>CAVRIA010000001.1:0-98488 GCA_963721115.1 uncultured bacterium
ACCGATAGGCACGGTGGTCTGGAGCCCGGATGGTGCCACGATTGCCGTCGGGACCGGTGACGGCACGGTGTCGTTGCGGAATGCCGATACGGGAGCGATGGTCGCGTCGTTCGAAGCCAACGTCGGGCCGGTGAGGAGCATCGCCTGGAATCCGCAAGGCCGCCGGCTCGCGTTCGCCGCCAATACCACCGTGAATGTGTGGGATGTCGTCACGGACTCGTCGGTTGGGACGTTCGACGGCCACACCGACGAGGTGCGCAGCGTCGCCTGGAGCCCGGATGGGGATTGGATTGCTTCTGGTTCGGCGGACCATACCGTGAAGGTTCGGGCAGCTGGGACAGGACGAGTCGTTGCAACGATGGGAGGTCAGACCGGTGAGGTCAACGGTGTCGCGTGGAGCCCGGATGGCGGGGTGCTCGCCTCCACGGCATCGGACGGCACGGTGAAGGTCTGGGACGTCACGGCTCCCGCGATCGAGGTCCTGGACGGGCACAGGGATGGAGTCGTCACGGTGGCGTGGAGCCCTGACGGCAGCGCGCTGGCTTCGGGCGCGAAAGACAAGACCATCAAGGTGTGGGAGGCGGCGACCGGCATTCTCATCGGAACATTCGAGGGGCACGCCGGCAGGATCTACAGCGTGGCCTGGAGTCGCGACGGTCGCCGGCTGGCTTCGGGCTCGGACAACGTCGTGAACGTGTGGGACGTCGCGACGGGGAAGCTGCTGACGACCGCTCGCGGAACGACGATCACCAACACGATCGCCGACATCGTGTGGGACCCCGAGGCGCGCATCCTTGCGTCGGGCGAAGAGAGGGCATGGATCGTCAAAGACGACACCCTCGAGGAGATCTACAACGGCTATGCCGATGACGTCGATGGTGTTGCGTGGAGCCCGGACGGGCGAATGCTCGCGTCGTGCTCCTACGAAGGGGTGGTGACGCTTTCGGACGCGGCGAGTGGGCGAACGATCAAGACGTTCAAGGCCCACAATGTTCCCATCTGGAAGGTAGTGTGGGCCCCCTGGGGCGGTAGCGTCGCGTCGATCGGGTGGGACAACACAGTGAAGACGTGGGACGTCGCCTCCGGGGAGCTACTCGCGACCTTCGAGGGACACCAGGACAGGATCACCACTGTCGCCTGGAGTCCGGATCGAGCGCGGCTCGCCTCGGGTTCGTTCGACGAGACCGTACGGATATGGAACGCGGCTACAGGGAGGCTTCTAAAGGAGTTCAAAGGTCACGACGACCTCATCACGAGCGTCGCATGGAGCCCGGACGACGACACGCTCGCGTCGAGCTCATCGGACGACACGATAAGGTTGTGGCGCGGATTCGCTCGAGAGTGGAACCTGGCGGAATACGTCCGCGGTGGATGGGTCCGACTCGACGGGGGAGCGCTGCGCTGGGATGCCACGTCGCGAAATCTACTGCAGGAGCGTCGCTTCCCGGTCATCAACGTGCCCCCGGGCACTCTTCTTGCGTCGTACGTGATGCCGGAAACGAAAAGCGGGTTGGCGGAACGGCTCGTGGCCCTGTTTCGAGCACGAAGCGTTGCCAGTGCAGTCGCCGTGTGGCGGGCGAAGGCCGCAGAGGTCGGGCCGGACGCGCGAGAGAGAGAAACGTTCCTCGCAGCCGCGTGCGCTTTGGCCGCGACTGACCTCGAGGAAGGCACGACTTGGCGTGGTATCGAGCTGACCTCGGCGCTGACCGCCGCGCTGACGCCGGAATCCGTGAAGGCTCCCGCTGTGTCTCTCGCATGTCTGAATCTC
Organism: uncultured bacterium; assembly: GCA_963721115.1. Taxonomy (GTDB): domain Bacteria; phylum Desulfobacterota; class Binatia; order HRBIN30; family CADEER01; genus CAVRIA01. The sequence goes on from CAVRIA010000001.1 coordinate 1,769, forward strand.
GCTCGATGGCTCATCCATGCCGGGGCCGAGGACGCGAAGCTGGATGGAGTGCGGCAGGCGCTGCTGTCCAGGCTTCGCGACGTTGCGTCGCGAGACTGGTTCGCAGCACTCTCGCGCTGACTGAAGCTCGAAACGGCGATACGCGCTCAGAGCGCGCCGCGCGAGCAGATCGACCGGGTCCTGCAGGCGCCGCATGCCCAGGTACCCGCCGCCCCGGGAGATGCCGTCGTGCACCGTCTCTTCTCATCTTTTCGGAAGCGTCCCCACTGATGCCTCCTTGCGACACGGTACCCAAGTACCTGAGCCGCTACACGTACCGGGTGGCGATCTCCAACGCCCCGCCGCTGAAGCTTCGGAGCGCAAGCGGCCGTCGCATCCTCTCGGTCGGCGACGGCGCGGTTCGCTTCCAGTACCGCGACTATGCCGACCACAACCGCAGCAAGGAGATGACTCTCCCCGCCACCGAGCTCCTGCGTCGCTTTCTGCTGCACGTCGTCCCGCGCGGCTTCATGTGCATCCGCCACTACGAGGTGCCCGAGCTGCCGGGCTGCGCGGCCGATGGTGCGACCTACAAGCAGGCCCTCGCGAATGCAGAAGTCGTAATCCGGGAGTGGATCGAGACCGCGCGTGAACTAGGCCGACCGATCCCCGAGCCCAAAGGGCGGCTCCTGTATGCGTGAGGGGCCGAACAAAAGCCATGCACGGAACCAAGGACCGGGACGTTGCTAGGCCCTGGGGGACGATGGTACGTTGCGGACGAATCTCGCTTGTCGTAGTCGATTCGCTCGATCATGCCTCGGCCCACTCCAGCGGCCGGAAGCGGTAGCGCTGTAGAGGCACCGGCTCCGTCTCCAGCTCCATCGCGCCGGCACCGCCGCGGCGGAGATGGATCCACCGCAACCAGTCGCGGTTGTCGGTCTGCGGATGGTCCTCGCGGTAGCGAGGGAAAAGGGGGGACGTTGCTCCGTTCCTTCCGTGGCTTTCTGTGGAGGAGCATTTATGGAGGCGCGACGCGCACCGCGAAAGGTTGAACGGGCCGCAGCGGGGCAAAAAGCGAAGCCACGCCTGGTGACGGCGGATCGCAGTCAGGTCGAGCCTCGGCCGCTCGATCTGGATTCACTGATTCAGTCGAGGCATCGGGTGCGGGTGGCTGTCCGCTCCGCACATTCCCCCGCCTCTCCACAGCGCGGCCGCGTTCCAAGATCGCGTCTCGCCCTTGCCCGCCATCACACCGCCAGAATAGAATCCCCATAATGCATGGGGATAGCCGACGGTGATCAGCGGTTCAGTTCAACGGGGCCTTTCCGCCATCCGGCCGCGCGGTCACCGCACCACTCGCGCCACGTCCGTGCGGCCGGATGGCGGAAAAACTCTTTATCGTTAGGCTACTCGGTGGTTCGCTCGATGAGGCTCGAGTTCTTCGACGGTGCAGGCGAGGGGCGCGGACTCGTTCTCATCCACGGAGGCGCCGCCGAGGAAGTAGCCATCCTGCGCGGCGCTCTGCAGCGGCTCGACGCAGTCGGCGACCGTACCGTGATTCACAACCTTGAATTCGTCGAGTCCGTTGCCGGATGTGGACTCATTGCGGCAGCTGCGTGCAAGGGCACAGGGGTCCGTTTGGCGACGGATGAACATGCGTTCGAATGGGTTCTGTCGCCGGCCGAGTGGAACGACATTGCGTGGCTTCTTGGACCGTTCTGTGATGCCAGGGATCAATGGCCCGGGACTCAGTTCCAATACCTCAACCCGCACGGTGGCCCCCAGGTGATCTATTCCACGGGCCGGTCATGGTGACAGGCCCCCTAACTTCCTGGTGCAGCCGACGCGGGCTGCGGCCCGCGCGGCTGACCGCTCGCGTTAGCCTCCATGAAGCCCTCGCGACATGCGGGACGATGCACTTCGAACTGATCGGCAAGATCACCAAGGTCGAGACGATTGCGACCGGGCGGGGTCTTCGCGACCTCAACCGCCTGCGCAAGCGTTATGGTCGAGCCGGTGGCGAAAGCTCAAAGGCGTGGCGTCAGTCCGAATCCCCGGTGGCGCGATTCGCCGAGTCGAGGTACATTGGTACGAAGCGCATGGGATCGGACGAGTGCGTATGAAGATCAAGCGGTTTCTCGACTGATGGCGACGGCGAACACCAAGAAGCGGCTCCTACTCTGCGTACGGAACGACGGGTGCGAGGATCTCGAGCCCCGCAAGCTGTATGAGCAGGTGGCCGACTCGCGTGCGGTCGAAGAAGGTTACGTGAGAGTCGTCGACGATTCCGGCGAGGACTATCTCTATCCGGCCAACTACTTTGTGGCGATTGAGTTACCGCGCGAGGCCGAGCGTGCACTCGCAGGCGTGGCGCGCTGAGGCTGACCCGGCGTTGGACCCGACCGGCTCGAGCTGTCGACCTGAGGGCACGCGGGACACAGGGACGACCCGACCGAGTTTGCGAACTCGTACTGGTAGCCCCTGCGTCCCCTGGCCCATCCCTCCGGGCGAGTCGTCTTCCTTCATGAACTCGTCCGTGTCGCCCATACCGTCCCCTCTACCCTCCTTCATTAGCCCCATGGCTGCCCACCCGCCGCACGATCTCGACGCGACGTCCCGACGAGCCAGAGAGGTTCTTCGAGACGCGGACCGCATGAGCCCCCAGCGGCCGATCATCTTCCTCCACGTTCCCAAGACGGGAGGGATGACCTTCAGCGCGATCGTCGCCCGTCAATTTCCGCGCACGGCCGTCTATCAGATCGATGGCCGACTGAGCGCCTGCGCGGCTGAACTGAAGGGGCTCCCGGAGGCGCGCAGGCTGGGTATCCGATGCGTCTACGGACACGTGCCGTTCGGCCTGCACGAGTCTCTGCCGCGCTCGCCCGTCTATCTGACGCTCGTGCGAGACCCGGCGGAGCGGATCGTTTCGATCTACTACTATGCTCGCCGGCGGGTCGAATGGGGTCTCCACCAGCAGATTCTCGAAAGGAAGCTGTCACTGCGGGACTTCGTCACCAGTGAGATCGCCGCGGAATTCCACAACCAACAGACCCAGATGTTGAGCGGGCAGACGGGCCCGTCGATCATGTCGACGCGCTCGCCAGGGCGACGAGAAACCTGACCGACTGCTTCGCCCTGGCCGGGGTGACGGAGCGCTTCGACGAATCGGTGTTGCTGTGTCGCAGCCTGTTCGGCTGGAAGCACTCTCCTACTACAAGGCAAACGTGAACCGCCACCGACCTCGACTCTGCGAGATCCCGCGTTCGACGATCGAGATCATCGAGCAGAGGAACGGCTTGGATCTGGAGCTGTACGAGATCGTCAGACGGCGGTTCGATACGCTCGTACGGGAATGTCCCGCCGTCGAGCGCGATCTCCAACGGTTTCGACGATTCAACCGCCTCTACAGCTCGGCCGCGTCGTTGCTCGCCGCTCCGATCAATCTGCTCGGTCGCAACCGAGGCAAGCTCTTTCGCGACAGTCGGAGTAGGCGGTAGGAGCAGACCGAAAAACACGAAGACGCCCGAAGCGCCGCTTGCGTCTGCCGGCGGCGACCCGTACAGAGCCTGCGATGCCCGGCGGGTCGGCGAAGCGGCTGGCGGCGGGCGCGCTGGTCGCGTCAGCGGTGGCGCTGGTCGTCTGGTGGGTTTCTGGGGGACGATGGTACGTTGCGGACGAATCTCGCACCCGTGGGCGGGATCGGACGGATCGTACCATCGTGCCTCTGTGCCTCCGATCCGACTTCATCTCGGACCGGTTCACTTGCTTCTCGGTGCCTCCGCCCTGGCGAGCGTCCGCCAGGGGGCCGCGTCCTCGAGCTCGAGCGCCAGCTGAAGCAGGAGACCATCTTGACCGGGGGCGGCGGTGAACATCATGCCGATCGGAAGATTCAGGGCCGCGTCGTGGCCGAGCGGCAGGCTGATTGACGGACTACCCGAGGCGTTGGCGAGGGGCGTGAAGCCGGTCCATTCCACGATCCGGGGGAAGACCACATCGTAGGGCAGGTCCATTCCCAGGTAACCGACTTCAGGAGCGATCCGGTTCAGCGTCGGTGACAGGACCACGTCGAACCGCTCAAACACGGGCTCGATGTCGGCTGCGGATCTTCGCAGGCGGAAGATCGCCCCCGGGGTGCTGGCGATTCGCTTGTGGAACCGTGCGGCGAGGCCGTGGGTGAGATGGGTCAGCCTCGACCTGTCGAAGCTCCGGTCGAACAATCGCCGGCCGGCGGTCCGGACGACGAACGCGAGCAAGGCGTACAAGTGGATGAAGTCCTCGGCGAACTGGGCGGAAACCGGCGCCGCTATCAGCTCCACATGATGGCCAAGCTCCTCCAGCAGTGTCACCGTGTTGTCGAAGGCGGCTCTGGTCGGTGCGTCCACCTCACCCACAGGCGACTTGATGACCGCACCGAACCGGAGTCGTCGTTCGGGGTGGGTTCTGATGCGATCCATGGGCGGCAGCCGGCGATTGCGGAATCGCTTCTCCGCCTCGGCGTAGTAGAGAGTCGTGTCCCGAACGCTGCGACTGAGCACGCCGTCGACCACGATGTTGACGGGCAGCAGCTTCGCGGCCGCGGGCGTGAGCAGCCGCCCTCGAGTCGGCTTGAGCCCGACGAGACCACAACAGGCGGCGGGGATGCGGATGGAGCCGCCGCCATCGGCGCCGTGTGCTATGGGCACAACGCCCGCGGCGACCAGTGCCGCCGAGCCACCTGACGAGCCGCCGGCCGTGTGGTCCAGGTTCCAGGGGTTGCGGGTGGGTTCCGCGTGTGGGAACTCGGTGGAAGGCGGGAATCCAAATTCGGGGAGCGTGCTCTTGCCGAGGCAGACCATGCCCATGTCGAACATCTGTTGCGCGAGGCCCTCCGTGTGCTGTGCTGGGCCGACCGCGTCGAGCGCCTCCGAACCATGCCGTGTCGGCAACCCCTCCACGTCGATCAGGTCCTTGATGAACGTCGGCACACCGGCGAACGCGCCCGGCACCATCTTGGCGGCGGTCCGCACCGCGCGCTCGAAATCGGGGGTGACGATGGCGTTGATCGACGACTCGATCCGCTCGGCGCGGGTGACGGCAGCGGTCACCACCTCGGTGGTGCTGAGTTCACCCGCGCGGATGGCCTCTGCCGTGGCGACGGCATCGAGCTGGGCTAACTCGTCAGTGAACGCGTGAACCGTTGGGGTTGGCATGTTGAGTCGGTCGGCCTGATTAGCACCAACTAAATCCCTGGGCCAACTGTCTCACTTTCACTGATACCCTCCGCAGGGATACCCTTGCCAGACTTGGCCAGGAGGTCTCGTACCTCCGTCAGTAGGCTGACCATCTGATTGACCTTCATGGTTGCACGCTGCTTCGCGAAGGCACGAGGCACCCTTGGTGGCACAACCCATCGCTCGGCAAGCGGAGTGCGGTGCCGCGGCATTCCGAGGTCAACAACCACCTTGTTCGAAAAATTTGCGGCGATCTCGGTGTTCCACGCTGGGGGCGCGGCTGACCGTCGGCGTTCGGCTGGTGACAGCGACGGGAGAGGATAAGGAACGTTGCCGATTGCAGTTTGCGGCCGCTACGGAAGGATGCAATCCTGCGCGCATGGAAGCGCCGCTAACTGCTCGGGACCTTTGGCCATTGCTCCTCAAGTTGCCCCACGATGAGCAGCTGCGTCTCGCCAAGCTCGCGTTGTACGCCGCCTCGGCCGGCGGCCGCGAGGACTCGCGCGCGTATCAGGTGGCCCCGCCAGCGAAGGATGAGTTCTCGGTTGCCGACAACCCTCTGGCCTGGGAAGGCGAGGGCTGGGACGAGTATTGACCGATGCGCCGCGGAGAGATCCGCTGGTATACGTTTGGGTCACCCGACAAGCGCCGGCCGGTGCTTCTTCTCACCCGAGACGCGGTGATCGATACACCGAACGAAATCATCGCCGTCCCTGCAACACGAACGATCCGAGGTCTTTCGACCGAGGTTCTTCTATCACCCAGCGACGGCATGCCGGCTGGTTGTGCCCTGAACTTCGACCACGTTGGCATCGCGCAGCGTGCTCGTCTCGGTGCCGTCCTGACAACATTGGCGGAGTCTCGATGGCCGGAGATAGAGAAGGATGGCGGAAAAACCCTCTTACGTTGGACGGCGTGAGGCACATGTGAGGCGACTTCCGAAGCAGGTCGTGCGAATTGCGAACGCGGTCACTAGCCTTGCCCTTCTCGCAGGCATCCCACGGCCCCCGTACACCCGAGAAAACGCGCTCATCGTCGAAACCGTCGGCCGTCGATCGGGTAAGCGGCGCCGCATCCCCGTGGGGTATCTCGATGACGGCGGGCGCATCATCGTCGTCGTCGAGGATGGCCGCCGCGCCCACTGGGTCCGCAACGCGATCGCTAACGACGATCGCCTCAGGATTCACCTCCGCGGAGCATGGCGCCCGGCCCGCCTGCGGATCCTCGATGCAGATCCGGAGGGCTACCTTCGCCGGATGAGTCGAGTGCATGCGGCGTTCGTGCGGATGGAATCGAGTACCCCAGGGGTCGTGGAGATCTTGCCCGAATGAGTACGCGTCAAGTTATGCGCCGCCCAACTCAGCCGTTCCAGCCGACGCGGCGAAAGGACCGCCGCGCGGCTGACCGGCAGCGGTCGACGACAACAAAGAACGGCGAGGAGGAGATAGTCCATGACTGACGTTGTTGAAGGCGGCTGTCTGTGCGGCGGGGTACGGTATCGTATCGACGGTGACCCGCTCATCAGCGGAACGTGCCAGTGCCGCAGTTGCCGGAAGGCCTCCGCGGCTGCAATTGTGCCGTGGATACACCTCAAATCAGAGAATCTCTCGTTCACCGCGGGCCGGCCGGTCGATTTCAACTCGTCGCCGTCGGTCACCCGAACCTTCTGCGGACGCTGTGGCACACCGCTGACCTACTGGAAGTCGAGTTATGGGCGAACGATTGACGTGACCACCTGCAGTCTCGATGACCCCGAGAGGTTTCCGCCGGTTGGTCATGTCTGGACGAGTCACAAGCTTCGCTGGGTCGAGCTTGCGGACGGCCTGCCTTGCTTCGAAGAGGGACCGCCATCGGACTGAAGGCGGCTCTTCTCGCCTCCAGCACGGAGGGGCCCACTATCGATACGAGTTCGGACTGAGGGGGTCACTACTGTGCCCTGTCCCTCTGTGCATCGACGCCTCTGGGAGATCTCGGGCTGCACTCAGGTGCCAAGGTCGTTCCGGCGCTGCCGATGTACAACCAACTCCTGAAGCGCCCCTTCGATCCATCGAAGGATACGCTGCGGACCAAACTTTCCGATTCTCGGCTCCCAACGGGTCGACAAATGCGAAGACACCCTTCGACAAGCTCGAAGGGTGAGCGGACGAACTCCTTTGAAATCAAACCCCCAACCGCTCAGGCTGAGCTCGTCGAAGCCTCGTTTCGGAGAAAATCGACAGACGCATCCGGGAGAGGGAGCCGAACCGCAGGCGCGCATTTTCATCCTCTGTGGGCGCGCGAAGCACATAGCGACTTCGTGGTGAATCGTTTCCTTGCCTCTCCGACGAACCGAGAGTCCGGCGTCACTTCGTCTTCATCACCGTGACGCCGTCCCAGTCGGGCGGGGGCGGGTTGGCGGCCATCAGGTCGCAGCGCTCGACGTAGAGCTTGGCGGGGCCGTCGTCGGGGCGGGAGGCGAGGATCGCCGTGAACGACGCGCGCGCCTCGTCGAAGCGGCGCTGGCGGTAGGCTTCGATGCCGGCGGCGTAGGGCTCGAGCAGCGGCGCCCAGCGGTCGCGGTCGCCGTCCATCGCCAGCAGCTCGAAGATGCGCACTGGCTCATACTTTCCCTTCACCCGCACCAAGTCGAGGTCGCGCACCACGGCCAGGTCGCCGACGGCTCGCAACGTGCTCTCGCTGGCGATGGCGTGCGTGCCGTAGGTCTTGTTGAGGCCTTCCAGACGCGAGCCGAGGTTGACGTTGTCGCCCATCACCGTGAGGCTCAGGTGGCGTGTCGAGCCCATGTTGCCGAAGACCATCGGACCGGTGTTGATGCCGGCGCCGATCGACAGCACCGGCCAACCGCGCTCCTGCCACTCGCGGTTGAGGACCTCCAGGCGGGCGAACATCTCCAGCGTGGCACGGCAGGCGCGCTGGGCGTGGTCGGCCTGCGGCAGCGGCGCTCCCCACACGGCCATCACCGCGTCGCCGATGTACTTGTCGAGCATGCCGTCGTAGGAGAACACGATGTCGGTCATGTTGCCGAGGTAGAGGTTGAGCAGCTCGACCAGGTTCTCCGGCGCCAGCTTCTCCGAGATCGTGGTGAAGCCGCGGATGTCGGAGAAGAACACGGTCAGCTCGCGCTTCTCGCCGCCCAGCTTCATCAGGTCGGGTTGCCGGCTGAGCAGCTCGGCCATCGAGGGGCTGAGGTAGAGACTCAGCGCCTTGCGCGTCTCGCGTTTCTCCCTCTCCTCAACGATGTAGTGCAGGACGCTGATCGCCACGTAGGTGAGCGAGATGGCGAGAATGGGATAGACGAGGCTGAGCGGCAGCCCGTCGGCGACGAAGAGCCACTGGCTGACGATCAGGTAGGCGACCAGAAGGGCGCCGGCGACCAGCAGCCCAGCGGGTCCGCGCGCCCACTGCAGCACCAGGCCGAGGAGCAGGACACAGAAGAGGATGACGCCGATCTCCGCCATGCCGAGCCACTTGGCTTGCCACAGCGCGTCGCCGTGCAGGATATCGTCGAGCGCGGTGGCGTGGATCTCGACGCCGGGCAGCGCGCCGTCGAAGGGGGTGACGCGGATGTCCCCGACCGCCGTGGCGGTGACGCCGAGCAGGACGATCTTGCCGCGCAGCGTCTCCGGCGGCACCCGGCCGCGCAGGACGTCGAGCGCGGAGACGTGCCGGAAAGCACCGGCGGGGCCGCGGTAGTTGAGCAGCATCTGGCCGTCCTCGGCGACCGGCACGGAGTAGTCCCCGATCTGCACCGACTGGACGCCGAAGTCGCCGAAGCGGACGACCGCCGGTCCCCCCGCGTAGGCGCGCAGCATCGCGAGGGACAGCGGCATGGCCATCTGTCCGTCGAAGCGGATGACGGTGGGGATGCGCCGCACCGACCCGTCGCCTCCGTAGCCCGAGTCGGGGAAGATGTTGACGAAGCCGACGTCGAGCGCGCCGGCGTTGAGGATGCTCAGGTTGGTGACCGCGCGCCGGCCCTCGATGACGCGTTCCTCGCCGGCGCCGGCCGCCTGACGCCGAACCAGATTGTAGGTCGCGAAGCGATCCGGCGGCGCGGACGGCTCGACGTTGAAGTCGAAGAAGTAGCCGAGCACGACCTTGCCGGACGCGGCGATGGACTTCGCCAGCGTCTGGTCCTCGTGCATGCCCTCGAGCAGGGCGTTGCGGACGGAGGCCCGGGTGGCCACGTCCAGGCCGCTGACGTGGCTGAGCAGCTTGTCGACATCTACGTCGGCGGTGGGCTCGGACTGGAGGATGTCGAAGCCGATTACCGCCGGGTCCGCCGTGCTGATCCGGTCGACCAGCTCCGCCATGGTTCCGCGCGACCACGGCCAACGCCCGACGGCTGCGAGGCTCGGGTCGTCGATGGCGACGATCACGACCTCCGGCCCTGCCGGCTGCGGGCCGCGCTGCTTGAGCCGGTAGTCCACGGCGCGTACATCGACCAGCTCCAGGTACAGGCAGCCGTGGAAGTCCATCGCGGAAAGCAGCAGCCCGATGAAGAGGGCGATGCGCAGCGGCGTGATCCTGGACTGCATTTCTCACCGGCTTCCTACGACTGCGTCACAGGGCATCTACCTGACGTGGGTCGTTCGACCGAGCTGACCCTGCGCCAAGACGAGAAACGACGCAACCACGAAGGTCACGAAGAGGACGAAGAAGGATTTGATGGTCAGAGGGCGGCTTCGATTCGGTCGCAGACCGTCTGCAGGGTCTTGATGCGCGCATAGGCCTTGGAGTTCGCCTCCACCAGCGTCCACGGAGCGAACGGCGTCGAGGTGCGCGCGACCATCTCGTGCACCGCGGCCACGTAGGCGTCCCACTTCTTGCGGTTGCGCCAATCCTCCTGGGTGATCTTGAAGCGCTTGTACGACAGCCGCTCGCGCTCCTTGAAGCGCCGCAGCTGCTCGTCCTTGCCGATGTGCAGCCAGAATTTGATCAGGACCGTGCCGTGGCGGGTGAGCTGCTCCTCGAACTCGTTGATCTCGCCGTAGGCGCGCCGCCACTCCGCCTCGCCGCAGAACCCCTCCACCCGCTCGACCAGCACGCGCCCGTACCAGGAGCGATCGAAGATCGCCACCGTGCCGGCGCGCGGCAGGGCGCGCCAGAAGCGCCACAGGTAGGGGTGGGCGAGCTCCTCGTCGGTCGGGGCGGCGAAGGGGATGACGCGGTAGTTGCGGGCGTCCATGCCGTGGGTGAGGCGCCGGATGTTGCCTCCCTTTCCCGCCGCGTCCCAGCCCTCGTACACGATCAGAGTCGACAGCCCGTGGTCGTGCGCCCGCTGCGCCAGGTGAAAGAGCCGCCCCTGAAGCAGCTCGAGCTGCTTCTCGTATTTCTTCTTGGGGATCGTCTTCTTCAGGTCGAGTGTGTCCAGGATGGTTCGCTCGCCCCGCTTGGCGCGCGGCGCCGCCGTCTTCGGCGCCCGCGCTTTCGCCTTGTCCGCGTCGAGCCGCCGCCGCAGCGCGTCATGCAGCGTCTGGGCCGTGGTGATGCCGCGGTAGTAGGGGTCCTCCCCCTCGACCACCGTCCACGGCGCGTAGGCGCGGCTCGTATCCTGCAAGACGATCTCGGAGATGTCGCGGAAGCGGTCGTAGAGCCGGAAGCGCCGCCAGTCCTCCTTGGTGACGCGCCAGCGGGTCAGCTTGTCCTTCTCCAATGCCCGCAGCCGCTTCTTCTGCGCCTGCTTGGAGAGGTGAAACCAGAACTTGACGATCAACGCGCCGTCGTCCGCCAGCTGGCGCTCGAAGCTGACGATGTCCTCGGCGCGCGGCTTGAGCTCGGCCTTCTTGCTGAGGCCGAGCGCGCGGTCGACGATCACGTCGGTGTACCAGGAGCCGAAGAAGATGCCGATGCGGGCGCGCGGTGGCAGGCTCATCCAGAAGCGCCAGTAGGAAGGTCGCTCGCGCTCCTCCTGCGTCGGCTCACCGAAGGCGTTGGTCCGCAGGCCGCGCGGGTCGAGCCACTCGCTGAGGAGGTTCACCGTCTCGCTCTTGCCCGCGCCGTCGACGCCGCCGACGACCAGGACGACGGCGAAGCGGGCGGTCATCAGCTCGCGCTGAACGTCGAGCAGGGCCGGGCGGAGCCGCGCCTCCTCGCGCTTGAACTCCTCCTTGCTCAGGCGGCGGCCCAGCTCGGCGACCTCGAACACCGGTGTGGCTCCGGATCAGTGGGTGTCTTCGACGCGAATGGTGAAGGCGGCGGTGAACTCCCCTCCCGGCGGCACGACGGGAAGGGCCGACTGCGAGGTCACGAGCGCGTCGGTGGGAGCTGTCATCGGCTCGAAGCAGATGAAGTCCTGGCCGTCCGGCGCGAATACCTGCGCGACCGGATAGCCCTCGTCGAACGATACCGAGATGCGCCGGCCGCCACCGGTGAGGGAGAACACGGCCGGCGAGTCGAGGGCGTCGTACAGGTCATCGAGGACGTGCTCGCCGAGCGGACCGGAGCGGAAGGCGGCCGCGCTCGTGTCGCCGGTCGGCAGACCGTGCCCGTCGAGGATCACGCGCCGCTGCACGGGCAGGTGGACCAGATAGTCGCCGCGCGGCACGCCCGGCAGGGTGAAGTAGGGGTGGTACCCGAAGGAGACGGGCACGGCGACGTCTCCGGTGGAGCGCAGCGTGGTGCGGATGGTCAGCGCGCTGCCGGACAGGCGACCTTCCTGAACGAGCTCGTGCGGGAACGGGAAGATCGCCAGCAGCTCGGGATGGGCGGCGAAGTCGAAGCGGGCCACCAGACGTGCGCCGCCGGCATCCGCCTCGCGCGAGACGATCTGCCAGCCGGGATGGGCGATCAGTAGACCGTGGATGGGGAGGCCGTTCGGGTCGCGGCGGACGAGCGGCGAGTGGGCGTCGAATGGGCGCCACTCGCCGCCGATGCGGACGCCGGGCTCGGAGAGCCGATTCGCCCAGGGATGCAGGATCGGAATGCCCATCGACGAGCCCGTCTCGGCATAGACCTTCAGCCCCTTGCGCATCCCGAGCAGCTCGGCGCCGCGGTGGCGCAGGGAGCAGCCGACCATTCCCACCGCGGGGGCGAAGGACGCCACGACGTCGTCGGCCTCGGAGCACAACGAAACAGTGGGAAACCCCTCGATCCTGCCGTCGCTGACGGTGTAGCTCATGGAAGGCTACGACCTCATCCGCTGCGCCCGCGGCGCATGGCGCGATCGAGGTTGTAAGCGGCGCTGATCAGCGCCAGGTGGGTGAACGCCTGCGGGAAGTTGCCGAGCGCCTCGCCCGAGGCGCCGATCTCCTCGGCGTAGAGGCCGAGGTGATTGGCGTAGGTGAGCATCTTCTCGAAGATCAGCCTCGCCTCGTCCAGGCGGCCGGAGCGGGTCAGGCACTCGACCAGCCAGAACGTGCAGATACTGAACGTTCCCTCCGAGCCGGGCAGCCCGTCCGACGCGGCCTTCACCGGGTCGTAGCGGTAGACCAGGCTGTCGGAGACCAGCGCCTCGCGGGTGCGCTCCAGGGTGGACACCATGCGCGGGTCGTTCGGGCCCATGAACTTGACCAGCGGCAGCAGGAGGTTCGAGGCGTCGAGGACGTCCGATCCGTAGTACTGGACGAAGGCGCCGATGTCGGCGTTCCACCCCTTCGCCATGATGTCTTCGTAGATCTGATCGCGCGCGGTCTGCCAGCGCACGGTGTCCGCCGGCAGGCCGCGATAGTTCGCCATGCGGATGGCGCGCTCCAGGGCGACCCAGCACTGCATCTTCGAGTGCACGAAGTGCCGGCGCCCGCCGCGCACCTCCCAGATCCCCTCGTCGGGCTGCTCCCAGTTCTTGCACACCCAGTCGAGCACGCGGCGCAGATACGTCCACAGGTCGTAGGAGATCGGCGCCCCGTACTTGTTGTAGAGGTAAACGGAGTCGATCATCTCTCCGTAGATGTCGAGCTGCATCTGGTTGTACGCGCCGTTGCCGATGCGAACGGGATGCGATCCGCGGTAGCCGGAGAGGTGGTCGAGCGTCTCCTCGGTGAGCTCGTGGCGCCCGTCGATACCGTACATGATCTGCAGCGAGCCGTCCGGCTCGAGCTCACGCATGCGCGCCGCCAGCCAGTCCATGAACTGCGCCGCCTCCTCGGTGAAGCCGAGGCAGTTGATCAGCGCGTAGAGGGTGAAGCTGGCGTCGCGGATCCAGGTGAAGCGGTAGTCCCAGTTGCGCACGCCGCCGACCTCCTCGGGCAGGCTGGTCGTCGGGGCGGCGACGATCGCGCCGGTCGGCGCGTAGGTGAGCAGCTTGAGCGTCAGGGCCGAGCGGTGGACCATCTCCTGCCAGCGGCCGGTGTACTTCGACCTGGACAGCCAGCGGCGCCAGAAGTCGGCGGTGGCGCGCAACGCCTCGCGGCCGCGCCGCTCCGGTACCAGCAGCCTCTCGATGTCGCCGTCCGGCGTGTAGCGGAAGTAGAAGGTGAGGCTCTCGCCGGCCCGCAGACTGAACTCCCCCTCCACGCCGCCGCCGACCTGGCGCAACGGGATTGGCGAGACCAGGCCGACCGTCATGGCGTCGGAGGTGAAGCACACGTTGCGGCCCTGGAAGACCACCTCGTGCTTGGCGCGCGCGTAGTCGAGGGCTGGGTGGCACCACATGCGCAGCTTCATGGTGCCGCGCACGGCGGTGACGCGGCGGATGATCTGGTGGACCATCGTCGCGCTGCCGTGTCCGCCGTCGTAGATCGGCATGAAGTCCTCGAGCTCGGCGACGCCGTTGGGCTCGAGGAAGCGCGTGATCAGGACGTTGGTATCGGGAAAGTAGAGCTGCTTGGTGTTGGCCGAGGTATCGGCCGGGGCGATGCGGAAGTAGCCACCCTTCTCGTCGTCGAGAAGGGCGGCGAAGATGCTCGGCGAGTCGAAGCGCGGCGTGCAGTACCAGTCGATCGACCCGTTCTTGCCGATCAGGGCGACGCTGTGCAGGTCGCCGATGATTCCATAGTTCTCGATTGGCTGATAACCCATCCCCTGCCTTTCCGCCGCCTCGTCGGCATCCTCACTGAGGAAGCTGCTGGTTGTGGCACTCCGCGCAGGTCTGCTGGAAGTCGTGGCAGGTGAAGCAGGAGCGCAGGTTCAGGCGAGCCGCCTGCCGATGCCCGCCGGCGATCCACGTCTGCAGCGGGCTGTGGCTGCGCGGCAGCACCTGGTCGTGGCACTTGGAGCAGAAGCTCGAGGTGTGGCAGACCGCGCACTGCTGGCGGTCCAGGGCAACCTGGCGCCCGTGCCACTGATCGGCCCAGCGCGCGGTGACGTGCGAGCGCGGCTCCATGGAGCTGTGGCAGCCGGCGCACTTGTCGACGGCGACGTTGGGGAAGTCGCGGTGGCAGGAGCCGCACAGGGCGTCGTCCTTCTGCGCCTGCAGGCGGTGGTAGCGCCGGAAGTAGTCGTTGTGCACGAGTTGGGCGGACACCGGGTCGGTCGGCATGGGATGGGTGTCGGCGCGCAGCACTTTGTGGCAGACCTCGCAGTTCTTGATCAGCGCGGGGGCGCCGACGAAGCTGGCGTTCTCGTGGCAGGAGGCGCAGACCTTCATGTCGGGCACGACCAGCGGCCCGCTCAGATCGCTTCTCTGTAGGATGGCCCCGTGGCAGGTCGCGCAGTCGATGGGCTGGCCGTCGCGGCGCTTTACGTGGCGGTCGTGCGGGAAGGAGACGATGTCGCGGTAGGGCTCGCCCTTCGCGGTCGTCCACTGGTAGCTCGCCTCTTCGACGTGTCCGTGCGCATCCACGGCGGCCATCGCGTCGCCCTGGAGACGCGAGCGAATGTGAGCGTCGATCGCTTTCAGCGAATGGCAGCCGCTGCACTGGTCGAAGTTGGTCAGGTCCAGCGTCGGCTTCTTGGCGTCCTTGCCGCCGTGACAGTGGGCGCACTGCGGGTGATTGGCCGCCTCCGGCACCGGCGCCGTCGTGGTCGGATGGTGGCAGAACACGCAGTCCTGCCGGACGCCCTGCGCGTTGACGCGCCCGTTCGGATCGACGTGCAGCGCATGGGAGAAGCTCACCGGCACCTGCCCCGAGGGAAAGGGCTCGATCTTCATGTCGGGGCCGACGTGGCAGACCATGCAGACCTTCGTGTGCTGCTTCGCGTCCTTCACCTCGTCGTGGCAGTCCTGGCAGTTCGCATGCTCCGGCCGCTGCGTCAGGGCCAGCTTCTGGTCGCCGCTGGCGTCCTTGGCCGGCTGGTGGCAGCTCGTGCAGTCGATGCCCAGGGTCTCGGCGTGCAGGTTGTGGAACTCGAACGGGGGCTCCTTCTGCGCGGCCGCGTCGTCGGCCACGGCGCGACTCGGCCTCAGCGCCAGCCCGGCGAACAGGCACAGCACGAACGCCGCCGCGACGAACGGGGCCCCGGCGAGAATGAATCCTTTCCGGCAAACCACTTCGCGTCTCATATCGCCCTCTCCACACACCCGGCGCATGTCGGCCCTCAGTAGTAGAAGTCCACGCCGGTCCGGAACGAGTACTGGAAGTTGATGTCCGGCGTGAACTCGTCGTTGCCGCGGTCGACCAGGAACATGAAGCGCAGCGCGATGTTCTTGGTCAGCTGCGCCCTCGTGCGCAGGTAACCTCCCGCCGCTTTCGTGTCGTGAATCTTCCGCAGGCGGTCCTGGGTGTCGTAGATGCCGAGGTAGCCGCCGACGTAGGCGCGCCAGTCGCGCTGGATGCGGTAGCCGACCTCGGTATTCACCTCGTGATACAGGGTTTCGCCGGCCGTCTGGATGTAGTCGAAGGTGGTGGCGCCGGCGGTGGCGGAGTTGCGCCGAATGTCGCGGAAGCGGTACTGCAGGCTGCCGTTCCACGCTCCCGGCGGGGTGATCAGCGCGGTGCCGGTCACGTCCTCGAAGCTCGTCTGGTACGCCTGCTGATCGTTCTCGCTGTCGAGAGCGCGGATCCAGATGCCGGTGCCGAAACCCAGCCAGCGCTTCCACTGGTAGTTCGTGTCCAGGGTGATGTCGGTGTACTTCTGCTGCTTGCCGATGTTGAGCCGGTTTCTCCTCGCCAGATCGTCGTCGGTGTAGAAGACGTCGAAGACGTAGTCGTCGCTGGTCAGCTTCTTCAACACCCGGCCGTAGGCGCTCCACTTGCCGGCGCTGTAGCTGCTCTGCAGAGCCAGATCGACGGGGTTCTTGTCGATCCAGGTGAAGTAGCCGTCGACCAGCACGTCGTTCCACCAGCCGCGGAAACCGTAGATGTGCCGGTTGCTCGAGTCGTTGCCGGTGCTGTTGAAGTGCAGGTACTCGACATACGGCGCCAGGCCGGCGTGCGGTCCGGCCTTGGGGAGCAGCTGGCGCGAGACCATGCCGCCGCCGACGAAGATGTCGCCGCCCACGCCGCCGTAGAACGGCTCCCATCGGCCCGCGAACACCTGCGCCTGGTTGCGCCCGTCGTCGTAGGCGAAGCGGCCGCCGTCCATGACGGGCGCCCCGAGCAGGCCCGGATCGGAGTAGGGAATGAAGACGCGGCCCACCCGCGTGCTGGCATTGGAGAGCAAACCGTGCCGGGCCAGGCCGTTCACTTCCGCGTAGCCGTTGATCAGGTCTCCCTTGTCGCCGCCGTAGGCGTCGAGGATGCTCTGGAACGGCGAGCCGCGGGTGGTGTCGAAGTCGTGGCGGTACACGCCCGACAGGTAGGTGTTGACGTTGTTGGACAGCAGCCCGGTGGTGCCCAACGTCGCGTACGTGTCGAGCTTGGAGTCGTCGCTCTGGAAGACCGGCGGGTAGGAGAAGCCTTGCGGCGTCAGGGTGAGCGGAGGGCCGTTGTCGACGACGCCGCCGATGTTCGGGTCGCCGGAGAAATCGGCGCGGCTGTACGTGTAACGGGTGCCGAGCTGCGCGGTCAGGTAGTCGAGGAAATGCTTGAAGCGCCCCGGCGGAGCGCTCGATAGGGCCGGCGGTGGCGGCGTCGGTCCGCTCGGCTCGACGACCTGGACGCCCTCGCTCTGGTAGACCGTTCCCCAGACCGCCGTCATCTCGCTGCGGTGGGCGTCATCCGCCGGTGCGACGCCGTCCGATTCGGCCAGGGCTCCGATCGGGATCAGCAGCGAGATCGCGAGCCAGGAGACGCCGAAGAAGACCAGCAGAGCGCGGCGCTCCCACAGTCGATGCATACCCTCGCGGCAGCCACTCGCCCCCAGTGATTCGACGATTGCACGATTCACTGCCCGCTCCTCCCTCGTCATCCCTGCCTGCCCGCCGAACCCCACGCACCCCTGGTCCGACGAGCCAACGCTTATGGCAGGATCATGTTCGCCCGCATGCCGCGGCTGGCGCGCGGCACGTCTTCTTTAATTCATTCTGCGACCATTTGACCAGCCCGAACTCGGCTCTCGACTCGTACCGGACATTCGTTACGCGAGGCCAATCGGCCACTCGACGCGTTGCGATTCGATCGCCTCGAAAGTCTCTCTTCTCCTCGAGTTTCGCGGCAACGATTCTTCCACACTTGCTCGACGGCTACCGAGCCGACACCTGCGTCTGGGCGCAGTCCAGCGCCGCCCCGCCAGTCAGATCCTCGCGCTCCTTGCGCGCCTGCAGGATGCGCAACGGTACCGTGTCGCTGTGCAGCTTCGCCTGGCAGAGGTAGACGGTCAGGTGCTGCGCGGCCTGGTCGTTGCGGCCCTCGCCGATCAACAGCTCGGCCAGAGCGAGGTGGGTCCGCTGGCTGGCGGGGGCGAGATTGAGCTCCTGCTGGAATTCCTCCTCCGCCTTCGCCAGGGCATCGGCCGACCCCGCCGCGTCGCCGAGGTGGTCGAGAGCCGTGTGCTTCGCCTCGTAGGCCTCGCCGAGCAGATAGTGGAGGCCCTGGTGGTAAGGGCTCTCCTCGAGGATGTGGTCGAAGCGCCCGATCGCGTCGTCGAGCCGCGTCACCGCCTGCTGGTACTGGCCCTGCTCCTCGAGGTGCTCGGCGTCCTTCAACGCGATCACGCCGAGCCGGGCCTGGACGATCTGGATGCGGGGGTTCATCGACTCGGAGGTCTTGTAGTCGACGACCGCCCCGGCGACGTCCTCCAGCTCGTCCTGTTTGTACATGCCGCGCTGCCCGTACTCCCAGGCCGTGCGCGGCTCGCCGCCGGGAATCTGCTTCTGCAGCGCCGGCCAGTTCACCCTGTCTTCGAAGAAGAACGTCGGATCGGGCTTCTGCTCCGAAGGCTCGCCGCCCTGGCTTCCGATCCCCGCGTAGAGCGGGTCGTACTGGCGCTGGTCCGGTGCCACCTGGGCCGAGCCGGCCAGGGCGGGAGCCCAGAAGAGAGCGGTGGCCAGTGCCACCTTCAACGTGCGTCGCATCGTCATGGTCATTCTCCCGCGTCCTGCGCCAACGGCACGCTGCGCTCGGCAGTGGCGACGTTGGGCAGCGTCTTCATCAGATCGTCCAGCCGCTTCTCGTCGACGAGCTTGTAGTTGTGGTCCCCCGGACCGCGCTTGCCGACTTCTTGGGCGCGGCCCAGCGGCAGCACGGCATCGACCGGTATGACGTACCCCGGAATGCCGTAGGGCGGCTCCTGGTACGGCACGGCTCCGGTCGAGCGCGTCAGGAAGCGCAGGAACAGCGGCGGGAAGTGCTGCGCCTGGACTGACGCGCGCACGTGCAGGTCGCCTTCCAGCTCGACGCCGGCGTCGGCGAGCTCCTGCTTGGACGGCAGGTGGATCTCGTATCGGAAGGTCTTCGGATCGAGCGGCGGCAGCGAGCGCCAGTTGTCGACGGTGTTGGAGAGACCGGCGCTGAAGGTCTCCTCCTCGAGGACGTGCGACAGGCACACGCCGGTGCGCGGATGGCGGCGCGCCACGGGCAACGCGATGCCGGTGGCGCGCGCCTCGCAGGTCGATTCCGTGCCGCAGCTCGGGTCGTCGCTCATGATCGACTGCGAGCAGGTCGCCTCGTCCCCCTTGATGCGGACGATGGATCCCGCCGGGAGGTCGCCGTAGGCGTCGACCAGGCGCACGCACTGGTCCTGGAAGAACGGCTCGCAGCCGCCCTCCTTCTCGGGCTCGAGGATGAAGGAGGGTCCGTAGAAGCGCAGTAGCTCGTTGCGGAAGAGGACCAACCCCTGCGCCTCGCCCTCGAAGATGCGCGCCGCCGGTCCGTTGTCCGTCCCCTCCTCGAAGATCTCGTTGTCGTGCGTGAACGGGTTGACGATGGCGATGACGTGCTCCAGGTCCTCGTCGCTGAGGTTGCCGTCGGGCGCCGTCTCTCCGGTCTCGGGGTGCGGCTTATCGATCAGATAGCCGGACTGGTAGAGGAGGAACTCGCCGTCCGAGGTGCAGAACTGGGAGCGCGCCCGGTTGCACTCGTCGCCGGGATCCGAGCAGTCGGCGGCGCTGAGGCAGGTCTCGAGGCCGTTCGTGCACAGGCCGCCACACGCGTCGCCCGGGCAGTCGGCGTCGGTCGTACACGTCGTCGCCTTGTCGTTCAGGCACACGCCGGGGTTGTGGGCGAACTCCATGTCGTTGCAGATACCCGCCGTCGCGGCCGTGGGCTTGGCGCTGACCGTGAGCTTGACCCAGACCGTGCGCTCCTGGGAGAAGCCGGACGGGAAGTTGTGGCCGGTGAGCGCGATGGCGGTGACGCGCGCGTTGAAGGTCTGACCGAGCTTCGCCTCCCCGTCCGTCTGGTCGAGGTAGACGCGGCTGGCGCTCTCGAGCAGAGAGCGGCGGCGCGTGTTGATGGAGAGCGGTACGCCGTGCTCGTCGACGCCGGGCTCGAAGGAGTCGACGCGCGTCTGGCCGAGGCGCTCGCGCATCTCGCCGATGCACGCATCCGTGCGGCCGTACGTCTCCGCCGCCGTTTCGCAGTCGATGTAGGTCAGCGGCTCGTCGATGCCGGTGAAGTAGTGCGTCACCACCTGCCGGTCGGGCAGGTCCTCGGGCGGGATGCCGGTGCCGGTCGGGTTCGTCCCCGACGCGGCCTTGTCGATCGGGAAGACAGCCGGGCGCGGCGATCTGACCTCGAAGTCGTGCCCGGTCTCCTCGTCGTGCACGGTGTACGTGGCGTCGCCGCCGAACGGGAACAGCGACATGTGGCAGTCCTGGCAGCGGACCAGCTGGTCGAACGGGTTCTGATCGGCGAAGGCGTAGGCCTGCGTCTCCCATTCCGTGCTCAGGTTCTCGAGGCGGAAGATCTGCACGCTCGAGTTGCGCGGGTCGCCCTCGGGCTCGACCAGGTTGCCGCCCGGGATCGGCAGGCGCACGTCGTGGCAGGCGCCGCAGAAGTTGGCGCTGCGCAGATAGTCGATGCGGTCCGGGTTGGTGGAGGCGGAGTGGAAGTTCTTGTTGTCGTCGCCGGGGATCGGCAGCGGGCCGACCACGAGCGGGTCGTCGAAGGGGCCGATCTTGATGCGGGTGAACTCGAGCTGGTGCGCCATGTTGGCGAGGCCGTCGCCCTGCAGGCTGCGGGTGGTGTCCGGCCCCTGCACGTTGTGACAGTGGTCACAGCCGACGCCCTGCGCCCCCAGCGAGGGCCCGGCGCCGGCCGGCGGCGGGCCGCCCAGGTCGGTCGGGAGGATCTGATTCCCGTTCGAATCGAGGAAGTGATAGTCGCGCAGCGGGCGCGCGTTCACCACCTGCCGGTAGCACAGCGGATCGTCCTTCGGGCACACCGGCGGATCGAAGCTGCCGCCCCACTCGGGGATCTCGCGCTGGTCGAGGTTCTCGCCGCGCAGAATCGCGGCGCCGTCATGGCAGCCGATACACAGTCCGGCTCGGATGTCGTCGTTGCTCTGATAGCCGTCGGTCGAGCTGACCAGGTTGTCGCCTTGGGGGTCGCCCGGGGCGGACGGGACCTGGTACCGCGGGCGCAGGTTCACCGGGATCAGTCCGCCGGACAGCAGCTGCTGGAGGACGAAGTTCGACGTCAGCTCGAGCCCGTTGAACAGGGGGCTGATCGAGCGGTAGCCGGACTTCACGCTCTGCAGCGTCTCCTGGAACTGTCGCTCGTGACAGGTCTCGCAGACCTCCAACCTTTCGAAGGCCTGGGTGGCGCCGGTGGTGCCGGCAACGTCCTCCGTAGGGCTCGTGCCGCTCGAGCAAGCGGCGAGGAGGCAGCGCGGCGGCCAGGGAGAGCAACGGTCTCAGATGCATACCGCTGGGATGCATACCGCTAAATGGGAGCCATGACATGAACCATATCTCCGGGACTGCGCGTCCTGTTCCAGATATGAGAACGGCGTCCGCTCTCGAGCCGGACGCCGTTCTCGCAGTTGATCGAGCTTACTTCGCTAGCGAACGGATGAAGGCGACCAGATTGCCGACATCCGTGTCGTTGAGCTTGCTGCCGTAGGCCGGCATCTTGGCCGACTTCCCGACCGCCTTGCCGCCCTTCTGGATGATCGCCTGGATGTCGGCGTCACTCATCTTCGCCATGGCGTCCTTGCTCGTCCAGTCGGCGAGATCGAGCTTGAGCGCCTTGGCCGCCACGCCGTCGCCCTTGCCGCTCTCGCCGTGGCACTTGTCGCACTTCTGCGCCATGAACGTCGCCTTACCGGCTGCCGCGTCGCCCGCGGCCATGGCGGGCGCCGCCGTCATCGCGGCCAGCGCCAGAGCTCCCAGACCGATCGTAAACATCGACTTCTTCATGAATCCTCCTTCTCCGTTGCGGCTTCGGCGCGCGATCCGTCCCGGATCAGCGCTCCTGAGCCAGGGTCTCGATCTTCTGCCGGAAATCCGGCAAGTGGGCATAGAGAGTCGAAAAGTCGTCGCGCGCGATGCGGATCGCGTTCACCGCCGTCAGCGTGCGGACGGTGGCGTTGCGCGGCGCGTTGCTGAGCAGTGCCGCCTCGCCGAAGAACTCGCCCGCTCCCAGGCGGGCGAGGACCTTGCCTTCCTGCTGCGGATGCTCCGGATCCTCGCGGATGACCTCGACCTCGCCCTCGTCGATCTTGTAGACGAAGTCTCCCTCGTCGCCCTGGCGAAAGATCGTCTCGCCGGGCGGGAAGCGCACCTTGGAGGCGCCGCGCCGGGAGAGGAAGTCGGTCACCGTTACGCCGACCCAGATCAGCGCGCCGGCCAGGACCAGTGCCATGACGGCCCAAAGAAAGGTCAGCAGCAGGACGGGTCCGGGCGTCTGGATGGCGAAGAAGGCGATCACCGAGGCCCCGATGACGCAGAGCTCGGCAACGTAGATCATGACATTGCGGGCCTTCATTTCGCCGCCACCTTCCGTGCCTTCCACTGCTCCACGGTCGGGTGCACCGGACCGTGGCACGTCACGCACGACATCCCCGGCGCTCCCGTCTTCGGGTCGACGTTGACGAGATCGTCGGCGAGGCCCAGGTGGGTGCCGCCGGCCGCCTCCAGGAAGCGCTTCGAGCCGGCGTGGCAGTGCAGACACCAGGTATTCTGGTACGGGTGGTAGAGGTGGATCTGCGCCAGGCCGAGCGCCGTCTGCGAGCTGGTCAGCCAGTGATACAGGTGGAAGAGCCCGGTGAACTTCGCCGACATCGTGCCGAACACGCCGTAGTCGGCGTGGCACGTGTAGCACTGCTCCTGCTGGATGAAGCGGTTCTTGTAATGCTTGGCGGCCAAGTTCTCGCTCGCGGGATCCCGCATATCCAGAACATACATGTCCATGGCGGAGTGGCAAGTGTGACAGAACTCGACCTTCGTGGCCCCCTCGAAGGTGGCGTAGCTGCCGATCAGCCACATGAACACCGGCAGCAGGAAGATGCCCGCGAAACGCAGGATGTTCACGGTCATCGTCCAGGCGCGCCGGCGCTGCAGGAGGTGCGCGAGGACGATCATCACCGGGATGAGAATCGCCAGGCCGGTCGTGATCTTTTCCGCGTAGTCGACCGTACTGCCCTTGAACTCGAAGGGAGTCTCCAGGACCTCCTCGGAGGTCTGAGGAGCCGTCGTCTCTGCGTACGCCGCGTGCGCTCCCAGCAGCGACGCCGTCAAGTCGTCGATCCCCATCGCCATGCCTTGCGTCCCCTCTTGGTCCGAGCCGGTCACTCTTGCTGACCGGGCTCGCTTTTGGCCGCCGTGCCACCCGCGGCGCCGCCCCGGCTGCGCTCGTCTACCATGCGCTGGAAGCTCTCGCGCAGCGCCGGCATGTACTCGAAGAGGTTCTCGAAGGTACTGCGGCGCAAGGTGAGAGCGTCGACCCGGGTCTTCGTGCGCGCCGTCGAGTTGCGCGGGGCGTCGTTGATCAACGCCATCTCGCCCAGACAGTCGCCCTTGCCGAGCGATGCGACGACCGTGTCGTTTCCGCTGCCGTCCTCGCGCACGACGTCGACCTCGCCGTCGATGATCACGTAGAGCCGGTCACCCACCTCGCCCTGCCGGAACAGCGTCTCGCCGGGCTCGAAGTGCTCGCGCGACACGCTCTCCGTCGGCGCGGCGTTGAGGAACACCAGGTCCTTCTGCAGGATCAGATCGAGCGACCAGTCGAGGGCGACGCGGAACTTGCGGTTGGCGCCGGGCAGCTTGCCCCAGTAGATCGCGCGCCACATGAACCACGCCAGCAGGCCGGAAACCTTGAGGCCCATCACCTCGCCGACTGCCGACCGGTGGCCGAGCGAGCCCATCATGCCGAGAGCGGAGAAGGCGAAGGGCTTCTTTCCCTTCTCCTTGCCGTCGATCGTCGCCAGGATGTTGCCGGCCAGGCAGCGGGCTTCGCGTGTGGCGTACTGCGCCGTCGGCGGGCAGCGCTCCTTGGTCTTGAAATCGGTGATCCGGGCGCAGTCGCCCAGCGCCCAGACGCCCGGGTACTCGGACACCTCGAGGAACTCGTTCACCACGACGCGGCCGCGGTCGTTCTCGCAGGGCAGCTCGGTGAGTACCGGGTTCGGCGTCGCACCGATGGTGGCCATCAGCGTCTTGGTCGGAATGCGGGCACCGTCGCTGAGGATGGCCTCGTCCGCGGTCACCGCCGCCAGGCGCGCCCGCAGCCGGATCTCGACGTGACGCTTGTCGAGCAGCCTCTGCGAGTAGCGGCTGAGCTCCTCGGAGATCTCGGGCAGGATGCGCGGGCCGGAATGGATGAGCACGACCTTGATCTCCGCCGGCTTGATGTGCGGGTAGCGCTTCGCCACGCCGCGCACGAAGTCGTTGACCTCGGCGATCGCCTCGACGCCGGAGAAGCCGCCGCCGGCCATGACGAAGGTGAGGAGCTTGCGCCGGGTCGCCTCGTCCTGCTCCACGTCCGCCGCTTCCATGGTGTGGATGAGGTGGTTGCGCAGTACCAGCGCGTCGCCGAGGTTCTTGAAGTGGACGCCGTGCTCGGCGAGCCCCGGCACGGCCGAGAAGTTCTCGAGAGTGCCGAGCGCCAACACCAGGTGATCGAACGCCAGATGGTGCGGCTGGGTGCGCAGGCCGGTGCGGACGACCGCCTCTTTCGCCGGCAAGTCGACGCTCTCCACCTCGCCGAGGTAGAGGTTGACGCGCGGGCAGAGATGGCGGATCGGAACGATCGGGTCGAAGATGCCGAGGCTGCCGGAGATGACCTCGGCTAGCATCGGCTGAAAGACGAAGTAGTTCTCCTTGTTGACGAGAGAGACCTCGATGTCGTCTCGGCGCTTCAGTGCCTTCTGCAGGTAGAGGGCGGTGTATACGCCGCCGAATCCACCCCCCAGAATCAAAATCTTCTTGCGCCCGTTTCCAGCGGCCGAAGCCATCACTCACCCCACTGTCGAAATGCGGCGCTGCGAAGCGGCGCGGTATTCACGATGCGACAGACCGAACCCCCTGGTTCGAGATCGTTCGAAGCGGCGTCATTCCCAGACTCATGTCGTTCGGAGTCGTGCCGTGGTTTCTCGAGGGTCAGTCCATACGCCGTTCCGCGGCTCGACGTCAAGGATGAAAGTGCGAGAGCCGCGAAAGAGACGGGCGGCGATTCCGGCGCTGAACACGGAAATCGCGGTAGCACCGTTTAGCACCGTGACGTCTGCCGTCTGACAAGAAGAAAAAACTTGCACTCCGCCGATAGCTTGGTCTATGCACTGGCCACTGCAGGTACTTGGACTGCACGCGAAAGGGGCTGAAAGTGACCAAACGCGTGAAGGAGATCTTGAGCTGGTACGGGGGGGAGAGTCCGGGACTGCTGACGAACCTCGCCCGCATGTTGAATCACGGCGCGCTCGCCGGTACCGGGCGTATGGTCATCCTGCCGGTCGATCAGGGCTTCGAGCACGGGCCGGCGCGCAGCTTCGCCGTCAATCCGCCCGGCTACGATCCGCGCTATCACTTTCAGCTTGCGATCGATGCGGGCTGCAACGCGTATGCCGCGCCGCTCGGGTCTCTCGAGGCCGGCGCGGCCGAGTTCGCCGGCCAGGTGCCGCTGATCCTCAAGCTCAACAATCACGACAGCCTGCTGTCGGAGAGCGATCCGACGCAGGCGGTCACGGGCAGCGTGAAGGACGCGCTGCATCTCGGCTGCGTCGGCGTCGGCTACACCATCTACCCGGGCTCCTCGCACCGGCTGGCGATGTACCAGCTCCTGCGCGAGATCGCCGCCGAGGCGAAGGCGGTCGGCCTGGCCGTCATCGTCTGGTCGTATCCGCGCGGCTCCGGCCTGAGCAAGAAGGGCGAAACCGCCCTCGACGTCACCGCCTACGCCGCCCACATCGCCGCCCAGCTCGGCGCCCACGTCGTCAAGGTCAAGCTGCCGTCCGCGCACCTCGAGCAGGAAGAGGCGCGCAAGGCCTATCAGGCCGCGAAGGTTCCGATCGGCACGCTGACCGATCGCGTGCGCCACGTCGTCCAGAGCACCTTCGCGGGCCGCCGGGTCATCATCTTCTCGGGCGGCGCGAAGGAGACGGACGACGTCGTGTTCGACGAGGTCCGGGCGATTCGCGACGGCGGCGGCTTCGGCTCCATCATGGGCCGCAACTCGTTCCAGCGGCCGCGCGAGGAGTCCTTGAAGTTCCTGCGAACGATCATCGACATCTACTCGGGCAAGACGAAGTGAACGGGGCGGCGGCCGACCGACGACCCCCCGAGTTTCACGCAGCATCTGAACGAATCGAATCAATCGCGACCACCGCGCACGCGGTGGAGCCGTACGAGAGGAGATGATTTTCCATGGATGCGTCCAATCGCATGAAGGCGTCGGTTCGGGTATCGGGTGAGGAAAAGGTAGACTTGGGCGTCGAGCAGGGGCGCGCCCACGACCCGATGACCGTGGTGATCTTCGGGGCGTCGGGAGACCTCAGCAAGCGCAAGCTGATTCCCGCCCTCTACCAACTGCAGCACGCCGGATACCTGCCGGATCGCTACGCGGTGGTCGGTTTCTCGCGCACCAAGATGAGCGACGAGGCGTACCGGGACGCAATGCTGAAGGCGCTGCAGGAGCAGGTGGAAGGCGGCGCCCAGGCGGTGGGCCCGGACCATCCGGTCGTGCGCTCGCTCTATTACCAGGCGGGCAGCAACGACGACATGCAGTCGTTCAAGGACCTCAAGGATCGGATCGAGAAGATCGAGAAGGACAACAAGCTGCCGGGCAACCGCCTCTTCTACCTGTCGGTGGCGCCGTCGTTCTTTCCGATCATCGTCAAGAACCTGCGCGCCGCCGGCCTCGTCTACGACAAGAACCACAAGGCGTGGTCGCGGGTGATCATCGAGAAGCCCTTCGGCCGCGACCTGCAGAGCGCGATGGAGCTCAACACCACCGTCACCTCCGCTCTCGACGAGAGCCAGATCTACCGCATCGACCACTACCTCGGGAAGGAGACGGTGCAGAACATCCTCAGCTTCCGCTTCGGCAACTCGATCTTCGAACCCCTGTTCAACAACAAGTACATCGACCACGTGCAGGCCATCGTCGGCGAGACGCTCGGCATGGAGGGGCGTCGCGGCGCCTACTACGACACCGCGGGCACCCTGCGCGACATGGTGCAGAACCACATGCTGCAGCTGCTGTGCCTGATCGCGATGGAGCCCCCTTCGGCGCTCGAGTCGCAGGCGATCCGCGACGAGAAGGTGAAGGTCCTGCGCGCGCTCATTCCGATGACGCCCGAGGAGGTCGGCGCCAACACGGTGCGCGGCCAGTACGGCGTCGGCGAGAAGGACGGCCAGATCGTCAAGGGCTACCGGCAGGAAGAGGGGGTGGCACCGGACTCGGTCACCGAGACCTACGTCGCCCTGCGGTTGAAGATCGACAACTGGCGCTGGGCGGGGGTTCCGTTCTTCCTGCGCTCCGGCAAGCGGCTGCGCAAGCGGGTCTCGGAGGTCGCGGTGCGCTTCAAGCAGCCCCCGATGCAGCTCTTCCGCGAGCTCGGCCACCAGGACGAAGGGGCGCCGGCGCCGCGCTCCAACTGGCTGATCATGCGCATCCAGCCGGATGAAGGCATCAGCCTGTCGTTCGCCTGCAAGCGGCCGGGGATGAAGGTGCACCTCGAGACGGTCAACATGGACTTCTTCTACCGCGCCTTCCAGCAGCGCTCGCCGGAAGCCTACGAGCGCCTGCTGCTCGACGCGCTGCGCGGCGACGCCTCGCTGTTCACCCGTTCGGACGAGGTCGACTACGCCTGGCGCTTCATCAGCTCGATCCACCAGGGGTGGGCCTATCTGCCCAAGCCGACCTTTCCGAACTACTACCCGTTCACGGACGGTCCCGAGGAGGCCTCGCGTCTGATGGAGGGGCTGTCCGCCTCCTGGCGGCCGCAGGCCGAGATGTGACGGCGGCCCGTTCGGACGAATCGGAGACCGGCATGGAGATCGTGATCGGCAAGGACGCAGGCGATGTCGCGGCCCGCGCGGCGCTGCGCCTCGAGGAGCTGTGCAAGCGGCCCGGCGCCGGTCGCTTCTCCCTCGCCCTGGCCGGGGGCAGTACCCCAAAGCGGCTCTACGAGCTGCTGGCGGAGCCGCCGTTCCGAGACGGCATCTCGTGGGATGCGGTGGAGATCTTCTTCGGCGACGAGCGCTCCGTCCCGCCCGAGCACCCCGATTCCAACTACGGCATGGCGCACCGCGCCCTGCTCTCGAAGGTCCCGGTCGCGGCGCACCGCATGGTGGCGGAGTCGGGCGAGGCGGACGCGTACGAGCGCCTGGTGCGGGAACGGGTGGCGGAGAAGCGCGACGGAATGCCCGCCTTCGATCTGATTCTGCTCGGCATGGGAAAGGACGGCCACACCGCTTCGCTCTTTCCGGGCACCGCGGCGCTGCAGGAGACCGGGCGCCTGGTGGTGATGAACGACGTGCCGCAGATGCAGACCCGCCGTATGACCTTCACCTACCCACTGATCAACGCGGCGAAGCGGGTCTGGGTGCTCGTACCCGGCGCCGACAAGCGGGAGAAGGTCGCCGAGTGCGTTTCGGCGCTGAAGAAGCCCGGCGAACGGCCCTATCCGGTGACGGGGGTGCGCCCGGCGCACGGCGAGCTGGTGTGGTGGCTCGACGAAGCGTCGGCGGCCGACGTCGGCCCCGCGTGAGCGGCCGGCTCTCGCGTTGGAGATCAAAGGACGGCACAGATGCAGGCTAGCCCGCATTTTCCACCTGGTTTCGGTCGGGCAGGCGTCGCGTGCGCTGGCGTGCGATCGGCGCGAGCCATAGGGAGCCGGTGAGAAATGCCTAACAAGTACGTTCTGGCGGGCGACATCGGCGGAACCAAGACCAATCTCGCCGTCTACTCCACCGAGGGGCCGCAACAGGTCTCGCTGGTGCGCGAGGCCTCCTTCCCGAGCAAGGACTACACGGCCCTCGAAGAGATCGTGGGGAAGTTTCTCTCCGCCGCCGATCAGGAGATCGCGGCGGGCGCCTTCGGTATCGCCGGTCCGGTTTCGGGCGGCGTCGTGCAGCCGACCAACCTGCCCTGGAAAGTGGTCGAGGCAGTCAGTCTGGCCCGCCGGATCGGCTGCCCCCGGGTGCGGTTGATGAATGATCTCGCCACCACCGGCTACGGCGCGCGCTTCCTGCCGGCGGAGGAGATCCATGTGCTGAACGAGGGCAAGCAGCGCACCGGCCACTGTGCCGTGATCGCCGCCGGCACCGGGCTCGGACAGGCCATGCTCTTCTGGGACGGCAAGCGCCACCGGCCGTCGTCGACCGAAGGCGGCCACGTCGACTTTGCGCCGCGCAACGCGAAGGAGATCGAGCTGCTGCAGTACCTGCTCGGCCGCTTCGCGCGCGTGACCTACGAGAGAGTTCTGTCCGGCCCCGGCATGGTCAACATCTTCCGCTTCCTCGACGAGGGCCTGAAGAGGCCGGTCGAGCCCGAGGTGCGCGAGCGCATGAAGCGCGAGGATCCCGCCGCCGTGATCGGGCAGGCCGCTCTCGCCGGCACCTGCAAGGCCTGCGAGGAAGCGATGGACATGTTCGTAGGCATCTACGGCGCGCAGGCCGGCAATCTGGCCCTGACGATCTTCGCCACCGGCGGCATCTTCATCGGCGGCGGCATCGTCACCCGCATCCTACCGAAGATGACCGGAGGCGCGTTCATGGAGGCCTTCGGGGACAAGCAACCCTTCGCCGGGCTGATGGCGGAGATCCCGGTGCGCATCATTCTCAACCCCAAGGCATCGCAGATCGGCGCCGCCCACGCCGCTGCGGAGCTGATCCGAGACTAGGGCGACGAGTTCCAGGGAGGGAGACACGAGATGGCGGCAACGGCCCAACCCGTGAAGACGGACGATAAGAACGAGCAACTCTGCGTCAATACGATCCGCACGCTGTCCATGGACGCCGTGCAGCAGGCCAACTCGGGGCACCCCGGTACGCCGATGGCCCTCGCTCCTGTGGCGTATCTCCTCTACGACCGCTACCTGCGACACAACCCGCGCAACCCCGACTGGCCCGGACGCGATCGCTTCGTGCTGTCGGCGGGCCACGCGTCGATGCTGCTCTACAGCACGCTGCACATCAACGGCTACGACGTCCCGCTGGCCGACATCAAGAAGTTTCGCCAGCTCGACAGCAAATGCCCGGGACACCCGGAGTACGGCTTCACGCCGGGCGTCGAGACCACGACCGGTCCGCTCGGCGCCGGCGTCTCCACCGCCGTCGGGCTGGCCGCCGGCCAGAAGTGGCTCGCCGCGCGCTTCAATCGGCCGGGCCACCAGATCCTCGACGCGCGGATCTACGCGCTGTGCGGCGACGGTTGCATGATGGAAGGCATCTCCGGGGAGATGGCATCGCTCGCCGGCCACCTCGGCCTCGACAACCTGGTGTGGATCTATGACAACAACCACATCACGATCGAGGGCAACACCGTGCTGGCGTTCACGGAGGATGTCGCGGCGCGGTTCATGGCGTACCACTGGAACGTGGTCCGCGTCGGCGACGTCAACGACCTGTCGATGCTGAGCCGCGCGCTCGACACCGCGGCCCGGGAGCAGGGGCGGCCGACGTTCATCATCGTCGACAGCCACATCGCCTACGGAGCGCCGAACAAGCAGGACACCTCGGGCGCGCACGGCGAGCCGCTCGGCGAGGAGGAGATCCGCCTCACCAAGAAGGGCTACGGCTGGCCCGAGGACGCCAAGTTCCTCGTCCCCAAGGAGGTCGAGGCATACAAGAAGAAGATGGTGCAGCGCGGCAAACAGCTCGAGGAAGACTGGAACAAGCGCTTCGCCGCCTACAAGCGCGAGTTCCCGGACCTCGCCAAGGAGTTCGAGGCGCTCCAGAAGGGCGACCTGCCGAAGGGCTGGGACAAGGACATCCCGGTCTTCCCGGCCGACCCGAAGGGCGTTGCCGGTCGCGAGTCGAGCAGCAAGGTGCTGAACGCCATCGCCAAGAACGTGCCCCACCTGATCGGCGGATCGGCCGACCTGGCGCCGTCGACCAAGACGCGACTGGCCGACTGCGGCGACTTCGAGAAGGGCTCGTACGACGGGCGCAACTTCCACTTCGGCATCCGCGAGCACGGCATGGGAGCGTTTCTGAACGGCATGGCGCTCAACAAGCTGCGCGTGTACGGCTCCGGCTTCCTGATCTTCTCCGACTACTGCCGCCCGTCGATCCGGCTGTCGGCGCTGATGGAGCTGCCGGTGACGTACATCTTCACGCACGACAGCATTGGCGTCGGCGAGGACGGCCCGACGCACCAGCCGATCGAGCACCTGATCTCGCTGCGCGCCATTCCCGAGCTCATCACCCTGCGTCCCGCCGACGCCAACGAGGTGGCGGAGGCGTGGCGCTTCATCATGCAGTGCAAGAACCACCCGGTCGCCCTCATCCTCAGCCGCCAGAATCTGCCGACCATCGACCGCAAGCGCTACGCGCCCGCCTCGGGCCTGCACAAGGGCGGCTACGTCGTGTCGGACTGCAAGGGGACGCCCGACCTGATCCTCATGGCGACGGGCTCGGAGGTCGCCCTGTGCATGGAGGCGCAGGACGCAGCTGACGAAGGGCGGCGTCAAGACGCGCGTGGTCAGCATGCCGTCGTTCGAGCTCTTCGAGGCGCAACCGCACAAGTACCGGCTGTCGGTTCTGCCCGAGCAGTGCCGCCGGCGCATGGCGGTCGAGGCCGCCTCCTCGCTCGGCTGGCGCCGCTACGTCGGTATCGCCCCCGACGGCACCGTGGTCGCGCTGCGCCACTTCGGCGCCTCCGCGCCGCTGAAGGACCTGCAGAAGAAGTTCGGCTTCACCACCGCCGACGTCGTCGCCAAGGCGAAGAAGCTGCTGGCGGGCAAAATCGTCGATCGCTGAGAGACGGGCTCGACAAGGAGTAGGGAGGGAAGATGGCAAAGACGGAAACGGCGGCGAGCAATTCTCTGGTCGAGCTGCTCAGCTTCGGCCAGTCGGTGTGGTACGACAACATCGGTCGCGATCTGATCAAGTCGGGCGAGCTGAAGAGGATGATCGTCGAGGACGGCCTGCGTGGCGTCACCTCGAACCCGACGATCTTCGAGAAGGCGATCACCGGCAGCGCCACCTACAAGAACGAGGTGCGCGATCTGCACCGCCGGGGCAAGACGATCGGCGAGATCTACGAGACCCTGGCGGTGGCGGACATCCAGGCGGCCGCCGACGTGCTGCGGCCGGTGTGGGAGGAGTCGGGTGGCGTCGACGGGTACGTCTCCCTCGAGGTGTCTCCCACCCTGGCGCACGACACGGCGGGAACGATCAAGGAGGCGATCAGCCTGCACGGCAAGGTCGGGCGTAAGAACCTGATGGTGAAGGTGCCGGCCACGCCCGAAGGCCTGCCCGCGATCGAGCGCCTGATCGGCGAGGGTCTCAGCATCAACGTCACGCTGATCTTCAACGTCGATCACTACATCCCGGTGGCCGAAGCCTACCTGCGCGGCCTCGAGGCGCTGGAGCGCAGCGGCAAGCGGCTCGACTCCGTGGCGTCGGTGGCGAGCGCCTTCGTCAGCCGCGTCGACTCGGCGGTGGACAAGATCCTCACGCCCAACAAGGAAGCGCGCGACTTTCTCGGCAAGGCGGGCATCGCCAACATCAAGATGATGTACGCCAAGTTCAGGGAGATCTTCGGAGGCCCGCGCTTCGCCCGCCTGAAAAACAAGGGAGCGCGCGTGCAGCGCCCGCTGTGGGCGAGCACCGGCGTCAAGAACCCGCGCTACAGTGACGTCCTCTACGCCGAAGAGCTGATCGGCCCCGACACCGTCGACACCATGCCGCCGGCGACCATGGCGGCGTTCAAGGACCACGGCGTGCCGGCGAGCCGCCTGGGCAAGGACCTCGAGGGCGCTCCCTGGGTGATCGGCGAGCTGGCCCAGTTCGGCATCGACCTCAAGGCGATCACCGAAGACCTGCAGAAGGACGGCGTCGAGTCGTTCGCCAAGTCGTGGGCCCAGCTGATGAAGGGCATCGAGAGCCAGGCAACCAGCGGCGAGAGCGAGGTCGCCAAGAGCAGCGTCGTCCGCTACCGCCCGTGGCTGAATGACGTCTACCAGATGATCGACGACCGCCGCTTCATCGCACGCGTGTGGCAAAAGGACCCCTCGCTCTGGCACCACCAGATGGCGCACCACGCGATCATCAAGAATTCGCTCGGCTGGCTGTCGCTGCCGGAGTCGATGGCGAAGAAGGCCGACGAGCTGAAGGCGTTCGCCGACGAGATCAAGAAGGCCGGCTTCAAGCACGTCGTGCTGCTCGGCATCGGCGGCAGCAGCCTGGCCGCCGAGGTCTACCGTGACACCTTCGGCGGCAGGGCCGGCTTCCCCGAGCTGCGCGTGATCGACAGCAGCGATCCGGCGACGATCGCCCGCTTGTCGCGCGGCATCGATTCCGCGAAGACGCTCTTCGTGGTGGCCAGCAAGTCGGGCGGGACCTCCGAGGTCAGCCGCCTGCAGAAGTATTTCCACGACAAGGTGAAGAAGGCGAAGGGCGACGCCGCGGGCGAGAACTTCGTCGCCGTCACCGACAAGGGCTCCTCCCTGGAGCGCCTGGCCAAGGAGCAGGGGTTCCGCCGCGTCTTCTTCAACCCGAAGGACATGCCGGGCCGCTTCTCGGCGCTGTCGTACTTCGGCCTGGTGCCGGCGGCGCTGGTCGGCACCGACGTCAAGGCCGTGCTCGCCAAGGCGCAGAAGATGGCGCAGGAGTGCGGCCCATCGGTGGCCGTGCGAGACGACGGCGGAGCGCTCGGCAACCCGGGCGCGCAGCTCGGCGCGCTGCTCGGCGAGGCGGCGTTGCACGGGCGCGACAAGCTGACGCTGGTGCTGTCCGACAAGATCGCAACCCTCGGCAGCTGGATCGAGCAGCTCGTCTCCGAGAGCACCGGCAAGGAGGGCGGCGGTATTCTCACCGTCGTCGGCGAGGAGTTGGGCGACGTCGACAGCTACGGCCGCGACCGCGTGTTCGTCACCCTGACGCTTCCGAAGGACGCCAAGGCGACCGAGCAGCGGCTGCAGAAGCTCGAGGCGGCGGGTCATCCGGTGGTGCGCATTCCGCTGTCCGACCCCACCGACGTGGGCGCCGAGTTTTTCCGCTGGGAGTTCGCCACGGCGATTGCCGCGGCGGTGCTGGGCGTCGATCCCTTCGACCAGCCGGATGTCCAGGAGAGCAAGGAGGCGACGCGGCAGCTCGTCGCCGAGTACGGCAAGAGGAAGAACCCGCCGAAGGCGAAAGCCGACAAGGCGAGCGGCCTCGGCAAGTTCCTCGACCAGGCGCGCGACTTCGACTACGTCGCCCTTCTCGTCTACGCCGACCGCAACGCCAAGAACCAGGCGGCGCTCGACAAGCTGCGCGCCAAAATCCGCGACACGCACCACGTCGCCACCACGGTCGAGTTCGGCCCCCGCTATCTGCACTCGGTCGGACAGATCCACAAGGGTGGGGCGAACAACGGCCTGTTCGTGCTGATCACGGCGGGCGGTGGCAAGGACATCAAGATCCCGGGCGAGCCGATTTCCTTCGGAGCCCTGGAGCAGGCCCAGGCGCTCGGCGACCTGGCGGCGCTCCGCAAGCTGCACCGCCGCGCCGTCCATCTGCATCTGAGCGGGGATGCGGCGGCCGGGATCAAGAAGCTCGTCAATCAGGTGAAGTAGAAACCAATTCGGATGAGAATCCGAGAGGACAGGAGGTCAGCATGCAAATCGCAATGATCGGACTCGGACGCATGGGCGCCAACATGGCGCGGCGGCTGATGCGGGGCGGACACCAGGTGGTGGTGTACGACAGAAACGCGGACGCCGTGAAGCAGCTCGAGAAGGAAGGCGCCAAGGGCGCCTCGTCGCTCGACGACGTGGTGGCCAAGCTCAGCAAGCCGCGCGCGGCCTGGGTGATGGTGCCGGCGGGCGGGCCGACGGAGGAGACGGTGAACGCGCTGGCCCAGCGCATGGAGAAGGGCGATGTGATCATCGACGGCGGCAACTCGATGTTCAAGGACGACGTCCGCCGCGCCAAGTCTTTCCAGGGCAAGGGTGTCGACTACGTCGACGTCGGCACCAGCGGCGGCGTGTGGGGCATCGACCGCGGCTACTGCATGATGATCGGCGGACCGCAGAAGACGGTCGAGCGGCTCGACCCGATCTTCAAGACGCTCGCCCCCGGGCGCGGCGACGTCGAGCGCACGCCGGGCCGCGAGAAGATGAAGGGAACCTCCGAGGACGGCTACCTGTACTGCGGCCCCGCCGGCGCCGGGCACTTCGTCAAGATGGTCCACAACGGCATCGAGTACGGCCTCATGCAGGCGTACGCGGAAGGCTTCGACATCTTCCGCAACGCGACCTCCAAGGAGCTGCCCGAGGAGCATCGCTACGATCTCAACATCGCCGACATCGCGGAGGTGTGGCGGCGCGGCAGCGTCGTCGGCTCGTGGCTCCTCGACCTGACCGCCATGGCGCTGGTCGAGGATCCGAGCTTGAAGGAGTACTCCGGCTTCGTCCAGGATTCCGGCGAGGGCCGCTGGACGATCATTGCCGCCGTCGAGGAAGCCGTGCCGTGCGAGGTGCTGTCTGCATCGCTCTACACGCGCTTCCGCTCGCGCAAGGAGCACACTTTCGCCGAGAAGGTGCTGTCCGCCATGCGTATGAAGTTCGGCGGCCACATCGAGCGCCCGACCGGCGGCTGAGCGACAGGGACAGCGCGATCCCCGATCGCGCTGTCCCTCATCCATTCTCCGTCGATCGAAGAGGGCCGAAATCATGACCGCCGCCGAGAAAGCGCTCGAGTACATCGAAGACGACATGCTGATCGGTCTCGGTACCGGCCGCGCGGCGACCGCCTTCATCCACGCTCTCGGCGAGCGCGCGAAGCGCGGGTTGAAGGTGCGCGGCGTGCCGACGTCACAGGTCAGCGCGGACCTCGCCACGCAGCTCGGGATCCCGCTGCTGCCGCTCGACGCCAGGCGGGTTCTCGACATCACCTTCGACGGCGCCGACGAGGTCGATCCCAACCTCGATCTGATCAAGGGCTACGGCGGCGCTCTGGTGCGCGAGAAGATCGTCGCCGCGTCGTCGAAGCGGCTGATCATCCTGGTCGGCGCCGAGAAGCTGGTCCCGGCGCTAGGGGCGCACGGCAAGCTGCCGGTGGAGGTCGTTCCCTTCGGCCAGCCGCTGTGCGAGCGCCGTCTGGCCGAGCTCGGCTGCCGGCCGCAGGTGCGGGCGGCGGGGGACGTGATCTTCGTCACCGACAACGGCAACCACATCCTCGACTGCGGCGTGTCGCAGATCGCGAATCCCGGCGAGCTCGACCGCGCCATTCTCGACATCCCCGGCGTGGTGGGCACCGGCCTCTTCGTCGGCATGGCCAGCGCCGTCATCGTGGAAGACGCGGGCCGGGTCGAGGTCAAGGAGCGCAAGGGGTAGTCGGGAAGCATGTCCGTCAAGATCGCCCCATCGATTCTCTCCGCCGACTTCGCCCGCCTCGGCGCGCACTGCGCCGAAGCCGCGGAGGCGGGCGCCGATCGGCTGCACGTCGACGTCATGGACGGTCACTTCGTCCCCAACATCACGATCGGGCCGGTCGTCGTCCGCCACCTGCGCCGGGTGACCAGCCTGCCGCTCGAGACGCACCTGATGATCGAGGAGCCCGATCGCTACGCCGAAGCGTTCGCGGAGGCGGGCGCCGACCGCATCACGGTGCACTGGGAGGGCGGCATCCACCTGCACCGTACGGTCCACCTCATCAAGAGCCTCGGTAAGAGCGTCGGCGTCACCATCAACCCCGCCACGCCGGCCGATGTGTTGGAGGAGATCCTGCCCGACATCGACCTCGTCCTGGTCATGACCGTCAACCCCGGCTTCGGCGGACAGAAGTTCATCCAGAACACACTCGGCAAGATCCTCCGCGTGCGCGAGATGATCCGGCGCCTGCAGCCCACCTGCGAGCTGGAGGTCGACGGCGGGATCGACGCCCACACCGCGCCGCGCGCGGTGGAAGCCGGCGCCAACGTTTTGGTCGCCGGCTCGGCGATCTTCGAGGCCCCGGACGGCGTCGCCGCCGCCATGGCCCGCCTCGAGGCCAGCGTGAAGGGAAAGTGACGCTGCCGCCCGTCCCGCGAGGCGGGAGGACCCCGTGAGCGCCCCACCCGGCGGGCTTTGACACACGATCGAAAGGAGTCGCCCATGAGCGCGTTGACCGAATCCAAGGCGTGGAAGGAGCTCGAAGCTCATCAGAAGGAGATGGCCGGCGTCCACATGCGGGAGCTGTTCTCCGGGGATCCGAAGCGCTTCGGGAGGTTCTCCCTGCGGTTCAAGGACTTCCTGCTCGACTTCTCGAAGAACCGCATCACCGACCAGACACTGAACCTGCTGCGCAACCTCGCCCGGCAGGCGGATCTGAAGGGCTGGACGGAGAAGATGTTCAGCGGCCAGAAGATCAACATCACCGAGGACCGCGCCGTCCTGCACGTCGCCCTGCGCAACCGCTCCAACCGGCCGATCCTGGTCGACGGCGCGGACGTCATGCCCGAGGTCAACGCCGTCCTCGCCCACATGAAGGAGTTCAGCGACGCTGTCCGCAGCGGCAAGTGGACGGGATATACGGGCAAGCCCATCACCGACGTCGTCAACATCGGCATCGGCGGCTCCGATCTCGGGCCGGTCATGGCCACCGAGGCGCTCAAGCCGTACGCCAAGCCGGGGCTGAACGTCCACTTCGTCTCCAACATCGACGGCACGCACATCGTCGAGACCACCAAGTCGCTCGCCCCGGAGACGACGCTCTTCATCGTCGCCTCCAAGACCTTCACGACGCAGGAGACGCTGACCAACGCCCACACCGCCAAGGACTGGTTCCTGAAGAAGGCGAAGGACCAGAAGCACGTCGCCAAGCACTTCGTGGCGCTGTCGACCAACGCCGCCGAGGTGTCGAAGTTCGGCATCGACACCGCGAACATGTTCGCGTTCTGGGACTGGGTCGGCGGCCGTTACTCGCTGTGGTCGGCGATCGGCCTGTCGATTGCCGTCTTCATCGGCTTCGACAACTTCGAGGAGCTGCTGGCCGGTGGGCACGAGATGGACGAGCACTTCCGCAGCGCGCCGCTGGAGAAGAACCTGCCCGCGACGCTCGGCCTGATCGGCATCTGGTACAACAATTTCTTCGGCGCCCAGACGCACGCCATCCTGCCGTACGACCAGTACATGCACCGCTTCTCCGCCTACTTCCAGCAGGGCGACATGGAGAGCGACGGCAAGAGCGTCAACCGCGCCGGTGAGGCGGTGGACGTCTCCACGGGCCCGATCATCTGGGGCGAGCCGGGCACCAACGGACAGCACGCCTTCTACCAGCTCATCCACCAGGGTACGAAGATCGTCCCCTGCGACTTCATCGCCCCGATCGAATCGCAGAACCCGGTCGGCCAGCACCATCCGATCCTGCTCTCGAACTTCTTCGCCCAGACCGAGGCGTTGATGCGCGGCAAGACGGAGGACGAGGTGCGCAAGGAGCTGACGGCGGCGGGCATGAGCGGCGCCAAGCTCGAGGCGCTGGTGCCGCACAAACGCTTCGCCGGCAACAAGCCGACCAACAGCATCATGTTCAAGAAGCTCACGCCGCGCACGTTGGGGTCGCTCATCGCCCTCTACGAGCACAAGATCTTCACTCAGGGCGTGATCTGGAACATCAACTCCTTCGACCAGTGGGGCGTCGAGCTCGGCAAGCAGCTCGCCAAGGTGATCCTCCCCGAGCTCGAGGGCCCGGGCCCGGTCACCAGCCACGACTCGTCGACCAACGGCCTGATCAACTACTACAAAGAGAGCCGCTGATCGGAGTTGGGCGCCTCGGCACGCCCGTCAAAAGGCGATCGAGGGAAGATAGGCGCCGCGGGGCTCGTTGTAGAGGCCGGCGCTCATCAGGGTGAGGGGCTGAGTGATGCGCAGGCCCTGATGGAGGCACCAGCGCAGCAGCTCCGCATTGCGCGTCGGCAGGAGGAAGCCGGGCCCGAATAGCTCGGGCGCCGCGGCGATCAGCGCCTTGATCTCGTCGTTGCTCTCGCCAACGGCATGCGACAAGAATCCGACGCCGGTTGCGTAACCGGTGATTCGACCGTCGTGCTCGACGACGGTCGCGGAGCCCTGCTGGATCGCGTCGCGCAGCTCCCCCTCGCGCGCGTGCCCATGCACCTGC
This sequence comes from uncultured bacterium, assembly GCA_963721115.1. Classification (GTDB taxonomy): domain Bacteria; phylum Desulfobacterota; class Binatia; order HRBIN30; family CADEER01; genus CAVRIA01. Next base: position 40,844 of record CAVRIA010000001.1, read on the forward strand.
AGGCAGAGTCGGTTGCATTCCGGCAGATCGTGGTCGGTCGCAGCGCGCACGGTGTAGCCCGGGATCGGCGCGCGCGGTGGCGTACCCTGCATGCAGGAGAGCGGCTCGCGAGGATCGAAGCCGAGCTTGGTGTAGAGCGACAGCGACCGGTTGTGAAAAGCGGCCTGTACCAGACGAATGCCGGGAAGGCCGCGCCGCGTCGAGCGATCCATCACGTGGCGCATCAGCAGGCCGCCTACGCCCGCATTCTGCTTCTGCGGCGCCACCGTGATGGGCCCGACGCCGGCGATCGGGCCGCGCTCGTCGAGCCCGCAGCTGCCGACGATCTCGCTGCCGCGCTCGGCCACGGCAACGTACATGGACGGGTGGGCCAACAGCATCGCCAGCAGCCCGGTCGCGATCTCGGCGTTGGGGAAGTCGGGCGGGAAGCCGTGTGCCGTGCTGATGGCGTGGAATGCCTCGTAACAGATGCGCCCGCAGATCTCGGCGTCCTCCGGGCGCCCTGCACGAATCTCGATGCTCATCGTGGTCTCCTTGGGGACAGCGCAGTATGCCATTCCGGTCGGGAAGTGACACATCATGCACCCGCAGGTGGCGGAAGGCGACTCGTCGCCTCTCGGGGTCGGGTAGGGACGATGCTCCCGCGCGCGGCCCGGCGCTGCGCCTGCCGCAACTCGATCAGAGGGGCCAGTTGTTGATCAGCAGGTAGGGAGCCCAGTACGCGGGGTGTCGATAACGCCGGTCCTCGAGCAGCGACAACTGTGCGCGCTGCAGCGCGACGGCCTTGCTGACGCCGGGGTCGCGAAGCTGGCGGTAGAACGCCTCGACCAGATCGGCTGCCGCTTCGTCGTCGATGAACCAGAGAGTCGCCAGCGCGCTCTTCGCCCCGGCCTTGACCGCCACGCCGGCGAGGCCGAGCGCGGCGCGGTCGTCGCCCGCCGCCGTCTGGCAGGCGCTCAAGGTCAGGAGCTCGAGGGGCTCGTCGCGGTAGCGGAACAGACCGACGAGCTGATCGAGGCGGTTCATGGTCAGCCTGCCGTCGAAGGTGAGCAGAAAGGTGCGCGCCACCTGCCCCTGAAACTCTCCGTGCGAGGCGATGTGCACCACTGTGAACGGCTCGCGCTCCATCGCCTTCTGCAGGCGCGGGATCTCGAACGCGTCGTTCAACAGCACCGTGCCGCCGTACATCTGGTGAATGGCGCGCGTCTCCTGCGCGACGCTGGCCAACGCCGGATATCCCTGCACCGCTTCCGTCAACCCGGCGATCAGCAGGCGGATGTCGTCGTGCGCCAGCGGGTGTGGGTCGGTCAGATCGAGCGCCGGCGTGATGGCGACCGCGTACCGCTCGATGAGGAAGCGCTGCCCGTCGTTGAGCGCGGCCATCGGAATCGTGCCCAGCGGACCGTAGGGGACGAACACCAGCGTGTCGATCTTCGCGGTCGTCAGCTCCGCCGCGAGCGGCCGGATGAGCCAATCGTAGAGCTGACGGGCGGGGCGGAGAAACTCGAACGTCGTGCGCTTCTCGAGCAGGCGCCGAAACGCGCGGATCTCCTCCGTCAGGCGCTCGCGGGTCACGGGCACCGAGAGCTCTCGGATGCCGGTGGATCGGCTGACGAGCAGCTCGAGGCGATCGGGCAGCGCGATCGGGTAGATCACCGCCGCCGTCGGCGAGATGTCCTCCAGCCGGGACGGCCGGTTGCGGCTCGCGTCGACGCAGTCGTCCTGGAAGTAGTTCTGCAGCTCGGCCACCTTGAGCGACTCCATCGTCTCGCGTGCTTCCTGCAGGTAGGGCTGCTGCTCTGCCGAGTCGGGCAGGGACGCCGCGCGCTGCAGGAGGAGGTCGACGAGGTCGAGAAAGACCGCGCCGATGGTATCCTCGAACGCCGTCCCACTGGCCGCGGCGCGGCGGACGAGATTCCTGCGGATCGGTTGAGCGGTGCGCACGGCTCGCCGGCAGGCGGCCAGGGCGCCGTCGATGTCGCCCTGCGCCTCGAGGAGGCGGCCCGTCTGCCACTCCCACTGGTAGAGCAGCTCGGGGACGTCGATCTGCTGTGCCGCGAATACCGCGCGGCGTGTCAACGTGAGCGCCGCCTCGGATTGCCCCTGCTTCTCGTACAGGCGTCCGTCGAAGCCCCAGGCCGCGGAGGAGGCGCGCCGGTCGCCGATGGCCCCGGCGACGTCGCCGGCCTCCTCGAAGAGCTGGACGGCTCGTAGGGTGGACGACGACCGCTCGTCGGCAAGCTGCCCGGCGAGGCGCTCGAAGGCGCGGCCCAGCCGCACCAGCCCGTCCGCCCTGGCATGGGAGGGGGGGAGCCGCCTCGTCTCGTCCAGCCCCCGGTCGAGCAGTCGATGAGCTTCGTCCGGCTGCTGCTGCTCCAACGCGACCAGGGCCAGGTTGGTGAGGGCGCGGGCCGCGACCGTGTGCCGGCGGGCGCGGCGGGAGAGGGTGACGCTCTCCGCGTAAGCGGTCCGAGCGTCGGCCCATCGCCCTTGTGCCGCCTCGAGATTGCCGAGGCTGTTCATGGCCACCGCGGCCAGCGCCGGATCGTTCGCCTGGCGCGCCTCCGCAGCGCTGGCGGTCAGGTCGCGGCGGGCCGCGTCCGACGACCCCATGTATCTTTCGGCGTCACCGACGCGCGCCAGCGCGCGTCGTTCGAGACGCGCGTCGGCCAGGGCCGCAGCCCGGCGCTGCGCCCGTCGTGCCGAGTCGAGCGCCTCCTCGTAGCGGCCGAGCGCCGAGTACGCCTCCGACGAGTCGAGCAAGGCGGCGATGGCCTCCTTCTCTCGACCCGCCTGTTGCGCCGATTGAGCGGCCGCTGCGGACAGCAGAGCCGCCGTCTCGAAATCTCCCTTCTCGAAGGCGTCGTGCACGGCCGAGCGCGGCGACGGTGGGACGGGATTCTCGCCGGCCATGGTTTCGGGCATGGTGATCAGCCCGAGAACGAGCAGCAGGCAGAGGACCCGGGCCGGGCGCGGGACGGGCCGTTCGGCGCCCGGCCCCGGCGGGACCCGCCGCGGCCGCGCTGCCGGGGACTCACTGCGGCGTTGCGGCATCGAGCCGGTAGCAGTCGGCGAAGGGGTCCGCGACCCCGGGCGCGATTCCGAGGTGCCCGCGAATCACGAAGCTGCTTCGATGGGCGCCCCGCGCGGCGCAGCGGCTCGGCAGCAGCGCGGTGGCTTCGAGGAACGACGCGGGCAACGTGGCCAGCGCGGCGTTGAGATTGGTCTCGGGCGAGTTGATCTGCACGATGCCGTTGATTCCCTGCCTCGACGAGGCGTCGACGGTGCTGTCGGCCGACGCTACGTATGTCTGCGCGTCGATGGAGATGTTGCCGCCATTGCCGACGTCGGCCTGGGCGACGATCTGGCTCCGATTGAGCACGACGAACGTCGACCTGGCGGTGACGTTCCCCCCGTCGCCGCTGCCGCTGCGGACGCTGGTGGTGACGGCGCTGCGGTCGAGATCGACGAGATGGCCCGCCTCGATGTCGATGCTGCCGCCGAATCCCTCGCTGGCTTCCGTGGTCACGGACGCATCGGTGGCGTGGATGTCGTTGGCTGCCCGGATGGTGATGCTCCCGGCATCGGCGGAACCGCTGCTCCTGGCGTCGATCGATCCGCCATCGCTGAGCTCGGCGTCTCCGACCTCGGCCACGATGTCTCCGGCGCGCCCGGAGCCGGTGCTGTCGGCCTCGATCTTCGCGCCCGTGTCGATCTGCAGCTCCGGGGCGGAGACCGATACCCGCCCGGCGGAGCCGCTGCCGGTCGCTCTGCTGAGGAGACTGCCGCCGTCGGAGAGAGCGATCGATTCCGTGGCGTTCACGGTGAGCGTGCCGCCCGAGCCGGACCCCATCGTACTGCCGCTGATGGAGCCGTCTCCTCGAACCGCGAGCTGGTCGACGGAGATCGACAGCTCCCCCGCGCTTCCCGGCCCGGAGGTGCCCGCGTCGATCGTCCCCTGGTCGACCGTGAGAAGCGGGGCGGCGATCGAGAGGTCGCCGGCCCTCCCGGCCCCCTCGCTCTGGCTCGCCGCCGTCGTGAACACGCCGCTCCCGGCGCCGGATTCATCGCGACCGGATACGGTCACCGCCTCGCTCGCCGTGATCGTCAACCGGCCGCCCTCACCGGCGCCGAAGGTGTTGCTGGAAACGAAACTGCCGCTGCTCACGTCCATCGTTCCGACGTCGATCGTCAGATCCCCGGCGGCATGGTCCCCTCCCAGGGTGGCGCTGGCGATGAAGGCCCCGTCGCTGAGCTCGAGCTGATCGGCTGCGACCGTCAGGTCGCCGCCGTTCCCGCCGCCGGCGGTGGCGGAGGACAGGGAACCGCTGGCCAGGATGATGGAGGGGGCGCTGACGGCGACCTCGCCCGCGGCGCCGGTGCCGAGCGCTTGACTGAAGATGCCGCTGCGGTTCCCGTGTTCATCGACACCCGCGACGGCCACCTGATCGGTGGCCGTGACGCGCAACGTCCCGCCGCTGCCGGATCCGCTGGCACTGGTGGCGATCGACGCCCCGCCGTCGACGGTGACCGTGCCGGCGGACACGGACAGCGCACCGCCGGATCCGCTGGCGCCGGGGAGCGAACGGCTGGCGACGCTGCTGACGTGAGTGCCGGCGGCGTCTTCCCCGGAGACGGCCACGGCTTCGCGGGCTCGAATGGACAGCGCGCCGCCTCGGCCGGGGCCGGTGGTGCTGGTATCGACGAGGCCGCCTCCGTCCACCTTCACGTTGCGGGCGTCGATCGAAACGGATCCCGCGTCGCCGGCGCCGGCGGCCGTGGAGGCGGATTCGCTGGCGATGGTGCTGCTCAAGGTCCCGTCGCTGCTCACGCCCGAGACGGTCACCGCATCGGATGCCTGCACGGTCAGCGCGCCGCCCCGGCCGGCGCCGCGGCTGCTGGTATCGACGATGGCGCCGCCGTCGACCGTCAGAGCGGTCGCCGAGATGGACAGATCGCCGCCGGCGCCGGCGCCGGGAGCGTTGCCACGGGTCTCGCTCACGATGGTGCTGCGAAGGCCCTCTTGGCTCTCGCCGGAGACGGTCACCGCGCCGCTCGCGTCGATCCTCAGATCTCCTCCCCGACCGGCGCCGGAGGTGTCGGTATCGATGTTCGCTCCGCCCTCCACTCTCACGTTCGCCGCGGTGATCGATACGGACCCCGCATCCCCCGCGGCGTCCGTGGTTCCGCGCGCTTCGCTGGTGATGCCGCTGCTGAACGTGTCGCTTCCCGTACCGCCGGGCAGGCTGCCCGTGCCCGTCACCATCACCGTATCGGTCGCCTCGATCGTCAGCGCGCCGCCGGTCCCGGGACCGAAGGTGCTGGTGTCGACGATCGAGCCCCCCGCACGGTCACGTTGCGCGCCGAGATCGACACCGTTCCCGCGTCGCCGGTACCGCCGAGGGACTGGCTCAGAATGGTGCTCAACGAGCTCGCGTCGACCGTGTCGGCGTCGATCGCCAAGACGCCACCGACTCCGGCGCCGAGGGTGTTCGTGTCGACGTCGGCGCCGGTGTCGAGGGTGACCGTCTTCGCCGAGAGGGTGAGAGACCCGGCGTCCCCGGCCTCGGGCCCCGTTCCCGCGGCTTCGCTGGTGATGCGCGCGCCGTCCGAGACCTCGAGGGAGTCGGTCGCCGCGATGGACAGCGGGCCACCGCGACCCGGGCCGACGGTGCTGGTATCGATCGTGGCGCCGCCGTCGACCCGTACCGTCCTGGCCGAGACGGAGAGCGCGCCGGCGTCCCCGGCTCCGGGAGCCGGTCCGCGGGCGTCACTCTCGAGACTACCGCCGAACAGCGTCACGGAGTCGGTTGCCGAGATGGTCAACGTTCCCCCGCGACCGGCGCCGACGGTCGTGGTGGCGATCGAGGCGCCGCCGGTGACGCTGAGCTGGTCCACCTGGACATCGGCGCCGCCGCCGTCTCCGTCGCCGGTGACGGCTGCCACGACCGCACCGTCCGACAGCTCGAATCGGCCGCCGCGGATCACGACGGTCCCTCCCTGCTCGGCGCTGGCATTGATCAGGGCACCGCCGGAGGCGTTGATTCTGCCCAGGTGCTCCGCGCCGTTCACCTCCGATCCCGGCAGACCCTCGTCCGAGGTCACCTCGCCCGCGGAGGCGAGGCTCGTCACGTCGATTCGACCGCCGTGCGCGACGACCGAGCCGCCGCGCATGTCGACGTCGCCTCCGACCAGCGCCACGCTCTCGCCGTCGGGTACCCGGAGGTTGGCGCCGTCCAGCGCGATCGAACCCGGCCGATCGCCGAGGAACCCGAACGCCGCCGGCGGATCGACGGTCAGGATGCTCCGGGCCGGATCGGTCGCGTCGAACCGCCCCGTCTTGCCCAGACGGATGTAGTCGGCGGTGCTGACGGCGAACGATCCCTTGACGTCGACCGAAGCGTTCGACCCGAACATGACGCCGCGCGGATTGACGAGATAGAGATCGGCTCCAGGGATATCCGAGGCGAGGCGGCCGTCGATCGTCGAGGGATCGCCACCCGTCACCCGCCCGATGACGTTGCGTACCGTGGGGGGGCCGGTGAACGTCGCGCTCTCCCCCTCGTGCACGTTGAACTCTCCGAAGCTGTGAAACAGGTTGCCGCCGACCTGCTTCCCCACGTCGGCGGGGATGGTGAAGTCGGGCCCCGCGAGCGGACCGCTCGGTCCCAGGGTTCCGTCCAGGGTGATCTGGCCCAGGGTCGGCCGGCAGAGGACGACGGTCCACAGCACGACCCCCGCGACGACGAGCGAGCTCGGCGAGAGTCGCCGCGACGACTCGGTCATCATTCCCTCCTCGGTCGCTCCTCGGGTGACTGGGGGTTCGTGGGTTCGACCACTAGTCGGTCCCCGCGCCGCTCGTCAAGCATCGCTGCGACGCGGCGAACGCGCCGCCCGCCGTTGCGACGGCAGCGAGCGCGGCGGTAAGCGAATCGGACCATCCGGCGCCGGCCGGGGTTCCGAGTTGTGCTTGCCGTCAGGAGGTTCGCCGATGCGCACCAAAGTCACCGAGATGCTGGGGATCGACTTCCCGATCTTTGCCTTCACCCATTGTCGCGACGTCGCCGCCGCCGTGACCAACGCCGGCGGCTTCGGCGTGCTTGGCGCGGTCGCCCACACCCCCGAGCAGCTCGACGTCGATCTCCAGTGGATCGCCGCGCAGACCAAAGGGAGACCGTTCGGCGTCGACCTGCTCATCCCGCGCAAGTACGTCGGCGCCGAGGAGGGAGGGATGGACCGCGCCGCCCTCAAGGCGATGCTGCCGGAAGAACACCGGGAGTGGATCGACGAGCTGCTGGAGCGCTACGGCGTGCCGCCGCTCCCCGCCGCCGCTCCCGACAGCAACCGCGACGAGCGCGGCATCGGTGCGGTGCGAGTGGATGCGCGGGGCATGGCGCCGCTGATCGACGTCGCCTTCTCTCACCGCGTGCGTCTCATCGCCTCGGCGCTCGGAACGCCGCCGGCCTGGCTGATCGACAGAGCGCACGCGGCCGGCATTCCCGTCGCCGCCCTGGCGGGTCGTGTCGATCATGCGGTGGCGCACAAGCAGGCGGGCGTCGACATCGTCATCGCGCAGGGGACCGAGGGCGGCGGACACACGGGCGAGATCGCCACCATGGTCCTCGTCCCCCAGGCCGTCGACGCGGTGGCGCCCACACCCGTGCTGGCGGCCGGTGGCATCGCCAGCGGACGCCAGGTCGCGGCCGCGCTCGCCCTCGGCGCCGAAGGCGTGTGGTGCGGCTCGGTGTGGCTGACCACGCCGGAGGCCGAGACGTCTCCGGCCCTGCGCGAGAAGTTCCTCGCCGCCAGCTCGGCGGAGACGCGGCGGTCGCGCTCTCTCACCGGCAAGCCGGCGCGCATGTTGCGCAGCCCGTGGACCGACGCCTGGGAGGCTCCGGGCGCGCCGCAGCCCCTGCCGATGCCGCTGCAGAGCATGCTGGTGGCGGACGCCCAGCGCCGCCTGCATCGCGTCGCTCACCGACCCGACTCGGGCGGCCGCGAGCTGCTCACCTACTTCGTCGGCCAGGTGGTCGGCCAGCTCAACGCCTCGGTGCCCACCCGCCAGGTCGTGCGCGACATGGTCGAGGAGTTCGTCGAGGTCATGGAGCGGCTCAACCGCCTCGTCGGCGAGGAGTGAGAAGCGCGCGCTTCTCCGTCGGCTCCGGCAGCCTGCGGCGCTCGTTCAGGGAGCCGCGCAACCGCGCAGGGCGAACCCTACGGCGCGGACGATCTCCTCGACGCGCACGGTGCCGTCGCCGTCGAAGTCCAGGGCGGGACAATCGGCGACGGGATCCGTCCCTTCCCAGATGAGGACCCCGGTGACGAGCTCGTCCACCGAGACCTCGCCGCTGCCGTCGCAGTCGCCCGGGCAGACGTCGGGTGGCGCGCTCCGCTTCAGGACGAGATCCGCGCACTGGTAGTAGATGTCGTTGCCCGGAACCGTGTAGGGCGGCTTGTCGTACATCACCTGGATGACCTGGAGCGTACATCGGTCGCACTCGATGTCGGGAAGCGTCACCGTGGCGCGGCTCTCGCCCCCTTGCGGCGTATCGGGGATATCGTCGAGCAACACTGTGGCATTGGAGTAGGTGTCGATCTCGGGCGAGCGCGTGTCGCAGCCGTTCTGGCACGCGGGATCGACGAAGTCGCCGTCGCCGGCGACGTCGAACGAGATGCGGAAATGCCCCGGGTGGTTCACGTACTCGTCCCAGACGATCTCGAGCCGCGCGCCGGGCTCCAACACCGTGACGTTGTCGCTGCGCCCGCCTCCGGCGAGGCCGCAGGGGCCCTCCTTGAGCACCGAATCGCCGTAGCGCGATGGGGGGAACCGCAGGCCGATGTGTGCCGCCGCCGGTGAAGCCAGCGCCATGCCGAACGCGAACACCAATCTCGCAAGCGCTCTCACGGGTCGACGCTAATCGCTCGTCGCCGTTGTGGCAACCGATACGGCTCGACGCAGAAAGGCGACGGTCGCCGCCGCGGCGTTGTGCGCCGAGAGCCGGTAGTAGGCGAAGAACTGAGCCGGAAACCCGGGCAGCCCGAGCGGATCGCCGCTGCCGTCCGACGTCGCCCGGAAAGCGATGAACGGCAAGCCGCGCGCCACCGTCTCGCGGGCGATGGCCGCCGTTTCCATGTCCATGACGACCGTCGTCTCGTTGGTGCTCGCCGCCGTCGTCCGCGCCGCGTCGCGAGTCTCCGCCGCCGCTGTTGCGGCGGCGGCGGGCAACGGGACGTCGCAGCCGAACACGTCGTCGCCGCCGGGTTGGCAGGGCAAGGGCATGTCGTTGAACGGATCCTCGCTCTGACCGACGCCGCCCACGACGATGTCGGGCTGATGGGGCAGACAGACGATTCCCTTGGCGGGATTGTTCGGGATCACGGTGCAGCGCTGCAGAACGACGGTGCCGGAAGAGGCGACTTCCTCGGCCGCCTGCAGCCAATCGGCGCTCGCCGGGTAGGACGTGTCGTCCGGAAGGGTCCAGGTTCGCGCGACGGTGACGTCTCCGACGCGCAGCGTGCTTCCGGCGACGGCCGAGACGACGACTCCCGCCACGTCGAAGGTGTCGAGCACCGCGCGCGTCGTCTCCGCCGCGTTCACCAGCCCGATGCCGGTGAGGCCGAAGACCACCGGCACGCCCGCGAGCGTGCCGATCCGGAACGTGTGTCCGTTGACGATCGCCGTCTCCTGGACGCTGGCCTGCGCCTGGATGGGGGCCATCTCGGCCGGGAACGCGCTCAGCACGGCGATGCGTGCCGTGCCGCCGCCGCCACCGCCGTCTCCACCGCCGCAGGCACCGATGCAGACGCCGAGCGCGGCGAGGAGGACGTAGCGCGGCTGAAGCGACGGGTAACGGAGGAAGGGGATCATCGGCATAGGCGGTCTCCGTGTTGGGGAGAACAGCTTCTGATGATTTTCCGCCGAACGTCAATGTAAATCTGGAGTGGGAGTGATGCAGTGCCGGAGTGATTCAGTGTCGGCTGCTGGCTCGAGGGGCATGAGCGGGTCACGCCCCTCTCTTCCTGCGCGGCGCGAGCCGCACGACCACTTGGCGAAACGCTCCGCACGCAGTAGAGGTGGTGCATGAGACGACTCCATCCTGGGAGAACGGCGCTGGTCGCCGCGCTCGCCTTCCTGACGACGGCGGGCGCCGGCCGAGCGATGGCGATCGACGGCGGTCCGCCGAGCATACAGATCGCACAGGCGGGGGGGACCGAGCCGCGCGAGCTCGAGCCGCGCTACAAGCCGGTGCCGCCGGAGGAGACGGGTTGGTACAACTCGGGCTACATCTTCGCCCTCACCCGCGGCGTCGCCGAATCGACGATGCTGCCGGCGGCGAAGGTGCCTCTCTTCGTCTTCACCGTACCGCTCGACATCGTGCTTCTTCCCATCGCGGCGATCGGGGGGCTGTTCGGATGAGTCGGTCGAATCGGTTGCAGCGCATCGGATGGCGCGGTCCGCTCGCCGCTCTCTGCCTGCTCGCGCTCGTGGCATTCGGGCCGGGCTGCGCGGCGCGCGCGATTCGGGGAGGAGAGGGGACGGCGAACCCGAACCTGGACCGCCCGGCCCTCAGTGTCACGCTCGATCGCGACGACATCACCTATCTCGTCGCCGACTACCTGGAGCGCCTCGAGGCGTCTCCGTTCTGGCAGAAGACGATCAAGGGCGCGCCGCAGCCGCCGGTCGTCGCCATCTGGCCGATCCAGAACGCCACCACGCAGCACCTCGACGACCAGATGCTGACGCTGCTGTCGTCGATCGAGACGGCGCTGGTCAATACGGCGGCCGTACGCGTCGTCGACCGCAGCCGCCAGGAAGCGCTGGCGGACGAGATCGGCATCCAGCACGGCGCCATCTACGATCCCAAGAGTGCGCAGCAGCTCGGCCGCCAGCTCGGCGCGCAGTACTTCTTCACCGGCAAGATCACCTCCGTCGACGAGCGTCTGAACAAGCTGCGGCGCGTGCAGTACACGCTCTTCATGCAGGTGATCGAGATCGAGAACGGGCTGATCCGCTTCCAGAGCGAGGTAGCGCGTTCGAAGGCTCTGCAGCGGTAGATCCGTACCGGTGATGGGTCGCAGAAGCGGGCCGGCGGCCGTCCGGGCGGCCCTGGTCGCGCTGGTCGCGACCGCGCTGGCGGGCTGTGCCACGTATACGGACAGGCTCGTTCAGGCGAGCCTCGACACGTCGGTCGGCAACTATCCGGGCGCCATCTCGCAGCTGAACGACGTCCTCGGCGTGAAGTCGGCGGACGAGCTGCCGGACCACTGGGGCGGGGACCGGCCGCTGTGCGCTCTCGAGCGCGGCTCGCTGCAGCAGGCGCTCGACCGCTTCGGCGGCTCGTCGCGCGATCTCTCCGCCGCGGAGGGGGAGCTCGAGCTGCTCGACCTGAAAAACGACGCGGTGGGCGTTCTGGGCAGCTACCTGTACAGCGACAGCGTCAAGACCTACAAGACGCCTCCCAGCGAGCGGCTGGCGCTCAACCCGATCAATATGCTGAACTACCTGGCGCTCGGCGATCTCGACGGCGCTGCGGTCGAGGCGCGCCGCTTCCAGGTGATGCGCGACTACCTGGACTCGGAGAACATCGAGGCCGCGGGGCCGGCGACCCTCGGTACCTACCTGGCGGGCTTCGTGTTCGAGCGCCGCGGCGAAGGCGACCGCGCGCTCCGCTACTACGACGAGGCGCTCGCGCGCGGGCCGCTCCGCTCGCTCGTCGCTCCGGTCGCGAGATTGGCGCGGGTGAATCCGTACCGGGGTTCGCACATCTCCGAGCTGCTGGCGCAGAGCTCCGGTGGAGCGAACGCCGCCCCCCCGGAAGGAGAGCTGCTGATCGTGCTCGGCCTCGGCCGCGTGCCGCACAAGGAGCCGCGGCGCATCCCGGTCGGCGCGGCGATCGGCATCGCCGGCACCTACGTCACCGGCAATCTCGACGTTCTCAAATACAGCGTGAGCAAGGTCGTGGTCTATCCCGATCTGGTCTCGACGCCGAGCTCGCTCGGCGCTCCCGCCGTGCGCGTCGACGGCGGTCCGGTGGAGGTCGAGGAGCTGACCGACCTCGGCGCCGCGATCCGCTCCGAGTACGAGGAGATGAAGCCGAAGATCATCGCCGCGGCGTTGACGCGCCTGGCGGCGCGCGCCGCGGTCGCGGAAGGGATCCGCGCCGGGGGGAACCAGCAGAGCAGCGCCCTGGGCGACGTTCTGAGCATCCTCTTCGAGTCGGCCCTGGTCGCCCTCGACCGCCCGGACACCCGCTCGTGGACGATGCTGCCGGATCGTGTCCTGGTGGCGCGCGTACCCGCGACGCCGGGACGGCACGACGTCGACGTGAGCTTCGACGGGACCGCGTCGGCCGATCGGAGCCAGTCCGTCGAGATCGCGGCGAACGGCTACGCCGCCGTCGTCGTCACCGAGCCGCGCTAGCTCTTCCGTTGGTGTGCCTCGGCGCACGGCGAATTGACAGAGTCGGTCGGGAGTAATAGTCGAACGGGCGGTCTTTCCCTTCGCCGAAGAGCATTCGATGAGTCGATCCGAGCCGCCGCACGAGCGCGGGAAACCGCTGACGTACCGGGACGTCGGCGTCGCGGTTGCCGGCCGCGACGAATCGAGTCTCGGTCCGCTCGGGCAGTGGATCGTCAAGACCTTCGAGCTCAACGCGGCTCGTCCCCAGCTGCCTCTCGGCTACTACGCCAACGTCCTGCCGTTGAGTGCGGATCTGAGCCTGGCGATCTCGACCGACGGCGTCGGCACGAAGATCCTGGTCGCCGAGGAAGTGGGCAAGTACGATACGGTCGGCATCGACTGTGTCGCGATGAATGCCAACGACATCATCTGCGTCGGGGCGCGTCCGATCTCGATGGTCGACTACATCGCGGTGGAAAGGGCCGATCCCGACTTCCTCGGCCAGATCGGCAAGGGTCTGTACGAAGGGGCGGCGCAGGCGGGGATCAACATCCCGGCCGGAGAGATCGCGCAGGTCAAGGAGATGATTCGCGGTGTTCGCGAGGACCGCGGCTTCGATCTGGTCGGAACCTGCGTCGGTACGGTGAGGCCGGACCGCATCCTCATCGGCCAGGATGTCCGCCCCGGCGACGTCGTCCTCGGCTTGCCGAGCAGCGGGGTTCACAGCAACGGCTTCACGCTGGCTCGGATGGTCCTGCGCCAGGCGGGGCTGCGCTACTCCGATCACGTCGGTGAGCTCGGCAGGACGCTCGGCGAGGAGCTGCTGACGCCCACCCACATCTACGTCCGCGAGGTGGTCGACATGCTCGACCAGGGCGTGGCGATCAAGGCGCTCATCCACGTGACCGGAGACGGATTTCTCAACCTGACACGCGTCAAGGCGGAGGTCGGCTACGTCATCGACCACCTCCTGGAAGCGCCGCCGATCTTCTCTCTCATCCAGAAGCACGGGGATTTACCGGACGCGGAGATGTATCGCGTCTACAACATGGGCACCGGCTTCTGCATCGTCGTCGACCCGCGCGACGCGGCGCGCGCCGGCGAGATCGCCAGCCGGCACGGCCGCGCCTCGGCGCTCGTCGGCTATGCCGTCGAGGATCCGCAACGCCGCGTCTGGATCCCGCAGCGCAAGCTGGTTGGCAAGGGCGACGTCTTCGAGACGACCGCCGCGACCCCGCCCCCCTGTCCGACCTGAGTCGAGGCGAGGCACGAGGGTCGAAAAGAGATACCTCGCCCGCTCGCGCCTTGTGCCTCATGCCTCCCTCTCGTAAAAGGGCGCGTGGCCGTCCGAATCTTTCTCGTGCTCTCGGCGCTGGTGTGGGCGCCGTACGGCTTCTTCCTCCTGCTGCATCCCTCCTCCCTGGCGGGGATCGCCGGCGTCGTGGCCGGCAACACCACCGGTACGACGGAGCTGCGCGCCATGTACGGCGGCCTGGAGCTCGGTCTGGGGTTGCTGTGTACCGCTGCCGCGGTGCGGCCGCGGCTGGTCCGGACCGCGCTGACGGCGCTCGCCTTCCTCTGCGCCGGCCTCGCGATCGGCCGGCTGATCGGCGTCGCCACCGACGGCGGGTTCTCCGGCTACACGTTCGGCGCTCTGGTCTTCGAGATCGGCTCCGCGACCCTGGCCGGAAGCTTCTTGCGGCGGACAGGGAAGGACGGAGACCGGTGACCGGGCTCTGCCTATTGATTCGAGCCGGCGGTGCGACCGCCGAAGGTTGTTGATTGAGTTGTTGGGTTGTTTGTTGTTGGTACTTGAGGCTTCAACAACCGACAACCCAACAACGAACAACCTGGTGGGGTGGCTGGGCGGATTGTTGGGCAAAGCCCGGTGACCAGTGACCGGGCCCGGTTCATGACGAGCAAACGACTGATCGTCTCGGCGGACGATTTCGGCATGTCGCCCGGAGTCAACGCCGGCGTGATCCGCGCGCACCGCGACGGCATCCTGACCGACGCCAGTCTAATGGTGAATGGCCAGGCCTTCGAGGATGCGGTGGCGCTGGCGCTCAGGCACCCGGAGCTGTCCGTCGGGCTGCACCTGATGCTCGTTCAGGGGCACGCCGCCGCCCCTGCCGGCGAGATCCCCCTGCTCGCCGACCCGAGCGGGATGTTCGGCATGAAGCCGGTCTGGAACGGCCTGCGATACTTCTTCCTGCCCGGCGTGCGAGCGCAGCTGCGGCGCGAGATCGAGGCGCAGCTCGAGAAGTTTCGGGCCACCGGACTGCCGCTGTCGCACGTCGACGGTCATCTGACGATTCACATGCATCCGGTCGTTCTCGACATCCTCATCGATCTCGCGGAACGCTTCGACATCCGCGCCATGCGGCTGCCGCGCGAGCCGCTCGGTCCGGCGCTGGCGTTCGACCGCCGACACCTCGGGCGCAAGCTGTTCGAGGCGACCTCCTTCGCGGCCCTGTCTCGTCGTGCGCGGCCCCGCCTGGCGGCCGCCGGCATCCGCCATCCCGACCGCATGTACGGCCTGCACCAGACCGGACACGTCTCCGAAGAGTACGTACTCTCGGTGCTGCGGGAGCTGCCGGCGGGAGTCAGCGAGCTGTACTGCCACGCCGCCGTTCTCGACGACGAAGCGCGCCGGTGGCGCCCGGCCGACTACGAGAGCGAGGGCGAGCTGGCGGCGCTGCTGAGCCCGCGCGTGCGCGCGGCGATCGAGGAGGCGGGAATCGTGCGGACGAGCTACCGGCAGCTCTCCGACGAGAGGGTATCCGAGCGAACCCCTCCGCCGCCCCTTTGATCACAAGGAACCGGTTTGTTTGTGCGGGGCTTGCGCCCCTGCAACCCCTCCGGGGAGGGAACCGCTCAGACGCCGCGGTTCCCGCGGCCGCATCGGCAGTTGTCGGCAGTTGATTGTGGTGCGGGCGTCCCGCCTGCACGGGGCTGGGTTGGAGGGGGAGAGAGCGGTCCTTTGGACCGCTATGCAGGCCGGAGGCCTACACCACAAGAGAGATTCCCTCCCCGCGCCCCTCTCTCCGGTGGCTCCGAACAACCAACAACTCAACAACCCAACAACCTGCCCTTCAGCCCTCTTCGAACGGATTGCCTCACACCCGGGGGCGCGGCTCTTCGAGCCCCACGCCCGGGCGGTAGCGGCGCAGCTCGCCCAGCTTGGCGGCGACGATGGCCAGTACCACCAGGCAGCCGATGCCGCCGCTGACCACGGCGAAGGTGGCGCTGGTCAGCGCCGCGACGAACCCCGACTCGACGGCGCCGAGCTGGTTCGAGGCGCCGATGAAGATCAGATTGACCGAGCTGACCCGGCCGCGGATCTCGTCGGGAGTCGAGAGCTGGACGATCATCGCCCGCGTCACCACGCTCACCTGGTCGGCCATGCCGGCGACGATGAAGGCCGCCACCGACAGCGGGAAGGAGCGGGAGAGGCCGAAGACGATGGTCGACAGGCCGTAGACGCCGACGGCGATCAGGAGCGCGCGCCCCGGCCTCTCGATGGTGCGCAGGGCGAGGAGGATCACCGACATCGACAGCGTGCCGATCTCCAGCGCTGAGGTCAGCAGGCCGTAGCCGCGCGGGCCGACGTGCAGGATGTCGGTGGCGAAGATCGGCAGCAGGGCGGTGGCGCCGGCGAAGATGACGGCGAACATGTCCAGGGTCATGGCGCCGAGCACCGCCTGGCGGCTGCGCACGAACGAGACGCCCTCGCGAATCGCCTCGAGGCTCACCTCCCGTCGCCCGCGTGTCAGCGGCCGCGCTCGGACGAAGGCCAGGGCGGCCAGAGAGGCGCCGATCAGCGCGGCGTGCAGCAGATAGGCCGCGGCGACGCCGAACTCGGCGATCACGAAGCCCATGGCGAGCGGGCCCGACACCCAGGCGAGGTTCTGCACCGTGGAGTTCACCACCACGGCGTTCGGAAAGAGGGCGCGCGGCACCAGGGACGGCAGAAGCGCGGCGCGGGCGGGTCCCTCGAACGACGTCGCCACGGCGGCGAGCAGAATGACGCCGTAGAAGAGGGCGAGGTGCAGCTCGCCGCGGGAGCTGGCCACGTACAGGGCCAGCGATCCCAGCATGGTGACGGCCAGCGCGCTCATGATGATGCGCAGGCGGTCGTAGGTGTCCGCCACGGCGCCGGCCAGCAGGCTGAGCAGCAGCGTGGGCACGAACTGCACCAGGCCGATCAGGCCGAGGTGGAAGGCCGAGCCGGTGATGGCGAAGATCTGCCAGGCGAATGTCGCCCGCAGCAGGGTCCGCGCCGCGCCGGAGAAAAAGCGGCTGACGATGAACAGCCGAAAGCTGCGATCGCGCAGCACCAGCAGAGTGCCGTGGCTCTGTGCGGTGGAATCGTCCGACATCGAAGTCCGAGGAAGTTCGCTGGTCACCCTGTTCGGTCGTGTTCTCTCAGGCTCATTCGCTCGGCTTCCCTAACAACCCAGCAGCCCAACAACCAACAACCTGCCTCTTTCTTCCCCTCGCGCCGCCGATGGGTTAGACCAGACCCGGTTTGCAGGAGGTGAGCGTGAGCGAGATCGGGTTCGACCTGGTGCGCGACGAGAACGGCGTGCCGCACGTGCAGGCGAGCGACGACGTCGGACTGTACCGCGGCCTGGGCTACTGCCACGCGTTCGATCGCGGGTTGCAGATGGTGCTCGCCCGCATCCTGTTCCAGGGACGCGGCTCGGAGATCATCGGGTCGAGCGACGACATGCTGCAGTCCGATCGCTTCTTTCGCCGGCTGAACCTGAGTGCGGGAGCGGCCGGGGAAACGGAGAAGCTGACCGAGGCCGAGCGGGCCGCCGCCGTCGCCTACTGCGAGGGGGCGAGCCTCGCTCTGCGGGAACGCCCGCCCTGGGAGCTGAGGCTGATCGGACACCGGCCGCCTCCGTGGACCGTGGCGGACGCCGTCGCTCTCTCCCGCGCCGTCGGCTACGTCTCCCTGGCGCAGAGCCAGGGTGACATGGAACGTCTGCTGGTCGAGATGGTCCAGGGCGGCGTCTCGCGCCAGCACCTGGAGGAGCTCTTCCCCGGCGCCCTCGCCGACCTCGATCTCGATCTACTCTGCCGCGTGCAGCTCGGAGAACGGTTGGTCCCCGACTCGGTGCGCTGGAGCGCCGCGGTGCCGCGCGCCGTCGCCTCCAACAACTGGGTCCTCTCCGGCCGCAAGACCGCCAGCGGGCTCCCCATCCTGGCGAACGACCCGCACTTGGAGGTCAATCGCCTGCCGGCTGTGTGGTACGAGGTTGTCCTCGAATGCGGCGACCGCTTCTGCACCGCCGCCACCATGCCAGGACTTCCCGGGCTGCTTCTCGGCCGTACCAACGATCTCGCCTGGGGCGCGACCTACAGCGCCGCGGACGCCACCGACTCGTGGGTCGAGGACTGCCGCGACGGTGCCTATCGCCGAGCCGTCGACGGCGCCGACGAGTGGCTGCCCTTCCGCTCGCGCAGCGAGGTGATCCGCCGGCGCAAGAAGGCGGACGTCCTCGTTACCTTCTACGAGAACGAGCACGGCGTGCTCGACGGCGACCCCAACCGGCCCGGCCTGTACCTGGCGACCCGCTGGGCCGGCGCGTCGGGCACGGGCGCCGCATCGCTGGCCGGCGTCGTCGGCATCCTCCACGCCGGGACGGTCGAAGCGGGCATGGAGTGCCTGGGGCGCCTCGAGACGTCGTGGAACTGGGTGCTGGCCGACCGCCACGGCGACATCGGCTACCAGATGTCCGGCCTGCTGCCGCGCCGGCGACCGGGCTGCAGCGGCCTGGTGCCGCTGCCGGGGTGGGATCCCGCCAACGACTGGCAGGGCTTCGTCCCCCACGCCGAGCTGCCGCGCGCGGTCAACCCCGAGGCGGGCTTTCTCGTCACCGCCAACGACGACCTCAACCACCTCGGCGCCACCGGTCCGATCAACCTGCCGATGGGTCCGCACCGCGCCGAGCGCATCGCCGAGGTCCTGGCCGGGCGCGACGGCTGGACGGTCGCGGACACCGAGCGCCTGCAGATGGACGTCTACTCCACGCAGGCGGCGCGCTTCATGGACGTGCTGCGCCCGCTCCTGCCGGCGAACCGCGAGGGGCAGATCCTGCACGACTGGGACTGCCGCTACGACCTCGATTCGCGCGGCGCCGCGCTGTTCGAGAGGGTCTATCGCGAGCTCGTCGCCGACGTGTTCGGCCGCGCCTGCGGCAACGACGTGCTGCGGTTCCTCCAGCGCGAGACCGGCATCCTGGCCGGCTTCTACCTCAACTTCGACCGCGTGCTACTGGCGGAGGAAAGCGTCTGGTTCGACGGCGAGTCGAGGGACGCCGTGCTCGGCCGCGTCGCGCAGAGAGCCCTGGCCACGCCGGCGAAGGCCTGGGTCGCCGAGCAACAGGTGGTGATGAAGCACCTGCTGCTCGGCGACCGATTCCCCTCCTGGATGGGCTTCAACCACGGCCCGATCGCGCTGCGCGGGGGACGCGCGACGGTTCACCAGGGGCAGATCTTTCGCTCCGGCGGACGCGTGACGAGCTTCGCTCCCTCGTATCGCGTCGTCACCGACTTTGCCGAGGAGGCGTCTCACACGGCGCTCGCCGGCGGTCCATCGGAGCGCCGCTTCTCGCCCTGGTACACCTCGGGCGTCGACGACTGGATGGCCGGCCGCTTCAAGACGCTGCGGCCGTCGCGCCGCAGCGACTGAGGGTCTCTTTATCGGTGGCTCGCAGGCGCTCCGTTACACGGCCGCGGAGGGGCGGCGGGTCTTTCCGTGGAAGTCCAGACAACGGCGGAGACAAGAAGCCCCACCGCCTCCCCGTTGATCACAAGGAACCGGGCTGTTCTGTGCGGGGCTTGCGCCCCTGCGGCCCCACCGGGGAGGGAACCGCTCAGACGCCGCGGTTCCCGCGGCCGCATCGGCAGTTGTCGGCAGTTGATTGTGGTGCGGGCGTCCCGCCTGCACGGGGTTGGGTTGGAGGGGAGAGAGCGGTCCGATGGACCGCTATGCAGGCCGGAGGCCTACACCACAAGAGCGGTTCCCTCCCCGCGCCCCTCTCTCCGGTGGCTCCGCTCCGAGGCGAATCCGCTTCCCCGCTCAGCACCGGACCTGGCGGTCGGCGCGCGTAACGGGATCCGCCTCACTGCCTGAATCTACGCGCCACTGACGGGAGCCGACTCCCTCGGTCTCGCGCACGGCTTCACCACCGCGCCACTCTCTGCCGATCTCGTCCTCCGCCTCTTCGAAGGGTCGAGACCTTGAGTTTTGATTTCTGATTTCCGAACCCCAACAACCCAACAGCTCAACAGCCCAACAACCTGCCCTTTCCCGCCTCTTCGAAAGGTCGAGGCCTTGGAGTCTTGATTTCCTTTTGAAACCCAAGACACCAACACTCCAACACTCCCCGACCGTTTGCCTGCGCGCGTCCCGGTTCGCTAAGGAGCAAGGAACAACGCAGCTCGGAGGGAACATGACGGCTTCGCACGGGCACAACGAGCCTTCACGCCTGGTGATCCTGTTGGGGATGCTCCTGGGTGCCGGATTCGCGCTGGTGGCGATCCTCCTCGGGCACGGCGCCGCCGGGCTTCTCACCGGCGAGCACGTCCCCGTCCAGCACCCGACGGCCCCCGGCCAGGAATAGCCTCGCGAACGGGCGGCACCCCGGGTGCTCAGAACCCGAGCAGCTCCGCGCCGTGCTCGTCGACGCGGAACGTGAACCGCACCTCGCCGCTCGCCCTGTGGTTGCGGAGCTCGGCGACCAGACGGAACTCGTAGTCCCCAGGGCTCAACGCCACCTTGGCGCCGCTCGACTGCAGGGTGGTGAACTCGCGCTCGATCTGGTCGAAGAGGCCGCCGACGCCGTTCGCCGAGGAGAGCTGCTGACCGAAGCCGACCTGCGCGATCTGCCGCAGCGCCGGGCCGTCGAAGCAGGCGCCCTGCGGCGATTGCTCGCAGCTGACGCCGAGGGCGATCGTGTGAACGGTGAGGTTGGTGGGATAGGCATCGTGTGCGGCGATGTCCTGGAAGAGGTCGTTCAGGCCGGTCGCCCTCCAGCCGACGCGTGGGTAGGGGTCACCGTTCGTCAGGTGCCCTTGTTGGGACACGTTGCGGTTGTCGAAGGGGCTCAGGTTGTCCTGGCCGTCGGTGAACACCACCAGCACGTGCCGGTCGCGCGGTCCCGCCGCGACGCCTTGGCGGTAGAGGGAGTCGGACAGCTCGAGCGCGTTGCTGACGGCGCTGTACAGCTTGGTGAAGTTGCCGGGCACGGGCGCGGGGATGTTGGCGATGCGGAAGGTGTCGGCGTAGTCGGGGTCGGGCCGCGAGATGAGCTCGTCGAACCAGACGATGTTCCAGTCGAAGCGGCCGCCGCGCTTGCTCCAGATCTGGGTCCCCGAGTCGACGACGCTCTGGGCGCTGGTGAGCATCGGCCGGAACTGCGGCGGGTTGAACTGCTGCAAGGAGTAGCTGGCGTCGAGGACCAGCAGCAGAAGCACGTTCAGGTCGAGCTCCTGCGAGTTGCGATCGAGAACGCTCTCGTTGAACCGCCCACCGGCGCCGAGCTGCTCGCCGTCGACGTACATAGTGATGTTCAGGTTCGATTCGTCGACCGGCACCCCGTCGCTGTCGCGCACGAGATAGTCGGAGACCACGGTGGTAGTGCCGATCTGGTCGTCGAACGCGACCGAAGGTGCCCCCGAAAGCTCGACGTTGAGCACCGAGCTGGAGCCCCCGCCGGCGTAGGTGTAGGCGCCGTTGAGGACGCCGGTGCCGTTCTGGTTGGAGACGCTCACCGCGACGCTGGAGCCGCTTTCCCCGGACGGGGTCAGACAGGAGATCTTGCGATCGCCGAGGGCGATGCAGTTGGTCGCCTCGGCGTCGCCGAACGTCACCGTGTTCGCTTCCGCTGCGTCGAACCCGGTGCCCTCGACCAGAACCGACGTCTGTCCGCCGGCAAAGCCGAGCGGCGGAAAGACGCGGCTGACCACGACGCCGGGCGCGGCGGTCGCGGTCGGCGTCGAGATCGGCCGCGGCGTCCCGGTACTGGTCGGCGTGGCTGACAGCGTCGGCACCGGCCCCCCACCCCCTCCTCCGCCACAGGCGGCCAATGCCGCCGTCAGACCGCAAGCGAATGCCAGTTTCCGCAGCTCCATCGTCGACCTCCTACCACCCAACACCCGACCGCGGACACGCGACTCGACGTGCGTGG
This sequence comes from uncultured bacterium, assembly GCA_963721115.1. GTDB lineage: Bacteria > Desulfobacterota > Binatia > HRBIN30 > CADEER01 > CAVRIA01. The sequence goes on from CAVRIA010000001.1 coordinate 62,447, forward strand.
ACTTTCTCCATCAACCTACGCGCAACGCGCAGGGCCAGCAACAGGCACAGGGTTGAAGGGCAGGTTGTTGGGTTGTTGAGCTGTTGGTTGTTGGGTCTTGAAGGAAATCAAAACCCTCAAGGCCTCGACCTTTCGAAGAGGCGGGAAAGGGCAGGTTGTTAGGTTGTTGAGCTGTTGGTTGTTGGGGTTGGAAATCAGAACTGAAGGTCTCGACCCTTCGAAGAGGCGTGAGCAATGAGATCGGCAATGAGTGGCGCGGTGGTGAAGCCGTGCGCGAGACCGAGGGAGTCGATTCCCGTCAGTGGCGCGTAGATTCAGGCAGTGAGGCGTCTCCCGTTACGCGCGTCGACCGCCAGGTCCGGTGCAGAACGGGGAAGCGGATTCGCCTCGGAGCGGAGCCACCGAAGAGAGGGGTGCGGGGAGGGAACCGCGGCGTCTGAGCGGTTCCCTCCCCGGAGGGGCCGCAGGGGCGCAAGCCCCGCACGAAAACAAACCGGTTCCTTGTGATCAAAGGGGAGGCGGAGGGGCTTCTTGTCTCCACCGAGTCTGGGACTCGGACGGAAACACTCCGCCGCCCCTCGGGTGGACCCCCATTGTCGGTGCGGGACTAGCGTCCCCGCGCCCTTCGAGGGCGAAACCTACGGTTGTCGCCCTCGAGCTCTCAACTGCAGGTTGTTAGGTTGTTATGTTGTGGGCTGTTGGCTGTTGGGTTTGGAAGAAAGCAAAACTCCAAGGTCTCGACCTTTCGAAGAGGCGTGAGAGAGAGATCGGCAGAGAGTGGCGCGGTGGTGAAGCCGTGCGCGAGGCCGAGGGAGTCGTCTCCCGTCAGTGGCGCGTAGATTCAGGCAGTGGTGCGTCTCCCGTTACGCGCGCCGACCGCGAGGTCCGGTGCTCAAAGGGGAAGCGGATTCGCCTCGGAGCGGAGCCACCGGAGAGAGGGGTGCGGGGAGGGAACCGCGGCGTCTGAGCGGTTCCCTCCCCGGTGGGGCCGCAGGGGCGCAAGCCCCGCACAGAACAGACCGGTTCCTCGTGATCAAAGGGGAGGCGGAGGTTCACGACCGCGAGCACCCGTAGCCCTTTACGACCCACCCCCAAATGCGGCAGAGCAGACGACTGGGGGTCTGACATGCGCTTCAACGTGACCGCAGCGGTGATCCACCCGCCGGAAGTGGTGCTGGCGACGATGATCGAGCGCATGGAGGAGATCGTTCCCTTTCTCCCCAACGTGGCGAGGATCACCACTCTCTCGTCGGCCAGGCGCCGCGGCGGCTCCATCGCCATCGAACGGCGCTGGGAGGGCTCGCTCGACGGCATCCCCGCCGCACTGCGCCACTTCGTTTCGCCCGAGTGGGCGGCCTGGATCGACTCGGCGCTGTGGACGCCGGCGCAGTACAAGGTGGAGTGGAGGCAGACCGCCGCCGTCCAACGCATCGCCGATCTCTACGCCTGCGCCGGGACGAACTACTTCGAGCCGGATTCCCGCGACCCGGGGCAAGTCACGCGCGTGCGCGTCACCGGCGAGCTGACGGTGTATCCCGATGCCTTCCCCGGGAGTTCCGGCTCTTCTCGGACGCCGGCTGGCGCCGCAGGTCGAGGCGTTCGTCGTCCGCCTGCTCACCCCGAATCTCACCGATCTGGCGGTCGGTCTACAGCGCTACCTCGACGAGAGGAAGCCATCGCCGAAGGCGTCTGCCGCGCGCCCGCGGCGGCGGGGTTGAACGAGGCGGCCCGCCGAGAAGCCGGCTCGTGAAGCTCTCGGTCATCCTGCCGCTGGTCGACAGCCGCGGCAGCGCAGCGGAAGCGGCCGGCGCCTGGGCGCGGCAGACACTGCCGCCGCACGAGTACGAGGTCATCGCTCCGAGCCCGTCCCCCGCCCCATCGATCGAGGCGCGGCTGCGTTCGCACGACCGGGTGGAGATCGCCTCCGGCGCCGGAGAAGTCGACCTCTACGCCGCCGGTTGCCGCCTGGCGTGCGGCGAGATCCTCCTGCTCACCGAGTCGCACTGCATTCCGGAGCTCGATGCCGCGGCGGAGCTGGTCCGCTACTTCGCGGAGAGCGAGGTCGCGGCAGCACACCTCGACGGGCCGGGCATCAGCCGCAGCGCCCTGGCGCGCATGGAAGAGCGCATGAACGTCGAGTATCGGCGCAGTCGGGACGGCGTGGACGACTGGCGCATCGCCTCACTGCGGGGCTTCGCCGTGCGGCGCGCCGCCTTCGAGGCCGCAGGCGGCCTCGACGTCACGATCGGGCGCCTGGCGGAGAAGGCGCTCGCCTTCGAGCTGCTGCGCCGGGGCTTCCACATCGGGCGTGCGCCGCTCGCCGTCCTGCACCACGTGAACTGCCGGCGGTGGTCGCAGCTGGCGCGGCCGCTGCGCCAGTACGGCCAGGCCCTTTCCGCCTACTGGACGCGCTGCGAGCAGCGCGGCATGGCGCCGATGCTGGCGCCGACGGCGGAGTTTCGCCGCCGCGCGATGCTCTCCAGACCGGTGGCGCGCCTGACCTGCCGGCTTCTGCTGGCGTCGCTCGCGCGGGCAGCGGGGTGCGCCGGCGTGGACGGTCCGCGTCAGGCGCGCCGGACTCGCGCTACCCGGCGTGCTCGCGGCCGCCCTGATCGACAGGCGCGCGGCGGTGCTCGCGGCCCGTCTGCGCGTCGAGATGATGCGTTTCGCCTGCTTCGTCGCAGCGCGGCGCGAGGAGTCGCTGTACCCGATCTTCTGCCGCGCCTGGCGGGAGCTGATCTCTCTCGGCCTTGCCGAGTCGATGCGTCCGGACGGACCGGCCGTAGTGCCGGAAGCCGCGAATGCGGTGCTGCGCCCCGGCGACATGCCCGACGCCCAGCTTCCCGGCTTCCATTCCCGCGAAAACTGGAGTGGCGAGCCCGTGCGCTGGTCGGAGCCGCTGGCGATCGTGCGGCTGCAGCTGCCGCGCCGGCGCTGGCGAGTGTCCGTCGCCGCCGCATCGCTCTTCGAGCCCTTCGAGCGGCGCCGCCTACGGCTGTGGTTCAACCACCACCGAATCGCCTGCGCTGTACCCGGCGGCGAGCGCGCGGTCCTCTCGTTCGTCGTCGAACCGTTCTTCTTTCGCCGCGGCGAGCAGCACCTGGCGTTCCTCTGCGATCCCCTTCCACGCCGTCACTACGACCGCGACGATCCGCGCGAGCTGGGGATTGCGGTGTATGAGATTCGGTTCGAGAAGATGTGCTGACGTGCGGACGTGCTGATGTGTATACGGGTGCGCCGGTATGCCGGTGTGCGGGTGGGAAACAATCCTTCGAGGGGGCCGGACCGGCTGCGACCTGATTGCCGATACGGAATCCGAGCGCGCGGTGCTCGCGGAGCGGCGCGCAGGCCTGCGACAGTCTGGGTCCACAGAGCCCTGAGGAACCCGGTTCAGCGCGCGCCGCGCTGAACCGGTGCCGCGCGCTCGTCCGCCTCAAACAGGTTGACGCGTGAATCGGAATTCACTAGGATGTGAATCCGAATTCACACAAAGCCGTGCGCCTGTCCTTCTGTGCTTGCCGGTGGGGATCGGGCAAAGGAGGTGAGATCGAGTGGAACCTGACACTCGCCGAAGCGCTGGAAGTCGAGTATCGGCGCGGGATGGAGACGGTTGCGACGGGCGAGCTGTTCGGCGGTCTGGAACGCTACGCGTCGGGCGACTGGCGCAAGGGGCGGCCGTGAAGGCCGCCGAAGGAGAGGCGATGACTCGATTGTCCGACGACCGCGAGGTGGTGCAGCGGATCCTCGACCACATCGACAACCGGACGACGGATCTCGGCGAGGCGTGCTGGCGGGAACCGGTGGAGAACTACGTCTCCGAAAAACGGTTCGCGGCCGAGATGCATCTGGTGCTGCGCCGATATCCGACGCCCTTCTGTCCGTCCGCTGCTCTTCCCGATGCCGGGTCGTACCTGGCGCGGGAGGCGGCGGGTACGCCGATCCTGGCGGTGCGGGGCGACGACGGGCGGGTGCGGGCTTTCCGCAACGCGTGCCGCCATCGCGGCACGATGCTGGCCGAGGGGGCGGGCTGCGAGAAGGCGTTCGTGTGCCGCTATCACGGCTGGACCTACGCTCTCGACGGTGCTCTGCGCCATGTGCCGCACGAGTACGGCTTCCCCGGCCTCGACAAGAACGAGCGCGGCCTGGTGCCGGTCTCCGCCGTCGAGTCGAACGGCCTCGTCTTCGTCACCCAGGAGCCGTCGGGAATCACCGGCGCGGTGGACGCCATTCCGGACCTGTTCTATCCGAGTCACCGGCTGCTCGGCTGCAGCGAAGAAGAGGTGGTCACGAACTGGAAGATCGTCACCGAGGGCTTTCTGGAGGGCTACCACATCCGTTCGACGCACCGGGAGACGTTCTACCCCATCCAGTACGACAACCTGAACGTCGTCGAGAGGTTCGGGAGGAACAGTCGCATCGCCTTTCCGTACCGGCGCATCGAAAAGCTGCGGGCGCTACCGCCGGAGCAGCGCTCCGTGCAGGCAATGCTGACGTACGTCTATCACCTGTTTCCGAACGTCATGGTGGCGACGTTCCCGTACACCATCCTGATGGTCGTGCTCGAGCCGCTGGCCATCGACCGCACGAGAATCCTCACCTACGCCCTGACCGACCGCACCAGCCGGCCGGAGGACGATCAGGAGCCGCGGCAGCGGTCCCAGGATTTCTTGCTCGCCGGCACCGTCGAGGACAGGGCCGTCGCGCGCTCCGTTCAGCGAGGGCTCGGAAGTGGCGCCAACGAGATCTTCGAGTTCGGCCGATTCGAGGCGGCCATCGGTCACTTCCATCGCTCGCTCCATGCGCTGATCGACGACGCGCCAGCGGTGCGCGCCGAGCCGGCGAGGGCGCGCCGAGCATGAGCGTAGGCCGGCGGGCCCCCACCCGGCCGGGGCGGCGCCGGCGCGCCGGGTCGACGCTCGCGTCGCCCATTGGAAAGACGCGCGAGCGTCTGGTGCAGGCGGCGCGCGAGCTCCTCGAGGAAGGCGGCTACGCGGCGGCGCCGGTCCAGGCCATCGCCGCACGCGCCGGCGTCGCGGCGGGGGCGCTGTATCGGCATTTCCCGTCCAAGGCGGAGCTGTTCGTCGAAGTCTTTCGGGAGGCGTCGAACGGGGACCTGGCGGCGATGCACGACGCCGCCTCCGCCGGCGGATGGATCGAGCGGCTGGAGGCGGTCATCGCGACCTTTGCCAGGCGGGCGCTGAGCAATCGCCGTCTGGCATGGGCGCTGGTCTACGAACCGGTGGCTCCGCTGGTGGACGCGGAGCGCCTCGCCTGCCGCCGCGAGTACTGCCGGCAGATGGCCGCGCTGCTGCGCGAAGCCATGGCGGCCGGCGAGATTCCCGAACAGAACGCCGAGCTGAGCGCCGCGGCCGTCGTCGGCGCCATCGCCGAGTCCCTCGTCGGTCCGCTGTCCCCGGTCGGCGGGCGGAAGATGTCCGGCGAGGACATCATCGCCCCGCTGATGCGCTTCTGCCGTCGAAGCGTTGGCGCCTGTGACAGTGCCACTCCGCGCCGCGTCGCTCCGGATCCTACTCCTCCGCGATCGCGACGTCGCGCACCGTCCAGTAGTTTCCCGCCGCTTCGAGAGCGTCGGCCTCCGGGCTGTACTGCTCGTGCTGGTGCGAGGGGTCGAGGTCGACGGCGAAGGTGATGCGCCCTTCGCCGTCGCCGAAGGCGTGCTGGTCGGAGCCGCCCGCTCCGGAGATCCGGTAGCCGCGTCCGGGCTCGTAGAGCGGAGCCGTGGTGAGGGTGACTCGTCCCGACCCCTGCACCTCGAGCCCACCGGCGCGGACGTCGCGCAGGTCGAGGAACTCGCGTACGTCGCGCTCGACGCGAACCGCGTACCCCCAGACCGAGAACTGCGGCGCGATCGAGCGGTAGCGGAAACCGGGGCGGGGCGCCGGCGGCTGCGGGGGAACGTCCGCCGGCCGCGGATCGGCGAGGCGGGCGAGCAGGAACGGGAGGTGGCGCTCGCGCAGCCACAGCGTCCACCATCTCCAGGCGTGACCGCCCTCGGTCTCGCGGTACTCGTAGACGCCGTCCCCGGGGCCGCGCGCGCTCTGCAGGGCGGCCGCGAACTCCCGGTTGGCCGGCACGAAGAGCTGCTCGAACGTGAAGGCGAAGCAGTTGTCGACCTCGCGGTCCGCGATGCACTCGGTGCCGATGTCCAGCGTCAGGTCGACGCCGTCGAGGTTGCCGACGAGATCGACCGGCAGGCTGCCGTGGCGGTAGGCCGGCGAGGCGGCGTCGCCGAGCCCGGCGAACGACAGGCCGTCGAGATTCGACGACATGCCCCCGGCGCCGACGAACCGGTCGGGGGCCTTGGCGGCGAAGTGCATCGCGCCGTACCCGCCGTTCGAGAGGCCGTCGATGGCGCGGCCGTCGCGCTCGGCGATGGTGCGGAAATGGCGGTCGACGTATGGGAGAAGGAAGTCGAGCACGTAGCGCTCGTTCAGGATCGAGCCGTCGATGGCGTCGTACCACTGGGCGTCGCTTCCGTCGGGCATGATGACGATGGCGGCGTTCGCCGGGTCCGCCCCGATGGTGTCGTCCATGATCGACCGGATGTGGCCGGAGGTAACCCAGTCCTGTTGATCCCCGCCTCCGCCGTGCAGCAGATACAGGGTCGGATAGCGAAGCCCGCTTTCCGCGTAGCCGGGTGGGAGATAGACGCAGACGCCGGACGTGAAAGCGAGAGAACCGTCCGGCGCGATCGGTCCCTTCGGCAGGACGCGGATCACCAGGGAGCGATCGCTGGCGGCGAGCGTGTCGGCGCACGCCTCGACCGGCGGCAGGTGCTCGGGGTTGTTGAACGGGTTGCGCCCCTGGGCGCCGTTGTCCAGCTCGGGAGCGAGCTCGTCGTCGATCGGAGGAACCGTCGCCGTCGGTGCGGCGGTGGGGACGGGTGTTGCCGTACGTGAAGGGGTACGGGTAGAGGTGCTGGTCGGCGTTCCGGTGTTGCTCGCGGTCGGGGTGTTCGAGGGCGCCGCGGTGAACGACGGTGCGAGCGTCGCGGTGGCGGTGGCGAGCGGAGGAGTGGACGAGCCGTCTCCGCATGCCGCGAGAGCCAGCGCGAGGGCGCATGCGGCGAAGCAGCGGAGCGGGAGGCTCGATCGGAAGAGAAGGACAATGCAACGACGAAAGTCGCGAAGGACACGAAGAAGAGGGATCATTTTATGGCTCAAGCTCGAGTTCGAGGTCGCGGTTGACGGGCTGCTGGGCAAAACCATTACCACCCGCGCAGGTCTACCGGCCAGGCCTCGATCACCTGATCGCCGGAGAGGACGTGCAGGCGCTCGTGGTAGGCCACGGTCGGGTCGATGTGGGCGGGAACGACGCGGATCTTGTCGCCGACGCGTACGGTCTCGGGGCTGGAGAAGGTCAGATGCTCGTCGGAGCAGAACCACACCGTTCCTCCGGGAACGGTCGGGTTGCCGTGATCCATACCGAGGGACTTGAGGCCGCAGTCCGCCACCGCGTGAGCCGCCGACACGGAGATGACCGTCGACCAGACCCACAGGGCCTGCACGAAAGGCAGCTCGAGCTTTGCGTACGCGGTGTCCATGAGCGCGTACGATCCCGCCTGGATCTCGGTCGCCCAGCCGTTGATGTCGTAGGTTCCCGTGCCTCCGGCGGAGACGACGTCGCCGCCGACGTCGCGGTGGGCGGCCAGGAGCAGGTCCATCGCCTGCGCGGTGAGACTGACCCGCGCGTCGCGCTCGGGCAGGCCGACGGCGTGCCCCTCGTAGCCCATCACGCCGCGCACGCCGAGGCCGTGCCGCCGGGCGAAGTCGGCCAGGCGCCCGGCGGCGGCGGGATCGCAGCCGCAGCGCGGCAGGCCGACGTTGACGTCGATCAGAACCTCGCGCACGGCGCCGCCGGCGTTGGCCGCCGCCGCGATCGTCTCCTCGGAGTCCACCGCGACCGTCACCCGGGCCTCGAGCGGAGCCAGGCGCCGCGCATCGAGCGTCTCGTTGGCGAGCAGCAGATCGCCCGCGAGCCCCGCCTGCGCCATGCCAGCCATCTCCCGCACGGTGGCGCAGCAGAAGGCGCGATGGCCGTGTGCCGCCTGCCGCTTCGCCAGCTCGGTGCACTTGTGCGCCTTGATGTGCGGCCGCAGCCGCGCGCCGGGCAAGGCCGCGGACATGGCGCCCAGATTGTGTTCGAGGGCGGCCGAGTCGACGATCAGGGCCGGGGTCGTCAGGTCGTGAACCGAGATCATCCCAAAGGGCAGGTTGTTACGCTGTTGAGGTGTTAGGCTGTTGGGTTTGAAAAAATGGCTCTTCTCCAAAGCGTGTGGGGATTCGATGGCGCCGGCCTGCATGGTTTGCAGAAGACCCAACAACGAGCAACCAACACCAATTCGAGAGCTCGCAGCTCATGCGGCGCCGACGGCGAGTCGCGCCCGGGCGTCCGCGACCATCTCGACGAGAACCTGGCGCGCCTCGGTCGGCGTGCGGGCCTGGCGCGGGAAGTTGATGCGCAGGCCCTGCAGGCGGTCTTCGCTGCGGGCGCGGACCCGGAACCCCATGCGGTCGACGCCGGTCATGGTCGCCTCCTCCGCCTCGACGCCCGCGAAGGCGCGGCAGTAGAGCAGCAGCGCCTCGGCGTGATCGGCGTTCATGTGGCGGAGGATTCCCGGCGCGCTCTCGGCCAGCGGGTCGGGCTCCGCTTCGAGGTAGTCGCCGGCCTCGACCCAGCCCATCGCGCCGAAGCCGGCCACGTAGTAGAGGTCCGCGACCTCCATGCGGTAGAACGCGAAGTCGTCGAAGTCGACCCAGTAGCGGGCGTTCTCGTGGCGGGCGAGGTAGTCCTGCCGCGCCGCGGCGACCTCGCCGTCCGCGACGCGCGCCACCGTGCCGACGAGGGTCACGCGGGCCCCGGCGAGCGGGTCCTCCGTCCACCCCGGCTGCGTCGCCAGCAGGGAGGCGCGCGGATCCGCGGCCAGGTTCTGGGTGTGCATCGCCATGCTGCTGATCAGCAGGGTCGGGCGCCCGCTCGGGTCGACGCCGTAGGGCGCGACCGATCCGAAGGGGTGTCCGGCGACCTTGCGCGACTGGGTGGAGAGCGTACCGGTGCGTCCCAGGTGGATCAGCGTGCGCGCCCGTTCGGCAAAGCTCGGCTCCGGCACCGCCGGGTCCTGGGAGACGCCGCCGCCCGCGTGCCGGTTCGATTCGGGATTCGTCATGCGTCCAGCATACTCCACCGGCTGCGCACGGGCCACGCGTGCACCGGTAGCCTCGGCCGCGCTCGAATTGTAGGGTGGCGGCCGAGGAGGACGACATGGGTTGTGATCTGAAGCTTCAGGGAGGGCAGGTCATCGACGGCTCGGGCGACGCGGCGGTGCGCGCCGACGTGGCGGTCGAGAACGGGGTGATCTCCGCGATCGGGGATCTGTCCGACCTGGAAGCCGGCGAGACCATCGACTGCGCGGGCAAGACGATCACGCCGGGGTTCATCGACATCCACTCGCACTCCGACTGGCTCCTGCCCGGCGCCGATCACGGCGCACTGATCGAGCCCTTCGTGCGCCAGGGCATGACCACCCTGGTGGGCGGCAACTGCGGCTTCAGCCCGGCGCCGATCACCGGCGTCAACCGCGACGCCGCCCAGGAGGCGAGCCGGCTGATCATCGACGACGGCATCGACCTGCGCTGGGAGACGATGGCGGAGTTCCTCGACGCACTGCAGGGCGGCGGCGTGTCCCTGAACATTGCCCAGCTGGTCGGCCACGGGACGGTGCGCGCCGGCGTCACCGGGGCGCTCAACATGGCGGCGCCGAGCGCCGACGAGCTCAAGGAGATGGAGCGGCTGACGCGCCAGAGCCTGGACGCCGGCTGCATCGGCGTCAGCACCGGCCTCGGCTACCCGCCCGGCATCTTCGCCCAGGAGGAGGAGCTGGCGGAGTTCGCCCGTTGGGCCGCCGGCGCGGACAAGATCTTCACGTCTCACCTGAAGGCCTACAGCTGGCTGAGCCCGGTCTTCACCACCGATCCCACCCAGGAGTTCCACAACCTGGCCGCGATCAACGAGATCCTGCGGGTCGGCAAGGCGGCGCGCGCCCGCACCCAGATCAGCCACCTCATCTTCGTCGGGCAAGCCACTTGGCCGAGCTGCGGCGACGCCATCCGGCTCATCGAGGAGGCCCGCGCCGACGGCCTCGACGTCGCCTTCGACGCCTTTCCCTACACGGCGGGCAATACCACCGCGAGCGTGATCTTCCCGCCCTGGATGCTGCCGCGTCTGGAGGCGGTGCTCGAGGACGCGCAGGAGCGGCAGGACCTGCGCAACTTCGCCGACAGCGCCTTCGCCGCCCTCGGCTTCGGCCTCGCCGACATCCAGATCATGAACGCCAACGCCCAGCGCTGGAACCCGTACAACGGCATGCGCGTCACGGAAGCGGCGGAGCGGGCGGGGATGGAACCGCTCGACTTCTACTGCCGCATGGTGATCGACAGCAATCGCAACGCCCGCGTGCTGATCCACAAGTACAGCGGCGACAAGGGCGAGGAGGACGCGTTGCGCGCCGTGCTGCGCCACCCGCTCTGCACGATCGAGACCGACACCTTCGTCACCGAGCGGGGGCACCAGAACCCCGCCAGCTACGGCACCTTCCCGCGCGTCCTCAGCACCTACGTGAAGGAGGGTCTGTTCCCTCTCTCCGAGGCCGTCTACAAGATGACCGGAGCGGCGGCGGAGCGGCTGAGCTGGACGGATCGCGGCTTCGTCCGCAAGGGCTGCGCGGCCGACCTCGTGGTGCTCGACCTGGCGCACCTGCAGGACAAGGCGACGTTCGAGAAGCCGGACCGGTTTCCGACCGGCATCGACCACGTGTTCATCAACGGCCGCCACGTCCTCGACGGCGACCGCTACGACGCGGAGGCCAAGGCGGGACGAGTGATCCGCGGGTGAGGCGCCGGCGCGAACGGCGTCCGCCGCCGAACGACGCCCGTCGTGATAGTCTCGGACACGGGAGGATTGGTTCGATGAAGGGATCGGTGGGCTACGGATGGCTTGCCGAAGCGCTGGCGCTCTGCGCGCTCCTGTTCTTCGGCGGTTTTGCGGGCGGCTCGGGGTGCGGGGACTGCGATCTGAAGATCACGACGGCGAGCCTGCCGGACGGGACGGTCGGGGTGGACTACCGGACCAACATCGACTCCGACTGCGGCGGCGACAGCTGGGCCGTGGTCGAGGGCAACCTGCCACCGGGGATCGGCCTGATGAGCGACGGCGACCTGCGCGGCACGCCGCTGCTCGAAGGGGTGTTTACCTTCACGGTCGGCGTGCACGACTACGGCAGCGGCCAGAACGCCTTCAAGGGCTTCCTGCTGACGGTGAACGAATAGGAAGGTTGTTATTGTCGCCCCCGGGCTGCGCCGGATCATTCGAGCTGAGAAACACACGGACTTCCGGAACAGGCTGAGGCTCAGGCTCGGGCGAGGGCTGAGGACGGTGCGCGCTTCGCGCGGTCTTTGGGATCGATCCCCAGCCTCAGCCCGAGCCCCAGCCTTTGCCTACGAACCCGGGCACAGCCCGGGCGAGTTTCAGGCTAGGTTGCTGGTTGTTGGCTGTTGGTGAGGAACGGCGAAGCGCGGTCACCGGTCCGCTCTCTTCTCGTCGACGTCATACAGCCTCCGCCAGTTGTCCCACAGGATCTTGCGCTTGGAGTCCTCGGACAGCGGCAGGCGCAGGAAGCAGTCGACCGCGCCCGGGTACTTCGAGTCGGCGTGCGGGTAGTCGGTCGAGAAGACCAGGTTGTCGTCGCCGAAGCGCTCGACGTACTGGTGCACCGGCTCCTCGTCCGCCTCGACGGACAGGAAGCAGTTGCTGAGGAAATACTCCGACGGCTTCTTGCGCAGATCGGGCGCCTCGTGGCGGCCGAGCCACTCGTAGTGCTCGTCGAGGCGGTAGAACAGCCACGGGGCCCACGAGCAGTTGCCCTCCAGGAGGGCGACGCGCAGGCGCGGGAAGCGCTCCAGGACGCCGCCCGCGGTCAGGCTGACGGCGGCGGTCATGATGCCCAGCGGCTGGCTGAAGGTGTGCCACATCATCAGCTTGTCGAAGATCTCGAGAGAGAAGTCGGGCTTGAGGTAGTTCTGACCGCCGCCGTGGAAGGCGACCGGGACGTTCAGCCGCTCGCATTCCGCCCACAGCGGATCGTACGCGGGGTGGTGCCACGGACGCCGGTTCACCGCTCCGGGGGAGAGGAAGACGGCTTTGAAGCCGAGCTGCTCGACGCAGCGGCGGGTCTCGGCCACCGCCGACGGCACGTCGTGCGGGGCGACCATGCCGGCGCCGAAGAAGCGGTCCGGCTCGGCGCGGCAGAAGTCGTTCAGCCAATCGTTGTAAGCGCGGGCGATGGCGGCGGCGAGCTCCGGCTCGAGCCCGTCGGCGCCGAGCATCTGCGGCGTGTCGAGGCCGAGGACGAAGAGCCCGCGGGTCGGAAAGAGCACGGCCAGGTCCAGCCCTTCGTTGGCCATGGCGTCCGCCTGCGACGCCGGGTCCCAGCCGCGCTTCTCCGACTCCGCGTAGGCGCTCTCGTAGTCGTCCCGCCAGGCGCCGCCGGAAGCCGGGTTCACCGGTCGCGCCGCGCCGAGGCGCAGCATGACGTGCGACTTGACCTTGACGCGCATGTCGCGGCGCATCTCCGTGAGCCCGACCGGCGCGACGTGCCGGTACGCCGGGTCGATGTAGCGCTGCCACAGGTCGGGCGGCTCGAAGATGTGCATGTCGGAGTCCGCGACCTTGAAGCCGTTCTTCGCCATGACGCTACCTCCCATCCCGCCCGGCGAGAGGTGACCGCGCGCGGATTGATCTGCGCCATCGCTGCGTCTTCCTCCCGGGCTCACGATCGGCGAAACAACCGACTGCGTACCACGAGCCGCCGGGAGAAGGCGAGAGCGCGGGGCGGTTGCGTCGAGTCGGAGCGCCTACGGCCCGCGGCGGCGGAACCGCTGCTCGTCGATTCGCCATCCGGATTCCGCGTCCCCGCCCCCACCCGCGACACGGTCGCGACCGGGATCTCTGTTTCGCGCCCGGTTTGGGGAGTACAATGATCACATGAAAATATTCGCCCTCTTGGTCGGCTCACTCCTCCTCGCCCTGCCGGCACTTGCTCAGACTCCCACCGGTTCCAGCACCCCCGCCAGCGATGCCGGCTTCGGAGAACGCTTCCGGCAGGCGGATACGAACGGCGACGGCAGCCTCAGCCCGGAGGAGGCGCGCAAGGCCAACTTCCGGTTCTCGCGCGACTTCAATGACGTCGACCGCGACCACAACGGTGCGGTGACGCTGTTCGAGCTCGGCGAGGCGCTGCAGGCCTATGTCGGGACCTGGGGCTCCGCCGACACGAATCACGACGGCAAGGTGAGCGAGGAAGAAGCCCGAAAGGCGAGCCCGGCGCTGGGGAGCGTCTTCTTCCACGCCGACTACGACCACGACGGAGTCGTCAGCCGGGAGGAGTACGAGACCTACACGCGCCGCCAGCTCTACGGCAACGTCGACATGCCCTACGTCGTTCCCAACATCATCGACAAGCGATTCTGACCCGCCCGGGCGGAGCTCGAAAATCGACAGCCTCTCCTCACCCGCGGGCTGCGTGGCCCGCGCCGCCCTTCTCGTGTATGTAGGGTGCGCCGCGCGCCGGGCGTGGCTCTCGAACACGCAGGAGGAATGAATGAGGAAGAAGATTTCGTCGGGCGGGGTGCCGGGATTCGCGAAACGAGGGGGCTCGATCGCGGTGGCGGCCTGCGTGCTTTCTCTTTTCGGCGTGGCGCGCCCGAGCGGCGCGGCCGAGGCGACTCCGAAGGCGAAGTCCGCCGCGCTGCGGGTCGGCATCTCCACCGAGTACCCGCCCGTGGCATTCAAGCAGAAGGGGAAGATCGAGGGCATCGAGGCCGACTTCGCGCGCCAGCTGCCGAAGGAGCTCGGTACCGAGGTCACCATCGTCGAGGTGCCGTGGAACGACCTCATTCCGGCGCTGCTGGACCACCGCATCGACGTGATCATGGCCGGCATGTCGATCACCCAGGAGCGCCGAAAGCTCGTCGACTTCACCGACCCCTACATGCAGGTCGGACAGATGGCCGTGATCCGCAAGGACGACATCTCGCGCCTGCACGATCCGGCCGTGATCGACGCCAAGACGTCGCGCGTCGGCTTCCAGAAGGACACCACCGGTGAGCTGTTCGCGCGCGAGAACCTGAAGAACGCCCAGCTCGTGGGCTTCGACTCGATCGACGCGGGGATCGCGGCGCTGCGCGCCAAGAAGATCGACTACTTCATCCACGACGCGCCGACCATCTGGCGGCTCACCGGCGGCTTCGGCCCCGAGAACGCCGACCTGATGGGCCTCTATCGCCCGCTGACGATCGAGCACCTCGCCTGGGCCGTGCGCAAGGACGACGGGTCGCTGCGCGACAGCCTGAACCAGGTGTTGGAGAACTGGGGGCGCGACGGCTTTCTCGAGTCCGTCCTCGACAAGTGGCTCAAGGTCCGCAAGGTGACGCTGGAGGTTCGGCCCTCGCGCTGACGGGCCGGGTCGTTGGGTTGTTGGTTGTCGAACATTGCTTGAAATTCAACAACCCAACAACCAACAACTCGCGTCTCATCAGCGCTGCTCGACGTTGGGGACGTCGGTGAAGAAGCACGGGCCGTCGCAGAAGTTCTCGATCCGTCCGTCGGGCCGCAGGAAGGCGTCGATCTGTCGCTGCGCCGCGTCGAGACGCCGCACCGCCTCGTGCACGCCGTTGTCGGAGGCGGGCGGCGTGTTGGTCAGCGGCGACGGCACGGCGTCGACGTCGTAGGGCACGAAGGCGGAGCCGTCGAAGGGGGCTTCCATTTCCGGCACCTCGAAGAGCGGCAGGACAGTCGGCGCGAGGTTGGGGATGCCCATGCTGCGCACCTGGATCTCGGTGGCGATGTTCGACACCTGCGAGTCGTAGACGCCGACCTGGAGGAGCAGCTTCTTGGCCGGCGTACCGGGCAGCGGATCCCGCACGATGTGCGTCTCGTAGCCGTTCGGATCGGCGCGATCCCACACCTGCTGAATGAGCGAGTACCCCACCGCCTGGTCCAACTCGTCGGGATAGGACGCCTGCAGCAGCACCAGGAAGGTGCCGAAGTCGGTGCTGCGCTGCAGGAGCGTGCTGTAGTTGGAGGCGCCGACGCCGAGCACGCCGCGCACCGTGTCGGTCGAGAGAGCCATGTACGTCCCGCCCTCGATGCCCCCCTGGCTGATGCCGTAGAAGTACAGCTCCCGCGTGTCGATCAGCGGCTCGCCGTCGAGCTGAAAGGCGGGATCCGACACCAGGCCGTCGGGCGCCGTCATGAGGCGGCCGAGGAGCATGAAGTTCAGCATCGCCTGCTGGAGGCGGTCGGGCAGGGCGGGGAAGCCGGACAGATCCTTGATGAAGTTGAAGATGGTCGGCACGTCGCCGCCGACATGCCGATCCAGTCGGTCGCTCCGGCGACGAAGTCGTAGCGGTTGGTGAAGGCCTGCAGATGGCCGGCGGTGACCTCTCCCTCGCCGGTGCCGAGCAGCCCGTGCCCGTAGACGAAGGGCCGCGCCGGGTGTGCCTGGCCGCCCGCCACCGCAGAGCGCGGGATGGCGATGGTGAAGGGCGCGGTGGCGGTTCCGTTCTGCTGCGGCACGCCGTTCGCGTCGAGGTTGTAGTACGCCGGCGGCGTGGCGCTGGTCATGAAGAGCGGCACCGTGTAGGTGCCGCGCACGCGCCGGAAGATGTCGTCGCTGTAGTCGTCCTCCACCGAGGTGATGGTGAACGGCGGCGCGCCGGGGCCGTTGGCCGCCAGTCCCTGGTCGCGCAGGGACAGGGCGCGTCCGGTCAGGCTCTCGCTGCTCGCGGTGACGAAGTCCCAGGCGAGGATGAGATCGTTGCGCCCTACTCCTGCGGCGTCCAGGCGGGAGAAGATGTCCTCGAAGTGCTGCCGTCTCGCCTCGATGGCGCGCACCGGCGTCGGCAGCCCGTCGCGCAGGATCTGAAAGGCCCGACCGGCCTCGATCGGGAGGCCGCTCGGGTCGACGAGGCCGCGGATCGCGACGATGTAGCGCGTCGCCTCCTTCAGGCGCACTTGCGGGCGGATCAGGAACGCCTGCGTGGCGGGGCCGCTCGCCTGGGCGTCCAGCTCGGCGAAGTGCGGTACCCGCTCGCCGGTCTCGGCGTCGATGATCACCGTCGGGCTGTCGGCCTGCAGCGAGCGCGCCGGGTCGGTGATCGGGGGAACGCCGGAGGCCTCCAGGTCCACGCCCTGTGGGAACAACGCCTCGATGATCGGGCCGGGGCTGAAGCCGTCGAGCGTGTTCAGCTCGGTCGGGTCGACGTGCACACCGTCGACGTTGGCCGGCAGGGCGTCGCGCTCGAAGTTGACACGGTAGCCGGTCGCCGTCGTCGGGTCCGGCTTCAGGAAGACCGACGACGGGCAGGGCAACAAACATTTCTCCGGGATGAGGAAGTCACAGGTGGTGGTCTGCTCGTCGAGCGAACAGAGTGGCTCGCTCGCCCGCACCTCGGGATCGTCGCAGGTGAGCGGCGTCGCTGTCGGCGAGGGGGACGGGCTGGAGGTCGGGGTTTCGGTGGGGATCGCGGTCGCTGTCGGCACGGCTGTATCGGTCGGCGTGGCCGTTGCGGTGGCCGTGGCGGTCGGCGTTGGCGCGGGCTTGTCGTTGTCGTCTCCGCACGCGGCGGCGAACAGGAGAGCACCGATCGCGAGGGCGCGCACCAGCACGGTCGAAAGGCGATTCTCGTCGAGCATCTGCCACCTCCAGAAGCGGAACATGACCCGTACGGGCCCCCGGCCGCAAGCGTAACCGGTGGTCAGTGTTGCCCCCGGGCTGCGCCGGATCATTCGAGCTGAGAAACGGACGGACTTTCGGACTTCCGGAACAGGCTGAGGCTGAGGCTCAGGCTCGGGCTGAGGACGGTGCGCGCTTCGCGCGGTCTTTGGGGTCGATCCCCAGCCTCAGCCCGAGCCCCAGCCTTTGCCTACGAGCCCCGGCACAGCCCGGGCGAGTTTCAGGCTAGTGATGAGAGGCTCTGAGGGCGGCGCGGCCGCACTCCCAGCTCGCACGCGGCGACCGATAACTGATCACTGACAACCGATCGCTGATCCGCTTCGCCCGTTGCCGTTTGACCCTTGATCGGGAAGAATGGGGCGCATGACGGACGATCTGCCGAAGCCCGAACCGAAGGAAATCGACGAGAAGCTGTCGCTGGAGCTGCGCCATCTGGCGGAGGATGCGATTCTGCGCGGACGGCCGAACGGCGACGAGCGCTGCGGCAACTGTCTCTACTACCTCAACCCCGACGAGGACGTCACCTATTGCTGGCACCCGAAGATCCGCATTCTCGTCGGCGGCGAGTGGTGGTGCCAGTGGTGGGAGAAGATCGAGGATCAGTGAACCGTGACCAGTGATCAGTGAACAGCGATCAGTGGACGGGGACGGCGCGACGGGGCCCCGCCCGGCCACTAGCCTGAAACTCGCCCGGGCTGTGCCCGGGTTCGTAGGAAAAGGCTGGGGCGCGGGCTGAGGCTGGGGATCGATCCCAAAGACCGCGCGAAGCGCGCACCGTCCTCAGCCTGAGCCTGAGCCCGAGCCTCAGCCTATTCCGGCAGCCCCCGCGTTTCTCAGCTCGAATGATCCGGCGCAGCCGGGGGCGACACTGACAACTGATCACTGACGACTGATCACTGGTTTCTCAGTCCGCGCGCCGCGGCCAGGGCAAAAGCCGCCATTGCGATCGCGACGAGATCCACGATGCCGATGGCCAGGGGTGAAGGGTGCCCCGCAGTCGTGCCGAGGGCGACGATCGCGCCACCGAATCCGGTTCCCAGGGCCACGCCGAGGACGTTGGCGAGCTGCATGGAAGCCGAGGCGGCGCCTTCCCTGCCGGGCGGCGCCATCTCGAGGACGACCAGCGCCGTGGTCGAGTAGGCGACGCCCATTCCGAGCCCCGCGACACCCCAGGCGAGGGCGGCTACGACAACCGGGACGCGCTCCGAGAGCACGGCCCCCGTGCCGGCGATTCCCGCCGCGATGAGGAGTAGACCGGCGGCCACCATGGCGCGACGGCTCCGCGTCGGTGCCAGCCGCGCCTGAATCCAGGCGCCGGCAGTCCAGCACACGGTGGCCGCCGTGAGCGCCAGGCCGGCGACCGTCGACGAGCGGCCGCGGATCGCGGTCAGCAGCAGCGGCAGGAACGCCTCGGCGGCGAAGAAGGCGGCGCTGAGCAGGCCCATGACCGCGATGGCGGCCGGCAGACCGCGCCGCGCGCGCAAGGTGCCGTCCGGCACCAGCCGGCGCAGCGCCGGCACGCCGAGCGTACCGCCGGCAACGACGAGCATCACGGCCGGGACCGACGGGCCGAGGCCGAGCCCATACAGCAGCGCCGCCGCGCCCGCCGTGAGGGCGAGGGCAGCGAGCATCGAGTGCGCCTCCTCGGCCGGCGCTTCGCCGGCCGAGCCGTCGGAGGCCTCGTGACCGCGCAGCTTGCGCAGGGCCGGCCACGCCAGCGCGGCGGCGGCGGCCGTGCAGGGCGCGAGCCCGAGGAAGACCCAGCGCCAGCTGAGGTGATCCGCGACGACGCCGGCCAGCGCCGGGCCGATCAGGCCGGGCGCCACCCAGGCGCTCGACAGCAGCGCGATCATGTGCGGCCGCTCGGCGGGCGCATACCCGCGCGCCACCGCCACGTAGGAGACCGCCGAGATGGCGCCGGCGCCAAAGCCCTGGACCACCCGGCCGGCCACCAGCATGGGCATCGACACGGCGGCGCCCGCGCAGAGGAGTCCGAGCACGAACAGTCCGACACCGGCGGCGAACGGCGTCGCCACGCCCCGGCGGTCGGCCTGCCCACCCGCGGCCGTGATGCCCAGCAGGTTGGCGAGCATGAAGCCGCTGAACGCCCAGCCGTAGAGCTCGAGTCCGCCGATGTCCGCGGTCGTGGCCGGAAGAATGGTGGCGACCGACACCGACTCGAGGGCGGCCATCGAGACGGTGAGCACCAGCCCCGTGGTCAGACCGCGGCGGCCCGCGCTCCAGACGGATCCGCCGCGGGCGGCGCCTGTGGATTCAACCGGCATCCCTCACCTTTGAAATCGCTGAGCGCCCGTCGTTACCACGTCTCGCTGCGGCGTAGCAGGGCCGCGACCGGCGACCAACTGCCGGTCGTTGGGTTGCCGAGTTATTGGTTGTTGGGCGTGACTGAATCGGGGTCGGAATCGCTATCGGGATCGGAATCGAATCAGATCAATGAGCTTCGGCCATGCTGACGAAGCTCGGTCGACGCGGCTACACAGTCCGCGAGGCTCCGGCCGAGTACTTCGTGGTGGGAATCGATCCCGATTCCGATAGCGATTCCGACCCCGAGGCGAAAAGAAGCCGAACAACAGCTTGCAGCGGACGCGCCGAAGGCGCGCCGCTGAAGCATGGCGTTGGGGTCGATCGAAGCTCGAGGCCTCGATCTTTCGGAGTTGTCTTCTGGAGTATTCCGAAGAGATCGAACTTGACTACGGGAACAGAAAACACGCTTGACGCTGCGGCGCGGTGGGACGTAGAAGCGGACTGCGGCGAAGAGTCGAGCATGGCGGTAGACTTCGCATTCAATCCCTTCGATCCGGAGACCCGACGCAACCCGTTTCCGCTCTACGCCCGTGGGCGGTGCGACTACCCCGTCTACCGCCATCCCGAGCTGCCGATCGTGTCCGTCTTCCGCTACGCGGAAGTGCAGTCGATCCTGAAGGACCCGGAGACGTGGTCGAGCCGTTTTCCCGCACCATCAGGGGTCGATCCGGAGAAGGTCCCCGAGCCGAGCATGCTCGGCCAGGATCCGCCGCAGCACACGCGGCTGCGCGGCCTCGTGAGCCAGGCCTTCACCCCGCGTATCATCCGCCGCCTCGAGCCGCGCATGCGCGAGATCGCCGACGAGCTGATCGACCGGGCTCTCGACGCAGGCGAGGTCGACTTCGTGCGGGCGCTCACCTATCCGCTGCCGGTCATCGTCATCGCCGAGATCATCGGTATCCCGGCCGAGGACCGCGAGCAGTTCAAGTCGTGGTCCGACGCCGCGATCGCCAACCTCGGCAACGGCCTCTTCGTGCCGCCGACGCCGGAGCGCCTGCGCCAGCTGGGAAGCCTGATCGGCGAGATGGGGGAGTACTTCTCGCGACTCGCCGACGAACGGCGCCGGCGACCGCGCGAGGATCTCCTCACCGGGTTGGTGCAGGCCGAGGTCGAGGGCTCGAAGCTGAGCCACGACGAGATGATCCGCATGCTCGTCCTGCTGCTGGTGGCCGGCAACGAGACCACGACCACTCTCATCGGCAACGCGGTGATCGAGCTGCTCGACCATCCCGATGAGCTGGCTCGCCTGCGCGCCGAGCCACAGCGGATCGCGTCGGCGGTCGAAGAAGTGCTGCGCTTCTCGTCGCCGGTGCAGATGGACCCGCGCTTCGCGACGCGCGACGTCGAGGTGGGCGGAGTGAGCGTGCGCGCCGGCCAGTTCGCCATCAGTTGGCTCGGGTCGGCCAACCGCGACGAGGAGGTGTTCGCCGACGCCGATCGCTTCGACATCGCCCGCGACGACAACCGTCACCTCGCCTTCGGCTTCGGCGTCCACTACTGCCTGGGCGCCAACCTGGCGCGCCTCGAGGCCCAGGTGGCGCTGGGATCGCTGCTCGCCAAGACGCGTTCGTTCGAACGCGCCGGCGACGCTCCCCTGCCCCTGCATCCCAGCATCGTCTTCCGCGGCTTCACCGAGCTGCCGCTGCGCCTGCGCGCCGCCTGATCAGTTGGCCCCGCCGCCGCTCAGCGCGCCGGACGCCGACCGGGCAGCTCACGCCGGTGCCGCCGAGGCCGCAGTAGCCGCCGGGGTTCTTCGCCAGGTACTGCTGGTGGTACTCCTCCGCGTAGTAGAACTCCGGCGCCGGCGAGATCTCCGTGGTGATCGGCCCGTAGCCGGCGGCCTCCAGCACCTTCTGGTAGGCGTCGCGCGACGCCTCCGCCGCGCGCCGCTGCTCCTCGCCGTAGCAGTAGATGCCGGAGCGGTACTGCGTGCCCACGTCGTTGCCCTGGCGCATGCCCTGGGTGGGATCGTGGCTCTCCCAGAAGATCTTCAGCATGTCGTCGTAGGCGGCGATCTTCGGATCGAAGACGACGAGCACCACCTCGTTGTGACCCGTCATTCCCGTGCACACCTCGCGATAGGTCGGATTGGGCGTGTGGCCGCCGGCGTATCCGACCGCGGTCGTGTACACCCCGCTCGCTTCCCAGAACTTGCGCTCGGCGCCCCAGAAGCAGCCCATGCCGAACAGCGCCTTCTCCATGCCCGCCGGAAACGGCGGCTGCAGCCGCGCGCCGTTGACGAAGTGTCTTTCGGGTACCGGCATCTTCTCCGCTCGCCCGGGGAGCGCCTCCTCGGGCGAAGGCATTTTCAGCTTGTGGTCGTAGAAACGCATCGTAACCTCCTGGCGCGGCTCAGCGTAGCACATCCGACCTCGGCACCTCCGCCCCCCTTCGCCGCGCAGTGATTCAGTGCCTCAGTGGACTCAGTGATTCAGCGACTCACAGTGACCGGTGACGCAGCCGTCGGCACTTCAACCTGGCGGCCCGAAAGGACTGAAGAACGGTTGTTGGTAAACAACTCGACATGCTGCCCTACCTGTGCAGCTCCTCGAACAGGACCTGAAGGATCGCCGCGGTGGGAACCGCGAGAATCGCGCCCAGGATGCCGAGCAAGGCGGTTCCGATCAGGATCGCGATGATCACGCCGGCGGCGTTGAGGCCGACCTGGTGCCGCATGAGATTGGGCACCAGGACGTGGTTCTCGAACTGCTGTTGCACCAGGTAGAAGAGCGCGACGACGAGAGCCTTCTGCCACGACATGGTCAGGCCGATGGCGATCCCCGGCACGGCCGCGGCGACGGGTCCGGCGTAGGGGATGAACTCGCCGAGCGCGGCGATCAGCGCCAGGACGTAGAAGTACGGCAGGCCGAGCAGCCCCAGCCCGAGCGCGGTGGAGCCGCCGATCAACCCGCACAGCATGAGCTGGCCGCTCATCCAGGCGCCGACCTTCTCGGCGATCTCGGACGCCACGGCACTCGCCTCGTCTCGCCGGCGGCGCGGGAACAGGGAGATGATCGCGTGGAAGAAGGACTCCGACTCGTTGAGCAGGTAGAAGGACAGGACGACGATCACGCCGAGGCCGAACAACCCGCCCATGACGTCCCAGAACTTCCCGAGAATGGTCGTCACGACGTCAGTGCTGCCCGGCGCCTTCTGCAGGATCTCCTGCAAGGACAGCGGATGCGATTCGACTCCGTGCGCGACCAGAAAGTGCTGCGCCCGCTCGACCATGTCGGGCAGATTCTGCGTCAGCTGCCGGGCCTGGTTTACCAGGGGCGGAAAGATGGCGAAGACGACGGCGGCGACGACGCCGATCGCCGTGAGGTAGACCGCCGCGATGGAGACGACGCGCGGCAGTTGGCGGCGGTAGAACGGCACGTGCGAGTGCCGGTGGATGAAGCGAGTGACCGGGCTGAGGCCAGTGGCGAGCAAGGCACTCATGTAGATCAGCAGGATCGCGTAGCGAGCCAGATAGACGGTCCAGAGGCAGACGAAGGCGAGAACGAGGACCGCCACCGCCCGCCCGATCACTCCCGCGGTGTCCTCGGTCATCTGCGGCCCCCGGCCGGCGTGCTCCGTGCGGTCTCGTTCATCGATACCATCTTAACGGGCCGGAAGGCGGTGCCGCAGCCCCGCCCCGCACCTCTTCGAAAGGTCGAGACCTTGGAGTTTCGACTTCTTCCCGAAGCCTTCCGCCTCTCCTCGGCTCACCGCCCACGCGCTCACGTCCCTCTACGACAAAGCAAGGCGACGAGAAGAGACCAGGCGCGATGTGCCGCGGCCCGGCGCGCCGGAAGACTCAGTCGGAAGCGGGTGGATCGGCCGGCGAGTGGCCGCTCCCACCGCCGCACAGGTCGCGGCCGCAGTGATCGCGGCAGGGCGAGTCGGATCCGCGCCGAACGAACCCGGATGCGTCGATCCACACCGAGTCGGCCGGCCACGGCGTGAGGCGCTGCGGGTCCGGGATCGTCGTGTCGGCGCTGCCGAAGGTCAGCGTCGTCGACAGGCCGGTCAGGAGATCGTAGCCGCCGGTCCACACGGCTCCGTACGCCGTGAAGGGCACGCCGACGACCGCCCACATGACGCGGTCGAGCGCCGTGCACTCCGGGCCGAAGCAGTTCCTCCACCCCTGGGCGTACGGGCCAACGTGGGACCGGGGACGCCGGGGGTAACCCGGTCCCTGACCGCGACCCTTGGGCCAAGCGAATCCTCAGCCTCAGCCCGAGCCTTCGCCTTTGCCTACGAACCCGAGCGCAGCCGGGTGAGTTTCAGGCTGACCTCACTTCTCCGGTGGCGACTTGACGGCGTCGCGTCGTCTCAGGCACATAGCGCGTGATCGGACGTCCCGGGGGGAAGGAGTCCGGCGCGGAGGGAGCGATGCCATACGAGATTCGCGCGATGTCCTTCGGCGAGATCTTGGACACCGGCTTCCGCCTCATCCGAGACCACGCCTTCGTTCTCATCGGGATGGCGTGCCTCATCCACGTTCCGCAGGCCGTAGTCGATACCGCGCAGGGGATCTTAGTCGCGGCGTCCGGCGCGGCCAATCCCGCGGCCGTCGCGGCGAGTGTCCTCAGCCTGATCCTGCTTCTTCTCGCCATATCGGTGGTTCCGTGCGCGATCACCTTCGCGGTCGGTGAGATCTACCTCGGACGGCCGGTGTCGATCGGGCAGAGCGCGCGCTACGTGAGCTCCATTCTGCTGCCGTTGAGCGGCACGATGCTGCTGTGGGGGCTGATCCTGGCAGGAGGGTTCCTTCTCCTGGGGCTGCCGTGGGTTCTCGGCAGGCTCGTGTGGGTTCCGCTCGGCGTTCTCCTCTTTCCGGTCATGGTCGTCGTGTATGTACGCATCCTTCTGCGTTTGATGTTCGTCTGGCAGGTCGCGGTGCTGGAGCGTGTCTTCGGTACCGCCGCTCTGCGCCGCAGCCGCGAACTCTTGTCCGGCAACCTCCTGCGCGCCGTCGGCATCATGGTCGTGGGCGTGCTGATCACCCTGCCGTTGCAATGGGGGGTCAGACTGATGCTTGCCTTCGCGCCGGCGGCGACTCCCCTGGTGAGCGCCGTCCCCCTGGCGGTGGCGATGGCCTTCACCTCGGCGGTCAACGTCGTCTTCTACTTCGACGTCCGCTGTCGCAAGGAAGCGTTCGACCTCGACCACCTCGGCGGGCTGGTGGCGCGGCAGGCGGTTCCGGAGCTCGCCCCGGGGGCGACGTCGTAGCCGTCCCCATGGGCGCCGCTTCGACCACGGACCAGGCGGTTCGCGACCTCGCCGCCGAGATCCTGCGACGACCGCCGTATGCGCGTTGGCGCGGGTCCGGTGACCACTTCTTCTGGGACTGGGGATCGCATCTGTGGGTGCAGCACCCGGGCCTCTACGGGGTCCTGGTCGTCGTGACCGCCGTGATCTGCCTCCTTCTCGTCTGGCAGCTCGTCACCTCGCTGCCCGCTGCATCGCTCGCGCCGCGCGAGCGGCCGCCCGAGGCCGGCCTTGCCCTGGCGCCGCGCCTCGCCCTGCAGGCGGAGGCGCTGGCCGGCCGCGGGCGCTTTCTCGAGGCGGCTCACCTCCTGCAGGTGGCTGCCATCGACCTGCTGCTGCGCCGAGGACGACTGCATCTGTCGCGCTTCGAGCCGAATCGCACCTTGCGGCGGCGACTGGGTGGGGCGCGGCTGCCGCCTCCGCTGGCCGGTGAGCTGGTGCGGGCCCTCGACGAGCTGGAGGTTCGCTGGTTCCGCGACCGGTGCGAGGACCGGGACCTCTACCTGACGTGGCGCTCCGTTCACAGGCGCATCGAGACCTTGCCGGAGCTCGCATGAGGCGCCGTCTGCGGCTCTCGGTGCTCGCCGCCGCGATCCTTCTCGTCGCGCTCGGTGCCCTGCTGTCGGATACGGACAGGGAGCTGACCCGCACGACCTTCGGTACGGTGCCCGATGGCTACAGCGCCCTGTTCCACCTCCTCGACGAGCTGCGTTTTCCGGTCGCGCGCATCTACGACGTGGCGGCGCTGCCGCCCGGTGCGACGGTCTGGTGGATCGAGCCGTGGGGAATCTGCCGCGGCACCGGCGCGCCGAACGCCGGATCGGACTGGGCGGGCGAGCGGTGGATGCGGGCCGGCGGCACCGGCGTCGTCTTCCTGTCGCCGCCTCGGGCTGGGGGGGACCGGTCGTGTGAATCCATCGCGGGCCTTCCCGTGCCCGCACGGGTCCTCGCCGGCGCGCGAGACGGCGCGAGCGCGGCAGGCGGACATCTCGTCACGGGGCCGATCGCGCCCGTCCCGCGTTGGCTCGAGAGCGACTCACTCGGCGTCTTCGCGCAGAGCGGGCTCGGATCCGCGATCGCGTTCGCCGGCGAGCAGCCCTTTGCCGTCGAGTACCCGCTCGGAAACGGCCGCCTGATCCTGGTCGCCGATTCGAGCTTTCTGCGCAATCGCCGGCTCGATCGGGCCGACGCGGCGCCGTTCGCCGTCGACCTGGTGCAGGCGTTCGGCTCGCCGCGCATCGACGAGGCGGAGCACGGCATGGGCGTCGAGCGGAGCGCCGCTCGTTATCTTCTGACTTCGCCCGCCGCGCCGCTCCTCGCCGGCCTCGCCGTGCTCGGGCTGCTGCTCTTCTGGCACGGCGCCCTGATGCCGCCGGCGACGCTGCCGGCCGGCGAGGCCGAGGCGCCGGCGCTGGCCGCCTTCGTCGACTCCCTGGCGAGCTTGTACGCCCGCACCGGCGACCACGCACGCCTGTTGGAGCAGTACCGCCTGCGCGTCGCCGGCCGCCTGCGCCGCCACCTGCACCTGCCGCCGGAAGCCGCGCTGGCGCTTCTTCTCGACCGGGTGCGCGCGCGTTCCAACGCGTCCGCGGAGCAGCTGCGCCTTCTCGGAGAGGGAAGGCCGGTGCGCAGCGAGGCGGAGCTGCGCGCCGCGGCGCGCTCGCTGGACGAGCTGGAGAGGGAGGTGGGTTCGTGAACGAGGAGAAGGCCCTGGACCTCGAGACCATTACCACCTCCTACGCGCGGCTGCGCGAGGCGATCGGCCGCGTCGTGGTCGGACAGGAGTCGCCGTTGCGGCTGATCCTCGTCACCCTGCTGTGCTCGGGGCACAGCCTGTTCGAGGGCGTTCCGGGCGTCGGCAAGACGCTGCTCGTCAGACGCTCGCTCGCCGCCGCCGTCGACGTGCGCTTCGGGCGGGTGCAGTTCACGCCGGACCTGATGCCGAGCGACGTCATCGGGACGCCGATGCTCGATCCGAGCCGAGGCGAGTTCCGCTTCCGTCCCGGGCCCCTCTTCACGGACCTGCTTCTGGCCGACGAGATCAACCGCGCCTCCGCCAAGACGCAGGCGGCGCTGCTCGAGGCGATGCAGGAGCGAGGCGCGCACCGTCGACGGAAAGCGGCACGCGCTCGGGCCCCAGTTCGCCGTCTTCGCGACGCAGAATCCGGTCGAGCACGAGGGCACGTACCCGCTTCCCGAGGCGGAGCTCGACCGCTTCCTGTTCAAGATCGCCATGGACTACCCCGAGCGAGGCCGAGGAGCGGGCGATCCTCGCCTTGCACCACCACGGCCCGTCCGCTCCCGAGCTCATCGCGCCGGTGCTGACCGCGGCAGCTCCTCGAGCGCACCCGCCGGACGGTGCGCGCGGTGGCGGTGCGCGAGGAGGCGCTGGGCTACGTCGCCGCCCTGGTGCGAGCGACGCGGTCCGACGTCCAGCTTCGCCCTCGGCGGGTCGCCGCGGGCGGGGGTGATGCTCCTGCAGGCGGCGAAGGCCAACGCGGCGATCGAGGGGCGCGACTACGTTCTTCCGGAGGACGTGCAGGAGATGTTCCTTCCGGTCCTGCGCCACCGCGTGCAGCTCGACCCGGCGGCGGAGGTGGAGGGCCTGTCGCCCGACCAGGCGTTGCAGCGCACGCTGCATACCGTCACGGTACCGCGCTGATGATCGGGCCGGACACCCGGTTGGTGGGCGCGGCCGCGCTCTGGACCGCCGCGTCGGTGCTCGTCGTCTTCTTTCCGGCGCTCTGGCTCGCGGCCGGCGCGGCGCTCCTTCTGCTCGCCGCTCTCGCCTTCTGGGACCACCGCTGGTGCCGCCGGCTCCCGGCTCCCGACTGCCGGCGCGAGCTGCCCGAACGAGCTTTCGTGCGTCGCGCCGTCGAGGTCGGGCTCGCCCTGACCAATACCGCCGCCTTGCCGATCGAGCTCGACGTCGTCGAAGAGCTGCCGGCCGATCTGCTTCCCGCCGGCCTCGCCTTCTCGCGCCTGCGGCTGCCGCCACACGCCACTCTGGTGCAGCGCTACGAGGTGACGCCGCGGCGCCGCGGCGACCGCGAGCTCGGGACCGCGATCGCTCTCGTCCGCTCCCGCTTCGGCTTTTGGCGGCGCCGGATCTCCTTCGGCGCCGGGGACCGGCTGCGCGTCTACCCGGACGTCTCGCGTTTCCTGCGGCCCGAGGCACTGCGCCCGAAGCGCGTCCTCGAGATGCTGGGGGTGCGGCCGACGCGCCGGCGGGGCGAGGGAACGGACTTCGACCGCCTGGACGACTATCAGCCGGGCGACGATCCGCGCCGCGTCGATTGGGCCGCCACCGGGCGGCGCGGCCGTCTGGTCGTGCGCCGCTTCCAACACGAGAGAAGCCGCACCGTCGTGGTGGCGGTCGACGCGAGCCGACTGATGGCCGGGCGAGTCGACGAGCAGACCAAGCTCGATCACGCCATCGACGCCGCCCTGGCGCTCGTCTACGCCGCTCTCACCTGCGGCGACCGCGCCAGCCTGGTCGTCTTCGACAGCGGCGTGCGCGCCTATGTGGCCCCGCGCGCCACCCGGCGCCATCTGGGAAGCTTCCTCGAGCGGCTGCGCGCGGTGGAGCCGCGCCTGGTCGAGGCGGACTACCGGGTACTGGCGCGGGCGGTGTCGGCGCGCCAGCGGCAGAGCGCGCTGCTGATCGTGCTGACCGATTTCGTCGAGGGCGGGTCCGCCGACCTCGACGATCCACTCGCCCTGCTGGCGCGCCACCACCGCGTCCTCCTGGTGGCGATGCGCGACCGCGAGTATCTCGACCTCGACCGGCCGCCGCGGCGGCGCGAGCAGGGGCTCGATCTCTACCGCCGGCTGGTTCTCGGCGATCTCCTGCAGGACCGCGAGACGACCCTCGGGCGCCTTCGACGCCGCGGTCTGCAGACGCTGGACCTGGCGCCCGAGGCCGTCACCGCCTCGGTCCTGAACCGCTATCTGGCGATGCGCCTCGGGGCGGAGAGATGAGATCGCGCAGCCAGGACGCCTCGGCGGCACCGCGGCGCGCCAGGCGCCGCGTCATCGACAGCCCCGCCAACAATGCTGCGAGCTCGAGCCCGGCGATGAGCAGGCGCGGCGCCGTGCCGAGGCGCGACTGGCGCACGAAGCTCTCGATCGCCGCGGCGACGACGAACAGCGGAACGGCGCTCAGCGCCAGCGCGAGCGCCGGGTTCCTCGCCTCGCGCAACGCCCGCCGGCGTCCCGGGCGACCGGGCATGGCAACGGCGGCGCCGAGCCGCAGCCCCGCCGCGGTGCACAGGGTCACAGCGGCAATCTCCGGGATTCCGTGTGGTAGAATCCAGGCCAGGAAATCCATCGGCCATCGGTCTCGAAAGAAGATGGACGCGAAGGCACCGAGGACCACTCCGTTGTAGAGCTGCAGGAGAGCGCTGGGGATGCCGGCGAGCATGCCGGTTGCGAACGAGAGAAGCCCGAGCCGGGTGTTATGTACGAACAGAAACGAGCCGAAGAGAAACTTCTCGGCCGCCGCGGTCTCTTCCCCGGCCAGAAAGTGCGCGCGCGCCTGCGGCGAGGAGACGAGCCGATCGATCTGATCGCGCGAGTATCCGAGCGACTCGGGGATCAGCGCGTGCAACGCCGCCGGCTGGCGCCAGGCGAGTCCGACACCGACGATCCCGCCGGCGAGAAAGAGCAGCCACGCCGCGGCCTGCGCGTGCCACGTGCGGCCGATCGCGTCGCGCACCTCGTCGAGCCACTGCCGGGCGCTGGCCGCTTCGGCCGGTGCGGGCGCGTACAGCAGGCCGTAGCTGCGCACGCACAGGGCGTTCAGATGGCGGATCGCGTCGGGATCGTCGTCGCGCTGTCGGGCGCGCGCCAGTCGAGCGCTGAGCTGGCGGTACAGGCGGGCGAGCTCGCGCAGATCGTCGAAAGGGAGAGACTCCAGGCGAACGCCTTCGGCGCGGTCGAGCAGGGCGGCAAGACGGTCTGCGGCGTCGCGCGGGGGGTCCTGCCGGCGAGCGGCGGTGCCGTGATCGAGCGGCATGGATGAGAGAAGCCCGTTGAGCTCGAGCGCGGACGAAATCACCGCCGGCGAGCAGCGTCAAGTGATCCGCTCGCCCGAGCAGGTGATTCTGCACCTTCCCATCGCCGGGCCGACCAGCCGCATGCTCGCCTACGGGATCGACTTCGCGGTGGTGCTCGTCCTGCTCGTGGGAGTCTTCTTCGCCCTCGGTCTCCTGACGTCGATCTTTTCCGGCCTGGCGGAGAGCGTGCGCTTCTCCGCTTCCGGAGGTGCCGCGCGCGGCGGGTCTGTCGATCCTCTCGTGCTCTACGAGCTGTCGATCTTTCTCATCTTTCAGCTCGTCGTCGAGTGGATCTACTTCGTCGGGTGCGAGATGCTCGCCGGCGGGCGCTCGATCGGCAAGGCGTGCGTCGGTCTCCGGGTGGTGTCCGACGGAGGACGACCCGTCTCCCTGCGCGCGTCCCTGGTGCGCAATCTGCTCCGCCTGGTGGACGTCCTGCCCGATCTCTACCTCGTCGGCCTCGTCGCCATGGTCTGCTCCGCGGACGGCAAGCGCCTCGGCGACCTGGCGGCGGGGACCATCGTAATCCGGCTCGACCGGCTCCATCCGCGCGCGGCGGCCGCCGAGAACCTCGGCGCGCCCGACCCCGACTTCCGTTTCGACCGCTCGCAGCTGGCCCGCATCGGCTCACTGGAGCGACGTCTGATTCGACAGACCCTGCGGCGCCTCGAGTCGCTGTCGCCCGATGTCGCCGCCGCCGCCGTCGAGAATGCCGTCGAGGTCCTGTGCCGTCGAATCGGCAACGAGAACATCGAGCCGCTGAGAGGCATCGCCTTTCTGCGGGCATTGCTTCACGAGTCGGAGACGCACGGCTCGCCGGAACGCAGCGAGCGCACCGCCGGACCGAGCAGCCCGCCGGCGCGAGTTCCGCAGCGTGCGCAGCCGCCTGGCGGCCCGCACGACGGCGGGAAAAGATTGAACAGCGCGCGACGGAAGTCTCAGTCGGAAACGGGTGGATCGGCCGGCGAGTGGCCGCTCCCACCGCCGCACAGTTCGCGGCCGCAGTGATCGCGGCAGGGCGAGTCGGATCCGCGCCGGACGAACCCGGATGCGTCGATCCACACCGAGTCGGCCGGCCACGGGGTGAGGCGCTGCGGGTCCGGGATCGTCGTGTCGGCGCTGCCGAAGGTCAGCGTCGTCGACAGGCCGGTCAGGAGATCGTAGCCGCCGGTCCACACGGCTCCGTACGCCGTGAAGGGCACGCCGACGACCGCCCACATGACGCGGTCGAGCGCCGTGCACTCCTGGCCGAAGCAGTCCTTCCACCCCTGGACGTACGTTCCCATCGCCATGCGTGCCGCGGCGAGAGGCGAGTCGAGGACGACGACGGGCCCGTGCAGCGCGTCGCTCGGCCGCCACCGGAAGGAGCAGCGTCCCTCCGTGTCGACCCGCCAGCCGGCCGCGGCCGGCTGGGCGCACAGGACGAGGCAGATGCCGGCGACGGCGACGGCGAACGACCGGATCCCGCGGTTCATGAACACCCTCCGCCCCTCCTTCCTCGTCGCAAGCCGCGTCCGATGTCAACACCGGGAAGGGGCTGCTCCATGCCTCGGCCCTCGTGCAAGCGCGTCCCGATGGCCTTTTCGGGCTCGTCCCGGGTCACCGGCTCACTCGTTTTGCACGAGAGCCTCAACGTCACATCAGCTCGGTTCGCCGTCTGGCGATGACGCGGGGAGAGTGAAGTAGAAGGTCGCGCCGCGGCCGGGAGAGCCCTCCGCCCAGATGCGCCCCCCGTGTCTCTCGACGATCCGCTTGGCGATGCTCAACCCGACGCCGGTTCCCTCGAACTCGGCCTCGGTGTGCAGCCGTTGAAAGACGTGGAACAGCTTGTCGGAATACTCCGGATCGAAGCCGACGCCGTCGTCCCGCACGAAGAACACCAGCTGGCCGTCGGTGGACGAGTGGCCGACCTCGATGTGCGCCCGTTCGACGGGGCGGGTGAACTTGATCGCGTTGCCGATCAGGTTGTCGAGGAGCTGGCGCAGCAGCGCCGCATCGGCCTCCACCGGCGGAAGCGGATCGACGACGAGCTCGATGCGCTCCCGATCGGACGGTGAAGCGAGCTCCTCGAACGCCTGGCGCGCGGCCGTGCCCAGGTCGACGTTTCGGGGACGCAGATCGGCGCGGCCGACCCGGGACAAGACGAGCAAGCCGTCGATCAGCTCGGTCATACGGGTGCTGCCGTGAGCGACGCGATCGACGAACTCTCGCGCCTGCGGCGGTAGGACGGCGGCATGGTCTTCCCGCAGCGCGTCGATGAATCCCTGGATGTGGCGCAGTGGCGCCCGCAGGTCGTGCGAGACGGAGTAGTTGAACGCCTCCAGCTCCCGGTTGGCCGCGTCGAGCGCGGCCGTGCGCTCGACGACGCGGCTTTCCAGCTCCTCGCTCAGGCGGCGGTAGCGGCTCTCGGACTCCCGCAGGGCCTCCTCGCCGCGCCTCTGCTCGGCCCTCGTCTCCAGCGCGTGCAGCGCGTACGCCACATCCCCGGCCAGGCTCTCGAGCAAACGCATCTCCGCCACATCGAAGGCGTTCTCTTCCGAAGCGTACACGCTCAATACGCCGTACAGCCGCTCTCCCTGCGCGATGGGCAGCGCAGCGGAAGAGGCGTAGCTCCTCGCCAGGGCGGCGGCGCGCCACGGGGCAACGCGTTCGTCGGTGGCGATCGAGCGGACGACACAGGGCCTGCGGGTGTGAATCGCCGTGCCGGACGGCCCGCGACCGGTCGGCGCCTCGTCCCAGGTGACGACCACCTCCCGCAGGTAGCTCGGGTCCGATCCGGAGACCGCCACCGGGACGACGCGCTTGCCCTCCGGCACGGGGACCCCGATCCAGACCAGCTCGTAGGAGCGCCCCCGGTGCAGCAGATCACACGTTCTCTGCAACAGGCGGCCGCGATCCTCCTCGCGGACGATCATCTGGTTGACGTCGAGGACGGCCGTGAGCACGCCTTGCAGGTGCTCGATGCGGGCGATCCGGCGCTTGCGCTCGCCGACGTCGCGCAGGATGCCGAGGATGATGGGGCTGCCATCGAGGACCGCTCCGGCGGCGCTCACCTCGACGGGAAAGGAGGTTCCGTCGCGGCGGACGTGTACGGTCTCGTAGACGATCCCCTTCTCCAGCGCCTCTCGGAGCTGGTCCGTCAGCGTGTCGCGGAGATCCGGCGGCCGCAGGTCGGTGATGTTCATCGCGCGCAGCTCTTCGACGCTGCGACCGTAGCTGCTTTCGGCGGCCCGGTTGGCGTCGAGGATGCGTCCCTCCGGACCGACGAAGAGCACGATGTCGTTGGCGTGGTCGCTGAGAAGCTGGTAGCGCGCACCGGCGTGGCGCAGGGCGAGCTCGTGCGCAGCGGTGGTCTGGGCCTCGCGGGCGATCTGTCTCCACGACAGGCTTCGCAGGATGCCGGCGAACCCGCACACCAGGAGCACACTCATGGCGGCGAGCATCCAGGCCCCGCGGTGCGCTTCTGCGGTAGCCTCCGCGAGGTCGATCTTGCGGACCAGCCCCCACTGCGTTCCCCGGATGGGGCGCGTGGCCGCGAGTACCGAAACGCCGCGGTAATCCCTGAACGTTCCGAGCCCCTCGCGGCCGGCCAGCGCCTCGGCCGCGGCGAACATGGGCGTCGCAATGGGGACGCGCACCGGACCGGCGCCTCGCCGATGCCGGAGGGGGGAGAGGAAGACCACGTCGTTTCCCTCCTGCCGCATGAGCACCGTTTCACCGGTATGACTCGGCACCGTCTCGCGGCCGAGAATCGGCCACAGGTTGCGAGCAGGTTCGGCGACGAGAACGACGGCGCCCGACGCCCGTTCCTCCTGGGGCTGTGGTTGGATCGGGAAACCCACCAGGATGCGTTGCTCGCCGTTTGCCGCGCCGCGATCGCGCAACGCTGGCCGTCGTGTCGCGGTCACCGCGCGCGCCAAGTCGGCGGACGCCTCGCCTCCGCGTTCCTCTCCCGCGCGCAGCACCTCGCCGCCCGCGCCGTCGAACACGGACACCGACGCGTAGCCGCGCAATCGGCGCTCCTCCTCGAGGATGCGCTTCAGGTCCTGGGAGGGAGCCTCACGAACATCGGACCGAGCTGCGCCTCTGTCGACAGCCGCGACCACCGAGGGAAATGCGGCGATCGCATGCGCGTCCTCTTGCCATTTCCGGACCAGGGTTTCGACCAGCATCTGGCGATCGGTGGCCTCGGACGAGAGGCGCGTCCTCCAGTGGGCCTGGGATTCCCGATTCCATTTGGCGATCAGCCCCCACGTACCGAGCGCGACGAACGCCGCGAAAGCCGCTGTGGCGGCGACAAAGCCGCGTTTCAGCGGCCGGCGAGTCCGCCGGTCACCAGGGGAGGCCGCTCTCATGCGCCCTTCTTCCGCCGGTCGGTCACCACGGGCAGGCCAACTCTCCGGTCGCGACCGGAAGCCGCGTGCACGAATCGCTTTTCAATTCCCAGCCATTCTTGTTCGCATGCTGACACATGACGGAACATGTGTGAACAGGGCAAACCGTGTCAATGAACAGGCCATGCCGAGCCGATCCGCCGAGGCGGATTCATCCCTACACTTGCCAGCCGTCATTGACGCAGGCTCCCGAGCGGTTTTGAGTGTATGCTGCGGCAGGGCTCGAGTCGCGCGGTGGTCTGAAACGGACATGATTGGCTGGATTGGTTGGGTTTCCTTCCTGGCGGCGATCGTCGCCCTGCTGCTCGTCGATCTTCTGATCTTCCACCGCCGTCCGCACGAGGTCGAGACGAAAGAGGCGGCGGTGTGGTCCGCCTTCTGGATCGGGCTCGGCCTGCTGTTCTCTCTGGTCGTGTGGACGACGCTCGGCGCCGATGCGGCGCAGAGCTACCTCGCCGGCTACCTGATCGAGAAGAGCCTGTCGGTCGACAACCTGTTCATCTTCGTTCTCATCTTCGGCTACTTCGAGGTCCCGGCGAAGTACCAGCACCGGGTTCTCTTCTACGGTGTCCTCGGCGCGTTCGTCTTTCGCGGTATCTTCATCGCCCTCGGGGCGGCGCTCCTCGCCCGCTTCTCGTGGGTGGCGTTCCTGTTCGGCGCCTTCCTGCTCTACACCGCCTACCGCCTGGCATGGCACGGCGGCATACAGATCGACCCCAAGCACAACCCCGTCCTGAGCTTCCTGCGGCGTTTCCTGCCGGTGACGAGGAACCTCCACGGCCACCGGCTCTTCGTGCGGCGCGGGCGGCGGTGGGCCTTCACGCCGCTCCTCGCGGTGCTGGTGATCATCGAGACGACGGACGTCATGTTCGCGGTCGATTCGATCCCCGCCGTCTTCGGTGTGACGCGCGACGCGTTCATCGTCTTCTCGTCGAACGCGCTGGCTCTGCTCGGCCTGCGTGCGCTGTACTTCCTGCTCGCCGACATGGTGGGCAGATTCCATTATCTGGACGACGGCCTCGCCATCGTGTTGGCGCTGATCGGCGTCAAGATGATCCACGAGGAGCTCGTTCACATGTACGAGCGGGGCAGCGCCGCCTGGTTTCCCGGCGCGCTGGCCGTGGAGCTGCCTTCCTGGGCATCGCTGGTGATGGTCGGCGTCGTTCTCGGGACCGCGATCTGGTTGTCGCTGCGCAACCCGCGTCAGGTGGGGTGAGGGAAGAGGCGGGTTTTGCCCGACAATCCGCCCAACTGCCCCGCCAGGTTGCTGAGCCTCGAGAACCAACAACAAAACAACTCAACAACCTTCGACCGTCGCACCGGCGGCTCGAATTGATTGGCAAAGTGGTCGCCGGAGGAGGAGCCGTACCTGCTGCAACTCGTCCGTTACATACACCTGAACCCGGTCCGCTCTCGTCTACCGATCTCTTTGGAAAGCCTCGACGCCTACCCGTGGACGGGACACGCCGTGCTGCTGAATCGAGCCTCCCTGCCCGCTCAGGATACGGAGTTCGTTCTACTCCAGTTCGGAGAACGCGTGGGTCCGGCGCGCCGCGCGTATCGGTCGTTCATCGGGGAGGGACTGCGAAGGACGGAGGAAGAGGATCTGGAAGGTGGAGGACTGCGCCGCAGCGCTGGTGGGTGGGACCAGGTAGCCAAGCTGCGGCGAGGTCGGGAGCGCTGGGAGTTCGACGAGCGCATCCTCGGCAGCGCACAGTTCGTCCGCCAGGTGATCGGTCAACTGGAAGAGGGGAGATCCCCTGGCGGGCGAACGGTCGACCCGGGAAGTCTCGCGGCGCTTTGCGAACGCGTGGCCACGCACTTCGCGCTGACTCCGTCGGTGATTCGGAGTCCAAGTCTTCGACGCGAAGCGCTCGGAGCGCGTGCCCTGTTCTGTCACGTCGCTGTCTCCCACTACGCGTTCTAACTCGCGAGCACAGCCGAATACCTGCGGGTATCGCGGCGCAGCGTCGCGCGCGCCCTCGATCGGGCTCCAACGGTGCTCGTCGACAGCGGATTCGACCCCTCCCCCTTCGCGCCGACTGAGGCACGCCCCGCGGACGCCAACTCCGCCCCCAAAGCCGCGACCTCGACGTTTTCGGGCTCAGCGCGGTTGGATGCTGAAGACCCGATTGCGCGACGCGCCACGACTATCTCAACTCGCCCGACTAGCCCCTACGTCCCCCGGTCCCACCCCATG
>CAVRIA010000002.1:0-69135 GCA_963721115.1 uncultured bacterium
GAGCCCCGATCTCACCGAGGCCAGAGAGCTGCTCGCGCAGCTGCCGACGGCGGCAACCCCCGACGCGGTGCGTTCGCGCCGGCGCCGTCTCGAACGGTAGTCTGCATTTCTCGTAGCCTGCCTTCGTCCACCTTCCGGTCCGTGCCCGCGCGGCTCGATTTCCGCAAACTTACCGAGAATCTTCAGGACACCGGGGCGGACTCCTGCCAAGCTACCCCGTGTGAAAACAGCGGTACCGAGGAGGCGCCGCGTCAAGATCATCGCGCACGGTTGCATACCGTCCCAGTCTGCGCGGCGATCGAGTGAACAACCTCGAGCAGGGAAGGGAGCATTCATGGTGCGCCATTGCGAAAGGGTCATCCCAGCATTGAGCCTGGCTCGCCGCGTCGTGGCTGGCGAAACCGGCGAGCGCAGCCCAGCGCCAGTCAGGTCATGACCGATGCCGGCTGTCGGCAGACGCCCAGCAGCACGTCATGAACGGCGAGTCCACACCGGCGACATGCCGGCGGCATCCGACAAGGACCTCTCCGTCGCCATCGCCTTCCTGGTCAAGACTCGCCCGACGATCTCGTGAAGCAGATCAGGCCGGCGATCTGATCTCCGCCGATTCGCAGATAAGAAGTACGGCAGGTTCAGCGGTGCGGGAGTCTGGCTGACATCGCCGCGTTGCAGATCACCGACGGCGTGGCGAAGGGGTACGCGAACGCCCGGGCCGGATCCGCGCTGAACCTAGCAGCGGCGAGACGCCGCCTTCGGTGCGCTGCAGGGCGCGCCCGGCAAGCCGTTCAGCAACAGCTGCAGCAGATGTTCTGGCTCGCTTCCAGGCCTACCACAGCTCCGGCCTTGCCGGATCGCTCTACGACGCGGAGCGGGAGCCGTCGGACCCTGCCGCGGCCTGCGCAGGCGGCCAGGCAGCCAAGGGGCTGCAGAAACACCTGCCGACGTTTCAGGCGGCGCTGCTCGGCTCTCCGCAGCGACCCTGCCCGGGATGCAGCAGAACTTCTACTGGACGAGCGACCAGATCGACGGCAAGCCGACCTACGCGCTGACGCACGTGCTTTCGGCGAGCGACGGCCCGGCCCGTGCCGTCGTGCAGCGCCAGTACTACGTCAGCACCGGCTACAACTGCGAGCAGGCCGTCGCCGGGTTCCTCCCCGTGCAGGAGGGAACCATCGTCGTCTACAGCGACCATACGTTCACCGATCAGGTCGCCGGCTTCGGCGGCTCGATGAAGCGAAACATCGGACGCCGCATGATGGCGACCAAGCTCAAGCAACTCTTCGAGGCCGGACGCGCCATGGTCACGCACTGACGCCCGCAAACCCCAACGACGGGCAGTGGAATCCCGCTTGAAAATTGCGGGAATGACGGATTCTGGCCCGGACCGTCATACCGGCAGTCCTTCAGCCGGCATCCAGAGGGCGGGGAGTGGATCCGGATGCGAACGCCCGGGACGGCGGCGCAGATATTTCCGGAAATTTGCCGGGAACCTTCGACTGCGATGCCGAGTTCAGTCAACCTGTCGGTTGTGACACATCCAACTGCCCCTGGAGAGGGAGGGGACGGCGTCGACACCAAAAGCCCATTCCAGAATTGCCGGCGTGGAAAGCGTTCGTCGTGCAGTTCAGCCGCGAGGCGAACACGCAAGCAGGAGACTTCTCGGGGCGCGTCGAACACCTCAGCTCGGGGCGCCGCGGGCGTTTCAGCTCGAGGGAGGAGTTGCTCGCGATCCTGGCGAAGCTGCTCGATGAGATCGGGGCCGTGCCCGATGTGGAGGGATCCGGGAAGTGAAATCGGCATGCAGAGGACGAAGGCTGATCGCAATTGTCGCTGCGATCCTGATGAGCGCCGCGAGCGCGTTCGCCCAGAACCTGTTCGTCTACCCGCAGAAGGGCCAGAGCAAGCAGCAGCAGGAGAAGGACGAGTTCGAATGCCACAAGTGGGCCAAGGACAAGACCGGCTTCGATCCCATGGCCCAGCCGAGCTCGCCTGCAGGCGCGGCGCCCGCCCCCAAGGGTGGCGCGTTGAGAGGAGCGGCAAAGGGTGCCGCTGTGGGTGCCATCGGCGGCGCGATCGCCGGTGACGCCGGGAAGGGCGCGGCGATCGGCGCGGGTGTCGGCGGTGCCGGGGGCGCCCTGCGCCAGCGCGGCCAGGTCCGGCAGCAGCAGCAGGCGCAACAGGCCGAGGCCTCGGCGCAGAACGCCCAGCGAAGCCAGTACCAGCGCGCCTACAGCGCCTGCCTGGAGGGGCGAGGGTACACGGTGAAGTGACTCGGCGCATCAGACAGCCGAAGATCGCTGGCGGGAATGAGTCGTCATTGACCGCGAATCGGAGTGGCGGTAGCGAAGGGCCGTGAGCGGCAGCGAGCGCAACGAAGTCACTTTCTCCACGACGCCCGACGAGGGCCTCGTTGTCCGCATTGCGGGTGACTGGCGCCTGAGGGGCCACCTGCCGACGACGGCCGAGGCGGACCGGCACGTCGCCGCGCACCCGCGACGGGTCGCCTTCGACACCTCGGCGCTCGGCCCTGGGACAGCAGCCTGTTGACCTTCCTCGGCAAGGTCATCGCCTCGTGCGCCGAGCAGCAGATCGAGGTCGATCGTTCGGGCCTGCCGACCGGCGTGCAGCGCCTGCTGGCGCTCGCCGAAGCAGTGCCGGAGCGCAAGGGCGCACGTGTCGGGGAAGTCGACGAATCCGCCCTCGAGCGCATCGGACGCGCCACCCTGTCGACCACCGAGTCGCTGGGCGAGTTCGTCGCCTTCATCGGCTCGGCCGCCATCGCCACGGCGCGCCTGCTCGTCGGCCGGGCGCGCTACCGCCGCTCCGACCTGTTGGTGTTCATCCAGCAGGCCGGCGCCGAGGCGCTGCCGATCGTCACGCTCATCAGCTTCCTGGTCGGCCTGATTCTCGCCTTCGTCGGCGCCATGCAGCTCCAGCAGTTCGGCGCGTCGATCTACGTCGCCAACCTCGTCGGCATCGCCATGGTGCGCGAGATGGGCGCGATGATGACCGGCATCGTCATGGCCGGGCGCACGGGCGCATCGTACGCGGCGCAGCTCGGCAGCATGAAGGTCACTCAGGAAATCGACGCCCTGGCGACGATGGGCATCTCGCCGCTGGAGTTCCTCGTGCTGCCGCGGATGCTGGCGCTCTTCCTGATGATGCCGCTGCTCTGCCTGTACTCGGACTTCGTCGGCATGCTCGGCGGCGCCGCGGTCGGCGTCGGCATGCTGCATCTGCAGCCGATCACCTACTACCAGCAGACGGCGTCGGCCGTGACGCTCGGCGCCGTCGCCGGCGGCGTCTTCAAGGCCTCGGTCTACGGCGTGCTGATCGCCCTCTCGGGCTGCCTGCGCGGAATGCAGTGCGGCAACAGCTCGTCGGCGGTCGGCGAGGCGACCACCTCGGCGGTGGTGACGAGCATCGTGCTCATCATCAGCGCCTGCGGCCTGTTCGCGGTGGTCTTCTACTGTTGGGAATCTGAGAAGAACGTGACCAGTGACCCGCACATCACGGTCCGCGACCTCACCATGGCGTACGGCAGCTTCGTGCTGATGCGCGATCTGAGCTTCACCGTCAAGCGCGGCGACATGTTCATCATCATGGGCGGCAGCGGCTGCGGGAAGAGCACGTTGCTGCGGCATCTCATCGGGCTGAACGAGCCGGCCAAGGGCGAGATCCTGTACGGGGCGGAGAGCTTCACCAAGGCCGAGCCCGAGCGCCGCCAGCGCATGCTGCGCCGCTTCGGCGTCCTCTACCAGAGCGGCGCGCTGTGGAGCTCGATGACCCTGGCCGAGAACATCGGCTTGCCGCTCGGCGAGTACACCGCGCTGTCACCGTCGGAGATTCGAGAGATCGCCTCGCTCAAGCTGGCCCTGGTCGGGCTGAAGGGGTTCGAGGACTTCTACCCGTCGCAGATCAGCGGCGGCATGCAGAAGCGCGCCGGGCTGGCGCGGGCGATGGCGCTCGACCCCGACATCCTCTTCTTCGACGAGCCGTCCGCCGGGCTCGATCCGATCAGCTCGCGCCTGCTCGACGAGCTCATCCTGGAGCTGCGCGCCAGCCTCGGCGCCACCATCGTCGTGGTCACGCACGAGCTGGCGAGCATCTTCACCATCGCCACCAACAGCGTCTACCTCGACGTCGAGACGCGCACGATGGGCGCGACCGGCGATCCGAAGTGGCTGCGCGACCATGCGGAGAATCCGCAGGTGAGGCGCTTCCTGCGGCGCGGAGCCGAGGAAGGGGAGGGAGCAGGACCATGGGTAAACGTTTCAGCCCGGCGGCGGTTGGGGCGTTCGTCGTCGGCGCCGTCATCCTGACGGTGATCGCCGTCGTCGCCTTCGGCTCGGGGCGGTTCTTCCGCAAGACGTATACGTACGTCCTGTACTTCACCGGCGACGTCAACGGCCTCGAGGTCGGGGCGCCGGTGAAGCTCAAGGGGGTACAGATCGGCTCGGTGTCCGCCGTCCGGCTCAACCTGAGCCAGGCGGCGGCCATCGACAGCCCCGGGGAGTTGCGCATCCCCGTGCTGGTCGAGATCGATGCCGATCGCCTCGTCGCGATGGGGGCGAAGAAGATGCCGACCCGCGAGAACCTCCAGGCGTTGGTCGACCGCGGCCTGCGCGCCCAGCTCGCCATGCAGAGCTTCGTCACCGGGCTGCTGTACGTGAAGATGGACTTCTATCCGGAGACACCCATCACCCTGGTGAACGATCCGACGGTGCCCTACCACGAGCTGCCGACGATCCCGACGCCGCTCGAAGAGGCGCAGGCGAAGGCGGCGAAGTTTCTGGCCAAGCTCGACGAGGCGGACATCACCGGCATGGTCACGTCGCTGCGCAGCGCGATCGACGGCCTGGACCGCATGCTCAACTCGCCGAACCTGAAGGAGACCCTGGAGTCGCTGCCGGGCGCCGTCGACGGAATCAAGGACGTGACCGTCGATGCGCGAACGGCGCTCGACAGCATCCGCAAGCTTTCCGACAACCTCGATTCCAATCTGGGCGGGCTCAGCAGCAACGTGCGGGCGACGACGGCCGACGCTCGTGAAGCGCTGCGCGCCGCCACCGCCACCCTGGAGCAGATCCAGGCCGTGCTCAAACCGGACGCGCCACTCCTCTACTCCGTGAATCGCTCGCTGACGGACCTGTCCGCCGCGGCGCGGGCCATCCGGCGGGCTTCGGAGGAGCTGGAGCGCGACCCGTCGGTGCTGCTGCGCGGCAAGGGTCCCGTGGAGGACAAGAAATGACCAGGTACAGGCCTCCG
Organism: uncultured bacterium; assembly: GCA_963721115.1. Lineage (GTDB taxonomy): Bacteria > Desulfobacterota > Binatia > HRBIN30 > CADEER01 > CAVRIA01. Next base: position 5,269 of record CAVRIA010000002.1, read on the forward strand.
ATGGTTCCGCTGGCGATCGCTGTGCTGCTCATCGCCGGCTGTAGCAGTCTCCTGGCACCCCGCCCCGATCGCACGCGATACTACGTGCTCTCGGCCGCACCGAGGGCTGCCGACGTGAGCGGCAGTGCGCCCGAAACCGACTTTACGGTCGGCCTCGGGCCGCTCGAGATTCCCGACTATCTGAACCGCAGCGAGCGCGCCGTGCGCCTCGGACCGAATCGGATGCGCTTTCACGACAACGAGCGCTGGGCCGAAGCGCTCGACGCGAGCACCCTGCGCGTGCTGTTGCAGGACCTGGCGGCGCGGCTCGGGAATGCCCGGGTCATCGCACTGCCCACCCTCGTCTCGGCGCGGCGCACGTACGACGTTCCACTCCAGATTCTGAGGTTCGAGTCGACGGCAAACGGCGACGCCGGGCTGGAGGCGCGCTGGGGAATCAAGGACAGCGCCACCGACGAGATCCTCTTCAGCGGCGAGACGCACCTCGTCGAGCCCGCCGGCGGCACCGACACCGAGGCGGCAGTGGCGGCGCTGAGCCGCGTGCTCGACCGCTTCAGCGAACAGATCGCGACCGCGCTGACACGAGTGCGCGCGACACATCCGCCCCCGCCGGCCAAGGGCAGGTCGTAGCGGGGAATCAGCCTTGATCGGACAGAAATCCTCACCACGAAGAACACGAAGACCACGGAGGCACAAGAAACAGAAGGGAATAGACCGATCCAGATCTGAACCGCATCAGCGGTGACCTTCCATACGATCGGCTTTTCAAGCTCTTCTTCGTGCTCTTCGTCCTCTTCGCGTCCTTCGTGTTGAAATCTCTTGTCCGATCCGCCCCAATGTTTCGACCCCCGGCGATCGCTGTGATAGCAACGAAATCGACCGTCGAGATGGATGGCGCTCTCGGCGCAGACGGAGATGGACGCGCGCGACGGATTCATCGACCTGATCGGCAACACGCCGCTGGTGCGGCTGCGGCGCGCCTCGCGGGAGACCGGCTGCGAGATCCTCGGCAAGTGCGAGTTTCTCAACCCCGGCGGCTCGGTGAAGGACCGCGCCGCGCTCTACATCGTGCGCGACGCGGAGGCGCGCGGCGAGCTGCGCCCGGGCGGCGTGATCGTCGAGGGCACCGCCGGAAACACCGGTATCGGCCTCGCCCTGGTCGGCAACGCGCTCGGCTACCGCACGGTCATCGTCATGCCGGAGACGCAGAGCCAGGAGAAGAAGGACGCGCTGCGGCTGTGCGGCGCCGATCTGCGGTTGGTGCCGGCGGTGCCGTACAAGGACCCGGGCAACTACGTGCGCGTGTCGGGACGGCTGGCCGAGGAGCTGGCGGCGAGCGAGCCGAACGGCGCCGTCTGGGCCAACCAGTTCGACAACGTCGCCAACCGGCGCGCCCACTACGAGACGACCGGCCCGGAGATCTGGCAACAGACCGGCGGCCGGGTCGACGCCTTCGTCGCCTCGGTCGGTACCGGCGGCACGTTGGCCGGAGTGGCGATGGCGCTGAAGGAGCGCAAGCCCGCCGTCCACGTGGTGCTCGCCGATCCGATGGGCTCGGCCCTCTACCACTACTACCGGCACGGCGAGCTGAAGGCGGAGGGCAATTCGATCACGGAGGGAATCGGACAGGGCCGCGTCACCCGCAACCTGGAGGGCGCGCCGATCGACGAGGCCCTGCAGGTGACCGACGAGGAGGCGCTGCCGATCATCTTCGACCTCCTGCAGCACGAGGCGCTGGTCGTCGGCGGCTCCACCGGCATCAACGTCGCCGGAGCGATCCAGGTCGCGCGGCGGCTCGGACCCGGCCACACCGTCGTCACCGTGCTCTGCGACTACGGCACTCGCTACCAGAGCAAGCTGTTCAACCCGGAGTTCCTGCGCGCGAAGAACCTGCCGGTCCCGCCGTGGATGGGCAGTGATCAGTGATTGCTGATCCCAGCACCGTCAGGTAGCCGTCGGCGACGCAGGCGTCGCGCAGCGCGCCGCGCTGGCGCAGCAGGCGATGCATGCGCGGCAGGTTGTAGTGCGGGACGGTCATCAGAAGATGGTGCTCGAGGTGGTAGTTCACCCGGTTCGGCGCCAGCAGCAGGCGTTCCCACAAGCGCGCCCGCGTGGTGCGCGTGTTGCGCAGCGGATCGAGGTTGTCGGGCACCATGCCGTGCTCGGCGATCGAGCGCAGGCGCGCCGCCAGGCGGTACGTGGTGAGCCAAGCCGCCACCCACAGGAGATACAGCGCCGGATGGCCGGCCAGCGCCAGGAGGCCGAGAAGCACGCCGTTGGTGATCGCCACCGGCGCGATCTTGCGCCAGCCGACGTCGCTGCGCTCGCCGCCGCTCATCCCCAGCTCGCGGTGCGTGCGCTTGCCGGCGAGGCCGAGATCGCGCGCGAAGACCGCCTTGGCCTGCTTCCATCCGGTCTGGCCGGAGAGGTCGCGCCAGACCTTGCGGCGGAAGCCGGCGCGCGTGACCGGGAACGGCGCCGCCAGGCCGAGGTCGGGATCGTCGGGGGTGCCCGTCTTCGCGTGGTGCACGAGGTGATAGGCGCGGTACGGCTCGACGTCGGCCCAGATCGGGTATGCAGCCAGCCAGTTGCCCACCCAGTCGTTGAGCACCCGGCTCCGGAACAGCGTCCGGTGCGCCGCCTCGTGCATGACGATCCCGAGGCCGAGCTGGCGGGCGCCGATGACGAGCACAGCCGCCACAACCGTCAGCGGGTTCGGCCTCCACGCCACCAACCCCATGGCGGCGAAGATCAGGATCCAGTTGGTGGCGATGCTCATCCAGGCGCGGGCGGGATCGAGCTGCAACAGCTGCTTTCGCTCCTGGACCGAGAGGACGTCCTTCCACGAAGGCGCGGCGGCGGATTCGGCTCCTGCCATTGCGGCGTCGTTCATTCGCTTCCCCGGACACGATCTTCGCCGAAGTCGCCCGCCTTGGCAATCCGCAAAGGGGAGCCGACCCCCACGTCGCCCCCTCCGCCCACCCCCACCCGCTCACCGGCCTACCGGCTCACCGGCTGTCCCTCCTTGCACAGCAGGCCGCACCGATAGCATAGGAAAGCCGCCCAACCCCCGCCGGGATCGAATGTGTGGTTGTTTAACGTTCCGGAAGAACGTAGGATAAGCATTGTAAAAGTTTCAGGAAGCTCGCACTAATTTTTGTCGGAATGCGAAGTCCGGCAGGATATTGGCTAGTGTGCATCTCTCACGATCGGCATAAGGGCTCCTCCCCCTCGCACCGAAAACTCCTTGCTACATGCCTTGCGCCTCGTTCCGGCGTGATGGAGAGGAGCGAACGGCTATGAACCAACGCGACAGGGAGTTGAATTCGGATGCCGGCTCGAGCCGCGAGGTCGGAATTCGCGACGTGGATTTCGACCTCAGCAGGCTGAGCTCGCTCGGGGGCGGAGAGTCGCGGGGAGGAGAGGCTACCGGGACGAGAGCGCTGATGCTCGCCATTCTCGAGGACGGCATCCGCAGCTATCTCGGCTCGCCCGGACGCGTGCGCATTGAGGCCGAGTACTGGGTGGCGACCAATCGCCGCGCCTCGCCTTTCTCGTTCGTCGTCGTGTGCGAAACTCTGGGCCTCGAAGCCGGCGCGGTGCGCGCGGCGCTGGAGCGCATGCGGAGCGACCGCGCCCAGGCTCAGCGAGCTCTGCGGCGCAGCCGGCAGAACGTTCGACGCACCGGTCGTCTGATCCTGCGCAAGCGCCGGCGCTCGGCAACCAAGTCCGCGACCGGCTGACGGGTCGCCTTCTCGGCGGCCGCGAGCCGCGCTCAGCAGCCGCTCGAGGCGTGGCCGACCGCCGCTACCAGCTCGTCGATGGTCACCTGCCCATCGGCGTTCTGATCGAAGGACGGACAGGCGTCGACCGACGAGAGACCGAGAGCGATGTTCACGCCTCGGATGAGCTCGTCGATCGTGACCGTGCCGTCGCCGTTGCAGTCGCCGCCGCAGGCGCCGCCCAGCGCGAGCGCCATGACGCCGCCGTTCCCTCCGAAGACCCCGTACGGCACGTAAACGACACCATCCGCGATCGAAGCGCCGCCCGACACGTCGGTGGGCATCAGGAAGGTGTTGAGCCGCCGGCCGTTGCTCGCGTCGTAGACGTAGTACGGGCTCCGCATCACACAGCTCGCCCCGTCGGGGCACGGCGCCTGGGCGCTGCACTCGACCGAGGTGTCGTTCTCGCACACGTTCACGAAGACCTCGGTCCCGACGTAGAGCACGCCGTTGGCGAGGGCGACCGACCCCCAGCTGTCGCCGATCTCGTCTTCCCAGGCGGTGCCGCCGTCGACGGCACTGAAGGCCATGAGATGCGGCGGCAGCGGGCTGACGGGGGGGATCAGAATCATCCGGTAGAGCCCGGCGTAGAACTTCTGGTCGGCGAACCCCACCGCTCCGTTGAAGAGGCCGAAGCCGGCGAAGCCGGGGGTGACCGGCGTCGGCACCACCACGTTCTTCCACACGATCGATCCGTCGTCCGGGTCGAGGGCGTAGAGGGTTCCGTCCTTGCTCCCCGATACGACGAGCGGGCGGCGGCCACCGGCGCCGTCGTCGGCGTCGACCAGAATCGGTCCGTTGAGGAAGCCGAAGTCGTGGTAGTTGGCTTTCGTCTGACACGTCTCCGCGCACTCGGCATCCGTTCCGCAGTCGATTGACGTGTCCTCCTTGCAGGCGCCGAACTGTTCTGGCGGCTGCACACGGTTCTTCCACACCGTCGCGCCGGTCGCGGCGTCGAGGCGGAAGATCGAGTCGGAGTCGCCGATCGAGGGGAATCGGTAGCAGCCGACCGTGTTCATGTAGACCGTCTCGCCGCTGGGATCGACGGCGACCGTGGCGGTTACGCCCGCGCCGATGCCGGCGACGCAGGTTCCTCCGCCGCAATCGGCGTCGACGGTGCACTCGACCGCGGTGTCGTTGTTGCAAACCCGGTCCGGTACGGTCTGGTGCGTCCACAGCACGTCGCCCGTGTCGAGGTCCATTGCCACCAGCCGCCCGTTCGTGCACGGGTTGTCGCTGTGCGAGGCAACGCCGATGAAGACGCGCCCGTTGGCGATCGTCGGCGAGGCCCAGATGTGGTCGACGGTGAAGTTGCCGATGGATTTCTTCCACAGCAGCTTTCCGGTGATGGCGTCCAGACAGTGGACCACGGCGGTGCTGTCGCCCACCAGAAGCCGGCCGTCGGCGGTCAGGGTCGGCGTGCTCTGCACGCCGAGGACGATCCCGGAGCCGGTGTCGTACTTCCAGATGACCGAGGCGTCCGCCGGGTCGAGAGCGTAGACGTAGCCGTGCCAGGAGCTGACGTAGAGCATGCCGTTGCCGACCGTCGGGGTCGAGGTGACGCCGTTGGCTCCCGCCCCGTCCAGGGCTTGCAGGTCGAGGTTCCACTTCACCCGCAGCTGCGCCGCGTTGTCGGGGCTGATTTGGTCTTCGAGCGGGTTGTTGCGGTGATTGGCCTGATCGTACCCGTGCGTCGGCCAGCCGCGCGGAACGCAGCTCAGCTCGAGCTCGTCGACGTCCGTGCCGCCGTCGGAGGTCTGCGCCTCGAGGTGAACGGTCTTGTGGCCGCGGTGATAGGCGCCGCTCGCATCCGGCCCGTCCAACGGCACGCGCAGCGTGCGACCGCTGGTGCACACGTTCGACGTCGCGGGAAGCAGATCATCGAGAGCGGACTGCAGCGCTTCCAGATCGGGGTCCCCGGACGCGTCCACCACGGTGACCGAGGTGACGTCCGCCGCCGTACACGCGGGCAGGGACGGATCCTGGTTGCGCAGACAGACGTCGACGTCGAAGACGCAGGCGCGGTCGACCGCACCGTCGGTGTCGCAGCCGGCGTCGCCGTCGAAGCAACGTACCTCCGTTCCCGGCTGCGGCGCGGCCGGATCGAACGGCGGGTAGTTGAGGCGCAGCACCGGGGACGCGAACTCCGCCTGACAGTCGGTCTCCGGCGCGCCGCCGCCCTTCAAGGGGCAATCGGGCGGGCACTGGGCCCGGACGAGGCCGGGGGCGAGGGACAGGGCGGCGCTCAACACCGCCGCGCGAGCGAAATGGCTCATGGCGTTGCTCCTCGGTGGACTTAGAGGGGACGCCTGTCCATAACCGCCCGGTCGGCGCGGCGTCAACGGCGGCGCGTTGAAGCGTCGGAAGGACGCCCCGTCCGGTCGCTCGTCGCGCAGCGGCGGCGAGCGGCTTGGACTTTCGCCGCTTTTCCGAATAATCCCGGGACGGTCATCCATCGAAGACTCGACAGTGAAGAGAAGGCATCGCAGAGACATCATCCGGATCCTCGCCGCTGGTGCGCTGTGCTCGGCACTCGCCTTGCCGGCTTGCCGGTCCAACGACGCAAAGGAGGCTCGAGTGGCACAGACGGGGAACGCGATCGAACAGATCGACCAATTCATCGCCAAGCAGTCCATCGACAAGAGCGCGCCGAGCTGGAAGACGAAGCTTCCCAAGCCGCCCGTGCTCGATTTCGATTCGGCCAAGACGTACCACTGGAATCTCGAGACCAACGTCGGGCCGATCGACATCAAGCTGCTGCCCCAGGTGGCGCCGATGCACGTGTCGAGCACCATCTACCTGACCCGGCTCGGTTTCTATGACGGGATTCCCTTCCACCGTGTGATTTCCGGATTCATGGCGCAGGGCGGCGATCCGCTCGGTCGCGGCACCGGCGGGCCCGGGTACGAGTACGCCGGCGAATTCGACCCCAAGGTCAAGCACGCCCGGCCCGGCCTGCTGAGCATGGCGAACCGCGGGCCGAACACCGACGGCAGCCAGTTCTTCATCACCTTCGTGCCGACGCCGCACCTGGACGGGAAGCACACGATCTTCGGCGAGGTGGCCGCGGGCATGGACACGGTGAAGAAGCTGGAGAAGGCCGGCAGCGCCAGCGGTCAGCCGGCGGAGCCGCTGACGATTCGCAAGGCGACCATCACGGTGCAGTGAGCGGAGACGCCGGGAGGGGCGACCGCGCCGCCGACGCCCCGACGCCCGCCGAGCTTTCATGACCCGGGGCACCGCCGAGACGCGCTACTTCTACGAGCTCACGCCCGACCGCATCCTCGACGCGGTCGAGGCGTGTGGCCTGCGCTGCACCGGGCGCTGCCTGGCGCTCAACAGCATGGAGAACCGCGTCTACCAGGTCGAGGTGGAGGTAGACGAGGCCGGCGGCGGTTTGGGCAACCGGTTTCGCGTCGTCAAGTTCTACCGGCCGGGGCGCTGGAACGAGGAGCAGATCCTGGAAGAGCACCAGTTCCTGCGCGACCTCGCCGAGCACGAGATTCCGGTGGTGCCCCCGGTCGCCCTATCCGGCGGCCGCACTCTCGCCCGGGTCGGCGATCTGAACATTTGGTGCGCGGTCTTCCCACGCGTCGGCGGCCGCATCCCGGAGGAGCCCGATCGCGACCAGCTGGAGCAGCTCGGCCGACTCATCGCGCGCGTGCACACGGTCGGCGCCGAGCGCCAGGCGCCCCACCGCGTTCGTCTCGATCCGCAGAGCTACGGGCTCGACGATCTGGCCTCCCTGCTCGAGGCCGACGTCGTGCCGCCGGGATTGCGCGACCGCTATCGAATGGTGGTCGAGCGCCTGTGCGAGATCACCGCCCTCTGGTTCGAGCGATCCGCCTACCAGCGCATCCACGGCGACTGCCATCTCGGCAACGTCCTGTGGGGACGGGACGGCGCCTTCCTCGTCGACTTCGACGACATGGTGCGCGGTCCCTGCGTGCAGGACCTGTGGCTCCTCGTCCCGGGCCGCGACGAAGCGGCGCGGCAACAGCGCGAAGTTCTCCTCTCAGCCTACGAGCAGCTGCGCGAGCTCGACCGCGCCTCGCTCCGCCTGATCGAGCCCCTGCGCGCCCTGCGCATCGTGCACTTCAGTGCCTGGATCGCGCGCCGCTGGAGCGACCCCGCCTTCCCGCGCGTCTTTCCCGACTTCGGCAGCGAGCGCTACTGGAGCGACGAGCTGTCGACCCTGCAGGAGCTTCTCGGCCTGATTCAGGACGGCGAGTCGGTCTGAATCACGGCCTCCCTCACAAACCCAAGGCGACGCCTTGAATTTCGATCGAGCCCGACAGCCTAACAACCTAGCCTGAAACTCGCCCGGGCTGTGCCCGGGTTCGTAGGCAAAGGCTGGGGCTCGGGCTGAGGCTGGGGATCGATCCCAAAGACCGCGCGAAGCGCGCACCGTCCTCAGCCCGAGCCCTAGCCTCAGCCTCAGCCTGTTCCGGAAGTCCGTGTGTTTCTCAGCTCGAATGATCCGGCACAGCCGGGGGCAACACTAACAGCCTAACAACTAACAACCTGACCTTCCGTAATGGCCTTGCCCTCGCCGCGCAGGGCCGCGGCGGCGACCGCGGCACCGAAGTCCGCGGCGCGAACCACCGTCGCCGTGTCGATGCCGTCCACGGTGTCCTCGCGGCGGTGGTAGTTGCGCGGCACGCCGTTCGGCTCGAGCGAGATCAGGGACAGCACGGGGTAGCCGCGCTCCGCCGGGACGTGGCCGTCGGTGTTGGCCAGGAGGTCCGTCGGCGTCACCTCGCCGAAGCCGCCGCCGGCGGCGACGCGACGGGAGAGATCGACCATCTCGGACGGGAAGTAGACCTTCTTCAGCAGGCCCTCGCTGCGGATGAAGTGCAGCGAGCCGCCGCCGACGCACTCGAAGTTGACGAAGTAGGTCCGCTCGCGCGGCCAGTCCGCGTGGCGCTCGGTGAAGTCGTCGATGCCGACGCAGCCGACCTCCTCGGCTCCGGTGCCGACCAGCCACAGCTCCGTGTCGGCGGGCAGTCGCTCCTTCAGCCGTTCGGCGCACAGCAGCATCGCCGCCACGGCCGAGGCGTTGTCGTTGGCGCCGGGCGTCGCTTCCGACGCCGACCACTGCAAGGTGAGGGCGAAGACGACGAGCAGCGCGAAGACGGCCGCCAGCCGAATCAGCCCGAAGAGCGGACCGTGCGCCCCGAGCCAGGCGGCGGCGGCGACGACGGTGGCCGCCGCCAGCAGCGCTTCGGGAATGGCGAGAGGACCGGGAGGCGGTCCGCCGCGGCGCACGCCGGCCGCGAACCGGGCGAACCGGTCGGCGAACTCGCGCGAGAACATCCAGCCGGCCTGGGCCGCGTCGATGTGGGCGCTGAGCACGACGCGGCGGGCCGGCTGGTCGCCACCCATCCTGCCGACCACGTTGACCGACGGCGACGACGACAGCAGGCTCGCCAGCAGCGGACGGCGCTGGCGGAACTCGCGACGGAACGACCACAGGGACAGCGCCGCGAGCATCACGCCGAGCGGTCCGCCGATCCAGCACCCCAGCGCGCCGAGCCCGGCGTGCAGGGCCTGGCCGTATCCGGCGCGCGGCGCCCCCGGAGTCGGGGAGACGGAAACGTCCGTGGCACCCAGGCCGCGCATCCAGTCCGCGACGCGGTTCGCCGCTTCGCGCTCGGCGGTCGTCCCGGCGAAACGCGCCGGCAGCTCCGAGAGCGTTCGAATCCACTCTCGAGCGCGGCTCTCGCGATCGAGATGGGCGATCTTCGACGAAGCATCGTTCATGCGCCAGGCTCCACACGCCGCGACGGGGTGCTCATTCGGATCCGAAGAGCTCGTCGCGCTTCTGTCCGCCGAGCGCGGCCTCGAGCTGCGCCAGGGCGCCGGCGGCGGAATCCGCCAGGCCCATCTTGCTGTGATCCAGCCGCGCCATCGAGAGGTCGCAGGGCACCGCCGTGAAGAAGCCGTTCGGCAGGCTCGAAACCATCACGAAGAAAGCCTTCCCGTCGGCATCCCGGAGCTGGAACCAGTCGACCTTCTGCACCACGTACGGACCTTCGCTCATCGACGCATCTCCTTTCCCGAGCCCAAAGACCGTAGATCGTGTGCCCTGTCAACGCCGGCGACCGCGCGCACGAGCACGATGCCGGACTTTCGTGATACGCGTAGATGCGAAGGGAGGTCGCGATATGGTCCGATCCGGCGCATCGAAGCTGGCGATCTGCGGGCTGGTGACTCTGCTCGCCGCCCCGGCCCTGCGCGCCGCCGAGCCGGCGCCGCCGGCGATGAGCAAGCAGGAGATCGACGCTTTCCTCGCCAGGCCGCTGGTCGCCCGCCTGGCCACCGTTCGCGCCAACGGCACCCCGCAGATCACGCCGATGTGGTTCCTGTGGGAGAACGGCGTCCTGTACATGAGCACGCGCGTACAAGCCGCCAAGGTGAAACACATCCGCGCCCATCCGCGCGTGGCGGTGGTGATCGACGTGATGGAGGCGCCGTTCGAGAACGAGTCCGTCACCATCGAGGGACCGGCGGAGATCCGGACGACCGGCGTGAAGGAGGTCGTCACCAAGATCTACCGCAAGTACCTGGGAGCGGAAGGTCTGAAGAGCGAACGAGCCCGCCAGGGGATCGAAACGCCACGCGTGATTCTCGCCATCACGCCCGTGAAGGTGTGGTCGGTCGACACCACGCATCCCGCCCCCCGCAGCACTGATCGGAGACTCGTCGTCCAACTCTTGCCCGGTCACCGGGCTTCGCCCAACCATCCGCCGGCCGCCCCCAGGTTGTTCGTTGTTGAGTTGTTGGACCTCGAGAACCAACAACAAACAACCCAACAACTCGCAACCCTCGCCATCACGCCCCTCTTCCACGCTTCCTCTCAGGACGGACGCTCGGCGAACAGGAGCGCGCCCGGCGCCGGCGCGGCGGCGCTCTTCGACGTCGCGCGAACGGCGCTTGCGATGCGCGCGCGGGCCGGCTCGGCCAGGGCTCCGCGCAGGGCCGCCAGAAGATGGCGCTCGGCGTGCAGCATGATCGGCGGAATCTCCGGGGCGGGCACGGACTGGACGTGCAGTGCCTCGAAGCCGGCGGCCGAGAGGTGTCCCGACCAGCGCCAGACGTCGGCGTCGGTACGCGAGCGGCCGGGGAGATAGATGGCGAACGCGCCGGAGGGCCGCAGAACCCTCAGCGCCTCGCGCAGGGCGGGAAGCGGATCGGCGAGGTCGTCCAGGCGCTCGACACTCCAGGCGTGGGTAAAGAGGCGGTCGCGGAACGGCAGGGAGTCGAGCGCGGCGGACTCGAAGCGGGCCCGCTCCCCGACGGCCGTCTGTGTCCCCAGCCGGCGGGCGGCGGCGATCAGGCCGGCGTGCGGGTCGACCGATACGACGGAGCAACCGAGCCGCACGGCCCAGCAACGGCCCGTGCCGCCGAGCCCGCAGCCGAGCGAGACGGCGCGTTGGTACTTGCGGAAGATGCCGTGCTGCGAGAAGCGGTCGAGCAGGCGCGCGTCGCCGACGGTCATGTCGAGCCCGAACAGGGGCGCGCCGTGCGGCGCGGGAAGAGAGCGCGACAGGTCGCGGGCGACGCGAGCGATCGTCTCGGCCAGGGCGAGGCAGTCCTCGTCGCTCAGGCCATCCCAGATCCCGTCCACTGGGCTAGCCCATCGCGGCTGGCGCGCCTCGGCGAGCGCGATATAGTCGGGAGCGCCGGAGAGCGAGGACATGACGCGCGAGGAACGAGCGGTTCTGGCCGCCAACGAGGCGTTCTACGCGGCCTTCGCCGCGCACGACGCCGAGGCCATGGACGCCCTGTGGGCGAAGCGGGCTCCGGTGGTCTGCCTGCATCCCGGCTGGCAGCCGCTGCGCGGCCGCGACGCGGTCGTGGCGAGCTGGAGAGCGATCCTCGACGGGCCCGAACGCGCCGCTCATCGCCTGCCGCGGCGCGACCGCGCACGTCCTCGGCGACGCCGCCTTCGTCGTCTGCACCGAGCGTCTGCCGGGCGTCGAGCTGGTCGCGACCAACGTGTTCGTGCTCGAAGACGCCGAATGGAGGCTGGTCCACCATCACGCCAGCGCCTCCGACACCCCTTCGGACGAAGACGGGGAAGAGCCGCCCCCGGGCCTCCTGCACTGAATCGCCTCGCCGCGGCGCGGCTACTCGGCGGGCTTGCGGTGCTCGTCGAGGCACTGCAGCGCCAGCCCGCCATGGCTCCAGGCGGCGCCGGCCGCCATCGCCATCGCCACGAAGATCACCTCGCCGATCTCCTGTTCGGTCGCACCCACACGGACCGCTTTCTTGGCATGGGCGTCGATACACCAAGGGCACTGCGTGATGTGGGCGATGCCGAGCGCGATCAGCTCCTTCGTCTTCTTCGGGAGCGCGCCGTCACCGAACACCTTGCCGTCGAACTCCAGCCAGGAACGATACGCCTCCGGAACGAGCTCGCGCATGTGCTTGAACTGCTTGCCTGCGTCGACGCCGTGAAACACCATGCCTCGGTTCTCCTTTCGGGTTGAGCCACTGCGTACTCCGCGCAGCGTACTCCGGCGCAATCGGCGCGAAAAGGGCGACGCCACGCGCTCACCGGCTCACCGGCGGACCGGCTCACCCGCCGCGATCCCTTGACGCGAGCCCGCGCGCCGTACGAACCTGTCCCCACACGGGAGGACATTCGATGAAACATTCGCCGGGCTTTCTCGCCCTCGTCGAGGAAGCCAAGCGGTCGATCCGCGAGCTGCGGATCGAAGACGTCAAACGCATGATCGACGCGGGGGAGCGCTTCGCGCTCATCGACACGCGCGAAGAGAGCGAGTGGGCACGCGGACACCTGCCCGGCGCCCGGCATCTTTCCAAGGGCATCATCGAACGCGACATCGAGCAGGCCGTTCCGGATCCGCACACGGCGTTGATTCTCTACTGCGGCGGCGGCTTCCGCTCGGCCCTGGCCGCCGAGAGCCTGCAGAGGATGGGGTACACGAACGTCGCCTCGATGGACGGCGGGTGGCGCGGCTGGACGGAAGCCGGACTGCCGGTGGAGAAACCGTAGATTCGCAACGGAGGGGTTCCCATGGCCGAAGCCACTGCAAAGTCCACGATGGGGTCGGGCGCGTCGACGTTCGGAGAGGCGTTCCGGCGCCGCGTCGAGATGCACCCCGACAGGATCGCCGTACGCACCGTGGACGACCAGGTCTCGCTGACCTGGAAGGAGCTGCGCGATCGCGTCGACCGCCTGGCCGGCGGGCTCGCCAAGCTCGGCCTGCGTCGCGGCGACACGATCGCTCTGATGCTGAACAACCGGCCCGAGTTCGCCATCGCCGATCTCGCCGCCGCGACGCTGGGCGCGACGCCGTTCTCGATCTACCAGACACTGCCCGCGGAGCAGATCGCCTACGTCGTCGCGGATGCCGGGGCGCGCATCGCGATCGTCGAGACCGCTCACCTGAAGAGCTTCGGCGAGGCGCGGAAGAACCTCCCGGGCCTCGAGCACGTGATCCTCGTCGACGGAGAGCGGGTGGGCGACACCCTGAGGCTCGAAGACGTCGAGTCCAGCGGCGCGGACTTCGACGCCGCGGCCGCCGCCCGCAGCGTGGGTCCCGAGGACCTGCTCACCCTCATCTACACCTCCGGAACCACCGGCCCGCCAAAGGGAGTCCAACTCTCGCACCGCAACCTCTTCACGGTCGTGCAGGGGCTGCTCGACATCGTCGACTTCCCCGACGAGTCGCGCGTCATCTCCTGGCTGCCCACGGCCCACATCGCCGAGCGCGCTTTCAACTACTACCTGCCGCTGCTGATGGGCTTCACCATCACGACGTGCGCCAACCCGCGCGAGATCATCTCCTACCTGCCCAAGGTGCGACCGCAGTTCTTCTTCGCCGTGCCGCGCATCTGGGAGAAGATGAAGGCGGGCCTGGAAGCGCAGCTGGCGGGGCTGCCCGCCGAGCAGCAGGCGAAGATGAAGGAGAACGTGGACGCCGCGATCGACAAGGTGCGGCTGACGCAGGCGGGCAAGCCCGTACCGCCGGACCTGGAGCGGCGCGTCGCCGCGGCCGACGCGGAGGTGTTCTCCGCGTTGCGCGCGATGCTGGGGCTCGATCAGGCGGCCTCGGTCGTCGTCGGCGCCGCACCCACGCCTCCCGAGGTGATCGAGTTCTTCCACGCCCTCGGCATCCCGCTGGCGGAGGGTTGGGGGATGTCCGAGACCTGCGGCGTCGGCACCGTCAACCGGCCGGGCCGGATCAAGCTGGGCACCGTGGGGCCGCCGGTTCCCGGTATCGAGATCAGGCTCGCGGAGGACGGCGAGGTGCTGATCCGCGGCGACAACATCATGGTTGGCTACCGCAACCAGCCCGAGAAGACGGCGGAGACCATCGACGGCGAAGGCTGGCTCGCCACCGGGGACATCGGCGAGATCGACGACGAGGGCTATCTGAAGATCGTCGACCGCAAGAAGGAGCTGATCATCAACGCGGCGGGGAAGAACATGTCTCCCGCCAACATCGAGAGCACGCTGAAGGCGCGCCACGCCGCTCATCGGCCAGGCGTGCGTCATCGGCGACCGTCGCCCCTACAACACCGCCCTCATCGTCCTCGACCCCGATTTCGCCGCGGCGTGGGCCGCCCGGAACGGGATGGCCGGGATGTCGCTCGAGGAGCTCGCCGGGCAGGAGAAGATAATCAGCAGCGGTGCAGCGGGGGGTGGACGAAGCCAACTCCAGGCTGTCCCGGGTCGAGCAGGTGAAAAAGTTCACCATCGTCCCCGGAGACTGGATGCCCGGCGGCGCGGAGCTGACCCCGACGATGAAGCTCAAGCGCAAGCCCATCGCGGAGAAGTACGGCGAGGCGATCGAGGCGATGTATCGCGGCTCAGCCTGCGGCCGCGCAGAAGGCAGTGCAGGGAAGGTGGCCGCCGGTCAGTCGTCGGACGGGGCGCAGTTGGCGGCGATCAATGCACCGAGGATCGCCATCGCCAGCATCACGTCGAAGGAGAAGGCGACCAACATCGGGACTCCGTGCACCGCCGCCTCGAACAGCGCGTAGACGAAGCCGACTCCGGCGCCGATGGCGGCACCCACCGTCGTGAACCCGACAACCCCCCAGCTCGCGGCGGAGGTCTTCTCCTCGGCGGATGTCAGTCGGACATCTTCCGGGCCGTTGCAGATCCTGACTCACTCATCTCGGTTCCCCTTCTTCAGCTCGCACCAACCCGCGTCACCCACGGGTGCTGACTTCGAGTTAACAAGTTTCCTGCCAAGGGCGAGATGGGCGAGAGGTTCTTCCTTCGGTGGGACCGAGTTCGCAGGCACGAGAATGCATCCGCAGCGAACCTTCCGGCGAATGGGTCTGTCGATTTTCTCTCGAACGAGGCCCTTCGACTACGCTCGAGACAGGCTTCGACGAGCTCGGCCTGAGCGGTTGGGGGGGTTGATCTCAAAAGGCTTTCCCCGCTCACAGTGAGGTCGTCGAAGTGTGTCTTCTCATTTTTCGACACTCCCGAACGGGAGGGACATTTGGTTGTGGTGCGGGCGTCCCGCCTGCACGGCGTTGGGTTGGAGGGGAGATGAGCGGTCCGCTGGACCGCTATGCAGGCCGGAGGCCTACACCACAATCTCATGTGCTCACGCCCCTCCACACCCCAACATCCCAGCACTGAATCATTCCGGCGTTTCCTCAATCCCGCCGCACTGACCGCGTTGTCGCAGCAGGTGGTCGGCGAGGACCAGGCACGCCATGGCCTCGACCATCGGGACGGCGCGCGGCAGGACGCAGGGGTCGTGACGGCCGCGCGCCTCGAGCGTGACGCTCTGGCCGCCGCGGTCGACCGTCTGCTGGGCCTGGCGGATCGTCGCCGTCGGCTTGAAGGCGACGCGGAAGACGATGTCCTCGCCGTTGCTGATGCCGCCCTGCACGCCGCCGGAGCGGTTCGTGACGGTGCGCACCCGCCCCTGCTCGATCGTGAACGGGTCGTTGTGCTCGATGCCGGTGAGGTTCACCCCGGCCAGACCGCTCCCGATCTCGAAGGCCTTCGACGCCGGCAGCGACATGACGCCGTGCGCGAGGTCGGCCTCCAGCTTGTCGAAGACCGGCTCGCCGAGGCCGGGCGGGACGCCGCGGCAGACGCACTCGACGATGCCGCCGAGGGAGTCGCCGGCGCGCCGCGCCTCGTCGATGCGGGCGATCATGCGCTCGGCCGTCTCGGGGTCGGGGCAGCGGGCGATGTTCGACTCGACCTGCGCGGCGGTGACCGACGTCGAGTCGATCTCGGCGGCGATCGTGTACACCTGCTTCACGTACGCGATCACCTCGACGCCGGCCGCGCTGGCGAGCAGCTTGCGCGCGATGGCGCCGGCGGCGACGCGGCCGATGGTCTCGCGCGCCGAGGCGCGCCCGCCGCCCTGCCAGTTGCGGACGCCGTACTTGGCCTCGTAGGTGTAGTCGGCGTGCGAGGGGCGGTAGGTGTCCTTGAAGTCGGCGTAGGCGCTGGGGCGCGCGTCGGTGTTGCGCACCAGGATCGCGATCGGCGTCCCCAGCGTCTGCCCTTCGAAGAGGCCGGAGAGGATCTCGGCGCGATCGGGCTCGTCGCGCGGCGTCGTGATCTTGCTCTGTCCGGGCCGCCGCCGGTCGAGGTCGCGCTGGATCTCCTCGACGCTCAGCGCCAGGCGCGGCGGGCAGCCGTCGACGACGACGCCGACCCCTCCTCCGTGCGACTCGCCGAAGGTCGTGATCCGGAACAGATGCCCGAACGTCGAGCCCATGCGCGATGTTAACCCGGATCGTTCGGGGATTCCACGACGCCGCGCCGAGCGAAACGTCGAGCTCGCGGCGTGTCCGCATTTCGCCATAAGCGCGTGGCCTCAATCGCAGCCCGTGGCAACCGCCAGGGCGCGGCAGACGGCGCGCATCTTCTCGGCCCCGACCCGTCCGAGGGGCTTCGAGAGCCGGGATTGCTCGACGGTCTGAACGTGATCGAGGTTGACGGCGGAATCGCGCTGGAGTCCTTCCGGCGCGCCGACCGGGACCTCGCTCGGGATGCCGCGAATCGTCGACGTGATCGGCGCCACCATCACCGTGTGCAACACCTCGATGGCCTCCGGGCGGCTGAGGACGAGCACCGGCCGCCGTTTGTCGGGCTTGGGGAAGGTGTACGTCCACACCTCCCCGCGCGCTACTCTTCCGGCCATACCGCTTCGTCGGTCCAGCCGCTGAGGTCGTCGGTTCCGCTCCCGTAGCCGCGGCGATACGCGTCCCTGATCGACTTGCGGCGCTTGCGTTGCAGATACTCGAGTGCCGCCCGCCGCAACACGGCGGAACGCCCGTCGCGTTTCACCTCGTCATCCGCATCGAGCTCCGCCAGCAGGCTTTCATCGAGCGTGATCTGTACAGCCTTCATGTGGACAGATTATGTTGAAAGGACCACCACATCAAGCGCGATGTCCGCCGAGCCTACCGTAGGGTGTTGGTCGGGTTGTTGAATTGTTGGAGCTCGGAGAACCAACAACCAGCAACCCAACAACCTTCATTGGTTCACGGCATCGGGTGGGCGCGGAAGAACTCCCAGATGCGCGACGTGGCACTCGGTGGCCAGGCGTGCGGGTAGGCCTCCTCGCAGTACTCGACCACGGCTCCGTTGCGGCACTCGGTGTGCGCCTCGCACGTGCCCTCGGTCGACGACTTTTCGCAGGCGTCGACGGCGATCCAGGCGTCGCGCGCCTGGTGCGCCAGCTCGACGGGAACCACATCGTCCTTGCTGCCGTGCTGGATGAGGATGGGAACGCCGCGCGCGGGAGCGCACGGAACCGACAGCGGCCCACCGCTCACCGGCGCCACGGCGGCGAAGCGGTCGGGCATCACGCAGCCGAGCATCGAGCTGAAGAAGGCGCCGTTGGAGAAGCCGGTGGCGTAGACGCGGCGCAGGTCGACGCAGTACGCCTGCTCGAGGTGGTCGAGCAGGCGCGACACCAGGCGCAGGTCGCGGTTCGAATCGAGCGAGCCGATCTCCCAGCCCGGCCGCTCGTACTCCTCGCCGTGCAGGCGGAGCTTCACCGGCAGGCCGTCGGGGTAGGCGGTGATGAAGCCCTCCTGCTCGGCCAGGGCGCGAAACGCCGAGACGTTCCACACGCCCGCACCACTGTGGCCGAAGCCGTGGAAGTCGAGCAGCAGGGGCACGGGAACAGACGCCTTCACCTGATCGGGAACGTCGAGGATGTACGAGCGTTCCCTGCCGTCCACCTCGATCGCGCGCTGCAGCCGCCGCCCGTGCTGGATCTCCGCCGCCTTGCACCCGGCGCTCGGCCGCGGCGCGCCCGCATCGTCCGCGGCGCGGGCCGCTCTGGGCCCGGACAGAGTCAGAGCGACGGCGAGCGACAGGGCGAACAGCAGGATTTTCGACTTCCCTCCGTTCAGCACCGACTCCCTCCGTTCAGCACTTTCTCTCTCATCACATCCAGAGTCCATGCTTCCACCTACATCATCGACTTCGTCCAGCCGCCGTCGACGTTGATGCAGGTGCCGGTGATCCACGCGGCGCGCTCGGAGCACAGGAAGACGACGATCCCGGCGATGTCCGCGGCCTCCCCGATGCGGCCGAGGGGAATCGGCCGGCGCGGCACGTAATACGCGTTCACCGCCTCGGACGCCGTCATACCTTGCAGCCGACTGTCCCGCCTCCTCCAGGCGCCGGCGCGCGCTCTGCTCCACCGCCGGGGTGCGGGTCAGGCCCGGGCACACGCAGTTCACCAGGATGCCGTCCGCGGCGAAGGAGTTCGCCAGTGTCTTGCTGAGATTGATGAGGGCGGCCTTGGCGGCGTTGTAGTGGCAGACGACGACGTCGGGCTGGTGGGCGGACGTCGAGGCGATGTTGACGATGCGGCCGCCGCCCTGCCGCTGCATGTGCGGGATCGCGGCGCGCGCGCAGCGCACGGCGCTCATCACGTTGAGGTCGAAGGCGTGCTGCCAGTGCTCGTCGGCGAGGTTCATGAACCCGCCCGGCCCGCCGGCGCCGCCGGCGTTGTTCACCAGAATGTCGATCCGTCCGAAGCGCCGCACCGCCGCATCGACGACCGCGTCGCACCCGTCGCGCGTGGCGACGTCCGCGACCACCGCCTCGACCGGCAGGCCGAGGGCGGCGATCTCCTTCTCGGCCTCCGCCAGCCGCTCGGGCCCGCGCGCACTGATGACCAGTGAGGCGCCCTCTTTGGCGAGGTCGCCGGCGATCGCCAGCCCGATGCCGCTGCTGGCGCCGGTGATGATGGCCACGCGGTCCTTCAGGAACAGATCCATGTGAGCTTCCGGCCGTTCGTATACGGGCGCGGGGCGCGGGGAGGCAAGGAGAGGGGCTCGACCCGTGACCGCTGTGACCGGTGACCGGCCTCCGGAGAGGGGAGGGAGTGATGACGCTGGGTGGGGTCAGCGGGTCGATTCAACCGTGCAGGCCGGAGGCCCGCACCACAAAGTCCGACCGTGCAGGCCGGAGGCCCGCACCACAAAGGAGCAATGCGGGCAGTCGGAAGCCCACACCGCGCCGTTGCTGATCTTGTGGTGCGGGCGTCCCGCCTGCACGGGCTGCAGGGGGCGGGGTTCTGATCCCACCGGTCACCCGTCACGCCCCTTCCCCCCGCCTTGACGATATGAGTAAATACTCTTAGAGTCATTACTCATGGAGTACCGGGTCGAGGAGCTGGCGGCGGCGGCCGGGCTGCGGGTGGATACGGTTCGCTTCTACCAGGCGAAGGGGCTGCTGCCGGCGCCGCGCCGGGAGAAGCGGGTCGCGCTGTACGCGAACCGGCACCTCGAGGTGCTCAGACGCATCCGGCGCTACCAGTCGCAGGGGCTCACGCTGGCGGTGATCAAGCGGCTCCTGTCGTCGGGGGCGAGCTCGAAGAAGGACGCGTTGCTGGCTGCCGTGGCGGAGGAGAGCGGCGAGCGCGTCCTGACCCGGACCGAGCTCGCCGCGCGGTCGGGGGTCCCCGAAGCGCTGTTGGCATCCCTGGAGGCCGCCGGCCTGATGGTGCCGGTCGAGACCGCGGAGGGGCCGCGCTACGGCGAGGCGGACCTGCAGATGGCCCGCGCCGGCCTCGATGTCCTCGCGCAGGGCTTTCCGCTCGACGAGCTGCTGCAGCTGGCACTGCAGCACGCGCGCGGCGCCGAGCAGACCGCCGATCGGGCCATCGACCTCTTCGACCGCTTCGTCCGCAAGGTCGACGGCAGCGGTGCCGACGCCGCGCAGGTGGCCGATACCTTCCGCCGCCTGCTGCCCGCGGCCACCACCCTCGTCGCTCTGCACTTCCAGCGCACGCTCCTGCAGCGCGCCCTCGAGCGACTGCGCAAGCTGCCGCAGTCCGACGCCCTGGAGGCCGCCATCGCGGCGGTGCAGTCCGGGCGCCTGGAGGTGACGTGGCGTTAGAAGAGACTCGTCTGCGCCCCTTGCCCGTGCAAGCGACCGCGGCGCTGCCCGCTCCGGCCGAGAAGGCGGCGGTGGTCGAGGCGATGTTCGACCGCATCGCCCCGCGCTACGACCGGATGAACCGCCTGCTCACCCTGCGCCTCGACCAGCGCTGGCGGCGGCGGGCGATCGAGCTCGCCGGCATCGGCCGCGGCGACCTGGTGGTCGATCTCGGCTGCGGAACCGGCGACCTCTGCGATCTGGCGGCCGCCCGCGGCGCCCGCGTCCTCGGCGTCGACTTCGCCTCCGGCATGCTGGCCGCGGCGCGGCGGCGCGGCGTTCGCGCCGCGCTGATGCGGGCCGACGCTTCGGCCCTGCCCCTTCCCGCCGCCTGCGCCGACGCCGTCGTGTCGGCGTTCGCCCTGCGCAACTTCGTCTCCATTGCCGCCGTCCTGGAGGAGGCGTGCCGCGTTCTAAAGCCCGGCGGACGCCTCGTCCTGCTCGAGGTGGACGAGCCGGCGCCGCCGCTCCTGCGCTGGGGGCACTCTCTCTACTTCCGCCGCCTCGTGCCGCTTCTCGGCGCCCTGCTCGCCGACCGCTCGGCCTATGCCTACCTGCCGCGCTCCACCGCCTATCTGCCGCCCGAGCGCGAGCTGCTCGCCCGAGTCGAAGCGGCGGGCCTGCAGGCGCCCGCGAAGCACCGGCTGAGCGCCGGCGTGGCGCAGATCATCGTCGCCGTCCGCTAGGGGTCATGCACCTGCAGATCGAACCGGATCCCGGCGGGATCCGCCGACAGATCGCGCGCGGCATCGACCGCGCCCGCGCCCTGCGCCGCCCGGTTCTGGTCGCCCGCACCGTTGCCGTCGCTCCACCCGAGGACATCCTCGCGCCGCTGCAGCGAGCCCGGGCTGCCGGTGTGGATACGGTGCTTTGGGAGCGTCCCGCGGACCGGCTGGCGATCGCCGGCATCGGCACGGCGTGGGCGATCAGCGCCGCCGGTGCCGATCGCTTCCGCGAGGTCGCGGACGCCTGCGCCTCGCTGGCAAGCGACGCCGTAGCCGAGCCCGCGGCACCGGGGCCGCTCTTCGTCGGCGGCTTCTCCTTCGCGCCCGACCTCGCCGCGAACGGCGCCTGGAGCCCGTTTCCTGCCGGGCGCATGACCGTCCCGCGCATCCTCGTCACCAGGCGGGAGAACACCGCCAGTCTGTCGCTCAGCGTCGTGGTCGACGCGCAAAGCGACGACGACGTCTTCTGTGCCGGGAGCTGGCGGGCGATCTGTCCTGGCTGCAGGGCGGTGCAGCGGCGCAGGACGATCCGACCGCGACGAGCTATGAGGCCACGCCGGTCCCCGCCCAGGACCGCTGGAAGGAGTCGGTCGCCGCGGCGGTCTCCGACATCCGCAGCGGGCGCTTCGACAAGCTCGTCCTCGCCCGCGCCTGCGCGATCCGCTCGAACCGCCCCTTCGAGGGCGCCCGCATCGCCCGTCGCCTGCGCCACTCGTACCCCTCCTGCGCAACATTCTGGTTCGGCCGCGCCGATGCGAGCTTCGTCGGCGCCACGCCGGAGCCGCTGGTGCGACTCGAAGGCCGCGTCGCCTACCTCGCGGCCATCGCCGGCTCCATCGCGCGCGGCACCACTCCCGGCGCCGACGGCGCCCTCGCCCGGGCGCTATTGGCAAGCGCCAAGGACCGGCACGAGCACGAGCTCGTCGTGCGCGCGATCCGAGACTCGATCGCACCGCTGTGCGATCGCCTCGACGTCCCCGAAGCGCCACAGGTGCTCGCCCTGGCCAACGTCCAGCACCTCCTCACGCCGATCACGGCGCACCTCGCGGCGCGCTGCCGCCTGCTCGACCTGGTCGACCGCCTGCACCCGACGCCGGCGGTGGCGGGCCACCCGCGCGCCGCGGCGCTCCACGAGCTGCGCGAGCGCGAGAGGATCGAGCGCGGTTGGTACGCCGGCCCGGTCGGCTGGATGAACCTCGACGGCGACGGCGAGCTCGCCGTCGCCATCCGCTCCGCGCTTCTGAGCGGCAACCAGGCCACGCTCTACGCCGGCGCCGGCATCGTCGCCGGCTCCGATCCGGAGGCCGAGCTGGCCGAGACGCGGCTCAAGCTGCAGCCGCTGCTGTCGGCCCTCATGGAGATCTGAACCGAGATGAAGGGGCTCAAGTCTGGGGCCGGAGCCCGCCGTTCCCCGGCACGAAGCTCACCCGCACACCGGCTCACCGGCATACCGGCGCACGCAAACGCCCGTATCGCCGATCCGCCGCACGCCGCGTCGAACACGCCGGCCTACGCAAACGATCCGCGCTGGGCCGGAATCGCCGACTTCGTCGACGAGCTGGCGCGCTCCGGCGTCGCCGACGCCTGCGTTTCTCCCGGCGCCCGTTCGACGCCGCTCGCCTTCCTCCTGGCGGCGCATCCCGGCCTGCGCGTCTGGTCGCACATCGACGAGCGCAGCGGCGCCTTCTTCGCCCTCGGTGCGGCCAAGGCGGCGCGGCGGCCGGTGGTCGTGCTCTGCACCTCGGGCACGGCGGCGGCGAACTTCCTCCCCGCGGTCGTCGAGGCGGCCTACGCGCACGTGCCGCTGATCGTCCTCACGGCCGACCGACCGCCCGAGCTGCGCGAGTGCGGCGCCGGCCAGGCGATCGATCAGCTGAAGCTCTACGGCGATCACGCCAAGTGGTTCGCCGAGGTCGGCGACGCCGACTGCGGGCGCCGCTATTTCCGCGCTCTCGCCTGCCGTGCCGCCGCCACCGCCGCCGCGCCGCCGGCCGGCCCGGTTCATCTCAACTTCCCCTTCCGCGAGCCGTTGCTGCCGGCTCCGGCATCGGAGTCGACCGCCGCGGATGACACCTCGCCGCGCGCCGCGTCCGCCCCCTACACGACATTCCACGCCGCCGAGCAGACAGCCTCCGCTGCCACCGTGGCCGAGCTGGCCGCCCTCCTGGCGGCGTCGCCGCGCGGCCTGATCGCCTGCGGGCCGGCCGATGCGAACGCCGAAACAGCGGCGGCGATCGCCGATCTCGGGCGCGAGCTCGGCTACCCGATCCTCGCCGATCCGACGTCGCAGATGCGCTGCGGCGCCCACGACACGACGCAGGTGATCGACACCTACGACGCGATGCTGCGCCGCGACGCCGTGGTCGAGCGCCTGGCGCCGGAGCTGGTCCTGCGCATCGGCCCGATGCCCACGTGCAAGCCGTTCGCGGCGTTTCTCCGCCGCCATGCCACCGCTCGCCAGGTGGTGATCGATCCGCTCGGCCCATGGAACGATCCGCTGCACCTGGCGGCGGACATCGTCCGCGCCGATCCGCGCGGCGCTGTCTGACGCCCTGCGCGAGTCGCTGTCGTCTGTCGCCTTTTCCCGGCGGCGCGACCGCGCCTGGCTCGCGGCGTGGACCTCCGCCAACCGCCGCGCCCGCCGCGCCCTGACCGCAGAGGTAGCGGGAGCGCGCGAGCTCTTCGAGGGGCAGGTGTTCGCCGAGCTCGCCGAGACGCTGCCGGACGGCGCCAACCTCTACATCGGCAACAGCCTGCCGGTGCGCGACCTGGAGCTGTTCTGGCCGGCCGGGCCGCGCCGGGTGCGCGTTCTCTGCAACCGCGGCGCCAACGGAATCGACGGCTTCGTCTCCAGCGGCCTCGGCGCGGCGGCGGTGTCCGACGCGCCGACCGTGATCATCAGCGGCGACCTCGGCTTCTACCACGACCTCAACGGTCTCCTCGCCGTCAAACGCCACGCGCTGCGCGCGACCTTCGTCGTCCTCAACAACGACGGCGGCGGCATCTTCTCTCACCTGCCGCAGGCCGAGCTCGAGCCGTCGGGCTCCGCCTTCACCGAGCTCTTTCTGACGCCGCACGGGCTGGACTTCCGCGGCGCCGTAGAGATGTACGGCTGCCGCCACCGCCGCGTCGCCTCGCGTGCCGAGCTGCGCGGAGCCCTGCTCGAAGCGCTGCCGTCGCCCGTCGCCACGGTGATCGAAGCGCCGATCGACGGCGCGTTCAGCCTGGCGCTACACCGCCGCCTCTGGGAGCGGGCGGGAGAGGCCGCGGCGGAGGCGTGATGCGGATCCGCGCCGGCGACGTCTTCCTGCACGCGACCGAACAGGGCCGCGGGCAGCCGCTTCTGCTCCTGCACGGGTTCACCGGCAGCGTCGCCGACTGGACGCCCTCACCTGGCGCTCTTCGCCGCGTCGTTTCGCGTCATCGCCGTCGACCTCCTCGGCCACGGCCTCTCCGAAGCGCCGGCGGACGCCGGCCGCTACCGCATGGAGCGCGTGCGTCGAGGACCTCGCCGCGGTGCTCGACCGGTTCGGCGTCGAACGCACCGCCTGCGCCGGCTACTCGATGGGCGGCCGCGTCGCGCTGGGGTTCGCGCTCGCCCACCCCGAGCGCGTTCGCGCGTTGGTCCTCGAGGGTGCCTCGCCGGGCATCGAGGATCCGGACGAGCGCCGCCGTCGTCTGCTCGGCGATCTCGTCCTTGCCGATCGCCTCGAGCGCGGCGGCATCGAGGCCTTCGTCGACGAGTGGATGCGACAGCCTCTGTTCGCCTCGCAGGGGCGCCTCGGCAGCGATGCGCTCGAGGCGCTCCGGCGCCGGCGTTGCGCCGGCAGTGCCACCGGTCTGGCGAACAGCCTGCGCGGGCTGGGAACCGGCGCGCAGCCGTCCTTCTGGAAGCGCCTCGGCGACGTCCGGGCGCCGGTCGCTGCTGATCGCCGGCGCGGAGGACGAGAAGTTCCGGGCCGTCGCCGCGGCCATGGCGCAGCGCATGCGCGGCAGCGAGACCGCGATCATTCCCGCCGCCGGCCACAACACGCACCTCGAGAACCCCATCGAGTTCGCCCGCGCGGCGAACGATTTTCTCCGCCGCGTCTGCGCCGTGCCCGGCCGGGAGGAGCACCGCGATGCGATCCGCGGATGAGATGGTCGGAGAGCGAAAATGCAAAGGTGCCACTGGGTGCTCGGCACGCCGACAGGGCATGAAGATGCGCCCGTGGTTCGGCTCCCCCTCGGATCGAGTCTGTCGATTTTCTCCGAAACGAGGCTTCGACAAGCTCAGCCTGAGCGGTTGGGGGTTGATTTCAAAGGACTTTGGCCGCCCACCCTGAGCTTGTCGAAGGGTGTCCTCGCATTTATCGACAGCCCCGATCCGGGAGAGGGAACCCACGAGTTACACCGCTCGGATTTCCAAAGGAGGTTTTCATGACCATCGAATGGCAATCGCGCCGGCAGTACACCGACGTTCTCTACGAGACCGCCGAGGGCATCGCCAAGATCACCATCAACCGGGCGCAGGTGCGCAACGCCTTCCGTCCACAGACGCACGTTCGAGCTCATGGACGCCTTCGCGGCGGCGCGCGAGGACCGCGACGTCGGCGTCGTCATCCTCACCGGCGCCGGCAGCGAGGCGTTCTGCTCCGGCGGCGACCAGCGCGTGCGCGGCGAGGCGGGCTACGTCGGCAACGACGGCGTGCCGCGTCTCAACGTGCTCGATCTGCAGCGCCAGATCCGCACCCTGCCCAAGCCGGTGGTCGCCATGGTGGCGGGATACGCGATCGGCGGCGGGCACGTCCTGCACCTGGTCTGCGACCTGACGATCGCGGCCGATAACGCCGTCTTCGGTCAGACCGGACCGCGCGTCGGCAGCTTCGACGGCGGCTACGGCGCGACCTACATGGCGCGCATCGTCGGGCACAAGAAGGCGCGCGAGATCTGGT
Source organism: uncultured bacterium (assembly GCA_963721115.1). Taxonomy (GTDB): domain Bacteria; phylum Desulfobacterota; class Binatia; order HRBIN30; family CADEER01; genus CAVRIA01. Next base: position 31,130 of record CAVRIA010000002.1, read on the forward strand.
ACCTGTGCCGTCGCTACGACGCCCGCCAGGCGCTCGAGATGGGGCTGGTCAACACCGTGGTGCCGGTCGCTCGCCTGGAGGAGGAGACGGTGCAGTGGTGCCGCGAGATCCTCGCCAACAGCCCGCTCGCCCTCCGCTGCCTGAAGGCGGCGTTCAACGCCGACACCGACGGGCTCGCCGGCATCCAGGAGCTGGCCGGCAATGCGACGCTGCTGTTCTACATGTCGGAGGAAGCGCAGGAAGGGCGCAACGCCTTCCTCGAGAAGCGCGCCCCGGACTTCAAACGCTTCCCGCGCCTGCCGTGAGCTCCGCGACGCGTGCCCTGCCGGCGTCCGCCGAGAACGGACGCGCCTGGCTGCTGGCCATCCGCCCGCAGACGTTGACGGCGGCGGTGGTGCCGGTCCTGGTCGGCTCCGCGCTGGCGGCGCGCGCCGGCGGCTTTCGCGCCGCGCCAGCCGCCGCGGCGCTGCTCGGCGCGCTGCTGATCCAGATCGGAACCAACCTGGCGAACGACGTCGGCGACTTCGAGCGCGGCGCCGATGCCGCGACCCGAATCGGGCCGGTGCGGGTGACGCAGAGCGGCCTGCTGACACCCCGGCAGGTGCGCCGTCGCCGCCTGGTCGGCGTTCGCCGCCGCCGCAGTCGCCGGCCTCTATCTGATCGCGTCGAGCGGCTGGCCGATCGCGGTGCTCGGCAGCGCCGCCATCGTCTCCGGCTGGGCGTACACCGGCGGCCCCTGGCCGCTGGGCTACAACGGCCTGGGAGACCTCTTCGTCTTCGCGTTCTTCGGGCTGGCCGCCGTCGCCGGGACCTTCTACGTTCAGGCCGGCGCGCCCGGCACCCTCGTCTGGCTCGCCGCGGTGCCGATCGGCGCCCTGGCGACTGCGATCCTGGTGGTGAACAACGCGCGCGACGTCGACGGCGATCGCGCCGCCGGCAAGCGCACTCTCGCCGTTCGCCTCGGCCAGGGAACGGCGCGGGCGGAGTTCGCCCTGCTGCTGGCATTTGCCTACGCCGTCCCCGTTCTCCTCTGGTGGACGCGGCTGGCATCCGCCGGGGTCTTCCTGTCGTGGTTGACGCTGCCGTGGGCCGCCGTCCTCGCCCGGCGCATGGCCGTCATTCGAGACGGCGCCGACTTCAACGCCGCTCTGCGCTCCACGGCCCGATTGCACGCCCTGTTCGGAGCGCTCTTCGCCGCCGGCTTGTTGGTTTAAGTATGCCTTTCCACAAATGCGGTGATGTATTTCCCCCTCTCCCGGCTGAGGCTGTCGATTTTCTCGAGGGTCGAGATTCCCCCCTTTGGAAAAGGGGGGTCAGGGGGGATTTTGAGATGGATTCGTTCGGACAAATCCCCCTCAATCCCCCTTTTTCAAAGGGGGAAGTCGGACTCGCTTCTCTTGCCAGGAGAAAATCGACAGACTCGGATGGGAGAGGATCAAGGGGGATTTGATCGCGCCGCAGGCCACCATGGTCATGGCCGCTCGATGCTGTGACAGAAGTCGAAATTGGTGATGGCTTCGTCATGCGTCTGATCCCCCTCATCCTGACCTTCTCCCATCCGGGAGAAGGAACCCCTCGTACGTGGTTGCCTCTTTTTGTCTTTCACGTTCCCGTACGACTGAGCTCTTGCTGTGAAGCTCGATGAAGATCGAAAGCTGCTCGTTCACGCCGTTCCGCATTCCGTTTCGCCGGCCGCTCGAGATCGCCGGGAACCTCGTCGAGGCGCGTCTCGGTTGGCTGGTCGAGCTGCATGGCGAGGACGGGTGCGTCGGCCTGGGCGAGGTGTCGCCCCCTCCCGCGGCCCCGGCAGCCGCCGTGGATCACGTCGCCGCCGCGGTCGAAGGGGCCGGGGGCGTCCTGATCGGGCTCGACGCACGCGACGTCTCCGGCGCCGTCCGCCGGCTCGCGGCGATGCGACCGCCGGTGGTGCGAGCCGGTCTGGAGACGGCCGTCTACGACCTCGCCGGCCGTGCACTGGGTGTTGGGATCGCCGAGCTTCTCGGCGGCGCCCGGCGTCGTCGCGTCGTCGTCAACGCCCTCCTGTGCGAGACCGAACCCGCCGCATTGCACGCCGAGGCGCGGGCCGCCGTTGCGCGGGGCTTCCGCTGCCTCAAGCTCAAGCTGCCGCCGCACGATGTCGACGGCGCGGTCGCGCGCGTCGCCGCGGTGCGCGGGGGCGCGGGTGATGACGTCGCGATCCGCGCCGATGCCAACGCGGGCTGGAGCGTGGCCGAGGCAGTCGACGCGATGCGCCGTCTGGCTCCCTACGGCATCGAGTACGTCGAGCAGCCGGCCGCCAGCGTGTCCGGTTTGGCGGAGGTGCGGCGCGCCGTCGCGGTTCCCGTCGCCGCGGACGAGAGCGCCGCCGATGCCGGCGCCGTGCGCGACATCGCGGCGGCGGGCGCGGCCGACGTGGTGGTGGTGAAGCCGGCCCTGGTCGGGCTGACGGTGGCGCTCGAGATCGTCCGCGCCGCGCACCGGCACGGGCTCGGCGCCGTCGTCACCTCCTCCCTCGACACGGGCGTGGGGATCGCCGCCGCCCTGCACCTCGCGGCAACGCTGGCGGATCCGGCGCCGCCCTGCGGGCTGGCGACCGGCGACCTTCTGGCCGGCGATCTGATCCGCGAGCGGCTGGTCGTCACCGCCGGCGAGCTCCAAGTGCCCGCCGGCCCCGGTCTCGGCGTGCACCTCGACCGCCGCTCGCTCGACAGGTGGTCCCGCCCGACTTCGAGCATCACGGAGCGTGTTGGCAATGCGCGCTGAGCCGCTGCCGAACTGGCTGGAACAGCGGGCGCGCAGCGACCCCGGTCACGCGGCCCTGATCTGTGGGGAGCGGACCGTCTCCTTCGCCGCGCTGGTGGACGCGGCGCGGATCGCCGCCGGCCGCCTGCGCCGCCTCGGGGTGCGCAGCGGCGACCGGGTCGCCGTCGTGGCGCCCAACGGACTGGAGCTCGTCGACGTGGCCTGCGGCGCCATGCAGGTCGGAGCCGTGCTGGTGCCGCTCAGCCCGCGGCTCGGGGCGCCGGAGGTCGAGCTGCGGCTGCGGGACTGCGCACCGGCGCTCCTCTGTTACGACGGCGCCGCCGTCGAGACGGCGCGCAAGGTCGGACCTCCGTCGATCCGGCGCGCCTGCATCGGCGGCGATCCGCTTCCCGGCGACGCCGCGTGGGGCGAGCTCGCGCCGGTGGACGGCGAGCTCGCCGCCCTCGACCTGAGCGCCCCGCACACGGTGATCTACACGTCGGGCAGCAGCGGCCGCCCGAAGGGCATCGTCCTGACGTACGGAAATCACTTCTGGAGCGCCGCCGGCTCGGCGTTCAACCTCGGCGTGCTGCCCGACGACCGGTGGCTCGCCTGCCTGCCGTTCGCGCACGTCGGCGGCCTTTCGATCCTGCTGCGCGGCCTGATCTACGGCACCACCACCGTGATCCAGCCGGGCTTCGATCCCGAGTGGGTCGGCCGCGCCATCGACGAGCAGCGCGTGACCATCGTCTCGGTCGTGGCCAACATGCTGCGGCGCATGATCGAGGCGCGCGGCGATCGGCCGTACCCGGCCTCGCTGCGCTGCGTGCTGCTCGGCGGCGGCCCGGCGCCGCGCGCACTGCTCGAGGCGTGCGCACAGCGGCGGATTCCGGTGGCCCAGACCTATGGACTGACGGAGGCGGCCTCGCAGGTCGCGACCCTGAAGCCGCGCGACGCGCTGCGCAAGCTCGGCAGTGCCGGCCAGCCGCTCCTTCCGACGGAGATCCGCATCGTGCGGAACGGCGACCCGGTCGCCGCCGGCCTGGCCGGCGAGATCCAGGTGCGCGGACCGTGCGTGAGCCCGGGCTATCTCGGGGAGCGCGGGGAGCGCGGCGGATGGCTCGCGACCGGCGACCTCGGTCGTCTCGACGGCGAGGGATTCCTCTACGTGCTCGGCAGACGCGACGACGTGATCATCTCCGGCGGCGAGAACGTGCATCCGGTCGAGGTCGAGAGCGTGCTGCAGGATCACCCCGCGGTCGCCGAAGCCTGCGCCGCGGGCGCGCCCGACGAACGCTGGGGCGAGGTCGTGATCGCCTTCGTGCGCCTGCTCCCGGGGAGCGCGGCCTCGTCGGAGGATCTGCGCCGGCACGTCCGCGCGCGGCTCGCCGCCTTCAAGGTCCCGCGCGACGTCCACTTCGTCGACGACTTTCCGCGCACGCCGTCTGGAAAGATCGCCCGCCGGCAGCTCGCGCCTCCGGCGGCGCTGCCGGAAGATTCGCGCCGCTGACGGGAAAGGTCGAGACCTCGGGTTTTGATTCCAAACCCAACAACCAACAACTCAACAATCAACAACCTGCCCTTCGGGCGCGTCGATGGCCCGAACGTCGACCGAAACCTGCAACGTGTGCGCGCCGCCGCCGAAGATCACCCCCTTGAGCGGCGTGACGTCGGCGTAGTCACGGCCGCAGGCCGTGGTGATGTGGCGATCGGTGCCGACGCGGTTGTTGGTGGGGTCGAAGTCCACCCAGCCGCAGCGCGGCTCGTAGACCGCGAACCAGGCGTGCGACGCGTCGCCCCCTTCCCGGCGCGGCTGCCCGGGCGGCGGCTGGCTCTCGATGTAGCCGCTCACGTAGCGCGCCGGCAGGCCGAGCGAGCGCAGGCAGCCGATGCCGAGATGGGCGAAGTCCTGACAGACGCCGCGGCGGGCCTCCAGCACGTCGGCGAGTGGCGTCGATACGGTGGTGAACTCAGGCGAGTAGGCGAAGTCGTGATGGATGCGCGCGACCAGGTCGGAGACCGCGCCGAGCAGCGGGCGTCCCGGAGGGAACGACGACGCGGCGTACTCGCGCAGCGCGGCGCTGGGCGGCGCCAGCGGCGAGTCGAGCACCATCTCGCGCGCCAGCAGGGCCGCCTCGTCGACGTTGTCGGCCAGCTGCAGCGGCAGTGCGTCCCAGGCGATCGAGTCGGCGAAATCCGGCAGCGGGCGCGGCGTCAGATGCACCGTGCTGGTCGCGGTCACCACCAGCACGTCGTGCGTTTCCTGCACGGCGAAGTAGGCGAGCGGGTTGCCGAAGTAATCGGTGCGCTCGTGGAAGCGGCTGGCGGCCGGCTCGATGCTGAGCTGATGCGATTCGCAGGCCTGCTGTGTGTCACTGCGCGGCCGCAGGTGCACCTCGTTGTGGCACGAGGTCACCGGCTGGCTGTAGCGGTACTGGGTCGTATGGACGACGCGGAATCTCATACGAGGCGCACCAACTGATGAGGCGGCTCGGCCTGGCCGAAATAGGAACGCGTGATCTCGTCGGAGAGCTCGGCGATCTGAGCGGCGACCTCGGCGAGCAGCGCCTCCAGCGTGTCGACGTCGGCGCTATCGGTGCGGCACAGGCGAATGCGCGAGAGCGCGTCGAGCGCCAAGCGGGCGCCGGGCGCCCGTCCGGCGAGGCTGCCGCCCTGCAGCTCGACGATCAGGCTCTGCAGCCGCTGCAGATGATACGCCGCCGCCCGCGGGTTCGATTCGTCGGTGAGCAGCAGATCCAGAACGGCGCCGAAGTGCATGCGCGAGCGATAGCGCCGCCGGTAGGTCTTGCTGCTGTGCGCCACCGCGAGCAGCGCCTCCAGGCCCGCCGCCGACCCGTCGCGCGCGGCGGGCAGGAACAGTACGCGCAGCAGGCCCACCGTATGAGCGGCGCGCTCCAGGAAACGACCGATCTCCAGGAAGCGCCAGCCCTGGCCCCGGCTCATGCTGTCGTTCCACAACCCGGAGAAGGCGGCGAGCAGGAAGATCACCCGCTGCAGGCTCTCGTACGCCGCGCCGAGCTCGGCCGGCCGAGACAGCTCGCGGTCCAGCGAGTTGATCAGGCGGACGGTGTCGCTCGACAGGCGGTCGCGGACGGAGCGGCCGACGCGCACCACCGCGTCGATGTCGTAGCGCAAGGTGCCGGGGCGCCGGCGGTCGTGCAGCAGCGCCGCGAGCTCCCGTTCGAGCGGGGGTGGCGCGCCGTCGCCGGCGAAGCCCGGACGGGTTCCGGTGACGACGGTCAGGGCGCGCAGCAGCTGTGGCAGGGCATCGTCTTGCAGCAGGCGCTCCGAGCCCAGGGAGCGCAGCAACACCTCGCGCAACAGGCGAGCGGTCCCGTCCGTGCGCTCGGCGTAACGGCCGAGCCAGAACAGGTCGTCGGCGACGCGTGCCGGGACGTCGTCGCTCTCCCCGACGACCATGGCGGTGGCCGCCGGCGGGACGACCAGGCTCACCTGGCGCTCGGGCTCCGAAGCCAGCACCCAGACATCCTTGCTGACACCTCCGAATTGATTCGAAACCACCTCGACGTTCGGATGCGGGGCCACGCGGCACAGCCCCCCGGGCATCACCGCCCAGCCGCCCTGCCCGGCCACCACAAAGCTGCGCAGCACCAGCGGGCGCGGCTCGATTCCCGTGCCGGCCACCGCCGGCGCCGTCGACAGCGCCACGTGCTCCTGCGCCACGTAGCGCCGTGGATCGTTGCGGATGCGTTCGGCCAGAGCCCAGCGCTCCTGCGTCGTCAGCGCGAAGCCGAAGGCGGTGCTGGCGCTGGAGTGGGGGTGGATCGGCTTGATCACCAGACGATCGAGGTGCTCGAGCACGTAGGTGCGGGCGCTCGCCTCCCCGCACCACCAGGTCGGCACCGACGGCATCGCCAGATCCTCGCCGAGCAGCTCGCGGGCGAGCGCCGGCAGGAACGCCATCAGCGCCGGATTCTCGAGCACGCTGGCGCCGAGCGGGTTGGCGATGGCGACGTTGCCGAGCCGAGCCGCCTGCAACAGGCCCGGCGTGCCGAGCAGCGAGTCGGCGCGCAGCTCGAGCGGGTCGCAGTAGGCGTCGTCCGCCCGCCGCAGGATGACGTCCACCGGCTTGAGGCCGTCGAGCGCCTTCAGCCAGACGCGGTCGTCGCGCACCAGCAGATCCGATCCCTGGACCAGCGGGTAGCCGAGATAGGCGGCGAGATAGGCGTGCTCGAAGTACGTCTCGTTTTCCGGCCCTGGTGTCAGCAAGACGATGCGCGGGTTGTCCTGCTCGCGCGGATCGAGACTGCCGAGCGTCGCGCGCAAGGCGCGGAAGAAGAGCGCCAGCCGGTGCACCTCCGAATCCCGGTAGATGCTGGGAAACACGCGCGACAGGATGATGCGGTTCTCGAGCGCATAGCCGGAGCCCGACGGCGCCTGCGCGCGGTCCCCGATGGCCACCACCGCGCCGTCCGCCGTGCGCGCCAGGTCGACGGCGTACAGAGGCAGGGGATGCCGCGGCGGGCACACCCCGACGCAGGGGCGCAGGAAGCCCGGGTGCGACAGCACCAGCTCCGCCGGCACCAGGCCGCGGCGCACCACCGTGCGCGGCCCGTACAGATCGGCAAGCAGCGCCGCGAGCAGATCCGCGCGCTGTGAGACGCCGTGCTCGATCTGGCTCCACTCGGGGCTGGTGACGAGCAGCGGCAGCGGGTCGAGCGGCCAAAGTCGATCGGTGCGCTGCTGGTCGCTGTAGACGTTGTAGGTGACGCCGCTCTCGTGCAGCAGCCGCCGCGTCTCCTCGCAGCGGGCGCCGAAGCTCGGCGCTGCCCAGCGCCTCGAGGGCGCGGACGAGATAGCTCCAGTGCGCGCGCAGCTCGCCGCCGCGGTCGCACATCTCGTCGTGTCGATCCGCTGGGGGACGATAGTCGGCGTGCAGGCGAAGCGGATCGGCGCTCAGCGGCGCGGCGACCAGCGACTCGTTGCTCAGCATGGATCTCGATACCGCAGATCGAGGGTGTAGGGGAACTCCCGGTTGCGCTCCTCCGGGGGCGGCGGCATCGGACCGGGTGTGTGGCCGAACGGAAAGAAGCGAGCGATGCGCCGGGCCTCGGCCTCGTAGGCGTTCACCGGGAAGGTTTCGTAGTGGCGTCCGCCCGGGTGGGCGACGTGGTAGGTGCAGCCGCCGACGGAACGCTCGTTCCACGCATCGATCACGTCGAACACCAGCGGCGCGTGCACCGGAATCGTCGGGTGCAGAGCCGAGGGCGGCTGCCAGGCGCGGTAGCGTACGCCGGCCACCAACTCGCCCCGCGTCCGCGTCGGCGTGCAGCGGCAGGCGCCGGCCGTTGCAGGCGACGACCTAGCGATCGTCGAGCGCGCCGCTGACGCGCACCTGCAGGCGCTCGACGGAGGAGTCGACGTAGCGCGCCGTGCCCAGCGAGCTCACCTCCTCGCCCAGCACGTGCCAGGGCTCGATCGCCGTGCGCAGCTCGAGCTGCAGCTCGCCGACCTGGACGCTGCCGTAGCGCGGAAAGCGGAACTCGAAGAAGGGCGCGAACCACTCGAGGGCGAACGAGTAGCCGGCGCGGTCGAGCTCGCAGACGCACCTCGCGCAGATCCTCCCAGACGATAGTGCGGCAGCATGAAGCGGTCGTGCAGCGCGGTGCCCCAGCGCAGCAGGTGGCGCTCGTACGGCTGCTGCCAGAAGCGCGCGATCAGGGCGCGCAGCAGCAGCTGCTGCACCAGGCTCATCCGCGCGTGCGGCGGCATCTCGAAGGCGCGCAGCTCGACCAGTCCGAGGCGGCCGGTGGAGGTGTCGGGCGAGTACAGCTTGTCGATGCAGAACTCGGCGCGATGGGTGTTGCCGGTGACGTCGATGAGCAGGTGGCGCAGCAGGCGATCGACCAGCCACGGCTGCGGCGTCTCGCCCGGCGGCATCTGCTGGAAGGCGATCTCCAGCTCGTAGAGACTGTCGTCGCGCGCCTCGTCGACGCGCGGCGCCTGGCTGGTCGGTCCGATGAACAGCCCGGAGAACAGGTACGACAGGCTGGGGTGGTGCTGCCAGTACGTCGACCAGGCTGCGCAGCAGCTGCGGGCGGCGCAGCAACGGGCTGTCGGCCGGGAGTCGGACCGCCGAGGGTGACGTGGTTGCCGCCGCCGGTGCCCGTATGGCGCCCGTCGAGCATGAACTTCTCGGTGCCCAGACGCGCCGCAGCGCGCCTCCTCGTAGAGCACGTCGGTGCGCTCGCGCAGCTCGCCCCAGCCGGCGGCGGGATGGACGTTCACCTCGATCACGCCCGGGTCGGGGGTGACCTGGAAGCGCAGCAGACGCCAGTCGCGCGGCGGCTCGTAGCCCTCGAGGACGAGCGGCGTGCGCAGCTCCGCGGCGGTGGCCTCGATGCTCGCGATCAGATCGAGCCAGTGCTCGAGGTGGGTCAGCGGCGGCAGGAAGACGTGCAGCCGGCCGCCGCGCGGCTCGACACACAGGGCGGTGTGCACCACGGCCGTCGGATCGACGTCGTCGTCCGGCTCCGCCACCTGCTCGCGCAGCGACGTGGGCGACTCCACCGCCGCCTGCAGCGCGCTGTAGCGCTGCGCCACCTGGCCGTGCACGTCGCCGAGCGGCGGCAGCTCGGCGAACAGCGAGCGCTCGTGCCGCGCCTCGCGCTTTTTCGGATCGACCCAGGGCAGCGAGTCGAGCGGCAGCCGGTAGCCCATCGGCGAATCGCCGGGGAGAAGGTACATGCGGCCGCGCCGGAAGGTCCAACGGCTGCTCTGCCAATGCCCGCCGTCACGCGGGTGCTCGATCCAGCGCAGCGGCAACGCGTAACCGGTCTCGGTGCCGAGACCGCGCTGCAGCAGCATCGCCAGGCGCCGGCGTTCCGCCGGATCGTCGAGGTCGGCCTGCGACGGATCGACGTTGGCCGGCAAGGCGCCTTCCTTCCACAGATAGTAGAACGTGTCCTCGTGGCCCGGAACGATGAGCTCGTCGGCGAGCCCGAGGCGCAACGCCAGCGCTTTGACGAAGCGCGCCGCGGCCGCCAGGCCCTGCCCCTGGTCGGGATCTTCACCGGCGAGCAAGGCCGGATCGCGCCACACCGGAACGCCGTCGGCGCGCCAGAAGCACGACAGCGCCCAGCGGGGCAGCGGCTCGCCCGGATACCATTTCCCCTGGCCGTAGTGCAGCGCGGCGCCGGGTGCGAAGCGCGCCTGCAGCCGCCGCAACAGGTCGCCGGCGAGGCGGCGCTTCGTCGGGCCGCTGGCCGCGGTGTTCCATTCCTCGCCGTCCATGTCGTCGATCGAAACGAAGGTCGGCTCGCCGCCCATGGTCAGCCGTACGTCGTGCCCGCGCAGCTCGGCGTCCACCGCCTCGCCGAGCGCGTCGATCTCCTGCCACTGGGCCTCGCGTGTACGGGCGGGTGACGCGCGGGTCCTCGTGGATGCGGCTCACCTCGTTGGCAAAGGAGAAGTCGACCTGGGCGGAATCGGTGGCGCCGGTGATCGGCGCGGCACTGAGAGGATCGGGCGTGCAAGCGAGCGGGATGTGGCCCTCGCCGGCGAACAGCCCCGAGGTCGGGTCGAGCCCCAGCCAGCCGGCACCGGGGACGTAGACCTCCGCCCAGGCGTGCAGGTCGGTGAAGTCCGCCGTCGGCCCCGAGGGCCCGTCGAGCGATTTGACGTCGGGCGCCAGCTGCACCAGGTATCCGGAGACGAAGCGCGCCGCCAGTCCGAGGTGGCGCAGGATCTGCACCAGCAACCAGCCGGTGTCGCGGCACGATCCGAGCGCCCGCGCGAGCGTCTCCTCGCACGTCTGGATGCCCGGCTCCATGCGCACGGTGTAGGCGATGTCCCGTTGCAGGCGGCGATTGACGTCGAACAGAAACGGTACGGTCTGCTGCTCGCGGCGGTCGACGGCGGCCACCCAATCGAGCAGGCGCGGGCCGCGTTCCCGGATCTCGAAGTACGGCGCCAGGTCGCGCGCCAGCTGCTCGTCGTAGCGGAACGGGAAGTGCTCGGCGTCGGTCTCGAGAAAGAAGTCGAACGGGTTGATCACCGTCATGTCGGCGACCAGTCCGACCGTGATGGCCAGCTCGCCGGCGCGCTCCGTGAACACCAGGCGCGCCAGGTAGTTGCCGAAGGGGTCCTGCTGCCAGTTCAGAAAGTGCTCGCACGGCTCGACCTTCAGCGAGTAGGCGAGGATCGGCGTCCGGCAATGCGGCGCCGGCCGCAGGCGAACGACGTGCGGGAGCAGCGCCACCGGGCGGTCGTAGCGGTAGCACGTGCGATGGGTCAGGGCGACGCGGATGGCCATGGGATCACCGCTCGCCGGGCGGCGGTATCTTCGCAGAGCTCGTGATACGGCGTCCGTCGCGTGGTGAGTGACGCCGGCGCGGGGATGTCGCACCCACCTCGAATTTCTTCATGTTTTCCGTTGCCGCTTGCGCGGGGCAAGCCCGGGCCGATCTACTCAAGCGAGCTCAGTGCCAGACGGGGGCGCCGCGCCGTTGCAGCACGATCGGCGCCCGGGGGTCGGCTCGCCGCGGTTCCCTGCCGAGAAACTGGGCAGTGATCGGTCGAGAAACTAGGCAACGAACGAGGGCGCCGTCAGGGGGTCTTCGCCGGCCACGACGCCTCGCTGTTGACCGGCACCTTGACCGGTCGAGCCGTGTACGAGCCCCCGGCGCCGTCCACCACCCACACCGTCTTGCTGTCCTCGAGGGCCAGGTCGCAGGGCACCCGCGGCGTGTGGAAGATGACCACGATGACGTTCGAGCCCTCCGTGATCGACATCCACCAGTCGGTGGTTCCCTCGTCGCCCGACATCACCCACAGGAACTGACAGGGCTTGCAGGTCGACTGGAAGAGCTCCGCTGCCTTCAGCATGCCGCTGCTCAGCGTCTTCTTCACCTTCTCCTGAATGCCGGGCCAGAAGGGATCGGCACCCGACCCCTCGCCCAACCAGTGCTTGCGAAAATGATCCGAGTTGTGCGAGGCGTCGTAGAAGTTGCCGGCTTTGGCGACGGCCTCGAGCGTGGCGCCGTTCGGATCGGCCTTGAGACTGTCGATCGCCTCTTGCAAGCGCTTGCTCCGGGCATGGTTCGGTACGCCGGAGAACTCCTCCATGCGGCGCATGACCCCTGACTTCTGAATCGGATCGGGCATTCCTGGCATCGTGTATCCCTCCCTGGGTTGAGGCCGCCGCGGAACGGCGGCGGTTGAAGCTACCAACGCACTTCGTGCAGGCGATGGCGGGCGGGCAGACCGCGCAGGGTGAACCACCCGCGGTCGACGAACTGCAAGTCCTTGCCGCGGGCGAGCGAGCGCACCACGTCGGCAACCAGGATCTGGCCGGCCCGGGCGTGGGCGCAGATGCGCGCCGCCGCGTTGACGGAGGTACCGTACAGCTGTCCGTCCTCGTCGATCGGCTCGCCGGCATTGACGCCGATGCGGACGCGGATGGCGCGCTCGGGCTGTGTGCGGTTGCGCTCGGCGAGGTCGCGCTGGATGGCGATCGCGCAGGCCATCGCGTCGGCCACGGAGCCGAACGACGCCATTACGCCGTCACCCGTGTGCTTGAGCTCGGTACCGGCGTGGCGGCCCAGGCAGGCGCGCACGATGCCGTCGTGCTCGCGCACGGCGGCGCGCGCGGCGTCGTCGCCGAGGCGATCGAAAAACGAGGTGGAGCCCTGGATGTCGGTAAAGACGATGATGCGCAACGCCTCCGGACGCGGCTGCGGCGGCGCCACCGCCGCGGCGCCCAGCAACCGAGTGGTCTCGTCGCGCGTCGCCATGCCGAGCTTGCGCAGCAGCGAGCTCACCCCCCGCCGCACCGCCGCGGCGCGCAGGCCGAGCTCGCGTGCGATCTCGGCATCGCCGCAGCCGTGCGCGAGTCGGTCGAGCAACGCCTGCTCGCGGCGCGTCAGTTGCAGCGGCGCGGCCACCGGCTGGGCGAGGCGCTGCCCGAGCCGCCGCGCGGCGCGCTCGAGTGGCTGCAGACCGAGCTCGGCCGCCAGGCTGGCGGCGCGGCCGGCCAGCGCCGCGGCGCGCTCGCCATCGCGGCGGCGACCGCGCGCCGTCAGCATGCGCGCCCAGTCGAACGCCGTGCGCGCCAGCTCGGTGCGCCCCTGCATCGCCTCGGCCGCCGCCAGGGCGTGTTCGAAGTGGGCTTCGGCACGCGGCCAGTCGCGCGTCAGCCCCGCGATGACGCCGAGCGCGCGCTCGATCAGGAAGACCCAGCCGGTGGCGAGCACGACGCCGCGCTCGGCGGCGAGCGCCAACGGCCGTTCCCAGGCCGCGGCGAGGTCGGCGTCGCCGGCCAGATCGGCCACCTCGAGGGCGGCGCCGTAGACGCCGAGCGCGTAGACATCGGCGGCGTCGACCGGCGCCGCCGGCAGGCCGCGCAGGCGTTCCGCCAGGGCGGCGCGATCGGCATCCGACGCCGCGGCGTGCGCCTCGACGGCGCTGCGATAGACGTAGACCGCGAGCAGCAGCGGCGGACCGGGCTCGGCGAAGAGCTCGCCGGGGGTGGCGAGCAGGTCGAGCGCCGCCATGGCGTCCTCAGAATGCCCGCGCAGGGCGTGCGCGCCGGCGATCGCGGGCAGCGCGGTGGGGCCGGCCCACGGGTAGCCCGAGCGCCGGTGCATGACCAGCACCTGGTCGAGGTGCTGCTCCGCGGCGGTGAAGTCGCCACGCGCGACGGCGGCGCAAACCAGGGCGCCCTCGGCGAGGGAGTGCTCGCCCCAATCGTGCACGGCGCGGGTCAGCTCCGACGCCGCCTCGGCGCGCTGCACCGCGTCGTCGAGACGTCCGAGCCAGACGAGGGTGAGCGGCTCGCGCTGCACCAGCTCGCTCTCGACCCACGCCTCGCCGAGCAGGCGCGCGTGCTCGCGCCCCGCCTCCAGGCTGGCGAGCGCCTCGCGCACCTGCATGACCTGACTCTGCGCCAGCCACAGCGAGCGCAGCGCTTCGGCGCAGATGAAGTGGTAGCCGAGGCCCTCGCCGATGGCGAGGGCGTGGCGCGCGGCGCGCTCGGCGTCGGCGGTGCGGCGCGCCGTCCAGTACACCTGCGACACTTCCGCCCACAGCAGCGCTCCCAGGCCCGGGTCCCGATCGACGACCGCTTCCGCCGCGGCGCGCAGCGGCTCCGGATCGATGAGCGTTCCGTACGGCACCGCGGCGAGCACCAGCTCGGCGCGCGTGCGACCGGCCAGGGCGCCGGCGTGCCCGCGCACGTCGCCGCAGGCCGCGAAGCCGGCGACGGCGAGCGCGAACTGCTCCATGCACGGCGCCGCGTCCTGGTCGCGGAAGTGCGCCCGGCCGGCCAGCGAGTGCAGCTTGGCGCGATCCCGCGGCGCGAGGAGATGCACCTGGTCGTCCGCCGCGAGGGCGGCGCGGTAGAAGCGGGCCGCGTCGCGCCACGACGCGCGGGCAAGGGCGTGGTCGCCGGCACGCCGCGCGTAGGTCAGCAGGGTGGCGAGGTCACCGCCCGGCCCCGCCGCCATCAGGTGGTACGCGATCTCCAGCGCCGCCTCGCCGGTGGGCTCGCCGGCCTGGCGGATCAGCGCGGCGGCGATGGCGGCGTGCTGGCTCTGTCGCGTCGCGGCGGGCACCTCGGCGTAGAGCACCTGACGGATCAGCGGGTGGGCGAAGCGGGCGCCGTCGGCTTCGGCAACGACCAGCCCCTGCGCCGCGGCCTCCTCGAGCACGGCGCGCAGCGCCGGCTCCGCCGTCGGACCGACGGCGCTCAGCGTCGCCACCCGGAACGGATCGCCGAGCACGGCGGCCAGAGCCAGCACCGCGCGCGTCTCGGCGCCGACGTCGCGCAGCCGGTCGGCAATGGCACCGGTGACGTCGGCCGGCAGCGGAACGGCGAGCAGGCCGCCGTCACCGGCGAAGCTGGCGGTGGAGGCGGCGCCGTGCCGTACGCGCTGGCGGACGATCTCCTGCACGAAGAGCGGATTGCCGCCGGTGGCGTCGCGCAGCGCGCCGAGCAACTGCTGGGAGGGACGCTCGAGGCCGAGGCCGCGCACCAGGTCGCGCAGCCGGTCCTCGTCCAGCCCGCCGATCTCGAGGGTCCGGCAGATCGGCTCGCGCTGGAAGCGCGCCACCGTGCGCGCGAGATGCTGCTCGACCGCCAGCGGCCGCGTCGCCCCGATGATGAGCAGCGGCAACGGCATCCGCTCGGCCGCGTCCGACACGGTGAAGACGAGGTGGGCAAAGAGCTCGAGCGAGGCCTGGTCGACCCAGGGCAGGTCGTCGAGCATGATCAGGATCGGCCCCAGCCGTGCCAGCTCGACGACCGCGCGAGAGACGGCCAGGAACAGACGCAGCTTCTCGTCGTCCCTCGGCCCGCGCTCCGCCGACGACCCGGAGCCGCCCGACGCGAACGCCCGCACCACCTCGGCCTGCGGGCCGAGCGCGGCCGCGACCTGCGGCGGCAGCTCGCGCAGGCGCGGCCCCAGCGCCTCGCTGGCGGGCAGGAAGGGCACGCGCAGATCTTCGTATCCGCGGCTCGCGCAGACCTCCACGCCGCGCGCGTGCGCCGCCGCGCCGAACTCGCGCAGCAGGCGCGACTTGCCGATGCCGGCGTCGCCGATCACCAGCACGACCTGCGGGTGTCCGTCTTCGACCGCGTCCAGACAGCGCCCCAGCCACGCCATCTCCGCCTCGCGTCCGACGAAGGCACCGGGATCGTGCCCGGGGCCGGGCCCCGCGCTGGCGAAGAGCTTCCGATCGCTCATCGCTGCGCCGTTTCGAGGCCGGACCTCGGGCTGTGCGTACCAGCGGTCATCAGTGCGGCGCGTCGATGCGGACGCGCAGGAACTGACACAAGCAGCCGAGCGAGGCCGTGGACGCCAGATCCACCTTGCGCCGCTCGAGGTCGGCGAAGTCGCGTGTCACCGCCGCGCCGGCCGGATCGGGTACGCCGGTGATCCCGGTCAGGAAGCCGGAGAGCTGGCTCGGCGCCCCCGGATCGAGCATCGGGTTGACGTGCGTGTTGCTGGTGCCGGTCTCGGCGTTGTGGCAGCCGTTGCAGGTGTTGCGGGAGAAGGTGTGCCGGAGCTCGGACGCCGAGGTGATCGTGCCGTCGGGGGCGGTGAACGGCAGGATGCCGGGCGCGTTCCAGAACGTCAGCACCGGCTTGCCGAAGGCGTGGTCGCCGAGAAAGTGCTGGCCGGCCGGAAAATCCGGCTTCACCTCATAGACCTCGATCGCGATCCCGGCGGCGTTGGCGTTGACGTAGTCGGCCAGGGTCGACGTTCCGTTCAGCGTGTCCTGCGGTGTCTGCGCGACGGTGCCCTGCACCAGCGCGCCGCCCTCGAGGTGAAACTCGCGCAGATCCCAGTCCGAGCCGCCGGCGGGGTCGTCGAAGCTGAGCTCGTCGGTGCGCAGCTGGCCGATCGTGCCGGGAGTGGTGACCTGCGCCGTCAGCGCCTCGAGCGCGTCGTTGTACTCGGGGCCGCCGAGCGTCAGGCCGCTGAGCGCGATCCAGTCCTGCGCCCACTGCTTCAGGCCCATACAGTCGCCGCGGTCGACCTTGTACTCGAAGATCACCGTCGCGCGCAGCGGCTGGCACTGCGCCGAGAGCGCGCCGAAGACGAAGCGGACCTCACCGGCGCTGCCCGGGCCGCCGCCGGAGCCATAGATCGAGCCCTTCGCGAGGTCGATGCGGTTGACGATCGCGAGCAGGCGGAACGGCGCCTGGTCCGGATCGAACTTCACCCCCGCGCCAGCGCTGGCCGCCTTCCACGGTTGCACGATTTGCGTATCGAGCAACGGTCGCGCCGGCAGCGGCCAGCCGTTGGTCCCGGTGCCGGTCTTCTGCCACTCGGCGAGCCACTTCTCGATGAAGTCGGAGACCTGCGCCTTGGTGACGCCGGGGCCGCCGGCGAGCTGGTGCATGAGATGACCGAACGACCAGACGGCGTCGGGCGTACCGCGCGGGCCGCTCGGCCCACAGGGAATGTACGTGCGCGCGGGATCGGTGATCACGTCGGGATGGGTGACGAAGAGCGAGGCCTTGGGATCGGCGTTGCTGACCGAGCAGGTGCCGTTGAGCGAAACCGGCTTGTCACCCCGCAGGTCGGCGAGCTGCGCCTCGACGTCGAGAAGCGAAAGATCAGTTGCGCCGATGACCTCGCGCCCCGCGAAGCGTGGCAGGCGCGGCGTGAAGCCCGGCGATGCCATGATCGCCGCCACCTCGCGCCACCTCGACGCGAGCGCATCGACGTCGAGCCGGATGGTTCCGGTGTAGACGCTGTCGCCCGCCGTCGTGTCGCCGCCGGTGCCATCGTCGCGCAGCTCGACCGGCTCGCCGCCGAGCCGAGTCGCGATCCGCGGCCCCAGCCGCGGATCCTGCGCGTAGCCGACCAGCAGCTGCGCCGTGCCCTGACCGGCGTCGACGAGCCGCACGGCGAGCGAGCGCGCCACCGGCGGGTGGGTGACGAAGTCGCCGGCCAGGCGCGGCGGTGCGACCGCCGGGGGAGGGGGTGACCCCAACTCGCCGCGGCACGACAGTCCGGAAAAGACCAGGACGATCATCCAGCCGTGTGCCAGCCACCGGGTACCGAGAGGTCGAGAAGCGTCTCTCTCCATGGCCTTGCGCCCTCCCCAATCCCCTCACGCATAGCACCGCCCGTCGGGGGGTGCCTAGTCAGGGATTACCCCAGCGGGCTTTGCTTCGTGATTCGATCCGGCCTCCGCCGTCCGAGATTCGCGATCTCTCCACCTCTGCGCCGCGGTGACGTCGCTCCACACCGTTCGTCGCTGGCGCATTTTCGCCAACGGAGTATGATCGGTGAGATCACGGACGGGTTTTGGGACATGGAAATGACGGATCGGAACGACGGGAACGAGGACTTCGCGGCTCTGCTGGCGGCCAGTGAAGCGGAGTTGGCGCCGCGGCCGAGCACCGGAGACGTGGTGCAGGGGCGGGTGATCGCGGTGGGCGCGAGCAACGCGTTCGTCGAGATCGGCGGCAAGTGCGAGGCGATGATCGACGTGGCCGAATTTCGCGATCCGGAGAGCGGCGAGGTCCAGCTCGCCGTCGGCGACCGGATCGAGGCCACCGTCATCGACGATGGCAACGCCTCCGGCAGCGTCGTCCTCAAGCGCACCGTCGGGCGTGGCGGGCACGTGCCCGGCGAGCTGGAGCAGGCGCTGGAGCACGGGATCGCCATCGAGGGCCTGGTGACGGGCGAGAACAAGGGCGGCTTCGACGTCCAGATCGGCTCCGTCCACGCCTTCTGCCCCGGCTCGCAGATCGATCGCCGGCGCGGAGAGCCGTCGTCGTACGTCGGCCAGCGCCTGCGCTTCCGGGTCACCAAGATCGAGTCCGGCGGGCGCAACGTCGTGGTCTCGCGGCGCGACCTCCTCGAGGAAGAGGCGGCGCAGCAGGCGACCGAGACCTGGAAGCGCATCGAGGTCGGCGCCGTGCTGGAGGGCGAGGTCACCTCGTTGCGGGACTTCGGTGCCTTCGTCGACCTCGGCGGCATCGAGGGCCTCGTGCACGTCAGCGAGATCGGTCACGGGCGCGTGTCGCACCCTTCGGAGGTGCTGGAGCCCGGTCAGAAGGTCGAGGTGAAGGTGCTCAGCGTCGAGCCCGCCGGCGAGAGCGGCCGTGCCCGGATCGGCCTGTCGCTGCGGGCGCTCGCGCCGGACCCGTGGGCGACCGTCGCGGACCGGTTTCCGGTCGGCGCGACGGTGCCGGGCGTGGTGCGGCGGCTGGAAGGGTTCGGCGCCTTCGTGGAGATCGCCCCCGGCATCGACGGCCTGGTGCACGTCTCGAAGCTCGTCCTGGACCGCCGCGTGGCGCACCCGCGCCAGGTTCTCAACATCGGGGATCAGGTCGAGGCCACGGTCGTCTCCGTCGACCCGGCGCAGCGCCGCATCGGCCTGTCGATGGTCGAGCGCGCGCGGGCCCAGCGCGACGCGCAGGACGACACGACGCGCAAGGAGGAGAAGGAGGCCCTCGGCCGCGTGAACGAGCACCGTAGCCTCGGCACCCTCGCCGACCTGCTGTCGTCGAAGCGCGACCGGCGCTGACGGGCCCTCGAGGGATCGTCTCGGGCCGGACCGGGTTCTTCGAGGCGCGCGTATCTCCGCTGCGGCGCTCATCTCCGCGCCGATCCGCGGGCTGGATTTGTCCGCCTTCTCCTGGCATGGAGCCGCCCATGCCTCTCTGGCTCAAAGCTCTCGTTCTCGGTGTCGTCGAGGGCGTCACCGAGTTCCTGCCGATCTCGTCGACCGGTCACCTGATCGTCGCCTCGGACTGGATCGGATACCCGCAGGCGTCGCGCGCGACCTTCGAGATCTTCATCCAGCTCGGCGCCATCCTGGCGGTGTTCTGGCACTACCGCGAGTCTCTCCTGGATCTGGCGCGCGACCTGCCCGCCGAGAGCCGGGCGCGCAGCCTGGTCGCCAAGGTGTTCGTCGCCTTCCTCCCCGCCGCCTTCGTCGGCCTGCTCTTCCACCACTGGATCGAGGAGAACCTCTTCAGTGTGCGCTCGGTGGCCGCGGCGCTCGTCGGCGGCGGCATCGTCATCCTCCTCATCGAACGCCGGCAGTGGCGTCCCGCCGTACAGGAGATGGAGAACATGCGCTGGAGCGACGCCGTCTGGGTCGGCCTGGCGCAGATCACCTCTCTGTTCCCAGGGGTTTCGCGCGCCGCCGCGACGATCATGGGAGGCCTGCTCGCCGGCATGAGCCGCCCTGCCGCGACGCAGTTCTCCTTCTACCTCGCCCTGCCCACGATCACCGCCGCGAGCCTGTTCAGTCTCCTGAAGAGCCTGTCGGATCTCGGCTCCGGCGACATCGTGCCCTTCACCGTCGGCTTCCTCGCCGCCTTCGCCTCCGCGCTCCTCGTCATCCGCGCCTTCCTGCGCTACGTGCAGAGCCACGACTTCCGCCCCTTCGGCTGGTACCGGATCGCCTTCGGGCTGTTGCTCCTGGTGCTCACCTGAGTAGTCGGATGTTGCGGTAGCAGGCGGCGGCTGTCTCGCCGGTGTCGTCGGCATCGGTCATGATGGCGACCGAATGCACCGGCGGGGGATCGGTGCCGAAGGCGCGGCGGTACCATTCCGGGATCGCGACCTGCTCGCGAATCCACTGACCGGCCTTCTCTTCTCCGCTCTGCAGCACGATCATCCGCGTGCGCTCGGTGTAGGGGTTGGGCAGGATCGCGCCCGGCGCGGCGCGATTCGCCCAGATGAAGCTCAGGGCAGTCCCGGGAATCTCCTGACCGTAGAAAATCTCGAGAAGGCGGCTGCGCGTGCGCTCCCACCAGCTCAGCTGCCGGTCCGGTTCGAAGTTCACGTAGACGCGTGCCGGGTAGTCGTCGCCCTGCTTGCGATGGGCGTCTCCCTTCTGCAGCACTCCCTCGACCCGCCATTCCCAGCTCAGTACGGGGTGCTGCGCAAGCGAGCCGGGAAACGCACGGATCATCCCCGAGGCGGAGCCGTCGGCCCGAGCGCAGACCGTCCGCCCTGCGGGGTCGAACGAGTATCGCGTCACCTTCTTGCCTGGGAAGCGCACCTCTCGCCATTGCGCCCACTGGGCCGCGTCGTCGAAGCCGAGCCGCATCTCCTCGGCTCCGCCGGCCGCGAGAGCCGTGGCCCCGACGAGGAGGCTCTCGCGCCCGCTCGCCGGAGCGCCGAGCAACAACGCCCCGGCGACCCAGAGAAGAACGCTTCTTCCCCTCCCCATGAGCGCCGGGCGGGCCCTGCCGGATGAGACCGCTCTCTCCGCCGATCAGGAAGTGACGCGAATGGTCCGCCCGTTGCGCGCCTGCAGTGGGCGAAAGTTATTGCCCAGGATGTCGCGGAACGCCTTGAACTGATCGGCGGAGAGCTGGGCTGGCTCCTTCAGCACGATAAATGTGACGATGGGAGCGCAGGGGGGCGTCGTCAGCGACCCGGCGTACGTGTAGTACCCGGCGGTGTTGGTCAGCCCTTCGGAGAGGTCGATCTCCGTCGCTCCGTCGTTGATCTCGTCGCCCTTTTTCACCGGCAAACGATTGTCGAAGAGGGCCAGAAAATCGTTCTCTGCCCCGATCTCGTAGAGCATTCCGATCACGGCGACATTGCCCGACTCGTCGTTCCGAAAGACCGCGTGAACCTCCATCACGCCCCGCTGCCCATCGACCGTGTGCTCCGCGAGCGTGTGGAAATGGAATTGCCGCAGACCGTACGTGACACCCTCGAAGGTGAGCGTGCTTCCCCCCTCGTACACCTGCTCGATCGTGTGCCCGTTGTTGAAGATCTTCAGCGGCGTCCCGTGCAGATCGAGCGCGAGCGGCTCGAGATCGGGGTCGACCGTCGCGTCCGAGATGTCGATCGGCGACTGCCGCGTATCCGTCGAGCAATCCTCCCACTGCGGTGTCAGCTCGCCCCAGAAGCCGGGTCCGGCATCCCCCGCATAGTCGAACTGCGGAGTCTCGTCGCTGGCGTCCGCTTTGCCGTTTCCGTCGCCGCAGCCGGCCACCAGCAAACCGAGCAAGCCACCCACCATCGCAAAGCGCGTGATACTACTTCCAATCTGTCTCATCGTCCCCTCCTCATCGTTGTGAAGACCCCCATTCAATCGTTCTATTCTTTGCTCCCCTTGTCGGATTTCCAGGCGCGTTCAGGTGGGTCGATC
The DNA here is from genome assembly GCA_963721115.1 of uncultured bacterium. GTDB lineage: Bacteria > Desulfobacterota > Binatia > HRBIN30 > CADEER01 > CAVRIA01. The sequence continues at coordinate 52,493 of CAVRIA010000002.1, forward strand.
TCTCGGAGCAGCTCGATGTCCAAGAGGCGCAAGCGAACCTGACACAGCGCGAGATTTTGTGAAAGTGCGCGCGCAGGCAACCCGCGGCGAAGGTAGCCTGAGCGATCGCGATCAGGTGGTCGTCCTTCTCAACGACGGGGGAACCTTCGCTGGTCGCCGATCTGGACAAGATGGGGACGGGCGGGGGGGTGGGGTAAAGGGAGAACTGCAGGTTGTTGCGTTGTTGAGCTGTTGGTCGGCAACGCCCCCGGCGGCGCCGGATCATCCGAACTGGAAAACTCAGGGACTTTCGGAACAGGCTGAGGCTAAGGCTACGGCTCAGGCTAAGGGTGGTGCGCGCCCAGCGCGGTCTTTTTGTATCGATGCTCAGCCTCGGCCGGAGCCTTTGCCTTCGCCTACGACCATGGAAGAAGGGCCCGCCTTCCACTCGTTGTCGAGCCAGCGGATCAGATCCACCAGCCCGATCGCTTCGGTGCCGTGTCCGATCGGATACCGGCCGGCGCGCGGCACGACGTAGAACCGTCCCTGGGCGCCGATGTCTTCGCAACCGAGGCGGAATCCTTTCTCCACCTTGGGCGCCGCCGTGCGCTTCACCTCGACGGCGACGACCTTCCGCGGCCCCTCGAGAACGAGGTCGATCTCCGCCTGCGCGCTCGTCCGGTAGTACGATGCCTGCCACGAGTCCGGCATTCTGCCGAGCAGATTCTCGATGACGAACCCTTCCCATGAGTCGCCGCAGATCGGATGGCCGAGCAGGGTCTCGGCATCGGGAACGTTGGCGAGGCGGTGGAGCAGGCCGGAGTCGCGGACGTACAGCTTCGGCGTTTTCACCAGGCGCTTCGTCGTGTTGCCCGACCACGGTCGGAGCTGTCTCACCATGTAGAGGTCGGTGAGGACGTCGAGGTAGTGCTTCACCGTGTGGCCCGACACGCCGAGGCTTGCCGCGATCCGCGCCGCGTTGAGCTGGTCGCCCTGCCCGAGCGCCAGCATCGTCCAGAAGCGCCGCATCTGCTCGGCCGGAAGTCGCGGTCCAAGCTGCGGAATGTCGCGTTCCAGGTAGGTCGTGATGAAGTTGCTCCGCCAGGTCCAGCTGGCGCCGTCGTCACCAGCCAGGTAGCTGGGCGGAAAGCCGCCGCGCAGCCAGAGTCGATCGGGGTCGAAGTCGACCTGCGCTTCGATCAGCTCGGCGACCGCAAAGGGCGTCAGCTCGAGATAGGCGATCCGGCCGGCGAGCGATTCGGAAGACTGTCGCAGCAGGTCGCGAGACGCGGATCCGAGCACCAAGAAGTGTCCCGCCTTCTTCCCCTTGCGTATCCGCTCGTCGACGAGGCTGCGGAGCAGCGGAAAGATTTCGGCCCGGCGCTGCACCTCGTCGACGACCACCAGCTCGTCGCGGTGTGACTCGAGATAGAGCTCCGCCTCCTCGAGCTTGGCCCTGTCGGAGTCGCGCTCCAGATCCAGGTAGACGGTACCGCCCCCCAGCTTCGCCGTGACCTCCAACGCGAGCGTCGTCTTTCCGACCTGACGCGGACCCAAGAGGGCGACCACGGGGAACGCCTCGAGCGCGCTTGCGACCGCCTGTTCGGCATGGAATCGAGCGATCAGCATCCTTGCAATTATGAACTGCGTGCGCCGAATTACAAGCACGGCCAGGTGACGGTTGCCCCGGCAACCCAAGCTCTCGACCTCGGCTTGTCTGATATTCAATCTGCAAGGCGCGGGCCGGCTAACGGCCTCTTCCGATCCCCCCACCTCATCCGAGTGCTGTTGTGGTGCGGGCGTCCCGCCTGCACGGGGGTTTGGGGTCGGGGAGGTCAGCGGTCCGCCGGACCGCTATGCAGGCCGGAGGCCTGCACCACAAAACGGTCCACACCTGTGATCCATTTTTCCAACGGGGACGACACGACGTTCGTAATGAACTTGGCACCGGGTGGCGCAGCTGGCTTGCTTTGGGCCGCTGCCGATCGACCATCGACCCAGGAGCCTGCCAGCGTGCATCAAGACCTCGACGTCCGGCGGGCAGGGCCGAGCGTCAGCGAGGAAGCGTGAAGCCGAAGGTGCTCCCTTCTCCGGCCGTGCTGCTGACGCTCACCTCGCCACCAAGCCGCTCGACGATGCGTCTTACAATCGAAAGGCCGAGGCCGTGCCCTTCGGTGTTCGTCTCGGCAAGTCGGGTGAATTCTTCGAACAGACGTCCGACCTGGTCGTCCTTTAATCCCGCACCGTTGTCGCGCACCCAGAAGTAGACCTTGCCGTTGCCATTCGACTCGGCGCCTAGTTCGAGCCGTGGCGGATCGCCACCGTACTTGATCGCGTTGCTGATGTAGTTCGCCCAGATCTCTTCCACCCACGGGGCGTGCCCCCGGGCGGTCGGCCACTTCTCCGGCTCTCGCAGCCGGGCACCGGAGTCGCGGATCATACTCGACAAACGCTGACGAGCCTCCGCCACTACCGCAGCCATGTCGAGTGGCTCGGTGGGTATATGTTTCCGCTTTCGCACGCTCGCCAGCAGGAGCAACGAGTCGATGATCTGGGTCATCTTGCCGCAGCCGCTGGCGGTACGTCTCAAATATTCGCGTGCCTCATCGTCCAACTCGTTCCTAAGCTTGTCTTCCAGGAGGTCCGTGTATCCGGCGATGACTTGGATCGGGTTCTTGAGGTCGTGCGCAACAGCTTGCGCGTAGGCATCGAGATCTTGCGCGAGGGCTTCCGCCTTCTCCTTCTGGTCCTCTGCCATACCCCTCTGCTCTTCCGCGATGAGCCTCTGCTCTTCCGCCAGATCCTTCTGTTTGGCGAGTTCGTGGCGTTGCCGGGCCAGCAGCAGGCGCGTGCGTTCGAGGGAATGTGCAATGAAGAGTGAAAGGCCCAAGCCGGAGAAGGTCGCAACGTACACGTAAGGATCCAAGAACACGGGCTCGCCGAGCAAGTAGTAGCTGGCGTGGATCGAAACGACGACCATCCCGACGAGGAGTAGCTGATTCCATACGCCCCATGGGAGCAGCGTCGCAGCGCCGAGGTTCATCACTGTGTAGGCTACGACGACGACCTTCGCCGCATCAGGGCCGGCATCGACCGACATCGCCAGCATGAAGACGCAGAAAGCAAAGGACGTCGCGACGGCAAGCATGCGGGAGGGAATTGTGAGACGCGAGCTACGGCTGAGAATGACCGCACTGACCATAGCGGTCAATCCGACCACGTTGATGAGCAGTCGATATGGGTGCTCGATCAAACGGCCAAGCAACAAGTCGAGCGTGTTCCCGGCGATGATTCCCAACAGGACCACCGTCGCAACGACACCAGTTCGAACTTTGAGAAGGCGATTCGTCTCGGTCCGGACTCTCAGTTCGATCTCGTCCATCGCTCGCCTGAGCCTTTTCAATACGGGCCGATGGATCATCGGCTCTCCGGTCGAGGATGCCGCTACCATGCTCCTAGTCAAGCGCTAAATAACACCGGTTGCGTATCCGCACAGCGCCCGCAAAAACTACACTGCAGTGCCCCGACTACAGCAAGGCGGAGCTGAGAGCGAATGTCGACGTCTCGGCCCTCATGAGGGTGGGCGTTGATGTGGGCGGGGCAAGAAGGTGTAAACGGCCAAGAGATGAACGGCTTTCTGCTTGGATGGGTGGCATTCGCCATCGCGCTCGGAACGGGGGCGATCTGGTTTCGCCGCGCCTATGCGGTTAATTTGCCGGAGAATCGCGGCGGCTTCGTTGCCGCGATGGTCGCGGCCACAAGCATAGGCATCATCGCATTCGTCGAGGGCGCCGGATGGGTCGGAGGAATACCGGCCGGGATCGCAATCCTCATTGGCTGCTTCCTGCTTCTGACCGTCGCGGTCAGCGAGCAAAAGGGCGGCACTGGGCAGTTCCAGCTCGGGCAGCCGGTGCCCGAATTTACGGCCCCCGACGAGAACGGAGAGCCGTTCGAGATCGCGTCTCTCATCGGTAACCCGCTCCTGCTGAAATTCTTTCGCGGCCACTGGTGACCGTACTGTGTCGCCGAGTTGCGGCGATGGGAAGAGCTCAGACCGGAGCTGGATGCGCTCGGAGTCAAGATCGTCACCGTGTGCACCGACACTCCCGAACAGATTCGAAAGGGAAAGGCGAAGCACGGCCTGCAGGCCGTCATGTTGTCGGACCGTCAAGCCGAGGTTATCGACACGCTCGGTGTTCGCAACCAGGGCTTCCACTCCGGTATCCCCGGTGGCGCCCCTGCCCTGCCGATTCCAACGACAGTCCTCAGCGATGCCAACGGCATCGTTCGCTGGATCGACCAGGCCGAGAACTACCAGCGGCGCACCGATCCCGAGCGGGTACGTGCCGCGCTCGCAGACGCGCTGGGAGCCCGGACGCGCCCTGAACCGATGCATCGAGAACCATGAATGCACCTGAGACACTCCAAACGCGATTGTGTGGCGAGGTCAGCTCGACTTCGGCGCGCCTATGAGCTCGACGATCCCCGCGTCCTCGCGACCGGTGTGAGCCTCCGCCTCACCTCGGGATCCTTCACGGCGGCGATGGCCCGCCGGCCTGCTTTGGTCGCCGCCTCGAGCGCATCGGGGTTGGAGAAGATGATGAAACCGTCCGCGGACTCGAGGATCGGCTCGGCGCCAGCCTCTTCAATCGCGCCACGCGCAGCGTCGCGCTCACCGGAGCCGGGCGCCACTTCCTCTTTCGGCTGCGGACGGCGCTGCGCACATTGTAACGATGACCAATCCCGAGCACACTATCGGGGTGAGGAGAAGCCATGACTGATGTGACTGTTCTTCCATCCAAAGGGCAAGCAGGTGCGGACCCGTATTCGATCCCGCTCGATCGGATCGACGTATCCGACTCGGAGCTCTACGAGACAGACACGCTCTGGGGATACTTCGAACGCCTTCGCAAAGAAGATCCCGTCCATTACTGCGCACAGAGCGACTTTGGTCCCTACTGGTCCGTCACGAAGTACGACGACGTCATCCACGTGGAGAAGCACCCTGAGATCTTCTCCTCGGCGCGCAGCATCGTGGTGGGGGATCCGGATCCGAACTTCCCGCTCGAAGCCGGCTTCATCACCATGGACGGCCCCAGGCACGACGCCCACCGCAAGGTCGTACAACCGGTCGCGGCGCCGCGAAACATCGTCTACCTCGAGCCACTGGTTCGGGAACGGATCGGCGAGATCCTCGACGAGCTTCCCGTGGGGGAGACCTTCGACTGGGTCGACCGCGTGTCGATCGAGGTCACCACAGGAATGCTGGCCACCCTTTTCGATTTCCCGTACGCGGAGCGTCGCAAGCTCACGTTCTGGTCGGACATGGCAACCGCCAGCCCTCAGCAAGTTGGCGCCACGGGCGTCACGGAGGAGGAGCGCAAGGCGGCGCTGATGGAATGTCTCGACATGTTCACGCGGCTCTGGAAGGAGCGCCAGGGTGCGGCGCCCAGCGGACGGCTCGACTTCGTGACGGCCTTAGCCAACGCGGAGGCGACGCGCGGGCTCGATCCCATGGAGTATCTCGGAACCCTCGTCTTGCTGATCGTGGGCGGAAACGACACGACAAGGAATTCCATCTCCGGTGGTGTCCTGGCGTTGAACGAGAACCCCGATAAATACGCCAAGCTTCGCGAGCAGCCGCATCTCCTGCCCAACATGGTGAGCGAGATCATCCGCTGGCAGACGCCGCTGGCGCACATGCGCCGGACCGCGACCGTCGATACAGAGCTTGCCGGCAAGCGGATCGCAAAAGGCGACAAGGTCGTCATGTGGTACGTGTCCGCCAACCGGGACGAGGACATTTTCGATCGGCCGAACGACTTCCTCATCGATCGTGAGAACGCGCACGATCATCTCGCCTTCGGCCGAGGCGTCCACTTCTGCATGGGAAGCCGCATCGCCGAGATGCAGCTGCGCGTGTTGTGGGAGGAGATCTTGGCCCGCTTCCATCGCGTCGAGGTCGTCGGGAAGCCCGTTCGGGTTCGCTCGAACTTCGTCAAGGGGTACGCGCACCTGCCGGTTCGGGTCGAGCCCCGCTGACATCACGACGCGGCGGCGTGCGTCCCGGAAAGATCGAGTGTTTACGGGGCTTTTCGTTGAGTACCAACGATATCGAAGATGCTCGCCCGTGCGAGGTGTTCACGCGTCTTCATTCCTGTACCGGTCCAAAAACCGGCCTCCCTATCATCGTCGTGACCGACTTGGTCGCGACATCTTGTAGCCGGTCACATGCGTCTGGGCGTCGGAGTCAGGCGTGGCCTTCGTCGCGACCGTTCCGCCCACTCGCGAATGGGATCGATTCGCCCATGTAGATACGCTGGCGCGCACGGTGGTCCGGATTGCTAGCGACGCAGGTAGTCCAGATCCGTGGCAGGCGCGGCCCTGGGCAAGAGCCGTTCGAACGCAAACACTGGTGAGCGATTCGCCGGATGGAGCCGCAGGAAGCGGACGCGCAACCGGACGTTGGTGCCATCGCGCATCGGCTCGAAGATCGGGTCGGCGGCGGGCGGAAACTCGATGCGCACGACGTAGGCGGGCGAAGCGACACAGCGCGCGGCAAAGTGCGTCGGCAGGTCGAGCGATGGTTGACCCGGACGTTTTCGGTCGTGGCTCCACCAGATGCGTGTGAACACAAACTCCTCGTCGAAGATGATCCCGGCGTAGCGATGCGGATCGCTGCGCAGCCGTTGGATCGAAATCTCCTTGAACGTGTGAGCTGCCGGCGGCGGTGACGGCGTGCTCGGGGCGGGCGAGGAGGCGGCCCGGGTGGCGCAGCTGGCTGTCCTTCGTGGTCGCCTGTTTCATGTATCTTGGGGCGTGCGAAGCCCATGGCGACTTCGTGGTGAACCTTTTCTGTCAGATCACACGAATGGAAAGGGCCTGTGCTCGGGAGGAGTGACGATGAGAATCACCGATGTCCGTCCCGCGTTGTTGACGCACCCGTACGGCAGTGGGTTGGAGGGACGGCGCAGCGCCTGCTTCGTCGAGGTGGAGACCGACGCCGGAATCACCGGAGTCGGGGAGACGTACGCCGGCGTCTATGTGCCCGAGATCGCCGCGTCGATCGTCGAGCTGTTCAAACCTCTCGTCTTGGGGCAGGACCCGACCAGCCCGGAAGCGGTTTACCGCGTGGCGTACCGGGCGACGAGCTATTACGGACGCACCGGTCTCACGGTGATGGTCCTGAGCGGGATCGAGAACGCCCTCTGGGACATCGCCGGGCAGGCGCGCGGCGTGCCCGTCCACGCGCTGCTCGGAGGCGCGGTGCACGACGAGCTGCCGCTGTACGGCAGCGGCGGCCCCTTCACGATGAGCATCCCCGAGCTGGTCGCTCAGGCGAAGGACGCCGGAGGGCGGGGGCTGCGCGGCTTCAAGATGCGCGTCAACTTCTTCCGCTACCAGCCGGAGGTGGAGGTCGAGCGCGTGGCGGCCGTGCGCGAGGCGCTCGGTCCCGACCGGGCTCTCGCCATCGACGCCGTCCAGAGCTACAACCCGCGGCCCTGGTCGGTGAAGGACGCCGCGCGCATGCTGCGCATGCTCGAGCCGTTCGACCTGGCGTGGGCGGAGGAGATGCTGCCGCCTTTCGATCCGCAGCCCTACGCCGAGCTGAGGCGAGCGACCTCGACGCCCATCTCGGGGGGAGAGGGGATCACCACGGCGGCGCAGTTCGAGCAGTGGCTGCGCGCCGGCGCCTTCGATCTGGCGCAGCCCGACGCGACGATCATCGGCGGGATCGGCGAGGCGCGCCGGGCCTGCCAAGCCGCCGCGGCGCGGAGCCTTCCGGTCGCGATGCACATTTGGGGCTCGGCGCCGACGCTGGCGGCCAACATCCACTTGGCCCTGGCCACGCCGAACTGCATCTGGGTCGAGCAACCCGTGCTCGGAAACCCGCTCGAGTCCGAGCTGTTCGTCGAGCCCCTCTCGGTTCGCGACGGGCACGTTCGACCGCCGACGGCCCCGGGGCTCGGAATACGCCTGACCGCGGAGCTGCGCGAGAAGTATCGGTTCGTGCCGGGCAGCGGCAGCGTGTTCGGGGTGTAGGAGCGCCGCGAGAACGCGCACTCTATTCCTTCCTCCTCTTACCCGATTTCCTCGCACGTCGGGGCGGTTCGATCTCTCGCAGCAGCTCGATGCCCAGGAGATCCTTTGGCCGGCGGGCGGCCTTCTTGTTCGCGACAAAGGCCTTACGCCAAGGAAGCCGAGAGAATGTCGTCCCTACTTGCCCGAGTCTGAAAGACTGATCCGGCCCCGGATTCGCAGCCAAGGGGTGCGCACCATCCCGATGTCGCTCAGCGAAACTCTCCGCTCCAGAGGCGGCCGAGGAACTCCCGCCACGGGAGGACGTCGACGGCGCCGACGCGGCGCGGTCGCGGCTCCAGGCTGACACACAGCAGGTGCTTGAAGCGGCGCTCTTCGGCCAGGGCGGTCAGCGATTTCAGGTCGCGCTCCGATACGTTGGCGGCGGCCTTGAGCTCGATCGCAGTGTGGTCGCCGATGAGGAAGTCGACCTCGAAGCCCGACGTCGAGCGCCAGTAGGAGAGCGGCTCGCCCGACACGTAGTCCCGGTAGCACACCAGCTCGTGCATCAGGCAGGTTTCCAGGGCCTCGCCGTACTCCGGAGTGCGCGGCCGGAACTCGCGGCCCTGCAGGGCGGCGACGACACCGACGTCGAAGAAGTAGTACTTCGACGAGCTGATCGGCTTGCGGCGCTTCGACTTGCGCCAGGCGCCAAGCTCGTGCAGCACCAGGGTGTCCTTCAGGATCTCGAAGTACTCGTAGACGGTCGTGCGCGGCACCTGCGCGTCGCTCGCGAGCTTGGTGAAGTTGACGATCGTGCCGTTGCAAAAGGCGGCGACTTCGAGAAAGCGGCTGAAGGCGGGGACGTTGCGGGTGGCGCCTTCGGCGACGATCTCCTGCTGCAGGTAGGTGCCGGCGTAGGCTTCGAGGTCGGCGCGCGGCTCAGCGGAGAAGTAGATCGACGGCAGGAGTCCGTGCCGCACCGCGCGTTCGATCTCGTAGCGCTTCCCGAGCTCGTGCGAGGTGAGCGGATGGAGGTATTTCGTGCGGGCGCGACCGCCGAGCAGATTGACGCCGCCTCTGCGCAGCTTGCGGGCGCTCGAACCGGTGAGCAGAAAGTTCACCCGCTTGCCCTCGATCAGGCGATGCACCTCGTTCAGCAGCTCCGGCAGGCGCTGAATCTCATCGATGACCACGAGGCGGTCGGAAGGCCGGATCTCCTGCGCGAGCCGCGAGGGATCGCGACTCAGAGCCAGGTAGATCGAGGTGTCGAGCAGGTCGTAGTAACGCGCCCCGGGAAGGCTCTGCCGGATGAGAAAGGTCTTGCCAGTCTGGCGCGCTCCGAACAGGAAATGCGACTTCCGGCGCACCAGACCGGCCAGGTCGAGACTCCGTTCGACGACTGGCTGGTCCGCCGGCGACATCGTCATTTATCATGACAAATGACGACAGAGCTGTCGAGACTCGGGAGAGAAGGCCGTAGCGAGTTGCCGCCGCGGACGGTGGCCGGGCCCTGGGTACGGAGGAAGTTGACGCATCTCGAAGCCGCGCGGCCCCGTCCTCCGGCGTCCTTCGCCTGAGCGCCGGGCGCGGTCCGATGAGTCTCCGGTGGTTGACAGAAATACAGGAATACGGTTTGCTGGCTTCGTGAAGGCGACGGTCGACATCCCGGACGAGCTCTACCGCAAGGTGAAGGCCAAGAGCGCCCTGGAGGGGCGGCCGGTGCGGGACGTCACGGTGCAGTTGTTCCGCAAGTGGATCGAAGAGCCGGAAGAGGAGTCACAGCGCGGCACGCGGGCTCGCAGCACGAAGAAGCCGCCGTGGTTGGGCGCCCTGCGGAGTTACGCGAAGAACGCGCGCGGTCGCCACGACATGGAGACGATTCGCGACAGCATCGCCCGCGGGCGTGCCCGGGATGCGGCAGCCGGCGAGGACGTTTGAAGGTCGGGCTCGATACCTCGGTGATGCTCCGGCTTCTGATCGGGGAACCGAAGGCTCAGGCGGAACGGGCCTGGAAGTCGATCACCGAAGCGCGCTCCGCGGGCGACGACGCGGTGGCGTCCGATCTGGTCGTGAGCGAGACGTACTTTGCCCTGCAGCATCACTACGGCGTTCCGAAGGCGCTGGCGTTGGACCAGCTCCACGCGCTGTTCGATTCGGGTGAGGTCTCTTCCGCAGGGTGCGCCGCCGAAGTTTTGAAGACGGCGGGCCTGGCGAGCGCCAAACCGGGCTTGGTGGATCGCATGATTCACGCTGGATACGCGGCCCACGAAGTCGATCGGGTACTCACTTTCGAGAGGGCCGCGGGGAACCTTTCCCGTACGCGGGTGCTGAGAGGGTAGACCCTCGTCGAGCGTGAGTGGACGTGGCCGGCGTCCCATTATTATGCGTTGGCCACTGCCGCATCCGGCTGGCCTGCCAGTCCTTCGGCGACGACTGAATCGACGTCGTGACGAGCGCGCGAAGGTCCTCAAGCAGTTCGGCCGGAAGATTCTCGTCGAGCTTGAGGCGCATGGTCGAGAAGCGGTGTCAACTCTTCTTCGCGCGCGAGATCTGCGGCGTAGGAAATGGCTGCGCGAATGTGTATCGGTCTCAGCGTCGGGTAGGAGCGCAGGATGGCTGCCCTTGAAGCATCCTCGGCAAGCGAGTCGAGAATGACCGCAACCGGTATGCGCGTTCCTTTTGCACACATTTGGCCGCCGCATATGTCCGGTCGCGACGTCAAGTGCCTTCGCCAGTCGACCTTCATCTCGCCAGCACCTTTCGCGTCAGCAGTATGAGCCAGACCTCCGCGCAGGCGCAAGTCGAATTCTTGGTGCTGAAACGCTTGCCGCAGCCGCCTCCGCGGCAGTGGTGAGTCGAAACACGCGCTCAAGGGCAGCCGGCGAGGGCGTTGTTCACGCCGGTGATCAGCTCGTTGATTTCGATCTCGCCGTCTTCGTTGATGTCGAAGGACGGGCAGCGGTCGAGCGGCAGGCTGCCGAGCGCGATGTTCACGCCCGTGATCAGCTCGTTGATCGCCACCTCGCCGTCGCCGTTGCAGTCGCCGACGCAGCTGGAAACCAACGGCGTGGGCGTGGGCGTCGGTGCCGTTCCGCCACTGAACTCGATGGTCAGCATCGGGCGTAGGGTGGGGAGGGTCGTGTCTCCGCGGCTGTAGAAGTGCTTGGCCGTCGTTGCCGTTGACTCGTCACCGATCATGATCCAGCCGAAGTTCGAGCCTGGTGCGTCGAGCCAGGACTGCACATCGGCGACCATCGCAGCGGAGCTCCAGGTGTAGGGAGTGGGCGCAGGGAAGCCTGGGCCGCTCACCGTCTGCGTCGCGCTCGCGTCGGCGACGAAGTCTCCGCCGGGAATCGACCACTGTTCGGTGTCGAACATGGCAAACGTCCAGGTGGCATCACCGGACTCAGCGGGCGCTCCTTTGCCTTCCTCCGGGCTACCGTGGCTGCATCCGATGCACCCTCGCCCCAATCGCGCGTGAGGCGATGCAGCGTCACCTGGGTCGGCCCGGCGGATAGTCTTGGACACGTAGAGGGTCAAGGACGCACTGTCGATCGTCGCGCCAGCCGGAACCGATCCGGCGATGTCGAAGGCGAGAAGAGCGCGGCGGTGGACTAGTCGCCGAGCAGGGTGTTGCGGCCAACAAACAAATGCTGCCCCGCCCCGTTGCTGAGGGCTCCTCTCGAATAGATCGTGTTGTCCTTCGACGGCTCTATCGTCACGCTCTCCGCCGCGGCGCTGCCCGCCACCAGGATCGCGCACAGCGCCGCGCCCCAGGCGAGGCGGCGTCCCCGGACGCGCGGCTTTTCGCTGCTTTCCAACCCCTTCCGGCCCACGGCCGGCCCTTCTTCCGTCCCTCGAATCGCCAGCATGTTTCCTCTCGCTCCTTCTTGATTGTAGATTCCCGCTTTGCACAAGGTCGGGCCACCGGGGCCGGCCAGCTCCAATGAGGGGAAAGATGACATGAGCCAGTCGACTTATGACGCGCTGATCGTCGGCGCGGGGATCTCCGGATCGTTCGTGGCGAGCACCTTATCGCAGGCGGGAATGAAGTGCCTAGCCCTGGAGGCGGGGAAGTCGTTCACGCGCGACACCTACCCGCGCAACGAGCTCGACGCCAACTCGCAGCTCTACTGGGGCGGCGGCATCGAGCTCAACAAGGACGCCAGCATCGGCCTGCTGCGGCCGAAGGCGGTCGGCGGCGGGTCGATCGTCAACCAGGCGCTGCTCGACCGCTTCGACGACAGCGCCTTCGACGCCTGGCAGGAGGCCTCGGGCGTCGGCTTTCTCAACCGCCGCGACCTCGACCCCTGGTACGACGCGGCGGCGAAGAAGCTGCAGATCCGCACCGTCCCGGAGGAGTACCGCAACGGCAACGCCGAGATCTTCCGGCGCGGCTTCGCCAACAACGGCTACCGCTGCGCGCCGCTGACGCGCGCCCAGGGCGACTGCCGCTTCCAGGACGGCAACTGCTGCATCGAGTGCCTGATGGGCTGCCGCATCGACAGCAAGCAGAGCACGCCGGTCACCGTCCTGAAGGAAGCCCGGGAAGCGGGCCTGGAGGTGATCCCCGAGTTCGAGGCCAAGCGCGTCGAGCACTCCGACGAGTGCGGTGGCGGTCACCGGCGTCGGCGCCGACGGCGCCACCGCCACCTACCGCGGCCGCATCCTGGTGCTGGCGGCGGGCGCCATCGGCAACTCGCGCCTGCTCCTCGCCTCCGGCTTCGACAAGCGCCTGCCGGCCCTGGGGCACAACTTCTACACCCACCCGCAGTACATGCTCCTCGGCCTCTACGACGAGCCGGTCAACGCCCACCGCGGCCCGCTGCAGTCGTACAAGTCGAACGACCCGACCTTCCGCCGCGGCGGCTTCAAGCTGGAGAACGTCTTCGCCCCGCCGGTGGGCATCGCCATGCTGGTGCCGGGCTTCGGCCGCTGGCACCAGGAGCGCATGAAGCGCATCACCCACCTGGCCTGCATCGAGGTGGCGGTGCGCGACACCAACCCGGGGCGCATCCGGGTCGGCTCCGGCGGCCAGCCGGTGATCGAGAAGCGCCTCAACGACGAGGACTGCCGGCGCCGCGACCGCGGCCGGCAGGCGATCCACAACATCTTCCACTCCACCGGCGTGAAGGAGATCATCGAGGGCAACGTCGCCATCGGCCTGCACCTGATGGGCGGCTGCAACATGGGAACCGACCCGAAGCGCTCGGTCACCTCGCCGGACTTCCGCCTGCACGGGTTCAAGAACATCTACACCGCCGACTCGAGCATCTTTCCCAACGCCCCCGGCATCAACCCGTCGTTCACCATCATGGCGCTGTCCCTCCTGGGGGCGGACCGCATCGCGAAGGACGCCGCATGAAGCCGCAGCTTCTCAACGCCACCCAGTACGCCGGACTGCTGAAGATCGGCGACGTGCTGATCCCCGGCGACGGCGAGCTGCCGTCGTTCTCCAAGTCGCGCTGCGCCGAGCAGGCCGACCGCATGCTCGCCCACATGTACGAGGGCGACCGCAGCGGCGTGCTCTTCCTGCTCTCGCTCTTCCGCTACCTGCCGCGCTTCGCGGTGCGCGGCCTGTTCCGGCTCAGCGACCGCCACGAGTCGCTGCCCGGGCCGGTCGCCGCCGCCGCGCGCCTGGTCAACCTCGGCGTCAAGGGCGTGGTGATGACGCTCTACTACTCGGACGTCGGCGAGGGCGCCGCCGTCTTCCCGGTCCTGCACTGGGACGCCAAGGTGGTCGAGACTCCCGGCGCGGCGGAAGACGGCGCGGTGAAGCCGTTGCCGCCCCCCGCCGAGGCGGCCGAGCCGGGGGCCGTCGAGAGCGCCCGCGCCGGCTTCGCCTCGCTGCGCCGGGTCGGACTGGACGAGCGCCTGGCGCACCTGTCGAGCCTGAAGCGCGTCATCCTGCGCCGCCGCGAGGAGATCATCGACCGCATTCAGCGCGACACCGGCAAGTCGCGCTCCGACGCGCTGATCTCGGAGATCTTCGGCGTGCTCGACAACTTCGCCTGGCTCGAGAAGCACGGCCGCAAGGCGCTCGCGGACCACAAGCAGCACACCCCGCTGGCGCTGATGGGCAAGGCGTCGTGGACCTGGTACGAGCCGCTCGGGGTCATCCTGGTCATCGCGCCGTGGAACTACCCCTTCTACCAGGCGATCGTGCCCATCGCCTGCGCCTTCGCGGCGGGCAACGCGGTGGTCTTCAAGCCGTCGGAGTGGACGCCACTGGAGGGTCTGATCGAGGACCTGCTGGCCGAGGCGCAGTTCGCCCCGAACTGGGTGCGGGTCGCCTACGGCGACGGCGCGGTCGGGGCCGACCTGGTCGGGCAGAAGCCGGACAAGATCTTCTTCACCGGCAGCACGCGCACCGGGCGCAAGATCCTGGCGCAGGCGGCCGAGCTGCTCATCCCGGTCGAGCTCGAGCTCGGCGGCAAGGACGCGATGATCGTCTTCGACGACGTCGACCTGCGCCGCGCCGCCGCCGGCGCGGCGTGGGGCGCCCTCACCACCACCGGCCAGTCGTGCACGTCGGTCGAGCGCCTGTACGTCCAGCGCTCGATCCATCCCGCCTTCAAGCAGGCGCTGGTCGAGGAGGTGAACCGGCTCGAGCAGAGGATCGACTCGGACGGCGACGCCGACCTCGGCGCCATGACCGTCGACTTCCAGGTGAAGATCGTGGCGCGCCACCTGGACGACGCGCGCGCCAAGGGCGCCGAGGTGCTGGGGCGCGAGTGGGACGGCGTCTCGCGGCTGGTGCCGCCGGTCGTGGTCGACGGCGTCACCCCCGACATGCTGCTGGCGCGCGAGGAGACGTTCGGCCCGGTGATCCCGCTCATCCCGTTCGACGGCGAGGACGAGGTCGTCCGCCTCGCCAACGACTCCGAGTACGGCCTCACCGCCAGCGTGTGGAGCAAGGACCTGGAGCGCGCCAAGCGCGTGGCGCGCGCCCTCGAGGTGGGCGGCGTGTCGATCAACAACGTGATGGCGACGGAGGCCAACCCGGCGCTGCCCTTCGGCGGCGTCAAGAACAGCGGCTTCGGCCGCTACAAGGGCGAGCACGGGCTGCACGCCTTCTGCAATGTGAAATCCGTCCTGGTCGACAAGGACAGCTCGAAGATCGAGGCGAACTGGTACCCGTACACCAAGGAGAAGTACCGCCTCTTCACCAACCTGACCGTGAACCTCTTCGGCGACGGTCTGCGCTCGTTCGTGCGCTTCGCCCTCGCCGGCCTCAAGCTCGAGCGCTACTCGAACAAGGCGGCCAAGCAGGGGCGAAAGGGCGGCTCGCGTTGAGCGCCGCGGGCTGGGACTACGAGCGGCTGCGCGAGCTGGTGCGCGGCGAGCGGCTGCCGCTGATGGTGGTCGACCTCGACATCCTCGACGACAACACGCGTCGCCTGTCGCGCATCGCGCACGAGCACGGCAAGAACCTCCGCCCGGCGGCGAAGTCGGTGCGCGTGCCCGACCTGCTGGTGCGCATCCGCGACGTCGGCGGCCCGCACTTCCGCGGCCTTATGTGCTTCTCGTGCGAGGAGGCGCGCGTGCTGGCCGGCTACGGCTTCGACGACCTGCTGATCGCCTATCCGACGGTGCAGCGCAGCGACCTCGAGATCGCCGCCGAGATGAGCGCGGCGGGCCGCGCGGTCACGCTGATGGTCGACGAGCCGGCGCACGTGCGCATGCTGGCGGACTTCTGGAATGAGAGGGCGGCGGGCGCGGCACCGCTGCGCGTGTGTATCGACCTCGACATGTCGTGGCGCCCATTCGGCCTGCACGTCGGCGTGCAGCGCTCGCCGGTGCGCGACGTGGATGGCTTCCGGCGCCTGCTCGACGAGGTATTGAAGAGGCCCGAGCTGCGCCTGGCCGGGGTGATGGGCTACGAGGCGCAGGTGGCGGGGCTCGGCGACGCCAACCCGTTCGCGCCGCTGCTCAACCCGATGAAGCGCTTCGTCAAGCGGCGCTCGACGGTCGACGTCGCCGCCAAGCGCAAGGCGGTGGCGGACCTGCTGCGCGAGCGCGGCGTGGCGCTCGACTTCTTCAACGGCGGCGGCACCGGCTCGATCCGCACCACCAGCGAGGAGGCGTGGGTGACCGAGGTCACGGCGGGCTCGGGCTTCCTGCAGTCGCACCTGTTCGACTACTACGCCAGCAACGAGAACCGGGCCGGCCTTCTGCTTCGCCCTGCAGGTGACGCGCAGCTCGCAGCCGGACCACGTCACCTGTCAGAGCGGCGGCTTCATCGCCAGCGGTCCGACCGAGGCGGACAAGGCTCCCGTGCCGTTCCTGCCCGAGGGCCTGAAGCCGACCCGCGGCGAGGGCTTCGGCGAGGTGCAGACGCCGCTCCTCGTTCCGCCGGCTCTGCGCGGCAAGCTGCAGCCGGGCGACCCGGTGTTCTTCCGGCCCGCCAAGGCGGGGGAGATCGCGGAGCGCTTCCAGGAGTACCTGCTCGTGCAGGGCGGCCGCATCACCGGCCGCGCCAAGACCTACCGCGGCCTGGGGCACTGCTTCCACTGATGTCCGATGGCGGCGGCATGGGAGCTCGAGACCCGGCTTCCCCAACACTTCCGTTCCCGCCTTCGTGTTCTTCGTGTCCTTCGTGGTTGCATTCCTTCCTTCCTCTCCGGGCGAGCGATGGCCAT
>CAVRIA010000003.1:0-10218 GCA_963721115.1 uncultured bacterium
GTCCGTGCGGGTCTGACGCCCCCGCTCCCCTCGAGGGCGAAACCTACGGTTGTCGCCCTCGAGCTCCCACTTCCCTTGAACGCTGCGCGGGCAAATAGGGTGTAGTGGTCGCCCCGCGGCCAGGCGGCGCAGTCCCAGTGAGCCACCCGATCGACCACCACCATTGCTGCGCGGCTTGCCCGAACCGCGTCCACGCGCGCGTTCGAAGAGATCGTTGTGCTCGGAACGAGGCAAGCGGTCGAAACATGCCGATCGATCATCTCACGCACGCAATCGAAGCACTTCATCGCGAAGCGAAAGGAAGAAATCAAAACTCCAAGGCCTCGACCTTTCGAAGAGGCGCCAAAGAGCAGGTTGTTACGTTGTTGAGTTGTTGGTTGTTGGGTTCGGAAGGAATCAAAACCCGGGGCCTCGACCTTTCGAGAAAAGGCAGGGTGTTGCGCTGCTGAGCTGTTAGGCTGTTGGGCACGGAAAGAGATCAAACACTACAAGGCCTCGACCTTTCGAAGAGGCGGGAGAGCGAGATCGGCAAGAGGAGGCGCGGTGGTGAGGCTGTGTACGAGGCGGAGGGAGTCGTCTCCCGTCAGTGGCGCGTAGATTCAGGCAGTGAGGCGGGTCCCGTTACGCGCGCCGACCGCCAGGTCCGGTGCTGAACGGGGAAGCGGATTCGCCTCGGCGCGGAGCCACCGGAGAGAGGGGTTCGGGGAGAGAACCGCGGCGTCTGAGCGGTTCCCTCCCCGGCGGGGCGCAGGGGCGGAAGCCCCGCACGAAACAGACCGGTTCCTTGTGATCGAAGGGGGAAGCGGAGGGGCCTCTTGTTTCCGATGGAGAATCCACAATCGCAACAGACCCCCCGCCGCCCCGCAGGTGGCCCCCACTTGTCGGTGCGGGGCTGACGCCCCCGCTCCCCTCGAGGGCGAAACCTACGGTTGTCGCCCTCGAGCTCCCACTTCCCTTGAACGCTGCGCGGGCAAATCGGGTGTAGTGGTCGCCCCGCGGCCAGGCAGCGCAGTCCCAGTGAGCCACCCGATCGAGCACCACCATTGCTGCGCGGCTCGCCCGAACCGCGTCCACGGGCGCGTTCGAAGAGAGCGGTGTGCTCGGAACGAGAGAAGCGGTCGAAACACCTCGATCGAGCCCACCCGCCAACCAAGCGATTCGTTTCCTCGCGGCGTCGAAGGTCAGTCGAAAATGACCCACGTCGGACCGTCGAACAGATCGTTCGTAACCTTGTTGCAGTCGAGCAGGTCCTTGCCGCTCACGTCACAGACGGTGATCGAGCCCTCGGCGCGGTTGGGGATGTACGCCACGTCGTTGCGAATCGTGATCCCGTACGGATAGTTGAAGATCGTCGCGTCCCCCTGAACGCTGCAGCTCGAGAGGCTCCCGTCACCCCCCACATCGCACGAAATCACGTTGTTGCCGTTAGCGTCCGTCAGAAAGGCCACGCCGTTGTAGATCGTCA
The DNA here is from genome assembly GCA_963721115.1 of uncultured bacterium. Taxonomy (GTDB): domain Bacteria; phylum Desulfobacterota; class Binatia; order HRBIN30; family CADEER01; genus CAVRIA01. Next base: position 1,466 of record CAVRIA010000003.1, read on the forward strand.
TGGCGAGCAAGGCGCGAACGGGTGGGTTGTAGACAGGCGCGCAATCGGCCAAATCCGAGTTGCACGCGAGAACGACACTGCCCGCGGCATCCTGGGTGACGATGTATCCAAAGCCTTGATCGAACACGACGTCCGTCGGAGAGGTGGGAACGGATTTGCTTCCGACGGGGTCGAGATTTGCGGTGCTGTAGCTGGCTATCGCTTTGGTCGAATAGTCGGCGACGAACAGGATCTGGTTGGCGAGGGTGAGCCCCACGGGGAAGCCGCCATCGTCGATTGCCAGCCCGCACGAAACGAGCTGATTCCCGCTTCTGGTGCATTTCTCGATTCCGTCTTCTACCGAGATCAGAACGGAATGGCCGCTCATCACCATGTCGATCGGTTGGCTGAGCGTCGACGTCGATGCGAGCTCACAGCTGGTGAAGTCGACGCTACCGTCCATGAGCTGGCACACGTCGATCTGTCCGGAATTTTTGTTGATGACGAAAGCGACGTCCGCCCGATTCGAGTTGCCGCCACCGCAGCCGCAGAGGATCGTCAGCACCAGGGTCGAGAACAGCCGGCGCCGGACAGTCGGGCCCGTCACTTCGCTCCGGGGCGCCATTCGTCGGTTCTTGGCAGTCATGTGTGTAGTCACTCCTTCAACGTCGATGGGCTGGAGTCGCGGCGAATGCGCGCCGAGCGTAGCACGCAGAGACGAGCGAGTGGTAGAGACAACCTCGATGCCGTCTGTGCTCACTCACGCGTTGACGATCCGAGAAGCGTTGCCGGGAGACGCTGAGAAGTTGACCTGCATCGCCCACGCGGCCAAGCGCCACTGGAGCTATCCCGAGGCATGGATCGCCCTGTGGAAGGCGGACCTGACGGTGACGCCCAACTTCGTCCGCGATCATGCGGTCCATTGCGCCGTCCGCCGTGGCGAGATCGTCGGCTTCTATGCCCTCTCCAACGACGGCTCCGAGTTCGAGGTCGACCACATGTGGGTCGATCCACGCCACATCGGTACGGGAATCGGAAGCGCACTATTCCGACATGCCACGGACACCGCGCGGGCGAAGGGCGGCGACCTCCTTCGCATCGTGTCGGATCCGAACGCGGAGGGATTCTACCGCAAAATGGGCGCCCGCCCGGCGGGGCGCCTCCCCTCCACCCCCGAGGGCAGAACGCTGCCGTTGCTGTTCCTCCACCTGGGCAGCTAGATCCGCATCAAGTACACGTACACGTACCGTGGGACCCCCCGAAGGCGAAGCGGAGCGAGCAATCGCAATCACACGGGACCGACCAGCACCCGGTACTCGGTCAGGGTGAGGAAGCCCATGCGCTCGTAGATCGGGCGGCCCATCACCGAGGCCTGCAGGTTCGCGAAGGCGGCGCCGCGCCGGAAGCCCTCGCGGATGGCCGCCCAGGTGACGGCCTCGGCGTAGCCGCGCCGCCGCGCGCTCTCGATCGTTCCCACCCACCCGATGCCGGCCACGCCGTGGGTGACGTAGACCGCGGCGGCGGCGACCGGCCGGCCATCGCCGTAGCCGACGAAGCCCTGGATATGGGGAGCGCAGACGCTCTCGAGCGAGAAGAAAGCGTCCTCGGCATAGGCGGGCGGCGCCCCGTAGGTCGAGTACGCCTCGGCCGAAACCTGCAGGAAGTCGCGCCGCTCCTGATCGGTCGCAGCGGGGCGGATCTCCAGGCCGGGCGGCTCGACGCGGGTGCCCGGGTCGCCCAGCAGGGCCATGCCCGGCATGGTCGTGAACACCGTGAAGCCGCGCCGCAGCAGCTCCTGCTCCAGGTCCGCGTCCGCGTGGGCTCTCGTCCATACGGAGAAGCGCCGACCGCGGCCGACGTAGGCGGCGCGGATCGCGGCGAGGAGCGCGTCGGCGTCGACCGCTTCACGGATCGCGACCATGTTGTGGAACGGCGTGCCGGTGGGGCTCCACGCCATCCACGCCTGCGGCGTCTCCGTCAGCTCGCCGCCGCGGCCGAGCCGCACGATCTCGCGGAACATCTCCCACATGTTGAGGTCCATCGCGCGCAGCAACGCACCGCGGTCCTCCGGAACCGAAAAGGCGCGGGCGGTGAGCGCCGTGTCGAAGTACTCGGTCAGCTCCGCCACCTGCGTCCCCGCGAACCGAAAGACGAAGCAGTACTGGTTGTCGTAGGGTGCGCCGGAGCGCAGCGTCGCCTTGCCCCGTGCCTGCGCCACCACACAGTCGTCGCCGGCGATGATTCGATCGACCCGCATCTCGAGAGGCGTGCCCAGCATCGCCCCCAGCGGCGCCGCGACATTTCGAACGAAGGCGTCCCGCCCGCGCCAAATGCCGGAGAACCTGGTCGACCCGATCGTCGTGTACACCACGTCCGGCGCCAGAAGCTCCAGCAACGTGGCCGGGTTTCCGGCGCTCAGGTCCGAGAAGGCTTTGCGAACGCGTTCGGCATGGCTCTCCGCGGGCATCGATCTCGCCCCTCGGCCGGCCTCAGCTGGCGAGCCCCGCGACCGCGGCTCGGATGTCGTCCGCCGTCTGGTGAAAGATCGGCAGGCTCGTCTGCCGCCACTTCACCACGCCGTCCTTGCCGATCAGAACCAGGGCCCGCTTCGCCATGCCGATGAAGTTGAGGGCGCCGTACTGTTTGCAGACGGCCTTGTCGCTGTCCGAGACGACCGGAAACGGCAGCTTGTGCTTCTTGGCGAAATTGTCGTGCGACTCCTTCGACTGCGGGTTGATCGCGATCACCTGCACGCCGAGATCGCCGAAGACGGCGAGGTTGTCGCGGTAGTTGCAGAGTTGCTTCGTGCACACGGGCGTGTCGTCGCCGGGATAGAACACCAGCAGCACCGCTCCCTTCGCCAGCAGCTTGGACAGCTTGATCTCGCCCTTCGTCGACGGAAGCGTGAAATCGGGAGCGGGATCGCCAACATCCGGAGCCTTCGCCATATCGTGCCTCCTTCCGCCCGAGAGCGGGGTTGTCGTCGCCTTCGCTCCATACCTCCGCGCCGGAGATGAAGCCAGCGGCGGCCGGGGAGGGAACACGCTCGCACATCCGCACATCCTCGTCACCGGTGCACCGGCGCACTCGCTCACTGGCTCACCCGGCCCCGGTCACCGGTCAGGCCCCTGTCCAGCACTCCCGCACGCGAACATCCCTTCCCGCGGCTTGGCGCGCGGTCTAGTATCCCGCGCCGATGAGCCGATCCGGGGGTTCCTCGATGCGGCGCCGCACGCTGCTGCACTTCCTTCTGGCGCTCGCCGTCTACTCCGTCTGTCCGCCCTTCACTTCGTACGACGCGTTCTGGACGGTCCCCACCGCACTCAGCATCCTCGCGCAAGGGAACACCGACGTCGACGAGTACATGGCCGCGATGCCGCCTCCGGCGGCCTACGCCGTGGAATGCGTGCCCGCGGAGAGGACGGCGATCAGCTTCGCGAGCGCGCGCGGCGTCTGCCCCGGCGGCCACTGGTACAATCTCTTTCCGCTCGCCGTCTCGGTCGTGGCGCTGCCGATGATTCTCCTCATGCAGGGTGCGACGCGCCTCTTCGCCGCGCTCGGCCTGTCCTTTTCCTGGCTCGCCGCTCACCTGCCACCCCCCGCCACGCACCCGATCGCGGCGTTTCTCTCGGGCGATCTGTACGGCGCCCGCCCGCTGGTGGAGCTGTGGAGCGCGGCTCCGATGGCGGCGCTCGCCGTCGCTCTCGAGTATCGGATCGCGTCGCGCTACCTCGCGCCGATGCCGGCGTCCCTGTTGACGCTGCTGTTCGCGTTCGGCACCCCGGTGTGGTCGATCGCGAGTCGCTCGCTGCTTCAGCACGCGCCGTCTCTCGTCCTGCTCACGGCGGCGCTCTACCTGGTCCTGCGCGCGATGGAGCAGCCGCGCCTGATCCAGCTCGCCGCCCTTCCGCTGGCCCTCGCCTTCGCGGTGCGACCGGCAAACGTCGTCTCCGTCGCGTTGCTGACGCTCTACGTGGCGATTCACTACAGAGGCTATCTGTCGCGCTATCTGCTGTGGAGCGCGACGGTCGCGGTGCCGTTCCTCGGCTACAACCTCGCCGCGCGGCACGCACTCCTGCCGCAGTATTTTCTGAGCGGGCCGATGCTGCGCCCGGACGACATCTTCGCGGGCGCCCTCGTGCAGCTCATCAGTCCGTCGCGCGGGATCCTGATCTTCTGCCCGGTCTTCGCCCTGTCCGTGCTCGGCATTGCACTGGCCTGGCGGCGCCGGTGGCTGTTCCCTCTCACTCCGTACCTGGTGGCGATTCTCCTGCTGCACACCGCGCTCGTCTCGCTCTGGTGGCCGGGGCATTGTTACGGCTCCAGGTACTTCACCGACATGACTCCGCTGCTCGCGCTCTTCCTCATTCCGGTGATCCACGCGATGCAGGGCCTGCGCGGGCTCCGCAGGACCGCCGCCGTGAGCGCCTTCGCCGCCCTGGCCGTGTGGGGCGTGTTCGTCCATGCCAGAGGAGCGACCTCGGTCGCGGCGCACCGGTGGAGCGTCACTCCAGTCGACGTCGACCGGCAGCGCTCGCGCGTCTGGGACTGGCGCGATCCCCAATTCCTGCGCGGCCTGCTGTGAAAGGACGGGTTGTTGGGTTGTTGAGTTGTTGGTGTCGCCCCCGGGCTGCGCCGGATCATTCGAGCTCGAAAACTCGGGGACTTTCGCAAGAGGCTGGGGCTCAGGCTGAGGCTCAGGCTGAGGGTGGTGCGCACGCCGCGCGATCATTTGCATCGATCCTCAGCCCAAGCCTCAGCCGTCGCCTTTGCCTACGAACCCGAGCGCAGCCGGGTGAGTTTCAGGTCGGGTTCAGTCAGAGCTTCGAGGCCTCGACCTGCCGCGCCCGGCTCGCGAGGTCGGCGCCGCGCCGAGCGGATCCTCCGGCCAGGGGTGCTTCGGGTAGCGCCCGCGCAGCTGCTTGCGCACCTCGGGGTAGGTGCGGCGCCAGAAGCTGTCGAGGTCGTCGGTAATCTGCACCGGCCGGTGGTTGGGGGCGAGAAGCTCGATCAGCAGCGGCACGCGGCCGCCGGCGAGGCGCGGCGTGGCGGCCAGACCGAACACTTCCTGAATGCGGGCGGCGACGGCCGGCGGCCGGTCGGGCTCGTAGCGGATATCGACCAGCCTGCCGGAAGGCAGTCGGTAGTGGTCCGGAGCATCGCGCTCGAGCGCCCGCAGCTGCGGCCCGCTGAGCGCGCCGCGCAGCGCGGCCAGCAGATCGGCGCGGCGCAGCTCCGCGAAGCTGCGCTTGCCCGCGCAGAGCGCCTCGACGGCCGCGGCGGCGAGAGCGTCCGCATCGGGGATGCCGAGATCGGGCATCGCGCCGGCCAGGAAGCGGAGCCGGGCCGAGCAGGCGGCGCTCGGCGTCGCCGGCGCCGGCGGCAGCGAACGGATCGCGCGCGGCGGCGCGCGCCAGCTCGACGCCCGCCTCTGCCCGGTCGACGTCCCGGACGGTCGTCTCGGCGAGAACCAGATCGCGAAACAGCTCGCGCCTTCGCTCCACGACGCGCTCGCGTTCGCCGTCGAACTCGACGGCGCGCGTCGAGCGGATCGCGCCGGGGAACATCTCGCTCAGCCAACGGCGCTCGACCGCGCTGGCGAGGCGGACCAGGGCCTCCGGCTGCTGCCGGCGCGCTCCCGATTCGACCTCGACGGCGACGAACAGCTCCGCCTCGCGTACCGCGCTGCGCTCGTCGAGCTCCACACCGGTTCCGCCCACCATGACGCCGCGTCGGGAGCCGGGGGCGCGACGGCGGACGACGCGATCGGGGAAGCCGGCCAGGACGCAGCGCAGCAGGGCTTCCTCGGTCGAACCCGACAGGTGCTCGAACGACCGCTGCGGCGGCGCGCCCGAGCGCGCGAGCTGACGCCGGACGCGGTCGACCGTGCGCAGGGCGCGCGGGTCGAGGCGCAGGGACCGGCAGATGTCGGGGGCGAAGCCGGCGCGCGCCGCTTCGCCGAAGAGCCGGGCGCGCTCGAGCAGGTCGGAAGGTCCGGCCGGCCAGCGGCTCTCCGCGGTGGGGCCGAAGGCGCGCTCCTCCAGGCAGATGTCGCGCTCCGACGCCAGGGCGGCGAGCAGCGCCCCCTCGCCGCCGCAGCCGCGGGTCTCCGCCTCGATGAGCAGGCGCGCCAGCCGCGGCGGCGCCGACACCACCAGCATGCGGCGGCCGACGTCGGTCAGCTCGCCGCTCTCCTCGTCCACGGCGCCGAGCAGGCCGAGCAGCCGTTCGGCGCGCCGCACCGCGCCGGGGCTCGGCGCATCCAGCCACCCGAACCGCGTCACCTCGCGCAGGCCCCAGGCGCGCAGCTCGAGCAGCACGGCGCTCAGCTCGAGACGGCGGATCTCCGGAACCTCGCGCTCGAGTCGCTCGGCGTGCTCCGCGGCCGTCCACAGACGCAGACAACGCCCCGGGGCGGTGCGCCCCGCGCGTCCGGCGCGCTGCTCGGCGGAGGCTCGACTGATCGCGGCCACCCGCAGCGCGTTGATCCCGTGGCGCGGGTCGAAGCGGGCGACGCGCGCCAGGCCGGAGTCGACGACGCCGGTCACTCCCTCGATCGTCAGCGCCGTCTCGGCGACGTTGGTCGCCAACACGATCTTGCGGCGCGGTCCGGGCCGCAGCACCCGCTGCTGCGCGTCGAGCGGCAGGTCGCCGTGCAGGGGCAGAACGGCGAGCCCCTGCTCGCGCGCCAGTGGATCCAGCGCCTCGGCGGCACGCCGGATTTCCGCCGCGCCGGGCAGGAAGACGAGGACGTCGCCGTCGTCCTCGGCCAGAAGGCGGCGCACGGCGGCGAGCACGCGTCCGGCAAGGGGGCGGTCGTCGGCGCGCTCGTCGTACTCGACCTCGCACCGGAAAGGTCCGGCCTTCCGAGGTCAGGACCGGGCAACCGCCCAGGTACGCGGCGACGGGCTCGGTCTCCAGCGTCGCCGACATGACCAGCAGCGCCAGATCCGGCCGCACCGTCTCCTGTAGCTCGCGCACCACCGCGAGCGCGACGTCGCCCTGCAGGTGGCGCTCGTGGAACTCGTCGAGCACCACCACGGCGGTCCGCTCGAGGAACGGGTCGCGCGCCAGCTGGCGCCCCAGAACCCCCTCGGTGAGGAACCAGAGCCTGGTCTGCGGTCCGCCGCGCTGCTCGAAGCGCACGCGGTAGCCGATCTCTCCGCCGGCGCGACCGCCGCGCTCGGCGGCGACGTACTCGGCCGCGGCCCGCGCCGCGATGCGGCGCGGCTCGAGCACGACAATCTGCCCGCGCCCCGGCGAGGCCGGCGTCGAGAAGCGCCGCCGGCACGCGCGTCGTCTTGCCCGCGCCCGGAGGCGCGCGCAGGACCAGACGCCGCCCGCTCTTCAGGTGCGAGACGATCTCGGGGAGGAGCGGATCGATCGGAAGGGGAGAGTCAGCCCGCACCCTGTACCCGATACCCCGGCTTTGCCCGGGAAGTCTCTCCCGGTCCTCGCCTTTGCCCCGCCTGTGCTTTTGCCGGACTGGAAACGAGCCGATTCAGGCACAGGCGAGGTGAAGGCGCGGGCACGGGCACGGCAGAGGCTAAGGCTAAGGCTAAGGCTGAGGCTAAGAGAGGAGAAGCATCCCGTACCCACTACTGCGCGCCCTACGCGTGGATCGGCGGGCGACGGCTCGACCAGGGGCGCGCCTTCTCGAGCTGTGCGGCGATGCGGATGAGCAGGTCTTCGCGCCCGTACGGCGCGACCAGGTGGGCGCCGATCGGCAAGCCGGCGGAGCTCCAGTAGAGCGGCAGCGAGATGGCCGGCTGGCCGCTGGAGTTGAACGGCGCGGTAAAGGCGGCCATGGGTGTGCTGCGGCTCAGTCCGCGCATGGGGTCGGCGGCGGTGACGGCGAACTCGCCCAGCTTCGGCGGCGGCTCGGCCATCGTCGGCGTGAGCAGTAGATCGAAGCCGTCCGCCCACCAGGCCGCCAGGTGCCGGGTATGGCGCTGCAGCCAGGTCACCGCCTCGATGTACTGGGGAGCCGATACGGCGCGACCCATCTCCGCCAGTGCCCAGGTGTAGACCTCGACATCGTCCGGGCCGATCGAGACCCCCGTCTTGCCGCTCCATTCGTCGATGTCGTGCGCGGTCGAGGCGCTCACCACAGTTCCGAAGAACTGCAGAAACTCGGGTTCGTCGAGCGCCGCCGGGTGGGCGAGCTCGATCGAGTGCCCGAGAGACTCGAGCAGCCGGCCGGCGTCCTCGGCGGCTGCGACGCAGTCGGGGTGGACGGGGACGATTCGCGCCGGGGCGCTCGTCATGAGGCCGATGCGAAGGCAGCCCGGGTTGGCTCCCACCTCGGCGGAGAACGGCCTCGCCGGGGGTGCGGCGCTGTACGGATCGCCCGGCATGGCTCCCGCAACGGCATCGAGAATCGCGGCTGTGTCGCGCACCGAGCGCGCCAGCACGTGCTCGGCCACCAGGCCGCTCCACAGCTCGCCGTTGTCCGGGCCGAGAGACGTGCGGCCGCGCGACGGCTTCAGTCCGACCAGCCCGCAGGCGCTGGAGGGGATGCGGATCGAGCCGCCGCCGTCGTTGCCGTGCGCCACGGGCACCAGGCCGGCCGCGACCGCGGCGGCGGAGCCGCCGCTCGAGCCGCCCGGTGTGTGATCCGGGTTCCACGGATTGTGGGTCGGGCCGTACGCGACCGGCTCCGTCGTCGTCAGCGGGCCGAGCTCCGGGACGTTCGTCTTGCCCAGGAAGACGAAGCCGGCCGAGCGGAACTTCGCGGCGAGATGGGTGTCGTGATCGGCGACCCAGCCGCGCTC
>CAVRIA010000004.1:0-1319248 GCA_963721115.1 uncultured bacterium
CGGGCCGGGGGACGTGGTCACTCACGTTCCGTAACCCCCAGGGAAAGAGTGACTAAAGGTTCCACGTTCCCTGTCCCCCTCCTGAAAGGTGACTCGATTGTGATCTTGTTTCCCCAGAATCGGCAGGTGCAGGGTTTTGCCCAGGGCCTGCGGGGGCCTGGGGCATCGAGGTGGAAGTTCCGCCGGGATTTCGGCGCCGCAAGGATGAATCCGCCAGGCGGGCAATCGACTTCACCACGAATCTGCCAAAGCTGCTCCCCTACCACAGTGCCAAGGGGCTTACCTTTGACACGGTGCTCATGCCGAGGCTCCGATCGGGCGCGTTTCCGCGAGTCTCGAACGATCGGGGCCGCACGGATCGACTTCTGTTCGTCGGCATAACGCGTGCAACCAAGTGGGTTTACATGAGCACCGAACGGTCACTCGACCCCCTCGGGCGAGAGCGTGTCCGCCGTCTCGAGGCCAAAGGCTTGCTCACCATCCAACATGGGCCGCTACCGCTCTTTCCATCGAACGAATGAACACCGTACCGGGGTCGGCACGGGGATTGACGGGTGGCCCGCCGGGGCGACGGCGCGACGTCAGGCCGCAGCGGCGCGGCGGCTCTCGTCGCGCTGCCGCTTCCACTCGCGTGGGGTGAGCTCGAGGACGCGGCTCGCCGGATGAGTGGAGACTCGGTCGATCACGTCGCGCAGGTAGACGAACGGATCGATTCCGAGATTCTTGCAGGTCTGCACCAGCGAGCACAGCACGGCGGCGCGATGTGCCGCTGGCTCACTGCCCGCGAACAGCCAGTTCTTGCGACCGAGCACGATCGGCCGCATCGCCTGCTCGGCGCCGTTGTTGTCGATCTTGAGACGCCCATCCTCGGTGTATCGCACCAGCGCCGCCCAGTTGTTGCGGGCGTAGCCCACCGCCTGCCCGAGCGGGCTCTTCGGTAACGCCGTCTCGGCCAGCGTGTCGAGGTAGCCGCGCAGGCGTTCCAGGAGCGGCCTGGAGCGGGATTGCCGAAGCTCTTTGCGGGCATCGTCACCCAGTTGCTTGTCGGTGGCCGAACGCTCCACGCCGTAGAGCTCCCGGACGCACGCCAGCACCCGCGCGCATTCCACCGCCGCCGAGGACATTGCCTCCTTGAAATACCGCCGCGCGTGCGCCCAACACCCCACCTCGACGATCTTCGGGTTTCTCGTGAACACGTCGTCGAAAGCCGGAGCCGCATCCGCCTGCAGATACCCCTGGTAGTGTTCGAGCATCCGCATCGGTCCGTCGCGGTTGCGAACCCAGGTGAAGTCGTACACCACCTCGGCCTCTGAGGAGCGGTACACCCACATGTGTCCCTGCCGGCAGCGCGGCTCCCGCTCCTGCTGCTGCACCTCCAGGGTGGTGTCGTCGCACTGGATCCACGGCGAGCGCAGCACCTGCTCGGTGTACATTGCCGTTACGATCGGCTTCAGCAGGTCGGCCACCGCTCCGTTCCACTCCGAGAGCGTGCGGCGGCTGATCATCACGTCGTGGCGGGCGAAGATCTGCTCCTGGCGGTAGAGCGGCAGGTGATCGGCATACTTGGCGGTCACCACCTGGGCCAGAAGCCCTGCACCGGGGCGCCCCTTCTCGATCGGCCGCGGCGGCAGGATTGCCTGGGTCACCCCCTCCTTGCAGCTCGGGCAGGCGAACTTCGGGCGCGTGTACTCGTTGATGATGAACGAGGACGGCTGGTAGTCGAGCTCCTCGGTGACGTCCTCGCCGATGCGCTCCTTGCCCTTCCCGCAGCATTTGCAGAGGAGGTCCGCCTCGGGCGGCAGCAGCTCCCAGCGCCGGCGCGGAATCTCCTTCTCCAGAGCCCGCCGGCCCGGGTGACGACGCCGGGGCTTTCTCTTCTCCGAATCTTCTTCCCGTCCGCACTCGTCGGTTGCGTCGGGGCTTACCGTGCCGGCAGCGACGGGGCCGAGCGGCAGCGGGTACTGCTCGGCGACGGTGACGCCGCCCTTCTCGCTGCGCCGTCCGAACACGCGCCGGCGCAGCAGCTCGAGGTGGTGCTTGAGACGAGCATTCTCGCGGGTGAGCTCCTGATTCGCCCGCTGCAGCTCGGCGATCACCGAGCGTGGCTCGACGACGTCCTCTACCGGCTCCGCCACCTGATCACCACCACCGCCACAGACATCATCAGCACCGTGTTGCCCTTGTACGACAATGCTTTTCAGATGTCTATGCGATGGAGTGAAATTTCACTACGACGGCGTAACTTTTCTCTCGTAACGCGCTCGCTCGCGCACCACCTCGATGCCTTCGAGGAGCAGGAAGAGATCGCGCGCGGTGATTTCCTGGCGGTCGAGATCGGCGAAGCTGCCTTGCTCGAGCCGCTTATAGAGAAGCCAGAAGCCGCCACGCTCCCAGAAAAGAAGCTTCACCCGGTCGCGCCGGCGGTTGAAGAAGGCAAAGACGTGACCCGAGAATGGGTCTTGACCGAGCACGGACTCCACCATCGCCGCTAGGCGGTCGAACGATCGGCGCAGATCGGTCGGCCCGCGGGCGATGAAGATCCGGACCGAGGGCGCAAAGCTCAGCACGGCGAGCCGAGAGCCGAAACGAGAGCACGCAGGCTCACCGGGTCGAAGTGCGGCGGAACACGGACGAGGTGGCCACTCTGCAGGACCACCTCGAACACGGAAGCCGCCGACGCGCTCTCGGGGGCCGAGAGCTTTACCTCGACGAACGGGACCGAGGCGCGTCGCTGTCGAGCCGCCCGGCGTAGCGAGGCTGACTCCTTTCTCCTCGCTACCTCTTCCCTCGCCGAGTGGCGGAACACGTACCGCCACCAAGAGAGCGTGCTCCCCCTCACGCCCCGCTGTCGCCCGAACTCCTGCAGCGTCAGCCCGCTTCGCTCAAACTCCCCGAGCAGCCGGCGCATCTCGCGCGCCCGCGCCGTCCTCGTCGACCCCGGCCTCGCCATCGTCACCTCCGATGGCGCGCATTCTGCCTCGGCCTGCGGCACCGCAGCTACATGGGGTTCGTCACACGCTTACCTTGTCGGAGGGAGCATCAGCGGCGAACGCCGGCGCGCCGGGCTGTTCGCGCTGCACACAGAGCCTGCAACGGCTCCAGAAGTCGTGCGGAGCGTCAAAACAACGCTGCAAGGCCCCACGCATAAGTTTCTAATCCCGTGCAGAGGCTGCAGCGACTGCGGAACTTATGCGCAGCGTCAAAACAACGCTGCGAGGGTCGACGCATAAGTTCCCTATTCCATGCAGAGGCTGCAGCGAATTGGGAACTTATGCGTCGGCCCTTGCAGAGGCTGCATGACGCTTTTTTGTGCAGAAAATGCTCTTGCAGAGGCTGCGAGACGCAGGTTGTTGGTTGTTGGTTGTTGAGTTGTTGGTTGTTGGCGCCTTGAGAACGGTCGGCCGTCGCACCGGCGGCTCGAATTGACAGGCAAGACCGACCGCTGGCGCAAACCAGGGTCGGCACCTACATCCGATGTAGGTGATCACCTACATTGGATGTAGGTCACCTCTCTGCTGCCGGCGTAGGGGAGCATCTACGCTTGCATTGCCAGGTCGGTCGCGGGTTGGCCCGGCTTTGGCTCTACACGCCGAACCAGATCCGATGACGCACCGTCGCAATCCATGGGAATGAGCGGCGCATTTCGCCGGCGATGACTGCCGCCGAGTCCCGGGCTGTAAGACGACGCACAAGCGACATCGGCTCGACAAACCAACCATCAGAAAGGAGACAGAACAGATGAACACGACGAGTAGATCCATCCATTCCTCGAGCTCCCGGTTGAAGCTCGGTGCCGCCGTTCTGGCGGCCGCCGAGGTCGTCGACACCAAGCTGGTGGCGACGCGGTTGACGGCGTTCGCCGAGGCGCAGCTGAGCTACTTCGAGGCGGAGCGCAAGGTGGACGACGCCGAGACGCGGCTCGAGGCGGAGAAGCTGAAGGTCGCGCAGCTCGGCGCCGATCACGACGACGCGCTCGAGGCCCTGGCGCGCTGCCTGGTGAGCGAGGGGCAGCCGCGCAGCAACCCGTTCGACGCCTTCGGTACCGGGGCGCCGAGCGCGATCAAGCGGATGGCACCGGCCGAGGCGGCGAAAGCCTGCCGCGCGCTGGTCGCCTCCGTCCAGCGCAACAAGGAGCTGTCGGCGCCGACGCTGGAGGCCGCCGGCCAGGTCGAGAAGGCGACCGAGAAGGTGGAGGCCGGCCTCGGGCCGGTCGAGACGCTCCGCGAGGAGGTGCGCGCGGCGCGCCGCATGGCCGAGGTGATCGCCCGCAACTGGCACGATGCCCTCTCCGCCCTGCGCCGCGGTGCTCGCGCCGCAGCCGACGAGGGGGCGCCCGGCCTCTACGCCGCCCTCTTCACCACGGGCAGCCGTTCGCCGAAGAGGGCGAAGGTCGCCCCTCAGCCGCCGGCCGAGACGGCACCGGCCGCGCCCGCGGCGCCGGCGTCGTAAGCCGGGAGAACGAACATGGCGAATCGAAAAGAGACCTCCGCGCGCATCGCGGAGCTGGCAGCCAAAACCCTGCGTGACCCGAAGGCCAAGAAGCGAGACAAGGCCCTGGCCGGCTCAGCGCTGGCCCAGGCAAGGGCGCCGCGCAAGACGACGCCCCGGGCCACCACGGCCTGAGAGCTTCACGCAGTTGATCCTTTACTGACCACGCGTCCGGCCGCCCGGGGTAACCAGCCGCGGGCGGCCGGGCCCAACCGATCTCGGCCTCGGGTCCTCTCGCCTCCGTTGGGGGAGGGGACCCGGGGCCGATTCAATCCCCGCTTCATCCTCCCCGTTCTGCTCCCGCTGCACACCGAGCTTCGCCCGCACCGTACGCCAGTCGATCCCGATCAGGCGGGCGGTCTCCTGCAGGCTCTTGGTCTCGGAGTAGACCACCTCGATGTAGCGCTGTAGCAGATCGTCGGAGCCCTTCGGCGGGGTCGGACCACCGTGCGAGTTGAAAGCATTCCGAAGAACGACAGATGATGGGCACGCGCTCGAATTTCCGCTGACGCGGAATTGAGGTGCAGGGTGTGCGTGAGGCGTCCCTTCGCGCTACTCGCCGACGAGAGCCAGAACACCGTCCACGATTTCGTCGGACAGGTACAGACCACTCGCCACCAGCGCTTCGATCACAGGGCGCGCCGCCGGTACGACGCCACCGCGCTTTGCCGCAAGGACCAACCCGAGTGTGCCAACAGCTTTGATTCCGAGATGCGCGGCGCAGCGGCGACCTTCCCGATCGTCGATGACGACGCGCGCCCCCGGGTTTGCCGACGCCCAAGCAAGGACTGCAGATTCGCCTGGACCTAGATTCCACGCCTCGACCTCCGCCGGCACCACGTTCACCGACACCACCTCGAGCCACACGCACGTGTCGATCGCTCGCGCCGCGGGTTCATCATGTCCGGCGCGTATCTCGCGAACGACGACGTCGGGCACGTAAACATTCCGAGCGCAGATCTCGAGCAGATGGAGACTCTCGGTACGGCCAAGGTAGATGAGGGGCGAGGCGTTGGTGATTGCCGCTTCAAGCAAGATCGTCCATCTCCCGCTTCACCTCGTTCAGGTCAACTGCCATCACGTCAATTTTCCGAGCAGCCAGTGCGTCCAGGAAGGCGGCTCGGGGGATGCCAGCCAGCTCTGCGGCGCGCCCCTGAGAGATTAGACCCTGTCGATACCAGTCGATCGCGGCAGCAAGCCTGATGTCCTTCTCCAGCTCGGTTGGTGAACGATGCAGAGATCTCGGAAGCTCATCCGGAAGGTAAATGGTCACTGATGTCATGCGTCACCTCGCCCTCGCCTTCCCGTGCCTTTCTCGGATCATACGCGTAGGCCCATGCATTTTCGAGACTCGACACGATTTCGGAAAGGAAGCCCTTCAGCCGTTCACACCAAGCTGGATGTCGGACAGCAGCCTTCGGGAGGCATCATGGCGGTGTCGTTGAGAGGGGGCATCGCGTGATTTACGCGGTGCGGATGGCCCGGATGTTCGGACTGTGCAACGGTTACAGTTTTCGTGGGTCAGGAAGGGCGTTTTCGGGCCGTTACCATCGAGAAGGCGACGGAGATCGAGAAGGCGACGGAGGAGGTGGAGGCCCGGCGCCGGTCGAGGCGCTCGGCGACGAGGACGAACATGGCGAATCGAAAGCAGACCTCCGCGCGCATCGCGGAGCTGGCAGCCAAAACCCTGCCTGATCCGAAGGGCAAGAAGCGAGACAAGGCCCTAGCCCAACTCCACAGTTCAGCGAGCGCAAGTGAGGTAAATCAGGTACTTAGCCCTTTCGGTTTCCACTACATTTCTATCGGGACCGCCTTGGGAGGGCTGAGGCGCTGGGGCAGCCTGAGACCGAGGCGCTGGAGCAGGATGGCTTGCTCGCGCTCGGGACGTACGACACAGCGCAAGCGCAGCTCGCGATCCGTACCGTTGGCCAGAGGCAAGACGATGTCGGCCGACTGAATGCGGGAGAGCTCAGTGAGGATCGTGCGCGGACTGTCGCCAAGACCGGCGCGTGCCTGCCACTGCTGCAGAGTCTTCCAGAGCACATATGCGAGAAAGCAGATCAGGATGTGCGCCTCGATGCGCTCACGCTTGTGATGCCAGATCGGCCGCAGCGCGAGGTCGGACTTGTGGATACGAAAGGCAGCCTCGGCCTCGGTGAGCTGGATGTAGGTCTTCCACAGCTCTTCGTCGCTCCAGTCGGACACGTTGGTGCGCAGGATGTAGGTGCCTTCGCTCAGTGCGGCCCAATCCTGCCATTGAGCCTGCTTGCTCCAGATCAATTTGAGCCGCAGCGGCGCTGGCCGTATCCTCCTCGAGCACGATCGAGTAGGCGGCGGCCGCTCGGCTGTTGCGCTCGAGAAGTCGGCCGATCTGGCGCTCGATGGCGCCGCGGTCCAAGAGCCGTTTGCTTCTCTGGATGCGTGTGTCGAGCGAGGTGAGCCCGCGTTCGATGCGCTCAGAGAATCGCTGGTGCATAGCCTTCTCTTTCTCGATGCGTGCCGCGGACCGACACAGCAAGAAGCTCTCCTCGCCATCGGGCCCACCACAGATCTTGACCCGTACGTCTTCGCGGATCTGGCGCCAGTTGCTTTCGTCCACGAGCTCGCGTGCCCACCGTCGCAGCTCGCTGCGGGGCGTGCCGATCACGTACCGCCGTTTGGTCCGCTGCAGCCACGCGATGTTGTCCGCGCTGACCATGCCGCGGTCCATCACCCACACGCGCTTCGCTCTGCCGTAGCGCTCCTCCATGCGCTCGACGATCTGCTCGACTGTGTCTACGTCGGCCGTGTTGCCCGCGAAGATCTCGTACCCCAATGGAAGACCCTCGCGCGTGACCACCAGCGCGATGTAGACCTGCACACAATCCGGTCGATGGTCGCGGCTGTAGCCGCGCTGCAGATCTCCGGCGCCCCCACGCCTTCAAAGTACGTGCTGGTCACGTCGTAAAGCAAGAGGTCGTACTCGATGGCGAACAGCTCGCCGAGCCGCTCGACCAGGTGCTTTTCCAGCTCCTCTTTGTGCGGAAGCACCCGATCCAGGGCTCGGTACAGCCGCTCGTCGTAGATGCGTTCCACCGCGACTCCGAGCAGATCTTCGAGCGCCGTGCTCCGGTACCAATCCTCGGCGACATGCAACTCGCTCGAGGGCTCGCACAGCCGCGCGATCGTCAGGATCGCCACCACGTCGCCCCACGCCACCGCCTCTCGCCCCGACGGCATCAGCCGCGCGCACAGCTCGTCGAACCTCAGCGCCTGCCACAGCTCCAACCGAGCCACACCGCTCCGAACGTGAGGCTACGTTCGAGCCTTACCTGCTCGAGCAGTACTGGTACGGTCTCGCTCGTCTCGACGGTGTCTGAAACAGATCGGCCTGCCGCTTATCTCGATCGCGGCCTGTGATCGACTGCGCCAACGCCTTTGCTGCGCTTGCCCCGCTCGTCGAGCTCGCCGAGCTGCGCAACGATTTGCTGTCGAACCTTGCGGTTCTGGCGAACCGAGCGCACCAGCTGCCAATAGATGTGAATCTTGCCGTCTTGCGCCGCCGCGCCGCTCGCAGATATATCCTCGCCGCTACCACCAACCTTCACGCGTATTGTGCTTCCTAGCAACGCCGCCTCGCAACCTACTTGTTCGTTACTATATGCGTTTTTCAGCAACGTGAGCGTTGTGTTATGTGTGTTCGTAAATGAATGTGTTGTTTTTTTTAGTTGTTATGTGTTTCTGGATTTTGAAAAAATTTGGGTGTTTCGTGAACTGTGAAAGTTGAGCTAGCCGGCTCAGCGCTGGCTCAGCAGCCCGTTGAAAAACCCTGCGCCGTCTTTGGCGATCGACAGATCGCTTCTGGCCTCCTCTCCCGCATTGCCCGCGGGAGAGGATTGAGGTGAGGGTTCCGCTTTTCAAGGCCTTGCGGCGCAAGGCCGAGCGGGCCTTCGGGCCCGCTGGAGGAACCCTCACCCTTCAGGCAAGGGCGCCGCGCAAAGCGACGCCCCGGGCCACGACGGCCTGAGTGCCTCACGCAGTTGATCCTTTACTGACCACGCGTCCGGCCGCCCGGGGTAACCAGCCGCGGGCGGCCGGGCCCAACCGATCTCGGCCTCGGGTCCTCTCGCCTCCGTTGGGGGAGGGGACCCGGGGTCGATTCAATCCCCGCTTCTTCCTCCCCGTTCTGCTCCCGCTGTCCACCGAGCTTCGCCCGCACCGTACGCCAGTCGATTCCGATGAGACGGGCGGTCTCCTGCAGGCTCTTGGTCTCGGAGTAGACCACCTCGATGTAGCGCTGCAGCAGATCGTCGGCGCTGAGCGCGCCGCGGCGAAGCCGCACGGCGAGCTCGTCGGCCGCGTCGGGCAGATCGGGCTCGACGCGGCGCGGGCGGTACTCGCCGCGGACGAGAACGTTTCGCACGCACTGCTCGAGCTCGCGGATGTTGCCCGGCGGGTAGTCGATCCCGAGCTCCCCCAGCGCTCCACCTCGTCGGCAAGCTCCTCGGCGTGCTCCGCGCCGGCCACCCGCTGCGCCACGATCAGCACCAGGCTTCGGAGGTCGGCGGGGCTGGCCGCGATCTGCTCGCGCAGGGTCGGCATCTGAATCAGGTCGGCGCAGATGCGGTAGTACAGGTCCTGGCGAAAGCGGCCGGCGGCGATCCCCTGCTCGAGCGAGCGGTGCGTGGCGGCGATGACCTTGCCGGTGAAGCGCCGCGGCTCGGTCTCGCCGATGCGGTGGAACTCGCGGCTCTGCAGGACGCGCAGCAGCTTCACCTGGATCGAGGCGTCGAGCTCGCCGATCTCGTCCAGGAAGACGGCGCCGTGCGGGCCGCAGCGCTCGAACCACCCGGCGCGGTCCTCGACGGCGCCGGTGAAGGCGCCGCGGCGGTGCCCGAACAGCTCCGACTCGATGAGCGTGGGGTTCAACGCCGACAGGTTCACGGCCGCAAAGCCGGCGTCGTGATCGGTGGCGAAGGTCTGCGACGACGGGTCGAACGGGATGAACTGCGAGAGCGCGATGGCGCGCGCCACCAGCTCCTTGCCGGTGCCCGACTCGCCGGTGATCAGGGTCGGGATGTCGGCCATGCGGTCGTGCAGCCCGGCCCGGTAGCGCGAGGCGTCGCGCGTGAAGATCGACTGCCACACGGCGGCCCGCAGCCGCGCCGCCGGCAGCGTCGCGCCGAAGATCTTGCGGAAGATGTGATGGAAGGCGCGCCGCAACTGAAAGCCGAGGGCGAAGAGGTGCGCCGGATCGACGCGTTCGTCGCCGAGCGGTGAGAGAAACTCGACGCAATCCGCGGCGAAGCGCTCGTAGCAGCCGACCTTCCGCGCCGGCGCCCGCTCGGCGTCGGCCGCTTTGATCAGGGCGCCCCAGTCGTCCTCGTAGCGCAGCCAGAGCAGGTAGAACACGGCGCGCCGGTAGTCGGCGATCTCCTCTGCCGCGGCGGCCGCGCCGTCGGTCGGGCGCTTGTGCAGATCGCCGACGAGTTGCTCGACCCGTTCGCGCAGTCGCGGCAGGTTCGGATCGAACACGCCGGCATCGCCATCGGCGGACCAGACCGAGGCGAAGGGCTGGAAGGCGGGGCCGAGGATCTGCTTCTCGAGATCGACGCGCTCCCGCAGGAACGGATTGCAATCGGTCAGCGCGGCCACCGCTGCAAGGGCACCGCGCTCCTCGCCGTGAACGAACGGCATGAGGCCCCCTCCCCGTTGCGTGCCCAGGACTTTAGAAGGAACAGCTGCTGACTGTCTACCCCATCAACCATTCGCAAGCAGAACCGACCGACGGAAGAGCCCGATGCTCACCCTCGCCTCATCGGACGCCCGATCATAGGCAATGGGGGCTGCGAACCGCCCGGAGGCAAACGCCGCCGCCCCCCAAAAAAGATCACGGCCCGGCGTTCGATGCCCTCCACACGGTCGGGCCAGGTTGGTACGACAACCACGATCAATGGCATCGCACGATATGTCTTGACAGGCAATATCACTCATTGCTAGTTGTCAGTTCCAACAGCATGGAAGAACGCACTGCCTGCAAGTGCCGATTCTCGTTGACGAGCACATGTCCAAAGCCGTAAAAGTGGGGGGTCAAAGCTTTGTCGGCGCAGCGTTTCATTGCAGCAGGTTCTGGAAATACTGGCAGGGCACCAACTTAGTCAGGTCGGTGATGCGAGATGGGTACTCCGGAGGCCTACGGACAATTCCACTTCATCGGTCGTGAGGCCGAGGTCCATATCCTCAAAGCTGGGGTGGATAGCATGCTCGCCGGCCAGGGCGGGATAATTCTTCTCGCCGGTGAAGCAGGTATAGGTAAGACCCGCCTTGCTGACGAAACCGCCGAATACGCGGGACGAAAAGGATCAGACGTATACTGGGGACGATGTTGGCAGGGTGAGGGAGCGCCCGCCTACCTTCCGTGGATACAGATCGTACGCGAATGCGTTCGACGCCAGACGGCGTCGTCCGAGCCCGAGCCCGCCGACGAGTTGGAAAACATCAGCCGTATCATGCCGGAACTCAAGCTGGCACTGATTCCCGATCGCGAGTCGCGTCCTTTTGGCAACATGGTGTCTGCCGAGGTTCGTTTTCGGGCTTTTGACGCTGTCCTTAGCCTTTTTCGCAAGATGGCGACCCGCCGCTCTATGGTGTTGATTCTTGATGATCTTCAGTGGGCGGATCACCCGTCGTTAATCCTGTTAGAGTTTTTGGTCCGTGAGATTCGCGGGGACAGGCTTTTCTTGATCTGTACCTGTCGTAGTGTCGATCCTCGTCCGACCGAATACATTCAAAGAACGTTCGGGGAACTGGTAAGACATGAATGGGTCCAGTTGCTACACCTACAGGGCTTGAGCCGATCTAGTGTGCAGACATTCATCGCGCGGGAGCTGGATTCTCACGACGTCCCAAAGCTTGCGCAACTGGTCTACCGAAGAACTGACGGAAATCCTTTCTTTGTGGGTGAACTAGTGCGCCTGATGAAGAAAGATACTACGGCCGCCAATGTCGCGGCGGCGACTGCGAAAATCCCGACTACGATCAGAGAGGTCATTCGGTGTCGTCTAGGACTGCTGTCGGAAAAATGTCGCCACAGTGTTAACATAGCCGCTGTAATCGGATCGGAATTCGACTTGGCAGTCGTTAGCGAGGCCTCGGATTGTGAGGCGTCGGATTTGCTGGTGTCATTGGACCAAGCGAGACAGGCGGGAGTCGTCAAAGAGGCCGCCGGCCGCTTCGGGCTCTATCGCTTTTCTCACGATTTGATTCGAGACGTTGTTTACGAAGAGCTTCCGCGTAGCGAGCGCGTCAGCCTGCATCACCTAATCGGGACGATATTAGAGCGGCTTCACGGCGGTGATATCGAATCGTCACTCGCTCAGATTGCGTATCATTTCTTCCGGGCGGCACCGGCTGGGGATCTCCGAAAAGCAGTGGATTATTCAACGAGGGCGGGGCAACAGGCTGCAAAATCCCTGGCATACGAGGATGCCATCGGACACTTTCAGCGCTCGCTGGAGGCTCTCGGGCGGCGAAAGGCCGATCAGCTGGAGCGCGTCGAAATTCTAGCGGCGCTTGGCGAGGCGCTTAACCGGGTTGGCGAGACGCAGAAGGCCAAGAGGATCTTTCTGCAAGCGGCCGGTTTGGCCAGAGACATGGACTCGGTAGATCTGCTTGCAGCTGCTGCCTTGGGCTACGGGTGGGAAGCGACGACAGGTTTTGTCGACGCGACCCTCATATCTTTGCTCGAGGAATCAATTAAAGGTTTGAAAGATGAAGATAGTGCACTCCATTCTCATCTGTTGAGCCGCTTGGCTCGTGCAGTGTATTGGTCTGCCGCAAGAGAGCGTAGCCTGGTACTGAGCGAGCAGGCAGTGGGTATGGCTAGACGGATAATGGATCGTGGCGCAGAGGCCATCGCGTTGATCGCGAAGGTAATTGCTCTGTGGGGTCCCGACCAGATCCATCAGCGCCGGCTCGTGACAAATGAGATAGAGAAACTTGCGGGAGAAGCGAACGACAAAGAGATCGCACTCGTTGCGAAGCGCTTCAGAATATTGGATCTCTTGGAATGTGGTGAGATCTGGGAACTGGATCGGGAAATCAAACGTCACGGTCAGTTAGCGTTGGAAATGCGCCAGCCCTTGGCTGATGCAGAGAATAAGGTCTTTCGAGGCATGCGCGCTTTGATGGACGGGCGCTTGGCGGAGGTGGAAGAACACAGTAGTCTCGCAATGTCGAGCGCGGGCGCCCAGAGTGTGCTCATATCCCTCTCGGGTGCTGTGCAGTTGTTTTTTCTGCGCAGATATCAAGGTCGAATAGAAGAAGTGGGAACGCTGCTTGACCGGATGGTGCAGGATTATCCGGGTTTGGTCGTTTGGCGTTGCGGAGTAGCGATTCGCCAATGTGAGCTCGGCGAGATGCGTGAGGCAAGACGGCACTTCGACTGGCTAGCGACGAACCGGTTCTCGATGCTACCACGAGATGGAAATTGGCTGGTTGGGATGATG
This sequence comes from uncultured bacterium, assembly GCA_963721115.1. Taxonomy (GTDB): domain Bacteria; phylum Desulfobacterota; class Binatia; order HRBIN30; family CADEER01; genus CAVRIA01. Next base: position 12,975 of record CAVRIA010000004.1, read on the forward strand.
TTGGTTGCGGAGCTGTGTGCACATTTGGGTGACGCAGCCCGAGCAGAAGAGCTTTACGAGGTGCTGGCTCCCTATAACGGTCGTAACAGTGTTATTGGGTATGGCGCTGTCTGCTTGGGGCCGACTGCGCACCACTTGGGTATCCTGTCACTAGTAATGGGACAGGCCGATCAGGCTGTTCGGCATTTTGCCGAAGCGCTGAGAGGCAATCTTGATATGGGGGCTTCTTTACTTGTTGCGCGTACAAGACATGAGTACGCGAAAGCGCTCATCGCGAGGTCAGGTCCGGGTGACTTTGCCAAAGGTCGCGATCAACTGGGTCGAGCAATTCCGGCCTATCGGTCGATTGGTGCGTGTGGACTCCTACGGCGGGCGGGGGAATTGTGGACTCAGATGCGCGACGCCGATGGGCTCAGCGGTGTGGATAAAGGGACAGGCGCTGTGCGTGCCAGACCTGAAGAAGGACAAGCGACTGGGGGTGTCCGTGAGGGTTCGAGGGAAGATTTCGTACGTCGCGAAGGTGCTTTTTGGGCGGTCTCTTATCGAGGAAAGGTCTCAAGATTAAAGCACCGGAAGGGGCTTGAGCAATTGGCTGTGTTGCTGAGGGAACCGAACCGCGAATTCCATGTGCTAGACGTCGTAGAGGCTGTCGAAGGACGCAATCGTTCAAATGTGAGTCAGACCGCTCAGCGATGTAGCGAGTTCGATTTGGGCATTCGTCGTCTGGGGAATGCCGGTGTGCTTAATGATGCGAAGGCGCGAGGTCAATATCGGCGACGGTTGAAGGATTTGGTAGCCGAACTTGAAGAGGCGCGAGAGAAGAACGACGTGGGTCGGCTCGCGGTATTGCGTGTAGAGGTCGAACAGTTAAGCGCGGAAGTGAGAGCCACCCAGGGCTTTCGTGGACGCGGACGCATTGTGGGGTCGATTTCCGAGCGTGCGCGCGTAAGCATAAAGAACAACCTCTCGGCGGTCATGCGCGATATACAGAATGCTGATGAAGCGCTGTGGCGACATTTTTCGAATACGGTTAAGACGGGGACATTCTGTTCCTACCGTGCTGAGAGGCCGATCAAGTGCGAATAGGATGCAGAAGAGGATCTGAAATACTTCTATATCTTCGCGAGTATCAGATAGGAGTTTGTTCCGCCATAGCCGTAACTTGTTACGAGGGCATTTCGGACTTGTGCGGATCTCGGCTGTACGGGCACGTAATCTAGTGTGCACTCGGGATCAGCGATCTCCAAATTGTGGGTTGGTGGTATCAGACTCTGCTGTATCGCCAAGGACGCCGCAGCTGTCTGGAACGCCCCGGACGCCCCGAAGGGGTGCCCGATTACTCCCTTGATGGAACTTACCGGGAGATGCGCCGCCCACTCACCAAATGCCGTAGTAATGACGAGACTCTCTTTCCGGTCAAAAGCCGGCGCTGAGTTTGCGTGGGCACAAACGTAGTCCACATCGCCCGCGGTGAGACGGCTTCGTTGTAAAGCTTGATGGATTGCGCGAGCACCAGATTTTCCAGTGGGATCGAATCCGTACATGCCGTTTGCGTCACATGAGGATGCTCCGCCACGTACCTCGGCGTAAGGTTGTACGCCTCTCGCGAGTGCGCGTTCCGCCACCTCTAGCACAAGGATGCAACTACCCTCGCTTAGCACCAAACCATCGTGGGTTCTGTCGAAAGGGCGCGATGCGTGTTCCGGGTCGTCATTGCGCCGGGACAGTTCCTGTGTCCTTCCCATACCAGCAAGGACCATCGGAATGAGTGGGCTCTCAGCCCCTCCCGCGAAACACGCGTCTAGGTCTCCGCTGGCCACCAAGGCGGCTGCATGGCTGATTGCCTGTGCGCTGGCCGGGCAGCCGGTCGAAAAGGTTAGTTGCGGTCCAGCGGCCCCGGTGGCGCTGGCGATCTCTGCTGCACTCGCGTGGTTTGGGGTTGCATTCGCGATGAAAGGATTCACCCGACGCGCACCGCGCTCGAGCAGAATGCTGTGTTGCTGCTCTGCCTCGCGCCACCCCCCAAGTGCGGTGCCCAAGACGACCCCGATGCCTTCCGGAAGGTACCATCCCGTGGCCAGCCGGGCGTCGCGCCGCGCCATCTCGGCAGCCGCCAGTGCGAGTTGCGTTACATGCGTGGCAGTACGCAGCTTGCGAGGGTCGATTAGTTCTTCGTAGCTGCGGTCGCGCACCTCTCCCCCGATTTGACAGGGGTATGAGGTGGCGTCGAAACGCGAAATTGGTCCGATACCGGATCGCCCGGATAAAAGCGAATTCCAGAAGACCTGGAGCCCATTCCCAGTTGGCCCGATGATACCAATGCCAGTTATGGCAACTTTGCGCACGGTAGCCCAGATCCTCGTCAGAGGCGCATGTAGGCGGCGACAAGGTCCTTCATCAGTTCCGATGCCCCACCCCCTATGCTCAGGACGCGGGCGTCACGAAATACTCGAGTGATCCAGTTATCTTCCAAAAAGCCATAACCACCATGCAATTGAAGACATTGTTCAACCACACGCTGAACCATCTCAAAGACGCGAAACTTGATCATGCAAATCTGTTTGGCTTCAACTATTCCGTCTCGATAGCTCTCACAGACCGAATGGACGAAGCGCTTGCTGAGTTCAATGTCTGCAGCCATTTCCGCGACACGGTGCCGAATCGCTTGAAGGTCCGAAAGGGGGCGGTCGTAGACGATTCGCTTCTGCAGGTAAGCAATGGTTTCCTGGAGCACATAACCAGCGAGTGCTATGCCGCTGGCGCCTCCGACCAAGCGCTCTTCGAGAATATTCCGGGCCACATAAAAGTAGCCTAGGTTGGGCCTTCCAAGAGTCAGTTGTTTCGGGACACGACATCGATCGAAAGCTAGCCAGCCCGTAGGGGAGGTGTGCATCCCCAATTTTCGGAGCGTCTCTTTCACGGTAAATCCGGGTGTCTTGGTGGGTACAATGACCAGTGAAAGACTATTCGTTGCGTATTCCGGTCGGGTGCGGACAAGTACGATGAGAAAGTCCGCGATTGGACCATTGGTGATGTATTTCTTCTCACCAGTTATCACCCAAAAGTCGCCGTCTTCGACAGCCGTGCACTGAATTGCCCGAACGACATCCGATCCCCCGGCCGGTTCGGTCGAGGCAACCCCTCCAATCTTTTCACCACGGATCGCTGGGACTAGGAATTCCTGCTTCTGCTCTTCTGTGCCAAGCGTCGCAAGGAGGGGCGGGAAGATATTCGTTTGGGCGATGACGCTCAGGGTGAGCCCCATCATCTTCGAACGAGGGAGTTCTTCGGCGAGAACAATGGTGTATCCAAAGTCCAGCTCCTGTCCGCCATATCGACGGCTGTGCGTAATGCCAAGGAACCCCTCTCGCGCCAGATCCCGAAATACGGAGAGCGGGAAACTCCCTTGCCGCTCCCATTCGTCTGCGTGTGGCGTGAGATTCGTTTCGACGAACTGGCGAACTCGGGAACGGAAGGCCTCGTGCGTCCTTGAAAAGAGGGTCATTTCTTCGCACTCGCGACGCAATCGTAGACGTAGTCCGCGATCGCGCCGAACTCATTGAGCTCGACCACCTGGATGGGATCGATTTGGATATCGTACGCGTCTTCGATCGCCACCTGAAGTTCCACGAAAGCTACCGATTGCATCCGCAGTTCGTCGTCAACGGTCGCCTGATCCGTGATACGCTGCACGGGGATGCCAGAAATCTCATGGATCAGTTCAATCAACCGCTGCCTGACTTCAGCGCGCGTCGGTGTGCCGTCCTGAGTCTGCAAATTCCTACTCCTCCCACCCTCTGCTTGACTGCCGGGCCGAACTGCGGCGAAGGTACGGGTATGGTGGGGGGGAAGTCAAGATGATGAGGCCATGCAGCAACGCAACTGGGGATCTCATTTCCCGGGGAGGGAATCTGTGTTCGACGGCTTGATGTTCAAGGTTGCCGTGGGAGAGGATCGGCTCCAAGCTCTGGAGTTGCAGCGTGAGGTTTACATGAAGGACCTGGGCCACATCCCGCAGGACGAGTACGATGCTGAAGCCCACTTCCTGACAGCGTGCTCCGAAGATGGCGCAGTCATTGGCGCCTTTCGCCTCGTTGGGCCCGAGCAACGCCCGTTCGATATTGAACGGTTCGTCAGCTTGGCGGATCTTCTGCCCCCTGGGCGGACTCCTGCGGTTGTCGGGCGCCTATGCGTACGTCACGATCACCGCCAAGTGAGCCGCCACACGTTCATCCAAATCGGCCTTCTGAAACTTGCCTATGCCTTTGCCATGAAGTGGGACATTACAGACTTCCTGCTCTACACCTATCCCCGCTTGATCGCGTTTTATCGAGGGGCACTCTTTGAAACCCTTGCCAAGACATTTGAGCATCCGGACTGGGGCGTCGTACACCTGATGCGTCTTGATCTCGTCGGCCTTGAGGCGCGCTGTGCACAGTCCCGGGGGGGGTTGGCCCGTTTGCTGTTTGCGACAGAGCTACCGAACCTTGTACTTTAAACGAAGAGGTTAGCACGGCGTGTCGTATCACTTTTCCACCCCCCTGTTTGCTTCGATTACGAACCTTGTCCTTGGCGTGCTCGTTCTGCGGAGCAATTCGCGAGCACGGATGAATCAGGTATTCGCCTTCCTGGCGCTCACTCTCGCGCTTTGGAATCTGAATTTTGCCGTCCTCTATTCGGTCTCTGATCACGATTTCGCTTTTCGCCTGAGCCGGGTATTGCGTACCGGCACTCTGTTCATGCCCCCTGCTGTGTTCCATCTAGTGATCGTTCTGAAGGCCCGTCGATCTCGCCTATTCCGATCTCTACTCGTCATTGATTATGCATTCGCGTGCTTGCTCGCGTTAGCTAATCGCGCAGACCTTTTAGTGTCGGACCTGCAAGCATTCGCCTGGGGCTACTACTCGGTCGGGGGGCCTCTCTATAGCATATTCACCGTGTTCCTGATCTTGAATTTTGGAGCCACACTGAGCGTTCTCATATATGACTATCGGCACAGCACTGATCCCCATATGCGCCTCCAGCTGCAGTTCTGGCTCCTCGGCGCCATTGTTGCCTTCCCGTTGGGCTGCACGAATCTGTTGCCCGCTTATGGTGTTCCCTTTTACCCGCTGGGCAGCCTTGGTAATGCTGTCTGGGCTGGGATCGTGGCCTATGCGATTGTGAGGCATCGGCTCATGGACATCGATCTGGTGGTCACGAAAGGGATGTCCTATAGCGCGGTAGCGTTTGTATTAATCGCACCTACCTTTTTGATTATTCTTTGGCTTCAGCGACGATCGTTTGGCCAGATACACCCTGACTTCTCCGTGGCTATGTTGATCTTGTTAGTGGCCGTCGGTGTTCTGTTCCCGACGCTGCGTTTTCGTGCTGAATCGCGCATAGAGCGGTCACTGTTCCGTGAGAAGCACGAGTACCGCGCTGCGTTGATAGCGTTTACGCGCTCGATTGTGCGTATTTTGGACCGGCAACGTCTTGTCCGCGAGCTGGCAACTGCGCTCAGCGAAACATGGCGATTGGATCGCATTGCGGTTGCCCTGTATGAAGAGCCGCATCGTGTCTTCGTGGTCCAACATACAGTGGGTGCCCGCCCCACGAAGAACGAGTTCTCTGACGGGGACGCTTTTATTCTCGCGCTCAGTCGAAGCCCGGAACCAGTTCTGCGCGAAGAGCTTGAGGAGAGCGCTAGGCCCGCCGAACGCGAGGTTGTGACCGCCACGTGTCAGCAAAACGGGTGGCAGGTGTGCATCCCGCTTACAGCCGGTGGCCGGTTGATCGGGTTTATCAGCTTGGGGCGGAAATACAACATGGACGCGTTTTTTGTTGAGGACTTATCCCTGCTCGGGACACTTGCTGCTGAAGCGTCGGTTGCCTTGGAGAACGCACGACTGTACGAGGAGCTAAAGAGGTCGCAGGACTTGATTCGACGAGCCGATCGCCTCTCGGCACTTGGCACATTGGCCGCGGGAATTGCGCATGAGGTCCGTAACCCACTCGTATCAATTCAGACGTTTTTCCAGCTTGCGCCCAGCCGCTTACACGATGAGGAGTTTTTGACGACGTTCTTGAGCATGACGGCGGCGGAAGTGAAGCGAATTTCCAGTTTGATTGCAGAGCTGCTGTCCTTCGCGAGTTCTCCGACCCGTACCCTGGGTCCTGTCAGCTTGAACGACGCGGTCGTCGGCGCCGTAACCTTGCTTGATCCGGAGGCACGCAAGCACCAACTTACATTGACCTCAGAGCTGTGCGAGGATGCGCCAGTGGTACTTGGCGACAGTGATCAGACGAGGCAGATACTGATCAATCTGGTGTTGAATGCTATACAGGCCACACAACCTGGTGGCACCGTAACAATTTCGACATATTTCGTCCGACAAGGTGGTCTCAGTGCGGGGCAGTTTGTAGTGGCTGACAACGGACCCGGCATTCCACAAGAACAGATCGACCACATCTTCGATCCGTTCTTTACGACCAAGGAGAGCGGAACGGGGCTGGGCTTGGCGATCGTGCACCAGATCGTGATGGAGCATGGGGGGTCAATTTCGGTCGACAGCAAACCAGGCGTGGGTACGCGTTTCCTCGTGAATCTTCCCGTTGCCGACCAGAATGCCGCACAAGGTGGACCGCGTGTGAGTACGCCCGCTACGGTAGACTTTGAGTAGGTGCGAAAGGTGAGCGACTGGGTGGAAGCCGGTAAGGATAAGCGGCACGGAGAAGAGGGCTGGCGGATTAGAGGGGAGATCTGCTCGTGGAGCTAACGGCTAACGCCTCTTCGGGGAGTCCCCTTCTCTAGCGCCACGGCGCGGAGTTCGCGGAAGGAGGTGCGGATCATCCTTTCGAAGGCGGCGGTGTCGCGCATCGAGGTTTCGTCGGCGTTGATGCCGATGAAGAGGCGGTCGCGATAGCCGTAGAGGGCGATGCTCACCGGGCTGCGCATGGCGACCGGCGCGAAGGGGTAGGCGGCGAGGATCTCGGCGCCGGCGAGATAGCGGGGGACGAGGATTCCCGGGACGTTGGTGACGATGTAGTCGACGTTCCCGAAGGTCGCCTCGGCGAGCCAGCTCAGGACGGAGCGCGGCAGCAAGCTGGCCAGCTCCGCGATCACCGGTGAGACGGCGGAGGCCGGGTCGGCCTTCTTCTCTTCCATGCGCTTGTGGATCTCCCGGTAGCAGGAGAGGGGAGAGCGGAAGTGGATGGGCAGAGGGAGCAGTATCCCGGTCGCGACGTTGCCGACGTTCGGGTTCTCGGCCCATTCGTCGCGCTTGCGCAAATTGACCGGGACGAGCGTCAGGAGCTCGCGGACCCCGCGCATGCCGTGCGCGGCGTGCCATTTGCCGATGGCCCGCGCCATGATCGTGAGGATCACGTCGATCATCGATCCGCCCAGCCGCTGCTTGACTTCGCGCACCTCGGCGAAGGGGAGGTGCAGCCCGGCGAGACGCCGCGCCCTGCCGAACTGCCGCAGCGGCGAGTGGCTGTCGAAGCGCATGGTGTTGGTCAGGGATCGGATGATCTCGACGGCGCGGGCGAGATTGCCTGGATGCTGGACGGTGTCGACCAGCGTGCTGGCGACGGCGGTCGCGTGCGCCACGCCGAGGTCGATGCGGTCGCGCAGAGCCTCCGCCAACCGGCGCGTCAGCGGCAGAGGCTCGGGCCAGGATCCCTTTGAATGATGCGACCCGCGCGGTGCCGGGGCCTGGCTGGGCTCGCGCTGCCAGTCAGTCATGGCGGCGAAGATGGCATTGCCGCCGACGCCGTCCGCCACGGCGTGATGCAGCTTGAAGAACAGGGCGCTGCGCGCGTCGCCACGGATTCCGTCGAAGAGGCGCGCCTCCCAGAGAGGACGCGTGCGGTCGAAGGGTGTTTCGTAGGCGGGGGAGATTTCGTGGAAGAGCTCCCGCAGATCGGCGGCGCCGCTGAGCGCGTGGCCACGCACGTGGTAGTCGAGATCGAACGTCGGGTCCGCCTCCCAGTGCGGCAGAGTCAACCCGAGCGGGGCGTCGACGACGCGCTGGGCGAGACGGGGCACGGCATGGACGGCGCGCTCGAACGCCTGGCGGAGTCGCTTCTCGTCCATGGGCGCGTCGAGAAGCATGAGCATGGCCATGGTCGTCGGTTGGAGCGGTGAGTCGACCGCCCAGAAGGTCATGTCTTCTCCGCTCAACCTGCTCGGCTGTGTGCTTGCGTTCCGATCCGTCATGTCGATCAGAGTAGCGACCTGCCGGCACGGCGGTCAACGTGCATGTTTTCGCCGTGCGGCGCGCCGATCACCCGCAACTTCGACTGGACTTCGTTGGCGAAAAATTCCAAGTAGGCGCCGATGGAAACGAAGAGCTCGACGGATGCGGGTGCCTCGCTCCTGGTGAGCCGTGGGACGTGCTTCGCCACCTTCGCCTATGAGGTCGGACTCTCGATCGACCTGGACGAGGCGGAGCGCCGCATCGCGGCAATGACGCAGCGGGCGACCATCCGCCACAAACACCGGGCGCCCAAGTACTTCGACTACCACCCCTCGCCGTTGCGCGTCACCCAAGCCGGCGACGCGCTCACGGTGGGCTTCTACAAGACCGCGGCCGCCGTCGATGCGGTGATCTACGACTTCGGGGCGGTGTCGGTGACCTACAGCATTCCTCTGGCCGGGGCGTTCTTCGAGCTGCTGGCCGTGAGCGAGGATCTCTACGAGAACGCGTCCCTGATGGATGACTCGCGCCGCCGCGTGGAGGAACTGCTGGCGGCGATCGCCCCGGCGGTGAGCAAGGCGCACATTTCGGACTTCGTCGAAGCGTACCAGATCTTCGAGGTGGAGGCCTTCTCTCCGGCGTGCACGCCAGCGGAGCTGACCGCGCATTACGCGCACGACCTGGCGCAACTGCTGCGCTCCGAGCGAGAAGCGCTGTCCGCCGAGGAGGTCGCGGATGCCCTGGCGAACCGCATCTCGTTCGGCACCGACGACGTCGCCGTCATCGACTGGGAAGCCGCGTTCCTGCTCGGCCGCGACCTCGACGACGTGCGCGCGGTGCTGGAGTTCGCCAACGTGGAGCTGCTCGAGATGCGCTTCCTCGACGGGCAGCTGGACGACGCGCTGGACGAGTCCTACGAGGCCCTGTCGCGACGCGCCTGGCGCCGGATGAGAACACCCGCCTCCTCGCGCGCCGACCTGCAGCGCGTGGCGCAGCTGCAAGTCGACGGGGCGATTCTCTTCGAAGCGGTGAACAACGCGCTCAAGCTGCTCGGGGACCAGTATCTGGCGCGCGTCTATCGCCTGGTCTCCGAGCGCTTCCACCTGTCGGAGTGGGACGCGAGCATCCTGCGCAAGCTGCAGACGCTGGAGAGCATCTACCAGAAGATGGGCGACCTCTCGACGGGACGGCGCATGGAAGTGCTGGAATGGATCATCATCATCCTCATCGCCGTCTCGATCGTGCTCCCCTTCGTGTCGGGCGTGCCGGGCCACTGACGCCGAGCGCCGAAGAGGCAACCCAGCTCGGTCGCGGCAGCGGCAAACGCGCCTCGGTCTCGGCATGGCACCCTTCCGCCGCCCAAAACCGTCGAGCGGCGCTTGCGCGAGGCGACCGCTACTGAGCGCGCGCGCCGTTGTTGTCCACGGCGCTGCGGCTTTCGATGTCGCCGAGGGCGCCGGCGTTGATGCCGCGCGCCTGAAGCTCGAAGTCCGCCTGGTTGCTGCAGTGCTGTCGAGCCTCCTCGTAGCTGATCTTGCCGTCGCCGAGCAGGCTGAGGAGGGACTGGTCGAAAGTCTGCATACCGTAGGCGGTGAAGCCCTGCGCCATGACCTCGTGCAGCTCGCGCGGGCGGTTCTTGTCGATGCACTCCCGCACGCGGGTGCTGCCGACCAGAACCTCCACCGCCGGCACCATGCCCGAACGGGCGGCGTTGGGGATCAGACGCTGGCTGACGATGCCGCGGATCACATTGGCCAGCACCATGCGAATCTGATCGCGCTTGTCCTTGGGAAAGGCCGCGATGATCCGGCTGATCGTCTCCGGAGCATCGACCGTGTGGAGCGTGCTCATGACGAGGTGGCCGGTCTCGGCCGCCATGATCGCCGTATCGATCGTCTCGAGGTCGCGCATCTCGCCGACCATCACGAGGTCCGGGTTCTGGCGCAGGGCGGCCCGCAAGGCGGAGGGGAAGTCGTTGGTGTCGGAGCCGATCTCGCGCTGGCTGATCACCGAACGCTGGTCGTGGTGGACGTACTCGATCGGGTCCTCGACGGTGACGATGTGCCGCGACCAGGTGCGGTTGATGTGGTCGATCATGGTCGCGATGGTCGTGCTCTTGCCGCTGCCCGTCGGGCCGGTGACCAGGATCAGGCCGCGCTTCTCGCCGGCGAGGCGCTCGACCACCGGCGGCAGATTGAGCTCGGCGAACCCGCGTGGCTCGGGCGGAATCGTCCGCAAGACGATGCCCAGCTTGCTGCGCTGGCGATAGACGTTGATGCGAAAACGGCCCAATCCCGGCATCTCGAAGGCCAGATCCGCGTGGCGGTCGTTCTCGAAGCTCATGCGCCGCCGGTCGTCGAAGAGCACCGTGTTGGCGGCGTTGCGCAGCTCCTCCTGAGAGAGGGGCGCGGCCCCTTCGAGCGGCACGAGCTCGCCGTGAACCCGAAACATCGGCGGCATGCCGTCCTTCAGGATGGCGTCGGACGCGTTCTCCTTCACCGCTGCCTGCAGAATCTCGGCCAGGTACATAGCTTCTACCTCCTGCCGACCCGACCGCTCGCGTAGATCGCGGGCACGGGCCACAACCATCGCGCGCGACATATTGACACGCAGAATCGGCCTTTCAAGCGCGATTTGCATTTTGCCGCGGAGTCGCCCGCGAGCGGGGCGAGGGGCGGCAGTTGCAAAGACGGCGGCGTTTGGCGACAAACCCGTGCATGTCGGTCGCTAGCACGCTCGGCGAAGAGCTCCGCCTCACGGCGGCTCGACACCCGCGGGTAGCCGCCTTTCACTTTCAGGGCCGCGATCGTTCATACGGGGAATGGGAAGCGGCCTCGCGGCGCTTCGCGCGCGCTCTGCTGCACCTGGGCCTGCGCAAGGGGGACCGGCTCGCCCTGCTGCTGCCGCCGGTCCCCGAGTACATGTTCTGCTATCTCGGTGCCGCGCGCATCGGTGTCATCACGGCGGGCATCAGCACCCGCTACCGGCGCCAGGAGGTGCGCGAGATCCTCGCCAACGCCGATCCGCGACTGGTCGTCGCGGCCGAGCACGCCGCCGACACCAACCTGGTGGCGCTGGTCGAGGAGGCCCGCCCGCATGCGCCGGCTCTCGAGGCGGTTCTGCGCTTCGAGGGCGACGGCCGCGGTACGCTGGCGGCGCTGCTGGAGGAGGCGGATCGAGCCGCCGTGGACCTCGAGGCCGCCGAGGCTGCCGTCGGCGGTCGCGACCCGGTGGCCATCGTCTACACCAGCGGGACGACCGGTACGCCGAAGGGCGCGGTCTACGATTCGGCCGCGATGATCGCCCTGACGAGCATGTTCCAAACCCGCCTGCCCGAGCCGCCCCCGCCGGGCGAGCCCGCCCTCTGGCCCGGCATGTCCCTCACGCACGTCGGTGCGATGGTGCGCGTGCACATCCAGATCGCCTTCGCCGGCACGATGGTCCTGCACGACCGCTTCGACGCGCGCTGGTGCCTGGAGCAGATCGCGCGCCTGCGCCCGGCGCGCATCGGAGGCTTCCCTCCCGTTCTGGTGATGCTGATGCGATCGCCCGAGTTCGCGAGCCAAGACTTCTCGTTCGTCAAGGCGGTGCACTTCGGCGGCGCTCCGCTGGCGCCGCACCTGATCGACGAGATCAAGGCCAAGCTCGGCGTTCCGGTGTTCACGGGCTACTCGTGCACGGAGACGCCGATCATCAGCGCCACGCTGCCGAGCGACGCGCCGGAACGGCGGACCTCGACGGTGGGCCGGCCGACGCGCGGCGTCGAGGTGCGGATCGTGGACGACGCGCGCCAGCCTCTTCCCGCCGCAACGCCGGGGTGCATTGCGGTGCTGTCTCCGGCGACCATGCGCGGCTACTGGCGCAATCCGGAAGCGACCTCACGGGCGCTGGACGACGAGGGCTGGCTCTATACGGAGGACATGGGTCTGCTCGACGAGGACGGCTACCTGCACCTCCTCGGGCGCGAGAAGGATCTGTTCTTCCGCTCCGCGTTCAACGTGTACCCTGGGGAGGTCGAAGACGTGCTCCAGACCCATCCGCAGGTCGCGCAGGCCGCGGTCGTCGGCGTGCCCGACGACGTGCTCGGACAAAAAGGCTGGGCGTTCGTGGTCCCGACCGATCCCTCGAGACCTCCGACCCTGGAGCAGTTGAGGGGGTACGTGGGACAGGAGCTGGCCAGCTACAAACGGCCGGACGGCCTGACCATCGTGGAGGCGTTGCCGGTGAACTCGATGTACAAGGTCGACAAGAAGGTGCTGCGGCAGGCCTGGGAGGCCGCGGCGGGCGGCGGGCGAGAAACCGAACGGCCCACGTGAACCGGACGCGAACCGCACGGTGCCGAGCGGCGGCCAACCGATCGGGAGAGGGCAGGCCGCCACCGGCCGCCCTCTCCCGCGATTTCCTTACGACTCAGCTCTTCCCGCCGGCTCGCGCCAGCTCGTCGTCGATGATCGCCTTGAAGCGATCGATCGGCTGCGCGCCGGAGAGCTTGCGGCCGTTGATGATGAACGCGGGCGTGCCGGTCACGCCGACCTGCTGCCCCTCGGCCTGATCGGCCTGTACCTTGGCTAGTGTCTTCTTGTTGTCGAAGCAGTCGTCGAACTTGGCGGTGTCGACCTTGGTTCCCTTCACCGCCTCCAGGGTCTTCTCCTTGATGTTTTCCGGACTGAGCTGCTGCTGGTGCTCGAAGTAGTAGTCGTAGAGCTTCCAGAAGGCGGCCGGATCCTGCTCGAAGGTACACTCGGCCGCGATCGCGGCCGGCTCGGCGAACTTGTGAAAGCCGAGCGGGAAGTTCTTGTACACGAGGCGGACCTTGCCCTTGTACTCCTTCATCACCTGGTCGACGGTCGAGTGCGCCCGGGCGCAGTAGGGGCACTGGAAGTCCGAGTATTCGACGATGGTGACCTTGGCGTCGGCCGGACCCTCGCTCGGCTCGCCCTCCGTCTTGATCTTCTTCGCGATCTCCGCAAACGGATCCGAGGTCACGTCCTCCACCTCTCCGAACACGACGTAGCGCCCGTCCGGAGACATGATGAGGTCGACCTTCTGCGTCTGGCTGCCGCGTGTCAGCTCCAACGTCGCCTTCTTGGCGCCCGGGATCTTCGAATCGCCGACGTCCGCCAGGGTGGCCTTGATGTCGGGCGGAAGGTTGGCCTTGCGCCGGTAGTAGTCGATCACCTGCTTGGAGCTGCTGTCATCTGCCGCGCGCGCGGCCGGAACCGCGCCGATCACCGCCAACAACGAGCCCGCCAGTAGAATCCTGGACACGTGCCGTGCCTGTAGTTTCACGATTCCCTCCTTGTGCCGATAATGGATGAAATATCGGCCTTGCGTACCATCCGCAGCGAGGCTTGGCAAATCGGACCTGCGGGCGGGCCGGTGGCCGGGACGAGCCCGGCGGCCGGGAGGCCGCGCCGCAAACACGCCTGTGGGCCCGATTTCCCGGCACAGAACCCTTGTGCTAGTGTCCTGCCCCGGGTGAGGATCCCCACGTCGCCGACAATGAAGTCACAGCGGGCGAGACAGCGCTAGCGAGAAGCCGTGCCGCAAGCTCTCTGCCGGGATGCCCGGATCGGCTCCGTCCCGGAGCCAGGTGCCTGATGGATCTGTCGTTTTTCGCCACTGGTCTCGCGCTCTATCTGCTCGCCACGGCCGGGTTCGTGACCCATCTCATGGCGGCGCAGGACGGGCCGCGGCGGGTGGCCTTGATCTCGCTGACGCTGGCCTTTCTCGTCGACACCGCGGCCCTGGCGCTGCGCGCGGGCACGGCGGGTGGGGTGGCGATCAGCTCGTTCTACGACCAGCTCTCCCTGCTCGCGTGGCTCATCGTGGGTCTGTACCTGCTGTTGCAGCTTCGCTACCAACTCGTCGTTCTGGGGGCTCTGGTGAGCCCGCTGGCCTTCCTGCTGACCCTTTCGGCCTACATCGTGTACTCGGGAGTGCGGACCCTACCGCGCAATCTGCAGAACGCCTGGCTTCCCGCTCACGTGGTGCCGGCCTTTCTGGGGTATGCGATCTTCGCGCTCGCCGCCTGCGTCAGCCTGGTCTACCTGCTGCAGGAGCGCCAGCTGAAGGGGAAGCGCCCGGCGCGAATCTTTCGCCGCCTGCCCTCCCTGGAGACGCTGGACGAGCTGAACTACCGGTTCGTCGCCTGGGGCTTCGCCCTCTTTACGGTCGGCATCGTCACCGGATCCATTTTGGCCAAGATGATGTGGGGCAGTTTCTGGTCGTGGGAGCCCGTGCAGGTGCTCTCCGTCCTCGCCTGGCTGCTGTACGCGCGTTCTGCTGCAGACCCGCTCGGCCGGCTGGCGGGGCCGGCGCGCCGCGACGCTGACCCTTCTCGGCCTCGTCCTGCTGGTCGTTTCCTTTCTGAGCTTCAACCTCGGCTTCCCAGGCCATCACAATCTCGGGTTTGGTTGATGCCGCACGAGATCTTCATCGTCGGACTCAACCACCGCACCGCCTCGGTGTCCGTGCGCGAGCAGGTCGCCTTCGCAGACGAGCAGCTCGACGACGCGAATCGCCGTCTGTGCGCGGTCTACGGCGTCGAAGAGGCGGCCGTGCTCTGCACCTGCAACCGCGTCGAGCTGGTCGTCTGCTCGCGCGCCGGAGAGGACGTGGCGGAGCACGTCGCGCGCTTCCTGCACCGGGAGCAGCAGGACGCACCGGCGTCCCTCGAGGAGCACCTCTACACGTACCGGGGCCGCCAGGCCGTGCGCCACCTGTTCCGCGTCGCCTCGAGCCTCGACTCGATGGTGGTGGGCGAACCGCAGATCCTCGGCCAGATGAAGGAGTTCTACGCGCGCGCCGCCGGCGCCGGCACCACCGGCGCCGTGCTCCACCGCTGCTTTCACAAGGCGTTCTCCGTCGCCAAGCGAGTCCGCACCGAGACCGGCGTGGCGGGCCGCGCCGTGTCCGTCAGCTCGGCGGCGGTCGAGCTGGCGTCCAAGATCTTCGACCGTTTGGAGGACAAGACGGCGATGTTGATCGGGGCGGGCAAGATGGGCGAGCTGGCGGCCCGCCACCTGCTCGCGCACGGCGTCGGCGAGCTGATCGTCACCAATCGCACCTTCGACCGCGCCGTCGAGCTGGCGCGCGAGTTTGCCGGAACGCCGGTTCCCTTCGAGCACTTCCCGAGGTACCTGCCGATGGCGGACATCGTCATCGGCTCGACGGCGGCCACGGGTTACGTGCTCACCGAGCCGCTGATCCACGGAGGCCCTGCGGGAGCGCAAGGGACGTCCGATCTTCTGCATCGACATGAGCGTGCCGCGCAACTTCGATCCGCGCATCAACGAGATCGACAACGTCTACCTCTACGACATCGACGATCTCGGGCGGGTCACCGAAGCCAACCTCGACGAGCGCGCGCGCGAGGCGGAGAAGGCCGAGGAGATCATCGGCGACGAGGTCGAGGCGTTCTGGCGCTGGCTCGGACACCTCGAGGTCGTGCCGACGATCGTCGCGCTGCGCGACAAGGTGGAGGCGATCCGCCGCAACGAGCTGCAGAAGACGCTGAACGCATGGAAGGACCTGTCGCCGCGCGAGAAGCAGGCGCTGGAGTCGCTGACGGCGGCGATCGTCAACAAGATCCTCCACACGCCGATCACTTGTCTCAAGCAGCACGACCAGCGCACCGAGGCGTTCTACATCGACGCGACGCGCCGCCTTTTCGGTCTCGAGGGCGCGGAAGACTCGTGAGCCGGCTTCTGCGGATCGGGACGCGCGGCAGCCGCCTGGCACGAGCCCAGGCGGACTGGGTGCGGCGGCGGCTCGAAGAGGCGCACGCGGGCCTGCGCGCCGAGCTGGTCGTCATTCGCACGTCGGGGGACCGCTTTCTCGATGGTCCGCTCAGCTCGATCGGCGGCAAGGGGCTGTTCGTCAAGGAGATCGAGGCGGCCCTGTCCGCCGGCGAGGTCGACTGCGCGGTGCACTCGATGAAGGACCTGCCCGCCGACTTGGCGCCCGGACTCGTTCTGGCCGCGGTGCCGGAGCGGGAAGACCCGCGCGACGTGGTGGTGACGCGAGAGGCCGGCGGCCTCGAGCGCCTGCCGGAGGGTGCCCGCGTCGGTACCAGCAGCCAGCGCCGCGCGGCGCTGGTGCGGGCGGCGTACCCGGCTCTGCAGGTGGTGGACCTGCGCGGGAACGTCGATACGCGCCTGCGCAAGCTGGCCGACGGCGAGGTCGCCGCCGTGGTCCTGGCCAGCGCGGGCTTGCGGCGCCTGTCCATCGATCCGCCGCATGCGGAGCTCTGCGATCCGGAGAGCTTCGTCCCCGCCATCGGGCAGGGCGCGCTGGCGCTCGAGTCGCGAGGGGACGACGTGGCGCCGCTCCTGCGCGCGCTCGAGCATCCTCCGGCGCGAGTGGCGATCGACGCCGAGCGGGCCCTTCTGCACGGTGTCGGTGCGTCGTGCGTGACCCCGCTGGCCGGTTACGCGACGGTCGACGGCGACGCCCTGCGCCTGCGCGCCGTTCTCGCGCAGCCCGACGGCGGGCGAGTCGTCCGCGTCGAGTCCGACGGCAGCGCGGCGCGAGCGGCCGAGATCGGCGCCGCGGTCGCGCGGCGGCTCCTCGACGCCGGCGGGGCGGAGATCCTGCGCGCCCTGGGGGCGGCGTGACGGGCGTGGTCTACCTGGTCGGGGCCGGACCGGGGGCGCCCGGCCTGATCACTCTCGACGGCGTCGCCTGCCTGCGCCGCGCCGAGGTGGTCGTCTACGATTACCTCGCCAACCCGCGCTTACTGGAGCACGCGCCGGCCGATGCCGAGCGCGTCCTGGTGGGCAAGCACGGCGGCGGCGACCGGGTCGAGCAGACGGTCATCACCGAGCTGCTGCTCGACCGGGCGCGGCGCGGCAAGACGGTGGTCCGCCTGAAAGGCGGCGACCCTTTCGTCTTCGGGCGCGGCGGCGAGGAGGGAGAGGCGCTGGCGGCGGCGGGCATTCCGTTCGAGGTGGTGCCGGGGGTCAGCGCCGCCCTGGCGGTCCCGGCCTTCGCCGGCATTCCCCTCACGCACCGGGACATGGCGTCCTCCTTCACCGTGCTCACGGGCTACGAGTACCCGGACAAGGCGGAGATGGCGGTGCACTGGGATGCGGTCGCGCAGCGCGGGGGCACGCTGGTGTTCCTGATGACCACGCGCCAGCTGCGGGTCAACATGGCGAGACTGATCGCGCACGGCGTCGCGGCCGACACGCCGGTCGCCGTGATTCGCTGGGGAAGCGTCGCCGAGCAGACCACTCTGGTGGGGACAGCGGCGACGATCGCGGGTCTCGCCGAGGCGCATCGCCTGCAGCCGCCCGCCGTGGCGGTGGTGGGCGACGTGGTGCGGCTGCGCGAACGGCTCAACTGGTTCGAGCGCAAGGTGCTCTTCGGACGTCGCATCGTCGTCACGCGCCCGCGGGTGCAGGCCGCCGGCTTCGTCGAGCGGCTGAGCGCTGCCGGCGCCGACGTTCTTCCCTGTCCGACGATCGAGATCGTACCGCCGGAGTCGTGGGCGCCGCTCGACGAGGCGATCGAGCGCATCGAGAGCTTCGACTGGATCGTGTTCACCAGCGCCAACGGTGTCGGGGTGTTCTTCGACCGGCTCCGCGCCCGCGGACGCGACGTGCGCGCACTGCACCGGGCTCGCCTGGCCGCCGTGGGGCCGCAGACCGCGGCGGCGCTCGCCTCCCGCGGACTTCTCGTCGACGCAATTCCGAAAGAGTTTCGCGCCGAGGGGGTGGCGGAGGCGATGCGCTCGGCCGGGATCGACGGTGCCCGCGTTCTCTTGCCGCGCGCCGCCGGGGCGCGAGAGATCCTGCCGGTGCTCCTGCGCGAGGCGGGGGCGGTCGTGGAGGAGGTCTCGAGCTACCGCACCGTGGTCCCCGACACCGACGTGCACGAGGTGCGAGAGCACCTGGCGGAGGGACGGATCGATCTCGTCACCTTCACCAGCTCGAGCACCGTCCGCAACTTCATCTCTCTCTTGGGCGAGAACGCCGCCGCGCTGCTGGCGCGCACCCGAATCGGCTGCATCGGTCCGATCACCGCCGACACGGTCCGCGAGGCCGGGATGAGCGTGGCGATTCAGCCGGCCGACTATACCGTCCCGGCATTCGCCGAGGCGATCGTCGACTACTTCGCCCACCAGCGGCGAGCGCCGGAAGACGCCGGAGGGGGCGGTTGATGCATTGGCAGGGGGACGTCCGCGTGGGCTAGGTAGGTTTGCGACTGGGAGGAAGAATGGAATTTCCCGCTTATCGACCGCGCCGCCTGCGTCGTAACGACACCGTGCGCCGCATGGTGCGCGAGACGCGCTTGAGCGTCGATCAGCTCATTCTGCCGCTGTTCGTCGTTCCCGGGCAGCACGTCGAGCGCCCGGTCGCTTCGATGCCGGGCGTGGCGCAGATGTCCGTCGATCGCACGGTCGAGGAGTGCAGGGCGGTGCGCGACCTGGGCATCCCGGCGGTCATCCTGTTCGGGATTCCCGAGCGCAAGGACGCCACCGGCTCGGAGGCGTATCGGGACGGCGGCATCGTTCCGCAGGCGGTGCGCGCGGTGAAGGAGGCCGTGCCCGATCTTCTGGTCATCACCGATGTCTGTCTGTGCGAGTACACTGACCACGGCCACTGCGGAGTGATCGTCGACGGCGACGTCGACAACGACGCCACCATCGACCTCCTGGCGAAGGAGGCGCTTGCCCATGCCCGGGCGGGCGCCGACATGGTCGCGCCGTCCGACATGATGGACGGCCGGGTGAACGCCATTCGCGAGGCGCTCGACGAAGAGGGGTTCGATCAGGTGGCCATCATGGCCTACGCCGCGAAGTTCGCTTCCGGCTTCTACGGTCCGTTTCGCGATGCGGCGGAGTCGGCGCCGCAGTTCGGCGACCGGCGCGGCTATCAGATGGACCCCCCCAATGCCGCCGAGGCCCTGCGCGAGGTCGAGCTCGACATCAACGAGGGGGCGGACATCGTGATGGTCAAGCCGGCGCTTCCCTATCTCGATCTCGTCTGGAGGGTGAAGGAGGCGTTCGGGTATCCGGTCGCCGCGTACCAGGTGAGCGGCGAGTTCGCCATGATCAAGGCCGCGGCCCGGCAAGGCTGGATCGAAGAGGAACGGGTGATGATGGAGACCCTCGTCGGCATCCGCCGAGCGGGGGCCGACATGATCTTGACCTACTTCGCGAAAGCCGCAGCAAAGGTGCTGGCCTCGCGTTGACCCAGCGGCGCTGGTGACGGGGAAACGGGTCTGCTAGCATTGCACGATGTATTTTGCTCGGCCGACGGTCAGCGCGGCCGTTGCTCCAGGGAGGACAGAGAGTGGCCCGAGATGATCTGATTCAGATCGAGGGAACGGTGAAAGAGGTGATGTCCGGGGGGCTGTTCCGAATCGAATCCGACAAGGGACAGAAGTTCGTCGCCAAGATCAGCGGTCGCATGCGCCGCTATCACATCAAAGTCATCCCGGGTGATCGGGTCACCGTTGCCGTGTCGCCCTATGATCCCACCCACGGACTGATCGTCTACCGGAACACCTGAGCGACCCGCTCCCGACCGAGGCTGTCGATAAATGCGAGGACACCCTTCGACAAGCTCGGGGTGAGCGGACAAAGTCCTTTGAAATCACCCCCCCACCGCTCAGGCTGAGCTTGTCGAAGCCTCGTTCGGACAAAATCGACAATCTCGGTCCGGAGGGGCCACTCCGGCGCAGGCGGTGGAGGCTGACTGGAGACCCGGGCGGAGGAATCGCGTTTCCGCTCAGCGAGCGGCGTCGCGGCGCCGCGAGCGCCGGCTGAGCCACAGCAACAGGAACGGCATCAGGAAGGCCAGGGCATCGGGCGCGCCGCCGACGGGCGTGCTCGGATCGATCCGGCAGCTGCAACCTCCACCCCCACCACCGCCCGGCGTCGGCGTGACGCAGGTGTTGTCGATGCAGACGTCGCCCGCCGGACAATCCGTGTCGTCCGTGCAGAAACCCACGGGTGTCCGCGTCGGCGTCGGTGTCACGCACCGGTTTGCCACACATACCTCGCCAGCCGGACAATCCGTACTGTCCGTACAGAAACCAACGGGTGTCGGCGTCGGCGTCGGTGTCACACACTGACTGTCCACACACACCTCTCCCGGCGCGCAATCCGTGTCGTCGGTACAGGCGACGACGGGGTGGCGTCGGGGTGGGGGTGACGCAGCGGTTGTCGACGCAGGACTCGCCGGGCTGACAGTCGGTGTCGTCGGTGCAGAAGCCGGGAGGCGTCGGGGTGGGGGTGACGCAGCGGTTGTCGACGCAGGACTCGCCGGGTTGACAGTCGGTGTCGTCGGTGCAGAAGCCGGGAGGCGTCGGGGTGGGGGTGACGCAACGGTTGTCGACGCAGGACTCGCCGGGCTGGCAGTCGGTGTCGTCGGTGCAGAAGCCGGGAGGCGTCGGCGTCGGGGTCACGCAGCTGCCGTCGACGCAGACCTCGCCACTCGGGCACTCCGAGTCCTTCGTGCACGGGGGAGTCGCCGTCGGCGTGACGGTCGGCGTGCCGGTCGGCACCGGCGTCTCGGTTGGCGTCGCCTCGGCGATGGTCAGCGCGCAGCTCGTTCCGGTCGCCGGCAGGGGCTGCCCATCCGCGTCGCTGGCGATGAGCTTGGTGTTCGCGAGCTCGATCGATCCCAGCGGCGCATCGGCGGCGACGGTGAAGGTGCAGGTGTACAGGAGGCCGTCCGGGATCGGGTTCTGGTCGGCCGTGGCGACGATGATGTTGCGCACCGTCGGCGGTCCGACGAGAACGTTCGTGGCCAGGCTCTTGGCGGCCTCGGAGCCCGGGCCGATCTCCGGATTGATTTGACAGTCCGACGGCGTGATGCCGAGCAGGGAGTCGTCGAATTGCAGATCGTTCTGGGTCCCGGCCACCACCTCCCCGTCACCGGCCGTCAGCCGTACCTCGACCGTAGCCTTTCCGCCGGGGATGCCGATCGCGCTGCCGCAATCGATGCTCGCGGCGCGCGCCGTCGAGGCGGTGGCGCCGGCCACCGCAAGAGCTAGAAGGATGCGAACGAAGGTCATCGCCGAAACCCTCCTCATGGCCGTCGCGGTTCCCGATGAGTGGCGGCGCCCCGTTTCGGCGGCGGCTAGTCGGGGCACGGGGTCCCCAGGCAGGTGTCCGCGATCTGCGCGACCGGGCAGCTTCCGAAGTCGACGCAGCCGCGCAGGCTGTTGCCCACGGCGCGGACGATCTCGTCGACGGTGATCTCGCAGTCGCAGTTCGCATCGCCGGCCAGGCAGGCCAGCTCGGGGTCGTCTCCGCAGATACCGCGCTGTAGGGCGATGCCGATCATCCGGACCAGCTCTTCGATGTTCACCTGTCCGTCGCCGTTGCAGTCGCCGACGCAGGGCAGGTCGGGCGTCGGCGTCGGTTGGGCGCAAGACGTGGGGTCGAACGGGTTACAGGCGACGAACGCGTCGGTCGAGTTGTTGAAGTCGTTGCCGACCAGGTCCTCCGCCGCCGAGGCGAAGCCGATCCACCGCCCGTCGCCGCTGATGCTCGGCGGGAAGTCGGGAACGTTGTCGTTCGGCCGTGGGTTGGCCGGCATCTCGACGCTGACGCGCGCGATCTTGCCGAAGGTTCCGTCGTCCCGTTGCGCCAAGCGGTCGACGACGAAGACGTCGCTCTTGCGGTTGCCGTCGTCCGGGTCGAAGTTCTCGGCGTACGACGCGAAGACGACGAAACGCCCCTCTGCGTCGATGGCGGGGCCGGAGCTGAGGCCGTTCGACTGATTGCCGAAGCTGTCGACGCTGACGCGCTCGGTCTTGCCGCTCGCCCGAGTGCGAACGAAGACGTCGGGCTCGCCGTTCGTGTCGCCGGGGACGAGATTGAAGGCCTCGGACTTGAAGGCCACCAGCGCTCCGTCGAACGTGAGGGCGGGCAGGAAGCTGGTCCCGTTCGCCTGCGCGCCGTTCGAGCTCACGCTCACCCGCTCGGTCGTGCCGCCGTCCCACTCGCGAAGGAAGATGTCGATCTTCCCGTTGCTGTCGCCGTCGACGAGATTGCTCGCCGCCGACGCGAAGGCGACCACGCGGCCATCGCCGCTGATCGCCGGGGTGATGCTGAATCCGTTCGCCTGTCCGCCGTCCGCGGCAACGCTCACCCGTTGTGTCGTGCCACCTTCGCGGTCGAACAGAAAGATGTCGGAAACGCCGTTGGTGTCGCCGTCGATCAGATTGGACGCCTGCGACTGGAAGACCACGTAGCGACCGTCGGCACTGAGGCGAGGGAAGTTGCTGGAGCCATTGGCTTGCTGCCCGTCGACGCCGACGCTGACGCGTTCCATGAGACCCAGGCTGCGATCGTAGACGAAGATGTCGTCCTTCCCGTTCGTATCGTCGGGCACGAGGTTCGAAGCCGCCGAGAAGAAGGCCACGTAGCGACCGTCGGCGCTGATCGAGGGCGCGAAGCCCCCGGGGTTGCTGTCGGCGTTCGGCCGGGTGCCGTTGAACGACTTGCTGATCTGCTCGTTGCGCGCCTCGCCCCGGTCGCGCACGAAGACGTTGTTTTTCGGATTGAGGATGCGCGGCGTGACCAGGTCGCCCGCATTCGAAGCGAAGACCGCGAAGCGGCCGTCGGAGCTGAGGGCGGGCGAGTTGCTGGTCCCCTCGGCGCTGAAGCCGGCGCTCGTCTGGCTCAGCAGCGCGATGATCGGCGACTTTCCCTGAGCCAGAAAGGGGGACGGCAGAAGGGCGATACAGAGCAGGCCGGCCGCGAGGGCGAAATTCCGGAATCCCGCCCCCCTTCGCGGCTGGGTGCCGCGGAGCGGGAGGGCCCGATTCACGTTCGCTGCTCTCGCGTCCTTTTTCATCTTCCCCTCGCCCGGCACGCCGGGCGGCAGTTTCCTTAAACTGGCCGACGAAAGTCAAGCCTCAAAGAGAGGCACGACAATCTATCCTTTTATTGCACGCGGCGGCTCGTGCGCCCCGAGCCATCAGGCCAGGCCTTCGACGAGGGCGGTGCTGAGATAGCGCTCGGTGGAGCTGGGCAGGATCGCGACGATCAGCTTGCCCTCGTTCTCGGGACGCGCGGCGACCCTGAGCGCCGCCCAGACGGCGGCACCGCTGGAGATCCCACAGGGGATCCCCTCCTCCTGGCCGACCCGCCGGGCCGTCTCCAGGGCGGCCTGGTCCGTCACCGCAACGACCTCGTCGATGATGTCCGTGTTCAGGATGGCGGGAATGAAACCGGCGCCGATTCCCTGGATGGCGTGGCGGCCGGGCTGCCCGCCCGCGAGCACGGGCGACGAAGCGGGCTCGACCGCGACGGCCCGGAAGGAGGGCTTCTTCGCCTTGATGACCTCGCTGACGCCGGTGATGGTGCCCCCCGTTCCGACCCCGCTGACGAGGACGTCCACCCGGCCATCGGTGTCCTCCCAGATCTCGGTCGCGGTCGTCCGGCGGTGGATGTCGGGGTTGGCGGGGTTCTGGAATTGCTGCGGGATGAAGGCGTGCGGGTGCTCGGTGGCGAGCTCCTCCGCCTTGCGAATGGCTCCCGTCATTCCTTCCGACGCCGGGGTCAGGATGAGGTCGGCGCCGAGGAAGCGCAGCAGCTTGCGGCGCTCCATGCTCATCGAGTCGGGCATGGTGAGGATCAGCTTGTAGCCGCGGGCCGCCGCGACGAAGGCGAGGGCGATGCCGGTGTTGCCGCTCGTCGGCTCGACGATCACCGTGTCCTTGGTCAGCTTGCCGGCCTTTTCCGCCGCGTCGATCATGTTGACGCCGATGCGGTCCTTGACGCTGCTGAGAGGGTTGAAGAACTCGCACTTGGCGTAGATCTCGGCGGGGAGACCGGCGGCAACCCGGTTCAGGCGCACGAGCGGAGTGTGGCCAATGGTCTCGGTGATGTCCTTGAACAATCGCGCCATGTGAATCGCCTCCGACGGTGCGCCCGCTGCTCGGTGCACGGATCGCTTCCCTATCGCGGCGCGCCCGACAGCACAACCGCGCCGAGGGGGGCAACGGCGTGCCGGTCGGTGCGGGCGTGCATCGAGCCGCGAGCGGAGGCGGGCTCCCTCAGCCCGCGAGCTTCTCCTTGAGCAGGGCGTTGACCTTCTGCGGGTTCGCTTTGCCCTCGGTCGCCTTCATCACCTGACCGACGAAGAAGCCGAAGAGCTTGTCCCTGCCGCCGCGGTACTGCTCCACCTTGTCGGCGTTGGCGCCGAGGACCGAATCGACCGCGGCCGTGAGCACCGAGTCGTCCGAGACCTGGTCGAGGCCCTTGTCGGCGACGATCGCCTGCGGCGCCGCGCCGCTGCTCGCCATCTCCTCGAACACGCTCTTCGCGATCTTGCCGCTGATCCGGCCGTCGTCGATCAGGCGCACCAGGCCGGCGAGATTGTCGGGAGACACCGGCCACTCGCGGATCACCAGCGCCGCGTCGAGCTTTCTCTCGCGAACCACCCGCAGCACGTCGCCCATCACCCAGTTGCTGATCGCCTTGGCGTTGTCGTGCGCCGTCACCGCCTTCTCGTAGTAGTCGGCGAGGTCCTTGCGAGCGGTGAGGACCTCGGCATCGTAGAGCGGAATCTGGTAGTCGCGCACGAAGCGCTCGCAGCGGGCGTCGGGAAGCTCGGGGAGCGAGCGTCGAGCCTCTTCGACCCACTCCTCGGCCACCTCGAGGGGGAGCAGGTCGGGCTCCGGGAAGTAGCGGTAGTCGTGGGCGTGCTCCTTCGAACGCATGGAGCGGGTCACCTCCCGATTCGCGTCCCACAGGCGCGTCTCCTGCGTGACGTGGCCGCCGGAACGGAGCAGGTCGATCTGGCGCGCGATCTCGTACTCCAGCGCGCGCTCGACGTTGCGGAACGAGTTGACGTTCTTGATCTCGGTCCTGGTGCCGAGCGCGTCGGAGCCGCGCGGGCGCACCGAGACGTTGG
This sequence comes from uncultured bacterium, assembly GCA_963721115.1. Classification (GTDB taxonomy): domain Bacteria; phylum Desulfobacterota; class Binatia; order HRBIN30; family CADEER01; genus CAVRIA01. The sequence goes on from CAVRIA010000004.1 coordinate 38,038, forward strand.
CGTCGCAGCGGAAGCTGCCCTCCTCCATGTTGCCGTCGCAGACCTCGAGATACTGGAGGATGGCGCGGAGCTTGCGAAGGTAGGCTCCCGCCTCGGCGGCGGAGCGGATGTCGGGCTCGCTGACGATCTCCAGCAGAGGGACGCCCGAGCGGTTGTAGTCCACCAGGCTGGCGTCGCCGTGCGCGTCGTGGATGTTCTTGCCGGTGTCCTCTTCCATGTGGATGCGCGTCAGGCGCACCGACTTCCCGGTGCCGTCCACGAAGATGTCGATGTGCCCTTCCACGCAGATGGGGAGCTCGTACTGGGTGATCTGATACCCCTTGGGCAGGTCCGGGTAGAAGTAGTTCTTGCGCGCCCAGCGGCTGCGGGGGGCGATCCGGCAGTGGGTGGCGAGCCCGGCCTTGACGGCGAACTCGACGACCCTGCGGTTGAGGACCGGAAGGACGCCGGGCATTCCCAGGCAGAGCGGGCAGGTGTTTTCGTTGGGGAGGGCGCCGAAGGCGGCCGAGCAGGCGCAGAAGATCTTGGAGTCGGTCAGCAGCTCCGCGTGTACTTCGAGGCCGATGACTGCTTCGTAGTCCATGGACGTCAATGACTCCCCGCACCGGACCGGTTCACGAGCCGCCTCCCAGATCGGGCGCCCGGCGGTGCCAGTCGGTGGCGCTCTCGTAGGCGAACGCCGCTCTCAGCACCGCGCTCTCGTCGAACGGCCTGCCGATGATCTGCAGGCCGATCGGCAGGCCGGCGGCGTCGAACCCGCAGGGCATCGACAGGCCGGGCAGCCCGGCGAGATTCACCGAGATGGTGAAGATGTCCGACAGGTACATCTGCAAGGGGATCGGTCGACTTCTCGCCGATGCGGAAGGCGGTGGTCGGCGCCGTCGGCGTCACCACCAGGTCGCAGCGTTCGAAGACCCGGTCGAAGTCGCGCCGAATCAGCGTCCTGACCTTCTGTGCCTTCAGATAGTAGGCGTCGTAGTAGCCGGCCGACAGCGCGTAGGTGCCGAGCATGATGCGCCGCTTGACCTCGACGCCGAAGCCGCTGGTGCGGGTCTGCTGGTAGGTGTCCAGCAGGCCTTCGCCGCGGTCGACGCGCAGCCCGTAGCGGGTGCCGTCGTAACGCGCCAGGTTGGAGCTCGCCTCCGCCGTGGCGATCAGGTAATAGGCGCCGATCGCGTACTCGGAGGTGGGGAGCGACACCTCCTCGACCGTCGCCCCCAGGCGCTCGAGCTCGCGCACCGCCGATCGCACGGCCTGCTCCACCTCCGGTTGCATGCCCTCGACGAAGTACTCCCGCGGCAGGCCGATGCGCGTTCCCCGGATCCCGGCGGTCAGCGCCTCCGTATAGGAAGGCGGCCTCTCGGGGAACGACGTCGAGTCGAGCTCGTCGTGCCCGGCGATGCCCTGCAGCAGGTGGGCGCAGTCGGTCACCGTGCGGGCCAGCGGCCCCACCTGGTCGAGCGACGACGCGTACGCGATCACGCCGTAGCGGCTCACCCGGCCGTAGGTCGGCTTGAGCCCGACCACGCCGCAACAGGCTGCCGGCTGCCGGATCGAGCCCCCGGTGTCGGTCCCGAGAGCCCCCAGGCACTGGCGTGCGGCGACCGAGGCCGCCGAGCCGCCGGAGGAGCCGCCTGGCACTCGCTCGCGGTTCCACGGGTTGCGCGTCACCGCGTAGGCGGAGTTCTCGTTCGACGATCCCATGGCGAACTCGTCGCAGTTGGCCTTGCCGACGCACACCGCCCCCTGTCCGAGCAGGCGGCGGGCGACCGTGGCGTCGTACGGGGCTACGAACGGCGCGAGGATTTTGGAGCCCGCCGTGGTGCGGATGCCACGGGTGAGGATCACGTCCTTGATCGCGATCGGAATGCCGCACAGCGGGCCGACGGACTCTCCGGAGGCGATGCGCTCGTCGGCGGCACGCGCCTGTGCGAGCGCGTTCTCCGCGGTGACGGTGATGAAGGAGTGGAGCTTGTCCTCGGTTCGATCGATGCGTTCGAGCACGGCCGTCGTCAGCTCGGTCGCCGAGATCTCGCGCCCGACGAGCCGCTGGTGCGCCTCATCGATGGTCAGGTCGGAAAGTGGGCTCATCAACGTTTGCGTGGATGTGCGGCAGCGCGGCGAGCACAGCGGGCGGATGGGAACGCCGCTGCGACGATCACTCGATGATCTTCGGAACCTTGAAGAATCGATCGTCTCGGGACGGGGCGTTGGCCAACCAGTGCTCGGGGGCCGGGCGGTTGCGCGACCGCGTCCTCTCGGTAGGGCGTCGCCATGGGCACGATGTGGGCCGTCGGTTCGACGTCCGCGGTCTCGAGGTCGTTCAAGCGTTCGAAGTGGGCCAGAATGTGGCCGAGCTGCTCGGTGAAGGCCGCCTCTTCCTCCGCAGTCAGCGCCAGGCGGGCCAGTGACGCGACGTGGCGGACTTGCTCGCGGCTGATCGCCATGCGGCTGCTGTAACACAGGGGGTGGACCGGTTCAACGCGCCGAAATGCGCCGAGGCGGGTGCGCCGGTGAGCCGGTGAGCCGGTTCGGACTTTCTCCTTCCCAGTCCTCGCCCTGATCCCGCACTCACTGGCGCACCGGCTCGACTGGCGCACCGGCGCACCTCTCGACTCTACTCCCTTGGCGGTACAGCCGCATCGGCCTATACAGCCTACACAGGATCCACGACGCGTATCGGCAGATGACGGACCCGCGAAGAGTGCTCGGCGCCGAGGGCGAGAAGGCTGCGGAGGAGTTCCTGCGTCGCCAGCGCTACGTCATCCTGGCGCGCAACTACCGGTGGCGGCGCGGCGAGGTCGACCTCGTCGCGCTCGACGGGCGCACGGTCGTGTTCGTCGAGGTGAAGACGCGGCGCGGCGAGGTGTACGGCACGCCGTTCGAGGCGGTGGACGAGCGCAAGCAGCGGCAGATCGTCGGTGCGGCGCGGCACTTCGTCGCCGAGCACCGCCTGCACGACCGCCTGGCGCGATTCGACGTCGTCGGCGTCTGGTGGGAGGACGGCCGCGTCGCCTGCGAGCTGGTGAAGAACGCCTTCGACGTCAGCGGATGGTAGAGGGCCGCCGCGGCGAGGCGAGGCGCCCGCGGGCAACCTTCACTCGCCCCGATCTTCATGCTAACCGACAGCCTCATGCTCGACATTCGCCTGCTCCGCGAGCGCCCCGACGAGGTGAAGAACGAACTTTCGAAGGTCGGCGTCGCGCCCTCTCAGGTGGACGAGGTCCTCGCCGCCGACGGTCGCCGGCGCCGTCTGATCACCGACGTGGAAGGGCTGCGCGCCCGGCGCGCGGAGACCTCGCGGCAGATCGGCGCGCTGCCGGCCGATCAGCGCCAGAGCGCCGTGGCGGAGATGCGCGCCGTGGGCGACCGCATCGCCGCGCTCGACAAGGAGGTCGCGGAAGCCGAGGCGGCCTTCGAGAGCGCGATGCTCGAGCTCCCCAACATTCCTCATCCCGCGGTTCCGGTCGGCCCCGACGAGAGCGCCAACGTCGTCGTCCGCGTCGTCGGCGACGAGCGGGAGATGAGCTTCGCGCCGCGCCCGCACTGGGAGATCGGCGAGGACCTCGGCCTGATCGACTTCGCGCGCGGCGTCAAGATCTCCGGCTCGCGGTTCTACGTGCTCACCGGACTCGGTGCCAGGCTGCAGCGCGCCCTGATCGGTTGGATGCTCGACCTGCACGTCGGCGAGCACGGGTACTCGGAGATCTACCCGCCGGCCATGGTCAAGCGCGAATGTCTGGTCGGCACCGGCAATCTTCCGAAGTTCGGCGACAACCTGTACCACGACGCGGAGGAGGACTTCTGGTTCGTTCCCACCGCCGAGGTGCCGGTGACCAATCTCTACCGCGAAGAGGTGCTGGAGGCGGGACGCCTGCCGATCTACCACGTCGCCTACACGCCTTGCTTTCGGCGCGAGAAGATGTCCGCCGGTCGCGACGTGCGCGGCATCAAGCGCGGCCACCAGTTCGACAAGGTGGAGATGGTGAAGTTCGTCGAGCCGGAGACCTCCGATCGGGAGCTGGTGGGCCTGCTCGACGACGCCGAGGACGTGGCGCGGCGGCTCGGCCTGCGGCATCGGGTCGTGCAGATGTGCACGGGCGACCTCAGCTTCGTGGCGGCGATGAAGTACGACGTCGAGGTGTGGGCCCCGGGCTGCGGCGAATGGCTCGAGGTGAGCTCGTGCTCGAACTTTCGCGACTTCCAGGCGCGCCGCGCCGGCATCCGCTACCGCCCCGCGCCGCAGGCCAAGCCGCAGTTCGTCCACACCCTGAACGGCTCGGGGCTCGCCTTGCCGCGGGTCCTGATCGCCGTTCTCGAGACGTACCAGCAGGCGGACGGTGGAGTGGTGATCCCCGAAGTGTTGCGCCCGTACATGGGAGGAATGGAGCGCCTGTCGCCGCCGAGCTGATTGCCGCGCCCGATCTCCGCCGCGAAAATGCCGCACTCTCGAGGCGGCGAGAAGAAAAGGGGGTTGGAAAGGCCGGGGCTTTGGTGCTAGCGTCAGCGGGCGTCGGATGCTGCAGAGATGACGAGGTGCGCCTCCGAACACCTCCAGACGACGGGACTCGACAACGTCTACCGATACCAAATCCACGTGTTCGCCCCTGGTACTCGTTGGGCTCCCGGTGGCTGAAGTGCACCGCCGCCGAGCAGATCGACGGGGCCGGCAGGTCGCCTGTTTCAAGGCGGCGGCCGAGCGCAGACGGATCGCGGATTCCCGGGAGTAGCGTCCTTCCGATCGGAAGGGCCCGCGACGAGCTCCGCCCGAAAGTGAATCGGAAGGGCGGAAGGAGGAGTCATGGCAGAGAGATCTGTGGAATCGCTGGCCGAGCCGCGTTTGCGGCCGGTGAAGCGAAGCGAACCGACGGAGGCGCCGCCGAATCGGTGGGCGGACCTCTCGGCGGCGCTCGAAAAACATAGGGGTGAACGACTTTTGATTCTGCTGACCGGATATCCCGACCCGGACAACATCGGATCCGGGTTGGCGCTGCAATTGCTCGCGCGCACCTTCGACATCGATTCCCGCTTGTTGTCCTTCTTCGAGGTGAGCCACCAGGAGAACCGCGCTCTGGTGAAACAGCTCGAGCTCGACCTCGGACTGTACGAGGATCGGTGCGATCTCGCCGCGTACTCGCTCTATGCATTCGTCGACACGCAGCGCATCGAGACCCCGATCCAGGAGCAGCTGCAGGACAAGACGTTTCTCGCCTTCGTCGACCACCACAAAAAGCTCGGCGAGATGGCCGCCGAGTTCGTCGACGTGCGCGAGGATGCCGGCTCGACGTGTGGAATCTTCGCCGACTATCTCCGGCAGGCCTTTCCGGAGGGGCTCAACCCCAACGACCCCGATCACGTCAAGCTGGCGACGGCTCTGATGCACGGGATCCGATCCGATACGCGACTGCTCCTCGAGGCGTCGCGCCTCGACTTCGAGGGCGCCGCTTTTCTGTGGCCGGCGGTCGATCAGGCGCTGCTGCGCAAGATCTCGGCCCAGTCGCTGAGCCCGGCGGTGATGGACATGATCCAGGCCGCTCTGGAGCGGCGGCGGGTGTACGACAACTTCCTGTTCAGCGACGTGGGCTTCGTGCGCAAGGAGCACCGCGACGGAATCCCGCAGGCGGCGGACTTCCTTCTGTCGCGGGCCGGCATCGACACCGTGTTGGTCTTCGGCGTGGTGGACGGCCGAACCGTCGACGGCTCGTTGCGCACGCGCAGCGACACCGTCAACCCGGACGCGTTTCTCAAGAAGGCGTTCGGGATCGACGAGGAGCGCGGCTCGCACTACGGCGGCGGCAACGTGCGGGACAAGGGGGGCTTCCAGATCCCGATCGGCTTCCTCGCCCAGCACAAGGACCGCGAGCAGCTCTACCGTCTGGCCTGCGAGATCATTCACGAGAAGTTCCTCGAGGCGATCGGCCGGCAGGACTCCACTGGATAGGTTGTTGGGTTGTCGAGCTGTTGGGTCGTGTCAGGGGAGACCTAGCGACCAAACAGCCCGGCAACCAGCCTTTTTTCCGCGACGCCGAGCAGGGCGTCGATGGCGATGGCGAGCAGCGCCGCGGGCAGGGCGCCGGTGAGCACGAGATTGGTGTCCGTGACCGTGAGGCCAGTGACGATCGGCTCGCCGAGCCCGCCGGCGCCGATGAAGGCCGCCAGGGTCGCCGTGCCGACGCTGATGACGGTTGCGGTTCGAATGCCGGCGAGGATGACCGGCGACGCCAGCGGCAGCTCGACGCGCCACAGGAGCTGCCGCGGGAGCATGCCGAGACCCAGGCCGACCTCGATGAGCTGCGGGTCGACGGCGCGCAACCCGGTGACGGTGTTGCGCAGGATCGGAAGCAGGCCGTAGAGAAAGAGCGCGACGATCGCCGGCGCGGTGCCGATGCCGAACAGCGGCAGCATGAAGGCGAGCAGGGCGATGGACGGGATGGTCTGCAGCACGCCCGCAATCGCCAGCGCGGATGACGCCAGGCGCGGCCGTCGGCTGGCGGCGATGCCGAGAGGAATGCCGAGCAGGCAGGCCGCCACGACGGCCACTCCGGTCAGCACGAGGTGCTGGCCGGCCAGTGCGAGAGTGATGGCGCGTCGCTGCCAGAGCAGGCCGAGGAAGGAGGTGGATCGCGCTTCTCCTTCCACCTGCACCGTGCTCAGACCGCTCTCGCGCAGAAAGTCGGAAGCCACCTGCGCGGGGCTGAACCGCTCCTGCTCCACCCGATAGTTGAGGTGGCGCATGGTCGCGTCGTCGATCCGCCCGGCCAGCAGGCGCAACGCCGCGTCCGCCCGCGGCACGCGGGTGAGCAGGTCCAGCCGCACCACCGGCGCGGCTTCGTAGGGCGGGAAGAACCCGCGATCGTCGCGCAGCGCCACGAGGTCGCGGCCGGCGATCTTGGCGTCGGTCGAGTATCCGTCGGAGACGTCGATCGCCCCCTCCGCCAGGGCCTGGTACGCGAGGTCGTGCTCGATGCCGACGGTACTGGCCTCGTCGAGCCGGTAGGCGTGCCGCAGGCCCCGCATCCCGTCGGGCCGCTGCAGGAACTCGTGCGACACTCCATAGCGAAGGCGGTGGCCGGCCAGGTCGCTGATCGCCCGGATGCCGAGCGCGTCCGCGTCTCTGCGCCGCATGATCAGGACGTAGGTATTGTTGAAGCCGAATGGAGCCAGCCACGTCAGCTCGAAGCGATCCCGAAACGCCTCGCTGACCCTGGCGTAGACGGTGGCCGGCGAGCCCGACTCGGAGGTGTCGTGCAGGATGTCGCGCAGGCCGGTGCCGGTGTACTCCGCGTAGGCGTCGATGTCGCCGGCGCGTAGCGCATCGAAGCACACCTGCGTGCCCGCCAGATTGAACCTTCGCTCGACGCGCGCCCCGGCGTGAATCTCCAAGACCTGCGCCATCAGCTCCGCCAGGATCGCACCTTCGGTGAACTTCTTGGCGCCGACCACGACGAGAGGCGGCACTGTCGCCGCGCCGGATCGGGGCGGCAACGCGACCGTGGCGACGGCGATCGACAGCAGCGCGAACGGCAGCCGGCGGCGCCGCGCGGGCGAGGCGCGGTCACGCATCGAGGGCTGCTCGGCGCGGGTCGAGAAAGGCCGCGACGAAGTCCGACGCCGGGGCGGCGCGGATCACTTCGGGCGCCCCGACCTGCACGACCGCGCCCCGGGCGAGGACGGCCACCGCATCGGCGAGCCGGAGCGCCTCCTCGACGTCGTGGGTGACCAGCACCACGGTCTTGTGTAATCGGCGCTGCAGGTCGAGAAATTCGTCCTGCAGGCGGTGGCGCGTCAGGGGATCGAGGGCACCGAAAGGCTCGTCCATGAGCACGATCGGGGGATCGGCGGCGAGAGCGCGGGCCAGCCCGACGCGCTGCCGCTGGCCGCCGCTGAGCTGCGCCGGGTAGCGGGCGGCGAACTCGTCGAAGTCGAGGCCGACGAGGGCGAACAGCTCTCGCGCCCGGCTCTCGCGCCTCGTCCCCGGCCAGCCGAGCAGGCGCGGCACCGTCTCGACGTTGTCGCGGGCGGTCATGTGCGGAAACAGGCCCGCTTCCTGAACGACGTAGCCCATGCCGCGGCGCAGCGCCGTCGGATCGAGCCGCGCGGCATCTTCTCCGTCGATGAGAACCCGACCGCTGGTGGGCTGGACGAGGCGGTTGATGACCTTCAACGTCGTGGTCTTGCCGCAGCCGGACGGGCCGAGGAGGGCGAGGGTCGTTCCGTGTTCGACGCGCAGCGACACCTCCCGCAGGGCGACGTGCCCGCCGGGGTAGACCTTTCGCACCGCCTGCAGCTCGATCACGCGGCCGCTCCCGCCCGAGTCGGCCCCGCGCCCGGATCGCCTCGCGGCGATCCGCGCTCGCGGCGGGGCGCGGACGGAGCCGGGGCGATTTTTGCGCCGCTGGCGGTTCCCACGGGCCGCATAGTCGTTTATCTATAGGCAGGCGCTGCAGCGCCGCAAGCGCGGGACAGGCCGTGGCTCGGGTCGTCCGAATCGCGGGCCGCGCCCTCCACTGGAACCGCCACTTCTAGCGACTGGAGAGAAGCGAAATGAAACCAGCGAGAAATGCGGCCTCGCGGAACGAGTTCACATCACCCGACGAGCTGACCAACCGCTTTTCCGGACACGAGACGAAGGATCCGCTCCTGCGCATCGACGAGTACGGCGCGGAGAGCCTGCAATCACAGCTCCGCCGCGACGTCGATCAGGGTCTGGCGGGGCTGCCCAAGAGCCTGCCGTCGAAGTACTTCTACGACGATCACGGCTCGCGCCTGTTCGATGCCATCTGCGACCTGCCCGAGTACTACCCGACGCGGACCGAGCAGGCCCTGCTCGAGCGCATCGCGGACGAGGTGATCCAACTGGCTCATCCGTCGCATCTCATCGAGCTCGGCAGCGGCGCCTCGCGAAAGACGCGCGTTCTCCTCGATGCGCTGACCCGCGTCCGCCCGGCGGCGTGGTACGTGCCGATCGACGTCAGTGGCGGCATGCTGCGGCGCAGCGCGGCCGCTCTGCGCCGGGCCTATCCGCGCCTGCACGTGCACGGGGTCGTCGGCGACTACGAGCGGCACCTGCGGCACATCCCGCCCGCCGAGCGCCGCCTCGCGGTCTTTCTGGGCAGCACCATCGGCAACTTCACGCCCGAGGGGGCGGTCGACTTCCTCGACCACCTGGCGCGGCACCTCGCGCCGGGCGACTCGCTGCTGCTCGGAGTGGATCTGGTCAAACCGGTCGAAATCCTGAACGCCGCATACAACGACAGCTCCGGCGTCACGGCCGAGTTCAACCTCAATGTGCTGCGGGTGATCAACCGCGAGCTGCGCGCCGACTTCGAGCTCGCCCGTTTCGCACACCTCGCCTTCTTCAACCGGGAGGCGTCGCAGATCGAGATGCACCTGCAAGCCCGGCGTGCGCACGAGGTAGACGTTGCCGGCATCGGCCGGAGCGTGCACTTCGATGCGGGAGAGACCATCCGCACCGAGATCAGCCGCAAGTTTACCCGCGCCTCGACCACGGCCATGCTGGCGGCGGCGGGGTTCGCGGTGACGCGCTGGTACGCGTCGGAAAACGACTACTTTGCCCTGGCTCTCGCCGCCGTCGCGCCGCGCGGCTGAGGCGGGGGGCGTGCGGAGCGATTCGGGCTTGCGCGCGACGCCGGTTTTGTTCATGAGGTCAGGGCGATGAGTCACGCCGCGCGCGGGCCGAGCGAGGGCCCTCCGGTGACGTACGTCGACGGCGACGCCGCTCTGCGCGACGTGTGCGAGCACCTGCACGGCGTCGAGCGCTTCGGTCTCGACACCGAGTTCGTCGGCGAGCGCACGTACGTTCCGCAGCTCGAGGTCGTCCAGGTGGCGACGGCGGAGCGGGCGGCTCTCATCGACTGCCGCGCCGTCGCGTCGCTCGATCCCTTCTTCGCCGTGCTGCGCGACCGCCGCGTCGAGAAGATCGTTCACGCCGGGCAGCAGGACCTCGAGCTCTTCGAGGGGCTGATGGGAGAGTGCCCGACCCCGGTGCTGGACACCCAGGTGGGAGCGGCGATGGTCGGGCACGGCGCGCAGCCGGGGTACGCGCAGCTGGTCGAGCGACTGATCGGCGCGACGATCGAGAAGAGCGAGACGCTGACGGATTGGTCGCACCGTCCGTTGACGCCAGCGCAGATCGCCTACGCGGTCGACGACGTGCGCTACCTGCTGGCGCTGCACGAGCTGCTGCGCGCTCGCCTGAGCGAGCTCGGACGCTGGCCGTGGTTTCGCGAGGAGTGCCGGCGCCTGGAGGACAGCACCCGCAGCACCGTGGTCGAGCCGGCCGAAGCCTATCTGCGGGTTCGCGGACGTGGCTCACTGCGCGCCAAGGGGCTCACCGTCCTGCGCGAGCTCGCCGCCTGGCGCGAGGAGCTCGCTCGCCAGCGCGACAAGCCGCGCTCCAGTGTCGCGCGCGACGAGGCGCTGGTCGAGATCGCCCGCAAGGCGCCGACGACGGTGGCCAGCCTGCGCGGCCTGCGCGCCGTGCGCTCGCGCGAGCTCGATCGCCACGCGGAGGACGTCGTCGCGCGCATCGGTCGCGCTCTGCAGACGCCGAAGGAGGGATGGCCGCAGCCGCCGCCCGCGCAGGGACCGGCGCCGTTCACCGGTGTGGTCGAGCTTCTGCAGGCCGTGCTGCGCCTGCGCGCCGAGGAGGCGTCCATCGCTCCCAACCTGCTGGCTACGCACGCGGAGCTGCAGTTGCTGGTGCAGCGACACGCGCGCGGAGAAGCAGCGGAGCTGCCCGTCATGCACGGATGGCGGCGGGAGATCGCCGGAGAGGATCTGCTCGCCTTGCTCGAGGGGCGGGCGTCGGTCGCGCTCGACCCGACGGGTGGCCGGGTGCGCGTGCGCATCCAGCCGCGCGGCTGAGGCCGGCGGTTGGCATCGAACGGGAAGGGGGGTTCATGTCGATCCTGCGCATGACACACGTCGGAATCTGCGTCTCCGATCTGGAGCGCTCGCTGCACTTCTATCGCGATCTGCTCGGCTTCCGATGGCGTTCGGAGCTGCGCGTGCAGGGCGAGCCGTCGGACACGCTGCTGCGGCTGCGCGGCGTCGATCTGCACGCGGTCTACCTGGAACGGGACGGCACTCGCATCGAGCTGTTGCACTACGCCTCGCCCAAGGAGCAGGGAACGGGCGAGCCGCGCGCCATGAACGCGCTCGGCCTGACGCATCTCTCGCTGCGCGTCGACGACCTGGCGGGTACGCTGAAGCGGTTGCGCGGGGGAGGCGTCCGAGTTCTCGACGAGAGCCGCATCGACATTCCCGACTTCGGCGCCGGGGCCGTGTTCCTCTGCGATCCCGACGGCACGCTTCTCGAGCTGGTGCAGTCACCGGGCGATCCGGAAGCCCCTCCGGGTGGCTGACGACGGGGGCGGATCGCGCGGCTTGGTCCAGCGTCGGCTACGTGTCGTCCTTCGCGTCCCGCCGCCGGCTGGCGGCCCGCGCCTGAGCGTCGACCAGGCGGCCGAACACCTCGGCGAGTTGCGGGTCGCTGATTCGCGGCAAGGCGGGGACCGCAACGGAGCGCGTCTTTGGCGCTGGTGACGCGTCCTCGCTGACGCGCGCTGTCACGGACCCGGAAACGAAGTAGATGTCGCGGATGAGCTCCGCGCCGAGCCGCGCGTTGAGCTTCTCGCGGATCGTCTCCTTCATGAACTGCAGCTCCTGCATCCACGCGTGGCCGTTCACGCGCACGGACAGCACGCCGCGTCGGAAGCCCGCCGGCTCCGCCCGCGCCGCGATGGTCTCTCCGACCTCCTCCTCCCAGAACGTCCAGACCTCGTAGGCCCGCAGGCGCCGATCCGGATCAATGCGCTGCAGCAGCCGCTGCAGGGTTTCCGCTACGCGGCGAGGACGGGTTTGGCGCGCGCGCATGCGCAAACCGATACGCCATTCGCGGCGGCGAAGCGAGCCCGCGCCCGTGGCGAAGAAATTTCTTGACGCCGCTATATGTAGTGGTGTAGGTGAATGGACACATACACCCAATTGTGTGAGATCGGTTCTGGAGAAGGCCCGATCCAACCAGGGAGGCGATGATGGCTCAAGGGGCGCCGAGGCGGAGCGGGGATGAGGGGAAGGCGGTGGTACAGCATCCGCTCGGAGCCGGAGTCGTGATGCGCCGCTACTTCACGACGCCGGAGAAAGACCCCTTCGACGAGGTGGAGTGGGAACGGCGCGGCGCGGTCATCCAAGACGAGAAGGGCAGAGTCGTCTTCGAGCAGCAGGACGTCGAGATCCCCGCGGCCTGGTCGCAGCTGGCGACCAACGTCGTGGTCTCGAAGTACTTTCGCGGCGCGCTCGGGAGCCCGGAGCGCGAGCGCAGCGTCAAGCAGATGATCGGGCGCGTGGCGTGCACGATCCGCGGCTGGGGCAGCGAGCAGGGCTACTTCGCCAGCGAGGCGGACGCCGAGACCTTCGAAGCCGAGCTGACTCATCTGCTACTGAACCAGAAGGCGTCCTTCAACAGCCCGGTGTGGTTCAACGTCGGCATCGAGCCCCATCCGCAGTGCTCCGCCTGCTTCATCCTGTCGGTGCAAGACACGATGGAGTCGATCCTCGGCTGGTACCGGAACGAGGGGATCATCTTCAAGGGCGGCTCCGGGTCGGGCGTCAACCTGTCGCGCATCCGGTCGTCGAAGGAAAAGCTGGCGGGCGGCGGCACCGCTTCCGGACCGGTGTCGTTCATGAAAGCCGCCGATGCCTCCGCCGGGGTGATCAAATCGGGGGGCAAGACCCGCCGGGCGGCGAAGATGGTCGTGCTCGACGTCGATCACCCGGACATCGTCGAGTTCGTCCACTGCAAGGAGGAAGAGGAGAAGAAGGCCTGGGCCCTGATCGACGCCGGCTACGATTCCTCTCTCGACGGGCCAGCCTACGGCTCGGTGTTCTTCCAGAACGCGAACAACTCGGTCCGCGTGCCCGACTCCTTCATGCGGGCGGTGGTGGAGGACGCCGAGTGGCAGACGCGCAACGTGATCGACGGCAGCGTCGATCAGACCCTGCGGGCGCGCGATCTGCTTCGTCAGATCGCCGCGGCGACGCATGTCTGCGGCGATCCGGGCATGCAGTTCGACACGACCATCAACGACTGGCACACCTGCCCGAACAGCGGCCGGATCAACGCCTCGAACCCGTGCTCGGAGTACATGCACCTCGACGACTCCGCCTGCAATCTCGCTTCCCTGAATCTGCTCAAGTTCCTCTCCGACGCGGGCGAGTTCGATACCGAGGCCTTCCGTCACGCGGTGGACATTCTGATCACGGCGCAGGACATCGTCGTCGACAAGTCGAGCTACCCGACCGAGGCGATCACCGCCAATGCCAAGGCGTACCGAGAGCTCGGCCTCGGCTATGCGAATCTCGGCGCGATCCTGATGTCGCTCGGTCTACCCTACGACTCGGAAGGAGGTCGCCAGTACGCGGCCGCCCTCACGGCGGTCATGTGCGGCGAGGCCTATCTGCAGTCGGCCCGCATCGCCGCCCACCTGGGACCCTTCCAGGGGCACGAGAAGAACCGCGAACCGATGCTGAACGTGATCGGCAAGCACCGCACCCACGCTCACAAGCTCGACCCGGCCTACGTTCCGCTCGAGCTCCTGTCGGCGGCGCGCGCCGCCTGGGACGAGGCGTACGCCGAGGGGCGGCAGCACGGCTTCCGCAACTCACAGGCGACGGTGCTCGCGCCCACCGGCACGATCGCGTTCATGATGGATTGCGATACCACCGGCGTCGAGCCCGACATCGCCCTGGTGAAGTACAAGAAGCTCGTCGGCGGCGGCATGCTGAAGATCGTCAATACGACCGTGCCGCGGGCGCTGAAGCGCCTGGGCTACGAGTCGCGCCAGGTCCAGGACATCGTCGAGCACATCGACGATCAGGACACGATCGAGGGGGCGCCCGACCTGCGCGACGACGACCTTCCGGTGTTCGACTGTGCCTTCAAGCCGGCCAACGGCAGGCGCTCGATCCACTATCTCGGGCATCTCCGCATGATGGGTGCCGTGCAGCCCTTCCTGTCCGGCGCGATCTCGAAGACGATCAACATGCCGACCGACGCAACCGTCGAGGAAATCATGGAGGCTTACACGGTCGCTTGGCGTCTCGGCGTCAAGGCGGTGGCCGTATACCGCGACGGTTGCAAGCGAACGCAACCGCTGAACACGGCGAGGGCAGGGGCGGCTGTGGTCGCCGAGCCGCATCCGGTCCGCCGCCGCCTGCCGCAGGATTGCCGATCGCTGCGGCACAAGTTCGATATCGCCGGGCACGAGGGGTACATCCACATCGGCCAGTACGACGATGGAACGCCGGGAGAGCTGTTCGTCAAGATCGCCAAGGAGGGCAGCACGATCGCGGGGTTGATGGACACCATCGGTATCCTGACCTCGATGGCCCTGCAGTACGGCGTACCTCTGGACGTGCTGGTCAGCAAGTTCAGCCATGTGCGTTTCGAGCCCTCCGGGTTCACCAAGAATCCGGAGATTCCGATCGCGAAATCCCTGATCGACTACATCTTTCGCTTCCTCGGCGCCAAGTTCCTCAATCCAGAGCAGCACGACGCGGTGGGTCTGGGGCTGCCCGACCGCAGCGGCGACGACGGGGCTGCGGCCGCCGGCGACGGGGGCACGACGACGGTCGACGCGCTCGGATTCAGCCCGCAGTCGGATGCGCCGAGCTGCGCCGACTGCGGCGCGATCATGATTCGCAACGGCAGTTGCTACAAGTGTCTCAACTGCGGTGCGACAAGCGGTTGTTCTTGAGCCAACCGAGACGGGGCTGACGGCTTTCGCGGGGAGAAGGCGGGGTCGGGTGGTTGATGTGGTTCTCCCCTGTGGGGTGGGGGCGGTGGCCGGACGGAGCCGGCGCGGGGCGCCTTCGGGCGCCCCGCGGGGGTGGCGACCCAGAGGGCCGATCACCGAGATCTTTATACGGCGCCCGACTCAGGCGATCAAGCGATCAATTGCCGTTCGCTTGAGGTAGGCGATCAGCTCCGACGGATCGTGGGGAAACTGGTTGCCGAGGAAGTGCTCGATGAGGATGCCGTCCAGCGCGGCGACGATGAGGGCGGCATCCAGGGGTGGGCGGACGTCGGGCCGGAAACGGCCGCTGTGGCGGCCTCGGTCGATCACGTCTCTCAGCAGTTGGCGGAACACCCCGTAGAGATCGCTGATTCGCCCGATGACCTCTCCCGGCTGCTTGTCGCCCCGCGCGATCAGGCTGAGCATGAAGCGGACCGAGTACACGTTCTCGCGTACGAACTCGTAGAAGAGGTCGATGAGCCTTTCGATCTGCGTGGGCTCGTCGAGCTCCTTCAGGTCGTCGACGTCGATGTAAAAGGGTTCGAGCGTTCGCCCCAGGGCGGCACGGAACAGCTTCGCCTTGCTGTCGAAGTGCCAGAGGACCAGGGCCTTGCTGACGTGAGCCTCTCGCCCCACCTGCGACAGCGAGGTGTGATCGTACCCGTGCTCCGCGAAGAGCCGGGTCGCGGTGATCAGGATCCTGTCGCGCGTCCCTCCTGTCTGGTCCGAGGATGACTCTCGCGTCTGGGACATCGAATGTGACCTACGGTAAAGTAAAACGCTGGATCGTGTCAATCCGATTCGAAGTTCTTGCCAGCCGCGAGTGGATGCGGGAGACTGCGCCAATGCAGTGGGCCCGAGCGCTTCTTCCGTTCTCCGGCCGAGCCACCGCGGTCCTGATCGGAGCATACGCCCTTGCGTCGCTCGCTGCCGCGGCCCCTTCCCGCGTGGTGGATTCCCCCGCCGGCGCGGAGGTCGAGATCGCCGCTCGACGGGCGCGCAATCCGAAGAGCTGGTTCGTGCGGGTGGACGGCTGGTACATCGAGGTGGACGGAGTGCGGGGCGACGCCCGCCAGGTTCACTCCCCCTCGTGGAGAACTCCGTGCAGGGAGAAACCGGCACGCCTTACGATGCGCTGATCGACGAGGCGGCCGAAACCGCAGGCCTCGACTCGAGGCTCGTGTCGGCGATCATCTTCGAGGAGTCTGGCTTCCGCGCCGATGCGGTCAGCCCCGCCGGGGCATACGGCCTGATGCAGGTGCGTCCGGTTGCTGCCGAGGAGGTGGGCGAGGTGAGGTACCGGGAGCCGAAGGCGAATCTGCGGGCGGGGACTCGCTATCTCAAACGTCTCGAGAAGCTGTTCCAGCCGGCGCACGGCCGGGACCGTCTGGCCCTGATGCTGGCGGCCTACAACATGGGTCCGGCGCACGTGTTCGACGCACAGGACCTGGCGCTGCGGGTCGGGTGCGATCCCTTCGTCTGGGAGGGATCCATGGACCAGGTGATCCCGCTTCTGGAGGAGCCGCGCGTGTACCGAGAGCTGCGCAACGGCTATGCCCAGGGGCGTCAGGTCGTGGCCTACGTCGATCGGGTACTCGATCGCTTCGGCGCCTATCGGGCAGGGGCAGGCGGATGAAAGGGCAGGTTGTTAGCTGTCGGCTGTTAGGCTGTTAGGGCAGAACTCGACAGCCTAGCAGCCCAACAACCCAACAACCTGCCCCTCGCCGTCAGGCGAGGGGAGCGGTGTCGAAGTGCAGCTCGCCCTGCCGGACGTCGACGGTTACCCGGTGGTTGTCCTTCAGCGTTCCGGCCAGCAGCTGGCGCGCGAGCGCCGTTTCGATCTCGCGCTGCAGCAGCCGCTTGAGGGGGCGGGCTCCGTAGACCGGGTCGTAGCCGACGTTGGCGAAGTGCTGCAGGGCCTCGTCGGACAGCTCGAGCTCGATCTTGCGCTCGGCGAGACGCTCGCGCAGGCGGCCGAGCTGGATCTGGACGATCTGCTCGAGCTGCTCGCGTGTGAGCGAGTGGAAGACCACGATCTCGTCGACGCGGTTGAGGAACTCGGGGCGGAAATGCTGCCGCAGCGCCTCGAGCGCCTCGTCCCGCATGCGGGCGTAGGCATCGGGGTCGTCCCCGCCGCGGTAGCTCAGGATGGCCTGGCTGCCGACGTTCGAGGTCATGATGATCACGGTATTCTTGAAGTCCACCGTCCGGCCGTGGCCGTCGGTGAGGCGTCCGTCGTCGAGCATCTGCAGGAGGATGTTGAAGACATCGTGGTGCGCCTTCTCGATCTCGTCGAACAGGACGACGCAGTACGGCCGGCGGCGCACCGCCTCGGTGAGCTGCCCGCCTTCCTCGTAGCCGACGTAGCCCGGAGGAGCGCCGACCAGCCGTGCGACGGTATGCTTCTCCATGTACTCGGACATGTCGATGCGGACCATGGCGGCTTCGTCGTCGAACAGAAACTCCGCCAGGGCGCGGCTCACCTCGGTCTTTCCCACTCCGGTCGGGCCGAGGAAGATGAAGGAGCCGATCGGCCGATTGGGGTCCTTGAGGCCGGAGCGAGCGCGCACGACTGCATCGGCGACCGCTTTGATCGCCTCGTCCTGGCCCACGACCCGCCGGTGGAGCTGCTCCTCGAGGTGCAGCAGCTTCTGCACCTCTCCCTCCATCAGGCGGCTGACCGGGATTCCCGTCCAGCGCGCGACGATCTCGGCGATGTCCTCCTCGTCGACCTCTTCCTTGATCAGGCGCGGGGCCTCGTCCGCCGTCGCCAGCCGGGCCTCCTCTTCGTGCAGGCTCTTCTCGAGCTGGATGAGCTTGCCGTACTTGAGCTCGGCGGCGCGATTCAAGTCGTACTGGCGCTCCGCCCGCTCGATCTCGACCTTGGTGCTCTCGATCTCCTCGCGTAGCGAGCGCAGCTTTGCCACCGCCCCCTTCTCGCGCTCCCATCGCGCCCGCAGCGAGTCCGATTGCTCGTGCAGCTCCGCGAGCTCCTTTTCCAGCTTCTCGAGACGGGTTCGCGAGGCGGCGTCGGTCTCCTTCTTGAGCGCCTCGCGCTCGATCTCGAGCTGCATCACGCGGCGCGAAACCTCGTCCAGCTCGGCGGGCATGGAGTCGATCTCGGTACGCAACCGCGCGGCGGCCTCATCGATCAGATCGATCGCCTTGTCGGGCAGGAAGCGCTCCGTGATGTAGCGGTGCGAGAGCACGGCCGCCGTGACCAGCGCCGCGTCCTTGATGCGCACGCCGTGGTGCACCTCGTAGCGCTCGCGCAGCCCGCGCAGAATGGAAATCGTATCCTCCACGGAGGGCTGCTTGACCATGACCGGCTGAAAGCGCCGCTCCAGCGCCGCGTCCTTCTCGATGTGCTTGCGGTACTCGTTCAGCGTCGTCGCGCCGATGCAGTGCAGCTCGCCGCGCGCGAGCATGGGTTTGAGCAGATTGCTCGCGTCCATGGCGCCTTCGGCGGCGCCGGCGCCGACGACGGTGTGCAGCTCGTCGATGAAGAGGATGACCTCCCCTTCGGCATCCTGCACCTCCTTGAGGACCGCCTTCAGGCGCTCCTCGAACTCGCCGCGGAACTTCGCCCCGGCGACCAGAGCCCCCATGTCCAGGGCGACGAGGCGGCGGTTCTTGAGCCCCTCGGGAACGTCCTTGCTGACGATGCGCTGCGCCAGGCCTTCCGCGATCGCGGTCTTGCCCACGCCGGGCTCGCCGATGAGGACGGGGTTGTTCTTCGTGCGCCGCGACAGAACCTGAATGACGCGCCGGATCTCTTCGTCGCGTCCGATGACCGGATCGAGCTTCCCCTGCGCTGCCAGCTTCGTCAGGTCGCGCCCGTAGCGCTCCAGCGCCTGGTACGTCGTCTCGGGATTTGCGCTGGTCACGCGCTGGCTGCCGCGAATCTTCTTCATTGCCGCGAGGAGGCCTTCCCGGGTCACTCCTTGGTCCCGCAGCATGCGTCCGACCGCCCCGTGGTCCTCCGCCATGGCCAGGATGAGGTGCTCGACGCTCACGTACTCGTCGTTCAGCCCCGAGGCCTCGTCCTCCGCCTGGGTGAGCAGGCGGTTCAGGCGCTGCGTGACGTAGATCTGATCCGGTCCGCCGGACGGCCCGGAGACCTTTGGAAGTTTCTCCAGCTCTTGCGCCAGAGTCCCTTGCAGCGCCGCGACGTTCGCTCCGGAAGCCTCGAGCAGGGGGCGCGCGATGCCGTCCTGCGAAGACAAGAGCGCGTGCAGGAGGTGCTCGACGTCGATCCCCTGATTGCCGGCGCGCGTCGCTGTATTCTGTGCTTCGCGCACCGCTTCCTGCGAACGCTCCGTCAACCGATTGATGTTCATTCCGTCTCCGTGGCTTCGACTTGGAATTTGCAGACGCCTTGAAGCTAAGCACGATTCGCGCACGCGCAACACTTCCCGCGTTGACAACGCAAATTCGGGCCAGATAGGTTGCCGGCCGGATGGGACGGCGGATCGTTTCCGGAGAGCGAGATCGACCGAAGAGAAGCGGTGGAACGCAACCGGGGCGCGACAGCCGGAACGGTGGCTGCTAAGGTGTCCTGGTGACGCCCCGGAGCGGCCCGGCGAACGAGGAGTGAGCCATGTCTGACGAGAAGGATCGATTTGGAGACAAGATGCGGGAGGTGGAAAAGGCCCGCGAGGATCTGTTCTTTCAGCAGCGGGACAAGGAGCTGGTCGAGAAGATGCGCCGCGAGAAGGCCGCCGAGGAAGAGGCGGCCGCCCGGGCCTCCGCGCGCGGGCGCTGTCCCAAGTGCGGCCATTCGCTCGAGCAGCGAGTCCTGCACGAGATCGGCGTGGACGAGTGCCCGGAGTGCGGCGGCATGTGGCTGGACGAGGGCGAGCTGGAGACGCTGGCGAAGCGCGAGAACGAGGGCTGGTTCGGGCGCCTTCTGGGCACCCGGCGCTCCTGAGCCGGGGCTGGTCGAGACCGACGCGCACGACGCCGCGGCGTCGAAAAAAGGAGGGGGGCGGGATCATCCCGCCCCCCTCTTTTTTGACCCGTGGGTGTCGGTCAGTCGGAGATCTTGGTCAGGGTGCGCAGGGTGAAGTAGTCGTCCGGGAAGTGCCTCTCGATGAACTGCGAGCTGTAGCGGCCGCCCAGGGCGGCGCGGTTCGTCTTGTCGTTCACGCCGACCACCATGTTGGGCGTGACGGCGGTGAAGGTGCCGTCCTCGCTGCGCGACCAGTGGTAGGCACACATGGCGTTGTAGAAGTACTCCCCGGCCCGGTTGTGCACCAGCTTCCAGTAGATGCGGTACATGTCCTTGTCCATGTACATGATGACCTTGCCGAAATTGTAGTAGGGGTCGTCCGACTCTCCCTCCAGCACCCAGACGGGGCGCGGGATCATCTGCAGGTTCTCGACGATCAGCCAGGGGACGCCCTTGGCGCCGGGGGTCTCGTAGGCGCCCTTGAAGTACGGAATGTTCACCGTGAAGCGGGTCGGCGAGCTCGTCTTCTGCTGGATCAGCGGCTCCGGGCTGAGGACCGGAGCCAGGATGTTCTGCTCGCCGATCAGCTTCCACTTGTAGTACTCGATCTTGCCGGCGTAGCAGTTCACGTCGTCGGCGAAGATGTCGAGACCGGCGACGGGATCGGAACGGGTGGCGGCGTTGACGCGGCGGACGCGCCGCGTCGCGGGAACGTAGAACCAGGCCTGGTCCTGCGACGTCCAGTCGTTCTTCCGCTTGACCAGGCCGCCGACGCCGTCGATGTCCTGCGGCTCGAGCACGTTGGACAGGCTGGTGGTGCGCAGGTTCTCGGGGTTGGGGATCGGTCCGCCGTGGCGACCGAGGTAGTTGTTGGCGTGCAGCCACAGCTTGATGCGCTTGAACTCGCCGCTGGTGTCGATGCCGTTCAGCGTGAAGGTCGCGCCCTGACCTTCGCCCATCGAGTTCGCGGCCTCGAAGTTCCACGCCATCTTGCAGGCGGCATGCGGGTCCTTGGGGTCGATCTTGGGGAACGGATAGCCGAAGTAGAAGTCCGGCATCTTGCCGGTCTTCACGTCCTTCAGGCCGCACGTTTCCGGATCGATGTCGTACTTGCCGGCGTTGGCCTCGCTGGCATCCCAGAACTTCTGGGAATAGTTGTGCTTGAACTTCTCGGGATCGACCTCGCGCACCCGATACCAGTAGTCGCCGGCCTTGACCCGGTTCAGCACCACGTCCGGCAGAAGACCCTGTCCCTGCTGCCAGTTGTTGCTGTCGAGAATCCAGGTCTTCGGCTTTCCGTCGCTGTCGGCCTTGCCCTCTTCGGCGCGGGCGGCCGTCGTGCAGACGACGGAGGCCGCCAGGGCCCCCGCCAGGGCGAGGTTGCCCATCTTTCGAAGCATATCGATCATTCCGGTCTCCTTTATCCTCTGAAGGGACTTCACGCGCCGCCGGGTTCCGCGGGCAGGATGCCGTCCTCGCGGGGCAGCCCGTGCGGCACGCGATTCAGCAGAAATGCCGGGCGTATGACTTTGACGAAGGCGGGCACGATGACCAGGCCGCCGAAGGTGTTGAAGGCCATCAGCAGGGCCAGAAGGAAGCCCATCTCGGCCTGGAACTTGAGTGCCGAGAACCACCAGAAGATGGTGCCGGCGATCATCGTCGAGGCGGTGAAGATGATCGCCTTGCCGGTCGTGGCGGTGGCGTAGTCCACCGCCTCGTCCAGCTTGCCCACCTCGTCATAGGCGTCGATCATGCGGCTGAAATGGTAGATACCGTAATCGACGCCGACCCCGGCTCCCGCCGCGGCAATGGGCAGCGAGTTCACGTTCAGGTCGATGTGCATGATGACCATCAGCGCCTCGGCCACGATCTGCGAGAGCACCACGGGGATCATCAAGATGGCGCTCGCCACGAACGAGCCGTAGGTGAGATACAGGCAAATGTAGACGATGACCCAGATCAGCGCCAGGTTCGTCCAGTACGAGTTCTCGACCGCCTCGTTGACGGCGGCGAGGATGCCGAAGAGCCCGCCCGCGAACTTGAACTCGACGTCGCTGCCGGTGTTGCTGGTGAAGCGTTTCCCGTAGGCGATCGAGTTCTTGATGATCGCGTGCGAGTAGTCGTGGAAGAGGGTGAGAACGGTTCCGTAGCGCCCCGACGGATCCATGAAGCGATCCAGATCGCCGGCCGACGCCGAGCTGGTGAAGACGTAGAAGAGCTGGCCGATCTCCTTCGGGTTCTCCGGGATCAGCCCCCATTTGGGATCGCCGTCGTGGTAGAGCCGCGCCAGCCGCTTGACGACGTCGATGATGGTCAGCGAGCCGCTCGCCCCCTTCGCGCCCTGCATGTAGTCGGCGAACTCCTCCATGGTCGCCAGCGCCGCGGCACTCTTGATGCCGTCCGGCCGCTTGGTGTCGGCGATCACGATCAATTGGCTGGCGCCGAGGAACTTCTCGTTCAGCTTGCGATAGGCGACGTTGTACGGGTGGTCTGGGAAGAGCAACGCGGCGCCCGGCGTCAGGTCGCCGACCTTGAGCGTGCGCGCGTAGGACCACCCGACGATGAAGAGGACGACCGTCAGGCCGATCACGAGCCAGCGGCGGTAGCCCTCGCTGGCGAGGATCACCGCCTGCGTGACCGCGGGGTAGATTCTCTCGGCGTAGTACCACCAGAACCAGCCGATGCCCGGCAGCGCGAACACCACGGAGACGCCCGAGGTGAAGGTGCCGGTGGTCACCAGCGCCACCGACAGAAGAACGGATGCGACGAGGACGACCGACCCCCATAGCATCGGGATCGAGCCCCCTCGCACCTCACCGTGTCCCTCGGGTGGCGGATCGATGAAGCTCAAGATGATCGGGTGCAGCGTGACCACGCTGATGAAGATCGAGATCACCCAGAAGCTGGCGAAGATCGCCACCTTCTGAATCAGCGGGATGGGCGCCACCGCGACGACCAGCAGGCCGATTCCGTCGGTCACGATCGAGGCGATGGCGGGAGGGAAGAGGTGCGAGTAGGACTCGACGATGGCCGTGTGCTTGTCGCCCGTCCGATAGAACTCCTCGTGGTAGCGGTCCATCGATTGCACGGAGTGGCTCAGGGCGCGTGCCGTGAGGAAGACGGGAATCACCAGGACGAGCGGATCCAGGTTGAAGCCGAGTACCACGGCCATGCCCAGGCCCCAGATGCTCGACAGGAGGCCGGAGAAGATCGGCACCCAGATGCCCGTCCAGGTCTGGAAGTAGACGTACAGCAGAAACGCCAGCGCGACCGTCGTGCCGGCGAACACCCAGGCGACCTGGTTGGTGTACTGGAGAACGGAGGTGTACAGCCACGGGAACCCGGTGATGTAGATCCGGTGGTTCGCGTCCTCCTCCATCTCCTTGAGCTTCATCATCCGGGTGTAGAGGTAGCGGAAGTCGAGCTGCTCCTCCCAGAAGCCGGCGTGCACGACCGCCGCCGTGTCGTCCATCGAGGTGAAGACGCCACGCACGCCCTTCGTCGAGTACACCGCGAAGCGCACCCGCTCGGCGTCCGCCTGGGTCTTCGGTACGGTGGGATAGAAGATCTCGCGGATCTGCAGGGCGCCGGCGCGCGTCGTGATGCTCTTCACCTTCGGGTGCGCGATGGAGAGGATCTGGTACGGGACGACGCCCTTCGTGTTGACGATGTATTTGGTGATGCGGTCGAGCTTCTGCAGGGTCTCGGGGTTGTAGATGTCGCCGTGCTTGACCTCGAGGATGACCGACATGATGTTCGCGCTTCC
The DNA here is from genome assembly GCA_963721115.1 of uncultured bacterium. Taxonomy (GTDB): domain Bacteria; phylum Desulfobacterota; class Binatia; order HRBIN30; family CADEER01; genus CAVRIA01. The sequence continues at coordinate 61,574 of CAVRIA010000004.1, forward strand.
GAACATTCGCCGGAAATCGTTGTAGATCTTGATGTAGGGGTCCGGCCCGGGGTGCACGACGGCTCGCACGACACAGCTCGGCAGACTCGCCTCCGCCTCCTCGCGACAGGCGGCGAAGGCGTCGGTGAAGGTCCGGAACTTGGGATAGAAATCGAAGAAGTCGGTGTGCAGCCTCATCTTGGTCATCGACACGGCGAAGAACATCGTGATGAGAACCACGATGATGCTCACCGTTCCGCGATAGCGGAGAAGGAAGCGAAGATAGGCCTCGATCCAGCGCTGCGGGATCATTGGATTTCCTCCTGTGCTGGGTGGCGAGCGCGGCTCATGATCGCCGTTTCAGCTGGCGAAACTGCTTGCCGTCCGTGGCCAGGAGGATCCCCTCGCTTCCGACGATGAGCCCCCGCGAGGCGGAGGTGAGGCCGATTCCGCGGAACCAGTTCGCTGCCAGCTGAATCGGCAGGTCGACCTTCGACCAGGTCTCTCCGCCGTCCGTGCTGCGCAGCAAGAGGCCGCTGTCGCCGATGGCCCAGCCGTAGGAGCCCTTGACGGCGATGTCGTACAGAGCCAGGACGAAACCCTTGCGGACGGGGAGTTCGACCTGCTTCCAGGTGGTACCGCCGTCGGTGGTGTGGAGGAGGACCTGCTCGATCCCCACGGCCCAGCCGTTCTCCGCGTCCTTGAAACTCACCCCGAACAGCGTCGTGTCCACACCACTGGTCTGCGCCGTCCACGTCTCGCCCCCCGTCGGTGGTCGTCAGGATGACGCCGAACTCGCCGACGATCCAGCCGCGCTCCGGAGTCGCGAACTGGACGTCGTAGAGCAGGACGTCCCCGGGCTGGATGATCTCCGCGATGTCCTCCGGCAGGGGGATCTCTTCCGGCAGCGAGACCTTGGTCCAAGTCGTGCCGCCGTCCTCGGTGCGAACGATCGTGCCGTAGTCTCCCACCGCGACACCGACGTTCTGCGTCGCGAAGGATACGCTGAGCAGGTTGCGCGGCGTGCCGGTGGAGATCGTCTCCCAGCTCTGGCCCGAGTCGTGCGAGCGCATCTCCGTCCCGTCTTGCCCGACGACGACGACCGTTCCGTCGGGCAGGCAGGCGACCGACAGCAGCGCCGTGCGTGTGTGCGTGTCCGAGCGTTCGAACGTCTCGCCGCCGTTGGTGGTGCGAAAGACGCGGCCGAGCTCTCCGACGACCCAAGCCTCGTCGTTGCCGATGAAGCAGGTGGAGAAGAGATTCTGGCGAATTTCGGAAAGCGGAACCTGTTTGCCCGCACGCGCCGCCGCGCTCGGGGCACACCACAGCGCCGCGAGAAGGAACAACCAACCTTTTCGGGATTTCACAACGGTCACTTATACCTGTGCGTCCACGGTTGTGGAACAGCCGATTGTGCGGGGATCCGGCGGACAACCATCCGGCGTGGGCGGATGCGAATGGTCAGATGACGTACTCGAACTGAAAGAGGAAGTTGTCGCGGTCGCGCAGCAGGCTGACGCCGCTCGCGCCCTTCAGACTGGACGCCTCCAGGTAGCTGTAGCTGACCGTGAAGCGGAACGGGTCGCGGCTGTAGGTGATCTGCGGGATGGCGACGAAGGCGCCGCTCCAGTCGTAAAAGAGGGTCAGGCTCGGGTTGATCTGCCCGCTGTAGTAGGAGGTGGCGATGAGCAGGGTCTGCAGGAACTGATCGGTCGGATTCTGCACCAGGATCGGCTCGGTGGCGCCGCCCGTCAGGCCGGGAAACTCCTGCCTGAACTGCGGCACCGGCAGGACCTCCTGATTGTAGGCCACCAGACACGTCGGGTCGGTCTGCGGGTCGCAACCGGGACGCAAGAGCACCGGCGTTCGCTTCACGGCGCCGTTGAGGTGTTTGTAGAAGAACTGGGTACTGATGAAGAACGTCTGGCGGGGGTTGAGGAAGCGGAACCACTGGTTGATGTCGATGCCGAGGACGAAGTTCCACGAGTCGCCCGTGCTGCGCTTACCGGTGCAGTAGGTGTTTCCGCCGCGGCGCACGAGCTCGCCCTGACGGGCCATCACCTCGACGCACTGTCCGCCCGACGCCCCGCAATCCGCGTCCGCCTTGCAGCTCGCCCCGCTGATCGAGCACTGCGACTTGCCGGTGGCGATCGGCAGACCTCCGCATCCACCGGTGCCGAAGATGAAGGGATCGAGCGCCGCCTGCGAGAATCGCGGCTCGCCGCGAAAGTAGGCCAGCTCGCTGCGGATGATCGGCTCGCCACTGAGGAACAGATGGCGGGAGAGCTCGGACGGAATGGCGAATGTCGTCGTTCCGCCCATGATCTCGACTGGCGGCGCGGTCTGCTCGACCCACGCCAGGTACCCCGTCGCCGGTCCGGAGGTGATGCCGAGCGGGAAGTTCTGGTTCACCAACACCTGCGCGCGCGGCGTGTCGAGATACGTGCGATAGTACGCGAGCCCGAACGTGGCGTCTCCGATGCCCGGCACCGGGGCGTTGAACTTGAGCTGGACGCCGCCGCGCGCGTCGTGAAAGGTCCGCGCCGGTCCCTGGCGGGAGTCGAACTGCGTCGTGCTCGGCTGGAAGTTGGGCAGCGCCCAGGCCGAGCCTATGGGGATGCCGGGCTTGAAGGCCACGTGGTTGTCGATCGCGAGGAAGCCCTCGACGTAGGCCTCGTTGAGGGGACCGACGTTGCCGAAGTAGTAGTTGGCGACCAGCATGTCGAGCGGAATGCGGCGCTCGTCGAGCGGGATCAGAAACCCGCCGAAGCTGTTGTCGACCGGGTTGATGTTGTCCAGCAGGCGGAAGTTGTCGGTCTCGCCCCACGCCAGGATCTGGCGGCCGAAGCGGATCAGGAGGTCGCCCATCTGGGTCTCGAGGTAGGCCTGGAACAGCCGGTTCCGCAACACGGCAACGTGGCGCAGGCGATCGCGGGTGCTGCTGACCACGCTCGGTCCTCCGCCCGGTCCCGGGAAGTCCGACGGACAGAGCCCGGAGAAGCAGGGAGCCAGGTTGGTGTCGCGGAACTGCACCGCCGTCCGATACTCCTTCGGACCGTAGTCGTAGATGCCCTCGTACTCGCCACGGTACGTCAGGTGGTACTTGAGCTTGCGGATCTTGAAGGGCAGGTCGTTCAGCAACCCGAGCGGTCCGAACCCGTCGCGCATCAGACGGCGCAGGTCGTGGTCGAGCTCGGCCTCGACGAAGAAACGATTCTGGCGCAGGTGACCGGCCGGCGAGACGGGGAAGGTCAGACTGGTCAGCGTCTGCCGGTTGGTGACCTGGCCGGATCTGTCCACATTCGAGATGTGGCTGTCGGTCTGCTCGGAACCGACCCGCGCCGCGGTGTACGCTCTCACCCCGAGCTTGATGTCGTCGTTCTCGTCAAGCGAAGCCGCGTGTGCGATAGCTACCGCGCAGAAGCATGTCGCCGCTACCAGGCACACGATCCCCCAAACCCTTAGCGCGCGCCGCGTCATTCGAGTCCCTCCTCTTTGTACTGCACCGCCGCTGCTGCGATCCCTTTCCCCCGTGGGCCGCTCATGCCCGCGCGCTCCCTTACCCAAAGGTTTTTCTCATTGTCAAGCCAACGTCCCCGTAGGCCGCTCCGGCTCGCCGACCGTCTGCCGCTGAGACGGTCGGCGACCTTCCTGCCGCTCTTCCTTTGTCTCGCCGCGCTGCCGCCTGGCGCCGCGATCGCGGCGATTTCGACCCTGTCGCGGGTGGTGACCCTGAGGGGAGAAGAAGTCGCGTGTCTGAACGGTCAGCCGATCGATCGAGTGGTCGTTCTCGCCTGCCGAGAGGCTTGCGAGCCCATTCCGTTCCAGCTCGACGAGCGCGACGCGGCCGGGCACCTGGCGCTCGACGGCGGACCGGAGCCGAACCCCGACGAAACCCCCGGGGAGATCGACGGCAACGACGAGATCGTCTGGATGCTGGAGGACGCGGGACGGCGCATGCGCCCGGGGGAGTCTCCCGCCGGCGCGCGGTGCGGCTACGAAGTGCACGCGCGGCTGGCCGACTTCGAGGGGTGGTTCTACGTCTTCTCGCTCACCGCTGCGGCGCCGCGCTCTGCGCGCCGCTACGTGGAGTACGACGCCGCGCGCGACGTCATGCGCGGCGCGCGCGTGTCGATGGGCTTCGGCGGACCGACACCGCGCTACATCGCGGTGCGCGGCGCCGGCGGCGAGGACGGACCCAACCTGCTCGACCGTCTGAAGGTGCGCGCCTCGGCGCGGTTTCTGGGGCTGGTGCCGCTGGGGCGAGACGAGGACGACATCCAGACGCAGTTCGTCGCCTGGCATGCCGGCCCGATTCGCATCGTGCGCCGGCAACGGCAGTGGGTTCGCCTCGGATGGGGTCTGCGCACGCCGATCTTCCGGACCGACACGTACTTCTACCGCGACTTCGGCATCCTGCCCGTCCACTTGCGGCTGAACTTTCCGCCGACCTTCTTCTTCCGCGGCATCGAAGTGCGAGCCGTACTCGACTTTCGCGACCTGGCGGGTTGGGACGTGATCGCCCCGGGGCTGGGCGGATCGTTCGCGGTGGGCTCGGCGCCGAAGGAAGCGCGCGAGAAGATGAACCGGCTTCAGGCCGACTGGTTCGCTCTGCGCGGACCGGCGTTGACGTTCGTCGAGATCCTGACCGTCGGCCCGACGCTGTCGTCGCTGCGGCGCGAGCTGGTCTATCGGGAGGGCGACGGGGATTACGGTCCGGAGGACGTGCCGGGAGAGATGCCGGGGATCGGCTACCGCCTCACGCGCTGGGGCGACGTCGACAGCGGGGCGCACTGGTTCTCGTCGACCAGCTACGCCATTCCCCGTCAGGCCGACCCGGCTCGCTTCGTGCGCGACCTGGGGGAGAACCTGGCGGTCGAGACACGGCCCTACGAGCCCTCGCCGAAGGCGCCGCTCCGCGAGTGAGGCAGCGCAGAAGCGCCGCTCCCCGAGGCGCCGCCATTGCGCCACCGATCGGCTTGCAGTATCAGAGGACCGCTTCGGCGCGGTCCGCGCGTGATTCTTTCGTCGATGTCGGGCAAAAACCTCTTGCTGCTTGCCGGTGGTTTCGCGGCGTTGATCCTCGCTGCCGCGGCTGCCTTTCTCCTTCTCCCCACCTCTCCCTGGCGCGCCGACAAGGTGATCCTGATCACCATCGATACCCTGCGCGCCGACCGCCTCGGCTGCTACGGCTACACCGCGAGGCCGACCTCCCCGAACCTGGACGCCTGGGCGAATCAGGCGGTGCTGTTCGAGAACGCGTTTTCGCAGGCGCCGTGGACGGTTCCCTCGCTGGGCTCGATCATGACCGACCGCTATCCGATCGAGGCCGGCGTGTACACGAATCGCTGCGGCATCAGCCCGGACTTCGAAACCCTGCCCGAGCTCTTCCGGGACAACGGTTTCCGCACCGCGTCGTTCAACACGCACGTACTGCTGACCAACCAGAGCGGCGGCTTCCGGCGCGGATTCGACGAGGTCCATCCCGACCACGTGAGGCCGGCGCGGCCGAACCAGCACAAGATTCCGTGGACGGAAACGGAGCCGGCTCTGATGCGCTGGCTGGATCATCACGCCGGCGACCGCTTCTTCATCTGGATCCACGACATGGATCCTCACGCTCCGCCGACGGTCGGCAATCCCTATCTCGCGGACCGGAAGTGGAAAGGCTACGACGGCGAGGTCCGATGGGTGGACGAGGCGATCGGCCGCATACGCGCCAAGTTGACGAACCTGGGGATCTGGGACCGGGCGCTGATCGTCTTCACCGCCGATCACGGCGAAGCCTTCGGCGAGCACAAGCTGTCCGGACATCAGGACGTCATGTACGACGAGGTCCTGCGCGTGCCGCTGATCATCCAGTATCCGGCGATGGGCGGGGCGCGGCGCATTCGCGAGCCCGTCGCCTCGCTGGACATCTTCCCGACCATCGCCGAGCTCGCCGGTCTGCGGCTGCCGCCCATCACCCGGGGCGAGAGCCTGGTGCCCCTGATCGACGGACGCCGCGAGCGGCGCAAGGCGAGCTTCATCTTCCACTCGCGCTACCATTTCGAGGACGGACACGACGAGCTGGTCGTGCGCGACCGCGACTGGAAGCTGCTGCTGCGGACCCCCGACCTCGATCCCAGCCCGCCCGGCAATCGCAGGGTGGCCGAGCGCCAGCGGCCCGATTGGCAGCCCGACGCGCCGCACAGCCGCGTCGAGCTGTTCGAGTGGAGCGAGGACCCGGCCGAGAAGGCGAATCTGACCGCGAAGCGTCCCAAAATCCTCGCGCAGCTCCGCCAGGCGCTGGCGGCCTGGGACGAGAATCTCTCTCGCGCCAACAATCAGCCCCGCCGCCAGGCTCCCGATCTGGACCAGAAAAGCCTGGAGGCGCTACGCGCCCTCGGCTACGGCGAGAAGACCCCCCGACCGCCGGGCCGCTGAAGGCGCCGGCCGCCTCAGGGGCGGACCAGGTTGCGCAGGATCTCCGCTCCGCCGACGAAGGTGCCGATGCTGCTGCCCAGCGTCGTCAGCAGGAATACCAGGAAGATTCTCAGCAGCCGGTTCTTCCACCAGAGCGCGACGTGGACGGCGTCTTCCGACACGGATTGCAGCTCCCGCACCAGCGGCGGTCGAAAGTAGGTCTGGGCGAAGGCGGCGACGTAGCCCGCTCCGATCAGGGGTGTCAGGCTGGTGAACGGGGCGACGACGAAGGCCACCAGCGCCGCCGCCGGGTGCGCCAGCGCCAGGCCGGCCCCGATCACGCTCGGGATGCTGTGGGCGAGAATCCAGAAGAGCAGGTTGTGGCGCGCCGCGGCAGCGCCGTGCCGCCAGCCGATGGCGGCGATGGATCCGACGATCAGCAGCGGAATTCCCCAGCCGAACCATTTCCAGAGAGACGATACCGGAGGGACGCTCTCCAGCTCCGTCAGGTCGGCCGTCCGGTGCTCGAGCAGCGCCCGCTTCATGCCCTGCACGTGACCGGCACCGACGACGGCGACGATGCGCGCGCCCGTCGCCGCGCGGATCTTCTCGGTCAGGTAGCCGTCGCGCTCGTCGATCAGAACGCTCTTGATGTCGGGGAACGCCTCGCCCAGCTCCTGCATCAGCTTGGAGACCACGTCCTGCTGCCGCAGCTCGCGGATGTCGTCCTCGGTGAGCTCCGGTCGCTCGAAGAGCGAGCCGAGCATGGACGTGACGAACACGAGCTTGCGCCACGCCGACATGGCTCCCCAGGCGCGGCGCAAGGTGACGCGGACCTCGCGGTCGCAGAGCGCCACCGGAACCCCGATCTCCTCAGCCACCCGAGCCGCCTCGAGCAGCTCCGCGCCGGGCCGCACGCCCAGCTTGCCGCCCAGCTGCTTCTGGTAGGAGGCGAGGATGAGGTTCATCATCAACGTTGCCATCTGGCGCCGGCGCAGCACCTCCTTGAGATCGAGCGACTCGAAGCGCGGCCCGTGTGCCAGCGCCTCGTAGCGCTGCTTGTCGAGCTCGATGCAGACGCAGTCGGGACGTTCGTTCGCGATGACCTCGCGGACGAGATCGGCGGACTCGTGCGAGATATGGGCGGTTCCCACCAGAACGAACTCGCGCCCGTCGACGGCCACGACGTCGACGTCGGCCGGATAGCGGCCGTCAGGCGCTCGTGCGCCGGCTCGTTCCGCGACCACCGGGTCCGCGGGCGCCCCGGCGAGGTCTCCGTCCGCGGTCCGCCCTCGATCGTCTTCCGTGGTCGACATCCTCCAGCGTCCGGTTACCGGATTGCACCAGTGAATTCCACAGTGATAGTTCCACAGGACGAGGGATTCGACGCAGCGACGTACCGGAGGAGTCACCATGAGCTTCGCACAGCCGAAGACTCGTGGAAAAGGGACGAGGAGGCCCCGCGGGCTCGGCTCGTGGGGCCGAGCCCATCGGAGCGCGAAGCGCGCACGGGGGCGAATTTCCAAAGGAGGATCCCCTCATGCGTAGATCGATGGCAATGGTGTTTCTCGTCTCGTTGGCGATTGTCCTGAACGCCTGCGGCGATGACAACGGCAACCCCTCGACGCCGACACCGGTGCCGACGGACACGACGGCTCCCACGGCGACGTCGACGGCGACGGTCACCGAGACCCATACTCCGGCGCCGAGCGCGACACCGACGGAGACTCTTCCTCCCACCGCAACGCCCACCGAGACGCCGTTCCCGGTGATCGACGAGCTGGCGGCGACCGGCCTCGGCCAATACATCGGCGAGATCGAGCCGGCGGACATGACGGTGAACGGCGACTGGGACGAGTATACGTACGACCCCGCCGCCGGCCAGGCCCTCTGCCTGCGCGGAACTCCGTATCAGGTCAACGTCCGCCACGGCAGCTCCAACAACGTCCTCCTCTACCTGGAGGGAGGCGGAGCGTGTTGGAGCTACGAAACCTGCTGGGCGAATCCGATCGCCAAGCTGACGGCGGGCCCCGCCGTCGGCGTCGGCATCCTCGATGCCGGCAACGAGGAGAACCCGTTCAAGGACTGGAACGTCGTCTATGCGTCGTATTGCGACGGGTCGGTCTTCGGCGGTGACAACGAGATCGAGTACCAGGGCAACCAGACCTACCACCACGGGCTCGAGAACCTGTCGGCCGCCGTCACCCTGATGAAGGATCTCTTCCCCGATCCAGACCGTATCGTCGTCTCGGGCAGCAGCGCGGGCGGGTACGGAACCTACACCGGTTACGGTGTGACGCGCCTCGCCTATCCCAAAGCCCCGATCCTGGTCTTCGACGATTCGGGACCGGGGCTGCAGAACCCCGACGACCCCGGCCCGCAGGCGGCGAGGGAAGCCAGCTGGAAGTTCCGCCAGTTCGTCCCGCCGTCGTGCACGGACTGCTCGCCGCAGATCACCTATTTGACCGACTGGGCCCTGGACCGCGACCCGACGCTGCGCGTGTCCTACTTCGACTACCTGCAGGACGGCGTGCTGCAGTTCTTCCTCGATCTCTCGGCCGAAGACTTCGACAATCTGCTGCGCGACGTGACCGGCGACGCCCAGTCGCGCCATCCCGACCGCTTCAAGAGGTTCTTCATCAACGGTTCCTCGCACACGATTCTGGAGCTGCCCGGGTTCTATTCGGTCGCGCTCGACGGGACCACGGTCCGCGACTGGACGGTCGGCTTCCTCGACGACGCGCCACCGTGGCGCGACCTGGTCGACGTGTTCAATCCCTTCGCCGGGTACAGCAGCCCCAGGTATGCGGACGAGTCGATGTGGCTCTGTCGCCCCGACATGGCGAACAATCAGTGTCTGGTGAACGACATCGACGCGACGGCGGTGGCGCCGGACGAGTCGCTGCAAGTGCAGCACCACCAGCCCGCGGAGGATCCGGGAATCGACTGCTTCTACGTCTATCCGACCGTCGACCTCTCGGCGACGCCCGGCAATCACACGGATTTCTCGGACATCAGTCTGATGCTCGACCCGCTGCTCAACCAGGCGGCGCGCTTCGACGGCCTGTGCCGCGTGTTCGCCCCCCTCTACCGGCAGGTGACGATCGGGACCTACCTCAACCCGCCGGCCAACCGGGACGAGCTCGTCGACCTCGCCTACGGGGACGTGCGCGACGCGTTCCGCCACTACATGGGCCAGTACAACCACGGCCGCAACCTCGTCATCATGGGCCACTCGCAGGGTACCTTCATGGCCACCCGCCTGATCCAGGACGAGATCGACCCGCAGCCCCTGCTGCGCCAGCGCCTGGTCGCGGCCTTGCTGATCGGCGGCAGCGTCGTGGTCCCGCAGGGCGAGACCGTCGGCGGGAGCTTCCAGAACATCCCGCTCTGCAGCTCGGCCGAGCAGACCGGCTGCGTCATTGCCTATCGCAGCTACGCCGACGGGTTCCCGCCGGCGGGAGGCTCCAACGTGACGGGGCCGCAGGGCACGGATACGGCGTGCACCAATCCGGCGGCGCTCGCGGGCGGCAAGGCGCTCTTCAGCGGCTCCTACTTCCCGCGCTTCTCCTACCAGCCTCTGTTCGACGTGGGCCTCGATCCGGGGCTGCCGATCGACACGCCCTTCATTCGCTACGACGACTACTATGCTGGAGAATGCGTCAAGGACGACCAGAACCGCAGCTACCTGCGGATCAGCGTCGAGCCCGGGCCCGGCGATATGCGCCCGCCCCTGGTGCCGTTCGACAACTCCCTCTTCGCGCCCAATTTCCTCGGCTTGCACATTCTCGACTACGACTTCCCGCTGGACGATCTCCTCCGCCTGGTGGAGACCAAGGCTGCCGCGATGCCGTAGGCGAGGGCCCGTGGTGGTGCGGCTTCCCGATTCGGGAGGCCCGCGGCAGGGTGCCGGCGGGTGGCGGGTCATGTGTCGTGTTCCGCGCTCGATCGGGTTCGCGCGCAGTGTGCTCGGCCATGCGCCGATTGACGCCTTTTCGCCGTTCTGGCCGTAGTGATCGAGTCGGTGCCACCGGTCGCGTCGCCGGCGGCGGATTTACCGTTGCGAAGACAGTCGAAAGCTTCGGTGTCCAACTTGCTCGTTCTGCGGGTATGTCGACACGGCTCACAAGGAGAGCTGGGTTCACACTCATCGATTTACTCGTCGCAATTGGCATCGCCGGCATCTTCGCCGGTATTGCCGTTCCCGTCGTCAGCTCGGTGAAGGCGAACTACGAGCTGCGCAGCGCCACCGACAGGGTGGCCTTCGAGATCGCGCGCGCCCGCATGCAGGCGGTCGGGCAGAACGTCTTCGTCCGCCTGCGCGTCGAGGGGGGCCGCCTGGTGCGCGAACACAGCCAGGACGGTGCCACGTACGCGGTCGACGATGTGGTGGAGCTTCCGAGTGGAGTCGAGCTCGACGCCGGTCCGGACGGATTCGGGCCGACCTTCAGCCGCAGCGGGTTGGCGCCGCAGGCGACGACGATGGTCGTGACCAACCCCAGGGGCCGGAAGACGCTGTACACGAATGTCCTGGGACGGGTGACCGTCTCATGAAGCGAGGCGCTGCGCAGAGGGGGATCAGCCTCATCGAGGTCATGGCGGGAATGGCGCTGTTTCTGGTGGTCGGGGCCGGCCTCGCGGTGACGACGGCCGGAACGATCAAGGCAAACGCGACCAGCAACCGGATCACGGCGGCCGGCGCGCTGGTGCAGGACAAGATGGAACAGCTCCGCTCGCTCGATCCGACGAGCAATCCGGCCGATCTCGCCTCCGGTGCGCACGTCGATGGGCTCAATCCGATGAACGCCGGCGGGGCGACGGGGGGAATCTTTCGCCGCTCCTGGACGGTCCAGGCCAACACGCCCGTGATCGGCGTGTCCGAGGTGGCGGTGACCGTAGCGTGGAACGAGGCCAGCGCTCGATCCGTCGAGGGCGTCACCTACGTCTGCCGGTCGAGGACATGTCGATGAAGCGCTTGCGGCGCCTGTTCCCGAAACGGAAACGGGGCTTCACTACGATGGAGGTGCTGGTCGCCGGCACGATCGGTCTGATCGCCCTCGGCGCTTTCGCTTCCTTCAATCGCTTCCAGACCTTTGCGCTCCGCAATCAGGCCGCTCAGCTCGCGGTCCAGAGCGATGCGCGCGCCGTCATCGACCTGATGGCGCGCGAAGTGAGACGGGCGGGCTTGGACCCGACGTGCGGAAAGGCGTTCGAAGGGATAGCCATCGCCGAACCGCAAGGGATACAGGTCCAGGCCGACCTCAATGGAGACGGCGCCATCGGCGCTCCCGGCGAATCGATCTACTATCGGCGCAACCTGGAGACGGGAGCCGTCGAACGCGTCGCCGGCGGCGTCACCGACGTGGTGTTGCCCGGGGACGAGGTTCAAGGCGGATCGGTGCGCTACTTCGACGGTGCCGGCAACGAGCTCACCAACGCCACGGGCGGTGGCCTCAGCGCGGCACAGCGCGCGTCGGTTCGTCGCGTCCGCATCTCGCTGGTGCTGGCGGCCGATCTGGTCGATCCGAACAGTACGGCACAGGCCCGCGCCAGCGTGTCCACCGACGTGGAGCTGCGCAATCGGTTCTTTTTGACGGGCGCCGCTTGCCCGTAGGAGTCAGCCATGAAGAGACCGAAAAGGAATACATTGCCCATCGCCCGAGAGAGCGGGTTCGCCTTGCTCTCGGCCCTGATGCTGCTGATCCTGGGGCTCACGCTCGGTGCGGCGAGCCTCGTGTACAGCAGCCTCGACCTCAAGTCGACGTCGCACTACGTGACCGGCAACCAGGCGTTGTTCGCCGCCGAGGCGGGTGTGGTTCACTCGCTGAGCAACATCAACCGGATCGGCGTGATCGACTTCAGCAACGACGTCGTCGACCGTTGGGCGCAGGTCTACGGGTCCCGACGTTCTGGCCATGCCCGACCATCCGAGCGTTCTCTACCAGGTGCAGGTAGCGCCCGATCCGACCGATCCGGCCAATCGCGGCATCCTCACCGCGGTCGGTCTCGCCCCCTTGCAGGCGCGCCGCATTCTGCGGATCACCGTCAGCAAGGATACCTTCGTCGGCGGGCCGGGGGCCATCCACCTCGCTCCGGAGACGATCAACAGCTCGTTTCGCGGCAACGCGTTCGAGGTGGACGGCAACGACCACAACGCCTTCGGGGCGCTGACGGGCGGGCCCGCGGTGCCCGGGATCTCGACCCGCAACGACGCCGTCACCGGCAGCGTGACCAGCAGCCTGAACTCCTCGCAGCAGGACAACGTCCGCGGCCTCGGCTTCAGCCTGAGTCCCCTCAAGCCGAGCGTCCAAACCACCGGCGGCCCCTCGGTCGACGACCTCGACAACATCGTGTCCCAGATCTTGGAGACACCGGGCGCGGTCACCAACAGTGCCTCGAAGTACAACGGCGGGTCCGTCTTCGGAACCCTGACCAGCCCGCAGATCACCCACATGACCAGCGCCGACGTCCAGCTCAACGGCAACGCCAGCGGAGCCGGAATCCTGGTCGTCGACGGCTCGTTGACGATCAACGGCAACCTCGACTTCGTCGGCTGGATCCTGGTGCGCGGCAACACCATCATCAACACGGTGTGGGACGACGACAACGAGATCACCGTGCTCGGCAACGCGACGATCATGGGCACGCTGTGGACGGGCAATCTGCAGATCCAGGTCGGCGGCAGCGCGATCATCGACTACTGCAGCTCCTGCCTGCAGCTGGCCGACGCTCTGGCCCCGCCGGACAAGGGTAACTTGGTGCCGCGGCCGATGGTGGTGACCTCCTGGCAGGAGGTGCTCTGATGCGCTGGAAGACGCTGTTTGCGACGGCCCTGATCGCCGCTCCCCTGCTCGCGCCGCTACCGGTGTTCGGAGGCGGCGCCCCGCAGTGGCCGTCCGAGGCCGAGGAGCAGCTGGACGGGGTCGAGTCGCACGTGCTCGACCTGCAGCGCCAGCTCGCCGCCGCGCGCCTCAGGGGTGACCAGGACGAGATCGGGAAGCTGCAGAAGGAGTTCAAACGCGCTCAGGACGAGCGGCTGAATCTCCTTCGCAACGCCCACAAGCTCTGACGACGCAACATCGCGCTCAGCTGGTGCAGCCGTTGAGCGCCGAGTTGACGCCGGCGATGAGCTCGTTGATCTCGACCGCGCCGTTGCCGTTGGTGTCGAACGACCGGCACTGCCCGACCGATGCCTGGCCGAGGGCGATGTTGACCCCCTGAATGAGCTCGTTGATGGCCACTTCGCCGTTGCCGTCACAGTCGCCGACGCAGGGACCCGCCGTCGGGCGCGGCGTCGGCGTGCCCCCGCCACCCGGCGGCGTCGCGGTGGGCGGCACAGTCGCCGTTGCGGGCGGGCGCGTCGCTGTCGGCGGCTACGGCCGCGGCAGAGCGCCGCGATGCTCCGCTCGAGAGGCGCCGGCGCCGAGCAGATGGCGCCAGGGGTTCGTCAAGCCGCGCCACATCTGTTAGACGAGAAGACATGCCTGCTCGCGGCGACTCGGGCGCGCCAGATGGCGAGCGGCACTGGTGATGATACTAGACGCTTCGACGGCCGTCCCGGACACGTGCGCTCCGGCAGCGCCGATCGGGACCGCACGGGCTCCCAAGGTGACCGTCTTCATCCCGGTCTACAACCGGGAGAAGTACGTGGCTCACGCCATCGACAGCATCCTGGCGCAGAGCTTCCGGGACTTCGAGCTGTTGCTCCTCGACGACGGCTCCACCGACGGCAGCCTCGAGGTGCTGCGCTCCTACTCCGATCCGCGCGTGCGGGTCGAGCGCAACGAGGTCAACCTGGGGATTCCGCGCACGCGCAACCGCGGCCTCGACCTCGCCCGCGGCGAGTATCTGGCCCTCCTCGACAGCGACGACTTCGCCTACCCCGAGCGGCTTCGCAAGCAGGTCGAGTTCCTCGACCGCCACCCCGACGTCGCCGCGGTCGGCGCCTTCGCCGCCTGCACGGACGACGACGGGCGCCCGCTCGGCAAGATCAGGCGCCGGCCGGTCGCTCCGGGAGACGTCGCCGCCGGCCTTCTGTTTCGCTGCGGTCTGCAGAACTCGGCGAGCACGGCGCGCACCGACGTGCTGCGGCGCTACCGGTACCGGGAGGAGTTCGACCTGAGCGAGGACTACGACCTGTGGGTGCGCGTCGCCGCCGAGCACAAGATCGCCAACCTGCCCGAGGTCCTGGTGAATTACCGGGCGCACGGCGGTCGCACGACGCGCGGTCGCTCCGAGCGCGTGCGGTCAAAGCGGCTGGCCATCTTCGCCTACCAGCTTTCGCGCCTCGGCGTCGCCTTCTCCGAGGAAGACCTGGCGCGCCACCACCTCCTCGCCCGCATGGGCAAGCTGCGCTTCAGCCCCGACCGAGCCTACCTGCGGTGGGCGGAGGCCTGGCTTCTGGAGCTGAAAGCGGCGAATCGCCGCACCGGCTGCTACCCGGAGCCGGCCTTCTCCCGCGCCCTGGGATGGATGTGGATGGTGGCGTGTCTGAATGCCGCCCGCCGGCACGTCGCGTCGGCGGGCCGCTTCTGGCTCTCGCCGCTGTGCGGGGCGGCATGGTCGAACGTCGGCCGTGCGCTCGAAGGCGTCGGCCGGCGGCTCGGTTGACCCCCACCCCCGAGGGCGCTAAACAGGAGTCGGGCCGTCGTCAGCCGGGCCCAGCGGGCGGGGAGGTTTCTTTACATGCGGGACGGCTTCATCCTGACACAGGCCCCCAACCCCCATATCCAACGGGGAAAAGACATCGTGCGGGCTCACCCGGAGGTAAGGCAGTACTTCGGCCCCTACCCGCTGAGCGGCCTGTGCATCGCCGGCGTGGTGCTCTTTCAGCTGGTCGTCGCCTATCTCCTGCGCGATCGCGGATGGCTGGCGGTGATTCTCTGCGCCTACCTGATCGGAGCCTTTGCCAGCCACGCTCTCTTCGTCCTCATCCACGAGGCCGGCCACAACCTGATCGTCAAGACCTCGACCCCCAACCGGCTCTTCGGCATCCTCTGCAACGTCGGACAGGGCGTTCCGACGGCCATGTCCTTTCGGATCTTCCACGGCCTTCACCACTCTCATCTCGACGAGTACGAGTACGACGGCGATCTGGCCTTCCGCTGGGAGGCCCGCCTCGTCGGCAACTCCGCCTTGCGCAAGGCGCTGTGGCTGTTGCTGTTCCCGATCATCGAGATCATCCGGCCGATCCGCGTCGACAAGGCCTTCATGGATCGGTGGACGGCGTTCAACTTCGCCGCCATCGCGGTCAGCGACTTCCTGATCTGGTGGTGGTGCGGTGCGACCGGCCTCGGATACGTGGTGCTGTCGACCCTCTTCGGCGTCGGGCTGCACATCGTCGGCGCCCGCTGGGTCCAGGAGCACTACCTCTTCAAGGAAGGCCAGGAGACGTACTCGTACTACGGCCCGTTGAACACCGTCGCCTTCAACATCGGCTACCACAACGAGCACCACGACCTGGTGCGCGTTCCCTGGGTTCACCTGCCGAAGGTCAGGGCCCTGGCCCCGGAGTACTACGATCGCCTGTACGCGCACCGGTCCTGGACCCGGGTCCTCCTGCGCTTTTTCTTCGATGAGAACATGGACCTGTTCGCTCGCATCACCCGCGATCGGTCGGCGGACCGCGACGCCGCGGCGGCGTGAGCGCACCCAGCGCGGATCAGCGGATCGCGCCGCGACGGTACAGGCGCAGCAACTCTGCGCCGAGACCGAACAGGCGAAAGCGCTTCTTGCGCCAGGACGGATCGACCTTCACCCCCGAGTGGCGCTCGATCTTCCAGATGACGTAGTCGACGCCGCCCTCGAAGATGAGGGCGTTGCGGACGATGCGCAGGAGGAAGAGGGTCTTGCCGTGCACGCGGCGCAGCCGCCAGACCCACGGCGCCAGACGTCGCTGCCACGCCGGCAGCTTCGCCGTCCACCACGTCTCGCCCGACACGTCCTCGACCGAAACGGTCCAGGGCAGGCGAGGTAGCGCCAGACGGGAGACCTCTGCGTAGCGCTCCGGCGCCGCCCGGTAGAGATCGGCGGGGGCGACCGAGCGTTCGGCGCGCACCTCGCACAGGTAGGTCTCGCGCAGCGTCGCCGTCCACAGATCGGGGAGGGGAAATCGCTGCGGGAGAAGGGGTAGGCCGCGTCCGATGCAGGTCGCCACGGCCGCCGCCAGCGCTTCGGCCACCCGCCGGGCGACGTCGGGGCCGGCGGCGTAGACCAGCGCGCAGGGCTGGGCGAAGCGCGCCCAGAAGTAGGGCTCGAAGGTGTGCGGGGACGTCGACTTCGTCAGCCGGGAGAGCGACAGTACGGCGTACTTCGCCCGCACCGTCTGCCCGTCCATCGCGGTCTCGAGGTAGAACACGTTCGGCGGCAGGAGCGTATTGACGAGGACGAGCAGCGGGTTGCGGTACGCCGCCCCGTAGCGGTCGACCAGCACGTAGACATCGAGCACGCCTTCCAGATCGTCGCCCTTGCGCAGGCACGAGCCGTAGAACAGGACGGCCCGCACGGCATCGCCGTACAGCTCGCGAACGCGTTCGGCGACGGCGATCGCGCCTGCGGACACGGGTCGGGCTAGCTCGTCGGCGATGAACTGGACGAGACGATCCCGGCCCGCCGTCATCCCGGCTCGCGGCGGAGGAAGAATGCCTTGCGCTCGGCGCTGAGGTGGAGAGGGGTGCCGGCGTTCGGGCTGAAGAGCTCCCCGTCGAGAGTGAAGCCGCTGTCGAGGTGCAGCTCGAGATGCGAAGCGTTGCGGCTCTTGTAGCCGAACTCCGGGCGGCCGAAGCGATTGGGCCTGCCGAACATGACCGGAATGGCGGCGCGCGAGAGGTGGCGGGGCGAGTAGCCGAGCGAGGAGTAGTGGATCGGCCGCGGCTCCTGGCCCCAGTACGGACGCAGACCGAGGAACTGTCGCTCCATCGTCGAGGCGATCATACCGAGCAGGCTTTCGGCCTCGTGCCGCTCACCGTCGACGACGACGCTGGCGCGCAGCGGCGGAAAGAGCGTCCCTCCCTGGCCGGTCGCGATGCGGCTCAGGAACACGGCCAAGGCGACGCCGGCGCCGAGCTGACCGCGCATGCCGCGCGACTCGACCTGATCCTTGCAGAAACGAATGCCGTGGTAGACCGCCCCGGCGCCGAAGAACATCGCGTACAGCGGCGCCGAGCCCCGCCCGCGCTCGATGCACATGACCGGGCGCTCCTCCACCTTGCCGGAGAGATGCCCGCGCTCCGCTTCCGCGATCAGCTCGTGCAGGGCGTGCTCGGCTCGCGCGGCATAGCCGACGTTGCGGGCGGTCGTGTTCGTCGTTCCCCCGGGCAGCACCGCGACCAGCGGCGCATGGCGCCGCGGCGTGGCGCGGAAGAGCCCCGTGAGGACGCCCTGAACCGTTCCGTCGCCGCCGTTGATCACGACCAACTCGACGCCGTCGTCGAGAAGCTCCTGCGTGACCGTCACGAACCCTTCCAGCGTGTCCGCCTCCGCATGCGGTATGCCGGACTGCTTCAGGGCGCCGAGGATCGAGGCCAGACGGTTTCTGCGCCGGTTGTTGCCGCTGCCGGGGTTGTTGATCACGGCGATCCGAATCGGTCGCCCGAGGTCCATCGGCGGTCGGCCGATCGGTAGTGAGACGTCGAGGCCCGCCTCGGCGTCGAAATCGATTTCGCCCTTTGCCGACTGACGCGCAGTGGTCATCATCGATGCAGCATCCGAACCGAGGTTGGCGGCCCGCGGCCAGCGCCCCTTCGCGCTCTCCGGGCATCGCCGCCCTACCTCTTCCTGGAATTCAGGGTCAGTTAGCACGAACCGGGTCAATGGCCAACCCGCCGTCGGGTGGACCGCGACCCCTTCGGCAGGTCGGTCCCCGGGGCCACCCGCAGAGATCGCGCTCTCTTCTTGCCGGACGATGGTTCGAAATGTTACGACGCGGCTAGAAGTTGGTGCAGCCCGCGACCGATCAGCCGGGCCGGCGTGCGCGAGGGGAAGGCGCTGGCCGTGTCGAGCCGGGAGGACCCGGCGAAACGAAGGGGGAGTGAAATGCGGCGAGGCGCCTTGTCGAGCACCTTGGCGATCCTTCTGACCCTGTCGTCGGTAGATGTCGCTCGCGCGGTGGACAAGACGTTCAGTCCGACGTTCGGCGAGTGGCTCAAGGACGAGAACTGGAGCCCTCCCGGCGTGCCGGGGCCGATGGACGACGTGACGCTGGAAAGCTCCCACAGCGCAGATCTGCTCGACGACACGGCGATCAGGAATCTCACCCTCGACGGCGGACAGGTCTCCGGCAGCGGTTCCCTGACCGTCTCCGGCCGGCTGACCTGGCTCAACGGCGGCATGAACGGTAACCCAAGCGGCGATCCGGCGACGACGACCGTCGGGGATGGCATGGATCTTCCCTCCGGTGGCGGCACGCGTTCCCTGGCCAACCGCGTGCTCGACCTGACCGGCGGCACGTCCACTCTCAGCGGCGCCCAGACCCTGCTGAATCTCAACAACGCAACCCTCAACAATAACGCCGTCTTCGAAGCCGACGACGACGGGGGTGACGCGTTGCAGGGCTTTTCCGGCTTCCCCGGGACGTTCAACAACATGGGCACCTTTCGAAAGATGCCGGGCAACACGGGGACGACGATGTTCCAGGGCGTCGACGTGAACAACTTCGGAACGGTCGAGGTTCTCTCCGGCATTCTCGACCTGGCCGGCGCGGGCACCGCCGGCGCTGCGAGCACGTTCAGCGTCGCCGCCGGTGCCGAGCTCCGTTTCGAGGGCCTCGAGCACAGCTTGGCGCCCGGCTCGCATGTCAGCGGCGCCGGTAAGGTCTCCGTGCCCGGGGGAACGGTCGACGTCGGCGGCCTCTGGGACGTGGACACCACCCAGCTGGACGGCGGCGGGCTGAACCTCCAGGCGCCGGTGACCATTCCGCACCTGATCCTGTCGGGAGGCCAGGTGAGCGGCGACCAGACGCTCACCGTCACCGACAGTCTGATCTGGACGAGCGGCAGCATGATCGGATCCGGAGTGACGAATGCCGAGAACGGCATAGACCTCAGCGGCGGCAAGAAGGACGTGGCGGAGCGCACGATCAACCTGAACGGCGGAACCGCCACGTTGACCGGATTCGGCAGCGAGCTGAACTTCGAGTCCGCCACCTTCAACAACCACGCCGTCTTCGACGTCGAGGACGACTCCGCCTCGTACAAGATCAAGGGCAGCGGCATGTTCGACAACGCCGGAGAATTTCACGCCGTCGCTTCCGTCATGTTCCAGGGCGTGCAGTTCGCCAACTCCGGCACGGTCGAGGTACACGTCCAGATGACCGCGAGCGGCGGATACCACCAGACCGCCGGCGTGACACGACTCTTCGATGCCACCCTGCAGTCCTTCGGCGCCGATCCGTTCCAGTTCGACGGCGGAACCCTGGAGGACTCCGGGAACGTGTTCGGCTCGCTGGTGAACGGCGGCCGCGTCAGCCCGGGCCTCTCGGCCGGCCGGTTGTTCATCCAGGGCGACTACACGCAAGAGGCCGGCGGCAGACTGCGCATCGAGATCGGCGGCCGCGACCGCGCAAACCCAGTACGACGTGCTCGGCGTCATCCGGCCAGGCCATGCTCGCCGGCGCGCTCGATGTCTCGCTGATCGACGGCTTCGTGCCGGACCCGGGAGACGAGTTCACGATTCTGACTGCCGCCTCGCGCAGCGGCGGCTTCGACTCGACCAGCGGGCTGGTCATCGGCGGCGGGCTCGGATTCGCGGTACACCTCGGCGCCAAGGACGTCGTTCTGCAGGCTGTCTTCGAGAACTGCGCGAACGGCATGGACGACGACGGCGACGGCGACGTCGACTGCGCCGACGCGAAATGCCAGGACGCTCCCAACTGCCAGGGAACGCCGGCAGCGACCGGTACGACCACATCGACCGCGACGGCGACGCGCACGTCGACGGCCTCGAAGACGGCCACGCCGACGGCGACGCCGACGGGGCCGACCCCGACGCGGACGAGAACGTTCACGCCGGGCCCGAGTCCGACGCCGACCGAGACGGGGAATCCATCCCTGCCGACGCTGACGCCGACCACGACCGGTACGAGCACGCCCACGCCTACCCCGACGTCGACGCCGACCGCCACCGGTCCCACTCCGACGCGGACCAGGACGTTCACGCCGGGCCCGAGCCCGACGCCGACTGAGACGGGGAATCCGTCCCTGCCGACGCTGACGCCGACCGCGACCGGCACGGCGACGCCGACGCCGAGCCCGACGCAGACCTCGCCGTCCCCGTGCCCCGGCGACTGCAACGAAAACCGCGCCGTGACCATCGACGAGCTGGTGAAAGCGGTCGGTCTCGCTCTGAACAACGAGCCCGCCGGCGCGTGCGCGGCCGTGGACCGGAACGGCGACGACCTGGTCACCATCGACGAGCTCGTCGCGGCCGTGAAGAGCGCGCTCGACGGATGTCCGTGAGATCGGCGCCTTGATCAGGGGATTAGAAGCCGCAGCCCGGCGAGGACGCTTCGAAACGGGGCCCAGGCGCCGAGGAGCTCGGGCAAGTGGAAGAACAGGTAGAGGCCGCTCACGGTTCCCATCGCATGCAGGAGAAGGAGCGACGGGCTCTGCCGAATCGACATCCGCCGCCGCAGCCGCGCCGCCACGAGACAGGCGCCGATGAGCAGCGCCCACGGCAGAGCGGGCCAGCCCACCACCTTGAGACATCCCAGGTAGAGGAGGGCGGACGCATAGCTGATCGAGCCGAGCCACGCCGGCCGCGGCGATGCCCAGTGTAGGAGGAGCAGGGCGGCGCCGCCGGTCGCCAGCCCCACCGCCAGCGAAGAAGCGTAGAGCTGCAGTGCGGCGTCGACGTGCTCGCTGGCCGCCGGCCCGATCCGCAGGATCCACAGGAGATAGCCGACCGGCGCCGCCAGCCCGATCCAAGCGCACGACAGCTCCGCGAGGCTGCCCGCCAACCGCGCTCCCCGGCTCCGCATCACGACCTCGTATTCTCGTAGATCGCCACTCTGCCGTTCGGCTGCGCCAGCAGCGCGATGGGGCGAGAGGCGAAGCCCGGCAGCGCGGCGCCGACCGTGAACACCTTGCGCGCTCCGAGCCGAGCCGCCAGCGTCGCCTCCTGGTTGGCGGGCACCAGGTAGACGGGCGTCGCCAGCCGATGGGTGAGGGAGAGGTAGCGCAGGCCGTAGCCGAGATCCGAGGACGTGATCACGACTCCGTCGTCTCCGAGGAGCGGGGCGATCTGCTCGGCCGTCCGGACGACCGGGGCGAAGGTCCTCGCGTAGTACTCGGCCAGCCTCTCCGAGACCGGCGGCTCGTCGAGCAGCCGGCGCTTCACCCACAACGTCGTGTAGGGGGTCTGCGCGATGAGCGCGTAGCGCTCGTCGCGCAGGACCTCCTCCGGCGTGATCTTCCGTCCGACGTAGTAGAGCGGCCGGCCTCGACGGTCGTAGTGGAAGAGGAACGCGTCCGGCGGCTCGGCGGGATTTCGCTCGAAGTTCCAGATTCGATTCTGCAGGCGGCTGCCGTAGGACGGCGCGGTCCAGAAGACGGACCACCCGCACGCCATGTAGACGCTCCAGCCCTGGCCCGAGCGCGTCAGGTAGTCGAGCGGAGCCCAGGCGTGACTCAGGCTCGGCAGATCCCAGCCGGCCTGTCGCAGGTACTTCGTACTCGGACGTGCGCCGGCCCCGGCTCCAGTCGGTCCGCCGCTTCCTCGATCTGATAGGACGGCCATCGATAGGTGGCGAGTTGGATGACCGCCAGGATGGAGACGGCGACACAGAAGCCCTTCAGGATGGCGACGGAGCCCGGCAAATCCTCGCCGAGACGACGAAAGACGATGGCGAGCGCCAACAGGCCGAGGCCGGCCACGAACAGGACGTAACGCGGCGTGAAATCGAGCCCGCCGGCCGGCAGGACGGCGAACGCGGCGCCGGCGACCAACACCTGTCCCCAGAAGGCGATGGGAAAGAAGCGTCTCTCCCGAAACGCCGCCCTCAGCGCCTTCCCGAGGCAGTACAGGATGGCCGGCGCGCCCAGTCCCCAGAAGACGACGCCGAACCCTCCGTGGAAGCTTCCCAGACCCGGATCGCGAAACGGGGAGGAGAGGGCCTGCGCGGGATGGGCGAGGAAGTCCGCCAAGACGGACGGAGCCGCGCGCGTGATCTGCGCCGAGGTCGACTCCGGTACCAGCCGGAAGCCCGACAGGGAAGGCATCAGCGGGTAGAAGGGGTGGCCGGTGCGGAGGAAGTTCCGCAGCGGCCAGTAGGCGCTCAACGGCAGGGCGACAAGGAGATACGCGGCGTACCTGCCGGGCGTCAGACCGCGCCGCCATCGCAGCCAGAGCAGAGGTTGAAACGCCGCGACGAAGACCAGCATGCTGTACTTCGCGCCCGCGGCGAAGCCCGTCGCCACGCCGGCGATCGCGAGGTCGAGAAAGGCGCCGGTTTCATGAAAGCGGACGGCCGCGAACAGGAGGACCAGGTAGAGCACGCCGGTGATCAGGTCGACGTAGTTGCTCCCCGCCTGTCCCAGCACGACCGGCGTGAACAGAAACAGGCAGGCGGCGAACGCGGCGTTGCGCGGCGACACGTCGAAGCGCCTCGCCATGGCGTAGACGACCAGGATCCCGTAAAGGGCGACGGCGAGCTGGACGAGGTCGATCAGGGAGTCGGCGTGGAAGAAGATCAGCGGCCACAGGAAGAGCAGCTCGCCGTCGAGCGGCGAGGCGAACATGTCGCGCAGCTGCACGGGGAGGAGCGCGATGCGGTGCTCCTGCACGGACTGATAGATGGGCGGCAGGTGATAGACCAGGTCGTCGATGCCGCGCGGCGGCAGCAGCACGCCCGCGGCGACGAGCCACACGGTGACGAACAGGAGCAGGAGCGACAGCAGGCAGGTCTCCCAGCCGAGGATCTCCCGCGCTCGCGCCGCCGCGCGCGCGACCGTCGGTCGCAGAGCCCGGCGCACCGCTTTCGATTTGCGGCGCACGACCCACCCGAGGAGGCCGAGCGAGCACGCCAGATTGCAGAGGATCAGCGGCCGCAGATAGAGCACGGCGCCGACGCCGAGAAGCAGCTCCACGAGCACGACCTGCGCGGCCGCCGCCAGTCCGGCGTACACGAGGTCGGCGGCGTCGTCGTTCGGCCGCAGAGTGGCGAAGACGAGATACCACGGGACCACGAGGCCGACGTTGAGGAGGATGAAGGCCGCTACCAGCATTCGCCCTCACGGGGCATCGATGGGTTGAGGATCGAGGCCGACGCGCCGGCCCGCCGCCGGTTCCATTGGCGCCCTGCTTTACGGCAGACGCGGCTGATTTACTACCCGGCGCTCGCCGGGACGAGGTGAGGTCCGCCGCCGGGGCCGCAACCGATGAACCGGGACACGATTGCGGAGGTCGCCGACCGGCTGCTCTTCGGCCGGCCGGAAGCGCGGGGGGAGCGGCGCATCCGCTCCTGCCTGCTGGCGGCGCTGTTCGTGCTCGGCGCCGCGCATTGGGCCGATTTCTTCCACTTCGGCAACACCCCGTTGGCGGCGTACGACTGGGTGAAGGAGAGCGCCTACCTGCGCGCGCTGGCAGAGGCGGTGCGGACGTACCGCCTTCCGTGGCGCTGGAGCCAGACGTACTTCCAGGGCACGCAGAACCTGCTGGGAAATCCGGAGATCGTTCTCACTCCCGACATCGTGGCATTGCGGTGGATCGATCCCGCCGCCTTCGTGCTCGGCCACACGCTGCTCTTCTACGCCGCCGGCTTCGCCGGGATGATGCTCCTGGCGGAGAGATTCGCCGCCGGGCTGGTCGCCCTCTCGTTCTTCTTCATCCTCTTCAACTTGAACGGGTACGTCACGTCTCACCTCGCCGGCGGGCACTTTCAGTGGACCGGCTACTTTCTCCTCCCGCTCTACCTGTCGGCGATCCTGCGCCTCGCGGAGACCGCCCGGCTGCGGGCGGGCGCCGATGTCGCCGGCGCGCTGTGGGCGGCGCTGCTCGTCGGCCTGCTGTTCGCGAATGGTTCCTTTCACATCGCCATCTGGTGCCTGCTGTTCCTTCTTCTCGCCGCTCTGTTCCGGTGGCGTCTGCTCGCGAGCTTCGCGGTCTGCGCGCTCACCGCCGGCCTTCTCGCCGCGTGGCGCTGGGTGCCGGCCGCCTACTCGCTGTGGGGCCAGCGGCGCCAGTTCTCCCCCGGCTATCGCAGCGTGTCGGCGCTGATGGGCGCGCTCGCGAGCCCTACGGCGGTTGCCGGTGGCGTGCCCGGCGGAACGGGGTGGTGGGAATACGACATGCACGTCGGGTTCGCCGGCCTCGCCGTCCTGGTCCTGGCGTCGGCGCTTCTCCTGCGGCGCCGGCGCCAGGCGCTGGATGGATCGATTCTGGCTGCCGCCGGCGTCATGCTCGTGCTGTCCTTCGGCGACGTGTGGTCGCTGGTCGGGCGGCTTCCCGTTCCGTTCGCCGGCGTCGAGCGCGCCCCGTCGCGCTTCATCGTCATGCCGTTTCTGGTCTGGCTCGTCGCCTTGCTGGCCGGGCTGGACGGCCGCGCGCTGCCGTTGTCGAGGCTCGTCAAGACGGCGCTTCTCCTCGCCTTGCCCGTCACGTCGTACGAACTGGCGCTTCACGTCGCGCAGTGGCGGCCACTCCTCGGCGGCGTTCCCGGCATGGGAGTCGCGTATGTGAGCCTGCTGCCCGCGGCGACCGTCGAGCCGGCGTACGCGCTCTGCGTCTACGTCTCCTGGACCGTTTCCGCGCTGGCGCTGCTCCTCGTCACCGGAGCGCTCGTGGCGCTGCGGCCAGGAAGGTCGTCGATCTGTTGGTTCTTGGTCGACCTCTTCACTCTTGCCAACACATCAACAACCAGCAACTCAGCACGAACCTTCCTAACGCACCACGGCCAAAGCCATGCCGTCGAAGCCCTTCCTGCCGGCCAGCGGCAGGATCGTCGCCGTCAGCCGTGAATCGGTGGCCAGCGCGGCGTTGAAGCGCTGGATGGCGCGCGTCCGGGTCTCGTCCTCGCCTGCGACGGGGATGACGCCGCGCCGCACGACGTTGTCGGCGACGATCAGGCTTCCGGCGCGCGTCAGACGCAGCGCCCACTCCAGGTATTCGAGGTAGGCACCCTTGTCGGCGTCGATGAACACCAGGTCGAACGGTCCGGCCCCTTCGGCCGCCAGCAGCGGCAGCGTCTCCAGGGCGGGCCCGACCCGTACCTCGACCCGCTCGGCCAACCCGGCGCGCGCCAGGTTGGCGCGCGCGACCTCGGCGTGGCGCGGCTCGCACTCCAACGTGGTCAGCCGTCCATCGGCGCGCAGCGCGCGCCCCAGCCAGATCGTGCTGTAGCCGCCCAGCGTGCCGATCTCGAGGATCCGCCGCGCTCCTGTCAGGACGGCGAGCAGATACAGCAAGCGCCCTTGCACCGGCGAGACCTGAATGCCCGGCAGGCCGGCGGTTCGCGAATCGTCGAGCGCGGCGTCGAGCGCGGCGTCCTCCCCCATGAACAGATCCTCGACGTAGCGATCGACTGCAGCGAACCGTTCGTCGTCCATGCTCGGCACCTCCGTCGTCACCTTCCTACGCTTGCCTCGTCTCAGGAACCGCCGCAAGATGCGGCGCCCATGCCGGTAGACGTACCGCTTGAGAGAAGCACCCCATTCACGACACGCATCGTCTCGTGGAACGTCAACGGGCTGCGCGCCTGTGCGCGCAAGGGGTTTGCCGACTGGCTGCGCGGGGCACGCGCCCACATCGTCGGCCTCCAAGAGGTTCGCGCGCGCGAGTCGGACCTGGGCGACGAGTGCCGCCGCCCGCGCGGCTGGCACGCGCACTTCTGCGCGGCGGAGCGGGCCGGCTACAGCGGCGTGGCCCTGCTCAGCCGCCGCTCTCCCGATTGGGTACGCACGTCCCTGGGCGAAGAGCGCTTCGACCGCGAGGGACGCGTACAGCTCGCGCGCTTCGGCCGGCTCGCGGTCGTCAACGCGTACTTCCCCAAGGGAAGTGGCACGATGCGCGACAACAGCCGCGTCCCGTACAAGCTGGATTTCTACCAGCGGCTGTTCGAGGAGGTTCAACGCCTGCGGCGGGCGCGGCTGCGCGTCCTGGTGATGGGCGATTTCAACACGGCGCACCGCCCGATCGATCTGGCGCGGCCGAGCGACAACACGAAGAACAGCGGCTTTCTGCCCGAGGAGCGAGCCGAGCTCGATCGCTGGATCGAGGCGGGATGGATCGACACCTTTCGCCGTTTCGAGCCGGGCCCCAGACACTACACGTGGTGGAGCCAGCGCATCGGCGTCCGCCAGCGCAACATCGGATGGCGCATCGACTACGTTCTCGCCTCGCCTTCCGCCGCGCCCTTTCTGCGCGGCGCCTTCGTTCACCCGCACGTGCACGGCTCGGACCATTGCCCCGTCGGCGTAGACGTCGACGGGACGATCTTCGGCTGAGCCCGCGAGCCCCGGCCCTGCGTTTCCAAGCTCGTCGAGCGCCGTCGTCGCCGCGCCGGTGGCCGTGCTACACGTCGACCATGAGCTCCGTCTCCGTCGCCGCACCGCCTGCCGCGGCGCCTCGCTTCCACTCCGAGACGTTGGCTTATGCCGGGCTGTCGTTCTCCACCCTTGCCTGGGCGTCGGCGTTTATCGCCGGCAAGTTCGCCCTCGCCGAGATGACGCCGCTCGCCGTCGGCGCCTGGCGCTTCGCCGTCGCGGCGCTGGTGCTGGCTCCCTTCGCCCTGCGGCGCCGGCAGTGGCCGGTGCAGACCGGTGCCTGGGCTCCCCTCGCGCTGATGATGCTCTGCGGCGGAGTCGTCTACCCCTGGCTCTTCCTGGAAGCGCTGGCTCACACCAGCGCGACCAATACCTCTCTGCTCATCGCCCTCAATCCGGCGCTGACGCTGCTCTTTTCCCCCGTGATCGGCGAGAGGCTCGATCGGCAGCGGCTGGTCGGCATCGGCATTGCCCTCGCCGGTGCCGTGACCGTCATCACCCGCGGCGACCTCGCACACTTCGCGTCCCTGAACGCCTTCAATCACGGCGACCTGCTGGCGGTGCTCGCGGCCGCGACGTGGGCGACCTTCAACCTCGCCTCGCGGCGCGCGGTCGCGAGCTTCGCTCCGTCGCTCATCAACTTCGCGATCTTCGCGGCGGGCGGGACGGTGCTGTTCGCCCTCGGAGCCGGCGAGAGCCCCGTGCAGCAGGTGTTGCACGCCACGGCGTTCGCGGTCGGCGGCGTTCTCGTGATGGCGGTGATGTCGTCGGTGCTCGCCGGACAGTGCTTCCTGGTCGGCGTGCGTACGGTGGGCGTCAACCGCACCGTGGTCTTCGTCTATCTCGTCCCGGCTCTCACGGCGCTGCTCTCCGCGCTGCTGCTCGGCGAGCCCTTCTGCACGGCCCAGGCGGTCGGCGGCGCCGCGGTGCTCGGCGGCGTGTACTGGACGAATCGCAGCGGCCGTGCGCGATGGCGCGCCGCGAGGGACGTGAGCCTCTCCCGCGACCGGACGGCGGAGAATGGTCCTTCGTCGAGCGACGCCGGTTGAGGGATCAGCCGGGCTCCGGCAGGCGGCGGACGACGAACATCGGCGGCGGCGTGGGGAAGCCCTTGAGGGCGGCCACCCGATGCGGCTCGAAGAGGAACCCGGGAGCCGCGGCACGCTGGACTTCGGCATCGACGACGACGGCGGCCGGTGGCGCAGCCCCCGCCAGGCGGGCGGCGATGTTCACCACCGTCCCCTGGTAGTCGCCGTTGAGGGCGACGACGCTGCCCGCCGCCATCCCGACGCGTGCCGGCGGCAGGTCCGTATCGGCGGCGAACGCATCGAGGAGACTCAGGGCGAGCCCAACGGCGGCACTCGGATCCTCGGCGACGAACATGGCGCCGTCCCCCAGCAGCTTCACCAGGCGACCGCCGTGCGTGGTCACGACGTCTTCCACGACCGCCTCGAAGCGGCCCAGCAGATCGGCGAGCTGGCGCGAGGACAGAGCGCGCGACAGCGCGGTGTAGCCGACCAGGTCGACGAAGCCGACCACCAGGGTGCGCTGGGTCGTGGCCCCCTCCGCATCGAACGACCAGCGGCTGGAGGCCGTGGCCACGAGGTGACGGCGAAAGATCGCCGCCAGGGCTTCGATGAGCTGCGGAAGGAGCGCGTCGGCGAGATCGGCATAGTCCTCCACGAGGCGCGAGTATGGGCGGCCCTG
Organism: uncultured bacterium; assembly: GCA_963721115.1. Lineage (GTDB taxonomy): Bacteria > Desulfobacterota > Binatia > HRBIN30 > CADEER01 > CAVRIA01. Next base: position 90,139 of record CAVRIA010000004.1, read on the forward strand.
CGCGTGCGCCCCAATCTCGAAACGCAAGCGGAAGGTATCGACGATGGCCTCCGCCAGGCGCGAGGTCGTCGCCCCCAGGATCCGAGCCAACGCGAGGGTCGCCTCCGAGCCGAAGATGTCGGCGGCCGTCGAGCCGATGAAGCGCAGCGCCTCGACGGCGTCGGGCGGCAGCGCCGGCGGATCCGGGCCCGGATCGGGCAGGCCGAACGCCCGCCACAGGCGAGCCGCGGTGTCGGTCGCCAGCCCGGCGGCGGCGGCGCCCTCGGCGAAGGGCACCGGCACGCCGTGCGACAGGGCGAGATCGAGCGCGAGACCGCCCAGCCGCTGCTGGCGCGCGGCCGCGACGAGCGCCGACGCGGAAACCCCGTGCGCGACCAGATAGCGCAACAGCCGCAGGTGGTCCTCGGCATCCGGTGCGGTCGGATCGTAGATGCCGAGGCGCTGGAACTCGAGTCGATCCTGCTGCGAAGACCCGTCGCTCATGGCCTGCCCCTCGTCCTTCCTGCCTGCGGTTGCGGCGCCTTGTCGATAGTACGTGCCGAGTGCAGTGCTCAAGCCCGAAACGCGGCCGAGACGGCGGCAGCCGTCGCCGGCCGGCGCTGCGAAGCAGCCAAGCCGCCGTTGATGATATCGCTGCTCAGCTTGACTTATTGCTCATGGCCGGCCCCTCGTCACGTCGTGGAAGCTGACGTGGGACCGCACGCAGCTGCCCGTGCGCGCGGCGGAGAACGGCAACGCCCCGCGGGAGTCTTGTCGAAGGCTCGACTTTTCTCTGACCTCTCTTTGACTCGAGCTCGTCGAACGCGCCTATGCCGGCTTCACCGAGGGGTTCTCGGCGCCCGATCTGCGCAGAGCGACGGAGCCGCTCGGGTTGCCGCCGCGGTTGCGGTAAGAAAGGGGCCATGCCAAAGCTCCCCGACAGTGGTCGCCGTCCGCCCGAAGCCAAGGCAGACGGGCGTTCTTTGGAAACGCCAAGAGCTCTGTGCTTCGCGTATCGCGCGCGGCCGGCTTCGACGACATCGTCGAGGCGAACGAGACGCCGGATGAGTTCGCCAACCAGCGCTGATCCACGCCGGCGCCATCATCGAAGAGCTGGAGTAAAAAGGAATCAAGCGAAGGAGGAGCCATGGACAGGAGACCGTTGCGGTGTGCTCGGATCGCTCTGGTGGCGATCGCAATGACGGTCGGGGTCGCGCAGGCATCGCGCGCCGACGACGGGGGCGTGGCGAAGGCCACGGCGCAATTCTACATCGCGCTGAACGCGATGTTCGCCGGCGATGTCGCGCCGATGGAGGCGGTGTGGTCACACGCCGCCGACGTCACGTACCTGCCACCCGACGGCAGCTTGCTGGTCGGCTGGCACGACGTGAGCGCCAGCTGGCGGAAGCAGGCATCGATGAAGCTCGGCGGTCACGTCGCGCCGGAGGACATACGGATGACGACGGGCGGAGATCTCGCCGTGGTGTGCAACTTCGAGAAGGGCGCCAACGCGAACGTGGGCGGAAAGGAGCAAACCGTCGCGATCCGCTCGAGCAAAGTCTTCCGCAAGGAGAACGGCGCCTGGAAGCTGATCAGCGACCACGCCGACCCGTTGCTCCTGCAGAAGTGAGCATGCGTGCTCGGCGAGTATTTCTACTCACATCCGCGGTCGTCTTCGCGTGCGGCTGCGGCGATGGGGGCTCGAATGCCGCGCAGGTGACGCTGATCACCTCGGGCGGGCAGAGCGCCAACGCCGCCTTCGTGCGGCTCACCGGTTTCGACCAGGGCGGGCAGCCCGCCTTCGCCAGCCCGAACGAGGCGATCGGTCCGGAGGTGCGGTTTCGTGGCATTCCGGCAGACGTCGTGACCGTGGAGCTGGACTATCTGGACACGTCCGGCGACGAGACGGCGACGTTCTCCACGTCCGTGGATCTCGCCGCGCCGGTCACCCTCGCCGATCCCCCCGCCGTCGATGCGATGGACCCGGTCGTCACGTCGTTCGCCTTTCTGGGCTGCAACCGGATCGGCGACGGCGCTGGGGCCGACAATCTGCCGAGCACGGCCAACGTGGCCAACCTGGTACAGGACTTCACCGAGATTCCGGACCCGGCGCAGCACACGCCGGTCCCCTCATCCCTGTTCTTCGTCGGCGACCTGGTGGTGAATCACGCCACCGGTACGGAGACGCTCCGCAGCCAGCTCGAAGGATGGAAGGCCGTGTACGACGGCTCGCCCCTCGCGACCAGTGCGGTGCAGCTGGTGACGGGGCCGGGAAACCACGAGATGCTGGCGAAGGTCGAGCTCGACGGAAGCGAGGTCGAGGTCTCCAATCCGGCGGCGGGAGCGGTGTTCGCGTCGGAGATGGCCGACTTCATCCCAGCCGCCAACGGCCCGACACCGGACCCGCCGAACCCGGACGGCGTGCAGCGGGACGAGAGCCGGCTGTCGTTCAGCTTTCGGGAAGGGAATCGATTCTTCGTCCTGCTCGACACCGATACCTACGTCGGTGACGACTCGCCCGACGGCATCGGATACGTCCCTCTGCACTGGCTGCAGGACCAGCTCGCGCAGGCGCAGAACGACCCGACGATCGCCCATGTGTTCGTGTTCGGCCACAAGCCGATCGTCGGGCAGGAAGGAGAGGGCGAGACGATCGCACCGTCGCAGCTCGAAGCGTTCACGTCGCTCCTCTGCGATCCCAGCGGCGCCGGCGCGCCGACCAAGGTGCGCGGCTACTTCTGTGCCCACGCCCACTACTGGCACTACGATGCGCTGCCGTGTCCGTCGTCGGACGGGCACCTCGACCAGGTCATCAACGGCAACGGCGGCACCAGCGTCGAGAACGACTTCTTCGAGCCGCCGCACGGCTTCTTCGGTTACTCGGTGGTCGGAGTGACCGGGAAGGGCCGCGTGATCCTGGAATCGTGGGGGCGCCCTGTCACCGATCCGGACGACGCGGCGCAGCAGGCCCGCTCGACGCTGCGGGAGCACCGGACCCTCTTCTCCGACTGAGCGACGCGCCGCCGGAACGCGGTCGGGAAGCTGGCGGAGCGTCTCGGCGCGCCTTGCTCGGTTGTTGCCGCCTTCATCAGCAGCTCCTCCTGCAGGCCGCGATTGCTGTCCCGGGGGACGCGGGGCTAAAGGTTCTCGTGCCCCGGGGCGCGGAACGGATGGTGATTTCATGAGCGACCCTCTCGGCAGCTTCGGCGTGGCCCTCGCGGTCGCGGTGCTGCTCGGGCTGCGCCACGCCACCGACCCCGATCACCTGACCGCGATCTCCACGTTGATTCTCGATCGCGGCAGGCGCGGGGCGCGGCGCGTCGGCGTCGTCGGCCTGGTGTGGGGCCTCGGGCACGGCCTGGCGCTGCTCGCTTTCGGCCTGCCGGTCGTCCTCGTCGGCGCCTATCTTCCGGAGAGCGCACACCGGGCGGCCGAAGCCGCGATCGGCGCGCTGATCGTCCTGCTCGCCGTGCGGCTGCTGATGCGCTGGCGGCGCGGCGCGTTTCATTTTCATCCGCACAGCCACGGCGGAATCCGCCACGCCCATCCGCACGCGCACGAGCGCGCGCATCCCGACGGGCTCGAGCACCGCCACCAGCACCCGCACGCGGAGACCGTGGGCCGGTCGCTGCCCGCTGCCTTTCTGATCGGCTCCGTACACGGAATCGCCGGCTCGGCGGGCGCGGCCGTCCTGCTGATCGCGACCATCCCCGGACGCGTCGAAGCGGCGATCGCGCTGGCGTCGTTCGCGATCGCGACGGCGTTGTCGATGGGGCTCCTGTCGGCCGCCTTCGGTCACGCGCTGACTCGCGAGAGCATCGCTCGCCGGATGGGGACCTTCATCCCGGTGATCGGCGCCGCCAGCCTGCTCTTCGGCTTCTGGTACGGACTGACCGCGATGAGCGTCAACCTTCCGTTCGCGTTCGCCCCCTGATCCGAGCGGCGGAGCCCCAACCGCCCGGGCCGGGTTTTGGGTTGTTGGTTGCTGGGGCTGGTTGTTGGCTGTTGAAGCCCCCAACAACGCAACAACCAACAACTCAACAACCCTGCTCCATCACGTCGCGCGCAAACCCTTGCATGGCGTCGATGTACTGGCGCCGCGTCTGGGCCGGGAAACCGACAGTGAGCCACGTCACGCCGAGCCCGTGCAGCTCGGCGATGCGCTGGCGCGCCTCGGCGGGATCGAGCGAGCGCGAGCCGAGGGGAGCCAGCGAGTAGCAGATGTCGAGCGGCTGCTCTCGGCCTACGGTTGCGGCATGCTCGCGCGCCACGCCGATGCGTACCGCCAGATCGTCGAGCGTCTCGATCGCCGGAGTGCGTGTGTGCGCCGACATCTGCGCCGTGTTGGGAAAAGGCACCCAACCGTCGCCGAGCTCGACCGCGCGGCGGATCGCGGCGCGGCTGTTTCCCCCCACCCAGATCGGCGGATGCGGCTGCTGCGCGGGACGGAAGCCCATCGAGTTGCCGATGGCCTTGAAGCCGCGCCCTTCGAAGTGCACGTCGTCGCCCGCCCACGCCCGCACGATCGCTCGGATCGCCTCGTCCGAAACCTCCTGACGCGCCTCGAAGTCGGCGCCGAGGGCGGCGAACTCGCCGCGCAGATAGCCGGCGGCGACGCCGAGGATGACGCGTCCCCCCGACAGGACGTCGAGGCTCAGCACCGCCTTCGCGGTCACGAACGGGTTTCGGTACGGCAGGACCAGAATGTGTGTCTGAACGCGCAGGCGCGAGGTCGCCGCCGCCGCGAACGACAGGGCGACGAACGGGTCGAGCGCGTGGTGCCCGCCGCCGTACAGCCAGCGGTGCGGCGGAAACGGGTGATCGGTCACGAAGCAGGCCGCGAAGCCAGCCTCCTCCGCCGCCCGCGCGATCTCGGCGACCGCCGCCTGGGTGACGAACTCCGCCGCGCGGTCGATCCGCTCCGTCGGCAGCGACACGGAGAACTTCACGCGCCGGCCTCCGCGCCGTCGGCACGTGCCGTTTCCGTATTGCTCGAGTGGTGGGCCTTCCGACGCATTCCCGCAGCGTGGTAACAGGGCCTCCTCGAAACCTCAACTCGCTCGACGGCGCAAGGGCAATGGTGGCCGTCGGGAGCGGGCGAGCAACGGGGGGAGCCGGGATCGCCAAGCGCGCGCCGCGGTTGGCGTTCGGAAGCCGTGGTTCGGCTGTGCTAAGCAATTGGCGGGATGCACGACGATCTCGGCCAAGAGCTTCGCCGGATGGCTGACCTGTACGCAAACCTCCTCGAGAAGCATCTGGGCGTGAGGCTCGTGTCCGTCGTTCTGTACGGATCCGTGGCGCGCGGAGACGCCACTCGGACCTCGGACATCGATCTCCTCATCGTCGCCGAAGACCTCCCCAAGGGGCACTTCGCCCGCAAGCGGCTCCTCGAAGCCGCCGATCGCGCCTTCGAGCCGGCCCTGCTGCGTGCGGAAGAGAAGGGGATCGAGACGCATTTGGCGCGAATCGTTCGCACGCCGGAGGAGGCTGCACGGACGATCCCGCTCTATCTGGACATGACCGAAGACGCGATCCTGCTCTTCGACCGTGACGGGTTCTTTGCCAGGGTACTCGACCGCGTACGCGCCGCGCTCCGTCGTCTCGGCTCGCGGCGGGTGCGCATGGGAAAGACCTGGTACTGGGACCTGAAACCGGACTTCAGGCCGGGCGACGTGATCGAGATATGACGTCCGAGGAGATGGCGCGCAGCCACCTGCGCCGGGCCGCCACGGTCTTGCGGGAGGCGGGACGGCTTTACGAAGAGGGGGCGTGGAACCTCGTCGTGCGCCGCTGTCAGGAGGCCGTCGAGCTTGCCCTCAAAGGAATTCTCCGCAGCATCGGCGCGGAGGTCCCGAAGGTTCACGACGTGAGCGGGGCCCTGCGGCGCAATGTCGACCGCCTACCCGCCAGGCTTGCGGCCGCAATCGACACGCTCGTCTCAACTTCTAGGCACCTTCGCGAGGAACGAGAAGTGGCGTTCTACGGCGACGAGGAAACGGACACCGACGCGGAATCACTCTTCTCTCGCGCAGACGCCGACGACGCGCTGGCGAAGGCGAGAGCCGTTCTGAGGCTCTGCTCCGCGAGCGCGCCACGGACGAAGCAGCGGCAGAAGAAGAAGTGAGCAAGTGCTTGCGTGGAGCACCAAAGTCCGCCCGCAGGAGGGACCCCGCTTTGCAGTCGACTGCGAATCCTCGATCTCGTGCCCGACCGCAGATTCCGTGAACAAGGGCTTTCGCTACAGCAATCGGATCGATCGTGATGCGGTCGGCGAATCCGTCCTGGCCTTCTACACGGCGCGCTACCCCCATTCGACGCGCGCCGAGTGGGGCGAGCGCATCGCCCGCGGCGTCGTGCTGCTGGATGGTCGGTGCGTTACCGGCGACACGGTGCTGCGTGCCGGTCAGTTGTTGACCTACGATCGCGAACCCTGGGCGGAGCCCGAAACCCCGACCGCGTTCGCCGTCCTCTACGCCGACGACGAGATCCTCGCCGTCGACAAGCCGGTGGGCCTGCCCGTGCTGCCCGGCTGCCGGCGCCTCGAAAATACGCTGCTCGCGCTGGTCCGCGCGCGCTTTGCCGGCGAAGTGCCGCTCTCCCCGCTGCACCGTCTGGGGCGCGGCACTTCCGGGATCGTGCTGTTCGCCAGGACGAAGGAATCGCTGCGCGAGTTGAGCACGGCATTCGCCGAACGCCGGGTCACGAAGCTCTATCGCGCCCGTGTCCGCGGGGTCGGCCTGCCACGCGAACAGGAGGTCGACGTGCCGATCGGACGCGTCGCCTACCCACCCACCGGCTATCTCTACGCGGCGACTGCCGGTGGCGCGCCGGCGAAAAGCGTGTGTCGCCTCGTTTACGAAGACCGCGAACGATCGCAGTCGCTGGTCGAGATCCGCATCGTCACCGGCCGGACGCAGCAGATCCGCATCCATACCGCGGCCATCGGACATCCGCTGGTCGGCGACCCGCTCTACGTGGCGGGCGGCGGTCCCGCCGCGCTGGTCGCCGGGAAACGCCCGCCACTTCCCGGCGACTGCGGCTATCATCTGCACGCGACGCGTCTGGCGTTTCGGCATCCCACCTCGCGGCAACCGGTCGAGATCGTCGCGCCGCCGCCGCCGCTGCTGCTCTCTCCCGACGAGGCTCCCGAGACAACTTGCCAAGCGCCCGCCCTTCGGCGCCGGAGATGAGCGCCGATGGCGTAGAACTCGCCAACGATCCGCGCTAGGGTTCGGCTCTTCGCATGCGTTTCGCCGACTTGCAGCTGATCGATCCGCTCCTCCGCGCCGTTCGGGAGGAGGGATACACTTCACCCACGCCCGTCCAGGTGCAGGCGATCCCACACGTCCTCGCCGGACGCGATCTGCTCGGCCTGGCCCAGACGGGGACCGGGAAGACCGCGGCCTTTGCCCTGCCGATCCTGCAGCGGCTCGACGCGACCGGTCACAAGGGACACCGTCTCATCCGCGTGCTCGTGATCACGCCGACGCGCGAGCTCGCCAGCCAGATCGGCGCGAGCTTCGCCACCTACGGCAGACACCTCGACTTCCGTCACACCGTGATCTTCGGCGGCGTCGGCCAACGCCCGCAGGAGGATGCGTTGAAGCGCGGCGTCGACATCGTCATCGCCACTCCCGGCCGGCTTCTCGACCTCATGACCAAGGGTTTCGTGCACCTGTCGGGGCTGGAGGTGTTCGTCCTCGACGAAGCCGATCGCATGCTCGACATGGGCTTCCTGCCCGACGTGCGGCGCATCATCGCCAAGCTTCCGGAGCACCGCCAGACCCTCTTCTTCTCGGCCACCATGCCTGCCGAGGCGGCGGCGCTCGCCGCGAGGCTCCTGCGCGATCCCGTGCGCGTCGCCGTGACCCCGCCGGCGACCACCGTGGAGAAGGTGCGCCAATCGGTGTTCTTCGTCGAGAAGGCCGACAAGCCGCCGCTGCTCGAGCATCTCCTGCGCGATCCGTCGATCACCCGCGTGCTCGTGTTCACGCGCACCAAGCACGGCGCGAACCGGGTGGCCACCAAGCTGCAGAGCGCCGCGATCAGCGCCGAGGCCATCCACGGCAACAAGAGCCAGGGGGCGCGCGAACGGGCGCTGGCGAGCTTCAAGACCGGAGCGATCCGCGTCCTGGTGGCGACCGACATCGCGGCGCGAGGCATCGACGTCGAGGAAATCAGCCACGTGATCAATTTCGATCTGCCGAACGTCCCCGAAAGTTACGTTCACCGCATCGGTCGCACCGCGCGGGCAGGCGCTTCCGGCGACGCGATCAGCTTCTGTGACCGCGAGGAGCGCGCCTTCCTGAAGGACATCGAGCGCGAGATCCGCATGCAGGTGCCGATCGCCGCGGCTGCCGCCGACTTTCGCGTCGGATACGTCCACGGGCCCGGCGACGACCGCCGCGAGCGGCGTGCGCCGCAGGGGCGTGGCGGACGCCGCCCGCAGCCGGGTGGCGCAAGCCGCCGGCGCGAGTGGGGCGACGCTGCCGCTGCCGCCCCGACGTCACCCCGTGAGACCCACGCTGGCGGGCATCCCGCGGTGCCCGCGGCCCACAAGCCCGAGTCGCGGCGCCACGGCCAGGCATTCCCGTCACCACAGCAGCGCCGGCGTGACGGGGGTGGCGGGCGGCGCGGCGGGCGCAAGTTCCGCTGAGCAGACGCGCGTCAAAGCGGCTGATTCACGCTGGCCACCGGCTCCGTGGTCGGCCGGCGCGAGCTCGCGCAGCCGTCTACCCAGGGCGTGGCCGCTCCGCTGGCCCGCCTTCTGTGCAGCCTCATTAGCTGCTGTGACGTTTGCGCGCCGGTTGACCTTTGCCGCCGGGGTGCGGCACTAGCATCGCATGGGAAGCGAGACCGGGGGTGCAGCGGCCAGGCGGCAGGCGCGATGAAGCTGCTGCTGGTGTCGGATCTGCACTACGCGCTCAAGCAGTTCGACTGGGTGCACGGCGTCGCCGACCGCTTCGACGTCGTGGTCATCGCCGGCGACCATCTCGACATCTCGTCGGCCGTCGGGGTCGACGTGCAGATCGTCGTCATCCTGAAGTATCTGCGCCGCCTGCAGGCGAAGACGCGTCTGCTGGTCTGCTCCGGCAACCACGACCTCAACGCGCGCGACGCCGGAGGGGAGCGCGTGGCGCGCTGGCTGTCCGAGGCGCGCGGCGTCGGCTTTGCGGTCGACGGAGGGCGCGTCGAGGTCGACGAGACCACAATCACGATCTGTCCGTGGTGGGACGGGCCGCGCGGCCGCGAGGCGGTGGGCGAGCAGCTGGAGCGCGACGCGGCGCAGCGCGTCGGCCGTTGGATCTGGGTGTACCACGCGCCGCCGGACGAATCGCCGGTGAGCTGGACCGGCACGAAACACTACGGCGACGCCGACCTGGTGCGCTGGATCCGCGCCTACCGTCCCGACCTGGTGCTCAGCGGTCACATCCACCAGGCGCCGTTTCGCGCCGGCGGCTCGTGGATCGATCGCATCGACGGCACTTGGGTTCTCAACGCTGGCCGGCAGATCGGCCCGTGCCCGACGTTCGTCGTCGTGGACACCGCAGCGCAGCAGGCGACGTGGTTCTCGCTGGCGGGAAACGAGGTCGCGCAGCTCGACGGACTGCCGGCGCAGCCCGGTGTCGCTCTCACTCGACCGTGGGATCCGGATGCCGATCCGAACCCGGTGTAGACTCCTCGTCCTGATGGTGCACCAAGGTCTCCAGCACCTCGTCGACCATCGACAGGTGGCTCTCCTGGTCCTCGAACTGGCGCTTGAGATCCACCAGGTAGGTCGTCACCGAGTGCAGTCGCTTGGCCAGCAGGCGGGCGAGTGCGAGGCCGATCGAAGGGTCCGACTGCATGAAGGTCATGGGCTCGGCCGCGACATAGAGCGTCGTGTCGGTCTGCGCGCGCACGGTGGCCATGTGCGGTAGGTCGAGCAGGACCGACATCTCGCCGAAGAAAGCCCCGGGCGTATCGACCACGGCGATCTGCAGATCGCCTTTGAGAACCTCGACCGTCCCGCTCAGCAGGATGTATAGCACGCCGGCGCGCGCACCCTCGTCGAGGAGGTTCTCGCCGGCGCGGAAGGTTCGCTGCGGCAGGCCCGCACACACGTCCATAACGTCGCTCATGACCGCGGCACAGCTTGGAGCGACGCACCGGGCTTGTCAAACCGCCCGGCCGGGGGGCGCGCGGAAGGCCATCAGGCCGGCATCCTAGCCGGCCGATTGCGAGGCGGCGCGGGGTTTTCCCACTTGAAATCGCCGCCCCGGTCCAATAGGAGGTTGGTGGCAATGACTACTCACGATGACGTAGTCACGAAGGTAGTCAGGGCCGCTCTGTACGGCGTTGCGCATTTAGCTGTTTACTCGCTGTGTCGTTCGCTTTGCGTCTTGCTCAGGTGGCGAGTTCCGAGGCGGCGCAACGGCGACCGGATGCAGCGACTCGCTCTCTGCACCGCCGTGATCGCGTCCGTGGCGATGAGCGGCGGCGTGGCGCTGGGGCTCATCGGTCCTCCCGGCGGTTGCGACCCGGTTGACTGTGCGATCGGGTGCGCCCAGCAATGCAAGGGCGGAAGCTGTATGGCCGTCGTGGTCGGACCGCCGGTGTGCGGATGTTCCGGCACCTCTCCCGACGGCTTCAGCTGCGACAACGGTGCCGGGCGGTGCGAGGGGGGCACCTGCGTGGTGCCGACGCAGACGCCGACGGCAACGGGAACGGCGACGGGGACGGCGACGCCTACCGAGACGATCACGGAGACGCCGACGGAGACCGCGACGGCGACACCGACCGACACGCCGACGGAGACCGCGACGGCGACGCCGACCGATACGCCGACGGAGACGCCGACCGCCACGCCGACGGACACGCCGACCGCCACGCCCACCGCCACGCCCACCGAGACACCGACACGGACACCCACGCACACGCCGACCCACACGCCGACCGCGACGGTCACCGATACGCCGACGGCAACGCCGACCGACACACCCACACCGACGCCGACCGAGACGCCGACGCAGACGTCTACGGGCACGCCGACGGGCACGCCGACGGCGACACCGACCGCGACACCGACGTCGACGCCCACCGTGACGCCGACGGCCACGCTCCTGCTGGGCGGCGCGTCGTGCGGCGGTGCGGGCGCGTGTGATTCGGGGAGCTGCGCGCAGGGCGTGTGTTGCGACCGCGCCTGCGACGGGCCGCTCGAGCGCTGCAACTTGGTCGGTCAGGTGGGGACGTGCGTCGACGTCGCCGCAGCGGCCCCCGCCGCCTCCGGCCGCGCGCTGGCCGTGGCCCTGTGGCTCATGCTGCTGGTCGCGGGCCGGGCCCTCGGCCGCCGGACGAACGACGGCTGAACGTTCGAGAGTTCGAGGGCCTGTTCCCGTACCGCATCGTCCTCGCCGCTCCACCGAATGGCTTCCGGGGGGGCCAGGACCTGGGCCAGGCCCCGGGGACGTTCCTGAAAGATGAAAAGAAGCGGCGGTGACACCGTCAACTGCCGGCGCGCTTGCGAGCCGGATGCAGAGGATTCTGCGAGGACAAGGCTCAGACCACCCCGCGATAGAGCTCGGACTGCTCGAGCTCGCGACCTCGCTTCAAGGCGTGGCTGATGGCCTGAGGCGCGCCTACTTGACCTTGAAGGAGTCCGTCTCCTGCCCTTTGATGTTGGTGAGCGTCACGCCGAAGCATTGCGCTACATCGTCGCCGCGCAGTTGGAGGGTGACCGACGTGGCGCCGCTGAAGGAGCTGGCGATCGGCAGGGGCAGGTTCGGCCCCTTGCCCTTCACGATGATCTTGGTCGCGCCGCCTTTGAGCTGGATCTGGAACACGCCATCGACGCCGAGGTCCTCGTCTTTGTACTTGTAGCGCTTGCCACCGGGCAGCGCGGCACCGATTGGGTGGGAGCGGGATCGGACCGAGCGCAGGTCCACTGCCTGCCCGCGATCTATGAGTTCCTTGGCTACGCGCCCTGGCAGCCGCCCGACGGCCTCGCCGCCTGGCCCCGGCAGGCGCGCCTCGGAATGGGTCTGTCGCGGCGGAAGCTTGCGGCGCGGATCGGGGTCGATCCGACCACCGTCGACCGGTGGGAGCGAGGGCAAGGTCAGCCATCGCTGGAGTCCCGGCGGCGGCTCCAAACGATCATTCGGGTGGCGTGAGCGCGGCGATCGGGGTGGTGCAGCGCATTGCACATGGGCCTTTCGGGTAACCGCGGACGAGCGCGAAGACGAGACGTTCTTGGCTGCGGAGGATGGCCGCGGTTGACGAGGTAAGCCAATGGCTTACACTCAGGTCGTGAAGGTATCCTGGGACCGTGCGAAAGACCTTGCGAACCAGAAGAAGCACGGCGTCTCCTTCCAAGAGGCGAGCGAGGTGCTCGTTTCTGGGGTCGATCACCTGGAGATCTTCGACGATGCTCATTCCGACGACGAGGACCGGTTCATCTCGATTGGACCGATCCGCCGGGGCCTGGTGCTCGTCGTCTGGACCGAACGACGGGAAGACGAAGCCAGAATCATCAGCGCGCGCTGGGCGACGCGACGCGAGCAGGCGATGTTTCGCGCCCACATGAAGAGGACGAAATGACGGACATTCCGGAACTGACCAAGCGCGATTTCGCTCGCGCAATCCCCGCTCGGGTTCGCAAGCGACTGATCGCTGGTCGCTTTGAGTCAGGGGACGACGTTGCGGCGCTTCGGCGGTTTTCACGGCTGACGCAAACCCAGTTTGCGCGCGCGATGGGCATCAGCGTCCACACGCTGCGCAACTGGGAGCAGGGCCGCCGGACGCCAGAAGGTCCCGCACTCGCGCTGCTCCGTATTGCGGCACGGCATCCGCGTATTCTTCGCGAGAATTTGCGGTCTGCCGCGTAGCCGTGGACGTGCGCGGTCCCGAGCCCCGCGCCAGCGAGATCGCCCGCATGGCTCCCGGGCTTCTCCGAGTGAGCGGCCAGGCACTCCTGCGCCCACAACGAGCCGTGCCGGGCGTTTTTCGGCCTTGCCCGACTCCACAGGCAGCTACTATCCAAGCTCCATGGAGGGGGGCCGAGTCGTGAGCGGTATCAAGGGCCATTGCGGGGCCCGCTCGAGACCCGTTTGCAGCGTCCGATAGTGGAGCGTTACGTCAAATCTCCAGCTTGTACGGCCTATCCGCCTCAAGATCGGGGCGCGGGTGAAGCAGTCCGCGCGCCGGGTGTGGTTTCACCTTGCTAGCCGAGGGTCGCCCGCTCTTCCTCAACGTCCTCGATCGCTTGTCCGAGCTCTGTGCACCCGACGGCTAACCCGATCGCTTCACGGCCTCGATCGCTACGCGTCGCCACAATTTCGGTGCCCGGAGATGCCGACGCTCGCCAAATTCCCTCACCTTGTGCCGGCGCCGCAGATTCATGAATAATCCGGGCTAGTGGCGTCTGGTTCCCGGTCCCGACCGAAAGAATTGCCGACCGATGTATCTTTTGATTTCAGGCGGGGTCAATCTTGGACGCCGATCGGGGGTCAAACGGCATGCCGATTCACAAGTACGATCCGCCCACGCAATGCGTCGGCGTCGTCGTCGGGCGCTTCGACGTAACCGAGTTCACCGTCTGGGCGGTGTTCGATCTGGCCGCAAGGCCCTGAGCACCGCATGGCTCCGGACACGTCCCCCTCTGTGCGCGCCAACTCCTCGGACTTTCCGGACACAGACTGGGAGAGGCGAGCCAATTCCGCGCTCCCTCTTGCTTTCGGCGGCCCCGCGAAGCGCGCCCCCCGTACGGACCACGTGACCGTCGGTCTCTATCTGGCCGCTCACCGTGAACGGGAACGCGGAGCCAAGGCGATGCGGTCGTTCGGAACGCAACCGCAGCACGACCGGGGCGGTGGTGCGCTCCAGCAGGCGGACCTCGCCGGCTCCTCTATCGCGCCAGCTTCAATCGTTGCCACGCGGCGTGGTAGAGCTTTCCTATGCAGTGCGGAGCGTGTCGCTTCGACAACCGCCATGGTCGCGCGTACTGCGCGGACTGCGGCGCGGTCCTACAGGTGTCCTGTTCCGCCTGTGGGTTCACCAACCAGGCAACGGAAAAGTTCTGCGGAGGTTGTGGTGCCAACATCGGCACGGCCCCAGCTCCGGTGCAAGGCGCCGAGCCCGATCGCCGCCCTTTAACCGTGCTGTTTTGTGACCTCGTCAATTCGACGATGTTGTCGACCGTACTCGATTCGGAGGACTTGCGCGAACTCATCCGCGACTACCGCGAGAGCGCCGCCACCGCGATCGAGGAGTTCGGCGGCTTCCCCTCCTCCTTCGTCGGCGACGGCATTATGGTGCTCTTTGGCTTTCCGACGGCGCAGGAAGACGCCGCCGAACGTGCAGCCCGTGCGGGTCTCGGTATTGTCAAGGCGGTCCAGCAATTGAATGAGCATCTCGGATCCTCCGCGGCCGGGGCGTTGGCAGTGCGGATCGGGATCGCAACGGGCCTTGTGGTCGTGGGTGACTTGATCGGGAGAGCCACAGCAGAAGAGGACGCCGTGATTGGTGAGACTCCCAATTTGGCGGCACGCCTGCAGGCCATCGCCGGGCCTAATGAGGTCATCGTAAGCCTCAAGCACCAAGCGCCTGCTATCGGAATTGTTCGATTGCGAAGACCTCGGTCCGCAGACGCTGAAAGGCTTTCCCGAGCCCGTGCGGGCGTGATCTGTCCGAGGGGCACAGCCAGTCGTTTTGAGATCACGCACGCGGGCGGGCTGCTTCCGCTCGTCGGCCGCGAAGAAGAGCTGCAGATCTTGCAGCGCCGATGGCGACGCGCAGTGCAGGGTGACGGGCAAGTGGAGCTGGTCAGCGGGGACGCCGGCATCGGAAAGTCGCGTCTGGTCCAGGAGCTGAAGATGGAGGCGGCGAAGGGCGGATACGGCGTCGTTTCGATCCGCCGATCGCCCTTCTATCGCAATACACATCGGCTTTCACACCGCCAGCCCGATCCCCGATTCGGGACCGAAAGGGGTCGAAGTTTGGCGCCGATTCACACCTACTTCCGCCGGCGCGGCGGCGTCAACGGCCCCGAAGGCGGTGGGAATCCCACGCTCACGGGATGATCCCGTCGTTGATCGCGCCCAGCTCGGTGAGCGCCAACTCTAACGCGTGGCGGAGTACTTCGTATGCCATTCCATAGTAATCGATCTCCAGATCTCGACGTTGTCGAGGGGTAGGGCGTTCGTCCACCTCGGGAAACTCGTCTCCGATGGGTCCCCATCGGGCAAGAAGCTCGAGCAAGCGGCTCCGTTTCAGGACCGGCGCCAGCGGCCCGCCGTCAATCGCGATCAGTCGTAACGTTTCGCCCGTCCTCGATCGGCCATCTCTGAATCGCTCTTCTGCGCTCACCTCGCCTTCCAGACGGGCTCGCGCTTCTCGACGAACGAGCGCGGGCCCTCGGCGTGATCCTCCGACCGTTCGACGACCGTGAGATAGCCGGCAGCGATCTCATCCGCCTGCTCGGCGGGCAGTCCGAGACCGCGCAGGATGCCCATCTTGGTCCCCCACACCGCCAGCGGCGCGTTCTTGAGGAGCATGCGGGCCAACTCGTGCGCGCGCTCCATGAGCTTGTCGTGCGGCACGACCTCGGTCACCAGCCCGACCTCGTAGGCGCGCTGCGCGTTCATCCGCTCCTGGCTGCCGAGCAGCGCCATGCGCAGGCAGACGGCCACCGGCACGCGCCGCGCCATGTTCACCATCTCGTGTGACGACACGTAGCCGATCGAGACGTGCGGATCGACGAAGGAAGCCTTGTCGGAAGCAATGGGAATGTCGGCCTCGGTGACGAAATCGAGCGACACGCCCGCCACCACGCCGTTCACCGCGCAGATCACGGGTTTGTGCACGTGCATCCGACGCGGTGTGGGCAGAGCGCGGATGCCCTCGTGCCTGCATAGTTGGCGCCAGGCGTCTGGCCTGTAAAAGCCGTCGGTGGCGAGGCTCTCGACGTCGGCGCCGCTCGAGAAACTGCGGCCGGCGCCGGTGACGATCGCCACCCAGACGTCGGGATCGTCCTTCACCCGCTGCCAGCACTCGCGCAGATCGTCCTTCATGCGCTGGTTCATGGCGTTCAGCCGCTCGGGACGGTTGAGCGTGATCGTGGCGACGCGGTCGGCGATCTCGAACTGGACGGTTTCGTAGGGCATGGGGGCTCCTTTCGAGTGAACCGGTAGGCCGGTGAGCGGCATCGCCGGTGCGCGCCCAGCACGTTTCCTCTCCACGTGGACACCGCCTGACCGGCGCACCCGTTCACCTAGTTTGCAGCTTCTTCCTCTCGCGGTTAGCGAGCTAACACATGTTAGCCGAAGGCGGCAAGGCGGCGATCGCGGTCTTCGACCCGAGCGTGCAGGCGTTGTCGTCGGAGCGCCTGCGCGTGAGTCTGAAGGGACATTTTAGTGAGCCGCAGTCGGAGTCAAGTTTCGACGCCGATCTGGGTTCGGACCCCATGCCGATTCACACTCAACCCCCCGCGCGCTCGTTCGGGTCGTTCCTGCGTCCCCTCCAATTCCCTCCCCATTCCAACTCCGACCGACGGCTTCGGCTAGCGGCTTCGTACGTGGCGGAGGCGTCGAGTACCGAGCGCGAACAGAAGAATGCCACCGCGAGAAGGCCCAACCGGGAGAGTGACGGGGCGGCTATGCCGCCGTTGACGAGGATGTCCTCCACGGTCGTGTCCATGGCGACCTCACCTTGCGTGCAATTCGCACCGCCAACGACGCTGCCCATGACGTTGACGATGTTGGTGAAGGTACCGACTCTGGAGGGCGTGAGGGTGAGCATGAAGGAAACGGTCTGCTCTGGTGCCAGAGTGCCGATGCATCATGCACTTCTTTCATCTCTGTCACACTCCCATCTACGCACATCTCATCCCCTTGTCCGTGTCATCGGCAAAAATGCGATCTTGGCGAGAAACGAACACAAGCATCCGCTGCAAGCTCATCTATCGCTCGCTCTCCCAGCGGCGGCGCTATTGCCAGCAACGCCAAGCGGACCATTCTTCTCGACTCAAGCACGACGCTCGTGGGACCTCCAACTTTCTTCACGGGTGTAGAATCGCTACATGCATATACGCGAACATTCGGCCCTTCCCGGCAATCCCGCGTTGCATCGGCGGTCTCACGTGCATGCACGGCGTCGCCATTTGACCGCCATGCGAGGGCATGGTCGAATCGCGGCCATCACTTGCACGGCGGCGATTCGTCGACATACAAACCGCCCCACGTCGCCGAGGAGAGGGACGAAGGGGAGGGCCTGTCCATGAGCACCGGGTTTCGTCACGACCAACGCCGCCGCTCGATCGTCCGTGCCGCGTGGGCCCGCCGGGCTGCCCTGGCGCTTGCCGCCGTCAGCATGCTGCTCCCGGCGATGCCCCAGATGGCGGAGGCGGTGTGCTGCGTCTGTGAGGGAGTCACAACGATGGACGGGTGCGCAGCGTTTGGGTTGGACTGTGATGTCTGCTCTCTCCAATGTGCCACCGTCGGGGGGACGGTACGAGCCTGCTGTGATGCAGTAACGGACTGCGGAGCGGGCGTCGCCGACACGTGCGGATCCAGCGGCGCTTGCTACCAGACCGCCGTCGGACCTGGGTTCTGCGATGGGACATGCACCGATTCCCTTCCGCCGAGTCCGACCGCAACCGTGACGATCACGCCCACCGAAACGCTAACGGTCACGCCGACCGTCACAGGGACAGGGACCCCGAGTCTCACCCCGAGCACCACCCCAACCCCGCAGCCCAACGGCTCGAGCTGCGCGATCCCGGGGCAGTGTTCGTCGACCTTCTGCGCCGACGGGGTTTGCTGCGACACCGCCTGCACCGGCCCTCTAGAGCAGTGCGATCTCCCCGGCCAGGCCGGCACGTGTGCGAGCACGGCCGCCGGCGCGCCGGCGCTGACGCCATGGGGACTGCTGGCGGCGGCCGCCGTGCTGGCGGGTGTCGCGGGGCTCACGCTGCGGCGGCGACTGCTGCGGAGTTGATCTCGCTCGCATCACGCTCGGCGCTTTCGGGACGTGATCGTCCGTCTATTCCAATTCATGCTTCCGGCGCCAGCCCGTCACCATGGCCCTCGGGCCGTTCGGCTTCGATACTACGTCCGCCCGAGCCGGGCTGAGGCGCGATTCGTGGAACACCCCAAGAGCGTTGATATGTAGACTGAGAGTTGTTTGTTGACGGCTGGATCGGACGCGGCTACACACAACCCGACGCGAAAGGGAGCCTGTCCCGTTCCTACGTCCTACGTCCAAGGGGGTGAGGGATGACTCCGAAGCGACCGACTTCTGTGCGCGGGCGATGCTCATGAATCGGCTAGGGGAGCGGAATCCCTGTTTTCCAAGTGGGGAGCTACGCCGGCTGGGACGCATGATCGCGGTCGTGGTCGCCGTGCTCGTGCCTGTAGGCGGTTGTAGCCTGCTCCAGCTCGGGGCGAAGCCCGCGCCGGAAAGAGAGTCGAAGCAGCGCGGGGAGCTCGTGATGGGTTACGGCCTGCTCGCCGACACACTCAGCGACGAGTCCGGGCTGAAGAAACTCAAGTTTCTGAAGACGATCACCCTGCGCGGACCGGCCCGTCAGGTCGGCGAGATCATGGACAGGCTCGCCACAGTGTCGCAGAAGCGATCGGCGGAGCTGGAGAAGCTGCGCCGGCTCGTTCCCGACGTCTCCGGGAAGCCCCAGACGAGCAGTCCGGTCGGTGATGCCATCACAGCTGTTGCCGAGGATCTCGGAACGGAGGAGATGCTCAGCAGGAAGGGGGGCTTCAACACACGATTCCTCGTTCTGCAGGCTCAGGCGACGCGGATGGTAGCGGCGATGTCGACGGCGATCTCCCGCTTCGACCCCAATGCGGAGCGCGTGAAGTGGCTTCTCAGCGTCGCGTCCGAGTATGAGGGCATTCGGAACGAGCTGATCGGTGCCATTGAGAAGCGGGGCTCGGCCAAGCAGCTGAACAAGTAGGTCAGTTTCCGGATAGGGGCAGTAGGGCCCCCGATCTGCGGTCAAGGCTACCCGGCCGCTGGTCAACGTCGTGCAGCACCCCACCGATCCGGGCGGCCGAGGGTATCAGCTGGTGCGCCACCACGAGATCATGTTTCCGCTTCTCTGCGCGGCGGTTCTCGACCGGATCGAGACGACGAAGCCGAAACATTCAGCCAAGAAGCGATCCTGACCGCAGCTCCTCAATCACACATCGGATCCGACGAGACCCAATTACAGTGCTCGTTCGCTCTCCTGCAGCAGATTGCCGCAATCGTTCGGCTGTGCGCCAGCGCTTCGAGGAGCTACTGCTCGCCACGCGGGGGTCGACGACGCGAAACGACTCGGGGCCGACGTTGCGGAAGAATTGATCGACGACCGCTAGACGACTCGCGCGGAGTACGTCGGCCGAGGGCCGTTCTTTTGGTCAGATCGGTCCCGCTTCGTCCGCGAACCGTCGCGGTGATTGCCCCGTCCAGCGACGAAAAGCTCGCGTGAACGTCGCATCGTCGGAGAAGCCGAGAAGGAAGGCGATCTCTTTGATGCTGTACTTCCCCTTCTGCAGGTAACTGCGCGCCAGATCCTGCCGTGCGCAATTCAGCAATACCTTGTACGAGGTTCCTTCCTGCGCGAGCTGTAGCTGCAAGTTGCGCGGGCTCATGCACAGGCGCTGCGCGATCGTGGCTTCCGACGGGCCGCCGTCCGGCAAGTGCTCGACCAGCAGCGCGTGGACGCGGTCACGGAGCGAATCGACGCGACCAATGCGCGCCAGATGATCGGCGACCAGTGCATCGTTCTGTTTCGCCAGCTCCGCATTACCGTAGGAACTCTCAGGTACGCAAGATACGTAGCGTGCTCCATTGGTGCAGAACCTCGAACTGCCGTCGCACCAGGCCTTGGCCGCGGTGCGCCGGGTCCGTACCGACCAGCTCGGGTTGCCCAACGTCGATGGCGACGCCGTCGTACGACCAGCGCTGCGAGATCAGGCAACAGGACGACACGATGCGGCCGGAGCGCGTGTCCTCGACGATGCTGAAGTCGTCGAGGCTGACCTGTTTCTCCCCCACCGTCCCAGATGCTGAGCAGGGCGTCCTTCCGGCGCCTATTCTTCCAGAGTGGAATGCGGCTCTCCCGCTAGTCTAGCGCCCTGGCCCCCGGCGCGGTCAGCGCTCCGGTGAAATGGTTTCGAGCTCCTGGTTCGCAGTCTCCGGCACGAAGAGGCCGATGATCAGCGGGGCCAGCGGGGTGACCAGTAGCATCGACGTGATTGCGGCGGGATGGCTCCCGAGCATCTCGTACAGCCGCCCTTCAAGCCACAACCCGAGCGCCGCGCCGACGGTGGCCACTACCGCACGGATACCCGACGCGGTGGACCGGTACGACGTGGGAAAGAGCTCCGCACCCAGTGCGGCGAACAAGACGAGCACGAGGGTGAGCGTCAGCAACATCAGCCCCCAGGCCGCCGGCACCCACGCCCCGGCTGCGTTGTAGAACAGCGCCGTGGCCGCGGCATTCAGCAGGATGCCAACGATCATCACCCACTTGCGCCCGAAGCGGTCCCCGAGCGCACCGGCGGCTACGTTGCCGATCGGCGCCAGGACCCCAACCGTCAAGTATAGCACTGCCACCGTGCCTGGCGAGTAACCGTGCACTTCCTGCAGGAACTTGGATACGAAGAGCATCGACGTCTCGAGGACGAAGGCGATCGGAAAGAGCGCCGCGCACAGTGCCACCAAGCGGCCCGGATACATGCGCACGAGACTGCGCAGCGGGTGAAGGAACTCGGCAAACCCGCCGGCACTGCCGCGGCTGAGGCGGTGGGCCTCGAAGCGTCGCGTCTCCGACAGACTGCGGCGAAACCACGCCAGCAACAGCAGCGGAAAGACGCCCAAGACGTAGAGGGCGCGCCACTTGAAGGGCAGGATGTTCATCGTGGAGAATACGATCGCAGCCACGCCGTGTCCGAGCGTCCCCAGCGCCCCCAACATCCCGATGCCCCAGCCGCGAATCTTGGCGCCGAACTCCTCGGCGATCACCACGACCGCAACCATGGACTCGGCGCCGATGAATACGCGGGAGAGGAACTGCAGCGCCGCGAACTGTAGCGCATCTTGCGCAAACGCCGTGAGAAACGTGCAGAGCGTGAAGCCCAGAATCGTTCCCAGCAGCAATAGGCGCCGGCCCATCCGGTCAGCCAGGACCGTGAATAGGATCGCCGGAATCACGCCGAGACGCACCACGGCGGTCAGACTGCCCACCTCCGACTCCGCCACGCCCAATCCGCTCTGGATCTGCGGCAGCGCCAACCCCAGGATAGCCATGGCGTAGTTGTCGAACAGGTTCGCGGCGCCGACCACCCCAAGCAAGCGCCATTCGGGACGCGTCAAGCCGGGCGGGCGGCCGAGAAACGGCAGCACTTTCGACCACCACGGGCGTGCGGCTGTCCGTTCGTCGTGCATCGCCCCCGCGCTCACCCGTTCAAAAGCGGCTGCACCCGCTCCGCATACACGCGCTCAGGATCGGTGATCGCACCGAGGCGGATTGCGCTGTCGAGCAACAACACGCGATCCGCCCCGGGACGGCGCGGCGCGCGCGGATGCACGGCGTCGGACGACAGGCTGCCGGTCAGATGCAGATACTGCGCAGCGGAATGCTTGTAGCCTGCCACCGGCTTGCGGAAGCCGACGTTGCCCAGATGTTGGAGCGCATCGTTGCACGTCAGGAACGACACGTCGCCGGCCGCCAGGGCGCGGTCGCGCGCCGCAAACGCCTCCGGTGCGAAGATCGAGAGTCCGAGCAGGTAGTCGCTGCGATACGCCACCATATCGATTCCCAAGTCGTTATCGATTCCCAAGTCGTTGCCGCTGTAGATGTGGAAGTCGCGACGCAACCGATCACGTACCGCCAAGCGACGCAACTCGATCGTGCGATCCAACGAGGAATGTTTGGCGCCGGCGAGTTGCGGAATCTCGATGAGGCGCTCGAACGTGTCCGGAAGCCGGAAAAATCTCGGCGCTTCGCGAATGGGTTGCGAGGCGGTGTTGGCGGGAAGCACAATGCACGTGAAGGTTGGTGGTGGCGGCGGGGATGTATCTACGAGCAGCGCGGCGGCGCAAAGACGGCAAGCTCCACGTCTACTGGCAGCTGGTGCGCTCGGTTCGCCAGGGCCGCAAGGTCCGACAGCAAGTCGTTGCGCACCTCGGCGAGCTCGACGAGGCGCGCAAGCGCGAGCAAAGGCGCTGGCGGAGTCGATCACCGGCGGCGATCGAAGTAGGCGGCAGGCCGATCTGTTTACCGACACCGCCGAGATGAGCGAGCCCGTCGCAGTCCGGCTGGACCAGGTAAGGCTCGAACGTTGCCGCACGTTCGGAGCGGTGTGGCTGGCTTGGCAGCTGTGGCAGGCGCTGAGGTTCGACGAGCTGTGTGATGCCGTCGGGGCGAGAGGCGGTGGCGTGGGGCGACGTGCTGGCGATTCTGACGATTGGGCGGCTGTGCGAGCCCTCGAGCGAGCTGGCCATCGAGCTGACCGCGAGGGATTCGAGGCATGGCGCCAAGCCGAAAAAGTAGCGTGTTCCCGTCTCACGAGACCACGTGATCTGCAGCGTGCGCCTCGCGGGCAGCGGTGAAGGGCAGGGTTCTTCTCATCTTTTGAGGAGCGTCCCCTAATCGACGGCGCGGTCGAGGCTGCGGTACTGGATGGCTTCGGCGACGTGGGCGGGGCCGATGCGCTCGGACTGGTCGAGGTCGGCGACGGTGCGGGCGACCTTGAGGATGCGCGTGTAGGCGCGGGCGCTGAGGGCGAGCTTGGTCATGGCGGCCTCGAGCAGGCGCTCGGCGGCCTCGTCGGGGACGCCGAAGCGGCGCAGGTCGCGCGGGCTCATCTGCGCGTTGCAGAAGATGGCGCGCCCGGCGAGCCGCTCGAGCTGCACGCGGCGGGCGGCGTCGACCCGCGCCCGCAGCGCGGCGGAGGGCTCCCCGGTGGCGCGGCCGGAGAGCTCGCGGTAGCTCACCGCCGGCACCTCGACCTGGATGTCGATGCGGTCGAGCAGCGGGCCGGACACCCGCGCCCGATAGCGCTGGATCTGCGGCAGCGTGCAGGTGCACTCCCGCTTCGGGTCGCCGAGGAAGCCGCACGGGCAGGGGTTCATCGCAGCGATGAGCATGATGTCGGCCGGGTAGGTGGTCGAGCCGTGGGCGCGCGAGATGGTGATGCGGCGCTCCTCGAGCGGTTGGCGCAGCACCTCGAGGACGTTCTTTCGGAACTCCGGCAGCTCGTCGAGGAACAGCACGCCGTGGTGGGCGAGCGACACCTCTCCCGGGCGCGGCACGGTGCCGCCGCCGATCAGGCCCGCGTCGCTGATCGTGTGATGGGGGGCGCGGAAGGGGCGGGCCGCGATCAGGGAACGGCCGTCCATGAGACCCATCACGCTGTGCACGCGCGTCGTCTCGATGGCCTCGTTCAGGGTGAAGGCCGGCAGGATGGTCGGCAGGCGCTTCGCCAGCATCGTCTTCCCCGACCCCGGCGGCCCGACCATGATGACGTTGTGGCCGCCCGCGGCGGCGACCTCCAGGGCGCGCTTGACGTGCTCCTGCCCCTTCACGTCGGCGAAGTCGATCTCGTAGCGGGCATTCGCCTGGAAGAGGGAGACCAGGTCGACCTGCGTCGGCGCGATGGAACGGTCGCCGCGCAGAAACTCGAAGGCATCCGCCAGCGTCGCCACGGGCGTGACGTCGATTCCCTGGATCACCGCCGCCTCGAGCGCATTGTCCGGCGGCAGGAGGATACCGCGCAGCTTGCGGCGCTGCACCGCGGCGGCGATCGGCAGGGCGCCGCGCACCGCCTTGACCCGGCCGTCCAGCGAGAGCTCGCCGAGAATGGCGTACTGCCGCAGCCGCTGCGCCGGGAGCTTCCCCGAGGCGGCGAGCATGCCGAGCGCGATCGGCAGGTCGAAGGCCGAGCCCTCTTTCTTGACGTCGGCGGGCGCCAGATTGACGGTGATCCTGCGCTGCGGGAACTCGTAGCCGGAGTTCTTGAGCGCCGAGCGCACGCGATCCTTGCTCTCCCGCACCGCGCCCTCGGGCAGGCCGACGACGGCCAGCGCCGGCAGGCCGGGAGCGAGATCGACCTCGACCTCGATGAGAAGCCCCTCGATTCCCTGCAGGGCGCTGGACAGGACCGTTGCGAGCATGGCGTCTACTTCTTGTGCCAGTGAACATATGATATCAGTATGAATCTGTCGAGTTGCATTGAAGCCACCCCTTGATTTAGTTTGACGTCATGCTCGACGCCGCCTCCGACTGGTCCGCATGGCTGGCCCTCAAGATGGTCCGGGGCGTCGGTAACATCCTGGGGCTCGGCTTGGTCCGCGCCTTCGGCTCGCCGGCGGCCGTCTTCGCCGCGCGCCGGAGCGCGCTGCAATGTGCGGGAGTTCGCCCGGAGCTGATTCGGAGGATCAAGGGCTTCGAGCGCTGGGACGAGGTGCGCGAACAGATGCGGCGGCTCGACGCGGTGGGCGGCCGCTTGGTGACGTGGGACGACGAGAGCTATCCGGAGGCCTTGCGCCACATACACGATCCGCCGCTCTTCCTGTTCGTGCGCGGCGAGCTGGTGCGCGAGGATGCCATGGCGGTAGCCATCGTTGGTTCGCGTGCGGCCAGCCCCTACGGCCGACAGATGACGATCGTGCTGAGCGAGGGACTCGCGGCGCGCGGGGTCACCGTGGTGAGCGGGCTGGCGCGCGGGATCGACGCCGAGGCGCACGCCGCCGCGCTACAAGCAGGAGGCCGGACGATCGCGGTTCTCGGCAGCGGGATTGACGTTGTGTACCCAAGTGAGCATCATCGGCTGCACATGCAAATCATACAAAATGGGGCGGTTGTTTCCGAATTTCCGATGGGAACACAGCCCGACGCAGAGAATTTTCCCACCCGCAACCGCATCATCAGTGGTATGTCGCTGGGTACCGTCGTGGTCGAGGCCACGGAGAAGAGCGGCTCCCTGATCACGGCGGAGTACGCCATCGAACAGGCGCGCGAGGTGTTCGCGGTGCCGGGGCCGATCGGGGCGCGGAGCCGCGGCCCGCACCGGCTGATCCGCCAGGGAGCGACACTGGTCGAGTCGGCCGACGACGTCATCCGAGAGATCGCCCCGCATCTGGAGCGGCCGAGGCGCCGTCCGATCGATCTCGACGGCGCGCTGGCGAGGGTGTTCGCGTGTCTGGACGACACCGCGGTCCACGTCGACGAGGTGATCGAGCGCAGCGGCCTCTCGGCACCGAAGGTGCTGGAGTCCCTCCTGACGCTGGAGCTGCGCGGCCTGATCCGCCAATACCC
Organism: uncultured bacterium; assembly: GCA_963721115.1. GTDB lineage: Bacteria > Desulfobacterota > Binatia > HRBIN30 > CADEER01 > CAVRIA01. The sequence goes on from CAVRIA010000004.1 coordinate 115,412, forward strand.
GGGGAAATCCTTCGCCCGCGACGCCTCCTGCGAACCGCGCTCGGGGGGGCGTTGAAGCCATGGCCAAGAACCTCGTCATCGTCGAGTCGCCCGCCAAGGCGCGAACTCTGAACAAGTACCTGGGGCGCGATTATCAGGTGAAGGCTTCGGTCGGACACGTCGTCGATCTGCCGAAGAGCAAGCTCGGTGTCGACATCGAGCACGACTTCAAGCCCGAGTACCAGGTCATCCATGGCAAGGGGAAGCTGATCACCGAGCTGCGCCAGGCGGCAAAGGGCAAGGAGAACATCTACCTCGCCCCCGATCCCGACCGAGAGGGAGAGGCGATCGCCTGGCACATTGCGCAGAAGCTGGACGGAAAGCGCAGCAACATCCGGCGCGTGCTGTTCAACGAGATCACCAAGCGCGCCGTGCAGGAAGCGCTGAAGCATCCGCGCGATCTGGACCAGAACCTGTTCGAAGCGCAGCAGACGCGGCGCATCCTGGACCGGCTGGTCGGCTATCAGATCAGTCCCCTCTTGTGGGAAAAGGTGCGGCGTGGCCTGTCCGCGGGCCGCGTGCAATCCGTGGCGGTGCGGATCGTCTGCGACCGGGAGCGCGAGATCCAGGCCTTCAAAGCGGTCGAGTACTGGTCGATCACCGCGGCGCTGGAGGCCGGGACGCCTCCGCCCTTCGAGGCGCGGCTGTTCAGGATCGGCGACCAGAAGCTCGATCCCGATAAGTTCCGACTCGAGAACGAGGCCGCGGCGAGCGACCGCGTGGCGGCGCTGCAGAAGGCGACGTGGACCGTCACCAAGGTCGAGAAGAAGGAACGGCGCCGCTTTCCGGCCCCGCCCTTCATCACCTCGCGCCTGCAGCAAGAGGCGGCCCGCAAGCTCGGCTACTCGCCCAGCCGCACCATGCGCATCGCACAGCGGCTGTATGAGGGAATCGAGCTCGGCTCGGAAGGACCGGTGGGGCTGATCACCTACATGCGCACCGACTCGACGCGTACCGCGCCCGAGGCCTTGCAGGAGGTCCGCCAGTACATCGGAGAGCGCTACGGCAAGCCCTACCTGCCGAACGATGCGGTCATGTATCGCAGCAAGAAAGGGGCTCAGGACGCGCACGAGGCGATCCGGCCGACCGTCCTCGACAGGCCGCCGGAGTCCGTCGCCGGGTTTCTCTCGAAGGAGGAGCTGGCTCTCTACACTCTCATCTGGAACCGCTTCGTGGCCAGCCAGATGACGCCGGCCGTGTTCGACCAGACCTCGGTCGACATCACCGCCGCGGATGCCCTCTTTCGGGCCACCGGGCAGGTGATGAAGTTCGACGGCTTCATCCGGGTCTACACCGAGGGGCGCGACGAGGAGCCCGGCGAGGAGGACGACGACCGGGAGCGAACCCTTCCGCCGCTGGCGGAGGGAGAGGCGCTGCGCCTGCTCGAGCTCAAGCCGGAGCAACACTTCACGCAGCCGCCGGCGCGCTTCAGCCAGGCGACGCTGATCAAGGAGCTCGAGGAGAAGGGGATCGGGCGCCCGTCGACCTACGCCTCGATCATGTCGACGATCCTGTCGAAGGAATACGTCACCGAGGACCAGCGGCGCCTGCGGCCGTCCGAGCTCGGCTTCCTGGTCACCGACCTGCTGGTGCAGTCCTTTCCCGACTTGCTCGACGTCGAGTTCACCGCCGGGATGGAGAACGTCCTCGACGAGATCGAGGAGGGGCGGCAGCCGTGGCTGGACGCCATGAGGCGCTTCTACGCCTCCTTCTCGATTGCTCTCTCGCAGGCGGCGACGCACATGCCGGACGTGAAGCGGGCGGGGCAGCCGACGGACATCGCGTGCCCGAAGTGCGGCTCTCCCATGGTCGTGAAGTGGGGGAGGAGCGGCGAGTTCCTCGCCTGCTCGTCGTATCCGGAGTGCAAGAGCACGGCAAACTTCAGCCGCGACGACGAGGGCAACATCCAGATCGCGAAGGAGGAGACGACCGACGAGGTGTGCGACCAGTGCGGGCGTCCCATGCAGGTGCGCTTCGGCCGCTACGGGAAGTTTCTCGGCTGCTCCGGCTATCCGGAATGCAAGAACGTCCGCTCCAAGAACCGCCCGGTCTCCACCGGAATCAAGTGTCCGGACTGCAAGGAGGGCGAGATCATGGAGAAGCGGTCTCGCCGCGGCAAGACCTTCTTCAGCTGCGGGCGCTATCCCCACTGCCGCTTCGCCACCTGGGATCGTCCCGTGGCGGAGGCTTGCCCCGAGTGCGGCGCTCCGTTCGTCGTGGAGAAGACCACGCGCAAGGCGGGGACGGTCCGCCGCTGCCTGAGCGAGGGGTGCCAGTACAAGGAGACGGTCGCCGAGGCGGAGGCGGTATGACCGCCCGCGCCCTGACGGTGATCGGCGGCGGCCTGGCGGGCTGCGAAGCCGCCTGGTACGCCGCCCATGCCGGCTGCGAGGTGCGGCTCGTCGAGATGCGGCCGAAGCGCGCGACGGAGGCGCATCGCACCGGGCAGCTCGCCGAGCTGGTGTGCTCCAACTCCTTCCGCAATGCCTCCCTGGATACCGCTGTCGGCCTCCTGAAGGAGGAGATGCGCTGGCTGGGATCGCTCGTCCTGCGCATCGCCGAGGCGACCTCCGTGCCGGCCGGTGCCGCTCTTGCGGTCGATCGCGACCGCTTCGCCGCCGGGGTGACCGAGGCGATTCGCTCCCATCCGAACGTCGCGGTCGAGAACGAGGAACTCGAGGCGATTCCCGACGGCGTCGTCATCGTCGCCACCGGGCCCCTGACCTCGCCGGCCCTGTCCCGCAGCCTGCAGCAGCGGCTGGGGCAGCAGCACCTCTACTTCTACGACGCGATCGCTCCCATCGTCGCGGCGGACTCCATCGATCGCTCGATCGTCTTCCCGGCCTCGCGCTACGACAAGGGCGGGGACGACTACCTGAACTGCCCGTTCAGCGAAGACGAGTACTACGCCTTCGTCGACGCCCTCCTCGCCGCCGACAAGGTGCCGACCCGCGATTTCGAACGCTGCGTATATTTCGAGGGCTGCATGCCGATCGAGGAGATGGCGCGCCGCGGCAAGGATACGCTGGCCTTCGGGCCCATGCGACCCGTCGGGCTCATCGATCCGCGCACGGGGAAACGGCCGTTCGCGGTGGCGCAGGCGCGGCAGGACAACGCTGAAGGCACGCTGTACAACATGGTCGGCTTTCAGACCAAGATGACCTACCCGGAGCAGCGGCGCGTGTTTCGCACCATGCCGGGACTGGCCAACGCCGAGTTCGTCCGCCTCGGCAGCCTGCACCGCAACACGTTCATCGAATCTCCACGAGTGCTCCACCCGACCTTGCAGCTGCGTTCCGGCGAGGAGGTGTTCGTCGCCGGGCAGCTGGTCGGCGTCGAGGGGTATGTCGAGTCGGCGGCCACCGGCCTGCTCGCCGGAATCAACGCGGTGCGGCTCCTCGACGGCCATCCGCTGCTCGTGCCGCCGCCGACGACCTCGCTCGGCTCGCTCCTCGCGTACATCACCGATCGGACCCGCAAGGAGTTCCAGCCCATGAACGCCAACTACGGCCTGTTTCCTCCGGTTCCCGGCCGCGCCCGCGGACGCGAGCGAAGGCAGCAACTCGCGCATCGGGCCCTGCGCGACGCGGAGCAGTGGATGGTCGCGAACGACCTCCTGCGCGGTGCCGCCGAAGAGCCTCCGAGGGCAGCAGGGCAGTAGGACCGCCCGATCGCCGCTTCTTTTGCCGGTGAGCGGATCGGTCGTCTCGGAGGCCTGGCCCCCGTCCGGCGAGCGAAACGTTCTTTACGGCAGCGCGACGCGCGATGGCGCAAAGGGCAGCAAAACCAGGGCTGGCGCCATCCCGTTCGTTGACTTGCAGCCATGCCTTCGTTAGCTGTGCCGGCGGCGTATGCAGAAGACCGACCACATCTGGATGGACGGGAAATTTGTCGCTTGGGACGACGCGCGGGTGCACGTTCTGACGCACACCCTCCACTACGGCCTCGGCGCGTTCGAGGGGATTCGCTGCTACCGGGGCGACGACGGCCGATCTGCCATTTTCCGCTTGAGAGAGCACACCGACCGGCTCTTCTCCTCCGCCCACATCGTCGGCATAACGGTCCCCTTCTCGCAGGAGGAGATCAATGCCGCGTGCGTGGAAACCGTCCGCGTCAACCGCCTCGAGGAGTGCTACATCCGACCCCTCGTGTTCATCGGCGAGGGCGAGATGGGGCTTGCGGCGGTGGACAACCCGGTGCACGTGAGCATCATCGCCTGGCCCTGGGGCTCGTATCTGGGGGACGATGGGGTGCGGAACGGGATTCGGGTCAAGACCTCGTCTTTCCAGCGATCGCACGTCAACACGCTGATGACGAAGGCCAAGATCGTCGGCCACTACGTCAACTCGATTCTGGCGAGCGTCGAGGCGCGGCGGAGCGGGTACGACGAGGCAATGCTGCTCGATACCGAAGGCTATGTCGCCGAGTGTAGCGGTGAGAACATTTTCATCGTGCGCGAGGGGCGGGTGAAGACGACGCCGCTGACCTCGGTGCTGCCGGGGATCACCCGGGACACGGTCCTGACCCTGCTGCGCGACCGCGGGGTGGATTGGGAGGAGCAACGCTTCACCCGCGACGAGGTCTATATCGCGCAGGAGGCTTTTTTGACCGGGACGGCCGCCGAGGTCACGCCGATCCGGGAGCTCGACGACCGGCGCGTCGGGTCCGGCAGGCCCGGCCCGATTACGCGGCAGATGCAAGATGAGTTCCGGCGGACCATTCGGGGCGCGAATCCCAAGTACCGGGAATGGCTCACGGCCGTGGTGTGAGGAGATGAGGAGTGATTGCGGACCAAATCGGGGGATTTACCGCCCGTTTTTCCTTGACACTTTCGGCGGCGGCGACTATAAAGTCGGGCCTGCGCGGACAGTCCGTTCGAGAGCGACGGCAGAGGCATCATGAGGGAGGCGGTGTTCCCACGGAATTCCCAGCAGGGCGAACACGGTGAGAGGAACTGCATGCCTCGTATGAGACGGGTGAATCGGTACGCGGGACTCATCACGGCGGTCGTCGCTCTATGGGTGGGGGTCGCGGCGGCCGGGACGACGACCGAACGGTCTGGCTCGATCCTGATCTTTCCGAAGGTCGTCTTCGACGGTAGCCACGACACACTCGTCCAGATCGGCAATACGAAGAACTCCGTCGTCCACGCGCACTGCTTCTACGTCAACGCGGCGCCGATCTGCAGCAGCGGCGTCGGCGATTGTTTGGCGAACACGTGCACCGGGCGGTGCGATCCGCAGTGGCAGGAGGTCGATTTCAATATCTGGCTGACCGGGCAGCAGCCGACTCACTGGGCGGTCGGCTCGGGCCGCTTCACCAACCCGCTGGATGTCCCCTGTGACCCCCTTACGCCCAACTACGACTGTGACGGGGCCGGCCTCGACCCCGGTCGCATCCCGCCGGTGGCCGATCCCTTCCGAGGCGAGCTGCGTTGCATCGAGATCGATCCCTCGGGAGCGCCGATCAATGGCAACTCGCTCAAGGGGGAAGCGACCTTGTTGACCAACGATGGGGACGCGAGCAAGTACAATGCTGTCGCCCTGATCGGCGAGCCGAACCAGAACACCGATTTCACGCTCTGTCTGGGCGGCGGGATCAGCGACGATTGCCCGAGCGGAGCCGAGTACGAGGGCTGTGGCCAATTGATCAAGATGACGCACTTTGCCGAGGGCGCGGACAGCCCGCTCTTTGGGCCCACCTCCACGGTGTCGACCGAGCTGACGCTGGTTCCGTGCGCGGCGGACTTCGAGTTCCAGAAGCCGACGAGCATCGTGGTGCATTTCGACGTCACCAACGAGTTCGAGCAACCGCTGTCTGCACTGACGACGATCAATTGCTGGGGGAACTTCTTCTTCAGCGACGTCAGCAACATCTTCAAGGTCCGAACCGTAGGCACGAGGCTGCTGCAGACAGAGCTGCGCGCGGCCGACGGTTCCCAGTCCGGCTTCGTCGGTGTCGTCGAGGAATTCCACTCGGCGGACGGAGGGCAGGGGCGGGCCGCCTTCAACCTCCACGAGGAGGGCACCCGCGCGGAGACGGACTTGATTCGACTTCCGGAGGGGCCGTGAGGGAGTCGGTCATGCGGGGAAGGATGAAAAGAGTCGCGGCGGTCCTTGCCGCGGTGCTGATGGCCACCGTGGCCGGCGCGCTGGTTCCCGTGCGGGCCAGGGCTGACATCGGCTCGGATAAGCCCGCCGCCATCCTCGTCTTTCCGAAGCTGCTGGTCGACACGAGCTCCGGGCTGGATACGATGGTCCGCATCAGCAACATCTCCGATCAGGCGATCAACATTCTCTGTTACTACATCAACGTGACCCCGACGTGCAGCTTCCCGGGAGGGAGCTGCTTTCCCGACCTGCAAGCCTGTCCGGTGATGCTGGGGGACCAGCTCGTCTTCGGCAATTGCAAGCCGCAATGGCAGCAGACCGATTTCCGGATTCGCCTGACCCGGCAGCAGCCGACGGGTTGGCTGGTTTCCGACGGAGCCGGCTTCGGATGCCGGATCGGGGTCTGTGCGAACGACGGCACGACCCCGTGCACCGCCAACGGTCAGTGCTCTGGGGTGGGAAACCGTTGCGTGCTCGCCCCCTGCCTCCCTCTGGAGGGACCTCCGGGGCGGACGGGACGAGATGGCCAAGTCAACGAGGGCTTGGTTCCGGTGTCGCCGGAAGACCCCTTCATCGGCGAGCTCGAGTGCATCGCCCTCGATGACTCGGGGGCGCCCGTCGCGCGAAACGATCTGATCGGTGAGGCGTTGATCGGGCGCCACGACGCAAAGACCGGGTTCGTCGATGTCGCCAGCTACAACGCCATCGGTATCCCGGCGCTGGACGGCAAAGGGAATCGTGACGACACCCTCGTTCTCGGGGGGCCGACAGGGGACAATCCAGCGAACAACCCCGACGATCAGGCCTGTCGGGCGAACGGGACCTGCGCCGAGTACGAGGCGTGCCCGGGCATCCTGATCCTGGATCATTTCTTCGACGGAGCCGACGATCCCCTGGTCCGCAACCTGTGCATCGATTCTGCCTGCAGCATCACCGGCGAGACCTGCGCGACCAACTCGGACTGTGAGAGCAATTTCTGCGACGGCACCACGAACAAGTGCCACGTGACCGGCAATACCTGCGGGGACGATACCGATTGCCAGAACGTGTGCGAGCCGAGTGAGACGTGCAGCCTGTCGGGAGAGTCCTGCCGGGCCGACACCGACTGCACCGCACCTTCGTACCAGGTCCGGGTGGCCACTGATTTGACCTTGATCCCGTGCACGCAGGACTTCGAGACGAACAACCTCGACCTGTCCAAAACAGTCGCCCAATTCTTGGTCTTCAACGAGTTCGAGCAGCGCTTCTCCACCAGCCGCACGGTCAACTGCTTCAAGGAGACCCGGCTCTCGAATCTCGACACCGTCGACAACTCGCGCTCGATCTTCAGCGCCGGGGTCGCCGGAACGCTCACCGGCCAGACCCGTATCCGCGGGGTGGTCGACGAGTCTCGGCAGGGGGGAGGAAACGCCCTGATCGGCGTGGCCGAGGAATTCCGCTGCGGGAGCGCCAAGTACGATTTCCCCGCCTGCAGCTTCGTGAAAGGCTCGGATCTGGTCAGTTCCACGGCGACGAACTTGCACTTTCAGGGCCGCAGTCGCCGCAGCGATTTCATTTACCTGCCCCCTCACTGACCTGGGGGGCACAGAAATCACCCCGTTTTGACTTGACATCTTTGGGGACCCTGGATATAAGGCCGGCACTTAATTGGTATTTCCAGGGCCATTTCGGCGCGGTAGTGATCGAAAGGAGGAGGCTAATGCGTAGGCAGCGAGGGCGAATCGGGCTCATGGCGGCAGCGCTGGTGGGACTGGTGGCCAGTGGGGCGAGCGCCGAGGTGACCACCGACAGGAGCGCGTCGATCCTGGTCTTTCCGAAGGTTATTTCGGACGGAACACGGGACACCGTCATTCAGATCACCAATACGTCCAACTCGATGGTGCATGCGCACTGCTTCTACGTGAACGGCGCGCTGACCTTCCCGTTCGGTCTGGACGGCATTCCCAACACCGGAGACGAGGTCCCGTCGCAGCTCAATCCGCCGCTGTGGACGGAGATCGACTTCGACATCTGGCTCACCAAGCAGCAGCCGACCCACTGGCTGGTCTCGGAAGGGCGCTTGGTGGACCCGACGGACGAGCCGTGCTCCAATTCGGCAGCTATGGCTCACGTCTCGGACGGCAACGCGACGGCGGCGCTCGCCTGTAACGGAGCCGGCTTGGATCCCGGCCGGGTTCCGCCGGTCGTCGAGTACTTCACCGGTGAGCTGAAGTGCGTCGAGGTGGATGCGTCCGGAGCGCCGCTCTCGGGTAACCACCTCAAGGGCGAAGCGACGCTGGTTACCGTTGAACGTCTGCGATCCGGGTACCAACAGCTGCACCCTGACCCCGGGGCAGACGTGCACCACCAACGCCACTTGCATCGAGTTCGGTCTTCGACGTCGCGAAGTACAACGCCGTGGGCATTCTCGGAAACGAGTTCAACAACGGCGACGGAAAGCTCTGCCTGGGTGGCGAGCCCGATGATGCGGACTGCCCGACGGGTGGCGAGTACAACGCCTGTCCTCAGTTCTGGATCCTGAACAACATCGGCGAGGGGGCCGCGGATCCGTACGCGAGTTCCCTGACCATCGATTCGTCGGTTACCACCAACCTCACCATCGTGCCCTGCACGCAGGACTTCGAGAGCCAGAATCCCAAGTCCGTCACGCTCTTCATCCAGGCCTGGGACGAGTACGAGCTGGCCCTCTCGGCTTTTGCGCAGGTCACCTGCTGGGCCGATCTGAATCTGTCGGACATCGATCCGTTTACGTTCGCCGCGGCAAACGGCTCGACGTTCAAGCAGGTTCGCATCCGACCTACGGATCTGACGCAGTACGGCGTCCTCATGGTCGGCGAGGAGTTCCACACGGCGGACGTGGACGCCCCGAGCAGCCAGACCATATCTTCGGCCGCCATGAACTTGCACATCGAGGGGACTCGGCCAGTGCACGACATCATCACGATCCCGGCGGAACAGGTTCAGTAGGTCGTTGCCGTGGTGGTCCGCTACAGGAAGGGAAAGGAGAAGATCATGCGCAAGGTGCGATGGGCGAGCTGGATGGTGGGAATGGCCGCGGCGCTCGCGCTCGGCGGTGTCCAGCCGGCGGCCGCTGATGTGACCTCGGATCAGGCTGCGGCGATCGTGATTTGGCCGGATATCCTCGTTGGACGAATACCTACGACACCGTCGTGCAGCTGAGCAATACCTCGAACGATCCGGTGCTCGTGCACTGCTTCTACGAGAACGCCAATTCTCACTGCACGAACACTGGCCGGGTCTGTGAGGAGGCGACCGACTGCTTCGACTCGGGTACGGGCGTCTCCGGCGTCTGTGTGCCAGGCTGGAACGAGACCGATTTCCGCATTCGCCTCACTCCCCGCCAGCCGCTCGGATGGTTGGTTAGCGATGGGGTCGCCGGGTTCGGCACTTCGTTCGGCAAGTTCAAGCTGGACGGCGTCAGCCGAAAGGGTATCGGGGGCGCGAGCAACGTCGGGAGCCGTATCCCGCCGGTGCCCGAGGTTCCCTTCAACGGATCTCTCAAGTGCATCGCCATCGACAGCGATACGGGCGCTCCGGTCGACCGCAACGTCCTGAAGGGCGAGACCACTGTCGAGGAGATCGTCCCAGGCCTTTCGATCGATGTCGCGAAGTCGAACGCAATCGGCATCCAGGCGATTCCCGGCGCGGTCAACGACGACAACACGCTGGTGATCGGTGGCCCCGATGCGGAATACAACGGCTGTCCGAGTGTTCTCATCCTCAACCATTTCTTCGATTTTGCCGCCAATCCGGCGGTGCCCGAGCCGACGTCGGTGCAGACTCGGCTGGTCCTCATTCCCTGCACGGAGGACTTCCTGCGGCAGATCCCGGGAAGCGCTGTGGTTCAGTACCTCGTCTATAACGAGTTCGAGCAGCGGTTCTCCACCAGCCACGGGATGAAGTGCAAACAAGATCTGTACATCTCCGAGATCGACACGACACAGAGAGAGCGATCGATCTTCAGCGCCGGTGTTGCCGGCACTCTGACGGGTCAGACGCGTCTCACCTCGGTCAGCCCCGGCAGCGGCTTGCTCGCCATCGGAGACGAGGAGCACATCTCGGCGACGTCGGATCACTACGCCGACTTCAACGTCCACTATCAGGGCGATCGGGAGGAGTCGGATATCATCACGCTTCCATAGCGAAGCGAACAACGAACGCCTCGGGGCGGGTGGGGTTCTCCCCACCCGCCCTTTTTTTTGCCGAGAATGAGTGCCGCGCGGCGGACGACTGACCCTCCAACCGCGGCGCCCTGTGAGCTGGATCATTCAGGCAGGAAGGTCGGTACCTCGCTGCCGGCCGAGGGCTCGGGTAGACACGAGACGGGCTGGGCCGACAGGAGGCGAGTTTCGGACCCAGGTCGAAGGAGTATGGAAGGGAAGAAACGGGAGTAGGAGTCGAGACGGGTCTCCCCGGAGTGATTGCATGAGCGCACCTCGGCTCGCGTTGCGATCCGCGCGGCTGAGCTCGGGTGCGCCGCGCCGCGGGGGCCCAGCCCACCAGGGGGGCTCGTGGTGGCTGGCTCCGGCAGCGATTGAGAGGGGAGTGCGAGGAGGGGGATTTGAACCCCCACGGGTGTTACCCCACTAGGCCCTCAACCTAGCGCGTCTGCCAATTCCGCCATCCTCGCAGGACTTTTGAGAGCGGAGGGAGTGGTCGGCTTCGTGTCCACATCGAGCCGACGCACGAGACGGGGCTCCCGTCGGCATTTTGCATTTCCTTCCCAGTCGCTTCTCGGCCAGGTCGAGAGCCCCTTCCGTGGCGCGTCGCTCGGCGAACCCGCATCCGTGATCAGGGATGCGCGGGCTCGTTCTCCTGCGGAGCGGGGCCTGCAGGTGCGGCGGCTCCGCTCTCGGCACCGGCTTGAGGCGCGGGGGCAGCGGGAGGGGCAGCTTCGGGAGCCAGTGGATTTGCCGGCGCCGGAGCGTTGGACCCTTCCGGTGCGGCGGGTTGCGCCAGAGGCGCCTCGTCGAAGACCGTTGCGGTCCTCCGTCGGGACGAGAGGTACGTCAGGCTCAGAGAGGTAATCATGAAGACGATGGCCGTGGCAGTGGTCAGGCGTGTCAAGAAGTTGCCGGCACCGGAGCTGCCGAAGACGGTCGAGCTCGAGCCGCCGAAGACGGCTCCCATTTCTGCGCCTTTGCCCGTCTGCAGGAGCACGACGAGGACCAGAAAGATGCAGGCGAGAATGTGAATAATCGTGATCACGGCGTACATGACGGAGGTTCCTTCATCAAGAAGACCAAGGAGACTGAAAACGCACGATACGGGAGAAGTCGTCGACGTCGAGACTGGCGCCGCCCACGAGCGTGCCATCCAAATCGGGTTGGCTCATCAGCGCATCGACATTGTCGGGCTTGACGCTGCCTCCATAGAGGATTCTCGTCCGTTGGGCAACATCCTCGCGGCTGAGCTGCGCGATCCGGCGTCGGATCGCAGCGTGAGCCTCTTGCGCTTGCTGGGGTGTCGCGACTTTCCCGGTCCCGATCGCCCAACGCGGCTCGTAGGCGACCACAACTCGGCCGATGCACTCGATGTCCAGCCCTTCCAGTGCCGCGCGAATCTGTTCTTCGACGATCTCGATGGTGCGATTCGCCTCCCGTTCCTGAAGGGTCTCGCCGACGCAGAGGATCGGGATGAGGTCGTATCGCAACGCCGCCTTCATCTTTCGACATACCCACTCGTCCGTGTCCCCGAAGTACTGCCGCCGTTCCGAGTGTCCGACGATGACGTGGGTGCATCCGACCGCGACCAACATGGGGGCAGACACTTCCCCTGTGTAAGCGCCGCGGTCTTCCCAATGGAGGTTCTGCGCGGCGAGGAGAAGGCGGGTTCCCTCGATGCTCTCCGCGACCGCCGCCAGGGCCGTAAACGGGGGCGCAATCAGAACGTCGCGATCGTCCACGTCGGCGAGGCGGCTCTTCAGGCTAGCGGCGAGGGTACGGGCCTCGTCGGCCGTTCCGTGCATCTTCCAGTTGCCGGCCAGCAGTGGAGTGCGCATCGACTGGATCCGCCACGGCCTTTCTTCGCGTCCTGCCGACTTCGGTCGAAGTCCCGAGCCCAACCCCGATCAGCCCTTCGCAACGAGCTTCGTCACGTCGACCATGCGGTTGGAGAAGCCCCATTCGTTGTCGTACCAGGAGAGCACCTTGACGAAATTGCCGTCCATGACCTTGGTCAGCTCCAAGTCGACGGTGGAGGAGAAGGGACTGCCGTTGAAGTCTACCGACACCAGGGGAGCGCCGGAGCAGCGCAGGATTCCCTTCAGAGATCCGTTGGCCGCCTTCTCCATGGCATCGTTGATCTGCTTCTCCGTCACGGTCTTCTTCAGCTCGGCGACCAGATCTACGATCGAGACGTTGGACGTCGGCACGCGAATCGCCATACCGTCCAGCCGCCCCTTGAGCTCTGGGAGCACTTCCCCGACGGCGCGGGCGGCCCCCGTCGTCGTCGGAATCATCGATATCGCGGCCGCGCGCGCGCGGCGCAGGTCCTTGTGGGGCAAGTCCAGGATCTGTTGGTCGTTCGTATAGGCGTGAACCGTGGTCATCAGGCCGCGGACGATGCCGAAGCTCTCGTGCAGCACCTTCGCAAGTGGCGCGAGACAGTTGGTGGTGCAGGAAGCGTTCGAGATTACGTGGTGGTCCGCCGGCCGATAGGACTCGTGATTCACCCCGTAACAGATCGTCAGGTCCACGTCCTTTGCCGGGGCGGAAATGATGACCTTTTTCGCCCCCCCGGCCAGGTGGCTCGCTGCCCTGTCCCGTGAGGTGAAGAGGCCAGTGCATTCCAGGACGACGTTGACGCCGAGCTCGCGCCAGGGCAGCTTCGCCGGATCGCGTTCGCTCAGGACCCGGATTCGGGTGCCATCGACAATGATCGCCTGGTCTTCGGCTCGGACCTCCACTGGGAGCGTTCCGTGAACCGAATCGTACTTCAGCAGGTGTGCCAGAGTCACGGCATCGGTCAGGTCGTTGACGGCGACAAATTCGAGCTCGCGGTCGCGGAGCGCGGCGCGCATCACGTTGCGGCCGATGCGGCCGAAGCCGTTGATTCCGATCTTGATTCCCATGCGGTCGTACCTCGCCAGAGTGCCCAGCGCACTTCATTTTCACGTTCATTCTGGCGAGTCAAGGAAAGCTCTCCGAGCTCTCCGAGCCGCGACCCGGCCGAACCAGCTGGATCTCTCGCCGCATCGTGTCGCCGCTTCGTTGACTCCCCAGATGCCCTATATTACGCTGCGGCCGTTGGGCGGCGGAGAGGATGGGTGAATGTGTTCAGCATGGGCGCCCACGGCTTTCCTTCAAGTGGGCGCAGCTTTGACGGTTCCTTTGGCAGCGCATCGAAGCCTGTTCTCCATGGTGACTGGCTCCAGTCCCGTGGTTCAGGTCGTGCTGTACCTGCTGATCCTCTTCTCCATTGCGAGCTGGGGGATCATTCTGTTCAAGGCGCGACAGATTCGCGCGGCGCGCCGCAAATCCGAGCGTTTCATCGAGAGTTTCTGGGAGACGAAGAACCTCACGACGATTCACGCCGCTAGCCAGGAGATGACCCAGAGCCCCGTCGCTCAGGTCTTCAGGGCCGGCTATCAGGAGCTCGTCCGCTTGACGCGGGCGAAGCGTCAGACGCGCGCTGAGGACGCCCCGCTGAGCACCGAGCTGGCAGGGGTAGCCAATGTGGAGCGCGCCATGCGGCGGGCCGCTGCCCAGGAGCTCACCCAGCTGGAACGGGCGCTGACCTTTCTCGCCACCACGGCAAGCGCGACGCCGTTCATCGGTCTGTTCGGGACGGTGTGGGGAATCATGAATGCGTTTCTCGGGCTCAGCGCAACCCAGTCGTCGACCATTCAGGCGGTGGCCCCCGGCATCGCCGAGGCGTTGATCGCGACCGCGACAGGCCTCTTTGCCGCCATCCCGGCGGTCGTGGCCTACAATCACTTTGCGCGCCAGATTCGGGTCTTGTCGGTGGAGATGGACAACTTCGCGTTCGAATTCCTCAACATTGCCGAGCGTCATTTTCTCAAGTAGCGGCCCTCTGGCATGGCATTCGACGGACGAAGCAACGAAACCCTCTCCCAGATCAACGTCACGCCGCTGGTCGACGTGATGCTGGTTCTTCTCGTGATCTTCATGGTTACCGCGCCGATCCTGCAGCAGGGCATCACGGTCAATCTCCCCCATGTGAGGGCCGGGGCTCTCGCCGGAGACGAAGTCCAATTGGTGGTCTCTCTGGCAGCCGATGGGAAGGTCTACCTGAACGACACCGAGTTCTCGGCGTCGGCTCTGCAGGAGAAGCTGCGCGCCATTCTGCAGGAGCGGCCGGATCGCCAGGTGTTTCTGCGCGCGGACGCGGCGGTGCCGTACGGCGACGTGATGAAGGTGATGAGCTCGGTGCGGGAAGCGGGCGTCGTGCGGCTCGCCATGGTGACGGAGCCTCCCGCCGAACGGTAATGGCATCCGCGCATCCGGAGATCCTGGTCCGCTCGCCTCGCAGTACCGGCCTGATCTGGACGGTCGCCGTCTCGGCCGCGATGCATGCGTTGGCCATCGCGCTCCTCTTGGCGTCGCCGCGCGGCTTTCTCGGAGCCACCCCGCCCATGGAGTCGTATACCGTCGATCTCGTCGCGCCGAACGTGTTGGGCGGCACGAATCTGATTCCCGGGCCCGGTGGCGAGCCGAAATCTCGACAAGGCAAAGCCCCTGTTGTCGCCATGCCGAAGCAGCCGGCCGGCGAGGCGGTTGCCGCGATCCCGCCAGCTCCCCATGTGGAGCCCGAAAAACCGGCCCCCGCCACCGGCGAACCGAAGGTGGTGAAGCCGCCGGAGGCCTCTCGTGTCGAGCCGCCCGCCAGAGCAGCCGAACCGCAGCCAGCCGGCGCGGCCAAGGTCGAGCCCGCAGCGAACCCGGTTGTCGTTCCTCCGGAGAAGGTGCAGGCTCCTGCCGCCGAGCCAGCGCAAGGCAAAGCCGAGGTGGTGAAGGCAGAGGCAAAGAAACCGCAGGCGACGGCGGATGCAAAGAAGCCGGAGAAGGTCGCGGTGCACGAGGCGATTCAGGGGTCCGTCGCCAGACCCGTGGCGAAAAAACTGGCTCCACCCAAGCCTGTGCCGGCCGTACCCAAGCCCGCTCCGAAGGTCGAAGAGGCGAAGGCGAAGGCCGCGGCACCCGCTGAGAAGACCTCTCACCCGATCGACGAGCGGATTGAGAAAGCGATCGAGCAACGGGCCGCGCTGGTCAAGGCCGAGAACAAGAACGGGGTCGGCAGTGCGGCTTCGGCGAGCGACCTGGACGACAAGATCGCGGCTGCTGTGCGCCGCCGTGTGAGGGAGGTGGGCACCGCTGCGGCTGTCGGCGAATCGACTGAGCAGAGCGAAGTCGGGGGGGCCATCGGCTACGGCCCCGGGAAGGGTATCGGTGGCATCATCACCGACTACGAGTATGTCGCCTATCGAACCCAGATGGAGGCACGGATCAAGGAAGCTTGGGTTTGGGCGGGTGCGGCGCCGTCGTCGAGCGCCGTCGTCGAGTTCAACATCACACCGGCGGGAGACATCGTCAATGTGAGAACCAAGCAGAGCAGTGGCGACGTGTCGTACGACGCGTCAGCGGAGCGGGCGGTGCGCCGGGCGAGCCCGCTCGGGCCGCCTCCCGAAAAGCACCGGGAAGCTTTCTGGAGTGTCGAGCTGGAGTTCCGTCCGGAGGATTCGAGGTCCTGATGTTGCGTGCGCGCGTGTGGTTCGAGGTGATGCTGGCAGTCGGCCTGTTGATTCGGCCGGCTGCGGGACAGGTTCGCGGGACCATTTTCGGGCCCGGCGGAAGGCAGTACCCAGTTGCGGTTTCGTCGCTCAAGGAAGAGGGGGCTCCGGGATCGACCACCGAACCGGCTCGCCAGTTCCATCAAATTCTGGCGCGCGACCTCGAGCTATCGGGTTTGTTCCGCGTGATCCCGGCCGACACGTACATCGAGAATCCCCAGACCTCGGGCATCACCGCCGACGAGATCAACTTCGACAACTGGTCCGTGATCGGTGCGCTCGCCGTGATCAAGGGGAGTGCACGCGTGGAGGGTGGCGATCTGACGATCGAGGCGAGGTTGTTCGACGTCGCGCAGCGACGCATGTTGACCGGCCGACGTTACCGGGGGAGTTCCGGTGACGTCCGTCGGATGGCGCAGCGCTTTGCCGACGAGATTCTCGCCCGCCTGACCGGCGAACCGGGGCCATTCGATTCCCAGATCGCCTTTCTCTCGACGCGAGGAGGGCGATTCAAGGACCTGTACGTCATGAGCCTCGACGGTGGCGACGTCCGCCGAATTACTTCGGCGGACACCCTCAACCTCTCGCCCAGCTGGGCTCCGGACCATCGCTCGATCGTTCTCACCTCGTACCGGACGGGCAACCCCGACCTCTTCTCGATTCAGCTCGCCGACCAGACGTGGACGCGGCTCTCGGCGCTGCGCGGTCTCAACCTCGGCGGCCGTTGGTCGCCGGACGGAAGCCGTCTCGCGGTGACTCTCGAATACCAGGGCAACTCCGAGATTGCCCTGTTGAACCCCGACGGCTCGCTTCGTCGCCGGCTCACCGATCACTGGGCGATCGACGTGTCCCCTTCGTGGTCACCGGACGGCCGGCAGATCGCCTTTTGCTCGAGCCGCTCGGGCGGTCCCCAGATCTACGTGATGAACGCCGACGGGAGCGCGTTGCACCGCATCACGAGCGTCGGCGACTACAATACTTCTCCGAGTTGGTCTCCGAAGGGCGATCGCTTGGCGTATACTTCTCGCGTCGGGGGGCGATTCCAGATCTTCACCGTCAAAACAGATGGAACCGACGCGCACCAGGTCACCCGGAGCAGCGGGGACAACGAGGACGCCAGTTGGTCACCGGATGGCCGGTATCTGGTCTTCGGCTCCACGCGTCGTGGGTCGGCACGTCTTTATCTGTCGGACGCCGCGGGTACGAATCAGGTCGAATTGACTGGCGGTAATGGCAATGATACGAGTCCCGCGTGGTCGGGGCGACTCGACTGACCGGTTCGGCTCGTGAGCAGGAGGTGACAATGATTCGGCGGGCTGGTGGCTTGGTGGTGGTGGTGTTCGTGGTGAGTCTGCTGAGCGCTTGCGGCGGCAAGCAGACCGAATCGGACCTGGAAGGCGCACGCGCTGGCGGTGAGCTGGGCGAAGAGGCGCTGCAAGGGGCTAACGGCAGCCTGGCGCAGGCCAAGGCAGGAACGCTCGGCAACGAGGGGAGCGACTCCGGACCACTGACGGACATTCATTTTGCCTACGATTCCTTCGACCTCGACGGAGAAGCCCGACAAGTGTTGCAGCAAAATGCGAGGTGGTTGAACGATCATCCTGCAACGAGAGTGGAGATCGAGGGCCACTGCGATGAGCGCGGAACGGTGGAATACAATCTCGCGCTCGGTGCCAAGCGCGCGGCGACCGCAAAGGGCTATCTGGTGAGTCTGGGTGTTTCGAGCGATCGAATCACGACGATCAGCTATGGGGAAGAGCTCCCCTTGTGCCATGAGGCTACCGAGTCGTGTTACCAGCGCAATCGCCGCGGGCACTTCGCCGTGATTGGGAACGGGTAGGAGGCTTCTCGGATGCGTCTCGTCCGCTTCCGCTGCGCTGCTCTACTGGCAGTTGCGCTCGGTGTCGCCGGTTGCGTTACTCGCGCCGATTTCGAACGAGTTCGCCGTGAGCAGCAGGAAATGCGGGCGTCGCTGGCCGACACCCAGTTAGCCGTCGACAAGGTCAACCGGCGATTGGACACAATGCAATCGACGGTCCAGGAACGAGGGGGCGGGGCTAACAAGACGGCCCTCGCCAACCTCGAGCGCCGCGTCGCCGGTCTCGAGGCGCGCGGCGCCTCGCCGGGCGAGACCGTACCTCCCTCGGAGGGGGGCACGGGGGCGGCGACAACGGAGGCGGGGGCGGCCGTGAAGGGCACACCGGCCGCCGCGATTGCGTGGCGACGCGAGGAGAGCCGTCTGGCCGGCAGCGACTTGAACCCGACCTATCGCCGCGCTCTCGAACTCTACAAGCAGGGGCAATTCGATCAGGCGATCGAGCAGTTTCGCCTCTTCTTGCGCTCGGCCGGCAAATCCGATCTGGTCGACAACGCGCAGTACTGGATCGGCGAGGCGTACTACAGCCGCGGGGACTACAATCGCGCCATCATCGAGCTGAACGAGGTCCTTCTCAAGTATCCGCAGGGAGATCAAGTTCCGGGGGCATTGTTGGCTCTGGCAACTGCCTTTTCCAATTCGGGCGATCCAATCGATGCACGCCTCATCCTGCAGAAGCTGATCAGCGCCCATCCATCGAGTGAAGAGGCAGAGGTGGGCCGAAAGCAGCTCCAGGCCCTGACCGAGTAGCTCTTCCCCATTCCCCATCTCTGCCGCAGCGGGTCTTCGAGGCGTGCGACGGAGCGATACGGCTGACTCTCGCATGAAGGTGATGCGCCAGGTGCCTCGTTCGGGCGCCGGGGAGCGCCCGCGCGTCATGGCGATCGGGGTCTTCGATGGCGTGCACCGCGGGCATCGCGCGGTTCTCCGGCGGCTTGCCGATCTGGCGGGGGAGAGGCGCTCGGAGAGCGTACTCATTCTGCTCACTGGCCGTGCCGAATGCAGGCCTCCCGATGCGCCTCTTGTTTTGACCGATCTACGCAAGCGTCTGGAGCTGCTGGAAGAGCAAGGGGTCGATCTCCTCGTGCTCGCATCGGCCAAGCGCCTGCATGAGTTCAGCGGCCTGATCGGCCGGCTCGGTGTTGTCGCCATGGTCGCGGGGCCTGCGGGTTCACCGGAACGCCTTCGGCTCGAAGAAGTCCTGCAGCGATCGGGCTGTGGTGAGATC
Organism: uncultured bacterium; assembly: GCA_963721115.1. Taxonomy (GTDB): domain Bacteria; phylum Desulfobacterota; class Binatia; order HRBIN30; family CADEER01; genus CAVRIA01. The sequence continues at coordinate 134,437 of CAVRIA010000004.1, forward strand.
GAGCGCATCCCGGCCGTGACCGTCGATGGCTGCCTGGTGACTCGCCGTGCGATCCACGCCGCGATTGCGGAAGCCAGACTCGCCACCGCCGGGCGCCTGCTCGATCGACCCCATAGCGTAGCTGGTCGGGTTGTTCACGGACATCACCGAGGTCGGCCTCTCGGCATTCCCACGGCCAACCTGCGCGTTCGCGGCGTTCGGGTGCCTCCCGATGGTGTGTACGCAGTGCGCGCTCGGGTCGACGGCGTCGACCTGCGTGGTGTAGCCAACGTCGGCTTCAACCCCACGTTCGGGGATTGCGAACGCGCGGTGGAGACGCATCTGTTCGACTTCGATGACGACATCTATGGTCATCGCTTGGAGGTCGCGTTCGTGGAGAGACTGCGCGAGGAGCGAAAGTTCCCCAACGTCGAGAGCCTGATCGACCAAATCCGGCTGGACGTCGCCACGGCGCGCGAGCTGTTTTCGCGTCGATGAGTAACGAGCACGAACACTACGAGTGGGCCGTCGGGCCAGACGACGAGCGCAGCCGACTCGACCATTTCCTGACACGGCAGAGGCTGCTGGGAACGCGTTCTCAGGTTCAGCACCTGATCACGCAGGGCCTCGTGCGGGTCGGCGAGCGGTCGGTGAAGGCGGGCATGATTCTCCGTGTCGGAGAATGCATCGTGGTCGAGCGACCGATGCGACGGGAACCAGCGGTCGAGCCGGAGGACATCGCCCTCGAAGTGCTGTACGAGGATGAGAGTCTCCTAGCGATCGCCAAACCGCCTGGTTTGGTCGTGCATCCGGCGCCGGGTCACTGGGGTGGAACGCTGGTCAACGCGCTGCTGCATCGATGGCGGACCCCGGCCCCGCGCTTCGATCCCTCGAGACTGGGGCTCGTCCATCGCCTCGACAAGGAGACGTCCGGCGTCCTGCTCATCGCCAAGGACGAGGCAACGCTGGCCGACCTCGGACGGCAGTTTCGAAGGCGCGAGATCCAGAAGAGCTACCTGGCGATCGTTTGGGGGGCGGTACGGCCCATCGCGGGAATGATCGATCGACCCATCGCGCGTCATCCGATTCACCGAAGCCGAATGGCGATTCGATCGCGCGGGCGGCCGTCGACGAGCCGCTTCGAGGTGGTGGAGCGTCTGAGCGGTGCCACGCTCCTCCGCGTCCGTCCCGAGACCGGACGGACCCATCAGATTCGAGTTCACCTGGCGTCGATCGGTCATCCCGTCCTGGCGGACGTGGTATATTCGCGGCGCCGCAGGGGTGAACCGGCGGCGGGCCTCGAGCGCCACGCCCTGCACGCGGAATCGATTACCTTTCGCCATCCCTCCACGGGAGCCTCGATGACGCTGAGCGCTCCTCTGCCGGAGGACTTCGCGCTTGCATTGGAGCGGTTGCGCCAAGATCCCTTGACATGAGAGGGCCCTTTGAGTAGCGTCCGGACCAATCTCGTAGCCCCATCCAGTAAATGATCGGGCCGTTTCCCCACGGGCCCGCGTGCATTCTCCCCCCTAGACCACGAGCGCTAACTCAGGAGAGGACGGACGAATGGCCGACGACATCGTCGGGAGAAACCGGTCAGCCCCCGGAACGACGATGGGTGCGCGAACGGAGAGACGACGGCGCGGAGAGCCCGAATCTCAAGGGGACAGCCGGCCGAGTATGGCGGCTGACCCCAGCCCGGATACGGAGGAGGATCTGCCGACCGGCGATCAGGGACTCAATCTGAAGGCCTTGAAGGCGAAGAAGATCAGCGAGTTGGCGCAGATCGCCAAGAGCTTCAGCATCGAGGGTGCCTCGAACATGCGGAAGCAGGAGCTGATCTTCGCCATCCTGGGGGCGCAGACCGAACAGAGTGGTTTGGTCTACGGAGAGGGGGTTCTGGAAATTTTGCCGGACGGGTTCGGTTTTCTCCGCGCTCCCGACTACAACTACCTCCCCGGGCCGGACGACATCTACGTTTCTCCGAGTCAGATCCGGCGCTTCAACCTCCGCACCGGGGATATCGTGTCCGGGCAGATTCGACCACCCAAGGAGGGCGAGCGCTACTTCGCCCTACTCAAGGTCGAGGCGATCAACCATGAGGAAACGGACCGGGCGCGAGACAAGATCCTCTTCGACAATCTCACCCCTCTGTACCCGAACGAGCAGCTACGGCTCGAGCACGACCCGGAGGAAAACACCACGCGGCTGATCGACCTCTTCACGCCGATCGGGAAGGGGACGCGGGGGCTCATCGTCGCTCCTCCGCGGACGGGCAAGACGATGATGTTGCAGAACATCGCGCACGGAATCACGCGCAATCACAAGGAAGTGGTTCTTATCGTCCTGCTGATCGACGAGCGTCCCGAAGAGGTCACCGACATGCAACGCTCGGTGGAAGGGGAGGTCGTGAGCTCCACTTTCGACGAGCCCGCGACGCGCCATGTGCAGGTGGCCGAGATGGTGATCGAGAAGGCCAAGCGCCTCGTTGAGCATGGCCGCGACGTGGTCATCCTGCTGGACAGCATCACGCGGCTGGCCCGAGCATATAACACCGTGGTCCCACCGAGCGGCAAGATCCTCTCGGGCGGCGTCGATTCCAACGCTTTGCACAAGCCCAAGAAATTCCTCGGGGCGGCGCGAAACATCGAGGACGGAGGGAGCTTGACCATCCTCGGGACGGCCCTCATCGATACCGGTAGCCGTATGGACGAGGTCATCTTCGAGGAGTTCAAGGCCACCGGCAACATGGAGGTCCATCTCGACCGCCGCCTGGTGGACAAGCGGACCTTCCCCGCCATCGACATCAATCGATCGGGGACCCGGAAGGAAGAGCTTCTGCTGGGTCGGGAGGTGACCAAGCGAATATGGATCTTGCGGAAGCTGCTCTCGCAGCTGAACCCCGTGGAAGCGATGGAGTTCCTCATCGACAAGATTCAGGGGACCAAGAACAACAGCGAATTTCTGGAGGCCATGAACCAATGAGGAGGCGCTCCGGACGGTTGCTGCGGAACGGAATTTTCTGCTAGAAATAAAGGCTACCCATGCGAAAAAGCGAGGAGCACTGAATGGCCGAAGTCACCATGAAGCAGCTCCTGGAGGCCGGCGTACATTTCGGCCACCAGACGAGCCGCTGGAATCCGAAGATGAAGCCCTACATCTTCGGCGCGCGCAACGGAATCTACATCATCGATCTGCAGCAGACGGTCCGCATGCTGCAAGGGGCATACGACTTCGTCCGGGATCTGGCCGCTCGGGGTGGATCCCTCCTCCTGGTCGGCACGAAGAAGCAGGCTCAAGATGCCGTGCGGGAGGAAGCCGAGCGGGGCGGGATGTTCTATGTCAACAACCGATGGCTGGGCGGTACCCTGACCAATTTTCAGACCATCAAGCAGAGTGTCGACCGGCTGAAGAAGCTGGAGGAGATGCTCGACGACCCGGTGATCTCGGATGCGTTGAAAAAGCGGGAGCTGCTGGAGCTGAGTCGTGAGCGGCAGCGCCTCATCAATACGCTCGGCGGGATCAAGACGATGCGGAAGCCTCCCGACGCGCTCTTCGTTATCGACACGATCAAGGAGGAGATCGCCGTTCGCGAGGCCAACAAGCTCCGAATCCCGGTGGTGGCGGTCGTCGACACGAACTGCGATCCCGACATGATCGACTACAGGATCCCCGGCAACGATGACGCCATCCGCGCCATCCGGCTGTTCTGTGCGGCCGTGGCGGACGCGGTGCTGGAAGGCAGGTCTCTGCAGGACGAGAAGGCCAAGATCGAAGAGACCGACACCTCCGCTTCGGACGTCACTCCCGGGCTGGCCGCAGCGGAGGGGGAGCTGGCATGAGCGACATCAGCCCCGCACGGGTTCGAGAGCTCCGCGATCGTACCGGTGCCGGTATGATGGACTGCAAGCGCGCTCTGGCGGAGGTTGCCGGCGACATCGAGAAGGCCCTGGTGTTCCTGCGTGAGAAGGGACTGGCCGCAGCGGCCAAGAAGGCGGCGCGCGCCGCTACCGAAGGGGCGATCACCTCGTACATCCACGCCGGCGGCAAGATCGGTGTTTTGGTGGAGGTGAACTGCGAGACCGATTTCGTCGCCCGAACGGACGACTTTCAGAATCTGCTCAAGGACCTGGCCATGCAGATCGCAGCGGCCAACCCGCGCTTCGTGTGCCGGGAAGACGTGCCGACGGAAGTCCTCGAACAGGAGCGAAGCATCTTTCGGGTCCAGGCCGCGAACACGGGAAAGCCGCCGCAGGTAGTGGAGAAGATCGTCGACGGCAAGATCGAGAAGTTTTTCGCCGAAGCGTGCCTGCTGGAGCAGCCTTTCATCAAGGAAGCCGACAAGAAGGTTGGACAATTGATCACGGATCTGGTGGCCCGGCTGGGGGAAAACCTGGTCGTGCGGCGTTTCGCTCGCTTCCAGCTCGGGGAAACCGAGTCCGTCAACAGCTGAGGTGCCGATGGAGACGCGGGACGATACCCCCTCCGGGGCATGTGAACCGTCCCGTGAACTCCGGTACCGGCGGATATTGCTCAAGCTGAGTGGCGAGGCGTTCATGGGGAATGCCCGCTACGGCATCGAAAGCCAGGTGCTGCAGTCGATCGCCAATCAGATCCAGGAGGTTCGGAGATTGGGGCTGGAGCTCGCGCTGGTCATCGGTGCGGGCAACATCTTCCGCGGCGTCCGCGGCGCGACCGAGGGCATGGATCGCGCCACCGCCGACTACATGGGCATGCTGGCGACGGTCATCAACGCGTTAGCGCTCCAGGACGCGCTGGAACGCCGCGGCGTGATGACGCGCGTGATGTCGGCGATTGAGATGCGACAGGTAGCTGAACCGTATATTCGCCGGCGTGCGATGCGCCATCTCGAGAAGGGGAGGGTGGTCATCTTCGCCGCTGGGACGGGCAATCCGTTCTTCAGTACGGATACGGCGGCGAGCTTGCGGGCAGCGGAGGTTGGAGCCGAGGTGATTCTGAAGGCAACCAAGGTCGACGGTGTCTACGATGCCGATCCCGAGGTCCACGGCGACGCCAAGCGCTTCACCGAGCTCAGCTACCTGGAGTTCCTCAGCAAGGGGCTCAAGGTGATGGACGCTACGGCGGTGTCACTGTGCATGGAAAACTGCCTACCGATCATGGTTTTCAACATGACCGTGGCGGGGAACATCAGGCGCGCCGTTACCGGTGAACCGATCGGTACGCTCGTCCATTGAAGAACATGAGCGAGGATGTGCTGAACAGTCTCCGAGAGGAGATGCAGGGGACCGTCGAGGCCATGCGCCGGGAGATGTCGCGTATTCGCACCGGGCGAGCATCGACTGGATTGCTGGAAGGAATCGCTATCGATTACTACGGTGCCAAGACTCCCCTCAACCAGGTGGCCACGCTCGGGGCGCCGGAGCCGCGCCTGCTCGTCATCCAGCCGTACGACAGGAGCGTGATTACCGACATCGAGCGGGCCATCTTGCAATCCGACCTCGGCCTCGTGCCGGTCAACGATGGGAAGTTGATCCGTGTTCCCATTCCTGAGCTCACCGAGGAGAGACGGCGGGACCTGGTCAAGCACGTTCGCAAGGTGGCGGAGGACTTTCGCGTTTCCCTGCGCAATCATCGTCGCGATGCGATCGATCTGCTCAAGACGATGGAAAAGGACAAGGAAATCACCGAAGACGATCTCCATCGCAGCCAGGATAAGGTTCAGGATATCACCAAAGAGTTCAGCGAGCGCCTGGAGAAGGTCCTCAAGGCCAAGGAAGAAGAGATCATGGAGGTCTAGGGGTCGTGTCGACACTCGACACGTCCACCCTCGATTTGGACCGACTTCCGCGTCATGTGGCCGTCATCATGGACGGAAATGGCCGCTGGGCGCAGGCGCGGGGGCTATCCCGGATCGAGGGCCACAAACGCGGCAAGGATTCGGTTCGCGCCGTCGTGGAGACGAGCCGACGTCTCGGCATACCTCACCTCAGCCTGTTCGCCTTCTCTACCGAGAACTGGCAGCGGCCGAAGCCGGAAGTGCGGGCGTTGATGGGCCTTCTTCGACGTTACGTGCGTACCGAGTTGAACCGCATGATGAGGAACGAGGTCCGCGTTCTGGCGATCGGCGATCTCCACCGGCTGCCGGATCCGGTGCGGCGAGACCTCGAGGCGGCGATCGAAGCTACTCGGATGAACACGCGGTTGACGGTCAACTTGTGCGTCAGCTACGGCGGCCGCGAGGACATTGTCCAGGCGGCGCGCAACATCGCGGTGGATGTGGAGGCCGGGTCGCCTGAAGCCCGAGGACGTCGATTCGACGGCCCTTGCGCAGCGCCTCGGAACCCAAGGGATCCCCGATCCGGACCTCCTCATCCGCACGAGCGGCGAGATGCGCCTGTCCAATTTCTTCCTCTGGCAACTGGCATATACGGAGATATACGTCACGAACACGCTGTGGCCGGATTTCCGCGAAAACGAGTTCATCGAAGCCCTCGTCCGCTATCAACAGCGACAGCGGCGCTTCGGACGGACTAGCGAGCAGTACGGGAAGGAACGCGTCAGTGCTGCGCGCTAGGCTGGCCACGGCCGCCGTAGCGATCCCCCTCCTTCTGGCTCTGATCTTCTGGGCGCCGGTATGGGGTTTCTCCCTCGTCGTGAGCGTGCTGGCGGTTCTCGCATTGGCGGAATATGCGAGCTTGGCGTTCCCGGCCCAGCCGCGCGAGCGCAGCGGTGTCTTGGTGCTCGGCCTGATCCTGATCGCGGCTGCGGCTAGAGGACCCGGGGCGGACGTTTTCGCCGCGCTCACCCTCGTGGTGATGCTCGGCCTCGTAGCAATCGTGCTGGGCCGCTCGGATTTCGACCGCGGGCTCGCCGACCTGGGACTCGCGATGATCGGAATCTTGTACGTCGGCTTCCTTCTGCCGCACTTCGTCTGGCTGCGCAGGATCGAGAATGGTCCCGCCTGGATCACCTTCGTGATCGCCGTGGGAATGGCGGGTGACACCGGCGGCTACTTCGCTGGGCGCGCCTTCGGGCGCCATCGGCTGATCCCGGGCGTCAGCCCGGGCAAGACGGTCGAAGGTGCGGTGGGTATTCTGGCCGCCAGCTTGGTTGCCGGCGCGGCATGCAAGCTGATTCTGCTGCGCGGCCGCTCCTGGACCGAGATGCTCTGCCTGGCTCTGGCGATGGGCGTCCTCGGACAGCTGGGCGACCTGAGCGAGTCCGTCATGAAGCGCAGCTTCGGGGCCAAGGAGTCCGGTTGGATCTTTCCTGGGCACGGAGGGGTCCTCGACCGAATCGACAGCCTGCTTTTCCCTGTCAGCTTCGTGTATTACTATTTACTCATCTTTGATTAGCGCGCGAGCGCTGAGGAGATTGGATGTTGGGCTTAGCGGCGGCGATCGTCGTCCTCGGCTTCCTCATCGTGGCGCACGAGTTCGGTCACTTCGTCGTCGCGAAACGATCCGGGGTCGGGGTTCTCAAGTTTTCGGTCGGGTTCGGTCCGAAGGTGCTCGGCCGCGTGGTGAACGGCACCGAGTACCTGCTCAGCGCGATTCCCCTTGGCGGCTATGTCAAGATGGTGGGCGAAGATCCGGAGGCGGAAGAGAGCCGTCGATCCGAAGATATCCTTCTCGCATCAACCGGTCTGGAAGCGAGCCGCGATCGTGGTGGCCGGCCCTGTGTTCAACCTTCTGCTCGCGTTTGTCGCCTTTTCGCTCGTCTTCATGGCCTATGGGGCGCGGATTCCCAGCGAGGTGGCGAAGGTCGGCGGGGTGATGGACGGCATGCCGGCAGCCAAGGCCGGGATTCAATCCGGCGACGTGGTGATCTCGGTCGACGGAAAGCCGATCGCCACCTGGGAAGAGCTGTCGGGTGCGATCCGTGGCAGCGACGGACACGAGGTCGATTTGGGCCTGCAGCGAGGCGATCAGACCTTGCATGTCAAGTTGGCGCCGGAGGCGAAGCCGGACAAGGACATCTTCGGCGAAGTCGTCGGCACCGCTTATGTGATCGGCATCGAGCGTGGTCTGGAAGAGCAGGATGTCGGTCCCGTCGACGCGGTCAAGATGGGAGCCCAACAGACGATCTGGTGGATCGAGACGCTCATCATGAGTCTGGTGAAGATCCTGCAGGGGAAGATCCCGGCGCGCGACATCGGAGGCCCGATTCTGATCGTCCAGGCGGCTGGGCAGCAGGCGCAAGTCGGTCTGGAATCGCTGCTGCGCTTCATGGCGGTAATCAGCATCAACCTAGGTATTCTCAACCTCCTTCCGATCCCGATTCTTGACGGCGGCCACTTGTTGTTCCTCGGCGTGGAAGTGGTGATGCGCCGGCCACTCGACATGCGTCATCGGGAGATCGCGCAACAGGTCGGTCTGGTCATTCTGCTCGGTCTGATGGCATTCGCCTTCTACAACGACATCCTGCGCGTCATTCAGGGGTGGGGTTGACGAGGCCCGTGCGCGCACTCGGCATCGATACCGCGACGTGGACGGCTAGCGCGGGTGTTGTGGCGGACGGGACCACCGTGAGCGAGCGATCCCATCTGGTCTCGGGAAGCCACGCGAGCGCTCTCCTGCCGTTGCTCGAGGAGACGCTCTCCGCCGCCCGTCTAAAGCTGATCGACCTCGATCTGCTCGCAATCTCGTTGGGGCCGGGCTCGTTCACGGGGCTGCGGATCGGCCTGAGCGTCGTCAAGGGGCTGTCGCTCGCCAGCGGCTTACCCGTGATCGGGGTCCCGACTCTGGAAGCTCTCGCGGTTGCGGCCGGACCCCGCGACGGGCTCGTGTGCCCCGTTCTCGATGCGCGCAAGGGAGAGGTGTACGCCGCCGTCTTCCGCTGGAACGGGCTTGTCCCGAAGGGCGTCGTGGCCCCGATGGCGGTGGCGCCGGACCGACTGGCGGAGCGTGTCAGCGGAATCTGCACCTTGATCGGAGCGGGAGTCGAGACCTACGCGCCGCTGTGGCGTTTGCATTTCGGGCAGCGTGCCACGTTGATCGAAGGGAAGAGCGTCGCACCGAGCGGCGCCGTGATTGCCGCTCTGGGCGCCCGACGATTCGCGGCCAGCGGTGCCGACGACCTCGATCGACTGGAGCCCTCGTACGTGCGAAGATCCGAGGCTGAGATCCACCGTGACGCCCGCGCCAATATCGGCGCATCCAGTGGGTGTGGAAAAATTGACAGGGTAGAGGTGGTGAGCTAGTTACTCACCCTAGCCGTCGCGGAGTTGCCAGCCATGGAGAAGCACGACGAGGAATTGATCCGTTCGCTGATGGGTTCGGACGCGGAGTTGAAGCGGTACTACGAGGAACACCTCGAGCTGGAGAAGCAGCTTGCTAGGCTTCAACACAAGCACTACCTGACGCCGGAAGAGACCCTGGAGAAGAAGCGGATCCAGAAGATGAAGCTGGCTGGGAAGGATCGAATCATGGGGATTCTCGGTCGTTACCGCTGAGCGACCGCTCTCCGTGGGGCGGGATCCGGCACTTCCAAAACGAACGGCATCGGCGCCGGTGGCCACTCGCGTGCCAATCCGACGAGCTGCTAACGCGCACCTGAGCTGAAAATGCGACATACGATATCCGTTCTCGTGGAGAACGAATTCGGCGTTCTCGCGCGCGTGGCGGGCATGTTCAGCGGTCGAGGTTTCAACATCGAAAGTCTCACCGTGGCGGAAACGCTGGATCCGACGGTGTCCCGGATCACGCTCGTGACCCGCGGGGACGATCAGGTTCTGGCCCAGATGAACAAGCAGCTCAACAAGCTGATCAACGTCATCAAGGTGCTCGATTTCACCGAAGCGAGCCACGTCGAGAGAGAGCTGGCGCTGATCAAGGTCGCGGCGGACGAGAGAAACCGCTCCGAATTGATGCACATCGTCGACATCTTTCGCGGCAAGGTCATCGACGTCAGCCCCAAATCGTATCTCATCGAGGTGACGGGCGACGAAGACAAGATCACCGCTCTGCTCGAGCTGTTGCGACCTCTCGGAATCAAGGAGATCGCGCGGACCGGAAAGGTGGCGATGCATCGGGGGATGCAACTCCTCAGCGTCAGGCACGGGAAGGAGAAAGTGGCATGAAGATTTACAGTGATTCCGACGCGGACCTGGCCTCACTGCAGGGGAAAACCGTTGCGGTCATCGGCTACGGCAGTCAGGGGCACGCGCACGCGAACAACTTGCGCGACAGCGGGATCGACGTGGTCGTCGGTCTTCGTCGCGACGGCGGATCGTGGAAGAAGGCGGAAGCGGCGGGCCTCAGCGTGATGGAGACGGCGAACGCGGCGAAGAAGGCCGACGTGGTGATGATCCTGGCGCCGGATGAGCAGGGGGCCGAGCTCTACGAACGAGACATCGCCCCGGGTATGAGAGACGGGAAATACCTGGCTTTCGCTCACGGCTTCAACATTCATTTCAAGCAGATCGTGCCGCCGGCAGGCGTGAATGTGTTCATGGTGGCTCCGAAGGGTCCGGGTCATCTCGTCCGAAGCGAATACCAGAAGGGCCGCGGTGTTCCGTGCCTCCTGGCGATCCATCAGGATCCGAGCGGCGATAGCGCCGCGGTGGGCCTGGCATACGCGAAAGCGATCGGTGGGACGCGCGCCGCGGTACTGGAGACGACGTTCAAGGAGGAGACCGAGACGGATCTCTTCGGCGAGCAGGCGGTGCTGTGCGGCGGGTTGACCGAGTTGATCCGGGCCGGCTACGAGACCCTGGTCGAGGCCGGCTACGCTCCCGAGATGGCGTACTTCGAATGCCTGCACGAGGTGAAACTCATCGTCGACCTCATCTACGAGGGCGGCATTGCGAACATGAGATACTCGATCAGCAACACCGCCGAGTACGGCGACATGACACGGGGCAAGCGCGTCATCGGCTCCGAGGCTCGCAAGGCGATGAAAGCGATTCTCGCGGACATTCAAAGCGGCAAGTTCGCGGACGAATGGATGACCGAGTACCGGGTGGGGATGCCGCATTTTCGCGAACTGCGGAGGGAAGGCGAGAGTCATCCGGTCGAGAAGGTCGGTGCGAAGCTTCGTTCGATGATGCCATGGCTGGCGTCGGAACGCCTGGTGGATAAATCGAGGAACTGACCGCCGATGCTGCTGCCGTGCTCCGTCACGCTTCGGGAAGGAGGCTCGCGGGAGGGGGCCGCGTCGGCCGATGGTGTCCACGTGCCGCGAGCCGTCAGCGGATGAACCGCGAATGGACGATCTGAACCGCCCGTTGCGCGTCGTCCCCGAACGACCGCTGCCCCTTCACAAAGGGGTCTATATCCTCCCCAACCTGATTACGACGGCGGGTCTCTTCGCCGGATTTTACTCGGTCATCGCCAGCTTTCGCGGCGACTTTCTGATCGCGGCGATCGCCATCATGGGCGCGAATGTTTTCGACGCCCTCGACGGCCGCGTGGCGCGAGTCACGAAAACCACCTCACAGTTCGGCATCGAGTACGATTCCCTGTGCGATCTCGTCGCTTTCGGCGTAGCGCCTGGAATCCTCGTCTACCGGTGGGCGCTCGAGCCGTGGGGTACCTTCGGATGGCTCGCGGCGTCGCTCTACGTGACCTGCGGTGCTCTGCGTCTTGCTCGGTTCAACGTCCAGCTCGACAACGTCGAGAAACGCCATTTCATCGGATTGCCCATCCCGGCTGCCGCGGAGGTGATCGCCTCCACGGTTCTCCTCTACTACTTCTTCGGCGGTCAGGGCGCGACCTACAGGCACATGGTGGTCTTGGTGATGGTCTATGCCCTGGCCGGTCTCATGGTCAGCAACGTCCGGTATTTCAGCTTCAAGGAGATCCACATCCACCGGCGCCAGCCCTTCTGGGTTCTGGTGGTCATCATCGTGCTCCTGAAGCTGTTCATTGCCGAACCGCAGCTGTTTCTCTTCACTGGGTTCTTCCTCTACACGGCATCGGGGCCGACGCGTTGGGTCTTCGTTCGCGGGAAGCGCTTGCTGCAGCGTTCCCGAGGGCGCAGGGACTTGACAACGCGAGGGGACTCTTCTACCGTAAGCAAGCTATGATCACCGAGTCGCGGAGAGATCGGATACTCCTATGCCTAGTTCATGTCTTCCGCTCCCGCTCGGTCCGTATGTGAACATTTAAAAAAGTTGCGATCCGATAGCCGCGGGCGGGGGAGCTGTCCGTGGTGTACTCGCGACTCGACGAAAAGCCATGGGCGGAACGCTCGTGGCTTTTTTTGTTTGGCCCTCGGACCGATTCGAGGGGCGTCGGTCCGATCCCCAGGCCCGGCGACGACAGCCCAGACAGGGGGAAGTAGAATGGCGAAGGACACGGTTCGAATCTTCGATACGACGCTGCGGGATGGCGAGCAGTCGCCAGGGGCGACCATGAACGTAGAGGAGAAGGTGGTCATCGCCCGGCAGCTCGAGAAGCTCGGGGTCGACGTGATCGAGGCCGGCTTTGCCGCAGCCTCGGAGGGGGATTCCGACGCTGTAGCTCGCGTTGCCGAGGCCGTTTCGCGGCCCATCGTCCTCAGCTTGGCACGTACACGACAGGCCGACATCGAGCGCGCCGTTCGCAGCGTCGAGAAAGCTCAGCACCCGGGAATCCACATCTTCATCGCCACGTCGGAGCTGCACCTGGAACGCAAGCTGATGATGAGCCACCAAGAGGTCGTCGATGCGGCCTGCTGGGCCGTCCGCTTGGCCAGGCAGCACCTGGACCACGTGGAGTTCTCCGCCGAGGACGCCTCGAGAAGCGATCCTGAGTATCTGATTCAGGTCTTCGGTGAGGTGATCGGCGCCGGGGCGACCACTCTGAATGTGCCGGATACCACTGGTTACGCCATGCCGGAGGAGTTCGGCGCCCTGATCCGTCGCTTGATTCGGCAGACTCCCGGAGGCGATAGCGTCACCTGGAGCGCGCACTGCCACAACGATCTTGGCATGGCGGTCGCCAATTCCCTCGCGGCCGTCCGCAATGGCGCCCGTCAGGTGGAGTGCACGATCAACGGGATTGGCGAGCGGGCCGGAAACACCTCCCTCGAGGAGGTGGTGATGGCGATCAAGACGCGCGGCGACGTGTTTGGCGACGTGAACGTGGACATCGTCACCGAGCAGATCTACCCTTCGAGCCGCTTGCTGTCGCAGATCACCGGCATTCCGATACCGATCAACAAGCCGATCGTCGGCGACAATGCATTTGCGCACGAGGCGGGCATCCATCAGGACGGAGTGCTCAAGGACAAGACAACCTACGAGATCATGCGACCGGAATCTGTGGGGCTGGCCAGTAACCGACTGGTTCTCGGCAAGCATTCCGGCCGCCATGCGTTCGCTGCCCGATTGGATGAGCTCGGGATCGATCTCGACGAAGTGGACATGAACAACGCCTTCGCTCGATTCAAGGCCCTCGCCGACAGAAAGAAGAACATCTACGACGAGGATCTGGTCGCGCTGGTCGCCGAGGAGAGCGTCCGTGCACCGGAGCGCTACGAGCTGCTCTATCTGAACGTCACGTCGTCGAGTATGGCAGTTCCTCACGCGACCGTGAAGATGCGCGTGGACGGCGAGGATCGACTCGATCACGGAACCGGCGACGGGATGGTGGACGCCTGCTACAAGGTCATCGCACAAATCATCGGGAAGCAACCGACGTTGGAACGGTACCTGGTCAACGCGATCACTGGAGGCACCGAGGCGCAAGGTGAAGTGTCTTGCCTGCTGCGCGACGAGGATCACACGGCGACGGGCCAGGGCGTGCACACCGACATCATCATGGCCAGCGCTCTGGCGTACATCAACGCCTGCAACAAGCTCGAGCATCGACGCCAACATTATAAACGGATGCGGGGCGAGGGGCCCTGAGAGGAGGAGCAACGCGGATGGAACGAGCGAGAGTGGCCGTCTTCGCCGGCGATGGGATCGGACCGGAAGTGACGCATGAGGCTTGTGAGACGTTGGATCTATGCGCACGCCGGTTCGGATTCCAGATCGAGTTTGCCGAGGGATGCATCGGCGGCGCCGCGATCGACCGCGAAGGCACGGCACTACCGCCCGCCAGCCTGGAGTTGGCGGTCGGCAGCGACGCGGTTCTGCTTGGAGCCGTCGGAGGTCCCAGGTGGGACGATCCGCAGAGTCGCATTCGTCCCGAACAGGCTTTGCTCGGGTTGCGGCGCGGCCTCGAACTGTTCGGGAACCTCCGACCGATCGTCGTGCATCCGAGCCTGCTCGACTCGGCCCCCCTAAAGGCCGATGTGCTACGCGATGTCGACGTGCTGTTCGTGCGCGAACTGACGGGCGGTGTCTACTTCGGGCAACCGAGCGAGCGTCGGATCGGCGTCGACGGACGGGAAGCGGTCGATACGGTGGTCTACTCCGAGCAGGAGGTGGTCCGCGTCGTGCGCCTGGCGTTCACCTTGGCGCAGTCGCGCCGTAAGCGCGTCACCTCCGTCGATAAGGCGAATATCCTCGCCACGTCGCGCTTGTGGCGTGAAGTGACTCACGAGGTCGCACGTGATTTCCCGGATGTCGCTTGCGAGGACGTTCTCGTCGACGCCATGGCGATGCATTTGTTGCGGCGCCCGCGTGACTTCGACGTCGTTGTGACCGAGAACATGTTCGGCGACATCCTGACCGACGAGGCCTCGGTTTTGACGGGATCTCTCGGGATGCTGCCGTCCGCATCGGTCGGCGATCGATCGAATCGGATGGGCGCGCGTCTGGGTCTCTACGAGCCCGTGCACGGGAGCGCTCCGGACATCGCCGGTCGCGACCTGGCCAATCCGCTGGGCGCGCTCCTCTCGGCCGCGATGCTGCTGCGACACTCGCTGCGGCAGTCCGAAGCCGCGCTCGCCGTCGAGACGGCGGTGGGGCGCGTTCTGCAGGCGGGCTTTCGGACGGCCGACATCGGAAACGGAGCGAGGACGGTGGGCTGCCGCGAGATGGGATCCGTCGTGCGCCGACAGATGGAGACCGTTGCGGCATGATGGACGGTGGCTATGTCGTGGCGGTGATCGGCGCCGCGCGAGACGAGGGCCGTGGGGTGCGAACCGCGCTGGAGGAGCGCCGTTTTCCCCTCGCCCGCCTCGACATGTACGACGCCGCGGACCGCTTGGCCAATGAGAGCGACGATGACGAGGCCCTTCTGCCGCTCGATCGAATCGACCTGGAGGGCGTGGATCTGGCTTTTACGTGCGGAACGGAAGCTCAGGCGCGAGAGTGGGCGCCGCGCGCGATCGGGGCGGGCGCGGTGGTGATCGACCTCACGCAGGCCTTCGCGGATCAGGAGGACGTTCCGCTGATCGTCCCGGAAGTCAATCCGGATCTCGTTGCCGATGGTGTCGACCGAGGCGTGTTGGGCAGCCCGGCACCTGGGGTGATCGCCCTGTCCGCGATCTTGCGCCCGCTCGACGATGCGGCGCGGGTCAAGCGAGTAGTCGTGACGGCGTTCGAGCCGGTCTCGAGTGCCGGGCGCGACGGGGTCGAGGAGCTGGCGCGGCAGACCCGGGACCTGCTCAATGGCCACTCGGTGGAGAGCCGCGTCTTCCCGCATCGCGTCGCGTTCAACGCCATCCCGCAGGTGGGCGACTTTCTCGCCGGCGGCCGAACGCGATGCGAATGGCAGATCGAATTCCAGACCCGACGCGTACTCGATCTACCGGACATCGCCATCAGTGCAACCAGCGTCCGCATCCCGACGTTCTTCGGACACGGCTATGCGGTCAACATCGAGATGGTTCAGGCACTCGACACTGTGGCCGCATTGGCAGTTCTGCGCGAATCGAAAGGCATCTTGGTGACCGACGATCCCGCCACTGCTTCGTATCCAACCCTGGTCGATGCGCTGGAGACCGATGCGATATACGTCGGCCGTCTGCGAGACGATGCGAGCGTCCCGAGCGGACTCGACGCATGGGTCGCGATCGACGGCGCGCGCAAAGGGGGCGCCGTCAACGCCGTTCAGATCGCCGAAATCATCGTTCGGGAACACCGGTGAGCCTGCAATCTCCGACGACGACCGCTACGGCGGCGCGCCGTTGCCGTCCGAAACGGTGACGACGTGCAGTTCCGACTGATCGTCGAGTACGACGGCAGCGACTTCCACGGCTGGCAGTTGCAACCCGACGAGCGCACCGTTCAAGAGGTGCTGGAAAGCGCCATCGAGCGCCTGGTGGGCCATCGGGTGCGCGCCGCTGCCGCTGGACGGACCGATGCCGGCGTGCATGCGGACGGGCAGGTGGTTTGCTTTGCCACGTCCAAGGACCTCGCGCCCGACGTCGTCCGGCGCGCTCTCAACGCCAACCTTCCGGAGGATGTCGCGGTGCGCACGGCGGATGTCGTAGCCGGATTCCTTCGATGCGCGGCGTTCGGCGTCGAGCCGTGTCTACACGTACCGCATATGGAATCGCTGGGTGCCCTCTCCGTTCTGGCGGCGCCACGCCTGGCACGTCTTTAAGCCGCTCGATCTGGAAGCGATGTCGCGCGCTGCCGCGCGGTTGACCGGCGAACACGACTTTAGCTCCTTCCGGGCCGCCGACTGCGACGCGGCTCACGCCGTGCGCCGAGTTCTCCGCAGTCGGATGACTCGGGAGGGCGAACTCCTCTGTTATGAAATCGAGGCGACCGCGTTTCTGCGACACATGGTCCGGAACATCGTCGGGACGCTGGTCGAGGTGGGGCGGGGCCGCCGGTCCGACGATCTCGCGACTCTGCTCGCCCTGCGCGATCGGACGAGAGCGGGAGCGACCGCCCCGCCGCACGGTCTGTGCCTGCGCGAGGTGAGGTACTGAAGAGCGGACCTGCGGAAGCCCTCTCTACAGAGTCACGGCGATACCGAGACCGATTCCCCAGTCCAGGGCGTTGTCCGTGATCTTCGTCAATCCGGTGGGTCGAAGCGTGATGTTGTCGGTCAGGTCGAAATCGAGACCCGGCATGAGCACGACATCGTTGAGCCGCCGGCCGAAGGCGTCAAAGTAGCGCCCTGAAACCTCCACCCGCAAAAGGTAGTGCTCACTACCGCGCCCGTACACCACGGCGCTCCAGTTGAGGACGTCTTTGAACTCGTCGCCGGTGTAAATCTCGTAGCCGACGTGGATCTCCCCCCCAGGCGTCCGCGCTGGTAACGTGTGGAGATGAACGGGTTGAAGCCGAGCTCGCCGGTACCGAAGTACTTCTTTTCGATTCCCGTCGGGATGCTGAGCTCCATGCCCAGGGCGAGCGCGCAGTGCTCGGCCATCTGGCGTTTGAACTTGCCGTAGAGGATCGTGTCTCCTACGTCTTGGCTGTTCTTCGAGTACTTGGTGCCCGAATTGACGTCGGTGACGTCAATGGTCTCGATGAAGTACGGAACGTCGAAGCCGATCTCGGCGTTGTGTCCGAGGCCGTAGCTCCCCAACAGATCGATGAAGCCGCCCTGTACGCGGCTGACGCGCGGAAGGGTACCCGGTTGGGAATTGGTCAGGTCCCGCTGCACTTTCTCGATGGGGAGCCCGGCGATGTTCAGCTCGACGTCACGGTTGTCTTCGAGAGTGAAACCGCGCACTTCCAGTCGAACTCGCCCGTCGCCGACGGTGGCGGTGTCGCGGGTGAAGTTGCGAAAGGACCGGTCACGATCCGTAACGTTGACCTCACCGGCTAGGACGGGTCCCGCCAGCCCGCAGCAGAATACAACGAGTGCCCCCCACTTGAACGCTGCACCCTTCATCGCCCCTCCTTCCGAGCCAGGCCCCCCCTGGCACCCACCGCGATTGGCGGAAAACCAGACCGGAATTGGTCGCGGATGCCATACGATGGGACTTCCGAAGATGTCAAGAACGACGGCCGCTCGGGGGATCCGACGGACGGCTTTCAACCGGCGGCGTGCCCCTGCGCGATCAATCGGCGTGCGTAGCGCTCGGCCTCCGCGGGGGCGACGGTGCCTCCGAGCATGCGAGAGAGCTCCTGCACTCGCTCGTCGGGCGCCAGAATCCGCGCTTCGGCGAAGGTGCGTCCGCTGCGCCGGTGTTTTTCGACCGCGAAGTGGTGATCGGCATAGGCGGCGATCTGGGGTACGTGCGTGATGCAGAAGAGCTGGCGCGAGGCGGCCAGGCTCTTCAGGCGACGTGCCACGGCATCCGCCACCGTGCCGCCGATGCCGGCGTCGACCTCGTCGAAGATGAGGATGGAAGTCTCGTTGCTGGTGGCGGTCAGGGCCTTGAGGGCCAGCATGATCCGGGACAGCTCGCCTCCCGAGGCAATGCGAGCGAGCGGCTTGGGTTCTTCGCCGGGGTTGGCGGACAGATGGAACTCGACGGCGTCGAAGCCCGTCGCCTTCAGAGCGTCCGCCGCCGACTCCTCCGCCGGGGCGTTCTGCTCGATTCGAAACACGGCATCGCTCATTCCGAGAGCGGCCAGCTCTTCCAACATCGACTTCTCGAGCCGGCGTGCCGCAGCGCGCCGCGCCGTAGAGAGATCGCCGGCGACGTGAACGGCCTCCACTCGGCGTTCCTCCAACGTTGCCTCATGGTCGGACAGGTCGGAAGCTTGAACGTCAAGGGACGCCAGCTCCTGCCGGACCTTCTCGAGGACGAGCGGTAGCTCCGAACTCGGAGCGCCGTACTTGCGCGACAGCTGCGACAGCTGGGCGAGGCGCTCTTCGATCTGGTCGAGCCGCTCCGGGTCGAAGCGGATCCTTTCCGCCTGGTGGCGGAGCTGCAGGGCCGCCTCCTCCAGCTGCACGCGTGCAGTGTCGACCAACTCGGTTACGGCGGCGAGCGTCGGCAGGATGCGAACCAGATCCGAGAGGTTCGAAGCGAGTCGACCCAGCTGGGCTACGGTCGCAAACTCGCCCGAATAGAGCGTCGATTCGCCGTCCCCGCAGACTCGCGCTAGACGCTCGGCGTGCCGCATCTCCTCTCGCTCGCGCCGCAGTTCCGTCTCCTCGTCGCACCGAACGTCGGCCGCGAGTAGCTCTCGCATCTGGAACTCCAAGAGATCCTTCTTCTGCCCGAACTCCGCACGATGACGAGCGAGGTCGTGCACCCGGTGGCGCGCCGCCACCAACGCGGCATGCTCCGTCTCCATTCGACGCCGGAGTTCTCCAAGGTCACCGAACTGGTCGAGGAGCTCCAGATGACTGGCCGCTCGCAGGAGCAGGGCCTGATCGTGCTGGCCGTAGATGTGAACCAGGTGTTCTCCCAGCTGCTTCAACAGACCCAATGTGGCGAGGCTCCCGTTGACGTAGATGCGGCCCTTTCCGCTTCGCGACACGTGCCGTCGCACCACGAGGTCGTCATCGGCGAGCGAACCGACAGCTTCGCGGATCTCGGCGGGGACACTGACTTCGAACAGCCCCTCGATCGAGGCTTCCTCCGCGTCGCTGCGGATCACGTCGCTGGTGGCACGTGCACCGGAGAGCAGGGCCAGAGCGTGCAATATGATGCTCTTCCCTGCGCCGGTCTCGCCGGTAATCACGTTGAGGCCAGGCTGGAAATAGATCGTCAGTTCGTCGATGATGGCAAAGCCCCGGATCCGCAGCTCACGCAACATGGACGCTCGACTCGCTGGAAGAGGACCCGATCGCACAGCTGGCGAGACCGGAGGCGTTCTCTCGACCGCGGCTCACCTTTCGCCCCAGCGAAGCTTGTTGCGTAGTACGCTGAAGTAGCTCCGTTCGCGAGCGCGGATCAGAGGAACCGTGATTGCGCTCTTGCGGATCTCGACAGTTTCGTCGTTGGCCAGCGGCATGCCTTCTTGGCCGTCTAGGGTGAGGTCCGCGCTTCTCTCAGCCGATCGAATCGTCACGCGAATGATCGCTGAGCCGTGCAGCACCATCGGGCGGTTCGTCAGGGTGTGCGGGCAGATCGGTGACAGCAGTACGACGTCGAGGGAAGGGTACACGATCGGGCCGCCGGCGGACAGGGAATAGGCAGTGGAGCCGGTGGGTGTGGCGACGATGAGCCCGTCCGCCTTGTACGTGCAGACCTTCTCGTCGTCGACGCACGTGTCCAAGTCGATGATGCGGGCCAGCGAACCCCCCTTGGTGATCACGACGTCGTTCAGTACGTGGTAGACTCGATCGCTCGTCGGCACCCGCACCTCGAGCATCATGCGCTGGTCGATCAGGAGTCGACCGCGCAGAGTAGCCTCGAGCACCGGGAACAGCTCGTTCGTGGTCACTGCGGTGAGAAAGCCGAGTCCCCCGAGATTGACGCCGAGAATCGGCACGGGGCTGGCTCCCATACGGCGCGCGACGCTCAGCAGGGTCCCATCTCCCCCGAGAACAACGATCATCTCGGCGAGGTCGATCATCTCCGCCACTGCAACGCCGTTTGCACAGCTCAGATCGGCGGCGACCTCCGCCTCGGCCAAGGGGGTGATCTGCTGTCGATGAAGCCACTGGACGAGTTCCCGACCCAAGTCGAGAGCCTCGACCCGGCCGCGCTTGATGACGATCCCGACTCGGCGCACGCCGCGCAACATACCACATGGCTTTGTCCAGCGACCAGGGCGTTCGCGTGGGTGTAGTAGGGGTGAAGCCACCTGCGATCGCTGTCGGGTGACGTGGACCGGTTTCCTTGCCGACCAATCCAATTTCGGCTATCCGAATGGAGCCGCGACAGGGATGGGGCGGCGTGCGGGGCTGTAGCTCAGTTGGGAGAGCGCCTGAATGGCATTCAGGAGGTCGGCGGTTCGACTCCGCTCAGCTCCATTTCTCCGTGTCACTCTTTCCTCCCTCCGGCCGCGAGTACGGAAGCGGGTGTTTTGGGCTTGCCAGGGGCCGGGGTCATGCACCAAATATCCTTGACTTTGCTGGGGAAGGGTGTACCTTCCGGCTGGTTCGATTGCTTCCTGACAGTCAGGCTGGTTGACGAGTGAAACTGGATAAGACTCATTGGGAACTTGAGTGACCAGGAGACTTCAAGGGAGCGTCGACGAGAGTAATTCGATATCCGAGTCAAAAGCGCGTCTCGGATTGAGGTGCCGCGAAGAGCGAGCAGGGCGTCGTGCGGGTTGAATGATGCGCGCTGCACGAGTGGGCCTGGCGGCGATGCTTCTTGGGGAGGAGAAACCGGAATGAACGCCCGTGTGAAAGCGGTCACTATTTGGTCGACTCTGTGCGGTTCAATTGTCTTGGCCGCCTTCATCGCCCTGACGGGGCAGACTGCGGAGACTCAGACCACGGATCCAATCCCCCCGGCACAGCGGGTGAGTGTCCAGAGCAGCGGCGGGCAGGCGAACGCGAACAGCAGCGGCGCCGTCACCAGTGGCGACGGCAGATGTGTTGCGTTCTACAGTGACGCGACCAATCTGCTGCCCCAGGGAGCGACGGCCGACACGAACGGTTACCGCGACGTCTTCGTCTTCGACCGCGAGATGAGCTCGCTGCAACGCGTCAGCGTGGCGAGCGATGGGACGCAAGCGAACGGGCCGAGTCAGGCACAGGGATTCCGGCCGGACATCGATGAGGGCTGCTCGTGTGCGGCGTTCAGCTCGGATGCGACCAACCTAGTCGACGGCGATACCAACGGCGTCTCGGACATCTTCGTCCGAGATCTCGGTGCGGGTGTCACGCAGCGGGTCAGTATCGGTGACGGCGGCGAGGCCGACGGGGCCAGCTCCTTTGCGAGCGTCAGCGGGGACTGTCAGCTGGTCGCCTTTCAATCGACGGCATCGAACCTGGTACCGGGGGACACGAACAACGCCTCCGACATCTTCGTGTACAACCGCGCCACCGGAGCGACCAGCCGCGTCAGCACCGGGGTTGGGGGTGTTCAGGCGAACGGCGCCAGCCTGACCCCCGCGATCAGCTCCGACGGCCGCTGCGTGGCCTTTGCCTCCGCGGCGTCCAATCTCATCCCCGGCGACACCAATGGGAAGATCGACATCTACGTGGTCTGCGACGGACAGATCAGCTGTCGCGCCAGTGTCGACAGCGCGGGCAACCAGGCGAACGACATGAGCTTGTTACCGGCCCTGAACGCCGATGGCACGATCGTGGCGTTCAAGTCGAACGCATCCAACCTCGTCCCCGGAGACCTCAACGCATCTCCCGATGTCTTCGTTCACAACTGCGTGACCGGCGAAACGGAGCGGGTCAGCGTCAACAGTCAGGGCCAAGAGGGCAACGACATCAGCATCCCGCCGAGTATCAGTGGTGACGGCCGCTTCGTCGCCTTCGGTTCGTTTGCGAACCTGTTGATCGGACGGTCCACGGGGGGGCGAGCCCAGGTGTACGTGCGCGACCGGCAATTCGCGACCACGCTGCTGATCAGCGAGAGTCGGGACGGGGTCCCCGGGAATGCCAGTGTTCCGGACGTCCCGCCCAGCATCAGCGAGGATGGCTCGGTCGTCGCTTTCGACTCTCTGGCATCCAATATGGTTCCGGGCGACACGAACGACGCCATCGACGCGTTCGCGCGCGGAGTCGTGACCGTCATCCCGACGGCTACGCCGACCCCGACGGGGACGCGAGCGCCGACGCCGACGCCGCCGATCCCCTGCAATCAGGACCAGGACTGCCCGTCGGGGCAGGTTTGCGGTCCGGATGGATTAGTGCGAGCCGGCGCCTACGCCGACGCCGACCATCGCATGCAATACGACCGCCGACTGCCCGAGCGGGCTCGTCTGCGTGGATGGAATCTGTCGAGACCTGTCGACCCCGACACCGACTGCGACGCCCTTGCCGACGTGCGTGGTCGATGCAGACTGTCCGGATGGGCAGCAGTGCCGGGCGATGGTGTGCGTGCCGCCGCGCGAATGCGACGACAGCGATCCCGTAGTCGATCGTCTGCAGTGCCGCGGCGTGCGTGAGGCCTGCATCAACAATACTTGCGAGTGTGGCGGCGACTGCAATCTGAACGGGATCGTCTTCGGTACGGAGATCACCCACATGGTCTGCATCCTGGGTGGCCAGTGCAATCTTTCAATCTGCGAGGCGGGCGACGTGAACGGCGACGGATCCGTGACCGGTTGCGACGTGTCGCTGGCGGTTCTGAACCTCGGCCTCGGTTGTCCCGGCGAGGGAACGCCTTTGCTGTTCGGTGAGAGTCGGGCCGACGAGACCCGGACGATCACGCTCGGCCGCGACGATCTCGAAGGTGCGCCGGGTCAATTCGTCGACGTCGACATCGCGATCTCGGGCGGTGCCGAGGTGACGACGGCGCAGGTCGACATCGTCTTCGACGAATCGCTGCTCAGCGTTGCAGACCCGACGACTGGTGGTCCGGCCTGCGAGATCGCTCCTCGCTTGGCGGATAAGTTCTTCCCGGAGATCCGCCTGCCCCAGGTACCGCGCGTTCCGGACGGCTTTCAGCGGTTGCGCGTGGCTGTGGTCGACATTCAGCCGCCGCTCGATTCCTTCGGCGACGGCCTGCTGGCAACCTGCCACTTCCGCATCCAGCCGACCGCCGCGGTCGACTCGGTGGCGGATCTGACGCCGGATACTCTGCGCGTCGAGATCGGAGACCCGGACGGCAGGCCGTTCAACGCCGTGGTGAACGCGGGCAAGATCAAGGTCGTGTCGTCTCCGCCGTGCACGCAGGACATGGACTGTCCAGAGGGGACGCAGTGCCGCGGCGGCGTTTGTGTGCCCATCGTCATGTGCACCAAGCAGAGCGACTGCGGCAGCCGTCAGGCGTGCGTCGACGGGCGCTGCGAGTGCGCCGGTGACTGCAACTTGGACGGAGAGGTGTTCGTCAACGAGGTCGCGACCACGATTGCGATCTTTGGCGAGCTGCAACCGGTCAGCGTCTGTCCCGCGGCGGACGTCAACGGGGACCAACAGGTGTTTGCGAACGAGGTCTCCACGGTGATCGCGAACTTCGGGCTGGGATGCCCCGGAGTTCAGTGAGGTCCGTCGGCTGCGGTGAGCAAAACAGAAACGTCCAGGTTGCGTCGATGAACGGAGGGGAAGGATGAGCTCAGTGAATATGGTGAAAGGATTCGGGCGCGGCGGGGCCATCGCCGGCTTGGTGGGCGGTCTCGCAGCGATTGGTTGGTTGTCTTCCGGCGTTGGAACACTTCAAGCGCAGACCGGAGGCGGTGCCGGCTTGCCGCCGGTTACGCCCGCAACCGTGATCGTCGGAGAAGCGTCGGCGGCTCCGGGGGGAACGGCGTCGGTGACCTTCAGCTTGACATCGACTGAGGGGCAGGCCGGGTCCCTCCAACTCGAGGTCTTCTTCGACGGCACGGATCTGTCGCTCGACAACCCGGCCACGGATTGCCATCTGTCCGCCCGTCTTACCCAGCAGTCGAAGTCGGTGACATTCCCGGCCACGCAGCCCGATCCGCCGCAGCGTCGCTTGAAAATCGGCGTGTTTCCCAGTCTCGATACGCCGCAGGCGGCCTTCACCGACGGAGATCTCCTTACCTGCGATTTCGCCGTCTCCGCCGAGGCGACCATCGGCACCCAGGTTGATCTGACGGTGCCGGTTGGCCAGGTGCAGGTCGTCCGCTCGGACCTGTCGGTCCTCTGTGGTCTGGATTCGGCACCGATGGTCGACTGTGGGACGCAGGACGGGGTGGTGTCCATCGGGGAGGCTCCTACGGCTACGCCGACGGATACGCCGGTGCCGCCGACGGATACGCCGGTGCCGCCGACGAACACGCCGGTGCCGCCGACGAACACGCCGGTACCGCCGACGAACACGCCGGTACCGCCGACGAACACGCCGGTACCGCCGACGAACACGCCAGTGCCGCCGACGAACACGCCAGTGCCGCCGACGAGCACGCCGGTGCCGCCGACGAACACGCCGGTGCCGCCGACGAACACGCCGGTGCCGCCGACGAGCACGCCGGGCGGCCCGACGAGCACGCCGGTGAAGCCGACGAACACGCCAAACGTCGGTCCGACGAATACGCCCATACGGCCCACGGCGACCGCCGGCCCCAGGAAGAGTGGCGACGACGACGGATGCGCGATCGTTCCGGCGCCGCAGAGCCGGCCGTTCCGTACGCTCGTGCTATTGCTCGGACCGGCACTCCTGCTGTGGGGGCGCCGGCGTCGATTCTAGTGCGGGACCAGCCCTTGCCGGCGCTGCCGGCATCGTGACCAGCGGGGGATCTTCCGATCGAGGAAGATCCCCCGCTTTCGTTTCACGCGCGCAATGACGGCTGGCAAATGCAGTCGCGAACCGGCTATAGGAACAGGCTGTTGGAGTGAGCGCTGCGTTGCGGGCGTCGAGATGCATGAGTGAATTGATCGAGAGCTTTCGCACCCGTCGGGCGATCGTTGGGGTGGTTGGGTTGGGATACGTGGGTCTGCCGCTCGCGGCGACGATCGCGGAGGCGGGCTTCGCCACCATCGGCTTCGACACCGATGGGAGCAAGATTCAGAGCCTACGCGATCACCGCTCCTACATACGGCACGTTCCCTCGGAAAGGCTCGCTTCCCTCGTCCTCGCCGAGGCTCCCTCACCGGGACGGGCGGGCTTCTATCCGGCCGGCGACTATGCCGAGCTGTCGCGTTGCGATGGGATCCTCATCTGCGTACCGACGCCGCTGACGGAGAACCGCGAGCCAGACCTGTCGTACGTCGTCGGCACCGCCGGTGCGGTGGCTCGCCACCTGCGCCGCGGACAGCTGGTGGTCCTGGAGAGCACCACCTACCCCGGGACGACCGACGAGGTGCTGCGGCCCATTCTCGAGGCGGGAGGTCTGCGGGCGGGGCGGGACTTCCATCTCGCCTTCTCGCCCGAGCGCGAGGATCCGAATAACCGCGACTTCAGCACGCGGACCATTCCCAAGCTGGTTGGGGGTGTGACTCCAACCTGCGGTGAGGTAGCTGCGGCGCTGTACGGAACGGTCATCGATCGCATCGTGCCCGTGTCCAACGCCAGCGTGGCCGAAGCGGCGAAGCTCCTGGAGAACATCTACAGGAGCGTCAACATCGCCCTGGTGAATGAGCTGAAGGTACTCTTCGACCGCATGGGCCTCAACATCTGGGAGGTCATCGACGCAGCCGCCACCAAGCCCTTCGGTTTCACTCCCTTCTTCCCCGGACCCGGTCTCGGGGGGCATTGCATCCCCATCGATCCCTTCTATCTGACCTGGCGGGCCCGCCAATACGAGCTCGTCACCCGATTCATCGAGCTGGCGGGTGAGATCAACCATGCGATGCCCGCCTACGTGATAGAACGGCTCACGGACGCCCTCAACGACCGCGGGAAGAGCTTGAAAGGGTCGCGGATCCTCATCCTGGGGGTCGCCTACAAGCGGGATCTCGACGACGATCGGGAATCGCCGGCGTTCAAGCTGATGGAGCTCTTGGGCAAGAAGCACGCCGAGTTCTCGTATCACGATCCATACATCCCGACTCTGAGGCCGTCCCGGCGCTACGACTTTGCTCTGCGTTCGGTGCCGCTCACCGACGAGACCCTGGCGGCGGCGGATGCCGTGCTGATTGCCACCGATCATTCGGCGTTCGATTACGACTGGGTCGTTCGCGCCAGCCGGCTGGTCATCGATACGCGAAACGCGACCCGGGGCGTGCACGTGGGACGGGAGAAGATCGTCCTTGCCTGAGTCCGACCCCTCCGGGCCCGCGTCCCGCTTTGGGCGATACCGCGGTTTTTCATTTGACGGGGTTGCCGAAAAGTGCTCTAAGAGGCCACTCATCGAGTGGCGTGATTTGTGACTGACGAGCGGGGGAGTGTGCCGAACTTGACGGTATCTCGTGTGTGGCGGATGCCCCAGACGCGCTCAATCCCTTGTGTGGTAAGCCAATTGAGCCAGGGATATTCCCTTGACAATGCGTTTCGATTTTGAGTATGTAACGCGCCACTTCTGCAGATGCGCTCTCGGTGGCGCTAGACAGTGTGCAACAGGCTCGAACGCAAGGGAGTGAGGGATGAGTCTCGGCCGACTGGAAAGGAGGAGGGAAATGCGAACGGTGAAGTTGAGTGCTTTTCTCTCAGGGCTCTGCGGGGTCGCGGTGGCGCTGGGATTGCTCGCGGTCAGCGCCCACGCGGACGTCACAACGGAGAGGGGAGCATCGATCCTCGCTTTCCCTAAGGTTCTCGCCAATGGCGATGCCGACACCCTCATTCAGATCGCGAACACGTCGAACAGCATGGTCCACGCGCGCTGCTTCTACGTAAATGCGGCGCCGAACCCCTTCACCGGCGCTCCCTCTCTGGCAGGTGACGGACTTCAGCATTTGGCTCACCAAGCAGCAGCCGACGCATTGGCAGGTGAGCACGGGCCGCTTCGTCGATCCGACCGATCAGTGCATCGTGAGCGGGCAGATCCAGCCTTGGCTGTGCGCCAACGCGGGTATCGATCCGGGCGCCGTGCCGCCGGTTCCGGACAACTTCGAAGGCGAGCTCAAGTGCGTGGAGGTCGACGTCTCTGACAGCCCGATCGGCGGCAACCACTTAAAGGGCGAGGCGACGATCAAGATCGGCGAGGACGTCTCGAAGTACAACGCCATTGGATTCGAAGGTACCGATCTCGTCGGCCAGACCGGCAACCAGTTACGCCTCGACCAGCCGTATGGTTTGCAAGATCCCGTCGGCCAGTACAATGCCTGCCCCGACCAGCTCCTTTTGAACCACATCACCGAGGGTTCGACCGATCCCGTCATTCTCGCCGCCGGCATGGGCGGCCTCTGCTCGGTCGAGCTCCGCACCGTGCGAAGAGGATGCGGACTGCGGCGATTCGGGCGGAACCTGCGCGAACGGACCACGCATCCTCGATGGTGCCGGAGACTTGGCCCTGCGCAGTGCGACCCTTACGGACCTCACTCTTGTTCCGTGCACGCAGGACTTCGAGAATTCGATCCCTGCCCAAGTTACGGTACAGTTTCGCGTCTACAACGAGTTCGAGCAGCTCCTGACCACCAGCACGACAGTGGATTGCTGGAGCGACTTCTTCTTGTACGAGGTGACCAGCCCGAACAACCCGGAGAACTCCCAGTTCTCCCGAGGAATCGTGGGGACCACCTACGCGCAGACCCGCATCATTCCGAACAAGGACGGCGGTGCCGTCATCGGTGTCGCCGGTGTGCTTCGCGCGGACAGCACTTCTCGTGTGACGCGCTCTGCCCTCAACCTGCACATGGTGGGCGACCACCTGACCGGGACAGAAGGCGCGATCGTCGACATGATCACGCTGCCGGAACACTGAGACCGCGGGCGGGAACGAGGAAAAGGCAGTGGCTGGGTTCTCCCTTAAAGCTGAAAGGAGAAGGGCAATGCGTACGGTGAAGCGGAATCCTTTTCTCGCGGGTGTGTGCGCCGTTCTGGGAGGAGTTTCTCTCTTGGCGTCCACGGCTTCCGCAGAGGTGGCTTCGGACAGATCGGCCGGCCTCGTGGTCTACCCGAAGCTGGTCTTTGACTCTGCTAGTGGTGTCGATACCGAAATTCAGCTGTCGAACACTTCGAACGAGGCGATCAAGGTCCGGTGCTTCTACGTGAACGCCAACGGACACTGCAGCAATAGTCCCGGGACCGTCTGCAACGCGTCCCCGGACTGCCAGCCCTTCGGCATCGGCGGGCAGTGCATCCCTGGCTGGCAGGAGATCGACTTCGAGTTCACGATGTCGCCGAACCAGCCGCTCGGCTGGAATCTCAGCACGGGCGAGCGCTTTCTGCCTCTCTCCGATCTCGGCCAGAACGAGGGCAGCATCCCCGGTGCCAGCGAAGACCCCTTCCGCGGCGAGCTGAAGTGCTTTCAGGTCGGGCCGGACAATGCGCCAGTCGATCGCAACGACCTGAAGGGCGAGGCCACGATCGTCACCGCGTCGGGTGAGCTGCTCGACTCCCGCGCCTACAACGCGATCGGGATTCCGGCGGTCGAAGGTGCGAACGACGGGGACAACGTGTTGCGGCTGGGCGAGGAGTACAGCGCCTGTCCGAGCTACCTGATTCTCGATCACTTCTTCGAGGACGCTCAGGAGCCGATCGAAGACGATTTCGTGCGCACGGACATCACTCTCGTCCCCTGTTCGGAAAACTTCGACCTGCAGGATGCCGCCCTGTTCGAGACGACGCTGCAACTCCTGGTCTTCAACGAGTTCGAGCAGCGGTTCTCTGCCAGCATCAAGACGACCTGCTTCAAGGAAATCGGCCTGACCGACATTGGCTTGGGCGTGGATCGGCCTTTCGGAGCGACCACCCAGACGTCGAACGACAAGCGCTCGATCTTCAGCGTTTACGTTCAGGGGACTCTGACCGGTCAGACTCGAATCCGCGCCGTCGACGATGGGTCGGATACCCACGGGAACGGATTCCTGGGTGTGGCGGAAGAGTTTCACCGCGAAGACGAGGTAGACCTCACCAGCGTCGAAAGCAGCGCGGCGTTCAACATCCACCAGTCCGGCGTCCGCGACCGCGTCGATCTGATCACGGCGCCGTAAGCGCTCGCTGCTGGAACGAATCCAGGGGCCGGGGAGCTGTTGCTCTCCGGCCCTTTTTTTTGGCTCACCGCCTCATGGTGCAATGCGGATTTGCTCTGGGCTGTGTTTGGTGCGACT
This sequence comes from uncultured bacterium, assembly GCA_963721115.1. GTDB lineage: Bacteria > Desulfobacterota > Binatia > HRBIN30 > CADEER01 > CAVRIA01. The sequence continues at coordinate 163,821 of CAVRIA010000004.1, forward strand.
CCGGGCAGAGGCCCCGACGGCGGGTCCGCGCGCATGTTGGCGGGCCCGCTTCCAGCGGCGCGCTCTGCCGGGGGACTGGGGCCGTCGGACTACCGGGAGTCATTATCGCCCCGAGAGGACACCGACTCGGGTGCGATGGAAAGTGGAATCTCGCGCCAGGCCCGCGAAGAGGTCCCTTCTGTCCTCTAAGGCGCAGGCGACAGCCGCGACTGTCGGGAGTCGAAGGTGCGGTGAGTGACGGGACGGGTGCGGCGTTGCGGAGTTCAGCGGGCCAGAGGGAGCGGGACTTGATAGAGCCGCGTCCCGCGGAGCACGGAGACGAGAACCCGCTGTGCATGGCGGTTCTTGACCATGCGGAGGCGAAACTCCTCCATGCTGTTCACCGGACGGCCGGCGAGGGCGGAGATCACGTCGCCCTTCTTGATCCCGACGCGGTCGGCCGGGCTCTGCTGCCGCACCGCGGTGACGCGAAGAGCGCTGTCGTGCGGGGCAAGCCGAAGACCGAGGAGGCGCCAGGTTAGTTGATCGGCGCGCGCGCCAGGAAAGTGCTGTGCAACGACGGTGACTTCACGGGAGCTGCCGTCTCGCAGGAGCGAGAGGTGCAGGGGGGAGCCGATCGGCGTGTCGTGCAGCCGGCTCTCCCATTCCTCGGCAGAATGAACCGGACGGTCGTTGACGGAGAGAATGAGATCCTCGCGTTCGATACCGGCGCTCTGGGCCGGGCTGTCGCTCTCCACCTCCGTGACCAGGACGGCGGCGCGTGACGAAGAGCTGAAATGACGTGCCAGGGCAGGCGTCAGGGCCTGTACCGAGATCCCGACCCATGCCGGCTGAACCTCGCCGTAGGTGATGAGGTCGCCGACGACGCGGCGGGCCCGATCGATGGGGATGGCAAAGCCGATACCCTGAGCGTTCTGATAGATGGCGCTGTTGATGCCGATGAGCTCGCCGCGAATGTTGAGAAGCGGGCCGCCGGAGTTGCCGGGGTTGATCGACGCGTCCGTCTGGATCAGATCGTAGAAGACCTGATCCTGGGCTCGGACGGATCGGCCGACGGCGCTCACGACGCCGGTGGTCACGGTGTGGGAGAGGCCGAACGGGTTGCCGATTGCGATCACGGTCTCTCCGATCATGAGGTCGTCGGAACGTCCCATTTCGATCGCGGGCAGGGGGCTGTCGGCCTTCAGCTTCAGCACGGCCAGATCGGAGTCGGCGTCGGAGCCGACCAATTGGGCGTCGAACTCGCGTTCGTCCGCCAATGTGATGGTGATTTTGGAGGCCCGCAGCACGACGTGCTGGTTGGTGAGGACATAGCCGTCTTTTCGAATGAGGATGCCGGAGCCCAGGCTGGATTGCGTGAAGCGCTGTCGTCTGGGCTCGAAGAAGTCGTGGAAGAACTCGTCGAAGAACGGGTCCTGCCACATGGGGGACGGCGCCAGCTGCCGCTCGACGATCTGGGTGGTGGAGACGTTGACGACGGCAGGGCCGACGCGCTCCACGGCATCGACGACCGGCGTTCGCCGTGACGCGGTGGAAGCGAACGCCGCGCCGGCGACCAGCAGGACGGCGGTGCTCGAGGCGATCAAGCTGCGCATATGGGGGCGTCGCGCCGTGCCCAGGGACGGCCTACAGAGTGACGGCCGGCTGATACTCGCCGAAGACGCGGCGCATGGCGTCCGAGATCTCGCCCAGTGTGGCGTAGGCCCGGACCGCATCGACGATCACCGGCATCAGGTTACCGCCGTCCCGCGCCGTCGTCTCGACGCGTTCCAGAGCGCGGCGGGCGGCTTCTTGATTGCGCTCGTTGCGCACCCCGGCCACCTTCCTCTTCTGTTGTTCCTCGAGGACGGGATCGATGTGCAGCAGTTCGGGAGGTTGCTCATCGTCGAGAACGAAGTCGTTGACGCCGACGATGATGCGCTCTTTGGTCTCGATCTCTTGCTGGTAGCGGTAGGCGGCGTTGTGGATTTCGCGCTGCTGGTACCCGATCTCGATGGCGCGTACGGCGCCGCCGATCTTGTCGATGGCCTCTAGATAGGAAGCCGCCTTCTCTTCGAGCTCGTCCGTCAACGTTTCGACGAAGTAAGATCCGGCCAGCGGATCGATCGTGTCGGCGACGTCGGACTCGGAGGCGATGATCTGCTGGGTTCGCAGCGCCAGTCGGACCGCCGGCTCGGTCGGCAAGGCCAAGGCTTCGTCTCTGGAGTTCGTGTGCAGCGATTGCGTGCCGCCGAGCACGGCGGCGAGAGCTTGGAGCGTGACGCGCACCACGTTGTTGTCGATCTGCTGTGCGGTGAGGGACGAGCCGGCCGTTTGGGCGTGCGTGCGCAACATCATCGAGCGCGGGTCCGTGGCGTGGAAGCGCTCGGACATGATACGCGCCCACAGTCGCCGCGCCGCGCGAAACTTGGCCACCTCCTCGAAGAAGCTGTTGTGCACGTTGAAGAAGAAGGACAGACGGGTCGCGAACCGGTCGACGTCGAGACCGGCCCGAAGAGCCGCTTCGACGTATGCAATGCCGTCCGCGAGCGTGAAGGCGATCTCCTGGGCGGCGGTCGAGCCCGCTTCGCGGATGTGGTAGCCGGAGATGGAGATCGTGTTCCAGTTCGGAACTTCCTGCGCGCAGAAGGCGAAGATGTCGGTGATGATGCGCATCGATCCGGCGGGCGGGTAGATGTACGTTCCGCGCGCGATGTATTCCTTGAGAATGTCGTTCTGGATGGTTCCGCCGACTTTACTCCATGGAACGCCCTGCTTCTCTGCGACCACGATGTAGAGAGCGAGTAGAATCGAGGCCGTGGCGTTGATCGTCATCGACGTGGTCACCTTGTTGAGCGGAATCGAGTCCAACAGGATCTCCATGTCGGCCAGCGAGTCGATGGCGACGCCGACCCGCCCGACCTCCCCTGCGGCGAGAAGATGGTCCGAGTCACGGCCCATTTGCGTCGGCAGGTCGAAGGCGACGCTCAGTCCCGTTTGTCCCTGCTCGAGCAGGAATCGATAGCGCTTGTTGGATTCCTCCGCCGTGCCGAAGCCCGCGTACTGGCGCATGGTCCACAGGCGCCCGCGGTACATCGTCGGCTGCACGCCGCGGGTGAAGGGCAATTGCCCCGGGAAGCCGATCGAGTCGACGTAGGACTCCTCGCGCCGGTCCTCCGGCGTGTAACAGCGCTTGACCTCGATACCGGAGGTGGTTTCGAAGCCGGGACGGCGCTCGGGCGTTCGGGCGATCGCCTTGTTGAGCACCTTCTGTTCCCATTCCTGGAACGCCTTGTCGATGTTTCCGTTCTTGCCCATGGGATCTCCTGTCGTTCCTTACCGCGCCCGACCTATTACGCACCGGTCGAAAACTCAAGTTATGGGAGTGCCGCTGGCGCGCACGTACGCTCCGGGAGAGTGCCTTGCAATGGTACACCATTTCTTTTAGGACTCGGGCGAAATAAGCAACCCACCTCGAATCGGGGGTCCTCCATATGAGCACTCTAATATTCTCCCTGCTGATTGTGGTCGCGTTCGGTTTTTTGGCGCGGACTCTCTACCGTCGGTTCACGGTCCTGACCAAGGCGGCTCCGGTCGACCGCTTCGACCGTATACCCGAGCGCGTCAAGGCGGTTCTGGTCTACGCGTTCGGTCAGCGCAAGTTCGTCAGCCCGCGACAGCCGCCGAACGACCGATGGGCCGGCTGGATGCACTTCTTCATCTTCTGGGGGTTCACCATCCTGGCAATCCAGGTGATCCAGATGTTCGCGCGCGGCTTCGTACCCGGCTTCCATCTGCCCCTGCTTTCGGTCGGTATGCTGGGCGGTCCCTACCTGCTTCTGAAGGACCTCATCCAACTCGTCGTGCTCGGCGCGGTGGGCATGGCGATCTACCGGTGGATGGTTTCGCACCCGCCCCGCCTGTTTGGCTTCGCTCCCTCCGAGGAGCGGCTGCGGGGCCAATCACACGGCGAGGCGCTGCTGATTCTGACTTTCATTGCACTGATCATGATCTGCGGGTTTCTCTATGATGGTGGACACCTCTACGCCGGGGAGCACACAGAGGCGATTGCGCGCGAGAGGGCATGGCAGCCACTGAGTGCCCTGGTCGGCGCCGGCTTGGCCGCCATCGGCGGCGCCGGCTTGGCCGCCTTCGCCAGTGACCTGGGATGGTGGGTGCACAACTGTGTCATCCTGGTGTTCATGAACGTGTTGCCGATCTCGAAGCACTTCCACATCATCACCTCGATTCCCAACGTCTTCTTCAAGAAGCTCGAGCCGGCCGGGTCGCTCAGCAAGCAGGACCTCGAGAACGCCAGCACCTTCGGAACCTCGTACATCAACCAGTTCACCTGGAAGCAGGTGCTGGACATGTATTCGTGCACGGAGTGCGGTCGCTGCTCCTCGCACTGCCCCGCGACGTACAGCGGCAAGATGCTCGCGCCGCGCCAGCTCTTGCTGAACTTGCGCGACTACCTCTACGAGCACGAGGACGATGTCCTCGACTCGCCGGCGGCCAAAGGCAACGGCGAGGCGACCGAGCCGGTGACGGTGGGGGAGAACGTCGTCGGCGACCGCCTCATCCTCGACGAGGTGCTTTGGGCCTGTACGAGTTGCCGCGCCTGTGAAGAGGCCTGTCCGGTTCTCATCGAGTACGTCGACAAGATCGTCGACATGCGGCGCCATCTGGTGCAGGAGGAGGCGCGCTTCCCGGCTGAGCTCACTCGCACGTTCAAGTCGATGGAGACACAGGGCAACCCGTGGGGCATCGACGCGAGCACGCGGGGGGACTGGGCCGACGGTCTCGACGTCCCGACCATGGCCGAGAAGCCCGATGCCGAATACCTCTACTTCGTCGGCTGCGCCGGCTCGTTCGACGATCGCAACAAGAAGACGACGCAGGCGTTGACGCGGATGCTCAAGAAAGCGGGCGTGGATTTCGCCATCCTCGGGGTCGAGGAGCCCTGCAACGGGGAGACGGCGCGGCGGATCGGCAACGAGTACCTCTTCCAGAGCATGGCGCAGATGGCGGTAGAGGTGCTGGGGAACTACAAGGTGCGAAAGATCATCACCAACTGTCCCCACTGCTTCAACACCTTCAAGAACGACTACCCGCAATTCGGCGGCGACTACGAGGTCGTCCACGCCACCGAGCTGGTCGAACGGCTCATCAGCGAGGGCAAGATCGAGTTTGAGCTCGGTCAGCGGAAGGCCGTTACCTACCACGACTCCTGCTACCTCGGTCGCTACAACGGGGTCTACGATGCCCCGCGCAACATCCTGCAGATGATCCCGGGGGTGGACCTCCGCGAGATGGAGCGCAGCCGCAACTTCGGCATGTGCTGCGGGGCGGGCGGTGGTCGCATGTGGATGGAGGAAGACCCCGACAAGCGGGTGAACATCCGCCGCGTCGAACAGGCGCTGGAGACCAATCCCGACGTCGTCGCCGTGGCCTGTCCGTTCTGCATGACGATGGTGGACGACGGCCTCAAGGCGAAGGGCAAGGAGGAAAGCGAGCTCCCCGCCCTGGACGTGATGGAGATCGTCGCCAGCTCGATCAAGTAATCGAGTCGGCGTTGGGTGCAAAAGAGGGGCACAGCCGGCGGGCGGTGCCCCTCTTTTCGTTCGAGAGGATTGACTGGGTGGTCGAACGTCAGGAGTGTTTGAGCTTCTCGACCTCTTCCTTCATCTCCGGAACGGCCTTGAAGAGGTCGGCCACGAGACCGTAGTCGGCCACCTGGAAGATCGGCGCCTCTGCGTCCTTGTTGATCGCGACGATTACCTTGGAGTCCTTCATGCCGGCCAGGTGCTGAATGGCACCCGAGATGCCCACGGCGATGTAGAGCTCAGGGGCGACCACCTTGCCGGTCTGGCCGACCTGCAGGTCGTTGGGAACGAAGCCGGCATCGACCGCGGCACGGCTGGCTCCCATCGCCGCTCCCATGGCGTCGACGAGCGGTTCCAGCACGGTCGTGAAGTTCTCGCCATTTTTGAGGCCTCGTCCGCCGGAGACGACGATTCGCGCCTCGGTCAGGACCGGGCGATCGGATTTGGTTTCGTTGAAGGAGACGAACTTCATCTTCAGCGCCCCGGCGTCGATCTTCGGCGCGACCTTCTCGACATCGGCCTTGCCGCTCTTTGCCGCCGCGTCGAAAGCCGTGGCGCGAACCGATACCACCTTGTGAGCGCTCTCGATCTTGATCGTAGCGATGGCGTTGCCGGCATACATCGACCGCGAGAAGGTGCCGTCGTCGTTGATTCCGGTGATGTCGCTCGCCATGCCGGCGTCCAAGCGAACGGCAACGCGCGGCAGAAAGTCCTTGCCGACCGCGCTGGCCGTGGCGACGACGGCATCGCAGCCCTTCTGCTGGGCGATGTCGGCCAGCGCCTGAGCGTAGGCGTCCGCCACATAGTGTTCGAGACCTGGATCCTCGACCGCGTAGACTTTCTTCACGCCGTACTGGGCGATCTCGCCGGCCAGATCCTCGATCCCGGTCCCGAGTACGGCCGCATGGCACTCGCCGCCGCTCTTCGCCGCCAGATCGAGGCCGGCCTGGACGGCGACCAGGGCCGTCTTGGAGAACTTCTTGTGCTGATGCTCCGCGAAAACCAGAACGTTACCCATGAATCCACTCCCTTGGTTTCTGAGACGTGCCTCAGATGACCTTGGCTTCGGCGTGCAGGAGCTGGACGAGTTCCTGCACGCTCTCGACCTTCTTGCCCGCTTCGCGCTTCGACGGCGGATCGAGCTTGAGGATCTTGACCTTGGGGGTGGCGTCGATGCCGAGGTCGGCCAGCGGAATCTCCTTCAGCTCCTTCTTGCGCGCCTTCATGATGCCGGGGAGCGACGCGTAGCGGGGCTCGTTCAGACGCAGGTCTGCGGTGATGACGCCCGGCAGCTGGATCTCGACGTCTTCCAAGCCGCCGTCGACCTCTCGGGTCACCACGGCCGACTTCTTGTCCTCGGCTAGTTTGACCTCGGAGGCAAAGGTCGCCTGTCCCCACCCGAGCATCTCCGCCAGCATTTGGCCGACGACGTTTGAGTCGTCGTCGATGGCCTGCTTGCCCAGAAGGACTAGGTCGGGGCTCTCGGTCTCGACGAGCTTCTTCAGCACCCTGGCCACGGCCAACGGCTCGATCTCGTCATCGGTCAGCACGAGGATCGCCCGGTCCGCTCCCATCGCCAGCCCGGTGCGGAGCTGCTCGGAGCAGACCTTGGCGCCGATGCTGGCCAGCACCACCTCGGCGCCGCCCCCCTTTTCCTTGATGCGCAGTGCTTCCTCGATCGCGATCTCGCAGAACGGATTGACGACGTACTTCACGTTGTCGGTCACGATCCCGCTTCCGTCGGGCCGGACCTTGATCGTGGCGTTCGGGTCGGGCACCCGCTTCGCGGCAACCAAAATTTTCACGAGAGTCCTCCTAGGCGTGATTGTGGAACGACAATCGCTACCACGCTGTGCTCGCGAGCGTCAAGATGACTCGGTGCTATTGGGCTAATCCCAGTATTAGGAATGCGAAACAGGAATCGACTGCCCGATTAGCGGACGTCGGTGTGGGGACGGCGCGGGTCGGCGGTCAACTCTCGTAGCCGAGACGGCTCGACAGGTCGTTGCCCGCCTTCTGCATCAGCGGCGCGATTTCCCGCTCGATGCGCTCGTCGGTCATGCGGTGCGCCGGCCCGGAAACCGCCAGGCTGCCGACGACGTTGCGCGTGTAGTCGCGGATGGGCACGGCAATCGAGTTGACTTCGGGAATGTGCTCGCCGAGCTCGACGGAGAAGCCGCGCTCGGAGATGGTGCGCAGCTGCTGCATCAGGGCCTGGCGATCGACGATGGTCCGCTCGGTGAAGCGCGGCAGGCCTTCCAGCAGGGCTTCGCGGAGATCGGCGTCGGAGATGAAGGCCAGCTGGACCTTTCCCGCCGCCGTGCAGTGCAGCGGCAGCGCCTCGCCGATGCGCGACGTGAGTCGGACCGGCTGGTCGGCCTCCACGGCATCCAGGGGAACCACCGCGGCCTTGCGAAGCACCGCGACGAAGGCGGTCTCGTGCGCCTGGCGCGCCAGCGTGTCGATGATGGGATGCGCCTGGCGCAGCAGGCCCAACTGGTTCAGATAGATCTGCCCGAGCTGCAGGCAGCGAACACCGAGCCGGTAGTTTTCCGTCGCCTTGTTCTGCTCGATATACCCGCGCGATTCCAGTGTGGCGAGCAAACGGAAGACGTTGTTCTTGTGCAGCTTGAGCCGCTTGCTGAGCTCGGTTACCCCGAGCTCGTCCTGGTCGCCCGCGAACTGCTCCAACACATCGAGCGCGTGGGAAACGGATTGGATGATGTAATTCGTCTTTTCGCGACGCACCGCGAGCCTCCCGGTTGGGCTAAAAAAGGCGTTTTAATTAGACGAGCCGGCGGGGGCCTGTCAACTCCGGGGACAAGCTTCGCGGATGGCGGGCATTTTCCCGCCGGGGCCGTCGGGGCGCCGCAGGACCACGCCCCTGGTTGGCCAATTCACTAGTAATTTTGAGGATTTGGCACTCCCTTTGCCCTACCCATGGCCCCCTTGCCGGTCCTTCCGGAGGCTGCCGAGGCAGTGGTTGGGGGCCGGCCGGAGAACGGGAAAAGCTCATTACCCGATTTTGCCGGGCTGCAGAGAGCGCGGCTTGCAATCGTGCCGACCCTTCCGTTATCGATGGTCGCCGAACCAAGTCGTGGAGACCTTCGTATGGAAACGACCTCGAGCATGGTGCAAATCGACGCCGTCGACGGCAGGATGGCGAGCTTCCTGGCGCGCCCGGCGGGCGGCGGCACGTTTCCCGCCGTCATCGTCGTCATGGAGGCCTTCGGCCTCAACGACCACATCAAGAACGTCGCTACGCGGATCGCCGAGCAAGGGTACGTCACCCTGGCGCCGGACATGTACTACCGCCAGAACGGCGCAGTCGCCGGCTACGACAACCTGCCGGAGGCGATCCGCCTGATGAGCAGCCTGGTGGACGACAAGATCGTCGCCGACATGGACGCGGTCATCGGGTATCTGCGCAACCAAGCCTCGGTGCTCGCCGACCGTATCGGCGTGACCGGATTCTGCATGGGCGGCCGCATCAGCTTCCTAGCTGCGTGTCGATGCTCGGGGCTGAAGGCGTCGGCGCCGTTCTACGGGGGCGGCATCGGGGGGCTGCTCGATCTGGCTCCACGGCTCGCCTGTCCGGCCCTCCTGTTCTTCGGCGATCGGGACTCCTTCATTCCCAAAGAAGAGGTGGAGAGAATCCGGAAGACCCTGCAGGATCTGGGCAAGCCCGCGGAGGTGAAGGTCTATCCCGGCGCCGGGCACGGCTTCTTCTGCGATGCGCGGTCCTCGTACGATGCCGAAGCCGCGAAGGACGCCTGGGAACGGCTGGGGCACTTCTTCGAGGCGCACCTGAAGTCCTGAAGCGATGGCTCCCGTCGCGCTGCGCAACCGGCGCGGCAAGTCGCGCCTCCTGCTCACCTGCGAGCATGCTTCAGCGGAAATGCCGCCGGAGTACAACAACCTCGGACTCGACTGGGGGCAGGTGGTCGACCACATCGGCTGGGACATCGGCGCGGCGGCCGTGGCTGAAGAGCTGAGCGCGCTACTCGACGCGACGGCGGTGCTCAGCGCGGTGTCGCGCCTGCTCGTCGACTGCAATCGCGACCTTCGCGACCACGATCTCATGCCCGAGACGAGCCACGGTGTCGTCATTCCCGGCAACGCTACGATCGACGCGGACGAGCGCGAGCGCCGTCTCGAGCACTTCTATCATCCGTACCACGACGCCATCGACCGCCAGCTCGAAAAGCGGGAAGCCGCCTTCCTGTTGAGCGTCCACTCCTTCACGCCCTCCCTGCACGGGCGTGAACGCGCCTTCGACGTCGGCGTTCTGTTCGACGACTTCACCGACCTGGCCGAAGAGCTGGCACGCGGCGTCGCGGCGGAAGGATTCACCACGCGCATGAACGAGCCGTACTCGGCGCTCGACGGGCTCATCTTCAGCGCCCGCCGGCACGGCCGGCGACATCGGCTGCGCTATCTCGAGGTCGAGATCAACAATCGGCTCTTGCGCGACGAGGACGCGGCCCTCCGTGTGGCAGGGAGGTTGGCCGTGCCACTCGCCGCTCTCGTGGGGGAAGGATGAGAATCGTCCTGATCGGCCAGGCGGCGTTCGCCCAACAGGTTCTCGACGGACTGCGCGAGCGCGGCCACCAGGTCGTGGCGGTGTACTGTCCGCCGGACGCGGCGGGGGGCAAACCCGACCCCGTGAAGGCGCGAGCTCTCGAGTGCGACATCCCGGTCTTCCAACATCGTTCTCTGAAGGCGCCCGAGGCGGCGCGCGAGGTGGCCGACCTCGACGCGGAGCTCGGAGTCATGGCCTACGTGACGCAGATCGTTCCGCCGGCCGTGATCGACATGCCCCGGCACGGGAGCATCTGCTTCCATCCCTCGCTTCTCCCCAGGTACCGGGGCGGCACCGCAATCCCCTGGCAGATCATTCGCGGCGAGACCCGTACCGGCGTGACCGTCTTCTGGGCCGATGCGGGCATCGATACGGGCCCGATCCTCCTGCAGAAGGAAGCCACCATCGGCCCGGACGACACCGCGGGGTCGCTCTACTACAACACTCTGTTCCCGCTCGGCGTGGATGTGGTCCTGGAGTCAGTGGACCTGATCGCTGCCGCTCGGGCGCCGCGCATCGAGCAGGACGAGAGCCGGGCGACATACGATCCACTCTGCCGCGACGAGCACGCCCAGGTGAACTGGTCTCTTCCCGTCGACGAGGTCTACAACCTCATCCGCGGCTGCGACCCGCAACCCGGTGCCTTCGCTATGCGCGGCCCGAACAAGATCCGCCTCTACGATGCCCGGAAGGTGGATCTAACGGGCATCGCGCCTGGAGTGCTCGCCGACATCGGCGAGGCCGGAATGGTGATCGGTGCCGCGGGCGGCGCCATCCGCATCGGGCGTGTGCGCGCGAACGGCAAGAAGGTGACGGCGGCGGAGGCTGCTGCAGTCGTTGGCCTGACCGTCGGCGAGCGGCTGTAAGGACCCGTCCGGCTACGCCGGCTCGTCCTCCTCCTCGTACTCGAGCTCCATCATTACGGCTCCACCGTCGACCATCTCCCCTTCGTTCACGTGGACCTTGCGGACGACCGCCGCGGCCTCGGCGACAATGCGATTCTCCATCTTCATCGCTTCGAGGATCAGCAAGCCGTCGCCGGCGGCGACCTTCTGCCCCTCCTGCACCAACACCTGGAGGACCTTGCCTGGCATCGGTGACGTGATCTGGGGTGACGCGAGGGTGGGGCCGGAAGTTTCGGCCGCGGCGGCCGTTCCCGGGGCGAACACGTGCACCTCGCCGGCGATCGAGACGTGAATCGCGTCGCCGACGCGCACCACCTGCGCCGTGTGCGTCCGGCCGTCGATGACGACCCGCAGGGTAAAGGGGCCGAGGAGCGCGCCTTCGACCTCGAAGACGCGTCCGTCCACCGCGGCGTGAAAGACGCCTCGCTCCTCGCTGCGGCGCAGCTCGGCGGTCAGGTGGCGGTTGCGGTGGCGGAAGGTCAAGTGCATCAGACGGAATCTCCCCCGTTGCCGAGTCGCCAGGCGCCGAGGCGTTGCCAAGGGGACGGCTGGTGCGTCGAATGGGAGTCCGATGGGGCTGCCGTTGAAGGCGCCAGAGCCGTGTACAGGGCCGCGGCCACCGCGGCAGCGTCGGTGTGCGCCGCGCCGGGTTGCCATGCCGGCATGTTCTCGTCGATGAAGTGTGTGTGTGTCGCGCCGTCGGCGAAGCGCGGATGGGCGAGGAGATCGGCGAGAAACGGGATGCTGGTGGTGACGCCGAGCACGACGTAGTCGCGCAGCGCGGCGATCATCCGCCGGCGCGCCGCGTCGCGGTCGCCTGCCCAGACGGACAGCTTGGCCAGCATCGGATCGTAGTGCAGCGGGACGTCGTAGTCGGCGACGATTCCCGAATCGACGCGCACCCCCGGTCCCTGCGGCTCGCGCAGGAACGCGATACGCCCGGGGCTGGGTAGGAAGTGCTGGGCGGGATCTTCGGCGTAGACGCGGCACTCGATGGCGTGTCCGCGTAGAGCGACGTCCTCTTGGTGCAGCCACAGGGCTTCGCCAGCCGCGATGCGGATCTGCGCCTGTACGAGGTCGATGCCGGCGACCCATTCGGTGATCGGGTGCTCGACCTGAAGGCGCGTGTTCATCTCGAGAAAATGGAACTCGCCGCCGTCAGTGTAGAGGAACTCGACGGTCCCCGCATTGGTGTATCCGACGCTGCGCGCCGCCGCGACGGCGGCTGCCGTCAGCGTCTCGCGGGTGTTCGGAGTGACGGCCGGGGAAGGGGCCTCCTCGACGATCTTTTGGTAGCGGCGCTGGATCGAGCACTCGCGCTCGCCGAGATGCACGATGTTTCCGTGCTCGTCGGCCAGGACCTGCACCTCGACGTGGCGCGGCCGTTCGAAGTAGCGCTCGAGGAACAGGCGCCCGTCACCGAAGGCCGAGCGCGCTTCGCGTTCGGCCGCCGCAAAGGCGGCGGGAAACTCGGCGGCGGCGCGCACGATGCGCATGCCCTTGCCGCCGCCGCCCGCGGCGGCCTTGATGAGGAGAGGGAAGCCGAGCCGCTCCGCTGCGACCAGCCGCTCGTCCGGGTCGGCCGGCGGTTCCTGGACGGCCGGGACGACCGGTACGCCGGCCGCCGAGACGATGTCGCGCGCCCGCGTCTTGTCGCCCATGGCCGCGATCGCATCCGGCGCGGGCCCGATGAAGGTGAGGCCGGCTTCGCCCACGGCCCGCGCGAAAGCGGCATTTTCGGCCAGGAAGCCGTATCCTGGATGAACGGCGTCGGCACCGGTCTCTCGCGCGGCGGCGACGATCGCGTCGATGTCGAGGTAGCTCTCCCGGCTGGGCGCCGGCCCGATGCACACCGCCTGATCCGCGGCGCGCACGTGTGGCGCCGTGCGGTCGGCCTCCGAATAGACGGCCACCGGTACGATGCCGAGCTCTCGGCACGCCCGCGCGATACGGACGCCGATCTCTCCGCGGTTTGCGATCAGGATCTTCCGGAACATCTCACATGCGATACACGCCCACCTTCGTTTCGGAGATGGGGGTGTTCAACGTTGCGGCCAAACCTAGGCCCAGGGCGTCGCGCGTGTCCAGCGGATCGAGGATGCCGTCGTCCCACAGGCGCGCGGTGGAGTAGTAGGGGCTGCCTTCGTCTTCGTACTTTTGCCGGATCGGTGCCGTGAAGCGCTCCTGCTCCTCGGGCGACAGTGCCTCGCCGCGGGTGGAGAGCTGCTGCAGTTTCACGGTGAGCAGCGTGCTCGCGGCCTGTTCGCCCCCCATGACCGAGATGCGTCCGTTCGGCCACATGAAGAGGAGGCGCGGGCCATAGGCGCGCCCGCACATGCCGTAGTTCCCGGCGCCGTTGGAGGCTCCGACGATGACCGTGATCTTCGGCACTTCCGCGGTGGCGACCGCGTGCACCATTTTGGCCCCGTCCTTGGCGATGCCGCCCTGTTCGTAGCGCTTTCCGACCATGAAGCCGGTGATGTTCTGCAGAAACAGGAGGGGGATCTTTCGTTGGCAGCAGAGCTCGATGAAGTGGGCGCCCTTGAGCGCCGACTCGGAGAAGAGCACCCCGTTGTTGGCGACGATGCCGACCGGATAGCCGTGGATGCGGGCGAAACCCGTGACCAGGGTTGTGCCGTAGAGCGCCTTGAACTCCTGCAGCCGGCTGCCGTCCACCAGGCGGGCGATGACCTCGCGGATGTCGTACGGCGTGCGCGCGTCGGAGGGGACGATGCCGTACAGCTCGGACGGATCGTAGGCGGGATCCTCGGACGCCACGGGTCGCGATGGCCGGTCGCGGCTCGGCGCCGAGCGTCTGCAGGATGCGTCGGGTGATGGCGACGGCATCGCGGTCGTTCGCGGCGAGGTGATCCGACACCCCGGAGATGCGGGCGTGAACGTCTCCGCCGCCCAGCTCTTCTGCGGTCACCTCCTCTCCGGTCGCGGCCTTCACCAGCGGCGGGCCGCCGAGGAAGATCGTACCGGTGCCGCGCACGATGACGTTCTCGTCGCACATGGCCGGAACATAGGCGCCTCCCGCCGTGCACGAGCCCATGACGACGGCGATCTGGGGAACGCGCAGTGCCGATAGGCGAGCCTGGTTGTAGAAGATGCGCCCGAAGTGCTCGCGATCCGGGAAGATCTCGGCTTGCAGGGGGAGAAATGCGCCGCCGGAGTCGACGAGGTACACGCACGGCAATCGGTTCTCGAGGGCGATCTCCTGTGCCCGCAGGTGCTTCTTCACCGTCATCGGGAAGTAGGTGCCGCCCTTGACGGTGGCGTCGTTGGCGACGATCACCACTTGGCGACCGTGGACCGTTCCGATCCCGGTGATGATTCCCGCTGCCGGAGCGTCTCCGCCGTAGAGCCCGTAGGCGGCGAGCGGGGACAGCTCGAGAAATGCCGTACCCGGGTCGAGGAGGGAATCGACGCGTTCGCGTGGCAGCAGCTTGCCGCGCGAGGCGTGGCGCTGGCGCGACTCCTCGGACCCCCCGGCCCTCGCCCACGCCAGTCGTTCGCGCAGTTCGGCGATCAGGTCATGCATGCGGCGCCGGTTCTCCTGGAAACCGGCATCGCCGATTCGAATCTTGGTTTCGATCCGCTTCATCTCGTCGGCGACTTTCCCGGTCCGCCGCTCTCCCTCGGCGGCGCGAGGATCGCTCCCCGCCGGCGCAGGCGTTCCCGCAGGGCGCCGACCTCGATCCGTTTCGGCGTGACGCCTTCCCCCGCGGCCATGGCCGCGGCCGTGCCCGCCGCTTCCCCTGTCACCATGCAGGCGGGAATCTCCTTGGTGGCGTGATGGGCGCGATGGTCGGCCGAGATGCAGCGGCCGGCGACCAGGAGGTTCTCGATCTCTCGCGCCTGCAGGCAGCGGTACGGGATCCAGTAGCGCGCTCCGTACCGTGTCCAATGGCCGGTCACGCCGATCGCGTCGTCGAAGGGCCTGTCCATGTCCTCGCGGCGCAGCACGTACTCGCCGAGCAGCCGGCGGCTCTCGGTGATGCCGAGCTGGGTGGCGATGTCGCAGACGTGCGCGTGGCGAAACTGCGGCAGCTCGCGGCGCAGGCGATCGATCTCCTTCATCACCATCTTGCGGCACTCGAGCTCGGCCAGCGTGAGGTCCCTCGGGTCGGTCGGGTCGATCTTGCGGACGACGCGTTCCGCGGCGCCCCAGGGGAACAGGACCTGTCCGTGGCCGACGGTGCGGAAGAACCAGCCGCCCGACGCGACGGCTTCGTCCACCGCGTCGACGCCGCCCATACGAAACCAGAGCCAGGGAAAGACCTTCTCGAGCTCGAACGGCACGCCCGCCGCGGCGAACAGGTCTCCATCTCCGCTGGCGTCGATGACGACGTCGGCGAGCACGGCGAAGCGACCCGACTTGCCCTGGAAGGCGACTCCCGCGAGCCGGTCGCCGTCGCGCAGCGGCTCGCAGGCCCAGGCGTGCAGAAGCAGCTGCACGCCGCTCGACTCGACCATCTCGTTCAGGGCGAAGCGGAACTCCTCGGGGTCGTAGGCGACGGAGTAGCGCACGCGGTGCGGACCCGATCCCCACACCAGCCCCCAGCGGCGGTACTTCTCGACCAGATCGCCGTCCGGTCGTCCCCACTCTTCGCGTGGCGGAAAAAAGGCCCCGCCCCGGGCGCGCACGCGGTCCACTACCTCCTGACAGAGCCCGGCGACCACCTGGTTCCCCTCTCCGTCGTCGAGCGTCAGCAGAAGCACGATCAGACCGCCGGTGGCGAGCCCACCGAGCGAGCCGTGACGCTCCACCAGCATGGTCTCGGCGCCGTTGCGCGCCGCCGCCACGGCGGCGGCCACGCCCGCCGAGCCGCCGCCGACGACGAGCACCTGCGTGGTGGCGAGCACCGGAGTGCGGCGCGCCGGCTCTTCGACGAATGCGTTCACTTGTCCGACTTGATCCGCGATGCGGCCGGTCGCTTGTTCGCGGATCGCCCGCGCCGCCGAAAGTGGGGGATCACCTCGCTGGCGAACAGCTCGGCGCTGCGCGTCGCTTTCGCGTGCGACATGTCGCCGATGCGCCCGCCGCCGATGAAGAGCCCGATCCCGAGGTCCTTTTCGATCTCCTTCAAGCGGTCGCGCACGCTGGCCGGGCTGCCGAGCAGGATGTATCCCTCGCGCTCCAGCTCCTCGAAATCGAGCTCGGAAGGCGGCCGTAGGCCGGCGGCGAGAAACTTGAGCAGGGAGTCCTCGCTGAGATAGCCGGGCGGCGCCAGGAACTGGGGAGGGATCTTGAGGCCGCGCTTGAACAGCCAGAGGAAGTGGGCCTTCGCCTCGCGGTGCGCGCGCGCATCCGTCTCGGCGACGTACACCGGAACGGCGAAGCCGAGCTGGCCCGGCGGCGCGTCGTAGCCGAAGGCCTGCGCCTGCGCCTTGTACTCGTCGAGCAGGCGCTTCGCCTGCGCGTACGACGTGAACACGGTGACGAACGGATAGCGGTGCTCGGCGCCGAAGCGGATGGTCTCGATGCTGCCCTGCGACGGCAGCCACACCGGAGGGTGCGGGCTCTGCAGGGGACGCGGCCAGATG
The DNA here is from genome assembly GCA_963721115.1 of uncultured bacterium. Classification (GTDB taxonomy): domain Bacteria; phylum Desulfobacterota; class Binatia; order HRBIN30; family CADEER01; genus CAVRIA01. The sequence continues at coordinate 180,443 of CAVRIA010000004.1, forward strand.
TTGGCGTATCTCACCCGATAGTGACGGCCCTCGAAACAGAAGGGGCCAGGTTCGGTCCACGAGCGCAGGATCAGATCGTGCGCCTCGTAGAAACGCTCGCGCGAGTAGGTCGGGTTCACGCCAAGGGAAAAGTGCTCGCAGCCGATGCCGCGCACAAAGCCGGAGATCACGCGGCCGCCCGACAGCACGTCGAGCATCGCGATCTCCTCGGCCACGCGCAGGGGATGCTCGCGCAAGGCGATGGCGTTGCCGAGCACCGCCAGCTTGGCGCGCTTGGTGCGGCGCGCCAGCGCGGCTGCCATGAGGTTGGGCGACGGCATGGTGCCGTAGGCGCTCTGGTGGTGTTCGTTCACGCCCAGCCCATCGAATCCGAGCGTCTCGGCGTACTCGAGCTCGTCGAGGTACTCGTTGTACAGGCGGTACCCCCGCTTCGGATCGTACACCCGGTTGGAGAGGGTGACCCAGGCCGAGGGGCAGGCGCGATCGAAGTCGGCGGGAAGATGGGGCCAGGGCATGAGGTGGAAGTAGTAGAACTCCATTGCGATCATGCCTTCAGAAACTCGATCGCCAGACGGCTGAATACCTCGCCCTGCTCGAGCGGAACCAGGTGCCCACAGGCGGGGAGCAGCTTCAAGCTCGCATACGGAAGAAGCGCCGCGAACACCTCGCCGTGCTGCGGCGGCAGGACCTCGTCGTTCTCGCCCCACACGATCAGGGTCGGCGCCGTCACTCGCGGCAGTCGCTGCTGGAGCTTGGGATCGTAGAAGTACGGATTCCATGTCAGGCGCGCCAGCGTCGTGAACTCGCGGTAGGCTCGCACCAGTACTTCGGGTCCGTGCTCGACGGGAACGATCTGCGCCGCTCGCGTCTGGTCGTGAAAGAGACGGCCCAGCGTCTCCTCGATCGGGCTGGCGAAGAGGTCGTAGCGCGCGGCGCCCTCGACCCGGATGCCGGCCGGGGCGGCGAGTACCAGGCGTTCGATTCGCTCGGGGTGGGCGACGGCCAGGGCCGCCGCGATCCAGCCGCCGAGCGATGTCCCGACGATCGACACGCGGTCGAGCTCGAGCCGATCGAGCATGTCCAGGTAGTGGAAGACCAGATCGTCGACACCGTCGAGCCAGTCCGGCCGCTCGCTCTTGCCGAAGCCGGGGTGGTCCGGCGCCAGGACGCGGAAGCACGCGGCAAGCCGATCGTGATAGGGAGACCAGAGATCGGCGCCGAACTCCGGGTGAAGGACGAGCAGCGGTCGGCCGCGACCTCCCTGCAGGAGGTGAGTACGCACCCCGCGGATGTCCAGGAAGTCGCTACGGTGGCCCATGAACCCGTGGATGCTTACACTCCACCCCTCGAGGCGGCAAGCGCGCTGTGCAGCACCGTTCTTCTGACGCTGTCCCCGGGACTCGGATCACGCCGCGACGGGGCCGAGGGCGGAGGACAGAAAGTCGCCGACGGCCCGCGCCAGTGCCACCGGTTGATCGAGCATCACGTGGTGGTGCGCCTCGGCAATCTCGAGAAGCGAGACATGCGCGGCGCAGCGACGGAACTCGGCGAGGGCGACGGCCGGCACGATCTCGCTCAGCGCGCCGCGCACGACGAGAATCGGGCGGCGAATCTGTGCGAGGACGGCGGAGAGATCGCAGGGACGAGTGTCGACGAGTGAGCGCCGATCGAACTTCAAGGTCCACGAGCCGTCCTCGCGCCGGCAGGCGCCGAAGTGAGCCATTCGCTCCAGCACGTGCGGCGCGGCGCAGGTGGCGGCCGGAAGCAGGCGGAAGCGGCGCACGGCGTCCTCGGCGTCGGTGTAGACGGGCGCCGGGAACCTCCCGAGGGCGTCCAGCAACCGGGCGCTGCGTCTGCCGATGCCGAGCCTGCTGTCGATCATCACCAGAGCGCCGAGCCCGGCCGCGCCGTCGGCGTAGCGCAACGCGACGAGCGCGCCGAGAGAATGTCCGCACACCGACAGCTGGCCGAGCCCGAGCGCCTCGGCGAAGGCGCTCACGTCGGCGGCCAACGTCTGCATCGAGTAGTCCGCTGAAATCGGCCGTTCGCTGTCGCCGTGGCCTCGCAGGTCGAGCGCCACCAGTCGATACCGGTCGCAGAGCTCCTGGGAAAAGAAATCCCACCAGTGCGCATGTGCCGACCCGCCGTGCAGCAGAAGGAGAGTCGGCCGTTCCGGGTCGCCCCACTCGAGATAGTGGAGCCGCAGGCCGTTGGCGCGAACGAAGCCGTCGCGGGGCTCGATCATGAAGGGGGAGGATCGAGCCGCCGGTTCCATTCGTCCGGAGTCAGGGTGCGCAGGGCGAGGGCGTGCACCGTGGAGCCCACGGCGTCCCCGAGCGCTGCGTACACCTGGCGTTGTCTGGCCAGGAGAGCGTGCCCCTCGAAGAGCTTGGACACGATCAGCACGCGGTAGTGTCCGCCGCCGCCGGCGGCACCGGCGTGCCCGGCGTGCTTGGCACTCTCGTCCTCGATCTCGAGGTGCTCGGGGGAGAAGGCTCGGTGCAGCTCGCATTCGAGCCATTCGATGCGGTTCATGGATGACCTTTCAAGGCGCTTCGCCGGCGACTGCCGGATGGGTGAAGCGATACGTGTAGCGGAGACCGGTGGTGTCGTCGACCCGACTGGCGACGATCTCGAGCACGACACCATCGAGACTGGCGAGCGGCGTTTCGGTGTCCACCACCAGGTAGCCGTCGATGGGCTGCCGGTCGTTGAAATCTCCAGCGTAGAGGAGATTGGTCGCGACCTCTTCCTTGATTGCCGGCTTCGCCGCTTGCGGCAGCCCCGCCGGGCCGGGTGCGTTTCGCTGCCCGACGTAGGAGAGGTCGGCGGCGCCGATATCGGTGCGCCGCAGCAGCTCGATGGCGCGCGGGGGATCCAACACCTTTCCCGGCGAGCCGTCGGGCAGCGTCAGCGTTACGTCCCCGGGGCTCAGGCGCAGAGTCTCGTCGTTCAAGGCTTCGAGGCGGGCGTGCAGGACGAGAAGCCGGGATGGAGCGTTGGCGAGATGGGGCGACAGGACGAGGCGGTAAACGGGAATCGCGCTGACGATCACCGGCGGGTTCACCTCGGCGGTCGTGATCGAGGCCTTCTCGATAGCGTCCGAGTCCGCGCCGCCCAGCCAAACGGGGAGGGCGCACCCACTCTCGACCGCCGCCAGGAGGACGAGGAGCCGGCACGCACTTCCACCACCGCGACATCATCGGGTCGGCCCTTTCCACCACGAGTTCTCTATACCGGGTCGAGTCGGGAGTTCCAGTGGGGCGGCCTCGGCCTGGCGCCTGGTACGCGCCGCGACCGGGTGGTAGAAGCCCGACGTGCCGATACGTTCGTTGGACCTCGTCGTCCAGCCCGGCCTCGATCCGACTCTCGCTGCTGCCACGGACCGCCACCTGATGGAAGTGGTCCACGTTCGGGAACGAGAGGCCGTCCTCCACGTCTACGATCTGGTCGGTGACGCGATCTCGCTCGGCAGGTATCACCTCGCTCCGGAGAGCGGCGCAGACGACCCGGTGCGCCTGGCCCGGCGCCACGGCGGCGGGCGCGTGTGGCCAGCGGGAGAGGGGTTCGCCGGATTCTCTCTGGTGCTACCGCATCGCTCCGCCCTGGTGAGCGACGATCCGCTGGCCCTCACTCCCGAGCAGGCGTTGAATCGCTGCGTGCGGGGTCTTCTGCAGGGATGTCGTTCGGTTCGGGTCGACGCCTTCTATCCGGGTCGCGACGTCGTGACGGTGGGTGGGCGGATGCTGGCGGCCATTTCGCTCGAGACGGACTCGAACGGCACGGCACTGTTCGAGGTGGTCGTCGCCGACGGGCGAGATTTCTCGATCTCGTCCGCCTTCGTCGATGCCGTGGACCGGAAGGGAACGCTCTCGGCGCAGGCGCATGATCCCAAGACCGTGACGTGCCTGGCGGAGCGAGTGCAGGGGGCGCTCGGCCTCGACCGCGTGGCCGAGCTGCTCGAGCGCGGGTACGCGGAGGCCTTCTCCCTGCCGCTGCGGCGGCGCGACCTCACGGCCGGGGAGCGCCGGGCGGTGCAGAGCGCCGCTCGCGGAGAGTGTTCGTTTGCCACCTGGATCCAGGCGCGGCGGCGCGGGGAGCTGAACCGCCACGGCGTCGCCTGGATCCAATTGGGCGTCCTCGAAGCGCACTGGCGCGCGGAGCCGGATGCGGCAATCGCGGACGTCGTCTTCGCCGGCGACTTCATCGCCAGCTCGCCGGCGCTGGTCGAGCTCGAGGGCCGACTGCGCGGGTGCCGTTGCGATGCCGAGGCCATCGGCGCCGTGGTCGAGGACGTCTTTCGCCGGCCGGGGAGCTTCGTGCTCGGAACCGGACCGCGGACGGCGTTTGCCGAGTCGATCCTGGCGGCGGTGAAGACGTGAACGAAGGCTCTGACCTACGCGGTGAATTGGCCGTAGCCCGCGTCCAGGCGATGAAGGAGCTGGCGGAGCGCCGCACGCCGCCCTCGGAAGACGAGATGGCGGCGCTGCTCGCGTGCCTGGCCGACGAGCGCAAGCCGGTTCAGCGGCGCGCCGCCGAATGCTTCGCGGCGCTGATCGAGCGCGGCCTGCCGCTCGACCGGCTGCTGCACGACGCTCTCTCCAGCGCCGAATGGCGCCTGCGCTGGGGGGCGACCTACGCCTTGTCTCTCGGCGGCAAAGTGCCGGCCGGTGCTCTGGAGACGCTCGTCGAGGCGCTCGGCGTCGCCGATGGCGACCTGCGCTGGGCGGCGGCCGACCTGCTGGTTCGTTCGGCAGGCGCGGACCGCGAGTTCGCGCTGCCGCGCCTTCTCGACGCCGCGAGCTCGGGGAACGACGTGCAGCGCAAGATGGCGCTCTACTGCCTGCGCGACGCGGGGGCGCGCCATCCGGCCGTCATCGCCGCGGCCGAGCGGGCGCTGGCGGAAGCGAACACGGACCTCCGCCTGGCGGGCCTCTCCGCCCTGGCGCGCCTGCACGGGGATCGGAGCGAGGCTTCCGCGCGCATCGCGCGGCTGCTGTTCGATGGCGACGAGCGCGTGCGGCGCGCCGCGGCGGGCACGCTCGGAAAAATGGGAGATGGATCGCCCGAGGTCCTGGCCGCGCTCCGACGGGCCCTCGACAGCGAGGACGCTTCTCTGTGCCGCGCCGCTGCGACGGCTCTGCGTGCGCTGACGTCAGGCCAGACCTGAGTTCGGCTTCAGGCGGTGGCGCGCCACAGGTGGCAGACGCGCGGCGTCAGCCTCACCATGGGGTGGGTGTCGATGGCGAGCTTCATTCCCCGGTACTGGGGATAGCGCCGGCGCAGGTGGTCGAGAGCGACCGCGTACTCCGCCGCGTCGGAGACGATGAGCGCGTCGAGGTGGAGCAGGAGGAAGGCAAGGCGGCTCCAATCGTCGTCGTAGTCGTCGATGACCAGCGCCACGCGCGGGTTCTCGGCGATGTTGGCGAGTCGCTTCAGGGCGCGCGGACCGCGGCGCTTCGGCTTGTCGTCCGCCACGAAGTAGATCGAGTCGTCGATGCGTGCGTAGCAGAGCGGCACGACGTGCGGCGCGCCACCCGCGTCGGCCGTCGCCAGGTGGCCGATCCGATGGCCGTCGACGAAGGCGCGCATCTCGTCAGAAAGGGTCATCCGGCGCCAGCTCGCCGCGAAACGCCGCCTGTGCCTCGGCGCGCAACGGCGCCGGATCGCGGTCGTAACGCGACGAGAAGTGAAAGGTCTCCAGCCGGGATACACCGGCCGCTCGGGCCAGCGTGCCCGCCTGGCGCGCCGTCAGGTGGTAGCGCTTGGTCGCCTGGTCGCGGTCCGCATCGAGGAACAGCGACTCGCAGTAGAACACGTCGGCGCCGCGCACCAGCTCGGTGATCCGCTGGAGGTTGTGGTGGTTGAAGAGGGTGTCGACGACGTAGGCGAGCTTCTGGCCGGACGTCTCGACGAGGAGTTGCTCGCGCAGGCGCTCGACCGTCGAGGTCGCTGATCGCGGCTTGCCGTCCTCGCGCCACTCGGCGAGGATCGGCGTGTCGCCGGGCAGGCCGTTGCGCACCGCCTCCTTGAGCTGATTGAGCCAACGCCCGGCGGGAATGCCCGTCTCGGCCAGGCGCTCCGGGCGCACGTTGAGCCGCGTCTTCTCGGTCAGCGCGAAGCCGAGGCAGGGAATGCGGTGGTCGAGGTGGGCCGCGGTGACCGTGCACTCGGCGGTCTCGTAGAGAGTCCCGTCGAACGGCCGGCTCTCGCCCTGCTCCGGTGAAAAGGCCGTGCGGGCCGGCAGCCGTATCGTGTCGATGCGTTCCCGTCCCACCTCGTGAACGATCAGCACGAACGGGTAGCTGTCGACCAGGTTCCAGGTGTAGCCGGCGAGCTTTCCACACACGTTCCGGATGATGCCCGGCGGACCGTAGATCTCCAGCCGGCAGTCGCGCGCCAGAAAGATGCGCAGGAGATGGTCGAAGCCGATGAAATGGTCCATGTGGGTGTGCGAGACGAAGACCTGCTGGACCTTCAGCAAGGCCGCGGCGGGTTGGCGGTCGATGCGCCCCAGATCGAAGAGCATGGCCCGGCCCTGGTAGCGGAGAGCTACGTACAGGCCGGGGTCACCGAACGGCGGGTTCACCAGGCGCGGGACGAATGCGGCTTTCATGGCTTCGTCCCGTATACGGCAAGCCGGCGCGGCGAGGGAAGGGGGGTGCCACGGAGATTGACAGCGCCTCGTCTATGTTGACGGTGCCGAGGCGGTTGTGAGAGGAGAAGCCGTGCAGCAGGAAGTCGTGGCCATTCTCGGTCGCTGATCTGCGGCACCCACGAGGCACGCGAAATGAGTCAGAACGACGGGAAACGGGATGACACGACGGCCAAGAACCTCACCAGCCTGTTCATGGCGCTGCTGCTCCTGGCCTGCGTGGCCGTCTGGATCACTGCCTGCGGCGGCAGCGATCTCTTCTTCCCGGGAGACATCCCGGCGACGGCCACCGCCGTGGACACGGCCACGCCGACTCCGTGACGCGATAGCGCCCGGGCTCAGCGCGACGCGCTCATCTCGGCCATCAGGTGTCCGGCTGCCTCCGCCATCATCTCGGTGAGGACCTCGCGCAGGCTCTTGTCGCCCGTCTCGAGCTTCGAGACCAGCGCCGAGAGGACCGCGAAGTAGCGTTCCTTGGACTCCAGGGCCAAGTTCGGCAGGCGCCCTTCCATGGCGCGGACGAAGCGTTCGTGCGCCATGGCGATGTCGCCGTCCAATGCGCGGCTGAGCATTTCTGCAGAGCTCATCGATGCAGCCTCCTGTCGGATGTGAGGCGACCGCGGTCGGGTTGCGTCCGCCCGTAGCACCCCACCGCAGTGTATATTTGCGCGCGGCCGGCCGTTCAAGATAAGAGCACGGGCGGGGAACGGGAGACGGTGACGCGGAGGAGGGTGATTCCTCACGCTGCCATGCTCGTCGCGGCTCTGTCGTGCAGCGCGGCGCCGTTGGCGGCGATCGAGACGACGATCGCGGGTCATCCCGTCGAGCTGACCGGCCATCTCGAGGTGCGGCAGGTGCTGAAGGCCGACCAGTCGACGGCGGGAGATCGCACCCTGGAGCAGCTGTGGGCGCACGTGGAGACGCCGCTCAACGACTTCATCCGCCTGCAGACGACGTTCACGGCGCAGAACGGCGGGCCGACAACGCGGTCGGCCAACTGGGACGTCTACGGCTATGACGACGTGTTCCAGAGCATCTCGCCTTCGTTCGAGCTCGAGGAGGCGTTCCTGGACGCGAACGTCTCCGACTTCGATGTGCGACTCGGCAAGCAGAAGTTCGCCTGGGGGAAGCTCGACCGCTTCCAGCCGGTCGATGTGCTGAACACCGAGCGCTACAACGACCCGTTCATGCTCGAGGAGGAGGAGCGCAAGATCGGCGTGCCGGCCGCGCAGGTGTCCTACTATCTACCGGACCGCACCTGGCTGCCCCAGGAGGGGCGGCTGACCGCGGTGTGGATCCCGCGGTACTTTCCGTTCCGCTTCCCCCGCGAAGGCGAACGCTGGTTCCCGCCGGCGGCGGTCCCCCCGGACACGTTCGTGGTCCCGGAGAACAGTCTCGGCTTTCCCAATCCCCGCCTCGACATACCGATCGGGTTCAGCACCCGCAACGGATCGACGCCGAGCTTCCGCATGGAGAACGCCGGCTATGCCGCCCGTTTTTCCGCCTTCGCCCGCGGTGTCGACTATGCGCTCTACTACTATCACGGATTCGACGCGCAGCCCGCCTTCCATCTCGGCGCCGAGGCGTTCGCCACCCCCGACCAGAACGCGCCGGTGGGGTTCGACGTGTCGGCTCGTACCGAGCTCTCGCCGGCCTTCCGCACCATCGATCTGTGGGGTGCCGACGCCGCCTACACCTGGGGAAGCTTCACCTTCCGCGACGGAGGGCGCCTATGTGAAGGGGCGCCCCTTCACCCGCGATCTGCGCATGCTGGTCGAGGATCCGAGCGAGCTGGCGCCGCAGATCGTGGACGCCCTGAAGCAGTTCCAGAATGGGGTCGAAAGCGTGCCGATCGATCTCGGCCCGTCCTTCGTCACGCGGGACGCCGTCGAGTGGGGCGTCGGGGCCGATTATACGGTGGCGGGGTACCTGCTGCTGGTGCAGCTCAACCAGACGGACGTCCTGAACAATCACGAGAACCTCCTCATCCGCGACGTCGACTCGCGCCTGCTGGTCAACCTGCGGAAGAGCTTCTGGCACGACGATCTCGGTTTGCAGCTCATCGGCCTGCACGCGATCGAGAGCGACTACACGCTGCTTCTGCCGCGTGCGACGTACCGGGTGTGGGAGGGGGTCGAGCTACAGGTCGGCTATCTGTTCATCGCCGGCAGGAAGAGCTCGGTGATCGGTCAGTACAAGCGCAACGATCAGGGCTTTCTCCGCCTTCGTTACCTGTTCTGAGCGCGGCAGAGAGCTCAGCGCAGCTTCGTGGCGCGGTCGGCCTCGCGGCGCAGCTCGCGGTCGCGGATGCTGGCGCGCTTGTCGTACTGCTTCTTGCCGCGTGCCAACGCCAGCTCCACCTTGGCGCGCCCGTTCTTGAAATAGAGCCTGAGCGGAATCAGGGTCAGGCCGCGCTCCTTGATCCTGCCGTGCAGGCGGGCGATCTCGTGCCGGTGCAGAAGGAGCTTGCGCGTTCGAGTGGGCTCGTGACCGAACTGCGAGGCGGGACCGTACGGACTGATGTGCGCGTTCCACAGCCACACCTCGCGGTTCTGAACGCGGCCGTAGCTGTCCTTCAGATTGGCCTTTCCGGCGCGCAGGGATTTGACCTCGCTGCCGGTGAGCGCGATGCCGGCTTCGAAGGTCTCCTCGATCGAGTAGTCGTGGCGGGCGCGGCGGTTGACCGCAATGTCCCGGTCCTTGCTTTTGTCCGACGTCATCGCTGCGGTCCTGTGTCGATACGGCCGGCCGCGCCCCTTCCGAATTGAATCGAGTGGCGGGCACGAAAGCGACGCAATCTAGCACGTCCAGCCGGGCGCTTCACGGCGCGCCGCGACGAGCAGTCGCGGCTCATGCCGAGGTCGGCTCGGCGAGCCCCATCGCGGCGGCGCGGCGCCTGATCTCTTCGTTCAGCGCGGCGTGCTCCGCCACCGGCAGCGCGGCGGCGCGGCGCGGCGCGGGGGCGGCCAGGCGGCGAACCCGCGCCGCGGCAGCGGCGACCGTCGCCGCATCGAGCTCGCCGCGCTCGAGGGCGGTCTCGAGCCGATCGACGACGCGGACGGACTGGCCGATGTCGGTACACACCAGCAGCCAGTCCACCCCGGCGCGCAGGGAGGCCAGCGCCGCGTCCGGAATCGCCTGTCGCCCGCTGATCGCCCGCATCTCCAGGTCGTCGCTCACCACCACGCCGCGAAAGCCGAGCTCGCCGCGCAGCAGGTCCTGCAGGATGGGACGCGACAGAGTCGCCGGATTCCGCTCGTCCAGAGCCGGGTACATCACGTGTGCGGTCATCAGCATCTCGACGTTCGCCGCGATGGCGGCGCGGAAGGGCGGCAGCTCCACGGCGGCGAGATCGCCGCGGCCGCGCCGCACGACCGGCAGCTCGGCGTGCGAGTCGCGGTCGGTGTCGCCGTGCCCCGGAAAGTGCTTGCCGCACGGCAGGACGCCGGCGGAGCGGAGGCCGTCCAGGAAGGCGACGCCGAGACGGCCGACCTCCTCCGGGCTGCGGCTGAATGCTCGATCTCCGATGATCGGGTTGGCCGGGTTGGAGTCGACGTCCAGAACCGGTGCGAAGTCGACGTCGATGCCGACGCTGGCGAGCTCGATCCCCATGGCGCGCCCCGCCGCCCGGGCGAGGTCTGCGTCACCCGTGACGGCGATCCACGCGGCCGGTGGAAAGTGCGTGAACGGAGCGTCCAGCCGCTGCACCCTTCCGCCCTCGTGGTCGATCGAGACGAGAGGGCGCCAGGGCAGGGCGTGCAGATCGTCGACCAGCCGGCGCAGCTGGCCGACGTTCTCCACGTTGCGCCGAAACAGGATTACCCCACTCGGTCTCAGGCGATCCAGAACCCGTCGCGTATCGGTGTCGAGGTACGGTCCCGGGATGCCGGTGAGGATGACGTCGCCGATCCATTCGCGCGCGCGGTTCGTCATGATCCGCTTCCATAGCAGGTTCGGCCTCGCGTGGCGTGCGGTCGGGAATGACGTTTCCCGTTACCTGGACACCCGGCGGCGCGCTGTGATAACCAGCATCCGGACTCGGGCATGACGCCGTGACAGGCACGAGGTACATCGTTGTCGAAGGCCCTCTCGGTGTCGGCAAGACGACTCTGGCCCAGCTTCTCGCCGAGGAGTTCGAAGCGCGCCTCCTGCTCGAGCGCGTCGAGGAGAATCCCTTCCTCCGCCGCTTCTATGACGATCCGGACAAGTACGCGTTCCAGGCCCAGCTCTTCTTTCTGCTCACCCGCTACCGGCAGCAGCAGGAAGTTGCGCAGCAGGAACTTTTCCGTCAAAATCTGGTCGCCGACTATTTGTTCGCCAAGGACCACTTGTTCGCGCAGGTGAACCTCGACGCTGATGAGTTTGCCTTATATCGACAGCTCTTCAATTTGCTTGACTCTCGGCTGCCAAAGCCGGACCTTGTGGTCTATCTTCAGGCACGAGTGGATGTCTTGTTGGCGCGGCTGCGCAAGCGGGCGCGCGATTACGAACGCAGCGTGACACCGGAGTACGTCCAGCGAATCGCGGAGGCCTACAAGGACTTTTTCTTTCATTATGAGGAAACGCCCCTGCTCGTGGTGAACTGCTCGGAGATCGACTTCGTTGCGCACTCCGAAGACACCCGCGACCTGATCCGGGAAATCCGCGGGGTGGGGCCGGGAGTACAACACTACATACCGCTTGGATCCAGGTAATTCCGGCTTCGGCTGGAACCAACAGGACCGAGACGGAAGGACTCGTCAGGGATCTGATTGCCGGCGACGGCGTTCGGTGTGAGCGGGAAGTGAAGCCGACTCACGAGCCGAATGAAGAACAGACCCGGTAACCAAATCTGCTCTGGCAAAGGCCCTCCGAGACTCGGTCTCGGAGGGCTTTTTCATGGAGCAGAAAGTGACCGTCCCCGAGATCGTCGAGGCCAAGGCGAGCGGCCGGCCCATCGTGGCCATCACCGCGTACGACTTTCCGTTCGCGCGCATCGCCGACGAAGCCGGCATCGACTTCATCCTGGTCGGTGACTCGCTCGGCATGGTCGTCCAGGGTTTGGACACCACGCTGCCGGTGACGCTCGACGAGATGATCTACCACACGCGGATGGTGGCGCGCGCCCGCCGTCGCGCGCTGGTGGTCGCCGACATGCCGTTTCTGTCCTACCAGGTGAGCCCGAGCGAGGCAGTCGCCAACGCCGGACGGCTCGTGAAGGAGGGCGGCGCGGAGGCCGTCAAGCTGGAGGGCGGGATCGCGGTCGCCGAGGCGATCGCCCGCATCAGCGCGGTCGACATTCCGGTCGTCGGACACATCGGTCTCACGCCGCAGTCGGTTCACCGCATGGGCGGCCACAAGGTGCAGGGACGCCGCCGCGGACAGGCGCCGGGCCAGCGCGAGCGCCTCATCGAGGATGCCCTGGCCGTTCAGGACGCGGGCGCCTTCGCCGTGGTGCTGGAGGGGATTCCCCTCGATCTCGCCGCCGAGCTGACCGGCACCCTGTCCATCCCGACGATCGGCATCGGCGCCGGCGTCCACTGCGACGGCCAGATCCTGGTCATGCACGACGTCCTCGGCCTGTGCGATCGCTATGCGCCGAAGTTCGCCAAGCGCTACGCGGAGCTGTGGCAGGTCGCCAGAGAGGCGATGGGCGAGTATGCGCGCGAGGTTCGGACGGGGGCGTTCCCCACCCCGGCGCAGAGCTTTCGGTCCCTGACCTCCGTCTCCACGGGAGGCGCCGCCGCGGCGAAGGGCTGAGGCGCGCATGCAAGTGATCGAGAACGCCCCGGCGATGCAGGCGTGGGCGGACGAGACCCGTCGCAACGCGCGGCGCATCGGCCTGGTCCCGACGATGGGCTACCTGCACGAGGGGCATCTCAGCCTCTGCCACGAGGCGCGCCGGCGCGCCGACCGCGCCGTGACGTCGATCTTCGTGAACCCGCTGCAATTCGGTGCCAACGAGGATCTGGCCCGTTATCCGCGCGATCTGGAGGCGGATGCGCGCCAGCTGCGCGAGTGCGGTGTCGATGTGCTCTACCTTCCCAGCGCGGCGGCGATGTACCCGCCGGGCTTCCAGACCGAGGTGACGGTGACCGGAGTGACGCAAGGCCTGTGCGGCCGCTCCCGTCCGGGCCATTTTCGCGGCGTCACCACGGTGGTGGCGAAGCTGTTCAACGCGGTGAAGCCGCATGTCGCCGTGTTCGGAGAGAAGGACTTCCAACAGCTGCTCACGATTCGGCGTATGGTCGCCGACCTCGACTTCGACGTCGAAGTGCTGGGGATGCCGATCGTGCGAGAGCCCGACGGCGTCGCCATGAGCTCGCGCAACGCCTATCTTTCGGCGCCAGAGCGCCGAGCCGCGCGCTGTCTGTCGCGGGCGCTCGACACCGCGCGAGCCGCATTCGAGGCCGGCGAGCGCCGTTCGGCCGCCCTGCTCGAGAAGGCGCGCGGGGTGCTGGACGCCGAGACGCTGGCGCGGGTGGACTATGCCGAGATCGTCGACGCGGAAACCGCGCAGGCGGCGGGCACGGTCGATCGCCCGGCTCTGCTGGCGCTTGCCGTCTTCATCGGCAAGACGCGTCTCATCGACAACGCCGTGCTCGGAGGAACGCGATGAGCGAGCGGCCGGGAACGCCCCGGGCGCGGGGCGCACGACACGACTCGCAACGGAGGGAAGCGTGATGTACCGCAACATGCTGCGCAGCAAGATCCACCGGGCCACCGTGACCGGAGCCGACCTGCACTACGAGGGGAGCGTGACGATCGACGCGGATCTGCTGGAGCGCGCCGACATCCTGCCCCACCAGGAGGTCGAGATCTGGAACGTGACCAACGGTGAGCGCTTCCGAACGTACGCGCTGAAGGGACGGCCGGGCTCCGGTGTCGTGTGCATCAACGGTGCCGCCGCGCACAAGGCGAAGCGCGGCGACCTGGTGATCATCGCGACCTTCGGATGGATGGCCGAGGACGAGGCGCGGCAGTGGGAGCCCAAGGTCGTCTTCGTCGACTCGCGCAACCGCCCGGTCGAGCGCACCCACGAGCAGCCCGGGCAGGCCGAGCTGGCGAACGTGCCGTGGCAGTGAGGGCTCGAGCGGCTTTGCAGAATCGTTCGCTCCATCCGCACACGACAACCGTCATGCCCGCGACAGCGGGTATCCAGGCGGGGAGGTAGGAGCCGCCAGGGGTCAGGGCCGCGAGGCGCGGCGGCGTACCTCGCGCGGCTCGGAGCCGAGCAGGCGCGCCAGGGACTTTTTGTACGGCGGCCGGGCGATACCGCGCTCGGTGATGATCGCGGTGACCAGCTGATGCGGCGTGACGTCGAACGCGGGATTGGCGATGCGGATTCCCGACGGGGCGATCGGGCGGTCGCCGATGTGGGTCACCTCGCGCGTCGAGCGCTCTTCGATCGGGATGGCGTTGCCGTTCCGGCACGACAGGTCGATCGACGAGGTCGGCGCGGCGACGTAGAAGGGGATCCGATGACGAGCGGCGAGGACGGCGATGGTGTAGGTGCCGATCTTGTTCGCCACGTCACCGTTCGCCGCCGTGCGATCGGTTCCGACGATCACGCAACTGACCGCGCCGCGGCTCATGAAGTGACCCGCCATGCCGTCCGTGATCAACGTGACCGGGATGCGGTCCTTCTTGAGCTCCCAGGCCGTCAATCGGGCGCCCTGCAGGAACGGCCGGGTCTCGGTGGCGATCACCGTCACCTGCTTGCCGGCTTCCTTGGCGGCGCGCACGACGCCGAGCGCGGTGCCGTATCCCGCCGTCGCCAGGGCGCCGGCATTGCAGTGCGTCAGAATGGTGGCCTTCGGCTTGAGGAGGGAGGCCCCGAGCTTCCCGAGCGCACGGTTGCAGGCGATGTCTTCCTCGTAGATGGTAATCGCTTCCTGGCGCAGGACCTCTCGCGTGACCTCGGGGCTGCGAGCGCTGACGCGGGCGAAGGCGGCGCGCATGCGTTCGATCGCCCAGAAGAGGTTCACCGCCGTCGGTCGCGTCGAGGCGAAGCGCCTGCAGATGCGATCGAAGGCGCGGGCGAGATCACCGTCCCCGGCCTGAGCGACTCCGAGGGCGATGCCCATCGCCGCCGCCACGCCGATGGCGGGCGCGCCGCGCACCACCATGTCCTTGATCGCGCGTGCGACGTCGCGGTGGTCTCGATACACGCGGTACACCTCCTGCGTCGGCAGGAGGCGCTGATCGAGCAGAACCACGGCGCCGTTGCGCCATTCGACGGGACGAACCATCGCGTTACTCCGCATCTTCATACAGTTCGACGCGACGGGTGGTCAAGGCGACATCGCCGATGCGGTGCGTCACTCACGGGTAGTAGCGGTAGAGCACATCGGCGGCGCAGACCGGCTTTTGGCCGCCGTCCACCTCCCAGGTCACCTGCAGCAGCGCCTGCAGGCCTCCGGCGACGTCTTCGACGTTCCCCAGCTTGACGCGGGCACGCACCGACTGGCCGATCTTGAGCGGCGAGGGAAAGCGCAGCCTGTCGATGCCGTAGTTGACGCCCATGCGAATGCCGGTGACGACGAAGATCTGCGAGATCAGATAGGGCGCCAGCGAGAGCGTGTAGTAGCCGTGCGCGATCGGGCCGCCGAACGGCGATTCCCGCTTGGCCCGCTCCGGATCGACGTGGATCCATTGATGGTCGCGCGTCGCGTCGGCGAACAGGTTGATCTCCTCCTGTGTGACCAGATACCACGGGGACACGCCGAGCTCCTCGCCGACGAGTCCTTTCATGTCGTTTACGTCGATCGTTCGGACTTCCATTCACAACCCCCGAATCTGCTCTGTCGATTCGTCATTATAGTCAGTGCACGCGCAGTAAGCGACCGCTGCGCGCGTCCGTCTGATGTCCGGTGTCGACGAGTGGCTCGCCGCCGACGAATACGTGCTCGACGCCGACGGGGCGCTGGATCAGGCGCGCCGCGCCGCCGGGCAGGTCGTGCGCGACCTCGGTGCGCCGCAAGCCGATCCGCGCGGGATCGAAGAGCACGATGTCCGCCGGCCATCCCTCGCGCAACTCACCGCGCTCCGGCAGGCCGTAGATCCGGGCGGGGACCCGGGTCACCCGGCGAACCGCCTGCTCGAGGGAGAGCACGCCGAGCTCTCGCACCCAGCGCGACAGAAGCGTGGTGGTGAAGCCCTGATCGGCCAGCGTGTCGACGTGCGCCCCGGCGTCCGACAGGGCGATGACGCCGGCGGAGTGGTGCAGCAGAAGGGCGACCGTCTCCTCGTCGTCGTTCATGATCGGAATGCCGTACTGGCAGCGCAGGTCGGTTTCCAGGGAGAGATCGAGGAGCGTGTCGACCTCGTCGGCACCGCGCCGGGCGGCGATGTCGGCAATCGACAGGTCGATGAGGTCGCGGTGCTCGGAGGCCGGCGAGAGGCGCAGGAAAATGTGATCCCAACCGGGGCCGAGAGCAGCCACCCAGCGGCTTCCGGCAGACATTCGCCTCAGCTCGTCGCGAAAGGCCGTGCTCGACAGCAGGCGGCGACGTTCCTCCGCCGGCTTCTCCAGGATCGGCTTCCAGAAGGGGTTGTTGGCGGTGGCGATCCCGACGGCGCCGAAGGTGACGCGCACCTCGAGCGGGCGGCAGCCAACTTGTGGGTACACCGGCGCCCCGCCGCGCTGCGCCTCGGCGGCCGCTTCGATGACCTTCAGACAGCCGTCGCGGTCGGCGGAGTTGACCAGCAGCGGAGCCCAGAGCACGGGCCGCTGCGCGGCGCGCGCGAGGCTCGCGTAGTAGAGCTGGTCCTGCAGCTTGTCGGAGGTCGAGCCGAGCAGGTGCAGCGGCGCGACCTCGACGACGCCGTGCTCGCCCTCCTCGCCGAGCACGCCACACAGCGCGGTGATCTCGTCGCGCTGCGCCACCCGGCTCGGCACGAGGGTGCCGTCGCCGAAGAAGTGCGTGGGAGACTCCGAGGTGGAGAAGCCGACCGCGCCGGCGCGCCTGGCCTCGCGGACGAGGTCCTGCATGCGGCGCAGCTCTTCTTCCGTCGCTGCTCGTTCGACCGCGGCCTTTCCCATGACGTAGTAGCGTACGGCGGAGTGGCCGATGAACGCCGCCACGTTGATCGCGGGCCGGCCTCGCTCCACGGCATCGAGGTATTCGGGAAAGGTCTCCCACTCCCAGCAAATCCCGGCGCGCAACGCCTCGGTTGGCATGCCTTCAACGTAGAGCAGCATCTCCATCAGCAACTCGCGGTGCTCCGGCCGGCACGGGGCGATGGTAAAGCCACAGTTGCCCATCACCACGGTCGTCACCCCGTGCCAGGAGGACGGTGTCAGGGCGGGGTCCCAGGAGATCTGGCAGTCGTAGTGCGTGTGTACGTCGATGAAGCCGGGCGCCGCGGCCAGGCCGTCGGCGCGAATCTCACGGCGAGCCCTGTCCGACACGGCTCCCAGCGCCGCGATCCGCCCCTGCGCGATCCCGATGTCGCCGCGATAGCGCGGGTCTCCCGTTCCGTCGCAGATGTCGACCCCCCGAATGGCGATGTCGAGCATGCGTCCTCCTTGCCCTGCCTTCTCCGGAAATTCGCCCCCGCGCGCGCCTCGCGCTCCGATGGGCTCGGCTCTACGAGCCAAGCTCGCAGGGCCTCCTGCTCACAGTAGTCAATGTTCCAACAACCAACAACTTGACAACCAACAACCTAACAATCCTCGTTTCCGACTGGGCTCGTCGCGGCTGCGGCGGCCTCGAGCGAGGCGAGCTCCGCGAGGACTCGCTCGACCGGCAGGCGGTGTACGCAGAAGATCTTCGGGCCGCAAGCCGGGCAGGCATCGGGAGCATGGACGACGCGCACGGTGCCGCCGGACGGATGCCAGATCGCCGGATCGCTGGGACCGAAGAGCGCGACGCCCGGAGCGCCGACCAGGCCGGCGAGATGGCTGATCCCCGAGTCGTTGCCGAGATAGACGTCGGCGCGGCCCAGCAGGGCGGCGATCCGGTCGAGAGGCTCACCGCGCACGAGCAGGTCCGCCTCCGGCGCGCCGCTCTCGGCCGGGCCGGCGATCGCCAACACGGCACCGTGCCGGCGCCGCCATTCTTCGGCGACGGTCGACATTCCCGCCCAGTTCTTTGCGGGGCTGCCGCTTCCGGCGTGAATGGCGAGCACCGGCGCGAGCAGCTCGCCGATCCGCCAGAGCTCGCGCGCCCAGCACTCCGCCGCCGCGAAAGGCGCGAGCTGCATCGGAGGCGGCTCGACCCCGAGGCAGCGGGCGAAGTAGAGGCTGGCGTGCTCGCCGGGCGCCATGCCGCGGAAGCGATGCACGGACACGGCGCCCCCGCTCGCCGCTCGCAGGCGGCGGGCGAAGGTTTCGTCGCCGTGCCCCGTCCAGCTGTGGACCGTCGCGTGCCCGCCGAAGATCTTGCGGGTGGTGTCGGCCAGCGGGCCGTCGGCGAACAGGTCGGCGACCTCGCGCCGGTCGATCGACAGCGCGGCGAACTCGGCCGGCGCGAGGAGCGGAAACAGCTCGGGGCGCACGACCAGCGTCGTCGGTGCGCCGTCGCGCCGCCGCGCGGCGCGCAGCGCCGGCAGCGCACAGAGGAAGTCGCCGAGGGCGCCGGGAAAGAGGACGAGGGTTCGATCGGTCATCGCACCGCAAGCGAATTGACTTGGGGATAGGCCGCCGATACAGTCGCCGCAAGGGGAAAGTCCGTCCCACTCATGCGTCCCGCGCTCGTACGATCGCCGCTCGACCTGATCGGCGAAACTCCGGTCATCCGTTTGAACCGCATGGCCGGCAGTGGTGGGGCCGAAGTGTGGGGCAAGCTCGAATCGCTCAATCCGGGCGGCAGCGTCAAGGACCGCATCTGCCTCAGCATGATCCTGGAGGCGGAGAGGGAAGGGCGGCTGCACCCCGGCGACACCATCATCGAGCCGACCAGCGGCAATACCGGCATCGGCCTGGCGTTGGTGGCGGCGGTGCGCGGCTATCGCCTCGTGTTGACCATGCCGGACACCATGAGCGAGGAACGGCGCGCCTTGCTCACCGCCTACGGCGCGGAGCTGGTGCTCACACCGGACACCAAGGGAATGCACGGGGCCATCCGCAAGGCGGAGCAGCTCCTGGAGCAGAATCCGGACTGGTTCATGCCGCAGCAGTTCAGCAACCCGGCCAATCCAAAGGCGCATCGCGAGACGACGGCGCGCGAGCTCCTGGCTCAGTTCGAGCGCATCGACGCCTTCGTCGCCGGAGTGGGCACCGGCGGCACGATCACCGGTGTCGGCGAGGTGCTGCGCAGGGAGATGCCGCAGGCGCGCATCTACGCCGTCGAGCCGGCGGCTTCGCCCGTGCTCTCGAAAGGCGAGCCGGGGTACCACAAGATCCAGGGGATCGGGGCCGGATTCGTTCCGGACATCCTGCGCAGCGACGTGTACGACGAGGTGATCGCGGTCACCGACGAGGACGCCACCGAGTGCACGCGGCGACTGGCACGCGAGGAGGGATTGCTGCTCGGCATCTCCTCCGGTGCCAACTGCTTCGCCGCGCTTCAGGTGGCGCGCCGCCTCGGAGCGGGAAAGACGGTGGTCACGGTGTTCTGCGACACCGGCGAGCGTTACCTGACCACCGAGGTCTTCCGGGCGGAGGGCATCTGAGGTGGCGGACAAGCTGGCGCGGCTCCGCTGCACGCTGCGCGAGATGGAGCGCGTCCTGGTGGCGTTTTCCGGCGGGGTCGACTCCACCTTTCTCCTGCGCGTCGCCGCGCAGGAGCTCGGCGAAGGAGTCGTCGCCCTCACCACGCGCTCCCCGACCGCGGCCGAGGACGACGAGGAGCTGGCGCTGACGCTGGCCGAGGCGATGGGCGTACGCCACCTGGTCATCGACGCCAACGAGCTCGACATTCCCGGTTACGCCGGCAACCCGACGGACCGCTGCTATCTGTGCAAGGGAAGCCTGTACGACATCTGTCGGACGGAGGCCGGCAAGCTGGGCATCGAGCACATCGCCGACGGCGTGAATCTCGACGATCTGGGCGACTACCGGCCCGGCTTGCGGGCGGCCGGGGAGAAGGGCATCCACCACCCCCTGGCGGAGGCGGAGCTGTCGAAGACGGAGATCCGCGCCCTCAGCCGCGAGCTCGGCCTGCCGACGGCCGACAAGCCGTCCAGTCCGTGCCTGTCCTCGCGCTTCCCCTACGGCACGCGAATCACGCTGGACGCGTTGCGCAGGGTGGCGGGAGCGGAGAGGGCGCTGCATCGCCTCGGCTTTCGCGAGTGCCGCGTCCGCTTTCACGAAACGATCGCGCGCATCGAGGTGCCGGCGGCACAGATCGAGCGTCTGGTCGATCCGGAGGTTCGCTCCGTCGCGCTGCGCGAGATGAAGGCGCTCGGGTTTCTCTACGTGACCGTCGATCTGCAGGGATTCCGGTCCGGCAGCCTCAACGAGGCTCTGCGCGGCGCGACAGCATCCACTCCGCCCAGTCCAGATCGGCGCGCGTCGTGATCTTGCGGTTTGCCGCCTCGCCGGCGACCACGTAGACGCGCACCCCCATGCGCTCCACCAGGGCGGCGTCGTCGGTCGCGGTGGTCCCAACCGCCGCGGCCTCGGCGTGCGCCCGCCGCAGCAGATCGACCTCGAACACCTGTGGGGTCTGCGCCAGCCACAGCCTGTCGCGCGGCGGCGTGGACTCGATCCATCCTTGCGGGTGGACCTGCTTCACGGTGTCGTGAGCGGCGACCGCGACGATCGCCGCGCGGTGCCGCGTCGCCGCGGCGACGACCTCCTCGACGACCCGCGCCGCCAGGAACGGACGTGCGGCATCGTGCACGGCGACGAGGCCCGAATGCCCAACGGACGCCAGGCCGGCGCGGACGGAGTCCTGCCGCTCGGCGCCGCCTTCGGCGACAGAAACCGGGCAGCGCCACGGACCGTGCTCGGCCAGTAGGGCGCGAGCGCGGTCCGTCTCGCGCGGCGGGACGACGACCACGGCGTCGCTGATCACCGCCGCTGCCGTCAGCGCCCGCAGGGTGTGAACGAAGAGGGGAATGCCCCGTAGGGGAACGAAAGCCTTCGGTGCTCCGGCCGCCAGACGCGTGCCCGGCCCGGCCGCCACCAGGATGGCCGTGGTTCGCAACCCTCTCGCCGCCAGGTGCCTCGGCACCGCTTCTGCAGGTGCCCGAGCTCGCTCAGTGAGCGAAGATGCTCTTGAGCTCCTCCATGATCTTCTCCTCCGGATGGGAGCGAGCGATCGAGAGCTCCTTGACGAGAAGATTCCGGGCCGTGTCCAGCATCTTTCGCTCGCCGAAGGAGAGCTCCTTGTCCCCCTTCAGCACGAACAGGTCGCGCAGGACCTTGGCGATCTCGAGGACGGAACCGGTCTTGATCTTCTCCGTGTACTCGCGATAGCGGCGGTTCCACGTCTGCTGGTCGATCTCGACGCGCTTCTCGCGCAGGATCTTGTACACCTTCGTGACCATGTCCTTTCCGATCACCCGCCGCAGCCCGACGTGAGTCACGTTCTCGGTCGGAATCATGATGGTCATGTCGCTGTCGATGATCCGGAGCATATAGAACGTCTTTTCGGTTCCGGATACGACGCGCGACTGAATGCTTTGGATAACGCCAACCCCGTGAGCCGGGTAAACGACCTTCTCGCCCACTTTAAACATCGGGTCCATTCCTCCTTGGCGCGTAAAGATCACTAATTATCGCATACTTAGACGCAATGGTCAAACCATTCCTCTCGTCCCGAACGATTCTTCAGCAATTGGGCGAAGATCTCTCGCATGCCGCGCTGAACCTCGACGAGGCCCCGGATCAGGGGCGGAAGATTGGTCGAATGTGTAGGCGATTTGAGGGCTTGCAGGGCAATCCTCAACGAACTTGAGAAAGTGTTTGAGCCCTGGGCAGGGGCCGTTTCGGGCAGATTCGCGCCGGCGCCGTCGAGAATGACTCGCACGCTGGCGCAGGGAAGGCCGCGTTCGGCGGCGACCGCAGCGACGGCGCATCCTTCCATCTCCACCGCGACCGCCCCGCTGCGGGCGTGGGCGGCGCTCTTTTCGTCGCCGGTCATCAGCGGCGCCGGGGTGGTCAGAACGGGACAGCGCTGCGTTTCGACCCCGAGGCCGCCCGCCGCCTCGCGCAAAAGCGTCGCCAGGTGGGCGGACATCTCGTAGCAGCGTATCGGCGGTCCCTCCTGAACCAGGACGTCGGGAACGACGACCGCCCCGGCCTCGAGATACGGGACGAGGGAGCCGGCGCACCCGGCGTTGAGAATCGCCGCGACCGGAAAGGTCTCGGCGGCGACGGCCGCCGCGTGCCGCGCTCGCCGAGCGCCGACCCCGGTCTGGAAGACGAGAACGGGCGGGCCGCCGATGGCGCGCCAGAACGTCACCTGGTCGCGGCGAACGCGCTCGACCCGCCCCAGGCTCTGCAGGATGGGGCGGATTTCCCACCGCAGGGCGGCGCAGATGGCCAGCATCATCAGGTGACGGCGGCGCTGCGCCGGAGTCTACGCATCAGCGCCGCTGGAATCCGTCAGCACGCCGAACCGGCATATGGTGTTGGCCAGTGCCGTCATGCCCACCAGCTCGAGGAACTGCTCGGAGGTGAGGTGCTGGCGAACGCCGCGCGCCCGTCGCTGAATCTGGGCCGGCTCGTACCAGACGGTCTCGCGGGCGAAAGGTACGACGGCGGCCTCGATCGGATCGAGATCCGGACCGCCCAGATGGGTCAGGATCCCCTCGACGGCCTCCGCCGAGAGCCCCTCCTCGGCCAGCAACCGCAGGGCTTCTGCCTCCGCGCGCGCGCAGTCGAGAGTACGTGCGACGACGGCGAAGATGAGCCCCTTGGCCCGGCGGCCGAGGATCGGCGACGTCCAGGCCTCGTCGAGAACAGCGCGCTGCTGCCGCGCCGCCGGCAGGCCGTCGAGCGCCTCGATGACGTACGAGTAGGGTCCGCTCATCTCCTCGGGAGTGAGAAACTCCGGCTTGCCCGGCTTGATCTTGAAGCGGAGGAGGGAGCCGAGGAGGGGGCGCGCCAGGCGAATGTACCAGCGCCGGTCGAACTGCTCCATGAACTGTGGCGGCAGAGCGGGAAGAGTAGCGATGCGGTTGGCGAAGACGTTGATCGCGACCAGGAAGACGAGCTCCTGAACCTCGCCCGCATCGTATCCCGCCTCGACCAGGCGGCGCTTCTGGTCGGCGGATGGGATGGGGTTGGCGCGGGAGATTCGGCGCGCGAAGTCGAGCGCCAGCTTGCGCTCCGCAGACAGCTCGGCGGTGGCGAGGTTGTCTTCGAGGCGCCGGATCTCGGCATCACTGTGACCTAGAATGCGGAGCAGAGAGCGGGCGGCGGCGTAGCAGTAGCGGCACGAGTTGTCCTGGCTCACCACCAGCGAGACCAATTCGGAGAAGGCGAAATCCGTGTGGGCGAGGGGCAGATTGAAGGGGTGGCAGCGGATCTGTGCCCGCACCAGCCAGGGGCACGGGTAATAGTAGGGCAACCAGTCGGGCACGAACCCGAACGCCTTCTTCACCTCGCGTTCGAGATCCGGGTCCTCCCGCCGCTCGAGCAGGCAGGCTTCCCAGTCGACGTTCTGCAGTGCGCTCATCCTCGCTTCCCGAACGGGCACTCAAGCGTGGCCCCGAAACGGCAGAGGCTTGGAATCCTAGCCCGGACGGCGCGGCGATACCACGCCCCTTGCGGGACAACCCGGGTATCGTCCACCGGCTCACCGGCACACCGCCTCCGTAGTCACTCGAACGGGATCTTCCTCAAAAATTTGAACTTCTTCCACTTGGAGTCGGGCGTCAGGGTCGGGTTGAGCGGCGTGACGCTGGCGAAGCCATTCGCCATGGCTTCGATGTCCGTCGTCGGCTTCTCGAGCACCGACGTGCAGTCCGATGCGAAGGCATTGGTGCTGGAGAAGGTGGGCTGGTAGGTGCCCGGGCCCGTCAACGTGTAGCCCGTGACCACTCTGCCGAGCAGGTCCTGCGACTGTGCCAGCGGTACCACGGCGACGCCGCGCACCGAGCCGGCCGTGCAGTTGGGGAAGTTGATGTTCAGGGCCAGGCGCTGGTCCAGCCCGGTCTTCGACTGCATCTTCTTCGACAGGCGCGGCTTGAGGCGGAAGTCCTCCACCACGTTGGCGACGTAGTGCGCCGCCTTGCTGTAGTCGCTCGAGCCGAGCCCGAGGCTGACCGCGATGGCCGGTATTCCCAGGCGGGCGGCGGTCAGCGCGGCGCCGACGGTGCCGGACAGGTCCTCGGCGACGTAGCGCCCGATGTTCTGGCCGGCGTTGATCCCCGAGATCACCAGGTCGGGTGTCTGCGGCAGAGTTCCCGACAGCGCGCCGAAGAGCACCGTGTCGGCGGGGAAGCCCGACACGGCCGTGGCCGGATAGCCGCTCGCCGTCGTTCCCGCTGCCACGCCCAGCGACCCGGCGGTGAACTTGTCGGACGTCCCGCTCTGGTTGGTCGCCGGAGCGACGACGGTGACGACCAGATTGGGGTTGAGCAGCAGCTCGTCGACCAGCGCGGCGATGCCGGGAGCGGCGACGCCGTCGTCGTTGGTGACCAGCACATGCAGCGTCTGACCTCGTGCGGGCGCCTGGGCGAGCAGCAACACCAGGGTCAACACGGGCACGATCGATTTTTTCATGATCCCCCCTTGTGCGAGTGTGCGCAGACGGGGTCGATCGTGGCACAGTCGGCTTCGTTGATTCAAACGGAGAATCGCGCCGCCGCGCCGGTGGGCGCCGGCGAGGTGACCGAGCGCGGCGGAATCGTGTATGGAGAGGAGGCGGCGAGGGAAGCCCGGTCGCCGGAACCGAAGAAGGAGGTGTGCCTTGGACTTCGAGTACAGCGAGAAGACGAAGCAGTTGCTGGCCCGGCTGAACGCCTTCATGGACGAGCACATCTATCCGAACGAGGAGGCCTACTACCGGCAGCACGATGCGCTCGGCGACCGCTGGCAGATCCCGCCGATGATGGAGGAGCTCAAGGCGAAGGCGCGGAGCGCCGGGCTGTGGAACCTCTTTCTGCCGGAGAGCGAGCGCGGCGCCGGCCTCAGCAATCTCGACTACGCGCCGCTCTGCGAGGTGATGGGCCGCGTGGGCTTCGCGCCCGAGGTGTTCAACTGCGCCGCGCCCGACACCGGCAACATGGAGGTGCTCGAGCGCTACGGCACCGCGGAGCAGAAGAAGCGGTGGCTGGAGCCGCTGCTCGACGGCAAGATCCGCTCCGCCTTCGCGATGACCGAGCCCGCCGTCGCCTCGTCCGACGCCACCAACATCCAGGCGGAGATCCGGCGCGACGGCGACGAGTACGTGATCAACGGCCGCAAGTGGTGGACCTCGGGGATCATGGATCCGCGCTGCGAGATCATGATCGTCATGGGGCGCTCGAACCCCGAGGCGCCGCTCCACCAGCAGCAGAGCATGATCCTGGTGCCGCGCGACACGCCCGGCGTCAAGATCGAGCGCTTCCTGCCGGTGTTCGGCTACGACGACGCCCCGCACGGCCACGGCGAGGTCTCGTTCGAGAACGTGCGGGTGCCGGCGAGCAACATGCTGCTCGGCGAGGGGCGGGGCTTCGAGATCGCCCAGGGGCGTCTCGGACCCGGCCGCATCCACCACTGCATGCGCGTGATCGGCGTGGCCGAACGGGCGCTTGTCGAAGATGTGCCAGCGCCTGCTCACCCGCGTCGCCTTCGGCAAGAGGATCGCCGAGCACTCCGTCTGGGAAGAGCGCATCGCCAACGCCCGCATCGAGATCGAGTGCTCGCGCCTGCTGACGCTCAAGGCGGCCTACATGATGGACACGGTCGGCAACAAGGTCGCGCGCGGCGAGATCGCGATGATCAAGGTGAAGGCGCCGACCATGGCTCTGCAGGTGATCGACGACGCGATCCAGGCGCACGGCGGCGGCGGCGTGACCAACGACTTCGGGCTGGCCCGGGCGTGGGCGAACATGCGCACGCTGCGCCTCGCCGACGGCCCCGACGAGGTGCACCGCCGCGCGATCGCGCGCCTGGAGCTGAAGCGCCAGGCCCAGCAGGCGGGCATCGAGCTGTAGAAAGTCGGCAGTCGGCAGTCAGCCGTCGGCAGCTTCGGAGCAGTTCGGCCGTCGGCGGCACGGAAGTCCGCTCCGATCTTCGCGCTGCCGACCGACCGACTGCCGACTGCCGACTGCCGACTTCCCCTCGTCAGGCGAGGCCGAGCTGTCGCTTCGTCGTCTCCTGCGCCCAGCGGTAATCGGCCTTGCCGGCCGGGCTGCGCACGATGTGGTCCACCACGACGACGTGCTTCGGCGCCTTGTAGGCGGCGAGCCGCTCCTTGGTCATGGCGATCAGCGCTTCGGGAGACACGTCCTTGTCTGCCGCCAGGGCCACGACCGCGGCGATGGCTTGTCCCCAGCGCTCGTCGGGCACGCCCACCACGATGCAGTCCTCCACCGCGGGGTGCAGCTTGAGCACCTCCTCGATCTCCTCCGGGTACACCTTTTCGCCGCCGCTGTTGATGCAGACCGAGCCGCGTCCGAGAAGCGTGATGCTGCCGTCGGCCTCGACGCGCGCGTAGTCGCCCGGGATCGCGTAGCGGACCCCGTCGAGAATCCGAAACGTCGTGCCCGTCTTTTCGTCGTCCTTGTAGTAGCCGTTCGGCAGCGCCTCGCCGGCCACGGCGAGCACGCCGATCTCCTCCGAGCCGGGCGCCACCTCGCGCCCGTCTTCGGTCAGGACCTTGGTGTGCGGCGAGAGCTGAAATCGCGCCGTGCTCAGATCCTGTCCGGCGGTCGAGATCATCATGCCGGCTCCGGTCGCTTCGCTCGATCCGAGGCCGTCGATGACCATCGCGACGCCGCGGTCGAGGAAGGGCTGCTTGAACTGCGGCGTCCACATGACGCCGCCCGACACTACGGCGAACAGGGAGGAGAGGTCGTAGGGCTTGCCCTTCTCCTCCGCCTCGAGGAGGGCGTTCACCAGCGGGCGCGCGAAGGCGTCGCCGACGATGGTCGTCATGCGCACCCGATTCTCCTCGACGGCGCGCCAGAACTCGTGCGCGTCGAAGGAGCGCGAGGTGAGGCTGACCACCGTGCTGCCGGTCATCAGCGTGCTCATCGAGGTGAACCAGGCCATGCCGTGCATCAGGGGGGCGGCGGCGAGCGAGGGGCCCGCGGCGCCCATCTCGTCGAGCTGGACGGCGGCGTCGGCGCACTCCTGCGGGGTCGACGGGACGAAGCCGCCGAGCGGCATGTAGCCGGCCGAGAACTGGGCGAACAGGGCCCGGTGCGGCCACATGACCCCTTTCGGCAGGCCGGTCGTCCCGCCCGTGTAGAGGAAGAGCAGGTCGTCGCCCGAGCGCTCGAGGC
Source organism: uncultured bacterium (assembly GCA_963721115.1). Lineage (GTDB taxonomy): Bacteria > Desulfobacterota > Binatia > HRBIN30 > CADEER01 > CAVRIA01. Next base: position 207,408 of record CAVRIA010000004.1, read on the forward strand.
GCGGCGCCGGGTCGTTCGAGCCGATGAGATCCTCGTACGCCACCGCCCCGTCGAGCAGCGGTACACGGTCCGCCTCGTCGGTCTCCACCTGCACCAGCAGGCGCAGGCGAGGCAGGCGCGCCCGCACCCGAGCCACGCGCTCGGCGAGGGCCCCGTGGTAGACGATCACCTCGGCGTCGGAGTTCTCGATCAGGTAGCGAAGCTCTTCTTCGAGGTAGCGGTAGTTGACGTTCACCGGCACGGCGCGCAGCTTCATCGCGCCGAAGGCGGTCTCGAGGTACTCGTTGCAGTTGAAGAGGTACATGGCGACCTTGGTGTCGCGTCCGGTCCCCGCCGCCGCGAAGGCCGCGGCCAGGCGCGCCGCGCGGCGGTCGAAGTCGCGGAACGTGACCCGCTGCCCGCCGTGGACGAGAGCGGTCTTGTCGGGCACGCGGTCGGCGACCGCCTCCCAGATGCTGGCTAGATTCATCGCGATTTCCCCCGAGCCGGCGATTCTGTTCGAATTCGCCGCGACAGGCAATCGGCGCTCAAGACCTGCACCCGCTTCGAGCTCACTTTGGAAGGGTTTGCCCTTCGCCAGGGTCTTCCTCGCGGATGACGTGGCGGACGTATTCAAGTCGGAATCGGAATTTGCCCCTCTCCGTCCGTTTGTCGACGAGCTCCCGTAGATCTTTTTGCAGGTGCCGGGTTGTTTCACACGGCAACCGTCTCGACATCCGTTTGGGGAAAGTCCGTTCCTTTGAACAACAAAGGCTGCCCGGTCGATCGCGCGAGCGCATACGAACAGCAGTCGCCCAAGTTGAGAGCGGCAGGGTGACGCCCCTTGCCGAAGCGCGCGTACGCCGAACGTGCAACCTCCAATTGATCGGCGTTCATCGAAACCGCCTGCAGGCGTGCCGAACGCAGCAACGCGTCGAGCATCAGCGGACCGTCCGTACCCTTGCGAGCGAGCAGGACGACCGAGGTCTCGAGTACGGAGAAGACACCCACGATCGGGCGGGGGTCGTTCGCGATGGCGCGCGCGAAGCCGTCGGCCTCCTCCTCGCCGAGCAGAATGGCCAGCAGCGCGGACGAATCGACCACCATCGTTCAGGCGAACGTCCCGCGCGAATCGTAGCCGAGAATCTCTTCGGCCGAACGATCGTCGAGATCGGGAAGCTCCCGACAGCGATGCGAAATCTCCATGATCATTTCAAAGGTGGTCGGCGCACGTCGCGATCCCCGCAGTCGCTCCAGCCGCTCCTCCAGGGAGTGACGAATCGAATCAGTCAAGGACTCACCCGACTCCGCGGCAACGCGGCGCGCGAGACGCTCGACCTCCGGATTCTTGATCGTAATGGGCATGCATGAATCTACCTTATCGACAGGATTCATGCAATTGGCCCGCCGACTCGAGTTGTCAGCCCCTCGGGATGCAGGGGCGGCTCGGCCTGGCTACGGGCAGCTATGGGTCGCCACGCTGGTGTCGACGGTGGGAACAGACGCGGAATCGTCGCCGATCTGCGAACGCGTCTACTCGTTTTTCGTCGGCAGCGGGTGCCGGCTCTGCTCACCCGGCCGGAGATCGAAGCACTGTTCGGCTTTCTTGACGGCGCTGCATGGATCATGGCAATGCTGCTCTGCGGGTCTTCGGCTGATGGAGTGTTTACACGTTAGCGTTCGAGGCATCGAATTCACGAGACACGGGGCCCTCGTGTACGAAGGTCAGCGCAACATGGGATGTCCTGAGCGGGCGTGGCTCATCCGCGAACCGGAAGAGGCCTTCAGGGCGACAGCAAAGCCCCGGCTCTTGGACCAAGTGCGGAACGCAATCCGCGCGCGGCACATGAGCCCGCGCACCGAGGAAGCCTACGTCCACTGGATCCGGCGATTCATTCTGTTCCACGACAAGCGTCATCCGAATCAGATGGGGCCGCCGGAGATCACCGCGTTCCTCACCGCGTTGGCGGTGCAGCGCCATGTGAGTGCTTCGACACAGAACCAGGCGCTGGCGGCTCTGCTGTTCCTGTACCGCGAGGTGCTCGGCTGCGACCCGGGTGGCTCGAAGGGATCGTGCGGGCAAAGCGGCCGCAACGCCTGCCGGTGGTGCTGAGCCGCGCGGAGGTCGGCGCGCTGCTGGCCGCCCTCGACGGCGTGAGCTGGATCATGGCGATGCTCCTCTACGGCGCCGGGCTGCGTTTGCGCGAATGCCTGCGGCTGCGGGTGAAAGACGTCGACTTCGACCGCAACGAGATCTTGGTGCGCGAGGGGAAGGGCAACAAGGCATGTCCTGAGCTTAGTCGAAGGGACCGCGTCACCTTGCTGCCTGCCAGCGTGAGAGAGCCTCTTGCGGCTCACCTCGAGCGCGTCCGGGCTCTGCATCAGCGCGATCTGACAGCGGGCTTCGGTCGGGTGCAGTTGCCGGATGCGCTGGCCAGAAAATACCCGAATGCCAGCCGGGAATGGGGTTGGCAATGGGTGTGTCCTAGCGTCCAGAATCTGCGCCCCGCCGCTGAAGCTTCGGAGCGCAGGCGGCCGCGACCCGCGCTACGGCCCGCCGCAGCGCTTCCACATCCACGAATCGGTCTTGCAGAAGGCCATTCACGCCGCCACTCGGAAGGCGCGCATCGCGAAGCCCGTCGGGCCCCATACCCTGCGTCATTGCTTTGCCACTGACCTGCTCGCTGCGGGCTACGACATCCGAACGGTCCAGGAGCTTCTCGGACACAAGGACGTGGCGACAACGATGATCTACACCCACGTCCTCAACCGAGGCGGCCACGGCGTAGTCAGCCCGGCGGATCGACTGTGATGGCGGCCCGTTGCTTAATGCGTTTACACGCCGACACGGCGGGTAAACATGGAGACATGTACATGAGGGACACGAGTTATCTCCTTGAATCCGTGACAAGTGTGGGCGGTGAGGCCCGCGTGACCGGATTGGCGTTGACCCGCGACGGCGGGCATTGGTCGACGATTTCATTGATACGCCGAATTCAAAGTTAGCGTGACTCGATGAAGTGGGGTGTGAGCACGATCGGTTGGATGATCTCTTGGTTGGCGATGGGGCTGATCCCGCTCGTGGAGATGACGACGTGCACGCAGGGGAGCACCGACGCTTGGTTGGTGAGCCTGGTCTTCTACACCCCGATCGCGCTTTTCGGTTTGGTATTGCTGTACTTCGGACGAGACAACTCGAGATCGACACGCTGGCTGGTCATTCCACATGCGGTCCTCGTCCCGTTCGCCGTTGTCACCGCCATCCGATATCTGTGGCGCTCCACCATTCTTGGTGACCACCTGTGCACGATCGCGACGCGAGAGGTCGGCTTTGCATCGATGCAGCAGCAGTGGTGGAACCCGCTGTGGGCCCCGGTGCAGTTGCTCCTGGTAGCTGGCGTCGCAGTGATGATCTGGCTCTATTGGCGTCCGGCCGCCGCTGGGAGTCCCGCTAACCAGCCGCTCGATCGGACCGCGGGCACAAGCGGCGCGGCTTGGATGAAACCTTTGCGGGATGCCCGCGGCCGCTCAGCGGCACGACGTTAGAGCCTCGCAGGACGGTCAGCTGTGACTAGACACGACATCGCCTCTCTTGCCTACAAGTTGATGGGGATCTTTGTTCTCACCCAGGCAGTTGCCACCATCGGCGTGTTGCCGTACATGATGATCTCTGCGCAGGTACCAGGCTCGGCTTTGGTGCTTGCCTTCCTTCCTCTCGGCATTTTGCTGTTGCTCGTATGGCTTTTGATCCTATGCAGCGACTGGCTGGCAGAACGAACCTTCGCGCAGCGTGAGGTTGCGCCCGACTCCCGCATGTGCGCATCCGAGTGGATGAGCCTGGCGTGTGCCGCGATTGGAGTGTCGCTGCTATCGACCGCCCTACCGAAGGTGTTCGCCATGGCGTGGTCGCTTCTTTTCGAGGAGGGCATGCCCGAGCTTCTGCGTACCGGTCGCTGGTCCGGATTCGCCGGCACCCTGATTCAGTTGTGCCTGGGGGGCAGCTTGTTCTTTGGGTCCGCAGGGTTTGCCAATTGGTGGCAGCGGATCCGAGCCCGAGAAATGTCGAGCAAGCGGAGTCTGCCGCAGTCAGTAGTGTTTTGGGCTCTCTGGGTCACGATGGTTCTTGTCGCCTTGCTGATGCTTATGTCGTTCAGCAGAAAACCGGGATGAGCGCATCGACATTTCGCGGTCGGAAAACTTCAACTTGACGCTCCACGTACGCGGGCCAGCGGCCCGCGCCGCTGAGCTTCCGCGTTAGCCGGCTTGGTGGCTTACTCGACGTGGCACTTCAGAGAGCAGAAGCACTCACCATGATCCTTTTTGCTGGGACTGGAGCAAAGAGGCATGCGGTGAGACGCTCCCACCGATCACGACCGCGACCGAGGGGCGGTTCACCCTCGCACAGCAGTCGGGCTGGGGGATTGGGTTGATCACCCCCTTCCCCGATTACGGAAGAGCGGGCTGGCAAGTGTGCTTCGAATCGCTCGACGGTCGGAGGCGGTATTTTCGGACGTGGTGGGAGGGCCGTGACGTCGCGAAGCTGACCTGCGATATCGGGCGGAGAGAGAACGAAGATGTGTGCACCTGGTCACCGAACGATTGAGGGACAGATCCATCTCGTGTTCAACGATGGAGTGAAGAACACCCTAGACTTCGAGACGTGGCTCGATGGTCCTGTGTTCGAGCTGCTCAAAGACGAAACCTACTTCCGGCGGTTCTTTTTCGAAGGCGGAACGGTGACCTGGCCAAACGGCGCAGACATCGCACCGGAAACCCTGTACGAACGCGTCGAGTGCCGCAGCCTAACCAGGCGATTGTCCGTAGTTGCGGTTCTCTCTGTCGTGATGTGGGCTGCCTTCAGCTGCATCAGCTGGGCTGCGAGGAAGATATCGGGTCGCCCCGCAAAACGCGGTCAGTCGCTGATCTTGATGCTCTCAGCTCTGAACGTCACAGGCTTTGTTTGTCTCTGGATCCTTCCGAAGATTACGTAATGGGGCAGTTGCTCGCGCGCGCTTCGAGCCGAGTGACCATCAGCTGACTGGACCCCGTGCCCCCAGCCCGCCGCCCGCGGCTCAAGCACAGGATGTTCGGCGTGAGCGCAGCGCCTTCCACCTGTGCTAAGCTCAATCCCGATGAAACCACGGGTCTACGTTGAGACGACGGTCCCGAGCTTCTACCACGAGATTCGTGACGAAGCGGAAATGGTGGCACGTCGCGATTGGACTCGTCAGTGGTGGACACGAGCAATTGCCGACTGCGAGCTGGTCACCAGCGTCCCGGTCGTGGATGAACTCGAACGTGGCGACTTTCCCAACCGGGAGGAATGCCTCCGCCTCATCGCGCCGTTACCGCTTCTCGCGGTCGAGCCTGCCGTTCTCGAGATCGTGCAGACGTACATTGCCCGGCGGGTTATGCCGCGGAACCCCGTTGGCGACGCCCTGCACCTCGCGTTGGCGTCGCACCACCGCTGCGACTTTCTCGCCACGTGGAATTGCAAGCACTTGGCGAACGCCAACAAGTTCGCCCATATCCGGCGCGTGAACACGCTGCTTGGCCTGTTCGTTCCGTCGCTGGTCACGCCACTCGAACTTTTGGAGGTCGACGATGAAGACTGATCCGGCAATCAGGCGGACACGAGACGCGCGACGGGGCATTTCTGCAAGCGCCGGCGACGATCCCGTGAAGATCGTGGAATATTACATCGAGATGCAGAAGCGGTTTGCTGCACGACTCCGTCTTGGGCCAGGGGATGCTCGCGAAGATGGCGGGACGGCCGAACATCAGCTTGCAGCGGACGCGCAGAAAGACGCGCGCCGCTGAAGCTCGGGCGTTAGGCTTAGGCGCCATGCACGTCAAAACTTCCGTGGTCGGCTCAGGCAGAACCTGGTTAGGATTCGCATTTGGTGCGCTCAGCGTTGTTGCGGGCCCGATGATCGTTGCCTCACTTCTGAACCGCATCGATCCACCTGGAACGAGGGATGGTGACCGACAGATCAAAGCCGCGGCGGACGTAATGGCGATCACTGAAGTGCTGCAGCTGTTCCGGGATGAGCACGGACACTACCCGACAACTGCCGAAGGGCTCGCCGTTTTGGTTCCTAAGCAACTTGACAGGATCCCAACCGATCCCTGGGGCAACGACTACAGCTATTCACTGGTGAACGACACACCGTATGTGGCAAGCTACGGAGCGGATGGAAAGCCCGGCGGCGTAGACGCAGCAGCGGACATCACTCCTGAGACTGTCGACGTGATCCGAAGCGCGCACGGAAAATCGATTCCGTCACCTATCGGCCTTGCGCTTGTGCTCATCGGAGCATTAGTGGTGCCGGCGATCGCATTCCGGACGCCGGGCCGACCGTTTTGGGCTGTCGGAGCTGTCAGCGGCGCGGCGTTCTCTGCTGGCTTCTTGCTGCTCTTCGTCGGTGCGGCAGCGGCGGTGAATGCGTGGATTCCCTTATTGGTTGCGGGTCTTTTTGTTTGCATGAGCATCGGCGTGCTCCTTCGTGTGCCTTATGCTGACCCGGTTGCAATGACTGGCGCCGTGGTCCTGGGCGTTGCGTTGTGGGTTTTTTCCAACATGATCTCGCGATGAACATCGCAGGCCTAACTCTTAGCGGTTTGGAGAGGCCGAGCGAAACGAAGGGCCGGGGTTGAGCTGGAGCGCCTCAACGCGAGCGCTTCTCCAAAGCGCTGTTGAGCTAAGCCGCCTCCACGGAGGCTGCGAAGTCAGGCCTGTTTGGAGAAAATTGGCGCGGTAGTGGCGAGAGCGCGTGGCGGGAAGTCGGGCGCGCCCTGTACGCGGGGTGCGTTGGCGGGTTGGAGTGGGTGAGCGAACCTTGGGTGGTGGATGTGAACGGGTTGTTGGTTGTGCCTGGAGGTGCTGTGAGGCGCGCCTCGGGGCAAACAGCGCGCAGCGATGCGGCGGCGCCGGTAGGGGCGAGTCTCGGTGCGGGTGGTCCTGGGTTTTGCGGTGCATGGGAAGCGACGTCCCTACGTGTCGGGCGGGGGAGCGCTGAGGCGTGACCGGCGGTAGCCGCTACGTCGGGTGCCGACCGGGATCAAGGTCCTGGCGCCGCAGTGCGGACAGCGAGGTCGGGCGAGATCGAGAGGGGGCTCGCCGTTGTGTGCGCTGTCGTCAGCGCTCCCGTGGCTGGGATCGATGGATGACGGCGCTGCGTTTCGCTGTTCGGCGAGTAGCTCTGCGGCCGGTCGCAGACGAGCGTTGACGTTGGCCGGGGCGAGCAGCCCGTACTGGCGAATCTTGACGAGCTGCTCGGGGAGGACGTGCAGCAGGAAGCGGCGAATGAATTCGTGCGGGGCGATGGCGCAGCTTCCCTCCCCGCGGGTGCGGAAGGTGACCAGGGTGTCGGTGACCGAGAGCAGGCGGCTGTTGGAGATGGCGATACGATGAGTGTAGGGGACAAAAAAAGGGACGTAATTAGACCCTTAGTTTATCGCGGGTAACGAACACGACCGACAGCGCACCCGATTCATCGACCCGTCCCGCCTGCGGCGGGACAATGCGCGTGGTGGAGATCTCGCTCCAGCTCGCCGGGGCTGCTTCCTCCTTCTCCCCGCCTCGCACGACACGTCATGAAGCCGCAGCGACCTGTCTCCCGCGATGACCACCCTCGTCCACGGTCCTTGTCGACCGTCGCGCACCCCTACGCCCGCCATCGCGCCACGGCACATCAAGCCACTACGGGAACCGCTTGCCGCGTCGCCGCCGACGCTCTCCCCTCCGCGCACTCTCCCGCCTCCCCGCAACGCGGCCCCCTTCCAGATCGCATCTCGCCCTTGCCCGGCAGCACACGAGAAGAATAGAATTCCCATAATGCGTGGGGATAGCCGACGGTGATCAGCGGTTCAGTTCAACGGGGCCTTTCCGCCATCCGGCCACGCGGTCACCGCACCACTCGCGCCACGTCCGTGCGGCCGAATGGCGGAAAAACCCTCTTACGTTAGCCCGCTGGAACGACCCGATCGTCAGACCGACATGGATCTCTATCGAACTGCAACGTCTATCGTGGCAATCGTCGCGCTGCAGCGGGTCCTGCTGATCTTCTACTTCACCATTACGCGCCTCTGGGCGTATCGGAAGATCGCACTTGCGGTGCCCGGGTCATGGATTGATTTCGTCACGTATCCCGAGCCGCCGCTTCTGCTGCTCGCCACGGTTCTGCTCTGGCGAACGGACATGCCTCCGCCCGAGCCCTCGCTTCTCCATCACGTGCGAGTGGCGTCTGCCGGGGCGGTCGCGCTCGCCGCGTTGGCGCTGCAAATTTGGGCGCTTCGCTCGATCCCGGGCGTCTCTCCCGGGCACTACGTTCTGCCCGACCAGAGCGTGGTCTCCCGAGGGGCATACGGCTTCGTTCGCCACCCCCTCTATCTCCAGGCAATCGTGGTGTGACTGACCGTTGCCCTTGGGTTCGCGAGCGTGACCGCACTTGCAATCACGCTGCTCTACGTGATTCCCGCCTATGTCCTCTTCGCCCGCTCAGAAGAGAAGATGTTGCTTGGGCAGATGGCAGACGCCTACTCCTCGTATCGCGAGCGCGTCGGTATGTTCTTCCCGCGCCTGTGGTGAGCATCGAAAGGTGGAAGCGTGCCGGATTCGCTCGACGCTCTGATCCTGGATCTCCTCGAATGGATCGGCCCCAAACCCAGGCCGTATCGGGAGGTGATCGACGCTTGGCGTACGTCGTGTCCGCGACTACCAGTCTGGGAGGACGCGAACGAACGCGGGTTGATCGAGCGGCACTATTCAAGGGGCGTGGAGGCGACGGTCCGCGTATCGGTGCGCGGGAAGGAGCTCCTGGCCGAACGCCGAGGTATCGTCTACGACTCCGGCCGCGAGTGAGCTCGGAGGCTCGATGGAGATCAGGCTAGGTGGGGAGAGCGACCGGAGCCGTGCCGAGTGCCGGAATCGAAGCGGAACGAGTTGATGGAATCTGGACCTCCTTCTCTTTCTGGCGTTCTTGGCGCCTTGGCGGTTTGATTCCTTCCGGCCAAGATCAGGTGCCATGCCCACTGCGTCCCGTCTTTGCCATCGGGTCGGGCCGTACAAAGCCGTTACAGCTGACGCGGCCAAAGCGCCGCGCGGCTGATCGGCGGCGTTGACCGCTATTAGTCTCACCCCCGGGCTACGCCGGATCATTCGAGCTGAGAAAACACACGGACTTCCGGAACAGGCTGAGGCTGAGGCTCAGGCTCGGGCTCGGGCTAAGGACGGTGCGCGCTTCGCGCGGTCTTTGGGATCGATCCCCAGCCTCAGCCCGAGCCCCAGCCTTTGCCTACGAACCCGGGCACAGCCCGGGCGAGTTTCAGGCTAGTCGTTCAGGCCCCGCCTGCAGGGGAGCGCGCGGTCACGATCCAGGCCGCCGACGGCATGCGCACGCCGTCGTCGCGATAGAACGGTTGCAATGCTTCGCGGATCGCAGCGGAGACGATCGGCACGAGGGCGGGATCGGCCTCGCGCAGAGCCCGCGAGGTCGGACCCATCTGGAGGAGGAAGTCGACCGTCTGGTCGAGATCCCCACCGCCGCCGACGCGCAGCGGCCGCCGAACGTCTTCGAAGCCCACGTCGGTGAAGCCTGCGCCGGTGAGGATGCGGCTTACGTGCTCCGGCTCGGCGAAGGCAAAGGGGCCGGGCGCGCCGGGAGCGGGGGGCGACATCGGCGGCAGGTGTGGGACGGCCGCCATGAGCGGCACCGCCATCCACGGGTTCTCCGCCAGCGCCTGCCAGCAGACGAAGGCGAGGCGCCCGCCCGCGCGCAGCCCACCCCGCAGGTTGGAGAACGCATCCTCGGGGTGGGCGAAGAACATCACTCCGAAGCGAGAGAAGACGAGGTCGAAGCGGTCGGGTGTGAAGACGTGCGTCTGCGCGTCGGCGTGGGCGAAGTGGGCGATCGACAAGCCGCGGTCGTGCGCCCGCTGGCGGGCGCGCTCGAGCATCGGGGCCGAGAGATCGAGCCCCAGCACCGAGCCGTCCGGACCGACGCGGCGCGCCAGCTCGAGCGTCGAATCGCCGCAGCCGCAGCCGACGTCGGCCACGCGCTCTCCCGGTTGCGGGGCGGCGCGCTCGATCGCCAGTTCGCCGAGGGGGCGGATCTGGTCGTCGATGAGCGCCTGCAGTGCCACCCACTTCGGGCCGGCCGTCTCGTTCCAGTACTGGATCTGCTCCGCGTTGGGGCCTTCGGGGGCGAGTGGAGGCATGCCCGATTCATACATGGAAGGGCGGGACGATGGGAGGGGGCTCGGTGGATCGGGCGGAATCGAGCTGCCCTCGATCTCGGGGTTGATCTCCTTGCGAAGCACCCCGGCACCCCCAGATTTCCACACTGGACACGGCGACTTCCACTTGTGTATCTCATTCGTGTCGGGCCCCGCGGTTCTGTGCAGATGGAATCGCCGGGCCCGGGTTGAAACCACCGCGAGGAGAGGCAGCCATGCAGGGCAATGGACGCGAGTACACCATCATTTCCGCCGACTCCCATACCGTGGAGCCGCCGGACCTGTGGGAGAAGTGGCTGGAGAAGAAGTACCTCGACAAGGCGCCGCGGCTGGTCGACGACGGGGACGGCGGCGACGCGTGGGTGTACGGCGAGGGCGCGCCGCCGGCGCCGCTCGGCCTGGTCACCTGCGTCGGCAGCCGCCCGGAGGACCTCAAGTGGACCGGCAAGAAGTACGGGGAGAACGTCCACCCCGGCTGCTACGAGGGCGCCAAGCGACTCGAGCTGATGGACACCGACGGCGTCGACGCCGAGATCCTCTACCCGCCGCAGCGCGCCATGCTGACTTTCATGAAGAGCGCCGACAAGGAGGCGCATCGAGCCGGCATCCGCGCCTACAACCGCTGGCTGCGCGACGGCTTCTGCGCTCCGGACCCGGCGCGCCTGATCGGTATCGCGCAGATGCCGAACGCCGGCATCGAGGTGTCCGTGGCGGAGCTGAAGTGGGCGGTGGAGCAGGGCTTCCGCGGCGTCGCCCTCTCCGCGTGGCCGTCCGGTGGCGACAACCTCTCGCCCGCCGACGATCCGTTCTGGGACGTCGCCGCCGAGCTCGACGTGCCGGTCAGCATTCACCTCCTCCTGGCGGCGCAGCAGCAGAAGGTGTCGGGGTCGAAGCAGGCGGCGGCGGCGCTCGGCGCCAGCGCCTTCGCCCTCACCATGCCGCTGATCACGGAGCTGATCTTCCAGGGCGTCTTCGACCGCTTCCCGAAGCTGCGCATGGCGGCGGTGGAGACCGGCGTCGGATGGATTCCGCACTTCTTCGAGATGACCGACGACCGCTTCTGGCGCAACCGCATCTGGGCCGGCATCAAGCTGAAGAAGGTGCCGAGCCAGTACTTCCGCGATCACTGGCTGGCGACTTTCATCGTCGACCGCAACGGCATCCTGCAGCGCCACCAGGTCGGCGTCGAGAACATGGCGTGGTCGACGGACTTCCCGCACCACGGCAACGACTGGCCCTACTCGCGCAAGGTCATGGACGAGATGTTCATCGACGTGGCGGCCGACGAGCGGCGCAAGATCGTGTGCGACAACGCAGTGCGCTTCTGGCGGCTGGCGGGTTGAGACGGCGCTGACGCCCGGGCTCGATCTGACGGAAGAGATTCACCACGAAGGTCGTCATGACCTGCGCTCGCTCGAAGAGACATGAAAAATGCAACCACGAAGGACACGAAGAACACGAAGGCAGGATCGGAAGGGCTGAGGAAGCTAATGCGGATCAATTTTGGGAGGAGAGCACGAAGGGCGAAGGACAGCCAGCAAAGATGAGTCGCCTCAGGGTCGCTCTGGGCGAGAATGCATCTGTCCGATCGAGGCAGAGGCCCGCGGTCGGGTAGGATGCGGCCATGCGCACGGGCTTGGAGCGGCTTCTCGACGAGCCGAAGCGGTGGCTGCAGGGCGGACGGGTCGGGCTGATCGCCAACCCGACCAGCGTCGATCGCCGGCTGGTTCACGCGGTGGACCTGCTGCACGATCATCCGGACGTCGACCTGCGCCTGCTCTTCGGCCCGGAGCACGGCATGCGGGGAGCCGTGCAGGACATGGTCGGCGTAACCGACGCCCGCGACGCGGTCACCGGCCTGCCGGAGATCAGTCTCTACGGGCCGACGTTCGATTCGCTGTCGCCTCGCCCCGAGCACCTGGAGCGGATCGACGTGCTGCTGTTCGACGTCCAGGACGTCGGCGCGCGCTACTACACCTATGCGGCGACCATGGCGCTCTGCATGCGCGCGGCACGGCGCGCCGGCGTGCGGGTGGTGGTGCTCGATCGGCCGAACCCCATCGGCGGCATGCAGGTCGAAGGGGGCGGTCTCGATCCGGGCCTCGAGAACTTCTGCGCCCTGTACCCGGTGCCGCAGCGCCACGCCATGACGGTGGGCGAGCTCGCCCGCCTCTACAACGACACCTTCGGCATCGGCTGCGATCTCGAGGTGGTGCCGTGCGAGGGATGGCGCCGCGGCGCGTACTTCGACGAGGGCGATCTGCCGTGGGTCATGCCGTCGCCGAACATGCCGACGCTCGACACGGCGATCGTCTATCCCGGCATGTGCCTGCTGGAGGGGACGAACGTCTCGGAAGGGCGCGGGACGACACGGCCCTTCGAGCTGTTCGGTGCTCCCTTCGTCGACGGCCGGGCGCTGGCGGCGGAGCTCGGGCGCTACCGCCTGCCCGGCGTGCGCTTTCGGCCCTGCGTCATCCAGCCCGGCTTTCAGAAGTTCGCCGGCCGGCGCTGCGGCGCCCTGCAGATGCACGTCGTCGACCGCGCCGCGTTCAACGCCTACCGCACCGGCATCGCCGTCCTGGTGGCGCTGAAGGCGCTGTGGCCGGACGACTTCGCCTGGCGCCGGGAGCCGTACGAGTTCCGCGACGACGTCCCGGCGATCGACCTGCTCACCGGCCGCGCCGCGGTCCGCGTGGCGATCGACGACGGCGAGGACCTCGACGCCGTCATGGCGATCGCCTGCGCCGGCACGGAAAGGTACGACGCGGGACGGGCGAAGGCGTTGTTGTACGAGTGATCCAGCGATCAGTGGACAACGATCAGTGATCAGTGGATGTCAGAGGACAGTAATCAGTGATCAGTTGTCACTATTACTGACCACTGACCACTGACCACTGACACTGACCACTGATCACTGTTCACTGTCTACTGATTCCGTCGGCAGCGCCAGGGCGCGCCAGCGCAGCATGCCGCCGGCGACGTTCGCCACGTCGGTCCAGCCGGCGTCGCGCAGGATGACGGTCGCCATGCCGGAGCGCTTCCCGGAGCGACAGACCGCCACCACGGGCTTGTCGCGCGGCACCTCGTCGAGGCGGTGCCGCAGCTGGTCGAGCGGGATGAGCTTCGCCCCGGGGATGTGACCGAGCTCGCCTTCGAACTCTTCGGGGCTGCGCACGTCGACCACGTCGACACCCTTCAGGTGGCGCGCCAGCCACACCGGCGCGATCTCCATCAGACCGGCGTAGGTGACCGCGACGGGGCCCCAGCTCGCGACCGGCTGATAGGCTCCATCCTCTGGTCGACCGCAGCGCAGATTGGCCGGCACGGCGATGTCGATCTTCTTCGGGTGCGCGAGGCCGAGGTTCTCCATGTAGCCGACGAAGTCCTGCTCGGCGGCCTGTCCGCCGACACGGGGATTGAACCGCTTCTCCTCGCCGACCGTGCTCACGGTGCGGCCCTCGTAGTCGTGTGCCGGGTAGATGAAGCAGTCGTCCGGCAGGGTGAAGATCTGTTCCTCGATCGAGTGATACATCTGATGCGCGTCGCCGTGCTGGAAATCCGTGCGCCCCGCGCCGCGGATGAGCAGACAGTCGCCGGTGAACACCGCTCCGCCCCCGGCGGCGACGAAGGTGACGCAGCCCTCGGTGTGCCCCGGCGTGGCGCGTACCTCGAGCGTCAGGCGGCCGAAGCGGATCACGTCTCCGTGGTCGATCGGCCAGTCGACCTCCTGTGCGTCGTAGCGCTTGGAAAGCGCGATGCGGCTGCCGAAGGCCTTCTTCATCAGCCACGCGCCGGTGACGTGATCGGCGTGACAGTGCGTGTCGAGGGTGTGGACGAGCTTCAGCTCGAGCTCGCGGACCAGCGCCGCGTCGCGGCGGTGCTGCTCGAACACGGGATCGATGACGACGGCCTCGCGAGTCGACGGGTCGGCGAGGAGGTAAGTGTAGGTGGATGACGTCTGGTCGTAGAGCTGGCGAAAGAGCATGACGGCGAAGTCCCACAGGCGATGATAGACTGCGGGTAGCGCCGGTCAACTCGCGGCCCTGCAAGTCCACGGCGCCGCGCGCAAACCCGTTTCCTCTCCCCGCCGCTGGGGCGGGGAGAGGAAACGGCGGGCTTGGGCGATCGGCGGAGAGGCGTGCCGCTCTCCGCCGCCGAGATCATCTTCCGTTCGACGTGCGCGGGGTGAGCTTCGTCACGCAGCTGCACACCCCGGCGGGGGTATTCGGATCGGGGCGGCACTTCCCGGCGTTGCCGTTCGCGTCTAAGCAGTCCTTGCCGCAGGGGCAGTCCGGCGGCGGCGGGGCCGGCCGGCAAAGGCACTGGTCGGTCGTCGGATCGGGTTGGCACAAGCCGCTGGTGCCGTCCGCCAGTGTGCAGTCGGTGCCGCAGGGGCAGTCCGGAGGTGGAGGGATTCCGACACAGGCGCACTGGTCACTGCCCGGTACCTGCCGGCACAGGCCATTGGTACCGTCGGCCAGCGTGCACTCGGTGTCGCACGGGCAGTCCGGCGGCGGCGGGGCCGGCCGGCAGAAGCACTGGTTGGTCGCCGGGTCACCCTGGCACAGGCCGATGGTGCCATCGGCCAGTTTGCAGTCGGTACCGCAGGGGCAGTCGGGCGGCGGAGGGATCTGGACGCAGGTGCACTGGTTGGTTCCCGCCGTCGGCCGGCATTGCCCGATGGTGCCGCTCGACGTCGTGCAGTTGGTGCCGCAGGGGCAGTCCGGTGGCGGAGGGATCTGGACGCAGGTGCACTGATTGGTGCCGGCCGTCGGGCGGCACTGGCCCGCGTTACCCGTCGCCGTGGTGCATTGGGTACCACAGGGGCAGTCGGGGGGCGGAGGGATCTGGACGCAGGTGCACTGGTTGGTGCCGGCCGTCGGGCGGCACTGGCCGGCGGCGCCGGCCGACGTCGTGCAGCTGGTGCCGCAGGGGCAATCGGGCGGCGGAGGGATCTTCACGCAGGTGCACTGGTTGGTTCCCGCCGTGTGGCGGCACAGACCAGCAGTACCGTCGGCCAGCGCGCAACTGGTGTCGCAAGGGCAGTCGGGCGGTGGAGGGATCTGGACGCAGGTGCACTGGTTGGTGCCGGCCGTCGGACGGCACTGGCCGGCGGTGCCGGCCGACGTCGTGCAGTCGGTGCCGCAGGGGCAGTCGGGCGGCGGAGGGATCTTCACGCAGGTGCACTGGTTGGTTCCCGCCGTTGGCCGGCACTGCCCGAGGTGCCGTCGGCCAGCGGGCAATGGGTGCCGCAGGGGCAGTCGGGCGGTGGAGGGATCTCGACGCAGGTGCACTGGTTGGTGCCGGCCGTCGGGCGGCACTGGCCGGCGGTGCCGGCCGACGTCGTGCAGCTCGGTGCCGCAGGGGCAGTCGGGCGGGGGAGGAATCGGGATACAGGGACACTGGCGGATTCCGGCTACTGGCCGGCACATGCCCGAGGCTGCCGTCGGCCAGCGGGCATTGGGTGCCGCAGGGGCAGTCGGGGGGCGGAGGAATCTCGACGCAGGTGCACTGGTTGGTGCCGGCCGTCGGGCGGCACTGGCCGGCGGTGCCGGTCGACGTCGTGCAGTCGGTGCCGCACGGGCACTCCTGCGGGTCCTGTACGCATTGGCAGAGATCGGCGCCGGGGACGGGGCGGCAGTGGCCGGCATTGCCCGCCGGATCCGTGCACACGTCACCGCACGGGCATTCCTCGCAGCGGCCGGTGTCCGTGCACGTCGCGCCGCTCACCACCTGACAGTCGGCGGGGCACTCTCCGCCGGTGGCCACCGTGCAGGTGTCGGGGCACTGGCAGCAGTCGGGGGCCGGGCAGGTGCACGTGCTCGAGCAGGGAGATCCGTCGGGGCAGGTGTTCGTCTGGTCGCTTCCCGGGTCACACGCCTCGCCCGGATCGATGTCGCCGTCTCCGCAGATCAGCTTGTTCGCCGGCGCGCACAGGAGCTGCTCCGGGCCCAGTTGAATGGGGCGCAGCCCGAACTGGTCCTCGACGCGGAACGAGGCGTTTGGCGATTGCGGGCAGCGCGCGGCATAGCAGAGGAAGTGGCCGGCGGGAGTCCCGCTGGGTCCGCCCCCCGGGGGCTGCGGGTCGGAGACGATGGTCTTTGCGGTCTCGGCGCAGAGCAGGCGCGCCGGGGTGATCACGAAGCAGCCTTTGGCCAGGCCGAACTGATTCGCCAGATCGGCTCGATAGCGCGTCGGCTGCAGGGAATCGTGGATGCGATAGCACTGCAGGTGGTCGAGAGCGGCGGGGCTCACCACCTGGGCGGGGGCGCTGCGGGCGCCGAGGGCGAGCAGACCTACCGCGAGCGCGGCGACGACGACTCGGGGACGAATCACGGCCATGACACTCCTCCTTTCGTCGGTACGGATGCGCCAGATGCAGCTCTTGCTGCGGTGAGCGGGCGGCGATCCATCGGATACGCCTCGACTGGCGTCTCTGTCTGGGGCGACCGGAGCGGCCTCCCGTGCTTCATGGTGGCGCCTCCTCGGTTCTTCCGATCCGAACGGTTGGGTTTGTCTCCTGCTGCGCACTTGTTGACGCCGCTGTCAAGGAGAAAAAGAAGCGGCCCGGCCCATGCGCGTCCACATCTCTGGCGCCGCTGTGTAGAAGCGCAAACCGGCTAATCGGGATCGCCCACGGGTGCCGCGAAGGCATCGGCGACGATCTCCTCCACGTCGTCGCCGGTCAGCGAGCGCAGGAAGGCGACCAGATCGTCCATCTCACCCTCTTGCAGGCCGAGCGGCTTGATCTTCGGATCCAGGTTCTCGTTGGCGACGCCACCGGCATCATAGAATTCGACGACCTCGCGCAACGTGAGCATCGATCCGTCGTGCATGTACGGCGCGGTCAGCGCCACGTTGCGCAGCGTCGGGGTCTTGTATTTCCAGCGGTCCTCCGGCCGCCCCGTGATCTCGTAGCGTCCGAGATCGCTCGGCGGCGTCTCGGAGGTGGCGGCGACGACGGCGGGATCGATCTCCACAAACGTGCCCGGCGCCACCTGCAGCTTCTGGCGCGGCGGCGGCCGGCGCATGGTCTGCCGGTAGCCCACCCCGGTGTTGTGGAGCTGCTGATCGGTGAACAGGGCGTACTCCTCTTCGATCCGGTGGCAGCCCGCGCACTTCGCCTTGCCCCGAAAGAGCCGGAAGCCCCGCTCGGCCGCTTCAGAGATCGCCCCTTTCTCCTTGCCGAAGTACCAGCGGTCGAACGGGCTGGCGGCGGAGAGCAGGGTGCGCTCGTAGCTCGCCAGGGCCATGCCCAGCGTCTCCATCGTCGGACCGCGACCGTCGAACGCGGCCTCGAACGTACCGGCGTAGTCGGGCAGGCGCGCGATCTCGTCGAGGACGTGGCCGGGAGACGGGTTGCCCATCTCGTTGGCGGCGAGCAGCGGCCCCCAGATCTGCCGCTCCAGCTTCGACTCGCGCCCGTCGTGGAAGAACGAGACGGCGAACGCGACGTTGTAGAGGGTCGGGGCGTTGCGGCGGACGGTCTGGCCCTCGATGCCCACGGCGGTCGCCATCTCGTTGCTGGTGAAACCCTGCTCGGGGATGTGGCACATGGCGCAGGACATCGTATCGTTGCGCGAGAGCCGCCGGTCGTAGAAGAGCCGGCGGCCGAGCGCGACCTTGGCGCGCGTGACCGGGTTGTCCGCGGGCACCGGTACGCGGGGCAGCCCGAGCGGCGGATCGGCATACACGGCGTAGAGATCGGCGGCGCGCCCGCTCCGGGCGACGAGGCTCTTCGACCGGGTGACGTAATCCGAGCGCTCGTAGCCGTCCTTGACGTCGCCGGCGCCGTGCAGGGCGGGGCCGCCGCCCGCCGGATCGAGCCCGTGCCCCGGCGGCGCGTCGGCCAGCACGGTGAGGATATCGGCGTACACCGTGTCGGCGTGCAGAAAGGCGCTGCTGTAGATGTTGCGGATGCGTCTCTCGTGGTCGATCAGGTATACGCGCAGGACGTGCGAGATGGTGCCGAGCGGCTTGCCGCTTTCGTCGCGCTCCGTCCGGATCGATTGCCCATAGGCCTGCAGCAGCGGGGCGAGCGAGTCCTCGGAGTCGGCGGTGAGGAAGCGCCAGTCCATCCCGTCGCGCACGAGGTGAGAGCCGAAGCGGCGCATGACCTCCGGCCGATCGTGCTGCGGGTCGAAGCTCATCGTGATCAGGCGAGCCCGATCGCGCGTGGACGGATCGGCGAGGAGGCGCTTCTGGATGCCGCCGAGGACGTAGTTCGCCATCGGGCAGGCGTTGACGTCGGGGCAGCGCGTGTAGACGAAGCTCAGGATCGCGATCTTGTCCCCGAGAAAATCGTACAGCCGGTGCGGCTGTCCGTTCGAGTCCAGCACCCGCCCATCCCCCGCCTGGCCGAGCGCCGGAAGCTCGTAGCTCCCCGGCACCGGCGCGGCGAAGTGAAGCGGCTCCCAACCCGGCGCCAGGACGACCGGCGAATCGGCCGCCGACGCCACTTCAGCGACCGTGAGCAGCAGAAAGGCGAGAAGGCCTAGAAGCAGGTTGTTGGTTGTCGGTCGTTGGCTGTGGGCAAACATTCCGAACCCGCAACAACCCAACAACTCAACAACCTAACAACCTGCTTTCAGATGTTGTTCGCCCCGAAGCGCATCTGGTGCGGGGCGCCGAGCTTGGCGTCGATGAAGTCGATGGCGAACTTCTCCTTCAGCGCTTTGCCGTCCCACTCGTACGCCTTGAGATACTGCACATCGCCGTCCTTCGACTCGGTCTTGTCCCAGTTGGCGAGCAGCGAGGAGGTGAAGTAGACGCGTTTCCCGTCCCAGCTCTCCGACACCATGTTGACCTGGCTGCCGATCTCCTTCTCGTAGATCTGCTTCGCCGCGTGCGGGTTCGAGACGTCGAAGAGCCTCGCCTTGCCGTCGTTCCAGGTGTCCACCCACAAGCAGGGAGTCGTCGGCCGTGATCGAGATGTCGACGGGAAGCGGAATCTTGCTGGCGTCGCCGATGTCGGCGATGGCCTCGGCCTTCCACTCTCCGCCGCCGTCCTCGTAGATCAGCCACAGCTTCGAGGTGAGGGCCGTCGCGGTGAAGCAGTAGTCGTGCTGGGCGCCCCAGGCGCAACGGATCTCGAGCGGCGCGCCGGGCACGTCGAGGACCTTCTTCGGCTTGCGGGTGTGGAGGTCCCAGACGACCACCGTATTGCCGAAGCGCTTCATCGCCTCCGCGTCGGCCATGAGCTTGCCGAGGTTCATCATGTAGTTGTTCCAGCCGGTGAACGACGAGGTGACGAGGACGTTGCGCCGCGGCAGCGCGCGCACGTCGTATCCGTATCCGTCGGCGAAACTGCCGCTCTTCGCGGCACCGTGCAGGTCGTCGTCCGTCGGCATCCAGTGGGTGGCGACGTACTTGCCGTCGTTGGTGTACTCGACCAGCGCCGTCCTGCCGCCGTGGTCCTTGTTGTTCGACAGGCCGGTGATCATCATGCGGCCGGGCAGCGCGTACATCGTGTGCGGCCCGACGATACCGCCGCTGTCGGTGACGAAGGTGTCGATGGTCTTCGCCAGCGCCGGCTTTGCGGGGTCCGTGTGAACGTCGAAGACGAAGATCTTGTTCGTGTCGAGCCCCCCGGCCCAGAGGAAGTGGCGGTCGTCGGTGAGACCCGAGTGGTGCGCCTCGTTGCGGCCGCCCACCGACAAGGTGTGGACCACCTTGCCGTACTCGGCCGAGCTCGGGTTGACGGCGACGGTGACGAGCTTGTCCTGCTCGTCGCCCACTCCCTTCATGCCCAAGGTCCAGATGTAGATGAAGTCCTCCTGGCCGACGATCTTCGCCATGTACGGGGACATGCAGGTCTCGTCTGCCGATGCGGGTGTCGATCCAGGCAGGGCGAGCGCGGCGATGAGCAGAGATGCGGAGATCAGAGCGTCCAGTACCCTTTTCATGCCTTCCCTCCTCGCGTGGGTTTGACGGTCGACGCTGCGATAGCAGAGGATTCGGCCTCCTGACAACTGGGTTTGGAGGCAGATGGGTTTGGCGGCAGAGAGGGGGAAGGCGGATTCTTCTCGGCATTGCGAAGACGGAGTGGGCCGGCCGGCGCTGCGTTTCTCCGCCCTGACAAGGCGAGTGGCGCGCCAGCGGCGAAAGCCGTCTGTGCCCGGCCCGCATGCCGCGGCACGCGAATTCCTTGTTGACCTCCATTGCCGTTACGTGAAGGGGTGGACAAATGAATCTCGTCGAGCAGGCCGCGGTGCTCTACCGACTGACGCGCTGGGGGCTGGCGATGGCTCGCCACGATACGCGCTTCCCGAGCCCGGTGCCGGACAACCCCAAGTTCATGAGCGCGCGCGACGCGACCCGGCTCATCCGCGACGGATCGGTGGTCGCCGCGTCGGGCATCGGCGCGCTGCACCGCGCCTCCATCCTCTACTGGGCCATCCGGGATGCCTTCGCGGAGACCGGGCACCCGCGCGGTCTCGACATCGTCAACATCGGCGGGCACGGCAGCCGCGGGCTTCTGCCGGGCACGCTCGACGAGCTGGCGCGGCCGGGGCTCTGCAAGCGCTTCATCACCAGCCACTTCGAGACCTTCCGCGCCGTTCTCGATCTGGCCGCCGCCGGCCAGTGCCAGCTGCAGTGCGTACCGCTCGGCGTCATGGCGCTGCTCTTCGATGCCCTGCAGCACGGCGACGACTCCGTCCTGGTCGAGACCGGGGTCGGCAGCTTCATCGATCCCCGCGTTGGGCGCGGCTCCCCCGTGACGGAGGGGGACCTCGAGCAGCTGGTCGCCGTCGAGGGCGATCTGTTGCGCTACCGTATTCCGAGCATCGACGTGGCGCTGTTCAACCTGCCGGCGGCGGATCGGCGCGGCAACCTGTACGCCAGGAACGCGGCCATCGTCGGCGACAGCTACGAGATCGCCCACGCCGCCCGGCGCAACGGGGGTACGGTGATCGCCAACGTCGGGCTGCTGGTGGACGAGGGCTACGACCGCGTCTTCCTGCCCGCCGAGATGGTCGATGCGGTGGTCTACTACCCGAATACCGAGCAGACGCCGGGGTTCTTCCACCGCGAGCCCTGGCCGGCGGTGACGACGGAGGGCGCGGAGTCGCAGGCGAAGGCCCTCGAGCAGGCGCGCTTCGCACGCCGGCTCGGCGAGCTCGCCGGCGGCCTGCCGCGGCGCACGGCCGTCGACGAGGCGCTCTTTCGGCTCGCGGCGTACACGCTCGCCACCCACGTGGGGCCCGGCGCCGAGGTGGCGCTCGGCGCGGGTCTGCCGGAGGATGTCGGCCGCGTCCTGTTCGAGTGCGGGCGGCTGAACGACGTCACGTTCCTGGTCGAGAGCGGCGTCATCGGCGGCTTGCCGGCGCCGGGCGTCTACTTCGGCTCGTCCTTCTCCCCGAGCGCGATCGTCTCGACGGCCCAGCTCTTCAAGCGCTGCTACTCGAAGCTCGATGCGGCGTGCCTCGGCGCCCTCGAGGTCGATGCCGAGGGCAACGTCAACGTCTCGAAACGCGGCCCGGAGGTGCGCGACTACGCGGGCCCCGGCGGCTTCATCGACTTCAGCACGCTGGCTCCGACCGTCGTCTTCGTCTCCGGATGGATGCGACACGGCGTCCTGGCCGTCGAGGGCGGAGCGATGCGCGTGCGTAAGCGCGGCGCGCCGAAGTTCGTCGCGCACGTCCTCGAGACGACCTTCAACGGCCCGCGCGCCGCGAGCGCCGGCAAGCAGGTCTTCTACGCGACACCGGTCGGCGTCTTCCGTCTCACGGCTGGCGGTCTGGAGCTGAGCGGCGTCATGCCGGGGATCGATGTCCGCACGGACATCCTCGAGGTGGCGCCGTTTCCGATCGCCCTGCCCGCATCGGGCGACGTCCCCTTGCTTCCCGAGGCGATTCTGACCGGAAAGGGATTTCGACTGCCGGCGGCGGAGAGCGCCGGGGAACGGCGCCATGCCGGCTGAGGGGAGATCCGTCGAGGACCGGATCGACGCCATCGAGCGGCGCCTCGAGGCGATCGAACGCCGCCTGGAGGAAGGGGTTCCGCGAGACCGCGGCGCCCGAGTACGGGGCGCGAGCGAGGTCGCCGGCGCCGGCGATCGGAGAGGCGTCGATCGTCTCGATCGTCGGCCTGATCGGCCGCACGCTCATCGTCCTGGGCGGCGCCTTCCTCATCCGGTTCATGACCGAGTCGAAAATGCTCCCGCAGCTCGCCGGGACGGTGCTCGGCATCGCCTATGCGCTGCTCTGGGTCCTCATGGCGAACCGCGCCGCCCGCAAGGATGCCTACGAGAGCGCGACGTTCCACGGCGTCTCCGCCGCGATCATCGGCTTTCCCCTGTTCTGGGAGACCACCCTCAAGTTCCAGTACCTGACGCCGGTGGAGAGCGCCGCCGCCCTGACGCTCTTCACGGCGTTGCCGCTCGCCGTGGCGTGGTTCCGGGAGATGCGCGGCTTCGCGCTGGTCATCGGCGCGCCGGCGGCGGTGACGATGCTCGCGCTCGGGTTCGCGACCAGGACGCTGCCCCCGTTCGTGGCGGCGCTCCTGTTGCTCGGCTTGGTGACCCTACTCCTCGCTTACGACCGGAAGTGGTACCTGCTCGCCGCGATCGTGGCGTTCATCGCCGACTTCGGCGTCGCCGTCGCCGCGATCGTGCGACTCGCCCGCCCGGACGGCGAGGCCCTGACCTCGCTCGGTCCCGCCCTTCTGTGCGCCGCCGTGGCGGCGCTGGGCGCCGTCTATCTCGGAACCTTCTCCTTCCTCGTCTTCCGGCGCAGGCGAAACCTCGAGTTTCTCGAGGTGGCCCAGGTCGTCGCCGTTCTCGCCATCGGCCTCGGCGGCTTCGCGGCCACCGCGGTTGCCTTCCCGGGCGCGCGCCCGGCGCTCGGCTTCGCGGTCTTCGTTCTCGCCGCCGCTTGCTACATCGGCGCGTATCCCCTGCTGCGGGAGGAGAGGGCGAGCAACCGCACCTTCATCGTCTACTCGGTCGCCGCCGCCGCAGCCGGTCTGGTGGCGGCGTACGTCTCGTTCCGCGGCGCGCCGCTGTCCATCGTCCTCGCCGCTGCAGCGCTCATCTGCTCTCTGGTCGGAAGCCGGATGAAGTCGGTGAGCCTCGCGCTGCACGGCGCGCTCTACGTCTCGGCGGCGTCTCTCTCGTCGGGCCTGCTGTGGGGGACCCTGGTGGTTCTGTCGGGGGCCAACCTGGTTCCGGAGCTGTGGCGGCGGCCGGCGCCGTGGTGCGTCTTCTCGTTTCCATGGCGGTCGTTCTTCTGCGGCCGGGAACGGCGGACGTCCTCTTCGAGCGCTACTTCAGGCGGGCGCGATTGCCGGCGCTCGATTCTGACCGCGCTGACGCTCGGGGCGCTGGTCGTCTCGGCGGCCTTCGGCCTCGTCTCGAAGGTGGGGGAGAGGGAGCTGGTCGAGTCCTCCATCCTGCGCACGGCGGTGCTCGCCGGCAGCGCCGTGCTCCTCGCCCTGCTCAGCAAGCGGCAGCGCTTCGCGCAGGCGAAGTGGCTGGTGATCCCGTGGCTCCTCCTCGGCGGCGCGAAGCTGGCCGCCGAGGATCTGCCCTCCGGAAAGCCGTCGGTCCTCTTCGGCTCCCTCGCCATCTACGGCGCAGCCCTCATCCTTGCCCCGCGCCTCCTGCGGAGAGCGGCGTAGCGAGGTTTTGCCCAACAATCCGCCCAGCCTCCCTACCGGATTGTCGGTTGTGAAGTTGTCGAGGTCTTCTCCAAACCGCAGTGCGAAAAGCTCGGCGCGATCAGGCTCCGATCCCCTCTCCGGATGGGAGAGGATCGAGGTGGGGGGATTTGATGGCGCCGCAGGCCACGAATTGCCGTGGCCACTCAATGCGGCGACAGAAGACGGGATGGTGATGGCTCCGCCATGCGTTTGATCCCCCTCATCCTAACCTTCTCCCATCCGGGAGAAGGAACGGATCGCAAGGATACGTTGCCAGAAACAGAGAGACCAATTTCTCGCGCAGAGCCGCAGTGACGCAGAGAGAAATCCATTCATCGGAATCCATTCCGAATCCCCCCTGGCGTCTTGGCGTCTCTGCGCGAGATACTCCGGGGTCTTTGCTTTCCGGTTCCTAATTCAACCGCGGGGGGTCGAAGCTCTCCCCGGACCGTTCGAGCCCGCCGTCACTCGATCAGTCCCGCCTTGCGGCTGGCGGCGAGGGCGTCGATGGCGTCGATGCGGCGGATCGAGGCGCGGATCTGGCGGGCGAAGTCGCGCCGGCGCTCCCCGACCCGCGCCGCCGTCGGCGTCGAGGAGGCCGCGGTTGGCGGCCAGCCGCAGCGCGGTCGAGAAGAGCACCTTGGAGACCGACTCGGCGCTGCGGATGCGGCGCTGCAGCTGGTACTGCCTGCCCAGCGCCAGGCAGCGCGACAGGAACGCCGCCTCCTCGAAGGGCTGCGCGCCGAGGCGCGCGAGCGCGTCGGCGACCACCTGGTAGGCCTCCAGGAAGGGACGCAGGACGCGGTGCGCGGTGAACGGCCGCAAGCGCCGCAGCAGCGCGTGGATCTCGTCCGGCCCGCGCGTCGAGAAGCGATTCCCACTCGGCGTCGTGCACCGCCAGCTCGCGCCGCAGCTCGTCGCGGAAGGCGTCCTTCTCGGCGAAGAAGAACTCGAACTTGAGCAGGTCGCGCAGCTCCATCGCCTCCTGCCAGAAGGCGTCGATCGGATCCGCGCGCGGTGGCGGCGCGCAGCAGCGACAGCTCGGCGATCGCGGGGGTGACGAAGAAGTGGATGATGGTGTTGCGGTAGTAGGCGGCGGCGAGGTGCTGGTCGGGACCGATCGCGTACACCGCCTCCGGTCCCTCGGCGAACGAGGTGACCACGCCGGTCTCGACCAGCGTGTCGAGCGTGCGCTGCACGTTGCCGGCGACGTCGGACTCGAGATCGACGGTGGTCGGCAGGCGGCGCCGGCGGACGTACTCGAGCAGGTCGGCGAGCGCGGCCTCGACCTCGGCCGCCGTCAGCGCCCGGTCGCCGGCGCCGAGCAGGGCGAGCGTCACCAGCGACGTCGGCGTGATCGGCGTCGCCCGGTTGATGCGGACGCGACCTCGAAGGCGAGCTTCTGCAGCGACAGGTTGCGCTCGTCGGGGTTCGGGCTCGGCGCCGGGGCTGGGCGGGCCGAGCGTGCGCGCCAGCGACAGCGGCTCGCCGAAGCGCAGGTGGATCTCGCCGTAGCTGCGCCGCAGGCGCCGCACCAAGCGCAGGAACCAGCCGAGGCTCTCGCTCTCCTTGGCGCCGCCGCGCTGCTCGGCGACGTAGTCGCCGACGTCCTGGATCTGGTCGTAGGCGATCGACACCGGCATCAGATAGACGTCCTCGCTCTTGCCGCGGCGGTAGGCGTCGACCACGTAGGCGAGCAGGCCGAAGCGCGGCGGCAGCAGCTTGCCGGAGCGCGAGCGGCCGCCCTCGATGTACCACTCGAGCGGAGAAGCGCTTCTCGATCAGGTAGTCGATGTAGTGGCGCAGGACGAACTTGTAGACCGGGTTGTCCTTGAACGGTGCGGCGGATGAAGAAGACGCCGCTGCGGCGCACCAGCTGGCCGATCGGGAAGAAGTTCATGTTGATGCCGCCGGCGGTGTGGTTCGGCGGGAGGCCGTTCTCGTGGAGGACGTACTGCAGGACCAGGTGGTCGAGGTTCGACTTGTGGGTGGGCAGGAAGACGAGCGGGTAGCGCTGGCCGAGGGCGTAGATGTCGCTCCAGCTGCCGCCTGTCGTAGCGGAGCGACTCGCCGTAGCCGCGCGTATACAGGAGGCGGATCAGGTGCGCGGCGAGATCGATCACGTAGGGGCTGTGGGTGGCGGCGATCTCGCGCAGGTAGCGGCCGGCCTGCCGGACGACGACGTCCTCGGGGCGTCCGGCCTCCGCGGGCGAGGCGCGCCAGGCCGCCGCGGAAGGCCGGGCGCGAGAGGATGTCCTCGTGCACGAAGCGCGGAACCTTGTAGCGCGCGCCGCGCAGCCGGCGCTCGGCGCGCTCGAGGGCCAGCGCCGCCTGGCGGGCCACGAACTCGGCGAGCCCGGTGGTCTGCGCCACGTCGGTGCCGCCGGCCTGCTGCCAGCGCTCGCGCAGCTCCGAGACCGGGGCGGGCTCGCCGACCACCACCTGGCAGCGGTCGGGGTGGCGGCGCCGGATCCATCGCTGCCGCAGCGGCCCCGGATCGCGCGGGTCGCCGAAGGTCAGCAGGTCCGAGAACCGCACGGCGCGCACGCCGTCTCTCTGCGCCGGCAGCCAGGCGACGCGGATCGGCGCCAGCAGCGGATCGTCGCCGGTCGCCAGGCGCGCCTCGAGGCGGGGGTCGATGGGGGGCCGTCGCCGCCGGCGCGACGGCGGGATCGGAATGCTCTCGTAGCTGCTGTCGTGCGACGATGCCTGCTCGTCGATCCAGCTCTGCAGAAAGCGTCGCTCCAAGGCGCCGGACGCGTCGATCAGGAAGACCACGCGCCCCGCCGCGGCCGCCGGGGCGGGCTCATGGCGCATGTCGCTGGCGGCCTCAGCCCGCATTCCTCTCGATTCTTACCTGCTCGTGGTCGATTTCGGAAGGGTCGCGCCGGGAAGCGCCGGGCGGCAGGCCGGGTGCCTCGCTTGACCGTCCCCGGATCGAAAGCATACTTTGCGTCGCCTCGCCCGTGGACGTCCGGTACACCCGGTGGAGAGCTCGCCCATCGGGTAATCTTCGAAGGACAAATGAGGAGTCAGGCCGTGAAGAAGTTGGCGGTGTCGCTTTCGTTGGTGCTTTGCTTCGCCATTGGTGAGGTCCGCGCCGCGGACTCCGCGGCCGACTCGGGCACCGCGTCGCCGGCCGTGGAGGCTGCGAAGCCGAAGGCCGGCGCCACCGCGGCTCCGGAGGAGAAGGCTACGGGCGGCGCCGAGATCGCGGCCGTCCCGACGGCACAGGCGCCCGAGCCCACGCCGGCGGGCGGCGTGTCGGCGACGCCTGAACAGCACGCCGAGCCGGAGGAAAAGAGACCCTGGTGGGCGCCCTGGCGGCCGGACAAGTCTCAGCAGGAGGAGGCGGCCGCGGCGAAGGCAGCCGCCGGCGAAGCGACCGGGGCGGCCGCCGCGGCGGCGCCCACGGCGGCCGTTCCGGCCGTCAGTCCGACGCCCAACGGGGAGCAGCTCGCGGCGGCGTCGGACGCACTGGCCCGCGAGAAGAACGGCAAGCTGGCTGCCACGCTGGACGCGTTCTGCGCCAAGTGGATGGGCTTCCTGGCGGTGCGCGAGCGCGACAACAAGAAGGCGATCAAATGGCAGACGACGCCGCAAGGGGTGGAGGGGAAGTACGTGGGGTACAGCGAGACGTTCAAGTGCTTCCTGAAGGACATCGAGAAGAAGGAAACCCCGGTGGCGACGATTCGCTACCTCGAGTACCTGTACGAGAAGGCCGGTCCCTCCACGGCGGCGGCGGAGAGCAGCGAGCCCAAGGTGGTGGAGTCGACCGAGGTGACCGAGATCTTTCGCTACGCGAAGGGCGAATGGGTGTACTGACGAAGGGCGCGGTTGCGGTTTTCCCCCGGAGGCGCGCAAGGACATACACATGAAGGTGGGAATCGTCGGGTTCGCACGTGCCGGGAAGACCACGGTGTTCAACGCCCTGACCGGCCTGCACGCGTCGGTCGGCGGCTATGCCGACCCCGGCAAGCCGAACCTGGGTACCATCAAGGTCCCGGACGCGCGCATCGATCGGCTGAGCGAGATCTTTCGGCCCAAAAAGACGACGTACGCGGAGATCGTGTTCGTCGATTTCCCGGGCGGCGCGGAACGCGGCGGCGCGGTGATCGACGCGGCGACGCTGGTGCAGATGCGCGACGCCGACGCGCTGGTCCAGGTGGTGCGCGGGTTTCCCGATCCGATCGCCGGCGCGGCGGCGGATCCCGCCCGCGACGTGGAGAACTTCAAGAACGAGCTGATCCTGGCCGATCTCGCCATCCTGGAAAAGCGCCTCGAGCGGCTGCGCAAGGAGAAGGGCAAGGAGCAGGAGGCGGCGCTCGTCCAGCGCTGCCGCGACGCGCTCGAGGCCGAGACGCCGCTGCGGCGCATCGATCTGTCCGAGAGCGAGGAGCGCGAGCTGTCCGGCTTCGGCTTGCTCAGCCGGCTGCCGCTGCTGGTAGTCGTCAACGTCGGCGAGGACCGGATCCAATCGGGCCTGCCGCCCGACGTGCAGGCGCTGCTCGAGCGCGAGCAGCTGGGCGGGCTGGCGCTGTGCGCGCAGATCGAGATGGAGATCGCCGCTCTCGATTCCGACGATCGCGCCGCCTTTTTGGCCGATCTCGGGCTCTCGGAGCCGGCGCGCGACCGCTTCGTCCAGTCCGCCTACGGCCTGCTCGACCTGATCAGCTTCCTCACCAGCGGCGAAGACGAAGTGCGCGCCTGGCCGATCCGCCGCGGCACGCCGGCGGTGAAGGCGGCGGGCAAGGTCCACAGCGACATCGAGCGCGGCTTCATCCGCGCCGAGATCGTCGCCTACGAGGACTTCATCCAGCTGGGCTCGGACGCCAAGTGCCGCGAGGCCGGCAAGCTGCGCCTGGAGGGGAAGGAGTACGAGGTGCGCGACGGCGACATCATCCACTTCCGCTTCAACGTGTGAGGAATGGTGAGCGGGCGCGTCGCCATCGGCTTCGCAGGCCTGCATCGGCAGCTCGTTGTGGTGCGGGCGTCCCGCCTGCACGGGGGACCGGGTTGGGGAGGGCAGGGGTCCCGGGGACCGCTGTGCAGGCCGGAGGCCTACACCACAAAGCAGACGGCGGAATTGTCCCGGCTCACCGGCTCACCAGATTCACCGGCCGCCCGGCGAGGAAGGCGCGCACGTTCTCGACCGCCGTCGCCATCAGGCGGCGGCGTGCGGCGAGGCTGCCCCAGGCCATGTGCGGCGTAATGAGGCAGCGCGGCGCCGCCAGCAGCGGGTTGTCGGCGGCGATCGGCTCGCGTGAGACGACGTCGACGGCCGCGCCCCCCAGTGGGCCGGAGCGCAGGGCCGCCGCCAGCGCCGCCTCGTCGACCAGACCGCCGCGGGCGGTGTTGAGGAGGAAGGCGCCGGGCCGGACGCGCGCCAGCAGCTCGGCATCGACGAAGCCGGCGTTCTCGGCGGTGAGCGGACAGTGCAGGGTGATCACGTCGGACTGCGCGAACAGATCGGGGATGTCTCTCCAGGCGAAGGGCTCGTAGGAGGGGGACGCGCGCCGCGCTCCGCCGGAGGCGAGGACCCGCATGCCGAAGGCGTGCGCGAGCTCGCCGACGCGGCGGCCGATGCGGCCGAAGCCGACGATGCCCATCGTCAGGCCGGCGAGCTCGATGAGCGGCGCCTTCCAGAAGCAGAAGTCCGGCGACGCGGTCCACTCGCCCGCCTTGACGGCGGCGTCGTGCTGCCCGACGCGGTGACAGAGCTCGAGCAGGAGAGCGAAGACGTGCTGCGCCACCGAGTCGGTGCCGTACTCGGGGACGTTGGTCACCGCGATGCCGCGGCGCCGCGCCGCACCGACGTCGACGACGTTATAGCCGGTGGCCAGCACGCCGATGCAGCGCAGCTCGGGCAGCTGCGCCAGCTCCGCTTCTCCGAGCGGCGTCTTGTTGGTCAGGACGATCGCGGCGCCGCGTCGCCCGCTCGACGATCTGCCCGGCGGGCGTGCGGTCGTGCACGACCAGGGTCCCCAGCCGGGCGAGCTCGTCCCAGGGGTTGTCGCCGGGGTTGAGGGTGTAGCCGTCGAGCACGACGATGTTCATCGCCGTCGCTCGCTTCCCTCCTTCTCGTGCAGGTCGAGGTGGGCGCGTTCCGTCGTCGGCCGCGTGTCCCGCCCGGCGCCGCGCGACAGGCGGAGGCTGCCGAGAAACTTGACGTTGGCGCAGGCATCGACGCCGCCGACCGCGCACTTGTCGAGCGCGGGAATGAGGAAGCGCAGCGGTCCGCCGAGAGACTCAGGCAGCGGCTCGCCGCCGAGCCGGTAGACAACTACCGCCTCGCGCACGCCCTCGAGCGGTACGCTGGCCGAGAACGTTCCGTCGGTCGACGACAGGATGACGTGTGTTGCCGCCGGGTCGGCTCGGACCGCAGCCAGGATCGCGTCCAGCCGGACGCCGCCGCCGCGGCGGCCCGGTACGAGGTCCGCGACGTCCGCCACCTGTCCGTCCAGCTTCGCCAGATCGTCGAAGCCGAGCTGCCGCGGGGTGCCGTCCCCGCCGTCCACGCTCAGTCTGGTCATGCCGACTCTCCCTTGCGGAGTGCGAAACCCCTTCTCGCCGACGCGGTCGAGCACCGAGAAGCACGGGGCCGGGACCAGCGGAGCCCCCTCACAAGAACCCGTCGCACGGGATGCGGGTGAGGACGTCGAGGACGTCGAGCGCGCTCAGGAGAAGGGTCGTGACGTCTCCGGAGTCGAAGTTCCCCGGGCCGTCGGCGACGATGGCGTTGAGGTCCGCCTGCACCTGCAGCACGGTCGCCTGATCGGCGGCGGAGAACAGGCTGAGGTCGGCGACACCGGCGTCGATGACGTCGTTGAGGACCACGGCGTCTTCGAAGGTCGCCAGCGCCGCTGAGGGCGCGCTGAAGGACGGCGGCGTGGCGGTGTCGGCCAGGGAGCGAACGAGGCGGAAGGCGATCTTGCCCTGCTTCTCGAGCTTGGCGAAGTCGACGACGCCGACCTCGTCCTGGTTGGTGTGATAGCAGGCGCCGGTGGCGTCGCTGAAGAAGACGCTGGGAACGGCGGAGTTGACGAAGTTCAGGTAATCGCTGCGCCCCTGGCCGAAGATGAAGCTGAGCTTGCGGGTGTCGAGTCCCTTGCCCGCTACCGCTGCGTCCACGGCCGCTTGCAGCGTTGCTCCTCCCGTCTCGGCGGCGATGGCGAAGCTGATGGATTTCAGGCTCGGGAGGAGGTTTGCGCCCTGGATGTCGAAGTTCACGTATGCCGTCGTGTCGGCGAGGGGAACGAGCGGGTGAGCGACGTAGTAGGCGGAGCCGAGGAGGCCGTCCTCCTCTCTGTCCCACAGCGCCAGGATGACGGAGCGCCGCGGGGGCGCCGGCAGGCTGTGGATGGCGCGGCCGACCGCGAGCACTGCGCCGACCCCGGCGGCGTTGTCGGTCGCGCCGTTACAGATGGTGTCGCCGACCTCGAGGACTGTGCAGCTCGAGCCCAGGTGGTCGTAGTGGGCGCCGACGATCACGTATTCGTCGGGCAGCTCGCTTCCCGGGATGACCGCCAGCAGGTTGGTACCGAGCGTGAACGGCTGTTTGAAGGCATCGTCGCCGCTCTGCCCCGAGTTCAGCCCGAGCGCGATCTTCTTCAGCTCGCCGATGAGGTAGTCCTGTGCCGCGGTCGAGCCGGGCGTGTCGTTCTGCCGCCCCTGCAGCGCGTCGTCGGCGAGAAAGGCGACGTCGTTCGGGTCGAAGCCGGTAAAGCTGCTCCCGGGGGCCGGGCAGGAGGGCGGTGCCGCGGCGTCCTTGCGCTTCATCAGCTTCGCGTCGTTCTTCGCCTCCGTTCCGCCGAGCTCGGCGCAGTACACCGACGAAGCCGAGCCGGCGGGAACACCCAGTGTGATCCCCTCCGAGGCGGAGAACGGCGTCTGCAGCGAGACCGCCTCCCCCTTGCACACGGCCTTGATCACTTTCTCCTTCAGCAGGACGATCTTGCAGGTTCCCTTCGGATCGGGATCGGTGGTGTCGTCCTTGCCCTTGTACTTGTAGCCTCGCGCTCCCGGCGGACTGCCGAGCCCCTTCCAGCCCGAGGCATCGAGCACGAAGGTCACCTGCCCCGCGCCGGGCTCGGAGGTGTCGAAGAAGCTGAGCTGCGCGCCCGCCGCGGACGGGTCTTCTGCCGAGCCCGGGCTGGGGAGCGGGAAGCCGGTGGCGCTCTTCGCGACGAGCTTGGCGAGCTTGCCGGACTTTGCGACCGTCACCTTGCCGGGGATGGGAATGTCCGTTGCCGCCGCCGTCTGCCACACGAGCGGCGCGAACAGTACGGCGATGACGCTCGCCCGCAGAAACGATCGCTGCATTGAGGCCCCCCTCCGGATTGGTGCGCCACCTTAGTGGCATCCGCCGCGATCGGGCAAGGGAGAACAGGGACGGGTGCCTGTCACGGCCGCGGTCGCCGCAGGAAGTGCGGCATCAGGGAGGCGAGCCAGACGGCGGAGCCGGCGATCCAACAGGCGGCAGCGCATCCGAGGTGGATGAAGTACGTGTCGCTCATGTCGGCGGCGAGGCGGGCGAGGAGCGCCAGCAGGAAGCCGACGGCGAGCGCGACCACCGCCGGCGGGCGGCCTGTGGCGAGCTGCTGCAGGTCGAGGTGAGCGTAGGCGACGTGGGTGGCGACAGCGAACGCCATGAGCGCGAAGCCGCCGATGAATAGGATGTGCAGGGCGGGGACGCGGTAGTCCGGCCACAGCGCGGAGGCGGCGAGGCCGAGCGGAACCATCCAGACCGAGATCCAGACGAGGCGCCGGTGCAACCCCGGCTTGCGCGGCGGGCGCCACGCTCCGCCGCCGAGACCCAGGCCCAGCGCGACGACTGAGACGCGCGCAGCAGCGGCCCGCCGCGCTCCCAACCGCTCTGTTCCAGCAGCAGGCTGGCGAACACGGCGACGCCCGCGACGCCATAGGCGACCGCCTTCCAGCGCTCGCGCGGCGAGGAGCCGAGGTCGGGGGGCGGCGGGGCGCCGCCGATGAGCGGCAGGATCAGGCTGCCGACGCCGATGACCAGGCAGAGAAAGACCCCCTGCTCGACCAGCAGCTTGCCGAGCTTCATCGCCCACGGAGCCGCGGTGCCGGCGCTCGCGGCGCCGATGAGCAGCGCGCCGCCGAGCCCGTGCAGGACGCCGAGCGGGATGAGGACGAACGCCGCCGGCGGGCGCCGGGCGCTGCTGCCGAGGAAA
Organism: uncultured bacterium; assembly: GCA_963721115.1. GTDB lineage: Bacteria > Desulfobacterota > Binatia > HRBIN30 > CADEER01 > CAVRIA01. The sequence goes on from CAVRIA010000004.1 coordinate 240,461, forward strand.
CGCCGCAGGGCGAAACGCAGCAGAACCAGGAAGACCGCGGCGTAGCCGATCTGGGCCAGACCCCACCGCTCCGCCAGAAGCGCCGCCGCCGTGGCGAGGAGCGCGGCGACCAGGGCGCGAGATCTCTGCCGCCGAGGGCGGCGCGGTCTGCGTGCGCCGCGGCAGGGCGGTGAGGAGGAAGCCGAGGGCGAAGGCCATCAGGAACGTCTCCGTCTGGAGGAGCCCGTGCAGCTCGCAGGAGTAGGTGGCGGTGACGCCGAGCGCGTACAGCAGCCAGTGGCCGACGCCGACCCAGGCGAGCAGCACGCCGAGCGGGAAGAAGAGCCGAAACGGCTCGGCGCGCCACAAGGGCGCCGTCCGACTCGGGAAGGAGGCTTCGGTCTCGCGGCCGTCGGTCCGATGTTTCGGTTTGAATCTCGCGAGCTTTGCACAAGAGTCTCTTCTGAGCCTCGCCTTTGCCTCGCCTGTGCCTTCGCCGAAAAGGAATAAATTCAGGCAAAGGCGAGGCAAAGGCAAAGGCTCAGAGTGTCGCGCGCGAGGTTTTGTCCAAAGCCGCCTACGGGTTCGCGGCGAAGTAGGTGCGGGTCTCGGCGGCGACGATGCCGGCGAGACCGAGGAGGCCGATCAGGTTGGGCAGAGCCATGAGGCCGTTCATCACGTCGGCGAACGTCCAGACGAGATCGAGCTTGGCGACGGCGCCGACGACGATGAGCAGGCAGAAGACGATCCGGTACCAGCGGATGGCGCGCTCGCCGAGCAGGTACTCGACCGACTTCTCGCCGTAGTAGCTCCAGCCGAGCAGGGTGCTGTAGGCGAACAGGATGAGCCCGACGGCGACGACGATGCCGCCGTCGTTGCCCGGCAGGCCGCGGCTGAAGGCGGCGGTCGTCAGCGCCGCTCCGGTCTGGCCGCTGTCCCACACGCCGGTGGCGACGATGACCAGGCCGGTCATCGTGCAGACGACGATCGTGTCGATGAACGTCTGCGTCATCGACACCATCGCCTGCACGACCGGGTAGCGGGTCTGCGCCGCGGCGGCGGCGATGGGCGCGCTGCCGAGCCCGGACTCGTTCGAGAAGACGCCGCGCGCCACTCCCATGCGGATGGTCAGCATCAGCGAGGCGCCGAGAAAGCCGCCGCCGGCGGCGGTCGGCGTGAAGGCCCGGGAGAAGATGAGGGCGAAGGAGGGCAGGATGCGGTCGGCGAAGATCCACAGGATCACGGTGGCGGCGGCCATGTAGAAGACGATCATGACCGGGACGAGAACGCTCGCCGCCCGTCCGATGCTCTGGATGCCGCCGAGGATCACCACCGCCGTCGCCACGGCCATCAGGATGCCGGTCCATACCGCGGGCATGCCGAAGGTGGCCGCGGCGGCGTCGGCGACGGAGTTCGACTGCACCATGTTGCCGATGCCGAAGGCGGCGATGGAGGCGAAGACGGCGAACAGGGCGCCGAGCCAGGGCACGCCGAGGCCCTTGCTCAGGTAGTACATCGGGCCGCCGCTCATCGTTCCGAAGGCGTCCTTCTCGCGGTAGCGCACCGCCAGCAAGGCCTCGGCGTACTTCGTCGCCATGCCGAAGATCCCCGTCACCCACATCCAGAAGAGGGCGCCGGGCCCGCCGGTGGCGATCGCGGTCGCCACGCCGGCGATGTTGCCGGTGCCGACGGTGGCGGCGAGGGCAGTCATCAGAGCCTGGAAATGGGAGATGTCTCCCGCCTGGTGCCCCGGCTCGCGGCGCACGATCAGGGCCAGGTAGAGGGCGCGGCGCAGCATGCGAAGCTGCAGGCCGCGCAGGAGAACGGTGAGGTAGATCCCGGTCCCGACCAGCAGGACCAGAAGCGGCGGTCCCCACACCCACGCGTCGGCCGCCTGCAACCACGCCGTCAACCCAGCCTGCACGCGGGGCGCTATATCGCGAAGGGAGGGGGGCGGCAATGAGAAGATGGTGAGCGGTGAGCCGGTGAGCGGGTGAGCCGGTAAGCCGTAAGCGGGTGAGCCGGTAAGCCGGTTAGGGCACACCCCCGGCACCTGGCGCACCGGCACCAGCCCGGCTCGCCTCCGGTCGCCCGCCCGCGGCGCCTGTGGTAGAGGCGGCGCATGTTCACGGGAATCATCGAAGAGGTGGGCGAGGTGGTCGAGGCCGGGAGCGGGGCGCTGCGCATCCGCGCGCCCAAGATCCTGTCCGACGCCAAGCTGGGCGACTCGATCGCCATCGACGGCGTCGACCTGACGGTGACGCAGACGGACGGCCAGTCGTTCGCGGCCAACGTGATGCCCGAGACGTACCGGCGCTCGAACCTGGCGCGTCTGAAGCCGGGCGACAAGGTCAACCTGGAGCGCTCCGTGCGGCCGACGGACCGCCTCAGCGGTCACATCGTCCGCGGCGTCGTCGAGGGGCAGGCGTCGATCGAGTCGTTCATGCCCGAGGCCGACGCGATCATCGCCCGCTTCGCGACGCCGCCCGAGCTGCTGCGCTACATGGTGGTGAAGGGGCCGGTGGCGATCGACGGAGCGAGCCTGACCATCGTCGACAAGACGGCGAGCAGCTTCGCCGTGTCGCTGGTGCAGTACACGCAGGAGCACACCAGCCTGCTCGCCAAGAAGCCCGGCGACTCCGTCAACATCGAGACCGACATCATCGCCAGGTACGTCGAGACCCTGCTCGAGGCGAGGGCGGCCGAAGGCTGAATAGCCGACCGGGCTTCTTGTCTCCGACCGAGGCTCCGGAATCCGCCCGGACGAACCCCGCCGCCCCTCGGGTGGACCCCCATTGTCGGTGCGGGGCTGCGCCCCCGCGGCCCCTCGAAGGGCGAAACCTACGGTTGCTGGCCCTTCGAGACTCCGCACTTCCCTTGAACGCTGCGCGGGCAAATAGGGTGTAGGTGGTCGCCCCGCGTCCAGGCAGCGCAGTCCCCAGTAGCCACCCGATCGACCACCACCATTCTTGCGCGGCTCTGCCCGAACCGCGTCCAAGCGCGCGTTCGACGGGATCGCTGTGCTCAGAACGAGGCAGGCGGTCGAAACACGTCGATCGATCATGCTGCGCGCTGCGAGCAAGGCATTTCATCGCGAAGCGAAAAAAGAAGAAATCAAGACTCCAAGGCCTCGACCTTTCGAAGAGGCGGGAGGACGAGATCGGCAGAGAGTGGCGCGGTGGTGAAGCCGTGCGCGAGACCGAGGGAGTCGATCTCCCGTCAGTGGCGCGTAGATTCAGGCAGTGGGACGTCTCCCGTTACGCGCGCCGACCGCCAGGTCCGGTGCTGAGCGGGGAAGCGGATTCGCCTCGGAGCGAAGCCACCGGAGAGAGGGGCTCGGGGAGGGAACCGCGGCGTCTGAGCGGTTCCCTCCCCGGTGGGGTTGCAGGGGCGCAAGCCCCGCACAGAACAACCGGTTCCTTGTGATCAACGGGGAGGCGGGGGGCTCGTTGCCGTGGGCCGACGCATGGCCGCTCGGGGCAGGGCCAGCCCGTGTCGATGCTTCAGCCCCGCGCCTTCAGCGCTTCCAGCACCTTGTCCGGGTGCTGCTCGGCGTTGGCCACCCGGGCCCAGTGCTTCTTCACCTTGCCGTCCGGGCCGATCCACACGGTGGAGCGGATGACGCCGGTGGTCTTCTTCCCGTACATCATCTTCTCCCCGTAGGCGCCGTACTTCTCCATGACCTTGCGGTCGGGGTCGGAGAGCAGCGGAAAGGGCAGCTTGTACTTGTCGATGAACTTCCGGTGCGACTCGGCGCCGTCGGCGGAGACCCCGAGCACGACGACGCCCATCTTCTGCAGCGTCTTCCACGAATCGCGAAACCCGCAGGCCTCCTTCGTGCAGCCGGGCGTGTCGTCCTTCGGGTAGAAGTACAGGATCACGTCCTTGCCCGCGAAGTCCTTCAGAGAGACCTTCTCGCCCTTGGCGTTCTGCAGGGTGAACGCCGGCGCCGCCTTGCCTTCCTCGATGGCCATCTTCCTCCTCCTCGTTGAGCCGGTGAATCCCGGCGGAAGCTGTCGGAACGACATTACCCGCGGGCGCGGAATGCACAAGAGTCGGGCGAAGAGCGACGACGGCGAGGCGCGCGACCGCGGACTCGCCGCAGGTTGCGCCCCGTGGACGCAGCCCCGTCCGTGTTCGTAAGATGGCGCCGAGCGGAAGGACGATGAAGACGCGCAGAGCTTCCCACGGCAGACCGAAGAAGACGTTCCTGTCGATCGCGGCGCTCTGGTGGTTGGTGGGCCTCGCGGCCCCCGCCGCCTTCGCGTGCACCGGCGATTGCAACGGGGACGGCGAGGTGTCGATCGACGAGATCGTCCTGGCCGTGAACGTCGGGCTGGGTCTGGCGCCGCCGGACGTCTGTCGCGCGGCGGACGAGAACGGGGACGGCGCGGTGTCGATCGACGAGCTGGTCCGCGCCGTGAACGCCGGCCTCTCGGGCTGTGCGACCGCGACACCCGGGCCGGCGCCGACCCCGACGCCGACCGCGTCCGACGTCTGCGCGGGCGTGCCGGCGCAAGCGGGCACCGGCGTGCGCAGCGAGCTGGTGGCGGACGGTCTGGATCTGCCGGTTCACGTCGGCGCGCCGCCCGGCGACGTCGACCGGCTCTTCGTCGTCGAGCAGCGCGGCCGCATCCGCGTGATCGAGAACGGGGCGCTGCGCGCCGATCCGTTTCTCGACATTCACGACCAGGTCTCCTGTTGCGGCGAGCGCGGCCTGCTGAGCGTCGCCTTCCATCCGCGCTTCGCCGACAACGGCTGGCTCTTCGTCGACTACACGCGGGCCAACGGCGATACGGTCATCGCCCGCTTCCAGGCCGACCCGGACCGCCAGCACGCCTCGGCCGACAGCCGCCACGTCCTGCTCACGGTCGCGCAGCCGTTCGCCAACCACAACGGCGGGCAGCTCGCCTTCGGGCCGGACGGCTACCTCTACGCCGGCTTGGGCGACGGCGGCTCCGGAGGCGATCCGCACGACAACGGGCAGAGCGACACGACCCTGCTCGGCAAGCTGCTGCGCATCGACGTCGACGTCGACGCGCCTCCGTACCACGCCGTGCCGCCCGACAACCCGCATCCCGAGCGCGGCGATCCGCTCGGCCTCGTGTGGGCCAAGGGGCTGCGCAACCCGTGGCGCTTCAGCTTCGACCGCGGCGGCGGCGACCTGTACATCGCCGACGTCGGCCAGGATCGCTTCGAGGAGGTCGACGTGCAGCCGGCCTCGAGCGCCGGCGGCGAGAACTACGGCTGGCGCGTGTTCGAAGGCGCGAGCTGCTACGACCCCGACCCGCTTCCGGAATGTCCCGACCCGTCCGCCGGCTTCGTCGCTCCCGTCCTCGTGTACGGACACGACCAGGGCTGCTCGATCACCGGCGGCTTCGTCTACCGCGGCTGCGCGCTGCCCGACCTGCGCGGCACCTACTTCTACTCCGACTACTGTGCGGCCTTCATCCGCACCTTCGTCCTGCGCGACGGCGCGGTGACGGACGAACGCGACCGGACCGCCGACCTGGCGCCGCCGGGCGGCCGCCACATCGACTCGGTCTCGAGCTTCGGCGAGGACGCGCGCGGCGAGCTCTACGTCGCCGACTACGCCGACGGGGAGATCTACCGGATCGTCCCCCGCTAGCAAGCCTTCATCTGAAAATTGAACCACGAAGCTCGTCATGAGACTGCGCACGCCCAAAAGACGCATGAAAGAGGCAACCACGAAGGACACGAAGGTCACGAAGACAGGAAGATGCATTTGCGTGCGGACTGAAGCGGATGGAAACCCGATCCAAAATTAGCTTCGCGTTCGCATGGACTGACTCAACCATTTTTGTTTGCTCTCCTTCGTGGTCTTCGTGTGATCTTCGTGCCCTTCGTGGTGAATCTTTTTCGTGGTGAATCTCTTCTGTCAGATTAGGGGCAGCCGCCCGCATTTTGACTTTCGACCGTGCCGCCATCAGGGTGTCGGCGAGGTTTTCGCGGAGGAATCGTGAGCTGGTTCGATCTGACCGGGAAGGTGGCGCTGGTGACCGGCGGCAGCAAGGGGCTCGGGCGGACGATGGCGCACGCGCTGGCGCGCGCCGGTGCCGACGTCGCCATTGCCAGCCGCACGCAGCGCGACCTGGACGACGCGGCGGAGGAGATCCGGGCGGCCGGCCGCCGCGTGCTTCCGGTGGCCGCCGACGTCGCCGAGGAGGCGAGCATCGAGCGGCTGGTGCGCCGCGTGCTCGATCACTTCGGCCAGATCGACGTCCTGGTGAACAACGCCGGCATCGAGGGGCAGGGCGCCGTGACCGAGATGGACGCCGACTACTGGGATCGCATCATGCGGGTGAACCTGCGCGGACCCATGCTGTGCTGCAAGCACGTCGGCCCCCACATGATCGAGCGCCGTTCCGGCAGGGTCATCAACGTCGCCTCGGTGCTCGCCAGCCGCGTCGCCCGCTACATGTCGCCGTACTCCGCGAGCAAGGGCGGGCTGGTCCAGCTCACCCGCACGCTGGCGCTGGAGTGGATTCGCCACAACGTCCAGGTGAACGCCATCGCCCCCGGCTACTTTCTCACCCCGATGAACGAGGAGTTCTTCCAGACCGAGCTCGGCGAGAAGCTGATCTCGTCGCTGCCGGTCCGACGCCTCGGCGAGCCGCGCGAGCTCGAGGGGGCGGTCGTCTTCCTCGCCTCCGACGCGACCAGCTACGTCACCGGCACCGTCCTCTACGTCGACGGCGGCCACTCGCTGGCGTGAGCCCGGGCAGCAGCCCGTTGAAAAAGTCGAAACGCCCTTCGACAAGCTCAGGGCGAGCGGGAAGAGCCCTTGAGAGATAGGGAAAAGGACCAAGCACCGCTCATGCTGAGCTTGTCGAAGCATGTCCGGGGTTTTCAACGGACAGCTTCCGAACGCGTCCCAGCCGGTGACGTCCTTGCCGATGATCAGGCGGTGGACGTCCTCGGTCCCCTCGTACGTGTTCACGGTCTCCAGGTTGAGCATGTGGCGGATCACCGGGTACTCGTCGATGATGCCGTTGGCGCCGAGGATGTCGCGCGCCAGGCGGGCGATGTGCAGGGCCTGCGAGACGTTGTTCATCTTCGCCATGCTCACCTGCTCGGGGCGCATGCGGCCGGCGTCCTTCAGGCGCCCGAGGCGCAGGCAGAGGAGCTGCGCCTTGGTGATCTCGGTGATCATGTGCACCAGCTTGGCCTGCACGAGCTGGTAGGCGGCGATCGGCCGGGTGAACATGATCCTCTCGCGCGCGTAGTCGCGCGCGCACTCGTAGCAGGCGATCGCCGCCCCGATGCCCCCCAGGCGATGCCGTAGCGCGCCTGGGTCAGGCAGGACAGCGGGCCGCGCATGCCGCGTGCGTCGGGGAGGAGGTTCTCCGCCGGCACGAAGCAGTCCTCGAAGAAGAGCTCCGAGGTGATCGAGGCGCGCAGGCTGAACTTCCCCTCCATCTCGCGCGTGCTGAAGCCGTCGCTGCCGCGCTCGACGAGAAACCCGCGCACCACGTCGCCGCCTTCCTCCGCGACCTTGGCCCACACCACCGCGACGTGGGCGACGTCGCCGTTGGTGATCCAGCGCTTGGTGCCGTTCAGACGGTAGCCGCCCGGCACCGGCCGGGCGCGCGTCAGCATGCCGCCGGGATTGGAGCCGAAATCCGGCTCGGTCAGACCGAAGCAGCCGATCGCCTCGCCGCGCGCCAGGCGCGGCAGCCAGTGGCGCTTCTGCTCCTCGGAGCCGAAGGCGAAGATCGGGTACATCACCAGGCCGGACTGCACGCTGACGAAGGAGCGCAGGCCGGAGTCGCCGCGCTCGAGCTCCTGGTTGATCAGGCCGTAGGCGACGTTGTTCAGCCCGGCGCAGCCGTACTCCTGCGGCAGGTTGGAGCCGAAGAAGCCGAGCTCGGCGACGCGCGCGGCGATCTCGACCGGAAAGGTGCCGTTGCGGAAGTGCTCGGCCACGACCGGCAGGTACTCGTTGTGGACGAACTGCCGGGCCGTATCGCGCGCCAGCCTCTCCTCCGGCTCGAGCAGCTCCTCGAGCTCGTAGTAGTCCGTCCCCTGAAACTTCGGCTCGTTGCTCGACATCGCCGTCCTCCGTTCTGCGCCCCCATTGATATCCAAGCGCCCGACCGGGCGCCACCGACCAACTGCAGGTTGTTGCGTTGTTGAGCTGTTGGCTGTTGGGGTTGGAAGAAATCTGAAGTCCGCGGCCAGGTGGCCGAGTCCGATTGAGCCACCGGATCGACCACCACCATTCTTGCGCATCTCGCCCGAACCCCGTCTGCGGGCGCGTTCGAATCGAGCCGTGTGCTCGGAACGAGACGAGCGGTCGAAACACCTCGATCGAGACCACCCCGAAGCGCCTCAAGCGTCCGGGCTCTTCAGATGCCAGGCGCGCGGGCGGACGAAGCTGCGGATTCCCTGCCGGCCGAGCGTCACGCCGAGCCCGGAATGGCCGCGGCCGGACCACGGCAGGCGCGGGCTGACCCGGTCGCAGCAGTTCCAGTACGAGGACCCGGTGCCGACGCGCTGCAGGATGCGGCGCGCGCGCTCCTCGTCGCGCGAGTAGACGCCGGCCGTGAGGCCGTACTCGGTGTCGCTCATCAGCCGCGCGGCCTCGTCGTCGTCCGCGGCCGGCTGGATGCCGATGACCGGTCCGAAGCTCTCGTCGCGCATCACCGCCATCCCGTGGTCGACATCGATCAGCACCGTCGGGGCGAAGAAGTTGCCGGGTCCTTCGATCCGTTCGCCGCCGCAGAGGAGGCGCGCGCCCCGAGCGACGGCGTCGCGCACCTGGGCTTCGATGACCTCGACCTGCGCGGGGCGGGTGAGCGGGCCGATGTAGGTGTCTTCGTCCGCCGGATCGCCGACGCGGAAGGCGCGCACCCGCGCGACGAAGGCCTCGACGAAGGAGTCGTAGGCGGCGCGGTGCACGTAGATGCGCTCGACCGCGCAGCAGCTCTGCCCGGTGTTGTAGAAGGCGCCGTCGGCGAGGGAAGCCGCGGCGGCAGCGATCGAGACGTCATCGCAGACGTAGGCCGGGTCCTTGCCGCCGAGCTCGAGCTGGGCGGGCAGAAGGCGCCGCGCCGCGGCGGCGGCGACCGCGCTCCCGGTGGCGTAGGAGCCGGTGAAGAAGACGCCGTCGATCGGCTGCTCGAGCAGGCGCGCGCCCGCGTCTCCGGCGCCGACGATCGGAATCATCACGTCCGGCGGCACGCCGGCCTCGTGCAGCAGCCGCGCGATCGCCAGCCCGGTCAGCGTCGCGTACTCGGACGGCTTGTAGAGGACGGTGTTGCCGGTGAGCAGGGCGGGGGCGAAGACGTTGACGCCGACGAAGTACGGGTAGTTCCAGGCGGAGATGTTGGCGATCGCCCCGAGCGGGTCGTAGGTGATGCGCTCCCGCAGGCCGGCGGCCGGGTCGTCCCATACCGACTCCTCGGCCGTTGCGGCGGCGGCGTTCTCGACGAAGAAGCCGATGCGATCGCCGGTTGCCGCGATCTCGGCCCGCGCCTGCGCGATCGGCTTGCCGACCTCGCTGGTCAGCGTGCGGGCCAGATCCTCCCGTCGCTCGCCGAGCAGCTGCGCGAAGCGGAGCAGCGCCGCGCGGCGCGCTCCGGCGTCGGTGTACGCCCAGCGGTCTCGCGCGGCGCGCGCCAGAGCGACCTTGTGCGCGATGTCCGCGGCGGAGTCCCGTTGCAGGCGTGCGATCTCTTCCCCGCTCGCCGGATCGAAGACGCACAGAGAATCGGTGCCGTTCATGTTCCTCCCGATGGAGTCCCTCCCGGCGACCCGCCTCGGTTTCGACGACGGCGAGGCGACGGGGGGATCCTGCCTCGCTGGCCCGCGCGCCGCTGCGGCGGCGTTCGTTCCACCGCGGCGCGCGGGCTCGAGCTGCCAGCGCGGCCGGCTTCCTTCCGGCACCGGCTCGGTCGAGATCGGAAAGACGAGCAGCCGGCATTCGATGGCGCCGTTGAACAGGATGTGGCGGCGCGCCGGGCGCAGGCCGATGCGGCGCCCGAGCGCCATGTTGCCGGTGAGGACGTAGCCGGTCCAGCCGGGGAAGTGGCGGCGCATGACGTCGCCGAGCCGTTGGTAGAGCGGAGCGAGAGCTTCGGCCTCGCCGAGGCGCTCGCCGTACGGTGGATTGGTCACCAGCACTCCGGCCGCCGGCGCCTCCCGGCCGGCAGGCGGCGAGCTCGCGCTTCTCGACGTGCACGAGCCCGCGCACGCCGGCCCGTTCGATGTTCTCCAGGGAGATGCGCACGGCGCGGGGGTCGGCGTCGTAGCCGCGGATGTCGGGCAGGCGGCGCCGATCGCGAATGCGGCGCTCTTCGGCCTCGCCGACGAGTCGCTTCCAGAGCTCCGGCTGGTGTCCGCGCCAGCCGAGGAAGCCGAAGTACTCGCGCCCGAGGCCGGGGGCGACGTCGGCCGCCATCAGGGCGGCCTCGATCGGGATCGTGGCCGAGCCGCACATCGGATCGAGCAGCGGTGCGCGATCGCGCGCCAGGCGCGGCCAATCCGCCAACAGCAGCACGGCGGCGGCCAGGTTCTCCTTCAACGGGGCGACGGTGCGGGTCTCGCGGTAGCCGCGCCGGTGCTGGCTCTCTCCCGACAGGTCGATGCTGATCACCGCCCGGTCGCGGTGGACGTAGACGTTGACGCGCACGTCGGGTCGCGCCACCTCGATCGACGGGCGCGCGCCCGTCTCGTCGCGCAGCTGGTCGACGATCGCGTCCTTGGTCTTCAGGGCGCCGAACTGCGTATGCGTCAGGGCCGACTGCGAGCTGGAAAAGTCGACCGCCAGCGTCTCCTCGGCGCTCAGGTGGTCGCTCCACCGGACCGTCCGCACCCCGGCGTAGAGACCCTCGGCCGTCGGCGCGTCGAAGGACGCGAGGGGAAGCAGGACGCGGTTGGCGACGCGGGACCACAGACAGGCGCGGTACGCGACCTCGAGCGGGCCGGAGAAGGCCGCTCCGGCGCGCCGTTCCTCGACCGACGAAGCGCCGAGCTCGCGCAGCTCGGCCGCGAGCAGGGGCTCCATTCCCTTGGCAGTGGTGGCGAAGAGCTCCATCGGTACGATGGCCGTCACTCTCTCACCGCCGTGCCGGCGCGGCGGAACGGCTGCACCTCCGAGGAGGCCAGCGGGCGCCAACGGCCCTCCGGCAGCGAGCCGAGGTGCAGGGCGCCGATCGCCTCGCGCAGCAGGTCGACCACCTCGAGGCCGACCTTGCGGCAGACGCGCCGGATCTGGTGCTTGCGCCCCTCGACCAGCACGAAGCGCAGGCGGTCGGTGGCGACGCGCTCGACGCGCATCGGAAGAAGCGGCTTGCCGTCCAGGATGAGCGCCCCGCGCAGCTTGCGGATCTGCTCGTCGCGGACCTCTTCCGAGAGGCGCACGAGGTAGGTCTTCTCGATGCGGTTTCCGCCGATGATGCCGCGCGCCACGGCGCCGTCCTGGGTGAGGACGAGAAGGCCGCGGCTGGCGCGGTCGAGCCGCCCGGCCACCGACAGGCCGCGCGGATCCTTCAGAACGCGCCGCAGCGTCTCCGCTTCGATCTCCCCCGCGACGGTGTCGGCGCGCAACAGCTTCCAGGCCGGCGTCTGACCCGGCTCCGGCTGCGTGCTCACGACCCCGCTCGGCTTGTGCAAGGCGACGGTGAGCAAGGCGTTCAGCGCCGCGGCGCCGCTCTCCGCCACCGTGATCTCCGCGTCGACGGGCGCCTTCTGGCCCTGGCCGTCCACCACCTTTCCGTCGACCATGACCAGCCCCGCCTCGATGAGCTTCTCGGCCTCGCGGCGACTGCACAGCCCGCGCCGCGCCATCAGCTTGGCGATCCGCTCCTGGTTCATTCCCCGCTCGCGCTTGCGCCTCGCGCGCGAGCGACTCTATTCTGCGCTCCATGGCGGAGACGATCTTTCAGAAAATCATCGATGGCGAGGTGCCGTGTCATCGGATCTACGAGGACGAGCACGTCCTCGCCTTCCTGGATGTATTTCCGCTCAGCCGCGGCCACACGCTGGTCGTTCCCAAGGAGCCGGCCGAGCGTCTCGAGCAGCTGTCCGATGAAGCGGCTGCGGCGATCGGCCGCGTGCTGCCGCGCCTGTGCCGGGCGGTGCTCGCCGCCACCGGCGCCAAGGCCTACAACGTCTTGCAGAACAACGGCGCCGCCGCCCACCAGGCGGTCATGCACGTCCATTTCCACATCATTCCCAAGTACGGCGAGCACAACGGTCTCGGCCTCGTCTGGGAGCCGAAGGCGCTCGACCGGGATCGCGGCGCCGAGCTGGCCGCCGAGATCGCCGCCAAAGTCGAAGGTCCTTAGGGCAGGTCGTTGGTCGTTGTTGTCGGTTGTGTCCCTCCACACCAACAACCAACAACCCAACAACCAACAACCTGCTTCTTCAGTCATCGAGTGAGAAGACGGTGATCAGGTCGTCGCCGTTGCCGGCGCCGTGCACGGCCGGCACGCTCAGCACGAGGCGGCCGGGTCCGTTCTCCTGCGTCCACGCCTGGCAGGAGAAATTCTCGCCGCGCTCGTCGTGCGAGAACGTGTTCCCCGGCTCGTCGTTCGAGTCGAGGATCTGGGCGCGCGAAAGCGCGCTCACGAAGCCGAACGTCGCCAGGTTGCCCGGCGGGTGCTGATCGCAGGGCCCGGTGTCGATGCTGACCTCCGCCGGCAGCCCCTGCGTTCCGAAGCGCGCGTCGGGGGCGAGGAGGACGGCGCCGGCGCCCGCGTCGGGCTCGCCGGAGAGATTGACGCCGACGGGCCCGTTGCACACACCGGGATGGGGGTCCGTCGGTGCCTCGACCGTGCCGCCCGCCGCTTGACAGCTCTGTTCCGTGAAGCCGTTCACGCCGACCACGCCGATGTCGTGGTCCTGGGTGGAGACGATGCCGAGGTCGAAGCCGCCGTTGCAGGCGATCACGCCCGCGCCGAGCTACCGGAACGATGGGCTTGATACACAAGATGAATCTCCCAAGGGCGTGCCAGGGGCAGCGACAGGTAGGTCGACGAGCCGGTCACGTCGATCACCGCGATGCCGGTCTTGGAATCGGGCACACCGGCGGTCAGGTCGAGGAAGCCCTGGAATCCCGTGAACGTCGAGCCGGGCAGCAGGCTGAGCTGACTCGCGGGCGAGAGCGAGAAGTGGCGGGTTCCGAGCCCGGGGGTGGCGGTCGCGGTGGATGTCGCGGTCGCGGTTCGGGTGGCGGTTGCCGTCGGTGTCGGCGTCGGCGTCGAGGTCGTCGTCGGCGTCGGGGTCCGCGTCTGCGTGGCGGTGGGAGTTCGCGTCGGAGTGGAGGTCGATGTCGTCGTGGTCGTGGACGTCGCCGTGCTCGTTGCGGTGGCGCTGCGCGTGGGCGTTGCGCTCGCCGTCCCGGTCGCGGTGGGGGTCGCGGTCCGGGTCCATGTCGGCGTCGCCGAGGGGAGTGGCGTCGACGTCGGCGAAGCCGACGCGCTGGAGGTCGACGTCGCGGTGGGAGTCGAGGTGGGCGTGCGCGTGCCGGTGGCGCTCGGCGTTGCGGTGCCGGTGCGGGTCGCGGTGCCGGTGCGGGTGTGCGTGGTGCCGGTGAAGGTCGGCGTCGATGTCGGCGTCGCCGTGCCCGACGCGCTCTCCGTGGGTGTTGCCGTGCGGGTGGCCGAGAGGGTCGGTGTCGCGGTGGCCGTTCCCGGCGCGGCCGTCGGGGTTGCCGACGGCTCCGTCGCGGTCGGGCCGGGGGAGGATGTTTCCGTCGCGGTCGGCTCGGGGGACGACGTCACCGTTGCGGGCGGGGTCGTCGTCGGGGCCGGCGCGGTCGCCGTAGGCGGAGCGGCTTCGGTTTCGCTCGCGGCCGGCGATGCGGTGGGTGTCGACTCGGACGTGGCGGAGGGGGTCGCCGACGGAGAGCCGGGAGATGCCGGCGTTGCCGTCGCGAGCGGTGTGGGACAGCCCTCCAGGGCCGCCGAAACGGCCCGAACCAGCTCTTCGATGGTTACGGTGCCGTCCCCGTTGGCATCGGCGACCGGGCACTGCTCCAGTCCGATCCCGCCGAGGGCGATGCCGACCTGGGTCACGAGCTCGTCGATGGAGACCGTGCCATTGCCGTCGCAATCACCGGCGCAACCGGTCGCCGCCGCGGCGACCGCCGCGCCCGCGAAAGCGAAGTATCCGAAGGCGGCGATCAGGGGCAGCGCGGCGAGCGCGCGATGGATTGGGGAAGCCGTGTGGTCACCTCTCGTCGAGCCGTGTGAGAACGCCAATCCATAGCGAAAATCGGCATCGCACGCCATGCGGCCCGGTGCGAGATCGATGCGCCCGATCGACGTTTTCCTGCCTTGCCGAGCGTGTGCATCGGTGCGACCGGCGTGCTACGGCCGGCCCGATGAAGCGCCTCCGCGCCAGCCTGGCTCGCGTCGCGTTGGTTCTGGCGGCGATTCTCGCGTTCGAGCTGGCGGCGCCGCGCCCAGGGCCTGGTGTTCCACCACCACGCGGGGGGTGATCGCCCGCACGTTCACCTCATTGATGACGGCATCTCGGCTCTCTACGCAGAAGCCGTCGCCGGCCACGACCACGTCCACCACCACCATCCCCATCCCCCACCCTCACGCTCACTTCGGGGTCGAACGCGGCCTGAGCGCTGCTCACCATCATCACGACCGGCACGAGTACAGGGACGGCCGCCCGTCCCTCTATGCCGCCGCCGAAGACGCCGGCCACTGGCACACGCAGTCGCGCTATCGTCATCTCGTCGTCTCGCACGGCGAGTCCCTGCAACGCGCTCCGCTGGTGCTCGCGGCCGGGGTTTGCCCGGGATGGCATCCTCCCCACTGTCCTCCCGCCCTGCCGCAAGCGCGGGCGCCGCCTCCGCCGTCCGCTCTCTGAGCGGAACGCCGAAACGAAGACCCAATTCGGAACGACAAGCCGATCCACGCTACCCGTGTGTCCTGGGCGGACCTGCGTCCGGCCGGACCCGGGCAGGGGTGCGACTCGGAGGAGGGACTCGCTCATGCGATTGAAGCTCGTCGTGCTCAGCCTCATCTACGCCGTGTGCGGGATGGGCATTGCGGGCGCCCAGGAGGCGCCGGAGGTGGACCAGAGCGACCGCGCGAAGGCCGCGCGGGAGCAAGCGGAGGAGCAGGAACAACGGACAAAAGGCAAAGACTCAAAAGCGAAGACGTCAGAAGGAGGAGCCGCAGCCGGTGAGTCGGAGAAGCGCTCCGATGATGGGCTGGTTCAGCTTCCGGAAGTCGTGGTGGAAGCGAAGCGGCCGCTGTCTGCAGCGTCGTCGGACGAGATCCGCGCCCAGGACTACGAGCTGCGGCCGCACGCGACCACGATGGAGATTCTCAACAACGTGCCCGGACTGGTGGTGGCACAGCATCAGGGCGGCGGCAAGGCGGCTCAGTACTTGATCCGCGGTTTCGATGCCGATCACGGCACCGACTTTGCCGTCTTCGTCGACGACCTGCCGGTGAACCTGGTCTCGCACGCTCACGGCCAGGGCTATGCCGATCTCAACTTCCTCATCCCCGAAACGGTCGACCGGCTGCGGCTCTACAAGGGCCCCTACTTTGCCGAGCTGGGCGACTTCGCCACCGGCGGCGCCCTGCGCATCATTACCAAGGATGAGTTCGAGGAGAACTTCGCGCGCGCCGAGGGAGGATCGTTCGATACGCAGCGCTATGTGCTCGGTGGATCGCCGCCCCTGAGCTGGGCCAAGACCCTCGTCGCGGCGGAGGCCTATTTCTCCAACGGCCCGTTCGACAACCCGCAGAACCTGTCGCGCTACAATGTCTTCACCAAGCTCACCCTATCGCCGACGACCGATCATGTCCTGTCTCTCTCCGGCTCGGTCTATGCCAGCGATTGGGATGCCTCGGGCCAGATTCCGCTGCGCGAGGTGAAGGCGGGGCAGCTGGACCGCTTCGGCTCGATCGATCCGACCGAGGGTGGCAAGACCGATCGCGAGAACCTCAACCTGCAGTACACGTACGCGCCGAGCGACCAGGAGACGTGGTGGTTCCAGCTCTACGGCAGCCGCTACTCCCTCCGGCTGTACTCGGACTTCACGTTTACCGGGAGGCCGGCCTGCGCTTCGTACAGAGGCCGGATGGAACCTTCTTCGACAGCTGCGCCGGGCTGCAGTGTCTGCCCGTCGATCCGTCGGCAAACTACATTCCCGGGGACGGAATCGACCAGGACGACCAGCGTCTTCTGTTCGGCGCGCGAGGGCGCTACACGCGATTCTGGGCGGTCGGGCCGGTGCCTGTGCAAAGCGAGGTGGGTCTGGAGACGCGGCGCGACGACGCCGACGTGGCGTTGCACCGGCAGGTTCGGCGGCAGCGCTTCTACGCCATCAACGACCTCGCCGTCGGGGAGCAGTCCGTGAGCGGCTTCATGAGGCACCAGATCTTCTTGGCCGATTGGATCCGTCTCGAGGTCGGCCTGCGCGGTGACGTCTACTTCTTCGACGCCCGCAACCGCTTGCCGGCGCAGGCGCCCGATCGCAACTTCCAGGCGGTGCCGATCAGCGGCAACAACATCGACTCGATCGTCAGCCCCAAGCTTAACCTGATCCTGATGCCGGTGCCGGATACCGACGTGTACCTGAACTTCGGCACCGGCTTTCACTCCAACGACATTCGCTCGGTGCTGCTCAGCGGCCAGGACGGGCTGGTACGGGCACTCGGCTACGAGCTCGGTGTGCGCACGCACCAGCTCGACCGGCTCGACGTGGCGGCGGCGCTTTGGCTGCTCGACCTGGACAGCGAGCTGGTGTTCTCCGGGGACGCCGGGGATGTCGACGCCGACCGCGATCCGGTGACCGGCAGCTACGTTCCCAGCGGCGCGACGCGCCGCTGGGGAGTGGACTTCGAGGCGCGATTCCGGTTCACCGACTGGCTGGTGCTCGACTACGATCTCTCCTGGACCGATCCGCGCTTTCGCTCCAGCGGTCTGGCCGTTCCGCTGGCGCCGACGCTGTTGATGAACGGTGGCCTCACCGCAGATCTGCACAACGGCTTCTCCGCCGCCCTTCGCTTTCGCCATCTCGGCGCTCGCCCGGCCAACGAGGATCGGACGCTGACGGCGAACGGCTACACGCTTCTCGACCTGCTGGCGAAGTACCGCTGGCGAAGGGTCGAGGTCTCGCTGGCCCTGCTCAACTTGACGGATACGCACTGGCGCGAGGCGCAGTTCTCCGACAACACCTGTGTGCTCGGGGAGGAAGGGAGCGGCCAGCCCTGTCCCAATACGGGGAGCAACCCCTACACCGGGAATGGAGCCGACGGGGTGGAGGACATTCACTTCACGCCGGGAAACCCGTTCGGGGTGCGTGGGGGCCTGACCGTGTACTTCTGAACGGACGAGACGCGAAGAAGACGAAAAGGGGACCGAGAGCGGGATGGAACGAGCGGGCGCGACTGCCTGGCGATCTGACGTTGCGCCGGTTCGGCATTGGGTTGCTGCCGTCGTTGGCCTTCCATGTCGCGCTGCTGGCGCTGTGCTCCTCCACGTTTCTCCGCTTCCCCGCTCTGGTCACCGACGTCATTGCCCTCACCATCCGCGAGCCGGCCCCTCCGCCTCCGCCGCCCAGTGCGGGTGGTGGGCCGGTGGCGGCGGCGCCGTCCGCGGCCGAGGTCGTCGCGAAGAGCGAACCCGAGGAGGTGGAGAAGGCAGAGCCGCTGAAGATCGCCCGCCGTACGACGCCGGCGAGGGGGAGGAGGCACCGGCACACGCCGACGCCGCGGCCGCAGGCCCAGGCGGCACGCAAGGAGAGTCCCCGGCCCGCACCCGCCGTGGCGGCGGCTCCGACGAGGGCGCCCCCGGTTGTCGGGGCATCGCAGGAACCCGGCGGTCGAGGCGCGGCGCAGGGCGTCATCGGCGGCATCCCGGGAGGAGTGGCCGGGGGAAAGGTCGGCGGGAGACTCGGCGGGAGAGGAGACACTGTCTGGACCGTCGACCAGGTGGCCGTGCCGCCGCAGGTCGTGCAGGCGGTCACGCCGCGGTATCCCGCCATAGCCCGCGCCCGCGGCGTCGAGGGTGTGGTGGTCGTCGAGGCCGTCGTCGATCGCCGGGGGACCGTCGAGGCGAACGCCCTCGAGGTGGTTCAGTCGGTTCCCCTGCTGGACGAAGCGGCCGTCGACGCTTTCCGGCGCTGGCGCTTCCGCCCCGGACGCGACGACCGGGGAAACCCGGTGCGGGTCGTCGTCCGGCAGCCGATCCGATTCCGCCTCCACTGAGCCGCCACCGCGATCCTTCGAAGGACCGGCAAGAGTCGCACTCGAACGCGCCGGCGTAGCTTGACAAGTCTCGATTCGTGCAGGCAGTTTGACCGCCATGGCGCGTCTGTGGGGATCGTTCGGTCGAGTCGCGACCGTGCGCCGCGGCAAGAGATCCCGGACACAGGCCGTGCTCCGCGCCCTGGCGAAGTGGCGCCCCGTGATCGACGAGCGGCGCGAGCGAGCCGCGCTCCTGTCGTTTCTGCTCGTCTTCTCGCTGCTTGCCGCCCCCGTCGCCCAGAGCCTGATCACCGTCTGCGATCAGTGCCCGCCCACCTGTCCGATGCACAGGGCCGAGAGGGCGAAGCACCACAAGATCTCCTGCCATCACGCCCTGCACAGCCAGCAGGGACATCCGTCTCCGGGCCGCGCGGGGGCGCGTGAAGTGTCCTTTGCGCGCACCCTGTGCACCGGCCGCGGACCGATGCCCGCCGTCTCCCTGGGCCCGATGATGGTGCCCGGGGTCCTGCAGTTCGACCTGCTTCCGCCCGCAACGAGCGCACCGTCGGAGGAGCCGCGCCTGCCGCTTCGCCTGGCGGAGCCTCCCGACACGCCGCCACCCATCCTCTCCCTCTGACGTCTGGAAGATGGCCCGCGCGGGCAGGGGAGAGGTGCGTCCAACGCCCTCGCCCTGTCGCGCGGCTCCGGGCGCGGACCGCCTGCGCGGGATCCGTGCCCCCACTCGGACAGAGGAGTCGCCATGAGCTTCGCACATCCGAAGACTCGTGGAAGAGCGACGAGGAGGCCCCACGGGCTTAGCTCGCGGGGCCGAGCCCATCGGAGCGCGAAGCGCGCACGGGGGCGAGTTTCCAAAGGAGATGATGGATCACATGACGAGGATGGAAGGAGAGAACCATCCGCGGTGGGCGCGCGTCCGCCGCGGCCGCCTGCGCCTGGCGACGGCGCTGGCGTTCGCCGCCATGGCTTGTGCGGGCGTACCCGCCTATGCCTGCGATCTGTGCGCGATCTACACGGCCACGGAGGTGATGCAGAGCCGGACGGGTTTCCACCTGGGCGTGGGCGAGCAGTTCACGCGCTTCGGCACCCTTCAGCAATCGGGCAAAGAGGTTCCGAACCCGAACGACGAGCACCTCAATAGCTCGATCACGCAGGTGCTGATCGGCTACACGGTGACGCCGCGCTTCGGGCTGCAGCTCAACATCCCGATCATCGGCCGCACGTACCGCCGGCTGGAGAGCACCGGCGTCGTCGAGGGAACCAAGAGCGGGTTCGGCGACTTGTCGCTGATCGGGGATTTCAACGCTTTTCACTGGACGGACCTCAACAGCGTCGCGCGCTTCACCGTCTTCGGCGGGCTCAAGCTTCCGACCGGAGATTCCAGCCCTCTGGCGGAGGAGCTGGCGGAGCCCTCCGCGGACGCCGGCGTCAACGACGAGGCCGATCATCACCAGAACCCCGCGGGGGCAGCAGGGTTTGGCACGGCATTCCACACCACCGGATCGGCAGACGATGACGCCGAAGTCGAGAGCGGCATCCACGGGCACGACCTGGCCCTGGGGTCCGGCTCGGTCGACGGCATCCTCGGGGCGCGCGGCTTCTGGAGCTGGCGGCGCCTGTTCGCGACCGCGACCGTCCAATATCTGCTCCGCACCGAGGGCGACTTCAGCTACCAGTTCGCCAACGACCTCCTCTGGTCCGGCGGACCCGGCGCCTTTCTCTTCCTCGGCCACGGCCTGTGGGGGCGCGATTACTCTTTCGGCGCCCAGGCGCTTCTGTCCGGGGAGACGAAAGGCAACGACGAGCAGCAGGGGAAGAGGGCGACGGACACGGCGATCACGTCTCTGTACGTCGGCCCGGCCTTCACCTTCACCTGGGGGGCTTCGCTGGCGGCCGAGATCGCGGCCGATCTGCCGGCGATCGAGAACAACTCGGCTCTGCAGATCGTCCCCGACTACCGCTTGCGAGGAGGACTGACATGGCGGTTCTGAGAGGCCTCTGGGGAGGCGAGATGAACCGGTGGAGACACGAAACGTTGACTTGGCCGATTTCAAGAGACTTCAATGAACGGAGAGGAGGGCAATCATGATGCGACGAGTGATCGGTAGGCTGGTGCTGGTCGTGGCGCTGGGAGCCACGACCGCCCAGGCGCAGACGGGCCTCGACGTCAACGGCCAGTGCGTCGGTGACGCCGACGGCGATTCCATGGTGACCATCAATGAGTTGATAACCGCGGTGAACAACGCGCTCGGGGGATGTCCGCAGCGGCAGATCGCCCTGCAGTTCAAGGCGATGGTCGGAGACCAGCCGTTTCAGTGCGGCACCGTGTACGAGGGCCTGGGCACGACCGGAACCGAATCGATACCGTCGGACTTCCGCTTCTACGTCTCGAACGTTCGCCTGGTGACGCCCGACGGCGCCGAGGTTCCTCTGCAGCTCGACCAGGACGGTGTCTGGCAGTACCAGGACGTCGCCCTGCTCGACTTCGAGGACGGCAGCGGGCCCTGCGCGAATCTCGGCAACTCGGCGATGAACTCCACGGTGACCGGTACCGTGCCGCCGGGCGAGTACACCGGGGTTCGATTCACACTCGGCGTTCCCTCCGAGCTCAATCACCTGAACGTGTCCCTCGCCAACTCGCCGCTGAACTTCAGCGGCCTGTTCTGGAGCTGGGTGGGGGGATACAAGTTCATCCGCGTCGACTCCATCAACCTCGACGGCGACCCCTTCGTCTTCCATCTCGGCAGCACGATGTGCACGGGTATGCCGCCGGTCACGCCGGCCTCGTGCACCAGGCCGAACCGGCCGGAGGTGGAGATGGCGAGCTTCGATCCGGATACCAACGTGATCGTCGCCGACTGGGCGGCGCTGGTCGCCGACTCCGATCTCACCACCAATCAGGTGGATACCAACCCGGGGTGTCAGTCACAGCCGTTCGACGACGACTGCGTCGTCCTGTTCCGGAACATGGGGCTCGACTTCGACACCGGAATGCCGACCCCGGAGACGCAGAAGTTCTTCCACATGGAGTGATCCGAAAACCGATTCAGGGGGATGACATGAAGACACGATCACCAAAACCACGCATCTTCGACAGGCCGACGGCAATCGTTCTCGCGAGCGCCTGCTTCCTCGGTCTGCTCTGGAGCGGCTGCGGCGACGACAACG
This sequence comes from uncultured bacterium, assembly GCA_963721115.1. Taxonomy (GTDB): domain Bacteria; phylum Desulfobacterota; class Binatia; order HRBIN30; family CADEER01; genus CAVRIA01. The sequence goes on from CAVRIA010000004.1 coordinate 261,814, forward strand.
GCGGGAACAACCCACCGCCGACCAGCACCGCTGTCGCCACCTCGGTTCCCACGGCGACGGCGGCGCCCACCGATACGGCGGCTCCGCCGCCGAGCACGACGCCGACCGAGACGCCGACCGAGGCGGCGACCGCGACACCCACCTCCACTCCGCTCGTCGACGTGCACATGGAGCTCTTCGTCGGTTCCACGCAGGCCGGGGGCGGACAGCTGACGACGGACTTCGACTTCTCCAAGGCGCTGCCGCTGTTTCTCAACGAGTGCCTCGACGGCGTCGGCGACCAGTGCACGGGGGGCACGGCCCTGTACACCTCGGTCAACCCGGGCATCGAGCCCCTCGAGGAGAGCGATCCCGGAGCGTCGCTCTACGTCCTCGACGAAGGGACGCCGGTCAGCATCGAGATCATCTCCATCGACAGCCCGCTCAGCATGCGCTTCGAGGACGTGACGTTTCACAGGCGGGCGACGCCACCGACCTGGGGGTGACGCCCGACCTGCACGCCGACGCCGATACGCAGCTCCTTCTGCCGGGCGGCGAGGGGCTTTCACAGCAGTACGCGGTGACGTTCGTCCTGAGGAGCACCGCGCCGCAATATCAGGACTCCGCGCGAGTACACGATGAACTTCTTCCCGGTGGCACAAATGTCGACCGGCGGCGGCGAATAGTCTTTTGAGCGGAGGTGCCTGCCGGCTCTTTGGTCGGCGGGCACCTCCCAGTCGCGACGCCACCTCCGCTCGCGTGCGCGAGGAAACCGCTGTCAAAGCAGACTGCCGCCAGAGCCACGGGTACCTTGACCGGTCACACGCGGTCAAATATGTCGTCTCGGATGAACCGCCGAGAGCGGCGCGTGGTGGTCACGGGAATCGGCATCGTCAGCCCGCTGGGTTGCGGCACCGAAAAGAACTGGGAGGCTCTGATCGCCGGGCGGTCCGGAGTGGGGCCGATCACTCTGTTCGACGCCAGCGAGCTCTCGGTGCGCTTTGCCGGCGAGGTGCGCGACCTCGACGCCGGCGCCTACTTCGAGAAGAAGGACCTGAAGAAGGTCGACCGCTTCACGCAGTTCTCCGTCGCCGCGGCGCAGATGGCGATGGACGACGCCAAGCTCGCCGTGACGGAAGAGAACGCGCCGCGCATCGGCGTCATCGTGGGTGTCGGCATCGGCGGCATCGCCACGATCGAGGACGGTCACCGGACCGTGCTCGAGTCCGGGGCCAAACGGCTGACGCCCTTCTTCATCCCGCGCGTGATCGCCAACATGGCGCCGGCGCACATCGCCATGCGCTTCGGCTGCACCGGGCCGAACTACACGACGACCAGCGCCTGCGCTTCCGGTGGCCATGCCGTGGGCGAGGCGTATCGGCTGGTTCGCTTCGGCTATCAGGATGCGGTCATCGCCGGCGGGGCGGAGGCGGCGGTCACGCGCATGGGCGTGGCGGGCTTCGCCGTCATGCGGGCGCTGTCGACGCGCAACGAGGAGCCGCAGCGTGCCAGCCGGCCCTTCGACCGCGGGCGCGACGGCTTCGTCATGGGAGAGGGGGCCGGCATCCTGATCCTCGAGTCGCTGGAGCACGCGCGGGCCAGGGGGGCTCACATCTACGCCGAGATCGCGGGCTACGGAGCCAACAGCGACGCCTATCACATGACGATGCCCGCGCCGGAAGGGCGGGGCGCCGCGCAGTGCATGCGCCTGGCGCTGGAGGACGGCGAGATCGATCCGCTCCACGTCGACTACATCAACGCGCACGGTACCGCGACTCCGTACAACGACGCGAACGAGACGCAGGCGATCAAGAAGGTCTTCGGGGAGCACGCCGGGCGGGTTGCCGTCAGCTCCACCAAGTCGATGACCGGTCACCTGCTCGGCGGCGCCGGGGGGATCGAGGCCGCGTACACGGTGCTCGCCGTCGCCCGCGGCGTGCTTCCGCCGACGATCAACCTCGACGAGGCGGACCCGGAGTGCGACCTCGACTACGTGCCCAACCGCGCGCGCCCCGCCGCGGTCCGCGTCGCGCTGTCGAACTCGTTCGGCTTCGGCGGCACCAACGCCTGCGTCGCCTTTCGCAGATTCGAGGAGCGGGAGGCGGAGCGGCCGTAGCGCGGCTCACGCGGAGGAGTATCTCCTGGAGCACCGCCGGCCGGACGGGTAGAATCAACCCTCGTTCGCGGCCGCGCGGCGCCGGGTGGCTCGCCGCGTCGACCGAGGACACAACGCGAATCGATGGATCTCGACCAGCTCTTCGATCGCCGTCTGCTCGTCGTCGCGGGCAAGGGCGGCGTGGGAAAGACCACGGTGGCGTGCGCCCTGGCGCTGGAGGCCTCGCGCCGCGGCCGGCGGACCCTCGTGTGCGAGGTGGACGGCGTCGACCGTGCCGCGCAGCTGTTCCAGATCGAGCCCGCTCCGCTGGGCGAGGTTCTGGAGGCGCGCCCCAACGTCTTCCTCATGTCGGTCGAGGGCAAGGCGGCTCTGGCGGAGTATCTCGGCCTGATCATTCCCGTGCGGCGCCTCTTGCGCGCCGTCTTCAACAGCCGCATCTACCAGTACTTCGTCGCCGCCGCTCCCGGCCTGAAGGAGCTCATGACCATCGGCAAGATCTGGTACGAGGCGGAGCGCACCGACGACGAGACGGGCAAGAGGCTGTGGGATCTCGTGATCATGGACGCGCCCGCCACCGGTCACAGCCTCCAGTACCTGCGCATGCCGGCGGCGGCGCGCGACGCCTTCGGCGCGGGTCTGGTCAAGCGCGAGGCCAACCGGCTGGTCGAGCTGCTCACCGACCCCGTCCGGACCGCCGTCAACCTCGTCGCGACGGCCGAGGAGATGCCGGCCAACGAGACCGTCTCGATGTTCGAGCAGCTGCGCGATCAGCTGGGCATGCCCACGGGCTTCCTGTTCGTGAACCGCGTGCACGACAGCGCAATCTCGGCGGCAGACGTCAAGCGCCTGTCCGAGGCCGCGGCCCGGCGGCGGGACCCGCGAGAGAAGAAGATTCTGCTCGAGGTCGCGGCCCGGGCGCGCGAGGAGAGCGGCTGGACCCGAGTCAACGCGCACCACCTGGCTCGCCTCGCCGAGGACGTGGCGATGCCGATGGTCGAGATTCCGTTCCTGTTCTCCGAGGAGTTCGGCTTCGCCGAGCTGCGCCGGGTCGCCGACGCCATCGTCGAGGCGCGCGCTTCCGGGAGAGAAAGGCAGCGCCGGGCGTGAAATCGATCGGCGAGGTCGTCGCGCAGCACGGCGTGATCGTCTGCGCCGGCAGCGGGGGAGTGGGCAAGACCACGACCGCCGCGGCGCTGGCCGTGCACGGGGCCGAGCAGGGGCGGCGGACGATCGTCCTCACCATCGATCCCGCCCGGCGCCTCGCCGACGCGCTCGGCATCCGGCCCGTGGGAAACGAGGAGTGCACGGTCGACCTCGACGGCGCTGGCACCCTGTCCGCGATGATGCTCGATCAGAAAGGGGCGTGGGACGAGCTGGTCGAGCGCTACGCGTCTTCCGAGGAGGTGCGGCAGCGCATCCTCGCCAACCGCTTCTATCAGCACCTGTCGGAGACGTTCGCGGGGTCGCAGGAGTACATGGCGGTCGAGCAGCTCGCGCAGCTGCACGCCAGCGGCAGCTACGACCTGATCGTGGTCGACACGCCGCCCACCCGGCACGCGCTCGATTTCCTGGACGCCCCGCAGCGGATCGCGGACTTCCTCGACCGGCAGGTCGTGCGCTGGTTCGTCAAGCCGTACTTCTCCGCCGGTTGGGCGACCTTGCGCGTCGTGAACCGCACCGCGGGAAACCTGCTGCGGCGCCTCGAGGACGCCACCGGCGTCTCCGCCCTGGTGGAGATCTCCGACTTCTTCAACTCGATGAGCGGGTTGTTCGACGGCTTCGAGGAGCGAGTGCGCGGCGTCTACCGCCTGTTGCGCTCGAAGAGCACCGCCTTCGTGCTCGTCGCGACGCCCGAGGAGCAGGTATTGGCCGAGGCGGAGTACTTCTGTCACAAGGTGGCGGAGCTCAAGATCGCGTTGCGCGGCATCGTCTTCAACCGCGTGCACAACGAGGGCGCTCCCGAGCTCCGCAATCTCGACGAAGACTCGTTGCGCGAGATGGTCTCGAAGGTCGTGCGGAGCAGCGAGCGCGGCGACCCGCTGGTGAGCAACTTCCTGAGCTACGAGATCCTGGCGCGCGGCGACCAGCTGCGCACGGAGGCGTTCCGCAGGCAGCTCCCCGGCCGTCCGGCCGTTTCTACGGTCCCCAACTTCGACGAGGACCTGCACGACCTCGAGGCCCTGCGCCGCATGATACCGTATCTGATAGGGGGTTAAGGGGTTAGGGGGTTACGGGGTTACGGGTTACGGGGGTTAGGGGTGGCCCAACAGCTAACCCCTAACAGCTAACCCCCTGCCTTCAAGCTAACCCCTGTCTTTTTCCGCTCCCGATCGGTAGGTGTCGAAGCGCTCGCAGGTGGGGCAGTAGCCGGTCCAGGCGTCGCTGCGTCGGCCGCAGGACGTGCAGCGGTAGGTGCCGGCGTCGATGCGGCTCGCGTCGGTGGCGCGCGACAGGGCCTTGAAGGCTTCCTGCAGCTGGCCGCGCTGGTGGTAGAGCTGCGCCCAGCAGTGCTGCACGGCCGGCGCGTCCTGACGTCCGATCGCCTCGAGCTCGCTGGCGGCCTTGTCGAGGTCGTCCTCGGCGATCTCGACCCGCGCCGTCAGCAGCCGCACGCCGTCCTCGTCGAGCTGCTGGCGGTACTTCTGCATCAGCGTGACCACGCGCTGGCGCTCCCGGTCGCCCTGTCGGAGGGAGAGGAGACGCTCGATGAAGACCAGCCGCGGCGTGCTCTTGAAGGTCTTCTCCCACAGCTTGGCCGCCTCCTCGGGGCGGTCGGATGCCGACCAGGGCGTCGCCGTAGCTGACGGCGGCGGGAACGAAGGTGCGATTGCTCTGCAGCAGGGCGGCGAGCTTCTGCGCGCGCTCCTTCGGGTCGTCGACCGACAGGGCCGCCTGGTAGCGCAGCTGCAGCAGTCGCTCCTGCTCCGCCGCCAGATCGCCGTCCGACAGGGTCTGGATGTACGACTCCTGTACGTCCGCGGCTTCCTTCCACTGGCCGGTCTCGCGGTACAGTCGGCGCAGGCTGACCAGCGCGCGGGGGGCGCGCGGGTGCTGGACGCGAACCGTCTCCAGCATGCGGATGGCTTCGTTCGGCTCGCCGCCGCGGCGCAGTGCCTCGCCGAGCGCATAGCGAAGGTCGGGGTCGTTGGCGTCGTGCGCGACCGCGGTCTCGAGGATCTCGCGGGCAGCGGCGTGCTCGCCGGTGTCCATGTAGGACGACGCCAGCGCCAGGGCCGCCGCGCCGTTGTGCGGCTGCCGGCGCCACGCTTTCCTCAATAGGTTGCGGCCTCGTTCCAGGTCGCCGTCCCAGGCCAGGGCGGCGCCGCTCTCCTGCCACTCGCCGATGCGAACGGCCTGCTTCACGCGCCGTCGCTCTCCCCAGCTCGCCACCCGGCGTCCGAGCTGTTGCAGGCCGGTGAGCACCAGCGCCGAAACGATCCCGCCGACGAACGTGAAGATCAGCAGCCAGCCGAGGGGAACACGGACCGACTGCGAAGGGAGAAAGCGAAAGTCGACCGAGCCCGGATTCAGCCAAGCCAGCAGGCCGAACACGACGAGGACCGCCAGCGCGGCCACGACCAGGAGAATGCGCTTCAACACGGTAGGGGTTGGTTATCGCGCCGCACCGGCCAAACGCAAGTCCCGCGCCTGGCTTCGGTAGGGCTCCGGAAGGGTGACGACTGGCGCTCGTGTCCAGAGCCGCTCCAGATCGTAGAAGGACCGGACCGATTCCTGGAAGACGTGGACGACGACGTCGCCGTAGTCGACCAACGCCCACTGCCCGGCGGCGTAGCCTTCGATCGAGCGCGGACGGATGCCGAGCTTGGCCAGGTTTTCCTGAATGCTCTGCGCGATTGCCTGCACCTGCGTGTCCGACCGGCCGGTGCAGATCAGGAAGTAGTCGCCGAGCGACGACAGGTCGCTCACGTCGATCAGCAGGAGATCGTACGCCTTCTTCTCGAGGGCGTAGCGGACGCAGAGCAGAGCCGTCTCGCGGGACACGTGCGCGCTCAAGGTGCCTGACGTCCCCGTCGATAGAGCCGCTTGCGGCTCAGGTATCGCTCGACTCCGGCGGGAACGAGGTAGCGAACGGATTCCCCGCGCCGCACGCGGGTCCTGATCTCCGTCGCCGAGATGTCGAGCGCCGTCACGTCCAAGAACAGAATCCGATTTCCCGTTTTGTGGAGCAACGTCTTCCGGTCGGGACCATAGCAAAAGTCCCTGCGCGCGGCAACGGGAAGTACCGCTCGCGGCCGTCCGAGGCGGCAGTCGGGGCGCGATAGCACCGCGACGTCGGCGAGGGGGAAGAGGCTTCGGTACTCCTTCCAGGTGCCGATCTCGCGAAAGGCATCGAGGCCGACGAGGAAGACCAGGCGCGTCTGCGCCGGAAGGCGCTCCCGCAGCGCGCGCAACGTGTCGACCGAGTACGAATGTCCGGGGCGTTCGACCTCCATCGAGCAGACGCGGAAGGCTGGATTGCCGGCGATGGCGATCTCGACCATCGCCAGGCGGTCGGCCGCGGGGGACACCGAACGCTTCGTCTTGTGTGGCGGGCTGGCGGAGGGGATGAAGAGGACCTCGTCGAGATCCAGCGCCTGGCGCGCTTCCTCGGCGCAGCGCAGGTGGGCGAGGTGGATGGGATCGAAGGTGCCGCCCAGGATTCCGATGCGCCGCGCCGTGCCCCGGCGCTTGGGCGCGGAAGAGGAGGCGCTCACTCGCGGATCTGCCCGGAGCCCTGGATCACGTACTTGTACGTGGTGAGCTCGCGCAGACCCATGGGGCCGCGCGCGTGGAGCCGGTTGGTCGAGATGCCGACCTCGGCGCCGAAGCCGAATTCGTAGCCGTCGGTGAAGCGCGTCGATGCGTTGACGTACACGGCCGCCGAGTCGACCGAGGCGAGGAACATCTGTGCGTTCGCATAGCTGTCGGTGACGATGGCATCCGAATGGCCGGTGCCGTACGTGTCGATGAACTGCACGGCCTCCTCGAGGGAGTCGACGATTTTCACGGAGAGGATCAGGTCGAGGTACTCGGTGCGCCAGTCTTCCTCCGTCGCGCGGGCGATGCCGGGGAGGAGGGCGCGGCTCCGGTCGCAGCCGCGCAGCTCGACGCCCGCCTCCTGCAGCCGAGTGCCGGCTGAGGGCAGAAAGGCGGGGGCGATGCGCTGGTGGACGAGCAGGGTCTCCATCGCGTTGCAGACGCCGGGGCGCTGCACCTTGGCGTTGATGGCGATGCGCTCCGCCATTGCCGGGTCGGCCTCGGCGTCGACGTAGACGTGGCAGATGCCGGCGTAGTGCTGGATCACCGGAATGTTCGAGGCCTTCGTGATGGCGGCGATCAGGCTCGTGCCGCCGCGCGGAATGATGACGTCGATCAGGTCGCGCTGGCGCAGCAGCGCGTCGACGGCGCGGCGGTCGGTGGTGGGGACGAGCTGGACGGCCTTCTCCGGAAGGCCGGCGGCGGCGACCGACTCGGCGAGAAGACGCGCAATCGCGCTGTTGGTCGCGAACGCCTCGGAGCCGCCCTTGAGCACCACCGCGTTGCCCGACTTCAGGCACAAGCCGGCGGCGTCGGCGGTGACGTTCGGGCGCGATTCGTAGATGACGCCGACGACGCCGAGCGGAATCCGCACCTGGCCGATCTCCAGCCCGTTCGGCCGCCGCCAGCGGGCGATCGTCTCGCCGACGGGGTCGGGCAGGGCGGCGATATCGTCGAGACCCTGCGCCACGGCGGCGATGCGGGGCTCGCTGAGCGTCAGACGGTCGATCATCGCCTTGCTGAGCCCGGCGCGCTCGGCGCCGGTGACGTCCTCCCGGTTGGCGTCGAGCAGGTCCACGGCTCGCTCGCGCAGGCGCGCCGCGGCGATCTGCAGGGCGCTGTTCTTGGCCGTGCTCGAAGCGGTGCTCAGGACGCGCGCCGCCCGGCGCGCCGCGCGGCACATGTCGACGACGGTCCCCTCGATGTCCGTCATGCGCCGGACGATATACAATCGATGCGCGAAGGCCAACCGGCCCCGGGCCGAGCGCCGCCTCCGGCCGCCAGACTCCGCTCGCCGAATCACTGAATGCTCGTCGGCACAAAATGCGACGACGTGGTTCTTCCTCTCCGGATGAGGCTGTCGATTTTCTCGACGGTCTGGCGGATCCCCCCTTTGGAAAAGGGGGGCTCAGGGGGGATTTCGAGATGGATTCGTTCGGACAAATCCCCCTCAATCCCCCTTCTCCAAAGGGGGAAGTCGGAGTCGCTTCTCTCGCCAGGAGAAAATCGACAGACTCATCCGGGAGAAGGAACCCGCTCGCGAGATACGTTGCCGCAATTGTGAACCGGAGTACCGAATCACCGAGTCACCGAGCCACTGCGCCACTGAAACGTTGACGGCCGGGGCGCGTCGTCGATAGAACCACGGTCACCCTCGAAGTCAGGAGCTCCTCATGGTCATGATCGGAATTCGCTACGACTTGCGCGTCCCGCCGTTCGCGTCCACCACCCACGCGGAGCTCTATCGCGCCTGCCTGGAGCAGTGCGCCTGGGCGGACGAGCGGGGGGTCGACCTGGTGGTGCTGTCCGAGCACCACGGCGTCGCGGACGGCGTACCTGCCGGCTCCCTTGACGTTGGCCGCGGCGATCGCCGGCTGCACGACCCGCATGCGACTCACCGTCGCCGCGCTGTTGGTTCCGCTGCACGATCCGGTCCGCCTCGCCGAGCAGCTCGCGGTCCTCGACCTCGTCAGCGGAAGCCGCGTGGGAGTGGTCGTCGGCCTCGGCTACCGCCAGGAAGAGTTCGACATGGCCGGCGTCGATCGCAAGCAGCGTGGCAAGTTGCTCGAAGAATGTGTCGACGTCATGCGCAAAGCATGGACGGGCGAGCCCTTCGAGTGGCGCGGCCGCAGCGTTCGAGTGACACCGAAGCCGGCATCGCCACCGATGATCCTCGTCGGCGGATCGACCGCGATCGCCGCGCGGCGGGCGGCGCGGCTGCGAGCCGGATTCTTTCCGGCCATCGGAGATCCGACGCTGGCCGAGATATACAACCAGGAATGCGCCAAGCTCGGATTCGACGGCGGCTTCGTCGCCTTGCCGAGCGGCCCGGGCTTCGTGCACGTCAGCGCCGACCCGGAGCGCGACTGGGAGCGCATCGCGCCGCACGCCCTCTACGACGCCCAGACCTACGCGTCGTGGCAGACCCCCGACCAGCGCTCGCAGGTGCACGTGCAGGGGCAGACGGCGGACGACGTGAAACGCAGCGGCGTCTACAGCGTGTTGACCCCGGATCAGTGCGTCGATCTGGCGAAGGAGACCGGCCGCCTGATCCTGCACCCGCTGATGGGCGGCATGTCTCCGCAGCTGGGCTGGGAGAGCCTCAGGCTGTTCGAGTCCGAAGTCCTGCCGCGCCTCCGCTGAGCGAAGAGGCCGCAGTCAGCGACTGGCCTGCTGGTGTTGCAGGCGGTCGAGGCCGAACAGGCGATAGATCTTGGCGACGATGTCGCCCTGCGTCTGCGTCAGGTGCCGGGCGCGCGCGTCCGCGTCGAGCTCGTGCAACCGGGCATCGAGCTCGATGCGGCGCTGCGCCAGGAGGGTGGAGATCTCGTCCGCGATGGCCGGACGGGAGAGGAGGACGGTCCGAAACGACTCCTTGTCGAGCCGGTAGCACTCGACGTCGGAGCGGGCGACCACCGTCGCGTGGCGCGGCTCGCCGGTCAACAGTCCCCATTCGCCGAAGAAGCTGCCGGGAGACAGCTGCGCCACCTTGACGGAATCGCCTTGCGGGTTCTGCACGATGACGTCGGCGCGGCCTTTGACGAGGACGTACAGCCAGTGTGCGGTCGCCCCCTGGCGCGTGATGACGTCGCCGGCCGCGAAGGGCGCCGGCACCAGGCGCCGCGCCAGCTCGGACTGCTCCTCCGGCTGCAGGCCCGCGAAGAGGTCGACGTGACGGATTGCCTCACCTTGCCGCGCGCCCGCCTCTTCCGCTTGCAGCTCGGCGCGTTCCTTCTCCTGCGACAGCAGCACCGTCTGCTCCGGCAAGGCCAGGGGAATGTCGGCGCGGGAGAGGGCGTAGTAGATGTGCGCGCGCACGGCCGAGTCCGTCGGGTCGTCGGCGGCGAGCTCGGTCAGCCAGTAGCGAACGGCGTAGCGACAGTAGCTCTCGACGAAATCCATCTGCACGCAGTTCGGCGGCGGAACGGATGCGACGTTCGGGATCTGCGCCGCGCGCAGGGTGCTCTCGACCGCGGCGATGACCTTGGGAGGCGGATGGCGGTAGTCGACGTTGAACCACACCCAGCGGCGCCACTCCACCGGCTGGCCTTCGCGGCGGCCGAGCACGATCACCTTGTTCTTCACCAGCAAGCTGTTGGGGATGATCACGGTCTCCCAGTTGCGGGTCTCGATACCGGTGTAGCGCCAGCGCACCTGCACGACCCGGCCGACGACGTCGTCGAGCTTGATCCAGTCGCCGACGTGGAGCGACCGCTCGAGCTGGATGGCGAGCCCGCCCAGGATGTTGCCCAGGGTGTCCTGCAGCGAGAAGGCGATCACCGCCGTCACGACGGCGGAGGTGGCGACGACCGTGGTCGGGTCCCAACCGAGCAGCCGCAGCAGGATGAAGGCCCACACCAGGTAGGCGATGGCCATCGTGACGTCCTGCAGGATGCGCGGGGAGTCCATGCGGATCGCCGGCATCACGACCCGGAACACGGCGATGCCGATCAGGCTCAGGATGCCGACGCCGAGCAGGAAATCGCTCGAGGCGCGCAGGGCGACGGTACCGGAGCCGGGCGCGGCCGAAGCGGCGAGAGCGCGGAGGGCGAGGGACAGGAGGAAGAGAGCGGTCGCGATCAGGATGCCGCGCCGTTCGGTCGGCGCCAGGAGCCAGAGAAGCAGAGCCGCCGCCAGGAAGCCGATCGCCAGGAAGCCGGTGGCGGCGTGGATCGCGTCAGCGGTCAGCACAAGGCTCTCCGACTGCCGCAACGGCGATGGGCGTGCGCCCGAGAACGTTCATCAGAGACCCCCGGCCCTTGCCTCCAGGCGACGCGTAGTGGAACAAGTGGAGCTTGTAAAGCGGCTCCTCCGACGTCGCCGGCCGTCGCTTCACCTTCGACCTCTCCATTGCCGAGGGTGACCCGCGGCGCGCCGACGGGCGAGAGCGCCGCAAAAGAAGGGGAGGGCGCAATGAGCGGGCGACTCGAAGGCAAGGTGGCGATCGTCGTCGGAGCCGGATCGACTCCCGGGGAGACCATGGGCAATGGCCGCGCGACCGCCATCCTGTTCGCGCGAGAAGGCGCCTCGGTTCTGCTGGTCGACCGCGACGGCGACTCGGTGCGGGAGACGCAGCGGATGATCGACGCCGAGAACGGCGTGTCGTCCGTGTGCCTCGCCGACGTCACCCGCGCCGAGGAGTGCCAGCGCCTGGCGGAGCAATGTCTCGCCGCCTACGGCCGCATCGACGTGCTGCACAACAACGTCGGCATCGGCACGTTGGGGGGGCCGGTGGAGCTGAGCGAGGCGGAATGGGACCGCGTCGTCGACACGAACCTGAAGGCGATGTTTCTCACCTGCAAGTACGTCCTGCCCGACATGGAGCGGCGCAAGAGCGGCGCGATCATCAACATCTCGTCGATGGCGGCGGTGCGCTTCGCGCCCTATCCGATGCTGCCGTACAGCGCGTCGAAGGCCGGGGTCAACGCGCTGACGCGCTCGATCGCCATGCAGTATGCGGCGCACGGCATCCGGGCGAACGCGATCATGCCGGGCCTGATCCACACCCCGATGGCGGTCGAAGGCGTCGCATCGGCGCTCGGCCTCGACAAGCAGAAGCTGATCGAGATGCGCAATGCCGCGGTGCCCATGCGGCGCATGGGCGAGGCGTGGGACGTCGCCCACGCGGCGCTCTTTCTCGCCTCGGACGAGGCGAAGTACATCACCGGCGTCGTCCTGCCCGTCGACGGCGGCCTGTCGTGCAAGGGGTAGGCTTGATTGGAAGAAAAGAAAAAGGGCTCTTCTTCTCTCGCTTCGCGAGAAAACGAATCGCTTGATTGCCGGGTGGGCGCGATCGAGGTATTTCGATCGCTCGTCTCGTTCCCAGCACACCGCTCTCTTCGAACGCGCCCGTGGACGCGGTTCGAGCGAGTCGCGCAAGAATGGTGGTGCTCGATCGGGTGGCTCAGTCGGACTCGGCTACCTGGTCGCGGGGCGATCACTACACTCTATTTGCCCGCGCAGCGTTCAAGGGAAGTGGGAGCTCGAGGGCGACAACCGTAGGTTTCGCCCTCGAAGGGCGCGGGGACGATAGTCCCGCACCGACAATGGGGGTCCACCCGCGGGGTGGCCGGGGGGTCCATTGCGATTCTGGATTGTCCGTCGCAGACAAGGAGCCCTCCACCACCCCCTTGATCACGAGGAGCCGGTCTGTTTCATGCGGGGCTTGCGCCCCTGCGGCCCCACCGGGGCGAGAACCGCTCAGACGCCGCGGTTCTCTCCCCGCACCCCTCTCTCCGGTGGCTCCGCTCCGAGGCGAATCCCCTTCCCCGTTCAGCACCGGACATCGCGGTCGGCGCACGTAACGGGACACACCCCACTACCTGAATCTACGCGCCACTGACGGGAACCGACTCCCTCCGCCTCGTGCACGGCTTCACCACCGCGCCACTCTCTGCCGATCTCGCTCTCATGCCTCTTCGAAAGGTCGAGGCCTTGGAGTTTTGATTCCCTTCCAGCCCCAACAGCCCAACACCTCAACAACCTAACAACCTGCCCTTGCACGCCTCTTCGAAAGGTCGAGGCCTTTGGAGTCTTGATTTCTTCTTCGGGTCTTTCTCCAAAGTGTGCGGGTGATTTGGTTGTGCCGGCAGGTGCAGGGCGGCCTCAGGTCAATTCGCGCATCGCGGTATCGCGCCGAACTTTCGCATCACTGAAACCCACGCTGGCCCTTGTCGCCCAGCCACCTGGAGACGGTCCGGCCTTCATCCCACCCACACGACTTCCCGAAGATCCAGAAAAAATTCTCGCGCAAAGACGCCAAGACGCAAAGCAGAACAAGACTTTATGTGATTCGATCGCTGATCGTCCGATCGCATCGACAATGATCTTGGCCGGATCCTCACAGACCCTCGAAGTCCTCGTCCCACTTGGCGTGTTTGCGACTTGGCGCGAGACTCTTCGTCAGATCGAGGCTAGCTCTCGTAGAGCTTGACGACCTTCACGCCGTCGGGCGACGCCTGCATGCAGAGGTCGCACAGAGTGCATTCGTCGACGTTGTCTTCGATGATGCCGACGGTGTTTGCGTCGCCGCCGGGTCCGAAGATGTTCACGGGGCAGACCTCGACGAGCTTCTTGGCGAGACCCGGGGTCTTGCGGACGACGTTCTGATCTACGTCAACGCGGATGAACATGGCCATGGTTACGCTCCCGCCGCTGCCGCGCCGTTCAGGCGCTCCTTCACCAGACGCGGAATGTCGCCGATCTCTTCCGCGACGGAGATCCCGGCCTCCCTCATCCGGCGGATCTTGTCCGCAGGCGAATCCAGCTTCTTTTCGACGATGGTGCCGGCGTGTCCGAAGCTCATCCCCGGCATGTCGTCCATGAACCGGCCGGCGACGAAGGCCACGATCGGCAGTCGGCTCTTGTTCTTCTTGGCCCACTGGGCCAGCTCCGCTTCCGACGAGCCGCCGGGCTCGGAGTAGATCACGACCGCCTTGGTGTCCGCATCCTTCTCGAACAGCGGCATGAGCTCGGCGTACGTCGAGCCGATGACCGGGTCGCCGCCGATGGAGATCGCGGTGCTCTCGCCGAGGCCCGCCGCCGAGAGGGCGTTGCAGATCTCGGTCGTCATTCCGCCCGAGCGGGACATGACGCCGACGATGCCCGGCTTGAACGCCTTGCGGCAGTCGACGGCCGGCCCGCCGAGGCTGCCGAAGCGGCACACGTCGGGAATGATGAGCCCGAGACAGTTCGGTCCGATGACCCGCGCGCCGTGCAGGCTGGCGTACTCGATGACCTGCGAGGCGTCTCGGCGCGGAATGCCCTCGGTGATGATGATCAGCTCCTTGATGCCGGCGTCGATCGCCTCGAAGGCGGCGTCGGGGGCGAAGGCGAGCGGCACCGTGATGACCGTGCCGTCCACCCGCTTCGTCGAGGTGATCTCGCGCACCGTGTCGTAGACCGGAACGCCGTAGACTTCCCTGCCGCCCTTGCCGGGCGTGACGCCGCCGATGATCTTGGAGCCGTACTCGAGGCACTCGCGGGTGAAGTTCAGCGCCTCGCGCCCGGTGATGCCCTGTACGATGAACTGGAAATCCTTGTGAACGATGACGCCCATGGCGGTCCCCTCAGCGCCCGATCTTCTCGACCGCGCGTTTCGCCGCCTCGCTGATCGAGACGGAGCGGTCGCAGTAGTCGACGCCGTATTTCTTCAGGATCTTGAACGCGTCCGCCTCCCACGCTCCGGGAACGCGGAAGATGGCGATCTTCTCGGCCGGGTCGAACCCCAGATCGATGATGCCCTTGATCACGCCGCGCGCCACCAGGTCGGCGCGCGTGTTGGAGACCACGTTCGACATGACCGCGATCTTCTCGACCCCCGGCTTGGAGAGAACCAGCTTGGTCAGCCGTTCCGCCTTCTTCACGCTCGGGTTGCCGCCGATCGCGGCGTAGTTCGCCGGCCGGCCGCCGCGCTTTCTCACCGCGTCGGTGAGCGTGAGCGAGCCGCCCCCGGCGCCGATCACCAGGCCGATGTTGCCGTCGAACTCGACCACCGGGCCGACGATGCCGCGCGGGTCCTCGTCGTCGATCCGCTTTCCCTCGATCTCGAACGCCGTCGGCTCGCGCACGGCGCGAGTGTCCTCCGGCTGGATGCCGAGCTCTTGGAGGATCGCCTTCTGGCGCGCGCGGCCCTCGACCTCCATGTCGAAGAAGCAGTCCAGTGCCACGAACTTGCCGTCCTCGAGCTTGGCGACGGCCGAGAGGTCCGCCTGGGTGAGGTCGTACTGCAGGAACAGACGCGCCACGCGCGAGACGATGCCCGTCAGGCGCGTGAGATCCGAGCCCGTGATACCCAGCGCCGCGACCAGCTCCTTCGCCGTGTAGTCGGAGAACGGGAACAGCGCCGAGAAGTGCCGCCGGGCGACGCGGTCGGGGTGCTTCTCGGCGATCTCCTCCATGTTCCCCGCCATGTTGCTGGCCATCATCACCGGCAGCTTGCGCGTTCCGTCGTACGTGAACGCGAAGCTGTACTCGGCGGCGGCGGGCGGCCTCTTCTCGACCAGGATTCCCTTCGGCTTGCGGCCGCCGTCCTCCAGTTGGAGGAGTTGCTCGGCCGCCTTCCTCGCCTCGGCGGGGCTGCCTGCGATCTTCACCGCGCCCGCCTTCAGGGCGCCGGGCGACAGCACCTGGGCCTTCACGGCGACGGGACAGCCCAGATCGGAAGCGAGCTTTTCCGCTTCCGCCGCCGTCTGCGCGACCCCGCTTTGCGGGGTGGGCACGCCGTGTTTCGCGAGCACCCGTTTCGACTCGAATTCGTAAAAGCGCATTTCAGACGAACCCCTTCCTCTGCCTGGGACGCCGCTATCGGAATGAGTGATGAGGCCTCCGCATATCGGTTTCCGAAAACGAATTCAACGCACCGGAGCGGGAACTGTCCGGAGTCAGGACACTTGCGAGACTTCGCCTGGGGCACTCAGTACGGAATTCCACAATTCCGGTGACGTAGTTATTCCTCTCCCCGATGAGACTGTCGATTTTCTCCTGGCGAGGGAAGCGACTCCTACTTCCCCCTTTGGAAAAGGGGGATTGAGGGGGATTTGTCCGAACGAATCCATCTCAAAATCCCCCCTGACCCCCCTTTTCCAAAGGGGGGAATCTCGACCCTCGAGAAAATCGACAGACTCCGATGGGAGAGGATTGAGGTGGGATTTGATGGCGCCGCAGGCCACAATCGTTGTTGGTGGCTCAGCGTCGCCTGCATCGCGATGTTCGAACCGCTCACCCCTCGTGAGAAAGACCGAGCGCATCAATCACGACTCGCGTGACGTCCGACCATCTGCCGTCGGGCAATCGGGCCAGTAATGGTCCGAGCTCTTCGCGGCGTACCGAGCGTATCCACTCGGGTTTGAGAACGCACATACCAGGCAAACCATCGTCGGGTATCGCCTCGTTCGATCACGGCCAACCGTTGGCGTCATCTTCGATGGGGCCTTGCGGCCCCGACTCGAACCATTGGCGCCAAGCCGCGGCCTGTTCGGTAGGCGACAGCACTCTCTCGTCTTCGAGGACATCGAGTCGTACGCGAACGCGCTTGCCATCCAGACCCGGCACGGAGTCCTCCTACTCGACCTGCTTTCCGTGGACAATTCCGCGAGTCTCCATCGAAGGTACGCTAGACCTGCTCGGTGGCCTTCAGCGTAAGCGGCGACAGCTCCTTGTTGCGTTGGACGGAGGCGACCCTCTGTTGCGCCTCGGCGAACGCCGCGACCGACCTGGCAATGCCCGCGTAGATGCTCTCTTACGCCGGCAGCAGAGAGGTGACCTACATCTGGTGTAGGTGAACACCTACACCAGATGTAGGTGCAGAGCCTTGTTTGCGCCCCGGCAGCAACCGAACGGCACTCGTTCGACGCCTGCATCGGGCCCGCGGCGAGCTCCGAAACGTCCTACATCCTCTGCAGGAGCATTTTCTGCACAAAAAAGCGTCATGCAGCCTCTGTAAGGGCTGACGCATAAGTTTCAAATTCCCTGCAGCCTCTGCATGGAGTGGGGAACTTATGCGTCGACCCTCGCAGCGTTGTTTTGACGCTGCGCATAAGTTCCGCAGTCGCTGCAGCCTCTGCACGGGATTAGAAGCTTATGCGTGGGCCTTTGCAGCGTTGTTTTGACGCTCCGCACGACTTCTGGAGGCGTTGCAGGCTTCGTCGGTCCACCCGCACCCCCGGGCACCGAAGGGAACGATCGCCAGGCGACGAGCTGGCGTCCGATCTGCTCGCGAGATCTCGCTGGGCTTCCTCGACGAGGACACCCCGCCCGACCTGCAGAGAATCCTCGCGCGACTCGTCCCGGTACCGGTCATCCACGAACCGGCGGAACCGTACGAGCCGGCGGCCAAGCCACGGCTCCTGGATCAGGTGCGTCACGCAATCCGAGTGCGCCACTACAGCCATCGGACCGAGGAAGCGTACATCGGTTGGATCCGCCGCTACATCCTGTTCCACGGCAAGCGCCATCCGGAAGAAATGGGCAAGCCGGAAATCGAGCAATTCCTGACCGCACTGGCGGTCAAACGGCGCGTCGCCGCCTCGACGCAGAATCAGGCCCTGGCGGGTATCCTCTTCCTTTACAAAGACGTCCTCGGCAAGGACCCCGGCTGGCTGGACGATGTCGTTCGAGCGAAGCGGCCGCAGCGCTTGCCGGTCGTGCTCACTCGGCCGGAGGTCGAGGCGCTGCTGAGTGCGCTTGACGGAGTTTCCTGGATCATGGCAATGCTGCTCTACGGTTCGGGTCTTCGATTGATGGAGTGCTTGCGCCTTAGAGTCAAAGACATCGAGTTCACGAGGCACGAGATCCTCGTTCGCGAGGGTAAGGGGAACAAGGACCGCGTCACCATGCTGCCGGGTGCTGTCGAAGATCCCCTCCGAGTCCATCTGGATCGCGTACGCGTTGTCCACGAACGCGACCTGAAGTCGGGATTCGGCCGCGTGCAGTTGCCGGACGCCTTGGCGCGCAAGTATCCCAACGCCCATCGCGAATGGAGTTGGCAGTGGGTCTTCCCCGCATCACGGATCTGCGCCCCGCCGCTGAAGCTTCGGAGCGCAGGCGGCCGCGACCCGCGCTTCGGTCCGCCGCAGCGATTTCATCTCCACGAGTCGGTACTCCAACGCGCCGTTCACGATGCCGCACGGAAGGTTGGCATTGCCAAGCCGGTCGGCCCGCACACCTTGAGACATTGTTTCGCGACACATCTCCTCGAGACCGGCTACGACATCCGTACGGTCCAGGAGCTGCTTGGCCATCGCGACGTGAAGACGACGATGATCTACACGCACGTTTTGAACCGAGGCGGGCATGGCGTCCAGAGCCCAGCCGATCGACTGTCAACGCGATCCCCCGGCGTGCTAGGCCGCGCAGGTGAGCGGCGTAGCAATCCAGGCGGGGAGCAACCATCGTGAGCTAAGGGCTTGAGTTAGGAGGAGATACTTCGCCGTCAGAAGACCCACCGGAGGGATGCTATGCTGCGAAGTCTCGCGGGCTTCGCCTTTCCGCTCGAAACCGAGCAGATTCGGTCCGCTATGCCGCGCCCGTCAAGTCGGATAGCAATCCGAGCGAAAACCGAGAGACCCGGATGCAAGCGATTGATCCGTAAAGAGAATCGGACGCGAGTCGGAGCTGCCCCGAGAGATGCTATACTGCGCGTTTACTAGGCTTCAGCAGGTCAATTATTGTTCGGCAGTGTTGTGCTTGCTGAAATGCGCCGGTTTGCCACTCTGCTGCTCATCACCGTCTTCGCCGGATGTTCACCTGTATATTCGTTCCGGGTTCTCAACACTGATCAGGCCGTCTCCGCGCTTGACCCGATCAACAAGCGGGTTGATGGATTTCTCGCACAGGACGGCTTCGTGTCGCTGGGTCATAGCGATGTTGCAACCGGCGATATCGGGTGTGGTCGGGATGCACATGACCGCGCGACTTTCCAAAAGGAATGGCGTGACACCAGTTGGTTGCCCTCTTACCACTGGGTCTGGGTGCACAGGTTTTCATGTGACGGCGACTGGTACCTCGTCATCGTCTCAAGTACGAACGCCGAGGCAGAAGCGTCAGAGCTAGAGAAGGCTCTCGTCGCAGAATTTTCCCCGGAGATCTCGTCCGGTATGATGGCGTGTTAAGAAGCGGTGCAGGATCCCGTTGGAATGAGCAGCTTCCGTAACCGGAAAGCCGAACGTTGCGCTCCAGGGAGCGGATGCCGAACAAAAGCGTTGCAGCCGACGCCGCGGAGCGGCGCTGTCTGACTGCTCGCGTTCGGCCTTGTGAGGGTCGATGATGATTCCGTCTTCAGGACACGTCGAGTGCGGACTTGATCGCCTGATTCAGCTCGGCGATCTTGTTGGCGTCGCACGCCCCCATGAGTCGTTTCAGGCGGTCTCGGGGGTCCGTCAGGAGGTTGTCCAGATTGGCGACGCAGCTGATCGGCAGTCCTTGGCGTCGGCCCAGCGTCACTTCAGTGGGAAGCTGTCGGACCGTTCACGTTACCAGGGCAACGACGATCCCACCAATGCTGTGGAGAACGGCGTCGCGTGTCAGGATCACGACTGGCCGGCTACCGACGGGCGGCGGCAATTGGCCCACCAGACCTCCCCACGCTTCACGCCTTGTCGGCCTTCCAGACCGGTACGTCTGGCAGCTCACCCAACACGGCTGCCTGTGTTTCCGCTACTTCGGACGGCTCGACGTCAGTGATGGCAACCGCCTCGAGGTACTGCCGGACAGCATCCTCGACGAGAGCCGATACGTCGCGTCCTTGGCTGGCCGCAACATCTCGTAACTGCTCTTCGATGCCCCTGGGAAGCTCGATGCTCACGGGCTCAAATGTACTCCGTGCTGTCCGTAGCTTCAACCGCGAGTGGGCGGTCCGGCCGAACCAGCCGCTCGAACCGACGGCGGGCGGGAGCCGGTTCGTTGATTCGAAGCTGTCGTCGGCCCGCCGCGGTTCAGCGGCAAGGCGTTAGGGAGGCTTGATGACTCGTAGCACTGTCCTGGCGTTAGCGCTGATCGCGCGAGCGATGCCGGCGGCCTCGCTTGAGCCGCAACAGGCGTTCACTGTTTCAGTGTGCTACTCGGAAGTGCCTTCGTCCTCGTGCAGTCCCGTCGAAGCTCCATTCCATCACCCGGTTCTCGAGGGTCCGGTTCCCCAGACTGTTTCGCGGTCGGCAGAATTCGATGGCCTCATGAGCCATCAGTTTCACGATGTTCCTCCTGGGAACTACATCTTGAGAGAAGGCGGATGTAATCCGTTTGGCTGCTGGCTCGACACTGTGGTCGCGGTGATCGATGACGACGTCAGCATCAAGGTCAACCAAGTCGGCCCACTCCGAGACCGTCGGCTACCGCCACGCCGACGCTTTCCCCGCCGTGTGCAGGCGACGACAACAACGACGGCCTTGTAACCATCGACGAACTGGTGCGTGCTGTCGCAAGCTCTCTGGAGGGTTGCCCGCAGTGAAGCTCCCTAACAAACCGGTGCAGCCGACGCGGGCCTGCGGCCCGCGCGGCTGACCGCTGGCGTTGAACATAGCGGCTGTCGCCGCAGATCGGCGAGAGGGAGGCAAGTGCCCACATTGAAGCAGCGGAACTCAACCGAGTTGGATCCCACCCCCGCGGGGGTGCGCCGCGTGGGACCGGCACCAGCCGAGTGCCGATGGGGCGGGGCGTCGGTCCCCGGCATCGGGGCGGCATGATGAAAAGCCCATAGTAATGATACGACCCGGCTCCGTGTCCAACTGCGTTTGGAGCCGGCGGCGGGTGGAAGCGGGCGAGAGGAAGGCAACTCGCCTGTTTCCGTCGCGGCTCAAACGCTAAACGTTCGGCTGGCAGCAGCGTGAGCAGATCGATGAGGGTAAGATGAAGCGTTTGGCAATCGCGTTTGCTGCCACCGTAATCATCTTCGCCGGGCCTGCCGCGAGTGATGTCTGTGGGGAGGCGCCTGAACCCGGCGTTCCTTCGCTTGTGTCAACGGATTGCTGCCAGTGGCGGTGGAAATGATGATGTTGTCCGAGCCGCACGGGGAACAGACGACTTGGCCGCACGCAAAGCACTTCTTTCAATGTTGGAAACCGAGCCATCCGTAGATACTCCCACCGATCAGAAGCTCATGGATGACCGGGTACGCGCCGAAGCGGTAGAGCTGCTCATCACGGGCGGGGCGGTCGATGTAGTCCCGACCTTCGAGGTGGGCCCGATCAATTGCTTCTGAGTCCGGCGCGATTGATCGGGATAAACTGGACGCGCTTGTCTATCAGAGGAAGCTTGAGCTTGTCCAAATTGGATTGATCTCCTTTCACGCAAATGAAGCACTTCCGGAGTTTGCACGCCATGCTGAGCTCGGCGAATCTGCAGGTTCATCAGGCTGCCGTTATACGATCGCAGCCCTCGATGTTCCGGAGTCAGTCAACATGCAGGAGGAGATCGTACACGACCAGAAAGCAGACCCGTCTGCGCGCTGTCGAGCGGCAATCGCGCTGGCGCGTATCGGAAGGGATAGTGGCCGGGCTCTTTCTGTTGGAAAGCTACCGCGGCTACTTGCGGGAACTGGAGGTTCAAACCACTCACTACGCGCCTTTTGGTTGCAGGGATGACATGGAAACGCTCTACGATCCCGAGCTCGTTGCTACGCTAGAAGCTCTCGCTGCCGCCCAACCAACGGGGGTTCCGAAGCGAAACATCGAAACCCTCGTTGCGACAATGCGGCTGAATGAGAAAACAATCGACCAGCTAAAACAATTGGCGGCCGACAACGATTGGGCGAGGGCTCGCCAGATGCGCTACCCTGCGATCAAGGAGCTCGCCCGTCGTGGGGGATCTGAGTTGATTCCCTTCCTCGAGCAACTGAAACCGTGGGTCAACCCGAGTGGTGTGGAGGCGGTCTGCGGTCAGGTCGAGGGGCAACGGCAAGTCATGGCGGAGAACATCATCGCCCCGGCCATCGCCGACTCCGCCTCCGTGCCGAGCGAGAGACCGGCTCAGAAGTCGAACCCCACGGCGCAGCCGGAATGAAAGGGAGAGATAAGACAAGGTGAAGGCGGTGTGCGAAGACCTACAAAGGGAAAGCAGGGAGTGGGGTGCAAGCGTTGCATAGCTGATTCACACACACGGTCTCGGCGGGCCGAACAGAGCGGCTGCTGCGGACGCGGGTCAGCCGCCTTCCCACTGGTGCCCGCGCCGCAGAGCCGTGGCGTTCGGCGTGTCCGCTGATTGACGGTTCCAACAAGATCAGGCGATAAGCCAGTTGGGTGACGACCGTGGCAATTCCCAACTTCCAGATGTTGACGCTGCCTCTGCTGCAGTTCGCCTCCGACGGGAACGAGCACGAAATGAGTGAAGCGCGCGAGGCGCTCGCAGAGCTGTTTCGACTCACCGACGCCGAGAAGTCCACGCTGTTGCCGAGTGGGCGCCAAGCAGTCTTCGCCAACCGGGTGGCATGGGCGAAGGTCTACCTTCAGCGTGCGGCGCTTCTCGATTCGCCGCGGCGCGCCCACTTCCGAATCACCGAACGGGGGCGAGACGTTTTGCGAAATCCGCCAGAGCGATCACCGTGAAGTATCTTGAACGCTTTCCCGAGTTCATCGAATTCCGGTCGATGACAAAAAGGAAGCAGCCGAACCAAGCGCGACAGAGACGGAGGGTGAAACGCCCGAGGAGAAACTCGAGACCGCGTACCAGCGCCTCCGAAGCGAGATGGCTGCGGGGCTCCTTCAACGCGTGAAGTCCTGTTCTCCGCAGTTTTTCGAACGGCTTGTCGTCGAGGTGCTGCTGAAGATGGGCTATGGCGGGTCGCGACGCGAGGCGGGCGAAGCGATCGGTCGTGCCGGCGACGAGGGTATCGACGGAATCATCAACGAGGACCGCCTCGGCCTCGATGTCATCGATCTGCAAGCCAAGAAATGGGAAGGGACAGTCGGGCGACCGGAGATTCAGAAGTTCGTCGGCGCACTTCATGGGAAGCGCGCGAAGAAGGGTATCTTCATGACCACCGGTGCGTTCTCCTTCGAGGCTGCGCAGTACGTCGCGACCATCGACCCGAAGGTTGTGCTCATTGATGGCGAACAGCTCGCCGAGATCATGATCGACTTCAACGTCGGCGTATCGCCAATGGCATCCTATGAGATCAAACGCATCGACAGCGACTACTTCGGTGAGGAGTAGGCCGAACAAGGGATTGCAGCCGACGCGCAAAAGGACGCGCGCGGCTGAAAACCGGCGTTCGGCTCGCATGGGACAATGAGTTGCTCGCGATGCGAGGAACTGATGCCCGTGATCCGTATCCATACAGCGCATGAGCTGCGAGGAATGGCTGCGCAGGTTCTCCGGATGATAGCGACGGGACTCTTGGAGTTCGTACGGGGCGATCATCCGTCTGGGTTTGTAGCCCACGAAACGCCGTGGCTTGGTGACTACGTCGAGACTGTCGTCGAGTGCTCAAGCTGCGGACAGCGCTTCCGCTTGTGTGCCGAGACCTACCATGGCGCAGGAGGCTCCTGGGAAGCGCTGGAAGACACGACCTTATGACAACGTGGCCGAACAGAGGCGTCCCGGCCGACGCCGCAAGGCGGCGCGTCTGACCGCCCGCGTTCGGCTTCAACTGGACAACGATGGTAGAACGAACGCGGAATGTACTTCGAGATTCTCGGGCCTCTTCGGAACGTCGAGACGTTCGCCGTCGGTTCGGCAATCCGCGATCTACCGCGACTACGCCGCTCGTACGGTCGTGGTCGGTGGCGGAAGCGAAAGGGAACGGCCACCGTGCGATTTCCGGACGGCGCCGTGGTGGAAGCGGAGCTCCATTGGTACGAGGCCACGGGAATTGGTAGAAAGGAAATGCGGATCAAACGGATCCTTGGTTGAGCTGTGATGGCAGGTACACGAAAGAGGAAACAGTTCGTCGTCTGCGTGCGAAACACGGGCTATCCAGCGTCGCTCGAGCTGCGGAAGATCTACCAGGCCATGCCCGACGATGACGCGGCGGCACACGGTCTTGTCCGAGTGATCGATGAGTCCGGTGAGGACTACCTCTACCCGGCAAAGTTCTTCAAAGCGGTCGACCTGCCGCAGGAAGTCGCGACAGCCATACGTCGAGCGGTCGGTTGAGGATCGGTGGCTGCCGAACCGAGCGGCTCCGGCGACCGGGGCCGCGCAGGCGATCTGATGAACTCGAAACGGCACACCGGCGGCCCCGGCTCCTGAGCCGCAGCGTTAGCCGGCGAGAGGCACGATGGGCCTTTGGAGCGACTTCAGGAAGTGGACCGGTGCCGTGTTCGGGTCCAGGAAGGAGATCGTCCTCGATCCAAGCACGCATCTTTCGGAGTTCAGCGAGTTCGTACCACGCGGTTTCGCCAACGGCCTCGAGCTGCTGAACGACCAAAGTACGCCTATGCTCTTCATCGTAGAGGAACTCAGCAAGCATCTCGGTGTCACGCTCCACGAAGCGGCGAAAATAGCATGGGAAATCCACACCCGAGGCGGGGCTCTGGTGCCGCTCTCTTCTGGTGCCCGCCGCGCGGGCCGTGGCGAGCGCTATTTCCTCGGCTGCCCGTTCAAAGCGGTATCCGCTGGTTTGCCGCGCTGTCTCACTCGATAAGAGCTCGGGCGACTTGGAAGAAGCGGTGAGGGAACCATGATCGGCGCGGGGAGCCGTCTAACTCTTAGCGGTTTGGAGAGGCCGAGCGAAACGACGGGTCGGGCTTGAGATGGAGCGCTTCAACGCGAGCGCTTCTCCAAAGCGCTGTTGAGCTAAGCCGCTTCCACGGCGGCTCCGAAGTCAGGCCTGTTTGGAGAAATTGGCGCGGTAGTGGCGAGAGCGCGTGGCGGGAAGCCGGGCGCGCCCTGTACGCGGGGTGCGTTGGCGGGTTGGAGTGGGTGAGCGAACCTTGGGTGGTGGATGTGAACGGGTTGTTGGTTGTGCCTGGAGGTGCTGTGAGGCACGCCTCGGGGCAAACAGCGCGCAGCGATGCGGCGGCGCCGGTAGTGGCGAGTCTCGGTGCGGGTGGTCCTGGGTTTTGCGGTGCAGGCGGCTGTTGGAGAGGGCGACGCGGTGGGTGTAGAGGCCGAGGTAGGAGACGATCTGCTCGGGGCCGCGCCCCGCCGCTGAAGCTTCGGAGCGCAAGCGGCCGAAGGGCTTCTTGGCGTAGACGACCCATGCCTGACGGGCGAGGCGGCGGGTGAGGGTGCGGAAGGAGTGGGAATCGAGCTGGGTATCTTTGCCGGTGCCTTGCTCGAAGAGCGCGATGAGCGCGGCGAGGAACTTGCCGCGGAAAAGGCGCGAGAGCGCTTGGACGGGGAAGAGGTAGTCCTGGCGCGCGCTCACCCAGCGATCGGCGTGGACGTCCAGCCCGCCCCCGGTGACGATGGCGTGGACGTGGGGATGGAACCTGAGATCGCGGGTCCAGGTGTGGAGCACCAGGGTGAAGCCGAGCTCGGCGCCGAGGCGCTTGGGGTCGCGGCCGAAGGTGAGCAGCGTCTCGGCGGCGGTGGCAAAGAGCAGATCGTAGAGCAGGCGACGGTAGCGGCGGGCGAGCGGGCGCAGCAGTGCCGGCAGGGTGAAGACGACGTGGAAGTAGTCGGTGGGGAGCAGGCGTTTGCTTTCGTCCCTCGACCCAGCGGAGCTGGGCCGGGCCCTGGCAGGTGGGACAGTGGCGGTTGAGGCAGGAGTTGTAGAGGGGCACCTCGGCCGAGCACTGCTGGCAGCGGTAGAGATGGCCGCCGAGGGCGGCGGTGCGGCAGCGTTCGAGATCGCCGAGAACACGATCCTGCTCGGGCGAGAGGCGATGCTTTTGTCGAAAGCTCCCGCCGTGGGTGCGGAAGATGGAGGCGATCTCCAGGCGCGGCGCACCAGGTGGTGCGTGCGCATGCACGACGAGAGATGCCTACGCGCTGGAGGAAGGCTCGTCGGAATCGGTGGCTTCGCGGATCTCAGGTGCGATCGCATCGAGCGGAGAGCGGGTCGAGGCGATCAGGCGGGTGCTGACGTGGAGGTAGCGGGTGGTGGTGCGGATGTTGGCGTGACCGAGCAGCACCTGGATGACGCGCAGATCGGTGCCGGCCTCGAGGCTGTGGGTGGCGAACGCGTGGCGCAAAGTGTGCGGCGTGATTCGTTTGGAGACGCCGCTGTGGGCGAGCGCGATCCGCAGCGCGGTTTGCACTCCCTGGGGACTGGCAGGTTTGGCGGCGACGTTGCCGGGGAACAAGAAGGGCTTCTCCGGTCGCTCGGCACGGTAGTAGCGGCGAAGCGTATCGAGCAGCACGGGGCTCAGCATGGCGTAGCGGTCGCGGGCGCCCTTGCCAGCGCGGACGTGGATCACCATGCGCTTGTCGTCGATGTCACCGATCGAGAGCTTGCACGCCTCGCTGACGCGCAGTCCCGCTCCGTAGGCGCAGAAGAGGAGCACGCGGTACTTGGGCGAGCGCACGGCAGCGAGCACCTTGGCCACCTCGCCGGGGCTCGGGATGTCGAGGAGCGTGCGGGGCACCTTCGGGTAGGGGATGCGCTCGACGACATCGGGGCGATCGAGAGTGATGCCGTAGAGGAACTTGAGGGCGGCGACGTGCATCTTGAGGTTGGCGGGGCTGTAGTGGAGGTCGCGAGTGAGGCGGAGCAGGTAGTCACGAACCTCCTTGGCACCGAGCTCGGCGGGCGAGATGCGGTAGTGCGCTGCGAGGGCGCGGGCGCAGCGCAGGTACTCCTTGCGGGTCACCTCGGCAACGCCGCGCAGGAGCAGATCTCCTTCCATTCGGTCACGCAGTTCTCCCATGGGACACCTCCGTTGGGCTTTCCGGCCTCCGTCCATCGGAGGCGGGGTGGAGGTGCGACGGTGATGGGAGAGAGCCGCGCGCACCAGGCCTTGACGCCCGGCGCCATACGCGAGCAGACTCACCGGGCTCGAGACCGAGGCGTGCGACCAGAACGATTCACAGCTGCCGCGCAGCGGCTTAGTTCAACTATGCCGCTGCAGCCGACGCGGGCCGCGGGGCCGAACTGCCAACGGGAGCCGGCCGGGAGCGGCCCGCGCGGCTGAGCGCCAGCGTTATGTGGCATAGAGTCGCCGGCGGGCTCATCGTTTTGGTGGCGCTGTCAGCGTGCTCAGCACGAAGCGGAAGCGTCGCAGTAGGCTGTACCACCGCCACGTTGTCTGGCGTCTCTGAGAACGGCGAGCTGATGATGGCAGCAGAAGCCTCGATTTTCTAGGCCGCGATTCGGTAGACCCTAAGCAATGGCGCGCCAATGATTCTCTCATCTGCGAATACACGGGACCGCACGTCGGAGCGCCCATGTTCAGAGTCACAAATGAGCGGCGCAATGAGACGGTGCTAGTCTCAGAGCGCAATGGTGAGCAGTAGTGCCACATAACCCGCCGCTCGACCCGACCGGCTTGAGCTTGGTCGCTCGCCGCAAACGCCGGTGCGCCGACGGGTCAGCGGCAAGACGTTCGGCGTGAGCGACGAGAACGGGATGAGACTCCATCAAACCTGGTGCGGACGGATGATCATTTGCACCTTTGGCGTCTGTTTGGCCGCGTGCGCATTCAAGAATACGGGCGACGTAAGGTTTTCTCTGCCAGATAAGGTGCCATGGGTGGAGGATCTCTATTCACGTAACGCCGTGGTCGCTGCCCCAACGCTTGTAGGCAATGCCGCAGGCGCCCTCGTCGGAGTCCCGCTATCTCTGCCCGTCGCCGGCATTGAGCGCGTCGTGGCATCCAGGCGAACAAGACTCTTCCAACGGACGGGCAAGGAAGCGCGCCGCTGCAGAGTAGCGTTCGGCTGCCAGGGGCATTTGCGCTGTCGGCCCGCGTGTGCTTAGGTGTAGACACGTCTTTGGAGGTCGCCAGGATGAAGGCACGCATCGTTCGCATCGGGAACTCGAAGGGGATTCGTATACCCGAACCGCTTCATCGAGCAGACGGGGTTGAGCGGGGAGGTAACGATTGAAGCTAGGGAAACCGTCTCGTGATCCGTGCGGCACGGCGCCCGCGCCACGGATGGGCCGAGGCGTTTAGCGCCATGGCGGCGGCGGGCGATGACCGCCTGCTGGACGGTGACAGGGTCGACCTCCTCCGGAATGGGATCGGCGACAGTGGCAGTGGCGGTGAATCGTTTCGAGGTGTACCTGGTCAGCCTTGATCCCACAGTGGGTACCGGGATGCGGAAAACGCGGCCCTGCCTGATTGTGTCGCCAGACGAAATGAACCACCACATTCGGACGGTGATCGTCGCCCCAATGACCACCAAGGGGCGGCCCTATCCCACGAGGGTGGGCTGTCGCTTTGGAGGCAGGACTGGGCAGGTCGTCTTGGACCAGATGCGAGCGGTCGACGCGGCGCGCCTCGTCCGCAGGCTCGGTCGCATAGACCGACGAACTGGCGGCCATGTCTCAGCCGTGCTGCAGGAAATGTTTGCGCCGTGAGGATGAAGCCGAACCAGGCGATGGAGGCCGACGCGAACAGAACGCGCGGCTCATCGCCACACCGTTCGGCCGATTGAGACTGTCTGAATGCATTTGAACCGTCTCCTGCTTGCGACAATCTGCTCGATTGCCTTCGGCTGTGGCGTAGACTGCGAGAATCGGAAAGACCGCTCGCGCCGCCGCAAGGATTCGTGGCGGGGGATGATGGAGAGTTCAAGGCGAGTCTGTACCTCACCAGCAATCCCGATGAGTTCGTGGCAGCGTTGCAACGTCCAGGGGATGCAGGCGCGGATCAATGTTACAGGATCACACTGCGCGCGGGAGGGAAATCGAGTGCTTCATCATCGTTGCAGGGTGCGGCGGGAATAGTGCCGGGGTCTGCGACGTCGTGGCCGACTTTGAGGTGCTCGACGCGAGTGGTCACGCAGTCTCTCAGTATCCGAACGTATCGCTATGGCGGGTGCCACCAAAGGCTGTGCCGGGCAGGCTTCTACCGAGTGAGGCCTCAGTTGCGATTACTCCAGGGGCAGCTGCTCCCTTGGGAACCTGGCAGGTACGCGCAATCGTCCGAGACAGGATATCCGACAGACCGGTATCTTTGCGCACCGGTTTATTGGTGGCCGACGAATGAGGTGGCGAAAATTGCGTTCCAGGGCGCGCGTAAAGGCGCGCCGCCCTGAACAGCCGCGGGCGGCCAAAATGGGGACGTTGGGGCGGAAGGGGCGATTCGCGGAAAGCCGGGTGGATAGTTGACGCATAGACTATCGGTTGCTACTCGCGTGGTATGCCGCGTGGGCCCCGACTTGATACCGTGGGAGTGCTTCACCACGTCATGGTGCGGGGCATCGAGCGCCGAGCCATCTTTGTGAGCGACCGCGATCGGGAGGGATTCTGTACTCGTCTCGGTGATTTGGTTCTCGGAACCGAAACCGCGGTCTATGCGTGGTCTCTGATTCCCAATCATTTTCACCTGCTCCTGCGCAGCGGCGAGCTCCTCTGTCGGCTTTCATGCGGCGCCTGCTAACCGGGTATGCCGTGGCTTTCAATCGCCGCCACCGCCGCACCGGCCATCTTTTCCAGAACCGCTTCAAGTCTATCGTCGTCGAGGAAGAGCCGTACCTCCTCAGGAGCTCGTGCGCTACATTCATCCGCTAGCAGCTGATTGCTGATCGTCTCTGCGGCCAGCTCGCGGGGACTTCGACATAACTCGAATTCAGCTCGGAGACCGCTCGGCAGCCCAGCAGCTTGAGCGTGCGGACCAGATCCGAGCGGAGGATCTCCAACGCCCGCCAGACGCCGGCTTCTCCGGCGGCCCCCAGCCCATAGGCATACGCCCGGCCGATGAGTACCGCGCGAGCGCCCATGCACAGCGCCTTTGCCACGTCGCTGCCGCTGCGGACGCCTCCGTCCATCAGCACCTCGGCTTGCTCTCCCACCGCCGCCACGACCTCCGGCAGCGCCCGAAGACTGGCGGAAACACCGTCCAACTGCCGGCCGCCGTGATTGGAAACCACGACCGCAGCAGCGCCGCGATCCACCGCCCGCCGCGCATCCTCGCCGGTGAGAACCCCCTTGATCACCACGGGACCGCTCCACGCCTCCCGGATCCAACGCAGGTCATCCCAGGTGACGGCCGCCTGCTCGAGAGCGATGCTCACGTCCGCATAGCTCATCGCCGCCCCCGATGGCAGGACCACATTGGCGAAGCTCATCAGCCCGACATCCCTCAGGAATGCGGCCAGCCAGCGGGGACGAGTTGCCAGCTGCGGCAAGAACCGAATCTTCTTCAACAGATCGCGGCCGAGCAACTCTTTGACGCCGCTTCTCAAGTCCCGCACCCGCAACCCGGAATCCGCGGTGTCGATCGTGACCACCAGCGCGGCGAATCCCGCCGCCTGCGCCCGCGCGACCGCTGCACTGACCGCGTCCCGGCCGCCGGCAAGATAGAGCTGGTACTACGCCGGCCCACGCGACGCCGCCTTCACCTCTTCCAACCTGCATCCCGAGAGCGTTGAAAGAATGTACGCCGTGCCCGCCCGGCCCGCCGCGCGCGAGGCCGCCACCTCGCCCATCGGCCAGAACAGGCGACTGCTGCCCACGGGAGCGAGCAAAATCGGAACCTCGAGCCGGGTGTCAAGCACCTCGCTCCGAAGGTCGCAGTCCAGCCCGGCGACGGCATTGCGGGGTCGAAACGTGACCTCAACCGGCCAGCGGCCGGAAAGGTTGCGCCAGGAGCAGGCGGCGGCCCTTGGGCTGATCGAATCCCCGGGTTGCCACAGACCTGGCGCTCTGCCATTTGCGGAGTATGACATTCTACGACTTCAGTGCTCAGACGATCGACGGAACGGAGCAGTCGTTGCGCGACTACGCGGGCAAGGTGGTGTTGGTGGTGAACGTTGCCTCGCAGTGCGGGTTGACGCCACACTATGCGGGCCTTCAGGAGCTGTACGAGAGCTATCGCGACCGCGGCTTGGTGGTGCTCGGTTTTCCCTGTAACCAGTTTGGCTCGCAGGAGCCGGGGAGCGAGCAGGAGATCAAGACGTTCTGCGAGACGCGCTTTGGCGTCACCTTCCCGATGTTCGCCAAGCTCGACGTCAACGGCGCGAGCCGGCATCCGCTGTATGCCTTCCTGACGGAGCAGCCGACACAGCCCGACGGGCCGGGCGACATTCAGTGGAACTTTGCCAAGTTCCTCATCGACCGCTCCGGCAACGTCGCAGCGCGCTTCGCGCCACCGACGAAGCCGGTGTCCGACGAGATCGTCGGCGCGATCGAGCAGAAGCTCGGATAGGGTGTTGGGTGTCGGGTGTGGGGCGTCGTGCCCGCCACACCCAAGACTCAATCGGTGGTGACCCCGCCGACCGCATGCGTAGAGGCGTAGAGGGTAGTCTGCGACGATCGATCGGCTGTCAGTGAGGGCCCCGGGCTGCGCCGGATCATTCGAGCTGAGAAACACAGGGACTGCCGGAACAGGCTGAGGCTGAGGCTCAGGCTCGGGCTAAGGACGGTGCGCGCTTCGCGCGGTCTTTGGGATCGATCCCCAGCCTCAGCCCGAGCCCCAGCCTTTGCCTACGAACCCGGGCACAGCCCGGGCGAGTTTCAGGCCAGCGCCGCCACCGGCGTGCCGCCGGATCATTCGAGCTGAGAAACACAGGGACTGCCGGAACAGGCTGAGGCTGAGGCTCAGGCTCGGGCTGAGGACGGTGCGCGCTTCGCGCGGTCTTTGGGATCGATCCCCAGCCTCAGCCCGAGCCCCAGCCTTTGCCTACGAACCCGGGCACAGCCCGGGCGAGTTTCAGGTCAGCGCCGCCACCGGCGTGCGCCGGATCATTCGAGCTGAGAAACACAGGGACTGCCGGAACAGGCTGAGGCTGAGGCTCAGGCTCGGGCTGAGGACGGTGCGCGCTTCGCGCGGTCTTTGGGATCGATCCCCAGCCTCAGCCCGAGCCCCAGCCTTTGCCTACGAACCCGGGCACAGCCCGGGCGAGTTTCAGGTCAGCGCCGCCACCGGCGTGCCGCCGGATCATTCGAGCTGAGAAACACAGGGACTGCCGGAACAGGCTGAGGCTGAGGCTCAGGCTCGGGCTGAGGACGGTGCGCGCTTCGCGCGGTCTTTGGGATCGATCCCCAGCCTCAGCCCGAGCCCCAGCCTTTGCCTACGAACCCGGGCACAGCCCGGGCGAGTTTCAGGTCAGTGAGGGCCCTGACGGAGTGAGGAGTGTTCGGCGGCACGACGGCGGCTGAGCCGGGTCCGGCAACCTGTGTCACTGCTTCATCATGGCTTGATAGCGGCGTCCCATCTCCTCCGGCGAGACGTCTTCGATGTGGCTCGCGAACATCCAGCGATGCCCGAAGGGATCCGACAGCGTCGCGGAGAGATCGCCGTAGAACTCATCGGTCGGCGGCCGTTCGATCTTGGCACCGGCGGCACCGGCACGTGTGACCAGCGCGTCGACGTCTCCCACGTACAGGTGGATCGTTACGGCGGTGCCGCCGAGCGATTGCGGACTGATGGCGCCGTGGTCTGGGTACTCGTCGGCGAGCATGATCACGGCGTCGCCGATCTTCATCTCTGCATGCCCGATCTTTCCGCTGGGCTCGGCCAGACGCATGAACTCGGTCGCTCCGAACGCCTGCTTGTAGAACTCAATGGCGCGCGCGGCGTCGCGACAGCACAAGTACGGGGTTGCTCCATGGAAGCCGTCGGGGATTGCTTTGGCGGTGCTCGTCATGCGTTCCTCCTTTGCGTCGGCAGTCTGGGTGTCTCGGTTGGCTGCTCGAGGATCTACGACAGCCGAGCGTCGATGATGCTCAGCATCGCCATGGTCTCGACGATACGTGTGACGCGCAAGCCGGCCGCTGCCCAGGGCGATGGCTTGCGGCGCACTCATACCGTCGCCCACGGGTCATACGTGCCGAAGTTCCAGACATGGCCTTCGGGATCGCGACAACTGTAACCGCGTCCGCCGTAGTCCTCGTCTTTGATCTCCATCACAATCTGCGCGCCGGCGGCGACCGCGCGGCGATAATGTACGTCGGCGTCGGCGACAATGATGTAGGCGCTCTGCGTCGCGACGCCGCCCACCTGTCCGGGGGGCTTCACGAGCTTGCCGAACGCGTCGTTGCCTGCCGAGCCCAGCATGATCATGCCGTTGCCGAAGCTGAGCTGGGCGTGCGCGATGGTGCCGGTGTCGCCCGGGACGACCAGATGTTCTTCGAAGCCGAAGGCCTTGCACAACCATGCGATGGCAGCGGCGGCATCCTGGTAGCGCATGGTTGGAATCACGGTGGCGCGGGTCTGTTTGGCGTTCTCAGCCATAAGCGACCTCCCTGTGCTGTGAGCTAGTCGTCGCTCTGTGCGTGCGGCGCAGCGACAAACCAGGCGTTGCCGAGGGGGTCCCGCACGTGCGCCATGCGATGTCCCCAGGGCATGTCTTTGGGTGGCTGCTGCGGCGTCGCGCCGGCACGCAGCGCACGATCATAGGCGGCGTCGACGTCGGTCACCGTCAGATAGAATGCCGAGTGGGTGGGCGGATAGCCGGCGATCGCCTCGCCCATCATCAGCAGCGAATCGCCGATGCGCAGCTCGGCGTGATCGTGCGGCGGGTCGCCGCCACGGTCGAAGACGATGACTTCGGCGGCGAACGCGGCCTTCAAGAAGTCGATGGTCTTGCCCACCTCGTGCACGTGCAGGAACGGCGTCATACTGTGGAAGGCGACCGGTGCCTCCGCGGCTGTCGGTTCATGCACGGCCGGTACGGTGCTTCCGAGGGGCGCGTTGATCCACCACTGATTGCCGCTCGGATCCTGCACGCCGGCATTGCGGTAGCCCCAGGGCTGATCAGTGGGCTCCTGCAACGCGACCCCGCCTGCCTCGATCGCCCGCCGGTAAGCCGCGTCGGTGTCGTTCACGTAGAGGTGATAGACCGTGGGCATCGGCTGATACGGGCCATGTGCCTCGCCCATCTCGACCACCGACTCGCCGATACGGATCTTGGCGTGGACGACGCTGCCGTCCGGTGCCTGTGCGCGGAACGCTTCTTCCGCCCCGAAAGCGCGCTTCAAGAAATCAATCAGCTGTGGCGCTCCCCGCGGGTGGAGGTAGGAGCTGATGCTGTGCAAGCCTTCCGGGACGTACGTGGACGCCGGTTCCTTCGCGCCTTCTCGCCTGTGCGTTCCGATGTACCAGTGGTTGCCGAACGGATCGCGGACGCCGGCTTCGCGGTCACCGTAGTGCTGGTCGACGGGCTCTTGCATGGACCTGGCGCCGGCGCGTAGCGCGCGTGCGTACACGACATCGGCATCGGGGACATACAGGTGCAGTGCTGTGGGTGCGGGTTGCCCCCCCGTGGCGACCGCCTCGCCGATCCCGAGCGCCGAGTCGCCGATGCGCACCTCGGCGTGGGCGATGCTGCCGTCCGGTCGCAGGTGGCGGGAGACCTCCTCCGCGTCGAAGGCCCCCTTGAGGAAGTCGATCAGCCCGGGGGCGTCGTGCACAGGGAGGCAGGGCTCGACCACGTAGGAGCTCTCGGTGGGCGTGGCCGCCGGCTCCCCGGCTTCTTTCATCCAGGCCTCGGCGCGCCGTTGCATTTCATCGACCGAGACGTCCTCTTGGTGCGTGCCGACGACCCACACGTGTCCGAACGGATCGGCGAGACGTCCGGCGCGGTCGCCGTAGAACTGATCGGCGATGGGAATCAGCACCTTGGCCCCGGCGCTGATGGCGCGCTCGGCGAAGGCGTCGACGTCTTCGACGTACAGTTGGATGGGCACTGCGGAGCCGCCGAGCGCCTGCGGGCTGAGGTTGCCCCATGCGGGCGCCTCCGGAGCAATGGCAATGCGTGAGTCGCCCACCTGGATTTCCGCATGCACGACGTGGCCGTTCGGGTCTGCAAAGCGCATCAGCTCGGTGGCACCGAAGGCGCGCTGATAGAAGTCGATGGCGACGCCCGGATCGCGCAGCACCAGGCACGGCGTTGCCGTGTGGTAGCCCTCAGGGACGGGACGCGGCGGCGGCGCGGCGGCGCGGTGTTGCAGGTCCGCCTTCAGCTGCGCCCTGAAATCGGCGCGCGGCAGATCGCACAGGTCGGCCGCAATCTGCAGCAGCGGCGCCAGCTTCGGATCGAGTCGCGGCGGTGGGGCAGCGGCCATCAGCGCCTCCACGGCATCGTTGAGTTGCTCATTCAAGTTGCGCGCGCCACTTCGCTTAGCCATGTGCCTTACCCATGCGCGCTCGCAAACGTTGCAAGGCCCGGAACTGCAGCTGCTTCACGGCGCCGTCACTGCGCCCCAGCACGCCCCCGACCTCGCTGATGCTGCGCTGCTCGGCGAAACGCATCGTGATCACCCGGCGCTGATCCTCGGGAAGCTCCTGCACCAGCTGGAAGAGACGCGCCCGCTGGTGGACATCTTCCATGCTGACCTCCTCCGGATCGTCTGCCTCGGGTAGTTTCCGTTCACGTGCGCTTCGCTGCACGTGGTCGATGATCGCGTTGGCGGCGATCCGCAGCAACCAGGCCGCGAACGGTGCGCCGCGCCACTCGAAACGTGGGAGGTAGGCCAGGGCTTGGTGAAAAACATCCGCGGTCAGATCCTCGGCCGTCGTGCGATCGCCGACGCGGCGCGCGATGTAGGCGTAGACCCGTTCGAAATTGTGCTCGTAGAGGTCCGCAAAACGGCGCGGATCACGCTGCGCCGCTTCGATCAGGAGCCGATCGTCGGGTTCCTTCGGACGAGCCTTCAAAACAGATCCCCCGTGCGCCATGTGTACAATTGTATAAACCGGCGCCGGCCGCAAAAGTTACGGGCTCTTCCCGCTCGCCCTGAGCCCTTCGACGTTGATCAGGACATGCTTGTCGAAGGGCGTTTCGACTTTTTCAACGGGCTGATAGGAGGGAACGAATATGGATCGAACCGGCGCGAAGTGCGACCAGAATCGGTAGAGTATTGGACGTCCACCAGCTTCAGGGCAGTGGCCGAGCTCGGGTGGAAGGTGCCCCGGCGCTTGCCACGGTGACGGAGGATCACAAGTTCGACCGTTCGACCTTCTGGCCGTTCGTGCCGTTCGGGGAGGCTGGTGAAGGGGAAAATCACGGGGACGTTCCTGAAAAGATGAAAAGACGAGTGGACGGTTCCTTTGTGTCTCGCGCCCGGGCATGAGGCTGCGGAGCTGATGGGCTGACCGTCGGCGCCATTGATGACCCTATGAAGATCCGCGCGTTCTCAATCGCCGATGAAGCTGCAGTAATCGAGCTCTGGCATCGCTGCGATCTCGTGCGGCCCTGGAACGATCCGCACAAAGACATTCAGCGGAAGCTCACCACTCAGCCCGAGTTGTTTCTGGTCGGTGAGATCGCAGGCCAGGTCGTCGCCTCTGTCATGGCTGGGTATGATGGCCACAGAGGTTGGGTCAATTACCTGGCGGTCTCGCCGGAGCATCGCAACGCCGGCCTTGGTTGCGCGCTCATGCGCCACGTCGAGGCTGCGCTCGAGGCCCGTGGCTGTCCCAAGCTGAATCTGCAGGTCCGCGCCACGAATGATGCCGTGTTGGAGTTCTATCGACGCATCGGCTACGCAAAAGACGAGGTTGTGAGCCTCGGCAAGCGACTCATCCCCGATGCGTCATGACTACGAAGCGTCGAGGCCTCCATCCCGGTCGGATACTTCGATAGGACCTCGACATCACGGTCGATTCCCTCGCGAGACTGCCGACTCCTTTTGGGGTAAAGCCTTCGTGCTGCTTCACGAAGCGGCGGTCTCGCGATTGGACCTGACAGTGGATGAGCGGAAATCGACGAATGGGGAAGCCGCTCGGTGGAAAAGTGGCGCTGGTCACCGGCGCAACGCGACTGGCGGGAATCGGCGCCGCGATCGCCAACGCTCTGGCGGGAGCGGGGGCCGACATCGGCCTCGGCTATTTCCGCCCCTACGACCGCCAGCA
Source organism: uncultured bacterium (assembly GCA_963721115.1). Lineage (GTDB taxonomy): Bacteria > Desulfobacterota > Binatia > HRBIN30 > CADEER01 > CAVRIA01. The sequence goes on from CAVRIA010000004.1 coordinate 298,504, forward strand.
GCCGTGGGGGGTCGAGGACTCGGAACCCGAACAGCTCTTGGCGCAACTGCGTCGTCTCGGCGTGTGCGCGGCCGGGTTCGAGGTGGATTTGTCTCGCTCCGAAGGTGCCGCCGAGCTGTTCGCGTCGGTGCGGGAATCGCTCGGCCCCGTTCACATTCTGGTCAACAACGCGGCCTACTCCGCGCAAGTGTCGATCGAGCAGCTCACCGGCGAGGAGCTGGATCGCCACTACGCCGTGAATCTGCGCGCTACTTCGCTCCTCTGCGCCGCGTTCGCCCGCCATTGCCCGTCCGGCGGCGGCCGCATCATCAATCTCACGTCCGGGCAGGGGTTGTCTCCCATGCCGGAGGAACTGGCCTACGCGGCGACGAAAGGCGCAATCGAGGCGCTCACCCTCAGTCTCAGCGCGGCGTTGGCCGGCAAGGGCATCACGGTGAACGCCGTGGATCCCGGTCCCACCGATACCGGCTGGCTCACTCGTGAGCTGTACGAGTCGCTGCTGGCCCAGGCGTCCATGGGCCGGCTGGGCACGCCCGAGGATGCCGCCAGGCTCGTGGCGTTCCTCGCGTCGGAGGAGGCCGGGTGGATCACGGGGCAGATCCTCCGTTCGCGGGGCGCCAGCTGACCGAGTTGAACGATGGGGGAGGTACGGTGCTGGTTCCGTCGCCGCGCAATGGATGTAGTTGCGACGCTCGGTCGCGTACCGGCAGCGCGAACATCGTAGCCGTGCCCACGCCTGCCGTTCGCCCGCTCGCACATACATCGACTTTACCGCACCCGTACCGTCACATTGCTCGCGACGGGCTGGCGCCGGATAGGACTTGCCCGAGTGTCTCGGAATTGCGCTAAGGCATGTGGAGTGCTGCTGTTTTCGAGCCCGAACCGCTGCTGGAACGCGGCGCAGGATGGACGATTTCACGAGCTCCGTCACCAGACGAACCACCGGACCTGATCCAGCCGATGGCGGCCATCGTCGCTCTGGGGAATCCTCGGGGGAGAGGGAACCGATTTGTCACTCGGGCGCTACCTGGCATACCCACACCGCCGGCTGGTCGATTTCGGGGGGTTACTCGCAATGGCAGGGGTGTTCTACGTGACCCGCCATCCGAATCGCATCGCGTCCCCTCGACGCATCGCCTTTGGCGCCGCGACGGTGGTGTGCCTCTTCATGCTCGTCCTCTCGAGCTACGCCGGACCGGACAGGGAAATGGTCGCCTTGCTGGCGTTTACCGTGATCACGCTCGGCACGGGGATTCTATTGCCCTGGGGATTGGCTTCCAGGTCGGACGTCGACGACTGTGGATCGGTTCACATAGTCTCTATCCGCTGCAGGGCGTTTCGTTCGCCCGACCCCTCGGCGGGCCTGGCTGTTCACGGCGTGCGGACTCTTGTTTCGTGGCGTTCGTCCGGGGGGCCGTCTCGCCTGGCGCGCCAGCGCCTTGAGCTCGCGAGCCAGAAGGATTGGCGGAACGACAGCGAGCAGCGGCCGAAGACAGAAGGCGAAGGCGCAGGCGCTCGCTCTCGACCGGACGCCTATGCCCACGCCGTCGCTCACGATCTCAAGAATCCGATCAACGTCATCTTCGGATACACCGATCTTCTCAAAACCCATCTCGAGAACAGGATGGACGACGAGGTGCGGCATCTGCTGACGCAAGCCGCCAGGGGCTGCCAGAAGATGGCGCAGATCATCGACGAGCTGTTGCTGCTCGCCAGCGTGCGCAAGATGCGGGAGGTCCCGCGGCAGCCGCTCGATATGTCGAGAGTCGTGGCAGAGGCGCAGCAGCGGTTTTCCACCCTGATCGCGGCATCCGGCGCGGAAGTCATCGTACCCGCGGAGTGGCCTCGAGCGCTCGGCCACGCGCCGTGGGTCGAGGAAGTCTGGGCGAACTACATCAGCAACGCGATCAAGTATGGGGGAACCCCGCCGCGCATCGAGCTCGGCGGAAACCGAGACGGCGGCGGCGTGGCCCACTTCTGGGTCCGCGACAACGGTCCGGGTTTGGACGAGCAGCAGCTCGGGCAGCTGTTTCAGGAGTTCTCGCGGGTGACTCCGGCCAACGCCGAAGGCCACGGACTCGGCCTGTCCATCGTCAAGCGCATCGTCGAAAGGCTCGGCGGCGAGGTGCGAGTGAGCAGCGCGATCGGTCAGGGCAGCACGTTCGGGTTCACACTGCCGTAGCCGCGGGATTTCGGGGGACGTTGGGGGCGCGTTGGGCGAGTTGGTTACCCCGCCCAACTCGCCGTACGAGTTTGTGAAAAAATCTGGAAATGCGTTCGACGAGCTTAGGGCGAGCGGCGAAAACTCAATGAAATCAATTTTCGACAGCGCTGGATTTGGCGAGAAGTTGATTTTTTCACAAACACGTAGGGGAGTTCGAGTTGGTCACCCCGAACTCTACGTCCCGAAAGCCACCAGGCCTTATTCAACGCCTCTATCCCCGCGAAGCTCGGCGTTGCATGCGGCGGAGACGTCGAGTCCCGAGCGTCACAAGAAGAAGCGCAAGTATGAGCAGGCCGAATCGGGAGAGCAGTGGGGCGGCTGCTCCGCCCTTGACCAGGATCTCCTCCACGGCGGTGTCCATGGCGACGTCGCCTTGCATGCAATTGCCGCCGCCAACGACGCTGCCCATCACATTGACGACGTTGGTGAAGGTGCCGGCCTTTGAGGGAGTGACCGTGAGCATGAAGGAGACGGTCTGATCCGGCGCCAGAGTTCCGATGCTACAGGCAATCGGACCGCTCCCGGCCGGCTTGGTGCAGGCGACCCCGTTGGTCGGCAGCCCTACTACATCGAATGGTTGTCCACCTATATCGATCTCGCAGGGAAAACCCGCCGGCTCGTCACCCTTTGCCGCAAACGTTTGGGATCCATTCGCCGCGAGCTCTCGCGCCTGATCGAGCAGCCCCCGCTGTGCTTCGGTGGGCGTCGCGAACGGAAAGAGGCAGAGCCCGATCTCCTCGACCGTACACTCGTCGTTGGTGTTGGTGACGTTTATCGTCAGCTTCGTCGGCTTGCCGACCATGGTTGGGTTGGGCGTCGAGGTGATGCTGACGTCAAGTCCGCAACCCATGCCGGCAAACGCGACCGCGACCAGGCAACTCAACTCAACGATTCGGTACATCGAAGTCCTTTCCTTCTGTTTCCACAACGCCACCTGACGGCCGCGGCGCCAGCGGGCAACCGCTCAGCCGGCGTGGCTCAGCGCGGCTGCGTTTCCGGACGGATCATGTAGGTCGTCGTCGCCCGTGCCGCCAGCTTGCCGGCCGCCCAGATGTCGATCTCGGCGTAGGCGCTGTGTTTGCTGGCGCGCAGGACGTAGGCTTCCGCCGTCACCACCCCGGCCGGGATCGGCTCGAGGTAGTTGATCTTCATCTCGACGGTCAGGAGCACGGTTCCCGCCGCGTAGATGCTCTGTAGCGCCACGGCGACCGCGGTGTCGGCAAGCCCGAAGCTGGCGCCGCCGTGCATCACTCCGGCCGGTTGCATGAGCACCGTTCGGTTCTCGAGCTCCAGGCGGGAATATCCGCGCTTGATGTCTATCACTCGGATGCCCAGGTGCCCCGGGAAGAAGGGGTTGTCCCGGTTGAACAAGCGAGTGATCGCCTCGCGCCGCTCGGCGTCGATCGGAGGGAAGGTTTGCCCGTGCGCTCCGGACCCGAGAGGCACGCTCCTCTTTGCGTCGTCGGCCATGGTGTGATCCCGTGTATCACTGCGCCCGACCGGAAGGTACACGCGCAGGCGGTCAGGTGGGCTCAGTACCCGATGATGTGCGCGCGGGCAAGGTGTGCGGCGCCGTGTTCCAAACTCGTCGATCTTTCACCCCGCGCGGTATGATCAAATCCCCGCGAATATCCGCGGGGGTGACGGTGGGTCAGGGCATCGCCATCGTCAGCAACTGAGAAGGGGGAGAAAACACGGACGCCGATGGGAAACCGTTGAAAGTCTCGATTCGGGCGACGAATCTATTCCGCGAGGAAGACGGCATGGAAGATGATTGGACATCACACCGGTCTGCTGCCGTTTCTGGCAAAGTGAGAGGCGGGCGGCGTCGGCCTGCGTCTTAGAGAGCGTGCGGGTCCGGGCGCGTCGGAAAGCGCGCCGCGGCCAGGAAGAAGAGGCCGCACAGAGCGTAGCCGATCGCCCACGGGAGGCCGCTGGCGAAGCCGATGTCGTACACGCCGCCGGCCGGCGTGACGCGGCCGGCGTGGATGAAGCCGAAGAAGGAGAGAACGGCGCCGATGCCGGCCCACGCAGCGGCCGCGAGCCGAACTGGCGATCGATGAGGTGGGCGCTCGTCGCCGACCAGATCATGCAGGTGAGCATGAAGCCCTGCGAGAGGGCGACGAAGCCGTCGAGCTGCAGTCCGACGGCGGAGAACGCCGCCGGGTGAGTCGAGCACGCTCGCCGCCAGAGCGGCGTTCCCCTGCGCCACCGCGGCGGCGTCGAGCGATCTGCGTCAGCACCAACAGCCCCAGGCGGCGATCGCCGGGAACAGCCCGAGCGCCACCGCCGGCGCGTGCCGCACGTCGCGTGACCTGAAAGGCCTGCGCGGTGATGATGATGCCGATCCACAGCACGATCGCCATGCCGGCCTCGATCGGCATCAGCGGAGCCGACCAGGTACGTGAGGCCGACCGAGCGCGAGCACGGCGAAGAAGATGGCATTGAGAATCGAATACCCCGAGCGCGCCCCGAGCGCCTTCCAACCCGGGTGGCCGATGTAGATGGTGGTCGGAAAGCACGAGCCGAGCATCGCGGCGACGATCGAGCCGAGACCGTTGACGGCCATGCACGGCATCGCCGGGTAAGCGTCACCGGCGGCGTCGGCCGACTCGATGTTCTGCAGCGATCCGAGCACGTTGAACAGCCCCATGGGCAGCACCACCGGAACGAAGCGCTGGCGCGCATCAGCGGACTGGTCAGGCCCGCGTAGGAGGTCGCCCAGCACCGGCACCGGCAGGTAGAGACCGACCGAGTCGACGCGCTTCGACGACGCGGCTCCAGCTCGACCGGCGACGTCTTCATCCCCGCCGCCCAGGCGAGCCAGGCGAGGGCCGTCCCCGCCAAGACCGCCCAGGCGCCGCCGGGAATCCGGAACGGAAACTCGACTCCGGCAAAGTAGGTGGTCAGGATGATGCCGAGCGGCAACATCGCGATCAGCGGCGCCGCCAGGGTGCGGACCGCGAAGTCGATGGCGATGAAGCTGATGGCGATCCCGGCGAGAGTCGAGAGCAGCGCGGCGCGCGGAGTCGCACGGCGTACCGCGTCGGCGCACCAGCGCTCCGGCGAGCTCGATCAGACCCGACAACAGACAGGCGCCGAGGCCCGACCTGCCAGGCCGACGAGCGCCGCCTGGCGTCGCATCCGCGCCGCGCGCCTGCGGCCGGCGAGCTTCACCGGCAGCATGACGAGGAAGATGAACGCGAACAGCGACACCGTGTTGATGCCGTACGGCAGTGCGGTAACGTCCGACGCGGCCCCTCGCGCCGCGACAACTGTTGTGCCTGCCAGGCGTAGTAGAAGTTGCCGACGATCACGGACAGCGCCGCGCCCGGCAGCACCCGCGCGAGCAACAACTCGACCGAGAATCCCAGCACCGCCCGGCACAGGCCGAGGATGAGCAGGAACTGGATCAGGTTGTCGATCGCCAGGCCGAAGAAGCCGTCGAGATCGCCGGGCTGGTAGAGCGGCTGCGCCATCCGGCGCGCCGCCGCGCGCTTCGAGTCCATGCTTCGGCGCCTCTACGCAAAAACTCCGCAAAACCCAACCCCAGACGCGGGCTCGGTGGAGACCGAGCTCCGCCTGCTGACGTTCGCCCCCGGAACACACGTGGGTCAACGCCGAGGCTGAGGTGCTCAAGGCGTGCAGCGCACTTACTATATCCCCGGCCTCAGGCGGAGCACGCCGAGCGAGCCGATCAGCGCCAACAACCCGGCTGCCACGGCAAGGAGAGTGGGGGACAGGGCCGGCGCTGGCGCCGGCGCGCCGATCACCGCCGCCTGTCCGACCAGGCCCTGGCAGACGTCCGTCGCGAAGAGGGCGTCACCGAGGACCAGCGGCCGCGAGAGGGGAATGCCGAGATTCCCCGTCGCGTCGACGAAGTTGCCGCTGGCATCGATGCCGCCCGTTCCGAGCAACTCGTCATCGATGCTGCCCGGCGGCTGATCGGGAGCTCCATTCGGCCCCACTGAGTAGATTGCAATGCAGCTATCGCCGGGCACGGCATTCGGCGTTCCCTTTCCGAACACGCGCTCGGAGCCGACGAACAGTCCGGAACCGGTGGGACCTCCGCCGCCGATGACATTGAACGCCGGCGGCGCCGGCGGCGGCTGGTTGCCGACGACGACGCTCAGACCGTGCAGCTCGGCGGCCGCCCAGCCGGCGTGCTCGGACGTGCCCCGATAGCTCGCAGCCCACGCGCCGGTCGACGGCGTGTACTCCAGAACGTCCGACTGCGCGAAGCTCACGCCGCCGACCGTGCCGCTGCCGTCGAACGAGAGCAGTAGATGACCATTGGTCGCAATGAGATGCGCGGCGTCGAGGTCGAGAGCCGGGTCGATGCCCGCCGCCGACCCGTCGAAGAACAAGCTGATCGTTCCGGCATGAATGCGCAGCAGGTCTTCGTCGTCGGCGAAGACGCCGCCGATCTCGACCGCGACGTCGAACGAGAGGAGCAGGTCGTCCGGACCGATCTCGCTCACCGCGTCGGTGACCGCCCCGCTCGGAATGCCGTTGGCACCGGCGTCGAGCTCGATCGTGTAAGCCACGCCGTCGAACCGCACCACGTCACCGCGCATGGCGATGACGCCACCGGGCAAGCTCACTGTCGTGTCGAAGGAGAGCAACTGATGGCCGTTCGGTAGCCGATCGTAGGCGGTGACGCGTTTGATGTCCGCATCGTGGACTACCACTGAACTACTATGTTCGAAAGTTTGCGCGTGGCGCGACGATTTCGCAGCAGCAGAACGCGTTCGCATCCGTGTCCACTGCGCCCCCTCCTGGATGCCGGCTAAAGGACTGCCGGCATGACGGTCCGGGGCAGAGTCCGTCATTCCCGCAATTTTCAAGCGGGAATCCATTGCCCGTTGTTGGGCTGCGGGCGTGAGCCCGCGCTATGGAGCACGAGAGATGAAGCATACGATCAGTGGGCAACCGAAGAACCCCTTTCACCCAGGTGAGATTCTCCGCGAAGAGTTTCTCGGACCCGGCGGTATGAGCCAGGCAGAGTTCGCAAAGAAGGTCGGTTGGACTCGAGCCCGGCTCAACGAATTCATCAACGGCAAACGCGGTGTCACTGCGGAGGCCGCTTTGGATCTGGCAGACGCCCTCGGCACGTCACCGAAACTCTGGCTCAATCTGCAAGCAACCTGGGATCTCGACCGCGCCCTCCGGCGACGAAGCGCCGCGTGAGCTCGTCGTCACCTGCCGGCGTACGGCGCTTCGCGCCTCGTGTGGATCGGACGCACCCACCATTCGCAACGGTCCCCGGCGGAATCACCCCTTCGACAAGCCCAGGGCGGATGAGCAGCTTCGGAGCCTGACCAGCGGGAAAAATACGCTGCCGAACTTATGAACCGGAGCACTTAGGACGGGACCAACGGGGGCGGGACGAGCGCTACGCGGGCAGCACGCCGGCTCGACGCGCGCGCTGGAGAACGCGCTCCTGCACCGCGACGAGCGGGGCGTCGATCATCCGGCCCTCGAGGGCGAAGACGCCGCGACCCTCGGCGCGGGCGCGCTCCCAGGCCTCGGTGACCCGCAGCGCGTACTCGACCTGCTCGGGCCGCGGCGTGTAGACCTCGTTGACGATCTCCACCTGTCTCGGATGGATGCAGAGCTTGCCCTCGAAGCCGAGTCCGGCGCCGACGGCGGCGTCCTCCCGGATGGCCTTCTCGTCCTTCACGGACAGTACGACGCTGTCGATCGGGGGGACGCCGCACGCCTTGGCGGCGATCACCAGGTTGCAGCGCGCGTGATACACGATGCCGCGCGACGCGTCGGCATCCGTCAACCCCATGCTGAGCGAGAAGTCCGCATGGCCGAAGCACAGCGCCTCGCTCCTCGGCGTCGCCCGTCCCATCGCCATGGCGTTTGCGATTCCCGCCGGGCTTTCGACGAGCAGGAGGAGCTTCGTGCTCTCTCCCGGTGCCAGCCGGCCCGCCTCGAGCCCGCCGAAGCGCCTCGGCGACTTGCGCGATCTGCTCCGGGGTTTCGGATTTCGGCAGCAGGATGACCCGGCCGCCGCTGCCGACCACGGCCTCGATATCGGCTTCGAAGTGCGGAGTGCCGAAGGCGTTGACGCGTACCGCGGCCTCCGTGTCCGTGAAGCGGCCCGCGCGCAGGGCCGCGGCGACGTGCTCTCGGGCCTCCGCCTTCTGCTGCGGGGCGACCGAGTCCTCCAGGTCGAGCAGCAGTGTGTCGGCGCCCGCCTCGAGCGCCCGCTCGAGCTTGCGGGGCTCCGAGCCGGGAACGAAGAGCAGTGAACGCCTCAGTCGAAGCGAGTCCATGTCGCCCGTGCTCCGTCCCCTGTCGGCCTCCGGCGCGATCAGCTCTTGTCGAGCTCGTAGGCCTTCGTCAGCTCCTCGTCTCCCGCGGCCAGCGCCCGGGCCAGGTCCACCATGACCCGGCACTGCTTGAAGGTGGCGTCGTCCTGCATCTTGCCGTCGATCATCACCGCGCCGGTTCCATCGCCCATCTCGGCGATGACCCGCTTGGCCCACAGCACCTCGGCCGCGGGAGGGCTGAAGACGCGCCGGGCGATCTCGATCTGAACCGGGTGCAGGCTCCAGGCGCCCACACAGCCCATGAGAAACGCGTTGCGGAACTGATCCTCGCACGCCAGCGTGTCTTTGATGTCCCCGAACGGGCCGTAGTACGGCAGGATGCCGTGCGCGTTGCAGGCGTCGACCATGCGGGCCAGCGTGTAGTGCCAGAGATCCTGCTGGGCGGTCGGCCGCGGCGCCTTCTCGTCGGTCGGATCGGGATCGGTGCGCACCAGGTAGCCGGGGTGGCCGCCGCCGACGCGCGTCGTCTTCATGCGCCTGGAGGCGGCGAGGTCGGCCGGGCCGAGGGAGAGCCCCTGCATGCGCGGGCTGGCGCCGCAGATCTCCTCGACGTTGCCGACGCCGGTGGCGGTCTCGAGGATCGCGTGCAGCAGCAGCGGCCGCTTCAGACCCGCCTTGGCTTCCAGCTGGGCCACCAGCCGGTCGACGTAGTGGATGTCCCAGGCGCCCTCGACCTTCGGGATCATGAGCACCTGGAGCTTGTCGCCGATCTCGGTGACCAGCTCGACGAGGTCGTCCAGGGCCCAGGGGGAGTCGAGGCTGTTCACTCGCGTCCACAGCTGGCACTTGCCGAAGTCCACCTGCTTGGCGATCTGGACCAGCCCTCTGCGGGCGTCGACCTTTCTGTCCGCCGCGATCGCGTCCTCCAGGTTGCCGAGCAGGACGTCACACTGCTTGGCGAGATCCGGCACCTTGGCGGCCATCTTGGCGTTGCTGGGATCGAAGAAGTGGATCATGCGCGAGGGCCGGAAGGGAATCTCCCGCAGCGGCGGCGGGGCGCCGATGGCGAGGGGCTTGAAGAAATCCTTGGCGCTGCGCATGGGTATCTCCTTCGATTGGACGACTGCGGGGAGGGTAGAGTGGGTCTCCTCTGCCGATGATCCGAACGCGCCGGAGACTACAGTCTAGCGCCATTGATTTTCAACCGGGCCGGCGGCCGGAGCGCCGCTCGTGAACCGCTCGTTGAAGGTGGTCGACCCGGTCTACGGCGATCTAGTCCGGCTCCCGGAACGTCGCCACCACCGGCGCGTGGTCGCTCGTCCCGTGCTCGCGCAGCACCGGGCAGGAAAGCGCGCCGTCGGCCAGCGGCGCGCTGGCGAGAACGTAATCGATGCGCCAGCCGATGTTGCGCTGGCGCAGATTGCGCCACGGGGCCCACCAGGTGAAGAGCTCGTCGTTCTCCGGTTCGAGAGCGCGGCCGACGTCGATTAGGCCGCGACTGAGCACGCGCTCGAGCAGCTCGCGCTCGTCGGGGCGTTGACCGATCGCGTTCGCCTTGCGTTCCTTCGGATGGACGTCGCGGTCGGTGCGGGTGACGTTCAGATCACCGCACAGGATCAAGGTGCGGCCGGAGCCGTGGATCGACGCGACGTATTCCTCCATTGCCCGGAGGAAGGCGATCTTGGCCGCGTAGTCCTTGCCTCCGTTCGGTACGTAGATGGAAGCGAGCACCACATCGCCGACCGTCGCCTGCACCACTCTGGTTTCGTGATCGAAGGCGGGATGGCCGAACTGCGCGGCCGCAAAGCGTTCGGTGCGGAGGTGCAGACCGACGCCGGAGTATCCTCCCGCGCCGTGCCAGTAGCACGAGTACCCGGTCAGATGGCAGAGCGCCTCGGGGATCTGCTCCGGCTTGGCCTTGATCTCCTGCAGGCAGATGACGTCGGGACGCTCGCGCTCGACCAGCTCCAGCACCTGGGCCTGGCGAGCCCGGATTCCATTCACGTTCCAGGTGACGACCTTCATCGCGACGCAGCATAGTCGAACAGGGACGTCGAGTGAACTTCACGTCCGCGCCGAGCGCCTCAACCGCGCTTGCGCCCCCGTCCTCTCGTTCCCGAGCGGGAGCTCTCCTCCGGGCGCAGCTGTCGGGCGGGTTTCTCTTCCCCGACCCCCGCCCGCCGCAGCACAGAGACGTGTACGCGTCCCATGCCCTTCAACGTCAGCGGCCGCAGCGGGCGCAGGACGAGCGCGTTCGCGCCCTCGAGCTGCTCGGCCAGCTCTTGCGATACGAGGACCGTTCCCGGCCGCGCGATATTGACGAGCCGGCTGGCGAGGTTGACCGTCGGGCCGTAGAGGTCGCCTTCCCAGGACAGGGCCGGTCCGCTCGCCAGACCGACGCGCACCTCGGGGAGGACATCGTCGCCGGCGTAGGCCTCGACCAGCCCGAGCGCGATCTCGGCCGCGGCGGCCGGCGCGTCGCAGGCGAACATCACCTCGTCGCCGATCATCTTCACGACCCGCCCGCCGCGCTCCGGAATGTGCTCGTAGGCGAGTGCTTCGAAGCGGTCGACCGCCGCCGCGAGCTGGCGCGCGCTCAGCTGCTGGCTGATGGCGGTGAAGCCGACGAGATCGGCGAAGCCGGCGACGACCGAGCCCGCTTCGCGGTGCGGCTCGGTCTCCGTCGCCACCAGTCGGCAGACGGCGGCAAGCAGGTGGCGGCGCCACGCATAGGCGACCAGCGGCTCGAGGCTGGGGATCAGAGATTCCGTGCCGGCGACCAGAGCGGTCCAGTCGGCGGTGGCGATCTTCCCCGCGTTCGTCTCCAACAGGATCGTCCGGCTGGCGATCTGCGCCTCGGCGAGACGCGCGAGCGACTGCCCGGTGACGCGGGCGAGCTGGACGAGAACCTGCGGGTCGACGGCGCCGCCTTCGACGAGCTCGCGCACGGCGCGCAAGATCGCGGCGTCCGAACGCGAGAAAGCGCGCTCCTCGTCGGGGACCGGCGGGAATCCGAGGGCACGCCACAGACGGCGCGCCCGCTCGAGATCGACCCCGGCCTCGCGGGCGACCTCGACGGGCGTCAGCACCAGGTCGCCGACCAGCGCGCGCGTCAGCGACTCGAGGGCCTCGGAGAGGGTCATGGGTCGAGGACCGCTACTACGGTTCTTCCTGTCCCACAAGGGCTTGCGACGCCGGAGAGAATAGGGGAGAAGATCGGCGAGTCCGCCCTGTCTCGGCTCCGCGCGGCCGCGGGAGGGGACCCGGGCCCAGGGACGAGAGAACCGACGGGCTCTGGCCGGTAGGGCTCGGACATCAACGCGGAGGTCGACATGGCGGAGCTCGCCGAGCTGGAGAAACGAATCCGGGTCATCGAGGAGAGCGAGGCGATCAGGCAGCTGAAGTACCGGTACTGGAGGCACCTCGATCTCAAGCAGTGGGACGAGCTGCGCGGGTGCTTCGCCCCCGACGCCACCGTCGCGTACGGCGAGGGCAAGTACACGTTTCGAGGCGTGGACTCGATCATGCGCTTCCTGTGCGAGGCGCTGAGCCGGGAGCACGGCTCGGTGACGATCCATCACGGTCATCATCCCGAGATCGAGCTGACCGGGGACGATGCGGCGAAGGGGACCTGGGCGCTCTACAACTACATGTACAATCAGAAGCAGAACCGCTGCATCCGCATCGGCGCCTACTACCACGACGAGTACGTAAAGGTCGCGGGAGCGTGGAAGTTCCGGCACATCGGCTACACGTACCTCTTCCACGAGGAATGGGCGCGCAACGACGTCCGGAGCCTGCACCTGGTCACGGGGTGAGGGCGGGCGAGCGGACGGAGCTCCCGCTCAGCTGAGGACGACCAGGTCGTCGCGGTGAATGACCTCGTTGCCGGCGGTGTAGCCGAGGGTCGCCTCGATGGCGCTGGTGTGCAGTCCCTTGATCTTGTCGACTTCCGCGGCGCCGTAGCTCACCAGACCGCGGGCGAACTCCCGGCGGTCGGGCGCCAGGCAGGAGACGCAGTCCCCCGCTCCGAAGTTGCCCTGCACGTCGGCGATGCCCTTGGGGAGCAGGCTGCGCCCCTGCTCGACGATGGCGCGGTGCGCTCCCGCGTCGACGACGATGGCTCCCGCCGGCTTCAGGGTGTGTGCGATCCAGTGCTTGCGCTGCTTGCGGCGGTCCCCCTTGGGAAGGAACAGGGTGCCGACGCTGCGCTCCGGGTCGAAGATCGCCGGCAGCACGCCGTCGTGCAAGCCGCACGCGATCCAACACGGGATGCCCGTGTCGATCGCTTTGTACGCCGCCTGCAGCTTGCTCGACATGCCGCCGGTGCCGAAGGGGCCGCGCGTGTCGGCGACGAAGGAGCGAACCTCCGCGGTGATGTGCTCGACGAGAGGCACCAGGCACGCCTGGGGATCGCCGCCCGGGGCGCCCGTGTACAGCCCGTCGACGTCGCTGAGGATCACCAGCAGGTCGGCGCTGATCAGAGTGGCGACGATGGCCGACAGGTTGTCGTTGTCGCCGAAGTTGAACCGCATTTCCTCCACCGCGACGGTGTCGTTCTCGTTCACCACCGGAACCACCCGCGCCTGCAGCAGCGCCTCGAAGGTGCGTCGGGCATTCAGGTAGCGGCGCCGGCTGGCGAGATCGTCGTGCGTCAGCAGCACCTGCGCGACCGGTTGCCCGAGTGCGCCGAAGTACTCTTCGTAGAGGGCCATGAGGCCGATCTGGCCGACCGCCGCCGCGGCTTGGCGTTGGGGGACGGTCTTGGGACGCTCGTGCAGGCCGAGCCGCGCCATCCCGGCGGCCACCGCCCCCGAGGTGACGACGACGACCTGCCGATCCTGCGCCGCAGCTCCTGAATCTCGTCTACCAGCCGCCGAAAGCGGGCGTGATCGATGCCCTGTCGGGCGGAGAGGATGCTGCTGCCGATCTTTATGACGATACGCCGTGCGCGCTGGAGCAGGACGCGCTTGTGGGGGATCTGATCATGCATGCGCCGGCCAGTCGTTCGGCGTCGTGCTGCCGCAACACCTGTACCTGCTTGCCCGCCTCGCGCATCAGCTCCGCCACGCCCTCGCCGCTGGCGGCGGAGATCAGCCGCAGGTGGATCCCGCGCGCTCGGAAGCGCTCGCACAGCTGTGCCCGCGCTTCCGGCGAGGCGACCAGATCGATTTTGTTGGCGGCGACGATCTGCGGCTTCGAAGCCAGCTCGGCGTCGAAGAGGCGCAGCTCGCGGTTGATCACGTCGAAGTCGTCGAGCGGGTCGCGGCCGCTGAGGCCGCCGCCGTCGACCAGGTGGATGAGCACGCTCGTGCGGGAGACGTGGCGCAGGAAGCGATCGCCGAGACCGTGCCCGCCGTGGGCTCCCTCGATGAGGCCCGGAATGTCGGCGAGGACGAAGCTCTTCTCCTCGGCGAAACGAACCACGCCGAGGTTGGGTACCAGCGTGGTGAAGGGGAAGTCCGCCACGCGCGGGCGGGCGGCCGAGACGCGCCGGATCAGGGTCGACTTGCCGACGTTGGGGAAGCCGACCAGGCCGACATCCGCCATGAGCCGCAGCTCGAGGCGGATGCGGCGCGCCTCGCCGGGGGTTCCCGGCTGCGCATAGCGCGGCGCCTGGCGGGTGGACGTCGCGAAGTTGGAGTTGCCGCGTCCGCCCCGCCCGCCCCGGGCGACGACGGCAGCGGCCTCGCGCGCGTCGAGGTCGGCGATGATCTCGCCGCTTTCCAGATCACGTGCCACGGTCCCGAGCGGGACGCGAACGACCCGGTCGTCGCCGCTCTTGCCGTGCCTGTTGCTTGCCGCGGCCGGGCTCGCCGTTATCGGCCGCGATGCGGGGCTGGAACTTGAAGTCGAGCAGCGTCGAGAGGCCGGTGTCGACCGACAGGACGACGCTGCCGCCATCGCCGCCGTTGCCGCCGTCGGGGCCACCCTTGGGGCGGTACTTCTCCCGCAGGAAGCTCACACACCCAGCGCCGCCGTTGCCGCCACGGACTTCGATATCCGCCTCGTCGACGAACTTCATGGAACTAGTGCGGCGCGCGGCCGCGCAGCCGGGGGCCGCTTACGGATGCCGGGGCCGCTTACGAGGGCAGCGACGTGGACCTGCTTGCGGTCCTTGCCGAGCCGCGCGTACTGGACCACGCCGTCGATCAGCGCGAACAGCGTGAAGTCGCGCCCCATGCCGACGTTCTTGCCCGGATGGATCCGGGTGCCGACCTGGCGCACGAGGATGTTGCCGGCCCGGGCGGCTTGGCCGCCGAACATCTTGACTCCGCGTCGCTGCCCGGCGCTGTCGCGGCCGTTGCGCGAGCTCCCCTGTCCCTTTTTGTGCGCCATGACTCCTAGGCTCCCGTCTCGATGGCGTCGACCTGCACCGTGGTCAGGTACTGGCGGTGCCCCTGGCGGCGGCGATAGTTCTTGCGCCGCTTCTTCTTGAAGACCAGGATCTTCTTCCCGCGTCCCTGTTTGACCACGTGTGCGGTCACTCGCGCCCCGCTCAGCGTGGGGGTGCCGACCTGAACCTCACCGTCCGCCGCGGTCATGAGCACATCGGTGAACTGGAGCTCGGTTCCCGGGTCTCCCTCGAGCTTCTCGATCTGCAGCACGTCGCCCGGGGTTACCCGGTACTGCTTGCCGCCGGTGCGAATCACAGCGTAGTTCATGGTCTCTCCACGGATGAACACTTACCACTAAACGACGTCCGAACGCTTGTCAACTTGATCCGCTTCGCTTCGGGAGCCCGACGTCCCGACGTTTCATTTCGCACCCGCCGGCGAAAAGCGACGGGCGCCCGCCCCGCTCCGGAAGGTCGCTCCGCGCTCACGGACGTGCTTTGATCTGGCGCGTGGAGGAGCCGGTCCTGACCCTGATCACGCGCCACGAGTGCCATCTCTGCGAGGAGATGGAGGAGGTGGTTCGGCGCGTCGCCGAGAGGCTGCCGGCTCGGGTGGAGGTCCGCGACGTCGACGCCGATGAGGATCTGCGCCGGTCGTACGGGGAGCAGGTTCCGGTCCTCCTGATCGATGGCAGGAAGGCCTTCAAGTATCGCCTCACGGCCGCGCAGCTGGAGGGCCGCCTGCAGGCCGCGCGCCGCCGGCGGCGTCTGGCCGGTCTGCGCCGCCTTCTGTCTCTGCCGCGTTGACTCGGCCCGGGCGCGCCGGTAGTGCAGAGTCGAGAGCGACTCGGGGCAATGGGCCACTGCTCAGAAGAGTACCGCGGCCGCTTCTCCAGGCGTGTCCGCGACAGAAGCCGGAAACCGGCCGCGCCCGCCGTCCCGCGCGCTGTCCGTGTGCTGAGCCATGCCGACGATCGCCGTTGACGCCATGGGCGGCGACTTCGCCCCCGATGCCATCGTCCAAGGTGTCGCGGCCGTCTCCCTGAGCACGGAGATCCAGTGTATCCTGGTCGGCAACGAGAATCGTCTCCAGAAGCTCCTGGAAGGCGTGACGTACAACCCGGAGAACATCGACATCGTGAACGCCACGGAAGTGATCGGGATGGCGGATGACCCGAAAGAGGCGGTGCGGAAACGGCGCGACTCCTCGCTCCTCGTCGCCACGCGC
Source organism: uncultured bacterium (assembly GCA_963721115.1). Lineage (GTDB taxonomy): Bacteria > Desulfobacterota > Binatia > HRBIN30 > CADEER01 > CAVRIA01. Next base: position 314,577 of record CAVRIA010000004.1, read on the forward strand.
CTGGTCGAATCCGGTCGCGCCGCCGCTCTGGTGACCGCCGGCAACACCGGAGCGGCGGTGCTCGCGTGCGCCAAGCACCTTCCGATGATTCCGGGAATCCGGCGCGTGGCGTTGGCGAGCGTCTATCCCCGCCAGGTCGAGTATCCCGGCCAGGACTACCTGGCCCTCATCCTCGACGTCGGGGCGACGATTCGCAGCGATGCCGACGAGCTGGTTCAGTTCGCCGTGATGGGTTCCGCCTACGCCCGGCGGGTCTCCAAGGTGGCGGCGCCGCGCGTCGGCCTGCTCAACATGGGGCGTGAGGACAACAAGGGGGGAGAGGCGCTGGTGGAGGCGCACCGCCGCCTGCGGTCGTTGCAGGAGGTCAACTTCGTCGGCAACCTGGAGGGGCACGAGCTGCTGTCGGGGCGCGCCGACGTCGTCGTCTGTGAGGGGCTGCTGGGAAACGTGGTGTTGAAGTTGCTGGAGGGACTGGCCGAGGTGGTGGTCGAGCTGACGGCCGCTGCGGCGCAGCGCAGCTTTCGGTGGCGCGCGGGGCTGGCGATGCTGTCCAGCGGGGTCGGGCGCCTGCGCGAGCTGACCGACTACGCGTCCTACGGAGGCGCGCCCATTCTCGGCTGCCAACACGTCGTCATCAAGGCGCACGGCCGTTCCACGGCGCTGGCGATCGGCAACGCGGTCAAGGTCGCCGCCAAGGCCGTTCGCGATCAGGTGCCGCAGGAGATCGCCGCCGCGGTCGAGAAAGTCGGCTAGGGCGATGGCTCTGCGCTCGCGTCGCCGCGCCGACCCGGCGCCCCCGCCTCCGCTCATCTACCGGTGGGACCTCGACAAGACGTATCTCAAGAGCGAGTTCGATTCGCTGCGCGAGTTGGTCAAGATTCCGTTCGAGAAGGCCGAGGACAAGATCGCCGCGCCCGGCGTGACCGCGCTGATCCGCTCGCTGCGCGAGGCGGCGGAGCGGCAGGGACGCGACGTGTACGTTCAGTTCATCTCGGCCAGCCCGCCGCAGATCGGGCGTGCCATCCGCGAGAAGCTCGAGCTGGATGGCGTGATCTACGACGACATCATCTTCAAGGACCAGCTGCACCGACTCATGCGCGGCAAGTTCCGCCACCTGCGCGAGCAGGTGGGGTACAAGCTCACCGAGCTACTGAAGGCGCGCTCGCACGGCTCGACGATCGCGCGCGAGTACCTGTTCGGCGACGACTGGGAGTCCGATCCGCTGATCTACTCGCTGTATGCGGACGTCGCGGCGGGCCGCGTCGGGGCAGCCGACCTGGCGCGAGATCCTGCGCGCCGTGCACGTCGATCCGCCCCTGGTGGAGGAGGCCTGCGCCTTGGCGGAGAGCGTCACCTCGGCGGACGTCGTGGCGCGCATCTTCATCAATCTCGAGCGCCGCACGCCGCCGGCCAACTTCCGCTCCTTCGGCGCCCGCCTGGTGCCGACGTTCAACTACTTCCAGACGGCGGCCTGTCTCTTCCAGGAGGGCGTGCTCGACCTGGTCGGCGTGCGCGAGGTCGCGGCCTCCCTCCTGCGCGAGTCCGCCTACTCTCCGGAGCGCTTGGCCAACTCGCTGGCCGACGTCCAACGACGCGGGCACATCGATCCGGCGTCGGCGGTGAAGTTGCGCGACTACCTGCGCGCCGAGCAGCTGCTGCCGCTCGATGGCCGAAGCCGCGCCGGCCGCTGGCGCGCGCTGGCGCGGCGGATCTGGGCGCGCCTGCACGACTGGTGGAGTGGCCGCCTTGCCACCACGCCCTTCCTCGTCGACTACCGGGCGCTGGTGTCCGGCGATCGTCCGGGAGAGTCGAGTTGACGGCGAACGACGAGATCGTCGTGTTGGTCACCGTGCCGTCGGCAGAGGAGGGGGGGCGAATCGCGGAGGCGATCGTCGGCGAGCGACTGGCTGCCTGCGTGAACATCGTCGGCCCGATCCGCTCCGTCTATCGCTGGGAGGGAAAGATCGCTCGCGACGAGGAGCATCTGCTGATCGTCAAGACGACCGGCGCCCGCTACGTGGCTCTGGAGGCGCGGCTCCTGGAGCTGCACCCGTACGATGTGCCCGAGGTCGTCGCGCTGCCGATCCGCGCCGGCTCGGCCGCCTACCTCGCCTGGATCCGCGGCGAAACCTCGTAGGCCGCTGCGCAGCCGCCCGTGCCGGTCAAAACCGGCGCGGCGTACCGTCGGCGCCCCCCTGGATGCGCAGGCCGCCCGTCTCGGTCTCCGCCGTCACCTTGCGGTTGTTGCCCTGCACCTTCAGGTCGAGGTTCTTCATCTGGATGCGGAGGTTGTTGGCGCTGTCGGCGTTGGCCACTGCCTCTTCCTTGTCGATCTGCCCCTCCTTGTAGAGTTCGAGCAGGGCTTGATCGAAGGTCTGGCCCCCCTCCTGCGTACTGCGCTCCATCGCCTCCTTCGTCGTATCGATCTCGCCCCGCTTGATCAGGTCCTTGATGTACGGGGTGTCGATCAGGATCTCGAGCGCGGCGACCCGCTTGCCGTGGTCGGTCCCCGGCACGAGGCGCTGCGAGATGATGGCGCGCAGGTTCAGGGACAGTTGCAGGTAGATCTCGGGATGGCGCTCGATTGGAAAGAAGTTCATCAGGCGCTCGATCGCCTGGTTGGCGTTGTTCGAGTGCAGCGTTGCCAGGCACAGGTGTCCCGTGTCCGCGAACGTAATCGCCGCCTCCATGGTCTGCCGATCGCGTACCTCGCCGATCAGGATCACGTCGGGCGCCTGGCGCAGCGTGTTCTTGAGCGCCGTTTCGAAGGACTCGGTGTCGAAGCCGACCTCGCGCTGGCTGATGATGCACTTCTTGTGCGAGTGGATGAACTCGATCGGATCCTCGACGGTGATGATGTGCCCGGCGGTGGTCTCGTTGCGATAGTCGACCATGGCGGCCAAGGTGGTCGACTTTCCCGAGCCGGTGGCTCCCGTGATCAGCACGAGACCGCGCTTGGTGAGGGCGATCTGGCCGAGGATCGGCGGCAGGCCCAGGCTTTCGATGGTGGGGATGGCCGTCTTGATCTGACGGATGACGACGCCGACCGCGCCGCGCTGTCGAAAGACGTTCACCCGAAAGCGGCCGAGCTTGCTGGAGGTGATTCCCAGGTTCATCTCCATGGTCTCTTCGAAGACGGCGCGCTGCCGCTCGGTCATCAGGGCGTTGGCCAGCGCCTCCACGTCGGGCGGGGCGAGTGGCTCGCCCGGCAGGTAGTGGTTCACTCCCTCGATTCGGACGACGGCCGGGCTGTCGACGGTGATGTAGAGGTCGGAGCCGCCGCGATCGACCATCTCCTTCAGAAGAACCCGAATGTCCATGCTCTCGCTCCGCGCGCCCGCCTCACGAGCGGGCGTTGCTCAGGCGGCCGCCGGGCGTCGCGCCGCCGGGGCGGCCATCGAGGTCGACGTTCGCAAAGACGTCCGGCGTGAGGGTGCGGGACTGGGCTTCCTCGACGCTCACCAGCTTGCGCCGCACCAGATCGATGAGGGACATGTCGAGGGTCTGCATGCCGGACTTCTGGCCGGTCTGCATGACGGACGGGATCTGGTGGACCTTGCCCTCGCGGATGAGGTTGCGCACCGCGGGGGTGCCGATGAGAATCTCCAGCGCGGCGATACGCCCGCCGGTCTTCTTCTTCAGCAGGGTCTGCGTGATGACGGCCTGGATCGACTCGGCGAACATGATGCGGATCTGCTCCTGCTGCGCCGCCGGGAAGACGTCGATGATACGATCGACCGTCTTCGGAGCACTCGACGTGTGCACGGTGCCGAAGACGAGGTGGCCGGTTTCGGCGGCGGTCAGCGCCAGCGAGATGGTCTCCAGATCGCGCATTTCGCCGACCAGGATGACGTCGGGATCCTCGCGCAGAGCGCCTCGCAACGCGGAGCTGAAGGACATCGTGTGCGGGCCGACCTCGCGCTGGTTGACCAGGCACTTCTTGGAGCGGTGCACGAACTCGATTGGATCCTCGATGGTGAGGATGTGACCCTCGAAGTTGTCGTTGATGTAGTCGATCATCGCGGCCAAGGTGGTGGACTTACCGGAGCCGGTCGGTCCGGTGACCAAGACCAGGCCCTTCTCCTTGTCGCAGATATCGCGCAGAATCGGCGGAAGACCGAGGTCCTCCATCGTCATGACCTTGGTTGGAATGGTTCGAAACACCGCGGCTTCGCCGCGGCGGCCGCGGAAGACGTTGACGCGGAAGCGGGCCACCTCGCCCAGCTCGAACGAGAAGTCCGCGTCGTTGGTCTCCTGAAACACCTTGCGCAAGCTGTCCGACATGATGTCGAAGACCATGTTGTGCACTTCCTCGGACGTCAGCGGCGGGTGCTCGAGCCGCTTCATGTCGCCGTGGATGCGGACGCGCGGCGGTTCCCCCGCACTCAGATGGGCGTCGGACGCGCCGGAACGATGTGCGAAGGTGAGTAGCTCGGTGATATCCATAGTCGACCTCCGGGCCCAGAGGAGAGCAACTCGCACGCCAAATGCGACAGCTCCCCTGCGGCGAATCGATCGGCGGGTTCGGAGATCGTGGCAGATGGCGTAGGGTGTGAATAAACGCGCCCGCGCCAATTTCCTGACGGAGGCGTTCGCAGCGCTGGCCGGGGTGCGAAGACTCAGCGCAGACTGCGCACCATGAAGTCGAACAGGACGTTGCTGACGCCGTGATAGGCGGCGGGGACGGCGATGGTGTCGGTGCGCGCCCGCAGCCATCCGGCGAACAGTCCGAAGAAGATCACCCGCAGGCGCGTGAGGTCGCCGGTCACGAGGTGGCAGAGGCCGAAGAGGACGGCGGCGCCGATCAGACCGAAGCCCCAGCGGGCCCCGAGAAACTCGTACGGCCGGCCGAAGTAGAGGTCGAGCCGCGTCTGGACGTAGCCGCGAAAGAAGAACTCCTCCGAGAGCCCGACCACGACGAGCTGGGCGAACACCAGGCGCGGAAGGTCCGGCGCCAGAGTGGGGTGGAACCGGAGACCGAGCACCCAGCGCCCGAATGCGTAGTGGAGCAGGCAGTAGGTGCCGAAGACCACGCCGGCGACGACGGCGTGAAAGCGCGGCGACCCCGGATTCTGCAGCGTCAGCCCGTAGTCCTCGTAGGGCCGTTTGGTGACGGTGATCACCACGAAGGGTGCGAGAAACCACAGGGTCGGAAGCCCGAGGCCGACTGCCAGGGGCAGGGTGACGGCCGTCAACAGGAGCGGTTCGAGAAGTGTGGAGTTGCGTCGCATGCGAAGTGCTTCAGCACAACAGGCGGATGGTAGGCGCCCCTCGCCTCGAAGCGCGCGGGGAGGAGCAGGGCGAGCCGGGTTTCACTGTGCGACGATCCCGTCTTCCATGACGACGGGCCGCAAGCCGAGGCCGGTCAGGGCGTTGGCGGCGCGAATCGCGTCCTGCCGGTTGGCGAAGGGGCCGACACGGACGCGGTAGTACCGGCTGTGTTCTATGCCGACCGGAGCGATGTACACGCGCGCCAGGCTTGCCGACAGCCGGCGTTGCAACTCGGTCGCGTTGCCGAAGTCCGCAAAGGCACCCACCTGCACCGCGTAGGCGGCGGTGGGGAGGTGGTCTCCCGGTGCGTCCAGCACCTCGATGCGCACCGGTGCAGTGCCCGGACCGATCATGTCGAGCTTCCGGGCCGCCGCATAGGAGAGATCGATGACCCGATCTCCGACGAACGGCCCGCGATCGTTGATGCGCACCTCCACGGTGCGCGCGTTGAGCAGGTTGGTGACGTCGACGCGCGTGCCGAGCGGCAGGGTCGGGTGCGCGGCGGTCATCGAGTACTGGTCGTAGATCTCGCCGCTGGTGGTCGCCTCGCCGTGGAAGCCCGGCCCGTACCAGGAGGCGACTCCTTGCTGAGTGGCGCCGGGGTGGGAGAGGAGGGGCGGCGCGGCGCGCCGGGTGGAGAACCCGCATCCGCCCAGCATCAGGCACGCACCCACAACCACGACACCACGCCACATCGCGCCACAGTATACCGGAGGTCCCGTGCGAGGGCCAAACCCGGTCCCGAGCCCGGAGCGGCGCCGCTTACTGCCCGGCGACCGTGAGCTTGCCGATCTTGATCGTCGGCGACGACACGGCATGACGGCGGACCAGATCGCTGCCGACGACCTCGATGTCCTGCAGTATGTGCAACAGATTGCCGGCGATCGTGATCTCCTCGACGGGGTACGCGAGCTCGCCGTTCTCGATCCACAGGCCACTGGCGCCGCGCGAGTAGTCCCCGGTGACCGGATTGACGCCGAAGCCCATGAGCTCGGTGACGTACAACCCGGAACGCACCGAGCCGACGATGTCCTCCGGCGGGGTGTCGCCGGCTTCGAGGAAGAGATTGGTCGGGCTCACGTACGGCGAGTCCGCCACCGAACGGGCGGCGTTGCCGGTCGTGCCGGCGCCGAGCTTGCGGGCCGAGTAGGAGTCGAAGAGGTAGCTGGTCAGGATGCCACCCTCGACCACCGGTGTGCGACGCGTCGCGACTCCCTCACCGTCGAACGGCTTGGACGCCAGGCCGCCGGGCAGCCGGCCGTCGTCGTAGATGCGGACGAACTCCGGCGCGATGCGCTCCCCGAGCTTGCCGTGCAGGAACGACATCCCCTTGTAGAGGGCATTCCCGGACACCGCTCCGGCGAGGTGGCGAAGCAGGCTGGCGGCCATGTCGGGATCGAAGACCACCGGCACGTCCTGTGTCGGCACCTTGCGCGCGCCGAGTCGGCGCAACACCCGCTCGGCGGCCTTGCGGCCGACGGCGGCCGGGTCCTCGAGGCGATCGAGACGGCGCTGCACCGTGTACCAGTGGTCGCGTTGCATGGAGCCGTTCTGCGCCGCAACGGGAACCACGGTGAGCGAACAGCTCGAGCTTCGGTACGAGCCGCGAAAGCCGTTGCTGGCGGCATAGACGACGCGGTGACTGCCCGAATCGAACTCGGCGCCTTCGGAGTTGGTGATGCGCGAGTCGCTTTCGAGGGCCGCCGCCTCGCCGGTCCGGCACCACTCGGTCGCCTGCTCCGCGGTGACGGCGCCGATGGCGGGATCCCACAAGTCCAGCTCGGGAGGGGCGCCGGCCAGGTCTGTATCTGCGGGAAGACCGCTGAACTCGTCCGGGGCGGTCACCCGCGCCAGCGTCACGCAGTCCTCCGCCAGCTGGGCGAGCGATTGGGAGGAGAAGTCGGCGGTCGAGGTGATGGCGCAGCGGCCGTCGACGAACGCGCGGATGCCGAGGTGCTTGGCGCGCGAGAGCTGCACCTTCTCGACCTCGCCGAGTCGTACGCCGACCATCAGCGAGTCTCCCTCCGCGACGACCACGTCGGCCGCGTTGGCCCCGTGCTCGCGCGCGGTGCGGAGAAGCAGCTCGGCGATCTCCTCGAGCGCGAGCGCGCTCACGCCTTCGTCCCCCCCACCGTCATGCTGTCGATGCGAATCGTCGGCAGGCCGACGCCGACGGGAACGGACTGCCCGTCCTTGCCGCAGGTCCCGATCCCCTCGTCGAGGGCGAGATCGTTGCCCACCATCGAAACGCGCGTCAGCGCGTCCGGACCGTTGCCGATCAGTGTCGCGCCCTTCACCGGCTCGGTGATCTTGCCGTCCTCGATCAGATACGCCTCGGTGGCGGAGAAGACGAACTTGCCGTTGGTGATGTCCACCTGGCCGCCGCCGAAGGAGGCGGCGTAGAGACCCTTGGAGACCGACTTGACGATATCTTCGGGGGCCGACTCGCCGGCCAGCATGAACGTGTTGGTCATGCGCGGCATCGGCATGTGTGCGAAGCTCTCCCGCCGCCCGTTGCCGGTCGGCTTCGTTCCCATGAGCCGGGCGTTGAGGGTGTCCTGCAAGTAGCCGCGCAGGATGCCGTTCTCGATGAGGACCGTCCGCCCGGTTGGCGTTCCCTCATCGTCGCAGTTCAAGGATCCGCGCCGATTGGCAATGGTCCCATCGTCGACCACGGTGCACAGCGGCGAGGCGACACGCTCGCCGATGCGGCCGCTGAACGCGGACACCTGCTTGCGGTTGAAGTCGCCCTCGAGGCCGTGCCCGACGGCTTCGTGAAGGAGCACGCCGGGCCAGCCGGGGCCGAGAACCACGGGCATCGTGCCAGCCGGCGCGTCGATGGCGTGCAAGTTGCGCAGCGCCTGGTCCGCCGCGGTGCGCACGAAGCGCAGGTAGCGGTCGTCTTCGGTGAGGAACGAGAACTCGACCCGGCCGCCGCCACCCGACGTGCCGTGCTGGCGCAGGCCCTTGTCCTCGGCGATACAGGTGACGCTGAGACGGACCAGGGGTTGGACGTCGCCGACGATGACTCCGGCGGAGTTGACGACCAGGATGATCTTCTGTTCGACGCCGAGGCTGGCCATGACGTTCGTGATGCGCGAGTCGTGACGGCGAGCGGCGACGTCGATCTGGTTGAGGAGTGCGATCTTCTCGTCGAGACCCGTGTCGAGCGGCGGTCGCTCGAGCGCGTAGAGATCGTGCGCGGGGCGCGTGCCGCGCACTGCCACCGGTTCGCAGGGACCGCCTCCCTCGGCGATCGCTCGCGCCGCCTGTGTCGCCACGCGCAGGGCGTCGATCGTGACGTCGTCCGTGTGCGCGCAGCCCGTCTTGTCTCCCGCCACCACCCGGACACCAGCCCCCTGGGAGACGTTCTTCGCCGCCTTCTTGACGATGCCTTCCTCGAGCGAGAACGCCTCGGAGGTGCGAAACTCGAAATACAGATCCGCGTAGTCGGCGCGGCTCGCGATGGCGCTGCCGATCGTCTGCTCGAGCGCGTTCTCGTCGAGCGCGAATCGGCTCAGAAAAAAGCGTTCGGGTTCGACCACGGTCACGGTTTGCGACGGCATCCGATCTCCTCTCGATCCGCGAGCATCTCCCTTTACGGCTAGCACAACCCTTCCGGTGCGGCCACGGGGGCTGCGCGGCTGGGACTGCATGGCCGGCCCGGAAGGCAGGCGACTGGCGGGGGGCGGCTTTGCCCAGGAAGCCGGGTTGTTCGTTGTTGGGTTGTGGGTCGGCCGACCGTCCGTTCCTACCAGTGACGAGCAACCTGGCAAAGCCGACGATCTCGGTGAGCGCGGCGCCGCTTCGCGTTGTCGGGCAAGGCCCGACGCTACCTCGCGCACGGCGCGGTGGGAAGCGCCAGCTCGCCGCGGTCGATGCGGTCGACCAGGTCGCGATCGGCGGCGAGGAAGTCGAGGCTCGAGAGGTCGCCGATGCGGACCCAGCGGACGTCGGCAAAGGTCCGGTTCACGATCGGACCGCGGAAGTCCGGTACGGTGAAGAAGAACAGCTCGACCGGCGGATGCCCGGGATAGGCGTGACGGGTTCGCCAGATCTGCGTGCCGACCGTCGCGTCGATGTCGAGCTCCTCGCGCAGCTCCCGCTTCAGACACTGGGGCATCGTCTCGTCGCCCTCTCTCTTGCCGCCGGGGAACTCCCACTTGCCGGCGTGGGTGGCGCTCGCCGCGCGCTGGCAGGCGAGGACGCACCCGCGTCCCAGGAGCAGGCCGGCGGCGACCTGCAGCATCAGTGCAGCCGGGAGGCCCGCCGGCGAATCTCGACCAGCTCGGCGCGGATGATGTCGGCGGTCGGGTCGTCGGGGGCCAGCTCGAGGAAGCGTTCGAGATCGATCTGGGCAGCGCGGTGACACTCCAGTTGCTCGTACAGCAGACCGCGGTCGCGCAGCTCGTACGCCGCATCGGGTGCCAGCAGCAGGAGGCGCTCGCAGCAGGTCAGCGCCGACTCGAAGCTCTTGGTTTGCAGATAGACGTGCTTGAGGTTGCCGAGCATGCGAATCAGGATCTCGCGCGGCCGCGCCGCACGGAAAAACTGCGGCTCGAGTCGGGCCTGCGGCCCGTGGATGGCGCGCAACCGCTGCAGGCATTGGGATGCGTCGAGAATCTGTCCGAAGAAGGGGTCGATGATGACGTCCGTCTCGGCGGAGTACTTCGCCAGGAAGTGGCCCGGGAAGCCGACGCCTTGCACCGGCAGCCCCACCCGGCGGGCGACCTCGACGTAGACGAGGGCGAGGGTGATCGGGATGCCGGTGCGCCTGTCCAGCACGTCGTTGAGGAAGCTGTTACGGGGATCGTAGTAATCGTTCCGGTTGCCGGTGAACTTCTGCTCGACGGAAAGGTAGTGCAGCAACCGCCGAGCGCGCTGCTCGCCCGATCCGGCGTCTGCCACCGCGTCGCGTGCGCCGCTGGCCAGGCTGTCCAGTCGTCCCAGGTACGCGGGCAGGTCGAGGGTGGGATACGCTTCGGCGGCGATCAGGAGCGCCGCCTCGGCGAGGTCGATCCTGTCGTCCGGCAGGGCGGCCAGATCGGTGAAGCGCTGGCGGGGGCTGCGACCCGTGTCCATGCGGAACCACTATCGCACGAGAACCCGGGCCGGCAATGCGAGAGCCGCCCCGGGGCGCATTCGTGACGAGCGTCCCGCGCATGGACAGCGCGCCCCCGGCCCCCTAGTATGGCCACATGGGGAATGGAGCCGCCAAGGGGGTTCCGCCTTCTCTGCTGGAAGTGATCTCCCGTCCCGGACCCTTCATCGTCCTTCCGCACGACAACCCCGACCCCGATGCGCTGGCCAGCGCCGCCACGCTTCGGTACATCGCCCGCGAGCTGCTGGGAAAAGACGCGGCGATCGGTCTCGGAGGGGTGATCGGCCGGGCCGAGAACCGAGCGATGGTTCGCTATCTGAACATTCCCCTGGTGCCCGTCTCCGAGCTGCCGCTCGCCGATCCGTCCTCGATCGTCGCGCTCGTCGATACGCAGCCCGGGCGGAGGAACAATTCGTTTCCAAGGAAGGCCGAGCCGGCGATCGTGATCGACCACCATCCCCCCTGCATCGCCGTCGACCGCCTCGGCTTCGTCGACCTGCGCGAGGGCTACGGCGCCACCTCGACGATTCTCACCGAGTACCTGATGGACGCGCGGCTGACGGTCGAGACGAAGATCGCCACGGCGCTCTTTTACGGCATCATGTCGGAGACGCAGGACCTCGGCCGCGAGGCGGGCGCGCCGGACATGGCGGCGACGCATTTCCTCTATCCGCACGCGAACAAGCGCCGGCTGTCGAAGATCGAGAATGCGCGCGTGCCGCGCGAGTACTTCCGCGGCTTCCTGGCGACCATCGAAGAGGCGGTGATCTACGACAAGGCGATCATCTCCGTGCTCGGCGAGGTCCGCTATCCGGACATGGTCGCCGAGATGGCCGACTTTCTGCTGCGGCTCGACCAGGTCGAGTGGGCGGCGGCGATCGGACATTACGGCGACGCGCTCTATGTCTCGCTGCGCACCACGAACCGCGATGTGAACGCCGGACAGATTCTGCAGAAGGTCCTCGGCAGCGATCACGCCGGCGGACACGACATGATCGCGGGCGGGCGCATCACCGTGCCGAAGACGGCGCTCGGGTGGGAGAAGGCCGCCGTCGGCGTCAAGGCGCGCTTGCTCACCGCCATCGGTCTGTCCGACGCCGTCGGCGTCGATCTCGTCGGTTGATTCACCCGGCGATCCGTCCGGACGTGCGTTGACAATCGCAAACGGCGTATGGTAGCGGCGCGCATCGTCCGCGTCCGCGGGGGCCACCTCGCGATCGAATCGGCCCGCCCTCGGCGCAGCCCGCCGCGTGAAATTTCGATACGGAATCGGCCGAAACGGCGTCTTGTCTCGCCGAGACGACTCTAGAGAGCGGCGGATGGCGGCGGGGTGATGAAAGAGGTAGAGAACCGGGGCCGACCGCACGACTCAGGCAGGAGGAAGCGAAGCATGGATTTCGGATTCAGCGAAGAGCAGGAGATGCTGCGCCAGAGCGCGCGGGAGTTTCTCGAGGGCGAGTGCCCGATGACGTACGTGCGCCAGATGATGGACGACGAGCGCGGCTATTCCGAGGAACAGTGGAAAAAGATGGCCGAGCTCGGTTGGACCGGCCTGATCGTTCCCGAGGAGTACGGTGGTGCTGGGCTCAACATGGTCGACCTGGTGGTCGTGCTGGAGGAGATGGGACGGATGGTCATGCCGGGCCCGTTTTTCGCGTCGGTCATCCTCGGCGGCATCGCCATCGATCTGGGAGGTAGCGCCGAGCAGAAGAAGCGCTTTCTGCCCGATCTCGCCGCCGGGAAGACCAAGGCGACGCTGGCTCAGGTCGAGGAGAGCGGGCGCTGGGACGCGGAGGGAATCCAGATCGCCGCCAAGAGCTCCGGCGGTGGCTTCAACCTGACCGGCATCAAGCTCTTCGTCCACGACGCGCACAATGCCGACATCCTGATCGTTCCCGTGCGCACCGGCGGTAGCGGCACGGACGGCGTGACCCTGCTGATCGTCGATGCCAAGGGCAAGGGGGTCTCGACGCGGGTCCTGAAGACGATGGACCAGACCCGCAAGCTGTGCGAGGTCCAGCTCGACGGCGCGACGGTCGGCGCCGACGGCGTGCTCGGCGAGGTGGGGCAGGGGTGGCCGCTGCTCGATCGGATCGTCGATCGCGCCAAGGTCGCGCTGTGTGCCGAGATGTGCGGTGGCGCCCAGAAGGTGCTCGAAATGAGCGTGGATTACGCCAAGGTGCGCGAACAGTTCGGCAGGCCCATCGGCAGCTTCCAAGCGATCCAACACAAGTGCGCGAACATGATGGTGCAGGTGGAGAGCGCCAAGTCGGCGACCTACTACGCGGCGTGGGCGGTCGCGAACGACGTCGCCGAAGCGCACCTGGCCGCTTGCATGGCGAAGGCCTATTGCTCCGACGCGTACCGTTACACCGCGGCCGAGGGCATTCAGATCCATGGCGGGATCGGCTTCACCTGGGAGCACGACATGCACCTTTATTTCAAGCGCGCCAAGGGGTCCGAAGTGACCTTCGGCGATGCCACATGGAACCGCGAGCTGGTCGCTCAGGTGGTGCTGGACGCGCCGGAGGAAGTGCCCGCCGAGGCCTAGCGGCGTCGGGCGCGGGCGCACCGCCGCCCCGGGAAACTCCTCTTCATCGAGGCGGCGCGGCGATGGCGCGCGCGTACTCGTAGAGGCCGAAGCCGATGCGTCCCGAGCTGCAGGCGAAGCGCGCGGTGCCGAGGGTCACGTGCGTCGTCCCGCCTGCCGCACCGGGTTGCCGGATCGGCATTGCGCTGATCGGCTCGCCAACCGCTCGAGCACCGCTGTCGAGGGCGAGCTCGAAACCCCGCGGAGTACAGCCGTCGTCGTGGAGAGACACGATGACCGCGGCCACACCGCTGCTCTTTGCCGCTGAACCCGTGCCCCCCGGGCGGCCGCGCCAGCGCAGGGCGAGATCCGGGCCGAAAGCGGCCGCCAGGTCGACGCGCGAACCGGAGGGGCCGGGAGAGCGGGGTAGGGAGACGCGCTCGACGAATCCATGTGTGTCGAAGTGAGCCGCACGGCCTTCGACGACGACCCGTCCTTCGATGTGTCCGTAATCCGGCAGCGCGCTGGGGCGGAAGCTGAGGTCGATCTCGGCTCGAATCAGCCGCGAAGCGGCGAAGGCGTCCTCGAGGTCGAGGTAGCGGCGGGCGTCGTCGACCTCGAGCAAGGAGCCGGAAAAACGGAAGCGCACGCCGTTCGAGTCTGGACAAAACGTGGCAATCTCGTATGCGGCGCGATGTGTCGATCGGTCCTCCCCCGTGAATAGAGCGGCGCGCTGAGAATCGGGCAGCACCAGCAGCCGGGCGCCGACGCCGCTGCCGTCCGGGGCAGCGAGGAGTCGCGCCACCAGTCCCATCCGGCAACGTGGATCGTAGACCTGCATGGTGACCGGCGGGGTCAGTTCGCGCGTAGTGGGTTGGGCGAAAGCGTCGGCGGGTGGGGTGGGGTCGAGCGGAGTGGGGACGAAGGCGTTCTCGATGACGTCGGCGAAGCGTTCGCGGCAAAGGCCGGGCCAGCGCACCGGCACGCCGAGCTCGAGCTGGACGGCGTGGACTCGATCCGCCGCGGCCCACGCAGTGAGTCGCGCCGCCGCTTCGGACGAGGGGGCGCGCGCCGCGCGGCGGAACACCTGAAGGAGGTTGTTGGGATGGGCGGCGGGATAGCGCAATCCGTAGGTGGCGCGGATTCCCGCGCTCTCGCAAAGGTGTCGGAGGCGGCGCAGGCGTTGATGGACATAGCGAGGCGAGACGCTCAGGGCGGGCGCGTGCGCGCCACTGGCCTCTTCGTCGGACAGCGTGGCTCCGATACCGATGTCGCATCTTGCCTGGATGACATTCCAGCCGTGGATGAAGAGGACCTCCGCCGCCGGGTGGCGGTCGAGAATCGCGTGCAGCAAATCGCCGATGATTTCGAGAAACCATGGCGCGTGCCGCGTAACCTGCGAAATGCGATTGAGATCGAGCTCGTTGCGGTCGAGCTCGCGATTGATGACCCAGGAGGCCTTCAGCCGATCGGCCAGATCGAGAGCGAGGTCGGCCGTGTGCAGATCGTTCACACGCGCCGGGCGTCCAGGGGGAAGCGCCTTCCCGGTAGAGCGGCGCCCGCCGTGCGGGGCAATCACCAGGAAGGGACTCGTACCGCGTCCGCGGTCGCACGTCGACAGCATGCGATCCTGTTAGTCCCACACCGGCGGTTGCCGTTCAATCCCGTCAAGCCGCCCGGCCGTGCGTTCGACCTCCGCCCGAGTGCTCCGGATGGACACATTTGCCATCGCCGCGCGCCGCGGTAATCGTGCAGATACCGTCCACCTGTCCGCAGGCACATTTGACAACACTGCGGTTTCGTTTATAGTTCACGAAATCGGCGAGTGGAGAAAGCTTTGGAACAAACCGCCATGGGCTTCGCATCTGGGTGACCCCCATTCCCGGCGGATGGTTTGAGAGGAGGAACAACCAATGCGTTCAGACCTACGTCTCACGGACCTTCGGCGACGCGACAAGAGTACCAGCAAGCTGATGAACGTGAAGATCCCGAGCCATGTCAGCGATGCCATACAGCGCGTCGCCAAGGCGCTCGGCGCCTCGAAGACCGAGGTCGTCATTGCCCTTCTCAACGAGGGGCTGGACGTGACCACCGATACCCTGAAGGGGTGGAAGCGTCCGAAGGCGGATCTGCCGCCTCCGAAGCGCGTCTGCTCCGTGAAGGGCTGCGGTCGAGCCTACGTCGCGAAGGGCTTCTGCGCCAACCACTATCAGGCGGCCCGGCGCGGCAAGATCGAGATGCCGAACTGAGCAGGTTTCAACGGTGACGAGGGTCGGGGCGTGCCCCGGCCCTCTCGCTTCTCTGCTTCGAATCGCTCTCCGTTGCGCTACCGCGGAAGGTAGCCGCCCGCGGTCGTCCCGCCTCTTTCCCCGCGCGCTTGCCAGGGGCTCGGAATCGCGCCTCCGGAACTCAGGCTGCCGGATGCAGACGCAGCAGGCGGCCGCCGTTCGCATTCCGGGCCGGAGCCTTGGGTTTTGCGATTGCGATTGGTATTTGCCGGCGCTACTCTGGATCCTCGATGTCACGCTCCCGGATCGTCTGTTTGTTCTTCCCGCTGGCAGTGCTGGCGCTATCATCGCCGGTGCTGGCGCGTCGAATTCCCTGTACGGAAGTTTTGAGCGAGCTCGACCACATCGTCAGCCAGCCGGGGGTGGCCAGTCCGGACCCCATCAAGGTGGCACGTAGGTTGGATACCGAGCCCGCCTGGGTCGAGCGCTGTGCCGCGCTCTTTGGGCGTCGTCTCAAGCGAAACGCACCGACGCACGGACTGAGTCCGGAAGACGAAGAGGAGCGCTGGGAATCCGAGGAGCCGGAGGAGCAAGCGCCCGAGGACAAGGAAGCTCGCGGAGAGAACTACTTCCCGCAGCTCGAGAACGATACGAAGGATCGGCGGAATCTGAAGAAGTTCAACGGTGACTCGAGCAACGAATGGGACATCACGGAGCATGATCCCTGGCAGCCCGACACCGGAAAGGAATGGACGCCCTTCCTGCGCGACGAATAGATCGCCCTGACCACGTTCCTGACCCCGTTCGAAGACCGCGTCCCGCTTGTGGACCGAGCGTGCGACGCGCCATCCGGCGCAGGAGACCAAAACCGTGAAGCTCGATACCGGCATGATGGCCAGCGCTCTCGGCGACGTGCCCGGCGTAGCCCGGGCGGTCGAGGAGATCGGATTCGATGCGCTGTGGACGGTGGAAACCAGCCACGACCCGTTCTTCCCTCTGGTTCTGGCGGCCGAGCACACGACGCGGATCAAGCTGGGCACGGCGATCGCCGTCGCGTTCCCGCGCAGTCCGATGGTGCTCGCAGAGATCGCCTGGGACCTGCAGGCGTTGTCGAGAGGCCGATTCATCCTCGGTCTCGGCACACAGGTGAAGGGACACAACGAACGCCGCTTCGGCGTGCCCTGGGAGCATCCGGGGCCCAAGCTGCGCGAGATGATCCTCATGATGCGGGGGATCTGGGACTGCTGGCAGAACGGTACCCGCCCGAGCTTCCAGGGACGCTTCTACAACTTCACCCTGATGACGCCGTTCTTCAATCCCGGCCCCATCGAGCACCCGCACATTCCCGTCTACATCGCCGGTGTAAACGAATACATCTGCCGTCTGGCCGGGGAGCTGTGCGACGGGTTCCACATTCATCCGTTCCATTCGATCGAATACCTGCGCGAGAAGGTTCTGCCCAACGTCGCGGCCGGGGCGGGCAGGGCCGGTCGCCAGCCCTCCGACATCGCCATGTCGACGACGGCGTTCGTCATCACCGGCGCAAACGACGGTGAGATCGAAGCCGCGCGTGGAGCGGTGCGCCAACAGATCGCGTTCTACGCCTCGACGCGGACCTACAGGGGCGTGCTCGACATCCATGGTTGGGGGGATGCCTGCTTGCGCCTCAACGAGAAGGCGGCGAGGGGCGACTGGGCGGGCATGGCCGACGAGATCACGGACGATATGCTGGACGTGTACGCGGTGACCGGCACGTACGACGAGATCGTGGGGAAGTTGAAGAAGAAGTACGACGGGATCCTCGACCGCCTGGCCTTCTATCGCCCGTTCGTGCCGGGTCAGGACGACGGCCGCTGGCGGGAGATCGTGCGCGCCTTCAACGCATGAGCGGACTCGAGTGACGGGACGCGGCCATCCGATGGACCTGGCTGCCGTCGCCGCTAGACGGACGGTCCGCCTGACGACCATAGGGCGCAAGACCGGCCGGCCGCGCACCGTTACGATCTGGTTCGTCGCCGCGGGGCCGGCCAGCATCTACGTGCAGCACTCCAGCCCGGCGGCGGCGCACTGGTATCGCAACCTGCTGCGCGAAGCAGCCGTCACGGTCGACTTCGGCTCCGGTCCCCTGGCGGCGCGAGCCACACCGATCGAAGATCCCGCACGGGTGACCGAGATCCTCCGCCTGGTGCGCCGGAAGTACCGGTTGGCGTGGATCTTTCAGTTGCTGGGGCGCGGGCATCGCCCGATGGCGGCCGAGATCGAGCTGGCGAACGGGAGCTGAAAGGCTTGTCCGTGCCGTTCAGCGATTGGCCCAGATGTAGACGGCCAGGGCGACGATGGCGATCAGGCACAATCCGTAGAGACAATCGAGGACGTGCGTGCGCACGGCCCACTCGTAGTAGTGCTGCAGGGTAGAGAGGAAGGGGTGGTGAGATGGGCGCTCGGGGGGGCCGAGAGGCGCGCGGGGGGCACTGCGCGCCCGGAAGGTGCCCTTCCAGCCCATCCCACCAGGGAACCACGAAGGTTTCAAATCCCTCGTTGGCATTGGTGGAACGGTAAGCAGGAAGTGCACCATCCGGGCGCGCACCCAGGGGTCCTGAGATGCAGGCCAGGTCGAAGGCCTGCCGGCGGTCTAGGTCTCGCGCTTCTGCGAGAACCGTTGCAGATCGATCAGGCAGATTTGATGTAGTCGTGCTCTTCCAGGTAGCTGACGATCTCCGCCAAGCTGTCCTGTTCGGATTGCTTGCCGGTGTCCAGCGCGATCTCGGCTGCGAGCGGGGATTCGTAGGGTGCCGAGATGCCGGTGAACTCCGGGATCTGTCCGGCGCGGGCCTTCTTGTAGAGTCCCTTTGGATCTCGCTGCTCGCAGATCTCCAGCGCGCAATCGACGAAGACCTCGATGAAGTCGCCGTCGCTCATGATGGCGCGAACCTTGTCCCGGTCGGCCCGGTAGGGGGAGATGAAGGCCGTGACGTTGACGATCCCGGCGTCGGTGAAGAGCTTGGCCACCTCGCCGATCCGCCGGATGTTCTCGGTGCGATCCTCGGGCGAGAAACCGAGGTCGTGGTTGAGACCGTGTCGAATGTTGTCGCCGTCGAGCACGTAGGCGCGCACGCCGCGGTTCCACAGCTCTTTTTCCAGTGCGACGGCGAGCGTCGATTTTCCCGAACCGGAGAGTCCGGTCATCCAGATGGTGCAGCCCTTGTGTCCGCCGAGAGACTCGCGGTCCGCGCGTGTGACCGTTCCCGCGTGCCAGACGATGTTCTGTGACTTGGGTGAACCCATGAGTGTGTGTTCCCTCCTCCCGAAGAATCGCCCATCCATAGCGGAGGGGCCTGGGAGGCTCAAGCGAATCGCGTTCGCGCCGCGCATCTCGGCAGGATTTGGTTCGCACGTACGAGGGGTAGGCGATGCTGCAGGGCGAGGAGATCCACGGCCGCGCCCGAACCGTGAGGTCGCGTCGATCTGCGACGATCGAGAGGGCGCTACTCGACGACCCAGGTGGTGAAGCCGGGCGCTTGGCGGACGAGCTCGTTGCATAGATGACTCTGCAGGAGCTCTCGCACCCAGGAAAACGACGCGCGCCCGACGACGATGGTGCGGCAGCCGTCCTCCTTGGCCTGATCGAGAATGCTGGTGATGAGCTTACCGTGATGATCGACCGGCTTGATGAGCCGGGTCTCGATTCGTCCGGCCGGAACACCGGCTTCGCGAAGCGTCTCGGCGGCCCGGCTCAAGAGCTCGGCGGCGGGCTCGCTGTGCTGCTTCAGCCAGCGCGCCTGCGCCGCTTCCTGCTGCTTGTCCATGGCTCGTTCCTCGTTCGGGTCCTCAGCGCCCCGAAACTCGAGCAGCCCGGGCGGCAGCGGAGGAAGAACGTGACAGAGAACGAGGTGGAATTCGGTACACCTGGCAGCGATGTTGGCGACGTAGCGAAGACTCCGCCGAGACGAATCCGAGTCGTCGACGGCCACGAGAATGTGCTCGGGTTGCATGATCGGTCCTTTCCGGGTAGCGCGCCGCCAAAGCTTCTCGGCGTCAGTCACGCGATGGTAACCCGTCGCGTGAGAGAAGTGTAGATCCTGCAGAAGGAGAAATGCGAGCTCACACGGTTTTCCAGCGCCGCGAAAGCATCAGTCGCAGCTTGCGTTGCTCGTTGTCGGCCAGCCGTCCCAGCGCGGCGGAGAAGCGCAACTCGAAGCGCTTCAGTCCGTCGGCGGAATCGGCCATCGCCAGGTCGTGCTTCAGTTCGTAGAACAGCTGACCGTACTCTCCGCAGATCTCGCGAATGAAATCGAAGGACAGCCGGTGAACCGGCGAGGGACCGCAGCGCCGGATGGCCTCCTGATGCTCGGCGGTGCCGTAGCCCTTGTGACGATCGAAGCCGTAGTCGGGGTAGCTGCGCGCCAGCTCGGTCATGAGGCGGTCGCGATGGGTCTTGGCGATGATGGACGCCGCAGCGATCGAGAAGTCGATGCCGTCGCCCTTGTTGAAGGCGTTCTGCGGCACGTCGAGACCGGGGACGACGCGGGCGTCGACCAGGACGTGTTGGGGGCGCATCGGCAGAGCCTGCAGGGCTCTCTGCATGGCCAGCAGCGACGCCTGGAAGACGTTGAGGCGGTCGATCTCGCCGACGTCGGCGAGCCCGATGCCGATTCCCGCCGCCGCGGCGCGGATGCGCACCTCGGCGGCGGCGCGCTGCCCGGCGTCCAAGCGCTTCGAGTCGTCGATGCCCGGAACCTCGGTGCCGGGCGGAAAGACCACGGCGGCCGCCACCACCGGGCCGGCCAGCGGCCCGGTGCCGGCTTCATCGACCCCGGCGACGTGCTGAACCCCCGACTTCCACAGAACGCGCTCGAAGTTCAGCATGGCGTCGAGGCGCAGCCGCTCCGCGCGCTCCTTCCCGTGTCGCTTCTTGAGGACCTCGTAGATCTGCCGAACGCCCTGGCGCGGATCGCGCTTCAGCTTGTTGAGCAGCTGGGGCGTGACCAACTGGTCGGAGCGCGTGAACCTCTCCCGGATCTCTTCGATCGAAAGCTCGGACAGGGAACGTGCCATGACTGCCGACCCGCTATCGGAGACAGAGCAGGGCGCGCCCGAACTGTCCGCCATCCTCCGCTCGTGTCGCCACCGTGCAATCTCACGCCGCCGCAAGGTAGCCAAGAGGACCGGACGCGACAAGCTCCGGTCGCTCTCCGCTCTGCCGGACTTCCGCGCGGCGCGCCGGCCGATCATCGAGCGTGGCGGCTGGGATGTCCGATCGCGACAAGGCAGCGGGCGGGAGGAGCCGTCTCAGTGCGACGCCTCCAGTTGCGTCTTCAGCTGCACGTAGCGGGTGATCCCGGTGCGCGTGATGAGGCCGAGGAACTGCCCGTCGTCCATGACCAAGAGGCGTCCCATGTCGGCTTCGACCATGCGCCGCAGCGCCTCCGAGACCGTCGCCGTCGGCGGGATGCGAACGGTATCGTCGAGCGGATGCATGACCTCGCCGACTCGTTTCGTGGCGCGTTCCTCCGCCGGGCAGTGACGGATCATGGAGAGGGAGACGATGCCGCTGACCCGGCCGTCGCGGGTGACCGGGAAGCCTCCGTAGCCGTCGCGCAGGAAGTGATTCTCTACCGCCTCGGCTACCGTGGCGTCGGCGTCGATCGTGTTCGGTTCTCTCACCATGATGTCGCGGACGTGCGTCCTTCCGAGCGCGTGCTCGACCACGACGCCGTAGTAGCTGGCCTGCGCGGCGCCGCGCAGGAACATGCCGATGAAGATGAGCCACAGCCCGCCCACCAGCGCGCCGCCGAAGATCTCGAGGCCGCCGAGAAGCATCAGGCCGATGGCGATGCCCTTGCCCCAGTCCGCCGCGCGCGCGGTTGCCTTCTGCAGACTGCCGGACTGGCGCCAGAAGTAGGCGCGCAGCAGCCGGCCGCCGTCGAGCGGAAAACCGGGGAGGAGATTGAAGACGGCGAGGGCGACGTTGATGAGCGCCAGGTACCCGAAGGTGGCGACCCAGAGCTCGCCGACGCCGACGGCGGCGCAGCCGCGCTGAATCAGCCAGAACACCCCGCCGAGGGCGATGCTGGTCAGAGGACCGACCGCGGCGATGCGAAACTCCGCTTTGGGGCTCTTCGGCTCGCCGGAGAGGTGGGCCATACCGCCGAAGATGAACAGGCTGATCTTGCGGACCTCCTCGCCCATCGCGTTGCCGACGGTGGCGTGCGACAGCTCGTGGATGAGAACGGAGGCGAAGAAGAGCAGCGTGGCGACGAGCCCGACCGCCAGGTACATCCCCCAGCCGTAGCCCGGGTACTGGTGCGGAAAGTATCCGGCGGAGAGACTCCACAGGACGAGCGCGAAGATCACCAGCCAGGAGTAGTCGATCGAGATCTGGATACCTGCAATCCGAAACAGGTCCATGCCGCTCGACGTCTTGGCGGGGGTTTCGGAACTGATCCGTTCATCGGCCATCGGAAACTCCTCGTTGCGCCTTCAGGGTTCGAGCGACTCCATGAAGACGGGAATCAAGCTACCACCCGAAAGAGTATACACAATCGACCCGGGCGCTGCTCATTCCCTCGGCGGTCCGATCCATACACTCTGGACGTTGACGAACTCGCGAATGCCGTAGTCCGACAACTCGCGGCCGTATCCCGACCGCTTGACCCCGCCGAAGGGCAGGCGCGGATCGGAGGCGACCATGCCGTTGACGAAGACGAGGCCGGCTTCGATCTCGTTCGCCAGGCCGTGCGCGTGCGGCAGGTCGCGCGTCCACAGGCTGCAACCGAGGCCGAAGCTCGAGTCGTTGGCTACCTCGACCGCGTCGCGCACGTCGCGCACTCGCATGAGAGGCGCGACGGGCCCGAACACTTCCTCGCGGGCCAGGGACATGCCCCGTTCGACGCCGGTGACCACCGTCGGGTCGAAATAGTAGCCGCGTCCGCTGCGCCGTTCTCCGCCGACCAGGACCTCGGCGCCGTCGGCCACCGAGCTTTGTAGCTGCCGCTCCAGCGTGTTGCGCAGGTCGTCCCGCGCCAGCGGGCCGATGGTCGTCTTCCGGTCGGCGGGATCGCCGGCGCGCAGCTTGCGGACTTCCTCGACGAAGCGGTCGCGAAACGGTTCGAAAACGGCGTCGACGACGATGAAGCGCTTGGCGGCGATACAGCTCTGGCCGGTGTTCTGGAAGCGTGCGCGCACGCCGATCCGGGCGGCGGTGTCGACGTCGGCATCCTCGAGGACGATGAACGCGTCGGAACCGCCGAGCTCGAGGACCGACTTCTTGATCCGGCGGCCCGCCGCCTCGGCGACCTGCGATCCGGCGCGCTCGCTTCCCGTCAGTGTGACCGCGGCGACGCGCGGGTCGTCGAGCAGTTTCTGCGTCTCCGCAGCCGAGAGAAGGAGGGCTTGAAAGACACCGGCCGGAAACCCGCTGGCGCGAAACATCTCCTCAGCGGCCAGAGCGCATTGGGGGACGTTCGAGGCGTGCTTGAGAATGCCGACGTTCCCGGCCATCAGAGCCGGGGCGGCGAAGCGCATCAGCTGCCAGAAGGGGAAGTTCCACGGCATGATGGCGAGCACGGCGCCGAGCGGGGTGAAGCTCACGTAGCTCTCGGTCGCCGCCGACGGGTACGAGCGGGCGGCCAGAAACGCCGACGCGTGCTCGGCGTAGTAGTCGCAGACCCAGGCGCACTTCTCGATCTCCGCTTCCGACTCCGCGATCGGCTTGCCCATCTCCGCCGTGATCAGCCGCGCCAAATCCGGCCGGTGGCAGCGCAGATAGGCGGCGACGTTTCTCATCCGCTCCGCCCTCTCGCCGAACGAGACCGTTCGCCAGCTGCGGAACGCATCGGCCGCGCGAGCGCATACGGCCTCGACCTCATGGGCGCTCGACGGTTGAAAGGTGGCGAGCAGCTCTTCCGTCGCCGGGTTGATGGATGCGATTTTGTCCGCCTCGCTCACCATTTCGTTCCTGCCTTTCCTCCGCTGCAAAAAGGTCCGCAACGATTGTGCCATGACTGTGGCGAGTGCCGCCGGCTATCGGTGTTTTGAAATTCGGGGATAGGGTGGGGCCGGCACCCGCCGCCGAGAGTCGTCGGTATAATTCTTACAATAGTTTTTCTGAGTGGCTACGAGGGGGCGCGAAAAACGTCTCCGCAGCAGGATTCGACCGAACGACCGGTCTGAGAGCGGCCGATGGCCAACCCGCACGATTCACCTTTCGAGGGCCCAAATCAGCCCGAGAGCTGTGCAATCTTGTTCAACGAAGGCAGTTTTGTCAGCCGAAAACCGGTGAAGCCCAGCATGATGGTCGGGGGCATCCAAATTGCTTTAGGCCGCACGGAGAGACGGTTCGGCGCAAGGTGGCCAGATCGGGGGGAATGGGCCTTCAGGGCCGGGGGTAGGGGTGACGAAACGTATCCTCATCGTCGACGACAACGAGGATGTGCGTCGCATTCTCGGTTTGCGTCTCCGCCATGCCGGTTTCGAGGTCGGGGACGCGGCCGGCGGGGCCGAGGCGCTCGAGGTCCTCGGGCGGGGTGGTTGGGACCTCGTCCTGCTGGACCTCGTCATGCCCGGGGTCGACGGCTTCGAGGTCCTCAGGAGTTTGCGCGAGAGGAAGGGAGACGCGCACGGGTCGGCGCCGCCGGTGGTCGTGATCACCCAGTACGACGACGTCGAGAATCGACAGCGCGCCCTGGCGCTCGGGGCGGCGCGCTACGTAGCGAAGGGGAACGCCTTCGATCGCGGCTTCGTCGGTTCCCTGCGACCGTGGTTGGGGGAGCCGCGTCCTCCTACCCGCCGCGATTCGCGCCGCTCGAAGACGTGACGGCCGCCGTTCGATCAGGTCGGGCCGCCGGTGCGCGGCGCCGTGCGGACGGCGCGGTCGAGCGCCCAGGCGCGGATGTGCTCGACCTGCTCCTTCATGGTTCTGGAGAGGGGCACGATCTTGGCCGTCGTGTTGAGGAGGTCGTCGCCGGTGACCTCGCGGTCGGCCAGCTTGGCAAGGGTGAGGGACGACACTACGCACTGCTCGATCTCGGCACCCGTCCAGCCGCGGGTGAACTGCTTGAGGCGTTCCACCTGCATCGGCTCGGGATCGATCCCGCGCTTGCGCAGGTGGATTTTGCAGATCTCCACGCGTTCCTCCTCGCCCGGGAGATCGACGAAGAAGACCTCGTCGAAACGTCCCTTGCGGATCATCTCGGCCGGTAGCAGGTCGATGCGGTTGGCCGTGGCGGCGACGAACAGCCCGCGCGTCTTCTCCTGCATCCAGGTGAGGAAGAAGGCGAAGATGCGGCCCAGGGTGCCTGCTCCGTCGTCGTTCTTGGAAGTGATGCCCATCTCGATCTCGTCGAACCACATGACGGCGGGAGCCATCTCCTCCATCGTACGGCAGGCGCCGACGAAGGTGGCCTCGGGGTTGCCGTGGCGTCCGGAGAAGATCTCGATCATGTCGATGCGGTAGAGCGGCAGATGGAAACAGGTCGAGATCGCCTTGATGGCGAGGCTCTTCCCGCAGCCCGAGATGCCCATCAGGAGAACGCCCTTGGGAACGATGTCGGCGCTCAGCTCGTCGCGCATTTCGAACAGCCTGCGGCGCTCGAGCAGCCACTTCTTCAAGATCGGCGAGCCGCCGACCTCGTCGAGGTTGGCGGGATTGGGGATGTACTCGATGACGCCGGTCTTCTTCTTGACCAGCTGGTGCTTCTCCTCCAGCAAGTAGTGCACGGAGCTCTGATCGATGCGCGGCTCGATCGCCACGGCGCGTCGAAGGGCGTGCCGCGCTTCGTTCGTCGTCAACCCCTGCAGGGCGCGGGCGAGCTGCGCGAGGGTGCCGGGGTCCGTATCGAGTGTCACCCCGATCCCGGCCAGCCGCTCCGCTTCGCTGTTCAGGAAGTCGATCATCTCTGTATAGTCGGGCAGGGGAAGCTCCACGAGGACGAGATCGCGCGTGAGCTCCTCGGGCAGGTAGCGGATCGGGGAGGTGAGGAAGACGAACTTGCCGACGTCGAAGCAGCAGGCGTACAGGTCGCGCAGCCGGCGTCGGACCTCGCCGGATTCCTGCATCGGCTGATGGAAGTCCTTGAGGTTGAAGATCGCGGCTCCCTCGTGTGCGGCGATGAAGTCGAGCGCGGCCCGCGCCGGCGCGGTCTCGCCCTCCACCGGGGAGCCGTCGGCCCGGCGCATGCCTTCGGTCGCGGTCCACGTGTACACCGGCACGGGGTTCGGGAAGAGCCGCGTGGCGGCTTCGGCGAGGAGCTGGTCGACGCGGGACTCCTCGGGAGACTCGATGTAGATGAGGGGCCTGCCCGCGTCGAGCAACTCCTTGATCGTCGCCAGAGCTCGACTCGTCTTCGCTTCGTTTTCTGCCATCTAGCCTCGTTCCTCGGTGAAGATTTCTGGCAAAGATAGACGTGCGCCGCGCACGCGGCTAGTCCGCGGCGAGAGAATCAGCCCACCGCGCCGGCTTCCCGGAGGCGGCTCGCTTCCCGGTCGTCGAATCCGTACTCGCGCAGCACCTCGGCGGTGTGCTCGCCCACCTGCGGCATGGGCCGGCCGCCCTTGCCGGGCGTGCGCGAGAGCCTCGGGGCCGGTGCCGGCTCGAGCTTCCCCTGCGCGTCGGGGATCAACAGCTCGCGCGCCTTGGGATGCGGATGGTCCTGCACCTCGCCCAGGGTGAGCACGGGGGCGACGCAGGCGTCGGTGCCGTCGAACACGGCGCACCACTCGTCGCGGGTGCGGGTGGCGAAGATCTGCGCGAACTTCTGCGCCGTCGCCTCCCACTGGGAGCGGTCGAGCTGGTGCGGCATGGTGGAGGCGTCGATGCCGAGTCCGCGCAGCAGGGCGGCGTAGAACTGCGGCTCGATGGCGCCGACCGCCACGTAGCGAGCGTCCTTCGTCCGGTAGGTGTCGTAGAACGGCGCCCCGCTGTCGAGCATGTTGGTGCCGCGGTCGTCGCTCCAGAAGCCGGCCGAGCGGAACTTGTACAGAAAGGAGCTGAGGTGGGCGGCGCCGTCGACCATGGCGGCATCGATCACCTGTCCCGCGCCGGAACGCGAGCGCTCGAAGAGCGCCAGCGCGATGCCGAGAGCGCAGAGCATGCCGCCGCCGGCGAAGTCGCCGAGCAGGTTGATCGGCGCCAGGGGTTTCTCTCCCTTGCGCCCGATGAGGGAGAGCGCCCCGGAGATGGCGATGTAGTCGATGTCGTGCCCGGCCATGCTCGCATAGGGACCGCTCTGTCCCCAGCCCGTCAACCTCGCATAGACGAGGCGCGAGTTGCGGGCGCAGGCGACGTCGGGCCCGAGGCCGAGGCGCTCCATGACCCCGGGCCGATAGGGCTCGAGGAGAACGTCCGCCTTCTCGACCAGGCGCAGCACGGTGTCCACTCCCTCCGGGCTCTTGAGGTTGACGCCGATCGAGCGCTTGCCGCGCGCCAGCTGATCGATGGCGCCGGCGCCGATGCGGTCGACGCGCACGACGTCGGCACCGAAATCGGCGAGAATCAGACCGCAGTACGGTGCCGGGGCCAGTCCGGCCATCTCGATGACTCGAATTCCCTCGAGCGCTTCCATGCCGATTTCCTCTCTGTCGATGGCCGGATGACGCGGCTCCGCGGAGCCCGGCGCGATCGGTTGGGTTGTAGAGCCCCTTTGTAACGAGCCAGGCCGTCCAAACTCAAGTGGCGCGCCGGCGTCGACGATTTCTCTTGCCGGCGGGACGAGCGGGTGGTTGAAGAGGCGGCGATGATGGAGGGGCGATCCCCGGCCGGGCGCGTGCACCACCTGGCGTTTCGCGCCGGCGACCTCGAGTCGTCGCTGGCGTTCTACCGCGAGGTGTTCGGCCTGGAGATCGTCCGCGATACGCGCCCGCGCTCGGTGTGGCTCGGCCTATCGGACGGCGCCGTGCTCATGATCGAAGCGCGCGCCGAGGGCGAGCTGCTGCCAGCGGCCGGGGCGCTGGACCTGGTCGCCTTTCGCGCCGGCGAAGAAGAAAAGCGGCGCGTTCGCGCCGTAGCCCTGGTGCGGGGATGCTTTGATGGGGAGACCGATCACACGGTCTACCTCCGCGACCCCGACGGGCGCCGCGTCGGCGTGTCGACGTACCCGCTCGAGCAGGAGAGCTGAAGAAAAGCGGCGGGTGCCGGCCGTCACGGCCAGCGCCCGCCGCGTCGCATGAAGGGAGCCGAAGCTACAGGTTCTTACCCGTGTCGGTGTGGCTCCCCATTCGGCTGCGTGATGGCCACCTCTACGGCGATCTGATCGCCGTCGGCTAGACTGGCGATTTTCGAAGGAGGAAAGTGCACCTGTGTCGTGCCGGAGCCGCTCCTCAGGTCGAAGACACCCGTCTGGTGGTTGAGGTGCTCGACGGTTCCCTTCCTCCAGTGCGCGGTTCTCTCGCCCGTTTCCACGGCGTCGTGGGCTTTCTGCGACGTCTCGCTCTCCTTGACCGGCAGCCTGACGTAGGCGAGTTCGACGGTGGCCGTCTCGCCGTCGTCCAGGTTGCGAACCGCGTTGGACGGGAAGTTGAGCTTCAAGGTCGCTTCCTTCGTGAGCAGATCGAAGCGGCCCGTGTCGTGGTCGACGTTGGCGATCGTTCCGATCATCTTGTGCTCGGCCTTCTCCGCGTTCTCGTAGCGGGCGGCTTCGGCAGCTGACACGTCCTCGCCCTGACCCGTGATTCCGAGTGCGTCACCGGCCGCCTGCGCCCCTTTCTCGATGGCATGGCCGGTCGCTTGGGCGCCTTCCTTGACATAGTGCCCGGTCGCCTCGGCGCCATCCTTCACGGCGTGTCCCGTGGCCTCGGCCGCTCCTTTGATGGCGTGCCCGGCACCTTGCGCGGCGTCGCCCGCCTTCTGCATCGGCTCGACCGCCAGCGCCATGAACGCCGATGCGCATAGGAACAAGGCCGCCACCGTGATTACACGTAGTTTGTACATGCGTGCCCTCCTTTCCGTTTCGTTACGCGTTGTGCCGGTTGTGTGCCAGCCAGAGACGGACGCTCCCGTTTGAGCGAATGCTCGATGCGGAGAACAGCCTGGTCTGCGTTTTACAATCGCGGCTGTAGAAGGCGGAGGCGCGTCGTCGAACTCGCGTTTCGGACTTGCCGCCGCGAAGAAATGACGGCCGAGCGCTTGACCAGTGCATCGAGAGGGATATGAACGCCATACGAAGATGCGAACGCCGATCTCTTCTTGCACTCTTCTCGCCGCGGGCGCGCTCCTGGTGGCCGTCAGTGCGATTCCGATTCGAGCCGGCGCCGTCACGTTCCCCGAAAAGCCCGCCAAGGGGCACTTTTATGTCGACGAGGCCGGGCTGATCGGCGCGGCGGAGGGGAAGGAGATCGACGACGTCGCGGGCGCTCTCCTGAAGGAAGAGCGGGTTCCCCTGATCGTCGTGACCATCAAGTCGCTGATGTCGCACGACGCGGCGGGGTACACGATCGAGCGCTATGCCTTCGAGCTTTTCAACCAGTGGGGGATCGGCTCGGAGCGGCGCAATTACGGGATGCTGCTGCTCGTGTCGCGCGAAGACCGCAAGGCGCGCATCGAGCTCGGCGGCGCCTGGGGGCACTCGTCGAACTTCCAGGCCCAGCAGGTGATGAGCGATCTCATCCTCCCCGAGTTCCGCCGCGACAGTTACTCGCAGGGCATCCTCGCCGGTGTGCGCGGCATGAACGCCTTGGCGCGCGGCCTGCAGCTGCCGAAGCCCAAGCCGCCGTGGTGGGCGCTGCCGCTGTTCCTGGCGTTCCTCGCCGTGGCGATCGGCGTGATCGTCTCCCTGTTCAAGAGCGGTCGCAAGGGCTGGGGCTGGGCGCTTCTGATCGGACTCGGCGCGCTGCTCTTCTTCCTGCTGCGCGCCTCGGCGCGCGGGGGCGGCGCGTTCGGGGGTGGATCCTCGGGCGGCGGCGGAGCGACCGGGTCGTGGTGAGGAGCAGACCGTGAAGCGCGCCAGCGAGCTTTTCTCCGAACAGGACCGGCGGGTCGTTCGCGCCGCCGTCGAGGAGGCCGAGCGCGGCACGGCCGGGGAGATCGTTCCGGTGGTGGCGACGGCGTCGGGTCGCTACGACCGCGGCGAAGACCTCTTCGGCCTGGTCGTCGCGGTAGTCGCGCTGACCGCCGCCTGGGTTCTGCGGCAGGGGATCCGGGTCGAGGAGGGAACGTGGTCGAGTGTGTATACGCTCGGTCTGGGCCTCGTTCCCGTGCTGCTGATCGTCGTGCTCGGTTTCGTCGCCGGGACGGCGCTGGCGTCGTACTTCCCCGTGCTGCGCCTGCCGTTCATCGGCCGGCGCGAGATGCGGGAGGAGGTGGAGCGCGGCGCCGAGGCGGCGTTTCAACGCTACCGCGTGCGCGGTACCGCCGCCGGCACGGGAATCGTGATCTACGTCTCGCTCTACGAGCGCCTGGTGCGGGTTCTCGGCGACGACGCCATTGCCGCCAGGCTTTCGCCGGCGGACTGGCAGGCGGTGTGCGATCTGGCCGTCGACGGGCTGCGCCACGGCCGCGCGGCGGAGGGGCTGGCGAGCGCCATTCGCAAGAGCGGCGAGCTGCTGAGCCGCCATTTCCCGATCCAGCCGGACGATCGCAACGAGCTGAGCAACGACCTCCGCCTCATCGATTGAGCGACGCGTGCCTCTCGCGGCGGTATGAGATGCGTGCCGACGTCGAAACCCTCGTCGCGGAGGTCGCGGCGCGTTGCCGGGCGGCGGGCCTCGACCTGATCCAGCCCTTGTGCGCCGACTGGTACAACCGATCGGTCGAGGAGCCGTTGCGCCTGCCCGACTTCGGCCGCGCCGCATACCCTGGCGATCCTGATCGGCAACACGCGCGCCTTGTGGACGCCGTTCGTCGCGGCCTTGCGGGCGCGCCCGGCGCTTCTGGACGCCGAGCATCCGCTCGACGCGTACGTCGTCGAGAGTGTCGGCAAGGCCGTGGCGTCGATGGCGCCGTGCAACGAGGTGCGCTGGGCGCACGAAGGTCCGCCGCGGCTGGTGGCCATGCAGCGACTCGCCCACGTCGCGGGCCTCGCCTATCTCTCGCCGGCTCATCTCAGCATCCATCGCGTCTACGGCCCGTGGATCGCCTGGCGCGCCGTGGTCTGCGTCGACGCCGAAGGACCGGCCGGGCCCTCTCCGGCTCCGGCGAGCCCCTGCGACGATTGCGACGTGCGTTGCGTGGCCGCGCTGCGCGCCGCCGCCGCGACCGGGACCCGTGTGCCCGAGCACTGGCGCGCCTGGGTCGCGGTTCGCGACGCGTGCCCGGTCGGCGTCTCGTATCGCTACGACGAGGAGCAGATCCGCTACCACTACACGCGCGACAAGGGTGTCCTGTGCGCCTTGACTGCGCACCGGGCTCCCGGTACAGGCTCTGTGAGATCAGGTTCCCCGCAGGGATGAAAAGGGAAGAGGGGTGAGAAACCCCCGCTGCCCCGCAACTGTGAGGGGGGACGAGCCCGCCGGAGCCACTGTCCCGGGAGACCGGGGCGGGAAGGGGCGGGGGAGATGGATCCCCGAGCCAGGAGACCTGCCTGATCGATCGAACCAGTGAAGCCCGCTGCGGCGGGCGGTCTTTCGCGGGGAAGAAGCCGGATGTCGGTGCCGAATCGAGCCCCGGCGGCGATCTCTTCCGCGCGTGAGGCCGGGGATTCGAATGCGGCGACGGGACGCGATGGAGAACTCGGGCAGCCGAACGGGCGCGGCGGCTTCTGTCGCCCTGGTTCTCTCGCTGGGGCTGCACGCGGTCCTGGTCCTGGTTCTGCTGGATGTGCGATTGCCCGCCGAAGGCGCCGCCCCGCTGCTGCGCGTCTCGTTGGTCGACTCCGGGGGCTCCGGAACGGCGCTCGGTGGCGGTTCGCGAGCGGCGGTCGGTCCAGTGGCCGAGCCGGCGCGGCGCGAGGCCGAGCCGAAGCCCGTGCGTCAGCGACCTCGTCGCGCCAGGAGAGTTGCCGCCAAGCCGGTCGGGAAGATCGCGAGGAAAGCCGTCGCGCACGCGGTCGAGAGGAAGGGGAAGCCGTCCGCGCCGCTCGCCGTGGCGTCGCAGCCAGAACGGGATGCGGCGACCACTGCGGCCGACGCCGTCTCCGAAGCGACGAGCGGCGTCCCGGGCGCAGGCAGCGGAGAGGGCAAAGGCCGGGGCGACGGGCAGGGGCCCGGAACCGGGAGGGGCAGTGGCACGGGGGGCGGCAGCGGCTCCGGCTCCGGGAATGGCATCGACCTGCGCCTGGTCTGCGTCCACTGCCCGTCGCCGGCCTATCCGCGCCGGGCGGTGGCGCGGGGGGCGGAGGGGACGGTGGACGTGTGGTTTTCGCTCCATGCCGACGGCACGGTGAAGGAAGCGACGCGTGCGCCGTTCCTCGGGGGATCGCGATCTGGACGGTGCAGCGTTGGACGTCGCGCGGCGCAGCCGGTTCCGGTTCCCGGCCGGGCTCGGTGTCCCCGAGGCTCGGGGCTTCATCGCCTACCAGTTCCAGCTCGCGCGCCGCGCCGACGGCGCGCCCTGATCGGGCGGGTGATGGCCTCGCGGGTCGGCGATTCGTTGGCCGTCGGCCGGGGCGATTGATAAGCGGCAGCCGGAAGGGGGCTTCGCGGTGGAATCGATCTCACTGCTCGCGTTCTGGGTGTTCGCCGCCGTCGACTGGTTCGCGGTGGCGCGGGAGCAGCGGCGTCTCGAGCACGTCGCCAAGCCGGCCGCCCTCGCCGCTCTTCTGGTCTACGCGGCGTCCTCGCCGGGTCCTTCGCCGTGGCTGATCGCGGCGCTCGCCCTGTCGCTCCTCGGCGACGTGTATCTCATGCTGCCGGACGATCGCTTCATTGCCGGGCTGTCGGCCTTTCTCCTGGGACACCTCGCCTACGTCGTCGCCTTCGCTTCCCCGTCCGGCGCGGTGCTCGTCTGGTCCGTGGTCGTGCTTCTCGCCACCTCGCCGTTTGCCGTGCGCATCCTGCGCGGCGCTCCCTCCGGCGGCGGGTTTCGGGCCGGCGGTGATGGTCTACATGCTGGTCATCGCCGTCATGGTCGCCTCGGCGCTCGCCTCCGGACGTTGGAGCGCCGCGATCGGCGCCGTGCTCTTTCTCTGTTCGGATACGATGATTGCGTGGAGCCGCTTCGTCGCTCCGTTCCCCGCGGCGCCCGTGGCGATCATCGTCACGTACCATCTCGGCCAGTGGGCGTTGGCCGAGAGCCTCATCCGCTGAGGCGTTGCGTCGCGGATTCGAGGAGCCGTGTCGTCGCGCGGGAGCGGGCCGCGGCGCAGGATGCGTCGCGGCCCGCTCTTCTCGCCGTGCGGGCGACCCCGCATCGAAGTGGTTCGCTGCTCGATGACCGGCCGCTCACCTCAGAAAGACGAGCTGGAAGGGGGGCAGGTCGCCGACGCGAAGCGGATTCGCTGTCAGCTCCGTTCCGTCCGCGGCGCGGAAGATGCGCAAGCCGGGGTTCGCGAACGTGCGGTCGACGACGAAGAGTTCGCCGCGGTCGTTCAGCTCGATGTCCGAGTAGAACTCCCCGTGCGAGAGCAGCGTGCTCGTCACCGTTCCGGTGGCGGGATCGAAGGCGACCACCGAAGTCGAGAAGTCGGGCAGCGCGACGATCGCGTAGGCGAGGTGGTCGGAGACGACGGCGAAGTCGTTGATGTCCCCGCCCAGGGTCTCCTCGGTGATGACGAAGCCCTTCGACTGGCCCGAGGGCAGAGCGATGCGCTCGATGCCGCCGTCGTTGACGCCGAACATGCCGACCTCGCCGACGAGCAAGTCGCCGTTGCGAACGGTGAGGCCCTTGGTGTTGCCGAACGGGTCCTCCGCGCCGAGATCGAACTCATTCACCACCCGGTCGGTCGCGGTGTCGACGGCGACGATGGCACCGGGGGCGGTGGGAACGAAGTTATCGAGCCGCTGCAGCGATACGTAGAGAATGCCGTTCACGATCGCCATCTGATCCATCTCTGGGACGCCGTCGCTGTCGGCATACGCGGACAGGTCGATCGAGCCGGTGACGAAGTCGTGGCAGTCGGGTGACGGCGAGGGGTTGACGACCAACAGGTCGGGCTCGGAGAACAGGGTGACGTAGGCCTTGCCCGCGTCGAGCAGGGCGAAGTCCTGCGGATTGGAGCCGTTGCCGGTCGAGCACTGCCAGCGCGTGGCGAAGCCGTTGCCGGGATCGAGAGCCTGGATATTGTCGCCGGGGCTGCGGTTGATCACGTAGACGCCGCCGGCGAAGGTGCGCGGCACGGGATCGCTGCCGAGCTGGCGCGCCGGCGTGACCGGGTCGACCGCGCGCGGCGCGTCCAGCGACACGGTGGCGAAGCCGCCGGTCTGGAAGTCCGTCGCCGTGACGAAGGCCAGGGTCTGTGCCGCGCATCCCTGCAGGCCGTTGCCGACGCCGGTGACGAGCTCCGCCACGCTCACGTCTCCGCTGCCGTCGCCGTCGAAGGCCGGGCAGGCCGATAGCGGGACGATCTCGAGCCCGATGTTCACGCCGAGGATGATCTCGTCGATGGTCACCTCGCCGTTGCCGTTGCAGTCACCGACGCAGGCCTGCGCCCGGGCGCGAAGGGGAGCGAGGGCGAGTCCGAGTCCGAGTAGAACGGCGAGCGTCGGGTGCGAGCTGCCGCGATGGGCGGTGAGGCGACGATGGATACGGTTCATGATTCCTCCTTTGCTGTTGGACGACCGCGTGCGGCGCGTCAAAAGTGAACCTTCACGGTGCCGAAAAAGGAGCGGCCGGGGAGGGGGAAGCCTCCCACGTCGCTGATCTGATTGTCCGTGACGTTGCGCGCTTCGAAGGTGACGGCGAGCCAGTCTCGTGGGCGCGCCGTGAAGCCGATGGTGTGGACGTCGCGGCTGGGAACCTCGTTGAAGTTGGCCGCGTCGGTGAAGTTGCCGCTGACGAAGTTGAATTCGTAGAACAGGCGTCCCAGCGGGCCGAACAGCTCGAGGCGAGTGTAGAGCTCGTTCTGCGGCCGGCCGGGAAGCTGCTTGCCGCGCAGCAGAGGACTGTCGCTCTGGTCCTCGGCGTCCTGGTGAGTGTAGTTGAGATCGAGTCCGAGGTGGCGGAGCAGGCTCCCGTGCAGCACCAGCTCGTGGCCCCGGATGCGGGCGCCGCCGACGTTGCGCGGCGTGAAGACGGTCGGCGAGGTCTGGACGAGGACGATGGCGTCGTCGACGTCGCTGGCGAAATAGGCGTACTCGAGGCGCAATGCGTCGAGCCACGGCGGGCCGTTCCAGCTCGCCACCAGACCGATGTCGCCGTTGAGGCCGGTCTCGGGTCGAAGATCGGGGTTGCCGCGCACGGTGCCGCGGTTGCCGAACAGCTCGGAGAAGCTCGGCGCGCGCTGGAAGCGGCCGAAGTTCCCCTTCAGCGAGAGGGGCGACAGGAGTCGCCACTCGGCGCCGATCGAGGGGCTCCACAGGTCGTGGTCGACGGTGCCGGAGGTGCCGTTGACGGGGAAGTCGGGCTGGGTCGCTTTGACGTCGTCGCGCAGGTGCTCGTAGCGAATCGTCGGCACGACGAGCAGGCGGCCGGCGAACGGATCGATCTCGTCCTGTAGCGCCGCGGCGGCGTGCAAGCGTTTCTGGTCGGGCTCGTTTCGAGGAGCGTCCGTGGCGGCGGCGTTGGAGCCGGCGAAGGTCTCGTGCGAGAGCTCGGTGAAGGCGCTCAGCACCTGCTTCGGCAGGCGGTAGGATCGCAGCGTCGTATCGGCGCCGAAGAGCGTGGTGTCGTCCTGCCGGTTCTGGCGGATGCCGCCGAGGTCGGCGGTGGGACGGCCGTTGCTGCCGAGGTCGACGAACTCCTGGCGCTCGAATACGCCGAACAGACTGGCGGAGGCGTCCAGGCTGTCGTCGAGCAGCCCGTTCTGCTCGAAGCGCAGGTAGTCGACAGTGCGGTACTGGGTCAGCGAGGCCGTGGCCGACTGGAAGCTGCCGATGCCCGGGACCCCCTGGTCCTTGTAGAAGGTCTCGCTGGTCAGGTCGATGCGCAGTCCGCCCGCGAGCGTGTATCCCGCCTTGAGCAGGGCATCGACGGAGTCGAAGGCGTTGTTTTGGCGCTTGGTGCGCCGGTCGTCGAGCGGGTTCTGCGGTGTGCCGTTGTCGTCGAGGAACTCGAAGTCGCCCTGGCTTCCCAGGTAGGTGACGAAGCCGAGCAGGTCGACGCCGCCGAGACGGCGACTGTGGGAGGCGATGACCTTGCGCGTGTCGAACGAGCCGTACGACACCCCGACGTCCGTCGTCGGGGTCGCCGACGGTGGCTTGGTCACCAGGTTCACCACGCCGCCGATGCCGCCACTGCCGAAGCCGACCGGCACCGTCCCCCGGTACACCTCGATGTGGTCGAGGCTGTCGAGCGGCAGGTCGGAGAGATTGACGGTCTCGTCGCGGGCGCGCGAGAGAGGAATGCCGTCGAGGTAGAGCTGCACCTGGTTGGACGACGAGCCGCGGATGGAGATGGTGCTGAAGGCGCCGAGTCCGCCGAAGCGGCGCACCTGGACGCCGACGCTCTCGGAGAGCGCGTCGGCCACCGTCTCGACCTGCTCCGCGTGCGGCTCGGCCGGGATCTCGGTGGCGAAGGCGGTCGGCGCGCGGCTCTCCGTCGCCGCGGGCGGCTCCGCGGTCACGACGATGGTGGCCACCGGGGCCTCCTCCTCTCCACCCGCCGTGCCCACCGCAGGCACGCAGAGGAGCAGAGCGATCGCAGTCAGGCACAGCGAGAGCGGGTGCCGTCTGCACCCGAGGCCCGCCGCGCCGTTCGCCTCGCGCGAGCTCGAAAAAAAACCCGGCGGCGCGGATGCGCCCCGGGTATGAGTGGGAGAACCGTCCAGCATGATCCCCGTCCTCACACCCCGGAGGACTTCAGAACTCGCTGGCGGGCCAGGTTTCCTGACTTCCGGCTACCTACCGGCGGCGCCTTCCCATCTTGCAGACAGTGGCAAGCGTGCCGCTTTCGTTCCGGTTACAGTGGCGGGGGCCGTGCCGGTTTCACACCGGCTTCCCTCAACCCATCAGCGTCGGTGGGGCTATCACGCGGGGTCGCCCGCAGTCAATCGGCCGCCCGCGAAGCTCGTGTCTCGAGGCTTCGAGCGCGGCGAGCTCCGCTCCTTGTGCCGCGGGCGCAACTTTGACTTTCGTCTGCCAAGCGACCACCTTCGATCGGCTCCACCCGGATGAAAGACAGTCGTTCCATGCGCAGGTGCGGAGGTCGGCGGCCCGAACGGGAGTCGTCGGTCTCGCTCGCCGTCTCGGTGGCGATGCTCGTCTGTGTCGTCGCGGGGCCCGCCATCGCGCGCGGCGAGGATCGCGGTGAGCACCCCGAGGTCGAGCGCATCGTGTCGCTCGCCCCCTCGGTCACCGAGATCCTCTTCGCCCTTGGCGTCGGGGACCGAGTCGTGGGCGTATCGACGTACTGTGACTACCCGCCACAGGTCGCGCGCATCGACCGTATCGGCACCTTCCTCTCGCCCAACGTCGAGCTGATCCTGAAGCACCGGCCCGACCTGGTGATCGGCGTTCCGAGCCCGGCGAATCACGCGCCGGTGGAGAGCTTGGAGGATCTCGGGTTGCGCGTCCTGATCGTCGATCCGGAAGGGGTGGGGGCGACCTGTGCGGCGATTCGCCGGGTGGCGGACGCGGTCGGCGTCGCGGCGCAGGGCGACCGCCTGGCGAAGCGCATCGAGGCGAACGTCGCGCGCGTCGAGGCACGGCTGCAGGACGTGTCTCGGCCGCGGGTTCTCATGCTGGTCGGCCTGCGGCCTCTGGTCGCCGTCGGGGCGGGAAGCTACCAGGACGAGCTGATCCGGCTCGCGGGAGGGACGAACGTCGCGGCCGAGACGGGCGAGGAGTGGCCGCGCCTCGGTATCGAGTTCGTCCTCAGCCGCGCCCCGGAGGTCATCATCGACGCCGGAGCGGAGGAAAATGGCGGGGAGCGGCGCGCCTTCTGGGCGGACTTTCCGACCATCCCGGCCGTGCGCAACGGGCGGATCTACGGCTACGGCGCGAAGGAGCTCCTCAGGCCGGGGCCGCGCGTGGCCCAGACGCTGGAGACGATCGCGCGCTTCCTTCATCCGGAGCGGTTCCCGGACGCGCCGCCGTCGCCCGCTGCCGGGGGCGCATCGTGAGTGTCGGCGCTCCCTACCTGACGCGGGCCCGCTTCACGCGCGTGGTCGCGACGCTGGCCGTGCTTTTCGCCGGCACCGTGCTCGGCAGCGCGCTGGTGGGACCGGTGCACATCGATCTGGGGCACGCGCTGTTCGGAGGTGCCGAGAACAACGTCGACGCCGCGATCCTGTTCCGCGCCCGCCTGCCGCGGGCGCTGCTCGGCGCGGTCGTGGGAGGCGGACTCTCGGCGGCGGGCGCGGTGCTGCAGGCGCTGCTGCGCAACCCGCTGGCCGAGCCGCACGTGCTCGGGGTCTCGGGCGGCGCCGCCCTGGGCGGTGTGGTGGCGATGGTCGTCGTGGGTACGAGCGGCATCGCCATCGTCTCGACGCCGATCGGAGCGTTCCTCGGCGCCCTCGGCGCCATGCTGCTGGTGTATCGTCTGGGCACCGTGCGCGGGCGCCTGCAGCCCTACACGTTTCTTCTCGCCGGCGTAGTGTGCAACGCCTTCACCGGCGCGCTGATCATGTTCGTGAACACGCTGGCCGACTTCTTCCAGGCGCACGGCATCCTCTTCTGGCTCATGGGCAGCCTGTCGACGCAGAGCTACGGGCTGGTTGCCGCCAGCGCCCTGTACGTGGTCGTCGGCGTGGGGTTGCTGCTCGGGCAGACGCGCCAGTTCAACGCCCTCAGCCTCGGCGAGGAGGGGGCCGCGCAGCTCGGGGTGGACGTCGCCCGCACACGGCGCCTGGCGTTCGTGGTCTCCTCCTTCCTGGTCGGCGCCGCGGTCTCGGTGAGTGGAATGATCGGTTTCGTCGGCCTCATCGTCCCGCACGTCGCGCGCCTCGTCTTCGGCGCCGACTATCGCCTCCTGCTGCCCGCGTCGGTGCTCCTCGGCGGAATCTTCCTGGTGCTCGCCGACACCGTGGCGCGCAGCGCCATGGGCGGGGCGGAGCTCCCGGTCGGCGTCGTGACGGCGCTGTGCGGCGGGCCGTTCTTCATCTATCTCCTGCGCCGGGAGGGGGAGAAGAGCTTTGACTGAGACGCGCCTCGATTTGGACGCCGTCGAGTTCGGCTACGGACGCGAAGCGGTGATTCACGGCGTGTCGCTGGCGGTGGAGCGGGGGGAGTTCCTCGGCTTGATCGGTCCCAACGGGTCGGGGAAGTCGTCTCTGCTGCGTCTGATGAGCGGCACCGCGCATGCGTGGGCTGGGCGGGTACTGGTCGACGGCAGGCCGGTCGAATCGTACCGGCGCCGCGAGCTCAGCCGGCTGCTGGCCGTGGTGCCGCAGGAGACCGCGATCAACTTCCCGTTCTCCGTCACCGAGGTCGTTCTGTTCGGGCGCACGCCGCATCTCGGCGGCTTCGGCTTCGAGGGCGACGACGACCTGGAAGCGGCGCGGCGCGTCATGGAGCGGGCGGGGGTGACGCACCTGGCCGGCCGGGCGATCACCGAGCTGAGCGGTGGCGAGAGGCAGCGCGTCATCCTCGCCCGGGCCCTGGCCCAGGAGCCGTCCGTCCTGCTGCTCGACGAGCCGAGCGCCTTTCTCGACCTGCGCCACCAGGTCGAGATCTACGACCTGCTCGCCGACCTGCGGCGCGAAGGGCTGACCATCGTCACGGTGTCGCACGACCTCAATCTGGCGGCGCTCTACTGCGATCGGGTCGTTCTGCTGCAGCAGGGACGCGTCGCCCGCGAGGGGAAGCCGGCCGAGGTGATGAACTACTCGACGCTGACCGAGGTGTACGGCACCGAGGTCTACGTCTCGATGAACGACATCACCGGGACGCTGAACGTTCTGCCACTGAGCCGCGAGCACCGGGAACGCCTGCGCCGTCGCTTCCCGCGCCGCTCGTGAGGTCGCCGGCCGAGGGCTCGTTTGACTCGGTCTGGGGCCTGTGTTAGCGACCGAAAGAGAGAAAACTTCATCAAAATTCGATGTATTTCCAATTCGCGAGTGTTCTCGTTTTCCTGATTCTGGGAGCCGTTCTCGTCGCCTTGATGACGGGTCTGAGCGCGCTTTTGCGTCCGAACAACCCGGAACCGTCGAAGCTGACGACTTACGAGTGCGGCGAGCCGCCGACTGGGAACGCCTGGATCAACTTCAACATCCGCTTCTATCTGGTCGCGCTCATCTTCGTCATCTTCGACGTCGAGGTGGCGTTCATGTACCCGGTGACGGTCGTCTTTCGCGGCTGGGTGTCGCGCGGCGAGGGGCTCTTCGCCTTCACCGAGATTGCCATCTTCCTCGCCATTCTGTTCGCCGGCCTCGTCTACGTATGGGTGAAGCGCGATCTCGAGTGGTTGAAGAAGGTGCCGGCGTCGGATGCGGATGCACCCAAGATCCGCGAGGCGGCGTGAGGGACGAGCGGAGAGACGAATGTCGCTGATCAACTCTTCCCCGGAGTGGGTTCTGACGACCAAGGCCGACGCCTTCCTCAACTGGACGCGCAAGTCGTCGGTGTGGTGGATGCTCTTCGGGCTGGCTTGCTGCGCGATCGAGCTCATGCAGACGCAGGGCCCGCGCGCCGACGTCGACCGTTTCGGCGCGGCGCCGCGAGCGTCGCCGCGACAGTCGGACCTGATGGTCGTGGCGGGCACGTTGACCATGAAGATGGCGCTGCGCACGAAGGTCCTGTACGAGCAGATGCCGGAGCCCCGGTACGCCATCGCGATGGGGGCGTGCGCGAGCTGCGGGGGCTTGTTCCAGCTGGCGTATTCGGTGTGCGACGGCGTGGACAAGGTGATTCCGGTCGATGTTTACGTACCCGGCTGCCCGCCGCGCCCCGAGGCGCTCACGGAGGGCATTCTCAAGCTGCAAGAGAAGATGATGGCGGAAAACTGGCTGGTGCGGCGGAAGGTCGAGCCGGCGACGGCGACGGCGTAGGGCGATTCGATCCAATCTTCTCCACCCGATACGAACGGTTCCGGATTTCTCATATGGACACGGCGGCGATCCACGAGCGCCTGAAGGGGCGCTTTGGCGAACGTGTAGGTGACGTCGATTTGGCGGCGAAGGACCCGTATGTCCTCGTCGACGCGGCGGCCATCCGCGACGTCTGCCAGTGGTTGCGGGATGATCCGGAGCAGCGTTTCGACAGCCTGTCCTGTCTGAGCGGCGTCGACTACAAGGACGCGGGCCACATCGAGGTGGTCTACCACCTCTACTCGTACTCGCAGCGGCAGCTCACCGTGCTCAAGGTGCGCGTGCCGCGCGACACGCCGAGCGTTCCCTCGGTCGAGGCGGTGTGGAAGGCGGCGGACTGGCACGAGCGCGAGATCTACGACCTGCTCGGCGTCGACTTCACCGGCCATCCGGATCTGCGCCGCCTGCTCCTGCCCGAGGACTGGGTCGGCCATCCGCTGCGCAAGGACTACGTCGAGCCCGAGGAGTACCACGGCATCAGCACGCGAAGGGAAAGCCTGCTGCGCTAGCCGCGGCTGGCGAGGGCGAGGGGGAGTTTCATGGGTCTGGCGGGGTTCGAAGTCGAAGTCGAACAGATCGGCAAGAGCGGCCTCGAGACCGAGGAGATGACCCTCAACATGGGGCCGCAGCACCCGAGCACGCACGGTGTGCTGCGCTTCGTGGTCAAGGCCGACGGCGAGGTGATGCGCCAGGCGATTCCCGACGTCGGGTACCTGCATCGCTCGATCGAGAAGATCTCGGAGAAGGTCGGCTACCACGGGTTCATGCCGTACACCGACCGGGTGGACTACGTCGCTGCCATGTTCTGCAACCAGGGCTGGGCCATGGTGTCGGAGCGGCTGGCGGGAATCGAGGTGCCGAAGCGCGGCGAGTACTGCCGGGTCATCGCCGCGGAGCTGAACCGCATCGCCAGCCACCTTCTGTCGGTCGGCACGATGGTGCTCGACATCGGGGCGATCACCCCGTTCTTCCACGCCTTCCGCGAGCGCGAGGTGGTCAACGACTTGCTCGAGGAGCTGTGCGGCTCGCGCCTGACCTACAACTACATGCGCATCGGCGGGACGGCGTGGGACCTGCCCCCCGGGTACATCGAGAGGGTCCTGGCCTTTCTCGACAAGCTCGAGCCCATGCTCGAAGAGTACGACGACCTGATCAGCGCCAACAAGATCTACATCGAGCGCTGCGCCAACGTCGCCGTGATCAGCGCCGAGGAGGCGATCGCCTACAATCTCGTCGGTCCCAACCTGCGCGCCTCGGGGGTGCGCTACGACGTGCGCCGCGACGAGCCCTACTCGGTGTATCCGGAGCTGGAATTCGACGTTCCGGTGGGAACCGGAGAGGTCGGCGTGGTCGGCGACAGCTTCGCCCGTTACGCGGTGCGTCTCCTGGAGATCCAGGAGAGCATCAAGATCCTCCGTCAGTGCTTCGAGCAGATGCCCGCCGGGCCGGTGATCGCCAAGGTGCCGCGCAAGTTCAAGCCGCCGGCCGGCGATGCCTACGTGCGGGTGGAGAGCGCGCGCGGGGACATGGGATGGTACGCCGTGAGCGACGGTACGGAGTTCCCGTATCGCTGCAAGGTGCGAACCGGGTCCTTTGCCGCCATGAGCATCATCGAGAAGGTGAGCAGCGGGCTCATGCTCGCCGATCTGGTGACCGTGATCGCCAGCCTGGACATCGTCGCCCCGGAGGTCGACCGCTGACCCGGCGCCGGGGGCGGTGGCAAGGACAATGAAGGAATTCCTCGACAGCCTGATCGCGGCGGGCACCTTCGGCAGCCTCGATCCGCAACTCGTCTACGCGCTCGGGATCGTCGTCGCGGCGGCGATCGTCATCTTCGGCTTCGTCCTCACCGTGGCGGGCGTAACCACCTTCGTCGAGCGCCGCGTCTGGGCGCGCATCCAGTCGCGCATCGGCCCCAACCGGGTCGGGCCGCAGGGCAGCCTGCAGTGGCTGGCCGACGGCATCAAGCTCCTGATGAAGGAGCAGATCGTGCCGGAGGCGGCCGATCCGCGCCTGTTCAAGCTGGCTCCCTACATCGTCACCATGGGCTTCGTCGCGGCGTTCGTGGTGATCCCGTTCAGCAGCGCCCTGATCGTCGCCGATCTGAACGTCGGCATTCTGTACCTGACGGCGGTGACCTCGCTGGTGGTGGTCGGGATCCTGATGGCGGGCTGGGCATCGAACAACAAGTGGTCGCTGATCGGCGGCATCCGCTCGGCGGCGCAGATCGTCAGCTACGAGATTCCCGCCGCCCTGTCGATCTTCCCGATCGTCCTGATCACCGGCACGCTCAGCATGCAGGGC
Organism: uncultured bacterium; assembly: GCA_963721115.1. Taxonomy (GTDB): domain Bacteria; phylum Desulfobacterota; class Binatia; order HRBIN30; family CADEER01; genus CAVRIA01. The sequence continues at coordinate 357,000 of CAVRIA010000004.1, forward strand.
ATCGTGCGCGCTCAGGGCTGGGCGCCGTGGGACTGGTTCATCTTCTACAACCCGTTCACCTTCCTCGCCTTCTTCCTGCTGTTCACCGCCCTGCTCGCGGAGGGGAACCGGACGCCGTTCGATCTGCCCGAGGCGGAGTCCGAGCTGGTCGCCGGGTTCGTCACCGAGTACACCGGGGCGCGCTATCTCTTCTTCTTCCTGGTGGAATGGGGAAATCTGTACGTCATCAGCGCCGTGATGGTGACCCTCTACCTGGGCGGCTGGCAGATCCCGTTCGACACCGGGAGCGCGGTGGCGAACAACCTGCTCCAGTTCGTGACCTTCTTCGCCAAGGCCTACTTCGGCGTCATTCTGATCATGTGGATCCGTGCGACTTTGCCGCGCATCCGCGTCGATCAGCTGATGACCACCTGCTGGAAGTACATGGTGCCGCTCGCCTTCGTCGATTTCCTCGGCACCGCGCTGTGGGTGGTGGTCTTTCCGGACGGCAACGCCCCGGTGCGCTACCTGATGACCCTCCTCGGCTTCGGCATCCTCGGGTACTTCTTCTACCGCGTCTTCCACCACCTGCGGCGTTCCCGCCCGGTGTTGCTGCTCAGTCCCTTCTCGTGAGGTGGAGCGTGATCTCGCGTCGAGCAGGCCGCGCGACGAAGGCCGAACTTGCCAAGGGAGAAGTGGCCGATGCCTAACCTGATCGCCTCGTACGTCCGCAACATCGTGGACACTGCCACGACCGTGTTCGAGGGCATGGCGGTGACGTGCTCGCACTTCATCCGCAAACCTTCGACCGTGCAGTACCCGGACCGCACCGACCTCCGCGTCCAGGACACGCTGCCCTTCCGCTATCGCGGCATTCTCGAGGTCGACCTGGAGATCTGTACCGGCTGTCTCGCCTGCGAGCGCGCCTGTCCGATCGACTGCATCGTGATCGACGCGACCAAGGACAAGCAGACCAAGACGATGATCCTCAAGCGCTTCGACATCGACATCGCCAAGTGCATGTACTGCGGCCTGTGCAGCGAGCCCTGCCCGACGGGATCGATTCACCACACCCCCGAGTTCGAGGGCGCCGACTACTCGCTGGAGAGCATGGTGCGTCACTACGTGCGCGAGCCCGTGGCCGCGTACAAGCCGAAGAAGGTGGAGACCGATCCCGCCATCACGCCGATCCTGGAACGCGGCATGCGTTACCTGGAGGAGTTCGCCTCGCCGGACGACAATCCGCGGGAGAGCGCGCCGCAGGGCGACAAGGACGAGGCCGCGGCATGAGCGACTTCTCCTTCTTCCCGATCGTCTTCTACCTGATCGCGGCGGTCACCGTAGTGTCCGCCTTCGGAGTTGCGTTTTCGAACAATATCGTCTACTCCGCGTTCGCCTTGATGGGGACGTTGATGGGTGCCGCGGGGCTTTTCCTGCTCCTGGCCGCCGACTTCGTCGCCGTCGTTCAAGTCTTGATCTACGTGGGGGGAATCCTGGTCTTGACCCTGTTCGCGGTCATGCTGACCCATCGCATCGCCGACGTGCGGGTATCGAACCGCTCGCTCGGCCGCCTTCCGGCGCTGGTGGTCATCGGCGCGATCGGGGCCGTGATGCTGGTCGCCATCGCGCAAGGGACGTGGCATCAGGTCGCACCGGGGGTGCCGCAGCCGACCACTTACGGCATCGGCGACGGCTTCCTGACCGATTACGTCCTCCCCTTCGAGCTCGCCTCGATGGTCCTGCTCGCCGCCCTCGTCGGCGCCGTGGTGCTGTCGCGCAAGGAAGTGAAGGGGGAGGCGTGACCGTCGGGCTCACTCACTTCCTGGTCGTCGGCCTGCTGGTCTTCCTGCTCGGGATGTACTGCGTGCTGACGCGGCGCAACGCCATCGGCATCCTGATGGGCGTCGAGCTCATCCTCAACTCGGCGAACATCAACTACCTGGCGTTCGCGCGCTACAGCTCGGGCAACTACGACGGCCAGGTGTTCGCCATCTTCGTCATCATGCTGGCCGCGGCCGAGGCCGCCATCGGGCTGGCCATCGTTCTCGGAATCTACCAGACGTTTCAGACCATCGACGTGGAAGCCACCGACGCCCTGCGCGGCTGAGTGGCGGTGAACGACCTGGGCGAGCGCGACAATGCATGAAGTGGTGATGGTGGGCTATCTGCGCTGGATCGTGCTCCTGCCGCTGTTGGGCGCGATTGTGAACGGCCTCCTGGGGGCGCCAATCCAGCGCGCGGCGGGAAAGCGCGCCATCAGCATCCTCGCCTGTACCCCGGTCGCCCTGGCGTTCGCGCTCGCGGTCTCCGGCTTCCTCCACCTGCGGGCCTTGGAGCCGGAGAGCCGGCTGATGATCGACCGGCTCTTCACCTGGTTGCACGTCGGCAGCCTCCACGTCGACGTGGCGTTCCAGCTCGACCCGCTGTCGGCCGTCATGATCCTGGTGGTGACCGGCGTCGGCGGCCTGATCCACTTCTACTCGGTCGGCTACATGCACGACGAGCCGGCGTATTGGCGCTACTTCGCGTACCTGAACCTGTTCACCTTCGCCATGCTGACGCTGGTGCTGGCCGACAACCTGCTGCTGATGTTCGTCGGCTGGGAGGGCGTGGGGCTCTGTTCCTACGCTCTGATCGGTTTCTGGTACGCCGATCTGGCCAACGCCCGGGCCGGCAGCAAGGCCTTCATCGTCAACCGGGTCGGCGACTTCGGCTTCATGCTCGGGACCTTCCTGCTGTTCTGGACCCTGAGCGGTCTCGGGCATCCGACGCTGACCTTCCGCGAGATCGTCGAGTACGCGCCCCTCCTGCACGGCCAGATGTTCTGGGGATTCGCGACGGTGTCCTTGATCACGTTTCTGATGTTCATCGGCGCCACGGGAAAATCCGCGCAGATTCCCCTCTACGTCTGGCTGCCCGACGCCATGGCGGGCCCGACCCCGGTCAGCGCCCTGATCCACGCCGCCACCATGGTCACCGCCGGCGTCTACATGATCGCGCGGCTGAACGTCCTCTACTCGATGTCGCCCGGGACGTTGACGATCATCGCCACCATCGGCGCCCTGACCGCTTTCTTCGCCGCCACCATCGGTACGGCGCAGTACGACATCAAGAAGGTACTGGCGTACTCCACCGTCAGCCAGCTCGGCTACATGTTCCTGGCGGTGGGCTCGGCCGCCTACGCGGCTGGCATCTTTCACTTGATGACGCACGCCTTCTTCAAGGCCTGCCTCTTCCTCGGCTCCGGCAGCGTCATCCACGCGATGCACCACGAGCAGGACATGCGCAAGATGGGCGGCCTCAAGCGCTGGATGCCGTACACCTATTGGACCTTCCTGATCTCGACCGTGGCGATCTCGGGGATTCCCCCGACGGCCGGCTTCTTCTCCAAGGACGAGATCCTGTGGAAGTCGTTCTCGAGCGGGCACTACATTCTCTGGGCGCTCGGCTTCGCGGCGGCGGGAATCACCGCATTCTACATGTTCCGGCAGGTCTACATGACGTTCCACGGCGAATGCCGGGCAGACCATCACACCCAGGAGCACCTGCACGAGTCGCCGCTGATCATGACCGTGCCGCTGATGATCCTGGCGGGCCTTGCACTGGTCGCCGGCTTCCTCGGCGTGCCGCACGCGCTCGGCGGCGCGAACCAGTTCGAGCAGTGGCTCGATCCGGTGCTCGGCGGAGGGGCGATGGCGCACGGCGCGGTTCACGAGGCGCACGCCGTGCAGCCGATCGAGTACCTCTTCATGTTGCTGTCGATCGGCATCGCGGCGGTCGGGATCCTGATCGCTCGCGCCATGTACCTGACCCGCACGCTCTCGCCGGACACGATCGCCGGCTCGGCGCAATGGCTGTATCGCTGGGTGTACAACAAGTACTACGTCGACGAGCTCTACCAGGTGGTGTTCGTCAACGGCCTCCTGGCCCTGACGCGGCTCGCCGCCCTCTTCGATCAGTACGTGGTCGACGGGATCGTCAACGGTGTGGCCCGAGTGACGGTCTTGGTGTCGGCGCTGGACGGCCTCTTCGATCGCTACGTCATCGACGGGGCGGTGAACGGCGTCGCCGCCGTGGCGTCGTTTCTCGGCGGGCGGGCGCGCCGCCTGCAGACGGGAGGCATCAACGCGTATCTGTACGTCATCGTCATCGCCGTCGTCGGCGTGATGGTGGCGAGGCTGATGGGGTAGGGCGCCGCGACCGTATCGTGGCGACCGACGGAGAGAGACAGGCATGAGCATACTGACCTACATGACGTTCATCCCCTTGCTGGGGGCGGTGGTCATTCTCTGCGTACCGCGCAAGGCCGAGGCCCTCGTCAAGTGGATGGCGGTGGCGGCCACGACGCCGCCTTTGCTGATGGCGATCTGGCTGTTCGCCAACTTCGACCGCGCCACGCCGGGCTTCCAGTTCCAGCAGCAGGCGGCGTGGATCCCGAGCTTCAACATTCAATACTACGTCGGCGTCGACGGCCTGAGCATCACGATGGTGCTGCTCACCGCCCTGCTGAGCTTCCTCTGCATCTTCGCGTCATGGGGGATCGACAAGGGGGTCAAGGGCTACTTCAGCCTCTTCCTGTTGCTCGACGCGGGCATGATGGGCGTCTTCTGCGCCCTCGACTTCTTCCTGTTCTTCGTCTTCTGGGAGGTCATGCTGCTGCCGATGTACTTCCTCATCGGCATCTGGGGCGGGCCGCGCCGCGAGTACGCCGCGATCAAGTTCTTCCTCTACACCTTGGTCGGCAGCGCTTTGATGCTGCTCTCCATCCTGGCCTTCTACTTCAACGTCACGGATCCGGCGACCGGGCAACATACGTTCAACATGCTCGTCATGATGAACCAGGCGAACCACTCGGACTGGCTGCGCAACGGGCTCGTCTTCGGCCAGTCCGTGCCGGTGGTGATCTGGCTCGGTCTGTTCATCGGCTTCGCGATCAAGATCCCGGCCTTTCCGTTCCACACCTGGTTGCCCGACGCGCACGTCGAGGCGCCGACCGCCATCTCCGTCATCCTCGCCGGCGTGCTGCTGAAGATGGGGACCTACGGCATTCTCCGCGTCAACTACGCCATACTCCCGCAGGCGACGGCACAGCTGGCCTTCGTCTTCCTGGGGGCGCTCGGCGCCTGGAACATCGTCTACGGGGCGCTGTGCGCGATGGCGCAGAAGGACCTGAAGAAGCTGGTGGCGTACTCGAGCATCAGCCACATGGGCTACGTCATGCTCGGCATGGCCTCGCTCACTCCGGAGGGGATCCAGGGCGCGGTACTGCAGATGTTCAACCACGGAACCGTCACCGCGATGCTCTTCCTTCTGGTCGGCGTCATCTACGACCGCGCCCATCACCGCAACATCGACGGCTTCGGCGGGCTGGCGTCCGTGATGCCCGTCTACACGGGCGTCACCGCGATCGCTTTCTTCGCCGCTCTCGGCCTTCCCGGGCTGTCGGCCTTCATCTCCGAGGTGCTCGTCCTGCTCGGTGCCTGGCAGCGCTATCCGATCCTGACCGTGGTCGGCGCCACGGCGGTCATCTTGACCGCCGGCTACATGCTGTGGACGCTGCAGCGGGTCTGGCTCGGCAAGGTCAACGAGAAGTACGCGAACATGCCCGAGATCAACGCGCGCGAGCTCTTCACGCTGGTGCCGCTCGCCGCGATCGTCGTCGCCCTCGGCGTCTTCCCCTCCGCCGTGCTCGACCTGATGTCGTCGTCGCTCACCCAGTTGAACGGCGTCGTGGCGCGCTTCCTCTGATCGCCGGAGCATGACGAGGCGATCATGGACCTGAGCACCGTCGAGAGTCTCGGTTACTTCGGCCCGGAGCTATGGCTCGTGGGGACGATCCTGGCGCTGGTCCTTCTCGATCTGTTCGTCGTCAGGAAGGAGCGTCTCGGCGAGGTGGCCCTCATCGGCACGGCGCTGTCGTTGTATTTCGTCGTGCGCCTGAGCGGCACCGAGGGGGCGTGGTTGTTCCACCGCATGATCGTGCACGACCAGTTCGCCGTCTTCTTCAAGGTCCTGCTGGCGCTGGCGACGTTCGCGGTGATCTGGATGTCGATCGGGTCGCGCGAAGTGCTGCGCACGAGCCAGGGGGAGTACTACGCCATTCTCGTCTCCAGCGCGCTGGGCATGTATTTCATGGCCTCGGCCAGCAATCTGCTCATGGCGTACCTGTCGCTGGAGTTCGTCAGCCTGACCTCGTACGTGCTCGCCGGCTCGTTGCGCCACAACCGACGCTCGGGCGAGGCCTCACTGAAGTACCTGATCTACGGCGGCGTCGCCTCGGGGATGATGATCTACGGCATGAGCTGGATCTTCGGCCTCACCGGCAGCATGGACTACCAGGCCATCAATCACGCGTTGTCCGGGGGCGCGGTCAACCCCCTGACGTTGTTCATCGCCATCGTCCTGACCCTCGCCGGGTTCGGCTACAAGATCACCGCCGTGCCGTTCCACATGTGGGCGCCGGACGTGTACACGGGAGCCCCGATTCCCGTTACGGCCTTCCTCTCGGTGGCCTCGAAGGCCGCCGGGTTCGCTCTCTTGCTGCGCTTCTTCTATCCCGCCCTGTCGCACCTCGGAGAGGGGGGTCACTGGCAGTTCGTGGCCGGCGCCGACTGGCCGCAGCTGGTGCTCGTCCTCAGCATGGTCACCATGACGCTCGGCAACCTGGCCGCGATGCAGCAGACGAACCTCAAGCGCCTGCTCGCCTACTCCAGTATCGCCCACGCCGGCTACATGCTGATGGGTTTCGTGGTGCTGAGCGACGACGGGTTGCGGGCGATGCTGTTCTACATGACCGTGTACTATCTGATGAACATCGGCGCCTTCCTCACCGTCATGATCGTCTCCAACTCGACCGGGCGGGAGGACATCGACGGGCTGCGCGGTCTGGCCTGGCGCGGTGGGGCCTTCCCCGCCGTGGCCATGGCGATCTTCCTCTTCTCCCTGGCCGGGATACCGCCGCTGGCGGGGTTCATCGGCAAGTTCTACCTCTTCGCCGCCGTCATCAGCGCCCAGCTCTATGCCCTCGCCCTGGTCGGCGTCGCCAACAGCGTCCTGTCGCTGTACTACTACGCCCGCGTCGTGCGCACGATGTTCCTCGATTTTCCGGCCGGCGGGGAGGCGGTGGTGTCGGTCGACTGGTCGAACGGCGGGCTGCTCGGGGCGCTGGCGGTCGCCACCGTGGTGTTCGGCGTCTACTGGGCGCCGGTCATCGCGCTGGCCGACCGCTCCGTTCACTTCCTTCTCGGCTGAGGCCGTTCAGCGATTCTGCCCGGCGGCCCGTGGCAGCGACTCGGAGGTCGGAGCAGGCTCGGGCCACGGCTCGCCGACCGGCGGCGGAGTGGAAGACATGTCGACCATCTCTCCGCTGCGCAAGACGCGAAAGTGGCGGCCACTCCAGGCGACCGTGTTCCCGGCGAAGGCGAGGAACCAGACCATCGACACGAACAGGTCCTTCGGGGCGACCAGGAGCATGGCGAGGGGGCTCGTGTTGGCGCGCAGGTAGTGCCAGGACATGGCGGCGGCCCAGAAGTAGCGAACGCTGAGCGCGGCCAGGCTGATCAGGCAGCTGAGCGGGCTGAAGTGATGGTAGAGGACGTTCAGCAGCGCCCAGAACGTTCCGTGCGTGAGGATGCTGCCGAAGTATCCACCGGGGCGTGAGATCCGGTAGGTTCGCGCCCAGCGAAGCTGGTGATCGAACAGGCGCCGCCAGCTGCCCAGCAGCGATGACGGTGTCGACGATCTCGTCACTCAGCGCCAGCTCGTAGCCGCGGGCGGCAACCCGATTGCCCAGCTGGTAATCGTCGGCGAGATAGTTCGCCAGGGGCAGGAAACCGCCGATCTCGTCGAGCACCTGGCGCCTCAACGCGATCGTCGCCCCGAATGCGTAGGTCGACTTCTCGACCTTGCGCGCCACCATGACGAGCGCGTCGAAGTCGGTGTGAATGAAGAGCGACTCGACCAGGGTCGGCAGCCCACCGCGGTTCACGGCTCGATAGAGGCAGGTCGTCAGGCCGACGCGCGGGTCGGAGAGCGGTGCGACGACCCGCCGCAGGTAGTCGGGGCCGACCCGAATGTCGCTGTCGGCCAGCACGATCACCTCGTGCTTGGCGCGCTGCATCATGTTGTGCAGGTTGCTCACCTTGTAATTGGTTCCGTACACGCGGCTGTCGACGACCAGCTCGATGTCCACGTCGGGGTACTCCTGCTGGAGTCGCCGCGCCAGTAGCACGGCCGGATCGGCGGGGTCGGCGACGCCGAGAAGGATCTGAAACCGGTCGTAGCGCTGGCGGCAGAGGCTGACGAGGTTCTCGTGCAGCTCGACGTCGACCCCCTTGAGCGGTTTGAGGACCGTCACCGGCGGCAGATTCCCGCCGGCGGGCGCGGCCTTTCGGCGCGAGAAGAACTCGTGTGCCGAGTACAGTCCGAGGAGGTAGAGGAAGGTCGAGGCGCCAAGGCCGACGATGATCAGCGCCTCGATGAGCGTCAGGTCGTGAAGTACGGATGGCATCGGTACGCCCTCATTGACCGCACGGTCAGGAGGCGGCCAAAAAAAAGCCCGCCGACGAGCGCGGGACCGGTTGGACGGAAAAATCTCTCTTCGTCATTGCTACACGCCGTCGACAGTCGAGTCAAATCACCTGCGCCGGTGGTGAGGCGTCACGCGCGCCAACCGGGCAGCAGGTCGCTGGCGCTCGATCCCGCGATATTGCACGCCGCGCGCAAGGCGAGGGCGATGATCGTCAGGGTGGGATTGTAGCCGGAGGAGGTGGCGAAGACTCCGCCATCCATGCAGTAGAGGTTATCGACGTCGTGAAACCGCCCGTAGGCATCGCAGACGGACTGCGCCGGGTCGCTGCCCATGCGCAGACCACCCATGACGTGGCGGCTGCGCGGAATGCCGCTGGCGGTGGGGTCGACGAAACCGAATTGCGCCCCTGCTTTGCCGAGCACGTCGATCATGAGCGGCTTGTAGTAGGCGGCGGTGTCGAGCTCGAAGGCTTTGCTGTTGCTGTATGTCAGACGTACCACCGGCAGCCCGAAGACGTCGCGCACGTCGGGATCGAGATCGACTCGGTTGCTCTCCTGGGGAGCGTCCTCGGCCTGCATGATCATGACGCCGAGATGGGCGTGGAAGGGGCTTTCGACCAGCAACTGTTTCAGGTTCACCGTGCTGTTGATTGCCGCGGCGAGTAGCAGCGCGTCGGTGCCGGCCTGCCCGGCGACGATGGGCTCCGAGGAGGTACCGAACTCGACGATGCCGCCGAGCGGACGGCCGTCCGCGGCGAGCGCCGTGCCGCCCGCGGCGACACCGCGGAAGTCGGATATGCCGTTGGTCACCGCCTGGCCGCGCTCGCCGTGCAGGCGCTGGCGGAAGATCCCGACGGCGGTCGTCTGGTAGTGGAAGAGCATGTGGCGACCGAGGTGATGCGCCGGCCCTTCTCTCAGAGCGAGGTTCGAGAGCAGGGCCAGGCGAACGCTCTCCATGGCGCTCGCCGCCAGGATGAAGTGGTCGGCGGTGGCCGTCTGCGCCTGCCCGTCGGGGTCGACGTACGAGACGCCGGCGATGTGGCGGCCGGTGCCGTCGGTCTGCAGGCCGGTGACGAAGCAGTTGTGGCGCACCTGGCAGCTGCCGCTCAGCAGGGCGGCACGTAGAGTCGTGACCGCCGGCGAGCTCTTCGAGTTGTTCGGACAGCCGTAACCGCTGCAGAAACCGCAGCTGATGCAGGCCGGGCGGCGCAGCGACGCCGGGTGGGGATAAGGTTGCGAGTTGATCGCGGCCGGGTAGCTGAACGGATGGTAACCGGCCTGCCGCGCTCCCTCGGCCAGCAGCAGGCCCACGTACATGGGCGCCGAGTGCGGCATCGGGTAGGGCATGCTGCGGGAGGAGGCGAACGGGTCGGCGGCGTTGCCGCTGTCGGCTCCGGCGACACCGGTGAGCGTCTCGGCGGCGACGTAGAAGGGCTCGAGCTCGTCGTAGCCGAGCGGCCAGTCGATGAAGCTGGTCCCGGGGTAGGAGCGACCCGCGTCGCTCAGTGCCGAGGCGAGGCGGAAGTCGATCTCGTTGAAGCGCGGGTACTTCATGTCGGCGTGAACGGCCGTGCCGCCGACGGTGCGGCTCAGGACGTTGACGTCTTCGTTCGGCATCGCGTCCACCGTATCGCTCTGGCGGAACGTGCGCGGCTCGACGACCGGGTCCTGGGTGTCGAAGAGGCGGATCGAGAGCTTCAGCTCGTCGTTGCTGTACAACGGCTTCGGCATTCCCGGTGTCGGATCGTCGAGGCCGGGGAAGTAGTTGTTGCCCGCCTCGATGACCAGCACCTTGAGGCCCGACTGGGTCAGGGTGTACGCCGCTGCCGAGCCGCCCGCGCCGCTGCCGATGACGATCGCGTCGAAGCGGGACAGACCAGTGTTGCCGAGGACGTGCGGCACCGCGGAGGGAAGGCTCATAGCGGCGGGGGTTCCAGGAGACAGAACGGCTCGGAGAACTCCGTGCCTCCGACTAGCTGAACGACGAAGCGGACGAACTTGAGCATCTCCTCGCTCAGCCCCGAGCAGTCCTCATCCGGATTGGCGGTCGAGTTGGGCTTGTCGTCGCGCTCGCGATACGTCTGCGCGGTCTCGTCGTACAGCGTGTAACCGAGCGGCTGGCTGTCGCCGTCGAAGCGGACCAGCGTCCAGCCGAGGAGATCGCGGTTGCCGCCGTACTCCGGCACGCACAAGAACCCTTCGATGGTGTGGTTTCTCACCAGATCGAAGAACGAGGCGCCCGCCGGCTGCTTCCTCGCCATGTCGATGACCATGTCCTGTTGGGCCTCCCCGAGATCGACGAAGGGAGCGCCGAACGCCTGCTGGCTGATGGAGTCGAACAGCGCCAGCCCTTCCCGGTACCGGCGCCGCAGGTCGACATTTGGCAGGCTGCTGGCGAGAGGGTTGTCGGCCACCTCCGGGACCTCGCCGGCGCCGAGCAGGCGTACGGTCCAGGCGAGTGTCTGCACGCGCGAGAGCGGGACGAAGTCGACGAAGTCGTTGCGCGGAAAGCGATCGGAGGGAGTCCCGGTGGCCGGATCGGGAAAGGGGTTCCGATTGCTGAACGGTCCCTTGCCGAAGATCGGCCTGCCGGCGAAGAGCGAGGTCCTCGCCAAGGCCAGGTCGGCACCGGTGACGATGCCGTCACCGTCGACGTCGGCCGCTTCGCTCGTGCTGCCGATCGCACGAGCGATCGCCGTCAGATCGGCCGCGCCGCGCCGTCCGTCGCCGTTTGCGTCAGCGGCGGGGAACGCGGAGAGCAGCCCCTGGATGTAGTCGGCCACGCCCGTCTCCCGGGCGCCCACCGTGTCCTCGGTCGGAATGATGCGTGCCGTAATCGCCTCGACCTGGGCCCGCTCCGAAGCGGACAGGAAGCCGGCCGGCGTCCTCGCTTCGAAGGCGCTCGCCGCGTGAGCGAGACGCGGGAAGAAAACGAGCGGCGCGCCTGCGGCCGCGCTCCGCAAGAGCTGCCGGCGGGTGAGAAGAAGGTTCAGGGGTGCTCGTCGTTCCCCGGCCATCAGTCGCGGCTTGTAGGCGGATCGGCTCGAAGCTGTCAAGGAAGCCCGCCGGACAGGAGACCCGCGATCCGCCCGGCGCGTCCTTCGCCGGGGTCGTGTTTGACGCGGGCGTCCGTGTTCCGGTAAGCACCGGCGGCAAAGTCACCAGACCGTTCGATGTCCCTCACGGGCGTCGAGGTGGAGGAGTTGTTCATGAGCGACGAAGAATTCGAGGCGAAAGTAAAGGCGCTGAGCTTCTGGAGCGGCAAAAACTCGATGACGATCGAGGACATGGCGACGATCCAGCCCGGACTGGCGCGCCTGATGCCGGAGGTTGGCGCCCGTACCTGGAAGCTCTACTACGCGGCCAAGGCGGGGAACTGGCCGATGGCGAAGTTCCAATACAAGGAGATCCGCGGCTTGATGGAGCTGGGAGCCTTCATGCGCCCCAAGCACGAGGACGCCCTCAATCAGTACCTCGAAGAGAACTGGAAGACCCTGGAGGGCCCGATTGCGGATCAGGACTTTGCGGCGTTCGAGAACGCGTTCCACGCGTGCATCGACATGGCCAACGCGTATCACGAGCTCAAGGACAAGCCCTACATTCGGTGGAAGCTGCCGGACGTACCTCCCCCCGACATGGACCTGGCGCCGCGGGGCTCGACGAAGAAGTAGCTCCGGGTCGGGGATTCCCCCTTCCCGTGGAGGTCAGACGGGTTCGCCGACCGGCTCGCGGCCGTTCGGCAGGTCGACGACGGCTGCGGCGGCCGGCTGCGCCGCCGGCTCTTCCTCCCAAACGATATCGCGGTAGCTGAAGCGCGCGTCGGCCAGGTGATTGAACTTGATGATCTCGAAATAGGGCGACAGGTCGAAGTCGCGCGGCGTGATCAGCGAGGGGTCCTGCTTGCGAAAGCGGGCGATGGGGCGGTGACCGTTGCGGGACACCACGCGGTGCCACCACGGACGCGGCGCTCCGTTTTCCTCCAGCGTCACTTGCGGCGTGATCGGGTAGCCGACCAAGTGGAAGGCGTTGGCGATCATGCTGGAGCAGATCACCTCTCTCTCCGAGCCGGTGCCGAAGTGCAGAGCCGCCCGCCGCCAGCGGCGCGGTACGATGCTAACGGGGAAGAAGTAGCGGGCCAGGTTGTAGACGTGGCGTACGCCGTAGCGGCGTCCGAGATGGGAGATGACGTAGCTCAGCACCCGGTCGTTGTCCTCGCGCCGCAGCCCGATCGGCCGGCAGATGCGGATGTTGTAGCGCTCGTACTTGAAGAGGGGGCTGGCAGCCACTCCCTCGCCGACGTTGGCTTCGATCAACATATGGCGCGCCTCGGCGCCAAACTGCTCCGTCAGCGACGTCGCCCGCTGTGGATCTCCCTTCAGCAGCTCGTCGGCGACGTAGAGCGCGGAGTGGGACCACGAGCTCTGCGTCAGGTAGCGGATCACCTGGCTGACCCGTTGGTCGCCCTCCACCAGCAGGATGTCTCCTTTGCGCAGCGTTTTCTTGAGCTTCTCGATGTTGTTGGGCACTCGCTGCACGTAGCTCGCCAGTGGCTTGGTCAGAAGTCGGACGCAGCGGTCGACCACCCAGCGGCGCAGCGAGCGCATCAATCGGACCTTCATGAGCGGATTCTACAGCACCTCGAAAAGTTTTTCTCCGGTAAAGTGAAAGCCCAGCTTATAAGGCCTTCGGGGGCGACCGGCAAGACGGCTTCCGGTTCGGTTGCGCGATCCGGGCCGCCCACCTCCCGCGGCACGGATGCCGGGAGGCCCAGATTCGCGACGTGGAATCTGCGAACGATTCGAGCTAGAGAGCGCTCGATGGGGGGAAAACGGGAGGCACGGCTGCTGGGGGAAAGGTCGGCGATCGTCACGGGGGCGGCTTCGGGCATCGGCCTGGCCAGCGCGACGGCGCTGGCCGGGGCGGGCTGCCGTGTGACCCTGGCGGACATCGTGGACACCGGGGCCGCCGCCGCTTCGTTGTGCCGGCAGGGCGCCACGGCCTGGGCGGCCCACGCCGATGTCAGCCGCGCCCCCGAGGTGGAGAGGCTGGTCGAGGAGGCGGTCGGTCGGGCCGGCGGACTGGACATCCTGGTCGCCGCAGCCGGCATCGGTGGCGGAGCAGCACCCACGGCCGAGTATTCCGAGAGGGATTTTCTCCGCGTCCTCGAGGTCAACCTGTGCGGCGTGTTCCACGCCATGAAGTACTCGATCCGCGCCATGCTGGCGGGCGGCCGGGGAGGAGCCATCGTCAACATCGCCTCGATCATGGGAGTGGTCGGCCTGGCGCAGACGCCGGCGTACTCGGCGGCCAAGGGGGGCGTGATCCAGCTCACCAAGGTCGCCGCGCTCGAATACGCGAGGCACGGCATCCGGGTGAACTGCATCGCGCCGGGCATGATCGACACACCGATGGCACGGCAGGCCCCGGCCGAGGCCCGCCGTGCCTTCGTGACGCTTCAGCCCCTGGGCCGTCTCGGCACGGCCGAGGAAGTGGCCGACGCCGTGCTCTACTTGGCCGGCGATGCCGCCTCGTTTACCACCGGCGTCGTCCTACCCGTAGACGGCGGTTTTCTGGCCCAGTGAAGGTTCTCGTGACAGCGGCCCGGCATTCGGATAGCGTTCGAGAGGGTTGGAGGAGTCGCCATGAGCCGCGCTCGCCGGCAGGCTCATGGAAAGGCGACTCATGGAAAGGCGACGAGGAGGCCCTGCGGCTCGGCACGTGGGGCCGAGCCCATCGGAGCGCGACGCGCGCACGGGGGCGATTTTCGAAGGAGGCCCGATGCGTGCGGTGAAATTCGGCTTGTTCTTTCCGCAGGTAGGGCTGCCGTTTCCCGTTATTCGGGAACGCGCCCAACTGGCGGACCGGCTGGGGTACGACTCGATCCTTTTCGTCGATCACATGTGGAGCCGCGGCATGCCGGACCTCGACCAACTGGAGGCCTGGACGGTGATGACGGCCACCGCCGCGCTGACGGAGCGCATCCGCATCGGCGCCCTGGTCCTGTGCAACTCCTACCGCAATCCCGCTTTGCTGGCGAAGATGGCCGCCAGCCTGGACGCGGTGAGCAACGGGCGGCTGCTGCTCGGCATCGGGGCGGGGTGGATGGACGAGGAGTACCGCGGCTACGGCTACCCGTTCCCGTCGGCCCGCATCCGCATCGAGCAGCTCGAGGAGGGCCTGGAGGTCATCAAGCGGCTGTTCACCCAGCCGCGCTCCACGTTTCAGGGCAAGTACTACGCCCTGGCCGACGCGGTGAATCGCCCCGCCCCAGTTCAAAGGCCGCATCCCCCCATCCTCATCGGGGGTGCCGGAGAACGGCTGCTGCTCAAGGTAGTGGCGCGCCACGCCGACATCTGGAACTGCCCGAACAATCACGCGACAGCGCTACCGCAGCGGCTCGCCGTGCTGCGCGAGCACTGCGCCTCGGTGGGGCGCGACCCCGACGAGATCGAGGTGTCCGAGCAGTGTGTGATCGTGATCGGGCGGGACGAGAAGGACTTCAGTCAGCGCTGGAACACGGCCCAGCAGATGCTCGGCTCCGTGTTCGATCTCGAGAAGACCGCCTTCCGGGGCACACCCGACCAGGTCGTGGAGCAGCTGCAGAAACGGCGCGAGCAGGGGGTGACGTTCTTCACCTTCCTGCTCGGGGACTTCCACGCCCCGGAGAGCCTGGAGTTGTTCGCCGAGAAGGTGGTGCCGGCGTTTCGCTGAGCGGGCGGTTACTGGATGTCCTCGCGCTTCAGGATCTCGATGAACTTCACCGCCGCCGGCGACAGGTGGCGCCCGCGCTTGTGAATGATGCCCAGCGGACGCAGCAGGGTTTCGTTGGAGAGGCGCACGACCTTGATCGTGCCGTGCTCGACCTCGTGTTGGACCGCCGGCAACGGAACGATTGCCAAGCCCTGACCGATCTCGACCGCGCGCTTGATGGTCTCGATGTTGTCGTACTCGCCGTTGTAGCGCACCGTGACGTGATGGTTGCGCAGCATCTGGTCGGTTGCTTTGCGGGTGGCGATGTCCCGCTCGTAGGCGATCATGGTTTCGCCCTCGAGCTTGGCGACCGGAATGCGCTTGGCGTTGGCCAGCGGATGATCGGGCGGGCAGGCGAGCACCAAGTGATCGTCGCGCATGGGAATGACGGAGATCTGCGGGTGCTTCTGGGGATAGGCGACGATGCCCAGATCGATCTGCTGGGCGATGACGTTCTCGTAGATCTTGTTGGGGCGCGAGTACTCGACGTGGACGTTGACCTCGGGAAAATTTCGCAGGTACTCCTTCATGTAGGCGGGGAGCTCGTGCAGACCGACGCTGTAGACGATTGCCACGCGCAGGTGACCGCCGATGACCGAGCAGCTGTGCTGCAGCTCCGCTTCGACGTCGTGATAGCGATCGATGACCTCCCGACTCGCTCGGTAGAGGATGTCGCCCTGCGGCGTCGGCTTGGCACCTCCCCGACTGCGCTCCAGCAGCTTGCACCGGTATTTCGCTTCCAAAGCCCGCAGCTGCTGGCTGACGGCCGACTGAGTGATGAAGTTCTGAGAGGCAGCGAGGGAAAAACTGCCGGTCTCGACGACGTCGCAGAAGACTTTCAGTGTCTCGATATGCATAACTTCTGCTAATCTTAGGCGCGGTCATGGGGAAGTCAAGCAGGGGGTCCGCGATTCGTTCGCGGCGCAGTCGGCGATGAGCAAGCGGCGTCGAGGCGAAGGGCTTTCGGTGAAGTCGGAGCGTCTGCTCGACGAGCTCGGGGTGCGGCGCGCCTTCGAGCGCGGCGCGGCGCTGGTTCCGGTGGGTCCGGTGTATCGGTTGAACGACGATCGCCGCGCCCGGCTCGCCTTCTCGCACGATGAACAGGGGCGGGTTTGCGTCGGCTACGCCGTCGACGAGGAAGGACACTGGGCGATGGCGGAAGCCGAGGTCTACTCGGCCCGAGCGCTGGGGTACTACCAGCGCCGTTTGCGCCGTGTCGGACAGGTCGAGCACGCCGACTCGCGGGAGTGAGCGCGGTCCCGGGCCGCGCCGGATTTGCCCGCTGCCTCGACGCGTGATTAGAAGGTCGGGTGTGGCGCGCATTGCTGGTGGGGATTGGCGGCTTCGCCGGATCGGTCGGGCGCTACTGGTTGGCGGGTGGCGCACAGGGTCTGGTGAACTCGGACTTTCCGGCCGGGACGCTGGCGGTCAACGTCGGCGGAAGTCTGTTGCTGGGCATCCTGATGACGGCCTCCATCGACCGCGGGTTGCTCGATCCGGACTTGCGGCTGCTGCTGGCGGTCGGATTCTGTGGCGGCTTCACCACCATGTCGACGTTCAGCTTCGAGACGTTCTCTCTCATGGAAAGGGGCCTCACGGGCCTCGCCCTGGGCAACGTCGCCCTGACGCTGCTCTCGTGTCTCGCTTCCGTGTGGGCTGGATCGATCCTGGTACGCCTGCTCTGGTGAGGAGGAAATCATGAAGATCGCCGGCGATGGAAAGCTCCTGCGCATCTTCCTGGGCGAGTCCGACCGCTTTGGCGGACACTCTCTCTACGAAGCGATCGTCCGCAAGGCGCGCGAGGTCGGACTGGCGGGAGCCACGGTGTGGCGCGGGATCGAGGGGTACGGCGCCGCCAGCCGCATCCATACCGCCAGCATCCTGCGCCTGTCCGAGGACCTGCCGGTGCTGATCGAGATCGTCGATACGGAGGAAAAGATTCGCGCCGCGCTGCCGCAGTTCGAGGCGATGATCGAGGAGTCGGGCGGCGGCGGACTGGTCACGCTCGAGAAGGCGGAGATCATTCGCTACACGCACGGGCAGTCGTGAGCGCGGCAGGCAGCCGCGGTTGCGACGGCGCCCGGGGGACCTGCAGATGAAGCCGACACAATTGCATCATGCATCGATCCGCATCGCCGACCTGAAGAGGTCGCGGGCTTTCTACCAAAACCTGCTCGGATTGCAGCCGATCGAACGTCCCGATCTCGGCTTCCCCGGCGCCTGGTATGGCGTCGGTGCCGGACAGCTTCACCTGATCGAGCGCGAGCCGTTGCCCTCGAAGATCGATCCGACCGGGCCGCATTTCGCCATCGAAGTGGAGGATCTCGATGCGGCGCGGCGCGAGCTCGCGGCGGCCGGGGTGGAGGTTCTGGACCCGGGAGGCGATCAGCTCTGGGCCCTCGACCCCGACGGGAACACGGTCGAGATCACTCGTCTCCGGGGCTCGGCGTCTTGATCGAGGTGCCGGTGGTCAAGGCGTTGACCGCCTTCTCGAACTCCCACTGAATGAGCGCGCCCGTGAGCACGACGCGTCCCGAGCGGCCGAGCTGCACGTAGAGGCCGGTCGCCGGTGGGTTGCTGTCGCCGAGCCGCAGCTCGATCGGTGGCCCATCGTCGCGGATCAGGTCGATCTCGCCGCGAGGGGGAGCGAGCCCGTGCGAGGGGAGGTCGCTCGGCGCGACGTCGAAGCGCATGATGACCGCCAGATCCAGGAGGTTGTGAAGAAAGTCGTCGAGGAGATCGGGGCGCGTCGTATCGGTCCAGCTTCCGTCGGCTCGTGTCGTCTGCAGGGTCAACGATCCGCGCCGCAGGTGGATGGTGCGAATTTCCTTCGGTTCGAAGGAGAGCAACTTCTCCACCCCTTCGGCCGGAGGTGTCCCGCGCGGCGACACCAGCTCCTGGAAGGATTTTCCGTGGCGCAGATCGGAGCGGATGTCGAGCCACGCCCACGTCGTGGCGGCGAGCACCAGGAGAGCGAGGCCGAGCGTTCCTCTCCATCCCACGTCAGCGCCCCCCGCGTTTGCGCCGCCGCACCACCGTGACGATGGAGCCGAGGCCGAGGCAGGTGACGGGGATCAACGCCACGACCACCCAGAAGATCACGCGCCCCTGACCGGCGCTGAGAAAGATGGGCGACATGGTGCCTCGGGTCAGGCCCTTGTGGCGGACGGCGACCAATTGCTGGTCCTCCGCCAAGAGGGCCACGGAGCTCATGAACAGGTCCTTGTTCCCCAACAGGTTGAGGTAGAAGTTGGTCGCGAAGTCCGAGTCGCCGTATGCGATGAGCTTGCCGGGGGGCTGCTCCGCCCCGCCGCGAACGCCGCGATCGAAGGTCGCCTCGACGCCGACCGGCAGAGGGCCCGGCTCGTCCACGCCACGGCGGAACTGGGCATTCTCGTTCGGTGCGGCGCGCGCGTCCTTCAAGGCCCAGCTCTCGGGGCTGGTAGCCGCGATGGCGACGGCGTGGACGCCGGCAGGCGGCTGGTCGAGCGGGCGAACCGTGCGCGCCAGGGAGAGGACGGCGGGCGAGCTGAGGCTGTCGTGGAAGGTCTCGGTGCGGAAGCGGAGTACCTGGGGCATGAAGCTGTCGGCGCCGATGAAGCGGTTCTGCTCGTCGACGATGAGGTCATTCGCGGCCGTGACGCCGGATTCGCGCAGGAAGCGGATCACGCTCGGCGGCGCATCCGGATCGACCAGGATCAGCACCTTGCCGCCGCCCCGCAGAAAACGCAGCAGCGATGCGCCCTCGCCCGGCAGGAGCTCGTGCGACGGGCCGGCGAGGATGACGACCGTGCAGTCCGCCGGGACGCCCGTCGAAGGAATCGTCGTGATCTCCTCGATCGTGAAGTGTTCGCGTTCCAGGGCTTTGCCCACCTCGCTGTATCCGGAGCGGTCGTCGGCGCTGCCCGGACTCCGCTCTCCGTGGCCGGTCACGAAGCACAGCCTCCGCGGCCCCTTGGTCGAGTAGCGCAGCAGGGTGTTGGTGATGGTGCCCTCGTCGATGCTGTGCAGGACCGACGTCTCCCCGCCCACGTCGATCACGCCGGTATTGTAGCTGGAGATCCGGTACTTGTTCGCCAATCCGGGGGAGCGGTCCAGGTCGAGCAGCCGGAACCGGATCGACGGCGCGGCGGACTGGAACTGCTCGAGCAGGTCCCTCATCTCGCGCCGTCTGCCGGGGGTCTGGCTGCTGTAGAACACCGTGATCTCCGCCTTCTTGTCGAAGTGCGAGGCGACCTTCTCGGCCTGAGGCGAGAGGATGAACTGCTTCGTCGGCGTGGTGTCGAAGCGGACATTGTGCCGCGCGGCAAGGAACTCGAGAACCGCGAACAGGACGACGGCGAGGATGACCTGAACGCCGAGCTGCAAGGATCCGCGCCGCGACGGAGTCATCCAGCCGGACAAAAGGTTCACCTCAGCGCACTCCCCGCCAGTTGCGCACGTTCAACGACTGCCAGGTGAGGAACAGGAAGAAGGCAGGTGAAGAGAAGGAAGAAGACGATGTCGCGCGTGTCGATCACGCCGCGGGTGAAATTGTAGAAGTGATCGAAGAGCGAGAGACCGAGCAGGTACTGCAGGAAGGCCTGGTTGGTGGCCTCCTCGTTCCAGGTGAGGAACCAGAAGAAGAAGAGGATGCCGTAGGTGACCATGGCACTGACCACCTGATTCTCGGTCAGGGAGGAGACGAACATGCCGCAGGCGATGAAGCCGGTGCCGAGAAGCAGCATCCCCAGATAGGCGGCCACCAGCGGCCCGGTGTCGAAAGCGTAGAAGTGGTGGAAGAGGAACGGGCCGATCGCTGTCGGAAGCAGCATGGCCAGAAGGAATACCCAGGCGGCGAGGAACTTCCCGGCGACGATCTCTCCATCGCGCACCGGATAGGTCCACAGCAGCTCGATCGTCCCCAGCTTCTTTTCCTCGGAGAACAGCCGCATGGTGACCAGCGGCAAGACGAGGAGGGCCACCAGGCGCATGTCGAGAAAGAAGAACTGCCACAGTCCGCTCGGAAGCGTGAAGCCGCCGAACAGAATGAAGAAAACCAGATCGCTGTAGAAGAAATACCCGCTCAGAAGGAAGAAGACGGCGAGCAGCACGTAGGCGATGAACGAGCCGAAGAACGAGTGCAGCTCACGCCGGCAGATTACGAGTAGTTTCATCGGGGGTCTCTTCGGCGTCAGTGTCGTTCGCCACCAGGGTCAGGAAAATCTCCTCCAGTGTCAGCGTCACCGGGCGGAGCTCGCGCAGTCCCCACCCGTGGCACGCGACGGCAGCCGCCACGGCCTCGCGCACGTCCCGATCCTTGGCGGCGGTAAGGGTGAGCGCGAGCGCGCCGCTTCCGCAGCCGTCGGTCTCTACCCCGAGCACGCCCGGCACCGAGCGCAGGAGGGGGAGGACGTCCTCGGCTGGTCCGGCGACCTCGAGATAGACCTGGGCGTTCTGGCGCAGGCGTTGGTTCAGGTTGGATGGGGTATCGACCGCGAGGATGCGCCCGCGGTGGATGATGATCACGCGGTCGCACGTCACCTCGACCTCGGAGAGAACGTGGGTCGACAGGATGACGGTCCGATCGCTCTTCAGATCGCGAATCAGGGCCCGCATGTCGGCGACCTGCTCGGGGTCGAGCCCCGCCGTCGGCTCGTCGAGGATCAGGATGGGCGGCGATCCGACCAGGGACTGGGCGATCCCTACGCGCTGCCGGAAGCCCTTGGACAGGGTGCCGATCAGGCGCCGCGCGACGGGTCGAAGCGCGCAGCTCTCCATGGCCTCGACGGCCGCCTTCGCGGCCGCGGCTTTCCGCAGTCCTTTCAGCTCCCCGACGTAGGTCAGGTAGTGCAGCACCGTCATGTCGAGGTACAGGGAGACGCGCTCGGGGAAGTACCCGACCGCGGCGCGCGCCCGCAGCGACTCACGCACCACGTCGTAGCCGGCGATGGTCGCGTGGCCGCGCGTGGGCGGGAACACGCCGGCCAGGATGCGCATCGTCGTGCTCTTACCCGCACCGTTGGGACCCAGGAAGCCGACGATCTCGCCGCGGCCCACCTCGAAGGAGACATCCTCGATTGCGGTGAAGCTTCCGAATCGTTTGGTGAGCTGCTCGGCGGTGATCATGCAGGTGAACCAATCCTAGTGGACCGCCGGGCTCGGCTCAAATCGAGCCGGACTTCTCCCGGCGACCGGTCCATCCTAGAATGAAGCGCCGTGACCTTCCGACGGACCATACGCGGTGCGGTGCCCTTGGCCGTGCTCGCCGCAATCTTCTCCGCCTGTGCCACGGTGCCGTACACGCATCGCAGTCAGCTCCTGTTGATGGACGAAGCGCAGATGAACCAGCTGGGGGTGCAGGCCTATCAGCGGGTCCTACAAAAGGCGGACGTCGTTCGCGATCCTCAGGTCGACAGGGTCGTTCGCGAGGTGGGGAAGCGGATCGCGGCCGCGGCGGACAAGCCCGACTATCGCTGGGAGTTCACCGTCATCGATGATCCGCGGCAGGTCAATGCCTTTGCCCTGCCGGGGGGTAAAGTAGCCGTCTATACGGGACTGTTTCCGGTGGCGAAGGACGAAGCGGGACTGGCGGTCGTGCTCGGCCACGAGGTGGCGCACGCCCTGGCGCACCACGGGGCGGAGCGCATGAGCCAGGAGCTCGTCGCCCAGCTGGTCGGCACCGGCCTGGCAGTCGGTCTCGGCAGCGCGAGCCCGGCGACGCAGACCGCGGTCATGCAGGCGTTCGGTGTCGGTGCCCAGGTCGGCGTCTTACTGCCGTTCAGCCGCCAACAGGAGTCCGAGGCCGACCACATCGGACTCATCCTGATGGCCAAGGCCGGATACGATCCCGCCGCCGCCGTGGCGCTCTGGCAGCGCATGGAGAGCCGGGCCGGAGCCGGGCAGGCGCCGCCCGAGCTGCTGTCGACCCATCCCAGTTACGGGACCCGTCTGGAGCACATCCGCTCCTGGATCCCCGCGGCGCGCGGCTATCTGACCGATCCGGTCGGGCACATCGAACCGCTGCCGGACGTGGACTGATCCGCTTCTCGCCCGGGGGGTCGGCGCTGCGCGATCAGGAGATACCTTGCTCCTCGCTCGCGCTGGTGCGCTTTCGGTTGAAATGGAGGTGCAGCGACATGCCGACGTAGTAGACCGGGAAGAACAGGCTGGCGATGGCCAGGGCGCGAGACGCGTGCGGCAGTTGGAAAAGCATCCACAGCACCAGACATCCCCACACGGCCCCGAGGACATACGTCGCCCGGCGCGCCGCCGTCGCCCGGCTCGGGTACAAGTAGCGAATCGGGACGAAGACGAGGAAGCTCAGCACGACCAGCGTGGCGACGTTGAACCAGAGCGGGCCGCGGAAAACGTACAGGTACAGCACCACGACGTTCCAGTACGACGGGAACCCGGTGAAGAAGTGGTCGGCGGTCTTGGCCTCGGCATGACAGAAGCCGTAGCCGCTGGCCAGAAGGGGAAGCGCCGCGACCAGGATGCCGCTGGCGCCCGCCGGCACCAGCCCGGCGCGACCGGCGAGGGCGATGGGAACGACGACATAGTTGAGGTAATCGACGATGTCGTCGAGCTTGGCGCCGTCGAAGAAGGGCAGGACCTGCTTGACCCCGACGCGACGGGCGAGGGTTCCGTCGGTGCAATCGACGAGGAAGGCGACGACCATCCAGCCGAATGCGGCCGCGTACGATTGCCGGGCAATCGCGTCGAGAGCCAGCAACGCGACCACGGCGCCGCTCGCCGTGTACAGATGAACCCCCCACGCCGCCAGGTAACGCGCCGTGCTCATCGTTCGTGCGAGGCGCTGATGTTCGGTTCGTAGAGAATGTGCACGGTGTTCCCCCCGGGACGAGTCACGTTGTCGAATCGCACAACGATATCAGTTCGCTTTGCTGGGGCGAAGCTGCGGCGCCCCGAGTGTCCTCCTCCGGCCTGCTCGATCGCGCGTCGAAGGCTTCGCAGAAGGCCCCAGTCGCTGCAGGCTTCCTTTACTCCGTCAGGGGGCGATGTTACCTTCCGCCCGAGCTTCCCCGGAAGCGGTTTCCCCCATTTGAATCCTATTGAATCCATGAGATCTCGAGTTCGACTGCTGGTTGTCGCCTCCATTCTGATTCTGCTCGCCGTCGGCGCGGCGTTGGTGGGCCGGTCGCTGTGGCAGCAGCGCAAGTCCGATCTGGCGCGCGTGGCACTGGACATGCTGCCCGGGGTAGCGCAGCGCATCCGCGACTTCCACCGCGTCAAGGTCGATAACGGACGCAAGATATGGGAGGTGGCCGCCAAGGAGGCGCGGTATCTCGAGGACGAGCAGTTGGTGATGGTGGAGCAGCCCTTGGTATCGGTGTTTCTTCGCGACGGGCGAGTCGTCGCGCTAAGCGGAGAAACGGGGAAGGTGTTTCTCGGTGGACGGGATCTGAAGGCGGTCGAGATCTCCGGTGAGATCGACGTGCGCCTCGGGGACTACACGCTGCGCGGCGATTTCGCGCGTTACGACCGAGATCGCGATCTCATTACGATGCCCGGAGACGTGGAGATCACGGGAGACGGGTTCGAGCTGCACGGAAAACAGATGGCGATAGACGTCAAGGCTCAACATCTGAAGCTCGCGCAGGATGTTCGAATGACGCTCGAGCCCCGTTCTTGAGGTGCGGATCGTGCGGCTGCATCGGTTCGCCGTCTTCGTTACCCTCGTGGCCTGTCTGTTCTCGGCGCCTCCGACCGGTGCGCAGGCGGCGCCGACGAAAGGGGCCGATGCACCGCGGGGCGGAGACTCCGGGCCGGAAGGGTTGCTCAGCACGTTTTCCGTCGCCGGCCAGCGCGGCCCGATCACCATCCGCGCAAAAGAAATGGAGTTCGACTACCGGACCCGTGTTCTCACCTATCGGGGAGCCGTCCGCGTCACCCAGGCGGACGTCACTCTGAGCAGCGATCGGCTGCGCGTGACTCTCGACTCGGGACCATCGAAGCGGTTGAAGGAGGTCGTCGCCGAGGGGGACGTGCAGATCACCCAAGGAGACCGGCACGCGTCGGGAGGGCGGGCGGTGTTCGATCAGGAGAAGCGCACGGTGGTGCTGAGCGACGACGCCGTCCTCCGGGACGGACCGAACGAGGTGACGGGGGAACGGGTCGTCGTGTATCTCGACGAGGAGCGCAGCGTCGTCGAAGGGGGCGACGAACGCGTCCGAGCGGTGCTTTTCCCGCCGGACAAGGAAGGGGACTCGAAGAAGTCCCCGGGCGGCGAGTGATGACCGCCGAGGAGAGGAGCGTGTCCGAAGGCTTGCTGCGAGCCGAGGGGATCACCAAGCGGCTCGGCGGACGAGACATCTTGAACGGTGTGACGGTCGAGGTGAAGGCCGGCGAGGCTGTCGGCCTGCTCGGCCCCAACGGGGCCGGAAAGACCACGACGTTCTACGTCATCGTCGGCCTCATGCGTCCCGACGGGGGCCAGGTGACCCTCAACGGCGAGA
Source organism: uncultured bacterium (assembly GCA_963721115.1). Lineage (GTDB taxonomy): Bacteria > Desulfobacterota > Binatia > HRBIN30 > CADEER01 > CAVRIA01. Next base: position 381,716 of record CAVRIA010000004.1, read on the forward strand.
GCCTGACGAACGAGCCGATGTATCGCCGAGCTCGACGTGGCGTCAGCTATTTGCCCCAGGAGCCTTCGGTATTTCGCAAGCTCACGGTCGAGGAGAACCTGCTGGCCATTCTGGAGACGCTGCCACTCAGCCACGAGGAGCGCAGCGAGCGCCTGGCCAGCCTGCTGGAGGAGCTCAGCATCTCCCACCTGGCGAAGAGCAAGGCCTACACGCTTTCCGGCGGTGAGCGGCGGCGGCTCGAAATCACCAGGGCGCTGGTCAGCTCGCCGACCTTCATGCTGCTCGACGAGCCCTTCGCAGGGATCGATCCGATCGCCGTGCTCGACATTCAGGCCATCATCGCCCAGCTGCAGCGGCGTGGCATCGGAATTTTGATTACCGATCACAACGTGCGAGAAACGCTTGGAATTTGCGATCGGGCATATATCCTCAACGCGGGCACGATCCTTGAGGAGGGAACCCCCGAGGTGATTGCATCCAGCCGGCAGGCGCGAGAGTTGTATTTGGGAGAGCGTTTCAGCCTATAGTCGGATCGAAGAGGGGATGGCACTAGAAACAAAGTTATATCAGCGCCTCAGTCAGCAACTGGTCATGACCCCCCAGTTGCGACAGGCGATCAAGATCCTGCAGGTTTCCCGTGCGGAGCTGGAGCAGCTGGTCGACCAGGAGCTGACCGAGAATCCACTTCTCGAGGAAGGCCTCGAGGCACGGGAAGAGAAGGAGGAGGAGGCGCCGCGGACGGAGGAGCGTCTGGAGTCGACGTCCAAGGACGAGGAGGGGTGGGAGGACTCCGCCGCCGTGCAGCGCGAAACGACCAACGAGATCGAGCCCGAGAACGGCCTCAAGGACATCGACTGGCGGGAGTATCTGGCCAACTACAGCAACGACTGGCATGGCTCTTCGGCCACCCCTGCGGATTACGACGAGGACAAGCGGCCGAGCCTCGAGAGCACGCTGGTGCGGGCCCAATCGCTGACCGAGCATCTCTTGTGGCAGTTGCAGATGAACGACCTGGACGAGGAGGAGAAATCGGTCACCGCAATGCTGATCGGGAACATGGACAAGGACGGGTATCTGCAGTCGGCGATCGAGGACATCGCCTTCCAGAGCCGCCAGGACTACGAACTCGTCGAGCGCGCCCTGCATCGTATCCACGAGCTCGATCCGCCCGGTGTCGGCGCGAGGGACCTCCGCGAGTGCCTGCTCCTGCAACTGCGCGCGGCGGGCCAAGCGGACTCCCTGACGACCCGGATCGTGCGCGACTATCTGTCCTACCTGGAGGGAAAGCGTTTCGACCGGATAGCCAAGGAGCTCGGCGTCTCGGTCGAGGAGGTGGTGGCCGCGGCCAATACGATCGCCACGTTGGAGCCGAAGCCGGGACGCAACTTCGGCGAAGGTGACGTCCGCTACATCACGCCCGACGTGTTCGTGCACAAGCTCAGCGACGAGTACCTAGTGACGCTGAACGAGGAGGGGCTACCGCGCCTGCGCGTGAGCTCGTACTACCGGCAGGTTCTCGGTGGTGCCGGAGGCGGTGAGGCGAAGCGCTATGTCCAGGAGAAGATGCGCGCTGCCGCCTGGCTCATCAAGAGCATTCAACAGCGGCAGCGCACCCTGTTCATGGTCACCAGCAGCATCGTCAAGTTCCAGCGCGACTTCCTCGACCAAGGGATCGCCCATCTGAAGCCTCTGGTCTTGAAGGACGTAGCCCTGGACATCGGCATGCACGAGTCGACCGTCAGCCGCGCCACCGCCAACAAGTACGTGCACACGCCTCAGGGCATCTTCGAGCTGAAGTTTTTCTTCACGTCCAGCCTCAAGGCCGGAGATGGAGGCGAGGAGGTTTCGGCGGAGAGCGTGAAGGACCGCATCAAGGCCATCATCGGCGATGAAGATTCGCGTCGCCCGCTCAGCGACCAGCACATCGCCCAGATGCTCGGCAAGGAAAACATCGATATCGCTCGGCGTACGGTGGCGAAGTACCGTGAGATGATGGGCATCCTGCCGTCGTCCAAACGTCGGCAAGTGTACTGACGACCGTCCCGCGCGCAGTCGACCGATTCTGCTTCCCAAACGGAGGTTGCCCCATGCAGGTCCTGGTCACGTTCCGCCACATCGAACCGACCGAGGCGTTGCGCCGCTATGCGGAGAGCAAGGTCGATCGGGCGCGGAAGTTCCTGCGTCGCCCGATCGAAGCACACGTCGTCCTGAGCGTTGTGAAGCACCGCCACGTGGCGGAGATCACTCTGGCGGCCGATCACGTGACGCTGAACGCGACCGAGGAGACGGGCGACCTCTACTCGGCCATCGATCTGGCGATGACCAAGATCGAGAGACAGATCAAGAAGCATGTCACCAAGCTGCAGGCGCGCAAGCACGCCGCACCCGCCGAGCCGGAGGCATCGGTGCCGGCCAAGCGGGCCGCGCGGCCTCGCATCAAGACCGAGCGAGTGGCGGTCGAGCCGATGTCCGTTCGCGAGGCCATGATGCAACTCGAGGGCCTGGACACCGGCTTCATCCTCTTCCTCAACGCGGCCAGTGAGACCCTCAACGTGCTCTACCGTCGCAAGGACGGATCGTATGGACTGCTGGAGCCCGAGGGGGCCTAGCGATGAAGATCCTCGACATTCTGGTCGACGAGCCGTTGATCGAGCCGGCGTTGGCCGGCGGCGACAAGGCCGATGTGCTTCGCGAGCTCGCCGAGCACCTCGCCCGTCAGCACAGGGACATCCAACCGGAGCGGCTGATCGAGGTCCTGTGGGAGCGGGAGCGCCTGGGCAGTACGGCCATCGGTGACGGAATCGCCATCCCGCACGGCAAGTTACCCGGGCTGAAGGGTGTGATCGGCGCCTTCGGGAGGCATCCTGCCGGGGTCGACTTCGACTCGCTGGACGGTAGCCCGACTCATCTCTTCTTTCTCTTGGTGGCGCCCGAGGACTCCGTCGGGCAGCACTTGAAGGCCCTCGCGCGCGTATCCCGACTTCTCAAAGATCAGTCGTTTCGAAGCAGACTTCTCGGCGCTGCGGACCGGGCGGAGATCTTCCGACTCATTCGCGAAGAGGATGAAAAGCTCTGACGGGCGCCAGCCGGCGCCCGATGTCGCACCGATCACCCAGTCGCCGCGAGTCGGAGCAGAAGGCGCCGCGGGTGGGTTGGCGCGCCGCGGCAGGAGCAGGCGCGTCCGCGGGGGCGTGCTGTGAAGTCGAAACTGGACGTCGTCGTCGTCAGCGGTCTCTCCGGATCCGGGAAGAGCACGGCGATCCGCGTCTTCGAAGACCTCGGCTACTACTGCATCGACAACCTGCCGGTCGTCTTGATCCAGAAATTCCTCGACCTGTGCGATCATTCACGCGCGAGCATCGGCCGCGTCGCCCTCGGGGTCGATCTGCGCGAGCGGGAGTTCTTCGCCGACTACCCGCGCGCCTTCGAGGAGCTGCAGAACGCCGGCTACCGTGTGGACGTGCTCTTCTTCGACGCCTCTGACGACGTGCTGGTGCGACGCTTCAGCGAGACCAGACGACCCCATCCACTGGGCGGTGCGGGAGGACCGAGCGCCGGCATCCGTCGCGAGCGCGAGCTGCTCGTGGGTCTGCGCGAGCGGGCGGACCGCATCGTAGACACCAGCGGGCTGACCGTCCATCAGTTGCGCGAAGAGCTGCACCGGCTGTACCGCGATGCGGAGTCGGCCGATCGGCTCACCGTCCTGCTGGTCTCATTCGGCTACAAGTACGGTGTTCCGACCGACGTCGACATGCTCCTGGATGCGCGGTTTCTCGCCAACCCCTTCTTCGTCGACGAGCTTCGCCCCCAAACCGGCTGCGATCCCGACGTCGCTCGCTTCGTCCTCGAGCGGCCCGAGGCGCGGGAGTTCCTCTCTCGTGTCGAGTCACTTCTCGACTATACGCTCCCTCTGTACCGACGCGAGGGAAAGAGCTATTTTACACTTGCCTTCGGCTGTACGGGCGGTCGTCATCGATCGGTGGCGCTGGTCGAACGCCTGCGGGAAACACTCGCGCAGCGCGGTTACCGCATACAAGTGCAGCATCGAGACATACAACGATGAGCGACGAGGCAAGATCCGCCCCGACGGTGCGGCGCCGGTTCGAGATCAAGAACCGGCTCGGCCTGCACGCGCGAGCGGCCGCTCAGCTCGTGCAGACCGCGGCCAAGTTCGGGGCCGAGATCGTGGTGACGAAGGACGGGCAGGACGTCAACGGGAAGAGCATCATCGGCCTGATGATGCTCGCCGCCGGCAAGGGGAGCTGTATCGACGTGCTCGCCACAGGAGCGGATGCGGAGGCGGCCGTGGAAGCCATCGCCGCCCTCATCGAAGATCGGTTTCACGAGGACGCATAGTGCTTGACCCTGTCATACCCCTGTAATATTCGATACGGAATCTCCCGAAAAACCAGCTGACAGACGAGAGGTCCCACGAGGAGACTGCGATGCCGCTGCAAGACTACCTTTTCACTTCCGAGTCCGTGTCGGAGGGCCATCCCGATAAGATGTGCGACCAGATCTCGGATGCCGTCCTGGACGCTTTGCTGAAGGAAGACCCGGACTGCCGGGTCGCGTGCGAGACGATGACCAAGACCGGAATGGTCATCGTGGCGGGCGAGATCACCACCGCGGCCCACGTCAACTACACCGAGATCGTTCGCAACGCGGTTCGCGGCATCGGGTACACCTCTTCCGAGATGGGCTTCGACGCGGACACCTGCGCGGTGATGACCGCCATCGAGCGTCAGTCGCCCGACATCTCGCAGGGGGTTACCGCCGGTCAGGGCCTGCATGAGGAGCAGGGGGCGGGCGACCAGGGGTTGATGTTCGGGTTCGCTTGCGACGAGACATCCGAGTTCATGCCCCTTCCGATCTGTCTCGCCCACCAGCTGGTCGAGCACCTGGCGCAGTTGCGCAAGACCGGGAACTACCCCTTCCTGCGTCCCGATGCCAAGTCGCAGGTGACGGTCGAGTACCGCGACGGCAAGGCGGTGCGCGTCGACACCGTCGTCGTCTCCACACAGCACAGCCCGGACATCGCGCACGCCGATTTGCGCGACATGGTGATCAACGAGGTGATCGCGAAGATCGTCCCTGCCGACTATCTGGACAAGAAGACCGTCTTCCACGTCAATCCGACCGGCCGTTTCGTCGTCGGCGGGCCGATGGGCGACTGCGGGCTGACCGGTCGCAAGATCATCGTCGATACGTACGGTGGGTACAGTCGCCACGGCGGCGGCGCGTTCTCCGGGAAGGATCCGTCGAAGGTCGACCGCAGTGCGGCTTACATGGCGCGCTACATTGCCAAGAACCTCGTCGCGGCTGGTCTGGCGCGCAAATGCGAGGTTCAGCTGGCGTACGCCATCGGTGTCGCCGATCCGATTTCGGTCCTGGTGGACTCCTTTGACACCGGCGTCGTCCCGGACCACCAGCTGGCGGAGATCGTGCGCAACAACTTCGAGCTCAAGCCGCTCGGAATCATCTGCACGCTCGATCTGAAACGGCCCATTTATCAGAAGACCGCCGCCTACGGTCATTTCGGCCGCAAGGCGGAGAACGGATTCTTTACCTGGGAGCGCACTGACAAGGTCGCCGATCTGCGGCGGGCGGCGGACCTGTCGCCAGCGACGGCGCGACCGACCCGCGCGGCCGCCGCAACGGTCTGATTCTTCGACCGGGACGTTCACGCCCAGCCAGGTCACGGCGGTCGTGGAAATCCCGCGGCCGCCGTTTCACGCCGACCTCGGAAAAAGGTCCATGGCGACGCCAGCTCACCAGGAGGCAGACCCCCGCAGCGTGTCCTGGCGCCAGCTGGAACACGCCATCGCTCACTGCCGGCGGTGCCCCCGTCTCGTCGAGCATCGCGAATCGGTGGCGCGGGAGAAGCGCGCCCAGTACCGGGACTGGAACTACTGGGGACGTCCGGTGCCCGGCTTTGGCGATCACCGCGCTCGACTACTGATCGTCGGTCTCGCCCCGGCCGCCCACGGCGCCAACCGCACCGGTCGAATGTTCACCGGAGACCGGAGCGGTGACTGGCTGTACGACGCACTGTACGCGGCGGGATTCGCCAATCGGCCGACCTCGACGCGGCGAGGCGACGGCCTGGCTCTGCGGGACGCGTTCATCACGGCCATTGCGCGTTGCGCGCCCCCGGGCAACCGCCCGACTCCCGACGAGATCCGACGCTGCCGACCGCATCTGACCGGCGAGATCCGGCGGCTCTCGCGCGTGAAGGTGGTCGTGGCGCTCGGACAGATGGCGTTCGACGGCTTCCTTCGCGCCTGGGGGGAGGCCGGACGGGAAATCCCCTCACCGCGGCCGCGCTTCGGCCACGGGGCGGAATACGTTCTGGACGAAGGGACGACGCTCCTCGTGTCGTACCACCCCAGCCAGCAGAATACGTTCACCAAGAAGCTGACGCGCCGCATGTTGCGCGCCGTCTTCCGGCGAGCCAGGCTGAGGCTGTCAGGGAAGGCGGTTCGGAGGGTTGCCGGGACGGCGGAAAAGGGAGGTCGTCGCCATGCTGCATTTCCGTGAAGCGGGGGAGGGATCGCCGGCGATTCTGCTGCTGCATGCCTTTCCTCTGAACTGGCGGATGTGGGAGCCGCAGATCGATCACCTGCGCGATCGAGCTCGTGTCATTGCGCCCGATTTCCCGGGCTTTGGATTGTCCGGCCCGCCGCAGGGGACGACCTCCCTCGAGGACTATGCGCGGAAGGTGGTCGCCGTACTCGATCGACAGGGCGTGGACGAGGTGCTCGTTGCGGGACTGTCCATGGGAGGCTACGTCGCCTTTCGGTTGATCGACCTGTTGGGCCGGCGGCTGGCCGGACTCCTTCTCGCGGACACGCGCGCCACGGCGGACGACGAGCCGACCGTGACGGCCCGCCATGAGCTCGCAGCCGAAGTGGAGATGCAGGGGGTCGAGGTGGCGGCGAGCGAGTTTCTGCCCAAGCTCATCGGGAGCACGACACTGCGCACGCGTCCCGCGCTGGTGGATTCGATTCGTTCGATCATCATGCAGAACACTCCCGCCGGCGTGGCCGGCGGACTGCGCGCCCTCGCCGCGCGGTCGGATTCGACACCCCTGCTGGCACGGATCGCCTGTCCCTCGATCTGCGTCGCTGGCGAGGAAGACTCGATCACGCCGCCGGAAGTGGCGGCCGACATGGCCGCACGGATCCCCGGCGCAGAGGTCGAGATCTTGGCGGGGGCCGGCCACTTGTCCAACCTGGAGGCGCCGCAGGCCTTCAACGAGGTTCTGAAGGCGCTGCTGCAGAAGGTTGCGGGGCAGTAAGACGGGGCGGTGGTTGAGTTTTCCCGCCCGACCTGGCAACTAGCACCCACAGTCCGGTCGTTCTCGTCGGGGCGTGGCGCAGCCTGGTAGCGCACTCGCTTGGGGTGCGAGTGGTCGGCCGTTCAAATCGGCTCGCCCCGATTGTCGCGGAGACGTGGAGCGGGCGGCGGTCCCGCCGCCCGCTCCACGTCTCCGGCGCCTCAGCAGCGTTTGGCACGCGGGTCGGGAGCCGGCTCCTCGGGTTTGCTCCTCCCGCGGCCCGGTGTTACTTTTCGTCGGTGATTATCCTGGTCTCGAACGACGACGGTATACGCGCCGCCGGCATTCGGGCTCTGGAAGGGGCGCTGCAGTCGCTGGGAGAGGTGTGGGTCGTGGCTCCGGATCGCGAGCAGAGCGCGGCGAGCCACTCTCTGAGCCTCTACCGTCCCCTGCGAGCGGAGGAGGTCGGAGAGCGGCGCTTTTCGGTCGATGGAACGCCGACCGACTGCATCAATCTGGCAATCAACGGCATTTTGCCGAAGAAGCCCGACCTGGTGGTATCGGGAATCAACCACGGCGCCAATCTCGGCGACGACATTACGTACTCCGGGACGGTGTCGGCTGCGATGGAGGGCACGTTGCTCGGTGTTCCCTCCATTGCCGTGTCGCTGGCCGTGCGCGAGCAGGCCGATTTCAGTGCCGCGGCGGCGTTCGCCGCGCGGCTCGCCGCCGCCGTGCGCGAGCACGGAATGCCACGCGACACGCTCTTGAACGTCAACATCCCGGCGCTTCCCGCCTCCGAGCTGCGAGGGTACGTCATTACCCGGCAGGGGAAGCGGAACTACGGCGACGCCATCGTCGAGAACGTCGATCCGCGCGGCAAGAAGTACTACTGGATCGGGGGCGACGACATGGGCTTCGTTCCCGCCGAAGGAACAGATTTCACTGCGGTCGAGAGCGGATACATCTCCGTTACGCCTCTGCATCTCGATCTGACGAACTATGCATCGATCCCGCAGGTCAGCGAGCTCAAGGTGAAGTGGCCATGACCATGGGGGCGGAGCGCGATCGCATGGTGAGTCATCAGCTGATCCGCCGGGGTATCGAGGACGAGCGGGTGCTCCGCGCGATGCGGTCCGTTCCGCGCCACGAGTTCGTTCCGGGGAGTCTGCGCGAGCACGCCTATCGCGACGAGCCGCTGGCGATCGGAGAGGGGCAGACGATCTCGCAGCCCTACATCGTGGCGCTGATGACGGAGGCCCTGCAGGTCCGATCCGGCGAGAAGATCCTGGAGATCGGTACCGGCTCGGGTTATCAGGCCGCCGTCCTCGCGGAGCTGGGGGCGACGGTCTGTACGGTCGAACGGCTACCCTCTCTGGCCGCGGCGGCGCGGGCACGGCTCGAGACGCTCGGCTACGCAACCGTCCATGTCGTGGCAGGGGACGGCAACGACGGCTTTCCTGCCGCCGCGCCCTACGACGCGGTGCTGGTGACGGCCGCGGCGCGTGAAATTCCGCGCGCCCCGCTGGAGCAACTGCGCGTCATGGGGCGCATGGTGCTGCCGATCGGGAGCGAGGAAGCGCAGGAGTTGGTGCGGATCTGGAGGACGGAAGAGGGTTTTCGCGAGGACTACCTCGGCGGTTGCAGGTTCGTGAAGCTGATCGGTCGACACGGCTGGGGCGGCTAGATCGATCGACCGACGCCGGGTGGGGTGGACGGGCGATGAGGTGGCGTTACGACTGGCGGTGGTGGATGCTCTTGCTGGGCGCGCTCTGGGCGTGCGGCGGCAAGGCGCCGCGTCGCGCCGCGTCGCCCGCTCCCGACGGGGGCCGGCACGTGGTACGGTCCGGCGAAACACTCTATGGCATCGGGCTGGCCTATGGTGTCTCGTACCGGGAAATCGCCCGCGCGAACGGCCTCACGGATCCCTCCCGCATCTACGTCGGGCAGCAGTTGCTCATCCCCGGCGCGAGGGGCGAAGCCGGCATCGTCCCAGCGGCGGACGATGTTCTGCCGCACCGCGGACAAGGTCACCCGCGGCTTGCCAGTGCGAAACCGCCCGCCCCTCCGCCGAAGAACGCGCCCGGGTTTCGGTGGCCCGTGCCCTACGGGACCGTGACGTCGGGCTTCGGTCCCCGCAACGGGAGCTTTCACGATGGAATCGACATCTCGGCCCCGATCGGCGCTGCCGTGCGCGCCGCGGCGGATGGCGAGGTCGCGTACTGCGCGAGCTTGCCCGGCTACGGGAAGGTGATAATTCTGCGGCATGGAGCGGGCTATGCGACGATATACGCGCACAACGAGCGGCAGAGCGTCCGCGAAGGACAGCGGGTGCGGCGAGGTCAGCTCATCGCCACCGTTGGCCGTTCTGGTCGGACCACCGGGCCGAACCTGCACTTCGAAATTCGGCGCAACAACGTGGCCCAGGATCCCCTCGATTTTCTCCCGAGCAGTCAGAAGGCACAAAGGGGCGGAGCTTGGGTCGACGGCGGCGGCTGACGCCAGCCGCCTCAGGAGGCTTGTCGAATGATGGACCTTCGCGCGCACATCCGCGACATCCCCGACTTCCCGAAGCCCGGCATCGTGTTCAAGGACATCACACCGCTGCTGGCCAATGGAAAGGCCTTGCGGTGGACGGTGGACCACTTCGTCGAGCGATATCGAGGCTCCGTCGACATGGTGTTGGGTATCGAGTCGCGGGGTTTCATCGTCGGCTCCGCTGTGGCGTACGGACTGGGCGTCGGGCTGGCTCTGGTGCGCAAACCCGGCAAGCTGCCGGCGGAGACCTTCTCGGCAGAGTACGAGCTGGAGTACGGGAACGACGTCCTAGAGATTCACCGCGACGCCTTCGGACATCCCTGCCGGGTCCTGATCGTCGACGATCTGCTGGCGACGGGTGGGACCGCGCGAGCCGCGGTGGAGCTGGTCGAGAAGTTGCGCGGTGAGGTGGTGGAGTGCGCGTTCGTGGTCGAGCTGTCTTTTCTCAACGGGAAACGGCGCTTGGCGCCTCACCCCGTCTACGCCCTCGTGCAGTTCGAAGGCTGATCCGGTTGCTGACCGCGTGGGGCTTTGCCGCGAGCGTGGAGATGAGGTCGGTTTGCAACTAGTGGAGTTTGTAATGATGCGGATCTTCGTGATGGCGGCGATACTGGCCGTGGCGACCGCTGCCATGGGCGCTGATGACCAATTGGGCAAGGAGATCTACGAATCGCACTGTGGCTTCTGCCACGGCCCCAAGGGCGAGGGGAACGGTGTTGCAGGAGAGGCTCTCGATCCGCGACCGGCCGACTTCACCAAGCCCGAATTCTGGAAGGCGACGACCGATGCCCAGATTCGCGACGTCATCGCCAACGGCAAATCAGGCACCGCCATGGTGCCGTTTCGCACATCGCTCAAGCCGCACGAGATCGACGCGGTGGCCGCCTTTCTAAAGAGCTTCGCGCCGAAGAACTGACGCCGGGATCCGCGGGGGGCGGACTCAGTGAGCCGAGCTGAGCTGTTCCAGCAGGTGGCGCGCTTCGGTCATTTGACGCTTCTTGCCCTGCTGCTCGGCGATGTTCGCCGCGGCTTCGAGCAGCGACCGGCCGCGCTGCGGCTCGCCCATGTCGCGATAGGTTTCCGCCAGCTCGATGCGGGCGCTCACTGCCGTGGGGTTCAGCTCGATGGCGCGGTTCAGGCAATCCTCGGCCTTGGACAAGCTACCGCCGAGGACCCATGGAAGCTGGCGATAGAGACCACCCTTTGCCGCCAGGGCATCGGAGTGATTCGGGTCCAAGGCCAGAACGCGGTCCAGCTCCCTGTTGACCTTGAGCAAATTGACCGGATTGGGAGTGGCGCCGTCGAGCAGCAGCAATCGTCCCTCGTTTCCGAAGACCGCAAAGTGCGCGTCGGCGTTTCGATCGTCGGCTGCTACCGCCTGGCGTGCCAGGGCGAGGCCTTGACTGTAGGCTGCCCGCTTCGCTTCTCGGTCGGTCGCATCCTCTCCCTGGCGCAAGAGTTCGAGCGCCCGGGCGGCCAACTGCTGGGCCGTTGGTGCCGTTTGCCGATCGGTGAGGACAACGTGCTCCACCGCAACGCACTCATCATCCACCGCAGCGGCGCCCCAGGGGAGGAGGGTGAGCTGGAGGATTGCGGCACAAACGGCGAGCAAGCTGCTTTTCACGGATCGGCCTCTCATTGTTCGAGGTCCCACCGCGAACGCACCGGCCGCAGGGGAGGTCAAGACCTATCAGATGGGTCGCTCACTGGCAATGGGTTCGAGCAGAGCGTCGACCGCGCCGGTGAAGGCCAGCACAGCGGACTGGAACACGTGCGGTTGTTCGAGAGGCAGGTTGTGGCCGGCCTCGGGAATGAGCAGCAAGCGGGAGCGGGGGAGGGCCCGGCTCATCTTGACCGAGCCCGCCGGAGGCGTGAGCAGATCGTCGAGCCCTTGCAGGATCAGGGTAGGTGTCCGCGTTCGCCCCAACTCGTTGGTCCAGTGGTAGTCGCTGACGGCACGGGCGGCCGCGGCGTATGCCGCCGGGTCGTTGCCCAGGGTCCGCCGACTCATCGCCTGCACCAGTTCCGGGTGTCTCGCCGCGAAGGCGGGGGCGAAGGAGCGGGAAGCGTTGGCGCGGCGGGCGCTGAACCCGTTCCGCTCGACCGCGTCGGCGAGGCGCTGCCAGTTGGCGGTGGCGCGCGGCCCGACTTCGCTGGATGTGCTGACCAGAATCATCGAGCGCAGCCGGTTGGGGAAGTCGAGCGCAAAACGCTGGGCGATGACACCGCCCATGGAGATACCGAGCAGGTGGATGCGCTCGATCCCCAGATGCGACAACAGACAGGCGAGATCGGCCGCGAACGTATGCGTGCTGTAAGGGCCGGGCGGCTTGTCCGAGGCGCCGAAGCCGCGCACGTCCCAGAGGAGAACTCGATGGTGACGGGCAAACGCCTGGCGCGAGCCGTCCCAGAAGTGCAGATCGTTGCCGAGACCATGCGTGAGCACCAGCGGTGTGCCTTCGCCATCGATCTCGCAGTGGAGACGGATATCGCCGCTTGAGATGCGCATGGACGTCCGAGGCTCTGTAACAGCCGCACGGCCCGCCCGGCAACCGCCGTTCGCGCCGGCTGTCGTCGTTGCCGATGCCAGCGCGCGGCGGTTGGAGGCCGCTCGACGGGACCCCCGCGGGACGTCGGCGGTACTTCCGCCAAGCGGGTTGAGCGGCGCAATCGTTGCCCTGTCGGTGCGGCCCGTGCGAGAGAAGCCGTGAATGGGGACGGAAAGGGCAACGCACGTCCAGGTCGGTGCATCCCCCCTCACCCTGTCGGTGATCGTTCCGACGCTGAACGAGGAGGCCGAGGTGGCCGCGGCGCTGCTCAGTGCGCGCGCTCCGGCGGTCTGCGAAATCCTTGTCGTCGACGGCGGCAGCAGCGATGCCACGGTCGGCATCGCCCGCCAGCATGCGGACATCGTGATCGGCGCACCGTGCGGCAGGGCCCGTCAGCTCGACGACGGAGCCCGCCTTGCGCGCGGCGATGTCCTACTCTTCTTGCACGCCGACAGCGTCCTGCCGCACGGCTTCGATCATGCCGTCGTGCAGGCGCTGAGCGACGAGCGCGTGGTTGGAGGTCGCTTCGACGTGTGCCTGGCGCCGGGAGGCGCGCTGCTCTGGCTGACGGGGGAGTTGCTCAACTTGCGTTCGCGTCTCACGCGCATTTCCACCGGGGACCAGGCGATCTTCGTTCGCCGTGGCGTGTACGGCGCCATCGGTGGCTTTCCCCAGATTCCGCTCATGGAGGACGTTGCCTTCAGTCGCGCGCTGAAGCGATACGGGCAGGTCACCTGCTTGCGCGAGCGGGTAGTGACGTCGTCGCGGCGCTGGCGACGGCACGGCGTGGTCCGTACGATCCTGCTGATGTGGTCGCTGCGCTTTCTGTACTTCTGCGGCGTCTCGCCGCACCGGCTGCGGCGCGTCTATACCGACACGCGTTGATGGGGGAGCGCTGTGGCGCGGTGCAGCTCGCGAGCTGCGGCCGTCATCCATCCGCAGTCTCGATGCTACGCGATCCAGAGGCCGATGCACTTTTCCTGGGCGGGGGTATTGGCCTAGAATCTGGCACGCTTGTTGCGCAAGCGAATCGACGGTGGGAGGTGAGCACGGGAGTCATGGACGCAAGGGCGAACGGAGCTGCGTTGCCCCTCGGAGGGCTGGATTCTGGACCGAGGATCTCATCGAGCGCGATCGTGCGGGGCACTCTGTCGCTTTCCAAACTGGCGACCTCGATGTCCATTCTGCCGCTGATGCTGAATCGGGTGCCGCTCCGGCGGCGTTCGGGGTCCGCCCACCGGACGGTCGACTGACGGAGGTCGGCGGGGAAACCGCTTCGTATGGCCGTCCTGGGATTCCTCGCCGCGCTGGTTCTCTTCTTTCATTACAAGCGCAGGCTTGGTCGGTACCGCCGGCGGTACGGGATCGACGACGCTGCCCGGGCAGGCTCGACGGGGGCGGCGTGCGCCGGTGACTGGCAGCGCGAGTGGGCGGAGAAACTTCGGCGCCACGAGGAAAAGCATCGCCTGCACTGGGAGCGGAAGGCGGCGCGACGTCGGGCGAAGCGGCGGCGGAGTGCGCGTCCCGCGAGCGGCGCCGAGCTGGCCGAAGAAATCGACGCGGGGTCGGCGGAAGACGAGGTGTTGGAGCGAGCGCGGCGGCGGGCAGCTGCCGAAGTCGGCTTCTACAATCACCTGATGAGCTACCTGGGGGTGATGGCCTTCCTGGCCCTCATCAATATTTTGACGGCGCGCTACCCCTGGTTCATCTGGCCTGCCATCGGCTGGGGCATCGGTCTGTTTGCCCACTACATGGCCGTCTTCGGTTCGCGCATGGTGCGAGAGAAGATCTTCGAGCCGGTGGTCGAACGCGAGGTGCGCAGGGAGAAGGTCGCGATGCAGACCGAGAAGCAGGCGAGCATCGACGAGCTCTCTTCGACGATTGCACACGAGATTCGCAATCCCATCGCGGCGGCGAAGAGTCTGGTGCAACAGATGGGGGAGGACCCCACGTCGGTGGAGAACGTCGAATACGCCAAGGTCGCGCTCGACGAGCTCGATCGGGTCGAACGCCGCATCTCCCATCTGCTGCGTTTCGCCAAGGAAGAAGAGTACCGATTCGACCACGTCAATCTAGCCGGCGTCGTCGACTCGGCACTCACTCAGATGCGTGCCAAGCTCGACGTCGCGAAGGTGACGGTGGCGCGCAACTACATCACCGGGCCGATCGTGAATGCCGATCCTGAGAAGCTGCGACAGGTATTCGCCAACGTCCTGGACAATGCAATCGACGCGCTCCAGGCGGTGGCCGAGGAGCGCCGCATCGATCTGTTCATCGAGAACGGCGGTCGCGATGCCACGGTGCGCCTGCGCGACAACGGCTGCGGCATCCCACCGGAGAAGATCGATCGTATATTCAACCCATTCTTCACGACCAAGGAGAAGGGAACTGGCTTGGGGATGGCGATCTCGAAGAAGATCATCGAGGCACACGAGGGGAGCATCGACGTGGTCAGCGAGCCCGGGCGCGGAACGGAGTTCGCCGTGCGTCTACCGCGCCCGCAGTAACGCCGGCAGCGCGAACTCTCCAGGTGGATGCGATCATGCAAGGACGCGTGCTCATCGTCGACGACGAAAAGGCCATGCAGCTCGCCCTGCGAGGGCTCCTCAGCAAGGAGGGCTACGAAGTCGAAACGGCCGGCAGCGGCGAAGAGGCCGTGCGGCGGATCGACCAGGGCCGCTTCCACGTGGTGATCACGGATCTGAGCATGAACGGCGTCGGCGGCATGGAGGTTCTCCGGCACGCCAGGAGTGTCGATCCGGATACGGCGGTCATCATGATCACCGCCTACGGCTCGGAGAAGGTTGCCGTGCAGGCGATGAAGTTGGGGGCGGTCGACTACCTCCCGAAGCCCTTTGACAACGACGAGCTGCGGGTGGTCGTCCGTCGCGTCATGGAGACCGTGCGCCTGCGCCACGACCATCGGAGGCTGCTCGAGCAGGTGCAGAGCAGCTTCGGCCTCGAGCAGATCGTCGGCCAGTCGCCGGCGATGACACGGCTGTTCGAGGCCATCGACAAGGTTGCCGACACGGACGTCACGGTGCTCATCCGCGGCCCCAGCGGAACGGGGAAAGAGCTCGTGGCCAACGCTTTGCACTACCGGAGCCCGCGGCGCGGCAAAGCGATGATCAAGATGAACTGCGCCGCCCTGAGCCGCGAGCTGGTCGAGAGCGAGCTGTTCGGCCACGAGCGCGGCTCCTTCACCGGCGCCACGGCGCGCCGTGAGGGCAAGTTCGAAGCGGCCGATTCCGGAACTCTGTTCCTGGACGAGGTCGGTGACATGCCGCTCGAAACCCAGGCCAAGCTCCTGCGTGCCCTGCAGGAGAAGGAGTTTGAGCGCGTCGGCGGCAATGTGCCGATCCGCGTCGACGTGCGCTTGCTGGCGGCGACGAACCAGGACCTGGAGAACAGGGTAAAGGATGGTCGCTTTCGCGAGGACCTCTACTACCGGCTGCGCGTCGTGGAGCTGTCGATCCCCGCCCTGCAGGAGCGCCGCGAGGACATCCCGCTGCTGGTCGGGCACTTCCTCGAGCGCGCGGCGCGGCAGTTCCAACGCGAAGCGAAACCGCTTACCGACGAAGCGATGCGCGCCTGTGTCGCACACGAATGGCGCGGCAACGTGCGCGAGCTGCGTTCCTCGGTCGAGCAGGCCCTACTCCTCGCCTCCGGTGCGCAGATCACCTCCGCGGATCTGTTCGGCGCCCAGAAGCCCCCGTCTTTTTCCGCCTCCGGATCCGAGCTGCCGGAGGCCCTCTCGTTTCGCGATGCAAAGGCCCGCGCAGTGGCCTCTTTCGAGCGCGAGTTCCTCGTCCGGGCGCTGCGCCGCCACGGCGGCAACATCAGTCGCGCCGCCCAGGAGATCGGCATGTACCGGCAGAATTTTCAGCAGAAGATGAAGGAGCTGGGAATCAGCGCGGAGGAGTTGTCGGGCGCATCGTTCGCGGACTCCGATTGAGGGGATCGAGAGAGGGAGGAGGCGATGAGGCTCTTCGCTCGGTCGCGCAATCTAGTTCGCGGATCGCTTGCGCAGTGCCCGCGGAAGTCGGGGAGCAGTGCGATCCTCGCAGCTGATCTAACTCGGTGAGCAGACCCTCGCCCATTGAATACGATCTGCTGTGGAGGCGCTCGCGGGGCACCGACACCGGCTCCAAGACGGCTCCTTGTGCCAGGTGCTCCAGGCTAGTCCAAACCGCCTGTTCAATTTATTGACAGTGCTATTTTTTGGTCGTGCTGACCAATTCATGACGTTCGACGCTTGCGGGGACAATCGAACGGATGTCACGCGTACGAGGAGAAGAACGAATCAAGGTACGCGACCGGCTGCGATAACCCGCCGTTCGCGTGGGCATTTTCTCCCAAACGTCCATCCAGACTGGCTTCGGGCCTTTTGCCTTCATGCCCCGTGGCGTGGGCTGGCATATCCCGTGCTTGGGTTGCACAATATGTCACCCAGCCGTGAGGTCTCAGCTCCGGGAGCGGCCGCTACCGTATCCGGAAGCGTCGGCAGTAGTCCGGTCAGCGAGTTGGTGAAGGCCAATATGCTGATCCTCCTCCGGTGGGTCTTGATCATCGCCACCTCGTACCTGGTCATCTTCAGTCGCCCGCTCGGGCAGACGACGCCTGCGGCGGCACTCTTCGTCGCCGCGTATCTGGCTTCCAACATCGGCCTGACGGTGTGGATTCGCCATATGCGCTCGTCGTCGCGCGCGTTGGATTGGACGATCGTACTGCTCGATACCGCGGCCGTGTCCGTCGCGCTGCTCCTCACCGGCTCGGCATCGACGGAATTCTTCATCCTCTACTTCATCGTCGTCTTCCTGTCGGCACTGACAGAGCGCATCGGCTTGATTGCCGGCGCAGTTCTTCTGATCAGCGCCGCGCACGTCTACACACTGGCGCAGTACGTGAACGTCCAAGTCCTGATCAACGAAGGATACTTGCTCCGGGTCCCGTTTCTTTTCGCCGTTGCGATCTTCTTCGGCAACCTGGTGCAGGGGGCCCGATCGCGCGAGCACGCGGCGGAAGAAGGCCACGCGCGCGAGCAGCGGATGGAGTTCCTTTCGACTGTCAGTCACGATCTGAAAAATCCCCTGCACGTCGTCCGCTCCCTGGCCGAATTGCTGCTCGACGGCGACGCAGGGCCTTTGAACGTCCAGCAGACGGATCTGGCCTATCGCATTCACGCCAGCGCGGGGCAGCTCATCAACCTCTCCATCAATCTGATCGACGCGGAACGGATCGAGGCGGGCAAGCTAATGCTTCGGCCCGGCGTTCACCGCCTGGAATCGATCGTCGAGAGTACGCTGATTCTGGCCCGCTCGGCGAGCGAGCTGAAGCGGGTTTCCCTCGAGTTCAACTCCGATCGCGGTCTGCCGGCAGCCTACGTCGACCCCATTCAGACGGAGCGCGTCGTCTCCAATCTGCTCGGAAATGCCATAAAGTTCACGCCGCCGGGAGGACGCGTGCGGATCGGTGTCGAGCGACGGCAAGACATGGTTTCCGTCGTGGTCAGTGACAGCGGCCCGGGGATCTCTGCGGAGGACATGCCCCATATGTTCGAGAAGTACCATCACCGGGCCGCCGGCAGCAGGCACCTGGAGGGATCCGGGCTCGGTCTGTTCATCGTCAAGGCGGTGGTGGAGGCGCACGGCGGGGCGGTCGATGTCCGCAGTATGCCCGGCCGGGGCACGACCGTGGAAGCCTCGTTTCCCACCGGACCTGCCGAGATCGCCAGTCGCCGCGACCTCCGCGCAGCTCCCGCTCTCGTCGAGAGAGCCGCGTTCGCGGCGCGTTCCTGAGGGTATCTCTCGAAGCGGTCTCGCCCACATCCCGGAAGAGGAGAAGCGGGAACCGCTCGGCGAAGTACACGCGGGCTCGGTGCGCGCTGACACCTGCCGCCGGTCGGACGGTGCATCGACCCACCTTTCGAAGGCGATCCGAAAGGACTAGATTCAGTAGGGGTTGGCAGAATGCTCCGTCGACCAGAGTCGGGAGGTGGGATCGCGGGGAGGCGTGAGTTGCCGAGTGACTCGGTTCACAACTTGTTGTGCTGCTCTCGAAATTCCGCAGTGGGGTTTCGATCGAGTGGTATCGAGTGGGAGGTCACGCGATGCAGTCCAAGCAAGGGAGTCAATCCGCGGATTCGAACGTGATGGCCGGGACGGCCGCGCCACGGGCTGGGCGTGTCTATCCGGCCGAGAAGTGGCTCTGGCGCAAGCTGCTCTCGGCGTTCGGAGCCCCGGCGATCCGTGTTGTGCTGTGGGATGGCGAGGAGATCGTTCCCGCGATCCCTCCCGCCGCCACGCTTCGGGTCCGCGACCGCCGCACGTGGTTCGCGCTCATGCGCAACCCGGACTTGAACTTCGGCGACGCCTATCGCGACGGCCGCATCGAGGTCGAGGGCGATCTGGTCGGCTTGCTGGAGGCCGTCTACCTGTCCGAGCCCTACGGTTCGCTGGCGTCGAAATGCGGGGCGTGGATGGCGGCGGCGCGTCTCGGCGGTAACAGCTTGACCGATGCGCGGAGCAACATCCACCATCACTACGACCTCGGCAACGACTTCTACCGCCTGTGGCTGGACGAGAGACTGCAGTATACCTGCGCCTACTTTCCCTCGCCGGCGACCGCGTTGGAAGAAGCCCAGATCGCCAAGATGGAGCACGTGTGCCGCAAAGTGAGGCTCGAGCCCGGCGACCATGTCGTCGAGGCCGGTTGCGGGTGGGGAGAGTTCGCGCTCTTCATGGCCGAGCGGCACGGGGCGACGGTACGGGCCTTCAACATCTCCGCGCAGCAGATCGCCTATGCCCGCGAGCAGGCGCTCAGGCGAGGGTTGACGGACCGCGTCGAGTTCATCGAGGACGACTATCGCAACATCTCGGGCTCCTACGACGTGTTCGTGTCCGTGGGGATGCTGGAGCACGTCGGCAAGAGCCACTACCGCGAGCTCGGGCGCGTCATCGACGCGTGTCTGGGGAGCCGGGGGCGAGGGCTCGTTCATACCATCGGGCGCAACCGCCCGATGCCGCTGAACGCCTGGATCGAGAGACGCATCTTTCCGGGGGCCTACCCGCCCACCCTGCGCGAGATGATGGAGATCTTCGAGCCCTTCGATCTCTCGGTGCTCGACGTCGAGAACCTTCGCCTGCACTACGCCCGCACCTTGGAGCACTGGCTGCAGCGCTTCGAGCTTTCCGCGGGGCGGATCGCCTCTTTATTCGACGCGTCCTTCGTGCGCGCGTGGCGACTGTACCTCGCCGGATCCATGATCGCGTTTCGAACCAGCTGGCTGCAGCTGTTCCAGGTCTCCTTCGCCCGCGCCCGCGACAACGCGATGCCCTGGACACGCGCCCATCTCTACGCCCCCTGAGGCGGTCGGCTCGAGCCATGGAGAGCTGCGAGGTACTGATCGTCGGCGGCGGGCCGGCGGGATCTTCGTGTGCCTGGAAGCTGCAGCGCAGCGGGCTGGACGCCGTCGTCTGGGACAAGGCCGAATTCCCCCGCGACAAGGTCTGCGCCGGCTGGATCACGCCCCCCATTCTTTCCGAGCTCGAGATCGACCCAGCTCACTACGGCGAGGGGCGGACACTTCAACCGATCACCGGGTTTCGCGTGTCCCGCATGGGCGATCGCGAGGTGGTCGTGGAGTTCGGCGCGCCCGTCAGCTACGGGATTCGGCGCTGCGAGTTCGATCACTTTCTGCTTCAGCGGGCTGGAGTTCCGCTGCGCCTGGGAAAGCCGGCCCGCCGCCTGCGGCGGCGGGGCGACGTCTGGATTCTCGACGACGCGATCGCCGCCCGGGTCGTCGTCGGCGCCGGGGGGCACTTCTGCCCGGTCGCCGGTGCGATGGGGGCGCGGCTCGGCGCGGGAGAGCCCGTCGTGTCGGCGCAGGAGATCGAGTTCGAGATGGATCCGGAGCAGGGCCGAACGTGTCGCGTCGCAGCCGATGTCCCCGAGCTCTTCTTCACGCGCGACCTGGCGGGATACGGGTGGGTCTTCCGCAAGGGCAACTATCTCAACGTCGGCCTTGGTCGTCAGGACAACCGCCGCTTGGGCGAGCGCGTCGGGCAGTTTCTCACCTTCCTCGCGGAGAAGGGCCGGATCCCGCCGCGCATCCCCGCCAAGTGGCGCGGCCACGCCTATCTCCTCTATGGCCTGGCGCTCCGCGCCCTGGTGGCCGATGGAATGCTGTTGGTGGGGGACGCCGCCGGTCTGGCCTACCCGCGCAGCGGCGAGGGGATCCGACCGGCCATTGAAAGCGGCCTGCTCGCGGCCGGGGTACTCGCGGATGCCGGGGGTGTCTACGATCGCGGGCGTCTCGAGCGTTACGAGCGCGCCCTGCGCGAGCGCTTCGGCCGCCGCGAGGGGGAGGCTTTCGGCGCGACCTCGTTGCTTCCCCATGGGCTGGCCTGCGCGCTGGCCGGGAAGCTGCTTGCGACCCGATGGTTCGCCCGTCGAGTCGTCCTGCAGCGCTGGTTCTTCCAGGCCGGCCAGCAGCCGCTGGTGGTCTGATCAGGCTCGCCGCGCCGCCGAGACCGTTTTCAACCGGGTGACTGTGCGCGAGACGTCTGCTAGCGTCGCGGTCCCATGGGTCTTCGGCCCCACAGCGTCCTGCTCACGGATCGCATGGCCGTCGTGACCGGTGCGGCAGCGGGCATCGGGCGGGCCATCGCCCTCGCGTTCGCTGGTTTCGGCGCCCACCTGGCGATCTGCGACCGCGACGCAGAGAATCTCGAACTGGTGGCTCGCGACGCGGAGGCAATGGGTTGCAGCACCATCAGCGGAGTGCTGGACGTCCGCGACGGCGCGCAGGTGCGGGCGTTCATCGAAGAAGTGGCGCGGCAGAGGCGGCGCGTCGACGTACTGGTGAACAACGCCGGAGGGGGCTTCTTTGCGGCCTTTCTAGAGGTGAGCGAAAAGGGCCAGGAGGCGCTGATCCGCGAAAACTTCGTCAGTGTGACTCACTTCGTTCGCGCCGCCGTGCCGTTGATGCTCCTCGGGGGCTCGATCATCAATGTCACGTCGATCGAGGCGCACCGCGCCGGCCCCGGGTTCGCCGTCTACTCGGCGATGAAGGCTGCGGTAGCCAGCCTGACCAAGAGCCTCGCTCTGGAACTCGGAGAGAAGTCGATCCGGGTCAACTGCATTGCTCCGGATGTCATCCCGACGCCCGGGACGGGGCCCATCGCCGTCAAGACACCACTGCCGCGCGCCGGTCAGCCGGACGACGTGGCCGGGGCGGCCGTGTTCCTGGCCTCGGATTTGTCGCGGTTCGTCACCGGGACGACCCTGCACGTCGACGGCGGTAACTGGGCCGCGGGCGGTTGGCGCCGGCGAGACGACGGCTTTGAGACCTAGCTGAGGCGGCGCTGGGAAGGCAGGACCGAGGCCCGTCTCGAGTCGTGCTGCGCTGCCTCGCGGCTTGCAATTGCCGGCGTATCTGTGGTCATTCGGACGGCGGCCGCAAGTTTGGGGGCCGACGACGGGCGGGCAGGGGTGTTGGGTCTGACTCGCAACCGGATGCATTCCGCGCTACCTTGCGACCATGACTGCGAAGAGAGGACTGGATCGATGCCGACGGCGATGAAACCTGCACGTGCTTCGGGGCGCAACCTCGCCGCCGCCAGCGCGGCACCGCGCCCGCATCCGCTGGCGGGAACCACGCTGAGCGGCGCCGACATGATCGTCCAAGTACTAGCCGACCAAGGGGTCGACACGATCTTCGGGTACAGCGGAGGCGCGATTCTTCCTACGTACGACGCCATCTTTCGCTACAACGAGAACCGCTCAGTCGATGAGCAAATGCGCCTGGTCGTGCCGGCGACCGAGCAGGGCGCGGGCTTCATGGCGGCCGGGTATGCCCGCTCCAGCGGTCGAGTCGGCGTCTTTCTGGTCACCTCCGGGCCGGGAGCGACCAACTCGGTGACGCCGGTCCGCGATTGCCAGGCAGACTCCGTTCCGGTGGTGCTGATTTGCGGCCAGGTGCCGCGGGCGGCGATGGGGACCGACGCCTTTCAGGAGGCCCCGGTCTTCAACATCATGGCGGCGTGCGCGAAGCACGTCCTTCTCTTGACCGATGAGACGAAGATCGAGGCGACGATGCGCAGCGCCTTCGACATCGCCTGCAGCGGCCGGCCTGGTCCCGTTGTGGTCGACGTGCCGAAGGACGTGCAGCTAGCGGAGGGGCCCTTCCGGGGTAGCGGCCTGCTGCCCCTTCGCGGCTACGAGGATCGGCTCGAGAGTCTCAACCGCTCGACCATCTCGGCCTCCGAGGCGAAGGAGTTCTTCCGGCTCCTCGGCGAGGCGAAACGGCCGCTGATCTATGCGGGGGGAGGAGTCATCAACGGCAACGCGGCGCCGGAGCTGCGAAAGTTCGCCAAGCGGTTCGGGATTCCAGTCGTGACGACGTTGATGGGCATCGGCGCCATGGATACGACGAACGCCCTGTCGCTGCGTATGCTCGGAATGCACGGCACCGCGTTCGCCAACTACGCCGTGGAGGACTGCGACTTCCTGTTCGCCGTCGGCTCGCGCTTCGACGATCGGGTTGCGGGGAAGGTGAAGGAGTTCGCTCCAGGAGCGAAGATCGCCCATCTCGACGTCGACGCTTCGGAGATCGGCAAGGTCAAGCAGATCGACTGGGCCCACGTTTGCGACGCGAAGCGCGGGTTGGCACAGCTACTCAAGGCGGGCGCTGGATTCAAGAGGGACTTCCGCCAATGGCACGCGCACGCGGCGGATCTCAGAAAGCGCCATGCGCTCGACTACGATCGCGAGTCTCACCTCATTCAGGCCGAATTCGTGCTGTCCGAGCTGAACGAGATCACACGCGGCAACGCGATCGTCACGACGGGAGTTGGACAACATCAGATGTGGGCGGCCCAGTACATGGACTTCATCCATCCGCGCACCTTCCTCACCTCCGGCAGCATGGGTACGATGGGTTTCGGTCTGCCGGCGGCAATCGGTGCGCAGCTCGCGAACCCGGGCGCCTTGGTGATCGACATCGACGGCGATGGCAGCATTCGCATGAATTTGGGTGAGTTGGAGACGCTCACGACCTACGACATCCCGGTCAAGGTCTTGCTCCTCAATAACCTCGGCGATGGCATGGTTCGCCAATGGCAGGACCTTTTCTATGCGAACCGTTATTCCGGAACGGACAAGACCCTGCACAAGAAGGACTTCATCCGTGCCGTGGAAGCAGACGGCTTCGGCTTTGCCCGTCGCGTTACCGAGATCGACCAGGTGCGACGCAACCTGGAGGACTTCGTGAGCTATCCGGGGCCGGCCTTCCTCGAAGTCATGACCAATCCGAACGCCCATGTGTATCCGATGGTCGGACCGGGAATGGGCTACAAGGACATGATCACCGGGAAGTACATTCCGAGCCGGTCGGACGCTTCCAGCGGAACCGACGAGCCGGCCGAGTACTTCTGAGACAAAGAAGAAGAGCCGACTCGTCGCCCCCCGTTGATTCAAACCGGAGGCGCGACGAGCCGCTCTGGAAACAGACTCTCCAGGTCAGATCAGCGCCAGAACGAGGCACCCTCACCGCGTACCGCGATGATAGTACGCACGATGCTTTACAACCGTCGTAGGCCCACGCTGGGGCCCGCAGGAAGTGGCGCGACTGGACTCGGATCGATGACCGGTCGCGGGGCGCCTGCCTCAGAAATTGAGGCTGCGCTTGCGACCGCGCATGCCGCGCCGGCTTCCCTTGTTCTTGAAGGGGCGGTTGGACGGACCACCCCCGAAAGGTGAGTCGAACGAGTCGTTCGAAAACGAGAAGTCCGGGGGAGCACTCGGTGCGCCGGCGTGACGGAAGGGGGGCCGGGGTCCCTCGGTCCGACGAGGCCGGTCCTCCGCCGCGTTCACATTCAGCCGACGGCCCCCGATCTCACGGTTGTGAAAGCGGGTGATCGCGTCCGCTGCTTCATTGGCGTTGGAGAACTCGACGAACGCGAATCCGCGCGGCTTGCCGGTTTCGCGATCGGTGGGCAGGCGCACGTCGACGACGCGCCCCGCCTCCGCCAAGAGGCTGGTCAGCTCCTCTCGTGTCGTGGTGAAGTTGAGATTGCCTACGAAAACCTTCGTTGAAATGGTCCACTCCTTTCTGGCCGACGAAGCGCCGGCGAGCCTGACTCGTGCATATCCCTTTGCGGAATTCTCGACAAGCCCCGCGAGGGACTAAATTTCAAATTTTTTTCTGGCTTACTCGCCCCTTGCAGCGGAGTAGAAGTCGAACAATGCGCGCCGCTAACCCACGTCAGCGTGGAGCGGCGGACGCGGCCGGCTAGCTCGTCAGCCGTCGGCGCACGGCACGCCGCGCCCAGGCGAGAAGAAGCGCCGAGACGGCAAAAAGATAGAAGCAATCCCAGAAGAGAATCGGCGGGGCCTGGCCGACGAACGCGGCGCGCGCCAGCCGAACCGGATGTAACAAGGGCAAAAGTTCGGCAACCCAGAGCCAAACGCCGCGCAGACGCTCTTCCAGGGGAAAGAAGACGTCCGAGAACAGGAACAGCGGAGTGAGAAAGAGGGTGAAGTAGAAGCTGAAGAGATCGATGCTCGGGATGCGCAACGAAAAGGCGACGCCAATGGAGGCGAAAAGCAGGCCGGCGAGGGGGATCACGGGCAGGACGAACAGGGAGGACGGTAAAGGGGCCAGCCCGAACAGCGCCACGACTATGAAGAAACATCCGCCGTAAATGCAAGATCGAGTCATTGCCCAGAGCACCTCGCCTGCCAGCACGTCGTCAGGTTCGAGCGGGGTGGTCAGCATCGCGTCGTAGGCCTTCTCGAAGGTCAGGCGGACGTAGATGTTGTACGTCACCTCGAAGCTGGCGCCGTTCATCGCAGCGACGCACACCAAGCCGGGTGCGAGGAAGGCGCTGTAGGACATGCCGCGCATCCGGTGGACGTACGCGCCGACGCCGACGCCGATCGCGACCAGGTACAGCACCGGCTCGAAGAAGTTGGGCAGAATGTTGAGCATCCACGTACGGCGGTACATGGTTGCATTGCGCCGCCAGACCGCAAGGGCGTGCGGAACGGAGATGGTCACGCCCCCCCCTCCAAGCTGGTGCCGGCCAGCCGCAGAAAGACGTCCTCCAGGTTGGTGGGCCGCACCACCAGGTCCCGGCGGTCACCGGGGTCGCGGCGGCGGACGTGCTCGACCAGCGGCGCGGCATCGTCCAGGTACAGCATGACGCGCCGGCCCATCCGCAGCCGCTGCTGCGGCGGCGGCAATCCCTCCAGGATCGCACGCTCCTCGTCCGGGTCGCAGTCCAACTCGACGGCCTCGCGCGCCAGGTGTGAGGTGATGAGCTGGCTCGGCGCGCCTTCGTCGATGACCCGACCGGCGCAGATGATCGCCACTCGGTCGCACAGCCTCTGTGCCTCGTCCATGTAGTGGGTGGTGAGCAACACCGTCTTGCCGCTTGTCCGCAGCTCGCGCACCCTCGACCAGAGAGACAGTCGGACGGCGGGATCGAGGCCGGTCGTCGGCTCGTCCAGGATCAGCAGCTCGGGATCGTTCATCAGCGACTGTGCGATCGCGAGCCGTCGCTTGAAGCCGCCGGAGAGGTTGCGTACCGGGACTTCGGCGTGGCTTCCGAGCTCGAAGAATTCGACCAGTTGCCCGATCCGCTTCGACAGCAACGGTTCGCGCAGCAAGTGGTAGCGGCCGAACACCCGCAGGTTGTCGACCGGCGAGAGAACGTCGATGAACACGTTCTCCTGCAACGTCACACCTAGGCGCGACCGGACGGCGCGAGGCTCTTTCGAGATGTTCAATCCGAACACGCGGACCTCGCCGCTGGACGGACGGGTGACGCCGTAGACCATGCGCAACGTGGTCGTCTTGCCGGCGCCGTTCGGGCCGAGCAGCCCGTAGCAAACGCCGGCCGGTACGTCGAGATCGAGACCGTCGACGGCCAGGCGGTCCCCGAAGCGTTTGGTCACGCCGTGTGCCTCGACGATCATCGAGTCGAATCCTACGCGATTCGCTGGGCTCCGGCGAACCGCCTAGGAAGGGAACGATGGCGGCTGGGGCAGGGAACGTGCGCGGGCCGCCGCTTCCTCAGTTGGTCTTGGCCTTGAACTGGCTCGAGTCGTTCTTGATGGCGCTGCCGTAGGCGCTGCTCCAGCACTCGTCGTTGCTGTTCTTCAGCTCCACGGTGACCGGCAGCCCGAGGCCGAGAGGAGGCACCGGCAGGTTCGCACCCTTCCCCTTGACAACGACCTTGGCCCTTCCGGTCGGACCGGCCTTGAGCAGTAGGGTCTGAAGGCCGTCGTTCGTGCGGCTGCGGTCCTTGTACCTGGGTCCCTTCGACGTCGACTTCCAGCAGGCCTTGCCGGCGCAGGTGCCGCCCGCCGGGACGTTCGCTTCCATCACCACGGCGGCGGTGGTGCCGGCCAGGAGAGTGCGCACGACGCGTGGCGGATCGGAGCCGACGTCGACGATGCTCACACTGTCGGACAAATGGTTTACCACCCAGACCTCGTTGGCGTTGCGCGCTGCCACGGCCACGGGCTCCATCCCTACCGGCACCGATGCAGCGCGCAGGAGCCCCCCGCGTTCAGGTCGAAGATCTCTAGGCGATCGTCTGGAGTATTCACGGCGAACAACCGGGTGCCGTCCGGCGATAGCGCCAGCGGCCGCACCTGGCCGCTCTCGAAGGTGACGAACGAGGCATCTGCGGCGGACGCGCAGGTGAGCGCGCCGATTCCCAGCAGTAGGCCGCAAAGGAAAGGCCGACCTGCGCCGACCGCGACGGACGATGGCCTCATTGGTTCCCCCCTTTTTGGAACGCGAGCGACCGTCATCCGGTCCTCTGCCCGACCCAACTCCTCCCGGAGCCGCGTAGCCCCGAGGGCAAAGTGGCATGTCCGTTGCGCTAAGTGAAGAAGGATCTTTACGCGGCGGCCGGGACGCCGCTCATTGCAAGGGAAAGGGGATTCGCACGAAATCGCTACCCAGCGAATGACAGCCGGCGCAGCCCTGCACGCCGATGCCGGAGGCGTATACCGTATCGTCGAAGCCCTCGAACCAGTACCAGCCGTTGCCGTTGGCGCTCTCGTCCTGCAGCTTGACGGTCACGGACCAGCCGCGAACCTCGCTGCCGCTGCCGCCGTACAGCTCCTTGACCGCGGCCGCGCCGGCCGGGTGCGAGAGCTGCCCGTCGTCGAGCGAGGCGAACAGCGCCGGGTTGAGGAAGGTTCGCACCCGACCGAAGTGCGGGCCCGCCGATGCGTGGATGCCGGACTCGTGGCGCCAGCCGAGGTAGTTGCCGGCGCGCAGCCAGACGACCAGATCGTCGGCGTTGGTGGGAGGGAGAGCGGAAGCCTCGGTGGCGGTGGGTGTGGGCAATGCCCCCGGTGTGCCGCTCGGGGTCGCCGTCGCAGTCTCTGTGCCCGGACACCCGTCGAGCCCATGGTTGACCGCCGTGATCAGCTCGCTGATCGAGACGCTGCCGTCGCCGTCGGCATCGATGGCCGCGCACAGATCGAGGTCGGCAAGGGCGATCGCGATGTTGACGCCGCTGATGATCTCGTTGATTGACACGCTGCCGTCTCCGTCGCAGTCGCCGCTGCACACGGCCATCGCTTGGGCGGGCGACGTGGCGAGCGCGGTCGTCAGCCACGCGAGAATTCGGATTGCTCGGCTCGCAGCTCGCATGGCGGTCTCCTCCCCGCCGCCACTCTGATTGTTCGAAGTCGGATGTGTCAAGACACATCATGCGCGCACAGCCGAATGGGTACGGGGTTTTCCGGGATTGACAATTGGTTGGACCATTGACTAGCGAGAGGGCTCGACGATGGCCCCTTCGATTCGCGTTCCTTCCTTCCGCCCGCCGCGGCGGCGCCGCATTCACGAGGATGTCGCAGAGCAACTGCGCGACGCTATCCTCGACGGCCGTTTTCGGGCCGGCCGCAAGCTGCCACCGGAACGCGACCTGGCGGAGGAATTCCGGGTCAACCGCACCTCGGTACGCGAAGCGATCAAGGTGTTGGAGGGACTCGGGCTGGTGACGGTTCGGCAGGGCGATGGGGCCACCGTGAGGCCGCTGGTCGACGCCTCGCTGGAGGTGCTGGCGCCCATGATCTTTCACGCCGGACGCCTCGATACGCGCGTGATGGGCGAGGTGACGGAGGTCATCGTACCGCTGCTCTGCGAGATGGCGCGGTTGGCGATCGAACGTTGCCGACCCGGGCAGATCGAGACCTTGCAGCAGCTGCGCGATCGCATGGCCGACGAGAGGCGAGACCGGGAGGAGCGTTTCGCGGCCGGCCGAGAAGTTTTGGTCGTCCTATCGGACATGACGGAGAATCGCGTCTGGCAGATGCTGGCGCGAAGGGCCCGCAGCTTGCTGGCCTCGCCGCCCATGGCGGAAGCCCGGCGCCGCTTGCGGCGCGACCCTGGCCGGCTCGTCCCGTTGATCGACACGTGCCTGGCTGCGATCGACGGCGGCCGCCCGGCCGACGCCATGGCGGCGCTGGCCTGTTTCATCGAATCGTTTCGCGAGTCCACGCTGGACGTTCAACTCGACCGGCGTCGTCCCCGCGCCGGCGCGGCGTCCTGAAACTGAATCTTTCGCATCGGCGCTTGCCGTCGATTTGCAGCGTCGGGAGGAGCATGGAGATGGAAGATTTCATCCTGCATACACAGACTCAGGAACCGGACCTCGACACGGCGATGAAGGTCGTGTTCCAGTGGAGCTACGATCCCGAGGTGGAAGAGTTGCGCCGGCTGTACGTCAAGGCCACAGAGTCACAGTGGGTCGCAGATCGGGACCTGGACTGGGATCGGCCGATCGATCACAAGCGCTTCTCGACCACGCCGATCGGCGCCGCCTTGCCGATCGAGCAGACCTCCTATTGGAAGTCGCTGGACGAGGAGACGACCTGGGAAATGACCAGACGTACGGCCGCCTTTCGGTTGAGCAATTTCCTGCACGGCGAGCAGGGAGCGCTGATGGTGGCCGCTCAGCTGGTCAACTCGGTGCCACACACGGACGCGAAGTTCTACGCCGCCACCCAGACGATGGACGAGGCCCGACACGTCGAGGTCTTCTCCAAGTACATCAAGAAGCTGGACGAGGTGCGACCGATCGCGCCACCGCTCAAACGGATCCTCGATGCGACGCTGCAGACGGAAGACTGGCTGAAGAAGCTCGTGGGCATGCAGATCGTGGTCGAGGGGCTCGCTCTGTACAGCTTTCGCGAGATGCGCAACCTCACCGAGGAACCCCTTCTGAAGGACCTGCTCACGTACGTCGCGCGCGACGAGTCGCGCCACCACGCCTACGGGGTGCAGTACGTCATGCGCTGCGTCCCCTGCCTCGACGCGGCGCGGCGCGGCGAGCTGGAGGACTTCGCGCTCGACGCGGCGCGCACCCTGATCGACAATCGCAACCGACAGGCCCTGTTCACCCACATGCTGGAGATCTGGGCGGAGGTCGGTGTTGATCCGGTGGCGTTGATCGATTCGTTGAGGCAGGAGCGAGACGAGCTGACGCGTCACATGCCGGAGAAGCGACGCCTGGGGCCGGTGCAGGGCTTCGTCATTCCCACCCTGCGCCGCTGCGGCCTGCTGAGCGAGCGCGTCGCGGCCCGATACCACGAGTTCTTGCGCGAGAACTTGAGCGGCAACCTGGTGGGCGAGACCCTGGAGGAGTTCCTGCAGAGGATTCCCGACCTTCCCGAGGATACGGCGGCCTGGGTGCTGGGGGAGATTCAGTGAACCGCGTCAGTTGACGACGTGCGGCTCGCCCAGAGAGAACGGCGCGATCGCGGCGTCGAACCGCCCTCCACCTGGAAGCGACCATCTGATACGTGCCGTGCATGGTGCCAAACGGGGTGCCGAGAGGGCAGCCCGACGTGTAGCTGAAGGACTGCCCCGGCGCGAGTACGGGCTGCTTGCCGACCACGCCCGGTCCCCTGACCTCTTGGACCTCGCCATCGCCATCGGTGATGATCCAGTGACGGGTGATCAGCTGTGCAGTCTCGGTGCCTAGGTTCGCGATCTCGACGGTGTAGAGGAAGAACCACTGGTGATTCTCCGGTGAGGATCGCTCCGGCGAGTAGCTCGATTCGACGCGAACTCGGATGCCTCGCGTAGTCGTCTCGGACGTGAACACGGCACCTCCCTGCGGCCACAGCCGCGGCGCGGAATCTAGTCGGCCTCTCGGGGAGGGTCAACACCGCACGCCGAGCCAGCGCGGTGTCGACTGGGCTTGCCTTCAGGCAGCCTTCCGGTAGCGCTGTACCGTGCGCTGAGGGCGGGTGGCGGGCGTCGCGCGCCATGCCTCGACGGCTCCGCGAACCCAGCTTGGATCCAGCGCGAACACGTCGCAAAGGCGGAGGAAGGAAAAGGGCCACTCCGCTTCGTCGGAGCCGATCCAGTCGAGATCCTCGGCGATCTGCTTCCCGTACGCCGGATCGTCGTGGCGATCACGTACCTCGAGCAGCGTGTTGGTGAGGACTGTGGCGGCGAGCTGTTTCTCGCGCGACCAGTCGGACGGAGCGGGTTGCTGCGACGGGAGCAGGGTACCGCTGGCCATCCAGTGCTCGATGATGGCCGCGTCGGCACGACTCGAATCTACATGAGAGAAATCCATACGAAAATCCTTCCTGGAAAGGGATCAGCCGCGGATTCGGCCGAGGAGGCGCCGGGCCGGTGAGCCCCGATCAGGGACGCGACATCGGCAAAGCGGGGGTCGTTGCGATTTTCACGATCTCCCTCCCCATCCTTCCACCGTACCCGTGCTTCCCACGGGCTCTTGGATGTTGGATGCGGCGAGATGCGAAAAAATTACAGGAAAGCGAAAAAAATCTGCAAACGAGGGCGAGGCGAGAAACGAGCGGAACCGCCCGGCCAGATCTCCGGCGGCAGATCCAGCTGAGGTCGCCGGCTCGATCCGTCAGGCGTAGACGAGAAGCAGGAGAACTCCTGCGAGGAGGGCGGCGACGGCGGCGGCTGCCCCCAGAAATCTGCCCATACCGGCGGGTCGCCGCCCATCCCGTAAACAGGAACGGCAGAGCGCCTGCTGAGTGCTGATCCCCATCACCAGCTCGGTGCACTCCGCGCAACAGAGGGCTCCGCAGCCGGCGCACATACCGGCCGCCGGAGCGTGACAGTAGACACAGTACGGGCGGTCGGGGGAGAACGGTTCGAGACCGGTCACGTTTCGGGCCCCCGGTGGGGCGAGGCTCCACGGTCGCTCAGGACTTCAGTGGCTCGCCGCGCTCATTCTTCTCGCGCAGGAGCCGCAGCAGCTTGTCCGGGCCGCCGTTTGCCATGATCTCCTGGAACTGCGACCGGAAGTTGGCGACCAGGCTCACGCCTTCCACGGTCACGTCGATGATCTTCCACTGGTTGTCTCGCTGACGCAGGCGGTAGTCTACCTCGACATCGCCGGGGCCGCCGCGCAGGATCTTGGTCTGCACGGTGTAGTCGCCGCGTGGCTCCTGCCGCTCGCCGGTCACTTGAACGGATTCGTTCTTGTAGTCGTTGATCCTCTCTCCGTAAGTGACGGACAGATGCCGTTTGAACTCCTCGACGAACTCTTCCTGCTGAGCCTTGGAGAGCCGTCTCCAGTTGCGCGCCAGGACGAGCCGCGACAGGGTCTGGAAGTCCATGTTCGCGTAGGCGAGAGCCTCCAACTCCGTGCGCTTCTCATCTTTCGGCAGGCTCTGGTTGCGCAGGATCTCCACGGCATGGTCGGCGAGGTCTTTCACCACCTGCTTCGGTACGCGCTCCGCCGCACTCGACGGCGGTGGGCCGCAGAGGGCCAGCAGGCAGATCAGCCCGACCGAAACGCCGGCGAGGATTCGACGATACGGAAAGGGTTGCCCGTTTCCGGACATCCGTTCATTCCGAGTCGTCGTAGTCAACGTCATAGAGTTCCTTTTCCTGTTCCTTACTAACGGTGCCATCGTTGATCAAGGCACGGCGGCGTTGATCGTAGGCGTCGCGCACGAAAATGTAGTAGTCCAGCGACGCCTTTCTGGCTCCTTCGATGTCGCCCAGAAGGCTGGCGCGGAAATCGACCACCTCCAACACGGTTCCGCCGAACGATACGTATCCTGGCACGAAATAGGGGTAGACGCGAAGCGCGGAATCACCGGCTCGCCCGACCGCGTCGCGGATGTTGGACGGACCCAGGAGAGGGAGCACCAGATACGGACCCGGCGGCACTCCCCAGTATCCGAGCGTCTGGCCGACGTCCTCGAACTTGAGCGGCAGCCCGAGGGAAGTCGCTGGATCGAACAGCCCTCCCATCCCGCCGACGGTGTTCAGGAGAAAGCGCACCAAGGCGCGGCCCGCATCGGTGGGCTTCGCCTGCAGCGCGCTGTTGGTGAAATTGACCAGGAAGTAGAGGTTGTTGAAGAAATTCGTGACCGACGTCTGGACCGGGTCCGGTACGACGTGGTCGTATGCCCGGGCGGTGGGCTCCAGCACGTAGACGTCCACCTTTTCGTTGAACCAGAAGATCTTGCGGTTCAATGGTTGCAGTGGATCGCTGACCGTCTCCGCCTGTCCGGTGCCCGGCTTCGGGAGCAGGCAGAGCGCGACAGCGAGGAACGCGATGATCGCGGTGCGGCGCGGCTTCATGGTCACTCCGTAGCCTCGTCGCGCGGCCTGCATGTCTCCTCCGGTCGAACGGTTCAGCATCTGTGTCATTTCTCCTCGTCAACTCCGGCGTTGTGAATGAGCTTGCCGATCATTCGCTCGAGGATGACCGCGGATTCGACGAAGGTGATCTGGTCGCCCGATTTGAGGAGCGTTTCCTCGCCGCCCGGCTGCAGCGATATATAGCGGTCGCCGAGCAGGCCAGCGGTGAAGATCGAGGCCGAGGTGTCGACCGGCAGCTTCAGGCCCGCATCGAGGTTCAGCCCGACACGGGCTCGATAGTCCTTGTCGAGCGTGATCGAGGAGATCTCGCCGACCTTGACTCCGGAGATCACCACCTGTGCGCGCGTCTTGAGGCCGCCGATCTCGTCGAAGTCGGCGTACAGCTTCAGGCCTCCCGGTTGCCGAAACGACAGACCGCCGACGCTGAGCGAGAGATACGCGATCGCCGCTAGGCCGGCCAGAACGAAGAGACCGACGATCAGATCGCGAGTGCCGGATCGATTCATGCCGCTCATACTCCCCACAAGGCGGTGATGAAGTAGTCGAAGATCAGTATGCTGACGGAGGCAATGACGACGGTGGACGTGGTCGCCGCGCTGACGCCGGCAGACGTGGGCTCGCTCTTGTAGCCGCGATAGGTGGCGATGAGACCGACCAGGACGCCGAATACCAGAGCCTTGAGGAGGCTGCCGAGAATGTCGTCCGAGAAGTCGACGGCGGACTGCAAGCTGTTCATGTAGCTGCCCGGGTCGACGCCCATGAGACGCACGCCGACCAGGTAGCCGCCGAACAGGCCGGAGACGATGAACAGCGCCGACAGGAGGGGCATGACTACGATCATCGCCAGCGCCTTCGGGGTGATGACGAAGTGCACTGGGTCGACGGACATCATTCGCAGGCCGTCGAGCTGCTCGGTGGCGACCATGGTGCCGATCTCCGCGGCGGTGGCCGAGCCGGCGCGCCCGGTGGCCAGCAGGGCGGTAAGGACGGGGCCCAACTCGCGCACCAGGCTCAGGCCCACCACCGCGCCCAGCGACTGCGTGGCACCGAAGGTGACCAGAGTATTGTAGCCCTGCAGGCCTAGCACCGCCCCCACCGCGACTCCGCACACGCAGATGATGATGAGCGACAGCACGCCGAGCTTGAAGACCTCCTCGATGAACGGACGGAGGCGAATCGGCGGCGTGATCACGCAGCGCGCCATGTGGGCGGAGAAGGCGGCCAGCCGCCCCAGCTCCTCGACGAACCCGATCGTGACCGTGCCAAGCGACCGGACGAGATTCACTTCGAGTCTCCGCGGCCGCTGCGCGCCGGCTCTGCCTCGACCGGCGCGGCCGTCAGCTCGATCGAGGCGTCGAGGTCGAGGAAGCTGGCGACGCGGGGATCTTCGCTTCGCTGTAAATCCTGCGGCGTGCCCGATACTGCGCCGTCGGGGAGGAGGATCAGAACCCGCTCCGCCATTCGCATGGTGGAGCGGATGTGGTGGGAGATGACCACCATGGTCATCTGCAGGCGCCTGTTGATGTCGAGCAACAGGCTTTCGATGCGCCGCAGCGAGATCGGATCGAGACCCGAGAGGGGCTCGTCGCAGAGGAGGATGATCGGCTTCATCATGAGGGCCCGGGCGAGAGCGACGCGCTTGGTCATGCCACCGGACAGCTGTCCCGGCAAGAGGTCGTCGATGTCGGACAGTCCCACGGACTGCAGCCGGTCGTGTACCTCGTCGGCGATCTCCGCTTCGCTGCTTTGCGTGTGCTCGCGCAGCGGGAAGGCCAGATTCTCGAAAATGGTCATCGAGTTCAACAGGGCGCCATCCTGAAACATCATCCCGAGCTTTGGCCGCACGTGGTACATCTCCCGCTCGGACAGACGAGTGATGTCTTCGCCGTCGACCGTGATGCGCCCCGCCTGGGGGCGGAC
Organism: uncultured bacterium; assembly: GCA_963721115.1. GTDB lineage: Bacteria > Desulfobacterota > Binatia > HRBIN30 > CADEER01 > CAVRIA01. The sequence continues at coordinate 416,637 of CAVRIA010000004.1, forward strand.
GAGACCGCCGATCAACCGCAGGGCGGTGCTCTTTCCCGAGCCGCTGCCGCCCAGGATGACGGTGATCTTGCCCCTGGGGAAAGCACACGACAGGTCGTCGAACACGCGGCGCGTGCCGAAGGACATTCGCACGTGTTGAAACTCGATGTGCGGGACGTCGCCCGTCGAGGGCTCGATGTGAGGCTGACTGGACATCTGAGTCGTACAAAATACCGCAACTGGCGCCGGTGTCGACCATGGCGGCGTTCGGCCTTGTCCGACGCCGACGCGGGGACAAAGCCAAAAGACGCGCCCCGCGCACGCACCGCCGCCCGGAAACGGTGCTCCGGCTACTCCTCCTCCAGGCGTTCGCCGAGCTTCTCGGCCAACGAGTGTAGCCGCCGACGCAGGCGTTCCACCTCCGACTCGAGTGCGGCGACCCGCGACGGCAGAGTCGGACTGGCGGCCGTCGTCGGTCCGCCGAACACAGATGGTGCCGGTGGTGCGGGCGAGTCCACAGGATGCAGGTCGGGGCAGAGTCGCTGCCCGTACCGCTCCGCCCTCGATCCCGACCCCGGTGGCAGCCGCTGGATCAGCTCGCGATCCAGAAGGGGCTGCGTCAAGGCGGCGAAATGATCCAGGGACTCGATCGATATCATCCGACTGACGCGGTTGCGCAGCTCGGCCGCGGTCTGCGGTCCGCGCATCAGGAGCTCAGCCAGGATGGCGAGGGCCGCGATGTCGATCTTCAGGGTCGAAGTGCCCGTGTGGCAGTACTTGTCGACACGGCTGTTGCCGGGAAACACGCGGCGGGTGAGCTCCTTGTCGATGAGGCCTTCGAGAGCAGCGCTGACCTCGTCGTCGGAGAGCGACAGCAGGGGCTCGCGATTGTTCTTCTGATTGGCGCCATTGACGGCGGCGTTGAGGGTGAGAGGGTACTGCTCGGGTGTGGTCAGGGCCTTCTCGACCAACACCCCCAGCAGCCGGGCCTCGTGCGCGTCCAATCGGATCTCAGGGTCCATCGACGCAGAGGTTATCAGAAAGACGGCGGGGTGGAGCAAGCGTGCTCGCTCGCCGATTTGCCGCGCTGCCGCGATGGTGTACCTAGGAGCGGCGATTCCCGCGGCGCGGGAGGAGGACGACATGAGCTGGAAGAACGGTACGGTGCTGGTTTCCCTTGGGGCTCTGGTGGGCCTGTGTGCTTGCGGTGGAGGCAACCTCGACCGGGCCGGACAGGTGGCCGGGGTCGTTGAGGCGCCCGCCGGTCAGTTGTCCCTGCTGCGGCAGCCGAACGTGTTGGTGCGCTTCGCTTGGCTGTGGGTGGGAGTCGCGCACGCACTGACGGGCATCGATCCGGTGCCTTCGATCGAGGTGCGGCTAGAGCTTATCGACGCCAACGGCGACGTGGCGGGCGAGCTCACGCATGGGACGACGGATGCCGCGGGCGGCTACAGCTTCGCGCTGGCGTCGAACGAAGATCCGGGAAGTGGCCTCGCGGTCAGCGTCGGCTCCGGCGACACGCTGATGCGCGCCTTCGTCTACGGAGGACAGGTCGACATCACTCCGGCCAGTGAGGCGACGTTCCGGCTGGTGCTGGGCAGCGGCTTTCCCCTCGGTCGCTTCTCGGCCGACGATCTGGCGGGCATTCAGGTCGAGGTCGATCGAGCAACCGCCGACGTGGCCTCCGGCAGCTCCGTCGCGATCGCCAATGGTAGGGCAGAGCAAGCCGCAGCGGACGACCCTGGTGTGACCGCGGCCATCGAGGCGGCCGGCGCTTCGTAGGGGACCCGTCTCGTGGCAGGCCCGCAGACGATCCCTTCCCGGCGGCTTTCCGTCCAAACCCTCGTTCAGGACGGGCGGTCGCGCCGCTCGATCTCGCGCTGCTCGGCCTTGTCTCGCAAAGGCCGGCCCTTGCCCGGCGTCGGGTCGCTGACGACTCCGTACATCTGCCGACCTCCGTGCTCGGTGGGCAGATACTCGGTGATCGGCAGTCCCTCGTCGTTCACGAACAGGAGACAGTGGCAGTACTTGTAGATCTGCATGTCGTCGCAGGCACAGATCCACGTCCGGTGCTTCACCTCCTCCTGCTTGTCCGGGTAAAAGCGGCAGGGGCAGAGCGGCCGGCCGAGGGTGTCGGCGTGGTGAGCGAGGCCCTTGATGACCGCCTCCGTGACCTCCGGGTCCGGATGCGTCCCGGTGCCTGACTTCTCGCAGTAGTTGGCGACGAACTTGCGCATGCGCTCCATGCTCTTTTCCGATGGTTCCTGCGCCATTTCCTCGGCTCCCTTCGCCCTGTCACGTCTTCTTTTCCGCCACCCACTGTGCCATCACGCGTCCCGCCGTCAGGGCCGTCAAGGAGCGGGGCGCCAGCCGAGAGAGGTTGGATTGCAGCCAGCTTCCCCAGCCGGAGATGACCGAGGGAGTGTGCCCGAGGGCGTTCAGGGCGACGCCGACTACTCGCGCCGGCGGCTCCCCTTCGTGGGGCGATTCCCCCGCCACCGCCTGGAACTCGGTCACGGTCGGACCGGGCTCGAGAACCAAGACGTCGATGTCTGATCCCTGCATCTCTCCCCACAGCGATTCCCCGAAGAACAGGTCGAAGGCCTTCGTGGCGCTGTAGACGCCGTTGAACGGCACCGGTTGTCGGCCCGCGACGGACCCGACGATGATCACCGCGCCGCGCCCGCGCTCCCGCATGGCAGGCAGGATGCGGCTGGTGAGAATGACTGGCGAGATGCAGTTGAGCTGGATCATCGTGCGCAGTCGCTCGGTGTCCTGAGCGTCGAAGCGGCCCGCGTACCCGTACCCGGCATTGTTCACCAACACCGCGATCTTCAGGTCCGCCACGGCCGCGAGCACGCGATCGGCTCCATTCGGAGCGCCGAGGTCGGCCGTGACGACGCGCGTTCGAACTTTGTGCGCCGCTTCCAGCTCGGCTGCCAGGTCCCTCAACCGGCCTTCGCGCCGCGCTGTCAGGACGCACGACATGCCGTCGGCGGCAAGGGCGCGGGCGAACTCGGCGCCGATCCCCGACGACGCACCGGTGATCATCGCCCATTCGCCGTAGCGCGCCCGCAGGGAGGGACGGAAGGCGTGAAACAGCGGTCGCGCCCGCCACAACCCCCGCGCGATCCAACCCAGCGGGAGCAGGGCGACGATGCCGAGGAGCCAGCCCATGAACCCGCCGCGGTGGACGGCGCTCCACACCAGCCCGGAGAAGGCGACCTGTCCCACGTAGACGGCCGCCCAAGGCCACATCCAGGCACGCAGGTGCCAGAGTCCGTAAGCGCCCAACGCATAGATGAGCCAGTGGGGCAGGGCGGCGAGCTTTGCCGCCCAACCGTGAAAGGTGATGCCGAACCAAATCTCGCGGTCGACGGCGACCGGCTTCAGGAAGATGTCCCACGGGACATAGATGGCCGCCATGAAGACGCAGAAAAAGAGCAGGGCGTTCATCCACCCGGGCCGCCGGCGGAGCTGCCGTCGCCCCCAGCTCTGCAAGCCGTCGTAATTCATGCTTCCCCCTCGGACTGATGGATGCGAACCTTTCCTGACGCGTCTGTCACTATACATCGGCCTCGAAATGTAAAGCGGCCGTCATCCGCTCGTAACCTCGCTTGCGTACCATCATCGGGAATATGGTGAAACCAATCGAGCTGTTCTTCCGCCTCCTGTGTCCCCAGTGTGGATCTCCCACCCACGGCTCCAGCACGAGCTCGGGCGGCGAGTCGTCGTTCTGCGAGGACTGTGTCGGGGATCGAGAGATCGACGACGCCGATGCCTCCGGCGCCGGTTTCCCGTCCCGCCTGTCCCCATTTCAGCACTGACGGCTCCCGGGAGAAGGTCCGGCAACCCGATGGTGCCAGGACCGCGAGCATGTCACCGGCCGCACGCGCGGGCATCGCCGACCCGTCACGTAGCCGGTCACGTGCCGATTTCTTGTACGGTGGCCCGACCCGTCAACTCCTGGAGGCGCCCGTTTTTGTCCTATTCCGGCAAAAGGTGTGAGCGGCCTGCCTTTTGCAATTCCGCGCATTCGTGGAAGCTCTCCCTAGGGTCCGGGCGTTCCTTCTGCTGCGCTATACGTTGATCATTGCGACGGCGTATCTGCTCCTCGCCGAGCAGGATTTCGCGTTCGCTTCTCCCGGTGCCGCGCTGCTGATCGCTTTGGCCCTGGCTTCTAATGTGGGCATCGCCCAGCTTCCGGTCCCGGTGACCAATTCCACTCGCTTCGCCACGCTGATCATTCTCTGCGACACGGCTTGGATCACGGCCGCGCTGGTTCAGAGCGGCCGTTTCAGCGCGGACTTCTTCTACCTGTACTTCTTCGTCCTGTTGCTGGCGGCTATCGGGGAGAACCTGAGGTTGATCGCGGTCGGGGCATGTGTGGTCTGTGCCGCGTACTTCTTCGGACGCGTGGCGGTGGAAGGGAGCTCACCGCCGTGGACGTCTCCCGAGCTGATCCGGATTCCGTTCCTCTTCAGCACCGCCATCTTCTACGGCTACATGGTCGACCGCACCCGCCGCGAAGGACGGCGGGCCGACGATGCGGAGGCGCTGGCGGTGCAGTTGTCGCGAACGCTGGGTGAGTTCAAGATCCTCTACGCTCGTGCGCAAAAGGCGGAGCGCATCAAGACGGAGCTGCTCGCAACCGTCTCGCACGAGTTGCGCACTCCTCTGACCTCTCTGATCGGCTACGTCGAGCTGCTGATGGACCAGAGCTACGGGCCGGTGAACGCCGGCCAGCGCTCGACCCTCGGCCGGGTCCAGCTGTCCGGTCGTGTGCTGCAGCAGGCCATCTCCCGCATGCTCGACGCGAGCCGGATCGAGTTCGGTGCCGAGGAGGTGAGCTGCGGGGAGTTCGAGCTCGGGGGCCTCTTCGACGAACTGCGGGCGGAGCTGTCCGGCAACGATTCCGTCTCGGTCGACTGGATGGATCCGCCGAACGTGCCGCCCCTGCGGACCGATGGCGAGAAGCTGCACACGGTCCTGCGGAACCTGGTCGAGAACGCGGTCAAGTACACCCCGCTGGGGCGCGTCGTGATCGACGCCCGCTGGGATGCGCGGCCGGACGAGGTCGAGATCCGGGTCGTCGATACCGGAATCGGCATCGCCGCGGGCGAGATCGAGGACGTCTTCGAAGCCTTTCGTCAGGCGTCGAATCGAGGCCAGTGCCCGGCCTCGGGGGTGGGCCTGGGGCTCTACATTGTGCAGCGTCTGGTCGAACGCCTGGGGGGCGATGTCAGGGTGACATCGGAGCTGGGCCGAGGCTCGACGTTTTCCGTCCGCATCCCGCGCTTGTTACACTGCGGCGCCGCCGTGGCTGCCGGACCGGTGCTCTCCAGTTGAGCGCGGGTTCCGCTCTCGTTTGCAGCGCGTCCGGCGGCCGGGCTATGCCGCTCTGCCGGACGAAATACCTCAGCGGACGAAGGAGAGAGCGATGGCGGATGAATCGGATCTGATGGAGAAGGGAAGGGAGGTTGTGGCGGCGCTGTGGGGCGAACGAGTCGGGGGCGCGCCGGGGCTCCCGGCCCAGCGGGTGGCGCCGGAGTTCTTCGGGCTGGTGACGCAGTTCGTCTTCGGCATGTTCTGGGCGCGTCCCAACCTCGACCTGCGCAGCCGCAGTCTGTGCACGGTCGCGCAGCTGGCCGCTCTGGGCAGGACGGACGAGCTGAAGGGGCACCTGATGGGTGCGTTGCATCTCGGGATCTCCCGCGAAGAGCTCATCGAGGTCCTGATGCAGACGGCGTGCTACGCCGGGGTGCCGGCGGCGGTAACAGCTCTGAACGCCGCGGCGGACGTCCTGACCGGGTAGACCATGCGCGCGGCCCGTGCGCGGGGCCGGCGGCGCTGGGCGGTGCGCGTGTTGCGCCGGCTGGCGCTCCTCGTTCTCGGCTACTACGCGCTGTGCACGCTGGGGCTGGTGTATCTCAGATTCCTGCCGCCCCTGGTCACCATGGTGCAGCTACAGCAACGCCTGGAGTCCCTGGGCGACCCCAGTCGCGCACCGATGCGCTACACCTTCGTGCTGCGGCGCCGCATCTCCGACCATCTCGCCCACGCGGTCGTCGCGGCGGAGGATGCCCGCTTCTACCAACACCACGGAATCGATTGGCAGGGGGTCAGGGATGCAATGGAGGACAATCTGGAGCGCGGTCGCGTCTGGCGCGGCGGCTCGACGATCACCCAGCAGTTGGTGAAGAATCTGTTCCTCGTCACGTACGGCTCACTGTTTCGCAAGGCGGTAGAGGCTCCGCTCGCCTTGCTGGCGGAAGCCGTACTGACCAAGAATCGCATTCTGGAACTCTACCTCAACGTCGTCGAATGGGGGCCGTCGGTCTACGGCGCCGAAGCCGCGGCCCGGTATCACTATGGAGTCCCGGCCTCCGCGTTGAATCGGGAACAGTCGGCCCGTCTAGCAGCCTGTTTGCCCGCGCCGCGCTCGCGCATCCCACAGCGCATGAATCACTACTCGGGAATCATCCTCAAGCGCATGCAGGCCATGGGGTGGTGATGCGAGACACCGCTGCTGCCCTCGTTTGGCACCGGAACGTTTTCTATGCACCTTCCGCCGTCCAACTGCATTTCGATCTGTGCACTCCGGACTGGATCCGCCCTTCGACGGCTCTCTCCGGAAAAGAAAGTGGATTGGCAGACCTCTTGCTCAAGGAATTTGGCGTAGACGAATGGAGGGCAGGTAGATGATGCTCATCGATATGACGGCACAGTTGAGCCCTCTGATCTGGGGACTTCAGGCCGCGTTTTTGATCTCCGGGTTGGTTCTCGTCGCGTCGGCGATCTACGCCAAGGCCAGGGATGCAGCGGCCCCTGCCGCGGCGGGGAAGAGTTGTGGCGCCCGCGTTCTTTCGCTGTCCTTGGTCCAGCGGCCCGGACAGCGCGCCCACCGATCATCCGGCAAGCCGCCGTACCCCGAGGCAGCCTGATCCCCCTGGCTGCCGCTCAGCCGCGCATCTCCCCCAATGCGTCGGCAATCCGCTGCAGGCCCACCTCGACGTCTTCCCCCGAGACGTCGAGGTGGGTCACCGCTCGCAGGGTCCGTCCGTCGATCAGGTTGACCAGGACTCCTCGTCCGCTCATCGCCGTCGCGAGGCGGCGCGCCGTCGGGCAACGGAAGAACACCATGTTCGTCTCCGGCGGCGGGGTCACCTCGAACCCCAAGGCGGTCAAACCCTTGCCGAGGCGTCGGGCGTTGCGGTGATCCTCCGCGAGTCTGTCGACGTGGTGATCGAGGGCGTGCGATCCCGCGGCCGCCAGAAGGCCAGCCTGGCGCATCCCGCCTCCGAACATCTTGCGTACCCGGTGCACCGCGTCGATCACCTCGGCGGATCCACACACCAACGATCCGACCGGCGCGCCCAATCCCTTCGATAAACAGATGGAGACCGTATCGAAATCCGCCGCCCAGCGCTCGGCGCGAATTCCGGTCGCGACGACCGCGTTGAAGAGGCGGGCGCCGTCGAGATGGAGCCGCAGGTCGTGTGCCCTGGCGGCATCGACCACCCGCCTGAGCCGATCGAATGGAAAGAGGCGACCACCAGCGGCGTTGTGTGTGTTCTCGACGGTCACCAGCGTGACCGGCGCGCGATGGTGATCGCGCGGAGGAATCGCGGCGACGACGTCCTCGCCGTCGAAGAGACCGTCGTCGCCGACGGTCTGGATCTGTACTCCCGATAGAGCAGCCGCAGCTCCCGACTCGTAGCGCAGGACGTGAGATCCGGCGCCAGCGAGCACCACGTCGCCATGACTGGTCAGGGCCCGAATGGCCGCCTGGTTGGCCATCGTGCCGGACGGCATGAAGATCGCCGCTTCCTTGCCGAGACGCGCGGCTGCTACGGTCTGCAGGTGGTTGACGCTCGGGTCCTCCCCGTAGACGTCGTCCCCCACCGCTGCGCGAGCAATCGCCTCGCGCATCGCCGCCGTGGGACGCGTCACCGTATCGCTCCGCAGATCGATCGTCTTCACGTGGAGCATCCTAGCGCGATGCCGACGGCGGCGCGAAGCTCGAACCCTACTTCGCCTGGACGGCGCGCAAAGGGTTGACGATCAGCATGATCTTGCCCTGGGTCTTTCGGTGATTCGCTTCCGCTCTCGCCGCTCAGACATCCACGTCCTCCACCTTGGGGGCGCGCTCCATGATGAACTTGAAGCGCGGCTCCACGTCCTTGCCCATCAGGTTTGCGATCGTGATCTCGGTTTCCGGCTCGTCTCCGATCGCCACGCGCAGCAGCGTGCGATGGGCGGGATCGAGCGTCGTTTCCTTCAGGGTCGCGGGGTTCATCTCGCCCAGCCCTTTGAATCGTTGCACGACGGCGGGCTTGCCGTTCGCCTGCTTCAAGATGCGGTCGCGTTGGGCGTCGTCGAGGGCCCAGTACACCTGCTTGCCGACCTCGATCTTGTAGAGCGGCGGCTGAGCGATGAACACGTGTCCCTGATCGATCAGTGGCCGCATGTGGCGAAAGAAGAACGTCAGGAGGAGCGTGCAGATGTGGTGGCCATCGGAGTCCGCGTCCATGAGCAGGCAGATCTTGTGGTAGCGCAGCTTGGACGGGTCGAAGTGCTTGCCGCTGCCGCAGCCGAGAGCGGAGAGGATGTCGCTGAGCTCGCGGTTGGCCAGCACTTTGGACATCGAGGCCTGCTCGGTATTGAGCACCTTGCCGCGCAGTGGCAGGATCGCCTGGAACTCCCGGGCGCGGCCCTGCTTGGCCGAGCCGCCGGCCGAATCTCCCTCGACGATGAACAGCTCGCTTACGCGCGGATTCGTCGAGCTGCAGTCGGCGAGCTTTCCGGGCAGGTTCAGACGATGCGATACTGCGGTTTTGCGCTGCACGCTCTCGGCGGCGGCCCGCGAAGCGCTGCGAGCCCGTGCCGCCAGGATGACGCGATCGGCGATGGCGTTGGCCTGCGTGCGGTTCTGCAGCAGATGGTTCTCCAGCGCCGTACGGACGAAGTTGTCAACCGGCGCGCTGACCTCCGCGTTGTTGAGGCGATCCTTGGTCTGGCCCTGGAACTGCGGGTTCTGCAGGTACAGGCTGAGTAGGGCGAGCAGCCCTTCGCGAACATCCTCGGCGGCGATGTTGAGTCCCTTGGGGGCCAGGTTCTGCACGTTCAGGTAGTTGCGCACCGCCTTGGTGATGCCGCTCTTGAGCCCGGCTTCGTGTGTCCCGCCTGATCCGGTCGGAATGCCGTTGACGAAGGAGAGGACCTTCTCCTCCGTCGCCTCGGTCCACACCAGGGCGCATTCCACGATCAGGCCGTTCTTGCGGCCCGCGTAGAAGGGCTCGCCGACGGCTCTCTTGCCCCGATCGGCGGTGAGTTTCTGGATGTACTCGGCGATTCCCTGCTCGTGGTGGAAGGTCTCCGTGGTGGACTGAACCTGATTTTCGAACACGATGGTGAGGCCGCGATGGAGGTAGGAATGCGACTCGAGGCGGTCGCGGATGACGTCTGGATCGAACGTGTTCTTGGGAAAGATCTGCGCGTCGGCCGTGAACGTGATCGTCGTTCCGGAACCGCGTGCCGGTCCGACCTTCTTGAGCTTGCCGGTGGGAACGCCGCGCGAGAAGGTCTGCTCCCAATGGTAACCGTCGCGCTTGACGTGGGCGACGAGCGACGACGACAGCGCGGTCACGACCGACGCGCCGACCCCGTGGAGTCCGCCGGAGTGAAAGTAGTTGCGATTCTCGAACTTGCCGCCCGCGTGCAGCGTGGTGAGGATCAGCTCCAGAGCCGAACGTTTGTGCTTCGGGTGCAGGTCGACCGGGATGCCGCGTCCGTTGTCGGCGACCGTGACGGTCTGCCCATCCTTGTGGAGGGTGACCGTGACTCGGTCGCAGTGGCCGTTGATCGCCTCGTCGACCGAGTTGTCGACCAGCTCCCAGACGAGGTGGTGCAGGCCGGCGCTGTCGACGCCGCCGATGTACATGCCCGGTCGCTTTCGGACCGGCTCCAATCCCTCCAGAACGGTGATGTCTTTGGCGGTGTATTCCTTTGCCATGGGAAAATTGGTCGGGTGATCGGTAGCCGGCCCAGGGAGACGGCCAACGGCGGGCCGCGATGGGGACGAGGGTGCTGACTCCGATCTCTCCGCTACCACAACCTCCTGCCAGCGACAGGAGAGTGCCACACGGCAGGCAAACATGCCAGTCGGCGGGCCCGCGGACGAATCGAATACACGGGCGAAAAAAAGGCGCGGGTGACGTCGACGTCACCCGCGCCTTTTTTGTTGGAAGCCGCAGTCCCCGGCGGCCGATCACATGTCGTCGTACGACGGAGCCGGTGCCGCCGGCTTCTTCTCTTCCGGTTTTTCAGCGATCATGGCCTCGGTGGTGAGCAACAGGCTGGCCACCGAGGCGGCGTTCTGCAGAGCAATACGCACGACCTTTGTCGGATCGATGATGCCTTCCTTCAGCAGGTCGGTGAACTCCTCTTTGGCGGCGTTGAACCCGTAGGCGCCCTTGCCGTTCTTGATCTTGTCGAGCACGACGGAGCCGTCGGCACCTGCATTCGACGCGATCCGGCGCGCCGGTTCCTCCATGGCGCGGCGTACGATCTGGACGCCCACGGCCTCTTCGGCGGCCGCCTTGATCTCGTTGAGAGTCGCCGCGGCCCGGACCAGGGCGACGCCGCCGCCGGGGACGATGCCCTCTTCGACAGCTGCCCGCGTCGCGTGCATGGCGTCTTCCACGCGCGCCTTCTTCTCCTTCATCTCGATCTCGGTGGCGGCCCCGACCTTGATCACCGCCACGCCGCCGACCAGCTTGGCAAGCCGTTCCTGCAACTTCTCACGGTCGTAGTCCGACGTGGTCTCCTCGATCTGGGCGCGGATCTGCTTGATGCGGCCCTCGATGTCCGCCTTCTTTCCGGCACCGTCGATGATCGTGGTGTTGTCCTTGTCGATGACCACGCGCTTGCAGCGCCCGAGGTCCTTGATCGTGACGTTCTCGAGCTTCAACCCGAGCTCCTCGGCGATGGTGCGACCGCCGGTGAGGATGGCGACGTCCTCCAGCATGGCCTTGCGGCGGTCTCCGAAGCCCGGCGCCTTGACGGCGGCCGCGTGCAACGTGCCGCGGATCTTGTTGACCACCAGAGTCGCCAGTGCCTCGCCCTCGATGTCTTCGGCGACGATCACCAGTGGCTTGCCGGACTTGGCGATCTGCTCGAGAACCGGAAGCAGATCCTTCATGGCGCTGATCTTCTTCTCGTGAATCAGGATGTACGGCTCCTCGAAGACCGTCTCCATACGCTCGGGATCGGTGACGAAGTAAGGAGACAGGTAGCCGCGGTCGAACTGCATGCCCTCGACCACCTCGAGCGTGGTCTCGAGGCTCTTCGCCTCCTCGACCGTGATGACCCCTTCCTTGCCGACCTTGTCCATGGCCTCGGCGATGATGTCGCCGATGGTGCTGTCGCCATTGGCGGAAACGGTTCCGACCTGGGCGATCTCGTCGCGTCCCTTGGTCGACTTCGACAGGCCCTTCAGCTCCTCGACCGCTCGCGTCACCGCCTTGTCGATGCCTCGCTTGAGGCTCATCGGATCGTGACCGGCGGCGACCATCTTGGCCCCTTCGACGAAGATGGCCCGGGCGAGAACCGTTGCCGTGGTGGTGCCGTCGCCGGCCACGTCGGAAGTCTTCGACGCGACCTCCTTGACCATCTGGGCCCCCATGTTCTCGAACTTGTCCTCGAGCTGTACCTCCTTGGCCACGGTGACGCCGTCCTTGGTCACCGTCGGCGCGCCCCAGGACTTCTCCAATACGACGTTGCGGCCCTTCGGCCCGAGGGTCACGGTCACCGCATCCGCTAGAATGGAGATGCCGCGCAGCATGCGCGTGCGGGCATCTTCTCCGAACTTGACGATTTTTGCCGACATTTCGTTCTCTCCTTCTTCAGCCTCAGCCTTGGATGACGCCGAGGATATCGTCTTCGCGCAGGATCAGGTGGTCTTCGCCGTTCAGCTTGATCTCGGTGCCGCCGTACTTGGTGAACAGGATGCGGTCGCCGACCTTGACGTCCAAGGCAATCACCTTGCCGTCGTCCTGCCGCCCGGGGCCGACGGCGACCACGCGCCCTTCCTGCGGCTTCTCCTTGGCCGTGTCGGGAATGATGATCCCACCCTTGGTCTTTTGCTCCTCTTCGACCCGCTTGACGATGACGCGATCGTGCAGCGGCCGCACTTGCGTTGCCATACTTCCTCCTCGTGCTTTCGGTTTTGGCTTCGATTTCCGCCGCGACCGGCCGGCGGTTTGTTTGCAGCAATTTTCCGGAACGCTGGGTCTGTAAGCACGGTGCCGAGCGGTGTCAAGGGTGGGTTCGGAAGATTTCCGTCGTCGGGCTCGGACGGCTCCCGGGATGTGGGCGATCGGAAGGAGAGACGCTCGCTCGGCGGCGCCCGAGCGTCGGCGTCAGCTTCGGCTCGGTCGGCCCATCAGGTCGACGGGCTTGAAGCGCTTCAGGGCCTTTCGTCCCTTCTGAGCCCGGTGGGCGGTCTCGGTGAGCTGGAGGCGGCGTTCCGCGCCGTCTGCGGCGATGGCGATCGGGGGGCGTTCCCGCTGGTGGCAGACGGCCCCGATCAGGCGGTCGCCCGCGTCCAGCCGCATCAGAATGACGCCCCGGCCGGCCCCGGCGAGCTCCGGAAGCTCCTCGGCCGGGAAGCTCAGCACCTTGCTCTCCTGCGTCGCGGCGGTGATCGTGTCGCCTTCGGCGGGCGCGCAGACGAGGACCTCGTCCCCCTCCCGTGTGCGCGCGAAGCGGCGTCCGCTGCGGGTCGTCTCGCTGAGGTCGGGCTGGCAGAAGAAACCCATGCCGCCGGCGGTGGCCACCAGCCAGTGTCTTGCCGTCGCGCCGGCCGGGGCTTCGCTGTCGGAGGCGCTCCGGGCCATGAAGCTGAGCTGGGGTTGCGCCTCTCGGTCGTCGTCGCCGGCGGTCTCATCAGCGACCCGGCGAGGGCCGACCAGAAGGGAGTTGATGATTCGCTCGCCGTCCTTGAAGTTGAGAAGCGACTGCACGGGCTCGCCGTAGCCGGTGGTGGCGGGTACCGCGTTGACCTTCATCACGTAGGCGACGCCGAAGTTGGAAAGCAGCGCCAGGGAGTCGCGCGTATTGCCGCGCAGGACCCACCTCGCCTGGTCGCCCTCGCGCACCCGTGTCGAGCTGGGGTCCTTGATCTCTCCGACCCGCTTCATCCAGCCGTCGCGCGTGACGACCACCGTCGCGTCCTCGTGCACTACGTACGCCTCGGCGTCGTACACCAGCTCGGCGCCCGACTTGAGCACGCTGCGGCGCGCATCCCCGTACTTCTTCGCCAGCTCCTGCAGCTCGCTCGCGACGAGATTCCAGAGCGCTTTCTGGCTCTTCAGCAGGCGTTCGATCTCGGTCGCGCGCTTCTGCTTCTCGCGCTGCTCGGTGCGGATTTTCTCGATCTCCAAGCGAGCCAGTTGATAGAGCCGCGTCTCGAGAATCGCGTCGGCTTGCACGTCGTCGAGCTTGAAGGCGCGCATCAACCCCTCTTGCGCCTCGGTGCGGGAAGCGGACTCGCGGATGATCTTGATGGCACGATCCAAGCCGCCGAACAGCTTGAGAAACCCTTCCAGGATGTGCAACCGCTCGCGCAGCTCTCGCAGCTCGTGCTCGAGGCGGCGCGTCACGACGTTGCGGCGGAAGTCGAGGAAATGGCGGCAGAGGTCCTTCAGGTTCAAACGGGCTGGCTGCCCCACCCCCGTCGTCCCGGTGGGCACCAAGGCGGTCAGATTGACGTTGAAGTTCACCTGCAGGCTGGTGTGCTTGAACAGGTAGGCCATGACCGCTTCCGGAGACGAGTCTTGCTTGATCTCGACGACCACCCGCACGACGTCCGTAGACTCGTCCCGGACGTCGGTTGCCTGGGGGAGTCGCCGGGCCACGATGTGTCCGGCGATCTCCTCCACGATGCTCGCCTTGTTGGTGGCGTAGGGAACCGAGGTGATGACGAGCTGTTTGTTGCGCCGGCCGCCGCTCTCGACGACATACTCGGAGCGCAATCGGATCGGGCCCTGACCGGTTTCGTAGATGTGTCGGATCTCCTGGCGCGAGTTCAGGATCTCCCCGCCAGTGGGGAAATCCGGACCCTTGATGAACTTGCACAGGTCCTTGACCTCGAGGTCGGGCGCGTCGATCAGGGCCGTCAGCGCATCGATGACCTCGCGCAGATTGTGCGGCGGGATGTTGGTCGCCATTCCGACCGCGATACCCGTGCTGCCGTTCATCAGCAGCTGCGGCAGGGCGGCGGGCAGGACGATCGGCTCGCGCAGGGTGGCGTCGTAGTTGTCGCGGAACTCCACCGTGTCATGGCGGATGTCGCGCAGCAGCTCCTCGGCGATGGCCGTCAACCGCGCCTCGGTGTAGCGCATGGCGGCCGGGCTGTCGCCGTCCAGGGATCCGAAGTTCCCCTCGCCGTGCACCAGCGGGTAGCGCAGTGCGAACGGCTGCGCCATGCGTACCATGGCCTCGTAGGCGGCCAGGTCTCCGTGCGGATGATACTTCCCGAGAACCTCGCCGACCACGGCCGCCGACTTGCGGCTGCGCCCTCCGGCGGTGAGGCGCAGGTTCTGGTACATGGCGTAGAGGATGCGGCGTTGGACCGGCTTCAAACCGTCGCGCACGTCGGGCAATGCACGCGAGGTGATGACGCTCAGCGCATACGCGAGGTAGCGGTCCTCCGCCGCGCTGCGCAGGTCGACCGTGGTGATTCTCTCGGTTCCTCCCGACGCCATACTGTCCGTCCTCCCGCCCCCGTCGTTCGGCTCCGGTCAGCCGCGCCGCCAGTCGGGGGCCGGCCGCGCCCCTCTCCTCATCCCTTCGCCCGGCTCACGAAACGTCCTTCGCGCGTATCGACGACGACGGATTCGCCCGCTTCCAGGTAGGACGGTACCTGAATGATCAGGCCGGTCTCCATGGTGGCCGGCTTGGTCTGCGCCTGGGCCGTGGCCCCCTTGATCGCGGGATCGGTCTCGCGGATCTTCAAGACGACAGTGTTCGGAAGCTCGACATTGAGAACGCGCCCGTTGACGACGACAGATCGGAGACTCTCCAGCCCTTCGATGAGATAGGGCGCCGTGTCCCCGAGGTCGTCGGCGCTCAGGAAGAACTGCTCGTACGTTCCCGTGTCCATGAAATGGTGACCGTCGCCGTCCTCGTAGAGGTACTGGATCGGCCGCAGCTCGACCTGTGGCTCCGGCACCTTGTCGCCGGAGCGAAACGTACGGTCGAACACGTTGCCCGTGCGCAGGTTGCGAACCTTGGCCTTCACCAGGGTGCTGGCCCCGCGCGCCGAAGGGCTCTGGAAATGCACGTCGACGACGACGTACGGATCGCCGTCGAGCTCGACCCGCACACCGCGGCGGAATTCACTGGCGCTCAGCATGTTGCGTGTTTAGCCGGTGGCGGCGAAAAACCAAAGACCGGCCCTTGCTTCACAGTTGGAGGGTCCTGGCCAAGTCGTCCGGTGCGAAGCGCAAGGCGATGTAGAACTCGCCGAACTGACCGTAGATGGCACTACCGGGGTCGAAGCGCATCTCGTAGACGACGTCGCGAACACTCTTCAGGTCGCGCGCGAAGAGGGTGACCCCCCATTCCCAATCGTCGATACCGGTGCAACTGGTGATGAGCTGCAGCACCCGTCCGGCGAAGCGCCGGCCCGCCGCCGCGTGGCCGCCCATGAGCTTCTTGCGCTGGTCGAACTCGAGCGTGTACCAGTTCCGCGTCTCGCCGCGCGCCTTGCTCATCGGGTAAAAGCAGACGACCGGCATGTCGGCGGGCAGCTGCGGGTGGACGCGCGCCTCGGCATAGGCGGCCATTCGCTTTCGAAAACTGGCCATGGCGGCGGCGAACTCCGGCGAGGCGGGATCCATCTTCTGCTCTTCGAGAAGCTGGCGCGCCCAGTCCACCGGCCCGCTCATGTACTCGCTGACCTCGGACACGGACAGAAACGAGTAGACTGGAACCAGACACGTCCCGAGAGCGGTGGCCGAGATCTCCTGGCCGAGCTGCTGGATCCGTTGCAGCTCGGGATGGACGGCCATGTAGCCGATGTCCGCCTTGGCCACCCCGGCCAAGGGGATGAACTGCAGACCCTCCTCGGCGGTGCATTGGCGCAGGCGTTCCGAGAACTCATGGATTGCCGCCTCCCGGACATCCTCGGTCAAGTCGCGCCATCGAGCCCGGTCGATCCGGAAATACTGGTGCATCACCGGCCAGCCGGTGATGTCCGCGGTCTGCTCCTCGGCCATGTCCGTTACCTCTCTCCTAGTGAGCCGAAGGTATCGTATCGCCGCGGTCTGGGGCAACTGCCGCCCGTCTGCTGCCGCGACGCATCAAAGAGATGGATCGCCGCATCGTTTGGTGCGGATGGCGAGAAGCGATCAGGAGACAGAGGACTCGTGCGTTGGGGCACTGGGGTGCAACGCTCCGAGCCGCCAGCCCCCCGGCACTTCGCCACTTCGACACTCGCTGGGACGACTCTTTTCAAAAATAGGCGGAGAGCTTAGTATCCGGGCGTGTCATCAGTATGCTTATGCGGCGCGCGCCGGGATCTCGCGAGAATGGACGGCCACGCATCTCCCTTCTGCCTCGGAAGCGAAGGCGGCGGGTGCGGTAGAGCGGCGGATCCGCTGCGGATTCGCCACGCGACTGGGAGAGAAACGTGAGCGTCGTAGCACCGCCTTCTGTGCAGCGCGGCCGGCGGTCCGAACTTCGGCCGATGGTGGGCGAAACCTTGCCGCTCGGTGCGAGGAGGCCCCTTCAGCCGCAGTTGCTTCTCGTGTACGGAACGGCACTGGGCGTGGGCCTGCACATCGCGTTGCTGCATCTGTTCCTGTGGCGCAACGTCGCGGGAGCGCTGTACATCTTCGCATCGTCGGCCTTCTACGGTACTTTCACTCTGGCGCTCTGGCAGTGGGTGCTGCCGCGTTTTTCCGGGTACTCCCTGTCGCGCCGGCTCGTCCTTCAGACCTTGTCCGCCGTCGCCGTCTTCGCGGCGGTTTCCGTGCTCGCGGTCGAGGGGCGAGCGCTGTTGCTCGGCGGCGCGTCGATTCTGCGTCCGTATCAGGGCGGCGACCTCACATTCACGGTGTCCAGGGACGCGATTCGGCACGCGCCGCTGGTGTTCGCCCTCATTCCGATCATTCCCGCCGTGGTTCTGTGCGTCGTCGGCTTCAACCAGCACTGGTGGCGCCTCTTCGTTCTCCAGGGTCGACAGGAAGAGCTGCGGGAGCTCGCCGTTTCGGCCCAGTTGGCGGCGCTGCGCGCCCAGGTGAACCCCCATTTTCTGTTCAACAGCCTGAACTCGATCGCGCAGCTCATCACCTCGGATCCGGCGCAGGCGGAAGCGTGCGTCGAACGGCTGGGGGAGATCTACCGCTATCTCCTGCACCGCGCGCATGCCGACTTCGTTCCGCTCGCCGACGAGTTGAGCGTTGCCGAAGCCTATCTGGAGATCGAGCGTGCGCGCTTCGGCGACGCGTTGTCGGTCGAAGCGCGCGTCGACGCGCGCGCGCGGGCTCTCTTGCTGCCGAGCCTGATTCTGCAGCCGCTGGTGGAGAACGCGGTGAAGCACGGGATCTCCCCCAAGCTCGGCGGTGGGCGGGTCACGATCGAGGCGAGCGTCGACGCGGCGAACCACCTGCGACTGGCGGTATCCGACACGGGCGTCGGGGTGCGGGACGCGAGCGCCATCTTCGAGAGGGGCGTCGGCCTGCGCAACGTGCGCGATCGGTTGCTGCGTCTCTACGGGGACGAATACTCGCCCCGCGTCGAGAGCCGGCCAGGTGGCGGGACGACGGTGATGCTGCGCATCCCGATCGTGCAGGGGAGCGCCTGACGGAGATGATCCAGACGCTGGTCGTCGACGACGAAAAGCTGGCGCGCGACCGCCTGATCGGCTTCCTGCGCGGTATCGAAGACATCCAAGTCGTCGGCCAGGCAGCCAACGGCGTCGAGGCGGTGCGGATGATCGGTGAGCAGGATCCCGACCTGGTCTTTCTCGACGTGCAGATGCCGGGAATGGACGCCTTCGGCGTGCTGGATTCGGTAAACCGGCGGCCGCTGGTGGTCTTCGCCACAGCCCACGACGAGTACGCGATCAAGGCGTTCGAGGTCCACGCCGCGGACTACCTTCTCAAGCCGATCTCCCGCGCCCGATTGTACGAGTCGGTGCGGCGGGTGCGAGCTCGCCTGGAAGGCCCGGCGCAGGCTCCCGATTTCCGAAAGCTGGCGGAGGCGCTGCAATCTAGAGACCGCCGCTATGCGATTCAGCTACCGGTACACAAGGGGCGGCAGATCCTGCTGCTGGCGATCGAGGAGGTGTACTGGTTCGAGGTCGAGTTCCGGCTCGTCTATGCCCACACGGCCACCGATCGGTTCATGACCAGCTTCACCCTCAAAGATCTCGAGGAACGGCTCGATTCGGAGGTGTTCTTCCGCGCGCACAAGTCGCGTCTGGTGAACCTCAACCACGTGCGCGCCATCGTTCCGTGGTTCGGTGGGCGCTTCAAGCTGGTGATGCGCAATGCCGCGAGCTCCGAGGTCGAGTTGAGCCGGGCGCAGGCGCGGGTGCTGCGCCGCAAGATGCGCTGGTGAGTGGTCGCGTTGATTCCGTTCCGAAAAGCACGTAGGGTGCGGCGCCGAGTGGTCGAATCCGCGAACCGTGTTGGTGGTCCAACCAGCCATCGGTGTGACCGGCGAGCTGAGACGACGAAGGACGATCGGGAATATTTCGAGGAGATCCGGCCCGTTCGGGCGCGTCGAGAGCCGGCGCGAAACCGACTGGATTCGTGGGCTCGACCACGACCATGTTCGAAAGACGAACTGCGCCCGGAACGGGCGGCGGCCGCGCCGGGCCTCTGCGACGCGCGGAGAGACAGCGGCAGGGAGCCATGTTGAGCATCAAACGAGGTCGCGCGTTTCGCTGGCAGAGCCGACTTTGCTCGCTCGCCACGGCCGCCTTGGTCGGAGTGCTCCCGGTCGCCTCCCTGGCGACACTCGGAGACGCGAACTGCGACCAGCACGTCGACATGAACGACGTCACCGCGTTGATCGGGCGCATCTTCGGCGGCCAAGGCGTGTGCCCCGACGCCGACGTCAACGGCGACGGGTCGATCAATTCGGCGGATCTCGTGCTGCTGATGGCCCTGCTGCCCGCGGGCCTGCCGACGCCGACGCCGACCCCTACCGCCGATCTGACGGAGCCGACACCGACGCCGACGAGCGGTGAGGAGACGCCGTTGGCGACCCCCACCTTCACCGCCGCCAGAAACACGCCCACGGCGACCGGAACGCGCACCAGGACCGCCAGCGCGACGCCGACGGAGTTGGTGACCGCGACTCGCACGGCCACGCGGACGCCGACGTTCACTGTGACGGAGACTCCGACGATCACGCGGACTCCCACGCAGAGCCCGACGGGAACGCTCCCCACGGCGACGAATACGCTCACCCCCTCGATCACGCCGACACCGACGCGGACGCCGATCCCGACACAAACCGAGACGCCGACGCGGACGCCGATCCCGACGCGAACCGAGACGCCGACGCGGACGCCGATTCCGACGCGAACCGAGACGCAGACGCGCACGCCGACGCGGACCGGAACGCCGACGCGAACCTTCCCGCCGACGCGCACGCCGACCAACACCATTCCGCCCACGGTGACACGCACGCCGACGGAGACCCGCACCCCGACCCGCACCCGAACCGAGACGCCGACCCGCACCCCGACGCCGACGCGGACGTCGACGTTCACGCGGACGCCGAGCCGCACGCCGACCGACACGCGGACGCCGACGGAGACGCGCACGCCGACGATCACCAAGACCCCGACGATCACCAAGACGGCGACGCTGACCCGGACGGCGACGCAGACGCCGACACCGAGCGCGACTCGCACGAGCACCAAGACGGCCACGCCGACGATCCCGCGCCCGGTCGGAGCGGAGGTGACGTTCTTCGGCATCGCCACCGCCGACAACGTGGTGCGCGCTCCGTCGGACGCGACCGAGGACGGGGTACCGATCTACGACTGGCCGACGGACGCCGGCTTCATCATCGTCGTCGAGGGGCGCCCGGGAACCGCCAATCGCCCCGTCGGCTCTCTGGGAACCATGGGCAGCGAGACGAACGGCACCACGCGGCCGGACGTCCAAATTCAGGCCGGTCGATCGCTGGGCAACGGAAGCACGGTGGTGTGTGACCGCATCGGTGCGAACATCGGCGGCGTGCCGGGCTTCGACCCGTCCGTCTTCTTCGGACCTTCGCAGTCGATCACCGACGCCCTGAACGACTTCGCCTGTCGCTTCGACACTCATCCGGCGAGCACCAGTGCCTGTACCTTCAACGATCTGGGCAACTTCAGCTTCGTCGACAATCGCACGTCGCTGCAATTCTGCACGGCACCGGCCATCGGCGAGGAGATGGCGTTCCCGTCCGGCAACACGATGCTGACGGTGCAACTGCGCGACTCGGTGGGCAACATTGGGAACCGGGCTAGCCTCGTGATCCGCGTGCCGTGAGCTCGAACGCGCAGAGAAGGCGAGGATCGACGCGCGCTCGAAAGCGGCAGGGCCAGTCCGGCCCGTCATCGGCAAGGGAGGTATAAAAGATGCGCATCAGGCTCGGAATCGCCTTGGGGCTCGCGTTCGTTGCGGGAGCGGCGCTCGCCAAGCAGTTGCCGCCGGTGATCCAGCACCTGGGCCCCTACGTTCCGACACCGGGTCCGACGCCGGAGATCCAGGACCGCATCCGGCTGATCACCACGTTCACCGTTCAGAACAAGCCGGGCAGACCGAGCGTCATCTCCTTCGAGGCCACCGATTTCGGGCGCGCTCCGAAGGGGAAGGAGTACGAGTACCGAACCCTGGCTTCCGAGGTCTACAGCCTCGCCGAGCCGAAGAAGGACGCCAAAGCACTGGCCGATCAGATCACGTTCAAGATCCGGGATCTCGAGAAGGATCTCCTCGAGTACGTAGAGATTGTGGGCCCCCCTCGCGAGCGCGAGTCGGTGACCGAGCAGGGCGGCGGGATGCAGCGGCCGCAATGACCGCGGCGGCCCTCACGGGCAGCCGTTCAGGGCGCTGTTGACGGCGAGGATCAGCTCGTTGACGACCACTGCGCCGTCGCCGTTGGCGTCGGCGGCGCGGCACATCGAGACCGGAAGGCTCCCGAGGGCGATGTTGACGCCGCGGATGAGCTCATCGACGGTCACTGTGCCGCCGCCGTCGCAGTCGCCGATGCAGGCGATGGCCGTTGCCGTCGCGCGTCGCGGCGGGCGTGGGCGCGTGTCGACGATCACCGGCGTCGGCGTGTCGGTGTTCTGCCGCGTCGGCGTCCGCGTCGGCGTGTTGCTAAAGATGCGCGTCGCGGTCGCCGTGCTCTGACCGGTCGGCGTCGCCGTCGGCGTCGGCGTCGAGGTCACGGTCGGCGCCGGCGTCTGGGCGCCGCCCGAGAAGAAGCGGCCGTACTTCAAGAGATTGTCGAGCACCGGTCCGACCGCCTTGGGCAGGTCGGGGGCGCAGTAGTTGAGGGTAGTGACGATCACCTTTCCGGCGCCGTAGTTGTACTCGACCCAGGACGGCCCATCCGCGTTTCGCAGGACGACGGTCGCGCCGGGTGGCACGTTGGTCAGGTGCCCGAGGTCGGTGTTGCCCCAACCGGAGAACGACTGCGCCGTGAGCGGCGTGCCGCCGTAGCCCTCGCCGGTGATGTACGGGTGCTGCGGCATCATGATGGTCTCGGAGTTGTGCGGGCCACTGCTCTGGAACCCGATCTGGGATCCGACGGCGTTCGGGGCGAGGGCCGTCTCCATTTGTGTCACGCCGCCGACGTTGACGACCGCCGCGCCACCGAGGCGGACGAAGCGGTCGAGAAAGCCGCCCGTCCCGATCGGTGCGGAGATGTGGCGCAGGTAGGCGTAGTCCTGGCTGTTGTTCAGGCCGGGGGCGACCCAGACGCCGAGGAACTCGTTGTGGCGCGATGTCGCGTCCTCGTTGAAGAGCAGATCGCTGAACGAGATGCCGAATACGTCGACAGGGCCAGACCCGGCTTGGTGGCTTCCGACTGGCTGCACTCCCAGTAGTTCGAGTTCGTCGCCAGGATGTAGTCGCCGCGCGGCGGGAAGGTGTTGGTCGGCGTCGGGGTGGGGCCGGTCGGCGTCGCCGTGGCGGTGCGCGTCGGCGTGGCGGTGTCGGCCGGCGTCTCGGTCGGGGTGGCCGTCGGCGACGGGGTCCCCTCGACGGTGGGCGGGAGAGTGGCCGTGGCGGTGTCGGTCGGCGTCGCCGTCGGCGTGGCGGGAACCGTGCCGGTCACCGTCGGTGACGGCGTCGCCGTCTCGCTGGGCGTCGGCCTCGGTGCGGTGGTGCTGGTCGAGGTGGCGGTCGCCGTCGGGGGCGGAGTGAACGTTGCGGTGGCCGTCGGTGTGGTCGTGACCGTCGGCGTCGGCGTGGAGGTCCGGGTCGCCGTCGGGACGGTAGGAGTGTCGCTTGCGGTCGGTGTCGGCGGTGGAGGAGTGAAGGTCGGCGTCGGCGGCGTTGTCGGCGTCTCGGTTGGTGTGCGCGTGCGCGTGAACGTCGCGGTGCTGGTGGCCGTGGGCGTCGGGGTGAAGGTCGACGTCGGAATGGGCGTCGGCGGATTCTGGTCGAACACGACCTCGAGCAGGAGTTGGTGGACCTGCATCGACTGGCCGGAGTTGGCGGAGTGGCGAACGCCGAACTCGGTGCCAGCGATGTCCGCCGCGGACCACGCCGTTCCCGTCGCCGGATTGGTCTCGTCGAGCCGCGCGAAGCCCGCCCGCGTCGTCTGTGGCTTGAAGAGCACCTCTGGAGAGAGGTCGCTGCCGGCTGCGCTGGCGCATGGTCCGCTGCGCAGGAAGAGGCCGCTCATCGTGTCGCTGGTCAGGTCCACCTGGGCGGCGGTGAACGTCTTGACCGCGACGATCGGTCCGTTGACCCCGCGTCCGGCCGCGCCTTCGTAGCAGAACGAGGCGCGCTTGTTGGCGCCGTTCTGGCGGATGTAGACCGAACCGTTGGGCGGCCGGGCGGATACGCACGGGAACAGGCTGGGGCCGCAGTTCTGTACCGCCCACTCGTGGTAAAAGCCGTCGGCGTTGGGACGCAGGGCGACGATGCCCAGCTCGCCGGGCCAGGTGATGCCGGCGGAGAAGGTGTGGTCGTCCCAGCGCAGGGCCGGCGACGGGCCGTCGTCCGGCCCGATGCGGGTCTGGCGCACCGGCAGATTCACCGCGTGCGATACGCTGATCACCGTCTGGCCGTTCACCCGCATTTCCGCCGTACCGCCCGCACTGGCGCTGCGGTAGCGCACCTCGTAGTGCGTGAACGTGGGACAGATCGTCAGCGGCGCGAAGGTCTCGCCGACGCTGTTGCCGCCGACCCGCATGGTCAGGCGGGCGTCGGCCCCGAGGACGAGCTCGACTACCGGGGTGGAAGCGGAGTCGTCGTACCACAGGCGAACGCGATGCGAGCCCGAGACGGAGCCGGCCTGACAGACCCAGATGCCGTCGGTGAACGTGTCCGACGAGCTCGGCAGATCGGTGCTCACGTACCAGGCGCCGTTGGTGTTGCCGGCATCGAGGCTGAACTCGCCGGAGCGGGGGTTGCTCGTGACCAGTGGGTTCGAGCCGATCGGGAAGACGCCGTAGTCGCCCACCCAGCCGCCTTCGAAGCCGTTCGCGCGCGCGATCTGACGCAGCAGGGGGGTCGGCGTGGGGGTGCGCGTCGCCGTCGGGGTGCTGCTGGAGGTGGCTGTCGCGGTGGCGGTGGACGTGAAGGTCGGCGTCGGCGTCCGGGTCACCGTCGCCGTCATCGTCGCGGTGAACGTCGACGTCACGGTCGGCGTGATCGTCGGCGTCGGCGTGACGGTCGGTGTCCATGTCGGTGTCGGCGTATGAGTGAACGTCGGCGTGGGTGTGTCGGTCGGCGTGTCGGTCGGCGTCGATGTCGGGGTGGCGGTCGGGGTTGCGGTGGGCGTCGGCGTGGAGGTCTCGGTCGGCGTGGACGTCGGTGTGTTGGTCGGGGTCGGAGACGGGAACCCGGTCGTGTCGAAGGCGACCTCGCGCAACACTTGGGTGACGCGGGCATCGGCTCCGCCGCTGGCGAGGGAGATCTCGAAGCCCGTGCGGTTGAGGTCGGTCGGCATCCAGTCGCTGCCGGTCGCCGGATTCGTTTCGTCGACCCGCGCGACGCCCGCGAACTGCCCGCCGAGCTGCGTGCCGAGTGTGTTCGTCGCTCCCGCCGTGCCTCCGCAGGCACGGGCGTTGCCCCGCAATACGAGGTTGACCGACGCCGGCGGTGCGGCGCTGCGCCCGATGACGACGCTCTTCACCGCCAGGATGTTGCCGAACACGCCGCCGAGCCCCGCCGCTTCCAGACAGAAGGACTGCACGGCGTTCGGCGTGGCCGTCGACAGGAACGAGGTCTCGTCGTCGGGCGGCTGCTCGTCGACGCAGGAGAAGGCGGCTCCGCATCCGTTCGGGATCCAGTCGTCGTGCAGCTGCGGGTCGGTGGGATCGAGGGGCTCGATCGGCAGCAGCCCGGCGATGCGCAGCCCGGTCGGGAAATCGAGACCGCGGACGATGGCATGGTCGTCCCACACGACACTCACCGTGTCGGCAGCTGTGTCGTCCGGCCCGACGTGAACGGTGGCAAGCGGCGGCGCGGAGGGCGGGATCGGGCCCGATTGGGCGACCCCGTTGACGATCAGACTGGCCGTGCCCGGCGATCCGCTCTGGTATTCGACGAGGAGCGAGGAAAAGGTGGGACAGCTGGTGAGCGGTTGGGCCCCCAGGGCCACGAAGGTGCCGTTGACGCGCAGCTCCAGCCGCCTCTGGAAGTCGATCCGCACCTCCATGATCTCTCCGCCCTGGTCGTCCAGCCAGGTGCGGATGCGCCGCGAGTTGGTCGTCGGTGCCGTTTCCACGCACGCCCAGATCCCGTCGGTGAACGTGGTGGCCGGGCTCGACAGGCCGACCGAGACGAACTCCTTCGCGCCGGGACCGGCCATGGTCTGAAGGCCGAAGCGACCGGCGGCATTCAGGCGGTGAAAGAAGGAGCCGCTCGGCGTGCCGACGGAGGTGTAGTCGCCGGGACCTCCGCTCTCGAAGCCGTTGAACCGGTCGAGAGTGGCGCCGGGGACGCCAGCCGGGCTCCGAACCGCCAGGACGGTGAGCACGGCCGTCAGAACGAACAGTGCCGCGGGCAGCCCGGGCTGCCGCAGGATCGACCGCATCACGGCGTCCCGGGAGCCGACGTTCGCCGTCGTGCGCCGCCCGGGGTCATTGTGTCCCCGTCCCATCCATCGTTCTCGTTGAGACGCCAATTCCCGCGGATTTCCTGCACATTCCCTGCACGAGGGTCGGCCCGAACGCCGGGCGGGATCGGCGTTCGGGCGTCCGGCGCAATACGGGGTCTAGTCTCGCGAAGCTGGTTCGCACATGCGTAGACGTTTCGTTGACTTGGATAGGGGCCTTTGATACCCAGTCACGCTTCTCCGCGCAAGCTCCCACGGCATGAAGATCCCCTCCGTCAAAGGGTTTCACGACGTCCTTCCGGACGAGACCGTCCGCTGGGCGAGCCTGGAAGCGAGCGCCCGCGAGGTCTTTGCCCGTTACAACTTCCGCGAGATCCGGCCGCCGATCGTCGAGCGCACCGACCTCTTCCGCCGCTCCATCGGCGAGACCACCGATATCGTCGAAAAGGAGATGTACACGTTCGAGGACCGCGACGGCACGCCGTTGACCCTGCGACCGGAGGGGACGGCCTCGGTGGTCCGGGCCTACGTCGAGCACGCCATGCACGCCAAGGAGCCGGTCTCCAAGCTGTTTTACCTGGGGCCGATGTTCCGGCGCGAGCGGCCGCAGCGGGGGCGGCTGCGGCAGTTCTCGCAGATCGGGGTCGAGGTGTTGGGCCGGGACGACGCGGCGGCCGACGCCGAGGTGCTCCTGCTTCTCTACGACCTCCTGTCCGCCTTCGCGATCGAGGGCGCGGAGGTGCAGATCAACTCGCTCGGCTGCCGGCGCTGCCGGCCGGCCTATCGCGAGGCGCTCGTCGCCTGGGGGCGGTCGAAGCTCGACCAGCTCTGCGACGACTGCCGGCGGCGCATCGAGCAGAACCCCATGCGCCTGCTCGACTGCAAGCAGCCCGGCTGCATCGCCCTGCGCGACGGCGCGCCGCGTATGATCGACCACTACGACGAGGAGTGCCGCGCCCACTTCGAGCGCGTCCGTGAGCTGCTCGAGGCACAGGGGATCCGGCCCCACCTGCAGCCGTACATGGTGCGCGGCCTCGACTACTACTGCCGCACGGCGTTCGAGGTTCTGGCCCCCGGCCTGGGGGCGCAGAACGCCATCGGCGGCGGCGGCCGCTACGACGGCCTGGTGCGGGACTTGGGCGGGCCCGACGTCGCCGGCATCGGCTTCGCCCTCGGTATGGAGCGCCTGGCCATCGTGCTCGCCGAGCGCCCGGCTCCGGCCGCGGCGCCGGAGTTCGTCATCGCACCGCTGGGAAGCGCGGCCGAGACCCGGGCCGTGGGTATGGCGCGGCGCTGGCGGCACGCCGGAGCGCGCGTCGAGGTGGAGTCGGGCGGCCGCAGCTTGAAGAGCCAGATGCGCCACGCCGACAAGCTCGGCGCCCGATACGTCCTGATTCTCGGAGAGGAAGAGATGGCGGAAGGTGCCTTGACCGTGCGAGACATGCAGGCCCGCCTCGATCGCCGCGGGGCGGTCGAGATCGACGCCTCGATCGACGAGCTGCGCGCGGCGCTGGTGTCCGGAGGCGCCTCATCCGTGGAGCGACAAGCGTGAACACCGCATCTCTCGGCGATTGGAAGCGCTCGACCTACTGCGGCACGCCGCGCGCGGCCGAGATCGGCTGCGCGGTGACGGTGATGGGCTGGGTGCACGGGCGGCGCGATCACGGCGGGGTGGTGTTCATCGACCTGCGCGACCGCACCGGCCTGCTGCAGGTGGTGTTCAACCCGGAGGAGAGCGGCGCGGCGCACGAGCTGGCGGGCTCTCTGCGCGGCGAGTACGTCATCGCGGTCAAGGGCTTCGTGCGGGCTCGCCCGCCCGAGACGCTCAACCCCAATCTGGCCACCGGGGAGGTGGAAGTTGTCGTCCAGGAGCTGCGCATCCTGAACGAGGCGCAGACACCTCCATTTCAGATCGAGGACGAGACGACGGTGGCCGAGAGCACCCGGCTCAAGTACCGCTACCTGGACCTGCGCCGGCCCTGCATGCTGGACAACCTGATGTTTCGTCACCGCATCACGACGGCGGTGCGCGAGTACCTCGATCGCGCCGGCTTCGTCGAGGTCGAGACGCCGGTTCTCACGCGCAGCACCCCGGAGGGAGCCCGCGATTACCTCGTTCCGAGCCGCGTCAACCCCGGCAGCTTCTATGCGCTGCCGCAGTCGCCGCAGCTGTTCAAGCAGCTGCTGATGGTGGCGGGGCTCGATCGCTACTTCCAGATCGTTCGCTGCTTCCGCGACGAGGACCTGCGCGCCGACCGCCAGCCGGAGTTCAGCCAGATCGACATCGAGTGCTCGTTCGTCAGCCCCGAGGACGTCTTCGAGCTCATCGAGGGCCTCCTGGCGCAGATCTTCGCCCTCGACGGCATCGAGCTGCAGCGGCCGTTTCCGCGCCTGACCTACGTCGAGGCCATGCGGCGCTTCGGCAGCGATCGGCCCGATACGCGCTTCGGTCTGGAGCTGGCGGAGGTGACGGAGATCGTACGCGAGGCCGAGCTGCGCGTCTTCCGCGAAGCGGCGGAGCGCGGCGGCCTGGTCAAGGTCCTCGCCGTGCCGGACGGCGGCCGCCTGTCGCGCAAGGACCTCGACACCTTGCCGGAAGCGGTGGCGACCTACGGCGCCAAGGGGGTCGCCTGGGCGCGCGTGACGCCGGAGGGGTGGCAATCGCCGATCGCGAAGTTCCTCTCGCCCGAGCAGCGCCAGGCCATCGCAGCCGCCTGCGGAGCGGAGGTCGGGTCGGTCATCCTGTTCGTGGCGGACACCGCCAAGGTCGTCAACGACTCTCTGGCCTACCTGCGCCTGAAGATCGGCGCGCAGCTCGGGATGATTCCCGCCGGCCGCCAGGACCTGCTCTGGGTCACCGATTTTCCGTTGCTCGACTACTCGCCGGAGGAGAAGCGGGCGGTGGCGATCCACCATCCGTTCACGGCTCCCGTCGACGAGGATCTGGAGCTGCTGGAGTCGAACCCGCTGGCCGTGCGCGCGCGCGCCTACGACGTGGTGTGGAACGGGACCGAGCTCGGCGGCGGCAGCATCCGTATCCATCGCCGCGACGTGCAGGAGCGCGTGTTCCGACAGCTCGGCATCGGCCCGGAGGAGGCGCGGCGCCAAGTTCGGCTTCCTGCTCGACGCGCTGGGCTACGGCGCGCCGCCGCACGGCGGTATCGCCCTCGGCCTCGACCGGCTGGCCATGCTGCTGCGCGGCGCCGCCTCGATTCGCGAGGTGATCGCGTTTCCCAAGACGCAGCGCGCGGTCTGCCTGATGACGGAGGCGCCGAGCCCGGTCGATCCCCGACAACTGCGCGAGCTGGGGCTCAAGCTCGATGTCTGAGCGCCGGCCGGCGGCGCCGCGGAGGTGGAACATGCGGGCAGGGGGCGTGTGGATGGCCGTTGCCATTGCTTCGATCGGGTGGTGGGGTTGCTCGGCGCACGTGCCGGAGAACCAGCGCGTGCCCATGGATCTGCTGGCCGTCTATCCGGTGCAGCTGGCACCGCATGCCGAGCCGCTCCCCGGCGCGCTCGCGGGCAAAGGCGAGGACGAGCCGGAGGAGCTTCCTCCCGAGGCCGGCGAGGCAGTCACCGCGCAGATCTACCGCGTGCTCGCCGATCAGGCGACGTTCCGCTTCGTCCCCGACCTGACCGTCGCCGACGCGCTGCCGTCGGCGCACAGCGCCGGCGACGATCTGGTCAGCCGCGCGGTGGCGCTGGGCAAGGCCGTCGAGGCCGACGGCGTCATCGTCGGCCATGTCTCCCGCTTCCGCGAGCGGGTCGGCACCGAGATGGGCGCCAAGCGCCCCGCCTCCGTGGCCTTCGACCTGGCGCTGGTGGACGTCGGCAGCGGCAAGGTGGTCTGGCACGGCCAGTTCAACCGCACCCAGGAGGCCCTGAGCTCCAACCTCTTCGACTTCTGGATGTTCTGGCGCGCCGGCCCGCACTGGTTCAGCGCCCGCGAGCTGGCCGGGCTCGGCGTCGAGAAGCTGTTCGCCGACATGACGCGCGTCGCCGGCAAGTAGGCGCCCGTCAGCTTTGCGCGGGTACCGCCTCGCGCGCGCGCCGGATGTCGGCGACGCTGACTCCGGCCAGCGGCAACGCCACCAGCCCCTGTGCGACGAGGCTGAGGAACTGGATGGCGTTCAGGACCAGACCGTAGGCGAGCCCGTACGGCTCGCTGACGTGGAACAGCCCGAGCGCGAGCACGCAGGCGTACTGATAGGGGCCGATCATGGCGGGGACGTTGGGGAGAGCGGTGCCGAAGCCGATGAAGATGAAGACGACCAGGGCGGCACTGAACGGCACGTGCAGATCGAACGCCAGAATCATCACGTAGCTGGAGAGAATCGGAAGAAACCAGAGGGCCAGCGACACCGCCACGACGGTGAGCAGCAGCCCGGTCTGCGGGATGATGCGCATCCCCTGCACGATCGACGTCAGTACGCGTTGCAGTCCGTCGCCGAAGCGCTCCGGCAGGTAGTGGAGGACGCGGCGGCGGACGAAGTCCTCGCCGCGCCAGTAGAGCAGCAGAACTAAGGACACGAGGAGGACGGCCGCGACGGCGGGGATGACGGCCCCCTCGCGCACCCAGTCGGGCAGATGTCGAATCGTCAGCAGGCCGGTGAAGATGTAGAAGAGGAGCACCATCGAGTCGACGGTCTTCTCGACCACGACCGTGCCGACGACCTGCGCGAACGACAAGCCGGAGCGGCGCGACAGCAGCCAGGGGCGCACGACCTCGCCCAGTCGCGCCGGTACGACGTTGATCGCCAGGTACGAGACGGCGGTGATCAGCCACAGCCGCCCGAAGGGAACGTGCTCCAGGGGCCGCACCTCGAGCTGCCACCGCCAGGTGCGAAACAGCATGATCAGCAGGCTGATGACGACGGCGACGCACACCCAGCGCATGTCGACGTGACGCAGCGCGTCGCCGAGCTGGTCGAGCGGAACGTTGCGGAAGGCGAGGTAGAGAAAGCCGCCGCTGACCAGCAGGCTCAGGGCGGCCCGGCGCCACTGACGCGCATCCATCGAGGACGAATACCGGCGCGCCGAGGATCGCGCAACCCGCCGGTCACGCTTCGTCAACTTGAGACGGCGAGACGTCTAGTCTAAAGATCGAACGATGCTCATGGGGATGGAGTCGGTGCCGAAGCAGACGCAGGACGGGGGCCGCCGGTGACGAAGGAGGGCTCGGAGCGCCGGCGCGGCTGTGGGGCGCGCGGCGCGGAATCGTCCCTGGTGGTGGTGAGCAACCGATTGCCGTTCACCACCGTGCAGTCGAAGGGACGGGTGCGATTCAAGCGCTCGCCGGGCGGCCTGGTGGCGGCGCTGGATCCGGCGCTGGCGCGTCGCGGCGGAGTGTGGATCGGGTGGCCGGGCGTGGAGACCGAGGACGCCGCCTCGGCGGCCGAGATGATGCCTCCGTCGTCGCGATCCTCCAAGGTGCGCTACCGGCCGGTGGCGCTGTCTCGGCGCGAGGTCAGCCTGTACTACGGCGGCTTCGCCAACCGCACGCTGTGGCCCCTGTTTCACTACTTTCAGGCGCGCACCGAGATCAACAGCGCGACGTGGACGGCCTACGAGCGGGTCAACGAGCGCTTCGCCCAGGTGGCGGCCGAGGAGGGGGATGACGAGGCGCTGGTGTGGGTGCACGACTACCAGCTGCTTCGCGTGCCGCGCTACCTGCGCCGTCTGGCGCCGCGGCGGCGCATCGCCTTCTTCCTGCACATTCCCTTTCCCGCCTACGACATCTTCCGCATTCTGCCGTGGGCGCGAAGCCTGATGCGCGGAATGCTGTCGTGCGATCTGGTCGGCTTTCAGTCGGCCGAGCACACGGAGCATTTCCTCACCTGTGCGGAGCGGCTGTTGGGCTGCGCGATCGATCGGGCCGCGGGCGCGGTTCAGTTCGAGGGCCGGCCGGTGGCCGTACAGGCGCATCCGATCGGCATCGACGTCGGTCACTTCGAACGCTTGGCGCAGAAGGTGGGGCCGCCGGCCCGGCGCGACGGCCAGCCGATCGAGATTCTCGGGCTCGATCGCCTCGACTACACCAAGGGCATCCCCGAGCGCCTGCGCGCGGTCGAGGTCTTCTTCGAGCGCAACCCCTCCTACCGCGGCCAGACGGTGTTCCTGCAGCTCGCGGTTCCCAGCCGCACCGGCGTCGCCGAGTATCAGGCACTCAAGCGCGAGGTGGACGAGATGGTCGGCCGCATCAACGGCCGCTTCTCCGAGCACGGGTGGACGCCGATTCACTACCTCGTCCGCTCGGTCAGCCAGGACGATCTGGTGCGCATGTACCGCCACGCGCGAGTCGCGCTGCTGACCCCGCTGCGCGATGGAATGAACCTGGTGGCGAAGGAGTTCGTCGCCTCGCAGATCGACGACGATGGCGTGCTGATCCTCTCCGAGCTGGCGGGGGCGGCCGAGGAGCTGAAGGAGGCCATTCTCGTCAATCCGTACGACATCGACGAGGTGGCGGAAGCCATTCACCGCGCCCTGCTGATGCCGGAGGACGAGCGCCGGGCGCGCATGCTGGCACTTCGCCACCGCGTGCGTGCGGGGGACGTCCAGGGCTGGGTCAACCGCTTCGTCTCCGCCGCCGAGGTGGCGTGCCGGCGCACCGAGCAGAGGCAGGAGCAGAGCGCCCCAACCGACGCGGTGCGGCGCCGGCTGCAGCGCTGGCTCGGGGAACGACCGGCGGTCGCTCTCTTCTTCGACTACGACGGGACGCTGACGCCCATCGTGGATCGACCCGAAGACGCGGTCCTTTCGCCGCCGGCGCGCCGGGCGCTGCGGCAGGCGACACGGACGCCGAACCTCGACGTCGCCATCGTCTCCGGCCGTTCCCTGGCCGACGTCAAGAGGATGGTCGGGTTGCCGGGCCTGACCTACGTCGGCAACCACGGGTTCGAGATCGAAGGGCCGGGCGTCAAGTACAAGCACGAAGGGCTGGCGCGTTACGAGAAGGCGGTGGAGGCGGCCGCCACGGAGCTGGGCGAGCTGGCGATCGAAGGGGCGTGGTTGGAGCGCAAGGGGGCGACGCTGACGTTTCACTATCGGAAGGTCCCCGCCCGGCACCAGCGCGATGCCGATAGCCGCGTCACGGCGATTCTCAAGCGCAACAAGCTCCGCGTCACGCACGGCAAGTGCGTCGTCGAGGGCCGGCCACCGATCGATTGGAACAAGGGATACGCGGTTCTCTACGTCCTCGCCCGCCGCCACGGCGCCGACTGGTCGGCGCGGGTGCGAGCGCTGTACTTCGGCGACGACGTCACCGACGAGGACGCGTTTCGCTCGCTGAGCGGCATCGGCCGGTCGGTTCGCGTTGGACCGGCGACGCAGACCGCGGCCGACTTCAGCCTTCCCGACCCCGGCGCGGTGATCGATCTTTTGCGCTGGCTCGCCTCTGGCGCCTTCGAGAGCGAGGAGCGCACTCGCGGTTGACCGGAGAAGAAGGAAACCACGAAGAGAAACACGAAGATCACACGAAGATCACGAAGGTGGAAGATCCATCTGATCTGAGCTGACTGATCCGAACGGAACCCAGTCGTGATGAGTTTCACCCGCGTTGGGCTCGAGCATCTCTGCTGGCTGTCCTTCGTGAGCTTCGTGTTCTTCGTGGTTGCCTTTTTTCCTGCCTCTTCGGTCTGCTCATGGGACTTCGTGTGAATTCTTTCCGTTGGAATCGAGGTCAGCTGCCCACCGCGCGGCGCGGCGTCGGTGCCTCGTCGCGCGGCGGCGCGCTCATCTCGTCCAGGGCCATCCGGAAGCGCCGCAGCTCCACGCCGTGCGCCAAGCAGGTCGCCGCCACCGCTTGGATGCGGGCGTCGTCGATCTTGGGGCTGGCGACGATGAGCTCGCGCGCGGCCGCCCGTTCGAGAATTTCCGACAGGTCGTCGCCGCCGCCCAGGATCTCGAGACCGTTGACCCGCACGCCGCGCAGCGAGGGGAGGTCGTCGACGAAGCCGACCGCGTGGTAGCCGAGCGACGGATTCTGGTGGATCTCGCGCAGCAGCGCGGTGCCGCTCGATCCGGCGCCGTAGATGAGCACCCGCCGCGTCTCGCCGCGCGGCTGGTCGCCGGCGATCAGCTCCAGAACCAGGAAGGAGACGCGCGATCCGATCACCAGCGTCGCCGACAGGTAGAAATCGAGGAGAACCGCCGCAGCCGCCATCGGCGGCAGCCCGTACAGCGCAGCCACCACGCCGGTGGCGGCGATCTGCGCCGCGACCAGCGCCTTGCCCAGCGCCAGCAGGTCCGCCGCATTGGTGTAGCGGTAGGTGCGCCGGTAGATGCCGGCGTAGAAGAACACCGCCAGCTTCACCGCCACGGCCGCGATGGCACCGTAGAGGATCTGTACGCGAATCGCCGGGTCGACGAAGGACGAGCGCAGCAGCAGTTGACTGCTTGCGTAGGCGACGGCGATGAACCCCGCGTCCGCCAGGGCGTGGAAGCCGCGACGGCTCAACACCGGCAGCTGGAAGAGAGGCAGCAGGGTCCCTCGTTTCAATACCTCGACCTCGCGATAGGCGAGCTTGCGGACTCCGAGATAGCTCGCGGTGGCCACCAGGGCGACGAGGATCGCCAGCTCGGTGCCCCGGGCGCTCACCGCGAGGAAGGCCATCAGGCCCAGGGCGATGCAGACGGCGTACAGGAGCAGCACGGAACGGCGATGCGTCAGGCCCATGCGCAGCAGTCGATGGTGAATGTGATCGCGGTCGGCGCGGAAGATCGACGCCGAGCCGAGGACGAGGAATCGGTACTCGTTCCGATCGCCGTCCCAGCGCGCGACGTGCAGAACGCCCAGGACGCGGCGCAGCATGGCAAGGGCGGTGTCCATGATGGGAAGGCCGAGGGCGAGGATCGGGACGACGAGGACGACTGCCGTGGCGCCCTCGAGCGACGCTTGCATGGACATGACCGACAGGAGGTAGCCGAGGAGCAGGCTTCCCGAGTCGCCGAGAAAAGCCGTCGCCGGGTTGAAATTGTGGTAGAGGAATCCGGCCAGGGACCCGCCCAGCGCCACCGCCAGGGACGCGGCAGCGACGTGGACGCCGACGAGAGAGACGGCGAACAGGGTGCCGCACGCGATCAGGGCGACCCCCGCGGCCAGGCCGTCCAGGCCGTCGATCAGGTTGAAGGCGTTGGTGACGCCGACCACCCACAGCAGCGTCAGCGGAACGCCGAGCCAGCCGAGGTCGATGCTACCTCCCGAAAGGGGGTTGGTGACCGTCGAGATACCGTGGCCGGCGGCGACCACCAGGACGCCTGCAACCGTCTCGCAGAGCAACTTCGGAACCGGACCGAGCATCCAGACGTCGTCGGCGGTCCCGCACGCCATGACGATCAGGGCGCCGCCGAGCAGCCACGCCCACGCCGCGCCGCCCTCGCGGAAGGCGTCGGCCAGATACTGGTCGGCGAGGCAGCCGACGGCGAGGGCGCCGAGAAAGGCGACGAGCACGGCGACACCCCCGAGAGAAGGGATGCGCCCGTCGTGCACGCGCCGCTCGTTCGGCTCGTCGACGGCTCCCACCCGGCGCGCCAGCTCGGCCACCCAAGGGGTCAACAGGAAGGCGAGAACCGCTGCCGTCACACCGAGGATGCCGTACTTCAGCATGGTCTCGTCCCGCTTCCGCCCGGCCCCCGTTGTAGTCCGTGGTCCCGGGCGCGGCAAGCGGCGCCGCCAACGAGCAGCGCTCCGAGAGGCACGCCCGCTGCGTGCCCGAAGCCATCCAGAATTATCATCAGTCTCGAGCGCGTGTGCTCGATCGTTCCGGAGCAGCACTTCCTGATCTTCGTGCCGGCGGGATGAATTGGGAACCAGGACTGCGCTCGGCCGAAGAGACATGAAAAGGCAACCACGAAGGTCACGAAGGCAAGAACGACAGGGTTGAGCCAAAGTGATACGGATATACTAAAGAGGAGACGGAGTGTGGGCCGCCGTTTTCTGGGCGGGAAAGGTTGGATAGAATCGACGATGACCAGGGTGACGGTCTTGCGAGGGTATTCCTGATGAGATCTGCGATCTTGCTCGGGCTCGGCCGCTGGATGATTCCGGTTCCCGGCGTGGTTTGGCGCCGGGTGATGCGTGCGAACGCTGGTAAGAGCCAAAGTGCGCTCCGGTTCATGACCCCGGATCACCATCGCGTGCGCGACCTCGCCGTCGACCGGCTCTTTCGCACCGGCGTGGCGCTCAGCCCGGAGGACATCGCCCG
The DNA here is from genome assembly GCA_963721115.1 of uncultured bacterium. Lineage (GTDB taxonomy): Bacteria > Desulfobacterota > Binatia > HRBIN30 > CADEER01 > CAVRIA01. The sequence continues at coordinate 452,123 of CAVRIA010000004.1, forward strand.
ATCGCTGAATCTGTCGCTTCCTCGGGTCGGCGAGATCGTCGACGATCTGGAGCGGCATCTGACGTTCCTGTACCGCAGCGCCGGACCCGACGTCACCTGGGCGTACCCGGTCACGGTGGACCGCACGCCGCACCGAGCGGCGGCGGCGAGCGGAGAGCAGGCCTACTCGCCCTGAGCGATCGACGCCTTTGCGATGCCCTTCGTGCAAGGGCACCTGAGACACGACTCGGTAACGGTTGCCTTCCAGTCCGAGTGCGCCCACTGCGGGCGCCCGCTGCAAATCGAGATCGGCAGCGATCTGACCTATCGTGTCGATCCCGAAGCCGCTGCTGCGCTGGTCTTCGTGCCGCTGGTCGACTTCGCCAGGCTCAGAGCGAGGAGCATCATCGACGACTTCTGAAGGAAGTCGGTATTCTTCTGGTCAGAAGAACACGCACGCGAGCATCGGCGCTCCGGAGAAAGGGGCCGGGGTCTGTACCTCACCTTGGATCAGGCGGCGTTCGTGACACCGATCCTACAAGGGGCGTTGTTCGCGTTTCCCCGCGCCCCGGGCAGCTAGGAAAAGAATGCAACCACGAAGGCCACGAAGAGCACGAAGGTGGAGGGGGATAGCCAAATTTCTGTTCTTCTCTGCGGCCCCGCGTCTCGGCGCGGGAAATTTCCGATCCCCCCGATCAACGGGCGGATGCGAGCTTGGCGCGTCGCGGGCGGCGCGCGGCGCGCGGCTCGGCGGGCCAGACGGCGAGGATGGAATCGAGGATTTCCTCGGCGGCGGCCAGGGTGCCGAGGTGGCTCTCGCCGCGGCGAACGTGGAGCTGTGCGCCGGGGACGAGATCGACCTGGTGGCGGGCGTGCGCGAGCGGAACCAGGTGGTCGGCGTCGCCGTGCCAGAAGCGGATCGGAACCCGGATGTCGCGCAGGCGAAAGCCCCACGGCCGGGAGAAGAGCAACAGGTCGTAGATCGGAGCGCGCAGTCCCCAGCGGCTGCCGTTGAGGAGATCGTCGAGGAAGAACGCCTTCATCTCCGGGCGCTCGAACACGGCGCGATCGCCCGGCGGGGACAGCCGAGTGACGAGGTCGAAGAGCGGCGAGGAGAGCGGCCGCAGCGCCCATACCAGAGCCGTCAGCATCACGCCGAGCGGCTCGTGTAGAGAGCGGTAGATCGGCTCGAAGCGACTGGCGAGTCGCACCAGGCCTCCCGGCGCGGCCTCCGGTCCGCAGGCCGGGGCGACGCCGCCGAGCACGGCGCCGGCGACGACTCGGTCCGGCAGCTCGTGAGCGCAAGCGAGCACGTACGGCCCGCCTCCCGAGAGCCCGACCAATCCGAAGCGCTCGATGCCGAGGCGATCGGCCGCGACCGCGATGTCGCGCGCCCAGGCGTGGAACGACGGATAGACATGCGCCGTGGAGTCGCCGACCCCCGGCCGGTCGATGCCGATCAGCCGAACGCCGCGCTCGTCCGCCGCCGCGCGCGCCTCCGGTGGAATCTGCCGCCGCGCACCCGGCGTGCCGTGGAACCAGAACACGGGCTTTCCCTTCGGAACGCCGAACTCGGCATAGCCGAGCCTGCGGTTCCCGGGAAGCACGATCACGCCTTCGATGCGCGGCGGTTTCGGTCTCATCGCACTCATCTAACAGCTCGCTCGAGGAGACGAAAACCGCGCGGCTGCAGACTGGTTCCGCCCCAGGTAGCATGCTATCGCCCCTGCAATGCATCCGTTCGCATCCGTCGACTTCGAGAAGGCGCCGTTCCTGGTCATCTGGGAGACGACCCAGGCGTGTGATCTGACCTGCACCCACTGCCGGGCCTCGGCGCAGCCGAATCGCGACCCGGGCGAGCTGACGACCGTGGAGGGCGAGCGGTTGCTCGACGCGGTGGCGGCGATGGGCACGCCGGTCTTCATTCTGAGCGGCGGCGATCCGGTGAAGCGGCCGGACCTGCTGACCCTGGTCCGCCACGGGAAGTCGCTCGGTCTGCGCATGGGCACCATCCCCGCCGCGACGCCGGCGCTGACGGAGGACCTGATCCGCGAGCTGAAGGCCGCGGGGCTCGACCAGATGGCGCTCAGCGTCGACTTCCCGCGCCCCGACCTGCACGACGCCTTCCGCGGCGTGCCCGGCGCCTTCGCCAGGACCATGCGCGCGGCCGAGTGGGCGCATGCCCACGAGCTGCCTCTGCAGATCAACTCGACGCTGTGCGGCGCCTCGATTCCGTACATCGCGGAGATGGTCGAGCTCGTCGAACGGCTGGGGATCGTCTTCTGGGAGGTGTTCTTCCTGGTGCCTGTCGGCCGCGGCGAAGACCTGGGCGGGCTGACGCCGCAGCAGTGCGAGGATTTGTTCGCGACCCTGTACGACGTGCAGAAGCGGGCCCGATTCGTGGTCAAGGTGACGGAAGGGCAGCACTATCGGCGCTACGTGGCGCAGCGCGAGGGTCGCGGTCCCGGCGCCGCCTCCGCGCCCGCCATGCCGCAGATGCTGCGCCGCTCGGAAGGGCCGGGCCACACGGTCGGCCTGGCGCCGCGCGGCGTCAACGCCGGCAACGGCTTCGCCTTCGTGTCGCACACGGGCGAAGTCTTCCCGAGCGGGTTCCTGCCACTCGCCGCCGGCAACATCCGGCAGCAACCGTTCGCCGAGATCTACCGCGATTCGGCGCTGTTTCGCGCCCTGCGCGATCTCGACGCGTTGCAGGGACGCTGCGGCCGCTGCGAGTACCGCCGCATCTGCGGCGGCTCGCGATCGCGCGCCTACGCGCTCACGGGGAGCTATCTCGCCACCGATCCCTGGTGCGGCTACCAGCCGGTGAGCAATCAACCGAGCTGAGCGGACGATCACCGGTTCGAACCGATAGCTTGAGCCGATGAAGCCGATCGACAGCGTGCTCAGGATCATGGTCCAGGACGGCGCGACGGAGCTGCGGCTGGCCTCCGACCGCGCGCCGCAGATGTTCCGGGGGGATGTCGGGCTGCCCCTGACCATACCCGCGACGTCCACGAAGATGCTGCAGGGCCTTCTCGACGATCTGTGGACATCGCGCGCCGCGGCGCTGGGCGAGCAGAGGAGCCTCTCGTTCTCCTATGCGAGTGACGAGCTCGGCGATTTCGCCGTGACGCTGCAACAGGAGGCGGACGGGGCGTTGAAGGTCTTCTTCCGACGCGACGGCGAGCCGCTGGCCCCCGTGGCCCAGGTGGTGAGAAGCGAAGTCCCGCCACCGTCCGTGCTTCGACCGGCGCCCGCCGGGGAGGACGAGGCATCGGCTGCCGCGCCGGACCCGCGCGCCGGCGGAAGCGACGAGCAGAGGAATGCGCTTCCGGCCGACATGATCGCCCTCCTGGCCCGCGCGGCGTCGATGGGCGCCAGCGACGTCCACCTCGGTGAAGATCGCCCTCCGATCGTTCGCGTCGACGGAGAGCTCCGACTCCTGGAGGGCGCCGGTGCGCCGGATCCCGCCGCGCTGGTCGGCGGCCCCGCGCAGCTCGCGCAGGTGCGGGGCGGGCATTCCGTGGATCGCGCCCTCGACGTGGCAGCGGTCGGGCGGCTGCGGGTGAACGTCTACGCCAGCGACGGCGGCCTGTGCGCCGCCATCCGCATCCTCCGCCGCGAGGCGCCGGCGCTGCGCGATCTCGACCTTCCCAAAAGCCTGGAGTCGCTCGTCGACCTGCAGCACGGTCTGGTGATCGTCTGCGGGTCGACCGGCTCGGGGAAGAGCACGACGCTGGCGGCTCTCGGCCAGCAGGCCCTGCGTGCGCGTGCCCGGGTCTTGATCTCGCTCGAGGACCCGATCGAGTACCTGATCCGCCCCGGGCGCGAGGCGGGCCTGGTGCGCCAGCGCGAGATCGGACCGCACGCGCACGACTTCGCGACCGGCTTGCGTGACGCGTTGCGCGAAGATCCCGACATTTTGCTGGTCGGCGAGATGCGCGATTCCGAGACGATCAGCCTCGCTCTGACGGCGGCAGAGACGGGCCACCTGGTGCTGACGAGCCTGCACAGCCGGACGGCCGCGTCGGCGGTGGAGAGGATCGTCGACACCTATCCTCCCGAACGCCAGAGGCAGATTCGCGTGCAGCTGGCGGACGCGCTGCGCGCGGTCGTCTCGCAGCGCCTGGTGGCGAGAGCGAACGGCAAAGGGCGGGTCGCTGCGGTCGAGCTGCTCAGAGTCACCTACGCCGTCGCCAACCTGATTCGCGACGGCAGGACGGCGCAGATCACCAGCGCGCTGCAGGCGAGCGGCGACGGCGGAATGCTACCTCTCGAGCGCAGCCTCGCCGATCTCGTCCGCTCCAATACCATCACGCGCGAAACCGCCGTCGCGGTCGCCAACGATCCGAGCACGCTGGCGGAGTACCTGCGGTCGGCGTCCTGAGGGGACGGAATGCAACCACGAAGTCGCTGACGAGTTCTCGTCCATCGCTCCTCCGACAGTTGGTCGATTCGCCGGGATCCCTTGCCCGATGCCCGCACTGGTGGATATGGAGCGTTTGGATTAGTTGGTCCGGATGGCGGCAGCGCAGCGGAGGCGGATGGTGTTCTTCGATGGCGACCTTCGCGTGGCAAATTCGCCCTGTCGGGCGGCGCGCGCCAGACTCCGAAAGCGCCGTCGCCTGCGCGCCCCGCGGGCGCTGGCGGCGGCCGTGGTCGCCGCCCTGCTCGCCGCACCGGCAGCCGCGGCACCGACAGCTTGCCCGGCCGGAGAGATCGGCCGCCTTCTGCCGACCGACACCGGGCTGCGAGTGATCGGTTCGAACGTCCCGGAGCTGTGGGTGGGAGACCTGGTCGTTCAACTGAACAGCCACCCGCTGTGGACCTGCGCCGACTTGAACCGCGCGCTGGAGGAGGCCCGGGCGCGCCACCTCGCCCTGTTGCTCCTCGTCCGGCGCGACCAGGTCGCGGCGGCCGTCGTGGTGGCGCCGGCGCGAGAAGTGGCGCGCGCGGCGGAGACAGCCCCGCCGGCGGGCTCCGCGGCGTCGAATCCGCCGCCCGAGTTGGCGCCGGAGATGGTCCCGGCCCGCCTGGCCGAGACTCCGACCGCGGCGGCACCGACCGCGACCGCCGGCCTCGAACCGACCGCCGAAGCTGTGGCTCTGCGCGGCTCGGACGTTCAGCCGGTGCGCGAGATCCTCGGCGAGTTGGTGGCGTTCGGCCGCGCACTGCGTTCGAGCCTGCCCGTGCCGGCGGCACAGCCGTGGGTAGGCAGGGTCGCCGACCTCCGGCGGTCGTACCAGGGGCGGCTGGCAAGCGCGCCGGCCGTGCGTGTGACGGAGCCGATTCTGGCGGACTACGAAGCGGTGGCGGAGATCCTCACCTACCAGGAGGATGTTGCTCGCCGAGAGCGTCGGACCCGCCGCCGGCCCGGCGCCGAGCTGGAGTTCAGCAGCGATTCCAAGGTCGGCGCCTGGCTGCGCCGCTACCCGACACTGCGAGCGAGCGTGGTCGAAGAGCCCGAGAAGGTCGGGTTTCCCCTGCCCGGCGAGCGCAGCGGCCGTTGGCGGCCGGACCGGGCGGTCGAGATCCTGGTCGAACGGGCCCTCGGCGAGAGCGCGGCGTTGGGCCGGCGTCTGGATGGGGCGGCTGGGTAGTAAGGGGTGCGATACCCCCGGTGCGATCCGCTCGAGGTGGAGGCGCGTCCATGCTTGTGCTTGACAAGTTCTTTGCGGAAGAGGAAAAGCGCGATCTATGCCGGGGCCTGAAGAAGCACAAAAGAGATCGGTCACGCGTTTGGCCTCGTGACGTTTGAGACCTGATCTGCAATCCGAAGGCCAGAGTTTACCCGCACTTGGGGAGGGGAGCACTCATGTCGCAACTCGTTCGCGTACAAAGGGGAACATCGTCAGTCGCGTGGCCTCGCATGGCAGCCCTGGGGGTGGTGCTCGCCGCCGTCCTCGGCTCCGTGCCGGCATTCGGCCAGGGCACCCGGCATTTCCTGTACTTCGAGAACAACGATCCGGCGGCGGGGCAGAACGCGGTGTTCGGCTACAGTCGGAATCCGGTCGACGGCAGCGTCACCCCGCTGCCGGGTAACCCGTTCTTCACCGGCGGCACCGGGTTCTTGAACGTCGACCAGCGGCTGGGGCCCGACGACACCGATCAGGAGGTCGCCGTCAGTCCGGACGGGCGCTTCCTGTTCGCGGTCAACGAGGGCAGCGACGACATCTCCGTCTTCCGTATCATGCCCGACGGTAGCCTCGTCCCGGTTCCTGGCTCGCCGTTTGCGTCCGGCGGTAAGGAGCCGGCCAGCCTGGAGCTCGTGGGCGGGAATCGGCTGTACGTCGTCAACCGCGGCGACGGGATTCTGCCGACGGCGGTCAACCCGGCGGGCGCCGTGGGAACTCCCGGCGCGACCAACTACACGGCGTTCGACATCGCGCCGGACGGCTCGCTGACGCAGCTCTCCGCCTCGACGATCGTGCTGGCGGATGGCACGTCGCCGTCGCAGATCATCGCCTCGCCGAGCGGCGAGTTTCTGTTCGGCAATGATTTCTTCACGCCGGACGCGACCGTGGTGCCGCCGGCGCCGATCCTGCCGAAGGCGCGCAGCATCATCGAGACGTTCACGCTCGACGCGGGCAACGGGTTTCGGCTCACGCCGGGCATGCAGACGCAGCTGCCGGCGGCCTTCGACGCGGCGCCCTACGTGCTCGGCATGCAGGTGCATCCCACCGAGCCGATCCTCTACCTGGGGGCGGTCGCCGCCGGGCAGCTGAAGGTTTGGACGTACGACGCCAATGGCGTTCTGACCTTCGTCGGCCTGGACGACCTCAACGGCTTGGGCGCCGCCGGTGGGCTGTGCTGGGTCGCGATCGACCGGGCGGGCGAGTTCGTCTACACCTCGGACGTCGGCACGAACCAGATCAGTACCTTCTCGATCGCCGACCCGCTCGCGCCGGTGCGGTTGCAGAACTTCGACCTCGGCGGTCCCAAGGGTCCCCTGATCGCGCAGCCGGAGCCGTACATGTTCACGACTGCGCCCTTCAACCTCGTCGTCGATCCGCTCGGTCGCTTCCTGTACGTTCTGAGCGCCCAGACCTGCATCACTCCCGCCGTCGACCCGGTGAACTGCCCGCTCGGCAACGCCTTGCACATCCTCGCCATCGCGGACGACGGCACGGTGTCCGAAACGCCGGGCTCGCCGATCATTCTGCCGGGCTCGATCATCCCCGATCACGGCAAGGGGCTGGTGCTGGTCACGCTCGGCGCGACCGGAGCGCCGCTCCTGTCGGGCTGGATGCTGGCTCTGGCGATGGCGATGCTCGCCGCCGTCTTCTCGTTCGGTCTCTACCGCGTGCGGCGCACGGCGCGCGCCTGACGGGAGATCCGGGCCTACAGTCGAAGACGCGAAGAGGAGAGGCTCATTGTGGTGCGGGCCTCCGGCCTGCACAGCGGCCCACGGGGCCGCTGACTCCCCGGCCGAACCTCGTGCAGTAGAGGGAGATCCGCATCTCCCGCAGTCCGCTGCCCCTGCTTCAATGCGCCGCTCGCCTGGCTCGTTCCCGGCGCCGGCGGATCAGCGCAGCGGCCGGAAGAACGCGCGGATGTCCTCGACCAGCGCCGCCGGCTCCTCCATGGCGGCGAAGTGACCGCCGGCGGGCATGGGCGTCCAGCGCGTGACGTTGTAGAGCTTCTCCACCCACTGGCGCGGCGGCCGGATGATCTCCTTCGGGAAGATCGCGCAGCCGGTGGGCACGTCGACGTGAAACTCCTTGGGCGGAAACTTGTCCGCCCGCATGGTCTCGCAGTAGAGGCGGCACGAGGAGTTGGCGGTCTCGGGCACCCAGTAGAGCATGATGTTGGTCAGCAGGTCGTCCTTGCTGAAGCGGTGCTCGACCTCGCCGCCACAGTCGCTCCAGGTGCGGAACTTCTCCACGATCCAGGCAGCCAGACCGGCCGGGGAGTCGTTGAGCCCGTAGGACAGGGTCTGCGGCTTGGTTCCCTGGATGCGCTGATAGCCGGTCTCCAGCGTCAGGAACTGCTGCGCTTCCATCAGGGGGATCAGGTCCTCCTGCGCCAGGCCGTCCGCCGGGTTGGCCGGATCGGGCGGAAACGCGATCACCATGTTGAGGTGGATGCCCGCCACGTGTGAAGCGTGGCGATAGCCGAGGTAGGTGCTCACCATCGAGCCCCAGTCGCCGCCCTGGGCGCCGAACCGCTCGTAGCCGAGGCCCGTCATCAGCTCGGCCCACAGCGCGGCGATCCGCTCGGGATCCATGCCGGGCTCGGCCGGGTGATCCGAGAAGCCGTAGCCGGGCATCGAGGGGATCACGACGTCGAAGGCGTCGGCCGGGTCGCCGCCATGCGCCGCCGGGTCGGTCAGCGGTCCGATGATACCGAGGAACTCCGCCACCGATCCCGGCCAGCCGTGCGTGATGACGAGCGGGAACGGCCGCGGCCCCTTGCCGCGCTGGTGGATGAAATGGATCGCCAGCCCGGCGACCTCGGCGCGAAACTGGGGGAAGGCGTTCAACCTCGCCTCGGCGGCGCGCCAGTCGTAGCGCTCGCGCCAGTAGGCCACGAGATCGCGCATGTAGGCGAGCTCCGTCCCGTAGCCCCAGCCGGAGCCCGGGATCTCGTCGGGAAACCGCGTGCGCGACAGCCGCTCGCGTAGATCGGCGAGAACGCTGTCGGAAACCTCGATGCGAAACGGCTCGGTGTGCATGCGCGCTGCATAGCCAGTCGGGGGTGGAAAGTGCAAGGGAGGGATTCAGTGCTGGAGTGCTGAATGACCGTTGAGCGGGCTAGCCGGTGAGCGGGTTAGCCGGTTAGCCAGTGAGAGGGTGGCCCATCGGTCCGACCGGCTGACCGGCTCACCCGCTCACACGGAATCCGCACGTCACTGGTCGGTCACCGCGCTGAGTCACTGAATCAACCCCGACTCGCGCAGCGCGTCCATCAGCAGCCGATCGACCTCGTCGTGCATGCGGAAGGTCACGTGCGCGCCCTGGTACCAGACGATGCGCGGGCGCCCCCAGTGCCGCCACAGGTCGCGCGGCTGATCGGGAGGGACGAGGCGGTCGCCGGCGCCGGCGAAGATGTAGCGCCGCGCCGCCGGAACACGCGGCTCGAGGGCGAGTGGCGACACGACGCGCAGCAGGTCGGTCACCTGCTCGAAGAGAAGCCCGTGGTGCTCGGCGTAGAGAATCTGCAGGGTCGGGCCGTGACGCCAGATCAGGCGCGCGAAGTCGGTCGCCGGGATGCCGGCGATGGCGCAGGCGAGGTCCTCGCCGAGGCAGGCGAAGAGGGCCGTGTTGTAACCTCCCAGGGAAAGCCCGTGCACGCCGACGCGCGCGCCGCCCTGGGCGCGGATCCAGGACAGCAGGCGGCGCATGTCCCACATCGCCTGTGCCTCGGCGTGCACCGTGTCGACGAAGTCGCCGGCGAGAAAGCCGGCGCCGCTGCGCCGGCCGTTGCGGCGCGGGCCGTGCAGCGGCAGAACGGGCAACGCCAAGTTGAGGCCGTGCTTGAAATGCAGGCGCGCGGCGTGGAAGGCGGGCAGGTCGACGAACGGGAACCCCATCTCGTAGCCATGGATGCAGATCAGCCATGGGCGTGGCTCGCCCGGGTGGCGCAGGATCCAGGCGTGGGCGGTGCGGTTGGCGAGCTGGGCGAGCCAGCGGTCGCGCCCGGGCTCGCCGGCGTGGGGCTCGTAGCCGCTGTCGAACTCGAGGCGCTCGAAGGCGAGCCGGTGGGAGCGCGCGGGGCGGAGCACCGGTTCGGTCAGCGGCGGCGGCAGGGTGTGGTAGCTTTCGGGACGATCGAGCCAGCCGCGGGCGCGGAACAGGTCGAGCGCCTCGTGCAGCTCCTGCCGAAGGCGGACCGTGGGGTCCGCCAGACCGGTTCGATTCGACACCACCATGCTGCCGAGCAAGGCGTCGTCGATGGCGACCTGGGCGGCGAGACGGGTGGAAGGACGCGGCGGCGGAACGTCCTCGACGTGCGGCGCCTGCTGAACCGAGGTGGCGCCCGCGGCGACGAAGGAGGCGGCGGAGAGGAGCAGCAGAGCCGATCCCGTCCACCCGCCGGCGACGAATAGCGCAGGCACGGCGAAGAGCACGCCCAGCACGCCTCCCAGCGCCGAGAACTGCGGGATGCGCACGTCGCCCGGGTAGAGGAGGTCGAGACGCCGGAGGCCAGGAGCAGGCACCCGGGGACGACCGAGAACGCGAAGCCGGGCATGCCGAAGCCGGCGGCGCCGTGCAGCCACAGAAGGCCGGCGACGACCGGGACCCAGGCCTGGCGCGGAAAGCGCGGTTGCTCGAGCATCTACGGCACGGGGCTCCCGGCTCGCAGGCCCGCCACAGTGATGCGGATGAGACGCTCGAGGCGGCGCCGGTACTGGGCGGGTGACGGAGCCGCGCCGCGCGGGCCGGCCAGACCCTGCGCGCACAGGTGGAGGTAGCTCGCCGCCGCGTCTGGCGTCAGCTCGATCGCCGCGAGCGAGATCTCGCCGGCCTCGTCGGCCTCGCGGAAGATCCGCGCCAGGACCTTCAGGTAACGCCGCGTCTCCGATACCACGAGCTCGCCGCACAGGCGGTTCGTCTCGTCGATCAGCTCGTCCCCGTGCCGCGAGGTGCTGAGAATGTCGAGGAACCAGCCGAGCTTGGCATCGAGGACGCCGAGCAACCGGGCGCCGGCGCCGCGGTCCGCGGCCGCCGCCCGCTCCGCCGCCCCCAGCGCGCGCTCGTGCAGGTCCTCCGTCACGGCGCGGAAGATCTCTTCCTTGTTGCGAAAGTGGTGGTAGAGGCCGGTGCGCGACATGTCGGCCTGGTGCGCGATCTCGTCGAGCGAGGTGCGGCGGAAGCCGTAGTGGATGAAGGTCGACCGCGCCGCTTCGATGATGGCGTCGCGGCGGCTGCCGTCTTGCGCGATGTCCGCGGGCATGGGATCGAGCTCGAGCCGACTCCGGGTAAACCGGGAAGCCATTGACGATTCGACACTTTATCTTCAAAATGTCGAATCATCAAGCTCGGAGCGGCGGCAAAATCAGCCCGGAGGGAGCGAAGCATGGCCAGCGAAGCGAAGATGACCGAAGACGAGATCAGGCGGCGCACGCGGGCGCTGCTCGAGAAGGCGCATCCCGACCGGGTCGACCAGGTGACCTTCCGCGGGGCGCAGTTCGACCACGGCCTGGCCTGGGTCAATTTCCCCGAGGGCCTCGGCGGGCTCGGGCTCAATTCGAAGATGCAGGCGGTCGTCAACGACGAGATCCGCAAACACGCCAAGACCTTTTACGACGACCTCTACATCAACCCGATCGGCATCGGCATGGGCGCCCCGGTGGTGCTGACGCACGGCACCGACGAGATGAAGAAGACGCTGCTGCGCCGCATCTTCACCGGCGAGGACATCTGGTGTCAGCTCTTCAGCGAGCCCGGCGCCGGCTCCGACGTCGCCGGCCTGGCGACGCGCGCGGTGCGCGACGGCGACGACTGGGTGCTGAACGGCCAGAAGGTGTGGACGACGCTGGCGCACGTCTCCAAGTGGGGCATGCTCGTCGCCCGCACCAACCCGGACGTCCCCAAGCACGAGGGCATGTCGTACTTCCTGCTCGACATGCAGGCTCCCGGCGTCGACGTGCGGCCCCTCTACCAGATCACCGGCGAGGCGGAGTTCAACGAGGTCTTCCTGAACGACGTCCGCATTCCGCGCGACCGCATGCTCGGCGCCGAAGGGCAGGGCTGGCAGGTGGCGATCACCACGCTCATGAACGAGCGCAGCGCCCTCGGCGGCGGCTCGTCGAAGAAGGGGGGCGGCCCGATCAGCATCCTGCTCAACCTCTGGCAGGCGCACGCCGGGAAGTTCGCGGCCGCGCGCAAGCCGCTCATGCGCGACCGCATCGCGCGTCTCTACAGCGAGGCCGAGCTCCTGCGTCTCACCGGCCAGCGCGCCAAGGCGGCGCAGCGGCACGGCAATCCGGGCCCCGAGGGCTCGGTCGGCAAGCTGGCCCAGGCGGAGCTGTACAAGCGCATCTGGGAGTGCGGCATGGACGTCATCGGCGACGACGCCCTCGTCTACGAGGCCGGCTACGAGCTGCGCCGCCCGGCCGGGGAGGAGCGGCGCGACGCCCTGTCGCTGGCCAAGTACCAGTTCCTGCGCTCGCGGGCGAACTCGATCGAGGGCGGCACCTCGGAGGTGATGCGCAACATCCTCGGCGAGCGCGTGCTCGGCCTCCCCGGCGAGCCGCGGGTGGACAAGAACGTGCCCTGGAAGGACGTGCCGCGCAGCGGCTGAGAGCGGGCCCGTTACCCGAACGAATCGAGTCACCGGAAGAAAGGTAATTGCGATGTTGGAGTTCGCGTTCACCGACGAGCACGAGGAGCTGCGCCAGATGGTGCGCAAGTTCCTGGAGAACAAATCGCCGGAGCAGACGGTGCGGCGGCTGATGGACACCGAGCAGGGCTACGACCCGCAGGTCTGGTCGCAGATGGCCGAGCAGATGGCTCTGCAGGGGCTGATCGTGCCCGAGCAGTACGGCGGTGCCGGCTTCGGCCCGGTCGAGCACGCGATCGTGCTGGAGGAGATGGGGCGGACGCTGCTCTGCGCCCCCTATCTGTCCACCGCGGTGCTGGCGACCAACGCGTTGCTGCACGCGGCGAACGAGGAGGCGAAGGCCGAGATCCTGCCCGGCATCGCCTCCGGGCAGACCGTCGCCACCCTGGCGTTCGTCGACGAGGGCGGCGGCTGGGACCCGCGGGACGTCGCGTTGCGCGCCGCGGGCGGCGGCGACGCCTGGCGACTGAGCGGCGTCAAGACCTACGTCCTCGACGGGCACGTCGCCGACGTCCTGCTGGTCGCCGCGCGCGCCGGCGACGGGCTCTCTCTCTTCCGCGTCGAGCCGGAGGCGCCCGGGCTGACGCGCACGCTGCTGCCCACCCTCGATCTGACGCGCAAGCTGGCCCGGCTCGAGCTCTCCGACACGCCCGCGACGCGCATCGGTGCCGCCGGCGACCTGGAGCCGGGGCTGCGGCGCGCGCTGGCTCTGACCGTCAGCGCCCTCGCCGCCGAGCAGGCGGGCGGAACGCAGCGCTGTCTGGAGATGTCGACCGAGTACGCCAAGACGCGCCTGCAGTTCGGCCGCGCGATCGGCTCGTTCCAGGCCATCAAGCACCGCTGCGCGGACATGCTGGTCGAGGTCGAGTTCGCCAAGTCGGCGGCCTACCACGCCGCCTTTGCCGCCACCCGCGAGGACGACGAGCTGCTGGCGGCGGCGAGCCTGGCCAAGGCCTACTGCTCGGACGCCTACTTCCACGCCGCCGCCGAGACCATCCAGATCCACGGCGGCATGGGCTTCACCTGGGAGCACCCGGCGCACCTGTACTTCAAGCGCGCCAAGAGCAGCGCCGTGCTGTTCGGCGACGCCACGCACCACCGCGAGCAGCTCGCCGACCGCATCGGCGTGTGAGGGTTTCTGCTCCCCCATCCGACTCCCGCCGCACCCCCCTCGCGCTGCAACCACGCGATTTGAGGGCAGCCATGGCCGGTCGTCGCCGGCTGGGCCGACCCTCGATCGCGATTTCTGGACGTCGGCCTACCAGGCGATCGATGACTGAGCGAGTTTCTTCGGCGGGGATGTCGATCCGCAAGCGTCTCGAACGACTAGATCATGAAGGGAGAGGAAGCCCATCGGTCCCGCATGCATCAAACCGTTTCGAGGAATGGGCGAAGCTGCGCCGCCCGAGACGACGGGCCCGCGCGAGCCGATGAAAAACGGGCGGCGCCCCCGGCCGCCGTCCTGTAAGACGTTCCCATCCGCACCTCGGTGGGCGCCCGGCGGGTGCACCGGCTGTCGGATTGCCTCTGGCACCGTTCTGGCTTCCGTAAAACCGCTACGACCTTCGCCGGGCGGCGCTCGGCGCGAGGCTGCCAAGAGGCGGTGACTGCATGGCGCGGTTTCTCGAAAACGTTCAGCCGGACGAACGCTACGAGACGTTCTGGGCGGCGGGTACGGGGTTCCTGGTTCTCGTCGCGCACGCCATCCTGGAGACGGCCCGCGACACGCTCTTCCTCACCCATCTGCCCGCCAGCCGCCTTCCCTGGGTGTACCTGACGCTGGCGGCGGTCGCGCTCGCTACCGACCGCCTTCTCGGCGGCTCCCGCTCTTCGCGCGGCGACCTGCGCAACCTCATCCTGATCCAGATCGCGGCAGCCGCCGGCACCACCAGCTTTCTGATTCTGGCGCGTTCGCGCTCCGTCTGGGTCTTCTATGCCCTGTACGTCTGGGGCGGCCTCGCCTCGACGGTCATCCTGATCCGTTTCTGGCTGTTCCTCACCGGTCGGTTCGGCACCGCGCAGGCCAAGCGGCTCTTCCCGATCATCGCCAGCGGTCCGGTGCTCGGCTCGCTGACCGGCTTCGCGCTCGCCGGCATCCTATCCCCAGCGCTGGACCCGCGCGCGCTGCTCGGCGTGAGCGCGGCGTTCTTCCTGCTCAGCGCCGCCGGCTCCACCGTCCTGTGGCGCTCGCCGCGCGTCGCTGCTCCGAGCTCCGGCACGGCGGATGGGCGGGCGCCGGGCAGATGCGAACGGACGAGCTTGCGCGACAGCGTGGCGATCGCGATCCGCCATCCCTACGTCCGGCGTATCGGTTCGCTGCTTCTGCTCGCCAGCGTGACGGTGACCCTCGCCGACTTCGTATTCTAGAGCGTCGTGTCGCGCGAGATCGCCGCCGCGCACCTGAGCACGTTCCTGGCGGCCTCCTACTTTGCCTTCGAGACGGTGTCGCTGATCCTGCTTCTGACCGCGGTGGTTCCGTTCGTTCGCCTGGTCGGCGTGACCGAGGCTCTGGCCGTGCCGCCGGCGCTTCTGCTGCTGGGCGGAGTCATTCTGACTGCCCTCGGCGGTCTGGGTGCGGTGCTGTGCCTGCGCGGCGTCGACGGCGCGCTGCGCTGGTCCCTGCAAAAGACGGCCAGCGAGCTGCTCTACGTGCCGATGGCGCCGCGCCTGCGCAGTGCCGTGAAGACCATGAGCGACATCGTCGCCCATCGCGGCGGACAGGCACTGGCCTCCGTCCTCATCCTCGCGTGGCTCGGCATGGCCGAATCGGAGCGCATGATGGGGCCGGTGGTGGTCGCCTGCGCCGGCGGCTGGCTGTGGGCCGCCGTGTCGACACGCAAGCCGTACCTGGAACTGTTCCGCGAGACGCTCGGCCACGGCTCGATGGCGCGGCGCCTCGAGTTCCCCGACCTCGACATGGCGTCGCTGGAGACGCTGGTCGCCGCCTTGAACAGCGCCGACGACCATCTGGTGATCGCGGCGATGGACCTGTTGCAGCAGAGCGGGCGCGCCCACCTGGTGCCGGCGCTGATCCTGTATCATCCTCGGCGCCGGTGGTCGTGCGCGCGCTCGAGCTCTTCGCCGCCGCCGGCCGCGACGACTCCCTTCCCGTCGTCGAGCGCCTCCTAAACCACGACGACGCCGCGGTGCGCGCCGCCGCCGTGCGCACCCACGCCTTCGTTCGCCGACGCCGTCGCTGCTGCGGGCGGCCGCCGGGGCGGAGTGCCCGGTCGTCGCCGCCACGGCGGTCGTGGCGCTGGCGGCGCGCGGCTGGACGGATTCGTCGACGGCCCTGGCGAAGCTGGGCGAGCTGCTCGAGAAGAGCCCGGCGGGTGAGGCGGGGCGCTTCGTCGCCCGGGCGCTGCGCGACCACCCGTCGCCGGCTCTCGCGCCGCTGCTGATGCGGCTGGCGAACGAAGCGGATCCCGCCACGTCGTGCGAGGCGGTGCAGGCGATGGGCGCCGCGCGCGACGAACGCTACATGCCCATCCTTGTTCGCCTGCTCGCCTCGCGTTCGCTGCGCGCCGCCGTGCGCCGCGCCCTGCTCGCCCTCGGCGAGCCGGCTCTCGACTCCCTTCGGGAGGCGCTGGCGGACCTGTCCCTACCGCGCGCCGTACGTGTCCACCTGCCGCGGACGATCTCGCGCTTCCCGCAACAACGCGCCGCCGACGCGCTGCTGCGCCATTGCCCGACGAGCCCAGCGGCCTGGTGCGCTTCAAGATCCTGCGCGGGCTGGGGGGAATGGTCGCCAATCATCCGCAGCTGCGGCTCGATGCGGGTCTGCTCGACGAGGTGATCGAGGGGCAGATCGGCAAGATTTCCGAGCTCGTTCGCTGGCGCCTGGTTCTGCGGCGCGGCGCCGAGCAGCGACCGGAGTGGCGGACGACCGGGCACGAGCTGCTGGCCGGGCTGCTGCGCGAGAAGCAGAGCCTGGCGACCGAGCGCCTCTTTCGCACCCTCGGCCTGCGCCATCGGCAAGAGGATCTGGCGCAGATCTACCAGGGGCTGCGAAACGAGTCGACGCGCGACAGCAGCCTGGAGCTGCTGCACGGCGTGTTGCCGAAGGGCCTGCGCGAGACCGTCCTGGCGCTGGTCGATGGGGAGCAGGATGCCGAGCGCGCCGGCGGGGTGAGCGCCGACGCCGCCGAGACCCCGCAGTACGAATCGCTGGTCGCCGCTCTGGCGCGCGACGACAGCATCGCCGTGCGCTGCCTGGCGTCCTATCACGCCGCCGAGATCGGCCTCGCGCAGGAGAGCCGCGGCGCGGAGGAGCGTCCGGCCGACCGCTGGGATTGGCTCGCCGATCTGCGCCAGCGGTCGCTCGATCTGCTGAGCTTCCGGCCCGGCCCCGCGGGCGAGGGAGTCGCCGGTGAGGGATAGACTGCCTGTTGTCGAGCCGTTGCAGCGCGCGCTGTACTACGCTCGGTGCCGCTGTTCCGCGGTCTGCGTGCCGAACAGCTCGTCGCCTTCGCCCGGCTGATGCGCGAGCGGTGGGTGCGCCGCGGCACGGTTTCTGCACCCAGGGGGAAGCGAGTGGCGCGGTTCACTTCCTCGTCGAGGGGCGGGCGCGCATCGAGCGCGACCGGCGCCAGCTCCGCGCTGCGGAAGCGCCGGCGAGCATCGGCCTGGTGGAGATTCTGGCGCAGGCGCCCTCCGCCGTGACCGTGGTTGCGGCGACCAACGTGCTCGCCCTGGCCATCGACGGCGCGGCGTTTCTGGACGTCATCGAAGACCACTTCTCGATCTTCACCGAGATCCGCCGGGCCATCGGCGAGCAAATGCTCGCTCTGCGCGACGAGCGCGATCGCGGTCGATGCGGCAACCGCCGGTAGTGCGCGATCTCGGGCGGCCGTCGCCGCCGCGACTCGGCCTGGTCGAGCGGCTGATCTGGCTGTCGCGATCGCCCGTTCTGCGCGATCTCGGTGTGGGTGTCCTCGCCGTTCTGGCGCGCGACGAGGACGAGCTTCTCCTGCGCGAGGGGCAGGTCCTCTGGGCGGAGGGCGCGCCGGCCGATTTCGTCGCCCTGCTCGTCAGCGGCTACGTCGGCTGCGGGGGCGGGGCGAAGGGGGCGGCTTTTCGAGTCGGCCCCGGGACCGTTCTCGGGCTCGATGCGGCGTTCACCGGGATTCCGCACGAGCACGCAGCGGTGGCGCGGACCGCCGTGGTCGCCATTCGCATCGGCGTGCAGTCCCTGCTCGACGTCGCCGAGGACCACTCGCAAGTCGCGGCGCGCATCCTCGCTCACTGTGCCGGGATGCTCCTCGAGCTGCGCGGTCCCCTGCCGGCCGTGCCCGAGCCGGCGATCTGAGGTGAGTGGCGTGCGCCTGCGAACCCGAATCTTCCTCGCCGTGTTGCTGTGTGTCGCGCTGGTGCCGGCTGCCGCGGCGCAGCGAGCGGGGGCGGCGGCAACCTGCGGGGCCGCCCGACCAGATCCTGCGCCGCATGGAGTACGACGACTTCGACGTCGCTTCGGCCAAGGACGCGGGCGGCGGCGTGATGGGGTCGAAGAATCTCGAGGTCGTCTTCCGCGACGGCTTTCGCATGCACGTGAAGTGGAAGACGGCGCCGCGCGACGGCGGCGGATGGGACAACTCGCCGCGCGCGAGGTCGGCGCCTACGCCGTTGAGCAGCTCTTCCTCGACCCCGACGACTACGTGGTGCGCCGGTGACGACGCGCTGCCTGCCGCTCGATGTCGCCCGCGCCTTCGCGCGCATCCGCCCCCAACCTCCCGGGCGCGAGCTGCGTCTTCGGCGCCGTCGCGGCGTGGCTGGAGAACGTGAAGGTACCGGACCCCGACTTCGACCCGGGGCGCTTCTCCCACGATCCTGCCTACGCCCGCCGCCTGGCCAACGCAACCTGCTGACCTACTTGATCGACAACCGCGACAGCCGCGGAAGCAACCTCCTGATCTCCACCGATCCGGGCAACCCGCAGGTCTTCTCGGTCGACAACGGCATCGCCTTCGGCGGGGTCGTGTACAACTTCTTTCGCTGGCATCTCGACGAGATCCGCGTCCGGGGCCTGCCGCGGCAGGCGATCGACCGCTTGCGGCGGGTGACGGCCGGCGACCTCGCCCGGCTCGGCGTGCTCGGCCAGCTCGAGGCGGACTCCTCGGGCATCGTGCGCCACGTCGCGCCGTCGTTCGACTACGCGCCGTCGGCGGGAGTGCGCCTCGCCCCCGGCGTCATCCAGTACGGACTGACGGACGAGGAGATCGACCTGGTGGGGAAGCGGATCGACGCCGTCCTAAAAAGGGTCGACGCGGGCGAGCTGGCCCTGTTCTGACGCCGACCGCGCCCGAGCGGTGCCCAGCGCGCACGGGGGCGACCGCGCGGAAACCTGGATTCGGCGGCCTGCAATCGGCTAGATTGGGGACGCTCCGACACCACACGGAGCGGGAGGAACCGGAATGAACGTCTCCATGTGGGCCAAGGCCGTCAACGTCATTCCGCGCGTCAGCAAGGAGGAGTGGAACGGGCTCGACGTGATCTCGCGCTGGCTGATCGCGACCCGTTCGGCGGTGCTGGTGATGACCTTCATCTCGGCGGCGATCGCCGGCCTGCTGGCGGCGCGCGACGGGCGCTTCGACCTGCTGCTGTGGCTGCTGGTGACGTTCGGCCTGCTGTTCGCGCACGCCACGAACAACCTGGTCAACGATATCACGGACCACGTGAAGGGAGTGGACAAGGACAATTACTTCCGCTCCCAGTACGGCCCCCAGCCGCTCGAGCACGGGCTCATGACCCGCGGCGAGGCGCTGACCTACGCGGCGGTGACCGGCCTCATCGCGCTCGGCGCCGGCGCCGTGCTGGTGGCGATGCGCGGCGAGGCGACGCTGACGCTGCTCGGCATCGGGGTCTTCTTCGTCCTCTTCTACACCTGGCCGCTCAAGTACATCGGCATGGGCGAGGTGGCGGTCATCCTCGTCTGGGGTCCGCTGATGGTCGGCGGCGGGTATTACGTCATCACCGGGGCGATCTCCACGCCGGTCGTCCTGGCCAGCCTGCCGGTGGCGCTGGCGGCGACGACGGTCCTCTTCGGCAAGCACATCGACAAGCTCGACGCCGACGCGGCGAAGCACATCCGCACCATGCCCGTCCTGCTCGGCGAGCGGAAGGCGCGGCTGGCGACGATCGGCATGCTGACGCTCGAGTACCTGCTGGTCGGCGCCCTCATCCTCAGCGGCTATCTGTCGTGGTTGCTGCTGGCGGTCCTCTTTGCGCTGCCCTGGTACGTCCGCGCCCTGCGCGTGTATCGCCATCCGCGCCCGTCCGGCCCGCCGCCCGAGTACCCGCCCAACATCTGGCCGCTCTGGTACTCCGCCCTCGCCTTCCAGCACACGCGCCGTTTCGGGGGCCTCTTCCTGCTCGGCCTCGCCGCCGACGTCGCCGCCCGCAAGCTCGGCTGGCTCTGATCCCCGGCGGAAGGTTGTTGGATCGTCAGGTTGTCGGTTGTTGGTGACGCACTCGCGCCCCACCCTCAGCGTCTCCGGGCGAGGGCCGGAAGGGTATCCACCATCGTCTGGGCGATCAGAGCGTGGCCCTCGACCGTCGGGTGCCACACGTCGAAGGCGTACTCGGTCAGGTCCCGTCCCTCGAAGCTGGGGAGGAGATCCAGGAAGGCCAGGCCGTTGGCCTCGCAGAGACCGTGGACGAAGTCGTGCAGGTCCTGCCAGGGATACGGCTCCCCTGGATCGAACCGGAACACCGGGGTGACGGCGACGAGAATCGGGACATGCCGATCGCGGCTGATTTCACCCAGTCGGCGAAACTGATCGATGGTCCGGTCGCTGTTCCAGGCGTGAACCCGGTGATGATATTCCTCCGGGTAGCCGCCGAACCGCTCCCGTGCCGCCCTCAGCGCCCGCCGCGCCAGCTCCAGCAGCTCGATGCGCGGGCGGTAGTAGCGCGCCAGGCCGCCGTCGACCACATCCGGGTCGTTCAGGACGTAGCTGACGATGACGAGATCGGGATTCAATGCCAGGCCGCGCGTCTCGAGGAGTCTGACCTCCTGCTCCGTCGAGTAGCCGTCGACCGAGAGGTTGTAGACGATACTCGATGCGTAGGGCTCCGACCCGAGCTGGCGAAGCTCGCGCTCGAGGACCTGCGGGAAGGCGGACTCCATCGGCACGCCCCATCCCCACGCGACGGAGTCGCCCAACAGGACGATCCGAAGTCCATCAGGAGGGGGGTTCGGGAACTCGTCGTCCCGGAAGCCGGCCGAGTTGATGGCGATGGCCACACCGTCCCGCTCGCAACTCGATCCCGGCACCAGCTCGTAGATCAATTGCGGGTCGCTCGACTGCCTGTGGATACGGATCGAGGCGATCCCGGCCGGACGGTCCATCTTCGCGGCCCCGATTCGTCGCAGGCAGAGCTCCGCGGCCGCCAGCGTGACCAACGTGGAAGCGAACGCGATCGCGAATCGCCCCACCCATTCCCTGCGACCCAGCTTCATCCGTCCCTTCTTTGGAAATTCGCCCCCGTGCGCGCTTCGCGCTCCGATGGGCTCGGCCCCACGGGCCAAGCCCGCGGGCCCTCCTGATCCCTTTTGCCCGAACCCCGAACCCGAACCCTGTTACTTGTGGTCTCGTGCCGCTGCAAGGTGTAAAAGGAAGGTGATGGTGGTGCGGTCCATGTGGAGGTCGGGCGTTCTGTTGGCGGTGCTTCTCTGCCCGGCGGCGGCCGCGGCCTCCGGTGCGGCGCGCGGCTGGGACTACCTGATCGACAAGTTGGAGGCCGACGGCATCGACCCCGCGTGGGCGCGGACCGTCTTCTCCGATCCGCGTGTCCCGCCCTTCACCGGCTTGACCTTCTCCGTGGCGCCGCGCGAGTCGCACGCGCTCTATCGCGGCTTTCTGAAGCCCGCCAGCGTCGCCCGGGCGCGCCTCTGCCGCAGCGACTACGACCGCGAGTTCCGCCGCGTCGAGCGGCGCCTCGGCGTCCCGGCCAACGTCCTCGGCGCCATCCTGCACGTGGAGACGCAGTGCGGGCGCTTCACGGGCCGGCAGGTCGTCCTCTATCGCCTCGCCCGATTGGCCATGGCCAGCGAGCCGGCCAACCTGCGATCCAACGTCCGCACGCAGACCAGAGGCCTGTCGGGCGCGCGGCGCCTGGAGGTCGAGCAGCAGGTGCGCCGGCGCGCCCTGCACCTCGAGAACACCTTCTACCCGGAGGTGCTGGCCACCTTTCGGCTCGCCGAGCGGCTGCGCATCGATCCGCTGGAGATCCGCGGCTCCGGCTCCGGCGCCTTCGGGCTACCGCAGTTCCTGCCGTCGAGCTACCTTCGCTTCGCTATCGACGGCAACGGCGACGAGCGCATCAGCCTCTACGATCCGGCCGATGCCATTGCCTCGATGGCCAACTACCTGGTGGGGCACGGCTGGAAGCCGAACCTGTCGCGCACCGAGCAACGCCGCGTCATCTGGGCCTACAACCACTCCGACGCATACATCGACACGGTGTTGACCCTGGCCGACCGGATCGGCCCCACCCCCTCCCGCAAACGCCGCGACACCGTCGCCGAGCGCTGAGCGGCGTTGCGGGTTTTCGGAGGGACGGCTTGCCGTCCTTCCCAGAAACGCTTCGCGGCACGGCGCGGTCGTTGCCAGTGCTTTTTCGAACGACTTGGCGCGCTTGTTGCCATGGGAAGCGGAGGGTCCGTTTTCGAGTCTGATCTGGCGCGGTATCAGCGCCAGGGTTCCTTCTCTCCGCATGGGAGAAGGTCAGGATGAAGGGGGATGAAAGCGACGGAGAGGAGGCCCATCGTAGGGGTCGGCCCGGCGCTGACCAGGCGGGCGGTGTTGCGCCTGCTGGCCGGCGCGACGGCGGCGGCCGGCTTCCCGTTCGGGGTCGCCCGGCTGTCCGCCGGCTGGGCTGCCGCCGTCTCGACCTCCTCGTACGGCTTCCTGACCGCCGCCGAGCTGGCGATCCTCGACGCGGCGACGGCGCACATCCTGCCCACCGACGATCGGCCGGGAGCGCGTGAGATCGGCGTGGTCGGCTACGTTCAGAGCCTGCTCAGCTTCCTCCCGGGAGCCGATGCCAACTGCGATCGAAGGGTCGACGCGGCCGACGTCACGGCGGTGTGGCGGCAGGCGGCGGGCGCGCCGCCGCTCTGTCCGCCCGGGGGCGACGTCAACGGCGACGCCGCCGTCGACGGCCGGGACGTAACGGCCGCGCAGGCGGCGGTGTTCCGCGCCCGTCCGGTGTTCGCCGGCGGGCCGTTCAGCGGGCGCAACCCGCAGCCGCACTTCCCCATCGGCTCGACGCCCTGCGTCGTCTGCCACGGCGCCGGCGGCGGTGCGGCCGCGGCGGGGGGCGCGGGGCAGGCGACGGTCGACGTCTTCCCGCCCGACGCCTTCCGCGAGTTCCTGCCTCTCACCCGCCTGCAGGTGATGAGCTGGAAGGTCCGCCTGCTGGGCGCGGAGGCGGTGCCGGAGGTGGCGGAGAATCCTCTCGCCGCCTCGCTTCCCGACGTCGCCCTGCGCGGCGCCTATCGCGACGGCCTGGCGCAACTCGACGACATCGGCCGCGCGCAGTTCGGGTTGCCCTTCGTCGAGCTCGCCGCCGACCAACGGACGCAGGTCCTGAACAAGGCCCCGGCCTTCCGCGATCTGGTGACGCGCCACGTGATCGAAGGGACGCTGTGCGCGCCCGAGTACGGCGGCAACCGCGACCAGCTGGGATGGCAGCTGGTGGGATTCGATGGCGACAGCCAGCCGCTCGGCTACGAGATCTACGACGCCTCCGTCGAAGGCAACTACCGCGAGCGGCCCGACAAGCCCAACTCGGGACCGAATCCGGACGAAGACTGCAGCGGCTTCAGCGCCAACCTGGATCACTTCCTCGACCTGATCAGCGGCGTGACCGGCGGCCGGCGGTTCTCCGACCCGTACTGCTTCGGGGTGGACGCATGACCCGCTCGGCCGCGCCGGACTGCGTCCTCGGAAACTCGGCACTCGAGCGCTTCGACACCTGCGTCATCGGCAGCGGCGCCGGCGGCGCCGCCGCGGCGCACGTGCTGGCCGGGGCGGGGCAGAAGGTCCTGGTCCTCGAGGCGGGGAACAACTACTTCCCCGGGCTCGACCAGTCGGGGCGCCTGCCGTGGTCGGAGTTCGCCAACGACGAGATCAAGAACTCGATCCGCCGTTTCGTCTATCAGGACCCGATCGTCGAGCCGCGCACCTTCCGGCGCCGCGAGAGCGATGTCGCCGTGGCGCATCCCGACGTCAACCTCCTCACCCGCAACGTCGGCGGCGCCGCCGTGATCTCCACGGTCAGCTACCCGCGCTTCACGGCCGTCGACTTCCGCATGGCCACGGCGTTGAGCGACGGCGGGCGGCATTCCCGACGGCACGAGCTTCGCCGACTGGCCGCTGACCTACGACGAGCTGGAGCCGTTCTACGTCGAGACCGAGGCCCTCTCCGGCATCGCCGGCGCCGCCGAGGGGCCGGACGCCGATCCCTTCTCCTCCTGGCGCAGCGCCCCGTTTCCGCTGCCGCCGCAGCCGCCGATGTACGTCGGGCTGGTGCTGGCGCACGGCGCGTCGCAGCTCGGCTATCACCCGTTCAACTACCCGTCGGCGATCAACACGCGCCCCTACGACGGGCGCACGCCGTGCGTGAGCTGCGGCTTCTGCAGCGGCAGCGGCTGCCCGCGCAATTCGAAGAGCTCGCCGGCGGTGACGACGCTGCGCCGCGCGCTGCTCACCGGCAACTGCCAGCTGCGCTACAACGCGCACGTCAGCCGGCTGGTTCCCGCCGCCGGCGGCGGCGCCGTCGCCGGGGTCGAGTACGTCGACGCGGACGGCGCCCTGCAGTCGGCGCAGGCGGACCGCTTCATCCTCGCCGCCAGCCCGATCGAGAGCGCGCGCCTGTGCTTTCTGTCGGATCCGGACGGCCCCGGCCTCGGCAACTCGAGCGGCCACCTCGGGCGCCACCTGCTGTTCCACTACCAGACCATCGCCGCCGGCTTCTTCCGCCAGCGCCTGCACGGCGAGCGCGGTCGCTCCGTCACCAACGGCATGGCCGACTTTCGCGGCGTCGAGGAGGGCGGCGAGACGCTGCGCGCGGACCGGCCGCTCGGCGGCGTCATCGAATTCAGCACCTCTTCCGAGCCGATCGTTGCGGCGATCGAAGGTCTGACGGCGCTGCCGATCGCGCAGGCGGTGGGGGTGACGTTCAAGGACTTGCTGGTGGAGAGCCCGTTCCAGGCGCACATCGCGGTGATGATCATGCAGGGGGAGGACGCCCCGCAGGCGACCAACCGGATCGACCTCGATCCGACGCTGCGCGACGTCTTCGGGCTGCCGGTGCCGCGTGTCACGCTACGAGAACCATGCCTTCGAGCGCGACGCGGCGGAGTTCTACAAGCCGCGCATGCTCGACGTGATGGAGGCGGCGGGTGCCGAGTTCGGTCTGATCCAGCCGGTCGACCCCGCCGTCCCCCCCGTCTCGCGCCACGTGCTCGGCGGCCTGCGCATGGGCGACGACCCGCGCACTCGGTGTGCGATCGGAACGGGCGCTTCCACGACGTCGACAACCTCTACTGCGCCGACGGCGGCGTGTTCCCGACCGGCTCGGGATACAACCCGACGCCGACGATCATCGCCTGCGCTTTGCGGCTTGCCGCCGCGATCGTGTCCCCCGCCGCGCCCGAGCGCGTCCTGCCCACCGGCTGACGCGCCTGTCAGTCAGTCGAGCAAACGGGAGGGCGAGGCTCCTGCCGAGCCGCACTGTGCACGATGGAGGCTTGCCCTCCCGTTGTCGGATCTCTGTAAGGCTCTCCTGAGACACTGCACTGGCTGACGGGCCGGTCAGGCCCCGCATCGCGCCCTCGGCGGGCGCGGGGAGCCGGATGGGCGAAAAAAGGTTGCATCCGTCTCAACCAGCGGGTTAGTCCATTTTGGTCGGATGGTCCGCGCCCCGCGGCGGGATCGCGGGCGGAGACGAGAAGGAGGGGGGACATGCTTCTGCGCACCAGCAAGAAGAACCGCGACGAGGAACGCGACGAGGGGGCGCTGCCGCTTCCGACCCAGATCGTTTCGAACGGCGAGTACTGGCCGATTCCGCAGACCCGCAGGCAGCGCATGGTCGAGGACCTGCTGCTGTCGATGGCCGACGAGCGCGCCCGCAAGCTCGGCCTGTCGCGGCGCGGCTTCCTGCGCACGGCGGCCGGAACGGCCACCGCGCTGGTGGCGATCAACATCGTCAGCGGCTGCGGCGACGACGGCCAGGGCGGCGGCTTCGCGGTCGACGACTGCGCGACGCGCGATCCCGCGGCGGCGCGCGAGCTCTTCGAGAGCGACTTCTTCGTCATGGACGTGCAGACGCACCATGTCGACCTGGACGGCCCGCCGGGCATGAATCCCGCGCTCGGGGAGTTCTTCCGCAGCTTCCGTTTCTGCAATCCCGACGCGGTCGCGGCGGATACCTGCCATCCCGGCGTGCTCGGCGAGCTGTCGCGCGCCAATTTCCTGAAGGAGGTCTTCCTCGACAGCGAGACCGCGGTGGCGATCATGAGCGGCATCCCGGCGCCGAGCCGCAGCCTCCAGGCCCTCAGCAACGAGGCGATGGCTACCACGCGCGACGTCGCCAACGAGCTCGGCGCCTCGCAGCGCATGCTCACGCAGGGCATGCTGACGCCGAACTTCCCGCCCGGGAACGACGCCGGCACCAACATCTCCGACATGGAGCGGCTGGTGAACGACCTGAACATCGTGGCTCTCAAGACCTACACCGGCGCCGGCGGCGGCCTCTTCGGGCCCGACGCCCTGCCGTGGTGGCTGGACGACGAGGAGGTGAGCTATCCGATGCTCGCCGAGGCCGAGCGCCTCGGCATCCACATCATCAACACCCACAAGGGGCTGCGCCTCGGCATCTTCGACGCGGAGCACATCAAGCCGCGCGACATCCCGAAGGTGGCGACCGACTGGCCGCAGATGGACTTCGTCGTCTACCACTCGGCCGGCGAGTTCCTCGACGATCTGGTGGCTCTCAAGGTGAACCAGATTCCCGACGCCACCAACGTCTACTCCGAGCTCGGCAGCATCTTCGCCACCAACGTGATCAGCGATGGCGGTATCGACGCGGTCGGACACCTGCTCGGCAAGCTCGTCAACGCCTTCGGCGCCGATCACGTCATCTGGGGCACCGACTCGATCTGGTGGGGATCGCCGCAGTGGCAGATCGCCGCCCTCAAGACCTTCCGCATGCCGCAGCATTTGATGGAGGAGTTCGGCTACCCGGAGATCACCGACGAGATCAAGGCGCAGATCTTCGGGCTGAACGCCGCGCTCCTCTACGGTATCGATCCCGACGCCATGCGCTGCACGGTGCCGCCCGAGCTCGTCCCCTCGAGCACGGCGACGCCGTCGGAGCGCTGGGCGTCGGCCGGACACGCGACGCCGACGCCGCTCGGCACGCCCGCCGGGACCACCGCGGCGCGAGTGGACGGAATCCTGCGGGCCAAGCGCGAGTACGCGAGCATCGCCACCCCCAGCCTGCGCACGTACGGTCCGCGGACGCGGCGCGAGTTCCTGCGCTTCCTGGGGAAGGGGAATCCGCTCGCGTAGGGGTTGGAGTGCGGATGTGCTGACGTGCTGACGTGCTGACGTGCTGACGTGCTGACGTGCTGACGTGCTGACGTGCTGACGTGAGCCCGGCCCAACACGGCTGAATCACTGAATCACTGAATGGCCCTCGAGCTGACCGATACCGAGCGCCTGCTGCGCGATGCGTTCCGGGGCTACTTCACGCGCGTGGTCGAGCCCCGCGTCGCGGCGATGGAGAGCGGCGAGCTCCTGCCCTATGACCTGATGCGCGACATGCATCGCGAGCTCGGCCTCGACGGCATGCTGGCCGGGGGCGGCGGCGCCGAGGGCGCGACGGGGGCGGAGAAGGGCGGCCTCGATCCCAACACCGCTCGCTACGCGCGCACGACCTTCACGGTGGAGATGTCGCGGGTCAGCCCCTCCTTCGCCCTCAGCTACGGCGCCAGCATCGGCCTCTTCGGCGCCAACGTCCTCGGCAAGGGAAGCCCGCAGCAGGTCGAGCGCTTCGCCATCCCGGTGCTGCGCTGCGAGCGCATCGGCTGCTGGTGTCTCACCGAGCCGGGCGCCGGCAGCGACGCGTTGCGCGGTATGAAGACCACCGCCCGGCGCGACGGCGACAGCTACGTCCTGAACGGCAGCAAGACCTTCATCACCAACGCTCCCTACGCCGACGTCTTCCTGGTCTACGCGCGCGTGCAGGGGGGCGAGCTCGACGGCTCGATCCAGCCCTTCATCGTCGAGCGCGACGCGGCGGGTCTGTCGACCGGGCCGCCGATGAAGAAGATGGGCATGCGCGGCTCGCCGACCGGGGAGGTCTTCCTCGACGACGTGCGGGTGCCCGCCGACCGGCTGCTCGGCGGAGGCGTCCGCCAGCGCGATCACGTGAAGTCGAGCCTGGCGGCCGAGCGCGGCGGCCTGTCGGTGCTGTCGTACGGCATCGCCGAGCGCTGCTTCGAGATCGCGCGCGACTACGCCCGGACAGCGCCAGCAGTTCGGGCAGCCGATCGCCAACTACCAGCTGGTGCAGAACCGGCTGGCGAGGATGTACGTGGCCGTCTCCAACTGCCGGCGCATCGTGTACGCCGACTACCTGGCCGGCCGCGCGCTGAACGAATCCGTCGCCGACGTCTGTGCCGGCAAGCTGTACTGCGCCGAGATGGGGACCTTCGTCGCCTTCGAGGCCATCCACGTGCTGGCCGGCAACGGCTACATGGAAGAATACGTGGTCGAGCGGCTGGCGCGCGACGCCAAGCTGATCGAGCTCGGCGGCGGCACCACGGAGATGCAGATTCTCACCATCGCGCGCGAGATCCTCAAAGAGGGCTGAGCACTCGCGGGGCTTTCCCGGAACTGGGAAGCGCCGCTTCCCAGCGATCGCACCGACGGTTCGCGCTGCGACGGCACGGGGCTTGCCCCAATACCGCGATCACTCCCGGCGCGAGATGCCTTCGTCCGGGGGCCGTCCGGCCGCAAGGGCCGAGCGGAGCACAGGCCTCGGCGACGAGGGTGGGATGCCAGGAAGGTTCGGCGCGGCAGCGGCGGGGCGAATCGCCCCGGGTGGGACGGCCGGCAACGGTCGGCCGATCCTCAGTCCTTCCTCGCTCCTCACCCTCGCCGCCACGGCGGCGCTGGCGTTGGCGGCGTGCGATCGGTCGCCCGGGGTGGTCGCCAGCGTGCGGCGCGCCGCGGTATCGGATCCGGTCGTCGAGGTGCGCACCGCGCGCGTCGGCCTCGGCTCGATCTCCCAGGCCCTGTCGGCGCCGGGCAGCCTGGCGGCGCGGCGCGAGAGCCGCATCGGCGCCGAGGTCACCGGGCGCCTCGAGCGCGTCTTCGTGTCCGAGGGCGACCGGGTCGAGGCCGGCGCGCCGCTCTTCCAGATCGACCGCGGGTTGTACGAGATGGCGGTGCGGCGGGCGGTGGCCGGCGTCGATCTGGCCGGCGCCGAGCGCGACCAGCTGCGCGCCGACCTGGGCCGCGCCCATGAGCTGGCGCGCCAGCACGTCATCTCGGAGCAGGAGATCGAGCGCCTGAAAACCTCTCTGGCGGTGGCCGAGGCGCGGGTGCGGCAGAGCGAGGAGGCCGTGGCGCTGGCGCGTCACGACCTGGAGCGGACGCTGGTTCGGGCGCCCTACGAGGCGTCGGTCGCCGCGCGCCTGGCGGACGAGGGAACCACCGCCCTGGTGCAACCGCAGACCATCGTCTTGGTTCTGCAGGAGACCGCCTGGCTCGAGGCGCGGGCGGCGATTCCGGAGAGCCAGCTGTCGCTGGTGGCGGTCGGCGATCGCGCCCTGGTCCACGTCGAGGGGCTGGCCGATCCGATCGAAACCCGCGTGTCCGTCGTCAGCGACGTCATCGATCCGGCCACCCGTACGTACCTGGTCAAGATGGACGTTCCCAACCGCGACCGCCGCCTCAAGGCCGGCGTGTTCGCGCACATCGAGATCCTGCCCGAGCCCAAGACGGGGGCGATCGTAGTGCCGCGCGAGGCGGTGCGCAGCGAGGACGGGCGCACCCGCCTCATGGTGGTTCGCGGCGATCGCGCCGAGGCGGTACCCGTCGAGCTGGGCATCGTCTCGGAAGACATTGCCGAGGTCCTGAGCGGCGTCGGCGTCGGCGACGAGATCGTCGTCGGCGACGCCGCGCGCACCATCGCGCCGGGCATGCGTGTCCGCGCCGTGCCGCCGGCCGGGGACGAGTCGTCGTGAAGCTCGCCGACACCTCCATCCGGCGCCCGGTCTTCGCCGTGATGTTGATCGGTGGGCTGGTCGTCTTCGGCGTCATCTCGATCCCCCGGCTCGGCCTCGACCTGTTCCCGCGCGTCGAGTTCCCCCTCGTCACCGTGACCACCGTCCTCGAGGGCGCGGCGCCGGAGACCGTCGAGCGCGAGGTGTCGCAGCCGCTGGAGGAGTCGATCAACACCATCGAGGGAATCCGCACGCTGCGCAGCGCCTCGAGCGACTCCCTGTCGCTGCTGTTCATCGAGTTCGAGCTCGAGTACGACATCCAGGAGAAGGCGCAGGAGGTGCGCGACAAGGTGGCGGCCGCGCGCGGCGAGCTGCCGCGCGACATCGAGCCGCCGGTCGTCGACCGGGTCGACCCCGATGCGACGCCGATCCTGGCCATCATGCTGGCGGGGCCCGACTCGATCCGCAGCTTGAGCGAGTTCGCCGACAAGCGCATCAAGCCGCGTCTCGAGCGCGTGCGCGGCGTCGGCAGCATCGCTCTGGTCGGCGACCGCCCGCGCGAGATCCGCATCTGGATCGACCCGATCCGGCTGGCCGGCTACGCGCTGTCGGTCGACGACGTCCTCGCCGGCCTGCAGCGCGAGCACGTCGAGCTTCCCGGCGGCCGCATCGAGACCGCGCGCCAGGAGTACACCGTCAAGACCAAGGGCAAGCTGGCCAGCGTCGCCCACTTCGGCGGCATCGTCGTCGCCGAGAGGGCGGGGCGGGTGATCCACCTGCGGGACGTCGCGAGCGTCGAGGACGGCATGGCCGAGGAGCGGACCATCTCGACCCTCAACGGCCGCCGCGGCGTCGCCCTGCTGGTCCGCCGCCAGTCGGGGGAGAACACCGTGGCGGTGGCCGACGCCGTGCGGGCGCAGCTCGAGCGCATCCGCCGCGACCTGCCGGCCGGATACGAGATGATCGAGGCGATGGACCTGTCGCGCTTCATCCGCAGCGCCGTTCACGACGTCGCCATCGACCTCGCCTGGGGAGCGCTGCTGGCGTCGCTGATCGTCCTTGCCTTCCTGCGCAACGCGCGCTCGACGCTGATCATCGCCATCACCATCCCGTGCTCGCTGCTGGCGACGTTCACCTTCTTCTACTTCCTCGGCTTCACGCTCAACACCATGACCCTGATGGCGCTGTCGCTGTCGATCGGGCTCCTGATCGACGACGCCATCGTCGTGCTGGAGAACATCTACCGCCACATGGAGCGCGGGGCCGCGCCGGCGCAGGCGGCGTCGACCGGCACCGACGAGATCGGGCTCGCCGTCATCGCCACGACCCTCGCCATCTGCGCCGTCTTCGTGCCGATCGCCTTCATGGGCGGCGTCGTCGGGCGATTCTTTCGCGAGTTCGGCCTGGTGGCGGCCTTCGCCGTCGCCACCTCGGCGCTGGTGGCGCTGACGCTGACGCCGATGCTCTGCTCGCGTTACCTGCGCCCGCAGGGCGAGCAGGGCGCTGCGTACCGCTTCCTCGAGGCCGTCTACGCGCGCCTCGAGGCGCACTACCGCCGCGTCCTGGGCTGGGGGATGCGCCACCGGCTTCCGGTGGTCTGCCTGGCGCTCGTCGCCGTGGCGGGGGGCATCGCCATTGCTCGGACGGTACCGGTCGACTTCCTGACCATGGAGGACCGCAGCGAGTTCAACGTGTGGCTGAAGATGCCGCTCGGCAGCACCGTCGCGCAGGTGCAGAGCGCGACGCGCGCGGTCGAGGCAGAGCTACGCCGCCATCCGGAGGTTCTCGCCGTTTTCTCGACCATCGGCGGCGGGGTGAAGAAGCGCGTCAACGAGGCGCAGCTCTACGTTCAGCTCGAGGGCAAGGCCCTGCGCCAGAAGACACAGATGGACCTGATGGCGGAGCTGCGCCGCCGCGTGGGCCGTCTCGGCCTGCCCCTGCAGGACTTCGCGGTCGAGGAGGTGCCGATGATCACCGTGCCCGGGTCGCGCACCGCCCAGATCATGTATGCGATCCGCGGTCCCGACGTGGACCGCCTGCTTCTCTACGCGCACCAGTTGACGGCGCGCATGCGCGAGAAGGGCGGCTACGCCGATCTCTTCCTCTCCTATGAGACCGGCAAGCCCGAGATCGACCTGGAGATCGCGCGCGAGCGCGCCGCCGACCTCGGAGTCACCGCCGTGCAGACGGGGAGGACCATCGCCGCCATGCTCGCCGGTATCAAGGCGACCACCTTCGAGGAGTTGGGAGAGCGCTACGACGTCCGCGTCCAGGTGCGCCCGGAGTACCGCGACGATCCCTCGAAGCTCGATCTGCTGCGCGTTCGCGCGCCGAGCGGGGCGCTGGTGCCGCTGCGCAATCTGGTCGTCCCGCGCATCGGCAGCGGCCCGGCGGAGATCGACCGAGAAAACCGCACGCGTACCATCACGCTGTTCGGCAACCTGGAGAACAAGGCGGCCGGCACGGCCGACGAGGAGGTGACGGCGCTCGGCGAAGAGCTCGGCATCGGCGGGGACTACGAGCTCGAGCCGGTGGGACCGTCGCAGCGCCTGCGCGAGACCACCGCCGCCGTCGGCTTCGCCTTCCTGCTCGCCCTGGTGGCGATCTACATGATCCTCGCGGCTCAGTTCGACTCTTTCGTGCACCCGTTCACGATCATGCTCTCCGCCCCGCTCTCCTTCATCGGCGCCTTCGCCGCCATCTCGCTGCTCGGGTTCTCGCTCGACGTGATGGGGCAGATCGCCTTCCTGATGCTGATGGGCGTGGTGATGAAGAACAGCATCCTGCTCGTCGACTACACCAACACCCTGCGCGCGCGGGGCCTCGCAATGCGCGAGGCGGTGCTGGAGGCCGGCCCGACGCGAATGCGCCCGGTGCTCATGACCGCGGTGTCGACCATCTTCGGCATGCTGCCGGTCGCGCTCGGCAGCGGCGACGGCTCGGAGTGGCGCAGCCCGATGGGCGTCATCGCGATCGGCGGACTGGCCGCCTCGACGTTTCTGACCCTCCTCGTCGTGCCGGTCGTCTACAGCCTGATCGACGACGCCGGATCCCTCCTGCAGCGGCTGCTGCACGTCCCCCACCCGCTGCGCCCCTCCAGGCCGCCCGCCCGGGCGCCTGATATACGGCTTTGAACAACAATTTGCCCCGCCGGACATCAACGTCATGCCCGCGAAAGCGGGCATCCAGGCGGGGAGGTAGGGGGGCGTCCCCTGGATTCCCGCTTTCGCGGGAATGACGAATTCCGGCCGCATCAGAAATTACTGTGCAAAGGCCGGATCGCCACTCACTTGGCACGGCTGGCGGGCTCGCGCGCGCCGCCAGGCGCCCGGAGCGCTTCACCTCCGGGTGCGCCTGCGCCCGCGCCGCCGCCAGCTCCTCGTGCAGCGCGCGCGGCAGGTGGACGACGTTCTCGACGATGCGGATCTCGGGGATGAAGTGGGCGAGGTCGGGCGGGGTGTCGGGAGCGTGGCGGACGCCGCGCAGGCGCTCGAACGCCGCCAGGACGCGCGGCGCCATGGGCGCGACGCTGGTGCCGCGGATGGCGAGGACGCGGTGGCTCGGTGCGGCGAGCGACAGATAGGCGGCGCCGTAGGCGCCGCCGCCGAGCATGCACAGCAGCGGATGGCCGAGCAGACGCGCCACCAGCAGGCTGCGCAGGCACTCGGCGAGGGCGCAGGGCAGGCCGGCGCGCTCCTCGTACAGGTCGTTGGAGTGGCCGCGGCAGAAGAGGAAGATCGCGATCGGGGCCGGCTCCGTTTTCGACTCGCGCACGGCGATAGCGGACCATCTCGGTCACCGCCTGCGCGTCCTCGACGCCGATGCCGCGCTGCGGCCGCTCCGGTCCGAGGATGATTCCCATCGCCGGCCGGCCGTCGAGCTCGCCCCAGGCGGCGCGCACGTGAGCGCGCCGCAGGAAGGGGCCGGTCGGGCGCCAGTGGCCGCGGAAGGAGTACTGGAAGAAGTCCCGCCGCCGTTCTCGCTCCCCGTCCCCGCGCGGGGGCGCGGTCGGCCGCTCGGCGGCGAGCCGGGCCGAGATCTGCCGCGCTCGCGCCGCGCACTCGTCGACGAGAGCGAGCGGCGAGACGCGGCGAGGTGGAGCGGCGAGGAAGCGGCACAGCGCGTCGCGAACGGCTGCCGGCCGGTCGGCCACCAGGGTGTCGGCGTGGCCGGCGCGATAGCGGTGGCGGGCGGACGTTGTGGCGCGGCCGGTCGCTTCTTTCACCGCGCCGCTCGCCGTCTCCAGGAGCTTCGGTCCGGTCAGTCCCCAGTGAGAGCCGGCGGTGACGATCACCGTTTGAGAGGTGGCGGCGATCACCGACGGGGCGCCGAAGCAGCCGCGCGGTCCGCTGATGACCGTCGCCACCGGCGTGCCGAGCAGGGACAACCGCGTCAGGCCGATGCCGACTGCGGAGGCGGCCGCCAGTGCCGCGGGCCCCTCTTGCACGCGGACTCCGCCGGTGTCCCAGCAGACGACGACCGCCGCCGGGCGGTGCTCCAAGGCTGCCGCGGTGAGGCGAGTGAAGACGCGCGCTTCCTCGACGCCAACCGTGCCGCCCCTCTGCTGCCCGTCTGTCAGGGCGAGAAGCACCCGCCGCCCGTCGATCGTTCCGGTGCCGATCCACACCGTCTTGGGATCGCCCGCCTCGGCGAGAGCGCACAGGGAGTCGGGGTCGATCAGTGCCTCGGCGCGCCGCTGCGCGCCGAGAGAGGAGAAGGAGGCGGATCTCGGCAGGCTCTGTCTCCGCGCCGGGCGTTGCGGACGGCTCATGGTCGATCGAGCTCCGCCTGGGGCGCCAGCGCCGCGACGTCTCGGCGGGCCGCGGCGGGCAGGCGCGACCAGGCGTCGCGGATTTCCCGCCACACGCGCACCTGAAACGTCTTCGCGACCGCCCGGTAGGGGCGGCCGGCGAGCTCGCCGTCGTACAGGGCTCGGCCGTGGTCGAACGCCGCCTCGTTGAAGAGAGTCTCGCCGGCGCGGCGCCGTTCCTCGTATGCCTCCTCGTTGCGGCGCATGAGCGGGACGAACGTCTTTGCGATGACGGACAGCAGCGGCCGCAGGCATTCCGAGACCGTCAGCTCTCCGTCGCGGCCGGCGTGCCGGCCGTCGCGGATCTCGCCCAGCCAGCGATGGGTGACCGGAGCGCGCCGCCGCATGTGCTCGTCTGCAGTCGGGTCCTTCAGGTTCATGCCGAGCTGTCCGTAGGCGGAGGCGTCCGCCACCGTGAAACGCTCGCCGAGCAGATACGGCTGGCGGACGAGGACCGCCTCCATGGCGTCGAGGTACTCGCCCCAGGCGTCGTCGAGCAGGCCGTGCGTCGGCGGGAAGCCGGGCCTCGACGGCGGTGTCAGGTTGTGGGCGAGACCGGGGATGGAAAACCCCTGCGGCGCGACGCTGAACAGGTAGGGGAGGCGGCGTACCTGGCGGCGGGCGAAGCGGCGGCCGAAGGCGGAGCGCGTCGCGGGCAGGAGGACGTGCCGCAGCTCGTGCGCCAGGCGTTCGCCGGCGTCGTTGGTGGCGCCGGACAGGACCCAGCGGTTGTGGTGAACGAGGTAGAGGCCGAACTCGTCGAAGGCCTCTTCGACGAGCTGGGCGACGAAGCCGAGGGCGGGATCGGCGGGGAAAAGCGGGCCGTGACGGGCTGGATGCCGCTCGTCGATCCAGCGGGCGAGGGCGGAGGAGTCGTAGTAGACCGTTCGGCCGTCCTCGATCAGGAACGGGACCAGGGGGTACTCGTCCAGATCGGTCATGTGCGGGTGCCGGATCGCCGTGCGCGCCCGCTTGGCGCGCTCGATGAGCAGAGCGGCGCGGTAGTTCTCCAGTCGGCGTCCGTCGTCGGGGAGCCAGCGGTAGGGAATCTCCGCGTACTCCATCAGCGCGCGCAGCTTGAGCGTGAACGGCGACAGCTCGGAGCCCCAGATCGCGTGGCGAGTCGGTCCCGGCGGGGTCTGGTGTGGCTCGTCGCGCATCGACGCATCAAATCGCAGAGGGCGCCCTTCGGGCAAGGCGGAACGCGAGCTGCGAACGCCTTTTTTCGCCTATAGGCTCGAGATCGGGCTCTGCCTTGCACTCCCCCCGAGTGCTCGGGTAGCTAGTCGTGCCGCAGGGAGGGCCATGTTTGTGATGAGCGCCAGGGAAATCTCCGACCGCCTGGAGATCGACGACCTCCTCACCCGCTACGCGACGGCCGTCGATGCCAAGGACTGGGACCTGTACGCCAGCTGCTTCACGGCCGACGCGTTCATCGACTACACCGCGGCGGGCGGCATCAAGGGCAAGCTTCCGGAGGTGAAGAAGTGGCTCTCGGAGGTGATGGCGCTCTTCCCCGTCACGCAGCACCTGGTCGGCAACCGCGCGATCGCCGTCGACGGCGATCGCGCCACCAGCCGCTCCGCCTTCTTCAACCCGATGGGGATGGCGAACGGTCAGGGCGGCGTCACTCTCTTCTTCGATGGCGGCTACTACAACGATCAGCTGGTTCGCGACGACGACGGCTGGCGCATCGCCGAGCGCATCGAGGAGTCGGTCTACTCGACGCGCAAGCACGCCATCGGCGCGGCGCGCTGAGGAGGCGCCGGTGAGAGGATTTTTCGCGGCTGTCGCGGCGATCGCCCTGGTCGGCGGCGCAGCGCCTTCGCCGGGCGCCGAGCCGACGCCGGCGAACGCCTATCGGATCACCGTCGATCTCGGCTCGTGGATCCGCGCTCTCGGCACCGACGACCTGTTCGCCAGCGAGCCCGCCGCCGATGCCCTGGTGGCGCTCGGCCCGGCGGCCATTCCGGCGCTCGCGGTCGCGCTCGAGCGCGAGAGCCCGGCGATCCGCGTCGGCGTCGTCGACGTCCTCGAGCGGATGGGAGACGCCGGCGCCGTTCCGCCGCTGATTCGCGCCGCGCGCGATCCCGACGAAGACGTGCGCGTCGAGGCCCTGCTGGCCCTGGGGTCACTGGGCGACGAGAGGGCGAGGCCGGTCGTCGAAGCGGCGTTGAACGACGCCGATTCGCGCATCTACCGCGCCGCCGCGGTCGCCTGCGGATCGGTCTGCCGCTCTCCGCGGGCCCTGAATCGGCTCGTCGATCTGGCTCTCGGCGAGCGCACGGCGTTCGCGATGGCCGGGCCGCGCAACAGCCTGCGCGCCCTGTCGAGTGGCGCGGACAAGAGTCGCGCCGAAGCGGTCCGCCGGGCGATCGAGAAGAAAGCGTCCCCGCTGCTCGCGCACGGGGGCGACGTGGACGCGCGAGCCCGGGCCGGGTTGCTGCTCGCCGACGTCGGCGACCCCGCCGGCCGGGCAGCGCTGTGTGCTGCCGTGGAGCAGACGAAGGATCCACTGTTCGCGGGCGAGGCGATCGCGGCGCTCGGTCGTATCGGGGACCCGTCGGTCGTGCCGGCGCTGCGGCGTGCGAGCAGTGGACCCAACCGGCAGCTCAGGGCGGCGGCGTGCCAAGCCCTGAAGAACCTCGCCAGCCGATCGGTGCAGGGAGCGGCCGGAGAAGCCGCCCGCTGCGAGCGCCGCGCGGCCGTCAAGCGGCCCGGCGCTCGTCCGAAGAAGTAGAGCCGATCGGCAGCGGCGCGAAGTGGAGGCACCCGGGAGGGCCCGGGTGCCTCTCGCGATTCACGCCGCCGCTCAGAGCAACGGTTGGTAGCTGCCTTGCACGCTGAGAACGGCTCCGGCGGGCGGGTCGATCCTCTGGCCGAACGCTCCGTTGATCCCCTGACACAACCCGACCACGGCGCCGGGCTTGACGTCCTCGGTGCCGGGAAGAAAGTTGATGGACACGGCGAACATGCCGGCGTTGGAGCACGCCGTCGCCCAGTCGTAGGTGGCGATGTCCTGCTTGTAGCACGTCGTGCCCCCGTTCAGAGCCAGAGCGTTGGCCTGTATTCCGCAGCCGATCGCGCCGAGGTTCCCCTTGATCTTGAGCTTGCCCTTGTCGTCGAACGAGCCGGCCAGAACGACGCTGTTGCCGCCCATGCCGCCGGGTAGCGAGGAGGCGAGCACGTCTCCGTCCGCGATGCAGATCACCTTCTCGTTGATCAGGTTCGTCGCTCCCTTGGCCTGGATCTGGATCTTGCACTTGCCCGACTTCTCCTTCGTGGAGATCGCCGTGTTGTCCCAATCGGCCGAGCCGGCGATCGAGTCAGGGTTGACCAGGGTCTGCGAGGTCTTGTCCTTCGGTCCCGCCCAGGCGGCGGTGGAAAACGCCAGGGCAACTGCCGTTGCGAATACGACTTTCCTCATGTTGCCTCCCTCTCTAAATGTCATCTAGTGGTCGTGACCATGGCCGCGTCAGGAGCATGGCCGGGTGCCGGGCTTCCTGAAGCGAACCCCCCTCGCGGGAATGCTCCCGCGTCGCTCGATGCCCTCTCCTTTCTCCCGGCTGCGCCAAACGGACGTTTACCCGTCTCTTCCTTCGATTTCGTCGAAGGGAAGGAACGATACGACTATATCAATCGATCGATTGATAAGCGCCGGTGCTCGAGTTTGTCAACGAAAACTTCTCCGTGTGCGATGGGGCGGGGCGCGCGATCGACGGGATTGCGGCCACGGTCTACGACCAGTTCCAGGGAGACGATCTGATCGCGCGCGAGATCGTCGCTGCGCTTCAACGGAATGGCCGGTACGATCCCGCCGGCGACAGGTTCCGATCGCTCGCCCGGGTACTCGCGGCCAAGATATCGGGCGTGTTCAGCGACGCGGGAACGTAGCCGGTCCGGCCGCGCCGGCCGGCTCACCGGCTCACCGGCAAACCTGCTCACCCCTCCACCGCTCCCGGCCGGAAGCGGATGCGCATCTCCTTCACCCCGTTGATGAACGTCGAGCGCAGCCGGCGCGGCTCGGCGGTCAGCTCGATGTCGTGCATGCGCAGGATGATGCCGCGGAAGATCTCGCGCAGCTCCATGCGGGCCAGGTTGGCGCCCAGGCAGTAGTGCTCGCCGACGCCGAAGGCGACGTGCTCGTTGGGGTTGCGGCGGATGTCGAAGGTGTCGGGCTCGTCGAACACGTCCTCGTCGCGGTTGGCGGACGGGTACCACATCAGCAGCTTGTCGCTCTCGCGGATCTTCTGACCGCGGAGCTCGGTCGTGGTGGTCGCGGTGCGGCGGAAGGTGTGTACGGCCGGGGCGAAGCGGAGGATCTCCTCGATGGCGCCGTTGAGCAGCGACGGGTCGTTGCGCAGGTCGCGCAGCTGGGTGGGGTGCTGGATGAGGCTGTGCATGCCGTTCGTGGTCACCGTGCGCGTCGTCTCGTTGCCGGCGATGAGCAGCAGCAGGAAGAAGAAATTGAAGTCCGCCGGGCTCAGCTTCTCGCCGTCGAGCTCGGCGTTGACCAGGGCCGTGGCCAGGTCGTCGCTCGGGTGCTCGACCGCCTTGGCGTAGAGCTTCTCCGCGTAGACGAACATCTCCGCCGCGGCCGCCTCGCCCTCGTCCATGTCGCGCGGCTTGCCGTCCGCCTGCAGCTCGGGGTCGTCGAAGCCGACCATCTGGTTGCCGATCTCGTAGACGCGGCGGCGGTCCTCCTCGGGCACGCCCATCATCTCGCAGATCACCTCCATCGGCAGGCGCGCCGCGACGTCCTCGACGAAGTCGCACTCGCCCTTCTCGATGACGCCGTCGATGATCTTCGTGACCATGTCGCGGACGCGCCCGTGCAGGCCGTTGATCATGCGCGGCGTGAAGCCCTTGTTGACCAGGGCGCGGTACTGCCGGTGCTTGGGCGGATCCATGTTGAGCATGATCGCCTGTACGAAGGGCAGGGTCTCGGGAGTGGGATCGCGCAGCAGGGTGCCCTGGCGCTGCGAAGAGAAGAGCACGGGGTTGGTCGAGACGTGCTTGAGGTCGTCGTACTTGGTGATCGCCCAGAAGCCGGGGCCGTGCGGATCCTCGTGCCAGTACACGGGCGCCTCCCGGCGCAGCAGCTTGAACATCTCGTGCGGGGTGCCGCGCTGGAAGATGTCCGGATCGGTCAGGTTCACGTCGCTGAGCTGCATGGTCGCGTTCTCCTCACTGAATCCGCATCACGGCGGATTCGTGCATGCAGATCGGTTGCTTCACAAACGAACGTTTGTTTATATGGCCGGGCGCCTGCGGTCAAGACGATAATCCGGCAACAGCGCGCCGCCCCTCCGGGGCGCGCCGATCGAACGAGAGGGACGGGACCAATGCACACCGAGATCTGTGATCGATTCGGAATCGAGTTTCCCATCTTCGCCTTCAGCCACTGTCGCGACGTGGTGGCCGCGGTCAGCAAGGCCGGCGGCTTCGGCGTCCTCGGCGCGGTCGGGTTTTCGCCCGATCAGCTCGAGGTCGAGCTCAAGTGGATCGACGAGCACATCGGCGACAAGCCGTACGGGGTCGACATCGTCATCCCCGGCAAGTACGAGGGCATGGGCGAGGTCGACCCCGAGAAGCTGGAGGCCATGCTGCGGGCGTCGATTCCGCCGCAGCACCGCGAGTTCGCCGACCGTATCCTCGCCGAGCACGGTGTGCCGAAGCTCCCCGAGGGCGAGCAGCCGGCCAACCAGTTGCTCGGCTGGACCGCGGCCACGGCGACGCCCCAGATCGAGGTGGCGCTGCGGCACGAGAAGGTGCGGCTGATCGCCAACGCCCTCGGCACGCCGCCCTCCGAGGTCATCGAGGAGATCCACGCCGCCGGGCGCACGGTCGCCGCCCTGTGCGGCTCCGCCAAGCACGCGCTCAACCACAAGAAGGCGGGCGTCGACATCATCATCGCGCAGGGCTACGAGGGCGGCGGGCACACGGGGGAGATCGGCAGCGTCGTTCTGTGGCCCGAGGTGATCGACGCGGTGGCGCCGACCCCGGTGCTGGCGGCGGGCGGGATCGGCACCGGGCGCCAGATCGCGGCGGCTCTGGCGATGGGCGCCCAGGGGGTGTGGACCGGGTCGCTGTGGCTCACCGTGGCAGAGGCGGACGCCCCCCCGGCGCAGATGGAGTCCTACCTCGCCGCCACCAGCCGCGACACCGTGCGCTCGCGGTCCTACACCGGCAAGCCGTGCCGCATGCTGCGCAACGACTGGACCGAAGCCTGGGAGGCGAGCGAGAACCCCAAGCCGCTCGGCATGCCGCTGCAGTTCATGGTCACCGCCGACGCGGTGTCGCGCGGCCACCGCTACGCGGAGGCGGCGAAGACGGTGAACTTCAACCCGGTCGGCCAGATCGTCGGTACCATGAATAGCGTGCGCCCGGTGAAGGAACTCATCTACCAGCTGGTCGAGGAGTACATCGAGGCCAGCGAGCGCCTGCAGCGCCTGATGGCGTGAACGGAAGGTTGTTGGTTGTTGGATTGCTGGCTGTTGGTTTTCTGAGCCCAACAACCCAACAACCAGCAGCCCAACAACCTGCTTCTTCCTTCAGTCGCAGCCGCACTGGTTGCTGCAGCGGCCGTCGGTGCAGCTGTCGAAGGTGCAGAAGTTGCCGTCGGCGCAGTCGGCGTCCGTCGTGCAGGCGCCGCCGAGGCAGCCGCGCAGGGCGTCGCCGACGGCGCGGATCAGGCAGTCGACGCCGACCGTTTCGTTGCCTGTGCCGGGACCGGGGTGGCAGTCGGGCTGGCAGTAGGCGGCGCGGCAGGACGAGTCCGCGCCGGTGCCGAGGGCCAGGGCGACGCCGGTGATCAGCTCGTCGACCCCGACGATGCCGTCGCCGTTGCAGTCGCCGCTGCACACGGCGCGGCGCCGGTCGGCCTCGATCGACCCGACGTCGATGCAGCTCGTGAAGCCGCTGCAGAAGGAGGTGCAGTCGTGCGTGCTGCCGGTGACGCACACCCGATCGCCGGCGACGAAGCCGCCGACGTGATCGGGAAGCAAAGTGACACCTCCCGCCAGCGGGTCGCCGACCTGCAGCAGCAGGCAGGACTCGACGCCCGAGACCAACCGGCCGCAGTATTGGCTCAGCTCGGACTGCGCAGAGGCGGGTGGCGAAGGCGCCAGGATCAGCGCCGCGAGGACGGTCGAGTTCAGGACCAATGCGATCGTCGCTCTCCGCTTCATGATGCCAGACTATGTCGGGCGACCGCACCGCGTCAAAGCCGAAGCGTCCAGCTCGTTGTGGTGTGGGCGTCCCGCCTGCACGGGGTGGGGGGAGGTCAGCGGTCCGGGGGACCGCTATGCGGGCCGGAGGCCTGCACCACAATTCGGATGGAAGATCAGTTCGAGGTTAGATTGCCGCGGCGCGAACGCGTAAGATTCGCGCCACCGCCATGCTCGTCCACCGCAGCAACCGGACCGAGGATCTCGTCGACGTCCTCGCCGAGATCGTGCGCCGGCCGCTCTCCGGTCCGGCGGCGCCGGAGTGCGTGGTCGTGCAGGGACGCGGCATGGAGCGCTGGCTGTCGATGCAGCTGGCGCGGCGGCTCGGCGTGTGGGCGAACCCCGACTTTCCGTTCCCGCGCCGCATCATCGAGCACGCCATCGCCGCCGTGTTGCCCGAAGAGGAGCGGGCCGGCAGTGCCCCGTTCGAGCCGGAGACGGCGATGTGGTCGATCGCCGCTCTCCTACCGGCGCACCTGCGGCGTCCGGAGTTCGCTCCCATCGCGGCCTACCTGGAGGGGGATGAGCGCGACCTGAGGCGCGTCCAGCTGGCGCAGCGCATCGCCGATACGTTCGACCACTACGCGGTCTACCGGCCGCACATGGTGCTCGGGTGGGAGGACGGGGAGGGCGCCGGTTGGCAGCCGGTGCTGTGGCGCGCCCTGGTGGCGCGGCACGGAGCGGGCCACCTGGCGCGCCGCGCGCAGCGCTGTCTCGAGGCGCTCGCCCGCGGCGGGACGCTACCGGCGGACTTCCCGCGGCGCATCAGCCTGTTCGGCATTTCGACCCTGCCGCCTCTCTACTTGAGATCGCTCGTCGCTCTGTCCGCGCAGGTGGAGGTGCACCTGTTTCTGCTCAGCCCGTCGGCGGAGTACTGGGCCGAGATCCGCTCGCGGCGCGAGATCTGGCGCGAGCTGGCCAGGCGCGAGAGCGACTCCGCCGAGGCGGCGTCCGATCTCCACCTCGAAGAGGGGAATCCGCTGCTCGCCTCCCTCGGCCTCGTCGGGCGCGACTTCCAGCAGGTTCTGGAGGCGAACGCCGACTACGAGGAAGGGGAGCGCGACCTGTACCGCGATCCGGGTACGGGCGGCATGCTGGCGGCGCTGCAGTCCGACGTCCTCGCCCTGCGCCACCGCGGCTCGCAACACGCCGCGTGTCCTCCCCTGCCGATCCCCGCCGCGGATCGATCCGTCTCCGTGCACGCCTGCCACGGCCCGATGCGCGAGATCGAGGTGCTGCACGACCAGCTGTTGGCCCTGTTCGACGGCGACCCGAGCCTGGAGCCGCACGACGTCGTGGTCATGGCCGCCTCGATCGACACCTACGCTCCCTTCGTCGACGCCGTGTTCGGATCCGTCGGGCGCAAGAGCTCGAACACTGGCGGGCCTGCCATTCCCTATCGCATCGCGGATCGCAGCGTGCGCGCCACGCACGAGGTCGTCGACGCGTTCTGGAACCTGCTCGCGGTGCTGCGCGGCCGCATGACCGCTCCCGAGCTTCTCGATCTCCTCGCCGTCGAGGCGATCCGCTCGCGCTTCGGCATCCGCGCCGAGGATCTCGACGTCGTGCGGCGCTGGGTCACCGAGTCGGGCACGCGCTGGGGCGTCGACGCGGAGCACCGCCGCTCGGTCGGCCAGCCGGCGTTCGAGGAGAACACCTGGCGCTTCGGTCTCGACCGCCTTCTCCTCGGCTATGCTATGCCGGGCGAGGAGAGCCGCCTCTTCGCCGGCGTCCTTCCCTACGACGACGTCGAAGGGACGGCCGCGGAGCTGCTCGGCCGGCTGGTGGAGCTCTGCGAGGTGCTGTTCCGCTTCCGCCTCGCGCTGCGTCAGCCGCGCCGGCTGGAGGCGTGGCGAGAGGCGCTGGCCGATCTGCTGGCGTCGGCGGTGCGGGAGACCAACACCAACGCCGATCAGCACCAGGAGATCCGCGCCGCGCTGTCGCTGCTGGAGGAGCGGGCCCGCACCGCCGGCTTCGACGAGCCGCTCGACCTCGAGACCGTGCGCGTCCAATTGGAGCGCGAGCTGCAGCGCAACGCCCCGGCGCACGGCTTCCTCTCGGGCGGGGTGACCTTCTGCGAGATGGTGCCCATGCGCACCATCCCGTTCCGCGTCGTCTGCCTGATCGGCATGAACGACGGCGCCTTCCCCCGCCTGCGCCGTCCCCTGGGATTCGACCTCATCGCCCAGAGTCCGCGGCCCGGCGATCGCTCGCAGCGCGACGACGACCGCTATCTCTTTCTCGAGGCGCTGCTGTCGGCGCGCGACCGGCTGCTGATCACCTACGTCGGGCAGAGCATCACCGACAACGCCGAGCTGCCGCCGTCGGTGGTGGTCAGCGAGCTGCTGGACGCCGTCGACGCGTCGTTCGTCGCGCCGGCGCCGGGGCGCGGACAGCTCGAGCTGTTCGGCGCCGCCGGGCGATGCGGCCGAGGCCGCCGGCCCATCGCGCCATCGCGTCGTCGTCCGCCATCCCCTGCAGCCCTTCAGCCCGCGCTACTTCGAGGGCGGCGAGCGGCTGTTCAGCTACGCCGACGCCTACTTCCGCGGCGCCCGGGCCCTGGTGCAGCCGCGCTTGTCGGCGCCGCTCTTTCTGCGCCAGCCGCTGCCACCCGACGCCGACCCGGTCGACGCCGCCGACGTCGAGGATCTGGTGCGCTTCTTTGCGAACCCCTCGAGGTTCTTTCTGCAGCGGCGGCTCGGGCTCTACCTCGGCGCCGACGCCGACCCGGTCGACGAGCGCGA
Organism: uncultured bacterium; assembly: GCA_963721115.1. Taxonomy (GTDB): domain Bacteria; phylum Desulfobacterota; class Binatia; order HRBIN30; family CADEER01; genus CAVRIA01. Next base: position 496,409 of record CAVRIA010000004.1, read on the forward strand.
GCCCATGCAGCTCGACGCGCTCGCCCGCTGGTCCATCGGCGACGTGCTTCTGCGACGCGCCGTCGGCGGTGCGAATCTCGAAGAGGCCTACGCCTCGGTGCGCGCCGCCGGCCGCCTTCCCCTCGGCGTCCTGGCGCGCCTGACCTACGACGACCTGCGCCCGGAGGTCGAGGCGCTGGCAGCCGTCACCAGCCGCGTCCGCAGCGGAGCCCGGCTCGATCCGGTGGAGATCGACGGGGTGATCGACGGGCTTCACCTGACCGGTACGCTGCGCGACGTCTGGTCCAGCGGGCTCGTCCGCTTCCAGTTCTCCCGCCTCGGCGGGCGCTCCGAGCTGGCGCTCTGGATCCACCACCTGCTCCTCGGCTGGGCGGCGTCTCGCCGGACGCGGAGTACGCTGATCGGCAGACCCGCCTCGGGCCGGGGCGCGGCGGTGGTGCAGTTCCGGCCGGTGGACGATCCGCAGGCGGTGCTGCGAGCGCTGATCGGCCTCTATCGGGTCGGTCAGTGCATTCACTTGCCGCTGTTCCCGCGCACCTCGCGTGCCTATGTCGAGGCGCTGCTCCATGGCGATACGGAGGACCGGGCATGCTCGAAGGCTCTCGACCGGTACAGGGGCGCCGAGTACGCCGGCGCGCCGGGCGGCGAGGGCGAGGACGCCTATGTCGAACAGATCTACGGCCCGCCGCGCCAGCTGCCGTCCCCCGTGCGAATGCCGGCGACGGAGGGAGAGCTCTCCCTTGCCGCGGTCGCGCAGGCGGTGTTCGTCCCGCTTCTCGAGCATCGCGAGGAAGAACGGTGAAGAGACTGGACCCGCTCAGCGTGCCCCTGCAGGGGACGCGCCTGATCGAAGCCAGCGCCGGCACCGGCAAGACGTACACGATCACCACTCTCTACGTGCGCCTGCTCCTCGAGCTCGAGCTCCCGGTGGGGCAGATCCTGGTGGTGACCTACACCAACGCCGCCACCGCGGAGCTGCGGGATCGCATCCGCCGCCGCCTGCGTGCGGCGCTGGAGCTTCTCGAGGCGGGCGATGCGGGGAACCGCGAGGGCGACGCGCTGCGCGAGCTTCTCGAGCGCCGCATCACCCGGCGCGACGCCGACCGGCGCCGGCTGACCGCGGCGATCCACGCCTTCGACGACGCCGCGATCTTCACCATCCACGGCTTCTGCCAGCGCGTGCTGCAGGAGAACGCCTTCGAGAGCGGCGCCTCGTTCGACGTGCAGCTGGTGACGGATCAGACGCCGTTGCGCGACGAAATCGCGCGCGACTTCTGGGCGCGCGAGCTGTACGGAGCGCCGGAGGAGCTGGCCGCCTACCTGAGCGCCCAAAGGGTGACACTCGATCAGTTCTCCGGCTTGGCGGCGAAGGCGATCGCCAACCCGCACGTGCCCTTTCTGCCCGATCGCGACCCGCGCCGGCCGCGCCGGACGCGGTCGCCGCCGAGATCGAGCGCTGGCGCCGGGCGCACGCGGCGGCGGCGGAGATCTGGCGGGAGGAGGGCGACAAAATCATCGAGCTCCTGTGCCGCGGCGATGTTCTCAAAAAATCCGGGTACCGCCCGGAGACGATTCGCAGCAGCGGGGTTCGCGAGCTCGACGCGTTCCTGGATGCCCGGAGTCGCCGCGGGCACGCCGTGCGACTTCGCCGACAAGCTCACCACCGCCGCTCTTCAGCAGGGGACGAAGAAGAATAGGGAGACGCCGCGGCATCGCTTCTTCGCCGCCTGCGACGAGCTGCACGCGGCGCAGCAGGCGCTGGAGGCGCGCCTCGGCGACCGCCTGATGCAGCTGCGCCTCGACCTCGTCGACTACGCGCGGGGCGAGGTGCGCAGGCGGATGGAGGAGGCGAACACCCAGTCCTTCGACGATCTTCTGCACCGCCTCGACGAGGCGCTGGCGGGCCCGGCCGGAGCGGCGCTGGCGGAGCGCATACGCGGCCGCTTCCGCGCCGCGCTCATCGACGAGTTCCAGGACACCGATCCCGTGCAGTACCGCATCTTCGAGCGCCTCTACCGGGGCGGGGAGGGCGGCCTCTTCCTGATCGGCGACCCCAAGCAGGCGATCTACGCCTTCCGCGGCGCCGACGTGTTCGCCTACATGCAGGCCAAGCGCGACGCCGCGAAGCCGGTCTACACCCTCGACACCAACCGGCGCTCCGGACCGCGCCTGCTCGCCGCGATCAACTCCGTCTTCGCCCTCGGCGAGGATCGCGCCCCGTTCGTCTTCGACGAGATTCCGTTCACACCGATGCGCCCCGCGCCGGACGCCGCCGACGCCCTCGGCGGCTCGGTCAGCCGGCCGGCCCCCGCTGCAGATCCTCTTCGTGCCGCGGCCGTCAGGCAAGCGTCCCATCAACAAGGGGTGGGCCGATGACAACCTGCCGCGACTGGTGGCGGCGGAGATCGCCCGCTTCCTCGCCTGCGGCGCGACGATCGAGGGCCGCGAGGTCGATCCGGGCGACATCGCCGTGCTCTGCCGCAAGAACAAGCAGGCGGCTCGGGTTCAGGAAGAGCTGCGCGGGCTCGCGATCCCGAGCGTCCTGCAGGGCGACGCCAGCGTCTTCGACTCGCCGGAGTGCGGCGAGCTGGAGCGGGTGCTGCGCGCGATGGCGGAGCCGACGGACGCGGCGGCGCTGCGCGCGGCGCTGGTCACGCCGCTGTGCGGCCTCGGCGGCGCCGACCTCTTCGCGCTGAAGGACGACGAGGCGGGCTGGGACGGCTGGGTGCGGCGATTTCAGGAGTGGTCCGAGCGCTGGAGAGCGGACGGCTTCATGCCCGCCTTCCGCCGCATGCTCGACGGCTGCGACGCGCCGCCGCGCCTGCTGGCGCTGACCGACGGCGAGCGGCGGCTGACCAACGTTCTCCACCTCGGCGAGCTCCTGCAGACGGCGGCGGCGGAGACCCGACGCGGTCCGCTCGGCCTGGTCGAGTGGCTCGCCGAGATGCGCGTCGACGCCGCAGCCCGCGGCGAGATGGCCGGCGAGGCCGCCCAGATGCGGCTCGAGAGCGACGCGGACGCACTGAAGCTGACGACGGTCCACAAGAGCAAGGGCCTCGAGTACCCGATCGTCTACTGCCCGTTTCTGTGGGACGGCAAGCTCCTGTACGGGGAGGACGAGACCTGCCTGCGCTTTCACGCGCCGGACGGAACGCTGACGATGGACCTGGGCTCGGTGCAGCGGGACGAGCACCGGCGACTCGCGGAGCGCGAAGCGCTGGCCGAGAGCCTGCGCCTGCTCTACGTCGCGCTCACCCGCGCCAAGCACCGCTGCAGCGTCGTCTGGGGGGCCTTCAAAGAAGCGAAAACCTCGGCTCTCGGCTACCTCCTGCACCAGCCGCCGTCGCTGCCTGCGGGGGAGAGCGCCGAGACGGCCGCGAAGGAGCACGTCGGCTCGCTCGACGACGAGGCGATGCGCGCCGAGCTGCAGGCACTGGTCGAGCGCTCCGGGGGGAGCGTCGAGGTCGAGCTGCTGGCGGACGAGCCGGGGCCGATCTGGACGGGGGGGAGGGCGCCGAACGCCGGCGAGCTGAGCTGCCGCGTCGCCAGCCGCAAGGTGGAGCTGACGTGGAGAACGTCGAGCTTCTCGCGGCTCGCGGCGTCCGGAGGGATCAGTCGCCCGGCCGAGGAGGGACGCGATCGCGACGAGATCGAGGAGGAGATCGCGGAGGGCGCGCGGCGCCGCGGCGGAGCGCGCCGTGGTCCTGCACGAGCTGCCCTCGGGAGCGCGGCCGGGGCAGATGGTGCACGAGCTCCTCGAGCACCTCGATTTTCCCGCCGCCGAGGGCGAGGTGCTCGCCTCCGCGGTCGACAGCGGCGCTGCGCCGCTACGGGATGGATCCCGTCTGGGCCGAGCCGCTGCGGCGCGCCGTGACGGATGTCCTCGACACGCCCCTCGACGCCGCCGCGGAGCCGCTGCGCCTGCGGCTGGTCGAGAAGCAGCGGCGGCTGAGCGAGCTGCAGTTCACCTTTCCGGTCAGCGCCGAGGGGAAGCGGCCGGTTGACCAGCCGCGCGCTGGCGGATGTCTTTGCCCGGCACGGGCGACCGCCGCTGCCGCCGCAGTACGCGCAGCGCCTGCGCGGCCTCGGCTTCGCCCCGCTGGCCGGCTTCCTGACCGGCTTCATCGACCTGGTCTTCGAGCACGGCGGGCGCTGGTATCTGGTCGACTACAAGTCGAACCTGCTCGGCGCGCGGCCGCGCGACTACGGCGCCGATCGGTTGGTCGACGCGATGGCGCGCCACCACTACTTCCTGCAGTACCACCTCTACGCCGTGGCGCTGCATCGCCATCTCTCCCTGCGGCTCGCCGGCTACGACTACGAGCGCGACTTCGGCGGCGTGTACTACCTCTTCCTGCGCGGCATGGCCCCCGCCCATCCCTTCGGCTGCGGCGTGTTTCGCGACGTTCCGCCGCGCGCCCTGATCGAGGACCTCTCCGCGCTGCTCGCCGCCGGCGCCGACGTGGAGGAGCGGACGTGACGCCCGCCCTGCGCGATCTGCGGGAGGCGGGAGCTCTGTCGCCTCTCGACGAGCATTTCGGGCGGGCCATGGCGCGGCTCGCCGGGGACGCGCGGCCGGAGATCGAGCTGGCGGCGGCGCTGGCGAGCCGCGACGTGGGCAACGGGCACGTGTGCCTGGATCTGCGGCGCCTGGCCGAGGGGCCGGTGCTGGCGGACGAGAGCGGGGTGCCCGTGGTGGGGCTGTCGTGGCCGGACGCCGCGGCGTGGCTGGCGGCGCTGCGCGAGAGCCCGCTGGTCGGCGGCGCCGGCGGCGTCGCGCCGCTCGTGCTCGACGCCGCCGGGCGGTTGTACCTGCGGCGCTACTGGGAGTACGAGCGGCGGCTGGCGGAGGCGATCCGGGCGCGCGCCGCGGCGCTCGACGAGTCGTCCGATCCGGCCCTGCTGCGCGAGGTCCTGCAGCGATTGTTCTCGGGCCCGGGATCGGCCGAGCCGGACTGGCAGCGCCTGGCGGCGCTCACGGCGGTGCGGCGCAAGCTCTGCGTCATCTCCGGGGGCCCCGGCACGGGCAAGACGTACACGGTCGTGAAGATCCTCGCCCTGCTCACCGAGCTCTGCCAGCGCAGCGGCCGGCGCCCGCTCCGCGTGACGCTGGTGGCGCCGACGGGAAAGGCCGCGGCGCGGCTGGTGGAGTCGATTCGAAGCGCCAAGGCGACGCTCGACTGCTCCGATCGGGTCAAAGAGGCGATTCCCGAAGAGGCGGCGACGATTCACCGCTGTCTCGGCGCGTACCGCGACCGCGCCACGCGCTTCCGCCACAACGCCGACAACCCGCTCGCCACCGACATCGTGCTCGTGGACGAGGCGTCGATGGTCGACCTGGCGCTGATGACCCGACTGGTCGACGCGGTGCCGGCGCACGCCCGTCTCGTTCTCCTCGGCGACAAGGACCAGCTCGCGTCGGTCGAGGCGGGGGCCGTTCTCGGCGACATCTGCAACACCGGCGCGCCGCGCTCCTACTCGCGCGCCTTCGTCGACAGCGCGGCGCAGATCTCGGGCGACGACCTGCCGCTCGACCCCCAGGCGCCGCCCGAGACCGGGATCTGGGACTGCATCGTCGAGCTGACCCGCAGCTATCGCTACGAGAAGGCGAGCGGCATCGGGGCCCTGGCCGCCGCGATCAATCGCGGCGACCCGGAGGCGGCGCTCGGCCATTCTCGAATCCGGCGGCGCGTCCGGCGTGTCGCGCCGCGAGCCGGCGCCGGACGGCGCCCTCGGCGACGAGCTGCGCCGCGCGGCCCTGCGCGGCTTCGCCGCGGCGGCGGGTGGCGGCAGCGAGGAACAGCGCCTGCCGCTCGCTCGAGCGTTTCCGCGTTCTCTGCGCGCATCGGCGCGGCGCGCACGGCGTCGAGACGACCAACGACCGGATCGAACGGGCGCTCGTCGAAGAGGGGATCGTGCGGATCGACGGCCCGACCTACGCCGGCCGGCCGATCATGGTCACGCGCAACGACTACCAGGTCGGGCTCTTCAACGGCGACGTCGGCCTGATCGTGGCCAACGAGCGGCCGAGAAGGGGGCCGGGTGGCGGTGTTCCTCTCCTCGAAAGGGTCGCCGCGCCGCCTGTCGCCGTCGCGGCTGCCGCCGCACGAGACCGTCTTCGCCATGAGCGTGCACAAGAGCCAGGGCTCGGAGTTCGACGAGGTGGCGGTGCTGCTTCCGGAGCGCCTCTCGCCCGTCGTCTCGCGCGAGCTGCTGTACACGGCGGTCACGCGCGCCCGCCGCCGGGTGACGGTGTACGCGACGCGCGACGTCGTCGCCCAGGCCATCGCCCGGCCCATCGAACGCGCCTCCGGCCTGCGAGACGCGCTGTGGGGAGAGAGACACGCTGTTAGGGGGTTAGGGATCACGACCCTAACAGCCAACCCCCTAGCCCCTTAACACCCTGCACCTTGACAGTTCCCTCGCTTCGCGCGACGACAGGCGGTCGATGGTGCAGACGATCAAGGATCGCACGGCGATCGTGGGGCTCGGGCAGACGGCGTTCGCCAAGGGCCTGGAGGACAGCGAGCTGTCGCTCGCCTGCCAGGCGATCTCGGCGGCGATCGACGACGCCGGCCTGCGTCCACAGGACGTCGACGGCCTGGCGATGTTCTCGATGGAGAACGGGCGCGAGGTGGAGGTGGCGCGCAACGTCGGCCTCGGCGACGTCACCTTCTTTTCGCAGATCGGCTACGGCGGCGGCGCCGGCTGCGCCACCGTCGGCCACGCCGCGATGGCCGTCGCCACCGGGCAGTGCGAGGTGGCGGTGGCCTGGCGGGCGCGCAAGCGCGCCGCCAAGGCGAGCCGCCCCTGGGCGCAGGTCGGCCAGCGCCTCGAAGGGGCGACGCAGTGGTCGCGGCCGTTCGGCCTGCTGCGGCCGGTCGACGAGATCGCCATGCTGGCGCGCCGCTACATGCACGAGTTCGGCGCCACGCGCGACCACCTGGCCAACGTCGCCCTGGCGTTCCGCAAGCACGCCAACCGCAACCCGCGCGCGACGATGTACGAGAAGAAGCTGACGCGCGAGCAGTACATGCAGGCGCGCTGGATCTCGGAGCCGCTGTGCCTGTTCGACAACTGCCTGGAGACGGACGGCGCGCTGGCCGTGGTGATCACGTCGGCCGAGCGCGCCCGCGACCTGAAGCAGAAGCCGGCCTACATCCACGCGTTCGCGCAGAGCATCCCGCGCCAGCACCAGGTGATGACCAACTACTTCTGCGACGATCCGCTGCTGGGACCGTCCTGGACGTGCGCGCGGCTGCTGTGGGAGCACAGCGACTTCCAACCCGCAGACGTTCCGGTGGCGCAGCTCTACGACGCTTTCAGCCCGCTCATCCCGCTTTCCCTGGAGGGCTACGGCTTCTGCGGCCGCGGCGAGGGGGCGGCGTTCACCGAGGGAGGCAGCCTGGAGTGGCCCGGCGGGCGGCTGCCGACCAACACCTCCGGCGGCGGCATGTCGGAGGCCTACGTGCACGGCTTCAATCTCGTGCTCGAGGGCGCCCGCCAGATGCGCGGCACCTCGGTCTGTCAGGTCGAGGGCGCGGAGTGCTGCCTGGTGACCAGCGGCGAGGGCGTGCCGACGAGCGCGCTGCTGCTGCGGAGGTAGAGCGATGGCGACGGGATTCGTACTGCCCGACCCGGAAGACCCGGACGGCCAGCCCTTCTGGCAGGGCACCGCGCGCGGCGAGCTTCTGGTGCAGAAATGCGCCGAGTGCGGGCGGCGCCGGCTGCCGCCGCGGCCGATGTGCTTCGCCTGCCGCTCGCTGCGCCACGAGTGGGAGCCGCTGTCCGGGCGCGGAACCATCTGGTCCTATGTCGTCGCCCATCCGCCCCTGCTGCCGGCGTACGCCGAGCTGGCGCCGTACAACGTGATCACGGTGGCGCTGGAGGAGGACCCGACGCTCCGTCTGGTGGGCAACCTGGTCGCCTCGCCGCAGGGCGCCATCAACGAGATCGACCCGTCGACGATCCGCATCGGCGAGCCGGTGCGGGTGGTCTACCAGCAGGTCGAGGACGTCTTCCTGCCGCGCTGGATGAGAGCCTGAGAAGAGAGGATCCCATGGCGGCCTGAGGCGCGGTCAGCGCGCCGCCGGCTCGCACTCCCAATCGCGCAGGTGCTGGGTCGCCGCGATGATGGCGGTAGAGGGGAGGCCCTGGCGGCGGCATTGCGCTTCGAACTCGTCGACCGCCGCCGGCGCCGGCACGCCCTCGCCGGGATCCTCGCCGAGGTCGTAGAGTGCCGGCCCCTCGCGGCGCACGAGCAGCTTGGTGCTCGCCGGCGATCGCCGCCGTGACGTTCTGCCGATAGCGCGGCTGCATGTCGGCCAGGTGCGGGTAGTGGAAGTGCTCGGCCAGCGCGATCGGATGCTCGGCGCGCCAGCCGGCGTCGAGGATCGTGCCGCCGAGATCACCGCCCCCGCCGATGGCCCGGATCAGACCGAACAGATCGCGCGTGCTGACCACGTCGTCCACCACCCCGGCGTCCCGCCCCGGGTGGTGGATCCACAGCGGCACGTGCAGGTGGGTGTCGTAGACGGAGGCGTCGTGCAGGTAGAGATCGTGCTCGCCGAAGGCCTCGCCGTGGTCGCTGGTGACGATCAGCACCGCGTCGTCGAGCAGCCCGTCCGCACGCGCCGCCTCGTAGAAGTCGCACAGCTTCTCGTCCATCAGCTCGATGGCGCGGTGGTAGCGGCCGAGCAGCAGCCGGCGGTTGATCTCGGAGAGTCGAAAGCCGGGCTTCAGGTAGGTGTGCGAGCCGAGACGCGACATGGCCCACGGGAAGAGCAGGTTCTCGACGCAGCCGCGCGGGGTTCGAAACGGGCGCAGGATCGAGCCCGGCGTGGGAGGGTAGGGGGCGTGGACGTCGTACAGGTTGGCGAACAGGAAGTAGGGCGTTCCGGAGCTCCGGTGCTGCCGCATGCGGCCGAGGACGTGGCCGAGCGCCAGGCGGTCGGCGGGCATCAGGGCGCGCGCGAACGTCGACAGGAAGCGGCGGCTCTGCTGCTGGGCGGGGTGAAAGAACCCCGTGCTGCGGACGTGGCGCCGGAAGCGCGGCTTGGCGGCGGCGAGGAAGAGCGCGAAGGGATTCCAGGCGCCGGCCTCCGACATCGGTTGCGCGCGGTGCCGAAAGCCGCGCATGAGGCCGGGGATGGAGCCGTCGAACATGAAGTTGCGCGTGACGCTCTCGGTCTCGTATCCCGCCGCGGACAGCAGCTCCGCGACGGTCGGCGCGGCGCCGGCATAGGCCATGTGCCCGAAGCGCGCCCCGTGCTGGGAGGGGAGGAGGCCCGTGAAGATGCTGGCGTGGGTCGGCAGCGTCCAGCACTCCGTGGCATAGGCGCGGCGAAAGAAGGTCGTCTCGCCGCTCAGGCGGTCGAGAAAGGGAGTGCGAGCGCCGCAACCCCCGCACGAAGCGAGGGAGCGCGCGCGCATCGAATCGACGACCAGCAGGACGACGTTCATGTGCAAAGGGGGCGCCACCCATTGCCGGCGCCGCGAGAAATCTATTGCACGAATCTATCAAAATGCCTACAAGTATCGAATCAGAAGATACCCGGAGGGCAAACGCCGGTCTCGCGGGATGTGTCCGGACGGGACCGTGACATCGCGCCGCGCCGCGTGATAGGGGCTTGGCGTTGTGAGGCGGATGGGGGACGATCTGGCCGCAACGCGAGCGTATCTGTCGGAGGGGGCGGCGCTCCGCGTTCAGCCGAGCGCGCGCGTTCGGCGCCTGGCGAAGATCGCCGTCCTGTCCGTGCAGGTGGCGCTGGTGGCGCTGGTCGTCCGCGGCTTCGCCATCGAGGGCGAGCCGTTTCTTCGCCTCTGTCTCGTCGCGCTGGCCGGCTTCATCGTCCAGGAGGCTCTGCCGGCGCGCCATCGCCTCCTCTGCTTCCTGGCGGTGTCGCTGGTCGGGATCGTCGCGGTGCTCGGGCCGGCGCCGGCGGCGTGGCTGCTGGGAATCGGAACGGCGCTCATCGGGATGTGCCATCTTCCTCTCTCGCATCGCTGGCGCGTCGCTCTCGTCGCGGCGGCGGGGGCGGGACTCGCCGCCCTGCGCGTCGCCTGGGCCGATGCGCCGGTGGCCGCGGCCGTGTGGCCGATCCTCGGCTCCATGTTCATGTTCCGCATGGTCCTCTACCTGTACGAGATCCGTCACGAGCAAGAGCCGATCTCGCCGTGGTACAGGCTGTCGTACTTCTTCCTGCTTCCCAACGTCTGCTTTCCCCTGTTCCCGGTCGTGGACTACACGACCTTCCGCGACAGCTACCGAGCCGACGATCGCCACCGCGTTCAGCAGGTCGGCATCTGGTGGATGCTGCGCGGCATTCTGCACCTGCTGCTCTACCGTGCGGTCTACCACTACGGCGTGCTCGACCCGTCCGAGGTGGCGACCCGCTGGGACCTGCTGCGCTTCCTCGTCTGCAACTTCGCCCTCTATCTGCGCGTCTCCGGCACCTTTCACATCATCGCCGGGATGCTGCGCCTGTTCGGCTTCGAGCTGCCGGAGACCCATCACCTCTACTTCTTCTCGTCCGGCGTGAACGATCTGTGGCGGCGGGTGAACATCTACTGGAAGGACTTCATGCAGAAGATCTTCTTCTACCCCGCGTTCTTTCGGCTGCGCCGCGGTGGCACCGCGCGGGCGCTGGTGCTGTCGACGCTCGTCGTCGTCTCGATGACGTGGGTTCTGCACTCGTACCAGTACTTCTGGATCGCCGGGACCTTCCCCGTCACGTGGCAGGACGGGGCGTTCTGGGCGATGATCGGCGCGTTCATGATCGGCAACACCCTCTACGACGACGCCCGCAGCGAGCGGCGATCGGGTGGCGGATCGCGCCTTCTGCCTCGCCCGCTGGCGCGAGTGCTGCAAACCGCGGCCACGTTCCTCCTCGTCTGCACGCTCTGGTCCTTGTGGACCTGCGAGTCGTTCGATCAGTGGCTGGCGCTCTGGCCGGCCCTCTGGCGCGGCGGTGGAGGGATGCGCGCGGCCGCGATCGGCCCCTCGCCCTTGCCGTCGCTGCCGATCGCCGCCGTGGTCGGGGGCTTGGCACTCGGATCGTCATTGTGGACCATGCCGCGCGTTCGGCTGCAGAACCTCGGGTTCTGGCAGGCCGCCCTCGTCACCACGGCGCTGCTCGTCGGCCTGTCGGCGGCGACCGCTCCGAGCGTCTACCGGCGCTTCGGGCCGGCCGTGTCGCGCGTCGTCCACTCGTTGCGCACCGATCACCTGAACCGCCTCGACGAGGGGAAGCTGCAGCGCAGCTACTACGAGGACATCATGAACTCCGATCGCGTCGACTCGCCCCTGGCGAAGCTGCGCGCCGGCAAGCCGGCGAGCTGGATTCCCGTGCGGGAGACCTCGGCGGGGCGGTCGACGGGGGACTTCCTCGAGTACGAGCTGCGGCCGTCGGCGTCGATCGAGTTCCACGGCGCTCCGCTTCACGTCGACCGCTGGGGTATGCGCGACCGCGACTATGCCCTTCACAAGCCCGCGCACACCTACCGGATCGCGGTGGTCGGCAGCTCGTACGTGATGGGGAACGGCGTTGCCGACGCGGAGACCTTCGAGAACGTTCTGGAGGAGCGGCTGAATCGGGAACGCGCCGCCGGGGAGCCGGCGTACGAGGTGCTCAACTTCGGCGTCGGGGGCTACTCGCCTCTGCAGAACCTGATGGTCGTCGAGCGAAAGGTGTTCCGGTTCGAGCCCGACGCGGTGTTCTACGTCGTCCACGGCGACGGGTTCCACTTCGGGCTGGCGCACCTGGCGCGCCTGGCCGCTGCCGGCATCGAGGCTCCGGATCCCGAGCTGCGCGAGCTGCTCGCCGGGGCCGGGTTCGCCGCGGGCGTGTCCGAGCCGGTGCTGGCGAAAGGCCTGCGCGGCCGCTGGCCGCAGCTGACGAGGTGGCTGCTCCGCCGCATGGCGCATCGCTGCGCCGAGAACGGGGCCGTGCCGGTTCTGGTCTATGTTCCGAAGCTGCAGGCGTCGAGGCGGCGCAGAGCGCCTCGAATCACGCGCGTCGCCAGAAGAGAGGGCTTCGAGATCGTCGATCTGTCCGGCGTCTACGAGGGCCGTGATCCCGCCAAGCTGCGCGTCGCCGAATGGGACAAGCACCCGAACGCAGCCGGCCACCGCTTGATTGCCGACGGCCTGTTCGCGAAGCTGCGCGGGAAGAAGGGACTGCTGTCGCGAATGGCCGACGGCGCAGGCGAAGAGTCGGGGAGATAGGACAGTGAGCGATCCGGCGCGGGGCACGACCAGGGAGGAGATCGGGGAGGCGGTGAAGAGGTACATCCTCGACCGCTTTCTGCCCGGTGAGGATCCGAACGAGCTGACCGAATCGACGCCGCTGATCAGCGGTCGCGTTCTGGACTCTCTGGCGACGCTGAAGCTCGTCGACTTCCTGGAGAAGCGCTACGGCATCGAGCTGCAGGCGCACGAGGCCGACCGGCAGCACATGGACTCGATCGCGCAGATCGCGGACCTCGTCCTGTCGAAGATGTAGGCGGGCGATGCCGCAATCGGGCCCTCTCCACGACCTTCTCGAGCAGTCGGCGCGCCGCTGGCCGCAGCGCACGGCGGTGACGGAGGCGGGCGGCGGGTCGATCTCGTACGGCGACCTGGCCGCACTCGCCGGCCGGACGCGGGACCACCTGCGGCAGTTGGGCGTCGGCCCCGGCGATCGCGTCGGACTCTGTCTGCCGAAGTCCATCGACGCCGTCGCCGCGATCTTCGGCGCCCTCGCGTGCGGCGCCGCGTACCTCCCACTCGATCCCGACGCCCCCGCCGCGCGCAACGCCAGCATCCTGCGGGACGGCGCGGTTCGGGCGGTGGTCGCCGCGGACGAGCAGCTCCAACCGCTGCGAAGCGGATTGGCGGCCGCAGGGGAGGGGCCGCGGCTGCTGGCGCTCGATCGGGTTGGGGGTGGCGACGGCCTGCGCGCCGCCTTGAGCCGCGAAGCGAGGGCGGGCGGCTCGCCCGGAACGTCCGCCCGCGGCGACCCGGAGGCAATCGCCTATCTGCTCTATACCTCGGGCTCGACCGGAACGCCGAAGGGCGTCGTGCTGTCACACCGCAATGCCACGAGCTTTCTCGACTGGTGCTCGCGTACCTTCGAGCCGCGTGCGGACGACTGCTTCTCCTCGCACGCGCCGTTCCACTTCGATCTCTCCGTCCTCGACCTCTACCTTGCGATCAAGCACGGCGGCAGGCTGGTTCTCTTTGGGGAACGAGTGGGGAAGGAGCCGGGCCGGCTGGCGGAGGCGATCGCGGCGGAGCGCATCACCGTGTGGTACTCCGTGCCGTCCGTCCTCCGCCTACTGGTCCGCTACGGCGAGCTCTCACTCCACGACTGCTCGGCGCTGCGTCTCATCCTCTTCGCCGGCGAGGTGTTTCCGGTCGCTCCGCTGCGGGCGTTGAAAGAGATCCTGCCGCGGCCGCGCTACTTCAACCTCTACGGCCCCACCGAGACCAACGTCTGCACCTTCTACGAGCTGCCCGAGCGCATCCCCGCCGAGCGCCGCGAGCCGTTTCCGATCGGCCGCGCCTGCGCACACGCGCGCGTCGCGGTCGATCGACGAGCGCGGAGAGCGGGTCGCGCCGGGATCGAGCGGAGAGCTCTGCGTGAGCGGTCCCGGCGTGATGCCGGGGTACTGGAATCTTCCCGAGCAGAGTGCGCGTGCCTTCCTGCGGTTGGAGGGAAGCGAGCGCTGGTACCGGACGGGAGACATGGTGCGCGAGGACGGCGACGGCAATCTCATCTTCCTGGGCCGTCGCGATCGCCTGGTGAAGCGGCGCGGCTACCGTGTCGAGCTGGACGAGATCGAGGCCTGCCTCCAGCAGCATCCGGCGGTCCGCGAGGCCGGCGTGGTGGCGTTGCCGGACGAAGAGTCCGGGGTGCGGATCAAGGCCGTCCTCGGCTGCGAGCAGCGCCTGTCGATCATCGCGTTGAAACGCTTCTGCGCCGAGAATCTTCCCACCTACATGGTTCCGGACGTGTTCTGCTTCGAGACGTCGCTGCCGAGGACGGCGACGGACAAGATCGACTATCGCCGTCTCGCCGAGATGCCCTGAGCGGGTTCGCGGAATGGACTTCGGCCTGAGCTCCCAGCAGGAAGCGCTCAAGACGGCGGCGATCGACTTCGCCCGCAAGGCGCTCGACCACGACCCCGCCGCCGCCGAAGGGGCGGGAACCTTCCCGCGCGAGATCTGGCGCCGCTGCGCCGACTTCGGTCTGCTCGGTCTGCCGGTTCCGGAGACGTACGGCGGCCGCGGCGCCGATCTGACATCCACCGTGGCGGTGATGGAGGGCCTCGGGTACGCGTGCCGCGACCGGGGTCTGCTCTTCTCGATCGGTGCCCACCTGTGGACCTGCGTCGTGCCGATCCTCGTGCACGGTACCGAGGAGCAGAAGCGCCGCTACCTCCCGCGCCTGTGCGGCGGCGAGCTGATCGGCGCCAACGCGGCGACGGAGAGCGAGGCGGGGTCGGACGTCTTCGCCCTGCGCACCCGGGCGGTTCGCGACGGCGAGGTCTACGTGCTCGACGGCGCCAAGAGCTTCGTCACCAACGCGCCGATCGCCGATCTCTTCGTCGTCTACGCGACCATTCGCCCCGGCGGCGGCGCTCTCGGGGTCTGTGCCTTTCTGGTCGAGCGCGCCACGCCGGGAGTCGAGGTCGGCAAGATCGTCGAGAAGATGGGTCTCGCGACCTCGCCGTTGGCGGAGGTCGTCTTTCGCAACGCGCGCGTTCCGGCGGAGAACCGCCTCGGGCGGGAAGGGCGGGGCGCCGACGTGTTTGCCTCCTCCATGGAGTGGGAGCGCGGTTGCATCCTGGCGGGCTGTCTCGGCGCGATGCAGCGGCAGCTCGAGGAGTGCGTGGCGCACGCGCAGCGGCGCAAGCAATTCGGGCAGGCGATCGGCAAGTTCCAGTCGGTCGCCAACCGCATCGTCGACATGAAGCTGCGGCTGGAGACGTCGCGGGTGTTGCTGTACCAGGTCGCCTGGCGAAAGGATCGGGGCCTGGACGCCGAGGCGGAGGCGGCGATGGCGAAGCTGCACGTGTCGGAGGCGTTCGTTCAGTCCAGCCTCGACGCCATCCAGATCCACGGCGGCTACGGGTACACCACCGCGCTTCCCTACGAGCGCGAGCTGCGCGACGCGGTCGCCGGTACCCTCTACTCGGGCACTTCCGAGATCCAGCGCAACATCATCGCCCGGGCTCTCGGCCTGTGAAACTCGCCCGGGCCGCGCCCGGGTTCGTAGGCAGGGGCAGAGGCTCGGGCTCAGGCTGAGGATCGACCCGAAAGATCGCGCGAAGCGCGCACCGTCCTTTGCCTCAGCCCGAGCCTCAGCCTCAGCCTGTTGCGAAAGTTTCCCCGGCCCGAATGAATTCTGGCGCTGCTCGGGGGGCGTTACCGAACAGCCGTCCGTTTTCGACCGACCGAGCGCGACGGCTCAGAACGCCGCTCGGAAGGCCTCGGCGCTCAGGTCGCCGAGAAGCGCATGCCACGGGTGGCGGTGGTCGTCCTCCACCCGCTTGGCCAGGCGGCGCATCTCTTCCAGCACCGGCGGCTCGTCCTCGTCGTACACGTCCCCCTGCAGGAGCTGCAGGACCTGCAAGCGATACTCGGGCTCGGAGATGAAGTACGTGAAGAGGATGTTGAGCCGGTAATACAAAGAGACGAACCGGTACCAGTTGTTCATGCCTCGCCGGGTGAGCGTCTCGAACTCCTCGAAGTCCCGATGCCGGACCTCTCCGGAGCGCTCGAGGGCGCGGCGGATGTCGGTGGTGACCAGGCGCGCGCTGTTGAGGGCGATGCTGACGCCGCTGGCGAAGATCGGGTCGACGAAGCGTGCCGCGTCGCCGATCAGCGCCCACCCGTCGCCGCAGATTCGCGACATCGCGTAGCTGTAGTCCGCCTCTTCGGTCCACGGACGCACCTGGCGGGCGCGGCGCAGCTTGTCGAGCAGCTCGGGCCGGGTGGCGGCGGTCTGCCAGAAGAACTGCTGGCGCGAAAGTCGCGCCTTGGCGAAACTCTTCTTCTGCGTCACCAGACCGATGCTGGTGATCTCGTCACTGATCGGAATCTGCCAGATCCATGTGTTGGTCAGCGGAACGAAGTGGACGAAGAGGTGGCCCGACCTGTCGTCGCACGGGCGCTCGACATCGGAAAACCAGGAGTGCAGGGCGTATTGGTCGAACATCGGGTCCGTCACCTTGAGGCGGAGCTGCGAGCCGAGAAGCGTGCGGCGGCCGCTGGCGTCGAGCACGACACGAACTCTGGTTGCGAAGCTCTGCGCGCGTCGACGTGCATGGATGACCGGCAGCGCCGGATCGTCGAGGTCGACGCGACCGACCGCGACGTCCTCGCGTACCTCGGCGCCGAGGCTCTGCGCATGGCGGAGGAGCAGGAGATCGAACGCGCCGCGGTCGACGTGGTACGTGTAGGGGCGGTCGACGCCCGGTTGCTGCCGTTCCTGAAAGCGGATCGACGCCTGGTAGTCTTCCGGCAGATCGCTGAAGTCGTGGCTGTAGACGGGCCTGGCGGCGCTCGTCCACGCGGCTCCGTACTTGCGGACGAAGCCGGCTCCTTCCAGGCGTTCGATGAGGCCGAGATCGCGGAACACGCGCGTGCTGGCCGGCACCAGCGATTCGCCGACGTGCGGGCGCGGGAAGACCTCGCGCTCGAACACGACGCACGAGATCCCCGCCTTGGCCAGATAAGCCGCCGCAGCCGCGCCGCCCGGGCCGCCACCGATGATCCCGACCTCGAAGTCCGGCTTCACTGTACTCCTCTCCCGGAGCCCGATGGCTGCCGCTCCCGCACCGGTGAGAACGGCGCCGGCAGGGGCCGCCGAATCTTGCCGGGACGCCTTGTACGCAAAGCGGCCGGTGCGATCAACTCGGCGGATCGGGCCGTGCGGTCGAAAAATCGGGATCTCCTGGGCGCGGAATGCCCGAAGCACCGGCCGCCGATCGCCCTCCGACCCTGTCGCGCCGCGCGCCTCCGTGCTTTCATGGCGCGTGCTCTACGGTCTGGCCGCTCCCAACTACGGTCCGCTGGCGACCCCGGAGAACCTCCTGCGCGTCGCGCACTACGCCGAGAGGCGCGGCCTCGACTCGATCTTCGTGGCGGATCACGTCGCGGTGCCCGACCGGGTCGGGTCGATCTACCCGTACGACCGCGCCGTGCGGCCGGCGCCGGCGAACCTGCGACAGCTCGAGCACTTCTACGACTCGCTCACCGTCCTGGCCTTCCTGGCCGGCGCCACGACCCGCATCCGCCTCGGCGTCAGCGTCTACGTGCTGCCGATCCGCAACCCCGTCGCCACGGCCAAGACGGTCGCGAGCCTCGATGCGCTCTCCGGCGGCCGTGTCATCTTCGGCTGCGGCGCCGGCTGGCTGCGCGAGGAGTTCGAGTGTCTGCACGCTCCCTTCGAGGGGCGCGGTGCCGCCACCGACGAGTACCTCGGCATCTGCAAGGCCGTGTGGACGCAGGAAGTGGTGAACTTTGCGGGACCGACATATCGCGCCCCAGCAGTGCGGGGCGGCCCGCGGCCGCACCAGAAGCCGCATCCGCCCATCTGGATCGGCGGCAACAGCCGCCGCGCCATCGAGCGCGCCGCGCGGCTCGGCGACGGGTGGCATCCGATCGACCTGTCGCCGGCGGAGATCGCCGCCAAGGGGGCGCTGCTGCGGGAGGCCAGCGCCGCGGCGGGCCGCGACCCCGCCGCGGTGACGGTCAGCCTGCGCCACACCGTCCGCGTCCTCGACGGTGACCGCGCGTCCGCCTCCGGCGAGCTTTGTGGGCCCCCCGGGAAGATCCGCGACGACATCGCGGCCTACGCCGGCGCCGGCGTCGACCACCTCCTGCTGCACCTGCGCCACGCCCGCAACATCGACGAGCTGATCGCCGATCTCGATCGCCTGGTGGACGAGGTGCTCGGCTGACGGGAGCGCCGTCCTCCGCCCGCCTGCCCTGCTTTTCTTCACCGGTCACGCCCCTCTACCCGAACACTCCAGCACGCCAACACTTCCCGTCACACCTCCGCCAGGCCGGCGGCGAAGATCTCCTTCCCCTCGTCGTGGCCGAGGAGGCGGGTGCGCCGGTGCACGATGGTCCACGCGCCCTGGCGGCGCTCCAGGTCCCAGCGATTGAAGCTGACGCGGTATACTTCGATGCCGCCGTCGTCCCGCAGGTAGACGCGCGAGTAGCCCAGCGCCACGGCGCGGTCGCCGTTCGGCCGCACGATCAGGGGCCCCATCTGGTGGGCGCAGTGGCCCACCATTTTTTGGTGGTGCTCGCTGCGCACCATGTCCTCCACGGCGGCGCGCCCCTCCATCAGGCGCACGTCGACGTCGTACACCGCCTCCGGGGCGAACACGGCGCCGCTCCGGGCGGCGTCGCCGGTGTCCACCGCCAGCCCGTAGCGGTTGATCAGCCGGTGAATGGCCAGCTCGTCCTCCAGTGTCCGTACGCGCTGCTCCAGCCTCTCCACCCGACTCTCCAGGTCGCTCATGCCGTGCTCCCTCCTTTCCGTCCCGATCGGAGAGCGCGCAACGTAGCGCTCTTTCCCTGCGCGCGCGACCGCGCTAAGTGCCCGTACTCGTCCGTCGAAGGAAGCCATGAAACACGAGCAGAGAGGCAGCCCGCCACGGGTGGAACGCGGCTTCCGGGCGCCTTCCTCGCGTCGGCGGATGCGGTCGGAGACCGCGCCACCCCCGAGGCGCGCTCGCGGATCCCGTTTCACGGCCTTTGCCTGCGCGCTGCTGGCCATCGGCGCGTTCGGCTGCTGCGCCCGCCGGTCGCGCGCGCAGGAGCGCGATACTCCCGCTCTCGGCAAGGTGCGCTGGATCGCGCTCGGAGGCGGCGCGGAGCCGCGCAGCAGTCAGGTCTCTCTCGAGCAGGACGTCGCACTCGCCGCCAGCGTCTTCGGCCCGGCCGGGGTCGTGCTCTTCGGCGGCGGTCCCGACTCCTTCTCCGTCCAAGTCCTCGGCGGGACCGCGAACGGCGATCCGCTGCTGCGCGAGCTCGGAGACCTGCTCGATCCGCGCGATGGCCGCGACGCCAGCTACCGGCGCAGCAGGCTGCCGATCGACGGGGCGGCCGGGCGTGCGGACGTGGCTGCTGCGCTGCGCACTGCGCTGGCGGATGGGGACGGGCCGCTGCTCGTCTACATGGCTCTGCACGGAGAGCGGGGAGAGACCGCGCGCGACAACGAGGTCGATCTGTGGGGTGGCTCACGCCTCTCGGTGGCGAACCTCGCCGCTCTGCTCGACGGCGCGCCGCCGCGGCGACAGGTGCGCCTCGTCATCGCCTCGTGCTTCTCTGGCGGCTTTGCGGACCTCGCCTTTGCCGGCGCGCATCCACAGGGCGGAGCGGCGCGGACGCCGCGCTGCGGGCTGTTCGCCTCCGAGTGGGACCAGGAGTCGAGCGGTTGCGACCCGAACCCGGACCGACGGGTGCAGGAGGGCTTCAGCGTGCACTTCTTGCACGCTTTGCGCGGCGAGGATCGCGACGGGCAGCCGCTGCCGGCGGCGGAGATCGACTACGACGGCGACGGCCGCGTCTCTCTGCTCGAGGCGCAGACGCGGGCCCGCATCGCCTCTCGATCGATCGACGTCCCGAACACGACCTCGGAGCGCTGGCTGCGCCAGGTCGCTCCGGCGGACGGACCGTCGCGGGCGGTCTCGTTGCCAGAAGACGACGCCGTCATCCGCGTGCTGGGCGAGCAGCTCGGGCTGGTAGGTGCCGCGGCGGTGCGGAAGCGGGCGGAGGAGCTCGATGAGAAGCTGCGCGCCGCCGACGACAGGGTGTCCGCTCAGGAGAGCCGGGAGGCCGCACGCTACGACGCGCTGCGCGCCGTCCTGCTCGGGCGCTGGCCGGTGTTGGACGACCCGTGGCACCCGGATTTCCCGGCAACCGTGTCCGAGCACCGCGCGGCGATCCGCGACTTTCTCCGCACCTCGCCGGAGGCCCGCGCGTACCGCGCCGCCGCCGAGAAGCTCGATCGCCTCTGGCAGCGCTACGACCAACTGCGCACCGCCGCGGCGCTGGTGCGCCGGCTGCAGCGCGCGCACGAGAACCGCATCCTCGCCGGCCGCCTGCGCGCCGCCGGCGGCCCGACCTGGGACTACTATCAGCGCCTGCTCACCTGCGAGCGCAGCGTACGATGAAGAAGGGGCGTGACCGCGTGACCGGTGACCGGCCTTGCCCAAAATCCGCCCAGCCGGTCCCGGCAGGTTGTTCGTTGTTGAGTTGTTGGTTGTTGGATCCCTAGCCTGAAACTCGCCCGGGCTGTACCCGGGTTCGTAGGCAAACGCTGCGGCTCGGGCTGAGGCTGGGGATCGACCCAAAGACCGCGCGAAGCGCGCACCGTCCTCAGCCCCAGCCTGAGCCTGAGCCTCAGCCTTGGCCTGTTCCGAAAGTCCATGTGTTTCTCAGCTCGAATGATCCGGCGCAGCCCGGGGCAACACTAAGAACCAACAACTCAACAACCTTCCCCCGTCGAACCGACGGCTCGAATCAATAGGCAAGCCCGGTCACCGGTCACGCCCTTCCTCAGCCCGCCTTCAGCTCCGCCGTGCAGTGCGCGCAGCGCGTCGCCTTGATCGGGATGACCGACAGGCAGTACGGACAGTCCTTGGCCGTCGCCTCTGCCGGCGCCGCGGCGGGCTTCTTCTTCAGGCGGCTGAACTGGTGCACGACCAGGAAGACCGCGAACGAGACGATCAGGAAGTTGATCACCGCGTTGAGGAAGATCCCGTAGTTGATCGTCGGCGCCCCGACCGCCTGGGCTGCCGAGAGCGACGCGTAGCTCTGTCCGGAGAGGTTGATGAACAGGCTGGAGAAGTCGACATGGCCGAGGAGGAGGCCGATCGGGGGCATGATGACGTCGGCCACCAGCGAGGCGATGATCTTGCCGAAGGCGGCCCCGATGATGATACCGACGGCCATGTCCATGACGTTTCCCTTGACCGCGAACTCCTTGAACTCCTTCAGCATGACATCCTCCTTGGTGGGGTTGCGCTTCTGAGCGGGTGCCGAATCGGTCCCGGTGGGCCGAATCGTAACGGGTTCCCGTTCACTGACAAGAGGGCGGCGCCTGTACGCTCGCCAGCGTACTAAGGGAAAACCCTTGACCTGGCGAGGATTCTCCGTCTGCTGCGCTTTCCCTCGGCGCCTCTGTCCGTTGGCGGGTAACACACCACCCGCGTTAGGGAATTATCACTGTGACTTTCAAAGAACGGACAGAATCGTCTCTCTACCGACTCGAGTCACTTTGGCGTGGATGGTGTCCGGTCCCTCTTCGTTGGCCTGGATTCTGCTCTATCCGTGCCCGATGACGACGCCAACGACCAGCCGCGCCTTTCTCCTGCTTCGCTATACCCTGATCGTCGCCACCGCCTATCTTCTCCTGGTGGAGGGAGGCTTCGCAGCGCCGCCGATGCTGTCCCTTCTGCTCCTGGTGGCGGCGCTGGCGTCGAATGTGGTGATCGCCCAGCTGCCGGAGCGCTACTCGACGTCGATGAGCTTCGGCGTCGCCGTGATCATCGGCGACACCACGTGGATCACCCTGGCGCTGCTGCAGAACCACCGTTTCGACACCGAGTTCTTCTTCCTCTACTTCTTCGTTCTGTTGATGGCGGCGATCGGAGAGAACCTCCGTCTGATCGCCATCGGGGCGGTGGCGGTGTGTGCGGCCTACGTGTACCTCCTGATGGCGAACGGTGGCACCTGGTCGCTGTGGAACTCGCCGTCGCTGATCCGCATCCCGTTTCTCTTCACCGCCGCCGCCTTCTACGGGCACTTGGTCGATCGAACGCGCAGCGAGCGACGGCGCGCCGACGTGGTCGACAAGGACCGGCGCCGGGCCGAGGCGGCGTTGATGGCCAAGACCGAGGAGCTGCAAGAGGAAGCGGCAGTGTCGACGACGCTGGCCCGGGTGGGGCAGGAGCTCATCTCGTCTCTCGACACGCCGGTGATTCTCGATCGGGTCTGTCAGCTCACGACCGAGGGGATCCAGAGCGACTCGAGCCAGACGCTGCTCTGGCGGCCGGAAGAGGACGTCTACGTGCCGGTGGCCTCGCACGGGCTGAGCGCGGAGCAGAGAGAGCTGGCCAACTTCCTTGCGGTGCCGCGCGGCAAGCTGGCCGACATGCTGGCGCGGCTCCAGCGCGACGAGATCGTCGAGACGAGGGGGCCGGCGGCGGAATTCCTGCCCACGGAATGGCGCCCCTATCTGGGCAGCGCCATGCAGGTCGTGGTGCCGTTGTGGCGGGGCAAGGAGAGTATCGGAATCCAGATCGCGAGCTGGCGCGAGCCGGTCGAGCTGACCTCCGTACAGAGGCGCGTCGCCAGTGGCATCGCCCATCTGGCGTCGATGGCCCTGGCGAACGCGCGCCTGGTCGAGGAGCTGGAGAGCGCCAATCGCCTCAAGTCGGATTTCGTCGCCTCGATGTCGCACGAGCTGCGCACGCCGCTGAACCTGATCATCGGCTACAACGACCTGTTGCTCGAGGAAGCCTTCGGGAGCGTCACGCCGACGCAGCGGGACACGCTGCGTCGCATGTCGAAGAGCTCCCGCGAGCTGCTGGATCTCATCGAGGCGACACTCGATCTCAGCCGGCTGGAGGGCAAGCGCGTACCGCTCTCTTTGCAGGAGGTGAGGATCGGGGATCTGTGCGCCGAGATCGACGCCGAGACCCAGTCGTGGCATCGCAAGCCCGGCCTCGAGCTGACGTGGGACGTCAGCCCGGAACAGGCGCGTATCTACACCGACGCGGTGAAATTCAAGATGGTCCTCAAGAATCTGATCGGCAACGCGGTCAAGTTCACGGAGAAGGGCACGGTCGCCGTCGAGGCGCGGTCGGACGGGTCCGAGATCGAGATACGGGTCAGCGATACCGGTATCGGCATCGATCCGGAGGCGCAAAAGATCATCTTCGAGCCGTTTCGCCAGGCCAATCGTTCCATCGGGAGCAACTACGGCGGCGTCGGGCTCGGCCTCTACATCGTGCGCCGGCTGCTCGACGTGCTGGGCGGCGCGATCACTCTCGACAGCACGCCCGGCAAGGGGACGACGTTCCGGGTTTGCCTTCCCGTCGATGCGCAGTTCGCCGGCCGCGTCGGCGGCGCCTCGATGACGTCGCGCCGTCCGATGGAGAGGGAGCCGCAGCGCGAAGCGCTGGCCTCCTGACAGCCACAGCTGGCTGTCCCGCAGCTGGCTGTCAGTGTCGCCCCCGGGCTGCGCCGGATCATTCGGCGAGAAACTTTCTGAACAGGCTGAGGCTGAGGCTCAGGCTCAGGCTTGGGCAAGCGAATCCTCAGCCTCAGCCCGAGCCTTCGCCTCTGCCTACGAACCCGAGCGCAGCCGGGTGAGTTTCAGGTCAGGCGTTAACGGAGGAGAGGCAGCCAAGAACGCCCTCCTGACCCCGCCTCCGTACGGCTCGATCTCTCGGTGTGTCGCGTGGCAGGGAAAGGCCGCCTCGCTTGGGACGAGCGAGGCGGCCCTTTGGGGGAACATGCGTCTGCGGGTGTAGACGCATTACCTACGCCACCGACGGTAGCGGAAATGCATCTATCCTGTCTAGATGGGAATTTCCCTGATAAACCGAGGGAAAACCCTATAGGGCCGAATGGGAAGCTTTTCCCAGCGATTTCGGATGACAGGTTGTTGGGATGTTGGTTGCTGCGTTATTGGTACAGAGGGCAGCAGGGGCAGTCGTCACGGCAAAAAAGTCGTCAAAGCTCAAGGGGAATTCAGCTTGTCGGCGGAGCGATTCTGAGCCGCACGTTCGCCTGCCTTTCGATCAGCTCGACGATGTCGGTGAAGTCGCGGTCACCTAGACCAGCGCCGACGGCGGCGACGAAGGCCTGGGCGACCTGGGCGGCGACGGGGACCGGAACACCGTTCTCGCGTGCGACGTCGAGCAGCAGACCGGCGTCCTTGGCCGCCAGGGAGAGCGCGAACGCGGTGGGGCGCCCGCGCTCGTTGATGCCCTCGACCATGCGATCGGTGAAGATGTTGCCCGCCCCGCCGGCGCGGATGACGTCGATCATGGTGCGCAGGTCGATGCCCGACTTGGCCGCGATGGCCAATCCCTCCAGGGAGACCCACGTGGCCGAGAAGGCCATCAGGCTGTTGATCAGCTTGGCGGTGTTGCCGAGGCCGAGCGGGCCGACGTGAAACGTCGCCCGGCCGAGCTTGTCGAGCAGCGGGCGGCAGCGCTCGAAGGTCTCCGCCTCGCCGCCGGCCATGAACACCAGCATGCGCGCCCGCGCTCCGGGCGCGCCACCCGTGAGAGGCGCCTCCAGCAGGTGACAGCCCCCGGCGCGCAGCCGCTCGCCGAGGGCGCGGACGGTCGACGGCGCGTTGGTGGAGAGATCGATCAGGATCGAGCCGGGAGCGGCTCCGCCCATCCAGGCCTCGGCCACGGTCTGTACGATCGCGGGTGTCGGCAGGGACGTGAAGGTGATCTCGGACTGTCGGGCGACGATCCGCCGGATCGGCAGCCGTCCGCGCGCCTCGCTCTGCCAGCGCCGCCGCGCGCGCAGGGTCCGTATCGCAGACGACGACGGCGTGGCCGTCGGCCAGCAGGTTGGCCGCGATCGCCCCGCCGATGTTTCCGAGCCCGATGACCCCGACGCGTTCTGTGCTGCCGCTCATCTCGTCCCCTTTTCGCTTGTCGTCCATGGCTTGGTTCGCGTTACCATGCACGCTGCGAGTCCGACAAGGCGCGCGGCGTGCGATCGACGGGGATCGGGAATCTCTCTCGCGCAGAGGAGAGACGGAACCAGAGCCGGCCGGTCTCGACCTCGATCACCTCGAAGAAGGGCGGTACTTTTGACTTCGAGCTTTTGGTTGGGCCACAGTGGCGCCATGCATCTGAAGGTCGAGGGACACCCGTTGCACAGTCGCGCGCTCGCCGTGACTCTCCTCCAGCGCGCCGACGGCAAGCTGGACGTCCAGGCGTACCTTCTCGATCTCCGCAAGCGGGGCTTCGTTCCCGTGGCGGGCGATCTGCAGTCCTCCGGGATCATTCACCACATGAAGCTGAACGGTATCGTCGACCCGGCGCGCGCCGTCTTGGAGAGCATCTCGGCGGAGCAGCCGGCGGTGGCGTTCGAGGCTTCGGCGGTGAGCGGCGGGGAGAGCTGCCGCGATCCGATCGACCGTGTCGCCGCGTTGGCCGGCACGTCTCTCGATGCCGGATATGCACGGCGTCTGGTCGCCGAGATCGGCGGCCCCCGCGGCTGCTCTCACATCCTGACCCTGGCGCAGCTCCTGGGCTCGACCGTATCCTGGTTCCTGGGAGGGCGAGCGGGCTTCGATCCCGCGGCAGGGCGCTTCCGACCCGGCGAGCGCCTCTTCCGCCGCGACGTGATCATCGACGGGCACGAGCCCGAGCCGCAGCGGGTGGCCATGGCGGTGCAGCTGACCGATCTGCACCTCGCTCCGGCGCCGCCCGTCGCGCGGCCGATGGACCGTTTCGCCGGCGAGCTCGAGGTGCGCCTGCTGGCCACCGCCGATGCGGCGAAGCTGGCGCTCGTCGGCGCCGTCGCGGCCGAACGGCGCCGCGGTCCGGATGACCTCGCGACGGCGCCGTGGCGCGATCGCGCGGCGGCGGTCTCGGACCTGGCCGGCCTGAAACTGTTTTCGGGCGTCAGCGCCGAGCTTTTGCGTCGCCTGGGGAGTGAGGCGAACGATCGCCCGCTGCTCGACGCGCTACTCATGGTGGCGCCGGCCTTTCTGCAGTGCGCCGGTGCCCTGTCGGAGGACTGGCCGATCGATGCCCAGCGCGGCGCCTCGATCATGGGCACCGGCGGATACCCCGACTCCTGCTACATCTGGCGCCGCGAAGGGACTCTCGGGCGGGCGCTGCGGGAGGAGATCAAGTCCGGCACGCTCAAGCTCAGGCGGTGAAGAGACGGTGAGACGGTGAGCCAGTGGGCCAGTGAGCCGGTGAGCCAGTGAGCCGGTGAGACAGTGAGCCGGTGGCCAGTGAGCTACTGGCACATTCAACACCGGCTTACCGGCACACCGGCACACCGGCACACCCCGCTCACACCACTCCCTCGGCGCGCAGGCGCTCAATCTCCTCCGCCGCGAACCCGAGCGAGCCCAGCACCTCGTCCGTGTGCTGCCCGAACGCCGCCGGCGGTGTGCGCAATGCGGGGGGCGTCTCGCTCAGCTTGATCGGACAGCCGACCGTTCGCTGGGGGCCGTTCGGGGTCGGAGTCTCGATCACCATGCCACGGTGTCTGAGCTGGGGATCGGCGAACGCTTCGTCGAGGTTGTTGACCGGGCCGAAGCAGATGTCCTGGTCGCCCAGGTCCGCCAGCCACTCGGCCATCGTCTTCTGGCGAAACGCCGCGCGAAAGAAGCGGAAAGTCTCCTCGCGCGACTCGCCGTCGTCCCACTGCCGCGCGACGAGATCCTCGCGCCCGAAGTGCCGGCACAGCGCCGCCCAGAAGTGCGGCTCGTACGCCCCGACCGTGACGTGTCTGCCGTCGCGCGTCTCGTACACCGCGTAGCACGGGTAGCGCCCCGTGATCTGCTCGCTGCCGCGCCGCGACTCGGCGTCCGGGCGCTGCTGCAGGAGGACGTGGTAGACGTTCCAGGCGACGGCTCCGTCGGTCATGGCGATGTCCACCAGCTGGCCGCGCCCGGTCCACCCGCGCGCGATCAGCGCGGAGAGAATACCGACCGCCGCCATCAGAGCCCCTCCGCCAATGTCGGCGATCTGAACGCCGGGAATGACCGGCGGATCGCCTTCCGGCCCGACGACGTTCAGGACCCCCGCGTACCCGAGATAGTTCACGTCGTGACCCACTTTGTCGCGGTAGGGTCCGTCCTGACCGAAGCCGGTGATGGCGCAATAGACGAGCCCGGGATTGTCCGCACGCAGGGTCTCGTAGTCGACGCCGAGCCGGGTTGCCACGCCGGGGCGGAAGCCCTCGAGGATGACGTCGGCTCCCGCAGCCAGGCGCAGGAAGATGTCCCGCCCGCGCGGCGACTTGAGATTCAGCTTCATGCTGCGCTTGTTGCGGGCCAGCAACGGCATACCCGTACCGAGCGGATCGTTCGGGCTGGCAATCGTGAGAACGTCCATGCCCAGATCCGCCAGCAGCGTCGAGCAGAACGGCCCGGGTAGCTGTCGCGACAGGTCGAGCATGCGCAGTCCAGAGAGGGCAGGCTGCATGCCAGCCCGCTACCACAGCCCAACCCCGCGCTCCAACTCCTTCACCGGCTCACCGGCTCACCGGCACACCGGCTACACCGGCACACCGGCTCACCGGCACACCGGCACACCCGCTCACCGGCTCACCGGCTCACCCGCTCACCCGCTCACCGGTCACCCGTCGCCGGTCACGTCCCTCTCCATCCCCAAACGTTCGTTTGTCATTCCCCGCGCGACTCCCTATATCTCTTCCCCGTCATGGACCGTGCCCGTTTCACCGATCGAGTTGCCTATGTGACCGGCGCCGCCTCCGGTTTGGGCCGCGCGACGGCGGCTCTGTTCGCCAGCGAGGGCGCCAAGGTGTTCGCGGTCGACATCAACGGCGACGGGGTCCGCGAGACGGTCGGCGCCATCCGCGGCAACGGCGGCAACGCCCTCGGCGGTGTGTGCGACGTCGCGGACATGGAATCGGTCGCGGCGTCGGTCGAGTACACCGTGGAGTCCTTCGGCGGGTTGCATATTTTGATCAACGCGGCGGGTATCGGCCGCGCCGCCCGCCTGGAAGAGATCGACGAGCGCGAGTGGCAGCGCGTGATCGGCGTGAACCTGAACGGCGTCTTCAACACCACCAAGGCGGCGATCGGTCACCTTACGGCCGAGCCGGGCGGGGTCGTCGTCAATATCGCCTCGATCGCCGGGCTGAGGGGCCAGGCCTACTGCTCCCACTACGCGGCTTCCAAGGCGGGCATGATCAATTTCACCCGCTCGATCGCGCTCGAGTTCGCCAGCCGCGGCCTGCGCGCCAACTGTATCGCCCCCGGGGGCGTTGAGACGTCGCTGATCGCCGGCTTCGTTCCGCGCCAGGACTTCGAGCCGCAGCTGGTCGCCTACTACTCCCCTCCCGTGCCGCATCGGCTCGCGAAGCCGGAGGACGTCGCCGTGCAGATTGCCTTCCTCGCCTCCGATGAGGCCCGTACGATCAACGGCGCGGTTCTCGTCTGCGACTACGGGACGATGGCGTGACCTCCCTGGATGAGTCTGTCGATTTTCTCGAGTCGAGTTTCCCCCCTTTGGAAAAGGGGGGTCAGGGGGGATTTTGAGATGGATTCGTTCAGAAAAATCCCCCTCAATCCCCCTTTTCCAAAGGGGAAGTCGGAGTCGATTCTCTCGCTACGAGAAGATCGACAGACTCATCCGGAGGGAAGCTCATGAAGATGCGTTGCCGGACCTGTTCCGGGAAGTACTGACTCATGTCGTTGTGTGACGTCCTGGCCGAGCGCGTCTCGGCGCGCGCCGATCATCCGTTCCTGCTGCACGCCGGGCGGCGCGTCTCCTACGGGGAGTTCGACCGCCTCAGCAATCGCGCCGCGCACGCCTTTCGATCCCTCGGCGTGAGCAAAGGAGACCGCGTCACCCTGGCGCTCGGCAACTCGGTCGAATATCTGGTCGCCGCCTTCGGGGCTCTCAAGGCCGGCGCCGTTCTTCACCCGGTCAACCCGTCCCTGGGCGCCGCCGAGCTCGGCTACATCCTCACCCATGCCGAGCCGCGGGTCATCGTCGCCGATCCCGCCAGCGCCCCGGCCATGCTGTCGCCGCAAATGGAGCGGCCCTCGTCGTGCGTCGTCGCGGCGTTTGGCGAGGCGGCCGGGGCCGGGGACCTCGACGCTCTGCTGGCGAGCAGCTCCGACGCGCCCTGCGGCGTGCACCTCGAAGCGGGCGATCCGTCGACGCTGCTCTACACGTCCGGCACCACCGGCAAGCCGAAGGGGGTCGTGTTCCACCACGGCAGCACCGGCGCGGCTGGCAAGCACTTCCTCGAGATCCTCGGCATCGGAGCCGCCGACACCATCCTCGCCGTGACGCCGCTGTTTCACGGCAACGCGTGGGGTGCCGTGGTGACGGCTCTGCAGGCGGGCGGCTCGGTCGCTTTCCCGAAGGCCTTTCGCGCCTCGGAGTTCTGGCCCCTGGTGCACGAGAGCGGGGCCACCGTTCTCTACACGCTCGGGACCATCCTGGCGATCCTGCTGACTCAGGAGCCGTCCGACCTCGAGCGCGACAATCCGCTGCGAGTCATCCTGGGCCTCGGCAGCGCGCCGATTCGCGATCGCGTGATCGAGCGCTTCGGCGTCCGCGACGTCGCCGAGTGCTTCGGCTCGACCGACGCCGGCGTGGTGACCATGACGCCGCTCGGCGCCGCCCCGCGCAAGGGCTCGGCCGGCCCGCCGGTACCCGGGGTGAAGATCCGCATCGTCGGCGACGACGGCGGCGAGGTGAAGACGCGGCAGGTCGGCGAGATCGCGATCCACTCGCCGCACCGGATGGCGGAGTACTTCCGCGACCCCGTTCAGACGGCGGAGGCGGTGCGCGACGGCTGGTTCTTCACCGGCGACCTCGGCTGGGTCGACGAGGACGGCTGGCTGTACTTCGTCGACCGCAAGCGCGATGTGATCCGGCGCGGCGGGGAGAACATGTCGTCGGTGTTGATCGAGAAAACTCTCTGCGAGCACCCGAACGTCGCCGAGGCCGCCGTGGTCGGCATTCCCGACCCCGTGCTCGGCCAGGAGGTCAAGGCGTTCATCGTCCGCAAGGGACCGGTGACGGAGGACGAGCTGCGCGCCTTCGCGGCGCAGCGGTTGGCCAAGTTCCAGGTGCCGCGTCTCTGGGAGTTCCGCGACTCCCTGCCGAAGACCCCGACGCAGCGCGTCGAGAAGTACAAGCTGCGCCAGCAAACGGAAGGCGGCGGCGGGCCCCCACTCGCCTGAAGGGCCCCGTCCGCCCAACCCCTCCGCCGGTTGTTCGTTGTTAGTGTTGCCCCCGGGCTGCGCCGGATCATTCGAGCTGAGAAACACGCGGACTTCCGGAACAGGCTGAGGCCCAGGCTCGGGCTCGGGCCGAGGACGGTGCGCGCTTCGCGCGGTCCTTGGGATCGATCCCCAGCCTCAGCCCGAGCCCCAGCCTTTGCCTACGAACCCGGGCACAGCCCGGGCGAGTTTCAGGATAGATTGTTGGTTGTTGGCCAACGGACACACCAACCAGCCGGTCCCAAGCACGTCAGCACGTCAGCACGTCCACACATCAGCACATCAGCACGTCAGCACATCAGCACATCAGCAAAAGAAAGGGCGGCTGTCCTTGCGACAACCGCCCTCAGGGCGTCCCTTCCGCCGTGCGAAAGGGGGGTGTGCTCAGTTGATCCGACGGCCCGCCCTTGCCAGCGCGCCGGATCGTTCGGTCGGAGCCGTTACGCGGCGGCCTGGTGCCTGGCCCGCTTGCGCGGCACCCGGCGCTCCAGGTTGATGACGCGCCGATGCAGCAACTCCAGATCATGACGCGACGCGATGTCGAGCCGTTCCGCCACGGCCTCTCTTGCGTTCGTGGCGCGGTCCTCCAAGTCGGACACCAATTCCTTGCCGCGGCTCTCGGCTCGCTTCAGCGCCCTCTTGCGGCGGCGATCCAGATCGGCGGCGGTCTTCTCGATGCGGCCGGCGAGATCCTTCACGGCCTTGCGGGTCCGGGTCGGCATCATATCGAGAGCCGACTTCCAAACCCGATCAACCGCCTTCTCCGCCCGCCCGGCCGCCTTCTCCGCTCGCGTCTCGACCCGCTTGAGGGCCTTCTCGGCGTCCTTCTGCACCTTCGCCATCGCCTTCTCGGCGCGCGCCTGCATCTTGTCGACGCGCTTCGGCAGGTCGCCGAACAACGAAACCTCTTTCTTCGCAACACGTGCCATAACGGGTCACCTCCTTCCAGGTCTGAATTTAACACACCGCGTCATAAGGTCAATGCATCGCGTCAAAGAAAATCGTGCTGACGTGCTGACGTGCTGACGTGTCTGGAGTCTCTCCGATCCGAGTTCTGCGTACGAGTCCTCGAAGCCCAACAGCCTAGCAGCCCAACAGCCAACAACCTGCCTCGATGTGCTGGAGTCCCTTTCCGATCCGAACCCCAACAACCAACAGCGTAACAACCCAACAACCTGCCCCTACAACCTGCCCCTATCTTGCCTCGCCCCAACCCCCTATGGTAGCGACGTTCCCGCATCGACGGTCGCATAGCTCAGTTGGTTAGAGCGCCTGCCTCACATGCAGGAGGTCCCTGGTTCGAGTCCAGGTGCGACCACTCCAGGCTGAAACTCACCCGGGCTGCGCCGGGTTCGTAGGCAAAGGCGAAGGCTCGGGCTCAGGCTGAGGATCGAGCAAACCAGCCCTCAGCCTGAGCCTTAGCCTTAGCCTCAGCCTCAGCCTGTTTCGACTTCCGAGGAGCCTTCTCGACCTGCGACCGGATCGTGCTAGAGCAGGCGGGATGGATTTCCTGACCATGATGGCCCTCGAGCCGCACGGGCCGGACACGTTCGTCGCCACCGGGCCGCAGTACCCGTGGGGCGGGCTGTACGGCGGGCAGATCATCGCCCAGGCGCTGCGCGCGGCCTCGCTCACCGTCGATCCCGCCTTCCGCGTGCATTCGCTGCACGGCTACTTCATCCGACTCGGAGACGCCGCCGAGCCGATCCGGCTCGAGGTCGACCGCATCCGCAACGGCCGCAGCTTTCTCACGCGTCGCGTCGTCGCCCGGCAGCCGGTCGGCGCGATCCTCAACCTGGCGGCGTCGTTTCACCTGCCCGAGCCGGCGGCGGAGGTGCAGACCGAGCAGATGCCGGCCGTTCCGCCGCCCGAGGAGCTTCCCCAGGACGGCTGGAGCCCGATCTTCGAGCGCCGCTTCCTGCGCCGGGACATCGCTCCCGGGCGCGTCGGCGCCTGGATGCGCCTGACCGAAAAGATCGGCGACGATCCGCTCCTCAACGCCTGCGCGCTGGCGTATCTCTCCGACGACCTGCCGACCGACGGGGTCGTCGCCCGTCACCCCGACCGGCCGCCGCGCGACTCGCCGGAGCGGCGCTTCTGGAACGCGAGCCTGGACCACTCGATCTGGTTCCACCATCCGGCGCGCGCCGACGATTGGCATCTGTACGACTTCGCCTGCCGCGGATTGTTCAGCAGCCGCGGCCTGGCGATCGGCTCCATCTTCGATCGGACGGGCTTCCAGGTCGCCACCGTCGCGCAGGAGGTGCTGATCCGCCCGCGCCGAGCGGAGTGAAGGCGATCACCACCATGGAGAGAGAGATGGCAGGCGACCTCAGTCCGCAGAAGATTCTCGACGTCGGGCTCGGATTCTGGGCCTCGAAGGCGCTGCTGAGCGCCGTCGAGATGGGCCTTTTCACCGAGCTGGCGAAGCACCCGGAGGACTCGAGAGCCTGCGCGGCCGCCTCGGGCTGCACCCGCGCTCGGCGCGCGACTTCCTCGACGCGCTGGTCGCGCTCGGGTTTCTGAAGCGCGACGGTGAGACGTACCGGCAACACGCCCGAGACCGATCTCTTCCTCGACAAGCACAAGCCGTCCTACATCGGCGGCATCCTCGAGATGGCGAACCACCGGCTGTATCCGCTTCTGGGGCCACCTGACCGAGGCACTGCGCACCGGCGAGCCGCAGAACGAGGCGAAGGACGGCGGCCGACTTCGTTCGAGGCGCTCTACGCCGATCCGGCCCGCCTGAAGCGAGTTTCTGCGCGCCATGACGGGCATCAGCCGCGGCGCCAACATGGCGATCGCCCGCCAGTTTCCCTGGAACGACTACCAGACGTTCGTCGACGTCGGCACGGCGCAGGGCGACCTGGCCGTGCAGATCGCGCTGGCCAATCCGCACCTGCAGGGCATCGGCTTCGACCTCGCCGAGGTCGCGCCGGTGTTCGAGGAGTACGTCGAGCCGCGCGGAGTGTGCCGACCGCGCTGACGTTTCGCGGCCGGCGACTTCTTCGCCGACCGCTGCCGAAGGCCGACGTCGTGATGATGGGCCACATCCTGCACGACTGGGATCTGGAGCAGAAGAAGATGCTCATCGCGCAAGGCGTACGCCGCCCTGCCCGCCGGGCGGCGCCCTCATCGTCTACGACGCGGTCAATCGGGACGAGACCTTGAATTCTGGTTGAGCACCGACAACCAGCAGCTCAACAACCCAACAACCTGTACCCCAACACCCCCAGCTGGGCCGCCGGCAAAAGTGCAGAGCGCCCCGATTTGTTTGCCGCTCCGTAACACTTTCCGGCCCGATTTAACGCCTTGCAGGTGAGCTTCTTTCGCGAACGTCTCGAGGTGGAAGCGCGAGGCAGCCGCGGGTTGGATTGCCTCGCGGGGGTGTTCCCGAAGGGCGGCTCTACTTTCGATTTGGGAGGGGAAACATGGGGCAGAAGCTCATCTCCGATTCGGCGGGGCTGTTCACGTGCGATCTCGACGTGCACGGCTTCGTCCTCGACCACGCCGTCGAGCGCAGGGAGGCCGACGAGGTGCTCCGCTGTGCCGTCATCATCGCCTTGTGCGTTCTGGCCCAGGGTGGCGCCTGGCCCGACGTCCTCATGGAGCTGCTGGCGGACTTCATGCTCAGCATGAGGGCCTGCGTCATCGAGGAAACATCCAACTGATCACGCTTTTCGGAACCTCGCCTTGGCCTCGCCTGTGCCTTTGCCTGCGCCGAGAACGAGCAGGTTCAAGACGATGGCGAGGCTCGGGCACAGGCAAGGGCAAATACCACCCAGTATCTGCGCGAAGCCGCGTGCTGCGTAGTAGGGGAAAACCCTAGATTCGATAGGGGAAATTCCCGACTGACGTGCGACTTGCCACCGTGGTATCCGATTGCTGTGAAGTGAAAGTGTCGGTTCGGTGTTCAAGGAAAACGGTTCGTCGCGAGGGGGCGGCGGGGCCGGAGGTCGAGTGGCCGGGCACCGGGGTTTCCAAGGCAATGGATCCGCGTCCTACGCGGGTCCGGAAAAGGGGCAATCATGAGTCGACGAAGCATCAGTGACGAGTCCGGCCGGTTCAACATGGAGGTGGAAGTCCACGACTCGGTTCTCGAGGATGCGATCGGCCGTTACAATGCGGAAGAGGTCCTGAAGTGCGCGATGATCATGGCCCTCTCGGTGTTGGCCCAGGACGGTCCGTGGCCCTTTGCGGCGTTGGAGTCGATGTCGACCTTCATGACCGAGATGAAAACCTGCCTGATCCAAGAGCTTCACTGAAACTCACCCGGCTCCGCCACGGCTACGCCGGGTTCGTAGGCAAAGGCAAAGGCTCGGGCTGAGGATCGAGCTCCCCTCAGCCTGAGCCTGAGCCTGAGCCTCAGCCTCAGCCTGCTGTGAAGTCCTTGAAGCGCCGGCAGGGCCAGGCTAATGTCCATATCGTGTCGTTGAGGGGGCGATGTGGGTTCGACGGAGGGAGTGAAACTGGAGTAGCGTGCAACGGGTTCCTGGGGCCCGCCAATCTCAGGCTGCGAAATTTACACGCAGACAATAACTTCTCACTGGCTGCTTAATGCAGCCCGTCTGCCCGGTTCGAGCCCGTAGGGCCGGAGCAGGCGCCGCAAATCGGGATAAGCTCTGACCGACGCTCGTAGGTCGGGGACGAAAACCGCACGAGCTGGCTTCCGGAAATCCTGCCCGCGGGAGTTCCGGCGGCGAGATCAAAACACGGTGCTACGCACGTAGAAGCTTCAGCGGATCACCTTCGGACGGGGGTTCAATTCCCCCCGCCTCCATCCTTCGCTCGCCGAGCGTCAGCGAGAGCGAGCGAAGGATGCCCTCCGTAGCCTTGGCGAAGGAGGGCGGTCTGTGCAGCAACGACCACGCTCGGCGAGCTACGGATGGCGAGCCACCCTTGAGGAGCGCTCGCCGAGCGCCAGCGGGAGCGAGCAAGGATGCCACGTATCTCCGGGGCAGACGAAAGAGCGGCCCCCCTCCGTAGCTTCAGCGAAGGAGGGAGCCATCCCGGAGAACAAGTTCGCCGAGCGTCAGCGAGAGCGAGCGAAGGATGTCACGTATCTCCGGAAAGGGGCGGTCCCCCTCCGTAGCTTCAGCGAAGGAGGGGCCGCGAGAAGATACTTGACAACTATCTCAATGCCGCGGTATCCAACCCCCGTGAAGTATGTGTACCTCATCCGGAGCATCGACTCCCCGGACCACCGTTACGTGGGCCTGACGTCCGATCTGGATGCTCGGCTGAGCGCGCACAACTCGGGTCGCTCGACCCATACCTCCAAATACCGGCCGTGGCAGCTCGTGACCTGCGTGTCCTTTCAGGACGATCAGCGTGCCGTCGCCTTCGAACGCTACCTCAAGTCCGGCTCCGGTCACGCCTTCGCGAACAGGCATCTCTGGTAGAGGCGCCGTTGGGCGGGTCGCCCAAGGTCTCCTTGGGCGTATGGCTTCAGTGAAAGAGCGCGTGTTGTATGGAATCGAGTTCGGCGCTGAAATTTGCGGCCTGACACTCTTCGGCTGCAGAGACGAGGCTCCGCAGTGTCGATTCTATGCTGTCGCATGAATCATCGCCGAAAGCCGGTTTGCACAGAGACTCCACCGCCAGAATCACGTGGTCGGCAGACCATGGCGGTTCGCTGGTCCTCGAGTGCCTTGATAAATGGGGGCTCCAGGGCTTTACGCCGGCAAACCACTGCGAAACATCGACGCGTTCACCGATCGACGTGACCGACCTCAGCAGCTTGCGGGTCGCGGCCTGATCGACAGGCCGCGCCAGTATGTTCTGCTCGTTGGCGCCAAGCACCTTCCGCAGACGACGTGTGGAATCGCGAGCCCTCTCGAAATTGCCCGCGTCGGCCGCGTCGGTGATTTCGTTCCAGAGCGACGCGATCTCGTCTCGAGTGCCGGGAAGCAACACGGAGAAGATCGCATCGACCATCAGGTAGTAGCCCTGGGCCTGGCGGATCGCCTCCCCAAACGCCGCCGAAGGCTCCGAATGATCAGCGACGGCCGTCGCCCGGCGCTCGATCATTCCCGCTGCCCATCGCAAACCTACCAACTGGCTGGCGCTCCAGATCAGCGGAGCGACGCTGAATGCCTTCTCCGGCAGCTCGCGTTGATCATTCCAGTGCTTCCAGATCTTACTGTAGGCTACGACGTCGATGTCGATTCGCCGGTGCCCAGCCGCAACGATGGCGGGGTCGATCTCAATGTGACAGGCGCTGCAACGTTCGGCTCGAGCGCGGATGTCGCGATTGTCGAAACGGAACGTCTCCGCCCTCAATTCCTCGAAGCCAGGTTGGGCATGAAGTTGCAGCCAGATCTCTGCTGGCCCGTGGCAATGCTCACAGGTGACTCCTTCGTTTACCCTGTACGTGCTCCTCCTCGCTCTTGGCGCGGACGGTGCGTGACAAACCAGACACCTTCGGTCCTCGGTCCCATCAAGGCCGAGCCGTTTAGCGATGGCCTTAGCCTCCGTGGTCTGTAGCGTTCTATAGGCGCGAGAATGCCCGTCGATATTCGGGTTCGCCCAGATGGTGCGCGCAGACTTCCATGCGTCCGTGTCCGCAACGGAGCCAAAACCGGCGGGAATGGCGGCGCCATGACAGTCCGGGCTCGCGCACTTTGCCTCCCCTACGAAGCCAACTGCACTCTTCGACAGATCGAGACCAGGCGGAGGCGGAGGGTCGTCGTCCACCGAAACCGACATGGCCGAGGCGACCGTCGGGATGGACGTCGATGCGGATGGCGGAACGTGAGTGCCGAGAGCTGTCGGCAACGCGCCTGGTCCAGCGCTTCGCCCCGGCACCTCGATTCGCCCTCGCCTCAATGCCAGCAAACCCGCCACCGCGACCGCGAGAATGATCGTCGCGACGCCCACCTGCGTAACCCGCTTCCCGCGGGACATCGCCGCACTCGATGGGGCCGAAGGCCTCGTCGCTCCCGGAGCGGCTTCTGCTGAGTTCGAATCCGCCAACGGCGCCGACGGTCCGGCGCCGTGTGGTTCGGTGTCGGTGCCGGGAGGCTTCGATTCATTGCGAGGTCGTCCGCGGGGGATACGGCCCTGAGTGCGATCGTCCGACGGCAAGCCGAGCCGGCGAAGGCCTTCGGCGAGCCGTGCGACCGTCTCTACGGGACGGTCGGGATGCAACGGGATACTGACCGCCGAGCCCATCAGCATCGCCCAACTGGGCTTGCGCCCACGAAACTCGGCGTGGGACAGGCCAACGAGGATGGGAAGCAGGTGTTTGTTGGTCTCGTGCGCCCGCACGACCTCGATATCCATCTGGCGCGAGCCGAGCGAGGCCGATGAGACGACGAATACTACGGCGGAGGCCTCGGCGATCGCCTCCAGAATCTGGTCGACGTACGACAACCCCGGCAGGCTGTCTCGCTCGTAGTACCAGCACGAGAAGCCCTCTGCGGCGAGCCCGCGCGCAATTGCGGTGCTCAGAACGGTATCTTCGTGGACGTGGCTGATGAAGACTTGCGCCATACGGGGGTGGGGATACCAGATCAGGGTCGTCGTCGGCAAAACTCCCCCTGGGCGGGACACTGGTGGTCACGTGACGCAGACGCTGCGTGAAAGGAGCGCGATGTCGGGACGCAAGGGGCTTGTCGGGTGAGTTGCCCGACTCGCCCGACGCGCCCCCTGCACAGTCGCTCCGATTCTCCGATTCGCTCGCCCGTCCGGCCTGGAATCGGAGGATCGGAGCAACGTCCCGGTACCACCGCCTCAGGTGGCTCATCGCTGCCTTGACGACCAGCCGCCACTCCGGTACAAATATTTGTACGTATGAAGGACTCGATGTACATCGTGGGATACAGCGAGGCGAGGCAGCGTCTGGCAAAGCTCATGGACACGGTGGTTGACGACCGGCGACCGGTCGTTGTCACACGGCAGAAGGCTCCCTCCGTCGTCATGCTCTCTCTCGAGGAGTACGAAGCGATGGCGGCGACCCTCCATCTCCTGCGTAGCCCGCGCAACGCTCGGCGCTTGCACAAGGCCATCCGTGATGCGGAGGCTGGGCGGTTCGTTCCCACGCCGCGCGGATGATCGAGCGCTGGACCGCGGGAGCTGCACAGGACTACCGCTGGTTCGCGCGACGATCGCCGGAAGTGGCGCTGCGCATCGACCGCTTGCTTGCCGACATCAGACGCCACCCCTTCACCGGAATCGGCAAGCCCGAGCCGCTGAGGGGCACGCTTGCTGGTTGGTGGTCGCGACGCATCACAGGCGAGCACCGACTGGTCTACCGGGTCGTCGGCAAGGGCGCGGCGCGCCAGCTGCAGATCGCGCAGTGCCGGTACCACTACTGACGCACAAGGGACTCTTCTCGAGCAGTTCGCGTTAGGGAATCCGGACGGTGCACCCGTAACCGCCAACCGCCCAACCATCCCGGGAACGCGATCCACACCGTGATCGGCGACCCGGTTCACCTCGCGATCTCGGTGGCCAGGCGCCGCGCGTGGCCACCGGCGCCGATCGCACGATAGAGGGCCAGCGGTTCCTCGAGACTGGCGCGTGCCGCGCAGCGGGACGCAGGGACGACGCGACCGAGTTGCACAACTCGTACGGGTCGTTCCTGCGTCCCGTGAACCGCCAACGTGCGCTCCGCCGCGCCGAAAACCTCGCCCCCGAGCTTCGCGATCTCCGGCTCGACTGATCGCAGTGCCGTCGGTATCAACTCGTCCAACTCGCCGCTACGTCCCGCGTCATCCGTCACTGACTTTCCTTCACGCAGCGAAGATGCCGCGCAGGATGAGCGGGTCGCTCACCCGCACCGTGAGGAGGAACATGAGGCTGATCAGGGACGTAGGAACGGGGACAAGGTCGGAGGCGGCCGAGTCGCACAACTCGGACAATGCGTCCTACGTCCCCCCAGATCCCCCCGGCGGGGTGCCGCGAGCCGCGAGGGCACGAGGGTCGACGACCGTGATGTCGGGATAGCGATGGAAGTCGTCGGCGTTGAACGTCAGGATGGAATCGATGCCGGACTCGATCATGATCGCGACGAGA
Organism: uncultured bacterium; assembly: GCA_963721115.1. Taxonomy (GTDB): domain Bacteria; phylum Desulfobacterota; class Binatia; order HRBIN30; family CADEER01; genus CAVRIA01. The sequence continues at coordinate 535,411 of CAVRIA010000004.1, forward strand.
CGGGCATCGTGCACCTGCTTCCCCTTCACCGCGTGGTCCTCAATGAGTTGCCGCCAGCGCCGAAACACGCCGGGCGGCTCGTCCACGAGCCGAAACATCTCCTCGAAGCGCGCCACCTCTTCGCCAGTCTTCTCGACCGAAAGCCCCAGGCCATTCGCCTCGACAGGTCGGGTGGCGACCGCCCAGAACTCGATCAGGTTCTGCGGAGTGACGACAAGGCCCGTTCCATTCTGCTGTAGTTGATCGATTGCAGCTCGCGCCGCCTGGGAAAGGGGATCGTTGAGGACGATCAGCCGCGTGAGGACATTCGTGTCGACGAGATGGCTCACTAACGATCCTCGTAGATCGACTCGCGGCGCAGCGCCTCATCCGGCAGGACGGGCAGATCCGGATCGTGGGAGTCCAGCCAGGCGTGGAACGTCTTCTTCCACTCCTCCGGCGACAGGGTCTCGCACAGCGGCGCTTTCTGTGCTGGCGCGACCGGTCGAACCGTAACCTCCACCGGGCCCTGCATGTCGGGCATGGGCTCGTCGAGCTCGATCGTCTTCTCGTCCCTTACCGTTCCTCGAAGCACTTTGGCCGTCTGCATGGCGATGACACCTCCGTTTCCGATCTTGGTCGGAACCTACCGGATAATATCCGCCCGGGGGGATCTTTTCGAGGGTCCGCAGCTTGGCATTCCGACCGGTTCGTTCGGTGCGTCACTACCGGCGGCGCCGTCGCCGCCGGCGCGGTCCTCCGAAGATCTGCCGAGCGAAGGCTTCGTCCCCAGCCGCTGGTAGCTGGTGAACGGCTTCGTCGCCAAAACCCACAATGCTGGCGGCTCCCCCCACACTTCGAAGTACCGCCCGTGGGAGTTAGTGACGTACCTCTGTTTTCTCGACGACCAGCGCGCAATCGATTTCGAACGCTACTTGAAATCAGGCTCAGGCCACGCTTTTGCGAACAAACGCCTGTGGTAGCGCGCCGAGACCGCCGGCGCCGCCATGACGCGCGACGAGATGCGCCGCTACGTGCTCGAATCCTGATCCGTGAAGTATCGATGCGTGGGCCGCTGCGCATCGACCGCTTGCTTGCCGACATCACCCCCTCACCGGAATCGGCAAGCCCGAGCCGCTGCGGGGCACGCTTGCCGGTTGGTGGTCGCGATGCATCGCGGGCGAGCACCGACTGCTGGTCTACCGGGTCGTCGGCAAGGGCGCGGCGCGCCAGCTGCAGATCGCGCAGTGCCGGCACCACTACTGATGCACACTGACGCTAGAAGGACCACCGAGCCGCGTGATAAGGAGCAAAATATGGCGCCTAAAGTCTACAGCGTGAAGGCGGATTGGGACGGCGATGCCGGAGTATGGGTAGCAACCAGCGATGAGGTGCCCGGTCTTGCCACGGAGGCGGGAACGTTCGATGGGCTCGTAGAGAAACTGCGCGTGATGATCCCCGAACTGCTGGAAGCCAACGGCGTAGTTTCGGCGGAGGAGGCTGCGGCAGCGAGCTTTCGGGTTTCTGCGGAACGTATCGAGCATCCTCGAGCTGTCGCGTAGTGGCGAACTTCACGCCAGGGTTGAAACGGATTCTTCTGGACGCGGGTTGCCGTTTCGAACGCCAGGGCAAAGGGGATCACGAGATTTGGTCGAGTCCGATATCCAAGAGGACGTTTTCCGTCGACGGCAAGATCCTGTCGCGGCACACCGCTGCAGTATTGAAACAAGCAGGCTTGCCGAAGCAGTTCTAAATGGCGCTTCTTGGGCTCTGACAGCAGAAGACTGACAGTCCCCTTACGGGGGCAGTCCCTGAAGGTGTCCCCCGACGGGATTTGAAAGACGGCGTAACTGGCAACGCCCCTTTGCGCCGTCGGGGCTGAGCGCTGTGAGCGGGGCGACTCGGCCGACGAGGCGCTGCTATGCGTCGATCGGACTTCCAGGACTTCCTAGCAATCTAGCAACGTCCCCTGTCTTGCCCCAAGAGCACGAAGACAGAAGATCCGGAGGTGAGCGGAGCGATCAAAGCCGAAGTTCATCCTCCGGAGGAAGGGGACGTAGAGTTTGTGAAGAAATCGGAACCGCCCTTCGACGAGCTCAGGGCGAGCGGTGAAAACTCAACCAAATCAATCCCCCACACCGCTCATGCTGAGCTCGTCGAAGCATGCGTGACCACGTAAGTCGATTTCTTCACGAACTCGTAGGGCCGGGTGGGCCGAGTTGGCCCAAACTCGGCCCACCCGGCCCTACGTCCCTTACCCTCTGCGTTCGACGCGCCCGTCGTCTCGGGAGAACGCTACGCCGGGACACATCCAGGCTACCAGTAGCGCTGGCATCGCCAGCTTGCGCCTGGATCTCCATTTCCGTCTATTCTTTCGGCTTGACAGCCGCTCGCGCCCCGAACTACCCGTTTTTGAGCGTTCGGACAAAATCCTCGCAGCCGCTTCGCCCCGACCGGTGACCTCTCCGGCTCGGGCTTTTCGGGCTTTACCAAGGGCGTTGCTGCTGAGGTTCGAGTCCGCATCATGGTGAGCACTCTACATCGGCGCTGCTGGAGGAAACTGCGAGCGAGTGACGACTCCCAGCAGCAGAAGCGGGAGGTGGGAGATGGCGAAAGCTTTTCCGAGTCAGACGGTCCGATTGGATCCCGACGGGCCGTCGCCCGTCCTTTCGGTTCACGTCGGATTCGCCAATGTGGCCCAATTCCGGGTGGAAATCTGGAACGCTGCCGCAGGCGTCTGGGAATTCCTTCACGAGAAGCCAAAGGTGAGTGCGCCGGACGACTACACGTTTGGATTGTCACCCGCCGAACTGGCGGGGCGACATGTCAAGGTCGCAGTCTTTGAAGAATCGCCGACGAGCGACCCGAACGCGCGGTTCAGTACGAACCTCACGGTGCGGCAGGGGGAGGCAATCGTGGACGGTGGGGCGTTTCCGCAGTCCGATGACAAGGACACCCTGTATCAAATGTTTTTCAAAAGCGCTGCCTGAAGGGGGAGGGAGTGATGGCTTGCAAACGCATTCTGACCCTGGTGGTCAGTATCGCCGTGCTCGGTCTGACACACATCGAGGGGGGCGACGCGCAAGAGGGACCGAAAGAGCTGTATGCGACTGAGTTGGGCGCGGACTTCGTCATTCCGGAATCGCCTGGTCTTAGTGTGCTTGGCCTGGATCCCAGCATCGCCGCGCATCCGAAGAGCCCGCGCGAGCTCGCGACCAGCCTTCTCAACGGAGTGGATGCGCAAGGCAACTTCCAAACCGGCGTGGCCGTCGACACTGCGCCCTTTCTGCTCCTGCTCGGCGGTGACGTAACCAGGCAAGAGTATCTCGATCACTACGAGGACCGAGCGTTGTTCCGTCTTCAGACCTCGATTGCAGTGACGAAGGGCACCGAGCAGGATGACAAATCCGCCCGCCTGGGCATCGGCTTCCGCTGGGTACCGATCGATGCCGGCGACCCGCGCCAGGACCAGATGCTGGCCGATTGTCTCTTCGGCGTTCTCACCGACAAAGCACACGAGGTCAGCGAGGAAACGAAAAATGTTCCCCCCGGACCCGAATCGGAACTCGCCTTCACCAAGACGGTGGAGCGCATCAATGCGGAAGGCAAGTACTCTTCTCGGGTGGAGCAATGCCGGAAGGAGTCTGGCCGACGGTTGTGGAACCGGTCGGCTCTGACACTGGGCGCGGCACCGACGTGGATTGCTCCCGAGGGTTCGCTGAGCAACATCAACTCCTCGGGCGGAACGTTCTGGACGTCGGTGAGTTACGGATTCGATCGATTTGATGAGACCTACGATCGCAAGCGTGCCAGCCAAGTCGCTGCATGGCTGCACGATCATGCCGAGGCTCTCGTCGGGTTTCGCTACCTGCTCGATCAGGAGCTGCCGTCGCCGGCTGACAGCAGCAAGACCATCCGGCAGGACAACCTCTTTGCCGGCGGCGCCCTCCGCGTCGGCGCTCAATGGGGAGCGCTCACGGCGGAGGCCGCGTTCGTACGCACGAACCCTGACCATGTGGCGGCGGACGACTACTACACGCTCTCCGTTCGAGGCGACCTCCGCATTCTCGCTGACCTGTGGTTGTCTCTGTCCGCGGGCGGAGAGGGCGGTCGCGATGGGTCCGATAACCATACGTTCATCTTGTCATCGCTAAAGTGGTCGTTTCCGGAAGCGCCGGCTTTCGCCCGAAACCTGTGATCGCTCGCTGCTGGAGAGCGGGAAACGGAGGGTGACACCGGGGACACGGAGGGACACGGGACGTAGAGTTTGAAGAAATCGACTTACGTGGTCACGCATGCTTCGACGAGCTCAGCATGAGCGGTGTGGGGGATTGATTTGGTCGAGTTTTCACCGCTCGCCCTGAGCTCGTCGAAGGGCGGTTCCGATTTCTTCACAAACTCGTAGGGGCGCGTCGGGCGAGTTGGCCAGGTCGCCCGACGCGCCTTCACGTCCCGCCTCGCGCCCATCCGCCGCCGAGCTTTGCCGCCCCCTGAGTCGGACCTCCCAGCTCGTTCAGGTGTTCGGCTTCGGCGGGACGCCGTCGGCTTCGTATGAGCCGATGGAGCAGACGGTGTGTCCAGTGCCGGGACGCAGGTAGCGGTGCTAGCTTGCTGGTCAACTTCGGCCCCTGCTACCGTGCCGCACATGGACAGCGTCGGAGTCAGGCAGCTCCAGCAGAACGCCGCCAGCACAGTGGAACGGGTCCGTCTCGGCGAGAGCATCGAAGTGACTGTCCGCGGTCGCCCGGTCGCAAGACTGGTTCCGGTCGCGGGTACCCTACTCGACCAGTTGGAAGCCGCCGGCAGGCTCAAACGTGGAAGGGGCGACTTGCTCGACTTGGGTCCGCCGCTGAAGTCACGGAGGGGCGTTGAACGGCCGTCGGTCACTCTGGCGAGGATGCGGGCGCACGAACGCTGATGCTCTATCTGGATTCGTCCGCCCTGTTGAAGCTCGTCATCGAGGCGGCTCGTGCGGGTCGGACCAACGTAACCAGCGGGAATCATTCGCTTTCAGCCTCGATCCGGGGCTGAAATTGCCCTCAGGGCGCTTATTTCGCCCGTCAAATGACCGGTGTAAGTGCCGCCTGGATCGTGCAGAAAGAATCCGATGTTCCTTTAGCCTTCGATCCGGCGATTTTGTGCTCGCGATCCACGATCTCGCCGGACTCGCCGAGGGTGCAAGTGGAAGTCTTGTTCACCGGAGGGAACATCAGCGGCGAACGCCGGCGCGCCGGGCTGTTTGCGCTGTACACAGAGCCTGCAGCGGCTCCAGAAGTCGTGCGGAGCGTCAAAACAACGCTGCAAGGGGCTACTTCGAGGCGGAGCGCAAGGTGGACGACGCCGAGACGCGGCTCGAGGCGGAGAAGCTGAAGGTCGCGCAGCTCGGCGCCGATCACGACGACGCGCTCGAGGCCCTGGCGCGCTGCCTGGTGAGCGAGGGGCAGCCGCGCAGCAACCCGTTCGACGCCTTCGGTACCGGGGCGCCGAGCGCGATCAAACGGATGGCACCGGCCGAGGCGGCGAAAGCCTGCCGCGCGCTGGTCGCCTCGGTCCAGCGCAACAAGGAGCTGTCGGCGCCGACGCTGGAGGCCGCCGCCCAGGTCGAGAAGGCGACGGAGAAGGTGGAGGCCGGCCTCGGGCCGGTCGAGACGCTCCGCGAGGAGGTGCGCGCGGCGCGCCGCATGGCCGAGGTGATCGCCCGCAACTGGCACGACGCCCTCTCCGCTCTGCGCCGCGGTGCTCGCGCCGCAGCCGACGAGGGGGCGCCCGGCCTCTACGCCGCCCTCTTCACCACGGGCAGCCGTTCGCCGAAGAGGGCGAAGGCCGCCCCTCAGCCGCCGGCCGAGACGGCACCGGCCGCGCCCGCGGCGCCGGTGGCGTGAGCCCGGAGAACGAACATGGCGAATCGAAAGCAAACCTCCGCGCGCATCGCGGAGCTGGCCGCCAAAACCCTGCGTGACCCGAAGGCCAAGGAGAGAGACAAGGCCCTGGCCGGCTCAGCGCTGGCTCAGGCAAGGGCGCCGCGCAAGGCGACGCCCCGGGCCACCACGGGCTGAGTGCCTCACGCAGTTGATCCTTTACAGACCACGCGTCCGGCCGCCCGGGGTAACCAGCCGCGGGCGGCCGGGCCCAGCCGATCTCGGCCTCGGGTCCTCTCGCCTTTGATGAGGCTGTCGATTTTCTCCGAAACGAGGCCCTTCGACTACGCTCAGGACAGGCTTCGACAAGCTCAGCCTGAGCGGTTGGGGGGGTGATTTCAAAGGACTTTGTCCGCTCGCCCTGAGCTTGTCGAAGGGCGTCCTCGCGTTTATCGACAGACTTCCCTGCGAGAGGGGACCAGAGGCCGATTCAATCCCCCTCACGCTGTCGCCGTTCCCCGCGGTTGAAGGCGTGTTCACAAGCCGATAGGATGTGAACATGAGCCTGAAGCACAAGCACCTCAAGCTCCATCAGGGCAAGATCGATCGGGCCCGTCGCATCCTTGACGTCAAGACCGAGCAGGAGACAGTGGAGCGAGCGCTCGACATCGTGCTCGCGGAGGAACGGATTGTGCGCGCGCACCGACGCGTACGCGGCGTTGGCGGCTTCCGTGACGTGCTCCGCGATCGGTGACCAAGCTCCTCCTCGATACGAACATCTACATCGACTGGCTCAACCGGGGCCTGCGGGCGGAACTTCTCATCGGGCGGGGTGCCGTTCGCTATCTGAGCGCCGTCGTTCAGATGGAGCTGCGCATGGGGACGCGCACGCCGAAAGCCCGGCACGCTCTGGATCAGCTCTCGTCCGCGTATCGCGCCGGCAAACGTCTCATTGCTCCCTCGCTCGCGATCTTCGACGAAGCCGGTCGCGTGCTTCAGCAACTCGGCGATCGCGGCCGCGAGGTGTGGCGCGCCGCACTCGTTCACGACGTGCTGATCGCGCTGTCAGCGCGTTCAGTGGGCGCGACACTCGTAACGGCGAACGCTGGAGATTTCCTGGCGATCCAAAAGCTCAGGGATTTTTCTCTTCGCGTCGCCGACATTTAGTGCCGCTAGGCTCTTCGCTTCCGAGGACGATCGAAAGACCGGCGGTGACCTCGTGCTCGGCGAGGGTGCGACATCCCGCCGGCGGCGGGTTTCAGCGAGGGCCATCGGACCGCGCTACTTGGGCAGCGGGATCTCCTGGCGGTTACCGGCTGCGTCGTTGACGATCACGAGGGTGCCCGCCACCCGCCGGCACGGCGCTGCTGCGCTCGAAAGAGCGCGGGCCGTGCTCCAAACGCTCCAACTCGTTCAACTCGGCGCCGCGTTGCTCGACGCCGCCGGCATGTTGGATCCGCTGAAGATGCGCTCCCTCGATGCCATCCACCTTGCGGCCGCCGCCCTCATCGCGCCGGAGCTGACGGCCCTGGTGACCTACGATGCGCGGATGGCAGAAGGCGCAGCGCTTCTCGGCTTCCCGGTCGCGTCTCCTGCTTGACGGCCCGTTTGTGCCCGCCAGACATCAGCAGGACATGCAACTGGACATGTATCATGTTATGCTGCTATATATAGGCATCACTACGCAACCGACGGGGAGGACGAGTCGATGAGGCAACGAGGATGCAAGCGCGATTCGCAACGAGCCAAGAGAATCCAGGATCTTCGGCGCCGGATCGAGTCGAGGGGCGGCATGGCCGCTGTCGGTTCCGGGCTGCCTCCGGAGATCGAGGAGCAGTTTCTGAGGCACGTGCTCGCCTGCGAGCTGGAGGAGGAAGGGGGGCCGCCGCTGCTCGAGCAGTTGAGGAGTGTCGGGGTCGAAGTTGCGCCTCCCGACGAGCTCGACGACGAGCGCCTGCCCGCGAAGCTTCGCGAGGTGATCGACGGGCTCGCCACGCTGCGAGTCTATCTCTCCTCGACCGATCATCTGAGCGATCGAGATCTCTACCGGTACCTATGGAAGGACGTTCTGCCGCAGCCGACCTTGATTGATGACGACCCGCGCTCGGCCTGGCACTATGGCGTGGTTGGCGGCGGCAGCGATGAGGACATCGCCATCTATCTTCGCTACTACGCGGACAGCGAAGAGCGCGCCCGCTGGGCTACCGACTTCCCCGACATGGACATCCCCACGCAGGAGAGGCGGCCGTTCGACCGTGATCGCCATCTGCCCCGCCCCCGTGGAGCTCAGGGAGGCGGAGGTTGACGAGCGTCGAAACAAGAGGGCTCGCGGGAGATCACGTGTGCTGTAGAATGGAGAGAGTTGCAAATCCAGCAGCGAGGTTGGAGTTGAGGAGGTGACGAGCATGCCCGACGACAAGATGAACCTATACCTGTTCGAGGCGATCGAGCTGCGCGCGGAATATGATGCGCGGATCAAGCTCCTGCGGTCGCTGCTTCCCGAAGCCCGAGAGAGGCGCGATCGCTTCTCGTTTCACCGTGACGATGAGGTGCGCTACGTACCGGCGGCCGGATTTGATGCGGCCGCCGTGCGTGGCGAGCTGGACACCCTGAACGTGAAAAGGCGTAAGCTCAACACGGCGATCCAGAAGATCAACTTCGAGACCCTCATCGACGTCGGCAGCGAGCGTATGAGCTTGAGCGAGGCGTTGGAGCTGCGCAAGTCGGTGAACGAGCGAATTGGCGAGCTGACCGCGCAGCTGGGCAACGCCGCTTACGAACGCATCGTCTACAAGGAGGAACGCGACATCGTCGAGAAGCCCGATCTGTCGTACGAGGATGCGCGACGGATGCTCGAGGAGAAGCGGCTTTTGTTTCGGGCGCTGAATCGTGTCCTGCGTGCCACGGCACACACGGTTACCGTCGGGTTCAAGGACGAAGATTGAGCCGATTTCGGAGACAGGGGAGCAAGTGCCAAAGCTGCCGTGAGGCAGTGCATAGCCCGGGTGCGGACCCGCAAAAACCAATTCCTGGAGGTCTTGATCACCCTACGATCCGGAAAAGCGATTGAGCCTCATAGCCGGACGACAGCACAGCCGGCCGAAAGGCCACGCAGCAACACACGCCACAGCATTCAGGGCTCCGCGTCTCCGACCGAATCGCGACCCAGGGTCGTCCACGATAGATCCGCAACACGGATGCTTCATGACAGCCGGCGATGCCGACCTCGCTCGGGAGCTCAAACGACTCTCTCGTAGTATGACCTTCCTGTCGCGGCATCCGTCGCTGGAACAGGACAACGCCGAAGGGAAGCGTCTCGCTGAAATCTATCAGCAGCTCGGTATGCTATGGGAGTTTCTGTCCCTGCAGTGCTCTCACTGGAAGGGTTGGCGGAAGGTCGGAGACGGCAAGCTGGCATGCCGTCAGTGCGGAACGATTCAGGGAGTGCGCGAGGAGTGGATCCTGCTGCCGCGAAAGGGAAAGAAGACGATCGGCCGCAAGCGATTTCCGAATTCGAAGGAGACCTTCTCCAACAAGAGGGCGGCAAAAATCATCGAGGACGCGATCGACTTCCACGGTGCGTTCGTGAATGTGAGCGTCCACAACTCCTATCGGTCGCGCGTTCTACGGCACAGCAATCTGGATGTGGCCATCGCCGCCGACCGTGTCGTGCGTCTGCAAGAGGACGAGATCGAATTCTGGGTCGACACGCACTTGGCCAAGCTCACAATGCGCCGGCGCAAGCGTGGCGAACACCCACCGTACGGGGCATTCTTATCCGAGTTGCCCAAGCGCGCGCTTGAGAGATTTCCCATCCTGATCGAGCACGATGAGCGTGGGGAGCTCGTGGGCGTCATGATCTTCAGGCCGGTGAAGAAGCGGAGACGCAAACCGGCTCCGCGTTCGACAAAAGCGCGGGGGAAGGGAAGTGGGGCTGGGCCGGACAGACGGTGACGGCCACCTCGGCTCGGACGCCCGAGCAGGCGGCGCAACTCGGGTATGTTGCGTGGCGGCTCGTCAAGCCGCCGGGACAACTGCTCCCAGTCACGCCATGACAGCTTGATCTTCGCGACGCGCTCCGTGGCGGGTCTCGTCCTGCCGCGCACACTCAACTCACCGCGCGACCGTCGTCCTGATCCCGGTGCAGCTAACGGATCAAGCGGACCTACGTCTTCTCGGGGAGGGCCGCATCGAAGCGCCTCTCCCCAACGCGTCGTGTCCACCAGAGAAGCTTTCGCGAGCTGGGCAGCACTGTATCGGCCGCCGGCGATTCCGCGCTTCAAGATCAGCACCCTCGTCATCCCGCGCCGCATCCACGACGTGGATCGTTTGCCCCGCGATGTCTTCCGGCGCGCATACGATGACGAGATCGAAACGCCTTCTTTGGCGCTCCTGCCAAACGGAAGCGTCGAGAACGACGCCGGCAACGTCTTCAGCATCGAGAAGGTCGGCGACGAAGTACGTGCACTTGCGGACGAGCTGTCCGAATGGGCCGAGGCGCGGCCCGAGGACTTTTCCCGGTCGTCTGGACGCCTCGGCTGACCGGCAATGATTTCCACTGGTTACACTGGTCCGCCGGCAACCGCCCCGAGTGTGGGTGGACCTGGCCGGCTTCGGAAGGCTGAGGTTCAGGCTGAGGGATGTGGTCGCGCTGCCGCGCGGACCCCATTGATCGACCAGAATCCGCCCCCGTATTTTGACATGCGACACATGTCACGGTACATTCGCCCGTGATCCAGAGCTTTCGACATCGCGGGCTCAAACGGTTCTATGAAAAAGACGATCGCAAGGCCCTCCCTGCGGACAGGGCGGACAAGATCGGGCGTATCCTCGCCCGCCTCGACGAAGTCGACGAGCCGAAAAAAAATGGATCTTCCTGGCTTCCAGCTTCACCCCCTCACCGGAGCGATGAAGGGGTATTGGGCGGTCAGCGTCTCCGGCAACTGGCGCATCGTCTTCCGCTTCGAGGCCGGCCATGCCCGAGACGTCGACTTGATCGACTATCACTAGGGAGGAAAGCACCATGCCCATGAAGAACCCGCCGCACCCGGGACTCTCGGTGAAGCACGACTGCCTCGACCCCCTGGGTCTGACGGTCACCGCTGCCGCCAAGCTCCTCGGTGTCACTCGCCAGACCCTCAACGATCTGGTTCACGCCCGTCGCGGCATCTCCCCGGAGATGGCGATTCGTCTCGACCTCGCCTTCGGTGGTGGCGCAGACACCTGGCTTCGGATGCAGGCAACCCATGATCTCGCCAAAGCTCGCCTGAACACCAAGGGCAGAATCAAGGTGAAACGCTACGCCGCGACCCGCGCAGCCTGATTGCGCAGCTCTGTGCCGAGCGGCCAACACTGTGGATCGACGCCCTGTTTGTGGCATTTGCGGCTAGGTGTGAAGGCCTGCCGCGTGACCCGGAGCTACGGGCGTGGCGCCGGCGTCGACAGCGGGTCGGGCGGCCGTCCCACCGTGCGGGCACACGAAGATGTCGGGTACGTACGCTGGCAGCGATCTGTGCAAGCAGGATACTGAAAGGCCATGCGCCGCCCGCTGGAGAGAAACGCGCCCACGTCGCACAAGTGGGAGTTCAAAGCCCGATTCCGGCGCCACGTGTTCGGGTGGAGATCGCAGCCGGCCATTCAGCGTGTCAAGCAAGCGGGCTTCTGCGTGTGCTCCTCGGCGATTTCGATGCCGCAGCCGAGTTGCTCGCTCGTGCGCCGGCTGGTCTTTGGAGAGCAAAGGCTGAGGCTACGGCTGAGGTCGGGCCGAGGGGCAATCGGAGACTCAGCCTCAGCCTGAGCCGTAGCCCAAGCCTTCCGAAGACCGAGGCTGAGCTCCTGGGTGCGATGCGCAAGGCCGCGGAGAAACGAATCGCCGGTGTCATCCAGAACAAGCGGCGACGACACTACGGATACGCGGCGGGACTTGCCTTGACCTGCGTGCGGATCGACCCGGGCGGGAGCGGCGCGTGGATGGCGAAGATTCGCAGCGAGTACAAACGTTATCGCGCACTGCAGCGCGAGCTTGCGGAGCACGGGCGGCAGTGGTGAGATCCAGACCCGAAGACCGCTGACTCCACTCTTGGACGCCGCCCATGCCGCGACGAACTCCGCGCAATCCAGATGTGCCGCTCTCGACGCCCTGCTCGAAGAGATTCTCGTCGATGCGTACGGGGAGGATGAGCAGCTCTGGGCGTTTCGCCAGGCAATCGAGGATGAGGTCTCCTTGCCGGTCGATGCTTTCGTGCTCGGCGAGCCGGTGTCTGTGGTCGGGATCGACTACGACGGTAACGATCGCCGCGGATTGACGGCACGATGCCGGCGCGACAGGGGTGAAGAACACGTCGTCTCCCTGGCCGACGTCCGCGTCGCAGGGCAGGGAAAGGCGATGCAGTATGTGGCAGCCTATCGGAAGTGGCTCGGTCTCGAGGCGCTGCCGCCGCAGGAGCGCGGCTCTTCGTCGCCCCTGAAGGCACACAAGGCCGAGGACGGAGACATCCGACTCGACGGGCCCGTCGAGCTCGTCGTGCTGTCGGTGAAGGAACGGGCGGCGCGATGCCGGCTCGTGAGCAGTGGCCGTATCCTGACGTTGCGGGCGGGCCGTTTGTGGACCATCGTACGGGCCAGATCGTTTCGGTCCGTCCACGCAAGCAGTGGCGCTACGCAGGCCATCCCTATCTGTCAGGGGACATCGAAAGTGCGCGCGTCGACGCTCAGGGCCTCGGCCTCGTGCCGCTTCGCCTGGACGAGCACGGCGAGTGGGACCCGGCCGACGAGTACTGGGGCGAGGGTCCGATAAGACTTGGGCACAGGGCATCATCGCTCGTGGGCCGCGGCCGATGTACGAGATGGAGCAGGTGCTGCCCGGCGCAGACCCGGAACAGTGGGACAGCGATCCGATCACCGAATCGAACGATCGAAAGGACGCTGGCGACGTGGAGGGCGCGCGAGACATCCTGCGTCGCCTTCTCGAAGCCGACCTTCGTTGCCTGGATGCGCACGCGCACCTCGGCAACATGGTCTTCGACCGCTGGCCGGAGGAAGCGATGCGCCACTACGAAATCGGCGTGCGAATCGGAGAGCTGTCGCTCGGCGATGCCTTCGACGGCGTACTCGCGTGGGGGCTGATCGACAACCGGCCGTTCTTGCGCTGCCTGCACGGATACGCGCTTTGTCTCTGGCGCCTCGGACGATTCGCGGAAGCCGAACGCGTCCTCGAGCGGATGCTCTGGCTCAACCCTTCCGACAACCAGGGTGCGCGTTTCCTCCTTCCCGCGGTGCAGGCTCGCGAAGCGTGGGAGCCGGATCGAACCTGAAGCGCTGGGTTCGGCGGGGGGAGACGAACCGCTACGTGACCGTGAACGTCGAGGGCGGTGTGATGCGACAGGATCCCGCCCCGTCCTTCGTATGAGCCGATGGAGCAGACGGTGTGTCCAGTGCCGGGACGCAGGTAGCGATGCTAGCTTGCTGGTCAACTTCGGCCCCTGCTACCGTGCCGCACATGGACAGCGTCGGAGTCAGGCAGCTCCAGCAGAACGCCGCCAGCACAGTGGAACGGGTCCGTCTCGGCGAGAGCATCGAAGTGACTGTCCGCGGTCGCCCGGTCGCAAGATTGGTTCCGGTCGCGGGTACCCTACTCGACCAGTTGGAAGCCGCCGGCAGGCTCAAACGTGGAAGGGGCGACTTGCTCGACCTGGGTCCGCCGCTGAAGTCACGGAGGGGCGTTGAACGGCCGTCGGTCACTCTGGCGAGGATGCGGGCGCACGAACGCTGATGCTCTATCTGGATTCGTCCGCCCTGTTGAAGCTCGTCATCGAGGAGAAGGAATCGCGCGCACTGCTGCGTTTCCTCGAGCGCGGTCCAGCGGAACGTGTTTCTGTTCCATGGCACGCACCGAGGTTCTTCGCGCCACCCGCCGGCACGGCGCTGCTGCGCTCGAAAGGGCCCGGGCCTTGCTCCGAACGCTCCAACTCGTTCAACTCGGCGACGCGCTGCTCGACGCCGCCGGCATGTTGGATCCGCTGAAGATGCGCTCCCTCGATGCGATCCACCTTGCGGCCGCCGCTCTCATCGCGCCGGAGCTGACGGCCCTGGTGACCTATGATGCGCGGATGGCAGAAGGCGCAGCGCTTCTCGGCTTCCCGGTCGCGTCTCCTGCTTGACGGCGCTCGTCCCGTTCATCGTCATCGCCACCGAGCTGCCGCCGTCGCACGGGTTGCGCAGCTCACGATCGATTGGGTCCTCTACCTGCCGTCGTTTCTGTTCGCTCAAGACGTTGGCCATCCCGGCGCAGGCTCATTCGCCCGCGCCTTCGTCAACGTCTCGGGTCCTACTCCGACTGGCCGGTTTTCAGGCGATCACGACTGGCCGGTTTTGGCCGATCCCCGAGAATATTGGTTCCGGTCGCCCCATTCTCCTCAGCCGAAGCGGCTTCGGAAGGCATAGCAGCCCGTTGAAAAAGCCCGGACGTCCTTCGACAAGCTCAGGACGAGCGGAAAAAGTCGTTGTGAATCAAGGAGGGGATCCGCTCATGCTGAGCTCGTCGAAGCATGGGGTGGGGTTTTCAACGGGCGGATAGGCAAAGGCGAGGCGAAGGCAAAGGTTTTGAATCTGTCCTTTTCCTCGTCTGTGCCTTCTTGTCTTCAGCCCTTCTCCATCTCCTTTCCCAGCTTGATCAAGCTACCGACGATATCCCGCAGTCTTCTGTTCCGCGGGGCCGAGCACTCGGGCGCGGTCGCCTCGGCTCGCAGGTATTTTGTTGCGCGGTTTCCCTTGACTGGTGTAGTTTCACGGCGCTGATCTCCGAGTGCAGGTCTCGAGGGAGAAAGGAGGGGGACCATGGTATGCTCTCGCGCGGCGAAGGGTGTCGGGTTCGTTCTTGCTCTCGCTTTCGCATGCTGGTGGTCGCTTTCGCCCGCCGGCGCCGTACCTGTTCAAGATGGGAAGAAGGGGACCGTCAACTGCGGCGATCCCGGCTTGAAGAGCATCTGCGGCGAATGCTGCGTGAACGATGATTGCCCCTGCGACCAGGACGTGTGCCTGTCCTGCTGCCTGGACGATGACGGATGCGACGTCGTCGACGACCCGCCTACCACGGCCATCACCGGCACGCACATCAAGGTCAACGCGATCGTCGGCAACGTCAAGCTCCAGTTCGAGCGCAAGGGCGGCACGAAGGGCGGGCTGCCGTCGATCACCGTCAAGCTGAAGCAGATCTTCGATACCGGCGACGGCAAACGCATTGTCACAATGAAGACGCGGTTGACCGGTGCGGACGCCTCGCTCGGTGGGCTCCTATTCCCGATCGCGTTTCTCGGGTTGGGAACAAACGCCCTCGACGCGGTGCGCGCGCAGGGCCTCGACGTGTCGTTCGTCGACAGCCCGGCCGGACGGACTTGTCGGAGCATGCTGCCGGCGCAGACGTGCACGACGCTGGCCAGCCGCCTCTCGGCCTCGATCGACTCCGCCCTGGCCGCCGGAGATGGGGTCGAGCGCACTGCGTTTCTGACGAAAGCCGCAGCGATTGGTTTCCCGCCCTGTCAGATCATCTTGTGATCCATCGGCGGCGAGCGGCAATGGCGAGGAACAGCCGAGGGACATAGTGCCGGATTTGCCGGATTGCGGTTCTCGGGTCAGAGCAGTCGGAAGAGGCGGCGCTACGAGCTTGTGAAGAAATCCCCTTTCCCGGCGAAAGACGTGCTACAACTCTCCACGGGTGGCGGTGGAGGAGCGGATGGCACAAGCAGCGCTGGGACACCCGGGGGACGATGGTTACGTTGCGGACGAAACTTCCCTGAGCGTACGCAAGGTACCATTGTCCCCCCTCTGGGTCTCCCCTCGGTGGGTGATCTGCAGAGCGTTGAGTGCGCCGACCCGCGCGGATACGCGTTCCGCCATGCGAGCAGTTCTCATTGCTGCGATGAGCAGCCTGGTCCCGGTCTTCCGTTCCCGGCGGGCGTTGCAGCAGGAGCGTGGGCGGGTGGGGAGCGGTCGGCTGAGCCCACCCGCCCGATGAACTGGCGTCCGCCCCAGCCCTTGGCAGAGATCCTAGTTGCCGCCCGTGTAGAAGAAGTAGTCGGCCGTGTAAGGCACAAACGCCTCATGACCGACGTCTGCCAACGAGTCACAGCCCGTCAACGGGGCGAGCCCTCCAGAGGTGTTCACCCGCTGGATGAAGGTAGTCGGTGCCAGCTTGTTGCTGCCGATCGGCCCGCTCTGCGATCCAACCACCTGCAGCAAGAGCCAGGCAACCGCACCCGCCTGGACAAACTGAGGCTCATCGGCGTTGGTCGCCATCTGCGTCGCAGAAGCCCACACGGTGCTGGTGTCATGGGAGTCCTGCCACGTGGCGCGAATGGGGGTGCCATCCTCGTCCGGGTTGGGGCTGAAGTAGTGGGTGATGACTTGCTTCTCATTGTCGCCGAACAGGGTGGCCTCCGGTGTGAAGAGTACGAACCTGAAGCCGGCGCCCGAGGGCAGGCAGACGTAGTTCTGGGTGCCGACGGCGTGACCCACGAGGAACGCTGTGGCCCCTGTTGGCACAAGCCTATCGGGCACTTTTGGTGGGGTGACATGGTCGGCGTGGGCCGGCTGCGGCAGCCCGACTGTGAAAGCCACGGCGAGAGCAGTGGCGCACGCGATGAGCAGGATGCGGCGCGTGTTCCGATGTTCCGGTGCATTGCAGTTCTTCATAACGATTCTCCTTTCGCGCTCTGTGCGCGGGTTGTGGGGTTGGCGCGCGTAGATCCTTCGGCGATCACTCTCAGCGGCCCATCCGCCGTGAACTGACTGCCGATCACCTGACGACACACCAACCGTTTCAGTGATCGAGGCCCAACTACTCACGTTCGTCATCGACCGGCTCATCCTCGCCACCGTCGCGCCGCCGGCCGGTTGGGCGCGGAAGAAATGCTCGTCGTTAGCGACGCCGGAGCGAAAGCAGCGCCTGCCCGAGCAGCGCGCCCGCGCCGGCGAGAACAAGCAGCGGCAGGAGGTGGCCAAGCACCAGGGGCGGCACACATGCAACCGGACACCAGAGGTCCACTGCGACCCACGCGCAGGCGCCGGCGGCAAATCCCATTGCCGTGCTGCGCGACGCGGGAGGCGTCGCCCGCCCGCCATTTCATTCGAATCTCCGGCGGCCCGGCCCCGCGGTCAGTCATCAGATTCGCCATCCAGATGGGAGGAAACAATGGCCGTCGAAGGCCCGGAAAAGCGACCGAGCCAGACGACAGGCCCTTCGCTCATCTCCAGCGGGCCCAGGATCTGGGGTCTTGTCAGCGTCTTCCCGGCAATGATCTGGCCGCTTCGCACCAGCAGGTGGAGATCCATGTCGGAGGTGCCGACCCAGATACCCACGTTGTTGGTCGCGTCCACGCCGCCGACTCCGAGCGTCAACGTCCCGATGAAGGCCACTCTCCCGTCCTTCCCCATCTTCATGTCTCCGAACGAGGCGAACGTCCCGGTCGTTCCGGCCGCCGCCGTCCCCTCCAGAGCGATTGGCGTAGTCGTGGCGCCATCACCGCGAAAGATGCCACTGCGGCTTGCGCCGCCTGTCAAAAAAGCCCCGAAGGCGGCCCGACCGCGGTCATTCAAAATCTCAGGCCCGAAGAATTGGGCCGCGTTCGGGCAGCCAATGTCGCCGGGGCGGCAGTAGCTCAAGCCCTTGGGAGCCGCTTGTCCCGAAAGCGCGATGGCAACGGCATTTCCCCCGTCGTCGAGGAAGAGACCGGAGGGGCCTGCTCCGTTGTCGAGGAGAGCGAAGGCCAGTACCTGGCCATGTTTATTGACGACGGGATCACTGAAATCGACGAACGTCCCGCCGGCGGGTGCGGTCTGGTTGGCAGCAAAGACGGTGGTGGTGGTCTCTCCATCGCCGCTGTAGATGCCGAAATCGGCGGATCCGCCGGTCATGCCGGCAAAGAAGGCCACCTGGCCCCCTTCGTTAATCACCGGTGACCCGAAAAAGAGGAAGGTTCCGCCGGTGGGCGGGAGGGTATTGTCGTCGGCGATCGCTACCGTCTGGGTACCATCGGTGCGGAAGATGCCCTGGGTACTGACGCCCCCCGTCACGAACGCCCCATAGGCGATCACCCCGCGGGAATTCGCAACGTGGATGCCGCTCAGAGTCAGGCTGCCGCCGCTCGGAGCGGGGTCTCCGTTCTGAAAAAGCGGAACAGTGCGCCTACCGTCGCCGCGGAAGATGCCAGTATCCGTATCAAAGATGACGTCACCCCGGGTGGTGAGGGACGGGGCGAAGACAAAGCCGAAGTTCCCCGCCGCCGGGTCGGGGTTGCCCCCGAGCGCAATCGCGGACGACCTCATGCCGTCACTAACAAACACGCCCGATGTGCTGGGTCCGCTGAGGAACGCATCAAAGGCCACCTGACCGCGTGCGTTCACCGCTATGGTGTTGAAGAAGAGGTAATTTCCCCCCGCGGGCGCGGCGGTGCCCGTCGCGGCGATGATGGTGTGCTTCACCTGTGCCCGCGCGCCGGCGGCCCACAGGAATTGGACAAGCGTGAGGGCGATAAGTGCGCAGATGGCACGGCGACCGCGCATCGTCGTGTGAAGCCTCAACGATCGCCCACTCGGTACCCGCGACGGGAATGACCGCATCTGGGCGATGCGTCTGCGAGAAACAAGGCGTCGTCGGTTCATGAAATGTGCTCCTTTCTTCGACCCCGAAGAGTCGGTTTTGGGCCGCTGAGCGGGCGGCACGTGTCAGCTCCCACAGGGTGCGCAAACGTCCATCGCCGCCCCAGTTGTCATTCGTCACGATGGGAAAGCATCTCGATTCGAGCACAGGCGGCTTCGAGGTCGTCTGCGACGACGACTGTGGCGTGCCGCGGCTACGTGTCATGCGACCCAAAATACCGCCACGCCCAGACAGCGACGATGGAACGGACGTCCGGTTACGGTTAGAAGATGGTTAGAAGATGGTTAGAAGGTTAGAAGAAGGTTTTCGGCGACGACGCAGTGAGAGCAGGCGGGGACAAAATGGACGTAATTGGCGTGTCGGGTGGCACGCCTCTCGCGCTGCCCTCCGTGTAGAGCCTCTGAAGGCCCTTATCAGCCCGTTGAAAAACTCCGGACATGCTTCGACAAGCTCAGCATGAGCGGTGCTTGGCCCTTGTCTCTCAAGGGCTCTTCCCGCTCGCCCCGAGCCCTTCGACGTGGCTCAGGACATGCTTGTCGAAGGGCGTTTCGACTTTTTCAACGGGCTGCTCCCCACGGGGAACAGCCGCGGGACATAGTGCCGGGTTTGCCGGAATTGGGGTTCTAGGGTCAGAGAAGTCGGAAGAGGCGGCGCTACGTCCCGCAGTCTTCAAGTCTAGAAGAACACCTTCGCGAGTCCCATCATGACGAAGATGAGCCCGAAGTAGCCAAGAGGGAACATCCATCGGCATCGACGATCGATCCGATCTCCGAGCGCGGACCTCCCTTGCTGGTCGAGCGCGCCCACCACCAGATTGATCACGACCGTCGCGCACATCGTCAGGAAGCTCAACGTCAGGAACCCATGCATCAACGTGACGTAGGAGATGCGGGGCAGAACGCTGCCCATCACCAGTTGGTAGGTGACGCCCGTCAGGAGCCCGATGAACGAGACACTGATCCGGTCGCCGAGGGAGGCTCGATCCATCCAGAATACCGAGAACGAGAGCAACACGATCACGATCAGAGGGAAACTCACCAGCCGCCGGATATAGAAGGACTGCCGCTCGACATCGACTCTCACCACGAACGCCGAGGCAATACCGCCGCCCGCGTAGGACAGCGATCCATCCCGCACCGACGTGCCAGCTCCGGTGATGGTCCACTGTGGAATCCGAGCCGTGTTGGCCAAGACCTCGCCGGCGGCAGTCGACGCCGACTCCAGCACGATCTCGTTCCGATCAAACCCCAGCACCTCGAAGACGATTTCCAGGCGTTGACTGTCGAACGGAAACCACTTCATGTCGAAGTCCGACTCCGCCGCGGCGGTGATCGTCTCGATGAGGGTCGAGGTACCGTCCGGCTGCACGCGCAGGACAACGCCGCTCTTCTGGAACAGCCCGGATTCGTTGCGGAGAACCACCTGAGGATACCAACCGGTCGCGAGCTCGTTGAACTGGTAGCTGCCCTGAAAGACCTTCTCGTTCACTCCGGCGAGCGCGGGATCGAATGCCTGTCGTGGATCGTTCCAGATCAGGGTGAGAACGCCAGAGAACTCGAACGTTTCCACCACATCGTCGATTTCGTTGATGTCGCGCAGCGCAAAGCCGGCGCGGACCACGACCGGGCCGACCTGCTGCGGGGGCCCGAGCAGAAACGGGGGGCTCACCGCAGTTCGGGGAGGAGTGTCGGCGGGATCCACGCCCGCTGCGGCCGCCGCCACCCGCGGATCGCACGCCAACAGGACGAGCAGGGTCGTGACCATCGCTTCGAGCCCACGCATCGCTCGCCCTCCCAGAAGTCCTTTGACAGCGCAATCGAGCTGTCGACATCCCAAGCCAGCGCAGGGAGCGTAAGCTCCGTTGCGACAGGACTTGCTACTCCGGAACGGTATCGCCCGAGCCGCCAAACTCCTTCGGGAAATCCTTGAACTTCGGCAGCCCGTCGCGCATGGACATCACCTTCTCGCCGTAGTGCACGTGCAGCGTCGGCTGATAAGTGAAGCCGACGATCGAGCCAGCCGGGACATCGGTCATTCCCAAGCCCGGGTGTTCAACGAACACCGCGGCGCCACAACTCGTACAGAACTGGCGGTGGCTGTTCTCGGTCCGCTTGTACATCCCGAGCTTGTCGGCGCCTTTCACCACCTTCACGTTCGTTGCCGGCCACAGACTCGCCGCATGGATCGGCGCACTGAGCCAACTGCGGCACGAGTTGCAGTGGCAGTACACCTGCACCGCCGGGTCGCCGCTGATCTCCAGTTGCACCGCACCGCACGCGCACCCGCTCTTGTACGTATTTGCCATGAGAATCCCTCCGTTTGCAGGAACTTTCCACGAGTGTCCGATCGGACGCAAGACACGTGCGATTCTTCTGGGTCCTCTCCCACCGCGAGGGCCACGGGGGCCGATGTGTGGGCTGCATACGAAAGCCGCCGCTGCCGCAGCCGAGTTGCTCGCTCGTGCGCCGGCTGGTCTTTGGAGAGCAAAGGCTGAGGCTACGGCTGAGGCTCGGGCTGAGGGGGAATCCGGAGAACTCAGCCTTAGCCTGAGCCGTAGCCTGAGCCTTCCGAAGACCGAGGCAGCGATGTGTTTCCGTCACGCAAGGGTGCGGCGCGACACTCGAGGCACGAAAGTCGAGATGTCAGAATGACTGTCAATCGGCTATCGGCCCTGCCGCCGACGCGTCGGAGGTCCGAAAATCTGCCGAGCGAACTCCTCCCCCCAGCCGCTTCCAAGCTGATGCGGTCGACCTGAGCGGTCCTACGGCTGCGACATAGTTCTGCTTCGACGCGCCTTGTCCGCCAGCGCCGTCTCCAGGTTCCGACGCCATGCGGCGTAGTTGGGGCGTTGCTTCACGGCGAAGGAGAAATGCGGGATGGCCTCGTCCAGCCTACCTTGTTGGGCCAACAGGACCCCGAGATTGTTGTGGATCTGCGCGTCGGAGGGGTCGATCGCGAGTGCCGCGTCGAGACGCTCGATCGCCTCGCCATATCGGCCTTGTCGAATCAGTTCCGTGGCGTAGGCATTCTGGGTGTCCGGAGAGTTGGGCGCGAGCGACAGCATGTGTCGATCGAGTGTCTCGGTGTCTCGCCAGCGCGTGTAGTAGCTACGGGTGCCCCAAATCTCCAACGCGGCGACCGCCGCCACGGCAAGGCACAGAGCCGCGGTCCCGGACCGTCCTCCCCACCGCGACCGCATCTTCTCCAGCAGCCACAGCAACAGCGACGCCAGACCCATCAGCAGCCCCGCCGCCGGTATGTAGGCGTAGTCGTCCGAGGTCGCCACCGTGGCGAATCCGATGATCCCCGTCGTCGGCAGCACGGCCACGAAGAAGAAGGCCCACGACGCGAGTGGCGCCAGCGTCCAGCGCAACACCCACACCAGTCCGCCGATCAGCACCACAGTGGCGGCAACGCTTCCCGCGACAGCCGGATTGGAGAGGCTCATCGGCTGCGGAAGCGGATAGTGCGGCGTCAAATTCACCGGCCACAGAAGCTTGCGCAAATAGAAGATCAAGTCGTGGCTCAACACGATGGGAACCCAATCCGGTGGCTTGGCCACGGGCATTTCCACGCCGAAGCCCGCTCTCTGCGAGTAGACCGTGATGACCGCGGAGGCGACGGCGATGGCGAAGAACGGGATCTTCTCCAGGAGCGCCGTGCGACCGAAGCGGCGCAGCGGCCACCAGTCCATCAGCAACAAGCAGAGCGGTAGCGGCGTACTGATGGGTTTGGCCATCAGCGCCAGCACGAATGACCCGAGTGCGCCCCCGTAGAGCCACCATCCCTGCCGCTGGGTGTAGCGCACGTACAGTACCAGGCACGTGAAAGCGAAGAACGCCGACAACAGCGTCTTGCGTTCGCTCAGCCAGGAAATCGGCTCGACCGTCATGGGATGCACACCGAAAACCAGCCCCGCCATCGCCGCCACCAGGACGTTGCCGAAGAGCAGATACATCAGCACCGTCAGCAGCGCCGTGTTCGCAACGTGCAGGGTCAGACTCGTGCGGTGGAAGATAGGGAAGATCCGCTCCGGCGGGGCGTCGGCCGGCGTTTGCGCGTAGTCCAGCATCAGCGAGATCATCGTCAGCGGCTGGTAGTACCCGCCCACGGTCGACGGTTGCAGGACCTCCGTCAGAAAGCGCCGTGCGGAATCCCACGAAGGATTCTCGACCAGTGGGTTCTGGAGCACATACTCGCGGTCGTCGAAGCACTCCGCACGCGACGACAGCGCCGGCCAATGCGTGGCCGAAACCGCGATGGCGACCAGAACGATCACCCCGGCCAGCATTCCCGCGTTTCTCCTGCTCGGGACGCCAGCCGAGGCTGCGGGCAAAGCGCGCAATTCCGAGCCGGAGACTGGCCTGCGTCTTCTTCGGGGCCTGGCACGGGGAGGGGTCACGCCGTTTGCTCTTGCTCCGTCCGGCGCCGAGTGTGCCTCACAACGCGCCTCCAGGGAAGCAGAGAGAGCGGATCCGTCAGCGGAGCGCGATCTCGAGATACGCCCGCCGCCCGTAGCGCCCGAAAAGGCGCGAGCCGGCGTCGAGCAGCCACATCTGCCAGCCGTATTTCTTGTCAAGCGCGCGGTGGGCGCGCTCGACGAGCCTGCGGTCGCCGACGATGCGCGCCGTGCCCTCGATCCACTTTCCCTTGACGCGCCCGCGGACGTCGCAGGGCGCCACCCGCACCCGCTTGGTGGCGCGGATGCGCTTGACCTTGGCCGACGTGCCGTCCGTCACGACGTAGAGCCTGTCGTCCAGCCGCGCCACCCAGACCGGAGTCTCGACCGACTTTCCGTTTCTGCGGAACGTCGCCAGGTTGACGTAGGTCTCCTGCCCGAGCTGTTCGATCGTCGCGCCGGCCATCGTCGAGAAATAGGCCGGGCGAGCCGGAAAGGAAAGAGAACAGGGACCCGCTTCGATCTTCGAGGTGCCTGGTAGGGACGATGCAGGCGGGGGACGGCGGCCTTGGAGCGGGTCGACCAACTCGCCCTACGTCTCGAAAAGGGTCGGGCAGGATCCCTCGACGAACGACTGGTGCCCACGCTATTGCCTCGCTGCAGGGCGAGCCGTCGAGAGGATCCTGCCATCGAGAAGGAGAGAGGTCGATCATGAGCCGATTTTCATGGATGAGACTGCTGGTCGTCGCCGTGACAGCGACCGTGCTCGCGTCTTGCGGTGGAGATTCTTCAGGCCGTGCGCCCTCCGCGACGCCGACCGGCACAGCGACGCCCAGCAGTACCCCGACCCACACACCGGCTTCCACCCGGACGCCGACCACCACACCGACGGCCAGCAACACGCCGACCGACACGCTGACGCCGACCATCACGCCGACCAGTACTCCGGACGCGGTCGAGCGCGCGAACGAGCTTCTCGCCCAGCTGACGCAGGAGGAGAAGATCTCGCTGGCCGCCGGCGACGCCGACGGACTGCCGCGTCTCGACGTCCCGCCGCTGGTTGCCAGCGACGGTCCGAACGGCGTTGGCCACGGGGCCACCGACGTCACCGCGTTTCCCAACGCCCAGGTGCTCGCCGCGAGCTGGGATTCCGCTCTCGCCAGGCGTTTCGGCGAAGCACTCGGCGCCGAGGCTTCGGGCAAAGGGATCAACCTCCTTTTCGCCCCGACGGTCAACATCCTGCGCACACCGTACTGGGGGCGCGCGGCCGAGACCTTTGGCGAGGATCCATACGTCGCCGGGCAGATCGTCGCCGCGGAAATCGGCGGCATGCAGAGCCATCCCGTGATCGCCCAGGTCAAGCATTTCGCGGCGAACAATCAGGAGATCGGGCGCTTCGGCAATCCGCTGGGGACACCGCCGCTGTCGCCCGCCATCGACGTCGTGGTGCCCGAGCGCGCGCTCCAGGAGATCTACTTCCCCGCCTTCAAGGCGGCGGTGCAGCAGGGGCATGCCGGGTCGGTGATGTGCGCGTATCCGCGCATCAACGGCGTCTACGCGTGCCAGAACCCGTCCCTGCTGGGGGCTCTGAAAGACGACTGGGGCTTCCTCGGGTTCGTCGGGCCCGATTCCACGCTCGCCGTCCGCGACACGCTGGCCGCGGCCAACGCGGGCACCGACAATTTCCTGCTCGGCGGGATCGGCATTCCGCCAAAGGTGGCGTTGCAGGAGATCTCTCCCGAGCGGCTCGACGATATGGTGCGCCGTCTGCTGACCGCGATGTTCAGCGTCGGCCTGTTCGATCATCCGAGTGACGGCGACCCCGGCGCGGTCGTGACGACGCCGGAGCACCTTATCCTCGCCGCGGAGATCGCGTCCGCGGGCAGCGTTCTTCTGAAGAACGAGGGCGGCTTGCTGCCGTTCGGCGCGGACGTTCGGTCGATCGCGGTGATCGGCTACGATGCCGGCCCGAACACGCAGACCATGGAAGGCGGCTCGCCGGCGGTCGTCGGCGGACCGGTGGTCTCGCCGCTCGCGGGCATCACCGCCCGCGCCGGTGCGGGCGTGGAGGTGACGTACGCGCAGGGGACACTCGGCCTCGTACCGCTGCCGATCGTTCCCGCGAGCGTTCTCGCGCCGGCCTCCGGATCGGGCCCGGGACTGCTGGGCACGTACTACGCGAGCATGGACCGGAGCGGTCCGGCGCTCGATTCGTCCGTCAGCCCGACGCTCGACTTCGCCGCCGCTCTCCCGCCCGGCGCGCACTCGGCGCGCTGGACTGGCACGCTCACGCCACCCGCGACGGGAACCTACCGCTTCTCGCTCTCCGCCCCGGGTGTCTCGCGTCTGCTGATCGACGGAACGCCGGTCGCCGGCGCCGACACCGAAGGCGTGGACGGCGCTGCGGCCGGCTTTCCCGGCTCTCCGGTCTTCGCCGCACAGGGCGTGGTGAGCCTGACCGCGGGTCTGCCCGTGCCGATCGCCGTCGAGTACTCGGTCGGATCGTCGATCGCCGGCTCCGGACTCCACCTCGGCTGGCAGCCGCCGGATCCGGCAATGGTCGGGGAAGCGGTGGCCGCGGCGCGTGCCGCGGACGTCGCCGTGGTGTTCGTCAACGACGTCACCGGCGAGGGCGGGGATCGTACGACCCTCGCCCTGCCGGGCGACCAGGACGGCCTGATCGCAGCAGTCGCCGCCGCGAATCCGCACACGGTCGTCGTGCTGCACACCGCCGGACCGGTGCTCATGCCGTGGCTGGACGACGTCGCGGCGGTGATTCAGGCCTGGTATCCGGGGCAGGAGACCGGCAACGCCATCGCCGCGACGCTGTTCGGCGACGTCGAGCCTTCGGGTCGGCTGATCATGACCTTCCCGCGCAGCGACGAGCAGGGACCGGCCACGCAAGCGGCGCAGTTTCCCGGCACCGACAACACCGTGCACTACGACGAGGGCGTCTTCGTCGGCTACCGCTACTACGACGCGTTCGCGCAGGAGCCCCTGTTCCCCTTCGGCTACGGTCTCTCCTACACCACGTTCGCGCTGGACGACCTGCGCGTGACCCGCCTAGACGCAACTACGTACAATGTGTCGGTCGGGGTGACGAACACCGGCGACCGCGCCGGGGCGGTGGTCGTCCAGCTCTACGTCGGATTCCCGGCCTCGACCGGCGAGCCGCCCGATCAGCTCGAGGGTTTCGCCAAGGTTCCTCTCGAGCCCGGCAGCTCCCGGCGCGTCGAGATGATCCTCGATTCGTCGAGCTTCGCCATCTGGAGCGCGACGGCGAACGGCTGGATCGTGGAGCCGGGCACCTACACATTGCGCGCCGGCACGTCATCGCGCGATCTCCCCCTGGAGGCGACGGTGGCGATTCCATGAGGAGGGGTAACCCAGAGGGACGTTCTCGGGTTGAATCGGCCGACCGCGGAAGCAGCGGAGCAACGTCCCCATTCCCGGCCGGCGCCTGGAGCGCCGCGTGGATCGAGCCTGTCGAGACCGCCGGCGGACCGGCGAGGCAACGACCCGCCCATTACCTGGCGGCAGAGCTCGAGCTCCGGGGAGCGATCCGGTCCGCCTACCTGCACGCCACGGCGCACGGTGTGTACGAGGCGTTCGTCAACGGAACGCGGGCCGGCGATTGCGAGCTCACACCCGGGTTCACGGCCTACCGCAAACGACTTCAGGTGCAGGCCTTCGACGTCACCGGCCTCGTCGTCGAGGGACGCAATGCTCTCGGCGCCATCCTCAGCGACGGCTGGTGGCGCGGCCAGAGCGGCGTGGCGCGCCGCGTGAACGACTACGGCGACACCACGGCTTTCCTCGCGCAGCTCGCCGTCACCTTTCGCTCGGGCGAGGTCGTCACCTTCGGCACCGATTCGACGTGGTGTTCCCGTCCAAGTCACATCCTGCGCGCGGATCTGATTGCCGGAGAAGCTCACGATCTGCGCCGACGAGTTGCGGGCTGGGCCGAGCCGGGCACCGACCGCTCGTCGTGGGACGAGGTACGCGTCGCCGGCCACGGATTCCGGCAGCTGTGCGCTTCACCCGCTCCGCCGGTGCGGCGCGTCGAGGAGCTGCGTCCCGTTTCGATCCGCGAGCTGGCACCGCGGCGGCTCGTCGTGGACTTCGGCCAGAACAGCAACGGCTGGGTGCGCCTTCGCAATCTCGGTCCGAGCGGTACGCAGATTACCTTGACGTACGGCGAGGCGCTCGACCGCGACGGGGACGTCACGCAGGCGAACGTCGCGAGCGGCGTGTCCGCAGCGGCGGACGGATCGGTGCCGTTCCAGGTCGACGCGGTGATCTCCGCCGGCGCCGCCGGCGATGTCTTCGAGCCGCGCCACAGCACGAAGGGCTTCCGCTACGTGCGCGTCGAGGGCCATCCGGGCGCGCTGGACGTCGGCGACATCACGAGCATCGTGGTGCACACCGATTTTCGCCGCATCGGCTCGTTCGCCTGCTCGGACGAGCGTCTCAATGCGATCCATCGCATCGCCGAGTGGAGCTTCCGCGGCAACGCCTGCGACATCCCGACGGATTGCCCGACGCGCGAGCGGGCGGGGTGGACCGGCGACTGGCAGATCTACGTCGATGCCGCCGCGCACCTCTACGACGTCGGCGGGTTCAGCACCAAATGGCTGCGCGATCTCGCGGCCGAGCAGTGGCCGAACGGAGCGGTCACCAACCTGGTGCCGGAGCCGCACCCGATGGACGACCGTGAGCCCGCCTTCTGGAAGGGCATGGTCGGCTCCGCCGGCTGGGGCGATGCCGCCGTACACGTTCCCTGGGAGATCTACCGCGCCACCGGCGACACGCAGCTCCTCGCCGAGCAGTGGGAATCGATGACCGGATGGGTCGACTTCGCCGCCCGCGCCGCGGCAACGAGCCGCCACCCGTCACGCGTCGAACGCTCGGCTGATCCCGCTCCGCACGAACGTTACATCTGGGATTCCGGGTTTCACTTCGGTGAATGGCTCGAGCCCGGGCAATCGCTGGCGGATGCGATCAGCATCGCGGTGACGAGCGATCACGGTGCGCTCGCGACCGCCTATCTCCACCGATCGGCCTCGGAAGTCGCACAGATCGCAAGCGTTCTCAGCCGCGCCGCGGATGCCGAGCGCTACGGCCGCCTCGCCGAGCACGTGCGCGACGCGTGGCAACGCGAGTTCATTGGAAGCGATGGACAGATCACGCCGCGCACGCAGGCGACCTTGGTCCGGGCTCTCGCCTTCGCTCTCGTCCCGCGGGAGCTGCGAGCGCGCGCCGCAAGCGATCTCGTCACGCTCATCCGCGCCGCCGGAACGCACCTCGGCACGGGCTTTCTCTCCACGCCGTTCCTGCTGCCGGTTCTCGCGGACAGCGGACATCTCGAGGTCGCGTACGAGCTGCTGCTTCAGAACACGCCTCCGTCATGGCTACTCATGATGGCGCGCGGCGCCACCACCGTCTGGGAGGAGTGGGAAGGCATCGATGCCGATGGCAACGCGCATGCCTCGCTGAACCACTACAGCAAGGGAGCCGTCATCTCGTTCCTGCACCGCTACGTCGCCGGCCTCCAGATCCTGGAGCCGGGCTACCGGCGCTTTCGTGTCGCGCCTCGACCCGGCGGTGGCGTCACCAGCGCCCGTACCCATCACGACTCACCCCACGGCCGCATCGACATCTCATGGGAGCTCAGCGATGGCGGACATGGTGCAATCGACGTCGACGTTCCGCCGGGCACCGAAGCCGAGCTCGTCCTGCCCGACGGCGCAACGGACGTCCTTGCCTCGGGGCGACACCGTCACACGTGGAGAAGCGGTTCGAGATGACACGCCCCGCACCGCCCTGGCCGCGCAACATCGTGAAGAACGGCTCCGCCGACCTGAAGATCGACGGAAACGTCTTGAGCGGGCGCGCGAAGCAGATCCGGGACGCGAAGCGCCTGGGGTACGAGTAGGCCGGCGCCGAGCAGCACCAGCGGAAGCCGGCGCCGCTGCATCCTGTGCATGGTCATGATCAGAGCGCCGAGTTCCTTCTGTTCGAAGCGCCAGCCCGAGCGGCGACTTGCCGGTCAATTGCGCCGCAGGGAGGCGGGCCCCCGGGCCAGGCGGACGCGGACACTCAGAACCCGATCGGCATCTGGGCGAAGCCGCGCACGTTCGTCGAGTGGACACGCACCAGGCCGGCCGGATCGATGTCGAAATCGGGCAGCCGGCGCTGTACCTCCTCCAGCGTGACGCGCGCCTCGAGGCGCGCCAGCGAGGCGCCGAGACAGAAATGGGTGCCGCGCCCGAAGGCGAGGCTCGCCGTCGTGTCGCGATCGAGGTCGTATCGGTCGGCGGCGGGGAACACGGAGTCGTCGCGGTTCGCGGAGCCGATCAGGAGCAGGACCTTGTCGCCCTCGCGAATGCGCTGCCCGGCGATCTCGAAGTCGCAGCTCGCGGTGCGCGCGAGCGCCTGGGTCGACGGGTCGTAGCGCAGGGTCTCCTCGACCCAGTTGGGCACGAGCCGCGGGTCGTACCGCACTTTGGCGCGCTCGGCCGGATTGCGCCACGCCCAGTAGAGGGCGTTGCCGAGGAGCTTGGTCGTGGTCTCGTTCCCGGCGATGATCATCAGGAAGAGAAAGGCGACGATGTCCCTGTCGTTGAGCCGCTTGCCGTCGATCTCCGCATCGAGGAGGGCGCTCACGAGATCGTCGCCGCGGCTCCGCTTTCGCTCGGGTAGCAGCCCGTTGAAGTACGAGAGCAGGTTCATCGAGGCCTCGACGCCCGCGGCGGGGATGTCGGTCTTCCCCTCCTCGCGGTGCAGGACGAGGTCGGCCCATCGGCGCAGCTCGTCACGGTCCTGCGGCGGCACGCCGAGCATCTCGCTCACCACGTCCATGGGCAGGCGGCCGGCGAAGTCTTGGATGAAGTCGCAGCGCCGGGCGGGAGCGAAGCGCTCGATGTAGCCGACCGCGAGCTCGCGGACGCGGGGCTCGAGGTCGGCGACGCGCCGCGGCGTGAAGCCGCGCGAGACGAGGTTACGCATGTGGTCGTGGCGCGGTGGGTCCATGCCGAGGAACGACATGACGAGGCTCGGGTCGCCGGCGCTCGACCGCTCGAGTGACACGCCCTTGGCGTTCGAGAGGCGGCCGGGGGCCTTGAACGCCGCCAGCACGTCGGCGTAACGCGACAGCGCCCAGAACCCGATCTCGTCGTTGCGGTACACCGGCGCTTCGGCGCGCAGCCGGGCGTAGAACGGGTAGGGGTCCTCGTGCACCTCGTAGGCGTAGGGGTTGTACTCGACCATGCGCCGGCGGCGACTCCGCGGTAGGGGAGGCTCTGCGTCCTAGGCGGGCAGCGCCACCGTGGCCTTGCCGATGATCGAGCGCGTGCCGGCCTTCGTCTCGCATTGGAGGTCGACGTCGACCAGCTTCTCGCCGTTCGCCTCGCGCTTGCCGGCGACGGTGCCCGTGCAGGTGACCTTGTCGTCCGGCCAGGTGATGGCCCGGAACTGCACCTCGAAGTGCCGGATGGCGTCGGGCCCGGCCCAGCGGACCAGGACGTTCGAGAGGAGCCCCATCGACAGCATGCCATGGGCGAACACCGACGGCATACCGACCGAGGTCGCGAGCAGCTCGTCGTGGTGCATGGGGTTGTAGTCGCCCGAGGCCCCCGCGTACTTCACCAGGTCGGTGCGAGTGATCTTCTCGTGTACGTAGGACGGCAGCACGTCGCCCACCTTCACGTCCGTGAACTTCGGGGTCGCCATGGTTACTCCGCCTTCTCCGAGGTGCGCAGCAGGAGGGCGCAGACGCGCTTCCCCTGCTGGTCGTAGAACGCCTGCTCGATCGTATAGATGACGCGCACGCCGGACTTGCCCTCGCGCGTCGTGATCGACTTCAACTGACTCTTCGAGGTGAGGACGTCGCCGGCGAAGATGGGCCGGTCGTACCGGATCTCGGTCCCCTCGTGCAGGAGCGTCGCCACGTTCCACTTGATGCGCGGCATCTCACCGCCGCCGGGCTCGACGTCTTGGCCGAGCGCGATCGGCAGCGTGGGCGGCGCGATCAGGCTCGGATACCCGCGCTTCCTGGCCTCGGCCTCGTCGAAGTAGGCGGGATCGTCGAGGCCGACGGCCCGGGCGAACTGCCGGATACGGGACTTGTCGACGTGCACGATCGAGCCCGGGCTCTCGATGCCCACGAGATGCTGATTCGGATTCTCGGCCATGGGATGTGGGACCCTCCTCGTCCGAGGTATTTCGCCCGAAGCGGCGACGGATGCAAGCTGCGGCGCGGCGCGGGTGAGCTGACCGAAGCCACCCTGACACCATTGCCAAGCTCCGATCGGAGGTCGCGCGCGCGTGCCGTACGAAGGAGGTGGACGCGCATTTGCGATGCTGCGCGCGCACGCGGAATCGGCGGTGCGGAAACGGAATCAGGCGCCAAGCCCTGTCGGACGGTCCGGCGCGGGCACGTCGTAGAGCCCGGCGGCGTTGTCGAACAGAATCTTGCGCCGGACCTCCTCGGGATGACACGACACCGCGGCGTCGATCTTTTCGCGCACGTTTCCGTACAGACACACCGGGTGGGGATAGTCGGTTTCGAACATGATGCGGTCGGCGCCGATGACCTCGACCAGCTTCTGCGGCGCAAACTCCTCGAAGAAGGTGCACGCCCACACCTGCTCGCGGATGTACTCACTCGGCTTCTTTTCGAACTCCGGCTTCTCCGCTCGGACGTTGGCGTACTGGGAACCGTGGTCGAGGGCTTCGTGGACGAAGGGAATCCAACCGATGCCGCTCTCGACCGACACCACCCGGAGGTGGGGATTGCGCGGCAGGATCCCCGACATCGCGACGTCGAGCATCTGGATCGCGTTGTGAAGAAGAACCCCCATCGACTGGGTGACGATGCTCGGCGTGATGCCGTGGGCGGCGAAGCGCTTCGGATTGACGAGCTCGTCGCTGAAGTCGCCCGTTCCGATGTGCAGGCTGAGCGGCAGGTCGACGTCTTGCGCCGCCTTCCACAGGGGTTCCCAATGCGAATCGCCCAGGAACGGGAAGCCGAAATCCTGTGGCGCCCCCATGAACAGAATGGCTTTGTGTCCGAGGTCTCGGCCGCGGTGAATCTCGGCGACGGCGGCCTCGAGATCCCAGAAGGGGATCGCCATGACGGGGATGAAGCGCCTCGGGTCGGGCTCGATCCATTCGATCAGCCAGTCATTGTACGCCCGTACGCAGGCGAGCATGAGCTCACGGTCGTCCAAGCCGAGGAAGGACTCGCTGCCGAACCCGCCGATGTTCGGATACAGACCGGCGGCCCACGCTCCGATCTCGTCCATGTAGTCGAGTCGCGCTCTGGCGTCGTAGGAGGCGGGGGGACACTCGTCCATGTTGCGCGGAAACGCCGGGAAGGGCTCCTTCCAGCCGGCGATCGCGGTCGCGCCGACGGGGATCGGGCGGCTGGTGCGGCCGAATTGCCACGTGTCCAAGCCGTCATCGGAGCGAACCATTCGCGGCGCGCGGTCGAGGAAGCGCTTCGGTACTCGTGACGTCCAGACGTCGCCGGGCTCGGTGATGTGGGTGTCCACGTCGACGAACCAATCCGTGATGTGCATTCGCGTGTCCTCTCGAAATGACTTCATCGCTTCCTTCGTCTCGAACGGGATGGCGATCTCCGCCGGCCGGTCCCATCGCTCGTCTTGGAGTCACCGGTGTCGGCGGCTGCTCCGGTCCGACGGGTCGTCTCGGTCCTGCTGCCTGGTTTGCGCGCGAGCCCGCTGCGCAACAGGGCGACGTAGGCATCGACGACCGCCTCGTCTCCCGGGTAGGGGCTGCCGCCGGCGTTCTCCATCATCTGCTCGAGAAATTGGCTGGCGCCCAGCAGGAAGTGGGCCAGCGCCGCGATTTCGGCGTCGTCCATGGGCTTGAGGTTGCCGCGCTCGATGCCGACCCGAATCCGCGCCGCGATTCGCTCCACCCACCCGGCAACCGCGCGCCGGTACAGGCTCGGTTCGTGAACCCTGATCTCGCTGGCCAGTCGAATATGCGCTGGATGTGCCCGCAGGTAGCCAGGTAGACCAACAACCCGGCCCGTTCGCGCTCGAAGAAATCGGCGTCGTCGTCGGCGTCGGCGGCATGCAGGCGGGGCAGGAGATCGGCCATCAGCGAGCCCATCAGCTCCCGCAGCAACTGGCCCCGAGAGCCGAAGTGATAGTGGAGATTGCCGACGGCGACGCCCGCCCGCGCCGCGATCCGGGCGACCGATGCCTTGTGGAAACCGGAATCGCCGGCCTCCTCGAGGGTCGCCGCGAGGATTCTGGCGCGGGTGTCGAGCGACTTGGCGTAGCCGGCGCGCCCGGAAGGCGAGGCGGGTCGCGCCGCCGCGTCGGGCTTCGACATGTTTGAATCTTGAACCAGTTTTCAATTTGCCCGGCAAGAGCGACGGCGAAGCGACTCCAACCAGCCCGTTCTGTGCGGGATCCTCGGCCTGCCGGGCAGCGAGCGGCTCGATCTCGAAGCCGGGGGCGTGGTCGGAACCCGCCCGAGGGGCTGTAGCCCGAGGAGGAGAGAGATTCGATGCCTGAAGACGTCCGCAGCAACGAACGAACATTCCGCCAGCGGCTCGACGCGCTCGTCGGCACGCCGTTCGGCGCGGGCGGGCCGGCGGTGGCGCCCGACCCGGTGAACCAGCCGATGATCCGGCACTGGGCGACCGCATTCGAGGATCAGAACCCCGTCTACACGGACCCCGACGTTCGCGGCGGCGTCGCGGTTCGGCGGCATCGTGGCGCCGCCGCTGATGCTGCAGACGTGGACGATGGCGACGCCGAAGCTCAAGGGGCATCGCCGAGCGGGGCGGGCTCGCCGGTCGAGCTCGAGGGCGACACCAACCGCTGTCCGTGCTCGACGAAGCCGGATTCGTCGGCACGCTCGCCACGAACTCGGAGTTCGAGATCGAGCGCTACCTGCGCCTCGGCGAGCGTGATCATCGGCGACTGACGGTGATCGAGTCGATCTCCGAGGAGAAGCAGACCCGCCTGGGGCCGCGGCTACTTCGTCACCTGGGTCACCACCTACCGCGACGCAGCGCGGCGAGGTCGTGGGCCGGCAGCGCTTCCGCGTCCTGAAGTTCAGGCTCGAGGGGAGCGCCGCCATGAGCTGACGCGACTCGCGCCGTCGGTGATCGCCCGACACGCAGTTCTTCTGGGACGGCGTGAGGGAGCACAAGACTGCTGATCCAGCGCTGCAGCGGGTGCGGGCGCTGCGCCACCCGCCGCGGCCGATGTGCCCGCGCGTGCAACTCGCTCGCCGTGGGACACGATCGAGGTCGTCGGGGCGGGGCGACGGTGCTACAGCTTCGTGATGCCGCGCCACCCCCGGTTCCCCTGGTTCGAGCTACCCGTACATCGTCGGTGCTCGTCGAGCTCGACGAGGGCATCCGGCTGGTGTCGAACCTGTGTCGGCATCGCGCCCGAGCGACGTCGACGATCGGGATGCCCGTCGAGGTCTGCTACGCAGACTTCGACGGACGGGCTCGTGCTGCCCCAGTTCCGGCCGCCGGCGGAGGCACCGATGACGCCGGCGGCACCCGCACCAGACCCTCGGATTGGACGACGTCGCAGATCGGCGACGAGCTCCCGCCGCTCGAGATCGACGGTCACCGCCACGGTGATCGTGGCGGGCGCGATCGCCAGTCCGCGACTTCATGCCGGTGCACCACGACCGCGACTACGCCAACGCGCAGGGCGCGCCCAACATCTTCATGAACATCCTCACCGACACCGGCTACTGCAGCCGCTTCCTCACCGACTGGGCAGGACCCGAGGCGATGGTCAAGCGGCTGGCGATCCGCCTCGGGGCGCCCGTCTTCCCCGGCTCGACGCTCACCTACACCGGCACGCGTGACCGGCAAGTCGCGCCGGTCGACGGCGAGGGGCTCGTCGAGGTCGCCTTCCGGGCCGTCGACCGACCTGGGCGACCACCTGTCGCGGCACGGCGGTGCTCGGCCTTCCCGTCACGGGGCCGCGCCGTGAGCCGCTCGCTCGGCGAACCGGGCCGCCATCGCCGGCATCGGTCAGACGGAGTTCTCCAAGGAGTCGGGGCGCAGCGAGCTGCAGCTCGCCTGCGAGGCGGTGAAGGCCGCGCTCGACGACGCCGGGCTCGGCCCCGGCCGACGTCGACGGCCTGGTCACCTTCACGCATGGACGCGAGCGAGGAGATCGAGGTCGCGCGCAACCTCGGCATCCCCGACCTGTCGTTCTTCAGTCGCGCGTCCCCTACGGCGGCGGGGCGGCGGCGGGCACGGTGATGCAGGCGGCGATGGCGGTGGCGACCGGCGTCGCCGACGTGGTGGTGTGCTACCGCGCGTTCAACGAGCGCTCGGGCATGCGCTTCGGCGGCAGCGGCGGGCACCGGCACCGACACTTGCCGCTGTGGCTCGCGTGGTACGCGCCGTTCGGGCTGCTCACGCCGGCGGCGTGGGTCGCGCTCCACGCGCACCGCTACATGCACGAGTACGGGGTGACGAACGAGGACTTCGGCCGGATCGCGGTGGTCGACCGCGCAGCACGCGGCGACGAACCCCGATGCCTGGTTCTACCAGCGCCCGATCACGCTCGAGGACCACCAGAGCTCGCGGTGGATCGTCGAGCCGGTGCTGCGGCTGCTCGACTGCTGCCAGGAGAGCGACGGCGGCGGTGGCGCTGGTGGTGACCACGCCGAACGCGCCCGCGACCTACGGCAGCGGCCGGCGCTGATCACCGCGGCGGCGCAGGGCGCCGCCTACGACGGCGAGCTGATGACCAGCTACTACCGTGAGGAGATCACCGGGCCTCCCCGAGATGGGGGTGGTGGCGGAGAAGCTGTGGGCCGACTCCGGCCTGACGCCCGGACGACATCCAGACCGCGTTCCTCTACGACCACTTCACGCCGTTCGTGCTCGTCCAGCTCGAGGAGCTCGGCTTCTGTGGCCGCGGCGAAGCCAAGGACTTCGCCACCATCGAGAACCTGTCGCTCGGCGGCGTCGCTGCCGATCAACACCAGCGGCGGTCTGCTCGGCGAGGCCTACATCCACGGGATGAACGGCATCACCGAGGCGGTTCGCCAGATCCGGGGCACGTCGTGCAACCAGGTGCGCCGACGTCGAGCACGTGCTGGTCACGTCGGGCACCGGCGTGCCGACCAGCGGTCTCATCCTGGCGCGCTCGTACTGAGGCGGCCTCGGAATATCGTCTTTGGAGAGGGTTCCGTGTCGATCGCTTCCGCGCCCGAGAGGTGCGGGGCGAACGACTCGGCGCGGAGGTCTGGAGGGATCGATTCTCTACTCGTCGGGTTGCACGTAGGCGGCAAGGCGTGGATAAATACCCCTTTCTTTTTGGCTGAAGAGAATTGGAGGGAGTGATGGCGAAGAAATTGGAAAAGGCGATGAACAAGAGCGAGATTCTGACCGAGATCGCGGCGGCCACGGATCTGCCCCGCAAAGATGTGGGACGTGTTCTCGATCAGCTGGCGACGGTGATGGAAAGACACGTCGCAAAAAAATCCGTGGGAACGTTCACGCTGCCCGGATTGCTCAAGGTCAAAGTAGTGCAGACACCGGCACGTCCGGCGAGGAGGGGAGTACCGAACCCGTTCCGACCCGGCGAGACCATGGACGTTGCCGCGAAGCCGGCCCGCCGCAAGGTGAAAGTTCTGCCGCTCAAGAAGCTGAAGGAGATGATCGACTGACCCAGCCGCCCCACCTCCACATCGTTGGGCGGCGGCGACCCCGACAGTCCGTTGAAAGACAGGGCATAGCAAGGGCGTCCTGTCTTTCGACGGGCTGTTGTCCGGCTTTGTGTTCCGTTGCTTCGCCGCCAGCAGGATAGCGGCCAGCTGCTCGGCATGCGGGAGAGCCGCCGCTGGCTCGCGGCGTCAGATGGGTCTCCGCGATAGCAACAGGACGGTTCACGTCCTGTTCGACATCAGTCTGATCGGCAAGGCCGTTGACGGCGTGCTCGAGATCGTTGGCGGTGTCGTTCTGTTCTTTGTGAATCCCGCCCAATTGTCTTGGATGGTGCGGATTCTCACGCAGCACGAGCTCAGCGAGGATCCGCACGACATGATTGCCGGTCTTCTCCTGCGCTCCGTGCAGCACCTGTCGACCGGCACGCAGGTTTTCGCCGCTCTCTTCTTGTTGTGGCACGGCGTGGTGAAGGTCGGTCTGGTCTTGGCTCTACTGCGAAAGCAATTGTGGGCCTATCCGACGGCAATCGTGGCATTCGGGGTCTTTCTCGCCTACCAGGCCTATCGCTACTTGCACACTCGGTCGGTCGGGCTCCTGGTTCTCTCGTTTCTCGACCTGTTCGTCATTGTCGTCACGTGGCTCGAATACGAGCGCTTGCGCGCGGCTCGCCATCCAATGGGCGGGCGACCGCCATGCTGCGACTGATGGTGAGCATACGGTGATCGGCGCGATATTCGATTCGGTCCTCGACCGCAGCATCGTGTTCTCCTTTGATCGCAGCGGCTTCCTGCGCCACGCGCGCGGCTTCCACCCGGGCGATCTCGACGTCGACCTCGCCGGGCGGGTCTGCCTGGTGACCGGAGCCAACTCGGGGATCGGCCGGGCCGCCGCGATGGCCCTGGCCCATCGCGGCGCGGACCTCTGGCTCCTCTGTCGCGACCGCGCGCGTGGCAGAGAGGTGGTGACGTCGATTCGCCGGTCGACGAATAACCGGCGGGTGCACCTCGAGGTCGTCGACGTGTCGCACCTCGCCGCGGTGCGCGCGTTTGCCGCGCGCTTTGCGCCGGCCCGAGTGGATGTGCTGATTCACAATGCCGGGGTGCTGCCGGCCACCCGAGAGGAGACCGCGGAGGGTCTGGAGTTGACGTTGGCGACGAACGTCATCGGCCCGTTCCTGCTCACCCACCTGCTGCAGCCCAAGCTGGCGGCCGCCGGCGGCGCGCGGGTCATCTTCGTCTCGTCTGGCGGTATGTACCTGCAGCGCCTGTCGCTGGACGATCTGCAGTGGACGCGGCGGAGCTTCGACGGCGTGGCCGCCTATGCGCAGACCAAGCGGATGGAGGTCGTTCTGACCGAGCTGCTGGCGCGGCGCTGGTCGCGGGAGCGGATCGCGGTGCACGCCATGCATCCCGGCTGGGCGGACACGCCCGGCGTTCGCACTTCGATCCCGCGCTTTTGGCGACTGATGCGCAGTCGCCTGCGCACTGCGGAACAGGGTGCCGACACGCTGGTGTGGCTGGCGGTCGCGCCCGCGGCGTCGCTACGCTCCGGACGGCTCTGGTTCGACCGCGCCCCGGCCCCGACCGATCTGCTGCCCTTCACCGGTGAACGGCGGCGCGACCGCACCCGACTGTGGCGCGCCTGTCAGCGGCTCGCGGGCCTGGCGGCCGAAGCGCCAAGGTCCTGAGGATTCCTCCGGTTCTTTTCTTGTCTACTTTCCGAGGCTGAGTCTGTCGATTTTCTCCTGGCGAGAGAAGCGACTCCGACTTCCCCCTTTGAAAAAGGGGGATTGAGGGGGATTTATCCGAACGAATCCATCTCGAAATCCCCCCTGACCCCCTTTTCCAAAGGGGGGAATCTCGACCCTCGAGAAAATCGACAGACTCGGCTGAGGAGGGCTCGGTTGGCCAGTGCACCTCGATCGCGGGTGCTCCGACCGCCTCGCCCGGGGGCCTGGTCCTGATCGTGCTGGTCATGGTCGCCATCGCCGCTGCCAAGCTTCGGCGCACTTGAGGCGTTCGCTCTCCAGCTGAGCCTCCGCCTCTCGTTTCCCCGGCTATTCGTCAGAAGGCAATTCAGTCCAACTCCCGGCCTCGGAGAGGCCGGGCACAGTCCGTAGGCACTCGCCTCGAAGGGAGCGGGCCCTCACGCGTACGACGGGTCGACGGCCAAGCCGTTGACGCGTTGCCAGTCCGCAAACTCGGTCTCGATGCTCGGGTCGTAGGAGTCCACCAAGTGGACGATCTTGCCGTTCGCGTAGCGCACTGTCGAGGCGCCGCGCAGAACGAAGGGCGGCAGACCTTCCTTGGAGTAGACGACCTTCCATCCCATCCGCATCTCCGCCCCCGAGACCTCGGGGCCGCTGGTGACCTCGATGTCGCGCTTGGCGAACCTGCGGTCGAAGCCGTCGAGCGACTTCTTCATGCCGGCGAAGATCGCGGCCGGGCCGACCAGGTGACAGCCGAACGACTTCGCCTTCACGTCGTAGACAGCGTCGTCCGCGAAGTAGCGTCGAAGGCGCGTCCAGTCGTCGTCGGCGAACGTCCGTTCGAAGTCCGTTGCGTACGCCATGAACTGCGGCAGGATGTCCATGGCGTATGCTTACCGCGCCCCCGGCGTGGATGGAAGAGACCGGAGGCGATGCCGCCCGGAGCCCTTGTCGGCACAACGATATGCTGATATACGAATATCACCATGAGCCCGAGCCCCGCTGCCGCCCTCGACGTTCGGCCCGTGTCCCGTCTCTTCAAGGCCCTCGGGGATGAAACGCGGCTGCGCATCGTGGCGCTTCTCGCGCACGGCGAGCTATGCGTCTGCCACCTCGTGGCGGCACTCGATCTTGCCCAGCCGACCGCGTCGCGCCATCTCGCCGTGCTGCGCAACGCCGGGGTCGTCGACACCCGCCGCAACGGGTCGTGGGTGTATTACCGGCTGATCGAGCAAACCGACCCGGATTGCAAGCAGCAGCTGCGCGCCCTCACCGGCGCCTTCGCCAAGCACTCCGTGCTGCGCCAGGACGTGGAACGGCTCCTGAAGGCCAAGGGACCGGGAGCGTGCGGATGAGCGAAGGGATCGTCCATCTGGCGCCGGCGGCGAAGCGGCTCGGGTTCCTCGACCGCTACCTGACGCTGTGGATCTTCCTCGCCATGGCGGTGGGAGTCGGGACCGGCTACCTGGTGCCGGGCGTCGAATCCTTCCTCGATCGCTTCAGCGTCGGCACCACGTCGATCCCGATCGCGATCGGTCTCATCCTCATGATGTACCCGCCGCTGGCGAAGGTGCGCTACGAGGAGATGGGCAGCGTCTTTCGCGACTGGCGCATCCTCGGGCTGTCGCTGGTGCAGAACTGGGTGGTGGGGCCGCTGCTCATGTTCACGCTGGCCGTCGTCTTCCTGCCGGACAAGCCGGAGTACATGGTCGGGGTCATCCTGATCGGCCTCGCCCGCTGCATCGCCATGGTCCTGGTCTGGAACGATCTGGCGCAGGGGGATCCCGAGTACTGCGCCGGCCTCGTCGCCTTCAACTCGGTTTTCCAGATCCTCTTCTTCTCGATCTACGCCTACGTATTCATCACGGTGCTGCCCGGCTGGTTGGGTCTGCAGAGCGCCGTGGTCAGCATCACCATCGGCGAGATCGCCAGGAGCGTCTTCATCTATCTCGGCATCCCGTTCCTCGCCGGGCTGGTGACCCGTTTCTCGCTCATCCGGGTGAAGAGCGTGCAGTGGTACCACGCGCAGTTCATTCCGAAGATCAGCCCGCTCACCCTCGTCGCGCTGCTCTTCA
The DNA here is from genome assembly GCA_963721115.1 of uncultured bacterium. Lineage (GTDB taxonomy): Bacteria > Desulfobacterota > Binatia > HRBIN30 > CADEER01 > CAVRIA01. The sequence continues at coordinate 575,775 of CAVRIA010000004.1, forward strand.
CCATCGTGGTGATGTTCTCGCTCAAGGGCGAGGCCATCGTCCAGCTGCCCATGGACGTCGTCCGGGTCGCCATTCCCCTGTTGGTCTACTTCGTGGTGATGTTCGTGTTCGCCTTCTTCATGAGCAAGGCGGTCGGCGCGACGTACCCGCAATCGGCCACTCTCTCCTTCACCGCGGCCTCGAACAATTTCGAGCTGGCCATCGCGGTGGCCGTGGCGACGTTCGGCATTCACCACGGCGCGGCATTTGCGGCGGTGATCGGCCCGCTCGTCGAGGTGCCGGTCATGATCGGCCTGGTGAACGTGGCGTTCTGGTTCCGGCGGCAATACTTTCGCGACGAGGCGGTCGCGGCGGCGCGGTACGCGACGACCACCGCTCGACGCTGAACGCCCGGTGCCGGTCGCGAAGGCCATGCCGACCGTGATCTTTGCGTGCGTGCACAGCGCCGGCCGTTCGCAGATGGCCGCGGCGTTCTTCAACGCGCTGGCCGACCCGTCGCGGGCGCGAGCCGTCTCCGCCGGCACGGATCCGGCTGTACACGTTCACCCCGAAGTCGTCGCCGTGATGCGGGAGATCGGGTTCGATCTCTCCGGCGCGAAGCCGACGCGCCTCACCGGCGAGTTGGCGCGCGAGGCGCGGTTGCTCGTGACCATGGGCTGCGGCGAGTCGTGCCCGTTCGTGCCCGGCCTTCGCCGCCAGGATTGGGCCCTCGCCGATCCGAAGGGCCAGCCTGCGGAGCGAGTGCGGGCGATTCGAGACGAGATTCGCGGGCGGGTGGAGCGGCTGGTGTCGGCCGAGGGCTGGCGGCGAACGGAGTCGTGAGGCGCGCTGATTCAGTGACTCAGTGAGTCAGTGACTCCGTACTCCAACACTTCAGCGCTCAGCGCTCCCCGGCCTGGAAGTCATCGCGGCTTTCTGGGAAGGTCTCAGTGCGAAGAGGAAGGACATGAGCAACGGAGAGAAAGTATATCGCGTGCACGGAATGACGCAGTCGTACTTCACGCGCAAGATGACCGGCTACCTGGACTACAAGGGAATTCCGTGGCTGCTGCGCCGATTCCCCGGCATGAGCCCCGAGACAGCGGCGGCGGGGTGGCCCGGAGGCATTCCGCCGGTGCAGACTCCGGAAGGGGAGTTCATGTGGGACTCCACCGCGATGATCCACCATCTGGAACGGCGCTTCCCGGCCAGGGCCGTGCTGCCGGACGATCCGACGGCACGGTTTCTCTGCTACGTCCTCGAAGACGCATCGGACGAGTGGCTGTACCGCGTCGCCGTGGGCACTCGGTGGTTCTTCGAGGAGAACGCGTCGGTCGCCGGCTACGAGCTGGCGCGCGACGTCACGGTCAAGATGCCGATCGCGTGCGATCAGGCACACGCGATGGTGGGAGCGCACGTGCGCGCCAGCTGCCCCCCTCTCGGTGTCACCGAGGAGTCGATCCGGTCCTGGGTCGACGAGGTCCTGAAGCCCTGGATGCGCGTTCTGGGCGCGCATCTCGACACCCGGCCGTTCTTGTTCGGAGGTCGACCGTCTCTGGCGGACTTCGCCGTCTTTGGCGGCGACGCGGCGCACTTCGTCAACGATCCGGCCTGCCGGCGCTGGGCGGAGGAAGAAGGGCCTGGCATCGTACAGCACACGCACCGTCTGCTCGAGCCCGAGGACTTCTCCTTCGGCGACTGGAGTGATCCCGGCGACGTGCCCGAGACCCTGATCCGCCTGCTCGCCGACCTCGGCCGTCTCTATCTGCCGTGGGTGAGCCGTGCCACCGCCGACGGCGCCGCCGACGTCGCCTTCGCGGGCGGCCCGCGGGTGTCGATCCGGGCCAGCGATTTCCTGGTCGAAGCCCGCTCGGTTTTGCTGGCGCGCTACGTCTCGCTTCGCTCGGCCGCTCTCGACGATGTCCTCGCGCGCGCCGGTATTCTCTCCTATTTTTCCGACTTCGCCGGCCGGGCGGGAGCAATTCCCGATGATCGGGAGCCGCCGAGACCGGCGTTGAACCGGCCGTTCCCACCGGCCGAAGGGTGAGGCCGGTGGAACGGCCTGCCAAGCGCGTCAGGCGTGCTGTGGCTTTCGAGCCTTGATGGTCAGTGAGCGGACCGTCTCGGCGACGTGTTCGACGTCGACTCCTGCCGCCTTCGCCTCGCGCAGCAACGCCTCCGGCACCACGGTGAGCGCCACCGCCCCGAAGGACTTGTCGCTGAGGATCTCGATGTCGGTCAGACCGGCGCCGGCGATCGCCGCCAGGTAGTGTTCGCGCAGCTCGGCGCCCGCCACGCAGCCGGTGAGGGCGGCCACGCTGCCGGCGATCACCTCCGGCAGCGCTTCGTCGAGGACGACGTCGCTGATCACCATCCGCCCGCCGGGGCGCAGGACGCGGGCGACCTCGCGGTACACCGCCTTCTTGTCGGGGGTCAGATTGATCACGCAGTTGGAGAGCACCGCGTCGACGCTGGCGTCTTCCACCGGCAAGGCCTCGATATAGCCCTTGCGAAACTCGACGTTGTCAAAACCGGCCTGGGTCGCGTTGGCGCGCGCCTTGGCGAGCATCTCGTCGGTCATGTCGACCCCGATCACCCGGCCGCCCGGGCCGACCGCGCGCGCCGCCAGGAAGGCGTCGAAGCCGGCGCCCGAGCCGAGGTCGAGCACGGTCTCGCCGGCGCGCAAGGCGGCCGGAGCGAGCGGCGCGCCGCAGCCGAGGCCGAGGTTGGCGCCCTCCGGAACCGCCTCGGTGTCCTCGCTCGAGTAGCCGAGGCGCTGCGCGGTCTTCTCCGGCGCCGGCCCGCAGCAACCGCCTCCGGGGCTCATGCCGCCGTCGCGCGCGATCTCCGCGTAGCGCTGGCGGACGATCTCGCGCACCTGTTCTCCTGGTTTCTCCGAAGTGCTCATGATGGTCTCCTTTCGATCTCGGTCATGTCGAGCGTTTGGATTGGGCCGGCGGCGGACAGCACAGCGGGATGATCGACCGGAACTGCGCCAGCATCCGCTCCAGTCGGTTGACGATGCTGATTCCGTCGAGCTCGAAGAACACCTGCCGCCCGACCTTCTCCCGGCGCACGACGCCGGCGCGATGCAGGACGGCGAGGTGGCGCGAGACGACGGACTGGTCCTGCGGCACCTGCGCGGCGATCGTCTGCACGTCGGATCGCCCGCGCGCGGTGAGCAGCTTCACGATCTCGATGCGCACCGGCTCGCACAGGGCGCCGAAGAGCTGTGAGTCGACGATGGCGACCAGCTCGCGGGCGGCGCGTTCGCGGTTGCGGCGCGCGGTCGCGGCGGTGGGTGCGTTCATGGCGTCAGCATATATGCACATGGATGCATGTGTCAAGAGGGGGCGTGGGCGCCTAGCGGCCCGCGGGCTCCTAGTCGTGTCCCGGTCGTGGAATCCGCTCGACGCGGACGACCACCGGCAGCCCCGCATCTACGGGCACTCGTTCGAACCGGAAGGGACCCATCGCCGCCCGACCGTTGGCGACGATCTCTGCGAACAGGTCGCGCCCGGGCCGCTTGCGCGGCCGTTTGGGTCGTCGAGGCAGGTTGAACAGCACGAGAAAGCGGACGTCGTAGCGCAACAGCACGGCTTGCAGAGACCCGAGGCCGTTCCTGGGAATCGACACGCTGGGGCTGCGGGTGTACGCGATCAGATCCCAGGGGCGATTCGTCGCAACCGGCTCGCCCCGAAGCACCCGGTCGAGCCCGGACAGCTTCTTCTGCATGGCGACGGTGGCTCCCACGCGGTACGACATCCGGCGCAGGGCGGGGAGGTGCCGGAGCAGCGTGAAGCACAGCGCCAACACACCGAGGCCGATGACCACGACACTGATGCGGGACGTATCACGTCGTGTCCACGCTTCGAGCCGGCTTGCGATCGCGTCGACTCCCAGCGCCCCGGCGAGCACCACCAGCGGCGCAAAGGTGTAGGGTGTGCGAACGGGTGCGAAGCCGGCCCCGTTGATGCATGCCAGCAAGAAGTAGCCGCCGAAGCAGAGAATCCAGATGAGCAACTCGGGACGGCGACGGCGTCGGAGCAGCGAAGGTAGGGCCGCGACCGCGAGGATGAGCCACGCGTCCAGCGCCGGGGTGAATCGAATCGTGCGCAGCGTGTCGAAGGCGAGCTTCAGCCGCTGCAGAAGATAGGGAGCGGTGAGGTGGTCGGCGAGTTCGACCCACGAGAGGCCGCGGCGGGCGACACCGTAGTCGTACACCTGCCAGTAGTTGTCTAGGAAAGGGACGAGCCGTGCCGCCGGCGGCGTGAGGGTGCCGAAGGAGGCGATGCTCCAGAGCACGTACGTCGCGATGCAGCCGAGCCCGACGAGGAGAATCCGCCAATGCCGCGGCGGGCAGTCGTCGTGTGCCGCGAACAGGGCGGCGAAGAAAACGAAGGAGAACAGGACGACACCGTCGCCGCGGGTGAGGACGATGCAGAACGCGCCGAGGACCGCCGCGGTGAAGCGCCGCCGACAGAACGCGATGAGCGACAGCAGGATGAAGAGGTGCGCGACGGTGATGCTCTCGGGCTGAAAGCGGTACAGGTTCAGCGCCGGCGAGAATGCGAAAAGGACCACGGCGAGCATCTGCGCGACGTGATGCCTGAGCGGCAACGCCACGCAGACGAGATACCAGAAGGCGAACAGCGAGGCGGCCGAGATGGCAGCCATGGTGAGCAGCGCTGTAGCGGGCGTCGCGCCGAAGATGGCCAGCGGCGGTACCAGCAGCAGGCTCGTCATGCCGCCCCAATAGTCGAACGGGGCGTGGATGAGGGTCTCGGGCGGGTGAAGAAAATGCCACACGATCGGTTCTTCGAAGCGGCCGGTGAGCGCCATGTGGCGCGCGACGCCGTAGTAGTAGGCCCCATCGGCATAGGTGAATCCAGTGAACCGCGAGCCGACGACCAGATAGGCAACGCCCACCGCAGCGACGAAGGCGAGAAGGCAGAGCTCCCACGGCCCGATATGTTTCGCCTCGTCGGACTTCCCCAGCAGCGCGATGCCGGACGGACAGGGCGGGCGTTGGGCGATCGTCCCCAGCCACATGAGCAGGTGGCCGCCAGCACGGCGACCACCGTCGCCGTGCGGTGGCTACCGCCGAAAGAATTGGCGATCGGCAGAAGGATAGGACCAGCAGAACCGGCCAGCCCCGCCGCGCCGCGACCTTCAAGCCGGTGTGCAGTCGTGCATTTTGCGCGATCTGCTCGGCACAGGACGGGTGGGACCGGCAACCACAGCCCGCGCGGTTGTCGACAGAGTGAGTCAGCGCCCCTTTGCGCCGAGGCGGAGGAAGGGGAAAGAAGGACGAAGCGGGCGAGAGGGAGTAGGTCTATTCCGCCGCGGTCCTCGCGATCGGGCCGCCGGACGCATCGCCTCCGCCCGCCTGGGGGTGGAGCCGGCCGGTGCCGTCTGCGGGTCGTTCCCGGGCGATGCGAGCCAGCAGGTTCTTGCGCAGGATGGCGGAGGCGCTGAGGACGCCGCCCATCAGCGCGCCCGCGACGCCGCAGGAGGTGATGTCCTGGCCGGTCAGGTACAGGCCTGGGAGGCGCGTCTGCGGTCGCAGCCGGCGTTGCTCGAAGCGCGCCGGCGTGTGGTCGAGGCCGTAGATCTCGCCGCTTGCCTGGTTGCAGAAGTGACGCGTCGTGATCGGCGTCGAGAGCTCGCAGGTCTCGACGTTGCCCCGCGCCTGCGGCACGTGCTCGTAGAGAACGTCGAGGAGCCGCCGCGTCCATCCTTCCTTCATAGCCTCGTACGCCGCGCCGCGCTTCTTCCACGGCGCGCCCTCCCAGGCGGCGAAGGGCTCGTAGGGGACGAGCGTGATCACGTCGATGGTGGCGCGGCCGGGATGCCGGCGCTCGAAATCCGGATCCTTCGCCGAGGGGAAGGAGATGTAGACGAAGGGCAGATCGCCGCCGCGCCGCACGGCCGCAAAGGCGGCGTCGTGGTCGTCGGTGGAATGGATCCAGAGGTTCGCGCGCGGCAGGCCGAGATCCCGCGCCGTCTGCTTCAGCCCGACGTAGAGGCACAGGTGCGCGATCGAGGGCCGCAGGCCGTGCAGTCCTTCGAGCAGACCCAGGCGGGCGCAGACGTCCTGCGGCACCAGGCGGCCGAACGTGTTCGCCGCGCCCGCGTCGCTGATCACGAGCGGCGCCCGGATCACTTCGCCGTCGGCCGCCATGCGCACGCCGGCGACGCGGCGGCTCTCGATCGACGACCTCGTTCACCTCGGCATTGATCAGGACCTTGCCGCCGGCTTGCCTCGATCACCGGCACGATCGTCTCGGCGATGCGGCCGGCGCCGCCGACCGGGTAGAAGCCGCCCTCGAGGTAGTGATTGGCGACCATGGCGTGAATTGCGAAGCTGCTCTCGCCGGGCGGCAGGCCGTAGTCGCCGCACTGGGCCGTCAGCACGCCGATCAGGCGCCGGTTGCCGGTCAGCGACTCGAGGACCTGGCGCGTCGTCCGGCGCGCGTAGCGCAGAAATCGCCGCCGCAGGAACGGTCCGACCACGGCGGCGAGCGGCGCCGGCAGGGCCTTCTCCATGAAGAAGAGCTGCGCGCTGGCGGCGACCCGGCGCAGATGGGCGAAGTAGGCGTCGATCGCGGCTCTTCGCCGGGGAACCTGGTCTTCAGCGAGCTCTCGAAGGCCTCCGCGCCGCGAACGAAGTCGTATCGTCTCGCCGCCGACGAGGACGCGATCGTACACGTCGCCCATCTCCGCCCACTCCAGTCGTCCGCCGGTGATCGCGTCGAAGACTCTGCCGATCATGGCGCCGGGCTGCACTTCGCCCACGTAGTGTACGCCGACGTCCCATTCGAATCCGGGGCGGCGGAAGACGTGGGTGAAGCCGCCGGCGGTGTAGTGGCGTTCGAGGACCAGAACGCGCTTGCCGCCGTACTTCGCCAGCAGGGCGGCGGCCGCGAGGCCGCCGATGCCGGATCCGATGACGATGGCATCGTAGGATTCATCCCGGCGCGCTCGGCCGTACGGCTCCGCGATCTTCATCTTGCTTCCTCTCCCCGGCGCTCTCTGGTGCAGTGGCCCTCATATACCTCTTGAGCGGTTGCGTCGACATCCTCGGAAGGACTTCCCTCCGGCTACGGGGCCTCGGCGCCGAGCGGTGCACATTGGGAATCCGCGGTTGACAGACGGCGAATTGTCCGATTGTATGACAATCGGACGGATCAGCCGGAGATGTCCGAAAAGGCAGTCGCTCTCTCATCACATTGGCCGCAAGTCCCTGGTCGACGGGGTGGTCGAGCATCTGCGCGGCGAGATCCTGCGCGGCGCCATGCGCGCCGGGGAAGCGCTGCCGACGGAGCAGGACCTCTGCGCCGGCCTGGGGGTCAGCCGCACCGCCGTGCGCGAGGCGCTGAACCGCCTGGCGACGGAGCGGCTGGTCTCGTTCCGCCACAGCGGGGCGAAGCACGTGCTCGACTATCGCCGCAGCGCCGGTCTGGAGCTGCTCGCGGCCCTGCTGGTCGACGGCGACGGCCGCATCGACCCGGCCGTGGTCCGCAGCGTGATGGAGATGCGCTCGGCCCTGGCACCGCGACGTCGCCCGTCTCGCCGCCGAGCGGCGCGATCCCGCGACACTCGAGTCGCTGCGCGTAGGTTCTCGACGCCATGCGGCGCGATGCCGGCGATCTCGCGGCCCTGCAGGATCATGCCGGCGACTTCTGGGACCGTCTCGTCGAAGCCTCCGGCAACGTCGCCTACCGCCTCGCGTACAACTCCCTGCGCGCCAGCTACGATGCCTCGAAGCACCTGCTCACCCGGGTGCTCGCCGGCGAGACGAGCGACGTCGCCGTCTACTCCGCCCTGTGCGAGGCGGTGCGCGCGGCGCGACGCGTCGACCGCCGAGTCGCTGGCGCGCTCGCTGGTGCGGCGCGGCGAGGAGTCGGTCCGCACCGCCCTGAGGGCGCTGGACTGCGGAGAAGGAGACACGCAAGTGAGCCGGAACGCTCGCACCGATTCGACGACCTGGTCGGCGGAGAACAGCCCGCGCACCCTCGGCGAGGCGCTGCCGATCTTTCTCCGCCACGGCAGCCCGCGCATCCTGCTGGCGTGCGTCGCCCTCGCCGCGGCGGCGCGCCTCGCCTGCCGGGGCCTGGTCGCTCGCCGACCTCGTACCGCCGGTCCTGATTCTCGCCTACTGGCCGCTGCAGGAGTGGTTGATCCACGTCTACGTCCTGCACATGAAGCCGTTCCGCCTCTTCGGGCGCGTCGTCGATCTTCCGGTCCCGCGCAAACACCGCGCCCACCACCGCGATCCCTGGAACTACCGCATCCTGTTCATCCCCATGCACTCGTTCCTCTACTCGATCCCGGTGCTGATCCTTCGTCTGCCTCGGTCTCTCGCCCACCGTGCCGCTCGGACTGACGGCGCTCTTCGTGTTCTTCGCCCTCACCCTGCACTACGAGTGGATCCATTTCCTCATCCACACCCGCGTCGCGCCGCGCACGCGCTACTACCAGCGCCTGTGGCGCAACCACCGCCTGCACCACTTCAAGAACGAGCGCTACTGGATGGGCGTGACGCGTCTGGAGGCCGACGGCTGGCTCGGCACCTCGCCCGAGCCGAACGCGGTCCCCATCTCTCCGACCGCGCGCACGCTGGCGGGGTGAGGTGAGGAAGGACGTGCTGACGTGCTGATGTGCTGACGTGCTGATGTGCTGACGTGCTGACGTGCTGACGTGCTGACGTGCTGACGTGCTGACGTGCTGCTTGTTGCTTCACGTCCACATGTCAACACGTCAACACGTCCACACGTCCACACGTCCACACGTCCACACGTCATCACGTCTTCAGCGCCTCCTCGACGAAGTCGAGCCGGTCGTTGCCCCAGAACATCTCGTCGCCGACGAAGAACGTCGGCGCGCCGAAGGCGCCGCGCTCCACCGCCTCCTCGCTGTTGCGGCGCAGCGCGTCCTTGACGTCCTGCTCCTTCGCGCGCGCGACGATCACGGCGCCGTCGAGCCCGGCCGCGTCGATCGCGGCGCGCAGGACCCCTTCGTCGGCGAGGTTCTTGCCCTCCGCCCAGACGGCGCGAAACATCGCCCGGTGGAAGTCGCGGAAGCGCTCGTCGCCGAGCGCGGCGACGGCGGCCCGCATGGCGTGCAGGGTGTTGACGGGGAAGTGCGGGTTCGGGTTGGCCTCGACGCCGTAGCGCCGCGCCCAGCGCTCGATGTCGGCGAACATGTACTTGCCCTTGTTGGGGACGGTGATCGGCGGCGAGTTCTTGGCCGCCTGCATGACGCCGCCGAGAAAGAACGGCCGGTAGACGATCTCCGTGCCGGTGCGCTCGGCGAGGGCGGGCAGCTGCGAGTCCGCCAGGTAGGCGAAGGGGCTGACGTAGTCGAAGAAGTACTCCAGGCGCGGCATGTGACTCTCCTTTTCGTTGGGTCGGCGGTGTGTCGATGCCTCAGCCGCATCTCTCGATGCGGCAGAGGGTGTACTTGTGGTGCGGGCAGCCGGTGAAGGGGTCGCGATCTTCGCTGGCGCTGAGGAAGTTCAGGTTGATCCCGGCCGTCTCCAGCTCGCCGCTGCCGCCCTTGGGATAGCGCGTGCCGAATCCGTTCGGCACCCAGACGTGTCCCGGCTGCAGGCGTTTGTCGACGGCGGCCGGAAGCTCCACCGAGCCGCGGCGCGTGGTCAGGCGGACGCGGTCGCCGGCGGCGACGCCGAGCGCCTCGGCGTCGCCCGGACAGACGTTGAGCGCGCAGTGCGGGCCGCGGCCCTTTCTCCACGCCGGGTCGCGCTGGATCGTGTTCGCCGTCCACGCCGTGCGCAGGCCGGCGGCGAGGACGAAGGGATAGTCGGGATCGCTCGGCCGGTCGGTCGCCGCGGCGCGCGCGATCTCGTCCATCATCGGCGGCGGCGCCAGGCGGATCTTCTTGTCCTCGAAGCCGATGACGGGATCGAGGCCGCGCTCGGGATCGACCCGGCCGATCTCCACGCCCTCGGGATGCTCGAGGATGCGGCGGAAGAGCTCGGCGGCGACGGCGAAGGGGCCCTTGTCGCGCCACTCCTCGCCGATCGTGCGCAGGACCGAGTCGAGGCGCGTGAAGGCGTTGGTGTGCGCCTGCGCCCAGACCGCGGTGAGCGCCGGCGAGGGCAGGTGCGGGCCGAGCGTCCGGTAGCCCCAGAAGAGGAGGGCGGCCTGGCTGCCGCCGGCGGCGCTCATCGACTCGCCGAGGTAGGCGGCGGCGCCGTCGGGCTCGAGCGCGTGCTCGGCCAGCGCGAAGAGCTGCTCGGGCGGCTCGGGGACGAGGCGCATCGCCTCGGCCAGGCGCACGTAGATCTCGGGCTCGGGCAGCGCCTCCGGCGGACCGGGGACGACCGGCGGGCGGAGCTGCGTGTGGATCTCGGGATAGCCCTTCGGAAACCCGGCGATCTCCCACTTCTCGTAGCCGACGGGCGTCGGCAGCACGTAGTCGGCGATCTGCGCCGTCTCGGTCATCGCCGGCTCGATCACGACCAGCAGGTCGAGCTGGTCGCGCGCCTCGAGCCAGCGCTGGGTGTCGGAGTAGGAGAGCAGGGGGTTGGCGCCCTCGACGATCAGGGCGCGCAGGCGCTCGGGGTGGTCGAGCAGGATCTCCTCGGGGACCAGGGTCGGCGAGAACATGCCGTAGCCGCCCAGGGCGCTGATGGCGGGAATGCCCGACGCCAGGGCGCGCTCGGGCTCGGCGTGGCGCTTGGGGCTGTGCTCCGGCGGGGTGAGCGCCTCGAGGAAGACGTTGCCGCCGCGCCGGCCCGCGTTGCCGGTCAGGACCGCGAGGACGTGGATGAGATACGAGGTGAGCGTCGAGAACAGATTGTGCTCGACCGCGAGGTCGAACATGATCGCCGCCGACTCGGCCTGCGCGTACTCGCCGCGCCACCTCGACGAGATCGGCGGTCGAGATGCCGGCGCGGCGCGCCATCTCGTCGATGTCGACCGCGGCGAGCGCCTTGCGCAGGGTCTCGAAGCCGAGCGTGTGCTGCTCGAGGAAGCGGGCGTCGATCAGCCCCTCGCTCGACGCGATCACGGCCGCCATGCCGAGCAGGACGTAGGCGTCGGAGCCGGGCTTGACCCGGAGGTGGCGATCGGCGCTGCGCGTCGTTTCGGTCTCGCGCGGGATCGAGGACGACGAGCGTCTGGCGCGGGTTGGCGGCGAACGCCTTGAACGTGTCGGTCGCGTTGTGGCCGCGGTTGGAGATCTTCGGGTTGGTTCCCAGCATCAGCAGGAAGCGGGTCTCCTCGATGTCGGGGTGGAAGAACACGGACGGCGGGGCGTCGAACATCCACTGGCTGACCAGGAAGTGCTGCGTCTTCTCCTGCGCGAAGGCGTTGAACCAGCGCTTCGAGCCGAGCGCCGAGAGGAACGTCAGGCCGTAGGGGGCGTCCATGTGGTTCGCCTGGCCGCCGATGCCGACCAGGCCGATCGAGCGCGGCGAGTGCGCGGCGCGGATCTCGGACAATCGCGCCGCGATCTCCGCAATCGCCTGCTCCCAGGGGATGCGCTCGAACGTGCCGTCGTCGCGCCGCTTGAGCGGGTGCTCGAGGCGCTGCGCGTGCTCGACGTAGTGGCGGATCGAGAAGCCCTTGTTGCAGACGTAGCCCTTCGAGATCGGGTTCGCCTCGTCGGCGCGCACCGCGACGATCTTGCCGCCGGCGACGTCGACGCGCAGGCCGCAGTTGTGACTGCAGAGGACGCAGACGGTTGGGAGGTCCCCGGCGTCCAGGGGAAGGGGAGTCTTGGAGATCGACGGATCGACGGCTCTCGTGGACGACATGGAAGGCTCCTTTCGGATTTATCGTCAGTTCTCGAAGGGAACCTATCAGTTCTCTTTCGGAACGCAAGAGATTCGGCTATCCTTTTCGGCATGCGATGGGACGAGATCAGTGGGATGCCGTGCTCGGTCGCCCGTGCGCTCTCGGTGATCGGCGACCGCTGGACGCTGCTGGTGCTGCGCGACGCGTTTCTGCGCACGCGACGCTTCGAGGACTTCCAGCGCCAGCTCGGCGTGACCAGGCATCTGCTGGCCGATCGCCTCAAGAAGCTGGTCGCCGAGGGCATCCTGGAGAAGGTGCGCTACCAGGAGAAGCCGGCGCGGGACGAGTACCGCCTCACCGCGAAGGGTCGCGACCTCTACCCGGTGATCGTCGCCCTTCTGCGCTGGGGCGACCGCTGGATGTCCGACGAGGCCGGGCCGCCGCTGGTGCTGGTGCACAAGAGCTGCGGGCAGCGGATGCATCCGGCGCTGGTCTGCCCCGACTGCGGCGAGCCGATCGGCCCGGGCGACGTCGCGCCCGAGCTCGCCGGCTCGCCCGACCAAAATTCGTAGTCAGGTTCCCGATGCCAGCTGCACCGAGATGGTGCCGTAGAAGGGAAGCAACAGGTCCTCGCTGACGTCGATCTTCTGCCCGCTGGGCTCGGATTCGAGCGCCGGCCCGTCGAGGGCATCGTAGCAGTTGAGGATCGGGGGCGGATCGAGGCGACTCTTGAACTGGGGTGCGACGAACGCGCCGAGCTCCGCCTGCAGGTCGAGGTCCGTGATACCGGCCTCTTCGCCGGCGACCTCGTTCAGGAAGTCCCACGGGGTCACGCACACCCGCGGCGCCGGCGCCGCCACCGTCTCCGCGCCCAGGGTCGTGTGCACGACGGCGCAGCTCGAGGCCTCGTCGGGGCGTGACCTCGATCTGGACGCCGGGGCGGGTGATGAAGTGGTACTGCACGTCGAGCCGCGTTCCGCTGCTGCCGGCGGGGGCGCAGACGCGCCAGGCGACCGGCGAGGTGCGGTTGGGCTCCAGCATCGCCCACGATTCCAGGTGATCGATCGACTTGTAGGGCTCCGGGCCGAGGTTCTGCAGCCGCAGGATGCTGTTGATCAGCATGCCGGGGAACGGGCCGGCGGCGGGCGGATCGAAGCGCGTCGGGTCGTCGAAGGCGAGCGCCTCGGCGGGATCGAAGTGGTAGAGCTCGGTCTCGCGAAACGGGTTGTAGAAGACGTCGGCGACGGTCTTGCCGCCGCTCTGTCGGGCGTTCGCCATGAACGTGATCGGGTGCAGCTCGGTCTGGAAGTTGGTGTGGCCGCAGTCGACGATCCAGTTTCCCATCACCAGGACGCGCGCGCCCTCGTCGGGTACGAAACGGGTGAAGATTCCCTGGCGCGCCAGCTGCGACATCTCCTCCCAGTCCTGACCGGTGGGCGGACCCGGGTCCCGTTCCTCGTGCGGGAACTGCCCCTCGGCCAGCTCGACGTGCAGATCGCCGCCGACGACGCCGCGGCCCTGCGCCGCGTCGGTGTAGGGCGCATCGAGAATCACGTCCATGTTGAAGTCGGATCCGAACGTATGGTCGAAGGGGAAGTCGCCGCCTCCGAGCGAGACGCCGGTCGCCAGCCCGCTCACCATCACCTCGCTCGGCGAGTCCTTGATGTCGGCCAGTCGCAGCGGAACCTGGTAGTTGAGCGGGCTGTCCTGGATCAGCTCCGCCAGGAAGCGCCGGTCGTCGGCACCGCAGACGGTCTTCGGATCGGCGGAGGGGAAATCGCCGTTCGCTTCGACGGCAGCCGGATCGTCGAACGACAGCGCGGGCTGCTCGGGGGCCGTGCGAGGCGTCGGGGTCGCCGTCGGGGGTGGTGTCGCCGTCGGCGTCTGCGTCGGCGTCCCGGTCGGCACTTCGGTCGCGGTGGCGGTCGGTACCGCGGTCGGCGTGTCCGCCAGCGCGGTAGGCGTGCTGGTCGGCGGCGGCGTGGAGTCGTTGTCGTCGCCGCAAGCGGCGAGCGCAAACAACAGGATCGAGAGAATGACGGCGGTCCAGTGCTTCACGGTCTCCTCCTCCATGTCCTCGAGACGCTTCACGCCGCGGGTCTCCCGCGTCGCGGTTCACCTCGCGGGCATAGCACGGCCCTGCGAGCGCGAACAACGCGCCATCGCCCGGGCGACGGCAAGGCGTACCCCGGGCGCGCGCTCACCAGCCGCGGCCGCTGAAGGTCCAGCGCTCGCGGCCTTCCAGCATGGCGGGCGTGATCACCTGCGACCCGTCGGCCAAGCTCCAGATCGTTTCGGCCGCGTCCTCGTTGCCGGCGCTCAAGATGCCCTCGATTCCGCCCACCTCGGCGGCGACCAGAGTGATCAGAAAGCGGACCGGGAAGTACACGACGTTGATGGCGACGGCGCCGGCGATCGCGGCGGCCGAAGGCTCGTAGACGTCCTCGTCCGGCTCGCTCTCCGGTGCCCGAGCGGCGTCTTGCCGAGGCTCGCCGTTTCCCGACGCCACCTTCGCTCGTGCCAGTCCGGCGTGGACGAGAAGCATCGCGCTCATCGCCACGATCCACGTGCAGCGTCTCATACCTTCCTCCTGTCCGTTGCGGCGTGCCCGGTCGGGCCGCCCGGACTATCTACAAAATGCGGCGGGCTGGCAACGGGGCCGCCACCAGAGCCTTCGCTTGCGAACCCGCTTGGCTTTCGGGTGGCCGCCGTTGTAGTCGCAGGGCGCATGCGGACGGTCCTCCTCACCGGCGCTACTTCCGGCATCGGGCGCGTCACCGCGCGCGAGTTGGCGCGCCTCGGCGCGACGCTCTTCCTGGTTTGCCGCGACCGCGGCCGCGGTCGCGAGACGGTTGCCGAGATCGAGGCCGCGAGCGGCAACCGGGACGTCCATCTCCTGATCGGCGACCTCTCCTCGCAGGCGGAGATCCGCCGCGTCGCGAGCGAGTTCCTGTCGACCGGCCGCCCTCTGCACGTGCTGATCAACAACGCCGGCGTCGTCAATCTCCACCGCACCCTGACCGCCGACGGCATCGAGCAGGTCTTCGCCGTCAATCACCTCGCCTACTTCCTGCTCACCAGCCTGTTGCTGCCGCGGCTGCGCGAGAGCGCGCCGGCGCGCATCGTCAACGTCGCTTCCGATGCGCACCGCTGGGGAGCGATCGACTTCGACGACCTCGGCGGGCTGCGCCGCTATCGGTGGATGAAGGCGTACGCGCAGTCGAAGCTCGCCAACGTCCTCTTCACGCTCGAGCTGGCGCGCCGCCTGGAAGACACGGGCGTCACCGCGAACTGCGTCCACCCGGGCGCCGTGGGCACCGGTCTGGGCAAGAACAACGGCGCCGTGGCGCGCCTCCTGATCGGCCTGCTGCGTCCCTTCTTCCGCACGGTGGAGCGCGGAGCGCAGACCTCGATCTACCTGGCCGCGTCGCCACGGGTCGAAGGCGTGAGCGGCAAGTACTTCGCCGACTGCCGCCAGGTCCGGCCTGCGGCGGCGGCGACGGACGAGCGGGATGCGCGGCGGCTGTGGGAGGTCAGCGCCGAGCTCACCGGCGCTCGGGAGTGAAGACGGCGCCGGCGCGCCGGCGCTTCAGCGCAGGGCGAGAAGCAGCAGCGCCGCCAGCAGCAGGTTGACCGCGGCCACGACAACCAGCGTGCGGCTCGCCGGCACCCGGTTGAAGGGCGGATAGGCGAAGACCCAGAAGCAGTAGCGGCACTCGGGACAGCGCATCAGCAGCTGCCGGTAGTCGACCCGCCACGGCTTCGGAGCGGGCACCGCGATCGATACCCCGCACTGACGGCAGGGCACGTGCTCGAGGTGGTGAACCAGCGCGCGCCAGCGCGCCTGCGCGGCGCTTCGTACGTCCCGAGCCCGAGCGCTCCAAGCGGTGAGGTCCATCGGCACCTGCAGCTCGCGAGCAACCCGCGTGCCTCGGGACGCATCGCGACGCCGGTCCGCCGGCGAGCCCTCGCTCGCCGCTCGCCTCACGCTATCGGGCGCCGAAACTGACGGCGCGCCAAAATGACGACGCGGTTGCTCCGCACGACGTGCCGCGCTGCGGTGCACTTCGCCGTGCGCTCGGCCTTGGCGAGCGCTGGTGAGGAGCGCGATCGGGAGGCGACGGCACCGTGGTGTCTCCGAAAAGTCTCTACGGAGATCCGACAACCGGAGGGCGAGCGGCTTCGCTCGCACGGGGCGGCTCGGCATGAGCCTCCCCCCAGTTTGCATCGGCCGGTCCGTGGACCCGATTCGTGAGACGCGACGCTACTGGCGAGCCTCAGGCCGCGTTTCGATACACGACCTCGGCGTGGCGCAGGTAGCGCGAGCCTGTCTCGGTGACGCGCAGGACGAACGGATTGCCGAGCCGCTGTGCGGGCAGCGTCTCCAGGTACTCGGCGGGCATGCCTTCGACGAGCTGCGCGAAGCGCGCGTCTGCCGCGTCGGCGCCGTCCTCCGGCAGCGTTTCGGCGAGTGGGCGAACGCCGGGCACCGGCACCGTCTGCCCGTTGCCGTAGACGGCGCTGAGAGAGGTGCCGTCGCGCCGCAAGACGACCTTGTCGACGCTGTAGCGCTGCTGGCAGGACGCGACCAGGCGCAGCAGGCGCTGCTCCGGCTCGCTCAGGTGGCGGACGAGCACGGCGATGCGATCGAGCTCCTGGCGGGTGAGGAAGCGCGCTGCCGTCCAGCCCATCGCCGTCAGTCGTCGGATCGAATCGTCGCGTTCGATCAAGCCCGCCCGCTCGAGCTCCGCCAGGGCGAAACGGTAGCGCTGCGCGACCTCGCGGTTCGACTCGTCGTAGAACACCCGATCGTCGTCGAGCTCCGCGCCGGCCACCACCACGGCCGCACCGGCGCCGCGCTGCTCGACGCGGAACTCGCCGCGCGGCGAGACGGCGGTCAGCAGCTCGCGCGCGCCGGCGGTCATCTCCTCGATCGACGGCGGAGGCGGCGGCGGGGCGGCGGCCGCGACGACGCGGATACCGACGGCGGGCAGCCGGTCGCCGTAGGTCTCCAGGACCAGCACCGCGATTGCCATGAGCAGCGGGAAGGTGATCAGCGTGGCGACGCCGTGATCCGTGCTCCAGAGGGCGAGGCGAAACAGCGCCGGCGGCCCGTCCGGCCCCGGCGCGTAGGCCGCCAGGCGTTCGGCGTTGAGGACCGCCCAAATGCGCAGCAGGCTGCCGGGGAGCGAAGCGATCAGCAGCGACTGCCAGTTGTGCCGTAAAACGTCCATCAGCCATGCCTTGTAGCGATCCATCCCGACTCCCTCGATCTTTGCTGCTCTCGAACCCGCGCAATTCCCGTGCCTCGTACGGACGGCCGGTCGCCGGTATTGGAAGCGAACCGCGGCAGGGGGGCGAATCGCCACCCGTGCAACGCGATGGGCGCAAATTGTCCGCGCCGCGTCTCTTCGGCGCGGGGCGTCATCGCCCCTGGCATGGCAGGCGCACGTCGTTGGCCGGGTCACATGCCGGCCGGGCGCCTGGGTCAGCGCGCGAGCGCCAGCGGCAGGCGGACGATCCCGCGCATGAAGAGCGACGGCAGTCGCTCGACCTCGCCGTCGAGCTCCCAGCGCGCGAAGCGCGCCAGCATCTCCCGAAAGGCGATTCGCGCCTCCATGCGGGCGAGCTGCGCGCCGAGGCAGAAGTGCTCGCCGAAGCCGAAGGCGACGTGGCGACTCGCATCGCGGGTGACGCGGAACTGCTCGGCGTCATCGCCGAACACCGACTCGTCGCGGTTCGCCGACACGTACAGCAGGAGCAGCCGCTCGCCCTCGCGAATCGTCTCGTCGCGCAGCCGCGTGTCGCGCGTCGCCACGCGCATGAAGCTGGCGACGGGGCTGCCCCAGCGCAGCATCTCCTCGACCGCGCGGGGCATCAGCGACGGATCGCCGGCCAGCAGGGCGCGCTGGTCGGGATGCGTCGCCAGCGCCAAGGCGCCGTGTGCGAGCAGGTTGCGGGTGGTCTCGTTGCCGGCGACGAGGAGCGTCATGCAGAACATCAGCAGATCGAACTCCTCCAGACGCTCGCCATCGATCTCCGAGTGCACCAGCAGCGAGACGAGATCGTCGCCGGGTCGTTCGCGACGCCCGGCGATGACGCCGCCGAAGTATTCCAGCAGCTCGACCGATTGCGCCATGTTCTCCGCCGTCGGCTCGGTGCCGGCCTCGATGATGGCGTCCGACCAGCGCTTGAAGCGGGCGCGGTCGGCGCCCGGCACGCCGAGCATGTCGGCGATGACCAGCAGCGGCAGCGGCGCACCGAGGGCGTCGACGAAGTCGATCGGACCGTTCGCCTCCATCCGGTCGAGCAGATCGCGCACCAGCTCCGCGATGCGGTCCTCGAGCGCGCGCAGTCGCCCCGGCGCGAATGCCGGTTGGACGAGCTTGCGATACTTCGCGTGCTCGGGTGGGTCGATGTAGATGATCGACTGGCGCGGCATGACCGGTCGCTCGATGTCGCTCAGCAGGATGCCGCGGCTGGAGCAGAACGCCGCCGGATCGCGGGAGACGGCGAGCACGTCCTCGTGACGGGTCAGCGCCCAGAACCCCGGCGTCGGATGCCAGTGAACCGGCGCTTCCGCCCGCAGGCGACGCAGCGCGGGAAAGGGATCGCCGGCGAGAAACCGGGGATCGTGCAGGGGTAGGGCGACCGACATGAGCGAAACCGCGCGGAAGCTACGCGGCGGCGCCGGCGCGGTCAAGGCGCAGCGGAATCTACGGCCGGTACCTCGACGATCACTGATCCCTTGTGGTGCGGCCGTCCCGGCTGCACGGACCAAACCGTCCCACTACCTTTGTCGTTGACAAATGGAAGAGGATTTCGCTATGCGCCTGGCAGGCGTTTTGGAGTGCTGCGGGTACAGCACGACCGAAACGGTGCGAGGAGGGCAGATGAAATCACTCTTCATTGTCTTGGTGGTGCCGTCGATAGTCGCCTTCTTCGCCGCGGGCGCTTCCGCCCAGGTGGGTTTGTTGGTCTCCGGGCAGACCGCCCTCGCCACGATCGACACGGACGGGGACGGTCCGGACAGTCAGGACTGCCTGTTCACCGGCATTCTGAGCAGCATCGTCAACAGCGATCCGATGACGGCGACGCTCGACATCACCGGGGTCCAGTCGAACAGTCCGGCGCTGCGCGCCTGCCTCCTTTCGTTCACGGCGTTCACGTCGAAGGCCACGGACGAGAGCAGCAACTACGCCTCGGCGTACGTGTACGACGCGAACGGTCCCTCGGGGTTCAACTACCCCGGCTCGCTGCCGTTCGTCGCGGAGCTGGTCGATGAGACCGCCAACCCCGACATCGCCGACCCGGTGGGCTTGAACGATCCGCGCGACTACGCGGAGTTCCAGGACGAGGGCGAGGACCAGACCGCGCTCGGCGTGCTGTGCAGCGCGAACGGCAGCCCGGCGGCGCAGGTGCGGGGTGGCGGTGGCCCCAACCTGCTGGTCGATCTGAATCTCTACCCCAACGCGAGCAGCCCGACCCACCTCGAAGTGCCGGGCCCGCCGCTGCAGTTCGAGCTGGCGAGCGGCGGCTTTCAGAGCTTCAAGGCCTACGTGCCGGTGACGAGCGACGGGCACCTCACCGTCTCGAACACGACCGCTCCCAATGCCTTGCTGGTCGACATCGACCTCGGGGCCCTGCCGCAGTGCGCGGGCGGCCACGGCGCGCCGACGGCCACCGAGGGCGGGCTGATCGCCCTGGCCCTGAGCCTGCTCGCGATGGGGACGTGGGCGCTCTCGCGCCGCGAGAGCTTCGCGCGCTCGGTTTCGTTCTGAACGCCACCGGCCCGATCACGCCGGGCGCCCGGGCGCGGCCTCGTCTCCGCGGCTGCCGCGCCGGCGAATCGCGGTCACGACGACCGCCTGCCCGAGCGGCACGAGGAGCAGCTCCCACAGGGCGATCGCCCGCAGGTCGACGTAATGGCCGAAGCCGATGTCGACGGCGAGCTTCACGAAGGCGTATGCCAGAGCCAGGACGAGCCATAGGCGGACGAACAGCATGCCGGGCTCTTAGCACATCTCCCTCTTGCGCCCGCGTCGTCCGCGGCGCGGGCTCGGTCGCCTCGGCGCGGGCACAGACACGGGCCGCGTACGGGGCGCCGGCCTTGCTCGAGCCACCCGCATGAAGAAGCGGCCGACCGTCTGTCTCATCGCCTGCGACGTCTCCGCCGATCAGAACGCGGCGCGCCTGGCGAGTGCCATCCGCGCCCGTGCGCCGCAGGCCCGTCTGTTCGGAATCGGCGGTCGCCATCAGGAGGAGGCCGGAGTCGAGGTGCTGCTGCGCACGACGCACCTGTCGTTCACCGGCGTGCTCGGCGCGCTCGGCCGCCTGCCTGTTCTGGTGGCGCACTACCGAAAGGCGCTGGCCTTGGTCGAGGATCTCGACCCCGACCTAGCGGTGATCGTCGATGCCGAGCTGGTCGGCTGTCCGTTCGCCGCCCGGCTGCGGCGCCGCAACGTCTCGGTGGTGCTCTTCTTTCCGCCCCACGTCTGGTTCTGGGGCGCCTGGCGCGCGCCGCTCGTCGCTTCCATCTCCACCCGCGTGGTCTCGGCCTTTCGCCGCGAGGCGCTGATCTACGAGCGCGCCGGCGTCGACACCGTCTGGGTGGGACATCCGCTGCGCGACGTGGTGGTGAGCAGCGGCAGCCGCCCGGCCACCCTGCGGTCGCTCGGCCTCGACCCCGAGAGACCGCTGCTGGTACTGATGCCGGGCAGCCGGCGCAACGAGATCGCACGCCTGCTGCCGCCTTTCCTCGGCGCGGCGGAGATTCTCCAGGAGCGGGAGCCGCGTTTGCAGTTTGCGCTGCCGGTGGCCAGCGAGGCTCTTCGCTCCGAGATCGAGAGTCGGACCCGCCGCTGCGGGCTGCGCGACCTCGTCCTCTACCGGCCGGTGTCCTACGACGTCCTGGCCAGCGCCGATGTCGTCGTGCAGAGCTCGGGAACCGCGACGCTGGAGACCGCTTTGCTGGGCGTCCCCTCCGTCATCGCCTACCGCTGCCTGGCGATCGAGTACCTCGCCGCGCGCTCGATGATGCGGGTGCCGTTCATCGGGCTGCCGAACATCCTTCTCGGCGAGAGCGTCCAGCCCGAGTTCTTTCAGCGCCGTGTCGACGCGCCGCATCTCGCCGAGGAGGCGTGGTCGTTGCTGACCGATGAGGCGCGGCGCGCGTCGATACGCGCCGAGCTGGCGCGATTGCCGGATCTCCTCGGCCAGCCTGGCGTGCTCGAGCGCACTGCGGCGGCGGTGCTCGATCTCCTGCCGGGGCAGGGAATGGCGCCGCCCGCGGAGAGCGCGGCCGCATTGTCGTCGGTGGCGTGACCGGACGGGGCCGAGATGGATACCGTGTCGGTCGACAGCGCGCCCGGGCGAGACGACCTCGCCCCGCGGCGCGTTCCCGATCCGGGCATCGCCGGCCGGCTCCTCTACCACCTGCTGCCGGTCCGCCGCCGCACCGTGCTCGACAACCTGCGGCACGTGTTCGGGCAGCGCCTGAACGAGCCCGAGATCCGGCGGCTTGCCCAGGCGCATTACCGGCATCTGTGGCGCTGCGTGCGCGAGATCGCGATTTGGGCCGTCGCCCCCGGGCGCCTCGTCCTTCGCCTCGAGGTGGCGGACGCCGCCTGGGAGTTCGACGTCCGCCGCTCCGGCGCGCTGCTGCTCATGGCGCACCTCGGCAACTTCGAGCTGGCGCCGCTCGCCGGGCTGCGCGAGTACCCGGAGTACCGCGGCCTCTTCCACGTCATCCGCAGGCCGCTGCCGCTGCGCTGGCTCGACGCGCTGGTGCGCCGCGTCTTCTCGGCCGCGGGGATCGGCGTCATCCCGGATCGCGGCGCGCTTCAGGCCGCCGAGCAGACGGTCCGGGCGGGCGGCTCGGTCGCCTTCGTCCTCGATCAGCACGCCTCGCCCCGCTACGGCGTGGTGGTCGACTTCCTCGGGCGGCCGGCGTCGACGTTTCGCAGCCTGGCCGAGCTGTCGATGCGGCTCGACAAGCCCGTCCTTCCTTATCTCACCTGGCGGGAGCCGGACGGCGCGCACGTTCTGCGTTTCGACGAGCCGATCTTTCCGGTCCGGCTGTCCGATCAGGAGGAGGCCGTGCGCGCCACCACGCAGGCGTACAGCGATGTCCTGGAGCGCTTCATCCTGCGGCATCCCGAGCAGTGGTTCTGGGTGCATCGCCGCTGGAAGGCGTCGATCGCCTCGCACCGGCGGCGGGCCGAGCGGGCGGCGTATCGAGAGCCCGCTGCACGAGGAGGTGGAAGCGGTGCCGCTCGCCTTCGGCCGGGGGAGGCAGCAGGCGAGCGGCGATCCGCACCTCGGCGAACGGCCACGGAACGTGACACCGATCCCACGAGGGCAGCGTGAAGCCGCGGGCGCCAGTGCGCAGGACCAGCACCGCGGCCTCGGTCGCGGCGGCGAGCGGGCCGAGCCCCGCCTTGGCGATCCCCGCCGGCCCGGTCGGCCCGTCCACCGCGATCACGGCCACCTGGCGCGAGCGAACGCGGCGGATCACCCGGCGCGCCCCCAGCCCGCCGCTCTCGCCGGCGGCGCCGAACGCGTGATCGATGCCGAAGGCGGTGAGGGCCTTCGCCAGAAGGCGCCCGTCCAGACTGGAGCTGAGCAAGACGAAGAACGATCGCCGCCGCGCCGCCCCGATCGCCAGGGCGAGGACCAAGAGGTGGATCATCGAGCCGTGCAGCACCGCCACCAGAACGCGATCCGCGGCGAGGCCGCGTTCGACGTCCTCCTCGCCATCGATGACACAGCGGCAGGTCCGCAGCCAGCGCCGCAACGCGATGCGGCCGGGAGGCAGGACGACGTGGCGAAGAAACCCGAACCAGAGCCTTCGCAGGCGTCCGTCGCCGGGCGCCGAAGCGAGAGGAAGCGGCGGCGGCCGCGCCGCGACTCGTTCTGGCTCGGCGGCGGTTTGCACGCCCGATCTCGTAGGCGATAAAGCGTGAACCCGCAAATGGCTGCCCGGGTCTCGAGCGAGCCGCGATCGCCGCATCCGCCCCTCGAACCGCTGCGAGCGTTCGATGCCGCCCTCGCCGCTCATCCGACCCGACGGCTCGCCGTCGATCGACTTGTCGATCCCCTGCACCTGACCGACGCTCCGGACGTCGTGCGCGTCTATGTGTCGGCCATGCGGCGCGGCGACCGCTTTCCTCCCGTCTGCGCCGTTCGACTGCTCGGAATCTGGTTCGTCGCCGACGGCCATAAACGCTTCACCGCCTACCGCTCCCTTGGCGCGGAGGAGATCCTCGTCGAGGTGTGGCCGGTCGCCCGCTGGCTGCGCGACCAGCGAGAGCAGGCCGCAGCCACGGCGCGGCGGTGGAAGGCCGCGATGCTCGGGCGCGGCCCGGGCGCGCCCCGCCGGCGCGACCTGCTCGCGGCGGAGATCGCCCATCTGCGTCGTGTGCTGGCATGCCTCGTGACGCGGCGAGGCGCCGGCCTGCGGTGATGAGAGACCGCCCGCGCCGAGTCGCGGCGCGCCTCGCCGGTGCGACGTTTCGTCACCGCCGACGGGCGTCTCTGGCGGCCGCCGGCTTCCTGTCCCTGTCCGTGACCCAGCTCTCCCTGACCTGGCTCGTCAAGCTGTGGATCGACGGCCCCCTGAGATCGCCCGCGGCGGCCGGCAGGCCGTGGCTGCTTCCGGTCACGATCGCGCTCATCTGCCTGCTCGCCGCCGCGGTCTTCGTCGCGCACTACGGCCTCGGCTCCCTGAACACGTTCGTGATCCGGGATCTGCGCCGCGACCTGCAGGGGCGGCTGCTGCAGCTCGAGGTCGGGGCCGCGCAGTCGCGCGAGACGGGCGATCTGGTGGCGCGGCTTCTGCAAGACGCCGACGTCGCCGGCCGCTTCGGCGGTGAGCTGCTGCGCCGCGGGCTCGGCGACGCGCTCGTCCTGCTCGGCGCCCTGGCCATGCTACTGGTGATCAACCGGCAGCTGTTCGGCCTGATCGCCGTGGTCGCTTCGCTCGGCGTGATCGGCCACTCGCTGGTCGCCGCCGCGATCCGCTCGCGGAGCCTCTCGGCGCAGGAGCGGCTCGGCGGTCTCTCGGCCCGCTTCGCGGAGCAGCTGGGCGGATACACGACCATCAAGGGCAGCCGCACCGAGACCGCGGAGCAGGATCGCTTCCGAGCCCGCAACGAGGCGTACGCCGCCACCCTTCTACGAGTCGAACGCTGGTCGGGCTTCGCCCTCGCGTCGATCTGGCTGGTGACGGGCTTCGCCCTGCTGGGCCTCGGATTCTACGCCAGCCGGGCGCTCGGCAGCGGCCGTCTCGCAGCGGGGGACTTTTTGGTCTTCTGCCTCTTCGGGGCCCAGATCGTGGAGCCGGTTCGCCGCTTGGGCGAGCTCGGCACGCTGGCGCAGCGCGGCCTCGCCGCGGGGGAGCGCCTCTTCGAGGTCCTCGACGACTCGCGCTTGGAGCGAGTGGCGGGTGCGCCCTTGCCGCGGCCGGTCCGAGGCGAGGTTCGCTTCGAATGCGTTCGCTTTGCCTACCCGGCGGGCAACACCGTGCTCGACGGCGCCAGCTTCGAGGTGGCGGCGCGGGAAACCGTGGCGATCGTGTCGCCGAGCGGCGGCGGCAAGAGCACGATCGCCGCCCTGCTGGTGCGCTTCCGGGACGCCGAGGCGGGCGCCATCTCGCTCGACGGACACGACCTGGGGTCTCTGCGGCTGGCCGACGTGCGCAGCGCCGTACGCGTGGTTCCGCAGGAGGCCTTCGTCTTCGCCGGCACGCTGCTGGAAAACGTCATCTACGGCAGCGCCGGCGCGGTGCCATCCGACGTCGAAGAGGCGGTGTACCGCGCCGGGCTCGACACCTGGGTGCGCTCGCTCGCCGGAGGCTTGCGGGCGTCGCTGGCGGAGGGCGGGCGCAACCTGTCGGGAGGCCAGAAGCAGCGCATCGCGCTGGCGCGCGCCATCGTCGCGTCGCCGCCGGTGCTGGTGCTCGACGAGGCGACCAGTGCGGTGGACGGCGACACGGAGGAGCAGATCATGGCGCGTATGGCGGACTGGTTGCGACAGCGCACGGTGATCCTCATGTCACACCGGTTGTCGACCGTGCTGAGGGTTCCGCGCGCCCTGGTGCTCGAGGGCGGACGGATCACCGAGGAGGGGGCGCCCGCCGGCCTCCTGCAGCGTCCGTCGCGCTTCGCCAGGATCTTCTCCGATCAGGCCGCGCCCGCGAGCGCCACTCCCGAGGCGATCGCGCTGCGCGGCTGACGTACGACCAAAGTCGTAGATTTCCTCTCCGCCGGGCCGAAAATCACGCCTTCCATCGATTCGTCCCGCACCGGTTCCGTGCGATGTTCACTGTGCGGACAAGAGAAGGAGACAGACCGATGGCGATTGTGCTTCTCGACCGGGAAGGTGTTGGTGGCGATGCGGCGGACAGACTTCTCGACGACCGCGCCTTGCCCCCGGGCCAGGTGCCGAAGGGCCGGGTAGGTGTTCTGCTCACCGACGATCCTTCCGGTGAAGACAACCCGTTCGTTCACACCCCCGAGGCGAACGTTCCCTTTCTGATGCTCAGCGCCCGGGCGCGCGAGCAGCTCATGGCGCAGGTGAGCACGCGCGGTCATCTCTACATTCCGGACCGCGCGCTCGACCACCTCGTCCTCGACGACCTCATTCAGCTGATGGCCGGCAGTGTCGGGCATTGAGGAAGTGCTGACGTGAGGAAGTGCTGACGTGTTGACGTGTCGACGTGCTGACGTGCGGAAGCACGGAGTGCCGACGTACGTAGGTTGTGTCCGGTCCCGCCATTGAATCCACACGGCAGAACGTCCCAACCGTAGAACGCCCGGACATCAGCACATCAGCACGTCAGCACGTCAGCACATCAGCACGTCAGCACGTCAGCACGTCAGCACGTCAGCACGCCCGCCGAAGGCGGGCTACCCCTCCCCCATCACGCGCCGGGTGACGTCGCGGCGCCGCTGCTCGATCACCTCGGGCGGCTCTCCCTCGTGGATCTCGTCGGGGACGATCTTGAAGATCGGCTGCCCCTTGACGACGATCTTGCCGTCGGCGTCCTCCATCAGCTCGCGCGTGATGGTGCCGCTGCACGGGGCGAGGATGCGGTTGAACATCTTCATCACTTCGACGATGAACAGCGGCTGCCCCTTCTCGAAGTGATCGCCCTCCTTCACCAGCTGCGGTAGCCCGGGCGCCTCGCGCGAGTAGAAGTGGCCGCCCATGGGGGTGACGATCTCGTCCGGGCTGGCCTCCGGAGCGGGGGAGAGGCATTTGATGAGCTCGGTGCGCGTGGCGGGGTCGGCGTAGCGCTCGGGAAAGACCGGCTCCAGCCCGTCGTCGACGCGGATCCCGAGGAAGCCGGACTCGCGGCCGATACGCGGAATCATCAGGAGCAGGTCCAGGCCGAGCTGGAACCCCTGGTGCGCCGCCAGGCACGCGGCGGCGAGGCCCTCGTCGCCGCGCTCGAGTCCGGTGGCGGCGCCGTCGCCGGTGAAGAGCTTCTGCATCGCGGCCCAGTCTTCGCCTACCCCGCTGCGCCGGCCGATCTCCTCGTAGAAGGCGAGTGCGTTGCCGAGGATCTCGCCGTCGTGGTCCCAGATCTGCTCGCTCGGCGGCTTCGACGGGTCGGCGTCGCGGTGCAGATAGTGGTAGAGCTCGTGCAGGAAGAGGACCGGGTTGCGGGCAAAGGCGAAATCGCCGTCCTCCTCGCGCCACAGCCGCCCGTCGTGCAGGCCGATGAAGCCGCCGAGCAGGTGGCTGTTGGCGAACAGATCGCCGATCGGGCGCAGAATGAGGGTCTGCTTGCGGAACAGCGTCTCCTTCGCTTCCGGCGACGGCTGTAGGGACATCTTCTGCTGCCAGGCGAAGTCGAGATCGATGTGGCGCACGATCTCCTCGAGGGAACCGATCGCGGCCAGGTAGCGAATCATGAACTGCGTCGACGGCTTGAGCATGGGGTCGTGGCCGAGGATCCAGCTCAGCAGGCCGTAGTGTACGACCAGGTTTGTGTGCAGCTCGTAGCCGCGCATGTCCGTGCGCCGCAGGATCTCGCGCAGCCGCGCCAGGTTGTCGCGGCGCGAGTCGCCGTGCGTGATCACCAGCGCGATGTTGGAGTCGTAGGCGCCGGCGACGTTGTAGAAGACGAAGGCGTCGGTGTCTGGGTTGTGCGTGCCGATGCCCTGGTCGTCGCGGATCTCGTCGGGCAGCGGTGGCGACCACGAGTAGATGATGCCGCCCGCATGCGGCTGCAGGCTGCGATCGGTCGCATTGATCCGCACCTCGGCGCCCGCCAGGTGGCGGGCGACCCGCTCGGGCTTGGGAAGCTTCTCGCGGTGAACGGCGATGAGGAGCATCGCCTCGATCAGGCTCTCGACGAAGAAGAAATCGTTGGCGTGATCGGGGTTGGTGAACTTGAGGCGGTACGCCATCTCGGTGACGCGATGCTCCACCTGGATGCGCGTGTTCATCTCCATGAAGTAGTGGCGGCTGCCGTCGACGATCGACTCGAAGGTCGAGACGCTGTCGAGCCGCACCGCCTCGCCCAGGCGCTCCGCCTCCGCCTCCATCTCGGCGAGCGTCCTCGCGTCGGCCTCCAGGGTGGCGGCGCGCTGCGGGTCGGCCTGCGAGGCGCATGCGATCTCCGCTTCCAGGAGCTCGCGCGTCAGCGACACCTCCAGCAGCTTCTGCTCGTACATCTGCACCGAACAATCGCGGCCGCCGAGCGAGAGGCACCAGGAGCCGTTGCCGATCAGCTGGATCTCGTTGTGCCGGGTGCTCTCGATGTTCAGCTCGATCAGGAAATTGCGGTTCGCGCCCGCCGCGACCACCTTCGACTCGGCGCACACCTCCATGACCGCGGCGGCGACGTCCTGCCGGCCGGAGACGACCCGCTGGCCCTTGCCGCCGCCGCCGCCGACGTATTTGAGCCGCACGCGCCGCCCCGGGTGGTCCTTCCAGATCTCCTCGCAGCGGATCTCCGCCTCGCGCTTGAGGTCGTCGATCGAGACCAGGTCGAAGCCGCGGCCGTAGGATGCCTGCAGCAGGTCCTCGGCGTTGTCCTCGACGCTCTTGCCGTCGTCGAAGCGGAAGGCGACCTCGTGCTCGCGCGCCAGCCGCTCCAGGCCGGCGCGACCGTCCGCCTGGCGCAGCAGAGCCAGGGCGGAGACGTTGTCGATGCCGGGGGTGACCGAGACGCCGATGCCGCGCGCCAGCTTCTTCGCCTCGTCCTTGGCGCCGGCCCGCCGCGCGACGTACGACGCCGGCCCGACGAAACCGAGGCCGGCCTGCTCGATCGCCTCGATGAAGTCGGCGTCCTCGGCCATGAAGCCGTAGCCGGCGAAGACGTGCGAGTAACCGTGGGAGACGGCGATGTCGATGATCTCCCGAATGCGCGTCTGCCGCTCCTCGGCCGTCTGGCCGGCGTACTCCGCCACGCGGTGTACGTTGCGCGGGAAGCGGAAGTCGCGCAGCTCCGGAGCCAGGCACTTCGGGTAGACGATCGAGTCCTTCTCCGACAGGAGCATGCCGTACTCGCGAACCCCCACCCGCTCGAAGACGTCGATGGCTTCCTTGCGCACCGGGCCGCGGCAGACGATCAGGCACTTGACGGGCTCCAGGGACAAGCTGCGAACCCAGCGCGAGGTCGACTCGTGAAGACGGGTGGCGACCATGTTCCTGTCCAGCATCTTACTCGAACTCCCTCTGAACGCCCGCCATCGGCGACGGCCGGTACTTGCTCATCAGATACGTCAGGTTCTGCGCGATCACCTGGCGCGACTCGCCGGGCAGCACGATGCGCGAGACGGAGCCGAGGGACAGCGCCTCCTTGGGGTTCATGAGCTCCCGCTCGTAGCGCTGGCCGAGCGCCGCGAGGCGCTGCTCGCGTTCCTTCGCGGCCTCGGCCTCGGGCGTGCCGCCGGCGACGGCGCGCGTGTAGTCGCGGTGGATCGCGGTGAACTCGTCCTTGTACACGTACTCCTTGCCCGCCGGACCCATCACGGCGATGCGCGCCGTCGGCAGGGCGAAGACCAGGTCGGCGCCGACGAAGTGCGAGTTGAAGGTCGCGTAGGCGCCGCCGAAGGCGTTGCGGATGATCAGGGTGAGGCGCGGCGTGCGCAGATCGATGATGGAGTCGAGCAGGCGGCGTCCTTCCAGGACGATGCCGTTGTGCTCCTGGTCCTTGCCGGGCAGAAAGCCGGTGGTGTCCTCCAGGAAGACCATCGGGATGTTGTAGAGGTTGCAGAAACGCACGAAGCGGGTTCCCTTGCGGGCCGCCCCGATGTCGATCTGTCCCGAGGCGACCGCCGAGTTGTTGGCCAGGAAGCCGACGACGTGGCCGCCGATGCGGCCGAAGGCGGTGATCATGTTGCGCGCCCGGGTCGGCTGCAGCTCGAGATAGTCGCCGTGGTCGCACAGGAGCTGGATGTAGAGCGTGATGTCGAACGGGGTGTTCATTCCGGTCGGCGAGCTGAAAGTCTTGCGGAGCAGGATCTCCTCCTCGTGCGAGTGGCGGTCGATCGGGTCGGAGGTGGGGCGGAAGGGGGCGAGGACGCGGTTGTTGTCGGGCAGGTAGGAGAGCAGGCGTACGGCGCGGCGCAGGGAGCCGAGCTCGTCCTTGGTGGTGATGTCGACGACGCCGGTCTGGGCGTGGACCTCCGGCCCTCCCAGCGCCTCGGCACGGATGTCCTCGCCGAGGACGGACTTGACGACGGCGGGACCGGTGAGCCCGAAGAAGGTGCCGTCGCACTGGATCATGAACGAGCCCTGGCGCGGCAGATACGATCCGCCGCCGGCGTTGAAGCCGAACATCAGCATGATGCTCGGCACCACGCCGCTGATCTTGCGCAGCGCGGTGAACGCCTCGCTGTAGCCGTCGAGCCCGCCGACGCCGGCCGGGACGTAGGCGCCGGCGGAGTCGTTCATGCCGATGAGCGGAATGCCGTTCTCCGCCGCCAGGTAGATCAGGCGCGCCAGCTTGGCGCCGTTGGTGGCATCCATCGAACCGGCGCGCAGCGTGAAATCGTGCCCGTACACCGCCACGTCGCGCCCCCGCACCGTGATGATGCCGGTGACGATCGAGGCCCCGTCGAGGCCGGGCCCCCAGTTCTGCCAGAGGATGTTCGGCTCGCTGTCGGTCAGTACCTTGAGGCGCTCCCAGACGGTCATCCTCTGCTTGGCGTGCTGGACCAGCACGCGCGGCAGGCCGCCACCCTGTCGGGGCCGGCCGACCAGGTCGCGGCCGAGCTCCAGGGCGTCATCGTAGATGCCTCCCGCTCCGCTGCCGTCGCGGGCGACCCGGCCGGTCGCGAAGGGGTTCTTCAGGGAGTACGCGGCCGCACCGGAACGGCTCTCCTTCGGTCGCCGGCGTTCGCTCATGGGAGTCCTCCAGGCTGTTTCTCGACTCTGGCTCGCAATTCGATCCGGCCTCTCCTGCCCGAGCCGTTGCGCCCGCCCTTGCCCGAATTCCCAGGCATCTCGGGAGGCAAAGGAAGGCAAGGGCATGAGCAGGGGCGGGAGAAGGGGAGCTTTTGGGCAAAGACCTGTTTCTGCCTATCGGCCCCGAGCGGCGCGGCGCCGCCGGTTCGGATGGTGCGGATCGTGCCGAAGAGCATCGTAGCTGTGTAGCCCGACCCGGGATGTCAGGTCCAGACAGGGGCCACGTCGTGCCGCCCTTTAGTGATCCCCTTCGCCTCGCCGGCGTTGGCGTGCGTTCAGGGGCCTTGCGCAGCCCCCTCCCGCGGGGTTGGAGTCGCTGTCGGAGTAACCAGCCCGCGGGGGATTGCAGTTGGCGCGAGGTCGGACGCAGCCGTCGCCGCGGCGTCATGCGCCGCACCGGTTGCGTGTCTCGGGGTCGCCGTGGCGACCGCGTAGCCGGTCGCGGCGTCGGCGCCCGGCGCTACGGCGGAGCCCTGACCGGTGGGTGCATTGGCCGCCGCTGCCGCCGGGCTTGGCGTCGCGGGGTTGGCGCAGAAGTCCGACGTCACGGCGGCACGCGGTTCCCCGCACAGCGGGTCGACGAGCTGCCCGTCCTTCTTCAACGCCACCAGCTGGTTGTCCTTCCAGGCGCTCTGGTCGAAGCAGTAGCTCAGCGGCGCGCCGACCTCGTTGTACGGCTTGGGGGTAAAGCCATCCGGCAGCGTGAAGGCGAAGCCGAGACAGCCGCTCGCCGGGCAGTCGACGAACGACCGCTCGCCGAGCGTGGTGGTCGTGGTGCCGCTCGCGAAGCCCCCCCAGTCCTGGCAGATGACGTCGAGCGGCTTCTCGCCATGGCCGTCGGTGTGGCCCAGGGCGTCGATGTCGCTCTGCAGGCGCGCCGCCTGACCGATGCACTCCGGGGTGTTCTTGGAACACGGCCGGCACTGCGTGCCATCGAAGTAGCAGAAGTTGCGCGGCATGCAGCGCTCGTAATCGGGGCGCTCGGTGATCTGGTAATCGCCCTTGATGCGGCTCTGGTCGAGCACGACGGTGAGGACGCCGTTGGCGTCGACCTTCGGCGCCGGCAGATCCTCGCACCACCCGGTACCCGCGCTCGGGTCGCATGCGTCGCGCACACCCGACTCGAAGGTGCTGCCGGGCGCGTGCAGGTGCGGCGTCACGTGGACGTAGCGCCCGGCGATGCTGCCGAGGGTGCTGCCCTTCCCGACATAGAGCTGGTAGCTGATCTTCGAGTCGTTGCGCGCGAAGAGATCGTACAGGACGTAGCTCTCGTTGCCGGCGAACGTCGGCGGGCGCTCGACGCAGGTGCGGGCGGTGATGCAGCCGATGTCCGGCTTGGTGCCGCCGCCGCCGGCGTTGGTGTCGATGTAGTAGAGCGCGCCGGGCTGCGCGCTCGACATCAGCGCCTGCGGCTGGGCCATCGTCAGGTAGGTCGCATGCCCGACGTCGGGGCCGATCATGTAGGTGCCGCGGTCGCACGCGTACTCGCCCGACGCGGTGCAGATCGCACCGCACTCCGTCGGCTCCCCCGGGAAGCGCCACTGCCGATAGATCGGGACCAGGGGCGAGCTGAAGACCGGATGCGGATTGGGGTCGGGGGTCGGCGGCGGCGGGGGCGGCGGGCACACGCAGACGTTGTCATCGTAGCCGTTCCTGCAGTTGAGCGTCATCCACGGCTTCACGGCCGTGTCGCCGCTGGCGGGCGACGCCGCCAGTGGTGCGAGCATCGTGGTGACGAACTCGTACGGCGAGGTCTGCAGCCCGAACGACAGGCACTCGGGCGACTGTGCCGGCGCGTCGAAGAAGGGGTTGCGGCTCACCGAGCTGGTCTCGGCGGTCACGCCGGAGAGCGACCCGGTGGCGCCGGTCAGGCTGCCGTCGAGGTCGAGCAGGATGGTGGAAAAGTCGATCGGCGTGACCGGCTGCGGCTTGCCGCCGGGCCCGAAGATGTCCGGGGCCGCGTTGGGCGAGATCATGTTGCCCTTGATGTACGGGCGCGTGCGGTCGATGACGTTGTGCCGGCAGCTGCCGTCGCGCCGCGAGGGCTCCGCGAAGTCGTCCGTGTCGCCGAAGCTGTAGCACTGGTTCAACGCCTTCAGGTCCGCGGGCATGTCGGGAAGGGACTTGACGAAGGTCGATTTGCGATAGGCGAAAGCCGGCGGATAGTAGAAGCCGTTCGGCTGCTTCCAGCCGATGGCGGCGTCGATCACCTCCATCTTTGTCAGCTGTCCGTTGTCGTCCTCCACCGCCGGCTGCTCGGTCGAGCTGTAGATGCCGCACTCGAATGTCGTGTCGCAGTTGGCCTTGCCCCGACACGGCTGCGGATTGCAGGTCCAGGATCCGACGTTGACGAACGTGTTGCCGTCGGCGAAATGCGGCCCATCGTAGATGGTGACGAGCCGCTTGGGTTGGAAGAAGTCCCGCCAATAGCCGGTGCCTTCGGTCTCGATGTTGCAGGTCGACTTGGGCCCCTGGCAGGGCGCGAAGCTGGCGACGCTGTCGCTGCTGGTGATCCTGAAGATCGGCCCCGAGCGACTGGCATAGGGACTGGCGCCGGTGCCGTATTGCGCGGTGCCGACGAAGAGGCTGTTCTTGGCCAGCGAGAAGTAGCCCGGCGGCACCTGCATCCAGCTCCCTGCGGTCACGAACGTGAGCCCGCCGAAGAGCTGATCGGTCATGGCGCTGTTGAGAAACAGATAGAACCAGGGCCGGAACCAGATCGAGCCGAAGTTCACCTCCGCCCAGTTGTATGAGGTGCTGAAGCGGTCGATCACCGTCGTGACACAGCTCTTCGTGTTGTGGTCGAGGGTGTCCTTCTCGGTGCCCGTCACCGCGACCTGCGCGCAGTTGGTGAACAGCGAGCCGCCCGACCCGGCCGTGTTCGGCTGGATCGGCTTGAAGTCGCCGTTCACGGACGGGCGCTTGTACATACCCTTGAGATCGCCGATCGTCGCCTTTCCGGCGATGTAGGGGTTGGGAACGGCATGGTAGCCGACAGTGTTCTCGGTGTTGAGCGGCGCGCTGGCGGGGGGCAGCTCCGCCGAGGCGGGCAACGCCAGCGGCGCCGTCATGCAGGAGTTGCCCCGGAAACGCAGCAGCGGCGCCTGATGATCGGCGGTGACGTTGTAGTTGGCCAGGCCGTCGAACTTGAGCGGCGCGAAGCTGGGCCCGCTCACGCCGGAGGCGAGGAGCCAGTAGCAGGAGCCGAAGCCGTGCACGCCGACGGCGTCGTTGCCGACGAGCTCGTTGTAGGCGTTCATGAACCAGAACATGACCGGCATGTAGGTGTCCGAGCCGGTGAGCCGCACGGGCTGGTTGGGAGCCCCATCGTCGGGATTCGGGGTGGTGAGGACGCCATCGAGGATCGGCGGCACATAGCGGGCGGTGAGCGGCAGCGGCGTCAGCTTGGCCTGGGCGGCGAAGTACTCCTGCAGCGAGGCGCGGGCGCCGACGCCGAGGTTGTGGCAGAGCTTGTTCTCGATTTCCGAGCCGTCCTCGAGGTAGTAGCCGTCGCCCATGGACAGGTAGCCGACGTTGCGGGCCAGGGTGACGCCGTGGGTGCCGTGCACGACCGCGAAGCGCGTCATCGAGTCCCAGATCGAGCTGTCTTTCACGAAGGCCCTGCCCTGGGTGTAGGCGGTCGACTTGGCCAGATGAAAGTGGACCGGGTAGTGGCCCATGCGTCCGCCCTGGCCGAGCTGCTTGAACTCGACTCCCTGGATCTGCACGTCGCGGAAGCCCTGGCGGAACATGACGTGGCCGCCGAAGTAGCATTCGGGCTTGGTCTCGTCGGCGGTGCAGTCTGCGACGGCGGGAAACTCCGTGTCGGCGTCCTTGCCGCGCGAGTAGATCCGGATGCTGCGCGACAGCAGGCCCACGCTGGCGCGCACGTCGGCCGCCTGGCGGTTCACCGGCCCGGTGAACGTGACGCCGAGATCGTCGGTGCTGAAGATCTTCGCGTTGTGTGGATAGTCCAGTGCCCGGTCGAGGGTCAGCTGCGTGTAGCTGGTGTCGCCGATCTCGACGCTCGCGACATTTTTGATCGAGCGCAGCTCGGAGTGGCTCGGGTACCAGTCGGTGGTGCCGACGACGATCTGGTCGTCCTTCGTCCAATCGGCGCTCACGTCGCGGTCGAGCGTGATCATCGTGCGGTCGGCGCTGATTCCGTTCAGCCGCGCCCAGCTGTCGCCGGTGAGGTCGGCCCAGGCCTGCATCTCCTTTGCGTCGAGCGTCGATTGCTCGGCGGTGGGCACGACGCAATGCTCGTTCGAGTCGTACTTTGCACCCCACATCGGGTCCTGTAGGGGTTTGGCGCCTTTGTAGCCGAACAGCCGCAGGGCGCCGCCATAGCTCACTCCGAGAACCTTGTAGCCCCATGGCGTCGGGTCGAAGCTCAGTTTGCCATAGCGCTCCTGCAGGAAGTTGTTGGGGCAGGTCTTGTCTTCGAAGCCGGCGCACTTGTCGGTGGGCTTCGCCGTCGAGCTGCACGGATCGTCCGAGCTCTTTGCCGTGCAGTAGTACGTGTCGTCGGCGAAATCGCGCGTGCGTGGCAGGCATTTCGTGCTCGAGCACGAGGTGCCCGCGCATCCGGTCCTGCAGTCGATGCCAGGCGGCGGGTTGGGGATTCTGTTCTGATCGCTCGGATCGTCGCCGTAGAGGCCGATCGTCAGCTTGCCGCCCTGCTTGTCGAGCATGCTGGCCTGCTGGCCGAACGGACACGCTGGCGATCCCGCCTGCAGGACGCCGCCTTTCTCGACCAGCATCGAGTGGATGCGGATGTCGATGGTGTTGTCTGGATCCTCGACGACGTAGAGCGCCCCCTTGTCGAGAATGTTGACGTCGCCGAAGACCCACGGTGCGGCGCCGCTCCGGATCACGAAGCAGCTCCGCACCTCCTGCGGAAGCTGGCTCGCGTCCGTGAGCTCCTGGCACGCCTGCGGCACGTAGTCCGGACACCTCGCTGCGCCCGGCAGACACCCCATCAGCGCGTCGTTCACGGCGGCGACGAGCTCCGAGATCTCCACGCCGCCGTCGCCGTTCGCATCGCAGCTCAGGCAGGCGGCAAGCGGCTGCTCCTCCAGGGCGATATCGACGCAGCGGATGATCTCGTTCACGCGCACGCTGCGGTCGCCGTCGCAGTCGGCGCGACAGGTGTTCTGGCCCCGTGCGCGACCGCTCCACGCCAGCGTTGCGCAGAGCGCGACCGCCAGTCCCGCCCACCGTCGTTTGCCGCGCATCATCTCGCTCCTTACGATCGCGTGATCCCCACCACCCGGGTCGTACAATAACAGAGTCGCCCGGCGGCCGATACGGCACCTTTTCCCGAGGCACCGCAGATGGAAGGGGAGGACAGAATCGCTGAGCAGCGACAGCGGTGCGCTTTGACAGGGATCGATGCCGGCGCACACCGGCGCATATCGGCATTGACCGTAGCTTGCGACCGCCGCGCAGAAGAACCCAAGTCCGGCAGCTGGACGCGAGGTTGCGCGGAAAAGACTGAAACCCTGACAGATGCAGGTGCGACGTACGGACCAGGGGCCAGGATTTCACGGTCCGCGGGTGTCCTCGAGAGTGGCTCGGTCCGCGCCGATCAGGCCGGCGAGGTTGTCGCGCATGATCGATCGGATCTCTCGCTCGTCGAGCCCCTGCAGCTCGGCGGCGAACTCGAGCGGCTGGGCGAGACCCTCGGGGTGGGGGTAGTCGGAGCCGTTGAGGACGTGCGCGGCGCCAATCAAGCGCGCCAGGCCGACCACGTCGTCCTCGTAGAACGGCGCCACCCAGACGTTCTGCCGGAACAGGTCACTGGGCTTCATCGGCGGCGCGCCGAAGCGCCACATGTCCTTGCTGTAGAGGCGCGCCAGGTGGTCGAGCTTGGTGAGCAGCGGCGCTACCCAGCTCGATCCGTACTCGATGCTCAGCACCCTGAGGCGTGGGAAGCGCCCGAACAGGTTGTCGGCGATCAGCGCGGTGAGCGTGTCGGCGATGGGGCGCTCGGTGAACGAGAGGGCCCACTCCATCAGGGAGTGGCGGTGTGACGGGGGGTGCGGCCGCAGGCCCCACGGTGGGTTGTACATCTCGCTGAACGGCGTGCGTCCGATGTGGTAGACGACGTTGATCCCCGCCTCCTGGCAGCGCGCCCAGAAGGGGTCGAAGTGGGGGTCGCCGGGCGAGCGGCCGGCGTAGGGGCCGGCGGTCAGAATGGCGAAACGCGCGCCGAGGGCGAGCAGCCGCTCGAGCTCCGCGAGCGCCTGATCGAGGTCGAAGAGCGACAGGAGAGGGGCGCCGTAGATCCGCCCGTCGCCTCCGTAGCCCCAGTCCTCCTCCAGCCAGCGGTTGAAGGCGCGCAGGCTCGGGTACAGCACCTCGGGGGTCTCGCGCAGCTGCGGCTCCACCCCCACGCCGGTGGTCGGCAGGATGAGGCAGGCCTCGACGCTCTGCTCGTCCATCTTCGCCAGGCGCGCCCGCCGGTCGACGAACTCGGGCACCGCCAGGCCGTTGATCGGGCTGAGGCTCGGGCTGCCGCCCTCGTCGCTCTCGCCGCGCAGGAAGGCCTTCATGATGCCGGGCGGGCCGATGCTGTCGCCGGCGCCGACGCTGAAGAAGTGGCAGCGCTCGTCGCCGACGTACATGCGCGACGGTCCGCTCCCCTGGCGGTCGATCCACACCGTCCGGCTCCGGTAGCGCGCCTCGATGTGGCGCGTGAAGCAGTCGTCGGGCTCGTAGTAGTGGTTGTCGGCGTCGTAGATGAGATATCCGAGGTCGCTCATGGCGGTGCTCCCGGCTCGATTCCTACCGAGTTCCGCCTTCAGTCGCCAGAGCCGCGCTCGAAGCGCGGGATCAGGCGGCGCCCATAGAGCTCGATCTGCGCGACCAGCTCGTCGGGCGGGACGACGGGGAAGAGGACGTATTTGGTGCAGCCCGCCTCGACGAAGGCCTGCAGTCGCTCGGTGCATTCCTCGAGGCCGCCGATGGCGCAGCGCTCGACCATGGACTCCGCCGGCATCTTGAAGCCGGCGGCGACCAGCTGGCGAACGGTCTCGGCACGGGCGCGGTCCTCGGTCACGTGCGTCAGCAGCACCACGCCCGCCTCGCGCGGGTCGACGGCGCGGCCGCGCTCGGCCCCGTAGGCGGTCAGCCGCGCCATGCCGTCGCGGAACTCCTGCGGGCTGACGAAGGACGGGAACCAGCCGTCGCCGTAGCGGGCGGTGCGGCGCAGGGCGGCGTCGCTGCGGCCGCCGATCCAGACGTCGAGCGGGCCGCGCGCCGGGCGCGGCTCGATGGTGACGTCGTCGAACCGGTAGTAGCGCCCGTGGTGCGTGACGCGCGTCTCGGACCACAGCTTGCGCAGGACCTCGACTCCTTCTTCCAGACGGGCGGCGCGCTCCTCGCGCGGGATGCCGCAGGCGAGGCAGTCGCGCGGATCGTTGCCGAGGCCGACCGCCATGATCACGCGCCCGCAGCCTCCGGTGAGGTAGTCGAGCGTGGCGTAGGTGCGCGCGACGTGAACGGGATTGCGCGCCGGCAGGGTGAGCACGCTCGGGCCCATCTTGATGCGCTTCGTGCGCGCGGCGAACAGCGCCATCACGCAGGAGATGTCGAGCTGCGGCTGGGACGAGGTGACGCGGTCCGAGAGCCACACCGAGTCGATGCCGAGGTCCTCCGCCCGCTCGGCATAGGAACAGATGGTTTCGGGGCTCGGCAGCCCGGCACGCGCGCCGAAGCCGATGCCGATCTTGATTCCGCTCATCGAAGATTCCTCCGCCGGGAACTATGGGCGAAGATCGCGGCCATGAGAAGCTCTCGCCGGCTCGGGCGCGCAGCTTCGGCCCCTTGCGGGGCGGCGTGCTTCTTGCGAGGATCGAGGGCACCACAGACGGAGGAGGTCGACATGCCGGAGAGTGTGTACAAGGTGATCGAACTGGTCGGCACGAGCACGGAGTCGTGGGAGAAGGCTGCTGCGGCAGCGGTGGAGCGGGCCTCCAAGAGCCTGCGCGATCTGCGCATCGCCGAGGTGGTCCAGCTGGACATGCACATCGAGAACGGCAAGGTCCAGCTCTATCGCGCCAAGATGAAGGTCTCCTTCAAGTTCGAAGGAAGTTGAGCGGCGGGGTGGCGGCGGGTCTCTCGCGGGTCAGGGGTTTTCCCGGCGCCGGGCTCACCGCCTCCGTCCTTCGCCGAGCCTCACGTTGATCCGGTGCGGCGCGTCGTCTCCGGGAAGAGGTAGGCGCGCGCCGCCGTTGCGGATCTCGACCGGCTCGCCGTCGATGGCGGCGGAGACGACGGCGTCGGCGCGGCGCTCGGGGTTGTCGACGGAGATCTCGAGCGCGCTGGTGCGGCCGGGAGGGCGGTAGCGGATTGCGAAGCCGGGCCAGTGGTCGGGAATGCGCGGGCGCAGGACCAGAGTGTCGCCGCCCTCGACCGTGAAGCCGAGCACGGACTCCAGCGCGACGCGGTACATCCAGGCGGCGGAGCCGGTGTACCAGGTCCAGCCGCCGCGCCCCAGATGCGGGTCGGCGCCGTAGACGTCGGCGGCGACGACGTACGGCTCGACCTGATAGACCGCCACCTCGGCGGCGGTGCGCGCGTGGTGCACCGGGCTGAGCTCGGCGAGCAGATCCGCCGCGCGCCCGCGCCGGCCGAGCTCGGCCAGGGCGCGGACGAACCACATGGCGGCGTGCGTATACTGACCACCATTCTCGCGGATGCCCGGCACGTAACCCTTGATGTAGCCGGGATCGTGCGCGGTGACGTCGAAGGGGGGAGTCAGCAGCTTGACCATCCCCGGCTCGTCGAGGACGAGCTGCGACTCGACGGCGTCCATGGCCCGCGCCGCGCGCTCGGGGGGCGCGGCCCCGGAGAGCACCGCCCACGCCTGCGCCAGGGCGTCGATGCGGCACTCGTCGTTCTGCGCCGAGCCGAGCGGCGTGCCGTCGTCGTAGTACGCGCGCCGGTACCAGGCGCCGTCCCACCCGGGGCCGTTCAGAGCCTCGAGGATCTCGGCGCGATGGGCTTCGTAGCGGCGGGCGCGGTCGACGTCGCCGCGCCGCTCGCAGACGGGCGCGAACCGCCCCAACACGTCGTAGAGGAAGAACCCGAGCCAGACGCTCTCGCCGCGACCCTCGCGCCCGACGCGGTTCATGCCGTCGTTCCAATCGCCGCTGCCCATCAGCGGCAACCCGTGCGCACCGCGCGCCAGCGAGCGGTCGAGGGCGCGGCAGCAGTGCTCGTACAGGGCGGCCCTCTCGCCGGACGACGCGGCGAGCAGGTAGGCTTCGTCCTCTTCGGGCGCGAGCGCGCGGGCGGCGAGAAAGTCGGCCGGCTCGTCGAGGACGGCCCAGTCGCCGGTCGTCCGGCAGTACAGTTCCGCCACGAACGGAAGCCACAGGAGGTCGTCGGAGAAGCGGGTGCGGATGCCGCGGCCG
The DNA here is from genome assembly GCA_963721115.1 of uncultured bacterium. Classification (GTDB taxonomy): domain Bacteria; phylum Desulfobacterota; class Binatia; order HRBIN30; family CADEER01; genus CAVRIA01. Next base: position 615,364 of record CAVRIA010000004.1, read on the forward strand.
CTGGGCGGATGCCACCAGTGCAGAACGTCGCCCTCGACGAACTGGTGTGCGGCGTGGAGCAGAATCTGCGCCCGCGTCATGTCGGGGCGCGTGTAAAGCAGAGCGGCGGCGTCTTGCAGCTGGTCGCGAAAGCCGAAGGCGCCACCGGACTGGTAGAGGGCGGAACGGCCCCAGAGTCGACAGCTCAGCGCCTGATAGCCGAGCCAGCCGTTCGACGACGAGGTCGATCTCCGGCGCCGGGGTCGTCACCTGAACGGCGGACAGCGTGTCGGCCCAGAACGCTCTCCATTCCCGCTCCGCGTCCTCGATCGCACCGGGGCGCCGGTAGGTCTCCGCGATCCGCGCCACGTCGTCCTCCGCCGTCGCTTCGCCGAGGAGAAAGGCGCATTCGACGGAGCCGCCGGCCGGGATGGCGAGCTTCAGCTGCAGTGCCGCGCACGGGTCGAGGCCGGCGCCGGTGCGGCCGTCGAGGCCGGCCGAATCGCGCAGTGCCGCCGGGTCGCGCGACGAGCCGTTGCGGCCGAGGAACGCGGCGCGGTCCGCCGTGAAGAACGGGGCGTCGCCCTCCGCCGGCGCGACGGCGGCGGCGAAGACGATGCCGTCGGCGAACTCGTCGCTGGTGGAATTGCGGGCGAGGAGGGCTCGCGACGACGGCCGCCATTCGGTGACCACGAAGCGAGAGCTCTCGGCGGGGAGAACGCCGAGAACGAGATGGTGGTAGGAGAACACCGATACCGCGCGCGGGCGGGCGCCGCGGTTGACCAGTCGGACGCGGGCGATTTTCACCGGGTCGCGCCTCGGTACGAACAGCCGCACCGTCTGCTCCAGATCATGGCTCTTGTGCCGCCACTCGGTGTACCCGAACCCGTGCCGGCATTCGTAGGGCGCGCCGCCGGGCGCCGGCCCGGGCAGCGGCGACCAGAAGACTCCGCTCTCCTCGTCCCTCACGTAGAGAGCTTCTCCGTGCGGATCGGCGACCGGGTCGTTCGACCACGGCGTCAGCCTGTTCTGCCGGCTGTTCCTACCCCAGGTGTAGCCGGCACCGCTCTCGCTGACGAGGAATCCGAACTGCTCGTTGGCGACGACGTTGCTCCACGGCATCGGTGGGAGAGGGGCGTCGGGCTCCAGCCGGATCACGTACTCGGTGCCGTCGCGCGAGAACCCGCCGTACCCGTTGTCGAAGAGCAGATCTTCGCCGCTCTGAGCCGCGGCGATTGCCCCGCCGTCCTCGGGTGCAGCGGAGACGGAATGGCGCCGCCGAGGCGCGACGGGGGCCGCGGCGTCGCGGGAATCCGGGCGGAGGGTGGCGACGTCGAGAAGACTCGCGGCAGCGGCCGCAGCGTCGTCGATGACCAGGCGCGCCGAGGCGAGGACGAGATCGAGGTCCGGGGCCGGGATCTCGCCCGGGTGCCGGACGAGCACGCGCCCGTGCGCGGGGTCGTCGGCCGTGGCATCGATGCCCAGCTCGGCGAACAGGGAGCGCACCGCGGCGCCGACGGAGTCGGGCTCGCCGGCGAGCAGGAGCGCGTCGCAGGGGAAGCCCTTTGCCGCCCAGTAGACCAGCGCCCTCACCAGATCGCCGAGCAGCGGGCTCTCTGCCGGCGTACTCAGCCGGACGGCGGCGAGCGGGATCCCGGCGCGCAGGCCGTGGCGCGCGAGATCGCGCTCGCTGCCTCGACAGCGCGTCACAATCTCGGGCGCCGCGCGCAGGCCCGGGTGACCGTAGCGCATGGCGACGGCGAGATCCTGAAGACGCGCCGCCTCGGCCTCGCCGAGGCCGAGGCGGGTGCGAAGGGCGCGCTCCGCTTCGACGGCTCCGCGGAAGGCGGCCTCGATCGCGCCGGGCGTCGAGAAGCGACTGCACGAGGCGACGGCGTCGCGCCGCGCCGCCGCCGCGCCGAGCAGGGCGACGAAGCGGGCGCTCTCTCCCGGCCGCAGCTGCGCGACGCGGCGCAGGCCGAAGCCGGGGTCGAGCACGCTGCCCGCGCTGCCGGAGAGGCCGGCGCCGCTGGTCAGGGCGAGCGGTCGGCGCGCGCCGCGCCCGCGTCCGAGGAATCGGGCGCGATCGGTCTCGACCTGCAGCGCCCCCTCGCCGAGCAGCGCGTGGAACATCCACGGCCGCGGCTCGGAGGCGCTGCGCGGCCGGCGGGCGGCGAGCAGCAGCTCGTGGCGCGGCTCGTACTCGGTCTGCACGAAGAGCTTGGAGAAGGCGGGATGGGCGGCGTGCGCCGCGGGGTCGTGCAGGACCACCTCGGCCCAGGTGGTGAGCTCGATGCGTCGCGGGCGCGCGGAGTCGTTGCGCAGCGTCAGCGCGCGCAGCTCGACGTCGCCGTCGGCGGCGACGCAGGTCTCGAGCAGCGCCGCGACCTCGCGTCGGCGGCGCGCGATCGATGCGCAGCCGTCCCGGTAGGAGACGTCGTAGCCATCGGCCGCATCCGGCACGGGCTGCTGTCCGACGGACCAGAACGTGCCGTCGTCGAGGTCGCGCAGGTAGAGGAAGACCCCCTCGCCGTCCTCCGTCCGGTCGCCGTTCCAGGCCGTCAGCAGGCGCCCGGCGTGCGCGGAGTAACCACTTCCCGCTCCGGTGAGGAGCACGGTGTAGGCGCCGTTGGAGAGCAGGCGCCCGTGTGGGGCCGGATCGTCGAGTCGACCCAGGGTCCGATCTTCGCGCGCCTCGTTCGTGGGCACTCTCCGTTCGCCGGCGAAGGCGAGGGACGAGATCCTACTCCGCCGGATTCGCCTCCGCCACCGGCTCGGTATTGAGAACGACCTCGGCGGGGAAAGTGGAGACGATCGCCTCGTTGGCCAGGAAGCTCTGAATCGGCTGGCCGTCGACCAGCACCTCGCGCAACGGGCGCGGCAGCGGCGGGCGCAACACGATGCCGCCCGGCGGCACCGCGAGGTCGCCGGAGAGCCGCACCACGAGAGAGTCCTCCGACTCGCGGCGCAGGGTATAGTTGAGAACGCCGTAGTGGGTCGGGAGCCTCTTCACGCGTATGCCCGGTCCGTCCTGCACCCACTCCAGCGGCAGCCCGCCGGCCAGCACCAGGGCTCGATCGGACTCCCGCTCGTAGGCGAACATGGCGCGCGCGGCGCGGATGAAGCTCGATCCCACCCACGTGTGCGGCATGTCGCCGATGAAGCGCGGCGCCGCCGGATGGCGCCACACCACCTCCGCCCACTCGTTCCAGCCGGCCGGCCTCTGCCCCGCGAGCAGGAAGTCGAGAAGCTCGTGGGCGCGCTCGCGCTGCCCGAGGCGGATGAAGGCGTTCACGTTGCGAACCTCGTAGGGCGTGTAGGCCTGCCAGTCGCCCTTGCTCTCGCGGCGTTGCTCGAACTGTTGATAGTACAGATCGTAGGTGTGCGTGAGGGCGGGCTGCGGCAGATTCGCCAGCTCGCCGCCGGGCGCCAGGGCGATCGACGTCGAGCTCGGATCGAAGTCGCCGAGCTCCACCGAGGCCGGGATGTAGTCGATGCCGTGGTTGGCCATCGTGTGCTCGATCGAGGCGTACAGGTCGGTGCGGAACGAATCGCGCAAGGCGGCGAAGGCCGCGGCGTGCTCGTCGTCGCCGATCACGACGGCGAGCCCGGCGGCGTCCTTGAGGCCGCGCAGGGCGAAGAAGTCGTCCCAGTACGAGTGTACCGGGCGCGAGGCGTAGCCCTCGTGGCTGATCGACTCGGGGAGCAGGCCGTAGAAGGCTTGCATCTCCGGCGTGCGATACGCCTCGGTCAGGCGCTCCTGCCGCAGGGTGGCGATGTACTGGACCGCCCGCACCACGCTCGGCCACATCTCGCTGAGGAAGCCGACGTCGTGCGTGTAGCGGTAGTAGTCGGCCACCGCGAACACGAACTCGCCGTTGCTGTCGTTCTCGGCCACCGGGTCGGCGCCGCGGCGGTCGATGCAGCAGGGAACCTTGCCGTCCGGAAACTGGTAGGTGGCGTACCAGCGCAGGAAGTCGCGCACCTCCTCGGTGAAGCCGGTCTCCAGCAGGGCCACCGAGGTCAGCGCTCCGTCGCGAATCCAGGAGCGCGCGTAGTTGCGGGGGCCGGGCTGCAGGGCGGCGCCGCTGCGGTTGATCAGAACGTAGGCGAGGTTGGTGCGGAGGGTCTGGACGAGCTTCTCGCCGGCGGGGGGCACCTCGAAGTCGACGCGGCCGAGGGCGGATTGCCAGTAGGCCTTGGTCTCGCGCCGCCTGTCGTCCAGCTTGGCGACCAGATCGACGCGCGCCGCCTCGTCCATCGCGGCCGAGTCGTGGAAGGGCACGGCGACGTGGACCTCCTTCGCCTCTCCGGGCTGCAGGTCGATGCTGTACTGCAGCGCCCCGCCGGCGAAGCCCAACGGATCCGACACCTCGGCGCGCGGCGGCACCTCTCCCTTGGCCAGGAAGTCGGTCACCGGCCCCTGCTCGAAGGTGGTGGCGCCGAAGTGATCGGGCGCCGGCAGGGATACCACCGTCCGCTCGCCGTTGACGCGCACGGCGCGGTCGCGCAGGGCGATGTCGCGGATCAGCGCCGCTCCGCCGACCATGTTGAGCGACTGCCAGGGCGGGTTCACCTGAAAGGGCCGGATGGCGAGGAAGAGGCTGCCGTGGCGGGGCTCCTCGGCGCCGTTCTCGACCCGGTAGACGGCGTACAGCGTCGACGACCCGGGCGTGCCGGCCGCGAACGCCGTGACGGTGAAGGCGAGGCCGTCGTAGTCCCAGCGCACCGAGGGGATCGGCAGGTAGCCGTCCTCCAGCGACTGCGTGGTGTGCACGGAGTTCCAGCGGATGAGCTTGCCGTTCAGGTAGAGGAAGGGCTCGAGCGAGAAGGCGCCGCGCCCGACCTCGAGCATGCCCTCTTCGTTGAGCAGCGCCTTCTCGCTGTCTCCGTTCACGCCGACGACCGTCCAGTACGTCTGCTTGCCGTAAAGGTACTTCGGGTAGGTGCCGGGGGGCTCGTCCTTGGCCATGGCCTGGAAGAACTGGTTGGGCGAGGCGGAGAACTCGAAGGGCTTCACCGCGACCGCGATGATGCCGTAGCCCTGGCCGCGACTGCTCTGCTCGAGCTGCAGGCGGATGTAGCGCGATTCGGCGTCGGGCATGTAGACGTAGTCGCGCCCGCCGTTGCCGAGCGTGCTCACGTAGGCCGTGCTCCAGTTCTCCTCGTCGTCGGAGACCTCGACCTTGTACGAGGTGGCGTAGTCTTCCGGATCCCAGTCGATGACCAGCCCGCCGTACTCGCGCGGCTTGAGGAAGTCGATCAGCAGCCACTGGTTGCCGGCGACCGAGCCGCTTCTCCAGCTCGTCGCCGGGTCGTGGTCGAAGATCATCTGCGGCTCGTGCCCCGGTACGGAGGTCGAGGCGCGCACGGTCGCCGTCAGGTCGAAGCGGCTCGCCGGCTCGCGTTCCTCGAGGCGCAGGTCGTCGATCCACACCGAGCCCGCGCCGCCGCTGCCGGTGGATATGGCGAACTCGATCCCGCCGACATGCTCCGGATACCCGCCGCCGGCGGGGCCCCAGGCGAACTGGAGTCGCGGCCGGCGGATGATCACGTGCTGCCAGTCGAGCGGGAAGTCGTAGTCGCGCTGGTCGTACCACCAGACGTTCTTGCCGGTCTGGTCGATGACCTTGAACTCGAGGTTGTTCTGCGGCGCCTCGCCGCGCAGGTCGAAGCTGAAGGCGTAGTTCGGCGGCAGATCGAGTGCGAAGTCCTTGTGCACCAAGACGTAGCCGGGCTTGCCGTGGAAATCGAAGTCGATGCGCATGGCCATGCCCATGCCTTCGCGGCCCGTGTCCTGGGCGATCTCCACGTCGGCGCCCGGCGAGGAGCTCGCGGTCCACTCCGTCAACTGCTCGAACTGGTCCACCGTCTCGGCGCCGGCGTGGACCGGCGCGAGCAGGGCGGCCACGAGCGCGATCGTCATCCAGAGCATGGTTTTCCTTCTTCGCATTTTCGGGGGAGTCCGGTGCTTTTCGGGAGGGATTTCCGAGCGGCGTCTCGCGGTGGGGTCAGTCCTTCACGGCGCCGCTCATGATCCCGGCAATGTAGTACTTTTGCAGGGCCATAAACAGCAGCATCACGGGGAGGACGGTGAGCACCGCCCCGGCCATCATGAGCTCGATGTCCTGCACGTGCTCGCCCAGCAGGTTGGCGAGCGCGACCGGCAGCGTGTACATGCCGTCGTCGCTCAGCACGATCAACGGCCACATGAAGTCGTTCCATGTGCCCATGAAGGTGAAGACGGCCAGGGTCACCAGGATCGGCTTGCAGGCGGGCAGGACCAGAGACCAGTAGATGCGCAGCTCGCCCGCCCCGTCGATCCGTGCCGCGTCGAGCAGGCTGTCCGGGATCGACAGCGCGTACTGCCGGATCAGGAAGATGCCGAAGATGCTCGCCATGCCGGGGATGACGACCCCTGCGTAGGTGTTCACCAGGCCCATCTCCTTGAGCATCAGGAAGAGCGGCAGCATCGACACCTGCGCGGGGATGACCATGGAGCGCGAGCAGGATCCGGAAGAGACGGTCGCGTCCCGCAAAGCGCAGCTTGGCGAAGGCATAGCCCGCCATCGAGTTGAAGATCAGGGCGATGATCGTCACCGCCGATGCGATCAGGGTGCTGTTGAGGATGTAGCGGGCGAGGTCGAGGCGGGTGAACAGGGCCCGGTAGTGCTCGAAGGTGATCGAGGTGGGCAGGAGGCGGAGCGGATGCGCCGTCGCCTCGCCGCTCGGCATCAGAGACGCCGAGACCATCCACCAGAGCGGCAGCAGGGTCAGCAGCGCCGCCACCCCGAGCACGGCGTGCAGCGCCGCTACCTTGATCGTGCGGTTCACGCTCGGCCTCCGGCTTTCTCGCCGGCGGTCGCCGCCGCCGGCTCCAGGTCGCCGCCGAGCGGGCGCAGGTAGAGCTGCAGCAGGGTGAAGACGAGGATGACGGCGAACAGTACGAAGGCGACGGCGGCGGCGTGGCCCATGTTCCACCAGCGGAAGCCCTCCTGGTACATGAGCAGGACGACGCTGAGGGTGCTGTTCGACGGACCGCCCTGGGTCATCACGTAGGGCTCGGCGAAGAGCTGGAAGTAGCCGATCATGGTGATGACGGCGACGAAGACGAAGGTCGGCGCCAGCATCGGCAGGGTGACGTGGCGCAGCTGCTGCAGGGCTCCGGCGCCGTCGAGCTGCGCCGCTTCGTAGAGCCGATCGGGAATGCTCTGCAGGCCGGCGATGAAGATGATCATGTTGAAGCCGAAGTTCTTCCACACCGCCATCAGGATGATCGCGGGCATCGCCCAGCGTGGATCGCCGAGCCAGTCGACGGGCGCGACGCCGAGCAGCCCCAGGCCGGCGTTCAGCAGGCCGTAGCGCGGCTGGTACAGATACCGCCAGACGACCGCGATGGCGACCAGCGTGGTGACGACGGGGAGGAAGAACGCGGTGCGGAAGAAGCCCTTGCAGCGCACCAGACGCGCGTTGACCAGCAGCGCGGCGCCGAGCGAGGCGCCGACCGACAGCGGACCGCCGACCAGCACGAAGTAGAAGGTATTCTTGAGGGCCGTCCAGAAGAGCGGGTCGCGCAACAGATGGGCGTAGTTGTCGAGGCCGACGAGGCGGAGGTTGTGCCAGTCGGCGACGGCGTAGATGTCGAAGTCGGTGAAGCTGAGGAGGAGCGACGCGGCCACCGGCACGAAGAAGAACAGAAAGATCACCGACAGCGCCGGGCCGAGGAACCAGAACGCGGCGCGTGTGCCGCGCGTCATGGCGCCGCGCCTCCCGGCGCCGCGCCGCGCGAGCGGCGCAGCAGCCAGCGCCGCTTCTCCAGCAGCGCGTCGACGTCGCGATCCAGGGCGGCCAGCGCCTGCTCCGCCGTCAGGTCGCCGCGAATCGCCGCTTCGGAGTAGCGGCCGATCTCGTCCGCGATGCGCTCCCACTCCGGGATCTTGGGCGTGGAGCGCACGCGGTGGAGCTGCGTCCAGAAGGCCTGCGCGCGCGGGCCGTCGGTCAGGCTGCCCTGGTGCCAGGCGCTCTGGCGCGGCGGCAGGTCGCCGGTCAGCCGGTAGAACGCCACCTGCCGGGCCGGCTCCGACAGGAACTCGATCAGCTTCCACGCCGCCTCCTTGTGGGCGGAGCCGCGAAACACGGCCAGGCTGGCGCCGCCGGCCAGCGACACGCCGGGATAGCGATCGTCCGACGTCGGCATCGGCGCCGTCGACCAGGCGTCCTGAACGGAGCGCGGCAGGCGCCGGTCGAACTCTCCGATGTTCCAGGGGCCGGTGACGTAGAAGGCGAAATAGCCCTCGGCGAAGTCGCGATAGACGTTCGCCACCTGCTGCGCGCCGGCGCGCGGCGCCAGGCCGCTCCGAAACAGGGAGAGATAGAACTCGAACGCGTCGCGGAAGCGCGGATCGCGAAAATGGCCGCGCCCGTCGTCGTCGCGCAACAGGTCGGCGCCGCGCTGGAGCGCCAGGATGACCGGTGTCTGCCACTCGTTCATCGGCAGGAGGATGGCGTAACGGCCGGCCTCCGCGCTCTTCGCGACATGGGTCATCGCCTGCAGCCAACCGGCCCAGGTGCGCGGCGGGCCGGCGTAGCCGGCGGCGCCGAGGATGTCCGTCCGGTAGAAGAGCAGACGCGTGTCGACGTACCACGGCACGCCCCAGGTGGTGCCGTCGATCACGTTGGTGTCGAGGATGCCGGGGAAGTAATCGCCGCGGTCGATCGCGCCGGAGGCGCCGATGCGCTCGTCCAGGGGCTCGACGGCCCGCAGGGCGACGAACTCCGGGATCCAGGTATTGCCGACCTGGAACACGTCGGGCATCGCGTCACCGACGTAGGCCGTCAGCAGCTTCTCGTGCGCCGCGCTCCACGGGATCTGCTGCACGCGGACGCGCGTGCCCGGGTTGCGGCGCTCGAACTCCGGGATCATCCCCTGCACCACCTCCCCCTCGCGTCCGAGAGCCCAGAACTCGACCACGGTCTCCTTGCCGCGGTCGCTACGACAGCCGGCCGCGGCCACGACCACCAGCGCCGAGAGGAGGAGGCCCGGCCCGAGTCGGATCGCGGGCGGACCAGGGTTCGCAGCGCAGCTCAAGGGACCTCTCGACGAATGGCCCATCAATGCCGATTGTCCGGTCCGGAGTCCAGCCGCGGAGCCGTGCGTAGATTCCCGCTTTTGCGGGAACGACGAATCGGGCCCGTCCCAGGAATCGTTGGGAAGGCCGAAATTCGGGCAAGGCAAGGGGCAGGGGCAAGGGCTCGGGCCGGGGCCCGGATCGAAGTGAGAGGCAAAGCCCACGCCCCGGTAAATCCGGGACGGTGCCGGCACCGAAATCCATGCTGCGGCGACGGTTTTGTCCTTTGCATGCACCTGTTCGAGGGGCAGAGCGATGACATGTGAGTTGGCACCGCCTTTGCTCTACGATGCTTTGGTGGCGGTGACACAATTCACGGTGCGATTCTGGGGCGTGCGCGGCAGTGTCGCCACGGCCGGCCCGGACTTTCACGCCGTCGGCGGCAACACGAGCTGCGTCGAGGTCCGCGTCGGCGACAGCTTGATCGTGCTGGACGCGGGGACGGGGTTGCCGCGTCTGGGAGACGGCTTGCGAAGACCGGTGCGTGCGACGTTCCTGTTCAGCCACTTCCACTGGGATCACATTCAGGGATTCCCGTTCTTCCGGCCGGCCTACGAGGCGGGGAACTCCTTCGTGCTCTACGGTCCCGGCAAGGGCGCGCGGGGGCTGGAGGCAGCGCTGCGCCGGCAGATGGAGTCCCCCCACTTCCCGGTGAGCATGGAAGAGATGAAGGCCCGCTTCGACTTCCGCTCGGTTCGTGCCGGTGAGGAGTTGTGGGTCGGAGATGCCCTGGTTACCGCCGGCGCGCTCAACCATCCACAGGGTTGTCTCGGCTACCGGATCAGCGACGGCCGGCACAGCGTGGTGTACGCGACCGATACGGAGCGCTTGGGGACGGGGATCGTCGACCCGGCCGCCGTGCAGCTGGCGCAAGGTGCGGACCTGCTGATCTACGACGCGCAGTACACGGACGAGGAGTATCGGGGGCAAGGTTGCCCGGCCCGCAAGGGATGGGGGCACTCGACAGCCAGCGACGCGTGTCGTGTGGCCCGGGTCGCGGGAGTGCGCCGGCTGGCTCTCTTTCACCACGATCCGGAGCGGGACGACCGCGAGATGGCGAAGCTGCTGCGCGGCGCGCGCGCCATGTTCCGCGACGTCGTGGTGGCGCGTGAGGGGACGGTGGTCGACCTCCTCGCTCCGGCGGCTCGCCAGGTTCGCGAGCGAGCCTGGCCGGGCGACGCGAGCGAGGCCCGAAGCCGGCCGCTGCGCGCGCCGGCGCGCCGGGCCTGACCGCGCGTGCTCCCGCCGGTACTCGTCACGCAGCGCGCAATCGCGGCTCCGGCGGCGCTCAGGGGGGCGAGAGCGAGCTGGCGACGCTGTCGGTCTGCGCGGCGATCAGGTTCTGGACGGCGATGGCATCGCCCATCGTCCAGCACGGCGTGCCCTTGGCGAGGGTGTGGTCCTCCGCCTTCTGCCACTTGGCGAAGAAGGCGGCGTCGCACTTCGAGAAGTCCGGCTCACTGAACCTCGACCGGGCCTCCACCTGCAATCGGCAAAAGGCGTACTTGCCCGCGGCCTGTAGCTTTTGCTTCTCGCACTTGACGGCCGGGTCGACGGCCCACGCCGACCCCGCCCACAGCAAAATGATGCTCGCAACTGACCCACTTTCCCATCACAACCTCTCTTCCTGTCCGGTTCCCTGCAGCCCGTTCTCTCGGGCCGTCGGGACTGGCACAGCGAGCGATGTGCCACTCGTTGTGCTTTCGATTCCCGGCCAGAATGAGTGGATGTGGGGGGGCCTGCGACGTCACCTCCGTGACGGCGGCAGAATCGGAACGGGCTGCTGGGGAGAAGACGGACTGCCCGGTTGGACACGGGGGCGGCGCCCTTTTCGCGCAAGGGGCTCGGTCCGCCGCACCTCTGGGCGCGGCAGACCGAGCGAGAGCGATCCTCCACTCACTCGGAGTGAAGAACGGTGGCCGTGATCGCGTCCTGGATCGTCATCGTGTCCAGCCCCGGGAAGGCGGCCGCCAGGGTGCCGGTCAGCGACGCGTTGCCCGGCTGCGACAGGCTGTCGCAGTCGGCGTTCTGTCCGCTGGCGCTGGTGACGCACGTCCCGCCCGCGCAGCTCGAATTCTGGTCGAAAGTCTGCCCGGCGAGGTTGTTGGCGTCGTAGATGATCACCTTCCCCGTCCCCGAGGTGAGCGGCTGGACATTGGCGACGCCCTTCTCCAGGTCGTCGTCGGTGCAGGGCATGCAATCCGGTCCATAGTCCGCGTACCGGCAGGTGCCGTCCTGATTGTGCGCCTCCGCGCACGCCCCCTTGTCCATCAGCAGGCCGATGGCGGTGCTGTTGATGATCAGCACCGATCCCTTGCCGGCGGCGCCGCCCGAGAAGGTGATTTTGCGCGGGCTGTTACAGGCCCCGAGGTGCCCGTGATCCGGACCCGTGCACGCGGCATCCGTGCCCTCGAGGCAAGCGGACGACTGCAGGCCGGGGACGACCGACAGCGTGTCGTTGCACTCCGGATCGTCGGGCAGGCCCTGAGCGCTGCCGCTGTTGCCGTTGGCTCCCGGCGTCGTGTTGTGGTCCTGCTCGACCGTGTAGTCCACGTTCATCAGGCCGCTGTCGCCGCAGCCGATCTTGCCGGCGCCCGAGTTGCCCGGACCGAAGACGTCCTCGACGCCCTCGGTGACGCCGCGCACGCACGCGCACACCAGGCCTTCGAGCGGAATCGGCTCGAACTTGACGTCGTCCTTCCTCGCCACCACCGGTGCCTCTCCCGGCTCGGTGATCACCTTGCCTCCGAGCCCGATCACCTGCGTGTCGCGGACCCGTCCGGTGACCAGGGCCTGCGTGCCGTGGAGGGGAAGCGTCAGCGCGATGAACAGGCTCTGCACGACGGCCTGGCTGTTGACGAGGGTGCCCTCGCGGTGAACTTCGTCCGTGCAGTTGGCCGCGCAGCCGTCGCCGCCGAAGTTGTTGCCGTCGTCGCAGTCCTCGCCGTCTTCGACCAGCGAGTTGCCGCAGATGGGGCCGCTCGTGGTTCCGCAGGTCAGCAGCCCGATGCCGATGTTGACCGAAGTGATCACCTCGTTGATCGTGACCTCGCCGTCGCCGTTGGAGTCGCAGGCCGAGCACGTGTCCAGGTTGGCCAGGCCGAGCCCGATGTTCACGCAGGAGATCACCTCGTTGATCGAGATCTCCCCGTCGCCGTTACAGTCGCCCACGCAGGGCTGCTGCTGAGCGCTGACCGTGCCGATCGCGCCGAAGCCGAGGATCAGCGCGGCGGCGACGGCAATTCCACATCCCTTTGACATCACGTTCCCCCTCTTGGAGTAGACTGCCATAATAGCACTGATGCAACAAATCATCACTTTCCTGCTTTCGATACGGTCGTGTCAAACACCGCTCACGATCAGTGTCGCGATCGAAATGTGCCGGGGCGTCGAATCGAATGCGATTAACTCCTTGAAAATGTGCACTCGGCTGTGCGAACGTACCTCTGATCCCGTGATCACAATCATTCTACTCTCGTCGCAAGGGGGAAGTATGTCCACCAAGCTACTCGGAGCTGCGGTCGCCGTCGTTTCGCTGGTTCTCGTGCCGACGGCGCGGGCGCAGACCAAGGCCACCAGCGCCTCGCGGATCAGGCTGGTGCGAGCCCAGTGCACGACGGGCCCCTGTGCACCCGGCTTCGATTTCAAGCGCGGCGATGTCCAGCTGCGGACCGTGAAGAACCCCAAGCCGGTCGGCGATCGCCGCTTCGGCAAGGTCTCGATCACCGGGCTCGACGCCGGCCTCGATCCGGCCCCGGCGACGCTCGAGGCCGAGGTGACCGGCACGCGCACCTTCGGAACCGACCCCGACGGCGACTGCGCGCTCGAGAGCACGCAGACCAGCGGGGTTTTCGGGACTTCGACGATGACCTGCAATCTCAGCGACGTTCGGCCTCTCGCGCTGTCGAGGGGATCTGTTCTTCCAGTCGCTGCTGCCGCCGGGGTGCAGCGACGTCCGGCAGACGATTCAGGACGTCAAGATCGAGGTCTACCAGGGCGGCTTCCTCGGCGATCTCCACGAAGCGCATCGCCACCGACGGCATGGCCATCCTCGGCAAGTCGCCCGACTGCAACTCGGGGGGGTCGGGCTGTCCGTAGCCGCTCGGCCGGTTCTCCGGCCGCCAGCGAGGGGGGACAACCGAAACACGGGGCATCCGGTCGACCGCGGCCGGATGCCCCGTTGCCTTTTGCGGCAGCCGAGCCCGAGGGCGGCCTCGCTCAGGGAAGGGTGGGACAGCCGTAGAGGAGATGGTTCACGGCGAGGATGATCTCGTCCACGCCGACGCGCCCGTCTCCGTTCGGGTCGAAGCTGCGGCAGAACCCGAGCGGGACGATCTCCAGGTTCTGGCGGATGCCGAGCATCAGGTCGGCGACGGTGACGCGGTTCTGTCCGGAGCAGTCGCCGGCGCAGCAGCTCCCCAGGTGCGCCAGGCTCTGGCCGCGCACCTGGGCGTGACACGCGTTGGGATAGGTCCTGTGGTCGCAACCGCAGACGGGCGAGACGATCGCGGGGCACAGCCCGTCTTCCGGCCGAGGGGCGCACTCGCCCGCCCCCCCGCAGTGGCCCGTTGGCCGGGCGCAGTAGCGCTCGCTGCCGCACGTCTGGTCGTCGACGCACGTCTGGGCGGCCGACGGGGCGGCGTAGCCGGCGATGCCGAGGAGCAGAACGATGGCGGCTGGCGCGCCGCGGATTCTCCACATTTGGGGCGCTCTGATACCACTCCGCTCGCACCACCGCCAAGCGCCGCGGCCGTCCGAACGGCCTCAGCCGCCCGCGTCGAGACGGCGGATCAGCTCGGCGCGCAGCTGCTCGGGCGCCAGGAGGGCGTCGAGCGAGCCGACGGCGCGCGCTCGCTCGACGGTGTGTACGGCATCGAACTCGCGCGCGACCTCGGCCTGCTTCTCGAGCGCGACGTCAGCGGCCAGCCGATCGAGGGCGAGGCGCGAGCCCGCGGCGTCGCCGCCGTCGCCGTGGCGGCGCAGGCGCTCGCGCATGGCGCGCAGGCGGGGATCGGCGTCGGTGCGAGCCTGCACCTCGCGCTCGAACACCACCATGGCGGCGGGCCCGCCGCCGATCACCGACGCGTACGAGCCGTGCAGCGCCAGCGCGACCAGGCGATCGTTCAGGGCGCGCGAGAAGACGACGTAGGCGCCGCCGTGGTAGCGCGAGACGACCGCGAAGAGGATCGGGCCGTCGAAGTTGACGACGGCGCGGGCGATCTCGGCGCCGTACTCGAGCTGCAGATCGCGCATCGACTCGGGTGAGCCGTCGAATCCCGACAGGTTGGCGAGAACCACCGCGGCGCGGTTGCCGCTGGCGGCGTTGAGCGCCCGCGCGACCTTCTTCGAGGACAACGGGAAGAGAGTGCCGCCGGTCCACCGGTCGGGACCGTCGCTCGGCCGGTAGCCGAGGCGCGGCAGGTTGCGGCTCTCCATGCCGATGAGGCAGATCGGATGGCCGCCGAGGTGGGCGTCCCACACGATCGCCGTCTCGGCGGCCGCCATGTGCGACCACCGTTCCAGGTGGCCGCCGTCGCGGTCGATCAGCGCCCGCATCACCGGGCGCATCGCGAACGGCTTCTTGCGGCCCGGGTTGGTCGCGTCGTCGAAGATCTCGCCGACGGAGCGGAACCCTTCGCCCGACTCGCCGGGGTAGGCGTCGTCGTCGATGCTGCGGTCGGCCGCATCGGTCGTGGCGTGGCGGCGCGGCCGCGTCTCGCCGGGGGCGACGTACGTGTAGTGGTAGTGGCGCAGCAGGATGTCGTACGCCTCCTCGAGGTCGCGCGCGTAGTACTGGGCCTGGCCGTTCGGTCCCATCGTTCTCTCGAAGCCGCCGATGGCGACCTCGTCCTCGGCCGCCACGCCGCCCGAGGCCTCGAGGGCGAGGCGTCCCGTCAGCACCATCGCGGCGCCGGGAGTCATGACCAGGATGCCGCGCGTGTGCATCAGCATCGTCGCCAGAGCGTCGAAGTAGCTCTGCGCGCCGACGTTGACTCCGGCGACGACGACGTTGATCTCGCCGCCGGCCTGCGTGAAGGTGACGATGCGGCGCACCACGCGCGCCGTCGCGTCGAGGTTTTCCGTGCCGCTGTCCATGGCGATGCGCGCCCCGGCGGACACGGAGACCCATTCGACCGGCAGGCAGCGCGCCGCGGCGAGATCGAGGGCGGCGACGATGCGCTCGCACTCGGGGCGCGCCAGGGCGCCCATGTCGCGGGTCGGATCGCCGAGGACGATGACGCGCGCCATGCCCTCGGGATGCTTGGCCGTGCCGGTGGTGATGACGCCGAATACGATGCCGGCGCGGTTCTCGCCCGGCGGGCGGCCGCCGACGCTGACGGCGACCGGTGGCGCGGCGGCGGGGGCGAGGTCGAACTCCTCGAAACGAGCGCCCTCGCGGCCGTCTTCGCCGCCGGTGAACAGCCGCAGTGCTTCGTACGGGTAGATCAGACCGCGCCGGCGCGCCTGGGCGATGCGGCGCTCGTAGTCGCTCGCCGGGCGCAGCGGATCGCGGTGCGGCCGGCGCCAGGAGAGGGCGGGCTTGCCGGAGGTGTTCGGGTCGACGACCAGCTCGGCCGCAGCGATGCGCCGCTGCGGGCCGTTCTCGCGCAGCTCGAAGCGCACGACGATCTTCTCGAGGCCGAGGTGGCGCGTCGCCGGCGCGAGCTCTCCGGCCAGGCGGTCGACGGTGTCGGGGAGCAGTGACAGGGCGGGCCGCACGAACACGGTGATGCGGTTCCAGTGCAGGCGGCGGTACTGATCGCGTTCGGCGCGGATGGCGCGCAGCACGCGCACGGCGTCCAGAAAGGTCTGCACGAACGCCGGTTCGTGCAGGGTCCCCGCCTCGCCGGGCACGGCGGCGCGGACCTCGGCGAGCAGGAAGATGCGCTCGTCGTCGCGGATGGAGCGGCTGCGGCCGAAGAAGGCGTAGATCCCCTCCGCTCCCGGCAGCCGCTCGAGGGCGAAATCCGCCAGCCGGGACAGATCGATGCGCCGCGCCGTCTCCGGATGCAGCCCCATCAGATCGCCGCGTTCGCGCCACGGGCCGCCGCTCGGGTCGCGCTCGAAGCTGGCGTGCAACCGCCTGCCGTCGGGCTGCAGGGCGCTGAACGACACGCGTCGCAGCGGACCGGCCGGCGCGGCGAGGAGGGGCGCGGTCCAGGAGCGCAGGGCGTTCGCCGTCGCGCCCTCCGCGAGCGGCAGCAGGACCTCGGCGATTGCCCCCCCCGCCTCGGCGGCCGCCGCGCCCGAAAGCGCGTCCCAGGCGGCGGACAGGTCGTCCGGCGCCGCGCTGCAGGCGAGCACGACGCCGCGCTCGGCGAACTCGATGCGCGCCAGGCGCAGCCGCCCTGCCGCCGCGCTGGCGCAGCGGCGCGGGCGCAGCGGCGCATACTCGCGCAGCACGGAGGCCTGCAGGGCGAGGTCTCGGCGCGCGCGGTTGCCCTCGGAGTGCCAAGCGCCGACGCGAGCGAAGAGGTGTGCCGGGCTGTCGGCGATGGCGGCCATCGTGTCGAGATCGAAGGCGCCGCCGGCTCCGTCTCCCAGCGCCCGCAGGGCGCCTTCCACCACCGCCGCGGCGGACTCCGTGCGCCGCCGTACCTGCGGCGCTTCGAAAATGGCGTAGCGCGCATCGGCGGCGGCGTCGGCCAGAGCTTCCGGCACCTGGCCGCGCAGGGCCATGCAGGTTCCGAGCGCGTCGGCCAGGTCCTGCTCGTCCGACAGGTCGACGCCGGCCGCGGCGATGCGCGTCAGGTGGCGCAGCACGGTGGTGACCAGGCGGTGGCGCGGCTCCCGCATCGCCTGCGCGGCGTACAGCCGCAGCAGCGCCCGCTCCAGGGCGTCCGCCGATCCCAGCCCGTCGATGCCGTAGTGCCGGAGGGCGCGCTGCAGGAGGTCGAGGAAGGGCGCCGGAATGCCGGCGCCGCGCGCCGCGATGCGGCGCAGGAAGAGGCGCAGCCACGTATCGTTGGACGGCCCCACGGCGCCGCCCGGCGCGCTCTCCGGTTGGCGGGAGAAGAGCACCTCGGTGTCGGCGAAGAGCAGGAGCACCTGGCGGATCTCGGCCAGCTCGATCAGAAACTCGTGGCCCAGACCGGCCGGCAGCGCATCGCGCAGCAGCGGCAGCAGGCGCGCCTCCTGGCTGCGCCCGACGTCGTAGCCGAGAAGCACGCGCCGCAGGCTGGCGGTCAGCGCCCGCAGGGCGCGCTCTCGCACCGGCACGTCGCGCCGCGCAATGCCGGCGAGGTCGGGCTTGCCGTCGGCGCCGAAGAGGAGCTGCAGGGGGTCGTCGAAGGCGGGCAGGGCGACGCGCTCTCCGGCGGCGCGGGCGGGCGCCGCGGCCGGCTGCACCACCATCAGGACGGCGCCCGCCGCGACGCGTTCGTTGCGGCGCACGTGGATCGCCTTGACGGTGCCGGCGGTCGGGGCGCTGAAGGCGATCTCGATCTTCATCGTTTCCAGCAGCCCGAGCCGCTGCCCGGCTTCGACGCGCTGTCCGGGATCGACGTCGATGGCGATGACCACCGACGGCGCGCCGGCGCGCACCTGCCCGCCGGTGTCCCGTCCGATCACGTGCGGATGCCCGTCGACCTGCACGCGCAGACCCGACTCGCACGGGCCGTACGCGACCCCCCAGCGCCGGTCGCCGATCACCAGCTGGCAGGCGTGCGCCTCCTGCTCGAGCAGCGTGACCACGCACTCGCGGTCGTCGAGTCGCACCCGGTAGCCCCAGTCGCCAATGGCGAGAACGAGAAGGCGGTAGGTCTGTCCGCGGTAGGTGAGATCCGCGCTCTGCCCGGTGGAGCGCGGGATCGAGCGCGGCATTCCAGTCGCCGCTTCGGCGAAGAAGTTCAACCGCGCGGTGGCTCGCTCGTCCAGATAGGTGAGGATCGCGGCGACCAGAAGAGCCTGCGCGCCGAACGCCGCCGGCGGCAGCGCCGGCAGCGTGCGATCGAGCCACTGGATGTCGACCGCGCCGGCGCGCAGCTCGGGATGCGCCAGCAGCTGGAGGAGAAAGCCGGTGTTGGTTGCGCCGCCGGAGAGGACCAGGCGGAACTCGGCGAGAGCGCTCTGCAGCCGCGCCAGGGCGGCGGTACGCGTCGGCGCGTGCGCGATCACCTTGGCGATCAGCGTGTCGAACTCCGCGGGTATGTGGTTACCGAGGGCGATGCCGCTGTCGGTGCGCAGGCCGGTGCCAGAGGGGACGTCGAGGAGCACCACCCTGCCCGGCGCCGGCATGAAGTCCGCGCCCGGGTCCTCGGCGCAGACGCGCGCCTCGACCGCGTGGCCGCGCGGCGCCGGCGCCCGGCGCGGCAGGGGCTCGCCGCGCGCCAGGCGGATCTGCAGCTTCACCAGGTCGAGGCCGGTGAGCGCCTCGGTCAGCCCGTGCTCGACCTGCAGGCGCGGGTTGATCTCGAGGAAAAAGAAGTCGCGGCCGCTGGCGTCGAGCAGGAACTCGACGGTTCCCAGGCCGGCGTAGCCCACCGACGTCATCAGGCGCAGCGCCGCGTCACGCAGCGCCGCGGCGACGCGCGCGTCGAGATTCGGGGGAGGGGCCTCCTCGAGGATCTTCTGGTGCCGTCGCTGCACCGAGCAGTCGCGCAGGCCGAGGGCCAGGCAGTGGCCGTGCCGGTCACCGGCGATCTGCACCTCGACGTGGCGCGGCCGCTCGACGAACGCTTCGAGGAAGACGCGCTCGTCGCCGAACGCGTGCGCGGCCTCCGCGCTCGAGCTCGCGAAGGCGCCGCGCAGGTCCTCGCGCCGGCGGACGACGCGGATGCCGCGCCCGCCGCCGCCCGCCAGGGCTTTCAGGACCGCCGGAAAGCCGATCCGCTCGGTCGCCGCGTCGAGATCCGCGGCGTCGACCGCTCCGCCGCTCCACGCCACGACCGGAACACCGGCCGCCTCCGCGAGGCGTTTGGCTGCGACCTTGTCCGCCAAGGCGCGCAGCGTCTCGCTGCGCGGCCCGACGAAGGTGATGCCGCGCTGCTCGAGGAGCTCCGCGAAGCGCGCGTCCTCGGCGACGAATCCCCAGCCCGGCCAGACGCCGTCGGCGCGTGTGGCGCGCAGGGCGGCGAGGACGCGCGGGCGGTCGAGGTAGACCGGGCGCGGCGCAGCGCCGTGGCTGGCGCGCAGGGCGGGCCCGAGAGAGATGGCGACGTCGGCCTGGCGTACGAAGGGCGCGCCGCGATCCGGCTCGGTATAGAGGGCGATGGCGGTGAGGGGAGAGCCCTCCTCGGCCCGCAGCTCCTTGATCGCCCGCAAGCAGCGACTCGCGGCCTCGCCGCGATTGACGATCGCGATGCGCTCCATCCGCTGCTCGTTCCCCCTCCTTCTCTCATCGCCCGATCGTCATGCCGCCGTCGACGACGACGACCTGGCCGGTGACGAGGTCGGCGGTGATCAGATCGAGGACCACCACGGCGACGTCCTCGGGCTGGCAGACGCGCTGCAGCGGGGTGCGGCTCGTCGTGTACTGCTTGACGGCCTCGTAGCCCTCGCGGTCCTTCCACCAGCGCGTGTCGATGAAGCCCGGCGCCACCGCGTTGACGCGGATCTCCGGCGCCAGAGAGCGCGCCAGGGCGACGGTCATGATGTTGAGCGCCGCCTTGGAGGCGCAGTACGGGATCGAGCTTCCGATGCCGGCGACGCCGGCGACGCTCGAGACGTTGACGACGGCGCCACCGCCGGCCCGCAGGGCGGGAGCCGCCGCCCGTACCGCCTGAAACGGGCCCCGCAAGTTGACGCCGAGGATTCTGTCCCAGTCGGCGTCCTGCACCGCTTCGAGGTCGGCGTGCGCGATGAACGAGGTGACCCCGGCGTTGTTGACCAGGACGTCGAGCCGGCCCAGCTCCGAGGTCACCCGGTTCACCATGGCGCGCACGGCTGCGTCGTCGGCGACGTCCGCCTGCACGCACAGGGCGCGAACGCCGAGGGCGCGGAGCTCCTCGGCGGTGCTCTCGGCCTCGGCGCGCGAGCGCGAGTAGTTCACGGCCACGTCGCAGCCGCGCCGCGCCAGCTCGATGCATACCGCGCGCCCAGTTCCGACGCCGCCGCCCGTGACCAGGGCGGCCCTGCCCTTGATGTCCATCTCGTTCCTCCCGATGAGGCACGGTGTGGCAGAATCGGGCCGGGATTTCACCCCCGGGACACTTTGCCGGCCCATCCGCCCGACCGCCCCGGCGGGTTGTTGGTTGTCGAGTTGTCGGGTCGTTGGGTAGATTGATCACCAACGACGAACAACCCAACAACTCGACGACCGTCCGTCGGGTTGGCAGAGTGCGCGCCCCGTGCCATGAACGGTACCGTGGCCGGCTGCGGGGGGGTCGGCCCCCGATGCGAGGAGAGACGCTTCATGGCAGAGGAGAGCAAGGCGACCAACCCGCCCGAGACGATTCCGGTGCGCCAGGACGAGGACTTCGACCGCGACCGGCTGGCCGGCTTCCTGAGCGGCAAGCTGCCCGGCAGCGATGGGCCGCTCGAGGTGGTGCAGTTCGCCGGCGGGCACGCCAATCTGACGTACCTGCTGCGCTACGGCGACCGGGAGTACGTCCTGCGCCGCCCGCCGCTCGGTCCGGTGGCGGCCTCGGCGCACGACATGGGGCGCGAGTACCGGGTCCTCTCCGTCCTCTACAGGGCGTACCCGATGGCGCCGCGCGCGTTCCTCTACAATGAGGACGTCTCGATCATCGGGGCGCCGTTCTTCGTCATGGAACGGCGGCGCGGCATCGTCGTGCGGCGCGCCGTGCCGCCGGAGTTCGGCGGCGGCGAGGACGCCGGCGTGAACCGCCGCATGAGCGAGGCATTGATCGATGCGCTGGCCGACCTGCACGAGGTCGACTATGCCGCCATCGGCCTCGACACGCTGGGCAAGCCGCAGGGTTTCCTGCGGCGCCAGATCGACGGTTGGACGGCGCGCTACGAGCGCGCCAGGACGACCGACTGGCCGGTGGTACATGAGCTCGCCGCATGGCTGCGCGAGCGGCTGCCGGAGCCGCCGCCGCCGACGTTGCTGCACAACGACTGGCGGCTGGACAACATCATGCTGGACGCGAGCGATCCCGGCCGCGTGGAGGCGGTCTTCGACTGGGACATGTGCACGGTGGGCGATCCGCTCGCCGACCTCGGAACCGTCCTGGCGAGCTGGGTCGAGGCGGGAGAGGGCTTCGGCGGCGCGGTGGGTACCATGCCGTCGCACGTGCCGGGGTTTCTCACCCGCCGCGAGGCGGTCGAGCGCTACGGCCGACGCCGCGGTGTCGACGTCGGCCAGGTGCCCTACTACTACGTCTTCGGCCTCTTCAAGATCGCCGTCGTCCTGCAGCAGATCTACCACCGCTACCATCTGGGCCAGACCAAGGATCAGCGCTTCGCCCCCTTCGAGCAGTTGGCGGAAATGCTGTTCGGGCTGGCCAAGAGCCGCAGCGAAAGCCTGACCGTGTAGCGGTGCGCGACTCGGCCGGGCGAGACGTCGCCGAAGGCGGCGGCGCATGAGGCGCCTACTGGATCTTCCCATCCGCGCGCCGCGCGCGACGCTGGCCGTCCTGCTCGTCCTGACGGCGTTCTTCGCCTTCTTCGCTCGCTCGATCCGCGTCGACAGCGCGATCGAGAACCTCCTGCCCTCGAACGACCCGGACCGCCTCTACTACGACGGCGTGCGCAAGGCGTTCGGCAGCGAGGAGGCGACGGTGATCGGCGTGTTCGCCGACGACGTCTTCGCTCCGCAAACGCTGGCGACGATCGACGCGCTTTCCGCCGCGCTGGCGAAGATCGATGGCGTGCGCGAGGTTCTCAGCCTGACGACGGTGAAAGGGGTCGAGAGCGGCGACAGCGGCATCCGGGTCGGCCGTCTGATGCGCCGCCTGCCCGAGACGCCGGCCGCGGCGGCGGACTTCCGGCGCAAGGTCCTGGCCGATCCGCTGTACGCCGCCAACCTGGTGTCCGACGACCGCACCGCCACGCCGGTGCTGGTGCTGTTCGAGCCGCTGAGCGACGAGGAGTTTCTCCGCCGCGGCATCGAGACCCGCATCCGCGACGTGGTGCAGCGCTTCGGCGACGCGGACCACTTCGCCATCACCGGGATCCAGACGCTCAAGGTGCAGGGGGCGCGCCTCATGGAGCGCGACATGGCCGCCTTCGTCCCGCTCTCGATCCTGATCGTGGTGGTGGTGCTGGTCTGGGCCTTCCGCACCGTGCGCGGCGTCCTCGTGCCGCTGGCGGCGGTGATCATCGGCGTGATCTGGACGACCGGCTTCATGGTCCTCGACGGCAGCGCCATCAACATGGGGACGCTGATCCTGCCGCCGCTGCTGATGGCCATCGGCATCGCCTACGCGATTCACCTGGTCAGTCGCTACTACCAGGAGCTGACGCCGGGGCGGACGCGCCGGCAGGTGGTCGAGGCGGCGATGGAGCACGCGCGGCTGCCGGTGGGCATCGCGGCCCTCACCACGCTGCTCGGCTTTGCCAGCCTGACCACGAGCCACATTCGCGCCATCCGCGACTTCGGCTTCTACTCGGTCTTCGGCATCGGCGCGATCTACGTGATCTCGATCGCCTTCGTTCCGGCGGCGCTGGTACTGCTGCCGGCGGCGCGGCGCAAATGGTCGCCGCGCGACGGCGAGGGCTGGGTGACGGTTCTGCTGGAACGGCTCGGTCGCATCTCGATTCACCACCGCTGGGCCGTTCTCTTCGCCGCCAGTGCCATCTGCGCGCTCAGCCTGTGGGGGGTCCGGCGCATTCGCGTCGAAACCGACTACCTGGGCTTCTTCAGCCCCGCCAGCCAGGTGCGCCGGGAGAACGCGCGCATCGCCGAGCGCCTGGGGGGCACGCAGCCGATCTACGTCGTCGTGGACGGCGACGGGCCGGGCTCCGTCGCCCGTCTCGACACATTGGGGGCGGTGCGCGATCTGCAGGCGTTCATCGCCGAGCAGCCGGGCGTCGATACCAGCCTGTCGTTCGCCGACTATCTCTCGGTGGTCTGGCACGCGGTCAACCCCGACGCGACCGCCGATCTGCCCGAGACGCAGGCCGACGTCGATCAGCTCATGCTCTTCGTCGATCCGGCCGAGCTGGCACCGGTGGTGACGCGCGACCTCTCGCGCGCCAACATCGTCGCCGGAACCCATCTGTCGGGCTCGGCCGAGGTCGCCGATTTCGCGCGTCGCGTCGAGGACTACGCACGCACGCGCTTTCGGCGCGGCATCGAGGTGCGCGCGACCGGCACCCTGGTGCTGCTGAACCGCTCGGCCGACGCGCTGGCGCGCGGACAGATCTTCGGCCTGGCGCAGGTCCTGATCGTGCTTCTCGTCCTCATGTCCCTGATGTTCCTGTCGCTGCGTTCCGGCCTCCTGTCGCTGGTGCCGAACGTCTTCCCGATCATCGTCCTCTTCGGGGTGATGGGCTGGAGCGGAATCAGCCTCAACATCTCGACCAGCATGATCGCGGTCATCGCCATCGGCATCGCCGTCGACGACACCATCCACTACCTGAGCGCGTTCAACGCGCGGATCCGCGCCACCGGCAATCCCGAGGACGCCATCTTGTACGTCGGTCGCACGGTGGGGCGCCCGATCGTGTTCACCTCCATCGCCCTGGCGGCCGGGTTCCTCGTCGTCTGCCTGTCCAACTTCCAGCCCATCCAGTACTTCGGCGTTCTGGCCAGCGTGACCATGGTGGTGGCCCTTTTCGCCGATCTCATACTCCTGCCGGCGCTGGTGATGACCACGACGATCATCACCGTCTGGGACCTCATGTACGTCAAGCTCGGGCCGGAGCCGCACAGGCAGGTCCCGCTCTTCGCCGGCCTGCGTCCGTTCCAGGCCAAGATCGTCGTGCTGATGGCCCGCCTGACGTCGGCGCCGCCCGGTACCTTCATCACCCGGTACGGCGAGCTGAAGTCCGAGCTCTACGTCCTGCTCAGCGGCCGCGTCGACGTCAGCCGCCACGGCGGCGAGGGGGTGATCCGCAGCCTCGGGCGCGGCGCGGTGATCGGCGAGATGGGCCTGGTGCGCCAGCGCCCGCGCTCGGCCGACGTCGTCACCAGCAGTGCGGTCGAGTACCTGCTCCTCGACGGCGACTTTCTCCGCCGCATCGAGCGCCGCCACCCGCGCATCGCCGCCAAGGTGTTCCTGAACCTGACGCGGGTGCTCAGCGACCGCCTGGAGTCGACGACCGACGAGCTGGTCGCCCTGCGCCAGCGCACCTCCGGTGCACTGCCGATCGAAGAGAAGTGAGCGCCGATCAGCGCCCGGCGGCGCGGCGGCGCGCTTCGGGGCGGTAACTGGCGGCGGTCGCGGCGTAGACCTCGGACCGGCTCTCTTCGTAGAGGTGGCGCAGGAGCAACAGGCTCGGGCGCTGCTCGCCGCGCCAGATGGCGAGGATCGTTTCGCGCACGCGCCGGTTGAGGGGAGCGGGGATGCCGAGATCCTCGGCGCGCCGCACCACCTCGCCGTTCAGAAAGTCGACCGCTGGCGCGCGGCCGCGCTCGATCGCCGTCAGCATCGAGGAGCGCAGGCGGCGGAACTTCGCTCCGACGGCGAGCAGCACGGCGTGCTTCGCCATCAGGGTCGGCGAGCCGGGCCCGCTCACGTCGGCCGGCGTCAGGGCGACCCATTCGAGGTCGATGGTGCCCGAGATCTTCTCCAGGCGGACGTCGCAGGCGCGGGCGACCGCCACCGCCTCTGACATCACCTCCAGGCCGAGCCGGCGCACGAAGCGGTAGCGGACGATCTCGCCGAGCCGCTGCCCGGCGATCGTGCCCAGCGAGCTGATCGCGCAGTTGATCGCCAGCTTGCTCCAGCGCGCGCCGATCAGATTGGAGGTGACGTCGACGGGACCGATCGCTTCGAGCAGAGAGCGCAGGACCGGGTAGCGTGCATCGCCGGCGCCGTCGAGGCGCCCGAGCACGAAGCCGCCCGCCGAAGTTCGCTCGTAGGTCGCCGGCTTCGGCATCGAGCCGCCCCAGGCGACGATGGCGCCGATCGTGCGCTCGGTCCCGGCGATCGGCGCGACGTGCTGTTCGCAGAGGCCGTTCTGGAAGCAGAGCATGGCGCCGTCCGGCCGCAGGAAGGGCAGGGCGGCACGCGCCGCCTCGACGACTTGCGGCGGCTGCGTGGCGAGGAACACGAAGTCGAACTCGCCCACGCCGTCGGGGAGGCTCGCGCAGGCGCGGCCGCGCACCTGGCGCGTCGTTCCGAGATCCTCGACCTCGAGGCCGCGCGCATTGATCGCCTCGGCGATTGCCGGGTCGTGCGTGACGGCGAGGACGTCGGCGCCCTTCTCCAGCAGGCCGGCGGTGATCAACCCGCCGATCCCGCCGCAACCCATGACCAGAATCCTCACCGGTTTCCTCGCGCGCTCCATATCCGTCCCCGGTCCCTCCAGACGCCGATGATGCCGGCTGGTGCCGAGCGGCGCAAGAGAGGCAGGTGGTCGGGTTCTTGGTTGTTGGTTGTTGGTTGTTCGTCGTTGGTGAAGGAAGTCCGTTCTCGAGGAACCAGCAACCAACAACCCAACAACCTGTAGTTCAGCCCGTGGGGGAGGGCGGCGGTACCTCTTCCACCTCTCCCCCGCGCACGCGCAGTAGGATGATCTCGGGTTGCAGGCCCGCCGCCGTGGCGTGCAGGCGTCCGGCGCCGTGGTAGGCATCCATCGCGTGCAGTTGGCGGGTGACGGCAGCGCGCGTGCCGGCGCCCTTCTGCATGGCGCGGCGCAGCAACATCGCCGAGTCGTATCCCTGCGCCTCGAAAACCGTGGGAGGCGCCCCGTGCGCCTGGCGGAAGTGCTCCACGAAGCGCTGCGTGTCGGGGTCGTTGCGGTCGACGTAGAACGCGTCGGCGAATACCGCCCCCTCGACGGCGCTTCCCGCCTGCGCCAGCGCCACCGGCTGGTTCCAGCTCTCGGTTCCCAGCAGCACCGCCTGCGGCGCGACGGAGCGGACGGCCGCGGCCACGGCGGCGGCGGTCGGCGCGGCGTCGGGGACGAAGACGGCGTCTACGCCGCCGCCGGCGACCCAGGACCGCACGGCGGCCGCCTGCGCCGAGAAACCGCGCTGCGCGACGCCGTACGTGCTCGAGCCGACGACGGTGCCGCCCTGTCGTTCGATCTCCTCCCGAAAGCGCTCGGCGAAGGTGCGACCGTACGAATCGTTCGGGTGAATGATGCCGAAGCGCCGCAGGCCGAGACCGCGAATCGCGTACTGGCCCAGGGCGCGGGTTTGACCCCGCTGCGTGACGGCCGCCTGCAGGACGAACGGGCCTTCGAAGCCCTCGCGCTGCGAGAGCAGGAGCACGGGTATGCCGGCCTTCTCCGCCAGCGGCGCCACCACGGCGGCTTCGCTGCTGCGCAGCGGGCCGATGATCGCCAGGACGGTTGGATCGGCGGCGAGCTGCCGGAAGAGATCCACCGCGACCTCGGGGTCGCCTCCCGTGTCGCGCACCACCAGCGTGCTCGGCGCGTCGAGCAGAGCCAGGCGCAGCCCCTGCAAGGCGCGCTGGCCGTAGGTTCGGTCCGGACCGGTCAGCGGCAGCAACAGGCCGATCCGGCCCGTCGGACCGCTCGGGCCCGCTTGCTCGCTCGGCGGGCTCGGCTCCGCCATCGCCTCGGCTCGCTCTTCCGCCTGCCGCTCCCGCTCCGTCTCCGGTACGAAGGACGGAGCGGCCTCGGCCGCCGCGGGCTCCGCGCCCGCCGGCGTCTTTTCCTCGGCCGCCGCAACGGTCCGCCCTGGGACCGGCGCGCCGGGCAGACGCGCGGCCACCATCGCGGCGATTTCCGGAGTCGTCAGTAGGTCGCCGACCTGGCGCAGATCCTCATCGCTCATGTGGTCGACTGCCTCTTGAATGCGCGCGCGCAGGAGCGACCGATCACGTTCTGTGCCGCGGTTCCACGCCGTGTCCCAGGCGAGGAGGGCTTCGCCCGGCTGGCCGAGCTCGTAGAAGGCGTCGCCGCGCAATGCAGCCGTCTGCGTGCCGCGTTGCTCGGGGAACTCGTGCTCGAGCTCGGCGAGGGCGTCGAGCGTAGCGTGGTAGTTCCGCAGCCCGTACTCGGCCTGAGCGAGCTGATAGTACGCACGAGCCCGGTAGGCGCGGTCCCCGCCCGCGGCGAGGTAGCCGGCGAAGCCCTGCGCGGCCTCGGCGTAGTTGCCGCGCCGCAGGGCGTCGTCGGCGTGCACATAGCCCATCGGGGGGGCATAGGGAATGCCGGAGTACGTGCTGCAGGCCGCCAAGCCCAAGACCAAGACCAAGAGAAAGCTGAGCTGTCGCATCGAGATGGGCTTATCCGAGCAACTCGCCCGGTTTGTCAAGAACTCAGGAACGCGCTCCGGCAATGGCGCGGCCGCTTCGCTCATCGCGAGCGGCCGGCGCCCGTCCACGGGAACTCGGGCTCCGGCCGGGGCCGCCGTGTCCGCACTCGCCGGCGCGCTGCGCGGCGCGGCGGGTGCGGGGTGGGAGCGGCGCGCGGGGCCGACGGCGTGCGCCGCGGCGGTGCCGTCGCTGTGTCCGGTGGACTGGCTGTCGGGGACGCGCCCTGCGCCTGCGCCCGGGTCGGTGGCGCCGTGGCGGCGAGCGCCGCCGCCGGCGTCGTCGCCGGTGAGGCCGCGGCGGTCGGCGTGAGAACCTCGTTCCACTCCAGCGGAGCGGCCTGGGCGTGCGCGCACGACAGAAGCGCCAGCGCAGCCAACCCGATCCAGAATCGTCCCGTCCGCATCCCAACTGTTTCCCGACCCATCACCATGCACCATGAGCAAAGAGCAAATGCCGTGCTACACCGGCTTCCGCCCGGCGCGCAAACCTTCATCATCCCGGCGTCCTGGTCGATCAAGAGGCTTTTTCGGACGAATTTCGCTCGTCGGGCCGCCCGCGGCCGTCGGGGGGTGAACGGTCCCGCCACTCGATTGGCACAATTTCGGACCGCCTCGTGTTCAGTCTCGGCGGCGGATGCGGCAGCGCTCATGGCATGCCTTCTGCTTCGTGAGGTGCCGAACACGGAGGTCGCATGTCATACGGGGAAGCGGGACTGGAGGCGCGAGAGGCGCCGCGCGTACTTTTGTTTTCGATCGACGACGCCTTTTTCGGGCTGCATCTCGACTGGGTCGAGGCCGTCTACCCGCGTGAGGCCGCTCCTCTGAATACCGTCAAGTTGGCGGGCGGCGGCGCGCAGGAGTTCCTCCTTCACCGGGGCGAGCCGGCGTTCCGCGTCGAGCTGCGCGATGCCTGCGAGCTGAGCTCGCCCGGCGACCGCGTCGCGCGTCCCGCCGTCCTGGTCGTTCGCTCCGGAAATCATCTGCTGGCGCTCGAGATCGACGCCTGCATCGGTGTCCGCGATCTGGCGCTTCACGCGCAGACCCCGATTCCGACCCGCCTCGTCCGTGACGGTGGAATGCCCTTCGGTCATCTGGTGGAGCTGGACGGCAACATCGTGGTCGTGGTCGATCCGAGCCGCATTCTCGACGGTGCCGCTCGCGAGGTGCTGGCCGGCGCGGTGCGCGAGGCCGGGGCGTTTCAGGAAAGAGCGCGCAGCATCGAGGCGCTGTGGTCGGAGATCCGCCGCGAAGCCTCTCTGGCGAGCCTTCGAAAGTACGCCCGGCTGTGCAGCCGCAACGGCCAGTCGCGGCGCGCCCGCGCGGCGCGCCTGCTGGTCAAGCACTGGCACGAGGCCGGGGACGGCGCCTCCAGCAACGGGACCGAGCGCGCCCACGATCCCACGCTGATCGCCGAGCTGGTGCGCCTCTCTCTCGCCCGGCGCAGCTGCATGTTGGTCCTCGAGGGCGCCGACGGGGCAGTCGCCGGGGTGTTGGTCTTTCGGGATGGGCGCCTGATCAGCGCCTCCTGCGGGCCGGCGCGCGGCCTGCCGGCGCTGGCGCAACTCCTGGCGATGCGGGACCTGCGCCACCGTACGAGCGAGGCGCCGGGGGCGTGGGTGCAGGAGCAGATGACCGACGACACGCCCGCCTCGGCGATCGACGCCTTGGCGTCGCGCGACGCGGAGCGCCCGCGCCGTCATTCCGCCTGAGCGATGCAGCATTTCCTGGAGGGACACCATGAGTGAGAAGCCGCGTATCCTCGGAGTCGACGACAGCCTGACCATCCGCAAGGCGCTCGAGCTGGTGCTGGTGCCGATGGGCTATGTGCTGCAGCTGGCCGCGAGCGGCGCCGAGGCGGTGGAA
Organism: uncultured bacterium; assembly: GCA_963721115.1. Taxonomy (GTDB): domain Bacteria; phylum Desulfobacterota; class Binatia; order HRBIN30; family CADEER01; genus CAVRIA01. The sequence continues at coordinate 644,632 of CAVRIA010000004.1, forward strand.
AAGGCGCGCAGCTTTCAGCCGGCGGCGATCCTGCTCGACTTCATCCTGCCCGACATGCGCGGCACCGAAGTCTGCCGCCGCTTGGCCGCCGATCCGGAAACCGCCTCCATTCCGGTCGTCCTCATCTCGGCGAAGGGCGCGGAGATCCGTCAGGCGTACCAGGACATCGGCAACGTGGTCACCTACATCGCCAAGCCATTCACCCCCGAGGCGATTCTCGACGTCGTCACCGACGTGGTGGCGCGCTCGCGCGCCGGCGGCCTGGCCAAGCTCCAGTCGCCGGGCGTCGGGGATCTCGCCCGCGAGGTCGAGGACGGCGCCGTTGCGGAGGCGGCATGGGAGCCGTTCCGGGAGATGATCGCCGCGCCAGCGGCGGACGGCGAGCCGGTGGGCGAGGAGCGCGAGCGGCCGGTCGCGGCGCCCCCGGCGGGCAACGGCCACGCGGCCGGCGGGGTCGAGAGCAGCGACGCGTTCGAGGCCGAGGTCTGGGACGAGGCGGACGACGGGGCCGACGAGGAGATCGCGGCCGCGGCGGCGCCGCTGCCGGACGACGGGCCGCGCCGCCAGTCGCTCGAGGTCATGTTCGAGGCGCTCGGCGCCGGCCTCGAAGGCGTCTACGTCGAGGAGATGGACACGCCGGCCGGCGCGGCGGCGGACGAGGCGAAGTCCTACATGGATCTCGTCGCCCAGCTCGCCCTGCAGCTCAAGGAGACGTTGGCGCACGCCCGCTCGGGAACGCGCTACGCGCTGTGCAGCGACGGGTCGGTGCGCTCGCTCGACGACGGCCTGTTCGACGCCTACCGGCGCGTCTGCCGCTTGCTCTTCCGCGCCGCCGCCGGCGGAGCTGTGCAGGACCTCGCGCAGGACAACGCGGCGCGTCTGTTGGTCGTCTGCCACCGCGACAGCGAGCTCTTCGGGCCGCTGAGCGGGGTGGCCGCGCGGCGCGACGGTTTCCAGGCGCTGCTGGTCTCGGAGCGCTTTCGGCAGCTGCCGATGATGACACGGCTGTACGGGCCGACGCATTTGATCGTCGATGCGACGGCGCATGGCAAGGCGCTGTGGGATCAGCTGGCGCTGGTGCGCGCCATGCCCGAGGGGCGGCGTTTGCGCGTAGCGGGCGTGGCGCCGACGGCGACTCCCGAGCAGGACGCCGCGGCCGGGCGGGACGTTCGTACGCTGTTCGCCGCCGGGCCGGATCTGTCGGCCGACGTCGGCCGCTGGATCCGCAACGAGACGGGCACGCCGTCGTCGTTGCCGGCCGGCGCGGCGTCGGGCGACGTCGCGGCCGCGGTCGGACTGTGAGGGGCATCTCGAGGAGGGGACAGACATGAGGACAGATCGAGGGGAAACCGGGTCGAGCTGCATGGATGCCTACTGTGCCTTTGAGCGCGGCGGGCGCGCCTTCGGTGTTCCGGTTCGAGCCGTTCGCGAGGTGCTGACCGGGGAGACGGCGACGCCGGTACCCCGGGCGCCGGCTCACATTGCCGGCGTGGTCAACTTGCGCGGCGAGCCGCTGCCCCTGCTGCTGGTCGACGAGTGGATCGGCGTGCCCTCGCGGCGCTATCGCCCGGCCGACCAGATTCTCGTCGTCGAGAGCAGCCGCATGCGCGTCGGCATCGTCGTGGACCGCGTCCTCGACGTGCTGCGGCGCGCGGGAGTGGCGAGCGACGACGGATGGTTCGCCGGTGACGCCGCGGAAGATGTCGAGCAGCGAGGTGGCGGGAAGGTGTCCCTTCTCGATCCCGACGGCATCATTCGCGCCGCGGTGTCGTCGACGACGGCCGGCTTCCGGCGCATGACGGGAAGCGAAGCGCGTGGCGCGGCCGGGACGGTCCGCGCGGAATGAGTCCGCCATGCGCGAAGCCGCTTCGACCGTAGGGGCGCCGCCGGCGGGCGGACGTTCCGCCCGCGTACAGCTCTTGGCGGCGATTCTGGTCCCGGCGTTGCTGTCGCTCGCCGTCCTGGGGTATGCGGCGACCCGTTTTGCGGCGGCGCTTCTGCGCGACGAGGAGGTCCGCCAGCTCGAGTCGATTCAGGACCGCCAGCGCCTGGCGGTCGAGGGTTTCTTCGCCGCGGTGCGGGGGCAGGTCGGCTTGCTGGCGAGCGACACGAACGCGGTCCGCGCCCTGCAGCGCCTGCGCGAGGCGACGCGACAGCTCGACGATGATCCGCTCACTGCCGACGACGCCATGCGTCCGCGGATGATCCGCCTGAAGGACTACCTACAGAGGTACTACGAGAGCGAGCTGGCGAAGGGCGAGCTGGCTCTCGGCTCGCTGCTCCTGCCGCAGCGTTCCGCCGTGTGGCTGCAGGCCGCCTATCTGGCGACCAACCCGCACGCCGACGACGAGAAGGACCTGCTCGACTCGGCGCTCGACGGCAGCCGCTACTCGGAGGTGCACGCCGCGGTACACCCGGGATTTCGCCGTGTCGCCGAGACGTTCCATTACGCGGACCTGCTCCTCGTCGATGCGGCCGACGGGCGGATCGTCTATTCGGTTCGCAAGGGGCTCGATTTTCAGACCAGCCTGCGCGACGGACCGTACGCCGGATCGGAGGCGGGACGGCTGTTTCGCAGCCTGCGCGACACCGGGCAGGAGGGCGTGGTGCAGCTCTCCGACTTCGCCCCCTACGTGCCCCTGCGCGGCGGCCTGGCGGCGTTCGCCGGCGCGCCGATGTTCTCGAGCGGCAAGCTGGTGGGCGTCGTCCTCGCGGAGCTCTCGGTGGCGCCGATCGATCGCTTGCTTTCCGCCGGCGGCGGCTGGGTCGACCTGGGCCTCGGCGCCACCGGCGACGTGTTTCTGGTCGGCCCCGACAAGCTCATGCGCAGCGACTCGCGCCAGCGTTCACTCGTGGCGCGGGCAGGTGGCGCGCCGACCGCGGTCCTCTCGCAGGTCGTCGATTCCGCCGGCGGTACGGCCGCCAGCGAGGGGCGCACCTTCACCGGCAGCTACGTCAACCACCGCGGGGTCCGGGTCCTCGGCGTCGCGGCGCCGCTGGCCGGCGGTGGACCGGCGTGGAGCCTGGTCGTGGAGAAGAGCGAGGCGGAGCTGTCGGCGCCGCTGGCGCCCTTGCGCTTGTGGGTCTTGTGGGTCGTCGTCGCGCTGGCGCTCGTGGTCACGGCGTGGGCCGCGTGGGTCGCCTGGCGCGGCGGTGGCTGGCTGGGCCGCCTGTCGGAGGCGGCCGCTGCACTGCGGGCGGGCCGCCTGAATGCACGCCTGCCGGTACTCGGGAGCCGCGAGCTGCGCTTCCTGGCGGCGGACACCAACGCGGTCTTCGATCACTACGTCAAGCTGCGCCGCGGCGACGCCGAGGGGCGCCAGCAGCAGGAGGCGGAGCTGCGCGAGATGATCGACGCGTTGACGGCGCTGCGCGGCGGCGACTTCTCGCGGCGCGCGCGCACCGACGGCGCTCTCAGTCCGCTCGCCTACGCTCTCAACGCGGCTTGCGCCGCGCTGCGCGAGGCGTCGACCCGGCTGCGTGAGGTGCCGGCGCGGATTCTCGAGTCCGCCATTCCGCTGCACGCCGCCGCCGAGCAGCTGGCGCGTCGTGCCGTCCGGCATGAGGGCGAGCTGACGCGCAACGCGGCGTCGCTGCGCGATTTGGAAGCGGCGATCGGCGACGCGTCGTCTCGCGTCGGCCGGGTTGCCGCTGGCGCGGTGCGCACGGGGGAGGTCGCGGCGGCGCACGGCGAGGCGATGCAGCGCCTGACCGACGGCGTCGATCTGTTGCAGAAGTACACGCGCTCGGCCGCCGGCAAGATGAAGCGGCTCGGCGAGCGCTCGATGGAGGTGTCCGCCCTGGTCGGCCCGGTGGGAAGGATCGCGTCGGCGGCGAACGTGTTGGCCCTCAATGCCGCGATCGAGGCGGCGCGCGGCGAGCCCGGCGGCGGTGCGCCGCTCGTCGCCGACGAGCTGCGACGCCTGGCGGAGCGCAGCGAGACGGCCCGGGAGGACATCAGCCGGGCGATCGCGGCGCTGCAGGCGGAGGCGAACGAAGCGGTGGCCGGCATGGATCGCCACCGCGATCACGTCGAGCAACACGCCGAGGCGATCCTGGCCATCGCGCGCCTCGCCGGCGACGTACAGCGCGTGTTGGCGGAAGCGGCCAGCGGTGTGTCGGACGTCTGCCGCACGGTGAGCGAGCAGGCGGCGGGCACCGGCGCGATCATGGCTGCGGCCGACGGCGCGGTCGACGAGGCGCACCAGACGAGGGTCGCGGCCGAGCACGCCCGGGAACAGGTTGCCCGGCTCATCTCCCTGGCGGGCGATCTGGGCGAGCAGGTGCGTGCCCTTTCTCTGTCCGAGGTGGACGGCGTGAGCGGTCCGAACGGGAACATGCCGCGCGGGGTGGCGTCGGGTGGCGCGGGGCGGAGCTGAATGGACGAGCTGCGCAAAACCAATCGCGCCCCGGAGACGGCCTCCGGGGCTTCCGCGAAGGACGATCTCGCCGACGATCTGCAGGAGGTGTTCGCGCTCGAGCTGCGCGGCTACCTGGTGGAGGTCCGCGAGCAGCTCCGCCTGCTCGAGTCGGCGGGGACGCGAGCCGTCTCCTGCCAGCGCCTGAACCGTATCTTCCACACGATCAAAGGCTCGGCGGCCCTGGTCGGGTGGAGCGAGCTTTCGGCGGTCGCCCTGCAGCTCGAGCGCTTCTTCGGCGCGGCTCCGACGGCGCCCGATCCCGATCTGGAGACGGCGCAGGAGAACCTGGGCGCCGTCTTCGATACCGCCGGTCTCGAGGCGCCCTCCCTGGTCGACGCCTGGCGCGCCGCGCCCGAGGGTAGCGCGCCCGGCGGCGAGAACGAGCTGCTGGAGGCCTTCCACCTCGACGCACTCGAGGGCCTCGGCACCTGCGACCAGCTGCTCGTCCAGCTCGAGCGCAAGCCGCGCGATCGCGAGATCCTGCAGGCGGTGTTCCGCCATTTTCACGGCCTCAAGGGCGCCGCCGCCGCGGTCGGCCTGCGCGCCATCGCCGATCTGCTGCACGAGGGCGAGTCGCTGCTGGAGGCGGAGCTGGGCGACGCGCCCGCGGCGGATGCGGCCGGCGTCCTCGATCGTCTCTTCGCGCTCACCGCGGCGATCAACCGCGAGGTCGACGCGACCACGACGCGCGGCGGCGGTGCGCCCGAGGCGGCGCCCGATTCCTCCTCCGACGCGCTGCCGGTCGAGTCCGAGAGCGTCGAAGAAGAGACTCTTACGCGAGTGCCGGTGGCGCGGCTCGACGAGCTCATGGCGGCCGTCGCGCAGCTCGCCGGGCAGCGCGCGCAGTTGGAGCAGAAGCTGCATCTCTTCGCCGACCTGCGCGAGAAGCTGCACGGTTGCCGGCGGCGTCTCGCGGAGACGGCCGACGGGCTCGAGCGCGGTCTCGACGACGCCTGGATGCCCGGGTCGAACGGCGAGGAGGCGCGCGGATCCCAGCCGGCCTGGCGCGGGGGCGGCGCGGCGTCGCGCGCCGACGGCGAGGAGTTCACCGAGCTCGAGTTCGACAAGTACGACGACGCGACGGTGCTGTCGCGCAGCGTCATCGAGGCAGCGACCGACAGCGGAGAGCTGGCCGACGAGATGGCGCGCCTGATCGACACGCTGGGCGAGCAGGCGCGCCAGATCGCCAAGGTCACCACTGGCCTGCAGCGCCAGGTCACGGCGCTGCGCCTGCTGCCGCTCGGCAGCGTCTTCCGGCGCCTGGCTCCCGCCGTGCGCGACGCGGCGCGCGAGACCGGCAAACGCGTCGATCTGCAGGTGGGCGGCGGCGACGTGCAGCTCGACCGCTCTCTGATCGAGGCTCTGCACGCGCCGCTTCTCCACCTGGTGCGCAACGCGGTCTCGCACGGCATCGAGGCGCCGGATCGGCGCCGGGCGACGGGAAAGTCGGAGTCGGGCTCGGTGCGGCTGTCCGCGGTGCCCGAGCAGCACGGCGTGGTGGTGACGGTCGAGGACGACGGCGCCGGCCTCGACTTCGATGCCGTCCGCGCCCGGGCGTGGCAGCTCGGTCTGCTCGGAGAAGGGGAGACGCCGTCGCGCGAGCAGTTGCTGCGCCTCATCTTCGAGCCGGGGTTCTCGACCGCCGCCGCGACCACCGACCTCGCCGGCCGGGGCATGGGCCTCGACGCGGTGGCGCGCCAGGTCGCCGCCTTTCACGGCGACGTCGCCGTGGAATCGCGGCCGGGCGAGGGCACTGCCGTGCGTCTGTTCCTGCCGCTGGCGACCTCGATCGACGAAACCCTGATGGTCGAAACCGGCGCCCAGGTGTTCGCCGTTCCGATTCGCTTCGTCGAGCGCGCGGTACCGATCGAGATGCGCGCCGTCGAACGGCGTCCCGCCGGCGCCCGGCTGCGCCTCGGCGAGCGGATGCTGCCCGCGCTGGTGCTCGGCCCGTTGGTCGGCGAGGCAGTGCCGGCGGACGCCGCCGTCGCGGTCTCGGTTCGCGTCGGCGATCGCGTCCTCGCCCTCGTCGTCGACGGCGTGCGGGCGCAGCAGGAGGTCTCGATCCGGCCTCTGAGCCCGCTGTTGGAGGCGCATCCATTCCTCACCGGCGCGACGATCGCCGGCTCGGGCTCGGTGGTGTTCGTTCTGCACGTCGGCCACCTGATCGACTTGACCCTGCAGAGCGGGCCGGCGTCGGCCGGCGCGTTGCCGGCCGACGCGAGTGAGGTGCCGGCGGCATTAGAGACTGCGTGCGCCGTCCTCGTCGTCGACGACTCGATCAGCGTGCGCAAGCTGGTGACGCGCCTGCTGCAGCGCGAGGGGTACGAGGTCGAGACCGCGGTCGACGGGATCGACGCGCTGGAAAAGCTGGCGCAGCGGGCGTTCCGCGTCGTGATCACGGATCTGGAGATGCCGCGCATGCACGGCTACGAGTTGATCGAGGCGATCCGGCGCCGCCCCCGCTGGTCGGGGCTGCCGGTCATCGTCTGTACGTCGCGCTCGAGCGACAAGCATCGCCGCCACGCGCGCGAGCTCGGCGCCACGGGGTACGTGACCAAACCCTTCACTCCGGAGGACCTGGCGGCCGAGGTCAACCGCGTCCTCGCGCCCGAGGTGGACTCGTGCCCGGCCCTCTCTCACCCTGTCGAGCAGGTCAATGGTCTTTGAGGCTGACGAGACGGGATGCCGGTCGGTGAGGCGACTGGTGCGAGATCACGAAGGGTCCGGACGCGCTGCGGCGTCCACGGCGGAGGAGCGCTCCCCCCGATGAGCGATTCGAAGCGACGTGCCCCTTCCGACGCGGGGAAGGGCGGGACCTGGGTGGAAGCACCGCCGGGCGGCCACCAGCCGGTTTCGAGCCCGGGCGGAGCGCCCGCGCGTCCCGAGGGCGGATCGCTGCGCCAGTGGCTGTCGCGCGTCGAGCATGCGCCGCGACGGGATCCGCGCGCCAACGCGGGCCGACCCGCGCCTGGCGGAGATGGAGGCCGCGCTGCGGCAGGCCGAGGAGCGCTGCGAGAGGGAGCGCGTCGAGGCGATCGAGCTGCGCACCGTGCTCGACGCCGTCCAGTACCGCATCGCGATGCTCGAGGAGGAAGTGGGGGCGCGGGATCGCGAGCTGGCCGCGCTGCGCTCTTCGCACGTCGGCGATCTCGTGCGCCTGCGCGGCGAGCAGGAAGGCGCCTTGCGGCGTCTGGCGGAGGCGGAGCAGGAGTGGTCGGCGGAGAGGCGGCGGCTGGAGGCGGAACGCGCCGAGCTGCGGGCGCAGGGGGCCGCTCTGGGCGACGAGATCGCCGTGCTGCAAACGTCGCTGGCGTCGCGGGTCGAGCAGTGCGAGGCGCTCTCCCGCGAGGCGACGACGGCGGCAGCCGAGGCGCGCTGCCTCGCTGCCGAGGTGAGTGAGGGATCGCAGCGGCAGGACGAGGCGGAGCGGCTCGCCGCCGAGCTGCGGGCGGACCTGGTGGCGCGCGGCGACGAGATCGCCGGCCTGCGCCGCGATCTGGACGTGCAACGAGAGGCGGTGCGGGCGCGGCAAGAGGCGGGCGAGGAGATGGCGGCGCGCTGCGACGCTCTCGACGTCGCCCTCGCCGCGGCGCGCTCCTGCGGTGCCGCGGCGGAGGCCCGCGCCGAAGCCTTGGAAGCCGAGCTGAGGGCGTCGAGTGCGGACCTGGACGCCGCCCGTGACGGCGTGTACGCGGGGCAGGAAACGGCGGCGGCGCTGCGCGAAGGGCTGGCGGCGTCGGAAGCCGAGTGCGACGGCCTGCGCGAGCGGTTGGCGGCGGATCTTCGCGGCGCGGCCGAGGAGCGTCTGGCGCTCGGGGCGACGGTCGAAGAGCTGCGGTCCGCTCTCGCGGCGCGCCAGCAGGACGGCGAGCGCCTGGCCGCCGAGGCGCGCGACCGGGCGGAGGAGCTGGCCGCGCTGACGGCGCGGCTCGGCGAGGTCGCGGCGCAGTGCGAGGACGAAGCGCGCCAGCGCGCGTGCCTCTCAGGCGAGCTCTCTTCGGAGCGCGAAGCGAGCGGCCGCCTGCAGGCGGAGCTCGAGCAGGTGCGAGCGCACCTCGATCGCGAGAGCGAGCTGCTACGCGGGACGGAAGCGGCGCGGGACGAGGCGTGGGCGCGAGCCGACGCGCTCGACGAGCAGTTGCGCCGCACGGGCGCCGAAGCGGACGAGCGGCAGGCTCGCGCCGCGGCGCTGCAGAGCGAGCTGGAGCGGGCGCAGGCGGAGAGCGACGGCCGGCAGCGGGAAGCGCAGCGTCTGGCGGCGGATCTCGACGGAGCGACGGCGGCCGCGGCGGCGCTGGAAGAGGTGCGGGCGAAGCTGCAGGAGCGAATCGACAGCCAGGCGCGCGAGAACGACGAGCTGCGGGCCGAGGCGGAGCGCCGGCGAGAGGAGCACGCCGCCCTCGAGCGCGCTCTCGAGGGCGCGCGGGCGGCGCTGGAAGGTGAGCGCGCCGCGCTGCTCGACCGGACGACGGCGAACGAGGCGAGCGAGGCGCGCTGCGCGGCGCTCGACGGCGAGCTGGTCGAGGCGCGGGCGCAGGCAGCCGCCGCGCGCGCCCGTGCCGGCGCGCTGGACGACGAGCGGCAGGCGTATCAGCGCGATCTGGCGACATCGGGGCGCCGCCTCGGCGCCGTCGAGCAGTCGCTGCTGGCGGTGGGTGCGGCGCGCGACGAGATGACCGCTCGCTGCCTGGCGCTCGACGACGAGCTGGGCGCGGCACGGGCGTCGGTCGCCGTGGTCGAGGCGCGCGCCTCGGCGCTGGACCACGAGCTGCAGGTGCGCGATGGCGAGCTGCGCGCGGCGGCGAGCGCAGAGCAGGCGAAGCGGCGGACCCTGGAGGAGCTGGGCGCGGCGCGCGACGAGGCGGAGGCACGCGGCGAGGCGCTGCGGGACGAGGTGGAGCGAGCGCGAGCGGAGCTGTCGGCGCGCGCCATCGACGCCGACACTCTGCGCACCGAGCTGGAGCAGGCGCGCGGTGAGCTGAGCGAGCGGGCGGCGTCGTGCGAGCGCCTGCGGGCCGAGCTGGCCGCCTCGACGGCATCGGCGAGCGCTCTCGAGCGGCGGCAGGCGGAGCTGCTGGACGGCGCCGAGGCGGGGGTGCTGGAGCGCGAAGCGCTGCGCGGCGAGCTGGCGCAGCTCGGGGAGTCGCGGGCCGCGCTCGAGCGCGAGCTGGAGCGCGCCCGGGCGGAGATCGAAGCCGACCGCACGGCATTGCTCGAGGCGGCGGCGGCGCGCGAGGAGATCGCGGCGCGCTGCGCGTCGATGGACGACGAGCTCGAGCGCGGGCGTGCGCAGGACGCGGCGATGCAGGCGCGCGCGGCGACTCTGCAGGAAGAGTTGCAGGCGCGCGAGGCCGACGTGACCGCCGCCATGGCCTTGGCGCAGGCGGCCGAGGAGGTCGCGGCGCAGCTGCGCGAGCGGGAGGCCGAAGCGCTACGCGAGCGGGAGGCGCTCCAACAGCGTCTGCAGAGCGAGATCGACGCGCTGATCGGGGAGCGCGCCTCGCTGCAGTCGCAGCTCGATGCGGGGCGGTTGGAGCTGGCCGCGCGGATCGGCGAGCTCGAATCCGCCCTCGCCGACGCGTCGCGTCACGAAAGCGATTTGCGCGCGGCGCTGGAGGAGCGAGACGCGCGGCTCGCCGACGTCGACCGCCTGGAGACGATCCATGCCTCGGCTCAGCAGGAATGGACGGAGCAGGCGACGGCCCTGCAGGCCGCCCTGGCGCTGACCCGCGGTGAGCGCGACCAGTGGCAGGGGCAGGCGGACGAACAGCGCGGTCAGTTGGCTGAACAGGCACGGCAGCTGGAGCTGCTGCGCCGAGAGGCGGCGGAACGCGCGGCCGTGGCGGGCGAAACCGAGGAGCGCCGCGCCGCGCTGGCGCGGCGGGTGGAGGATCTCGAGGCGATGCTACGGCGCGCCGGCGAGGAACAAGTGGAGCTGCGCGCGTCGTGCGAGGTCCTGGAAAGCCAGATCGCCTCATCGCGCCAGACGGCGGAGGCGCTGGAGGGCGAACGACGGCAGCTCGGCGAGGAGATCGAAGCGGCCCGGCAGGGTGTCGCGCAGCTGCGCGACGAAGGCGACGGGCTGCGTGCGGCGCTGGCGGCGGAGCGGGCGGCGCGCGAGGAAGCGGAGCGACAGCGGGCGCTGCTCGGCGAAGAGCGTGACGCGTTGCGCGGCGAGGCGGAGACCCTGCGCGGCGACGCCGAGGGCTTGCGGTGCGCCGTTGCGGAGGCGAACGGGGAGCGCGAGAAGGCGTGTCGTCTCGAGGAGCGGGTCGCCGAGCTCGGCGGCGAGCTCGGCGGCTCCCAGCAGCGCGAGTCGGTGTTGCAGAACGCCGTCAACGAGTTGCAGGAGCTGCTTCTGAAGGAGCAGACGCAGACCGCTTCCCTGTGGAGCGATCTCGAGCGCGAGTGCCGGCTCAGGGAGACGTCGGAGAGCGCCCTGGCGGAGGCGCGAGGTCGGGTTGCGGAGCTGCAGACCGAGCTGCAGGGCGAGCGTGACATGCGCGAGTCCGAGGCCGAGGCGGGGCGTGTCGGCACCGACATGGCGTCGGAGCTCAACGCGCACATCGAATCTCTGGCGACTCGCCTGAGCGAGGTCGAGGCGGACCGCGAAAACCTCCAGCAACAGGTCGACAGCCTGCGGGCGCTGAAGGAGGGGCTCGATCGGGAGTGCGAGCAGCTGCGGGGGCGCGTGGGGCGGGCCGAGAGCGGTGAGAACGGCAAGGCGGAGGTGGGGCGACTGCGGTCCAAGCTGGAGGAGCTGGAGCGCCAACAGCGCGAGGCCGCCCAGCGCCACTCGGGCGCGGTGAGCGGGTACATGATGGAGCTCAACCAGCGAACCGAGCTGCTCCGCCAGCGCGACGCCGAGCAGCAGAAGATGGCCGAGGAGCTCGCGGTCTTGCAGTCGGCCTGCGACGACGCCGTCGCCCAGCTCGCGTCCGAGCGCCAGGAGCGCGAGCTGCTGGCGTTGCGGCTCCAGGACCTGGAAGCCGCGCGCGGCGCGCGACCGCGTCCGCCTGCGGGTCCTGAGCACGGGCTGTCGTTGGCCGCCGACGCCGCCCCCGCGGAAAGGCCGGCACAGCGCGAGGCGCCGCTGCGTGGCGTCGCCTCGCTCGAGGCCAATCCCTCCGAGGAAGCGCGCAAGCCGGCACCGGCGCCCGCGGCGGCCGCGCCCGCCAAGACGGCGCACCAGGTGGACCGGCAGAGGCAGCCGGCAGTCGTCGTTCTGCTCGAGGACGACGCCGAGATCCAGCAGTGCATCCGCAGCGCGATCGGCCACTTCCCAGGCACGCGCTGCCTGCCGGCCTCCGAGGTCTCCGGGCCGGGCGAGGGCAAGGATCTGCTTCTGGCCGTCAACCTGCTGTCGCGCAGTATCGATCCGTTTGCGGCGGCGACGGATTCCAATCGCTGGGGGGTCGAAGATCCATACGCGTTCCTGTATTCCGCCCACGCTGGTCGCGGGGTCGTCCTCGGAATGGTGGATCTCTTTCCGCCCCCCTTCGAGCCCGACGCCTGCGCGACCCGGCTGCTGGGACGCCGCTCCGGGTTGCAGCGGTTGCTCGCGGTCAGCGAGGACGTCGACACCATGAGCGGCCTGAGGGACGTCCTCGGCCGCTTCGGTTGCTCGACGGCCATCGCCTTCGATGGCAAGCAGGCCCTCGATCTGGTGCCGATGGTGAAGCCCGAGATCGCTCTCGTCGACCTCAGCTTGCCGCGCGGCGAGGGAATCCGGGTCATCAACCGTCTGCGCGCCGATCCGTCCGTGACGCCGCCGTCGATCGCCGTCCTTTGGAGCAAGCCGTTGAACCCGGCGGAAACCGTCCAGCACGGTCTGCGCGCCGTGCGAGAGTTTCCGCTCGCGCCACGGGACATCGAGCACGCCTTCTGCCGGCTGTTCGACTCGGGCGAGGCCGGTTCGACCGGCAGCAGCGAGATCCGCGCCGCGGGCTAGAAGTCCTCGGTCGCTCGAGCGGCGCGACGCGACCTCCCAGCGGGTCCTCGCACCACATGGGAGGTGCTTGGATGCCGCGCGCCACATCGCAAGGGGGGGACGGAGAGTCGCGGCCGTTGGGCCGCGACCGCGACTCTCCGCTGCTAGTGGGTCAGACGCGAGAAGGGCGCGTCCGAGGTTTGGTCAGAGCATCGGGCATGCCAGACGCGCCGCGTCATTCAGTCGAACGATCCCATCCCTCGGTCCAGTGCGCGCCTTGCCCAACCGATGAGCAGATGCGCATCCGGTGGGCAGCAGTGGGGGCGGGTTGTTGGTTGTTGAGTTGTTGGGTTGTTGGTCGGGCCGCGGCCGGGCCCGACATCATCCGAGTGCGCGAAGCGCACGCCCGATACCCAACAGCGTAACCCCTAGCAGCGTAACAACCTTCCTCGGAAGTCGTCTTGACTTCGAATCGGCGCGTCTCTAGTTTGAGTCCGTTTTGCAGTGGTGAGGAGTGGGCTAATTGGTAAGCCACCTGACTCTGGATCAGGCGATTGTAGGTTCGAGTCCTACCTCCTCAGCTCGCTGAGCGCTGCGGAAGCGGGGCGTAAGCCCCGCGTCCGACGCGAAATGGGGGAAGGGCGGAATCGGCGAGCGTTTCACGCGGAGCGCGTCAGAAGATCGACTACGGTCCCATCGTCTAGCGGCCTAGGACACCGGCCTCTCACGTCGGTAACACGGGTTCGATTCCCGTTGGGACCACCTCTTCCTTCGACCCAAAGCGTCGGCCTCGAGCGATGTTGTGGTGCGGGCGTCCCGCCTGCACGGGGTCGGGGGAGGATGAGCGGCCGGATGAGCCGATGAGCCGCCACGCAGGCCGGAGTGCCAGCACAGTGAGGCTCCGTTGGGTGCGATCTGACGCATGCGACGTCGAGATCGCCGAGGATCACGGAGAAACGCCTCCACGCGTGTGGTCCCGGTCGACGTAGCGGGAATCACTCGGTGCCCGCGCGACCACAACTCCCTCCGTGGAGTGTGGTGTCAGGCGGCTGCCTCGGACTCCTCCGCCAGTGCCTGGTCGATTGTGACGTGCCCGTCGCGGATGGCCGTGCAGACTGGTGATGCGGATCGGATGCGATCGCACGGCCCGGTCGGCAGCACGGACGGCCCGCGTCAGGCTCATCTCGAAGGCTCCGATCTGCACGCCAACGTCGCCACCGTATGCGCCATCGGTAGCGGACGCGTCCAGGCGGAGCACCGAGAGATTGCAACCATACTACTCCGGTAGTATGGTTTCGACATGCCCCGCGGAGCTCCGGCTCGAAAGCTCGCCATCACGGTGGATGCGGACGTGCACGACGGTGTGGTTCGCGCTGCTCGCAAGAAGAAGATGAGCATCTCGGCCTGGCTGACCGAGGCCGCCCGACGTTCGTTGCGCATTGGCGACGGTCTGGCCGCAGTCGCCGAATGGGAGGCGGAGCACGGCGCGTTCGGCGAGGCGGAGTTGGCAGCGGCTCGGCGGCAGGTGCTGCGCAAGCACCCGCCTTCTCGAGCCCGTCGGGCTCGGAAGCGATGAAGCCCGTCGTCTACGACGCCGGCCCCTTGATTGCTGCCGACCGAAACGATCGTCGCTTCTGGGCGGAGCATCGGATTCGATTGGAGCTGGGCATCGTGCCGTGTGTGCCATCGCCTGTCCTGGCGCAGGTGAGCCGATCTCCAAAGCAGGTCCAGCTCCGCCGCCTTTTGCGGGGCTGCGAGGTGGTTGCCCTGGATGAAGCCGGAGCTCATGAGGTGGGCGCCCTGCTGGGCAAAGCCCGAACCACGGACATCAGTGACGCCGCAGTGGTGAGGGTGGCCGTGACGCGCGCGGCGGACATCGTGACGAGTGATCGTATCGATATCGAGCGTCTCGTTTCGGCAGCCGGGAGACGGATTCGCGTCGTCGAGACCTGAGACGAGGGGACACACCGATTCGTGAGCGTGCCGCGATTGCGGCGAGAACCGCCTCCACCTGATGGCGATTTTCGATCGAGGAGCGGGCGGTGATCGAACAGATATGGGACGCCGTCTGCGACCTCCCGATTTCTTGATTTCCCCCGGGATTCCCAGTGCTTACGGGCTCTTCTCCGGTTGTGTCGCGTGCCGGCGAGGTTGATTCGAGTCCCGTTGGGACCGCCTCTTCCTTCGACCCAAAGCCTCGAGCGGTGTTTGTGGTGCGGGCCTCCGGCCTGCACGGGGTTGGGGCGGAGGGGGGAGCGGCCCGATGGGCCGCTATGCAGGCCGGAGGCCCGCACCACAAGGATGCTCCGACGTGGCGGGAATCACTCAGGTGCCCGCGCACGATCACAACTCGCTCCGTGGAGTGTGGTGTAACCCCGGGCGATGCATGGGTCGACAGCGGTCGAGTGGGACCTTCTTGGTAACGTGAGATGGTCCGGGCTCACGCTGCTCAGATACCGCCGGGTGGCACTTGCCGCTGGCCGCTCGGCACGTGGATCACGAGGTACGAGAGCAAGAGTCCGCAGAGAACGAGCAGGTGCGTGGTCTCCAGGCCGGATATCCGGTCGTATACGATGAAGAGCTCATCGGCGACCAAGAAGGCAGCGAACAAACCGATCCCCAGCGAAAAGGCCTGCGGAACCTTCGGGTGATCGGGCCTGGTGCCCGTGTCGCGCTCCAGAAAGGCACGCCAGAAGAGAGCGGCGGCGCCGAGCTGAACCAGCACGACGGCTGCAAAGAGGAACACCGCCCATGACTGCCCCAGCGAATAGATGCCGATCGACTGCCGAATCAGCTCGAAGTTTCCGGACGCGAAGCGCCACTCCGTTGGAAGGAGACCCGCCTGCCGTAAACCGTCCGCCAGGTTGGTGGAGAAGACCACCGAGAACCACGAGCTCCAGAAGAGCAGCAGTCCGCGACGGAGCATGCTGTGGCTCAGAAGACTCATGGAGAACTCCGAGAATCGCCCGCGGCGCCGCGGTCACTTGCGGGCGAGAAAGTGCAGCAGGGCCTGGTTGAACTGTACGGGGTCCTGCAAGAAGGCGAAGTGGCTGACCTCTGGCAGAATGAGCTCGCCCGCGCCGGGGATGAGCGCCGCCATGTGGTCGGTGTTCTCGCGCTTGATCGCCTCGTCGTGATCGCCGTCGACGATCCAGGTCGGAACCTCGATGCGGCGCAGCTGCTCGTCGGTGAAGTGCGGCTCGGTCGCCCACATGTTCGTGATGTTGGCGAGGAAGGCCTTGAACTCCTTCGGCGTCGGCGAGAGCTTCTCGTACTCGCGCTCGGCGCGGGCGATGTAGTCGGTGAAGACCGGGCTCTGGTTCACGTCCTTGACGCCGGACGGATCCGAGTTCGCCGCGAAGGCGAACAGCCCGGTCAGGCGTTCGGGATGGTGGATGGCGATGTCCAGGCCGATGATCGCGCCGTCGCTCCAGCCCACCAGCGCGGCCCTGGGCACGTGCAGGTAGTCCATCAGCGCCAACACGTCCGACGACATCAGGTCGTAGCCGATCGGCGCCTCGGTGCGCGTGCTGCGGCCGTGACCGCGGCTGTCGAGTACGATGACCCGGTAGCGGGGGGCGAGCGCCGCGACCTGCAATCCCCAGTAGTCCGCGTTGGCCAGGCCACCGTGCACCAGCACCACCGGCGCGCCCTTTCCGAACACGGCGTACCACAGGCGGATGCCGTTCACCGGAACGGTGCCGCTGCGCTCGGGCTTGGGCAGCGCCGGCGTCGGCGGCAGGCGCAGCCAGGGGTATTGGGCGCCGACAGGCGCGGCAACGGCGAGCGCGCCGAGCAACAGGAGGAGAGGAAGGATGGAGGCCGCCTTTGCCGACCCCTTCGGCCGCGAGTGCCGGCGAGGAGGAATCGGGGAAGGGAAGCTCAAAACGGGGAACCCGGTCACGCCGCGTCGATAGTACGCGCCGAGTGCGGCGGTCAATCGCCCGGGGTGCCAGGCCGCGCGCTCGGTTCCGGGCGCGCTCAGGGCGCGACGCCGTTCAGGCTGTCGACGACCGCGAAGAGGTCGCCGATGTCGTAGAAGTCGACGGTGACGAAATTGGGCAGGCGCCCGCTCTCGCTCTGGCACTGCTCGGCGCGGTCGATGAACAGCGGGTTGTGGTTCACCATGTCGGCGAGCAACGGGCTGCCGACGACCTTGGTCAGGAAGTGGTTGAGGATGAACAAGCTGTTGGCGGCGGAGCCGCGATTGCGCGTGCAGGTGAAGTCCTGCGGCGTCGCGAACGAGAAGTGCGTCTCCCAGGCGAAGTCCCACACATAGAGGTGCCAGGGGAGGGAGGCTGCCGAGTCGTCGGTGAAGACGACCAGCCGCGTGTCGGCGAGGATCAGGTCGCGCAGCGACGGCCACGGATCGGCGGCGCTCTGCACGTGGACGGAGGACAGCAGCCCGCTGGCCATGAAAGCGGAGAGGACGTCGGCTTCCGACACGTAGCTCTCGAAGATGATCGACACCACCTCGTTGGGATGCCGGTCGAGGAAGGTCTTGATCTCGGCCAGGCCGTCCACCAGCGGCTTCATGCCGGTGAGGTCGCAGGGGAACACGTCGCCGCCGTGGCAGAGGACGACCTGCCCGCCGAAATACCAGGTGTCGAGCATCAGGGCGCGCACGCCGTCCTCGAGCTGGTGGGTGATCGAGTAGTCCTGGTTGGGCCCGATCCAGCCCTCCTCGGCGTTGGACATCGCATTGTGCGTCGTCGGGTAGGACACGGCGTCGTAGGCGCGATCGCAGAGCAGGCGGCTGCCGTTGCAGCGCGCGATGGCGCGCGCCGGCAGGCAGAGCTCGACCTCCTTCAGCGCGTCGAGCGACGCCGGACCGAGCTCGTTGTTGGTGTGCAGGCCACGCGCCGGCTGCGGCTTCGGCTCGCCGCGCAGGCGCTTGGCGCGGTAGCAGAGGAGGCTGCTCGCCGGCTGCTTGATGGCGGCCGCCGAGGCGGCCACGGGATCGCAGAGGCGCAGCACCCTCTTGAGGTCGAAGTCGGCCGCGGCGGGCGCCGGGCCGCCGACCGCGAGCCGCAGCCCGGCGGGGAAGGCGCGGCGCCCGCCGCTCGGCTTGACGTCGTGGCAGCGGTAGTGGTCGACGCCGTGAGTGGCGTCGTCGGGAGGAGAGGGAACGGTTGAAGCATCGACCGAGCTCGGGACGAGCAGCAGCTTCGGCCGCGGCTTCCGATCGACCGTGAAGTCACCGACCGCGTCGACCACCTGGACGCCCTCGTCGGCCGGGTAGGGCGGGCTGGTGCGGGACGGCCGTACCTTGTAGCCGACGAGCTGTATCGCCGGGTCGGCGATGCCGCCGCCGAGGTCGACGGGAATGCAGAGGCGGCGCGGTCCGCGGACGTCGACGTCCCGCCCTTCCAGCTCGTCCGAGAGGGACACGGTGGTCGTCAGAAAGCGCGGCGCGCCACGCGCCGGCTTACTCCGGTAGCAGAGAAACGCGTCGCCGTCCTGCGCTGCCACGGCCGACGGCAGCGCGGCGAGCAGCAGAAGCGAGGCCAGGGCCCAACCGCCCGCCGGATTGGCAATCAATCGAGACACGATCCCCCCTGGCAGCTTTGTAGGGGAGGCGGACCCGGCCCGTCAAGGAAGCGATCCCGGGACACGGCGCCACCACGATCTCGACTTGGCTCCGGCGCGCGCAGCCAGTATGTAGTACAAGAGGGAGGGGAGCCGGTGCCGCCGGCCCACTCGAATCATGGCAGAGACGATCGAACAGTCGAGCAAGGCGGACGGTGGCGAAGCGCCGGCCGTCGTCGAGGACGGCCGGCGCGGCTCCGCGCACCGGCGCGGCCGATCCGACGGCGCACCGCTTGCCGCGGAGGGCGCGGAAGCCGTGTCGGTGGTTTCCGAGCCGGATCTCGATTCGCCCGTCTGGTATCTGAACCGCGAGCTGACGTGGCTCGAGTTCAACCGCCGGGTGCTGCACGAGGCGGAGGACGAGCGCAATCCGCTGCTCGAGCGCCTCAAGTTTCTCTCCATCGTCGCCTCGAACCTCGACGAGTTCTTCATGAAGCGGATCGGTGGCCTCAAGCAGCAGGTGGGCGCGGGCCTGCAGGAGCCGAGCGTCGACGGGCGCACACCGCAGCAGCAGATCGCTGAGTGCCATGCGGTGGTGCGCGATCTGGAGGTGCACCGGCGCCGGCTGCTGGCGGAGCTGCTGGTCGCGCTCGAGGGACACGGCATCCGGCTGCGTTCGTGCGCCGATCTGACGGCCGAGCAGCAGGCGGCGATGCGGGACCAGTACTTCCGCAGCATCTTCCCGCTGGTGACGCCGCAGGCGATGGACCCGGCGCATCCCTTTCCCTTCATCTCGAACCTGTCCGTGAACCTGCTGGTCACCGTCCGCTACCGGCGCGACAACGAGCCGTCGATGGCGCGGGTCAAGGTTCCGGTCGGCGCCGGCATCCCGCGCTTCCTGCGCATCGGCACCGGCTTCGACTTCGTCCGGCTCGAGGACGTGATGGCGCACAACCTCGATCTGCTCTTTCCGGAGATGGCGATCGACGCCTGCGAGCTCTTCCGTGTCACTCGCAACGCCAACACGGAGCGCGACGAGGACCAGGCGGACGACCTTCTCGCCCTGATCGAGTCCGAGCTGCGCGATCGACGTCTGGCGCCGATCGTGCGGCTGGAGGTCCTGCAGGGGATGGACCCGGTGCGCCGCGGCATGCTCGCCGCCGAGTTCGGCCTCGACGAGCACAGCGAGCTGTTCGACGTCGACGGCATGCTCGCCATGCGCGACTTGATGGAGATCGCCGCCCTCGAGGTGCCCGCCCTGCGCGACCCACCGCACCGGCCGGTCGACCACCCGCGTCTTCTCGAGACGCGCAACATCTTCCACACCCTGCGCGACGCTGGCTCCATCCTGCTGCAGCATCCGTACGAGTCGTATGCGACCTCGGTCGAGCGCTTCCTGCGCGAGGCGAGCGAGGATCCGAAGGTGCGCGCCATCAAGATGACGTTGTACCGCACCTCGGCGGAGTCGAACGTGATCGACTACCTCTGCGAGGCGGCCCGCAACGGCAAGCAGGTCGCGGTCGTCGTCGAGCTGAAGGCCCGCTTCGACGAGGCCGCGAACATCCAGTTCGCCAACCGACTGGAGGACTTCGGCATCCACGTCACCTACGGCGTCGTCGGCCTCAAGACGCACTGCAAGGTCATCCTCGTGGTCCGCCAGGACTACACCGGCCTGCGCCGCTACGCGCACATCGGGACCGGCAACTACCACGCCGGCACGGCGCGCATCTACACCGACTTCGGCCTGCTCACCTCCGACGACGGCATCGGCCAGGATCTCACGGAGCTGTTCAATTACCTGACCACCGGTTACCGCCCGAAGCGCAAGTACACGAAGCTGCTGCCGGCGCCGACGTTGCTGAAGAAGGCCCTGCTCGGAAAGATCGAGCGCGAGATCGCCCGCCACTCGCCCGAGTCGCCCGGCCGGATCCAGTTCAAGATGAACGCCCTCGAGGACGCCGACATCACCCGCGCGCTCTACCAGGCTTCGCGCGCCGGCGTGCGCGTGGATCTGATCGTGCGCGATACCTGCCGCCTCCGTCCCGGCATCCCGGGCCTGTCCGACAACGTCCGCGTCGTCAGCATCGTCGGCCGCTTTCTCGAGCACGGGCGAATCTACTACTTCGGCAACGGTAGCGACGAGGAGTACTTCATCGGCTCCGCCGACTGCATGAAGCGCAACCTGGAAAGCCGCGTCGAGGTCGTCGTTCCGGTCGAGGACGCGGCGCTGCGCAAGGATCTGCGGGCTGTGTTCGACGTGCAGCTCGCGGGGCATCGCGACTCGTGGGTCATGCAGGCGGACGGCACCTATGTGCAGTGCGTTCCGGAAGGGGAGGACAAGGGCGCGCAGCATCTTCTGATGGAGCACACCGAGAAGCGACGCAAGGAAGCCAGCCGTTTGCG
Organism: uncultured bacterium; assembly: GCA_963721115.1. Taxonomy (GTDB): domain Bacteria; phylum Desulfobacterota; class Binatia; order HRBIN30; family CADEER01; genus CAVRIA01. The sequence goes on from CAVRIA010000004.1 coordinate 664,918, forward strand.
GCGGCGGCGTCCGAAGGGGTTCGCGCGGCGCTCGAACGCCTGAGGGGTCTGGTGACGGCTCGACTGTGAGCTGCGCGCGGGGGCGTTCGTCCAGCCGACGAAGAGAGGCTCCAGCCGGCGCAACCGGGTGGGAACCATCTCTCTGGTCGTCGCCGTCGCGGGGGCGGTCGCCTGTCACTTCCTCGCCGTCGGACCGCTGGCCGGCGCTTCCTGGTTGCGGATCGCGGCGGCCGGCTTCGAAGCGGCGGTAGTCGGAGCGCTGGCGGACTGGTTTGCGGTGACGGCGCTGTTCCGCCATCCGCTCGGCCTGCCCATTCCGCACACCGCGATCATTCCGAAGCGGCGCGCCAAGCTCGTCGAGGGCGTGGTCTCGATGATCGAGGAGGACTGGCTGTCTCCGCAGGTCATCGCGGCGCGGCTGGATCAATTCGAGGCCAGCGCGTTCGTCGTCGACTGGCTGCGCGATCGGCAGCACGTCGAACGCCTCGGCGCGCCATTGCGCGACGTGCTGGCCGGGCTGGCACGGACCCTCACCGAGCCCGAGGTCGTGGAGTTCGTCGATCGGGCGCTGCGGCGCGAGCTCTCGGGCGTCTCCGTCGACCCGGCTCTCGGGCGTTGGCTGGCGCGAGCGGCGGGGAGCGACAGCGCGGCGGCGGCCTTCCGCAGTGCCGCGCTGTCGCTCGCCAACTTCCTCGGCCGTCCGCGCACGGCCGTGCTGTTACAGGACTGGATCGACCACGCCGCCCGCCAGATGCGCCGGGAACGGCGGCTCCTGGTTCCGCTGCTGCTGCGCCGCAAGGCGGTGCAGCGGCGAATCGTGGAGACGGTGTGCGACTACGGGAGCGCGGAGCTGCGGGCCGCGGCAGACGACGTGCGCCACGCCCTGCGGGGCCTCGTGTTCGGCGGCATCGGAAGTTTTGCCGAGCGCCTGGCCGCGGGGGACGAGGAAGCGCTCGCCCAGGTCGAGCAGCTGCGGCACGGCCTGATCGACAGCCTCGAAGCCGGTCCGCTGGTGCGGGACGTGCTGGCGCAGCTGCGCCGCCAGCTGGAGAGCGACCTGCGGGAGCCGGGAAGCTACCTGTCGGAGCTGATCGATCGGAAGCTGCGAGCGGGCATCCTCGATCTGCTGCGGGAGGCGGAGCGCCGCGAGCAGTTCGACCGCTGGGTGCGGGCGACGGCGGGCGATCTGCTTCGCCGCCATCACGACCAGATCGGCGTCACGGTGCGCGAGAACCTGGAGGCGTTGGAGACGGAGAGATTGGTTGCCCAGATCGAGGATCGAGTAGGGGGAGATCTTCAGTTCATCCGACTGAACGGCGCCGTGGTGGGCGGCATGATCGGCCTCGTGCTCGCCTTGGTGCACCGGTTCTTCGGCTGACGTCGGCGCGCCTTCTCGGCCGAGAAGGGCGCGGCGACCCGAATCTACTTCTTGTTGGCCCGTTTGCGGCGGCCGGGAGTGCGGCGGGCGGGAGGGGCGGACGCTGAAGGCGGTGTATGGTTGACGCTCAGGCGGTCCTGCGCCGCGTCGAGTCCCTCGTTGAGAAGGGCGACCACTGCGGCGGTCTTCGAGCAACCGAGATCGCGCGCCACCTTGTCGATGGCGTCGCTGACGTGAGTTGGAATCTGGACGTTCATGAGCTTGCTGGGAATAGGGCCGCGGCTCAAGTCGGAAAGACGCAGGTCTGCTCGCATTCTCTTCCTCCGGTGGAGTTTGCCCGGCGTGGGCGGTGGAATTCACTGTCGGCGGCATGGGTACTGCAGAAGTCATCGCATTGCAAATCAGGCGCGCGGGACGAGGTGTGTTCTCTTCGAGCCGCGCGCCGCTCCCTCCGCACGCCCGCCGTTCGCGCATTCTCGTCGCGCCTACCGGCGCACCCGCTGACCGGCTTACTCGTCCCCCGTGCGAAGCCCCGCCTCCGGTTGCGCCTCGTCTCCCGCTTCCCGTACGCCGACACTCCGAGTAGACAAATGGGGCCTGGTTTGTTCTATCTGTGCCATGTCGAAGAGGGCCGTGAGCGCCGCGGCCGGCGCTGGAGCGTCGGACAAGAAAGCGGATCTGCTCGAGCGCACCAGGGAGCGCATTCTCGACGGCGCCATGCAGGCCATTGCGCGTCACGGCCTTGCAAAGCTTGGCATGAGCGATGTCAGCGAGAGCGCGGGCGTCTCCCGCGGTACGCTGTACCGCTATTTCACCAGCCGCGAGGCGCTGCTCGAGAGCCTGGCGCAATATGAGAACCGGCGCTTCCGGGGACGGGTGAGCGAGGCGCTGCTCGACGCCCCGGCCGGGCGGGATCGCATCCGCGTCGTGCTCGAGCACGTGACCGGATACGTGCGCGAGCACCCGGCGATCCAGCGCATCGTCGAGACCGAGCCGGCGTTCGTCCTGCGCTACCTGCGGGAGCATTTCCCGTTCCTGCGCGAGACCACCGGCGCGATCCTGTCGCCGCTGCTGGAGAGGACGCATCCGGTGCGGGCGGGCGCTGCGACGACCGAGCAGCTGGTCGACTGGCTGACCAGGTTGATGATCTCCGCCGTCCTCTTCCCCGATCCGGACCCCGAGGCGATGGCGCGCGGCCTGACGGCCGTCTACCACCTACTGCTGTCCTCGACGGGCACGACGCGGGTGCCGCGGCGCTCGCGCGCGCCCGCCAGCTTGACGTGAAGGAAGGAACGACTCGCGATGACGACCAACATGACGACGACCATGAAGCTCTTCGGCGGCAATATGATGAGCCCGGTCGTCGATCCCTACGGCGTGTATCGCCGCCTGCGCGACGAGCAACCCGCGATCCCGGTCAACACGATCATGGGCGTCAACCACCTGATCACGCGCTACGACGACGTGCAGACGATCCTACGGGACGGAGCCCTCTTTTCCTCTCGCGCCAACGCGCGCGGCATCGGCATCGTCATGGGGCGCACCATCCTCGAGATGGAAGGCAAGGAGCACGTCCGCCACCGCAACGTCATCGCCCCCTTCTTCAGCCCGCGGGCGATGAAGGGCGAGACGCGGGACATGGTTTCGGGCATCGTCCACCGCCTGATCGACGAGTTCGCCGGCCGCGGTCGCGCCGATCTGGTGTCGGAGTTCACGTTCACGTTTCCGATGCGGGTCATCGCCACGATCATCGGCATTCCGGTCGAGGACTACGGAGCATTCCACCGCATGGCGCTCGACCTGATCAGCGTCGGCGACGATCCGCCCCGGGGCTTCGCGGCGGCACAGTCCCTGCTCGAGTACCTGCAGCCGATCCTGGAACAGCGCAAGGTCGACCCAGGCGACGATCTGCTCAGCAATCTCGTGCACGCCGAGGTCGACGGCAATCGCCTCACCGACGAGGAGGTTCTGGCCTTCCTGCGGCTCCTCCTTCCGGCCGGCGCGGAGACCACGTACCGCCTGACGGGAAGCTGCCTGTACGCGCTTCTGGCGCATCCCGAGGTGTACGAGGAGGTCCGCGCCGATCTCTCCAAGATCGATCTTCTGGTCGAGGAGACGCTGCGCTGGGAGTCGCCGGTGCAGTACGTCTCGCGCGAGGCGACGCAGGACATGACGGTCTCGGGCTGCGCGGTCCCGGCGGGCGCCATGCTGTCGATCGCCCTCGGCTCCGCCAACCGCGACGAGCGACACTATGCGGAGCCGGACCGCTTCGACCTGCACCGCAAGAACGACGATCACGTCGCCTTCGGCTTCGGCCAGCACTTCTGCGCGGGATCGCATCTGGCGCGCATGGAAGCCGACATCGCGCTGCGCGCCCTGCTGGAGCGGCTGCCGGTCCTGCGCCTCGATCCCACCGAGGAGGCGCGCGTCGTCGGCCTGGCGTTCCGTTCCCCAAATCGCCTTCCGGTCCTGTTCGACGGCCAGTAGACCACCAGCAAACACCCTCTCGCCGCAAAAAGAGTCGCACGGAGGCAAACGATGGGTCTCGACCCGCAGGCCAAGTCGCTTTTGGACCAGATCGCCGCCATGGGCGGTCCACAGTTGCACCAGATGTCGGTGCCCGAAGCACGGCAGGCGATCGCCGCACTGGCAACCATGCAGGCGCAGCCGCCGGCGGTCGGCGAGGTGTCGGACCGAACGATCCCGGGCCCCGCGGGGGAGATTCCGGTGCGTGTGTACGTCCCGCAGGGGACGGCGCCGTTTCCCGTGCTGGTCTACTACCACGGCGGCGGCTGGGTGATCGGCAATCTGGACACGCACGACGCCACCTGCCGCGCCCTGGCCAATCAGGCCGGCTGCGTAGTCGTCTCGGTCGACTACCGCCTGGCGCCGGAGCACAAGTTTCCGGCCGCGGCGGAGGACGCGTACGCGGCGGCGGCATGGGCGGCGGCGCACGCCGCCACGCTGCGCGGAGACTCGTCGCGGGTGGCGATCGGCGGAGACAGCGCCGGCGGCAACCTCGCCGCCGCCGTGGCCCTCATGGCGCGCGACCGCGGCGGGCCGCCGCTGGTGTTCCAGCTGCTCGTCTATCCCGTCACCGACGCGAGGCGCGATACGCCTTCGTACCGGCAGAACGCGGACGGCTACTTTCTCACGGCGGACATGATGCAATGGTTCTGGAACCACTACCTGGCGCGTCCGAGCGACGGAGACGATGCGTATGCGTCGCCGCTGCGCGCCGCGGACGTTTCCGGCCTGCCGCCGGCGCTGGTCATCACCGCCGAGTTCGACCCGCTGCGCGACGAGGGGGAGGCCTACGCGAATCGCTTGCGGGAAGCGGGGGTGTCGGCGCGGACCTCGCGCTACGACGGCATGATCCACGGGTTCTTCGGTATGGGGTCGATGCTCGACCAGGCCGGCGTGGCGATGGCGGAGGCCGGGGCGACCCTGAAGCTCGCCTTCGCCGCACGCCGGTGACCGGGGTCCTGCCGCTGGCCGCGTGAGCTGCGTCGCCGATCTCGAACGGATGGACCGACTGTCGCGCCTGATCACCCTGCTCGAGGACGTGCGGGAGCTGCCGCACTACAAGCGCATCGGCGACGCCCTGAAGCGGGCAGGGGCGGAGGGCTTTCGCACCTGTGGCTACGTGATGCGCGAGCAGGCCGAGAAGATTCCGGATCGCTTGCTGCTGCGCTTCGAGGACGAGAGCGTCACCTACGCAGCCTACAACGCCGGCGTGAACCGCTACGCCAACCTGCTCTCCGCCGCGGGCGTGGCGCGCGGCGACGCGGTGGCGATCATGATGGAGAACTCACCGTCCTTTCTCATGGCGGAGGGCGCCATGGGCAAGCGCGGGACGATCGGCGCCCTGATCAACACGCATCTGCGCGGCGCGGCGCTGGCGCACGTGCTGGCGACCTCCACCGCGCGCATCGTCCTCGCCGACGCGAGCTGCCTGGCGGCGCTGCGCCAGCTGGCCCCGCTGGACGGATTCGCGGTCTACGCCGATGTCCCGCCCGACGACCTGCGCGGCACGCCGTTTCGCTGCCTGGCCGAGGCACTGCAGAGCGCCGGCGCCGCCGAGCCGGACATCCCGGACGTCCGCGTATCGGACGTCATGATGTACATCTACACGTCGGGGACGACCGGTTATCCCAAGCCGACGATCATCCGCCACAGCCGCTTCACCATGGGAGGCCAGTCGCTCAGGATCGTCCTCGATCTGCAGCCCGACGACTGCTCGTACGCGCCGACGCCGCTCTACCACGGCTACTCGAACTTCGTCGGCTTCGCCCCCGCGTTCCACAACGGCTCGACCTTCGCGTCGCGCCGCCGCTTCTCCGCCTCGCACTTCCTCGACGACGTGCGCCGGCACGGCGCGACCCATTTCATGTACGTCGGCGAGCTCTGCCGCTACCTGCTGCGCCAGCCACCCAGCCCGCACGACCGGGCGCACCGCATCCGCATCGCCACCGGGCCCGGCCTGCGGCCCGACATCTGGCGCGAGTTCATGGAGCGCTTCGGCATCGAGCGCATCATCGAGACCTATGGTCAGACGGAGGCGAATCTCAGTCTCATGAACCGGCGCGGCCGGGTGGGCTCGGTGGGCCGTTCGGCGCCGTTCACGCACGACCAGCTCAAGCTGGTGCGCTACGATGTCGAGCGGCAGCGTCCCTGGCGCGGGCCGGACGGCCGGCTGATCGAGTGCCGGCCGGGCGAGGTCGGCGAGCTGATCAGCGTGATCGGCAAGCAGACGACGATGAGCTTCGACGGCTACGTCGACAAGGCCGCCAACGAGGAGAAGATTCTGCGCGACTGCTTCGCCGACGGAGACGTCTACCTGCGCACCGGCGACCTGCTGCGCCGCGACCGCGCCAGCTATTACTACTTCGTCGATCGCGTCGGCGACACGTTTCGCTGGAAGGGCGAGAACGTCGCCACGGCGGAGGTGGCCGAGCTGTTGAACGCCGCCCCCGGGGTCAGCGAGACGGCCGTCTACGGCGTGCGCGTCCCCGGCACCGAGGGGCGGGCCGGAATGGCCCTCGTCGTGCTGCGGCCGGGTGCCTCGTTCGATCCGGGCGCCTATTACGCCTTCGCAGAAGGAACCCTCCCCGCTTACGCGTGCCCGCTGTTCGTGCGCCTGGCGGCGTCGATGGACGTCACCGGGACCCTGAAGCACACCAAGACGCGCCTGCAGGAAGAGGGCTACGACCCGGCGCGGATCTCCGATCCGCTCTACTTCCGCGACGGCGCGCAGCGCACCTACGTGCCGCTGGACGCCGAGCTGGCGAAGCGCATCGAGGCAGGGGAAATCAGACTGTAGGGTGTTGGTTGTTGGGTTGTTGAGCTAGTGGGGTTAAAGGGGCCTAACCCCCCAACAGCCTAGCCCCCTAACAGCCTGACCTCCTATCCCATCATGATCATTCCGCCGTCGACGGCGAACGCCTGGCCGGTCATGAATCGCGAGGCGTCGCTGACCAGGAACACCATGACCGGAGCCATGTCGCGGTCGGGGTCGCCCAGTCGGCCGCCGAGGGGGATGATGTGCTTCATGGCCATGTCGTGGATGGCGCGCTCCTGGTCCGACATGCGGGCGCGCCAGGCGTCGTACATCGGCGTCCAGATCGCCGGCACGATCGAGTTGACGGTGATGCCGTACTTGCCCCACTCCAGCGCGACGGTGCGCGTCCAGGCCATCACCGCCCCTTTCGACGCGGAGTAGTGGGCGGACCCGGCCTGTCCGCGAATGCCGGCTGCCGAGCCGAAGTTGATGATCCGGCCGCCGCGCTCCTTCATGTGCCGGAACGCCGCCTGGTTGGTGTAAAGCGTCCCCTTCACGTTGGTGTCGAAGACCAGGTCCCATTCGTCGTCCGCGATGTCCTCGGCCGGGGTGCGCCGCTCGACGCCGGCGACGTTGGCCATCGCATCGAGCCCGCCGAGGTGATCGACGGCCTGAGCGAAGACATCGAAGACCTCGCTGCGCCGGGCGACGTCGCAGTGAAGATAGACCACCCGCTCGCCCAGCTCCGCGGCGACGCGGCGCCCCCCTTCGTCGTCGACGTCGAGAGAGACGACCCGGGCGCCTTCGCGCGCGTAAGCGCGCACCGCGGCGGCTGCAATTCCGCTCGCCCCGCCGGTCACGATGATCCGCTTGTCATCGAGCAGCATGCCGCGCAGCTAACACGCAGGGCGGGCTGCGGGCAATGGCCTAGGGGCTAGGGGGTTAAGGGGTTAGGCTGTTGGCTGTTAGTTTCGCCCCCGGGTTACGCCGGATCATTCGAGCTGAGAAACACACGGACTTCCGGAGCAGGCTGAGGCTGAGGCTGAGGCTCAGGCTCCGGCTAAGGACGGTGCGCGCTTCGCGCGGTCTTTGGGATCGACCCAGCCTCAGCCCGAGCCCCAGCCTTTGCCACGAACCCGGGCACAGCCTGGGCGAGTTTCAGGCTAGGGGGTCAGGGGATGGGCCGTAACAGCCAACAGCCTAACCCCTTAACAACCTGCCTCAATGGTAGAGGACGCCGACGTAGAGCAGGTAGGCGGCGAGCAGCAGAGCGCCCTCGATGCGGCCGAGTCGCTGGCCGGTGGCGAGGAAGGGAAGGACGGCGAGACTGAACCCGAGCATCACGGCGAGGTCGATCCAGATGCCCGGCATCGGTTCCGCGATCGGATGCAGCAGCGTGACGGTGCCGAGGATGCCGAGGATGTTGAATACGTTGGAGCCGATCAGGTTGCCGAGCACGATGTCGGACTCCTGCCGGAGGGCCGCAACCAGCGCCGTGGCGAGCTCGGGCAGACTCGTGCCGACGGCGACGAGGGTGAGACCGATCACTCGTTCGGAGATCCCCAGGCCGCGCGCCAGGTGCACGGCGCCGTCCACCAGCGCGTGGGCGCCGACGACGAGGAGCGCAATGCCGAACGCGGCGCCGGCGAGCGAGTACGCGAGAGATCGCGGCGAGTCGCCGTACTCGGTGACGAACTCCTTTTCGACGCGCGACGCCTCGTCGCTGCGCAGGAGAACCCACAGGTAGGGGACCAGCAACCCGAGAAGCAGCAGCCCCTCGAGGCGGCCGAGGGCGGCGTCCATCACCAGTGCGGCGAGCAGGAGAGATACGCCGATCATGATCGGCACCTCGCGGCGGATGAACCGGGCCTGGGCGCGGATCGGCTGCAGCACGGCGGTGAGGCCGAGGATCAATCCCAGATTGGCCGTGTTGGAGCCGATGATGTTGCCGAGAGCCAGGGCCGTCTCGTGGCGGGCGGTGGCGATGAGCGACGCCGCCAGCTCGGGGCTCGAGGTGCCGAATGCCACGACGGTGAGGCCGATCACCAGCGGGCTCACTCCCCAGCCCCTCGCCAGGTGGACGGAGTTGCGGACCAGCGCCTCCCCGCCGAGGTAGAGGAGCAGCACGCCGAGCAAGAGGACGCCGAGGCTGAACATGCGGGAAAGTCAGCTTGGAAAACGAGGACCGCAAAGGCAAGGCGCGCCGCCGGGCTCAGCGCCCGTAGCATTCGGCGACGGCCAGCTCGTTGCCCCTCCGAATCGTTCGGTACTTGCGGTAGAAGGCGTCGTCGACGCGGTGGGCGCGCGGCGACACCTTGGGGCTGCGATAGCGCCGCAACTGAGCGGGTCCGGCGTTGTACACGGCGTAGGTGGCGCGAGCCAGGTTGTCGACCCCGCCGGCCGCCGTATGCTCGCCCTTGGCGATGGCCTGATCCCGCAGGTAGCGCAGCAGGATCTCGCTGCCGGCGTTGGCGTTGTAAGAGATGTCCTTCTGCAGGCCGCCGGCGTCGTAGAAGCCGCGCCAGACGTGCAGGTTGACCTGCATGATGCCGACCGAGCCGGCTGCGGAGCGGATGGGCGAGACCTGCCGCCCGATCTTGACGAACTGACGCCAGCAGCTCTCCTGCCACGCGGTGGCCAGCACGATGGCGTGGAACAGATCGTGGAACCGGTCGTCGAGCTCGAACTTGGCGACGGCGCGATCGGCCGTGAAATGGAGCAGGTCGCGCACCAACGGCAGGTACTGGCCGATGTCGTCCGGGGACGGAACCCAGTGGTTCAGACGCGAGACGAGGTCGGCGGGGAGCTTGTCGCCGGCCCAGGCGCGCGGGACGAGCCAGGCACTGAGGTCGATGTCCGGATTGTCCTCGGGGGGCGGAAGGGGCTCCTGGAAGCCGAACAGGCGGCGCAGCTGCGGGTCGACGTCGAGGCCGTAGGCGACCGGGTCCTCGGCGGCGGCCGGCGCGATCATCCGCGCCAGGCGGCGCAGGCCGTCGGCAGAGATGTCGAGACCGCTCTGCGGGCCGAGCTCTTCGATCGCCTGCAGCGCGTCGGCGGCGGCGATGAAGCTGAGATAGCGAAGCGCCTGCTCGCTAGGCAGACCGGCGCTGAGGCGGTGGAGGACGGGCGCGAGCCGCTTCCAGGTGCGCAGAAAGAGCGCCGGAACCGGATCCGGCTGCTCCGGACGGGCCGGGGCCAGAGCGTCCAGGATATCGTAGCGCGCGTCGAGGAGCACCTCGAACAGGGCCTCGCGCAGCTCGGCCGTGCCGGTGTCGCCGGCCGCCTGCTTGAGGACGAAGGTCAGGAAGGCGTCCCAGCTCTGCCAGTGCGCCTCCCAGCGCCGCAGCTCTTCGGGGGAGAAGGTGGGCTCCGGGGAGGGGCCGGCGAGCGCGGCGCCCGGGCCGGCGGTCGGCGGCTCGGGTGGCGAGAACTGCAGCGTGGCGACGAGCCGGTCGGCGGAGGTGTGCACCTCGGTGATCGAGATGGAGTCGACGAGGCGCTCGGTGCGCTGCAGGTCATCGCTCGGAAGCACCAGGGGCAGGAGAGAGCGGACCTCCTGCAGGGCGGGGCGCAGGTCGATGGTCAGCGCGGCGATGCGCGGGTGGACGTAGCGCTTCACCCAGTCCCAGAGGGTGCCGGTCACCCCTTTGCGCTCGTTCTGTCCGCGCAGCGCGGAGTCGACCACCGCGAAGCGGATGACGGGCGCGTTCGCGTCGAGTCGCGGCTCCTCGAGGACCTCCACCGTTCCGGTCCAGTCGAGCAGCACCAGGCAGCGCCCGGCCAGCGCCGTCCCGATGCGCGCCTCGGCGGGGCTGGTGACCCGGACGCGTCCGGCGTCGATGTCGACGGTGGGGGACGACAGCACCAGGTAGTTGCAGCCCGTGCCGTCGTCCCAGACGCGCGCGGTGCCGTCGGCGTCCGTGAACACCTGCGTCATCAGGGCCTGGCGGAGGAACTCGGCGTCCAGCCGCACGGGCACGCGCACCTCGCGGCCCCGGGCGGGAGAGGCGAGCGACAGCAGGCCGGCGACGGCCGAGAGGATGATCGCTTTCACGGAATCGGTCCTAGCAATGGCTGGAAGCGACCTCTAGCACTTCCGGGCGATGCCTGCCGAGGTGGGCGCCCTCGGAGGCGCTCCGACGGCGGCCCTTCCGATCCGGGGGGCGAGCAGAGGCTCGGGACGCCGTCAGGCGACGTCGCGCTTGCCTTCGGGGTCGGCGGCGATCAGCTGCGCGAACTGCTCGTTCTCGATCACCTCGCGCTCGAGCAGCAGTGCGGAGATGCGATCGAGCAGCGGCCGCTTGCCGCGCAGCAGCTGCTCGACAAGCGTCATGCGGGCCTCCAGTATCCTCTTGATCTCGACGTCGAGGGCCTCGGCGGTGGCCTGGCTGTACTCGGGATGCCCGTCCGGCCAGGTTCCCACGCCCTGCGGCAGGAAGGCATGGCGTTGGCGCGTGAACGTCACCGGCCCGAGCGTCTCGCTCATGCCGTATTCGAGGACCATGGAGCGTGCGATCTCGGTCGCCCGCGCCAGGTCGTTCTGCGCCCCGGTCGACACCTCGTCGAAGACCAGCTGCTCGGCGACGCGGCCGCCGAAGAGCACGTCGATGCGCCCCTCCAGCTCGCGCCGCGTCATCAGATAGCGATCCTCCGTCGGCAGCTGCTGCGTGTAGCCGAGCGCGCCGATGCCGCGCGGAATGATGGAGATCTTGTGCACCTTGTCCGCCCCCTCGGTGAACGCGGCGACCAGGGCGTGCCCGGTCTCGTGCACGGCGACGATCTTCTTCTCGCGCGGGTTGATGAGGCGGTTCTTCTTCTCCAGACCGGCGACGACGCGGTCGATCGCCTCCTCGAAATCGCTCATCTCGACCTGTTGCTTGTTCTTGCGCGCGGCGAGCAGAGCCGCCTCGTTCACCACGTTCGCCAGATCGGCACCGACGAACCCGGGCGTGCGCTGCGCCAGCACGGCCAGGTCGACGTCGGGCGCCACTTTGACGTTCTTGGCGTGCACGCGCAGCACGGCGTCGCGCTCGCCGCGGTCGGGACGGTCGACCAGCACCTGGCGGTCGAAGCGGCCGGGGCGCAGCAGCGCCGGATCGAGGATCTCGGGCCGGTTGGTGGCGGACAGGATGACCACCCCGTTGGTCGTATCGAAGCCGTCCATCTCGACCAGCAGCTGGTTGAGCGTATGCTCGCGTTCGTCGTGGCCGCCGGCGATGCCGCCTACGCCGCGCGCCTTGCCGAGCGCGTCGAGCTCGTCGATGAACACGATGCACGGCGCCTTCGACTGCGCCTGGGCGAACAGGTCGCGCACGCGCGAGGCGCCCATGCCGACGAAGAGCTCGACGAAGTCGGAGCCGCTGATCGAGAAGAACGGCACGCTGGCCTCGCCCGCCACGGCCTTGGCCAGCATGGTCTTGCCGGTTCCCGGCGGGCCGACCAGCAGGACACCGCGCGGCAACTTGCCACCCAGGTTGCGGAACTTCTCCGGGCGTTTGAGGAACTCGATGATCTCCTTCAGCTCCTCCTTGGCCTCTTCCTGGCCGGCGACGTCGTCGAACTTGAGGCCGGTCTCCTTCTCGGCGTAGATCTTCGCCTTGCTCTTGCCGAAGGCCATGACGCTGCTGCTCGGACCCATGCGGCGCATGGCGAAGAGCCAGATGCCGACGAACACGAGGGCGGGCAGCACCCAGGACAGGACGGCGGTGACGAACGGGCTCTCGTACTGGCCTCTGAAGTCGACGTTGTGCTCCTCGAGCTGCTTCACCAGGTCCGGGTCGTCGACCGCCACGGTCGTGAAGTTGCGCGTCTCCTCCTTCGTGGCGCCCTCGCGCAGCTGGCCGCGGATGAGGCTGTCCGAGACCGTGACCTTCTCGATCTGGTCCTTCTTCAGATACTGCTTGAACTGCGCGTAGCTGACCTGCTGCGAGCGCGGCGCCAGCACCGCCTGTATGATCAGGAGAACGGCGATGACGACGAGAAAGTAACCGATCGAAAGGGAGTGACGCTTCTGCATTCGCTCTCCTCGGCGGGCGGCGAGGCCCGGGTCTGCTGCCTGATTGTAGAGGCCCGCCGCGGTTCGTCAATCCGTTTCGGGGATCTGTTTCGCCGGCCGGTGGTGGCGGCGCGCCCGGGTGTACGCTACAAGGCGGCGCGGAGAAAGGTGCGGCGTCGATGCGCGGGGTTCCCTGGTGGGCCGGATGCCTGGCTCTGGCGATGATGTCGTGCCGGCTGCCCGGTCCGCGTCCGCCACTCGAGGAGTCGGGGTACGCGCGCGTCACCAGCGCCGCCGAGATCGGCACGTATCTGGAGGCCCTGAGCCACCGCTACGAACAGGCCGAGCACGTGGTGCTCGGGCACTCCGCCGGCGGACGCACGCTCGACGCGCTGCTCGTGTCGCACGACGTCGCCGCCCTGCGCCGGGCGGAGGCACCCACCGGGCGTGCGACGGTGCTCCTCGTCGGCTCCCAGCACGGCACCGAGTCCTCCGGGGCGGAGGCGATTCTTCTGGTGGCGCGCGACCTGCTGTCGGGGCCGCTGGCGCCGCTGCTGCAGGACATGGACTTTCTCCTGCTGCCGGATGCCAACCCGGACGGCCGCGAGACGCACCGGCGCACCAACGCCGACGGCATCAACCTGAGCACCAACTTCGTCGCCGTCACGGAGCCCGAGACGCGGGCGATCGTCGATCTGCTGGCGAAGTGGAAGCCGGCGATCGTGCTCGACGCGCACGAGTCGGCGATCTTGAAGAAGCACTCGCTCGCTCTGCAGGGCTACGTGACGGACTTCCAGGCGCAGTTCGAGATCGCCAACAATCCCAACGTCGACGCCGGTATCCGGGCGCTGAGCCGCGACCGGCTGCTGCCGGAGGTGGTCGAGCGGGTACGCGCCGGGGGCCTGGCGGCGCAGCCGTACATCGGCGAGATCACCGACATCCATCAGCCCATCGCGCACGGCGGGCTGTCGCTGGGCAATCTGCGCAATCGAGCCGGCATGACGGGCGCCGTCTCGTTCCTGGTGGAGAACCGCCTCGACCGCGCCGACGGCGTGTATGCGACGCCGCGCAACATCCGGGAGAGGGTGCGCAAGCAGTACCTGTCGATCACCTCCTTCCTGGCCACATGCCACGGTCACGAGCGGGAGATTCTCGCCGTCACCGCCGCGGCGCGCCGGCGCTGGCAGGACGCCGGCCCGGAGCCGCCGGTCGATCTGGTGTCGGAGTACGCCGCCGACCCGCAGCGCCCGTACATTCCGATCACGCTGCGCCGGCTCGACGACGACCGGCCGGAGACGCTGCGCTTCGCCTACCGCGGCCGGGTGCAGAATCGATACGTGCTGCCCGTCCCGGCGGGGTACGTGGTCGGCGCTCATCGCGACGCGATGCGTTCGTTTCTCGACCTGCAGCACGTTCGCTACCAGGTCGTGACCTCGGCGTCGCGCCGGGAGGCGGTGGCGCAGCGCATCGTGTCACGCCAGCACGTGCCCGGAAAGCACGGCTGGGGTTCGTACCGCACTGTTCTCGAGGAGCGGCGCACGCGCATTGCCATCGAGCCGGGAGACCTGTGGATCGATCTGCGCCAGCCGGCGCGGCGGATGATTCCGCTCCTCCTCGACCCGCGCTCGAACAGCAGCATCTTCGAGACCCCCGACTTCGCGCCCTTCGCGGTGCCGGGCCAGGATTTCTTCATCCATCGCATCGAATCCGACGACGGCGAGCCGCCCGCGAGCGCCCTAGCGCCCGAGCACTAGAGTAGTGCTCACCATTGGGCGTTTGGGTTTGCGGCCCGGCCGACGCAAACTGGGAGGGCGAGCTCCCAGCCGCACGTGCAAGCCAAAAGGCTCGCCCTCCCATCGGCGGATCGCGGTAGGGGCTTTTCCCAGACGCCACACGGGAGTCCGTCAAGATTCAAGCGCGCCACGACCCGGCGTGTAGGGACATCGAACCTGCCCGTGGCTCGCCTTCGCATGGCACCTCCGTTGCTTCCGAAAAGGTTGTGTTTGTGCTCTTTGAAGACGCCAGTGAGGCAGTTGGCGAGCCGGGTAGGGGTGGCGACGTGGTCGAGGTGAGGAGGGCCGGGGCAAATGCGGCGCGCATCCCGGGCTCGCGATGGTCGTGGTCCTGGCTGCTGGCGCTGGGTCTTCTCGTCGCCGGGCCGAGTTCGGCACCTGCCCAGTCCTCGGGCGTGACCGGCCACATTCGCTACTACGGCGGCGCCGCCGCCGTCTCCGGCGTGACGGTTCAGCTGCACGGTTCGGACGAAGAGTCGACCCAGACGGATGCCGACGGACTCTACACCTTCAGCGGCACGCCGCAGGGCGACTGGGAGATCGATCCGAAGAAGACCGGCGACGCGGGCTCGGGCATCAGCGCCTTCGATGCCACCCAGGTGCTGCAGGCGGTGGTCGGAACGCGTTCGTTCGACGCTCTGCAGATGCTGGCATGCGACGTGACCGGCGACGGCACGATCAGCTCGCTGGACGCCGCGCGCATCCTACAGTACCAGGTGGGCCGCATCGCTCGCTTTCCGGTGGCGGAGAGCTGCGGGTCGGATTGGGTGTTCGTCCCCGACCCCGCATCAGCGGCCAACCAGCGGCTCCTGGCGCCCGAGATGGGGCAGGGCTGCCCGCGTGGGGCGATCTCGTTCGAGCCGCTCAGCGGGATGGTCCAGGGGCAGGACTTCGTCGCCGTCCTGTTCGGGGACTGCACCGGGAACTGGCAGCCCGCCGCGCCGCCGCCCGACGCGACGCCCAGCCCGTTGCACACCGCGACGGTGACGCCCGGCCCGGCGGATACGGAGACGCCGATGCCGACGGTGACACCCAGCCCGGCGGATACGGTGACGCCGACGCCGACGGTGACGCCCAGCCCCGCGGATACGGAGACGCCGATGCCGACGGTGACGCCCAGCCCCGCGGATACGGTGACGCCGACGCCGAGCGCCACCGACACCTCCGCTCCGTCTCCGACGCCGAGCGCGACCCCGCCGAGCACGTCGACGCCGAGTCACAGCCCGACCATCACGAAGACACCCACCCGGACGAGGACGGCGACGCGAACGGCGACGGCCACCTACACCGCTACCGGGACTCGCACGCCCACCTTCACCCGCACGTCGACCCCCACCCGGACCTTTACGCCGAGCGCCACGCCGACCGTGACGCCGACGCCGAGCCCGACGCCGACGGCCACCTGCCCGAACGGTATCGCCTGGAATCTGGCGGCGCCGGTCGAGATCGCCGATCAGGCGGGCGGTACCGTTTGGCTGGCGCGCACGGTGCCGACCAGCAGCGGCTGGGGCGTCTTCTGGCTGCGCGACGAGCCGGGCTTCTCCTCGACGGCCCGCCTGTACTACGCGCACGTCGATTTCAACGGCCAGATCACCACCGGCCCGACGCACGTGGTCGACATCCCGCGCATCTCGTTCCGCGACCGCTACTACCTGGCGGCGTGGCACGACGACCACTACGGCCTGCTGACCTCGGAACGGAGCACGCTGTACTACCGCAACATGACGATCGACGGTCAGCTCGGGGGCAAGCGCCAGGTCGGACCACCGCTGTTCACCTCGACGATCTACGACCAGGAGTCGGACGGCGACCTGGACAGCTATCCGGACGGCTTCCTCGGCGTCATCGAAGGCGAGTGCGCCGGACATTCGTGCGCGTACGCGTTCAAGCTGGACGCCAACGGGGCGCCCACCAGCCCGCCGCTCAACCTGGTCGACTACGACTATACGCACCAGTTCTACCCGCGCTCCGCCTTCGACGGCGCCGGCTTCGCCATCCTCAGCGTCAAGGACATCCAGATCGCGACGGGCGGCGTCACCACCAAGTACCTGCCGGTGCCGGGGGCGCTGGGGAGCAACGCCAAGGTGGTGCCGACCAAGGAGTACCTGTGGGACGAGTTTCCCGACATCGCCTGGAACGGCGACCACTTCGGCGCCATCTGGACCGAGAACTCGGCGCGCAGCCACGATCTGCCGTGGCAGGTTCATTTCGCGACCTTCCACCGTACCAAGACGGCGTCGACGGCCATCGCCGACCGGGTGCTCGACGTGACGGACGAGAAGTCGCCCTACAAGTTCGCCGCCCAGATCCACGCCGTCGGAGCGGACTGGGTGGTGCAGTACTCGAGCTGGCAGCCCAGCGGCCTACCGCTGGCCGTCTACGAGTGGCTCGACAGCAGTGGGCAGTCCAAGGCCAGCCTGACGCCGTTCGAGCTCGACGTCGACGCCTTGGGGTCGAGTGTGCAGACGGACGCGGGCCACGAGGGAACGATCGGCATCGTGCACGGCTTCAACGCCGGTGGCGACAGTCACATCGACTTCCGGGTGCTCGACCGGCCGCACTGCGCGCCTTAGTCGCCGCCTTCGCTGCGGCCCGTCCGAAGCTCAGCCTCAGGCCGTCACTTCCCAGGTGTCGCCGCGGCTGAAGAGCGCGTCGAGGTCGCCCTCTCCCTGCTCCTCGCGCGCCTTCTGCAGCTGGGCGTTGATCGCCGCGTCGTAGGACGCGCGGTCGACGGCGCGGAAGACCCCGATCGGAGAGGGGAACTTGGGCGGCTGCATGGTACTGAGGAGGAAGGCGAGCGCGTCGTCCCGCTCGTCGTGAACGAGCAGATCGCTCTCGCCGAAGCCCTTGCCGAGCTCGACCACCTCGAGGCGGTGGCCGGACATGCGAATTCCCTTGTCGCGGTTCTTTCCGAACACCAGCGGCTTGCCGTGCTCGAGGACGAGCTGCGTGTCGGCCTTCGTCTCCTTGTCGGTCAGGGGGGCGAAGGCGCCGTCGTTGAAGATATTGCAGTTCTGCAGGATCTCGACGAACGACGTCCCGCGGTGCTCGTGGGCGCGGCGCAGGGTCTCCTGCAGGTGCTTCGCCTCCACGTCGATGGTGCGGGCGACGAAGGTGCCCTCGGCGCCGAGCGCGACCGAGATCGGGTGCAGCGGGTAGTCGATCGATCCGAGGGGCGTCGACTTCGTCACCTTGCCGAGCTCGGAGGTCGGCGAGTACTGGCCCTTGGTCAGACCGTAGATGCGGTTGTTGAAGAGCAGGATGTTGACGTCGACGTTGCGCCGCAGGATGTGCAGCAGATGGTTGCCGCCGATGCTGAGACCGTCACCGTCGCCCGTCACCACCCAGATCGACAGCTCGGGGCGGGTCGCCTTGAGGCCCGAGGCGATGGCCGGGGCGCGTCCGTGAATGGAGTGGAAGCCGTACGTGTTCATGTAGTACGGGAAGCGGCTCGAGCAGCCGATGCCGGAGATGAAGACGATTTCTCTCGCGGCACGCCCAGCTCGGGTAGGAGCTTCTGCACCTGGGCGAGGATGGAATAGTCGCCGCACCCGGGGCACCAGCGCACGTCTTGGTTGGTGACGAAATCCTTGCGGGTCAACTTCGGTACGGCTGCGTTCGAGCTCATCTTCTTCATGCCTCCAGCAGGCGCTGCGCCTTGGCGGTGATCTCGCTCACCTTGAACGGCTGTCCCTGGATCTTGTTCAGGCCGACGGCGTCGATGAGGAACTCGGCGCGCAGCACCTTGAGCAGTTGGCCGAGGTTCAGCTCCGGCACCAGCACCTTCTTGAACCGCGCCAGGATGTCTCCGAGGTCGGAAGGCAGCGGGTTGAGGTAGCGCAGGTGCACGTGCGAGACCTTCTTTCCTTCCTCGCGCAGCGCGCGGGTCGCCGACTCGATCGCACCGTACGTGCTTCCCCAGCCGATCACCAGCAGGTCGCCTTCCTCGGGGCCGTGGATCTCGGTCGGCGGGATCTCGCGCGCGATGCCGGCGATCTTGCGGTAGCGCACCCGCACCATCTGCTCGTGGTTGGCCGGTGCGTAGCTGACGTTGCCGGTCAGGTAGTCCTTCTCGAGGCCGCCGATGCGGTGCTCGAGGTCCGGGTGTGCCGGGGATCGCCCACGGGCGCGACAGCGTCGTCGGGTCGCGCAGGTACGGGTAGTATCCCTTGGGATCGGTGCGGAATTGGATCTCGATCGGCGGCAGGGAATCGGCCTTGGGAATCTCCCAGGGCTCGGCGCCGTTGGCGAGGTAGCCGTCCGACAACAGGAAGACCGGGGTCATGTACGTCACCGCGATGCGCACCGCCTCGAAGGCGGTGCGGAAGCATTCGGCGGGAGTGGCGGGGGCGAGGATGGGCACCGGCGAGTCGCTGTTGCGGCCGTACAGCGCGAGCAGGAGATCGGCCTGTTCCGTCTTGGTCGGCAGGCCGGTGCTCGGCCCGCCGCGCTGGATGTCGGCGATCACCAGCGGCAGCTCGACGCTCACCGCCAGGTTGATCGTCTCGGCCTTGAGGCAGACGCCGGGACCGCTGGTGGTGGTGATGGCGACGGCACCTCCGAAGGCGGCGCCCAGGGCGGCGCCGACGCCGGCGATCTCGTCCTCGGCCTGGAACGTGTAGACGTTGAAGTTTTTGTAGGTCGACAGCTCGTGCAGGATGTCGCTCGCCGGCGTGATCGGGTAGCTGCCGAGGAACAGCGGCCGCCCGGCGCGCCGCGCGGCGGCGACGAAGCCGAGCGCGGTGGCGGCGTTGCCGGTGATGTTGCGGTAGTGGCCCGGAGCGATGGCGGCCGGCTTCACCCGGTAGGAGGTGCGGAACATCTCGGTCGTCTCGCCGAAGTTGTAGCCGGCCTTCAGCACCCGCACGTTGGCTTCCGCCAGGGGCGCATTCTTCTTGAAGCGCTGCTCGATCCACTTGATGGTCGGCTCGATGGGGCGATGGAAGAGCCACGAGGTCAAGCCCAGGGCGAAGAAGTTGCGCGAGCGCATCATGGTGCGCGTCGGTAGCTGCATGTCGCGCAGGGCGTTGATTGTCAGCTTGCTGATCTCGACCTGGAAGAGCTGAAAGCGGTCGAGCGAGCCGTCGGTCAGCGGGTTGGTGGCGAACTCCGCCTTCTTGGTGTTCTGCTCGGTGAACTGCTCCTTGTCGACGATGAGGATTCCGTTCGGCTGGAGGTCACCGACGTTGACCTTCAGGGCCGCCGGGTTCATCGCCACCAGCACGTCCGGCGTGTCCCCGGGGGTGAAGACGTCCTGGCTGGAGAAGTGGAGCTGGAACCCGCTGACGCCGGCGAGCGTTCCCGCCGGGGCGCGGATCTCGGCCGGGAAATCGGGCAGAGTGCTCAGGTCGTTGCCGGCCAGGGCGGTCTCGTTGGTGAAGTGCATGCCGGCCAGCTGCATGCCGTCGCCCGAATCGCCGGCGAAGCGAATGACGACGTGCTCGCGCTCCTCGACATGATTGGCCGAAGCCTGCTCAGCCGCCTCTGCGGCGGCGGTTTCTGATTGCATACCGACCTCCCGATTCTTCCCTCACCACATCTGCCCAAGCCCTGCGCGGTCCGGCGAAAACGACATTTCGCGCCGCGTTCCATCCCGACCTATAGCGATGGCCCTGAGCCAATTCAACAAGGGGTTGCGGCTTCGGCCGCGCGCTCGCCCCGCCGCGCGGCGGCGGAAGGGGCTCGGAGTCGGCTCTCCGCCGATCGCTCTGCAGGGAGGCTCAGGCGGTACCGGGCACGGCGGCGACAGGGGTGACGGAGTACTCGACCGGCGGCCTGTCGCTGGTGTGACTGAGCAACACCTCGATCTCGAGCTCGCGCTCGAGCTCGCGCAGCGCCGCCGGCTCCTCCTGGGCGAGGAAGGCGGCCACCGACGGATGCAGGTGCACGACCACCTGCTGCAGGGGGGCGTTCATGGTCGCCTCGCGCCGGATGCGGCGCAGTACCTCGTAGGCGATGGTGGCGGTTCCCTTGATGGTGCCCTTGCCGTCGCAGGTCGGGCAGGTCTCGCACAGGCGCTGGGCGAGGCTCTCTCGCGTGCGCTGGCGCGTCATCTCCACCAGCCCCAGGTCGGAGAAGCCGACGATGTTGGCGCGCGCCTTGTCCGTCTTGAGAGCGTCGGTGAGCGCCGCCAGCACTTCCTTGCGGTGCTCGAGGCTCTCCATGTCGATGAAGTCGAGGATGATCAGGCCGCCGATGTTGCGCAGGCGCAGCTGGTCGACGATCACGCGGGCCGCCTCCATGTTGGTGCGCAGGGCGGTCTCCTGCAGATCCGTCTTGCCGACGAAGCGCCCGGTGTTGACGTCGACCGCGGTGAGCGCCTCGGTGTGGTCGATGACGATGTGTCCGCCCGACTTGAGCCATACCCGGCGCTCCAGGGCCTTGGCGATCTGCGCCTCGATTCCGTAGCGCTCGAAGATGGGCTCGGTGTGGTCGTACAGGTCGACGCGCGGGCGGGCGCGCGGCATCACGCTGTCGATGAAGTCGAGGATGCGCTGGTAGTCGCGCCGGTTGTCGATCACCACCCGCGTCACGTCGTTGGCCGATAGGTCGCGGATCGTGCGCAGGATGACGTCGAGGTCGCTGTGCAGCAGCGCCGGCGCCGGCATGGTCTCGGCCTTGCGAGCGAGGCGACTCCACAGCTTGCGCAGAAGGCGCAGGTCGGACTGGATCTCGCGCTTGGAAACGCCCTCGCACGCGGTGCGGATGATGATGCCGCCCGGGTTGGAGGCGACCGCCTCGACCGCCTCGCGCAGGCGCACGCGCTCGTCCTCGCTCTCGATGCGGCGGGAGACGCCGATCTGGCGGCTGAGCGGCAGGTAGACCAGGTAGCGGCCGGGCAGGGAGATGTTCGACGTCACTCGCGCCCCCTTGCTGCCCATGGGTTCCTTGCTGATCTGGACGATGACGTCCTGGCCCTTCTGCAGGCGCTCCTCGATCGGAGGCAGAGGGGTGGGGATGGCCGATTCGACGCGCGGGACCACGGCGGGCGAGTCGGCGGCGTCCAGGTCGCTCGGACTGGCGCCGGGGCCCGACGGCGCCGGGGCGAAGGTCGCTTCGTTGAGCGTGTACTCCTCGGCGTTGAGCGGGTAGAAGTCGGCGCCGGGTAGGAAGGCGGCCTTGGCGAGGCCGACGTCGACGAAGGCGGCTTGCATGCCCGGCAGCACCCGCATCACGCGTCCCTTGTAAATGCTTCCGGCGATGCCCCGTTCGCGCGACCGCTCGATCTGGATCTCGACCAGTCGCGCGTTCTCCATCGTGGCAACCCGCGCCTCCTGGGGCGTGGAGTTGATGATGATCTGGCGGGGCACCGGAATCAGGCGGTCAGCGTCGCGGCGCGCGGCTCGGGCGCCGGCGCGTCGTCGTAGAAGGCGTGGGTTTTGCGCATGGGCAGCGCCCGGGCGATTGCGGCGTCGATGCCGAGAACAGCCGCCAGCAGGTCGCTCGGCTTGATCGAGCCGGCGCTGGAGAAGCACACGTCCAGCTCGAGCCGGGTAGGCTCGGAGCGCTGCAGGCGCCGGACGAGCGGGCGGGCGTCGATCTCGCGATCCCCCTTTCCGGTGTGCTTGCGGACGGCGAAGCTGGCGGCGCCGCGAAAGATGTCGAGTCGCTCGTCGATCCAGCTCCCCCGTCGCCGTTGAAGAGACCGTCGATGGCGATGTCGTAGCGGAAGCCGTTCAGACCGTGCTCCGGGCTGGGCGCGCGCAACGCGATGGCGCGCGCCTCGACGACCGAGAAGCCCTCCGGGAGCTGGGCGCCGAACGCTCGCCCCACCTCCGCGGCGTCGAGGTCGGCGGTCAGATCGATGTCCAGCACCTCGCACTCGCTCTCCGCCCCCAGCGGCAAGCCGGGGCTGAAGCGCATGCGCGGCTGCGGGTGGAAGCCGCGCGAGAAGGCGAGGGGCAGGCCGGCGCGGCTGGCGGCGCGCGCGAAGACCTGGATCAGCTCCAAATGGCTGATGAAGCGGGCGCGGTCCAGCTTCCGATACGTCACCCGCACGCGCAGCCGTGGCGCCGCCGGGTCCTCGAGCGCGACCGGGGGGACGAGGCCTTCGGACGCGGCGCTCAACCACTCCTCGGCGTTGCCGAGCCCGCGCGACGGAGCCGGCGGCGCCTGCGGGCGATCGGCCGCCGTCCCCGATCCGCTCCACCGGCCGACCTGCCGGCGCCCGGCACCTGTCGCTCGTCGCCCCGCCTGCGGCCGCGGATCTTGTGCCAGCCGCGCGGCTCCCAGCTGCCGGACCCGTCGCCGCCCTGCACGGTTACCTGAGCCCAGTTGTCGATCGCGCCGCCGCGATGCTCGCTCCCCTTGGCGCCGTGCACGTGGTAGGTGACGTTGCGCACGGTCTTGAAGTCGCACGCGCCGCAGTAGGTGCACCGCTCGATGCTGCAGTCCGGCGTCAGGCGCCCCTCCACGGCGAGGGCCAGCTCGCGCTGCAGAAACTGCTTCGTCACGCCGCTGCTCAGGTGATCCCAGGGCAGCACCTCGTTCAGGAAGCGCCGACGCAGGTAGTGCGCCGGCTCGATTCCGGTCTCGCGGAAGGCGCGCTCCCAGAGGTCGAAGCGGCAGAACTCGGTCCAGCCGTCGAAACGGCAGCCGAGCCGGTAGGCGGCGAGCAGCAGGGTGCCGAGGCGGCGGTCGCCGCGCGAGAAGACTCCTTCGAGGTACGACGTCCGCGCGTCGTGCCACTTGAAGCGGATGTGCCGTCGCGACAGCTCGCGCCGCAGCAGCGACTGGCGCGCCCCCGTCTCGGCGACATCGATCTGCGCGGCCCACTGGAAGGGGGTGTGCGGCTTGGGCACGAAGGTCGACACACTGGCGGTCACGTCGGCCCGACTGGGTCCCGCCGCCGCCACCTTGGCGGACAGGTCGGGGATGCCGAGCAGGTCGCTCTCCTCCTCGCCCGGCAGGCCGAGCATGAAGTAGAGCTTCAAGCTCCTCCAGCCGAGGGTGAAGATCTGGCGCGCTGCTTCGATCAGCTCCTCTTCCCGGTACTCTTTCTGGATCACGTCGCGCATGCGCTGCGATCCCGCCTCCGGCGCCAGGGTGAATCCGGTCTTGCGAACGCGCTGGATCTGCTCCAGCAGGGAGGGCGCCAACGCGTCGACGCGCGTCGACGGAAGAGAAACGGCGACGCGCTGTTGCGAGAACTTGTTCATCAGCTCGGTGAGCACCGGATTGACGCAGCTGTAGTCGCCGGTGCTGAGGCTGAGCAGGGACAGCTCGTCGGTGCCGGTCGCCGCCACCGCCCGCTCCGCCTGCGCCAGGACCCGGCGCGGGTCGCGCTCGCGCAGCGGCCGATAGATGTAGCCCGCCTGGCAGAAGCGACAGCCCTTGACGCAGCCGCGCATGACCTCGAGGCTTGGGCGGCCGTGCACGACCTTGATGTTCGGCACCACGTGCGTCTCGGCGAGAGGCACCGTGTCGAGGTCGCGCAGGATGCGCTTCCCGACCGCCCGAGGCACGCCCTCGCGCAACGGCCTGACGTCGACCAGGCGCCCGTCGCCCGCATGGACCGCGCCGTACAACGACGGGCACGTACACGCCCTCGATTTTCGCCAGCGCGCGCAGCAGCGACGTGCGGTCGACGCGGTCCCAGTCGCGGTAGACGTCGCAGATCTCGCCCACTGCCTCCTCACCGTCGCCGAGCAGAACGGCGTCGAGGAAGTCGGCCAACGGCTCGGGGTTGAACGCGCACGGCCCGCCGGCGATCACCAACGGGTCGCGGGCGCCGCGCTCGGCGGCGAGGAGCGGAATGCCGCCGAGGTCGAGCATGGCGAGCACGTTGGTGTAGGTGAGCTCGTACTGGAGGCTGAAGCCGACGATGTGAAACTGTCCGAGCGGCGTGTAGCTCTCGAGCGACACCAGCGGCTGGCGATCGCGCCGCATCAGCGCCTCCAGGTCGATCCAGGGCGCGTACACGCGCTCCGCGTAGACGTCGTCGCGGCGGTTCAACAAGTCGTACAGGATCTGCAGGCCGGGGTGCGACTGGGCGATCTCGTAGACTTCGGGGAAGGCGAGGGCGAAATGGACGTCGACCGCGCGCGGATCCTTGCGTACGGCGCCGCGTTCGTTGCCCAGATAGCGTCCCGGCTTCTCGACCTGTGCCAGCAAACGCTCGTATGTCCGCGCAGAGAAACTCAACCTCACCTCCCCGGTCCGAGAAGGGCGGGATGATAGGTGGAAGGCCTGAGCAGCGCAAACCGGGGTCGCGTTCTTGACTTCAAAACAGTGGCTACGTATGGTCCCGCGAACTTCATGCAACCCGATCGAGCAGGACGCCGATGGCGGAGGGTGGGGTAGTTCTCAACACCAAAGTCCTGGTGCTGAACCGGCACTTCCTGCCGGTCCACATCACCTCGGTGCGCCGGGCATTTTCGCTTTTGTATCAGGGGGTTGCGGAGGCAGTTAACGAGCAGTACCAGACTTTCGACTTCGCTAGCTGGAGCGAGCTGTCGGTATCGCTCAACGACGAATCGGTCGGCCTGGTCGATCGCATCATCCGCGTCCCGCGCGTGATTCTCCTCATCGGCTACGACCGCGTCCCCAAGCGCCAGGTGCGCTTCAGCCGTTTCAACGTCTACGCCCGCGACCGCAACACCTGCCAGTACTGCGGCAAGCGCTTCTCCCGCCAGGACCTCAACTTGGACCACGTCATCCCGCGTTCGCGGGGCGGCACGTCGCACTGGGAGAACATCGTTTGCTCCTGCCATGCCTGCAATCGGCAAAAAGGGGGTCGCACGCCCTTCGAGGCGGGCATGAAGCTGCTGCGATCTCCGCGGCGGCCGGAATGGACGCCGTTCATGCTGGAGACCTTCAGCCTGCGCCGCTACCGGGAGTGGCTGCCCTTTCTATCCAGCGTCGACGCCGCCTACTGGAACACGGAGCTGCTTCCGTAGGGACCGGCCTTGCCCCCAATCCGCCCCACCGCCCGGCCACCGGCCGGGTTGTTGGGTTGTTGGTTGTTGGAGGTTGAACACCAACGGCGAACGATCCGACAGCCTTCGGCTCGTTGCGCCGACGTGTCGAATTCTTGGACGGAGCCAACATTGGACACCAACAACGAACAACCCAACAACCTTCCGCCGTTTGACGGTGCTGCGCAAAAGGTTGAAGCTTTTCTTGACAGGTGGAATCCCGCTGTGAGATGGTACAGCATCTGGTGGTGGCGGAGGTGAGGCGGCACTGGATGTGGTGGTGGAGCGGGCATGCGCATCAAACAGCTCGAGCTAATCGGCTTTAAGTCCTTCCCCAACAGGACCGTTCTCGACATCCCGCACGGCGTCTCGGGCGTGGTCGGTCCGAACGGCTGCGGCAAGTCGAACATCGTCGACGCCATCCGTTGGGTCCTCGGTGAGCAGAGCCCGAAGCATCTGCGCGGCGATGCCATGGAGGCGGTGATCTTCAACGGCAACGAGCGCCTCGCCCCGCTCGGCATGGCCGAGGTGTCCCTGACCTTCGAGAACGACACGCCGCCGCCCCCGGCGACCGATCTCGATCTGGAGGTTTCCTCGATCCCGGCGCACTTCCGCGATCTGAGCGAGATCATGATCACGCGCCGCTACTTCCGCTCCGGCGAGTCGGAGTACTTCATCAACAAGACGGCGTGCCGCCTGAAGGACATCACGGAGCTGTTTCTCGGCACCGGGGTCGGATCCAAGGCGTACGCGATCATCGAGCAGGGGCGGGTCGAGCAGCTGATCAACGCCAAGCCGGAGGACCGGCGGCTGTTCATCGAGGAGGCGGCGGGGACGACGCTCTACCGGAGCCGCAAGCTGGCGGCCGAGCGCAAGATGGAGCGCACGCGCGAAAACCTCAACCGCGTGAACGACGTCCTGCGCGAGATCGACCGGCAGATCCAGTACCTCGAGCGGCAGGCGAAGAAGGCGGAGACGCACCGGCGCCTCAGCGAAGAGGTGCGCGGCCTGGAGCTGCGGCTGGCGGGAAGCCAGTGGCTCGAGCTGCAGCGGCAGCTGCGCGATCTCGAGGCGCGGCGTCAGACTCTGCTCGAGGAGGAAGAGCGCCTGCGCGCGGCGATCCAGGGCGGCGAGGAGACCGAGCAGGTCGCGGCGGCGGCGTTGAGCGCGGCGGAGCAGCGCCAGGCGGCGACCCGCGAAAGCCTGGCGGTCCTCGACGCGGAACGGCAGAGCCTGCTCGAGCGCATCGAGCTCCTCGGTCGGGAGCGCGAGGAGCGCGAGCGGCGCCGCGCCCGCCTGGCCGAGGATCTGGAGGCAATGGACGCGGCGCGGCGGCAGAACGAGGCGCGCCTGCGGGAAGCCGAGGGAGAGCGCGAGGCGTCCGCCCAGTACCTCCTGTTCGACGAAGGAGAGCTCAGCGGTCGCGAGCGCGAGCTGGAGGAGGCGCGCGCTGCGTTGACCGAGATGCAGAGCGCGCTGGAGGCGGCCAAGAGCGCGCTGGTCGAGCATATGACGCGCGACGTCGAGGCGCGCAATGCGGCCTCGGCCCTGGAGCGTCGCCGCGAGGACGTCGCCCGCCAGCTCGACAAGCGACACGCCGAGGACGAGGCGCTGCAGGGGCGTCTGCGCGACATCGAGGCGCAGGCCGAGGCGCGCCGGCAGGACCTGGCGGCGCTGCGCGCCGAGCTGGCCGCGGCCACCGGCGAGCAGGAAGCGCGTGCCGAGGAAGTCCGCGCCCTGGCCGAGACCCGCCGTCGCTGGGATCGCCGTGCCAGCGAGCTCGAGGGGATCCTGGTGCAGACCCGATCTCGGCTCGAGTCGCTCGAGCAGATCCAGCAGAACTACGAGGGCTTTCACCGCGGGGTGCGGGCGATCATGCGGTCCGAGCAGCACGCCGAGGGCGTGCTCGGCGTGGTGGCGGACGTCATCGACATCCCCGAGCAGTACGAACGCGCGGTGGCCGCGGTTCTCGGCGAGCGCCTGCAGTACGTGATCGTGCAGGGAGAGGAGCAGGGCGCCGGCGCGGTGGACATGCTGCGCCGCGAAGCGTCGGGCCGCGGCAGCTTCATCCCGCTGAATCCGCGGCCCGGGGACATGAGCGGTGCCGCGTCCATGAACGGCACCTCGCAGCGGCTGCTCGATCTGGTTCGCTTCGATCAGTCGTTCCGCGGCGTCGCGGAGGTGCTTCTCGGAGAGGTGGTGTTGGTCCCGGACCTGACGTCGGCGGTCGCCCTGTGGAGGCGCAACGGCGTGCGCGTGACCCTGGTCACTCCCGAAGGAGACGTGATCGATTCGTCGGGCGTGATCACCGGCGGCAGCGACCGGCCGATCGAGGAGGAGATCCTCGCCCGCCGGCGCGAGATCGAGGGCTTGCGGCTGACCGACGAGGCCACGGCGATCGAGCTGGCCGAGGTGCGCGCCGAGCAGGAACGGGTGGCGGCCCGGGTGGCCGAGGCGGAGGCGGCGGTGAAGGCTCTCGGCGAGGGGGCGCACGAGCTGACGGTGCGCATCGTCTCAGCGGAAAAGGACGTCGAGCGTCTCGACCTCGAGCGTCCGCAGTGCCTCAGTCGTCGCGAGGTCGCGCGCTACGAGATCGAGGCGCTGCTCGAAGACGCGGCGGTGGCGGAGCAGGAGCTCGGCGCGCTGCGCGCGCGGCTGGAGAATCTCGGCGCGCAGCGCCAGACCCTCGAGGAGGAGGCGGCGGCGCGGCGCCGGGACGCGGAGGAGACGGCGCGCCGGGCAGAGGACCTGAACGCCGAGGTGACCGCCATGAAGGTGCGGGTCGCCGAGCGACGCGAGCGCCAGCAGGCGGCGGCGGCGCGTGTCGAGTCCGTGCGCCGGCAGCAGGGCGAGCTGGCCGAGCGCGAAGCGGCGAGCAAGGCGGACCTGGCAAACGCGGCGCGCGAGCGCGACGAGCTGGAGCGCAGCATCGAGAGCGGCCGCGCGCGCGAAGCCGAGCAGGCGCAACGGCGCGCCTCCCTGCAGGGAGAGGTGGAGGCGGGAGCCGAGGCGGTGCGGCGCCTGGCGGAGGAGGTGTCGGCTCGCGCCCGCGAGGTGCGCCAACTGCACGGGACGCTCGACGGCGCGCGCCAGGAGCGGAGCGAGGTCGACCTGGCTCGCTCCGAGGTGCGGCTGCGCGCCGAGCACCTGAGCGAGGCGATGCGGGAGAAGTACGAGGCCGATCTCGCCCAGTCCGTCGAGACGGCGGCGGAGCCCGAGCTGGACGGCGAAGCTCTCGAGGAAGGCCAGCGCCGCCTGGAGGACCTCAAGGCCAGGCTGGCGCGGATCGGCGACGTCAACGTGGCTGCCATCGACGAGCTGCGCGAGCTGGAGGAGCGCAGCGCGTTCCTGCGCACCCAGCGCGACGATCTGGAGCGCTCCCTCACCGACCTCGAGCGCACGATCCAGAAGCTCAACCGCGCCTCGCGCACCCGCTTCGCGGAGACCTTCGCCCGCGCCAACGAGACGTTTCAGAAGGTCTTCCCGCGCCTGTTCCGGGGTGGCGAGGGACGCCTGGTGCTCACCGATGAGCACAACCTTCTCGAGACCGGCGTCGAGATCATCGTGCGCCCGCCGGGCAAGCGGCTCGATACGGTGGGCCTGCTGTCGGGGGGGAGAAGGCGCTCGTCGCCGTCAGCCTCATCTTCTCGCTCTTCCTGATCAACCCGACCCCGTTCTGCATCCTCGACGAGGTCGACGCGCCGCTCGACGACGCCAACATCGGGCGCTACAGCCAGATGATTCGCGAGATGAGCGCTCACTCGCAGTTCATCCT
This sequence comes from uncultured bacterium, assembly GCA_963721115.1. Classification (GTDB taxonomy): domain Bacteria; phylum Desulfobacterota; class Binatia; order HRBIN30; family CADEER01; genus CAVRIA01. Next base: position 694,056 of record CAVRIA010000004.1, read on the forward strand.
GATCACGCACAACAAGCGGACCATGGAGGCGGCGGACATTCTCTACGGCATCACCATGCAGGAGGCTGGAGTCTCCAAGGTGATCTCGGTGTCGATGAGCTGAGCGGGGCCGACTGCCGCTCATGATCGCGCATCATCCGCTGTTGGTGGCCGTGGCGCTCATCGCGGGCGCCGTGGCCGCCGGAGCGCTCGCCGCGGCGTTGTTCGCGGCGTTGCGCCGCCGCTCCGACGGCGCGGAGGGGGCCGAAGCACCGCCGCGCCCGCCCCGCGCGGCGTCGTGGGTCGCCGGCCTCTCGAAGACGCGCGGCAACCTGGGACGCCGCCTGTTGGAGGCGTGGACCGGGACGGGCGGCGGCGACGCCTGGCTGGCGCGCGTGGAGGAGGTGCTGCTCAGCTCCGACGTCGGCGTCAAGGCGACGCGCGCCCTGCTGGACCGTCTGAAGCCGCGCATCCGCGCCGTGCAGGGGACCGCCGATCTGCGCGAGATCCTGCGCAGCACCGTGCGCGACCTCCTCACCGACGAAAGAGAGACCGCGGCCGCCGACCGCAAGCCTCTGGTTCTGATGGTGGTCGGGGTCAACGGTGTCGGAAAGACCACGACCATCGGCAAGCTGGCTCACTACCACGGGCGCCAGGGGCGCAAGGTACTCCTGGTGGCGGGCGACACCTTCCGCGCCGCGGCGATCGAGCAGCTCTGCCGCTGGGCGGAGCGCGTCGGGGCCGGCGTCGTGAAGCACCAGCACGGCGCCGACCCCTCCGCGGTCGCCTTCGACGGCATGAAGGCCGCCGTGGCGCGCCAGGTGGACGTCGTCATCGTCGACACGGCGGGGCGGCTGCACGTAAAGGAAAACCTGATGGAGGAAGTGAAGAAGATCGGTCGAACACTGGGGCGGCAGGTGGAGGGGGCACCGCACGAGGTGCTGCTGGTGATCGACGCGACCACCGGACAGAACGCGATCAATCAGGCGCGCGTGTTCCACGAGGCGCTCGGCATCACCGGAGTCGTCCTCACCAAGCTCGACGGCACGGCCAAGGGCGGCGTCGTCCTGGCGATCCGGGGCGAGCTGGGCCTGCCGATTCTCTACGTCGGCCTCGGAGAGGGGCCGGAGGATCTGGCTCCGTTCGACGCCGACCAGTTCGTCAACGCGCTCTTTCCCGAACGGGAGTTGACAGATGCTGCTTGAACATGTTTGAGCTGCTGCGTCCGTTAAGTGTTACTTGAAAGAATTGCCCTCATGAACATGGAGAGTTTGAAAGTTCTCGAGAGTCGAGTCGACGACGTGTTGAGCCGCCACAGCTCCGTATGTGCCCAGCGCGACCAGCTTCAGGAGCAGCTGATCGAGGCCCGGGCCCGTATCGAGGAGATGAGCGAGCAGGTGCGGCAGTACGAGAAGGAGCGGGCGGAGATGAAGGCGAGGGTGGAGCGCATCCTCGGGCGGCTCGACGGGTTGCACATTACTTGAGCTGTAATGCGGGAACCGGTGCAGGTCGAGATCATGGGACAGGTGTTCTCCGTTACCAGCGAGGACGGGGCGGAGCACTTGCGCCGCGTGGCCGGCTACGTGGACGAGAAGATGCGCGATGTCATGGCGGGCGGCAAGGTATCGTCCTCTTTTACCGCCGCCGTGATGACGGCATTGAATATTGCGAGCGAATATCAGAAACTGCAGCAGGATTTGATGGAAATCGAACGAGCGATCGATCGCCTGACGGAGCGCCTCGACTCGCGTGAAGAGTGAGGCGTGGCGGGCGAGGAGGAGACTTTTTTTCGGAACGGGCGGAGGACCCGGGCGGGCGGTCGGGGGAGCCGGATCGCGTCCCGGGTTGGCAGATCGGTGAGGTGACGGAGGTGGGGAAGGCGATTTTTCGGACGAACCAACGAGTGCTCGGGGTGCTTGGAACCAACAGATACAGGATGAGTTCGACGGTGTGCTCGGCGGAGCTTGACCGCCAACCGATCGGGCCGTGGCCCCCCAAACTCCACGTGGTGCTTTCGGACCTTTCAACCTGACACCGACTGCCGGCGCTCGTGCCGATCTGGTCGACGGACGAGATGGACGGCACGAAGTACACGATTCGGCAGCTCATGCGGCGACGGCGACGGGCCCTGCCCGCCGCCGCCATCGCGGCGGCGGGGGAGGCGGTGTTGCGGCGTCTGCGGGGCTTTGCTCCCTATCGCGACGCGCGCCTGGTCGTAGCCTACGTCCCGTCTGACAACGAGATTCCGACGGCGCCGTTGATCGACGACGGCCTGGCGGCGGGAAAGCGAGTCTTCCTGCCGCGGCTGGTCGATCGGCGGATGACCTTCGCCGAGTACACGGCCGGGATGGTCCTGCGAGCAGGGCCGTTCGGCATTCCGGAGCCGACCGGCGAACCTTACGAGGTACGGGACCAGGCGAAAGTGATCGTCCTCCTGCCCCTGCTGGCCTGGGATGCGACCGGGCGCCGGCTGGGGCGCGGCGGCGGTCACTACGACCGTACCCTCCGGGAAACACCGGGGTCGGCGACCCTGGTGGGTCTCGGATACGCCTTCCAGCAGCGCGCCGCGCTGCCCGAGGATCCGTGGGACGTCCGCGTCCACTACGTGATCACGGAGCAGGGCCTGGTGTGCTGCCGGAGCGGGGAAACGTCCCCGGTGAGAAAGGAGGACACGACGTGTGATGACCTATCTGTGGATGATTCTGATGAGCGTCGGGCTGGCCGTCGTCCTGGCCTGGGTGCTCGACTACGCGAGACGGCAACGGAATGAAGGAGTCGGCCGCGCGGCGCGTGAGACCGCGCAGCGAGTGATCGCGGAAGCGCGAACCGAGGCGGAGGCGGTCCGCAAAGAGGCAGAGCTCAGGGGCAAGGAGGCGGTTCTTCAGGCAAAGACGGAGTTCGATCAGGAGGTCAAGGAGGAGCGGAAGGAGATCCTGCAGGCGGAGAAGCGAATCGCGGCGCGCGAGGAGGTGCTGGACAAGCGCGCCGAGCAGATCGAGAAGCGCGAAAACGACTTCAAGCGCACCGAGCAGTCGCTGAAGGACCGCGAGAAGGGGCTGGGCGAGAAGGAGGCCGAGGTCGGGCAGCTGGTCGAGGCGACACGCCGGCAACTCGAGCAGACGGCGAGCCTGACGCGCGAGGAAGCGCGACGCAACCTCATGCAGTCGATGGTCGACGAGGCCAAGCACGAGGCCGCCAAGCACGTTCGTCTGGTCGAGCAGGAGGCGCGCGAGGAAGCCGAGCGCAGGGCCAAGAAGGTCGTCGCCATCGCCATCGAGCGGCTCGCCGGCGATTTCGTCGCCGAGCGCACGGTCTCGGTCGTGCACCTGCCGAGCGACGACATGAAGGGCCGCATCATCGGCCGCGAAGGCAGGAACATCCGCGCCCTCGAGGCGGCCACCGGCGTCGATCTGATCATCGACGATACGCCGGAAGCGGTGGTGATCTCCTGCCACAACCCGATCCGGCGCCAGATCGCCCGCGTCGCCCTGGAGCGCCTGATCTCGGACGGCCGCATCCACCCCGGCCGCATCGAGGAGGTGGTGCGCAAGGCGGAGGAGACGATCGAGGAGAACGTGCGCGAGGCCGGCCAGAAGGCGATCTTCGAGGTCGGTATCCACGGCGTGCACCCGGAGATCGTCAAGCTCCTCGGCATGTTGCAGTACCGGTACAGCTACGCCCAGAACGTCCTCATGCACTCGATCGAGGCGGCGTTCATCTGCGGCGTCATGGCCGCGGAGCTGGGGCTGAACGAGAAGCAGGCGCGACGCGCGGCGCTCCTGCACGACATCGGCAAGGCGCTGACGCACGAGGTCGAGGGCTCGCACGCGATCATCGGCGCCGACATCGCGCGCAAGTACGGGGAGTCGGCCAAGGTGGTGAACGCCATTGCCGCGCATCACGAGGAGGTGAAGGCGGAGACGATCCTGGCGCCGCTGGTCGACGCCGCCGACGCGCTGTCGGGAGCGCGGCCCGGGGCGCGCCGCGAGATGCTGGAGAGCTACGTCAGGCGCCTCGAGGACCTCGAGCGCATCAGCACTTCCTTCAAGGGGGTCGAAAAATGCTTCGCCGTCCAGGCGGGGCGCGAGGTGCGCATCATCGTCCAACCGCGTGCCGTGAACGACGACGAGGCGAGCATGCTGGCCCACGAGGTGGCCCGCAAGATCGAGAGCGAGATGACCTACCCGGGGCAGATCAAGGTGACCGTGATCCGCGAGATCCGCACCTCGGAGTTCGCCCGCTAGTGGTCGAAGACGCCTTCCGGGCGGGCGCCCGGCCGTTGCGCGGCCGGGCGCCCGAAGGGCTGACGCGATGAAGCTCCTCTTTCTCGGCGACGTGGTGGGGAAGCCGGGACGGCTCGCGCTGCGCGGGCTCGTCCCCGGACTCATCCATCGCGAGCAGGTCGACTTCGTGATCGCCAACTGCGAGAACATCTCGGGCGGCGCCGGCGTCGATCCCGAAGGGGCGCGGGAGTTGCTGGCCGCCGGCGTCGACGTCCTCACCTCCGGAAACCACATCTGGCGCCGCAAGGAGATCGTCGACTTCATCGAGAAGGAGGAGCGCCTGCTGCGCCCGATGAACTTTCCCGACGGCACGCCGGGCCGCGGCTGGGGCCGCTTCTCGACGCCGGGCGGCGTTCCGGTGACCGTGATCAACCTGATCGGGCGGGTGTTCATGGACGCGGTCGACTGTCCCTTCCGCGCCGTCGACGCCCTGCTGGCGCAGCTGCCGGGGGACGCCCCGGTGGTCTTCGTCGACATGCACGGCGAGGCGAGCTCGGAGAAGGGAGCGATGGGCTGGTTCCTCGACGGTCGGGTCAGCGCCGTCGTCGGCAGCCATACCCACGTCCAGACCGCCGACGAACGCGTCCTGCCGCAGGGAACCGCCTTCCTCAGCGACGCCGGCATGTGCGGGCCGGTCCACTCCGTCATCGGGGTGAAGCCGGAGCTGGCCATCCGCCGCTTCTGGACCCACATGCCGACCAAGTTCGAGGTGGCCAGCGGCGCCGTGGTGGTGCAGGGCGCGGTCGTCACCGTCGATCCCGACAGCGGGCGCGCCACCGGGATCAAGCGCCTGCAGGAGTACGTGGATCGCACATGAGACCGGTCGAGGAGCAGATCGAGCGCATTGCGCGGGGCACGGCCGGCATCATTCCCGCCGACGAGCTGGCCGCGAAGCTGAAGGAGGGGCGCCCGCTGCGCGTCAAGCTGGGCGTCGATCCCACCGCGCCGGACATTCACCTGGGACACACCGTGGCTCTGACCAAGCTGCGCCAGTTCCAGGATCTCGGACACCTGGCGGTGCTGATCATCGGCGACTTCACGGCCCTGATCGGCGATCCGAGCGGGCGCTCCTCGACCCGCCCGCAGCTCGACCGGGAGGCGGTCCGAGAGGCGGCGCGCACCTACCAGGAGCAGGTCTTCAAGGTGCTCGACCGCGACCGGGTCGAGGTGCACTTCAACGGCGAGTGGTTCGCGGCGCTTTGCTTCGAGGACGTCATCCGGCTCGGCGCCAAAACCACCGTGGCCCGCATGCTGGAGAGGGACGACTTCGCCCAGCGCTATCGGGAAGGCGCGCCGATCGGCGTGCACGAGTTCCTCTACCCGCTGATGCAGGCGCACGACTCGGTCGAGGTGCGCGCCGACGTCGAGCTCGGCGGCACCGATCAGACGTTCAATATCCTGCTCGGCCGCCATCTGCAGAAGGAGGCCGGCCAGGCGCCGCAGGTGGCGGTCATCCTGCCGCTTCTCGAGGGAACCGACGGAACCCAGAAGATGAGCAAGTCGCTCGGCAACTATATCGGTGTCGCCGAGCCGCCCGAGGAGATCTTCGGCAAGCTCATGTCGATTTCCGACGAGCTCATGCTGCGCTACTACGAGCTCCTCACCGAAGAGGACACGCAGCACCTGCGGAGCGCGGTTTCCTCCGGCGAGCTGCACCCGATGGAGGCCAAGAAACGGCTGGGCGAGACGCTGGCAGCGCGCTTCCACGGCGCCGCCGCGGCGGCGCAGGCGCGCGCGGCCTTCGAGACCCGATTTCAACAGGGCCAGCTCGACGTCGCCGCCTTGCCCGAGATCCGCCGGCCGGTCGACGAGACCATCGTGCGGCTACCGTCGCTGCTGCGCGACGCGGGCCTCGTGCAGTCGAACTCGGAAGCGCGGCGGCTGATCAAGCAGCGCGGCGTACGGGTCGACGGCAGCACGGTCGAGACCGAGGAGTTCGAGCGCGGCGAGCGCGGCGAGCTCGTCGTCGAGGTCGGCAAGCGGCGCGCGGTGCGCATCCGCTTCGACGCCGCGAGCCGGTGAGGCGCGCGCCGCCAATCCACCGTTGAATCGCGCCGTGCCAGCGTACTATTCGTGGGTCGCCGTTGCTCGGCTCGGTGCGGTTGCGAGTGGCCGGTGACGGAGAGCGCGGACGGCGAGGGAGGAAACGGGAAATGCTGACCGATGCGGAGGCCAAGCAACAGATCATCCAGATCACCAACGAGCTCTTCTCGATGGGACTGCTCACCGCCACCGGCGGCAACATCAGCGCCCTGTCGAGCGACGGCGAGACGCTGTGGATCACGCCCAGCCAGATGTACAAGGGCGATCTGCACGAGCAGGACCTCGTCCACGTCAAGCCCGATGGAACGGTGATCGAAGGGACGCGGATGCCGTCGGTCGAGTACCAGATGCACGCCGAAGCGTACCGGGTCCGCCCCGGGACCACCGGGGCCGTGCACACGCACGCCCCCATCGCCACCGCGTTCGGCATCTGCAACCAGACCTTTCCGCCGATCAACACGGATGCCGTCTTCCTGCGCGACACGGTGACCGTGCCCTGGTACATGCCGGGGTCGAAGGAGCTCGCCGATGCTGTGGGGGAGGCGCTGAAGAAGAGCCGCGGCGCGATCCTGCAGAACCACGGCCTGATGACCGTCGGTCCGAACCTGCGCAAGGCGGCGACGCGCGCCATGCTGCTCGAGGAGACGGCGAAGATCGTCCTCTACACCAAGCAGTTCGGCGGCACGGTGAGCTTCCTTCCCGAGCAGTGGGTGGAGCAGCTCGCCTCGCTCGCCGACTTCATCTGACGCGGCGCGGCCGCGCCTCTCCGGCGCGCGGCTTTGCGCGGCCCTTCGGCGCCCGCCCTCGGCCCGTCGGCTGCCGCTTACCGGCGCGTCGGCCGTCCTTGAGGCAGGCGAGGAAGCGCTCCACCGGCAGGGTGTTGATCACGTCCGCCGCGCTCGCCCAGCCGCGCCGCGCGACCGCGATGCCGAAGTCGTCGGGGTAGCGCAGGTGGTTGACGTGGTGGGCGTCGGAGTCGATGGTCAGCCGCACGCCCGCGCCGACGGCCTTGCGCACGTGCTCGTCCTTCAGGTCGAGGCGATCCGGGAGAGCGTCGATCTCCAGCACCGTCCCGGTGCGTTTGGCCGCGGCGATGACGGCGTCGATGTCGACCTCGTAGGCCTCGCGCTTCATCAGGATCCGGCCGGTCGGATGGAACAGGATGTCGGCGTGCGGGCTTTCCATGGCGCGAACGATCCGCCGCGTCTGCTCCTGGCGCGAGAGGTGGAAATGAGAGTGCACCGCGACGCCGACGACGTCGAGCTGCGCCAGCACCTCGTCGGCGATGTCGAGGCCGCCGTCGCGGTCGATGTTCACCTCGGCGCCGGCCAGGAGGCGAAAGCCGCGCAGCTTGCGGTCGAGCTCGCGGACGGCGGCGATCTGCTCGAGCAGCTGCTTCTCGTCGGAGCCGCCGGTCATCGCCAGCCCGCGCGTGTGATCGGTGATCGCCATGTACTCGAGGCCGAGACGGCGGCCGGCCTCGACCATCTCCCGCAGCGAGTTGGCGCCGTCGGTCCACGTCGTCTGGATCTGCAGGTCGCCGCGCAGCGCACCGTGCTCGATCAGCTTCGGCAGGCGCCCGTGCCGCGCCAGCTCGATCTCGCCGGTGTTCTCGCGCATCTCGGGCGGTACCCACTGCAGGCCGAGAGCCGCGTAGACCTCCTCTTCCGTCTCGCCGGCGATGGCGCGGTCGCCGTCGAAGACGCCGTACTCGTTGAGCTTCCAGCCGCGCTCCTGCGCGATCCGGCGCAGGGCGACGTTGTGGTCCTTGCTGCCGGTGAAGTAGGCGAGCGCGGCGCCGAAGCTGCGCGCCGGCACGACCCGCAGGTCGGCGTCCATGCCGTTGGCGAGCCGCACCGAGCTCTTGGTGCTGCCCTTGCCGTGCACGTGCGCCACCTCTGGCATGCCGACGAAGCCGTCCATCACCCGCGCGGACCGCCGCGACACGACCAGGAAGTCGGCGTCGCCGATCGTCTCCCGGCGGCGGCGGATGGAGCCCGCGATCGCCACCTGCTCGACACCCGCGATCCGGCGCAGCCGCTCCTCGATCTCGCGGGCGAGATCGAGGACCTGGCCGAGCGGGCGCCGGTCGCCGCCCTGCTCGAGGAAGCCGATGCCCCGGATGATCTTCTGTTCGCTCTTCTCTCCGAAATGGGGCAGTGCGCGAATGCGGCCCGCCCGCGCGGCGCGCTCGAGATCCGCGACCGTGCGGACGCCGAGCTCGTCGTAGAGCACCTTCACCATCTTGGGACCGAGGCCCTCGATGGCAGTGAGCTCGACGACGTCGACCGGGGTGGCGCGGCGCAGCTTTTCGTGGTCCCGGCACTTGCCGGTGCGCAGCAGCTCTTCGATGCGCTCGGCGATCCCCTTGCCGACGCTGGGGATCGAGCCCAGCGCCTGGAGGCCGCCCTGCGCGTACAGCTCCGCGACCGGACGATCCAGCGACTCCACCGCGTAGGCGGCCTTCTCGTAGGCGCGGGGCTTGAACGGCACCGAGGTCATGTCGAGAAAGATCGACATCTCGCGCAGAACCTTGGCGATCTCGGTATTGGTCATGCTCTGCCCAATCCCCCACCCGCCCCGCCGAGTTGTTGGGTTGTTGGGTCGGATGTCCAAGCACCAACAACCCGACAACCAACAACCCGCACTTTACACCAGGGCGCGCCGTGTATCGACCTGTCCTCCGGGGTTGCGGGCGCCCCGGCTTCCAAATATGCCTGAGGCGGAAGGGCTCCAACAGCACAGGAGGAACGCATGGATCCGAATGCCAAGAAGACCGCACTGCGCATGATTCCGTACGGGCTGTACGTGCTCACCGCCGAGGGCAAGGACGGCAAGGTGGCGGCGGCGACGATCAACTGGGTCACCCAGGCCTCCTTCGATCCGCCCCTGGTCGCGGTGGGGGTGAAGAAAGACTCCGGCGCGCACGCCATCATCAAGGACGCAGGCGCGTTCGCCCTCAACACCCTCGGCAAGGGACAGCAATCCCTGGCCTTCAACTTCTTCAAGTCGCACGAACGCGACGGACGCACGATCGGCGGCGAGCCGTTTCGCAACGGAGCCACCGGCGCGCCGATCCTCAACGCGGCGCCGGCGTACGTCGAGTGTCGCCTGGTCGATACGGTCGAGCGGGGCGACCACTCGCTGTTCGTCGGCGAGGTGGTCGAGGCCGGCGTGGCCAAGGCGCCGGAAGGGCGACCCGACGATGCCACTTTGTGGCTGAAGGATCTCGGGGAGAAGACGTTCTACGGCGGGTAGGGAGTCGGGCCCGGGGCGGGCCGAGGGGGGAAGGATGGCGGAGTTCGTGCGAGTGGCGAGCAGCGGAGACATTCCCAACGGCGAGGGGCGGATGTTCGAGGTCAACGGGCGGCAGGTGGCGGTGTTCAACTGCGCCGGGTTGTTCTACGCCATCGACAACGTCTGCGAGCATCAAGGCGGTCCTCTCTCCGAAGGCGAGCTGGACGGGACGGTGGTTACCTGTCCCTGGCACGGCTGGACCTACGACGTGACGTGCGGCAAGTCTCCGGACGACCCGGACGCCTGCGTCGACCGGTTCGAGGTCAAGGTAGAAGGGGCGGACATCCTGGTTTCGGTCTGAGGGCTTTGCCCGGATATGACGCGAGAGTTTCGGGGATTGGCGGTTTCGCCCGGCTTCGGGCAAGGGCCGGCTCTCGTCTACCGGGGCACCGAGGATCTGTTCTCGACGGCGGCCGCCACGGAGAGCGAGGGGGCCGAACGCGAGCAGGGGCGGCTCGAGCGGGCGCTGGCGGCCACCCGGCGGGAAATGGAGGCCCTGCGGCGCCGCCTCCAGGAGGACTACGGCCGCGATGCGGCCCACATCATGCACGCGCAGTTCCTCATGCTGCAGGATCCCGACTTCGTCCGCCGCATCGGGGAGAGCCTGCAGAAGGGAGGCTCGGCGGATGCCTCCGTAGTCGATGTCGTGGAAAAGATCGAGGGCGAGTTCGCCGCCGTCTCCGATCCGTATATGCGCGAGCGCGCCGTCGACGTGCACGACATCGGGGCCCGCCTCCTGCGCCATCTGGCGGACCGGACGCATCACCCGCTGGCGCGCGTGCCTTCCGGAGTCGTGATCGTGGCGGAGCGACTCCTGCCTTCCGATACGATCTTCCTCGATCGCGCCAAGGTGATGGCGATGGTGACCGAGCGCGGCAGCGAGAACTCGCACGCGGCGATTCTGGCGCGCGGTCTCGGAATTCCGGCCGTGGCGCAGATTCGCGGCATCCTCGCCGCCTGCCGGACGGGAGATCCGGTCGTCGTCGATGGTCTGAGCGGAAGCGTCGTCGTCCGACCGGAGGGGGGCCAGCGCGATGCGTACACGCGCCGGGCCCGCCAGTACGAGGCTTCGATCTCCGAGGTGCGGGACTCGGCGCCGGCCGTATCCGTGACCCTGGACGGGCAGACGGTGCATCTGCTCGCCAACGTCGCCGGAGTGCAGGACGCCGAGGTGGCCCACTCGGCGGGCGCGCACGGCGTCGGTCTTCTGCGCACCGAGTTCCTCTACCTGGCGCACGGAGGCCAGGCGTCGGAGGACGAGCAGTACGAGGCGTACCGGCGCATCGGGGAGATCTTCGGCGAGCGGCCGGTGATCATCCGTACCCTCGACCTCGGTCCGGACAAGATCATCCCGATCGCCGACGAGCTGCCGATGGCGCACGCCGCGATCACCGAGCGCGGCATCCACTACGCGCTGCGCCATCCCGAGCTGCTGGTTCCCCAGATCCGCGCCGTCGTGCGCGCTTCGCGGTACGGGAACCTGCGCATCCTGCTGCCGATGGTCACCGGCATGGACGAGGTGAGCCGGGCGCGCGGCCTGGTCGACGAGGTGTGCGAGCAGCTGCGCAGCGAGGGCGAGAGGATCGAGGCGCCGCCCCCGATCGGTGCCATGATCGAGACGCCTCCCGCGATATTGATGGCGGCCGAGATCTGCCGGGCTTCCGACTTCGTGTCGATCGGCAGCAACGACCTGCTCCGATACCTCTTCTCCGGGCAGTGGCACGAAGACCGCGACGAGGAGAGCAGCTTCGAGCCCAGCCTGATCCGCGCCATCGACGCGGTGGTGCGGGCGGCGGCGGCCGCGGGCAAGGAGGTCGGGCTGTGCGGTGAAATGGCCGGCACGACCGGTCTCAGCGGTCTCCTCCTCGGCCTCGGCCTGCGCGTGTTCAGCATGAGCTCCAAGCGGCTGCCGAAGGTTCGCTACAACGTGCGGCAGACCGACGTGCGGCTCTGTCGGAGCCTGGCGGAGCGGGCCCTGCTCTTGACGACGGCGGCGGAGATCCGGGCTCTGGTGGCGGAGCAGACCGATCCGTGGCAACGGCTCCTCGACCGCGAGGCGCCTTCGTCCTGAAGATTGCGAACTTTTTTCCTGCCGCCCTTTTTGTTAGGGATCGGGTTCGGACGGCACATGACCAGCGAGCTAGAACACGCGGTGCGCGCCCGCGGCGGCGTCGTCGACGCGGTGCTGGGGCGCTCGCTGCCGCTTCACTTCGGAGACCCGGGGCGCGAGTGGCGGGCGGCGCGCGAGGGCTGCGCCGTCTTCGTCGCCGGCTTTCGCGAGCTGCTGGCGGCGACGGGCGAGGACCGCGTGTCGTTCCTGCAGGGGATGCTTTCGAACGACGTGAAGTCGCTCGTCCCCGGCGCCGGCATCTACGCCTCGTTCCTCACCGAGCAGGGTCGTGTCGTGTCGGACCTGCGCGTCTACGCCGACGCGGACCGCCTGCTGCTCGACGTGCTCGCCCCGCGGCGCGATCTCCTGCGCGCCGGGCTGGAGCGCTTCCTGGTCGCCGACGACGTCGAGCTGGAGCCGCCGCCTGGCGAGGCCGTGCTCCTCGGCCTCGAGGGGCCACTGGCGCGCGACATGCTGAGCGAAGTTCTGGGCATGTCCGTCGCGGTCACGCAGGCGCTCGACCACGAGCGCAGCGAGTTCCACGCCTCGCCGCTGCGCGTCGTTTGCTGCTCGGAGGTCGGCGGGCAGGGTTTTCTGCTGTGTGGCAGCTCGGAGATCGCGGCGGCTCTCTTCGACGCCTGCTGCGTGGCCGGTGCGATTCCGCTCGGCATGCAGGCGCTCGAAGTGCTGCGCGTCGAGGCCGGCATCCCGTGGGCGGGCGTCGACATGGACGAGGACGTGCTGGTGATCGAGGCAGGTCTGGAGCGGGCGCTGAGCTTCAGCAAGGGATGCTACCTGGGGCAGGAGGTGGTCGAGCGCATCGCCGCGCGGGGGCGCGTCAACCGCAAGCTGGCGGGCCTCGCGATCGAGGGTGCGGAGGTTCCGCCACCCGGGGCGGTGCTGGTGGCGGGCGACAAGGAGGTGGGCCGCGTGACCAGCGCGGTGCGCTCCGAGCTCTTCGAACGCGGGATCGCCCTCGGCTACGTGCGGCGCGAGCATCTGGAACCGGGCACGGCGCTGCGCGTCCGTTGGGCCGGGGGGGAGGCCGGCGCCACCGTGTCGGGCCTTCCGTTCGACCATCCTCCACAGGGGTCGTAGAGGAGCGCGCCCGCGTCGCTCGGATTCGCCGCAAGTGTGCGCGGCGGCCGCCGCTGGCGACCAATCCATGAGAGCAGGAGACGAGAATGCCGAATCAACTCGGAAAGCGCTACGTGTGCGAGAGTTGCGGGACCGAGGTCCTGTGCAACAAGCCGGGCCCCGGGGCGGTGAGCTGCTGCGAGAACGAGATGAAGGTGAAGGAAGCGAAGCCGCTGCCGTCGAGCGACTGAGTCGGGCGCGCCTCTCGCCCGCTTCGCCAACGCCCGATCCCCCAGCGGTGAACTCGATGAGCAGCCGACCGGTTGCCGGAGCCTGCCAAGAGCCCGCCGTCCTGCTGCACAAGGAGGACGGTGGCCGGGTGGCGGTGGTGAGCCTCAATCGGCCGCGCGTGTTGAACGCTTACGGAATCGAGATGCGCGACGCCCTGTACGAGGCCTTGCTCGCGGTGCGCGACGACCCGGAGGTACGGGTGATGGTGCTGCGCGGCAACGGGCCCGCCTTCGGTAGCGGCGGGGACCTGCGCGAGTTCGGCAGCGCGCCTTCGCCGTACGCGGCGCGCTCGACGCGCTGGCGCCGCGACGTCTGGGGCGTCCTCTCGTCGCTGCCGAAGATCACCGTCGCCGCCGTGCACGGGTTCGTCGTCGGCGGCGGGTTCGAGATGGCGCTTCTCTGCGATCACTGCATCGCCGCTCGCGACGCGCGCTTCCGGCTTCCCGAGACCGGGCTCGGCATGATCCCGGGAGTGGGCGGGACGCAGACCCTGCCTCGCCTGATCGGCGCCGGGCGCGCGGCGGATCTGGTGCTGACGGGTCGGTGGCTCGACGCCGGGGAGGCGCGGCGGTTGGGCATCGTCGCCCGGGTGGTGGCGCCGGCGCGGCTGCGCGGGGCGGCTCGCGCCTGGGCACGGCGCGTGGCGGGGCTCGATCCGGCGCTGGTCGCGGCGCTGAAGCGCGCCGTTGGCGACGGGCTGGAAATGGACGTCGACGCCGGCCTGGCGTGCGAGCGCCGGCTCGCCGCCGCGCTCGAGCCGCGCGGTTGCGCGTGAAGGAGGGGGGCCCACTTGAACACGTCGAACTTCGTCAGCATTCCCGCCCTGATGTTCCCGGAGCAGGAGATCCTGGTCTTCGAGGGGCGGCGCCACACCTATGGAGAGCTGTGGGAACGCATCCAGCGCCTCGGCAGCGGGCTGCGCCGCCGCGGCGTGGCGCGCGGCGACCGGGTGGGCGCCCTGCAGACCAACTCGGACGACTACGTCGCCGCCTACTTCGCGGTGGCGGCTATCGGCGCCGTGTTCGTACCTCTCAACTACCGGGCCAAGCTGCCCGAGCTGGAGTACATGATCGGCAGTGCGGGCATCGTGGCGCTGCTGGTGGGCGACCGCTACGTCGACGCGGTCGAGCAGCTGCGGCCGCGCCTGCCGTCGGTGCGGGCGTACGTCTCTCTCGAGGAACGCCACCCGGGGATGGTGGCGCTGGACGAGCTGACCGCCGCCGGATCGGACTTCGAGGAAACGGAGATCGAGGACGACGACACGACGATCCTGATGTACACGAGCGGCACGACTTCGCAGCCGAAGGGCGTGATGCTCACGCACAACGACTTCACCGCTTACGTGTGCGGCAACGTCGAGCTGGCGGACGGCACGCCGCGCGGCGCGGCTCTGCTCTCCGCGCCGCTGTACCACATCGCCGGCGCCACCAACATCATGAGCACCCTGTTCACCGGCCGAAAGCTGGTGATCCTGCGCCAGTTCGAGCCCCGGGCGTGGCTGGAGGCGGTGGAGAAGGAGCGCGTCACGCACGCCTTCGTCGTGCCGACCATGATGAAGCAGCTGATCGACCATCCCGATTTCGCGCGCTACGACCTGAGCAGCCTGCAGAACCTCTCTTACGGGGGTGCCGCCATGCCCTTTCCGGTCATCCGGCGCGCCATCGAGATGTTCCCCGCCGGTGTCGGCTTCGTGAACGCCTTTGGGCAGACGGAGACGACCTCGACCCTGACCGTGCTCGGGCCGGAGGACCACCGGCTGCACGGCAGCGCCGAGGAGGTGGAGCGCAATCTGAAGCGCCTGGTGTCGATCGGCAGGCCGCTTCCCGACGTGCAGGTCAAGGTCGTCGACGAGGAAGGTCGCGAGCTGTCCGCCGGGCAGGTCGGCGAGCTGTGGGTGTTCACCCCGCGCACGATGAAGGGGTACGCGGGCGGCGGCGGCACGGTGAGCTCGCCGGCGCACGACGGATGGCTGCCGACGCGAGACATGGGGTGGATCGATGCGGACGGTTACATCTTCCTCGCTGGACGCAAGGACGACATGATCATTCGCGGCGGCGAGAACATCTCGCCGGCCGAGGTGGAAGCGGTTCTCTACTCGCACAGCGGCGTCGAGGAGGCGGCGGTGATCGGCACGCCCGACGTCGAGTGGGGCCAGCGGGTCGCGGCGGTGGTCGTGGCGCGCCCCGGCGCGACGCTGAGCGAGGAGGAGCTGTCCGAGTTCTGTCGCCAGCGCCTCTCGAGCTTCAAAAAGCCGGAGGTCTTCCACTTCGTCGAAGGGCTGCCGAAGAATCAGATGGGCAAGATCCTGAAGAAGGATCTGCGCGCGCGGTTCGCGGCCGGTCGAGAGACGTGACGCACGCCGCGGCAGGGGTCCGGTGGTCGGTCGAGGACGGCGTTGCCCGGATCACGCTGGCGCGCGCCGGGCGCGGCAACCGCGTCGACCTGGCGGCGGCACAGGCGCTGTGCGCGGCGGCCGAGGAGATCGAGCTCGACGATCGGGTCGCCTTCGCCGTGGTGAGCGGAAGCGGATCCGCGTTCTGCCTCGGCGTCGAGAACGATGGGGCGTGGGAATCGCCGCGCCACGACTGGGTCGAGGCCGTCGCGCGACTCACCTGTCCCGTTCTGGCGGTTCTCAACGGCGACGCGGTGGCGGAGGGCTGCGAGCTGGCGCTCGCCTGCGACCTGCGTCTGGCGGCGCCGGGCGCCGGTCTGATGCTTCCGCAGGTGGCGAGCGGGCGGCTGCCCCGGCACGGCGCCACGCAGCGGCTGCCGCGCCTGATCGGACGCCTGCGCGCCCTGGATCTGCTGCTCTCGGGACGGCGCGTCGGCGCCCGCGAGGCCGAGCGCATCGGCCTGGTGTCGCGGGTCGCGGCGAAGGGCGGCTTCGCCGCGGCGGTGCGCGCCGAGGTCGCCGCCCTGCACGAGAAGGGGCCGATCGCCCTGCGCCTGGGCAAGGAAGCGGTGGCGAAGGGGCTCGATCTCACTCTGGAGCAGGGCCTGCGGTTGGAGCAGGATCTGTACGTGCTATTGCAGACCACGGCGGACCGCCGCGAGGGTGTGCGCGCCTTCCGCGAACGGCGGCGGCCGCGCTTTCGCGGCCGCTGAGCCGCGCGCTGGACGCAGGGAAAGGGAGGAAGATGAGCAATCAGCTCGGGAAGATGTACATCTGTCAGAAGTGCGGCTCGCAGGTGATCGTCACCAAGGCCGGCCAGGGCGCCTTGAAGTGCTGCGGCGAGCCGATGGAGCAGAAGAAGTAGGTCCCGCCGCCCAACAGCCCCCAGGCTGTTGGTTGTCAGTGTTGCCCCGGGCTGCGCCAGATCATTCGAACCGAGGAACACACGGACTTCCGGAACAGGCTGAGGCTCAGGCTCGGGCTGAGGACGGTGCGCGCTTCGCGCGGTCTTTGGGATCGATTCCCAGCCTCAGCCCGAGCCCCAGCCTTTGCCTACGAACCCGGCACACCCCGGGCGAGTTTCAGGCTAGGCTGTTGGCTGTTGGGAACCCGGATTACTGACAACCCACAGCCGTCCCTCAGCGCGGCCAGCGCGGCGGGCGCTTCTCCAAGAACGCCCGGAAGCCCTCCACTGTCTCCGCGGAGCGCAGCGAGGTGCCGAACATCGCCATGTCGAAGGGAGGCAGGCGGCGGTTCATGTCGCGCTTGACCGCGGCGCGGGCGGCCGGCCCGCAGAGCCGGATCTGCTCGAGTACCCAGTCGAGGTGATCGGGGAGCTCGCCGTGCGGCACCACGCGGGCGACCAGTCCGATGCGCTCCGCCTCGGCGGCGTCGATCACCGCCGCGGTGAACAGCAGGTACTTGGCCCAGGCTAGGCCGACGCGGGCGGGCAGGCGGGCGGGGAGGAAGGCGTCGGCGACGCCGCGCAGCAGCTCCGGGGCGCGGAACGTCGCTCGCTCGGAGGCCAGGCCGATGTCGCTGCACAGGAGCATGTTGAGCCCGCCGCCCTGACAGAGGCCGTTGACGGCGGCGACCACGATCTTCGAGGTCGTCTCGAGCTGCCGGAAGGGCAGCAGATCGACGCCATCCGTCCCGCGGTCGAGGGGCGCGGCGCCCTCGTGCTGGCCGCCCATCTCGCCGCCGACGCAGAAGACGTCGCCGCTGCCGGTGAGCACGAGCGCGTCGATGCTCGGGTCGGCATCGGCGATCACCGCCGCTTTCTTGATGCCGTGATACATCTCGATGGTGCAGGCGTTGCGCCGCTGCGGCCGGTCGATCACCACGCGCAGGACGCCGTGCTCCAGTGAGCCGTCGAGAAACTTCGACCCCAGATCGACACGCGACATCATCTCCCTCCCGATACCGCTCTCCCATCCCCCGTCCGCGGCGCGGCGTCAACCGGCGTGACCGGAGAACGGGTGAAGGGTGACGAGTAACGAGCGGCGCGGAACGAGTATACGGGTAACGAGCAACCGTCAATGACCCGAGCAGCGAACAACCAACAGCCCAACAACCAACAACCTGCACTGAGCCGCTTGGCAGACGCGTCCGGTCGTGCAAAGTCCTGCAGTGAGATGTCGGACCTGTGGACGGTGAGCCGCACCGCTGCGCAGCGAGCGCAGCACTTCGTCGCGACCGTGGTGCGGCGCTTCTACGGCGATCGCTGCCTGCTGCAGGCCTCGGCGCTCGCCTACACGACGCTGCTTTCCCTGGTGCCGCTGTTCGCCCTCATGTTCGCGGTGCTCAAGGGGCTGGGCGTGCAGAGGCGACTGGAGCCTCTCCTGCTGTCGCGCCTGGCGCTGAACGCCGACGTCACGGAGCAGATCATCCACTTCATCGACCGGACCAATGTCAAAACGCTCGGGGCGCTGGGCGCGGTGGCGCTGGTGATGACCGTGCTCAGCGTCCTCGGCAGCGTCGAGGCGAGCTTCAACCAGATCTGGCGCGTCGAGCAGAGCCGCAGCTGGTGGCGCAAGGCGACGGACTATCTGAGCGTGGTCATGCTGGCGCCCTTTCTCCTGCTCGCCGCCGTCGCCATCACCTCCTCGGTGCAGGAGCAGCACATCCTCAAGGCCATCCTGCAGACCGAGTACATCGGGAATGTGGTGATGTCCTCGCTCCGCCTGGCGCCGATCGTCATCAACGCCGTCGCTCTCGCCATCATCTACGCGGTCATGCCGAACCGCCGCCAGCAGGCCTCGGCGGTGGTCTTCGGCGCCTTGATCGCCGGCGCGGCGTGGCAGCTGGTGCAGTGGGGCTACGTCAGTCTGCAGATCGGGGTGGCGCGCTACAACGCGATCTACGGCGCCCTGTCGCAGCTTCCGGTGACCCTGGTGTGGCTGTACTTCAGCTGGGCGGTGGTGCTGGCGGGCGCCGAGCTGGCCGCGGTCTTCGAGTTCGGTACGGCCTCGGCCGCGCCCCGCTGGTCCGTCTCCCGGCGCGCCGTCGCCCTGCAGGTCCTCGCCTGCGCTGCCGACGGCTTCTACGGCGCCGGCGGCGGCGCGGTTCCGCGGCAGATCGGCCGCCGCCTGCGCGTCGAGGTGGACCTCGTCGCCGACGTCTGTGCGCGCCTGGCGGCGGGCGGGCTGCTGGTGCGGGTGGAGGGGGAACCGCAGGACTACGTCCTGGCGCGGGATCCCGGCGGCGATCGACCTCGGCGCACTGGACGCCCTGCACGACGCGGGCGAGGTGCCGCGCGGCACCGACGAGCGCGTGCAGCGGACGCTGCAGGCGCTGGCGGGCGAGGAGCATCAGGTATGGGCGCGCCGCCGCCTCGCCGACGTGCTGGCCGCGCCCCCCTCGGCCTCAGCCTCAGCCTGAGCCTGAGCGTCAGCGTCAGCCCGAAAGTCACTCTCGCGGCAGAGGCTGGGCTGAGGCTCAGGCTGAGGGGGCCCTGCTTGGAAATGATGGCCCGCATGGGCTAAGGATCAAACGATCATGTCGAACGCCGAAAGACGTCTCGAAGCGCTGTCCCGCGCCCTGGAGGAGCGCATCCTGGTCCTCGACGGGGCCATGGGAACCGCCATCCAGACGATGGACCTCGGCGCCGACGACTTCGGCGGCGCGGCTCTGGAAGGCTGCAACGAGAATCTGGTGCTCACCCGTCCGGATGCCATCGCCGCCATTCACCGCAGCTACCTGGAGGCGGGGGCGGACCTGATCGAGACCGACAGCTTCGGGGGCACGCGCATCGTGCTCGCCGAGTACGGCCTGCAGGACAGGGTCTACGAGATCAACCACGCCGCGGCGCGCATCGCCCGAGAAGTGGCGGACGAGATGTCGACCGCGGATCGCCCCCGCTTCGTCGCCGGCTCGATGGGGCCGGGAACCAAGACGATCTCGGTCACCGGTGGCGTTACGTTCGCCGAGGTCCGCTCGGCCTACGCCGACCAGACCGTCGGCCTGGCGGAAGGGGGCGCGGACGTCCTCTTCCTGGAGACGCAGCAGGACACGCTGAACGTCAAGGCCGCCCTGCTGGGCATCGACGACGGCTGCGCCCGCGTCGGACGTCGGCTGCCCGTGGTTCTGTCCGTGTCGATCGAGACCATGGGCACCATGCTCGCCGGACAGGCGATCGAATCGCTCTACGTCTCCATGGCCCATCGCGATCTCTTCGCCATCGGCCTCAACTGCGCCACCGGTCCCGACTTCATGACCGACCACCTGCGCACCCTGGCGGAGATCTCGCGCTTCCCGATCTCCTGCTTTCCGAACGCCGGCCTGCCCGACGAGGAGGGCAACTACAACGAGCTGCCGCCGATGCTGGCGGGCAAGATCGAGCGCTTCTGCGCCGAGGGCTGGATCAACATCATCGGCGGCTGCTGCGGCACCACGGCCGAGCACATCCGGCGCATCGCCGAGGTGGCGTCGCGCCACCGGCCGCGCCGCCCCGCCGCGGTGCGCCGTTCGGTGGTCTCGGGCATCGATACGCTGGTCATCGACCAGGACACGCGCCCGGTGATCGTCGGCGAGCGCACGAACGTGCTCGGCAGCCGCAAGTTCAAGCAGCTGGTCGCCGAGGGCAAGGTGGAGGAGGCGGCGGAGATCGGCCGCCTGCAGGTGCGGCGCGGCGCGCACGTCCTCGACGTCTGCCTGCAGGACCCCGACCGCGACGAGCGCGCCGACGTCGCCGCGTTCCTCGACATGCTGGCCAAGAAGGTCAAGGTCCCGCTCATGATCGATTCGACCGACGCGGCGGTGATCGAGGACGCGCTCACCCGCACGCAGGGCAAGTCGATCATCAACTCGATCAACCTCGAGGACGGCGAGGAGCGCTTCGAGCGCGTGGTGCCGATCGCGCGCCGCTTCGGGGCGGCGCTGGTGGTGGGCTGCATCGACGAGGACAAGCAGCAGGCGCAGGCCATCACGCGCGAGCGCAAGCTGGCGATCGCCCGAGCGCTCGTACGCTCTGCTCACCGAGAAGTACGGCGTCGCGCCGGAGGACATCTTCTTCGACGCGCTGGTCTTCCCCGTCGGCACCGGCGACAAGAACTACATCGGCTCCGGGGTGGAGACCATCGAGGGCATCCGGCTGATCAAGCGGGCGCTGCCGGACACGCAAGACGATCCTCGGCGTCTCCAACGTATCGTTCGGCCTGCCGACGGCGGGACGCGAGGTGTTGAACTCGGTGTTCCTCTACCACTGCGTCCAGGCCGGCCTCGACATGGCGATCGTCAACTCCGAGAAGCTGGAGCGCTACCCCTCGATTCCGGAAGAGGAGCGCCGCCTGGCGGAGGACCTGATCTGGTGGCGCGGCGACGACCCGATCGCGGCGTTCAGCGACCACTTCCGCGACAGGGCGCCGAAGCGCACGGTCGAGCAGCGCCGCGAGCTTCCGCTCGACGAGCGTCTCGCTCTCTACGTGCTCGAGGGCTCGAAGGACGGTCTCTACGCCGATCTGGACGAGGCCCTGAAGGAACGCCGGCCGCTGGAGATCATCAACGGCCCCCTGATGGCCGGCATGGACGAGGTCGGCCGCCTGTTCGGCGCCAACGAGATGATCGTCGCCGAGGTGCTGCAGTCTGCCGAGGCGATGAAGGCGGCGGTCTCCCACCTCGAGCCGCACATGGCGAAGTCGGAGAGCTCGACGAAGGGGAAGATCGTGCTCGCCACCGTCAAGGGCGACGTGCACGACATCGGCAAGAACCTGGTCGACATCATTCTCAGCAACAACGGCTTCCGGGTGATCAATCTGGGGATCAAGGTGCCGCCGGAGGACCTGCTGCGGGCGTACCGCGAGCACCGCCCCGATGCGATCGGTCTGTCCGGCCTGCTGGTGAAGTCGGCGCAGATGATGGTGGTGACGGCGCAGGACCTGAAGGCCGGCGGCGTGCGCTGCCCCATCCTGGTCGGCGGCGCCGCCCTGTCGAACCGCTTCACGCGGCTCAAGATCGGGCCCGAGTACGAAGGTCCGGTGGCCTATGCGAGCGATGCGATGACCGGCCTCGATCTCGCCAACCAGCTCATGGACGAGACGCGTCGGGCCGAGCTCGAGGGACGGCTGACGCACGAGGCGGAGGCGCTGCGGACGGAGGCGGACAAGCGCGCGGCGGCCGCCAAGCCGGCGCCGGTGGCGAAGGCGAAGGTGCGCCGCGACCACGACGTTCCGGTGCCACCGGACCTCAAGCTGCACGTCGTGCGCGATTACGACCTGGACGCGATCTTCTCGTACATCAACCCGGTGATGCTCTACACGCGCCACCTCGGGTTCAAGGGCCGCTTCGAGGAGGCGCTGAGCCGCGGCGAGGCGAAGGCCGTCGAGCTACGCGACCAGGTGAGGCGGGTCGAGGAGGTGATGCTGCGCCGCCCCGACATCACGGCCGACGCGGTGTACAAGTTCTTCCGCGCCGGCTCCGAAGGGGAGACGCTGCACCTCTACTCGCCGGACGGAACACGCATTCTGGAGTCCTTCCACTTCGGGCGCCAGACCGTGAACGAGGGGCTCTGTCTCGCCGACTACACGCTGCCCGGGGGGACGAACGGCGATCGGGCCGATTACGTGTGCCTGTTCTCCACCACCGTCGGCCCGGGCGTGCGCGCCCTGGCGGACCAGTGGAAGGACGAGGGCGAGTACCTCAAGTCGCACGTCCTGCAGATCCTCGCCCTCGAGGGCGCCGAGGCGTTCGCCGAGCTGCTGCACCAGAAGATCCGCGAGATGTGGGGCTTTCCCGACGCGCCGGACGGCACGTTGAAGGACCTGTTCAAGGTGCGCTACCGCGGCATCCGAGTGTCCTTCGGTTATCCCGCCTGCCCGCGGCTCGAGGACCAGGAGCAGCTCTTCCGCGTCCTCGACGTGGAGAAGAGCATCGGTGTGCGTCTGACCGAGGGGTACATGATGGAGCCCGAGGCATCGGTGAGCGCGCTCGTGTTCCACCATCCGGACGCCAAGTACTTCAGCCTGTCGCCGGACGACACGGAGCGCCTCGAGCGCGCCGTCGACGACGAGCCGCTGCCGGCCGGCACGCCGGGTTGAGAGAGCCGCGGCTCAGTCGATGAGCTCGGCCTGTGCCGCCGCGTCCGCCGCCGCCGGGACACGGCCCGCCAGGCGGGCGATGGCGACCGCCGCGGCCTCGGCATCGCGGCCATCGGCGGCGCGCAACGGTGTGACCAGATCGAGGTGACGTCCGTTGCGCGTGTCGACCACCACGGCCCGCCAGTACCGCATCAGTGGGCGGCGGGGCCGGGTTGCCCGCTCGTCTGCCGCGTTCCGATCCCGCTGCCTTGTCGCCATGCTCCTTCTCTAGCTCAGGGCTCACCCCGTGCAAGGCTAGCCTGGTGCCGGTGGGCCGTGCAGCTCGACGTCGCGGCACGTTCCGCCCTGCGGAACGAGGGGAAAGGAGAACGTTCCGCGTTCGCCGGCGGCGGGCATGCGGTCCCACTCCGGTCGGGCCAGGACACTCAGCGTGCGCGTCAGAGGCGCGTAGAGCGACACGACGTCCCACGCCGCCGACGGGGCGCAGGCGGTCGACGGCGTCGGCTGCGGCTGGGTCGCGAAGAAGAGCGCCTTGAGACGGCGGCGTTTCTCGGCGTCGGTCTCGTGCAGCACGAGACCGCCGAGCATGGCGCGCGGGACCGGATCGGCGTAGTAGGGGCCGGCGGCGGACGCGGGAAGCGGGCGCTGGGGAATCGTCAGGTTCAACTCTCCGTCGTCGAGCTTCCACTTCACCGGTGCGAGGACCGGCTTCTTCGCCGCCAGGTCGGGGCGCAGGGTAGGGTCGCCCCACAGTGCGAAGGCGAGCGCGGCGCGGTAGGTCTTGTTCCACTCCGCGTGCTCGCGATTGCGCTTCAGCTGGGTCAGGGCGAGCAGATAGTTGCGCGCGTCGCGCACCGCCGTTCCGAGATCGTTGTGCCCGTAGACCAGGCTGTCGATGAGCGCGTGGGCGAAGGCCGAGCCCGAGGAGCTGTAGATCGCCGCGCTGGTGGCGACGATCGCCTCCGTGCCGTGCTGCATGAGGATGAACGGATCGGAGCGGTCGAGCGTGTAGCAGCCCTGCAGGACGACCGTCTCGGGCGTCCTGTCGGTGCTGATCCCGCCGCGCTCCTCCAGGGTCAGGTCGCGCGCATGCCCCTCCCAGATCAGCAGGTCGGTGCTCTGCAGGGCTTGCTGGATGGCTTCCGGCGTGACCTCGCCGCGGAAGTAGGCGCGCACGGGCACCGCCACGTTGCGCAGCTCGCTCACGGTGGCGCGCGAGATGGTCTCTCCGAGGGAGAACACCTGGTCGGCGTTCGACAGCACCACGACCGGACGCCTGTGCGCGGTGCCACGGTGCCGGTGCAGCTGTCGGGCGAGTGTGGCGCTGGCCTGGGCGGCGTCCTCGGCGACTACGCGGCCGACCGCGTAGTCCTGCGGCTGCTCTCTCTGGATCTGGGAGAAGATCTCGACCCGCACTTGCGTGCCGCCGCCGCGCGCTTCGGGGCCGCCGGCTTGTAGCACCGGATCCGGCACGAGGTGAGAGCGCAGCGCCAGCTCGTCTCCGACCAGGATGACGTACTTCGGTTGCAGGCCGTTGCGCTCCATCCAGGCGGAGGCGCCGCGCTCGATGGCGTCGGCAGCGGAGTCGTCGGTGAGAAAGAGGGGCGCCCGGTGCGTCGCGCAGAGCAGCGGGGCGAGGAGGGAGAGCGAGGAGGGGGAGAAGATGCCGCCGCGGTCCTTCGGGTTGGCGATGACCACGGCCGAAGGGGGTGTGAGGCCGAGGTGGCGGCGCAGCTCGGTGGTGAAGGCGTCCGGCTGCTCGACGGTGATGACGTGCGCCGCCAGGCCGCCGGCCTGCGGTGCCGCCGTCGCGACGGGTGCGGCGAGGTAGAGGGTCTCCAGGTTCCAGCCCTCCACGCTGTGCGGGCTCAGCGCCGCCGGCGCCGCGACGAGCAACAGGGCGCTTCCCGTCGCGCCGGCAAACGCCGCGGCGTGGAGAAGCCAGGGATAGTCGTCGGTCGAGGTTACGACCGCCGCCTTCGGTGCCGGCCAGAGCTTGTGCGCCAAAGCCGTGAGATCGTCGACCGTATCGCAATCCGCCCCGGTGATCTCTCGCAGGAGACCGCGCGTGGCCTTGCCGGTCTGCTCCCGCACCGCGCACGAAAAGGCGCTCTTGCGGTCCTCGGTGAAACGGTCGACTGCGTCGCGATCGCGCGGGTCGAAGAGGAGCACCGGGTGCCCGCTGCCTTCGCCGATGAGGAAGAGGGTCGACAGCGCCACGTCGTCCGCCGGGACGAGGCGGACGGGCTTCGGCTTGGCGCGACGCGCGCTCGCCGGCCGGGGCGCGACGAGAAGGGCGGCCGCAAGGCAAGCGGCGAGGATGGTTCGGGCTTTCGTCATGGTGGTGCCGCCGTCCTGGCGGGCGCGTCGTCCAAGTGGCGCGTCTCGACGACGTAGGTGGCTTTCTCGGCTCCTTCGACGCTGAGAATGGGCTCGCCGTCGCGGGTCAGGGCGACATAGGTGGCCGGCAGCTTGCCCACCAGGCCGCGCGAAGCGCTGACCGGCCACCATCGGTTCTGCGCCCACACCTCGGTCCAGAACACTCGTTTGTGCTTGGTGGTGTGCTTCACGTCGATGCCTTCGACCATGCGGGCGGGGATGCGGGCACAGCGCAGGAAAGTGGTGAAGGTGCGCTCCAGTCCGATGCGTTGGGCGCGGCGGCTGCGGATCACGTCGAGAACCAGGCTCTTGCCGTCGGAGCGGTGCACGATCTGCTCGCGCGTCGCTTCCAGGATCGCGCGCATGAGATGGGGCTCGGTGCCGCCGAGCTTGGGAGCCGCATAGGTCTCCAGGAAGTCGCGCACCAGAATCGAGCGCGACTGGAAGATGGGCGACGGCGTCAGGTAGGCGAGCAGGTTCGCGGTTGGGGACTGAATGGGCTCGATGCGTGGCACCGCGTCGCGCTCGCGCTGGCTGGCGACCTCATAGCTGACGGAGATGCGCCGCGAGCCCTTCAGCTTGCCGCGCAGGAGGAGGTGCGGGTTGGCGGCATCGGTGACCAGGCGCGGAGTCAGGCCCCGGGTCTGCATGTCGAGCCCGGTCACCCTCTGCGTGTCGGTGCTGACCGGCAGCGCCAGGCGGACGCTGATCGGGCCGCCGTTCGCCCCGCTGATGCGCACCGCGAAGCTGACCTCCCAGCGTTGAACCTTGGCGGCCGCGGCCAGGGTCGGGGCCGCCAGCAGCGGAAGGCCCGCGGCGATCAGGCAGCCGATCGAAACAGCTCGCGAGCGACGGCACATCTCTCGTCCGGCGATGACGCCGCGACCTCGGGCGGGACCGACTCGGCCCGCCGCAGGCGCGGCAGCAGCCCTTCGTTGTTCGCCACCTGGATCGACAGGCCGGGGCGTGCGTTGAGCTCGAGCAGAACCGGCCCGAGCGCGGCGTCGATGACGATGTCGACACCGATGTAGCCGAGGCCGCTGATCTCGGCGGCGCGCACGGCGAGGGGCAGGAGGCGGTCCCAGGCCGGGATCTCGAACCCGACGATGGGTTGGTTCGTGTCGATGTGGTGGGTGACCGAGTAGTTGTGGAACGCGGCGTGTACGACGACGCCGCTGCCGATGTCGACGCCCGCCCCGATGGCTCCCTGGTGGAGGTTGGCACGGCCGTCGGAAACGGTGGTGGGCAGCCGGCACATGGCCATGATCGGCAGGCCGCGGTAGACGATCACGCGCACGTCCGGGATGCCGAAGCGGGTGATGGGGTCGAACTTCGGCTCCAGGACGACCCGCGTTTCGATGATGCAGCTGTCCCAGTCACCGCGCAGGGAGAACACGCCCGAGATCATGCTCGAGATGTGCTGGCGGATGTGCGCGAAGGTCAGCAGCGCGCCGCTGGACTTGCGGTAGCGGTCGTTCTCGACGCCGGTGATGACGACGATCCCATTGCCCTGGGCGCCGCGGGCGGGCTTGAGCACGAAGTCGGTGAAGCCGTCCAGCAGCTGCGGCAGGCGGCGCAGCTCGTGGTGGTAGGAGATGACACCGAGCGTGGGCGGAGTCGGCAGGCCGGCCGCCTCCGCCAGCTGCTTGGTGAGCAGCTTGTCGTCGACGCGGGGGTAGTGACGGCGCGGGTTGTTGGGGAGCACGAAGATGCCGTTGCGGCGGTTGATGCCGAGGACTCCGCGTTGGTGCAGAATGCGCGGGCGCGCGAACAGGGCTCTCATGACCGGCCCGTCGCGGATGCCGTTTGCGCCCAGTGCCGGCGGATCGCGAGCGGGGCGCAGCACGCCGATTTTCGAAGAAGCCGCATCAGGGCGGTGGCGCGCAGCGGATTGGAGGTCGGGAAGACGGCATCGAGTCTACCGCGGTTCGCTCGGCGGCAGGGGGGGCGGGGCGGACAGGCCCAGCTCGCGGAAGCGAACCAGCTCGGTGAGACGATAACCGGTGTAGCGGCCGACGGCAACGAGGAGCCCCATGATGACGATGAGCGCTTCCGGGAAGACGAGGAAGATCGTCTGCAGGAGGCGGGCGTGGATCACGGCGTAGGTGACGTAGATGGCCAGCAGGGTGGAGGCGATGCGGCGCACCGTGTTTCCCGGCCCCTCCTCGTCGAGGCTGACGCTGATACGCTCGACGATCATCGTCATGATGACGAACGGAAAGGCGCCGACGCCACTGATCGGCAGGTTCATCCGGTCGCCGAGCAGGAACAGGGCGATCATGAGGATGATCACCAGGGTGAGGATGAAGGCAATGCGGGCCGCGAGCAGCAAGTAGAGCCGCTCGATCCACAGGCGGGAGAGCAGCGCCGCGCCGATGATCATGGCGAGGAACGCCGTCCCCCAGGCGAGGCCCGTCCCGGTCAGGGCGAGAGCGATGAGCATCGGCATGAACATGCCGAAGGTCTGGATGCCGATGATGTTGCGCAGGACGCACATGGCCAGCGCGCCGAGCGGAACCAGGAGCAGGATGCGCAGAGTGTGCTGGAGCTGGACCGGCAGAAAGAGGAGCGAGATGCGGTCGAGGGCGTTCTGCGACGCGGCCAGGCGGCGGCGCACCAGCTCCGCGTACGTCTCGAGCTCGGACTGGACGTAGAACCGGTAGGCCAAGGCGCTCGTCCCGGTCGACACCGCCGGGGTGCCGTCGCTGTTGGAGGCGAGGGCGAGGCGATTGGGAGGAAGCGAGTCCATGCGCCGCTGCACGGTGTCGAAGGGCACCCAGCCGCCGCCGACGTACGCCTCGTTCCAATAGTCGAACTGATCCTGGCGGCCGTTCTCCAGAGACACGCCGACCAACACCCGGCACGGCAGCTTGTTGGCGCGGGCGAGCGCGCAGAACAGACGGGCGCGGCCCAGGGTGTTGCCGCGCCCCTCTCGAATCACCGCCACGGCGTCCATCGGCGCCGTACTCTGCAGGGACCCGATCTCGCGCGCGACGAAGCGGTAGATCTCGCGCGCGAGCTTGGCCTTGTCCGCCTTGTCGAGCAGCAGCTCGCGCGACAGCTCGCCCACGGCCGGGTCGCTGACCTGAACGCCGGGCGAGTCCTGCAGGTAGTCGGAGATCGACTTCGAGTACTGCTTGGTGGTGTCCGTCTCGGGCAGGGGCCGGGCGTAGGCGAGGGTGTCGAACGTGACCTCGTAGCTGACCGTCGTCGTGCCGTCGAGCTTGCCGCTCCAGCGCCCGCGCCGGCCCTCGTCGCGTTCGCTGATGCTGAAGCGCAGCGCCCCCGAGCGCACCTCCTCGGTCAGCAGCCGCTGGTACGACGACGTGCGCGGCAAGGGGATGTCGACCACCGCGCGCCCTCCCTGGCCGGTGACGTTGAGGACGAACTGGACCCGCCAGGTACCGGTCTCCTCGGCGGTGCTGAGGGGGTAGCCCAGGACCAGGACCTTGTAGAGGAACACGGCTATACCGGCGCCGATGAGCCCGGCGCTGACCAGGGTCCAGTTGCGCATGGCGGACCGGAATCAGCCGCCGGTGTGGCTCGACTTCGTACCGCTGACCGGAGGGGCGGACGTTGAAGGGATTGGCGTTCGGGGAGGATGACCGCGTTGCATTGCCGCGGCGACCCTTAACACGCGCCCCGGGGAGAGCCAAGGGAGGTGCGGACCTGCGGACGTGTGGACGCGCCGGGACGTGCTGACGTGCTGATGTGCTGACGTCCGTAGTAGCGATACACCTGCGCCAGACAGGTGGGACCGCACGTCACGTCGTCCGGCTGCTCGAAGCGCGGCACCCGCAGGACGATGGGCGCATCGTCCGACCAGATCGGAGGGAGGAGCTCAGCGGGCATTGCGGACATTCTGTCGTTCGTCGATCTCCTTCAAGATGCCAAGCCGCTGGCCGAGGTGATCGAGGAGACGCCGCGCAACCCCGACGGCGGCACGCTGGCCGTCTACCTGGGCATCAGTGCGCTGCGCAACGGGTTTCAGCCGACGCTGTACTCCTACGATCTGCGGGTCTTCGACCCGACCTGGTGGACGCTGTCCGCCAATCAGCTCGGCGGCAAGCTCGAGGAGCGCCTCGCGTTCCCGCAGTCGAAGCGCCGGCAGCGCACGCTGCGCGCCTACCTCTCCTATCTGCAGCTCGGCGGCCGGATCGAGTTTCCCGAGCTGAGCAAGAAGCTGCTCACCCGCGTCCTGGCCAGCGGGCGGCCGATCCTAACCGGTCTGAGCGCGACCTACCTCTACCAGGCGCGTCGCGAGTTCGAGAACCAGTACGACGACGTGCGCGGAGATCCAGTCGGCCACTTCGTGGTCGTCTGTGGGTACTATCCGAAGAGCGACCACTTCATCGTCCGCGATCCCTCGAGCCACATTCCCTTCAGCCGCACGGGAAAGTATTCGGTGGACGCGGAGCGGTTGATCTCGGCCATTCTTCTCGGCGACGTGACCTACGACGCCGTGCTGCTGGTCCTGTCGAAGCGCTGAGCGGGGAGCTGAGGATGCCACGCGACGGACAGGGCGGCTGCATCGCGGTCGTCGACTCGGCGGCGCTCGCCAAGCTGAACGGAGAGCGAACGTGTACGGCGGACCAGTATCTCGAGGGCGTCGGAGACACGCTCACCAGCGGCGGGGTGATCGTCAACCTGTGCCGATCCTACCAGTACCTCTCGAAGGGGTACTACGTCTCGCTGCTGGCCGACGCTCGCAACCAGCGCGCCTTCCCCAGCCTCGACATGATCGAGGAGATCAACAACCCCTTCGCGTACTTCCGCAAGCTGCGCGAGGCGGGGGTCGAGACGATCGACTTCAAGGTCATCCGCGGCCGCCACCGCCTGCTGCCCAAGGTCATCGCGCCGCGGCGCGACGAGCGGGCCGACGGCGCGGACGGAGGCGGTCCGCTGATCACCCGGCAAGGGGAGAACGGCCAGGTGCGCTACGAGCGCACGGGCGAATGCTTTCAGGAGGCGACCGCCGTGTTCGGCAAGTCGGTCGACGAGCGCTTCCGCCGCCAGTGCGCGGCGGTCTTCAAGCTCTACGCCTTTCCGCTCCTGCGCATCCGCTTCTACGAGGAGGACGACACCTGGAAGGTGGGCCAGATCTTCGCCGCCTCGGCCGTCGACCTGAGCCCGGAGGAGCTGAGCCTTCTCAGCGAGGAGCTGTCGGCTGCCAAGTTCGCCGCCCGCGCCTCGCCGGCGCCGATCCGACGCCACAGCATCGCCTGCCTGTGGGACCCGGCGGACTGCACCGCTCCCTCGGACGACGAGACGCTCGACAAGTTCGCCCGGGTCGCCGCCCGGCACGGATTGCTCTTCGAGCGCATCGGCCGAGAGGACCTCAACCGCCTGCCCGAGTACGACGCTCTGTTCATCCGTACGGTCACCGCCATCGACCACGACTCGTTCGTCTTCGCGCAGCGGGCCGAGAGCCTGGGCATGCCGGTCATCGACGACCCGCAGTCGATCCTGCGCTGCTCGAACAAGGTCTACCTGCATGAGCTCTTCCGCAAGAACGGTATCCCCACCCCGCGCACCCTCATCGTGTCGCGGCGCACGCCGGCGGAGGAGATCCAGACGCTGGGCTTTCCGCTGATCATCAAGCTGCCGGACGGCACCTTCTCACAATCGGTGAAGAAGGCGCGCGATACGGCGGAGCTGAAGGCGATCCTGCAGGAGATGTTCAAGGACTCGCCTCTGGTGATCGTGCAGGAGTTCGCTCCGACGCCGTTCGACTGGCGCATCGGCCTGCTCGACGGCGAGGTGCTCTACGCCTGCAAGTACCACATGGCCAAGGACCACTGGCAGATCGTGCGGCGGTTCCAGAGCGGATACACGCGCTTCGGCAAGGTGGAAGCGGTTCCCATCGACGAGCTACGGCGCAACCAGCGGCGCATTCCGGTCATCTCGGGCAAGGTGGTGCCCGAGTTCGTGCCCTCCTTCCGCGAGTATCGCCGCCGCATCCTGCGGCCGATCTACGACGCCCTGGCCGAGCGCGAGGGAGCCCGGCGCCTGCGCCACGAGTGGGTCAACTCGCGCGGGGCGATTCTGCGCTTCAGCCGGCGGGCGATCGAGATCCGCGTCCTCGACACGCAGGAGTGTCCGAAGATGGACGTCGCCGTCGCCGTCTTCGTCCGCGGCGCGCTGCGCAGCCTCGTCAATAGGCTTCTCGGGCGGCGAGCTGCGCCTGCCGGAGCACGGCATGCTGGTGAGCGATCTGCGCGCGGTGATCGGGGAGGGGAGTGCGGCCCAGGTTCGCGCCGTTCACCTGCGCCGCGGCGCCGGAGCGGCGCTGATCTCGGCGCGGCGAGTTCTCAAGGACCTGCTGGAGGACGCGGCGCGAGGCGTGTCGTCGTCGGAGCGACCGTATCTGGGCCTGATCGAGGCGCGATTGCGGCGCGGCAGCCTGGCCGAATCGATCGCTCGCGCTGTCCGCCGCGGCACGGCCCGCACACCCCGGCGCCGCGAGATGGTGATTCGCGACGTGTACGAGGAGCTCGCCGACTGCTTGTGGCGCAACACTCCGTGGGAGCCTTCGCTGTCGCGCCGATGACGCCGAGCGACTTCGTCGTCTCCTGCGAGCACGCCTCGTACCGGCTGCCTCGGCGCTACGGCGACCTGGGGCTGCGGGCGGAGGTACGGCGCTCGCACATCGCCTGGGACGAGGGGGCGGCGCAGGTCGCGCGCGCCTGCGCGCGCCGCCTCGGCTGTCCGTGCTTCACCGCTCCGTACTCGCGCCTGCTCGTCGACCTCAACCGCAGCCCCGGCCATCCGAAGTGGATTCCCCGCCGCAGCTTCGGAGTCGAGATTCCGGGCAACTGGAAACTCGACTCCGACGAGCGAGAGCGCCGGCGGCACCTCTACTACGAGCCGTACCGACGGGACGTGCTAGATGCCGTGCGCCGCTGCATCGAGCGGCACAGCCGCTGTGTCCACCTCGGCGTGCACAGCTTCGTGGCGCGCCTGGGGGGAAGGGAGCGGGGCGCCGACATCGGCCTGCTCTACGATCCGGCGCGGCCGCGCGAGCGGCACCTGGCGGCCGTGCTCGGCGAGCGGCTTCGCCGCCGGGGGCTGACCGTGCGCATGAACTTTCCCTATCGAGGTACCAGCGACGGCTTCGGTACGGAGTGCCGGCGACGCTTCCCGGCGCGCGCCTATCTCGGCCTGGAGATCGAGATCAACCAGGACCGCCTCGTCGGCGCGGAAGGGCGCGCCGAGATCGCCAGCGCTCTTGCCGCTGGCCTGATCGCGCTGACGTGTGGACGTGCGGACGTGTGGACGTGTGGACGTGTGGACGTGCTGATGTGCTGACGTGTGACGTGCGGACGTGCTGATGTGCTGACGTGTGGACGTGCTGACGTGCTGAGTGCTGACGTGCGGAGGTGTAGGTGCGGTGATGCACATCATCACTCCGCACCGGCAACGCGATGACGATGGAGTCGCCGCCGTGACACCGGGTACGCGGCTGTCGAGAGGCGCCGTACCGATGCGCAAGCGGCCGCCGCAGCGGGTGGAACAGAAGGGCGCGAAACCTCTGCCATGTCGACGGCCCGGGCATGTTCTCGCGTGCTTGCTCGGAAGGTCGGAAACAACGAGCCCGTGGCGGCTGCCGCTCCTCGCGGTGCCGGCGCTCGCGGCTCACGAGCAACGGGTCGTGCGCGGATCTCTGTCTTCGCCGCAATTGCGGCACAACGCTTGCAGTTCTTGCCGGAACGTTCGTGGAGGTCGAGGCGATGCAACTGACGACGGTGAAGCTGCGGCGCTTCGAGCGTGGCCTTTTGCAGCTCGAGGTGGCGAGGCGCACCAGGATCACCTGGGGGCGCCTGTCGGCGATCGAGAACGGCGACGCGGTGCCGAAACCGGATGAGCTGCAGCGCATCGCAGCCGCGCTCGGCGTGACGCTCGAGGCGCTGCTCGGCTGCGCCTCGACCTGAGGGCCGGCGCGGCTGCGGCGGAATCAGCCGCGCGCCAGGATCTGCTCGACGGCGGCGCGCTGGACGCAGATGGCGACCAGCTCCATGGCCTCGCGGATCTCTTCGAGCACCGGCAGCGAGGGC
Organism: uncultured bacterium; assembly: GCA_963721115.1. GTDB lineage: Bacteria > Desulfobacterota > Binatia > HRBIN30 > CADEER01 > CAVRIA01. The sequence goes on from CAVRIA010000004.1 coordinate 726,995, forward strand.
GCGATGCGGATGTTGCGGTCGCGCGGGTCGCGGCCGTACGGGAACGTGGCGCCGGCCTTGGTGAGCTTCACCCCGGCTTCGGCGGCCAGGGCCACGACGCGCGCCGCGCAGCCTTCAACGGTGTCGAGGCTGAGGAAGTAGCCGCCGTTCGGCCGGCTCCACTCGGCGATGGCCTTGCCGCCGAGCTCGCGTTCGAAAATCTCGGTGACCGCGGCGAACTTGGGGCGCAGCAATGCCGCGTGCTTCTTCATGTGAGCTTCGATGCCGGCTCGGTCGCGGAAGAAGCGCACGTGGCGCAACTGGTTGAGCTTGTCCGGCCCGATCGTGCGGACCGCCATCCCCTGGGCGAAGTGGCGCAGGTTCGCCTCGCTGGCCGCGATCATCGCCACGCCGGCGCCGGCGAAGCTGATCTTGGACGTCGAGCCGAAGGTCAGAACCCGGTCGGCGTGGCCCGCCTTCTTGCAGGCCTGCAGGAGGTTAGCGAGCCGGTCCGCCGTATCGCTCAGGTGGTGGACGGCGTAGGCATTATCCCAGACGATGCGGAAGTCGGGGGCGGCCGTTTTCATCCGCGCCAGGCGCTCGACGACCTCGTCGGAGAACGTGACCCCGGTCGGATTGCTGTACTTGGGGACACACCAGATTCCCTTGACGGCGACGTCGGCGGCGGCGAGCCGCTCTACTTCGCCCATGTCCGGACCGCCGCCGTGCATGGACACGGCGATCATCCGGATGCCGAAGCGCTCGCAGATGGCGAAGTGGCGGTCGTAGCCCGGGCTCGGGCACAGAAACGTCACTTCTCGCCCTCCCCAGGGACCCTCGCCGCCCGGCACGCCGCGCAGAAGGGCCTGCACGATCGCGTCGTGCATGAGCTCCAGGCTGGAGTTGCCGGCGACGATGATCTCGCTCGGCTCCACCTCGAGCACCTGGGCGAACAGCTCGCGCGCCTCCGGCAGACCCTCGAGAACGCCGTAGTTGCGGCAATCCGTCCCGTCGGCGGCGCGGTAGTCGCCGTCACCGAGGCAGGCGAGGAGGCCGAGAGACAGGTCGAGTTGCTGCGGAGAGGGCTTGCCGCGCGTCATGTCGAGCGACAGGTCACGCCTCCGAAACGCCTCGTAGCGCTCGCGCAGTCGCACCGCTTCGCGCTCGAGATCACTCGACTGCATCGACTGAAAATCGCTCACCACACCCTCCGATTCGCCTCGTCGGCGCTCGCCTTTCCCCTCTACTACGACCGGGACGGAGCGGCAATGCGGGTGGGTTCGCCGCCCGGTTCCGCGCAACCGGACGGCGACTCGAGGCGACGGTCAGGCGGCGGTGACGTTGTTCTCGTCGCGGCTCTGCGTGATGTAGCGGGTCTTGAACGACTCGTCCGTGAAGCCGAGATCCATGCGCCCCTTGGCCAGCCATTCGGTCTGTCCCTTCATGACCACGGCGGCGACGCGGTTGAGACGCGCATCCTCGTTGCTCCACAGGTCGCTGAAGGACTTCTTCACCCGGCGCTCGGCCAGGCGGCAGAAGAGATCCGCCAGCTCCAGGGCCCTGGCGGCATCGGGGTGCCCGTCGTCGCGCATGCGACGGGCGTGCGACAGCGTCGCCGACATGGCGAACAGCTCCATGACGATGTCGACGCAGCGGAACAGGAAGCCCTGCTTGCGCTCCATCTTGGCCTGGTAGACAGCCATGCCGTGGAAGCTCGAACGCGCCAGCTTGCGGGCGCTGCGCTCGATGAAGCGCAGGTGACGCGCCAGCGGGCCCCAGTCCGAGAAGCGGGTGAAGCTGCGTCGAGCCCCTTGAACCACAGCGGCGGGTACCACTTGGCGTAGTAGCCGAGGATCTTCGGCATCGCCGCCAGCTTCTGCGAGGCGCCGTTCTTCGGATCGATCATGGCGCCCGCGACCTGCAGGTGCTTGTCGACCGCCTCGCGCGCCATGAACAGGTGCATGACCTCGCTCGATCCCTCGAAGATGAGGTTGATGCGGCAGTCGCGCATGATGCGCTCGACCGGGATCGGCGTCTCGCCGCGCCCCGCGAGCGAGCGCTCGGTCTCGTAGCCGCGTCCGCCGCGGATCTGCAGGGTCTGGTCGACGATCTCCCAGGCGCGCACCGTGTTCCACTCCTTGGCGGCGGCGGCTTCGAGGCGGATGTCGTAGCCGCCGCGATCGGCCATCTGGCTGGCGAGAGCTGGCGATCGAGTCCATCGCGAAGGTGGTGGCGGCCATGTCGGCGAGGCGGTGCGCGACCGCCTCGTGCTTCCAGATGGGGACGCCCCACTGGCTGCGCGCGGCGCGACCAGCCGCGGCAGATCTCCAAGCACTGCTTGGCGATGCCGGCGCAGGCGGCGGGCAGGGTCAGGCGGCCGGTGTTGAGGGTGATCAGCGCGATCTTGAGCCCCTTGCCCTCCTCGCCGATCAGGTTCTCGCGCGGCACGCGCACGTCCTGGAAGCTGATCGACGCCGTTGGCGAGCGCCTTGAGGCCCATGAAGTGGCAGCGGTACTCGACCTTGACGCCGGGCCATTCGGTCTCGACGACGAAGGCGCTGATCTTCTTGGTCTCGGGGTTGCGGGCCATGACGACCAGCAACTCGGCGATCGTTCCGTTCGTGCACCACAGCTTCTCGCCGTTGAGGACGAAGAAGTCGCCCTGCGGCTCGGCGGTGGTCGAGAGGCTCGCCGGATCGGAGCCGACGTGCGGCTCGGTCAGCGCGAAAGCGGAGATCGCGCCGGCGGCGCAGCGCGGCAGGTACTTCTTCTTCTGCTCGGGGGTGCCGAAGAGCTTGAGCGGCTGCGGCACGCCGATCGACTGGTGGGCGGACAGCAGCGCCGTGACGTTCCCGTCGTAGCTGCCGACCATCTCCATGACCTTGCAGTACTCGCTGACGGTGAAGCCGAGGCCGCCGTACTCCTTCGGGATCTTCATGCCGAAGGCGCCGAGCTTGCGCAGCCCGTCGACGACGTTCTCCGGGTACTCGCCGGTCTCGTCGATCGCGACGGAGTCGACCTCCTTCAGGAGGAACTCCCGCAGATCCTCGTAGAACTTGGTGAACTCCGGTCGCTCCGCGCCCGCGGTCGGGAAGGGATGAACGAGATCGATGGAGAAATCGCCCAGAAACAGCTCGCGCAAGAAGCCGCGTCCCGCCCACTCGGTCTCGCGCGATTCCTCGGCGACCCGCCGCGATTCCTCTTCGCTCGTCATCCGCTCTGTGGTTGAACTCATGACCTTCTCTCCTTCTCTGACTTTTTTCGGCGCAGGCTCGGAGCGCCGGCAAGCGAGTCGACTCCGCCCCCGTTGCGGCCCGGATAGGAGGGGGGTCTCGCGCCATTCCCGCCCCTCCGAGGCGACTGAAATCAGATAAGCAACTTCTGCTCCCCCGAGGTCGGCGGGGAAACGAACGGCGACTCCGTCCGACGACGCCCCGGCGCCGTCCCCCACGCCTCGAAACTGAGAAACCGTTTCCTCATTCGTTCACCAAGATGCGAACACCCGCCGGACCACGCGCGGTGGCTCGGCCATCCGATTCCGACGGCTGCCGCGATTTGCTCGAATTTCTCCCCCAACGATGGCTGCGGGGTCGCACCACCGGATCGGTCCGGTCCCTGCCTACCCGCGCCCGTCAAAACCTGAAAACTCTATCAAGAGTGCCGCTGGCGCGCCAGATGCGGTTCCGAAACTGGTCGCCGTACCGGTCGAGGTGGTATGTCGCGCTCATGCTGCAGACCCTGGACCACGTGGTGATCGCCGTGCACGACCTGGCGGCGGCCATCGACGACTACGCCCAGCTGCTCGGACGCCCACCCACCTGGCGCGGCCGCCACCCGGAGTTGGGTACGGCGAACGCCCTGTTCCCCGTCGAGAACGCCTACCTGGAGCTCCTGTCCCCGGTCGGGGAGGGGCCGGTGGCCGAGCACCTCGGGCGGCGGCTTGCCGGCGCCGGGGATGGGCTGTTCGCCCTCGCGTTCGGTACGGCCGACGCCTCGCAATGTGCGGCGCTGCTGCGCGGTCAGGGCCTGCCGGCCGGCGATCCCGTCGACGGCGGCGGCATCGAGGAGGGGACCGGCAGGGAGCGGCGCTGGCGCAGCGTGTTCCTGCCGTCCAGTGCCACGCGCGGCGTCTGGCTGTTCGCCATTCAGCATCTATCACCGGCCGACCGGTTGCCGGGCGGCGCGGCGGCGGGCGAGATGGGCGCGGTGGTGAGTGGGCTCGATCACGTGGTCGTCACGACCTCCGACCCCGAGGGCGCGATCGCGCTCTACCGCGACCGGTTGGGGCTGCGCCTGGCGCTCGATCGCCGTTTCGAGCAGCGCGGCGTGCGTCTACTCTTCTTCCGCATCGGCGGAGTCACGGTGGAGATCGCCGCCGGATTGGCGGCGCCGGCGACGGGCGAGGGCGACCGTCTGTGGGGAGTCGCCCATCGGGTGGCGGACGTGGAGGCGGCGCGGCGGCGCCTGGCGGACCAGGGGTTCGACGTATCGGACGTACGCGCCGGCAACAAGCCGGGGACGCGCGTTTGCACCGTGCGCAGCCGTACGTGTGGCGTCGCCACGCTGCTGATCGGCCCCGCCTAGCCGGTGATCGAGCTACGGCACTTCGACCTTCCGCCGGCGCGGACCGGTGCGCAGGAGGGAGTCGAGCGACAGGCGCCCTCCGCCGGTGAACAACAGAGTGAGAAAGGGGACGGCGTAGGTCAGGGCCAGCTCTTTCTTCACCCACGGGTCGCCGGCATGGACCACGAAGGCGGCGACGAGCATGGTGATCAGCGGCGGCAACGCCGAGAGCCGTGTCGCGACTCCGAGCACGACGAGCAGCGAACAGACCGCTTCGGCGAAGGTGGCGAGCGCCAGGCTCGCGTGCGGCCCGACGCCGAGGGGATCGGGGAACAGCGCCGCCTTCGCTCCGAAGGACAGCAGCTTGTCCAGCCCGTGCCCGGCGAAGAGCAAACCGCCGGCCCCGACGCGCAGGATCAGCAGGCCGATCGACTGCAACATGGAGCTTGTCGGTCCCGTTCGCGTGCCGTCGCCGTTCACCACTGCTCCCCGAAGGGGCGGACGTCGAGCTCGAAGGTCCAGGCGGACGGCTTCTGTCGCACGACCTGCAGCACCGTTTCCGCGATGTCGTCAGGCTGCAGGAAGAAATCGTCCGGCTTGCCGGGCAACATCTGGCGCGTGCGCGGGATGTCGATCACGCCGTCGACCACGATGTAGGAGACGTGAATGCGGCGCGGGCCGAGAGAGCGCGCCATGGACTGGGCGAGGGACCGCTGCGCCGCCTTGGCGGAGGCGAACGGGGCGAAGTTGGCGCCACCGCGCAGCGCCGCGGTCGCACCGATGACGACGATGTTCCCGCCGCCCGCGGTCAGCATGTCGGCAGCGGCCTCGCGCCCGCAGAGCAGCAGCGCCAGCGCGTTCGTGCGCCAGCTCTGCTCGAGTACCTCGGCCGTCGTGTCGAGAAAGGAGGCGAAGACACCGCTGCCGGCGTTGTGGATCAGGATGTTGACCGGCCCGAGATCGGCGCGGATGCGCGAGAAAGCCGCCTGTACGTCCTGCGGGCTGGCGACGTCGGCGCGGTAGCCTCGCGCGCCGGGGATCTGCGCCTCCATCTGACGCAGGCGCTCCTCCGAACGGGCGAGCATGGCGACGCCATAGCCCGCGGCGGCGAACGTCCTCGACAGCGACGCGCCATTTCCCGGGCCGACGCCGGTGATCACGCAGACTGGCTTCGACATCGAGGGCCTCCTCGCGCCCGGACGGCACCTCCGTACCCCCGGACGGCCTGACTGGGGAATTGAGGCAGCGAACCGGGGCCCGCGTCAAGCGCAGTGCGATGCTGTGTGAAGTGGCGACCGCGGCGAAACAGCGAGATGAGCCCCCGCCGAACGCGCCGCGGAAGACGGCTCAGTAGCCGCCGCGCGACCTGCCGCCGCCACCGCCACCGCCGCGGCCGCGGCCGTAGCCACCACCACCACCGCCGCCGTAGCCGCCGCCACCGCCGCCGCCGGTGCGCTCACGCGCCTCGCTGACCTTGAGCGGACGTCCGTCGACATCCTGTCCGTCCAGTGCCTGAATGGCCTTCTGGGCGTCTTCGGACGACTCCATCTCCACGAAGGCGAAGCCGCGCGATCGACCCGTAGCGCGATCGGTGATGACCGACACAGAGGTCACGCTGCGGCCGTCCGCGCCGAACGCCGCGCGCAAGCTGTCCTCCGTGGTGTCGTAGGAAAGATTTCCCACGTACAGTTTGGTCCCCATTGCCCATCGCCCTTTCTTGCTCGCGCGACCTTCGGTGGAAGCCGATATTCTCGGCGCGAACACATTTTCGAGTGGCCGCAGCATAGCCCAGGCCGTCCGAGTACGGAAGGGGCGCGCGCCGCCTTTTTTTGGACCTGACCTCGTCGGCGGGGGGAGCTCAGCGCAGCCCGCGTCGAATCATCTCCTCGGCGATCTGCACCGCGTTGGTGGCGGCTCCCTTGCGCAGGTTGTCCGACACCTCCCAGAGCCACAGGCGATCGGTGGTGAAATCCTTGCGGATGCGACCGACGAGCACATCGTCGCACCCTGCCACGTCGGCGGGCGTGGGGAAGCGGTTGTGCGCCGGATCGTCGACCACCTGCACGCCGGGGAAGGCGGCCAGCGCTTCGCGCGCCGCCTGCGGCGAAAGAGGTCTCTCGGTTTCGATCAACACGGTGGCGGAGTGACCGACGGGTACGGGCACGCGCACGCAGGTCATGCTGACCTCGAGGGCCGGCATCTCGAGAATCTTGCGCGTCTCCTCGAGCAGCTTGACCTCCTCGGTGGAGTAGCCGTCGTCGCGAAACTTCTCGCACAGGGGCACGGCGTTGTAGGCGATCGGGGCGGCGAAGGTTTTGCAGCGCGCCTTCTCGCCGCGTGCTACGGCGGCGATCTGGGCGTCGAGCTCGTCCAGCCCGGGCTTGCCGGCGCCGCTCACCGCCTGAAGGGTGGTGACGACGATGCTGCGCAGACCGGCGGCACGGCGGATCGGCTCGAGCGCCATCACGAATCCGATCGTCGTGCAGTTCGGACAGGCGATGATGCCTCGGTGCCGGACGAGCGCCTGCGGGTTCACCTCGGGGACGATCAGCGGGACCTCTTCGTCGAGCCGCCAGGTACTCGATTTGTCGATGACCACGGCGCCACGAGCGGCGGCCTCCGGCGCCAGATCCTTCGAGAGGGACCCGGTGGCGGCAAAGAAGACGAAGTCAGCGCCGTCGAATGCCTCGGCGCAAGCCTGGCGGACGGGCAGGTCGCGCCCGGCGAAGCGGACGGTCGTGCCGGCGGAGCGCTCGCTGGCCAGCGGGCGAAGCTCCGCCAGGGGGAAGTGGCGCTCGGCGAGCACCCTGAGCAGGACCTCACCTACGGCGCCGGTCGCCCCGACGATGGCGACGTTGTACCTCTTGCGCGCGGCTTCGTTGCCGCGCGTGCTCCGCTGCTCGGCGAGTCCTTCCATCGCCGGGATCATCGCCAGGCGTCAGGACGGTGTCAAGGTAGGGAGGCGCCGCGCCGAGCGCGCAGACCTCAGGCCTGCCCGCCGCGCTTGGGGCGTTCCCCCTGCCTGAGGACCTTCTTGCGCAGGCGGATCGATTGCGGCGTCACCTCCACCAGCTCGTCGTCGTCGATCCACTCGATGCCCGCCTCCAAACCGACGTCGCGGTGCGGGGTGATGATGACGTTCTCGTCTCGCCCGGAGGCGCGGACATTGGTGAGCTTCTTCTCGCGGCAGATGTTGATGTTGAGATCGCTGTCACGCGAATACTCGCCGACGACCATGCCCTCGTAGACGCGAGTGCCGGGGGGGACGAACAGGATGCCGCGCTCCTGCATGTGGAAGACGGCGTAGGGCGTCGCGACCCCCTCGCGGTCGGAGACCATGGCGCCGTTCGTGCGCGCCTGGATCGCCCCCTGCCAGGGGGCCCAGCCGTCGAACAGGGCGTTGAGGATGCCGGTGCCGCGCGTGTCGGTGAGGCAGCGCGAGCGGAAGCCGATCAGCCCGCGCGACGGCACGGAGAACTCGAGGCGAACGCGGCCGGTGCCGGCTTGGCTCATCTTGGTCATCTTGCCGCGGCGCACGGCGAGGAGCTGCGAGACGACGCCGATGTAGTCGTCGGCGACGTCGATCACCAACAGCTCCATCGGCTCGTGGATCTCGCCGTTCACCTCTCGCGTGACCACCGTCGGCTTGGAGACGTGGAGCTCGTAGCCCTCGCGGCGCATGGTCTCGATGAGGATGGCCAGCTGCAGCTCGCCGCGGCCGGTGACCCGCAGCGCGTCGGGGGAGTCGGTCTCCTCGATGCGCAGACTGACGTTGCGCCGCTGCTCCTGGAAGAGCCGTTCGCGCAGCTTGCGGGAGGTGACGTACTCCCCTTCGCGCCCCGCCCAGGGGCTGTTGTTGGCGCCGAAGATCATGGTGATGGTCGGCTCGTCGACGCGGATCGCGGGCAGCGGGCGCGGCTGCTCGCGGTCGGCAATGGTGTCGCCGATGCCGATGTCCTCGATGCCGGCCACAGCGACGATGTCGCCGGCGGCGGCCGACTCGATCGGGGTGCGCTTGAGACCGTGCCAAGCGTAGATCTGCGTCACCTTGACCGGGTGCAGCTCGCCGTTGGCGCGGCACAGGGCGTAGACGCCGCCGGCGCACAGCGTGCCGTGCTTGATGCGGCCGATCGCCAGGCGGCCGACGTAGTCGTTGTAGTCGAGGTTGTTGCACTGGAACTGGGTGGGCGCCTGCGGGTCGCCGAGCGGCCCGGGCAGGGCCGAGACCATCAGATCGAAGAGCGCGCGCAGGTTCTCGGAGGGCTCTTCCAGACGGCGCGTCGCCAGGCCGGCGCGGGCGTTGGTGTAGACGACGGGGAACTCGAGCTGCTCCTCGGTGGCGTCGAGGTCGATGAACAGGGCGTACACCTCGTCCAGGACCTCCGACACGCGCGCGTCCGGCCGGTCGATCTTGTTGATGCAGACGATGGGGGGCAGGCCCGCCTGCAGCGCCTTCTGCAGGACGAAGCGGGTCTGCGGGAGCGGGCCCTCGGAGGCGTCGACCAGCAGCATGACGCCGTCGACCATGGCCAGGGTGCGCTCGACCTCGCCACCGAAGTCGGCGTGTCCGGGCGTGTCGACGATGTTGATCTTTACGCCGCCGTAGTCGATGGAGGTATTCTTGGCCAGGATGGTGATGCCGCGCTCGCGCTCGAGGGCGAAGGAGTCCATGACGCGCTCCATCACCTGTTCGTTGGCACGGAAGATACCGCTCTGGTGCAACATCGCGTCGACCAGCGTGGTCTTGCCGTGGTCGACGTGCGCGATGATCGCGACGTTGCGGATGTCCTGTCGTCTGATTTCCGTGCTCTGCATCATGCCGTGCCGGGGAAAGGGATGCCGTCGCCCCATTTCCCCTTCCTCCGTGAAGTCGAACGCCGAACGATAACAGTCGACCGCCGCCGGCGCCAGTCGGGGGTGGCAATGGGAGGTCGCGGAGCGGTGACCCGCCGCGGGCGGCGCGGCGTGGAATCCACGCCCGGTCCGGGCTACAGTCCGAAGAGCGGAGGCTTTAGGTCCGCGGGGGGTCGTCGTGTTCGAGGAGATCGAGGATCGCTTCCGGGAGATCGCTCCGGCGGTCGACCACTGCTCGCTGCGGATCGTCCGCGAGCGCGACGAGCACCTGTCCGTGCGGCGCGGCGTGGTTCAGCCCCCGCGCGTGGCGGACGACCTCGGCGCCATGGTCACGGTCGTCGAGGATGGGGGCATCGGCTACGCCGCGACGTCCGATCTGAGCGCCGCCGGCCTGCGGCGGGCGGCCGGCCGGGCGCGCGACTGGGCGCGGAGAACGGCGGGGCGCGTTGTGGTCGACTTTCGATCCGTGCAGCGGCCCGTCGCCAGCGGCGAGTACGAGTCGCGCGTGCGCGAGCCCTGGGATGGCCGTCCGCTGGCCGAGAAGGTCGATCTGCTGAGCGCGGAGGCCGAGCGCCTCGCGGCGCACGACAGCATCGTGGACTGGGAGGCCGGTCTGTGGCGCTCCGCGGTGGAGACGCTGCTGGTGTCGGCCGACGGCGGGCGTGTGGCGCAGCGCTTCCACTATCTGCTGCCGACGCTGAGCGCGACCGCCAACCGCGGAGCGGAGACGCAGACGCGCACCTTCGGCGGGCACGCCTACTGCCGGCAGGGGGGTCTCGAGATCCTGCGAGAGGTCGGCTTCTTCGAGGCGGCGCCGCGCATCGCCGAGCAGGCGGCGGAGCTGGTGTCGGCGCCGGACTGCCCGTCGGGGACGATGGACCTCGTCTTGGCCCCCGATCAGATGATCCTGCAGATCCACGAATCCATCGGACACCCGCTGGAACTCGACCGCATTCTGGGGGACGAGCGCAACTACGCCGGAAGCAGCTTCGTCACCCCGGAGATGTTCGGCACCTACCGCTACGGCTCCGAGCTGCTGAACGTCGTGTTCGATCCGACCCGTCCGGAGCAGCTCGCCAGCTATGCGTTCGACGACGAGGGCCAGCCGGCCATCCGCACCTACGTCATCCACCAGGGCATCCTCTTGCGCCCGCTCGGTGGCATGATCTCGCAGGCGCGCGCCGGTCTGCCCGGCGTTGCCGGTGCCCGCGCCTCGAGCTGGAACCGGCCGCCCATCGACCGCATGGCGAACCTGAACCTCGAGCCCGGCAGCGCCCGCTTCGAGGACCTGATCGCGGCGACCGAGAGCGGGGTGTACATGGAGACCAACTGCTCGTGGTCGATCGACGACGCGCGCAACAAGTTCCAGTTCGGCTGCGAGTGGGCGCGTCTGATCGAGAAGGGGCGGCTGACGGCGGTGGTGAAGAAGGCGAACTACCGGGGCGTCTCGGCGACGTTCTGGCGCAACCTGGCGCTGGTCGGAGATGACGCGACGTTCGACGTGCTGGGAACCCCGTACTGCGGCAAGGGGGAGCCCAACCAAATGATGCGCGTCGGGCACGCCTCGCCGGCCTGCCTGTTCCGCGGCGTCGACGTCTTCGGCGGCGCCTGAGAAGCCTCCGGTATGCAGGACTACTTCTACTCGCTGGCCGACGGGATCGAGGCTCGGCTGGAAGGCGGCGAGGTCGTCACGTGCAGCTTCGCCGCCGAGGAGTCGGACTTCGTCCGTTTCAACCGCAGCGCCGTGCGCCAGGCGGGGTCGGTGGCGCAGCGTGTCCTGACCGTCGATCTGATCGAGGGTGCGCGACACGCGTTGGGGACCCTGTCGCTGGCCGGCGTGCCCGAGACCGACCGGGCTCGCCTTTCCGCTCTGATCGGCGATCTGCGCGAGGCGCGGCGGCAGCTCCCGGAGGATCCGTTTCTCCTCTACAACACCTCGCCGCGCTCGACGGAGCGCCGGCGCGAGAACGAGCTGCCCGAGCCGGAGCAGGTGGTCGACGAGATCCATCGCGCCGGCCGCGGGCGCGATCTGGTCGGCGTCTACGCCGGCGGCGCGATTCACGCCGGCTTCGCCAGCTCGCTCGGCCAGCGCAACTGGTACGAGAGCTACAGCTTCAACCTCGACTGGAGCTTCTTCCATGCCGCCGACAAGGCGGTAAAGGCGAGCTATGCCGGCCTGCACTGGCGGAGGGAGGATCTCGAGCGCCGCATCGAGAGCGCGGCCGAGCAGGTGAGCGTCCTGTCGCGGCCCACGCGGTCGATCCGCCCGGGGCGATACCGTGTCTTCCTGGCGCCGGCGGCGCTGTACGAGATCGTCGGTATGTTGAGCTGGGGCGGCTTCGGGCTGCGCGCCCACCGCACGAAGACGACGCCGCTGCTCAGGATGATCCAGGAAGGAGCGACCCTTCATCCATCGGTGCGGGTTCTCGAGAACACCGGCGACGGCATCGCCCCGGACTTTCAGGAGGCGGGCTTCCCGCGACCCGCGAGCGTGACGCTGATCGAGGGCGGTCGCTATCGGGACTGTCTGGTCTCGCCCCGCTCCGCGCGCGAGTACGGCTCGCCGACCAACGGCGCTTCGGCGTCCGAAGTGCCGCAGTCGATCGACGTCGGCGGCGGAGAGATGGCGATGAGCTCGGTGCTGAGCGAGCTCGGCACTGGCATCTATGCCGGCAACCTCTGGTATCTCAATTTCTCCGACCGCAGCGCCTGCCGGACGACGGGCATGACCCGCTTCGCGACCTTCTGGGTGGAGGACGGCGTGATTCAGGCGCCGCTCGGCGCGATGCGCTTCGACGAGACCGTCTACCGCATGCTCGGCGACAAGCTGGTCGGGTTGACCGCGGAGCGGGAGATGATCCTCGACCCCGGCACCTACTTCCAGCGCGCGGTGGAGAGCGCCCGCCTGCCCGGGGCCATGGTCGACGACTTCACCTTCACTCTCTGAGCGTTCTCCGCCCTGCCGGGAAAGCCGGCGCCGGGGACGAGCTGGCCGCGCCCTCGGACCGGCGGGGCCGGTGCTTCGCTCTCGATGGTTCGGCGCTACGGCGCCGCGGTCGGGGGCGAGGGGCTGGAGGCGACCAGCGCCGCGACGAATCCGTCGATCGCCGCCATCGCCTCGAGGTCGCCGTGCTTGTAGTCGTTGGCGATGATCGAAAAGACCGCCTCGCTTCCGTCCTGCAGGTGCGCGTAGCCGGACAGGGAGGTGGCCCCCGCCAGCAGCCCGGTCTTGGCGCGCACCGCGTCCATCGCCGCGGCGGCGCGCTTCTCCAGGGTACCGTCGCGCGCCGCGATGGGGAGGGCGGCCTCGAGCTCCGGACCGAAGCGGAACGAGTCGCGCGCCAGGCGCAGGGCGGACACGAAGGCGCGCGGCGCGACCCGATCGACGGGAGCCAAACCGGAGCCGTCGACCAGCGAGAAGCCGGCCGGGTCGATGCCGAGCGATTGCAGGCGGGCGCGCATGATGGGCACGGCGTTCTGCCAGCTTCCGGGCTGCCCGCTCTGCACCGCCATGTCCTTGAGCAGCGTCTCGGCGATGTTGTTGTTGCTGTGCTTCAGGAACAGGCGGGCGATCTCGGCGAGCGGCTCGCCTTCGAAGGCGAGGATTCTCCGAAAGCCCCCCGGCAGGCCGGCGGCGCGGGTGCTTCCCTGCACCTGGATCCCGTTGGCCTCGAGCTGCATGCGCAGGACCGCCCCGGCATACGCCGTCGGATCGCTGACGCTGCGGTAGAGCAGCACCGGCCCGTCGCCGGCGCGCAGGGAGCCCGACACGGAAATGGTGTCGGTGCCGTCGCCGTCGCGGCGCTCGACGGCGAGGGGCTTCTTGCCGCCGGTGCGGCTGCGGTTGTCGAGGCGCAGGTAGGGAACCGGCGGATCCAACGTCACCAGGAGCGGCGCTCCCTGCCGCGCCCCCGGCCGGATCTCGACGCCGAAGGCGCCGTAGTTGGCGTTGAGGGCGCCGACGGGGGCGAAGTAGGCGCGCGATGAGACGGGGCCCCAGGCGGGGTGCCAGCGCTGGCGATCGAAGGCCGAGTCGTCGAGCAGCAGGTCGCCGCTGACGCGCCGAAGGCCCTGGCGGCGCAAGTCGGCGGCCAGACGCCACCACTGCTCCGAGGTCAGCGACGGATCGCCGCCGCCGCGCACCGCCAGGGTTCCGACCCGGCCCTCGGCGTCGGGCTCGCGGTCCGCGTATACCTCGGTGGTGAAGCGGTGCGCCGGGCCGAAGGCGGCCAGGGCGGCGACGGCGGTGAGGATCTTGACGTTGGAGGCGGGAGTCAGGCGCTCGTCGGGAGAGCGCTCGAACAGGGTGGCCCCGCCGTCGGCGCGTACCACTAGGGCCGCCACGCGCGCCTGGCGCAGCCCGCGCTGGGCGAGGGCCTGGGTCAGCCGCGCCGGCAAGTCGGCAGCCTGCACCGCGGCGGCGCCGAGAGCAATGCATGCAGCGACGCCGACCCCGAGCTTCGTCGCGCGCGGCCGCCAGTCGGCGAGCGAGAGGCGGTCGAAAGTCACGGAGGTGTCGCGGCCGACTCTCCGGCGCAACCGTCCAGAGCGGCACGGACGATCCCGATCAGCTCGTTCACGCTGACCTCCCCGTCGAGGTTGCCGTCGTCGCCGACGCACATCGCCAGGTGGGCATTGCCGAGAGCGATGTTCACCCCGGTCGTGATCTCGTCGATGGTGACGTCGCCGCCGAGGTCGCAGTCGCCGGCGCAGGAGACGGGGGCGAACGGGTCGGCGAAGCGGGGGTTGGTCAGGAACTCCTCGTCGGTCAGGGTCTCGAGGAAAGCGATGACGTCCTGCTTCTCCTGCGGCGTGATGGAGAAGCCGGTGACGAACAGGCGGTCCTTGTAGGGATTTGCCTTGCCGTCGCCGGCGTACGGCCCGTCGGTGATCACGCGCCCGCCAGCGGCGTAGAAATCCATCACCTCGTCGAGCGTCGCGATGCTGCCGTCGTGCATGTAGGGCGCGGTGACGGCGATGTTGCGCAGCGTCGGCGGCTTGAACGCCCCCTTGTGCTGCGGCAGGTGGTCGATCTCGAAGATTCCCTGGTTGCCCGGCGGGTAGTCGCCGGTGCCGCCGATGTTGTAGAGCCCGGTGTTCTTGAAGATCACTTCGGGGAGCTTGCCCTGCGAGACGATGGCGCTGGTGAAGAACGGCGCTCCCGATCCGTGGCAGTGGTGGCACTGGATGCGCTCGGTGTACAGGGTGAGGTTGAGACCTCGCTGCGCCGACTGCGAGTAGTCGTCGCTGAGGCCGAGCGCGAAGCGGTCATAGGGGGAGTTGCCCGAGATCAGCGTGCGCTCGAAGCAGGCGATCGCCTTCGTAACGGCGTCGAAGCTGATCGGGTCGGGGCGGTCGGGGAAGGCCTCGCCGAAAAGGCGCACGTAGAGAGGATCGTCGCGAAAGCGCTGCAGCTCCGCGTCGGTGCCCTTGAGGCCGAGCTCGATCGAGAAGTCGGGGTGGTCGTTGAACATGGGCCCGAGCATCTGGTTCTCGAGCAGGGCGAGGTCCGGAGTGTTGTTGGCCCACGTCAGAGCCGGGGCGTACGCGACGTTGGTCAGGTTCATCGTGCCGCGCAGAAGCTGGTCCTGGTGCACGCCGTCGTACTTCGAGCCGAGCGCCGTCGCCAGGCCGTCGGTGAAGGCGAGCTTCTGCTGATGGCACGAGGCGCAGGCGTAATTGTCGTCGCGCGACAAGCGGGTGTCGTAGAAGAGGAAGCGGCCCAGCTCGATCTTCTCCCACGACATCGGGTTGTTCTCCGGCACCGACGGGACCGGGAAGCCGAGCGGGAGATCCCACTCGAACGTCGTCGCCGGGCCGCTGCGTCCGAACGCCGGCGAGAGGAGGAGGAGCAAGCAGAGTACGGTGGCCGATCCGGTGGTGAGGCGTGCGAGAACCCGCCCGCGTGTTTGCCTCGGAGCTGCTGCCGATCCGCGTGCGTACATCATATGATCACCTTGGGAAAAATGGACCGCTGGGTCAAGCTCGGAAGGACTTCCGGCCTCTGCCGGCGCTGTGTGGAGCGCTGCGCTGTCCGTCCGGTTGCCGACCGTCGTCGACCCGGCTCGTGGCGTTGACCGTGCCGCTGACGAACAGCGGCCCGGTACTGGGGGCGGCGGTCGAGATGGTGGCCAGCAGTAGAAGAGCGCGGGCGTGTCCGATTGCCGTTGCACGTCCAGGATCGAGAATCTTCGTAGTCAAGGGTTCCTCCGCATCAGGTGACGACTGAAACAGGCTTCTTTGTGCCGAGGATGCGCACTACCCCGCTTGCGCTCGCGGGTAAGGCGATTTTCTCGATTGCGCCGCCCCAAACCGCGCTCGGCGGCCCGGGGTTTCGTTCCATGCCCGCGGATGGCAAAAGGCGATGTTGGAGCCGGCTTTCGGTGCCAGCGGGTGCGGCGATGACAGACATCCAACCACAGAGACGGCGGCATCGCTCCTTTCGCTGCATGGTGGCGGCGCTGGCGGTCGGCGCCGGCCTGCTCGGCGGCGCGCCGCCGAGCAGGGCCGGGGCGGGGGAAGAGGAGGCGGTCGTCTTCGCCGCCGCCTCGCTGACCGAAGCGTTCACGGAGATCGGCCGCCTGGCCGAGGCGCAGCAACCCGCCCTGCGCCTGCGGTTCAACTTCGCGGGCTCTCAGCAGCTGGCGCTGCAGATCGAGCAAGGGGCGCGCGCCGACGTCTACGCCGCGGCCGACGAGCACTGGATGCGGCGGATGCAGGAGAGAGGGCTGCTGGCGGGCGAGGCGAGCGTCTTCGCGGTCAACCGCCTGGTCGTCATCGTCCCTGCCGGCAACCCCGGCCGGATCGAGTCCCCGGCCGATCTGGCCCGGCCGGGCTCGAAAGTGGTGATCGGCACCGACGCGGTGCCGGTGGGCCACTACGCTCGCCAGGTGTTGCGCAATCTCGCCCGCGCCCCCGGTTTTCCCGGCGACTACGCGGAGCGCGTGCGACGCAATGTAGTCTCGGAGGAGGAGCAGGTGAAGGCGGTGGTCGGCAAGGTGCAGCTCGGCGAGGCCGACGCGGGCCTGGTCTATCGTTCGGACGTGACGCCGCCCGTCGCGGCGCGGGTGCGCGAGCTGGACATCGGGGCGGAGTTCAACGTCGAGGCGCGCTACCCCCTGGCGGTGCTGCGCGGCGCGCCGCACGCGGCGGCGGCGCGCCGCTTCGTCGAGTTGGTGCTATCCGAAGCGGGGCGCGAAGTGCTGCGGCGCCGGGGCTTCCTCGCAGCTGGCGGACCGTAATGGCGGCCGGCGAGGGATGGCAGCCGGCGCGCGCGGCGCGGCGGGCGCCTTCTCGACGGTCGCCGGCGCTGGCCTGTGCCTGCGTCCTTCTGGTGTCTTTCCTCGCCCTGCCGCTGATCAGCTTGTTGGTACGGGTCCCGCTCGGGGAGCTGCTGGCGCGCATGCAGTCGCCGCTGGTCCTGGCGGCGCTGCGCCTGAGCGCGGTCACGTCCGCGTGCGCCACCGCCGGAGTCGTTCTCCTGGGCACGCCCGTCGCCTACGCCCTCGCTACCCGCCGCCTTCCGGGGCGGCGCCTCGTCGAAGTCCTGATCGATCTACCGATGGTGCTGCCGCCCACGGTCGCGGGTGTCGGCCTCCTGCTCGCCTTCGGACGCATGGGTCTGGTCGGTCGCTTTCTGGCGCCGCTCGGCATCACCATCCCGTTCACCACGGCCGCCGTCGTCCTGGCGGAAATGTTCGTCGCCGCGCCGTTCTTCGTCAACGCGGCGCGCGACGGCTTCCTGGCGGTGGAGCCGCGCTACCGGCAGGCGGCCGCGACCCTGCGCGCGGGACCGGTCTATACCTTCTTTCATGTCGTCCTGCCGCTCAGCGCCCCGGCCTTGCTCGGCGGCGTGGCCATGAGCTGGGCGCGGGCGCTCGGCGAGTTCGGTGCGACGATCACCTTCGCCGGTAACTTGCCGGGGCGAACCCAGACGCTGCCCCTGGCGGTCTACATCGCTCTCCAGACCGACCTCGAGGCGGCGGTCGCGCTGTCCGTCCTGCTGCTCGTTGTCTCCTTCGCACTGCTACTGGCCCTGCGCTTCCTACCGGTGGCGGGGCGGCGCGGGTGAGCGCGGTGCTGGAAGCGGAGATCGCCGGCCGGGTCGGCCCGCTGGACATCGACGTGCGGCTACAGGCCGAGCCTGGAGCGACGCTCGTTCTGGTCGGCAAGAGCGGCGCCGGCAAGACCAGCATCCTGGACCTGGTGGCCGGCCTGCGGGTACCCGTGCGAGGCCGCATCGCGATCGACGGCGCGCTGTACTTCGAGGCCGGGCGCGGCGTGCACGTCCCGCCTCACCTGCGGCCGATCGGCTACGTGCTGCAGGACTACGCGCTGTTCCCGCACCTGTCGGTCTTCGAGAACGTCGCCTTCGGCCTGCGCGCCCAGCGCCAGCGCGGCGCGCGGGTGCGGCGGCGGGTCGGCGAGATGCTGGAGAGCCTGGACATCGCGCCGCTGGCGGGGCGGCGGCCCGGCCAGCTGTCGGGCGGGGAGCGGCAGCGCGTCGCGCTGGCCCGGGCTCTCGTCCTGGAGCCGCGCGTGCTGCTGCTCGACGAGCCCCTGGCGGCGCTGGACGCGCAGACGCGCCGCGCGGTGCGCACCGAGCTGCGCCGGGTTCTGGCGCGGCTCACCTGTGCCACCCTGCTGGTGACGCACAGCCCCTTCGAGGCGATGCTCTTCGGCGAGCGCATCGCGGTCGTCGAGCGAGGTCGCCTCACGCAGCTCGGGACGCGCCAGACGTTGCTGTCGCACCCGCGCTCGCGCTACGCCGCGGAGCTTCTCGGGACCAACTTCTTCCACGGCCGGGCGCGGCCCTGCGGCGATCTCGGGTTGGTGGAGGTGGACACCGGGCAGGGGACGGTCCGGGTGGCGGACGGACGGGTGGGCGAGGACGTCTTCGTCGCCGTCGATCCGCGCGACATCACCCTGCACGAGAGCGCTCCGCTCGGCACGGCGCAGAACGCGCTGTCGGGACGCATCGTCGAGGTGGTGCCGGAGCCGCCGGCCGGCGAACGGGTGCGCGTGGTGATCGACAGCCGGCCGCCGCTGGTCGCCGAGGTGACCGCCGAAGCGGTGCGCCAGCTCGGGCTGCGCGAGGGGCGCCCGATCCACGTCAGCTTCAAGGCCACGGCGGCGCGGGCGTATCGCTGATCGGGCCGGGCCGACGCGGGCGCGCGAGCCCCGCCCGCGTTTGGCTTGCCGGCGGGGATTGGGTAGGTTGGCCGTTCAACCGTTTCGCCAACCCACGAAAGGAGCATCGATGTACACCAAGATTGGAACGGCTGCGGTCGCGTTCGCCCTGGTCCTCGCGGCGGCACCACGAGTGCGGGCGGGCGACGTGACGCCCAAGACGGAGCAGGACAAGACCGCCTACGCGATCGGCCTGGCGATCTCGCAGAGCCTGTCGTCGTACGACCTGACCAAGGAGGAGCTGGAGATGGTCAAGGCCGGCCTGGACGACGGTGTCCTCGGCAAGACGCCGAAGGTCAAGGTCGAGGAGTACCGGGCCAAGATCCAGGAGCTCGGGCAGGAGCGCGCCAAGGCGGGCGCCGAGCGCGAGAAGAAGGAGGCGGCCGGATTCCTGACCAAGATGGCTTCCGAGAAGGGGGCGCAGAAGACCGAGTCCGGCCTGATCTATATCCCGATCAAGGAAGGGAGCGGCGAGAGCCCGAAGGAGACCGATACGGTCAAGGTGAACTACGAGGGCAAGCTGCGCGACGGCACGGTCTTCGACAGCTCGATCGAGCGCGGAACGCCGGCGACCTTTCCGCTCAACCGCGTCATCAAGTGCTGGACGGAAGGCGTGCAGAAGATGAAGGTCGGCGGCAAGGCGAAGCTGATCTGCCCGTCCGACCTCGCCTACGGAGACCGCGGCGCGCCGCCGAAGATCAAGCCCGGCGCCCCTCTCGTCTTCGAGGTGGAGCTGCTGTCGATCGAGCAGCCGAAGGCGGCGGGCGCGATCCCAGCGCGCCGCATCCGGGCGCGGCGCATCCCTGGGCGTCTTATACCGGCGCCGTCTGGCCGCGCTGCCGCGTGGCTGGACGGTGCCGTGCCGGCTGTACGGTGCGGCGGCCGCCCCCGCAGCGGAGAGAGTGTCGATGTCCGAGTACGGTTTTTGGAACCTGGCCCAGAAGCATCCCGATCGACTCGCCCTGGTCGATCCCGAAGGCGGTGAGACGACCGCCGGCGCCCTGCTGGCGGAGGCGAATCGCATCGTGCACGGCCTGCGCGCCCTCGGTCTGAAACAGGGCGACTGCGTCGCCACCGTCCTGCCGAACGCCGCCGCGATGATCGAGGTCTACCTCGCCGCCGGCCAGGCGGGTTGGTACCTGGTCCCCATCAATCACCATCTCACCGCGGCCGAGATCGCCTACATCGTCGAGGACTCGGAGGCCGCGGTCCTGATCGGCGCCGAGCGCTTCGGCGAGGCGTGCCGCAAGGCGGCCGATCAGGCCGGCCTCGCCGCCGAGCGCCGCTTCGCGGTCGGCGCGATCCCCGGCTTCCGCAGCCTCGACGATCTGAAGCGCGGCGAGCCGGACGCGCTGCCGGCGGAGCGCAGCGCCGGGCAGGTGATGAACTACACGTCGGGGACGACCGGACGCCCGAAGGGAGTGCGGCGACCGCTGATGCCGTACGACCCGGATACCGTGTTCTCGATGTTCGCGATGTTCCTCGGCATGTTCGGAATCCCGCCCGAGGCGGGTCAGGTGCACCTGGTCGGCTCGCCTCTGTACCACACCGCGGTGCTGGTCTTCGCCGGCTCGTCGCTGCACTACGGCCACACGGTGGTGCTGATGGACAAGTGGACGCCGCAGGGCTGCCTGGAAGCGATCGAGAAGTACCGGGTCAGCACCAGCCACATGGTGCCGACCCAGTTCCACCGGCTTCTGGCGCTGCCCGCGGAAGTACGGGCCCGCTACGACGTGTCGTCCCTGCGCCACATGGTGCACGCCGCGGCTCCCTGTCCGGTCGACGTCAAGCGCCGCATGCTCGAGTGGTGGGGCCCGGTGGTCTACGAGTATTATGCGGCGAGCGAGGGCGGGGGCACGCTGGTCACTCCGGAGGAGTGGCTGCGCTACCCGGGCACCGTGGGGCGTGCCTGGCCGACGTCCGAGATCCGCGTCCTCGACGACGCAGGGAAGGACTGCCCGCCCGGGGCGCCGGGCACCGTGTACATGGCGCTCGGCGCGGCCG
Source organism: uncultured bacterium (assembly GCA_963721115.1). Lineage (GTDB taxonomy): Bacteria > Desulfobacterota > Binatia > HRBIN30 > CADEER01 > CAVRIA01. Next base: position 747,584 of record CAVRIA010000004.1, read on the forward strand.
ACTTCAAGTACCACAAGGACGAGGAGAAGACCGCGGCGAACCGGCGCGAGGGCTTCTTCACGGTCGGCGACATCGGCTACCTCAACGACGACGGCTACCTCTTCCTGTGCGACCGCAAGATCGACATGATCATCTCGGGCGGCGTCAACATCTATCCCAGCGAGGTCGAGTCGGAGCTTCTCAAGCACCCCAAGGTCGCCGACGTGGCGGTCTTCGGCATCCCGCACGAGGACTGGGGCGAAGAGGTGAAGGCGGTAATCGAGCCGGCGCCGGGCGTCGACGCGGGCCCCGGGCTGGCGGAGGAGATCCTCGCCTTCTGCGAGGACAACCTCGCCAAGTACAAGCGCCCGCGCAGCGTCGATTTCATCGAGTCCATGCCGCGTGACCCGAACGGCAAGCTCTACAAGCGCAAGCTGCGCGACCCGTACTGGCAGGGACGCGAGCGCGCCATCTGAGCCGGCCGGGGATCGTCGACGCGCCATGCTGAAGCTCGCGTTCTGCCTGCGCCGCTTGCCCGGCCTCTCCAGCGCCGATTTCCGGCGCTACTGGCACGAGGTGCACGGGCCGCTGGTGCGCCGGCACGCCGCGGCGCTGCGCATCCGGCGCTACGTCCAGCTGCACGGCCTCGACGACCCGCTCAACGAGGCGCTGCGCGCCGGCCGCGGCGGACCCGAGGGCTTCGACGGCGTCGCCGAGCTGTGGTGGGAGAGCCGCGCCGATCTGGAGGCGGCCATGCTTTCGCCGGAGGGACAGGAGGCGGCGCTGCGGCTTCTCGAGGACGAGCGCCGTTTCATCGACCTGGAGCGTTCGCCGCTCTGGATCGGCGAAGAGAAGGTCGTGATCGCCTGAATCGGGCGCCGCCCCGGGTGGTTCGGCTCGGCGAGTGAGACAAGGGAGACAGGCCCTCGGTGTGCGCGGCGCGTGCGGGGGAGCGGCGTTTCAGAGGGCCTGCCGGCCGCCCAGCTCGACGATGCGGTCGAACTCCGTCTTGCCCACCGGTTGGACGGAGAGGCGCGACTGCTTGAGGAGAACCATCCCGCGCAGGGCGGGCTCTTCCTTGATGCGCTCGAGCGTGACGGGATGGCGCAGGGCGAAGACGGGCTCCACGTCGACGACCGACCAGTCGCCTTGCACCGCCGTCGGATCCGGATAGGGCTCGCCGGCGACCTTCACGACGCCGGGGATGCTCCTCTCGTTGACCGAGTGGTAGAAGAGGACGAGGTCGCCCGGACGCATGGCGCGGATGTTGTTGCGGGCCTGAAAATTGCGCACGCCGTCCCAGCGCGTGCGGCGGTCTCGCCGCATGTCGCTCCACGAATAGGTGCCGGGTTCGGTCTTGATCAACCAGTGCTTCATCGGCGTTCCTCGCTCGGCTGAACGGGGCGTTGATAGACGAGCCCCGGACCGAGAGCAAACATCTCGCCCCAGTCTGGCCGCCGGCGGGCGGGTGCGTTATCCTTGGCCGAGTCGACGGGGCGCGGTGGCGCGCCGACCGGAAGGCGACGGGGGCGAATGACTCGAAAGAAGCGAAAGCGGAAAGAGGAGCGGCGAGCCGCAGCCGACGCGCCGCAGCGTTCGGTGGAAGACCTCGGCGCGATGCGCGCCGCCTGCCGGCTGGCCGCCGATCTCCTAGACCTGATCGAGCCCGAGATCCGGCCCGGCATCACCACCGCCGACATCGACCGCATGGTGGAGGAGGCGACCCGGGCGCGCGGCGGTGTCAGCGCCCCCTATGGGTATCGCGGCTTCCCGGCCCATTGCTGCACCTCGATCAACGACGTCATCTGTCACGGCATTCCCGATCCGGGACGGATGCTGCGCGAGGGCGACATCATCAACGTCGACGTGACACCGATCCTGAAGGGGTACCACGGTGACACGTCGCGCACCTTTCTGGTGGGCGCGGTGCCGCCGCTGGCGCGGCGCCTGGTCGAGGACACCTACGAGTCCCTGTGGCGCGGCATCGCCGCGGTGCGCCCCGGCGGGACCATCGGCGACATCGGCCACGCCATCCAGAGCTTCGTGGAGCCGCGCGGCTACTCCGTGGTCCGCCAGTTCTCCGGCCACGGCATCGGTCGCATCTTCCACACCGCGCCGGCGGTGCTCCACTTCGGGCGGCCGGGCACGGGAGAACACCTTCGCCCCGGCATGACGTTCACGATCGAGCCGATGATCAACATCGGCGACTGGCGCTGTCAAATCCTCGACGACGGCTGGACCGCGGTGACGGTGGACGGTTCCCTGTCGGCCCAGTTCGAGCACACGGTCGTGGTCACCGAGACCGGTGTCGAGGTACTCACGCTCGGGGCGTGCGAAACCTCGCGTCTACCGGCCGGGGGGATGCCGGCGCGAGCGGACGGACTCCGCGCCGCCGGCGGCTGATCACCAGCAGAGAAGGGGCAGCGTACCGTCTCGCGTCCGGCACGCCAGGCCGGTGCGCAAGCGGCTCTGCCCGACCTTCGACGGGAGGGGGTTCGGTTGCTCGACGAAGGGCTTGAACGGCTCGTCCTTCTTCGTCGCCCCGCTGACCAGGATGGCGATCAGCGCGATCACGACGATTCCGCCGGCGACGCAGCCGCTGATGATCAATCCATCGGTCAGGTTGATCGCCGCTGCCTTTCGGGGAGTGAGGACTCCAACGAGCAGGAACACGAGTGCCACCGTCATCACCGTCAGCTTGAGTCGCCGCATCGCTTCCTCCGTCGGCCAGCTCTTATCAGCTGCGGCGGCGCGCGTCGAACAGTTTTTCCCGCCCAGGGCTTGCTCGCCGGGCGCGGAACCTCCATCAGAGAGGAATGCGACGCATCCTCCGGGCTCTCGGACGCGCGAAGAGCAGGGCGGACCGCGCCGGGTCGAACGCCTGGAAGATCGCTGCGGCGGCTCTGCTCGCGCCTCTGCCGGTCTTCGCCCAGCAGGTGACGGATCCGGCGCTTCAGGTCTCGGTCGCGGCCTCCGGCCTGATCCTGCCGACCGCCATGGCGTTTCTCGGCCCGGACGATTTTCTCGTCGTGCAGAAGCCCGACGGCAAGGTGCTGCGGGTGCTCTCCGGCGCCGTGCAGCCGACGCCGGTGCTCGACGTGGCGGTGAACAGCTCGAGCGAGCGCGGCCTGCTCGGCATCGCGATCAACACCGAGGTGCCGCCCAAGGTGTTTCTCTACTACACCGAGGCTGCCGATCCGGACCACGACGGGCAGCCGGACGGCGGTGCGCCGATCGCCAATCGCGTCTACCGCTACACCTGGAACGCGGCGACGCAGCATCTGGAGGACCCGCTGCTGGTCCTCGACCTTCCCGTGCTCGACGGACCGAACCACGACGGCGGCGCGCTGGTGCTCGGCCCCACTCCGACGCCGGGGCCCGGCCCTGCGGCGGCGGGAGACGGCAGTCTTCTCTACACGGTGATCGGCGACCTCAACCGCGACGGCCAGCTCCAGAACAACGCCGGCGGCGCGGCGCCGGACGACACGTCGGTGATCTTTCGCGTCCAGCAGGACGGCACCCCGGCGCCGGGCAACCCGTTCGCGCCGTATTGCAGTCAGTCGACCTCGACGACCTGCGCCGACGACGGCGGCTGTCCGGGCGGCGAGTCGTGCCTGACCCGGGTGGCGCGCTACTACGCCTACGGCGTCCGCAACAGCTTCGGCCTGGCGGTCGATCCGGTCAGCGGCGCGCTGTGGGACACGGAGAACGGGCCCGAGTCGTACGACGAGGTGAACCGCGTCGAGGCGGGGCTCGACAGCGGCTGGAACCGCATCATGGGACCGGACGCGCGCGATCCGCAGAGCCCGGCAGACCTCTTCGACATGCCGGGTGGCGGCGCGTCGTACAGCGACCCGGAGTTCTCCTGGCTGACGCCGATCGCGGTGACGGGCATCCTCTTCCCGGTCGGCAGCGCGTTCGGCCCGGCCTACGACGACGTCGTACTGGTCGGCGACTTCAACAACGGGCAGCTCTACCGCCTGCCGTTGAACGCGTCGCGCGACGGCTTCGCTCTGAGCGGCTTCGCCGGCCTGGCCGACGGCGTCGCCGACAGCACGGCCGAGCGCGATCTGTTGCTCTTCGGCTCGGGCTTCGGCGGTGTCACCGATCTCGAGCTCGGCCCCGATGGCGCGGTGTACGTCGTCTCGCTCTCCGGCACCATCTTTCGGATCGAGACGGCACGCACACCGACGGCGACCGCGACCGCGACGGCGAAGCCGACGGCGACACCCGGCGCCAACGGCATCGGCGGGCGCATCTCCTACTACATGGATGCCCGGCCGGTGCCGGACGTGGTCGTGGAGCTGCAGGGAACGGCGCCGGACACGCGCAGCACGGACGCCGCCGGTGCCTACTCGTGGCCGGATCTGCCGGGCCAGAGCTGGACGGTGGTACCGTCGAAGGTGGGCGGCCTCGACGCCGGGATCTCGTCGCTCGACGCCTCCTACATCCTGCAGGAGCAGGTCGGCCAGCGTGCCTTTTCGGCGCTGCAGGATCTGGCCTGCGACGTGACCGGCAACGGCAGCTGCAGCTCGCTCGACGCCGCGCGCATCCTGCAGTTCCAGGTCGGCAGCCTGGCGCGCTTCGCGGTCTCCGAGATTTGCGCCTCGGACTGGGCCTTCGTTCCGGAGCCGGCCGCGGCGGCGAACCAGTCCCTCCTGCAACCGCAGGCGAGCCCGGGCAGCTGCCAGCGCGGCGCCATCGCCTACTCGCCGCTCGACGGCCAGGCGGTCGAGCAGGACTTCCGCGCCGTGCTGTTCGGCGACGTGACCGGCAACTGGCAGCCCCCGGCTGCCGCGCCCGCGGACGGCGGCGGTTGACCGGCGGCGTGACGCCCCGCCGCTCCGATGCGCCGACGCCGCCGCACCCGCACGCCGTTTTGCTTCCGGGTGCGGTTCTCGCTAACCATGATCGACTACGCATGACGGCGCGACGACCACAGCGAATCGGCATCATCGGCGGAGGCTTCACCGGCCTGACGGCGGCCTACCGGCTGGTCTCGGCGGGCTATCAGGTCGAGGTCTTCGAGCGCTCGCATCATCCCGGCGGTCTGGCCATGACCTTCCGCCTCGGCGATACGCGCCTCGAGAAGTACTACCACCACCTCTTCACCAGCGATCAGGACATGATCGGTCTGGCGGCCGAGCTGGACGTGCCGATCGACTGGCCGTCGCCGCAGATGGGCATGTTCAACGGCGGCCGCGTCTATCCCTTCACCACGCCGGGGGACCTGCTGCGTTTCACGCCGCTCAGCCCGGCCGACCGCGTTCGCTGCGGCGTCACCGGCCTCTTTCTGCAGCGCTTCCCCAGCCCGAAGCCGTTCGAGTCGGTGCGCGCCATCGACTGGTACCGGCGCTACGCCGGGCCGGGCGTGACCAACGCCATCTGGGGGCCGATGCTGCGGGCGAAATTCGGCCGCAACGCCGAGCGCGTCGCCATGGTGTGGATGTGGGGCAAGATGCGCCTGCGCGCCACGTCGCGCACCAAGGGCGGCACCAAGGAGAGCCTCGGCTATGTGCGCGGCAGCTTCGCCAGCGTGACGGACCGGCTGGTGGCGCGCATCCGAGAGCGCGGCGGCGTCCTGCACCTGGGGGCGATCGTGCGTCGCGTCGACAGCGCGCCGCCGCGGTTGATTCCGGAGGGCTGTCGCCTGCCGGAGTTCATTTCGAACCTGCGCCGTTCGACGTCGCCGAACGGAGGGCCGCCGTGGACCGAGCTGCGCGGCGCACCGCTGCGCGTGCAGACGGCGCAGGGCGAGCACAGCTTCGACGCGGTGATCAGCACCGTTGCTCCGCCTCTGCTCGCCGACCTCGCCCCGGTGCTGCCGAGCGCGTGGAGGCAGACGGCGCGCTCGCTCGAGCACTCCGGTGTCGTGTGCACCATCCTGGTGCTGAAGAGGTCGCTGTCGCCCATTTACTGGATGAACGTCAGCGATCCCTCGGTGCCGTACGGCGGGCTCATCGAGCACACCAACTACATTCCGCCGTCGCAGTACGGCGGCCGCCACATCCTTTACGTGTCGCACTACACCTACCCGGACGAGGAGATCTACGGCCTGTCGTCGGACCAGGTGCTGGCGCGCTACCTGCCGCATTTCAAGCGAGTGAACCCGGAGTTCGACGACAGCTGGATCGAGGAGCGTATGATCATGCGCGACCGCTTCGCACAGCCGATCGTGACGCCCAACTTCCCGCAGCGCCTGCTGCCGTACGCAACACCGGTGCCGGGCCTCTTCAGCTCGTCGATGGCGCAGATCTACCCCGAGGATCGCGGCACCAACTACGCCGTGCGCGGCGGCAACCAGGTGGCCGACGTGGTCAAGGCATACTGCGAGGCGCGGGCGGGGGAGGGGTCGTGATGGACGGGCGACTGTGTATCGGTCCGCTGGCCCTGGAGACGCGGGTGCTGGCGGCTCCGATTGCCGGCTTCACCGACTTCCTGTTCCGGCGCACGGTGCGGCGGCTCGGCGGCTGCGGCCTCATTTTCACCGAGATGGTGTCGGCAGGGGGATGGGTGGAGGGCAACATTTCCCCGCAGCGCCTGAAGGGCGTCGGCGGCGAGCCGCGCCCGCTCGGCGTGCAGCTCTGGGACCGCGCGGCGCCGATGATCGAGGAGGCGGCGCGGCGCCTGGTGGACCTCGACATCTCCCTCATCGACCTCAACTTCGGCTGCCCGAAGAAGCGCATCATGGGCAAGCACGCCGCCGGGGCGACGCTGCTGCGCGATCCCGCCACGATCGGCCGCCTGGTCGCCGCCGCCGTGCGCGGTGCCGGGCGCGTCCCAGTCACCGCCAAGATCCGGCTCGGATCGTCGGTGCGGGCGCGCACGGCGGTCGAGGTGGCGCGCCGCGCCGAGGCGAACGGCGCCAGTGCCATCACCGTGCACGGGCGCACCGCCGATCAGCACTATGGCATGCCTTGCCATCGCGATCTGATCGCCGAGGTGGTGCAGGCGGTCTCGGTTCCGGTGATCGCCAACGGCGATGTCGCACGACGCCGCGTCGGCGCTCGACATGCTGCGCGAGACCGGGGCAGCGGCGGTCATGGTGGCGCGGGCGGCGCTGAACCGGCCGTGGGTCTTTCGCGAGATCGCCGCGGCGCTGCGCGGGGAGCCGATCCCGGGGCCGCCCGACCTGAGCGAGCAGCGGGCACTGCTGCTCGAGCACCACGCCGCCATGTGCGAGCTCGAGGGCGACCGCTGGGGCACGGTGTTGATGCGGAAGTTCGCCTGCCGCTACTCGGCGGGGGCGATCGGGGCGCGTTCGTTCCGCGAGGCGATCACCCGGGCGGAGAGCGCTGCCGAGTTTCGCGACATCGTCGAACGGCTCTTCCCGCACGAGTTCGCGAGCGCGGCGATGGCTGCGGACGGGGCGCCGCTGGAAGAGCCCGCCTGCGCCTGAAGACGCCGCTTGTCAGGCGCGGCGGAAGGGGGCGTCGAGGTGGAAGGAGCTGCCCTCGGCCGCATCACCCTGACGCCAAAGACGCGCGTCGATCTGCTCGCTGAGCTCCTCGCAGATGGCCAGGGAGACGGTGTCCGATGGCTGCGCACTCGCCTCCGCCTCGGCGGTGGTGAAGCCGGCGAGGGCGTCGGCCGAGCGGCCGGCCGCCTCGCCTTTCGGCTTGCCGCGCACCTCGAAGTGCAGGCGACAACCGTCGGCCGCGGGCGGCGCGGCGAGAGAGACGCGCAGCTCCACCGAGCCGCCGCCGGCGGCCTTCACCGCGACGTCGAGGAGGTTGGCGACGATCTGGCGCAGGCGATCCGGGTCGCCGATCAGCGCGACGGGAACGTCCGGGTCGATGCGGCAGTGGACCGCGACGTCTTTGCGCGCCGCCTCGGCGGCCGGGCGCACGACGCCGCTCTCGAGGGCGTCGCGCAGGTCGAAGCGGCGCGGCTCGTCGGCCGTGCCGGCGTGGCGCACGCGCGACAGGTGGAAGAGCTGGTCGATCAGGTCGCGCAGATTGCTTGCTGCCGTGCGCGTCCGATGGACGCAGCGCGCTTGCTCACCGGACAGATCGTCGTCCCGCAGCATCTCGGTCATCCCGAAGATGACGTGGATGGGCGTGCGCATCTCGTGGCTCATGTTGGCCAGGAACTCGCTCTTTGCCGCGTTCGCGGCGTCGGCCTCGCGCCGTGCGCGCGAGGCGAGCTCCTCGGATCGGCGCCGTTCGGCGACCTCCTCCTCGAGCCGCGTGTTGAGATGCTCGAGCTGGAACTGCCGCTCGGCCAGCAGATTCTGTGTCGTCTGCATGCGGGCCACCGTGTGCGCCTCCTCCTCGGCGCGGCGGCGCTCGTGGCGCGTGCGCTCGACCAGGTACCCGTAGCAGGCCGCAGCGGCGAGCAGGAAGGGGATCCGGATCAGAGACGGCGAAGTCCACAGAGACCAACTCTCTCCGCCGGCGGAGAGGGCGTACAGGTAGGCGAGGCACACCACGGCCGCGGTGAGGGCGATGAAGCGCAGGTTCTCGCCGACGGCCGCGAGGAGCAGAACGAAAAAGTACAAGGAGAAGAACTCCGCGTTCAGACTTGGACTGTAGATCAGGGCGATGGTGATCCACGTCGTATCGAAGAGCAGAACCGCGGCGCCGAGCGGAGACGTCGTCGACGCCCGGTCCGGCAGCAGGGTCAGCACGACGTTGGAAGCCAGGGCGGTGACGATCAGGAGAACGACCGGAATCGGCGGGAGAGAAAAGGCCGCCTCGACGAGGACCAGATACGCCGTTGCGACGATCAGCGTGTAGCGCAGCAGCAGAAAGGCGCGGTCGCGCTGCAAGTTCGGAAGCGCGGCTTCCTTCGCAGCATCTTCTTTGGCTTCGTCCATACCATCTCCCCGGGACACCGCGCGGCGCCGCACGAGGATCGTCCTGACGGAAGCGCACTGCACCTAGTGTGCCAACGTGAAAAGATTGACGGGAGGACGCTGCTCGAAAGGCGGGTTTCTCACGGCTGCCAGGCTGGGTGATTACGGGACGGAATCGGCCGGTCCGTGACACAAAGCGGGTTGTTGGTTGTTGGGTTGTTGGTGTCGGCCCCGGGCTGCGCTGGATCATTCGGCGAGAAGCTTTCGGAACAGGCTGAGGCTCAGGCTCGGGCTCGGGCTGAGGACGGTGCGCGCTTCGCGCGGTCTTTGGGGTCGATCCCCAGCCTCAGCCTGAGCCCCCGCCTTTGCCTACGAGCCCGGGCACAGCCCGGGCGAGTTTCAGGTTGTTGGTTGTCGGTCCACCTCAACAACCAACAACTCGCCTCTCAGGGGGCCATGAGCTGCAGGAGCTGGTCGGTCATTTCGGGCGGGGTTCCGGTCGGCAGGTTCAGGAGGGCGGTGCCGACGCCGTTGCGGCGCCACTCGGTCAGGCGCTCGCGGCAGTGCTGGGGCGGCCCGCAGATGGCGATCTCGTCGATCAGGTCGTCGCTCACGGCGGCGGCCGCCGCCTGGCGCTCGCCCTTCTGGTAGAGGTCGCGGACGAGGTCGGCGTTCTCCCGGAAGCCATAGCGGCAGAACATGGCGTGGTAGTAGGTCCCCATGCCGCCGATGTAGAAGGACACCAGCGGCTTGACCAGGGATCGGGCGACCGCGGCATCGTCGAAGGGCACCACGGCGAGGAAGGGCGCGACCTCGATGCGCGACGGATCGCGTCCGGCCTCGCGCGCCCCGGCGGTGAACCATTCGACGCCGTCGCGCAGTTGGCGGTACGGCCAGAACGTCGGGACCCAGCCGTCCGCCAGGCGGCCGATCGCGTGGATGGCGCGCTCCTGCAGGGACGCGACGTAGATCGGAATGTCGGGACGCGCCGGCGTCATCTCGAGCTTGAAGTGGCGCAGGTCGAAGAGGGTGCTCATCTCCGGTGACAGGCGCTCGCCGCGCCACAGCGCGCGCAGGATGCCGATGGTGTCGCACAGGCGGGTGAGCGGCTTGCGGTAGGGGACGCCGTGGAAGTTCTCGACCACCGTCTTGCCGCTGGTGCCGAGCCCGAGGATGACGCGGCCCTCGGAGATCTCGTCGAGGGTCGCGGCGCTCATCGCCAGGAGGCCCGGCGAGCGACTGAAGACGTTGGCGATTCCGGTGGCGACGCGAAGGCGGGTGGTGGCGAGGGCGATCTCGGTCAGCAGCTGGAACTGCTCGTAGGCCCAGGCCTCGGGAATCCAGATCGAATCGTAGCCGAGGTCCTCGGCCATGCGCGCCGTGCGCAGGACCGCCTTGCGGTCGTAGCTCTTCCAGAAGGGAACGATGCCGATCTCGTTGGCCATGCGGCGCCTCCGGTGATGATTTCAGGTGTCGGACCCGCCGCTGTCAAGCGAAGAGTCGCCGTCGCGGCGGCCTTTCCCGCGCCGGGCGCCGATTGTATGGTGCGCGGGGTTGTTCGGGTTGGCCCGGCGGCTGCGGATGCGGGGCGGCTCCACACTGGATGAACGACATGCAGGTCAGGACGAGAGTGGCGCGGTGCTGGGCGGCGGTCGCCGTCGCGGCCGCCATCGGATGGAGCTCCGCCGCCCGGGCCAAGGGGCCACTGGATCTGCTCGGCAAGGAGGCGGTCACCGCTACGCCGGCGGTCGTCTCGGCCGAGGCCATCGGAGCGCGGCGCGGCGAGGTTGCGGCGGAGATCGACCGGCTGCGCGCCGAACGAGCGTCCGCGCCGCAGGAGGCACAGCCCTATCTGGACGACGAGACCGAGCTCCTCGAGCGGATCTCGCTGCGCTACGGGCAGCAACTGGCGGCCATGGAAGAGGTCGACGCGCTGCAGGCAGCGCGCGAGCGCGGCAAGCAGGAGCTGCAGACCCTGCGCGAGCAGGGGATGAAGGAGAAGCCGCCGTACTCTCTGATCGCGCTGGACGAAGCGTCGGACGACCTCGATGCACAGGTGCGTCGCGGCGAGACCTTGGAGGCGAGCGTCGAGGCGGCCGAGGCGTCTCTCGATCAGGCGAACGTCCTCTATGCGCAGCGCGAAGCGGAGCGGCGTCAGGCGAAAGAGGCGGCCGAGGCGGCCAGCGAGCCGGCCGCGGCGCCGGCAGCCCAAAAGGCGCTGCGCCTCAGCCAGCTGCGCAGCCGCGCCGCGGCCGAGTTGGTGGCACTGCGCCTGCTCGAGCTGAAACGCGAGCGGCTGGCGCGCCAGGTACAGAAGAGCCACACGACGCTGCTGAACGAGCGCGTGGCGACGATGGCGGCGGCCGTCCGCTTCACGTCCGACGAGCTGGCGGAGACGAACAAGGGCATCGAGTCGCGCGCCGCTCGTCTCGACCAGGATGTGGCGAAGCTGCAACCGGAGCTGGACAAGGCGGAGGCTCGTTGGTCGCGGGATCGCGAGCGGCTCGAGCGGGCGGGCGCCCCGGACGCGGCTCTGCAGCAACAGGTCGACTCGAGCCGCGAGACCTACCAGACGCTGCAGCGGGAGCTGGCGGTCGTGGAGCAGCGCCGGCAGAGGCTCGACGATCTGAAGGAGGTGTGGAGGCGCCGTTTCGCCATCGTCAACGGCGCGGCCGATGCCGCCACGACCAGCGCCTGGCGGCGCGACGCGCAGCCGGCGCTGGAGCAGCTCGACCGCGAGGCGCGCGTACAGCAGGCGCGCCTGCTCGATCTGCGCAAAGAGGCGCTCGCCCTCGGCGCCCGAATCGCCGATGCGGCGGAGTCCGGCCAGGACGTGCGCGCCCTGCGCGCACAGCAGCAGTCGCTGCAGAACCTCATCGACACCTCGGAGGCCAACCTGACCAGCTTGCAGGTCACGCAGCGCCAGTACCAGCGCCTTCTACGCGAGATCCAGTCCAGAATCGGATCGCGTTCGCTGGGCGAGCGTGTCAGTGCCCTGTGGGCGGCCGCCGGCGTGGCCTGGCGCTACGAGCTGACGTCGATCGACGACCACTCGGTCACGGCCGGCAAGGTCTTCATCGCCTTGGTGCTCCTCGTCGTCGGCCTGCGCTTCGCCGGCGTCCTCAGTCGCTACTTCGGTCACCGGGTCCTGCCGCGCCTGGGTGTGCCATCCGGAGCGGCGACTGCCTTCGAGTCGATTACCTACTACCTCGCCGTCGTCGCCGTGGTCCTGTTCGCCCTGCGTGCCGTGAACATTCCGTTGACCGCGTTCACCATCATCGGCGGCGCGCTGGCGATCGGGCTCGGCTTCGGCAGCCAGAACATCGTCAACAACTTCATCAGCGGACTGATCCTGCTGGTGGAACGGCCGATCAGCGTCGGCGATCTGGTCGAGATCGAGGGCGTTCTCGGCTCGGTCGAGGCGATCGGGGCGCGCAGCACGCGGGTGCGGACGTTCGAGAACACGCACGTGCTGGTGCCGAACAGCTTTTTCCTCGAGAACAAGGTGCTCAACTGGACGCTCTCGGACCACATCGTGCGCGGCTGCGTGGTGGTCGGCGTCGCCTACGGGTCGCCGACGCGCGAGGTGGCGCGCCTCCTGCTCCAGGCGGCGGGCGAGCACCGCAACGTCGTCGGCTGGCCGGAGCCGATCGTTCGCTTCAAGGACTTCGGCGACAACGCGCTGCTCTTCCACGTCTACTTCTGGATCCAGCCGCTGGAGGAGATCTGGTCGACCGAGAGCGACGTGCGGTTCCGTGTCGACGAGCTGTTCCGCGGCGCGGGAATCACGATTTCCTTCCCGCAGCGCGACGTCCACCTCGACACGCTGAAGCCGCTCGACGTGCGCCTGGTGCCCGCATCGCCGAGCGAAGCGCCGACGAAGCGGCGCGACGACGCGTGACGAGCCGTCGAAGCGCGAGGGAAGGTGCCGCGCCGGGCGCTCAGCCACCGCGCCGGCGGGTCGTGACGATGTTCGCCGTACCGCTCTCCGGATCGAAGACGATCTTCGCCTCTCCCTGCCGCAGCTGACGCATCACGTCGGAGACCTTCTCCTCGAGGTCCTTCTCGCGCCTGCCGTAGTCGGTGCCGTCGCGGGTGACGAACTCCTCGACCAGTCGCCGCAGCGTCTCGGGAGCGAGCGCCCCGCTCGGCACCTCGACCGGTTCTTCCGGAGGTTCGCTCATCTGCTCGCCAACCGACGACCCACCAACCAACACCCTTTCGACGGCTATTCGCGCAACAGGACGTCGGCGGCCAGCCGCGCCCGCGACAGCACGCGGCGCAGCGCGGTGCGGCGCTGCACCTGGGCGCGCAGCCGTACGATGAGCAGGCGCTGCAGGCGATAGCGGTCGAGCTTCTTCTGGGGCGGCTTGAGGCCCGACGCCCCGGCCGCGTCGAGCGGCTCCCACAGGGTGTCGAGTGGATGTCCCCAGAGCTCGAGGTCGGCCGGGTCGAGGCGCGCGACGATATCGCGGCAGAGGCGCAGGCGGTCCGGCTGGCTGGCGATCTCGACCGCCCATTTGTCGACCGACTCGGTGGTCGGGCGCGAGTGCTTCTTCACGCCGATCGGGTCTCCCAGGCCCTCTGCCACGGGCTCGTGCTGCCCGTAGTCGACGGCACCGGGCTCGTGCGGCACGCCGAGGAACGCGAAGATCTCGCGCAGGAAGTGTTCCGGCTGGCGCACGAGCTGCTCGTAGATCACGTGGTAGATCGGGGCGGGCCGGCGGCGCAGGAAGGCGGCGATGGCCGGCACGTAGCGCTCGAGCAGCGGGTTGTAGGCGTGCGCGGCGTGGTAGTCCCCGTTGAAGAAGGACTCGGCGTAGGAGCTGAAGACCGCCAGCGGATGCCGCGTCAGGACCACGTACCTGGCGTTCGGGTAGATCCGGGCGACGAAGTCGAGGATCAGGGCGTAGGCCGGTGTCTTGTCGAGCAGGAGCTTCTTCTCCGGTCGGGTCGCGAGCATGCGGTGGTACAGGATGTCGGTGTAGGCGCGGCAGGCGTCGACGTAGTCCTGCTCGCCGCCCGGCAGGTCGGCGACGAAGTCGCGCACCGCTTCGGCGGCGAGGACGGCGTCATAGGGTGCCTTTTCCACCTTGGCGAAGTAACCGAGATGGGCGAGCGGCGTCAGCAGGTGCGGCTCCGGCCGGCCGTAGATGAGCGAATGGGCGCCGATCATGCGGGCGAGGAGGGTGGAGCCCGAGCGCGGCGAGCCGATGACGAACAGGACTTTTTCTTCCACGATGCGCAGCTATTACCACACGAATCCCGTGCGTCCAGTGGCGCGGCTGGGCATGAGCTGAAGAGCGGTCGGGTTGCATTGACGTCTGCGCGACGTGCGACGCGCGGCTGTGACGGCGGCTCACGAATCGTCTACGCTGGGCACGAATTGCGCTGGCGGGCGGTCAAAGAAATGCATTTGCTTTGTATTGTTGGGTGCCGGAAGATACAGTTCGGGTTGAGCTTTTCCCGGGCGTGACGAAAGACCGGGCGATCGAGAGCATGACGGAGCAGGGAGCAGTGGCGACCGACGGCGGCGCCGGTCGCAACCAGCAGGCGGGGCAAGCGCTGCGCGTGCTGGTCGTCGAGGACTCGGTGGACGACACCGAGCTCCTGATGCACGCCTTGCGCCGCGGCGGCTACGAGCCGGTGGCGCACCGCGTCGAGAACGGTGCCGCCCTGGAAGCGGCCCTCGATGGCGGGCCGTGGGACATCATCGTCGCCGACTACAGCCTGCCGCAGTTCAGCGCCCCCGAGGCCCTGCGGGCCGTTCAGGCGAAGGGGTTGGACCTGCCTTTCCTCATCGTGTCGGGCACGATCGGCGAGGCGGCCGCCGTCGATGCCATGCGCACCGGTGCGCACGACTACATCATGAAGGACAGTCTGGCGCGTCTGGTGCCCGCCATCGAGCGCGAGCTGCGCGAGGCCGAGGGGCGGCGCGAGCGCCGGTGCGCCGAGGAGGCGCAGCGCGAGGAGGCGGAGGTCTCGGCCGCCCTCGCCCGGGTCGGCAGGGAGCTGATCAGCTTTCTCGGCACACCGTTGCTCCTCGAGCGCCTGTGCGAGGTGACGGCGTCGGTGCTGCAGTGCGACAGCAGCCACACGCTGATGGCGGATCCGATCGAGGGTGTCTTCGTTCCCATCGCCGGATACGGCGCCACGCCGGAGGAGGAGGAGATCGCGCGCGTGATGAAGGTGCCGCGCGAGATGATGTCGCGGCTCCTCGATCGGCTCGAAGACGACGACGTCTCCGAGGTGCACACCGTCCCGGCGGAGGCGCCGTTGACGCCGGCGCAGCGGCAGCGCGTCCAGCTGTGTACCGCGCTGCGCCGCGGGCGCACGATCATCGGCATCCAGGTGGCCAGCCGGCGCGAATGCAGCGAGCCGTTCGGGCAGACCGAGCTCCGCATCGCGCGCGGCATCGCCCAGCTCGCGTCGCTGGCTCTGGAGCACGCGCGCGTGGTGGACGAGTTGGCGCGCGCCAACCGGATCAAGTCCGAGTTCGTCGCCACGATCTCGCACGAGCTGCGCACGCCGCTCAACGTGGTGATGGGATACACCGACCTGCTGCTCGACGGCGCCTTCGGCCCGATCAACGCGGAGCAGGCGGACACGCTGCAGCGCATCCTGCAGCGGGCGCACGGCCTGCTCGAGCTGATCAACGCGACGCTGGACCTGAGTCGCATCGAAGCCGGTCGCATCACCGTCGACGGCCAGGACGTTGCGGTGTCGCGCTTGTTGGAGGAGCTGGCGACGGAGACGCGCGACTGGCCGGTCAAGGAGAACGTGAGCCTGCGCTGGGAGGTGGCTCCCGATCTGCCGGTGGTGTGGACGGACGCGGCCAAGCTCAACGTCGTGCTCAAGAACCTGATCACCAACGCCCTCAAGTTCACCGATCACGGTCACGTGACCGTGATCGCGCGGGACGCCCGCCCGGGCGTCGAGATCGTGGTCACCGACACCGGCGTCGGCATTCCGGACGCCGCCCTGTCGATCGTCTTCGAGCCGTTCCGGCAGGCCGACAGCTCGTCGACCCGGCGCTATGGTGGCGTCGGTCTCGGCCTCTACATCGTGCGCCGCCTGCTCGACCTGCTGGGTGGGACGATTCAGCTCGACAGCCGGGTCGGCGAGGGCTCCACCTTCCGGGTGTGGATCCCACTGCGCAGCCCGGAGCCGCCAAAACACTAGCCTGGAACTCACCCGGGCTGTGCCCGGGTTCGTAGGCAAAGGCTGGGGCTTGGGCTGAGGCTGGGGATCGACCCCAAAGACCGCGCCAAGCGCGCACCGTCCTCAGCCTGAGCCTGAGCCCGAGCCTCAGCCTGCCCCGGAAGTCCGTGTCTTTTTCAGCTCGAATGATCCAACCCGAATCGACCTGCCTCTTGACGTCGCGGCGTTTAAATTGTACAGACTAGTACGTACATGAAGACGCGACGCGGCACCTATCAGAAAGGCGACGCGAGCCGCGAGAGGATTCTCGAGGCCGCCGCGGAGCTGTTTTCCCACAAGGGCTATGCCGGCGCCGGGGTCGACGAGCTGGCGGCCCGCTCGGGGATCGCCAAGACGGCGATCTACTACCACTTCGGCAACAAGCAGGGCCTTCTCGCGGCGGTGCTCGAGCGGGCGGCAAACACCTGGATCGAGGGCATTCAGGCCGCGGCCCGCGCGGCCGCCGACCCGCTCGGTAGGCTCGACAGCGCCTTGGCCGGCATGCGCCAGCTGCTCGAGGAGAAGCCGTGGATCTTCAAGCTGCTGCAGATCCTCGCCCTCGAGGTGGCCGACGAGCAGCCCGCCGTGCGCGCCACCCTGCGGTCGATCGTCGCGCGCGCCCGCGAGGCGATCGTGGTCGGTATCCGCGACGCGCTCGGCGTCGAGTTGCCGGGCGCGCCGCTCGTGGCGAGCTTCGTTCTGGCGCTGCTCGACGGGGTGGCGCTCGGCATGCAGCTCGATCCCGACATGGTTTCCCTCGACGACGCCTTCGAGGAGATTCGACGCATCACGATGTTCATGGTCGGCTGTCGGCTCGACCCGGCCGTGCTTCGCCTGCTGGAGGGGGAGGCGAGCCCCCTGGCGGCGAGCCGGGCGCGCCGCGCCGAACTGAAAGGGGACTGAGAAGATGGAAGCATCCCTGCTGTTGAAGGGCGAGCTGCCGCAGGAAGAGCAGCAGGACGTCGCACGGGAAGAGGCCTACCGGCGCCTTCTGGCGCGCCTCTCCCATCAGTCGGTCGTCAAGCACTACGATGCCTACGCCGACATCCCGTGGGACGATCCGGCCTTTGCGATCGATCCGGAGGACCCGCGCTTCGCCCTGTCGGAGGACGATCCGCTCGGCGCCACGGCCTGGTACCGGAGCCAGGCCGAGCCGCTGCGAGCGCGCATCGGGCTGCACATGATCGCCACCTTCGCGCGCATCGGCTACGCCTTCGAGAGCGTGCTCAAGCGCGGCCTGCTCGAGTTCGCCGCTCGGCTGCCGGTCGGTGCGCCGGAGTTCCGCTACGCCTACCACGAGGTCATCGAGGAGGCGCAGCACAGCCTGTTCTTCCACGAGTTCGTCTGCCGCAGCGGTCTGGACGTGCGCCCGCCCCGCATCCTCGGGCTGACGCAGCATCAGGTGATCCGCATGGGCCGCACCTTCCCGGAGCTGTTCTTCATGTTCGTGCTGAGCGGCGAGGACCCGATCGACTACGTGCAGAGGCGCACCCTGCAGAGCGGCCGCGAGCTGCATCCGCTGGTCGAGCGCATCAGCCGCATCCACATCACGGAGGAGGCGCGCCACATGTCGTTCGCGCGCCACTACCTGCGCCGCACCGTGCCGCGCCTGCGCGGCGTGAAGCGCTTCGTCATGCGCGTGCGCACGCCGTTGGTGTTCAAGGTCGCCTCCCACATGATGATGCGCCCCTCCGGGCACGTCGTCCGCACCTACGGAATCCCGAAGGAGACCCTGCGCGAGGCCTACGGCAGCCCGCTCTACCGCGAGCGTCGGCTGGCGGCGTTGCGCAAGCCGCGCGAGCTGTGCTGGGAGCTCGGGGTGCTCGACGACGCGTGGAGCGGTTACTGGAAGAGGCTCGGGCTTTACGCCCCGCAGGGCTCCTGAGCGGCGTCAGGTCGGCCGGAAGAAGGCCGCCATCTCGGCGAAGACCCGGCGCGACGGGCCGACGATCCGCCGCGCCGGCGGCAGCGAGGCGAAGAACGATCGGCCGTAGGCCTTGCGGGCGATGCGGCTGTCGAGGATGAGCACGCAGCCGCGGTCGTCGCGGCTGCGGATCAGGCGTCCGAAACCCTGCTTGAGCTTGATGATGGCCTGCGGCAGGGCGTGGTCGATGAAGGGGTTGCCGCCGCGCGCCTGGATCGCCTCGACGCGCGCCTGCTCGATGGGCTCGGTCGGGACCTTGAAGGGAAGGCGCGCGATGATGACGCAGCGCAGGGCGTCGCCCTTGACGTCGACGCCCTCCCAGAAGCTGTCGGTGGCGAGCAGGACGGCGCGCGGGTTGTGCACGAAGCGGGTGAGCAGCAGGTGACGGCTGGTCTCGCCCTGGCGCAGCAGGGTGAGGCCGAGCGACCGCGCCTCGCCCTCGAGGGCGCCGAAGGCCCGGTTGAGGGCGCCGTAGGCGGTGAAGAGGACGAAGGTGCCGCCGCCGGTGATGCGCAGCGCCTGGCGGACGGCACCGTGCAGGGCCGGCTCGTAGTCGCGCCCCTGCGGGTCGGGCAGGTCGGACGGCACCAGCAGGAGCGCCTGGCGGGGGAAGTCGAAGGGCGATTCCACCCGCAGCGTCTGGGCGCGTTCGCGCGGCTCCAGCGCGGCGATACCGAGCCGCTCGTGCAGGTAGTCGAAGCGCCGGTCGACGGCCAGCGTCGCCGAGGTCAGCACCGCCGTGTCGAATCGTTCGAACAGAGCGCGGCGCAGCAGCGGCGCGACCTCGATCGGCGCGGTGTGAAAGGAGAGAGAAGGGCCGGGGCGCCCCCGGCGGCGCAGCTCGAGCCAGGCGCAGTGGGCGTCGTCGCCGGCGAGGAACGCGTTGATTGCGGCGGAGAAGCCGACCAGGCGCCCCTGCAGCGCGCCGAGCTCGGTGGAGAGGTAGCGGATCTGCGGGCCGACCGCTTCGGAGAGGCGCTCGATGCGGTCCAACACGGCGGAGAAGTCGGCGGCGTAGGCGCCGACGGCCTCGGCGAGGCCGGCGAGCCGGTCCCTCGTCTCGCTCCAGAAGGCGGTGGCGCGCACCGCCGGGGTGATGCGCAGCTTCTCTTCGGCGGCCTCGCCGCGCGGGCGATCGGGCAGGTCGAGGTACGCCGTCATCACCTGCGCGAAGCACTCCTCGGCGTCGGCCGACAGGCTGGCCCGGCGCTCGGAGAGGGAGCCCTCGAGCCAGCGGATCGCGCCCTGCGCGGCGGCGATGTCGTCGCCGCGGTCGAGCGACTCGAGCGCCAGCTGCAGGGCGGGGAGCACCCCCTTGGCCTGATTGCGGCGGCTCTGCAGGCGGCCGAGGACGCGCTCGAGCATGGCAAGGCCGACGCGGGTGCCGAAGTAGGCGGTGGCGACGTCCTCGAGGTGGTGCGCCTCGTCGATCACCACCCGCCCGCTCGGCGGCAGGACGGCGTTCTGCGTGTAGTTGGCGAGCTCCTCGCGCAGGGCGAGGTCGGCCATGAGCAGGTGGTGGTTGACCACCAGGACGTCGGCACTCGCCGCCGCTCGCCGCGCCGTGTAGAAGAAGCACTCCGAGTAGTAGGGGCAGCGGGCGCGCAGGCAGTTGTCGTTCTCCGACACCACCTGCTCCCAGACCTCCGGGCGCGGGCGCTGCGGCAGGTCGGCCAGGCTGCCGTCGCTGGTCTTCTTGGCCCACTCGAGGACGTGCCGCAGCTCCGCCGCCAGCTCGTCCTCGAACAGCGCCGTCTGCGCCTGCACCTGCGCCGCCTTGCGCTTGCAGAGGTAGTTGCCGCGCCCCTTGACGAGGGCGGTCGTGCACTCGAGGCCGCCCCGCTCGACGAGGAAGGGGAGGTCCTTGCGCACCAGCTGCTCCTGCAGGTTGATGGTGTGCGTCGAGACGACCACCCGCTTGCGGTTGGCCTTCGCCCACAGGATCGAGGGCACCAGATAGGCGAGCGACTTGCCGGTGCCGGTGCCCGCCTCGACGGTCAGCACGTGGCGCCGGTTGAAGGCGCCGGTGACCGCGTCGAGCATCTCGAGCTGCTGGAGCCGGTGCTCGTAGCCGGGCAGCGCGGCGGCGACGGGCCCCTGCGGTCCGAGGGCCTGCAGGGCCTGCTCGCGATCGATCGCCTGCTCGCCGCTATCGACCAGAGGCTCGACGACGACGTAGACGCGCTCGACGGGGTTGTCGACGATGTACGAGCCGACGCCCTCGTTGCCGAGCGCCGAGGCGACCTGGATGTCGGCGTCAGAAGGGTGCAGCGGCCCGCCGGGATGGTTGTGAATGACCACCTCGCCGGGGCGCGGCACCTGCAGGATCGCCGGCGCGGCGTGGCGGTTGCCGCGCGCCAGGACGCGGACGTCGTCCACCAGGCCGCCGTCGTCGACGCCGCCGAGCAGGAACACCTCGTTGCCGCCCGCGTCGGCGATCGCCTCGCGCGCCGCCTGCGCCGCGCGCTCGCTGAAGCGCTCCGCGACCTCCGGCATCGCGCCGCACGCTAGCAGATCGCCGCTCGCCCCTGAACCAGGTCGCAACAAGAGGCAGGCGTCGCGTTCACGGAGTGAACGTCTGGGCGCGATCCAAGCTGCGGTACTGGACCCCTTCCGTTCCTAGCCAACCTCAGCGAGGGGAGCTGTCTGCCAACCCCCAGAACTCGTTCCCTGCTGCAACCCTGATCCGGCGCTAACGGGAAAAGGCGTCGAGGACGAAAGAGTTTTCAGAAACCGGCTGGGTGAGCGCAAAAGTGCTAGACAGGCCGATTGGGACAAGCTATAGGACTGGCCCATGACAGGCGCCCAAATCGCGCGACTTGAGCGCACCCGCCAGCGACTACTCGACGAACTGCGCCAACTCCCCGACCTGATGCGCGGCAAGGTGTACGAACGCGGGCGCAAGTGCGGGCGCGCCTCGTGCACCTGTGCCAGCGGTGGACCGCGTCACCCCGGCTTGCAGCTGACGGTGAATCTAGGGGGCCGCACTCGGACCCGCTACGTGCGCCAGGGTGAACGCGCCACGGTCGAGGCGAAGGTGGCCGCCTACCGGCGACTGTGGGATCTGGTGGAGGAGCTGACCGAGGTGAATCTGGCGTTGCTCAATGCGCTGCCGTTGGAGATCGAGGAGCAGAAATGAGACAGGAGTTGTTGCCGTAGGGGTGTGTCGGGGGTCGGACCTCGACAAGGCGCTGAAATCGTTCGACTTCGGCTGCTCTGGAGGCTTGCCTGCCGAGCTTAGCGCGCGTTTTCGGGGGCGAAATGTGAAGCGTAAGCCGGAGGAGCCTCACGTTCCACACAAGCACCATCGAACGCCTCGACGCGACGGTCGCGAGCGCGCCCGCGCAACAGGCGGTTACGATTCCGCGCGATGTCGAGCTTTCGGTGAGAAGGTGGTCATGTACAAGGAAGGGGATCGTCTCATCCTGGAGCCGCACGCAGGGGTAAACGGCGTCCCGGGGCGTTCAGCCTGAGAGCGGATTGATCCAGCGTACCCCTTCGAAACGGCCGAAGTCATGATCGTTGGAGTAGACTTCGCCGTTGTGTTCGACGGCGTGCGCGGCAATCTGGACATCCGTGGTCAGGTTCCCGCCCGCGCCGAGAGCGCCGAGCAAGCGGAACGCGATGTCGAGGTGGCGGGTCCCCGCCGCCAGAAAGACTACGTGGGGTCGGGCAAGCCACGCTCGAGCCCGGTCGATCGCCGCCTCGACGGGAAGCGGGTCCGTGAACACACGCCGGTTCGTGGCGATGCGCAGGAAGCCGAACAAACAAGCGGGAGCAATCCCGATCGGCCGGCTCCCGTTCAGCGCGTCTTCCCAGAAACGCCGGGCTCGCTGGTCCCCTCTCTCAGCCGAAAGAGCAGGAACTCACCATCGGCGGCAACGAGCTCGAGATCGGCCCTCCCTCCCTCCTTCGCCAGGCTCAGCCATGGCTTCTGCTCGGCGGGCGGAGAAAGCGCGACGACGGGATTCGCACCGATACGAACCAGGATGTAGCTCAGCCCGGTCAGCTCTTGCAGCGCACGCACCGCTCGGGGCTCCGGCAATCGCGCGGCGATCTCCATTCGCCGAGGAAACCTCGCCGGCCAATAGGAGCTGTAGCCGTTGAGAAGTGGCTGCCAGTGGAAGATGGAGTGGTACATGGCGAGCGCGTGTACGGCTGGGAACGTCGGGTACGAAGCGAAAACCGGCACCTCGACGACGGGGCCATCCGCCGAGCGCAACGCCTTCAGGACAGACGAGTCGGAACGCGGCAGCTCACGCAGACGATATGGGGGCAGCGGACCGCCGTATGCCCTCGGCTGCCCCAGGGCGAGCGCGTACTGTGCATACATCGCGCCACTCATCAACGCGGCCAGCGCCGCGCTGGCGAAGCGCTTGCGCACGTCGCGCCGATCGCGAAGACCCATTCGCTGCAACAACTCCGCAAAAGCGAGACCGGCAAGGAGTGCCAGTCCGAAGAGCGCCGGAACTCGCACCCGCGCCGAATCGCGCATGAAGTCGAGAACGGGATACCACTTTCCGAGCGCGCGAACCGGCGAAGTATAGACCTCGCCCCACCACTCGAACTTGGGCGGAAGCGAGATGACGAGCCCCATCGCGAGCCAGAACGCCGCGTGACGCCAGGCGGATCTCTCTTCGCCAACAACTTGCTCTCCGCGGACCAGAACGGACGCGGCTCCGCATAAAATGAGGAGAAGGACTGCGCTCGGAACGCCGAGCGGAGACCGTTCCGACAGCAGCGACGAGAGCAAGTTCGCGACTGCATTCGCTCTCTGCCGCCGCGGTGCCCCATCGTTGAGACCCTTCGGCGCCGGAGGCGACGCCTCGTGTGAAACGACCCAATTGGTCTGCTGATGGATCGCCGGATTCGTTCGGAGGGCGGCGAGGAGACCCGCGTAACTCGCGGCAACCAGAGCCGCGGCAATGGCGACGACCGCGAGCAGGCGCTCGCCGCGGCGCCGCGCGGTTCGTTGAACCCCGAAACGTACAGCGAGAACTGTAAGAGGAAGCAGCACGGCCGGCGTCATGTAGACGACATCGGTCGTACACTGGAGAAAAGCGAACGCGACGAGTGCAACAGCCGACCAGCGTCCGAGCACGGGCTTCGCGGCAAGGAAGATGACCAGGGGGAAATAGAAGAGGACGCAGAGGTGCGGAACGCCCGACACGAAGGTACGCAGCAACCAACGATTGGCGAGAAGGGTGAAAGCCGCGACGAGACCGGCCGCATGGGAACGCGTCCAGGTCCACACCACGAGATGCAGGGTCGCGGCCGCGAGCGCAATGGAAAGCAGGAAGAGAAGGTTCAGAGCCAGCGCAGGATTCTCCGTCAGGAGAAACGCCGGTGCGAACAAGGGTAGGGCGCCGCGTCCCAGGGGGCCGTAGAAAAGCGCCTTCGGCGTGGGGTAATAGATGTTGGCGTCGGCGAGGGAGGCGCCGCGAGTGACCAATGCGTGACTCTGCCAGGAGAGCACCCACGCCGAATAGAGGGCGTCGAAACGCGCCCCCGGGGAAGTGTCCGGAACCCGCGTGGCCACGTGAGCGATCAACGGCCACGTGAGCAAACAGGCGAGCATCCCGTGGAGCAGTATGACGCCAACGGCTCGTCGAATCTCGCGAATCATCCCTCGCAGGGACGCCTATTGCCACAAATGGTGGCGGTAATCGACTGGGCAAAAGGGAGACGCGGCGCACTTGCGAAGAAGGCTGCCAAGGCATCGGAGCTGCAGCGGATTTTAGAACCGGAGCTGGCAGGGCATTTACCGGATTCGAAGTCCGTGAACGCGGCGCTACACGCCTTGCTCGCTCCCGATCCTACTTGGCGCCGGGCTCAAGGGGAACCGATTTGATCGTGGTGGACGTGGAGGAACGTGGAGGCGGCCGTGCACAAGGTTCGGAGGGAGCGTCACAGCGCGCAGGTCGCCGGCCGCGAGCCGTCGCTGACACGGTGTCGTCGTGTCGGCGCTTTCCCTTCGGTAGCGTCCCCGCAGGCGACTGTTGACCACTCCACCTCAAATGAGGAAAGACTTCGGACATGGCCACGGTCGTGTTCGGGGACTTCGAATGGGACGATCGAAAGGCCGCGTCGAACCTGAAGAAGCATGGGGTGTCTTTCGAAGAAGCAATCACTGCACTTGCCGATCCGCGGGCACTGACCGTGCCGGATCTCGTTGAAGACGACCATTGGGCAACGATCGGCATGTCCGCCTTCTTGAAGGTGCTGTTTGTCGTTCACACGGAGAGCCTTCCACGGAATCGAGTTCGCATCATCAGCGCTCGCAAGGCCTCCCGGACGCAAAGGAGAAAGTACGATGAGGAAAACTGAGCGCCGCGAGTTACCGGAAGGCCACGTCGATCGGTATGACTGGGCAAAAGGGAGACGCGGCGCACTTGCGAAGAAGGCTGCCAAGGCATCGGAGCTGCTGCGGATTTTAGAACCGGAGCTGGCAGGGCATTTTCCGGATTCGAAGTCCGTGAACGCGGCGCTACACGCCTTGCTCGCTCTCGATCAAGCGTTGCATGGGCGAAAGGGGAAACGCCACGCGGCAGCGTAGAGAGCAACGAGGACGCTGGAAGTCAGGGCAAGCGTCCTGTCCCGACTGGTTGTTCGTCGTTGGTTTCGGGAGCCCCAACCACAACTCAACAACCGACAACGCAACAACCCGCCCGCGAGCCCTGCTGGAAGCCGCGAACCGGCCGGGTTATGGTGACCTTCATGGGCGCGCAGAAGGTCGCGATCGGTCTGGTGCAGATGCGCTGCGGGACGGATCCGCAGGCGAATCTGGCCAAGGCGGTGGACGGCGTCGGAGAGGCGGCGCGGCGCGGGGCGCGCATCGTCTGCCTACAGGAGCTCTTTCGCTCGCCGTACTTCTGCCAGAAGGAGGATCCGGCGATCTTCGCGCTGGCGGAGCCGATTCCCGGGCCGAGCACCGAGGCGCTGGGCGCCGCCGCCGCCCGCTGCGGCGTGGTCGTCGTGGCCTCTCTCTTCGAGAAGCGCGCCGAAGGCGTCTATCACAATACCGCGGTCGCCCTCGACAGCGACGGGTCGGTGGCCGGGCTGTATCGAAAGATGCACATCCCCGACGATCCGCTCTACTACGAGAAATACTACTTCACGCCGGGCGACCTGGGCTTCCGCACCCTGCGCACGCGCGTGGCGCCGATCGGGATGCTGGTGTGCTGGGATCAATGGTTTCCGGAGGCGGCGCGCCTGACCGCGCTGAGCGGCGCCGAGATCCTCTTCTACCCCACCGCGATCGGCTGGCATCCGAGCGAAAAGGCGGAGCACGGCGCCTCGCAGCACGCGGCGTGGGAGACGATTCAGCGCGGCCACGCGATCGCCAACGGCGTCTTCGTCGCGGCGGTGAACCGGGTCGGCACGGAGGGCGATCTCGAGTTCTGGGGCGCCTCGTTCGTCTGCGATCCCTTCGGCAACGTCATCGCGCGCGCCAGCCACGATCGCGAGGAGGTGCTGCTCGCCGAATGCGACCTCGGCAAGATCGCCGACACGCGCCGCCACTGGCCCTTTCTGCGCGACCGCCGCATCGACGCGTACGACGGCCTGTGCAAGCGCTACCTCGACTGACGGCGCGCCCGCTTCCGCCACCGCGCATCGCCATGAGCGACGTCCCGCACACTCCCGCCGCCGGCACCCCGGCCGCGCTCGGCTACCGCATGCCGGCGGAGTGGGAGCCGCACGCGGGGACCTGGCTGTCGTGGCCGCACAAGGAGGACTCCTGGCCCGGCGTGCTGGCGAGCATCCCTCCGATCTGGGTGGAGATCGTGCGCGCCCTGACGCCGGGCGAGCCGGTGCACATTCTGGTCAACGACCGCGCTCCCGCCGCGCGCGTCCGTTCGCTGCTGGAGGGCGCCGGCGTGGCGATGCACAACGTGCGCCTGCACGAGGTGCCGACCGACGACGCGTGGATGCGCGACCACGGACCGGTCTTCGTCACCCGCCGCTCGCAGGTAGGTAGCCGAGCTGGCGGCGGTCGACTGGAAGTACAACGCCTGGGGAGGGAAGTATCCGCCGTGGGACGACGACGACCGGGTGCCGCGCCGCGTGGCGGAGATCCTCGACGTCCCCCGCTTCGAGCCCGGCATCGTCCTCGAGGGCGGCTCGATCGACGTCAACGGCCGCGGCAGCCTGCTGACCACCGAGGCCTGCCTGCTCCATCCGAACCGCAACCCGCACCTGCGCCGCGGGCAGATCGAGGCGCTTCTGCGCGACTACCTGGGCGTGCGCAACGTCCTCTGGCTCGGCGACGGCATCGCCGGCGACGACACGGACGGACACGTCGACGACCTGGCGCGCTTCGTCGAGCCGGATCGAGTGGTGACCGTGCTGGAGGACGACCCGCGCGACGCCAACTACGATCTCCTGCAGGAGAACTACCGGCGCCTGCGCGAGATGCGCGACGAGCGCGGGCGCCCCCTGCGCGTGGCGACGCTGCCGATGCCGTCCCCGGTGTACCACGAGGACACGCGCCTGCCCGCCAGCTACGCCAACTTCTACATCGGCAACGCGGCCGTCCTGGTGCCGACCTTCGGCGACCGCAAGGACGAAGCGGCGCTGGCGGTCCTGCAGTCGCTCTTCCCGACCCGGCGGATGGTCGGAATCAACGCCGTCGACATGGTA
Organism: uncultured bacterium; assembly: GCA_963721115.1. Taxonomy (GTDB): domain Bacteria; phylum Desulfobacterota; class Binatia; order HRBIN30; family CADEER01; genus CAVRIA01. The sequence goes on from CAVRIA010000004.1 coordinate 774,124, forward strand.
TGGGGCCTGGGCGCGTTTCACTGCGTCACCCAGCAACAGCCGGTGGCGCGCGCCGGCGGCGCCGCCCGGAAAGGTGCAGCGACATGAGCCTGATCACCGTCCACAAGATCCTGATTTCGACCGCCATCGTCTTCTTTCTCTTTTTCGGGCTGTGGGAGCTCGACGGCGCGCGCGCGGCGGCGGCGCGGGCGCCGTCGTGCGCGGCGTCGCGGCGCTCGCCGTCGCGGTCGGCTTCGCGCTCTACCTGCGCACCGTGAAGCCGCTCAAGGGCGACGCGAAGCCCGGCGGGGGGCGCTGAGCCGCCGCAGCTCCGGCAGGAGGCGCATCGATGGGACACACCGCGATTCTCGGCGGGACGGGACCGGAGGGAATGGGCCTCGCTCTTCGCCTGGCGCTGTGCGGCGACGAGATCGTCATCGGCTCGCGCCGCGCCGAGCGCGCGGCGGCGGCGGCGGCGAAGGCGGTGCAGCGGCTCGGCGACGCGGGCGGCGCCGCCAACGTCCGGGGGGCGGAGAACGCCGCCGCGGTCGACGGGGCGGAGGTGGTGGTGCTGGCCTTTCCGTACGCCGGCGTCGCGGAGACCGTGCCTCCGCTGGCCGCGCAGCTGGCCGGGAAGCTGGTGGTCGACGTGGTCAACCCGCTCGTTCTGAAGGACGGGATCTTTCGCGTCGAGCCGCCGCCGGCCGGCTCGGCGGCGGAGGAGATCCAACGCTTGCTGCCGCAGAGCCGCGTCGTCGGCGCCTTCAAGAACGAGAGCGCCCAGGAGCTGCAGCGCATCGAGGAGCCGCTGCGCGGCGACGTGCTCGATCTGCGGCGAGGACCCGCGCGCCCGCGCCGAGGTGATGCGACTGGCCGGGCGCATCGCCGACGTGCGCCCGGTCGACGCCGGGTCGCTGATCAACGCGCGTTTTCTCGAGGGCATCACGGCTCTGTTGCTCAACCTGAACCGGCGCCACCATGCGGTGACGTCCATCCAGATCCTCGGCCTGCCGGACGGCGCGCCGCGCCGCGCCTGAGCGTCGTCGTCGCCGCCTTGCGCGAGCCCAGCTTCGCACGAGAATTCCTGATGCGGCCCGAATTTGTCATTGCCGCGAAAGCGTGCAGGACAGAGCGACGGAAGAGCGACCCGCGGGCTTTCAGCGCGACGTGCGCGCGCTGGACGCAGACGGTCGAGCCGCGGTCTTCGAAGCGCTTCTGAGCGTGCCGGTGGCGGGCGGATGATCGCTTCGGCGGCCGGGGCGGCGACCGCCGCGAATCCGTCCGGCGGACCCACCCCGACTGGGACTATCGTCTCTGGACCGACTGCAACTTGCCGGCCCTCCGCAATCAGGGAGCCTTCGACCGTTCGTGACCTTGCCGCCTCACGCTGTACGGACTAGGTTAACCCAGTCATGAAGCCAATCCCGATCCATCAGGCCAAAGCCGAGCTCTTCGCGTTTGATCCAACGGGCCTGCGATGGGGAGGATGTGGTCATCAGCCGCGGTCGCGAGCCCGTCGTCCGACTGGTACCGGTCAAGCGGGCGGTACCGGCCCGCAAGTTCGGCACACTGCGTGGCAAGCTCACGGTCGACGAAAGCTTCTTCGAGCCTCTGCCGGAGGATGAGATCGCCGCCTGGGAGAAGTGAGCGATGCGCTTGCTCCTGGACACGCACGCATTTCTCTGGTGGCTGGAAGGAAACCGTCGCCTGTCGCGAAAGGCGCGCGATGCCATCTCCGACATCTCCGCAACGGTATTTGTCAGTGCGGCGACGGCATGGGAGATCACCACGAAGTTTCGGCTCGGGAAATTGCCCGGCGCGGCGATCGTCGCCAACGACGTCGCCGGCGCCGTGGCGTCGCAATCGTTCACCCCCCTGCCCATCTCGATCGTCCATGCGCAGCGTGCCGGCGGGCTCGCCGGAGAACATCGCGACCCGTTCGATCGAATGCTCATCGCCCAAGCGCTGAGTGAAAACCTTGCACTGGTTGCCATTGAGGCGCATTCTTCGACGGCTACGGAGTTGATCGGCTCTGGTAGCGGAAGTCCGTACAGCTGGAGTCGTTGAACGGAACGGCGGATAGTCCGTGCAGTCCCGAACTGGCGTCTCGAAGTCCGCGCCCAAGTGCTGAGAATGACGATGGACTTTCGACGGGCTCGAGGGCGAGTGGAAAGTCCCTGAATCGGCCGGCGCTACTCTTCCTTCGCCTGTGGAAGTCCGGCTTTCGCGGGCATGACGGTTGACTCCGTGTGCCGGTGGAGCGAATCCCATCATCAGTGTCGAAGCCGTGCTCAGTCATCTAATGACCGCGATCGGCGCAAGAGTCGGGTCTGGTCTTTCGCCTTTCCGAAGGGCGCCTGCACGTGGTGGCCGCGGGCGTCGAACGGGTCGAGATCCGCGGCGCCACGGTCGCCGTCGGCGTGCGGCGCGGCGCCCGCACCGTGTCGCTGCCGGCCGAGCGGCTGGAGGAGGAGGGGACGGGCTGGAGCGCGTCGTGGCCGGAGTTGGGCCTGCGCGTGCAGCTGCGGCTGCAGTCGGTCGGCGGCGCGCTTCTCCTGCACGCGACGCTGGAGAATCGGGGCGCGGCGCCGCTCGCCCTCGAGGAGGTGACGCCACTGTACGTCGCGGCGCCGGGCGAGGTGCGGGTCGGCGCCGGCGCCGACCGCTGGTCCGTGTTCCGCAACGGCTACCAGTCGTGGAGCGGTACGCGGGCCTACCGGGGCGGCGAGTCGGACGCCGACCCCTGGTGGCGCTTCTTGCGCACGATCCACACCGACGTTCGCCACCGCGCCTCCGGGAAGCCGGGCGCGCAGCGCTCCGACCTGTTCACGGTGATCAAGAACCTGCGCTCGGGCGAGGCGCTCTGCCTCGGCTTCATGCGCACCGGCGAGGCATTCGGCGCGGTGGCGGTGGAGAGCGTGAAGAAGGGCTTCCACTCGCTGCGCGCGTCGCTCGATCTCGACGGGGTGGAGCTGCAGCCGGGCGAGCGCTTGACGCTGGCTCCGCTGTGGATCTCCGCCGGCTTCGACGAGCACGCCCTGCTGGCGGCGTACGCGGCGGCGCTCGGGGCCGAGATGGGCGCCCGGGTGGGGAAGCGGGTGCCGGTCGGCTGGTGCTCGTGGTACTACTACTTCGATCGCGTCCGCGAAGAGGATGTCCTGCGCAACCTCGAGTCCCTCGCCGAGCTGCGCCCGCGCCTGCCCTGCGACTACGTGATGATCGACGACGGCTACGAGCCGGCGATCGGCGACTGGCTCGACGCCAACCGCAAGTTTCCGCACGGTATGGCGTGGCTGGCGGAGCGCATCCGCGAGCGCGGCTTCGACGCCGGCATCTGGCTGGCGCCCTTCTTGGCGCGCCGGGAGTCGCGCCTGCTCGCCGAGCATCCGGGCTGGTTCGTCCGCACTCCGGCCGGCAGCCTGACCAACGCCGTGTGGAACCCGGTGTGGAGCCTGCGCGGCTCGGCGTACGCGCTCGATACGACGCATCCCGAGGTGCTGGAGTGGCTGCGGGAGGTGGCGCGCACGCTGGCGCGCGACTGGGGATACCGGGTGTTGAAGCTCGACTTCCTGTTCGCCGCCGCCCTGCCGGGCGTGCGGCACGACCGCCGCGCGACGCGGGCGCAGGCGCTGCGGCGCGGGCTCGAGGCCATCCGCGCCGGGGCCGGCGAGGACGTCTTCCTGCTCGGCTGCGGTTGCCCGCTCGGCCCGGCGGTCGGCGTCGTCGACGGCATGCGTATCGGTCCCGACGTGGCGCCGTACTGGCACAACTGGTTGAGCCACGGACCGCTGCGCGGCCGCCACGGCGTGGCGACGGAGAACGCCATCCGCAACTCGCTGACGCGGTCGTTCCTGCACCGCCGGCTGTGGCACAACGACCCCGACTGTCTGACGGTGCGCGCCGATCGCACCCGGCTCGACGCGGACGAGGTGCGCTCGCTGGCCGCCGTGGTCGCGTTGACGGACGGCATGTTCGTGCTCAGCGACCGCATGGACCGGCTGGCCCCGGATCGCCTGGCGCTGCTCGAGCAGGCGCTGCGCCTGCGCGGCGGGCGGGCGCGCGCCGTCGACCTGTTCGAGAGCGACATCCCCGAGCTGCTGCTCTGCGAGCGCCCCGGGGAACGCCTCCTCGCCGTGTTCAACTTCTCCGATCACCCGGTCACCCGGAGCGTCGACCTCGGCCGCTTCGGCGTCCGCGCCGGCACGGCCAGCGAGCTGTGGAGCGGTGCCGAGCTGGCGGTGCTGGACGGCTGGCTGCGCCTGCAGATTCCCGCCCACGGCAATTGCCTGTTGCGCCTGTAGGGCGCCGGTTCCGACCGCGCCTTGCCCCGGACGGCGAGAAGGTGTTACGGACCCTCACTGCCCGATGGTTTGGCGCGTCCGACCCGGTCCCTGTCTGCTCGAAGGCGTCCTACTCGACAAAGGCGAAATGACGTGGGCGATGCCGAGGTGATGGACGTCGCCACCTTGCGACGGGTCGACCGCTGGGTGGGGGTTCCGCTCTGCGCGATCCTCACCGCGGTGCGGCGGCTGAGCGCTCCGTTCGCGGGCTCGCCGGGCTCTCCGACGCGGCGCCTCGCCTTCATCAAGCTCGCCGAGCAGGGCTCGACGGTCATCGCCTGCGACGCCCTGCAGCGCGCCATCGAGATGGTCGGTCGCGAGAACGTGCATTTCGTCGCCTTCGAGGAGAACCGCTTCATCCTCGACGTGATGGACGTGATCCCTGCCGAGAACGTGATCACCATCCGCACCGGCGGGTTGCTCGACACGGGTTTGCAGACCTTGGCGGCGATCGCGCGCCTGCGCCGCCTGGGGATCGACACGGTCGTCGATCTGGAGTTCTTCGCTCGCTCGTCGGCGGTGTTGGGATTCCTGAGCGGCGCCCGACGCCGCGTCGGCTTCCACCCGTTCGGCGGCGAGGGACCGTATCGGGGCGACCTCATGACGCATCGGCTGCGCTTCAATCCCCACCTGCATACGTCGCAGACGTTCCGGCTCCTCGTCGAAGCGCTGCACGCACCGCTCGACCTTTTGCCGACGTTCGATCTGCTGCCGCTCTTTTCGGACCAGGAGCCGCCCCGGTTCGCCCCGGCGAGCGGCGAGACCGCGCATGTCCGGCAGCTTCTGCGGCGCGCCGCGGGCGGCGATGCCTTGCGGCCGCTGGTGCTCCTGAACCCGAACTGCAGCGACCGGATCCCGCTGCGCGCCTGGCCCAGCGAGCGCTACGTCGAGCTGGCGCGCCGATTGATCGAGCGCTATCCGGAGGTGCGGGTGGGGCTCAGCGGCGCCCCGGCGGAGGCGCCGGCGATCGGGGACCTGGTTCGGCAGATCGGATCGGATCGATGCTTCAGCCTCGCCGGTCACACCACCCTGCGCGAGCTGCTGGTCGTCTACACCCTCGCCGACCTGTTGGTCACCAACGACAGCGGCCCCGCTCACTTCGCGGCGCTGACCGACATCGACGTGATCACCCTGTTCGGGCCGGAGCACCCGAAGCTCTTTGCGGCCCGCACGCCGCGCAATCACGTCATATGGGCCGGCATCGCCTGCAGCCCCTGCATCAGCGCGCTCAACAACCGCACCTCGGCGTGCGCGAACAATCTGTGTATGCAGAACATCGGCGTGGACGGCGTGCTCGCCAAGGCGTGCGAGCTGCTCGATGCGCGTCTGACCGGCGGTCGTCCCCATTCGGAGTCGCGGCGTGTTCCGCAGCCGGCCAGTACGACCTGAGCGGCGCGCGCCGGGCCGGCGAGAGTCCGGCGGAGGGCGTGTCGCTGCCCTCCTCCTGGCCATCGGCGTTGCGCTGGCTGCGATTCGCCTGGTTGAACCACATCAACCCACCGTTTCCCGTCACCGACGACGGGGTCCGCGATCAGCTCCTGGTGCGCGACTGCACGGAGCTCGGGCGTTGCCATCTCATCGGCGCTCCCGCGTCGCTCTCCGGCTTCCACCAGGGCGCGGCCTGGCTCGACCTGTTGATTGCGGTCGACCTGCTCGGCGGCGACACCTCGACGGAGAGAATGGTCGTGCTCGCGTTTCTGGCGGCGGGCGTGGCGACGCTGTTCGTCGTCGTCTGGCGCTGGCTCTCGCCTGCCATCGCCTTCCCGGCCGCCCTCCTGCTGGTGGGGGGTCTGAGCCTCAACATCCAGCCCAGCCTGCTGGTCAACGCCAGCGTCGCGGCGTTCCCGGACGTCCTCACCGCCGCCGGCTTGCTGTGCTACGGACTGTCGGGCCGGCGCCGGTTTCTGATCGCGTCGTCGTGCGCGCTCGGCATCGCCGTCAACGTGCACGTCGGAGCGCTGAGCCTGGTGCCGCCGCTGCTGGCGATCGCCGTTCTGGCGCGCCCGCGGCCGTGGCGCGAGCTGCTCGCCTCGGTCGGCGTACTCTCGGGCACGTACCTCGCGACCTCGAGCGCGGCGCTGCGCGCCAACGTCATCGGCCTGGCGGAGCACGGGCGGCTGATGCCGGCGCTCGCGGGCGGCCTCGCCGTCGTCGTCCTCTCGTGGGGCCTCGGCTCCCGTTTTCGCGGGTTGTCGTGGAACGCACGCGCCTGGGTGATCGGCGTCCTCCTGATTCTTCCGTTCGGCCTGGCGTCGCTGTGGCTCGTGCTCTGGCAGGGGCACGACTACACCGTCGCCTATCTGCATCCGATCCTCGCTCCCGCCGCGGCGCTGGCGGCGGCGGCGCTGTGCCTGCCGTTCGAGCTCGGGGCGCGCTGGATCCGGGTGCTTCGCTGGGTTCCGACGACCGTGTCGGTGGCGGCAATCGCCTTCGTCGGCCTGCAGCTCTGGAAGCCCGCGGCGGCGGCCAGGGCGGAGCCGTGGAGCTCGTGGAGTCCGGCCGACGCCCGCGCCATCGCCGATCGCGCGGCGCGCCGCGGTTGGAGCTACGAGGACCTGGTCTTTCGCCTGCAGGGCGTCGCTTGCCGTGAGCTTCTGATCGGGATGTCGATGGTCGCGCCGCCGCCGGCCGCGGCATCTCGCCACGGCCACCGGCAGGTCCAGGTGGTGAGAGTCGGGGGCAGGGCGCTCCCGGCGCTAATGGACCCGGGCGACGTCGTGCGGCTCGGCTCGAGCGCCGCCGTGGTGCGAGAGGTCGAGTCCTGGCTGCGGCCCGAATCCCTGCGCGCCTGCCGTGTTCGGATCGGCTCCGGGCGGGATCCGGTCTGTTCGCCCGCGGCTCCGCTGCCGAGCGGCGGGCTCGACCCGCAGCGGTTCCTCTTCGCGACGCGCGCCTATCCGGGGATCCACGACCTCGATCTGCCGCCGCCCTACGTCGCCACGTACGAGATTCCCCTCTCATCGGTCGCCGGCGAGAGCCGCGAGCTGGCGCTGACCGACGACGCGGCGCCCGGCTGCGGCTGGCGCATCACGCGCGTCGAAGGCGTGCGAGTCGAGGGCGCGCTCCCGGCCCGGCGGGTGCGCCTGCGCTCGGACACCGGAGGTCCGGGATCGCTGGTCATCGAGAAGCCGTTCGGAACCGCCGAGTGCAATCCCGCCGACATCGACAGGCGCTACCCCCCTTGCCTGCTCGAGACGGCCCTCGGCGATCCGCTGCAGTCCTTTGCGGAGATCCGCTGATGCTCGTCGCTCGGTGGATCTGCGCGACCTGGCTCCTCCTGGGCGGGCTTCTGTGCAGCGCGCCGGCGGCGGCGCAGAACCTGGTGCTGACTCGGGACTGCGAGGACGGCTTCCGCCAGCTCATGCGCATGGCGCAGAAGGGGCGGTTCGGCGAGGACGTCAGCAACGCGAACGTCGGCGTATCGAAGGACCGCGTTCGCGTCGAGCTGGTCGGCCCGGGAGCGCTGAGCAAGGTGCTCCTGCTGGCGCCGAGGAAATCTGCCGCGGCGGCCGGGGGCTACTTCGACGTCTCTGCAGGGCCGGGCGCCACGGCGGCCGACGTGGCGCGGGTCGGAGAAGCGCTGGACCGGATCTTCGCTGCGGATCCGTTCCTCCGGGCCGGCGTCGAGGTGCCCCCAGGCGGCGCTCTTCCCGGCTTGGCCGAGGCCTGGGCGGCCGACTCCTGGAGAGGGGTCGGCCGCGCGCTCGAGCGCCGCATGATGGTCCTCGCGAGCCTGCCCTACACGATCGGGGTCATCGCCGGCCTGGCGCTCGCCCTGCTGGCTGCTCTCGCGTTGCTGTGGACGTCGACGCCGGCGTGCGGCCGGCGGTGAAATCTCGCGATAACGAATGGTCTTCACTCGCGATGCGTCTACCTCGAAGGTAGGGTGCGAAACGGAAGGGAATCGAAAACGGAGGGCTGAATGAACATCGAGTTGAAAGATCGCAACAGAGGTGACGAGTCGCGCGTCTTCCGCGCCTGGCTCGCCGCCTTGCTCGGCGGGGCCTGGGGCGGGGCGATCGTGGGCCTCGCCGAGGCCCTGTCGATCACCCTGACGGGCGGTCCTGGAGAGGACTACTGGCTGTTTCCGTACGGTGTGGTGACCTACGGGCTGTTCGGCATGATGGCGGGCGCGGGAGTGGCGATGCTGGTGACGCTCCCACCGCTGCGGCGCTGGCGGCCGCGCGCCTTCGGTATCTCGGCGGCGCTGGCGTTCTTCGTCTTCGGCGGCGCCGTGGCGCGCTACAATCTCAACCTGCGCGTCTTTCACGAGGAGCTGGTCACCTTCTCGGCGGTCGGCTTGGCGGTCCACCTGGCCCTGGCCCTCGTCGTGGGCGGCCTGGCCCTGCTGCTGGTGCTTCTGGGTACCCGCGTGCAGCGCGCTCGTCGCGGGCTCGTGCTGGCGACGACGGCGATGGTGGCGTGCTTGCTGGTCACCTCCGCAGGCGCTCTCCTGGCCGCGCGGGCGATGGCCCCGGCGCCCGTCGTGCGCCACACCAACGGCAGCGCCGCGGGACATCCCAACGTGCTGCTGATCATCATCGATACCCTGCGCGCGGACGCCATCGGCGCATACAGCGGTAACGCGGAGGCCACCCCCAACCTCGACCGGCTGGCGCGCGACGGCGTGCGCTTCGCCAACACCTACTCGCAGGCGACCTGGACGCGTCCGTCCATCGCCACGATCCTCACCTCCCTGTACCCGTCCGTCCACGGCGCCGAGCACAAGTTCGACGCGCTGCCGGATCGGGTGACGACGCTGGCGGAGGCGCTGCGCGCCGATGGCTACTGGACCTCCGGCTTCGTCAGCAACATCAACGTCGCCCCGGTGTTCAACTTCCAGCAGGGCTTCGACGAGTACGACTACGTCGCGCCCAGCTTCTATTTCTGGGCGACCGATTCGGCGACGCGGCTGGCGATCTACAAGGGCCTGCGCGTGCTGCGCGAGCGCTTCTTCGGCAGCCGCATCTACTTCTACAACTATGCCCAGGACTCCGCGGTGGTGAACGGCGCGGTGTTCCACTGGCTCGATCAGCGCCCGCCGAACCCGTTCTTCCTCTGGGTGCACTACATGGACGCGCACGACCCGTACTTCGAGATTCCGTACAACGGGCGCGGCGTCGCCCGGGTCACGGATCCCGACCCGCCCGCCGCCCGCGCCCCCGAGCTGCACAAGCTCTACGGGGAGGACGTGCACTACCTCGACGAGCACCTCGGCCACCTGTTCGAGCACCTGAAGCAGCTGGGGCTGTACGACGACACGGAGATCATCGTCACCGCCGACCACGGCGAGGAGTTCCAGGAGCACGGCGGGTGGTGGCACGGGACGACGCTCTACCAGGAGGCGATGCACGTGCCGCTGATCATCAAGCGGGCGCACGAAGCGCAGCCCGGCAGCGTCGTGCCGTCGGTCACGCGCAGCCTCGACATCGCGCCGACGGCGATGGCGGCGGCGGGGCTGACGCCGTCAGCAACGTTCATGGGCCTCGATCTCTTCGGCCCGCCGCCGGCGCCGCCGCCGGCGCTCTATGTCGAGGAGGACCTCGAAGGCAACGTGCTGCACGGGCTGCGGGACGGTCCCTGGAAGATCATCCAGGCCAACCCCGGCAACCCGCGCGGGCTCCCTGCCGTCGCCCTCTACGATCTCGATTCGGATCCGAAGGAGCTCCACAACCTGGCGCCGACCGAGGCTTCGCGGACGGCGCAGATGCTCGCGGCGTTGCAGCGACAGGAGGCGCAGATTCAGGAGCGCGCGGCGCTCGACGGCGGCCCGGCGCGCCTCGCCGATCGCCGGCCCTGACAACGTCCGATCATGCGCGCCGGAGAGGCCGTCTCCGGCGCGCATGATCGACTGGTGCGGCTACCAGCTTCGTCGGCGTCGCATGGCGAGCAGGGCCACGCCGATGAGGACGAGCAGAGCTGCGGCCTGTCCGGCGGGCGACAGGGCCGGGGCCGGGGCCGGCGGCACGAGGTTCAGCGTGTCGCTGTCCTCGTTGTTGTCGGTGTTGATCTCTCCCGTCGTATCGACGCGAGCCGTGTTGAGGATGAAGAACCCGTTCCCGGGCAGCACCGTGACGGTGGCCGTGATAGCCGGCAACGAGGCCATCGGTGCGAGTGGGGGCATCCCGGGATAGACACACAGCACCTGAGTCGGCGTCGAGCCCGTGCAGTCCCATCCCGGCCCCGTCGCACTGACCAGCGTCAGGCGCGAGGGAAGCGGGTCGGTGACGGTGATCATTCCCGCGTCGGCATCGCCGACATTGCCGACGACCAGCCTGAACTTGCACAGGCCGCCCACCGAGCAGGGACCGAGGAACGTCTTGGTGATCGTCAGGTCCGGAACGATCTCGGGCTCCGGCGTGCTCTCCTCGAAGGTCGCCGTTACCGTTGGCGTGGAGGTCGGAGTCGACGACGGGGTCTGGGTAGGCGTGTCGGTGGACGTTGCGGTGCTGGTCGGTGTCTCGGTCGGTGTGTCCGGGGGCGTCGGCGTAGCGGTCGGGGTGTCGGTGGGCGTCAGGGTCGGTGTATCGGTCGGCGTCTGAGTCGGTGTATCCGTCGGCGTAGCGGTGTTGGTCGGTGTCTCGGTCGGGGTGTCGGTGGGCGTCAGGGTCGGCGTATCGGTCGGCGTCTGAGTCGGTGTGTCCGTCGGCGTGGCGGTGTCGGTCGGTGTCTCGGTCGGGGTGTCGGTAGGCGTCAGGGTCGGCGTATCGGTCGGCGTCTGAGTCGGTGTGTCCGTCGGCGTGGCGGTGTTGGTCGGTGTCTCGGTCGGGGTGTCGGTGGGCGTCAGGGTCGGCGTATCGGTCGGCGTCTGAGTCGGTGTGTCCGTCGGCGTGGCGGTGGCGGTCGGTGTCTCGGTCGGGGTGTCGGTCGGCGTCAGGGTCGGTGTATCGGTCGGCGTCTGAGTCGGTGTATCCGTCGGCGTGGCGGTGGCGGTCGGTGTCTCGGTCGGGGTGTCGGTAGGCGTCAGGGTCGGCGTATCGGTCGGCGTCTGAGTCGGTGTATCCGTCGGCGTGGCGGTGGCGGTCGGTGTCTCGGTCGGGGTGTCGGTAGGCGTCAGGGTCGGCGTATCGGTCGGCGTCTGAGTCGGTGTATCCGTCGGCGTGTCGGTGGCGGTCGGTGTCTCGGTCGGGGTGTCGGTGGGCGTCAGGGTCGGTGTATCGGTCGGCGTCTGAGTCGGTGTGTCCGTCGGCGTGTCGGTGGCGGTCGGTGTCTCGGTCGGGGTGTCGGTGGGCGTCAGGGTCGGTGTATCGGTCGGCGTCTGAGTCGGTGTATCCGTCGGCGTGTCGGTGGCGGTCGGTGTCTCGGTCGGGGTGTCGGTAGGCGTCAGGGTCGGCGTGTCGGTCGGCGTCTGAGTCGGTGTATCCGTCGGCGTGTCGGTGGCGGTCGGTGTCTCGGTCGGGGTGTCGGTAGGCGTCAGGGTCGGTGTATCGGTCGGCGTCTGAGTCGGTGTATCCGTCGGCGTGTCGGTGGCGGTCGGTGTCTCGGTCGGGGTGTCGGTAGGCGTCAGGGTCGGTGTATCGGTCGGCGTCTGAGTCGGTGTATCCGTCGGCGTGTCGGTGGCGGTCGGTGTCTCGGTCGGGGTGTCGGTGGGCGTCAGGGTCGGTGTATCGGTCGGCGTCTGAGTCGGTGTATCCGTCGGCGTGTCAGTGGCGGTCGGTGTTGGTCGGGGTGTCGGTAGGCGTCTGAGTCGGTGTGTGGTCGGCGTCTGCGTCGGCGTATCAGTCGGCGTGTCGGTGTTGGTCGGCGTCTGAGTCGGTGTGTCTGTCGGTGTGCTGGTCGGCGTCCGCGTCGGCGTGTGAGTGGGCGTTGCGGTGTTGGTCGGGGTGAGAGTGGGCGTCTGAGTCGGTGTGCTGGTTGGCGTCCGGCTCGGAGTGGCGGTGCGGGTCGCGGTGGGAGTCGGGCTCACGCAGAATTCGGTGTCGACGTACGTCTCCGGGAACTCGACGAACTGGTTCGGCGTTCCGAGGTAGTTCGTGTAGAGCGCCCCGGAAGTCGGGTAGACGTCGACCAGTTGGTGGCCGCCGGCGTCCAGCGTCACCTGGAACATGATGGTCTTCGTCTGGTCGATCGCGAGGATACCGAGGTCCCAGGTCAGGGTCTGGCCGCTGACGTTGTCCGGGGCTGGACTCGCCGTGCCGCTCTGGTAGTGGACTCCCGTCGGCAGGATGTCGGTGACCACCACGTTGGTTCCGGCGATCGTCGTGATCGTGGTTGCAATTTGGTCGAAGATTCCGGCGAGGTCGCCGGAGGTCGGCGCTTCGAAATAGTCGGCGGCTCCCGAGGCCATCGACTGCAGGGTCGAGCGCGCGATGCTCTGCGTCGGCTCCGAGATGTTGCCGAGGTTGAGGCCGATGGTGAAGACGATCGTCCCCGCCGCCTTCGCGTTGGCCGCCTGGGTCACGGCGTCCTGCGTGCACGTGTTGCTCGAGGTGGGCTCGGTATCGCAGGAGGTTCCCGACGCGCTGCGGTTGGCGACCCCGTCGGACAGGACGACCAGGACCCGCACGGTGGGCGGTGATCCTCCGTTGCTGCCGAGCTCGGTCTGGCCGGTGAGGACACCTCCGCCGATGTTCGTGAACCCGCTCGCGCTAAGAGCGTCGATGTCCGATTTGACGGCGGCGAAGGCGTTGGTCAGGCCGTGATCGAGCGAAGCGCTCGTGGAGAACGAGGTGAGGCCCGCGCGGTCGATCGTAGAGTTCAGCTGGTCGATCAGGGATTTTGCCGCGTTCTTCGCATCGGTGATCGGCTGGACTGGCGAACCCCCCGCGTCGTCCATCGAGCCCGAGCGGTCGAAGACGAGCATGACGTCGAGGGGAAGCCGTTCCGCGACCGGGTCGCCCGCGCCGGTGACCTGCAGAGTCACCTTCGCTTCCTGGCACTGCTCCAGCGCGACGGCGTCCTTGCTGGTGTCGAGTCGAGGGGGATTGGCCGGCGCCGTCGGCGTGCTCGCCGGCGTGGGCGTGTTGACGGGGGTCGGCGTGGCAGGCTGTTGGACGACGACGGCGTTGGTCAGTGTAAATACGGAGCTCGATCCGCTGCTGCAGGAGTCGTTGTTGTAGGCGATGAAATAGACATTGTAGGTGCCCGGAGTGACGGGTGCCGTGATACTGAAGGATTCGTTGTAGGTTCCACTCGACCCATGGTTACCGTGATTCTCGCAGGTCACACTGCCGGGCGGCGTCGTGGAGATGCGCCAGCCGCTCGAATACCAGTTGTTGTTGCTGCCCGAACCGGTCGTCGTGACGTTCATCGCCGCCGTGATCGTGGCACCCGGTGCAACGCTCACCGAAGAGCTCCCGTTCAGCGTCGCCGAGTTGATGGTGCGGGATGCGTCGGCCCGCTCCCCCGTCACCATGAGGAACGCCACGAACGCTACGAGAATGATCGCTGCCCGACGACTGGGACTGGCGACCGCGATCGCAGTGCGATGTACGGGCATTGTCGTTGCTCCATTCCTCCCCGCGTTGCGGGAGAGTGCACTTCGTATGGTTTCTACGGGTGCAACGACGGCCGTTCACCGCTCCGTCCTCCAACCCCACCTTGGTCGCGTTGTCACTCACTCGGATCAATTCAATCAAACCTGGTTCTTTATAAAGAAGCAAGACATCATCCAAGGAGCAGAATGTGATTTATCGCATATCATCCGATGTGCGCCAGCGACATTGGCGGTGCACGAGGCGGCGCGAGGGCGCAGGGCCTTCCGTTCCTGGCGGTCGATCCCGTCCGATGGGGCACGTTGGCCGAACAGAGGAGTGGAAGCGGCGGTGGTCTGCCGGCCGGAGCGGCCTCGACATCTCCGCCGCGGGCCCGTAGAAGAACGCCATGGCCGAGGATCTGGTGAGAGAGAGGATCGAAGGCGGCGTGGCGGTGCTGACGATGAATCGTCCGCAGCGCCGCAACGCGTTCAACGACGCGATGTGGACCCAGATGCGCGACGCCATGCAGGGCGTGTTGGAGAACCCCGCGGTGCGCGTCGCCGTCCTCACCGGTGCCGGAGGGGCCTTCACCGCGGGCGTCGATCTCGAAAGCATGCGCGGCCTGTCGGGAAGCGAGCCACGGGAGGGCGAGCATCCCTTCGAGAGCGTGATGGGCGCGTTGTGCGAGTTCGACAAGCCGCTGATCGCGGCGGTCGACGGCGTCGGCGTCGGCTTCGGGCTGACGGTGCTGCTGCACTGCGACTTCGTGTTCGTCACTCCGAACGCGCGCCTGCGCGCCCCGTTCGTCCGCCTCGGGGTCGTGCCGGAGGCGGGCAGCAGCTACCTGCTGCCGTTACTGCTCGGTCACCGCAAGGCCGCCGAGGTGCTCTACGCCGCCGACTGGATCGACGCCGAGCGCGCCGTCGAGATCGGCATCGCCAATCGCTGCGTGCCGGTCGCCGAGCTGATGCCGGCTGCTCTGGAGCTGGCGAAGCGGATCGCCGACAGCCCGCCCGCGGCCCTCCGCCACACCAAGCGGCTCGTCCTCGCCACCCGCCGCGAGCAGGTGCGCGCCGCGCTCGAACGCGAGCGCGCGGCGTTCGCCGAGAGAGTGGGCACTCCCGAGAACATCGAGGCGATCACCGCGTTCTTCGAGAAGCGGAAGCCGGACTTCTCGGGGACGTGAGGGGGGAGTGCTGACGTGCTGACGTGCTGAGGTGTTGACGTGCTGACGTGTGGACGTGCTGGACGTGCTGATGTGCTGATGTGCTGATGTGCTGACGTGCTGACGTGCTGAAGAGAAACCTCGGGCGCCGGCTCAGGCGCGGACCTCGCGTTCGACCCGGAAGCTCGCCAGCACCTGGGTCGCGGATTGGAACTGGACCCAGGCCCGGTCCCGGCGCAGCGACAGCCAGGCGAATCCCCCGTCCTTGGAGGCGAACAGACTTTCCTCCAGGGGCCGGACGGACTGCTCGGGCGTGCTGCCCGCGCCGCTGACGACCTGCAGCCAGCCGTGCCGCGGATCGATCAGCTCGAGATCGTGGTCGTGCCCGGAGAGGTAGAAGTCCACCGCGTAGCGCGCGAAGAGGGGCGAGAGGTACCAGGACAGGGTGCTGCTGCCGCCCTTCGGGCCGCCGGAGAACATCGGGTGGTGACCGATGACCACCTTCCAATCGGCCTTCGAGTGGCTCAGCGCGTTCTCGAGCCAGTCGACCTCCGGCGGTCGCCGGAATGGGTTCAGTCCCGCCAGGCGGATGGGGGTCGTGTCGATGACGAAGAACGCGGCGGAGCAGGGCGCGTCGCGGGCATCGGCTGACGGGACGTTCACCGTGAACACGTGCTGCGCCGCTGGCAGCCTCCACCGGCGGTGTGCGGCGCCGTAGTCGATCTGGGCCTGGACGCTGCCCTGGTGGTCGTGGTTGCCGAGGCAGGGGTAGAACGGAGCCAGTGCCGCCAGCCCGCCGAAGGGCTCTTCGAAGTGGCGCTTCCAGGTCGGGTCCTGGGCGGACGAGAATCCGTGCGGATAGGCGTTGTCGCCGGTGAGGACGACGAGCGCCGGGTGGATTCGACCGCCGGCCCGCAGCATCGCCGCGGCGACGTCCTTGCGCACCTCGGATGCGTGACCGGTGTCGCCGGTGACGAAGAAGTCCAGCGAGCCGCCGGAAGCGACGTCCGAAATACTCTCCGCCGGCGCCACCACGAGCGAGCGCCGCGCCGTCGCCGTCAGGCGTTCGCGCACACGCCATCCGCCGAGAGCGCCGGCGCCGGCGATCAGCGCTCCCCCGGCCAGGAACCCTCTTCGCGTCAGCCGCATGTAGCGGCATGGTCCCCCAAACGGGAGCCGAGCTCAACCGGGTGGCGAATTGGAGGCCGCGGTCAGACGAGCTGCGCGGTCGTGGTTGGGAGGACTTCGTCGAGGCGAACTTCGCGACCCTCACGGGCCGAGACGTGGGCGGCGATCGCGAAGCGCAGCGTTTCGGCGGCCTCGGAGGCGGCGAGGGGAGGTTGGCGTCCTTCGAGAACGGCGTCGACGAAGTCGCGGGAGCCGAGGCGAAAGCTCTCCGCCCAGTCGGTGGTCAGATCGTGCCAGGCGCGTGTCTCGCCGTCGCGGTACAGAACCAGCGCCGGTTCGTCGAGCAGGGCGCCGCTGCAGCGGTTGACCCAGAGGATGCCCTCGCTGCCGTGGATCTCGATGCGGTCGTCGCTCGCGTAGTACTTCGATCGCACGCGCATGCCGATCGACGCGACGACCTCCCAGCTACCGAACTTCGGGACGCCGGCGTATTTCCAGGAGATGAAGGCGGGGCCGTCGAAGAGTGCGCCGTCGCCGAAGCGGTTGACGTGGATCCAGGCGTGCACGCGCTCGACCGGCTCGGCGATGAAGAAGCGCCCCATGTTGAAGCAGTGATAGCCGTGATCGAAGCAGGTCGGACCGCCACCGCAGGAGCTCGGATCCATCCGCCAGGCCATCGCGGCCGCAGGGACCGGCCAGCCGTCGGTCAAGCGGCCGGCCGCCGTCTTGATGCGGACCGAGAGCGGCTCGCCGATGGCTCCGTCGCCTACGACCTCCTTCGCCTTGACGTGGGGCGGGTAGTACATGAAGTTCTCGAACACGCGCAGCACGCGTCCGCTGGCGCGCGCTGCGGTGGCGACCTCTTCGAGCTCGCCGAGGGTAGGGGTCGGGGGCTTCTGCAGGGACACGTGTTTGCCGGCGCGCAGCGCGGCGATGGCGACGTCGCGATGCAGGTGATGCGGCAGGAGGATGTCGACGGCGTCGACCTCGGGATCGCGCAGCACCTCGTCGATGTCGGTGCACGCCTTGCGGGCTCCCCACTCCGCCTGGCGGCGGCGCGCCAGGGCGGCATCGCGGTCGCAGACCGCCCACAGCTCGGCGGACGGATGCTCGAGGTAGCCGAGCACCTGCAGGTCGGCGATGCGCCCGCAGCCAATGATGCCGACGCGCACCTTCTTCACGTTCGCCTTCTCCCGGAACGGTTTCGCAATGGGGTGGAACTACGTCGACAGGGCGTCGTTGACCGCGGCGATGAGCTCGCCGATGTCGACGGTGCCGTTGCCGTCGAGATCGAAGGCCGGGCAGGCGCTCGCGGGCAGGCTGCCCAGGGCGATGCCGACGCCGAGAACCAGCTCGTTGACGGCGACGTGGCCGTCGCCGTTGCAATCGCCCGCGAACCCTTCGCGCACCTGGACAGTGACGCGCGCCGGTGTCGCCGGCTCGGCGTAGCCGTTGTTGAGGAGGATGCGGCAGTCGTAGGCGCCCGGGAGATCGGGGGCGGTGATCGACGTGGTCCCCGACGATTCCGGGCCCAGGTACTCGAAGCGGATGTAGTTTTGGTTGGCGCCGCCGGCGTAGAAGAGCCCGGCCCAGTCCTTGGCGCTGTGGCCGGCCGGCGCGGTCCACCTCAGCTCGATCGGTTGCCCGGGACGCACGCTCGAGCGTGCGGCGGAGAGCGTGTAGGTGCGGGTATCGGGAGTCGGGCGCGTCGTCGGCGTCGAGGTCGGCCGCGGCCGCGGCGTCGCGGTCGGTGGCGTATAGCCGAAGAGGCACTGGGCGATGCAACCGGCGAGGGCGCCGGTGCCGACCGCCAGACCGCAGACCGTCCCGGCCCCGCCGATGCACGGCAGGCACGCGACGCCCGCGGTCACTGCGCACGCCACGGCGCACACCGCGGCGCCGCCCACCAGACAGATGGCGCCGGCCAATCCGATCTCGCCGCCGTGGTCGGAAAAGCACTGGGTCACGCAGCCGATGCCGGCCGCGCCTCCGTCTCCGACCGCGTCGCCGAGGGCGAACTGCGCGGCCGGATAGGTGGCGGCGCTGCCGTCCGCGTCGACGACCGTCACCGTCTCTCGGTAGTGGCGGTCCTGCGCGGTGCGGGCGGGGAAGGGCGCCGGTGTCGCCGGAAATGGAGAGAGGTCCGATCCGGCTCCGGCCGAGGCGGCGAGATCGAGCAGGTCGTCGAGGCTGTCGGCCTGGAACTCGGCGACGCGTTGAATCTGCTTGCCGGCGAGCGGGCTGCCGCCGTCGGCCGCGAAGGAGTCGTCGACCTCGACGGTGACGGCGCCGCCGTCGAACGCGACGGTGACATCGTTGCGCGCCGTCTCGCGCAGCGTCCCCGCGGCGCCGGCGACGGCGAACACGGTGCGGCGCCAGTAGAAGATGGCGCTCTGCCGCTCGGCCGGCGGCACCGAGGCGGTGAGCGTCACGGCGACGAGCTCGTCGCCGTTCGCAGCGACGCGCAGCACGCTCGTCGCGGCGTCCCCGAGGAGCGCCAGGCCGAGACTCTCGGCGTCGTTGGCGAACTCGGTCTGCAGCGCTTCGATCGCGGCGGCGGCCGCCTCGTGCGCCGTCTCCGCCGCCGCGGCGGCCGGGGCGCGCAGCGCTACGCCCGAGAAGACGAGCGATGCGGTGCACCAGGCGAGCAGAACGCCTTCCGCACCCGCCGCCACCGTCCCGAGCCATCCCCGAGCGTTTGCTCTCGACATCCCGTCCCCTCCTTGCCGCACCCTGACCGCATTTCGGCACTCGATGCAACCCCGAAAGGCGCCTCCCGGACACGCGAGGGTGCCTAGCCCAGGCCGCGCCTCTTCCAGAGCGCGAAGATCGCCGGATACACCGTCAGCTCGAGGAGGAACGAGGTCGCCAGGCCGCCGACCATGGGCGCCGCGATGCGGCGCATGACGTCGGCGCCGGTGCCCGTGCTCCACATCACGGGCAGCAGGCCGATGAAGGTGGTGAGCACGGTCATCAGCTTGGGGCGGATGCGCCGCGCGGCGCCCTCGACGATGGCCTCGCGCAGGTCCGCTACCGTGTGCATGCGCCCCTGCTCGCGGGCGCGCTCGTAGGCGAGCTTCAGGTAGAGCAGCATGACCACGCCGGTCTCGGCGTCCAGCCCGGCCAGGGCGATCAGACCGACCCACACCGCGACGCTGGTGTTGTAGCCGAGCACGTAGAGCAGCCACACGGCGCCGACCAGCGAGAACGGCACCGCCAGGAGCACGATGGCGACCTCGGCCACCGACCCCGTATTGAAGTACAGCAGCAGGCAGATGAGGAAGAGGGTGACCGGCACGACCACCTTCAGACGTTGCTTGGCGCGCTCGAAGTACTGGAACTGTCCGGCCCACTCGAGGCGCACGCCCGCCGGCAGGCGCACCTGGCGGGCCACCGCCTCCTTCGCCTCCTCGACGTACTGGGCGATCGCCCGGTCGCCGGTGTCGACGAAGACGTAGCCGACCAGGCGCCCGCCCTCGCTGCGGATCATCGGCGGGCCGGTGGCGAACTCGATGTCGGCCACCTGCCGCAAGGGCACCTGCGCCCCGCCGGGCGCCGCTACCAGGACGCGCTCGAGGGCGCCCGGGTCGTCGCGGAAATCGCGCGCGTAGGCGACGCTGACCGGGTAGCGCTCGCGGCCCTCGACCGTCTCCGCGACCTGCATGCCGCCGATCGCCGTCTGCACCACGTCGTTGATGTCGGCGACCCGCAGCCCGTAGCGCGCCGCCGCGGCGCGGTCGACCGTGACGTCGAGATAGAAGCCGCCGGTGGAGCGGTCGGCGAAGGCGCTGCGCGTGCCGGGGATCGCCGCCACCGCCTTCTCGATGTTCACGGCCGTGTCCTCGATGGTCTGCAGGTCGTCGCCGAAGATCTTGATGCCGAGCGGGCTGCGGATGCCGGTGGAGAGCATCTCGGTGCGCGTCTGGATCGGCATCCACCAGATGTTCGGCATGCCGGGATAGCGCAGGGCGCGGTCCATCGCGGCGATCAGGTCGTCCCACGTCATTCCCCGCCGCCACTGCTCGCGCGGCTTCAGCGTCACCACCGTCTCCACCATGCCGATCGGTGCCGGATCGGTGGGCGAGCTGGAGCGCCCCATCTTGCCGAAGACGCTCGCCACCTCGGGGAACTGCTTCAGCGTGCGGTCCATCGATTGCAGCAGCACCGACGCCTCGGTCATCGACATCCCCGGCGGGGCGGTCGGCATGTAGAGGATGACGCCTTCGTTGAGCGGCGGCATGAACTCGCTCTGCAGCTGCAGCGCCGCGGGAACGGTCAGCGCCACCGCGATCACCGCCAGGGCGATGACCGAGCGGCGGAAGCGCACGACGAAGCGCACCACCGGCACGTAGAGGGCGATGAGAAGGCGGTTGAGCGGGTTGGCCTCCTCGCCGCGGATGCGGCCGCGCACGAAGATCGCCGCCAGCGCCGGCGTGAGCGTGATCGCCAGCAGGGCGGCGAAGCCCATCGAGTACGTCTTGGTGAAGGCCAGCGGCCGGAACAATCGGCCCTCGACCGCCTGCAGGGTGAACACCGGCAGAAAGGAGACGGTGATCACCAGCAGCGAGAAGAAGATGCTCGGGCCTACCTCCTGCATCGCGCCGACGAGGACGGGCAGTCGCTCGCCCGGGCTGCCGGCCTCCTGCCAGGCCTCGAGCTTCTTGTGGATGTTCTCGATGATGATGATCGAGGCGTCCACCATGGCGCCGATGGCGACGGCGATGCCGCCGAGCGACATGATGTTGATGGTCAGGCCCTGGTAGAACATCGGCACGAAGGACAGCAGCACGGCCAGCGGCAGGGTCACGATCGGGACCAGGGCGCTGCGCGCGTGCAGGAGAAAGACGAAGATCACCAGGCTCACCGCCAACATCTCCTCGAGGAGCGTGTGGCGGAGGGTCTCGATCGAGGCCTCGATGAGCCCCGAGCGATCGTAGGTGGTCACCACTTTCACGCCCGCCGGCAGCGTGCGCTGCAGCTGCGCCAGGCGCTCCTTCACCGCTCCGATGACGTGCAGGGCGTTCTCGCCGTAACGCATGACGACGATGCCGCCGACGACCTCGCCGCGGCCGTCGAGATCGGCGAGGCCGCGGCGCGGCGCCGGGCCGATCTTCACCTCGCCGACGTCCTTGATGTAGACCGGGGTGCCGCCGCCGCCGACCTTCAGCGGCACCAGCTCCAGATCCTCCTTCTTCCTCACGTAGCCGCGGCCGCGCACCATGAACTCGTGCTCGGAGAGCTCCAGCACCTGGCCGCCCACCTCCTGGTTCGACTCGCGCACCGCCTGCACCACCTCGCGGATGGGAATGCCGAGGGCGGCCAGCTTGTTGGGGTCGAGAAGGATCTGGTACTCCTTGCCGAAGCCGCCGACGGAGGCGACCTCGGCGACTCCGGGGACGCTTTCGAGCGCGTAGCGCAGATTCCAGTCCTGCAGGCTGCGCAGCTGTTGGAGATCGAGCGTGCCGCTCTCGTCGACGAGAGCGTACTCGAACACCCAGCCGACGCCGGTGGCGTCGGGACCGAGCACCGGCGCGACGCCCCGCGGCAAGGCGGCGGAGACCTCGTCGAGATACTCGAGGACGCGCGAGCGCGCCCAGTAGATGTCGGTGCCGTCCTCGAAGATGGCGTAGACGAAGGACATGCCGAACATCGACTGGCCGCGCACGAACTTGATGCGCGGCGCCGCCAGCAGGCTGGCGGAGATCGGGTAGGTGATCTGATCCTCGACGATGTCGGGGCTCTGTCCCGGCCACTCGGTGAAGACGATCACCTGCACGTCGGACAGGTCCGGGATGGCGTCGAGCGGCGACTGGCGCATGGACCACGCCCCCCACGCCGCCAGGGCGGCGACGAGAAGCAACGTGAGAAATCGGTGCCGCGCGCAGGCGGCGATGACGCGTCCGATCATTGCCAGTGCTCCATGGCCTGCTTGAGGCGGCTCTCGGCGGCGATCAGGAAGTTTCCGGAGGTGACGATGAGGTCGCCTTCCTGCAGGCCGTCGGTGATCTCCACCAGGTTGTCGCTCCTCTGTCCGATCTCGACCCGCTGCGGCTTGAGGCGGCCGCGGCCGAGATCGAGGAAGACGAAGCGGCGCGCCCCGGCGTAGAGGATCGCCTCCTCGGGGACGACCAGGCGCTCGCCGAGATCGCGCCGCAGCTCGACGTTGGCGTACATGTCCGGCTTCAGCCGCCGCCCGGGGTTGTCGAGCTCGACGCGCACGCGGCCGGTGCGCGTGGCGTCGTCGAGATAGGGGTAGACGAAGGCGACGCGCCCGTGCAGCTCCTCGCCCGGCAGATAGGACAGCGTCACCGTCGCTTCGTCGCCGACGTGTACCAGCGGCAGCTCCGACTCGTAGAGCTCCGCCTCCACCCAGACGCGATCGAGGCCGGCGATGCGGAACAGCCTGGCACCCGGCTCGACGGCGGCGCCTTCGACGACGTTCTTCTCGACGACGGAGCCGGACACCGGCGAGAGAATGGGAACGTACTGGAGCGGCTTGCCGGAGCGGGCGATCCGATCGATCTGGTCGTCGCTCAGATCCCACAGGCGCAGGCGCTGCCGCGCCGCCCGCACCAGGTAGTCGGCGCGGTCGGGAGCGGAGGTCTTCGCCGCCGCGCGCTGGCTGGCGAGCGCGGTGAGGAGCTCCTGCTGGGTGGCATAGAGGTCCGGGCTGTAGAGGGTGAACAGCGGCTCGCCCCGGCGCACCTCCTGGCCCGCGCGTGTCGGCGTAGAGAGTGCCGATCCACCCCTGGTACTTGACCGAGACGTCGGCCAGGCGCGTCTGGTCGTAGGTGATCCTGCCGACGGCGCGGATGGTGATCGTCAGGGGCCGGCGCTGCGCCGGCGCCGTGGTGACGCCGATGGTCTGCCGGCGCTGTGCGTCGATCATGACGACGCCGGTCTCCGCCTCGCTGCGCTTCACCGGCACCAGGTCCATCGAGCAGATCGGACAGGTCCCCGGCTCCTTGCTGCGCACCGACGGATGCATCGAGCAGGTGTAGTAGAGGATCTCGTCGCCGCCCGCGGCGGGTCCCTCTTCCCCGCTCGGATTCGGTCGGCTCTCGGCGGCGACACCGAAGTCTCCCGCCCGTGCCCGGACGGCGTCGCCGCCGTGGCGGTTGCAGGACAGCGGCGCGGCGACCAGAGCGAGAAGCAGCAGGACGCGCACCGGCGCGGCATGGCGAATCGGCTCGGATGTCTTCATCGCGGTTCTCCGTGTCGGGGCTGTTCGCCGGCGGTTGGCGCCGTCGCAAAGGCGAGGGCGAACGGGGTGCCGGGAAGGCCGCCGAGGAGGCGGACGAGCTCGGCGCGGCGGCGGTGGAAGTCGGCGAGCGACTCTTCGTAGCTGAGCTGCACGGCGCGCAGATTGCGCTCCGCGTCGATGAGGGCGAGGAAGCTGTTGCGGCCGGTCTCGAAGGCCGAGCGCGCCGCCTGCACCTGATCGCGGGCGGCGGGCAGCAGGCGGCCGAGATAGAGGTCGACGACGTGGTGCATCTCGACCAGCCGGGCTGCCGTCTGCTCGACGTCGGAGCGGACGTCGTCGACCAGGCGCAGGCGTTCGCTCTGTGCCTGCGCCAGCTTGGCGTGCGCTTCCGCTTCGGCGGCGTCGAGGCGCCCGCGCCAGATCGGCAGGTTGATCGAGGCGCCGACCATCCAGCGGTGCTCCTCGTCGCTCCACATCGAGTTGTACGAGCTGGCGACGCCGAAGTCCGGGTAGCGCTCGAGCCGGGCCAGCTTCAGCGCCGCGCGCCGGCCGCTGATCTCGGCTTCGGCCATGGCCAGATCCGGCCGTCGTTCGACGGCGAGGTCGGCGAGGCGATCGGCGCCCGTGTGGGCCATCTCCAGCAACGGGCTCTCCGCCGGCGCCGGCAGTGTGCGCGGCGGCGGCGGCAGCGGCGCCGCGTAGCGCCGGTCGAGGAGGGTGTTGATGCGGGCGACGAGCACGTCGCGGTCGGTCGCCAGAGTCACCTTGCGGTGCTCCAGGTGCGCCAGCTCCACCTCCGCCTGCAGCGGCTCCTGTTGCGACAGCTCTCCGGCGGCATAGCGCTCGGTGGCGGCGCGCTCGAATTCGCCGAGCAGGCGGATGTGCTCGTCGTTGATCTCGTCGGCGCGGTCGAGAAGGTAGTAGTCGTAGAAGAGGAAGGTCGCCGCCAGGGCGGTCTCGAGGCGAAGCGATTCGTACGCCTGCCGGCTGGACTCCGCTTCGGCGAGCGCCGCCTCGCCGCGCAGCCGCAGCTTGCCCGGCCAGGGGAGCTTCTGCGACAGCTCGATGTCCTGCCCGTAATCGACGTTGCTGGCGCCGATGCTGCGCGGCGCGAAGCCGTAGGTGAGCATCGGATCGTCGAGCGCCGTCGCCTGCGGGTAGCGCGCCACGGCGGCGCGCCAGGCGCTGCGCAGGGCCGCCAGGCTCGGGTTGCGGCGCAGCACGGCGCGGCTCAGCTCGCCGGCGTCGAGAACCTCTTCGCCGGCGAAGAGCGGCGGCTCCTCCGGTGCTGGGTGCCGGTGCGTGCTCCGTCGCATCGGCTTCCGCCGGCGCCGCCTCGCTCTGCGGTCTGCAGCGGCGCCGGCGACGTGGCGGCTACCGGCACGTCGCCGTGTTCGTTGGGCCGCAGCGCGGAGCATCCAGCCCCAGTTGCGGCCAGGATCAGCATCGAGCTCCAGAGCACGCGCGAAAGAGGTCGTCGCATGTGCGTCCTCCCCAGTGGCCAGAAGAAAGAACGGACCCGCCGCGAGGTGCCGGAGTCACGGACCAATCCGGCGCGCCGCGGTGGGCACGAAGCGGACGGGGCGCAGGGCCCCGCCGTCACCGACTGGGGGCGATCAGATCAAAAAGGAGCAGTTGCGAACGAAAAGAGGCGGGGGAGCGTGATGCGGTGGCCCGCGCCACGAGACCGCCGTCGCGCTGTGGGGCGGGGCTGGGCGCTTGGCTCGCCGAAGGCGCGGTCGCCAGGGCGAACGGGGGAGAGGCCGTGTTGCCGGCGAGCGAGGAGACGGCCCCGGTCGGGGTGCGCTCGACGGTGCGTACCTGGCAGCAGCCCGGCGAGGCGATCGAGATGCCGGGGGAGGCGCCGTGCGTCGTGCGGACAGCAGCACGACAGGCGCACCTGTCCGTCCGCCGAGCAGATGTAGAGGAGGGTTCCCGAGAAGGCGGGCGAGAGAAGCAGCGCCAGAGTCAGGACGAGCGTGGCGAGACGGCCTCTGCTGCGGCTCTCGGCCCGGCGGCGCAACATGGAAAGCATTGTATGCCAGTATCGCTTCTTTGCCAACGTCACGGGAAGGTGGCGAACAGATCGCTCAGGTCGGTGGCGTTGGCGGCGTCGCCGAGCAGGGGGGTGACGCCGAAGATCTCCTGCAGGGTGCGCAGCATCGAGCTGTGGGTGTAATGGAGGGCGTTCGAGTAACCGCCGCCCTTGGCGAGCGGGGAGAGCACGATCATGCCGATGGGCCCGTCGCCGCCGGAGCCCTCGTCCCAGGTGATGAACAGGGCGCCGTCGTTCTGGTAGGCCGCGGACTGCAGGATCTTCGGCACCTCCGTCGACAGCCACGCGTCCCCCTGGGCGACGGCATTGAGGAGCGGCGCGCAGCTGTTGTGCATGTCGTTGCACAGGTTCGGGGTGATGAAGTTGTAGCGTGCCACCGTGTCGTTGGTCAGGTCGGCGTCGATCTCGGTGTAGGGGCGCTGGTGGGCGATGCAGTACGCCGAGTTGGGGTCGTTGGTACCGGTGACGTCGTCGAAGAAGACCATGGGGTTGTGCTTGGCGGCGTACAGGCCCTGGCTGCTGATCGGGCAGACGGTGCCGCCGATGTCCTCCTGGTATGCCCGCCACGAGAGGCCGGCGGCGTCCAGCAGGGTGGTCAGGTGGCTCGTCGTGCTCTGGTGGTTCTGCGCCGGCTCGGCGTCGTTGAGGATTCCGAAGTTCGTGCCGGCTTCCAGCCAGATGTAGTTCGGCTCGCTCGGGTGGATGGCGGGGGGGTTGAAGTACTGCTCCGCATGAGAGGCCATCGGCAGCAGCGTGTCGTTGATGTAGGGAGCGCTGGCATTGCTCTTGATGCTCGACCAGTTGTGGTTCTCCATGACGATGAGGAAGACGGTCCCGATGTGCGGGCACGGGCCGCTGCAACTGGTCGGCGTCGGGCTCGGCATCGCCGTCGGCGTCGGCGAGGGTACGCAACCGCCGCCGGCGCCGCAGGCGTCGCAGCAGCTCTCGTAGTTGCCGACACATGCCGCCCCGCCCGCCGGCGCCTTGCAGCGGTTGGCGTCGGAGCGGATGCGGCACTTCGACTTGCCCGATGCCGTAGTGATGCAGCAGGTTACCGCATCCGGCCGACCGCAGGTCGAACGCTGCGCGCAGCGCTGCACGCTGCGCCGGCAGCGCCGGTTGAGGTCGCCGTTCTCGACGCGGGCGCGGAGAACGGCCCTCGAGCAGCGGGTGTACTGGGCATGCGTCGCGGCGGTGGCGCAGTCGCAGCTGCTCGCTACCGCGGCACGCGCCGCGGCGATGTCGCTCGCGTCGGTGCCCTGCGGGTCGCACTTGGCGGCGGCCGCCGCCTGGTTCGGGTTCAGAGCGGCGAAAGCGAGGATCGCCGCCAGCAGCGGCACGGCCAGCCACGAACGAGTCATGCGGCGAGTAGACTGCAAAGCCGCCGCGGCCGCAACTGGAAACGGAGCACCGCTGCGCGGCCAGGTCGTCGATGGTGACGACGCCGTTGCCGTCGGAGTCCGCCGCCGGACACCCCTCGATCGGCTGCGCCCGAGCGCGGTGTTCACCGCCCTGCCGAGCGCCGTCCACCTCCTGCGCGGTGTTCTTTCCTTGCGGCAGGAACGTCGAGCCGCCGGTCACCATCAGGTCGCCTGACACCCTTGACGTCGTTCTCAGTAAGTGTCAAACTGACGCAAAGTCGGAGAGAGGCCATGCAAGCAACGAGCGAGAAGTCGGGTGCCGAGCTACAGGAGTCGCTGTCGCGTCTGGACCCGCGGGTCTACGATGCCGCGGAATGCGATCACCTGAGCGGTCTCATCGGACGCATTCGCGCCCTGAAGGCGGAGCGCAACGCGGTGATCCTGGCGCACAACTATCAACGGCCGGAGATCTTCGAGGTGGCCGACTTCGTCGGCGACTCGCTGGAGCTGGCGCGCAAGGGGACGGCGGTCGATGCCGAGGTGATCGTGTTCTGCGGCGTCCACTTCATGGCCGAGAGCGCCAAGATTCTGTCTCCGGAAAAGACCGTGCTGCTGCCGGACATGCGGGCGGGATGCTCGCTCGCCGACAGCGTCGACCCCGACGAGCTGGTCGAGCGCCGCGACGAGCTGCGGTTGGTGCACCCGGACCTCCAGGTGGTGGCCTACGTGAACACCACCGCGGCGGTGAAGGCGGTGGTCGACGTCTGCTGCACGTCGGCCAACGCGGTGCAGATCGTCGAGAAGCTGCCCGCCCAGCACATCCTCTTCGTGCCCGACGAGCACCTCGGCAGCTACGTGCAGCGCGAGACCTCGAAGACGGTGATCAGCTGGAACGGCAACTGTTACGTGCACCACCAGATCACGCCGGCCAACATCCTGGCGGTGAAGGAGAGCCTGCCCGACGTCAAGGTGCTGGTGCATCCCGAGTGCCGTTCCGACGTCATCGCGCTGGCCGACGCGGTGCTGTCGACCAGCGGCATGGTGCGCTACGCCAAGGAGAGCAGCGCCGGCGAGTTCCTCATCGTCACCGAGTGCGGCCTCTCCGACAAGCTCCTGCTCGAGGTGCCGGAGAAGAAGTTCTACAAGGCCTGCAAGCTCTGCCAGTTCATGAAGATGATCACCCTCGAGGGCACCGCTGCGCTCCCTCGAGACCATGCAGCACGAGATCGTCCTCGACGAGGACGTGCGGGTGGGGGCGGAGCGCTCGCTGCGGCGCATGTTCGAGCTGACGAGCTAGCCGTGAGGCAGGCGTCTTCAGCGGCGGCGGTGCGGCGCGCGCCCAGATCCCTGCCGTCGGCGCGCGCGCGGGCGAAGGCGGCGGTGGCGGTCGACGTCGTGATCCTGACCATCGACGCCGGCGAGCTGAGCGCCCTGCTGGTCGAGGTGAAGGACGGTCCCTTCGCCGGACGCTGGGCATTCCCGGGCAGCCTGGTCGGGACGGGGGAGTCGCTCGAGGAGGTCGCGCTGCGCGAGTTCCGCGCCACCACCGGGCTGTCCGACATCTATCTCGAGCAGCTGCGCACCTTCGGCGACCCGCGGCGCGATCCGCGCCGGCGCGTCGTCGCTACGGCGTACTGCGCGCTGGTGCCGAGCAAGGGGGTGGTGAAGGGCGGCGGGCGCTATGCCGACGTCGCCTGGTTCCCGGTGCGCCGCATGCCGCCGCTGGCCTACGACCACGACGAGATGGCGCGCTGCGCGCTCGAGCGGCTGCGCGGCAAGCTGGCGTACACCAACATCGTGTACGGGCTGCTGCCGGTGGAGTTCACGCTGCGCGAGCTGCAGGACGTCTACGAAGCCATCCTCGGCCGCGCCCTCGACCGGCGCAACTTCCGCAAGAAGCTGCTCGCCACCGGTCTGCTCGAGCCGCTGCAGAGACAGCGCCGGGGCGCGCACCGCCCGGCGATCCTGTACCGCTTCACCCGTCGCGAGCCGACGGTGGTCGACATCCTCTGACGCCGCTGTGGTGTCGTTGTTGTGGTGCGGGCGTCCCGCCTGCACGGGGTGAGGTGGGGGGTGAGCGGTCCGCTGGACCGCTATGCAGGCCGGAGGCCCGCACCACAACCAGGGGACTGGAGGCGGCCTGCACCACGATGCGGGCCCGCCGCTTCGACGATCGTCGGATGCGGCTGGCCAGTGCGGCGGATACGAGATACGAGAGGCGGCGGACGGGCATGGAGACGAAGTCGGACACGGCGCCGCTCGCCACCTCGATCACCGATTCCGCGCTGTCGGGATCGCGGCTGGCGCTCATGGGCGCGATCTGGACGCTGGCGTGGCCCGCCATCGTCACCTTCGGTCTCGAGTCGCTCGTCGGCCTGGTGGACATGGTGATGGTGGGGCGGCTGGGAGCCGAGCCGGTGGCAGGGGTCGGCGTCGGCACGCAGATCCTGCACGCCGTCAGCGTCGTGATGATCGCGGTGTCGACGGGAACGGTGGCGCTGGTGGCGCGGCACGTCGGCGCCGCGGAGCAGGAGCAGGCAGAGCAGGTGCTGATGCAGTCGCTGTACGCGGTCGGGCTGATCTCGTTGCTCGTCGCGGTGCCGGTGTTCGTGTGGGCGCGTCCGATCGTGGCGGTCTTCGGCGTCGCCCCGGGGGTCGTCGCGGAAGGCGAGGGCTACGTCCGCTACATCATGCTCGGCGTGCCGTGCGCCGCACTGTTCCTGGTGATCAGCTCGGGGCTGCGCGGCGCCGGAGACATGCGCACGCCGCTCTTCATCGGCGTCTTCATGAACGCGCTGAACATCGCCGGCAACTACGTGCTGATCTTCGGCAAGCTGGGCTTTCCCGCCATGGGCGTGCGCGGCGCGGCCCTGGCCAGCGGCATCGCCTTCACGGTCGGTGTGGTCGCGGCGCTGGTCCTGCTGCAGCGCGGCACGCTGGTTTTGCGGCTGCGCGCCGCCCATCTGAGACCCCACCTCGACACGGCGCGGCGCATTCTCGCCATCGGCAACCCGACCGCACTCGAGCAGCTGCTGATGCAGCTCGGCTTCCTGCTCTACCTGGCCATCGCCGCCCTGTACGGCACCACCGCCGTCGCCGCCTACTTCATCGGCGTCCGCATCCTCGCCCTCTCGTTCCTGCCGGGCTTCGGTTTCAGCGCCGCCGCCAGCACTCTGGTGGGACAGCACCTCGGAGCCCGGCAGCCGCACGAGGCGGAGCGCGCCGGCTGGGAGGCAAATCGGCTGGCCATGCTCTTCCTCTCCGCCGGCGGTCTCATCATCTTCCTCGCCGCGCGGCCGATCGCGCGGGTGTTCATCGACGATCCCGCCGTGATCCGCGACGCCATCTCCTTCATCCGCATCCTCGCCATCGCGCAGCCCCTGATGGCGGCCGACTTCACCCTCGGCGGCGCTCTGCGCGGCGCCGGCGACACCCGCTTCCCGCTGTTGACCGTGATCGTCGGCTTCTACGGCGCGCGGCTCGGCTTCGCCTACCTGGCGGCGTGCGTGTGGTCTCTGTCCCTGACCTGGGTGTGGGCGGCGCTACTCGGCGACTACGTCGCCCGCGCGGCGCTCAAGGCCTGGCGCTTCCAGTCCGGCCGCTGGCAGCACGCGCGCGTGTGAGCGATCACTTCGTCGCCTCGTCCGCCGGCCACTTCACGGGCGAGGGCTGGTCGAGGGAGGCGCGTTCGAAGAGCCCGGCCGGCGCGTCGCGCGCCTCGCGCCACTTCAGCTTCATGGTGCTGGTGCCGCGCAGCTTGAAGTGCTCCATGGTCACGGTCTGCGGAAGCCAGGAGCCGGCGACCTGCACCTGATCCTCGTCGCGCTCCATCTTGACCAGGTTGCTGTACGTCTCCTCGTACAGCAACGCCTTGGTCGGCGCCTTCCTCTCGCGGTCGAAGGTGATGACCACCAAGCTGTACTGGGAGCGCCGCGGAGCCAGGGAAACGGTGACCTCCTGGGTGCTGCGGTCGATGATCGTCGGCGAGCCGTAGCGCGAGACGTCGAAGGGCTCGAGGTCCTCGCGGGTGAAATTGGTCCCGCCCAGCGCCCCGTCGGCCTGGAGCTCCTTCACGGCGGCGTCGTGACCGGGGCGCAGGAAGGCGCTGCCGTCGGCCTTGATCAAGGCGCGGACGCCGGACTTCCGCAGCTCGACGTAGACGTCGTCGTCCGGGCTGCGGAAGAGGACGATCCGCTCGCTGGTCTTCCGATCCGGGTTCTCGTGCAGCAGCTCGCCGTCGGCGCGCACGACCGCCGACGGGTGGGAGACCTTGCTGGCGGCGGCGAGAAACGTCGCCAGGTCGGCGGCCCGAGCCGGCGAGGCGGCGAGCACGAGCAGAGTCGCCAGGGTTGGTAGCATTCGTCGCATCGCGTCCTCCTTCCGCTTTCGTACCGCGGATCGGCCGGCGGGTCCATGCCGAGCGGTCCCGGATGTGTTGCTCGCGCGGCCGCCGGCGCCGGCGTCTTCATCCGCGAGAAAAGACACGGCCTCGCGCCTCGGCCCGTTCGGGTCGTCGGTCCCGGCGTGGAACTTGCTCGCTGCAAACGACGAGGAGACAGCGATGGCGAAGACGAAGGCGCCGGTGTCCCCGCGGAGTGCGGTATGAAGCTCAGCTTTCACGGCGCGGCAGGGAGAGGTGACGGGCTCGTGCTACCTGCTCGAGACGGAGCGGGCGCGGGTTCTCGTCGATTTCGGGCTCTATCAGGGCGGTCCGATCTCCGAGGTGCGCAACCGCCACCTGCCTCCCGTCGACTTCGCCTCCCTCGACGCGGTGCTGCTCACCCACGCGCACATCGACCACTCGGGGCGCCTGCCGCTGCTGCCCCGCGCCGAGTACCGTCGCCCCGTGTACTGCACTCCGGCCACCGCCGACCTGTGCGGCATCATGCTGCGCGACGCGGCGCACCTGCAGGAGCACGACGCCGAGCGCTACGGCCGCAAGCGCCAGCGGAGAGGGAAGTCGGCCGTCGCTCCGCTCTACACCCGGGCCGACGTCGAAGCTCTGCTGCCGAGCTTCGTCGGCGTGCCCTACGGCGAGGAGCGCGAGGTGGCGCCGGGAGTGCGGGCGCTCTTTCACGACGCCGGCCACATCCTGGGCTCCGCCATCGTCGAGGTGGCGGTCGAGGAGCGCCCGCACCGCAAGACGCTCGTCTTCTCCGGCGACCTCGGCAATCCGGAGACGCCCATTCTGCGCGATCCGGCGGTGTTGCACGAGGCGGACGTCCTGGTGCTCGAGTCGACGTACGGGGACCGCAACCACCGGCCCCAGCCGGAGACGATCGAGGAGTTGGCGGCGATCGTGCAGCGGGCGCACCACCCGGCGGGCAAGGTGCTGATCCCCGCCTTCGCGGTCGGGCGCAGCCAGGAGCTGATCTACCACCTCGGCGGCTTGCAGCGCGAAGGGCGCCTCGATGCGGCGGTATACGTCGACAGCCCGATGGCGATCGCCACCACCGAGCTCTACCGGCGCCACCGCGAGTCGTTCGACGAGGAGGCGCGCGAGCTCATCGACCGCGGCACCATGCCGCTCGACTTCCCGTCGCTGCACTTCTCGCGCACCCCGGAGGAGTCCCGGGCGCTCAACGGCGTCGGCGACGGCACGGTGATCATCTCGGCCTCCGGCATGTGCACCGGCGGGCGCATCCTGCACCATCTGAAGCACAACGTCTGGAGGCCCGAGGTCGACGTCGTGATCGTCGGCTTCCAGGCGCGCGGCACGCCGGGGCGGGCGCTGGTCGACGGCGCCAAGCACATCAAGGTGATGGGCGAGTCCCTGGCCGTGCGGGCGCAGGTTCACACCCTGGGCGGCTTCTCCGCCCACGCCGGCCAGCGGCAGCTCGTCGACTGGGCCCGCAACTTCAGCGCCCGCAAGCCGCGCCTGTTCCTCACCCACGGCGAGCCCGTCGCCCGCGACGCCTTGCGCGCGATGCTGCACGAGCAGCTTCACATGGAGGCGGAATGCCCGCGGCGGGGGCAGACGGTCCAGCTGTGAGTGTTGCCCCCGGGCTGCGCCGGATCATTCGAGCTGAGAAACACACGGACTTCCGGAACAGGCTGAGGCTCAGGCTCGGGCTGAGGACGGTGCGCGCTTCGCGCGGTCTTTGGGATCGATCCCCAGCCTCAGCCCGAGCCCCAGCCTTTGCCTACGAACCCGGGCACAGCCCGGGCGAGTTTCAGGCTAGTGAGGAACGTGACCGGTGACGCGCGTCGGCGCCTTTCTTTCGGCCGCGGAGCGCCCTGTGCTAGCGTTGCCTCGAAAGCCTACAGCGGAGGACCTCATGGCGTTCCCGAGCTTTCTCGACGAGATCGATCGCCTGTTCGATCAGCTGGTTCACGACCCGTGGCGCCGCCCGGCGAGGCGCATCGGGGTTCGTCCGCCAGCGCCGGGCGGGCGCGCTCCGTCGGTGAAGGACTGGGAGATCACGCTACCTCTGCCGCCCGGCGAGCCCGGCGACTTCCTGATGGCGCTCGAGGGCGAGCATCTGCGGGTGAGCGTCAGCCGCAGGCTCACGGCGGCCGGCACGCACGGCGGGGCCGACGTGCAGGTCCATCAGGAGCAGCGGACGCAGCACTCGTTCCGGATTCCGGAAGGGGCGCAGGTGAAGGGCATCGAGGCGTCCTTCGAGGCGGACGCCCTGCGCGTCCACGTCAAGCTGTCGAACGCGTGAGGACGGAGGGCCATGGCGGATGAGGTAAACGTCGGTCTCCAGCCGGCGGCGGCGGCGACGGCGCTGCGCTACGAAGATCTCGTCTTCCCGGTGAATGCCGAGAGCCTCGGCTTCGAAACCACGGCCGAGGTGATGATCGACGGCGACTGGTTCGGTCAGGAGCGCGCCCTGGCGGCCCTGGAGATGGGGCTGCGGGTGCGCCACGCGGGGTTCAACATCTACGTGTGCGGCCTCTCGGGAACGCACCGCCAGCAGGAGCTGGCCGGCCTGTTGCGCCGCTTCACGGCCGGCCGGCCGACGCCCGGCGACCGGGTGTTGGTGCAGAGCTTCCGCAACCCCGATCGGCCGCGTGCGATCTACCTGCCGGCGGGGCAGGGGGCGCGCCTGCGCGAGGACATGCGCGAGCTGGTCGAGGAGTGCCGCCGCCTCCTGCCGGAGACCTTTCGCAAGGAGACCTTCGAGGAGGAGAAGGAGCGCCTGTCGGAGCAGTTCGGCGAGCAGGGCGAGAAGGTGAACCGCGAGCTGGCCGAGCAGGCCGAGCGCGCCGGATTCGTCATCCAGGCGGCGCCGAGTGGCGAGATCGGGTTCATACCCGTGAAGGACGGGCGCCCGATGGAGCCGGCGGAGCTGCAGGCGCTCAGCGACGAGCAGAAGGCCGACCTGCGCAAGCGCCAGCGCGAGCTGGCGCGCCAGGTCAACGCCATGATGCGCACGCATCGCTCCTTGCTGCGCAGCCTCGGCCGCGAGGTGAAGCAGGCGGAGCGCCGCGTCGCGGAGCAGGCGATCACGCCGCTCGTCGAGGACCTGCAGGAGCACTACCAGGAGCAGGAGGAGGTCAAGCAGTACCTGAAGGAGGTGCGGGAGCACATTCTCGACAACCTCAGCGCCTTTCAGGAGCAGGCTCCGGCACCGGCGCCGTTCCCGTTCATGGCGATGGGAACGGAGGAGAACCCGCTGCTCGACTACGAGGTCAACGTCCTGGTCGAAAACGGCAACGGCGACGGCCCGCCGCTGCTGGTCGAGGGCTCGCCGACGTACAAGAACCTGTTCGGTGCCGTGGAGCGCATGGTCGACCGCTTCGGCAAGCTGGTCACCAACTTCACCCGTGTCGTCGGCGGCTCGCTGCTCCGGGCGCACGGCGGCTGCGTCATCATCAACGTGATGGACGCACTCTCCGAGCCGCTGGTCTACCGCGCGCTCAAACAGTGCCTGAAGACGGGCGAGCTGGAGATCGAGGGCTACGATCCGTTTGCCCTCTTCGCCACCTCGACGCTCAAGCCCGAGCCCATGGCGATCGACACACGGGTCGTGCTGACCGGACCGGCGGAGGTGTTCCAGGCCCTGTACTTCGTCGACGAGGAGTTTCGCGAGATCTTCAAGATGCGCTGCGACTTCGGCTTCGAGGCCGATCACGACGAGGCGGCGCGGCGCAACTTCGTGGCGCAGGTGGCGCGCATCGCGCGCGACGAGGGGCTTCTCCCGTTTGCCGCCGGAGCGGTCGCCGGTCTGCTCGAGTTCGGGGCGCGTAGCGTCGACGACCGGCGCAAGCTGCCGAGCCAGTGGAACGCGGTGGCGGACATGATGCGCGAGGCGGCGTTCTGGGCCGGCAAGAACGGCCGCGACAGCGTCGCCGCCGAAGACGTGCAGCAGGCGGTGGAGCAGAGGACATTCCGCCTCAACCGCGTCGAGGCCAAGATCCGCGAGCTCATCCACGACGGCGTGATCCTGATGGACACCGACGGCCGCCGCCCCGGACAGGTCAACGGGCTGGCCGTGCTGGACATCGGCGGCTACGCCTTCGGCCGCCCGTCGCGCATCACCGCCTCCGTCGCCATGGGCGCGCACGGCGTGGTGGCGGTCGACCGGGAGGCCAAGATGAGCGGCCGCACCTATGACAAGGCGGTCTTCATCCTTTCCGGCTACCTGCGCCACAAGTACGCGCAGAGCTTCCCGCTCAGCCTGTCGGCGAGCATCTCGCTCGAGCAGTCGTACGCCGAGATCGAGGGGGACAGCGCGTCGGCGGCGGAGCTCTTCGCCTTGATCTCGAGCCTGACCGGCATTGCGCTGCGGCAGGACCTGGCGGTGACCGGAAGCGTCAACCAGTTCGGCGACATCCAGCCGATCGGCGGCGTCAACGAGAAGATCGAGGGCTTCTTCTCCGTCTGCAAGGAGATCGGCCTGACCGGCAAACAGGGGGTGGTGATTCCGCACCAGAACGTCGCCAACCTCGTCCTGCGGCGCGACGTCGTCGAGGCGGTGCGCGAGGGGCGCTTCCACATCCACCCGATCCGCTCGATCGACGAGGGCCTCGAGGTGCTCACCGGCGTGCGGGCGGGAGCGGTCGAGGAGGACAACACCATCCACGGGCGCGCCGTCCAACGCCTGCGCCAGCTCGCCAAGGGGCTGCGTCGCTTCGGCGCGCCGCGGCCGCGACCGGCGGCGTCGGCGAACGGGGCGTCGAGCTGAAGGGCGGGTTGAAGTGCGGGTTGTTGGGTTGTTGGTTGTCAGCTGTCGGAGCTGGAACCGGAAATCCCTGCCGACTGGTCAGCGGTCACGCCCCTGAGGCACCGAGTCACGGAGTCCCCGGGCTTCAGTCCTCCTGGCGAACAGCGCGCTCGCGGCGGGAGGCACTCGAGGGAGGGAGGTCGCGAAAGTACCCGCGGCAGTCCCCGTGCTCGTCGTAGTAGTTTCCCTGTGCCCCGATGTACCCCCGGTAGTGGCCGCGATCGTCGTACAACTTGCGCCCCCCCACCAGCTTGCCGCGCACCTTTCCCGCCGCGTCGAGGTAGCGGCCCTGATCGTCCACGTACCCGAGATACGCTCCGTGCCAGTCGAATTGGTAGAGTGTCATCTCGCGCCCCCTTCGGAGGCATCCAACGCTCGCCTCATACGGAGCGAATGCAAGAAACCTGCCTCGACGGGGCCGGGATCTTCGGTGCCGGGCCGATAGACGCTGATGTCAGATTTGGGAAGCGATGTGAGGGGAGGTTGTCGAGTTGTTGCGTTGTTGAGGTCGTTCTACCAACAACTCAACAACCAACAACGCGCTCCTGTCGCAGCTCGCTGCGGAAGTCGGGGTGCGCGATCTCGATCAGCGCCGCGGTGCGCTCCCTGTCGGTCAGCATGCCCAGGTTGGCGACGCCGTACTCGGTGATCACATACTGAATGT
The DNA here is from genome assembly GCA_963721115.1 of uncultured bacterium. Classification (GTDB taxonomy): domain Bacteria; phylum Desulfobacterota; class Binatia; order HRBIN30; family CADEER01; genus CAVRIA01. Next base: position 810,610 of record CAVRIA010000004.1, read on the forward strand.
GGTGGCGCGGCGTCGTGATCGGTGTGCCGCACGGGAGCTGGCGGACGATGGTGGAGACGACGTTCCCCTTCACCCGCGCCGTCGAGTGCAGGCCGATGATGCTCTTGCCGTCGGGGCTGTCGTGTGCGCCGATGACGAACAGCTCGTGTCCGCCAACCCCCGAGTACTGCTCGGGCCCGATCGTGTCCGCCATGGTCTGCCCGGATAGGTCCACCGACAGGGCGCCGTTGATGCTCACCATGCGGCGGTTGAGGCGAATGATCGCCGGGTCGTTCACCTGCGCGACCGGCAGCATGCGGACCTCCTGGTTGCGGTCCATCCACCCGTAGAGGGCCTTGCTGCCGGCGGCGAAGGTGGAGACCGAGAAGCCGTCGAAGATGCCCTTGTGGTTGCTCACCTTGCCGGCGTGGTGCAGGTGCATGATGCCGTCGACCATCATCTCCGTGTGGATGCCGAAATCCCCCTTGTCGCCGTCGGAGAGAAGCTGGGCGACGATGTTGGGAATGGCACCGATGCCGATCTGCAGCGTCGCCCCGTCGTCGATGAGCCCTTCGACGAAGTGGGCGATGGCGCGATCCTCCTCGGTTACGGGTGAGGTGGGCAGCTCGAAGGTCGAGCGGTCGGACTCGATGAGGCAGTCGATCTCCGACACGTGAATCCGGTGGCCGCCGTAGCGGCCGAGGCCGAAGACGCTCGGCATGTCCGGTACGACCTCGCCGATGGCCAGGCGCTCCGGATCGCGGGCAGCGTCGCGAAAGACATCGAAGGTGGCGCCCGAGTGCAGGCCGAGGCTGAAGAAGCCGCGCTCGTCCATCGGTGCCAGCGCGGAGGCGACGACGCGCGGCCGCGCCAGACGTGCGTAGCGGTTCCAGCCGAGGAAGTCGGCGGGGAGGTACTCGATGCGCGCTCCCGCACCCTTCATCATGCGCTCGATCGGGCCGTAGAAGCCGCTCAGAACGCGTACCCCGGGCTTCAGGAGCACCGGGTACGGCTCGATCATCAGGCCGGTGAAGATCGACAGGTCGGTGTAGTCGTCGCGCTCCCCCAGAGCGTGCAGGAAGGCCGGCGGCTGTCCGGTCGCGATCGGCGCGGCCATCGTGTCGTCGGGCCGTATCAGCGCGACGGCCTCGTGGGCGCTGCGCAGCTTGGCGCGGTACAGATCCTTCGGATCGGCGTGTGAGTGGTGTGACATCTCAACCCCCTCGCCCGATAGTGGCGCGATCGTTCGATTGTCCCAGACAGCAAGCGACGAGCCAGGACGTGGTTTGCGATGACGTCGCGACGGCGTGCGAAGAGCTTGGCGTCTTTTCCATTCGTGAGGCCGCGCATTCCGGCTTCTGCCAAGGAGGCGTCCTGCGCGCGCCGGTCCGAGCCTCTCATCTCTTCTCCTGGGCGGAGGCGAAGGCAAAGGCCAGGCTCAGGAGACGCGACACCGAGGAAGAGGCTTCCCCGCCGCGGCGTGGCGTCGGCCGCGCAGCCGCGATAGCATGCTGGCATGGCGAAGCGAACTCCGGCGCGCGGCCCCGATCTGTTCGCCGCGCAGACCGAGCGCGCCCGGCAGCGGCAGGCGCCGCTGGCCGAGCGCATGCGCCCGCAGAGCCTGGAGGAGTTCGCCGGACAGACGCACCTGGTCGGACCCGGACGCCTGCTGCGCGAGATGATCGACGGCGAGCGCCTTCACTCGCTCATCCTGTGGGGTCCGCCGGGCAGTGGCAAGACGACCCTCGCCCTTCTCGTCGCCCGCTCGACCAAGTCGCACTTCGCCCATTTCTCCGCCGTCCTCTCCGGCGTCCGCGAGCTGCGCGAGGTGATCGACGAGGCGGAGCGCGAGCTGCAGGCGCGCGGCCGCCACACCATCCTCTTCGTCGACGAGATCCACCGCTTCAACAAGGCCCAGCAGGACGCCTTCCTGCCCTACGTCGAGAACGGCACCGTCACCCTGATCGGCGCCACCACCGAGAATCCGTCCTTCCAGGTCATCGCGCCCCTCCTGTCGCGCGCCTCCGTGCTCGTCCTGCAGCCGCTGGCGATCGAAGAGGTGGCGACGCTCCTGCAGCGGGCGCTGGCCGAGCGCGAGCGCGGCCTGGGCGAGCGCGGCCTCGACGTCGCCCCGCAGGCGCTCGAGTTCCTCGCCCGCCACTCGCGCGGCGACGCGCGGCTGGGGTTGAACGCCCTCGAGGCGGCGGCCGACCTGGCACAGCGCCGCGGCGCCGCCGTGATCGACGTGCCGGTCGCGGAGGAGGCGGCGCAGCACCGCGCCCTGCTCTACGACAAGGCGGGCGAGGAGCACTACAACGTGATCTCCGCCTTCATCAAGAGCATGCGCGGCAGCGATCCCGACGCGGCCGTCTACTGGCTGATGCGCATGCTCGAGGCCGGCGAGGACCCGCTGTTCATCGCCCGGCGCATGATCGTCTTCGCCGCCGAGGACGTCGGAAACGCCGATCCGCGGGCGCTGCAGGTCGCGGTGGCGGCGAAGGACGCGTTTCACTTCGTCGGCCTGCCGGAGGGACGCATCCCCCTGGCGCAGGCGGTGACCTATCTGGCCTCGGCGCCGAAATCGAACGCGGCGTACAAGGCGATGCTGGCGGCGTCCGCCGACGTCCGGCAGCTCGGCGCGCTACCGGTGCCGCTCCACCTGCGCAACGCGCCGACGCCCCTGATGAAGGACCTCGGCTACGGGCGCGACTACAAGTACGCCCATGACTACGAGGAGCACGTCGTCGCCCAGCAACACCTCCCCGACGAGCTGCGCGAGCGCCGCTACTACGAGCCCTCCGAGAACGGGGAGGAGGCGGCGATCGCCGAGAGACTGAGGAGGGGTTAGGGGGTTAGGGGGTTAGGGGGTTAGGGGGTTAGGGGGGAACCACCCTAACAGCGTAACCCCCTAACAGCGTAACCCCCTGCCTCTCTATTCTTCTTCGTCCGCCGGGGGATCGACGGGCGGGACGAAGTCCAGGCCTTCCTCCTCGGCGCGGAAGACGTCCTCGGTGGCGGCTTCTCCGCCGTCCGAGGGCTCCTCGCCACCACCCTCCGCCTTGCTGCGCGACTCGCGCTCCCACGGGATCTCCCCGACCCGCAGGCGGTCGACGACGTTCCTCAGCCCGGCGACGTCCGTGATGTGCCTGAGCACCATCTGCTTCTCGGACGGGCTGGGCACGGTGCCGTCGACATAGACCACGCCGTGCCGGCAGACGATGCGCAGCTCGTCGGTGTCGATGCGCTCGTCGGCGCCTACCTGCTCGCGCAGCTGCGCTTCGAGGTCGCGGTCGGGCGGCAGGCCGGCGTCTTCGTACCGCCCTCCCTCCGGTTCGGGCTCGGGCTCCTCGGGTTCCTCGGCTGGCCGCGCCGTTTCGCGTGCCCGCGCGCAGGCGATGCAGTACCGCGTGACGGGAAGCGCGCGCAGGCGCTCGATCTTGATGCGCCGCCCGCATTGCGCGCAGACGCCGTAGGTGCCGTCGCCGATGCGCTGCAGCGCCGCGTCGATCTCCTCGATCTCGTGCTTGCCGCGCAGGTCGAGGCGCGCGAACAGCCGCGCGGCGCACTCCTCCTGGGCGCGCTCCTCGAGCTCGCTCTCGCGATCGTCGGCGATGAACTGGAGGTCCGCTTCCGTCTCGGCGACCTGCTCGAACAGCACGCGCCTCTGTTCGCGCAGTTGCTGCTCCAACTTTTCGATGCTGTTCTGGTTCATGACACCAAGTGAAACACGCACCCGGGGTCAGCGCAATTGTCCCGCGCGACGCGGCTGGGCCGCCGCTCCCGGCTCCTCCCGGTCCCAGCGGGCCAGCAGGCTTCCGTCGTCCGACCAGTCGTACGAGGCGCGGCCTCGGAAGGCCTTCTTCAGCTCGTGTACGATGCGGTGCGCCAACTTCTGCGACGTCGTCAGCACCTCCAATCCGCCCTCGATCCTGTCGACGCTGACCACGCGGCGCAGCGGCTGCGTGAAGTCGGCCCGCGCCGCGACGTTCGAGACGCGCCGGCGGATGACGTCCTCGTTGCCCGCGACGAAGGCACCGCGGATCAGCACGCGCCCCAGGTACTCCTGGCCCTGCACCTGACGGCAGGCCGGACACGACTTCCACGTGGCGCGCTCGAGCAGCGTGTGCGTCACGCGGTGATCGCGGCGCCAGGTGCGGTTGACGAGGACGGCGCCGCACTGCTCGCACACGACCGGCTCGGCGGACCGCCCGAGGCGGCCCTCGGCCGCGACGCTCTTTCCCGTCCGCGTGCCGCGCCGATTGCCGCTGCGGATCAGGCTCTTTCCGCTGACCATACGAGCTATCCTCCGTGCCCCGGTCGCTGTTCAGAGGGCGGCCTGCCGAGCTCCCGGGTGTCCCTCGCCGATGTGCAGGCGGCGCAGCAGCGCCATCATCGGACACCAGTCGGTGAAGGCCGACTGCAGCAGGTTCGCCCCGACGAAAGCGGTGAAGACGTAGAAGCCCGGGTGGACGAGATAGCCGAGAACGACGCTCAAGCAGGATGAACATCCCGGCGATGCCGCGCAGCGCCCGTTCGACAGTGACCATTTTGAACGCTCCTCACGGAGGTATCGAGCAAGAACGATTCCGCTCCCACCGAGTCCGCGGGGTGCGGCGAATGGTCGCGCCGCGACGCGTCTCTGGGAAACGGGACCCGGCGAACGGTGCGGGGCTTCTGGCGTTTGAGACTGTTCGTTCCCGAAGCTGGGGATCGATGCGGGTCGCGGCGGGGCCGTTCCCGTCCGAGAGAGAGGCAGCGGCCTTGTCGCCGGGGCGGTCGCCGTTTGGCCGGTCCCTTGCTCCCGGCAGCGTCTACCTGCTCCAAGAGTGGGTCCGGTGAGGGAGATCGCTCCGTGTCCGCGGTGGAAAACGAAACGTTCACGCAGCGCATCGTCGAGGTGTTCCTGCGCGGCAACCTGTCGGTGATGCTGATCGCCGTGTCGCTCCTGCTCGGCGCCGCGGCGCTGTGGGTGACGCCGCGCGAGGAGGAGCCGCAGATCGTCGTGCCGCTGGCCGACGTGTTCGTCTCGGCGCCCGGGCTGAGCGCCGGGGAGGTCGAGCGGCAGGTGGCCACGCGGCTGGAGAAGCTGCTCTACCAGATCGACGGCGTCGAGTACGTCTACTCGATGTCGCGCCCGGGCGCGGCGATCGTCACCGTGCGCTTCTACGTCGGCGAGGACCGCGAGGACTCGCCTGGTCAAGATCTACAACAAGATCCAGTCGAACATGGACCAGGTTCCGGCCGACGTCACCGGCTGGGTGGTCAAGCCGATCGAGATCGACGACGTGCCGATCGTCGACATCGCTCTGTGGAGCCGCGATCCCGAGCGCTACGGCGACTTCGCCCTGCGGCGCATCGCCGAGGAGATGGAGATCGAGCTGCAGGCGGTGGAGAACACCAACGCCGTGCGGGTGATCGGCGGCCGGCCGCGCCGCATCCGCGTGGAGCTCGACCCGCAGGCCCTGGCGGCGCGGCGCACGTCGCCCTCGGAGGTCGCCTGGGCGCTCGGCGTGTCCAACGCGCGCGCGCAGACGGAGGGCTTCGACCAGGGCGATCAGCGCTTCCTGGTCGACGCCGGCGACGTCTTCCGCGACGCCGACGAGGTGCGCTCGGCGGTGGTCAACGTGGTCGACGGCGCGCCGGTGTACCTGAACGACGTGGCGCGGGTGGAGGACGGCCCGGAGGAGGTCGACCTCTACACCTGGATCGGCTTCGGGCCGGCGCGATCCGCGCGGCCACGCAGCGCGCTTCGACGCCTTCTCGCCCGCCGTCCACATCGCCGTGGCCAAGAAGAAGGGGACCAACGCCGTGTGGGTCGCGCGGCGATCGAGGCGCGCATGCACGAGCTGGCCGCCGACCACCTGCCCGACGGCGTGCACGTACGCGATCACCCGCGACTACGGCGAGACCGCCAACGACAAGGTGAACGAGCTGGTCGAGGGCCTGGTCGTCGCGATCGTGATCGTCATCGGCCTGATCGCCCTGACGCTCGGCTGGCGCGAGGCGCTGGTCGTCGCGGTGGCGGTCCCGATCACCTTCTCGCTCACGCTGCTCGTCAACTACTTGGTCGGCTACACGATCAACCGCGTGACGCTGTTCGCGCTGATCCTGGCGCTCGGCCTGGTGGTCGACGATCCGATCGTCGACGTGGAGAACATCTACCGCCACTTCCAGATGCGCCAGGAGCCGCCCCTGCAGGCGGTGCTGACGGCGGTGCAGCGAGGTGCGCCCGCCGATCATCCTCGCCACGCTGGCGGTGATCATCTCGTTCCTGCCGATGTTCTTCATCACCGGCATGATGGGCCCCTACATGCGCCCCATGGCGCTCAACGTGCCGCTGACCATGCTGATGAGCATGGTCGTCGCCTTCACGATCACGCCGTGGATGACCTACCACGTGCTGAAGGGCGAGTACGGCAAAGAGGGCGAGGCGCCCTGGACCGTCGAGGGCAGCGCCGATCTACCGCGTCTACTCGCGCGTTCTCGACCCGCTGCTGCGCCGCCGCCCGCTGGCCGTCGGGCTGCTCGTGGTGATGTTGCTGCTCTTCCTCGGCGCCGTGTGGCTGGCCGGCGACCGCAGCGTGCCGCTCAAGATGCTGCCCTTCGACAACAAGAACGAGTTCCAGGTCGTCGTCGACATGCCCGAGGGGACGACGCTGGAGCGCACCGACGCGGCCGTGCGCGCCCTGGCCGAGGTGCCTGCGCAGCGCGCCCGAGGTGACCGACTTCACGCTGTACAGCGGCCTCGCCTCGCCGATGGACTTCAACGGCCTGGTGCGCCACTACTACCTGCGGCGCGGCCCGAACGTGGCCGACATCCGCGTCAACCTGGTGCACAAGAACGACCGCGTGCAGCAGTCGCACGAGATCGTGCTGCGCCTGCGCGACCAGCTGGCCGCGGTGGCCGGCGCAGTGGGGCGCGAACATCAAGCTGGTCGAGACGCCGCCCGGGCCGCCGGTGATCTCGACGATCACCGCCGAGGTCTACGGCGACCCGGCGGTGCCCTACGCGACCGCTGCAGTCGGCGGCGCTGGTCGGTCGCCGACCGCCTGCGCCGCGAGCCGTGCGTGGTCGACGTCGACACCACGGTCGAGGCCGACGCAGCCGAAGTGGGTCTTCGACGTCGACAAGGAGAAGGCGGCGCTGTCGGGCGTCGCCACCGCGGACGTGGCGCAGACGGTGCAGATGGCGCTCGACGGCCTGTCGGCGACGCGCCTGCACGCGCCCGGCGAGGTCGAACCCGCTGCGAGATCGTGCTGCGCCTGCCGCGCGCCTCGCGCAGCTCGGTCGAGGACCTGCGCGCCATCTATCTGAAGGGGCGGCCGGGATACGTGCAGGTGAGGGAGGCGGGCGGCCTGCGCGCCGCGCCCATCCCGCTGGTCCAGCTCGGCGAGCTCGGCCGTTTCGACGAGTCGGTGCGCGAGCAGACGATCTACCACAAGAACCTGCGGCGCGTGGCCTACGTCTTCGCCGAGATGGCGGGCCGCGCCCCGGCCGAGGCGATCATCGACGTCGGCGCCGACCAGGTCGGCGCCGGCGCCGGCGGGCGCCAGCCAGCGAGGCCCGACCGCTGGCCGAGCGCACCTACTTCTCCAACGGCGGCGGCGATGCCGTGGGCGCTGCCCGCCGGGCACGCAGGCGGTGTGGAGCGGCGAGGGCGAGTGGAAGATCACCCTCGACGTCTTCCGCGACCTGGGCATCGCCTTCGGCGTCGCCTGCCTGGGCATCTACGTCCTGCTCGTCTACCAGACCGGCTCGTACTCTCATGCCGCTGATCCTGATGATCTCGATCCCGCTGACGTGATCGGCATCATGCCCGGCTTCTGGCTGCTGAACCGCCTGACCGCCGACGCGGTCGGGGGCTATCCCAACCCGGTCTTCTTCACCGCCACCGCGATGATCGGCATGATCGCGCTGTCGGGCATCGCGGTGCGCAACGCCATCCTGCTGATCGAGTTCGTCCACGAGCGCCTGCGGGCCGGGGACGATCTGCGCGCGGCGCTGCTGGGCAGCGGCGCGGTGCGCTTCCGGCCGATCTTCCTGACCGCCGGCACGGCGATGCTGGCGGCGTGGCCGATCACGCTGGACCCGATCTTCTCCGGCCTGGCGTGGGCGCTGATCTTCGGCCTGTTCGTCTCGACCGCCTTCACCTGGTGGTGATCCCGGTGACCTACGACCTGGTCTACCGCCATCGCGCCGGACACGGGCTGCCGGCGTGGGAACAGGAGGAACGCCAATGACGCGGTGGATCTCGCAGCTGCTGCGCGCAGGGCTCGCGCTTTGCGCGATGGTGCTTCTCATCCTCTGGATGTCCGGCTTTTTCGGCACCAAGATCCGCCCCGGCGCGGTGCCGATCGAGGCGCAGATGGCGACCCCGCAGACGGTGGTGGCGGCGGTGGAGGAGGCATCCATCCCGGTGATCGAGGAGGCGGCCGGCACCATCCAGGCCGAGCGCAAGACCGTCGTCTCGTCGCGCATCCTGGCCGTCATCCGCGAGGTGCTGGTCAACTCCGGCGATCCGGTGCAGGCGGGCGCCACGCTGGTCGTGCTCGACGATCGCGAGCTGCGCAGCAAGGTCGAGGAGGCGAACCGGGCGGTGCAGGCCGCCGCCGCGGCGCGCCAGCGCGCGGCGAGCGACTTCGAGCGCGGGCGCAAGCTGCGCGCCTCCGGCGTGATCAGCCAGAGCGAGTTCGATCAGGTCGAGTCGTCGTTCAAGATCGCCGACGCCGAGCTGGAGCGCGCCCAGCAGGCGGCGCAGTCGGGCGAAGTGGCGCTTTCCTACACGCGCATCAGCTCGCCGGTGACCGGCCGGGTGATCGAGCGGCTGGCCGACCCCGGCGACACCGCCGTGCCGGGAACGCCGCTGCTGTCGCTCTACGACCCGACGGCGCTGCGCATCGAGGTCCCCGTGCGCGAGTCGCTGGTGACGCGCCTGGCGGTCGGCGATCGGCTCGCCGTGCGCGTGGGAGACGAGAAGGAGACGCTGCAGGGACGGATCGACGAGATCGTTCCCCAGGCCGAGGCCGGCTCGCGGACCTTCCTGGTCAAGATCGGGTTGCCGAAGCACGCAGGCCTGTACACGGGTATGTTCGGGCGCGTGCTGCTCCCGGCCGGCGAGCGCACGCGCGTCCTGGCTCCGGCCGCCTCCATCGAGCGCATGGGGCAGCTCGACTTCGCCTACGTCGTCAGCGACGACGGCCGCCTGGTGCGCCGTCTGGTGACCCTGGGCCCCGTCACCGGCGACGGACGCGTGGAGATCCTCAGCGGCCTGCGCCCCGGCGAGAAGATCGCGGCGCGGCCGCCGGAGTGTTGAAGTGATGGAGTGATGCAGTGTTGAGGTGGTGGAGTGCAGAGAGGCGTGACCGGTGAGCCAGTGAACCGGTGTGCCGGTGTGCGGGTATGAGGATTTGCGGCGGTGAGGGTTGGAGCGGAGAGAGGCGCAACTGGTGACCGATCGCGACAGCGCCGGGCACCGGCTGACCGGCGCACGGCGACCGGCGCACCGGTTCACCCATCCGGTCACTGCCCGGTCACGTCCCTCCCCCCGAACCTCGACGCGCAAGGTCGAAATTCCATCCCTTGCGGCTTTCCACGCTTCGGAATATTCACAATTCCAACCGATGGTGCGAAACGAGACGGGCAACGGAACCATCCTGGTCGCCGACGACGAGGCCGGCGTGCGCGAGTTGCTGGCGGCGCTGCTGCGCGAGGAGGGGTTCGACGTCGCCGAGGCGGCCGACGGCAGCGAGGCGATCAAGCTGCTGGCGGAGAACGGCTTCGACTTGGTCATTGCCGACCTGCGCATGCCCGAAACGGGCGGCATCGAGGTGCTGCGGCGCGCCCGCGAGATCTCCCCGCAGACCTTCGTCATTCTGATCACCGCCTACGCTTCGATCGAGACCGCGATCGAGGCCCTGCAGCAGGGGGCGCAGGACTACATCATCAAGCCGCTCATCTTCGAGGACGTGCTGCGCAAGGTGCGGCGCCTCCTGGAGATGCGGCACCTGGCGTGGGAGCTGCAGACCCTGCGCCGCGAGGTCGAGCGCCAGTACAACTTCCAGAACCTCATCGGCCGCAGCCCCGGCATGCGAGACATCATGGTGCTGATCCGCAAGGTGGCGCCGACCCGCAGCACCGTGCTCATCACCGGCGAGAGCGGCGTCGGCAAGGAGGTGGTTGCGCGCGCCCTTCACGCCCACAGCGATCAGTGCGACAAGGTGTTCCTGCCGGTGAACTGCGGCGCCATTCCCGAGAGCCTGCTGGAGAGCCAGCTCTTCGGCCACCTGCGGGGCGCCTTCACCGGCGCGGTGACGAACCAGGAAGGGCTCTTCCAGCGCGCCCGCGGCGGCACCATCTTCCTCGACGAGATCGGCGACATGCCCTTCAGCCTGCAGGTCAAGCTGCTGCGCGCCATCGAGGAGAAGGAGATCCTGCCGCTCGGCGCCACCACGCCGGTGCGGGTCGACGTGCGTATCATCGCCTCGACCAACAAGGACCTGAAGACGGACGTGGACGAGGGGCGCTTCCGCGAGGACCTGTACTACCGTCTCAACGTCGTCGGCATCCACATTCCGCCGTTGCGCGACCGCCGGGAGGACATCCCCCTGCTGATCGAGCATCTCGTCCAGCGCCACAACCAGGAGCTCAAGAAGAGCTTCCGCGGCGCCGACAACTCGGCGATGAAGGTGCTGATGGCCCTGCCCTGGAAGGGCAACATCCGCGAGCTGGACAACGTCCTCGAGCGCGCCATGATCCTTGGCAGCGGCGAGTGGGTCACGGTGGCGGACCTGCCGCGCGGCCTCGACAACGATGGCGACGTGATCCCGTTCGCGGCCGACAACCTCAAGGACGCCGTGCGGGTCTACGAGCGCGCCCACATCCAGACCACCCTGCGCAAGCTCAACTGGGACAAACGCAAGGCGGCCGAACGCCTGGGCCTCAGCCTGTCCTCGCTGTACCGCAAGCTCGAGGAGCTCGAGATCAGTCTGCACGGGGAGTGAGGCGGCGGAGGGCGCTTTGCCACAATTGGGAAGGAGCCCGGCCCCCGGTCGCCAGGCGCGGCCGAATCTGCGTCTGCTTGTGGCCGCAGAGTCGCCCGGAGAATCGGATGGATGGGTGGCATGGACGATGCTTTCCCTGTGGCTCATGTTGGTCGGCCGCTTCATGTCTCGCTACCTGCTGACGGTGACGCCGGAGGACACGGTCAGCAAGGCGCGCGTGCTCATGCGGGAGGGGCACGTCGACCGGCTCCCGGTAGTGGTGGGGCGCCGTCTGGTCGGCATCGTCACCGAGCGCGACATCTGGGAGCGCCTGCCGGTGGCTGCCGTGCTGCTGGCAGAACGCGACGCCGACGACCTGCTTCTGCACATGTCGGTGGGCGGCGTCATGGATCTGGAGCCCGCCACGGTTGCCGTCAGCACGCCGCTGGCGGACGCCGCCCGCCTCATGCGGAAGCGGGGCAAGGAGAGTCTGGCGGTGGTCGACCGCGGCGAGCTGGTGGGTCTGCTGACGGAGAGCGACGTGGTCGACGGATTGCTCGTCGCGCTGGGCGCGAATGCGGCGCCGGCGGAGCGCGCCGGCGGCCGCTGCGCCGTTCCGGCCGGACGCAACGCGGAGGGATAGGATGCTGGTGCGAGATTACATGACCCGCAACGTCGTCACCATGAAGCCGCTCGACACGGCGCGCGCTGCGCGCGAGCTGATGCTCGAGCGGCGCATCCAGCAGGTGCCGGTGGTGACGCGTGGCGAATTGCTGGGCATCGTCACCGACCGCGACATCCGCGACGTCTTCCCGACCGCCGTGGTCAGTCACCTCGGCAAGGAGATCGACGAGTTCACCGGCAAGATCACTCTCGAGTCGGTGATGACCGCGGACGTGGTGACGATCGGCGGCGACGAGCCGGCTTCCCGCGCCGCCGAGCTTCTGCGCGCCCGCCGCATCGGTGCGTTGCCCGTCGTCGACGCCGGCAATCTCGTCGGCATCATCACTCGCAGCGACCTGCTCGCCGCCTTCATCGACCTGTCAAAGACGGAGGAGTAGGGGGGGAGTCGATTCAGTGCTGGAGTGCTGAATCACGGAGTCACTGGATAAGACCGCACCCCTCCCCCGGTTGCGTTTCTTCGCGCCTTAAACAATAAGAAAGGATGCCTCTTCGCCGCTCCAGGAGCGGTGTGGCGGGCACCACATCGCGCCAAGAAGGGACGAGCATGCAACAGGTCGGACGGGCCATCAGCCAGTACGGATTGGAGCAACACGGGATCAATCACGTCGGGACGGCGTTCTGGAACCTCCCGACGCCGGCTCTCTACGAGCAGTCGATTCGCCGCCTCGAGGGGACCGTCGCTCACCTCGGTCCGCTGGTGGTTCGAACAGGCCACCACACCGGACGCGCCCCGAAGGACCGTTTCATCGTCCGCGAGCCCTCCAGCGAGAACAAGATCTGGTGGGGCAAGGTCAACCACGACTTCCAGGAGCACCACTTCGACCTCATGTACCGCCGCCTGCTCGCCTACCTGCAGGGCGGGGACGTGTTCGTCCAGGACTGCTACGTCGGCGCGGACCCCAATTACCGCCGCAAGGTGCGCGTGATTACCGAAACCGCCTGGCACAGCCTGTTCGCCCGCAACATGTTCCTGCGCCCGCCGCTCGAGGACCTCGCCACCATCGTTCCCGATTTCACGATCATCCAGGCGCCTCACTTCCACGCCGACCCGTCGGAGGATGGCACGCGCTCCGAAGCTTTCATCCTCATTCACTTCGGCCGCCGCATGGTTCTCATCGGCGGCACCGCCTACGCGGGCGAGATCAAGAAGTCCGTGTTCGGCATCATGAACTATGTCCTGCCGCAGCAGGGCGTGCTGTCCATGCACAGCTCGGCCAACGTCGGCGCGGACGGTGCCTCCGCGGTCTACTTCGGCCTCTCCGGCACCGGCAAGACGACGCTGTCGGCGGATCCGCAGCGCACGCTGGTCGGCGACGACGAGCACGGCTGGAGCGACGACGGGATCTTCAACTTCGAGGGTGGCTGCTACGCCAAGGTCATCCGCCTGTCGCCGGAGGGCGAGCCCGAGATCTACGACACGACGCGCCGCTTCGGCACGGTGCTGGAGAACGTCACCATCGATCCGGTCACGCACCGGCTCGACCTCAACGACGAGTCGCTCACCGAGAACACCCGCGCCGCCTATCCGATCACGTACATCCCGAACGCTTCGGAGAGCGGCACCGCCGGCCATCCGAGCGACATCATCATGCTCACCTGCGACGCCTTCGGCGTCCTGCCGCCGATCGCCAAGCTCACCTCCGCCCAGGCCATGTACCATTTCCTGTCCGGGTACACGGCCAAGGTCGCCGGCACGGAGCAGGGCATCACCGAGCCGGAGGCGACGTTCAGCACCTGCTTCGGCGCGCCGTTCATGCCGCTCCACCCGACCGTGTACGCGCGCCTGCTGGGAGAGAAGATCGCGCGCCACAAGGTGCGCGTGTGGCTGCTCAACACCGGCTGGAGCGGCGGCGCTTACGGCGTCGGGTCGCGCATGAAGCTGTCGTACACGCGCGCGCTCCTGCACGCGGCGTTGGAGGGCAATCTCGACAAGATTTCGTACAGCCAGGATCCGGTGTTCGGCGTGGCGGTGCCCGACCAGTGCCCCGGTGTTCCGAACGAGATCCTGACGCCGCGCAACACCTGGAAGGACAAGCAGGCGTACGACCGCAAGGCCAAGGATCTGGCCGGACGCTTTCGCGACAACTTCCGGGATTTCGAAGGACACGTCGAGGCCGACGTGCGCGACGCATCGCCGGCGGCCGCCTGACGGCCGGAAATGCGATGACGTGTCTCGAAGGAGTTCCTCGAGAAGGAATCTCGTGATGCCAACGAGGTACTAGCCCAGGTCGGAGACATCGGTGGCCGCGCCGCGGCCAGGCCGGCGGCGGAGGGAGAGCCAGTGCAGGTAAGGAGCGGGGAAATCGACAAGGCGGCCGGCCGCGGCCGCGCGGCGAAGCGGCGCCAGGCTGCAGCCGACGAGGCGCGACTGCTTCTCGGCGGCGCCGAGCCGGCGGCGGGAGAGAGACCGCGAAGCGGCTCGGGAGTGCGCCTGCGCGCCTCGGTGCTGATCGCCGACCTGCGCGGCTTCACGCGTCTGTCGGCTCGCCTGGAGCCCGCTGAAGTGGTGGCGCTTTTGCAGGACTTCTTCACCGCCATGACCGACGTCGCGGTCGCCAACCACGCCGGTATCGATCGTTTGATCGGCGACGCGGTCATGCTCGTTTACGGCGTGCCGCGGCCGCGCAAGGACGATCCGATCCGCGCCGTGCGCACCGCGCTCGATCTGCAGCGCGCCTTCCTGGCGCTGCGCAATCGCTGGCTCAAGGAGGGCAGGGCGGTGGGCCGAGAGGTGGGCCTCAGCATCGGGGTGGCGAGCGGTGACGTCATCGTCGCCAGCCTCGGAGCGGGCGCGCCGCCGGAGTCGACGACCATCGGCGAGGCGGTGAGGGCGGCGTCGCGCCTGTGCGTCGGTGCGCGCCTGGCGGAGAGCTTGCTCGACGAGGCGACGTACTCGGCCGTCTGCGGCCCGCTCGACCGCGAGGTCGTGTTCACCTCGCGCGAGGTGGCGTTGAAGGCGCGCGACAGCGTCTCCGGCTATCACGTGCAGAGCCGCCGCGCCGGCCTGCACGTCGTCCCGCCCCGTCCGGTGATCGACCCTGTCTGCCACGCCCAGCTCACGCCGAGCGGCGCCGTCCGCCGCCACCTGCGCGGCGAGACACAGTACTTCTGCTCGCAGACGTGTGCGAGGCGCTACGCGGAGGAGGAGAGGGGCGTGACGGGTGGCCGGTGACCGGTTCCCCGATCCGCATGCTGATCCCCCACAACGCCATCTCTCCCCACGTCGATCCGACCGCGTACGTGCAATCGAGCGCGCGGGTGATCGGCGACGTGTACATCGGGGCGCAGAGTAGCGTGTGGTTCAACGTCGTCGTGCGCGGCGACGTCTTTCACGTGCGAATCGGGGCGCGGACGAACATCCAGGACAACTCGACGGTGCACGTCACCCACGGGCAGTTCGCGACCATCGTCGGTGACGACGTCACGGTCGGCCACGGCGTCATCCTGCACGGCTGCACGGTCGGCTCCCGCGTCCTGGTGGGCATCGGCGCGATCGTCCTCGACCGCTGCGAGATCGGCGACGACTGCCTCATCGGCGCCGGCGCCCTGCTCACCCCCGGCACGCGGATCGAGCCCGGCCACCTCGTCCTCGGCAGCCCCGCCAGAGCGGTGCGCAAGCTGAAGACCGAAGAGCTCGAACACCTCCGCCAGTCGGCCCGCAACTACGTCGACAACGCGGCGCGCTACCGCGACCAGGGAATCCTCTGAAGGTGAGCCGGTGAGCCGGTGAGCGCGGTGAGCCGGTGAGTCGGTGAGCGCTGGTGCTCCGATTCTCACCGGCCCACTGGCATACCGGCCCACTGGCGTACTTTCTACTAGATATAGTGGTCTCCACTCCCGTCTTGCCAAACCGGTAGCGCTTCTGGTACCTAACGGCATGGTTGTCCGGAGGTGGGAAGCGAGGCGCATCGACAGGCGTTCTCCGCGCCCTCGGGTCAACCCCCGACGCCGACTGGAAGGGACGCAGGGACTGTCCTCCCTCTCCCATTTGGGAGAACGAAGCCAATCCATCCAGTCCCCTCTTCGTGCTCTTCGTGCCCTTCGTGGTTGCCTTTTCTTCTTCCCTTCTTTCCACATCCGCACGTCCACACGTCCGCACGTCCGCACATTTCCTGACCTGCTCACCGGCCCACCCGCGCGCCCGCTGACAGTCTCACTGCTCACTGGTCACCGGCCACCGGTCACGTCCCTGTTTTTCGGAGGTCCCCATGTTCAGCTATGACATGCCGGAAGGATACACGTTCGACGACGTCCTGCTCGTTCCGGGCGATTCGGACTTCCTGCCGCGCGATACCGACGTCAGCAGCCGGCTCTCCCGCCGCGTCGTCTTGAAGATCCCGCTCGTCAGCGCCGCGATGGACACGGTCACGGAGTCGGCGATGGCCATCGCGATGGCGCAGGAAGGTGGTATCGGCGTCATCCACCGCAACCTCTCGATCGAGGCGCAGACGCTCGAGGTCGAGAAGGTGAAGAAGTCCGAGAGCGGCATGATCCTCGATCCGGTGACGATCCATCCCGATCTGCGCATCGCCGAGGCACTCGACGTCATGCGCCGCTATCACATCTCCGGCCTGCCGGTGACGCAGGACGGCCACCTGGTCGGCATCCTCACCAACCGCGACCTGCGCTTCGAGAAGCGCCTCGACCGCCGCGTGGCGGAGGTGATGACCAGGGAAAACCTGATCACCGGACGCCCCGGCATCGGCCTCGAGGAGGCGAAGGAGATCCTGCACGCCAACCGCATCGAGAAGCTGCTCATCGTCGACGACCGCGGCCGCCTGAAGGGGCTGATCACGGTCAAGGATATCGAGAAGGCGGCGCAGTTCCCGGCGGCGTGCAAGGACGAGCTCGGGCGGCTGCGCGTCGGCGGCGCCATCGGCACCGGCGAGGACCGCAGCCTGCGCGCCGACAAGCTGGTCGCCGCCGGCGCCGACGTCCTGGTGATCGACACCGCGCACGGGCATTCGAAGAACGTCATGGAGACGGTGCGCGAGATGAAGCGCTCGCACCCCAACGTCGACATCATCGGTGGTAACATCGCCACCGCGGAAGGGGCGCGCGCCCTGGCGGAGGCGGGGGCGGACGGCCTCAAGGTCGGCATGGGCCCGGCGTCGATCTGCACCACGCGCGTCGTCTCGGGCGTCGGCGTGCCGCAGCTCAGCGCCATCGCCGCCGCGGCGCGGGTGGCGCGCGAGTACGACATCCCGGTGGTCGCCGACGGCGGTATCAAGTTCTCCGGCGACATCACCAAGGCGCTGGCCGGCGGCGCCGACTCGGTGATGATCGGCAGCCTCTTCGCCGGCACCGAGGAGAGCCCGGGCGAGACGGTGCTGTACCAGGGCCGCACCTACAAGATCTACCGCGGCATGGGCTCGCTCGACGCCATGCGCGAGCGCGAGGGCAGCCGCAACCGCTACTTCCAGGACGACGAGCTGGAGCAGATGAAGCTGGTCCCGGAGGGCATCGAGGGTCGCGTGCCCCACAAGGGCCCGCTGACCTACATTGCCGCCCAGCTCGTCGGCGGCCTCAAGGCGGGCATGGGCTACTGCGGCTGCCGCAGCATCCCCGAGCTGCAGGAGAAGGCCCGCTTCACCCGCGTCTCCGCCGCCTCCCTGCAGGAGAGCCACGTCCACGACGTCTTCATCGCGAAAGAGGCGCCGAACTATCAGCGCTCGAACGAGCGGTGATGACGTGCTGACGTGTGGACGTGCTGATGTGCTGACGTGTTGAACGAAGAGGGAGTCGCGTTGGGCGAAGGAAGGCTCAGAATCTGATGTTCGGATCTCATCTCGACACATCCGCAGGATGTTCCGGCGTGCAAACGCTGAGAATTCTAGAAGTTGAAAGAGGACGAAAATCAACTCCGGAGTTCCGCAGCTCAGCACGTCCACCCGTCAGCACGTCCACACGTCCACACGTCAGCACGTCCACACGTCAGCACGTCAGCACGTCCACACGTCAAAACGTCATCACTTCTGCCCCATGATCTTAATCCTCGACTTCGGCTCCCAGTACACGCAGCTGATCGCGCGGCGCGTGCGCGAGGCGCACGTGTACTGCGAGATCCATCCGTTCAACCTGCCGCTCGAGCGCATTCGCGCCATGGCGCCGGACGGGGTCATCCTGTCGGGCGGGCCGGCCAGCGTGTACCAGGAGGACGCGCCGCTCTCCGACCCGGCGCTGCTCGAGCTCGGCGTGCCGCTGCTCGGCATCTGCTACGGGATGGGCGTCATGCTCGTGCAGAGCGGCGGGCGCGTGGCGCGCGCCGAGCGGCGCGAGTATGGGCCGGCCGAGGTCAGCGTCGACGACGACGCCGACCTGTTCGGCGGCTTCTCGCGCGGCGGACGGACGCCGGTGTGGATGAGCCACGGCGACCGCATGGAGGAGCTGCCCGCCGGCTGGACGCCGCTGGCGCACAGCGACAACTCGCCGCTCGCTGCCTGCCGCGACGCCTCGGGGCAGCGCTTCGGCCTGCAGTTCCACCCCGAGGTGGCGCACACGCCGCGCGGCCGCCAGCTTCTGGAGAACTTCCTCTTCCGCGTCTGCCACGCCGCGGCCGACTGGACGATGGAGAACTTCATCGAGCGCGAAGCCGAGCGCATCCGCGCCCGCGTCGGCGACGCCGGCGTCGTCTGCGGCCTCAGCGGCGGCGTCGACTCGACCGTCACCGCCGCACTGGTGCACCGCGCCATCGGCGACCAGCTCACCTGCATCTTCGTCGACAACGGGGTCCTGCGGCGCGACGAGGCGGCGCGCGTCATGGGCTTCCTGCGCGAGGCCTTCCACTTCCGCATCAAGGCCGTCGACGCCGGCGAGCTGTTCCTGAAGCGGCTGGCCGGCGTCACCGATCCGGAGAAGAAGCGCCGCATCATCGGCGGCACCTTCATCGAGGTCTTCGACGAGGAAGCGAAGCACCTGCGCGACGTGCGCTTCCTGGCGCAGGGGACGTTGTATCCGGACGTCATCGAGTCGGTGTCGTTCAAGGGCCCGTCGGCGACCATCAAGAGCCACCACAACGTCGGCGGCCTGCCGGAGCGCATGAAGCTGAAGCTCGTCGAGCCGCTGCGCGAGCTGTTCAAGGACGAGGTGCGGCAGCTCGGCCTGGTGCTCGGCATCGCACCGGCCATCGTCGGCCGCCACCCGTTCCCCGGCCCCGGCCTCGCCGTGCGCATCCTCGGTGAGGTGACCGCCGAGCGGGTCGCCGTGGTGCAGAACGCCGACGCCATCATCGAGGATGAGGTCCGCGCCGCCGGCTGGTACGACAAGCTGTGGCAGGCATTCGCGGTGTTGCTGCCGGTGCGCAGCGTCGGCGTCATGGGCGACGAGCGCACCTACGACGACGCCATCGCCGTCCGCGCCGTCGAGAGCGTCGACGGCATGACGGCAGACTGGGCCCGCCTCCCCGGCGAGCTGCTGGCGAAGATCTCGACGCGCATCATCAACGAGGTGGCCGGCGTCAACCGCGTCGTCTACGACATCAGCTCGAAGCCGCCGGCGACGATAGAGTGGGAATAGGAAGTGTTGACGTGCTGACGTGCTGACGTGTTGATGTAAAAGGAATTGGATTGGAGTTCTCGAATTGAAAAAGGCGTGCCCGGGCATGCGCGGGGGGAGGCGAAGACGTGGCGTTGGTTACCAGGTTCGAGGATCTGAGGGTGTGGCGAGTTGCCCGTGCGCTTGCGGGAGAGGTTTACCGCGCTACGCGGCATCCGCGCTTCGGCCGTGACCGGGCTCTCACCGATCAACTTCGGCGTGCTGCCGTGTCGGTCGCATGCAACATTGCCGAGGGGTTCGGCAGTGGCTCCAAGCCGGAGTTTCAGCGCTTCCTTCGCTACGCCATCCGCTCCGCATTGGAAGTTCAAAGCTGCCTCTATCTCGCCCTAGACCAGGACTATCTCGACAAAGCGCAATTCCAGGCGCTCTACGATAGCGCCGAGCACGTCAAATCTCTCTGCAGTGCCTTACTCCGCCGCATGAAGCTCCACCCCCGCCCCCCACGCAAAGACCGAATCTCCGAGCCCGCCCCTCCCTCCTACGACCAACCGCCATCTAGACGTCCCCACGTCAGCGCGTCAGCACGTCCACGCGTCAGCACGTCAGCACGTCAACACTCTCCCTCGGTGCTCCCATGAGCTTCGTCCACCTCCACCTCCACACGCAATATTCATTGCTGGACGGCGCCAACAAGATCAAGTCCCTGATCCCCAAGGTGAAAGACCTCGGCCTTCCGGCCGTCGCCATGACCGACCACGGCAACATGTTCGGGGCGGTCGAGTTCTACAAGACCGCGGTCGCCGCCGGCGTCAAGCCGATCATCGGCTGCGAGATGTACGTCGCGCCGGGCGACCGGCGCGATCGGCAGAAGGTCGTGCGCGGCGACGACGTCGAGGGGGCCGGCAACTACCACCTCATCCTGCTGGCAATGAACGAGCAGGGCTACCGCAACCTGTGCCGTCTGGTCACGCTCGGCTACACCGAGGGCTTCTACTACAAGCCGCGCATCGACAAGGAGCTGCTGCGCGAGCTCAACGGTGGCCTGATCGCGCTCTCCGGCTGCCTGGCCAGCGAGGTCAACCAGGCGATTCAGCTCGGCTCGCTCGAGCGCGCCCGCGCGGTGATGGCGGAGTACCGCGAGATCTTCGACGGGCGCTACTACGTCGAGATCCAGGACAACCACCTCGCCGAGCAGGAGAGATCGAACGCCGCCCTGGTCGACCTCGCCGGCGAGCTCGGCCTGCCGCTGGTGGCGACCAACGACTGCCACTACCTGGAGCCGGAGGACGCGCACGCGCACGAGGTGCTGCTCTGCATCCAGACCGGCAAGACCTTCAACGATCCGAACCGCTGGAAGTTCGGCACCGACCAGCTCTACGTGAAGGGCGCCGATGACATGCTGCGCGCCTTCCCGAAGTATCCGGAGGCGATCGCCAACACGGTCGAGATCGCCGCGCGCTGCGACTTCGAGATGCAGTTCGGCCGCTACCAGTTCCCGGTCTTCGCCGTGCCCGAGAACGTCACCCTCGAGGAGCAGCTCGAACGCCAGGTGCGCGCCGGCCTGGAGGAGCGGCTGGCGGTGCTGCGCAAAAGCGCGGGCTGGAGCGACGCCAAGGAGGCGGAGTACCGCGAACGCCTCGACGTCGAGCTCGGCGTCATCGAGAACATGGGCTTCGCCGGCTACTTCCTGATCGTCGCCGACTTCACCAACTACGCCAAGCGCCAGGGCATCCCGGTCGGCCCGGGGCGCGGCTCGGCGGCCGGCAGCCTGGTGGCGTACGCGCTGCGCATCACCGACCTCGACCCGCTGCCGTACCACCTGCTGTTCGAGCGCTTCCTCAACCCGGAGCGCGTGTCGATGCCCGACATCGACATGGACTTCTGCTTCGAGCGCCGCGACGAGGTGATCCGCTACGTGCGCGAGAAGTACGGCGAGGACCACGTCGCGCAGATCATCACCTTCGGGACCCTGAAGGGGAAGGCGGCGATCAAGGACGTCGGCCGGGTGCTGGAGTTCACCTTCGGCGAGACCGACCGCATCGCCAAGCTCTACCCGGCCCCCAAGCAGGGCAAGGACTTCCCGCTCGCGACGGCGCTGGAGATGGAGCCGCGCCTGCGCGAGCTGCGCGAGAAGGGCGAGCGCGAGGGGCAGCTCTTCCAGCACGCGCTCAAGCTCGAGGGTCTGCTGCGCCACGCCTCGAAGCACGCCGCCGGCATCGTCATCGGCTCGCGGCCGCTGGTCGAGGACCTGCCGCTGTACGTCGACAAGGACGGCAACGTCATGACGCAGTTCGCCGGCCCGCACATCGACGAGATCGGCCTGATCAAGTTCGACTTCCTCGGCCTGAAGACGCTGACGATGGTCTACAACATCGTGCGCCGCATCAAGCAGGGCAGGGGAGTCGATCTCGACCTCGGCACGCTGCCGCTCGACGACAAGAAGACCTACAAGCTGCTCGTCCAAGGGCGACACGGTCGGCGTCTTCCAGATGGAGTCGAGCGGCATGCGCAAGCTGCTGACGCAGCTGCGGCCGAGCACCTTCGAGGAGATCATCGCCGTGCTGGCGCTGTTCCGTCCCGGCCCGCTCGACAGCGGCATGGTCGAGCAGTACATCAAGCGCAAGCACGGCAAGGAGGAGGTGCGCTACCCGCACCCCGCCCTCGAGGGCATCCTCGAGCCGACCTACGGCGTCATCGTCTACCAGGAGCAGGTGATGCAGATCGCGCAGGTGCTCGCCGGCTACTCGCTCGGTGACGCCGACATGCTGCGGCGGGCGATGGGCAAGAAGGACCCCGAGAAGATGAAGAAGGAGCGCGCCCGCTTCGTCGCCGGCGCGCGCAAGAAGAAGATCCCGGAGAAGCAGGCCACCGAGATCTTCGACCAGATGGAGACGTTCGCCATGTACGGCTTCAACAAGTCGCACTCGGCGGCGTACGCGCTGATCTCGTACCACACCGCGTGGCTCAAGGCGCACTACCCGGAGGAGTTTCTCGCCGGCCTGCTGACGCTCGAGATGAGCGACACCGACAAGACGTTCAAGAACATCGCCGAATGCCGCACGCGCGGGATTCGCATCCTGCCGCCGGACGTCAACGAGAGCCGCGAGGACTTCACCGTCCTCGCCCACGAGGACGAAAACGGCACCCGCCCCATCCGCTTCGGCCTGTGCGCCGTCCGCGGCGTCGGCTCGAAAGCGGTGGAAACCATTCTCGCCGCCCGCGACCAGGGCGGCCCGTTCACGTCGTTGGCCGAGTTCTGCAAACGCGTCCTCGCCATGCGCACGTCGTCAAACGGCAACGGTGCCGAGGCTGAGGCTCAGGCTGAGGCAACTTTGGCCTCCCCCTCTGGAAAAGGAACGGCTCCAACCTCCCCCTTTGGAAAAGGGGGATCGAGGGGGATTTCCGCCTCCTGCCCCGCCCGCGCTCCGACCCCCCCTCCACGGTGAACAAAAAGGTCATCGAGTCTCTGATCAAATGCGGCGCCTTCGACAGCTTCAGCGCCACCCGGCGCCAGCTCCTCGACGGCCTCGACGGCGCGCTCCGCTGGGCGTCCTCGCACGCCAAGGACGACGGCAACCAGATCGGCCTCTTCGCCTCCGCGGGCATCAGTGTCGAGTCCCCGGAGCCGGCGCTGCCGGCGGACGGCGGCTGGTCCGACAAGGAGATGCTCAAGGCCGAGCACGAGGCCCTCGGCTTCTACATCACCGCCCATCCGCTGGATAAGTACGAGGGCGACCTGAAGCGCTTCACCTCGTCGCTGACCGAGCAGCTGCCGAGCCGCGACAGCGGCGCCAAGGTATCGATCGGCGGCGTCATCCAGGCTTTGAAGCTGCGCAACAGCAAGAAGGGCGAGCGTTACGCCAGCTTCACGCTCGAGGACAAGACCGGCACCGTCGACGTCATCGCCTGGCCCGACACCTACAAGAAGTTCGAGTCCGTCTTCACCACCGACGAGCCCGTCTGCGTCTCGGGCAACCTCGAGGTCGACGAAGAGCGCTGCCAGATCATCGCCGACGAGGTCGTCCTCCTCACCGCCGCCCGCGAGCGCAGCACGCAGGAGGTCCATCTCGCGCTACGAGCCGACAAAGTCTCCGAGGATGGTCTCCGCACCCTCCGCGCCACTCTCACCCAACACGCCGGCGAATGCCGCTGCTTCCTGCACCTGCTCCTCCCGAACCGCACCGAGACCATCATCGCCTTGCCGCCCGACCTCAAGGTTACCCCGAGCGAGACGATGATCGACGCGGTCGAGCAGATTTTCGGAAGAGGGGTGGCGTCATTTCAATGATGGGACAGTGATCGCTTCGATGCCGGCGACGAGATTTTGAGGGGGCGGCGGAGGCGTCTGAGGCAGAAACATGAAGACGCGGAAGTTTTCAGAGCCTGACCGGTTCGGGTATCTGAGTCGCCAGTTAGACATCCAGTTCGACTGCGGAGAAATCTCCACACTTCCCGGCTTCCAGAATCAGTTCCGACGATTCGAGGGTGGAGGCATGTGGGAGGACAAGTTCTTCTACCCATGTCGGAACTGGGAGGAGTACGGATTGTATCCGATGTTTCGTCTCCCCAGTTCGCACCAACTCTCCGTTGAGTTGAGGAACGATCTGTTGCATCAGTCTCTTTGGGCCGGCCGCTCCATAACCGGTAGCGCCTTTCAGGTCTATGATTGGAAGAATCAATTTCCCGACGAGATCTTCAACGACGTACGCGCGCCAACATGGCTTCGGAAACTGAACGTGCGGCTTGTCGCAGCCATTCTAGGCTACGACCGCCCGCACACTCGCCGCGAGTGGTGGACGTTTGGTGAAGGTGCGTTCCTGCGGCGTTCCGAACAGTAGGACGGTGTTGGTCTTGAGAGCCGGTCGCGTGCGGTGGAAGTGTTGGCGGTCTCTGGCTCGGTCGTCGTCCCACCTTTGAAGCTGGCGCTCGCCGTGGCGCTTTTCCGCGTGTACGCCGCCGGCGCCTGTCGCACCATTTACGTCGGCGACAGCGGCGAAGCTGGTCACCGCCGAGCACGTGCTCGCCGTGCCGCACCCGACCGGGTATCCGCTCTACGTGCTGCTCGGCAAGGCGTGGATCGAGCTGGTGCGGGTCGGCTCGATCGCCTTCGGCAGCCTCTCTTCAGCAGCGCCTGTGCGGTGCTGGCGTGCGCGTTGCTCTTCCTCCTCTGCCGGCCGCTCGGCACCGGCGTGCTCGCGGCGCTGGCGGCCGCGCTGTGTCTGGCCTTCGGGCCGAGCTTCTGGGGCGAGGCCAACGTGCAGCGGGTCTACGCGCTCAAAGCGCTGTTCCTCGCCGCGGCGACCCTGCTGGCCTGCGCGTGGTGGCGGAGGCGCGACCTGCGTAGGGGACACCGTGGGGACGTTCCTGAAAAGATGAAAAGAACGACGCGACCACCTTCTTTCATTTCTTCCGGAACGTCAGCGGTGTCTTGTAGCGTAACGAAGAAGAGGTCGGACCCAGACCTCGGACAAAGGCTACGGTAGTACGAAGCCTGGGTGCCGTTGCAGTCGGAGAGCTGGAGCCGTGTACCGCCGCCGGTGACGTCGAGGCAGCGACCGGACTGCGGGGACGCCCCGGACTAGGAACGTCTGCCGGGACTCACATGAATAGAGATCCCAAAGGCATCGCGTCGGAGATGCTGGTGCCGGACTCTACGCATGGTCGAGAGAGAGGCGGTTATGGCTGCCGTGCGACGGCTGCGGCGATCGCGGCGCGGGTGGTGGCCATCGCTTGGCGGAGCGCCTCGAAGTTCCAGGAGAAGAGCGAGTCGCGATCGACTTGCGCCGTACGCGGGATCTGCACGAAGCCAAAGCTCGTTTTGCCACCGTACACCAGGTTGGGCGCGCTGGTGTACAGGGTCACCCACTTGGCGTAGTCGTGGCTGACGGTGTTCTGCCACACCGTTTCGCCCTTCTCGGTGTCAGTGAGCGTGAGGTCGAGGGTTACGCTCGTCCAGGTTTGCCCGACGGGGATCGGTAGGAGCCAGAAGTAGACGCCGACGATGCCGAGGCCATACGACGTCATGTCCGTCTCCACCGGAGAGGCGCGCAACACTCCAGACAGAACATAGCGGTAGCCGTCGGTCGGATCCTCGCCGACATAGCGAACGGACTTGAAGACGCCACTGGCAGTGAGATCCTCGGCAATGGCCCGCGCCATGCTGGCAGGGTAGGTGAACTCCTCAAAGGGGGGCATCTGGCGGCGCAACTTCTTGCCGATCATAAAGGCGGTTTCATCGATGCGCTCGAAGGGCAGGGCGACGTACGGGATGAACGGAACGTAGGTCATGAACCCGCGGCCGTTGGTCGAATAGATGCGCGGGGGCCGCTCGTCGCGGAAACGCCGTACGGCGAGCGTGGCGGGCAGCGGAGTCTCGCGCAAGGTGGTCGTGTCTGGCCGGTACCCCGTATTGAGATTTGCCTCGATCGTGCAGCCTGAGAGTGCCAAGGCGAGCAGAAACGTCCAGGCACGCGCGCGTGGCGACATGATTCCTTCTCCAATGGAGTTACTGCCACGACATCTCTCATGGGTTCCACGCTGTCAAACGGATCGAGGTCGAGGTGTTCAGCAGATCAGCATTCCAGGAGCGTCCCCCGGGCTCCTCGGAACAACATCGGAACCGGTCGCGGCCGGGCGCAGGGAGGCGCGTAGTGCTACGCGGTCCCGTCTTCTTGGAGCACCGAGGCTCGAACGCGCGGCGGCTCTGAAGAGCATCGGCTGGGTCACGACCGTCCGGAAGAGCGACCCCTTGCGTACCTTGTTCACGAGTGACACAGTGACACTATGGGCAAGAGGGGTTCGATCACGATCAAAGAGCTGCACGCCAAAACCGGGGAGTACGTTCGCCAGGCCGGTCGGGCGCGTAACCCGCTGCAGGTGACCGATCGCGGCAAGGTGGTTGCGGCACTGGTTCCGCTAAACTTGCCGGCCATGCGACGCCGGCAGCGAAGGCTCCTGCCAGAGTACGTCACCTTCCTCGCCCGACGCAAGAAGTCCGACATTCTAGGGGGTCTCGACGCCGTACGCTCCGATCGCTGAGCATGCTCTTCTGCGATACGTCCACTCTGGCGAAATACTACGTTCAGGAACCGGAATCGGACGCTGTCCGTGCCCGCCTCGACGCCGAGGACCAAGTCCTTCTCTCCGAGCTGGCGAGAGCGGAGCTCGTCGCCGTCTTTCACCGCCAATTGCGCGAACGCAACTGGAGCAGGCACGACTTCGCGACCGTCCTACGCCAGCTCTCGACCGACGAGGCAGTTGGCTACTGGACCTGGGTTCCCCTCGACAGCAGCGTTGTCGAACAGGTGGTTCGGACCTTCACCACGTTGCCGGAGGACGTCTTCCTGCGCACGGCCGATTGTCTGCATCTCGTCACGGCCCTCCAGAAAGGCTTTACCGAGGTTCATACCCACGACACGCATCAGCGCAGCGGAGCGGGCGCCCTCGGCTTGACCGCCGTCGTGATCGAATGAGACCGAGAAGGCGCGAAAGGGGACGTTCCTAGAGTGCTAGAAAGCGTGAGAAGTGGTAGACGAGGGCAGCATGCCCAGAGGGCCGCGGGTGGACGTGGAGGGAGCGCTCTATCATGTGATCGCTGGCGGGGTGGAGCGGCGGGCGATCTTTCGCGACGACCAGGGATCGTCGCCATCTTGGGCGCGGTGCTGGTCGTGTCCTGGTTCGCCGCGGCCGCCTGGTCTCAGAACTGCGTGGGAGATTGCAACATGAACGGATCGGTCGCCATCAATGAGTTGATCACCGGGGTGAACATCGCCCTCGGCTCCGGCCCGCTTTCCAGCTGCCCAAGCTTCGACGTCAACGGCGACGAAATGGTGGAAATCAACGAGCTCATCTCGGCGGTCAACAATGCGCTCACGGGCTGTCCCACGGACACGCCGACGCCGACCGCCACGGCGGGGACCGCAGAAACCCCCACCCCCGCGCCGCGAATCGACTTCGTGTGCCAGGGGGTCGGCCGCTGCGTCGCAGCCGACATGTCTACCGATAGGAGCTGTCTGTCCGAGGGCGATTGCAACATCGGGGCCGGTGAGTCGTGTGGTGCCGTGGGCACCTGTACCGGTGGCACGAATCGGGGAGCGGATTGCGCGGCCGACGGGGACTGCGGGCAGGGCGCGAGCTGCACGAGGAAGAGCCGGCTCGATCTCGAGTCGAGCCTGGCGACGCTGCCACTTGGTCTCGTCGGTTCGCTGGCCTTCCACTGCGGCGAGCCCGGATCGGACGGGAACCGCCCCTGCACCTGCGAGATCCAACGGTTTGCCCCGATCCAGATCCCGGGCATCGGCTTCGTCTGTATCTCCCCCGGGGACAGCGCGTGCGAGCCGGGCTTCCTGGATTGTGACGGCGGCAGCGCCGCCGACGTGACCGTCGTCGCGGACGGCAACATCGGCGCCTGCACCGACAACACCGACTGCGCCAGCCAGTGCGACGACTACTGCAGCGGCAACGGAACGCAGGCCATCCAGTCGGGCTGCACCGGGTACTGCGCGGGCGGCGACCGGGACAACATGGCCTGCGACTGCGACTCGATCCCGCCGACGCCTCCGCCCGGCTGCCCGGCGGGAGGTATGGACTGCCCCGGCGGACAGTGCAACGGTCCCGACCCGGTAACGGCCGGTACCTGCCAGTGCCAGTGCGTCGACACGACGTCAGGCGAGCCGGGCGGGCCGGGAACGATTCGGTGCAACCTGCCGACGGACATCGTCATCGAGAATCAATCCCCCTGCGGTGACGGCGACGTGGCGATCAACATCGGGAGTCCGTGCATCCCTCTCACCAGCGGGACGACGTCGACGGTGATTCTCAATGCCAATGGCCGGAAGACCGCGTTCCCTTCTCACTGTGCAGGAGGCGGCAGGGCGTGCTCGAGTTCGAGTGTCTGTCCGGATGGCACCTGCGAAGCGACGCCGACCGTCCTGACGGGCTCACCGGAGGAGTGCCTGGGCCTGATGACCGGCACGGCGACCAGCCTGCAGCTGCGCGGAGCTGTCAACTTCTTCGGCTCAGTCTTGGGCGACCTGATCATCGCCCAATTCAACAACTGCCAGTGAGTGATCGAGATGCTGGACGGTCTGCGCTCCACACTGCTAGGTTCGGTCGCAAGGTCCCTCGATGGGTATCACCTATCTCAAGCTCAAGGTCTCCAATCCGGCACGCCCGCGCGCCGGCGAGACGCTCGAGTTCCTGATCGACACCGGCGCGCTCTACTCCGTCGTCCCGGGCAAGGTGTTGCGACGACTCGGGATCAAGGCGGACCGAACGGAGGAGTTCACCTTGGCCGATGGAAGCCATGCCAAGCGCAAGATCGGCGGCGCCGTGTTCGAGCTCGACGGACGGCGGGCCCCTTCACCCGTCGTCTTCGGCGAAGCCGACGACGCCATCCTGCTCGGCGCCGTGAGCCTCGAGGCACTCGGCCTGATGGTCGATCCCCTCAAGCGTCAACTGCGCCCTCTGCCAATGCTCTTGGTGTAGGCAGACCGCGGACCGGGACTCCGGCGGGGGTGGACCAACGGACACGAGACGATAACGGGAAGGGGCCAGTAACGGGACGTTCCTAGATTGCTAGAAAGCGGAGACGTGGTAACAGGAGCGGCCACGCCCAGAGGGCCGCGTGTGGGCGTGATCGCTCGCGGGGTCACCTGGGCATTGTACGCGACGACCTGATCGTCGGAAGCTGCCCGGTGGAACCCGCGGACCTCGACCGGATTCGCGCCGGGACGGGCGCGACGGCGGTGTTGTCGCTGCAATGTGACGAGTGTCGCGCGCGCTTCGACATCGATCGCGAAGCCCACCGGCGGTACGGAGAGCGCATTGGCCTGGTGCTGGCCAACGTTCCCATGCGGGACCTCAACCCGGAAGATTCGGCGGCCGGCTGGCGACGACGAGCCCGCACGGCAAGCGCGACGAGGACCGCGACGAGAGTGAGCCCAGCGAGCGCCGACGGGTCGGTCTAGCGTGCGAGGGCAATCTCCCGGTAGGCATAATCGCACGTGAGCGTCGCGGGCCAGAAGAGCAGGGCGCAGGACTTCCACAGCACTTTGAGCGCCGTCAGCCGGGCGGTCCAGAAATCTGCGGCGACGAGTGGGTTGTCGACGAACGGAATCTCTACAGCAGGCAGGCCGGCATATAGGTGCGCGCGCCAGAGCCAGACGGCGACCAGTGGCAGCACGACCGCAGCGTACGCGGTCACGGCCGGACGACGTCGAAAGACAACGTCGGAGAGCAGCATCATGCCTGGAAGGATCGCCGCGTTCTCCTTGGCGAGCACGCCGAAGGCGGCAGCGGTACTGAGCGCGGCGAGTGTGATCCGACGCGGCTGCGTCTGCAGCCGGCGATAGAGGAGGAGTCCGCCAAGCACGGCGAGCGCCGCCAACAGATCCGCCCGGCCGACCAGGTTGGTCACCGCCTCGGTCGCGTGCGCGCCCATGGGCGCTGACCCTAGGGCGAGCGCCACCAGCGATCAAGCTGCGGACGGAGGCTGCGGACGGAGGCTTGCGGACGGAGGCCGCTGCGGAACGTGGGCGCTCCGTGACGACCGCCTTCCGCTCGCGGTTTACGTTGAGCGGCGGCACTACGTGCGCAGCAAGAAGGCGGCGTTGTCGCGGAAGAACTCGACCGCAGCGTCCGAGCGTGCGTCCAGACCCGCGGCGGCGTAGTCGGCGAGAGGTGCCGTCGTTCCCTCGGAGTGCGGGTAATCGCTGCAGCACATCAGGAGGTCGCGGCTGCCGAGTCGCTCCACGATGTCGGCGGGCGACTCGTAGGCGAACGAGGAGACGCGAACCTGCCGGCGGAAGTAGTCGCTCGGTGACATCGGCAGCACGTTGGGGTCGAGGCCGCTGATTTGCCGGGTGAACGCCCAGCCGCCGTCGAGCATCATCAAGTACATCAGCCCTGCCGGGCGCGCCGGTGTCGCTCACCGACCTCGGCGCTGCGACCGGGGATCTGCACCTCGGCGATGCCGATTTCGCGCTCCCGCCAGCGCAACCGCGGTGTGCCGCTCGCGTCGTCCTCGATCCGGAGCGCTTCGTCGCGCATTTTCGGATCGATGTATCGACGCCACAGATCATGGGTAGGCGGGAATCGCGTCGCTGTCACGATCTCTATTGGAGACCGGGCGGCGCGTAGACTGCCGAGATCGGGTCGCGATCGAGGAAGCGGATGCCCCGCACAGAAGCCCGACTCGACGCGAGTTCCCAGTGGTTCCACGTCAGAGTCTCTTCGATCGCGGCTTCCTCCTCGGCGTCGCCTTCGTCATTGGTGCGCGTCTCGTCTTCGAGGTCCGGGCGGGGCGACGCGGCGTCGCGATTCCAGAGACTGCCGCCTCACCCATCGCCGCCGGAAGACGTCCGCGGAGCCGTTTCGGGACCGACATCCAGTAGGCGTCCTCGAGGATGCCGCGGAGCTCGTCCCAATCCACTTCGTCGTCGAGGCGCACGCCAACCCACCCCTTGCCGCCTACGTAAGGCGGGACGAAGAACCGCTTGCCGTCCGCATGGACAAGGATCTCCTGCGCGATCGGCGTCGCCTTGATCCAGACCGCGACGTGATCGCTGCCGTGATGGTGATCATCGGTCATCGCGAACATGCTTCCGGCGGTCACGTGACTTGCACATCCCCAGCTTCCACCTTGCCGCCGAGTTTCATGGCGGCCTGCGCCTCCCAGACTTTGAGAATCTCGTTCCACCCGACTTTGATTCCCCCCGTGGGACCCATGTAGATGGCATCGTCTGCGTGGGACCAGACCTCCTTCATTTGACCTGAATCACCGGTAAACATCTGGTTCAACGCAGCATAGAACTGCGCCGCCGCGGCCATGACGGCTTGCTCGTCATCCTCTGCTGCGGGTGCGGACTTGGCACAGGGAAGGATCGCACCCGCATAGAGCGGTGGCAGGGGCTGGTGGTGACGACCTATGGCGACTCGATCGTCAGGGTCGACGGGAGGCAGAGCGCGAACGGACGCTGGATCGTCAATCGCAGCGTGCCGAACTCGTCCTTCGCGTCCACCGTCGGCGCGAGATTGCGCGGCAGCTTCGGTCCCTTCATCGTGTAGCACGCCAGGTGGGTTCGCGGATCGGCGATCGGTCGTGTGCCGTGGACGGCGGGATTGCAGAGAGCGAAGAGCCGTCGGAGCTCGAACGTTCCGTCGTTGGCGGCGAGATCATCGACGAGGTTCACCTCGGAACGCTGGAACGCGGGCTCGGGATCCTTCGCTTGGTAGCACTTGAACGCGTCGGGCGGAAACTCGAGGTAGCCGGTCATGCCCCGCGAGACGAGCTCGGAGGCGAGGGATTGTGCCAGCGCGGCGTATCCCTCCTGGTTGGGGTGAAGGGAATCGTTCAGAAGAGTCAGCCATTTCGGCAGGGCGACGAACTCGTCTCCCAATGGGAGAAAGTCCGGAAACTCGACACGGATCGCGTTGTTCAGCTCGTCGATCGCGGCCAGGGCGTAGATGTTCGAGCTCGGGATCAAGGTCGTCACCCACACCGCCCGAGCCAGTGGCGCCAGGCGCTCCTGCAGCTGGTGCAGGTTGGCGACGGCTTGGGATAGGGACTGGAGTTGGAACACGACGTCGTTGGTCCCGAGCAGGATCACGATCGCATCCAGAGGCTGATCGAGAGTCCCGACCGCCTCGGCCATCGATACGCCTTCGGGCAAGGTGCCGGTGATATCGGGGTGGAGCTGGAGGAAGGTCGCCCAGAGCGACGCCGAGGGTGCCGCGAGCCACTCGGAAGTCGTCGCGCCGCCGATGCCACGGTTGAGCACCGTGGTGTATGTGCCCTGTGACGCGCGTAGCAGCGCTTGGGCTCGGGTCGGAAATCCACCCTGTGGGTCGAGACGCCCGAGCGTGATCGAGTCGCCGATGACGGCGACTCGGTGCGGCCGCATTCCGCCCTCGGCCGGCGCCGCGATCGCCCCCGAAAGCAGCGTCAGCATCGCGAGGGGCGAAACGGCGCGCCGCCATCCGCGGCGAAAGGGACTGGAACTCGCCGGCCAGCGATTCGCGACATCGCGAGGAAAGATCCGACTCCGTCGCCGCAATCCGAGCATTTGCATCTTGGCTAGCCGGTATAGCGGAATGGTGTCAATCGATTCCTTGGCTCCGGCGGAAGAAAAGGTCCGGGGGGTACGGGCAAGGCGGTACGTTGGCGGAAGGTCGATGCGAAGGGCTAACGCGGGGATCTTTCGACGGACTGCCGACTAAACCCATGAAGCCGCGGGCGGCGGCCGCGTGGAACCACGCGCGTAGTATTCCAGGCTTACGGTCCTTCCCTCAGGGCACTACAAGAGGGCATGGTCAAGGAAGGAAAGGTACGGTTTGCGATGGCCGCCGGCCGCGCTGCCGCTTGTCTGCTCGGGCTGCTGGCATTCGTCCTCCCGGGGTGCGGCGACGACTCCGATGGTCCGGCGACGAGCACCCCGCCCAACATCCTGTTTGTCGTCATGGACGACGTCGGCATCGACCAACTGCAGGTCTTCGGCTACGGCGGCGACACGCCGCCGAGCACGCCCAACATCGATGCGCTCGCCGCCGCCGGAATCCGCTTCCACAACACCTGGTCGATGCCGGCCTGCACGACGAGCCGCGCCGTGTTCTTCGACGGCCGGTTTCCGCTGCGCACCAACGTCTATGGCGCACTCGGCCCGAACGACCTGGCGAACTCGCAGGTCTCGCCGTTCGAGATGCCTCCGCACGACGAACTTCACCCAGATCGGGCCGAACCTCCAGGCCGGCGGCGGCAACAACGGCCCCTGCGTCATCGGCAGTACTTGCACGCAGATCCCAGTGTCGAAAAGTGTCTGCGAGGACAACAACGGCGTCTGGTATGGTCCCGGGTCCGATGTCGACGGCGTTCCATCCGAAGGCCTCGCCCGTTGCTGCAACGTGAGCGCCTTTCTCATCGCGAACGATCAGGAACCGTATGCCATCGCACCCGACTACGCCACGGCCATTCGCAACGACCACTACAAGATCGTGCAGAACACCGCCGCCGAGTATCAATCCCAGGCCGCGCCGTGCGTGGAAACGGTGCAGACCGAGTTCTACGAAATCGACGAGGCCGTCCCGGTCCCGCTGCTCGACAATGCGGACAGGGCATTGGAGCTCGACGCGCTGACAGCAGAGCAGCAGAGCAACTACGATGCGCTCACGACCCAGCTGACCGCAATCCTGGCCGCGTCGCCGCCACCCGGCGACGGGAACATCGATCTCGTTGTCGATCAGAAGGATCTCGACGACTGGAGCTCGTTCAGTGAGGATGGGGGACTCTCGAGCGTTTATGGCTTGACGCTCGACGGTCTCACCAATGCCGCCGATCGCTCGATCATCGAGCAAAACCTGGGATTGCACTGCGCGCGTTGAGCGACGCAGCGCGATGTCCATCACGCGGAGCTCGCCGTGGCGCCGTTCGAGATTGACAGCAAGTTGAAAAACCCTGCGCCGTCGTTCGGCGGACCGCTTCTGGCCTCCTCTCCCGCATTGCCCGCGGGATGAGGATTGAGGTGAGGGTTCGGCTTTTCAACGGCCTTGCGGCGCAAGGCCGAGCGGGCTTTCGGCCCGCTGGAGGATCCCTCACCCCAACCCAGGTACTGGGCGACGATTGCTTCGCGCGCTCGATGGCACGGCGGCCGGTTGCCGCGAGGCGGCCCATCTCCGAGCACTGGAGAATCAGAATCTAGAGGCGGGACGAAGAACCGCTTGGCGTCCGCATTGACGAGGATCTCCTGCACGATCGGCGTCGCCTCGATCCAGACCGTGGCATGATTGCTGCCGTGTTGGTTGGCGTCGAGCGAACCGGACCGGTAGGCGGCGTTTCGCGTCGACCTGGCCTCTACGAACGCGACCGCTCAATCGACTGCGACTATGACCTGACCGTTGACGATCCCGGCGGGATACCCATGCAAGCCGCTGCTCGCGGGGCCGCGCCGGAGCTCTTGCGATTCGAGATCGAAGCACGATCCGTGCGTCCGGCAGCAGACGGTGGTCCCATTGACCCGCCCGTCGTGCAGCGGAAAGCCGCGATGCGGACAGACGTCGTCCACCGCAAACACCCGCTCTCCGACGCGAAACACAGCGATCCTGTGCCCGCCGACCTCGACGAGCACGCCGCGCCCGTCGGGAAAGCTCTCGGTCGGTCCGATCGTCACCTCCGGCATGGCGGTACCATAGCGCCCCGGCGTGAAACGTCTCAAGGCGTTACGCGAACCGCTCCGAGTTACCGAGGCTGAGGGTGAAAGGCTGCGGCGCCGACGGAGGATGGCGCGGCCGTCGTACGCCAACCGAATGGACACGCTTCCCGGCTCTTTGTAGGTCTTGCCCCAGGTGTCCTCGGACGTCGGTGCGAGCTGGATGTGGGATGTTGCCGCGCTTTCGATTCGAGCCGCCGGGGGAGCGACAAGGGCGGGGATGGACGAAATCGACCGAAAGGTCCGCGCCGAGACGAACCGCTTGGTTCTGGCCCGCACCCGGGTCAAGGTGATCATCGTCGCGATCGAGGCGGGCCGCGGGGACGTTCCTGAAAAGATGACAAGGGCTCAGCTGCGAACCGAGGGCGCGCGTCAGCGGCTCCCGAGCAGCGCGACGTATCGCACCAACCGGACGACGTTACCCGCTTCGTTGCGCACGTAGCGGGCTTCGTCCGTGAGCCCGCGCAGGATGTGGATGCCGAGCCCGCCCACGGCGCGTTCGTCGACGGAGGAATCCAGATCGGGCGCCGCCTCCGCGAACGGATCGAAGGGCGCGCCGTCGTCGATGAACTCGATCGTCAGCCGCGTGCCCTCGAGCGAGAGGCCGATATCGGCCACGCCGGGCCCCGCATCGCCGGGGTGCCCGTACTTCTGAAAATTGGTCAGCAGCTCCTCGAGGGCGATCAGCACGCGCGAGGTGTCGTCGCCGTGGATCCCGTGCTCCGCCGCGAACGCCGTGACGAACGCTTCCACCCGGCGCAGCGACTCGGCGTCGGCTCGAACCGTCAGGCGCGCCTGCATGGTTGCGCCTGTCTTCCGCCGCGGCGGCGATTGCTGTGGGAGTGCACTGCCGGAACGTCTCTCGCGCATCAGCCTAGCGCAGTCGCGCGCCGATGTCGTCCGCGGTGTCGTCCGCGGTTGGCGTCGGTACGACGACGCGCTATGCTGCGAATCGTATGAGTCGGGTCGATCGAGCTGTCTGTCGCGCTTTGCACGCATCGACCGTGCTCTTTCTGCTCGCGTTCGCCCTATCACCTGCAAGGGCGGAGGGTCCTGCGATCGCGCAGGTGAAGACTTCGGCCGGCGAGGTCCTCATCGTGCGCGGCGGTGGGCGAGTGGCGGCGCGACCGGGCGACCTTCTGTACGAAAAGGACACCGTCGAGACCGGGGGCGACGGATCGGTCGGGATCACGTTCACCGACAACACCGTGATATCGGCGGGGCCGAGCAGCGAAATCGCGCTCGAGGAATACCGCTTCGACTCGACCAACTTCAACGGGGCGATGCTCGCCGAGATGCGCCGGGGCACGTTCTCGGTTGTGTCCGGAGACATCGCGCGAAGCTCGCCAGGCTCGATGAAGGTCAAGACGCCGACCGCGATCCTGGGAATCCGCGGCACCCGCTTCGTCGTGCAGGTGAAAGGCGGGTGACCGTGCGCCGCCTCCTGCTGGCCGCGCCGATCTGGGTTGCCCTCGCGGGTTGCGGACCCCGCGCCCTGGTCGTGGTGCTCCCCAATCCCGACGGTTCGTCCGGCGCGGTGACGGTCAGCGACGGAGGCGAGTCCGTGCTGCTGGATCACCCGTACGCCGCCGGCGAGGCGAGCGGCGGCAAGGTCACGGCCCAGAGCAGCGATGCGAAGGGAGTTCAGAAGATCTTCGGCGGCGCGCTGGCGGCGCAGCCGATCCTTCCGAGCCATTATCGACTCTACTTCGAGTGGGACAGCGATACGATGACGCCGAAGTCGCGGCGGCGGTACGAGGCGGTTTTCGAAGACGTCAAGCAGCGCCCCGTCTACCAGGTCGAGGTGGTCGGTCACACCGACACGTTCGGCCAGAAGAAGTACAATCACGATCTGTCCCTCGTGCGGGCGGCGGCGATTCGCGATCGTCTGGTGCGAGACGGGCTCGATCCGAACTCGATCTCCATCGCCGGCCGGGGCGAGTTGGACCCGGTGGTGAAGACCGCCGACCACGTGTCGGAACCGCGCAATCGACGGGTGGAGATCACCGTCCGCTGATTGCTTGCCCGCCTACCCCAGGGCGCGAGGTGCGACGGGCGGGCCTCAGCCGGCGCTCTTTCCCAACCAGCGCACGGCGACGAGCGCGATGTCGTCGCTCTGCTCTGCGCCGCCGGCGAACCGGCGGACGTCCTCGTAGACGAGATCGACCACCGCCTGCGCGCCGACGGCCGGCGCGGCGGTGAGCAGGCGCTGCAGGCGTGTCTTCGTGTAGAAGGAATGAGTCGCGTCTTCGGCCTCGGTCACGCCGTCGGTGTACAACAGGAGCAGATCGCCCGGGGCGAGCTGGCAACGTTCCACCGGGTAAGAAAACAAGTCGAGCGTACCGAGCGGCGGTCCCCCCGCGGGTGCCAGCTGCCGGGCTTCCGTGCCGCGGCGCACCACGAAGGGTGAGTCATGTCCGGCGTTTCCGTAGGCGAGCACGCCGGAGCGCAGGTCGAGCACCGCGGCGAACGCCGTGACGAACATCATGTCCGCGCCCTCGCGGGCCATGTTGTCGCCGGCGGTCGCGATCTTCGCGTTTGCCTCCGCAAAGGTGCGGTCGACCGCGGCTCCGTGGCGCACGGTGGCCTCGCGCAGCACTTCCTTGGTCATGCTCATGAAAAGCGCCGCCGGTACGCCCTTGCCCGACACGTCGGCGATCGCAAAGGACAGGCGATCTTCGTCGAGCAGGAAGAAGTCGTAGAGATCACCGCCGACCGTCCGGGCCGGCTCGATGAGGGTGAAGATCTCGATGTCGTGACGCGCGGGGTCGCCGGGGTTTTGCGGCAGAAGGCCCTTCTGAATCGCGCGTGCCGCGGCGAGCTCGCCGTCCAGACGCGCCTGCGCCTGGCGTTCACGCTCGATCTCGCGGGTGAGGCGGCGGTGTCCCGCTTCGACGGCGCGCAGGGTGGCCGCCAGCATCACGCCGAACGTGAGCACGGTGGCGATGCCGGGGTAGACCCCGTCGAGCAGGAGGCCGCGCAGGCGAAAGCTCGCGAAGCCGGCGCCGACGAGCAGCGCGACGAGAGTCGCAACCGCGGCGCTGGCGACAGGGGGTCGCCGGTATGGCAAGGCGAAGATGGTCAACAGCCCGGCCGCGAGAAGCAGGGCGATCTCCACCCCGTTCATCATCGATGGCCGGCGAAGAAGCCCCTGCGAGAGCATGCTCTCGAGCAGCTGCGCGTGCACCTCGACGCCGCGCATGAGCCCGAGCGGCGTCTGGCGCAGCTCGATCAGACCCTGGCCGGTGACGCCGAGAAATACGAACGTGCCTCGCAGCACGGCCGGGTCGATGGATTCAGCCAGAAGATCCGCCGCCGAGACGTATTCGCCCGCCAGAGACTCGGCGAAGTGCGGGTAGGCGCGTCCGTGCCGATCGGTCGGGAAGAAGACGTCGCCTATGGTCGCGCCTCGAATGCCGCTGCCGGCCGTGGCGACGCCGAGCGAGGCGGCCCCAGCGGCGACGCGAAGGGTCTCGAGCGCGAGTGTCGGGAGCAGGCGATTCCCAGCGACGACGAAGAGAGGCAGGCGGCGAAGCACGCCGTCCGCGTCCGGATTGCCCACCAGCGCTCCCTGTCCGCGTGCCGCCGCTCTCACCTCGGGCAGGCTGTAGAGGACGTCGGAATACTGCGGCAGGAACGGACGTGGGTCCCCTCCGGATTGGCGAACGGGCGTGACACGCGACGGCCCATGCGGTCCGGACGCCGCGCCCGCTCCGACTCCCATTCCCACTCCTAGGACCGTCGGTACCATTCGCAACGCATCGGCCAGGGTGACCTCGTTGTCCGGCAAGGCGGCGAGCTCGCGAGCGAGCGACGCCGGAAGACCGGGCACGGTCTCGGCGAGCCTCGCCGGCGAGAAGCGATCCGGCTCGGAAAACAGCACGTCCACGGCCAGAACGCGCGGCTTGCCGACGGCGATCCTGCGGACCAGCTGCGCAACGAGCGTCCGCGGCCACGGCCATTGGCCGTAACGCGCCAGGCTGTTCTCGTCGATGGCGACGATGCGGACCGGCAGCGGCACGGCAAGGCGCGGCGCGATCTGCTGCTCGATGTCGAAGCCGCGCAGCCGGATCGTCTCGACGACCTCGGGATCGAGCGCGCGCACGAGGACGAGGACGGCGAGCAGCACGAGCGCCGGCACGCGTCCCGGCGCGTGGAAGAACGCGCGCAACCCTCGGGAGGCCGCCCGCGTTTGCGCCGGCGCGGCGGGGAGGGGAGGTCGGTCCATGGCCACCGGCCCATGGCTCCTCCCCGGCGCCCGCTGTTCAGACGACGATCTCGAGCCCGTCATACGCGGAGGTGATCGCCAACCCGTGCCGAGGCCTGCTCAGCTCTGCATAGCGGCGTGTCTCGCCGAGGATCGTTTCGAGCATCCCGTCGTCGTAGATCGGCTCGTGATGGTACATCACCAGGTGCTTGACACCGGCCAACTGGGCCAGCTCGACGGCGATCATGTTGCTGGAGTGCCCCCAGTCCTCCTTCACCGACACTTGGTCGGCGAGGGAGTACATGGCATCGAAGATCAGTACGTCCGCGTCGCGGAAGTACCCGATGAACGGGTAGCTCTCGTCGAGCGTCTCGAACTTATGCTCGCAATCGGTGGAGTAGACGATCGTTTTACCCCCCTTCGAGAAGCGATAGCCGTACGAGTCGTTGGCGTGGTGCTGCAGGAACGGCAGCACGGAGAAAGCGCCCAGCTCGAAGGTGCGCCCCGGCTCGAGCTCGACGAACTCGATGGTGGCGCCGAGCGACCGGAGGTCGACCGGAAAGCCCGGTGCCGACTGCTGGCGCTGAAACGCGTCGCGCATTCCCTTGTGACAGCCGTGAATGCGGATGACGTTGCCGGGGATGTAGGCCGGGGAGAAGAAGGGAAACCCCATGACGTGGTCCCAGTGGACATGGGACAGGAAGACGTTGAAGCAGTGGTGGGCCGCGCCTCCGTGCCTCGCGAGGACGCCGTTTCCGAACTCGCGCACGCCCGTGCCCAGATCGCAAAGCAGGTACTCGTCGCTTTCGGTAGCGATCTCCACGCAGCTCGTGTTGCCTCCGAACGTGCCGCTTACGGAAAACGGCAGATCGTGGTCGATGAACCGATCGATCGTCGCCGGATCCTCCAGGCCCCGACCGCTCGCCGCGAGCAAGGCCTCGCGGATCTTCGTCCGAACCGCACGATACCCCAACGGCGCGGGCAGCGAGCCACGGGTGCCCCAGAAACGAATCAACATTCCGCCTCGCGATCCGCCGTCAGCGCAGGGCGGCGATCCCCTCCGATGGGGTCTCGAAGACCTGTACGACGTGAAAGAAGCGACTGATCTCGAAAATTTCCTTCACGACCGGCGTGAGGCCGGCGACTGCCAGTCGCCCCCCGGTCTTTTGCGACTCCTTGGATCCCATCATCAGTGCGCGCAGGCCGGCGCTGGAGATGTACTCGACACCGGAAAGATCGACGAGCACGGAGCCCGCCGTGGGTCCGAGGCACGCCAGCAGCCTCGTCTGAAAGGCCGAGCTCGTGTCGTTGTTGATGCGCCCGACCGGTTTCAGAACGACCACGTCGTCCTGGCGCGCCTCGCTGATTTCCACCGGCCCTCCCGATTCTCAACTGCGGCTTCTTCGACGGATCGATTCTCGACATTTTCCCCTTGCCCTGCAAGGACCCCGGCGCTTCTTCCCGTGCCCAGTCTCATCGCGCGGTTTCGATTCCGAGCCGCGGATACTCGATCGCCGGGCAGCGGTCCATGACCACGGTCAAACCGGCGGACTCGGCCCGCAACGCGGCGGCGCCGTCGATCACCCCGAGCTGCATCCAGATCACGCCGGCGCCGAGCGCGATCGCCTCGTCGACGATTGCTCCGACGTGCTCGGAGCGGCGGAAGATGTCGACTACCTGGATCCGGCCGGGGATCGAGCCCAGATCGGGATAGCACGCCCGCTCGAGGATCCGAGCGGCCCGAGGGTTGACCGGAACGACGTCGTGCCCCTTCTCGAGGAGAAGCCGGGCGATGCGATGGCTGTCGCGGTCGGGATCCGGGGAGCATCCGACCACGGCCACACGGCGTGCGCGAGCGAGGATGTCTCGAATCGCGTCGTCGGGCGGGTTGCAGAAGGTCACGAGTCATACCGTGCCACTGCCGCCCACCTGTTGCCAAGGGGAGCTTCGGCAAGCGATTCGAATCCTGGAGTTGCCGGTGGTGAGCTATCGACGCGCCGTTGGATGGTGGCGAAGACGCTGGATGGGCCGGAAGGGAGGGAGACTCGCAGCTCAGATGCTCGATGCGATGCTCAGAGGTCGCGCCAGAGAATCGCCGCGATCGTCCCCTGGTCCTGGAAGACCTGCAAGACGTCGTCGATGCTCGAAATGGGGCCGACCTCGTTCACGGGAAGCTGGAAGGCGAGGCGACGGCCGCTCCTCGACGTGACGTAGCCGCCGAGCGCTTGCGCGCGTAGCCGCAGGCGGTTCTCTTGGTCCAAGTCGACGAACGTCCCGGTCTTGGCGGATACCTGGCCGCGCGCTCCGGCGAGCGTCGGATCGGCGGTGAAGTCGGTCACGAACGACAGCGAGCCGTCGATGCCGAGCAGCGGCAGCGCGCTCGCGAAGGCCGAGGCGTAGGGCGACTCGCTCATGGCGCCGAGCATTGTCGTCACCGCGGCGGTCGTCGCGGTCGTCAGCCCACCACCGCTGCCGTCGACGAAGAAGAACTGGTCGCCGGGAATCCCGTACTCGTTCGTCAGCGCGTCGCGCTCGACCACGAGCGCATCGGGCATGTTGTCGACACCTCGCGTGAGGCCGAACAGGACGAGGCTCGTATCCGCCCCGATGTTGTAGCTCACCTTGAGGATCAGTCGCGCATATTCCGCGTACGGCAATGAAACCAGGCGAGCGACGCGATCCGCCTCTTGGTACGAATCCCTGGCCGGCAGCTTCGCCACGGGGTTCTCACCGACGGCATTGGCGCTCACCGTCACGCCCGCACGCTGCAGCGACTCGATCAACACGGTACGCGCGTAGTTCGCGGGCTTCGTGATGCGGAACGTCTGTACGTACGGCAACTGGCCGTTCAGTGCCGGAGCGAAGCCGACGGGAAGCGCGCCGCTCACCGTACCGGAGCAGGACGGCACCCCGATACACGAGGGCAGTTCCGGGTCGAGGACGACGTCCGCGTCCGCTCCCGGCGCACCTGTCGTGAGCTGCGGAACGACGGTGAATGCCTGCGACAGCGGCCGTGACACGACGCTGGCTGGCGAGCCTACCGTCGTCGGAGTCATCGACACGTCGACCACGTCGTCGTTGACGAAGATCGGTCCCACGTCGAACTCGTCGCGAAAGTCGAAGGGAACGAACAGGCGGTCGTCGATGACGACGTCGCCGCCGATGGCCGTGATGCCCGCGGCGCTGACCTGCTGCGCGATCGCGTCGTAGCCGGCGAGCGGATCAGGCGCCGTCAGAACCGCCTGCCCGAGCGAGTCGGCCTCGTTGTGGTCGTAGTCGCTGATCGCGATGCTGCCGTCGGGATTGGCGCGGCCGCCCATCGTCAAATCGCCGCTCGCGACCAGGATGAGGTCACCGTTCAGGAGGCCGTTCGTGATCGTCCCCTGGACGTAGACCGGCGTCTCGAACTGGTAGCCGGAGCCGATCTCGTTGATCAGCTCACCGACGGAAAAGATCTTGCGTACCGAGCCGATCAGGAATTCGTGGTCGGGCTCGAGGTCGTAGATGATCCGTCCGGTGTCGAGATCGACGACGCGCAGACCCCAGAGCGCGTCGGCGTAGAGCGGCTTGTCGAACACGGCACGGATGTCGGCGGGAATCGGCTGCGGGCCGGAGGATCGGCCGCCGCAGCCGGCCGAGACAAACAAGAGCGCCACTGCCACCATGCGTGTCCAACCCATGCGATGGGCATTCTCGTGCTTCACGTCGGGCTCCCTCAATGAGTGGATGGTGGGATCCATCCACGATCTCCTAGTTGAGATCGTAGATGATCGCCGAGATCTCCCCCTCGTCTTCGAACACGGCGATCGCGTCGTCGACCGACTGGAACGGGCCGATGTCGTTGACGTACAACCCATACGCGAGACGCCTGCCGCTCTTTGCGTCGATATATCCCGCAAATACCTGTGCCGTGAAGAATCCGTTCAGGACGGTCGTTCCAGTCTTCGCGAAAACATGTCCGATGGCCGGCGCGATCACGGCGTTCGGAGGGTCGAGGCCCACCGTCGCGAGCGAGCCGTCGACGCCCAGGATCGGGAACGAATCGAAGTAGGGAGAGAAGGTCGCTCTGGTGCTCATCTCCCTGAGGAGATTGACCGTCGCCGATGGAGCAGCCTGGCTGTCGGGGGACCCGCTCCCGTTGGTTGGAAAAATGAACTCC
The DNA here is from genome assembly GCA_963721115.1 of uncultured bacterium. GTDB lineage: Bacteria > Desulfobacterota > Binatia > HRBIN30 > CADEER01 > CAVRIA01. The sequence goes on from CAVRIA010000004.1 coordinate 853,313, forward strand.
GATCCATCGATGCCGTAGTCTTCGATCAAGGTCTTTCTTTCGACCGCAAGAGCGTCGTTACGCGTCCGCACGCCCTTGGCGAGACCGAACAGCATGAGGCTCAGATTCGCACCCAGATTGTGGCTCACCTTGAGGATCAGCCTCGAGTACTGCGAGTAGGGAAGCGATACGAGCTCGGCGACCTTGTCGCTCTCTGCGTACCAATCCCGGGGAGGCAGATCGTCGGACGGGTTCTTCGCAATGGTATCGGCGGTGACCGCGACGCCGGCCCTTTCGAGGGCTTCGATGAGCACGATCCGGGCGTAGGACGCGGGGTCTTCCACCTTGAAAGTTTGCACGAGCGTCTCCACGCCAGGGAGACCAGGCTGAAAACCGACTGGGATTTGTCCCCGCACCTTCCCCGTGCAGCCCGCGAGACCGATGCAGCTCGGGTCGTCCGACGAAAGCGTGACGTCTTCCTGCGCGTCTGCGGCAACGGTCATCACATCTGCTTCGACTGCGAATGCGGCGGACTTGGGGCGCCAGTCGACGATCGCGGGCTGGCCGGGCTGCGTGGGGATGATGGTCACGTCGATCAAATTGTCGTTGATGATGATCGGCGTGATCAGCACGTTGCCGTTCGGCACCCTGAAGAGATCGAAGAGCCGATCGTCGACGATGACGTCTCCTTCGACCGTTCGAATCCCCGCGGCCGCTACCTGCTCCGCCAGCTCGTCGACCCCGGCCAGCGGGTCGGGCGCCGTCAAGATCGCGCTGCCGAGAGAGTTGGCTTCGGTGTGATCGAAGTTCGTGAAGGCGACGGTACCCTGCGGCGTCGTTCGCCCGCCCATGGTGAGGTCGCCGTTTGCGACGAGAATGAGATCACCCGCGAGCACCCCGTCCCGGTCCACTTCTCCCCGCGCGTAGACGGGAGTCTCGAAGGTGTGCTCGGGGCCCAACTCGTTCAATGCGAGGCCGACCGAGTAGGTCTTTCTCACGGAACCCGTGAACGCGAGGCGATTCGGCTCGAGGTCGTAGACGATCTCTCCCGACTCGAGATCGACGACTCTCAGGCTCCAGCTGGCGCTCGCGTATCTCGGCTTGTCCATGATCTGGAGGATGGCGTCGGGGACCGACTGGTCCCCCTGATCCGAGTCGCTACAGCCAGCCGAAGGGAGGCACGCGAGAATCAGAAGGGGCAGCGTGCGCAGGATCATGGATCTGGGGATCCATGAGGTGGATAGCGAGCTACGGAAATTCGACCCAACGCCTGGCATCAGACACTCCACGCGTGGTCTCACATAGGCTCCGTGATCCCTTGACCCGGTCCGAAACCGCGCTCTCTCTCGACCAGCTACAATAGCGCGTGTCGATTGGGAGAATCAACCGGGAGACAGTTGGAGACGGCGGCAACCCCGGTGAACACGAAGATGCCGACGATCGACGATCACCGGCATGCCAAGGCCGAAGTTTCGCCCCCTTCGATCCCCCGGAGAGGCGGTTCTTCATTCGAGCGCCCGACCCGTTGCTCCATCACCGGATCATCGAAAGGGACTACGAGGGAGAACCACCGCGGCGGATGCCGAGCTTCTTGATCCGGCTTCGCAGCGTGCTTGCGTTCATGTCGAGGAGCCGCGCCGCGCCGCTCGGGCCATCGACGCGCCAATTGGTTCGTTTCAGGACGGCTGCGATGTGCTGGCGTTCGACTTCTTCGAGGGGAACGGCGTCGCGCGCGGGCGGCGATTTACCGCTTGCCGCCGTGGCACCCAGCGCCTTCGAGGCCGTGGGCGCGCACAAGCGGTCCTCCGGAAGCTCCAGCTCGGCACCGGCGGAAAGGATGACCGCCCGCTCGATGACGTTCTCCAGCTCGCGCACGTTGCCCGGCCATGGATAGACCATCAGTCGCTGCATCACTGCCTGGGGCACGCGCGTGATCTTGCGACCGATCTTGGCGGCGAATCGCCCGACGAAGTAGTGCACAAGGAGCGGGATGTCTTCGGCGCGGTCGCGCAATGGTGGCAGCGGCAGCGGAAAGATGTTCAGGCGGTAATAGAGGTCCTGCCGGAAGCTGCCGTCGGCAATCGCCTGGGCCAAGTCGCGGTTGGTCGCTGCGATGACCCGCACATCGGTGCGGATCGTGGCGCTGCCGCCAACGCGTTCCAGCTCGCGCTCCTGAAGCACGCGCAGCAGCTTCACCTGTACATCGAGCGGCACCTCACCGATCTCGTCGAGGAAGATCGTACCGCCGTTCGCCAGCTCGAAGCGGCCGAGGCGCCGTTCGGTGGCCCCGGTGAAGGCACCTTTCTCGTGCCCGAACAGCTCACTCTCGATCAGCCCGCCGGGCAGCACCGCACAGTTGACCTTGATCAGCGGCCGCTGCTTGCGCTTGCTGTGCGCGTGGATGGCGCGGGCGATCAGCTCCTTGCCGGTACCGGTTTCGCCGAGGACGAGCACGGAAGAATCGGTGCTCGCGACCAGGCGCGCTTTCTCCATGACTTCGGCGAGCGCATGGCTCTGGCCGACGATCTCGTCGACGTTGTGGACGGAGCGGATCTCCTCCTGCAGATACTCGTTCTGCCGGTGCAGCCGTCGCAGCTCTTCTTCCGCCCGCCGGCGCTCGTCGACATCGCGCAGGATCAATGTGTAGAGCACGTTCCCGCCGATTTCGACGCTCGAGATGGTTGCCTCGATCGGGAACTCGTGGCCGTCGGCGCGGCGCGCCGTCAGGCCTTCCGGAGACCACACGTACGGGCTTTGTTTGCCGTGCTCGAATGCCTGCCGCGCCCGTTCGAGGGCAGCGGCGAAGCCGTCGGTCAGGAATCGCTCCAGCGGCGCGCCGATGGTTTCCGCGGCGGCACAGCCGAAGACCCTCTCGGCTGCGCCGTTGAACAGCTCGATGCGCCGCTCGGCGTCGAATGTGACGATCGCATCCATCGCCGAGTCCAAGATGCGCGCCAGGCGCGCCTCGCTGGCGCGCAGCGCCGCCTCGGCGCATTTGCGCTCGATCTCGGCACGGGCGCGCGCCGCGAAGATGCGCATGACGGAAATGCCGCGCGGACCGTCGTGCATCGGCTTGTCGTCGATGATTGCCAAATGACCGACGACGCCGCCCGAGGGGTCGAGCAGGGGAACGCCGCAGTAGCTCTCGGCGCACCAGTCGACCAGCCCCTTGTCTTGCGGAAAGAGCTGCTGCAGGCGCTCCGGGTGATGCGACATGTGTCCGTTGAGCACCCCCTCGCAGGGAGTACCGCTCACCGGGATCTCGATGTTGTCCAGAAAGGCGCCGCGCCCCCAGACCGCGAGAGTGCGGAAACTCTTGTGGTCGTGCGACAGCTCCGAGACGAAGGCGTACTGCACCGCCAGCGCCGCCGCCAAGTGGCGGACGAGGGAGCGAAAGAAATCGTCGCCGGTCTCCGCCTCGACCCCCTCGACGATTGCTCGCAGCGCAGCGCCTTCGCTGAGCGGCGCCGGAGGCGCGCCGCCGCCGAGATTGGTTCCCCCTTGGACTGTCACCCCGGGTATGTTCGCACAGTGCCGGCCTCTTGGTCGAGATGCGGTGAAACCGGCACGGCGGCGGGGCATCCAAGATGCATGGCCGCCCCGACTTGCCGGCGAGCCCGTGGCGACGTGGGGATCTGGTGGGATGACCTGCAGACGACTTACCGAGCTCATCATCGACTACCGCTCCGGGGCCCTGGCCGCCGAAGAACGCCGCGAGCTCGAAGCTCACCTGACCGAATGTGAGGACTGCGTGCACTATCTGAGGAGCTATGACGACACCGTTCGTCTGGCGCGCGCCGCGGCCGCGCACCCGGACGATCCGATCCCGGCCGAAGTGCCAGAGAAGCTCGTCCAGGCAATTCTGGCCGCACGGCGCAAGTCGCGGAGATGACGCCTGGCCCGGCTTCCCGAGGCGACGAGTTTGACCGGGCACGGCACCGCTGGTATTCGAACCGCCCATGGCTCGCGGGGCGGTTGATGCGCTGCGGAGTCCCGGCGAAACCCTCGCGCCACCTCGCGCGGGCCGAGAGCCAATGGACCGGCTGATCGACGGCAGCCGCGATTGCATCGAGGTCCTCGACCTCGACGGCCGGGTGCTGTCGATGAACGCCGGCGGCATGGAAGCGCTGGAGGTCTCCGACCGGCAGCGCTCATCGGCTCTTCGTGGATCGATCTCTGGCAAGGTGAGGATCGCGAGGCCGCCGCTCTGGCGGTGGCCGCCGCTCGGCGCGGCGAGGTCGGTCGCTTCGTCGGATTTTTCCCCACCGCGGAAACGCACGCTCCGAAGTGGTGGGATGTAGTCGTCAATGCCATCTGCGACGCCGCGGGCAAGCCGGAGAAGCTGCTCGCCGTCGCGCGTGACGTCACCGAGTGGAGACGGTCCGAGGATCTGCGGCGGCTTCTCGATGCCGAACGGCAAGCGCTCCTCGATCTCAACCATGCCGTCAGCCGCCATCTCGAACGCGACGAATTGTTCGGCCACATCGCAGCCTGCCTGCAGAAGCTCTTCGAAACCGATCGCTTCGGCATCGAGCTGCCGATCGAGGGGAACCGGCTGCAGGGCCATCTGCTCACGCCGGACGCCGCAGACCCGATACCGACCCGCGTGAAGGTCCTGCCAGCGGAAGGCACGGCCTGCAACTGGGTACTGCAAAACCGACAGTCGCTGGTCACGGCCTCGCGGGCGGAGCTGCGGGAACGCTTCCCCCTCACGCACGCCATCATGAGCCATGAGGGCATGGAGTCGTTGTGCGCCATGCCCCTCGTCAGCGACGAGTGCGCGCGCGGCGTGCTGTACTTCATGGCCGCGCGGCGCGGCGCCTACGGGGACTTGCCGTGGGCGCTGTTGCAGCAGGTTGCCAGCGCCGTTGCCGTAGCGCTCGACGACTGCCTCGCGCACGAGGAATTGCGAGAGGAATCCCGTCGTGCACTGGCCGAAAGCGAGGAACGCTTCCGCGATCTGTTCGACGAGGCCCCCATTGCCTATGTGCACGAAGGCGTCGACACGCGCTTCATTCGGGCCAACCGCACGGCGATGCGTATTCTCGGCATCAGGCCGGAGGAAGTTCCCGGCACCTATGGAAGGAGCTTCATCCCGGACACCCCCGACGCGCAGCGGCGGCTGGGCGAGGCACTGGAGTCGATTGGGCGCGGCACGGACACCAGCGGCGTCGTGCTCGAGCTGCGGCGCAAGGACGATGGCAGGCCCGTCTGGATCCAATGGTGGTCTCGGCCCGACCCCAGCACCACGTACACGCGTACGATGTTCATCGACATCACCGACCGCGTGTTGATGGAGCGGGAGAAGGCGCGGCTCGAGGCGCAGAACAGCTACCTCCAGGAAGAAATCCGCAGCGACCACAATTTCGACGAGATCGTCGGCAACAGCCCGGCGCTAGTCGACGTCCTGCGCCAGGTGGAGCGTGTCGCCGGCACCGACTCGAGCGTGCTCATCTTGGGAGAGACCGGAACCGGGAAGGAGCTCTTTGCGCGCGCCATCCACAGCCGCAGCGCCCGCAAGGAACGCCCGCTGGTGAAGGTGAACTGCGGCGCCATTGCCGCCGGCCTGGTCGAGAGCGAGCTCTTCGGCCATGTCAAAGGAGCCTTCACGGGAGCCCTGCAGCGGCGCCTCGGCCGTTTCGAGCTGGCCGACGGCGGTACGATCTTCCTCGACGAGGTCGGCGAGCTGACCCTGGAAACGCAAGTCAAGCTGCTCCGTATTCTGCAAGAGCACGAGTTCGAGCCGGTCGGCAGCAGCCGCACGGTGCGCGTCGATGTCCGCGTCATCGCAGCCACCAACCGCGATCTCGACGAGGCCGTTCGCACCGGGAAGTTCCGCGCCGACCTGCTCTACCGGCTGAACGTTTTTCCCATTCGCGTCCCGTCGCTGCGCGAGCGCCAGGAAGACATTCCCTTGCTGGCCAGCTTCTTCGTGACCATGCTCGCCAAGAAGCTCGGCAAACGGCTCGAAGGCCTCAGCCGCAGCTCCGTGGAGCACCTGCTGGGGCTACCGTGGCCGGGCAACGTTCGCGAGCTTCAGAACATCGTCGAGCGCGCCGCCATCGTCGCCCGAGGCCCGCTCCTGGAGATCGAAGGCCACCTCCTGGGACAAGGGAGGGGTGGCCCTGTCGCCACGGCCGGACAGGCGGACGAAGCCCCAACCCTGGAACAGGTGGAGCGCTCCTGACATTATCGATGTGCTCAAAACCACTGGCGGCGTCGTTGAGGAGCCCCCGCGCGCCGCCAGTATTCTCGACCTGCATCCCAATACCCTGCGCAGTCGCATGAAGAAGCTCGGCATCGAGCGGCAGGACTACGATATTTCGTAGTCGACGCGAGATTTAGAGGAAGGCGGCCCCTGCCCAGACACGGGCACGGGGCGGCTTTGCGCAAGAATCACAGGATCACCGGCGCCGACCTGCTCTGGTACGGTCCTCGCTCTGGCACGTGGCGACCAACACGAGTGAGGATCGGAAAGATGCTCAGGATCACGTCGGAGATCGTGGACGGCGCACCCGCCTTGAAGCTCGAAGGCAGCGTGAGCGGGCCCTGGGCGGCTGGAGCTGCGAGAGCTGGCGCAAGAGGCTTCTGCGCGAGCAGATCGGGTGCGCGGCTCGATCTTTCCGATGTCCGCTACGTAGATGCCGAGGGCACCACGTTGCTGCGCGAGATCCTGCACGACCGTGGTGAATTGATCCGCCGATCCACCTTTGTAGCGGAGCTGCTGGAAGGAGGAATCCGATGACGTCAGCCGGGTATGCAACGCCGGTGTCAGCGACGCACGGCTGGGAGGGCCCGAGAACGAGCGTCGTCCCCAGCGGCGGCGGCGAGGACGATCTTCTGGCGCGGCTGCGCGCCGGAGACGACGATGCCTTTGCCGTGCTCGTGCGCAGCCATAGTGGTCGATTGCTGGCGGCGGCGCGCCGCGTGCTGCGCAACGACGAGGATGCGGCAGATGCCGTACAGGAGGCCTTCCTGTCCGCGTTCAGATCAATCGATCGCTTCAGCGGCGCGGCGCGGCTGTCGACCTGGCTGCATCGCATCGTGATCAACGCGGCACTGATGAAACTGCGCAGCGGCTCGCGCCGCCCCGAGGCCTCGATCGACGACCTGCTGCCGCGTTTCGATGCCGACGGCCACTTCATCGACGAAGTCCACGGCTGGAGCGAGTCGACCGATGATCTGTTGGAGCGCCGTGAAGCGCGCCTGGCGGTGCAGCGCTGCATCGGTCAACTCCCCGAGAGCTACCGCACCGTGCTGATGCTGCGCGACATCGAAGATCTCGATACGGAAGAGGTGGCGGAGATGCTGAGCATCACCGCCAACGCCGCGAAAATCCGCCTGCACCGAGCCCGGCAAGCCTTGCGCACCTTGCTGGAGCGCACCTTGGGCACGGGGAACGCCGCGCGCTCGCACTGATCGATCCGAGGCGTCCTACGGCGACGGCCAGCCGGGCGCAGGACGCGCAGCCGCGCCGCAAGGTCGGACACTACTGAGGCGTTGACCGGATCGGTTACCACGTTGGTCAACTCGGAGGGATCGGCCGTCTCGTCGTAGAGCTCGTTCTCGCCGGTCAGGTATTCCGTGTACTTCCACGATGACCCCGCGCACCTGGGCCAGGTCCGGAATCTTGCCGCTCCAGTGTTCCTCGAGGAAATCGTTCCGCCAGGCGGGCTCGGTGCCGTCGATGAGCCGCACCATGCTGCGTCCATCGACACCCGGGTCGGGAACCGCGCCCGCCAGCTCGGCAAAGGTTTCGCCGTAGTCGATGTTCAGACCGAATCCGCTCTCGACGCGCGGCAGGGGAGCCAGGGCGGGATAGCGGATGATCAGCGGCACGCGCATGCACTCCTCGTACGGGCACTGCTTCGGCTCCCAGCGATGCGACCCCCACGAGTAGCCGTTGTCGGAAGCGAACATGACGAGCGTGTTCCGGTCCTGCCCGGTGTCGCGCAGCGCCTGCATGATGGCCTCGACCGCTTCGTCCACCGCCTGCAGGCATTCCAGCTGCATCTGGTTGAAGGTGTCGTGCGTGGCCATCGTGCTGGCGTCCCACGGCGCGATCGCCTGCAACCACGCCGGCTTGTCGGTCACGTCGGCCTCGTTGTAATTGGGCGGCCGCCAAGGAGGGATGCCGCTGAACGATCCGGCGTGGCGGGGCGCCGGGGTGGCCGGTCCGTGCGGCGCCTTCGGAGCGAAGTAGAGGAAGAAGGGAGTGGCGCCGGCGGAGTCGTGGATGAACTGCACCGCCCGGTCGCGCAGCACGTCGGTCGAGTAGTCGGTGTCGGCGGCGCCGAAAGCGACCTCGACGCCGTTCTCGTCCAGGGTGTAGTTGAAGTAGGCGACGTTCTCGAAGGCGTGCCACTCGTCCCAGCCCGGTGGGGTGTACGGCGCGGCCGCCTTGTAGCCGTTGATGTACTTGCCGTAGAAACCGGTGTGGTATCCGGCGGCCTGCAGCCACACCGCCACCGTCGAAGTGTCGTCGAAGGCGCTGAAACCCCCATCGGCGCCTTTGTTGTCGTGCACGCCGGTCGTATGGGAGTACTCGGCCGCGAGCAGGCTCGCCCGGCTGGGTGCGCAGAGGGCGGTCGTCACGAAGCCGTTCTGGAATGTCACGCCCTGATTGGCCAGCTCGTTCAGGACGTTCGGCATGACCGGCGTCACGCCGTCGATCGAGTGGGTGAGCCCGATCGTATCGAACCGCTGGTCGTCGGTGAGGATCATGACGATGTTGGGCCGCAGTGGAGCGGCGTTCGGCCCGACCCGATCCACCCACGTGTCCAGCAGCGTGACCAGCGCGTCGCGCAGGCTCGCGGGATCGACCGCCGTACCCGGTGCGCCGACGGCCGCGTCGCACTGCTTGCCGACGTCGGGGAGGATGACGCCGCCGACATCCTGCGCGACGGTGACGGCGCACTTGTCGGGAAGCTTGTCGAGCCGCTTGCGCGCTTTCGCTTCGGCGTCGGCGGGCGTGATGCCCCTGGTGAGATACTCGAGCTTCTTTCCGACGAAGATCGCAATCGCCTTGCCGATGTACTTCTGACAGCGCAGCTGGTCCCGCAGGACGTGTCGGTCGACGGGTGCTGCCGGCGGGTCGTTCGCGCCGTAGGCCAGCGCCACCGCATCGGCTACCAGCGTGCCGGCGCAGGACGGCGACGCCGTGACGCTGCACGTCTGTCCAGGCCCCTTGCGCAGGCGTTTGTAGTTACACGCCACGGCTCGCTTCGCGCTCTTCAGCACGAGCCTCGCGTCCGCTCGGCTTGTGCACTGCGCTCCGACGAGGCGAGCCGCGAGCAGGAGACACACGGTCAGCAGTGCTCCGAAACCGCGCTGTGGCATCGTATCACCCCCCCGTGCCTCGAACGTACCCCTCGTCCGGCCGATGTACAAGACGAACATGGCGACCGCGCCGCGCCTCGATCTAGGGGCTCCAAACACGGCCCGCGTTCGGTAAACTCGGCCGCGCTCGGCGATCTGGCACATCGGGACCGCAAGGCCGATGCAAATCGCGCGGGCCGAAGGCGGGGACGTTGCGAGATTGCTGGAAGACTGCCCGGTGGAGGAATGTCAAATCGGGGCACGAGTCATCCTCAATCGTGACGGAATCGTGGAAAACATCTCCGCAATCCGCTACAAGGCCGGGCGCAGCATGCGGCGGGGGTTTCGTCCCGCGAGCGGTCGATCGAGGAGCTTGTACGTAATGGCGCTGCAAGACGAAGACGAATCGTTCTTTCCGAAAGGCGCGATCGCCACGTTCGTGGCGATGATCGCCTTCTACGTCGTCCTCTGGTCCGTCCTCTACTTCATCATGGCCCAGCGGGGTTGAGTCGCAAGGCGTCGCGTGGATCGAGCCGAAAACATCGCTCTCCTCATCGCGGGTCTTCTGATGGCGCTGTTCTTCGGGGCGCTGCTGTACTCCACCGCCGGCCTCGGCATCTCGCTGCCGACCTGCGTCACCGACGTCGCGCCCTTCGAGCGGGGCCAGGTGATCGACAAGGGGGACAATCACTACGAGGTGCACATGGTGGCCAAGATGTGGGCCTTCGACCCGCCGGAGGTGCGCCTCCCACCGGGCGCCGACGTCGAGCTCTATTTGAGCGCTCTCGACGTCACCCACGGAATGTACATCGAGCACACGGGCGTGAACCTCATGGCGGTGCCGGGTGCCGTCAATTCGGCACGGGTGCGCTTCGATCATGAAGGGGAGTATCCGGTGATCTGTCACGAGTACTGCGGCCTCGGACATCAGAACATGATGGGGAAGTTCGTCATCGTCAGCGGCGCCGTGGTGCCGCCGCCGACCGCGACAGCAGCGAGCGGCGCGGTGCCGAGCTCGGCCGCGGAGCTCGGCGAGAAGCTGTTCGAGGCCAAGGGATGCAGTGGCTGCCACACGGTCGACGGCTCCCCTGGCGTCGGCCCGACGATGAAGGGCCTGTACGGCCACGAGACGCGAGATGGAGGACGGATCCAAGATGCTCGCCGACGAGGCGCACCTGGCGGAGGAGATCCGCGAGCCCGAACAAGCACATCGTCAAGCGATTTCAGCCGCTCATGCCGGAGCTGCCGCTCACCGACGAAGAGGTGAAGGCGTTGGTCGCCTACATCAAGACCCTGTCCTGACCGGGTCGGTTGCGGAGAGCATCTCGATGCAGTCAGCAACTCGCGAACGAAGTCCGACCCTCGACGGCACGCACCGGGCGGTGGTCCTGCTGCTGATCATCATCCCGACGGTGCTGCTCGTCCTCGGGATTTACAACGGCCTGCTCCAGGTGCTGTACCGCGCCGGTATCATCCGCTCGGGCTCCTTCCTCGGCCTCGAGTACTATCAGGGACTCACGCTGCACGGTGTCATCGACGCCCTCGTCTACACGACCTTCTTCGAGGTCGCCTTCGGCTACGTGGTGGTCGCCTACTTCCTGCGCTGCACGTTCGACGCGCGAGTCACCTGGCTGGGCTTCGGCCTGATGCTCGGCGGCACGCTGATGGCCGCCTTTGCCATGCTCGACGGCACCGCCTCGGTGCTCTACACGTTCTATCCGCCACTGCGCGCCAACCCGCTCTTCTACATCGGCGCGGCGTTGCTGGTGGTGGGGTCGTGGATTCCCTTCTTCCAGTGGATCCCGGCATATCTCCGCTGGCGCCGCGAGCATCCCGGAGAGAAGACGCCGATGGGCGTGGTCGGCATGCTCGCCACCTTCACCGTCTGGCTGATCGCCACCCTGCCGCTGGCCTACGAGGTGATCGTCCTGCTGATCCCGTGGTCGCTCGGCTGGACCACCACCGTCGACGTGATGCTGGCGCGAACCCTCTTCTGGTTCTTCGGCCACCCGCTCGTCTACTTCTGGCTGCTGCCCTCGTACGTGATGTACTACGTGATGTTGCCGGGGCTCGCCGGCGGCAAGCTCTACTCCGACGACGCCGGTCGGCTGGTGTTCCTGCTCTTCATCGTTCTCTCCGCTCCGGTCGGCCTGCACCACCAGTTTGCCGACCCCGGGATCTCCAGCAGCTTCAAATGGCTGCACGGGGCGCTCACCTTCGGGGTCGCCATCCCCAGCTTCATCACCGCCTTCACCATGTTCGCCTCGCTCGAGGATGCGGCGCGCCGGCGCGGCGGCTCCGGCCTGTTCTCGTGGTGGGCCAAGCTGCCGTACCTCGACCGCGATCGCTACCTGTTCGCCTACCTGTTCACCGGCCTGGTCCTCTTCTTCTTCGGGGGCATCACCGGGATCATCAACTCGTCGACGACGATGAACAACGTCGTCCACAACACCGCCTGGGTTCCCGCCCATTTCCACACCACGCTCGGCGGGCCGGCCTTTCTGGCCTTTCTCGGCATGTCGGTTTTCCTGGTGGCGCAGCTGACCGGCAAACGCGTGCGATTTCCGACGCTCAACCTGTGGGTTCCGTATCTGTGGACGGCGGGAATCCTGGTGTTCTCCACCGGCCTCTCCGTCTCCGGGCTGCTCGGCGCGCCGCGGCGCACGAACCTCGGACCCACCTACGCCAATCCCGCCTCGCCGCTCTATCACCCCAGCTGGCTGATCTGGTCGCACGTCGGCCTGCTCGGCGGCGTGATCATGACTCTGGCGATGGTGTTCTTCTTCGCCGTCTTCTTCGCCACATTGCTGGGGAAGAAGGAGCGCGAGCCGGTGCTGGAGCTGCCGACCTCCGAGGCCCTCCACGACGGCGACGGGCGCTTCGTCCTCGACTTCCGGCCATGGGTGATCGCCGCCGTGGTGCTGCTCGCGATCGCCTACATTCCACCGATCTACGAGGTGGTCACCGGCCCGACGCAGGCGGTGCCGGCGTATGAGCCGTCCAGCCCCGTCGCCCCGCAGCGGTAGTCTCGTGCGGTGCCTCACCTGGACACTGCTCGCCTCGCTCGCCCTGTCGTCGGCGGCGATGGCGGGGACCCTGCTGCCGCCCGATCCCTCGCGCGCCGTGGGCAACCGCGTCCCCTTCGATGGGTTCGCCGACGAGAACGGGCGCCCGCTTGCATCGCTGGTGACGAGCGCCGAGCTGCAGCGGGATCCGCGGCCGTGGATCGTCAGCCCGGTGTACACCCGCTGCCCGCATACCTGCTCGGCGCTGACGGCCGGCCTGCGCCGCGCCCTGGATCGATCCGGACTGTCGCCTTCCGAGTATCGCATCCTCAGCTTCTCCTTCGATCCGAAGGAGACCGACGAACGGCTGCGCCAGTTCCGTGCCCGCATGCATCTGCCCCCGAGCTGGCTGACGCTGCGGGCGCGCGATCCGCTGTCGCTGCAGCGGACGCTGCGCAGCCTGGACTTCCGCACCATCAGCACCGCGGACGGAGACTTCGATCACCCCAACCTGGTGGCGGTACTGGCGCCGGACCGGCGGCTGGCGAGCTATCTCTTCGGTGTCAATTTCTCTGCGCGCTCTCTCGCCGGCGCCGTGCGCCGCGCCCGCAAAGGGATCTCTCCGGTCGATTCATGGCGGCCGTATCTGTTTTTCTTCGCCGCCGTCGGCTTTGCCGGCAGCGCGGCGGTCTTCGGTGCACTGTTGCTGCGGCGAACGGGGACCTCGCGGCACTAGCCTGGCGGTGAATGGCACACTCATGGCAGGTCGCCGTTCGCCGCAGGCCAGTCGACGCGCGACGACGGTGCGGCGTGAGGTTCGGCGGCTGTTCCCCTCGCGTTGGTGCGCGGTGTAGAGTTCGTCCTGAACGAGGGATGCCACTTCACGAAGGAGCTGCGCGATGACTGATGTTGCCTTCATGTCTGCTGTCGAGCTGAGCGCGCTGATTCGCGCGGGTGAGCTGTCACCGGTGGAGCTGATGCGCGCGACGCTGGACCGCATCGCGGCGGTGAACCCGCGCCTCAACGCCTTCGTCTGCATGCGGCCGCCGGAGCACCTGCTGAAAGAGGCGCAGGCAGTCGGTGAGCGCCTGGCGCATGGCGAGGACGTCGGTCCGTTCGCCGGCTTGCCGCTGGGCGTGAAGGATCTGGAGGACACGGTGGGCTTGCCGAACACGCACGGCTCGTTGCTGTTCAAAGACCACACGCCAGGCAGCGATACCATTCAAGTGGAGCGCTTGAAGCGCGCCGGTGCGATCGTGATCGGCAAGACGAACACCCCGGAGTTCGGGTACACCGCGTTCACCACCAACCGCCTCTTTGGGACGACGCACAATCCCTGGAAGCTCGGACGCACGCCGGGCGGATCGAGCGGCGGATCGAGTAGCGCCGTTGCGGGCGGGCTGGTGGCGCTGGCGACGGCGTCCGACGGCGGCGGCTCGGTGCGGATTCCCGCCGGGTACACCGGCCTCTTTGGCCTGAAGCCGAGCCAGGGCCGCATCCCTTGGGGGCCGGACGAGATGCTGCGCTCGTCGGCGGCGATCGTCAGCGGCCCGCTCACGCGCAGCGTGCGTGACGCCGCGGCGTGGTTGGACGTCACCGTCGGGCCGCATCCGCTCGACCCCTTCTCGCTGCCACACCCGGGGTACGCGTACCGCGACGTGATCGATCGTCCGGTACAGCCGTTACGCATCGCGTACAGCCCGACGCTGGGCTATGCCCGTGCCGAACGGCAGGTGCTACGCGAGGTCGAGGCGGCGTTGCGCGCCCTCGAAGGCGCCGGTCACCGGGTGGAGGAAGCCGCGTTCCGCATTCCCGACGTGGTCCTGGATTGGGTGCGCCTGTTGGCGTCCGAGGACCTGCAGTCGATCACGCCGCACCTGAGGGACGAGAGCCTGCTCGATCCCGGGTACCTGCCGGGGTTGGAGCTGGCGCGGCACACGGGGCACGACGATCTGGCGCTCGTGCATCGCACGCGATCGCAGCTCGTTCGCGATCTGGCCACGTTGTTCGCGGACTACGATCTGCTCGCGACACCGACGACCACGACGGTCGCTTTTGCCGCCGAGGGGCCGCTTCCGCTCGAGATCGACGGCCTGCCGCTCGAGACCCCGGGCGGTAGCGTCGGCTTCACGTACCCGTTCAACTTCTCCGGCCACCCGGCCGTTTCGCTGCGCGCCGGTTTCAATGACGAAGGTCTGCCGGTCGGCTTGCAGCTGGTGGCGCCACGGTTGCGCGAAGACCTGCTGCTGCAGGTCGCGGCGCAGTACGAGCAATTGCGTCCATGGCGCGAAGTGTGGCCGGCGCTGTGAGTCACCCTGCAGCACGGACGGGTGCACCAGCTCTTGGCGTGCGCCGGCGGTTGCATCGCGGCAGCGACTACGAAGGTCCGATAGCTCGGCCATGGGCTGGCCGATTTCTCGCGTTTCGGCGAAATTCACGTTGACGAAGTTCTCGAGGCTGGGGTATCGGGGAGAAATGGGTCATTCGCGCACATCCGTCTTGCTCGTCCTCGTCGGCTGGCTTCTCGCCTCCTTCTCGGCCCCGGCGAGGGCCCAGATCGTGTGCGCGGGAGACTGCAGCAACGACGGGCCGGTCACGATCGATGAATTGGTCAGCATGGTCGGCATTGCGCTCGGCGCAGCGCCGCTGGCGCGCTGCATCGCGGGAGACGTCGATCACAACGGCGAGATCAGCATCGACGAGATCATCGCCGCCGTCTACGTTGCCTTGAACGGTTGCCCGGCGCTCGACATCGATCCCGCCACCGAGGCGCGCTGCGATCCGATCGCCGCGCCGTGTATGCTCCCGCTCCCCAACGACTACTTCACCGTCGCGGATGCCGCGACAGCCACCGGACGCCGGTTGGCGTTGGACCCGGAGTCGCTGCCGGCCAACACCGACGGGGTGCATGTCGATCCCACCGACCAGAACCGCGGCGATGGTTGGAGTCCCGGCTCGCCCTTGTTGATTCGGATCGACGGGCTCGACGCCGCACAGTCGAATCTACCGGGGCTGCCGGATGCGTCGCGTTCGCTCGACGCGGATTCGCCGATCGTGTTGGTCGATGCCACGACCGGAGAGCGCCATCCGTTCTGGGCGGAGCTCGATGCCCTCGCCGATGTGGGCGAGACGCCGCTGCTGATGATCCATCCGGCGATCAACTTCGCCGACGGCCACCGCATCGTCGTCGGGCTGCGCCACCTCGTCGACGCCTCGGGCCAGCCCATCGCGCCCTCGCCGCAGTTCGTCGCCTACCGCGACGGGCAGCGGACCACCGACGCCATGTTCGAAGCCCGCCGGCCTTCGATGGAGCGCATCTTCGCCGATCTCGCTGCGGCCGGCGTGCAGCGCGGCGAGCTGCAGTCGGCGTGGGACTTCACCATCGCCAGCACCCAGAGCCTGACCGGCCGCATGGTCGCGATACGCGACGACGCCTTCGCCGCCCTCGGCGACGCGGCACCGGCCTTCACCGTCGACACCACCACCGAGAATCCGAACGAGTTCGTTCGACGCCGCATCGAAGGCACATTCGAGCTGCCGCTGTACCTGACGCTCGACGGGATGCCCGGCGGGCGGCTCGTCCTCGACGCGGCCGGGCGCCCGCAGCGGCAGCCGGGGACGTTCACGGCGCACTACACATGCAACCTTCCTCCCGCCTCGGAGAACACTCCCGCACGCATGTCGCTGTACGGCCACGGCCTGCTCGGCAGCCGCGGCGAGGTCAACGGCGATCTGACCCGAAAGATGTCCGCCAACCACGACATCGCGTACTGTGCCACGGATTGGTACGGCATGGCCGGGGAAGACGTCGGCGCTGCGATTGCGGCACTGAACGACCTCTCCCAGTTCCCGGCCATTCCCGACCGGATGCAGCAGGGGTTCCTCGCCTTCCTGTATCTGGGGCGGCTGATGAAGCATCCGCAGGGATTCAGCGCCGACGACGCCTTCCGTTTCGGCGGGCAGTCCGCGTTGAAGACCGACGAGCTCTACTTCGACGGCAACAGCCAGGGCGCCATCCTCGGCGGCGCACTCACCGCGGTCGCGCAGGACTTCACCCGCGCCGTGCTCGGCGAGGCGGGCATGAACTACGCCGTGCTCCTCGATCGCAGCGTGGACTTCGACGAGTACCTGCAGCTCGTGCTGCAGCCCAAGTACCCGAAGCGCTACGATCGCGTCATCGGCATCGCGATGGCCCAGTTGCTGTGGGACCGCGGCGATACCGACGGTTACGCCAATCACGTCACGGCGAATCCGCTGCCCGACACGCCGGCGCACACCGTGTTGCTGCTCGGCGCCGTGGGCGACCACCAGGTCACCGAATACAGCCTGCGGGTCGAAGCCGCTACGCTCGGCGCCGCCGCCCATGTCCCCATCGCCGCCGCCGGCCGCGTGGCCGAGAGCGATCCGGGTTTCTTCCTCACCCCGATCGAGCAGTACCCGTACTCCGGCTCCGCGTACTTCCTGTGGGATACCGGCTCGCCCTCGTCGCCGGTCGGCAACGAGCCGCCGCGCGAGGGCCACGACCCGCACGACGACACGCCCAACATCCCCGCCGTGCAAGAGCTGAAGGACCAGTTCTGGCACCCAGACGGCGCCGTCGAGGACGTCTGCGGCGGCGAGCCCTGCAGCGCTCCGGTCCCGCCGGAGAACGCCGACTGAGCGACCGGCGGCGGGGGAGGTTCGACCCGTCGGGCTTCACACCGTCGCCGACTACACCTCGATTCTGGCCCTGATCGAGTACCAGCGCGCCACATGGACGAGTGCCGACGGATCGGACGCCTCTGGGGGCCGATGGCGCCGCCGCAACGGGCGCGGTGGGGGGGTGGGAAGACACTTGACAGATCTACAACGAATGCTCCATCTGTCTGTGTATGATACGTGGTCCTCGGCTCGACTGTCCGGGGGCGCTCCACCAGGTGATCGTGCGAGGCAGCGAACGGCGAAGGATCTTCCACTGCGGTGATCATCTCGTCCTTCCCGTTCGAGTTCGAGGTGTCGCATGAACGTGATCGGCGTCGACGTCGGCGGAACCAACACGGATGCCGTGCGGCTCAGGGCCGGCCGGGTCGCGGCCTGGGCGAAGGTGCCAACCACGGCCGATGTCGTGGGCGGCCTGCTGGCGGCGCTTGCCGAGGTGCGCGGGACGGAGCCGATCGATCGTGTTCACGTCGGCACGACGGCGTTCACCAACGCACTGGTCGAGCGCCGCCACCTCGAGACCGTGGCGGCGATTCGTGTCGGCGCGCCGGTATCGGAGTCGCTGCCTCCGATGATCGACTGGCCGCGAGATCTGCGCGCGGCCGTCGCCAACCCGGTGTTCTTCGTGCGCGGCGGCCGGGAGTACGACGGCCGTCCGATCCGGCCTCTCGACCGCGGGGAGATCGAGCGGGCCGGCACGGCGCTGGCGTCCTCGGGAATCGGCCAGGCCGCCGTCACGGCGGTGTTCGGGACCTCGTACCCCGAGGACGAGCTGTGCGTGGCCGACTGGCTGCGCGCGGTTCATCCGGGCCTGGGCGTCTCGCTCTCGCATCGAATCGGCCGTTTCGGCATCCTCGAGCGCGAGAACGCGACGTTGCTGAACGCGATGTTGCATGCCGTCGCGACACGTACCGTGGCGGCATATCGCGCCGCTGTTCCGGCCGCGCTATTCATCAGCCAGAATGACGGCACGGTGATGCGCGGCGAGCAGGCGGCGGAGCTGCCGGTGTTCACGGTCGCGTCGGGGCCGACGAACAGCCTGCGCGGGGCGGCGATGCTGACCGGGCTTTCGGACGCCATCGTGTTCGACGTCGGCGGCACGACGACCGACGCGGGCGTCCTCCGCGGCGGCTATCCTCAGCTCGCCGGCCTCGACCTCGCCGTGGCCGGCGTGCGCACCAACTTCCGCATGCCCGACCTGTGCTCGGTCGGCATCGGCGGCGGCAGCCTGGTAGACGCAGCCAGCGGCGCGGTCGGGCCCAGGAGCGTCGGCTTCCGGCTCGCCGAAGAGGCGATCGTCTTCGGCGGCAGCACCCTCACGCTCACCGACGTGGCCGTGGCGGCGGGCCGGGTCGAGATCGGCTCTCGGGAGCGCGCGCGCGATGTCGATGCCGGCCTGATCGCGCGCGTCGATGAACATCTACGGGCGCGGTTGTCCCGCCTGCTCGAGAGCTTCGATCGGACCGGGTCCCGGCTGCCGGTGGTGCTGGTGGGCGGCGGCGCGGCGCTCGTCGCGCACGTCTTCACGGAGCTGGGTCGCGACGTCGTCGCGCCTGACTACGCGAGCGTCGCCAACGCCTACGGCGCGGCGATCGCCCAGGTGGGCGGCGAGGTAGACCTGACGTTCTCGCTGGCGACGATCACCCGCGCCGAGGCGCTCGCTCGGGCCGAGCGTGAGGCGCACCGGCGAGCCGTCGAGGCGGGTGCACGGCCCGGCTCGATCCGCACCGTGGAGCTGGAGGACGCGGCGTTGACCTACCTCGCTTCCGACGCGCTGCGCGTACGTGCCAAGGCCGTCGGCGATCTGGGTGCGCCATGAGCTTCGAGATCACGCCGGCGGACGTTCCCGCGCTCGCCCTCGGCTCGAGCGTGCTGGCATGCGGTGGCGGAGGAAGCCCATACTACGGGGGGCTCGTTGCCCAGGATCTGCTCGAGCGTCATGGCGCCGTGCGCGTGATCGATCTCGACGAGATGGCGGCCGACAGGCTCACCGTCAGCGCCGGGATCATGGGCGCGCCGCTGGTGGGCATCGAGAAGCCGCCCAGCCTGCGCGCTCTCGGCGCGGGATTCGAAGCGGTGCGGCGGTCGTTGGGCGACCGCATCGCCGCGTTCGTGGCCGTCGAGGTCGGCGGGACACAATCGATGCTGCCCCTGCTGCTCGCCGCCCTCAACCGGCTGCCGCTCGTGGACGGCGACGGAATGGGGCGCGCTTTCCCCGAGGCCCAGATGTGCACGTTTCTCATCTACGGTATGCGGCCCGGGTTGCCGTTCGCAATGAGCGACGATCACGGGCTGCTCTGGCGCCTCGGCTCGTTGCCGTTCGGGATTCCGGGCGCCTCCTTCGGTGGAACCGGACGGCTGGGACGGTTCGTCGGCGTCGCTCTCGAGCGCGTTTTCCGGCGCTACTGCGCGCGCAAGGGAGGATGGATCTACTTCACCGCCACGTTCGACCACCCCTCGTTGACGAGAACCCTCGTACGAGGCTCCATGAGGCTCGCCCTCGATCTCGGGCGCGCGGTCGAGAAGGCGAGGACGGGCAATGCCGATGCCTTCGAGAAAGTTCTCGGCGCGGCGGGCGGCAAGCGGCTCTTTCGCGGCAAGATCGTCGATCTCGAACGGCGCTTTCGCGGCGCGCACGACTGGGGTGCGCTGCGGATCGAGGGGATCGACACGGATCGCGGCCGGCGCGCGTGCATCGACTTCAAGAACGAGTACCTGATCCTTCGCATCGACGAAGAGGTCGTGCTCACCGTTCCCGACCTGATCACCCTCGTCGAGACGGAGAGCCGCGTACCGGTCACCACCGAGGTCGTTCGGCCCGGGCTGCGGGTAGACATTCTCGGCCTGCCCAGCACCCCGCTGTACAACACCGCGGAGGCGCTACGCGTCGTCGGGCCGCGAGCGTTCGGTTACGAGATGCCGTTCGTGTCGCTGAGTCGAACGCGGAGTGAAGCCGACAGACGGATCCCGTGACGGAGGTCACCCGAACGCCGCGGCGCGGCCCTCGCGGCATTTGCACCGTTCACCCAGGGCGCAGAAACTGACAACCTGACTCGTCCCTTGCAGGTCTTCTCTTCGAAGCTCGGACTTCGAACGCCGCGAGATTACCGACTTGGACCTGCTGCGCGCCGTCTCCCCGACGGCATTCCCGGGGGGAGTAGGTCCAGTAGGCTTGCAACGAGACGGCCGCCGCCGGCCCGGTCGATGAGCGGCGCGACGATCGGCTCGATTCCCAAGCGGGCGACGGCTTCACCATCGGCCGCGTCGGCTTCGTCGAGTACGTAGGCGTCGATGAGCCCGGCGTAGTACCGGGCGATCGCCACCGGGTCGTGCTCGATGCCAACCGCAGAAAGGAGCGCGGCTCGTGCCGCCGCGCGCCGCGCGTCACGATCGTTCGTCAACGGGCGGCGGCGTGTGACCGGGCTCAAGGCGACGGTCGGATGGCGACGCGCGCGAATCAAGTCGGCAACCCCGGGCAGTGCCAGGGTCGGACCGATGGAGGCCACGGGGCTGGAAGCGGCAATGATCAACAACGATGCCTCCCCGATGGCTCGCCGCACCTCGGGGGTCGCGCGGGCGTCTGCGATGCCGCGGTATTCGATCTTCGACACCGGCGGGCTCGCTTGCTCTCGCACCAGCCATTCTTGCCAAGCCAGCACTCCCTGCGACGTATGCACACGGGTTCGCAGCCGATCGTCGCTTGCCGGCAGGGCGCGCGCCTCGACTCCCAGGCCGTGCGCCAGCCGGGCTGTCGCAGCGGTGAGCGAGTGGCCCGCACGCAGCATGACATCGCGCGCCACATGCGTCTCGCGATCTCGGCAGCCGACGTGAAACCATTCGCTTCCGGGCGCGGTGGGGAACACGTCGCCGCGGACACCCCAACCTCTTTCTTCATCGAAGACACCGCCGAGCGCGTAAACCACGGCGTCGGTGTCGGGACACACGAGCAGGCCGCCGGCTTCGCAGTCGTCGCCGACGTTGGTCACGAAACAGCACTGGCTCTCCAGCCCGACGGCTTGCAGCACGAGCGCCAGACGGGCGCCGCCCAGTCCACCGCTCACGACCGTAATGGATGGCGCCGAAGGTGTCGGTTGGCTCGGCATGAACGGATCGCGGGGTCCGGCGGATGGCCGATCGAGAGGATGCGGCTCAAGCGTCGTCATCGCCCAGAGATCTGCCGCTCAGACGCTCGATCCCACCCAACATGAGCCGAGTGACGAACTCGGTGGTGCCCTCCACATCGAATGGCTCGCGATCGAGCATGTGCAACCCGAGCTCGGCCGCAAGCGCCACCGCCGCCCGCGCCAAGCGCTCGATGTCGAGGTGCGGGAGGATCCCTTCCCGCTCCTTGGCGCGCAGATCGGCGATCAACTCCTCCACGGCCGGTTCGAGAATCGTGCCTGTTCGCAGCAAGCTCATCTCGCCGGCATTGCGTGCCATCATCTCGATGAGCGTCTTCTCCTCGGCGTAGAGAGAGAAACAGGTCAGGAACGACGAACGCAGCAGCTCTTCCGTGCTGCGAGCTTCCATGCGGGTCTCGTGCACGCGTGCCCGTACGCGTTGCGTGAACTCCTCGATGATTGCTTGCAGCACCGATTGCTTGTCGGAGAAGTAGTTGTAGAACGTGCCGGACGCCAAGTGCGTGCGCCGGACGATGTCGCGAATAGTCGCGGCGCCGTATCCCAGCTCGCTGAACACCTCGCGCCCCGCCGCCAAGATGGCGCTGCGATTGCGCAGGGCGTTGCGTTCGCGTTTGCGGAGCGGCGTGGCGGCCGTGTCGCTCGCGGCGCCGGCGGCTTCGTGCACCCGCGCCTCTCGAAGCCGTCGAAAGGTGGGCGAGCGCGGCGCGCGAAGCTGCCGCTTGCTCGGCTTCGATCCGGCACGCGGCGTGCTCATGCGGCGCTCCCGTCCTTGAACACGCCGGCGGCGTCGGTTGCGAACGCCGCGTAGAGGAAGCGCTCCTGCGGTTTCTCGGAGGCGGTCTTCGGAATCTCGTCGACGACCTGAATGTACGAAGGCACGAAGTTGGGCTCGAGCGACTGGCGGCACGCCGCCAGCAAGGCCTGCGGATCGAAGGTGTCGCGATTCACCGGCACCACGGCCGCGACCGCGTCCTTTTCGCCGGGCGCGCCCGAAGCGGCGGGAACGCCGTAGACGAAGACGTCGCTCACGGAAGGATGCTCGGCGATGGCTTTCTCGACGAACCCAGGGTTGATGAAGTCGCCGTTGTGGCGGATGCCGCCGCCCTTGCGGAAGTCGAAGAAGAACCAGCCATTCTCGTCGGTATGGCCGATGTCGCCGCTGCGCAGCCAGCCGCCGCGTGTTTTTTCCGCCGAGGCCTTCTCGTCTCCGTAGTATTCGACGCTGGCCTCGGCGCCGATCGGTCGCGAACAGATCTCGCCCAGCAGGCCCGGAGGGCATTCGTGATCCTCGTCGTCGAGGATCTTCATCTCCGACCCAGCCACCGCTTTGCCGAACGAGCCGATGGGTCCCTCGCCGATCGGTTTCATGGCCATGCCGCCTTCGACGGCAGCGTACCATTCGAGAATGCGCACGTCGAAGCGCTTCTCGAAGGCCTCCCAGATTCCCGCCGGCATGCCGGCGCTGGTGACGAAGCGCACCGGATTGTCGGCGTCATCCGGGCGCCGCGGCTCGCTGTAGATCGCCGTCGCCATGCCACCGAGGAGTGAGAACACCGTGCAGCCGTGATGCCGGCATACGTCCCACAAGCGCGACTTGGTGAACTTGCGGCTGAAAACGGCGCCTAGCTCCATCATCAACGACGGCGCCAGAGTCACGGCCTGGGCGTTGCCGTGTGTCAGCGACAGGCCGGTGTACGGACGGTCGTCGGACGTGTATCCGGCCAGCACGCCGAGCATCGCCATGACGCCGATGCGCTCGTTGGGAAAGACGACGCCCTTGGGGTCGCCGGTGGTCCCCGACGTGTAGACGATCTGCAGGGGATCGGCACCCGACTGCAAGCGGATGTCCATCGGCTCGGCAGGCCGGGCCAGTACGGCGCGCAGCGAATCGGTCGCAGGGGAGGACGCCGCGGCGGCGGGCATCCCTTCACCGGTCTCGAGAGCGAGTGTCCAACGCAGATCGGGGCACTGGCCGCGCACCGGCCCGACGTAGCCGAGACAATAGTCGGCGCAGACGATGCCGCGACAGCCGGCGTTGCGCAGCATGAAGGCGAGCTTGTCGCCGCGCGTGCGCGGATCGAGAGGCACGATCACGCAACCGGTGATCGAGGCGGCGATCATGGTCTCCACGTACTCGGGGTGATTGCGCATCATCAGGGCGAAGCGATCGCCGCGCTGCATCCCGTAGGCGACCAGGGCGGCGGCGATGCGGTCCGCATTGCGCGACAAGTCGGCGTAGGTGCGAACTTCATCGGGCGTCGCCTCGTCGTCGAGGCTGAGGTGCTCGAAGGTCAGGACCGCAAAATCCGGCCGACGGGCGGCCTTCTCGCGGATGAGGTCGGCGAGAATCATCGGGCTCGGCTGGCGCATGGTTCGCCCTCCTCGTCGGGATGCTGCTGAAATCAGGCCTGCAGAATGGAAACGCACATGGCGGCCACGTCGACGCCGATGTTGCCGCCGCCGTTCTGCGCCAGGCCAACCCGGGCGCCGGCGACCTGACGTGGCCCGGAACGTCCCTGCAATTGCTCGGTGAGCTCGACGATTTGCGCCACACCGGTGGCGCCGACGGGGTGCCCCTTGCGCAGCAAGCCGCCCGAGGTATTCACCGGTTGGCGGCCGCCGAGCTTGGTGACTCCCTCTTCTACCAGGCGGCCGCCTTCGCCCTTCGGGCACAGCCCCAAGTATTCGTAGGCCAGGATCTCGGCCGGGGCGGAAGCGTCGTGCAGCTCGACCACGCTGATGTCGGAGGGCCCGACGCCGGCCTCCTCGTAGGCCTTCCGAGAGCTGACCTCGCCGGCGCCATCTTCGTCCGGGGCGTGATCCCAGCCCGAAACCAGCACCGTCGACACGACGCGCACGGGCTTCTCGATTCCGAGCTGGCGCGCCTTCGCGGGGCTCATCAGGATGACGGCTGCCGCGCCGTCGCCGATCGGCGAACACATCGGCCGCGTCAGCGGCTCGGCGATCATCGGTGCCGCAAGCACCTGCTCGACGGTCATTACCTCTTGGAACTGAGCGCGCGGATTCATGCTCCCGTGCAGCGAGTTCTTCGCCGAGACCATGGCGAACTGCTCGGCGGTGGTGCCGTAGCGCTGCATGTGGGCGCGGGCGACGGCGGCGTAGATATCCATGAACATCGACCGCTTCTCGCCGGCCCCGGCTGCGCCGGCGTGGGCGCCGCCGGACGCCGCGCTCTTCTGCAGGCTGTCCAGAAGCGCCTGCATGAGCTCGACGTCGACGGCACCGGAGAAGGCCGCGAAGCTCTTCTTGCGATCCTCGCAGTAGAGCTTCTCCACGCCGAGCGCGAGGGCGATGTCGTTGGCTCCGGCGGTGATCATCGCTGCGGCCTGATGGAGTGCGGTCGAGCCGCTGGCGCAAGCGTTCTCGACGTTGACGACCGGAATCTTGCCCACGCCGAGCGAGCGCAGGATGACCTGTCCGCGAATGGACTCCTGGCCGGTCACGAGACCGGCGGCGGCATTGCCGACGTAGGCGACCTCGATGTCCGCGAGTCGGATGCCGGCGTCGGCGACGGCCAGCCGCACCGCCTCGGCACCGATCGCTTTGAGCCCGAGCTCCATGTGTTTGCCGAAGTGGGTCATGCCGACTCCGGCGATGATCGCGCTCTGTCTCATGGTGGATTCCTCCTCGATCTCTGCGATCGCGGTGGGGCTTCAGAGCAACCCGTGCCCCTTGATGCCCAACGCGTTCTTGAGGTACTCGAGCTCGGCTTCGCGCCAGGGCATCGGCGCGGGGTCTTGCAGCATCTTGTCTCCCTTCAACTCCTCGACGACCTCGGCCGATCGCGGGAAAGGGGTCTTGTAGTCGTTCATCTGGAAGATCTTCTCGAAGGGCTGACGCGGCCGCTGGCCGCCCGCCTCGGGGCTTTCCGCCGGGTAGCCGACGGTCTGCAGCAAGAGAACGCGGCAGGTCTCGGGCAGACCGAGACCCTGGCGAATCTGCTCGCCGTACGGCGTACCCAGGCAGCACGTTCCCAAGCCCTGCTCGAACGCGACGAGCGTCGCCTGCGCGATGCCCTGACCGCAATCGACCTCGTTGAGGCCGGGTTGTTTGAGCGAGTCGCGGAGACTGTCGAAAATCGGGATGAGCTGGGTCTCGAGAGCTTGTTCCTTGTCCGCGCCGAAGCCGAGCGCCCCGGCCTTGAGGAGCTCGCGGAGGCGGTCGGACTGTTCGTCGACGGCAGCGGTCTCGAGGTACCAGACGATGACGACGGGGGCCAGGCGGATCTGGTAGCCGGCGATCGGCGCTTGCAGCGCATCGAGGGTTTCCTGACGAGCGCCGTCGCGGAACACCGCGAGGCCGCGCAAGCTCTGGACGTTGCCCCAGTGCGAAGCGATGCGCGCCGCCTCGAACATGCGTTGGATCTTTTCGGGCTCCACGGGCTTGTAGGGCAGCAGGAAACGGGTCGAACGGCGGCGGCCGATGACTTCCCTCAGTTCCATGGCAGTTCTCCTTTCCGCCGCGATGCAGCGGTGCGTGCGGGTCTCGATCAGCAGAGCTTGTCGGCCCCGACCAGCGACAGCATGTCGTTGCAGCCGTCTTCGATGAGCGATGCGCGCGCGTCGCGCAGCAGCTTCTCGACGGGATACTCGCGGCTGAGGCCGTTGCCGCCGAAGACCTGAACCGCCGTGTGCGCGACGTCGAACGCGACTTGTGTGCAGAAGGTTTTCGAGGCGATCGAGTACTCGAGCAGTGGCGGCTGCTGCGTAGAGTTGTACACGAAGACGCGTCGCGCCAGGGAACGGGCCGCTTCGGTCTGTTGGAACATGCGGAAGAGCTTCATCTTGACCGCCTGGTGACGAGCAATCGGTTGGCCGCCCTGGATGCGCTCGTGCGCGTAGGCCAGCGAATGCTCGAGCGCGGCGCGCGCCAGGCCGACGAAGGTGATGCCCATGTGGGCGTTGGCCATGGTGAGCACCATCTCGACGACCATCTGGTACGCCTCGGCGCCGACGATCATGTAGGCAGCCGGAATGCGGACATCGTCGAAGAAGATCTCCCCCTGATTGAGCGCGCGCTGGCCGAGCTTGTCGAGCGGTGCGCCGCGCGAAACTCCGGGGAGGTCGAGGGGGACCAGGGCGACGCCGCCGTCGCGCAGCCCGTGCGACGGGTCGAGCGTGCAGAACAGCGTGGCGACCGTCGCGATGGTGCCGTTCGAAACCCAGGCTGCCTTCTGCCCGCGGATCACGTAGTCGTCGCCGTCCTTGGTCGCGATGCAGTCGGCGTGGATCTTCGCGTCGCCGAAGAAGGATTGATTGAAGCCGAGCACATCGCTGCCGTGATTGGGCTCGGTGATCGCCCAGCAGCCGATCTCGCGACTGTCGGGAGCGGCGAAGCGTTCGATCAGCTCGGGACGGCCGACGATCCGCGCGAACATCCCGGGGAAGCCGGCGACCGCCAGACTGATCGCCAACCCGGCGTCGCCCCAACCGAGCTCCTCCTGCACCAGCACCTGGATGCGCGCCAGCTTGGCCGTGCCAACCAGGGCGGGATCGGTGTTCGCCGCTTCGAGCCCGAGGGCTCGGAACTTCTCGAAGACATCCCACAGCACCGAGTTGCGGGCGATGACATCGGCGGGATTGGCGAGGCGGTCGAGGTGCCGGCCAGCGGGGCGCATGACCTCTGCCGCAAACTTGTGGACCGCCCCTTGGATCGATCGTTCCTCTTCGCCCAGGTCGACATCCAGGTCGGTGAGTCCCATGAGCGCCTCCTTTGGAAAAGATGACGTCAGCGTCATCTTTCTTACTCGCCCCGGGGCGGCGGGTCAAGATAAATCTGACGCGTGCGTCAGATTTTGAGAAATGGGGGCACGGGGATGTTCCGTACGCGGGGTGATCTCAGCGGCCGTCACGCGACCGCGCTACCGCATCCTCGAGGCGCATGCTGAGCGCGATGCGGCGCCGCTCGATCTCCACCCCGAGCACCTTCACGCGCACGACGTCGCCCGCCTTGACCACCTCGCGCGGGTCGCGCACGAAGCGGTTCGCCATCGCCGAGATGTGCACGAGACCGTCCTGGTGCACGCCGATGTCGACGAAGGCGCCGAAGTTGGTCACGTTGGTGACGACCCCTTCGAGGATCATGCCCTGGTGAAGATCCTGCAGGCTCTCGACGCCTTCCTTGAAGACGGCGGTCCTGAACTCCGGGCGCGGATCGCGGCCGGGTTTGTCGAGCTCGACCAGGATGTCGCGCACGGTCGGCTCGCCGAAGGTCTCGTCGCTGAAGTCGGCGGGGCGCAGCGCGTGCAGGAAGGCGCTGTCGCCGATCAGCTCTCGAACGCGGCGGCCGGCCCGACGCGCGATCTTCTCGACCACGGGATAGGCTTCCGGATGGACCGCCGAGGCGTCGAGCGGATCGTCCCCGTTCATGACCCGCAAAAATCCCGCCGCCTGCTCGAAGGCCTTGGCCCCCAGCCGAGCCACCTTGCGCAGCGAGCGCCGGTTGCGGAAGGGCCCGCTCGCGTCGCGGTGAGCGACGACGTTCCGTGCCAGGACGGGCCCGAGCCCGGAGACGCGCGCGAGAAGGGGCGCCGAGGCGGTGTTGACGTCCACCCCGACGGCGTTCACGCAATCCTCCACCACCGCGTCGAGCGCGTGCGCGAGCTTGCTCTCGGTGACGTCGTGCTGGTACTGGCCGACCCCGATCGCCCGGGGCTCGATCTTCACCAGCTCGGCGAGCGGGTCCTGCAACCGGCGGGCGATCGACACCGCGCCGCGCAGCGACACGTCCAGATCGGGAAACTCGTGCGCGGCGAGCTCGGACGCCGAATACACCGAGGCGCCGGCCTCGCTGACCATCATCTTGACGAGGCCGAGCTCGGGATGGCGCCTGACGAGCTCGCCCGCCAGCCGGTCGGTTTCGCGCGACGCCGTGCCGTTGCCGATGCTGATCAGCTCGACGCGGTGACGGGCGGCGAGCCCCGCCAGGGTCGCGATCGCCTCGTCCCACTGGTTGCGCGGCGGGTGCGGGTAGATCGTCGCGGTATCGAGCAGTTTGCCGGTGCCATCGGCCACGGCAACCTTCACGCCGGTGCGCAGCCCCGGATCGAGCCCCATGGTGGCGCGCGGTCCGGCCGGCGCGGCGAGCAGCAGGTCGCGCAGGTTGTTGCCGAAGACGCGGATCGCCTCCTCTTCTGCGCGCTCGCGCAGGCGTGAGAAGAGATCGGCCTCGAGGCGCGGGGCGAGCTTGGCGCGCCAGGCGAGATGCACCGTCTCCGCGAGCCAGGGGTCGGCGGCGCGGCCGCGCGCCTGGATGCCGAGGCGGTGTGCGATCGTGCGCTCGGCGAGACCCGGGGCGCCGCGCTCGAGTCGGGCGTCTTCTTCCAGCTCGAGACCGAGCCGTAGAACGCCCTCGTTGCGCCCGCGAAAGAGGGCCAGCGCGCGATGCGACGGGATGGATCGGATCGGCTCGCCGGCGGCGAAATAGTCGGAGAACTTGGCCCCGTCGTGCTCCTTGCCCTTCTCCACCTTGGAGGTGAGGTGCGCCTTCTCCCACAGGAGATCGCGCAACGCCCCGGCCAGCTCGGCGTGTTCGGCGAAACCCTCCATGAGGATCTGGCGGGCGCCCTCGAGCGCCCCCTTCACATCCGGTACGCCACGGGTGGAATCGACGAAGGCGGCCGCCTCGCGTTCGGGATCGAGGCTGGGGTCGGCGAGCAGGCGTTCGGCGAGAGGCGCCAGTCCCGCCTCGCGAGCGATCTGCGCCTTGGTGCGGCGCTTGGGGCGAAACGGCAGGTAGAGATCCTCGAGGCGCGTCTGCGTGTCGGCGGCGAGAATCGCCTGGCGCAGCTCGGGGGTCAGCTTTCCCTGCTCGTCGATGCTGCGCAGGACGGCGGTGCGCCGGTCGTCCAGCTCGCGCAGATAGGCCAGGCGCTTCTCCAGTGCGCGCAGCTGCGTGTCGTCGAGCCCGCCGGTCGCCTCCTTTCTGTACCGCGCGACGAACGGCACCGTGGCGCCCTCGTCGAGCAGGCGCACCGCAGCCTCGACCTGTCGCTCGTGGACAGCCAGCTCCGAGGCGATACGTGTGACGACCGACTCCATCGAGCGGAATCAGGGTCACCACGCGGGGACGAGAAAATCAACGCGGCCGGACAGCTACCTGTTGCTCGAGTCACCTACGACCACGCGGCTCGCCTCTGGCGCCAGATCGCCGAGGCGCGACGTCGAGGTGGGTTCGCTGTCTTCGAGTCCTCCGGAAAGCGATCCGACTCCGGCTGCTCGGCTCGCGCAAAGGCCTTGATGGCTGGCGCCGGACGTGAGCTTTGACGCTGTGAGCACCGTTGTGAGATACATAGGCCGGAAGCGGGTTCCTGTTCGATGGCGCGGATTGTGGCATTGTGTGCGGCGTTGTTCCTCTGCATGGGCGCGGACCGGGCGCCGGCCGCGTCCGTGACGTTGACCATGGACGAGGTGTCCAAACGACCCGTCGATGGCCTGAGCCTCGAGGGAGTGACGTTCGGCTTCACGGTCGGAGGCGCGGCGTCCACCGATGCGAAATACGATACCGGTGACGGTGGCGAGCAGCACTTCACGCAGGAGCCGGTCATCGAAGGCATCGCCGGCGGCGTGCTGGCGCTCGACTTCGATGTGCCCACGACAAGGCTCGATTTCGGCGTCTCTCTGTACACCGATCAGAGCGATGTCCCCGGGCTTCTCCGTCGAGCTCTTCGACGCGAGTCAGCAGTCGCTCGGTGCCACCGACGTCGACACGTCGCCGCGTCCGGGCGACACCTTCAGCGAAGGCCAGTTCGCGTACACGGGCGCGCCCGTGGCCCGCGCTCTGATCTCTTTCGACCCGAGCGCGGAGCGCTTCGGCTTCGACAACCTCGCCTTCGAACGTGAGCCCATCGGGGGAGGCGGAGGGTCCGGCTGCTCCATCGGTTCGACTCCGACGAGCGGAACGAGTGACACTGTCCTGCTTTTCGCTCCCCTGTTCCTCGTCCTCTGGCGCCGCCGAGCGTGGCGCTGACCGAGGTCGCGCGCATTCCGGTCCGAGGCGAGCTCACCGCCGGCGAGCCGCCTTTCGCACTGCCACGAGGGCGCGCCTCTGCGAGGCGAGGACGTGGCTCCCCTGCCTCACTCCTCGGGTGTGCGGGGCGGGCAGCGCAGGTACTCGTCGGGGAGCTTCAACCGAGAGGTCTCCGGTTGCCACATCACGCTGACGATCCACCAGCGCTGCCCGTCGAAGAAGAGCTGGAAGCTGTTGAGGCCGCGGACGAAGGGCTTCGCCTCGCCGGCGGCGTGGCGGACTTCGTAGGTGCTGAAGACGTGGAGGATCTTGCCGATGCCCGCGTCGCGATGCGCAATCTCCGTTTCGATGAAGCCCTCCTTCATCATGTTGGGCTCGACGTTGAACAGATACGTCTGCGGAGAGAAAACGTGCGGCATGGTGCCGCTGTGACCTCTGCCCTCGGCGGGCAACAGGCGCGCGCCGGTAAAGAACAGCGACAGGAAGCGATTCCAGTCGCGCTTCTGTCCGGCCGGACCGGAGAGCGAGGCGTAGTAGGCGGAAACGACGGCCTGCGGTGACGCGACGTCCGCGGCGGCCGCGTGCGGCACACCGGTCATGCCGCCGCCCGCCCGCAATCCGTGAGGGGCGCCGTGCACGTGATGGCCGGCCGGCGCGCCGTCGGGCGTGGCGGGTGCAGATGGGGCGCCGTTCTGCGCGAGCGTGGCGGCCGTCGGGGAAACGAGCACGGTGAGTAGGATCGACCAGAGCGTGAGACGCGGCATGGCGTTCATTGCGACGCGCGAGGGTCTCAGGTCAACACGTGGAAGGGCCGCATCATGTCGTTGTCTTCGTGCTCGAGGATGTGACAATGCCAGACGTACGGAAGCGCTGCGTCTCGCGGGATCCAGACACCGCGCGGCAGCTCGAACTTTTGGATGATCCGGGTGATGCTGCCGATCCCGCTGTCGGTGTCACCCGAGTAGACCTTGACGGTATCCTTCCATGCCAGGCGTTCGTCCGCGGCCGGCTCCTGAGGATCGCCGATGAGCTTCACCTCCCCGGTGGACATGTAGAGGTTGAGATCGAACTGCTGGCGGTTGATCACCTGGAAGCGCACCAGGTGAACGTGCATCGGGTGTGCGTCGGTGGTCGTGTTGAAGAACTCCCACACCTCGGTAGAGTCGGCGCGCGGATCCTCGGTGACGGGGGAGCTCCAGTGCAACGCTCCATCGGCAACCGTGCCGAGCATGCTCTCGATCGGGTCGCCGCTGGTGGGATCGTCTTCCTCGCTCAACAAGAGCTGACGCGTCCGATCGGCGCGGGACGGGTCCAGCGCCTCGACGGGGACCAGTTGCGACGGCAGCGGCTGATCCGGCTGGGAGAGCGGGAGCGTGACACGGAATTGCATCAATTGGGGCAGCTCCACCCCACCGCCGCCCGGATACGGCGCCGGAGCGTCGTTGCCCAGGGTGAAGGACTTGCCCTGCTGGCCCGTGAAGTCGATCACCGCGTCGTAGCGCTCCGCCTTCCCGATCAAGATGTCCTGCACCACGACCGGCGCCGGTAGGAAGCCCTGGTCCGTGCCGATCAGATGGAAGGGCAGCAGGTGCTGCGCGTCGTCTGCGTCCATCAGCGTCATGTGCAGGAAGCGGGCGTTGCACGCGTTCAGCAGGCGAAAGCGGTACTTTCGCGGCTCGACCTCGAGGAACGGAAAGACCTTCCCGTTCACCAGGGCCGTGTCGCCGAAGAACTCGGGAATCCAGAGGGGGGGGATGGGCGGCATCACGCCGTCATCCTGCACCGGGTAGTCCAGGGACCCATCGGCGTTGAAAAGACGGTCCTGGAACACCAGGGGGATTTCATACTTTCCCTTGGGAATCGGTAGGGCATCTTCGACGTCATCGCGGATGATGTACAGCCCGGCGAGACCCGCGTAGACGTTCAAGCGCGTGATGCCCAACGCGTGATCATGGTACCAGAGCATCGTCGCCGCCTGGTCGTTCGGATAGAAGGACGTATGGCGGGAAAACGTCGGGCCGGTTTGCGCGAAGCCGTTGGTGAACCATGCTTCCGGATAGCCATCGCTGTCGGAGAGCACCTTCGCGCCGTGCAAGTGGACCACCGTGCGCACGTCGGGCAGGCTGGCTTCCGCCCCGTGGATGCTGTGATCGATCGGCAGGAAGTGTCGATCCGGCAACTCGTTCAGCCAGGTCACGGACACCGGGAACCCGCGCCGCACCTCGAAGGTCGGGCCGACGTACTGGCCCTGGTACCCCCACAGTCGGGTGGGGGGCAGGTCTCTGTGCAGCTTCTGGTGAAACTCGCGCATGTGGATCTGAATCGAGCGCGGCTGCGAAATGACCGGGGGAATCGGCAGCGGGTCGACGAACGGCGTGATCCTCGGCGAGGATTGCGCCACGACCCTCTTCTTCGGCAGGAACAGAGATCCGGCCCCAGCCATCGCGGCGAGTCGGAGAAAGTCTCGGCGGCGCAGCTTCATATCGCTCAACATCCCCCTTCCGCGGCCTTCCGCACCGCCACCGCCCGACGTCGAGGCCGGGCCGTGCTGCGCTTCAGTGTGGTTCGGACCTGTCCCTAGCACGATTTTGTGTCGTCATTCGACGGTTACGACTGCACAGCCCGCCTGCTTGCGCAATCGTGCCGAGACACATAAGGCCGTAGCATGGCGCAGTACGACTCCACCCTGCCGCATCTTCAGCCGGCGCGTCACCTGGCCCACGTCCGCTACGAGATTCGTGGTGCGATTGCGCGGCACGCCCAAGAGCTCGAGCGCAAGGGCTACGAGATCATCAAGTTGAACATCGGCAACCCGGCGGCGTTCGGTTTCCGGCCGCCGGAAACGCTGCGCTTGGCGCTGCTCGAGAACCTCGGGCAGGCGGAAGGCTACTGCCATCAGAAGGGAATCTTCCCGGCCCGCGAGGCCGTCGTGATGGACACGCAGACGCGCGGCATCGCCGGCGTCACCGCCGACGACGTGTTCATGGGCAACGGCGTCTCCGAGCTGATCCTGATGACGATGGAAGCGCTGCTCGAACCCGGCGACGAGGTGCTCCTGCCGGCGCCGGACTATCCGCTCTGGACCGCCGCGGTGGTCATCGCCGGCGGCAAACCGGTCTACTACCCGTGCCGGCCGGCGGCGAACTTCATCCCGGATCCCGACGAGGTGGCGAGCCTGGTCGGCCCGAGGTGCAAGGCCCTGGTCCTGGTCAATCCGAACAACCCCACCGGTGCCGTGTACCCGCCTGAAGTCGTCGCTGCGCTCGTTCGTCTCGCAGAGGAACAGAAGATCGCCATTTTCTCCGACGAGATCTACGATCGCGTCCTGTACGACGGCGCCAAGCATACACCGGCGGCGACGCTGTGCGAGCACACGCTGTGCGCAACCTTCGGCGGTCTCTCCAAGGTGTACCGCGCTTGCGGCTTCCGGACCGGCTGGGTGTTTTTCAGCGGTCGCCGCGATCACGCGGCGGAATACCTGAGTTGCCTGGAGATGCTGGCCTCGCTGCGCTTGTGCTCCAGCGTGCCCGGGCAGTGGGCCGTGCAGACGGCGCTCGGCGGCGTGCAGAGCATCTGCGACTTGACGGCCCCGAGCGGCCGCCTGGGCCGACAGCGACAAGCCGTAATCGACGGCGTGGCGCGCTCGCGCTACCTCAGTCTGACGCCGCCACGCGGCGCGCTGTACGCGTTCGTCCGCGTCAAGAGAGACGAGTTGCCCGAATTCGAAGACAATGCCTTCGCCATGCGACTACTCGACGAGAAACACATCCTCGTCGTTCCCGGCTCTTCCTTCAACGTCGACTACACCGACCACTTCCGCATGACGCTTCTGCCCGACGAGGAGACACTCCAGACGGTCTTCCAGCGCGTCGAGTCGTTGCTGGCGGAGATGTAGCGTCGTTCGCCGCTCGATGCGGTAGGCACGGGACCGGTGTGCCGCCCCGGAACCGCGGTCAGGGCTTCGCACAAAGAGTCCCTGGCCCGCCGCCGCATTGGGGGTCAGCGCGCCGTGAGCTCCCATGCGGGATCGACGATCGCGTCGCGGAGCTCCGACAGGAAGTGCCGGTTGTCGAGGTACCGCCACGGGTGGAAGTCGCGCCGATGATAGGCGGTGATGGCGCGCCAGCCACCGCGCAGCATCCCGCCGCGCCCGAAGACGAAGCGGATGAGCTCCCGCCAGACGTGGACGTCGTGCGCTGCACCGGCGCTGGCGAGGATCCGGTAACAGACCGATGGCAGAACCAGGGCGACGAGGATGAGGGCAATCCACAGACCCGCGATGCGGACGGCGTAGGTGTAG
Organism: uncultured bacterium; assembly: GCA_963721115.1. Classification (GTDB taxonomy): domain Bacteria; phylum Desulfobacterota; class Binatia; order HRBIN30; family CADEER01; genus CAVRIA01. The sequence continues at coordinate 887,743 of CAVRIA010000004.1, forward strand.
AGCCCGTGGCCGCGCGCCGCGTGGAACACGTCGAAGAGCACCGCCTTGTGCTCCACCTCTTCGTAGCCGTGCCAGCGGAACAAGCGGGCGATGCGCGGGTCGACGCCGCGGAGGAGCGCCGGCCGCGAGAGAATCGCGTTGCCGATCTCGCCGAGGAAATGCTCGCCCGCCATGGCGACCGCGCTCCTGAGATCGCTCGATGTCCAGTCGACGATGGCGAGCCATTGCAGCGCGGAATCGGCGATGGGCTCGACCGGCACGCCCCACCGAATGAGCAGGCGGTTGAACGCCGCGTGCATGCCGGCGTGGGCGGCCTCCTGGCGAAGGAAGGCGTCGCCTTCGGCGCGCCGCGCCTCTTCGGCGACGCGCGGCAGCAAGCGGCGGGCGTCGTCGATGAAGAAGGCCTCCACCACTGGCGCCATTGCCGAGAGCGCCTCGAGAAAAGCGGTCGGTCCCATGCCGGCCGGGTGCCAGGCGCGAGGCACCTCGTGCTCGAGGCCCTCGAAGTCGAAGCCGGGTCGCCGCGGCGTGACGTTGATGCCCAGCTTCCGAGTCGAGGTTGGCTCCGACGCGCGATCGTTCATGCTCATCGTCGATGGGAGTTTCCCCGTACTGCTGGGTGAAGGTCGATCGGGGGCATTGGACATCCGAGGGATTCGGAAGGATGGTCGGGAAGATCGCGGAAATGTCAAACTCCCGTTCTCCTCACGTCGGTGGGCCGGCGGCAGATTTCTCTTGGCATGTCGGTAGCCGGACGACTAAAGTCGACGCGATTCCGGGGGACGTTGCAGATGCGGTTGGCGAGGGCTCGTACGGCGCGTAAGCGGAGCTCGAGCTCTTTTCGGTGAAGGAGGCCGAGAAGGTGATTCCACTCAGAGTGTACGGAGGACTGATGATTTCAAAGCTCGTCGGCGGCGCCTGCCTGCTGGCCGTCTTCACTTGCGTCGCCGGCGTCAGCTACGCCGATCCGACGCCCAATCCGAGCCCCTTGGTGCCCGGAGAGACTCTGGACAAGAGCAACTGGCAGAAGGCCGAGGGCCTGTTGCCGCCCGAGATCCTCAAGCACTATCGCGAGGGAGGGTACATCAACAAGATCGTCGACTGGCCGATCGGCGCCTACAAGACGCCGACCGACTTCGCCGCCGGGACGAAGAGCAACGAGGGCCGCTTCGAGATCGGAAACCTGGGGCAGATCATCGAAAAGTCGACCGGCAAGCAGCAGGAGTACATCATCGGCTTTCCGTTCCCGACCATCGATCCCAACGACCCCAAGGCGGCGTCGAAGATCCTCTGGAACTTCTTCTACCGCACCTGGTACTTCGGCAGCTCGATCAACGAATCGCAGGTCAACTGGATCAGCGCCACGAAGCTGCAGCGGCGCACCGACGTTCAGGTCGAGCTTTCGCTACTACGACGGCGTGCCCACCGACGAACGGGCACCGAATCCGCAGAACTTCAGCGTCCAGTTCCTCACCGTGGTCAGGTCGCCTGCCGACGTGAACGGCACGGCGTCGCTGACCTGGCGCTACCTCGACCCGGACAAACGCGACTCCACCTGGGCGTTCGTGCCGGCGCTGCGGCGCGTGCGCGCCGTGAGCCCGGCCAATCGCTCGGACGGGTTTCTCGGCTCCGACATGAGCGAGGACGACGGGCCGTTCTTCGACGGCAAGCCCGAGGACTTCACCTGGACGCTGAAGGGCGAGACGGAGCAGCTGCGCCTCGTGGACCCGCTCAGCCTGGAAGGAAAGTGCGACGCCGTCTGGCTCGACAAGGGGGGCTGGCGCGCCAATTGGCCGGACCTGCCGTTCATCGGATACATGAGCGACAAGTGGACGGGCGTTGCCTGGGCGCCGGCGACGGGTGCATTGGCGAAACGCCCCCATTGGGTGATCGAGGGGACGCCGAAGGACCGAGTACTATCTGTACGGCAAGCTCGACCTCTACATCGACAAGATCACCTTCCAAGGGTCCTGGGTGCGAAAGTTCGGCTGGCAGGGGGAGCTTCTGAACACGTACCAGGTAATGGCCTTCCTTCCCAAGGCGGTCACGCGCCCGAACGGAAAGGTGGACTTCATTCAGGGCTCGAACATGGCTTTCCAGTGCGCCGAGAACATCAAAAGCAATCAGGCGACGGTGGCTGGGATCAAATCCAACCCAAAGTCGGGCTTCGACTCGCACATTACGTTTCCTCCCGACTTGTTCGAGATGAACTCCCTGTCGCGCTACGGCAAGTAGGGAGACTGCCAAATCGTCTCGGTCGTCGAACCCATTGGGTTTCCAACGACGAGAACGGTGCACCGCCTCCGAATCGAAGGAGAACGATATTGTCAGCGAACAGAATCGCGGCGATCGGCTTTGTGGCGGTGCTCGCGCTCGGCGGCTCCGTCGCCTGGGGGCGTCCGCCCGAGATCGGCCTTCTCGAGCCTGCGCAGAGCATCCGGGACAACCTGCGCCGCTTGGCGCAGAAGGGGAAGCGCGTCGAGCTGCTTCTGAAGAACGGCAAGTCCTACAAGGGCAAGCTCGGCTCGGTCGGTGATCACGCCGTGGTGGTCACGGAAATCGAAGGCCGCGAGTTCTTCGATGCACTCGTGCTGCTGGACGAGATCGCGGCCATCGAGGTGCGGGTGCGCGATCGCTGACGCACGCGGCGAACCTCTACGCCGAGTGATCGAGCGACGAAGAGGGCAGGCGCCCGAGCGCGCGGCGCCGTTGCCGCAGCGAGCGCTCGCCGGACGGCGCCGCTGCCGCACCTCGCTCTCCGGCGCCGCCGGCTCCTCCTCGAGGGTCAGTGAGCGTGTGCGGCGGCCATTCGCGAGCGTTTCTTGGGCCGCGCCGCGGCACGGACGGTCTTGGGCGCAGATGCTTCGGCCAGCAGGTCCGAAGCGTAGGAACCGACCTCGTGGTTGACCTTCCGAATGAGATCGTAGACCGCCCCGATCGCGCGCTGCTGCACCTGCCTCACCTCCCGCGCCGGTTTCCGCAGGGCGTCGCTCTCCTCGAGAATCTTCAGGGGCAGCGCGGCGATCGACTTGTGGATCTCCTCCACCCTCGTCGCTCCTTCGTCGATTGCGCTCTGGATCGACTTCGTCGCAGTCTTCCGGGCCATGGAAAATCCTCCTCGTCCCTGGGAATCAGCAAGTGCCGTACCACGTGCGATTCATGAGCCGGTCGCGCCGATTCCTTTCCCGCGTATCGTCCGTGGGAATGGGGCCCGGGGGCCGATCAGCCCGTTGAAAAACCCCGGACATGCTTCGACAAGCTCAGCATGAGCGGTGCTTGGCCCTTGTCTCTCAAGGGCTCTTGCCGCTCGCCCTGAGCCCTTCGACGTTGCTCAGGACATGCTTGTCGAAGGGCGTTTCGACTCTTTCAACGGGCTGCTGTCCAGCGATTCGACGCGATGGATTGGTCGGTGGCTCTTGCGGCGGTGTCCTTGCGCTACCGGGCTTCGCCGGCAGGTTGCCTTGTCACGGCGCGGCTGCCGAGTAGGTTGAGCTTGAAGCGGCGCACGGTGTCGGGCTCGACGATGCCTCCGCCCGGATCGCGAAAGTACAGCGCGTCGAAGGGGCACTGGACGACGCAGGCGCCGCACTGGACGCACTGCTCCGCTCGCGACAGCGTCGCCAGTCGCCGCTCGCGATCGATCTCGAAGACGTCCTTCGGACAGACGCGCTCGCAGAAAGCTGCTCCCTTGCATCTCTCCTCGTCGAGAGCGATCTCGAGCAACCGGTCGGCGTGCAGGCCGCTCTTGTAGACCGGTGTGCTTCCGGTCAGGTCGAGCGCCAGGATCATTAGGACCGCGAGCGAGGCGACGCCCCAGCGCAGGACGAAGCCCCAGGACAGCTCGCCGGCGCGCGCGCCATAGGTGAAGAGGGCGAGCAGAAGGAGCGCCCAGAGGATCAGCGGAAGGCCTCGTTCGCCGAAGTCGAACAGAACGAAGCCGACGTTTCGACCCTTCACGTGGAGGTACCGCTCGTAGAGCGGAAAGCCCAAGAAGATCAGAAGCGACGATGCCCACGCCAGCCCGACGAGCGGCAGCACGCCCCCGAGCCACAGCGGGAGCAGGAAGAGCGCCAGGAGCGAGATCGGGAACGCCCAGGCCACGGCCATCTCCAGGCGTTCGGTCCAGGGGAAGGTCACCGTGCGCATCGCTTTCGTCGCGGTCAGCCCGTCCCTCAGGAAGGCGGGAATCGCATCGGCGCGCACGGGACCCCAGAGCACGCTCCAGCCCGTCTTCTCGCGCACGACCTTCCCTTCGATCCCGGTGGCGGCGAGCTGGGGCAGAATCACCTGCCGGTGGTCGACGAGGTCTTCGACGCCGCTCGTCTTCAGTACCGAGACGACCTCGTGATTGCCGAGCAGTCCGCCCGTCGCTGCACACCACACGTTCACGCCGCGGCTGTTGGCGACGAGGAGGTAGGCGTCGATCCCGTCGAGGGCGCGCTTCACGCGCTCCACCGTCAGCTTGAAGTTGCAAGTGAGCAGGACCGGCGCGTCGCGACCCGGGTTCCCGATCCGGACCAGACCGGTCCGGCACGGGAAGGGGAGGACGCGCAGCAGCGTCTGCACGACGTCGATCCACAGAGAGCCGAGACGCTTCATTCGGCCTCTACGGCGAGTCGCTGCACCGCGCTCGCCGACAGGTCGCGTACGCGGCTCGACCGTGTCATTTGTGTTTCTCCTCCCGTCGATCGAGAGTCGCTCCGCGGACACAACCGGTGCCCGCGCCCGTGGTCAGACCCGCGTCGAGGTCGACGGTGAAGGGCAAAAGCAAGACCAAGGCCAGTTCGCCACAATCCGCCAGCCAGTCCTCGGGAAAGAACACATTCCTCGTTTCGCGAACCGTCCTCTCGAGCTTCGATGGTGCTTCCTCCTTCGCTCACGCTGGTCATCGATCCGCTGATCGTGACTACCGTTGGGAATCCCACCCGATCGAGGATAAAGAGAGGCTCCTCAGGGTGTGCATCATGCTCCGGCCGAGACCATCCCATGGCTCTTCCTCGCCGTCACCGTCGTCGGCGCCGGCTTCACCTTCAACGCCTACTTTCCGCGCCGCTCGCAGAACCTTCTCATCGTCCCGAGCTTCTTCGCCGGGTGGTTGACCTCGGAGCTGGCGGTGCATCACTTCGCCTGGCAGCTCGGCGCCACGATCATCTTCGTCTGGCTGGGCGCCCTTGCGGCATGGCCAGGCTGGGTAGGCCTCTTCCTCACCTTCGGATCGTGGGCGGCGCTCCTGGCGCTGGTGCGGGTTGCGCGCAGCAGCGAGGGGGTGATCGAGAAAGCCCTCGCCGACGGCCTCGGTCCCGGGTGGGAGGAGGAGGTGCATTCGGTGCCCGACGGCGGGCGGTCTTCGCGGCTGCTCCTGCCGTTCTTCTTCGGCGACCCACGCGTCAGCGTCCGTCGCGACCTTCGCTATGCCGACGGAGCCGGCCGCCGGCATCTTCTCGACGTGTACGTTCCGCGCAATGGAGCGCCACAGGCGCCGGTGCTGTTGCAGGTGCACGGCGGCGGGTGGGTGATCGGCAACAAGCGCCAGCAGGCGCTGCCGCTGATGACGCATCTTTCCGCCCGCGGCTGGGTGTGCGTCGCGGCGAACTACCGGCTCAGTCCGCGGGCGACGTTTCCCGACCATCTCGTCGACCTGAAGCTCGCCATCCGCTGGATCCGCGAGCACATCGCCGAACACGGCGGCGATCCGGACTTCCTGGCGGTCACCGGCGGCTCGGCGGGCGGCCATCTGTCCGCACTCGTTGCGCTGACGGCCAACGATCCCGAGTATCAGCCGGGTTTCGAGCAGGTCGACACGTCGGTGCGCGCCTGCGTTCCCTTCTACGGCATCTACGACCTGGCGAACCGCTTCCGGCACGCGCACTTCGACGGCTTCGAGCAGTTCCTCGGCCGCTTCGTGCTGAAGAAGCGCTTTGCCGTGGATCCGGAGGCATTCCGCAAGGCCTCGCCGGTCGATCGCGTGTCCGCGCAGGCACCTCCGTTCTTCGTCATCCACGGCACGCACGACAGCCTCGCGCCGGTCGACGAGTCGCGCCGCTTCGTCGAAGCGTTGCGCGAAGAGTCCCGCGCCCCGGTGGTCTATGCCGAAATCCCGGGCGCGCAGCACGCCTTCGAAGTCTTCCACTCACTGCGCACCGAGCACGTCGTGCGCGGCGTGGAGCGTTTCCTCGCCTGGGTATACTCGGAGTACACCGCCGCGCGAGCGCGGGAGGGCGAACGCGCCTGAATCGCGGCGAGACGCCCAGCATTGTCGCGTACCAATGCATCTACGTACGTGAGAGGGGAGAATGACTGGATCGGTTCGAGGAGGGGCGGCCGGACGATCGGGCATCTTCGGGCTCGTCCTGTTTTTGTCGATCACCGGCAGTGCCGGGGCTGTGGCGGCCGGTACGAACTACTGGAGCAGCGGCGGGCCGCAGGGGCGCGAGGCGACGGCCATCGCCGTCGATCCCGCCCTCGCGGATACGCTCTACGCGGGAACGGATGAAGGCGTCTTCAAGAGCGTCGATGCGGGTGCGAGCTGGACGCCGACCAATCTCAACGAGCCGTTCCTGACGATCGACGCACTGGTGGCCGCCGGCCCTCCCACCGTTCTCTTCGCCGCCGGAAGTTTCGGCGTGCAGAGGAGCGGGGACGGCGGCGAGAAATGGGTCGTGGCCAACCACGGATTCGGTTCGACCTACGTGCAGGCGCTGATCGTCGACCCTGGCGACGGGCGTATCCTCTACGCCGGAACGTACCGGCCGTCGGGTACATTGCCGTCCGGCGTATTCAAGACCGTCGACGGCGCCATGGAGTGGAACACCACGGGCCTGTCCAACTCCCACGAGGTCTCCGCCATCGTCGTCGATCCGCGCGACACGGACGTGGTGTACGCCGTCGACCGCCAGATGCTCGTGCGCAGCGCCAACGGAGGCGCGACGTGGTCCCCGGTCGAGCGCTTCCGTTTCGGCACGGCAGGGGCGCTGACCGCGGCCGGGAATGCCACGCGGAGCGTCGTGTACGTCGTGATCGATGGAACGGTCTATCGCAGTGCCGACGCGGGGCGGACGTGGACGGGAGGCAACACCGGTCTCCTGGGCTCGGTGCTGCGCCTCGTTGCGGATCCCGTGGTGACGTCGACGGTGTACGCCGGCAGCGAGAACGGCGTCTTCAAGAGCACGGATGGCGGGGCGCGATGGGCTCGGCTCGAGGCCGGGCTGGCCGGGGAGGGCGTCGCCGACCTCGTCGTCGATCCGCGCAATACGCGCGTCCTCCACGCCGCAACCTCCGCGGGGGTTTTCTCGCTCACCCAGGATGCCATCTTCTCCTGCGCCGGCGACTGCAGCGGCGACGATCGCATCACCATCGACGAGCTGGTGAGCGGCGTGCGGATCGCCATCGGCGCCGCGCCTCTGAGCAGCTGTGCGGCCTTCGACGTCTACGGGGACGGCCAGGTCTCGATCGACGAGCTGGTCGCCGCCGTCGACGGCGCTCTCGACAGCTGCCTGCCGGTCAGCCGGGTGGAGAATTTCTCCGACTTCGCTCACTTCGAGCTGACGCGCCACGGGGGCCTCGGCTTCTGCCCACCGCTCGGAGTCTTCTCGGCGACGATCTCGCGCCAAGCCGCCGACCGCTACGAGCTTGACCTTGAAGTGCTGGAGGAAGGGGTTGCCGGCGTCGACGAATGCCTGCCCGGCATCGTGGGTGAGGTCGAGTGCGCGGTCGTCCGACCCCGTCCGGCGCGGCTCCTCGATGCCGAGGAGGTCGACCGTTTGCGAGCCGCCTTCTCGAGCCTGCTGGTCCACCACGAGCCGGACCGCATCTGCCGACACGTCATCTTCGATCCCTGCCTGATCGACATGCTGGCGTGGGACGACTCCCGAGTCAGCGACTTCATCTGCAGCAGCGAGCGTCTCGATGCCCAGTCGGCGTACGAGGTCCTCTCTTTCCTCGAGGATCTCTCGGCGGCCCCTGCCCTCGCGGGGCGGGCTGGTGGGGGCTACTAGCGTAGTCTCTCAGAAAGGCCTTTACCGAGATCGGACAACGGGAGGGCGAGCCTGCAGGCGAGCCGTTTGGCTTGAACGGGGCGGCTCGGCAGTCGCAGCTTGCATCAGCCGGTCCGTAAACCGAGTTGTAAGACACTACATGATTGTCCGTCCTTCAGCAGATTCCGCATCTCGGCTTGCAGCTTTTCGACCTGGCTCTTGATCTGCGCCACCCTGGCCAGCTGCTGCGGTGTCAGCACCGCGCGGATGGCGAGGGCGGTCTTGATCCCCTGTTCCATCAGCTGCTGGCGGAGCTGCGTGATCTGCTGCACCTGCGACGTCAGGTCCGCCAGCTGCACCGTTCCCGGGGCGAAGAGCTTGTCGGCCAACTGATCGTTGGCGTCCTGCAGCTGTTGGAAGAGGGTGCGTAGCGTCTGGTGATCGGATTCCATGATCCCGTGCACTCGATCTTGCTGTTCCGGGGTCAGGTCGGCCTGCCGCAGAATCATGTGCAGCATAGCCGCAGTAACGAATGGGGTAGGGGATTGGTTGACCGCGCCAGGTCTAAATTTCTCTCCGTTGACGGTGAGACGCGGGCGCGGGGATCCACGGCCGTGGCGGCCGCGGATGGTCTCAGGACCTAGACGCAGCCGCCGCGCGTGGGCGAGTCTTCTTCTGCGCCGTGCCGATCGGCACGACGTGTACGTGTCCCCCGCGCGCGCTACCGCGGATCTCGAGACGCTCGAGCAGTGCTTCGAGATCCGCCTGATCGGCCTGCTCAACGCCGATGAAGAAGAGGATGCTGCTGCGGTGGCGGGTGCGGCGTTGCGAGAAGGCGACGAGGCGGTCGTGGCAGTGCTTGCGTTCGAGGTCCGAGCGCAGGACGGTCATCCCGTAGACGATGCGCCCGCGAAGAGGACTGATGCGTACGATCTCGGGTGCGCCGGCCTTCGCCGGCCGAAGCCACGAATAGCCGAGCTCGATCAGATGGGCGTTGAGCTCCTGGCGCAGACGGACGCGTGCTTGTGAATCGGCCATGGCTCAGAGCGTCGCGGCGTCGCGGCGTCCGTTGGCGGCTCTCTGACGGCGCAGATGGATGGCGGCCAGCCACCACTGCGTGCCGTCGGTGAGCCGCAGGATCTGATAGAGCGATCCCTGGCGCGATTTTGGACGCCAGGCGAGAATCTCGACCTCGTCGCCGTCGGCGAGATCGTTTCCCATCGGGCGCCCGTCATCGTCCATCATGGGAACGGGCTGCCCGTTCTGTGCCTGGCCTTGCGGCCAATTCACGAAGGCATGCCAACCGACGCAGAATACGGGGTCGTTCGGCGGCCGGCGTGGGCGGGGTTTGGACGGTGGCAGATTGTCGTAGTCGGACACGCGCTCTCCCAGACGGCGTCGGGCGCGGTCCCTCGGGAAAGAAGCGCTCGAAAATGCCGTCAGCAAGCAAGGTGAAAAGAGTCGTTACCCGGGAGCCGCGAATTGAGATCGTTTCGCGCTCTCCCGGGTGACGAGTCTCGGATCGGATGCCCCTAGCGGCGGTTGAAGCGGCCTCTGCCGCCACCGCCACCGCCGCCGCCACCGCCTTCGCGCTCGCGGGCTTCGTTGACCTTCAGGGCGCGACCGTGCAGCTCGTGCCCGTCAAATTGCTGAATGGCCCGCTGGGCTTCCGCGTTGGTGCTCATCTCGACGAACCCGAATCCGCGTGACTGCCCGCTGTTGCGATCCGTGATGACCGCCGCGGACTCGCACGAGCCGGCCTGCGCGAAGAGATCTTCGAGATCCTTCTGCGTCACCTCGAAGGCGAGGTTTCCAATGTAGAGCTTTCGTCCCATGATACGACTCCTGGTTTGGTCGCCGCCGCGACCATGTGGGGGAAAAGCCCTCGTGCAGGGCTTCGGCCAGCCTTCGGGGGACTGCGCCTCCCGATCGACGACACCATTGTCGACACCGGGTATGTCCGGGTGCTTGATCGGGAAGCACCAAACCGAGAGCGTATGGTGGGGTTCTCGTCAGCCTGCAGGAACACTTAGAATAGCACGCTGGTAGAATGTTCACAACTACGACGCGCGTGGCGTGCCCGATGAGCGGGCAGGGACGTGTCGATCGTTGGCACACACACCTGCGGGCGATCGAGTAGCCCCATGCTCCCTGTTTCCGGAGATCTACGTCTTCTTCTGCCTACCGCCGGATGCTGCGCCCCGGCTGCTCAGGCCACGCGGCGCCTGCGCTCGATTGCCACCATCCCACGCAGCTCCGGGTGCTTCGGGGTCACTCCGGCGTAGAATTCCTCGAATACCTCGAAATCCGCCTCGATGTCCCCGGTCGGGGCGAACGCCGGCCCCAGACCGGCGACGCGGCGGCGATAGTCGACGTAGCCGAGGACGATCGGGACGCGGGCGCCACGGGCGATATGGTAGAAGCCGGTCTTCCATGCCGGCGAGTGCTTGCGCGTGCCCTCGGGCGGCACCGCCAGAATCAACGGCTCGCCGTCGTCGAAGCGCGCCACGGCCTGCGCGACCACGTCGTTGCGGGAGGAGCGATCGATCGGCAATCCGCCGAAGAGGCGGATCAGCGCCCCGAGCGGAAAGAAGAAGGCCGAGTCCTTGATGAACCACGCCAGCTTGACGCGGAAGACGTACGCCGCCGTCAACATCACGAAAGCGTCCCAATTCGAGGTGTGCGGCGCGGCGATGATGACGAACCGCTCCGGTCGAGGCACTTCGCCCTCGACCTTCCAACCGGTCAGCCGAAACAACAGCTTGGCCAGCGCGTGCATTCCGGCGCTGATGCGGAAGGGATTGGGCAGGGAACTCTCCATCGGGGGCGTGTAGCGGTCCGCACGGCAATTTGCCAGGGGGCGCGCGTTGGACGGCGATGCCGTCCTGCCCGAAACGGCGGTCGCCCGCCGCGACGCTCCAAGTGAGGTGGCGCAGACTCGGTTGATTGCCAGCACGCTCGGAGGTACTGTCCGCCTTGATGCCAAGGGAAGCCTCAGCGCGGCAGGGGTTTCGGGGGCTCGCGGTGGTCAGCCTGCTCCTCGTCCTCGCGGGCGTGATCGGCTACTTCGTCGTCGTCTTTCGTTTCGCGGCCTGGCTGCCCTCGGTGCGCAACGACGCGGTGCCGAATTGGATCCTGGTCGCCCTGGGGCTGGGGCTGGCGATCCTGGCGATCCGTCGCGCGCCCACCGCCCGAACACCGAAGGTGCTGCTCGGCGTCGACGTCGTGCTCGCGGTTCTCTTCGCCGCGATGCTCTACGTCATCCCGGTCGTCCCAGCGGCGACCGGCCCGGCGCTCGGCGCCTCCGCCCCGGACTTCGCGCTGCTCGACCAGAGCGGCAACACCGTGCGACTCTCCGACCTGCGTGGCGCGCCGGTCCTTCTCGTCTTCTATCGCGGCCACTGGTGACCGTTCTGCGTGTCGGAGCTGCAGGGTCTGCAGCTGAGCCAGGACGAGTTCCATCGCCGGGGGTGTCGCATCTTCGGGATCGTCGTCGATCCGGTCGAGACCAATGCGCAACTGGTTCGGGACGCGCGCCTCGAGTTCCCGATCCTCTCCGATCCCGATCTGCACACGATCGACGCCTACGGGCTGCGCCATCCCGACGGGCATGACGGTCGAGATATCGCGCTCTCTGCTTCCGTGCTGATCGACGCGAACGGGATCGTACGCTGGACCCACGTGACACGAAACTTTCGCGTGCGCCCGCTGCCCGCCGAGACTCTCGCCGCTGTCGACGCCCTCGGCGCCCGGCCCTGACGGCGCCCGGCTCGCCAACACGGCGGTGGTGGCTTTCGCGGGCTCGCGGGCCGGCTCTCATCCGAAGCGCCCTTCGTTGATCGAGACTTCCTTCCCGGCGCTCACGGACCTGCGAGCGATCCTCGGTGCGAGGACCCTCTCGACCAACGGGGCGCTACTGGAAATCCTCCGCGTAGAAGCTCCACCACAGCTCGCACTGCTGGCGGCGGAAGTGGGTGAGCACGCTGTTGTCGACGTCGAAGTTGATGCGCTGGTCGCTGGCGTCGTCGTAGCGCGGCCACGGCAGGGCGTCGTCGCCGTTCGGATCGCCGGTGCGCGCGAAGCGGGTCCAGTATCCCTGCATCGACATGGCCAGCGCCTCGTCCTCCGGCGACGGGGAGGTCGCTGACCCGAAGACGAAGGCGATCTCCGAGCCGTGCGTCGCACCCAGGGACGGGAGGACGTCCGCCAGCACCGGCCGGGCGAAGTTGTACAGGTAGGTCTCGGCGCCGCCGGCAGCGGCGCGGCGCGCCGAGTCGTAGGTCGGGCAGACGAGAATGGAGTCGCCGAAGGCGCGCACGAGCGCGTCGTTCGGGGTGTCGTAGTCGCTGGCGGGATAGACTGCGGCGATCTGGTCCGCTCGGTCGCCCCAGCGCGCGTGCAGCTCCGCCAGGTACTCCTCCTCGGTCGTGACCGGCGGAACGCCGAGGAAGAAGAGCGTGCCTTCGTCGGAGTTGGAGCCGAGGATGTAGGGCACCTTGGCGAAGTCGCCCTCGTCGTAGAGCGTGCGCGGCTGGTCGGGGAGGAATCCGCCGTCGACGATGGGGTCGAAGCCGGTGGCGTTCGCCAGAAGGACGGAGACGGGCTGCTCCCGCAAGCAGGCGAGCGGGTCCGCCGCATCGGCGCAGCCGAGGGTTTCGATCAGGGACGCGGTCCTCTGCTGCGCCTCTTCCCTGCTCGTCTGTCGGGTGGTGCAGCCACCGCTCTCGCTGATGGCGCGTTGAAACAGGCCGCGGCTGAGGGGCGAGGCGACGTGGAAGCAGACGTCGAAGGACCCGGCGCTCTCGCCGAAGATGGTGACGTTCTGCGCATCGCCGCCGAAGGCGGGGATGTTGTCGCGCACCCACTCGAGGGCGGCGCGTTGATCGAGCAGACCCTGGTTGCCGGAGTAGGGATAGGCGGCGTCTTCCTCGTCGAGCGCGGGATCGCTGAGGAAGCCGAAGATGTTCAACCGGTAGTTGGTGGTCACGATCACGACGTCCTGGGTCTCGCCGAGGACGCGCCCGTCGTAGAACAGCCCGCCGACGCCGAGCGGTACCTGGTCCGCGGTCGAGCCGCCGGTGTTCCCGCCGCCGTGGAACCACACCATCACCGGAAGGGGATGGGTCGGAGCCGGGTTCGGCGTCCACACGTTGAGGTAGAGGCAGTCCTCGTTGTCGCTCGCGGGCGTCGTCAGACCCGCGACCTGGGCGCACGGCAGACTCATCTGATTCGCCTCCAGAACTCCCGTCCAGGGATCGGGCGGCTGTGGCGGGCGCCAGCGAAGGTCTCCGAGCGGCGGCTTGGCGAAGGGGATGCCGAAGAACCGACGCGTTCCGCCGTCGATCTCGCCCTGGACCATGCCGTCGGCGAGATCGATCAGAGTCCCTTCCTGGATCGCGCTGGTGGGCGTCGCGGTCGGCTCCTCGGTCGGCGTGCTGGTCGCGGTCGGGGTCTCCGTCGGCGTGTCGGTCGGGGGTACGGTGGCCGTGTCGGTGGGCTCGGCGGTGGCCGTGTCGGTCGGAGTCGCCGTGGCGATGGCGTTGCCCTCGTTGTCGGAGCCGCAGGCGCTGACTACGAGAGAGCCGAGCAGCAAGAGGAAGATCGGTGCCCGGGCGATCCGGCGAAGGTAGATGAATCGACTCATTGTTCACTCCCCCTTTTCGTGTGCCGCCTTTGGGTATCAGAGGACGGCGCTCGAGGAAAAGGGCCGCGACTTCGAGACTGCAGAATTGAGCTGCCGACGCGTTCTCTCGATTGAGCTGGTGGGCGGGTGAATCCCGGGTCTCGACGGCGCCGCCGCGCTGGAGCGTTGCCTGCCGGAATCGCTCTTCCAATCGACATAGACCGAAGCGCTGGCCAGTCGATGCGGTGGCGGATTGCGCTTGTCGGGAAGCCGGCGAGACATGGAACGGGCTTGAAATTCGTATGGTCGATGCTGTATCGGAGCAGCATCTTCGCGATTGGTCCACCCTGTCACTGGAGGTATGCAATCGATGAACGCGGCGGCCGCGGCCGGTGTCGGCGACGAGCTATACTGGGAACAGCTCGTACAGCTCGTCGATGAAGGCCGAGTCATTCCGGTCGTCGGGCAGGACCTCCTCGCGGTGCACTGCGACGGCGTCGACGGCTTGCTCTACGAGCACCTCGCTCGCCGGGCTGCGGCGCGCCTGCGCGTCGAGGTCTCGACCGACCTGAACGTCGTGGCCTGCCGCTATCTGGAGCGCGGCGGTCAGATCGAGGACGTGTACACGGTCATCAAGTCGGTGATGCCGTCCGATCAGGAGATCGAGATCCCCGAGCCGCTGCTTCAGCTCGCCAGCATCGAGCCGCTGCATCTCTTCGTCAGCACCAGCTTCGATTCGCTGCTGGAACGGGCCATCGACCGCGTCCGCTTCGGCGGCCGGCCGGACGCCGAGGTGTTGTCGTACTCCCCGCAGCGGGTGAAGGACATTCCCTGCCCGATGGAGGAGCTGCGCCGGCCGCTGGTCTACCACCTGCTCGGCAGGCTGTCGGCCGTTCCGGACTTCGCGGTGACCGAGGAGGACACGCTGGAGTTCGTGCATTCCCTGCAGTCCGAGAGCCGCCGCCCCCGCCTCCTCTTCGACGAGCTCAACAACTGCCACCTGCTGATCATCGGCAGCGGTCTGTCCGAGTGGCTGGCGCGCTTCTTCCTGCGCATCGCCAAGCGCGAGCGCCTGTGGATGGCGCGCGGCAAGACGGACTACGTCGCCGATCGGCGCGCCCAACAGAGCCAGCCGCTGCTGACGTTCCTGCAGCATTTCAGCCCGCGCACCAAGGTGTTCCGCGACGGCGGTGCCGCCGAGTTCGTGCGCGAGCTGCACCAGCGCTGGAATGATCTGCACGCGCCGCGGGCCGCGCCTCCGTCGGCTCCTGTGGGAGGGGAAGACGAGGGCGCGGACATGGAATCGGGGGCCATCTTTCTCAGCTACGCCAGCGAGGACCGCGAACGCGTTCGCGAGATCGCGCGCGCGCTGCGCGCCGCCCGACTGCCGGTGTGGTTCGACGAGAGCGATCTGCACAGCGGCGACTCCTACGAGCGCGAGATCCGGCGACGCATCGACGGATGCTCGGTCTTCGCGCCGGTCATCTCGCGGCAGACGAGCGATCCGCGCCCGCGCTTCTTCCGGCTCGAGTGGAAGCACGCCCAACTGGTCGCGGCGCAGCTTCCGGAGGGCGCCAAGTTCATCGCGCCGGTGGCGATCGACGACACGCGTCCGGAGAACGACTCGGTGCCGGAGCCCTTCAGACGCGTCCAGTGGCTTCGCCTGCGCGACGGCGACGCCGTGAGCGATGCGCTGGTGACGGAGTTCCGATCGCTGTTCCGCGCCCGTCAGAAAGCACTCGCCGGCTTGACATGAGGGAGGACGTTGCCGCGAAAGCCTCGACTCTCGATGCGGAGCACCCGTGGCCGGGTCTCGAGGCCTTCGGGGAGGGGGACCAGGCGTATTTTCACGGCCGCCAGGCCGAGGCCGCGGCTCTGCTCGCCATGGTGCGGCGGGCGCCGGCCATCGTCCTCTTCGGGCTCTCTGGCCTGGGCAAGACGTCGCTGCTGCGCGCCGGCGTCTTCCCCCTTCTGCGCGGCGAAGGGCTTCTGCCCGTCTATGTCCGCATCGACCACGCGGCGGAGGCGGCGGATCCCTTCGTCCAGATCGTGCGCGAAGTGGAGCGCGCGGCGGCCGAAGCCGACGTCGAGGTCCCGTCCGCCGAGGGCTGCGACTCGCCGTGGGAGTACTTTTATCGCCGCGACGCGCAGCTGTGGAGCAAGGACAACCGCATCGTCATGCCGGTTCTGGTCTTCGACCAGTTCGAGGAGGTCTTCACGCTCGGCGCGGAAGGCGCCGCGCTGAGCGCCAGGGGCCAGCACTTCCTCGATCAGCTGGGCGATCTCATCGAGGGCAGGCCGTCGGCCGCGCTCAAGCGCCGGCTCGACGAGGCTCCGGCGGAAGCGACGCGCTACGTCTACAACCGGCAGCTCTGCAAGGTCGTTCTGAGCCTGCGCGAGGATTTCCTCCCCGACCTGGAAGGCCTGCGCCTGCAGATTCCCTCGACCGCCGACAATCGCATGCGGCTCGAGCGGCTCAGGGGACCCAGCGCCGTGCAATCGGTCCTGAGCGCGGGAGGGCGCCTGCTCGACGAGGAGGTGGCCACCCGCATCGTCGGCTTCGTCTCGGGTCAGCCGGACCGGCCGGTCGAACAGGTCACCGTCGAGCCGGCGCTGCTCAGTCTGGTGTGTGCCGAGCTCAACGGCAGGCGAATCCACCGCCGCCTGTCGCGCATCACGCCCGACCTGCTGACCGAGGACTCGGCGACGATCCTGCACGACTTCTACGAGAGCTGTCTGCGCGGCCTCGGGGAAGCGGCGCGCGTCTTCGTCGAGGATCGCCTGCTGACGGTGTCCGGCTACCGCGACAGCGTCGCCGTCGACAACGCCTTGCAGCTGCCCGGCCTCGCCGAAGCCGACATCGACGAGTTGGTCAGACGCCGACTGATTCGCATCGACGAACGCGGCGGGCAGAAACGCCTCGAGCTGACCCACGACGTGCTCGCCGCGGTCGTGCGCGAGAGCCGCGACACGCGACACCACAGGGAGAAGGAACGCGAGGCGCTGGAGCGGCTACAGGCGGAGCGCCGCCTGCAGCAAGAGCGCGAGCAGGAGATGCGGCGCGAGCTGCGCCGCTCGCGGATGACGGTCGCCCTGATGTCCGTGCTGCTTCTGGCGGCGATCGCTGGCGGCGTCTTGGCGGTCGTCGCAGACGCGCCGGGCGGAGCGCATAGCCCGCATGGCGACGGCGCAGCGCCTGGCCGCGCAGTCGGCCGCGGTTCCGGACGGATATCCCGAAGACCGGGTCTTGCTGGCGGTCGAGGCGATTCGTGCGACGGCGGCGGACGGCCGAGCGACGAGGTGGGCGGAGCAGGCGTTGCGCGACTCGTTGCTCGAGATCGGCCGGCTTCGCCTCAGTCGCGACGAAGACCCGGTCTGGGCGGCCGCCTTCAGCGAGGACGGGCGCCGGCTGGCAACCGGAGGCATGAACGGAACCGTGCGGGTCTGGGACCTCGGGGCGGAGGGTCTGTCGGCCCGCGTGGGGCGCGGTGCCTTCGCCGGGCCGGATCGCGAGGTGCAAGAGCAGGGCTTGATCTCGGCTCTCGCCCTTGGTCCCGCCGGGCATTGGCTGGCCACGGGGAGCTCGGATGGGAAGGTGCGCCTGTGGGATCTCGAGCGCGAAGGAGGCGCGATGAAGGGGCGCGTCCTGGGCGGTCATCAGGGGGCGATGATCACCGCGCTCGCCTTCGACCCGCACGGTCGTTGGCTGGCCACCGGCAGCTCCGACGGAGCGGCGCGCCTGTGGGATCTGACCAGCGACCGGCCGGAGGGGAGCGGCCGGGAGATCGCCGTGTCCGAGCAGTGGCTGCGAGCCGTCGCGTTCAGCCCCGACGGCCATTGGTTGGTCGCCGGCTCGCGGCTGTGGAAGCTGACCGGGAGCGATATCGACAAGGAGGGCCTGCCGCTGCGCCTCGCCGCCGGCGAGGACGGCGAGAACGGAGCACCGGGTCAAGCGACTCGAATGACGGCGGTTGCGTTCAGTCGCGACGGGCGCTGGCTGGCCGGGGGGGTGGCGGGCGGACGAGCCTACCTGTGGAATCTCGCCGCCGGCGATCCGACCCGCACTCCGCCGCTGGTCTTGGAGGGCCACGAGCGATGGGTCGCATCGCTCGAGTTCAGCCGCGACGGACGCTGGCTGGTCACGGCGAGCGACCGGATCGCCCGCTTGTGGGATCTCGACAGCGATCATTTCGAGAAGCATCCCATCGTCCTGCGCGGGCATCGGCAGCGCATCTGGGCGGTGGCGTTCAGCCGCGACGGGGGCTGGTTGGCGACGGGAAGCATGGATGGGACGGCCCGCCTGTGGGATCTCGGAAACGCTCATCCCGACAAGAGCGCCGTGATCGTTCGCGGCGACGAACGCGGCGTTCGCGCGGTGGCGTTCAGCCCCGACGGGGGCTGGCTGGCGGCCGGAGGGGATCTGTGGCCCCTGGACGGCAGCGCCGTCTCGAGCCCGGCAGTTCGCGTCCTGTCGGGACATCACGGTGCGGTGCAAGCCATCAGTTTCAGCCCCGACGGCAGCTGGCTGGCAGCCGGGGACGAGGACGGAACCGCCCGCTTGTGGGGTCTCGGTGCCAACGGAGGTGACAGCCGCGACTTGGCGGCGGCGAAGAAGGGCTCGGTGTCGGCCGTGTCGTTCAGCCCGGATGGCCGCTGGCTGGCGGTCGGGACGAGTGCCGGGGCGCGCCTGTGGGATCTAGAGCACGGCAGCTCGGGCGACGAGGCGCGAGACCTGCCCGTGGCGACGGGCCGCGTGCGCGCCGTCGCCTTTGGTCCGAAGAGTCACTGGCTGGTGACGGCAGCGAACGCGGTGCAGCTGTGGAATCTCGACGACGGCGACTCGGGGCACAGCGCCCGGGATCTGCCGGAGGACGGCGGCGCCGTCTGGGGAGCCGCCTTCAGCCCGGACGGCCGTTGGCTGGCGACCGCGACCGACCACGCGGCCCTTCTCTGGGATCTGGCGGCCGGCGACTCGGCGGCGCCGCGTTCGGTGGTTCCCGACATCGAGGAGGCGACGCGAGCCGTCGCGTTCAGCCCTGACGCCCAGTGGCTGGCGGCTGGGACGAAGCACGGCACGGCGCATCTCTGGAACCGCAAGACCAACGCGCGATGGGTCCTCAGCGGGCACGGGGGGGCGGTTCGCGCCGTCGCGTTCGGCCGCGACGGCGAGTGGCTGGCGACGGCGAGCGACGACGGGGTCGCGCGCTTGTGGGACCTGACCGGCGACAATCCCGCCGAGAGCGCGATTCGCTTGCGCGGCCACCAGGACGCCGTCTCGACGCTGGCGTTCAGCCCCGACGGCCAGTGGCTGGCGACCGGCAGCAAGGACGGGACGGTGCGTCTGTGGAGCTTGCGCATCGGCGATCTGGTTGCCTGTGCGCACGACGTCGTCGGTCGCAACTTCACGTCGGCGGAGTGGCACCACTACTTCGGCAGCGAGGAACCCCACAAGACTTTCGCCGACCTGCCGTAGCACGGCCCGGGTCACGCGCGCTCCGATGGGCTTTGCGCAAAAAAAGCGCGCTCCACCGGCGTAGCGCAACCGTCATGCCCGCGAAAGCGGGCATCCAGGCGGGGAGGTAGCGGGGTGTCCGATGGATTCCCGCTTTCGCTTTCGCGGGAATGACGAGTGGAAGATCGCTCGACTTTCTGCGCCAAAGCCCGGCGACGAAGAACGTTCCGGGCCGACGGAGCCTCCCGCCGCAACTTCACGGCCCGAGAGGCGTTGAAGTGCCCAGAGAGATGTGGTGCCGGCCCCATGCCGGCGCCGCCGGGAGTGTAACGATGGGCTCCAAACGAACGTCTGATGTCGCCGGATCCGGTATTGGGGGGCGAGCGCGTCCCTGCGGGTGGAAGAACCGGGCTTGGGTGGGCCCGATTTCGGGCGCGCTGATCCTTCTCGCCGTCGCGTTGCCGGTTGCGGCATCGGGGCAAGCGGCACCGCCCCCGCAAGGGTCGCAAGTGGCGGCGCGGGCAGTCGATCGGGTGCCGCCGCGACTCAGCTACACGTACGGCCAGGTGTCGTTCTGGCGCCCGGGCGCGCAGGACTGGAGCCCGGCCGAGGTCAACACGCCTCTGGCGCCGGGCGACGGCCTGTACACGGCCGCCGGCGCCAGCGTGGAGGTGCAGATTGGTGCGCGCGCGTTCGTGCGGGCGGGGGGCGAGACACAGATCGGGCTGAGCACTCTCGAGCCCGACTACGTTCAGTTCGAGGTCAAGTCCGGTCACGCCGCGGTCGATGTCCGCAGCCTCGAGCCGGGACATACGATCGAGATCGATACGCCCAACGCGGCGTTCACGATCGAGGCGAACGGCTACTACCGCGCCGACGTCAGTGGTGACGCGACGACCTTCGTCACGCGTCGCGGCGGCCGCGCGACGATGTCGTCCGCGGCGGCCGGTCGCACCGATCTCGGATCGGGTGAGCAGGTGGTGGTGCGGGGCACCGAAGGGCCGAGCGTAGCGACCTACGCCGCTACCGACCTCGACGCGTGGGATCGCTGGAACTACGACCGGACTGATCGCCTCATCGCGTCGGCCAGTGCGCGCTACGTCTCGTCGGACGTGTACGGCCTCGACGCGCTCGATCGAAACGGTACCTGGCACGTCGAGCCCGACTACGGACCCGTCTGGATTCCGGCCGGGGTCGGGCCCAGCTGGGCGCCGTACACGGCGGGGCGATGGATCTGGGACGCGTTCTACGGCTGGAGCTGGATCGATGACGCGCCGTGGGGATGGGCGCCGTGCCACTACGGGCGCTGGGTGCGCGTCCGCAACTACTGGGGATGGGCGCCTGGGCCGGTGCTGGTGGCCCCGGTCTACGCGCCGGCGGTGGTGGCCTTCTTCGGCGGCCCTGGGTTCTCGATCGGAATCGGGCTGGGCGCACCGGCTGTCGGCTGGGTCGCGCTCGGCTGGGGCGAGCCGCTGGTGCCGTGGTGGGGGCGTACCGGCTTCGTCGGCGTCCCCTGGTGGGGCGGCTGGGGCGGTCCCCGCTACGTGAACGGCGTCGCGGTTCGCTACGGCACGACCATCCACGCCGGCGACATCCATCGCTATTGGTACGCGCACACACCGCACGCGCTGGGCTTTGCTCGTGAGGACGCCTTCGGTCGCGGCCATTATCGCCCCGGCCGCTGGCGCGACGTGAGTCCGCATCTGCTCCAGCCGGTACACGGGCGGCTGCCGGTGCGGCCGGTCGCGGCCAGTCTGAGCCCGCGGTCGGGCCACGCGGCGCGTCCACCTGAAGCGGTGCGGGGGCGGCGGGTGGTGACGCGCGCGGGACGCGACGGCATCGCGAGGGGGCGGGCGGCCGAGTCGCGCGCTCCGGGCCGGTTGGCGTTGCGGGGGCCATTCGAGGCCGCTCCGCGGGCCGGCCGTCGGCCGCCGCCGTCAGCGCGGCGCGCCCCGGCAGGGGAGAGCGGCGCCCGTCAGCGTTCGCGTGTCGCACCCGCGCCGCGTTCCGGTCAGCTTCGCGGCAACGGCTCGCCCGGCCGCCAGGCGAGCCTGCCGAAGCGCTGGCAGCGCCCGGCGCCGCCCTCTTCGTCGCCTTCTGGGCCGCGAGGTGTCGAACGGCAACCGCGCGCTACCCGCCCGAACGCCGCATCGCCGAGAGTCGATCGGCGCGTCGGTCGGCCGGCCGCGCCGGCGATGCCCGGTGCGCGGGCGAGCGATTCCCGCCGGCCGTCGCGCAGTGCGCGGCCGGAGCGTCCGCACGCGGCGGCGCCGCGCCTCGCGCCGCGCCGCGCGTACCAAGCCCCCGCCGTTGCGCCGCGGCGATCGCAGCAGCCGAGCCGCCGCGTCTCGCCGCCGCAGTACTCCGCACGCAACCAGGGCGGCGGTGCCGCGAGGGGGATCGGCAGGCCGCAGATGAGGAGCGTTCCGCACGGCGCGCCGCGCGGGCCGAGCCGCGGGACGTCCGGCGGGGGCGGCCGAGGTCAGGGGGCTTCGCGGGCGCATCGCTGAGCCGGCGGCGTCTCGTTCAGGTTGCGTCCCTCTGGAGGACGGCGCCGCTGGCGAGGAGCGCCTCCACCTCCTCGGTGGCGAAGCCGGCTTCCCGCAACACCTCCCGGCTGTGCTCGCCGATCTCCGCCGGCCCGCGCCGGAGGGCCGGCGGCGTGCGCGACATCTTGATCGGGCTGCCGATGAAGTCGCGGCCGCCCATGCGCACGACCAGGCCGCGCGCCTTCACCTGCGGGTCGGCCAGGGCCTCGTCGATGGTGTTGATCGGCCCGCAGGGGATGCCGCGCTCCAGCATCCGCTCCAGCCAGTGCTCGGTCGTGTTCCGCTCCAGCTGGGCCTCGATCGCGGCCTTCAGCTCGGCGCGATTGGCGAGCCGCGAGAGCCCGTCGGCGAAGCGCGGATCGTCGCGCAGGGCGGGCTGCTCGATCGCCTCGCAGAAGCGGCGCCAGAGCCGCTTGTTGTTGACGCCCACGACGACGTAGCCGTTGCCGGTCTTCAGCGCCTCGTACGGCGACGCCAGGCGGTGCTCCGAACCGCGCGGCCGCGCGACCTCGCCGAGCGTGAAGTAGAGGCCCGCCTCCCACACGGTGTAGGCGAGGGCGGACTCGAACAGCGTCGTCTCGACGCGCTGCCCCTCGCCGCTCTTCTGCCGGTGCGCCCACGCCGCCACGACGCCGAGGGCGCCGAAGGTCCCGGCGTTGAGATCGGAGATCGGCACGGCGGTGGAGACGGGATTCCCGCCCGGCTCGCCGACGAAGCTCATGATGCCGCTCATCGCCTGCGCGACCAGATCGAGCCCGCCGCGCTCGCGGTACGGGCCGTCGTGGCCGAAGCCCGAGATCGAGCAGTAGATGATCGACGCGTTGACCTTCGTCAGGTCGTCGTAGCCGAGCCCCATGCGATCGAGGGCGCCGGGGCGGAAGTTCTCCACCCACACGTCGGCCCACGCCGCCAGCCGGCGCAGGGCGGCGGCGCCCTCGGGCTTCGCCATGTCGACGGCGATGGCGCGCTTGTTGCGGTTGATGAAGTCGTAGGCGCGAAACGGCCCGATGCCGGAACGCGTCACCTCGCCGCGCGGCGGCTCGATCTTGATGACGTCGGCACCGAGGTCGGCCAGCAACATCGAGCACCACGCGCCGGCGATCACGTGCGTACAGTCGAGCACGCGCATACCGGCGAGCGGCCCGCCGCTCTCGGACAATGATCCTCCGCTCATGAGACCCTGCCTTTCACGGCGCATTATGGGTCGGGGGAAGGCGCGTATCCAGCCCGCGGCCGTGACGCTTGCCCCGCGCCGTACGCTGCCGCATTGTGCAGGGCGTGGCGCCGAAGAGAAGACCGGGGCGGCTGGTCCGCCGGGCGCGGGAGCGGGTGCACGAGAAGCTCGTGCGCGACCTGGAAGCGCTTGCGCGCCTGGAGGCGGGCGGCTCGCCGCAACGGCCTCTGATCGTCGCCTCCCCGCCGGTCGTCGATCTGCGCGCCGTGGCGAAGCCCTGCCCGCTCTGCGGCGGCCCGCTCAAGCTCGAGGAGCACGCGGCGGTCGAGATCGAAGGCGAGCGGCTGCGCGTGGCATCCGTCGCGTGCATTCTGTGCGGCACCAGGCGGGAGCTCTACTTCCGCCTCAGCGAGCCGCTCATTCAGTGATTCAGTGTTTCTGCGCCCCCACGATCGTGGAGGCGGCGGCGTTGAGCGGGCCGGGCGATCGGCGATAGCCTGGGCGGTCGACGATGACGCGCGCCGAACGCACGTACTATCTGCTCTACGCTCTGTACGCCGGGTCGTGGGCCTTTCTCACGCCGGTGTACCCGATCTTTCTGCTCAGCCGCGGCCTCGATCTCTTTCAGATCAACGTCGTCTTCGCCGTCTACCTGATCGGCGCCTTCGCCTTCGAGGTGCCGACGGGGGCGGTGGCCGACCTGGCCGGCCGCCGCGTATCGTTCCTGTTGAGCTGCGTGCTGCGAGCCACTGCCTTCGCCATGTACTGGCGCGCCCGCGACTTCTCGGACTGCATCGTCGCCGAGTTCGTCGACGCGCTGGGCACGACGCTGGCGACCGGCGCGCTGGACGCCTGGGCGGTCGACGGCAGGCGGGCCGAGGGGGACGATCGCCCGGCGGGGAGCATGTTCGCTCGCGCCCAGATGCTCGCCGCTCCGCTCATGATGGCCAGCGGTCTGGCTGGGGCGTACGCGGCGGACGCCGAGATCAGCCGGCCGTGGCTGTGCGGAACCGCCGGCTTCGTCGTGACGGGACTGGTGGCTGCCCTGGTGATGCGGGAAGCGCCGCGCTCCGCGCAGCGGCGGAGTGGGGTGCTGCGCTCATGGGCGCGGATGAGCGGCGAGGGCCTCGCCATCGTCGCCCGGACGCCGGTGCTGCTGACGCTGTGCGGCCTCACCGCCGCGGCCTCGTTCGCGGTCATGCCGGCCTGGCACTACTGGCCGGCGCGCCTTCAGGGACTGGCCGGTGTGCAGACCTGGATGCTCGGCTGGATCTGGGTGCTGATCATGCTCGCCTCCATGGGGGGGAACGCGCTGCTGCCTCGCCTGGTGCCGCGCTTCCGTCCCGAGCGCGTCCTCGCCGTCGCCTGCCTGTGCCGCAGCGTGACGCTGGGGCTGGCGGCGGCGTCGCTGGCGTTCCCGCCGAACCTCTTCGCCGTTCTGACCCTGCAAGCGGTCTACGGCCTGAGCGAACCGGCCCTGCAGGGCTGGATGAACGAGCACGTCGAGTCCGATCTGCGCGCGACGATCCTGTCCGTGCGCTCGATGGCGTTCACCCTGGGGGGTGGGCTCGGCCTGCTGTCGCTGGGGTTGGTCGCCCGCTCCGGCGGCATCTCGGCCGCCTGGGGCGTATCCGCCGTGCTGCTGTTGGCGCTCGCCCCCGGCTTCCTGCTGTTGGCGCGCCCGCGCCTGCGGGCGGCGGTGCGGTTGTCCGGCTGAGATCGCGGACAGGTCGAGAGCTGCGGTTCCGATTCCCTTCCACGGTGCGTCCCTGCGCGGAAGATTCCCGGGCTCCCGCGCGTTTTGTCGGCGGACTCGACGAGAAGGCGGCAGGGGCCGGGGCGAGGTTGACGGGCGCCAAGCGGTCGTGCGAGCAAAAGGGCGCGCCGGCCCGAGGGACCGCCGCAACCGACAGGAGGGGGGCCGTATGGAGCATCCATTCCGACGCGAAGTGGAGCCATCGCGACGTCGCTGTGACCGGCACGTCCTGGCGATCGCCGGCGTCGCCTCGCTCGCCTTCGCCCTGGGCGGCGAGGCCGACGCGACGACGTTCGTGCCGATGAGCATCGAGAGTCTGACTCGCGAATCGGGAGCGGTCGTGGTCGGCAGCGTCGACGAGGTGTGGTCGGTGGAGAGCCCTACGAGCGGCATTCGCACCCGCGTCCGGCTGCGCGTCGACGATGTTCTCAAAGGAGAGCGCGGCGCGTCTTCGGTCGTGCTGGAGGAACCGGGCGGCACGATCGGAGAGCGGCGCGAGGTCGTCTTCGGCGCGCCGCGCTACCGTGAGGGCGAGAAGGTCGCCGTCTTCGTCCGCAGGGGGGCAGGGGGCACCTTTCATACGACGCAGCTGGCGCTCGGGAAGTTCCGCATCGAGCCGGACGAGCAAGGAATCGAGCAGGCGGTGCAGAGCTTCGGGCCCGGCGTGCTGCTTCTGAACGGCGCTGCCCGGTGGCGGGGCAGCCGCCCGCTGAGCGAGCTCGCCGACGAGGTCCGCCGCGCCGTCGACCGCTACGGCGACTCCGCGCTGGCCCTCGGCGCGGCAGGCGGCGCGGAGCGGGCCGGACCGGACGGCAGTGGGGCCTTCACGCTGCAGGGGCCGGGGCGCTTCTTCGAGGTGGACGAGGGGAAGGAGCTGGCGTTCGCCATCGACGAGAGAGGCGACGCCATCCTCGGTGCGGCCGCTGGTCTTCAGGTGGTGCTCGACGGCATGCGTGCGTGGACCGACGTGGCGTCGGCAAACGTCAGGCTGGTCGACGGCGGGCCGACGTCGGATCTGTCGACGCCGTGCGAGCAAGGCGCGCACAAGGTGTTGTTCGACGATCCGTTCGGTGACATCGATCCTCCGACGGCGTGCTCGGGGACACTCGGCGTCGGCGGCTTCTGCAGCACCTCGACGGAGACCAAGGTGTTCGGCGGTACGACGTTCAGCCGCGCGCTGCGCGCGAAGCTGACGCTGGCGGACGGTTGGGAAGGGTGCGCGATGTGGACGGCGTGCAATCTCGCTGAGGTCGCCACCCACGAGCTCGGACATGCGATGGGGCTCGGCCATTCGTCGGAAGACCCGAACGAGACGGACCCCAATCTGGAGGAGGCGACCATGTACTTCCTCGCCCACTTCGATGGACGCTGCGCCGGCCTGCGCGCCGACGACGTCGACGGGGTGAGCTTCCTGTATCCGACGGCCATTCCGCCGACCATTCTCACACCGGCCGACCTGCCGGTGGGCGTGGTCAATCAGACCTACCGGGTCGAGCTCGAGGGCAGCGGCGGAAGCGGGGAGCTCAGCTGGTCGGAGGCGAGTGGACCGTGCACCGGCTTCCCGGGGCTGAGCGTGAGCGAGTCGGGCGTGATCGAGGGAACGCCCGCGGCGTTCGGCAGCGGTTGTTTCCAGATCGCTCTCGGCGACCAGGCCGGAAACGTTCACACGAAGCGCTTCCTGTTGACCGTCTTGTCCACCGCGCCGACGTCGACCGCGACGCCCGTGCCCACGCCTTCCCCGGCGGCGGGTTGCAGCGGTGACTGCAATCAGGACAACGCCGTCACGGTGGACGAGCTGATCCGCGGGGTCAACATCGCCCTCGGCAACGCTGAAATCGAGCAGTGCCCTGTCTTCGACGCCAACGGCGACTCGCAGATCACCGTCGACGAGCTGGTGAAAGCGGTCAACGTCGCGCTGAGCGGGTGCGCGTGACGCGCCGCTCAGTTGCGGACCTGCAGCACGTCGGCGTCGTTCTCGATCACCCGGCTGTCGGCGGCGTCGAAGACGCTCTCGATGCAGCTGCCGCCGGTGGTGACGAGCTGGACGGTGAGATGGGAATCCATCGAAAGAGGAAGTGCGGGCGGCTGCAGGAGAGGGCCGCGCGCGAAGACCTTCACGCTGTTATCGGCGAGGATCTGCACCGGGGGGCACGTTGCCGCTGGCGCCGCTCGCCGGGGTGCTCAGCGGGGCCATCGCCATCAGGATCAGCGCCACTCGCTTCATCGTTTCCTCCGTGCGTTCACGAGCCGGAGGGTGCGAGCCGCGACTGCGTCGAGGGCTTGCGCCACGCCGATCCGGTCATCAAGGCTCGGTGGGCCACGCAACGAGCGTGCCTGACGGCAAGTCAACTGCCGACAAGCACTCGTTGCCGTGTGCGTCGGAAGTTGAACGGGCTTCCGCTTTGCGGTGTTACCTGTTCGACGCCCGAGTGACGTTTTGCGCCCCTCGCCTAGGGAGAAGCCCGGCGACGTCGCCGTATAACCTGACGTGGGGATTCTCCGGCTGTCCGGGGTTCTCCGACTGCTCGCAGGTCATCGACGCACGCTGGCGCCGGTGAGAGGGGTGAAGTCGACATGAGATTGCGCTCGCCCGAGGATCGGCAGAAAAAGAGGCAACCACGAAGGACGCGAAGCTCACGAGGCAAGAAAAGGGGTGAGGGATGAGCACGTCCTCGATGATTTGCCAGACGAGAAAGGGGGCGATGGTGAGAGGGAGCAGAGTGAACAGTGGGTTCGTTGCCGGTGCGTTCATTGCCTTCATCAGTGTCGCTGCGGTGCCGGCCCGCGCCGTCGAGGCCACCGGTGTCGCGGGCGAGCCGGAGTCACCCGCCTGGACGGCGGCGCGTTTGAGCCACGGCCCGGTGGAGCTCGCATCCGCCCCGCTCAGCCCCTTGTGTGGCCTCGTTGAAGGGTACGGGTTGGCGACGTTCTGGGCGTCGTTCACAGACGGCAAACGCGAATGGTGGCGGAGTGCACCGATCGCCTACGGGGTCATCGGACCATTCGGAGCTCTCGGGGGGAGCATCTACGGTTCGGCCCTGGCGCCACTGGCAGTGGCGGATGGTACTTGGGATCTCTTCTCGTTGGGCGCCACGAGCGAGCGTCCCTTCCGGTTCTTCGGCAATGGCGGCGACGGGAAGAGCCCGAGCGCAGCCTACGTGTGCGCGGGATTTTTCCGGGCGCTAGCCGGGTCTGAATAGAAGAAAGTCCTCGAGCCACGGGGGTCTCGCTCAGCCGGCTGCGGTCATCCGGTTCCCTCTCCCACCCGAGGCTCGATTTTCTCCGAAGCGAGGCTTCGACAAGCTCAGCCTGAGCGGTTGGGGGTTGATTTCAAAGGACTTTGTTCGCTCACTGAGCTTGTCGAAGGGTGTCCTCGCATTTATCGACAGCCCCACCCGGAGAGGGAACCGGAGCCCCGCCCTGCACCGGAGCGGCGCGACCAAATCACCCACACGCCTTGGAGAAGACCCAGACTTTTCTTGTGTAAAGGCCGGTCACTGGTCAGCGGTCACGCGCCTGACCGGCCCGGTGCGAAGTCTCTCCGCCAAGAACCGCGACGCGTCGGCGATGGCGGTTTGCGCCTCCGACACGGGCAGCTGGACGAATGCGTGCGGCATGCCTTCGTAGCGCAGGAGGGTCGATTCGCGCCCGCTCGCGCGCAGCTTGGCGTCGAAGGCGATCGAGTCGCCGAGGAGCGGGTCCCAGGTGCCGCAGAGGAGATAGGCGGGAGGAAAGTGGGAGAGGTCCGCGTGGATGGGGCTGACGCGGGGGTCCTGCACCGAGGCGCCGCCGGTGAGGTACGCCTCCACCATCATGTCCATGCCGTGCTTCGGGAGGATCGGGTCCTCTTCCGGGGCCCAACGGTCGTAGTCGCGCCGGCTGGCGAGCAGGTCGAAGCCACCGTAGATCAGCAGCGCGGCGTGGAATGCGATCTCGCCGTGCAGGTCATTGATCACGGCCGCGGCAAGGTTGCCCCCGGCGGAGTCGCCGCCGATGGCGATGCGCTTGGGATCGCCGCCGTACTCGGCGACGTGCCGGCGCGTCCAGCGGGCGGCGGTGACGCAGTCGTCGAGCGGAACCGGAAACGGGTGCTCCGGTGCCAGGCGGTAGTCGACGTTGACGACGACGACGCCGGCTCCCGCGCAGAGCTCGCGCGCCAGCTTGGCGTGTGTCGTCGTGCTGCCGATCGACCAGCCGCCGCCGTGCAGGTAGATCAGGGTCGGGAAGGGTCCGCTTCCCGGCGGCGCGATGATGTCTGCGCGAACCCCGGCGGCGATCGGTACCCCTTCGCTGACCGCTCCCACCGGGGGAGGGTTGGCGTTGATCAAGGGCGCGAACATCTCCATGTTGGCGCGCAGCTCGTGGATCGTCTGCGGCGCGGGGGCGCCGCGCATCATGTCGAAGAGCGGCTGAAGCTCGGAACGGGGCATCGTCGAGGTCACCTCCCGAGCGGTCTACTACGCCGGCGTTTTCCTTGTCGAGCTGGTTCTCGGGTTGTACGGGCTGGTCCGTCGGCGCCGCGGCCGCGACGGCCGCTAGCGTTTGGAGGTGGCCTGCTCGATCTCGGCTGAGGCGCGACGTCCGGGGATTCCACGCCCGGCACCGCAATGCGTGCGGGCAGCGCAGCCGCTACCCACTCCTTCTCGACGTGGCGCCGGCCGACGAGGCGCCGCAGCCGCAGTGACGGCACGATGCGTTTCAGCGGGGGGTGTGGTAGCGTCTTCTGCGGGAGGGGGTATGGCCGGATTGCGGTTGCACGATCGCACGCCACCGACGCGGCAGGTGCGTGAGCGCGGTCGACGCGTGGCGTGTTCGGCCGAGCCGTGTGGCGGAACAGCTCGAATGTGGCTGCATTCGACGCGCGCGCCGGCGCCTTGCGGGTGACCTCGTGGAGCCAAAGACGCACTACGCGCGCAGCGGCGACGATCACATCGCCTATCAGGTCATCGGTGACGGTCCAGATCTGGTGTTCGTACCCGGCTGGGTCAGCCATGTCGAGATGGCGTGGGAAGTGCCGCCGTTGGCGCGTTTTCTACGACGTCTGTCGAGCTTCTCGCGGCTGATCTTCGTCGACAAGCGGGGGACGGGCATGTCGGATCCCCTGCCGCAGCATCGGCCCCCGACGCTGGAGGAGCGCATGGACGACGTGCGGGCCGTCATGGATGCCGTCGGCAGCGAACGCGCCACGCTGCTCGGGGTGTCGGAAGGCGGACCGATGAACATCCTGTTCGCGGCGAGTCACCCGCAGCGCACCAGCTCGCTCATTCTCTACGGCACGTTCGCACGGGTCGTGAACGGCGACGGCTATGATATCGGCATCGATGCGAGCATCGCGGAGCGCAACCTGGATCTGATCGGGCAGGTATGGGGCGAGGGCTACCTGGCGAAGTTCGTCGGACCCAGCTTGGCGGACGATCCGGCGATGGTGCAGGCCACCGCGCGTTACGAGCGTTTGGCGGCGAGCCCGGGGGCCGCGGTGGAGCTGCTGCGACTCAACGCCGATGTCGACGTGCGCCACGTGCTGCCGTCCATACACGTCCCCACGCTGGTGCTGCACCGCCGTGACGAACGCTTTGTCCCGATCGTCAACGGGCGCTACCTGGCCGAGCACATCGAGGGCGCACGCCTGGTGGAGCTGGAAGGGTCCGACCATCTGTTCTTCGGCGGCGACTTCGATGCGATGCTGGACGAGATCGAGGAGTTCGTCACCGGGCAGCGACAGGGGGTCGAGGTCGATCGCCTGCTGACGACGCTCCTCTTCACCGACATCGTGGAGTCGACCAGGCTGGCGGCGGAGCGGGGGGAGCGGCAATGGCGCGACCTGCTGGATACGCACGACGCCTTCGTGCGACGCCAACTGCAGCGCTTTCGCGGACGGGAGGTGAAGGCCACGGGCGACGGGTTTCTCGCCAGCTTCGACGGGCCGGCCCGCGCCGTGCGGTGCGCGTCGGCGATCGTGAATGGGGCACGCCAGTTCGGGCTCGAGATCCGCGCCGCTGTCCACACGGGGGAGTGCGAGGTCCGCGGAGACGATCTGGGCGGCATCGCGGTCCATGTAGCGGCCCGTCTCCTGTCCGTCGCACACGCGGGCGAGGTCGTAGCGTCGAGCACGGTCAGGGACCTGGTGGCGGGTTCGGATCTGAGTTTCGAGGACTGCGGCGAGCATCAGCTGGCGGGTCTTCCCGGTCGATGGCGACTCTTTTGCGTGCGGCGCTGACCCGCTTCCGGAAGGCCTTCGGGCGGAGAGGCGCCGGCGGTCGCCGGCAGCTCGCGGGTGAACGCGATCGCCGGTTGGGGTCGAACGCGTAGGCTGTATGAGTTTCCGTCGCGACACGAGAATGCAGCAGATGGTCGGAGGCGCAAGCGCGACGGCCGAGGCGCGATGGCAGCCCATCCTGCTCGCGCTCCTGCTGGTGATCCTCGGCGCCGGCGTCGGGCTCTACCATCTCGACACGGTCCCGCCGCGCATCTCGGCCGACGAGTACAGCACGGCGTCGGAGGTCTTCGAGATTCTGCACGGCAAGGGGCCGCCGCTCTTCGGCCTCGACTGGAAGCCGATGCCGGCGCTGACCGAGCACGTGACCGCGCTGCTGATGCGCGCCGTCGGACCGACCATTCTGGGGATGCGCCTGTTGAGCATCCTGCTCGGCATCCTGGCGGCGGTTCTGCTGTTCTCGATCCTGCGCTGGTCGTGCTCCACCCTCGTCGCCTGGGTCACCGCCGCGCTCATGCTGTGCAATCCGTGGTTTCTCAACTTCATGCGCAGCGGCTGGGAGAATCTCCACGTCGGCGCCTACTGGCTGCTGCTCACCTGGTGCTTCTTCTCCGGTCTGCGCGCGCGCCGCTGGACGTGGCTCTACTACGCCGGCGCCGGCGTCGCGCTGGCCCTCAGCTTCTACGGCTACTTCGCCGGCCGGCTGATCCTGCTGAGCTGGCTGCTGTACTTTCCGGCCGCCAAGCTCTTCTCGGGACGCTCGTGGAGGCACGTGATCACCGCCTACGCGGTCACCTCGCTCACCGCTGCCGCTCTCTTCGCCCCGGAGCTGCCGGTCGTCTTCCGGCAGTGGGATCGATTTCAGGGGCGCGTTCGAAACGTATCCATCTTCTCCGTCGATCCGGCCCAGCACGGCTACTCGAGTCACCTGGCGATGGCCGCGGGCCAGCTGGCCCGAACGGCGCGCTACCTCACCATCGGCATGCCGATCGGCGGCGTTCACTACGCCCCTTCGGCGCGTCCGCCTTTCTACCCCCTGCTGGTTCCCTTCCTGCTGATCGGCATGGCGCGTGCCGCGATTCGCTGGCGCTACGGGCTGTGGTGGTGGCTGCTGGTGCTGGTGCCGGTGGTGGCGACACAGGGGCTCTCGAACGTCGGAGATCCGAACCTGGCGCGCATGGCCGGCACGTGTGTCGGCTTCTTCTGGTTCATCGGCTACGGCCTCGGCGCCTTCGCGGAGCTCGGCGGCAAGCGCCTGCAGATGGCGGTGAACGTCGTCCTCGTCGCCGGCGCCCTGGCGATCGGGGTCCGGGAATGGCGATTCTTTCAGGACTGGATGTTGTCCGACGGCGTGAAGAGCGCGCGCGGCGGCGGGGTCGACTATCAGGACTACGACCGGTGGCAGGAGATCCAGTTCGCGCGGATCGAGGCGGGCGAGCACTTCGTCAACGTGCTCGACTGGGAGAAGCCGGAGATCCGGCGCCGGCTTTTGAGTCAAGCCCCGGAGGGCGGCGGCAAGCCGCCGGGGCGGGAGTGACCGTTCGCATCCACGCCCAGCCTGAGTACTCCACTTCACAATTGCGGCACCGTCTCTTACGAGGGGTTCCTTCTCCCGGATGAGACTGTCGATTTTCTCGAGGTCGAGATTCCCCCCTTTGGAAAAGGGGGGCCGGGGGGGATTTGAGACGGATTCATTCGGAATTCGGACAAATCCCCCTCAATCCCCCTTTTCCAAAGGGGGAAGTCGGAGTCGGTCGTCTCTCAACGAGAAAATCGACAGTCTCATCCGGGAAAGGCAACGCTTAAGATATGGCGCCGGATTTCTGCCGATGAGTACTAGGGCTCATCCGGGCACCAAACGGAGGGCGTTCTCGCCGCGAATCGCCCGCAGCGCGCGATCGCTGAGGCCGAGGGTGCCCAACCAGGCGGCGGCGTCTTCGATCTTGCAGGTCGCGTTGGGGGCGTCACTGCCGAAGAGGAGCCGCTCGTGCAGAGCCTCCAGGCGTTGGACGGGTAGGGCGTAGGACCACTCCGCAGCGCTGGTGAGGTCGGCGTAGAGGGCCGGATGCCGTTCGAGGAGATCGAGTGCGATCCCGATGTCGGGCAGTCCGGCGTGTGCAATGACGAGGTGGAGCCGCGGGTGCGCGCGGGCGACGCGATCGATTGGCTCGAGCTCCTCGGCGGCCGTGCTGCCGTCCACGTGGCGGCCGGCGTGTACGACCACCGGCACTCCTTCCACCTCGGCGGCGTCCCAGATCGGCTCGAGGCGTGGATCCGCGAGACTGAAATCGCCCACCGAGCAATGCAGCTTGGCGACCCGCAGGCGCAGCTCACCGAAGGCGCGCCGGACCAGTGCGGCAAGGTTGCCGTCGCCGGGATGGAAGGTGGCCGCCGGAATCGCGGCGGGGATCGGCGCGACGTCCTGCGCCATCCACTCGTTGAGCGATGCCGCCATCCCGGCCTTGTGAGCATAGGGCAGTGCCCAGAAGTAATCCGTGCCCGCTTCTTGCTGCGCGCGCACGACTTCCGCGGGCAACACGCCGTCGTACACCAGCTTGCGGAAGCCGATGTGCTCGTCGAAGTAGCGCCGTATCGCCAGCGCCAGTCGTTCGGGCATGATGTGGCAGTGGCTATCGATCAGCACACGGGTACCGTGGCACCGCGCCGGCTTTCGTTCAACCGGCCTTCAACCGTTGTCGTCGTATCGGCTGCTTCCCGAGAGCGAGAACGGTGGGTTCTGCCGCGGGCGCTGTTCGCACTGCCATCGAACTCCATCGCGCGTTGGCGCGCAACTTGCCTCTCCTTTCAGGCAGGGAAGGGGACCACGTTGCCCCTCTTCTCTCGGCGGGGATGATGGTGGAGTATCGGAGCGTTCTTTCGGGAAGACGGAAGGAGGAATCGAGATGTCTCTCACTCAGCTCACGCAGAAGGACCTTTGCACGGTGCAGCCCTCGGAAAAGATCAGCAAGGCAGCGCGGATGATGTGCGATCGGTCGGTCGGTGCCCTCGTGATCACGGACGAGAGCGGTGAAACGCCGCTCGGCATCGTTACGGATCGCGACATCGTTTGGATGATCGCCGAAGGCCTCGATCCGAAGGAAGCGGAGGTCGGGCAGTTCGCCCAAGCGGAGTTGCAGACCGTCTGCGTCAACGACAGCCTGTCGGACGTCACGCACAAGATGAGGGAGACCGGGGTTCGGCGCCTGCCGATCGTCGATACGGAGAGGCGCCTGATCGGCCTGGTCTCTCTCGACGACGTGTTGGTCTTGCTCGGCAGAGAGATGAGCGACGCCGCGGCGACGATCAGCGGCGAGATCGAGCACGAACGCCACATCGGCGACGCGATCCGCAAAGGGAAGCGTTGATAGTCGAACCCCCGCCGCCCCCCTTGCCGAAGCGAAACCAATGCACGGTGCCGGCGGGAAGATGAACGAATGTGCCGGCCAACGCGGTCGTCGACTCGGCACCGACGCCGAAATCGATCTCTCCCTCGACGACGAAGAAGGACTCGTCCCAAGGATGACTGTGCGGTGGCGGGCCGCTGCCCTCGGGCCCGCGCTGGAGGAAGGAGTTTAATGTACGCTCCGTCAATTCGTACGCCGCTGCGTAGCCGGCCTCCGCCAACCCCACCGCCCGCGCTCACGCAGGAATCACGCCAGTCCCACCGACGCGGCTGACCGAACGGATACCCTCTTCGTAAGCGTGGAGACAGCCTCAAGCCGCTGCCGCCAGGCGATGGACGTCGCGCAACCGTGGCGCCGTGAGTCCGCAAACGCACGGATCTGTCAGCAAGGTCGCGCCGTCGCCGCCTGCGAGCCGCAGGATCTGTGTGCCGCTATGAGTTCGTGCCTCCCCATTGTCCTCCATTCCACACAAGTGCGTCATGAGGATGCGGCCGGAGTGTCCGTTGTCCACCGGCGCTCCGGAGTCGTCGACGACCTCGACGAGAACGTGCCCTTGAGCCAGATGGAAATCCCCAGGATTCGCCGCACAGGATATGGAGACGAGCCCGAATTCCGAAGCGCCGTAGAGATTGCTGACGCCCTCGACCCCCTGCCGGCGCGCGATCGCCCGGCTCTCGGCGTCGAAGGTCCCGCTCGATCCGATCCACCACCGCACTCGGTGATGCGCCAGGAGGTTCGGATTGCTAGCGAGCAGCTCGACCAAGCCGACCCCTTTGCCGCGCTTCGTGCGCTCGGGGAGGATCAATGTGTCGAAGTCGAATAGTTCCATCTGTGCCGGGGTCGAAAACAACTCCTCCGGATGATGGCTGCGGTCATAGACGACGCCGCCCAGACGCCGGAGCGCCGCGCCGTATAACGGACCAGTCATATGGCCCTGGCTGTAACTGTTGAAGACGGCGGGACGCTTCATCGGCGCCTGTCGAACGAGCATGCGCGCCGTCGACGCCACCAAGGCGTCCCAGTCCGTCTCGCCCCAGAAGTTGACCGTGGGCCGGCCCGTTGTGCCGCTCGTCCACCGACAGAGCCCCATGTCCGCGGGACGTTCGTCAGGCAGCAATGCGGATGGCCGTATCGATCGGAACTCTTCTTTCGAGAGGATCGGGAGGCGAGCGAGATCGGACATGGTCTCGATCCTGCTCTCCTCAATACCGGCCGCGCTGAGCCGCTTGTCCCAATAGGGAACCTTCGCACGCATGAAGGCGATCTGAGCGCGCAAAGCGTCGAGCAGAAGCGCGTCGCGGGCCGTCGAAGCGATGCTGTCTAATACGGGATCATTCAACTTCATGAGGGCGCCGTCACGTTCCGATACGTGATCTCGGGGGCCGAGTCGGGGTCGGCAATCGGCCGTCGACCCAGGGCTTCAGCGCTGCATAGACTGCGGCATTCGCGGGGGTTGCGACGCCGAGCTCCCGCCCCTTGCGAACCACGCAGCCATTCAGGCTCTCTAGCTCGAGGCGTCGTCCCTTCGCAACGTCGAAGTACATCGACCCAAGCGTTGTATCGATGATCCCGGGTGGTAGCTCCGACTCCATGTGGTGAAGGGTCCTCTCGACGATGTCAGCAGGGAGGGCGACCCCGCCCCTTCGCGCGACGCCTTCGACTTCGCGCATGATGTCAATGAAGAGCGTACGTGATTCCGGACATGCCAACAGGGGACCGACGGGCAGTCGCGTCAGTGCGGTCATCCCGTTTACGGCGCAGATGAATACGAACTTCTCCCATGCCGCGCGAACGATGTCCTCGTGCACTTCGGCAACGATCTCCGCCTCGCGAAAGACAACTTCCAGCGCCCGCGTGCGCTCCGAGCTCTGCGCGTGCAACTCACCGAAGACGAGTGGGCCGGGATATCGGTGCCGGACGACACCCGGCTTCTCCACTGCGGCGTTGGTCCAGGAGATCCCTCCTAGGACGGCCTCCGCGCCGAAGCCCTCGGTTAGGGCGTCGAGAGAGTCTACGCCGTTCTGCAACGAGAGCACCATCGTGTTCTCGCTGACGGAAGGGCGGATAAGGTCAACGGCGGCAGCCGTGTCGTACGTCTTCACGCAGACGAGGATCAGGTCCACAGCTTCGATTGGGCCCGGCGCATCGGTTGCATTGACCTCAATGGTGAAGGGAGCCGCGTTGAGCGACTGAACAGTCAGTCCGAGCTCGCGAAGGGCGCGCAACTGCCTGCCCCGAGCCACGAAGACAACTTTGTTTCCGGCGCGCGCCAAGTAGCCTCCGAAGAAGCTTCCCAGCGCCCCTGTTCCCATTACGACGATGTTCACCGTAGTTCTCCTGCCGACGCAGACGCGCGCGACGAGCGTTCGCCACGCGCGATGACGCGTCCATGGGCAGCCTGGAGGCGCGCGGCTAAACTAGCGGGACGAAGTCATACTCGCCGATACCCTGGAGTACGAGGAAGGTCGCCGACGCATCCCCGGCATTGGTGACAAGGTGCGGGCGGCGCGGCCGGACCGAGTAGGTGTCGGCGGGGCCAAGCCGTATCTCCTCTTTGGGCTCGCGCAGGAAGAGCCCGAGATGTCCCTCGATCACGTAGAAGGTATCTTGGACGTGGCTATGGTAGTGCCAGGGCACCGTCTGGTTCGATGAGATCTGCAGCTCGGTGATGCGGAAGCCGGGCCGCGCGGCATGCTCGGCTTGGCGCTCGACCTCAAAGAGATGGCTCCAGTCCTTCA
The DNA here is from genome assembly GCA_963721115.1 of uncultured bacterium. GTDB lineage: Bacteria > Desulfobacterota > Binatia > HRBIN30 > CADEER01 > CAVRIA01. The sequence goes on from CAVRIA010000004.1 coordinate 924,626, forward strand.
TCCCTTCCATGGCGTCCTCCATCTGCACGGGCTTCATCTGCACGGGCTTGCTGTCTAACGCGCGGCGCTCATGCGCGGCCAGCTTCTGGCCGTCGCGTGGAGCAGCTTGTTCGCCCTTCCACCATGGACGCAATGCGCTTGCGGTTGCATCATGACCGCCCTTCACTTCCGTGCCCCGACGGACATACTGGGCGGCCTCGAGCAGTGTCAACGCTCTCGCCCCGAGACCTCGAGGCGGGCGCCGGAAATGAAGAAGCCCCGCAACCTGTTGAGATTGCGGGGCTTTCGAGAGAGCGGGCGACCGGGGTCGAACCGGCGACCTTATGCTTGGCAAGCATACGCTCTAGCCAACTGAGCTACGCCCGCATTGCCTCATTCTCATAGCGAAGCGCTCGGCGAGTGTCAAAATGGGGCGTTGCCGGTGACCAGTGACCGAGTGACCGGTAGCCAATGGGGAGTGAACCTTTTCCGGCTCCGCAGCGTACTACGAGTTGGTGACGACGACAGGAGGAGTCGCCATGAGCTTCGCATACGCGAAGACTCGTGGAAAAGGGATGAGGAGGCCGCGCGGGCTGGGCTCGCGGGGCCGAGCCCGTCGGAGCGCGGAGCGCGCACGGGGGCGAATTTTCAAAGGAGAGACGAGATGAAGAAATGCCCCTATTGCGCGGAGGAGATCCGCGACGAGGCGACGCGCTGCCGCTACTGCCGCAGCCGCCTGACCTCCTTCGAGTCCGGGCGCTGGCATCGCAGCTATCCCGAGGCGCGGGTGGCCGGCGTCTGCGCCGGGGTCGCGCACACCCTGGCCCTGCCGGTGTCGGGAGTGCGCCTGGCGTTCATCGTCCTGAGCTTCATCCATCTGGCCGGCGTACTGCTCTACGGCGTCCTCTGGCTGGTCATGCCGCTGCGGCCCGGGGAAGAGTCGGTTCTCGAGCGCGTGTTGCGCTGGGGGCTCGATCAGGCCGCGCGACTGAGCGGACGCCGCGGCAACCAGTCCGGGCCGCCGAGCGTCTGGCGTCCGTGAGCGCGGAACGTGATATGCGGATGGAATGGCGACGGACGAGGACCTCGTTGGTCGCGTGGCGGAAGGGGATGAGCCGGCCCTCCGCGAGCTGCTGCGCCGCTACCGGGAGCCTCTCTCGCACTTCGTCCACCGCCACACCGGCGGACGCGATGTCGAGGACCTCTTCCAGGAGACGTGGCTGCGCGTGGTGCGCAACGCGGCCCGCTTCCAGCGCGACAAGCGCTTCTCGACCTGGCTGTTCCAGATTGCGGTCAACCTCTGTCGCGATTGGTACCGGCGCCGCCCGCCCGAGCCGGCGGAGATTCCCGAGGGCGCGGCCGCCGTCACCGATCGGGTCGACGCCGGCCTGGACGCGGCCCGCCTCCTCGCCACCTTGCCGGAGCCGCAGCGGGAGGTCCTGATCTTGCGCTACTACCACGACCTGAGCGAGGAGCAGACGGCGGAGGTGCTCGACATCCCGCGGGGAACCGTGAAGAGCCGCATGCACAACGCCCTGGCGAGTCTCGCCGCGCGCGTTCGAGAGGAGCCGCAATGACCGACGAACGCCAGCCGCGGCAGGTGAAGTTGCCCGAAAGCGGCAGCGTGGAGACGCACGTCGCCGAGTGCGCGGAATGCGCCGCCGGCGGGTTGCCGGCCGAGCGGCTCGACGGCCTTCTGCACAGATCAGTGGTGCGCGTCGATGCTGCCGGCATGGCGCAGCGAACGCTGCTCCGCGTCCAGCCCGAGATGGCTCGTCTGGCCTCAGCGGCCTTTTGGCGGCACGTCGTGCGCGGCGTCGTGCTCGCCTTGCTGCCGCTCCCGCTCGTGCTCGCCTACGACGCCTACGTCCTGCGCCTCGTCTACGATCTCATCTCGGCGCTGCTGCCGTCGGCGATCGCGCTGTACCTGGTCGCCAGCTACGCGGCCTTCGTCCTCTTCCTGTGCGCCGCCACCTACGCCGCCATCCCGCTGCTGGTCGCGCGGGGGGCGAGGCCGCGGCAGATCTCGCCTGCTTGAGGGATGCGATGAAACAATGCCCGTATTGCGCCGAGGACATCCAGGACGAGGCGCTCAAGTGCCGCTACTGCGGCAGCATGCTGGAAGGCTCGCCGCTGTCCAGCGCGTGGTACCGCGTGCGGCGCGGAAAGATGATCGCCGGCGTCTGCGCCGGCCTCGCCGAGCAGTTCGGCATCTCGGTCACCGCCCTGCGCCTGGCGGCGGTGATCCTGACGCTCATCGGCGGCTGGGGCGTGATCGTCTACATCGTCCTCTGGGTGATCATGCCGTACCGCTCGCCGCAGGAGGACTTCCAGGGGCGGAGGTGGAGAGGATAACAGCCGTTGAAACCCACCCATGCTTCGAAAGCTCAGCACGAGGGATCCCTGATACAACGACTTTCCGCGTCCTGAGCGTCGAAGGACGCGGGCCAACGAGAGAAACTGAGGAGGCAACGAAGGACACGAAGGAGAAAGAAGGAAGGGACTTGAGCTGAACACGTCTCTGGACTCTTTTGATTCGTTCGGATGGCTGTCCTTCGTGTTCTTCTTCGTGTTCTTCATGCCCTTCGTGGTGAACTCTTTCCGTCCGTTCGAATCTACACTTTCGACTCGTCTCTGATCCCCAGCAGCAGGATCTTCTTCTGCAGGGCGCGGACCGAGATGCCGAGCTTGGCGGCGCTGTGGGTGCGGTTGCCGTCGTTGCGCGCCAGCTCCTGCAGGATGAGGCGCCGCTCGAGGTCGCGCAGGTCGTGGCGCAGCTTGCCGTTGCTGCCGTTCGCGGCCGGGCCGCCATTGGACGCCTGGCCGGCGACGTCCGGAGAGAGCAGGTCGAGGTCGACCAGCTCGCCGGGGTTGGCGAGGGCGACGGCCCGCTCGATCTCGTTCTCCAGCTCGCGCACGTTGCCCGGGAAGGGGTAGCGGCTCAACGCCTGCAACGCGGCCGGGCTGAGGCCCGGCAGCCGCTTGCCGGAGCGCGCGCTGTACTTGGCGAAGAAGTGGCGGGCCAGCAGCGCCACGTCGCCGTCGCGCTCGCGCAGCGGCGGCAGGCGGATGCGCAGGACGTCGAGACGATAGAACAGGTCGCGGCGAAAGCGCCCGGCCTCGACCTCCTCGCGCAAATTCTTGTGGGTGGCGCTGAGGATGCGCACGTCGATCCTCACCGGCTCGGCGGAGCCGACGCGGCGGATCTCGCCGTCCTCGAGCACGCGCAAGAGCTTGACCTGCATGGCCGGCGGCATGTCGCCGATCTCGTCGAGGAACATGGTGCCGCCGTCCGCCTCCTCGAACAGCCCGCGGTGCTCCTTGAAGGCGCCGGTGAAGGCGCCGCGCGCGTGCCCGAACAGCTCGCTCTCCAGCAGCGCCTCGGGCAGAGAGCCGCAGTTCTGGGCGACGAAGCGCCGTTCGCGGCGCGCGCCGCTGTAGTGGATGGCGCGCGCGATCACCTCCTTGCCGGTGCCGGTCTCGCCGCCGATCAGGACCGTGGCGTCGGATTCGATCGCCTTCTCGACGACGCGCATCACCCGCTTCAGCGCCGGACTGACGCCGATGACGCCGTCGAGGGAATGGGCGCCGCTCGCCTCGCGCCGCAGTGAGACGTTCTCCCTCTGCAGATCGAGGTTGGCGCGCCGCAGCTCCTCGACGAGGCGGACGTTCTCGCTCGCCAGCCGCGCGTTGTGCTGGCGCAGCGCGAAGGTCGCCATCGCCGAGCGGACGATCATCGCCAGGTCGCGATTGTCCCACGGCTTGGTGACATACTGGTAGACGTGCCCGGCGTTGATCGCCTCCATGAGCGTGTCGATGTCCGCGTACGCCGTCAGGATGATGCGGACCACCTCCGGGTGGCGCGCCATCACGCGGCTGAGGAGCTCCGTTCCGCTCATGCCCGGCATGCGCTGGTCGGCGACCACGACGCCGATGCGTTCGCTTCCGAGAATCCTCAGCGCCTCTTCGCCGCCGCCGGCGGTGTGGACCGGAAACTCGCGCCGGAAGAGCTGGCGGATGAGAGTGAGGGTGTTGGGCTCGTCATCGACGACCAGGATGCCCGCATCAATGCTCATGCTCGACTCCCTTGACGGGTAGGGTGACGGTGAAGGTGCTGCCGCGCCCGACGGCGCTGCGGACGAGGATCTCGCCGCCGTGGGCGGCGACCAGGGAACGCGCGATGCTGAGGCCGAGGCCGGTCCCCTTGCCGACATCCTTGGTGGTGAAGAAGGGGTCGAAGACGCGCCGCACGACGGCCTCGTTCATGCCCCGCCCGCTGTCCTCGATGTCGACCCGCACCTCACCGACCGCGTGGCGGGTGCGGATCGACACCGTGCCGGTGCCGTCGATCGCCTGTACCGCGTTGGCGAGGAGGTTGAGGAAGACCTGGCTCATCTGTCCCGCATCGCAGAGGACGGCGGGCACATCGCCGTAGTCGCGCACCACCGTCACGCGCCCCTTGGCCTCGCCCTGCAGCAGGCGCAGCGACTGCTCCAGGGTGGAGTGCACGTCGGTCGGCTCGCGCCGGCCGCCGGCGGGCCGCGAGAAGGTGCGCAGATCGCGCACGATGCTGGCGGCGCGCTCGGCGCCGTCGCGGCAGATGGCGGCGTTCTCCTGCAGCATGCTGATGCGGTACTCGTAGTCCAGGTCGTCGCGCAGCGCCTGCAGGACGGGCGGGCTCGAGCCGTTGGCGCTCAGATGGCGGTCGAGCACGGCGCGCAGCTCGGCGACGGACGCGGAGATGAGATCGATGCTGCTGTATACGAAGCTCACCGGGTTGTTGATCTCGTGTGCGACGCCGGCCACCAGTGTGCCGAGAGAAGCCATCTTCTCCGCGTGCACGAGCTGCGCCTGCGCGTCGCGCAGCTCGGCGTAGGCGTTCTCCAGCTCGCGCGTCCTCTCCTCGACGCGCGACTCCAGCGAGGCGAGCAGCTCCGTCACGCGCCGGTAGGAGGCGACGTTGTGCAGAGCCACGGCGCTCTGATTGGCGATGGTGCGCAGCAGATCGAGATCGCGCGGCCCGTACATGGCGCCCGAGCTCTTTTGGCCGAGCAGGAGCAGACCTTCGAGGCGAGTCTCGAAACAGAGCGGCACCAGGAGCGCCGCGCCGGCCGGCGCCTGCGGGGCGCCGTGGCGGCCGTTGCCGCCGGCGATTCTTCCGTTCGCCAGCGTCTCACGCGTCTGCGGGGCCAGACGGAGATCGTCTGCGGTGTCGCCCACCGGTTTGAACGATGCGTCCTCCTCGACTCGGTACAGGCGGCACACGGTCGGCGCCATCGTGGTCGCGATCGCCTCGCGCACGTGCGCGCCCACGTCGCGCGGGTCCAGCGTGCGTGTCAACGCCCGGCTGAGCCTCTCGGTGATCTGCGCGTAGTCGAAGCGGCTGCGGAAGAAGAGGCGGTCGATACCGGCCTGCGACCAGTCGCGCAGCGGGTGGATCACCACCAGAACGCCGAGGGAGAAGGCGAGGGTGAACCAAGGCGAGGCGGCGAGGCTGAGATCGTGAAACACCCGGCTGAGGAAAACGAGGAGGGCGACGTACAGGAGCAGCACGGCGGCGCTGAGCCCGACGTAGGAGGAGGCGCGGCGCAGGAAGAGGTCGATCTCGAACAGGTCGCGCTTGACGATCGCGTAGGCGAGGGAGGCGGGAAACAGCCAGGTGACGGCGGGCAGGACGTTGAGCGGCACGCGGGCACCGGCGAGCATGCCGGCGAGATAGAGCGCCGCTGGAAAGGCGAAGGCGACGGTGACGCCGAGGAAGACGATGCCGATCTTCTCGCGCGCGATCGGGTCGGTGGCGGCGCGGTACTGCTTGCAGAGGAGCGCGACCGAGGCAACCACGGCCGCGGCCCCCCACAGCATCCCGGCCTCGTACGAGGCGATCCAGGCCGCCGGCCAATGGTCGTAGAGGCCAACGTCGAGCGTGGCGAGGAGAGCGCTGATGCCGATCAGGAAGGCGACGAAGCGACGGTCGCGCGCCAGGCCGTGCTGGTCGGGAAAGCAGGCGCTGAGGTAGAGGAGGGTCGCCGGGGCGCCGGCCTCGGCGACGGCCAGGAGATTGCGAAGCTCGAAAGAGGCGAAGTCCGCCAGGGAAACGATGAGACTCAGGCCCCAGCTCAGCGAGAAGAGAAGCATGGCCCGCGCCGCGCGCGAGCGCGGGCGCACAAAGACGACGAAGAAGCCGAGGGCCAGGAAGGCGAGGCCGTTGAAGAGGTAGTTGGCGAACAGCCCGAGGTAGTCGGCCACCCTGAAACGCATGACCGCGATGTGCAGGGTCGTCGCCCGCGCGCCCTGTGAGAACGTGTACTCGAGCATCCGTCCCTCTCCGGCGGCCGCGGCGGCGGCGAGGACCGCGCTGACCGAATCGACCGGCCGGCCGTCGACCGCGCGCAGCTGCGACCAGAAGGGAATGCCCGCTCGCGGCCCCGTCCACGAGGGCTGCGCGATCGGGGCGACGACGAGGTTGCGGCCGAGGAGGAAGCCATTGAACGGCTTGCCGATCCAGTCCAGGCTTGCCGCGACGCAGAGGGCCGACACCGCGCAAACGGCGGCGAGCAGGAGCGCGAGGCCGATTCGGTAGCGGCTATCCGGAGAGTATGAACGCAGCGACGAGATCCTTGTCCGAAGCACGCGAAGCTCCCCCGGGCGTCGGTCAGGCAAGAATCAGACCAGCCGATTGGCTGCTGTCGTCCGCCTCGGGCGTCCTGCTGGTGGCGGCGCAGCCTCCCTGGTCCCTTCAGGCTCTGGGATGGATTGCCCTGGTGCCATTGCTGCTTGCGCTCGATCGAAAACGGTCGGGGCGGCGCATTCTTCTCGGCCTGCTGTGCGGCACGATCTGGTCTTGGGGGCTGGTCGGCCGTTGGCTGTGGCCCGCGGCGCGTGCTGCTCTGCCGGTGAATGGCTGGGCGACGCTGGCGATCACCGGTGCAGGGGTGGAAGTCTTCGGCGGCCTCTACGTGGCCTTCTTCTGCTGGTTGGTCGGGCCGCTGCGCCGGCGTTTCACGCTGCGCGCGCCGTTCTTCGTCGCGGCGCTGTGGGTCGCGCTGGAGCTGCTGCGCGCGCACGCGTTCGGCGGCGCGCCCTGGGGACTGCTCGGGCATTCGCAGTGGGCGGAGACGCGCCTCATCCAGATCGCCGACGCGAGCGGGGTATACGGGGTGTCCTTCCTACTGGTGACGGCGAACACCTCCCTCGCCGGTCTGTTGCGGGCGCTGTTCGAGCGCCGCCGGCGGTCGCGCGCCATCGCAGGGCTGGCGGGCTCGGCCGTGCTGGTCGCCGTCGCGCTGGGATACGGCACGTGGCGTCTGGGAGGTGCCTCGGCGAGCGGAACGTTCCCGGTGCAGGTCGTGTACAGCGCCTGGGACGGGGACGGCACACCGGCAGCCCGGAGCCTGCTGCAGCGTCTGATCGATCTGACCGACGGGGTTCCGCCCGGCGCCTCGCTAGTGGTGTGGCCGGAGAACTCGCTGCGCTCCTACATCGTGCGCCAGCCCGACGCGGCGTCGAAGATCGCGGCGATGACCGAGGAGCGGGACCAGTACCTGCTGGCCGGCGGACCGCGCTACAAACGCACCGTGGCGGGCAATCTCTACTACAACACCGCCTATCTCTTCCGGCCGAGCGGCCAGATCGCGCATGTCCACGACAAGCACCTCCTGGTGCCGCTGGCGGAGTCCCACTTCGGATTCTTCCCCAGCGTGAAGCGGACGTTCCGCGCCGGGCGGGGCTGGAAGCCGTGGACGGTCGGCGCCGCGAATGTGGGCACGCTGATCTGCTTCGAAGCCATCTTCTCCGGGCCCGCGCGCGCCTTGGTGCGCGCCGGGGCCAACGTTCTGGTCAACATCAGCAACGACCACCTGGTCGGCGTCGGTGCGTCGCAGCAGGCCGCGATGGCGGTTTTCCGGGCGGTGGAGAACCGCGTCTCGCTGCTGCGCGTATCCAACTTCGGCTCCAGCCTGCTGGTCGACCCGCTCGGCCGCGTCGAGGCGCGGCGCAGCGGCGCCGGCACGGCGGTCTGGGACGTGCCGCTCGGCCTGGCGGGAACCCTGTATACCCGGTGGGGAGACGTCTTCGCGCTGGCGTGCGCCGCCTTCGCCTGGCTCGGGCTGGCCGTGGCGGTGTGGTCGCCGCGAACGAACGTTCGCACCTGAGGCGAAGTCGCGTTCGCACTGCGGTCCAATTGCGCGCGCCCGCCACAATTGCGCGCCGGCGAGCATCTCCTCGAGAGAGGTGAATGCGTCTCCTTCCAATGCTGAAGATCCGGGGCTTGCGCGCGGCGCGAAATCGCGCCCGGCGCGCTCGCTGCTCCTTCTCGCGGTGGCGCTGCTCGGTGTGCCGGGCTCGGCCTGCGGGTGGTGCATCGGGGCGCCGGAGATCGACGGGCAGCCGGTCGTCGAGCCGGTTCTCGATCCCGACGGAGACGGCCTGAACAACTTGCAGGAGGCCCTGTTCGGCACCGATCCAAACCTGGCGGATACGGACGGCGACGGCGTGCTCGACCGCGACGAGACGACCGCCGGCGTGCGCCACATCGACGAGCCGTCGCTGTTCTCCGTCGAGCGCTTCGCCGATCCGCGCCGGCCCGAGCGCAGCGAGATCACCGTCCTCGAAGGGACGAACCTGTTCGGTGCCGGCCCCCGCCTCCGCGGTCCGCGCCGCGGCTTTGCCTGGGTCGGCGTCGAGGAGACCGGGCAACGGGAGGCGGTGGTGGCGCGCCGCCCGGGCAACGACCAGAATCGGGTTCGCCTGCGGCTATCGCCGATGCGCGCGGCGCGCCTGCTCGGCGACCTGCCGAGCCACATCTACGTCGATCCCGGCGGCCGGCGGACGACCAACTCGCTGGAGGTGATGCCGATGGAAGTGAGATGCGCCGTGCCGCTTCTGATGGGCGCCGGAATCATCCGCCTCTCGACCGAGATCGACGGAGCGGTCTTCCATCTGGAGTACGTCGGTATCGGCGGCTGCGGCTTGATCCGCTCGACGCCGGACCGGCAGGTGGAGGCGACGGTCGTCCTCACCAGCCACGCGCTGCCGGTGAACGGCGAGTACCGGATCCCGCTGCGCGGGCCGCCACAGGGCGCCGCCTTGCTCGGCTCGCGCCTGCTGACGCCGGTGCGCCCGCGCATCAGCGCCGACGCGCTGAACCCTCTGCCGCCGTCGACCGACGAGATCGCGGTCGGCGACCGTCTGGCGGTCGTGCGCGACGCCTCCGATCCGACTCCGGCGGAGACGGTGGAGGTGGGCGGGCTGATCGCGGACCTGACCATACCGGAGTCGAACCTGGCGGCGGATCACGACGGGGACGGACTGAGCAGCCGGCGCGAGCTGCTGATCGGAACCGATCCCCTCGTCTTCGACACCGACCGCGACGGCCTCTCGGACGGGCTCGAGGTGCAGCTCGGGCTGAACCCGAACGATCCCGACAGCGACGACGACGGCGTGAGCGACCGTCTCTCCGTGATGAACGTTCCCGCCATGCCGCTGGCACCGCTCGAGAAGCTGCTCCTGCTGCTCGCCTCGGGCCCAAACCTTCTCGTGCCGTGAACGCCCGGCCGGCCGAGCGTGGGCAAAGGCGAGGGTTCAGGCGGAGGCTGAGGGTCGATCCGAGAGATCGGGTGCAGCGGGCACCACCCTTTGCCCAAGCCTGAGCCTGAGCCTCGGCCTCAGCCTGTTCCGACTCACCAGGTGTCGATGCAGGGGCGCTTCTTGCGTGTGCGCTGCGCGGGCAGGGGTGAGGAGCGCAGCGCGCTGGCCACCCAAGGGCGCGAGTCCGCCGGGTCGATGACGTCGTCGATCTCGAAGTGGCTGGCGGTGTTGAGCGCGCCACCGCGCTCGTAGGCGCGCGCCACCATATGATCGAAGAGCTTTACGCGCTCGGCCGGGTCCTCGACGGCGGCGAGCTCCTTGCGAAAGCCGAGCTTCACCGCGCCTTCCAAGCCCATGCCGCCGAACTCGCCGGTGGGCCAGGAGACGGTAAACAGCGGCGCCTTGTGGCTGCCGCCGCCCATCGCCTGGGCGCCGAGGCCGTAGGACTTGCGCAGCACGATGGTGAAGAACGGCACGGCGAGATTCGAACCGACGACGAACATGCGGCAGCAGTGGCGCACCAGCGCCGTCCTCTCCGCGTCGGGGCCGACCATGATGCCCGGCGTGTCGCAGAGAAAGAGGACCGGAACGTCGAAGGCGTCGCACAGCTGCATGAAACGGGCGGCCTTGTCCGCTCCGGGGCTGTCGATGGCGCCGGAGAGGTGCGCGGGGTTGTTGGCGACGATTCCTACCGGACGGCCTTCGATGCGGGCGAGGCAGGTCACCATGCCGACGCCGAAGTGCGGACGCAGCTCGAGCAGCGAGCCGCTGTCGGCCAGGGTCTCGATCACCGCGCGCACGTCGTAGACGCGCAGGCGGTTCTCCGGCACCAGGCCGCGCAGGATTCGCTGGTCGGCGCACTCCCAGGTGTCGATGCTCCCCTGGAAGTAGGAGAGGTACCGCTTCGCGGTGCGAACGGCCTCGGCCTCGTCGGCGACCGCGATGTCGACGACGCCGTTGGGGACCTGATCGCGCATCGGGCCGATCTCCTCCGGCCGGAAGACGCCGAGCCCGCCGCCTTCGATCATCGCCGGGCCGCCCATGCCGATGTTCGAGTTGGCCGTCGCGATCACCACGTCGCAGCAGCCGAGCAGCGCGGCGTTGCCGGCGAAGCAGCGTCCCGAGTTGATGCCGACCAGCGGGACCAGGCCGCTCAGGCGGGCGAAAAGATGGAAGGCCATGCAGTCGAGGCCGGCGACGCCGGGGGCGTCGGTGTCCCCGGGGCGCCCGCCGCCGCCCTCGGTGAAGAGGACCAGCGGCAGGTGCAGGCGCTCGGCGAGCTCGAACAGGCGATCCTTCTTGCGGTGGTTCTGGAAGCCCTGCGTGCCGGCGAGAACCGTGTAGTCGTAGGACAGCACGGCACACTGCGCCGCGGCGCCGTCGAACAGCTCTCCGTTGACGCGCCCGATGCCGGCGATCAGCCCGTCCGCCGGCGTGCGCTCGATCAGGTCCTCGACGGAGCGCCGTTGCCGCTGCGCCGCAATGGCGAGCGCCCCGTACTCGACGAACGTGCCGGCGTCGCACAGGTCGTCGATGTTCTCCCGGGCCGTGCGCTGGCCCGTCTTGCGGCGCCGCTGCACGGCATCCGGCCGCGCCGCGTCGAGCGTGAGGGCGTGGCGCCGGTGCACCTCGGCGAGATCGGCGCGCACGTGATCCGGGTCGGCGCGCGGCGCCGCTTCGCCCGGCGAGGACGCGGCCTCCTCGCTCTCCTCGATGAAGGCGAGCGGATGGCCCGTCGCTACCGTGTCGCCCGCCGCGACGGCGAAGCGCAGGAGGATGCCGCCGACCGGGGACTCGACCACGTGCTCCATCTTCATGGCGGACAGAACCAGGATCACCTGCCCGCGCCGCACGACGTCCCCTTGGCGTGCTTCCAGACTGACGACCGTGCCCTGCAGCGACGCGGTCACCGCGAAGGCGCCGGCCGGAGCGGCCACCGGCGGCGCAGCGGGAACGCCGGCCGGGCGCGGCGTCTCGCGGGCGGCCGCGGCCGACTTGCCGTAGGCGAGGACGGCGAGCGGGTCGCTCGGGTCGATCTTCGGTGTCGGGGCTGCCTCCTCGATCGCCTCGGAGCGCGCGAGGTCGGCGGCGTGCTCCTCGACGAAGCGCGTGTGGATGCGGTTGGCGGCGAAGTCGGGCTGCCGCAGGAGCCTCTGGAGAAACGGAAGGTTCGTGTGCACGCCCTCGATGTGCAGCTCGCCGAGAGCGCGCAGGGTGCGGGCGACCGCATCGGCGAAGCGCGCCGAGGACGAGTACCCGATGAGCTTGACGAGAAGCGAGTCGAAGTTGGGGTTGGTCTGATAGCCGACGTAGCCGCAGGTGTCGGCGCGGACGCCGTGGCCGGAGGGAATCTCGAACGCCACCAGCGTGCCGCCCGACGGTCGGGGTGTGCCGTCCGGCTGCATGGTCTCGGCGTTGACGCGCACCTGGATGGCGAAGCCGCGCGGCGCCGGCACGTCGGCCTGTTCCAGGCCCAGCTCCGGCAGCGTGCGGCCGGCCGCGATCTGCAGCTGGATGCGGACCAGGTCGAGCCCGAGAACCTCCTCGGTCACCGTGTGCTCGACCTGCAGGCGCGGGTTGGCCTCGATGAAGGCGTAGGAGGGCGCACGAGGCGGCGACGAGGCGGCATCGCCGGCGCCGGCCGCTTCGACATCGACGAGAAACTCGAAGGTGCCGGCGTTGCGGTAGGCGACGGACTCCGCCATGCGCACGGCGTCCGCCGCGATCCGCCCGCGCAGCGCTGCGGGCAGGCTGGGGCAGGGGGCGATCTCGATCAGTTTCTGGTGACGTCGCTGAACGCTGCAGTCCCGTTCGCCGAGATGGCTGACCCGGCCCGAGCCGTCGCCGACGATCTGCACCTCGACGTGGCGGGCGCGCCGCATGAGCTGCTCGGCGTAGAGATCTCCGTTGCCGAACGCCTGCAGCGCCTCCGAGCGGCATCGCCTGTAGGCCTCGTCGAGCTCCGCGGCGGCGCGCACCACCCGCATGCCGCGGCCGCCGCCGCCGGCGACGGCCTTGATCACGATGGCGCCGCCGTCTCCCAGGGAGGCGAGGAACGCGCCGGCCTCCTCGACGCCGACCGGGCCGGGGGTCGCCTTCAGCACGGGCACGCCGCAGCGCTCCGCCAGGGCGCGGGCCCGCGTCTTGTCGCCGAAGACCTCGAGCGTCTCCGGGCGCGGCCCGACGAAAACCAGCCCGGCGTCGGCGGCGCGGCGCGCCAGATCGGGGTTCTCGCTGCAGAAGCCGTAGCCGGGATGAACGGCGTCGCACCCGCAGTCGCGGGCGGCGGCGAGGAGTCCCTCGATGTCGAGGTAGGCGGCGGGGCCGACACCGCGCAGGGGGCGGGCGTCGTCGGCGCGGCGCACGTGCAGGGAGCTCGTGTCGTCCTCGGAGAACACGGCCACGCTGTGGATACCCAGCTCGGCGGCCGCGTGCAGGATGCGCACCGCGATCTCGCCCCGGTTCGCTACGAGAAGAGATTTCATGGGAAGTCTGCTTCCACAAAGTCGGCGATCTTGAAAGTGCCGTGAAGCCCCGTCTTCCCCGGCGCCCGGCGGTCGAGTAGGGAAAGGCGATGGCGGCACAGAGCTGGGATCCCGAACGCTATGCGCGCAACGCGCGTTTCGTCGCCGACCTCGGCGCGCCGGTGGTGGAGCTGCTGGCGCCGAGCCCGGGCGAGCGCGTGCTCGATCTGGGCTGCGGCGACGGGGCGCTCACCGAGAAGCTGGTCGCCGCCGGCTGCCGGGTGGTCGGTGTGGACGGCAGCGCCGAGCAGGTCGCCGCGGCGCGGGCGCGGTCCATCGACGCGCGCGTCATGGACGGCGAGCGCCTGAGCTTCGCCGCCGAGTTCGATGCCGTGTTCAGCAACGCGGCGCTGCACTGGATGAAGCGGCCCGAGCGAGTGATCGACGGCGTGCGGCGGGCGCTCGTCCCCGGCGGGCGCTTCGTGGGGGAGTTCGGCGGGCACGGCTGCGTAGCGACCATCCGAGCCGCCCTGCACGGCGCCCTGGCGCGCCGCGGCATCGACGGCGAGCGTTTCGACCCGTGGTACTTCCCCACCGCCGAGGAGTACGGGGAGCGCTTGCGCAGCGGCGGATTCGAAGTCTTGTCGGCGGCGCTGATTCCGCGCCCCACGCCTTTGCCGGGAGACATCACCGGCTGGCTCGAAACCTTCTGCGAGAGCTTCAGCGCGGCGCTGGCGCCGGCGGCGCGAGTGGACTTCCTCGCCGAGGTTCGGGAGGCGGTGCGCCCGCGCCTGCAGGGCGTAGGCGGGAGCTGGACGGCCGACTACGTGCGCCTGCGCTTCGCGGCGCGAACGGGGGGCGGGGCGGGGCGATGAGTTGCTGGTGTCGGGAGGGCGAGCTGTTCGGCGCGCACAATGCAGCTCGGCAGAAGCCTCGCCCTCCCGTTTGCATCGACAATGGTCACGCCCCTCTGCGAGCGGCCCAGCACGCCAACACCCCGGTAGCATAGGGCCCCGTTTGGAGTATTGTTCGGGGGAATGGCGGCGCCAGTGCCCTCCGCGGAGGGAACGGAGATATCGTGCGAGGAGGTGGCCGGTCGACTCGGCGACGCGTCTCTCGTCGTCGTCGACGTGCGCGCTTCGGACCTGTATGCCGAAGGGCACATTCCTGGCTCGGTCAATCTGCCCCTGGCCGATCTCGAGGCCGGCGCCGCGCAACGGCTTCCCGACCGCAACAGGCAGATCGCGGTCTACTGCGCCAGCCCCACCTGACCGGCGGGAGAGCAGGCCGTGGGCCTGTTGCGAAAGATGGGCTACTCGAACGCGAGGCACTATCACGGGGGCATGGCCGGCTGGATCGAAGCGGGCGGGGCCGTGGAGGCGGCGCCGTCGGGCGCGCCCTCGCGGCGGTCCGCCGCGCCGGAACCGCCGCGGTTCGAGTCCAGAAGCGCGCTCGCTCGCTCGGACGGGTCGCGCCGGCGGCGCGCCAACGCCATCGTCGATGGCCTGGAGCGCCTGCAGACACGCCAGCTGTTCCTGCTCTGGCTGGCGATGGTGCTCGTCCTCGGCGTTACCTACTGGCTCGCCGCCGCGGCGGGCTCGGGTCTGAGCGCCGGAGGGGTGCCGGTCGGTCTCGATGCGCACGGGCTGGGTACCGCCATCTATTTCAGCTTCGTCACCGCTACCTCGCTCGGCTACGGCGACGTCGTCCCGCTGGGCTTCGTGCGCGTTTTCGCGGTCGTGGAGGCGGTGGCGGGCCTGCTCGCCTTCGGGGCCGTGGTCTCCAAGTTCGTGTCGCGTCGCCAAGACGAGATCGTGCGCGAGATCCACCGGGTGACCTTCGAGGAGCGCCTCGACCGGGTGCAGTCGAACCTGCACCTCGTCCTCTCCGAGCTGCAGGCGATCGCCGGTCTCTGCGCCGACGTTCAGGTGGAGCACGATCGCCTGCGCGCGCGGCTGGAGAGCGCCGCCATGGTCTTCGCCGCCGAGATGCGGGCCGTGCACGATCTCCTGTACCGCCCGCAACAGGTGCCGGACGAAGGCGTGCTCGAGGCGATCCTGGCGAGCCTCGCCGCCGCGCTGCGACAGCTGGCCGATCTGCTGTCTTGCCTGCCGGCGGAGATGAGGGGCTCGTCGATGCTCGACCGGGCGTGCCGCCGCCTCGCCCGGCTGGCGACGGAGATCTGCGGCGAATGCGTCCCCCGCTCCTATGCCCCCGCGCTCACCGTGTGGATGGACCGGATCCAGGAGACGGCGAGGGGAATCGGGGGATAGGGGGATAAGGGGTTAGGGGGTTAGGGGGTTAAGGGGTTACGTGGTTAGGGGGTTAAGGGGTTAAGGGGTTAAGGAACTTCCCGAACCGTAACAGCTAACCCCCTAACAGCTAACACCCTGCTTCTTTCATTGCCACGTACGTCGTGTAGCCGCCCGACAGGTTGGCGACGCGGTAGCCGTGTTGGGCGAGGAAGCGCGTCGCGTAGTACGCGCGTTGGCCTACGGTGCAGCAGAGGACGAGGGGGCGGTCGGCCGGAAGCTCCGCGTAGCGCCGGCGCAGCTGCGACAGCGGCAGGTTGACCGCGCCCGGGATGTGTCCGGCCTCGAACTCGCCGGGCTCGCGCACGTCCACCAGCAAATGGTCGTCGGCGCCGAGCGCGGACCAGTCGGCCAGCGGCATGTCGCCGTCGAGGTAGTTGGTGGCGATCATTCCGGCGAGGTTGACCGGGTCCTTGG
The DNA here is from genome assembly GCA_963721115.1 of uncultured bacterium. Taxonomy (GTDB): domain Bacteria; phylum Desulfobacterota; class Binatia; order HRBIN30; family CADEER01; genus CAVRIA01. Next base: position 940,383 of record CAVRIA010000004.1, read on the forward strand.
CGGCGCCGTACTGGGGCGCGTAGCAGAGCTCGGCCTCGGCGAGATCGCGCACGGTCGCTCCCATCTGGATGGCCGTGGCGATGACGTCGATGCGCTTCTCGACCCCGTGGATACCGACCGCCTGGGCGCCCAGGATGCTGCCGTCCGGCTCCGAGAAAAGGACCTTCAGATGGATGGGCTCGGCGCCGGGATAGTAGCCGGCGTGGTGTCCCGGATGCAGGTAGACCTTCTGGAACCGGGTCATCCCGGCGCGGCGCAGACCTTTCTCGCTGGCGCCGGTGCAGGCGACGGTGAGGCCGAAGACGCCCACCACGGCAGTGGCCTGCACGCCGCGGAAGCGCCGCGCCCGGCCGCAGATGGCCTCGGCGGCGACGCGTCCCTGCCGGTTGGCGGGGCCGGCGAGGGGAACGATGGTCTCCTGACCGGTGAGCACGTCGTGCACCTCGATCGCGTCGCCGACCGCCCAGATGTGCGGGTCGGCGGTCCGCATCCGGTCGTCGACGACGATGCCGCCGCGCTCACCGAGGGACAGGCCGGCGTCGCGGGCGAGATCCGTCTCTGGACGAACGCCGATGGCGAGGATGACGAGGTCGGTGGCCAGCCGCTGGCCGCTCTCGGTGACGGCCGCGATGGCACCGCCGCAGGGCTCGAAGGCGGCGATGCCGTCGCCCAGCACGACGTCGACCCCCTTCGCGGCGAGGTGCACGCGCACCCAGTGGGCCGTCTCCGCGTCGAGCGGCGGCAGCACCTGCGGCAGCTTCTCGAGAACGGTCACGGCGAGACCGCGGTGGGCCAGGTTCTCCGCCATCTCGAGGCCGATGAACCCGGCTCCCACGATCAGGGCGCGGGCCGGCCGGCGTTCCTCGATCCAGCTGCGGATCTTCACGCTGTCGGGAATGGTGCGCACCGCGAAGATGCCCGGCAGATCGATGCCGGGCAGCGGCGGGCGCACCGGCAGCGCGCCGGGCGACAGCACCAGGGCATCGTACGGCTCGTCGCTCTCGCGCGGCCCGCCCGCGGCGTCGAGGTCGCGCACGCGGACCGTCTGCCGCGCGCGGTCGATCGCCAGCACCTCGTGGCGGGTGCGGACGGTGATGTTGAAGCGGTCGCGGAAGAGCTCGCTCGAGGCGACGAGGAGGCTCTTCTGGTCGGCGATGACGTTGCCGACGAAGTACGGGAGACCGCAGTTGGCGAAGGACGCGAACGGGCCGCGGTCGAAGACGACGATCTCGGCCGACTCGTCGAGCCGGCGCAGGCGCGCCGCGCACGACGCGCCGCCGGCGACTCCGCCGACGATGAGAACTCGTTTTCCCATGGCTCTCTCCATTCTCGATTGGTTAGCGAAGCGCCTGCCAACGCGGCATCGAAGCCGTGCGAAGCGTCGTCGGGGCGCACGGCCGGTCGGATTCGCGGCCCCGGGAACGGCGTTTCGACGTTCTGAGACCGCCGCCACCCCTCTTGACGCAGAGAGGGCGAAGGTGAATTCTACCTGCAGTTGCTGACCACGGCTGACAGGCGCGAGCGGGCCATTCTGATTGCCATCGAGCATGGCCGCGACGCGCTGCTCACGGCCGAGGAGTCGCTCGCGGAGCTCGGCCGCTTGAGCGATACCGCCGGGATGGAGGTCGTTGGAAAGGCCGTCCAGGCCGCCAGAAGGTTGAACCCCAGCACGCTGATCGGCTCGGGCAAGATCGAGGAGATCCGGCGGCTGGCAGGCGAGCTCGGCGGCGACGTGGCCGTCTTCGACGACGAGCTGTCGCCGGCGCAGCAGCGCAACCTCGAGCAACAGCTCGGGCTCAAGGTCATCGACCGGACGCAGCTGATCCTCGATATCTTCGCCCTGCGCGCCCAGTCGCAGGCCGGCAAGCTGCAGGTGGAGCTGGCGCAGCTGCAGTACCTGCTGCCGCGGCTGACGCGCCAGTGGCAGCATCTGTCGCGCCTCGGCGGTGGGGTCGGAACGCGCGGCCCCGGCGAGACGCAGCTGGAGGTCGACCGCCGCCGCGTGCGCGAGCGCATCGCCGCGCTGCGCAAGCGCCTGGCGCAGGTCTCGCGCACGGGCAAGCTGCACCGGCGCAGCCGCGCTGCCGTGCCGTATCCGATCGTGGCGCTGGTCGGCTACACGAACTCCGGCAAGTCGACGCTGATGAATCGCCTGACCCACGCCGGGGTGTTGGTCGAGAACCGGCTGTTCGCCACTCTCGACCCGACGGTGCGCCTGCTGCGGCTGCCCGGCGGTGGAGAGGCGTTGCTGGTGGACACGGTGGGCTTCATCCACAAGCTGCCGCACGGTTTCGTCGACGCCTTCAAGAGTACGCTCGAGGAGGTGTGCGACGCCGACCTCCTGTTGCACGTCGTCGACGCGAGCGATGCGCGCGCCGAGGAGCAGATGAAGGTGGTCGACGAGGTGCTCGGCGAGCTCGGGGTCGACGCCACCCCGCGCATCACGATGTTCAACAAGTGCGATCTGCCGGCGGTGCCGCCACGCCCGGCCGTGAGCGGACCGAGCTGTGCCGCCTCGGCGCGCACCGGCGAGGGGCTGGAGCTGCTGCTGCGTCAGGTGGGAACGCTGCTGGCGGCGCAGCAGGAGCGACTGCACGTGCGCATTCCCGCGGCGCGCTCGGACCTGATCGCGGCGATTCGCCGAGCCGGGCGCGTCTCCGAGCAGGCGCTGCAGGACGGCGAGTTCGAGATCACGGCCTACGTCCCCGCCAAGATCGCCGGCCAGATCCGCAAGGCGCTGGCGAGTCCGCCGGCCAGCGCGGCTCACGTCGAGGCCTGAGCGGGTGCGCCGGTGAGCCAGTGAGCCGGTGAGCCGGTGCTTTTGCCGGCTGATCGGGATGCCGTGCGCCGAGGCGCCCCGTACACCGGCACACCCGCATACCCGCTCACCCGCCCCTCGCCCTTTGACCTGGCGTGCGGTTGTGGAATGGTGAGGCCGCTCCGATGCTGACCCTGCCGAACTTCCTCACGCTGCTGCGCATCATCGCCATCCCCGTCTTTCTGGTCCTGCTGACGCGCGGGAACTACGCCGCGGCGTTCATCCTCTTCCTGGCGGCGAGCATCACCGACACGGTCGACGGGGCGCTGGCGCGCCTGACGGACTCGGACTCGGAGCTCGGGGCGTTCCTCGACCCAATGGCCGACAAGCTGCTGCTGCTCAGCAGCTTCATCGTTCTCGGCATGAGCGGAAGGATCGCCAGCTGGCTGGTCGTCCTGGTCATCAGCCGTGACGTCATCATCGTCCTCGGCTACTGGGTGATCTTCTTCGTCCACAACGAGACCATGGCGGTCGATCCGAGCCGCCTGGGAAAGGTCAACACCTTCTTCGAGCTCTTCACCGTCGGCTTCGCGCTGATGGCGCTGGCCAAGCCGGAGCTGCCGCTGGCCGCCATCAACACCGTCCTGCAGGGGGTGACGGCTTGCACGACGGCCGCCTCGGGCGTTCAGTACGTCTACCGCGGCTTGCTTTGGCACCAGAGCCGCGGCAGTGTCGGCGGCTCGGAAGGAGCGAAGCGAGAATGAGGGTCCGGAGGGTGGCGGCGGGCATCGCGCTCCTCGCCACGGCCTGGGCCGTCTGTTCGAAGGCGCCCGCGGGCGCCGCGACGGAGGGCTCCCAGGCGTTGCTCGCGCAGGTGAAGAAGCTCAACGACACCACCCGCAAGTGGACCGATCGGACTCAGCGTCTGAAGCTCACGATCGTCGGCCGGCGCGGCTCGGAGTGGCACCGGGAGCTGCAGATCCAGACCAAGAAGTACGGCGAGGACGCGAGCCGCAGCCTTCTGTTCTTCCTCGCCCCGGCGGAGGTCCGCGGCGTCGGTATCCTGCAGTGGCTGGAATCGGAGGGACCCGACCGCCAGTGGCTCTATCTGCCCGCTCTCAAACGCGTGCGGCAGATCACCGGGACGTCGAAGCACGAGAGCTTCGTCGGCACCGATTTCAGCTACGACGACCTGGCCATCATCTCCGAGATCATGGACTGGAGCGAGCAGGAGGCGCCGAGCACCCTGACGGGCGACGAGGCGGTGGAGGGGCACGCTTGCGCCGTGATCGACCGCAAGCCGACCGAGTCCGCCGACGTCGGCTACGAACGCATCCGGCTGTGGCTCGATCGGGACGATCTGGTCGTTCGCAAGCTGGAGTTCTACGAGGGGGGGCGGCTCGAGAAGACGCTCCTGCTCTCCGACATCAAGCCCGTCGGGCAGGTCCCCAGCGCCCATCACATGGAGATGCGCAGCGAGCGCGGCGGCAGCCATACCGTCGTCGAGTTCGAAGATATTCGATACGATACCGGCCTGAAGGACGATGTGTTCTCGGAACGCCGCCTCGAGCGCGGCGTCTGATCGGCCGCGGCGCCGGGGCCGCGGCCGTCCCCGGATCGAAGGAGTGAGAGCATGGCCACGGATCGGAAGGACAGTTTCGGTGCTCGCAGCACCCTGAAGGGCCCCGCCGGCGGGGTCGACTACATCCGCCTCGCGGCTCTGGAGAAGGCCGGGATCGGCGCCGTCGACCGCCTGCCGTTCAGCCTCCGAATTCTGCTCGAGAACCTTCTGCGCAACGAGGACGGGCGCTTGGTGCGGCAGGAGGACGTCGCGGCTCTGGCGCGCTGGGAGCCGGCCTCGGCGCCGTCGCGCGAGGTGCCGTATCTGCCGGCGCGGGTGCTGTTACAGGATTTCACCGGCGTGCCGGCGGTGGTCGACCTGGCGGCCATGCGCGACGCCATGCGCCAGCTCGGCGGCGAGCCGAAGCACATCAACCCGCAGATTCCCGCCGACCTGGTCATCGATCACTCCGTGCAGGTCGACGAATTCGGCTCCGCCGCGGCGTTCCGCATCAATGGCGAGAAGGAGTTCGAGCGCAACGGCGAGCGCTACGTCTTCTTGCGCTGGGGGCAGGAGAATCTGGAGAACTTCCGCGTCGTGCCGCCGGAGACCGGTATCTGCCACCAGGTCAACCTCGAGTACCTGGCACAGGTGGTGTTCGTGCGCGACGCCGGCGGGCGCCGCGTGGCCTTCCCCGACAGCTTGGTCGGGACCGATTCGCACACTACCATGATCAACGGCGTCGGCGTCTTCGGCTGGGGCGTCGGCGGCATCGAGGCGGAAGCCGTGATGCTCGGGCAACCGTACTACATGCTGACGCCGCAGGTGGTCGGGTTCAAGCTGGTCGGCGAGCTACCGGCGGGTGCGACTGCCACCGATCTCGTCCTCACCATCACCCAGATCCTGCGCAAGCACGGCGTGGTGGGGAAGTTCGTCGAGTTCTACGGCCCCGGCCTGAGCCGCCTCGGGCTGGCCGATCGCGCCACCATTGCCAACATGGCGCCGGAGTACGGGGCGACGATGGGCTTTTTCCCCGTCGACGCGCGCACGCTCGAGTATCTGCGGCTCACCGGCCGCAGCCCCGATCACGTGGCTCTGGTGGAGGCGTACTGCAAGGAGCAGGGGTTGTTCCGCACCGACGAGTCACCCGAGCCGGCGTTCAGCGAGAACCTCATCCTCGACATCGGGACGGTCGTGCCGAGCCTGGCCGGTCCGAAGCGGCCGCAGGACCGGGTGGCGCTGCAGGACATGAAGCGCGAGTTCTTCGAGGCGCTGAAGACCTCCTACGGACGCGAGGTCGAGGCGGAGAAGCAGGGCGAAAAGGAGAACGATCGCTGGCTCTGGGAGGGGGGCAGCACCTCGCAGCCGGCGGTGGAGCACGCCGCGGTCGAGCCGGTCACGGAGCGCGAGCGCCGCGACCTCTACCTCAAGCACACCGTGCCGGTGCAGCTCGACGGCGCACGCGTGCAGCTCACGCACGGCTCGGTGGTGATCGCCGCGATCACGAGCTGCACCAACACCTCCAACCCGTCGGTCATGCTCGGGGCCGGGCTGGTGGCGAAGAAGGCTCTGCAGCGCGGCCTGCGCGTGAAGCCGTGGGTGAAGACGAGCCTGGCGCCGGGCTCGAAGGTGGTGACCGAGTACCTGCGAGCGGCGGGCCTGCTGCCGGCGCTCGAGGAGCAGCGCTTCAACCTGGTCGGCTACGGCTGCACGACTTGCATCGGCAACAGCGGGCCGCTGCCGGAGGAGATCGGCGCCGCCATCAAGAAGGGGGATCTGGTCGCCGCCGCCGTGCTGAGCGGCAATCGCAATTTCGAAGGACGCATCAACCCCCTGACCCTGGCCAACTACCTCGCCTCGCCGCCCCTGGTCGTCGCCTACGCGCTGGCGGGGACGGTGGACATCGACATGAGCCGCGAGCCGTTGGGCACCGGCTCGGACGGCCAACCCGTGTACTTGAAGGACATCTGGCCGACGGCGGAAGAGGTGCGCCAGCTGATGGCGGCGATGGTGAAGCCGGAGATGTTTCGCGCCCAGTACGCCGACGTCTTCGCCGGCGACGAACGGTGGCAGGCGCTGCCGGTTCCGAAGGGTGAGATCTACCGGTGGAGCGACGAATCGACGTACATCAAGGGTCCACCTTTCTTCGAGGGGATGACGGCCGAGGTGCCGCCGATGTGCGATATCGAGGGGGCGCGCCTGCTGGCGATGCTCGGCGACTCCGTGACCACTGATCACATCTCGCCGGCCGGCTCGATTCCGAAGGACGGCCCCGCCGGCCGGTACCTGATCGCACAGGGCGTAGCGCCGAACGAGTTCAACTCCTACGGTGCGCGCCGCGGCAACCACGAGGTGATGATGCGCGGTACCTTCGCCAACATCCGCCTGCGCAACCAGCTCGTGCCCGGCGTCGAAGGGGGCTATACGAAGCACTTCCCCGACGGGGAGCAGGCGAGCATCTACGACGCGGCCATGAAATACCAGGGCGAGAACGTGCCGCTGCTGGTCGTGGCCGGCAAGGAATACGGCACCGGCAGCTCCCGCGACTGGGCCGCCAAGGGGACCAAGCTGCTCGGCGTACGGGCGGTGATCGCCGAGAGCTACGAGCGCATCCACCGCAGCAACCTGGTCGGCATGGGCGTGCTGCCGCTCCAGTTCCTCCCCGACCAGAGCCGCGAGACCGTCGGTCTGCGCGGCGACGAGGTGTACGAGGTGCGCGGCATCGCCGACGGGCTGCAACCGGGGAAGCGCCTGCGGGTGCGGGCGCGGCGGGCGGATGGAAAGGAGACGCGCCTTCGAGGCGATTGCTCGCGTCGACTCGCCGGTGGAGGTCGAGTACTACCGGCACGGCGGCATCCTGCAGGCGGTGCTGCGCGGCATGGCCGGACGGGCCTGACGGCCGGATCCTCGGCCTTGCGGGCGGGGCGGACGTCATTGTAGGGGATCAGCCTGAGGAGGACGCGATGGCGGGAATTGCCGAGCTGATGGTGACGGACATGGTGACCGCGCGGGCGGACGAGACGGTCGCCCAGGTCGCCGAGAAGATGAACCGGAACAAGGTGGGGGCGGTCCTCATCGTCGAGGGCGGCTCGCTGCTCGGCCTGTTCTCGGAACGCGACCTGCTGAGCCGCATGGCGGCGCAGCACCGCAACCTCGAGCAGACCAAGGTGGGAGAGGTGGCGACGCGGGACGTGGTCACGATCGAGGTCGGCGCATCGATCAAAGACGTTCTCGACATTTTCCGGGCGCGGCGCTTCCGCCACCTGCCGGTGGTGCAGAACGGCAAGCCGGTCGGCATCCTGTCGACGCGCGATTTCCACGAGTACCTGGTGGGGGGGCTCGAGCACTACATCGACCAGCTCAAGTACAAGCGCGAGTTGGCCGAGGGAATCGACCCGTACGATCACGTCGGCGGCTCCTACGCGCGATAGCGATCGCGACGGCTCGCCCCGGCGCCGCTACGACCATCTCGTCTTCGACCTCGACGGGACGCTGATCGACTCGCGCGCCGATCTGGCGCATGCGGTCAATCGGGTGCGAGATCGCTTCGCGCTCGATTCTCTGCCGTTGCCGGAGGTGTGGACGTACGTCGGCGAAGGGGCGCGGCGGCTGGTGCAGAGGGCGCTCGCGGATGCCCCCGGTGTGGACGTGGAGGAGGCGCTGCGCCTCTTTCTCGACGAGTACGGGGGCCACCTGCTCGATCACACCCGCGCGTACGCCGGCATCGCCGTGCTGCTACGAACGTTGCAGTCCGAAGACGTCGCCCTCTCCGTCCTCACCAACAAGCCGGAGGCGCCGAGCCGCCGCATTCTCACCGGGCTCGATCTGGCGAAGTACTTCGGAGCGCTCGTCGGCGGCGACACCCTCGCGGTCCGAAAGCCCGACCCGGCGGGCCTGCGGCACCTCGCCGCGCTGACCGACACCGATGTCGACCGCGTCCTGCTGGTGGGCGATTCGGTGATCGATGAGCAGACGGCACGTGCCGCGCCGGCTCCCTTCTGCGGCGTGCTGTGGGGCCCGGCGCCGGAGCCGCTGCGCCGCTCCGACGCCGCGCTGCTGGTCGAACGGCCGGAGGAGATCGTCCGCCTCGTTTTCGATCGCTAGCCGGCTACCGCACCGCGGCGCGGTGGTCGTCGATCGATGCGGAAAGAACCGAGAGGCGAGGCGCGACGCGCGCCGGAGCCGGCGTCAGGGATCTCCAGCAGAAGAAGAGGGCGCCTTCCCGGGGCGAGGGGCTCCCCGCTCGCCAGCGCGACCGTCAGCGTTCCACCGGCGTCCGCTTCGGCGCGCAGCATCGCCCTGCGCGCCGGGCTCAGCAGGCGAACGCGAGGCGCTGCGGCGCGGCCGAGCGATCCGAGGGTCAGACGCAGGTCGAGGGAGTAGAAAGGGGAGCCGGACGATACCCAAAGCGGCACCCGCCAGCGGTCGGCTCGGGTGCGCCGCGCTCGGCCCAGACGGACGAGCGGCGGATTCCCCGCCAGCGCCAGCAGGCTGCTCGCGGTGGCGGGCGGCTGCCAGTTGCCGGTGCAGTCGCCGAAGAGGAGGGCGTAGAAGTCCTGCTGCGTGGCGGTCGCGGTGAGCGGGTTGAATGTGATGCGCCCGTGCTGGCACGTTCCAGTCGACACCAGGGGTTGGACGATCTGCTGGTTCGGCGCCGCGGCCGGCATGGGGATGAAGGCCCAATCGGAGTTGCAGGTCGTGGCGACCGGAAAGCGCTGTATCTGTCCGACGACGTACTGGAGAATTCGCGACGCGTCCAGCGAGCTCACGGAGCCGTTCCCGGTGACGTCGCAGGCGAGCTGTTGCATGCTGCTGAGGCTGCGCTGCGCGACGATGAACTGGAGAATGTACGAGGCGTCCAGCGAGCTGATTCCGGAGCGGAAGTCGCCGTTTTTCTGCGGCTCGACGGCGACGTCGACGTGCGGCAAACCGGAGAAGGCATACGCCCCGGTGCTGCTCGACGTCGTGCTGCTCTGCACGCCGCCGCTGAGATTCACCGTGGCGCCGGGGACGGCGCGGTCGGCGCTGTAGTAGCGGACGCGGCCGCTGATCGTGGCGCTGGGCAGTGGCGTGGGCGTGCGGGTCGGGGTCGGTGTCGCTTGGCCGGCCGGCACGACGCGGATGACGATCTGTTGCGCCGGCCCGAGGTTTCCGATCGAGTCGCGCAGTTGCGCGGCCACGGTCGTGTCGCCGGAAGCAAAGGCGGCCGAGTCCGGTACCTGAAAGCAGTACTGGCGGGTGGAGCCCGGGCCGAGGAAGGCGAAGTTGCCGAAGCGGTCGCGCGTGCAGGAGGTCGCGGCGCTGGTCACGTAGGTGAAGCGGCACGCCATGTCGACCAGCGCATCGGTGACGGCGGGACCGCCGTCGAAGTTCAGCGACGGGACTCCGGGCACGCCGCCGGAGTTGGGTGGCTTGGTGTCGCACTTGACCGTGCTGCCGTTGCCGATGGCGTTGGTGACCAGAAGTTGCAGATCCGGTTTGCCGGAGGGATCGATGATCGGGCTGAGCACCTCGGAGCCGGTCGACGGCGAGATGTTCACGCCCTGCGAGCCCGCGCTGCGCCCGGACGAGCCGTTCTTGGCCTCGAGGATGAACAGGAAGCGCCCCTGGGAGCGCGTGTAGACGCGGCGCCCCTGAGCGTCGAAGGAAGGTGCAGGTGTCGGGGTGAGCTGGCAGGCGAACTCACAGCAGAAGCTGCATCCGTCGGGATTGACGGGGGCGAGGTAGGTGATCACGGGCCCGGTCTGCGCCAGCGCGACGGAGGCCATCGCAAGTGCTCCCGCGACCGCTGCAACACATCGCCATACTCTCATCGCCTATCCGTCGCCCCATCTGCGGCTTCCGGGTCCCGGAGCGCTGATGCCCAAATGAGCTCGAATGTTCTTTTCCTAACACGCCCGCGTGACACAGAGAAGCATCGGGCTCCCCCTTTTTCAGCGAGGATGAATCGCCTCGGTGTTTTGCTGCACCAACGGGGATCACGGCGCGTGCCAGAGGGTTCGACCGTCCGGCTTCATCAGGGCGATCTCGGCCGCGTCGTTGCGTTGGACCAGCGCTGCCCGGGTGGTGCCCTCGTCATCGGCGAGAATCAGGCCCGGTCCTTCGGCGAGCACGGTCAGGACGGCTCGATTCTGACCTTTTGGGTCGCGCAGGGTGAGTGCCGGTCCGTCGTGTCGAACGTCGAGAATGACCCCGTTGCGCGAGGTCTCACCATAGAGGGCGAGCGCCGGCCCGTCGCCGTCGACGCTCAAGATGGCGCGCGGCCGCCCCTCTGCGTCCAGCAGGCTGAGGCCTGCGGCCACCGACAGAAGGATGCGCGGCTTTCCTTGCGTGTCGAGAATCTGGAGCGAGGTGGCGCGGACCACTTGGTCGGAGCCGAGTCCCAGCAGCAGAACCGCTCCGAACAACGCCGGCCCCGCCAGCGCCGCGACGCGCAGCCGCCGATGGCTGCGTTCCAGGTCCACCAGCCGACGCCGCATGCTCTCGAGGTCGCCATTCGTCTCCGTCATGCCCTCTCTCCCCTCTCGAGCCCGATGCGGCGACTCGACGCCGTTGCCACGCCGGCGCGACCGCTCTCGTTCTGCGGCGGCAGCTTGGTCCGATCATATACCCGCCTCGGTTTGCGTTGACAGCCCGGCCGAGGCGCGTCTTCCGTGCACCGCGTCTCGCGGGATGATAGGCTAGGCAGCAAAACCGCATTCCCGCGCATCCCGCCGAGGGGACGCGGTCGAGGTCAAGGGGAGAGTTGTAGGTCGTTATGGCGATGGACAGGTTACGTATCCTGCGGCTCTGCGCCGTGATCGCCGTTCTGATCGCCCTCGACCCCTTACGGGCGGCCGGCCAGCCGTGCTCCGGCGATTGCGACGGCAACGGCCAGGTATCCGTGAACGAGCTCGTGCTGGGCGTGGACATCGCTCTCGGAAGCCGCCCCCTGTCCGACTGCCGGGCCTTCGACGCCGACGGCAGCGGCACCGTGATGCTGAACGAGCTCGTGCAGGCGGTCAACCACGCGCTGGGCGGCTGCCCCGCTGGCACGCCGACCCGCGGGACGCCGACAGCCACGGCGACCCGCACCTCGGTGTCCACCCCGCCCGTCGCGACCGCGACTCCCAAGACGACATCGCCGACCGCGACCTCGACGCCGGAAAGCACCGCGGCGCCTGCCTCGCCGACCCCAACGCCGTCACCGGTGCCTGCATTCAACGTCTGCGGCGGAGTGGCGGCGCGGCCGGACCAACCGGGCTTTGCCGAGGGCGTCACGGTCACATTGGAGCCCCTCGGTCTGGTCGCGAACAAATTTCCACCCACGGGAGTCCATTGCTTCGATGACGTGCCCTCGGGGACGTACACCCTGGTGGTCTCTCCGTCCTGCAACCCCTTCGGATGCTGGGAGCCGACGGCCCTGGTGGTCGAGGACCGCGACGTGCTCGACTTCGTGGTCCCCAGCGTGCCCTTCTCGCCGACGCCGGGGCCGGGCACGCCGAGCGTGACGTGGACCCCTACTGCCACCGTCACCGATACGCCGACCGTGACCCGCACGGTGTCCTCGACGCCGACGCCGACGCGCACGGCCTCCTCGACGGCGACGGCGACGCGCACGACGTCCTCGATGCCGACGGCGACCGTCGGACCACCCGACCCTTCGCCGACGCCGACGCGGACGGCGACCGGTACTGCGGGCCCCGTCACGCCGACGTTCACCGCGACAGCCACCGCCGGCACGCCCGCGGCGACCGCCACGGAGACGCCGACCGCGGATCAAACCGAGAGCAACGAGCCCACGGAGACACCGAGCCGCACTCCCTTCCCGAGCCATACGCCGACGATCACCCGCACCGGGACGCGCACCGGCACGCCGACGCGGACCCCTCCGCCGAGCCTCACCCCGACGATCACCCGGACGCCGACGATCACTCGAACGGAGACGCGCACCCGTACGCCCACCGTGACGCGGACCCCGACCCACACGAGGACGGCGACCGGAACCGCGACGGAGACGCGCACGTCGACACCGACGAGGTCGGCCACGCCCACCCGAACCTCCATCCCGACGCGGACGGAGACGACGACGCGCACGCCGACCGCGACCGTCACGGCGACCCACACTCGCACCGAGACACCGACGGGCACCGCGACCCGCACCGAGACGCCAACACGCACACCGACCGGGAGCCCGCCCGCTACGCCGACGGTGACCGCCACGGCCACGATCACGGCAACCGGCACGAGGACGCCTACCGACGTGCCGACCGCGACCCGCACCGAGACGTCGACCCGGACGCCGACGCGCACCGCGACGCCGACGCGGACGATGACGCCGACGCGCACCGCGACGCCGACGCGTACCCTGACCGGCACGGCCATTCCGACGCAGACGGGCACGGTGACAGCGACGCCGACGGTGACCCAGACGCGCACTCCGACGCGGACGTCGACCGGCACGCGCACGCCGACCGCGACCCGCACGCCGACGTTCACGGCGTCGATCACGCCGACCTTCGCGACGATCGGCGCGGAGATCTCCTACTTCGGCGTCGCCGACGCCAACGGCCAGGTCAACTCCCCGGTGGGCACCGCTGCCGACGGGACGCCGATCTTCGAACGGCCGCTTCCGCAGGGGTTCTTCGTCGTCATCGAAGCGAAGCCCGGAATCAGCCGTCGCCCGGTCGGCAGCCAGACCTTCAATTGGAGCCCGGGTGACCCGAACCTGCTTCCGGACCTGCAGATGGTGTCGTCGCGCGCGCTCGGCAACGGCAGTGCCGCCGTGTGCGACGACGGTACGCCGCCGAACCTCGGCGGCGTACCCGCGGTGGATCCGCCCCAATTCGGAGGGACGCAGAGCTCCGCCAACGCGATCAACGACCTGAGCTGTCGTTTCGATGCCCGCAAGACCGCCTCGGACGCGTGTACGCGAAACGAGTTCCAGACCGAGTCCTTCGTCGTTGCGGGGACGACCGTCCAGTTCTGCCCGCGCGTCTCGATCGGTGCCGAGATCGCCTTCCCGCCGGGCGACACCCGGCTGACGGCGCGGGCTCGCGACTCGCTGGGCCAGCCGGGCCATCCGGCCAGCATCATCGTCCGGGTCACTCCCTGAGCGTGGAGCCTCGCCCGACACTACGCCGGCGCGTCCCGCGCCGGGAGCTACGGGAGCTCCGCGCTTCGACGGGCGACGTTTCTCCCGCCGTGTCCCTTCTCCATCCCGGGCGCCCGCAGACGCGGCTCCGGCGCCGTTGGCGTTTCCCTCCGGGCCGGCGGATGCGCTATGCAGCGAGGGGCAACACGGATCGAAACGGGGGAGGACGATCATGCGCAGATGGGTGATCACGGCGATGCTCCTGGCTTCTCTGTGCACCGCGATCAGCTGCGGCGGGGACACCAAAGTCAAGTGCACCAAGCTCGAGGACGGCACGTTTCACTGCGAAAATAAGTGAACGCCGGGGGAGGGCTGCGGCGGCCGGGCGCCGTGGGTCCGGGATCGAGCCGTCCGCGCCCGCGCGGTGCCCGATTCGCGCCGGGCGCGCCTCGAATCCGCCCGGTCGAACGGACGCGGTTGACATAGCGACTGCGCCAACCGTACGGTAATCGACTGCCAACACGTAACCAACCAATGGAGCCGCGGAGCGGGGGGGACATCACCGTCTGGTGCGGCGTCCGGAACTAGGAGCGCTTCCATGTTGACGCAGCACTTTCGCCGCACCTTGTCGGTTGCGGCACTTCTCGCCGGCTCGTGCGTACTGGCTGCCTGTGGCAGCGACAACGGTGGCTCGACACCGACGGCGACGCCGACGGTTATGGTGCCGACGGCGACCGCGCCGGAGTCGACGGCGACGCCGGCGCCCACCGACACGCCCACGGCGGCGCCCACTGCCACCGCGACGATACCGCCGACCGAAACGCCGACTCCCGAGAATTTTCGCGATCTCACAGCCGCCTCGCCGGCGCCCTTCACGGCCCACGGCAGCGTACAGCAGCTCTACGTCACCGACGCGGCGCCAGGCAGCGATCTGGAGCTGGTCGGCTCCGACGGGCTGGTGGTCGCGGCCGGTACGGCGGACGACATGGGCTCGCTCATCTTCCGCGACGTCGAGGCGGCGCAGAGCTACGTCGTGGTCACCGGCTATCCGGGCGATCCGCAGGCGTCCAACGCTGTCGACGTGACGACGCCCGACGAGGCGCCGGACCAGTCGTTCTACGCGCAGCAGGAGATCGGCAACGGATACGGCTACCTCGAGACGCGCGACGGCACGCTGCTCTCCATCAACGTCATTCTGCCGGGCCCGGTGGACAAGGGCCCGTATCCCACCGTAATCGAGTACTCGGGCTACGATCCCGCCAACCCTGATTCTCCGCAGCCGAGCACGTTGATCGCGGCGGCACTCGGCTACGCGGCCGTGGGAGTGAACATCCGCGGCACCGGGTGCTCGGGCGGCTCCTTCCAGTTCTTCGAGACCGTGCAGTCGACGGACGGCTACGATGCCGTCGAGACCATCGCTGCCCAGCCCTGGGTGAAGAACCACAAGGTCGGCATGGTCGGCATCTCGTACCCGGGCATCAGCCAGCTGTTCACCGCGCAGCTCGATCCGCCGCACCTGGCGGCGATCGCGCCGCTCTCGGTGATCGCCGACACGGGGCGGGGGACCCTCTATCCCGGCGGCATCCTCAACAACGGCTTTGCCACCGATTGGGCCGCCGAACGCCAGCACGACGCGATGCCGGGCGGGCAGAAGTGGTCGCAGAAGCGGATCGACAATGGCGATCAGGTCTGCATCGCCAACCAGCGCCTGCGCGGCCAGACGCCCGACATCCTGCAGATGATCGACGACAACCAGTTCTACGACGCGAAGATCGCGGACCCCCTCTCTCCCGTCACCTTCGTCGACAAGATCGACGTCCCGGTCTTTCTCGCCGGCGCCTGGCAGGACGAGCAGACCGGCCCGTACTTTGCCACCATGCTGGATCGTTTCACCGGCACCGACAAGATCCACTTCTCCATGACCAATGGCGGCCACACCGATCCGCTCGACCCGACGATCTTCTCGCGCTGGATCGAGTTCCTGTCCTTCTACGTGGCGCGAGAGATCCCCCACGTCACCCCGACCGACAACGTCATCCTGTCGTTCATCGGCGACCAGGTCTTCGGCGTGACCGACCTGACCGTCGATGCCGACCGCTTCAGCGATGCCACCTCCTTCGAGGAAGCTCTGGCCCGCTTCGAGGCGGATGCCCGGGTGCGCATTCTCTTCGACAACGGAGCCGGCGGCTCACCCGGCTATCCGATCGCGGGCTTCGAGGAGTCGTTCGACGCCTGGCCCATCCCGTCGCTGGTGCCGACGACGTGGTACTTCGCGGACGAGGGCCGGCTGCAGTCCGAGCCGCCCGACGGAGACGGAGCCGACAGCTTCGTCTACGATCCCTCGCGCTCGCAGGTCACGACGTTTCACGGCGGCGGCAACGACGTGTGGAAGACGCTCCCCGCCTGGGACTGGCCACCCGAGCCGGAAGGGAAGGTCGTCGCCTACACCACCGATCCGCTCCCGCAGGACGTCGTGACCGCCGGCTCGGGCAGCGTCGACCTGTGGATCGAGTCGACCGCCGCCGACACCGACATCCAGGTCACGCTCACGGAGGTGCGGCCGGACGGAGAGGAGGAGTACGTCCAGAACGGCTGGCTGCGCGCCAGCCATCGCAAGATCGACGAGAGCCAGTCGACCGCGCTGCGCCCGGTGCAGACGCACCGGCAGCAGGACGCCGCCGCTCTTCCCGCCGGCCAGTTCGTCGAGGCGCGCGTGGAGCTCTTTCCGTTCGCCCACGCCTTCCGCGCCGGATCGCGTATCCGCGTGATCGTCGGCGCCCCCGGGGCCACCCGGGCGCTGTGGAAGTTCCGGGCGCTGGACGCGGACGGCAACGAGGTGAATACGATCAGTCATGCCGCCGCGACCCCGTCGAAGGTCGTCCTGCCCGTCGTACCCGGGGTGGACGTTCCGACGCCCCTGCCGCCGTGTCCGGCCCTTCGCGCGCAGCCCTGCCGGCCTTACGTCGAGCTGACCAACAGCCCCGGCTGATCCGCGGCAAACAGAGGTTGCTAGCGGCCGTTCGCGCGCGCGAGATTACTCGCGCGCGCGAACGTGGCGGCCGCCAGGCGACGCCGCAACGCGCCGACGACGTCTGGACGAGAGCCCGCGCGCCCGATGCGCGTGCCGTCCCCCTGAGGGGATGCACTGGCGGCCTGCGGCACCGTAGTGTCGGGCACCGTCGTGGACACGTCCCTTCGCGGGCGGTAGATGCGTGGGGCGCCGGCCGCGGCAACGAGGGAGGAGTGTGCATGTCGTCACTCGAAGTTCGCCTGTTTGGGAGCCGTCTGTCGCCGTTCGTGGAGAAGGTGGCCCGCGCGCTTCTCCTGAAGAAGATCGACTTCGTCCTGGTCGAGCCGAAGAGCCTGCGGGACTTCAGCCAGTGGAATCCGCAAACCGGAAAGATGCCCGTGCTCGAGCTCGGGGACGAACGCATCTACGACTCGACGTTCATCCTCCGCAAGCTGGACGAGGTCCGCCCCAGGCCTCCGCTCGTCGCGTCCCACCCTCCCATCGCGGCCTCGCAACGGCAGCTGGAGGACTGGTCCGACGAGTCGCTGTACTGGTACGGCATGGCCCTGCGCTGGTCGGCCGGGAACGCCGCTGCTTCGGCGGCACAGATCTTCGGGACGTTGCCTCCGCTGGTCCGCCCGCTCGCGCGCTGGTTCGGAGGCCGGCGGATCCGGGCCGCCACGCGGGCCCAGGGGCTCGGGCGGCTTCCCGAGGACGTGCTCCTGCGCGAGCTCGCCCACCACCTGGACGACCTGGTGACCATTCTCGGCGAGGAGCCGTTCTTCTTCGCCGCCCGCCCGAGCCTCGCCGATCTGGCGATCTATGGGCAGCTTCGGGTCCTCTGCTCCGGCCCGACACCGGATGCGGGGCAGCTGATCGCCGAGCGCCCGCCCCTGGTCCAGCACGGGGAGCGCGTCGAGCGGGAAACGGGCGGTGCCGCAGGCAATCCGTGAGTGACGCCGGGCCTGATCGGCGACGAAGGTATTACATCTGGGCGATCGTCGGATCGAAAAATCATACCGGGGTTCGATTTCCGGCTCCCCGTCATCAGGGCATCCTGGGGACAAATGAAGAGCACGAACTCGCTGGCTAGGGATGTCCATGGGTGTTCGATCTCGACCGCGCCTCGCCGCCGGCGCTTCTTCGCCGGATCGCGCCGGCGGCGCCTCGGCCAGTGCGGGACGACGCTGGTGGAGAGCGTGGTCGCCCTGGGCCTTCTGGCCGCCGGGGCGGCGACGACCGGAAATTTTCTCGTGCAACAGATCCGGCGCGGCAGCAACAACAGCAATTACACGACTGCCTACGCCCTTGCCGCGGAGAGTCTGGAGTCCATGCGGGCGAAGCGCTTTGCGGACATGGACGGAAGCGAGAGCACGGTCCGTCAGGGGGACGTCGTCTTCCACGTGACGACACAGGTTCGCGACGGCCACCCGACTCGCAACCTGAAGGAAATCACGGCGACGGTCACCTGGAACGACCCCAGCGGCTCGAACTCCATATCCGTGCCGGTGCTCTACACCGAGATCTCCGGCGCCTGACGCGGGTGAAGAAACGCGCCGCGCTCGTGGTTGGCCGTCGACGGCCCGCGGGCGCCGTCGCCGCCGATCCGCGCGGCGAGGTTTCCCTTCCGTCCGACGCGCGTGGTAAGGAGACCTCTGGTAGGTCGGTCAGGTTTTGCTTCGTCACGCGCCTCCCCCGCATCGGTGGACCGTTCTCTTCGCCCGGCGTCGGCCGGGTACCCGGACGGTCGAGCTCGAGTCGCCTTCGGCGGCGGAGGAGCTGGGGTGGGTCGTGATCACCGCCGGCTTCGTGTGCCTCTGCGTGATCTATACGATCGCGTTTCAGCGCTACGGAGGTCCGTGGTCGTCCGGTGCGGCGACGGAGATCGACACGACGCTTCCGTACCAGGTTCTGTTCCGCGACCTCCCGAGTGACCAGCAGCGCGTCTTTCGGGCGATGCAGGAGGGGATGACCGAGGCCCTGGGCATGCGGGCCGAGAGCGGCGGCTGGCCGTCGGTCGCCTCACTCGCGTCGGCCGGGATCCCGCCCTTCGCTACCGATGTGCTCGACAAGGCGGGGCTGCGCTGGGACGAGCGCGACGCCAGCCTGCTGATCGAGTACGTCGGTGTGCCGTCTCGCGGTGCCGACATGCCGGCGTTTCTGATCCTCATTCAGGAACCGGGCCCGGGGGGCGGGGAGAGACCCTCGCCGGCGGTGCTGGACGAGGAACACCAGCTCCTGCCCGACGGCACCCTCTTGCATGTGACCTACTGGAAGCGCTCGGCGGACTCGGTACCGGCGGGCCTCGTTCCGGACCCGGCCCTGGAGGGGTGGTCGCAGATCCGGGTGAACAACCCCTCGATTGTCGTGGAGAAACCATGAGGAAGGGTGGATTGGGCTTCGCGCTCGTGTTGTTCGTCGCCGTGAGCGCAACGGCCCTGAACGGAGCATCGTCGCGTGCGGCGACGGCGCCGCCGCTCAAGGTGGGAATCACGCTGCACCCGTACTTCTCCTGGACGGCGAACGTCGTCAAAGGCACGGACGTGGAGGTGCGCCCGATCCTCCCGGGGGAAGTGGACGCGGGCGATTATCAACCGCGCACCGAGGACATCGTCAAGATCGCCGACCTCGACGCCATCGTGGTCAACGGCGTCGGGCACGACGACTTCATCTTCGACATGATCAAGGCGTCGGGGAACACGCACATCACGATCATCCGTCCGAACGACGGGGTCCCGCTGCTGAAAGCCGCTCATGGCGGGACGGTGAACTCGCACACCTTCATCTCCTTCTCGAACGCCATCCAGCAGACCTACGCCATCGCGCGGGCGCTGTCGGCGCTGCGGCCCGATCTCGGCCCGACGTTTCAACACAACGCCGCGGACTACGCACGGCGCCTGCGCGCCATCAAGAGCAAGGCCGCGGCACGCCTGGTCGATGCGCGGATCAACCGCGTGGTGACGGTGCACGACGGCTACGGGTACCTCATGCAGGAGTTCGGCATCGAGGTCGCGGGCGTGGTGGAGCCCGCGCACGGCCTGATCCCCTCGGCCAAGGAGCTGGCCGACATGGTCGGTCTGCTGCAGCGCGAGCACATCCAGGTGGTGTTTGCAGAGGCGAGCTTCCCGGAGCCTCTCCTGAACGTGCTGCGCGACGAGGGGCACGCCCGCGTCTACCAGATCAGTCACATCGCGTCGGGCGCCTACACGGCGGACAAGTTCGAGGTCGAGATGCAGAAGAACGTCGACTCGATGGTCCAGGCCCTGGTTACGGACGCCGGAGCGTGAGCCCGTGCGCGAGCCGCCGATCCTCGCCGTCAGCGATCTCAGCGTCTCGCGCAGCGGGCGCCTGCTGATCGCGGCCGTGGCGCTCGAGGTGATGGCGGGGTCCGTGCACCTGCTGGTGGGCCCCAACGGCGCCGGCAAGAGCACGCTGTTCGCGGCTGTGCTCGGCCTCACCGAGTTCACCGGCCGGGTCCGTTTCCACTGGCGGGGGTCGGGGCGCATCGGGTACGTCCCGCAGTCCTTCGCCGTCGACCGCACGCTCCCTCTCACCGTCGGCGAGTTTCTCGCCCTGTCGCGGCAACGGCGGCCCGTGTGCTTCGGCGTCGGCCGCGCTCTGCGCGAGCGGACGAACGGCCTTCTCGATCGCGTCGGCCTCGGCGGCTTCTTTGCGCGGCCTCTGAGCGCCCTGTCGGGCGGGGAGCTGCAGAAGGTCCTTCTCGCCAATGCGATCGATCCGCTGCCGGAGCTCCTGCTGCTCGACGAGCCGGCGAGCGGCCTCGACGAGACGGCGGTGAAGCAGTTCGAGGAGGTCGTCCGCGATCTGCGGCGCGGCGGCGCCGCCGTTCTGATGGTGTCGCACGATCTGGGGCAGGCGCGGCGACTGGCCGATCACGTGACGCTTCTCGACCGCGAGGTTCGCCGGAGCGGCCCGCCGGCGCACGTGTTGGCGGACGATCTCGCCGCGGCGCTGGCTTTCCCGGGCGGCTACGCGACGTCATGAGCAGTCTGTACGACTGGCTCGCGTCGCTGGCGTCGCGTGGCGACCTGCCGGAGATTTTCCGCTACGCGTTCTTCGTCCGCGGGTTGCTCTCGGTGCTCCTGCTGGCACCGCTGCTGGGGGGCATCAGCCATCTCGTGGTGGCGCGCCGCCTGTCGTTCTTTTCGGCGGCGCTCGGACAGGCGGCGCTCACGGGATTGACCATCGGCATCGTTCTGGGCGAGCCGATCAACGCCGCCTACGGTGGCATCTTCGGCTTCTGCATGCTGTCGGCGCTGGCGATGGTGTACGTGAAGCGACACGCCTCGCTGCCGCCCGACACGCTGATCGGCGTGTTTCTCTCGATGACCCTGGGCCTCGGCATCTGCCTGCTGGTGGCGGTGACCAAGCGCTTCAACATCCATCAGGTCGAGGCCGTGATGTTCGGCAGCCTCCTCACCGTCACCGACACCGACCTGGCGATCCTTCTGGGCGTCGGCGCGGCGATCCTGTTGGTGCTGGGCCTGATCTACAACCGCTTGCTGCTCGACAGCCTGGACCCGGCCGTCGGTCGCGTCAGCGGCGGTCCGTCGGCCTTTCTCGACTACCTGTTCGTCATGCTGCTGACGGCGGCGATCGTGGTCAGCCTCAAGGTCATCGGCGCGCTGCTCATCGAGGCTCTGGTCGTCGTACCGGCCGCCGCCGCACGCAACCTGGCGCATACTACGCGCGGGTATCTGGCGCTGAGTATCGCCAGCGCCCTGATCGCCGGTATCGGCGGCCTCTTTGTCTCCACGCGGCTGCTCGTCCCCAGCGGCGGTGCCGTCGTGCTCGCCATGAGCGCGCTGTTCTTCGTCACCCTGGGGCTGGGTTGGGTGAGAACGGTAGTGGTGGAATAGAGAGGGAAGGACGGCGCCGCGCCGAGCGCGGTCACGGCGCGACGAGCGTGAACGCCCCATCCGGGTCGTTGCCGCTGGTCGAGAACGGGATGAACGGTGGGTTCAGGACCTGCACGTAGGCCGGTCCCGTCACGGCGGCGGCGGGGACGGCGAAGGTGAATCGGGTCGAATCGATCAACGTGAGCGGGATCTTCGGGCTGCCGTCCGAATTCAGGCCGCCCAGGTTGACGCCTCCCGAGCCCTGTTTGTTGAAGAGGTTGATCACCGACAGCACGGAGAAGCCGGTGCCGTTCACCGTCACCGTCGATCCCACCTGGCTGACGCCGCTGATCGTTACCGCGGCGCCGATCGGGACGGATACCGCGTTCGACACGATGAAGCTGGGTCGATTGACGAGCTGAAACGAGCCCGGGCCGGTGGTCGTCCCCGGCGGAACGACCACCTGCAGGAAGCTGGCGGTGGCGCCCGGCAGCGGCGTCAGCGGCCCGGCGTTGCCGGTGGCGGTGAACAGATTGACGAGGGGATCGCTGAAGCCGGTGCCGGTGAGCGTCACGGTCGAGCCCAGTGCGACGACCGTTTCTACATTGGCCAGGGGAATGGAAGGGTCGGCGGCGCTGAGCGCAACACCGTTGATTGCCGTGATGGTCGGAATCCCCTGTGTCGGATCGGCGAAGAGAAGCTGGCTCTGGGTGTTCGAGGTGGTGAACCCCTGATCCGTGTCGACGACTCGGACGGTGATGAAGCCGTTTCCGAGCACGATGTTCGCCGGCACCTGCCACGTCAGAGAGGTCGGGGTGAAGGCGGCTGGCAGATACGGCCCTTGGCCGAGTGGCCCGGAGGACGTCGCCACGAACGTGCTGATCACGGAGCCTGCGGTAAACCCGTGCCCGGTGAGCGTCGACGTGGCGCCGGCGACGACCGGAGAGTTGATCGGGTCCAGCACCGGCACGATCGCCGTGGCGGTCGGGGTAGCGGTCGAGGCGGGAGTTCGCGTCACCGTAGCGGTGGCGCTGGGGGGCGCGGTGATCGTGGCGCTCGCCGTGGGCGTCCGGGTGAAAGAAGGCGTTGCGCTCGGCGTCGCCGTCGGAGTGGAGGTGCCCGTCGATGTTCGGCTCGCGGTCGCGGTGGGCGTCCGGGTCGGCGTGCTGGTGGGAGTCGTCGTCGCGGTGGTGCTGGGGGTCGCGGTCGGCGTCGGCGTAAGGGTCTGAGTCGCCGTGTCGGCGGCGGTCGGTGTGTCGGTGGAGGTCGCGGTCGGGGACGACGTCGGTGTCGTCGTGTGGGTTGCGGTTGCGGTCGGGGTGAAGGTCGGAGTCGCCGTCGGGGTCGCGGTGGGCGTTCCTGTCGGCGTGAAGGTCGGAGTCGATGTCGCGGTGGTGCTGGGGGTCGCGGTCGGCGTCGGCGTAAGGGTCTGAGTCGCCGTGTCGGTGGCGGTCGGTGTGTCGGTGGCGGTCGCGGTCGGGGTCGACGTCGGTGTCGTCGTGTGGGTTGCGGTTGCGGTCGGGGTGAAGGTCGGAGTCGCCGTCGGGGTTGCGGTGGGCGTTCCTGTCGGCGTGAAGGTCGGAGTCGATGTCGCGGTGGTGCTGGGGGTCGCGGTCGGCGTCGGCGTAAGGGTCTGAGTCGCCGTGTCGGTGGCGGTCGGTGTGTCGGTGGACGGTCGCGGTCGGGGTCGACGTCGGTGTCGTCGTGTGGGTTGCGGTTGCGGTCGGGGTGAAGGTCGGAGTCGCCGTCGGGGTCGAGCTCGGCGTCTGCGTCGGCGAGGGCGTCGCTGTCGGTGACGCTGTCGGCGTCGCGGTTGGGGTGATCGTCGGCGTCCGCGTTGGCGAGCTGGTTGGCGTCGGCGACGGGGTATTGGTCGGGGAGCTGGTCGGTGTGCGGGTCGGCGTGCGAGTGGCGGTTGCCGTGCCCGTCGAGGTTCTGCTTGCGGTCGGGCTGGAGGTGGGACTGCGCGTGAACGTGGGTGGCGGTGTGTTGGTGGGCAGCGGTGTGCCGGTAGGCGTGAACGTGGGCGGCAGCGGACCGATGCTCAGGTTCGCCCACCACGTTCCCCAGCGATCGTCGTTCGCGGTGGTGCCGACGTCGGCGGCGGCGAACTCCTGAATGGTCCAGAAGGATTGATCGTCGACCGGATCGACGACGGTCGCGCTGTAGTCTCCCCAGCGGATGCTGCCGTAGCCGAAGTCCTTGATGTAGGCATCCTCTCCCGCCTTGAGGACCGTGATCGGACCCATGGCGCCGGCCGGATCAGCCGCGGCGCGGCCCGTGAAGACCGCTTCGGCGTAACGGCTGGCGTCGGAGCGCGAGAAGCCGAGGGCGACGTCGTCGTTCTGGTTCACGGCAATGCTGGGGACGAACTGATGTACGCCCGCGCCGCCGTCGAGGACGCCCGACTGGAGGATCGGCTGGCCGCTGGCGGCCAGCGCACTGGGGTCGATCTCGTACCAGAAGATCGCCGTGCGATCGACGGCCGCGACCGGCAGGCCGCCGATGTGGGTGCACCACAGGTGGCCGTTGCGAAGGACGGCGTTCAGGATCCGCGTGTCGCCGGCGTCGATGAGCCCCGCCGCGCCGAGCTGCGGGGCGTTGACGATCGAGAAGCTGAAGCTGTTCTGGACGAAGAAGAGTCCGTCGCCGGGATACGGGCCGCCCGCCGCGGGTGCCCAGACCGGGGAGGGGCCGGAGCCGGTGATCTCGGAGAGTCGAAGCAGCGGCGTGCCGGACGAGGAGAAGCTGTCGTCGAGGAGGTAGAGCGCCGGCTCCTGCGCGTCGAAGGTCAGCGCCGGCTGCAGCGTGAAGCCACTCCCCGACTCCCGGGATCTGGTCGAAGCCGACCGGAAAGACGGTGACGGTGAGGGCTCCTCCGGCCAGCGCGGTCGCCTTGTCGATCACCCACATCTTCGGGCCTTTGAAGCGGGAGGCGGAGACCGAGAACATGTTGGCGGTGATGGCGATCCACGTCGAGTTGATTCCGAAGCCCGGGAAGTCCGCCCACAGTGGCGTTCCGCTCGTCGTGGCCGCGAAGCTGAAGAAGCTCCACGTCCCGGTGGGATCCGACGTGGCGCTGATCGCGAACCACACCTGGGAGCTGGGCGACGCGGCGTTCGCGAACACCGCCGCCATCCAGCGCCCACTGAGCGAGTCGTAGACGACGTGCGGGTCGAACGGGTCGCCGGAGAGTCCGGTACCGGCCGTCCAGAACGTGGCGAGGGACACGGTGCTGAGCGCCCCGCCGGTCTTGTTCTGGATGCGCACCTGGCTGTTCAGCATGGTCAGCAGATGCTGAGGTCCGGCCGCCCCCATGGTGTCGGGAGGGATGACCGTATCGTCGTCGGGCAGCGCCAGGAAACCCTGCGCCTGCGTCAGCGCCTGGGTCGCCGTCACCGGTGACGGGGCGCCCGGTCCCGGCTGCGGGGCGCGGGGCGGCGTGTGCATGCGGCGCCCTCGAGGTCCGGGATAGATCGCCACCACCCGAGGCGGACGCGGAAGCGCGAATGCCTCTCTGTCCCGCATCTGCCTCCACGTGGCGACCCCGGCCGGCGAGACCGTCAGTTGCTGTTCGGCCGTCGCGGGCAGCGGAGCCAGCAGGCAGGCCACTACCACGGCGGCCATACCAGCGATCGACAGGTCGGTCTTCCGCGAGCGCCGCTCCGATCCCGGCCCGCATTCCCTCTCGTATGGGAAGGAGGAAGACGCTACGGGCATGCGGGTCGGCTGGGAAGGCATTCTGCGCGCGCAGCCCGTACGACAGGCAACTCGCAAAGCATTTCTAGGGTCACCGGTGA
The DNA here is from genome assembly GCA_963721115.1 of uncultured bacterium. Lineage (GTDB taxonomy): Bacteria > Desulfobacterota > Binatia > HRBIN30 > CADEER01 > CAVRIA01. The sequence goes on from CAVRIA010000004.1 coordinate 965,444, forward strand.
TCCGGAGTCAACTCGTCCCGGGCCGGCCGGCCGAGGCGATGGGCGCCAAGCTCGTAGCGCGCGGCGAGCGACTGTCCTATGGTCGCCACGAGGAGAGTGACTATGGCCACCGACACGCAGGCGGCTCGCCAGGGGCTGCTGAGGTTCATCGCCAAGAAGGGCGGCGTCATTCCGATGCGCGAGCTGCACACGCACAGTCTGGTCTTCTACCAGGCGGGGCACCAGGCGTTTTCGGAGCTCATGGAAGGTCTGGTCGGCGACGGTCTGGTGACGTACGACCAGGCGGCGGCCGCGTTCGAGCTGACCGACCAGGGTCGGGCGGCAATCGAGGCATCTTAGCGGGCTGATCCGCACATTCCTCTCAGCGCCTGGTGCCAGGGGCATCGGCACCGATGCCGGCGAGCTCCACTTCGTACGTCTGCCCGCCCGCGGCCATGAAGGCGGCCATGCGTTCCCGCGCCTCTCTGGTCGCGAGGGACCGGTTGAAGCAGTGGGCTTCCTCGAGCAATCCTTCGACGATGGGCAGCTCCGCGGCGTCGACCGAAGCCTTGGCCAGGGCGATGGCGGGGGCGGGGAAGGAGGCGATGCGATAGGCGAGCTGCTCGACGAAGGGAGTCAGCTCCTCGGCCGGCAAGGCGCGGTTGATGTAGCCGTAGCGCTCCGCCAGCTCGGCGGAGAAGTCGCCGCCGCCGAGGATCACCTCGAGAGCGCGGCCGCGCCCGATCAGACGCGGCAGGCGCTGCGTGCCACTGCCGCCCGGGATGATGCCGACGGCAACCTCTGGCTGGCCGAGGAGGGCGCGACCGATGGCGCCGAAGCGCATGTCGAGCGACAGCAACAGCTCGCTGCCGCCGCCGCGGGCGCGACCTTCGATCTTGCCGATGGTCGCCTTCGGCATCGTGCGGAAGCGCTCGACCATTTGATGAAACCAACCGAGCGTCGTCGCCTTCGGCGGTACGTCCGCCGGCAGCTGCTGGATCAGGCTGACGTCGGCATGCGCGATGAAGAAGTCGGGGTTGGCGCTCTGCAGGACGACGACGCGAACGTCGTCGTCGGCTTCCAGCGCTTGTCCGACGCGATCCATCTCCTGGATGAGCACCAGGTCGAACAGGTTGATCGGCGGGTGGTCGATGGTCACCCAGGCGACGCCGCGCTCGACGCGTACCTTCAAGGCGGTGAAGTCTGCATACTCTGCGGCCATACACTCTCCTCCTTGGGGCTTCTTCTAGTGCCGGGCTCGAATGGAGACAATCCCGATGTCGCGCGGGGATTGCGCTCGGGGGGGCGTTTGCGGCAACAGGACTCGACAGCGGTGGGGCAATTCCACTAGGGGCTTGTCGATCCGAGGCCGGCTCGTTCGACAATGGAGCAGGAGCAGCTGCGGTGCGGGCCGTTGCCGCTTTGGTATCGTGAACTGCCTGCCGCGAAGGTCGGGGGCGAAGATCGGGGAGGAGCGAGAGATGAGCGGAGTACGGGTACTGGTCGGCACGCGCAAGGGCGCGTTCGTCCTCGACGTCGGACGGCGAAGCGCCAGCGGTGGGACGTCAACGGTCCCCACTTTGCGGGCTGGGAGATCTATCACGTCAAGGGATCGCCCGCCGATCCGAACCGGATCTACGCGTCGCAGACCACCGCTTGGTTCGGGCAGCTGATCCAGCGCTCCGACGACGGCGGCAGGACCTGGGAGCCGGTCGGCAACGAGTTCGCGTACGACGGCGTCCCCGGCACGCACCAGTGGTACGACGGCACGCCGCACCCCTGGGAGTTCAAGCGCGTCTGGCATCTCGAGCCGTCGCCGACCGATCCGGACACGGTCTACGCCGGCGTCGAGGACGCCGCGCTGTTCCGCTCCACCGACGGCGGCCGAACCTGGCAGGAGCTCCCCGGCCTGCGCGGTCACGGATCCGGGGCCGTCCTGGCAGCCGGGCGCCGGCGGGATGTGCCTGCACACGATCCTGCTCGACCCGAGCAATCCGGAGCGGATCTTCATCGCCATCTCGGCGGCCGGCGCGTTCCGCACCGACGACGGCGGCAAGACGTGGCGGCCGATCAACCGCGGGCTGCGGTCCGAGAACATCCCCGACCCGACCGCCGAGGTCGGCCACTGCGTGCACCGCATCGCGATGCACCCGTCGCGTCCCGACGTGCTGTTCATGCAGAAGCACTGGGACGTCATGCGCAGCGACGACGCCGGCGAGTCCTGGCGCGAGGTCAGCGGGAACCTGCCGACCGACTTCGGCTTCCCGATCGACGTCCACGCCCACGAGCCCGACACGATCTACGTCGTGCCGATCAAGAGCGACTCGGAGCACTTCCCGCCCGAGGGCAAGCTGCGCGTCTACCGCAGCCGGACCGGCGGCGACGAGTGGGAGGCGCTCACGAAGGGCCTGCCGCAGAGCGACTGCTACGTGAACGTGCTGCGCGACGCGATGGCCGTCGACTCGCTCGACTCCGTGCGGCGTGTACTTCGGCACCACCGGCGGGCAGGTCTACGCCTCGGCCGATGCCGGCGACAGCTGGGCGCCCATCGTCCGCGACCTCCCCGCCGTGCTGTCGGTGGAGGTCCAGACGCTGCCATGATCCGCGTCGTGCTGCCGGCCCATCTGCGCAAGCTGGCGGGCGTCGCCGGCGAGGTGACGCTCGACGTCGAGGGGCCGGCCGACGCAGCGCGCGGTCCTCGACGCGCTCGAGGCGCGCTACCCGATGCTGCGCGGGACGATCCGCGACCACGTCACCCACCAGCGCCGGCCGTTCGTGCGGTTCTTCGCCTGCGAGGAGGATCTGTCCCACGAGTCCCCGGACGCTCCGCTGCCCGACGCGGTCGCGACCGGGGCCGAGCCGTTCCTGGTCGTCGGAGCCATGGCCGGCGGCTGAGATGGAGAGACGAGGAGGAGAAGCATGACCGCAAGTAATACGAAACCCCGCGGGCAGTCGCCGCGGTCGTCGACCGTGAGCTCCGCCCTGTGGATCGTTCAGGGTCTGCTCGCGCTCCTTTTTCTGTTCGCTGGCGGAATGAAGCTGGTGGTGCCGCTCGAGAAGCTGGCGGGACCGGTGCCCCTGCCGGGGGCGTTCATGCGCTTCATCGGCGTAGCCGAGGTGCTCGGCGCGATCGGCCTGATCCTCCCGCAGCTCCTGGGCATCCGGCCGGGCCTCACTCCGTTGGCCGCCGCTGGGCTGCTCATCATCATGATCGGTGCGACGGCGGTCACGCTGGCGGGAGGCGACTTCGCCCACGTCGCGATCCCGCTGGTGGTGGGGCTCCTGGCGGCGTTCGTGGCGTACGGCCGCTGGCGCCTGGCGCCGTATTCCGGATCGTCTGAGCCGCGGGTCGAGTGAATCTAGGCTGGACAGCTACCGCGAGTCTTGGCGGGACCCGCGCGAGGTCAGATCGGGTTTCACGCCACTCTCGCGTCAGATTGCCGTCGTTTCGGAGGTGCAGTCGCGCTCGCCTCGCCGACGCGTCTCTCATCTATGGCGCGGATTTCTGCGCCGCGAGCCAGTCGGCGAGGGTCTTCAGTTCTTCGTCCGATCCCTTGAAGGGCATCGGGTGCTTCTTTCCGTCTACCGTGGTCTCCTGTTTGACGACGCCGCGAATCCAGTCGGCGTCGTGCTTCGATCCGATTCCCGACAGATCGGGCCCCTTCGGCTTCGGCATTTTCGCCTCGATGCCCGCGCCCTTGACGGAATGACAGAGATTGCACTTGTGCGACACGAACAGATCTGCCGGCTTGTCCTCGGCGAGACCCGCTGCCGCATACCCTCCGATGAACATTGCCACAGCGACTACCGCGACTCCGCGCTTCATGAATCCTCCTTTCGTCGACTCTCGCATCCTCTTTTAGCCGATTTCGGGATGTCTGTGGAGGCCCTGACCGCAATTGCTGCCGGCTGGCGCGGTCGAGCCGGCGCCTCCCGACCAACGGCGATGACGATGCTCTCGACTCTTCGGGACGTAGATCGGGCAGGCGGCGTTGCGTGCCGGAGCTGATAGACTGGAGCCAGAAAGCGAGGTGGGTATGAAGAAGCCCGGAACGCGGATCGAGCTCTACTACTGGCCCGGCATTCCAGGACGCGGCGAGTTCGTTCGGCTGGCGCTCGAGGAGGCCGGCGCCGCCTACGTCGACGTTGTACGCGACCGCAAGAATGGACTGGCGGACATGGTGCGCTTCCTCGAAGGCGAAGAGCGAGGCGCATTGCCGTTCGCGCCTCCCTTCGTGAAGGTCGGCAGGGTCGTCGTGTCGCAGACGGCGAACATCCTTGCGTTTCTCGCGCCGCGGCTGCGGCTGGTGCCCGGCGACGCCGCCCTGCGCGCGGAGGCGAGCCAGATCGAGCTCACGCTGGCGGACTTCGTCGGCGAGATCCACGATACGCACCATCCGATCGGCGGGAGCTTGTACTACGAAGATCAGAGAGCCGCCGCGAAGAAGCGGGCGCGCGGCTTCGTCGGCGAGAGAATGCCCAAGTACCTCGGCTGGCTCGAGAAGATACTGGAGCGCAACCGCAGGAGCACCGGGCAATGGCTCGTCGGCTCCGACCGTACGTACGTCGACCTGTCGGTCTTTCAGGTGGTCGAGGGGCTGCGCTACGCGTTTCCGAAGGCGATGGCGCGGCTCGAGGACCGGACCCCGCGGGTGATCGCCCTTCGCGATCGCGTCGCGAAGAGGCGCCGCATCGCGGCGTACCTCAAATCGAAGCGTCGCCAGCCGTTCAACGAAATGGGAATCTTCCGCCACTACCCCGAGCTGGACGTGCCGTTGCGTTGATCAGCGAACCGTTACTTCGACGCGGCGGTTGTTGCGGCGCCCGTGCGGAGTCTGGTTCGAGGCTGCTGCGTAATCTGAACCGAACTGTTGTGTCGTGATGCGCGACGCCGCGATGCCTTGCGAGGTCAGGTAGCTCGAAACGTTCGCCGCCCGTTGGGCGGACAGCCCGGCGTTGGTCGCTTCGCTCCCGACCGAGTCGGTGAACCCCTGCACCTGGATCATGGCCTGTGGGTACGGTTGCATCTGCTGGACGAACCACTGGAGCTGCCGTTGCGCGTCGTCATTGAGAACGGCGCTGCCGGTGGCGAAGTAGACGACCGCCGCGTACTTGCTCGCCTCGGCATGTGCCGCTTCCGCCTGTTGCCGGGCGGCCCGCTGTTGTGCCTCGAGCCGTTGGGTCTCTTGTTCGTATGTGCGCTGATAGGCCGACGGACACGCGCTCAGCGCGAAGCAGGCGGCGACCGCGAGCGCTGCCGCTGCTCGCTCGGCGAGCCGATTCATCGCGGCTGTCCCTGGTAGGCCTCCACCACTTCGTCGATCGACAGCTCGCCGTCGTCGTTGTGGTCGGCCGCTTCGAACTGCCGGTAGCGGATACGCACGAACTCGTGCAGCGACAACCGCTTGTCGCCGTCGAGGTCCGCATCCTTGAAGTCGCCCGAGTAGGGCAACCGCTCGTACTCGTCGACGGTGAGGAAGCCGTCCTTGTCGCCGTCGGCATTGTAAAAGACCTCGACGAGGCGAACGTGAAACTCTTCGAGGTCGATTGCGCCGTCTTTGTTCGTATCGGTCTCCGCAAACGCCGCACGAGGATCGTAGGATCCCGCCTGCTCCGCGCCGCTGCGATTGGCGGCGAGCAGGAGAGTGACGGCCACGAGAAGCAACGCTGTTTCGACAAGACGCATGGGATCTCCTTCGCTCTACGCCCCGGTCAGCTCTGCTGGATCTGCCACGTGCCGTTCGCTTGGCGGCAGGCCGTCCCGTAGGCATTCTGCGGCTCGCCGCCGACCGTGATGGTCTGGTGGTACTGACGGCAGTACTGGCCGTTGGCGAGTTGGTACGTCTTGGTCGGCGTGATCGAACCGGAGTTGCCGGAGTCGGGGTTGTTCCAGACCGAGGCCTGACCCGCCGGGTTGCTCTCGAAGGCTTGCTGCGCCGCCTGCGCGGCCATCCGCTTGTCGCGATCGTCGAGCTTGTGCCCGACGAAGCCGCCGATCAAGGCTCCGCCAACGGCCGCCCCCACGATCGCTCCCGGACCGCCGCCGGCGAGCGCGGCGATGCCGGCGCCGGCGCCGGCGCCCAACAGGCCGCCCAGCATGGCCTTGGGGTTCTCCTCATAGCTCTGCTGCACGGCCGCGCAGGAGGAAAGCGTGAACGCCAGCACGACGATCGCTGCGATGTTCGCCAAGGCATTGCGGTGCATGAGAGTCCTCCCGACTGTGGGCACGAGCGAGCTAGGGAGCGAGGTCGGAGAGAGCGTTGACGCGACCCGTCTGCGAGATCGCGTTGCAATCGCTGGCATCACTGCAGAAGGTCTCGTAAACCTGCTCACGGCCGCAGCCGCGCACGCCGATGGTGTGTTCGGAGCCTTCGAAGCGCCAGCCTTGGATGACCTTTTCGGAGAGAACTGTCGCCGTCACGTTGGGGCAGTTCAGCTCGAACCTGGCCCGACTCTCCGCCGTCCGCAGCGCTCCCGGCGAGTTCTGCACGACGATGCTGGTGCACGCACCTGCGAAGACGGCAAGGACCGCGCAGGCCACCACGTCCCTGGGCCGTACACGCCCGGGTCGCCGGCGATCGTCGCAATGAGTCCAACGTTCATGGATCGGGCCGTGCATCGTCATCCTCCTCGAGTGGTGCGGCATCCTTACCCGTTCCGGGCAGACGCAGCACCGTCAGCATCTTCGATGCCGTCGTCAAAGTCCGGAAGGTTCTCGGTAAATTCTCGGAAATCTGTCCGGCGTCCCAGAGCGTCGAGCCTACGCTTCGACCCCATTCACCCCCTCATTTGGTCGCGTGTGTCGTGTGTATCCCCACGAGGCGTGCGATCAGGACGGCGATGTAGAGCTGGCCGGTGATGCCTTCCAGCGTCGACAGCGTCCGCGCCCCCGCCGTCACCGGCGTGATGTCTCCATACCCCACGGTCGAGAGGGTGGTGAAGCTGTAATACTGCAGCAGCGGGACGAACGGCATCCCCGGTGGGTTCCACTGGGGCGCGAGGGCTGGCGAGACCGAGAATGCTCCCGGCGATACCAGGGCCAGGATGGAATAGGCGCTCGCCCACGCGACACCCATTAGAAAGTACGCACAGAGAGCGCCGACGATGGTGTCAGCGGTAATAATGGCGTCTCGCAGCACGGCGACCAGGATGACCAGGGTCAGAAAGCTGAGGAACGCGGTGCTACTGGCGAATGCCACCACTCGCGGGATCGGAGGGTTGGTCAGATGCAGGGACCAGTGGCACGTGAACGCGACCGCTGCGAACAACGCCGTCGGCAGGCGCAAGCGCGGCCCCACGCTCCAGAGCGCAAAGAGCAGCAGCACCGAAAAGGTCACGTCGATGAGCATCTCGCGCCAGCGTTGGTCGTCGACCACGTTGACGAGCGACGAAAGGACCAGCAGGACGACCATCAGTCCGGTGAATCGCCCGCGCAGCAGCGCACCGGCCGTGATCGAGGTACGCTCCCGCCACCGCTCCCGTCGATCTGCGTTCTGATGTGTCGGCATTGGCTCTACGACTGCAGCGCGTGCCCTACACTCCGTCAGTCCACGCGCACCAACGGTGCCGGCTTCCACTCACCGTCCAGCGCTTCCTGCTTCGGCCAGTAGAGACGCATGACCAGGTAGATGGGACCGTTCGGTGCCGGCAGCCAGTTCGCTTCCTTGTCCTTGCCCGGCGAGTCCCTCTGGACGTAAATCGTCAGTGAGCCGTCGCGGTTCTTCTTCATCGACGGCAGCATCGGGGAGTTGATGAGGTAGCGGTTGATCGGGTTCTCGATCAGCAGCTGCGTCTTGCCGTCATACATGGTCACCGACCAGAAGGCGTTCACCGGTGGATACTGACCGGCTGGAAAGGTCAGCGTGTACCGGTGTTTGCTGCCGTCGAGCTCGTCCCCATGGTTGTCGCTCTGTGCCATGGGGTACAGGGCTTCGGCCGCATCGTTGCCGAAGATTCCGGCGAGCGCGGCGGCGGCTCGCAGTAGATAGTCGCCGTTGTAGAAGGCGCGGTCGCCGAAGGCGGACGAGACGCGCCAGCCGTTGACCTCCTTGCCGATGGTCTCGCGCTTCTGCTTGATCTTCTCGAAGCCGTCCTTGATGCCGATGCCGACGGCGACCTTGTCCTCCAGCGGCAGCTTCTCGAAGTCGAACTTGCGACCCGGGGCGATGTCGATCTCGGCGAAGCGCTGCCGCAGGACCGATTCCGCCGCTACCTGCGGGCAGAACTGCAGCAGGAAGTTCAAATAGGAGAAGGCGTCGGTCTTGAAGGCCTTGTCGGTGAAGGCCGGCCATTTCGGGTCGGGGGCGGCAATGGGCGGCGGCTGGCCGAGGAATTGCGACAGCGTCTGTACCGTGTAGCCCGCCTGCACCTTCTTCACGTTGTCGATGTCGGCGGGGTTGAAGAGCTGCGTGCGGTAGATCGCCATGCCGAACTCGGTCTCCAACGGGAACACCTTGGCGATCCCTGCGGGCGTCGTGCCTTTCCAGCTCGGCCCCGCGACCATATAGCACCCGGCCCCGTTCCCCGTGGCCCGGCTGCCGATGTAGCCGACGTTGAACGTGTACAGGTCGACCAGCTGAACCGAGTAGTAGCGCCCTCTCTCCACCTCGGGAACGCAGAGGACGAGGGGCTCGGTGCGCAGATCCATTTCGAGCAGCGAGTAAGGGGTATCGCTGTTCGGCGTGACGACCGCCGTGTCCTTCGGCGTGAAGACGCGCCCCTCGCTGGCGATCTGGTTGAAGGGAGCCTTGTACTGGCTCGAGTGCTTGTCGATGACGAACTCGTACAGCGCCTTGTAGTTGGCGATCATCGGGAAGCCGTAGATGTAAGCCGACTCGGCGATATCCTTGACCTCGAAGACACCGGGGCCTTTGCGGCCCTTGCCGCCCATGCGGGCGCTGCAGCCGGCGGCGGCCAGCGCCACGATCAGGAGGACGCTCGGAACGGCAGTTCGGCTCTTTTGCGACATGGGTTCGTCCTTTCGCGCTATCGGGTCCGTCGATTTTCTCAGAAACGAGGCTTCGACAAGCTCAGCCTGAGCGGTTGGGGGGTTGATTTCAAAGGACTTTGTCCGCCCGCCCTGAGCTTGTCGAAGGGCGTCCTCGCATTTATCGACAGCCTCTATCAGAGGATGGGCGATGCGGATGTCTCGTCAGAAGATCGTCTGCAACCGCACGCCCAGGATCGTGGCCAGGCCTACGGACTTGCGCCCGACGAGGCTCGTGACCTCCTGTTTCTGGCTCGGCCCCACCACCTGAATGTCCGGTGTCAGAAGCAGCCACGGCGTGAGGGCGATCTTGTAGTATGCCTCGAAACCCCACTCGTCTCTCAGGAACGATCTGGTGGAGAACGGAACCTGCAATGTGGGGCTGTTGACGCTGCTGTAGTAGTAGCCGATGCCGCACTCATCGAGGGCGCGGTCGGGGAGGAGACCCTTGCCGCCCAGGCCGACGCTGTAGAAATACTGCACCGGAACCGGTTCGCCCTGGGAGGCGCCGAAGCGGCCGAACACACCGACGCCCTGGTTCGCGCCCTTCTCGTATAGATACTGGTCGAAGTTGTAGTACACGGCCCACGTCCCGTCTCGCTTCACGAGCGCGCGGTTCTGGATGACGAAGCCCAGGCGTTGATCGAGCGACGTGTACTTCTTGTTGGAATACAGCGCCCCGACCAGCTGGTGCCCGGTGCGCCCGAAGAAGCCGGTGCGCAGCCTTCCTTCGCCGACGACGAGCGGTCCCGAAAGGTCCTCGAAGCCGCTGGTCGTCGCTTTGCCGCTGGCCGAGAGGACCAGGAGCTTGACGATCGCGGCGTTGGGGTCCTTGGTCGGCAGCACGATCGCCCCCGCCCCCAAGGTCGAGTACGGCGTCACCAGCAGCGCGGGATTGATGTTGAATCCGAGATTGAGGAACTGCGTGTCCCCTTTGCCGTGGGCAAAGGCGTTGTCGTCGCCCGACATCGTGTCCAGCTTGCCAGCGATCAACCCCGCATATGGCGAGAGGAACTGTGCGAAGGACAGGTTCGGCACGCCGAAGTTGTCCCCGGTCGGCAGAGGAAAGAGCTGATTGGTGTTGACCGGCACCAGTGCCCCGGTCTTGCCGTTCACCGCGTCGGACCAGTTGCCCTCGAGCTCGAGCGTCAGGAAGCCCCCGGGCCACAGTCCCATCTTGCCCGTGTCGAGGTTGCCGGTGATGTCGCCGCGCCCGCCGTACTCCCAGGTCCCGTCCTTGCCGCCGCCGACGACCCCTTGCCCGATCTGGGTGAGGGTGGCGTCGAAGGTCACCCCCTTTGCCGCCCAGTCGTTTCGGAAGCCCAACCAATCGCCGCTCAGCGTCGAGCGGGTGAGCAGATCGCCCGAGTAGGGGCGCGCCGATGTCGCTTCCCCGGCCGCGGCCGGCATGGCGCGCGACGCACCAAGTAGAGAAATGATGGCTGCAAGGATCACCGACCGTTTCATCGTCATCGCAAACCTCTCCCGTGTACATCCCACGGCGGTCAGCAAGTGCCGCTCCGCCGCTGAGGGGCATGCCACCGCCGGACTGGGAAGTCCGGAAGATCCACGGAAGATTTTCGGAAATCCGGCGATGCTCTCTGAGGAGTCCGTGGAAAAGCACAACCTCCGGAGAAGCTCGGCGCACGCCCAGTGCACGCCCAGCCATCGCCTTCCCAAAGTGTGTCGAACTCGTCTACTGTGTGACGGTGACGCCAGGTCCGGCAAGCCCGAAGTTCATGCTGCGCAGCGGCGAGACGTGGCGCAATCCGTTCGATATGTATGCGGCGCTGCGCAATCGCGATCCGGTGCACCATGTCGAGGACGGCGACTATTACGTGTTGAGCCGGTTCGACGACGTGTGGGCAGCGGCCGGCGACAGCGCCACCTTCTCCTCGGCGCGGGGCTTGACGGTATCTTACGGCGAGGTCGAGGCGACCGGCATGGGGGACGCCGTGCCCATGGTCTTCCTGGACCCCCCGGCGCATACCGACTTTCGTCGCCTGGTGACGAAGGACCTGACCGCGCGCAAGGTGGCGACGATCGAGCCCGACATTCGCGCCTTCGTCGTCGAGCGCCTCGAGGAGCTCGTCGACCGAGGGGCGGCGGACATCGTCGCCGAGCTGTTCAAGCCGCTGCCCAGCTTCGTGGTCGCCCACTACCTCGGCGTTCCGGCCGAAGACCGGGGGCTGTTCGATCGTTGGACGGAGGCGATCGTCCAGGCGGCGGCGCTCGGTAAGACGATCACGGCGCAGGGACCGTTCCGCGAGCTGCTCGCGTACTTCGCCGCGCTCGTCGAGCGCCGCCGCAGGGAGCCGGGCAGCGACATCGTCTCGCGCCTGGCGCGGCAGGGTGAGGACAACGTCAGCTTGGCGCGCATCCTCGGCTTCGCCTTTACGATGGTGACCGGCGGCAACGATACGGTCACCGGAATGCTCTCCGGGTCGGCGTGCCTGTTGACCGAGCACCGACGCCAGCGGGAGCTGCTTCTCGAGGACCGCGGGAGGATCCCGAATGCGGTCGAGGAGCTGCTGCGGCTGACGTCACCGGTGCAGAATCTGGCGCGGACCGCGACACGCGACGTCGAGCTGCACGGAGCGCGCATCCCGGCGGGCAAGAAGGTCCTGCTGGGCTACGCGGCGGCGAACCGGGACGAGAGAGAGTTCGGCTCCAGCGCGGAAGACTTCGACGTCACGCGCCGCATCGGCAAGATCCTCAGCTTCAGCTACGGCACGCACTACTGCATCGGCGCGGCGGCGGCGCGCCTGCAGGCGTGCATCGTGCTGGAGGAGATGCTCGCCCGCTGCCCGGAGTTCAGCGTCGACGTCGAGGCGGGAGTCTACGCCGAGGGAAGCTACGTACGCCGGCATCTGTCGCTGCCGTGGAGGGCGGCTTGAGAAGGAAAGGGAAGAAGGAGGGAGAACCCATGCTCATCGTCGCCGGCACCATCATCATCGACGGGGAAAAGCGCCGCCAGGTCGAGGCGGCGTTCGACCGCATGCGCGCCGCCACGCTCGAGGAGCCGGGCTGTTTCGAGTACCAGGCCTACGCCGATCGCAAGGATCCCGGCACCTTCCTGATTTTCGAGAAGTGGGATGGCGAGGAAGCCCTGCGCGCACACTTCACTACGCCGCACATGGCCGAGTTCGGCCGCGCGATGGCCGAGGCGGGGGTGACGAGCTCGAACATCCGCAAGTTTGCCGTGTCGGGCGAAAGCCCGGTGATGTGACGGACTCGGTCGGGACGCTGTGGTATCGACGCTGCGGCGAGGGCTCATGCGGCTTGCTGGGTTGATACCGTTGGCGGACGAGATCTGGGTCGTGGAGCGGCGGCAGACGTTCTACGGGCTGCCGGTCGGTACGCGGATGACCGTGATTCGCCTCGCGGGCGGGCGGCTCTTGTTGCACTCCCCGGTCGCCCTGGAGAGTGAGCTGCGCGCGGAGCTCGACGCGGTTGGGGAAGTCTCCTACGTGGTTGCTCCGAACCGGGTCCATCACCTGTACGCGGGCGCGGTCGCCCAACACTATCCCGGGGTGCGGCTCTGGGTGGCGCCTGGGCTCGAACGCAAGCGTCCCGATCTCGCGTTCGCGGCGGTGCTCGGCGACGAGGCTCCGGAGGAGTGGCGGCGGGAGGTGGGGCAGGTCTTCTTCCGCGGTCGCCCGTACGAAAACGAGGTGGTCTTCTTTCACCGCGCCAGTCGCACGCTTCTCTTGTGCGACCTGGCGTTCAATTTCGGGCCGCGCACGGCGGCGCCTACCCGGCTGCTCATGAAGTTGCTGAGGAGCTACGGGCGCTTCGGTCCCTCCAAGCTCGACCCCCTGTTGATCCGCGATCGGGACGCGGCGCGACGGAGTCTCGAGCGCGTTCTTGCCTGGGACTTCGATCGCGTCGTGGTCGCGCACGGGGAGATTCTCGAGAAGGGAGGGCGCGAAGCTCTGCGGAGCGGATACTCCTGGCTGCTTCACGGCGCGGAGAGCTAGCGGAGTCTCTCGAAGTCGGGATCGAGAATCGGCTGGCGCAAACTGGGAGGGCGAGGCTCCTGCCGAGCCGCACTGTGCAGGCCAAACGGCTCGCCCTCCCGTTGGCGGACCTCCCTAGGCTGGCTGTAGAGCTGTGCCTCGAGACACCCGAGGCTCTTGCCGCTGGCGTGCAGGCGCAGGGTGTCTCCTGGCAACAGGCCGACGTCGTACTTGAGATGGAGCGGTATCGTCGTCGGCGTGTCGACCGCCCCCAGGTCGGGAATCTCCTGCCAGGCGCCGATCAAGGCTCTTGTCGCGGCGCGGTTCGCTACGGCCCTACGGCCTATCTTGCCCGCCCGCGGTAGCGGCGCAGGCCGTCGTCCTCTTTCCGGCGCTTCCTCGGCCCGGCGACGGCCGGGGATGGTCCCGTCGACACACATTCGCCGCCGGCGTGGGGCGCGGTGAGCGGACCCTACTTGAAAAGTTCGTCGATGGCCTCGAAAAGTGCCTCGTTGTCGAAGGGCTTCTTGAAGACACGAGCCGCGCCGAAGGCCTTTGCTGTCTCGAGATAGCTTTCCGGTCGCACGCGGCCGCCGCCGGACATGGCGATGATTTTCAGCTCCGGGTGGGTGCGCCGCAGCGCTCGAATGGTTTCGATGCCTTCCATCTCGGGCATGATGATGTCGGTGATCACCAGATCCACCGCCGTGCTGCTCAGCGCCTGCAACGCGGACCGCCCCTCGGCCGCCTCGAGGACATCGTGCCCGCGCCGCTGCAACGCTCGCCGCAGCATGCTGCGAAAGGCTTCGTCATCATCGATCAGGAGAACGGTTGCCATGTCCTTCGCATGCTCCCTTCTACGGTTGTCCCGCGGTCGCCTCGAGCGTCGGAAACCACTCATGGATCCCCGTGCTTGCGGCGGGCGCGGCAACCCTGCGACCGTCAACGGACATCACGTCCCGCTCGGGAGCTCCGGGCTGTTCTTCGGCGCCCCCGCGTTCTCCGGCGCACCCGCCAAGTGCTGCACCGTCGCGCAGAGCTGCCCGACCGTATTGGGCTTGTAGATCAACTGGCGCACACCTACCTGCAGACTTTGCGCCCGCAGCCCCTCGGTGATGAACCCCGACGCCAGTACCACGGGCAGATCGGGCCGCAGGCGCGTCAGCTCGCGCGCCACGTCCAGGCCGGATATTCCCGGCATGTTGAGGTCGGTGACCACCAGGTCGAATTGCCCTGGATCGGCACGCACGGCCGCCAATGCCTCCTCCGGCCGAGTGTACCCACTGACCCGATACCCCTGCCGTTCCAACGTACGCGTCACCAGGAACACCAGCGACTCCTCGTCGTCGAGGTAGAGGATGTGGCGGCCGCTGCTTGTTGGGTAGGGCCTTGGATCGGCGTTCTCCGGTGTCGTGCTGTGTTCCGGCGCATCCACGGCGGGGAAATAGAGGGTGAAGGTCGTGCCGCGGCCGGGCTGGCTGGTTACGTTGATGGCGCCGTTGTGCATCCTCACGATTCCGTGCACCACGGACAAGCCGAGGCCGGTTCCCTGGCCGACGGGCTTGGTGGTGAAGAACGGTTCGAAGACGTGTTGCATGGTGGCGGCGTCCATGCCGGCGCCGGTGTCGGTCACGGACAGGCGTGCAAAACGGCCGGGCGACAGCGCGGCGTCGGCGCGGGCGGCCTCGGCATCCAGCGCGATGCCGTCGAGACGGATGTCAATGCGGCCCGCTCGCCCCTCCAGTCGCCTGCCAGGCGTTGGTGCACAGGTTGATGAGCACTTGATGGATCTGCGTTGCGTCGGCCCGCACCGGGGGCGCTTCGGCGTCGAGGGTCGCGGTGATCTCGACACCGGCGGGAAGCGTGGCACGCAGGAGGGCGAGGGCCTCTTCCACGACGGGCTGCAACGAGATGACTCTCTGCGGCTCCGGCTGCTGGTGGCTGAAGGCGAGGATGCGCTGCACCAGGTCCTTGGCGCGGTGGCTCGCCTTGCGAATCTCGTCGAGGCTTTCCAGCGCCTGGCGGTTGGCGCCGACATCCTGCCGGGCCAGCTCGGCGTTGCCGATGATCGTGCCGAGGATGTTGTTGAAGTCGTGCGCGATCCCGCCGGCCAGCGTACCCAGCGCTTCCAGCTTCTGCGCGACGCGGAGCTGCTCCTCCAGTTGCGTGCGGGCTTCCTCGCCGCGCACCCGCTCGCCGATGTCCCGCAGGATGATGGTGAGCAGCGGGTGACCATCCACCGTCGTACGCGAGACGGACGCCTCGATGGGGAACTCCTCGCCGCTGGCACGCCGGCCACAGATGCGCCGTGGCTGGAGCGCGGCATGCTGCGACTCGGGCAACTGGCCGAAACGCTGCAGGTGCCCGTGATGCGCAGCGCGGAAGCGCTCCGGGATGAACCGCTCCACGGGTTGGCCGATGACCTCGGCTGCGGGGCAGCCGAACATCGCCTCGGCGGCGGCGTTGAAAACCAGGATGCGCTCCTGGTCGTCGATCGTGACGATGCCGTCCATCGCGGAGTCGACGATGCTGGCGAGGCGGGCATCGGTCTCGCGCCGCGCCGTTTCCGCCCGCTTGTACTGGGTGATGTCCATGTACGTTCCGAGCACGCCGTCGATCTCCCCTTTGGAATTGCGCAGCGGTATCTTGCTCGTGAGCAGTGTGATGGTGCTCCCGTCGGGGGTCGTCTGGGGTTCTTCGATGAGCCACTTGGGGTCGCCGCCCTCGATGACTGCCCGGTCGTCGGCGCGATACAGCTCCGCCTGATCACGCCACCCCATCTGGTAGATCATCTTTCCCTACGACGTCCCGCGGATCGGAGAATCCCGCATCGCGCGCGAATGTCGCGTTGCACCCCAGGTACACGAGATCCCTGTCCTTCCAGAATACGCGGACGGGCATCGCGTTGAGAATCCCTTCGATGATCTGCTGCGATGCGCGCAGCGCCTCCACCGTCCGTGTGCGGTCGGTGATGTCCTGGATGGTGCCGGTGATCTTACCGTGCTCAAGATCCGCCCTGCCCATTGCATGAACCCGCCGGACATTGCCCTTGGCGGTGACGAGGTCCAACTCGACATCGAACGGCTCGCCACGCGCGATTGCCCGCCGGACCGCGCGCTCAATGACGGGCCTGGACGCCGGGGCATAAAACTCGATCCCCTTGCTCACCGTGGGACGGAAGTGTCTGTCCACTTCGTGAATACGGTAGACCTCGTCGGTCCACACCTGTTCCAGCGTGGCCACGTCGAATTCCCAGCCGCCAAGTGCCGCTATCCGCCCCATGTCGTTGAGCAGGGCTTCGCTCTTCTTCAGAGCCTCCTCACCTCGCTTGCGCTCGGAGATGTCGCGGATGTTGCATTGGATCACCTTGTGGTCGTTCACCAGATAGACGTTGCTGACGAACTCCACGGGGATCCGGCGCCCATCCTTGGCCATCAACGGCTTGTCTCCGTAACGGATGTAGCCGCGCTGTTGCAGTTCGAGGAAGTTGGCCCGGTTGGCGACGATGTCGTTGATGAATCCCAGTTCCCAGACCTTCTTGCCGAGGAGCTCCTCGTGCGAGAAGCCCAACAGCTCGATCAGGAAGGGATTTACATCCACGACCATCCCGGTTTCGGCATCGAGGATCAGAATGCCGTCCTTGGCCGACTCGAAGAGTCGGCGATAGCGGATCTCCGAAGCGCGCAACGCCTCCGCCACCCGTGCCCGCTCCCCACTGCGAGAAGAACTCACTGTCTATCAATAGCACCGTTTTCATCGATCAAACAGTGTGAGCGCCCCACGATACACCCAATTCCAACAATCGGGCTTTGTCGAACAATTCCTCATCGGCGGCAGCTGATGTCGCCTGTCAGTGTCGCTCCCGGGGTGCGCCGGAGAAACTTTCGGAACAGGCTGAGGCTGAGGCTCAGGCTCAGGCTTGGTAAGCGAATCCTCGGCCTCAGCCCGAGCCGTGTCCGCCTTGCGCCTATCGAGGCGCGCCGCGCGCGACTTTCGTGCTCGGTCGCGCGGCGGCGGTGAACAGGATGAGGCTCGCCACGATCTCCACCGAGATGAAGGCGGTGGCGAAGGCGGCGCCGTGCGCCAGCCATGCGATCGTACGGCCGAACGCCGCGCTCGCCAGCAACGCGGCGGGAAAGTAGAGCAGGCGGGGACGCCCCGAGAGGTTGCCGGCGAGGATGCTCAGTCCTAGGGTGAGGAAGAACGCCGCGAAGTCGCCGAACTGGGTGCTACGCGCCAGCCCGTCGAGGACCGGCATGCCGAGCGTGGCGGCGGCCCGCTCCGGAGCGACGAGCCAGCCGACGCCTTGCAGCGTGAATCCGACTCCCATCAAGAGTGTGACGATCCGCATCGACCCTCACTAACGCTTTGCGCCGTTGCTGTGAAGCCGTGTGATCGGCGAGGTCGAGGAGCTTGCCGAAGCCTCGATTCGGAGAAGGACCTCCGGAGCGACATTGCGCTTTCGTATGCGACGGGATATGGTGCGAGTGCTGATTTGTCCGGCGCGAGGGTCCCCTCGCCTCAGATTCACGAGAATCTCCCGCACCCCACAATTGAGGCAGAGACAGTCACGGCAACGGGCGTTGGCGCCCGTGAGACGCATCACAGTCCGGTGCGGCGAAGCTCGTGACATCCTGGGCCCGATTCGCGCGGTCGCTGCTGCGGCCCCAACTAGGAGTTCAAAATGAGTAAGAAACTATATGTGGGCAATCTGGCCTTCGGCGTCGACGACAAGGAGCTGCGAGAGCTATTCGCACAAGTTGGTGTGTGCGAATCGAGCGCCGTGATCGTCGATCGTGACACGGGCCAGTCGCGTGGGTTTGGCTTCGTGGAAATGGCTTCGAACGACGATGCGCAGAAGGCGATCACACAGTTCAACGGTCAGGACTTGAGAGGTCGCGCGCTCAAGGTCAACGAAGCGAAGGAGCGTGAGAAGGGCAACAACGGCAACGGCCGCGGGTGGGACCGCGCCTAAATGACAGTACCATCGATGAACGAGTTCGAGCTGATTCCGGCCCTGACGGAGGCGCTGGCGGACATGGGATATACCCGCCCGACGCCGATCCAGGCGCAGGGCATACCCGTCGTGCTGGCCGGTCGCGACCTGATCGGATGCGCGGCGACGGGCACCGGCAAGACAGCGGCCTTCCTCCTGCCGATCCTGCAGCGCCTGGGGGGGAAGCGCAATCTCGGCTGCCGGGCGCTCCTTCTGTCTCCCACGCGCGAGTTGGCAATGCAGATCGACGAGCAGGTGCTCGCGCTCGGCTACCACCTCGGGCTCAGTGCGGTCGCCGTCGTCGGTGGGGTCGACATGCGCCCGCAGGAGTCGGCGCTCCGCGACGGCTGTGAAATCGTCGTTGCCACGCCGGGGCGATTGCTGGACCACATGCGCTTCAAATCCGTCGACCTCAGCGCGACCGAAGTCGTGGTCATCGACGAAGCGGATCGCATGCTCGACATGGGGTTCCTGCCCGACGTCCACCGCATCCTCTCGATGGTGCCGGCGACGCGGCAGACGCTGCTGTTCTCGGCGACCCTCTCCCCGAGCATTCGCGAGCTCGCCGGCAAGATCCTGCGCGATCCGGTGACAGTGACGGTCGACCGGCAACAGCCGGCGGACGGGATCGTCCACAGCACGTACCGCGTCGCACAGAAGACGAAGTCGTCTCTGCTCGCGACCCTGCTGCGCCCGAGCGAGATGCGCTCGGTGCTGGTGTTCGTGAAGCGCAAGGTCGATGCGGACGGCCTCGCCCGCCTGGTGGCGAGGAGCGGCGTCAATGCCACCAGTATCCATTCCAACCGCAGCCAGGCGGAGCGTACCGCGGCGCTCGATGCCTTCCGGCGCGGCGACTGCCCGGTTTTGGTTGCCACCGATGTGGCGGGACGCGGGCTCGACATCAGCAACATCTCGCACGTGATCAACTTCGATGTACCGCGGTGTTCCGACGACTACATCCATCGCGCCGGACGCACCGCGCGGGCGGGAGCGACCGGGCACGTGATCACCTTCATCGCCCCGGACGAAGAAGCCCTCCTGGGCGAGATCCAGGTCGAGCTCGGCATCGCGTTGCCGCATGCGGCGTTACCCGATTCCATCAGCCGGGCCGACGCCGCGCAGAGACCGCGCTTCGCCAGTCAGGGCAACGGCCGCCACGACCGGCGCCGTGGTGCCGCTCATGGACCGTTCGGACGTCGCGCGGACGGCGCGGTTGCGGCGCAGGGCGCAACGACGTCCGCGCCCGCATCCGCTTCCCACCGCGCCCGGCGGCGCTCGCGCTAGCATCCCGTTGCAAAACGCGACGACACCCTTCGACAAGCATGTCCTGAGCAACGTCGAAGGGCTCAGGGTGAGCGGGAAAAGTCCTTTGCTTCGAGAAGCCCGAGGTGCTTTGATTCGGACCGCCTCTACTGAGTAAATATCTGCAGGTGTTTCTTGTTCGCACGACATGAAGCCCACCAAGGTGAGATCGGCCGGAGCAACGACACGGAAGCCTGCTTCCAGGGCCCGCCGGCAGGGCGCCGCCCGCGAAGCGCCCGGTTCGACCGGGTTCCCGATTGTCGGCATCGGTGCGTCGGCGGGTGGGCTCGATGCCTTCAAGAAATTCTTCAACGCCATGCCGCCCGAGAGCGGCATGGCCTTCGTCTTGATCCAGCACCTCGACCCGACACGTGAGAGCCTGACCGCCGAGTTGGTCGGCACGTACACGCGGATGGGCGTCGTGCAGGCCGAAGACGGGATGCGGGTGGAGGCGAACCGCGTCTACGTCATTCCACCGAACGCGTATCTGAGCATTCGCGACCGCACCCTGTGGCTGAGCGCACCCGCTGCGCCGCGCAGCCTGCGGATGGCCATCGATTTCTTTCTGCATTCGTTGGCGGAGGACCAACAGGAGAACGCCATCGGTGTCATCTTGGCCGGCACCGGCACGGACGGGACCCTGGGGATCAAGGAGATCAAGGCGGGCGGCGGCATGACGATGGTGCAGGACCCGGAAACCGTGCAGCACGATGGTATGCCGCGCAGCGCGATTGCCAGCGGCAGCGCCGACTACGTCTTGCCGGCCGAACGGATGGTGGATGCCCTGCTGGCCTATGCTCGAGACGCCGCGGTAGCGGCGGCCGGCATGGCGGTGCTGCACGAGAGGGCATCCGACTGGCTGGAGGCGGCGGTCGAGGTGCTGCGCGCGCGCACCCGATTCGACTTCAGCGGCTACAAGAAAGGCACTCTGCGACGGCGCATTCAACGCCGCATGGGGTTGAGACACATCAAAGAGCCGCGCAAGTATGTGGAGGTGCTGCGCGAGGACCCGGGGGAGGCTACGGCGCTGTTCAAGGATCTGCTGATCAACGTGACCAGCTTCTTCCGCGAGCCGGCCGCGTGGCTGGTCTTGCAGAAGCAGGTGATTCGACGATTGGTCGCTGCGAAGGACAGCGATGTGCCGCTGCGCATTTGGGTGCCAGCCTGCTCGAGCGGAGAGGAGGCGTACTCGATCGCGATGATGCTGATCGAAGAAATCGAGGCGACGGGCAAGATCCGTCGCCTGCAGGTGTTTGGGTCGGACGTCGATACCGAGGCACTCGAGACGGCGCGTACCGGTATCTATCCCGAGGGGATCGCTGCCCACGTATCGCCCCAGCGGCTGTCGCGATTCTTCACCAAGAGCGAGCACAGCTACCAGGTCAACAGGGAGCTGCGTGACTGCGTCGTTTTCGCGCAACAGAGCCTGATCAGCGACCCACCGTTCTCCCGGCTCGACGTGATCAGTTGTCGGAATCTCTTCATCTATCTCGAGCCGGCGGTGCAGGAGCAACTGCTCCCGGTGCTGCACTATGCGTTGCTCGAGGGGGGCTACCTGTTCCTGGGCAGTGCGGAGAAGATCGGACTGCACGAGGATCTGTTCGAGGCGGTGTCGACGAAATGGCGGATCTATCGCCGCATCGGACCGACGCGCCACGGCAGGCTCCGCTTTCCCGTCGCCGTCGCACCGCTCTCGAGCGCGGTGCGCGAGCTGACGCCGAGGGCGTGGAATCCAGCCCGGCTGGCGGCGCTGGCGCACAGCCTGCTGCTGCAGCGTTACGCGCCGGCGTGCGTCATCGTCAACCGCACCGGCGAGATCCTCTATTATCAGGGCCGCACCGACGATTACCTCATGCAACCGGCGGGTGTACCGACACGGGATCTGCTGGCGCAGGCGCGCAACGGGCTGCGCGCCAAGCTGCGCGGCGCGCTTCAGGACGCCATGCGCGAAAATCGGAGGGTCGTGCTCCCCGGCATCCAGATGCGCCGTGGTGGCGAGTTCCCGCTCGTCAAGATAACGGTCGAGCCGCTCACGCCTGCCGGCACCGACAACGAGAGCTTCTGGTTGGTCTCGCTGGAAGACGAGAGCGAGAGCGCAACCGCGACACCATCCGCAGATCGACCCAGCGCCGCCGAGGTCGGGCTCGTGGAGCAGCTCGAGTGCGAGCTCAAGAGCACCAGGGAGGATCTTCAGCAGACGATCGAGGACCTCCGGGCGGCGAATGAAGAGCTGATGTCGGTCAACGAGGAGTTCCAGTCCGGTAATGAGGAGTTGGAAACCTCGAAGGAAGAGCTCCAATCGCTCAACGAGGAGCTCACCACGGCGAACACGCAGCTGGAGAACAAGATCGGGGAGCTGGAGGCGACCAACAACGACCTGGACAACCTGCTGACCAGCACCAACATCGCGACGCTGTTTTTGGACAGGCACCTATGCATCCGGCGGTTCACGCCGGCTGCCACCCGGCTCTTCAGCCTGATTGCATCGGACATCGGCCGCCCGCTCCGCGACATCGCACAGAAGTTCGCCGGACCCCGATGTCCTGGTCGATGCCGCGGCGGTCCTCGGGCAGCCGATCGCGCCGAAGAGGGAGCTGCAAGGCCATGACGGGCGGTGGTACGTCCGCCAAGTCCTCCCGTATCGGACGCGCGGCAACCGGACCGAAGGTGTGGTGATCACGTTTTCCGACGTGGCGGCGGAGGCGCTGCACGAGGCACGACTCTATGCCGAGTCCATCGTCGACACGGTGCGTGAGCCGCTGCTGGTGCTCGACGGCGACATGTGCGTCCGTTCGGCAAATCGATCCTTCTACGCGACCTTCCGCGTGTCCCGGGACAGAACGGTAGGGCGGTCGCTCTTCGATCTGGGCAATGGCGAGTGGGCCATTCCGCGGCTGCGGGCGCAGTTGACGAAGATACTGCCCAAAAAGAGGGTGCTGAACGACTTCGAGGTGGAGCTCGACCTCGAATCGCTCGGCCGGCGGATCATGCTGCTCAGCGCCCGGGCTCTCCTGCGCGGCGGCAACCAGCCGGGAATGATTCTCTTGGCCATTGAAGACATCACCGAGCGCCGGCGGGCGCAGGAAGCCCTGCGGGAGACCGAGAAGCGCAGGCACATCGAGGATCAGGTGCGGCAGCGGCAAGCCGAGCTGGCGCACGCGCTGCGCATCAGCACCGTCGGCGAGCTGGCGAGCGGCTTGGCGCACGAGCTCAACCAGCCGCTGTCGGCGATCGCGAATGGGGTGGAAGCGTGTGCGCGTTACGTGCGGTCGGGCAAGACCACATCGAAGAAGCTCCTGGCGCTGTTGGACAACGCCTCGGGGGAGGCGTTGCGAGCCGGTGGCATCGTCGAGCACCTGCGCCACTTCGTCGAGAAGGGAAAGCCGCAGCTGGCGCGGGTAGATATTCGTGAGATCGCCCGCAACGTCCCGCATTTGTTGGGTCGCGAGATCCAGCAGCTACACGTCACGCTGCGGCTCGAGTTGCCTCCGCGACCGCTTCCGATCTACGCGGACCGCATCCAGATCGAGCAAGTGATCGTCAACTTGATGCAGAACGCCATCGACGCGCTCCGGAGCGTGCCGAGGGGCCGCCGTGAGATTCGGCTGCGGGTTCGCGCGGGGAAGGGCATCGCCGAAGTGGCCGTGCGCGACACGGGCAGGGGCTCTGCCGCAGCCAAGGAGCACATGTTCGAACCATTCTTCACGACCAAGCCGACCGGTATGGGGATGGGCTTGGCGATCAGCCGCTCCGTCATCGAGGCCCATGCGGGTCGGATCTGGGTGGAGCGCGGCCCGGACGGCGGCCCCGGGACGACGGTGGCCTTCACGCTGCCGCTGCGCCGGGTGCGGAAGCGGAACTCCACGTGACGACCGGACCGACCGTCTTTGTCGTGGACGACAACGCCGGCGTGCGCAAATCCTTGCGCGCGCTGCTGGAGTCCGCGGGGCTCGCGGTCGAGACGTACGCCTCGAGCAGGGAGTTCCTCGCCGCCTACGATCCGGAGCGCCCCGGGTGTCTGGTGCTGGACATTCGCTTGCGGAAGAGCAGCGGCCTGGACCTGCAGGACGATCTTCGGCGGCGCAAAGTGGCGCTCCCCATCATCATCCTGACCGGCCATGGAGATGTGCCCACCTCCGTGCGGGCGCTGAAAGCGGGCGCGGTGGATTTCTCAGAAGCCCGTGCCACCCAAGCTGTTGCTGGAGCGAATTCGCGCGGCGCTCGAGAGCGACCGCCTGGCGAGGGCGGTGAGCACCGAAAGCGCCGGCGTGCTGGAGCGAATCGAGCGCCTCACGCCGCGCGAGCGCGAAGTCATGGAGCTGCTCGTTGCCGGCAAGACTTCCAAGGAGATCGCGGTGGCGATGGACGTCAGCGTCCGCACCGTCGAGGGGCACCGCCGCATGGTGCTCTCCAAGATGAACGTCTCTTCGGCTGCCCATGTGGTCCGGATGGTGCTCCGCATGCGGGAAGCCGCTTCGCGCAGCTAGCAGCCCGTTGGAAACCCCGGACATGCTTCGACAAGCTCAGCATGAGCGGTGCTTCGCCTTGTCTCTCAAGGGCTCTTCCCGCTCGCCCTGAGCCCTTCGACGTTGCTCAGGACATGCTTGTCGAAGGGTGTTTCGACTTGTTCAACGGGCAGTGAGCCATAGGTAGCGAAGCTAGGGGCGAGGCGGTGGCCCGGCACGAGGTGCCGGCAGCATACACGTAGAACTACGCGCGTAGTATTTCCATCTTTCGGTTGTCGCGAATAGAGTGTATCGGTACGTACGAGCTAGTGGTGGCGCGAGGGGTCGTGCATATGCCCGATGAGAGTGGAACGAGGGACGCGTGGGATGGCATGGTTGACGGTGCGCCTCCGACGAAGTCGCTCGACCCCTACGCCACGAGCATCGTCGAGACGGTGCGGCAACCGCTCGTTGTTCTGGATGCCGAGCTGCGCGTACTGTCGGCCAACCGGGCCTTCTATACGACCTTTCACGTGCTCCCTGAAAGTAGTGTAGGCGGACTGCTCTACGAGCTCGGCGACCGCCAGTGGGACATTCCGGAGCTGCGCGAGTTGCTCGAAGAGATTACAGGGGGCGGCCGCGAGATACGGGATTACGAGTTTGTCCGCCGGTTTCCCGCCATCGGCCGGCGGGCGATGCTGCTCAACGCGTGTCGCCTGCGGGCGCCGGTTGCCGGACCGCCCCTGATCCTGCTCGCCATGGAGGACGTCACCGACCGCAAGCGGGTCGAAGAGACGCACCAGCTGCTGTTGGCCGCCACGTCGCATGACGTCCTGAATGTGTTGAACAACATCATGGGCTACGCCCAGCTCTTCGAGGAGAGGGATTTCCCGGAACCGGTGGTGCCACGCATCCTCTCTCTTTCCATGGGGTTGCGCGAGATCATGCGGGAGCTGCTCGATCACGCCGATGCCGACAACGACCAACCCTCCCTTGCTCTCGTCTCCGCCCGCGCCCTGATGCGCGAACGCGCGGCGGCGGTGGAATGGCAGTGCAGGCAGAAAGGGCTCGAGTTCGCGCGTCGATCTTCCGCCCGAGGGGTCCGTCACGACCGACCCGATCAAGGTAACGCGGATCCTCGACAACCTGCTGAGCAACGCCGTGCGCTACACGCCCAGGGGGAACGTCTACCTGCACGGTCAGCTCGCCAGTACGAAGTTCTCTATCCGCGTACGGGATACGGGGATCGGCATTCCCGCCGACGACCTCGACAGGGTATTCCAGCCGCACTACCGGGCGCCGACGGCGCGCCAGGTGGCGCCCCTGGGAACCGGCCTCGGGCTGTTCACGGTCAAGCGCTTCTGCGATCTGCTCGGCGGCAGCACGGAAATCGAGAGCACTCCCGGAGTCGGAACCACCTGCACGGTGATGCTCCCTCGCCAACCGCCGCCCGCCTGATCGACGGGCGTGTCCGAGTGTCGCGAGCGCGGCAGGGGGTCGACCGAGATCGGCCGACGAAGCTCAAGGCGCCGGCGGGTCGCCGAGCGTAAAATAGATGGTGGCGCCGTGCTCGACGGCGGCCTCCGCCCACACGCGGCCCTGGTGATGCAACACAATGCGTTGCACGGTCGCCAAGCCGATGCCGGTTCCTTCGAAGGCCGACTCGGCGTGCAGGCGTTCGAAGGGCTGGAATAGTTTGGTCGCGGACGCCATGTCGAAACCCGCCCCGTCGTCGCGTACGAAGTACACCACCTCGCCGTCTTGCTCGGTGGTTCCGAATTCGATCCGTGCCGTGGGATGCTGACTGGTATACTTCCAGGCGTTCTCGATGAGGTTCTCCAGGACGATGCGGAGCAGGCGGGTGTTCCCGCGCGCCACGACACCCGGAGCGATGATCCAGTCGACTCGTCGGCTTCGTTCGCTCTGCTGCAGAGCGCCGGCGAGTGTCTGCGCCAGATCGCTGAGGGGGACTGGCTCCCACGAGATGCTTTCCCGCGTCACGTGGGAGAGACCGATCAGGTCCTCGATGAGCTGCTGCATGCGCTCCGTGCTTCGCCACATCGACCGCACGTAGTCCTGACCTCGGGCATCGAGCTGCTCGCTGTACTCCTCCAACAGCAATTTGCTGAAGCCCGCGATGTGCCGCAGCGGCGCGCGCAAGTCGTGCGAGACGGAGTAGCTGAACGCTTCGAGGTCCTTGTTGGCGGCGTCCAGATATGCGGTGCGCGCTTGGACTTCTTCTTCCAGCCCTCGGTCGAGCTTGCGGATGACCGTTTCGGTGTGGTGCGGCGTAGTACGGATGTTGCACTGGATGACACTGATGCCGTTTTCCCTGTAGACGTTGCTGACGAACTCCACGTCGATTCGGCTGCCGTCCTTGGCTTGCAGCGGGAGGTCCTGATAACGAAGGTACTGTCGCTTTTTCAGGTTCTGAAACGCATCCTGATTCGCCACCACGTCGTTGAAGGGGCTGATCTCCCAGAGCTCCCGTCCCACGAGATCCTTCCGACGATAGCCGAGGAGCTCCGTCAGGAACGGGTTGACGTCGATGATCTTGCCCGTGTCGGCTTCGAGGATGAGAATGCCGTCCTTGGCCGACTCGAACAGTCGTCGGTAGCGAAGCTCTGAAGACTGAAGCGCTCGTTCCTTTCGTTGAAGCTCCCGCCTGACGGCGGCCGCACGCAACGCCGCTTGGACCACTGGGCAGAGGTCTGCCAGCTTCTGTTTGTTGACGACATCGTACGCTCCCGCTTTCATGGCCGTGACGGCAGCCTCCGTCTCGGCCATACCGGACACCATGATGACCGGTGCTTGGATATCGTGGTCGCGAAGCATTGCCAGAGCGTCGTGCCCGTGCAGCGTCGGCATGACGCAGTCACAGGTGACCAGGTCCCATGCTTGGTGCGAGAAAGCGGCTGCCAACGCGCTTGCTGTCTGCACGCGCTCCGACGTCACCTCGTACCCACCTCGTCGCAACTCGCGCTCGATGAACAGTGCGTCGTTCTCGTTGTCTTCGATCAGGAGTAGGTTCAGGGGCGTACTCATCGATCGACGCCTCCCTTCCGGCGGCAACGCAGGTTGGGGGCGCAAGAAGGGCAGCGGCGACAAGGCGCCCCTATCTGCAGATGCAACACGACTACCACGCTTCTAGTCTAGTGGCTGCGGTCGTGGCCGCAAGCTGGGGTTACCACGCGCGTACAACTACGCGGCCCGACTGCGGTACGCCACGATAGAGTCCGATGAGAACCCCGTAGTTCTACGTGCGTAGTTATTCTATCTGGCAGGCGACTGTCTGTCGGCTTATAAGAGAACTTGGAGGGACGGAAAGGGCAATGGCGATGCAAACCAATCTGTGGCTGATGGGACTGCCCGCGGGTATGTTGCAAGTGGAAATCCTGCTGCCGTCGCAACATTTCGGACCGCGGTGTGCGCAGGCGCCCGAGGAGCGGCTCATGATCGCCGTTTTGCAGGACGCACTCGCCTGCCTACAGAACCACCGCTTCGCCAAGGACGCTTACGGGCGACGCCTCTTCGACGAGGCGGAGCAGTGGTTCCTCGCCGAAGAGACAGACTGGCCGTACTCGTTCGAAAGTATCTGTGGAATACTCGAGCTCGATTCGAATGCCGTGCGCCAGCACCTGCGCGTGGGGCCAGGGAAGCAAGTGCCCGTGCCAGGGCGCGGGGATGGCCGCCCGTGCGCGCCGCCGTCCGTCAGCGGCGCGCGTACTTAGCCCGCCGGGGGCTGTTGTCCATCCGAGGAGTTCCGTGATTTCGGTACAGAAGTGCCGCGCAGGGAAGGGAGCTGACCGGCATCGCATGGCGTTTGGCCTGTTGGCCTGCGATTTGCCCTGTTGCACTCCCAGGTATGGACCGTATGCCGCCAAAGGACCGCGCCGGCGATGTGGCCCTCCTGAGATTTCTGGCTCGGGCGGGGTTGATCACGGCTGACCTCGCGCTCACCGCCGAGGCCACCCTGACGGCGGACGGCACCGGTCTCACGGCGATCGACTGCCTGGTCGGTACGGGGGGGCCGGGCGAAGAGCAGATCGCCAGGGGCATGGCGGAACATCTGCGGCTTCCCTACGTGAACTTGGCGGTATATGCGCTGAATGCCGGGGTCACCGGGCTGCTCCCCGAGGAGCTGGCGACGCGCTACCAGATCGTCCCGTTGCGCGCCTCGGAAGGCAGCCTGGTCGTTGCGACGGCCAACCCAATGGACCGCGGCGCCGTGCATGCAGTGGGGTTCGCCACCGGACGGCGCGTCTTCCTGGAAGTCGCCTGTCAGACGGCCGTGCGGGACATGCTGGCGCACGCCTATCACCTGGAGCAGACCCTCGACAGCTACCTGAGTGGGATTCCGGATGGAGGCGACATTCCCGTCGCCGAGTTACCCGAAGAGCAGCTCGACCTGAAGAGCCTGCTGCGGGAGACCCACCTGGCACCCGTGGTGAAACTTTTCAATCTCATCCTGATCGAGGGGATCCGCAACCGGGCCAGTGACGCCCACATCGAGGCCGGCCCCACGGACGTGCGGGTCCGCTATCGGATCGACGGCAGCCTGGAAGAGTCGTTCCGGCTGCCCAAGTGGACACAGGATCCGCTGGTCGCCCGCTGCAAGGTCCTGGCGAAGCTGGACATCACCGAGCGCCGCGTGCCGCAGGACGGCCACATCCGTCTCAGTTACCGAGAATCCACGATCGATCTGCGCGTCTCCTGCCTGCCCACCCAATTCGGCGAGAAGCTGACCCTGCGCATCCTCGATCCGAGCAGCGCGCCAACGGGGCTCGATAGCTTGGGGTTCTCGGAGCGAGATCTGGGTTGCATCCGAGAGGCGATCAACCGCACGGACGGCATGATCCTGGTCACCGGACCGACCGGCAGCGGCAAGACGACCACGCTCTACGGCATGCTGGCCGAGTTGAGCAAGCCGACGGCGAACATCGTGACGATCGAGAATCCGATCGAGTACCAGATCCGCGGCGTCAATCAGGTCGAGGTCAACGAGAAACAGGGCCTGACCTTCGCCGGCACGTTGCGTTCCATCCTCCGGCAGGACCCCGACATCATTCTGGTCGGTGAGATCCGTGACCAGGAGACCGCGGAGACTGCCTTGCGCGCCGCCCAAACGGGTCACCTTCTGCTCAGTACGCTGCACACCAACGACGCCGCATCGACGATCACGCGTCTGGTGGATCTCGGTGTCGAACCCTACATGCTGGCGTCGTCGCTCCATTTGGTCATCGCCCAGCGCCTGGTGCGCCGGACGTGTACCCACTGCGCAGACGCCTACGATCCGGAGCCGGAAGCGCTGCGCAAGCTGCAGATCGAAGCGCGCCCACAATCCTTCCACCGCGGCCGCGGCTGCCCGGCGTGCCGTAACTCCGGCCTTTCGGGACGCATCGGCATCTTCGAGGTCATCCCGGTGAGCCCTGGGCTCGGCAAGCTGATCGAAACGCGGGCGTCCGAGAGCGCCCTGCGGGTACAGGCGGCCGAGGAGGGCATGCAATCGCTCGCGGAGCACGCGGCCAGTCGCGTCTGCGCCGGCATTACGACCGCGGAAGAGGTCCTCGGCGCGGTGGATCTGATTGACGAAACCGCGCGCTGCCCGGGCTGTGGCGACACGATCGAGGACACTTTCACCGTGTGCCCGCAGTGCGGTATCGGGCTGCACGCCAACTGCGGCAATTGCGGCGTGCGGCTGCGCAAGAAGTGGCAGATCTGCCCGCAGTGCGGGACATCCATCCCCGGGTTGCGCGTCGCCGCGGCTAGCGTGCCGACGCCGCCCGCAGCCGCAGCGCCGGCGCCGCCGTCGCCGACGGTGAGCGCGGAGCCACCCTCGTCGCAACGCTTCCGGGTGCTGGTGGTGGACGACAACGAAGACCAACGCACGATGATCGCATTCACGCTGGGAGGGGCGACTCTTCCCTTCTCCGTGACGACCGCGTCCAATGGACAGGAAGCGCTCGACCTGGTGCAGGCCGAAGCGCCCCACGTGATCCTGCTCGACGTCATGATGCCCGACATGGACGGCTTCGAGGTGTGTGCGCGCCTGCGAGCCGATGTCCGTACGGCCTTCATCCCCATCATGATGCTCACCGCGCTCGCCGACGACGCCAGCCGCGAACACGCGTTCCGCGCCGGTACCGACGACTATATCCGTAAGCCCTTCAGTGCATCCGAGTTGCTGACCCGCGTCGAACGGATCCTCGAACGAACCTACGGAGCCAGCTTCCGCGCGCCCTCTGCCGTTGGGATCGGCGTGGAGCCGTATGCGCCGAGCACGGATGCGGGGTAGAATCATGTCCTACGAGTCCAATGAGTCAACGGCAGGGCAGCCGCCGCGCTTGGCGCGCGACCGGCTGCTCGCCCGATCAACCCACGAGTCTCCCGTCGGTGCCGGCCATTCGGTTCCAGCGACCACACCGGCGAGCGAGTCGAACCAGAGGGAAGTCACGGCGGAGCTCGCCGGCGCCGCCGAGCGCTACCTGCGCACGACACTCGCGATCGCCATCGCGGTGTACGCGTGCATCGCGTTCCTCGAGTGGCTGCTGCCCTTCGGCCGCCGGCCGTTGGGCGCGGCGGCCGCGTTGAGCGTCCTCGTCTTGGCCGCTGCTTTCGTTGTCGTCAGGCGCTTTGGTGCACCGCGAGGTGGGGGTGTCCATACGCTGTTCGCCGCGGTTGCCGCGCTCGTCGCTGCCAACGCGTTGTGGCGTGTGGTGATCGTTCCCGAGCCCATGCACGCCCTGCCGGTGCTCGCTGTCGTGATGATGGGCTCGCTGCTGTTCTTCTCCACGCGCTGGTTCACCGCCTTCCTGGCGTTCTGTCTCGCCGGATGGGTACTGGCGATGATCTTTGCGGTGCCGTCGTTCGGCAAGCCCTGGCCCTTCCTGACGGCTCTCGTGACGGTGTTTGCCGTCGTCGCCTTCGGCATCCAGCGCTTGCGAGTGCGCAACGTCGCACGTGACGTCTGTTTGCGGCGCGAGGTCCAGCGCGCCTACCAGGCGCAAGCGGCGCTCAACAGTCTCCTGCAGGTGACGCTGCAAGACAGATCACTGGAGCGGCAGCTGGAGGCCGCCCTGGACATCGTGCTCGCCCTCGATTGGCTGCCGACACTGCGGCGCGGTGTCGTCTTTCTGGTCGGGGACGAGCCGGACGTAGTGGTGCGCGCGGCACAGCGCGGGCTGAGCGCGGACCTTCGACAGTGCGGCCGGGCGGCGGTCGGACGATTCCTGGGTGGACCGGACGTCGCGCGCCGATGCACCCACTATGCCGGTTGTGTGGACGACGGGCACGAGAATGGGACGTTCAACCCGATCGCCCACGCTCACTACGATGTTCCGATCGTGGATCGGGACGTGGTGCTCGGTGTTCTCGTATTGTACTTGGACCAAGGCCACGTTCGCGACGACCGTGAAGTGGCCTTCCTCGAGGCGGTGGGGAACACGCTGGCAGCATTGGTCGTGCGCCAACGCATCGAGACGGCGCTGCGCGAGAGCGAGGAGCGCAACCGAGAGATCATCGATACCGCGACGGACATCATCTACTGCGCCGACGCGGCGGGTCGAATCACCTTTTGCAACCCGGCGGCAACGTCGCTGCTCGGTCAAGCTCGGGAACACCTCGTCGGACGGTGCTACCTGGAGTTCGTGCGACCTGCGGATCGCGCGACCACGGCGCGCTTCTATGGGCGCCAGTTCTTCAAGCGCACTCCGTCGACCTACTATGAGCTTCCGGCGGTGGGCGTGGACGGCCGCGAGGTGTGGCTCGGCCAGAGCGTCCAGCTGCTGATCGAAAAAGGGGCGGTGGTCGGGTTTCAATGCGTCGCGCGTGACATTACGGAGCGCAAGCACGTCGAGGCCGAACAGCAGCGGGCCCGGGCGGCAGCCGAGGCGGGTGGACAGGCGAAGTCCAGCTTCCTGGCGGCCATGAGCCACGAAATCCGCACGCCGATGAACGGTATCATCGGCATGACCGACCTGCTCCTCAACACCAACCTGGCCCCGCGGCAGCGGGCGCACCTGGGCATGGTGAAATCGAGCGCCGCGCACCTGCTGCACATCATCAACGACATTCTCGACGTGTCGAGGATCGAGGCCGGCCACGTGAACATCGAAGCGAACCCATTCGACGTAAGGCGCGATCTGGCTACCATGCTCGAGCCTTTGGCTCTGCAGGCCCGTGAAAAGGGAGTGGAGCTTCGATTCACGGCTGCGCCGAACGTGCCCGGGATCGTCGTTGGCGATCTCGGCCGGCTGTGGCAGGTGCTGGCGAACGTGGTGGGGAATGCCGTCAAGTTCACCGAGCGTGGCGAGGTGGCGGTGGCGGTGGCGGTGGAAAGCGCCGATTGCGCAATGCGGAATGCGGATCCGGAGAGAGACGAAAAAGCCGAGCTTCGAAATCCGCAATCCGGGATCGAGCTGCACTTCTCCGTCCGCGACACCGGCATCGGCATTCCGCCGGACAGGCAGGCGCAGATCTTTGCGGCGTTCGCGCAAGCCGACGGGTCGATTGCCCACCGCTACGGCGGCTCCGGGCTGGGCCTGACCATCTCTTCTCGGCTGGTCGAGATGATGGGCGGGCGCATTTGGGTGGAGAGCACCGCAGGGCGCGGCAGCACGTTCCATTTCAACGTGCGGTTGCGCACCCAGCCCAACCCGTGCACCGTTTCCGCGACTCTAGCTGCGAAAAGCAACGGGGAAGCAGTCACGGCGAGGATCTCCGCGCACCCGGCGGCTGGCGGTCGCGAACGCGCACTGCGCATCCTGCTGGCCGAGGACGACCCAGTTCACCAGGAGCTCGGCCTCTGTCTGCTGCGCGACCGGGGACACACGGTGGTGGTGGCCGGCGATGGCGCGGAGGTGCTCGACATCCTGGAGCACCAGCCGATCGACGTTTTGCTGCTGGACGTAGAGATGCCGGTCATGGACGGTTTGGAAGCGGCGGCGCGAATCCGGCTCATGGAGCGCGGCAGCGGGCGGCACGTCCCCATCGTCGCGATGACGGCACACGCCATGAACGGCGACCGCGAGCGCTGTATGGCCGTGGGTATGGACGACTATCTCTCGAAGCCCATGCAGGCCAATGCGCTGTTTGCGGTGATCGCCAAGTGGGCACCCGAAACCGCGCCGACTCCCGCGACAGCGACCATCCCCAAGGCGGCGGAGCCCGAGTTGGATCGCGCCGACATCCTGGAGCGCATCGGCGGCAGTGAGGCTCTCCTCGATCGGCTGGTCTCGCTCTTGCTCGAGAAGAGTCCGGCACGCCTCGCCACGCTGCGCGATGCCGTCGCTGCGGGTGACGCGAAGACGCTGAGATTGGAAGCCCACTCACTCAAGGGATCCCTCGCGGTTTTCGGCGCGGAAGTCGCGACCGCCGCGGCACTCCGTCTCGAAACCCTCGCCGGCAACGGCGACCTGAGCAGCGCGGCGGAGGCCTACGATGCTCTCGAGGCGGCAGTCGCACGCCTGCAGCCGGTCATTGCCGCCCTGGCTGGCAAGGGCGACGATCCCGCCGCGGAGGCCGACCCCATGGTGCCTGGTGCTGCGCACGATGCGTCCGAGTCGCCGGCGGAGAGGCCGCACTGATGCAGCCCTCAACCTGGCGTCCGCCAGAAGAGGATGGCGCGTGCCTCAGGCGGCAGACCAGCGCAGCGCCGGTTTCAGCCGCGGAGAAACCGATGACGGCGGATTCACCATCGGCTCTGCGCCTCCTCATCGTCGAGGATAGCCCTCGGGACG
Source organism: uncultured bacterium (assembly GCA_963721115.1). Taxonomy (GTDB): domain Bacteria; phylum Desulfobacterota; class Binatia; order HRBIN30; family CADEER01; genus CAVRIA01. Next base: position 998,848 of record CAVRIA010000004.1, read on the forward strand.
CCGAGTTGGAGGTGGCCACGCTGGAAGCCGCTGGCTACGCCTGCGAGTGGCAACGCGTCGATACGCGCGATGCGTTCTTCCAACAGATAACCGCCCCAGACTACGACCTCATTCTCGCCGATTTCACGATGCCGTCGTTTGACGGGCTGACGGCGCTGCGGCTCCTCCAGGAACGACACTTCGAGATTCCCTTCATCATCGTCTCGGGCACACTGGGCGAGGAACGTGCCATCGAAAGCCTCAAGGCCGGCGCGACGGACTACGTGCTCAAAACACGCCTGGACCGTCTGGTCCCCGTCGTCGAGCGGGCGCTGCGCGAGGCGAGCGAGCAACGGCGCCGGCGCGAAGCCGAAACGGCGCGCCAGGAGGAAGGCGATATCGCCGCGGTGCTGGCCCACGTCGGGCGGGAGTTGATCTCCTCGCTCGACACGCCGGTTCTGCTCAAACGGCTGTGTCAACTCGTGGCCGAGCGACTCGATTGTGACGTCAGCCGTACCCTCCTCTGGCAACCGAACGAAGGCGTCTTCGCGGTGGCCGCCGAGTACGGCGCCAACGCCGAGCAATCGGAGACGTCGGGCCACGTGCCCATGGCAGAGCCGGCGATTGCGCCTCTGCTGGCGCGTCTCGAGCGGGAGGACGTGGTGGAAGTGGCCACCGGGAGCGCTGAGCAGCTCGTTTCAGCAGAGCTGCTGGCATCCCATCAGATCGCAAACGGCTTGTTCTCGGCGCTGCGCCGCGGACCGATCATCATCGGGTTGCAGACGGCGAGCCGTTCGCGACCGTTCGACGGCAAGGACCACCGCATCGCCGAAGGTATTGCTCGCCTTGGATCGCTGGCGCTCAGCAACGCCCATGTCGTCGAGGAGCTGGAGCGGGTGAGCCGGCTGAAGTCGGACTTCGTGTCGATCATGTCGCACGAGCTGAGAACGCCGCTGAACGTGATCATGGGCTACAACGATCTTCTCCTCGAGGAGGCGCTCGGCCCACTGACCGGCCAGCAGCTCGCCGCGCTGAAGACTTCGCGCAAGCGCGCCGCCGAGCTCAGCGAGTTGATCAACTCGATCCTCGATCTCGGTCGACTCGACCGGGGAAAGCTGGAGCTGAATCCGTGCGAGACGTCGATTGCCGATGTCCTGCGCGACATCGAGACCAGCGCGCAGCCACTTCTCGCCGAAAGACGACAGCTCGCGTGGAGAACCGATGTCCCGGCAGCCCTCCCCGTGCTGCGCACCGACCCCGTCAAGTTGGCGGTCGTGCTGCGCAACCTGGTGTCCAACGCGATCAAGTTCACCGAGGCGGGTACCGTGACAGTGGCCGTTCGCGAAGCCGGCGGCGGCATCGAGATCGCCGTGACCGACACCGGTATCGGCATCCCCCCGGCGATGAAGCCAATGCTTTTCGAGCCCTTCCAGCAAGCAGAAGAAGCCCTGACGCGCCGCTACGGCGGCGTAGGTATGGGCTTGCACGTCGTTCACCGTTTGCTGGAGGTGCTGCACGGGCGCGTCAGCGTGGAAAGCGAGGTCGCGCGCGGCTCGACCTTTCGCGTCTGGCTGCCGTTGGATTGCGGCGTCCCCGCCCCGAGGAGTCCACAGGGGGCGACGAGCGAGGAACATGACCGCCGATTCCATGAGTAACGCACGAGGAAGAATGAGCATGGCGGACTCTGGCATGAACGGCCACGGCATGGAGCAGCGCCAGATCGTGACCTTTACACTGGATGGCCAACGCTACGCCTTGCGCCTGGACGCGGTCGAGCGCGTCATCCGCGCCGCGGCCGTGACCGCCGTACCCGAGACGCCGGCGTTCGTTCTCGGCCTGCTCAATCTCGCCGGTCGACTGCTGCCCGTCTTCAGCCTTCGCCGCTGCCTCGGTTTGCCCGACCGTCCCATCCGACGCGAAGACCAGTTCGTGATCGTGCGCACCTCCCGATTCACCTTGGCTCTCATGGTGGACGAGGTGCACGGACTGAACGTCGTCGACGCGGCGCACACGATTGCCGTGGAAGATGCGCCAGCGCTGGGAGAGTGCCGGGTCGAGGGCCTGGTGAAGATCAATGGCGAGATCATTCTCATCTATGACCTGGAGAAGCTTTTCAGCCCTGCGGACCGCGATCGCATCCTGCAGGCGAAGATCGCGGTCGAAGTGTGAGCCAACGCAATGCCGACAACCGCCCAAACGATCCCCGACCCGATGCTGCAGCAGATGAGCGAGCGGATCGAACGCACCACCGGCCTGCATTTCCCGCCGGCCCGCTTTGCCGACCTCGAGCGCGGCCTGGCGCAAGCGGCCCGCGAGGCGGGCTACCGCGATGCGCGCGCCTACGCCGAGTCCCTGCTCAGCCGGGATCTGCGCGTTGCCGACCTCGAAGCCCTGGCCGGCAGCCTGACCATCGGCGAGACTCATTTCTTCCGCGACGTTCGCGCCGCCGAGTTTCTCGAAGCGACGCTCCTACCCGATCTCATCGCCGGCGCGCGCAGCCGGAACCGGCGGCTGCGCATCTGGAGCGCCGGCTGCGCGAGCGGCGAGGAAGCCTACTCGATCGCCATTCTGTTGCACCGGATCATCCCCGACCTGAGCGACTGGCACATCACCATCCTCGGCACCGACATCAACCCGAGGGTTCTGGTCCGAGCCGCTGCCGGCATCTACACCGAGTGGTCCTTCCGCGACACGCCCGCCTGGGTCAAGCCGCGGTACTTCATCGCGGCCCCCGGCGGCCGTTACGAGCTTCGGCCCTGGCTGAAGCGCATGGTCGGTTTCGCCTGTCTGAACCTGGTCGATGACGTCTATCCCTCCGTCCTGAACAACACGAACGCAATGGACCTCATCGTCTGTCGCAACGTACTGCTCTATTTTGCGCTGACCCGAATCCCGCAGGTGGTGCAGCGATTCCATCGCGCCCTGGTCGACGGCGGCCTGCTCGTGCTCGGCGCCGTCGAGGCGAGCCAGATGAAGCTCCCCGAGTTCGCATCCGTTCCGGCGCAAGGCCTGGCGCTGTATCGGAAGAACGGGGCCGCAACGTCCAGGACCCCGGCGCGGATCGATGAGAGGATGCCGCTCGACCATCCTGTCACGCCGCCTCCCGCCGCCGTACGGGTTGCACCGGCGCCCCAGGAGAGATTCCCATCGTTGCCGGTTGCCTCCGCTGCCAGCCCCGCGTCGCCGCGCCTGGTGGGTACCGTCTCGGCGAACGTCTCGAGCCACCGCAGCACCTACGCCGAGGCCAATGACTTGTATGTCGCCGGCCGCTATCGCGACGCGCGCGCAACGCTCCTGGCCGGCACCGACGCTGATGCGCAATCCGCCATGCTGCTGGCCCAGTGTCACGCAAATCTCGGCGAGTTGGCCGAGGCGCTGGTCTGCTGTGAGCGTGCCCTTGCCACCACCAAGACCGACCCGGCGCTGCATTTCCTGCGCGCCGGAATTCTCCAGGAGCTCGAGCGCGACGAGGAAGCGCTGCTGGCGCTGCGCAGTGTTCTGTTTCTCGACTCCCGCCATGTACTCGCCCATTTCACCGCGGCGAATCTCCACCGCCGCTGCAACCGCATGTCGGCGGCGGCAAAGCACTTCGCCAATGTCCGCCAGCTTCTGGCCAATCGCGGCGACAGCGAAGAGCTGCCCCAGTCCGGCGGCCTCACGGTCGGCCGATTGAACGCAATCCTGACCGCCACCGCGCAGCTGGCCGACGAACGAGGAAGGCAGCCCGGATGAATGAAATGGCGCACAACGGCACTGGCGCGGTCACGGCGGAGGTCATGGCCGCCAAGGCGGCGGCGGAGACCACTCTGCTCCTCGCCAGGGCCAAGGATCTCGCCCGCGAAGAACAGAGTTCCGGCGGTGACGCCGGCACGACAATCGAAGTGCTCGAATTCAGCCTGAGCGAGGAGACCTACGCCTTCGAGTTGGAGTGTGTGCGTGAAATCGGGGCCTTGGTAGAATTGACCCCGCTGCCGGCCGTACCCGAATTCATTCTGGGCATCACTTCCATGCACGGCGAGATCATGGCCGTGGTCGATCTCCGCAAATTTTTCGGCCTGCCGGAGCGCGGGCTGCACGATTCGCGGCAGGTGATCGTCCTGCAATCGACCGATATGGAATTCGGCGTTCTCGCGGAGCGCGTCGCCGGCGTCCGGCCGCTGTCGTTGGCTGGGCTGCAGCCGTCGTTGCCGACGCTGAGCGATGTGCGCGCCGCGTATCTGAAGGGTATCACCCCGGACGGGACCGTGGTTCTGTCCGCGGCCAAACTGCTGGCGGACCCGCAACTGGTCGTGCGGCAAGACATGTAGATCTGAGCACCAGGCGGCTCGGTGTCAAACAGACAAAGGAGCAAAGGAACCATGAAAACCCAGACATTGGGATGGAGACTCGGCCTGTCGTTCGGCGCGCTGGTCCTGTTGATGGCCGTGTTCGGCGGCGTGGCCGTCTGGCGCATCAATCTCGCCGCCACGAGTGCGACGGAAGTGGCCACCAAGTTCGTCGAAAAGATCGATAGCGCGCACGGCCTGAACGAGAGCACATGGCAAACCATGTACAGCTTTCGCCGCTATGGATTGAGCGGTGACGCGAATTTCCTCCGCGATGGCCGCAAGGCGCTGGCCGACGTCAAAGAAGGCCTGAAGAAGGCCGACGATCTGGTGAAGAGGTTCCCCGACCTGGTCAACCTGGGCCAGATGGCAGCCGAAGCCCGCAAGAGGATGGCCGACTACGAGGCGCTGGTAGACAGGACGGAGCTCGCGCACACGAGCCTGAACCAGCAGCGGGCGGCGATGGAAGCGGCCGCTGCCATCTACATGCAGCAGTCCGACGAATTGCTGGGCGCGGAGCGCCAGCAGTTCAGCTCCGAAACGGGAAGCACCCCGGATGCGGCAAAGATGAAAGAAAAGATCGCCAAACTCGGGCTGGCCGAAGATCTGGTTGCTCTCGGCATGACCATTCGAATCAACAACTTCAAGGCCCAGAGCACGGATGACACGGACGGAATGCGCAGCGCCCTCAAAGACTTTGGCACTCTCGAGGGAACCGCCGTCAGCCTGAGCCAGCTGTTGGTCCAGGACAAGAACATCGAGCATTTACGCAAGATCCGGGAGGCCGCGGACGCCTACAAGAGCGCCATGGAAAAGGTTCTGGCCGAGATGCTCGCCATCCAAAAGTTGAACAAGGAGCAGGCTGATACCGGTGCCGCCGTCCAGAGTCTCGCTCACGCGATGATCGAGGAAGGGCTCTCGACGGTCGGGACGACGACCGCCGGGAACGCCGCCGCGCTATCCGAGACGAGCGTGATTCTGGTCGTGGGGCTGGCGATCGCCTTGATCGTAGGGGTCGTGGTCGCCTGGCTGTCGACGCGCGCCATCACCGTGCCGATCCGCCAGGGCGTCAATGCGCTCGCCTCGACGGCAAGTGAGATTTCGGCGACCATCGCGCAGCTGGCGTCCAACGCCAGCGAGGCCGCCGCCGCCGTGGCCGAGACCACGACCACCGTGGACGAGATCCGCCAGACCTCGCAGGTGGCCGCGGACAGGGCCAAGTCCGTAGCCGACGGCGCCCAGGGCGCGTCACGCGCCGCCGACACGGGCCGCCAGGCCACCGAGCAGACGGTTCAGGGACTGAACGTCATCCGCGAACAGATGATCTCGATCGGTGAGAGCATCACGCGGTTGAGCGAACAGAGTCAGGCGGTCGGCGACATCGTCTCGACGGTCACGGACCTGGCCGAGCAGTCGAACCTGCTGGCGGTGAACGCCTCGATCGAAGCGGCCAAGGCGGGCGACCAGGGCAAGGGCTTCGCAGTGGTCGCGCAGGAAATTCGCAGCCTCGCCGAGCAGTCCAAGGATTCGACCAAGCAGGTGCGCGGCATTCTCACCGAGGTGCAGAAGGCCACCGGCAGGGCGGTGCTGGCGGCCGAGCAGGGCAGCGGCGGCGTCGCCGCCGGCGTGCAGCAGGCCAACGAGGCGGGCCAGGCAATCGGTACCCTCACGGCGACGGTCCAGGAAGCGACGCGGGCCTCGGTGCAGATTGCCGCCTCGAGCCAGCAGCAGCTCGTCGGCATGGAGCAGGTGGGGCGCGCCATGGAGAACATCAAACAGGCCACCGCGCAGAACGCCGAAGGCGCCCGGCAACTGGCGGCGGCAGCGCACAACCTGCAGGAAATCGGCGGGCGTTTGAAGGCGCTGGTGGATGCGGACGGCAACGTGGCGTTCGCGCTGGCCAGCACGTGAAGACCCCGGTCATCAGTGACCAACTGACAGCTGATGACTGACGACTGACGACTGACAGCGACCGATGACCATGAGCACACAAGCGAACGCGGATTTTTTGGAGAAGCTCACGGCGACGTTCCTGGTCGAGGCGCGCGAGCATGTGCAGGCGCTCGGCGAGGGCCTGGTCGAACTGGAGAAGGGAGCGAGCCGGGACGCGCAACTGCCGCTGGTCGAGACGCTCTTCCGCGAGGCGCACAGCCTCAAGGGCGCAGCCCGCGCGGTGAACGCCGGCGGAATCGAGAGCCTCTGTCAGAAGATCGAGGGCGTCTTGAGTGACCTCAAGACCGGTAAGCGCGCCGTTTCAGCCGAGGCCCTCGATGGACTGCACCGGGGCGCGGCGGTCCTCGGCCAACTGATCGACGCGCTCGAGGTGGGCCAACCGCTGGCGGCGGCCGCCGAGCTCGCCGCCGTGCTGCAGCAACTCGCACTCAGGCCTGGCACCGCTGACGTGTCCGGGTTGAGCGAGGCCGTCCTCGCACCAGAACAACTCGTATCCCCCGAACCTGTCTGCGTCGTTCCCACCGAACCCGCCGCACGAGCGGCCGCCGACGCGCCTACCCCCGCTGCCCCGCACGCCTCCAGCAGAGCGGCGGAGACCATCCGCATCGCCACCAGCAAGCTCGACTCCATCTTCGTGCAGGCCGAGGAGATGTTGGGGCTGAAACTGGCGCAGGCCGAACGCGAGTCCGAGATCGGGGTACTGGCAGGGCTGGTGGCCGAGCGCGACCGGATTTGGGCCGATACTGTGCCGTTGATCCGGAGCCTGCGGCACCAGATCGAAGGGCGGCTCGACGCGCCGGCACGTGGTGCCGATGCCGGATCCGTGGCGCCGCAACTGCTGGTACGCTTACTGGCTCTTCTCGATCAGGATCGCGAACATGCCGAAACCGTCCGCAGTCGCTTGGCCGAGACGGCTCGCACCATGACCGACGACCGGCGCCGGTTTGGCACCGTGGCAGATCGGTTGTTGGAGGACGTCAAGAAGGCCTTGATGCTGCCGTTCGAGACCATCCTGGCCGGTTTCCCCAAGATGGTGCGCGACATGGCCCGCGATGCGGGCAAGGAAATCGAGTTCAACATGCGCGGTGCCGACATCGAGATCGACAAGCGCATCATAGAGAAGATCAAAGACCCGCTGCTGCACGTGGTCCGGAACAGCGTTGACCATGGCATTGAACCGCTCGCCGAACGCACCCGCCTCGGCAAGGCGCCACGCGGCAGCGTCAGGCTGGCCATTACACAAGTCGGGGGCAAGATCGAGATCGCGGTCGACGACGACGGGGCCGGCATCGACGCGGCCGCCCTCAAGGCGGCAGCCGTCCAGGCCGGAGTGATCGCGGCAGGCGAAGCGGCGGCGCTCGGGGACCAGGACACCCGGCAACTGGTGTTCCGATCCGGCGTCACGACCAGCCGGCAGGTGACGGCGATCTCCGGGCGTGGCCTGGGGATGGCGATTGTCGAGGAAGCCGTCGCAAAGCTGGGCGGGACGGTGAGCATCGAGTCAACGGCCGGTGCCGGCACCACGGTGCGGATCGGGCTGCCGTCGACCCTGGCCACCCTGCGCGGCACGGTGGTGCGTGCGGCCAATCGCGATTTCGTCATCCCGACCGCCAACGTGGTCCGCGCCGTCCGCATCGCGCGGGCGTCGATCAGACGGGTGGAGAACCGCGACAGCATCTGCCCGGACGGGACCACGCTGGCCTTGGTCCGGCTGGCCGATGTGCTGGGGCTGACGTCCCCCCCGGCGGGCGGCGACAGCACGGCCCCACTGACCGTCCTGATCCTTGGCCACGGTCGGGTGCGCATTGCCTTTGCGGTGGAGCAGGTCATCGGTGAACAGGAAGTGCTGGCCAAACCGCTCGGCCGCCTGCTCCCCCGGGTGCGGAATGTGGCGGGCGCCACCGTGTTCGGCAAGGGCGGCGTCGTACCCATCCTCAGCGTGCCGGACCTGTTGCGGACCGCAGTCGGCTGCACCGCGACGACCGGGATGGCACCCAGCGCGGGCAGATCGGCGGAGGCCGCCCGGGTCAAGAGACTTCTGGTGGTGGACGACTCGATTACCGCCCGGACGCTGCTGCAGAGCATCCTCGAATCCGCTGGATACTCGGTAAAATCGGCCCCCGACGGCGCTGCCGCTTTCGCCACGCTGCAAGCCGATTCGTTCGATTTGGTCGTCTCGGACGTCGAGATGCCCAGAATGGATGGGTTCGAGTTGACCAAACGCGTCCGCGGCGAACCGAAGCTGGCCGGGTTGCCGGTCGTGCTGGTGACAGCCCGCGAAGCGAACGAGGACCGCGAACGAGGCATCGACGCGGGCGCCAATGCGTACATCGTCAAGAGCAGTCTCGACCAGACCAATCTGCTGGAGGTGATCGGAAAACTCATCTGACGCGGAAGTGACGAAGACGAGATGACGAGCCAACGAAAGCGAACGGGAATTGTGAAAGACGAGGAGACACTTGCGGCAACGGCAGCCGCCATCGCGATGGTCGGAGGAGGTTCGCGATGAACGGCAACGTCACCGTCCCCAATGCGCAATCCTCGACCGCACGTGTCCGCGTCATGGTGGTCGAGGACTCGCCGGTCGTGCGCGATTTTCTGACGCACATCCTCAACCTCGCCCCGGATCTGCAGGTCGTGGGCGTGGCCCACGACGGCGAACAGGCCATCGCCATGGCTTGTGACACACGGCCCGACGTCATCACCATGGACATTCACATGCCGCGAATGAACGGCTTCGAAGCGACACGCCGGATCATGGAGACGCATGCGACACCGATTGTCATTGTAAGCGGCAGCTCCTCGGTCGAGGAATCCGTGACGGCATTCCGCGCCCTCGAAGTCGGCGCCGTCGCCGTCGTGCCGCGGCCGCATGGGCTCGGGCACCCCGAGTTTGCTTCGAGCACGGCCCGCCTGGTCGAAACCGTGCGTCTGATGGCCGGAGTCAAAGTGGTGCGCCGCTGGCCCCAGCGAGGTGGTGACATCGGCTCTGTGCCGCCGGTCGCGCCAGTGCTCGCTCGCTCCGACGTGCGTCTCGTCGCCATCGGCGCCTCGACCGGCGGACCGGCGGCGCTCGTCACCATTCTGTCCGCGCTTCCCAAGAAGAAGCTGCCCTTCCCGGTGCTGATCGTTCAACACATCTGCGACGGCTTCACGGCCGGATTGAGGGAATGGCTGGAGCAGGCGTCGGGGTTGCCCGTGCATATCGCCGTGCCCGGGGAGCTACCGTTATCCGGTCACGTCTATGTGGCGCCGAAGGGATTCCATATGGGCGTCAGGAGCTCCGGCCATATCACGCTCGATGCCGCCCCGCCGGAAAACGGGCAGCGGCCCTCCATTGAGTATCTGTTCCGTTCCGTCGCCGCAGGCTTCGGAATACATGCCGTCGGCATCTTGCTGACGGGCATGGGCACGGATGGCGCCGAGGCACTCAAACTGATCCGCGATTGCGGTGGAATGACGATTGCCCAAGACGAAGCCAGCTCGGTCGTGCACGGCATGCCGGGCGAAGCCATTCGCCGCGGCGCGGCGATGTACGTGCTCTCGCCGAGATCCATTGGGGCCTTCCTGCGTGGCCTCGGGGAAAAGTAGAGGAGCCACACCGTGAACACCATTCTCGACATCCTGATCGTAGAAGACAGCCCGACCCAGGCCGAGCAACTCCGCGAAGTCCTCGAGCGGCACGGCAACCGCGTGAGCGTCGCCCGCAACGGCCGGGAAGCGCTCGACGCCATGCGCCAACATCGCCCCATGATCGTCATCACCGACGTCGTCATGCCGGAGATGGATGGCTACGAGCTCTGCCGGCAGATCAAAGCGGATCCCCAACTGAACCGTCTGGCGGTCATGCTCCTGACCTCCATGTCCGACCCGGCGGATGTGATCCTCGGCCTCGAGTGCGGGGCTGACAGCTTTACCGTCAAGCCGTGGGAAGAGCACCAGATCCTGTCCCGGATCGGGGGCCTTTGGGCCAACCATGAATTGCGGGAGACATCCAGCACGCAGCTCGGCGTCGAGATCACTTTCGCCGACAAGAGGTTCTTGATCAATTCCGATCGTCTGCAAATCCTCAACCTTCTGATTGCCAGCTACGAGACCGCGACCCACAAAAACGCCGCTCTGGCCCAAGCGCAAAACGACCTTCTGGCGCTGAACGAACAGCTGGAAGAAAAGGTGCGCCAGCGAACCATGGCGCTGGAAGCCGAGGTCGCAGAGCGCAAGCGGGCCGAGGGGGAAGTCCACATCCTCAACGAAGAGCTGGAGCGACGGGTTCTGGAGCGGACGTGCCAACTGGAAGACGCCAACCAGCAACTGGAGTCCTTCTCCTACTCGGTGTCGCACGACCTGCGCGCACCCCTGCGCCACATCCAAGGCTATGTCGAGCTGCTGGGCCGGGCCAGCAACGGCGAGCTTCCCGAGAAGGCCAGACACTACTTGAAGGAGATCGTCGACGTGAGCGGGGAGATGGGCCAGCTCATCGACGGCCTCTTGGCCTTTTCCCACACGGGTCGCGCCGAGATGGGTGCCACCGGCGTTGATCTGGATAGTCTGCTGCAGGAGACCATCCCGGGTTTGAAAATGGAGACGCAGGGCCGCTCCATCGTGTGGAAGATTGCGCCTCTGCCGCAGGTCGTCGGCGACCGTGCGATGCTCAAGCAGGTGCTGGCCAACCTCGTCGGCAACGCGGTGAAGTACAGCGCCATGCGCGACCCGGCGGAGATCGAGATCGGCTGCGCCGGCGAGGAAGAGGGACGGAGCATCCTCTTCGTGCGCGACAACGGCGCGGGGTTCGACATGCAATATGTCGACAAGCTGTTCGGTGTTTTCCAGCGGCTGCACCGGGCCGAGGAGTTCGAAGGCACGGGCATCGGCCTGGCCATCGTGCGGCGCATCATCGCGCGGCACGGCGGCCGCGCCTGGGCCGAAGGCGCTGTCGATCACGGCGCCACGTTCTATTTCACACTGCCAAGGTCGGGTTCAGAGCAAGCGGACAGCCGCCGTGCAGGTCAATGACGAGCAAGCGTGTTCAGGACCGAGTTCCCTACGGTCGCCTGATCCACATCGGCGGTGCCGTAGCCGCGAGCGCCGGGGGCCTCGCTCTGCTTGGATGGAGCCTGGGGCTTCCAGTCCTGGCCAGCCTGGGGGCGGGCAAGATTCCAATGGCACCCAGCACGGCGATGCTGTTCGTTCTGTACGGAGTCACCCTCGTTCTCCGTGTCCGCGCGCCACGGCACCGCGGCGGGCATCGGCTGGGCGTGGCGGTTTACTGCTCGGGGGCGCTGGTCGCGCTGCTGCTGCTCGTCCTGTCGTATCAACGGATCTATCTGCAGGCGGAAGCCCTTGGCTTTCGCACCGTGGGGGTGGTGGATGGGGCGCCCATCGGGCACATGTCTCCGGCGACCGCGCTCGGCTTCCTGGTCGCGAGCCTGTCGTTCCTGGCGTCGCGGCCAACCGTCTTGCACCGGCGGTGGCGCGCCGTCATGGCGTGGTGCTTCGCGTGCCTGCTGCCGGCGGCTGGCGCCACGGCGCTCGTCGCCTATCTCTACGGTGCCCCGCTGCTGTATGGCAGCTCCTTCATTCCGCCGGCGGCGACCACCTGCCTGGCCTTCGTGGCTCTGGGGATCGCGCTGTTGGCTCTTGCCGACCCACCCGCGTGGCTGCGTGGCGAACCGGTCGGAGCGGCCTCGCGCCCTGCCGCCTTGCTCTTCTCGGCGTTCGCTCTGCTGACGGTGGGCATCATCACGGCAGGGTATGTATCCTTCCGGAGTTACGAAGCGAAGTTTCGCGTCGAGGTGGAGCGGCAGCTTTCCTCCGTTGCGGATCTGAAGGTCAGCGAGTTGGTTCAGTTCCGCAGGGAGCGCTTCGGAGAAGGCTCCATCTTACTCGGGAACGGCGTTTTCGCCGCCCTGGTGCAGCGCGTCTTCGACGACCCGGGCGACAGTCAGGCGCGACCACAACTGCGAGATTGGCTGAACAAGTACCGGACGCGTGGCCAGTATGACCGGGTTTCCCTTCTGGACGCGCAAGGCGCCACGCGGATGGCCATTCCCGAATCGGCGGTGTCGATCGAGCTCCACCTTGGCGCTGCGCGCGGCCGAAGTCCTGCGGTCGGGAGAGATGGTCCTTCAGGATTTCTACCGGGATGAACAGGACCAGCGCATCCATCTCGCGATCCTGATCCCGATTCTGGCCGCATCGGACAGCGCGCGGGGTCTGGGAGTCCTCGTCCTGCGCATCGATCCCTCAACCTATCTCTATCCCTTCATCAGCCGCTGGCCGACGCCCAGCGAGACGGCCGAGGCCCTGCTCGTCCGCCGCGAGGGGAACGACGCGCTGTTTCTGAGCGAGCTGCGGTTCAAGAAGAACGCGGCACTCGCCTTGCGTATCCCCCTGGCGGGGCGGGATGCTCCCGCCGTCAAGGCCGCCCTGGGCCAGGAAGGGATCGTGGAGGGTACCGACTATCGCGGCGTGCGGGTGATCGCCGACGTGCGCGCCGTGCCGGATTCGCCGTGGTTTCTGGTCGCCCGCATGGATGCGTCGGAAGTGTACGCGCCGCCACGCCAACGGATGTGGGCGACGATTCTTCTCATTGGCGTCCTGATCGCCGGCACGGGCGTGGGCGTCGGGAGCGTCTGGCGGCAGCAACAGGCCGGCTTCTACCGGGAGAAGTATCGTGCGGTGGAGGCGCTGCGCGAGAGCGAGACGCGCTGGGCGACCATCATCGACTCCGCCATGGATGCCATCATCAGCGTCGACGGCCGGATGCGCATCGTGCTCTTCAACCCCGCGGCGGAGAAGATGTTCGGCTGCCGTATGTCCGACGTGCGGGGACAGCCCCTCGACCGTTTCATCCCGCCGCGGCTGCGCGACCGGCACCGCCGGCACATCGAGGAGTTTGGCCGCGCAGGCGTTCCCGGACGTGCGATGACGGAGCGCGGCCAGCTCAGTGGCGTCCGAGCCGACGGCGAAGTGTTCCCGATCGAAGCATCCATCTCGCAAGTCAGCATCGGCGGCGAGAAGCTGTTCACCGTCATCCTGCGCGATATCTCCGAGCGCCGGCGGGCGGAGGAAGAAATCCGCGTGCTCAACGCCGACCTGGAGCGGCGGGTGCAGGAGCGCACGCACGCGCTGGTGGAGGCGAACAAAGAGCTGGAGTCGTTCTCCTACTCGGTATCGCACGACCTGCTGGCGCCGGCGCGCCAAATCCAGGGCTATGTCGAGCTGCTGACAGCGGCCTGCGGCGGCCAGCTTTCGGAGAAGGCGCGGCATTACTTGAAGACCATCTCGGACGTGGGCGGGGAGATGGGTCAGCTCATTACCGACCTGCTGTCCTTCTTGCGCACCGGGCGCGTGGAGGTGCGCGAGACCGGCATCCCGTTGGGGAAAATGGTGCAGGACTGTGTCCACGATCTGGAAATGGCCGGGCGCGACCGCCGGATCGAATGGAACGTCGCCCCGCTCCCCGTGGTGCTTGGCGACCCATTGCTGCTCAAGCACATGCTCGCCAACTTGTTGGGCAACGCCGTGAAGTACACCCGCCCGCGCGACCCGGCGCGCATCGAGGTCGGCTGCGCCGGCCGAGAGGACGGCCGGGTGGTCCTGTTCGTGCGCGACAACGGGGTGGGGTTCGACCCGCAATACGTTCACAAGCTCTTCAACGTGTTCCAGCGGTTGCACCAGGCCGAGGAGTTCGAGGGCACGGGAATCGGCCTGGCCACGGTGGCGCGCATCATCGCCCGGCACGGCGGCCGGGTCTGGGCCGAGGGCGCATTGAACGAGGGCGCCACATTTTATTTCACCCTGAAATTGGCACCATCAGAAGGACCGTACGCCTCCCGGGCAGAAGGGACACCGGATGAACCAGCCGAAGCACATCCTCTTCGCGGATGACAGTCTACGGGACACCGAGCTGGCGCTCGCCGCCTTCGCGGAGTTCCAAGTCGTCAACAAGATCGTCACCGTTCGCGACGGCGCCTTGGCGCTGGACTACCTCTATCGGCGCGGTGAGTTTGCCGGGCGGTCCGACGAGAATCCGGCGGTCGTCCTGCTCGACTTGAAAATGCCCAAGGTGGACGGGCTGGAGGTGCTGCGCCAGATCAAGAGCGACCCCAGTCTGAAGATCATCCCCGTGGTGATCATGACCTCGTCGCGCGAGGAGCGAGACCTGATCCGGAGCTACGAGCTGGGTGCCAATGCCTACGTGGTCAAGCCGGTGAGCTTCCCGGACTTCGTCGAGGCGGTGAAGACACTTGGCGGCTTCTGGCTCTTGCTCAACCAGCCGCCGCCGCACAACGGAGGCTCGCCTTGTTAGAGGTGTTAAGCTACTCCGAACTGCCAGGCCCGACGTGGCCGCTCGAATACCCGGCGACCCCGCCGCCACCCGGGGCCCAGCCGCCTGCCCACCGCAGAGCTCCGCGGCGCGGGCCGTCCCGCGGAGCATGCCGGCGAATACGCGGGCGTGCAGCGGATAGACGCCATACCAGTACAACAGGCCGAGCAAACCGACGGGATCGAACACGGCGGTCTGCCGGATGATTGCGCCGTCGGCATCCGGCTGTACCTCGAACTCCAACCAGGCGCGGCCGGGAAGCTTCATCTCCGCAACCAGACGCAGACGACGGTCCGGCTCGTAGGCCTCGACGCGCCAGAAGTCGACGGTGTCCCCCACCGCAAGCTGCTCGGGATGGCGGCGGCCGCGGCGCATCCCCACACCACCGAACAGCAGGTCGATGAAACCGCGCAACTTCCACAGCCGGTTGCCGTAGTACCAACCAGTTGACCCGCCGATGCGCCGGACGGTTGCGAACGCGAGGGCAGGGGAGACCGGTACGCGAACGGCCCGCGAATCGACCAGGCGCGTACCGAAGCGCATGCCGCCCCAGGACGGCGGCACCCCGGCGGAGGAGATGGCATCCGACCAGCGGGTGGCGCCATACTCCTGATCTTCGTTGAGGATCGCGCGCCGTATCGCTTGGCGGAACCCCATCGGACGGATGGGGAAGACGCGCAAGGCGCGGTCGTCGTGCACGGTGGTCTCGTTCTCGACGCTTTCGATCAGCTTGCGCCCCACGCGCGCGTACACCGGCGTGGTGAGCCCCAACCACAGGCTCGACAGCCGCGGCGTCAGAAGCGGCACCGGAATCATCGAGCGCCGCAGCCCACGTTGCCGCGCGTACTCGCTCATGATGCCCGCATACGAGACGCGATCGGCGCCGCCGATCTCGAAGATGCCTGCGCTTCCGCGCGGCAGATCGATCGTTGCCAGCAAGTAGGCCAGTATGTCTTCGATGGCGATCGGTTGCGCGGGCGTGCGCACCCAGCGCGGGCAGAGCATCACCGGCAGGCGCTCCACCAGGCCGCGAATGAGCTCGAAGGACAGACTGCCCGAACCGAGGATGACCGATGCGCGCAGCTCGATCACCGGCACGCCGCTGGCGCGCAGCGCCTCACCCGTCTCGTGCCGGCTGCGCAGGTGCGGCGACAGGTGTCCGCGCGCGTCGCCGAGCCCGCCGAGATAGACGATGCGCCGCACGCCGGCGGCCTGCGCGGCGGCTCCGAAGTTGGCGGCCGCCGTCCGGTCCTGCTCGGCGAAGTCGCCGGTCGAGCCCATCGAGTGAACGAGATAGTACGCGGTGTCGACACCGGCGCACGCCGCCGGTAACGAGGCGGCATCGAGGCAGTCGCCTTGGACGATCTCCGTGCCGGAGCTGACCCGCGGCGCCAGGAACTCGGGTCGCCGCGCCAGACAGCGGACCGGATAGGCGGCGGCTTGCAACGCCCTCAACAGTCGGCCGCCCACGTAGCCGGTGGCGCCGGTCAACAAGATGAGTGGCTTCGCCTCAGTGCTGCTCATGCATCCGCCAGACCGCGCTCTCGCTACCGCATAGCGCTGTCGTCTCGCCGCGCGTGCGGTCCAGCCGCGGAGCCCGGTTCACGGGGTTGCTCCATCGGAGTCTGGGTGTGCGTCGGGCGCGTCGCCGATCCCGTACGTGGTTCGCTTCGGCGCCCCGGGGAAGAAGGCATTGGTGCGGAGAATATAGTCGCGATACGCAGGCCGGCGCTTCCCGATGTCACGCTCGAGCAGCGCGACGCCGGAAACCCTGAGCAGGAGGAACGACATGAGCAGCGGCCCAACGACGGCCCACCATCCACCTGCCGCGAGCGCGAGGAGATAGAAGCCCCACCAAGTGCAAAAGTCGCCGAAGTAGTTGGGGTGGCGGGTGTAACGCCACAGCCCCCGGTCCATCACCGCGCCGCGGTTGGCGGGCACACGCTTGAAACGGGAGAGCTGCCAGTCCGCGACGGATTCGAAGCCAAAGCCGACCGCCCACAGCGCCACGCCAGCGTAGTCGAGCGCCGTAAAGTCACCCGGCGCGCCGATCGCGGCAAGCAGCGGCACAGAAATGATCCAGGCGAGCGTGCCTTGCAACCCGAAGATCAGGTACAGGCTCTTCAGGGCAAAGTGCGGTTCGTTGCGGCGTCGAATCTTCTGGTAGCGGCGGTCTTCCGGCTCGCCCCAGTTTCGCCAGGTGAGGTAGGCGGACAGACGGAGCGCCCAAAGGGCGACGAGGACCAGGACCGGGATCGTGCGCGGGCCTGGATGCGGTAGCGCGGCGGCATACGTTACCGCGGCGGCGAGGAACAGCAGTGGCCACACGCTGTCGACGACGCTGACGTCGCGTTTGAAGACGCTGACGCACCAGGCGGTGAACGCCACGGTCAGGATGGCAGCGAAGCCTGTGAAAAAGGCGTTGCACTCGAACATGCGGCTGCCCGTCAGGTGCTGTCGAATCGGCGCAGGTGCTCGACGAAGAACGCGGCCAGGTGCTCCCCCGCGAAGGGCCACGCATACCGCAAGCCGAGATGCGGGAATTCGGCCCGCAGCTCTTCGATGATTTCCGGTATGTCGATTTCCGCGTGCACGCCCCCGGGCGTGAACATCGAGGGCACTGCGACGATGTCCGTCACGCCCTCGGTGGCCAGCGCGCGCACCGCCTCGGTCACGGTCGGTGCGCAGAATTCGTTGTACGCGAGGACGAGTCGAGCAGGTTCGAGCCCCGGGCGCAGGTGCGCCGCGAGGCTCTCCAGACCGGCCTGATAGGGGTCAGTGGCCGCCGTTCGGGGCCACTGCCGCAACTCCGTTTCCAGGGCGACTTCCTGCGGGGAGGGCGGCGCTTCCGCGAGGCGTCGACGCGCTTCCAAGCCGCGCAGCTGAAGCAGGCGCTCGCGCGGATAGTCGCGCGGCACCCCGCCGTGCCCGACGAGCAACACCGCACGGCGCGCCGGCCGGTCGTGGAGTCGCTCCTTATCGACTTGCCTTGCAGGAGATTGCCGCCCGTCTTTCATGAGCTCTCCGCCTTTCTCCATGGAGGTCTGGCCTCAGCTGTTTCATAGCGCGGGCGCCTCCGGCCGTCAAGAAGTGTCAGGGCAAATAGCGACAACCGATCTCTTGCCAGCGGGGAGGTTCCGTGGGCGCCGTGGACGGCGGCTACCTGGCGCCGGGCTGTAGTCGGTGGCACGGAGGCAGGCCGCAATCCGCGCCCTGCACCGTGCTTTCGCGGGGAGATTCGGAGGCGATTCGAACGCCGACGGAGGACTCGCCGCGTCCTGGTCAAACCGAGCTCTGGGCCGCGGCCACGATGATCTCGGCCACGCGCTCGGCCGGTACGGCGTCGGTATTGACCACCAGATCGTAGTGCGTCGGCAGCTCTTCTTTGATCTGGTAGAAACGCTGGAAGTAATCGCCGCGGGCGCGGTCCGACGCGGCCACGGCGGCGAGCGCCTCCTTCTCCGTCGTCCCCTGCTGGGCCGCGAGCCGTCGGGCGCGGGTTTCGGGCGACGCGGTCACCAGAACGCGCAGGACACCAGGCTTCCCCGCCAGTGCCATGGACGCCGCGTGGGCGACGATCACGACCTCGCCCGAGGTCGCGACCTCGGCGATTGCGGCGCGGATCATGACACGCAACTCGTCGGGCGAGGCGCGATAATCCGGCGGCGGCATGAACGCGTCGAGCGGCAGGCCGGTGGCGATGCTCGCCGGACCGGTGACGTCGTAGGCCGCCGCCAGCTTGTCGATCAGGCGCTGCAGCCGCGACTGCCGAGTCTCCGCCGCGACGACGAGCTTGGGATCGACCTGAGCCAGCTCCGCGGCGCGGGTGATGATCTGCTCGTCCAGATAGCGAAAGCCCAGGCGCTCGGCGACTGTCTGCCCGACGGTCTCGCCGCCGGCGGCGATGCAACGCGAGAGACACACGACTCGAAATCCCATGGCTCGCCTCCTCGTCCTGACGCGGCGGCAGTCGCTCTGCCGGCACGGCGACGGAGTTATAGTTCGGCACCCGCGGTGCGTAAACCGCAGATCGCTGTGGCGGAACGATTCCCTCCCACTCGGCGAACTGCAACGGGAAGGAAGAAGTACGCCGCCGCGTTGGCGGCAAACAGTGGCGAGTCGACCGCGCGATGGGCCCAGAATGAGAAAGCCCTTGTCGGACAAGGGCTTTCTGGAAAGAGCGGGCGACCGGGGTCGAACCGGCGACGTCCAGCTTGGGAAGCTGGCATTCTACCACTGAATTACGCCCGCAGATCTCGCGCAAGACACGTGGCGAAAAAGCTAAGGCAATCCCGGCGGGTTGTCAATTCGGTTCCGCGTCTTCGAGGAGGCGGTAGACGCCGTCGTCCTGGGCGCGGTTGAAGCGGCGCAGGCAGCGCCAGAGAACGGCGAGGAGGATCGCGAGGAGGTCGAAGACGACCATCGCGACGCGGCTGCGGTCCATCACCGCCGCGCCGCAGGCGGCTGCGGCGGCGGTCGCCACGGCGAAGTGGGTCTCGGCGCTGCGGGGGTCGCGGGCCAGGAAGGGCAGGGCGGAAAGGGAGCCCAACAGAGCGATTGTCGCACGGAAGCCTGGTGTCGAGGGCGCCGCGCCGTCAGGATCGACGGTGACCTCGACCACGGCTTCCGGGTCGATTCCGAGAGCCGTCGGCAGGAGGCGGTCCATGCCGGCGGGGAGCTGGAGATGGGGCAGAGCGGAACGCCGGTACGCCTGCAGGCCACACCCCGTGTCTCGAACGGGGCCGCCGCCCAGGTGGGCGACGAGGGCATCGATCGCGCGGGACGAGAGCCGGCGGCGCTCGGAAGGCGGGCGCCGCCCGCACACGGCAGCGACGCGATCGTCGCTGAAAGGGGCCAGGAGACGGACGACGTCGGTCGGATTTCCGGGTCGGTCGCTCGGCAAGGTGACGACGATGTCGCCGCGCGCGGCGTGGAAGCCGGCCGTCAGCGCGGGCGCCCGACCGACGCGACGGTCCAATCGGAGTACGCGCAGGCGGGCGTCCCGTCGCGAAGTCGCCCATTGCACCGGCTCGTCCACGCCGTCGGCGACGAGGATGATCTCGAAGGCTTCGCCGTGCTGTTCGAAGAGGTCGATCAGCCGCTCACAGGGGCGCCCGCTGTCGGCCGCATCGCTCTCGATCGGAACCACGATGGAAAGCATCGAGGCGAGTCAACCGCGATCGGGCCCGATCCGCGGCCGGGGAGGCGCGGGCGGAGCGATCCGCTCGAGAAGGACGAGTCTGCCGAGACCGCCGCCGGGCCGGGAATCGAGAGCGGGGATGCGTTCGTACGCTTCGCGCTCGAGAGGCACCAGGCCGGCCCACTGGCCCTCCGACATCAGCAGGTAGCGAGGCCCGTCGCGCAGCGATCCGTCGTAGACGGGCACGCGCCCGCCCGCGTAGAAGACGACGCCGTAGTCGAAGCTGCGATACGCGTGGATCTCGCTCATTCCGGTGACGACCTTGCGGATCTCGGCGACGTACTGGCGGCGCGTCTGCTCGGCGGCGACCTGCGGCAGGACCACCTGCCGGGCGATGATCTCGACGCAAGCGGCACTGAAAAACAGGCCGGCGAGGATGCCGCCCCAGTGGCGGTCACGGGCGGCGAAGGCGACGAGCAGTAGACCGGCGACCGCTCCCGCCAGGGCCACCTCGAGCGCCATCGGATGGGCGCGAGCGATGCGCCCGGCGAGGGCCACGTCGGCCGCCGCGTGCGGTCGCAGCCAGGCGGCGATCAGGTCGAATGCCGAGAGGCCGATCGCGTGGCCGGCGACGGTGAGGGCGACGAAGGCGAGAGGCACGGCGAGGCTCCACGCCAGGGGAATGAGGACGCGCTCGAGCCGCCGGGGGATGACCTCGCCGCGCAGGACCGCATCGGCCCACCAGCCGATGAGCAGGCAGGCGGCGGGGTAGAGCGGCAGCAGGTAGACGCCGCGTTTGCTGACCGGCACGCAGTAGAAGACGAACACGACGGCGACCCAGAGGGCGGCGAAATAGCGGGCCTCGCGCGCCCGCTGGACGCGCCGCTCCGTCCACAACGAGGCGGCGACGCTCGGGAGGAGAACGGTCCAGGGGAGAAAGCCGGCGAGCAGCATCCCGAAGAGGTAGAGGACCGAGTGCCGGTGGCCGCCGGTGAGCCGCGGGTCGCCGATGAAGCGAAAGACGTTCTCGTCGAGAATCTGCGTGAACAGGAAGCTCGTTCCACCGTGGACGGCGGCCAGGACGTACCAGGCGCCGGCGACCAGGACGACCGCCGAGAGGCCGCGCAGCGGTCGCAGCTCGAGGGCGAAGCGCGGGCTGAGATCGAAGGCGCAGAGGAAGACGACCTGCAGCAGCGGCAGCGCGATCCCGACCGGGCCCTTGGCGAGCGTGGCCCACGCGATACCGCCGTACAGGGCGACGAGCCAGAGCGGGCGGCGCGACACCCGAAAGAGGAGAAGGCCGACGAAGGCGAGGACGAGACCGAAGGCCAGGGTCATGTCGACGCGCGCGCCGGTCGCCGCCCGCAGCCACTCGAAGCTGGTGAGGAGCGCGAGCGCGGAGATCACCCCCGCCCGCGCTCCGATCAGGTAGGCTACCGCTCCGAACAGAAGCAGCGTGCCGAGCCCGGAGAGCAGGACGGACGGGAAGCGGACGCTGGCCTCGTCGACGCGCCCGTGCACCAGCGCCGTTGCGGCGCCGAGCCAGTGGAACAGGGGCGGCTTGCGCGGCATCTCGACGCCGTTGCGGCGGGGCAGGATCCACTCGTTCTCATGCACGATCTCCTGCACGACGATCGCCTCGCGCGGCTCGCCTTTGGTGTGGAACGGCGCCTTGCCGATCCCCCAGAGCTGCAGCAGAGCCCACGCGACCAGAAACGTGACCGCTCCGGACAGGACGCCCATCAGGCGGAGAGCTCTCGTCGTCGTGCGGTTGGTCTCCGACATCTCTGGGCCGATCCTGCTCTCGGGCTCACCCTGAACCCACCGCGCGCCGCATCGCGACTTCGGACGGACCCTGACCGCAAACGGAAGCTGCGGGCGCGATTGTCCTCCTCACCACAAAGGCGTTTGCGATTCAACGCGACCCGGGGCCGGGCGAGTCGAGAGCCTGTTGCGGCAGGGCTCGGCAGTCGCTACGTTCCCCTCCTTGGGCATGCGAAAGAGAGTTTCCCCGGCGCTGGCGGTGGCCGCCGTTGTCTGCGCTTCCTCGATCGCAGCTGCCGCCGCCCATCGGTCGTCGCTGACCGTACCCTTTGCCGTCAGCGAGACCAGGGGCGTGGCGCGCCGTCAATGGCCGCTCACCTTCACGGTGCCGTTCGCGCGCGGCGAGCTCGCGGACGGCACGTCCGTCGCCGTGACGAACGAGCGCGGCGTGCGCGCCCCGACCCAGGCGAGGGCCCTCGCCCACTGGCCCGACGGCAGCGTTCGCTGGCTGCTCGTCGACAGCCGTGTCGACCTCGAGGCGAACGGACGGGTCGAGATGCACGTTCGACCGGAAGCGCCACCGTCTGCGGCGCAGCCGCTTCGGGTCGACGACGGGCAAGAGCGTGTGTTGATCGACACGGGCGCCATCCGCTTCGAGATTCCGAAGAAGCACTTCGGCATCCTGGACGGCGTGAAGCTGGAGTCCGGCCCCGCCGTCACCCGGGGGGCCGTAACCTCCTCCGTCACCGTCGCGGGCAGCACCGTTCAGGCGTTGACGCCTTCCAGTGTCACCGTTCTCGAGAAGGGACCGTTGCGGGCGCGGATCGAGCTGCGCGGCACCTACGGAAAGGGTTTCGACTACCTCATCCGGGTGGACGCCTATGCGGGACAGCCGTTCGTGCGCGTCCTGCACACCTTCATCGACCGCAACTCCGCTGCCTACGTCGAGGTCTCGCGGCTCTCGATCGACGTTCCGCTGGAAACCCTGGCCGCGGCGACCTGGGCCGGCGGAGTCGAGAAGGGCCAGCTGCGCACCGCGGCGTTGGATGACGCGGTTCTCTTCTACCAACCCGACAACCTCACGTATCGGATGGGAGATCGGGAAGAGCAGGGACACCTGGAAGGGTGGCTCGAGGCGCGCACGAAGAAGATCACCACCGGGGTGGCGGCGCGCTGGTTCTGGGAGGAGTATCCGAAAAGCATCGAGCTGCGCCCGCAGCAGCTCGTCTACAACCTCTGGGCGCCGCAGGCGCGGCCAGCGAAGGTGGGGATGGGGGCGGCGAAGACACACGAGTTCGTCCTCTGGGCCGCGCCGGCAAAGACCATGGAACGCAAGGCTTTGCAGGGCCTGGCGGAACCTCTCGTCGCCTCGGTTGATCCGTCCTGGATCGTGCGCACCGGGGCGCTGCCGCAGGCGATCACCGCCGCAGCACCGGCCGCGCCGTTTGCCCGCCGAGTCGTCGAGGCGGCGGAGCGCTACCGGCGCCGCAACGATCGCGAGCCCTGGGACGACCGCGGCGAGGTTCGCTGCGAAGGCATTGGCGGCGACCGACCGCGAACCGGTGCGTACGGAATGTGGAACTGGGGCGACTGGAACTACCCGAAATACCAGGACACCACCAAGGGTTGTGATGCGTGGGGAAACCTGGAGTACGACACGGCGCAGGTGCTGGCGCTGGCGTTCGCCGCCAGTGGGAAGCCCGATCTCCATGGCGCCATGGTGGCCGCCGCCCGGCACTTCATGGACGTCGATACGATTCATTTCTATCCGTATCGGCCGTCGTGGGTCGGGATGAACCATCCCAAGAACCCGCTGCACTTCACCTTCGAGCTCGGAGGGGTGGATCTCGGCCATACCTGGACGGAGGGGTTGATCTCCTACTTCTTTCTGACCGGCGACGAGCGCGGCCTGGAAGCCGCGCGCGGCATCGCGGACTATCTGGTGGGGAGAGCACACGGCTTCGTGCGCGGCAATCCGAGACAGTGGGGCTGGCCACAGATCGCGCTCATCGCGGTATACGATGCCACCGGCGACGCAAAGTATCTCGAAGCGGCGAAGCAGTACGCCGCAGGCGGCATGAAGGCGCACTCGCCAACGGATGTGAACAAGTGGAAGCTCGGTATTCTGGCGGACGGGCTCGCCTATACGGACTCGGTGACGCGGGATGCGGCGATCGAGGCGTGGCTGGCGAAGTACGTCGACGCCGTGACGAGTCGCAAGGTGACGCTCGACGCGCGACTCTTTCCCGCCGTCGCTTACATGGCAGCGCTACGGGGAAACGCGGAGTGGAAGGCCGCGGCGTTGAAGCGCGCCGAGAAGCTGGACCTCGGCAGCTGGGGCAAGCCCTTCACGATCAACGGACGGCTCGGTTTTCGGATCTACTCTCTGCTCTCCGGAGAGACGCCCGCGCCGCGATCCAGCCACCGACCGGCGCGTTCCGAGCACAAGAAGGGGAAGAATCGCGCCACCGCCCCGCGTCGCTCGTGATATCCCCTTTCGACCCCGTTGATTGCCTGCTGTCTCGCGCCGTGATCGGGGCCGGCAAGATCTGCTGAGAAGCGCTGCCCCGGCCCAGGCTCACCACTTCGCGCCTTGCGTGACCCGGATGGGCTGCTTGCCGTGGCGCTGTCGCCGCAAGAGGACGTAGAGGGCTCCGGCGCCACCGTCGCAAGGCCGTGCGCTGGTGAACGCGAGCACCAGTCGCGACCAGGTCGTGCGGGCGAGCCAGGCGGCGAGGCGGTGCTTGAGCACCGGGACCTGGTCCTTCGAGTTCAGGCCGCGGCCGTGAATGATCAGAACACAGCGCCAGCCGCGCTGGTGGGCGTCGGTCAGAAACACGTCGACGGCCGTGCGTGCTTGCTCTGTCGTCATGCCGTGCAGGTCGAGGTGCGCCTGGTAGGCGAACTCGCCGTTGCGCAGGCGACGGACGAGGCGATGATCGATGCCCATCGCCGCTCCCTCGACGAACTCGGTGGTGTCGGAGATGTCGAACGTCCCGGCTCCGGCAACCAGGTCCGACAGCTCGGCGATGACCTCCGCATCGGCGTCCGTCACCGGACGGGGGGAGGGTGTGGGCGGCGGAACGGGAACTCGTCGCCCCGACTCGGGTGCTAGAGGACGAACGCCGGCCATCTCATGCTCGAAGAGGTCGGCGTCGCTGGTCGCGGTGAGCCTCTTCGGAGGCTCGGGCTTGGGGTCCGGCACGCTCGGGGCGGATCTCCGTGCGTTGCCGGCGCCGGCAGAGAGTTGGCGAAACGGGTGGTGATGAAACCCGTTGCCGGAAGGACCAGTGAGGAGGTGATTGAAGCCTCCGCCGCCGCATCCGATGACCTCCACTTCGCTTTCGAGACTGATTTGAAAGTAAGCGAGATCGAGCGGCGAGGCAATCGCCGATCGAACGCGTCGGGTGGACGGTTGCGGGCGCGGGACCAAACTGGTTCAATTGCCCCGACTGCGCGGGGATCTCGTCATGGTGGAAGCAGGTCAGGGGCCGCTCGTGGTGCGGCGGGAACCGCCCATCGGCTGGGTCGTGGTCAACCGGCCGGCGGCCCACAACGCCCTCAGCGCCGAAGTCTGGGAGCGACTGGGCGGCGGGGTGAACGACCTGGCGAGCGACACCGCGGTGCGGGTGATCGTGCTGCGCGGCGCTGGAGATCGGGCCTTCATCTCGGGCGCCGATATCAGCGAGTTTCGCTCGAACCGCGCCGACGCTGCGATGACCGCCAAGTACGACGAGCTTTCGGCGCGTGCCTGGCTGGCGCTTCGCAGCGCGCCGCAACCGGTGATCGCCATGATCAACGGCCTCTGCTACGGCGGAGGCGTTTCGGTCGCGCTCGCCTGCGACGTTCGCCTGGCCGCCGACCACGCCCGTTTCGCCGTGCCGGCGGCGCGGCTCGGCCTCTCGTATCCGATGGAAGGCGGCGTGGAGAGCCTGGTCCAGGTGGTGGGTCCGACGCATGCTGCCGACATCCTACTCTCGGCTCGCCCCCTGGACGCCGAGGAGGCTTGCCGGATCGGCCTGATCAATCGCGTCGTTCCGCGCCACCGGCTGGAGGAGGCCACGCGCGAGTACGCGCTCGCGATGGCGGAAGGCGCACCCCTGACGCTCACCGCCCACAAACGGGCCATTCAGGAGGCCCTTCGTCCGAGGGCGGATCGCGACCCGAACGGCCTCCGCGAAGCCATGCGCCGATGCTTCGACAGCGCCGACTACCAGGAGGGGATTTCCGCTTTCCTCGAGAAGCGCAAGCCGAGGTTCCGCGGGCGCTGAGGACATGGAGACCCGCACGGGCGAACGGCCTATCGTCATCCGCGGCGGGGCGGTCGTCACTCCCGGCGGAATTCGCTCGCCGTGCGACGTTCGCGTCGAGGCCGGGCGAATCGCGGCGATCGAGTCGGACCTGCCGGGCGACGATGCCGAGGTCATCGAAGCGGAGGGAAGTCTGATCGCTCCGGGCTTTTTCGACCTGCACGTCCACGGCGCCGGCGGCGCGATGTTCGAAGACGGGAACGTCGAAGGCAACGAGCGCATTCTGGCGACGTTGGCTCGATTCGGCACGACGCGGTTGCTGGCCACCGTGGCGACGCTGCCGGCTGACCGACTGATCTCCGTGGTCGAGGCGATTGCCGCCTGCGCCTCCGGCGTGGCGGGCGCCCGCCTCGCCGGTATCCACATGGAGGGGCCGTATCTCAACCCCCGCTGGTGCGGGGCGCAGAACCCGTCCTGGATGCGACCGCCGTCTATCGAAGAATTCGACTTGCTGCAGCGGCGCAGTGGCGGTCTGATCCGGCTGGTCACCGTGGCGCCCGAGCTCCCTGACTGCTTGCCGTTCATCGCGGCGCTGCGGGAGCGCTCGGTGCGGGTGGGGATCGGGCACAGCGCGGCGACAGAAGACGAGGTGGAGGCGGCGGTGGCGGCGGGGGCGACCCACGTGACGCACCTGTTCAACGCCATGCCATCGCTGCACCACCGACAAGCCGGCCTGCTCGGCACGGCCCTGACGGACGACCGCCTCTCTGTCGAGTTGATCTGCGACGGGCATCACGTCGGCCGGCGAGCCGTCGAGATCGCCATGCGGTGCAAGCCGGCGGACCGTGTGGTCTTGGTCAGCGACGGTGTCGCGGCGCTCGGACTGCCGGAAGGAGAGATCGACCTCTTCGGCTCTCGTTGCATCATCCGCGCCGGCGCGGTGCGAAGAGGGACGGATGGGCCTCTGGCGGGAAGTTGCCTGACCCTCGGCGGTGCCGTTCGCAACCTGCGAGAGTGGCTGCCGCCCTGGCCGCTGCACGAGCTGTTGCATCTGGCTTCGAGGTCGCCGGCCCGAGTGGCCGGCGACCTCGGAGGGGGAAGCGTCATCGAGCGCGGCCTGCCCGCCGACCTGGTGGTCTTGGACGGCGATCTGGAGGTGGTCGCGACGCTGTGCGGCGGGCGAACGGTCTTCCGCACGATCTGAAGCCCGTTTCTCGTCGAATTCGCCTCGGCTCCTTTGCCTTCCACCTCGCACAGCTAGACGCATGTAGCCCAAAAATCGCGCTTGACGAGATGGCAATCCCACCCTAGCCTAGCCCGCCAGGAGGATGGATGATGACGGGAAGACCGGGAAGGGTGGCGGTGTTGGCGTTGGTCGTGGCGGTCGGCGGCAGTGCGATGGCAAGTGCCCAGCTGCGGCCGGCGGCGAACCGGGCCGACGTCATCGAGATCGGAGAGCCGATCATCATCAGCCGCGACGTGTTGAAGCTCGAGATGCAGCGAAATATCGAGCTGCGCGAGTATGTCGAGCTGTACGGCTGGCCCGAGTACGCGGAAGTCCAAGAGGTTCAGGTTCAGGAGCCCTTCGCGCCGTACGAGATCCGCCTGTACTATCTGCGCCGCGACCAGTACCTCGCCTTCGGGCGGGTCCACGTGGCGCCGAGCCTCTACGACTACGGCGTCGTGAAATACGAGGGCTCGATCAGTGAAGCGGACCTCAATCGCCTCTTGACCGCGCAACCCACCGCCGCCCAGGCCGCCGAGGCGCCCAGCGAGCCCCCTCCGTCCGCAAAGATGGACGAGCAACCGGAGCAGAAGAAGGCCGAAGCGGCGGAGCCGGAGCCGGAACCGATGGTCATGGCGTCGGCCGAGATAGAGCCGGCGCCAGCCCCACCGGCTCCGTCCGGCGACCTGGAGGCGATCATCCAGCGCTTGGAGGCCGCCGCCGACCGCGCTGCCGTTGCCGCAGATCACGCGGAGCGCGCCAGCGTGGCGGCAAAGAACTCGGCGGAGCGAGCGACGACGACCCTCGACCGGGTCATCGAAGCGCAGCAGGCCGCGGCCGAACAGCCGCAGTGACGCGTTCCTGACTATCGTTATCCCGTTTCACCCACTCACGGCTCAGTCGGCGTTGCGGCGCACCTCGGCGAAGGCGCCGTCCGTAACGTCGAGAGTCTTCCGGATGTCGGCCTCGGAGTGGGCCGCGGACAGAAACCAGTTGTGATAGGGCGCGAGATAGACACCGCCCTGGGCGCAGGCCGCGGCAAAGAGGCGACTGCGACCGAACTTGTGGTCTTCTCGAAAGGTCAAGAAGGGCATGGCCGGCGGGCCGGAGTATGTGATCGGGATGCCGTGGCTGGTGGCCTGCTCCTCGATTCCACGCCGCAAGAGCGTTCCCACGTCGTGCATGTGCTCGATCGCGCCGCCGGCCTCCATCTCGCGCAAACAGGCGAGCGCTGCGGCCATGGGAACCGGCGCCGTGAAGTACGAGCCCGTGAAGTAGACGTCTCGCGCCGCCTGGCGCAGAGCCTCGCGCCCTACGCAGGCGGAGAGCGGGTAGCCGTTGGCGATCGCCTTGGCATAGCAGGATAGATCTGGCCGCAACCCGAACAGCTCACCCGATCCGCCGAGGTGAAGCCGGAACCCGGCGCGGACATCGTCCAGAACGAGCACGGCACCGAATTCGTCGCACAGGGCGCGCACTCCCGCCAGGAACCCGTCGCGCGGCAGCTCCTGATCGTGGAACGCGTCGTGCCGAAACGGGGTGACAATGACCGCGGCCACACAGCCGCCCTCCCGGTCGAGGACGGCGCGCAGGCTATCGGGGTCGTTATAGGTGAACGTGAGCACGTTCGACCGGTCTTCCGGGGTCACGCCGGCGGGGGCCGGTGTGCACCAGGCGTGCGCCCCGTGATAGGCGCCCTCCGCCATGACCACCTTCGAGCGGCCCGTGTGACGGCGCGCGACGGCGATCGCCCAGGTGCAGACGTCGGAGCCGTTCTTGGCGAAGGCGGCCCAGTCGGCAAAGGGCGTCAGCCCAACCAGGTGCTCCGCGAGCTCGACCCAGACGCGACCCGGCCCGTTGAAGCAGTGCCCGTCCGCCGCCTGCCGGCGCGCGGCCTCCTCGACCTTCGCGTGCTGATGGCCGAGGACGATGGGACCGTAGGAGCACATGTAGTCGATGTACTCGTTGCCGTCGACGTCCCAGACCCGGCAGCCGAGACCTCGCTCGAAGAAGTACGGATGCGCGCCGGCGACGAGCATGGCGGGGGATTGGTGGCCGTGAATGCCGCCCGGAACTACCTTCAAGGCCCGTTCGAAAAGGGCTTGCGTCTCGGTCAGTCGATTTGAGCCCATGGTGCCTCTGCGCCGGTCGGACCCTTAGCGCGGAAGGCACGATGATTTCCAGACCTGGGCAGGTTGGGCTACTTCTCGTCCGTTGGCGACGGGGCGCGGTGGTGTTGGAGCGGCCGCGGCGGTCCGCGTCCGGGCGTTGACACGTTCGGACGCCGCTGGTAGCGATTGGCGCGGTTAGGGAGACGAACCGTGCCGGAAAGCGCTTTGAGTCACTTTCTCCATATCATGAGCCTGCCAGACAACATCCCGATCCTCGGGATGATGGTGCTGCTGTTCTTCTTCACGTATCTCGGGTTCCGGGAGGCGCGTAAGAACGATCAGTTGATCGCGGAGGGACGGCAGGACGAGATCCTGGAGCGCATGCAGGAATAGCCCGTGGGCGTGCCCGCGCTCCCGAGTGTCGCCGCGGATTTGGGCCGCGGCCCGAGGCTCTCAGGAGGCTTTGGCCTTGGCTGCGGCGGCGAGCTTCTCGCGGGTGCCCGAGTCGAGGATGCCGTTGTCTTCGAGGCCGGCCTCGCGTTGGAACGCCTCGATGGCATTGACGGTCACGGAATCGAGCTTGCCGTTGATCTCGCCTTGGTACTCCTCGACCGTCGTCAGCTCGCGCTGAACCTCCTGCACGGTCGCGGGGTCCACCTTCTGCGCCAGCGCCGCCGCGTCGACGTCCGGCATGGAGGCCATGATCTTCTCGGCCGCCTCGCGCGCCCGCTGCTCGGCCGTGGGCCCGTGGCAGGAAGCGGTGATGGCGACGAGAGCCGCGAGGAGCGCGTAGACCGCTAGATGGACCCCGCGCTCTCTCTCCTCTGCTACGGACTGCTGCCGCTTCCTCTGAATCATGTCGTCGCTCGCTCAGATGACCTTGTTCAGGGGATACTCGATGATCCCGACCGCTCCATTCTTGAGAAGCTGCGGGATCAGCTCGCGGACCACGGCCTCGGAGATGACGCTCTCGACGGCGAACCACTCGGTTCCGTACAGTGGGGAGACGGTCGGCGCGGTGATGCTCGGGATCATCTTCATGATCGCGTCCAGGTTCTCCCTGCCGACGTTCATTTTGAGGCCGACCTTGGCCTCGGCCTGCAAGGCGCCGTTGAGCAGCAAGGAGATCTGCTGGATCTTTTCGCGCTTCCAGGGATCCGCCCAGGAGGCGTGATTGGCGATCAATTGCGGGTTCGACTCGCAGAGCTCGTGGATGATCTTCAAGCCGTGCGCGCGAATCGTGCTTCCCGTCTCGGTCACTTCGACGATCGCGTCGACCAGGCCCTCCGCGACTTTGGCTTCGGTGGCGCCCCAGGAGAACTCGACTTCGACATCGATGTGGCGTTCGGCGAAGTAACGCTTGGTGAAGCCCACCATCTCGGTGGCGATGCGCTTGCCGACCAGCTGGGAGATGTCGGTGATCTCCGAGTCGCGCGCGACCACGAGGACCCAACGGGTCGGCCGCATGCTCGTCTTCGAGTAGATGAAGTCGGAGACGACGTGGATGTCCGATTCGTTCTCCAGGGTCCAGTCCTTGCCGGTAATTCCGGCGTCCAGGGTACCGTCCTGGACGTAGCGCGACATCTCCTGCGGCCGCGCCAGGACGCAGCGAAGGGTTTCATCGTCGACACTGGGGAAATAGCTCCGTTCACTGCCGGAGATCTTCCACCCCGACTTGCGAAAGAGTTCGATCGTGGCGGCCTCGAGGCTGCCCTTGGGAATGCCGAGCTTCAGCTGTTGCATGGCGGGCGAGATCTGCATCCGAACCGATTTGCGGCCCGCGCAGAGTCTGTGGAGTGGCGCGGGCAACCGTGAACGGCGTCGGCTCTAACACAAGGACTATACGGGTGCAACGAGGATGCGTCGCCGCCGCGGGCCGATCCCGATCGCGGCGCCGGACCCGGGAGCGCGGGCCGTGGCGATGGCGCCGCGAGTTGCCGTGAAATGTCGGCGTCGCTATGGATGCGAGGGGGAAGGTGAGATGCGACTCGGCGATCTGGCGAAGCGGCTGAGCTGCGAGCTGCGAGGCGACGCGACGGTGGAAATCTCCCGGGTTGCCGCCATCGAAGCGGCCGGCCCCGGCGATCTCACGTTCGTCGCCAATCCACGCTACGCGCGCCACCTGGCAACGACGAGAGCCTCGGCGGTCATTCTCGCCACGGGGGCCCCCGACGTTCCCCTGCCGTCGCTGCGGACGGACGATCCGTACCTGGCATTTGCCGCCGCGGTGGAGTGTTTCCACCAGGCCCCCGCCGTGGT
Source organism: uncultured bacterium (assembly GCA_963721115.1). Classification (GTDB taxonomy): domain Bacteria; phylum Desulfobacterota; class Binatia; order HRBIN30; family CADEER01; genus CAVRIA01. The sequence continues at coordinate 1,030,183 of CAVRIA010000004.1, forward strand.
GCCGGAGATCCATCCGTCGGCGGTGATCGCCTCATCGGCCACGGTCGGTGCGCGCGCCTCGATCGGCGCTCACGCGGTGATCGGAGATGGCGTGCGAATCGGTGATGACGCGCGTATCGGCCCGCACGTCGTCCTCTATCCGGACGTCGACATTGGACAACGGTTCGTCGCCCAGGCGCACGTCACCGTTCGCGAGCGCGTGCGCATCGGCGACGACGTGGTCCTGCAAAGCGGCGCCGTGATCGGCTCGGACGGGTTCGGCTATGTCCCGACCGCGGAAGGCGGGATACGAAAGTTGATCCAGGCGGGAGACGTCGTTCTCGAAGACGGCGTGGAGATCGGCGCCAACACCACGATCGATCGCGCCGCGATCGGATCGACGGTCATCCGGCGCGGCGCGAAGATCGACAATCTGGTCATGATCGCGCACGGATGTGAGGTGGGTGAGAACTCCATGGTGGCGGCGCAGGTCGGCTTGTCGGGGAGCACGCGAATCGGGCGCTGGGTGCGCATCGGCGGTCAGGCCGGGACCGCTGGCCATCTCAGCGTGGGCGATGGGGCCCAGATAGCGGCCCAGAGCGGTGTCCCCAATTCGGTGCCCGCGGGCGCCGTCGTGGGTGGCTATCCCGCGATCGACATGCCGCTCTGGCGTCGAGTCACGGCTGCCGTCACCCGTCTGCCCAATCTGCTGAGGCGCGTCCGCCGCATCGAGAAGCGACTCGATATGGGGCGGCCGGACGGCGGCCAATCTTGATTTCCCCGGAGCCCTCCGGTAGCTGTTAACCCGAACTCGGCGCAAAATTCCCCTTCCTGGACACATTCGCGTGCGTATTCGCGTTCGGGACATTGAAGAGACGACGAAGGAGCTGGTATCCGCGGAGCCGACGAGCGACCTGAACCCCTTGCTGGAACACGGATCCGTTCGGGATTACGAGTTCGTCGGTCCCGGAACGGCCCGGGTTCGGTGCTACCGGGCCGGATCCGATCTGTTCTTCGACGGCGAGGTGACGAGTACGGTCGTGGGGCGATGTGCCCGGTGTCTGGAAAGCTTTTCTTTTGACCTGCCGATGTCCTTTGCATTCGTGATGGTACCGCGCGGGGGGCGCTGGGAGGAGGAAGACCCAGACATGGGAGGCGTCGATCTCGCGCAATACGAGGGCGAAGAGGTCGATCTGTCTCCGCTGCTGCGGGAGCGCATGCTCCTGGCCCTGCCGACCCTGCCGTTGTGTGGGGAGTCGTGCCGGGGTCTCTGTCCGCAATGCGGGGCGAACCTCAACACCGAGCAGTGCGGCTGCGTGAGCGAGGAAGGTGATGCGCGGCTCGCGGTCCTTCGCAACTTGAAAGTCGGCCGCTGAACGGTCCGAACGGAGTTCGACCAACACCATCTGCCCGGACCGATCCGGGCCACGGGGGTATGACGAGATGCCAGTTCCGAAGCGTAAGACGTCTCACTCGAAGAAGAACAAGCGGCGCGCGCACGACGCGCTGAGCACGGCTTCGACGATCAGCTGTCCGGAGTGCGGGGAGTCGATGGTGCGCCACCGGGCGTGTCCGCACTGCGGCTCCTATCGCGGCCGCCAAGTCATCGAAGTCAGCGAGTAGGGGGGGCCGCCGTTGGCCCTTGCCCGGCGACGGCGGATCGGAGTATCTGAGCAGCGTTGCTACCGGCCGACGAGGTGACGAATCCGCTGTTGCTTTGGAGCCGGCTCGAGTCCGGGTTCATCACGTGGCAAGTCATCGGAAATCGAATGGCGGCCTCTATTGTTCGAGAGGAGGGAAGGGTGGATGGCCTCAGCTGTTGAAGGGAAGGTGCGCGAGATCATCTGCGAGCAACTGGGAGTCAGTGAGAGCGAGGTGACGCCGGACGCGTCCTTCATCGAGGACTTGGGCGCTGATTCGCTCGACATCGTAGAGCTCGTGATGGCCTTGGAAGAAGAGTACGACATGGAGATCTCCGATGAAGAAGCGGAGAAGATCCGAACGGTGCAGGACGTCGTGAATTATATCGAGACCCAGAAGCAGTAGAGCCGCCGGAGGGCGCCATGATCATTATCGGATCCGACCATGGTGGAGTCGAGCTCAAGGACAGCCTGGTCGAGTACCTATGCCTTCACCATCAGCGGGTGGAGGATGTGGGTACACGCGGAAGCGATTCTGTGGACTACCCTGACTACGGGAAGATCGTGGCGCGCAAGGTGGCACTCGGATTCGCCGATCGGGGCATTCTGATCTGTACGAACGGAATCGGGATGAGCATCCTGGCGAACCGCTTTCCCGGCGTGCGTGCCGCCCTGGTCGCGGACCCGGTGGGGGCACGGATGAGTCGCGAGCATCTGGATTCCAACATTTTGATCATGGGCGGCGGCTTCGTCGGGAAGTTCCTGGCGCGGGAGATCGTCGACATCTGGCTCGGGACTCCGTTCGGCGGAGGGCGTCACGAGCGGCGCCTTCGGAAGATCGTCGCCATCGAGGAGGAGCTGGGCCTTCACGATTGGGTGACGCGCGCGCAGGACGAGGTGCCGGAAGGGACGGTCACGTCTTCATGACGGGAAATCTTCGGGAGATCGATCCAGAGATCTGGCAGGTCATTCGCAGCGAGGCGGACCGGCAGCAACACAATCTCGAGCTCATCGCTTCGGAGAACGTCGTGAGCCGCGCCGTTCTCGAGGCGCAGGGCTCGATCCTCACCAACAAGTACGCGGAGGGATATCCGGGGCGCCGTTACTACGGAGGCTGCGAGTTCGTCGATGTCGCCGAGCAACTCGCCATCGACCGCGCGGTCGCGCTGTTCGGTGCCGATCACGCCAACGTCCAACCGCACTCGGGGTCGCAGGCGAACATGGCCGTGTACTTCTCGCAGCTCGAGCCGGGCGACACGATTCTGGCGATGGACCTGACCCACGGCGGGCATCTGACGCATGGCAGCCCGGTAAATTTCTCGGGCAAGTTCTTTCGGGTGGTGTCATACGGTGTACGGCGCAGCGACGAGCGCATCGACGTCGAGGCGATGGCTGACCTCGCGCGCCAGCACCGGCCGAAAATGATCGTCGTGGGGTACAGCGCCTACCCGCGCGCGATCGACTTCGCGCCGTTCCGGCAGGTCGCGGACGAGATCGGGGCGATGCTGATGGTCGACATCGCTCACTTCGCCGGGTTGGTCGCCGCCGGGATTCACCCTTCGCCGGTTCCACTGGCTGAGTTCGTCACCACGACGACGCACAAGACATTGCGCGGGCCACGCGGTGGAATGATCCTGTGCAAGGAGAAGTACGCGAAGAGCCTGAATTCGTCTGTCTTTCCCGGCAACCAGGGCGGGCCACTCATGCACGTCATCGCGGCAAAGGCGGTGGCATTGCGCGAGGCGGGCACGCCGGACTTCGTCCGTTATCAACAGCAGGTGGTGAGCAACGCCAAGGCGCTGGCAGTCGGTCTGACGGAGCGCGGCTTTCGTCTGGTGTCGGGCGGCACCGACAACCATCTGCTGCTGATGGATCTGCGCAACACCGAGCTCACCGGCAAGCTCGCGCAGGAGACATTGGAGCGGGCGCACATCACTGCCAACAGAAACACGGTGCCCTTCGAGACGCGCTCGCCCTTCGTCACCAGCGGCGTCCGGCTGGGCACGCCGGCGGTCACGACACGCGGCATGAAGGAGCCGGAGATGACGGTGATCGCCGAATTCATCGCGCGAGCGCTGCAGCACGTCGGCGACGACAAAGCACTGACCTCGATCGCCGACGACGTAGGCGAGCTCTGCCGGCGCTTCCCGATCGAATCGATGGCTTGAGCGTAGTGAACCGGCGCGTGGGTGATCACCCGACCGAGCGGGTCGGGGCGACGGGGGACGCGGCGGGGACGCGGCGTCGGTACAGCGACGCGAGGAACTGCGCATCGGGAAAGAAGCGCTCGCTCCGGGAAACGATCGTGTCCACTACCTCGTCCTGCTTGTCCGGATAGTCGATCGTATAGTGCAGGCCGCGGCTTTCCTTGCGGCCGATCGCCGAGACGATGATCAACTCGGCGACGAGCGCGATGTTGCGCAACTCGATCAGGTCGCCAGTTACTAGGAAATCCCAGTAATATTGCTGAATCTCGGCCTGCAATGCGGTGATCCGCTGTAGCGCTCTCGCCAGTCGGCGATTGGAACGTACGATGCCGACGTAGTTCCACATGAAGCGGCGGATCTCGTCCCAGTTCTGGGTGACGACGACGGACTCGTCACTGTCCACCGCGCTACCTGGATTCCAAGCGGGAAGGGCCGGTGGATCGACGGGGTCCGCCGCCAGCAGGGCTACTGCGTGGGCGGCAGCGCGATGGCCGAAGACGAGCGCTTCCAGGAGCGAGTTGGACGCGAGACGGTTGGCGCCGTGCAGGCCCGTCATGGTCACCTCGCCGGCGGCGTAGAGGCGCCGAATGTTGGTGGCGCCGTCCACCGTCGTCATGGCGCCGCCGCAGCAGTAGTGAGCGGCGGGCACGACGGGAATGGGCTCCTTGGTGAGATCGAACCCGAATCCAGCGCAGCGCCGGAGGATCATCGGGAACCGCCGCCGCAGGAAGTCTTCGGAACGGTGCGAGATGTCGAGGAAGACATGCTGAAAGCCGGAGACTTTCATTTCGTTGTCGATCGCCCGGGCGACGATGTCGCGTGGCGCGAGCTCCGCGTCCGGGTGGTAGCTCTTCATGAACGGCGTCCCGTCGGGACGCCGCAGGATGGCGCCCTCGCCACGCAGAGCCTCGCTGATCAGGAAGCTCTTTGCCGCTGGATGGTACAGACAGGTGGGATGGAACTGGACGAACTCCATGTTGGCGACCGGAACGCCGGCGCGGTAGGCCATGGCGATACCGTCGCCGCTCGCGATGTCGGGATTCGACGTATACAAGTAGACCTTCCCGGCACCGCCGGTAGCGAGCACCGTCGCGCGCGCCGTGATCCTGACCACGGAGCCGCCGTCGAGCCGCAACGCGTAGGCGCCCCAGCAGGATGTCGCCGTCGAGCACGGCGCGAGCCTCACATCGGTCAACAGGTCGATGGCGATGTGTTGCTCGAGAACGCGGATGTTGGGGTCGGCGCGGACGGCGACTACGAGGGCCCGCATGATCTCCTGACCCGTCGCGTCCGATGCATGGAGGATACGCCGGTGGCGGTGGCCACCCTCGCGACCGAGGTCGTATTCGGCGTCCTCGCTCGTGTCGCGCAATGAGAAATTCGTACCTAGAGCGATCAGTTCGCGAACGCGCTCCGGCCCTTCGCGCACCACGAGGTCGACGATGTCGCGGTGGCACAGACCGGCGCCGGCGGCGATGGTGTCCTCGGCATGCGACTCGAAGGAATCTTCGTCGCTCCACACCGATGCGATGCCGCCCTGCGCGTAGGCGGTCGCGCTTTCGGGCATCCGGTCCTTGCTCAGGATGAGAACGGAGCCGTGACGCGCGGCGCGAAGGGCGAAAGTCAATCCGGCGAGGCCGCTGCCGATCACCAGGAAATCAGTCTGCATGCGAGGTTCCTGGGCGCTTATTTCACGCCCCCTGGCGCCAGGCAAGGCGGGAAAAATATCGATTGACCAGGTGGCTCAAATTGCCTATTTTTCCCGCGCGATGAGTTGGAACCTTCTCCTGCCGCTCGTATTCATGCTGACGCTGATCTGGCAGCCGAGCGTATCCGACGCTCAGATCTACATGTACCGAGACGGCAAGGGGAGCCTGCACTTCAGCAATGCGCCTTCCACCCCCGGCTACCGCCAGTACGACCCGACCTTCAAGGCGCCTGCGGCCTACCGATCGACCGCCGCGGACCGGGCTCGCCGCAAGGCGTTCGATGGGATCATCGAGGAAGCCGCGCACCGGCACCGAATCGATTTCGCTCTCGTCAAGGCCGTGATCCGGGCCGAGTCCGACTTTGTGCCGTACGCCATCTCCCCGAAGGGGGCGCAAGGGTTGATGCAGCTCATGCCCGATACGGCGCGGCGGCACAACGTCTGGCGCACGTTCGAGCCGAAGGAGAACATCGAGGGCGGTGTGAAGTATCTGCGTTGGCTGCTGGACCGTTACGACGGGAACGTGCGATTGGCATTGGCCGCCTACAATGCCGGCGAGAACGCGGTGGACCGATATGGGGGAATCCCGCCGTACAAGGAAACGATCGAGTACCTCGACCGCGTTCTCCGCTTTCGCGAGCAGTACTTGCGCGGACAGTAGGCGAGCCCGTCCCCGCTCGTTCGGAGGCGCGACGTGAGCGTCCCGACTCAACGTCTCGGGAACGTGACCAGTCTGCCCAATCTGCTCACGTTTCTCCGCATCTTGCTCATCCCGGTGCTGGTCGTTTTCCTGACCGACGTCGGACCGACGGCGAGCCTGTTGGCGGCTGCGACCTTCTTCGTCGCCTGCTGGAGCGATTTCCTGGACGGCTATCTGGCGCGCAAGCGCGGCATCAGCACCACCCTGGGGCAGCTGCTCGACCCGTTGGCCGACAAGCTGATCGTCATGGCGGCACTGGTGATGCTCGCGGCCGGTGCGCGCGCGCCGCGCGTGCCGGCGTGGATGGTGGTGCTGATCGTCGGACGCGAGCTGGCGGTCACGGGTCTTCGCGCCATTGCCGTCGGCGAGGGAATCGTGCTGGCTGCCGAGGAGCTCGGCAAGTACAAGACGATCTTTCAGATGTTCGCCGTACAGGGCTTGCTGTTGCACTACCCGTTTCTCGGCATCGACTTTCACACCGGCGGCATGTACTTCCTCTGGGTCTCGCTCGCGCTCGGCCTCTGGTCGGGGGTCGACTACCACGTCCGCGTCATCCGCTCTGCCGTGCGTACCCGTGCGCCGTCTAGCGTGTGAGTCGCCGAGGTGGGCTTCCAAACCGCGCCCATGGCGCCGTAAACGTCAATGCAGTGACGGCGCAAAATTTGTCACTGGGTGCCCTTCGAAGTCCGAAAGGAACTTGCGGAGCGCCGGCGGCCCTGGAGAACCCGAGGGCATGCCGTTTGCATTCGCCTAATGCGGTATGACGCCCAATCCGAAGTGCAGGCAGGCCCGGGCAAGCGCTGGGTTCAGCCTGATCGAGCTGATCACGGTGGTCGCGATCATCGGGGTCTTGGCGGCCATCGCCATCCAGGTGATGGGCCGCTACAAGCAACAGGCATACGATGCGCGGGCGATGCACGACCTTGCCAACGGCGTGACGGCCCAGGAGGCGTACTACGCGACGAACGAGGCGTACGTGACGTTTGCGGCCACGGGGCCGGGGACGGTGGCGGTGCCGGGGGTGGTGATTTCGGGAACGGTCACGCTCGAGATGAACGGCGCGACCAACTCGTTCGACGGTAGCGCCGTCTCGAGCCGCGGGACGGGAAAAACCTTCAAGTACGACAGCATCACGGATACCTTCGTCAACGAGTAGGGGACGAGGTCAAGTCCGGGATCGGGCCGCGTCCGCCGTGATGGTCGGTCCAGGGGGCGGGCCGCTGGACCGGGTGGGGGGCGCTACTTGGCCCGGGAGAGATATTCGCCCGTCTCGGTGTCGATGCGAATCACGTCTCCTATCTGGATGAAGTTGGGCACCTGTACGACCAAGCCGGTCTCTGTCGTGGCGGGCTTCAGGGCGTTGGTCGCCGTTGCGCCCTTCAAGCCCGGGGCCGTCTCGGAGACGGTCAGATCGACCGTCTTCGGGAGAGACACGGCCACCGGCGTCGTCTCCTCGTAGAACTCGACCTGCAGGCGAAGATTGGGCACCAGATAGCGAACGGCGTCCCCCAGAATCTCCTCCGTGAGCGGCATCTGCTCGAAGCTCGCTGTGTTCATGAAATGGTAGTCGGAGTCCGACTGGTAGAGAAATTCCATCTCGTGCTGTTCGAGGGTGACGCGATCCACCTTGTCTTCCGAACGAAAGCGGTTCTCGGTCTGGGTGCCGGTGCGCAGGTTTCGCAACTTGGTCTGGACCATGCCACGCCAGTTGCCCGGCGTGATGTGAGTCACGCTGGTGATGCGATGGAGCGCGCCCTGATAGGTGACGAGCATTCCAGCTCGGAGCTGGGTGGCGGGAATCAGCATTGTGCGGAAGGCCTCCCAAAAGGGTCTGGAGTAGCCGGCTACCTAGCATCCCATCCCGCCGGGGGCAACGACGCGAGGACACGACGCGAGGAACGATGCTGCGGTAGCGGAGACGGAGAAGCAGTGGCGGGGCAGCGGAGGCCGATCACGAGGGCTTCGGGGCCATGACTACGAGCACCTTCAAGCGCCCCGGGCCCGGATTTCCCACGCTGTGTGGAACGCCCGCCGGCGCGAGCACGGCGGTGTGCTGTGAGACCTCGTGCGCCTCGTCGCCGATCGTGATGTGCCCGCGCCCGTCGACGACGTAGTAGATCTTGTCCGATGCGGCATGGCTGTGAGGGCTCTGTTGCTGGCCGGGCTCGAAACAGTACACGTCGCAGAACAGGCGGTCGGTGGTGAACAGGTTGTTCTTTTTCATCTTCTCGGGCGCAAAGTGCGCCTCGACGTCGACGTTGGCGAACAGTCGCATTCGTGCTCCTCGTGACCGCGGCGCGGCTCAGCCGGGCGGAGGGCCCGGGAAAGTCGCGCTGCCGGGGCTCATCCACAGAGCGATCCAGACGATCAATGCGGTCAGGGCTACCGCCAGCCAGGCGCTGGCGCGCAGGCGCCGCAACATCGAATCCGTCCACGCGGCATCGACCGCCTGATCTCCCTCGGCGCAGCGTACGAGTCGGTGCCCGATCCCGAACGCGATGTAGGCCGCCAGGTTGATCAGCAGAAAAGCGAAGAACAGCTTCCAGGCCAGGACGGTACCGAGGCGCTCGAAGAACATGGCGCGCAGCGCCTCTTTATAGAGCGTCAGGTTGAAGGCTCCGGTCATGACGAGAACACCGAGGGTCGCGATGGTCAGTGGGTCGTAAACGCGCATGAATGCCGCGACCAAGCGAAGACGGCGGCCAGCGTCCTCCTCGGCGCGCGCGAGGGGTAGACCGATGAGAACGACGGCGACGGTCGCTCCCATGTAGACTGCGAAAGCGAGCAGGTGAAGCCAGAGATAGACGCGAGATTCGACCATTGCCCTTCGCCGGCTCTTAGTGAGCGAGTCGATGAAACGCAACCGTGACCTGCGTTGACTCCCCACCGGCAACGGGTTAAACCTTGAACGAATCGGGACCCGCGATGGAGTTGAGAAACATCAGCCGGACTGAAGGAGGAGAGGCGTTGTTGGAAGACAGCGTCATCCTCACCCGTGTCGACAAGGCCGTCGGGTGGGCGCGCAAGTTCTCGCTTTTCCCATACCCGTTTGCGACCGCCTGCTGCGCGATGGAGTTCATGTCGCTGTCGATGTCCCCTTACGACATCGACCGTTTCGGGGCTCTGTTGCCGCGATTCACGCCGCGCCAGGCGGATCTGCTGATCGTGATCGGCACGGTGACCTGTCGCCAGGCGCCGATTTTGAAGCGCGTCTACGAGCAGATGGCAGAGCCGAAATGGGTGATGTCGTTCGGAGCTTGCGCCTCGACTGGCGGGTTCTACGACAACTACACCACCGTTCCCGGAATCGACAGAGTCATTCCCGTCGACGTATACGTGCCCGGTTGTCCACCGAGACCCGAGGCGGTTCTCGACGGCCTGATGGCCCTGCAGCGCCGCATTCAGACGCAGAAGCAGAAATTGGCGTCCGAAGTATCCGAGCCCGTCTGACCCCCGCCGCTGGTATGTCCGAAAAGATTCTGCTGCGCCACGAGGACGTGCCGCATCTGCGGCGGATCGATGTCTACGAATCGGACGGCGGCTACGGCGCGGCGCGCACGGCCCTGACCGAACACCAGCCGCAGCAGGTCGTCGATGCCGTCAAACAGGCGGGCCTGCGGGGACGCGGGGGGGCTGGATTCCCGACCGGAGTGAAGTGGGGGTTCCTTCCCAAGGACAGCCCGCTGCCGCGATACCTGTGCGTCAACGCGGACGAGAGCGAGCCCGGCACGTTCAAGGACCGCCAGATCATCGAAAAGAATCCGCACCTACTGATCGAAGGCACGTTGATCTCCGCCTTCGCCATTCAGTGCCACACCGCCTATATCTACATCCGCGGCGAGTTCGCCTTCGGAGCGAAGGTCCTCGAGCAGGCGATCGAGGAAGCTTACGCGCGGGGCCATCTCGGCCGCGACATCTACGGAACGGGCTACGCTCTCGACGTCTACGTGCACCGGGGAGCGGGGGCGTACATCTGCGGTGAGGAGACCGGGTTGATCGAGTCGCTCGAAGGCAAGCGCGCCTACCCGCGTGTCAAGCCACCGTTCCCCGCAACCTACGGGGTCTTCGGGGCTCCGACCATCGTCAACAACGTCGAGACGCTCGCCTGTGTGCCGGTGATCGTTCGGCGCGGAGCCGACTGGTTCAAGAACATCGGGCCCGAGAAGTGTCCGGGGCCCAAGCTCTACTGCGTCAGTGGCCACGTGGTTCGCCCGGGCGTCTACGAGCTCCCGATGGGAACCTCGTTGCGCGACATCATTTTTGAGCATGGCGGAGGAATTCCGAACGGACGGAATCTCAAGGCGGTCATCCCGGGTGGATCGTCGGTTCCCGTGTTGACGGCGGACGAGATCGACGTGGCCATGGATTTCGACTCCGTGGCGAAGGCGGGATCCCTGCTCGGATCGTGTGGCACCATCGTCATGGACCAAGATACGTGCATGGTCGGAGCGCTGCGACTCATCAGTCGCTTCTACCGCCACGAGTCGTGCGGGCAGTGCACGCCGTGTCGAGAAGGGACCGGGTGGCTCGACCGCTTGTTGATCCGTCTGGAGGAGGGAGGGGCCAAGGCGCACGACCTGGACCTTCTCTTGCAGATTTCGGACAACATGATGGGCAACACCATCTGCCTACTGGCGGATGCGGCCGCCATGCCGGTGAAGAGCTTCGTGACGAAATTCCGCAGCGAGTTCGAGGAGCACTTGCGTGTGGGGTGCTGTCCGCAGCGTCTCGCCGGCGAGCGGCCGGCGCTCGCCGCCAGCGCATAGACGGGATCATGCCGACGCTCGAGATCGACGGAACGTCCGTCACCGTCGAGGACGGACTCAACCTGATCCAGGCAGCGGAACGGGCCGGGATCGAAATCCCGCATTACTGTTACCACCCCGGCCTGACCATCGCCGGCAACTGCCGGATGTGTCTGATCGAGATCGAGAAGATGCCCAAGCTGCAGATCGCGTGTAACACGCGCGTCGCCGAGGGCATGATCGTCCACACGCAGTCCGAGCGGGTCAAGCACGCCCGCGAGGCGGTGCTCGAGTTCCTGCTGATCAATCACCCGATCGACTGTCCGATCTGCGACCAGGCGGGGGAGTGCAAGCTCCAAGACTACTACATGGAGCACGACCGACAGGAGAGTCGATTCCCGCTCGAGGCCAAGATCAAGAAGGGCAAGGCGGTGGACATCGGTCCGCTGGTTATGCTCGACCAGGAGCGCTGTATTCTCTGCACGCGCTGCACTCGATTTCTCGAGGAGGTCACGAAGACCGGAGAGTTGGGGGTCTTCGAGCGAGGGAACCACTGTCAGATCGACCTGTTTCCGGGAAAGCGGCTCGAAAACCGGTACTCCGGAAACGTCGTCGACATCTGTCCCGTCGGTGCTCTGACCAGCAAGGACTTTCGCTTTCGAGCGCGCGTCTGGTACCTCGATCACACGTCCTCGGTATGCCCGACCTGCGCCACCGGCTGCAACATCGACATCCATCATCGGCGCGGCGAGATGTTCCGTTTCCGCCCGCGCTACAACGAGGCGGTCAACGGCTACTGGATGTGTGACGAGGGGAGGTTGAGCTACAAGCGCTTCCAGGGCGAGGGACGCCTCCTCCAGCCGGTGATTCGGGAACGCGAGGAGTGGGCCGTGCGGGGCTGGGACGAGGCGCGAACGACGGTGGCCGCTCGCCTGCGGCAGATCGTCGCGGAGCACGGCGCCGGCGCGGTCCTGGGTCTGGTTTCGGCCCAGGCGACGAACGAAGAGATCTTCCTGTTCTCGCGGTTTCTGCGCGATGGGCTGGGAGCGGATGTGGCTGGCCTGAGCTGGTCCCCGGCCGACGCGTACCGTGACGACATCCTGATCGACGCCGACAAAAACCCCAACTCTGCTGGATTGCGGGTTCTGGGGTTGAAGAACGACGCCGCAGAGACGACCGTGCGGCGAGCCCTCGAGAACGGGGTGCGGGGCCTCGTGCTGCTGCGCGCCGATCTGGGTGGCGGACGAGAGGAAGCCTTCCTGGACCGACTCGGCGATCAGCTCGATTTCGTCGTCTTGATGGACACCCACTACCATGCGACCGCGGAGGTTGCGGACGTGTTGCTGCCCATCGCCTCTTTTGCCGAGAGTGACGGCACGTTCGTCAACCGTGGGATGCGCGTGCAGCGCATCCGGCAGGCCTTCCAGCCCGCAGGCGAGGCGCGACCCGGTTGGCTCTTGCTCAGCCAATTGCTCGCGGACATGACGGACCATTCCGTCCCGATCGATGCTGCTTCGGTCTTTGCCGAGCTCGCCGCCTCGATGGACGAGTTTCGGCATCTCTCGTATCCCGTCATCGGTCTCACCGGTGCGCCCCTCGATGGCGCTCATCCGACCGCGCTGCGTTAAGCGGTTGCCCGTTCCGCGATGGGGCCGCTGTACCGCGCCGAGGCCTGCCAGTGTGACGGATGCGCGCGTTGTGGTACAGTTGAGTTGATCGGGCTCGGATTCCTGCCATGGGCGAAGAAGATGATACGGAGTCGCCGGCCAATGAGGCGGTGCTGACGGACAAGTTCTACCGTGGGACTATCGTCAAGCTGTTTCAGGGCGCCCAGATGGGGGTCATCCGATCCGAGAATGGGCGCGAGGTGTCCTTCACGTTCCCTCACGTGGTGATGGTCGGCACGCTGCGGCACTTCGACGACTTGCAAGAGCGCATGTCGGTCGGCTTCGACGTGGGCTGGACCTCGAACGGTCTCCGGGTGACCGTCATCCGCGCGGACGGCTGAGCCATAGCAGCAGGCGGCGTTGCGCTAGAGGGGCAGGCCGGTGCGGAAGAGGAGGTAGCGTCCCATGAACTCCCCGACCAAGACGGCCAGGACGGCGATATAGAAGAGACCGGTCGCAGCCATGGTCTGAGGGATCTGAAGCGTTCGCCAGATCATCGCTCCGAGGATCGCGGCCCCGAGCGGACTGACCAGGACGCGCGCTCCGATCAGAGCGGCGTGAATCGGGAAGAGGGTGCCGACCTCGGTTGACGAGGCGGGTGTGCCGAGCAGAGACAGCGCCAGTAGACCGATGGCGAAGACCGCGATCTGGATCCCGAGGCAGGCCAGATAAAACCGAAGAATCGTCCATAGCGGGCTGAGAGGAAGGTCGCGATCGATGAGGTACCAATGCCCGAGGAGCATTCCGGAGGCGGCGGATCCGAGCAGCAGGGCCGACAGCAGGAAGGTCGCCGGGTAGAGCACGCTCTCGACGGACAGGATCGGAGCCGCCGCATACGATTCCGCCGCGACCACAAGGGCGGCTAGGCCGCTCGCCCAGGTGGCCGTGAAAAGACGTGCCCGGAGCGCGAAGCGCTCCCCCCAGAGCGTCGCGAAGTACCCACTGCCGCAGAGGGCGAAGGTGCTCCATAGGCAAATCTCGGGGAGATCCGTTCCGCTGGTCGGAACCCCGGCCCCGATCCACAACGTGAGGCGCCCGATGAGCGCGAGCGTTCCCAGGAGCAGGTAGACGAACGCCGACGATTTGTAATAACCGCGCTGAATTTGGTGGAATGGCGGGATGCTCAAAGACAGAAATCCGCCAACGGACAGTTGACCGAAAACGAGGAGAAACGCGCGCGGAAAGAGATTCATGGGGCGGGGGGCAGCGCTAGACGGAAACGGGTGTTTGGCACTGTCTCATGCCGCCCGCCGGTGGGCGACCAGCGGTCAGGCGCCGCCGGCACTTCAACGAAGAACTCCCGGCGACGCGGTTTGAAGACGGTGTTTGCTCCGCTGGCGAAGGATCGCTGTGCCGATCAGCAGAAGACCGATGACGGTGAAAATCCTGCCGCCGCTCTCCACGACCCTATAGAAGTCCAGTTTGGCGTCTGCGAGGCTGTAGTCATTGGGGCCCTTGTGCATACGCTCGATGAGGGCGGCGTTGGTGCGGGGGGTGAGGTTCTCGAATTCGGCCAGGGTGCCCGTCCGGATGGAATTGCCTGCAGCGGCGCGATGACTATACTCTGCCACCTTGTCCCGACTGACAAACCAGTTGCCCAGGCCGAGGCTCACGAGCACGACGCCCGAGAGCAGGGTGGAGTTCCAGGCGGACGCGGCCATCACGGGGGCGGTAGCAGTCCGAACGGTGACGGGTCAAGGTGCGGGCCGCAGCGGCCCGATCGATCGCGCCTGATGAGCGTTGCGAACCGGTGGCGCCGGGGAGAAGGGCAGAGGACGAAAGAAGTGGGGCGACAGGAATGACGGAACGTACGGCGGGGTTGATGGAGCGCATGCTGGCCGGGGATCGGACGGCGCTGGCGAAGCTGATGACCCTGGTGGAGAACCGGGATCCGGAGACCGCCGAGGTGATGAGTCGCCTCCACGAACGGTGCGGCCGAGCCCACGTCGTCGGCCTCACCGGGCCACCCGGAGCCGGCAAGTCGACGTTGCTCGACCAGCTGGTCGCCAAACTGCGTGCGGAGAGACGAGATGTCGGAATCGTCGCGGTCGACCCGTCCAGCCCCTTCTCGGGCGGTGCCGTTCTCGGGGATCGGATTCGCATGCAGAGCCACTTCCTGGACGAGGGGGTCTTCATCCGCAGCCTGAGTGCGCGCGGCAGCATGGGTGGCTTGGCCCGATCGGCTCGCGACTTGACGCGTCTGCTCGATGCGTTCGGAAAGGACGTCGTCATCGTCGAGACCGTGGGAGTTGGGCAGACCGAGTCCGACATCATGCGCCTGGCGGACAGCGTCGTCGTCGTTCTGGTTCCTGAGGCCGGCGATACGGTGCAGGCGATGAAGGCGGGGCTGCTGGAGATCGCCGACGTCTTCGTCGTCAACAAGGCGGACCGGGAGGGAGCGCAGCGAATCAAGTCGGAGCTCGAGCTCATGCTCCAGCTTCGCCCCGCGGGTGGCTGGTCGGTGCCCGTTCTACTCACGGTGGCGACCCAGGGGACCGGGGTGGACGAGCTGATGCGCGTCCTCGGCGAGCACCGGGACTATCTCACCGCCAGCGGAGAGGGCCGGGCGCGCGCCGTTGCCGGCCGGCGGTACGAGCTCCTGGCGATTCTGCGCGACGAGATCGGGCGGCGTCTCGCGCGAGGGGTGGAGAGCGGCGTGGCAAGCGAGATCCTCAGGAAGGTTGAGGATGGAGAGGTGGACCCTTACGCGGCCGTGATGGCGCTTTTGTCGGATGAGGATCTCGTCGGTCGCCTGCTGCGAAGTCCGCGGGCGGGATCGGAAGGGAACGCGTGAACGCGGGCCGAACGTTCGTGATCGGCGACATCCACGGCTGCGCGGAGGAGCTCGATCGGTTACTGGATGCGATTGCTCCCGGCCGCGCGGACACCGTTTGCTTCCTCGGAGACTACATCGACCGCGGACCGTCGTCCAAACGTGTTATCGACCGGCTTGTGAAACTGCGTGAGGAAGGACCTCGCTGCGTCTTCTTGCGAGGCAATCACGAGGACATGTTCCTCGCCTATCTGGGCTACGAAGGTCGGTACGGCGAGGCGTTTCTGGGCAACGGTGGCGACGCGACATTGGCCAGCTATGGGATCGAAGGCATGCGGGGTACAACGGCGGCGGAGCGCCTCCCGCACCAGCATCGCGAGTTCCTGCTCGGGGTGGAGCTGACCGCCCGCTTCGGGTCGTTTCTGTGCGTCCATGCCGGGCTGCGACCGACCTGCGGTCCCGAGGACCAGGCGGAAGAAGATCTGCTGTGGATTCGCGAGGAATTCATCCTCTCCGAGCACCCGTACCCGTTTGTCGTCCTTTACGGTCACACCCCCCAACGGGACGTGCGGCTGCATCTCCCGTACAAGATCGGGCTCGATACGGGGCTGGTGTACGGTAACCGCCTGAGCTGTCTCGAATTGGTGAGCAAGGAGCTGGTGCAGGTTTCGTACGGGAGCGGGGAGACGACGAGACGGACCTTGGCGGACGAGTTCGGGCGCAGAGGATTGGGGTCGTCTTGACTTGAGGTGCCGATTTCCTTACCGGTTCCGCTCGGGTGGCGGCGTAGCTCAGTCGGCTAGAGCACGGGTCTCATAATCCCGGTGTCGAGTGTTCGATTCACTCCGCCGCCATTCCCCTTTTCGCTGAGCGAGCCCGGCGCATTTCGCCCCGTGCGCCCGTTCAATGGGAGGCGTTCGAATAAATCCGTCGTTATGCCCGTCATAACTACGTGAATCGCATCGACAAGCACGACCTTCCGAAGCGACGAGTTGCGGCGCGCCTCCGGCGGATGGGATTGACCGTCAAGTCGGTCTCCAGCGCCCTCGGCTACGATCTTCTGGTCAATGACGAGGTCCGGGTCACCCTGCGGGTCGCGTTCCCGAGCCTGCGGCGCCACCGTGTCACGGTTGCGGGCCGCAGCTACCAGTACCGGTACCGCACGTGGCACTTCAATTTTCACCACCACGGGAAGTTGGGTTCTCGGTACACCGACGTTTTCGTCTGCCTCGCGGTCAACCCGCGACAGCCATCCAAGGATGAGACGTTCGTTATCCCGTGGGAGAAATTGACCGGTAAGACCTTCTCTTTGCACGGGGGGCGAGGCCGCTATTCCGGACGGTATGCCCCGTACCGGGATCGCTGGCAGTCGATTTCGACATCTGCCAAGCGCGTTAGCCCGCTTCGAAAAGTCGCCTGAAAATTCGACGATCATTTGTCCGACCGGACGCTTGCGTCTCTGGGCGAATGCAGCCGTTCGTCCGGGCCGGGCGGGTGCGGATCTGACGTCGGGATCATGCCTTTTGCGTCATCCTCCCAAACCGGATGACGCCCTTTGCGGAACGGCGACGACGCGGTCGGACTCGACGAAGAACAGCCCGCGCAGCGCTTGAGCGACAGATCTCGCGTTTGTGCCGTGGATCCGTTCTTCGGCGCCGCGGGATTGGTGGGCAAGGCGACTGGAAACCGCCTCACGCAACCGGGAAGTGGCGAAAGTCTCCACTGCAGAGGTACCGAGTGCCGCGCCCCTGGCAAGAGAAAAGCTTGTATAGGGGTGTGTCAGCAGTCTTGTTTCAGATCTCATGTTGCGCTACAGAGCGTACGGTGCTGTTCGAAGGCATTTGAGACCTGAAGGGAGGTATCGAGCTATGAAGCGAGATCTGGACTTGGAGGACTTGAAGGAGCGCAGCGAGATCGTTCCGATGAAGCTGCTGTCGGTTCGCGTACCCGTCGACCTAATCGACAGGATCGACCACGTCGTCGATCTCCTGAATGCCGGCAAGGGGGAAGTCGTCGTGGCCCTGCTGAACGAGGGACTGGGCCGCTACGACCATTCGAAGAGCGGGATTCAGAAGCGCGTCAAGGCTCGCAAGTAGACAAGGGCTTGTTGCAAGCCCCGCAACCCTGTGTTAGCCAAGCGTTGCGTGGCGGCGTACCCAAGTGGTTAAGGGAGAGGTCTGCAAAACCTCGATGCAGCGGTTCGAATCCGCTCGCCGCCTCTCTTGACCCGAATCGCCGCTCGCGCCTAGGCGGAGATCCGCGGTCCCCGGCTTACGTCAGGGTTCGGACCGAGTAGAAGAAGAGAACGACCCCGGCGCTGGCCACGAGGAGTGCGCTGCGGCGCAGCCATACGCCCGGGCCTGCGACGGAGAAATCCGCGACGGTCGAGCAGTAGGTCCAAAACAGCGACGCCAGGAGTGTGACCGCCAGGTACGTGAAGGGGTCAAAGCCGAGGAAGTTGACCGCGATCGCTAGCACGTGCAGCGTCATGGCGTCAGTTGGATGTGCAACGTATGTGCCGCAACATTCGACCCAATGGAAACTCTCCCGTCAATCAACTGACCGGTCGCCTGCCAGGCTACCTGACGCGGGGGGACGCAGGGGCAACGGTAGAAATTCGCCGGCGTGTCAAAGTCGTCACTCTGCGCGTCTGACCAGGAGTGAGGGGTTCCTGCAACAGCTGAGGAGTTACGACGTCAGCAGAAGGATCCAGGGCGCGGCAATGGCCGCAGCGATTCCCATCCACTTCAACGCCGTCAGTGCGAAGGGGATACCGGTGGTGCGGGAAGGGGCTCGGCGTGGGCGTTTTGCGAGCCTTGGCGAGCGCTCGGGTCTCTCGGGCGTGTCCGACGGATTCGCGTAAGATGTGACGACCAGAGCGGCCACCGCTCGTGATCGCGTCTCTTGCGTTTCGAGATAAGCCTCTTCGCCGCGCATGGATTATCGCAACCTCACCGCTGATGCCGGGAACTTAGCCGGGAAGCGCCTCTTCCTACAAGCTTGAGTTCGGGGAGGGGAGTGCTGCGCATGACCGGCCAATCCGACCGGAGTGCTTGCGAGACGGTGCTTGGCGGCGTACACCATCCCGGCGGGCCGGGGTGGTGGAACTGGCAGACACAAGGGACTTAAAATCCCTTGGGGGTTTCCCCCGTGCGGGTTCGATCCCCGCCCTCGGCACTCGTCAGATGAGAGCCGACGCGAACGCCGCTGTCGCGCGGACCCAAAGTCCTGCTCCCCTCCTTCGCGTTGACAGTCCAGATTGCTCTCGACTACGAAGGCAATGGACGCCGTGCCATCGCGATCGCCTGCGGCGAAGACTGGAGGAGGGGATTCATGAGCAAGCCGTTGCGCCGCTTGTCCGCAGTAGGGATGGTCCTCACCTTCTCGAGCGCTGGCGTGGGCGTCGGCTGTTTCGGCGCCCCCGCGTCGGCCAGTACTGTGCGCGATCCGGCATTCAGGCTACCCCACTTCTACGCCAGCACGGACGTCGATCTGGCGAGGGAGAACGGTCGGGAAATCGCGAAGGATCGGTTGGGGCAGATCATTCTGCTTGCGCGGGTGGGGCGCGGCTCGCTCTATCAGGTTTTTGGCGCGTTGGATCCCAGCACGCTGCAGGACGATATCGAGGCGCGCCGCACCGGATACACCTCCTCCGAGCTGAACAACATGTACGCCAAGCTCCCCGAGCGCGAGCGAGAGATCCTGTGGGCGTACTGCGAGGGCGTCAACGACACGATCGAGGACGTTTATGCCGGACGCTCTCCCGAGCCGCTCGAAGTGAACCTGCTGCGCGCGCTCAACTTCGGCGCCGACCTGTTCGGCAACGCGACCAAGATCTCCGATCAGGTCGATCCGAACTACCGCGCTCCGGGAGGCGCGGACGCGCAGCGTCCGAACGCCGGTTTCCAGTTCACACCCGAGATGGCCATCGCGATCGGAGTCCTCGAGGTACGGAATTTCGGCCTCGAGAGCTTCGATGAGGCATCCCGACTGGCCGAGCTGCAGGCGTTGGTCGACAAACACGGCGGGGAGGCCGGCTCGCAGATCTGGGATGATCTGAACTTTCTGAACGACCCTCTGGCGCCCGTTACCGTACCGGATCCCACCACCCCCGGATACGGCGGTCCCCTGGCCGACCGGCAGAGGAGCTCGCAGCAGTTGGCCTCCGCCGCGAAGAGCCATCCGGGGTACGACTACCTGGAGGCGGCGCGCCAGCGCGAGGAAGCGGCGCGGCACCGCGAGGAGTTCGCCCGCCGCTGGGGGGCGTGGCCCAAGATGGGAAGCTACGGCTGGATCATCGCCGGCTCACGCTCGGAGACCGGCTATCCGTGGCTCGGGGGGTTCCCGCAGACTGGAATTCAAACCCCCTCGATCATGCACTTCGCTGAAAACAGGACGGAGCAGGGCATCGGCGCGGTCGGGATGGAGTTCGCCGGCGCGCCCTTCATCCTGATCGGTCACACCGATCACGTTGCCTGGACGACGACGACCGCGCAGTTGCGGACGGTCGACACCTTTTTCGAAGAGCTGACGAACGAGAACACCGACATCCTGCGATACAACGACGAAGGCACTACGGCCGAGCTGGTTCCGCGGACGGAGGTGTTCCACGGCGCCGTGGAGGTACAGCGGGTGTTCTGGCGCAGTCATGCGCGCCACGGCAATGGGGGATCGCGGTCGATCGTTTCCTTCCTGGGGGACGTGAACGGAACGGCGGCTTCCGGCAGCGCCACGTCCCTGGTCGACGCAGGCGCGTTCGACGCTGCTTTGCAGGGGGGGTACGTGGCCATCGTCGACGGCACTGGTGCGGGCCAGATGCGCCGGATCGTGGCGGTGCCCAACGGCGACACGCTGCAGATTCCGGCGGACGTGCAGTGGCAGACGCCGCCCGATGGAACCTCCGTCTACGTGGCCGCGGCCCCCGGTCACGTGATCCTCGCCAGTGCTCTCGACAGCGCGGTTTGGCTGGAAGAGTCCACCAGCGTGCTCGGCTTCAGCCTCTATCAGCGCGCCAACGACATCCTCGGCATCCGGGAGGGGGCACGACTCATCCCCAGCACGCACAACTTCTTCGCTGCCGACAACCTCTCCCCGAACGGCATCGGCACCGCCTCCGAGCACGGGAACATCGGCTACTGGTCGAGCGGGTTTTCGCGAATACGACGGGACGGGACGGATTCCCGCCTGCCGCTGGACGGGACGAAGCCGAATCCGCTGGTGGTGTTCTCCGGTACGGTCGCGAGTGCGGGTGCGTCGTCGTTGGTTGCAACCGAGGCGGTCTTCGACGGAATGCACCTGGCACCGCCGCCGTTCAACTTCCGATACGAGCACCCCGCCGAGCAAGGGCACGAGTACATCGTCTCGATCACCGGCGGGGAAGGGTACAAGCAGACCCGGCGCATCGCCTCGAATCAGGCGGACTCACTGATGGTCGAGTACCCGTGGGGTGTCGCGCCGTCACCCGGAGATGCGTTCGAGATATACGAGATCGTGGCCATGCCGGAGGCGATCAACCCTGCCGAGGGATACGCGGCGAACTGGAACAACAAGGCGGCGACGGCGGACGAGGGAGACGACTTCGGACGGCAGTTCAGACACATCTTCATTCTGGAGCGCCTCGCGGCGGACACCTCGTGGAACCGGGAAAAACAGCGTCAGTTGAACAAGGATGTCGCCGGCCTCGAGGGGCGCGGGAAGGTTGGGCGCTTCCTGGTCCCTCGGCTGCGACAGGCGGTCGATGCGGTCGGCGATGGCGGCAACCCGGCAGTCGATACCGTGCTGGCTAGGCTGGAGCAGTTCGATGCTTCACCGGTGTTCGGGCGAGGCTTCATCGACCCCGTCGCCGATACGATGGTCGCCGGCGAGCTGCCCTTCCTGAGCGATCTGGTCGACCAGCTCGCCGCCAGCATCTACGGAGACGAGTTTTCCGGAGCCGTCGGGGTTCCGGGCGGGGCGAGGGCTCTCAACATCGTACAGCATGCCATCGACGCAGGGGCCGGCGACCTTCCCGGAGGCTATGCGCAGCGCTACCAGGGCGATTACTTCAACGCCGCCGGATGGCAGGAGAGCGTGCGCGACACCCTGTCGGCGCAAGCGATGCTGGGAATCCCGGACGATGCGCCCCGGGGCATGAGCACATACGCGCATCCGCTCGCGGCGCTGCTGCCGGAGTTGGTCTTCGCGCCGACGCCGGCGGGCAACCGCGGTACGTACGAGCAAATCGTCGAAGCCGGTCCGATGATGCGAGGGGAGTTCATCTTTCCGCTCGGGCAGAGCGGCTTGATCGAGGGGACCCTGAACGGCGTGACGTCGATCGATCCGAACGTCACGAGCCTGCAGCCGATCTGGCGCGACTGGCGCTTCGTGCCGATGCTGGCCGTTTCGCAAGATCTCGCCGGGGGAGGGAACGGAGACGCGGACGGCGATGGTGTCCTCGACGGGTACGAGCGCTGGTACTTCGGAGATCTGACCCACGGCGCCGACGACGATGCGGACGGCGATCATCTGTCTCTGGTCGACGAGTTCAGGCGCGGCAGCGACCCGGAGAGCGTGGACACGGACGGGGACGGGATTCCGGACGGGATCGACTTCGTGCCGCAGAACCGGCTGGCCATTCCGCAATGCCTCGGAGACTGCGACGGCGGAGGCTTCGTGAGCATCGATGAGCTGGTGCGGGCCGTGAACATCGCGCTCGGGAGCGATTCGGTCGGCATCTGTACCGTCGTCGATTTCGACGGCAACGGCCAGGTGATGATCGACGAGCTGATCAAGGCGGTCGGCGTTGCGCTGAACGGATGTTCAGTGGCTTGATCGTCCTGTGCGATGAGCACCAACCGAGGTCGGACGTGACCGGAGGAAGAAGAGTCTCCGTTCGGCCGGCAGATCGGGCAGGGCTCGCGGACGGGCGACCGCTCGAATCAGCTTCGCGGCGGCGTGGTCACTCGATGTCGGTGGCGCTGTCGTGACATCGGGCGCGGCACTCGAAGCGCCGCCGATCACGGTCGTCAGTGGGGCGGGAGCGAGCGGAACGCGTGTGACGGCGCGCGGAAAGTTCTTCTTTTGCGGCTCGGAGAAGTTCTTCCTCAAGGCCGTCACGTACGGCCCTTTCGCGCCCGGCCCGGACGGTGCGCCGTTTCCGCGGCCTCATCTCGTGCGTCGCGACTTCGAGCTCATCGAGCAGATGGGCGCCAACGGGATTCGCGTCTTCGGCTCCCCACCGCGATGGTTGCTGGACTTCGCCGTCGAGTACAATCTCCGGGTCGTGGTGGGGGCAGCGTGGGCCGAGCACGTCTGTTTTCTCGAGCAGCCGGGCACGATGCGAGAGATCCGCCGCACCGTGGCCGACGGGGTCAACGATGTCCGTGGGCATCCGGCCGTCCTCGCCCATCTGATCGGCAACGAGATCCCCCCGGAAGTCGTTCGCTGGCACGGCCACCGGCGCGTGCGGGCCTTTCTCCGCGACCTGTGCGATCTGGTGAGACAGATCGACGACGGCCCGCTGATCAGCTACGCGAACTTTCCTCTGACGGAGTATCTGGAGCTCGACTTCCTCGACTTCGTCGCGTTCAATGTCTACCTGCACCGCGAGCCGGACTTTCGGCGCTACCTGAAGCGTCTTCAGAACCTGACGCCGGAGAGGCCGCTCGTTCTGACGGAGCTCGGGATCGATTCCATCCGCGAAGGTCGCGATGCTCAGGCGACCATCCTCGAATGGCAGGTGCGCGCCGCCTTCGAGCTCGGCGTCGCCGGCGCCACCATCTTTTCCTGGACCGACGACTGGTACACCGGCGGATTCCAGGTCGAGGACTGGGCCTTCGGGCTCGTGGATCGCGAGCGAGGGCCGAAGCCCGCGTACGAGGCCGTGCGGCGCTGCTACGCCGATTCGCTTCCGGCCCCGCCGCGGTGCGCTCCCCTCGTATCGGTCGTCGTCTGCGCGTACAACGCCGAAGAGACGATCGGCGCCTGTCTCGAGTCGCTTCGCCTGCTGCGCTATCCCGACTACGAGGTGGTTCTGGTCAACGACGGGTCGGCTGACCGCACGCTGGAGATCGCGCAGCGCTTTCCGGAGGTTCGAATCGT
Source organism: uncultured bacterium (assembly GCA_963721115.1). GTDB lineage: Bacteria > Desulfobacterota > Binatia > HRBIN30 > CADEER01 > CAVRIA01. The sequence continues at coordinate 1,053,681 of CAVRIA010000004.1, forward strand.
CTCGCAGACCAACCGCGGTCTGAGCGCTGCTCGCAACGCGGGGATCGAGGCGAGCAGCGGGGAAATCGTGGCCTTCACGGATGCCGATTGCGCGGTCGATCCCGATTGGCTCGTCTATCTCGCCCATGCTTTCGTCTCCAACGGCTTCGTCGCTGTCGGCGGCCCGAATCTTCCGCCGGCCAGCGAATCGCGGACAGTGGCCTGTGTCGCGGCGGCTCCGGGGGGTCCGACGCACGTGCTGCTGAACGACGAGGTCGCCGAGCACATCCCGGGTTGCAACATGGCCTTTCGGAAAGAGGTCCTGCGGCAGATCGGCGGATTCGACGCCGTCTTTCGCGTTGCCGGCGACGACGTCGACGTGTGCTGGCGTCTCCAGAATCAGGGATATTCGATCGGGTTCAGCCCGGCGGCCCTGGTCTGGCACGAACGCCGGCGCAGTGTCCGCGCCTATCTTCGCCAACAGAGGGGGTATGGAGCGGCCGAGGCGCTCCTGCATTTCAAGCACCCGTATCGATTCAATCTGCTCGGGCAGTCGAAGTGGTTGGGAAGAATCTACGGAGGCGCCGCGACGCCTCTGCTTCTGCGGCGCCCCGTGATCTACTACGGCGCCTTTGGTCGCGCCATGTTCCAGACCCTGTACGAGACGCCTTCGTCGATCTTCGCGTATCTGCCCTTTACGCTGGAGTGGCACCTGGCGGCGGTCGCCCTGATCGGCGCCGCGGTGGCGACGGACACGGGTGTGGTACTCTCGGTCCTTCCGCTTCTCGTCGGCGTGGGCGCGGCGGCGGTCATGGGATGGCAGGCGCGAGTCGAGCCTCGGCACGACCGCTGGGGGAGCAGGATGCTGCTCGCCTGCTTGATCTATCTCGGCCCGTTCGTTCGCAGCTTCGAGCGCTGCCGCTCGCGGATGCGGTACGTGAAGCGGGTGGGGCCGCTGCGGACGGGACTGCCGTCCAGACCGCGCGGAGTTCGAACGTGGACGCGTACGTTCGCTCTCGCGTACTGGTCTGACCGCGGTCAGGAGAAGGAGGACCTGCTGCGTCTCGCGATCCAGCTGCTCGAGCTGCGACGCTACCACGTGGCGATCGACGAGGGTTGGACGGAGTGGGACCTGGAGGTCCAAGACGGGCTGTGGGCGCGCGCCAAGCTTCTGGCGGCGGTGGAGAATCACGGCGGCACGTCGCGTCTGCTGCGCATGCGCTGCCGGTTGTTGCTGTCGCGCCGGGCTCGAGCCCTGGCGGGCGCGTGTGCTGCGCTCGCCGCTGCTGGCGCCCTGACCGGCCATTCCAACCTCGTCGCTCTCGCCGGCGCGGCGGCCGTGGTCGGCGTGGTGTCTGCCCTACGAGAGTCGGTCGCACTGGGGCGTGTCATCCATCACGTCGTCGAGAGCGCCGCCGAACGGCTCTCGCTGACCGCCTTGGGGCCGCGCGGCTCGTCCCGCGACCCACGACGTGAATGACAACCGTGTGGAGAACCGCAAGCTATCTACGGCCGCATGCTCGTTGGCTGCTGGTGGCAGTGTTGCAAGTGGCCGCACTGAGCGCTCTCGAGCTGCTCAAACCCTGGCCGCTGCAGCTGGTGATCGACCACGTCCTGACCGGAAGCGCACCGTCGTGGCGGGTGACGCAGGGGTTGTCCCCGCCGGACCTGCTCGCTGTCGCGGTGACGAGCCTGGTGGCGATCTATGCGCTGATCGGGCTCGTGACGGTGCTCAACAATCACACGACGATCTCGATCGGGCAGCGCATGGTCGACGACCTGCGCAGCCGGCTGTACGCGCACGTGCAGAGGCTCTCGCTCTCCTTTCACGCCCGCGCCGGGGTTGGAGACCTGCTGTATCGAGTGACCGCCGACACGTATTCCCTGCAGACTCTGGCGATCAACGGCCTTTTTCCCATGGTGGCGGCGCTGCTCCTCCTCGGCGGGATGTTCGTCGTCATGCTGCGTCTGGACGCGAGCCTGACGCTGGTCGCCCTCGGAGTGTGCCCCGTGTTGCTGCTGGGGATTGTCTGGATCAATCGGCGAATGGTGCACGCGGCAACCGACATGCGGGAAAAGGAGAGTGCGGTGTACCAGGTGGTGCAGCGCAATCTCTCCGCCATTCGTATCGTTCAGGCGTTCTCCCGCGAGGACGACGAGCACCGGCGCTTCGTGGCGGGCAGCCGCGCGAGCCTGCGCAGCGGCCTGAAGCTCTATACCATTCAGACCGCCTACGGAGCTGTGGCCGGGGTGATCATCGCCTGCGGTACGGCGGCCGTTCTCTGGGTCGGCGCACACCACGTGTGGGCGGGCAGGTTGAGCGTGGGGGAGATGGTGGTCTTCGTCAGCTACCTCGCGTCGCTCTACGGCCCGATCAACTCCGTGGTGCAGACCTACGGCCTCGCACAGGGCGCCCGAGCCGGGGTGGAACGGGTGTTCGCGATCCTCGACGAGGAGCCGGCGCTGATCGAGGGGGACGGAATTCTGCCCCGCCCCGTGCGCGGGCGGGTGGAGTTTCGCGGTGTGACCTTCTCCTACCCGAACGGCGGCCGCGTTCTGCGAGACGTCAGCCTGGAGGTGGAGCCGGGCGAGTGCGTCGCGATCGTCGGCGCCACGGGAGCCGGGAAGAGCACCCTGGTCAGTCTGGTCCCGCGCTTCTACGACCCGGACCGTGGCCAGGTGCAGATCGATGGCGTGGACCTGAGGACGCTGCAAACGCGAGATCTGAGGCGCCAGACCGCCATGGTGCTGCAGCCGCCCATCGTGTTCCCGGTGAGTGTTCACGACAACATCGCCTACGGGAGGCCGCAGGCGACGCGGTCGGAGGTCGTTGCCGCCGCCCGCATTGCGCAGGCCGACGGGTTCATCTCGCGACTTCCGCTCGGCTATGATGCGGTGATCGGCGAGCAGGGCGCGACCCTTTCCGAGGGGGAGCGACAGCGGCTGACGATCGCCCGCGCGGTGCTGCGGGACGCGCCGATCCTGATCCTGGATGAGCCGACCTCCTCGGTGGACGCCGGCACCGAGGCGATGATCATGAGCGCCCTGGCCCGGCTCATTGCGGGTCGGACCACCTTGCTGATCGCCCATCGGCTCAGCACGATGCGCCTGGCGACCAGGATCGTCGTGATCGAGCGCGGCTGCATCGTCGAGCAGGGAGCGATGGCGGACCTGTTGCGACGCGGCGGAGCGTTTCACGCGATGCACCAGCGCCAGCTCGCCGGCGACACAAGCGTCGGAAGAGGAGCGTGAGGCTGTTCGGGCATCGGGGAAGCTGCCGATGAGGATCGTGGTCACCGGCCTGGTCGCGACGTATCCGATGGGCGGCATGAGCTGGGCGTACCTTTCCTATGTAGACGGGCTGCGGCGCCTCGGTCACGATGTGATCTATCTCGAGGATACCGGCGGCTGGTTCTACGATCCGTCGCGCCAGACCTTCACGGCTGAGATCCGGGCGAACCTGCGCTATCTGGAGCGCGCGTTGCGATTCATTGGAGCCGGCGACGTCGCTTGGGCCGTGCGGGGGCCGGACGGCTGCCTGTACGGAATGCAATCGGGGCGGCTGGCGAAGGCTTGCCACGGCGCGGATCTCTTCCTCAACCTGTCGGGCAGCTGCTGGCTGCGCGACGAGTACCGCCGGGCGCGCCGTACCGCGTACGTCGATACGGACCCCGGATATACACAGGCGAAGCTGTGGGCGGTCGGGGAGGGGGGGGCAAGCGAGAGAGATTGCTTCTCCGCGGCACTGGTACGGGCACACGATCGCTTCTTCACCTTTGCCGAGCACATCGACGCTGCCGATTGTGGAGTCCCACGCTGCGGCCTTCGGTGGATGCCGACGAGACAGCCGCTGGTTCTCGATCACTGGCCGTTCTGTTTCGATCCCGGGGCGCCGCGATTCACCACGGTGATGTCGTGGAACAGCGGCGGGGACGCGCTGGAGATCGGCGGAATCCGCTGCGGGGGGAAGCAAAGCGAGCTCAATCGCCTCATCGACCTGCCGAAGGGTTGCGCAGTGGAGCTCGAGATCGCGCTGGCGGGCGGCGGACCGCGAACAGATCTGCGACGGCGCGGATGGCGGGTCCGCGACGCGCGCGCAGTTTCGCGGACGATGGCGGCGTACCGCCGCTATCTGCAACTTTCGCGCGGTGAATGGAGCGTCGCCAAGAAGACGTACGTGGCGCTGCGGAGCGGGTGGTTCAGCGAACGTAGCGCGGCCTACCTCGCGCTCGGAAAGCCGGTGGTGGTCCAGGACACCGCATGGACCGCACACTATCCGGCCGGGCAGGGGTTGTTCGGCTTCTCGGTGATCGAGGAGGCGGTGTCCGCTCTGGCGGCGATCGACGAAGACTACCGCGGACACTGTGAGGCCGCGCGGGCGCTGGCGGAGGATCGCTTCGCCCACGACCGCGTTCTGGGACAGCTGTTGGTAGAGGCGACCTCCTGATGGCGCCGCGGGTCGTGGTCGGGGGGGCTGTCGCGCATCACCCCATCGGCGGGGGAGGCAACGCATGGCTGTTCCTACAGTACGTGTTGGGCTTTCGCCGCCTCGGCTGCGACGTTCTCTATGTCGAGCATCTGGCCGAGAAGGACTGCTTCGATCGCGGCTGGCGTCCCGTCGCGTTCGGCGACTCGTTCAATGCGGCGTTCTTCACGCGCGAGGTCGAACGGGTCGGCCTGGGCGAGCACGCCGCGCTATTGCAGCTCGAGGGCGACGCTCATTTCGGGCGCTCCCGTTCGGAGGTGAGGGAATGGGCGGGCGCGGCGGACCTCTTCGTGAACCTGTCCGGCCGCTTCCGCTTGGCGGAGATCCTGCGCGCACCGCGGCGCCGACTGTACGTGGATCTCGACCCCGGCTTCACCCAGGTCTGGCAGCGCGCCTACGGCGTCGACATGAATCTGGGCGGCCACGACGCCTATGCCACGGTCGGCCTGAATCTCGGGCAAAAGGGCTGCCCGTTCCCCAGCCTGGGGCTGCGCTGGCATGCGACGATGCCACCCGTCGTGCTGTCGGAATGGGAGCCCGACGGATCGGTCGGCGGCGCCTACACCACGGTCGCCGACTGGCGTGGATACGAGCCGGTGGAATGGCGCGGAGTCCGATACGGCCAGAAAGCGGAGGAGTTTCTCCGCATCCTGGATCTGCCGGGCCACGTCGGCCTACCGCTGGCGATCTGCCTGGCGATTCACCCGTCCGAACCGGATCTGCCGCGCCTGCTGGAGAAGGGATGGCGCCTCGAGAACCCCCGGCAGCGGGTGGCGGATCTCGATTCCTATCGCCGCTTCATCCGCGCTTCGCGCGGAGAATTCAGTGTCGCCAAGAACGGTTACGTGAAGGGGCACACCGGATGGGTCAGCGACCGAACCGTCTGTTACCTCGCGGCCGGGCGCCCGGCGATCGTGCAGGATACGGGCTTGCGAGACCACCTCGAAGTCGGCAGCGGGCTTCTCGTCTTCGACGATCTCGAGACCGCCGCCGCAGCGCTGCGGCGGGTCGAGCGCGAGCCGGTGGAGCATGCACAGGCAGCGCGAGCGCTGGCGCGCCTTCACTTCGATTCGGACCGCGTCCTGGCGCGCCTCCTGGACATCGCGGGAGTCTGAGGTGTGCGACGCGAAGGGTTGTCATGTTGTCGATTGTTCGTTGGGGGGAATGAGCTCCAAAACAACAACTCGACAACGAGCAACCCGGGGCGTGGGACGGATTGTCGGGCGGAGGATCAAGCGGGGTAACGCTTCACGAGTTGACGGGCGATGACCGTGCGCTGGATCTCGTTCGTTCCCTCGCCGATGATCATCAGCGGCGCATCGCGGTAGAACCGTTCCACCGGGAACTCCTGCGAGAAGCCGTAGCCGCCGAGGACGCGCATGGCCTCGAGGGAGACCTCGGCGCAGGTCTCCGAGGCGAACAGCTTGGCCATCCCCGCCTCGAGGTCACATCGTTCGCCCGAGTCCTTCTTGAGCGCGGCGCGGTGCGTGAGGAGGCGGGACGCCTCGATCTTCGTCGCCATGTCGGCCAGCTTGAGCTGGATGGCCTGGTGCTCGCAGATCGGCTTGCCGAAGGTCTCGCGCTGCTGCGAGTAGCGGATCGCCGTCTCGAACGCCGCCCGCGCCACGCCCACGGCGCGCGCGGCGATGTTGATCCGGCCCACCTCGAGGCCGTTGAGGACGTACTGCATGCCCCGTCCCTCTCGACCGCCGAGCAGATTCGCGGCCGGCACCCGGTAGTCTTCGAAGACGACCTCACAGGTGTCGACGCCCTTGTAGCCCAGCTTGGCGATGTCGCGACTGACCGTGATGCCGGGACCCTTCGGTGCGATGAACAGGCTCATGCCCTTGTGAGGAGGGTCGGCTTGCGGGTCGGTCTTCACCACCAGCGCATACAGATTGCCGTGTCGCCCGTTCGTCACCCACATCTTGGTGCCGTTCACCAGATAGTCGTCGCCGTGCCGGGTGGCGACGGTTCGAATCCGCTGCACGTCGCTGCCGGCATGTGCCTCGCTCAGGCAGAGCGCCCCTCGCAGCTCGCCCCTGGCCATTTCGGGGAGGTACCGCTTCTTCTGATCCTCGCTGCCGTTCATCCGGATCATGTACGCCAGAAGGAGATGCGTGTTCAGGATGCCGCTCAGGCTCATCCAGCCGACGCACAGCTCCTCCACGATCATGGCGTAGGTGAGGGTATCCAGGCCCAGACCCCCGTACTCGGCCGGTATCGTGGCCCCGAAGAGCCCCAACTCCTTCATCTGCGCCACGAGCTGATGCGGGTACTCGTCGCGGTGCTCGAGCTCGCTGGCGACCGGCTTCACGTCCCGCTCGACGAAGCGCTGGATCGTTTCGACCATTTCCCGACGAACGTCCTCTGGGGTGATGCTCACGGCTCAATCTCCTCTCGGAAGAAAAACGCTGGTTGTGTCGCATCTTTGCATGCACGGATCAAGCGAGGAGCCGCGGGGCATAACTTCCGCTTGACGGCCGGCGCTTCCGGTGGTCTGAAATACGAGTGTGGCAGGAGGAAGGCAGAAGATGAATGGGGTGACGAGGCGGTGGCTGTTGGCGGGCGTGGTGTGCGCTCTCTGTGGCGTGCCGGCCGTGGCGGCGGCGGGATTTGCGGCGAGGAGCGATGCGAGCCGGCCGCTGGAAGCCGACGGCCTGCAGCCGGTGATCGAGGTCTGGAAGGCGGACCGGCGCATGGAGCTTCGCAGCGGCGAAGAGGTGGTGCGCGAGTTCCGGATCGTGCTGGGAACGGAGCCGCGCTTGTCGAAGAACAGGCGTGGAGACGGACGCACGCCGGTCGGGCACTACTACATCTCCGACAAGAACGACAACAGCCGTTTTCGCCGCTTCCTCGGCATCAGCTATCCCAACCTGGACGACGCCGAACGCGCCTACGGCGAGCGCCTGATCGATGCCGGCCAGTGGGCGGACATCTTCTTCGCCAACCTGCGCCACGGGATTCCTCCCTGGCAGACGCCGCTCGGCGGACGGGTCGGGATTCACGGCTTCGGCGGCCGCCCGCTCGTTCCGATCGACTGGACCGAAGGCTGCATCGCCGTCAGCGACGACGACATCGATTTCCTCTACGACCGGGTCGGGGTCGGTACCCCGGTGATCATCAACCAGTAGCTCGCCGAATCATCGGAAGAGATCGACCTCCCTGGCGCGCAGTAGATCTCTACCCGACCCTTCCGCCGGAGAGAAGGAGTAGCCGCGAATCAGGGCCGCGGGTATGCCTTCGCCCTTGCGCATCACCAGCCCGGCGGCCGCCGCCAGCGCGTCGGCCTGAGCGACGACCGTGTGGTGCAGCTCGCGCCCGTCCAGATCGGTGCTGCCGCGCAGATCGAGCAGGGGCTGCATGCCGGCCACACCGAGGGCGAAGTCCACCAGGCCCTGGCGCCAGGGACGCCCGAAGGTGTCGGTGATCAGCACGGCGACCCGACTTCCGTAGCGGTCGCGGGCGCCGTCCACGAGACGCCTCGCCGAGGCGTCGGGGTCGATCGGCAGGAGGACGACGAGATGCGGGTCGCCGCTGTTCGATTCGTCGACTCCGGCGTTCGCGCAGACCCAACCCGGACCGGTCTCGACGATCAAATGACCCGAGTCCATCCGCACTACGCGGTTGGTCTCGCGCAAGATGAGCTCCAGGACACGGGGGTCTTTGCCGGCGGAGGTCGCCGCCAGCTTCTCGGCGAAGCTGGAGGGAGTGACGGTGCGGAGGTCGACCAGGCGGCCCTCGGACTTGGAGACCACCTTCTGGCAGACGACGAGGATGTCGCCGTCGGCGAGCGCCATGCCGTCGTCGTCCAGGGCGGAGAAGAGCAGGTTGGCCAGATCGTCTCCGGCGCGGAGCAGGGGGACGTGGCGGATCGGCAGAATCGAAAGGGTCATTTCGTCACCTCCCGCAGAACCGCGGCCGCCAGGGCTCGCGAGCGCGCCGGTGTCCGCATGATCGTGTCGGTGACGAGCGGCCTCATGCCGAGGGCGGCGATCCTCGGCGCCAGGGCGGCGTCCCGACGGTCGAGCACGAAGACGTCGACGAGGTCGCGATAGCGCTCGGCGACGCCGACGGCGGATGCCTCGTGCCCGAGCCCGCGTAGCATCCGATCCAGCGGTCCCTTGATCGGCAGCCCGCGTACCAGAGGGCTGACTGCGGCGACGCGCGCCCGGGCGCGCCGCAGTGCGGCGCGGACACCGGGCAACGCCAGGATCGGCTCGATGCTGACCAGTGGATTGCTGGGAGGAAGAATGATCGCGTCGGCACGTCGAATACCGTCCAGAACGCCGGGTGCCGGGCGCGCCGAGTCGATGCCGGTGAAGTGCACCGCTCGAACCGCACCGCGGCCGCGCCGCCTGACCAGGTATTGCTGGAAGGGCAGTGGGCCGGCGCCCGAGACCTCGATCACGGTGCGCACCGAGTCGTCGCTCATAGGCAGGATGCGGGCCCGGACGCCGTGCCGCGCGGCGATGTCCGCGGTGATCTGCGACAGCGATCGGCCGCGCTGCAGCGCGTCGGTGCGATAGATGTGGGTGGCGAGGTCGGAGTCGCCGAGCTGGAACCAGGTCTCGCGATAGTAGCGGCGCAACGCCCGCAGGCAGGAGAACGTGTCGCCTGCCAGACCCCAGCCGTGCTTGGCGTCGACGCGTTTCGCCAGCGTATAGGTCACCGTATCGACGTCCGGTGACACGTGCAGCCCGAAGAACACGTCGTCGTCGGCCGTGTTGACGATGACCGTGACGTGCCGTGGATCAAGAAGCGAGCAGAGACCCCGGAGAAACCGCGCTGCCCCCACTCCTCCAGCCAGCACCGTGATCCGGTTGACGCGTGCCCTTCGAGGAGATTCTGCCATACGTCGTCGTCCGCTCCACGGGAATGCGGCCCACCCCCTCGATCAGCTCTCGGATCGCGGACTCGGGAAGATACTCTCCTGCGTCGGCACCAGCCGACTTGGAGATGGATTCCTCCATGAGCGTCCCGCCGAAGTCGTTGCACCCCGCCAGCAGCGTGAGTTGCGCCAGCTCCAGCCCGAGCTTCACCCAGGCGGTCTGCAGGTTGTCGATCCAGCCGCGCAGCATGAGGCGCGAGAAGGCGTACAGGCGAAAGTCGACCGCGCCGGTGGGCGGCGGATCGACCAGTCCCTTCTGGTAGAGCGTGGTGTACGTGTGGATGAAGCGCAGCGGAACGAACTCCGTGAAGCCGCCGGTTCTCTTCTGCAGGTCGCGAATCAGGGCGGTGTGACGGGCGATGTGCTCGGGCGTCTCGATGTGCCCGTACATCACGGTCGAACTGCTGCGGATTCCCAGCTCGTGCGCGGTGGCGATGATGTCGACCCAGGTTCGGACGTCGACCTTCTTGTGGCTCAGAATCTCACGCACCTCGTCGTCGAGAATCTCGGCGGCAGTCCCCGGGATGGTGCCCAGGCCGGCGTCGCGCAGCATCGTCAGGTAATCGCGGTACGACATGTTGGTGCGCCGCGCCCCGTACATGATTTCCATCGGCGAGAAGGCGTGAATGTGGAGGTGCGGGAACCTCGCTTTGATGGCGACGAGCAAGTCGCGGTAGAAGAACGGATCGGTATCGGGGTTGATGCCGCCCTGCATGCACACTTCGCTGGCGCCGCGGTCGACCGCGTCCTTCACCTTCACCATCACGTCGTCGATCGAATGGTTGTACGCGTCGGCATCCTTGCGGTGGCGCGCGAAGGCGCAGAACTGGCAGCCGACGAAGCAGACGTTGGTCCAGTTGATGTTGCGGTTGACGACGTAGCTGACCTCGTCGCCGACGTCGTCGGAACGCACTCGGTCGGCGGCGCGAATCAGCGCCGCCAGGTCGTCCCCCTCGACCCGCAGGAGGTGGATCCCCTCGTCGACGCTGAGCTCTTCTCCGGCCAGCGCTCGATCCAGGATCGTCGCCGTGACCGGAGTGGATCGGCGCAAGAGCTGATCCAACGGGCGCGGATCACAGACGAGATCACGCATGGGATTCGGCATAACACACTCCTCTCGCGGTCGATACCCCGGCCAGTCGGTCGCGCAGGGTGGGATCGCAAAAACTCCGGGCGCTCGACGTATTCGTGGTACAGCGGCAGTCGAGGCGCCAACGTGAACCCTTCGCCGCGACACGTTTCCGCCAGAATCGGGAGATGCGGCCAGGGGGCCTCCGGGTTGACGAAATCCAGTGTCAGCGGCGAGATCCCCCCCCAGTCGTTGATTCCGGCCGCAAGCAGCAGGCGGTGGTCGTGCGGGTTGAGATTGGGGGGAGCCTGGATGTTCATGTCCGGCAGCATCAGGCGCGCCACGGCCACGGTGCGCGCGACGTCGTAGCTCTCGGGCTCCGGACGGGTCGCCATTCGAGTCGACGGCTTGGCGCGGAAATTCTGAACGATGATCTCCTGGATGTGGCCGTGCGCGAGATGCAGGTCGCCGATGGCGCGCAGGCTGGCAATCCGCTCGACCGGCGTCTCGCCAATACCGAGGAGAATGCCGGTGGTGAACGGGATCCGCAGCTCCCCGGCCTCGCGCATCATCTGCAGCCTGCGCTCGGGGTCCTTGTCCGGCGCGCTCTGATGGGCCTGGCCGCGCTCGCGCAGGCGCGGACTGACGTTCTCGAGCATCAGGCCGAGGCTCACGTTGACCGGCCGCAGGAGCTCCATCTCCTGGCGCGTCATCACGCCGGCGTTCGTGTGCGGCAAGAGCCCCTCCTCCAGGGCGATCTCGCAGCACGCGGCGACGTACTCGATGGTGCCGTCGTGGCCCAGAACCTCGAGGGTACGACGATAGGAGCGAATGCCGCGCTCCGGCTTGTCGCCCAGGCACATCAGGGCCTCGATGCAGCCCAGTCGCCGCCCCTTGAGGCAGCAGCTGCGCACCTCCTCCGGGAGCATCGTCCAGGCATCGGGAGAAGCGGGGTCCTTCCGAAAGGTGCAGTAGTCGCAGCGGTCGAGGCAGAGATTGGTGATCGGCAGGAAGACTTTGGGGGAGTATGTCACCACCCGCCCCTTGCGCAGCGTTCGCACGCGTCCGGCGACGGCCAGGAGGACGGGGAGCGATTCGGACGGCAGGCTGATGAGGTGACAGGCCTGCTCGAAATCGATCGGTCGGCCGCAGAGGGCGGTCTCGAGGGCGGCTCGCGTCAGCGAGTCGATGTTGCCGAGTTGCCCGCAGACAACGTCGATCTCCGTGACGTCGCGCATCGCCGAACCCTGGGGTGAAGGCCTGTTGCCTTAATAAAGGGGGGGTATCGGCGAGTCAAGGCGACTGCCGGCCGGGTCGGCTCCGGCTCCGCGGAAGCGAGAGCTAGGGTGCCACGTCGACGTGCCGATGAACCCGTAGTGCGAGGACCCCATCTTCGGCTCGGTTCGCCTTCACGAAGGCGCCGACGTGGTCCAGCTCGTAGCCGTCGAAGATCGACGTGCAACGCGACAGCAGCCGACCGCAGAGGGCGTCGGGGAAAGGCGCGATTCCGGCGTCCGCGTACTCGGCGTCGTCGAAGCTCGTCTCGATGGTCGCCGGGTCGAGCTCCCGAATCAGGTCCCGCACGGCGACGACGAACTTCTCGAGCTTCGTCGAGGGCAGGGCCAACGGGTAGAAATGGCGGTCCAGCGCCATGCGCAGAAGCCGCTCGTCCACTTCGACGGAGTACGACTCCTCGAACTGGGCGCCCCGCTGGAGGTGCCCGACGCGCGGTTCCTCGATCGATGAGCGCCGCAGACAGACGACCAACTCGTCTCTGGCCGTACAGACGCGAAACCAGGACGTCGCCATCGGATCCCAAACCGGCCGATCGTGAACGGCGGGAAAAGCGCTGCGCGTCGCGTGCTCCAAGGCGTGGCTCTCGTGCTGGGCGAGAAAGTCCTCGAGGTCTAGGTCGCGCTCTTGCATCTCGTGATCGATTCCACCCGAGGGTTGAACGGGGAGGGGAAAGAGTACGCCGCACGGCCGGCAGAGGAGGAAGTCGTTCGCCATGGGCACGCTCCTAGTGCTGCACGCCCGGGCCGTGACCGGCGTAGACCGGCAGTGCGATGGTGAACTGCGTCCCCGCACCACTGGCGTGCTGAACCCGCAGATGACCGCCGAGAAACTCCGTCAGACGGGTTGCCATACGCAGCCCCAGACCGAGCCCGGGGACGCGGTCCTCCGGCTCGACGGCGGAGCGCGCGGCTCCCTCGATCAGGTCTTCGACGTTGTCGTGCTCGATGCCGATGCCGGTGTCGCGGACCGCGACCTCGAACGAGCTGCCGTCGCCGGTGGCGGCGGCGGCGAGCGAGATGGAGCCGCGCAAGGTGAACTTGATGGCGTTGTCGACCAGCGCCCACAGAACACGCTCCAGCTTGTGCTCGTCGGTATGCACCCAGAGCGGGCTCGGGTCGTCGACGAACGACAGGTCCAGACCGCGGCGCCGGGCAGCGGGAGCGAAATGGCGCGCCGCACGTTGCAGGATCTCGCGTACGTCGAACGTGGAGACAGCGAGCTCGAGCTCGCCAGCGTCGAGCGAGTTGAGGAGGAGCACCGTCTCGATCAGGTTGAGGAGCCGCTGCGAGTTCGCCTGGATGCGGTCGAACGCGCTGCGCTGATCCTCGTTGAGGCGGTGGTGCAGCTCCTCGATGAGGATGGAGTTGTAGCCGATGATGGCGCTGAGAGGGGTGCGCAGCTCGTGTGACAGGTTGGCCAGGAAGTCGTCCTTGATGCGACGCGCCCGCAGAGCGGCGCGTCGCCGCGCGACGGCGCGCTGCACCAGGTCGCACATCTGAGGGACGTCGAAGGGCTTGGTGACGTAGTCGAAGACCCGGTGGCGCAGGCCGCGGATGGCCGAATCCAGTGATGCGTACCCGGTGACGACGATCACCTCGATGTCCGGGTCGTGGCGCTTGATGTGCTCCATGACCTCGACCCCCGGCATGCCCGGCATGCGCAGGTCCAGAGTCACGACGTCGATCGGTGTCGAGTGGAGAATCTGTAGTGCCTGGTCGCCCGCGGGCGCCGTGAAAACCTCGTACTGCGGCTTGAAGATCATCCGCAGGGATTCCGTCGGCCCTCTTTCGTCATCGACTATGAGGAGAGACGCCCGATCATCGATATTTTCCATAGACCTCTCGCAGCAACGGAGACGACCTCAGTAAGCACAGCACAGGCCAATCCGGCGGCAACGTAGAGAGTGATTCGATCATCTGTGCTAACCACTTGGAATTATGCAGGATATTGTCGCACAGGGTAATGTTGGGAGAGCGCTGTGGATGGTGAAACGCAGGCGCCGAGTGTTCAATCCTGTACGGTTTGTCCAGGACTGTGACGGTGGGACGACGGTGCGGTCGCGCTCTCGATCGCAGTCGGAGCCGTCCCCGTGCCAGGAGACTCGGGTCCACAGGTTCGGCGAGCCCGAGAGATTCGCGGTGAGGTCGGTGCTGCCCGGGGGCGGTGCAATAGTGGCGCAACGCCGGGAAAATGCGCATCGCTCCCGTCGCGGAGCGACGGTGAAGTCACCTTCGGCGGTGCCGAGATGACGTCGAGTTCGATGGCCGGTGCTCGCGGGCGCGCCAGCCAAGCGCGCAGCGCTTCAACCTTTGATGCCGGGCTCTACGCCATCGAGTCGGAGTTGCAACCCGTTCCGTGCGTTTGACTCAGGTCCCTAATCCGCCTGCTGTTCCGTGCCCTCGATGCCGAGCTTGTCCATTTTGTACTTCAGGATGCGCCGCGTGGTTCCGAGGATCTGCGCGGCGCGTGTCTGATTGTGGTCGGCTTGGGCGAGGGCGCTCAGGATGAGACCGTGCTCGAGCTCGTCGACGGCGTCGCTCAGGGTCCGGTTGCTGCTGAGCCCTTGGGGCGCGATGTCGCGCTTGATCGGTGCGGCCGTCGACAGCGTCAGGTGACCGGGCAGGTCGTCGGGGCCGAGGACCGGGAGAGTGGAGAGGACCAGGGCACGCTCGACGACGTTCTCGAGCTCGCGCACGTTGCCCGGCCAGGCGTAAGCCATCAGGATATCGAGCGCCTCGCGGGTGAAGCTCTTCTCCGGCAGCCCGAGATCGGTCGATTTCTGGCGCAGGAAGTGGCGGATCAGCAGGGCGAGGTCCTCGGGCCGATCGCGCAGCGGCGGCAGATGGATCGCGACCACGTTCAAGCGGAAGTACAGGTCCTGGCGGAACGTTCCGTCCTCCATGCCCTTGTCGAGATCGCGATTGGTGGCGGCGATGACGCGCACGTCGACGGTGATGGTCTGCGAGCCCCCCACCCGTGTCAGGCATCCCTGCTCGATGACCCGCAGCAGCTTCGCCTGTGTCGCCGGGTTCATCTCGCCGATCTCGTCGAGGAAGATCGTCCCCCGATGGGCGCGCTCGAAGTGGCCGAGCTTGCGGGCGTGCGCGTCGGTGAAGGCCCCTCGCTCGTGACCGAAGAGCTCGCTCTCGAGCAGATTCTCCGGGATGGCGGCGCAGTTGATCGCGACCATCGGGCGTTCGGCGCGCGGGCTGTTGTAGTGGACGGCCTTGGCGATCACTTCCTTGCCGGTGCCGCTCTCCCCGGTGAGCAGGACCGTGGTCTTGAGCGGGGCGACCATGCTCACGGTCTTGAGCACCGTCTGCATCTTGGGCGAGACGCCGATGACGTTGTCGAAGCTGTAGCGCCTGCCGACCTCCGAGCGCAGCGTCTCGACTTCCTGAAGCAGAGCCGCCGACTGCATGGCGCGCTCGACGATCACCAACAACTCGTCGACGTCGAACGGCTTGGTGATGTAGTCGAACGCGCCGAGCTTCATCGCCCGAACGGCGGTCTTCACGGTCTTGGTGGCGGTGAGCATGATCACCTGCGGGATCTGCGTCTGCTCGCGGATCCTCTCCAAGACCTCGAGGCCGTCGATCCCGGGCATCAGGATGTCCAGGAGGACGACGTCGAAACGGTCCTCAGAAATGAGCCGCAGAGCGGCTTCACCGGACGTCGCGGGCACGACTTCGGCACGATCCTTGAGGATCATGCGAATCGACTCGCGAACGGTCGGCTCGTCGTCAACGATCAGTATGCGAGGGTTTTCCATTGCCGGCAACCACTTCCTCCTCGTCCTCCCCCATGGCGAAATGGATGGTGACGGTGTTGGGTCCCGCCTCGCGCTCGACCGCCAGCTTGGCGCCGTTGCGTTCGAGAACGACGCTGGCGATCGCCATGCCCAGAGGCTGCGCCGGAACCGGCGCCGCGACGTCGTCGAGATAGGCCGCCAGGCGCCCGCCCATCGGGTCGGCGCCGTCCGGCAGTTGGATCTCGATGCTGGCGGGATGTCGATAGTGGACAGAGAGCGACTGGTTCGAGCCGACGTCGCGCGAGAGCGCGCGCAGCAGGTTGGCGAGAGCGTACGAGGTCTGCTCCGGATCGGCCAGGATGGTGACGGGAGGCGGTGGCTCGTAGCTCAGACGGCCGCCGCGCGCCTCCAGCACGGGTGCGAGCTGCGCCGCGATCGGTGCCATCAGCGAGTGCAGGGAGAGCGGTTGGCGGGCCGGCGCATCGAAGCGCGTGAACTGCAGGAGATTCTCGAGCGCTCCGTCGATCTGATCGACGGCCTGGCCGGTGAGGAGCGCCGCCTGTTCCTGATCGCCGCCGTCCTGCAGGGCCCGCCGCAGATGCTGCGCAAACGTCTTGATCGTCACCAGCGGATTTTTGAACTCGTGCGCGAGCTCGTTGATGATCAGGTCGAGGGTCTGCCGCGTCACTTCCCCCAGCGACGGCGCCGGCGGTCCCTTCCCGGCCGCCGTCTCCCTCGGCAGCAGGCGGGTGGTTTCGAAGATCAGATCGTCCGCGTCGATCACTCCGTGCCGTCGAATCGAGAGGGTGCGCGCCAGAACCGACTCGAGCTCGGCGAGGTTGCCGAACCAGAGGTACTTGGACAGCCGATCCAGGGCGCGCGGCGTGAACGGAAGGGGCGGCAGGTCCAGCCAGCGAGCGAGATCGGCGGTCATCAGGTGGACGATCTTCGGAATGTCGCCGCCGCGGTCCCGGAGCGGCGGGAAGCGGGCTCTGAGAACCGTGAGCCGATAGTAGAGCTCGCGCGAGAAGGATGGTCGGTCGAGCGTTTCGGCAAGGTCGCGCGTTGCTGCCGTGATGAGCCGCAGACGGGTTCCCGACGACACTCGCAGCATGCCGTTCGGCTCCAGCAGCGCGAGGAGACGCAGCTGGGCCTGCTCGCCGAGCTGATCGACGCTGTCGATGAAAAGGGTTCCGTGGTGCAGGCCGTCCGACGCCAGAGCGTCGCCGGGGAAGCCCGCCGCCCCGACGACCCGGAACGGGCCGCCACCGCGCACCGCATGGATCACGCGGGCCACCGAGCGCTTCCCCGTTCCCGGCTCCCCGCACAGGAAAAGGGGAAGGTCGTTGGCGAGCGCCTCGGCCACGACCCGCGAGACCTCAGGCGTCAGATAGGGCGGGTGCAGCCGTTGGCGAAGCCGCGGGTCGACTGGCTCCGGGCACGGCTTGGAGATCAGAGCTTCGACGCGCCGGCGCAGCTCGTGCGGCGAGAAGCGCCGCGTGAGCAGCTCGTCCTCCAGCCACTCCGCCTCCAGCGGTGTCTGTCGCTCCTCGACCAGCCACAGCACCGGAACCCGCGCCGGCAGCTGCTGTATCGCCTGCCGTGCGCCGTCGCTTGCAGCGGCGATGATGGCGGCCGGGATGCGCGCTTCGCGTCCCAATCGCGCCGCCGACTCGGCGACCGTCATCGCCTGGACTTCGTATTCCCCGCCAAGGAGAATTCCCAGCGTCTCCCGGATCGCTGGCGAGTCGTCGACCACGAAGATGCGATGCAGCGCCAAGCTCAACCTCCAACCCCTCTCAACCTGCCCCAGTCAATCGGACTGCGCAATTTTGCACATACCGGGATTTGCGCAACAATGTCAATCCTTTTGGCGAACCTTGCGGCCCTTGCCCGGACGAAGGCGAATTCATCGCCGGCCCCTTCGCGCTGCCAAAATACTTCTTGAAAAAGTTTATCGGGGCATGTTACCTCGTGCGTATGCCATTGCACGGATGCGGTGTTGTCGCGCGGAATTGCCAGATCGGGTGCTGCTGCTAAACAACCGTTCTGGCCCTCCATGCGTTTAAAATCACTCGCATTTCGTCAGGCATCAGATCCGCAGACAAAGAAAAATGAGCCACAAGGGTACGACGAGAGGGATGGGAGCGCCTTGTTAGAGACCGCGCAAGAGCCGGAGAGCCTCGAACGGCAGCACGGCGAGCAGCTGGTTGCGATTCGCCCGGAGATTCTGAGCGACGCGGAGCACGCGCTGGGGAATCTGCTGCAGCGGATGCACCACCTCGCCCGGGTGTCGCGCGACAACCTGGGTGCGCACGCGGAGAGACTGCAGACCACGCTGGAGGACTTGGAGCACTTGCTGGAGCTGCTGTTCGACTACGTGACGCCGGTGGACGTCGAGCTGGGCCCGATCGATGCCGTTCGGGTAGCGGAGAGCCTGCTGAGCCAGGTGCGCGCCTACGGCGGCGAGGTGGACGTCGGGGAGCTTCCGAAGATCAAGCTGCTGGTGGACTCGCGGGTTCTCTCCCGCAGCTTCCAGCTGCTCGGGCGCGCGTTCGGACGAGACTGGGAAGCGGCGCTGCGAACGTCAATGGAGGTGAATCAGCAGGAATCTCTGGACCGCGTGGAGCTCTGCGTCCGCTCGGAGCTGGCGCCCGCCGCGAGTGGCTCGGCGGACGGCGATCTGGCGTTGGCGGTGGCGACTCGGCTCATCGAGCAGCAGGGAGGCGAGATTCGCCGCGAGGTTGGCGACGGATCGCTCACTTGCTCCATCATCCTCCCCTCTCCGAAGGCGATTCATGCAAGCCATTGAGCCCAGAGTACTGGTCGTCGACGACGACGCCTTGATCCGGGACGAGCTGGAGTCGCTGTTCGCCTCGCAGCCGGTTCGGGTCGACTGCGCCGCCAGCGTGCCGGATGCCATGCGCCGTCTGGCGGAGCGCGGCTATGCGCTGGCACTCGTCGACGTGCGCATCGGCGGCGGCGACGGCATCGCCCTGACGCGCGACATTCGCGAGCACTGGCCGGAAGTCGACGTCATCATGATCACCGGCTACGGCAGCATCAAGAACGCCGTCGAGGCGATGCGGCAGGGCGCGGTCGACTACATCACCAAGCCCTTCCAGCCCGAGGAGCTTTTGCTCGCCACGCAAAAGGCGCTGGAGCGACGGCGGCTGATCGACGAGATCGAGTACCTGCGCCGCCAGCTGGCGGATCGCTTCGCCAACATGGTGAGCCGCAACCCGGTCATGCGCGAGGTGTTCGCCACCATCGAGATGCTCGCCAACAACGACGTGACCGTCTTGATCACCGGGGAATCGGGCACCGGCAAGGAGCTCGCCGCCCGCGCGATCCACTACCAGGGCAAGCGGCGGGCGGGGCGTTTCGTCGCGATCAACTGCGCCGCCATTCCCGAGACGCTGCAGGAGAGCGAGCTGTTCGGCTACGAGCGCGGAGCCTTCACGGGAGCGGTGCAGGACCGCGTCGGCAAGATCGAGCTGGCCAACGGCGGAACCCTCTTCCTCGACGAGGTGGAGAGCATCTCTCTGCCGACGCAGGCGAAGCTGCTGCGGGTTCTCGAGGAGCGAATGATCGAGCGGCTGGGCGGCAATCGCCGCGTCGCCGTCGACATGCGGGTGGTGGCCGCGACCAACCGGGACCTGGCGGTGGCGGTTCGCGAGGGACGCGTCCGCGAGGACTTCTACTACCGCATCAACGTCGTCCCGGTGCAGTTGCCTCCTCTGCGCGAGCGCCGCGAGGACATCCCTCTTCTCGCCGCCGAGTTCCTGCGCAACAGCGCGCTGGCGCGCGAGAAGGGGCTGAACCGCCTCACCGAGCGGGCGCTGCAGCAATTGATCTCGTACGATTGGCCGGGCAACATCCGCGAGCTGTCGAACGCGATGGAACGCGCGGTGCTGCGTGCGAAGGGCGACGCGATTCGCGAGGTGGACGTGCCTGTGGACGGCAGCCCGAACGGCAAGCGCGAGCCGGGTACCCAGTTCCAGAAGCCGCTGCGCGATTTCCTCAAGGAAGCCGAGTTCGAGTACCTCTCCCAGCTTCTGGCGCACTACCACGGCGGCATCTCGCGCTGCGCGCGACACGCCTCGGTCGACCAGGCCACGCTGCACCGCAAGATCAAGGCGCATGGGCTGCGGGCGGACGACTTTCGACAGAACGGACGGCCGCACTGAATGACGCGCCAGGGACGCCATGACCGGAGGGGCCACGCCAGCACGCGCCTGCGAGCGGGAAGCGGCCGCCGACTCCCGCAGGTGAGGGCCGATGTATTGTGATTTCTACCAGCTGCGCGAGCGGCCGTTCAATGTAACGGCCGATCCGAAGTTCCTCTATCTCAACGCGCGCTATCGCGAGGCCCTGGCCTCGCTGAACTACGGCATTACGCAGCGCAAGGGATTCATCACCCTGATCGGCGAAGCCGGCACCGGCAAGACGACGCTGCTGAAGAAGCTCCTCGACGATCTCGACAACTCGACGCGCACGGTGTTCATCTTCAACACCAACGTCAGCTTCGACGAGATCCTCGAGTACATCTTCGGCGAGTTCGACCTGCCGGTGCAAAATGGGAAGCGCCTCTACATGCTGCAACGGCTGAACGCCTTCCTGCTCGACGAGCTGCGGCAGGGACGCAATGTCGCGTTGCTGATCGACGAGGCGCAGGACCTCGACTTTTCCGTGCTCGAGGATCTGCGCCTGCTGTCCAACCTGGAGACGGCGAAGGAGAAGATCCTTCAGATCGTTCTCTCCGGGCAGCCCGAGCTGGGGCAGAAGATCGGCAACCCGGGGCTGCGCCAGCTGCGTCAGCGGGTGGCGGTCAACTGCCGTCTCCTGCCGCTGACGCGGGAAGAGCTCTCCGAGTACGTCCAGTCGCGCCTGACCGCCGCCGGCTCCGCCGATCCGAAGCTTTTCTCGCGCGACGCGGAGGAGCGTATCTTCGAGATTTCGACGGGCATTCCCCGTCTCGTCAACATCGTCTGCGACAATGCGCTGGTGATCGGATACGCGCTCGGCAAGAAGCGGATCGGCGCGGACGTCGTGAACGAGGCGGCTGCGGATCTGCTATCGGTCGAGTCGCGCGACACCTCGAACGGGACCGTCGAGGCGCCGGTGCCGGTCGCGATCGATACCATGCCGCGCGGCCGCAGCGTCTCCCAGCTGGGCGTCGTCGCGGTCGTCGCAGTCGCGATTCTGATCGGCCTTCTGTCGGTCGGCCGCAGCCTGTTGCGGGGCAACGTCGCGTTCGTGGGTCGGGAGACGTCCGCGCGGCGTGATCTCGAGGTGGTTCCGCCCGGCGTGCGTGCCGAGATGGCGCAGAGAGCGGAGCCGATCCCGCCGGTGCACGAGGCGATTCCCCGCGCCCGGGCCATGGAAGGCGGCGATGTCGGCGAGGAGTCGCTGCCGGCGGCCGAGCGCCAGCCTGCGGTTGAGAGCCGCCCGCCCGCCCGGCGGGTGGACGACGCGGTGCCGCCGGTCCGGAATGCGCTCGGCGAACCGAAGAGCAGCACCGAGGTCGATGTGCCCGGTGGCGTCGCCGTGGATACGCGAAGGGGCGAGCCGCGGCAGAGAGTCGGGGTCGATCTGAGGGGCGGGATGGCTGTGGCGGAGGGCTCCGAGGATCAGCAACCGGCCGTCGACGCACCGCTTCCCGAAGTCGGCGAGGCGCAGGCCGGGGTCGCGGAGCGCCGGCCGGCGGGCATGGACGCGGCGACCGTGAAGGATGCGATTGCGCCGCCGGACACGATCGCGCAGACGGCGGACGCGGCACGAGCCGACCGCGCGCCGGCACCGGCCGCGCCTGCCGAGGACGAAGCCGCCCGCGAGAAGCACACGCAGACGGCGCCGCGTCTGGCGGCGCTCGAACCTCCGCGTGGGGATCCGGTAGACGTGGCTTCGGATGAGCCGGCAAAGCCGCCGCTGCCGGAAGAGGGCGGCGATGCGGTGCGACAGCAGGGGAACGGCGAGCTGCGGGTCGCCTTGTCCCGCTACGACCACGTGATGGTGCGACCGGGGGACTCCGTTTCCCAGATCGCCAGCCGCACCTACGGTCAGGCGAGCCCCACGATCCTCGACCTGATGAAGATGGCCAACCCGTCGATCCGCGACATCGACATCATCTCGATCGGCCAGGAGTTGCGGCTGCCGCAACTGGACGAAGGTCTGGCGCTGCTCCAGCAAGCGGACGGACGGTACGCCCTACTGCTGCTGTCGACGCCGATCGAGAGCCGGGCGCGGGACATCGGTTCGGCGATTCGCCGGCACGGCTTCGACGTCAAGGTGGCGCGGTCCGACTTCGGCCGCGGTCACTCCGTCTGGCGCGTGATGATCGGCGACCTGACCAGCCGTGACAATGCGCACCAGGTCGGCAAACAGCTGCAGCAACTGCTGCGCGAGGACGAGCGCATCGCCGCGATGGCGGAGTAGAGCGGAAGAGAGACGGACGCAAATGCACGACGCTCGACAATGGTACGTGGTGAGAACGAAGCCCCGGCGCGAGGAGTATGCGCAGGAACAGCTCGTCCGGCGCGACGTGGAGACCTTCCTGCCACGCATCCTGGAGACGGGCACCCGCGGCGAGCCGGTCGTCAGTGCGCTGTTCCCCGGGTATCTGTTCGCGCACATCGACCTGTTGACCCAGTACACGCGGGTGAGCTGGACGCCGGGGGTCCGCAGCTTCGTCGCCTTCGGCGACGTGCCGAACGCCGTCGATCGGGGCGTGATTGATTTTCTGCAGGAACGATGCGGGCCGTGCGGACTCGTTCAGGCCCTTCCGACCTTCCAGGAAGGGGACCAGGTGCGCGTGAAGCGCGGTCCGCTGGGTGGTCTCGTCGGCATCGTGCGGGGACACGTGAGCGGTCGCTGCCGCGTACAGGTTCTGATGGAGCTTTTGAGGCGCCGCACCGAGGTGAGCGTGCCGGTCGATCTTCTGGAGCACGCGGACTGCTAGGGCGCCGAACGGTGGGATCTTCCGGAGACTTGCAAAGTGAGTGATCGATATCGGCGGAGGGCGCCCGTGGCCGTCGGCCGTTGAAGCGCCGCGCGAACGTCGCGGGGCGCTTGCCACCGGCGCGCGTTGCGCCGGCGGCAGGGAAAAAGGGCGAAAGTGGGACGAAGGGCTCGGGATGGAGAGGGCGGAGCTACGCGGTGCGGACGAAAGCGCGGCGGCGCTGAAAACGGGATTTCACCGGTCGAAGGAACAGAGGAAGGACGTTCGTTGAAACTCATCAAGGGATTCGTGGCTGCGGTTCTCGCGGGTGCGCTGGGAGGAGCGCTGGTCGGTATCGCCGAAGCGCTGCTCGTGACGTTCACCTCCGCGGCGGCGGATGAGTATTGGCTGTTCCTGTTCGCCGTGGTCGCCTATGGCCTCCTCGGTGCGGGAGTCGGCCTCGGTGCAGCGGTCCTGTGGCAGGTGGTGCGCCTCGGGCAGGCGGACGGGCAGCGGCTCGCCGAAGTGGCGGTCGGATCGGCGGTGGTCGTCCCCGCCTTCGCGATCGGGCGCTACCACGTCAACCAGCGCATCTTCGGCGAGGAGCTCGTCACGTTCTCCGCGGCGGGCATCGTCACCCACGTCCTATTGTTCGTCGGTGCCCTGCTGGTCGCGCTGGTCGCGGTCGCCTTGCTCCATGCTTGTTATCGGGCCGCGGGGATGGTCGCGCTAGCGGGCCTCCTGGTGATCCTGTTTGCGGTGTCGGGCGCCATCGGCCTCGCGATCGGCAAGGGGGAGGAACGCATCGCACGGAAGGTCGACGCTGCGGCGGCGGGAAAGCCGAACGTCATTTTGATCATCGCCGACACGCTGCGCTCCGACGCTGTCGATTGGACCGGTACGCAGCCGGCTGCCGCCGGCGGCTTCGCCGCGCTGGCGAAGGACGGCGTGGTCTTCGATCACACCTATTCGCAAGCGTCGTGGACGCGACCCTCGATTGCCACCATCCTGACCGGTGTCTATCCCTCGGTTCACGGCACCGTGCACAAGATGGACTTCCTGCCCGACAGCGTGCTCACCATCGCCGAGGCGTTGAAGGCGCAGGGGTACTGGACCGCGGGGTTCACCACGAACATCAACGTAGCCCCGGTCTTCAACTTTCAGCAGGGCTTCGACGAGTTCCACTACCTGGAGCCGAGCTTCTACTTCTGGGCGACGGATTCGGCGACCAAGCTCGCCATTTACAAAGGCCTGCGCGTCGGACGCGAACGCTTCCTGTCCAACCGCATGTACTACGAACACTACTATCAGGACGCGGCCGTCGTCGATCGCCATCTGCAGAAGTGGTTGGACCAGCGGCCGCCACAGCCCTTTTTTCTCTTGGTGCACTACATGGACCCGCACGATCCCTACTTCGAGATCCCCTACAACGGGCACGGGGTGGCGCGGGTGATGACCCCGTCTCCGCCGCCGGAGCGCGCGCAGGAGCTGCATCACTCTTATATGGAGGGCGTACACTACCTGGACGGCTACCTGAAGCAGCTGGTCGAGCGGTTGCGCAAGGACGGACTCTATGATCGGAGCGTGATCGCGTTCACGGCCGACCACGGCGAGGAATTCCACGAGCACGGCGGATGGTGGCACGGCACGGCTCTGTATCAGGAGCAGGTGCACGTTCCGCTGGCGATCAAGCGGACCGGGTCGTCCGACGGCGGCAGCCAACGGACCGATCTGGCCCGCAGCATCGATATCGCGCCGACATTGTTCGCCGCGGCGGGCCTGCCGCGCCCGGAGCCGTTCCTCGGTGTGGACCTCTTCAGCGCCCGCGTCGACGAGCCGCTGATCGCCGAGGAGGATCTGGAGGGCAACCGTCTGACCTCGATCCGATCGGGCGACTGGAAGCTCATCATCGCCAACCCCGGGAACCCCCGTGGGCTGGCGCCGACCGAGCTCTACAATCTGGTGCAGGACCCGAACGAGAGCCGAAACGTCGCGGGCGGGGAGAGCGGCCGAGTTGCCGATATGCTCGCCGAGCTGGAGCGCATGCGGGTACGCATCGCGGAGCACGGGCCGCGACAAACCCTCGGCGCGCAGAGGAAGCATGCTTCTGATCCTCGGGCTTGACGGCGCCACGCTCGACCTGGTCGAGCCTTGGGCGTCGAGCGGCGAGCTTCCGCACCTGGCCCGATTGATGCGGGAAGGAGCGTACGGGCGCCTCGCCTCGACCGTGCCGCCGGCGACGTTTCCGAGCTGGACGACCTTCATGACGGGCGTCAACCCGGGCCGCCACGGCGTGTTCGACTTCACCCGCCGCGATCCCGGTTCGTACCGGGTGCGCTTCGTCAACGCGACGTTTCGCAAGGCCCCGTCGATGTGGCGGCTACTGAGCGAGGCGGGCAAGCAAGTGACGGTACTGGGGTTGCCCGGAACGTACCCGCCCGAGCCGATCAATGGATACATGGTGAGCGGTTTCGACACGCCCGTGACGACGCGAGCCGACGCCTCCTTCGTCCATCCCCCGCAGTTCGCCCGCGAGCTCGAGCGCCTGGGCGGGTTTCCCTTCGCCGACTTCCAGGAGTTCCGCATCGACTCCGGTTGGCACGAGCGGGCACTGGCGAGCCTGTTGGAGACGATTCGGCGCAAGGAGCGTCTGGCGCAGGAGCTTCTCGACCGCCGAGCGTGGGACTGCTTCATGCTCCTGCTCGGGGAGTCCGACACCGTGGCGCACCACTTCTGGCGCTTCCACGACCCCGCCTCGCCGCGCTTCGACGCGGCCGCCGCCGCGCGCCTGGGCGATCCGATCCGGACCGTCTATCGGGAGCTGGACGGCGCGGTCGGCCGGTTGTTGGAGCGGGTTCCCGGCGCGCGCGTGCTGATCGTCTCCGACCACGGGTTCGGCGGCGCCGGTGACACGGCGCTGCGTCTGAACCGGTGGTTGGCGGAGAACGGTTGGCTCGCCTGGCAGCCGAGAGGGCGGCGGTCGCGCTGGGCCGGGGCGCTGCGTTCGGCGGCGCTGGCGGCCATCCCGGAGCAGTGGCAAGCGGCCTGCTTCCGGGTCGCCGGCGGTCGCCTCGCCAATGCCGTGGAGAGCGGCGTTCGCTTCGGCGGCATCGACTGGCGGCGGACGCAGGCCTTCTCGGAGGAGCTCAACTACGCGCCGTCGATCTGGCTCAACGTCGCCGGACGCGAGCCCGGTGGGCAGGTGCTTGCCTCCGAATACGAGCGCACATGCGCGCGCCTTGCCGAGCAGCTGCTCGGCTGGGAAGACCCGATCCTCGGGACCAAGGTCGTGCGGCGGGTCCGGCATCGCGACGAGGTGTACGACGGGGCCTGCGTGGAGTCGGCGCCGGATCTGATTCTCGATCTCGAGACGCCCGGTGGTTACTCGTACGTCTGCCTGCCGAGCTACGGGCAGGCCGGCGCGGCTGTCGAGCGCATGAGCGGATCGGCGCTGTCGGCGGGAAAGCTGAGCGGCATGAGCGGCAGCCACCGCCCGGACGGGCTGTTCATCCTCGCCGGTCCCGAGGTGGCGCCCGGCCATCTGTGCGGTGCCGCGATGGCCGACATGGCGCCCACCGTGCTGGCGCTCTGTGGCGTGGGGGTGCCCTCCGGCTGGGATGGGCGACCGTTGCGATGCCTGAGCGGAGCGCCCGCGGCAGCGGCAGCGGTCGACGAACCGATGACCGCCGAGTCCGTCTACGACGACGAACAGGAAGAGCGCCTGCGTCGTCGACTCGAAGATCTGGGGTATCTGGCATGAGAGTGTCCAATCCGTACCGCGTGGCGATGGTGGCGGCGTGCCCCTTTCCCAGCCTGCGCGGCTCCCAGGTTCTGATTCGCGAGCTGGCCGAGGGACTGGCGGCGGCGGGTCACTCGGTGCACGTGGTGACGTATCCCACCGCGCAGCACCTGGTGCCGGTCGAGCGCATCGCCATTCACCGCGTTGCAAAGCTGCCCGGCCTTTGGACGGCGCGACCCTTCGGGTGGCAGAAGGTGGTTCTCGATTTCTTTCTTCTTCTTCTCCTCCTTCGCGTCGTCCGCCGCGAGCGCATCCAGGTCATCCACGCCCACAACTTCGAGGGCCCGCTGCTCGCCTACGTGGTGCGCTTTCTGACCGGCGTCCCGGTGGTGTACCACGCGCACAACGCTCTGACGGACGAGCTGCCCTGCTATTTCTACTCCGGCTGGGCGCGCCGTCTGGCGCGCCGCATCGGCGTCTTCCTCGATCACCGGATCGCGCGCTGGGCCGACTACTCGATCGCCCTGTCGGACCGGCTGGCCGCCTTTCTGGCGGTGCGGGGCGCCGGCGGCCGGATCGTCACCGTTCCCCCCGGTATCGGACACATTCCGAGCAACGGACGGCCGGCAACTCGGCGCGAGGGCGGGCCGCTGATCATGTACGCGGGCAACCTCGATCCGTATCAGAACCTGGGTTGCCTGCTCGAGGGATTCGATCGAGTGTGCGCCGCCGAGCCGCGCGCGCGGCTCGTTCTCGTCACCCACAAGGCCGCATATGCGCAGAACCGCCAGCGCGCCTTGTTGGCCAACCGCGCCGGGGTGGTGTTGCGCCCGGTCGCCACCTTCGCCGCCGCGGCGCGGGATCTGCGGCAGGCCGACGTCCTGATCTGTCCTCGCAGCTCGTGGTCGGGTTTTCCCATCAAGGTGCTCAACTACATGGCGCTCGGCCGTCCGGTCGTCCAGGCGCGCGGCAGCGCCCACGTGATCGAGGACGGCGTCAACGGGCTGTTGTTCGCCGAGAACGATCCGATCTCGCTCGCCAAGGCCGTCCTGCGCGTCGTGCGAGATCCCGCCCTGGCCATGCGGCTCGGCTGCGAGGCGAAGAGCACGGTGCGCGGCCGCTTCGCGTGGCCGAATCTGCTGCCGCGCGTTCAGGAAGTGTATGATTGCGTCGTCGAGGATCGCGAGAGGGGGGGCGGCCCGCGGCGGCGAATAGCGAAACCAATGGAGCCAATGATGAAAAAAACCCCAAAACGGGTCGGTAGCGGTGAGCCGCTCGCCCGCAGCCTCAATCTGGTCGGTACGGCGTTGCTGATTGCATCGATTGCCGGGTGCAGTCCGAGCCGTCCGGAGAACATCGTGCCGTTGCCCCCCCTGTCGGTGGCGGGCGCTCCCGGCACGGGCACGGCCGGGAATCTCTATCGCTTGCAGCCGGGGGACGTCCTGCGCGTGAAGTTCCTCTACCATCCGGAGCTCGACGTGAAGATCCCGGTGGGACCGGACGGAACGGTTGCCATCCAGGAGGCCGGCGAGATCATGGCGCAGGGAAAGACCGCCGACGAGCTAGCGGGGGAAATCCAGAAGGCATCGAGCAAGAACCTCCGCGACCCGGCTGTCTCGGTGATCGTCGCCGAGGTCGGCCCGCGAAAGATCTACGTCGGTGGCGAGGTGCGCCTGCCCGGACCGGTGATCTACCGCGAGGGAATGACGCCGCTGCAGGCCATCCTGGACCGCGGTGGATTCACGGAAGTGGCCCAGTCAGATAATGTGTTGCACGGTACCATCAAAGATAATAACTACGAATTTACACGGATCGATCTGAGCAAGAACATCGACACGGGAGCGCCAGACATGACCGCTCTCCAGGTCAATGACGTGATCTACGTACCGCGCAACTTCATCGGTGACGCAAACGCGGTGGTGCGCTTGTACGTGCGAGGCCTTCTACCCACCATTCCTCGAGTCGGCGTGGGCGTGACGCCGTAACCGGAGAGCTTGGAGAGATTATGGCAGCACACGTGACGAACGGCCCGAAGGTTCCCGGCAACGGCCACACCAACGGGAACGGCAACGGCAACGGGAATGGCAACGGCAACGGCAACGGCAATGGGCACGATCTCGTGGTGCGCGGGCCTTCTGCCAAGGAGCAGATCTTCGAAATCCTGCACGTGCTCTTCAAGCGCTGGCGGCTGATCACGGGTCTCTTCATCGCGGTCGCGCTTCCCGGTCTCCTGGCGACGGTGACGCGCGGCAAGTCGTACGTCGCGCGCGGCAAGGTGCTGATCGTCAGCGATCGGGCCGACGTGACCATCCAGCCGACGGAGGTCAACAGCCTGTCGGAGATCAAGCTCAACGAGGCGATCGTAAACTCCGAGGTCCACATCATCCGCAGTCGCGAGCTCCTCGAACAGGTCGTGCGCGGCCTGGCACTCGCCAGGTCGGGAGGCGACGTGATGAGCATCGCCCACGCGGCGAACGATCACGAGGCCATCGGCGAACGCGCCCTGCGTGTCGCGCAGCGCCTGTCGATCACGCCGATCCGCAACTCGAACGTGATCGAGATCGCCTTCCGCTCCGGCGACCAGTCGCAGGCGGCACAGGTGGTCAACCGAGTCATCGAGGAGTACCTCGCCTATCACGCGATCGTGCACGGCCAAAAGGACCTGAGCAGCTTCTACGAGAAGCAGAGCCGGATGCTGCTCCAGAACGTCCACCGCTCCGAAGAGGCGCTGCGCGATTTCTCCTACCGGGAGGGCCTGGTGGCTCCGGATGCCGAGATTCAGGCCGCGGTGACGTCGATTTCGCAGATCGAGGGGACGCTGCGCAGCAACAACAGCTCGGTGGCTGCGTTCGAGGAGAGGGTGCGCGCGATCCGCGAGCAGCTCACCGATCAGCCGACCGTCATGAAGCGCTCGCAGCACGTGGAGATCAACCCGGTGGTGAAAGAGCTGCGCGAGCACCTCGTCGACCGGCAGGTCGACCGGGTGGCACTGCTCCGCAAGTACACCGAGAACGATCGCCACGTTCGCGACAACGCCGAAGAGATCGCCGAGCTGAACTCGCGCCTACAGAAGGCGAGGCGCGACGAGCCGACGGTGGTGACGGACGAAACCTTCGCTGCGAACCCCGTGTACGAGGCACAGCTCGGCAAGCTGCTCGATCTCGAAGCCAAGCTGCGCGCCACGCGCGCCAGCAAGCTCGCTCTCGATGAGGACCTGGCGCGCAGTCGGCGCCGGCTGGTCATGCTGAAGCAGAAGGCGATCGAGTTCAACCGCCTCGACCAAGAGGTCAAGCGACATCAGGCAACCCTCGAGCTGTTCGAGAAGCGTGCCCAGGAGGCACGCATCGGCGACGCGATGAACCAAGAGAAGCTGGTCAACGTGCAGGTCGTGCAGCGGCCGGGGCTGCCGTTGCCGCGAACGGATGATCGCCGCGCCCCTCTGTTGCTGGCCATCATCTCGGGTCTCGCGGTGAGCCTGGGCGGTGCGTTCGGGCTCGAGTACATCAATCGCACGCTGCGCTTCGAACGCGATGTCGAGCGGCACCTCAGCCTGCCGGTTCTCGGCACGGTGAAGGACGCGACCCAGAGTTGAGACGAAGGGCTCGGTGCGCGGGCGCGCGGGGACCGCGCCCGGTTGTCCCGCCCTTTCCCCCGGTGCCGCCCCTGCGATCGCCCGGGGGAAGGTGCCGCCCCGTGCGAAGTCGAAGAAGGCGATGTTGGGCAGAGTATTGAAGTTCGCGCTCCTGGGTGGGCTCCTTGGCGAGGCTATCGAGATACTGCGGTTGACAACCGGTGGCATGGCGCCGCCGGACTGGCGCCTCCGGCTGACGCTGCTGGTCGCCTACGGAGTGGCGGCCGGCGTCATCTTTGCGCTGGCCGCTTGGGCGAGCCGGACACGCCGCGGCGCCACGGCGGTCGCCGCCGCACTCTTCGGCGCCTTCGTACTCCTACCCTGGCTGAACTTCGACTATCTGCCGCAGCTCGAGAGCTGGCAGACGTGGATCGGAAGCGGCGTGGCGGTGCTGGTCCTGGCACTGGCCTCGCCGTGGGTTGCGCGGTTCGGCCGGGCGAGCGCCGCCGCGGTGCTGGTTTTTGGGGTGGTGGTGAACGGCGCGAGTCTGCTCGGCGGGCGCTCCGGCGGGGCGGACCACGGCGTGGCGGCGGGCAAGCCGCCGCCGGCGCTCAACGTGATGGTGGTTCTGATCGACACTCTGCGCGCGGACCATCTCGGCGCCTACGGCTACGAGCGCGCGACCAGCCCGAACTTCGACCGGCTGGCGAAGCAGAGCGTCCTCTTCGAGCATGCCGTCTCCCAGGCCTGCTGGACCAAGCCGTCGGTGAGCTCGCTGCTCACCGGCACATACGTACATCACCATGGCGTGATCTCGAGCCGCGACGCGCTCGGCCCGGAGCTGCCTACCCTGGCCGAGAAGATGCGCGCGCAGGGATTTCACACGGCGGGGTTCTCCGGCAACCCGTGGATCACGCCCGAGTTCCACTTCGATCGCGGCTTCGACGAGTTCGAGAGCCAGCACGCCATGGGCGTCCAGCTCACGAATTTGTACCGGGTCATCCAGCGCGGGCAACGCCTGCTGAAACGGGTGGGCGTGAAGGCGGATCTGGCCGCTCTGGTGTTTCAGGGCTCTGCGGAGGCGAACCCCAGCAACTCGCGGCGGGACGAGGTCCTCATCGAGGAGGTGATCCGCTGGCTCGGGGAGAACGGCGGCCAGCCCTTTTTCGCGTATGTGCACCTGATCGGCCCGCACGATCCCTACGACCCTCCGGCGGCGTTCGCCCGCCCGTTTCGCGACCCGGCGTGGGACGAGGACCGGGCGCCGACCAAGCCGCCCGCCCGGGTTCAGTCGATTTTCGACACGGCGGCCCCCTTGGACGAGGTGACCAGGGCCCGCCTGATCGCCCAGTACGACGGGGCGATCGCCTTCAGCGACCACCTTTTGGGGCGAATCGCGGATGAGCTGGGGCGGCTGCACCTGCTGGACCGCACCTTGCTAGTGGTCACTGCGGACCATGGGGAGGAGTTCTACGAGCACCGCAACTGGCGGCATGGCAACCAGCTCTACGACGAGGTGGTCCACGTACCCCTGATTTTCCATCTACCGGGGCGTCTCGAGCCGCAGCGCCGGCGGGACCCGGCCATGCTGATCGACATTTTTCCGACGCTTTTCGGGGTTCTCGGCCTACCTCTGAAGCTGCCGCATCCGGACGGGCGAAACCTCTTCGGCCCGATCGATCCGATGTCGCCGGTCTATTCCGAATACTTTCGCTTCGACGGAGGCACCTACGTTTCGCGCGCGGTGTTCCAGGACCACTTCAAGCTGAAGGAAACCCGGGACGCAGCGCTCGACCGGGAGAGCACGGAGCTGTATGACTTGGCCTCCGATCCGGGGGAGAAAAAGAATTTGCTGGGAAATCAACTCGGGGTGAACGAGAATAGCGCTAGGGCGTTGGAAGCCCTGCTGTCGGATTTCGGACGCAATATGCCAGTGTCTTCGGCTCCGGGCGTCGACGTGGACCGCTCGACGCGGGAGCGGCTGAGGCAACTCGGCTATTGACGTCGGTCGTATGCTACTGGCAATTCGAGCAGACCGAATATGGGTTCTCGCGGCGGGCGCGGCGCGAATCGACCGTCGAGTGAACCGGGTACGTGCACGGTGAGGAAGACGTGAGCAAGATCTACGATGCCTTGAAGCGCGCCGAACGCGAGCGGGAGATGGCACGCGAGCGACCGCGCGAAGCGGAGGGTTCGCATCCTGCGCCGGCCGGCATCTCCTCGAACGGACGGGATGGCGATGACTATCGCCGCCTGCGCGCGAGCCTCCTCTCTACGCCCGGCTACTCCGAGCTGAAGACGATCCTCGTCACTGCCGCGCGACACGGCGAGGGGACGACAAGGGTCGCGGTCGGGCTGGCGAAGGCGCTGGCGGCGGAGCGCGACACGAAGGTGCTGCTCCTGGAGGCGAACCTGCGTTCCCCATCTCTCGTCCACCTCATCCCCTCGGGCAACGGAACGGCCGGTCTCTGCGACCTGCTGAGCGGCGAGGCGACGCCGGAGTCCGTGATCACGCGGGTGAGTGAGTGGAACCTGTCGATCGTTCACGCGGGCAGCAAGCCGGGGGCGATCGACTGCGAAGCGATCCTCGAGGGAATCGAACGACTGCATTCCGGATTCGACTTCGTCGTCATTGATGCCCCACCGGTGAACCGCTACGCGGACGTCTCGGTGCTGGCGCCCGAAGGTCGACGGCGTCATCCTCGTCGTCGAGGCCGATCACACGCCGGTCGTCGACGCGGAGAGCGCCAAGAAGAGTCTCGATCGCGTCGGAGCGCGGATCTTCGGCGTCGTGCTGAACCGGCAGCGGTCGTATGTGCCCGCTCCCCTGCAGGCCCTGCTCTGATGCGCGACACGGCGATGCGTGGTCGGTCGGCGGCATTCGACCGAACGTGGATGGTGCCGGCGATCGGGCTGCTGATCATCGCCTGGCTGTCCACCGTCCTCGGCCCGCAGATGCTGCTCAGCTCCCTGATCGCCGTCTTCGCCCTGAGCATCATCACCGCGCGTCCACACTGGGGGGTCTGCATCATTCTGACGATGCTGATGGTGCAGTACGGATCGCGTCGCTACGAGCGCACCGGTTGGGCGAGCCTGCTCAGCGTTCTGCCCGGCGGCGAGGGGCTGTTGACCATCAACAACGTGCTGGGCCTGTTTCTGGCCGTGCTTCTCGTCTACCACGTCTACCGCGACGGGGACTGGTCGTTCCTGCGCAACCGGCAGCTGCAGCTGGTGGTGATGATCACCGTATTGCTCATCACCTCGGCGCTGGTGAACGGCGTCAACTACAAGGAACAGGCGGCGATCGGGCTGCGCGTGACCGGACAAGACCCGATGCGCGTGCTCGTCTCGCGCGCCCTGTTCCTGCTCCTGTTCATCGCCTTCGTCCGTGAGAAGAGCGAGTTCGGGACCATCGTCGCGGTGTTCGTCGTGCTCGCTCTGATAACGGCGTGGAGCGGCTCCCAGGCGGCGATCAGCGGTACAGCCGACGCACCGCAGGCGGCCGATTACCGAGCCGGCGGCCTCGGCGTTCTCATCGAAACGGCGGGGAACCCAAACCGCCTGGCCATGGTCGCCACTCTGGCGTTGATCTTCCTCTGGGAGTTCGGCCAGGGCCGCGATCTGCGTCGCTGGGGATGGGTGGTGACGGCCGCGATCCTGCTTCTGGTCATCAGTGTCTTCCTCAGCGCCTCGCGCGGCGGTCTGGTTGGTCTGGTCGTCGCCGGCGCCATGCTCTTCGTCAGCCGGCGCGCCAGTGCCAGCCGTATCCTGTACGGCCTGGCGATGCTCGCCGTGGCTGCCGCCCTCATCGGGCAGCTCGTGCCGCAAGCAAACCTCGAACGACTGAGCAACATTCCCGGCATCAACGCGAACACGGAAGGCGCGGGCAGCGGCTCGATCGAGCGTCGTGCCTATACGTACGGCGTCGGCTTGCGCATCTGGTCGACTGCGCCGTTGCTGGGCGTCGGCCTGGACAACTGGGCATACACCCGGTTCGTGACCGACCCTGCACACTCGCCCGCCGCACCGCACAACTCCTACATGAAGGTCGCGGCGGAAGGCGGCGCCTTGACGCTGATCTCGTACTTGATGGTGTTCGGCTTGACGATTCGTACCCTGGGCGAGTTGGAGCGGAGTCCGGCGGTGGCCGCGCAGGCGGTCGACGACAAGATGTACTGGATGATCCGCGCGACCCGCATCTGCCTGGTCACGTTCCTGGTGTTTTCCCTGTTTGCGCGACCTCTGGGATCTGATCTTCTTCTACTTCCTGATCGGTCTCGGGGCGGCTTTGATTCAGCGCTACACGCCGACGCTGCGCGGGGTGCCGGCGTGAACGGGAGCATCGGGATCGTCCTGAGCCGAATCGGGCGGCGAGACGGACGAAGAGGGCGAGTGGCATGACGAGGCGGGCAGGGAAATGAGCGCAGAGACCTTCGCGGATTTTCTCTCTGCCATCGGCCACCGCGTCGTCCGATCGGATCTCGCGCACTGGTACGACGCGAGCCCGGGATTCTTTCTCAGCCTTCCCTCGCACCGCGTGCTCGTCCCGCACCCGGACGACCTGCGCCCCGTGCTGCGGCGCCAGCCGTGCCTGGGGGTGCGCTTTCCGGCGCCGATCGACGGGCCGGGAAAGCTCAGCTACCAGATCGTCTGCGACACGCCAGAATACGGCCTGTCGACCTTGGGAGCGAACACCCGCAGCAAGGTTCGGCGGGGGTTGCGCCGCTGTGAGGTGGCCGCCGTACCCTTTGCACTCATCGCCGCGCGGGGCCGGGCTGCGGACCGCGACACCCTGGCGCGGCAGGGGCGCAAGGCGCGCTTGAGCGCCCGCAACTGGGAGCGCTACTGGAGAGCCGCCGCGCGGACTCCCGGGATGGAGGGCTGGGGGGCGTTCGTGGGGGACGATCTCGCCGCCTTCCTGGTCAGCGTCGAGCTCGGGGACTGCGTGGAGTTCCTGCTCGCGCGCTCGCGCAGCGATCGCCTCGACGCCTACCCGAACAACGCGCTCATTTACACCGTTGCCGAGGAGATGCTGGTGCGCCGGGGTATGCGGGAGATCACCTTCGGGCTCGAGTCGCTGGAGGCCGTCGGGCCGCTCGATCAGTTCAAGTTCAGCATGGGCTTCCGCGCCCAACCGCTGCGCCAGCGCGTGGTCTTCCATCCGCTGGTTCGCGCGCTGCTGCGACAACCGGCCGTGCGCTCGCTGGTGTATCGCCGGGCCGAGCGTCGCGGCGCCGGGGCGACGTTCTGGCGAAAGGCCGCGGGCGTCCTGCGCTTTGCCGAGGAAGGGGGCGAGCTCGCCGTCGCTTCCGGGGGGCTGGCATGAGCGGTCAGACACTGGGCGCCTCGCGCGAGAGGCCAACCGGAGAGCCGCAAACGAGCACGCGAAGGGAAGAGATGACGAAGGCCGAGCACCCGTTCCTGCCGTTTCACCGGCCCAACATCGACCAGGAAGAGATCGATGCGGTGGTGGAGACCCTGCGGTCGGGGTGGCTCACGATGGGGCCCAGGACGCGCGAGTTCGAGAGCCGGTTCGCCGAGCGCGTCGAGGCGCGCCACGCGATCGCCGTGAGCTCGGCGACCGCCGGTCTGCACCTCGGCCTGGACGCGCTGGGGATCGGAGCGGGCGACGAGGTGCTGGTGCCGACTCTGACCTTCGCCTCGACTGCGGCGACGGTTCTGCACACCGGCGCCGAGGTCCGCCTGGTGGACTGCACCCCCGACACTCTCAACATCAGCGTGGACGACGCGGCGCGCCGCTGTAGTCCGCGCACCAAGGTGATCGTCCCGGTGCACTTCGGCGGCCACCCTTGCGACATGGACCCGATTCGCGAACTGGCCGACACCCGCGGTCTGGCCGTCATGGAGGACGCCGCCCATGCGGTCGCGGCATCGTACCGTGGCCGGCCGATCGGCAGCCTGAGCGAGCTGACCGTCTTCAGCTTCTACGCCACGAAGAACCTGACCACCGGCGAAGGCGGGATGGTGACGACCTGTGACGAGGCGCTCGCCGCGCGCATCCGGATGCGACGCCTGCACGGCATGAGCCGCGACGCGTGGAAGCGGTATACGGCGGAAGGGTCGTGGCGGTACGACGTGACCTATCCGGGGTTCAAGTACAACATGACCGACATGAACGCGGCCATCGGGCTGGTGCAGCTCGGGCGG
This sequence comes from uncultured bacterium, assembly GCA_963721115.1. Lineage (GTDB taxonomy): Bacteria > Desulfobacterota > Binatia > HRBIN30 > CADEER01 > CAVRIA01. The sequence goes on from CAVRIA010000004.1 coordinate 1,089,571, forward strand.
CTTTCCGAGATGCAGGCCGAGCGCCGGCGCATCGTGCAGCGTTACATGTCGGCCATGGCCGACATGCAGGAGATCGAGCTGCCGACCTGCAAGGCGGACATCGAGCACGCCTGGCATCTGTTCGTGGTTCGGGTGCGCCCGCAGCGCCTGACCATCGGGCGCGACCAGGTCATTCAGCAGCTCAACGAGGCGGGAATCGGCACCAGTGTGCACTTCATCCCGTTGCACGAGCACAGCTACTACCGGGACGTGCTGGGATTTCGCGCCGCCGACTTCCCCAATGCGGACGAGCAGTGGAAGCGGATCGTCTCGCTGCCGCTGTTTCCCGGCATGCGACCGAGCGAGATCGATCGCGTGGCGGATACGCTGGGCGGGATTCTGCGCCGTCATCGCCGGTGAGTGTTTGTCATGCTGAAGCGAATCGTCGATCTGTTCGTTGCCGGGATGGGGTTGATCGTCCTGCTGCCGCTTCTGTTGATCGTGGCGTTGCTGATCAAGCTCGATAGTACCGGCCCGGTGTTCTTTCGGCAGGAGCGGGTCGGATTGGAAGGCAGGCCGTTCCGGATCTTCAAGTTCCGGACGATGGTCTCGGGCGCGTACAAGATGGGATCGCGCTTGACCGTGAAGCGCGATCCGCGCGTTACGCGCGTGGGGCAGATCCTGCGTTGGTTCAAGATCGACGAGCTCCCGCAGCTCATCAACGTCGTCCGCGGAGAGATGAGCTTGATCGGGCCGCGCCCGGAGGATCCGCACTTCGTCTCCTTTTACTCGCGGGATCAACGTCGCGTCCTGTCGGTCCGCCCCGGAATGGTGGGGCCGAGCCAGATTCTCGGCCGCGACGAGTTGGAGAGCTACCCGGAAGGCCTCAAGGACACCGAGGCCTACTACGTTCAGCACATCCTTCCCGACAAACTCGAGCGGGATCTGGAGTACGTCGAGACGAGCAGCTTTTTCGGCGACATGTCGTTGCTGGCGCGCGGTTTGTGGGCGACGCTGCGCGGTGCCGTAAAGACGAAATTCCTGTGGCGCCGCCGCCATCGAGTCGCCCTGTTCGGTCTCGATTGTCTGCTGGTGATCGCCTCCTGCTATTTCGCGGTCCTCATGCGCTACGACTTCACCCGGCCTGCGGATCCGCGTTTTCTCTTCCCGCTGCTGATCGTCCTCGTCGTCCGCACGGCCGCTCTCATGTACTACGGAGCCTATCAGGGGGTGTTCGCGTACTTCGGCCTCTGGGACCTGATGGCGCTCTTCAAGGCGGTCACGGTGAGCGCCATCCTGAGTGCCGGCTTGACCTTCTTCGTCGGCTTGCAGTCCTACCCGCGATCGGTGTTCGTCATCGATTGGGCGATCATCCTGTTCCTGCTGGCGGGGGCGCGTTACGCGTTGCGCGCCTGGGTCCGGCAGCGCTGGCAGGAGCGCGGGCACCGACGGCAGAAGGCGCTGGTGGTGGGTGCCGGAGTGGGCGGCGAGCAGATCGCCCGGACGCTGCTCGAGGACCCTCTGTGCCCATATCGTCCGGTCGGCTTCATCGACGAGATGCCGGAGCGCTGGGGCTCGCTCATCCACGGCGTGCGCGTTCTCGGTGGCGCCACGGAGCTGCCTCTGGCGGTGTCGGCCAACAACATCAAGGCGGTCTTCGTGTGCATGTCCGACCTCAGCGATCTGGGCGCGCAGGAGGTCGTCGAGGTCTGCGAGCAAGCTGGGGTCGAATATCGGATCGTACCGACGCTGAGCGATCTGCTCAGCGCGGATGCTTTCGCGGGTGAGCGGAACGGCGCCGCAGCGGTGGGCGCCGTGGCCGCGCGGCAGTGAACAGGGGAATCGTCAAACATCTGTCTAGAGAGGGGAACGCCATGGGGGACATTATTGTGGTCACCGGAGGAGCCGGCTACGTCGGCTCGCACTTGACGCGCAAGCTCTTGGCACGCGGCTTCAAGGTTCGCGTGCTCGACAGCTTTGTGTACGGCGATCGAGGGCTCAACGAGGTCCACGACCATCCGGACTTGGAGCTGATCACCGGAGACATCTGCAACACGCGGGATCTGGCGCGGGCATTGAAGGGAGCCCGCGGCGTGATCGCTCTGGCGGCGGTCGTCGGCGATGCGGCGTGCGACCTGTATCCCGAACGGTCCATGGCGATCAACTACGACTCGACGCAGAAGACCCTGGCCGCTTGCCAGGAAGCGGGCGTTCGACGCCTCGTCTTCGCGTCCTCCTGCAGCGTCTACGGCGCCAACGGGAACAGCCTGCTGTACGAAGAGTCACACCTCAATCCGGTCTCGCTCTATGCCCGCACGCGCCTCATGTCCGAAGAGCTCTTGCTGCGCAAGGCGGGCGGCGTCGAGATCGCCATTTTGCGTCTCGCCACCGTCTGCGGCGTGTCGCCGCGCATGCGCTTCGACCTGATGGTGAACACGATGACAGCCTGCGCGGTCGTGCAGCGGGCCATCCGCGTGAGCGGGGCCAATCAGTGGAGGCCGCACCTGCACGTGCAGGACGCGGCGGAGGCGTTCGCCCTGGCGATGGAATCGCCGGCGGCGAAGGGCGGGACCTTCAACGTCGGATCGGACGATCAGAACTTCACGGTCGGCGAGATCGCGGAAAAGGTCGCCGCTCACGTCGGCGATACGCGCGTCGACTACGTGCCCAATGGCGGCGACCAGCGCAGCTATCGGGTCAGCTTCGAGCGTATCCGCACGGTTCTCGGTTTTCAGGGCGGGCGCACGGTCGACGATGCGATCCGGGAGGTGGACGGGCTGTTGGGCAGCGGCTCGATCGCAGACTTCAGCGACGAGCAGTTCCACAACGCCAAGTGGCTCAGTGTCAACGGCGCTCGACAGGGGGCTGCTTGACGGTGAGCCGGGTACGCGTCGGACTCCTCGGCTGCGGCCGTATCGCGCGCGTCCACCGCTCCTATCTGCAAGGTCTCGCAGAGGTCGATCTCGTCGGCGTCTTCGACAGCGACGAGGCGGCCCGCGGCACGTTTGCGCGGCAGGGGAACCTGACCGCATTCGGGTCGCTGCGCGAGATGCTGGAGCGTGGACGACCGCACGTGGTTCACGTGCTGACACCGCCGTCCAGCCATGCGTCGCTGGCGATCGAGCTGCTCGGGGCGGGAGTGAATGTTCTGGTCGAGAAGCCGTTGGCCCTTTCGGCCGCCGAGGCGGACTCGGTGCTGGCCGCCGCCCGGCGTGCCGGTCTCTGGGTCACGGTCGACCACAACCGCTGGTTCGATCCGGTGGTGCAACGCGCGGCCAGTGCGCTGGCCGGCGGACGGCTCGGGCGCCTGGTCGGCGTCGAGATCTTTCAAGGCGCGGAGGCCGGCGAGGCCGACAAACAGGTGAGTGGGAGTGGGCACTGGAGCACTCGTCTGCCGGGAGGCCTGCTGCACAACCTGGCCTCGCATCCGCTCTACCTGATGAGACGCTTTGCGGGGCCGGTGCGGGACATGCGCGTGGTGGCGCAGGTCACGGGCGACGGGTTCCTCGAGGAGGTGCGTCTGGTCGCCAGTGGAGAGCAGGCGCTGGCGTCGGTGACGATGTCGATGCGCGCCCGGCCGTTCATGAACCGTGTCGCCTTGCTCGGCACCGAGGCCAGCCTGGAGGTGAACCTGAACAACATGACGCTGCTCGAGCGGCGGCCGCGCCGCCTGCCGAAGCTGGTCGGGAAGGTGTGGCCGAACCTGAGCGAGGCGGGGCAACTGGTGCGGGCGACGGTGGGGAACGCGGTTGCCTATGCCGCCGGGCGCCAGCGCTTCTACCCCGGTATAGGCGCCCACCTGCGCGAGCTGTATGGCGCCGTCGCCGCCGGCGGAGAGCCCCCGGTGAGCGCGGAGGAGGGCCGCGACGTCGTGGCGTATTACGACGAGATTCTGAATCAGAGCGGGATCGACGCCGGCCCGCGGGCGATGGCGGGGTAGAGCGTGAAGGCATTGGTCACGGGAGCGAGCGGCTTTCTCGGGCGTGCGCTGACGGCGCGCCTGCGCGCTGGCGGCATCCAGGTACGTGCTCTGGTGCGTTCGGGTCGTGGCGCATCAGTGGAGGCAGACGAGATCAGCGAAGGGGACGTTCGAGACGCGTCATCGCTGCGCCTGGCAGTGGCCGGAACGGACTGGGTATTCCACGCCGCGGCGCGCGTCAGCACCGGTGGAGCGTGGGAGGAGTTCGAAACCGTCAACGTGGGTGGTACGCGCGATGTGATCCGCCTGGCCACGGAAGCCGGAGTCCGGCGCATCGTTCACGTAAGCTCCCTGGGAGTGTATGCGGTCGCGAGTGACGGCGCCGTGGTGAGCGAGGAGGGACCGTTCGAGGAGGCGGGCGGGGAACGGGGCCACTATGCGCGTTCGAAGCTCGAAGCGGACCGTGCGGCGCTACAGGCCGCCGCCGCGGGGGCGCCGGTCGCCGTGGTACGTCCCGGGCTCCTGTACGGGCCGGGTCGCGTGCCACCGCTCGGTCGCCGGGTGATCGCCCTCGGCCCGCTGCGCGTCTTCCTGGCCAGCCCGGGCTACCTGCTGCCCCTCGCCTTCGTCGACAACGTCGCCGATGCCCTCGTTCTCGCGGCGCAGAAACCAGAAGCGCGGGGAAGGGCGTACACGATCGTCGATGCCCACGTGCGGCAGGCTGATTACGCGCGCCTGTATCGCCGCGCGAGTGGCCAGCGCTGGATCGCGCTGTACGCGCCGCTGGGTCTGATCCGTCTCGCCGTGCGCGCTGCCGAAGGGGGGGCGCGGATGGCGGGAAGGCGTTCGCCCGTCACCACGCATCAGCTGGAACGTACCCTGCGCAGCGCCACCTTCGAGGTACGGCGCGCTCGCGAGGAGCTCGGCTGGCAGCCGCGCATCTCGGTCGAAGAGGGACTGCGCCTCGGCTTCGACGCCGGATTGCGGCAGACAAGGGGGCAGGCCGCCGCCCCGGCCCGATCGGTCGCATGAAGCCGCTCGATCAGAGAGACGAGCTGCAAGCGTACTATCAGGACGAACGCGTCGTCGGGGAATACCTGCGCCGGCGCACGGCGCAGCCCCTCAACGGGCTGCTCCATCGGAGCCAGGTGGACTTTCTCAACCGCGTCGTCCACGAGCGACGGCCGCGCCGGGTGCTGGAGATCGCGCCGGGACCCGGGCGCCTGACCGCGGAGCTGGATTTCCGCGGCGAAGGCGTGGCCATCGACAGCAGCCCGGCGATGCTCGCGACCGCGCGCCGCCGCCTGCGCGCGCGCAATCGCGAATGGCTGTTCCTGCGCGGCGACGCTTTCGTCCTCCCCTTTGCCGAGGCCCGCTTCGATTTCGTCTACACGTTGAAGTTCATTCGCCACTTCCAGCTCGAGGATCGGCTGCGCCTGTACACCGAGGTGAAACGGGTGCTCGCGCCCGGCGGCGTCTTCGTCCTCGACGCCCAGAACCGCGCCATCAGCCTCCCCCATCGCCAGCGCAAGGGATTGGATCAGTACCGGATCTACGACGTGCTCTACGAGCGCGAAGAGCTGGTGGCCGAGCTGCAGCAGTCGGGCTTCCGCGTGGCGCGCATCGACGGAATGGTGAACCATTTCGCGTTCCAGCAGCAGCTGAATCGCCTCCGGCGCCTGCACCTGTCGGGAGTCGCCCGCCTTCTGATCGACGCGGTCGAGCGCGTGCCGACGAGGAACCCCTCCACGTGGATGGTCCTGAACGAAGTTGCCTGAGAAGCGGCAGCTCGCGGACGGGTGGCCGAGCCTCCCGATATCGACGGCGCCGATGACGGCCGAGGCGATCGATATCGAGCTGGCGGGCGTGCGGGCGCGGATCGGCAGCTCCCACGCGCCCTTTCTGGAGTACGCCGCGGTCCACCTCGAGCCGCTGCGGGCGCGCGGCGAGGGCGAGCCCGTGGTGCGTGCGTCGCTGGCGTGGCACGAGCAGTCGCCGCCGCGGGAACGGCAGGGCGCCCGGCCGGAGCTGGCGCGCATGGAGCGCATCGATCGCGACCTCTATCGCGGCGAGGGCGAACTCGCCTGGTACCGGATCGACGAGCTGCCGGGTTTGCACCTGCGCTTTCGCTGGGACGGTGAGCACGTGGATGTCGCCGGGGATTTCTTCTACTCCCTCAGCGCCGACCCGGTGCGCGATCGCCTCAAGCGGCTGCTCTACGGCCGCCGCCTCGATGCCCTGCGGCAGCGGAAGTTCACGACGCTGCTCTACTACATGGCCTACTACCCGTGCTTCTGGTGGCTGGAGCGCCACCGCGACATGCATCCGATCCACGCCGCCGGAGTCGAGATCGGCGGCGGTGTGGTCGTGCTCGCCGGCCCGAGCGGCGTCGGCAAGTCGACGCTCTCCACCGGGCTCGCGGTTGCGGACGGGGCGCGGTTTCTGTCCGATACCTTCCTGCTGCACGCCGGGATCGATGTGCGTCCGGTGCGGGAGCCGCTGCTGCTCGACGACTGGAGTCGCCGCTGGCTGGGCGAGGGGGCGGGCCTGCTGCAGGCGATCGACTGGCGCTATTGCCTCGGCCGGCGCGGCTTTCACTGGCCCGCGGAACGGCTCGGAAAAGGCGGTCCGGCGCGGCTGCTGTTGTTTCCACGGCGCTCGGCGCGGCACTACGTGCGAGCGGTGCCGCCGGCGCGTGCGCAGGGCCAGATCGGCGCCGGCAACGCCATCGTCAACGATCTGCGCCGCTACCTCGCGTACGCCGGGGTCCTGGAGACGCTCGATCCCTCGCCCCTGGCTCTGGCGCGGGAGAAGAGCGTGTCGGAGCTGGTCCAGCGCGTGCCCTGCTACGAGATCGGCTTGACGGCCGAGGTAACGAGAGCGGAAGCGACTGCCCTGGTCAGCGAGCTGCTGGAGTCCGAAGCGGGGGCGGTCGATGCGCCGGAACGCGGCGCGGCGGGCGGCTGATGGCGCGCGTGCTGTTCGTCGAGGCCTCCAGCGGAGGAGTGGTGGGCGGCTCGCTCAGCGGGCTGTACCATCTCATCCGCGGCATGGACCGGGGCCAGTTCCAGGTCGGGATGGTGCTCTACGAGCGCAAGGGAATCGAGCCCGACCTGGCCGACCTGGGCGTGCAGGTCTATCACGTGCACCGACGCCGCTTGCGCAAGGAGCACGCCCTGCTGCAGTACGACGGCTACCGTCGCGCCAAGCGCGTCGGCGCGGTGCGATCCGGTCTCCAGCTCGGGCGACAGACGCTGCGCCTGCTGGCCGAGGATCTGCCGGCGGCGGCCGCCCTGGCGCGGGTCATTCGGCGCGAGCGAGCCGACGTGGTCCATCTGGGCAACGGGTTGCGGGCGAACTTCGACGGCATCCTCGCCTGTCTGCTGACGCGCACCCCGATCGTCTGCCACATCAAGGGGTTCGAGAAGTACAGCGCCCGCGAGCGCTGGGCGAGCCCGGCGCACGGACATGGTCGTGTGCATGACGCACGCCATCCTCGACTACTGCAGGGCGCGGGGGATGCGAGCCGCGTCGAGCGCGGGTGGTCTACGACGCCGTGGACGAGGAATGGCTGCGAGCCGTCGCGCTCCGCCGAGGCGGTGCGCGCCGAGCTCGGCGTCCCGGCCGAGGCGCTCTGCGTCGGCATTGCTCGGCAACATTCAGGAGTGGAAGGGGCAGCGCGTCGTGGTCGAGGCAATGGCGAAGCTCGCCGCCGAGCATCCCACCGCCCACTGCCTGATCGTCGGCGGGGTCCACCGGGCCGGCGAGGAGTACGCGCGCCGCGCTGCGCCGCCGCTGTTCGGAGCTGGGCCTCGACGGCCGGGTTCACTTCGTCGGATTTCGCGAGGACGTTCCGGACGTCATCCACGCGCTGGACGTGGTGGTGCACGCCTCGGTGCGGCCGGAGCCGTTCGGGCGCGTGATCCTGGAGGGGATGCTGCTCGGCAAGCCGGTGGTGGCGACCGCCGCCGGCGGGGTAATGGAGTTGATCGAGGACGAGCGGACTGGCTTCCTGGTGCCGCCGGGCGACGTCGACGCCCTGGCGCAGTGCCTGCGCACCGGCTGCTCGCGGCGCCCGACCTGGCCCGGGCGGTCGGCACGCAGGCCCGCGTCTGGGCGCGGCAGCAGTTCTCGCTTTCCCGCCAGGTGGCGGAGATGAGCGACATCTACGAAAGGGCTGTGAGGAACTGAACGAATGAACATTCTGGGGATTTCGTGTTTCTATCATGACGCGGCGGCGGCCTTGCTGGTCGACGGTCAACTCGTCGCCGCGGCGGAGGAGGAGAGGTTCTCGCGCAAGAAGCACGACTCCGACTTCCCGGCGCTGGCGATCCGGTTCTGCCTCGAGCAGGCCGGCATCACGATGCAACGACGTCGACTACGTCGTCTTCTACGAGAAGCCGTTCGTGAAGTTCGAGCGCATCCTGACGCACGGCGCTGCAGGCGGTACCGCGCTCGTGGAAGGTATTCGGCGACGCGATGACCACCTGGCTGCTCGACAAGCTGTGGGTCAAGAACATCATCCGCAGCCGAGCTGGGCGTGCCGAACGACAGGATCCTCTTCAGCGAGCACCACCTGTCGCACGCGGCCAGCACCTTCCTGTGCTCGCCCTTCGACGAGGCGGCGATCCTCACCGTCGACGGCGTCGGCGAGTGGGCGACCGCGACCTTCGGGCGCGGGCGCGGAACCGAGGTGTCGCTGCTGCGCGAGATCCGCTTCCCGCATTCCCTCGGCCTGCTCTACAGCGCCTTCACCGCCTTCCTCGGCTTCGAGGTGAACGAGGGCGAGTACAAGGTCATGGGCATGGCGCCGTACGGCGAGCCCAAGTACGTCGACAAGGTTCAGAAGCTGTACAAGATCGAGCGCGACGGCAGCCTGTGGCTCGACATGGACTACTTCTGCTTCCACCACTCGACGCAGCGGACGTACAACGGCAAGTTCACCGACCTGTTCGGCGAGCCGCGCGATCCCAAGTGGCTCTTCTTCACCCCGGACTCGGGGTATCCGTCGTACTTCGGCGACAAGCCGCCCGACTTCGAGGCGATGGCGAAGCGAAACCAGTACTACGCCGACGTCGCGGCCAGCATCCAGCGCGCCACCGAGGAGATCGTGCTCAACATGGCGCGCGCCCTGCACGAGGAGACCGGGCTGGAGCGCCTCTGCCTGGCCGGCGGCGTGGCGCTCAACAGCGTGGCCAACGGCCGCGTCGTCAAGGAGACGCCGTTCAAGGAGCTCTTCGTCCAACCCGCCGCGGGCGACGGCGGCGGCGCCCTCGGCGCGGCCCTCTACGCCCAGCACTGCGTGCTCGGACAACCGCGCGCCTTTTGCATGGAGCACGCTTACTGGGGGAAGGCGTACGGCGAGGGGGAGACCGCCGATTTCGTACGCGGGGCCGGGATCGCCCACACCACATGCTCGAACGAGGACGAGCTGCTCGACCGGGTCGTGGACCACCTGCGCCAAGGGCACGTGATCGGCTGGTTCCAGAACCGCTTCGAGTGGGGCCCGCGCGCCCTCGGGGCGCGCAGCATCATCGCCGATCCCGGTCGCGCCGACATGAAGGACATCGTCAACACGAAGATCAAGTTTCGCGAGCCCTTCCGCCCGTTCGCGCCTTCGGTGATCGTCGACGCGGCGGAGCGGTACTTCGATCTGCCCGAGCCCGGAGAAGCACTACCCGGCTCGCTTCATGCTTTTCGTGGTCGACGTCAAGCCCGGATGCGGAGAGGTGCTGCCGGCCATCACGCACGTCGACGGCACGGCCCGGCTGCAGACCGTCCACCGCGACCAGAGCCCCCTCTACTACGGGTTGATCGAGCGTTTCGGACAGGCGAGCGGCGTGCCGGTGATCCTCAACACCTCGTTCAACTTGAAGGGCGAGCCGATCGTCACGACGCCGGCCCAGGCGCACAGCACGTTCATGCGCAGCGGAATGGACGCCCTGGTGTTGGGGAACACGATCGTCACCAAGGACTGAGAGCGCGATGTCCCGCCTCCGGCAGGTTGCGGCCGCGTTCCTGCTGGTCGGCTTCGGGGTGACCCTCGCCTTCCTCGCTACTGGAGGGCGGCGTGCGGCTGCTGCACCTGGTGCCGACCCGCTTCTGGGAGGCCGACCCGCTGTTGGGGGCGCGGCTGATTGCCGGGCGGACCGGTTGGTGGACCCAGGAGGATCACGAGTTCACGGTCCCGGTGCGCATCAACTCGCAGGGCCGGCGCGACGTCGAGGAGTCGATCGAGAAGCCGGCCGGCGTCTTTCGGGTTCTTCTGCTCGGCGACTCGTTCGTCGAAGCGCTGCACGTGCCGCTGGAGAAATCCATCGGACGGCAGCTCGAAGGCCAGATCGCGCGCCGCGTGCCGGGCCGCCGGGTGCAGGTCGTGTCGATGGGGGTGAGCGGCTACGGGACGGCGAGCGAGCTGCTCTACTACGAGACCAAGGGGCGTGCCTACGATCCGGATCTGGTGGTTCTCTCGTTTTATCCGGGCAACGACGTCGTCAACAACAGCCCGACGCTCGAGGCCAACCTGCGGCCGGTCTACAGCGAGGCCGGCACGCTCCTGCGGGTCGATTCGGCAAAGGCGAGCGGCGCGGGAACCGAGAAGAGACGCCGGGGCCTGCTGGCGCGGTCGCAGGCGTACCAGTACGTGCGCAAGGTGCTGTTGACCAAGCACCCGGTCCTGGCGGCCCGTCTGGCCTCTCTCGGCCTGCTGAAACGCGGCGCGGTGCGCCGCGAGCCGACGGTCGACGGCGTTCCGGTCGACTACTGGGTCTACGCGGCGCACCCGCCCGCCGCCTGGCAGACGGCCTGGGGCCATACGGAGGATCTGTTGCGGGCCCTGCGCGCGGCGGTGACGGCGGACGGCGCCGAGTTCGCGGTCATGATCGTCACCGCCCGCGACGTGATCTACCCCGACGACTGGCGCCAGGTGGTGGCGGCGAGCCCGGCGATGTCCTCCGTCGAGTGGGATCTCGGCGGGCCCGAACGCCGCTTGCTGGCCTGGTGCGACGCGGAGCGCGTGGCCTGCCTGCAGCTGTCGGCGGTCTTCGCGCCGCGCGCCAAGAACGGGCCGCGGCTGCACTTTCACTACGACGGTCACTGGACGGCCGCAGGCCACGCCCTGGCGGCGGAGTCCTTGGCGGACTTTCTGAAGCAGAAAAAACTGCTCCCGAACGGGAGCCAGGAGGGTTCATGAAGTACGGAGAGGGATTGAAGACGCGCTTTGGGATCGCCGGAGAGCTGCTGAGCTTCCTTTGGCAGAAGAAGATGTGGTGGCTGATCCCCATGGTGCTGGTGCTGCTGATCGTCGGCGGCCTGCTGGTCTCGGCGCAGAGCACGGCGCTCGGCCCCTTCATCTACACGCTGTTCTAGGCGGCCGCGGGGAGTCGGAGTCCGGGAAAGGCAATGGGTCGTCTCGTTCGCTCGGCGCGCGGGCTCGTCGTGGCGCTGTCGATCGCGGTCACCCCGGCCGTCGCTTCGACCGGGCCCGGCTCGGCTTGCACGTATTACGTTCGCGCCGATTTCATCCCGGCCGGTGGGGAGGAGGCGGCCAACGGCTGTACGCCGGAGACGGCGTTTCGCTTCATCGGAGACGCGGCCGCGCAGCTGAAGAATCCCGGCGAGACGGTCTGCGTCGGCCCGGGCGTGTACCGCGAAGGCAACATCGACCCCAAATGGTCCGGAACGCCGATGCACCCGATCGAGCTCCGCGCCGATCCGACGGGGATCTCGACCGGCGATCCGAGCGGTGCGGTGCGCATCGTCATGCCGCCGGACGCCCCGGAGCAGACGGTCGGATTCCTCGTCCTCGGCCGCCACGACCTGATCATCGACGGCTTCACCTTCAGCGGCTTCACCGACGCCGCGATCCAGGTGCGCTCGACCGTGCCGGGCTTCGGCAGCAACGCGACGCCGGCGAACAGCCGTGACATCACGCTGCGCAACAACGTCGTCACCGACTCCGTCAAGACCGGTATCGACGTGAGTGCGGAGGGGATGGTGGTAGTCGAGGGCAACACCGTCCTGCGCAGCGGCGATACAGGGATCTCCGTCCAGAGCTGTGTCGACGCGGGTCCCGCTCCGGGCCCGGGTGATCCACGGCTTCTGCCGAAGTGCTCCGCCGGGCCGAGCGGCACCGTGACGGCGATCGTCTCGAACAACCACAGCGGCAGCAACGGCGGCCACGGCGTCTTTCTCGAGAACGGTGAGAACGCCGTCGTCCAGAACAACATCGTGTTCAGCAACGAAGGGACCGGGATCACGCTGCGTAGCGTCCCCGACGCGCTGATCGTCAACAACCTCGTGTATCAGAATGCGCAGCAGGGCATCGCGATCGGTACGGCGGGCCTGGGTTCGCCCAACGCGACCGTGCTGAATAACACCCTCTATCAAAACGACGGGTGGGGCCTGTCCATCGGCAGCGCCGGCGGCGCCTCACCCGGCGCGACGGTGCTCGACAACATCTTCCAGGCCAACGGCACACCGGCCGGTCAAACCGGCGCCATCGGCGTCGCCAAGGAGGACGACCGGCATCCTTCGCCGTGTGGCTACGTGGCCGGGTTCAACGTCCTCTTCGCGAACAACTTTTCCTATGGTCTGGACACACCTTCCAACGTCTACGACGTCGCTGCCAATCCCTTTTTCGTCGACCCTGACGGCGCTGACAACGTCCTCGGCGGCGACGGCTACGTGGATGACGACTTTCGGTTGCGCCAGGATCGCACCGGGCGCAGTCCGGCGGTCGACGCCGGGCATGCCCCGATATCGGAGACGGGTCTGACCGGCAGGACCTCGGCGGACGAAGCGGACACGGGCATCGTCGACGCGGGCTTCCATTACGGCGCCGATCCGTCTCAGGTCATCGCGGTACCGACCCCTTTCATGCCCGTCTACGTGCGCAAGGGAGGTCCCGGGACCAACAACGGCAAGACGCCCGCCGACGCGCTGTCGACCTTGAAGGCGGGGGCCCTGCGCGCTCGCGCCGGAGCGACGGTGATCGTCGGCCCCGGCGAGTACCTCGAGTGTGACGTCGGCCCTCCGCCGAACCAGGGGCGGGCCACCTTCGTGGCCGACGCGAGAGGCGAGGCGACGGGTGGCGCGCCGGGAGCCGTCGTGATCGACGCCTTCCCCTGCGGGGTCCAGGGATCGGGGTTCAACATCCAGTCGTCGTGTTATGCGCGCGTCGAGGGCTTTCAGTTGCGCGGAGCCCCCGATGCCGGAATCCAGATCGAGGGCTCCGACTGGGCGGAGGTGCGCGACAACACGACGTTCTTCAACCGCGTCGGGATACTGGTCGACAACGCCGACGACGTGCAGGTGGTCAACAATCTCGTCTACCAGAACACCTCCCCTGGCGGCGACCAACGGCGCGGCGGCGGCATACAGGTCGGCGGAACGTGTCTCGGCACATCGTGCGACGAGACCGGATCGAAGCGCGCGCTGGTGCAGAACAACACCTGCTGGGAAAACGGCGTGAACGGTATTCTGATCGGTGCTGGACAGGGCGTCTCGAGCCTGGCGACCGTCCGCTACAACATTCTCCAGAGCAACGGAGAGAACGGCATCCAGGTCGGGAGCAACAGCACCGCCGCGATTCATCTCGATCCGGAGTACGCCGATCGCTCGCGTTTCAACCTCAACGCCGATGGTTACGGAGCCGGCACGCCGCGCGGCTTCGGTGACCTGATCGTCGATCCCGGCATCGATCCGCGTACGTATCCGCTCTTCGTCGACGCGCCGATCGGCGACTTCCACCTCATCCAGAGGGTGGCCGGCCAGGCGGCGAACAGCTTCGCGGTCGACTACGCCGACGTCACGTCGGAAGAGGCGGGAATGGCCGCGCGCACGACGCGCACGGACGGAGTCCCCGACCTGGACCAGCTGGACCTCGGCTACCATTACCCCGAAGTCGAGGCGACGACATTGGTCGGCGACTGCGACGGGGACGGGCGGGTCGAGATTCAAGAGCTGATTCTGGCCGTGAACATCGCCCTCGGAAACGCCCCACTGGCGCAGTGCCCCAGTCTCGACGCCAACGGCGACGGTGTGGTGGGAATCGACGAGCTCCTGCAGGCGGTACGGGGCGCGCTTTCGAGCTGATTCTGCATGGACCGCGTGAAGATTCTCTACACCGTGACGTGGATGGAGGTCGGGGGCAGCCAAACGCACCTGCTGCAGGTCCTCCGCCTCCTCGACCGCGACCGCTTCGCTCCGGCGCTCTGCTGTCTGACCGGCCAGGGAGCGCTTCTCGAGCTGGCGCGCCAGACCGGTGTCCCTGTCATCGACGGCGGGTTGCGCAACGGCTTCCGCTCGCCGCGCGCGTTTGCCGGCGCGGCGCGTCTGGCGGCGCTGATGCGACGCGAACGCTTCGACGTCGTGCACAACTACCTGCTGCGGGCGAACGTCGTCGGCTCGATCGCGGCCCGCGTCGCCCGCGTTCCGGTCGTGCTGGGGAGCAAACGCGGCTGCCACGAGCGGCGCGGACTGGAGCTGATCGGAGCGCGCCTGTCGAACCGGCTCGCCGACTGCGTCACCGCCAACGCCGAGGCGGTTCGCGAGTTCGTACACGAGAACGAATCGTGTCCCCGGGAGAAGATGACCGTGATCCCGAGCGGCATCGACACGGAGCGCTTCCGCCCGCTGGCGGGGGAGGACTTCAAGAGCCGCTTGGGTCTGGACCCGGCGCGTCCGGTGGTCGGGATCGTCACCCGCATGCGGGTGCGCAAGGGCGTCGAGGAGTTCCTCCGCGCCATGGCGATGGTGCTCGAGCGGCACCCGGACGTGCAGACCGTCGTCGTCGGCGAGGTCAGCCTCGACCCGGAGCTCGAGGGCCTGGTCGAGGAGAATGGTCTTTCGGGACGGCTGCACCTTTTGGGTCGGCGCAGCGACATGCCCGAGGTGTTCTCGGCTTTCGACGTCTTCGTTCTCTCCTCGCACGACGAGGGCATGTCGAACGCCATCCTCGAGGCGATGGCGATGGAGAAGCCGGTGGTGGCCACCGACGTCGGCGGGACCGGCGAGGTCATCGAGCACGGCCGCAGCGGTCTGCTGGTGCCGGCAAGAGATCCGCGTCCCTTGGCGGCTGCGATCGGAGACGTCCTCGCCGCACCGGAGCGGGCGCGCGCCATGGGGCAGGTGGGTAGAGAGATCGTCGAGCGGCGTTTCTCGGCCCGCTCCATGGTGCGGCAGATGGAAGACCTCTACGTGAGGCTGCTGCAGGCGCGGGGCGTTCGCCTGCCGGCGGGCCGGCCGATGGAAGCAACGCAATGACTCCTGGAGGAGGGCCATGCGCATAACGTACTTGGGTCACGCGGCGATGCTCGTCGAGGTCGACGGCATCCGCATCTTGATGGACCCGTGGCTGACGGATCCGACGTACCACGGGACGTGGTGGCACTATCCGCCGCTGCAGCTGGGCGTGCGCGATCTGCCGAAGATCGACTACCTCTACGTCTCGCACGAGCATCCCGACCACTTCGACCCGCCGACGCTGGCGCAGCTCGACAAGAACGTCCACCTGGTGATCGGGAACTTCGCCCGCAAGCGCTTCCGCGACCGCTTGGCCGCCATCGGCTTTCGGCGCATCAGCGAGCTCGACTTCGCCACCGACTTCCCGTGCGACGGCGGCCGCATGACCCTGCGCCTGATCAAGCCGGACCGCCCGTGGGACGACAGCGCCATCCTCGTGCGCGACGGTCAGACGACCCTCCTCAACGTCAACGACTGCCATCTCGATCAGGCGACGCTCAGCGGCCTGGGCCGCGACCACTCGATCGACATCGCGTTCCTGACCTTCACCGGAGCCAGCCAATACCCCGGCTGCTTCGACTTCTCCCTGGCCTCGAAAATCGAGCGCGCCCGCTACTCCAAGACCGGGCACTTGGAGGAGTTCGTCAACTGGGCGAGGCTGCTCAGGACCAAACGCGCCGTGCCGGCGGCGGGCAACCACGCCTTCCTCGCCGAGGACCAGCTGTTCCTCAACAACACCCAGTACGCCAACACGCCCGCCGACGCGATCGAGGCGCTGCGCGCGGGGGCGCCGGAGATCGAAGGCCTGCAGATGAACCCCGGCGATGTGTGGACCGCGCCGGGAACGCTCGAGCGCCGCCGCCCGGCACCGGACTGGAGCCGGCGCATGGAGGATATCGAGGAGATGAGCCGCGCGGCGCGAAGCCGCATCGCCGAGTCCTTCGGCAGCGAGCCGGCGGCGCCGGACGATCTCTACGAGCGGTTCCAGTGCTACTTCGACGAACGGATCGCGCGCGACCGGCAGGCCTCCGCGCGGGTCGGCATAACGACGTGGTGGACGGTGACCGGCGAGCAGGGCGGCGAGTGGGCGATCGACTTCCGGCGCGCTGAAGGCTGGGTGCGGCGCGGCGTTCCCGACGACTGGAATCTGCACATCACGATCCCCGACAAGCTCGTCTACCTCGGCGTCACCGAGCGCGCGATCTGGGAGAACCTGGTCCTCTCTTTTCGCGTCCGCCTGGCGCGCCGGCCGGACCGCTACATGGTCGATTTCTGGACGTGGTTCTGTAAGCTCTGACGCGGGCATGGAAGACCGGCTGAACGTATTGCTGATCGTCCTCGACGGCGCCCGACCGGATCACTTTTCGTGCGCCGGCTACGAGCGCGACACCACTCCGTTCCTGGATCGGGTGGCGAGCGAGGGCGTGCGCTTCGAGCACGCCATCAGCACGTCGCCGTCGTCCGTGGCCGCCCACGCCTCGCTGTTGACCGGCCTGTTCGCCTCGACGCACGGCGCGATGGAGGAGAGCCCCGTGCTAGGTCCGCAGCACCGGCTGCTGCCGGAGTTGCTGCGCGAGGCGGGCTATCGCACCGCGGCGTTCTGCACCAACCCCTGGATCAGTCCGGAGACCGGCTTCCGGCGCGGCTTCGACAGTTTCCACACGCAGGGCTCGGCGCGCCGCTTCACCGGTCGGGCGACGCACTACGCGCGCAAGGCCAGCGACCGTGTCCTCGGGCGCGCCGACTCCGGCGCGCGGCGCACGAACCGCGCCCTCGCCGAGTGGCTGAACGCCGGCGACGCTCCCTTCTTCGCGTTTGTGCACTACGCCGAGACGCGCCCGCCGTTTCGCCCGCCCGCCCCCTTCGACCGCAGGTTCGCGCCGCGGCGGTACTCCGCCAACCGCATCAAGGCGGTGTCGCAGGACGCGGCCGCCTACACGGCGGGGGCGGAGACGGCGAGCGCCGAGGACGTCGAGATCCTGAACGCGCTGTACGACGGCGAGCTGCGGTACGCGGACATGCGCCTCAGGGAGCTGGCGGACGACCTCGTCCGGCGCGGGCTCTGGGACGACACGCTGCTCGTCGTCACGGCGGACCACGGACAGAACCTCGGCGAGCACGGTCTGATGAACCACGCGCTGGGGCTGTTCGACACGGCATTGCGTGTACCGCTGCTGGTGCGCTGCCCGTCCCGCGTGCCGGCGGGGTTCGTGGTCGACGAGCTGGCACAGAGCACCGACGTGCTGCCGACGATCCTGCAGCTCCTCGGGCTGCCGCTCGACGGCGTTCGCGTGCAGGGCAGGGCACTGCTGGCCGATGGCCGGGTGACGAAGGGCCCGGGCTTCGCGATCTCGGAGGCGTTCCGGCCGAACCTGAGCCCGCTGTACGGCCGTTTTCCGGACTTCGACGGGCGCGCCTACGACGTGCGCCGCAAGGCGATCCGCACGCGGCGCGAGAAGTTCGTCTGGCACTCCGACGAGGCGAACGAGTTCTATGACCTGGGCCGCGATTCCGGCGAGCGGCACAACTCGATCGAAAGCGAGCCCGACGGCGCCGAACGCCTGCGACGCAAGCTCTTCGACTGGCTGGCGTCGGTGGAGCGCGCGGCCGCCACACGGCCCCTGGCGGACGCCGGCGAGGTGTCGGAGCAGCCGAGCGAGCGCCCCGGATCGGTCGAGTGACGCGCCGCATTCCAGGGGTCGTCGTGGTCGCCGGCCGGGAGGAGCTCGCGCAGACGGGAGCGGCCACGGCGGCGCGCGTCGATCCGTGGCTGGTCGGCATTCTGCTGATCGCGCTGGCGCTGGATCTCTTCCAGCTCGATTGGGGGCTGCCGCACGGGAACTACTCCTGGGCGGCCGACGCGGCGGGCCCGATCACCGTCCTCGGCATCGTGCAGCACTCCTTCTCGCAGTGGAACTCCGGCTGGTTCTGGTTCAAGTACCCGCTCGGCTATCCGTTCGAGCTGGCGGCCTCGTTTCTTCCGTACGTCGCCTACCTGTACCTGACCGGCGCCTGGAGGCATCCGCGGCCGGAGTACCCGTACGGGTTTGCCGATCCCGAGCGGGCTCTCTACGTCATGGCGATGTGCGGGCGGCTGCTCAGCGTGGCGTTTGCGCTCGGCGTCGTCGCCTGCGCGTACGGCATCGGACGCAGGCTCTACGGCCGCGCCGCGGCTCGGCTCGGCGCCTTCCTGGTCGCGACGGCCTACCCGATCGTCTACTACGCGCATACGACGAATCTCGACATCGGCTACCTGTTCTGGCTGGTCCTGGCGCTGTACTGCGCCATCGTCGCCAGTGAGACGGAGCGTTTGCTTCCCTGGCTCGTCCTCGGCGTCGCGGCGTCGATGGCGCTGTCCTGCAAGGAGCAGGGCTTCGCCTTTCTGCTGCCGCTGCCGTTCCTGGTGGTCGGGGCGCACGCCTGGCGGCGCCGCACGTGGCGGGTCTGCCTGGAACGTCCGGCCCTGGTCATGGGGGGCGCCGCGATCGCCACGCTGATCGTGGCGAACAACATCCTCTTCAATCCGATGGGCTTCGTCGGGCGCATCGCCTATCTCCTCGGCCATCCCCTGAAGCCGATCTCGGCGCGCCTGGCTCCGGTCGAGTTCGCCTTGTGGAAGGGAGCGAAGGAGTGGCGATACGTGAGGGAGCTGTGGACGGCGCTGGGCAGCGGGCTGGGCGTGCCGCTGGCCGTGCTGGGGATTGCCGGCGCCGCGAGCCTGACGCTGCGCCGCCCGGCGGTGGCGCGCTGGGTGATCGTCCCGGCGGCGGTTTTCTACTATCTGGCGCTGCGCGGCCTCGATCTGATCACACTGCGCTACACGCTGCCGCTGATGGTGTTGCTCGCCGTCACCGCTGCCGGGTTGCTGGCGCAGGCGTTCGCCGCGGCGCGCGGCAGCCAGGCGCGCACCGCCGTAGCGGTGGCGGCGCTGAGCCTGTGCAGTCTCGCCCTGGCGCGCGCCGTCGACCTGCACTGGCTCATGGCCGCCGACTCGCGTTACCGGGCCGAGGCCTGGATGGCGGCGAACCTGCCACCGGGCAGCCGCATCGAGACCTATCAGAAGGCCGTCTACCTGCCGCGTTTCGGGGACGGGGTGAAGGCGGACCTGATTCCGATGCAGGAGCGCTCGGTGGACGGGGTGCGCCGCCGGCGACCGCGCGCCATCGTCCTCAGCTCGGCGTCGGCGAGCAGCATCACGCACGTCTGGAGCCCGGATTGGAGGGTCACGGGAACGCTCCTGTCGCCGGTGCCCGGCGCGGTCGAGCTGATCGACGCGCTGGCGCACGGGGAGCTTCCGTATCGAGCCGCGGCGGTGTTCCGCCAGCAGCCCCGCCTGATTCGGCTGCGCATCACCAGCCTGGCTCCGACGATCACGATCTATGAGCGCGACAGTGAGTGAGAAGGCCGCGGCATTCGCACCGGTGGCTGCGACACCCGTCTGTATTCTGTGCGGCGGCAGCCGCTTGGTGCCGCGCTTCGGGCGCGCGTCGGCGGCGCCCGACGCGGCGCGGCCCGAGCAGCCGTACCGGATCACCCACAGCCAGAGGCGGCTGGTCGGGCTGATCGTGCGCTGTGCGGACTGCGGCATGATGACCCTTCCGCCGCAGCGGGCGCAGCCCGCCGAGTACGCCGACGCCGAGGACCCCTACTACATCGAGCAGGCGCCGCAGCGCGTCGCCAACGCACACGGGCTGCTCGATCTCGTCCCTTCGGGGGGCCAGCTGCTGGAGATCGGCTGCGCCTGCGGGTTCCTTCTGCTCGCCGCCCGCGCGCGGGGATTCGCGGTCAAGGGCGTCGAGATGTCGCACTGGGCGTCGGAGCACGCGCGGCGGGAGTACGGCCTCGACGTCGAGACCGGTGACCTGGAGCACCTGCACCTGCCGGAGGCGACCTACGACGTCGTCGTGCTGGCGGACGTCATCGAGCACCTGACCGACCCGCGTCGCAGCGTGCGCGAGATCCACCGCCTGCTGCGACCCGGCGGGCGCCTGCTGCTGCTCACGCCGGACGCCGGAAGCCTCCTGGCGCGCGTGGCCGGGACGCGCTGGTGGGGCCTGCTCGACGACCACTACTTCTACTTCTCGCGCCACACCCTGTCGCGTCTGCTCGAAGAGGAGGGGTTTGCGGTGGAGAAGATGACCGCTCTCGGCAGGCAGTTCCCGGTCGCCCACTGGGTGTTCAAGCTGTCTCAGTACAGCGCGGCGCTGTATCGCACCGCCGCGTATCTCACGAGGGTCCTGCGCCTCGACACGCGCCAGCTCTCGATCAACTTTGGAGACCAGATGGCATGCGTAGCACGGAAGAAATGAACGAAGTCGAAGCCCCCGCACCCGCTCCGGCATCCGCGCCGCGGCCGAAGGTCGTGGTCGTGATGCCCGCCTACAACGCCGGCCGCACCCTGCGCATGACCTACATGGAGCTGCCGCACGACCGCGTCGACATGGTCATTCTCGTCGACGACGGCAGCACCGACGATACCGTCTCGGTCGCCCGCGAGCTCAACCTGAAGCTGTTCCTGCACGACCGCAACTACGGCTACGGGGCGAATCAGAAGACCTGCTACACCGAGGCGCTGCGAGCCGGGGCGGACATCGTCGTCATGGTGCACCCGGACTACCAGTACGATCCGCGGCTGCTGCCGGAGATCATCCATCCGATCCTGCAGGGAACCGCCGACGTGGTGCTCGGCTCGCGTCTGAAGAGCGGCTCGGCGCTGTCCGGCGGCATGCCGTGGTGGAAGTACGTGTCGAATCGCTTTCTCACCTGGGTGGAGAACACCGTCTTCGCCCTGCAGCTCTCCGAGTACCACACCGGCTACCGGGCCTACCGGCGGGAGGTGCTGGAGACGGTGAACTTCAGCCTCAACGCGGACAAGTTCATCTTCGACCAGGAGATCATGGCACAGGTCGTCGAAGCCGGATTTCGCATCGCCGAGGTGCCGGTTCCGACCCGCTACTTCGCCGAGGCGTCGTCGGCCGGATTCCTCCCCAGCGTCCGCTACGGGCTGGGCATCCTCTGGTTGGTCGCCCGCTACGAGGCACACCGGTACGGCCTCTGGCCGCAGCGGCAGTTCCAGAGCCTGCGCACCCGCTATCGCGAGCTCTCCTGATCGGCCGTCCCATGGTCGAGCGTCGCGCGTCCAGCGGCAGGCTGGGCTGGGGGCTCGTCCTCGCGACGGCCGCGCTCGAGGCGCTGGTGGTCGGCCTGTGGGCGGCGCATCGCGGTGTCAACGCCGACGAGGGCTTCTACCTCACGGCGGCGCGCTACGTGGCGCAGGGACGCCACCTCTACCGGGACGTCTTCTTCCCGCAGATGCCGTACGTGCCGTGGACGATCGCCTTCTTCTTTCGCTTCTTCGAGCCCTCCCTGGCGGTCGGCCGGGGGGTCAGCGTCGGCGCAGCCGCGATCTCCGCCGGCTTGCTGGCCGGGCTGGTGTGGAAGCAGGAGGAGCGCGTTCTGCCCACTGTCGTCATCGGCCTCCTCTATGTCTTCAGCGCGGTCCTGGTGAACAGCCTCGCGGTGCTGAAGACGTCGGCGCTGGTCAACGCCTGCCTGCTGGCATCGTTTGCGCCGCTGGTGCTGGGATGGGCGCGCCGTCCCGCCTGGGCCTTCGCCTCGGGGATGGCCGCGGGCTGCGCGATCGGGTTTCGGCTTCCCGTCGCCCCGGTGGCACTGCTGTTCGCCGTGCTCGCCTGGCGGCTCGGTTTCCGCGCCCTGGTCGCGTACGCCTGCGGCGGGCTGTTGGCCTCGCTCCCCTGGCTGCTGGCGGCAGTCCAGAGCCCGGACGGCTTCTGGTTCTGCAACGTCACGTTCCACGCCCTGCGCCGCGAGATCAGTGGCTGGCCGGCCGTCCTGTCGCAGAAGGCAGGGATCGTCGCCAAGTGGCTCTTCCTGCCGCAGCACGTGTTGCTGTGGGCGCTGGCCGCGTATGGAGTGTGGCTGGCGCCGCGCCGCGTCTGGCCCGCCGCCGTTGCGGCCCTCGTCCTGGCCGCTGTGTACGCCACCGCCACCCCGACGTATCTCGAGTACATGACCCAGTTCCTGCCGTTCCTGCTGCTCGCCGCCGTCCCCGCCGTGCTGGCGCTCGGCCGGCGCCGCTGGGTGATCGCGGCGCTGGTCGCCGCCTACCTCGTCGGCTTCTATCCGCTCGTCAAGCCGGTGCCGGCGGGCTCGAGCCTGGCGCGCAAGCGAACGCTGTGGGATCTGCAGACGGTCGAAGGGGTGAGCGCCGGCGTGCGCCGGCACAGCGCCGCGAACGAGACCGTGCTGTCGTGGTGGGAAGGCTACCCGCTGCTCAGCGACCGGCCCGGCGTGGTGGGCGTCGGCTTCTGGGAGTCCAACATCGCGAAGAAGCTCGATCCCGAACGCGCGAGGCGCTATCACGTGGTGCGGCGCGAGGAGATCGAACGCCTGATCCGCGAGCGCGTGCCGGCCGTGATCGTGGTGGCCGACGGGACGTGGACCAAGCTGCGGCCGGCGATCGAGGCGGGATACCGGGCCGTGGATCGCGTCGATGGTGTCGAGATCTACCGGCGCGAGACGGCCGACCCGAGTCGGACGTGAGAGCGGCGAGCGTGGCGGAAGATCGACGAGAGCCCCGACGGATCGGGGCGGTCATCGGGCAGCTGACGATCGGTGGCGCCGAGAACCAGCTCGTCGAGCTGGTGCGCGGACTGGACCGCAACCGCTTTGCGCCCTTCGTCTACAGCCTGGCCGAGTCTGCCGGTCCGGTGCGCGAGCGGCTCGCCGCGGCGGGCGTTCCGGTGCGGGTGATCGGCTCGGTGGGGCTGGAGCGGGCGCGCCGTCTGGCGCAGGCGCTGCGGGCGGACCGCATCGAGCTCGTCCACTCGTGGCTGTTCATCGCCAATACCTATGCCTGGGCGGCGTGCCTGCGGGGGGCTCGCCTGCCGCTGGTGACGTCGGCCCGCAACTGTAAATCGCAGGGCTGGGGACATCACCTGGCGAACGTTGCCGCCTTTCGGGTCAGCGCCCGCATCATCGTCAACTCGGAGCAGGTGCGCGAGTACGTGGCGCGCCGCTACCGGGCGCCGCGCCGGCTGCTCGAGGTGATCTACAACGGCGTCGACACCGAGCGCTTCCGGCCGGGACGACGGGAAGGCGGAGCCGCCCCGACCATCGTGACGGCGGGCCGCCTGGTGGCGCAGAAGAACCCGCGGCTCTTCGTCGACGCGGCGGCGCGCCTGCGCAGCCGCTTTCCTGAGGCGCGCTTCGTCATGCTGGGAGAGGGACCGCTGCGCGGCGAGATTCTCGCCCGCGCTGCGGCGGCGGGTCTGAACGGATCTCTGGCTCTGCCGGGCGAGCGGGCCGATCTGGAGAACGTCCTGAACGAAGCGGACGTCTTCTGGCTGACGTCTTCCTGGGAAGGTCTACCGAACGTGGTGATGGAAGCGATGGCGTGTGGGTTACCGGTGGTGGCAACCGATGTCGGGGGAACGCGGGAGCTGTTCGCGAGCGGTCGCGAGGGGTTTCTGGTGCGCCCCGGGCGGGTGGACGACCTCGTCCACTACGGCGGCGCGCTGTTGCGCGACGCGACGCTGCGACAGAGTATGGGGGAGGCGGCGCGCCGGCGCGCCGAGCAGTTCTCCGTCCGCCGCATGGTGCGGGCGACCGAGGGCGTCTACGCCACCGCGCTGGGAGAGAAGCCGTGAGTGCGGCGTCGCCCTTCGTCTCGGTGGTGATCCCGATGCGCAACGAAGCGGGTCACCTGGCCGCCTGCCTCGAGGCCGTGCTCGATCAGGAGTACCCGCGCGACAAGCTCGAGGTGATCGTCGTCGACGGGGAATCGGACGACGGCACGGCGGAGATGGCGAAAGGCTATGCGCAGCGCGATCCGCGCGTCCGCGTCGCCTCCAATCCTGGCCGCATCGTGCCGACGGCGATGAACATCGGCATCCGCGTCGCGCGCGGCGATGTGATCGCCCGCGTCGACGGGCACACGCGCATCGCGCCCGACTACGTCCGCATCGGCGTCGAGACGCTGCGGCGGACCGGGGCGGACAATGTCGGTGGACCGATGCACGCGGTGGGCGGCGGCTGGTTTGGCGACGCCGTCGCCACCGCCACATCGTCGCGCTTCGGCATCGGATCGTACTTTCACTTCGGCACGGCCGAGCGCGAGGTCGATACCGTCTACATGGGGATGTGGCCGCGCTCGGTGTTCGAGCGGGTCGGGCTGTTCGACGAGGAGTTCGTCCGCAATCAGGACGACGAGTTCAACTACCGGCTGCGCAAAGCGGGCGGCCGCATCGTGCTGACCCCCGCGATGCGCTCCTGGTACCAGAACCGCCAGAACGTCGCCGGACTGGCGCGCCAGTACTACCAGTACGGCATGTGGAAAGTACGGGTGCTGCAGAAGCACCCGCGCCAGATGAGCTGGCGCCACTTCGTACCGCCCGCGCTGGTCCTCGCCCTGGGAACGCTGGCGGTGGCGTCGGGTCTGTTTCCGCCCGCGCGTGGCGCGGGACAAGCTCTGGTGCTGGTGTACGGCGTGGCGGTGCTCGCCGTCTCTGCCGTGCACTCGGCGCGCCGCGGCGTGGCGGCCTGGCTGGCGACGGCGCTGGCGTTCGCGACGATCCACCTGGCGTGGGGAGCCGGCTTCCTGGCCGGCCTGGTTCAGTTCTTTGATCAATGGTGGAAGGCGGGGCCGGATCCGGCCTGCCTCGAGCCGCGCCGAGACGGGGCGGGGTCGCTGTCGGTGGGGGAGAATCAGTGAGACGGCGACTGTCCATGTCCCTTGGAGGGAGGGTATGAGACCACGAGAGAAGCTGACGGTGGAGGAGAAGGTGTCGATTGCACTCGAGTTGATCAAACGGGAGCGGTCTCTCGACGAGATCCGGGAGCACTATCGAGTCAGCCATACGACGGCGTACAAGATCCGCAACCAGTTTCTCGAGGGGGGAAGACGCGCCCTCAGCCGCGTCGAGCGGCGCGGGGGGCAGGATCTGGAGGCGCGCGTCAAGGCGCTGGAGGATCACTTGGCTCCGGCCGGCGGGCGCGGCCGGCGCGGCCGGCGTGCACAGCTGGACGGCTGGTCCGCGAAGTCCGAGTAGACGAGCAGGGGAGATCGAGACAGATGTATCTAATTACCGGAGGGGCCGGGTTCATCGGCTCCAACCTGGCCGAGGCTCTGATTCGCGCCGGCGAACGGGTCCGTGTCTTCGACAACTTTTCGAGCGGCTTTCGCGAGAACGTCGCAGCGCTCGGCGACCGGGTCGACGTGGTCGAGGGCGATCTGCGCGACTACGCCGCCGTGCGACGGGCGATGGAGGGCGTCCGCTACGTCTCCCACCAGGCCGCTCTGCGATCGGTGGAGCGTTCGGTGGACGATCCGCTGAGCACGGACGAGGTCAACGTGCACGGCACGCTGCACGTGCTGATGGCGGCGCGCGACAGCAAGACGGTGCAGCGCGTCGTCTATGCGTCGTCGTCCTCGGTCTATGGCGACAGCCAGGCGCTGCCGAAGACCGAGGACCTGACGCCGTCGCCGGTGTCGCCCTATGCCGTCTCGAAGCTGGCGGCGGAGCACTACTGCCGCGTCTTCGCGAAGCTGTACGGCGTCGAGACCGTGAGCTTGCGGTACTTCAATGTCTTCGGCCCGCGCCAGAGCCCGAAGTCGCAGTACGCGGCGGTGGTGCCGCTGTTCATGCGGTCGGCCCTGGACGGTGAGGCGCTGGAGGTGCACGGGGACGGCGAGCAGTCGCGCGACTTCACGTACATCGACAACGTCGTGCAGGCGAACCGCAAGGCCTGCACGACACCGGGCGTCGGCGGCGAGGTGTACAACGTCGCCTGCGGCGAGCGGCACTCGCTGCTCGAGATCACGCAGATCATCGGACGCCTGATCGGGCGCGAGCTGCCGCGCCGGCACGTGGGCTCGCGGCGCGGCGACGTTCGCCACACCCTGGCGTCGATCGACAAGATCCGACACCAGCTCGACTACCGCCCGGAAGTGGGCTTCGAGGAAGGTCTGCGGCGTACCTTCGAGGCGCTGCGGGCGGCGGGATAGGCCAAATTGACTTGAACCGGGATTGCCGTTACGTTCCGAGCCTGCACGAAAAATGGGGAACGAAGCGTGAGTATCTTGGTCAATCGGCAAACCCGCGTGCTGACGCAGGGGATCACGGGCTCGACCGGTCAGTTCCACACCCGCACCTGTCGCGAGTACGGGACTCAGATGGTGGCCGGGGTCACGCCCGGCAAGGGCGGGAGCGACTTCGAGGGCATTCCGATCTTCGACACGGTCGCCGCGGCGGTGGGGGAGACCGGAGCCAACGCCTCGGTGATCTATGTCCCCCCTCCATTTGCGGCCGATGCGATCATGGAGGCGGCGGACGCCGGCGTGGAGCTGATCGTCTGCATCACCGAGGGCATCCCGGTGCTCGACATGATGCGGGTCAAGCGCTTTCTCGAGGGTCGCTCGACGCGGCTGATCGGCCCCAACTGCCCCGGCATCATCACCCCCGGCGAGTGCAAGATCGGCATCATGCCCGGCTACATCCACAACCCCGGGCGGATCGGCGTCGTGTCGCGCAGCGGCACGCTGACCTATGAAGCGGTGCACCAGCTGACCAGTATCGGCCTCGGCCAATCGACCTGCATCGGTATCGGCGGCGACCCGATCGTCGGCACCGGGTTCGTCGACGCCCTGCGACTCTACCAGGACGACCCCGACACCGACGCCGTCATTCTGATCGGCGAGATCGGTGGCGCGGCGGAAGAGCTGGCGGCCTCGTTCGTGCGCGATCAGATGACCAAGCCGGTCGTCGCCTTCGTCGCCGGGCAGACGGCGCCGAAGGGCCGGCGCATGGGGCATGCCGGTGCCATCATCGCCGGCGGGCGCGGCACGGCCGCGGACAAGATCGCCGCCTTCGAGGCGGCGGGGGTACGTGTAGCGAAGAACCCGTCGGAGATGGGAAGAACGATGGCCGACCTACTGGCAGGACGTGAACAGTCATGATCGAGCGCACCCTTTCCATCATCAAGCCCGACGCCGTCGCCAAGCGGAAGATCGGCGAGATCCTCGCCCGCTTCGAGAACGACGGGCTGCGCGTCGTCGCGGCCCGCTTCGTGCGCCTGTCGCAGGACGACGCGGCGCGCTTCTACGCCGTGCACCGGGACAGGCCGTTCTACGCCGGCCTGACCGAGTTCATGTCCTCCGGTCCCATCTTCGTCAGCGTTCTGGAAGGGCCGGGTGCGATCGCCAAGTTGCGCGAGATCATGGGCGCCACCGATCCGGCGAAGGCGGCGCCGAACAGCATCCGACGGGACTTCGGGACCGATGTCGAGAAGAACGCCACGCATGGCTCAGACGCTGCAGACACGGCCCGCTGGGAGATCGGATTCTTCTTCGGCCAGCTCGATCAGTACGAGTACTGAGCCCTCCGAGGCGCGAGCTCTGAGCCCGCGGTCCCTTCGCCAGTGGTCGAGTGAGCGCGGCCTGCCCGCCTATCGAAGCGAGCAAGTGCTGCGCTGGGTTCTGCAGCGCGGCGCGTCGTCGTTCGACGACATGACCGATGTCGGGCGCGACCTGCGCGCCGCACTGGCGCGCGACTTCGCGTTCCCCGCCTTCGTTCCGGTGCGCGCGGAGCGCTCCGCCGACGGCACCCGGAAGCTGCTGTTCGCGCTGGAGGAAGGGCGCTCCATCGAGACGGTGGTGATTCCCGACCCGCCCCGCCTCACCGTCTGCGTCTCTTCGCAGGCGGGCTGCGCCATGGGCTGTCGCTTCTGCGCTACCGCGCGGCTCGGCCTGCAGCGCCATCTGAGCGCCATGGAGATCATCGGTCAGATCCTCGCGGCGCGCCGCGAGCTGGCGAGCGGCGAGCGGCTGAGCAACGTGGTCTTCATGGGCATGGGCGAGCCGCTGGCCAACTACGACGCGCTGGTCGAAGCGGTCCGAATGCTGGTGGCGCCGTGGGGACTGGGCGTATCGGGCCGCCGCGTCACGGTCTCGACCGTGGGGCTCGTGCCCCAGCTGCAGCGCCTGGTGGCGGAGACCCCGGCCAATGTCGCCGTGTCGCTCACCTCGACCTCGAACGAGAAGCGCGACTGGCTCATGCCGGTGAACCGGCGCTACCCGCTCGAGACTCTCATGGAAGCCTGCCGCACGCTGCCGATCGCGCAGCGGCGCCGAATCACCTTCGAATACGTGCTCCTGTCGCAGGTCAACGATTCCCCAGCCGACGCCTCTCGGCTCGTCCGCCTGCTGCACGGAATACGTGCCAAGGTGAATCTCATCCCGTTCAATCCCTTTCCCGAAGCGGAGTTCGACACGCCGTCGCCGGCAGCGGTGCGGGAGTTCCAACAGCGCCTGCTCGCCGCCGGTGTCAACGCCACCGTGCGCACGCACCGCGGTCGCGACATCCAGGCGGCGTGCGGTCAGCTCGCCGCCGCGCACCGCGCCGAAGCGGTGCGGTGAGGGGCCGTGTCGGGCATCGGCGTGGTCGTGAACCCGCGCGCGGGTGGCAACCGGCGCGCGGGTGGCCGGGCGGCGCGGCTCGTCGACGTCGTCGGGCGACACGGCTGGGTGCGGGAGACGGAATCTTTGGAACGGCTGGCCGAGGTCGCCGCCGAGTCGCGGCGCCGGTCGGTCGACCTCGTCGCCGTGTGCGGCGGCGACGGAACCGTGGCGCGCACCGTCTCGGCTCTGGTGCGCGAATACGGAGCCCAGCCGTTGCCGGGCATCCTGCCGTTGCGGGCCGGCACGATGAACACCGTCGCTCGGGCGATGGGCTGTCCGGCCTGGCGACCCGAGCGCATGCTGGCGCAGGTCGTGGCTGGATATCGAAGCGGCGGTACGCTCGACTCGACCCAACACCAGCTGCTGCGCGTCAACCGCACGGCGTACGGCTTCATGGTCGGGGCCGGTGTGCCGGTGGGGTTCCTGCGCGCCTACTACGCGCAGCCGCGGCAGGGAGCGGCCGCCGCCTCCGGCGTCCTGGCGCGGCTGGCCGCCTCGGCGCTGGTGGGAGGGGCGCGCGCGGCGGAGCTCTTTCGACCCATGCGGGCGCGCCTGCTGTGCGACGGGGACCAGGCGCGCTTCGACCGCTTCACGGTGATCTACGCCAGCAGCATCGAGGACATCGGGCTGGGTTTCCGGCCGACCTATCGGGCGCGCGAACGGCGCGGCTTCTTTCACGTCTTTGCGGGATCGCTGGGGGCGCGCGAGTTGGTGTTCTGCCTGCCTCGGATCCGGCTCGGGGTACCCACCCGTTCCCGCCGCGTCCACGACGCCGTGACCCGACACCTCGTGGTTGAGTTTCACGAGCCGAATTTCTACATGATCGACGGCGACGTAATGGAGCCGGCGGCGCGGCTCGACGTAGAGGAGGGACCGATCGTGCGCGTGATTCGGAGACAGGCGGAGTGAAGACACTCGGGGTGATCGGGGGCAGCGGTCTCTACGAGCTGCCGGGACTGAGGGACGTGGAGCGGCTGCGGCCCACGACGCCGTTCGGGGAGCCGTCCGACGAGCTCGTGCGCGGGCGCCTGGGGGGCGTGCAGGTCGTCTTCCTACCGCGCCACGGACGCGGCCATCGCATCATTCCGAGCGAGCTCAACTTTCGCGCCAACATCTTCGCGCTGAAACAGCTCGGGGTGGAATGGCTGGTGTCGATCGGAGCGGTGGGGAGCCTGCGACAGGACATCGAGCCGGGGCACGTGGTCGTTCCCGATCAGTTCATCGACCGCACCGTGGCGCGCGCCAGCACCTTCTTCGGCCGCGGCATCGTTGCCCACGTCAGCATGGCCGACCCGGTGTGTACGGTGCTGTCGCGGCAGCTCGGCGCCGCCGCCAAGGCGGCGGGAGGAACCGTCCACGAGGGCGGTACCTACATCTGCATGGAGGGCCCGCAGTTCTCGACCCGGGCCGAGTCGAACCTGTACCGCCAGTGGGGGGCCGACGTGATCGGCATGACCAACTGGCAGGAAGCCAAGCTGGCGCGCGAGGCCGAGATGTGCTTCGCCAGCCTGGCGCTGAGTACGGACTACGACTGCTGGAACACGGCCGCCGGCGACGTCGTGATCGAGGAGGTGCTGCGCATTCTCGCCGAGAACGTCGAGCTGGCGCGGCGCACGCTCGCCGGCGTGGCGGAACGCCTGCCGGTGGAGCGCGACTGCGCCTGCGCGCGGGCGCTCGAGAACGCGATCATCACCGATCGGGCGGCCATTCCGGCGCCGTTGCGGGAGGAGTTGGCGATCTTGATCGGGAAGTACATGGAGGCGAAAGCATGAGTTTGCTCGTCGTGGGGTCGGTCGCGATCGACTCCGTCGAAACACCGGCCGGCCGCGCCGAGAACGCCGTCGGCGGGGCAGCGCTGTACTTCGCCGTCGCGGCGAGCTTCTTCACGCCGGTGCGCATGGTAGCCGCCATCGGCGACGACTTCCCGGCCGAGGTGCTCGAGGATCTGCGCCGCCGCGGCGTCGACCTGGCGGGCGTGGAGAAGCGTTCCGGCAGCACGCTGCGCTGGGCGGGCCGCTACCACGAGGACATGAACGTCCGCGACACCCTGCACCTGGACCTCGGCGTCTTCGCCGACTTCAAGCCCGTCCTGCCGGCCGCCTTTCGCGATACGCGGTACGTGTTCCTCGCCAACATCGATCCGCGCCTGCAGTCGGCGGTGCTCGACCAGCTGGCGGCGCCCGGCGTGGTGGGCTGCGACACCATGAACCACTGGATCCACGAGTCGCGTCCCGATCTGGAGCAGCTGCTCGAGCGGGTCGGGATCCTGGTCATCAACGACGAGGAGGTGAGGATGCTGAGCGGCGAGCGCAACGTCGTCCGCGCGGCGCGGCGCGTGCTGGGCATGGGGCCCAAGACGCTGCTGGTCAAGCGCGGCGAGTACGGGGTGATCCAGTTCGCCGCCGACAGCATCTTCGCGGTGCCGGCGTTCCCGCTCGAGGAGGTCTTCGACCCGACCGGGGCGGGGGACTGCTTCGCCGGCGGCTTCATGGGACAGCTCGCCCGCTCCGGCGACACATCGGCGGCGGGGCTGCGGCGCGCCATCGTCTACGGTAGCGTGCTGGCGTCGTTCGTCGTCGAGGACTTCAGCTACAAACGCCTGCAGAACCTGACGACCGACGCCATCGAGCAGCGCTACCGCCAGTTCGTCAGCCTGACCGACATCGACGGCGCCTGATCGATGGACCTCTCGGTCGTGGTCCCGATCCACAACGAGGTGGAGAACGTGCCGGGGCTGCACCAGGAGCTCGACGCGGCGCTGCGGCCGCTGGGCCTCTCGTACGAGCTGATCTTCGTCGACGATGGCAGCACCGACGGCAGCTTCGACGTCCTGGCCGAGCTGATCGGGCGCGATTCGCATGTCGTGGTGGTCAAGCTGAGCCGCAACTTCGGCCAGACGGCCGCCCTGGCGGCGGGGCTGGCGCGGACGACGGGCACGAACGTCGTGCTCATGGACGGCGACCGGCAGAACGATCCGGCCGACATTCCCGCCATGCTGGCCAAGCGACGCGAGGGGTTCGACCTCGTCGCCGGCTGGCGGGCACAGCGGCGCGACCCGTGGCTCAGCCGGCGGCTGCCGTCGCACGCCGCCAACTGGTTGATCGGCGTGATCACCGGCGTCCGCCTGCACGACTACGGCTGCACCCTGAAGCTGCTGCGCGGCGACCTCGCCCGCAGCCTGCGGCTGTACGGCGAAATGCACCGTTTCATCCCCGCCCTGGTCGACGATCTGGGCGGCAAGATCGTCGAGATGAAGGTGAATCACCGCCCGCGCGTCGCCGGGGTCTCGAAGTACGGCGTATCGCGCACGGTGCGGGTGGTCCTCGATCTGGTCACCGTCAAGTTCCTGTCCAGCTACTCGACGCGCCCGATCCACATCTTCGGCGTCGTCGGCCTGCTGTCGACGCTGTTCGGCCTCGTCATCGTCGGGGTGCTGGGCTTCGAGCGCATCTACCTCGGGACGCCGATCGGCGACCGGCCGATCGTCCTGCTCGGCATCCTGCTGACCATCATGGGGCTCCAGTTCGTCACCATGGGCTTGATCGGAGAGCTGCTGGTACGCACGTACCATGAGTCTCAGGACAAGCCCGTCTATCGCGTCGACACCGTTCTGGGCGCTGGACCTGAATTGACTTCACCCTAGACCGTCGCTATGGCTCGGGCGGTCGGCGACCCGAGAAGGCGCATGGGGCCGGCGGGTTTCGCGCCGCGACGCCCGCGTCTCGCCGAAACCAGGAGGACGGAAAGTGAAGCTTTGCGTGGTTGGCACGGGATACGTCGGCTTGGTCGCCGGAACCTGCTTTGCCGAGAGCGGAAACGACGTCATCTGCGTCGACATCGACGCCGAGAAGATCGCCACCCTGTCGCGCGGCGAGGTGCCGATCTATGAGCCCGGGTTGGAGGAGCTGATCCGGCGCAACGTGGCGCAGAAGCGCCTCTCGTTCCAGACCGATCTGACGGACGCGGTGCGCCGGTCGCTGCTCTGTTTCATCGCCGTCGGCACCCCCGAGGGCGCCAACGGCGAGGCCGATCTGGGGGCGGTGTTGAAGGTCGCCGAGAGCATCGGCGACGCGATGGATGGCTACCGCATCATCGTCGACAAGAGCACCGTACCGGTGGGTACCGCCGCGCGCGTCAGGGAGATCGTTCGCTCCCGCACGACACATCCGTTCGACGTCGTGTCCAACCCGGAGTTCCTCAAGGAAGGCGCCGCCATCGAGGACTTCCAGAGGCCCGACCGCGTCATCATCGGCAGCGACAGCGAGCACGCCCTGGCCGTCATGGCGGAGCTCTACGAGTCTTTCGTGCGCACCGGCAACCCGATTCTGAAGATGAGCTCGGAGAGCGCCGAGATGGCCAAGTACGCCTCCAACGCCATGCTGGCCACGCGCATCTCCCTGATCAACGAGATCGCCAACCTGTGCGAGGCGGTCGGCGGCGACATCGAGGACGTCCGCAAGAGCGTCGGCCTCGACCGGCGCATCGGTCCCGCCTTCCTCTTTCCCGGCGTCGGGTACGGCGGCTCCTGCTTTCCGAAGGACGTCAAGGCCCTGGTGCGCATGGCCGAGGGGCACGGCGTCCCGCCGCGCATCCTGCAGGCGGTCGACGAGGTCAACGCGGCCCAGAAGCGACTCCTCTTCGAGAAGGTCGAGCGCCACTTCGGCGAGCGCCTGAACGGGGCGCAGCTCGCCGTCTGGGGCCTCTCTTTCAAGCCGCGCACCGACGATATGCGGGAGGCGCCGTCGGTCGTCTTGATCGAGGAGCTGCTGCGCGCCGGAGCGCGCCTGCGCACGCACGATCCGGAGGCGCTGGAGCAGGCGCGGCGTCTGTTCGGCTCCCGCATCAGCTATCACGACGTCGCCTACGAGGCGCTGGAGGGGGCCGACGCGCTGTTGATCGTGACCGAGTGGCAGGAGTTCAAGCAGCCCGACTTCCAGCGCATGAAGGACCTCCTCCGGCAACCCGTCATCTTCGACGGGCGCAACCTCTACCAGCGGCGCAAGATGCGGGAGCTCGGCTTCACCTACCACGCCATCGGACGCCCGCCCGTGCTGCAGGGCTGAGATGGGGCGCATCGTCATCACCGGCGGCGCCGGATTCATCGGCTCGCACCTGGCGGACCGACTGCTCGCCGCCGGCCACGAGGTCATCGTCCTCGACAACCTCTCCACCGGCCATCCCCGCAACATCGCCCACCTGCTCGGAAATCCACGCTTCAGCTTCGTTCAGTACGACGTCACCGGTTACATCTACGTCGACGGCCCGCTCGACGCGATCTACCACCTCGCGTCGCTGCCCAGCCCGGTCGACTACCTGCGCAAGCCGATCCAGACGCTCAAGGTCGGCGCGCTGGGAACGCACAAGTCCCTCGGTCTGGCGCGCGCCAAGGGCGCCAAGCTGTTGCTCGCGTCCACGTCGGAGGTGTACGGCGACCCGGCGGTGCACCCGCAGCCGGAGACCTACTGGGGAAACGTCAACCCGATCGGGCCGCGCGGCGCCTACGACGAGTCGAAGCGCTTCGCCGAGGCGATGACCATGGCCTATCGTCGCCACCACCACGTGTCGACGCGAATCTGTCGCATCTTCAACACCTACGGTCCGCGCATGCGCGCCGACGACGGGCGGGTGGTGACGAACTTCGTCGCCCAGGCTCTGCGCGGCGAGCCGCTGACGGTCTACGACGACGGATCGCGCACCCGCAGCTTCTGCTACGTCAGCGACCTGGTCGAGGGGATGCTCCGGCTGATGGAGTCGGAGGAGGTGGAGCCGGTCAACCTCGGGAACCCGCACGAGATGTCCATCGTGGACTTCGCCCACCGCGTCGTGGAGCTGAGCGAGTCCACCTCGCAGGTGGTCTTCGTCACCCCGACCGACGAGCGCACCACGGACGATCCGAACACCCGGCAGCCGAACATCGACAGGGCGCGGCGGCTGCTGAAGTGGGAGCCCCAGGTGTCGCTCGACGAGGGCCTGCGGGCGACCATCGAGTACTTTCGCGCCCTGCTGCGGAGGGAAGAGGCATGAGGATCCTGGTCTCGGGAGGGGCGGGGTTCATCGGCGGTCACGTGGTCGACGCCTACGTGCGGGCCGGGCACCAGGTGGCGGTGATCGACGACCTGTCCTCCGGTCACAAGGAGAACCTGAACCCCAAAGCGCGCTTCTACCAGGTGGACATTCGCGACGCGGCGGCCGGCGAGGTGTTCGAGCGCGAGCGGCCCGAGGTGCTGAGTCACCACGCCGCGCAGATGGACGTCCGGCGCTCGGTGGCGGATCCCGTCTTCGACGCCCAGGTCAACCTGGTGGGCATGCTCAATCTGCTGGAGCACGGCCGGCGCCACGGACTGCGGCGCGTGGTGTTCGCCTCCTCGGGCGGTACCGTCTACGGGGAGCAGGAGCGCTTCCCGGCGCGCGAGACCGACGCCACCGCGCCGGTGAGCCCCTACGGGGTCGCCAAGCTGGCCACGGAGCGCTATCTGTACTTCTACCGATGCGCCTACGACATCTCGTATATCGCCCTGCGCTACGCCAACGTATACGGCCCGCGGCAGGACCCGCACGGCGAGGCCGGCGTGGTGGCGATCTTCGCCGGCAAGCTGCTCGACGGTGAGACGCCGACGATCAACGGAAGCGGCGAGCAGACGCGCGACTACGTCTTCGTCGCCGACGTCGTGCGCGCCAACGAGCTGGCGCTGGAGGCGAGCTACTGCGGCGCCCTCAACATCGGCACCGGGATCGAGACCGACGTCAACCGGCTCTTTCAGGTGCTGCGCGCCGAGACCGGCTCCGAGGCGCCGGAGCGGCACGGGCCCGGCAAGCCCGGCGAGCAGGCGCGCAGCGTTCTCGATCCCGCCCGCGCCCTGCAGGAGATCGGCTGGTCGCCGCAGGTGTCCCTCGAGGCGGGGTTGGGGCGTACGGTGGACTATTTTCGCGAGCGCCGCCGCGCCGGCTGAGCCGGCGCCGTTCGCGTTTGCCGAGCCGTTCGCATGACGGACCCCAGCCACATCCGCAACTTCTCCATCATCGCCCACATCGACCACGGCAAGTCGACCCTCGCCGACCGGCTGATCGAGGCGACCGGCACGATCAGCGCCCGCGACCGACAGGCGCAGATGCTCGACAGCATGGATCTGGAGCGCGAGCGCGGAATCACCATCAAGGCCAGCGCCGTGCGCCTGCTGTACAAGGCGAAGGACGGTGAGGAGTATCAGCTCAATCTGATCGACACTCCGGGGCACGTGGACTTCACCTACGAGGTGTCGCGCAGCCTGGCCGCCTGCGAGGGGGCGGTGCTGGTGGTCGACGCCGCGCAGGGTGTCGAGGCGCAGACCCTGGCCAACGTCTACCTCGCTCTCGACAACAATCTCGAGATCCTGCCGGTCATCAACAAGATCGATCTGGCGAACGCCGACCCCGAGCGGGTCAAGGGCGACATCGAAGAGATCATCGGCCTCGACGCCAGCGGCGCCGTCCTCACCAGCGCCAAGCAGGGCATCGGCATCTCCGAGGTGTTGGAAGGGATCGTTCGCGTCGTGCCGCCGCCGAAGGGCAGTGCCGACGCGCCCCTGAAGGCGCTGATCTTCGACAGCTGGTTCGACCCCTATCACGGCGCCGTGGCCATCGTCCGCGTCATCGAAGGCTCCTTCCGCAAGGGCACCCGCATCATGCTCATGTCGACCGGGGCCCGATTCCAGGTGACCCGGGTCGGGATCTTCTCGCCGGCGCCGCTCGAGACCGATCGTCTCGGTCCGGGCGAGGTCGGCTTCTTCATGGCCAGCATCAAGGAGGTGGGGGACACCAAGATCGGCGACACCGTCACCGACGCCGACAGGCCGACCGCGACCCCGCTGCCCGGCTTCAAGGCCGTGAAGCCGATGGTGTTCACCGGCCTCTACCCGACCGACACTTCCGACTACGAGCCGCTGCGCGACGCGATGGAGAAGCTGCGACTGAACGACTCGGCGTTCAGCTACGAGCCGGAGAACTCGCTGGCCCTCGGCTTCGGCTTCCGCTGCGGCTTCCTCGGGCTGCTGCACATGGACATCGTGCGCGAGCGCTTGGAGCGCGAGTTCAGCCTCGCCCTGATCGCTACGGCGCCGACCGTCGCTTACAGCGTCACCACCACCGCCGGGGAGCACCTCCTGGTCGACAGCCCGGCGAAGCTCCCCCGCTCGGCGAGATCGAGCAGATCGAGGAGCCCTACATCCTCGCCTCGATCCACGTGCCCGAGTCGTACCTGGGCGCGGTGCTGAGGCTCTGCGAGGACAAGCGCGGCCGCCAGCGCGGCATCCGTTTCCTGGGGGTGAAGCGCGTCGTGGTCGAGTACGAGCTGCCGCTCAACGAGGTGGTGCTCGACTTCTACGACCGGCTCAAGTCCGCCAGCAAGGGCTATGCATCGCTCGACTACGAGTACCTCGACCGGCGCCCCGGCGACCTGGTCAAGCTCGACGTGCGCGTCAACGGCGAGCCGGTCGACGCCCTCTCCCTCATCGTGCACCGTGACCGCGCCTATGCGCGCGGGCGGGAGGTGATCGAGAAGATGAAGGAGCTGATCCCGCGCCAGATGTTCGAAGTCGTGTTGCAGGCGGCGCTGGGGGCCAAGATCATCGGCCGGGAGACCGTCAAGCCGTTGCGCAAGAACGTGACGGCCAAGTGCTACGGCGGCGACATCACCCGCAAGCGCAAGCTCCTCGAGCGGCAGAAGGAAGGCAAGAAGCGCATGAAGCAGGTGGGACGCGTCGAGATCCCCCAGGAGGCGTTTCTGGCCGTGCTCAAGGTCGTCGCCTGACCAAGTCGTGGGTCCAACGCGCATGAACCGTGCCCGTTCGATTGCCGATGGCGCAGCAAACCTGGTCTTCTTTTGCATCAAATCGGCGCTTTCGCGGCATCTCCCCCGAGGAGATGTCGCATCGAGCGCACAAGGCCGCGTTCCCGCCGGGTCGCGGAGGTGATGGCGGACGTGCAACCTGGAACGCGGCGCCAGGAGAGGCCGGACCCGGAGTCGCCGGAGGTCTATCCGCAGCGAGCCGCGCCGCCGCCCAAGTCGGCCCTGCGCGAGTACGCCGAAGCGCTGGTGGTGGCCCTCGCCCTGGCGCTGTTCGTCCGCAGCCTGGTCGTCCAGGCGTTCAAGATCCCCTCCGGCTCGATGCTGGCGACGCTGCAGATCGGCGACCATCTGCTGATCAACAAGCTCCGCTACGGCCTCCACATGCCGATCGTCGGCGGCTACATCGTGCGCTACGCCGATCCTCAGCCGGGCGACGTCGTGGTCTTCGTCTACCCGGTCGACCCGAGCAAGGATTTCATCAAGCGCGTGATCGCGGTCGGCGGCGAGCTGGTCGAGATTCGCGACAAGAAGGTCTACGTCGACGGGCGCCCGCGCGACTTTCCGCAGGCCTACTTCGCCGACGGCCTGGACAGCATCCAGGAGACCGGTCCGCGCGACAACTACGGGCCGGTGAAGGTACCCGCGGGACACCTGTTCATGCTAGGAGACAACCGCGACCGCAGCTACGACAGCCGCTTCTGGGGCTTCGTGGACGCGAGCGAGGTGGAGGGAAAGGCGATCCTGATCTACTGGTCGTGGGACGGCCGGGACCGCTGGGTCCGCTGGGAGCGGATGGGAGAATTGATCCACTAGGCGGACAGGGCGCGGCGCCGCCGATGGCGGCGAATCGATGAGGAGGGAAGTGTGATGCGGTTCAGAAACGTCTTGGCGGTGGCGGCGCTCATCGCTCTCGTGCCGGTTGCGGCGTCGGCGCAGCACCCCGTGTTCCGGTCGGCAGCCTCGGACGCCGTTGTGGCCGGCAGCCCCACGAAGCTGACGGTTTCGGATTTCGACAACGACGGCTTTCAGGACGTCATCCTCACCAATAACGAGGCGCCGGACGAGGAGATTGGCAGCTGCTTCTGGTTCGGGTTCAACGATCCGACACCTCTCGATTGCCGGCGCCGCGGACAGCCGGGCGTGCGCTTTCCGTCCGGCCTGCTCGTGAGGGACTTCGATCGCGACGGAATGCTCGATCTGCTGATCGCCAGCTCCGACGAGAACACGGTCACCTTCGTGAAGGGCACCGGCGACTTCAGCCTGTTCGACCTGCCCAGCATTGCGCAACCAGTTGGCGTCAACCCGCGCGGCCTGACAGCGGGCAACATCGACGGAAACGACTTCATCGACGTGGCGGTGGCCGACGAGGGGGCCACCGAAGGGACGCCCGGCATGGTGACCGTGTTGCGCGGCCACGGGGACGGGACCTTCACGACCTGCGCCACGCTCGACGCGGAGGCGGGCACGATCGCCGTCGTCCTCGGTGACTTCAACGGCGACGAGAAGGACGATCTGTTGGCCCTGAACTCGCGCGCCCAGCAGGTGTCCGAGTGGTTCGGCGACGGCGACTGCGGCTTCACCGCCCGGCCGCTGATCCCGACCGCTGCGGCGCCGCTGGGTCTGGTCGCCGGCGACCTGGACGGCGACGGCAACCTGGACTTCGTTACAGCCGACAGCAACACGGATACCGTCTCGGCCTTTCTCGGCCGAGGCGACGGCACCTTTCGCCCGCGCCGCTCGTTCGCCGCCGGCACCGCGCCGGATGGTGTCTGGCTCATGGACCTGAACGGCGACGACGTGCCCGACCTGGTCGCGACCAACGCCAGGAGCCAGGACGCCAGCATCCTGCTCGGCGACGGCAGCGGCGGCTTTCTGCCCGGCAGGAATTGGGTCACCGGCGCCGAACCCGAAGACGTGGCGTTCGCCGATATGGACGGTGACGGGCGGCAAGACGTCGTTGCCCTCGTCGGTGGGGTCCCCGGCGCGGCGATCCTAAAAAACCTCGGCGACGGCTCGTTCCTCGGCGTGGAGGACATGGCGGCCGGCAACGGCCCGTCGACGACCGCCGTCGGCGACGTGGACAACGATGCTCTGCCCGATCTGATCGTCGGCAACGACAGCGGGGACGTTCTGGTCTTCGGCGCGGTCGGCGACGGAAGCTTTCGCGCCCCGCGGGCGACCCACCTGGGAGGTCGCCTGGTGGCCGTGGCCGCGGCCGATTTCAATGGCGACGGCAAGATCGATGTGGCCGGCGCCGACAACGAGAACAACGTGGTGGCGGTCGCGCTCGGCACGGGCGGCGGCGCCTTCGACCAGGTTCGCACCTACCCGATCGCCGTCGCGCCGGCCGGAATCGCGACCGGTGACTTCAACGGTGACGGGCGCCCGGACCTGGCGGTCACCGCCGTCGGGCCCCCGGGGCAGGTATCGGTCCTCCTGGCGCAGGCGGGAGGCACCTTCACCGCGGCCAAAGACACCGCGGTCGAAGAGACGCCGCTCGGCGTCGCCACTGGGGATTTCGACGGCGACGGCCGCGACGACATGGTTGTCGCCAACCAGGCGTCGCAGACGGTCTCGGTGCTGCGCAGCAGCGGCAACGGAACCTTCACCCTTAAGCAGACCGTGCCGGCGAACGACAACAACCAGGGGCCGCTGGCGATCGCGGTGACGGACTACAACCGCGATGGGAAGCCGGACTTCATCGTGACCAATACGTCGGGCAAGATCTCGATCTACACGGGAGACGGGGACGCGACCTTCAGCCCCGTTGCCGACGACGCTCTGGGCCGCCCCGCGGCCGAATATCCCTCCGCCATCGTGGCGCGGGACTTCACCGGCGACGGCCTGGTCGACATGGCGGTCCTGAACCAGACCTCCAACAGCGTGCGCGTCTTCATCGGGCGAAACGACGGGCGCTTCAAGAACGTCAGTGTCAAGGACGTCACGGTGAGTCGAATGCCGGTGTCGATCAGCGCCGCGGACTTCGACGGCGACGGCCGCTACGACGCGGCGACGGCGAACAACGACGCCAGCGCCTTCAACGTCTCCATCCTGTTGAACTGCGCCCGTGACTTCGACTGCTACTACGACGACGACGGCGTCTTCCAGAACGGACCGCAGCCTCTTCCCGGCATGGCGGCGCTGCGTGGCGACGGCAACGACGACGGCCTCGTCTCGGCCGGCGACCTGGTCGCGGTGAGCGCCGAGGTCGTGGACGGCGACGGCGCGGCGGTCGAGGACATCGACATGAAGGGCTTCCAGGCATCCGCGGGGGTCGACGCCAACGGCGACGGGCGGGTCGACGCGCAGGACCGCCTCGCCGTGGCGGCGCGCATCTTCAGCGGGACCTGATCGTGGTCGACGAGGCCACCTTGCAGAGCGATCTGCGCGACGCGATGCGCGCCCGCGACATGCAACGGGTGTACGTCGTGCGCGGTGTGATCGCGGCGATCAAGAACCTCAAGATCGAGAAGCAGGTCGCGGAGCTGCCGGAGGCCGATCTGGTGGCCATCCTGCGCAAGGAGCTGAGCCGGCGCGTCGAGGCGATCCAGTACGCCGAGAAGGCCGGGCGCGCCGACACGGCGGCGCAGAACCAGGCCGAGAAGGCGGTGCTGGAGAAGTATCTACCGGCGCAGCTGGGCGAGGCGCAGTTGGAGGCACTGATCCGCGAGCTCTCGGCCGAGCTGGGCACGACCCAGATCGGCCCGCTGATGGCGGAGCTGCGCAAGCGCCACGGCGGCCAGTACGACGGCAAGCTGGCCAGCGAGATCATCAAGAAGCTGGGCGGGCCTTGAAGAGGAAAATGCAACCACGAAGAACACGAAGAGCACGAAGACAAGAGATGGCGGAGAGCGATGCAGATCGCGTCGCCTTCGCCCAGCTCCCGCGTCTTTGCCTTCCTGATTTTCACTCCCTACTACGAAAATAGTTCCGCATCCCGTTCGGCCAGTGTAGCCGTTCTTGCCTTCGCGACCTTCGCGTCCTTCGTGGTTGCCTTTTTCATGCCTCTGCCGCGAGCGCGCGGGCAGCGGCCGCCACGCCCGCTCCCGCTTCGAGGCGGTGCCCGAAGCGGGGCAGGATTCGCTCCAGGGCGCTGAGCAGCAGCAGCACGTTCGCCTCGCTGCTCGATTCCCCCATCAACCCGATCCGCCAGGTCTTTCCCTTCAACGGGCCTAGCCCGCCTCCTATCTCCAGACCGAACTCCGCCAGCAACGCGCGCCGCACGCCCCCGTCGTCGACTCCCTCCGGAATGCGCACGCTGTTCAGCATCCACAGCTGATGCCCCTCCTGCGCCGCGAGCTCCAATCCGAGCCCGGCCAACCCCGCCTTCAACGCCTGGTGGTGCCGCTCGTGGCGCCGCCAGCGCTTCTCGAGACCCTCCTCGTCCACCAGACGCAGAGCTTCCAGCAACGCATAGTTCATCGAGATCGGCGCCGTGTGGTGATAGACGCGCTCGTCGCCCCAGTAGCGCTCGATCATGCTCAGGTCCAGGTACCAGCTGCGCACCTTGCTCTTGCGCGCGTGCAGCGCGGCGGCGGCGCGCTCGCCGAAGGTGAGCGGCGCCAGGCCGGGAGGACAGCTCAGGCACTTCTGCGTGCCGCTGTAACACGCGTCGATCTGCCAGCGATCGACCTCGAGCGGGCAGCCGCCGAGTGACGTGACGGCGTCGACCAGGAAGAGACTGCCGGCGTCGCGGGCCAGTCGTCCGATCTCCTCGAGCGGCTGCCAGGCGCCGGTCGAGGTTTCGGCGTGCACCACGGCGACCAGCTTGGCGCGCGGATGCGCGCGCAACGCGCGCTCGATGTCGGGCGGGTCGATGATCCGGCCCCACGGCGCCTCCACCGCAACCGGGGTGGCGCCGCAGCGCTCGACGATGTCGGCGATGCGCGTGCCGAAGACGCCGTTCACGCCGACGATGGCGGTGTCTCCCGGCTCCAGCAGGTTGACCAGACAGGCCTCCATGCCGGCCGAACCGGTGCCCGAGATCGGGATCGTCAGCGCGTTCTCGGTGCGGAACGTCGCGCGCAGCAGCCGCTTGGTTTCCTCCATGCGCTCGATGAAGGCGGGATCGAGGTGGCCGACGAGCGGCGTGCCGAGGGCGCGCAGGACGCGCGGGTGCGACGTTGCTGGGACCGGGGCCGAGCAGAATCCGCGTCGGCGGGGACGAGGTCGGACATGATCCGCGCTCCTTGTGGAAGGTCGGGACCGTCGGCGCGATGAATCTCGCGCCGCG
Organism: uncultured bacterium; assembly: GCA_963721115.1. Lineage (GTDB taxonomy): Bacteria > Desulfobacterota > Binatia > HRBIN30 > CADEER01 > CAVRIA01. The sequence goes on from CAVRIA010000004.1 coordinate 1,132,247, forward strand.
GCGCCGGGACGGTGCCGTTCGAGGTCGCTTGTGCTTTTACAGCCGCGTCAGTAGCGTGTCAAAGCGGATGCTGGAGCAGCGAATCCTCGACGCGATCACGGAGATCGTCGGCGACGACGGGGTGGTGAGCCGGCCCGCCGAAGCGCGGGTCTACGAGTGCGACGGCTACACCCTGGCGCGATCGGTTCCCGAGCTGGTCGCCCTGCCGGGCACGCGCGCCGAGGTCGTCGCGCTGCTTCGCCTCCTGCACCGGGAAGGGATCGCCTTCGTCCCGCGCGGCGCCGGCACCGGGCTGAGCGGCGGCTGCCTGCCGGTGCAGGCGCCGGTGATGGTCTGCACCAGCCGTTTGAACCGCATCCTGGAGATCGATCTGGAGAACCGGCGCGTCGCCGTCGAGGCGGGCGTCGTCAATCTCTCGGTGACGCGCGCGGTGCAGGGCGACGGGCTGATGTACGCCCCCGATCCGTCCAGCCAGTCGGCGTGCACGATCGGCGGCAACGTGGCGGAGAACTCGGGTGGCCCGCACACGCTCAAGTACGGCGTCACCACCAATCACGTTCTCGCCGTCGAGCTGGTCTTGGCGGACGGCGAAGTGGTGACCCTGGGCGGGGGCATGGAGGACGTGCCGGGGTACGATCTGCGCGGCCTCGCCGTCGGCGCCGAGGGGACCTTCGGCATCGTCACCCGGGCGGTGCTGCGGCTGGTGCGCCAGCCGGAGTCGTGGCGCACTTTGCTGGCCGTCTTCGACTCGGTGGACGACGCGAGCAGCGCCGTCTCCGGGATCATCACCGCCGGTATCGTTCCGGCGGCCCTGGAGATGATGGACCAGCTGATCGTGCAGGCCGTCGAGGCGGCGTTTCACTTCGGCTTCCCGCTCGATGCCGGCGCGGTGTTGATCGTCGAGCTGGACGGACCGGCGGCCGGGCTGGACGAGCAGGCGCGGGCGGTGACCGAGCTGTGCCGCGCCCACGGGGCGCGCGAGGTGCGGCTCGCCGAGGACGAAGGGCAGCGCGCCGCGCTGTGGAAGAGCCGCAAGCGCGCCTTCGGCGCCGTCGGACGCCTGGCGCCGAACTACTGCACCCAGGACGGCGTCGTGCCGCGTACCAAGGTGCCGGAAATTCTGCGCCGCATCACCGAGATCGGCGCGCGCCACCGCCTGCGCATCGCCAACGTCTTCCACGCCGGCGACGGCAACATCCATCCCATTCTCCTCTACGACGAGCGCGACGCGGACGAGGTGCGGCGAGTCGTGCAGGCGGGGCGGGAGATTCTCGCCGCCTGTGTCGACCTGGGGGGCAGCGTGACCGGCGAGCACGGCATCGGGGTCGAGAAGATCGAGCAGATGCCCCTCCTCTTCGGGCCCCAGGACCTGCTCGTCATGCAGCAGCTGCGCGCGGCTTTCGATCCGCTGCAGCGCTGCAATCCCGGCAAGATCTTCCCGACTCCCGGCGGCTGCGTGGAGGTGGCGCGGCCACGGCGACAGGTGCCGGTGTGAGCACGGCCGATCCGCGGGCCGCGGCGGCGGAGCTGTCGGTCGAGGAGCTGCGCCGGCGCTTCGAGGGCGTCGCGGCCGACGGCGGGGCCGTTTGGCGCTTCAGCGCCGCCGGCAGTGTGCCTCGCCTCGTGGTGCGGCCGTCGAGCGTCGATGCGGTCGTCGCCGCGGTGCGAAGCGCCGGCGAGGCCGGCCTCGCCGTCGTGCCGGCCGGAAATGCGACGCACCTCGACGTCGGCGCGCCGCCGCGGCGTTACGACGTGGCGCTGTCGTGCGCCGGCTTGGACGAGATCGTCGCGCACGACGCCGGCGACATGACGGTGACCGCGCAGGCGGGCGTCACGCTGGCGGCGCTGAACGAACGCCTGGCCGCCGCCGGGCAGTGGCTGCCGGTCGATCCGCCGCGGGCGGAGGAGACCACGCTGGGCGGTCTGATCGCCGCCGACCGCAATGGGCCGCTACGCCTGGCGCACGGCAAGGTGCGCGACCTGCTGATCGGTCTTCGCGTGGTGCTGGCGGACGGCTCGCTGGTTCGCGGCGGCGGTCGCGTGGTCAAGAACGTCGCCGGCTACGATCTGCCCAAGCTGTTCACCGGCTCGTTCGGCACCCTTGGAGTAATCGTGGAAGCGACCTTCAAGGTCCGGCCTCGCCCGCCCGAGGAAGCGCTGTTCGCGTGGCCGATGGCGTCGATCGAGAGCGCGGCCGCGGCGGCGATGGGCGTTCTCGGCGCGCCGCTCTTTCCCGTCCTGCTCGAGGCGGTCAACGCCCCGAGCGCCGAGGCGATGGGGCTACCGCCCGGCGCTGCCTTGCTGGTCGGGTGCGCCGGCTCGCCGGTGGAGGTGGCAGAGCAGGAGAGGCGGTTGAAGGCGCATTCGGACGGCAGGGCGAGGCGCTGCGAAGCGGGACGCGCCGAGGCGGTAGCCAAGGCGTTGCGGGACTTTCCACAGCCGGCGAGCGACGAGGCCCTGGTGGCGCGGCTGAGCTGTCTGCCCGCGTCCCTGGGCGGGATGCTGGAACGGATCGAGTCGGAGGCGACGGCCCGCCATCTCTCCGTCGAGATCGCGGCGCATGCGGGCAGCGGCGTCGCCTGGTGTCAGGTGGTCGAGGCGGCGGATCCCGGGCAGCTGACGCTCTTCGCGGAATGGGCGCGGATCGAGGCGCGCGGGCACGGCAGTTGGCTGGTCTTCGAGTCGCTGCCGGCCGCGCTGCGCCACCGCGTCGATCCGTGGGGGTACGCCGAGCCCGCCCTGGCGTTGATGGCGCGCGTCAAGAAGGCCCTCGATCCCGCGGCGATGTTCAGTCCGGGGCGCTTCGTGGGAGGTCTGTGAAGTGGCGGCAGCGGCGGGGTTGGGCGCGGGGCGTGACATGGCCGATACGTCGTTGCTGCGCGCGTGCGTTCACTGTGGGCTGTGTCTGAACGCCTGCCCAACGTATCTGGAGCTCGGCCGGGAGGCGGATTCGCCGCGCGGACGAATCCACCTCATCAACGCGGTGGAGAGCGGGACGCTGCCGCTCGACGACGAGGTGGTGCGACACCTCGATCTCTGCCTGGGCTGCCGCGCCTGCGAAACGGCCTGTCCCTCGGGAGTGCGCTACGGGGCGATCATCGAGCAGGCGCGCGCCCACATCGAGAGGTCGCGACGGCGCAGCTGGCGGGAACGCCTGCGGCGCCGCGCCGTGCTGGCGGTCTTTCCGTACCCGCAGCGCATGCGCCTTTTGCTCGCACCGGTGCGCGCCCTGCAGGTCGCGGGTCTGTGGCCGCTGGCGCAGTGGCTGGCACCGGCCGCCGCACTGATACCGCGCCTGCCCCCGCGCCGTCCGATCGCCGAGCGCCATCCGGCCGTCGGGCCGGAGCGGGGCAGGGTGGGGCTCCTCGCCGGCTGCGTGGCGCGCGACATCTTTGCAGCGACGAACGAAGCCACCATTCGCGTCCTCAACCACAACGGCATCACCGTTCTGGTGCCGCCGGCACAGGCGTGCTGCGGCGCCCTGCACGTGCACGGGGGAGATCCGGACACCGCCCGCGCGATGGCGCGGCACGACATCGGCGCCTTTCCCGAGGACCTCGACGCCGTCGTCGTCAACGCCGCTGGCTGCGGGGCGGCGATGAAGGAGTACGGGGATCTTCTGGCGGGCGACGCGGGCTGGGCCGAGAGGGCGCGTTCGTTCGCCGACAAGGTGCGCGATGTGACGGAGTTTCTGGCCGCCTTGCCGGCGCGCCCAGGCGTCGCGCCGCGGCGCGAGCGCGTCGTCTACCACGACGCCTGTCACCTGGCGCACGGCCAGCAGGTACGCGGGGCGCCGCGCGACCTGCTGCGCCTGATCCCCGAGCTCGAGCTGGTGGAGCTGGCGGAATCGGAGATCTGCTGCGGCAGCGCCGGCAGCTACAACCTGACCGAGCCCGAGATGGCCCGCCGCCTGCGGGACCGCAAGATCGACGACATCCTCGCCACCGGCGCCTCCTGCGTCGCCAGTGCCAATCCGGGATGCACCATGCAGATTCTCTCCGGCCTGCGGGCGCGCGGCTCGACGGTGCGCGTCGCCCACCCGGTCGAGCTGCTGGCCGAGGCCTATGGCGCCGACGGCTAGGCTCGAGGGCGCGGCGGGGTTGACAGGTACCGGCTCTTCGCGCCAACACCCGAACGCCGGGGCGCGATGGCGATCTACCGGCGCGAGGAGGGTTTCGCAATGCACGTGACGGACAGCTTCGTCGACCTCGAGACGCCCACCGGGGCCATGCGGACGTATGTCTACGAGCCGGCGCTGCAGGGCCGCCCGGCGCGCTCGTTTCCGGGGGTCATCCTGTACTCCGAGATCTTCCAGCAGACCGAGCCGATCCGGCGCCTGGCGGTCCAGTTCGCGGCGCAGGGCAACATCGTCATGGTGCCGGAGGTCTATCACACGCACCTGCCGCCCGGCACGGTGCTGGGGTACGACGATGCCGGCAAGGAGAAGGGGAACGCTCTCAAGCTCGACACCGAGCTGTCGATCTTCGACCGCGACGCCGAGGTGTTGGTCGCCGCGCTGAAGGGGCATCGGAGCTGCAGCGGGCGCCTCGGGACGGTGGGGTTCTGCCTGGGCGGCCACCTGGCCTTCCGCTGCGCGCTCAACGCCGACATCCTCGCCGCGGCCTGCTTCTTCCCGACCGACATCCACGGTGGCACCCTCGGGAAAGGGCAGAACGACAACTCACTCGGGCGAGTCGGAGAGATCGGCGCGGAGCTGCTGATGGTCTGGGGGCGCCAGGACCCGCACATCCCCTACGAGGGGCGGCGCGCGATCTACGACGCCCTGCACCGCTCGGGCCGCTTCTTCACCTGGCACGAGTTCAACTGCGCCCACGCGTTCATGCGCGACGAGGGCGATCGCTACGACGCCGAGGTCGCCCAGCAGGGCTTCCGCCTCGCCTTCGACCTGTTGCGGCGCAATCTCTGACGGCAGCCGGCTGGCCGCACGCGGCGGCAGGCGGTGCTGCGGCTCAGGACGCGCGGCTGGCGCGCAGATACAAAATCAGGCCAGCCCCGGCGGCGCCGATGGCCGCCGGCACGACGGGCGCGCCGAACCAAATGAGGGCGGCCGTGAAGCCGATCAAGACGCTCGGCGCGGCCCATTTCATCGAGCTCGTCGTCACAGAGGTCCTTCTTCTCCGAAATTGCCGTCGGCGTCAATGCGGGCGCGCGCGCGCAGCCGGCGCAGGATTTCGATCGCCGCCAGGGGCGGCAGCGCGGTGCCGCCGAGGGACAGGAGCCCGGCTTGCTCTCGGGTCATGCCGACCGAGAGCGCCTGCATCTCGGCGCTCGGGTCGGCGACCGGCTTGATCCAGATGGTCAGGCGGACGCGCGGGAGAGTGGGCTGCTGTCTCCACGCCGTGTGGAGGATGCGGACGGCGTCGGCGAAGATCTGCTCTGCGAAGTGCCCGCGCCGTTCGCGTGCCGGGGCGCGCGGGTCGCGCAGGTAGAGCGGGCGGGCGTAGACGTCGAGGTCGAGGCCGTCCGCGGTCAGGGCCGTCGCCCGAATCTCGAGGGTCGTCGAGCCGCGGAACTCGAACGCCTTCTCGATGGCCCGCCGAACGGCGGCGGCCGGCTCGCGCCGGCCGCCGCGCAGGGCGTTTGCGATTCTCCGCAGCCCGCCCGCGGCGGGCCGTGCTCGGAGGAGATCAGGGGAACGACGCCGATCATGCGGAGCGCGGGCCGCCGCCCGATTCGTAAGACACGAGGTGGAAGTCGGGGTAGGCGAGGGCGCCGACCTCGGGAAGGTCGAGACCTTCCATCTCGGTCTCCTTGGCGACCCGGATGCCCCAGATCGAATCGGTCACCTTGAAGAAGACGTAGAACATGACGAACACGAAGACCGCGCAGGTGATCGCCGCCCACGCACTGGGCGACGAACTGGGAGAAGTCGCCGTAGAGCAGGCCCCTGACGGTGCCCGGGACGCCGTTCCAGCCGTCGCCGTACGTGCCGTCGGCGAAGAGGCCGAGGCAGAGCACGCCCCAGATGCCGTTGACGCCGTGGACCGAGACCGCGCCGACCGGGTCGTCGATCTTCAGCTGCTGCGGTCGACGAAGATCACCGACAGGCACGACGAGCAGGCCGGCGATCAGCGCCGATCAGCACGGCGCTGACGCGGCTGACGAAGCGCGCAGGGCGCGGTGATCGCGACCAGGCCGGCCAGCAGGCCGTTGACCGTCATGCTGGGGTCGGGCTTGCCGCTGCGGCCCCACATGTAGAACATCGCCGCCGACGGCGCCGCTCGCGGAGGCGAGCATCGTGTTGGTCGCGATGACGCGCGATGCGCAGGTCGCCGTTGCCGCGCCAGCGTCGAGCCCGGGTTGAAGCCGAACCAGCCGAAGGCGAGGATGAACGTGCCGAGGATCGCCATCGGGATGTTGTGGCCCGGGATCGCGTTGCGGCGTGCCGTCCTTGTTGAATTTGCCGATGCGCGGCCCGAGCACCAGGGCGCCGGCCAGCGCCGATCCACGCCGCCGACGGCATGTGCACGACGCGCGCTGCCGGCGAAGTCCAGGTAGCCGTGGCCCAGGCCGAAGTTGGCGCCGAGCTGCGAGAGCCAGCCGCCGCCCCAGACCCAGTTGCCGAAGAGCGGGTAGATGATCGATGCCGACATGAAGAACCCGTAGATGCACGAAGGCGGAGAACTTCCAGCGCTCGGCCATGGCGCCGGTCGGGATCGTCGCGGTCGTGTCCATGAACACCATCTGGAACAGGAAGAGGGCGAAGACGCCGACGTCATAACGAGTCGCCGGACAGGAAGAAGCCCTTGTGCCGAACAGGCCGAAGTCTGGCCGAACAGCGTGGATCGTGAACTCGGCGTTAAGCGGCGGCGTAGCCGCCGAGGTTGCGCCACGCGCGCCGACGCCGCCCATCTGAAGCGCGAACCCGCAGATCCAGTAAGCCGAGCATGCCGATGCCGTAGACCATGAAGTTCATCATCATGGTGTGGGCGGCGTTCTTGGCGCGGTGAAGCCGGTCTCGACCATCGCGAAGCCGGCCTGCATGAACATGACGAGGAAGCCGGTGATGAGGGTCCACATGAAGTTGATCGCGATCATGTTGTGGCCGATGGCGTCGCCGATCTCGGCGATCGTCGGGGTGCCGGCGGTTGCGGCCGGGACGTTGGCTATCGTTCCCGTGGAACCACCGGAGGGGTCACCGGCGGCTGCCAGGGCGGCACCGGCGGCGAGCAGCACGGCAGCGGTCGCCGCGGTGGAGCATGCGGCGCGGACCCACGGGCTGTGCGACCAGCGCGACAAGGCCTCTCGCCGCAGCGAAGTCGCGCTCTCCTCGTTGTTCTCCATCGTCAAGACTCCTCTGGTTTGTGGAGCCGCACAGGCGCGGCTCGGGCCGACATTCGCCGTTTCGGTACCCTCTGGTTCACACCGCATCGGAACCGTGTTCGGCGGTCCGGATGCGAATCACCTCGTCGATCGGCATGACCCAGACCTTGCCGCCGCCGATGCGATCCGTCCGGGCCGCCTTCAGGATGGCCTCGACCAGCCGCGTCGCCTGGTCGTCACTGGCGACGACCTCGAGCTTGACCTTGGGCAAGAACTCGACCACGTACTCCGCCCCGCGATAGGTCTCGGCATGCCCCTTCTGGCGGCCGAACCCCTTGACCTCGGAGATGGTCATGCCCAGCACGCCTTCGGCGGTCAGGGCCTCCTTCACCTCGTCGAGCTTGAACGGCTGGATCACCGCTTCGATCTTCTTCATTGCGCACCTACCCTCTCTTGATGCCCTGAAATGAAATTGGCTCGCTCAAGCAAGCGCGGTGCCGTTTGCCAGATTCGTGGGCGCGGGCGGAGGGGAAACGCCCAGACGCGTCCCGCGATGCCCATTGTTGAGGCAGCGCCCATTCTTTACGCAGGAAGGCGTTCGGGCACAGCGGCCTAGAGGAGATCCCGATGCGGGCCGGTGGACGCCGTGGCCGGCGCCGCGCGGCCGGCGCGTGGCAAAGGGTGCGACGGCGGCTTCAGGCGTAGCGTGCCACGGGTGCCGGCGGCACGAACCAGACTGGGACGGTGGCCCGGTGCAGTATCTCGCGCGCCGTGTCGCGGGTGAGGAGGCGGCGCAGGAATCCGTGCGCATGCTCACCCATGACCATGAACACGGGCTTGACGCGGCGGGCGAAGTCGAGGATCACGTCCGGGGCCTGGCCGCGTTCGACGTGGCTCTCGACCCGCTCCGCCACGTCCGGCGGAACCAGGCCGTCGAGCTCATGTAGCGCCGCCTCGACACCACCGGCCGTGGTCGGCACGACGTGCAACAGGTACAAGCGCAGGGGCAGGACTCTGGCGAGCTCGAACGCATAGGACACGGCGCCGCGCGAGCCTTCCGACATGTCGGTGGGGACGGCGACGGGTAGCGGCGCTCCGCCCGGCCCCCGGCCGAGGCGGAACGGTACGCTTCCGGCTTCCTCCTGGATGGTGAGGACCGGGCAGGGGCAGCGCTCGAGGATTCGCTCGGTGACGGAGGCGTGATCCTCGGTGCTCCAGCCGTGGCTGCCGAGGACGACGAGATCGGCCGGCAGCGTCTGAGCGAGGTGGAGCAATGTCGTGACCATGGGGCCGGAGCTCATGCTCGCCTGTGCCTGCACGTCTGCGGCGATGCCGGCCAAGACCTCGTCCATGCGATGCTCGGCCTCGTCGAGCGTCTCTTCTCGGGCGTGGTGGACCTCGTCCCACTCCCACGCCTTCGAGAATCCGGGCGCGCTGCCGCTCCGGTTGTGCTGCAGGACGAGCCGGGCGCCGAAGGCGCGACACACCTCCTCCGCCAGGCGCAGCTCGCTAGAGGACAGAGCGGAGAAGTCGATCGGGCAGAGAACGGTCTTCAGCTCCATGACAACACACCTCCGCGGGCGAAGACCGTGTCCGGGCAGCTGCTTCGCCCGATGGTTGGTCGAGGGGCAAATTCCCTGCCAGGCGGCGCGTCTCATGCGTCCATGGACGGGAACGCGGACGGAAATCACTCCCGGGACGGCAGGCGGCTCGTTTTTTCAACGCTGCGAAGGTAGTGGCGCGGGCCACGGCGGTCGCGCCCCTGGCGCAACTGGCGCTCTCGCTGATGGTGCCGCCCCGCGCCGACGCCGGCGGGCACACCGCTCGGCGTCTCGGGCACGATCGCGGACGTCTCTCCTCGATGTCCTCTTTGCGACGTTCATGGCGCGCACTCGTTGTAGTAGAATTGGAGATCGACCGACGTGATGCTGCCTCCTGCGCCGCTTGCCGGCGTGTGGGTGGGGTCGTACACATCGGTGTTGGATGCGCCGAAGATCGGTATCGCCGACGCGTTCGCGTTCACGTCGACGTGTACCGAAAAGCTGCTGCCGGCGATGCGAAAGAGCTTCTGAATATCGCCGTTGTCGTTGCTCGCCGGGGTGCCGCCCGTGTCCACCACGGTTCCCGTGCCCGAGGTCAGGGTCAGGACCAGGCGGGTGTTCACGTCCTCGGTGGAGCTGAGGACGTCGTCGAGCGCCGTCGTGCTCGTGTAAATGATCGAGCTCGGCGTGCTGCTCGAGTAGCGGAAGACCTCGAAGCCCGACGGCCCGCTGCCGTCCATCGCCGTGCCGTTTGCGCTCGCGTCGTTGGCGAGCCCGAAGTAGAGGTCGACGAAATTTCCGGGAGTCGTGACGGTGCAGCTCAACGTCAGACCCGTCGGCTCCGGCCAAGCTGCCGCTCGCCGTACAGCCACCCCCGCCCGGAGGCGACGTCCGACGGTCCGCCGGTGAGGTCCAGCGCTCGCGCGATCGAGCCGTAGGCGAGGAGCGATACTATCGCCACAGCCGCGAACCCGATTGGAAGCAGCTTCCACTTGTCGGAACGAGCGGCCGGTCGCCGCCTCCGGCTCGACCGTCGAGCGGATCGAAACGGCGTACGAGGCCCCGAGACGATGTCGTCCATCACGTCTTTCTGCATGGCGTGCGATCCTCAACTGCAGTTCGATACGAACGGACAGAGCCCGGTGGTGGAATCGGGTACGTCCAGGTAGCAGGGCGGCGTCTCGCAGTTCTCGTAGCAGTATTGTGCGACCGGGGTGCAGGCGGGAATCGGAGGAAACGGTCCCGACATGACCGGGCACAGCGAGTCGCCGGTGGAGCATGGACCGGGCTCGTTGTCCGGACAGATGACCGTGGCGTCGGTCTGCAGCTGCGTGACGCCGTACTGGTAGACGTACGGGGTGCCGTCCTGGTCCATGTAGGTCCACTCGCCCGGTGGGGTCAGGGTGCACATCGTCGACGTGAGGTTGGTCGAGACCGCGGCATTCGACAGCGATATCCCGGTCACGGAGACGGCCGTAGAGAAATCGGCCCCCTGCAGATAGGCATCGTCGAACTTGGCGTTGGTGAGAGTCGCTCCCTCGAAGCTCGCGTTGGTGAGCTGCGCTGCGTTGAACACGGTGTCGGTCAAGGTGGCGTTCGTGAACACGGCACCCGCCAGGATCGCCCCGGTGAAATCGGCGGAGTCGAGCTTGGTGCGCACGAAGAGAGCGTCGGTGGTGGCGCCGTAGAGGTGCGCGTCGGTGAAATCGACGCTCCGCATGTCGGCGTCGGTGAGGTCGACGTTGATCATGAAGGCGCCGCGCAGTGTCGCGGCCGAGCCGGATCCCGGCGCGACGCCGAGCGTGGCACCGACCAGACTGGCTCCCTTCAGGCTGGCGAAGCTCAAGTCGGCACCGACCAGCGAGGCGTTGTCGAGGTTGGTGTTCTCGAGGTCGGCTTCCGAGAGGCCGGCATCATCGAGCTGGGCGTACTGCATGTCCGCCCCCATGAACTCCGTCGTCTCGGCGGGAAACTCGCAGCCGCCGGTTCCCTTGGCGGAAATACAGGACAGGATCACGCCCCGTTGGGTTGCCGGCGCATCGGACAGTCCGGCGCCGGTGAAGTCCGTGGTCTCCGACAGATACGCTCCCGACAGGTCCACGGCCTTCCCGAGATCCTGCTTGGTGAAGTCGACGCCGGCGAGAAGGGCGCCGTCGAAGCTGCTCGTGTCGTCCAGCGTGTTCGATGCGAACGTGGAATTCGTCAGGTCCGCTCCGTTGAAGCCGACGTTCGACAGGTCGGCGTCCTGCAGGACCACGCCTTCCGCGGTCGCCTGGACGGTGGGCCGTTCGCACACGGCTGCCTCCGACACGGTCACCGCGCCCTGATTTTGGACGCAGGACGTCTCGCCACCGAGGTCGAGGCAGCCGAGATCCGCCGTGCAGGGACAATTCGTGCAGAGCCCGTCGACCGTCACCGTGGTACAGCTCGCCGGTTGGCCGCAGTCCGGCAGCGTCGAGTCGTATTGGAACTTGGTGCCGTCGAAGGTGGCGCCGAACAGATTGGCGCCCGGCGAACCAGGTTCCGTGCACCGAGGACGTGGAATCGAACGTCGCCCCGGTGAAATCGGCGCCGCGGAGATCGTAGGTCGACAGGCACGAGTTCTTGACGATCTGGGCGCCGCTGAAGTCGGCTCCCCGCGCCGAGCTGCCCGTACCTTTCGAAGCGCCGAACGAGCTGTTTTCGAACTGGGCGCCGGCGAAGTCGGCGGACGTCGCCGTGACGGAGTCGAAAACGGTGACGTCGAACATGGCTCCGGCGAACCGGGCGTCGGTGAGATCCACGCCTTTCAGCAACACCTCGCTGAGGCTCGCGTCGTCGAAGATGGCGCCCGTGAGCAGGGTGGGAGTGCTCCCCTTGGCCTCGAAGTTCTGGCAGGCGAGCACCGCCGAGGTGAAGTCGGCGTGGCTGAGATTGACGCCCGCCAAGGTGATGCCGGGGCACGCGTTCCAGCTGAGCCCCGTCAGGTCGCAGCGAAAGCAGTCCTTGCCGGCCTTCAGAGTCGCGACGTCGTTGGTGTTCGCCTGTGCGCCGGTGAGGAGGGCCGCGCCGGCGACCGGGGTGGGGCGGATCGGCCGGAAGAAGATCAGGATGGGTTCCGCGGTCCCATCACCGGCGTGCGGATGCACGAAGCGCAGCTTGTGCTCGCCCGAGAACATGACGGTCGCGTCCCCGGAGCTCGCGTCGACGCGCGCGATCTCGTTTTCGGAGTCGTCGAGGGCGATCACCGTCGGCGGCTCGTCGAATTGATCGAGAGACAGGTGGACCTGCGTCGGCACGTCGAAGTGGTAGGGAAACTCGTCGACGCCGTCCGCGGTCCCGGTATCGCCGTTCTGCTGGCCGGCTCGGTTCGAGCACGTCCACGACCGTGTTGTCGAGGTTCAGCCTGGCTTCGGGCCGACCGGCGATCATTTCCTCCGAGACGCCCCCGGGTGGGAAGTACTCGACCGAGCCGGAACCGCCTCCCCCTCCGCAGGCGGAGAGCAGCGCGGCAATCGCGAGCGCCAGGGACGAGGCGATCGAACGCCGGATCGTTCCGCTCGAGCTATTCGGGAAGAGTTCCATCCTGACTGTCTCCTTCGATGCGCCGGCCGTCCGGCACCCTTCACGACGTCGGCGTCGGACAGCCCTCCGGCGTCGACGGCTCCCACTGCGAGAGCGACGGCTCGATGCGCGGGGCGCCGGCGATCGTCTCGTAGTTGAGCGTGTATACGTTGCGGAACGTGTCGACGGCCATCCGCGCCGCCGCCACGCCGGTCTTGCGCAGCAGGTGGTTGCCGTCCGGATCCCAGATGTCGAGCCGGTAGTCGTCGGCGCTCAGCCCGCCGTTCGCGTACGACAGGACGTACATGTAGCCGAGCCCTTCGACGGCGATGTCCAGGTACACGACCGACGACGGATCGCTCTCGATGGTGCTCAGGTCGATCGTGCTCGCGGTCTGCCCCTGGAACTGCAGCACCGGGTTGCCGGAGACGTCGACGGCCTGAATGCGGCGGTTGCCGTCCTCCAGGATCAGGATCGTGGTGCCGAACACCGTCAACGCGACGGGCGAGCCGAGCAGGCCGGGGCGGGTGCCCAGCCCCATCTTTTGCACGGAGAACGCCACCGAAGCGGGGGCCTGGTCGCTGTCGACGGCGGCGGATGGCAGCTCGAGGATCTCCATCTTGTGGTTGGTCCGGTTGACCCCGACGAGGTAGCCCGTCGGCACCAGCGCCACGGAGTCGAGTGGCTCGCTGAACTGCCCCCAGGCCAGCGCCGTGCTCACGTCGAACGGCGTGGAGGTGTCGGCGACGACCGACTTCACCAGAAAGCTGTCCGTCGACGGCTCCAGGAAGAAGTTCAACCCGGTGCCGTCGGGGGGGCCGAGCCGCTCGTAGACGATCCCGACCGGCTGGGTGAACCCGCACGACAGCTGCTTGAAGCCGCTCTGCGCGTTCTGGCCGAGGAAGACGTTCTGGATCACTTGCTGGATGGAGGCCGTGTCCCCGTCGCAGAGGTCGATGTTCTGCCCGCCGGCCTGGAAGCTGTAGCCGGCCATGCCGGTTCGCTGGCCGATGGTGATCTCGTTCAGATCGCACAGCGCGTTGTCCTGCCCGGCGCAGAGGGCTCCCAGGGTGGCGGTCGGCGCGCTCGTCTGCACCCAGACGTGCTCGCCGTTCTGGTACTCCAGCTTGAGGACGTGGTCGTACTGGGTGTCCGCCGTGAGGGGAACCAGCAGCTCCTTGATGGTCAGCTCGATCGAGGCCTCGGTACCCGACACCGGACCGAACGGTCCCACGTTGCCGTCGGCGTCGGTGCTGCGCGCCGACGATGCAGTTGGCATCCGTCGTCAGGTAGACGTCGACGGTCACCATCCCGCCCGACGGGACGTTGTCGAAGCTTTCGACGATCGGGTCGGTGCGCCCCGGCGAGATCGTCCCGGTCTTCTTGTGGATGACCGACGAGCCGTCGTAGGTGAGAATGATCTCGTAGTTGCGCGCCGTGGCCGGGAACTGGAAGTCGTTGGTGTCGTGGTCGACCGTCACGGTCGTCGTCTGCGTGAGGCAGAGCGTGTTGGTGTAGAGGGCCGGGCTGGCGAGAGACTCGCCGACGCTTTCGGCGATGGCGGCGAGGTTGGATCCGATCGCGATCACCTTGAAGACCATGCCGATCGGCCCGGCCGCTTCGAACGCTTCGCTCTCGGTGGCGTCCTCGGCGATGCCCTCGGCGATCTGCTTGAAGACCGCCGCGCCGCCCGCCATCAGGCCGGTCAGCAGAGCGCTGCCCAGGCTGGCGAGCGCGGCACTGGCTTTCGACGAGCTCTCGGTGCCGAAGATGCCGTTGGCGGAGTCCCCGCCCGACTGCTGCTGCGCCTGCTGGTCGAGGTCGGTGACCAGCTCGATGCCGTCCGTGGTCACGATGTACTTGGCGATCGTCGACTGCAGGCCGGCGTCGCAGAGGGCGCCGATGAGCAGGAAGAACGCCGGCAGGCCGATGCTGAACACCAGCGTCAGGTCCGTTCCCCCGAGTGCCTCCGGACAGAACGCCTGGCCGCCGAGGCCGAGGCTTCCGAAGTAGACTTTGGCGATGGACGCGTCGCTCGGCACGTCGAACTGCACGCTCGAGAGCGGAACGTCGTCGCCGATGAGGGGAATGCCGAGCAGGGTGTAGTTGGCCGAGATGTAGGACAGGAACTTGGCGCGCGAGGTGTCGAGGGACGTCGGATCTTGGACCGGGAGGTCGCCGCCCTCGTTGGCGAACTGCACGAAGGTGGACAGGTAGCGGATGTAGGCATTGCGGAACTCCAGCTGCACCGTGCGGTTGCCCTGGTCGGTCACGCCGATGGTCTCGAACTTGACGCCGTGCGCGGTGGTGCCGGCCGGATGAGAGCCGGTGACATTGAAGGTCGTGGTCTGCGCTTTGTTGGCGGTCGAGCTGCCGCTGGCGGTCGAGCTGTCGCTGACGGTCGTCCCCTGTGTTGGGTGGTAGTTGTTGCCTTCGTAGGTTGGGTCGTCGAAGATCACCTTCTTGATCTGGGCCGCCACCGAGCAGGCGGTCTGGGTGATCTCGTCGGAAGGCACGTACTGATAGACGGGTTGGCCGTTGGCATCGAGGATGATGGCGCCGTCGGTGTCGAGGGTCGGCGTCAGCGTGGCCCAACCCCCCGTCGTCGTCGCCGGCCATTGAGCCCCCACCATTTCGGCGAGAGTGGCGATGAACGGTGTGCATCCAGAGCCCGTGCACGGCAGCGATTCGATCAGCTCGATGATGCAAGTGCCCTGGTCGGCGTTCAGGTTGGTGAGCTCGTGGTTGTGGAAGACCAAGGCGACCGCCGTCTCGGTCGGCGTCTGGTAGGTGTCGACGTCGACCACGGTCCCGGCGCCACCGCCCGCCGCCAAAGCCCGGGCCCATCGGTTCGGCGCGATTCCCAGCGCGGCCATCTGTCGTGCGGCGGCCTGTGAAATCGAAATTGGCCGGTGGATGTGCATCGAGACCAGCGCTTCGGCGCCCGTCGGCATGTGACGCCCCTTGACCTGAACGAGCTGCAGGGCATCGGAGGGGAGGTCCACGTCCTCGACGTAGTGGGTCAGGTGGTCGTCCGGTACGTCGACCAGGGTGGGATTGAGCTGGCGATGGCGGGCACGCGATTCGTCGTCGTGCTGCTGCACGGGGGCGCGATGCGACGGACTGCGCAGAAGGTGGATCTCGAGCTGGTCCACCTCGGCGTAGGAGAAGTCGAAGTCCAAGGTGCGTAGCTCGCGCGGGCGGCTGCCCGGGGTTGGAGTCGGCTGCGCTCCTCCTCCCGAACCATCGTTGTCGTCGCCGCAACCGATGAGCAGGGTCGGCATCCCGGCCGCGACACCGGCAGCCGTGGCGCCCAAGAGGAACCCGCGTCGAGTGATCCCCCGCCCGGCGCTGGTCGAGCTCTTTCCACCTCGTCCGCCTCGCTTCCCTCTCTTCATCGCTCCCTCCATCCCATTCTGCCCGTCGAAGGCCGGTGGCTCGCTCATCGGAGCCCGTCGACAAGGCCGCTTGCGAGAGCGCCGCGTTTCAGCCCAGTGGCGGGTTCACCACGTCATATCTCGAAGTCGAATAAAGTAAAGTGAAGAACAGAGAAGAGTGGATGCACGGCGTACGGGATCTGCTCGAAAGACGCCGTACTCCATTTGCCCGCGCAGCGTTCGAGGGAAGTGGGAGCTCGAGGGCGAGAACCGTAGGTTTCGCCTTCGAAGGTTACGATAGTCCCGCACCGACAACGGGGGTCCACCCGCGGGGTGGCCGGGGGGTCCGTTGCGATTCTGGATTGTCCGTCGGAGACAAGGAGCCCTCCACCACCCCCTTGATCACGAGGAGCCGGCTGTTTCATGCGGGGCTTGCGCCCCTGCGCCCCCACCGGGGCGAGAACCGCTCAGACGCCGCGGTTCTCTCCCCGCACCCCTCTCTCCGGTGGCTCCGCTCCGAGGCGAATCCCCTTCCCCGTTCAGCCCCGGACATCGCGGTCGGCGCGCGTAACGGGACACCCCCCACTACCTGAATCTACGCGCCACTGACGGGAACCGACTCCCTCCGCCTCGTACACGGCTTCACCACCGCGCCACTCATCGCCGATCTCTCTCTCCCGCCTCTTCGAAAGGTCGAGACCCCGGGGTTTTGATTCCCTTCCAGCCCCCAACAGCCTAACAGCTCAACAACCTAACAACCTGCCCTTGCACGCCTCTTCGAAAGGTCGAGGCCCTTTGGAGTCTCGATCTCTTTTTCGGGTCTTTCTCCAAAGTGTGCGGGTGATTTGGTTGCGCCGGCAGGTGCAGGGCGGGCTCAGGTCAATTCGCGCATCGCGGTATCGCGCCGAGCTTTCGCATCACTGAAACCCACGCTGGCCCTTGTCGCCCAGCCACCTGGAGACGGTCCGGCCTTCAATCCCACCCACACGACTTCCCGAAGACCCGGCTTTGGAAATGGAGCGCTGACGCCAAGCCGTTTCTGAGGGCTCCAAATCAACGAAACCCCGACGATGGCAACGACTTGCGCTGATCCGAACCGCATGAGCGCGCAGGGAGTCGGGCCATGCGTGAGCGCCTGATGTCGTGTTTTCTTGCTGCCAGACGTCTTGAGAACGAGGACGTCAATCCAAGTGGAGCAGTGGAAAACGACGAGGTCGGTCTCACCTCGAGAAACGGGGGTTTCGATGCGCAAGAGCTTGGCGACAATCGCGAGGGCCGCGGCGTTTCTGCTGGTCGTGGGCGGGCCGGCCGGAGCCCAACAAACGCCGTGCGTGGGTGACTGCGACAACACCGGTGCGGTCACGATCAACGAGATCATCACTTGCGTGAACATCGGCCTGGATCTCTTGCAGCTCAGCAGCTGTGACAAGTGCGACACGGACGGCGACGGGCAGGTGTCGATCAGCGAGATCATCACCGGGGTGAACCAGGGCCTGGACCTCCTCCGCTGCCCCCCGCCCGTCGAATGCGGCGACGGCATCGTCGACCCGGGCGAGGATTGCGACGACGGGAACAATTTCGGCGGCGACGGCTGTGCCAAGAACTGCACCAACGAGACGCGGCGTGCCGGTGATTTCGATCCGAACAAGGCCACCTCTCTGGTGCAGACGGCGGTGATCCCGATCCATCTGTTCCTGTCGGGCTCCCAGGCGCTGATCACCGGCCGGCCCCGCGACACGGCGGTCGTGGACCCGCAGGGGAGGGTCGTCACCAAGCCGGGTGAGGTCCCGGTCGTGATCAAGGCCGCGGACGTCGAGTTCCACCCGGTGTCCATCCCCGGTATCGACTGCGCCTGCGTGCGCGGCATCGCGGTGCCGGATCTGTTCGGGCCCGGCAACGCCGGCGACGGCGTCATCGGCTGCGGCGACAACGGGCTGACCGACATCGACTACAACCTGATGCAGGACCACAACACCACCCCCGGAAGCCCGGGCAACCTCGGCGGCTTGCCGGATGACCCGGAGTGCAACGCCAAATTCACCTTCCCGAGCGGGGCGGTGTCGATGGCGTGTCTCGAGGGCAGCGGCGAGAAGTGCTCGACGCCCGATTTCGAGCACATCGGCGTCTGCAACAGCCCGCGCGTGATCGAGTTCTCGGGCGGACAGGCGCCGCGCGGCTCGGCGCTGATCAACAACAACACGTCGATCAGCCTCCTGAAAGACAACGGGATGTGCGCGGAGACCCGCAAGAGCGACGGCAGTTGCAATTTCTCGGACTACGGCCCGGACTGCCTCCCGTGCACCGCCGACGACGCCGTCTTCCTCCCTGCCGAGAACATTCCGACCACCACGGGAACTGCCCAAGGGACGATGTTCGACGCCAACACCGATCCCAAGAACCCGCAGGACATCACCAAGGACGAGGTCTGCGGCGGGGGGCTGTGCCAGACGACGATCACCGGATCGCTGTTCGACTGCGACAAGTTGAACGATCCCGATCCGAACGCGGCGCTGGCGGGCAGCGCCCTGGCGGCCTGCTTCCCGACCATCGACGCAGCGGAGATCGCCGACAACGTGAACTGCTCGCTGTTGGTCACCAAGCAGTAGACGGGTTGTTGGGAGCGCGGTGAAGGACACGCCGTTGGGCCGGCGCTTGTCAGACCCGCGCCCTGTGCTACGTACCCGGGGCATGGCAGACCAGCGCATGCGTAGGCAGCGTCCCGACCTGAGCGCCCTCGACTTCGATCGGTCGCCGTTCATCGTCATCTGGGAGGTGACGCGGGCATGCGACCTCGCGTGTGTGCACTGCCGCGCCGAAGCGGTGCCGTTTCGCGATCCGTGCGAGCTCACGCCCGCCGAGGGCCTCGAGCTTCTCGAGCAGATCGCCGGCTTCGGCAGCCCGCTGGTGGTGCTGACCGGAGGCGACCCGATCAAGCGCGCCGACATCGACCAGATCATTCGCCGCGGCGACGAGCTCGGGCTGCGCATGACGATGACGCCGTCGGGCACGCCGCTGATGACCCATGCGGTCATCGACCGCCTGCAGGCCGCGGGGCTGGCGCGCATGGCCGTCAGCCTCGACGGACCGAGGGCGGAGGTTCACGACGCCTTCCGCCGGGTGCGCGGCTCCTTCGACTGGTCGCTCGACATGCTGCGCTACGCCCGCGAGATCGGCCTGTCGACACAGGTGAACACCACGGTGACGCGCTTCAACTTCGAGCACTTCGACGACATGAGCGAGCTCATGATGGAGCTGGGCGTCGACCTGTGGAGCGTCTTCTTCCTCGTGCCCACCGGGCGCGGCCGCCCCGAGGACGAGATCAGCGCCGAGCAGTACGAGACGATCTTCGAGAAGATGTTCGAGCTGTCGCAGCGGGTGCCTTTCGACATCAAGAGCACCGCCGCGCCGCACTACCGCCGTTTCCTGCTGCAGCAACGGGCGGCGGCGCGGCGCGAGAAGCGCGATCTGCCGGTCGGCCGCGGCATCGGCTTCGCCATCAAGGGCGCCGAGTCGCGAGCCCCCAGGAGCGTCAACGACGGCAACGGCTTCGTGTTCATCTCGCACACCGGGGATGTCTACCCGAGCGGCTTTCTACCGCTCTCCGGCGGCAACATTCGGCGCACTCCGCTGGCGGCGATCTATCGCGACAGCGATCTGTTCCGCACTGTGCGCGACTACTCGCGGCTCAAGGGAAAGTGCGGCGTGTGCGAGTTCCGCGACGTCTGCGGCGGCTCGCGCGCGCGGGCCTACGGGATGATGGGCGATTACCTCGAGTCCGATCCCTTCTGCGCCTACGTGCCCGGACCGTATGAGAAAGCGGTCGCCGCCGGGGCCGCCGAGCCGGTCGACAGCTACTTCGCCGAGCGGATCGCGAACCTTGGCAGAGCCCTGCCGCGGCAGGGCCATCAGAATTGATCCGCGGGGAATCCGATGCGTGACTCGGATGCAATCGAGTCAGCCGGGTCGTCCCTGCGTCCCGGGAGTCCCCCACGTCTGCGGAGTGCCCCTCGCGCTCCGTCGCCCCCGCTGCCGGAATCTGTCGATTTTCTCGGTGAGAGACGATCGACTCCGACTTCCCCCTTTGCAAAGGGGGATTGAGGGGGATTTGTGCGCTGCAGATCAGATCGCGATCTTGAGCGCGATCTCGCCGAACAAGACCTCGGGCACCTTTGTGCGGCGCTTGCCGGCGCCGCGACCCTCGGTGAGCCGCACCAGGCCGTATTCCTCCAACAGGCGCAGGTCGTCCTGCACGTTCTTGAGGTCGCGACCCACGCTCTGCGCCAGCTCGTAGGTCGAGCGGGGCTGGAGCTTTCGGATCGCGCGCAGCAGCGCCAGGCGGTTCCGGGTGAGCAAGTTGCGGGCAGCCTCGATGCTCGTGAAGTACGCGCCCTCGCGGCGCTGCACCCGCCGCCCGGCGGCGGCCTGGGTGAACGTCTCCTTGAATCCCTGCAAAGCGTCGGCGGTCGGCTTGATCTGAATCGTCAAGGTCTTCTTGGCCATGTTGGATCTCCTGTCAGCCGCTGCACGTCGGCGGTGAAGTCGGCGATGAGTTGGTCCACGCCCTTGAAATCGTACGGCTCTTCGACGCCCTGCAGGTGGCGGTGATGTCCCTTGGGCGCGTGGTTGTCGTACAGGACGGCCGGCGCCGGCTCGCCGCGCCGGATGAACGCGAGCCTATAGCGGACGCTGGGCGGCCTGTGCGCCGTTGGCGCCACTTGCCAGATGGCCAGCTCGGTGATGTTGCCCTTCTCGTCGATGACCTTCTCACGCAGTACGGGCGTCGCGCGTCCCATCGTTGGCTGTGAATATAGGGCATGGAATACCCCCCATCAATGGGATCAATGCCCGGCCCTGGCCCAGCGCCTGCATTGCGGGGCGTTTCTAGGTTGTCGCCGACGGATCGAGGAGCGTGATCCCGAGATCCTGGAAGCGACGCACGTTGTGGGTCGCGAGCGTCGCTCGCCGCGCGGCGACGATGCCGGCAATCTCGATGTCGCGGAAGTCGACCGTTCTTCCCGCCGCCCGCCGTTCCAACGCCCTCTGCGCAGCCTCGCGGACAGCCTCGCGATCGAACGGAAGGATGCGTCCCTGCAGATCCTCCTCCAGCGTGCGAGCGAACGCGTCCTCGAGCTGTCGCCGTCGGCGGGCAGCCGCGAGCAGCGCGAGGCCGCAGCGGATCTCGAAGACTGGGACGGCCGTCGTCCACACCGATTCGAAGGGTTGCCGGGTCGATCTCCTTATCTGCGACGAGCTCGGCTTCGTGCCCTCAGCGAACGGTACGAGCGGCGTTCAACCATCGTGACCACCAACCTCGCCTTCAGTGAGTGGGTGCAGGTCTTCGGGGACGAGAAGCTCACGGTGGCGCTGCTCGACCGCCTCGGTCATCATGCGCACGTATTGACCACCAGGGGCGAGTACTCCGGTCGCCCTTCGGGCTCCCTCCGTGTTTCCCCATGCAGGCGCCGAACGAGTGCCGTTCGGCTGTTGGGCGGGCCGTATCTCCTCGAGCTCGTGCGCTACATCCAGCTGAACCCGCTGCGCGTACACGTGTTGGTCAACTTGGAGGAGTTGGACTCCCATCCCTGGACGGGCCATTCGGTCCTGCTCGGGCGAATCGCTCGCGCGTGGCAGACGAGCGACAGCGTCCTCGCGATGTTCGGGGATCGGGAGGATGACGCGCGGGCCGCCTATCGACGCTTCGTGGCGGCGGGAATCGGGCAGGGCGCAGCGAGCGTCCGTGTGCTGCGGCGCGATGCCGTCGGGAGTTGCCAGCTCCTCGCGCCGCCCCGCCGCTGTTCGGGGGCGCGCATTGATCTCGAGGTGGGCGGTTCTGGAATGCGGTGTCGCGTCGAACGCGGTTGCTCGCTTTCTGGGAGTCAGCAGACAAGCGGTCAGACGGGGGCTAGAGAGATCTGAAGGGCCAGAGGCCGAGAACGGTTGCGAAGATGTCGCCGCCTCGCCGCAGGAGGTGCGCTCGTGGCAGCGATGAGATTCGTACGCATAGTACCATCGTCCCCGTTCCTTCCCCCCGAGCTCCAGGCACTATTCCGACCCCGAAATCGATGCGTCAACGCAGAATTCCGGACGGGACTTGCCCCGATGTTGAGGCCCACGGCGAGGCTGATCAGCGGGGACTGCGCTTGGCGATGCAGGTCGGCACCGCTCAACGCAACAGACGCGGTCACCTGGCCTTCGCAGATTTGACCGTTTTAGCAGCTGGCCCTACACTGCCTACATCTGGAACCGCCGATAGTGCGAACCAGGAGAGACTCATGACATCAACCAAGAAAATCATTGAAGAGATCCGCCGCCTGTCGGCCCGCGAGCGTCGGATCGTCATCAAACATCTGGAACAGCTGAAGAGTAAGCCAGGAGCCGGTACGGCGCGGCGTTCCGGTATGCGCAGGACCCGCGGAAGCCGGCCGTACGCTGCCTTGGTCGAGCTAGCCGGTACGGCGCACGGCAACTTCGACGACGTCTCCACCGAAAAATACCGCCACCTTGCTGAGGTATACGGCGACCCTCACGAGGACGAGTGAGAAGAGTCTTCGTCGACACGAGCGGCTTCTTCGCTTTACTCTGCGCGGAGGACCGCTCTCATCAGCAAGCTCGCCTGTTGTTCGCCGATGCGGACGAGCAGCGCTGGCGACTCATTACGACGAACGCGATCGTCATCGAAACGCACGCCCTTCTTCTCGCCAGACTGCGAGATGGGCGTCGACACGGCGTGCAGTTCCTCGAGCGCATTGAACGGACCGAGTTTCGTGTCGAACGCATTCGGGCTAGCGACGAGAAACGGGCAATCGCACTGATCCGGCGGTACGCGGACAAGGACTACTCGCTCTGCGACGCGATCAGCTTTGTCGTCATGGAACGGCTGAAGTTGAACGAGGCCATCTCCTTCGACCGCCACTTTCGGGGGTATGGCCGCTTCGTACTACTCTAGGCTCACACGGCCTGAATCGAACCACGGCCTTGCAGTCGGTTGAATCGAATCACCGGTCTACCGACAAGGTGCGTCGGTCTTCGCGTGCTGTCAAAAAGCGTCCACACGATGCACGAATCAAGGCGACTCGTTGCGACGAGACACGAAGAGATGCGAATACAGGACGCACACATCAGGAGTTCTCGGCACGATATCCGGCGACGACGTCGTTGATATCGGTTGGTTGGAAAAACACTTCCGGGGGTTCCGGACTGCCCCAGACTGACCAGTTTCCCTCGAGCGGCCAGTTTTCGCGCGGCTGCCAGGCTCCGTCATCGGCGATTGTGTCCATGTCGGCAAAAAACTCGAAGAACGTACCGCTCGGGTCGCGCATGTACCAAAAGACGTTGCCACCGACGACGTGACGGCCGAGCCCGTCGATGTGTGCGTCGGGATGCGCGCGCACGTACAGGCTGGCCGCACGTGCGACGGCGTCGATGTCGTCATGTTCGAACGCATAGTGGTTGAGGTAGGGCACGGGGCCGGGTTGGATCAGGAAATTGTGGTGATCGGGCGAGCAGCGCAGGAAGAATGCGATGCCGGCGACAGCGTCGGACAGGCGGAATCCCAAGCCGTCGATGAAAAATTCCCGGGTCTTGTCGATCTCCGGAGTGCCGATGACGACGTGGCCCAGACGACGCGGCGGTCTTGGCGCGGATTCCACCGTGACCTCGGCGCGCTCCCCCCGACGCGGTCGGTCGCCAGGCCGATTACAAACTCTCGACGGCGGTGCGGCCACCTGGCGCTCGGGCGCCGGTTCGATGACAATCTCCCAGTGGTTGAGTGGATCGGTCACATGCAACTCGCCTTTGACGGTTCGTGATGCAACGCCCATGCGATCGAGCCTCTCGGCGGTGTCCGCGAGGTCCTCTTCTCGCCGGCAGCCGATCCGTAGCTGGCGCAGCTGTCTGTACGGGGATTGTACGATCTCGATCTGTCCGGGGAACTCGGCGGTCCCCCACGAGCCGTTGCCACCGTGAAGCCCGATCTCGTCGTAGAAGGTGTCGAGCTCCGAGGGATCCGGGACGCCGATCTTCATGCCGAGCAGTCGGTGTAGTGCCATAGCGGGATCCTTTCTCTGGTTGGTCGTGATCAGTGGGTGCGGCCGAGGATCTGCCGCATGGCGCTCTCGAGCTCGCCGGAAGGATCTTGGACCATGCCTTGCGCGCGCCACGCTACGATGCGATCAGGGCGGACGAGCAGACAGCCGCGGTCACTGATTTCACGTCGCCTCATCCAGTCTCCGAGAATGTCGTTGTTGGCTTGCCCCAGGCCGATCACCACCGGTGCGATGCTGACGCCCGTCGCTTGCGAAACGCGTTGCGCCGCCGCGTGCCAGCGATCGCCGCCAATCCCGGTCAGCAGCGTGAAGCATTCGTGGCTGCACAAATCCAGCGACGAAACCGGCTGGGCGCCGCGTTCCAACCATACGTGTGGCAGCGGAGCACCGGGATGGGTAGTCGGGTGGTAGTAAAGCTCGGGATCGCGATCGTACGGGGGGAAGGAAGTGCCGTCGCCGACGACGGCCACTGACTCGTAGCGCTGCCCGAGCTCGACGCCGTGCGCGTTGAACTGCCAGTTCATGATCTCGAGACCGCGCATCATTGCCTGCCGGGTTTCTTCGCCGTCGGGACTGAAGATACGCTCCAGGATCGCCTCCGCTGCCTCCCCTTTCTGGTCGGGGCGGAAACCGAGTGCTTCAATGTACGGGAACATCTCGCCGACACTCTTGTTGGCGCGATCGACGACTTGGCGGCCGACCGGTTGTCGCTCTTCGTGGTAACTGTCCAGCAGCGAGTCCGCAGCCTTTCCCGAAGTGACCAGAGCCAGCTTCCACGCGAGGTTGTAGGTATCCTGAATCGACGTGTTGCTGCCGAGACCGTTTGCCGGAGGATGGCGGTGCGCCGCGTCGCCGGCGAGGAACAGACGACGGTCGCGATATCGACCGG
This sequence comes from uncultured bacterium, assembly GCA_963721115.1. Classification (GTDB taxonomy): domain Bacteria; phylum Desulfobacterota; class Binatia; order HRBIN30; family CADEER01; genus CAVRIA01. Next base: position 1,156,926 of record CAVRIA010000004.1, read on the forward strand.
CGACGACATGGTTGAACTGCCATTCGCTGATCTTCTTGATCTTGATGGAAACATCGGGATCTCCAACGGCGGCACGCACTCTCGATAGGACCGTTTCCTCGGAAGTCTCGGACGCGGCTCCGCCGTGACGTACGAAGATGGTACTCCACTCGGTCCACGGCTCGACGCATGTCCAGATGCTGAACACGTCCTCGTTGCCGGGACTGCAAGTGAAGAACAAGGCTCCCGAGCGGTGCTTGGTGTAACGGGTCAGATCGGCCTCGATCCAAACGGTGATCGCGTTGGCGAGGCCGGAAGTCCCCTCGAAACGGAAGTCGCCGTTTTCACCGATGATCGTTCGTGCCCCATCGCAGCCGATTGCATAGCGCGAGAGGATTTCGAGCTCGCGGCCATCGATGCGGTTGCGAACCGATGTCACGACACATTCCGCGGTTTGGCGGATGCCGACGACCTCGTGGTCGAAGCGAATGTCCGCGCCGAAACCGCGCGCCGCATCGAGAAGGATGGGCTCGAGTACGTGCTGTGGCGCATTGCACATCTCGCAGGGGCTGGCGGCCTTGTAGTCTGCAGAACGGTCCTCTCCCGTTCCCCAGGTCATCATGCGCGAGATTTCACGGCCCGCGAAGGAGGTGGCGAACACTTGCTTGCCCATCAGATGTTGAGGGAGAGCGCGTTGCATGACGCGCTCTTCGATACCGAAGTCCCGGAAGATCTCGACGGCGCGCTGATTGGTGATGTGAGCTCGCGGCGAGTCGGCGGTGCTGCCGTACTTCGTCACCGTCAGGGATGATACGCCGAGGCGAGCCAGCGAGGCTGCGGCGGTCAGCCCAGCAGGCCCGGCCCCGATGACGAGGACGTCGGTGGTCAGCTTGGCCATGAAGTTTCTCCTTTCGCGGGGCTGGCGGGTTGTGAGTTCATTATTCAGTCGACTGATAAGTGTTTGACATTCGCTTGTCAACTGAATAAGTTGTGGGCATGACGACACGGGCCGAACAGTGCGAAGAAACCAGGGGAAAAATCGTCACGGCGGCTGTCGCCGCGTTCTCGAAGCTGGGATTTTACCGCGCGAGCACCCGGGAGATCGCAGCGCGAGCGGATACGAACCAGGGTCTCATCACGTATCACTTCCGCTCCAAGGAACTGTTGTGGCGGGCAGCGGTCGAGAGAATTTTCGCCGGATTACGCACGGCGCTGGCGCGGGTGCGGCCAAATCCCAATGAGGACACGCGCGAGCAGGCGCGGGAAACGATTCGACGATACGTTCGCTTTGCTGCGGCCCATCCGGAGTTGTTCTGGCTGCTGGTCGAAGAGGGCAAGAGCGGAGACCGCCGCATGCAGTGGTTGGTCGATACGTACCTGAAGCCGTTCTACGAGGGATTTCGGGAGCAGCTCGGGGAGTCATTGTCCGAGCAGGAGGAGTCATTGGAGCCACACGCGTTCTACGCTCTCGCCGGCGCGGCTTCATTGATGTTTGCCGTGGCTCCGGAGTGTCGCCAACTGACCGGCTTGAATCCGAAGCGAAAGCAAGCCGTAGAGATGCACGCCGAGTATGTCGCTCGGCTTTTCGTTCCATGACGCGGAGGCACCTTGCCCGGCGTTTCGCCTTGCTCGCGGCCGCCATGCTGGTGGTCGGAGCGATGGGATTCGCGATGCTGGGCGGCGTGGACGGCATAGAGCGGCGCGTCATCGAGCGGGTTCTCCAGGATCGCCGTTCCGAGCTCTTCGAGGACGGCCGACTCCACGTCTTCACGCTGGGCACGGGCTCGCCGCAACTGGGGGGAGGCCGCATGCCGGTGGCAAACGCCGTCATCGCCGGCGAAGAGTTCCTCGCCATCGACGCCGGCGAGGGAGCGAGCCGGACGATGGGAGAGCTGCGGCTTCCGCTCCAGCGGCGAAATCGACATTTTGGCTTGTCCGGACTGCGGCGGCCGTCTGCGCCTGGTGGCGACGATCGAGCAGGCGGGGGTCATCGAGAAGATCCAGCATCGCGCTACTTCGAAAAGGGGATCGAGATGTGCGAGCGGCTCGGCGCCCACCCGACCCTGGCCCACACGCAGTACGAGTATGCTCGCACCTACAGCAGACGACCGACAGCGTCCTCGCGCTGTTCGGGGATCGGGAGGATGACGCGCGGGCCGCCTATCGACGCTTCGTGGCGGCGGGAATCGGGCAGGGCCGGCGTCCTGATCTCACCGGCAGCGGGCTGTGCAGGAGCCGCAGGCACTGGTTTGGGCGGCCGGGGAACGTCCGAGGTCGCGATCCGTGGGCGTTCGACGAGCGGATTCTCGGTTCGAGCGACTTCGTCACGCGCGTCCTTGCCGAGCAGGAGAGTGCACCTGCCAACGTATCACCGCCGAGAAGCCCCGAAGAGGTCGATGTAATCCTGTCGCGTCTCCTGCAGCGAGCGTCCGTGTGCTGCGGCGCGATGCCGTCGGAAGTTGCCAGCTCCTCGCGCCGCCCCGCCGCTGTTCGGGGCCGCGCATTGATCTCGAGGTGGGCGGTTCTGGAATGCGGTGTCGCGTCGAACGCGGTTGCTCGCTTTCTGGGAGTCAGCAGACAAGCGGTCAGACGGGGGCTAGAAAGATCTGAAGGGCGAGAGGCCGAGAACGGTTGCGAAGATGTCGCCGCTTCGCTGCCGGAGGTGCTGCTGGTGGCAACGATGAGATTCGTACGTATAGTACCATCGTCCCCGTTCCTCCGTGAGGAGGTAATTTCCGGTGGACGACGCGCTTTAGCTCAAGCCGCTGCACGACGCGGCCGCAGCTCGACGACGAGCTCCAGGCCAAGCGCTGCGGCGATACGTCGGAGCGTGTCGAAACTCGGACTGGCGCCGCCGCCTTCGAGGCGCGCGATCGCCGGCTGCGTGCTGCCAATTCGAGAGGCCAGCTCCGCCTGCGTAATGCCGATACGCTCCCGCGCCTGTCGAACTCGTTCTCCCAGATCGAAGGCCTCTTTGGCCCGCCCATAACCCAGCCGACGTTCTTCGCTGTGGGCCTTGGCGCGCTTGATACTCGTCCAACTACGTCGTCTCGCCGCTGTCTTCTTCTGCGACATGCTTCTCCTCGATGCACCGCTGCATTGCCTTGTACGCCCGTTCGATCTCGGCACGCTCATGCCGTCGCTGTTTACGAAACACCGTCAACAAGATGATCCGCCTCCCCGGCCCAATCCAATAGGACAACCGGAGCGCGTCGCCGCGAGCACCGAGATAGAAGCGCAGCTCTCGCAGTTTGCCTCGCAACTGGCGCGTGTAGGGCTGATCCAACAGGGGTCCGCGGTCTTTCAGCAGATCGATGTAGAACTCCGCACGGCCGAACTCCGTCGCGGGGAGCGCCTCGATCCAGTCCGCCACCTCAGGCTCGAGCTCGACGCTCCCCCACGACATCTTCTCGCACGAGAACATACCGAATCTGGTATGTCGATGCAAGCAGACCGTGGGGTGACGATCCAGATTACCCGTCCGAAACATGATCCGCGCGGGCGTTCCTCAGTCCGTGGCCATGCGGATCTCCGGACATCGGACCATCAGCATGTTCAACCGCTACGACATCACCTCGGACGAGGATCGGCGCGAGGCGTTGAAGCGGACCCAGAGCTACGTTGCCGCGCTTCCGATCGAGCGGACCGTGGTTGCGATCGGAACCGGCGCGATTGAGAACAGGGACAAAACACGGACAAAAAGGGCAGGGGGCCGGCCGCGCCGAGCGGCCAACCCCCTGATTTTCCAAGCTCCCCGGGCCGGACTCGAACCAGCGACCAATCGGTTAACAGCCGATCGCTCTACCAACTGAGCTACCGGGGACCACGGAATCCCGATCGGCTACCACAGGACTACGCGCCGGGCAAGGTGGCTCTCGGCGTGGCATCAGGTCAATGTTGGTGCGGCAAGATGCCTGCACCGAATGAAGTGCAGGCGGGACGCCCGCACCACAACCAAGCACGACGGGGGCAATGAGCTGGGAGTGCAGGCAAGATGCCTGCACCACAAAGGGGCAACGGTGGGGGTGGGAGTGCAGGCAAGATGCCTGCACCACAACAGGGGCAAGCGAGTTGGAGGCTGGGAGTGCAGGCGGGACGCCTGCACCACAATGTCGTCAGTGCGCCGCGGCGGGGTCGATTCCGAGCACGGCGCAGAAGGCGTCGAGCAGCACGGGGACGTCGGCCTCCTTGCCGGCTTCCACGTAGACGCGAATGATCGGCTCGGTGCCCGAGGCGCGGGCCAGCGCCCAGCTGCCGTCTTCGAGCAGGAACTTCTTGCCGTCGATGGTCACCGTTCCCGTGATGCGGCGGCCGGCGAGCTCGGTTCCGACCCGCGCCAGGCGCTCCTCGAGGGCGGCCTTGCCGCCGGACCACGCGAAGTCGCGCCGCTCCGGATACAGGGCGCCGACCTTGGCGAAGAGCTCGTCGAGCATGTCGCGCAGGCTCTTGCCGCGCCGCGCCACCATCTCGGCCACCAGCAGGCAGGCGAGGATTCCGTCCTTGTCCGGCACGTGTCCGCCGATGGCGAGCCCGCCGCTCTCCTCGGCGGCCATGACGATCTCTCCGCGGATGAGCAGATCGCCCAGGTACTTGAAGCCGACCGGGGTCTCGATCACGCCGAGGCCGTGCGCCCGGGCGGCGGCGTCGAACAGGTGCGTCGTCGCGACGCTGCGTCCGACGTTGCCCTTCCAGCTCCGCGTCTCGGCCAGGTAGCCGACCAGCAGCGCCAGGATCTGATTGGCGCTGAAGTAGGTGCCGTCGCGATCGACGACGCCGAAACGGTCGGCGTCGCAGTCGGTCGCCAGGCCGAGGACGGCTTCCTCGCGGCGCACGCGATCGACCAGCGGCGCCAGCGACTCGCCTTCCGGCTCGGGACGGCCGCCGCCGAAATACGGGTCGCGGTGCGCGTGCTGCACCGTCACCTCGACCCCGGCGGCGCGCAACATGTCGTCGAGGTAGCCGGCGCTGGTGCCGTACAGCGGGTCGACGACGACCGCCAGACGGGCGGCGCGGATCGCCTCGAGATCGACGAGGCGCCGCAACTGCTCGCGGTAGGCGCTGCCGAGGTCCTCCTCGCGCACCAGGGAGCCCCACTGCTCGGCGCTGGCGCGGCGCACCGAGGCGGCGCTCTGCAGCAGCGCGTTCGCCTTCTTCTCGATCGCCGCGGTGGTCTCCGGCAGCGCCGGGCCGGCGGAGGCGGGGCTGAGCTTCAATCCGTTCCACGGATACGGGTTGTGGCTGGCGGTGACGTTGATCGCGGCGGCGGCCTTGCGGTGCAGGATCTCCCAGGCCACGGCGGGCGTGGGCAGCGGCTGCCGGGCGCGGATCACCGACAGGCCGTTGCCCGCCAGCACCTCGGCCACGGCGCGGCTGAACTCGTCGCCGAGGAAGCGCGTATCGCAGGCGACGATGACCGGCGCCGCGGCGCCGGCGCTCTGCTCGTTCAAGTAGTCGGCGATGGCTTGCGTCACGACGCGCACGTTCGGAAAAGTGAAGTCCTCCGCCAGCAGGCCGCGCCAACCCGAGGTCCCAAAGCTGATCGCTTGCATCCCGTTTCCCATACCAGCGCCGGCGCCAATTGCCAGGGGGCGAAGGCTTGGCGCCGGAAGGTTGTTCGTTGTTGAGTTGTTGGGTTGTTGGTTCTCGGAGACAGACCGGCTGAGACTCACCTGGCTGCGTCCGGGCCCGCAGGCAAAGGATGGTGCGCGCTCCGCGCGATCTTCTGGATCCATCCTCAGCCTCAGCCTCAGCCTCAGCCTGAGCCTCAGCCTGCTCCCAAACAGGAAGCCTCGGGGTCAGCTTGACCGCGGGCGCGCGGCGGATAAGATGCGCGGGCGCGCGCGGCGAGGAAAGGCATGGGTCTTCTACTTCACTGGTTGATGCTCTTCGGTTTCTGGTTGGTGCTGTCCGGCTTCTTCGACGCGTTTCACGTGACCGCGGGGCTGGTGTGCACGGCGGCGGTGGCGTTGCTGTCCCGCCCGCTGCAGATGGTCGATCTCACGCAAGGCCGCTCCCTTCACCTCGGAGCGGCCCCCAACCACCGACTGTTCGTGTACGCGTGGTGGCTCCTGCGCGAGATCGCCGTGGCGAACTGGCAGGTGGTCAAGGTCGTGCTGCATCCCGACCTGCCGATCGATCCGGCTCTGGTGCGCTTCCACACCCAGCTGGCGACCGATCTCGGTGTGACGATCTTTGCCAACTCGATCACGCTGACGCCGGGGACGATCACGATCCAGGTCGACGACGGGGAGTTCGTCATCCACGCGCTGGTCGGGGGCGAGCCTGTGGTCAGCGGCCTGAGCAGCATCCAGGGGCAGATCGTCGACAGCCTGCGGCGCGTCGAGCCGGCGGAGGCGGCGTGATCGCCTTCGTCGCCGTCATGTGCGTGTTCCTCGGCGCGGCGATCATCGCCACGCTGTGGGCCGTGGTGATGCGGCCGAACGTCTTCGACCGCATCATCGGAATCGGTGCCGTCGGCACCCACACCACCGTGCTCCTCGCCTTCACCGGCGTGCTCTTCCGCCGCCTCGACGCCTTCGTCGACATCGCCCTGACCTACGCCCTGCTCAACTTCATCGTCACCCTGGCGGTGGCCAAGTACATCACCACCCGGAAGGCGGCGTGAATGGCGGTCCTCGGCGCGATCCTGATCGCCAGCGGCGTCTTCTTCCTGATCGCCGGCACCATCGGCTATCTGCGCCTGCCGGACTTCTTCACCCGCATGCACGCCATCGGCAAGTCCGACACCCTCGGCGCTCTGCTCTCCCTGCTCGGCGTCGCCTGTCTCGCCGGCTGGTCGCTCCTCGCCCTGAAGTTCGTCATCGTGGCGCTGTTCATCTTCCTCGCCAACCCCACCGCGACGCACGCGATCGCGCGCGCCGGGCTGCTCTCCGGGCTCGTGCCCTGGACCCGCAAGGACGGTGAATGACCACGCCGCTCGAGCTCCTCCTCTTCCCGCTGCTGATCGTGCTGGCCCTCGCCGCTCTGCAGGTGCGCGACCTGCTGGCGGCGGTGTTTCTGCTCGGCGGCTACTCCTTTCTGAGCGCGCTGATCATGGCGCAGATGGGAGCGGTCGACGTCGGGTTCACCGAGGCCGCGGTGGGCGCCGGCATCACCGGCGTCTTCTTCCTCATGGCCATCGTGCGCACGACGCGGAGGACGGAAGATTGAAGACCTGGACCCTCCTCACTCTGCTCGCGTTCGGGGCGATCGTGCTGGCCGCGACGCAGACGCTGCCGCCGCTGCGGCGGGTCGACAACCCGATCAGCCGCCACGTCGAGCCGTACTACGTCGAGAACGCGGAGGCGCAGACGGGCACGCCGAACCTCGTCACGGCCATCCTCGCCGACTACCGTGGCTACGACACCTTCGGGGAGACCACGGTGATCTTCGCCGCCGGGCTGTCGTGCGTTCTCCTGCTGAGGCGCTTTCGCGAATGATCGATCCCTACGACAGCGTGGTCGTGAGCACGACGTGCCGGGTGCTGATCCCGTTCGCCCAAGTGTTCGCGCTGTACGTCCTGTTTCACGGACACGAGAGCCCCGGCGGAGGGTTCCAGGGGGGCGCGATTCTCGGCGCGACGATCATCCTCGCCCGCTTCACGACGCCGCGCTCCGTCAGCTCGCGCTACCTGCCCGGCGAGTGGGCCATCCGGGCCGGGGCGCTGGGCGTTTTGATCTACGGACTGGTGGGCCTGCTGCCGGTGTTGTTCGGCGGCACGTTCCTCGACTACGGCCGCATCCCGGTGCCGTGGCTGGCGACCGCCCAGATCCGGGCCTACGGCATTCTCGGGGTCGAGATCGGGGTGGCGGTCGGCGTCGCCGGCGTGATGGTGTCGATCTTCGACGACCTGGCGCCGAACCCGGCGCCCTCCGTTCCACCAGCCGGTCTCCCCCGGCGAGGCCGAGGCGGGGGAGAGGGCCTGAGGGCGGCCCATGCACGGACTGATCGACGCCCTCCTGTCGCGCTACGAGTACTGGATGACCACGGTGCTCCTGCTGATCGGGTTCCACTCCATGATCACCAAGCGCAACCTGGTGAAGAAGCTGATCGGGCTGAACGTGCTGCAGAGCGCGATCATCCTCTTCTTCATCTCCCTGAGCCTCAAGCCGGGCGGCTCGGTGCCCATCCTGCCGCACCATGCCGAGGCCGGCCGGCAGATCTACATGAGCCCGCTGCCGCACGTCCTCATGCTGACCGCGATCGTGGTCATGGTCAGTACCTCGGGGGTGGCCTTTGCGCTGGTGATCCGCATCTTCCGCCGCTACGGCACGCTCGACGAATCGCAACTCCTCGGACCGCCGCCTTGACCAACTCCATCGCGCCTCTCCTCATCGTCCTGCCGCCGCTGCTCGGCGCGCTGTTCGTCGTGATCTTCGCCCTGCACGCGCCGCGGCGGGCGCGGGCGATCGTGCTGCTGGCGGCCGGCCTCTCGCTCGTCGCCGCGGTCGACGCCCTGTGGCGCTGCGCGCACGGCGTGATCCTGCAGTACGACTTCGGCGGCTGGATGCCGCCCTACGGCATCGTCTATCGGATCGACGGTCTGAGCGCCGTGATGGCGGTCCTGATCGCGTTCGTCGCCGTCTCGGTCCTGCTCTACGCCGGTCCGAGCGTGCGGGCGGAGCTGCCGGAGGAGCAGCCGACCTTTCTGGCGACTGCCTCTCTGCTGGTGGCGGCGCTGCTCGGCATGGTCGTCACCGGAGACCTGTTCAACCTGTACGTCTTTCTGGAGATCGCCTCCATCACCGCCTACACGCTGATCGCGGCGGGCGGCGGCGCCGCCGCCCTGGCGAGCTTCCGCTACCTGCTGATCGGCACCATCGGCGCCTCCTTCTACCTGCTCGGCCTCGCCTACCTGTTCGCCATGACGGGCACTCTGAACATGGCCGACATGGCGACGCGCCTGCCGGCGCTCGGCGATCCGGCGGCGCTGCGCGTGGCGCTGGCGTTCATCGTCACCGGCCTGGCCATGAAGATGGCGCTGTTCCCGATGCACGCGTGGCTGCCGGACGCGTACACCTATGCTCCCTCCGCGGCGACGGCGCTGATCGCGGCGGTGATGACCAAGGTGGGGGCGTACGCGTTGCTGCGGGTCCTGTACGGCGTGCTGTGGCCGGCGGTCGGGCCGCTGCACCTGCCGCTGACGCCGCTGATCGGCTGGACCGCCTGCGCGGCCATCGTCGCCGGCTCGGCGATGGCGCTGGCGCAGACCGACCTGAAGCGGCTGCTCGCCTACTCGAGCGTCAGCCACGTCGGCTACCTCGCCCTCGGCCTGGCGCTGGGCAACCGCTACGGCCTGCTGGGCACCATGCTGCACATCGTCGGTCACGGCCTGAGCAAGGGGTGCCTCTTCCTGATCGCCGGCGCCGTCGCCTACCGGCACGGCGGGCGGGCGCTGCCGGCGTGGCGCGGCCTGTCGCGCAGCATGCCGTTCACCATGGGGGCGTTCGCGGTGGCGGCGCTGTCGATGATCGGCGTGCCGCCCACCATCGGCTTCTTCAGCAAGCTGTACCTCATTCTCGGCTCTCTGCAGGCGGGACAGGTGGGCTTCGCGGTCGTCCTCGTGGTCAGCAGTCTGCTGAACGCGTGGTACTTCTTTCGCGTCCTGGAAGCGGTCTACTTCGGGGCTCCCGAGGTGGAGCGAAAGGGGCCGGCCGGGCGCGAGCTGCCCGGCGCGATGCTGGCGCCCATCCTCGGCATGGCCGCGGCCGTGCTCCTGGTCGGCGTGCTCACCTACCCACTGGTACAGCACGTGCTCGACGGGGCGCTGAACGGGTTGCCCGGCGCCCCACCGCAATTGACGGAGCTGTTGCATGGAAGCCGTTGAGTCGCTGCGGCCGCTGCTCGCGGTGGGCGTGTCGGCGCTGGCGGCGCTGCTGATTCTGCGGCTCGACGAGCGTCCCAACCTGCGCGAGACGTGCACCTTGCTCGCCGCGCTGGTGAAGGTGGGGCTCGTCGCGTCGATGCTGCCGGCGGCGCTGCGCGGCGCGCCGCTGCAGACGACTCTGTTCACCATCATCCCCGGGGTTCCGTTGCAGCTGCGGGCGGACGCCTACGGCACCGCCTTCGCCATCATCGCCTCGTCGCTGTGGCTGCTCACCTCGATCTACTCGATCGGCTACATGCGCGCCCTCGAGGAGCACGCCCAGACCCGGTACTTCGCCTGCTTCGCGCTCTCTCTGTCGGCGACCATCGGCGTGGCGCTGGCGGCCAACATCCTGACCCTCTACGTCTTCTACGAGATCCTCACCTTTGCCACGTATCCGCTGGTCGTCCACAAGGAGAGCGAGGAGGCCATCGAAGCGGGCCGCAAGTACCTCGTCTACACGCTCGGAGCCGGGGTCGGCATCCTGGTGGCGGCGGCCGGTATCTACCAGATCACGGGAACCCTCGACCTGCGCGCCGGCGGTATCGTCGGTCTCGCGCAAGCCGGGCCGTGGACCTTGCAGCTTCTCTTCTGGACGTTGATCGCCGGGTTCGGGGTCAAGGCGGCGCTGGTGCCGCTGCACGGCTGGCTGCCGACCGCCATGATCGCGCCGACGCCGGTGAGCGCGCTGCTGCACGCGGTGGCGGTGGTCAAGTCCGGCGTCTTCGGCTGCGTGCGCGTCGTGCTCTTCGTCTTCGGCCCGCTCTTGCTGGCGCGCATGGGAGCGGCCGACGCGCTCGCTTACCTCGCGGCGGTGACGATCCTGTTCGGCTCGGTGCTCGCCCTGGCGCAGGACAACCTGAAGCGCCGGCTCGCGTACTCCACGATCAGCCAGCTCTCGTACATCGTCCTCGGGGCCTGTCTGCTGACGCCGGACGGTATGGTCGGGTCGGTTCTCCACCTCGCCAACCACGCCCTGCTGAAGATCACGCTGTTCTTCTGCGCCGGGGCGATCTACGTCAGCACCGGCTGCGAGGGGGTGAGCGAGCTGGCGGGGATCGGACGCCGCATGCCGTGGACGATGTCCGCCTTTGCGGTCGGGGCCCTCGGCCTGGCCGGCGTTCCGCCTCTGAACGGCTTCGTCAGCAAGTGGTATCTCTGCCTCGGCAGCCTGGAAGCCCGGCATGCCGGCCTGGCGGCCATCCTCATCATCAGCGGTCTGCTGAACATCGCGTACTTCTTCCCCATCGTCTACGCGGCCTTCTTTCAGCCGTCCGACGCGTTTCCGCGCCGCGAGGAGGCGCCGCTGACGCTCCTGGTGCCGCTGCTGCTCACCGCCGCCGCCTCGCTGGTGCTCGGGATCTGGCCGAACGCGGGCGCCCAGCTGTGGCAGCTGGCGCACGGCGTGGCGGGGGCGGCTCCATGACCGGCGTGCGCTGGGTCGACGGCCTGCTGGTCGTCCTGCTGGTGCTCGCCGCGGCGCTGGGTCGGCCGCAGCATCCGCATTTCTGGTGGGACTACATCCCCGCCCTGGGGGCGTTGATCGGCCTCGCCGGCGCCTGGCTGCTGGTGTGGCTGGCCAAGTCGGTGCTGGCGCCGCGCCTCGAGCGGCGCCAGGACTACTACGACGGGTGAGCGAATGCCTCCGGCCCTCCTCTTCTTTCTCGCCGCCCTGGTGCTGCCTTTTCTGCCGCGTCCGGCGCGTCGCGTTCTCTGCGTGGCGACGCCGCTGCTGGCCTGGTGGCCGATGTACGCACTGCCGCGAGGGGAGAGCTGGACGGCGGGCTTTCTCGGCCTGCACGTGGTGTTGGCGCGCAGCGACCGCCTCAGCCTGATCTTCGGGATCGTGTTCCTCGCGGTGGCGCTGCTGGCGAACATCTACGGATGGCACCGGCGGCGCACCGGCGAGCAGGTCGCCGGACTGGTCTACGCCGGCGGCGGCCTGGCCGTGGTCTTCGCCGGCGACCTCCTCACCATGCTGATCGCGTGGGAGGTCATGGCGGTGGCGTCGACCTTCCTGATCTTCGCGCGCCGGCGCAAGGCGTCGCTGCGCGCCGGACAGCGCTATCTGATGGTGCACCTGACCGGGGGAGGCATCCTGCTGCTGGGGGTGCTGCTGGTCCTGCAGTCCGGGCAGCCGATGACCTTCGGGTCTCTGAAGGACGTGGGAACGGGCGGGTGGTTGATCCTGCTCGCCCTGTGCCTCAATGCCGCCGTCCCGCCGCTGCACGCGTGGTTGCCGGACGCCTATCCGCAGGCCTCCGTCTCGGGCAGCGTCTTCCTCAGCGCTTTCACCACCAAGGCGGCGGTGTACTGCCTGATCCGCGGCTTCGCCGGCGTCGACGCCCTGATGTGGGCGGGCGCGGTGATGGCGGTGTACGGCGTCGTGTTCGCCGTGATGGAGAACAACATCCGCCGTTTGCTCGCCTACCACATCGTCAGTCAGGTCGGCTACATGGTGTGCGGCGTCGGCATCGGTACCGAGATGGCGTTGAACGGCGCCACGGCGCACGCCTTCTGCCACCTGCTCTACAAGGCGCTGCTGTTCATGGGCACCGGCGCGGTTCTGTACACCACCGGCCGCGAGAAGCTCACCGAGCTGGGCGGGCTGGCGCGGGCGATGCCGCTGACGCTGCTGTTCTACATGGTCGGCGCGCTGTCGATCTCGGGCGCCCCGCTCTTCAACGGCTTCATCTCCAAGTCGCTGGTGATCGCCGCCGCGGCCGAGGACGGCCACGGCCTGGTGGTGTGGATGCTGCAGCTGGCCTCTGTCGGAACCTTTCTCTCGGTGGCGCTGAAGCTGCCCTACTTTGCCTGGTTCGGCGAACGGCCGGCCGGCGGCCACGCCCACGAGGCGCCACGCCACATGCTGCTCGCCATGGGCGGCGCATCGGCGCTCTGCGTCCTGCTCGGCGTCGTCCCGAGCCTGCTGTACTCGCGCCTGCCGTTTCCGCCCGTCGACTACCATCCCTACACGGCCGCCCACGTGTTCGAGATGCTGCTCCTCATGGCCTTCACCGGCGTCGGCTTCTGGCAGCTGTTCGCCCGTCTGGTGCCGCACGATACGATCACGCTCGACACCGACTGGCTCTACCGCCGGCCGGCGGCCTGGGTCGTGTCGGGCTTCGCGGCGCCTCTCGACGCGACGACGGCGCGGCTCGGCGCGCGCTTCGCGCGCTGGCGCGAGCGGGTGAGTGCCGCATCGCACAACCCACCGCTGGCGTTCGCGCGCTGGCGCGACCGGCTGCGGGGCGTGGAGGACGACGGCGAGCCGCTTCCGTGGTTCGACGAGGATCGGCAGCGCGCGCCGGTGGCGGCGATCATCCTGTGGGTGCTCACCGTCTTCGGCGTGCTCGCCTTGTTCTCCCTGGTGCACTGAGGGGCTGTCGATAAATGCGAGGACACCCTTCGACAAGCTCAGAAGGGTGAGCGGACAAAGTCCTTTGAAATCAACCCCCCAACCGCTCAGGCTGAGCTTGTCGAAGCCTCGTTTCGGAGAAAATCGACAGCCTCCTGAGGCAGGTGCGCCACAGATGAAAGTCGCTTGCGGGCTGCCCTGCGATCACCGCGTGCGCGGGCTCTGGCATGCACAGATCCGCACAAGAGGTGGCGCTTTGCTGCTCCGTCAAGTCTTGACAGAAGAACAAGGACTTCAATACAAGTGGAAACAACCAAAGTGAAATCAATCTCACCTCGAGAAAAGGGGGCTTCGATGCACAAGAGCTTGGGAATGGCGGCGGGCGCCGCGGCGTTGCTGCTGGTTGTGGGCGGTCCGGCCAATGCCCAAACGGTCCAGTGCGTGGGTGACTGCAGCAACAGCGGCACGGTCGAGATCAACGAGATCATCACCTGCGTGAACATCGGCCTCGATCTGTTGCCGCTCAGCACCTGCGACAAGTGCGATCAAAACATGGACGGGACGGTGACGATCAACGAGATCATCACCGCCGTCAACGAAGGCCTCGAGCTTCTCCCGTGTCCGGTCGTGGAAGGCTCCATATGCGGTAACGAAATCGTCGAAATGGGCGAGGACTGCGACGACGGCAACAATTTCGGCGGCGACGGCTGCGCCAAGAACTGCACCGACGAGACGAAGCGCTCCGGTGACTTCGATCCGAACAAGGCCACCTCCTTGGTGCAGACGGCGGTGATCCCGATCCAGCTGTTCCTGTCGGGATCCCAGGCGCTGATCACCGGACAGCCCCGCGACACGGCGGTCATGGACCCGGAGGGGAATACGGTCACCAAGGCGAATGAGGTTCCGGTCGTGATCAAGGCCGAGGACGTCAAGTTCGACCCCGTTTCCATCCCCGGCCTGGTCTGTGCCTGCGTGCGCGGCATCGCCGTGCCCGATCTGTTCGGAGCCGGCAACGCCGGCGACGGCGTCATCGGCTGCGGGAGCAACGGGCTGACCGACATCGACTACAACCTGATGCAGGACCACAACACCAGTCCGGGAAGCCCGGGTAATCACGGCGGCCTGCCGGACGATCCGAACTGCACCGCCAGCTTTACGTTCCCGAGCGGGGTGGTGTCGACGGCGTGCGTCGAGGGAACCGGCGAGAAGTGCTCGACGCCCGATTTCGAGCACATCGGTGTCTGCAACAGCCCGCGCGTGATCGTGTTCTCGGGCGGCCAGGCGCCGCGCGGCGCGGGGCTGATCAACAACAACACCTCGATCAGCCTGCTCAGCGACAACGGTACCTGCGCGGAGACCCGCAAGGGCGACGGCACCTGCAACTTCCCGGACTACGGCCCGGACTGCATCCCGTGCACCGCCGACGACTTGATCTTCACGGCCGCCGAGAACATTCCGACCACCACGGGAACCGCCGAGGGGACGATGTTCGACGCCAACAACGATCCCAACAACCCGCAGAACATCACCAAGAACGACGTCTGCGGCGGGTCGCTGTGCCAGACGACGATCACCGGATCGCTGTTCGACTGCGACAAGTTGGACGATCCCGATCCGAACGCGGCGCTGGTGGGCAGCGCCCTGGCGAACTGCTTCCCGACCATCGACGCGGCGCAGATCGGCGACAACGTAAACTGCGCCCTGCTGGTCACCAAGTAGTCGACGGTACAGGCAGCAAGGATCGAAAGGGGGGCGGTGCCGGATTCGGCACCGCCCCCTTTTTCGTATTGTGGCGAGGAGAGCGGATCGGCGGCCCGGCGACACGCCGCCGGGCCTGTCGGTTCAGCGCTGCCGGGGCTCAGACGGAAAGCGTGTCGAGGTTGTCGTACAGCTCACGCCACTTGGCGAAGGCGGCCTCGTAGCGCGCAGCTCGGTCGTGGTTCGGCTCGACCCGATCGTGCCGGCACATGGCGGCGGCGGCCGACCGCAGATCCGGGTGCGCGCCGGCGCCGGTCGCCGCCAGCATGGCGCATCCGAGCCCGGTGCTCTCCTCCTCGCGTGCGCGCTGGACCGGGAGGCCGGTGACGTCGGCGAGGATCTGCATCAGCAGGTGGTTGCGCGACATGCCGCCGCTGGCGATGAGGTGTTTCGGCGCGGCTCCGGTGACGGCGGTGAGGGGAGCGAGGTTGGCGCGGACCGCGAAGGCGATGCTCTCGAGGAAGGCGCGCAGGAGCTCGCCCGCCTGCGGCCGCAACTGCATGGTCGGGAAACGGAAGAAGATGCCGCCCGGGACGTCGGGCCGCAGCTTGGTCAGATCGAAGATGCGGGGACCGATGAACGTATAGGTTCCGTCGCGCTCCACCCGAGCCATCTCCTCCGCCCGGGCGTAGCGATCCTCGGCGCCGTGCACCAGGAGATCGAGAAGCCATCGATAGGCGTCGCCGGTGCTGCCGACGTTGGCCTCGATCACCCAACGGTCCGGAACCACGTGGCAGCCCGCCCACAGGTTCGACGCCGGATCGAGCATCGGCCGCGTCACCACCGCCTGGATCGGGGCGGTGGTGCCGAGGATCACGGCCGTGTCGCCCGCCTCGACGGCGCCGGCTCCGAGGAGGGCGCACTGGGTATCGGCGCCGCCGACGAAGACGGGCGTGCCCGCGTCGAGACCGATCGCCGCCGCAGCCGCGTCGCCCAGCGCACCGGCGCGCTGGCCGCATTCGAGGACGGGAGCGAGGGCGTCGGCGGGGATCTCGAACTTGTCGAGGATCTCCGACGACCACCGCCGGGCGCGGAAATCGAAGAGCATGGACTCGGTGCCGTTGGAGGGCTCCGAGCAGCGCGCCCCGCACAGCCGGTAGGTCATCCAGTCGTTGATCATCAGAAGATGCGCGACCGGGCGGGTGTCGTGCTTGCGGAACCAAAGGTAGCGCGCGAGCGGGAAGATGAAGGGCGCCGAGTGGCCGGTGATCTCGTACAGACGCTCGACGCCGAGGCGGCCGAGAACCTCCAGACCTTCGAGGAAGCCGCGCGCGTCGAGGTTCGGCCCGGCGTAGATCTCCACGCCGTCGGCGTCGAGGAAAACGCAGCCCTCGCGCTGGCTGGTGGCCGCGACGCCGATGACGTCGGACGGCGGGACGCCGGCATCGGCAAGGGCGCGGCGCGCGCACGAGCAGAGGATCGACCAGAAGGCTTCGGGGTCGAACGAGTACTCGCGGACGAAGGGGACGTCGGGGTTGGCCCACACCTGATAGTCCCATGCCTGCCGGCGCAGGGCCTGCAGGCGGCCCTCGACGTCGAACAGGGCGCACTTGGCGCCGCCGGTGCCGGCATCCAGTACGAGCAGGGTCGGCATGCGCGGGTTCAGCGCTTCAGGACATCCGGGTTGGCGATGTGGTCGGGGCGCTTCCCCTTCAACCACGCCTCGACGCCGTCGACGATCATGTCCGTCTGATGGCGGATGACGTCGCGGGTCGCGCCTCCGAGGTGCGGAGAGACGAGGACATTGGGCAGTCGGACGTAGCGGTTCTCGGGGCGCACCGGCTCGTCGGCGAAGACGTCGAGCGCCGCGCCGGCCAGGTGGCCGTCGCGCACGGCGGTGTAGAGCGCCTCGTCGTCGACGATGGCGGCGCGGGCGAGATTGAGGAAGATAGGCACCCGCCTTCATGGAACGGATCCGTTCGGCGCTGATGAGGCCGTAGCTTTCGGGCGTGTCGGGGCAGTGCAGGGTGAGAACGTCCACCGAGCGCACCAGCTCGTCGAGGTCGGCCGCGCGAGCGCCCGCTTCGCCGATCGCCTCCGGCTTCACGAACGGATCGTAGACCAGCACTCGGGCGTCGAAGGCGCGGACGCGCTTGACGACGCGCCTTCCGATGGCGCCGAAGCCGACCACGCCGACGCAGAGGCCGTTCAGCTCCACGCCGCCGTACTCGTTGTAGACGCTGAGGTAGTCCTTCGTCCCCGCGAACGTCATCTCGCCCGATTTGAGCTTGGCATTGACCGTGTAGACGTGGCGCAGCAGGGCGAGCATGAACGCCAGGGTGAGGTCCGCCACGGCATCGGCATTGCGCCCGGGCGTGTAGATCACCGGAACTCCGAGCTCCGTGGCGCGCGCCACCCCGATGTTGATCGGATCGCCGCGACAGCAGCCGATCAGCTTCAGCGAACACTGGTTGAGCACCTCTTCGTGCACCAGGTCGGCCTCGACGATCAACACGTCGGCGCCCAGCGCGCGGATGTGGGCCGCGAACTCGTTCCCGTCGAAGTAGATCTGCTCCTTCTCCCGCCAGTCCTCGTGGACCACCTCCATGTGCCGTCCGAGTCTCTGCAGTCCCTCTTGGGTGAACGATGCCGTCACGAGCGCCTTCAAGGGTTCCTCCTCGATCTTTCGCCCTGCATGAGGGTGTGGACGAGACGGATCAGATGCGCCCGAAGGCGGGCCCGCAGATCCGGCTCGCTGATGCTGCCGCCGAGCAGGCTGGCAAACTGGTGGCTGTCGAGCATGAACAGCAGCAGGACCGAGTGTACCGTCAGCATGAACAGGTGGGGGTCGAATTCACTCGGCTCGAGCCGGCTGAAGTCGTAGGTCCAGCTCGCGAAGCGCCGCCACGCCGGCAGCAGGATGTCTCGCTCGATCTCGTTGGTCTCGTCGGTGGTCTCCAGCAGACGCCGGACGAGCAGCTTCGGGACCGTCGGGTGATCGGCGAAGAAGTCGAACAGCAGCCCGACCGACTCGTCGACCACGGTGCGGCTGGCCGGGCGCTGCATGGATTCCTGGGGAATCGCGGCGCGCACCAGACCGACGATCTGGTCGTAGATGTTCTCGAACACGGCGAAATAGAGCGTCTCCTTCGACTCCCAATGGTAATGCAGGCTCGAGATGTTCACGGTCGCGGCCGCCGCGATCTCCCGCGTCGACGCGCCCTCGAAGCCCTTTGCCGCGAACACGGCCTCGGCGGCGGCCAGGATGCGCGCTTTCGTCGACGAGGGCGCGTCACGCGCCTTGTGCAGTGCAGAGCGGGGCAACGGGGCCTTCTCCCAGGCCGGATGATTTAATCGTTTGATCCAGCGACTTTCTTATGGGGGAAGCTGTTCCCGTCTGTCAAGTTGGGCGATCCGGACACGCCAGGACAAAAAATTGACATTGCTGGGGGGCGCGGTTACAAGCGCCAAACCGCCCGCGGAGGCGGCACCGCTTCACGAATGACAGGCCGCTAGGGCGCGGCGGCAGGCCGGCACGGCGCAGCGAAGGCAAGGAGGTCGAAATGGACGAGTGGAACGCGGCGAAACGCCCGGAGGACGAAGAGGAGGAGTGGGAGGACGACGAGGACGAAGAGGACGAAGAGGACGACGAGGACGACGAGCTAGAGGACGTCGAGGATGAGGAATGGGACGAAGAGGAGGACTGGGACGAGGACGATGAGTCGGAGGAGGAGGAGCGAGGACGAGGAGGACTGGTGAGGGCGGGCATGCGCGCGGTAGCACAGCGAGTCACGGGTGCCTCTGTCAGCGTCGGCGGTGAGGAGATCGCCCGTATCGGGCCCGGCCTCCTGGTGCTGCTCGGCGTCGCGCGCAGCGACGGAACGGCCGAGGCGGACTGGATGGGAGACAAGCTCGTATCCCTGCGCGTCTTCGAGAACGCAGAGGGCAAGTTCGATCGATCGGTGGCCGAGATCGGCGGTGAGATGCTGGTGGTCTCTCAGTTCACGCTGTACGGCGACGTGCGCAAGGGGCGCCGGCCGTCGTTCAGCGCCGCGGCGCCGCCCGAAAGCGCCGACGAGCTCTACCGGCACGTCGCGGAGCGCATCGCGGGTCACGGCGTCCCGGTCCGGTGCGGGCGCTTCGGCGCCCACATGCAGGTGGGGCTCGTCAACGACGGGCCGGTGACCCTCGTCATCGATACGCCGGGCGAAGCGCAAGGTCGGATCTGAGGCCAGGGGAGCAGCGGGCGATACGGGATTGCCGTTCGGACGGGACGATGGCACGCGCCGGCTTCTACGCGATTCAAAACTCGGAGATCCGCTTCGCATGCGACGGTCGCTGGTATGCGGACGGCCAGCCGATCGCCAATCCGCGCATCGCCGATCTGTTTTCCCGCCACGTTCGCCGCGCTCCCGACGGCGGCTACATCCTGCACATCGGCCCCGAAACGGCGCCGATCATCGTCGACGACACGCCCTACGTGGTGATCGGGACGCGCAGCGGCGGAGAAGGGGGGATCGCGGTCGAGCTCAACGATGGGAGCATCGAGGCGCTCGACGCCGAGTCGCTGCAGGTCGGCCCGGCGAACGTCCTCTACTGCCGCGTCAAGGGCGGCACCGAGCGGGCGCGCTTCCTGCGGCCTGCCTTCTATCAGATGGCTCAGTACATCGAAGAGGCGAGGCCGGGCGTCTTCGTGTTTCGATCGGGGGGAAAGTCCCATCCCATCGCGTCGCTCTGACGGGGAGCCGGCGCTGCACGTCGTCCTGGTGCACCCGGAGATTCCACCCAACACTGGCAGCATCGCGCGCCTGTGCGCCGCGACGCGGACGCGCCTCCATCTGGTCAAGCCGCTCGGTTTCTCGCTCGAGGACCGCTATCTGAAGCGGGCCGGGCTCGACTATTGGCCGCACGTCGATCTGCGGGTGCACGACGACTGGGCGGCCTTCGCCGCGGTGGAGCGCCCGGTGACGCCGCTCTGCTTCTCGGCGCGCGCCTCGCGGATCTACCTCGCCGCTCCCTACGGGGACGTCGACCCTCTCTACCTCGTGTTCGGCGGCGAGACCCGCGGCTTGCCGGCCGATCTCCTGGAGTCCTGTCGCGAGACGACGTATCGCATCCCCATCTTCACGCCGCACGTGCGCAGCCTGAACCTCGCCAACGCCGTCTCCGTCGCCGTCTACGAGGCCTTGCGCCAGCGCGGAGCTCTGTCCGCAGACTGAACTCGCTTCCCGCGCCCGCCGCTCAGGCGCGCGAGCAGCGGCCACCGCCGCAATTCGGATTGCCGCAGCCGCCGAACTCGACGAAGTCGTAGCCGTGCTCCGGCAAGTCTTCCCCCGCGGCGAAGCAGAGCGGGCCGGCCGCCGGCCGATCGCAGTGCACGCAGCGCAGCTCGTCGCTTCCGTCCTCGCTCCAGACCGCGTGGGTGAGGACCTGGCGCGCGCACGACTCGCAGTGGGCGAGAATGAACTCGGCGCCGGCCTGTGCGTCCATGCCTCCTTCTACCTTTTGGCGGCGCCGAGGAAAAGGGGGCGCCTTCGGCGCGCGCCCGGACCGCCGGTCGGGTTCGCCTGCATTCCCTCGAGCTCGGCGCGCATTCGTTCGACGTGGGTTGCGGGCCAATAGATGCGGCCGCACTCGGGGCAGCGCGAGAACTTCGCTTGGGTGCGGTGGACGTAGGGCGGGACGCAGCGGCGGGCGCTCTCCCGGTCGAGCGCGACGAGTGGTTGATTGCACACCGAGCAGCGCTGAAAGGGGATCGCCCGCGGGTCGAGATCGAAGGTCTCGACTACCTGGGCCAGCTGGGCGCGGAAATCGTCGGCCTCGACGTAGAGGTACGGCGGCAGTCGCTTGCGGCGCAGCAGACGGCGATTGCGGGTGAGGAGAATGCGGTCCTCGGCGGCGGCGCGGCGCAGCAGGGCGGTCTCGCTCGCCCGACGGCCGTACGCGGTGTCGAACCCCAGCAGGCGCAGCCAGGTGCAAAGCCGGCCCAACATGCCGTCGGCGAGAAATCTGGGCGTGGCGGGGCCCATCGACCTGTGTCAGGATAGGCGTCGAGGAAGCGGATGCAAGTCTTATGGCGCTTCGTTCGGTTCGGGGTGGTCGCTTCGTGGCTGGTCCTCATGGGGATGCTGGTGCGCGATCACTTCGCTGCTTCGGAGCGGATCGTCGCGCCGCCGGCGGACACCTCGGCGTCGGCGGCCGTGCCAGACGAGTCGTGGATGGGTGTGTACATGCACGACCGCAAGATCGGCTACACACACGAGCGAGTGGTCGCGACGGAGGGCGGCCACCGCTTTGCCGAGGACTCGCTCCTCCGTCTGACGGTGATGGATGCCGAGCAGACGGTGCACACGCACATCGACGCGACGACCGGCCCGGATTACGCGCTGCAGACGTTCAGTGTCTCGCTGCAGAGCGGGCTCGGGGATCTGAAGGCGAGCGGCACGGTGGGCCCACGGACGGTGGATCTGGTCCTGCGGACGGGCAAGGACGAGACGCGGCAGCAGCTCGAGATCGACGGTCCGATCTACCTGCCGGCCACGGCACGGGCACTGTTCGCGGGCGCCGACCGAGGGGCGGAGGGGGCGCGCACGCTGCAGGTCTTCGATCCCTCCGCAATGCGCCACTACCCGATGGAGGTGCGCATGGACGGGCGCGACAGCATCGTCGTCGGCGGGCGCCCGGTGCCGGCGCGGCGCATGCGCGAGTCGTTTCGCGGCGTGGATACGACGGTGTGGATGGATGACGCCGGGCAAGTGCTGCGCGAGGAGGGGCCCATGGGCCTGGTCACGGTCGCGGAGAGTGCCGAGCTCGCGGTGTCGGGCGGCTGGTCGGAAGGCGACGCTTTCGATCTCATGGCGGCGATGGCCGTGCCCGTGCGCCGTCCCATCCCGCTCCCGCGTCAGCTGGCTGAGCTGACCGTGCGCCTGCACGGCGTCGAGGGTTTCCCGGTGCCGCAGGATGCGCGCCAGTCGTACCGCGACGGCGTCTTGCACATCCGGCGCGAGGACGCGGCGGCCGGCGAGACGTACACCCTACCGTATCGGGGGAGCGCTTGGCGCGACGACCTGGCGCCGACGCCGTTCATGCAGATCGACCACCCGCGTGTGCGTGCGGCGGCGCGGCAAGCCCTCGGCGGCGAGACGGACGCCCTGCGCGCCGCCCAGCGGATCCGCGAATGGGTGTTCGACAAGCTGGCAAAGAGGGCCACCGCCAGCATTCCGAATGCACTGCAGGTGCTGGACATGGGAGCCGGAGACTGCAACGAGCACGCCGTCCTGTGGGCGGCGCTGGCCCGCGCCGGCGGCCTCCCGGCGCGTGTAGTGGCGGGTGCCGTCTATGCGAACGGAGCGTTCTTCTACCACGCCTGGGACGAGGCGTGGCTCGGCTCGTCGTGGGTGAGTGTCGATCCGGCGTTCGATCAGATGCCGGCGGACGCGACGCACATCAAGCTGATCGAGGGGGGCCCGGAGACGCACGCGGCCTTGATCTCGATCATCGGGCGGCTCGGCATCGAGGTGGTGTCGGCGTCCGCTGTTGCGGCTCGTGCCGAGGCGGGCTCGGCCGAGAGCAGGGCGCCCTGAGACGACCGGTTCAGCCTGGTGTCTCGGAAAGCCTTCGCCGAGATCCGACGCCGGGAACGTCGAGCCTCCCAGCGAGCCGTTTCGCTTGTGCGGCTCGCCCTCCCGGTTTGAATCGATCCGTAGACCCAATCGTGAGGCGGTACGCTAGGTACTCGTCGGCATAAGTACCCCGACGTCTTTCTTCCTCTCGCGGATGAGTCTGTCGATTTTCTCGCAAACGAGGCTTCGACAAGCTCATGGTATCTGAGCTCGTCGAAGGGTGTCCTCGCATTTATCGACAGCCTCGGATGGGAGAGAGCCGAGGGGGATTTGATGGCGCCGCAGGCCACAATCGTTTTGGCCGCTCGAGGCTGTCGCAGAAGAGGAAATCGGTGATGGCTTCGCCATGTATTTGATCCCCCTCATCCTTCTCCCATCCGGGAGAAGGAACACCCTCACAAAATACGTTGCCACAATTGTGAACCGGAGTACTAAGTAGCGGTTTCCACATACTAGCCTGAAACTCGCCCGGGCTGTGCCCGGGTTCGTAGGCAAAGGCTGGGGTTCGGGCTGAGGCTGGGGATCGATCCCAAAGAGCGCGCGAAGCGCGCACCGTCCTCAGCCCGAGCCTGAGCCTCAGCGTGTTCCGGAAGTCCGTGTGTTTCTCAGCTCGAATGATCCGGCGCAGCCGGGGGCAACACTAAGGGCTGCACTCGCCGAAGGACAGCGCCGTCGAGGTGCTGCGCAAGAAGGCGGTGCCGCTGCGGATCACCTTGATCGGCTCGCACAGGGGGCTGCTCCGGAGCAGCGCGCCGGCGGTGCCGTTGGTGTCGAAGCGCGCGATGGCATCGTTCCCTTCGCTGTGCACCGAAAGTGAGCCGATCGCCCGGTCGCCGAGGTGCACCGAGTACTCGCCGCTGGGCAGGTTGTCGACGTGCACGACCAGTTGCTCTCGGCCGGCGAGGTAGCGGTAGAGGAGCCGGCCGTGGGCGGCGGAGGCGGCTCCGGTGTTGTACATGTCCGCGCGCAGGCGCCGCGAGCGCCGCGGCTCGTCGCTGAGTGAGCCGGCGAAGACCACTGGGCCGCCGACCGCGGTCACGGTGACGGCGTGTCCGCGCGCGTCCAGGTTGGGGATCTCCAAGATGGCGCGACCCTTGGGGTCGATCTGGAAGCTGGCGACGGGCTCGCCGTCGAAGTCCAGAGTGTAAGCGCCCGGCGGCGCATAGCGCGCGTAAAGCGAGACGGCGGTGGTCAGACACCGGTAGCTGAACTTGAGGCGTACGGCGCCGCCGATGCCGGGCATCGAAGGGGCGAGCATGACGGCGCTGCTCCGTCCGCCCGCGGGTTCGGCGGGCGCCGACCACTCGGCGAGCGAGCGAGCCAGCTCGAAGGCGTTCGGCGTTCCCCAGCCGGTGGGGAAGTCCCAGCCGCGCTCGGCGGCATAGACCTGGTTGTCGCCGGCGGTGATGTCGCGCAGTGGCGTCATCGGCAGGTCGCGGGCGTTGGCGACCTCGCACAGCGCCGGTGCGGCCAGACCGAGCGCAGGCCGGCCCAACGCGCTGCGGTACTGGTTGACCAGGGCGAGAAGCGCGGCCCAGATCGGCGCCGCCACGCTGGTCCCGCCGGACGACCACCAGATTCCGTCGTGCGCCATCATGTAGCCGGTCGCCGGGTCCGCGTTGAGTGCCACGTCCGCCATCACGCGCATGCTCTCCGGGCGCATCTGCCAGGGAGGGGCGGGCCACTTCTGGCTGACCCCGCCGCCACTGCCCCGCCAGGCCGTTTCGGTGACGCCGTCCGCCGTGTCGTGCAGGGTCGTCCCCCCCACGGCCAGGACGTACGGGTCCGAAGCGGGGAAGCCGACGCTCGGAGTGTTGTCGCCGCATTGGTAGGCACCGCTGTCGCCGCTGGCGGCGAGAACCGTCATGCCCTGGGCCGCCGCTCGCTCGAAGAGAGCGTGGGCCTGGTCGAGAAAGGAGCTGGGAAGATCCGGTTCACATCCGCCCCAGCTGGTGGTCACCAGTGCGGCCCGGTCGTCGCTGATGATGCGGTCGTACACCTTCAAGAAGGTGGAGCTCGAGGCCTTGTCTCCGGCGTAGACCAGCACTCGCGAGCCAGGGGCCATGGCCGAGGTCCATTGGACGTCGAGGTCGGTCTCGGTGTGTGTGCTCGTGATCGGCCCGGTCGCCGCGATCAGCTCGACGCTGTCGGGGCTGCGGCTGATGTCGAAATCGTCCCAGAAGCGCTGCAGATCGGCGCGATCGAAGCCGTAGGCAGTCGCGATGGCGACGGTCGAGGCGCGGTCGCCGCTGCCCCGGTAGCCGGCGTCGTAGAGGTCGTCGAAGTGATAGAAGCGCGCGATGTCCGCCGGGCGAAAGGGGCTGCCTTCCTGGGGCGGAAGGTTCGGGTCGCCGCCCGGTGGTTGCAGCTCGTCCGCCGCGCCCGGAGCGGTGACGCTGACCACGGTCGCGCTGGCGAGCGAGCCGAGCGATCCATCGGGTTGGAGGACGAGGTGCTCGCCGGCCTTGCCGGTGACGCTGAGCAGCTTGGCGGCGAGGGCCGATTCGACGCGGGCCGAATCGCCGCCCGCGGTAATGAAGCGCCCGGAAGCCGAAACGTCGGTCACCTCGAGCCCCGATCTCTGCAGGAACGAGACGAGGGCATCGATGCCCTCGGGGAGCGGGGCGAAGCGCCGGTCGAATTCCTGCGCGGAGAGATAGCGACCGAAGCGCGGAGACTGCGGATCGGCGAGATCGCGAACCAGCGATGCGAGCTCGCGCTCGTCGCGCCACGGCAGGCCGAGCACGACCTCGACCGGACGACGAGCGTCGACCCGTCGGACCGCGACGGTCGCGGGAGAGGCCGCGAGGAGCCGATCGACTGCCGTTCCGTAGCCCGGATCGGAGGCGAAGGCCGCGATGGGCAGGGCGAGAAGGACGAGGATCGACAATGAGCGCATGGATGACATCTCGGCGTTGAGGCTCTCTCCACCCGGGTCGGGCGGCACTCTCTATAGGTTCTAGGTGCGGGTGCGATCAACCGTCGCGAACGCGTGAATCGACGTGCCGCAGCCTTTCGACGATCACCTGTACGAAGGTGTCGGAGCACCGGCTGTGCCAGAGCCAGATCCGGGCGTATCGGTCCGTATTGGCGTCGATCCCCGTCAGGGGGGCGGGCGGCGCTCGTTAGGCGATTGGCGGAATCGGGGTATTACGCGTTGCCCTGACGGCCCGGCCGGTTGCCTTTCGCCGGCTCGGTCGGTACCACGAATCGCGTGCACGACTCGATCTGGTCCCAGCTGGCGGGGCCGGCCACACGCCGGGGTGGGCGCCCGGAAACGGCGACCGTGCTGCCCGAGCTGTTCATCGGAGAGTATCCGACGCACGAGGACGCCGTTTGGTTGCGCGACACCCTGGGGGTCACCGCGGTGATCTGTTTGCAGGACGACGCGGACCTGTCGCGCAAGGGGTTGGAGGCGGCGCGGCTGAAGCGGGCCTACGAAGCCGCGGGGATGCGCTTCCATCGCCTCCCCATGGCCGACGGCGACACGATCGCGATGGCCGCCCGGCTCGACCACGCCGTGGGGCTGCTCGAGAGCCTTCTGAATGCCGGGGAGCGCGTCTATCTGCACTGCAATGCCGGCATGAATCGCGCCCCGACGATTGCCGTGGCCTATCTGCACCGCTGTCGCGGACGCTCCCTGGCGGAGGCATGTGCGGCCGTCAAGCAGGTGCGGCCGTGCGTGCCGTACATGAGCGTCCTGCGCGAGCACTATGCACGGCCGGGATCCGGGGCGGCGGCGACCGAGAACCCGGTCCGATCAGGGGCTGGGCCTCAGCGGAAGAAGAACGCGGAGTAGCTGCGCGCAGCCCTTCTGACGCAGCGTGTGCACCTTCGCTCCCAGAAGCTCGAGCAATCGGGAACCGACGTAGAGCTCCAGATCGGCGGCGTCGCTGGGGCGAATTGTGCCCTCCGTGATCAGGCGGGCTCCCTCTCCGTCGAGCGGATCCACGGCGGTCGGACCCGGCGCCACCCCGATCAGCTCGATCAGGAGACAGTCGGTGTGCCGTTCGGCGCGAAACACGATCCGTCCGCCCCGGCTGACCTTCATCACGTTCGAGAGCAGGTGCTTGAGGGCGATCTTCAGCTTCATTCCGTCGGTGTGCAGGGTCGGCGGCAGGTCCGGTCCGGTACGCCAATCGACCGAGAGCAGCCCATCCTTCTGCCGCAGGGGGCCCACTTCGGCCTGCAGCTCCGCGATCAGATCCGGGACGCTTACGTCGCGCAGCTCGAGCGGCAGGCGGCCAACGTCGAGGCGGCTGACGTCGAGCGTGGCGTTGATCAGCCCGAGCAGCTCGCGCGCGTTGCGGTCGGCGCGCTGGACGATGTCCGTCTGTTCGCGGCTCAGGGGACCGAACTCGTTGTCCATGAGCAAGTCGTTGTAACCGATGATCACGTTGAGCGGCGTGCGCAGCTCGTGTGACATCGTGGCGATGAACTCCGACTTGAGCTGATTGGCCCGCTTCAGCTGATCGACCAGCCGGGCATTCTCGAAGGCCAACGCTCCGAGCTGCGCGATGCCCCGCAGCTGGCGGGCTTGCTGATCGCTGAAAAGGGCATCCGTCTCGTGCTGCTCCATCGTCAGGAAGCCGAAGATCTGCCCGCCACGGCGCAGAGCGGTCACCATACTGCGGCAGTGCGGAGCGCGGGGGCAGAGCAGGGCGCCGACGTGCTGGTCGGCTGGCGACTGGGCGAGGTACGCCACCTCTTCCACCTCCAGGCGGCGCAGGAAGTCGCCGAGAAGAGCGTGCGAGATCTTGGCGGCTCCCTTGGCGGTCGGGGGGCCGCCCGGGCGCCCGGCGGCCGAGATGCGCAGATAGACGTCCTCGCTCGACTCCCACAGAAAGCTCTGGCTGGTGTCGCAGCCGAGCTCGGTGACGGCCAGGCGGCACAGTCGCTCGAGTACGTTGCGCGTTCCCATCGACCCGATGAGCTGCTCGCCGACGCGGGCCAGGGAAGAGGAGATCTCCGCCTCCTCGCGGCGCGCGTACTCGGCGCGGCGCCGCTGCCGCCGCACGTCGGCCTCGCGCAGCTCGCGTTCGATGGCCGGCACGAGGCGCGCAACGGCGTCCTTGCCGACGAAGTCGTGCGCCCCGGCCTTCATGATCTCGACGACGGCGTTCTCGCCGACCACGCCGGATACGAGAATGAAGGGGAGGTCGAGCCCGCTCTCCTGAATGATGCGCAGGGCGTCGGGAGCAGTGAATCGCGGCAGCCGGTAGTCCGAGAGGACGATGTCCCACCGGCGCTCGGCGAGGGCGGCGCGCAATCCGGCGGCGTCCTCGACGCGGTAGAGCTCCGGCGCGTAGCCGCCCTGCTCCAGGGTGCGGCGCAGAAGAAGGGCGTCGTCCTCGCAGTCCTCGACGAGGAGGACCTTCAATACCTGACCGTCTCTCGCCTTGCGCTCCGCCGCGTCCCCGGCCCCGCGGTCCGAACGCGGGTCGTCGGGTGAGGACTCGGGGTCAGGCGTCGCCGCACGCAGCCCGTCTTTCGCCATCAGCTCTCCGAATCGGTCGGACGGCGGTGCCGCGGCGGTGGCTCGTTCAGCTGCAGCCACGGCTCACAAACGCGATCGCAGCGGCGTCGTGATTCCAGTTCCGCCTCGAGCCGCACACAGAGAGTTATGCTTCGCATCGAGGCTGCCATGCAAGAGCAGCCGTGAGCCTTGGCGCGCCGCGCCGGCTCGAAGGTGAGGGGGCCGCGGGCAGGCCCGCCGCGAGTCCCAGACCCGCGGGGCCCGGGGCGCTAGCTGCGAGGGGCCAGCGGACCGGCGATCGGCAGATGAATGCGAAAGGTGGCGCCTCGCCCGGGAGCGCTGCTGACCTCGATCTCGGCGCCGAGCACGGCGGCCAGGCGCTTGACGATGTACAGCCCGAGCCCGACGCCGCCGGGCGAGCTCTCGCCGTTCGGTGCCTGCCGGAACATCTCGAAGATATCCGAGAGGTGCTCCGACTTGATCCCGACTCCGGAGTCCTGCACGACGAAGGTGAGCTGGTCCTCGGTACCCCGCGCCGAGACGGACACGGAGACGACGCCGTGCTGCGTGAACTTGAGCGCGTTGTGAATGAGGTTCCGCAGCAGGATGTGGAGCTTGCTCGGGTCGGTGTGAATGGGGGGCAGCCCGGGCTCGATACGCCAGTTGAGCTCGACGGTCGGCTTGCGCCAGGCGGGCGGTACCTGCAAGCGGAGCTGTTCCATCAGGTGCGAGACCGAGATGTCCCGCAGGTCGACCGTCACCAGACCGCGCTCCAGACGGCTCATGTCGAGCGTCGCCTGGATCAGCTCGAGGAGCTGCAGAGCCTGCTCGCGGACGGTGCTCAGGGTCGAGTGGTGATCCTCGGAAAGGTCGCCGAAAGCGCCCTCGAGCTGCAGGTCCGTGTAGCCGATGATGACGTTCAGCGGCGTCCGCAGCTCGTGCGACATCGTCGCCATGAACTCTTCCTTGAGCTGGTTGGCGGACTGCAGGTCGGCGATCAGATCGGCATGATCGAGAGAGGCGGCGGCGTGAACGGCGATCCCGGCCAGAATGCGCGAGTCGCGGGAAGAGAATCCCGGCTGTGATTCCGAGCGTGCCACGAAGAGCAGGCCGAGGAGCTGCTCGCCGCGCTGCAGGCGGACGCCGAGCAGGGCGGCGGCCTTCCAGCGGCGCAGGAGAGAGCTCAGCATGGGCTCGTGAACGGTCCCCGGATCGAGCTGCACGACCTGACCGGCGGGTGTGGGACGGAGGGTCGGGATGCTGTCCGGGCGGACCTCCACCTGGCGCAGGTCCGAGGCGCCGGGAGCGTGCCTGCCGTCGACGGCGCCGACGCGGAAGGTCTCGAGCGCGTCGTCCCACAGCAGCAACACCGCGCCGACGGCGTGCAGCTGGGCACCGGAGCCGCGCGCGATCTGATCGGCGATGGCGACCGGATCGGAAGCGGCGGCGAACTCCGTCGCCATGGCGAGAACCGCAGCCGAGACCTCGCTGGTCTCCTTGCGCGCGCCGCTCTCGAGCGCCAGCTTGTTCGCCGTCTCGGAGAGCTGGTCGATCTGTGCGCCGGCGCGCGACTCGAAACGGCGCACGCGCGCCGCCTGCACCGCCATGAGGGCCGCGGCGAGCGCAGGGGCGGCGATGAGAAAGGGCGAGACCTCTCGCATCCCGTTGGCCACGAGATAGGCCGCGGCGATCGCGAGACCGGCCGCCAGGGGCATGTGGCGGCTATTGGGATACGCCGCCGCGGGTACGACCACCGCGGCGAGGAAGGCACAGGCGAGGAGATCCGGCGGCAGCGCCGCTCGCGTCAGGGCGTAGACGGAGACACCGATCGAGATCGCCACCGCGCTCTCGGCGAAGATGAGATGTGAGAGAACCGGCTTGAGCAGCGGGACGAAGACGATCGCCCCCGCCAGCGCCAGGGAGCAGGCGGCAAGGATGAGGGGAATCGCCGCCGGTCGGCCCAGCGACAGGCTCGCCTGCGAGCCCACGATCAAGGCGGCGACCAGCAACAGGAGCGCCGGCAGGCGCCCGTGCGAGAGCCGCGGCTCGGGCACAACTACCGCCTGTTGCGACGGAACCTCCGCCGGAGCCGGTCTCGTCGGGTGATGGGCATCGAGCCTTGCCGGGCTTGTGGTGCGCGGCGCCGTCAGCATCGTGTCCTCCATCCCCTCGTTGCAGGCTCGCCGAGCGTCCTTCGCCTCTTCCCTCGTGGGGCAACTGCGCCCGAACTCATCTCACGTCTGCCTCCTGCGAGCACCGTGCCATGGGCCGGCGGATGCAGCGGGCATCGGCAGCGGGCGAGCCAGCCGGTCGCTGCATGCGAGATCGTACAGCGTTTGGAACTTCGGTAGTCGCGGACACGTCAAAGGAAGCATTTTGCGGCTGAAATTTGACGCACGAGTGCCCACGTTCGGCGCCGGTTCGGCGGGGGCTTTGCTGAGATCGTCTCTTCCAGGCCTCCGCTAGGTGACGGCGACACGCAGCCGGATCGCCGCCGGCGGCGGGAATGTTGACTGACGGTGCGATGCAGGTTAGTTAGGAAGCGCCTTTAAGCTGGTCCGGCGAGGCCAGGAAGGAGTCTCGATGACGCACACCAAAACTGCAGGGCCGCGCTAGCGCCTCCTCGTCGGCGAGGGGGCTTTTTTTTGCCATGGGTGCAGCGAAACGCGTCGTAATGGACGCCCAGGGAGTCGAGCGCGCTCTGGCGCGGATCACGCACGAGATTCTCGAGCGCAACAAGGGGACGGAGGGGCTGGTGCTGATCGGCATTCGATCGCGCGGCGTCGACCTCGTGGAGCGTCTGGCGGCGAAGATCACCGAGATCGAGGGCGTCCGGGTTCCGACCGGTATCATCGACATCACGCTCTATCGCGACGATCTGAGCCGCGCCGGCCAGCAACCGCAGGTGAAGGGCACGGACATCGGCTTCCCCATCGACGACCGGCAAGTCATCCTGGTCGACGACGTGCTCTACACCGGGCGCACCGTGCGCGCGGCGCTGGACGCCCTGATGGACTTCGGGCGCCCGCGCAGCGTACAGCTCGCGGTGCTGGTCGATCGCGGCCACCGCGAGCTGCCCATTCGCCCCGACTACGTCGGCAAGAACCTGCCCACGTCGGCAACGGAGTCGGTTCAGGCACGGCTGAAGGAGCGCGACGGCGCCGACGAGGTCGTCCTGGTACCGGAGGAGCGCTGAGATGGCATTCTCGCAAGGGCATCTGCTCGGGCTCGAGGGTTTGTCGCGGGAAGAGATCCTCTACCTGATCGACACGGCGGCCTCGTTCAAGGAGATCTCCCAGCGCGACATCAAGAAGGTTCCGACGCTGCGCGGCAAAACGGTCGTCAGCCTGTTCTACGAGGCCAGCACGCGCACCCGCACCTCGTTCGAGATCGCCGCCAAACGGCTGAGCGCGGATTTCGTCAGCATCGCCTCCTCGTCGAGCAGCGCCGTCAAAGGGGAGACGCTGCTCGACACGGCGCGCAACATCCAGGCGATGCGCCCCGATTGCCTGGTCCTGCGCCACGCCGCGGCCGGCGCGCCGCACTTCCTCGCCCGGCGCATCGACTGTCCGGTCGTCAACGCCGGCGATGGGGCGCACGAACATCCCACCCAGGCGCTGCTCGACCTGTTGACCATCCGCGACCGCGTCGGTCGCCTCGATGATCTCACGGTCGCCATCGTCGGGGACATCCTGCACAGCCGGGTCACGCGCTCGAACGTCCACGCCCTGCGCGCTCTGGGTGCCCGCGTGCGCCTGGTCGGACCGCCCACCCTCTTGCCGCCCGAAGCGGCGGCCTGGGGGGAGGTCAGCCACGACCTGCGTGCCGGTATCCGCGGCGCAGACGTCGTCATGACACTGCGCATCCAGCGCGAGCGGCAGGGGCGCAACTACTTTCCCAGCCTGGACGAGTACGCCCGCTACTTCTGCCTCACGCGTGACGCCCTGGCCGAGGCGAAGCCCGGGGTGGTGGTACTGCATCCCGGCCCGATCAACCGCGGCATCGAGATCGCCAGCGACGTGGCGGACGGCGCCGACTCTCTGATCATGGACCAGGTGACGAACGGCGTGGCGGTTCGCATGGCCGTCCTGTTTCTGCTCGTCAATCGGGCGCGGGCGAGCGGCGAGGCGGAGAGCCTCGCCGAGAGCGCGCCGCTGCGGCGCAAGGCGGGGTGAGGTGTCGTCTCTTCTCGTACGCGGCGGGACGGTAATCGATCCCGCCTCCGACCGCCACGGCGTCCTCGACGTCCTCGTCGAGGGGGCGCGGATCGCGGCGCTCGCCGAGCCCGGGCGGCTCGAGGCGCGGGAGGTGATCGACGCCACCGGTTGCTGGGTGGTGCCGGGCCTGATCGACATGCACGTCCATCTGCGCGAGCCCGGCTACGAGTACAAGGAGACCGTCGCCACTGGGGTCGGCGCCGCCGTCGCCGGCGGCTTCACCGCCGTCGCCTGCATGGCCAACACCAACCCGGTGAACGACAGCGGCGCGGTTACCGAGTACATCCTCGAGCGGGCGCAAGCGGCGCGCCTGGCACGTGTCCATCCGATCGGCGCCGTGTCGGTCGGCCTGCAGGGGGAGCGACTGGCGGAGATCGGCGAGATGCGGGAGGCCGGTATCGTCGCCGTGTCCGACGACGGGCGGCCGGTCATGGACGGCTCCCTGATGCGTCGCGCCCTCGAGTACAGCGCGATGTTCGGCATCCCGGTGATTGCGCACGAGGAGGATTGCCGCCTGGCCGGCGACGGGGTGATGAACGAGGGCCCGACCTCGTTCCGCCTCGGGCTGAAGGGAGCTCCCGCCGCCGCCGAGGAGGTCATGGTGGCACGCGACATCGCTCTGCTGGAGCGAACCGGCGGGCGGCTGCACATCGCGCACGCGAGCACGGCGGGGACGGTGGAGCTTGTGCGCCAGGCCAAGCGGCGCGGCCTGGCCGTGACCGCCGAGGCGGCGCCGCACCACTTCACGCTCGACGAGACGGCGGTGGGCGACTACGACACGAACGCGAAGATGAACCCGCCGCTGCGCTCGCGGGAGGACGTCGCGGCGATCGTCGCCGGCCTGCGCGACGGCGCGATCGACGCCATCGCCAGCGATCACGCGCCGCACCACCGCGACGAGAAAGAGGTCGAGTTCGAGCAGGCCGCGCACGGCATCGTCGGGCTCGAGACCGCGCTGGCGCTGGCACTGCGGCTGGTGAGCGGGGCCGGTCTGCCGATCGAAACCGTCATCCGCGCCATGAGCACCGCCCCGGCGCGCATCCTGGGCGTGCCGGGCGGCAGCCTCGAGGTGGGGGCCGTGGCCGACGTCACGGTGATCGACCCGCAGCACGCGTGGGAGGTGAAGCCGGAGGCCTTCCGCTCCAAATCGCGCAACACGCCCTTCGGCGGCTGGCGCCTGACCGGCGCCGCGCGCGCCACCGTCGTCGGCGGCCGCGTCGTGTGGCAGCGCCGCGTCGAGACGGTGACGCCGCGCAAGAAACGGAGCTCGAATCGATGAAGGCGCTGCTCGCTCTGGCGGACGGGACGGTGTTCGAAGGAACGGCGTTCGGCGCCGAGGGAGAAGCGGTCGGCGAGGTCGTCTTCAACACCTCGATGACCGGCTATCAGGAGATCCTCACCGATCCCTCGTACTGCGGCCAGCTCGTCGCCATGACGTATCCGGAGATCGGCAACGTCGGCGTCAATCTGGAGGACGTCGAGTCGGCTCGCCCCTGCGTCGAGGGGTTCATCGTGCGCGAGTACTGGCCGATGCCCAGCAACTGGCGCTCGCGCCAGTCGCTGCACGAGTACCTGGCCGCGAACGGCATCCCCGGCATCGAGGGAATCGACACCCGGGCACTGGTCCGCCACATCCGCGACAAGGGGGCGCTGAACGGTGTCGTGTCGACGCGCGACCTCGAGCCACGGCGCCTGATAGCCGCAGCGCGGGCGGCGCCGAGCATGGAGGGACAGGACCTGGTCGAGCGGGTGACGTGTCGCGAGCCGTACGACTGGCACGAGGGGCAGTGGACCGTCGAGGGGGGCTACCAGCGCTCGACGGCCGAGGGCGGGCCGCTGGTCGTCGCCTACGACTTCGGCATCAAGCGCAACATCCTGCGCAACCTGGTCTCGCTCGGCTGCCGGGTGCGCGTGGTGCCGGCGCGCACCCCCGCGCAGGAGGTGCTGGCGCTCGAGCCCGACGGCGTCTTCCTGTCCAACGGTCCCGGCGATCCGGCGGCGGCTCCCTACGCGGCGGAGACCGTCGAGGGAGCTGGTCGGCAAGCGCCCCGTGTTCGGCATCTGCCTCGGGCACCAGATCCTCGGGCTGGCGCTCGGCGGACGCACCTACAAGCTCAAGTTCGGCCATCACGGCGGCAACCAGCCGGTCATGGACCTCGGCACCCGCAAGGTCGAGATCACCAGCCAGAACCACGGCTTCGCGGTCGACGTCGACTCTCTCGGGGGCGCCGCCGAGCTGACGCACGTCAATCTGAACGACCGCACGGTGGAGGGCCTGGCGCATCGCGAGCTGCCGGTGTTCTCGGTCCAGTACCACCCCGAGGCGTCGCCCGGCCCGCACGACGCGCACTATCTGTTCCGGCGCTTCGTGGACCTGATGGAGAAGGCGAAGTAGCGCATGCCCAAGCGAACCGACATCCACACCATTCTCCTGATCGGCTCCGGCCCGATCGTCATCGGCCAGGCCTGCGAGTTCGACTACTCCGGTACCCAGGCGTGCAAGGCGCTGAAGGAAGAGGGGTACCGGGTCGTGCTCGTCAACTCGAACCCGGCGACGATCATGACCGACCCGGAGATCGCCGACCGCACCTACGTCGAGCCGATCACCGCCTCGATCGTCGAGAAGATCATCGAGCGCGAGCGCCCCGACGCGCTGCTGCCCACGATCGGCGGACAGACGGGCCTCAACCTGGCCATCGAGCTCGCCGAGAGCGGCGTTCTCGACCGCTACGGCGTCGAGCTGATCGGCGCGCGCATCGACGCCATCAAGAAGGCCGAGGATCGCGAGCTCTTCAAGCAGGCCATGCGCCGCATCGGCCTCGACGTGCCGCGCAGCGGCTGCGCTCACTCGCGGGCCGAGGCCGACGCCCTGCGCGCCGAGCTCGGCCTGCCGCTGATCATCCGCCCCTCGCGCACCCTCGGCGGCACCGGCGGCAACATCGCGGCCACCGACGAGGAGTTCGCGCTCTACAGCACCTGGGGGCTCGATGCATCGCCCATCGACGAGATCCTCATCGAGGAGTCGATCGCCGGCTGGAAGGAGTTCGAGCTCGAGGTGATGCGCGACGGGCGCGACAACGTCGTCATCATCTGCTCGATCGAGAATCTCGACCCCATGGGCGTGCACACCGGCGACAGCATCACGGTGGCGCCGGCGCAGACGCTGACCGACAAGGAGTATCAGGTCATGCGCGACGCCGCGATCGCGATCATCCGCGAGATCGGCGTCGACACCGGCGGCTCCAACATCCAGTTCGCGGTCCACCCGGACGACGGGCGCCTGGTGGTGATCGAGATGAACCCGCGCGTCTCGCGCAGCTCGGCGCTGGCCAGCAAGGCAACCGGCTTTCCGATCGCCAAGATCGCCGCCAAGCTGGCGGTCGGCTACACGCTCGACGAGATCCGCAACGACATCACGCGCGAAACGCCGGCCTGCTTCGAGCCCACCATCGACTACGTGGTCACCAAGGTCCCGCGCTTCACCTTCGAGAAGTTCGCCCAGACGCCGGACGTGCTGACCACGCAGATGAAGTCGGTCGGCGAGGCGATGGCGATCGGGCGGACCTTCAAGGAGTCGCTGCAGAAGGCGCTGCGCTCGCTCGAGATCGACTCCTACGGCTTCGACGACAAGGGACGGGGCCCTCGCGCGGAGGGCGCCGAGCTGGAGGAGAAGCTGCGCGTGCCGAACGCGCGTCGCCTCTGGTACGTGGCCGACGCCTACCGGCAGGGCCTGACGACCGAGCGCATCACGGAGCTGTCGCGCATCGACCCGTGGTTCCTCGAGAACATCCGCCAGATCGTCGCCTTCGAGTCGCAGGCCAACCTCGCCCCCGAGTCGCTCGAGCGGGCGAAGAAGATGGGCTTCTCGGACGTCCGCCTCGCCCAGCTGACCGGTCGCGGCGAGGAGGAGGTGCGCCAGGCGCGCCTGCAGGCCGGGATCACTTCGTCCTTCAAGACGGTCGACACGTGCGGGGCCGAGTTCGCCGCCTACACGCCGTATCTCTACTCGACCTACGAGCGCGAGGACGAGAGCGGCGTCGGTCCGCGCAAGAAGATCATGATCCTCGGCGGCGGCCCGAACCGCATCGGGCAGGGCATCGAGTTCGACTACTGCTGCGTGCACGCCGCGCTGTCGCTCAAGGAAGCCGGGTACGAGACCATCATGGTCAACTGCAACCCGGAGACCGTCAGCACCGACTACGACACATCGGACAAGCTCTACTTCGAGCCGCTCACCCGCGAGGACGTGCTGGGCATCGTCGCGCGGGAAGATCCGGACGGCGTGATCGTGCAGTTCGGTGGCCAGACGCCGCTCAAGCTGGCGGTGCCGCTCGAGCAGCAGCGGCGTGCGCATCGTCGGCACCTCGCCCGAGTCGATCGACCGCGCCGAGGACCGCGAGCGCTTCGCCACCCTGCTGCGGCAGCTGGACCTGCGCCAGCCGAGAAATGGGATAGCCCTGACGGTCGAGGGCGCGGTCGAGGTCGCGTCGCGCATCGGGTATCCGGTGCTGGTGCGCCCCTCGTACGTGCTCGGCGGGCGGGCCATGGAGATCGTCTACGAGGAGGCGGCGCTGCGCCGGTACATGGACCGTGCCGTCGAGATCGGCCCGGGACGGCCGGTGCTGGTCGATCAGTTCCTGGAGGACGCCATCGAGCTCGACGTCGACGCGATCAGCGACGGTGAGACGGTGGTCATCGGCGGCATCATGGAGCACATCGAGCGCGCCGGCGTACACTCGGGCGACAGCGCCTGCTCGCTGCCGGCGAAGTCGGTTCCACGCCAGGTGCTCGACGAGGTGCGCCGGCAGGTGGTCGCGCTCGCCTTGGAGCTGCGGGTGGTCGGCCTGATGAACGTGCAGTTCGCGATCCAGGGTAGCGACGTGTTCATCCTCGAGGTCAACCCGCGCGCCTCGCGCACCATCCCCTTCGTCAGCAAGGCGATCGGCGTGCCGCTGGCCAAGCTGGCCGCCCGGGTGATGGTGGGGGAGAAGCTGGGCGCGATCGGGTTCACCGAGGAGATCGTCCCGCCGTACATCTCCGTCAAGGAGGCGGTGTTCCCGTTCGCCAAGTTTCCCGGCGTCGATACCCTGCTCGGTCCGGAGATGAAGTCGACCGGAGAGGTGATGGGCATCGACGAGTCCTTCGGCGTCGCCTTCGCCAAGGCGCAGATCGCCTCCGGCACGCTCTTGCCGGGCTCGGGACGCGTGTTCCTGAGCGTCCAGGATGCCGACAAGGGGGCGCTGTTGCCGGTGGCGCGGCGACTTTCCGTCTGCGGCTTCCAGCTGGTCGCGACGCGCGGTACGGCGGCCTTCCTCGCCGGGCACGGGGTGCCGGTCGAGGAGATCAACAAGGTGCAGGAGGGCAGCCCGCACATCGTCGATGCGCTGAAGGGCGGCCAAATCGTGATGGTCGTCAACACCCCGCTCGGCAGCGGCGCCCATCAGGACTCCTTCCCGATCCGCCGCCACGCGCTCGAGTACCACGTGCCGTACTTCACGACGGTCGCCGGCGCGGACGCGGCGGCGGAGGGGATCGAGTACCTGCGCCAAGGGGGGCTCGGCGTGCTGTCGCTGCAGGAGTACCACGATCGCACGCGCAACGAGCTCGCCGTCGCGCGGAAGCGAACGAGTGCGTGAGCCGGCGGCACCACCGGCCGACTCGCTGGCGGCGTTCCTGGTCGCGGTGCGGCGGCCGGTGGAGTTCCTTCTCGCCGCGCCGGAGACGGCGGCGGCGCGCACCCACTTTCCGGGGCGCGATCTGGCGCGGCGCGGGCGCGATCTGGCGCGGCGATTGTCGAGCCCGGAGCAGGGCCGCGGCGATGGAGGATCTGTGCGGCTGCCTGGAGCGCTACGAGACGACGCCGGCCGAGGAGCGGCACGATCTGGCGCGGCGCTGCCGGGAGCTGCTGGCGCAGCTCGAAGCACCGCGCGACGTCGCCCTTCCGTACCACCCCAGCTCGGGAGACATCGGCGCCAACCTGGAGCAGCTGAAGCGACCGATCCAGTTCGTGCGCGGGGTGGGACCGCGCCGCGCCGCCGAGCTCGGGAAGTTCGGCGTCCACAGCGTCGAGGACCTGCTCTACCACCTGCCGTTTCGCTACGAGGATCGGCGCCGCGTCGCGCCGATCGGCGAGGCGCGGGCCGGCGAGGAGGTCGGCATCGTCGGCGAGCTGGTGCAGATCGAGGAGCGCACGGTCGGGCGCGGGCGGCGCCGTATTCTCGAGGCGGTTCTGCGCGACGAAACCGGGCTGCTCGGCCTGACCTGGTACAACCAGGTGACGTACTTTCGCGCCCGCTACCGCCCCGGTCAGCGCTGCCTCGTGTACGGCAAGGTGGAGCAATCTCCGGGAGGCGGCAAGCGCATCGTTCACCCGGAGATCGACCTCACTCCCGAAGAGTCGGGCGCCGGCGTGCTGCCGGTCTACAACAAGCCGACGACCATGACCGTCGGCGCCATCCGCAAGCTGGTGCAGCAGGCGGCGCGCGACTTCGCGGACCTGGTGCCCAGCGTCCTGCCGCCCGAGGTCGGGGCGGCGGCGGGCGTGTGCGACCTCGCCGCCGCCCTGCGCGCCGTGCACCTCCCCGCGCCGGATGCCGACGTCGACCGCCTGAACGCGTTCCGCTCCGCCGCGCACCGGGCGTTGGTCTTCGACGAGCTCTTCTACCTGCAGCTCGGCATGGCGCTGCGCCGGCGCGCCGTCGTGGCCGAGGCCGGCCTGTCCATGCGGCGGCTGGGCCACCTGACGGAGCGGCTGCTTGGTCTCCTCCCCTTCGACCTCACCGGCGCTCAGGGCCGGGTGATCGAGGAGATCCGTCGCGACGCGGCGCGGCCGCACCCGATGCACCGCCTGGTGCAGGGCGACGTCGGCAGCGGCAAGACCGTCGTGGCGCTGTTTGCCGCCCTGGTAGCGATCGAGAACGGCTACCAGGCGGCCTTCATGGCGCCGACCGAGCTGCTGGCGGAACAGCACTACCGGACGGTGGGCGGCTTCGCCGAGAAGCTCGGCGTGCGCTGCGTCCTCCTGACCGGCGACTCGCCGCGGAGCGAGCGAGCGCGCCGCTACGAGCAGCTGGCGAGCGGCGAAATCCAGCTCGTCGTCGGCACGCACGCGTTGATCCAGGAGGGAGTGCGGATGCCGGGGCTCGGCCTGGGCGTGATCGACGAGCAGCACCGCTTCGGCGTCCTGCAGCGGGCCGCGCTGCGCCGCCTGCGGGGCGAAGACCAGGCGGCACCCGACATCCTGCTGATGACCGCCACGCCGATTCCGCGCACCCTGGCGATGACCGTCTACGGGGATCTGGACGTCTCGGTGATCGATGAATTGCCGCCCGGACGCGAGCCGGTACGGACCCTGATCTTCAACGAGGCACGGCGCGACCGCGTCTACCAGCTCGTCCGCGAAGAGCTGGCGCGCGGCCATCAGGGGTACGTGGTCTACCCGCTGGTGGAAGCGTCGGAGAAGGAGGACCTGCGCGACGCGACGAGCATGGCGCGCGAGCTCGGCCGCACGGTCTTCCCCGATTACCGGGTGGGTCTCCTGCACGGGAAGATGAAGGCCGACGAAAAGGACGCGGTCATGCGCCGTTTCCGGGCGGGCGACCTGCAGCTGCTGGTCAGCACCACGGTCATCGAGGTCGGGGTGGACGTGCCCAACGCCACCGTCATGGTGGTCGAGCACGCGGAACGCTTCGGGCTCTCGCAGCTGCACCAACTGCGGGGGCGAGTGGGACGCGGCGCCGACCGTGCCACCTGCGTGCTGGTGGCGCCCTACGCGCGCGGTGAGGATACCGATCGACGCCTGCAGGCGTTGCGCGAGACCGCCGATGGCTTCAAGATCGCCGAGGTGGACTTGGAGCTGCGCGGGCCCGGGGAATTCCTCGGCACCCGGCAGTCCGGTCTGCCGGACTTCCGGGTGGCCAATCTGCTCCGCGACAGCCGCCTTCTCGTCGCCGCGCGGGAGGCGGCGGAGGCGTGGCTGGAGCGCGATCCGGGGCTGCTCGGCGCGGAGTCGGCGGCGCTGCACCAGGTGCTACGGCACCGGTGGTCGGGACGCCTCGGTCTGGCCGAGATCGGATGACACGCTCGTGGGGAAGACGAATTTGCGCGGGTTCCGCAAATCGTCTAGAAGGCGACAACGCCGGGGGACAGTGGCCGCGCCGGCCTGTTTCGATTCCTTGGAGGTGACCTCCGACAGAAGTAGCCGCCGCCCGTGCACGGACACGCAGTCGAAATGCGCCGCAGCTGGCGGCATTCGATCGAGGCGCTCGGCGGTCGGCGTGGTATGAGAGGCGATGGAATTTCCCCGCATCAAACGACTTCCCCCCTACGTCTTCAACATCGTCGGCGACCTCAAGCAGCAAGCCAGACGAGCCGGTGAGGACATCATCGATTTCGGCATGGGCAACCCGGACGGGCCGACCCCGCCGCACGTGGTCGCCAAGCTCGTCGAAGCCGTCCAGAAGGAGTCCAATCACCGCTACTCGGTGTCGCGCGGCATCTACAAGCTGCGC
Organism: uncultured bacterium; assembly: GCA_963721115.1. Classification (GTDB taxonomy): domain Bacteria; phylum Desulfobacterota; class Binatia; order HRBIN30; family CADEER01; genus CAVRIA01. Next base: position 1,197,651 of record CAVRIA010000004.1, read on the forward strand.
CTGGCGATCACCGACTGGTACCGGCGCCGCTACGCCGTCGATCTCGATCCCGATGCGGAGGCGGTGGTCACGATCGGATCCAAGGAGGGATTGGCGCACCTGGCCATGGCCGTCCTCGGGCCGGGTGACGTGGTGTTCTGTCCGAGCCCAACCTATCCGATCCACCAGTACTGCGTCATCCTGGCGGGCGGGGACCTGCGCAGCATTCCCCTCGTTCCCGGCGAGGATTTCTTCGAGCACCTGGTCGAGGCCATGCGGCAGACGTGGCCGAAGCCGAAGCTATTGGTGCTCAATTTTCCGCACAACCCCACGACCCTGTGCGTCGACCGCGACTTCTTCGTTCGCATCGTCGACTTCGCCCGCGAGCACGATCTGATGGTGGTGCACGACCTCGCCTACGCCGATCTCGTCTTCGACGGCTACCGGGCTCCGAGCTTCCTCGAGGTCCCGGGCGCCAAGGAGGTCGGCGTCGAGTTCTTCACCCTGTCGAAGAGCTACAACATGCCCGGCTGGCGGGTGGGCTTCTGCGTCGGCAATGCGGAGATGATCGCGGCGCTGTCGCGCATCAAGAGCTACCTCGATTACGGCATCTTTCAGCCGATCCAGATCGCCGCGATTCACGCCCTGAACGGGCCGCAGCACTACGTCGAGGAGATTCGGCAGCTGTACGAGGTGCGGCGCAATTCGCTGGTCGAGGGGTTGAACCGCGCCGGCTGGGCGGTCGAGAAGCCGCAAGCGACGATGTTCCTCTGGGCCCCGATCCCGGAGCCGTTCCGGCACATGGGATCGCTCGACTTCTCGACCTTTCTGCTGCGCGAAGCCAAGGTCGCGGTGTCGCCGGGAATCGGCTTCGGCGAGTACGGCGACAATTGGGTTCGTTTCGCCCTCATCGAGAACGAGCACCGCACCCGACAGGCGGTGCGCGGCATCCGCCGGGCCCTGGCCGCGGGCTCGCCCGACAGAGGGGTCGGCCGCGCCGGGAACGGGGCGCACGCCGGATGAGAAGGCGGCACGGGGGCGGCGCGCCGCACTGAACGGGGACGTCGGAGGAGGGTGTGGTGCAGCGGGCCATCCGAATCGGATTGATCGGTTTCGGAACCATCGGCACCGGTGTCGTGAAGCTGCTACAGCGAAACCGGGGCTCGATTCGCGACCGGGTCGGAGCACCGCTCGACCTGGTACGGATCGCCGACATCGACGTCGAGCGCGACCGCGGCGTCTCGCTGCGGCGCGGTGTGCTGGTGCCCGACGCCGGCGCGGTGCTGAACGACCCCGAGATCGATGTCGTCATCGAGCTCATGGGCGGCACCGGGGTGGCGCGGCGGTTCGTGCTCGAGGCGATCGAACGGGGCAAGGACGTCGTCACCGCCAACAAGGCGCTCCTGGCCCACCACGGCGCGGAGATTTTCGCCGCCGTCGAGAAGAGGGCGCTGCAGATCGGCTTCGAAGCCAGCGTCGGCGGAGGCATTCCCATCATCCGCACGCTGAAGGAAGGGTTGGGAGGCGATCGCAATGCCGCCGTGTACGGCATCGTCAACGGCACCTCCAACTACATCCTCAGCCGCATGAGCAGCGAGGGCGGCGACTTCGCCGAGGTGCTGCGGGGAGCCCAGTCGGACGGCCTGGCGGAGGCGGATCCGACTTTCGACGTCGACGGCACGGACGCCGCCCACAAGCTGACGCTCCTGATCCAGCTCGCCTTCGGCGCCCGGGTGGCGTTCGCGGACATTTCCACGGAGGGCATCCGCCACGTCGCGCCGACCGACATCGCCTATGCGCGGGAGTTCGGTTACGTGGTCAAGTCGCTGGCGGTCGCCAAGCGGCACGGCGAGCGCATCGAGGCGCGCGTCCACCCGACCATGGTGCCGCGAACGCATCTGCTGGCCGACGTCAACGGAGCCCTCAACGCCATCGTCGTGCAGGGCGAGGCGCTCGGCTCGAGTATGTACCTGGGGCTCGGCGCCGGCATGATGCCCACCGCCACCGCCGTGGTCGCCGATCTCATGGACGTGGCGCGCAACCGCCTGCACGACAGCCGCGGGCGCATCGCGCCGCTCGGCTACCCGATCCGCATGCAGCGGCGCGCCCGCACCGTGCCGCTGGACGAGCTCGAAAGCGAATACTATCTACGGTTCATGGTCGGCGATCGCCCCGGCGTCCTGGCGCGTCTCGCCGGGGTTCTCGGCAAGCGCGGCATCTCGATCGCCTCCGTCATCCAGCGGCAGCGGGCGCGCGGGGTCGTTCCGGTCGTCATCCGTACGCATCACGCACGCGAGAGGGCGGTCCGGCGCGCCGTGGCCGTCATCGACCGGATGGCCATCGTTCGCGCCAAATCGACCGTCATCCGCATCGAGGAGAGCCTCGCTTGATGCCTTCGATCGAGCGGCGCGGCCGGAAGGCGGGGAGCCCGTCCGGGCGGGAAGGGGGCCGGCGGCGTCCCGTTCCTCACCCCTGTGTAGCAAAACGCCGCGCGCCGACTATACTTGAAACGATGACCGGCGGCGGTTCGCAAGCGCCGGCCAGGGAGAGTTGGTGCGGCCGACATGGATAGGAATCTCGCACTCGAAGCGGTACGTGTAACGGAGGCTGCGGCCCTGGCCTCGGGGCGTCTGATGGGGCGCGGCGATCTGCACGCCACGGACCGCGCCGGCGCCGAGGCGATGCTGCGCACGTTTCAGTCCATTGCCATCAACGGCATCGTGGTGATCGGCGACAGCGAAAGCAGCGACCACGGGTTGCTTCCGGAGGGCGAGCGGGTCGGCAACGGCATTGGCCCGGAGCTCGACGTCGCGCTCGATCCCGTCGAAGGGGCGGCGATCTGCGCCACCGGCGGATACAACGCCCTGTCGATCGTCGCCATCGCGGAGCGGGGCGGGTTTTTGCGCTGCCCGAACATGCACATGGAGAAGATCGCCGTCGGCTCCGAGGGGCGCGGCGCCATCGACCTCGACAAGAGCCCGACGGAAAATTTGCGCGCCTTGGCCGAGATTCGCGGCGTTTACGTCGCCGACCTCACCGTCGCGATTCTGGATCGCCCGCGGCACGAGCGGTTGATCGAGGAAGTGCGGCAGGCGGGAGCCCGGGTGAAGCTGCTGCGCGACGGCGACGTCGCGGCGGCGATGGCCACGACCAAGCCCGAGGCGGGAATCGACATGCTGCTCGGCACCGGCGGTGCGCGGCAGGGCGTGCTGACCGCGGCGGCGCTGCGCTGCGCGGCGGGGGACATGCAGGCGCGGCTGCGCCCGCGCAACGCCGAGGAAGAAGAGGCCGCGCGTGAGTGCGGTGTGCGCGACTTCGACAAGCGGTACTCCACGGAGGAGATGGCCTCGGGCAGCATCATGCTCGCTGGTACCGGCGTCACCAACGGCGACTACCTCGACGGGGTGCGCTTCTTCCGCGGCGGCGCGACCACGAACTCGGTGGTCATGCGCTCTCGGACTCATACCGTACGTTTCTTGCGCTCGATCCACCGCTTCGATCTCAAGCCCGAGTACTGAGGAAAACGATGTCGATGCGAGGCCAGCCGAACGAGTGGAGACCGCGCCGCAACCTGCGCGTGGAAGCGCCGTGAGCGACGTTCTGGGCGACGAGAATTCTCCGCAGTGGCACGCCTGCTACTCGACGCCGCTGGAGATCCAGGCGCATGTGGTCAAAGGGTACCTGGAGCAGTTCGGTGTTCCGTGCATCCTCGAGAACCTGCGCTTCGGCATGAAGCCCCTCACGTTCGGCGCCCTCGGCGAGGTGCGGGTCCTGGTTCGTGACGACTGGGTGCACGTGGCGCGGGGGCTGCTGCGCGGCCGCGAGCAGAAGCCTCCGCCGCGGCTGCGGCTGGTGCGGCGAGGAGAGAAATGAGGAACGCGATACGACAGAAGGACCCGCAGAGCGGCGCGACGCCGGAAGGCGAGGGGCGCCGCCACACGACGATCTCCGACATGGAGATCGAGCCCTGCTACCGGCCGGCATCTCTCGAGGAGTGGAGCTACGAGAGCAAGCTCGGCGATCCGGGGGAGTTCCCGTACACGCGCGGCGCCTATCCGAACATGTACCGCGGCAAGCTGTGGACGATGCGCCAGTTCGCCGGATTCGGTACGGCGGAGGACACCAACGAGCGCTTCCGCTTCCTCCTGGCACAGGGGCAGACGGGACTGTCCACGGCCTTCGACATGCCGACCTTGATGGGGTACGACGCGGATCACCCGCGCGCTCTCGGCGAGGTGGGGCGCGAAGGGGCGGCGGTGACCAGCCTGGCCGACATGGAGGCCCTGTTCGCCGGTATCCCGCTCGACCGGGTGACCACGTCGATGACCGTGAACTGCACCGCCAGCGTCCTGCTCGCCATGTACTTCGCGGTCGCCGAGCGGCAGGGCGTGTCGCTCGAGAAGCTCGGCGGTACCATCCAGAACGACATGCTGAAGGAGTTCATCGCGCAGAAGGAGTGGATCAGCCCTCCCGAGCCGTCGGTGCGCGTGATCGTCGACATGATCGCGTTCTGCGCCCGGCACGCGCCGCGCTGGCACGCGGTGTCGATCTCGGGCTACCACATCCGCGAGGCGGGCTCGACCGCCGTGCAGGAGCTGGCTTTCACGCTGGCCGACGGCGTCGCCTACGTGCAGGCGGCGATCGACCGCGGACTCGCCGTCGACGACTTCGCGCCGCGTCTGTCGTTCTTCTTCAACGTCCACAGCGATTTCCTCGAGGAGATCGCCAAGTTCCGCGCCGCCCGGCGGATGTGGGCGAAGATCATGCGCGAGCGCTTCGGGGCCGAGAATCCGCGCTCCTGGACACTGCGCACGCACGCGCAAACCGCCGGTTGCTCGCTGACGGCGCAGCAGCCGCTCAACAACGTGGCGCGGGTCGCCATCCAGGCCCTGGCGGCGGTCCTGGGAGGGGCGAACTCCCTGCACACCAACTCGATGGACGAGACGCTGGCGCTTCCCAGCGAGCCGGCGGTGCTGGCGGCGCTGCGCACGCAGCAGATCGTTGCCGAGGAGACGGGGGTCATCAACACGGTGGACCCGCTCGGCGGCAGCTACGCGATCGAGGCGTTGACCGACCGCCTGGAGCGCGAGGCGCTTCGACTACATCGAGAGGATCGACCGCATGGGCGGGATGGTGGCGGCGATCGAGCAGGGCTTCCCGCAGATGGAGATCGCCGAGGCGTCGTACCACTACCAGCGCCAGCTCGAGCGCGGCGAGAAGGTAATGGTCGGCGTCAACAAACACCAGGTCGAAGACGAGTACCCGATGGAGACCCTGCGCGTCAGCCACGACGTCGAGCGCCGGCAGGTCGAACGCGTGCGGGCGCGAAAGGCGGCGCGCGACCGCAACGCGGTCCGCGCCCACCTCGCGGCGGTGCGCGAGGCGGCTGCCAGCGGGAGCAACCTCATGCCGCCGATGATCGACGCCGTGAAGGCGGAGTGCACGATTGGTGAGATCTCCGACGTCTTCCGCGAGGTCTTCGGCGTTTACCGCGATCCGGCGTTCGTTTGATCCCGTCGCAAGGAGGACAGCAGTGACAGACCGACATCTACGCATCCTGATCGCGAAGCCGGGCCTGGACGGCCACGACCGGGGGGCGAAGATCATCGCCCGGGCCCTTCGCGACGGCGGCTTCGAGGTGGTGTACACCGGATTGCACCAGACGCCGGAGATGATCGCCGAGACCGCGGTGCAGGAGGACGTCGACGCGATCGGGCTGAGCATCCTGTCGGGTGCTCACATGACCCTCTTCCCGGCTCTCCTCGAGCTGCTCCGCAAGAAGGGCGTCGGCGACGCCGTGGTCTTCGGCGGTGGCATCATTCCGGAGGAGGACATCGCCGAGCTCAAGAAGGTCGGGGTCAGCCAGATCTTCACTCCCGGCGCGAGCACCCAGGACATCGTCACCTGGGTGCGCGAGAACGTGCGCCGGCGCGCCTGAGCGCATGTCGGGCGCCCGCAACCGTCCGCCGGCGCAGGCGACCGTGCGGCTCGGGATCCGGAGGGCCTGACGTGGTAGAGCGACGCCCCATCGTGATCGTCGGCTCCGGTCCCGCCGGAGCGGCGGCGGCGCTCTCCCTGCAGCGCCTCGATCCGTCGCTGGCGGCGGAGGCCATCGTGCTCGAAAAGGCCCGGCATCCGCGTCGCAAGATCTGCGCCGGCGGACTGATTCCGGCGGGGATCCGCTCGCTGCACGAGCTGGAGGTGGATCTGAGCGTTCCCCACGTGGCCGTGCGCCGCGCTCGAGTCGCGACGCCTGGTGGCGACGTGGACCACGACGACGAAGGCTTGTGCTACGTCGTGCGGCGCGACGAGTTCGACGCATCCCTGGTCGCCGCGTGCAGGGAGCGCGGTATCGCCGTGTGCGAGGGGGAGCCGGTCGTGGAGGTGCGGCGCGACAATGGCGCGGTGCGGGTGCGGACGGGGCGGGCGGAGTACGAAGCCAAGCTGGTGATCGGCGCCGACGGCGCCGGTAGCGCGGTGCGGCGGCATCTGCTCGGAGGGGGCAAGAGCGCGATCGCCCGCGCCGTCATGTGCGACGTGCCGATTCGCGATACGTCCTGGGACGGGTTCGCGGAGCGGCGCTTCGACTTCGACTTCCGCGCCCTGCCGGAGGGCCTGAGGGGGTACCGCTGGGCCTTCCCCTGCCTGATCGGCGGCGAGCCGCACGCGAACGTCGGGGCGTACTCCGTGACCACGGAAGGCGAGCGCCTGAACCGGGCGCTGTCGGAGTACCTGGAGCCGCTCACGTCTCGTCCGGCGCACCGGTCCGCCTTCCCGATCCACTGCTACCGGCCGCGCGCCCGCATCGCCGGGCCGAACGTGTTTCTGGCCGGCGACGCGGCCGGGGTCGATCCCCTGATGGGTGAGGGCATCTCCCTCGCTCTCGACTACGGCGTCTTTGCCGCCGCGGCGGCAAAGCGCGCCTTCCGCAGCGGCGACTTCTCGGGCGCCGACTACCAGCGCGCCGTCGAGACCTCCTGGTTGGGCAAGAAGCTGCGCCGCCTGCACCTGGCGACGCAGCTCTTCTATGGGCCGAGCTGGCGGCTGTGGTTCGGCGTCGCGCGGCACAGCGAGCGGGCTCGCGCTCTCGGCTTGCGCTGGTACAACGGCGTCGACGATTGGGACCGACGCAGCGGCTGGGCGGCGGTCGGCGCCCTGCTGAGCGGTCGGGCGTGAACGCCGCGACGCAGAGCGCCCGCGCCTCGGCCTGCCGAGGCACGGCGAGGATCTGACGATGGCGCGACGGCGCAAGAAGAGGGGCAGTACGGGCCGCATCCTCGGGCTCCTGCTCCTCGCCTGCGCGGCGGCGGGCGCCGGTGTGTGGGCGTTGTGGCGGATCAGCCGGGGGGCGCGGGAAGCGCCGGCGTTCCACTTTCCGACAGCGGCCGCGAGACCGAAAGAGAAGCAGCAGGGGGGCGAGATCGAGCCGCAAGAGCGGGCCCGTCTGGATGCGATCCTGCGCGGTACGCCGACAACGAGGATCGGTGACCCTGCGCGCCGTCGATGACGCCGGTCGAGTCGCGCAGCTGCCCGCCGCGCCGGCCCGCGTCGTGAGCCTGGTCCCCAGCCTGACCGAGCTCGCGTGTGCTCTCGGCGCCGCCGACCGACTCGTCGGCGTGACTCGCTACTGCACCGAACCCGCTGACGTGATCGCCCACCTGCCGCGAGTCGGGGGGACGAAGAATCCCGACGTGGACGAGATCCGCGCCCTTCGCCCCGACCTGGTTCTCGTGAACAGCGAGGAGAACCGGCGCGAGGACTTCGAGCGGCTCACGGCCAGCGGCCTGGCTCTGTTCGTGTCGTTTCCGACCGGCGTGGCCGCGGCCGCGAGGTCGATCGAACGGTTGGGGCACGTCCTCGGGACAGAGGCGGCCGCGCGCGCCATGGCGTCCGGTATCGACGCCGCCCTGCGCGAAGCCGCGGCGGCGGTGCGGCGCCGCCGGCGGGTGTTCTGCCCGATCTGGCGCAACCCGTGGATGAGCTTCAACCGCGACACGTATGCGCACGACCTGCTCCACTGTGTGGGCGGAGACAACGTCTGCGCTGATCTGCGCGAACGCTACCCGCGTGTGCGACTGGAGCAGGTGGCCGCGCAACGCCCCGACGTGATCCTGCTTCCCGACGAGCCGTACCGATTCGCCGAGCGCCACCTGGGCAGCCTGGAGCTGCTGGCGGCGACCCCGGCGTGGCGGGAGGGGCGCATCCACTTCGTCGATGGGCCGGCCCTCCTCTGGTACGGGCCCCGCACGGCGCCCGCTCTGCAATCCTTCCGCTCGCTGCTGGCGGCGGATTGAGCGCGCCTCCCCCCGCTCCGCGCGCGGGGGGAGGCGGGCGCCTCATTTCATTGGAGGTTACGTGCCAGGAAGGCCGCGAGAGGTGCTAGGACGTTGTTCGCCGCGTTGTCCTCGGCGGTGACCACGTCGAGGTGGGCGAACCCCTCGTTCATGTACACCTCGAAGCCGCCGTTCACGTCACCGAAGGTCGGAAAGGCCGGGTTCGGGTTGGAATCGTCGACCACGCGCGGCGTTCCGTCGCAGGACGGGGCTGTACAGGTGCCGATGCTCTCGGCGAAGGGGAGGAAGCTCGCCGGCACCGTCGCAAGGCCGTTGGTGCCGCCGAAGGAGATGACGGGAATGTCGATCTGCGCGGCCTGGGTCAGGTTCTCGATGTCGCGCCGGTTGCGGCCCACGGACAGAGCCGTCGAGTCCAGGCTGATGGACTGCGTACACTGCGCGTCCGCCTCCGCCTTGGTGCCGCCGCTGCAGGCGGCGCCAACGTCGCCGACCGTGCAGGTTCCGGCGACCCCCGAGCAGACGCCGCTGACGCTGGTGATGCCCAGCCCGCTCGACGGGTAGTACCAGTCGGTGAAGTTGCTCCTGCCGGCGAAGAAGATCGGCAGGAGACGGTCGAAGCGCGTCACCTCCTTCTCCTGGCCCCACTTGCCGGCCGGCAGGGAGGTCGGCGCCGGACCGTTGTCGGGCAGCACCGACAGCGGCAGAGGGCCTTCGGTGATGTCGAGCCAGGTGAGCAGGCCGCCGACCACGGGTCCAGGGGCGCCGACCGAGGTGGCGACGAACGGGGCGACCGCGGCGACGACGCCGTCGTCGTCGACGAAGCTGCCGATGCCTCCCTCGACGGTCGACTGCGGCAGGAGAGCCAGCGTGCCCAGGTCGGGTACCTTGGCGACCGCATTGTTGCCCGCCGAGCCCTGATCGGCTCGGAGAATGATCTGGCCGCTGTCCGGGTCGGTCATCCCCTGGATGGCCGACGGCTCGACGGAGGCGAGGATGCGCGGGTTCAGAAGGCCGGCGACGACCGAGTACGAGGTGGTCGTCAGGGTGCACTTCGGCGGCACCTGGCCTGCGCAGGCGGTCGCCTCGGTGGCGATGGTGCAGGCGGTGCTGCCGTCGACGCAACGCCCGGCGTTGTCGCGCACGGCGCCGAACAGGCCGCCGTCGAACTTCGCCTCGATGCGGTCGAGAGTGTCGCTGGTCAGGGGCGCACCGCCCGTCGAGCCGCCCCCGCCTTCGAGGAGGACCAGACCGCGCAGCCGCGCGTAGCCCGGATCGGGCGATCCGACCGCGGTCAGGTTGAAATCGGTAGCCGCGTAGCGGGCGGTGAACCCGGTTCCTGCCGAGTGACCACCGAGGAACACGTTGCCGTTCTTGGCCAGCGACTGGGCCTTTTGCACGATGGCGTCGATGTCGCGCGAGAACACCAGACCGGTCCAGTTGGCGATGAAGGGCACGTCGGCGTGTGTGTCGTAGAACTCGGCGCGGCGGTTCGGTCCGGCGGCGAGGGCCGGGTGCAGGGCCAGGCCGAGCTCGGCGCCGAACAGCCAGTCGAGCCCGATCAGCGGATCGAGTTGCGCCTCGGCGATGTCCAGGCCGACGGTGTCCTCGAGCTGGTTGGAGCGGCGGTCGTACCCCCACACCTCGAGAACCATTCCGTAGTCGCGCTGGAAGCGGGAGATGAGATTCTCGGCCAGAATTTTGAAATCGTTGGCGCCGCCCTCGAACCCGGGTACGAGAACGAGGATGGCGTCCGGCCGCGGCTCGAACGCGTTGAGGCGAAAGCGCGTGAAGCGAGCGTTGTTGAGGCTGAAGTCGGCGCCGCCGAACTGGGCGATGAGCTTGGCGTTGGTCACCGCGACGCCGGACGAGCCCGGGGTGTCCGCCGGCTCGGCCGGACTGCGCAGGTCGAAGGTCTCGCTCGGGCAACTGCCGTTCAGCGCCCCGTCGTCGAAGGTGTCGCAATCGACGGCCAGCCCGTCCATGGCGTTGATCGTCAGGCAGACCCGGCACTCGACGCGGGCGTCGATGCAGTCTCGCAGGGCGTTGCCGACAAGGCTGGCACAGCGGCCGGGAAAGGCGCGCGCGGTGCTGACGCCGGTGCACTTCTTGGCGATGTCACTGCCCAGCTTGTCGCGCTTCTTGCCGATCTTCCCCTTCGCATCGTCGGCCACGGAGCCGGTGGTGCCCGCGTCGTCGACGCACGCCTGCAGGTCCGAGGAGGAGTCGGCGCCGTCCTTGAGCACGGACTTCTTGCACTTCAGAAACTCCTTGAACTTCGTTGCGGCGAGCTTCTCGTAGTCCTTGGCGACCGCCTGCTGGCACTTGCACCCGTCCTTGTCCGTCCCGCAGTCGATCACGGCGTTGGTCAGGGAGGCGCCGAAGACGTCCGCCAACAGGGAGAGAGATCCGTCGACTGCGGCGCCGTTGACGCTGGCCGCCACCGTCCCGGTGTAGATTCCCGCCGTGCCGGCGGGAAGCCCGAAGGTCGGCAGTTCGTCCGCGCACTTGCGCGAGAAATCGGCCTCGGTCTTGCCCTCGGCCTTGGCGATCTTGCCTTTCGCGTCGGCGACCAGGCATTCGTCGGCGCTCTGTCCGCCCGGTAGCTTGCCCTTGCCCGCGTTCTTCAGGCAGGAGACGTTCTCCTTGCCCTGCTTGGCGGCGAGCTTGGCGCCGTCCTTGTTCATGGCGTTGATGCACTTCTGCTGATTCTTGTCGGCGGCCTGAGCAAACGCCGTTGTGGCGAAAAGCAGCGCCACGGCGGCACAGGTCGCTGCCCGTGCGAATCTCGCGTCGGTATCCATTCGATTCCCCCCTTCGACCCGGTCCCGCCGGAACCCTCTCGCTTCTCGTCTTATTTCCACGCGTCTGTCTTGTGCGGCCGGTCGGTTCGATGGTAAGTATATCCATCGCCGCACGAAATGAAACAACAGGATCGACGCGCCGGAGATGCCTTTTGCGTCTCGGACCGCTACAATTGTCGGATTGCCATGAGAGAGCGGGCCAGAAGGCAAAGGCAGAGACGGGGTGGACGGCGACCGGGACGAGATCCGTGGCGGGCGCCGGCGATGCTCGCGGCGGCGGCGCTGGTTCTCGTCAGCATGGGGGCGTTCGCCGCCTCGCTCGAGAGGATCGACGGCGCGCGTCTCGGCCAGGTCGATCTCTTCAAGCCCGCCGGCAGCCCGACGGGGTTCGTCTACCTGTTCTCCGACGCGCCCGGCTGGACGCCGGAGCTGCAGCGGGCGGCGGAGTCGCTCAGCCGCATGGGAGCGGTGGTCATCGGTGTCGACCTGTCGCGCTACCGGCGCGGGCTGGCGGCCAGTGACGACGGCTGTCACTACGTCATTTCCGAGCTGGAGTTGATGAGCCGGCGCCTGCAGAAGGAAATGGGCTTCGACAGGTATCTGTCGCCCATCCTGGCGGGCATCGGGGAGGGGGGGACGCTCGCCTATGCCGGTCTGGCGCAGTCGCCGGCGGCGACCGTCGAGGGCGCGTTGAGCGTCGACCCGTCCCCGGTGCTGCGCACCAAGGTGGGGTTCTGCGAGGGTGCCCCGGTGCGGCCGGCCGCCGGCGGCGGATTCAGCTACGGTCCGCAACCGCACCTGCCCGGGTGGTGGCGCGTCTCGTCGGAGACGCCGTTACCAGCGCCCCTGGCGGCCCTGGTGACTCGCGGAGAGGAGCCCTCGGGCAGCCCGACCGAGCGCCTCGTGGCGGTGCTGCGGCCGCTCCTGGAGAGCCGCGCGTCGAGCGCCGCCGAGAGCGTCCTCGCGGACCTGCCACTGACCGAGATAGCGGGCGATCCGCCGGGCTCCCTGATGGCCGTGATCTACTCCGGCGACGGCGGCTGGCGCGACATCGACAAGCAGATCGGCGGCTTTCTCGCTGAGCACGGGGTGTCCGTCGTCGGCGTCGACTCGTTGCGCTACTTCTGGAACGGGAAGACACCCGAAGAAGTGGCGGGCGATCTGACCGACATCCTTTACTTCTATCGGGCCAAGTGGAAGACGCCGAAGGTAATCCTCGTGGGCTATTCGTTCGGCGCCGGGGTTCTCCCCTTCGCGGTCAATCGCCTGTCGCCCGCCGATCGCGCCGCGGTGGTGGAAATCGCGCTGCTGGGGCTCGAGAGCAGGGCGGATTTCACCATGCACATCGAGGGCTGGTTCGGGTCGGGGCCGAGCGACGACGCGCTGCCGGTTCTGCCCGAGATGAAACGCATGGACCTGTCCCGCGTGCAGTGCTTCTACGGCGAAGAGGAGGACGACACGCTGTGTCGCTCCCCGGCGCTGTCCGCCGCCGAGATCATCCATACCGGCGGCGGCCACCACTTCGACGGCGGCTATCAGGCTCTCGGCCAGAAGATTCTGGACGGGGCACAACGGAGAGCGTCGCTCCGATGAATGCGTCCCGCATCGGATCGGCGCCCGGCACGCCGATTCTCCTCCCGGGGCGGCCGTACTCCGTCTGCGCGTGACGTGCATGTAGGCGGGGCGCGGAGAAACGCGCCGAGCGGCGACCGCACCAGCTCTTCGTTTGCCTCGCTCGCGCGATGGTCGTTAGACTCGCCCACCATGCGAGCCCGCTTGCGGATCGCCGACGCGCGTCGATTGGCTCGGGGAGCCATCGCCGCCGCCTCGGCCGTTGCAATCGTCACGGTCGCCGCGTGCCGTTCGGCGCCGCCGGAACCGGCGCCGAACGTCGTGCTCGTCACGCTCGACACCACGCGTCCGGATCATCTGGGCTGCTACGGGGATCGCGACGCGTCCACGCCGAACATCGACGCCGTCGCCGCCGCCGGGGCGCGGTTCGACATGGCCATCACGCCGGTCCCGATCACGCTCCCCAGTCACACCACGATTCTCACCGGACGGGCGCCGGCCTCGCACGGCGTTCACGACAACATCCTCGATCGACTGTCGGACGACGTTCCGACCGTTGCCGTGCTCTTGAAGCAGCGTGGCTACGACACGGCCGCCTTCATCGGCGCCGCCGTCCTCGACCATCGCTTCGGTCTGGCGCGGGGGTTCGACCACTACGACGACGAGCTGATCAGCGACATGAAGGAGCGCAATCCCCTCTCCTTCGTCGAGCGCCGGGCGGAGGAGGTCACCCGTCCCGCCGTCGAATGGCTCGCCGCGCGCGACACGGAGCGGCCCTTCCTGCTCTGGGCGCACTACTTCGATGCGCACATGGACTACGCCGCTCCGCCGCCGTTCGGGGAGCGCTTCGCCGAACGGCCGTACGACGGAGAGATCGCCTACATGGACCATTGGGTCGGACGGCTTCTCGACGCGGTGGCGGAGCACGAGAACGGCCGGCCGACGCTCGTCGTGATGGTCGGCGATCACGGCGAGGGCCTGGGCGAGCACGGGGAGCAGTCGCACGGGCTCTTCGTGTACGACTCGACGCTGCGGGTTCCGCTGCTGCTGCGGTTCCCGGGGCATATTCCGGCCGCTGTCGTCGTCCCGAGTCTGGTGAGCACGGTGGCGATTCTGCCGACGATTCTCGATTTGCTCGGCGTGCCGCCTCCGGGGGGCCTCGGCGCATCCAGTCTGGTGCCGATCCTGCGCGGCGCCTCCGCGGCGGACCCGAAACCGATCTTTGTCGAAACGCTTCTGCCGAAGAATCTCTTCGGCTGGGCGCCCATCGAGGGCATCCGGACGGCGCGTTTCAAGTACGTCGAATCACCGAAGCCGGAGCTCTACGACCTGGAGCGCGATCCCAAGGAGACCTCGAACCTCGCAGCGGAGCGCAGCGACGAAGTCGCGTCGTTCAAAGAGCGCCTCGCGCTTCACCGAGCGGCGTCGACCGATACCCGGCGCGCCGGCGGCGCGCCGGGACAGCTCGACGAGGCGACGCGCCAGCGTCTCGCCGCTCTCGGTTATTCGGTCGCCCCCGAGCCAGTGGCGTTGGAGGGGCACACGGACCCGAAGGACCTCGTGACGTTGTTCGATGCCCTCTACGGTGCCACGGAGCTCATCGCGAATCACAAGTGGGACAAAGCGATCGACGAGCTTCAGGCGGTGCTGGGCCTGCATCCGCAGCACGTCGGCGCCATGGTCATGCTCGGAGAAGTTCATTGGCGGCGGGCCTACGAGGGGGCGGTGGTCGTCTCGGGCGCGCCGACGCAGAGCTCGGCGAGCGGCGAGCATCTCCTCCCCGTGGCCCTGCCGGAGAATGCGTCGGAGGATTTCGCCGCGGCGGAGAAGTGGTACCGACGCGCGCTCGAAGTCGATCCGTCGTCCGGACCGGCGGAGCTCGGGCTGGGCCGAGTTTACAGCAGTCGCGGCGAGCTGGACGCCGCGCTCGGGTGCTATCGGCGCGCCCTCCAGATCTCTCCGGACGCCCCTGAAGCCCGGGCGGAGATGGCGACGATCCTGATCAAGCAGGGCGAGCTCGCGAAGGCGGTCGACGAGCTCGAGGGGCTGGTGCGGGCGCACCCCGACTACGCCCCGGCGCACCGAAGCCTCGGAGCGCTGTATCGGGGGCGCGGCGACGAGCAGCGCGCGCTCGAGGAGTACACTCTGGCGGTGCGGCTGGCGCCCAACGATGCCGTGTCGAGCTTTCTCCTGGCCAACCTGCTCGCGGCGATGGGTCGACTCGACGACGCTCTGCCGTCTTACCGGGTCGCCGTGCAGCTCGATCCCCATGCCGTCCACGCCCGTATCGGCCTCGGCGATGTGTATTTTCGCAAGGGCGATCTGGCGGCGGCGCGCGAGCAGTTCGAGGCCGCGGTCGAGGTGTCGCCGCACTTCGCTGATGCGTACTTCGCCCTGGGGACGCTCGACGCGCGCGAGGGGAAGCTGGAGAGCGCCGCGCAGAACTATCGGACCGCGCTCCAGTATCGACCGGATCTCACCGTGGCCGAGGTGCGGCTGGCGCAGGTGTACCGGAGGCAGGGAAAGGACGACCTGGCGGAGCAGGCGTTGGGTCGGGCGCGCGACATCGAGCCCGACAACGCGCGCGTGCGCGAGATGCTGGCCGACCTCTACCGCGCAACCGGTCGTGCCGAGGAGGCGCGGCGTCTACTCACTCCCGGCGGGTGAAGGGGCGAGGGGCCGCCGAGTGTCACGCCGATTCCGGCCCGCCAGTTCGGGGACGGGAGCGACGGGGCGGCTCTACTTGGAAACGACACCTTTCAGACCGCCCGAGACCAACGACGCCACGTTGGCGAGCACGCGCGGCAGCACGATACCACCGGGGCAGACCAGGTACTTCGGATGCCAGTCGGGCTCGAATTTGTTCTTGAACTGCCGCAGACCCTGGAAGTTGTAGAACTGCTCGCCGTAGCGAAAGGCGATGGCGCCGATGCGTTGCCAGAGCGGAGCCAGGGCCCGCGCCTCGAGGCCGGAGAGGGGCGCCATGCCGAGGTTGAACCAGCGGTAGCCGTCTCTCTGCGCCCACAAGATGAGCTGGAGGAAGAGATACTCCATGGTGCTCTCGGGCGAGTCCGCCCGGTAGCGCATCAGATCGGGGGATACCTCCGCCTGCTCGGCGCTGCACCAGAGGTTCGAGAAGGCGACGATCTGATCGCCGACGCGGACGATCCCGACCGGGAACTGCGCCAGGTAGTCCGGATCGAATCTGCCCAGCGAGAAGCTCTTCTCGCGCGTGTGCTTCTCCGTCAGCCACACGTCGGAGACGGCGCGCAGCTCCGGCAGGACGGCCGGCACCGCCGAGGGCGGCAACATCTCGAAGCTGCCGCCGCGGCGCTCGACGTTGCGCAGAACGTAGCGTTGCTGTTTGTGCGAGCTGCCCTCCAAGGTGAATCTCTCCAGGGAGACGCGCGCCTCCTCGCCGAACTTCAATGGCACCAGACCGACGTCGAGGTAGAGCGGCAGATTGATCGCGCGCGCTTCGTAGAAGACGGGCCAGGCGCCGTCGCGATCGCACAGCTCGCGGAAGAGCCATACCAGCTCGGCCCGGCGGTCCATGGGGCCGACGGGATCGCCCATCGAGACCCAGCTTCGTCCGCTGACGCCGTACATGATCATCGCGCGGCGGTCCTCGCTGAAGAGGAAGTGCTTGTCGCCGAGCAGAGCCAGGTTCGCCGTCGCTTCGCCCGCGCTTCGAACGATGGCGCGCGCCGTGTCGAAGGCATCGGGGTCGGCGGAGAGAGGGCGCGGCTTCGATGGGCTCAGCAGGTGCGCGACGGCGAAGAAGAGGCCCGCTCCGATGACGCCGACGCTGGCGCGCAGGAAGCGCGGCGCGTCGCCGCGCAGGCTGAACTGCCACCAGAGATCGTGCGCGTACTCGACGTGCTTGTGGGCGAACATGCCGAGCCAGACGGAGGCCGCCACGGCGACGATGACGGCGACGCTCCAGCCCGGCGTGAAACGCTCGCCGATCACGGAGGCGCGCCGGTAGAAGTGGCGCCGGCAGGGGATCAGTGCGGCCAGCATTCCGGCCAGGATGATCGTCTGTACGTAGTGCAGGCCGCGCAGGAGCGAGAATACGGCGCCCGCCGCGAGGAGAACGGCGGAGAGATGATAGGCGGCGTCGAGCCGGCGCTGCAGGCCGCTGCCGAGGAGCATCAGTCCCAGGCCGGCGAGGCTTCCGAGGAAGTGCGACAGCTCGAGCACCGGCAACGGGAGGAACTGATCGAGGACGTCGAGCCCCTGGTGGGAGGCGGGAACGACGCCGGAGAAGAGCAGAATGGCGCCGCCGATGAAGACGGTCACCGAGAGCAGGCGTGGCGCCACTTCCGGCACCCAGCGGCCGAAGAGCAGTCCGAGGCGGTTGAAGTGCTCGCGGCGCTTGGCGGCCTCGTGCAGGGCGAGCAGGGCCGTCGCCACGCAGAGCGGAAGGAGATAGTAGACGGCGCGGAAGACGATCAGCGGCGCGACGATGTCGGGACCGCTGGCCTGCCGGTTGAGCGCCAGAAGCACGATGGTCTCGAAAACGCCGAGGCCTCCCGGCACGTGACTGACGACGCCGCTGACCTGCGCGACGACGAAGATGGCGAGAAAGTGCCCGTACGAGATGGAGACGGAGGACGGGAGCAGGACGTAGAGCACGGCCGCGGTGGTGCTCCAGTCCACCGTGGACAGGATCACCTGCCGGACGGCGATGCCGGGCTTGGGCAGGGAGAATTCCCAGTCGCCGATGGGGATGGAGGTCTTCCGAAGGGCGCAGGCTGCCACGTAGCCGGCGATCAGCAGGAGCAGGACGATTCCCAGCGGCCGGGCGGCCGCCACCGGAAGGTGCAGCGAGGCGCCGACGGCTACGGGATCGGCCAGCAGGGCCGGCGCCGTGATGCTGAAAGCGCCGAGCCAGAAGGTGACGCTGGCGAAGCCGATGAGGGTGGTGATCTCGAGGGTGGACAGGCCCCATGTGGAGTACAGGCGGTAGCGCGGCGCCGCTCCGCCGAGCACGGACAGTCCGATGTTGTGGCTGAAGGAGTAGCCGAGAAAGGAAGCGAGCGCCGTGCGGCGGTACGGCAGGTCGCGGTTCAGGTGCTCCAGGGCCAGCGCGTCATACCCGGTCAGCAAGCCGTAGCTCACGATCGTGAGCAGCAGGGCGAGCAGGACCTGCCAGTACGGGCAGGGCGGCGATGCTGCGGCGAATGTCGTGATAGTCGTAGGCGCGCAGCTCCCGGTGCAGGAGCCAGAGCGCGGCGCCGAACAGGAGGGCGAGCAGGACGGGGGCGAAGCGGTGCAGTCGGCGGCTGTTCAAGCGTATTCCCAATCGAGCGAATCGGCGCCGACTTCTACTAGCACTTCGTCGCGTCAGAGGTCGACTTCGCGGCAGGACTGAACGACGAAAACGCGACTGGAGCCGCGCGACTGGAAGATTGGGAAGGTGGGCCGCGCCACGTGGATGAAGAGGGGGGTCCACGTGGCGCGGCCGGGGCGACCGAGCCGGACGGGCGGTAGGGCTCGGCCGCCGGTCAGGCGGCGGGACGGTGGGAGGTGCGGGGTATCGCGCTGCCGAACGAATCCGGCCTCTCTTCGGCTCCAGGGCCGAGGCCCTGGAGCTTCAGAGAGAGGACGGGAGCCAACGCGGGCTGGGTCGGCTTCACGACCATCACCTCCACTGGAACGCCCGCGTTTTCGAGGCGCGACAGCCAGCGCCTGGTGTAGCGCGTGAAGGCGTTGCGATCCTCCGGCTGGATCTCCAGGCGGAGCCGGACGCTACCTTCCTCGCGCAAGCTCTGGCGGACGTGTTGCTGCAACGTTTCTATATTGTAGCCACTCACTTCGCCGATAAAATGAAATGCGTCTCTCGAGGTTCGAATCTCCGCGTACAACATCTCGTTTCCTCCATCGTGGACCGGGGTTGGTCTCGTTACCGGCGCGAGTCGAGGCAGCGCCGGCATGGCTCTGGTCGGACCGCACTTCGCGGCCGACCAGGGAGGAGGTCAGTGAGGCTCGAGCGCGTTTTCGCTGCGAGGAAGGAGCTTCAGCCGCAACAGCGGCACGCGCAGCATCGGGGCCTGGTGAGCCACCGGGGTGGTGGCCGACTCTCGAGGCCGCGGGGCGGGCACCGGATGCCAGGACGTGTGGAAGACGATGTCGGGCTCGATTCGGACGTCCAGCCCGTCATCCGGCTCGGCCACGAGAGTGGATCGAACCGAAGCCGCCTTGTGACGAGGTCGGCCGAGGCGGCGGGCGATCGGCCTGTACGCGGCGAGGAGGACGAGCGCGGCGGTCGCCGCAACGACGACCCCTCTGCGCTCGAATCCGAGTTTTGCCGCGCCAGTCACAAAGCCTCTGACGATGTGCGAGGGCGGCTATTCACGAATTTCAGTCCTCAAGCGCCGGTGCGCGATCAGCTCGGCGCCTTCAGCCCGTGCTTCTGGATGCGGTAGCGCAACGTCTGGCGCGTCGTTCCGAGGGCCCGCGCCGCCGCGGTCACGTTGTGGCCGGAGCGCTCGAGAGCTTCCTGAATGATGTATTTCTCCATGTCCTCGAGCGCCATGCTGCCGTCGAGCGGAAGGTGGAGCCAGTCGCTGTCGCTGCGCGCGGCGGGGGTGGAGGGTCCGTCTGGGAGCTGGAGCCACTGCTGAGGGAACACTTCGTCCTCGGAGAGCAATACGCAGCGCTCCACGACGTTTCGCAGCTCGCGCACGTTGCCCGGCCAGCCGTGTGCCCGGAGGCGCGTCCATACCGCCTCCGGGACGACGCGCACGTGCTTGCCCGCCGAGGCGTTGAACTCGGCGACGAAGAGGCGGACCAGCTCTTCGATGTCCTCGCGGCGCTCGCGCAGCGGTGGGAGCGTGAGATGAAAGACGCTGAGGCGGTGGTAGAGGTCGCCGCGAAAGGCCCCCTCCTCGACGCGCGCCGCCAGATCGCGGTTGCTGGCGGCGAGGATCTGCACGTCGACGGCGATCTCCCTCTCGCCGCCCAGACGACGCACGCGACGGTCCTCGATCACCTTCAGGAGCTTTGCCTGCAGGCCGAGGTCGAGCTCCCCGATCTCGTCGAGAAACAGCGTCCCCCCCTGAGCCTGCTCGATCAGACCCCGGTGACGCCCCTTGGCGCCGGTGAAGGCGCCTGCCTCGTGTCCGAAAAGCTCGGACTCCAAAAGCTCCTGCGGCAGGGCGGCGCAGTTGAGCTCGACCAGCGGGTGGGCCGTACGCGGGCCGCTGTAATGCAGAATGCGTGCGGCCAATCCCTTGCCGGTGCCGGTCTCACCGCCGATCACCAGGGCGCTGAAGGGGACGGAGGCGAGCTTCCCCAACAGCGCGCGCAGCCGACTGGTCGCGGCCCCGCAGCCGACGAACGCGTCCGGCGTATAGCGGCGGTTCTGCCATGCGGACTGCTCGCGCAGTTGCCGTTGGGCGCGCGAGCTGCGCGCCGCCCCAGCCACGACGAGGTCGAGTCGTTCGGTCGCGCACGGCTTCTCGAGGAAGTCGTAGGCGCCCAGCCGCAGGGCGCGAACCGAGTCGGGAATGGTGCCGTAGCCGGTGAGCAGAATCCACTCTCCGCCGGCCGACTGGCGGCGCAGCGCCTCGAGTAGATCGAGGGCGTTGCCGTCGGGGAGGCTCATGTCGGAGAGGACCACGAGCGGATCGAAGCCGCTCGAGATGAGTCGCCGCGCCGCCGCCAGACTGTCGGCGCGCGCCACGTCCCACCCCTCTTGTCGATAGTGGCGAACCAGCTCGTTGCCGAGCAGGTCCTCGTCCTCGATGACCAGCAGCGTATCAGGCACGGCGGCACGGTAAGGCGAGGCACGCCCTGGCGCCTCGCGAGTCTCGATTCGCCAACAATAGCCGACCGCCGAGATCGAGCGCTACACGGCGCACCATCGCCAACCCGAGTCCGGTGCCGGCCTCGCGCCGCGTGACGAACGCCTGGACCCCGTTGCGCAGGAGATCGGCCGAAAAACCCGGACCGTCGTCCTCGACGCAGATCAGGACATCCTCGCCCTCGCGCCGCGCCGACACCACCACCTCGCCGGGCTGCTCGCCGAGTGCCTGCACCGAGTTCAGGATCAGATTCAACAGGGCTTGGCGGATGCGGTCGCGGGGTACGGAGCAGTCGAGGTCGTCGGGTACCCGGCACTCGAGGGAGGCGTGCGGCGGGACCTGATAGCGCACCAGCGCGAGCAGATCGTCGACCAGCGTGCGCAGGTGTACCGGACGAGCCGGCTCGGGTGCGTGGCGTGCCGTGGACAGGGACTCGTTGAGCAGGCGCGTAAGGCGTTGCATCTCGGCGACGACCAGGTCGAGGCGCTCGATCAGGTCGGGGTCGGCGAGATCGCGGCGCAGGTTGCCGAGGCTCATGAGGGCGCCGGCGAGCGGGTTGCGCAGCTCGTGCGCCAGCGCGGCGGCCGTCTCCCCGACCGCCGCCAGGCGTTCCGCCCGGGCGAGCAGGCGGTGCTGCTCGAGCAGGGCCTGCGTGGCCGCGCGCACTTCGCTCTCCAGAGAGTCCGCGCGCGAGCGGTGCTGCGCCTCCAGCTCCTGGAGGCGCGTGACGAGCCGGTTGTAGTTCTCGAACAGCGGCTCCAGAAGGGGATGCACGCCGAGCGCCGAGACCGCCTCGAAGTTGCCGCTGCCGAGCTGCGCCAGGAGGGCCTGCAGGTCGCGCAGCGGCTTGACGATGCGTTGGCGCAGGTTCCAGAAGCCGAGGCCGGCAAGAGCGCTCAGGGCAATGCACATGGCGACGACCAGCCCGAGCTCGCGTCGCGTGTCGGCGCTGATCTGCGCGAGCAACCCGCTCTCGCCCTGCATCTCGCCGATGACGGCGTCGTGTAGCAGGCCGAAGCCCTCGATCAGCTCGGACCGCGACAGGGGATCGTTCCTCAGCAGGAGGTCGAGGCGGGCAAGGAGCGGACCGGTCAGCGGATCGAGGTTTTCGTTCAGGAGAAGAATGTCCGTCAGGTCGCGCCGCAGCTGAGCGCGCAGTGAACGGTCGACGACCTCCATGCCCGCCAACTCGGCGAGCAGGGACCACTGGAGCTCCAGGCTCACCTTTTGGATGCGTGCCGTGTGCTCGACGTGGGTGCGGATCCGTTCCATGCGCCGGTAGTTGCGCCAGGAGAGGCCGGCGAGCGAGACGACGGACCACAGGAGCACCAGGCCGAGAAAGAACGCCAGCAACCGCGCTGGTCGCTCGAAAACTCGCCTCCACGGCACGTTCGCTCTGCCTCGCCCCTCGACTGGTGCACGTTCGGACACGAAATTGTCTCTTCTATGACCTTGCCGCGCAAGCCTGCGCAAAGGCCGTGCCCGGCGGAGAGAGCGGGAGGATGGTCGCCCCGGGAGAGCGGACCAGGGTGGGGCTCGTGCCTGTGGTGCAAATCGACCGAGCGACGGTTCGATTCGACCGCGCCGACGGGGCCGACCGCCCTCTCTGCCCCGGCCGTGCACGCTGCGAAAAAGGGGCAGCGGATTCTGGCACGGCCCGTGCGTCGAGGGCCCTGAAGGTGTAAGCAGGAGCCTTGGCTTCGGCAACCAGCGGTCGTGGCGGCTCGGCCCACGGCAAGTTCGCAACGGGGCTGCACGCGTGGCCTGGGAGGAGGAATCATGAGCACACCGATTTCAGTGAGGTATCGACACCTCGCGCGACGCGGCGGGATGACGGCCGCGGCGGCGTTGGCGATCTGTCTACTCGTCCTCGGCGGATCCGCCGCGGCGGCGGAGACCCGCCGCCCACGGCCGAGAGCATCATCGGCCTGATGAAGGCGGCGCTGGAGCCTTCGCGGCCTAGCCTGCGCAAGATCGTCATGGTGATGCATTCCGCCGACGGGGAGACGGTGGAGTGGACGGCGCGCCAGGCGCGCAAGGGTCTTGCGGACGGCTACCGCATGTTGACTGTGGTGATGGCGCCGAAGGATCTTCGCGGGACCGCCCTGCTGGTGGCCGAGAGGAAGAGCGAGACGTTCGACGCGCAGTGGATCTACCTTCCCGCCCTGCGACGAGTGCGCAAGATCGTCACCGTCGGTGCCTACGAGTCGTTTCTAGGCACGGACTTCAGCTATGCGGACCTCGGGCTGGTCAACATGCGCGACCGCAGCTTCAAGCTGCTCGGCGAGGACACGATCGGGCAACGCGCCGCGTACAAGGTCGAGGAGCGGCCGGCCAGTCCCTGGTACTACTCCCGCGTGGTGACCTGGGTCGCTCAGGACGACAACCTGCCGCTGCGCCGCGAGTACTACGACCAGGAGAACCACCTGTGGAAGGTCGAGGAGGTGCGGAGCGAGGCGAACGTCGACGGTACCCCGACCGTGCTCGACATCGTCATGAAAGATTTGGAGGCCAATACGAGCACCGAGCTACAGGTGAGCGAGGTGCAGTACGACGTCCAGGTGCCGGACAATCTGTTCGATCCGGCCCGACTGTCGGCGATCTCCGAGCATCCGTTGTGGCCGAAGGCGAAGTAGGAGGCGCGGCCGCTTTTTCTTCGTCCGACCGGGCGCGAAGCGCGTCGACCCGCCGCGGCGAATCAATCCCCGCCGGCGGGCTTCGCTCCGCGGTCCGGGGTCGTCTTCCGGCGGCGCCGTTTCGCTGTGGGGACCGGCTCCAGGCGGTGGCGGATGCGGTCCCATTCCTTCGGCGAGGTGAGGAAGAGGACACGGTCCTGTGGCTCCAGGGTGAGATCGGGATCGGGGAGCTGCAGGTGCGGGCCGCGCAGGATCGCGACGATCTCCGGCGCTTCGGCCGCGATCTCGCCGTCGCCGAGACGCCGCCCGACCCACGCGCTGCGCGGGCTGAGCACGCCGAGCCGAAGCAGCTTCCCATCCGGCAGCTCGAGAGGAATGCCGGCGAGCAGAAGCGGGGTGAGGCGCAGGTGTTCCATGTCGGTGGGAAGCTGCACCCCTTTGATGCTGAGAAGATGGAAGGCGCCGCGCAGAACGTGCTCGTGGTGCACGGGAGAGTCCATTGGGGTGGCGACCTGCGCCTCGTAGAGGCTCGGATAGGTTCGCGAGGAGAAGGTGCGCTGCAGGAAGTAGCTGGCCGAGACGGCGAGGGAGGCGGGGGCGAGCAGGTGATAGCCGGCCGTCATCTCCGTGACCATCAGGAGGGAGGCGACCGGCACGCGGGCCGCCCCGGCGAACACCGCGGCCATGCCGATCACGGCAAAGGGGGCGGACGGTTGCCCGAAGACCTTGGCGAGAAAGGCGCCCAGCATCGCGCCCACGTACAGCGTCGGGGCGAAGACGCCGCCCGAGCCGCCGGACGAGATGGTGAAGGCGAAGGCGATGGTCTTGCCGATGATCAGCAGCGCCAGGAGGCCGAGCTCCAGATGCCCGTCGATGGCCTGTTGAATCCACTGGTAGCCGCCGCCGAGCACCTGCGGTAGGAGCAGCGCGACCAATCCGACGCCGAGGCCGCCGATGGCGGGCTTGAGGGCCCGCGGCACGGGCAGGCGGAGAAAAGCGTCGCGCAGTCCGTAGAAGATGACCGGGATCGCGATCGCCACGACCCCTGCCGCCACGCCGAGAGCGGCATACCAGACGTACTCGGCCGGGTTGCTGACCTGCACCTCGGGCGGAGACCTGAAACAGCGGCTCCCAACCGGCGAGGTACCCGTCCGCGGCGTAGGCGACCACGGCGGCGATCAGCGTGTAGGCCAGCGCCGAGGCTTCGAACTCCATTCCCGAGTACAGGACCTCGACGGCGAAGACGGCGGTGCCGATCGGCGAGCGGAAGACGGCCGAGAGGCCGGCCGCCATGGCCATGAGAAGGAGGATGCGGCGCTCTTCGGCCGTGCGCCGCCCGAAGCCCGCGTAGATCGACCCGATGCCGGAGGCGATCAGCGCGGTGGGCCCTTCGCGGCCCGCGGCTCCGCCGGATCCGATCGTGATGGCCGACGCGACCATCTTGACGAGAGGGATGCGCGCGCGCAGGCGCCCCCCGGCGCGGTGGAAGGCCCGTACGACGGTATCCGTGCCGTGCCCTTCCGCCTCGGGCGCGAGGCCGTAGACCAGCAGGCCGGACAGCAGGCCGCCGGCCGTGGTGGCGACGGGAATCAGCCACAGGGTGCCCGTGCCGCCGCTCGCCGAGCCCGCCGCGACCGACCGGTAGCCGGCGAGATCCTCGAGGAAGAGGCGGCTGGTCCAGGCGAGAAGAAGAGTGAACAGGCGCGCGGAAAGAGCGCCGGCGATACCGAGCAACAAGGCGTCGAGGATGAGGCGCTGATCGCGAACCTTCATGGGCCGGAACCGTCGATCGGGTCGTCGGAGCAGTGCGCCGTCGAGGCGCCAGGTCGCTTGCCGTTCACTTTCGCCCACGACGCCGGCCGGGCGCAAACGCTCGGCTGCCGGGGTGTGAAAAAAAGGGGCGGGTCCGATGGACCCGCCCCGACGGAAAGAAGCCGCTCGCGCCGGCCGGTAGGCGCCTACTCCAAGTGGCGCAGGACGACGAAGAAGTTCTGCCCACCGCGCTGGACGAGGAGGAGGAGCTGCTGCTTCTTCCCGAGCTTGGACAGTTGGTCACGGTACTCGGCGACGCTGCTCACCGAGTGGCGGTCTACCTGAGCGATGACGTCCCCCGGCCGCAGGCCGGCGTCCGCGGCGGGACTGTCGGAGTCCACGTCGGTGATCACGACACCGCTTCCGGCCTGGATGTCGTACTGCTGGGCCATCTCCGGAGTGATGTCCGCCACCGTGAGACCCCAATCGCCAGAGCTGCGTTGCTCGCTGGCGGCGGTCTTGGCCGGCACTTCGGCGATCTTCACGGTCAGGGTCTTCTTCTTCCCCTCTCGCAGCACGAGTCACGTCGACCTTCTTGCCGATCGGCGTATCGGCGACGATCTCGGGAAGGCGATGCGACTCGTCGACGTGGCGACCGTTGAAGTCCAAGATGACGTCACCGCGTTTGAAGCCCGCGTCGGAAGCGGGGCTGTTCGGTGTCACGTCGGCCACCAGAGCCCCCTCGGCGTTCTCCAGACCGAACGACTTGGCGAGATCCGGAGTGACGTCCTGGATCATCACGCCGAGCCAGCCGCGGACGACCTTGCCGTGCTCCTCGAGCTGCTCGACGACGTGCTTGACGAGATTGATCGGAATGGCGAAGCCGATACCGATGTTTCCGCCGCTCTGACTGTAGATGGCCGAGTTGATACCGACCACCTGGCCGTGCAGGTCGAGCAGCGGACCACCGGAGTTTCCGGGGTTGATGGAGGCGTCGGTCTGGATGAAGTCGTCGTACGGTCCGGCGCCGATGACGCGCCCCTTGGCGCTGACGATGCCCGCGGTGACGGTCTCGGAAAGGCCGAACGGGTTGCCGATGGCGACGACCCAGTCGCCCACCTGCAGCGTGTCGGAGTCACCCATCGTGGCGGCGGTGAGGGGCCCGGGCGGGGTTCCTTTGAGGAGGGCGACGTCGGTCTTCTCGTCCACCCCGACGACCTTGGCGTCGAACTCGCGGTCGTTCTCCAGCTTGATGACGATCTTGTCGGCGTTCTTCACGACGTGGGCGTTGGTGACGATGTACCCCTTCGGGTCGATGATGACGCCGGAACCGAGGGCGCGCTGCGTATAATTGCGCGGCATCGGCCCGAAGAAGTGCTTGAAGAAGTCGCCGAACGGATCCTGCTCGCCGAAGGGGCCCTGCCGAGGGCCCTGCTGCGAGAAGCCCTGCATGTGAACGGTATGGGTCGTCGACACGTTGACCACGGCGGGCTTGACGGCGCGCGCGATCGCGGCGAACGAGGCGGGCGCACCGGCTGCGATCGGCGGCAGTTGAGCCGGCACGGCGGTGGGCGTGGGCTTCGCCTCCTCGCCTCCGAAGAGATGGACCGGGTTGGGGAAGGCGACCGCCGCGGATACCGTCGCGAGCAGGGCGGCCGTGATCAGGATGGCTGGGATCATTCTGCGCTTCTGTGTCATCTCGGTTTCTACTCCGTCTCCGTTTTGTCGCTGGCCCATCAGGCTTGCCGGGCCGGCGAGCAGACAGGCAACTGCCCGTGCGGATGTTCAAGACACATGCCACGGGCGGTCGACGCGTGTGCGGAGGAGATCGACTCGATCCGTTCGGAGGAAGATGGCTCATCTGGGCCGCCATGCTTCGTTGTGGCTCAAAGGGACCGCGAAACCCGTGGGGCCGCGCCGATTTCGCACACTGGGCCGGGATCGCGGCGCTGGCGCCCACCTTGTTGTGTCGATTCCGGGGCTCTAAATGGGAGGGAACCGCGGGATGCGCCAACCAAGGATGCGCTCAGTCTTTCATCGGTCTGAAGCGACCGACGCTGACCGGCGTCGGCGAGCGCCCTCGATGGGCGCGCGCCGAGCGCCCGGCCGGCGGCGGTGCTACTCGGCCTCGTCGTTCTCGCCCTCGGCTGCTCGGCGCCGTCCGATGCCGAGCGCGAGAATGCGGCGGCGGTGCCGGCGGTACCGGTGCGGGTCGCCGCGGTCGAGCGCGCCGACGTGCCGGTGCAGATCCGCGCCATCGGTACGGTGAGCGCGTACCGGACGGTGGCGCTCAAGTCGCAGATCGAGGGCCAGCTGGCGGAGATCCACTTCGACGAGGGCCAGGCGGTGCACCGCGGCGATCTCCTCTTCACCATCGACCCACGGCCTTTCCAGGCAGACCTCCGGCAGGCGCAGGCGAACCTCGCTCGCGACCGGTCGGAGATGAACAACGCCGAGGTCGAGGCGGCGCGGGCGGCGCGTCTCTTCGCGCAGGGGTTCGCCTCCAAGGAGGAGAACGATGCGGCGCAGACGAAGGTCTCGTCGCTGCACGCCGCCGTGGCGGCAGACGAGGCGGCGGTCGAGAGCGCCAAGCTGCGCCTGGAGTACTGCTACATCCATTCGCCGATCGACGGCCGAATCGGCGAGCGGCTGGTGGACCGCGGCAACGTCGTGAAGTCCAACGACACCACGCTGGCGGTGATCAACGAGCTGCGACCGGTCTACGTGGAGTTCGCGGTGCCGCAGGACGACTTGCCCGAGATCCAGCGCCGCGCCGCGGCGGGGAGTCTACAGGTGACCGCGGACAGCCCGGGGATCGCGCCCCAGTCGGGACAGCTGACCTTCATCGACAACGCGGTCGACACGACGACGGGAACGATCCGGCTCAAGGGGCAGTTCGCCAATCCCGCGGAGGTCCTGTGGCCGGGGCAGTTCGTCGACGTGACCCTGCGCCTCTCCGTCCAGGAGGGGGTCGTGGTCGTGCCGGCGGAGGCGGTGCAGACCGGACAGACCGGGCGGTACGTGTTCGTCGTGCAGTCGGACGATACGGTGCAGAACCGTCCGGTCGACGTGCAGAAAACGGTCGGGCAGCGTGCGGTGGTCGCCAGCGGGCTGCGGCCCGGTGAGGTGGTGGTCACCGACGGCCAACTCCGCCTTGCGCCGGGCATGCGCGTGCAGGTGGTACAGCAGGGCAGCCCGCCGGCCGCGAGCGGGCAGGCGACGGCGACACCGGGGAGCGCCTCGTGAACATCGCCGCGCTCTTCATCCGGCGCCCGGTGGGCACGACCTTGATCATGCTCGCCATTCTGCTGTTCGGCGTCCTCGGCTACCGGGTGCTGCCGGTCAGCGACCTGCCGAACGTCGACTTCCCGACCCTGCTGGTCAGCGCCAGCCTGCCGGGAACGAGCCCGGAGACCATGGCGTCGTCGGTGGCCACGCCACTCGAGCGCCAGTTCTCCACCATTGCCGGGCTGGCGTCGATGACATCCACCAACTCCCTCGGCACGACGCAGGTCACGCTCCAGTTCGACCTCGACCGCAACATCGACGCCGCGGCCCAGGACGTGCAGGCCGCGATCAGTCAGGCCGCGCCCCTCCTGCCGCCGGGGATGCCGAACCCGCCGACGTTCCGGCGCGTCAACCCGGCCGACCAGCCCATCCTGTACATCGGCCTCACCTCGCCGACCCTGCCGCTGTACGAGCTCAACGAGTACGGCGACACGATGATGGCTCAACGCATCTCGATGGTGTCGGGCGTGGCGCAGGTGCAGGTGTTCGGAGCGCAGAAGTACGCCGTGCGCGTCGACGTCGATCCGCGCGCCCTGGCGAGCCGGGGAATCGGCATCGACGAGGTCGAGCAGGCCGTGCGCAGCGCCAACGTCAACATGCCGACCGGCACGCTGTACGGCGCGGAGCGGGCGTTCACCGTGCGCGCCACCGGGCAGCTCACCGATGCGGCGCTCTTCCGTCCGGTGATCGTCGCCTATCGCAACGGCGCCCCGGTCCGCCTTTCGGATCTCGGAACCGTCGAGGATGGCGTCGAGGACGACAAGACGGCGTCCTGGTACGGCGACGCGCACGGCCTGCAGCGCGCCATCGTCCTCGCCGTGCAGCGCCAGCCGGGGACCAATACGGTGGGGGTGGCGAACGCCGTGAAGGACCTCATCCCGAGCCTCGAGAAGCAGCTCCCCCCCTCGGTGCATCTGCACGTCCTCTTCGACCGTTCCGAGTCGATCCTGGCGTCGGTGAACGACGTCAAGGTCACCATGCTTGCGGCCCTCGTCCTGGTCGTCCTGGTGATCTTTCTCTTCCTGCGCAACTTCTCCGCTACCGCCATACCCAGCCTGGCGCTGCCGATGTCCATCGTCGGCACCTTCGCCGTCATGGTGCCCCTGGGGTACAGCTTGGACAATCTGTCGCTCATGGCGCTGACGCTCTCCATCGGCTTCGTCGTCGACGACGCCATCGTGATGCTGGAGAACATCGTCCGACACATGGAAAAGGGCGAGCGCCCTCTGGCGGCGGCGCTCGACGGCTCGAGGGAGATCGGTTTCACCATCGTGTCGATGACGATCTCGCTGGCGGCGGTCTTCCTGCCGGTTCTCTTTCTCCCCGGCATCCTGGGCCGCCTCTTCCACGAGTTCGCGGTGACGATCTGCGTGGCGATCCTCATCTCGGGCTTCGTGTCGCTGACCTTCACGCCCATGCTGTGCAGCCGCTTCCTGCGCCCGCCCGGCGCGGTGCGACGTGGCCGCTTCTATCGGACGACGGAGCGCTTCTTCGACGCCATGCTCGGCGTCTACGAGCGCAGCCTGCGCGCCGTGCTGCGCCACCGCACCGAGACCCTCGTCGTCTCGCTGATCATTCTCGCCGCCACCGCCTATCTGTTCATGCACATCCCCAAGGGCTTCATCCCGGACGAGGACCAGAGCGCCGTCTTCGCGGTCACCGAGGCCGCACAGGGGACCTCGTTCGACGCCATGGTGCAGCACCAGACCGCCGTGGCGGAGATCGTGCGTCGCGATCCGAGCGTGCGGACGCTCTTCTCGACGATCGTCGGTCCCAGTGCCGGCACCGGCAGCACCTCCAACCAGGGCCGAATGTTCATCCACCTGAAGCCCCCCGACCAGCGGCCGAGCATTCCGCAGGTGATCGGCGAGCTGCGGAGGAAAGTGGCGGTCGTGCCCGGCATGCGCGTCTACATGCAGCCGCTGCCCACCATTCGCATCGGCGGTCAGCTCACCAAGAGCCTCTACCAGTTCTCCCTGCAGAGCCCGAATACGGACGAGCTCTATGCTGCGGCCGAGCGGCTCGAGAGCCGCCTGCACGGGCTGGTGGAGCTGCAGGACGTCACCAGCGATCTGCAGCTGCGCAATCCCGAGGTCAAGGTGTCGATCGACCGGGACCACGCGTCGAAGCTGGGCGTGAGCGCGGAGCAGGTGGAGACCGCCCTGGCCGATGCCTACAGCGATCGCTGGGTGTCGACCATCTACGCGCCCAACAATCAGTACAAGGTGATCCTCGGCGTGCAGGACCGCTATCAGAGAGATCCGGCGGCGCTCTCCCTCCTCTACGTCCGTTCCGCGAGCGGGCAACTCGTGCCGCTCGATGCGGTGTCGCGGCGCAGCGAACGGGTCGGCCCGCTCACGGTGAACCATGCCGGTCAACTCCCCGCCGTCACCCTCTCGTTCAATCTCGCTCCCGGGGTGGCCCTCGGCGATGCGGTGGAGGCAGTGGAGGCGGTAGCCCGACAGACGCTGCCGGCTTCGGTCACGACCAGCTTCCAGGGGACGGCGGAGGCGTTTCAGTCGTCGCTGTCGGGACTGTGGCTGCTGCTGGCGGCCGCCATCGCCGTGATCTACATCGTTCTCGGCATTCTCTACGAGAGCTTCGTGCACCCGTTGACCATCCTCTCCGGTCTTCCCTCGGCGGGATTCGGGGCGCTGCTGACGCTGCTCTTCTTCGGCATCGATCTCAACGTGTACGCCTTCGTGGGCATGATCATGCTGATCGGCATCGTGAAGAAGAACGCGATCATGCAGATCGACTTCGCCCTGGAGGCGCAGCGGGGCGAGGGCAAGAAACCCATCGACGCCATCTACGAGGGCTGCGTGATCCGCTTCCGCCCGATCATGATGACGACCATGGCGGCCCTGGTCGGAGCTCTGCCGATCGCCCTCGGCCTCGGCGCCGGCGGCATGGCGCGGCGCCCGCTCGGCCTCGCGGTGGTGGGCGGGTTGCTCTTCTCGCAGCTGGTGACCCTGTACCTGACGCCAGTGTACTACACCTTCCTGGAGAGCCTGCGGCGCCTGGTGGGCGAGCGCGCCTGGCGCCGGAAGCCGCCGCTGCCTGCCGAGGCGGCGGTTCCGGCTGCCTCTGGAGATTCTAGATGAGCGGCCGCCGTGGGATGTACCGCGTTGGACATGCCGCGCTCGGAACGATAGCGAAGGGGTGAAGGGAGGAGTTGGTCGTGATGCATGTTCTCCGAATCTCGAGCGCGGTTCTACTCTTGCTTTGCGCGGCGCCGTCGTTTGCGGCGACGTTTACGGTCGACAGCACGTCGGACGGTGTCGACGCGAACCCCGGTGACGGCGCGTGCGCAACCAAGTCGGGTACGTGCACGCTGCGAGCGGCGGTGCAGGAGTCGAACGCGCGACCCGGACCGGACCGCATCGTGCTCGTGGCGGGCACGTACGCCCTGACCATCGCGCCGGCGGAGAACGCGTCCGCCGAAGCGGGCGACCTCGACGTCCTCGGCGAGCTGACGATCAGCGGCGGCGGGGCGGCGAAGACGATCGTCGACGGCGGCAAGCTCGACCGCGTGTTCGAGATCCACCACGAGGCGCAGGTCGACATCTCGGACGTGACGGTGCGCAACGGAAAGTCGCCCGACGGAGAGGACGGCGGCGGGATCTTCAACGGCGGGCGCCTCACCCTGACCGACGCGGTGGTGAGCGACAACGTGGCCGTCGCCCTGCCCCTGACGCCGGGAGGTCGCGGCGGGGGAATTCACAACGAGGGAGATCTGCAGCTGAACCATGTTCGGCTCGAGCACAACCGCGCCGACGGCGCCGGGGGAGGGCTGATCAACCTCGGAAAGGCCGAGGTCGCGAACGGGGCGATCCTGGAGAACGTGTCGTCGACCGACAAGGGCGGCGGCATCGAGAATCGGGACAAGCTGACCGTTGTCGCGACCTCGATCAGCGGCAACACGGCAAACGATGTCGGCG
Organism: uncultured bacterium; assembly: GCA_963721115.1. GTDB lineage: Bacteria > Desulfobacterota > Binatia > HRBIN30 > CADEER01 > CAVRIA01. Next base: position 1,229,725 of record CAVRIA010000004.1, read on the forward strand.
GCGGGATCGACAACGTCGGCGGCCACGTTCTGGTGGTCGACAGCACGATCGACGAGAACTCCTCTCTGCGCGGCGGCGGCATTCTGAACCTGGGCACGCTGGCGCTCACCAACGTGACGCTGAGCGGCAATGCCGCCACTGACTCCGGCGGTGGGCTGTGGAACGGCGACGCAAACAGCGTCACCATGAACAACGTCACGATCGCCTCCAACCGCGCCGCCAGCGGCGGCGACGCCGGACACGGCGGCGGTATCTGCAATGACGTGGGAGGAATGCTGACCGCGTCGAACTCGATCGTCGCCGACAACCACGACCTGGACGGCAAGAGTCCGGACTGCTCGGGTGAGATCATCTCGCGGGGGTACGACCTCGTCCAGAACATCAGCGGCTGCTCGATCACGGGAAAGGGCAAGGGCGACCTGAAAGAGGTGGATCCCCACCTGGAGGCGCTGGCGAGCAACGGCGGCCCGACGCGTACCCGCGCCCTGCGAGCGGGCAGCCCCGCCGTCGACGCAGGCAGCCCTCGGACGCCCGGCAGCGGCAAGGGAGCCTGTGCCAAGGCGGACGAGCGGGGCGTGGAGCGCCCCGTGGACGGCAAGGGTACGGGACGCGCGCGCTGCGACATGGGCGCGTACGAGTTTCGCCCCGACGAGGACGCCAAGCCCGAGCAGGACGTCTCGAAGCCGGCGTCGACTCCAAGATAGCGAGTTTCCTCCTCGGCCGCTCCCGGGCGGCGCCCGACTGTGGTAAGGACGGCCGCGATGGGCGGCGGCGGGCAGGCCTGGTACAGGCAGTTGCACTGGCAGATCCTCGCCGCGATGGCGGTGGGGGGGCTGGCCGGCTGGCTGCTGGGGGACCGGGTTCGGTACGTCGCCCCGCTGGGAGACGTCTTCATCCGCCTCCTGCGCATGGTGATCGTGCCGCTGATCTTCTCTTCCCTGGTGGTCGGCACCACCGGCCTGGGAGACGCGTCACGCGTCGGGCGGCTCGGTCTCAAAGCGTTCGTGTACTACATGGCGACCAGCGGCGCGGCCATTCTGGCCGGCCTGGTGGCGGTGAATCTGATTCGCCCCGGAGTCGGGGCCAGCTTGCCGCTGAGCGCGACGCCGGAGGGGATCAATCTCGGTGTGGAGACGCTGGGCCAGACTCTGCTCGGCATCATCCCGGACAACCCGATCGCGGCGATGGCGAGCGGGAACGTGCTGGCGATCATCTTCTTCGCCCTCCTGGTCGGTCTGTTCACCAACCGCCTGCCGGATCCCGGCCGCCGCGTCATCGTCGACCTCGTGAACGCCCTCTTCGACCTGATGATGCTCATCACCGACTTCGTGATCCGCCTGGCGCCGTTCGGTGTGTTTGGCCTCATGGCGAAGATCGTCGGGACGACGGGCTTCGCCGCCTTTCCGCCCCTGCTCGAGTACATGTTGACCGTCATCCTCAGCCTGGCACTGCACGCCCTGGTCACGCTGCCTCTGGTGCTGCTCGTCTTCGGGCGGGTGCGGCCGATGGCGTATGCGCGCGCCGTTGCGCCGGCGTTGGCGACGGCGTTCTCCACCGCCTCGAGCTCGGCCACCCTGCCGCTGACGCTCGAGTGTGTGGAGAGGCGCGGCGGCGTGCCCAATCAGGTCGGCTCCTTCGTCCTGCCTCTCGGCGCCACCGTCAACATGGACGGCACCGCCCTTTACGAGTGCGTGGCGGCGATCTTCATCGCCCAGGTCTACGGCATCTCCCTCGGCATTCAGCAGCAGGTGCTGGTCTTCGTGACCGCCCTGCTGGCGTCGATCGGGGCCGCCGGCATCCCGATGGCGGGGCTGGTCATGATCGTGATCGTGCTGCGCTCGGTCGGCCTGCCCATCGAGGGGGTGGGCCTCATTCTCGCCGTCGACCGCGTTCTCGACATGTGCCGAACGAGCGTCAACGTCTGGAGCGACACCGTCGGCGCCGTGGTGGTCGCGCGTTGGGAGGGATACGCGATCGGCGAGTGAGCACCCGCCCGCACGGATCGCGGGCTCTGCCGGCACGTGGAGCGTGCCTCGTCCGTGCACAAAACCCGGGCCCGCTGCTCAAAAACTAGGCATGGGGAACCCGCGGAAAGAGCCCCATTTCCCTCGCTTTGAATGCCCTGTGACCTCTAGGGCGCATGGCACCGGCATTGCTGTCCCCCGGGGCCAAGCCGGCGCACCCGGCACAACCTTCAACACGCACGGAGGAGGGCAAATGGGAAACGATCGAAGACTGTTGTTCTCGGTGGGACTGACGATGGCGCTCGGCATGATGCTTCCCAGGCTGGGAGTCGCGCAGACCATCGGGGAGCGACTGGATGCGGTGGAGAAGAAGGTCGAGGACCAGGGGAAAAGCATCGACGCGGCAACCGGGGTCGACATCCACGCCATGGGGATGTTCGACTACAACTACAACTTCAACAACCCCGGGGACACCCCGCTCAGCACGTTCAACTTCAAAAACAACACGTTCGATGTGCGGCAGGCGAGCCTGTTCTTCGAACGCCTGCGCGAAGATGAGAACTGGGGCTTCAACCTCGTCCTGGACTTCGGCACGACGGCCGAGGCGATCGCATCGCGCTGGGGCGGCTCGAATTCACGGGGCACCTCCACCAACCTGTGCGGCAACAGCGGCAGCTGTGAAGTCGAGATCCGCGAAGCCTGGGGCACCTACAAGCTGCCGTTCGGGCTGCCGGGTGCGGACAAGATCTCGGTCAAGGGCGGTAAGTTCATCACCCTGCTCGGCTACGAGATCATCCCGACGTACAACGCGTTCAACGACAACATCTCCACGTCGTATCTGTTCGGTTACTCGATCCCCTTCACGCACACCGGCGTGCTCTTCAACATTCCCATCATCGACATGGTCTCGCTGGACCTCGGCGTCGTGAACGGCTGGGACAAAGTCAAGGACAACAACAGCGGCAAGACGCTGCTCGGCGGCCTGAGCATCGCGCCGCTCGACAATCTGTCGAGCTACATCGCCTGGACGGTCGGCTCGGAGAACAATCCGACCTCAGCGGGCGGGGCCGGCGCCGGTTCGCTGCGCTCGGTGGTGACGGCCAACGTCGCTTATCAGCCGATCGAGCTGCTGGGCTTCGCCCTCGACGGCACGTGGGCCAATGACAGCAACGCCGTGCCGAACGGCAGCGGCACGGGGACGAGCAGTGCCAACTGGTACGGCCTCGCTGCCTACGCGACGGTCAACGTCACGCCGGAGCTCAAGTTCGCGTTGCGCGCCGAGTGGTTCGACGATCCCGACGGGACACAGACGGGTTTCGCACGCACGACGTACTGGGAACTGACACCGACCGTCTCGTACGCGTTGACAGACCACGTCACGGTGCGGGCCGAGTATCGGCACGACGAGGCGAGCGGCGCGGTCTTCCCGCAGCGCGGCACGTCGGGGGTCAACGGCGGCGGGACGCCGGTCAACGGCCAGGACCTCATCCGCTCGGAATTCATCGTAGCGTTCTGAAGACCTGATTGAAGAGCGACGGAGGAATCGGCATGAAGAAAATCGAAGCGATCATCAAGCCCTTCAAGCTGGACGAGGTCAAGGAAGCACTGGCCCGCGAGGGGATCCAGGGCATGACCGTGTCCGAGGTGAAGGGATTCGGCCGTCAGAAGGGCCATACAGAGCTCTATCGCGGGGCGGAGTACGTCGTCGATTTCCTCCCCAAGATCAAGATCGAGCTCCTGGTCGACGACAAGGACGCCGCTACCGCCTGTCGCGTCATCGAGACGACGGGCAAGACGGGGCGTATCGGAGATGGAAAGATCTTCGTGCTGCCGGTGGAGGAGGTGGTTCGAATCCGCACCGGGGAACGAGGTGCCGAGGCCGTTTGATCCATCGTCAGGCGAAGCCGACCGCCGACGCGTTGGCGCTGCAGCAGCGCCAACGCGCGGCGGTCGGACGACGGGCTCCGTGTGCGGGCGATCATGCACGCGGGCCCTTCGGCTGTTTCGAGTCCGGGGACACGTGGGACCGGCGTGCAATCAAGCATGCCTTCAGAGAGCGAGGAGGGTGATTCGATGAGACGTAGCAGGAGAGTTCGATTTGGGAGGGCCGCCGGCCTCTCCGCCGTGGCGATTGTCGCGGCGGCAGTGGTGCTGGGCACCGCGTCACGACTTTGGGCGCAGACGGGAGCCCCCACTCCGGACCAGATCAAGGAGCTGCTGGCGACGCCGAAGGTGATCGCGGACACGATGTGGACGCTCATCACCGGAATGCTGGTGTTCTTCATGAACCTCGGCTTCGCCATGGTGGAGAGCGGCCTGTGTCGGGCCAAGAACGCGGTCAACATCCTGGCCAAGAATTTCATCGTCTTCTCCGTTTCCTCCCTGGCGTTCCTCATCCTCGGGTGGGGCCTGATGTTCGGCGACGGAAACGGCTTTGTCGGCACGCACGGGCTGTTCTTCGTCGGCGGGATGGACAACAGCCCGGCGACGGGCGACGCGTACCGCGGCGTCTACGGCGCCATCGCATGGGCCACGGTCCCGGTCTGGGCGAAGTTCTTCTTCCAGCTCGTCTTCGCCGGAACGGCGGCGACCATCGTGTCCGGTGCCGTCGCCGAGCGGATCAAGTTCCTGTCCTTCGTCGTATTCTCCTTCGTCATCGTCGGCATCATGTATCCGGTCACCGGCCACTGGATCTGGGGCGGCGGCTGGCTGGCGAATCTCAACTTCTGGGATTTCGCCGGCTCCACCGTCGTGCACTCGGTCGGTGGGTGGGCGGCGCTCGCGGGCATCCTGATGCTCGGACCCCGCATCGGCAAGTACAACTCGGAAGGCAGGGTCACGCCGATCCCGGGCCATAGCATGACCTCGGCGACGATCGGCGTGTTCGTCCTCTGGCTCGGCTGGTTCGGATTCAATCCCGGCAGCACGATGGCAGCCGACCCGAGCGCCATCGCACACATCTGCGTGACCACCAATACGGCCGCCGCCGCCGCTTCGATCAGCGCTCTGATTGCGGCCATCGTGTTGCTCGGCAAGCCGGATCTGTCGATGATTCTGAACGGCTGCCTGGCCGGCCTTGTGGCGATCACGGCCCCCTGTGCCTGGGTGAGCGTCGGCAGCTCCCTGGTCATCGGTCTGATCGCCGGTGTCCTGGTCGTCGTCGCGGTGCTCTTCTTCGACCGGCTGCGGCTGGACGACCCGGTCGGCGCTCTGTCGGTGCACCTCGTCAACGGCGTCTGGGGAACGCTCTCCATCGGTCTCTTCGCGGACGCCGCGGCGGCGCCGGTGAGCGGGCCGGCGAACGGCCTGTTCTTCGGCGGCGGATTCGGTCAGCTCTGGGCGCAGACCGTCGGCGTCGTCACGGTGGGCGCCTACACTCTGGGCATCGGCTTGGTGGCCTTCGCCATCATCAAGGCGGCGATGGGCCTGCGCGTCACGCCGGAGGAGGAGGTCGAAGGCCTGGACATGGGCGAGCATGGCAATGAGGCCTACCCGGACTTCCAGCTCGTTTCGGTGGGAAGTCGCCTGAGCACGGGCGGCTCGCGCATGGGGTGAGGGAGGCGGAGACGACCCGGCTCGATCGAAACGAGAACGCGGTGCAGCAGCTTGCGATCCGCGACGAGGCGGGCCCGCCGTACGCGGGCCCGCCTGTGCTTGCGCGGTGGGGGTAGCAGGCGAGGTCACATGTCGCGCCGTGCCCTCGTCGTGGACGACGAGCCGTCGATCCGCTTGATCCTCGCCGATGCTCTGCGCGGTGTCGGATGGGTGGTTCGGGAGCTCGACGACGGGGCGCTGGTCGAGGAGGCGTTGGAGGACGAGCACTTCGACCTGATCGTGCTCGATCTCTACATGCCGGGGATGAACGGGTACGAGGTGCTGCGCCGGGTGCGCCACTACCGCCGGGAGCTGCGACCGTTCTGGAGGACCGGCGCAGACGTTCGCATCATCGCGCTCTCTGGTGCCGCCGGAGAGGCGGGGCTGTCGTTTGCCCGCCGCATCGGGGCCGACGCCTGCGTGTCCAAGCCGTTCGATCTGAAGGACTTCCTCGCCGCGGCGCTCGGTTGAGGACGAGCCGGCCGGAACGTTGGCGCCGGTAGCGGGCGCCGGTGTCTGGCGCTGCTCACGTCCCCGGCGTCGCCAGCGTTCGGCGCAGCGGTTCCGGCATGGGCCCGTCGCTCCACCGCCAGCTGCTCGAGGCGCGCAGGATGGCGGTGTCTCCGCGCCGCAGGAGGCAGGCGCATTCGAAGCCCGTATCCGACGCGGACGGGAACCAGACCGCAGCGTCGAGATGCTCTCCGTAGAGCGCCGACTCGAGGTACTCGAGGTCGTAGCGGCACGCGCGCGGCCGCGCCGCGGCGGTCGACGGATCGATCGGCCAGCCGTGCGCGGCCAGGGCATCCCAGAGCGCCTGCTCCACGTAGGCGGCATAGCGCGCGTTGTTGACGTGCGCCGCCGTGTCGATGTCCGCCATCTCGACGCGCCGCCGGGCGCGAAAGGCGCCGGCGGGCGGGGTGGCGGCGAGCCGCGGCGGGCGCCGGTGCGCCACCACGCCGCCCGGCATGAGCGCCCGCTGTAGCTCGTCCGGGGGTCGCAGGAGGGTTCCTCGAGCGGCGTCGACGTAGACCCAGTCGCTGCAGGCGCGGGCGGCGAGCGCGCCGTCGCTCGCTCGCGCCACCTCGTACTGCCGCTGCGAGCGCACGCGCCGGATGTCGTCCACCCAGGTGCGGACGACGAGGTCGTCGCCATAGCGGGGCGCGGCCGAGATGTCGACGGCGGTACGGCGGACGACCCACAGAGCGCCCTGGCGTTCGTACCAGTCGACGTCGAAGCCGATCGCCGCCGAGGCGTCCGACGCGCTCTGCTGAAGAAGACCGAGCAGAGCGGTTGCGGCGAGGTCGCCGAAGGCGTCGACGTCGTTGACCCGGACGTGATGACGGGAGGTGTGCACCGTGCCGGTCACGAGTCGAAGCTCGAGCGGCGAAGCGACCGTCTGATTGGCCGTTCCGGACGGGCGACTCTTGCTCGCGCCACGCTCATCGACGCAGCGCGCCCAGGTCGCGCGACAGGTCCTTGGTGATGTTCTTCTGGTGCGCCTCGAGGGTGCCACCGCCGATCTCCAGCAGCTTGGCGTCGCGCCACAGACGCTCGACGACATACTCGCCCATGTAGCCGTATCCGCCGAGGACCTGGATCGCGCGATCGGCGATGCCCTTGGCGATGCGGGAGGTGAAGAGCTTCGCGCCGTCGGCGTCCAGGCGGTTGCCGTGCGTACGCAGATCGAGGCGCCGTGCGGTGTCGTACACGTAGCAGCGCGCGGCCCTGAACTCGGCGTACGACTCGGCGATGTGGCGTTGGATCTGGCCGTGCTCGCGGATCGGCACGCCGAAGCTGTGGCGCTGGTTGGCGTAGTCGACCATCACCTGCAGGCTGCGCAGGGCGATGCCGAGCGACATCGCGGCCAGCGTCAGGCGCTCGATCTCGAGATTGCGCATCATGTGCGTGAGGCTCTCCCCCTCGTTGCCGAGCCGGTGGTCGACGGGGACCGGCGTGTTCTCGAAGACCAGTTCGGCCGTAGTCGAGGCGCGGACCCCGAGCTTGTCCTTCCAGCGCTGCCCCAGGGAGAATCCCGGGTAACCCTTCTCGACCAGCAGCGTGGTGAGGTCGCGTTCGCCGGTTCGCGCGTAGACCAGAAACACGTCCCCCAGCGTCGAGTCGTCGAGGGCGCCGTTGGTGATGAAGGTCTTGCGTCCGTTCAGGACGTAGTGATCGCCATCGCGGCGCGCCGTGGTGCGCATGCCGAGCACGTCGGTGCCGACCTCCGGCTCCGTCATGCACATGCCGCCGACCCATTCTCCGGAGAGAACGCGCGGCAGGATCGGGCCCCGCTGCGCGGCGGAGGCGTTGTGGTAGAAGTTGTTCACGAACAGGATGCTGTGGGCCAGGTAGGCGAGGGCGAATCCCGGGTCGGCAGTGGACAGGGCCTCGTGGACCATCACGGCGGCGACGGCGTCGAGCCCGGCCCCGCCGTCCTCCTCGGCGACGGTGATGCCGAGCAGGCCGAGCTCGCCGGCGCGCCGGAACAGCGCCAGGTTGAAGCGCTCCTCGCGGTCGTGCGAGGCGGCCTGCGGCTCGACCTCGCGGGCGACGAAGTCGTCGAGGGTCTCGCCGAGCATTCGGTGCTCGTCGGATGGAGCGAACAGGTTCAGGTTGCGCCATGGCGGCGCGGTGCGGTCTCGCATCGGGGAACTCCTCTGCTCGCCCATAACGTGGCTTTGTTCTCGGCGCAACGCGGCCTTCGCCGGTTGCATTGTCGACCGCCGCTCGTGCATGTTCTGAAGATCTCGAGCGACCGGGGCCGGCGCCTCGCCGGTCCGGGGCGACAGGCGAGGAAAGGAGCGGGAGCGTGGCAGCAGTATCGCGAGGAGGTTCGGCGCGGGACTACAGGCTCTACATCGATGGCCGCTGGTCGGAGGCGGCGGGCGGCGAGACCTACGACGTCGTCAACCCCGCGACCGAGCAGGTGATCGCGCGGGCGCCGAACGGATCGACGGCGGATCTCCAGAGGGCCATCGAGGCGGCTCGCCGCGCCTTCGACGAAGGCCCGTGGCGGCGCACGTCGCCGCTCGATCGGTCGCGGCTTCTCGAGCGCCTGGCGCAGGCGCTCGAGAAGCGCAAGGAAGAGCTGCGGGAGCTGCTGGTGACGATGGCGGCGGCGGAGTTCATCGGCCTCCCGATCCAGCTCGACACGCCGTTCGAGCTGCTCGCCAACTACGCCGATCTGGCCCGCCGCTACGAGTTCGAGCAGATGCTTCCCGTCCTGGTCAGCCAGACGCCGATGGGGACGCAGGTCAACAACTCGATGGTGTATCATCAGCCGGTCGGGGTGTGCGGGCTCATCCCGACCTGGAACTTTCCGTTCTTCGTCACCATCCAGAAGATCGGACCGGCTCTGGCGGCGGGCTGCACCATGGTGATCAAGCCGTCGCCGTACGCTCCGCTGATCGATCTGTTGATCGCCGAGGCGATCGAGGAATGCGACCTGCCGGCCGGGGTGTTCAACGTCGTTACCGGGGATCGTCCGGAGCTCGGCGCGCGGCTGGTCGAGAGTCCGCTGGTAGACAAGATCAGCTTCACCGGCAGCGTGGCGACCGGCAAGCGCATCATGGCGGCGGCGGCACCGACCTTGAAGCGCGTGCATCTGGAGCTGGGCGGAAAGTCCGCCGCGATCCTGCTCGACGACGTGGACCTGGACCAGGTCGCTCCGTACACGGCGGGACCGGCCTTCTTCCACGCCGGCCAGGGCTGCGCCATGTGCACGCGGGTCCTGGTCCCCAAGGCCAAGCACGACGGTCTGGTGGAGAGGGTCAGCAACTTCGTCAGCAGCTTCGTCAAGGTCGGCGATCCCGCCGACCCGTCGGTCATGCTCGGCCCTCTGATCCGCGAGGAGCGACGCCAGAAGGTCGAGGAGTACATCGCCTCCGGCAGGCAGGAGGGAGCCGTTCTCGCTACCGGCGGCGGCCGTCCGCCGGATCTGGATCGCGGTTACTTCCTGCAGCCGACCGTCTTCGGCGCCGTACGCAACGACATGCGCATCGCCCGCGAGGAGATCTTCGGACCGGTGCTGTCGATCTTGCCGTTCGCCGACGTGGAGGAGGCGATCCGCATCGCCAACGACTCGTCGTTCGGGCTCGGCGGCGCCATCTACGGCCAGGACACCGCCCGGGCCCTCGAGGTGGCGAAGCGGATCCGCACCGGGACGCTCAACATCAACAGCGCCTTGAACCTCGTCCATCTCCCGTTCGGCGGCTTCAAGGAGAGCGGCATCGGTCGCGAAGGCGGGCGCTGGGGTCTGGACGAGTACACCGAGATCCAGGCGCTGGCCTGGAGGTGACGCCCGGGGGTCCCGTTCGCGATCGGGCGGGACTGGCCGGCGCCGCAGGGACCGGCGCCGCGATCAGCGGCGGGCGTTGCCAGGCGCGTAGCTGATCTTCGAATGCGGGGGCACCGACTCGACCAGCCAGACGTTGCCGCCGATGACCGAGCCCGTGCCGATCACGGTGTCGCCGCCGAGGATGGTGGCGCCGGAGTAGATGGTCACGTGGTCCTCGATCGTCGGGTGGCGCTTGCGGTCGCGCCGAGCATCCGCCTGCTCGCTGCGCGGGATGCTGAGCGCGCCGAGGGTGACCCCCTGGTAGATCTTGACGTTGCTGCCGATCACGGTGGTCTCGCCGATGACCACGCCGGTGCCGTGGTCGATGAAAAAGCGCTCGCCGATTCTGGCACCGGGATGGATGTCGATCCCGGTCTCTCCGTGGGCGTGCTCCGAGATGATGCGGGGGATCATCGGCACCTGCTCGAGGTAGAGGACGTGTGCGATGCGGTGGGCGGTGATCGCCTCCATGGCGGGGTAGCTGAAGACCACTTCCTCGACACTCTTGGCGGCCGGATCGCCGTCGTAGGCGGCGAGCACGTCGGTGTTCAGAACCCGGCGCAGCTCCGGCAGGGCGTGGAACAGGCGGAGAACGACCTCCTCGCTCCACTCCGGGCCCCGGTTTTGCGGCGCGCGGCCCACCTGCTGCTCGTAACTCAGGGCGCGGGAGGTCTGCTCGACCAGGATCTCGTAGGCCGGGTAGAGGTGCTCGGCGATGGTGTGGCGAAGGTTGTCCCGGTTCAGCGAGCGCGTGCTGTAGAAGCCGAGATAGACGGCCGGCTTGAGGTGATTGAAAGCGTCGATCACGGCGCGCTTGTTGGGGAGAGCGGCGCTCTCCAGGCTGTTGATCTCCTCCGGCCCGTCGTAGCTGGCCAGCACCGCGTCGATGGCCCGGTCGAGCTGCTTGTGCCTGGTCGGATTGTGCGCCATGTCCGTTTGCCCCGCGGCGGCACATTATGCCCGCGCCCGGGTGCCGGAAACAACCCACCCGAAAACGGCCGTCCTCACCCCGCCGGTGGATGGGGCCCGTCGCTTCGCCTTGCGCGCGGCCGGAAGCCGGTCGGAAGTGCGGGTCAGTCGTAGTCGGACGCCGCGGAGAGAAGGTCGACGTCGAGATCGGCGATGGCGACTCGCGCGATGGCGGTGTCGGCCGTGGGGAGTGCCCGGAAGCGTCTGCTGGGAACGCTGCGGATGAGCTGCATGCGCTCGATGTCGGCGGCGCAACCGAGGTAGCTGGCGAACGGGTTGGGCCAGCCCGCGACGCTTCCCGCCAGGCGCCGCACGACGGACCTCCGGCAGAGGCGGTTGGGAAAGTGCGGCACCCCCGCCCAGCGCCAGCGCACGGTGCCGGCGCGGGCCAGCAGGCGGATCACCTCGGGCAGCGGATAGAAGCAGGCGTCGCGGTACACGGTGGGCGCGCGGTGCGCCTCCAGACGGCGCCGGACGCCGAGCACGGACCATCGGTTGAGGACGCCAACGTAGACGCGGCGCCGCGCCACGCGCACCAGCTCGGCGACCGCCGTGGCCGGGTGCGGCAGAAACTCCAGCGTCGTATTCATGATCGCCACGTCGAAGCTGGCGTCGGGGAAGGGCAGGGCGCAGGCGTTGCCGCAAATCAGACGCGCGCCCGGCAGCTTGCCGGCGGCAACCCGCAGCATCGCGGCAGAGTGGTCCACCCCGGTCACGCGCGCGCCGGTGTCGGCGAGCACCTGCATCGTCTCGCCGGTGCCGCAGCCGACGTCGAGAGCGGACTCGCCCCACTGGGGATCGAGGAGGCTGAGGAGCAACCGGGTCTGCAGGTGCTTCGCCAGCGAGCCGGCCGGTGTCTCGAACCAGCGGTCGTAGCGGAGGGCGGCGTCTTCGCCGAAAGAGCCGTTCCTCTCACCGTGCGGCGGTGGATTGCCAGGAGCTGGAGTGCGGTTCATGAACGCGTCCTGATCGGCAGCCAAAAGGATCCGCGTCGAGAGCCCGGCGCGATCCTCAGAAAAAGATCCCCGGCCGCTCCCGAAGCCCTTGGTCGAGCATGGACTGAATCGTCTTCTTGACCTTGTCGACCTTTCTCGCGATCACCTCGTCCTCATCGTCCGGGTCGCCCTTGAAGCGCAAGGGTTTGCCGAAGTAGATCCGGTACTTGACCGGAAGCGGCATCAGACCCAGGGGGCCGAGCCAGGGCCAGGTCAGGGTGACGGGGAAGGCCGGCATGCCGAGCAGGCGGCCGAGCGATTCCAGGTTGGCGATTCCCGGCGCCTGCTCCTCGGAGCCGATCACAGCCACCGGCACGATGGGCGTATCCGTCGCCAGCGAAAGGCGCATGAAGCCGGAGCCGAAGCGCTGCAGGCGATAGCGCTCGCTGAACAGCTTGTTCATGCCCCGCACGCCCTCGGGGAAGGCGATCACCGCTTCCTCGTTGCGCAAGAGATCAATGCAGTTCTTCGGTGTACCGACCACCGAGCCGGTGCGACTCATCAGCTGGTTGACGAAGGGCACCGTGGGAAGCCAGTACTCGCCCATGCCGCGCAGAATGCGCGGCGGCTCGTGCTCCACGAACGCCGCGGTCCCGATCATGGCGGCGTCCAGCGCGACCTGCCCTGCGTGGTTGCCGATCACCATGACGCGGCCGCCGGGCAGGTTCTCGATACCGTGCGTGTCGACGCGGAAGTAGTAGCGGTAGAGGAGAGTGGTGGCGACCAGGGCACGGCGGGCGACGTCGGCGTTGAAGCCCCAGGGATCGTACCCGTAGCGGTTCAGCCGGGTCGGGATGCGGCGCATGCGCTGCGCGATCTCCACGTTGATCGACGTGACGACGTCGGGATTCAGCCGCTGCCAGGCTTGACGGCCCGCTTCGAGCAGAAGCTCCCACGGACCGGTCGGCGGCGCGGGCCTCACTGCCGCGACCGCCGGCGCCGCAGACCGCTGCGCCCGCGGTGAGCGCCGACGCGCACGAACGAGCCGGCGCTCTTGCAAGGATTCGATGCTTGCGGCCATCACGCCTCCTGCCGCCTCTCAAACCCTCGCCGCGGCGAAGGTCTCCGCCAGGGAGAAGCGGGGCTCGAATCCCGTCGCTTCCCGCAAGCGCCCGCCGTCCAAGGTGCACTGGTACTTGATGAAATCCATGGCCCCCGAGGGGAAGGGATAGAGCCCCCAGCGAAACAGCCGGCGGATCGCGCCCTTCAGGAGGATCTCCGGCAGGGGCAGGGCGCGGCCGCCGATCTCCTTGATGGCGACGTGCAGCGGGACGGCAGCGGGGCCGACGACGTTGAAAACCCCGCGCGTGTTGCGTTCGATCGCCAGCACGATCACCTCGGCGAGATCGTCCTCGTGGATGAATTGCATCATCGGGTCGAAGCCGAGCAGGGTGGGTACGTAGTCGCTGCGCAGATAACGGCCGATCGCGCTGTGCACGTGGTACCCCAGAACGTTGACCGGACGCAGGACGGCGATCGCCGTCTCGGGAAACTCCCAGAGGTAGGCGCTCGCCAGCATGTCCATCTCGGACAGGTCGCGAACCTCCGGATAGGTTCGGCTCACGCTGAGCGGGAAGCTCTCGTCCATGTAGTACGGGTTCTCCGGCAGTGCCCCGTAGACGTAGGAGCTGGAGCAGACGACGACGTTCTTGACGCCGTGAGAGACGGCGAACTCGATCAGTCGCTTGGTGCCGTTGACGTTGACCTCGTGGCGGACGGCGGGATGGGTGCTGAAGTGCCGAATGGCGGCCAGGTGCACGATCGCATCGGGTCGCTCGCGCCGGATCACGTCCTCGAACTTCTTCTTGCGCACGTCGGCGATCGAAAGGGCGACGCGCGCCGGACGTCCCTTCCACGCCACCCGATCCACCCCGTGCACCCGATAGCGCTCGCGGCGCGCCAGCAGCTTCCTCGCGACGAGCCGGCCCTGACCGCCCGCGATGCCGGTGATCAGCACCTTCTTCATAGGCATCCGACTGTACCGAAAACCGCCCGCCATTGGAATGAAGGCGTCATTTCGAGAGCCGGGGCGACCGCATCCCACGCGAACTCGACACTCGCAGCAGGGGGTTTCACCAGCTGCTGCGGGACCTTTTGGCGGCCGTTCCGTCAGCCCTCTGCTGGCCTGATCATTGCATTCGGCAACCGCATGGCCGGAAGGGGGCGACGCCGAATCGGTGGTGCGGCGGGGTCGACGCGCGCACCGAGGCGATCGAGCGACGGCGAGGACCTGCTGTCCCGTCTCATCCACGACTTGAAGAATCCACTCGGGGTGGTCCTGTCGTACGCGGAGATGCTTTCCGGCGCCGGTGCGGCTGAGCGCGACGAGTTCAGCGTACGGCTGCGCGTCAATGCGCACCGTTCGATTCAGGTCCTGGACGAGTTCGCCCTGCTGCACGACCTGCGCCGCGGACGACTCGACTGCGCTGCGGCGGAGTGCGACTGGCACGATGTCGTCGACGGGGCGCTGGAGCAGTTGCAACCGGTGTTGGAGGGGAGCCTCGGCCGGGTGAAGTGCGAGCGCGGTGCGCCGGTTCCGATCCGAGCCGACGCCTGGATGCTGGCGCGGGCCCTGCGTTGTCTGCTGCGCGAGAGTCTGCGCGCGACCCGGGACGACTCTCTGGTGCGGGTCGTGCCGCGGCTCTGCGGAGCGAGCGCGGAGCTGTGTCTGAGCACGGCGGCGGCGCGAGAGGTGGGGTCGGAGGACCAGTTGCTGCTCGACGATCAGGGACTCGAGATCGAGCTGATGCGCGAGGTGGCGGCCCTGCACGGTGGAACCGTGTCGGTCTCTCACGATCGGGCCGGGATGCAAGTGATCGTGCGCCTGCCGCCGGTGGCCGCGTCGCGAGCGGGCTAGTAGTAACCGCGTTGAAAAACAGGGCCCGTTGCGGCAGCGGGCGGGGGCGGCTCAGCTCGCTTCGATCTGTACCGCGCCGCGAAGGCCGCCGTCTCCGGCGTGGCTGCCATTGGGCCCGGTGACAGAGCTCTCGTCGAGCACAGGCCCGTACGATCGCTGGAGCACGCGGCGAACCCGGGCGAGCAGCTCGGTGCGGTCGAACGGCTTTGCGATGTAGTCGTCGGTGCCCGCCAGGTAGCCGCGTGTGCGGTTGGGGGCGTCGTCGAGGGCGGTCAACATCAGAATCGGGATGAATGCCGTGCGCACGTTGGCGCGCAGCTGACGGCAGACTTCGAAGCCGTCCATCTCGGGCATCATCACGTCGAGCAGGATGACGTCCGGCTCCCCCGCAGCGGCGCGCTCGAGCGCGTCTGCTCCGCTCTCGGCGGTCTCGACGTCGATGGGCATGCCACTGCGTTCGAGGAAGATCTTCATCAGGAAGCAGAAATCGCGCTCGTCATCGACGACCAGGGCGCGCCACCGGCGGGGAGGGGCGACGGCGGGCTCGGCGGGCTCGGCGGGCGGAAGGGCTGCGGGCGCCTCCGTCGCAGGCGCGGCGGCGGTCGACGAGCGCGGCGGAGTCGGGGCTACCTGGGGCGTGGCGCAGTAGGGGCACGCCTGCCATTCCTTCTGCAGCCGCTTGCCGCACTTGGTGCACTCACAGCGCAGCGGCGTGGAGCAGTTCGGGCAGACCGAGAACATCTGCTCGATGACGTGATTGCACACCGAGCAGCACATGCGCTCCTCTGCGATGTCGACGGCGCGCAAGACCTCCTCGGTAGTGGTGACGCCATTGAGGACCTTCAGCGCGGCGTTCTCCGCCAGTAGTCGCATGCCGTCGTCGCGCGCCTGGACGCGGAGTGAGCTCTCCGGGGTCCGGGATTCGATCATCTTGGCCAGCATGGGAGTGATCGACATCGTCTCGTAGACGGCCTCGCGGCCCGCGTAGCCGAGCTTGCGGCAGACCGAGCACCCGACCCCTTGCCGGTACTCGTGGCCGGTGACAGGGACGCCGAGCGATTGCAGCGCCACGGGGTCCGGTTGGTAGACCTCCGCGCACTTCTCGCAGATCTTGCGCACCAGACGCTGGGCGACGACCACGTGAACGGAGGAGGCGATGAGGAACGGGTCGATGCCGAGGTCCATGAGGCGATACACGGTGGCGACCGCGTCGTTGGTATGCAGGGTGCTGAGCACCAAGTGGCCCGTCTGCGCGGCGCGCACGGCGATCTCGGCGGTTTCCCGGTCGCGGATCTCGCCGACGAGGATGATGTCCGGGTCCTGGCGCAGAACGGAGCGCAGGGTCTCGGCAAAGGTCAGGCCCTGCTTCTCGTTGATCTCGACCTGGTTGACGCCGCGGATCTGATACTCGATCGGGTTCTCGATGGTCACGATGTTGCGCGTGGGAGAGATCAGCTCCGTGATCATCGCGTAGAGAGTGGTCGTCTTGCCGCTGCCGGTGGGGCCAGTGACGAGGACCATCCCCTGAGGTCGCGAGATCGCCTGCCGGAGGATGTGCAAGTCGCGCGGTTCCAGGTTCAGACAGTCGAGGCTCTTCGGGCCGGCATTGGAGTCGAGCACGCGCAAGGTCACCTTCTCGCCGAACTGGGTCGGGAGGCTGGAGACGCGCAGGTCGATGTTGGAATCGCGGTAGCGGATGCGGATGCGCCCATCCTGTGGGACGCGGCGTTCGGTGATGTCCAGGTTCGCCAGCACCTTGCAGCGGGCGGTCAGAGGATCCTGTACCCATTTGGGAAGCCGAAACGATTCCTGCAGCACACCGTCGACGCGATAGCGAACCCGCACTTCCGAGAGGCTGGCTTCGATATGGATGTCGCTCGCTCCAGCGCGAATGGCGTCAACGAGGATGAGATTGAGGAGCTTGACGACGGGCGGTAGCTTGGTTTCGCGGATCAGCGCGGCGAGGTCGGTCGACTCCTCGGGAAGCTCGGCGACCGGGATTTCGGACTCGCCCGGCACCGCGTCGAGGTAGGCGCTGAGCGCTTCGTCGAGGTGGTAGGAATGGTGGATGGCGTCGCGGACCGCCGTCACCGTCGCCACCTGACAGCGGATCGTGCGGCCGGTGGCGAACTGAACGGCGCGCAGGCCCTCGCGATCGAGGGGATTGGCGCAGGCGACGTGCATCACGTCGTCTTGGATGCGCAGCGGAATGAGCCGATAACGAGAGGCGAGATCCTCGCGTAGCTGCGCGGTGGTGGACGGATCGAGGGGGAAGGCGGCGAGATTGATGTAGGGGAACTTCGACCGCTCGGCCAGGCAGTGCGCCAGGTGCTCGTCGCTGAGCTGGCCGCTTTGCACCAGCTTGTCGATGATCGGTTCCTCGTCTCCCGCCTGCGCCGCCGCCAGCGCGGCCTTCGCCACGTCGGACGGCACGCATCCGTTTTGAACCGCAAAGTCGAGTAGTCTCACGTCGCCGCTATTGCCGTTGTCCAGCATCGATTCCGCGTCCTTCCGAATGCACCTGTGCCACATCACGGGGATAGGCAAGGGACATGCCATGTGTAAATGTTTCTGCGGCCGTGGCATCCACTCTTCCCGTCGCCGCCATTCCGATATCTCAGCGTCGAGAACCTGGCGGAATTCACCAATCGTCCGGGCGATGCCATCTCCCGTTGCGGACGGGCGTTGACTGTTGCGTCGGCGTGGCCTTCTCTAGGCGCATGAGCCGCATCGCTGAACTCGCCGGAGTTGCCGTCGGCCGCGGTCACCCCGTACGTCTGATGGCGGTGCTCAACGTCAGCCCGGAATCCTTTTATCCGGGCTCGGTGTGCACCGACGTGGCGGGCCTGCGCGACGCGGCTCGGCGCGCGGCGGACGAGGGAGCAGACTTCCTCGACATTGGAGCCATGTCGACGGCGCCCTACCTGCGCAATCACATCTCGGCCGACGAAGAGATGCGGCGCATGGGCCGGGCCGTCGACGTGGTGGCGCCGGCGACGGCGCTGCCGGTGTCGGTGGACACGTCGCGGGCGGCGGTGGCGGCCACCGCTCTGGCGGCGGGGGCGCGCATCGTGAACGACGTCAGCGGACTGCGAGGCGACCCGGCCATGGGGGAGGTCGCGGCCGGGGCGGAGGGACTGGTCCTGATGGCATCCCCCGACGGCGGGGTGGACATGGACGCGATTGCTCTCGTGCGCCGCCTGTTGACGGCGGCGCTCGGGCGCGCGAGCCGCGCCGGCGTCGAGCCCCGCCGCGTCGTCCTCGACCCCGGGATCGGATTTTTCACCCTCGGCAGCGCGTGCGCGTTCAACTGTGCCCTCCTGGCGGGCCTGTCGGCCCTGGCCGACCTGGAGCGGCCGCTCCTGGTCGGCGTGTCGCGCAAGTCGTTCCTGTCGAGCCTGACCGGCCGCCAGGGCCCGGAGGAGCGACTCGCCGGCTCGCTGGCGGCGACGGCGATCGCCGTCCACAACGGCGCTGCCGTCATTCGCACCCACGACGTGGCAGCGACGCGGGACGCCATCCGCGTCGCCGAGGCCGTGCGCGCCGCGTCGGTCCCGGAAGGGACTATCCCTCGCCGGCGCTGAGAGCGCCCCGGACGAGGGGATGATCGGTGAGATCGAGGGCCGCGAGGATCGGCTCGTCGAGCATACCGACGCGGCGCGCGCTCTTCAGGAGCTGGGGGACACGGCGGCCGGAGGTGGCCTCGGCGAGCGCCGCCGCGTTGATCTCGCGCTGCTCGTTCAACATCTGGGGGGCCAGGCGCTCGACGTCGCTGATCCCCGCTTCGTGCAGGCGCCGCACCAGACGGGAGAGCATGATGGGGCCGGGCTGATCGCCGGCGCTGAACAGGATCTGCCCGAGCCAGCGGCGGGCGAAGCGAATCCTGTCTTCGAGGGTCCGTTCCCGCATCCAATCGGCGATGTAGAGGATCCCGAAGCCCATGTGCCGGCTCTCGTCGCGGGTGATCAGCCCGAGGATTTCCTTGAGAAGCGGATTTCGCGCGTGGCGGTAGATTCTGTCGAAGATGTCCATCGCCAGACTCTCGAGGAAGAACTGCTCGGTGGCAATCAGCTCGAGCGGGTCGTCCGAGGCCAGCAGGCCGTCGAACATCATTTCGGTCGCCGAGTCGATGTCTTCCGGCGTCTCGCTCATCTTGTCGATGAAACGGCGGTAGGCGAGGTGGTGCCGCGCCTCATCCATCGCCTGCGCGACCGCGTGGTTGCGATGGTCTTCCGCGGTCAACCGCAGGGCGAGCTTGGCGCAGACGTCCTGGGCGACGCTCTCGCCCACTTGTAAGATGTTCAGGATCCGCCCCAGGCCGCGGCGAGTGACGCGGGTCTTGACGCTCTCGGGCAGCGCTTCGAACGTCGGCGTGTGCGAAAAGGCGCCCCACTCGTAATCGACCAGCGGATCGTCGGCCTCGACCGACAGGCTCCAGTCGACGTCCCGCTCGATGTCCCAGCCGGCGGAGTGGGCCTTGGCGAAGAGGGCGTTGATACCCTGGTGTCCGGTGTTGCGAAGGTTCAAGAGCTCGCGAGTTCGCATCTGATCTCCCGATTTCTATGCCGAAGAGATGTGGGCTCCACCGTCGGCGTAGAGCGTATGACCGGTCAAGTAGCCCGATTCGGGCGCGGCGAGAAAGACCGCGACCGGGGCGATGTCGTCGAGGGGATCGCCGAGGCGACCGATCGGGCGCTCGGCCATCATTCGCGCGAAGCCCTGCGGATCGCGCGCCGCGTAGTCCTGGCCGCGCTTGGTCATCGCGCCGGGCGCGATGCAGTTGACGAGGATTCCGTGCTTGCCCCACTCGCGCGCGGCGGTGCGGGTCAGAGCCAGAATTGCCCCCTTGGTGGCGTTGTAGTCGCCGAGGCCCGGATCACCGCGCTGCGCGGCGAGGGAGACGAAGTTGATGATGCGCCCGCCGCGCTGCCGCAGGTACGGAAAAGCGGCTTTCATCGCCCAGAAGGTCCCCTTGGCGCCGGAGCCGAAGACACGGTCGAACTGCTCGTCGGTGATCTCCTCCAGCGGCGTGCGCGGCGCGAAGCCCTGCGCGTTGTTGACCAGGACGTCGAGCCGGTCGAGGCGGGCGCCGGTCTCCGCCACCATACGTTCGACCTGCTGGCGAACGCCGGTGTCGACCTCGATGCCGATCGCCTCGCCGCCTTGCTGCCGGATCTCGGCCACGGTGCGCTCCATCCGACTCGGCTTGAGCTCCGCGACCACGACCCGCGCCCCCTCGCGCGCGTAGGCGAGCGCGATGCCGCGACCGATCCCCTGGCCGGAACCGGTGACGATGGCGACCTTGCCCTGCAAGCGGTGCACGCCAGCCTTATAGGAACCCGCCGGACGCGGATGCAAGCCGGAATTCCCCTTGACGGCCCGACTCCGCACGCCTATGACGCTGCCTGGAGCGCGTATGGACCGTCGGCTACAGGTGGCGATCGCGGCGGCCAAGGCGGCCGGAGAGATCGCGCTTCGTCACTTCCGCACCGAGCTGAAGGTCGAGCGCAAGGCCGACCTGTCGCCCGTGACGGTTGCCGACCGGGACTGCGAGCGCCGCATCTCGGAGGTCCTGCGCGACGCGTTCCCGGACTACGGGATCCTCGGAGAGGAGTTCGGGGAGCAGGGGGCGAACGGCCCCCGGTGGATCGTCGACCCGATCGACGGGACCAAGAGCTTCATCCGCGGCATCCCCTTCTTCGCCACGTTGATCGGCCTCGAAGAGGAGGGGGAGATCACCACCGGCGTCGTGTACGCTCCCGCCGTGGACGATTTGCTCTATGCCCAGAAGGGGCACGGCGCCTTCGACTCGAGTGGCCCGATCCGGGTCTCGGAGGTCGACGACGTCGGCGAATCCATGCTCGTCTTCGGCGGCCCGAGCGTGCTTCGGCGCGCCGGCCACTGGGCGGCCTACGAACGCCTGGTCGACGCCTCGGCGCGGCAACGCGGCTATGGCGACTACTTCGGCTACACGTTCGTGATGCGGGGACGCGCCGAGGCCATGATCGACGTCGACCTGAAGCCGTGGGATCTGGCGGCCCTGAAGGTGATCGTCGAGGAGGCCGGGGGTCGCTTCACCGACTTCGAGGGGCGGAGCACCATCTACGGCGGCAGCGCCGTGGCCTCGAACGGCCGTATCCACGATCGGCTGCTGGAGCTGATTCGGAAGCCCTGACGCCTGCGTTCGGACGGGTCGGCCCTGTGCCGCAGCGGGGGCGCACCGGGGCGATCTTGGAGATACGCCTTGGAGCGGAGCCCTTCCTGTGCTTTCATTGAGGTCGAGCGGAGCTACAAGGTGGAGGCGGGACAGATGGCGGATCGACGGTGGTTTCGGGGCACGGTGTTGGGAATCAGCGTCGGCGTTGCGGCAGTGGTGTGTCTGGCCCGCATCGGTTGGGCGGGGGAGTGGACGGAGGAGGACTTCTACCGGAAGCAACGGTCGACGGTCCCGTACGTGGCGGTGGCGGGGAAGGACCCCGCCGTCGAAACCTCGGTCCTCGGCAACACGCGCTTCTACTATGTCCAAAAGGGGGACACATTCCTCGACCTGGCTCGCTACTACGGGCTCGGATACAACGAGATTGAGGAAGCCAACCCCGGCGTCGACCCGTGGGTGCCTCCGGTCGACCAGGCGATCACACTGCCGACCGAGTGGGTACTGCCGCAGTCTTCCTACGAGGGGCTCGTGATCAACATCCCGGAGATGCGGCTCTACTACTTTCATCCGCGAAAGGGCCAGGGGCCGCAGCTCGTGTCCACCTTTCCGGTCGGGCTCGGGCGCGACGAGTGGCGCACCCCCAAAGGCAAGTTCCGGGTTCAGGGCAAGACCAAGAACCCCCAGTGGATCATCCCCGAATCGATCCGCGAGGAGCGCATCCGGGAGAAGGGGCGCTACGAGAAAATGATCCCGGGTGGCGACCCGCTCAACCCGCTCGGCAAGTATCGGTTGGAGCTGAGCATGCCCGGGTATCGCATCCACGGGACCAACATCCCGTGGGGTGTGGGAATGCAGGTCAGCCACGGCTGCATCCGCCTCTACCCGGAGGACATCGAGAAGCTCTTTCCGATGGTGCCGATCGGCACGACGGGGCAGTTCATCTACCAGCCGGTGAAGATCGGGGCGCGGGGCGGCCGCATCTACGCGCAGGTCCACAAGGACATCTATACGCTGACCCCCGGCCTGTTCTCCGAGGCGCGGCGCATCGTGGGCGAGCTCGGATGGGCGGACAAGGTGGACTTCGATCGCCTGCGGCGGGCGGTCGAGGAGCAGTCCGGTGTGGCGTTGGACATCACCCTGCAGAGCGGCGACTCCGTCGTGCCGGAGGAGGACCTGCGCGTTTCGGGTGAGAAGGCGCCGCGGCCGCGCCTTCCGGACCGCGCGAGCTGAGCGCCGCGCCGGCCTCGATTCACTGCCAGACGCTTCCGACGCACGCGCAGGGCGAAACGGCCGTCGGATCGTCGCGACGCGTCAGCGCGCACTCGAGCTGGCTGCGAAAGACCACCCCCTGGCCGTTGCTGACCACCACGATTCGGCGTGTCGGGGGAATGGTCTGCGGGTGCGGGTACGACAGGTATCCCCAGGTCGTGCAGTCCGGCACCGCCTGGATGCGGTTGCGCAGGAGCTGGTTCTCCTGCAGCGCCGCCATGTGCTGCTGCATCAACTCGGCCTGCTGCGACTCCACGGGCGACCAGGCGATTGTTGGTCTGCTCCTGCTGTTCGTTCAGCTCGTCGACAGACTGGGAGAGATCGCGATTGTCGAGGCGCAGCGTGGTGTTCTCGTCGTACAAGGACTGGTTCTCCGACTCGATGCGATCTCGTTCCGAGCGCAGCCGGCGGATGGTCTCGTCGAGATCCTTGCCCGTATCGGTCTTGTCGGTCGGTACGGGTGTGGGCTCCTCCTTGGGCGGCTGGCGGACGAGGAAGCGGCGCTCGGCCTGGATGAGCCCTCCCCACTTGGGCGACTGCAGCTCGATCGCGTACTGGCCCGGACGGTGGAAGAGGCCGGCGTCGATCTCGAACGGACTCGGCCGCAACCCCAGGGCGTGACGGCGTCCACCGCGCCGCAGCGTGGCGAGCATGGGCTGGGGCCCCTCCCAGCGTACCGTGACCGGGGCGTTGGTGATCGCCCCGTCCGCCGGCGTCAGGATCACCGGCCACAGCGTGCGGAGCAGCGTGCTCTTGAAGGTCAGGTCGGTGATCATCACCGTCGTGGCAGTCAAGAGGAACACCACCGCGATCCGTCGCATGCACGTCTCCCGGTCAACCGCGGCAAGTATATTGCCGCCGTGACAGCTCGAAACAAGAGGCGGTGAGGGCGGGGACGGGAGCCATGCTCTAATAGACCAGCGCCGCCGCCCGCATCGGGGCGCCGCCGCCTTCCGCCAGTGACAGGGGGAAGCCGACGAAGGCGACACGCGGCTCGCGGACGATGGGGTCGAGGTTGACCAGCCCAACGACGATCGGGATGCGGGCCTGGAAGAGCGGCAGGTACTCTTCCCACACCTTCTCCGGCGGCAGTCCCTTGCGCATACGCGTGTCGATCTCGTCGAAGCGAACGATCGCCGGCATGTCGGTGGCGAGGGCGCGGATCTTCTTCGCAACCAACCACTCGCTGGCCTGCGTCGAAAGATCGGTGTAGAGCGGCCAGTCGTCACCGACCGGGGGCTCGTAGCCGACGAACAGGATGACGACGTCCCCTTCCTGGATTTCGCCCAGCTCCAGGTCGGTGATCTGGATGGGGGAGTGGCGGTCGTGCCAACGCAGGTCGACGATTCGGGCCGGACCGCACAGGCGAGCGAGGTTGATCTGGGCAGGTGTCTCGCCGCCGCGCAGCAGGCGGGCGGGGGCGTCGAGGTGCGCGCCGGTGTTGCTGAGCAGGCGCAGCGAACGGATCCCGTACGCGAAATTCGGGTCATCGGGGAGAACGGGTATGGACCGGGTGCGGCCGGGCGTGCCGAGAAAGTTGAGCGTGTGCGAACCGAGGCGCTGGATGTTGAGGTCGGCCGTGATGGTCGGCGACAGGTCGACGATCTGGCGCGGCATCGGGACGTAGTGCTCGCCGCGACAAGCTGCCAGGGACAGGAGGCAGAGCAGACTTGCTGGCAGCCGGCGGACTGCTTGCGTCATAGGCGGGTCTCCAACGGTTGCGGGTTGCGACCAGGCCACGACCGGAGCGGGCGCCCGCGGCTAGGCCCTCGCCCGCCCCTGTCGCCAAGGGGTCGAGCGACGCCCTCTGTAGCAGAGGCGGCCGCGCCTGTCAGGCGGTCGTGCGGGGGGATCGTGTCCATGCTGCCGATGCCTAGCCCGGATTGTTCGCGGTTTCCACGCGGTTTCGCGACGCGCCCTCGGCGGGTTGCCTCCGGAGATCCGTGCCGGCTCGGGCTAGTGGCGGATGTAGCTGAGATCGAAATAGAGTCGGACCTCGCGTTCGCATTTCTGGCATTCGAGATGGGCGACGCGCGTCGGCCGATCCGCTCCGGGCAAGGGTCCCTCGCCGCGCAGGGCGAAGTGCCCGCCGCAGGGGCAGGTCTGGAGGCGCACCGCGATGTCCATGTCGCCGTAGTCCTGAACGGGAATGGCCGTGGCGGGGCTCCCCCCCGGCCGCGCCCGTTCCACGGCGCGTCGCTGCAGGAGCCGGACAGCCGCGACGATGATCGCCGCCAGGACGGCGAGGGCCATCAACCCCGAGATCACGCCGCCTCACCCCCCCGCGGTCGCGGTGCGGATCCCCCCGCTCCCCGCGATCTCAGCATCACGCCGATCATCGGCATCGTTGTAACAGCTGAGCGCCGAGCTCGGCAAAGACGCGGCGGCCGAACGGAATGCGGCATCGCGAGACCGAGCCGGCCGCAGCCGCATTGAAGCCGCGCAGCAGATCGAGTACCGTCAACGCTTTGCGGAGGGGAAAGCATGCCACGAGCATACTCGATCTCGGCCGAAGCGATCGCTGCGGAACGGCGGCGCGTGAAGGACGATCTGAATCAGTTCGACGCGTCGAACGTAATCCGCCTCGACGAGCTTCGCCTGCGCGAGATGGGCCCATCCGACGTGCACCTGCGCATTCTCGCCGTCTCCCTGGAGCACAACGTGGATCACGCGGTGCTGGCCGACACGGTGAACATCGCCGAGCTGCGGGGCGGCAAGATCTACCCGGGCAACAGCGCCGTGGGTGAGGTGATCGCCGTCGGCGCCGCCGTCACCCGCTTCAAGCCCGGTGACGTCGTGGTCACGCACTGCAACGGGGAGCCCGACATCTACGGTTATCCGCTGCGCATCTGGGCGTACGATCAGCCCGAGTCGATCGGCTGGTACGGCGAGGAGGCGATGGTCGGGGACTGGCAGATCGTCCCCGCCCCGCTCGGCTGTGGCCTCAACCTCTGGGAGATCGCGGCCCTTCCCCTGCGCGCGCCGACGGCCTATCACCTGTGGCGCCGCGCCTACGGCATCTTCCGCCTCAAGGTGTCGGGAGAGAAGCTGGCGCGGCTCAACGTCCTCGCTTTTGGGGGCGGTGTTTCGGAGCTCTTTCTCATGCTGGCGCGCAGCGAGGGGCATCGCGCCTATTTCTGTTCGGGCAGCCCGGCGCGGCGCGAGTTCCTGCACGGGCTCGGCATCACCCCGATCGACCAGAAGGAGTTCGACCGCTTCGCCGGGCCGGAAGGCGTAAAGGCCTTCGGCAAGAAGGTCAAGCAGCTCACGAACGGCATCGGCATGCACGTCGTCTGCGACATGCTGCGGGGGCCGGTGTTTTCCGCCGGCCTCATGGCGCTGGCGCGCGAGGGCGTGAACGTCAGCGCCGGCTGGCAGCTCGACAAGCGCGTCGGGTACGACTCGGCCGGGCTGTCGGTCAAGCAGGTGACGCTCGACCACACGCACTACGACACGATCGAGGGCTGCAATGCCTGCACCGAGCTGTACGGCAGCGTGTTCCGTCCGACGGTCCACCAGGAGATCTATCCGTTCGAGGACCTGCCGCGCGCGACACGGGAGATGCACCAGAACGTGCAGACCGGCATTGCCATCATCCGCGTCGCCGAAAAGATGCCGGCATCCGTACAAGGGCTGATTCCGTAGCGCCGGGGCTACGGTTCCACGAGGGCGTCTGGCGGTGACCATGCGAGCCGCGTTCTGCCCTGCGCCCGGACGGATGGAGTTGCGCGACGTTCCGACGGCCCGCGCCGGTTCGGGCGAGGTGGTGGTCCGCGTGCGCAGCTGCGGGATCTGCGGCAGCGATCTGCACTGGTTCCACGGCGGCTTTCCGGCCCCGGCGGTGTGTCCGGGACACGAGATCTGCGGCCAGATCGCCTCGCTCGGCGAGGGCGTCGAAGGGCTGCGGGTCGGCGACCGGGTGGTGGTGGAGCCCCTGGTGGTGTGCCGCGAGTGCTCCTACTGCCGGACCGGCAACTATCAGCTCTGCCCGCGGTTCCAGGTGCTCGGGCTCATGCGGCCGGGGGGCTTCGCCGACTGCGTCGCCGTTCCGGCCTATGCGGTCTATCCGGCGCCGGCTGGCCTGGACGACGCGCTGGCGGCCCTGTGCGAGCCGACCGCCGTCTGCGTGCACGGCGTGCGCCTCGCCGGCATCGGCATCGGCGATCGCGTCTTGGTGCTCGGAGCCGGGACGATCGGCTTGCTGTCGCTTCTCGCCGCCCGGGCGGCGGGCGCGGCGGAGGTGGCGGTCACGGCGCGCCACACGACACAAGCCGACATGGCCCGCCGCCTCGGCGCGACGCACGTGTTCTCCACCACCCGCGAGGGAAGCGCCGAACGCGACGCCTTCGCCGCCGCGCTTCCCATCGACGCGGTGATCGAGACGGTCGGGGGAGCGGCCGATACGCTCAACGAGGCGATCGGGGCCGTGCGTCCGGGCGGCACGGTGGCGGTGCTGGGCGTGTTTACCGCGCCGCCATCACTGGCCGCGCTGGCGTTGGTTTCGAAGGAGGTCCGCCTGATCGGCTCGCTGACCTACGGTCGAGCCGGGCCGCGCACCGATTTCGAGGTCGCGCTGCAGCTGCTCGAACGACGGCGCGACGAGGCGGCCCAGTTGATCACCCATCGGTTCGCACTCGACGAGATCCAGCGGGGTTTCGAGGCGGCCTCGGACAAGGCCGGCGGGGCGATCAAGGTCAGCATCGCTCCGTGAAGGCGCCGCTGGCTGTCAGGCGGCGCTGAACTGCGCCTGTCGATCGGCCTCCGTCTCGAGGCGCATCGGAATCCGAACGCGGAAGGTGGAGCCGCAGCCGACCCGACTTTCCACCTGCACACTGCCGCCGAGGAGCTCGACGTTGCGGCGCACGATGGCGAGGCCCAGGCCGACGCCCCCGAAGGTGCGCGTCGGCGATCCGTCGATCTGGCGGAAGGGCTCGAAGACGTGGGCCACCTCGTCCGGCGCGATACCGATGCCGGTGTCGCGAACGTAGAAATCGGCGTAGTGGCCCGAGCGCCGTGCGATCAGCTGGACCTCGCCGCGCGGGGTGAACTTGAGGGCGTTGAGCAGAAGGTTGCTGAGCACGGAATACAGGCGGTCGTAGTCGGTCGAGAGCTCGATGTCGGGAGCGCCGCTGACATGAACGGCCACCTCGAAGCTGCTGCGAACGTCGTTGCAAAGGGCCTGCAGCTCGAGGAGGAGGAAATCGGCCGAAAAGCAGGTGGGGAGGAGGACCGCTCTACCTCGATCGAGGCGCGCGTATTCGAGAACGCTCTCGACCATGCGGTGCAGCGCCCGTGCGGCCGATCCGATGCGATCGACGAAGCCGCGGGCATCGCTGCCGGGCGGCAGGCTCGGCTCGTCCGTGAGCAGGTCGGTATAGCCGATGATGACGTTGAGCGGCGTGCGAAGCTCGTGCGACATGTTGGCCACGAACTCGGTCTGGACCCGGTTCGACTCGCGCAGCCGATTGAGCAACCGCTGCGTCTCGTGCTCCTGCCGTCGTCGCTCGGTCACGTCGCGGCCGATGCACTGGTACAGGCGCGGCTGACCGGGCGCGCTGACGAGCCGCACGCGCAGCTCGATGACGGCCGTACCGTCCGGCCCGCGCACCTCGACCTCGAACGGGTGACCCGATTCGATGCCGCGCCGGCGCGCGACTGCCAGGCGGCGGCCGATGTCGTGCTCGCTCTGCGGGGTGACGAGCTGTTCCCAGCGGGAGAGCTCCAGCTCGCCGGGCCGAAGGCGAAAGAAGTTGAGCGCCGCCTGGTTGGCGAAGCGAAACGGGCCGCGCTCGTCGACGACGAAGACGAGGTCGTTGGCGCGCTCGAAGAGGTCGCGGTAGCGCGCTTCGGAGCCGGAGAGCTTCTCGAAGAGGCGCGCGTTGTCGATGGCCACTGCCGCCTGCGCGGCGATGCCCTGGAGCAGCGAGACCTGGCGCTCGTCGAAGGGCTCGGGCCGCGCGATGCGGCCGGAGGTGAGCACGCCGAGCACCTGCCGCTTGGCGATGATCGGCGCGAAGGCGACGCTGTGGATTCCGTAGCGCGCCAGCGTCTTCGGCGGCAGCCACTTCTGCTCGCCGGGGTCGTTGATGACGACCGTCCGGCCATTGAGGAGCTCCTGCCCGAGAGGCGTGTCGATCGAGGCGCGAAAGGGCGGTCCCGGGTTCAGGTTCAGTGCGGGCTCGGAGTAGGTCGAGGCACCGACCAGCTGGCGGTGGACCTCGTCGAGCAGCAGCGTCGTGGAGAAGTCGCACCCCAGCGCGGCCGCGGTGCGCTCGTTGATGCGCGCCAGAACTTCGGGCAGCTCGGTGAGCACCGAGATCTCGAGCGCCGTGGCGACCAGGGCGCGCTCGCCATCGAGCAGGGTGCGCAGCTGCCCTTCGGACGCGGTCAGCCGCGCGCTGTGCAGGAAGAGGTCGCGGCGAACGCGGTCGGCTTGGGACGCGCCGACCGCCGAGATCGCGCCGGCGATGAGCGGTCCGAGAATCTCGTGCAGGAGATGCAACGAATGGCCGCTCGCCGCGATGGCGCCCCAGTAGACGAGAATGGTGACGCAGACGGAGGCGTACTGGAACGTCGCCATCCAGGGGAACAGGAGGGCGGTGGCGACCATCTTGAGGGAGAGGAAGAGCGCCGTGCCGGAGACCGTCGTCGTCGGCAGAAAGAGACGTGCGGCGAGAAGCAGAGTGAAGGCGAGGTCGGCAGCGACGGCCACGGCTTCGGCGCGGGAACGCAACGGGCCGAGCACCAGGACGAAGGCCGCCAGCGGAACGATCAACTGCAGCATGTTGGGCCCGATCTCGGCGCGGAAGACGGCGGGCTGGTTGAGGAGATCGATGAGCTCGTAGATCAGACACGAGCCGAAGATGAGGAGAATGGCTTTCGGGAATCCCGCCGCGAGCAGGTGCTGGCGATGCACCGCGTAAGCTGTGGAGCGCCCCCCGCCCCTCTTTGCGCCCAGCATAGCGCCGGGATACTAGCGCGGCATATGAGGGCTTGAAAGCGGAGTTTTGCTGCAACGTCTCTTTTTTCCACATGTGCGATGTGCGAGAAGCGGATGGCGCCCCGCGGCGGCGGGCAGCGGCGGCGAAAGGAGAAGGCGGATGCCTCCCGAGATGGACTGGGGAAAGTCGCTCTACGGCGAGCGATCCCCGGAGAGGAGAGGGCGGGACATGTCCTTGACCGACGGCGGCAGTCTGGTGGGGCGCGTGCTGGGCGCACAGCATGTGCAGTATCTGTTCGCAATCAACGGCGGCCATACGTTCCCGATTCTGGCCAGCCTGCGCGACAACGGCGTCAAGCTGATCCACATGCGCCACGAGCAGGCCTGCGCCTACGCCGCCGACGCGTATGCGCGCAGCACCGCGAGGGTCGGCGTTTGCAGCGTCACCGCCGGATGCGGCCTGACCAATGCCATCACCGGCCTGTGCGGCGCCGGTCTGACCGGCAGCGCCGTGGTCTGCATTGCGGGCCAACACCCGACCACGGAGGACGGGCTCGGTTCCTTTCAGGAAGCCTATGGCGCCGAGATGTGCCGGCCGTTCTCCAAGTATGTCAAACGCGTTCTCGACTGGTCGGCGATCGAGGCCGACCTGCGGCAGGCGTTTCGCGAGGCTCTCGCCCCCCCGCAGGGGGCGGCGGTGGTGGAGATCCCGACCAACGTCCTCTACCACCAGGACGATCCGGCCAAGCAGAGGCGCGGCGCCAGTCCGTACGAGCCCGATGCCATGCGTGCGCAAGCGGACCCACGCGCGGTCGAGCGCGCCCTCGAGATGCTGATCGAGGCGCGGCGGCCGTTGATCGCCGCCGGCGACGGCGTGTTCTGGTCGGATGCCGCCGCGGAGCTGCGCGAGCTGGCCGAGCTCACCGGGATCCCGACCTACGCGCGGCGCGCCGGACAGGGCGCACTACCGGAGGATCATCCGCTCGCCGTGAGAGGGGCCTGGAAGAAGCCGTTCACCGGACGCGCCGACGTCGTGCTCGCCGTCGGCTTCAAGTTCTGGAGCGGCGAGCACTTCGGAGAGGCACCCACCTGGAACGGCGACGCCAAGTACATCCAAGTCGATGCGGCGCCGAGCCGTGTCGGCTGGCAGGTTCCGGCCGACATCGCGCTGGTCGGCGATCCCAAGCTGGTTCTGCGCCAGATGATCGACGCGGCGCGCCGGCTCGAGGCCGACTTCGAGCGGCATCGGGACGAGTCCTGGGCGAACGACGTTGCCACGGCGCGCGACAACTTCGCTCGCACCCTCGAAGAACGGGAGGGCAAGACGCATGCGAGCGTACCCGTGCATCCCGACCGACTCGCGCGCGAGGTGTGTCGAAGCATCGATCGGGACGCGACGGTCATCCTCGACTCGTTCACCATGAGCGGCTGGATGACGCAGTGGCTGGTGGCGCGCTTTCCGGGCCAGGTCATCGACGCCGGCCCGCTCGCTCCGGTGGGGCACGGCATCGGCATGGCCATCGGCGCGCAGCTGGCGCGCCCCGGCAAGCAGGTGGTGGTGATGATCGGCGACGGCGGCCTGGGGATCGGCGGCTGGGACATCGAGACGGCGCTGCGTTACGACCTGCCGATTCATACGGTGCTGTGGAACAACAGCTCGTGGGGACCGGGCTTCGAGGAAATGCCGCTCCTCAAGGGTCGCACCGATCCGTTCAACATGATGGAGAACATCCGCTACGATCGCATGTTCGCCGTCCTCGGCTGCCACGCGGAGCACGTGGAGAAGCCGGACGACCTGGCTCCGGCTCTGCAGCGCGCCTTCGCGTCCGGCAAGGCCTCCTTCGTCAACGTCGTCGGCGACAAGCGGATCGGTCACCCGCGCCTGGGCGGAAACCTGCTCGGCTCGACGCAGGTGTGAAGGTCAGACGCGAAAGGGGCGCGCCAGGAGAGTTCGGCCGCTCTGGTCGAGAACGTAGACCACGACGGTGTCGAAGGCGACGGCGGCGACCTCCGGGACCGTGGCCGTGATGCGCTGCCAGTCGTCGTTCAGATCGACGCGATACCCGGTGTTCGGCGTGGCGCCGTGGAAGTGGCCGCCGGCGGTAATCGAGGGGCCGGCCGGTTGGGGCGGCCAGATCGACCAACGGCGCGGGTCGGCCCGGTCGTTGTGGGCGACGACGAAGACGAAGCATTCCGTTGCTTCGGGGACATTGGTGCGCAGGCGCAACGACACACTGAGGCGCTCGCCCTCGCCGGTGCGCTCGCGCCGGGCGGAGAAGCGGTCGAACTCGACGGCGGCATGACGACTGCGCGATGGCGACGCGGTTGCCGGTCTCGCCGACCAGTGCCACAGCGACAGCGAGCCCATCAGAACGGTGCCCAGGAGCAGCAGGAAGCCGAACAGCAGGCGCCGCGTCTCCTTGCTCGTCCGTTCCGCCATGATGAAACGCAGCGTAGCGGGACACACGGCCGTGTTCAATGTCCCGAGGGCGCCCCGGGTGCGATGCGAAGAGCTCCGTCATTGCGGGCACGGAACGGCCTCTGATATAGCTCGCCCATGTTCGGGCTCGGATTCGCTGGGACCGTCATCCTCATCGGCGTCATCGCGCTGGTGAGCGGCGTCAAGATCGTGCGCGAGTACGAACGCGGCGTCGTGCTGCGACTCGGGCGCCTCGTCGGCGGCGCGCGGGCCCGGCGTCATCTACGTGATCCCCGGCATCGAGCAGATGTACAAGATGGATCTGCGGACCATCACGCTGGACGTTCCTTCGCAGGACGTCATCACGCGCGACAACGTGTCGGTGAAGGTGAGCGCCGTCCTGTACTTCCGCGTCATCGACCCCTCGCTGGCGGTGGTCGAGGTGCAGAACTATCTGTTCGCCACCTCGCAGCTCGCCCAGACGACGCTGCGCAGCGTGTGCGGGCAGGCGCAGCTCGATGCGCTTCTGGGGGAGCGCGAGCGACTCAACGAGCAGCTGCAGGAGATCATCGACACCAGCACCGCGCCGTGGGGCATCAAGGTCATGCTGGTCGAGATCAAGCACATCGACCTGCCGGCCGATCTGCAACGAGCGATGGCCCGTCAGGCGGAGGCGGAGCGGCTGCGGCGCGCCAAGGTGATCAACGCCGAGGGAGAGTTCCAGGCGGCGGCGCGGCTGAGCGAGGCGGCGGGACTGATGGAGAAGGAGCCGATCGCCATCCAGCTGCGCATGCTGCAGACGTTGACGCAGATCGGGCAGGAGAAGAACAATACGCTGATCGTGCCCCTGCCGATCGAGCTCATCCGTTCGCTCGTCGCGGCGGCGAAGGCCGACGCGGAAGGGTGACCGGAGCGCCGTGCGGCAGGACGTGTTCGCGCGGCGGCGAAGCCGCGTCATGCAGGCGATGGGAGAGGGCGCGGCCGCCGTCTTCGCGGCCGCGCCGGAGCGCATCCGGTCGAACGACGTCGAGCATCGCTATCGACAGGGCAGCGACTTCCACTACCTGACCGGATTTCCGGAGCCCGAGGCGGTGTGCCTGCTGTTGCCGGGCCACCCGAAGGACGAGTTCGTCCTCTTCGTTCGCCCGCGCGACCCCGAGCGAGAGACGTGGACGGGGCGGCGTTTCGGGGTGGACGGGGCGATGGAGTCCTTCGGCGCCGCGATGGCCTACCCGATCGAGCGCCTCGACGAGATGGTCGCGCAGTATCTCGGCGAGCGCGACCGGCTGTACTGCGTGCTCGAGCGCGACCAGGCCTTCAACCAGCGCGTGCTGGGCTGGCTGCAGCAGCTTCAGGCCAAGCGGCCGCGCACCGGAAGCGGGCCGACGGCGTTGCTCGACGCCCGTCAGGTCCTGCACGAGATGCGTCTCTACAAGGAGCCGGAGGAGATCGAGGCGATGCGTCGGGCCATCGCCATCAGCGCCGAGGCGCACGTGGGCGCCATGCGCGGTGCACGGGCGGGAAGCCCGGAGTACGAGATCGAGGCAGCGATGGAGCACGTGTTTCGCGCCGCTGGCGCCAGCGGCCCCGCCTACCCGTCGATCGTCGCCTCGGGCCCGAATGCCACGATCCTCCACTACACGAGCAACGATCGGGTTCTGCGGGAGGCGGACCTGCTGCTCATCGACGCCGGAGCGGAGTACGACGGCTACTGTGCGGACGTGACGCGCACGTTCCCGGTCGCGCCTCGCTTCGAGGGACGAGGCAGGGCGCTTTACGATGCCGTGCTGGCGGCACAGATCGCGGCGATCGAGTGCGTGCGGCCGGGCGTGCGTTTCGACGACGTGCACCAGCGCGCGGTCACCGTGCTCGTCGAGGGCTTGATCGGGCTGGGTCTGTTGAAAGGGTCGGTCGGCGAGATCCGCGACCAGGAGCTCTACAGGCCCTTCTACATGCACCGCACCAGCCACTGGCTGGGGTTGGACGTTCACGACGTCGGCGACTACCGCCGCGGTGGCACGTCCCGCGTGCTCGAGGCGGGCATGGTGCTCACGGTCGAACCCGGTCTCTACATCGGCGAGCACGTCGAGGACATCGGCGCCGAGTGGCGCGGCCTGGGGGTGCGCATCGAGGACGACGTGCTGGTGACGGTGGACGGGCACGAGGTCCTGTCCGCAGCGATCCCCAAGGCGCCCGCCGACCTGGAGGCGCTGCGCGGCGAAAGGTGAGCCCGGAAGGTGCCCGCGGCCCGACGATCAGCCGCCCGGCGGCATCGCGGATCAGTCGGGCACGCGGGCAATGAGCAGTCGGTAGCCGGTGAGGTCGCCGACCGCGCGCAGGAGTTGGTCGACCTGGACCGGCTTGCGCAGGTAGGCGACGGCGCCGGTCTTGTAGCTCCTTACCATGTCGTCCTCCTCGTCCGAGCCGGTCAGGACGATCACCGGGATGTGTCGCAGGCGCCGATCGTCCCACACCTTGCGGAGGACTTCCCGGCCGTCGATCTTCGGCAGGCCGAGGTCGAGAAGGATCAGGCCGATCCGCGTCGTGCCCTCCATCGCCTCGCGGTAGAGCAGCTCCAGTGCCTGGTCGCCGTCCTCGACCACGGTCAGCTCGTTGCCGATGTGTGCCCGGTTGAGGGCTCGCCGCGTGATGGCGATGTCGTCCGGGTCGTCCTCGACCAGGAGCAGGTGCGGAATCTGGATCCCCGTCGCGGGACTACTCGTCGTCACGACGTCCTCCTTTCTCGCGGGCGCTCCGGCGGGCAAGGCGCCGCGCCGCCCGCTGAGTATAGCGGTCAGCGGGCGGCGGACGGAAGAGACAATCGCCGCGGTGGCGCCCGCTCGGCGCCGATCGACGCGACCTATCTACCCGGCTGCTTGACGATGCGCAGGTACGGCTTGAGCGGCTTCCAGCCGCCGGGGAACTTCTTCTTCGCATCTTCGTCGGAGAGGGAGGGGACGATGATGACGTCGTCCCCGTCCTTCCAGTTCACCGGCGTCGCGACCATGTGCTTGTCGGTCAGCTGCATGGAGTCGATGACGCGCAGGATCTCCTGGAAGTTGCGACCAGTGCTGGCGGGATAGGTCAGGATCAGGCGCACCTTCTTGCTCGGATCGATGATGAAGACCGAGCGGACGGTGAGTGTGTTGTTCGCGTTGGGGTGAATCATATCGTACAGGTCGGAGACCTTGTGATCCGGATCGGCGATGAGCGGGAAGTTGAGGGGGTGCCCCTGGGTCTCGCCGATGTCGCCCGCCCACTTCTTGTGGGAGTCGACCGGATCGACGCTCAAACCGATCACCTTGACCTTGCGCTTGTCGAACTCGGGCTTGAGGCGCGCCGTCTCACCCAGCTCCGTCGTACAGACGGGAGTGAAATCTTTGGGGTGCGAGAACAGTACCCCCCAACTGTCGCCGAGCCACTTGTGGAAGCTGATCTCGCCCTCTGTGGTCGCGGCGGTGAAGTCCGGTGCCGTGTCGCCCAATCGTATTGCCATCTTCAAACCCTCCTCTTCCGTGTTTGGCGATACCTGTTGGCGTCGGTGTGATCGGTGTCCAACGACGATCGCTCCCGGGGAGCCCTTCCGGATTGCGAATCAAGCGATTCTCTTGCGTCGCGATCGGTCTTGTCAAGGTCGGCCCTCAAGGCTCGAAGATATTCACCTGCGTCGGCTCGTGATGGCGCAGCTGTCCCTGCTGGCCGACGAACTCGACCTCCTCCATGCGCTCCAGCACTTCGGCGTCCGTGATGTTGGCCCAGCAGCGGCGGCCGTCGGCCATGCGCGCGGCGACGATCCCGAGCGACGGACGCCCGTCGCGGTCGTGAACGACGGTGTAGGTCTCCACCGCGGCCAGGCCCGAGCCGACGTCAACCATCTCCGGGTGCGGCTCGTCATCGACGATGTGCTGGTAGCTCTTCGGATCCTCGCGCCGCCACGGATGAGGGGGCGCGGCGCTCGAGTAGACGCCGACGGCGTGCTTGGTCAGGTACCACCCCACCGAGCTGACCAGGCCGGCGGCCCCCGGCTCGGCGCGCAGGCGCTCCGCCAGGCACGCGATCGCATGGGTGCTGTAGTTGTTGCCCGGTCCGCCCTGATACGGCAAGCCGCCGGTAACGGTCAGCGCACGCGGGTCGTCGGCCGGCAGTCCGAGCATCTCCGCCGCGATCTGCGGCGCACAGGGGAAGCAACTGTAGAGGTCGAAGTGATCGATCTGTTCGATGCGCAGGCCCGCTTGGCCCAGGGCGCGTTCGCCGGCGAGCCGTATGGCCGGCGAGCTGGCGTAGTCGACCCGATCGCTGAGGAACCAGTGGTCGGTGGCGTCGCCGCAGCCCCACACGTAGACCCACTTGCTCTCCGGGATCGACAGGCGGCGCGCCGTCTCGACATCGGTCAGGATCAGCGCCGCCGCCTGGTCGACGTTCATGATGGCGTTCATGAACTTCGGGTAGGGAAAGGCGATCAGCCGGTTGCGCTCCGAGATGGTGCCGATCTCCTCGGCCGACTTGCCGTCCCGGAACCAGGCGTAGGGGTTGTCGCGCGCCACCGCGGCAAAGCGCGCGCAGAACGCGGCCAGATGCCGTCGGTGCTCGGAAATGGACCAGCCGCGGCGGACGCGCAGGGCGTTCTCGAACAGCGGATAGACCTGGGTCGGCATCTGCACGTGGTGGCGTTGCTCGAGCGGCGAGTTCCCCCAACGACCGTCGCCGACCATGTCGGCTGGCGTACCGGCGGGGCTCCAGTCGAGCTGGACCCCCGCCTTTCGCGCCAGGCGCAGCCCGTGCATCGCCTCGCCGCCAGCGATCAGGGCCAGGCGCACCTCGCCGCGCGCGATGCGATCGGCGGTCTCGTTGACCCGCCACTGCGGGGAGTTGCCGCCCATGGTCGTGTAGAGACGTTCGCTCGGGCGGGCGCCGAGCCGTTCCGCCAGCTGACCCGCCGGGTCCGGGTAGGAACGCGAGATGACGTTGATCACGGTGATCGAGTCGAGCTCGTGGAGAAGCTGCGGCGCCTGCGCGTCGCGAGCCGCGATCTCGGCGGCCTCGGCCATCATGACGAGGGGTTCCTTCACCTCGCGGGGATCGCGGCTGTGGTTGGTCAGTTGACCGACCCCCACGAGAACCGGCTGGCGCGCTGGCTCCATGAACCCTCCAGTTTCGTTGACAGGATTTGCGACAGGCGTTTATGATCGGCGCGGTCCGTTTCCCATACGATACAAAGCCTGTCAACCGGCGCGATGCCCCACCACTCTCGAGTCGAAGACGTCCGATCCCCGTTGCGAACGCCCATTTGCGACCGGCTGGGCATCGCCCATCCCATCGTCCTCGCCGGCATGGGTGGCGTCTCGATGCACCGGCTGGTGGCCGCGGTATCCAACGCCGGCGGGCTGGGTGTGATCGGGGCGGCGACGCTGGACGCCGATGGCCTGCGGCGCGAGATCCGCGCCACCCGCAAGCTCACCGACAAGCCGTTTGCGGTCGATCTGCTGGCGCCGATTCCGGACATGATCCGGCCGCAGATACGGGTGGTGTTCGAGGAGGAGGTACGCATCTTCGTCGCCGGCCTGGCAGTGCCGCGCGAGTTCATCGCCGAGATGCACGAGCGCGGAATGACCGTGATCGTGATGATCGGCAGGGTGCGTCATGCGATCAAGTCGCAGGAGGCGGGAGCGGACATCGTGGCCGCGCAGGGCACGGAAGCAGGGGGGCACACCGGCGAGATCGGCGGGCTGGCGCTGATTCCGCAAGTGGTCGACGCGGTCGACATTCCGGTGCTCGCCGCCGGCGGAATCGCCGACGGGCGCGGCCTGGTCGCGGCGCTGGCCCTCGGCGCGCAGGGAGCCGTGATCGGCACGCGCTTCATCGCCACTCCCGAGGCACAGGCGGCACGTGCCTATCGCGACGCGATCCTGCACGCCGGCGAGGCCGATACGATCCGAACGCGCTGTTACACCGGCAAGCCGGCGCGGACCATCCGCAACCCGTACAACCAGGCATGGGAGCTGCGGAGCGAGGAGATCCAGCCCTTCCCGATGCAGGTGGTGTACTCGGCTCAGCAGGGCGTCATGGACTATGCGGGTCTGTCCGGCGACGGCGACGGCGAGCGCGACTTCATGCCTGCCGGGCAGGGCCTGGGGATGATTCGAGACGTGAAGCCCGCCGCGGAGATCGTCGCCGACATCATCGGCGAGGCCGAGGCGGTGCTGTCGCACCGGCCGTTCGCCACCGCTCGGCCCGACTGAGGGCGGCGAGCGGGCCGACACCGACGAGCGAGCCGCTGCGTCGGGAGATCGAGCCGTCTTCCTCGAGGGCGGCGATGTCGTCCCACGACATGTCGAGCTGGAGCAGGGTCCACCTTGACAGGGCGGGAATCTGGACCTAAATGGTCTACAATAAGTCGGAGCGACCAACACACGACGTTGGTTTGGAGATGGTCTTATGAGAAGATCAAATGGGCGAGGAAACGGGATGGGAAGCGTGCCGAAGATGTGGTCGGGGGTGCCGGAAGATCTGCTCGTACCCGAAGCCGCCCTGCCGAGCCAGTTCCACGATATCTGGCACCGCAGCCGCGCGATTTCCCCCGAGCGCTCGCTCGCCTTGGCCGTGCTGTCTCAGGCAATGATCGACCTGCAGAAGTATCGCTACGCGAAGCGGCGGCGCCAGCAGCGATTGTTCATGGAAGCCTACGAGTGGGTGGGTAGCGAGGACCGCTCATGGCCCTTCTCATTCACCAACCTCTGCGAGTACCTCGACCTTCCGGTCGACCCGCTGCGCCAACGGTTGATCGAGGGGACGGCGGGAGAACGGTCGGACGAGGAGGGGCGGGCGGCGGCGTAGCGGCGGACCCGCAGCCAGCCTCAGATGTGGATGGCGCGCCGGTCGACGGCTAGCGCCGCTTCCTTCAGGGCTTCGGCCAGCGTCGGGTGGGCGTGAACGGAGCGCGCGATGTCCTCGGCACTGGCCGAGAACTCCATGGCCACGGCCGCTTCGGCGATCAGGTCGGAGGCGTCCGGGCCGAGGATGTGGATTCCCAGGATCCGATCGTCGTCGGCGTCGGCCACGACCTTGACCGATCCTTCGGTCTCGTTCATGCAGCGCGCGCGCCCGTTGGCGAGGAAGGGAAAGGACCCGACGCGGACCCGGTGGCCGCGCCGTTTGGCCTCCTCCTCCGTCGCGCCGACCGAGGCGAGCTCGGGCCACGTGTAGACGACGTTCGGAATCGCGTCGTAGTTGACGTGACCGGCGAGTCCCGCCATCCGCTCGACGGCCGCGATCCCTTCCTCCTGTGCCTTGTGTGCGAGCATGGGACCGGCAATGACGTCGCCGATGGCGAAGATGCCTTCGACGCTGGTGCGGAACTGCTCGTCGACGGCGATGCGCCCGCGCTCGTCGAGCCGCACCCCCGCCTTCTCGAGACCGAGCCCCTCCGTGTAGGGACGCCGGCCGACCGCGACCAGCATGACGTCGCACTCCTCCTCCGTCTCACCGTCCGGCGAGGAGAGCGTGACCGCGAGGCGTCCGTTGCGCGGCTGCGCGCCGCTCACCTTGGTACCGAGGCGGAACTGCAGCCCCTGCTTGGCGAGGATCTTCTGTAGCGCCATCGCCATTTCGAGATCCGTTCCCGGCACCAGCCGGTCCAGCATCTCGACCACCAGAACCGACGATCCGAGCCGGCTCCAGACGGAGCCCATCTCCAGTCCGATGGCGCCGCCCCCGACCACGAGCAGGCGCTCCGGCACGCGCGGCAGGGAGAGCGCCTCGGTGGAGGTGATGACTCGCTCCCCGTCGAAGGGGAGACCCGGCAGCGCGATGGGAGCGCTGCCGGCGGCGATCAGGATCTTCTCGGCGCCGATCGCGCGCGGCTCGGCACCGATCACGTTCACCCGTCCCGGCCCGTCGATCCGGGCCGCGCCCTTGATCCACTCGACCTTGTTCTTGCGAAAGAGGCCGGCGACCCCCTTCGTCAGCACCTTCACGACGGCCGCCTTGCGGCTCATCATGGTCGGGAGGTCGAGGGCGACGTTCTCGATGACGATCCCGTGCGCGGCCAGACCGGTCTTCGCCTGGTGGTAGCGCTCGCTGGAGTCGAGCAGGGCCTTGCTGGGAATGCAGCCGACGTTCAAACAGGTGCCGCCGAGGCTGCGGTCCTTTTCCACGCACGCCACGCGCATGCCGAGCTGGGCGGCGCGGATGGCGGCGACGTAGCCGCCCGGCCCGGCGCCGATGACGATCAGGTCGTAATGCTCCTCAGCCATTGGCTCACTTCCCCCACACTGGGCCGGTGGGCGCTCCGACGTGGCCGCGAGCGGTTCGCGGGCCCGCCGGCGGACGGTTGCGCCTACAGGTCGAACAACAGACGGCTCGGCTCCTCGAGACGTTCCTTGACGCGCACCAGAAAGGTCACGGCCTCGCCGCCGTCGATCAGTCGATGATCGTAGGACAGCGCGACGTACATCATCGGCCGTGCGACGATCTGGTCGTCCACCACCACCGGCCGCTTCTCGATCTTGTGCATTCCCAGGATGGCGCTCTGCGGCGGGTTGAGGATCGGCGTCGAGAGCAGGGATCCGTACACCCCGCCGTTCGAGATCGTGAAGGTGCCGCCGCTCAAATCCGCGATGGCGAGCTTGTTCTCTCGTGCCAGACCCGCCAGGCGCTCGATTTCGCGCTCGACCTCGGCGAACGACATCTGGTCGGCACCGTGCAGAATGGGAACGACCAGCCCGCGGTCGGTGCCGACGGCAATGCCCAGATGGACGCGCTCGCTGTAGACCACGTCGCCGCCGTCGATCTGCGCGTTGATCACCGGCAGGTCCCGGATGGCCGCCACGCAGGCGCGGGCGAAGAAGGACATGAACCCCAGCCCGACGCCGTGCACTTCGCTGAATCGCTTCTTGTAGCGGGCGCGCAGATCGATCACCGAGCTCATGTCGATCTCGTTGAAGGTGGTGAGGATGGCGGCGGTCTGCTGGGCCTGGCGCAAGCGCTCGGCGATACGCTGTCGCAGGTGGGTCATCGGCACGCGCCGCCGCTCTCCTTCGCCGGCCGTCGCGACGGGCCGCCGCTCCTGTCCCGCCGCGGGCGGCGAGGCGACGGCCGGCGCTGTCGTCGGCCGCGGCTCGTCAGCGCGGCGCTCGCCTTTGGGTTCGGCGACGTGGGCGAGGACGTCGGACTTGGTCAGGCGGCCGCCGCGTCCGGTGCCCTCGATGCGGCGCGGGTCGAGATCGTGTTCCTCGATCAGACGCCGCACGCTCGGGCTCAGCCGAGCGGCGGCTGGGGCGGGCTCCGTCTTCTCGGCCGGTGGAGCCTCCTCGGCCGGCATCGGCGGCGCGGCCGTCGCGCGGCGGGGGGCTCCACCGTCGTCGCGTTGCTCGGGGGACGGCTTCGCGGTCCCGGCCGGGACGGCTTCGCCGGCCCCCTCCTCGATGCGTGCCACCACGTCCCCGACCTGCACCGTGGCGCCTTCCTGCTCGAGGATCCGGATGACGCCGCCACGGGGCGCGGGAATCTCCACGCTCGCCTTGTCGGTCTCGAGCTCGAGCAGGGGCTCGTCGGTCGAGACCGTCTGGCCATCGGACTTGATCCAGCGGACGATCACCCCTTCGGTGACGGACTCGCCCAGGGTCGGGATGCGTACGTCAACGGCCATGTGACTTCCTCAAAGCCCGGTCGATGATCTCGCCCTGCTCCTTCTGGTGCACCTTGTAGGATCCGGTCGCCGGGCTCGCCGCCTCGTCGCGGCCGACGTAGTCGAGGGAATGCTCGCCGAGGATCGGCCCCAGCCGGGGCTGGATGAAATGCCACGCGCCCATGTTCCAGCTCTCCTCCTGAACCCAGCGCACGTCACGCGCCGGGTATCGCTCCAGCTCCCGGCGGATGTCCTCGCCCGGAAACGGGTACAGCTGCTCCACGCGGACGATGGCGACGTCGTCGATGTCGCGTTCGCGGCGCGCCGCCAACAGGTCGTAGTACACCTTGCCGCAGCACAGCAGTACGCGGCGCACTCCATCCGGGTCGAGCGGGTCGGTCTCCGGGAGAACGTTCATGAAGCGACCTTCGGAGAACGCTGCGGTCGGCGACACGCACAGCTTGTGTCGCAACAGGCTCTTGGGACTCATGACGATCAGCGGTTTGCGAAAGTGCCGGTGGATCTGGCGGCGCAGGGCGTGGAAGTACTGCGCCGGCGTGGTGAGGTTGCAGACCTGCATGTTGTCCTCGGCGCAGAGCTGCAGGTAGCGCTCGAGCCGGGCGCTCGAGTGCTCGGGCCCCTGTCCCTCGTATCCGTGCGGCAGCAGCATCACCAGGCCGTTCATCCGTTGCCACTTCGACTCCGCCGAGGAGATGAACTGGTCGATGGCGACCTGCGCACCGTTGGCGAAGTCCCCGAACTGCGCCTCCCAGACCACCAGGTTGCGCGGGTCGGCGGAGCTGAAGCCGTACTCGAAGCCGAGAACGGCGGCCTCCGACAGCATCGTATCGATGGCCAGGAACCAGCCCTGGTCTTCGCTCAGATGCGCCAGCGGGACGTACGGCTCCGCGGTCGCGTGATCGTGCAGGACCGCGTGGCGATGGCTGAACGTGCCGCGGGCGCTGTCCTGGCCGCTCAGGCGTATGTTGGTTCCCTCCAGCAGGAGGCTTCCGAAGGCCAGCATCTCGGCGCCGCCCCAGTCGATCCGACCCTCGTCTTCGAGCATGGCGGCGCGCTCGTCGAGCAGCTTGCGCACCTTGGGGTGCGGCGTGAAGTCGGCGGGCAGCCGGCGGGCGCTGGCGGCGACTCTGCGCAGCGTATCGACCGGGACCGCCGTGTCGGCGCTCCAGTCGGCGTTCGCCCAGGTCATGCCCTCCCAGACTCCGCCGAGGGCGAACACCTGCTGGCGGGGCATGAAGTCGCGCGCGTAGTTGATCGCGTCGTCGAAGATCTCGCGCAGGTCGGCGTTGACCCGATCCACCTCCTCTTCGGAGAGAACGCCCTGATCGACCAGCCGCCGCGCGTACAGGTCGCGGACCGGCGCGTGATCGGAGATCTTCTTGTACATCACCGGCTGGGTGAAC
This sequence comes from uncultured bacterium, assembly GCA_963721115.1. Taxonomy (GTDB): domain Bacteria; phylum Desulfobacterota; class Binatia; order HRBIN30; family CADEER01; genus CAVRIA01. Next base: position 1,272,274 of record CAVRIA010000004.1, read on the forward strand.
GTGGGGTCGTCCGCCTCGTTGTGACCATGGCGCCGGTAGCAGACGAGATCGATGATCACATCGGCCTTGAACTGATGGCGGAAGCCGACGGCCAGTCGGGCCGCCTGTACCGCCGCCTCGGGGTCGTCTCCGTTGACGTGAAAGACCGGCGCCTGGATGATCTTCGCCAGGTCGCTCGGGTAGCGGGTGAAGCGGTAGTCGTCGGGTGAGGTGGTGAAGCCGACCTGGTTGTTGATGATGACGTGCACGGTGCCGCCGGTTCGGTAGTGCGGCAGCTCCGACAGCGCCAGCGTCTCGGCGACGAGCCCCTGGCCGGTGAAGGCCGCATCGCCGTGAATCAACAGCGGCATGACTCTCTGGCAGTCGACGTCTTGCCGGATGCGCTGCTTGGCCCGCACGATGCCCTCGACGACGGGATCGACCGCTTCCAGGTGGCTGGGGTTCGACGCGAGGGAGACGTGGATCAGTCTGCCCGTTCGCGTCTTGTGATTGTGCGCGTAGCCGAGATGATACTTGACGTCGCCGTCGCCCTGGATGTCGGCGGGCAGGAAGCTTCCCTCGAATTCCGAGAAGATCATCTCGTACGGCTTGGCCATGATGTTGGCGAGCACGTTGAGACGGCCGCGGTGGGAGGCGCCCATCACGATCTCTTCGACGCCTCGTTCGCCGCCCTCGGCGATGACGGTGTCGAGCAGGGGAATCAGCGACTCGGCGCCCTCGAGCGAGAAACGCTTCTGGCCGACGTACTTGGTGTGGAGGAACTGTTCGAAGCCGGTCGCCGCCGCCAGCTTCTCGAAGACGTGCTTGCGATCGTCTCGGCCGAGCTCGGGCCTGTTGAGGGTGGGCTCCATGTGCTCCTGGAGCCAGTCCCGCTGGACCTTGTCGGAGATGTACATGTACTCGACGCCGAGGGTGCTGCAGTAGGTGGCGCGCAGGAGCCGAATCAACTCGCGCAGCGCGGCGTGCGAACAGCCGCGGAAGCTGGGACACTCGACGGTGCGCTCGAGGTCGTCTTCGCCGAAGCCGAACTCGCGCAGCGCCAGCAGGGGATGATCGGTCTGGTTGTCGCCGAGCGGGTCGAGGTCGGCGATCAAGTGGCCGAGCTCGCGGTAGGAGTGGATGAGGTCGAAGACGCCGAGCGTGCGCTCGGCCCCGGAGCGTGCGGGGTGACCGTTGGTGGCGAACTCGAAGCCGGCGAAGAATTGCGCCCAGTCTTTTCCGACCGCGCCGGGGTCGCCGCGAAACTGCCGGTACAGTTGCTCGACGTAATCGGGGTTCGCCCGAAGGATCAGATCCAGGTCCATTCCGTCCTCTCCGTCGGCCATCGTGCCAGCATAGCAACGCTCGCCCGGCAAAGCAGCCGGGGGGAATCGCGCGGCGCCGCGGCGAAAGAGGGACGCGGGCAGGGCTACGTTGAATTGTAGATTCAAGGAGTCTAGTTTGTCTTCGTGAGCTCTCCCGGAAACGCCCCCACTCCGCCGACGGAGCGAGGTGGCAGCGCCGCACCGACCGACCGCGCGTCGCGCGAGGTCGCGGGGCAGACGGAGAAGCGTTCACGGCGCGCGGTCGGCCGAAGGGCCGAGCGCAGCTCCCTGATGAACGTCGGACGGCGGGTCGACTACGCGTTGCGCGCCCTGGCCTACCTGGCCGGTCAGCCGACGGACCGCGTGATTCCGCGCGCCGAGATCGAGTCCCAGCAGGGCATTCCGCGCCACTTCCTGTCGAAGATTCTGCGCAGGCTGGTGGCCGCCGAGCTCTTGGTGTCGCTTCCCGGGGCACGCGGCGGGTTTCGCCTGTGCCGGCCCGCGTCCGAGGTGACGGTACGCGAGGTGTACGAGTGCTTCGAGGGCGCGCTCTGCCTGATCGAGTGCGTGCCGGAGGGCGATTCCTTCTGTTGCTTCGCGAAGGTGTGTACGCAGATCGACGTCTGGCAGGGGGCGCAGCGCCGCCTCCTCGAGTATCTGGACGGGGTCTCCGTGGCGGCGATCGCCGACCAGCAGGGCCTGATGCGGCGGCTGGCGAACAGCGAGACGCCCCGGGGCTAGCGCGCCGAGCGTATCGGCCGGGCGGGGCCGGGAGTGGGGCGTGGAATCCGCGCATCATCCGGGTTAAGGACGCGGCATGCATACGGCGGAGCTGCTGCGGGACATCGTCCTCCTCCTGGCGGCTTCGCTGCCGATCGTCTTCCTCTTCCAGCGCATCCGCGTCCCGGCTCTGGTCGGTTTCCTGATCGCCGGAGTGATCGTCGGCCCATCGGCGACCGGGCTCGTTCGCTCGACCGAGACGGCCGACGTCCTGGCCGAGGTCGGTGTCGTCCTGCTCCTCTTCACGATCGGGCTCGAGGTCTCCCTCGTCGAGCTGTCGCAGATGCGACGGGTGGTTCTGACAGGGGGTACCCTGCAAGTCCTCGGTACCATCGGCGTCGCGGCAGCGACGGCGCTCGCCGTCGGGTACCCTGCCTCGGAGGCGTTGGTTCTCGGCTTTCTCGTCGCGCTGTCGAGCACCGCGATCGTCCTCAAGCTGCTCGCCGATCGCGGCGAGCTGGACGCGCCGCACGGGCGGATCGCGCTCGGCGTGCTGCTCTTTCAAGACCTGTGCATCGTGCCGATGATGCTCCTGCTGCCGGTGCTCGGCCAACCGCAGGACCTGAGCGCCGCCCGCGTCGCGGCAACGCTGGGCGCCGCCTTCGCCGCGCTGGCCGGAATCTTCTACGGCGCCCGCATCGTCTTGCCCGCTCTGCTACGGCAGGTGCTGCGCCTGCGCATCCGTGAGCTCTTCATCGGCACGGTGGTGCTGATCTGCCTGGGGACGGCGTGGCTCACGGCGCAGCTCGGGCTGTCGCTGGCCATCGGTGCGTTCATCGCCGGGTTGGTCATCTCGGAGTCCGAGTACAGCCATCAGGTGGTGGCGGAGATCCTGCCGCTGCGCGACCTCTTGAACAGCGTGTTCTTCATCTCCATCGGCATGCTGCTCGACATTCGCTTCGTCGCCGCGAATGCGGCGCCTCTGGCCGCGCTGGTTCTGGCGGTATTGTTCGTGAAGACGTGTTTGACGACCGCGGCCGTGTGGCCCTTCGCGCGCTCGGCGCGCGTGGCCTGTCTGGTGGGCATCGCGCTCTCGCAGATCGGCGAGTTCTCGTTCGTCCTGGCGGGCGAGGCGAGCCGCATTGGTGTCCTCGGGGTGCCGACGTTCCAGATCGTTCTCACGGTCTCGGTCATCACGATGCTGGCCAGCCCTTTTCTCATCGCCGCAGCGCCCGCCTGGACGGGGCGCTTCGCCGAGACTGTGGAGCCGGAGCCGCGCGCCGGCGAGAGCGGCCCGCTCGCCGATCACGTGGTCATCATTGGCTATGGGCTGAACGGCCGGAATCTCGCGCGGGTATTGCGCGAGACCGGCATTCCGTATCGGGTGCTCGATCTCAACGCGGAGGCGGTGCGGGTGGCGCGGGCCGCCGGCGAGACGATCTCCTTCGGCGATGCAACGCGCGCCGTCGTGCTGCGTCACGTCGGCACGGCGACGGCCGCGGTGGTGGTGATCGCCATCTCGGATCCGCGCGCCACGCGGCGCGTGGTCTCTGCCGTGCGCGAGCTGACGATCACCGCGGCGCTGATCGTGCGCACCCGTTTCGTCAGCGAGATCGAGGAGCTCTATCGCCTGCGCGCCGACGAGGTGATTCCGGAGGAGTTCGAGACCTCGGTCGAGATCTTCGCGCGCGTTCTGCGCCGCATGCACGTGCCGCGCAACGTCATCGCGATGCAGATCAACCTCATTCGCGGCGAGCGCTATGCGGTGCTGCGCGGCCAGCAGCTTCTGGGGCAGCCCCTGGAGGACCTCCAAGCGATCCTGGAGGCCAGCACGATCGAGACGCACCTGTTGCTGGCTGGAAGTCCGGCCGCCGGGCTGACCATCCGCGATCTGCAGCTGCGGCGGCGCAGCGGCGTGACGGTGATCGCCGTCGTGCACCAGGGGCAGTCGTTCACCAACCCGTCGCCGGAACTGCGGCTGCACGAAGGGGACGTGCTGGTGATGATCGGCAGTCACGCGGAGCTGGCGGAGGCGATGTGCCTGTTGGCGCCGCCGGCGGCCGACGTCATGGGTTGACCACACGACGCCGGGCGGCCTCTTCACGGCGCGGCACCGCGATCCCCGGGCGGGTGCGCGGCCGCCCATTCCTTCCACATGGCCAGGTTGTAGAACTGATCGGATCTGGCCGTCCAGTCGAGCTGGAAGCGCTGCCAGTCATAGAACTGCGAGACGGGAATGGCGGGCTCGAGCGCGGCGAGAAGGGCGGGCGTTCGGATCCAGGTGAAGTACCGGTGCGTGGTGAAAACGGCCAGCGCGACGGCGGCGGCGATCAAGGGCACGGCAGCGTGGCGCCGGAGTCGGGTGCACGAGGTCCAGACGACGTGCACGCCGAGCCCGACGAAAAGGTACAGGATGGGAACGAAGATCACGCCGCGCGCGCCGTTGAGGCTGCGCCCGATCACCAGCACCTCGGTTACGAAGAAGGGGACCAGGAAGAAGATCCACCAGCGCCAGGTGGCCGAGAACCAGAACAGGCTGGCGGCCATGCCCAGGGCGAGCAGGGCGGTGGTGGGTCGCGCGAAGGCCCCCCACTCGACGGGCAGGTAGCGCTGCGTGCGCTCGCCGCGAATCGCAATCTTCGCCGCGAAGAGCTGCCCGCTCTTCTCGGCCAGGCTGTACGCGAGACTCCTCGCCGTGTCCGGCTCGGCAGTGGTGGTGTCCGGAGCGAACACGGTTCGAGTTCGCTTCTGGAACACGTCCCACTTCTCGGCGATGGTCGGGATCTGCGGCGCGAACAGGATCAGCGCCGTCAGTACGGTGAGCAGCGCGCCGCCGAGCAGGCGCCAGCGCGAGATCGCCGGCCGCAGCAGTGAGAGGGCGAAGACCAGCAGCACGGCCGGCAAGATGGCGCGCCCGCTGAAGTACCCGTAGGCGCCCAGGGCCGACCAGAAGCCCGCCCAGGCGAAGGCCGCCGTCCGACCGGTGCTAGATGCCTCTTCGACGCACAGGGCGGCGCCGGTGAGGAAGAGGCAGGTCTCTACGTTCTCCCAGCCGGAGCGCGAGAAGTGGAGGTACCAGACGTCGGTGGCCAGGAGAGCAGTGGCGATGAGAGCCGCGGGCGCGGTGACCACCCGGCGAAGGAGGAGGAAGAACGGCACCAGCGCGGCGACGCTGAACAGGGCCGCGGGTAAGCGCAGCGTGGTCAGGGACATACCGAGGCGCATCGACAGGCTGAGCAGGTAGATGCTCACCGCGGGCTGCGGCTTCCAGTCGAAGCCGAAGACCCCGGGACCCCGGCCATTGATGATCTGATAGACGTTGACCAGGTTGTCCGCCTCGTCGTGGATCAGCACGCCGGGAATGCGCTCGATCGCCCACAGGCGCAGGACCAGCGCGACGGCCATCAACGCGCCGAGGGCGTACCACTCCCAGGTGGCGGGAATGCCGAACGGCGACCGCCCGGCAGCCGGCGGCTTGCGCTCCGGCGGCGCGTCGCGTGCCGCCCGCCGGCCTGCGAGCAACGCGTCGATCTCGGCGCCGACCCCGGGGGCGGGCGCCGCGCCGGAGGGGAGGGTGACCTCGCGGCACGCGGCGCCGCGCCGGGCCAGCTTGATCAGCAGTTCGGCCTGACAGATTCGTCCCTCGCCGAGCGCTTCGATCAGATGGCCGCGGTACGCGGACACGCCGGCGCGCACGGCGGCGGCCCGATAGGCGCGCAGCCCGAACGTGTAGTCGCGGACGGCGGACAGCGGCGCCAGCGTGTGCAGGCAGGCGGCCGCCGCGGCGCGGAGCCGCGCGGATGCTCCGCGCCGGCCGTGCGGCCGAAAGCGTGAGGCAATCGCGACATCGGGTCCCTGCGCCAACGCCTCGAGCAGCGCGGGTACGGCGGCCGGATCGTGCACGCCGGCCTCGAGAGTCACGACCGTATCCGCGTCGTCGGAGCGCTCGGCGACCCATTCGAGGCCGTCGCGCAGCGACTCGCTCAAGCGGCGCGGCAAGCGCTGCCGGACGACGTCGACGGGCACACCGGTGGTTCGGCGCAGAGCCTCGAGATCGCCGGCGGAGCCGCCGTGAACGACGACGATGCGGAATTCGCGGTCGACCTCCCGCATGAAGCGAGACAGGCGGTCCAGCAGGGGGCCGACAGCATCCCCCCCGTCGCCGGCGAGGACCAGCAACCAGACCAGCGCCATCGGCGTGCGGCTACTGCCGGGGGCGTTTGTTGTCAAGCCGGAGGATCGGATTCCCGCAGCCGGCGGCTTGATTCGTCCCCCGGAGAAATGCGACTTCCGGACATCGCTGGACTGCCTTCGAGCCACGACGGCGCCGGAGGCCGCCGCAGCACCAGGCAAACGATGGATGAGCCCGCTTCGCGGCAGCCGACGAAAACGATCTCCTACTCGCGCGTCGTTCACCTCAGCCACGTGATCGACGAGGAGATTCCCCGCTGGCCCGGGGATCCGCCCGTCGAGCTGTCCACCGTTGCACGCCGCGAGACGGACGGCTTCTTCCTGCGTCGCTTCGCCCTCGGCGAGCACGGTGCGACGCACGCCAATGCTCCGCTCGGCTTTCAGCGCGGAGGCCTCGGAATCGAGGGCTACGAGGCGAGCGCACTGGTGGTGCCGGCGGTGGTGATCGACGTCGCCGCGCAGGCGGCGGCGGATGCCGACCATCTTCTGACCGCACAGCGGATTCGCGCGTGGGAGGAGGCGCACGGGCGCGTAGCGGAGGGATCTGTGGTCCTCCTGCACACGGGCTGGCAGGACCGATGGAGCGATTCCGTTGCCTTTCTGAACGCCGATTCGCACGGTGTGCTCCACTTCCCGGGCTTCGGCTTGGATGCGGTGGAGCTTCTCTTGGAGGGCCGCGGTGTCGCGGGTGTGGGCATCGATACGCACGGCGTCGACGGCGGCCGCGACCGGAGCTTCGCCGTGAACCGGCGCGTCCTGGCGGCGCCGCGCCTGGTGCTGGAGAATCTGGCGAACCTCGACCTGCTTCCCTCCGTCGGTGCCACGGTGTTCGTCGGCATCCTCCGCCTGCGCGGCGGCTCCGGCTCGCCGGCGTCGGTGCTGGCGCTGATTCCGTGAAGGCGTGCTCTTGCTCTTCCGGACGGCAGAGGGATACGGATGTCCGCGGGAGCGGAACGTCGACGTACGCAGACAACGCAATGGATTCTCGTAGGATATCGACTTGGGGCCGCGCCGCGGGCACGGCGAGCTTGTGTGTGTTGCTGGCGGTGGCCGTTCCCGCACGCGCCGTCGGGCCCGCCTTCCGGGTGAAGGACATCAACGTGCAGAGCGCGACCGTGTCGTCCGACGCACGCGAGTTCGTCGGCCTCGGCGATGCGACGTACTTCATCGCCGCAAAGCCCTCCGTGGGAACGATCCTGTGGCGGACCGACGGGACGGCTCCGGGGACCGTCCAGGTAGCCGTGGTAGACACCTCCGGCAGGTCCCTTCCGTCCTTCCTGACCCGGGTCGGCGACCGGCTCTTCCTGGTCGCCGAGGACGCGGCGACGGGTCGCGAGCTGTGGGTCAGCGACGGGACCACCGCGGGCACGCACATGGTCAAGGACATCAATGAGGGGCCGGTGAGCTCGTCCCCCTCGCTGCTCACCGAAGTGGGGGGCGTTCTCTTTTTCGCCGCCAGCGACCGCGACAACGGCGACGAGCTGTGGCGAAGCGACGGAACGGAGGAGGGAACGGTCCTCGTCCGTAACATCGCCTCCGGTGCCGACGACGCCGGCATCGGCGAGCTGACCAAGGTCGACGGCACCCTGTTCTTCACCGCGGACGACGGGACAACCGGCAAGGAGCTGTGGAAGAGCGACGGGAGTTCGGCGGGAACGGTCCTGGTTCGCGACATCGCGGAGGGCGACGGCGGCTCGTTTCCCGCTTGGCTGACCGACGTGAACGGGACGCTCTTCTTCACGGCTGACGATGCCGTCGACGGCGACGAGCTGTGGCGCAGTGACGGCACCACCGAGGGCACCTACCGCGTGCGTGACCTGGCCGCGGGACCGGAGGGCTCGTCGCCCGCCTCGCTGGCAGCGGTCGGCGATACGCTCTTCTTCGCAGCCGACGACGGGGTGAACGGCCAGGAGCTGTGGAAGAGCGACGGAACCGCGCAGGGGACCGTGCTGGTGCGCGACATCGCGCCGGGCGCCGACGGCTCCTTCCCGCTCGGCTTGACGGCGGTTGGCGATGATCTGCTCTTCGCAGCCGACGACGGCTCCACCGGCGTCGAGCTGTGGGAGAGCGACGGGAGCGAGCAGGGCACCGCGCTGGTGCGCGACATCGCCGAGGGCGTGGCGAGCTCCTTTCCTTCGACGTTCGTCGACTCCGGCGGGACGACGTTCTTCACCGCCAGTCGACCGGACAGCGGCCAGGAGCTGTGGACGACCGACGGCACTGAGGAGGGAACGAGGCTCGTCCTCGACATTGCCCCCGGTCCGGCGGGATCCTCGCCCTCGTCCCTGGCGACCTCGGGGGGGAGGCTCTTCTTCCAGGCCGACGACGGTGTCTCGGGAAGAGAGGCGTGGACGAGCGACGGGACCGAGGCGGGCACCGCGCTGGTCGCGAACGTCGCGCCGGACGACATGCGGGGCAGCTCCTTTCCGACCGCCTTCACACGCTCGAATGGTAGACTCTTCTTCGTCGCCGACGACGGCGTCGACGGCGCCGAGCTCTGGCAGACCGACGGCACCGAGACGGGCACCGCGATGGTGAAAGACATCAACCCGCAGGGAAGCGCCTTTCCGTTCTTCGTCTTTCTGAGGGATCTCGACGGCAGGTTGCTCTTCGGCGCCAGCGATGGGGAATCTGGCCAGGAGTTGTGGAAGAGTGACGGGACGGCGGCGGGGACGGTATTGGTGCGGGACATCAGTCCGGGCCCGTCGGACTCCTCGCCGAGCTTTCTGCGCAACGTGAACGGCATGACCTTTTTCCGCGCGGAGACGCAGGAGTACGGCGCCGAGCTGTGGAAGAGTGACGGGACGCGGGACGGGACGGTGCTGGTGCGCGACATTCGGCCGGGATTCGCCAGCTCCTCGCCGAGCCTGCTGGAGAGTGCGGGGGCCACGCTCTACTTCATCGCCGACGACGGGGTGACGGGGACCGAGCTGTGGAAGAGCGACGGCACGCGCGACGGAACGACGCTGGTCCGCGACCTCAATCCCTCGGGCAGCGCCTTCCCGATCAGCGGCTTCGCCTTCCTGCGCGCCGTCGGGAGCACGCTCTTCTTCACGGCGGACGACGGGGTCAGCGGCGATGAGCTGTGGAAGACGGACGGTACCGCCGAGGGGACGGTTCTGGTGAAGGACATCCGCCCTGGTGCGGGCGGCTCCATGCCGAGTTTCCTGAACGCCTTGAACGGCAGGCTGTTCTTCACGGCCGACGACGGCGTTCACGGGCAGGAGCTTTGGCGCAGCGACGGTACGGAAGACGGTACCGTGCTGGTGCGCGACGTCAATGCCTCCGGCGGCGCCTTCGGTCTCTTCTCGTTCTTCTTCTCCTTCGGCGCCTCCGGCGATTCCCTCTTCTTTGCCGCCGACGACGAGATCCGCGGCCTCGAGCTGTGGAAGAGCGATGGCTCGACGGCGGGCACGGGTTTGGTCGCGGACATCGAGCCCGGTGGCAACAGCTCGTTCCCGGCCTTCCTGACCGCCGCCGAGAGCCAGCTCGTCTTCCAGGCGTGCGAGTCGACCGACGGTTGCGAGGTGTGGATCACCGATGGGACGAAGCAAGGAACCCGGTTGGCCGCGGACATCAATCCGGGACGCCCGTCCTCGAATCCGGCGGATTTCATCGTCAACGGCGGTCGCGTGTTCTTCAGCGCCGACGATGGCTCTACCGGAACGGAGCTGTGGGCGATGAACCTGGCGAGCTGCACGGGAGACTGCAACGGAGACGGTTCGGTCACGATCGACGAGCTGATTCTCGGCGTGAGGCAGGGCCTCGACGGCGTCGGGGCGGGGATCTGCGCCGCCTTCGACGACAATCGTGACTCCGTGGTCAGCATCGACGAGCTGGTGCGGGCCGTGAACAACGCCTTGAACGGCTGCAGCTGAGGCGGGCGCGCCTCAATCGGCGATCGTAACGGGCGTGGTGTAGGTGCGCGGCCCCCGGATCTCCGTCTTCGCGCCGGCGATCTCGAAGTGTCCGGCCAGTCGGATGTCTTCGGACGAGGCGCCGATCGAGACCTCGATCCTGCCCGGCTCGACGACGAGGCGCAGATCGCGGTCGTGAAACGCGAGCTGATCGGCGGCGAGATCGAAGGTGACGCTCCTCGTCTGGCCGGGGGCGAGGGGCACGCGGGCGAAGCCCCGGAGCTCTTTCACGGGCCGCGTGACGCTGCCGACGACGTCCTGCACGTAGAGCTGCATCACCTCTTCGCCGCGGCGCGGGCCGCTGTTGGTGACGCGCGCCGAGATCCGCACGTGCCCCTGTGGCTCCACGATCGCCGGCTCGATCTCCAGGTCGCTGTAGGTGAAGCGAGTGAAGCTCAGCCCGTGTCCGAAGGCGAACAGCGGCTTCGCGGTCGTGTCGGCGTAGTCGCCCTTCCAGTGCGAGCGCCCGCCGGACGGCTTGTGGCCGTAGTACACCGGCACCTGTCCGACCGTCACCGGGAAGGAGACCGGCAGGCGCCCGGCCGGGTTGTGATCGCCGAACAGGACGTCGGCGATCGCCGTACCGCCCTCCTCGCCGGGGCACCAGGCGGCGAGAATCGCCGGGACGTTGGCGGCGATCCAGGGCAGGGCGAGCGGCCGGCCGCTCAGGAGCACGACGACCACCGGCCGGCCGGTGGCCACCACGGCTTCGACGAGCTGCTGCTGCACGCCGGCCAGGCCGAGGTCGGCGCGGTCCGTCGACTCGCCGCTCGTACAGCCCGCCACCAGGCCCGACTTCTCTCCGACCACGACGACGGCGACGTCCGACTCGCGGGCGGCGCGAACCGCGGCATCGATGCCCGCCGTGGACGGGTCGAGAACGTCGCAGCCGGCGGCGTGACGGACGGCTGTCCCGGGCGCCAGCTTGGCGCGGATGCCGTCGATGAACGCTGACCATGCGAACGAAGTGCTGCCCCAGATCGACGGCATCGCTCGGGCGCGGCGACACGTCGCCTTCCAGGACCGGGCCGAACATGATCTCCAGGTGCGCCGGGTAGTGGTAGTCGCCCTGCAGCAAGCGGATGCTGTCGGCGCCCGGCCCGACGACGGCGATCGATCGCGATCGATTTGTCGAGCGGCAGGAGGTCGCCGTCGTTCTTGAGCAGCACCAGCGACTTGCGCGCGATGTCGAGGGCCAGCTGCCGCTGTGCGGCGGTATCGAAGACCGCCGCAGCGGCGCTGGCATCGACGTAGGGACGGTCGAAGAGGCCGAGCTCGAGCTTCATGCGCAGCACCCGGCGCACGGCGTCGTCGACCAGATACATCGGCACGCGCCCGTCGGCGATGGCTGCCCGCAGCGGCTCTCCGTAGCAGTGCAGCGCCGGCAGCTCGACGTCGATCCCCGCCTCGAGAGCGAGCCGTGCCGCCTCCGACTCGTCGGCGGCGACATGGTGATACGAAGCCAGGGTGGCGACGGTGAAGTAGTCGCTGACCACGACGCCGTCGAAGCCGATTTCGCCGCGCAGCAGATCGGTGAGCAGCTCGCGCGACGCGCCCATCGGGATGCCGTCGATCTCGTTATAGGCGTTCATGACCGACGCCAGCTTCGCTTCCTTCACGACCGCCTCGAAGGGATACAGGTAGACGTCGAGCAGCTCGCGGCGCGGGATGTGGGCCGGAGCCCAGTTCATTCCGCCTTCCGAGGCGCCGTAGCCGAGGAAGTGCTTGCCGGTCGCCACGACGCCGGCGGCCGGATCGGTGCCCTGCAGGCCGCGCACGTAAGCGATGCCCATCTGCGCGATGAGGTACGGATCCTCGCCGAACGTCTCCTCCGTCCGCCCCCAGCGCGGATCGCGCGCCACGTCGAGCACCGGCGCCAGGGCGTGGTGCGCCCCGACCGCCCGCATCTGCCGGCGGATGACTCGGGTCATCTCCTCGACGCCGGCCGGCTCCCAGGTGGCGGCGAGGCCGATCGCCTGCGGAAAGCAGGTCGCGTCGCGCGCCAGGAAGCCGGCGCAGCTCTCTTCGTGGATGATGGCCGGAATACCGAGCCGGGTCTGCTCCGCCAGGAAGCGCTGGATGTCGTTGGCCGCGGCGGCGCTGGCGGCGGGAGGAAGAACGGTGGCTCCGGCGATGCGGGTGACATGGCCGATGCCGTGCCGGAGCGCGTCGCGCGCCCGCTCCTCGGCCAGACGGCCGTCGGCGTCCAGAAGACCGTTCGACCAGGTGCCGCCGAGCTGCGCCAGCTTCTCGTCCAGCGTCATCCGCCCGATCAGGTCCTCCACTCTGTCACGCGCCGGCAGGCTCGGGTTCTTGTAGGGCTGATTGGAACCGTCGTTGCTCATTCGATCGTCCTTCCGTTCTACCGCTCAGACGAACAGCAAAAAGGCGGCGGCCTGACAATCCCCGCGCCCGGGGCGGCATTTTGAGTTGACGGGGAGCCCGGAAAGAAGATAGCAATGTATCGAATCGGACGGAGGTGATTATGGGACGGCTCTCTGCGACGGTGTGGATGGGATTCTGGTTGGGAATCGGAGCTCTGTGCCTCCCCTGGACCGCGCGAGCGGCGGAACCCTTCGGGATCGAGTTCCAGGTCAACACCTACACCAGCATTCAGCAGGGCTGTCCGTCCGCCGCTGCCCTCACCGATGGATCGTTCGTCATCGCCTGGGAGAGCGAGAACTATTATGACGAGGGTGCGAGCCAGGACGGCGACCAGGACGGCGTCTTCGCCCAGCGCTACTCGAGCGGCGGGACTCCGCTCGGAACCGAGTTCCAGGTGAACACCTACACCAGCGGGCAACAGCAGCCTCCCAGCGTCTCCGGCCTGTCGAGCGGCGGCTTCGTCATCGTCTGGCAGGGAGACTACCAGGATGGCGACAGGACGGGGTGCTTCGGGCAGCGCTTCGACAGCGGCGGGGCCGTGACCGGCACCGAGTTCCAGGTCAACACCTACACCACCAGCGATCAGGGTTACCCTCGAGTGGCCGGTCTCTCCGCTGGCGGCTTCGTCGTGGTCTGGGAGAGCGAACCTTCGCAGGATGGTGATGCCTACGGCGTGTTCGGGCAGCGCTTCGACAGCTCGGGCGCGATGGCCGGCAACGAGTTCCAGGTCAACACCTATACCAGCGGCAACCAGGGGCGCCCGCGAACGGCCGCGCTTTCCGGCGGCGGCTTCGTCGTGGTCTGGGAGAGCGGGGCGGAGCACGATGGCGACAGCTACGGCATCTTCGGCCAGCGCTACGACAGCTCCGGGGCGGGCACCGGGACCGAGTTCCAAATCAACACGTACACCAGCGACGGCGCAGGGGGAACCCGATGTCGCCGGTCTTTCGAACGGCGGCTTCGTGGTGGTCTGGGGCGGCGAGGCTGCACAGGACGGCGGTGCCGTGGGAGTTTTCGGGCAGCGCTTCGACAGCCTGGGAGGAACGGCGGGGACCGAGTTCCAGGTGAACACCTACACGTCGGGCTACCAGGTTGCGCCGAGCGTCATAGGGCTGGCGGGGGGCAGATTCATCGTCGCCTGGCAGAGTGATCGCGAGGACGGCGATTCCTTTGGAGTCTTTGCCCAGCAGTTCGACAGCCTGGGGTTGTTCGTGGGCACGGCGTTCCAGGTCAACACCTATACGTCGTTCGTACAGCACGAAGCGACGGTGGCCGGGCGCGGCGACGGCAACTTCGTCATCGCCTGGGCGAGCTACGGCTACGGCAGCGACGGCCAGGACGGCAGCTACGAGGGAGTGTTCGCGCAGCTCTATGCCTCTCTGGAAACCCCGACCGCCACTCCGACCGAAACCCCAACGGAGACCCCGACGGCTACACCCACCGAGACAACGATGCAGGGCCCGCCGGTGGTGACGGACGGAACGACCGACGGGTCGGATCAGGTGCACGGCAACGGGCCGCCGAATCTCGGACCGACCTGCCTGCAGGTCTACGAGGTCGGACCCAACCGCGTTCCCGACGGCGGCATGCCGGACGACGTGCTCCTCGGCCAGGGCGGCACGGACGGCAGCGGCCACTTCTGGATCATGCTGAACCGGAAGCTGATGACCGGCGACGTGATCTTCGTGATCGACGTCTGCGACCCGTACAGCCCGGGGGATCCCTTCGTCGGACCGACGCAGGTCGTCACCGGCACGGCGCCGGCACCGGCGCTGTCGCCCGGCGGCTTGGCGGGTGCCCTGATCCTGCTGAGCCTGATCGGCTTGATCGGCCTGCTGCGTCGACAGAGACGGAGCTGACGAGACACGGGGGAAGCGCGAGTGAAGCTCCGACTCGCGCTCCCCCCTTCTCAATCGCGCGGCGGAAAGGGATTGCCCCAGGCGTCCAGGAACGCCACCTCGCTGACCGGTTTGCGCTCGGTGAGGCGGAACGGACGGGTGGGGTAGCCGAGCGGAACCAGGGCGGCGACGCGGACGTGAGCGGGGATGCCGAGCGCGGCGCGGATCTCGTCCTCGACCGCCAGGTGGACGGTGGTGAGCGTCGTTCCGAGCCCGAGGCCGCGCGCGGCGAGCATGAGGTTCTGCACGGCGGGGAAGATCGAGGCGTAGGCCGACGCCGGCGAGAGGATATTGCCGGCTCGGTCGGCGATGGGGCCGAGCTGGCGGGTGTCGAGGCAGGCGAGGATCAGCACCGGCGCCGCGGCCAGGTGGGTCGCGAGGTGGTCGACGCGCCGCATCATCTCCGGGTAGTCGGGACGCGCCTCGATGTCGGCGTCGGCGTGAGTGCTCTCGGTGTAGGTCTGGGCCTGGCGCCAGGCCTTCAGGTAGAGCTCTCCGATGATCCGCTTCGGCTCCGCCGCGCGCACCGCCAGGAAGTACCAGGGCTGCGCATTGCGGGCGCTGGCGGCGCGCGTGGCGGCGGCGAGGACCTCGTGCAGGATCGCGTCGGGCACGGGCTCGTCGCGGAAGCGGCGCACGGCGCGCGTGGTGTGAATCGCCTCGAACAGGTCGCCGCCGGAAGCGCCGTTGCCGCTCTCGAGGATCCGGCGCATGCCGGCGAACGCGTCGTCGCGCATGACCTCGGAGTGCAGCCGCAGGGCGTGGCCACTGGCGAACGATCGCTCCGTATACTCGCTGTTCGGTCGCACCCCTCGGTACGCGTAGCGAACCCGCGTCGCGGCTCCCTCGGCGATGAGCTCCCAGCTCACCGGCCCGAGCAGATCGCCTTCGGCGTAGAGCAGATCGATTCGGCGCCACGGCGCCACTGCGGCGACCTCGACGGTCCAGCTCACCGGACCGCCGGCGAGGCGAAAGCGACTGCCCACCCGGAGAATGCCCTCGGTCCCGAGTGGCTCGCAGCGGACACGGGTCCACCACTGGGCGTAGCGGCGGACAGCGAGAATCAGCTCATAGCAGTCTCGCGCCGGCGCACGAACGAAAGCCTCGTCGGAGTGGAAGTAGGCGGGCGCCATCGCGGTTTCCTGCACCGGCTCGGAGCCTCGACTGGCGCCGGCCTCAGGCCTGGCCGGGGGGGCGCTGTCCGGCGGCGGCGCGCCGCAGGGCGCGGCCGACGTCCTCGCGCGCTACGACGCCGACGAGTCGCTGCGCGACGACGACGGGGAAGCTCTTGTGCCGGGTGGTCACCATGTCCTGGAGAACGCGGGTCAGGGGGGTCTCGGGGTCGACCGTCAGCGGGTCGCGCGTCATGACCGTATCGGCGCTGTGGCGGATGATCTCCTCGTAGCGGGGCGTGACGGAGTCCGGAGTGAACAGGAAGGCCTTGAGGAAATCGAGCTTGGTCAGCACGCCGACCAGCGTGCCTGCCGCGTCGACGACGGGAAGGCCGTTGAAGTCGTGCTGCTCGAAAATATCCTCCACCTCGGACAAGGGGGTGTGGGGCTGGATGACCACCGGGTTCGGGGTCATCACGTCGGCGACCCGGTAGTAGATGAACTCGTACATGACAGTCCTCCCGCGAGGGTGCGGTGCGCGATGCGGCGCCGTTCGTACGTTTCGGCTCGTATCGCGCTCGCGCCGCTGCCGCAAGGTCGGGGGCGGAGGCGGCTGCGGCCGTGGCGGTCCGGCGCGGCAGGGGGCCGTGCGCGACTGGCGCGAATGGCGATCGTTCCCGAGCCGAGGGATTGCCAAGCTCGGAAAAATCGGTACGGTTTACGGGTTGAGTCCTGCCTGGGTCGGCGCACGCCAAGGCGGCGCAACCGCCGGGCACTGACATTTTCTAGGGGCCGCGCGAGTGGTCCAGCTCTCACGCCGTGACGCCGAATCCGCCCCAAGTTCGCCCGCGCCCTCGCAGGAAACTGCACCGTGTGATGTACGGTCTTTTCGTCGTATCGCGCGCCGGCGAGGGGCGGCGTGGAGCGAGCATCGGCGACCGGATCAGAGGAGGACGGGGATGAGTCTGACGCGGTTCTGGCGAGACGGGCGCAGCGGCGGTAGAAGCCTGCGCGGCCGCGTGGTCGCCGCTTTCCTGTGCTCGCTCCTTCTCTCTCCGGTGGCCGTGGCGGCGCAGCAGACCGCGCCGGCGACCGTCACGCCGGCGCCGACTCCTCAACCCGGACCGCAGGACGAGTACGACCGCGGCGTGCCGCGCAGCTCGTTGCGCGGCTACATCGACGCCTGCCGGAACGGCGACTACGAGCGCGCCGCCAACTATCTCGACCTGCGCCGGATTCCCAAGGCGGCGCGGGCCCGGCAGGGGGCGAAGCTGGCACTCGAGCTCAAGATCGTCCTCGATCAGGAGCTGTGGATCGACTGGGCGACGATCAGCAACGACGCCGGCGGTTTCCAGAGCGACGGCCTTTCCGCGGGTGAGGACCGGATCGGGACGATCAAGACCGAGAAGGGAAGCGTCGACATCCTCATGCAGCGAGTGCCACGCGGCGACGGGGTGGACATCTGGAAGATCTCGGCTTCCACCGTGGCGGCGATTCCGGCTCTCTACCAGGAGTTCGGTTACGGCCCACTCGGCGAGATGCTGCCGTCCTTCTTCTTCGAGTTTCAGTTTCTCAACCTGCAGCTCTGGCAGTGGATCGGTCTCTTCGCCGTCGTCCTCATCGCCGCGGCGCTCTCCTGGGTGGTCGCGTTCCTGCTCGTCCGCCTGGTGCGCCCGTGGCTCAGCGATCGGGAGCAGGTGCGCGAGGAGGTCACCCGCCTGGCATCCGGTCCGCTGCGCCTGATCGTCGGCGTGCTGCTCTTTCGCGCCGCGGTGGTCGCTCTGGCGCTGCCGCTCCCCGTGCGGACGGTGATCGGCGACACCGCCAGTGTTCTTTTCATCGTCGCCATTGCGTGGCTGTTCATGCGCATCGTCGACGTCATCGCCGAGGTCGTCGAGCACCACTTGATCACCAGCGGCAACGCCGGCGTCGCCGCGATGCTGCCGCTGGGGCGGCGGGCGGTCAAAGTGATCCTGGCCGGGCTGGCTCTGCTCGCCATTTTGCAGAACATCGGCTTCAACGTCACCAGCGTCCTCGCCGGCCTCGGGATCGGCGGTCTGGCCGTCGCCCTGGCGGCGCAGAAGACGCTGGAGAACCTGTTCGCGGGCATCAGCATCATCACCGATCAACCGGTGCGCGTCGGCGACTTCTGCCGCTGGGGGGATCGGGTCGGCACGATCGAGGACATCGGTCTGCGCTCGACGCGCATTCGCACCCTCGACCGCACCGTGGTGTCGATTCCGAACGCCGAGTTCGCCGCCTTGCAGATCGAGAACTTCGCCAAGCGGGATAAGATCTGGCTGCATCCGACCATCGGCCTGCGCTACGAGACGACGGCGGAGCAGCTGCGCTACGTCCTCGTCGCGATCAAGAAGATGCTGCTCGCCCACCCGCGTATCGACGCCGATCCGGCGCGGGTGCGCTTCGCCGGCTTCGGCGATTTCTCTCTCAATCTGGATTTCTTCGCCTACGTGATGACGCAGGACTACGGCGAGTACCTCTCCATCCAGGAGGACATCTTTCTCCGCATCATGGACATCGTGGCGGAGAGCGGCACCGGCTTCGCGTTTCCGTCGCAGACCGTGTACGTCGGCAAGGACGAGGGCCTCGACGAGGAGAAGGCGCGAGCGGCCGAGGCGCAGGTGGCGCGTTGGCGGCGGGAGAACAGCCTCTATCTGCCGGACTATCCGAGCGGCGAGGCGGTGAAGCTCGAGAAGCTCGACTACCCGCCGCAGGGGTCGCCGCAGGCGAAGAAGAGCTGATCGGCCGAGGTCGGATCAGCCTCGCCGTTCGGACAAGCGGGAGAGGTACTCGAGGACGGTTCGCACACCGAAGCCGCTGGCCCCTTTCGGGTGGCAGGCATAGCCGTCCGACATCACCGTGCTGCTGAAGTCGATGTGCGCCCACGGCACGTCGCCGACGAACTCCCTCAGGAAGAGACCGCCGATGATGGTTCCGGCGTATCCCTCGCCGACGTTCTTCAGGTCGGCCACCCGACTGTCGAGGTCGCGGCGATACTCGGCGACCAGGGGAAGCTCCCAGAGATTCTCGCCGGCCGCGGCGCCGGCGTCGATGACCTCGGCCACCAGGGCGCGGTCGGTTCCCATGATCGCGGCGTAGCGATTGCCGAGGGCGCTGCGCACGGCGGCGGTGAGCGTAGCGAAGTCGAGAATCACGTCCGGATGCTTGCCTGCGGCGTAGGAGAGGGCATCGGCGAGCACGAGCCGGCCCTCCGCGTCGGTGTTCAGGACCTCGATGGTCTTACCGTTGAGGGCGCGCAGGACGTCGCCGGGGCGGATCGCCGTACCGCTCGGCATGTTCTCGGCAGCCGGCACGTAGCCGCGTACCTCGACGTCGGGCCGCAGGTGGGGAAGGGCGTGCATCACTCCGAGCACGACAGCCGAGCCGGCCATGTCGCGCTTTTGCGCCTTCATGGAGTCGGCATTCTTCAGCGACAGGCCGCCACTGTCGAAGGTGATCCCTTTGCCCACCAGGGCGACGCGCCGCCGGGTGCGGGCACGCGGCCTGTAGAGGAGCTCGATGAAGCAAGGCTCCTGCGCGCTGCCCTGCGCGACGCCGAGAAGGGCGCCCATCCCGAGGCCGGTGATGGCGCGGCGGCCGAACACCCTGACCTGCAGCCCCGCCCTGGCGAGCCGCCGAGCCTCCTGGCCCAACGCCTTCGGGGTCAGGACGCCGGCCGGCGTGTTGGCCAGGTCGCGGGCGAAGCACGTGCCCGCAGCCGTCGCCTCGGCTCGGGCGACGGCGGCGCGCAGGCCAGGATCGACCGCCGGGACGGCGATGGTCAGGTCGAGGCGCCGGGGCGCCTCCGGCTTCGAGCGGAACCGATCGAAGGAGTAGCGGGCCAGGAGGACTCCCTGCGCCACCGCGGCTACGGTCTGCGGCGAAGCGTGCCGGCCGAGCAGGACCGCGACGCGACCGGCGGCGAACTCGCGGGCCTGCCGAGCGGTGGCGTCGGCGAGCGAGTACCAGTCGGCGAGGCCCGGCGTCTCCCCGCACCCGACCAGGACCACCGTGTGGGCGGGCACGAGGTCGTGGGTCTGGAACGCAAGCACGCCCCCCGGCTCGGCGGCGAACGACCGGCGCTCGATCTCGGCCCGGAGGCGTCCCCCGAGCGCCGCGTCCAGCGCGAGCACCGCCGGGTCGGCGCTCGCGGCCCCGGCCAGCGCCACGACCAGCACGTCGGCGGACACGTCGGCCGGCCGCGCGTCGGAGAGCGCGATCTTCATCGAACCGGCTCCCCGCCTCGCGCCGGGGCGGCGCTGGCGCCGCCGTCTGCCTGCAGGGAATTCGCGCGCGTCATCGGTCTCTCGCCTCTCCCTCGATCGGGCATCGCTCAGCGAGCGCTGTGCTTTTCGAGATAGCCGAGGAGGAGCTCCTGCTCGTCTCCGTTCAGAGGTGCGGCGCCGCGCCGGGCCATCTCTCCTTGCATGCGATTCACGGTCAACTTCCACATCTCGTACTTCAGCAGACCCGGCGCATACAGCCGGTGACAACCGTTACAGCGGCCGGCGTAGAGTTTGGCGCCCGGGGACTCGGGGTCCGGCAGGCGCGCGTCGCAGCCGCTCGCCGCGGCGCCGAGGAGCGCGGCCAGGACCAGGGCGAGAACGGAGCTGCGTGCCACGGTCCGCTCAGCCTTCCTGCCTGTAGTAGGCGGCTTGGCCGAAGCTCTCCTCGACACCGACCTCGATTCCGGTCACGCCGTCCACGCCCTCCGCCTCCAGCTCCGCGCGCAGCTCGCCGGCGAGATAGCGCGAGAGCTCCTCGACGGACGTGTGCACGATGGGCAGCAGGGTGACGTCGGAGCGCGGGAAGCGGAACTCGTCCTGCTCGTACTGGACGACGACGGACTCGCCGACCTGCTCCACCTTCAGACAATCGCTGTTCACCGGAATCAGCGTGGTCTCGTCCAGGCGCTCGCACAGCCGGCGGGCGATGCGCTTCACGACACCGAAGTCGACGACGTATCCCTGCGAGCCGAGCGCGCCCCGTGCCTCGATCGACACCCGGTAGTTGTGGCCGTGCAGCGCCTCGCGAAAGCCCGGGTAGGCGATGAAATGGGCGGCCGAGAACTTCAGGTAGTCCTTGGTGACGTGAACGCGAAACGACTCGTGCTGTGGCATGCTTCCTTCTCGACTCCCAACTCAGTTCCCAGGGGGAACGCCGAAGAGGGTGAGCATTTTCGCTCCGGATTGCAATCCGCCCGTGCTCAGTCGCGGCGACGGCGGGGGCTGGAGAAGGTCGCGCGGTAACGCTCCTCCGGCCAGCCGATCGCCTCCAGAAAGCGACCCACCTCGGCGGCGACCTCGAGATCGATGTGCCGGCGCAGCATCGCCGAGAAGGCGTCATCGCCGAGACCGCCGTCGAGCACGTCGGCCAGCGACAGGCCGTGGACCTCGCCCAGCAGGCACATGGCGAAGTAGTCGAGCTGCCCGGGGTTCGGCTTCAGGGCCCAGGCTTCGCGCAGGGAGAGCACCCGCTCCATGCCCGAGGCGACGCGGACGGCGAGGACGTCGGCGCTGCCGGTTCCTTCCCGCCCCGGGGGCAGGAAAGTGATCGCCGCGCGGCCGTCCGACAGGAGAGCGGGGTGGGGGATATAATGCGGCGTGGTGTAGTGGATCAGCTCGAACAGGCGGGTCCGATAGCCGCGGACGTCGAACTCCGCGTCGCGCGCCACGGACCAGAGCAGGTCCGGAAGCGCCAGGCCGTCCGCCCGCGCGGCCCGGGCCAGCGATTCGACCGCCTTCGGGGCGTACCCCTCGCGCAACGCGACGCGGGCGAGGTCTTCGAGCGGAATCTCCAGAAGGAGCGCCCCGGGTGCCGCCGCATCCGGATCTCCGCCCTCCACGATGGTGGCGCGGATGGGATCGTCGCCGCGTTCGACTTCCAGAAGCATCGCATAGCGGTCGCCGTACTGGGACTTCTTGCCGAAGCCGCGCCGGCAGTTCTCCAGGCGCACCCGTGCCGCGGCCGTCACATCGAGTCGCCCGAGGCCGGTCATGCCGAACCCGCTCATCAAGGACCCGTAGACGATGAGGGGAACCGGGGCGTCGACCGCGAGTGCGGTGGGAAGGTGGTCGCGGCGATGCGGGGTGCTGGTCATGGCGGGCGCGAGGGCTGCGTACGGCCTCGGACGTTGGGGGGAGAAGGTCATTTCAGGGCACGCGGGCCGGCATGTCAATGCGGTCGAGTGGTGCTTGCGCGCCCGCGGCAAGTGCGAGAGAAGAATGGGCATGCGATACGACTTCACGGCGGAGCAGCTCGCCTGGCGCGACGAGATCCGGGCTTTCGTCGCCGAGCACCTGACGCCGGAGCTGCTCGACGAGCTGCGCGAGGCCGGCAACGAAGGAAAGGGACCGCTGGCGGACCGGTTTGTCCTGGCGTTGCGGGAGAAGGGCTGGTGGGGGATCGCCTGGCCTCCCGAGTACGGCGGCCTGGGACGTTCGGCCATCGACCAGTGGATCTTCGTCGACGAGCTGGAGGGGGCCGGCGCGCCGATGTTGCCCCTCACCGTGACCTCGGTGGCGCCGACCATCATGCGGATCGGGACGGAGGCGCAGAAGCGCCACTGGCTGCCGCGCATCACCGCCGCCGAGGTCGACTTCGCGGTCGCCTACTCGGAGCCCGAGGCGGGGACCGACATGGCGTCGCTGCGCACGCGCGCGGTGCTCGACGGCGACGAGTGGGTGATCAACGGGCAGAAGATGTGGAACACGATGGCGCACGTCGCCACCCACAACTGGGTCGCGGTGCGCACCGAGCCGGAGGCGCCAAAGCACAAGGGCATCTCGATGATGATCGTGCCCATGGACGCGCCCGGCGTGACCGTGCAAGCCGATCTACGTATGGCCCGGGCTGCGCACCAACGCCCTGTTTCTCGACAACGTGAGGGTGCCGCGCGACCACCTGGTGGGCGAGCGCGGCATGGGATTTTACTACGCCGCCATGGCGCTCAACTTCGAGCGCCTGTCGATCGGCTCGGTGGCCATGGTGCGCCGTTACTTTCGCGAGCTGGTGAGGCTGGTACGCGAGCTGGAGGTGGACGGCGGCCCCCTGCGCCAGAGACCATGGGTTCGGGAGCGCCTGGCGCGCCTGGCGGTGGACATCGAGGCGGCCCGCATGTTCGGTCTCGAGACCGCCTGGGCTCTGCAGCAGGGGCGGGTGCCGGCCGCCGAGTCGTCGATGGCGAAGATCTTCGTCAGCGAGCTCGCCCAGCGCGTCGCCGACGCGGGCACGGAGATCCTCGGGCTCAACGGACAGCTTCATCCGCAGGAGCCGCAGGCGCGTCTGCACGGGCGCCTGCAGTGGCTGTACCGGACGGCGCCGCTGCTCGCCTTCGGCGGCGGCACGAACGAGGTGCAGCGCAACATCATCGCGATGCTCGGATGCGGTCTGCCCCGCAAGTGAGCGGGCGGTGACGTGAAAGGGGAGAAATGCACCCGACGCCGACGCCGGAGCAGCAGGAGTTGAAGGATGCGGTGCAGCGCTTCTGCCAGGAGCAGATCACGCCGGAGCGTCTCGCCGCCTGGGCGGAGCAGCCGCGCGGCATCGACGCGGACTGCTGGCGCGCCATCGCCGAGCTGGGATGGTTCGGGCTCGGCCTGCCGGAGGAGAGCGGCGGCAGCGGCCTCGGGCTCGTGGAGGTCGGCTGCGTCTTGCAGGAGTGCGGGCGCGGCCTGATCCCGCGCTCGGTCATCGGCGCGATCCGCGGTGCCTGGGCTCTGGCGCGCCTCGATCCGAGGGCGCCCGAGCTGGCGGCTATCGCCAGCGGCGAGCGGGTGGCGACGATCGCGGTGGATGAGGAGAGCTGCCGGGATCCGAAGCGTTTCTCCACCACCGCGCATTCGGCGCCGCCGGGGTTCCGCATCACCGGCGTCAAGGCCTACGTGCCCGACGGAGTGCACGCCGACTACCACATCGTCGCGGCACGAGACGGCGCGGCGACCTCTCTCTTCCTGGTCGAGGCGCCGGCGGCGCAGGCGACGGCCGTGCGGACCTTCGACGGCGGCGAGCAGGCCACGGTACGCTACGACGACGCGCCGGCCCTGCGGCGCCTCGGCGACCGGGGAGATCTGCGCCGGATGAGGGACGAGCAGGTGGCCCTGGCGCTGGCGGAAATGTTGGGGGGGATGCAGGCGGCGCTCGACGCAACGGTCGCCTACGTGAAGGAACGCGAGCAGTTCGGACAGAAGATCGCCGTGTTCCAGGCCGTGCAGCACCAGGTGGCCGACATGGCGATGTCCTTCACCGCCGCCCGCCACCTCGCCTGGCAGGCGATCAGCCGCATGGCCTTCGGAACCGTTCAGGGAACGGAGCTGGCCACGGCGGCGGCCTTCGCCGGACAGGCCTTCAAGCGCATCACGATCGCTGCCCACCACCTGCACGGCGGTGCCGGGTACGTCGTCGAGCATCCCCTCCACTACCATGCCGAGCGGGCACAGGCGCTGTGTATCCGTTACGCGCCCGAGGCGGGGATGCTGGAAGAGGTCGCGGCGGAGCTACTCGGATGAGCAAAGGGCGCCCCTGCCGTCAGAGGTTTTCCAACTCCTCGTCGAACGGAATCGACAGGCGGGGTGCCAACAACGTGTCGATCCCGGCGAGGACGAACGAGGCGACGGCCAGAGCGAGGAAGCCTCTCCCTTCGTAGTCGCCGATGCCGGCGATGCCGGTCAGGAGCGGCGCAATCACCGCGACCAGCGACAGAAGGATGGCCGTCATGACCAGGCGATTGGCGCCCGCCGGCACACGGAGAACGCGGCTCAATACGCTCAGCAAGAGGAGCGTTGTGAGCGCCGCGAAGAAGTAGTACGGCACCAAGATCAGCCAATGCATAGATCCCACTCTCGTCATTCCTCCTCGTCGAGCCGTAGGGGCGCGCCCCGGGAAAGTCAAGCGGGAAGCGGCGGCATCGTGAGCGATCGGTCGTTGCCTTGACGTCGCGAGCCTCGGATGACGGCGTGCTGCTGCCGCGCCTGGCCCGGCGGTTGCGGGCCGCGGGATACACGGAGGAAGGGCTGCGGCGACTGATCGGGATCGCGCAACCCGACGACGTCGGGCCGCTCAACCGCACGCCGGTGTTGGAGCGGCTGCGCGCCACGCCGGGGCCGGCGGCGACCCTGGCGCGCCTCTTCTACCTCGAGGAGGAGGAGAGCCCGGCGCGCCTGCGCGCGGCGATCCCGGCCGCAGACATCGACGAATTGTGCCGCCGCCGCCTGCTGGGACGCCGCCGCGGCGGCACTGCCCTGGCGGCACGGCTGCGCATCGACGCGGTCGGCGACCTTCACCTGCTCGGAGACCGGCGCTTGCGGTCGCCGGATCCGGGGGCGCTGCGACTGCCGCGCGGCGACATGGTCTATCCGCCCGGCAGCGACTCGTCGATTCTGGTCGGCGCCGTTCCGGCTTCCGAGTGCGAGAGCGCCCTCGATCTCTGTACCGGCTCCGGGATCCAGGGCATCGCCCTGGCGCGGCGCGCGCGCCGAGTGGTCGCTGTCGACATCGGAGAGCGCGCCGTCGCCCTGGCGGGGATCAACGCCGTATTGAACGAGGTCTCGAACTTCACGGTTCGCCGCGGCGATCTGTACCACCCCCTTCGGGGCGAGCGTTTCGATCTGATCGTCGCCAACCCGCCGTTCGTTCCGGCCCCGACCCGCGGCCCGGCCTATCACTCCGGCGGGCCGCGAGGGGACCGGGTCCTGAAGCGCGTGGTCGAGGGGTGGTCCGATCACCTCAACCCCGGTGGCCGGGCCTTCGCCATCTCCCATCTGGCCCTGAGCAAGGGAAGCGACGTGAGTGCCAGCGTGACTCCATGGCTGCACCGCTTCCGCGGCCGAGCGCTCGCCCTGGTGCTCGAGGAGGGGACGCCGATCGATCTCGCCGCCGCCCAGTCCCTCTTCGCCCTCGACCGCGGCTTCTCGTCGTACGCGGCCGAGGTGCGCCGCTGGGTCGCCTACCTGAGGCGGCACCGCGTCGAGCGGATCGTTCTGCTGCTGCTCGCTGCCGAGCGCCGCGGCCGCAGGGGCCTCGAGGTCGTTCCCGCCTTTCAGCGAACCCTGCCGCTGCCCCTGTCGCGGCCGCCGGCCGACCACGTCGCCGATTGGCTGGCTTGAGCAGCAGACATCTGGCGCGCTTCGATTTTTCCGATTACACTTGCCGCATGGTGAGCAAGAGCATCCTTTGTCCCTCGATCGCCATCGCCGCGATCATGGTCCTCTCGGGCTGTGCCGGCCAACGCCCCATCCTGTATCCGAACGCCAAGTACGGGCAGACGGATCGGTCACAGGTACAGAGCGACATCGACTACTGCATGCGCATGGCCGAGCAGTTCGAAGCCGGGTCGAACACGAAGACCAAAGGCGTGGCGCGCGATACCGCCATCGGCGCCGGCTCCGGAGCGGCCATCGGCGCGGTGGGCGGTGCCGTGAGCGGAAACGCGGGACGCGGTGCCGCAACGGGCGCGGCGACCGGCGCCACGGCCGGCCTTCTGCACGGGCTCTTCACGGCCAGCGAGCCGACTCCGGTCTACAAGAACTTCGTGCAGCGCTGCCTGTCCGAGCGCGGCTACGAGACGATCGGCTGGGAGTGAGGCAGGTTGTTAAGTTGTTGGGCGTGTTTTGCCAACAACCCAACAACCAACAGCCTTCCGCTCAACCCTCCTCGACCAGGCGCACCGGCCGCAGCATCTGTGACGGAATGTCGTCGAGGAAGCGCGACGGCTTCGAGAGCACCATGCCCGCCGCCCGGTCGTACATGTTGATCGGGTAGGCGATATACAGGTTCTGCTTCGCCCGGGTCGCCGCGACGTACATCAGGCGCCGCTCCTCCTCGAGATCCTCCGCCTGGTTGATGCTGTACACCGAGGGAAACTTGCCGTCGACCGCCCAGATGATGAAGACCGTGTGCCACTCCAGCCCCTTGGCGGAGTGGATGGTCGACAGGGTGAGCAATCCCTCGTCATCTTCGTCCGCCGCGAGTACGCCGGCGATGCTGTCGCTCGGCGGCTCGAGCGCCATGTCGGTCAGCAAGCTCTGCAGATCGGCGTAGCGCGCCGCGATGGCGATGAAGTGCTCCAGGTCCTTCAGGCGCTTGGGGTAGTCGTCGCGGTGAACCCGCTTCAGCAGGGGCTCGTAGTGACGCAGCACCTCGGCGAGCTGTTCCTCGGGTTTGCGGCCGCCGTCGCCGATGCGGCGGAAGAGGCCGGCGAGCGCCTGCAGGTCGGTGGAGTAGGAACGGCCCGAGATCTCTTCCAGGGCGGCCGGCACTTCGGCGGCGCCGACGAGTTGGCCGATGATGTCCTCCGCAGTGCGCGGACCGACGCCCTCCAGCAGCAACAGGATGCGATGCCAGGCGACCGCGTCATGCGGGTTCGCCAGAACGCGCAGGTAGGCGAGAGCATCCTTCACGTGCGCAGTCTCGATGAACCGGAAGCCGCCGCGCTTGACGAAGGGAATGTCGTGGCGGGTGAGCTCGAGCTCGAGGTCGAAGGAGTGGAAGCTGGAGCGGAAGAGCACGGCGATCTCCGGCAGGGGAACTCCCTCCTCGCGCAGCTCGAGGATGCGCTGGCACAGGAACCGCGACTGGAAGTTCTCGTTGTACGCCGCCACCAGCAAGGGGGTCTCCCCGTCGGCCCTGTCGGTGAACAGCGACTTGCTGTAACGCTCGCGCGCCTGCGCGATGATGGCGTTGGTGACGTCGAGGATGGGCTGCGTGCTGCGGTAGTTCCGCTCCAGCGTGATCAGCCGGGCGCCGGGGAAGAGGGTGGGGAAGTCCATGATGTTGCGAAAATCGGCGCCGCGGAAGGCGTAGATGCTCTGTGCGTCGTCGCCCACCGCCATGACGTTGTCGTGCTCGCTGGCGAGCAGGCGGACGATCGCGGCCTGCAGCGCGTTGGTGTCCTGGTACTCGTCGACCATGAGGAAGCGGTGCCGCTGGGAGAGCTGGCGGCGCACGTCTTCGTGCTCGCGCAGGATCTCGTGCAGCTTGACGAGAAGATCGTCGTAGTCGACGAGCTGGCGCTCGGCTTTGTACTCGGCGTAGGCGCCCTGCAGGCCGAGGAGGTCTTCGGTGTGCTCGAGAAGGTGGGCGTAGGAGTCCTCGATGAGGTCGGCGAGCGGGCGGGACTTGTTGATCGCCATGCTGAACATGTCGGCGATCGTCTGCTTGCGCGGGAAGCGTCTCTCCTTCTTGTCGAGGCCGCGCCGGGCGCGCAGAAGGCTGATGACGTCCTCGGCGTCGCCGCGATCGAGGATGGTGAAGCTGCCGGCCAGCCCGAGCGTCGCACCGTGGCGGCGCAGCGTCGCGTTGGCGAACGAGTGGAAGGTGCCGCCGGCCACCTGCTCGCAGCGGCCGTCGAGCAGCGTCGAGGCGCGGCGGAGCATCTCGGCCGCCGCCTTGCGGGTGAAGGTCAGGAGGAGGATGGAGCGCGGGTCGACGCCGAGCTCGACCAGGCGTGCCACGCGGAAGCACAGAGTACGGGTCTTGCCGCTTCCGGCCCCGGCGACGACCAGCACCGCGCCTTCCGTGGCCTCGACGGCGGCGTACTGCGCCTCGTTGAGCAGCCCCCGGTAGTCGAGGCGGAAGGTCGGCTCGGTCCGCGGAGCGCGGCGCAGGACGTAGGTCTCGGGGGGATTCGACATGCGGACGACGGGGCCATACGCCGGCGGCGGAGGGATGTGCTAAATTCGACCCCGGGGCGAAGTTGTACAGCACTCCGCCGCGGCGGGAAAGTCCGCCGCGGGAGGGAAGGGGGTGCAACGCGGCTCGACAGCGGAAGACGAAGCGATGCCAGACGACGAAGACGGCCGGCCGGGCGGAGAGATCGAAATCAGCGGCGGGGCGTCCACGCAGCTCGACCTGCGCGGCGTCCGTTGCCCTCTGAGCTGGGCAAGGGCGAAGGTGCGTCTGGAGGACATGGCGCGCGGCGACCGGCTGACCCTGATCCTCGACGATCCGAGAGGGGTGCGGGACATTCCCCGCGCGGCGGAGGCCGAGGGCTACGCAGTCCTCGATCCGCTTGGCGACGGCGCCGTCTGGCGCATCACCATCGTGGTCTGAACCGCGTCGCGTCTAGCGTAGAACTGGGATGGAAACCAGAAACGCCGTCAGGCTGGTGAGGACGGCGATCAGCGGCCACCACTGGGAAGCATCCGAGGTCACGTCTTCTGGCAAAGCATGACCTATGCCTACGGCGGGACGCCCGCCCAGGCTGGTCGCCTGAGTCGTAAACGGCACTTCCCACGTCGAGGGATTGACGCTCGTTACCGCCTCGTCAGGCGGACTTGTCGCCGTTGACTTTCTTCCAGTCGGACAGGAAGCGCTCGAGGCCGGTGTCGGTCAGGGGATGCTTGAGCAGCTGCTGTAGGACCGCGAACGGGCAGGTGGCGATATGGGCACCCATCTGCGCCGCGCGAATCACGTGCAGAGGGTTGCGCACGCTGGCAACCAAGACTTCAGAGGAGAAGGCATAATTGTTCAGAATTGCTACGATTTGCTCGATCAGTGCCATCCCGTCGTGGCCGATGTCGTCGAGCCGTCCGACAAAGGGGCTGATGAAGCTGGCGCCCGCCTTGGCGGCCAACAGAGCCTGCGCGGCCGAGAAGACGAGAGTGACGTTCACTCGGATGCCGCGGTCGCTCAGGTAGCGCGTCGCCTTGAGGCCCTCGGCGGTCATCGGTGCCTTGACGTAGACGTTGGGGTGGATGTGGGCCAGGCGTTCGCCCTCTTCGATCATCCCGGCCGAGTTCGTGCTCACCACCTCGGCGTTGACCGGGCCGTCGACGATGGCGCAGATCTCCTCGATCACGGACCGGAAGTCGCGCCCCGTCTTGGCGACCAGGGACGGGTTGGTCGTCACGCCGTCCAGAATTCCCCAGCTCGCCGCCTCGCGGATCTCGTCGACGTTTGCCGTATCGATGAACAGCTTCATGGTTCCCTCATGCTAGCACGGCTGGTGTGGACGCTGCACGCCGACCTCCACTCACGCTGCCCCCATCAGGTGGATCTTCTTCGCGTCCTTGACCGTCGCCAGCAGCTCCGACACCGATGCATTGAGCCCGGGGTGGATCAGCTGAGGTGCCAGCTCGCTCATGGGCACCAGCACGAAGCGCCGGTTGGGGATCTCGGGGTGCGGGACCTTGAGATTGCGCTTGTCGATGATCTCCATGTCGTAGAAGAGGATGTCGAGATCGATGACCCGCGAGCCCCAGCGCTTGCCGCGCACCCGCTTACGCCCCATCGCGGTCTCGATCGCCTTGAGCCGCTTGAGGAGCTCGTTGGAGGCGGCCTCGGTCTCGATTTCGAGGACGCTGTTGGCGAACCAGGTCTTGGCGTCGCCGTGCGGCTCGCTCTCGTAGAGCGACGACTCCTTGACCACGCGCGTGTCCGGCAGCGCTTGAATGCGATCGCGTGCTTCGCGACAGTTCGCGCGTCGATCCCCCAGGTTTGAGCCGATTGCGATGTATGCTCGGTGGGGCATACCGTCCGACCTCCCCGCCACACCTCGACGTATGCCGCTCGCCTCGGCGAGCGATTCGATCCTCCACCCAGGGATCCCGATCCGCCAAGCAGCGTCGTAGGACTCGTTGGACCCCGCGCGAGCTTTTACATTGATCCTGGCGCTTTTGCAACTTGGCCGCGAAGCGACGTTCGTTTGCGGCAGAGTGCTGCCGCCTGGCGGGCGGTGCACTTGAGACCCGGTCGGTGCGATGATACTCGAAGCCGCTCGCACCTTGCGCCGAGGAAAGGAACGACATGAAGGCAGCAGAGCGGCTGGGCAAGATCCCCCCCTACCTGTTCATGGAGCTGCGGCAGAAGATCGCCAAGGCGCGAGCTTCGGGCGCCGACGTCATCAGCCTGGCGATCGGCGATCCGGTCGAGCCGACTCCGACCGAGGTGATCGACGAGCTCTGCCGCGCCGCGCACGACCCCGCCAACCACGCCTACCCGACCGACGAGGAGAAGGGCATGCAGGCGTTCCGCGAGGTGGTGGCGCACTGGTATGGGCGGCGCTACGGCGTCGACGTCGATCCGCAGAAGGAGGTGATCGGCCTCATCGGGTCGAAGGAAGGGTGCCACCACTTCGTCCTCGGCCGGGTGAATCGCGGCGAGAAGGTTCTCATGACCGACCCGGGGTACCCGGCCTACCGGGCCAGCATCCTGCTCGTCGAGGGGGAGCCGGTGAGCGTGCCGATCCGCCCCGAGCACGGCTATCTGCCGCTCCTGCGCGACATCCCCGCCGACGTCGCTCGTCAGGCGAGTGCCATGTTCCTCAACTATCCGAACAACCCGACCGGCGCGACCGCCACGAAGGACTTTCTGAAGGAGCTGGTGGAGTTCGCGCGCAGCTACGACGTCGCGATCTGTTACGACAACCCGTACATCGAGATCGTCTTCGACGGCGAGAAGCCGTTGAGCTTTCTGTCGGTGCCCGGCGCCAAGGACGTCGGCGTCGAGCTCAACTCGCTCTCCAAGCCGTTCAACATGACCGGCTGGCGCATCGGTATGGCGGTCGGCAACCCGGACCTGATCGCCGCCATCTCGAAGGTGAAGGAGAATACGGACTCGGGTGTGTTCAACGCCATCCAGTACGCGGCGATCGCCGCACTGACGCGCTGCGAGGACCAGATCCCGCACATGCTGGGCATCTATGCGCGGCGGCGCGCCCTGGTGCTGGCGACGCTGCAGCAGATCGGCATCGAGTACAAGCCGGTCAAGGGCACGTTCTACCTGTGGGTGCCGACGCCGCCGGGCACCTCCAGCATCGAGTTCGCCAACCTCCTGCTGGAGAAGGCGAACGTCGTCGTCGCACCCGGGCGGGGATACGGCGACAACGGCGAGGGGTTCTTCCGCATCTCCCTGACGGTCAAGGACGCGCGCCTGGAGGAGGCGATGGAGCGCATCCGCCAGGCGATGCGCTAGCTCTGCAGGCCGAGAACGTCGGCCATGCCGTAGCGCCCGGGAGGTTGGCCGGCGAGCCACACGCCGGCGCGAATCGCTCCGCTCGCCAGGCACTCGCGGCTCTGCGCCCGATGGGTGAGCTCGAGCCGCTCGCCCATGCCGGCGAAGACGACCGTGTGGTCGCCGACGACGTCGCCGCCGCGCAGCGCCATGACGCCGATCTCCGCCTCGCCGCGCCTGCCGACGACGCCCTCGCGGCCGAAGCGCGCCTGCTCCGCGAAGTCGCGCCCCAGCGCCCCGGCGACCGCCCGTCCGAGCGCCAGAGCGGTGCCGCTGGGAGCGTCGATCTTCATGCGGTGGTGCATCTCGACGATCTCCGGATCGAATCCGGCGCCGAGCCCCTTGGCGGCGGCGACGACGAGGTCGAGCAACACGTTGACGCCGACGCTCATGTTGGGGGCGATCACGCAGCGGGTGCGCGGCGCCAGACGGTCCATCTCGCGCCGCTCGGCCTCGTCGTAGCCGGTGGTGCCGATGACGATCGCGGCCTTCTTCTGAACCGCCGCGCGCAGGTGCTCGAGCGCCGCCGGCGCGGTGGTGAAGTCGAGAGCTACCCTGTCGGTGCCGAGGGCGGCGCCGAAGTCGTCCGAGATCGTCACCCCGAGGCTTCCCGTGCCGGCCAGGACGCCGGCGTCGGCCCCCAGTGCCGGATGGCCCGGGGTCTCGACGGCGGCGTGCAGGTGGACCTTCGGGTCCTGCGCGATCAGCGACACCAGCGTGCGGCCCATGCGCCCCGCCGCCCCACAGACGATCATCGGTATGCTCACGTGTCGCCTCCGTTCTCCGTCATCCGTCGCGGCGCGGGCACGCGTTCATCGGGCCGGAGCGCAACGTCGCTTCAGGCCAGGGCGCCGGCATCGCGCAGCGCGGCGCGCAGGACCTGGCGCGGCCCGTCGGTCATGGGCAGCAGCGGCAGGCGCAGCTCGTCCCGGCAGTAGCCCATCATGGCCATGGCCGCTTTGACGGGAATGGGGTTGGTCTCCAGAAACAGCGTGCGGATGAGCGGCAGCAGCTGGTAGTGCCGCTCGCGGGCTTCCTTCCAGCGTCCCTGCAGCGCCGCGTCCACCGCCTCGGCGCTCTGCCGCGGCAGCACGTTCGAGACGACCGAGATGACGCCGACGCCGCCGACGGCGAGGACGGGCAGGGTGAGAGAGTCGTCCCCGGAGTACACGTCGATCGAGTCGCCGCAGCGCCGGATGACCTCCTGCACCTCGTCCAGGGAGCCGGTGGCTTCCTTCAGCCCGATGATCTCGTCGATCCCGGCCAGGCGCTCGATGGTTGTCGCCTCGATCTTCGACCCCGTGCGACCCGGAATGTTGTAGACGATGAGCGGGAAGCGGGTCTCCTCGGCGATGCGCCGATAATGCTGATAGATCCCTTCCTGGGTCGGCTTGTTGTAGTAGGGCGAGATCAGCAGCGCGGCGGCGGCGCCGGCTTCCTTGGCCGCGCGCGTCAGGGTGATCGCCTCTGCGGTGGAGTTGGACCCGGTTCCAGCGATCACCGGCACGCGCCCGCCGGCGAAGCCGACGACCAGCCGCACCACCTCGGCGTGCTCCGCGTGGTCGAGGGTCGCCGACTCGCCCGTACTGCCGCACGGGACCAGGGCGGCGGTGCCGTTGGCGATCTGGTGCTCGACCAGCCCCTCCAGGGCATCGCGATCGATTGCGCCGTCGCGAAAGGGCGTGATCAGGGCCGTCATCGATCCGGAGAAGCGTGCGCTCACGGTTCACACCTCGATTTCGCCGCGGAACACTTCTTCTGCCGCACCCGTCATGTAGACGTGGCCGTCCGCCTCGCGCCACTCGATGGCCAGATCGCCGCCGCGCAGGTGGAGCGTGGCGGCCCGCGCCGCGCGCGACGTGAGCACGGCCGCCACCAGGGCGCCGCAGGCGCCGGTGCCGCACGCCGCGGTCTCACCCGAGCCGCGCTCCCAGACGCGCATCGTCAGAGAGTCGGGGCCGTCGACGCGGATGAACTCGGTGTTGACACGGCGCGGGAAGAACCGGTGGTGCTCGAAGCGCGGTCCGACCTGCTCGAGATCGAGCGCCTCGACGTCGGGGACGAAGACGACGCAGTGCGGATTGCCCATCGAGACGCAGGTGATGCGGTAGACGGTCCCTTCCACCTCGAGGGGGGCGTCGATGACGCGACCTTCCGCCGCCACCGGGATGCGCGGCCCGTCGAGGATCGGCTCGCCCATGTCCACCGTGACTCGCTCGACCCGATCGCCGCGCGTCTCCAGCTGCACGGTCTTGGTCCCGGCGTCGGTCTCGATGCGCATCGGGTTGGCTCGGCTGAGGCCGTGTTCGAAAGCGTACTTGGCGACACAGCGGATGCCGTTGCCGCACATCTCGCCGCGGCTGCCGTCGGCGTTGTACATCTCCATGCGACAGTCGGCCACGGAGGAGGCAGCGATGAGGATCAGGCCGTCCGCGCCGACGCCGGTGCGACGCGGGCTGACGCGGCGGGCAAGCGCGACGGGATCGCCGATCTCGTGCGCGAAGGCGTCGACATAGACGTAGTCGTTGCCGATGCCGTGCATCTTGGTGAACGGAAGCGCCGTCATGAGGGTACGCCGAGTCGATCTCCGCGCAACGGCTCACGGCTAGCACGGGGGGAGGAAAAGGCAAAGCGCGTCCCTTCCACTCTCGTGGAGGCGGCGGTCATGGAATGGCTGCGCCGGTCGCGGGGCTGCTCGTCGGTGCGGGCGCGGGCATCTCGCGCACGATCTCGACCAGGTTCGAAGGCTGGCTCACGTAGTCGTCCTCGGTGAACGAGAACACCCGATACGCGTAGCGGTGCCCCGGCGCGACGTCGTGATCGACGAAGCGAAAGCGGCGTATCTGCCGGAATTTGTCGCGATCGAGCACCGGTACGGTGAGGAGGACCGCGAAGTCGCCCTCGCCCTCGCGGCGCTCGACGCGGAAGCCGGCCAGATCGCGCATGGTGCTTCCGTCGACGTAGTCGTTCGGCCGTTCCCAGCTCAGGCGCACGCCCTCACCGATGTTCTCGGCGGCGAGCTTCTGGATGGCGCGCGGCTGGACGAGCTCCGGGGGCTTGATCGGAGTCTTGCGCCCGCAGGCGAGCGGGGCGAGCGCGGCGCACAGCCAGGCGATCCCGGTGATGAGGGCGCGCTGCCTTCGGTTCGCGTCGGATGGTCTCATGGCCGGCTCCCGGATCGCCGCCTATGCTTCGAAGACGCGCAGGCGGCGCTTGACGTTGGCCGGCGCCGTGCCTCCCGGCGCGGCGCGCCGCGCCACGGCGGACTCGAGGCGGAGCCAGCGCCGCACGTCGCGCCCGAAGAGCGGGGAGAAGCGCTTCAGCTCGGTGACCGTGAATTCCTCGAGCGGCCGCCGCGCCTCGATGGCGGCGCGCACCACGGCGCCGACGATGCCATGCGCCTCGCGGAACGGCACTCCCTTGCTCGCCAGATAATCGGCCAGCTCGGTTGCCAGGGTGTAGCCGGCCGCGGCGGCCTCGCGCATGCGGTCGCCGCGCACGTGCAGGCGCGGCATCAGCTCGGTCAGGATGTCGAGCGCCGCACCGACCGTGTCGACCGTATCGAAGACGGGCGCCTTGTCCTCCTGCAGGTCGCGGTTGTAGGCGAGCGGGAGCCCCTTCAGCACGGTCAACAGGGCCAGCAGGTTGCCGTAGACGCGGCCGGACTTGCCGCGCACCAGCTCGGCGACGTCGGGGTTCTTCTTCTGCGGCATCATCGAGCTGCCGGTGGCAAAGGCGTCGGGGAACTCGATGAAGCCGAACTGCTGCGACGACCACAGCACCAGCTCGTCGGCGAGACGGCTGAGGTGCATGGCGAGCACGGCCGCGGCCGCCAGCAGCTCGACGGCGAAGTCGCGGTCGCTGACGGCGTCGAGGCTGTTCTGGCTGATCGCCGGGAAGCCGAGCTGGCGCGCGACGTAGGCGCGGTCGATGGGAAAGGTGGTCCCCGCCAGGGCGCCCGAGCCGAGGGGCAGTACGTTGGTGCGCTTGCGGCAGTCGGCGAGACGGGAGTCGTCGCGGGCGAACATCTCCGCGTACGCGAGCAGGTGATGGGCGAAGAGAACCGGCTGAGCCGGCTGCAGGTGCGTGTAGCCGGGCATGATGACGTCGATGTGCCGGCGCCCCACCGTCGCGAGCGCGCGCTGCAACGCGCGCAGCCGCTGGCGCAGGCCGTCGACGGCGTCCCGCACGTACAGCCGCAGGTCGAGCGCGACCTGATCGTTGCGGCTGCGGGCCGTGTGCAGCTTGCCGCCGATCTTTCCGACCTTTTCGATGAGGCGGCGCTCGACGGCCATGTGGATGTCCTCGTCGGTCGTCGCGGCGCGGAAGCGGCCGCGCGTCGAACTCGCGCTCGATCGCTTGCAGGGCGGCGACGATGCGCTGCGCCTCGGCGCGCGGGATGATGCGTTGCCTGGCCAGCATGCGGCAGTGCGCGATGCTGCCCGCGATGTCGTACGCGTAGAGGCGGCGGTCGATCGCAAAGGAGCTGGTGAACGCGTCGACCAGCGGGTGGGTCGGCTCGGCCATCCGCCCCGACCACGCCTTCTGTCCTCCCCGGTTGCGCGGCATGAAGGGCGCACCATAGCGAAAAGCGGCGGCGAGGTGAAATGAGCAAAGGTCGTTGGTTGTCGAGTTGCTGGTTGTTGGTGATCCGAGCCCGCACAACCCAACAACCAACAACCGGGCGGTGCGGCTGGGCGGAAGGGGGGAAGCCCCGGCTCCTCAGCGGGCGGTCTTGTCCACCGTGGCGCGGATGCGCAGGCGCAGCGCGTTCAAGCGGATGAACCCCTCGGCGTCGGCCTGCCGGTAGACGGAGTCTTCCTCGAATGTGGCGACGTCCGGATTGTAGAGAGAGCGCGCGGACTTGCGCCCGGCGACGATCACGTTGCCCTTGTACAGCTTGAGGCGGACGGTGCCCGAAACCGTGCGCTGAGATTCGTCGACGGCCGCCTGCAGCATGGCGCGCTCCGGAGCGAACCAGTAGCCGTAGTAGACCATCTCGGCGTAGCGCGGGATCAGGGAGTCGCGCAGGTGCATGACCTCGCGGTCGAGGGTGAGCGACTCCAGCGCGCGGTGGGCGACGTGCAGGATCGTCCCCCCGGGCGTCTCGTAGACGCCGCGCGACTTCATGCCGACGTAGCGGTTCTCGACCAGGTCGACTCGGCCGACGCCGTTGCGCCCGCCGACGTCGTTGAGCCGGGCGAGCAGGCGGCCGGCGACGAGCTCTCGCCGTCGACGCGAACGGGGTTGCCGGCCTCGAAGTCGACCTCGACGTACTCGGGCTGGTCGGGCGCCTGCTCGGGCGAGACGCTGAGCAGGAACATGTCCTCGTACGGCTCGCGCCACGGGTCCTCCAGGACGCCGCCCTCGTAGCTGATGTGCAGCAGGTTGCGGTCCGTGCTGTACGGCTTCTCGCGCGTCACCGGCACCGGAATCCCCTTTTCCTCGGCGTAGGCGATGAGCTTGCTGCGCGAGCCGAGGTCCCAGGTGCGCCACGGGGCGATGATGCGGATGCCGGGCTCGAGGGCGTAGTAGGTGAGCTCGAAGCGCACCTGGTCGTTGCCCTTGCCGGTGGCGCCGTGGGCGACGGCGTCGGCGCCCTCCTGGCGGGCGATCTCGATCTGCCGCTTGGCGATCAGCGGCCGGGCGATGGAGGTGCCGAGCAGGTAGGTGTGCTCGTAGACGGCGTTGGCACGCAACATCGGAAAGACGAAGTCGCGCACGAACTCCTCGCGCAGGTCGTCGATGTAGACCGCGCAGGCGCCGCCGCGGCGGGCCTTCGCCTCCACCGGCTCGAGCTCCTCCCCCTGGCCGAGGTCGGCGCAGAAGGCTACGACCTCGGCACCCGTAGGTCTCGATCAGCCAGGCGAGGATGACGGAGGTATCGAGTCCTCCCGAGTAGGCCAGTACGATCTTCTTGGGATTGTCTTCCATATCGTTCACGGGTGCCGCGTGACGTGCTCGTTCAGCCAGACGAGGATCCCCTTCTGCACGTGCAGTCGGTTCTCCGCCTGGTCGAGGACGATCGACTGCGGACCGTCGATGACCTCGGCGGTGATCTCCTCGCCGCGATGCGCGGGCAGGCAGTGCATGACGACGGCGTCGGGCCGCGCCAGGCCGAGAATGTCGGCGTTGACCTGATAGGGGCGGAAGTGGCGCTGGCGCTCCGCCTTCTCGCCCTCCTGGCCCATGCTCGCCCACACGTCCGTGTAGATCACGTCGGCGTCGCGCGCCGCCGCGGCCGGGTCGGTCGTGACTTCGATGGAGACGCCCTCGGCGCGCGCCTGGCGCACGATGTCCGGGTCGGGCTCGTAGCCCGCCGGGCAGGCGAGGGCGAAGCCGAACCCGAAGCGCGCCGCGGCGGCGATCCAGGAGTTGGCCATGTTGTTGCCATCGCCGAGAAAGGCGACGCGCAAGCCGTCCAGGCGGCCGCGGCGTTCGAGCACGGTGAAGCAGTCACTCAGCACCTGACAGGGGTGGCGCAGGTCGGAGAGGCCGTTGATCACCGGGATCTGCGCGTGCCCGGCCAGCGCCACAAGGGTCTGGTGGGCGTAGGTGCGGGCCATGATGAAGTCGACCCAGCGATCCAGGTTGCGTGCGATGTCGTCGACCGACTCGCGCTCGCCGAGCCGGATGTCGCCGGGCGCCAGGTACACGGCGTAGCCGCCGAGCTGGGTCATGCCGACCTCGAAGGTCACGCGCGTGCGCAGGCTCGGCTTCTCGAAGATCATCGCCAGGCTCTTGCCGGCGAGCAGCGGCGGCCGCTGGCCACTCTTGAGCTCCCGCTTCAGTCGGGCGGAGAGATGCAAGATTTCCTCGAGCTCGGAACGGCTCAACTCGCTCAGGTTCAGAAAGTCTCTCTTCATGGCGATAGCGTCCGATCGACGATCTGCAGCGCTTCGTCGATCTCCTCGGCGCTGGTGGTCAGCGGCGGCGCGAAGCGCAGAACGCGGTTGGCCGTACAGTTGATGATGAGACCCGCGTTGCGGCAGCGTTCCACCACCGCCGCACCGGGCTCGCCCAGCTCGACGCCGATCAGCAGACCGCGCCCGCGTACGTCGCGGACGATCGCGTGCCTGCCGCGAAGGCCGCGCAGCCCCTGGCGCAGGCGCTCGCCCATGGCGCGGCAGTTCTCGAGCACCCCCTCCTCGCGCAGCACCCGCAGCACGGCGAGGGCCACGGCACAGGTGAGGGCGTTGCCGCCGAACGTCGACCCGTGCACGCCGGCGCCGAAGCTGCTCGCCACCGCGCCGCTGGCGAGCATGGCGCCGATGGGAACGCCGCTGCCGAGGCCCTTGGCGAGGGTCATGATGTCGGGCGTCACGCCGGCCTGCTCGTAGGCGAACAGGCTGCCGGTCCGCCCGATGCCGGTCTGCACCTCGTCGAGGATGAGCAGCAGATGGCGCCGGTCGCAGAGATCGCGGACGCGGCGCAGGTAGTCCTCGGCGGGAACGACGACCCCGCCTTCGCCCTGCACCGGCTCCAGCATGACGGCGATGGTGCGCGGCGTGAGAGCGGACTCGATCGCGTCGACGTCGTCGTAGGCGGCGTAGCGAAAGCCCTCTTGCACCGGCTCGAAGCCGAGCCGCACCTTCTCCTGTCCGGTCGCGGCGATGGTGGCCAGCGTGCGGCCGTGGAAGGAGCCGTACATCGGTGATGATCTCGTAGCGGCCGCCGCCGTGCTCGTGGCCGTACTTGCGCGCCAGCTTGATCGCCGCCTCGTTGGCCTCGGCGCCGCTGTTGCAGAGAAAGACCCGATCGGCGAACGACTGGCGCGACGAGCTGCTCGGCGAGCAGCGCCTGCGGCTCGCAGTAGTGGAGGTTGGAGACGTGCAGAATGCGCCGCGCCTGGTCCTCGATCGCCTGCACGATGGCGGGGTGGCAGTGGCCGAGCGAGGTGACGACCGTGCTCGAGAAGAAATCGAGGTAGCGCCGGCCGTCCGCGTCCCAGACCCGGGAGCCCGCGCCGCGCACCAGGGCGAGGGGGGCCCGGGCGTAGGTCGGAAACAGATAGCGATCGCTCAGGGCGATGATCTCGGCGGAGTTCACGACGCGCTCCTGGCTCGCTTCCCCTCGCTGCGGGTGCGTCCGGTGCCGCGCCGGGACAGCGCGCGCACCACCTCGGTGCCGACGCCTTCGCCGGTGAAGATCTCCAGCAGAACCGCGTGCCGCAGGCGGCCGTCGACGATGTGCGTCTTTTGGACGCCGCCGCTGAGGGCATCGAGGCAGCATTCCACCTTGGGGATCATCCCCTCGCCGATGACGCCGCTGGCGATGAGCTGGCGGGCGGTCTCGGCATCGAGGGTCGGCACCACGGTTCCGTCGGCGCCGCGAATTCCCTCCACGTCGGTGAGCAGGATGAGCTTTTCGGCGCGCAGCGCCTCGGCGACCTTGGCGGCGACCAGGTCGGCGTTGATGTTGTAGGTCTCCCCCTGCTCGCCGGCGCCCACCGGTGCGATGACGGGGATGAAGTCGCCGCGGTCGAGCGACTCGATGATGGTCGGATCGATGCCGGCCACCTCGCCGACCATGCCCATGTCGAGGTCGCCGGGCGAGCCGCCGCCGGGGTCGCTCATGCGGATCTTGCGGGCTCGGATCAGGTCGCCGTCCTTGCCGGAGAGGCCGACCGCGCGGCCGCCGTGCCGGTTGACGAGGCTGACGATCTCCTTGTTGATCTTGCCCACCAGGACCATCTCGACGACGTCCATCGTCGGCCGGTCGGTCACCCGCATGCCGCGGACGAAACGCGACTCGATACCGAGCTGGGCGAGCATGTGGCCGATCTGCGGGCCGCCGCCGTGCACGATGACCGGGTTCATGCCGACGAACTTCAGCAGCACGACGTCCTGCGCGAAGCTGTCCTTCAGGGCGTCGTCGACCATGGCGTGGCCGCCGTACTTGACCACGAAGGTCTTGCCGTAGAAGCGCCGGATATACGGAAGGGCGTCGAGAAGGATCTCGGCCTTGGCGACGAGATCCTGCATCTGGCCCGGGCTGCGAGGGCTCATGCCGGCCTCCGCGGCGCGCGGCGGGAACCGCCCCGCCGGTCGTCAGAGTATGTAACGAGAGAGATCTTCATCCTTCACCACGGCCTCCAGCTTGCCGCGCACGTAGGCGGCGTCGATCGTCACCTCGCGCTCGGTCATTTCTGGCGCGTCGAAGGATATCTGGTCAAGCAGCCGTTCCATGACCGTGTGAAGACGGCGCGCACCGATGTTCTCCGTGCGCTCGTTCACCCGCGCCGCGACGTCGGCCAACTCGGCGACGGCGTCGTCGGTGAACGTCAGCGTGATCTGTTCGGTCTGCATGAGGGCGACGTACTGCTTGAGCAGGGCGTTTGCGGGCTCGGTGAGTATGCGGATGAAGTCGTCGCGGGTGAGCGGATCGAGCTCGACCCGGATCGGGAATCGCCCCTGGAACTCAGGGATGAGATCCGACGGCTTGCTCATGTGAAAGGCACCGGAGGCGATGAAAAGAACGTGGTCGGTGCGCACCATGCCGTACTTGGTGCTCACCGTCGAGCCCTCGACGATCGGCAGCAGGTCGCGCTGCACTCCCTCGCGCGAGACGTCGGGGCCGCCGAGTCCCTGGCGGCTGGCGATCTTGTCGATCTCGTCGATGAAGATGATGCCCGATTGCTCGATGCGCCGGATCGCCTCCTTGGTCACAGCGTCGAGATCGAGGAGCTTCGTCGCTTCCTCCTGGGTCAGAATCTCGAGCGCCTCGGAGACCGGTACGACGTGCTTCTTCGTCTTCTTGGGCATGAGGTTGGCGAACATGTCCTTGAGATGGAACTCCATCTCCTCCATCCCCTGAGGGGTGAACACCTCGACCATGGGGTTGGTGGACTTGGTCACCTCGAGCTCGACCTTGCGCTCGTCGAGCTTGCCCTCGCGCAGCATGCGCCGCAGCTTCTCGCGGGTGTTCGACTCGGGCTCG
The DNA here is from genome assembly GCA_963721115.1 of uncultured bacterium. Lineage (GTDB taxonomy): Bacteria > Desulfobacterota > Binatia > HRBIN30 > CADEER01 > CAVRIA01. The sequence continues at coordinate 1,313,709 of CAVRIA010000004.1, forward strand.
GCGCTCCGCCTCTTCCGGCGGCGGCTCGCCCATGGGTTGCACGCGGCGTTCGCCGGAGGGGTGCACGGGCGGCAGCAGGAGGTCCAGAACGCGTTCCTCGGCGAGCTCCCGCGCGCGCAGGCGGACGTTCTCCTTCTCCTCCTCCTTGACCATGTTGATCGCCAGCTCGGTGATGTCGCGGATCATCGACTCCACGTCGCGGCCGACGTAGCCGACCTCGGTGAACTTCGACGCCTCGACCTTGAGGAACGGGGCCTGGGCGAGCTTGGCCAGGCGGCGCGAGATCTCCGTCTTGCCGACCCCGGTCGGCCCGATCATGATGATGTTCTTGGGGGCGATCTCGTCGCGCAGATCCGCCGGCACCTGCTGCCGACGCCAGCGGTTGCGCAGCGCGATGGCCACGGCGCGCTTGGCGTTGCGCTGGCCGACGATGTAGCGGTCGAGCTCCGACACGATCTCGCGGGGGGTCATCTGACTCATCGGGATCTTCCGTTCGGGGCCGTCGGGAGCGCGGACGCGCAGCCGCGCCATCAGCGCAGCTCCTCGACGACGAGCTGGTCGTTGGTGTAGATGCAGAGCGATGCCGCGATGCGCATCGACTCCTCGGCGATGGCGCGCGCGTCCAGGTCGCTGTGGGCGATGAGCGCCCGTGCGGCGGCGAGGGCGAAGTTGCCGCCCGAGCCGATGGCGATGGTCGGCTCGTCGGGCTCGATGATGTCGCCGCTGCCGGAGACGACCAGGAGCGCGTCGCGGCTGGCGGCGAGCAGCAGCGCCTCGAGGCGCCGCAGAATGCGGTCCGTGCGCCAGTCCTTGGCGAGCTCCACGGCGGCGCGTGTCAGGTTGCCATTGTACTGCTCGAGCTTGCCCTCGAACTTGTCGAAGAGGGTGAAGGCGTCGGCGCTGGCGCCGGCGAAGCCCGCCAGGATGCTGCCGCCGTGCAGCCGCCGCACCTTGCGGGCGCCGCGCTTCATGACGGAGGTGCCGAGCGTGACCTGTCCGTCGCCCGCCATCACGACCACGCCGCGGTGCTGCAGGGCGAGAATCGTGGTGCTGCGGATGGGCGCGGCAGAAGTGGGTGCGAAGCGACGTGGCAAGGAAACCTCCATACGGACGACTTTGCCGGCCGGCGGTCGAAAGGGTGTGAGGAGCTCAGGCGCGCGGATGCGCCTTGTCGTACACGGCCATGAGCTGGTCGAGATTGACGTGCGTGTATTTCTGCGTGGTCGAAAGGCTGGCGTGGCCGAGCAGCTCCTGGATGGAGCGCAGGTCCGCTCCGGCGCCGAGCAGGTGCGTGGCGAAGCTGTGACGCAGGGCATGCGGGCTGAGCTTGCCGGCCAGTCCGCTGGTCATTGTGTAGGCGTCGACCAGCCGCGCCACCGACCGCGCCGTGAGGCGGCCGCCGCGCCGGTTGAGGAAGACGGCGCGCGGATCGCGCGGCGCGCGGCCGCAGAGCTCCTCGAGCCGGGCGCGGTAGGCCTCGAGCGCCTGCAGTGCCGTGCGCCCGATCGGGACGACCCGCTCTTTGTTGCCCTTGCCGCGCACGCGCACGAGGGCGAGAGAGACATCGACGTCCGACCAGTCGAGACCCACCAGCTCGCTGACGCGCAGGCCGCACGAGTACGTCACCTCGAGCAGGGACCGGTCGCGCGCGCCGACGGCCGTGGCGAGATCCGGTGCCTCGAGCAGCCGGAACATGTCGTCCACCGAGAGGTGGGCCGGGAGCTGTTGCTCCTTTTTGGGCGTGGTGATCCCGGCGCTGGGGTCGGAGACCAGGGCGCCGGTCTGCAACAGATAGCGAACGAACCGTTTGACGGCGGAGAGCTTGCGCGCCGCCGAGCTCTTGCGATTACGGCGCAGAATGTCGATCAGGAACGAGCGCAGCATCGTCTGGTCGAGAACCTCGCAGCGCAGGTCCGCGACGGCCACGGCGACGCGCCGGGCGGCGAACGCCGAGAGCTGGTTCAGATCGCTGGCGTAGTTGCGCAACGTGTGGGGCGATGCGTTCTCCTCCACTTCCAGCATGCGAATGAATCGCTCGATGTGCTCGTTCAGCATGGCCCTGTGCGGCTCGGCGCGTCGGCGTCTCTTTGGAACGACGCGCTCGGTATGGTATCAACCGCCCGTTTGAGGAGCAAGAAAGCGTGACTGGGCGCGGGCAGGCCGTGGAGCGACTGGTTTTTCCGAGCCGCCGCGGCTCGCGGCTGGTCGGTCTCTGGCACGCCGGCGGCGGCGGCGCCGGCGTCATCCTCTGTCACGGCATGGAATCGTGCAAGGAAGGAACGAAGTCGATCCGTCTCGCCGAGGGCTTCGCCGCGCGGGGGTACGACGCTCTGCGCTTCGACTTCTCGTACGTCGGCGAGTCGGAGGGGGAGTTCGAGGACCTGACGATCAGCGGCGAGGTCGACGATCTCGCTGGCGCGTGGCGCTGTGCGCGCGAGCGGCTGCCCGGACCGATCGGCATCGTCGGCTCTTCCCTCGGCGGAACCGTGGCCTTGTTGTTCGCCGCGGCGGAGCCGGCGGTGGCGGCGCTGGCGACGATTGCGGCGGTCGCCGATCCGCGGCGCCTCTCGCGCCGCCTACCGGCGGGGGCCTGCGAGCAGTGGCGGCGCGACGGCGTTTACGAGGTCTACGGCATGCGCCTGCGCTCCACCTTCCTGGAGGACGCCGAGCGCCTCGACATTGCGGCCGCGTCGGCTCGCATCCGCTGTCCGCTCCTGATTGCACACGGCACGAAGGACGACGTGGTGCCCTGCCAGGACGGCGCCGCGATCGCCGCCGCCGCGGCGGCACCGCACCGCCTGCAGCTGTATCCCGGGGCCGACCACCGATTCTCCCGCCCGGAGATGCTGGACCGCCTGCTCGGCGACATCGGGGACTGGATGCGGCAGCGTCTCGAAGAGGCAGCGCGCGTTGCGGCGCCGGAGGGGGCGCAGTGACGGGGCGTTGTCACCGATGCGGAACGGAGCTCGACGGACGGGAACGGGTGGGGCGCCGCGACACCTGCCTGCGCTGCGGGAGCGATATGCACTGCTGTCGCAATTGCCGTTTCTACGATCCCGCCTACAACAACCAGTGCCGCGAGCCGCAAGCGGAGCGGCAGGTGGACAAGGAAAGGGGAAACTTCTGCGAGTACTTCGATCTCGGCGCAGCGAGTGGCGACCGATCCAGGGAAACCGAGGCGGAGGCGCGGGGCCGGCTGAAGGCCCTGTTCCGGGTGCGGGGGGAATCGTGAACGGCGTCTGCCGGTGGCCCGCCGGACCAAGTGGCGGGATCAGACCACAGTCCTCCTTTGGCTGCCGAAGAACTGGCTCCGTGCTCGACGTCAGCACAGCCGCGGACGGTGAAAAGGCCGGAACAAGCAATGAAAGAAGGAACAAGCGATGGCGTATTCGCATGGAACTAGACCCCCCGGTACTCGAGATTTTGAAATCCCGCATTTCAGCAATACAGAATAGCGCGATTGTTCAGGCTTTAGCGTATCTCAGACGAGCATGTGAAGATGCGTTATTAACAATTCTTGTCATTTTCGGCCACCCGGGTCAGGTCAGCAGCAGATCGCCGAAGCCCTGCAGCTGCGCCGGCTCGGTCTTCCGTACGCCCGCGATACACTATAATCGCTCCGTTCGTAACTCAGGACCAGCGCCTTGCGCGATCCAGACCAGCAGATTTTCGCCCGCTTCATGCTCGTCCTCGGAATTCTCATCGCCGTGGCCGTCGGTCAGGCCGCGCTGGCAGATCCGAAAGAACCGGCTACCGTACCGGACGCGCCGATCTCAGCGCCCAAAGCGGCGGCCGCGCCTCTGACCGGGCCGGAGGTCTACAACGCCGTCTGTATCGCCTGCCACGCCCCACCCGGCGTCGGCGGCGCACCGGCACTCGGCGACGGCGATGCCTGGGCACCGCGCATCGCCCAGGGAATGGACACGCTGATCGATCATGCGCTGCACGGATTCACCGGCACCGCCGGCGTCATGCCGAGGAAGGGCGAGCGCGCCGACCTCTCCGATGAGGAAATCATCGGGGCCGTCAAATACATGGTCGCGCAGGTCGCTCAGTAAGCATCTGCGCTGGCGGGTGTCTCGGCCCGCACTTGGTGCACCGGGACCACATATGTCCGGAACGGACCTTGTGATGGGGATTGGTGCCGGTGGACGGATTCGAACCGCCGACCCACGCATTACGAATGGCTAACCCGGATAGCGCCTATCTTATTGATTTTGTGAGAAACGTTGTTCTGAGAACTTCTAAAGCAACTCGCCGTAACTGCGCGGAACTCGCTGATTCCTCACTTCCCCACTGTGGCGTAGTTTCAGAAGATTTCATGGCTCGAAACGCTCCCGACTCCTGCGCGATGAATTCCTAAGAAAGCCGTCAACTAACTATTGACGGACGTCAACTACAAGTTTACATTGTGCTCTTGATCGATGAGAGTTCGATACGGCACCGTGGACTGCTGGATATGGTGCGGACAGGACGCTCCCGGCGTATTCCGCAAGCGCTGGAGAAGGCGCATTCAACTCCGCCTCACGGTTCTTGATCAGATTGCCGAAATCACACAGTTACCTCCCAACTATAGGGCACACGAACTCACAGGCAATCGCCGCGGTTGCTGGTCAATCTGGGGAAGTGGCCCGTGGAGGATGCGGTGTCCCATTTCGCGATGAAACCGGCTTTTGATTTGGATCTGGAGCAATATCACTGAAAAACTGCGCGTAAAGGCAGTTTCGGAGTTTTAAGATGATTCACACACTATCTCACCCTGGAGAGATTCTTGCGGAGACGCTTGATGATATGGAGATTACTGTCACGAAGGCGGCCAAGGATCTTGGGGTCAGCCGACAGATCCTGTCGGGGATACCGAATGGCAGACGTTCGATAACGCCGGAGATGGCTGTTCGAATTGGAAAGTATCTCGGCAATGGCCCCGATATATGGGCGCGAATGCAGACGAGTTACGATCTGAGGCAAGCAGAAACTGCATTGCGTGCGACTTTACGGGGCATTTGCGAAGGTTGCTTGAAGTTGGCGCCGTCGGGTACGAATCGCGTCAACGACGATTGGTACCCGATCCCTCGCGTGGCGTCGTGCCTGAGCTTCCGAGCTTCACACATAGCTCAGGCTCGCGTACGGCCGATCGTCGACGAGGGTGTGTGTGGCGAATTCCTAGTTTGTCGCATAGGACGTAAGGTGAAAGAGTCGCGACCTGATCTGACACCTGGCTTGAAGAAAGCGAGGGTTATCGGTTTCGATGGAAGTGCTGACTTTCAAGCCATCGAGTCATCCCGGCATGCTACTGATCACTCGAAAACCTTCAATAAAATCAATCTGCATCAGTTTTCGGGTCCCACAGCCCAGCTCGCTTAGGCCGCCACAACGCGCGGAAACCCCGGCTTACACCGGGGCTTCATTTTCCTTCAGCTGGGCTGCACCTACCTGCTGACGTCGAGACTGGCCTGAGCAACCAACCGCCCAACCTGTTCGACAACAGGGGCGTCGTGGTTGGCAGCAGTATCGACCACCAGCTTGACCCACAGCGTGTC
>CAVRIA010000005.1:0-262500 GCA_963721115.1 uncultured bacterium
ACGGGGCTCCAGTGGGAGAAGAAGCTCTTTAGCGTGGGCAGCGACAACTTTTGCACCGCGCTGGGTGACTGCTCCGAGCCCCGGATGTCAACAACCGTTACACATGGACCAACGACACGGTCGAGCCGACGGGCGCGGTGTTCACGAACTTCTTGGGGCGACTCAACGGGGCGTACGGGCCGTACGACTTGTCGTACCTTCCCGAGGGGTGTTTCGCGGGGCACTGTGACTGGCGGGTGCCCACGGTGGAGGAGTTGGAAACCATCGTCGACCTGAGCGTACCCGGCTGTAGGAGTGGCGTCCCCTGCATTGATCCGATCTTTTTGGACACGCAGTCCGGCAACAACGGGTCGGCTACTACCCTCGCCGGCGATCCCGGGCTCGTGCGGGGCGTGGTCTTCATCGACGGCCTCGGGGAGCGGCGACGTTAAGACTTCGTCAACTTTGACGTCCGTGCCGTCCGGGGCGGCTTGTGATCGATCATTTGATCATTTGTTGACTTGACCCTTTGATTGCGGGCGGAGCCCCAATCAAAAAATATTATTCGGAGATGGCGCAGACTGAGCATCTACCAATCAACAAGGCGGCGTACGACGCACGCTTGTACTTCGAGCAGGTGGTGCGAAATTTCTCACGCTACCACAAGTATTCGCTCGGGCAGGACCTGCGCGATGGGGCTCTGAGGGACGATGGTACTTTTGGTACGATTCCGGCGATTGGGCGAGATTCCTACTTTACGTACCATCGTCCCCCTGCCCGCCGGCTCCCGGTTCGGGCAATGCGTGCGCCGCACCTGCTCTTTGTCGCGCGTGCCTCGGGCATCCTTCAGGGGCCGTACTCGAGAAGTCGCCGCTGGCATTCATGGGTCACGGGTGTGGATCTGTCCAGGACGGCTACTCCGAAGGCGTGTTCGCGCAGCGTTACGACAGCGCGGGGCAGCCGGCGGGCACGGAATTCCAGATCAACACCTACACGATCGGCGGCCAAAACGACCCGGCGGTGGCGGTGGCCTTAGACGGGACTTTCGTGGTGGTGTGGTTCAGCTATATGCAGGATGGCGACAGCTGGGGTGTGTTCGGGCAGCGTTACGACAGCGCGGGACAGCCGGCGGGCATGGAGTTCCAGATCAACACCTACACGCCCGACCACCAGTCAAGCCCGGCGGTGGCGGGGCCGGATGGGACCTTCGTGGTGGCATGGATGAGCTACCAGCAGGACGGCCATCGGCAGGGCGTATTCGCCCAGCGGTTCGGCGTTCTGCCGCCGTCGAACGACGACTGCGCAGACGCCACCGTCATCGCCTCGCTCCCCTACTCCGACAGCGTGGACGTCGCCACCGCCACCATCGATCCCTCCGACCCCATCGGCTGCGACTCGTATCAGGGCACCAACACCGTCTGGTACAGCTATACGCCCCTGACCGACACCCTGCTCCTCATTGATACGTCCGGCTCGATGGGCTACGTCCCCGGGGTCAGCGTCTACACCGGCACCTGCGGCGCGCCCACCGAGGCGCTCTGCACCACCGACACCCAGCAGGTGCTGTTCACCGCACAGGGCGGCACGACGTACCTGATCGAGGCGGAAGGTGGAGCAGGATACATAATGCCCATCCTCGTGCTCTCCATCGAGGCGCTCGGCTGCCCGCCGGCGCCCGACCCGAGCTGCAGCGCGGCGGGCAAGGCCCTGCTGCTCCTCAAGGAGGACAAGGTGGGGAAGGAGAAGCTGATCGCCAAGCTGCTCAACGACCCGGAGCCGGCGAGGTTGATTTCGGCAACCCGCTCTCCACCGGCGGCACCGAGTACACGCTGTGCCTCTACGACCAGAGCGGCAGCCTGGCCGGCGGCGTGCCGGTGGATCGCGCCGGCGACAGCTGTTTCGACAAACCGTGCTGGAAGCCGCTCGGGCGGCGCGCCGCCGGCGGGCAGCGGTTACAATTACGGCGACAAGGCGCGCGAGTCGTTCGGGGTCTTCAAGCTGCTGCTCAAGGGCGGCGCGGCAGGCAGGTCGAAGGCGCTGCTCAAGGGCAAGGGGCCCTCCCTGCCCGACGGCATCCCCGCCGCCCTGCAAAGCAGCAGCAGCGTCACCATGCAGCTGCACGGCAGCGACGCGTTAGTGCGTGAGCGCGACGCTGACCAACATCAAGAAGCAGGAGCCCGCGTTCTTCAAAGGCAAGACGGCGGCGCCGTAGCACGACACAGCCGCGCCGCCAGAGACCCGGCGGCGCGGTCGCCTCTCGCCGGCAGTGTTGACTTTCTCCATCGCAATCCACACACCTCACCCGAAACGGGACGTTGCTCCGATTCTCCGATTCGCGCCAGTCAGGAGTCCGAATCGGAGAATCGGAGCAACGTCCCCATCCTGCATCTTGCGAAGCAAGTGAGGTGGAGAGCGGACGTGAAGGCGAAGCGGACGACCCCAAGAAGCGGAGTGATGCGCTTTCCCGTCTTGCCGCGTCGCGATGAATCTGGCCTAATGTAGCCATGAAGCGGGTCAAGATAGCAGAGCTGAAGGATCATCTATCGAAACATCTACGTGCGGTGGAAAACGGGGGCCAGATCGAAGTCACCGACCGCAAGAGACCGATTGTTCGGCTCGTGCCGGTCGGCCCGAAGGTGGGAGCTCCACTGGTCCCGGCTCGAAGGGCCTTCAAGGCGGTGCGCGGAAAGCGTTACGGACTGACTCGTTGGCCCGCCCCTTCCATCGACCTGCTGCTCGAGGAACGTGGGAAGCGGTGAACGTCTACGTCGATTCGTCGGTGCTTCTGCGAGTCATCCTGGAGGAACCCGGCGCATTGCGTGAGTGGCGGAGAATCACTCGGCCGATTGCCAGCGAGGTGATCCGGGTGGAGTGTCTACGCACCATCGACCGTGCACGAATTCGCTATCGGCTAACCGACGATGCAGTTTCCGCGCAAAGAGCTGCTGTCCTGGAACAACTGGAAGGCTTTGATCTGGTTCCGATCACGCCGAGCGTCCTCGACCGTGCCGCCGATCCTTTCGCTACGACGCTCGGTTCGCTCGACGCTATACACCTTGCGAGCGCGCTGCTGGCTACCGCACAAGTGCGGGCACTCAAGCTTGCTACCCACGATCTCGAGTTGGGCAAGGCTGCCCAGGCGTACGGCTTCGAAGTTCTGGGCCTTCCGGCGCAAACGAAACAGAGGCGTCGGTGACAGCTCGCGGCCACTGGCGGATAGGACGTAACATGACGTGACGCGAAGGTATCGGAAGCTGTTCGGATACGTCGTGATGGACGTTGGGACTTCCTTACCTCGCCACTACGCGATCTTCCGGATGGCGGAGGTTGCCGTCCCGCGTGAGCTGTTCGGCCGCATCCTCGACCGGATCGCGACGCTGCGGCCACCAGACCCGAACGTGCTGTGGCCGATCTGCTTCGAATGGCCGTCCGGATCACCCGGCCCGGTCAATGTCGAGATTACGGACTACCACTGAAGGAGATGAACATGGCACGCATATACCGATAGACCCCGGCGAACACCTCGCCGAAGAGCTGAAGGAGCTCGGCATGAGCGCCGCGGAGCTGTCTCGCCAGGTCAAGGTCCCACCAACCGAATCACCGCCATCCTGAACGGACAGCGCGCGATCACGGGCGATACCGCCCTGCCCTTCCATCCAGAACGCGGAGCTCACGGCGGTCAGACGGCCATGGCCCGCGTAGAACCACGCGCGTAGGCGTACGCTCTTACGAAGGCTGCCGTGCCCCCGGTATAAATCACCGATGGTGAACATCCGTGCTCGGTCCTTTGTCCTCATGACTCTCCTCGCGGTCGCAGCCATCGAGTGGGGTTGCGGTGACGGGTCTGCTCCGGCGCCGGACCCGGGCACGTCCAGCTACCAGCTCCTGAAGCAGGATGTGATCATCAATGCCGACCTCTGGGACGCCGAGCCCAAAATGATGGCGGCGGGTCTCGGCTTCACCGAGATCATCGGTGTCCCGGGAATCGACGCGGATGAACCCGAGCGCAGCGAAGTCTTGGTGCGCAGCGCGGGAGGCACTTGGAACACCCTGAACTGCGCCGAAGGGGGCACACCCAGCGCGGGCGCCTACACGTCGGCGAGCACGCCATCGCAGGTGGCATTTGGCTATGGCTTCCCCGTGGAACACGCGGACGGGTTGCCGATCGAGTTCAGCTGGCCGATCCGGCCGAGCACCCTGGACCCGACGGACTTTCTAGTCGTGCTCAACACCGGCGAGGTCGTCACTCCCCTGGTCGCGTCGATCACTCCGAACCTCGAGTACAACGAGCGGTCGGTAGCTGTGATCTTCGGTCACTTCGGCAACCGGCTCCCGCCGAGCAGCGCCGGGGCCATCTACCCGGTCTCCGTTGAGGTGGTCGAAGACGACACACCGCTGCAACTCGTCGGCCCCAACGGCATCCTCGTGAGCGCCGTGGGCCTGACGGTCGAGAGTCGCGGCAGCCCGTATACGGACCCCGACCTTCCTCCGGACCAGAGAGGCGGCCCCCGACTGGCCGCGGCGAAACTGAGCCGGATGTCCACCGACGGCGAAGGGGCTCCGCTGCTCTTCTCCGGCAATCTGCCGAACGACGGAGTGGCACTCTACGGGGACGAGGCTCAGTACCGACTCCGCATCTACACCACCGGCGGCTTCTCGCCCGATGGGGTGCGCGCCGTCTTTCCGACCGAGTTCTCGCGCTACTTCCGACTGCGCGCGACCACCCGGGCAGGGAAGACCGTGCTGCTCACGGAGACGGGCATCGACTACGCGATCGATGGCGCCGCCGTGCGCGTCGTCGGGCTCGCCGACCTCGGTCCACCGGCGACCGCCTACGACGACTGCTACCAAGAGGACCAGGACAACTACATCGACATCATCCTCGCGGGCGACGAGGCGGCGGTGCGACGGATCACCGACGTCGAGATCCCTTCCGTCGGCGACTACTCTCCCTTCTACAACCCCGGGGGCCCGGGAAACTCCCCGACATCGGGCGTGCGCTACACGGCCGCGAGCCCGCCGATCGTGCAACCGGTCCTCATGGCACTCGACGACCCGATGACGGTGACGTTCGTCGAGCCTTCGACTCCCTGACTCCGCTCGAACCACCACTCAGCGAAGGGGTAGTGTCGCGGCACGTTGGATGCGGCGGACGACCAAACGTGCTAAGAGAGACGGTGATGCCAACCATCAGCAACAAGACCCATCGACCGATGATCGTGCCGCTGCCCGGCGGCAAGACCCTGCACCTCGGCCCCGGAAAGACCGGACAGGTCGCGGCGAACGCCGTCGACGATTCGCGTCTCAAGAAGCTCGTCGAGGCCGGTGAGATCGAGTTCGTCGACGACGATTCTCACCCCACCGCTGGAGCTGGGGGTGGCAAGCGCGGCAGAACCGGAACGTTCGGCCGATCGCAGGGCGGAATTCGCCGCAGCGGTGACCGCTGAGGCCGGCGGTCAGGTTCGGCGGCGCGCGACGACAGCGGACGCCTGTCCAGCGGGTTGATGACCGCTCCAGGGGATGGGTATCAGGGTCGGGGGTCGGGGAGGACCGATGTCTGAGCTCCGAACCCCTGCCCTTCGCCCCCGCAGCTCGGGTTCTTTCAGTGGCCCGACTAGGTAACCTCGGGCAGATGCTCACGACGGATTGATTGAATCACTTCGTCGAGCTCCTGCAGAAAGCGCGATCGGTCGCGTTTCGTGATCGGGGGCGGTCCACTCGTCATCACGCCGGCGCTGCGAAGTTCAAACAACAGGTCTCGGGTCGCGACGACTTGGCCGATGTTTTCTTCCGTGAACGAGTTCCCGCTTGAACCGATGGCGCGGGCCCCTTCTTTCAGGCAGCGGCTTGCGAGCGGAATGTCCGCGGTGATCACAATGTCGTGCGGCTGCAAATGTTCGACGATCCAATCATCGGCCGCGTCGGCTCCGTCGCCGACGATCTCGAGCACGACCCGTGGTTCATCCGGAACTCGCATCCGAGAGTTGGCCACCAAGGTGACATCGAGGCGATAGCGGCTCGCGACGCGATACACCTCTTGTTTGACCGGGCAGGCATCCGCATCGATAAAAATGTGCAGCAAACGAAGCTCCTCACCGTCTTCCAGGATCTGGCCGGGAAGCCTATGTTAGCCTTGATCTGACAAAAGATTTCAACACGAAGGACGCGAAGAGCGCGAAGAAGAGCTTGAAAAGCCGATCGTATGGAAGGTCACCGCTGATGCGTCGTTCGCAGTCCTTCAGTTCGCTGACGTAGACGAGACGGATAAGCGCGTTGAGGGGGGCGGTACGTGTCCCAGTCCATCAAGCTCCGCTCGACGTCCCCGAGAGCGGCTCAGCGCGTAGAAGTCGTAGCGGTCGTTGCAGTAGAGCGGCGCTTCTTCCCGCATCCGCCTCCAGATCGGGTAGGGATTGGCCGTCAGCCCTCTGCCCGGGTCACTGCGCCGCGTTCGCCAGATCGAGCTCCCCGTACAGGAAGTTCGTGGTCTGATCGAGGATCTCGGTCCGGTGCTGTGCGTAGGGTACGTGACCGGCGCCGGCCCACGACGTGAGGTAGGAGTCGAGGCCGGCGGCGATCGCCTGGTTCCACGTGGTCACCGCCCACTGGTACGGGACGACGGTGTCCGACGTGCCGTGGAACAGCAAGCTCGGTGCGTCGCCGGAATCGATCGCGCCCAGGAGATGCGCGCCGGAGAGCGACACCGCGCCGCCCACCGCGGCCGTCGGATCCTCGCTGGAGGTGAACCCAACGTTCAGTGCCGTGATCGCGCCGGCGGACGACCCCCCGATCGCGATGCGAGCTTCGTCGATGCCGTAAGCCGCCGCGTTCGTACGGAGGAAGCGGACCGCAGTCTGCGCATCCGCGAGCGCTTCCTGGATCGCTAGGATGCAGGTCGACGTCGGCGCGCCCGCGGAGCAGCCGCCAGGCTCGAGGCGATAGTTGATCGAAACGTTGAAATAGCCCTTTTTGGCAAAGGTGGTCGCTTCGTCGACGATCTCCGCCGAGGTCTTGTCGCCACAACAGAACGAGCCACCGTGCACCCACACGATCGCCGGCCGCTCCGTGACGCTGTCGCCGGTCGGCTCGTAGGTGTCGAGTCGCAGCGTGACCGTCTGACCCGAATTGTTGATCGCGCTGCCGTAGATCACGTTGCTGGTCGTGCTCACGCCGGAGAACACCAGATCGCGATAGCGCAGGGGCGCGGCCCCGGTTGGCGAAACGTACGGGAGCCCGAGCGTGGGCGTCGCGGTGACCGTGGGCGTCGCGGTGGGCGTAGGTGTCGCGGTGTCCGTGGGCGTCGCCGCCGGCAGGCATGACCCCTCCCCGCTCGGCTTCGCGACCTTGAACAGGGCGGTTCCCCTGTTCGTCACCCGACCGCTCGCGAACTGGACGCTGTACGAATCTCCCCCGGCGATGCTGAAGAGCACGCAGCCGTCCGAGCCCGGATTCGGCGGCACGATCGCTACCGGGCCCCGCTTTCCATCCACGGCAACCTTGATCCGGAAGACTCCGTTTCTGAGCCGGATCGTGGCGCGCTTCACCGGGCCGTTCTCGCCATCCGCATCGCGGTACTTGAACCCCCTCGCGGCATCGCCGCGCCAGAAGGGCTTCAGGCTCATTGCGCTCGTGCCGGCCGGCAAGGAGTACGTCTCCTCGCTCGGGGTGGCGCCGTTGACGGCGATGGTCACGGTCGCCCCGGTCGTTACTGGGTTGCCCGCGAGGGTGTCATCGCTCGCCGCCTCCACCGCCTTGACGATGATCTTCCGTTTGGCAGCCGTGCTCGGGTTTTTCACCACCAAGGCGGTCCCGCGCACCGTCTGATCGGCGGCATGAGCGGCCGAAGAAGCGAAGACGAACAACGCTACGAGCAGCAGGCGGCGCATATCGCGATCCTTTCGTTGCAAGCCGGTACGCCTTCGTCCATCCGCCATCGGCCTCGAACCCGCCGGGAGACGCCACGAACCCGCAGGGGCTGTTTGGCGCCCCGTTGCGCTCTTTGCACGAAACATGGCGAAACACGTACAACCCCCGCGGACTGAGCGTCAATCTCCAAATCCGGGCAGCGCGCTCGATTCGGCCACAGCAGTGGGGAGTCAAGGTCGTCCGGGTCGAACTGCCCAACATCACCCCGCCGGAAGAGATCAGACTGACGATGGAAAAGCAGATGACGGCGGAACGATCTCGACGCGCAGTCGTCACAACGGCCGAGGGTGAAAAGGCCGCCGCGATTCTTCGCGCGGAGGTTCACTCACACAGATCGCCGGGAACGCGCAAAAGATCGTCTTCCTTCCGTTCGAGGCAACCGGGGTAATGGGCTCGCTCGGTGCGATGAAAGAGCTCTTCGACTCAGGGCCCGCTCAACCCGCGCCTCCCAGCAGTGCATCGGAAGATCGTCTTCCAGGCTGATCCGCTGCTGCCCGTTTCAATGAAAGAAGTCCTCGTCCGCCAGCGTGGGCAGCACTCTCTGCGCGATCGGGTCGGCGGCGAAGCGCTTCTGGATGCAGTGGTCCTTCAGGTGGTTGGCCAGTGAGATGAACACCATCGCCTGGTCCAGGGCGAGGTACTCGTGCGCCACCCCGCCCGAGGCCGGGTCGACGGCGTCGTAGAAGCCGTAGTCGCCGTAGATGTCGTAGAGCTCGACCAACTTGCGCAGGTCGGCGAGCGCCTCTTCCGGCGTGGCGTTCAGCGCCAGCGCGGCGGCGTGGGGCGTCACCGGGCCGGGGCCGTAGCCGCGCGAGCCGAGCACCTTCACGCCGGACTCCCCGTACGAGTCACCGGCCGCGTTGACGCTCGGCGACAGTCCCCAGACGGGATAGCCGCGCTCTGTCGCCCAGAGGCGCTGGACCGCGGCGTGCACCTCGTCGTTGCGCCCGAGGCTCTTCGGCGCGTACTTGCGCTCGTCGACGACCAGCGTGGGCATGAGCGCCTCGAACATGCTGCCGCCCCAGGACGGCACGTACCGATGCCCCTCCCACTCGTAGTAGCCGCCGTAGAAGCGGAACCCCCGCACCGTCTTGAGCCGCCTGTCGTACGGCCTCTGCGTCTGCCAGATGCGCCAGGCCGGGAAGGTGCGGGTGAGCCGGAACCAGTGCTCCTCGGGGACGTCCCCCTTGCCGATCGCGATCAGGCTCCCGACCCGCGATTCGCTGTAGAGCACGCCGTAGTGGTACTCGGAACGCGTCGGCACGTTGACGTAGTACCCGTGCGACATCTGCTGCACCACGTCGTCGTAGAAGAAGGCGTAGTCGCCGGCCGCGATGATGTCGCTGCACTCGGCGGAGAGCTCCGGAAACTCCGCGCGCGCCACCATCAGTCCCGCCGTCAGCCAGGAGGAGTCGACGAAGGAGACGAAGTTGCTGGTGCGCTCCAGCGACGTGGCGTCGTAGTAGTTGAAGTAGAAGCCCCGGTAGCTCTCCAGCCTCCGGAGAGTGGACAGCACCCGTCGCATCCTCTCCAGTGCCTCGGTGCGGGAGAGGAAGTCGAGCTCGTAGGCGGCGGCGGTGGCGATGAGGTGCAACCCGATGTTGGTGACGTTGGTGTAGTCGCCGATGTGCGCCGCGGCGGGGTCGACCGAGTCGGCGCCGAAACGGACGTGGTCGATCGGCAGGCCGTTGTCGCGGTGCGTGAACGCGTCGAGCCCGCGCCAGGTGTCCAGCGCCAGGCGGAGGAGGAACCGCCGGTCGGAACGCGGCAACGCCCGCCGGTCCGCGAGCAGCCGCCGCGGCCATCCGCGCAGCAGGGTCTGGATCTGCAGCTTGGCCTTGTCGGGACCTCCGAGAGCCGCCTCCCACGCCTCTTTCTTGTGCGCGACGACGCGGTCGGAGATGCTCGGCCCCGGCCGACCGGTGCGGAGCAGGACCACGTCGTCGATGAAGTACGCCCCCGCCGGCGCCGTCATCCGCCGCGACTCGAGCGAGACGAACAACTCCCCGAGGTGCGACCAGTCCTGGATGCCGCTCATCCGATTGAGGGGAACTTCGATGCGCCGCCACTCCGGCCCGATCCCCTCGACCACCTGGCTGCCCGTCTCCACCAGGCCGCTCGACGACGGGACCTGCCTGAATCCCACCTTCAGGCTGGTGCTGAACCCGGCACTCGCGTCCCCTTTGATCCAGAAGGCCACGCGGTCG
The DNA here is from genome assembly GCA_963721115.1 of uncultured bacterium. Lineage (GTDB taxonomy): Bacteria > Desulfobacterota > Binatia > HRBIN30 > CADEER01 > CAVRIA01. The sequence goes on from CAVRIA010000005.1 coordinate 10,110, forward strand.
AAGCGCGACGCGTCGACGTCGCCGAGAAGAAGGCGCAGGCCCAACTCGCCCGAGCCCTCCGCGTCGAAGCGATAGCGCAGGCGCAGGCAGTGTCCCGGCGTCCCGGAACGATCGCAGGCAACCCGTCGAAACGCGGCGCGCCCGATGGCCGCTGTCGATCCGACCTCGCGTAGGGCCACATACCTCGCCTGGTTGTTTCCCTCGAAGTCGTCGATCACCCGTTCTCGAAGGACATTGCCGGTCGCCCCGGCTGCATGCGTTCCGCCCCGACACCCGACCGCGACGAACGCCAGGCAGGACACAAGGACCGCCGTCGCTGCGCCTCTCGCCATGAACCGGCGGCCGCCGCAGCGCGCCGCGCTCTGCCCGGCGAACCGGCCGAAAGCCGTCGCGTGAGGGAAGGACGACCGCACGGTGCGCCGCCGGCGGCGATGAATGAGCGCCATGATTCGGCCGAACCGCGATCGATCAGGTCGTCCGGAAGACGCAGCGCGTGCCGTCGCGGTCCATCTCGACGACGCAGCGGTTGCACGGAACGCATCGAGAGGCCGCGAGCTCGCCCCTCTGCATGCGCAGCACCAGGTCGGGGTCGCGGATGAGCGCCCGGCCCAGCGCGACGAAGTCGAAGCCCTCCGCGAGGGCGCGGTCCATGGTCTCGAGCCGCGTGATCCCGCCCAGCAGCATGAGCGGAAGGCGCACCGCGGCGCGAAAGCGGCGCGCCAGGGGAAGAAAGAAGGCTTCCTCGAACTCGTACTTGCGCAGCATGAACGGAGCGAAGACGCGCATTCCCCAACGGCGCACCCAGTGGCGCTCGTGCCGGATCATCTCGCGCAGCGGGACGTCCCCGCGCATGAGGTACATCGGCGTCCTGGTAGTGTGGCCGCCGGTGAGCTGCAACGCGTCGACGGTGCCGTCGGACTCGAGCCGCCGGGCGATCTCGACGCCGTCCTCGGCGGTGAGTCCGCCGCGAAACCCGTCGTCCATGTTGAGCTTGGCGTAGACCGCGACTCGAGACCCGACCGCCTCCCGCACGGCGCGCAGCACGTGGCGCGGGAAGCGCGCCCGCCCCTCCAGATCGCCGCCCCAGCGGTCGCGGCGCCGATTGTTGTAGGGGCTCAGGAACTGGCTCAACAGGTACCCGTGACCGGCGTGGACTTCGATCGCGTCGAAGCCCGCGCTCTCGGACAGCCGCGCCGCGCCGGCAAAGTCACCCTTCACCCGTTCGAGGTCGGCTTCGGTCATCGCCCTCGAGAACGCCTGCGCGTGCGGGCTGAACATGCGCGACGGCCCGAGGGGAGCGCTGCCCGTGGCTCTCGGGTTGGCGAACCAACCGGCGTGGCCGAGCTGGATCGACGTCCGCGCCCCCTCGGCGTGCATCACCTCGTTGAAGTGTCGCAGACCCGGCAGCGCTTCCTCCCGCATCCAGATCTGGTGCCTGAAGGTACGGCCCTCGGGCGACACCGAGCAGTACGCCAGCGTCGTCATGCCGACCCCGCCGGCGGCAAACTCCCGGTGCCATTCGACCAGGCGATCGGTCACCAGGCCGTCGCGCGACATCCCCTCGTTGGTCCCGCACTTGACCACCCGGTTGCGCAGCTCGACGGGCCCGAGCCGTCCCGGCGCGAAGACCGGGTGTGAGGAAACCTCCGCCATTGGCTCTCTCGACCCCACGCCTCGTAGCCCCGCGGCGGACGACATTCAAGGCAGCTGTGCCGAACAGGCGTCAATCCAATCTCGCACCGTCGAGGCGAGAGCGCTCACGCCCGGAGGTGCGGGTTGACATTGATCCGGCCCGCCGCTAGTTGTTTGCGTTCGTTGCCGCGGGGTGGAGCAGTCCGGTAGCTCGTCGGGCTCATAACCCGAAGGTCGGAGGTTCAAATCCTCCCCCCGCAACCTCTGAAAAAGGCCCTGCAAAGTCCACGACTTGCGGGCCTTTTTTTCGACCTGCGAGCGCGTCCGGCGCAGCTGGTCCGCCGGGAACGGCCTAGACCCAATGCCAGTCAGTTAAGGGGACAGAGGGGCGGGGTTCGCCCCAAAGGGGCAGCCATTCGTCAGTCCAGGGCAAAGCCCAGGGTAACCCGGATGCGAATCGAATCCGAGCTGGCATTGGGCCTAGACCACTTGGCCATTTCACCGCGATCCTGTTACCGTCGATCGTCGTATGCGCGAAGTCGACGAAATCAGCGGCGCCACCGCACGCGATGTGCACCTGATCCGCGCGTGGCGCGGGGAAGTGCATCCCATGCCGGACACTGCGGACAAGACGACCTCCCTCACGGACGCGGTCCGAGCTCTCGACTCGATCGGCGTCGCACACGCGCTCATCGGCGGCGTCGCGGTGGGCGTTCACTCGGGCGTGCCGCGTGCGACGTTGGATGTCGATCTCGCCTGCGCCTCGACCGCCGGTCGATCAGAGGTGATCCGCACGCTCACGGAGGCGGGGTTCCGGCTGGTGGGAGAGTTCCCGCACAGCGTGAACTTCCGGCACGCCAGCGGCGAGCCCTTGCAGCTCGCCTTCGATCCCGCCTTCGACGCGATGATCGAACGCGCGACCCGCTTCGGTGTCGGAGAAACGCCCGTGCCCATCGTGCAGAAGGGCGACCTGATCGCCATGAAAGAGCGCGCGGCGGGCGACCCGACGCGGCGCCGCAGCAAGCGGCTGCGCGATCAAGCAGATATCGCGCTCTTGCGCGGCGATGTACCGGGACCCGACGAAGGCTGGTAGGACGACGAACATTCTGATGCGGCAGCATCGGGATCGAACCCCGCCCGCTCGAGAATCCCTACCGCACAAGGCGTACTCCCCTGTATTCATCGAGTCGGCTGCCACCTCCAATCGGGAGCAGCACTGCGGATCGCTCATCTTCACCTCCTGATAGGATCTGGGGATGGCGGGAAGAGCGGCGCAGCGCCTGCTCTGGGTCCTCGGCCCAACGTCTTCGACGGCGAAGAGCAGGCGTCCAAGAGGCCGTTCCCCTTCTGCACCCCGTGCTGGATAGCCCAGTCGTAGTCGTCGTCGAACAGACCGACAAGCGGCGCTCTTCTTTCAGTAAGAAAACTCGGTGGGTATCCGACGACAGTCATCCTGCTCGACTCCGATCACTTCCGGATTGGTCGCGAGCAGCAAACAATCACACTGGCGAGGAAAGTCGCGATGTACTATACCGCGGAGCTGATGGCGGCGGAGTGCACCACCTCGAGGGCGCCGAGTAGGGGCAGAGACATCGCCTGCCGCCGGCGTCCAATTCTGGTGCTCCTGACCATCCTCACCGCTCTCTCGGGAGGCTGCTCCGCACCGCTGCACCATGCCTCAGTTCCCGTCCCCGACGGCGTGACGAACGAGCAGCGCGTTGCCGCCATGCTGAGCATTCACGCATACGCGCGCTGGCCGGATGGCAACTTTGATGGGGTCCAGTTCCTGCCGCTCCGGAAGGCAGTGGACATCCTGAGGCGCGACCGAGGCATGGCTGCCGATTCGCGTCGGCGACGAGCTATCGCGAAGCTTGCGGCGTATGCCCCCGAGAACGAAGATATTCGCCAGGCGATCGGGGATCTTCTGATGGATCGACGGGATCTCACAGCGACAGTGTCCAAACTTCGAACCGATCGCGCCATCTCACCCGCCCTCCTTGAGGTTGGGATCGCAAACTCACTGAGTGCCCTCACGCCCGACTGCCCGTGGAACTTGCCTGCTCCCCCGACTGGCGGAGTCAAGGACCCGCCGCCCGTCGAGTGGTCCTACGACGTCTCGATTCCGCGAGACATGGAAGACATCGCGCGAGCGCTCGACCCCCAGAGCTGGGACCAGTGCAGCCCCTTCTTCAAGGAGACGCACCTCGCATCGACGGCGTCGCCATGCTGTCCCGCCGCCTCAAGCTGCACCGAGACAGGACCACGCAGCGAGCCAGCGGGCAAACCGTACAACCAAGCCGCCCTGTACGAGCGCTTTTGTGTCGCTGACGATTGCAGTAGTCCCTGCCCGGGGCCACACAAGTGCGACATCGACTTCGAGAACCTGCTTTGCGTGACCACCGAGTACGACGCGTGGGTACCCTGCTCTTGCATGGTGTCACACGCTGACCGATACGACGTGGACTATCAGCTGGCATCGTGGATCAGCGGAGAGCTGTTGGGTATCGAGCCGGCGGCGGTCATCACGGACGAGGGCCGTCTCAGCACCAGACGCGCCACGGCCGCCGAGACGGCGAAGCTCACCGGGTCGCCTTGGTCGGTGGTGCACGTCGACAAGACGCTCGACTTCGCGAACTCGGGCCAGACGGGGGCGGTGGGAAAGTTTCTGCAGGCCCTGAAAGACGAGCTGGCGGGACAAGTCGTCGAGCAAGCGTGCTGCGAGGTGCCGACGGAGCACTGGTGTACTGGCTGGTAAGAACGCGTAACCCCGTGATATCGACTATACGAGACCGAGCCCGTACGTGACGGGCTTAGAGAGGAGACGGCATGGCAATCGAGGATCTGCTTCTGAGCAACCTTGGTGTCGTCAGCGGCTTCGTCGGAGGCACGGTTCAGCGCTGGACCAAAGCAGCCATGGATGCCCGCAACACCGGATACAGCTTTGCCTCCCTGTTCGGAACCCTGCGCGAACAGTTCGTCGACAACTGGGACACCTGGTCGACGCTGACGAACTTCTCCGGATACCCGCTGACGCCAACGGTCACGATCGAGGGCAAGTTCTCGTCACTCAGCGGTAAGAACAAGACTGTCTACGCCGGCCAACGATTGACGAACGCCGCGTTCCAGTCGACGGATCTGGAGCAGTTCGGCAGCACCAACAAGATCCTCGCCGCCAACGTGCAGGCAACGATTCCAACTACCGCCATGGGGGGCGATTTCGACTTCGACGGCAAAGCCGTCATCACCTTGTTGGCCAACGCCCCGGCCGCAGGTACATATCGCGGACTGGTTTTGGTCAAGACACCCCAGATGGCCAGCTTCGAGCCGCTCACTTGGGTGGTCGTCATCGCGGACACGTAATCGGTCTCGAAGCCGCGCCCGTCGGATCGCGATGAGCGACACACGCAGACTCGCGGCGATCATGTTCACTGACATCGCGGGGTACACCGCCGTGATGGGAGCGGACGAACCGAAGGCTCTGCGCGTCCTCGCGCAGAGCCGTGCACTGGTGCTGCAGCTTCTCCCGCAGTTCCACGGCACGCAGATCGAGGACCTCGGCGACGGGACGCTGTGCAGTTTCCAGAGCGCGCTGGAGGCCGTGCAGTGTGCGCGCGCGATCCAGGAATCGTTGCGCCATGATCCCGACTTGCGTCTGCGCATCGGGATTCACGTCGGTGATGTGCTCTTTTCCAGCGACCAGGTGATCGGCGACGGCGTCAATGTCGCCTCGCGCATCCATGCGCTGGCCGAGCCCGGCGGTATCTGCATGTCCGAACAAGTCTACGACGCCATTCGAAATCACCCCGACATTCGTGCGACGTCCTTGGGCGAGCGCCACCTCAAGAACGTGAATCGGGCGATCAAAGTGTATGCGCTGAGCGTGGCTCAATCGGCTGCCCCCGGCAGCACGGCGACACCGGTAGCCGTGCCGCAGGCGACGGAGCTTCACCCACTTTTGGATAGAGAACGCCGTCAACTCACGCTGGTGTGCTGCCGCATGACCGTGACGAGCCTGGAAGGGACCCCGATCGACCTAGAAGACCTCGACCAGCTGCTGCACGCCGAACACGTGATGTGCGCAGAGGCCGTCGCGAGCAACGACGGCCAGATCGCGAGCATCCTGGGAGACCGTATTCTGTTGGTCTTCGGCTACCCACATGCGCGTGAGGATGACGCCCGGCGGGCGGCTCGTACTGCGCTCCAGATCGCGGCAGAAGTGGCACGGGTGAGCGAACGGCTGCACGCAGAACGCCGACTGCGGCTGAATATCCGTATCGGCGTGCACACAGGTCTCGTTGTCGTGCGCGAGTCGAGCCAAGCGGGCGACAGTGCGCTCGGCGGCATGGTTGGCCCGACGTCCCAGGTTGCGGCGGCGCTGGTGGAGCTTGCCGGCGACGGAGAGGTCATCCTCAGCGTCGACACGCACCGGCTGCTCCGCGGAGAGATGGAGACCGAGCCGGCGGGAGCCCTCGACGTGCCCGACCTGCCCGCCAGCCTCCATGCCTTCCGCCTGATTCGCGAACCGCGGCGCGTAAGACGGTTGGAAGCGATACCGACAACGGGCGAGACACCGCTGGTGGGGAGGGCGCGGCAAGTGAGCGAGCTGCTCGACACCTGGGGCCGCGCGCACGCAGGGCAAGCAGGCGCCGTCCTCATCCGCGGCGAACCGGGGATCGGCAAATCCCGCCTCGTACGCGAGTTGGGCCGACAGGTTCCCGCCGACTCCTGGCTGGAATGCCGCTGCGTCGTCGAGAACCAGAATACTCCACTGCGTCCGCTCGTCGATCTGCTCGCCGCGATCGAGGAACCGCTCGAATCCCTGCTGGCGACGTACGGCTTCGGTCTCCCGGAAGCCGTTCCGCTCTTCGCCGCCTTGCTCTCGCGGCCCACCGACGACCGGTACCCGCCGTTGGTGCTGTCGCCGGAACGACAGAAGGAGCTCACGCTGAACGCCCTGCTCGCCCTGCTCCTGAAGATGGCCGAGCGGCGGCCGCTGGTGTTCGTGTTGGAAGACCTGCACTGGGCCGATCCGACGACGCTCGAGTTGACCGGCTTGCTTCTGCAGGAGGTGCGCACGGCCCAAATGCTCGGAACGCAACCTGCACCGCGTCTCTGCCTCTTGCTCACGGCCCGTGCGGAATTCGACCCACCATGGTCGACCGAACGCGTCGCCATGATCCAGCTCGCGCCGCTCGTCCGCCAAGAGGTCGAACAGATGGTCAGTGGCGGCCTGGCGCACGGTCAGTCGATTCCAGGGGCGATGCTCGAAGCCATCATCGAGCGGGCCGACGGGATTCCGCTCTTCGTAGAGGAGGTGACCCGAGTGCTCAGCGAGTCGGGGGCCCTCTCCGAGAACGGAGGCCACCGTACTGCGACCGGTCTCCCCCTCCAGATTCCGAGCAGCCTTCGCGACCTGCTTACGGCGCGCCTCGACAGCTTGTCACCCGGCGCCAAGGAAACCGCTCAGCTCGCCGCGTTGCTCGGAAGGGAATTTCGCTACGAGGTGCTGCACGCCGTGTCGCGAAAGGACGATTGGACGCTGCGCGAAGACCTGGCCGATCTGACCGCGGCGGGCATCATCTTTCACCGCCGCGGTATCCGCGGTGAGAGCTACGTATTCAAGCATACGCTGGTGCGCGATACCGCATACGAGTCGATGGTCCGCGCCACGCGCCGCAGCCTCCACCTGCAAGTGGCCAACGTTCTGCACCAGCAGTTTCCAGAGATCGACGAGCAACGCCCCGAGATCCTGGCGCAGCACTTCGCACAAGGAGGCGATCTGGCGACCGCCGTCGACTATTGGCATCGCGCCGGCGACCAGGCCCTCAAGCGCGCGGCGTACATCGAGGCAGCGCAGCAGCTGGAACATGGACTGGCGTTGTTGAGAACCTTGCCCGAGTCGCAGTCGCGCGATCGGCAGGAAATTCAGCTGCTCACCACCCTGGGCACGGTGCTTTTCTCCACGCGTGGGCACGCCGCAGAAGAGGTCGAACAGACGTTTTCCCAGGCGCGGCAACTCTGTGAGCGGCTCGGCGAAGATCTTTCGCTCAAGGTCCTGGCCGGGATCGCATCGGTGTACATCGCGCGCAGCGACCGCGAAACGACCGCCGCACTCCTCCCTCGTTTCGAACGGTTGGCCGCGCGCACCGACGACGCCGTGGCATCGATTACCGGTCACGCCGTGCTGGGTGGCGCCGCGTTCTGGAGCGGGGACTTCGTAGCCGCACGGCATCACCTGGCGGTCGCCGAGCGGTTCTACGGCACTGAAGCGTGGAAGAGCTTTTCGCGTGACTACGGCTACGACGGTGGCTTCTTCATCTACCCCTACACGATGTCGATCCTCTGGAACTTGGGGTATCCGGACCAAGCCGACGCTCTCCGCAAAGAGTCGATGGCAATCGCCGAGGCATCCGGCAATCTCTACTCCATCCTGATCGCGCTCGGGTTCGCGGCCACGTTGACCTACGATCTCGGACAACCGGACACCACACTGACCATCTCCGAGCGCTTGATCACGCTGTCGACCGAGCAACGCCTGTACTTTTGGTCCGCAATCGGCATGCTCGCGCGCGGTGGCGCACTCGCGCAGCAGGGAGCCGCGGACGACGCTGTCGCGCTGATCACGCAGGGCCTCGACCTGTGCCGCGGCGTCGGCCTGTTCTCCAGCTACAGCTACTATCTGACGTACCTCGCGGCGGCCTATGCGCGGGCGGGAAAGGCGAGCGAGGGTCTTGGCGTCGTAGAGGAGGGCATCGCCCGCTGCCAGAAGGATCTCACCCGGTTCCACGAGTCGGAGCTGCACCGCCTGAAGGGCGACCTCCTCGGCATGCAGGGAGATTCCGGTGCGGCCGAAGCGGCGTATGAGCAGGCCCTCGAAGTCGCCCGACGTCAGGGCGCCAAGTCACTCGAGCTGCGCGCGGCGACGGGGTTGAGCCGTCTCCTCCACGCGCAGGGGCGGACAAGCGCCGCCCAAACGCTACTGCAGAGCGTCTACGGCTGGTTTACCGAGGGTTTTGACACGACGAGATCTACGCGATGCGCGGGAGGCCTGCTCGCCGAACTGAGCCGAAACTAGTGTCCCGAATCCCAACTGTGGGGAGGAAGGAAGTGTGAGCTGTCCGTACCCAGCCTGCGACTGAACCTACCCTGTGAACTTGCGTCTCTACGTCCGCTCCAATACCCACGTCACGAGTCCGTCGATGAACCGCTTATCGCGCGAGTTCGGCAGGCCGGCGTAGGCAAGCGAAAACTCGTGCTGGGCAGCACCGGCAAGCGCGTGTGCGACTTGTCGGGCGTGCTCAAGGCAGCTGTAGGCGTCCATGCGCTCGCGGATCCACGCGACGTCGGCCGGCAGTGCGCTCGCCGTCGCGGCTGCGCGAGAAACTCCGCGAGGCGGACACGTTCACTCGGCTGTCGCTTCCCGCAGCAGACGGATCAGCATCAGCGTCCGCTTGCCCTCCCAGATGATCGCCGTTGAGCTCCTTGCCGTAGCGTTCCGGATCGCCGGCGAGATTCAGCAGATCGTCCTGAATCTGGAACGCGGCACCGAGGAAAAACCCGAAGCGGATGAAGCGATCCAGATTCGCCGCCGTCGCGCGTGCCGATGAGGGCGCCGCACGCGGCTGGGGAAGATGGTCGTGTACCAGCAGGTCTTCTTCAGCACCATGTCGAGATAGTCGGCCTCGCAGAGGTTGATCGCATTGTCGCGTCGCCATCCCAGCTCCATAGCCTGCCCCTCGATGCTCTCGCGCGCCATCCGCTCCGCCTCCTCCAGGATGCGCAGCGTGAGCGACGGGCCGAGCGCCTGGCGATTGTCGATCAGCGCGCGCAGCCCGAGGAGCGTGAGGGCATCGCCGACGTTGACCGCGACGGGAACGCCGTGCAGGGCGTGCAGCGTCGGCCGGCCGCGCCGCTCGTCGCTGTCGTCCTCGACGTCGTCGTGGACGAGAAACGCGTTGTGCAGCAGCTCCAACGCGACGGCCGAGCGCACCGCGTCCTCGACCGGTCGCCCCGAAGGCACGCGCCGTCGCGATGCACAGGCTGGGCCGCAACATGCGGCCGCCGCGCCGCGGATAGTCGGCGACGAGCCCATAGAGATGGCGCTGCGGCTCCCTCGGCCGCAGATAGTCGCAGAGCGCGACCCGCGTGACGTCGCCGTACTCCTTGAGCATTGCGGGGACGAGTCGGCTGTCGCTCATGACTCGCGTTTCTCAGGACTGTGCGGCGAGGCGGAGACTCAACGTTCCCAGCGGCCGATTGCTCTGCTCGTCGACGATCAACCCGCTGTAGACGCCCGCCGGCTGGCCCGGCGGCACCCTGATCCACAGGGTCGCCGGCTCGCCATCCGACGCAGGGCGAATCCCGACATCGCTCAAGCGCGGCTTGTCCGGCTCGACGGCGCGCAGCGCGTGAACGATGAGCCGTTGCCCTGGGGCGCTCGGACGCAGATCGAGCGCGACCTCGGTCGGCTGGGCGGAGACGATCTCGATCTTGACGCGTGCCGGCTCAGGCTCTGTCGACGAAAGACCGTTTGCGGGTGGTGGCCTGTCGGCCCCTTCGTCGGGCGGCGTTCCGCCGGCACCGTCCGCGGCCGCGTGAGGCCTGCGCGGCGCGCTATCCGTCGCGGAGCGCTGCACGAGATCAAACCAGAGTGCGGCGAAGTCGGAGGCGTACTGCAACGTTCGTAAGCCAAGATCCTGGACGTCGCTGGTCATCGCCTGCGCGTCGTACGACCGATCGTTGATGCGCCGCGCCGCCTGCTGCCCCCGCCGGATGTACTCGTCGACGACGCGATAGCCCAGCTCGACGGAACGCGACACGACGTCGTTCAGTGATACCGGGGTGGTCTTTGCGCGGTGGCGCTCCCCGCTCCGAGTCGGCTTGCCTGGCGCTCTGCCCCCGGCACCTCGAACAGCGTCGACCACGTCCGGATCGGTTCGGTGCGCTCGAGCTTTGGGCCTCGTGATCCGCTCGCGTGGAGCTCATCGGTTGCCTCCTCATCCTCACGGGTGATCGAAGCCGACGATGTCTTCGAGCGCGCGGTGACTCGGGAGATCGCGTGGGCCGCAAGGCGTCCCGACATCACCGCCGCCTCGACGCAGCCGGCGTTGAAGCCGCACAGCGGTCCAGTCGCCGGCGACGGTCAGATTGTCGTAAGTCTCGTCGAGCGGCGAAATGCGGTACGCGCTGCTCCGGGCAGCGACAGCGCGTAGCGGTCGGAGGGGTTGACGTTCGCGGTCCAGTACTGCGACGCGAAGCGCGCCTCGCCGCTGCGCGCAGCCGGCGCCGGCGCCGCCTGCGGATCGACCAGCAGCTCCCAGCGGAACTCGCCCGCGGCGCCGCAGCGCACGCGGCCACAGGTGCACGACGTCGCGATTCAGGAAGCGCACGGCGTTGCGGCGGACCTGCTCCCGCATGCCGTGCGGGTAGGTCGGCGTCGGCGCGGTCGCCGCCGGGCCGTCGGCTCGGGCAGCACGTTGCAGAAATAGGCGAGCGACCGCGGCGGCTGTGGCCAGCGCTCGCGGGCAATCAGCTGACGCATGTCGGCCCAGGTGTCGAACGGTTCGACGTAACCCGAGACGTTGATCGGCGGGTCGCTCGCCAGCCGAGCGCCTGCATGTCGGCGCTCATCCAGATCTGAAAGGCCTGTGTCGCCACCGTCTTGCAGTGCTCGACCATTTCTCGCCAACGGCGGCTGCGCTCGACGAGCTCACGAGCAGACGTACGGAACGGCGCCCAGGCCCACCGCCAAGACGGCGAAGTCGAAGTCGCGCGTTACGCGAGCGTCGTGCGTGCGCACTTTCCGGTTTCCCAGTGCGACTCGAACTCCACGTCCTCCGCGCGCAAGCCGCTCCCGTTGACGAGCTGATCGCTAGTCGGGCTGCCGACGGCCAGCAGCGGCAGGCCGTCGACGTCGACCAGCGGCTCGATACGCTGGCGCCCTCGACAGTTGGCCTGCACGTCGAATTCGAGCGCTGTCGACGTGTGGCGCTCTCCGCGCCGGCGGCGCGAGGCCGACGTTCTCAAGCGATGGAAGAACTCGAAGCGCACGCCGCGTCGCTTCAGTACCTCGTAGAAGGGCTGAACACGATATCGCCCATGCCCGCCTGCATCTTCCAGAAGAACGCGCCGCGGTACGTGAAGAACGCGCGAACGGTACCCCGCAGCGCCTGTCCCGCGGCGATGCGCGGCCGACCGGGTCGCCGTCCTCGTAGGCGAACGCCAGATCGTAGAGCGCGCGCACGAAGCCCGAGTTGACCGACGCGCTCCGACGCGCCGTTCAGCTGCAGCCACTCGCGGCAGTCGTAGTCGTCGATGGCGTCGAAGCCGCGCGGATCGGTCGGCGATAGCCGAAGCGGATCACGCCGCGCAGCGTCGCAAGCGTGAGGTCGATGATCTCCCACACGCGACGCAACGCCGGGTCCCGTTCGAGCACGGGCTCTCGATCAGACGCGCGCGCATTGTCGGCAATCGCGTCGAGGAAGCTTGAGCGATGGCGTTCTCGGGGAAGAGCGACAACGAGCCGATCGCCACCTCCAGCAGGCCGACAGCCTGGATCGAGCGCCGTCAAGCGTCGCCAGCTCGCCGTAGCAGTAGCAGCCGGCCGATGGCATCCAGCAGCGCTGCTCGGGGACTCGACTCGAGGCGGGGTTCGGTTCCGACCGCACCGGTTCGCCGTGCATCCCGCGCCGTCGGTCGTGTCGCCGCCCTGGATGGCCTGAAGAGAGCGTGCGGAGCAAGCTGAAGCGACCGTTTCATGTAGTCGGCGACACTCCACGCGCTTGCCGTCCGAGCGGATCGCCGGGGAGGCCCTCGGTCGCTGGAAGCGCCGCCTTCCAGACGTACCCAGTCACCGCCGGCCGATCTTTCCGGTACGCCGATCAGCTCGGACGGGGACGAAGGCATCACGCCAATCGGCGATCGGAGCATGCGCTCGGGATCGCGAGCCAGCTCGGCGTAGCATTCGCGCATCAGGCGGAAGGCGTTCTCGTACCAGCCCATCCAGAGGTGCAGGCCGTGCTCCTCGATGCGGTCGGCCGACACCTCGCCCGAGGCGCCCTTGCCCGCCGAGCCGCCAGCCCAGCTGGTAGACGGTAACCTGGTACTTGTCGTCGGTGCTCGGGTCGCGTCAACTCGAAGGCGGTCGGCATCGCGGCGCACCCGCCGCCGATGATTGCGACTTTGATGGGTTTCGCCTCAGTCACGTTCGTCGCCTTCGCGGACTATCAGGCTGCCTCCTGCTGCTCCCGAGACGCCAATCCACCCCTTCCGCTCGAGAGCGCCTATCAAACTTCCCGCTCGAGGAAAACACGCGGAGCGAGGGGTGTCGGACCGTTACTCGAGGTCTTCTCGATCGACGCCGTCCAGCGACAGGACGAAATCGGGACCGTAGAGACGCGCTGCCGTTTGGAAGCCTATCTCAACATCGCCGTTCAATACGCGATGTGCGACCGCCGCTGCGGTGATGCCCGTGAAGGTGTAGGCCTCGGGCGTTCGCAGGCGCGCGCACGCGCGCCGACGGGCACCGTCGTCTGCCTCGACCACGATGGTCATCGCCGACGCGACGCGCGCGTCCGCGCTCTGCCCCTCCGGAAGCAGATCCGCGCACGCCTTCAGCCACGCCTGCCACGCGGCGGTGCTGAGGATCCCCCCCAGATAGCGACTGGCCGCCAGCATGGCCCTGGAGCATCGGCGTCGCCTCGAAATAGACTTCAATGTTTGGAATCCCCGTGGTGTAGAAGGCCGACGAGACGTCGCCCCAGCTGATGTTCAGGCTCTCGGCGCGGCCCGCTTCCGTAATCGAAGACGCGCGACAAGGCTCCGGGCGACACGGGGGTGATGAGCCCGTCACGACGTACGAGGACGCCGCAACCCGCGTGTTCGACCAGCGTCTTCGCCGAGCCACGCGTCGCGAATCTCAGACCGCTGAGCCCAATCGCCAATCGCGACGCGCCGGGAAACCGCCCCGCAACATGCGCAGCCAGACAGTCCGACGGCACGACGTCGAACCCGACCGCGGGCATGATCATGATCCGTCGCGCCCGCGCCTCTGCATCGCGGTGGACGAGGTCCTCGATGACCGGAACCTCGCCGGTAATGTCGAGATAGTGCGCTCCTGCGCGCAGGCAGGCATCGATCATCGGCCGCGAGGTCCGCGAGAACGGACCTGCCCCATGCAAGACGACTGCCATGCCGTACAAAGCCGCGGCCAGTTGGCCCGGCTCCGTGATCTGCGCCACGCGGTACTCCAGCCCGAGCGGTTCCGCTGAAGCCCGCAGCTTGGGCTCGTTGCGCCCGCACAGGACGGGGCGCAGCCCCAGTGCCACCGCGGCGTTGGTCATGAGTCTGCCCGTATAACCGGTGGCGCCGTAGATCAGCAGTGGATCGGACATGCGAGGACCCGGTTCACTTGCGTGCGGCGGTGCCCGAACTATGATGTGTCGCTTCCATGGACCTGTTCTTGACGAAGGAGGCGTTTCCGGGTCCGTGCATGGACGCCAAGGCGTCGTCGGCGACTTTCGTCGGCCAAGCGCGATTCAACGGCTGTATCGCATTCTGCAATTGGCCGCGGAGAGACGTGGAAGCGCTGCTGCCAAAGGAGCTGGAGCTGGCGGCCAACGCCTCCTCCAGCGCTGCGGTCCATCCGGTCGCATTCATCTTCGGGGAGCAGACGCTGGGAGCCACGATCTTCGCGGGCATCACGCTTCCCCTGGGTGTGCACTACCACGAATTCGCATTGGCCATCCCGTTCGTGAAGCACCGGCACGGGCGATACCTGCATACCTTCATCCCGCGCATGTACTCAAGCTACTTCCCGGCCGTTTGGCACGGCAACACCTACTACGGCCTTGCGAAGGAGATGGCCACGATGTGGTGGCAGGGTCCGGTATTCTTGGCCACGGCGAGCAGCGACGCCCTCTTGCTGCACGCTGCCGTCGAGGGATCGGGAAGCTGGTCTCCCGGGGCTACTGCGAGCTGTCCAACTTCCAGGCCCTGCGAGCCATCTTCGCACTGCCGGTGGTCGGTCGTAAGACCGACGGAACCTATGTCTGTAGCTATTTCGGCTGGGACTTTGGCGAGGCGGTGGTGCGGCCGGCCGACGCATGCGTGTCCATCGATGCGGTGCTGGTCGACGGCCTCGGTCCGCGTCGTTGCCACGATGTGTCGTGTGGGACGTTCGAAGTGCGAGGCATGCTCTGGAGACTCAGCTGGCCGTCCGCGTGTCGACTTTGAGCAGCTTCCGACGCGGTCTCGAATCACGTGCGCCCCCGCCCACATTAGATCCTCCCCCCAACCTCCGAGAAGGTGACCGCAAAGTCGATGATTTTCGAGGGCCTTTCCCCTCGACCGCAAGCGCGTCCCGCACTTGCCTGATAGGATCTGTGGATGCCGGGAAGAGCTGCGCAGCGGCTGCTCTGGGTCCTTGGCGGCCTGCTTGCTCGCCGCCGGCCTGCTCGTTGCCCTGCTCCCCGAGATCGGCGGGACGGAGACGGCACAGCGCTTCCTCGCCGGCGCCGTGTCGCGCTCGACGGGATTCGAACTCGAGATCGGTAGCCTGTCGCTCGGCCGCGACCTGTCGGTCGAGGCGGGCGACGTCAGCGTGCGGTCGGGCGAGGCGGAGCCGTTCTTCCGCGCCCAGCGCGTCGACCTGGCCGTTCGACCGCGTCTCGGCGCGCCCTTCGTGCTGGTGCGCGCCGACGTGGAGTCACCGCATCTGTACGTCGACCGGCTGCCGGCGGCGCCCGCCGTCCAGCACCAAGAGGCCGGTGAGAGCGCATCCTCACCGCCGCCGTGGCTCCCGCTTCTCGACGTGAAGATCCACGACGGTCTCGTGCATCGAGGCGATCGCGCTTTCGGCCCGATCGATATCGACCTCGCCCCGGAGGCGGGAGCGGAGCCGCTGCAGGCGAAGGGCAAGGCGTGGCTCGGCGCGCCGGGGAACGAGCTGCGCTGGACGGCCGGCCTGGAGCTGGCCGAGCGCCGCCTCGACTTCGCGGCGGACGGCGAAGTGGCGGACCTCGCCGAGCTGCTGCGCCATGTGGCGGGGCTCGACATTCCGAAGTCCTTTGCCGGCAAAGTGTCGAACCTGCACCTGGAGGGCGACGCGCGCGCGCCGCTGCAGAGCGACGACATCGCCCGGTTGCGCTTCGCGGTGGGCGGGGTGGAAGGCCATAACGAAGATCAGTCCCGTGTGATGCAGGGAGTGAAGGCCGACGGGCTGCTCGAGGTGACGCTCGGCGCCAAAGACGTGCGCGCGAAGCTCGACCTCGGCGTCCCGGGCGGTGAAGCGCTCTGGGACCGGTTCTATCTCGACCTGTCGCGCCACGTGCCGCGCCTGCGGCTCGATGCGCGCCGTGCCGACGGCGCCGTCCAAATCGAGAAGGCGGAGCTCACCGTCGGCGGTCTCGCCAGCGTTGCGGCGAGTGGAAGGTACGATCCGAGCGGCTCCAGCCAGCAGCTGGAGGCGCGGTTGGTGGTTCCCGACCTGGCGCCGCTCTACCGCATCGCACTGCAAGAGCCGTTTCGCGACAGCCACCCCTCGCTGAGCGACGTCGCGGTAGCCGGGACGCTGCAGGCGCAGGTAGACCTGCGAAGCGGCGCAAAGACGCATGCGACCGGCGTGCTGCGCATGAGCGGCGGCCGCATCGAGGCGGGATCGTCGCTGGTGCGTGATCTGACGGTGGAGCTGCCGTTCCTGATCGGTGCGGGGAGCGCAAAGAAGGAAGATGGGTACATTCGCGCCGGCGAGCTCGCCGTCGCCGGTGTCAGCGTCGGCGATCTGCGACTCGATCTGGTCGCCGCACCCGATGCGATCTCGCTCGCCCATCCGGTGCGCCTCGATGTTCTCGGTGGCAGCGTGGACCTGAACCACTTCTCGGCGTCCGACCTCGCTACGGCCGGCCGCCGGGCGACGATGGGCATCTCGCTGAACGGACTCGATCTGAGCAAGCTGTCGCAGTCGCTGGGCGGGCCGCCGCTGACGGGAACGATCTCCGGCGCCGTGCCCGAGGTGACGATCGCGAAGGGCAACGTGCGCACCAACGGGGAGATCGCCGCCAAGGCATTCGACGGCGTGATTCGCATTCGCGACCTGCGTTTCGACCAGGTTCTCTCGCCGGTGCCCGAGCTGGCTCTCGACGCGAGCTTCGAAGGGATTTCCCTCGGCCGCTTGACTGCGACACTCGAGGTCGGGCACGTGTCCGGTGTAATGCACGGTGCGGTCGAGAACCTGGTCGTCGTGCACGGCGAGCCGGTGAGCTTCGATGCGTGGGTGGAGACGGTGGACCGAGCCGGCGTGGCGCAGAAGATCAGTGTGACGGCGCTGCGCCAGCTGTCGATTCTCGGCGGCTCCGGCGGCGACCCGATCAGCCGTGGGATCCTGAGCTTGTTCGACGAGTACGGCTACGCGAAGATGGGATTCCGATGCCAGCTGCGCAACGACCGTTTCCTGTTGCACGGCGTCGAGAGCTCGGGCGGAACAGAGACTCTCGTCGTCGGATCCTTCCTGCCGCCGCGGGTCAACGTCGTCAGCCACAACCAGGTGATCGCGTTCTCGGAGATGGTGCGCCGGCTGAAACGCGCCGCGGAGGCCGGCGGGAAGCCGGCTGCCGTAGGGCAATGACGAGCAGCCGGCGACGGGGGCGGCGCGGCGAAAACCGAAAGGAGCATTCGATGAAGATGGTTCGATTCGCAGCAGCGGGGCTGGTGGCCGGTTTCCTCTCTTCGTGTATCACGGTGAACATCTACTTCCCGGCTCCGGAGGTGCGACAGGCGGCGGAGAAGATCGTCGAGGAGACGTGGGGAGGTCCCGGCGCCAACCCGCAGACTGCCAATCCGACGCCGGGAGCCTCATCGTGGCTCGGCGACTTGCTGGAGCGGATCGCGCCGGCGCGTGCCGAGGCGCAGGACGTCGACATCAACGTATCCACGGCCGCGATCCGGGCGCTCAAGGATTCGATGAAAGCCAGGGCGGGAGAGCTCAAGCCCCACCTGACGGCGGGCCAGGTCGGCATCGGCAACGACGGCATGCTGGTGGTCCGCGACCTCGCCGGCGTGTCGTTGCGCGATCAGGCGACGGTTCGCCGTCTCGTCGAAGCGGAGAACCGCGACCGCCGCAGCCTCTACCAGGAGATCGCCAAGGCCAACAACTTCGGCTCCGACAGGGTGAACGACATCCAACGCATCTTCGCCGACGTGTGGGTCCAGAAAGCGGAGAAGGGATGGCCGATCCAGAAGCCGGATGGGGCGTGGACAAAGAAGTGAACGCGATCGCCCGCCGGGGGGTGGGCATCGCGCTTCAGCGGACGAGCGCGATTCCACAAGCCAAGGAGGCGTGCCGTCGGCAGACCGCGGGTGAAGAGCAAGATTCTCCAAGTCCGCCGCCGGCAACGCGTGCTACCATCCCCGCACCATGACGGGACGAGGCTTCACCCTCTTTGAGACGCCGATCGGCCGCTGCGGCGTCGCGTGGGGGCCGCGCGGCATCGCCGGCATACAGCTCCCCGAGGCCGGCGCCAGGGAGACGCGCGCCCGGATGCGACGGAGGTTTCCCGACGCGCGCGAGGCGGCGCCGCCGCCCGACGTGCAGCGCGTCCTCGATGCGATTGCCGCGCTGCTGCGGGGCGAAGAAAGCGACCTCTCCGGCGTCGCGCTCGACATGGACGGCGTACCGCCGTTCCACCGCCGCGTCTACGAGGTCGCGCGCGCCATTCCTCCGGGCACGACGCTCTCCTACGGCGACGTCGCGGCGCGCCTCGGCGCACCGGGCTCGGCGCGCGCCGTCGGCCAGGCGCTGGGGCGAAACCCGTTCGCGATCGTCGTGCCGTGCCATCGCGTGCTGGCGGCCGGCGGCCGGGCCGGCGGCTTCTCCGCCAACGGCGGCGTCGCGACCAAGCTCCGCCTCCTCTCGATCGAAGGGGGGCGGGAGAACCGCCAGCTCGCGCTCTTCGACGGCGACGGCGCGCTCGGCTTCGATCCGAGCGTCGCCGTCGATCATGTGCGCGCTTCCGACGCCGCGCTGGCGCGCGTCATCGACGCCGTCGGCCCCTTTCGCCTGTCGCTAAAGAAGACGCCCAGCCTGTTCGGCGCGCTGGCGGAGGCGATCGTCTACCAGCGGCATTCGCAAGGGCTTCGCCGTCGCCTTCCGGAAGCGCGACCTGCCGTCACGCCAGGACCTCGAGAAGCGCGGCGCCCGCTGGAAACCGTACCGCACGGTGGCCAGCTGGTACCTATGGCGCGCGGTGGAGCTGGCGAAGCGCCCCTGAGCCCATGGGGTCCGTGAGTCTGGACCGCCGATCGGGACTTCGGTCGCTTTATCGATCTCCACGTCATCGAGAAGATTCATGACCGCGCCCACTCAGTCCCCACCGCCCCCGGGAGCGCGTATCGTTCGCATCACACTGCGAACGGCTCACCTGATCGCCTTCGGCGCTCTCTACGGCGGTCACGTCTACGGCGCCGGCGTCGAGCAACTGCGCCCCGCTCTGCTCGCCACGGTCGGCACCGGTGGGGCGTTGATGACGCTCGAGCTGTATCGGACGCCACTGTGGCTGGCGCAGATGCGCGGCCTGGCGACGTTGCTGAAGATCATCCTCGTGCTCGGCGCGACGCTGTGGTGGGACGCGCGTCTGTGGCTGCTCACCGCGGCCATCATCATCGGGGGCATCTCTTCCCACATGCCCGGGCGCCTCCGCTACTACTCCATCTTTCACGGCCGCGTCATCGGCAGCCAGGAAGCCGGGTAGACGACGCCGTTGGCGACCCGGGACAACCGCAAACTTCGCGGCTCGGCGCTACCTGCGAGGGCGATCCGGCACCTCTTTCACGAGTAGCCGGGCCATCCTGGTCTCCGGATGATCGCGCGCGTAGTTGAGCACTCGCGGGCGCCATTCCACGAAGTAAACATGCCGCCCATCCAGTCGATTCTCCGGAAACGAGAGCATGAACAGACCCGCCCATCCGGGGAACAGCGGGCGGGCCAAGCCCTCCCTTTTGAGGAATGCGCGGTTGCGGATATAGACGTCGACGCCGACGGGCTCTTTCGCAACCAGCTCATGCAGCTCCTCGATCACGAGGTCTTGCGGCTGGAGGGTCACCGGCAGAGAGCGCTCGAGACGCGTGGCGGTCTGGGCGCACCAGAAGACCCACAGGGCAACGGCGACCCCCGCGATGGCGAGCGTTCGCGGATGCGGTGTCCAGCCCGCGCCAGCCGGCCTCGCCGCAGCCACGATGCAGGTGATCATCGCGACCAGCATCGGCCCGAGGTAGTGGAGCCGACCTCGTAGCAGCCAAGCCTCCCGCCCCGCGTCGGCGACGAGCAAAGACCACAGCGCCACAGGCGCGTAGGCACAGGAAAGGAGCAGAGCGAGACCGAGGACGAGCCGTCGGCGATCGGCCGGCGCGCGGCGTAGCACCCAGTAGGCGACCAGGGCAAGGGCGATGAGCAATGCTCGGGAGATGCCGAGTGCCACGTCACCAGAGACCCCCTGCATCGGCCCGGATGCAATGTACGCGGGGCCAGTCGGCAGCTCCACTCTCAGAGCGATGAGAGGGCCCAGAAAGAAGCTGGCCGTCGCGTAACTGACGAGGTCGAAGAGGTGGAGGCCCAGCGGAACGACGCGGGCAAGCGTATGGTCGAGCCCGGGCGCTATTTCCCAAATCAGCTGTTGCCTGACGATCAGAGAACGCGCTTCGCCCAGCAGCGTCGGACCTATCAGAAAAAAGATCGGCACCGCGAACACGAGAAGGCCGAGCACGATCGCAGCCCGCGCCCGACGGGGAGTGGCGGGCAGCAACAGGGTGGCGGCTCCCGCGAAACCCAGGCTCAGCCCGGGACCGATGCCGAAGCTCGTCGTGGCCGCGAACAGCAGAACGAACCATCGAAAGACATGCCAGAACGAGATCTCGTCACGCCGGCCGTAAAGTCGGGCCATATCGTGGAGGATCAAGAGGCCGAAGGTCGTGACCAGAATATGACCATAGACGGCGAACCAGCCGACGCTGATGCGAGTCGTTGGAGAAATGCCCCACAGCGTGGCGACCATTGCCGCGAGCCGAGGGCGGCGGGTAAAGAGAACGAGTGTGCGTTGAAGCAGAAAGACATTCAGAAGGTGCGTGAGAAGGGCAAGCAGGTAGTACGGCGCCGGGTTCACCCCGAAGAGCTCGTACATGGGGACGTATACGAGATTGCTCATCAACAGCGAGTGACCGTGGTAAAGAGGAAGGACGAGAGCGCTGAGTCCGTTGTTTACGAACATGAAGAGATGAACGAACTCGTCCCAGCGAAAAGGGTTGCTCAGAACCGAGATGTGCGCGGCTGCCGTCGCCGCCAGCGGCAGCACCGTGGCGAGCGTCTGCGGCCCACTCGAGATCCAGTTCCTGTTGGGGAGTAAGCGCATCCCTTTGGGACTCGGAGCGGTCCTAGGTCCGCGGCACTGCGGCCGACCGAGGCGGCCTTCTCATTACCGCCCCCGCGGCGCCCTGAGGTCGTTTCCCACTCGCGGACAGGCGGTATAAGCAGCGAATTTCGAACTCCGTACCGAGCGCCGGCCCGCTGCTCGAGTCATGCTGCCCGAAGATGCCCGAAAGGTCGCCGTCGCGACTTCCCCCTTTCCCAGGCTCGTCCCGGCGCGCTGCCACTACGTCAAGCGTCCCGCGTCAAGAAATCTGGGGTGAACCTTCAGAAGGGGCCAGCGGCAGCCGACGGGCAAGTGCAATGATCGAGCTGCCCGCGGGTAGCCGGCGGCGCCGAGCGATCGCGCGTGCCTCTTGGGTAAGAACGAAGTTGAGGATTCCATTGACCAGCGGCGGTGCATTGAGTTCCTGCGCCCGAAGACTGCGGACACGTTGGGTAGACAGCGGGCGGCGCCTCATAAGCGCGGGCAAACGGCGCAACCAGATCAGCGGCAACATGCCGAGCATATATTCGGTCAGGTAGTCAACGTGATAGCCAGCACTCGCGAGTTTCGCGCGCAGATCGTCCGATTCATAGCGACGACGATGCCCTGCCGCTTCGTCATGATAGCTCCAGAGTGAAGGATGTGCCGGAACCGTAACCACCAATGCCCCGCCTGGTTGAAGCAAGCCGTGCAGGTCAGCGAGGACGCGTTCGTCATCGGGGAGATGCTCGAGCACGTCGAAGAGCGCGATGAGTTGGAAGCAGACGCGGAAGGGAGCAGCTTGCAAGCTACCCTGCACCAGTGGGCATGACGTTCGTGCGCGGGCGTAGCGCAGGCCCTCGGCGAAAAGGTCCATGCCGACTACTCTGCCCCCGCGGCTGGCTCGTTCGAGCGTCCGGAGGGTGTTGCCGGTGCCGCATCCCACCTCGAGCACCCGATATCCCTCGGGAAAGTCGGCAGTGATCGACTGCACCAAAGCGAGGATGGCGCGATTGCGGGCCCGGAACCAGAAATGCCGGTCTTCGGCCGCGAACAGATCGGCATAGCGAGCCGGATCGTAGAACTGCGGAGAAATCGACTCCGTCGTTTGCATTGGGGATCAATAGAACTCGCGAACGGCCTCGATCACCTGACTCTGGTCGGTCTGGTCGAGCGTATTGTAAAAAGGAAGTCGAACGAGGCGGTTCTCCACGTCTTCGGCCACGGGACACTGCCCCCGCCTACCGCCGAAACGCGCCCCCATCTCGGAGAGGTGTAGGGAAACGTAGTGAAACGTCGCCTGGATTCCGCGCCCGCGCAAGTGTGTGATCAATGCGTCGCGGTCGGCGCGCGATGGCATGAGCAAGTAGAACATGTGGTACGCCTGCCCGCATTCGGCCGGCACGACGGGGAGGCTCACGCCATGCGCCGCCGCCCAATCGTGGAGACCGGCGCGATACAGCTCCCAGATGCAGCGGCGTCGTCTCTGGATGTCCTCGCGCACTTCGAGTTGCGCGCACAGGAACGCCGCCAGGATGTCTGAGGGCAGGTAGCTCGACCCCAGATCCACCCATGTGTACTTCTCCACCTGGCCGCGCAGAAAACGGTGGCGGTTCGTGCCCTTCTCACGGATGATCTCGGCGCGTTCGATACATCCCGGGTCATTGACGAACAAGGTGCCGCCCTCGCCGCAGGTGATGTTCTTGGTTTCGTGGAAACTCTGCGCAGCGACCGCCCCGATGGTCCCGAGGGGCCTGCCCTTGTACGTCGCGAAGAGGCCCTGCGCGTTGTCTTCGACCACGGCAACGCCATGGCGCCGCGCGATGGCCAGGATCGAATCCATTTCGCAGGCGACGCCGGCGTAGTGCACGACGACAATAGCCTTCGTATGCGGCGTGAGGTGGCGTTCCAGTTGTGTCTCGTCGAGGTTGAGCGTGTCCGGGCGAACGTCCAGGAAAACAGGTCGAGCGCCGCGCAGCACGAATGCGTTGACCGTGGACACAAAGGTGAAGGACGGCACCAGCACTTCGTCTCCGGGTTCGATCCCGACCAGCAGCGCCGCCATTTCGAGGGCGGCGGTGCACGAGGTCGTCAGGAGTGCTTTGCGCACGCCGAGCTCTCTCTCTAGGATCTCATGGCAGCGGCGCGTGAAGGGTCCGTCCCCGGCGATGTGCCCGGAGGTCGCCGCTTCGGTGATGTACCTCAGCTCGTTGCCGCAGAGCGACACCCGATTGAAGGGAATCCGGAAAGCGATCACACCTGGGCCTCCCCTTGGCCGCGCCGGATGATCTTCCGCACGTAGTAGCTCGGCGAACCACTCGTTTGGTTCAAGACTCGCACGGTGTACTCACCGAGCATGCTCACGAGGAGTATGGTCACCCCATTGAAGAACGCCAAGAGAACGACAACAGTCGCCCAGCCAGGTACTTGACTCCCGACAACCAACGCATGGACAAGATAGAACACCCCCAACAGAAAGCTGAACACCGCGATGGCCATCCCCGCGAGACTGACGAGGCGCAGCGGGTACACCGAGTAACTGAAGAGGATCCGCATGACCAGTTCGACGATTTTCCGCGCCGTGTACGTGCTTTCACCGACGCGTCGCGGTTCGTGCTCCACCCAGGCGTTCGCCGGCCGAGCGGCGAACATCAGCGCGAGGCCAGGGATGTAGGGATAGCTGGTCCGGTACGCGCACATCCGCTGCACGACGTCACGCCGGATGAGCCGGAAGTTCGAGAGAACGAGATCCTTCGGCTTGCGGAAGATCCGCCCATTGATCCAGGCGATCACAATACTCCCAGCGCGACGGTAGCCGGCATGCTCCTTTTTGCGGAAGCGACCGAGGACCAGATCGTGGCCCTCGGTCGCTGTCGTGATGAGATGCGCGATCTCCTCCGGAGGGTTCTGGAGATCGTCATCGAGCGTGATGACGTAGTCTCCGGTGCTGTACTGGAGGCCGCAGAGGACGGCGGTGTGTTGACCCGAGTTGCGCAGCAGATCGATGGCGACGATGTGCGGGTTCTGCTGGGCGCGGTCGCGCAGCACGTCCCAGCTGCGATCGGGGCTGCCGTCGTTGACCGCGATGATCTCGTAGTCGAGCCCCTCCCTCTCAAAGAAGGCCGCGGTGCGGCTCAGCGTTTCGCCGACGATCGTCTCACTGCGGTAAACGGGTATGACCACGCTGAACTTGGTGCTGCCCTGGCGCTCCATCACGTTCCCCGAGCGCTCGCTAGATCAACCTCAGGCGAGCGGCTCTGGCCAGCAGCGACGTCCGGTGCGTCGTCTCTTCTCCACACATAGGTGAGCACGTCGGGTAGCGGAATCCGCACGATGATGTCACCGAGGTGGAGCTTGCCGAGCAGGTGCGGAAGCGCTGTCAGCCGCAGGGTCTGGGAGAGCTTGTCAGCGATTTTCATCAGTCCCGTGTAGGGAATGTCCCGCCTCCGCTCGAGCAGCGTGAACCCCTCACGGGAGATGACCTCCAGGAGAAGCTGCCTGGTGTAGATCTGGCTGAGGTTTACCGTAAGGATGTCCCATCGTTTGCCGGTCAGCCGTGCCCACATGCCGTCACGATAGTACGTGTTGAACGCCCAGATGCCTCCGGGTTTCAGGGCACGGTGGAATTTGCGAATGAGCGCGATCGGGTCCTGTATGATCGTCATGACCCCCCAGGAGGCGATCACGTCGTACGCATGGTCACCGAGATCAACGTCTTCGATCGACTCGGGGAGCACGTTCACGGCCCAACGAGCCTGCGCATAGGAGGCCAAGGCTCGGGAAAACTCCACACCACTGATGTCGTATCCCGCTTCCTTCGCTTCGATCAGAAAGAACCCCGCGGCGCTCGCCACCTCGAGCATCCGGCCAGCGGGGCAGTAACGTCGAATGCGTGCGATTCGACTACGCGCTGTTCTTCGTAGAAACGGCTCGTCCGCCAGGAAGCTGAAATAGTTGAGGTGATCGCCTCCGGGCTCGCTGCCCTCGAAGAAGTCCTTGGACGCGTACAGGTTGCGCAAGGAGTCCGCCGTGGCTCGCGGGTTCGCGTACAGCGCCCGGCAACCGGCACACACGTAGTAGTGCATTTCGATATCGCGGATCTGCTTGGTGCAACGCAACTCTCCTTCTCGAGCTCCGCAGACCGGACACGGGGTCGACGTATACTCCAGTTTTCCGAGCGGTTCCCACTGGGGGAGCGGTGCCGAAGCTGGTGGCTGGTCCATTCCTTCGCGGCTCCTCACACCGCCGCGTCCGTCCGCAGTCCTACGCGCGACTTGCACATGAAGCATTTCCGATCGGGCACGTGCCGGTTGTCAATTCGGGTCTGCGGGAATCAAGACAGTATCGCGCCGGCCCCCGTGGCTAGTCCAAGACAGATACACCAGCCCCCCGGGCGCACGCATGAGAATCGTCCAAATGCGAACCAGCAGCATCAGGCTTGCGCCACTGGCGATGCCAAACTCTGCAAACAGTGTCGCCGCGGCGACTTCCGCGACACCAATTCCGCCTGGAGAGATAGGCAGGTTGTTCGCCAAGATCACCAGCGGCCCGGCGAACAAAACCGCCACCCAGCTCACCGGCGTTTCGAGAACCGAACCCGCCAGTACGAAGGCCGCCAGGACCAGCACGTTTCCGATGAACGACAGGGCGAGCCAGATGACCACGTCGCGCGGCTGCGCTTGCGGTAGGGTGAGCCCGACACGTGCGACTGCCTGGAAGCGCGCCGGGACCAGTTGAAGAATGCGTGCCCGTGTCGACTGAGCCGACAGCGCTACGCCCGCCGCGGTTGCTGCAGAGATCAGCAGACACACGAGGATGCCCATTTGTACGAGGAGCGGGCTCATGTCGTGATGGTGTCCCCACACGAGGAAAAGAAATGATGGGACACTGAGCCACATCAGGGTGTACAAACCCAGCGCCCGGTCGAGCACCACACTGGACGCACCGGCCACCTTGTTGGTCGAGACTGCTTGCGCCGTATAATACGCTCGGGCGATGTCCCCCCCGGTCGCACCGAACCCCAGCAATGAGAGAAACTGAGCGATCCATGAGAGCTGCACGACGCGGTTGAGCGGCAGCTCCACGTTCTGCGCGCGGAGGAGCAGCTTCCAACGGACACTCTGCACGACCATGCTGGCAAACAGGAGGAGTACGCCGACAAGCGAAAACACATTGGTCGGGGCGGCGGCGAGCGCTCCGAAATCTACGTGCCCACCGCGGACCAGCCAGAGGCAAAGGGCAGCCCCGACGAGAGCCTTTATCACCGTTCCCTTGGTGATCATGCTCGTGCCGACGTGCGTGTGACGGCCGTATCTTCCGTGTGGGGACGATGCCATTCTCGCAACTCGACACCGAGAAAACGTGCCAGCCGCGCATTGTGCTCAGAGAAGTACTCCGTCAGATGGCGCTCGAGGTCCGGCGGCAGGGGGTCGCGTGGACTGTCCCCCTCGTTGACCCTGCGTCCCCACACTGGTGGAATGAAGTCCCGCGACGCTCCGAGGAAATGATAGAGGTCACGGGTGAGGTCCAGCGAGTGCGTCAGCTGCTCCTGGAGCAGCACCTTGATCTGCTCGGTCGGGAACCAGCGCAGGTAGAGCTCGATGTACTCGATGTATCGCCCGCGGTGCAGGTAGGCGTACGGCGACGCCGAAACACGCTGCCGGTCGTAGTCGAGCCACCTCTCATCTTCTCGCAAGAAGGCTTCTGACATCGGCAGCGTTTCCCAACCGTTCTGGACGCTGAACCAGTAGTGCGACACGGCGCGTTCGATGGGGTCGCGCAAGAGAAAGATGATCCTCGCGTCGGGGAAGGCGCCCGCGATGCGCTGCGCGGCCTTTTCCGACTCCATGTAGCTGGTCGTCTTCTCGCCGAGGATGCGCGCGGCGGTGCGTCCTTGCCAGAACGCCTGGTGGTAATGGCTCAGTCCGCGCTCGAAGAGATCGTCGAGCAGGAAGAACTTTGGCTCCGGCCGCACGGGCCGGGCCATTTCGATCTCCGGGTGCTCGGCCAGCAGGTGGTGCAGATAGGTGGTGGCCGAGCGCTGTGCCCCGACGATGAAGAGGTGCTCGTGGACTCCAGAGCAGCTCGCGGCACGTACGCCCCCGCGCAACGCACTCATGCGCGGCCTTCTGCATGGATTCCGGCCCCGGTATCCAACCGTCCGGTGGAAGACGGTGTCGGCGCGCGACGCAGCCCGCCGCGAAGGATCTGCTCTTGCACGGGCGAGCCAGCCGATTCGAGCTCGAACCAGGGGATACCAATGAGGGGCACGTTTTCGATCGGTACCACAGGCCGAAGTCGGCAAGCAACCGAATCCTCGCCCGAGTCCGGCGCCAACCATGACCTGAAATGTCGAAGCAAAAGGGCTTCCCCTCACCTCATCCAGAGTGGACGCCGCCTCATGCAAGCAATCTTCTTTCTCGGACTTCTCACCGAGGCGACCCCCGCGGCCGGGCGACGGCCGAACGATCGGCCTTCCGGAGCAGTGTGTAGCGTCCATTCGATGCGACGGGCTCGTACTCCGTCTGGATGTACCGAACGAGCGGCTTCCTCGGATCCAACGGCCGACCCCTCGTCCAGAATTTCACGGCGGACGCATCGTAAAGCACACAAGGTCTCTCATAGGTCCGCATCCTGTCGACGATCGCGCGCTGGGCATTGTCGTCGAGATTCAATATCCAAGCGTTGTTCATCACGCCCGGGGGTGGAATCCGCGTCCAGAAGTACATGCTCGCAACGCCCGGCATGCCGACGAACCCGTCGCAATGGGACTTGAGATTCGCAACCGCCCAGCGGATCCCTGTGGCCTGGACCGGCGGAAGCCTCAGTCTGCCCGCGCCGGGCAGAGCGAGGGGGGTTTCTCGCGCGTAGGCCGACTTCAGTTCCGCGAGATTCGTGTCCCTGTAGTACCCGGCAAGAACACAACAAAGAACGAGCAAGGTGAGCGCCGGCTGACACCACGGTCGCACCCGCAAGCGCGGGTAGCGCTGTAGTCGACGCTCTCCGACCTCGACAAGGGTGCGTATCGCGTCGCCAACACAGATCGCGGCTATGGGAACGACCAGAATGACCGCCCACAGGGCCTGAGATCCGGCAACCGGATAGGCTTGCAGTGCCTGGAAGGCCGCTAGCAGGCAGAGAAACACGCGCGGGAATTGCGCAGGGAGGGTCGGTTTCTCACCGGTCTCTGAGCGGGCCAGGACGAGCCAGATGAACGGCAACGGGATGGTGAAACCAAGGCGAGGGAAGGCATGGTAATGCACCGCGTAGAAAGCCCAGCAACCATATGCCAGCTTCGAAATGGACAGTGCTATTGCAGGAATCTCATGGCGCAGCCTCTTCGCAGGTGTGAGCGCGTAGCCCGCCGCAATCAACAGCGACACGGCGGCCGCCGTAGCGACCGTCCGACTTACCCGAGCCGGAATCGCGAAGGCGCTTGGAAGAGCGACCGCGCGCCAGAGGATCGAGTTGGCGATGGCTGAAAGAGTCGCCCCCCAAGCGACAATGATCGTACAGGCGCCGACGATGACAAGACTCGCCCCGATCGTGACCGCACCGACATGGCCCCACCGCAATTCCCCGATCTTGCTTACGCGCCAGGCCGCTACCAGGCACGCGGCGATTACCAAGGTAACCAGAGCGCAGTAGTTGCGTCCCCATATCATGCCGAGGTGACGCCACATGATGGCCGCCGGCATGACGAGGACGCAGATAACGGCCAGCCAGGTCAGGCTTCGGACCAGCGGGCGCTTCGGCAAGGCCCAGAGCAAAGCGAGCGCTAGCGGCGCACAGAGGTATGCCCCCAGATTCACCTTGACCAGGAGCAAAGCAGCAGCCGCGGCGCCAAGCCCTGCCATGGTCAAAAACCCGCTCCGTCGTTCGTTGACGAAGGACGACAACAGCAACGCCCCGAAGATCAGCACCAGAGCGATCTCCTGCGGATGCCCGGGTTCATTTGCCAACGCGCGGAGATGCAGGAGCAGCTGTAACTGTACGACAGCGGCCAACACGATCGACCGCGAAACGCGATGAACGAAAACGGCACCGGCTGCGGCAATCATTCCCCAGAGAACGATTGTGGTGAGCCGGTTGAGATCGTGGGAGACGTTTGCGTGGAGCAACCTGTAGATCGCGTACTTGTGCAGATAGTAGAAGGGCCCGTACACTCCAGAGAGGGAATCGTAGGACGCGGGATTGTCGATGAACGCTCGAACCCGCAACATCATGGTGCCTTCGTCGTCGTAGAATCGGAACTGCGAGAACGTCTTGTAATACGAATACTGCAGCCCCCAGAAGACGATCGCCAGGTAGACGGGCGCGGCAAGGAGCACCTTGTCCAGGGCGCGATGATTGCCGATTCGTTTCATGGGCTTGGTCCAACTGACACGTCGCCACCCACAACCCATGGGTCATCGGAACGACCGTAGCTTGTCTTTGTCGCGCCCGTCTCCTCTCACGACCGATGTCGGGCGTCAAGATACGAGACGCCGATCTACGACGGTCCGCGCCTGCGTGCCCGGCAACGTATCAAAGGCCCGGCGAGCGGGCTCGACTGGCACGGCATACGACCGGCTATACCGGCGGTCCGCCGAGATCAGGCCTGGCCGGCTCCCACGAGACGCCCGCTACTTGAGCCTGACCGGCGGTGCGAGCCTGAAGCCGCGCGGGTTGACATCCGGGGTCATCGGCGCTTCTTTTCAGCTTTTCAGGAACGCCCCCGGCGCCTGGGTCCCTTTCGGCGCCGGTCATCTCTTGACCCCGGAGCACCGCGCACTCTACGTCTGCCTCGAGGGAGAGGCGGAGCGAGGCGGACCGATTCGCCGTTTCCGGCCCCATCGCGCAATGTACGATCGTTCCAGGTTATGCCAAATCACCGGCCAATGAGGACCATCCTTCTCAACGTCGCCGTCGCCGTCGCCTACTTCGTGACGGGATGGTTGGGGCTGCAGGTCCCGTACTACGGCGAGCACGTGACGTTGGTTTGGGCGCCCACCGCCATCGCGCTCACCGCGATCGTTCTCGCCGGTCCGACCGTCATATCGGGGGTTTTTCTCGGATGCTTCGGTCTGAACGTCACCCTCGAGCCGGGTCTACCGGGGCCGGCTGCGGTGATTGCCATCGGCAACACGCTGGCGCCTTCGCTTACCGGCATCATCCTCGTACGGTCGTACGCGTTCAGGCCACAGCTCGATCGACTCCGCGATGCGTTCGCCTACCTGGGAGTCGGTGTGGTCGGTACCGGCGTAATCACGGCGACTCTCGGCGCGCTGTGGCTGTGCGCGTTCGGCGATGCGCCTTGGGGAGATTACTCGACCGTATGGCTGACGTGGTTCGGTGGAGAGGCGGCCGGTTCGCTGATCGTCGGGCCGCTCATCCTCACGTGGCTGTCAGCTCCGGATCCGACCGTCCCGAACCGTGCGACGCCCATCGAAAAGACCGCCATGGCCGTATCCGTCGCGGTCGCCTCCGCGATCGTCCTGGGTTACGGCGAGCACCTCGTTTCGCTCCCCTATGCGTTCGTTTTCCTGTTCGCCTGGATTCTGCTTCGCGCCGGGCTGCGCGGGGCATTCCTGGCCGCTGTAGCGGTCGCGGTTGCGCTCGTCGTCGGAACGGCGCTCGGGGTCGGACCGTTCATCGTAAAGTCGCCGCGCTCGGGAATGCTGTCGCTCTGGATGTTTCTCGCGGCGGTGGGCAGCGCGATCCTCACCGGCGGCGGATTGGTCGGCGAGCGGGACCGTGCGCTCCACCACCAGCGTCGCCTACTCGCCGAGCTGGACCATCGTGTCAAGAACACGCTCGCGACCGTCGTCGCGCTAGCCGAGAGAAGCCGTGACGACGCGGTCGACCTCGACGACTTTCGCGCGAGATTCATCGGCAGGGTTCGCGCGATCGCACGTACCCACGAGGGCTTGGCGCGCTCGAACTGGGAAGCGGTGAAGGTGGGGGACATCGTCGCCATGACGCTTGCCCCCTTCGGCAGCGCCCGATCCGACCATTTGCTGGCAAGCGGCGATGCGGCGACTCTCACCGCATCCAAAGTCGCTCCGCTGACGATGGTGCTTCACGAGCTGGCGACGAACGCCGCGAAATACGGGGCGTGGTCACGGAAGGGCGGCCGGGTCACCGTCGTATGGACGTACACCGGCGACGGTGCGCTGCGCCTCAGTTGGCGCGAAAGCGGAGGGCCCGCGCTGTCCGCGAGACCCGTCCCGGGCTATGGGCTGCGCTTGATCGAAGGAACCGTCGGCCACGAGCTCGGAGGAAACGCGGAGCTCGAGTTTCGCGGCGACGGGCTCGTCTGCACCCTCCATATCCCCGCCGGATAGTCCGAATGAAATCGCAAGGGGTTCCCCGCGAGATCCCATTCTCGCTTGCCCGGACTGCTGTCCGGCCCGCTGAGGATCTCCTCCCGCGGCGATGTGATGCCGTCTTCGCCGGCACCAAGCCGGCGAAGACTTCGAGACCCTCTTCGAGTCTCTTCGTGAAGACTTCCCGGACCTTCTTCGACTGCCGAGGGAGGTCCGAACCGAGCGCTGCGACGGCGCACCCTTTCCCGAGCGAATTTCGATGGCGCGGAGACAAGTAGCCGTCGATGATCCTGTCGAGCGCGGCGCGTTTGTCGGTTCCGTTAGCGCTCTGCGCCCATAGCTCGTTCGACTCGTCTAGGACGAGGCGCAAGGCCTCCACGACGACCGCCTCCTTCGAGGCGAACTGGCTGTAGAAGGCCCCGTGAGTGAGGCCGGCGGCCTCCGTGATGGCATCGACGCCGGCCCCGTCAATCCCGTGTTCCCGGAAGAGCCGGGCTGCCGCGGCGAGAATCCGTCGGCGATTTTCGGCTACCGCTTGCTTGGATACACGCATCGGAAAAATTCCCCCCGTCCCACTTGACTCGTTTGATGGCGCTCGTCATGATTCGGCCATCGATTGATTACCATCGTAATGAAAACAAGAAACTAGCCGCTCGCCGGTAAGATGGCAATCGCCTCGCGAGCGCCGGGAGGATCCATGGCGGACTGGAAGCAAACGTTCTGCATCCTCTGTTACGTGAATTGCGGCCGCGAGGTCGCGACGGAAGGGGGAAAGATCACCCGCGTGCGCGGCGATCGCGCGAACCAGCGCTCGCAAGGATATCTCTGCCAGAAGCCGCACCCGGCACACGATGCGCCGGGTCCGCGTCGACACCGCCATCCAACCCCGTCGGTCCCGCCGAGCCTGGCGCCGGTCGTCGGTGCGGAGGCAGAGGCCGCGGCGGCGGCGTCCGCGCGTGTGCGCGCGGTCGCGGCGGCACACGTGAACGCGGCATGAGTGAGCGAGAAGCCTCGACGGCAGGAGCGCCCCGTGACGACTGAACAGGTGACGCCGGAAGTGAGAATGACCATCGAGGGTCCCATCTGCGGGATCTCGCTGGACAACACCGACAACCTGGGCGCCCAGATTGGCGACAGGGCATTGAAGGACACGTCGCCCAAGGCCTTTGAAACAGGCTGGCGATATGGGGACGTTCGCTCTGTTTCGCCTCGCATCCGCCGTCTGCCCGCTGATGGAAGCGCGAGGCAAGGGAGCGCTCCTCGTGACATCATCAACGGCGGCAATGCGTGGGAACGGCGGTCAACATTCGCATGCGGCTGCCATGGGGGGACGTCGAATGCTCTGCCAGACACTCAACGCGGAGTTCGCGTCGAAAGGAATTCACGTCGTCCACATCGTGATCGACGGCACCGTGGATGCGCCCGACACGTTGGGAAAGATGCTTGGACCGGAAAGGTTCCAACAGTTGAGAGAAACCCGAGGCAACGAACATGACGGACTCATGCTCCCCACGCAGATCGCGGAGACCTACGTTCACCTCGCGCAACAACACCGATCCACGTGGACGCACGAGCTCGACCTCCGGGCGTTCTCCGATCGCCCATGGTGGAATCACTGAGCAAAAAATCGAAGCGTAAAAAAAAAAAAAAAAAAAAAAAAAAAAAAAAAACGCACATGACCCAATCCGACGAACGAGACACTCAACCGTCCGTACGAGACGTTGCACTCATCGTTGGGGGCGGCCCCGGCATCAGCGCGAGTTGCGCCAGGCTGTTCGCCGAGAGCGGCATACGTGTCGGCATCGCAGCGAGGAATCCGGACAAATCGGTCCTGACGAACCTGGAGAAGACTCACGGCGTGCGCCGATACGCGTGCGATGCAAGCGAACCAGCGGCCGTGGAGCTGCTGTTTCAGAAGGTCGTGCGAGACCTTGGGGTTCCTACCCTGGTCGTGCACAACATCGACGGCCGGATGGCCGGCATTTTTCGGAAGGGGATCATCGAAGCCGACCCAACCATGGCGCTCGACACACTTCGGAACTCGGCGTTCAGTGCGTTCCTGGTGGGGCAGCAGGCAGCGCTCCTCATGCGCGAAAACGAGACTCGACGCCAACGGCAAGAGGGGAACGATCATTTTCACGAACGCAAGCGCACCGTGGCCCGGCCGGCACCGTTCGTCATTGCTTCTGGTCGAAGCCCTCGTAGCCGAACGGCAGATTGCGGTCATCGGGGGACGAAAAATAGGCGCTCACCGTAAGCGCCCCCAAGATCAGGGCCAAGAGAATGCCGGCCAGGATGACGGCTCTCAGGATTGCAGTCTTGACCGTTCGGCGAGCGGGCCGGTCACCCATGTCGGCTTTCTCCTCCTCGGATCTTTCCGCGACCCCGATTACGACGCCACGACCCGCTGGTCAAGCCCATGCGGCTCGCTCAGCCCATGCGGCTCAGCAACGGTAGACTTTTCATCTTGCCTGCGGCATAGGGATCCGCTGACCGATGCCGGGAGCTCCTCACACGGAAATTGGGCACGCACGGGCGCCGCGTCGCCGATGAGCAAGCCCCGCCTCGTTGCAGCCTGGGTTTTGTGTGTGCTCATCACCCTGGGAACGACCGAGATCTGCTTGCGCTTGCTGCCCAGGTGGAAGCTGGCTGCCCCGGCGCTCGCATTGGTTCCGCAGGAGTACGAGTTCTGGAGATACGATGCGGACCTCGGCTGGTCGCGCGTGCCGGGCTCCAGCGGAGTTTTCTCCAACGGCTATTTCCACGGCTCCGTCACCAACGATGAAGCCGGCAATCGGCGCAACTCCCGTGCCGGGACGTACGAGGCAGGGTACGACAACATCTTCTGCATTGGCGACAGCACGACCGCGTCCCTGGAGGTGGACGACGATCAGACGGTCCCGGCACTGCTCGAGCGAGAGCTGCGCGCACGGGGGCAGCGGGTCAATGTCCTCAACCTGGGGGTGCGCGGCTACGGCACTGACCAAGCCGTCCGCGCGGCGATTCGCTTCGCCGCCCGCTATCGGCCGACGGACGTGATTTACACGTACGTCTATAACGACCTGTACAACAACAACAACCTGCGCCGCCGCAAGAGGCGGTTCGGAAAGGGCGCCTACGTGAAGCGCCGGGGAGACGACTCCTTCCACGAGTACAAT
Source organism: uncultured bacterium (assembly GCA_963721115.1). GTDB lineage: Bacteria > Desulfobacterota > Binatia > HRBIN30 > CADEER01 > CAVRIA01. Next base: position 44,583 of record CAVRIA010000005.1, read on the forward strand.
TACCCCGTGCCCCGGTATCCCGACGACTATGCGGGGCTCGTGCTCATGGATCGGACCTGCGAGCCCTACATCTACGAAACCACCGTCGACGACCGCGATACCCGCTGGCAGACGGTGGAGCGTCAGATCCGGGAACACCTGTACCTGTATCGCGCCCTCCGCTTCCTGGCGCGCCGGATCGTCGGCGCGGATTCGAAGCCCGCGCCCCCTTCGGGAGTCGACCCCTTCGACATGGTAAGCTCGGGAGATGCCCAATGGACCAAGGAGTGGGATCTCGCCTACCAGGACGGCGGCGTCACTCGCGAGCGCTGCCATGCCTATTTCGACGCCCAGCTGAAGTTTCTCCTCGCGCTGTTGCGAAACGAGATGCCGACGGTGCGGCGAGTCCATCTGGTGCAGTTCCCGGATCCGTCTGCCGACCATTCGACCACCGTACGCCTGTTCTCAGCCATGCGTCGGGAGGGACTGATCGACAGCTACGTCGACCTCGATGACGAGGCAGTCGGCGCCGGCATCGACCTGAATCGTCTCCGCTGCTCTGGAGATCCTCACTTTTGCGAAGAGGGAAATCGATGGATCGCGTCAGTAATTCTCGAACGCGTAGCGTTCTCGGGTTCTTCCTGATCACGCTGCCGCTCAGCGTCATCCTGGCGCTGGCGGCGGCGGAGCTCGCCTTTCGCATCGTCGATCCCGAGTTTCTGGCGGTCGGGACGTCGGACTTCACCCGCTGGCAGCACGACGCCGACCTCGGCTGGAACAACGTGCCCAACACCAGCGGTACGTATACCAACGGCCACTTCCGCGCCTTCGTCACCACGGACCAGTTCGGCAACCGCAAGAACTCGCGGCAGGGAACGTACGTCCCGGGGTACGCCAACATCCTGTTTGCCGGCGACAGCCGCACCGTGTCACTCGAGGTGGACGACGATCAGACTGTTCCGGCTCTCATCGAGCAGAGGCTGCGCGCGCGAGGCCAGCAGTACAACGTCATCAACCTGGGGGTGACGGGCTACGGTACCGACCAGGCGGTTCGGAAGGCAATCGAGTTCTCGGCGCGCTACCGGCCCACCGACATCATCTACCTGTTCACGGACAGCGATAACTACGACAACAACGTGTTGAAGCCGATAGCCGGGGCGATGGTGAAGGGCGTGTACCTGCGCGACGGCGATGGCGATATCTTCAAGCCGTACAACTTCCCCGTTCCGACGCAACCGCCCGGTTACGTGGGGGTGGTCGTCTTCGACCAGAATTGCCACCCCCACGTCTACGAAGATCCGGATCCGCCAGGGGCGCGGCTCGAGCGGCGCCTCGATGAGACTTTTGGCGGTGTCTACGTCTACCGGGGATACAAGCTCGTGCGGAAACAGCTCGGCAAGCTGAGCGCCCGGACCCTCGAGCCCGATCCCTATGATGAGGTCATGCACCATGGCTTCACGCGCGACTTCGGAAACGAATACGGCGACGGCGGGAGCGTGCGAATCCGCTGCCGGTCGTACTTCGACGACCAGATGCGATTTCTGATGCGCGAGCTGCGCGCACATGCCGTCGGCTCACCCAGGATTCACGTTGTGGAGTTCCCCCACAACCACACGATGAGGCTGCTCGCAGCCGGCAAAGAGTCGCAGAACGACCGGGTCTTCGAGTCCCTGCGGGCCGAGGGGGTCCTCGACACGTTCGTCGACCTGTCCCGCGAGAAGGTCGACATCAGGCAGTACCGGTGCCCCGGAGACGGCCACTTCTGCGCCGAGGGGAACCGCTGGCTCGCCGGCCGTATTTTGGAGAAAATGCACTTCGAGTAGGGCCGCGGCCGGCGTCATTTCCATGGCCCGCTCCCCATTGGGTCGCTGCGAGCCTCCAAGTCGGACGGGCTGCCGGCGTGGGGGAGATCGAAGCGAGCCGGCTCACAGTCGGCCGTCGGCGCGTAGCCGCTCGAGGTTGTCGCGGATCTCCTGTTGAGCCGGGGCGAGCGCCAGAGCGGCCTCGTAGTCGCGCGCCGCCGCCGCCGCGCCGCCGAGCTCGAAGAAGCGAGCGTTGCCGCGGTAGACGAGGGCGCGCACGTCGCCCGGATTGTGCTTCAGGCGCTCGTCGAGTGCCGACCTCATGTGCTCGTACTTCCACAGATCGCGGTCGTGGAGGAGCGCCTTGTCGAAACCGAAGCCCATCCAATCGAACACCGCCTTCGGGTCCTCCTCGAGCAAGCGGATGCGATCGATCTCCGCTGCCACATATGCCTGCGTATCGAACGACCCGACGTCGGGCAGCCCGCCCTGCCGGTGGATCTCATCGAACAGCGCCGCAGCCACCCTGAGGGCTCCCTGCGGGGTGAAGTGGACGTAGTCGTAGAACTCGTCGAACCCGACGATGCCGTGCTCGGCTTGGCGTGACAGCACCTCGACCGTATCGACGAGGGCCGCGCCGCTGCGCTCGGCCACTCGTCGCACCCGGTCGTTGGCCGCGTCCAGCGCCCGGCGCAGATGCGGATCCTCGTTCATCGCCGCCCGGTAATCGGCACGCGCCGCCGTGAAGTCTCCCAGCGCGGCGGCCGCTACCGCACGGCGGAAGAGCCATTCGTGCCGCTGCTTCGCCGGCGCGCTCTCCAGCTTCTGACTCAGAATGTCGCGCGTCCGGCGCCAGGTGTCCGGACTGCCGTCGACATCGTGGCCCCAGACCTCACGCACCCAGTCGTCGGGAAGGTCGCTGCGCCCGCGCCACTCCCAGTTCGACGCCACCGTCATCAGGATCAGGGGTCTATGCGCGGCGCCTGCCGCGTCGGCCATCTCCTGGATGTTGGCCTCGTAGCGGTCCACGACCCCCCCGACTTCGGCCGGAGACACGTCGACGTCCTCGATGATCTCCGCTTCCGAGAGACGGAGGTCGTCGTTGGAGAAATCCTGCTCGGTGAGGGAGGGGATCTTGGGTGGGCCGTTGACGGCACGATCGACGGCCCGGTAGAGGTTCGTCTCCCGAACCCCATCTTCGAGCCGCGACAGGGCGTTGGCGTGCCGGCTCGCATACTTCTCGGCGTGCATCTCGAGGAACTCGTTGTTGCCCGCGTAGACGATGAGAATGTCGGGATCGTAATGTGCACATACGTCGGCGACGAGCAGCCGCACCTGCTGGGACGCCAGCGCCACGATACCCAGATTCACGACCTCGAAAGTGACGCCGGGATGAGCCGTCTGCAGCATCCGTTCGAGGTAGCGCGCGAAGGTCACGTTCGGGCTGTAGCCGAGCCCGGCGGTGGCCGAGCCTCCAAAGGTGAAGATGCGCACGGTGCCCGGCTTCTTCCGGAGGGGGATGGATTGGAAGGGTAGGCGCTTGTCCGCCGGCTGCAGCACCGCGGTACCGTCGGCGCGGCGTCCGGGAACGAGGATGGGAAGATAGATCTGCTGGTACTTGAGCCTCGAGGCCCGCGAGGCGTCGGCGGCGCCGAGACCCGCGAGGCGGAGGCCCGCTTCGACCACCCCGAGCAGCATCACGGTGAGGACGGCCGAGCCGAGGGCGAGGAGGATGTTGGCGCGCCAGCCGACTGGGCTCGAACCCTTGGTCATTGCCTGTGGTCGAAGCCTTCGCAACCGAACGGCAGATTGCGGTAGTCGTCGGACGAAGGGCGGGTGCCTGCCGTCGGCGCCGCTGAAATGAGGACGATGAGAGACATGGGACCGCGGATCAATGCCGCTTCGTACCTCCCGCGTTGAGCAGCTCGAGATAGCGGTCGGCCGCGCGGCCGACACTGAATTCGGCAGCGCGCGCACGCAGCCGCTCCGGCTGCCGCGGTGCGTCCAATACCGACACGATCGCCTGCGCCATGGCCGCGGGCTCGCCGACGGGTACGAGATGCCCATAAGCGCCGCCGTCGAGAATATCGGCCGGACCGCACGGACAGTCCGTGCTCACCACCGGGCAGCCACAGGCGAGGGCTTCGGCGACGACGTTGCCGAATCCCTCGAAGCGGGAAGGCAGCACGAAGACGGCGGCCCGCGCCATGTACGCATAGGGGTTGTCGACGAAACCCGGCAGGTCGACGGCATCGGACAGCCCCAGATCGCGCACCTGGCGTTCCAGCGCCGGCCGCTCGCGCCCCTCGCCGAGGATCACCAGCCGCACCTCGCGCCCGGCGCGGACGCGGTGGAAGGCTTCGAGGAGCAAGGGGAAGTCTTTCTGCTCGTGGAGCCGGCCGACGCCGAGCACGACCGGGGGCGCGCCGGGGACGAACCACGGATGCTCGAGCGGAGCGCGCGACTTCTCCTCGAGATCTTCGCGCACGACGGGGTTGTGGATCGTCGCGATGCGCCGACCCGGGATGTTGGCGGTCAGCGCCAGATCGTCGGCGACGCCACCCGACACGGCGATGATGGCGTCGGCCTGCGGATACGTGCGGGCGACAAGCGGCGGCAAAAACCGCCAGCGCCAGGGCGGCCGCTGCGCGTCGTGGATCTTCTGCGACAGGTGTACGTGCTCGCTCACCGCGACACGCAGGGGAACCCCGGCCAGACGCCGCGCCCACAGCGCCACCAGGCTGGGATACGTCATGGCCGACAGGAGCCAGTCAGGGCGCTCGCGTCGCACGTATCTCGTCAGGTCCCCGAGCACCCGAAGTGTCCCCTGGCAACGCCACGGCAGCACAACGGGGAGGAGCAGGTCCGGCAAGCTGGCCGCGTCCGCGGCAACGGCGCGCGCGCGAGCCTGCAGGAGCGACTCGGAGCGCAGGCCAATCACTCTCGCGCCCGGTGACAGCTGGTCGATATAAGGACCGGAGACGCGACGGAGCAGGAGATCGACACGATGGCCGCGTTCCACGAAGGCATTGGCCAGAAAGAGCATCACGCGTTCGACGCCGCCGCCCGCCAGCGAAGGCAGGAACAGAGCGATATGGAGCCGGTCCACCGCCTCGCCGTTGCTGGCTCGATCGCGATCGTCGCGGAAATCAACCTCGGGCAGGAACATAAAGCGCTCCAAGTTGCGCAGACAAAAGCGATTGTCAAGTGCGACGGCGGCGTGGGACGCCGCAGAAGGGCCGCGTCGGGTTGGGGCGCCCGACCGGGCCCAGAGAGAGCGATGTCGGTACCGGGTCACAAGTTCACCCCCGGAATGCACTGTGGTATGTCGCGCTGATGAAGGCGCCGACGGCTGCGATTGAGGCTGTATTCGCCGTGTCGGGAGCGATGCTGCCTTTCGGCCTCGCGGCGCTCGTCTCCTATGTCGCCTTGTACAAACTGCCGGTGCCCTTCTTCTGGATGGCGCTGGGATGGGGGGCGGCCTGCGCCAACCGGATGCGGCGGAGCAGGCGCCGAGCGCTGTGGTTCAACTTGGCGGCGGTGATCCTGATATTCGGCCTCACCGAGCTCGCTCTCGCCGTCGGCAGCGGGCACTCGGGGAGGCACCAGGAATTCAGCGCCGGGGGCGACTTCTTTCAGCTGGACCGCGATCTCGGCATCTGCCCCTCTCCCGGCGCCAAAACCGAATCCTGGCTGCGGGACGAAGGTCATCTCGTCTACGACGTTGTGTACACCATCGATGCGGACGGCCTGCGGGTCGGTCCGCCGGCTCGAGGCGGCAGCGCGGAGCCCTGCGTCCTGTTCTTCGGCGGCTCGTTCACTTTCGGCGAAGGCGTCAACGACGATCAGGCCATGCCCTACGTGGCCGGCATCGAGGGGGGCGGGCGCTTCCGAACCTTGAACTTCGGCTTCTTCGGCTACGGACCGCACCAGATGCTCGCTGCCATCGAGAGCGGAAGAGTCACCCGGGCGGCGCGCTGCAAGCCCATCGCGGTCGTCTATCTGGCCATCTCGCACCACGTCATGCGCGCGGCGGGGAAGTGGACCTGGGAACGCTACGGACCTCGTTTCGTGATTGCGCCAAACGGGAGCGCCGTGCGCCGCGGAAACTTCGACGACGGTTCGTGGCTGCCGCGCCGACTCGATCGCTTTCTCCGTCAGGTCGTGGCCTCACAGTCGTTGCTTTTGCGGAGGCTGCTGTTCGGACCCTACGACGCCTCCGTGGCGACCGAGGATGACCTCCGTCTGTTTTTCGCCATCATCGACCGGTCGCGTGACCTCTTGCACGAGCTTTATCCGGAAGCTCCGTTCTACGTTCTCTACTGGGACGAGAAGGACCCCGACCTGTTTCGGAATCGGCACCTCGACTACGATGTACATCCCGTCAGCGCCATCTTGCCTGATCGCGGGTCGTGGAAGCCCTACAAGCTCAACGGCGACGGCCATCCCAACCGCCTGGCTCACGAGATCATCGGCCGATACGTTGCGAGCCAGATAGTCGCCGCTGGCCGGTGATCGAGCGCGGATCGCCACGGGATGGAGGAGATCGACGTGGACTTCGTCAACGCCAACCGCCGGCACTGGATGTTCAACAACGCGGACATCCGCATCGAACCGTGTCCGGCACGGCTCCCCTTTCCCTTCTTCCATGGCCGCCTGCCGCCACTGCGGGGATAGTCCACGCTCGGCGACCCGACGTGCCGCCGCTGATTGGCGCGCCTTGTCCTCGACGACCGCACGGGTATGGACGTCCGATGCCCGAGCCCGGTGTTCGAGAACCTCCTCGATCTGTCGCGCCTGCCGTGGTTCGAGCGCCACGACGGCCGCCTCGTCGTTTCCGATCCATCGGTCGGTCCGGTGATCGACATGCACTCGCACGTCGCGCTCGCCTACCTGCTGCCGATGCGCGTCGACCTCCACCGCGCCACGGATCATACCGAGCACTACCTGCCCGGGTGCTGCCGCATCGATTTCGGGGTCTACCAGAACAAGAACTTCACGCCCGAAGCGCTGCACGCCCTGAAACGCGATCTGACGCTCGGCAGTCTCACCCGCGGCGGCATGCGGGCGACGCACACCGGTGCCCAACCTGGTGCGCGAGATGGACGAGCTCGGCATCGCGAGATCGGTCCTTCTCCCCATCGAGCTGCCGTACATCTCGAGAAACGCCGAGCACGCCCTCGCCGCCGCCCGGCGCGAGCCCAAGATCATCTCGTTCGGATCCGTCCACCCCATCGTCGATCGCGTCGGCACGCGCCTCGACGAGCAGGCCCACGCCGGCGCTCGCGGCGTCAAGGTGCACCCCGCCGTGCAGCTGATCTCGCCGGATCATCCGCGCGCCATGGCGCTCTACCGTCACTGCGGCGCCAACAACCTGCCGGTCCTGCTGCACTGCGGTCCGGTGGGAATCGAGCTGCAGTCCGGCCGGCGCCGCACGCAGGTCGCCCTCTACGAGAAGCCGATCGCCGAGCAGCCGCGCACCCGTTTCGTGCTCGGCCACGCCGGCGCCCTGCAGATGGAACGCGCGCTCGACCTCGCCTGCCGGTACCCGAACGTATGGCTCGAGCTGTCGGGGCAGTCGTTGGCGAACGTGCGCACGATTCTCGATCGGGCGGATCCGGAGCGCGTCGTGTACGGCAGCGACTGGCCCTTCTACCACCAAGCCATCGGCATCGCGAAGGTATTGATGGCGACCGTCGGCCGCGAGCACCTGCGCACCAAGGTGCTCTACCGGAACGCCGCCGCGCTGCTCGGCCTGTCGACTTAGCCTTGATTTGATTGGACAATAATTCTCGCGCAAAGACGCAAAGCGGGACAAGGCCTTCTTTGATTCATTCGCTGATCGTTCGACCGCATCGACAATGATCTTGGCTACACGCCCTCAGATCCTCGAAATCCGTGTCCGACTTGGCGTCTTTGCGTCTTGGCGCGAGAATTTTCGTCAGATCCGAGAATTTTCGTCAGATCAAGGTTAGTACTCCGGCTCGTAAATTTGGCAATGTAGACTCCGACTTCCCCCTTTGGAAAAGGGGGATTGAGGGGGATTTGTCCGAATGAATCCGTCTCAAAATCCCCCCTGGCCCCCCTTTTTCAAAGGGGGGAATCTCGACCCTCGAGAAAATCGACAGACTCATCCAGGGAGAGGAAGCTCACAAAGATACGTGGCCGTACTTCTGCCGATGAGTGCTTGGTCGCACGCCCGCCGGCGAGGCGGAGTGCGCCTCAGCCTTCCTTGAAACCCCGCACGATGTCCGCCGCCGCGTCGGGCCCGGCCTCGTTGTAGAGAACGAGAGAGGTGCGCTCGGCGAAGGCGTTGCGCTCGCGCAGCGCGCGGCCGACGGCGCGGGGCGTTCCGCTCACGCCGACGACGTCGAGCATGTCGTCGCCGATCAGTCGGATCATGTCGAGCCACTGCCCCTGCTTCGACATGCGGTTCAGCTCCGGCTGCAGATCGCCCCAGCCGTGATGGTCGAGCATCACCCGGTAAGCCGGTGTCGAGCCGTAGAAGGCGATCTGCGCCTTCGCTTGCTCCCGGGCGCGCGCGATCTCCTCGTCCGTCCCGCCGACCATGGCGATCGTCTGGCAGCAAACCTCGAAGCCGGCCCGATCCCGGCCGCCGCGCGCCAGCCCCTTTGCCAGCGCGGGCAGCCCCACCGCCCGCACGTAGCCCGGTGAGTTGAGGGGATGGACGATCCAGCCGTCCGCCACCTCTCCGGCCACCGCGACCATCGCCGGGCCGAAGCCGGCGAGGAAGATCCGGGGCGCGCCGTGCGGGTTCGGCCCGGGGCTGAAAAAGGGCGACATCAACGTGTGGGTGTAGAACTCGCCGCGCACGTCGAGCCGCTCGCCGGTCTCCCACGCCCGCCAGATCGATCGCAGCGCGCGGACGAACTCCCGCATGCGCGCGTTGGGCTTCGACCAGCGCTCGCCGAAGCGGCGCTCGATGTGGGGGCGAATCTGCGTCCCCAATCCGAGAATGAAACGCCCCCGGGACAGGAGCTGCAGGTCGTTGGCGACGTACGCGCACACCATGGGGTTGCGCGCGAAGGCGATGGCGATCGCGGTCGCGAGCTCGATGCGCGTCGTCTGCGCCGCGGCCAGGGCGAGCGGCAGGAACGGATCGTGCGGCCCCTCGAAGCTCTGGACGCCGTCGAATCCCTGCGCTTCGAGCCTTCGCGCCGCCGTCCCGGCGGTGCTCGGATCGGCCGTGAGCAGTGCTGCGTCGATCTTCATCGGCTTCTCGATCTGCGCTTCCTCGGACGCAAGCGTCACCCCAGCTTCACGGTCTGGCGCAGCCGGATGATCTCCTCGGGCGTCAGGTGGCGGTGGCTTCCGGCCGGAAGCCGACCGAGCTTGAGCGGCCCCAGGGAGATCCGGATCAGCTTCTCCACCGGCAGGCCGACGGCCTCGCACATCCGCCGTACCTGGCGCGTCTTGCCCTCGGCGATGGTGATCTCCATCCACGTCTTGCGGTCGGACGTCTCGACCACGCGCACGACCGCCGGCGCGGTGCGCCCCTCGGGCAGGGAGACACCGCCGCGCAGCTGCTTCAGCGCCTCCCCGGTGGCGTGCCCCTTGACCTTCACCCGGTATGTCTTGCGCACGCCGTAGCGGGGGTGGGTGAGGCGCAGGGCGAGCTCGCCGTCGTTGGTCAGGAGCAGCAACCCGGAAGAGTGAAAATCCAGACGCCCGACCGGAAAGACCCGCTGGCGCACATCCGCCAGCAGGTGGCTCACGGTCGGCCGCCCCTGCGGATCGGAGAGCGTCGTCACGACGCCGACGGGCTTGTTGAGCAGGACGTAGACCGGTTCCTGGCGCGCCCGCAGCGGCCGGTCGTCAATCGCGATCCGGTCGCGGCCCGGGGTCGCCCTCGTCCCCAGCTCCGTCACCACCCGGCCGTTCAGCTTCACCCGCCCCTGGCGGATCATCTCCTCCGCCTTGCGACGCGAGCTGATCCCCGCCCCGCTCAGGATCTTCTGGAGCCGCTCGCCACTCTTCTGGCTCGTCGTCGATTGACGCCTCATCGTCGCCCTCCGGCGCCGGGCCGATCTCCTTGAGCACCGGCAAATCGCTCAGATCCTTCAACCCGAATACTTCGAGAAACTCCGGAGTCGTCGCGTAGAGCAAGGGGCGCCCCACCGCCTCCTTGCGCCCCGCGATCTTGATCAGCCGCTTGGCCAGCAGGGTGCTGATGGCGCTGTCGGCATCGACGCCGCGGACCGACTCCACCTCCGCCCGGGTCGCGGGCTGCTTGTAGGCGATGACCGCCAGCGTCTCGAGAGCGGCGCGTCCGAGCCGCGTCGGGCGCTCGCGCAGCAGCGAGCGCACCCACTCGGCGTTCTGCGGCGCGCTGCGGAACTGGAAGCCGCCGGCGACGGCCACCAGGTGGATACCGCGCTCCGGGCCGGCGTACTCGGCGGCCAGCCGCGCCAGGGACGCTTTGATCTCCTTCGTCGACGGGCCGTTCAGCAGGTCGGCCATCCTCTTGATCGGCAGCGGCGCTCCGGCCGCGAACAGAACGCTTTCGAGGATCGCATCCAGCCGCTCACGCCCCGGCTCCGCACCCTCCTCCTCCGGCTCCGGCGACGCCTCGCCGTCGACCTCCGCTTCCGCGGCGGAGGCCGCGGCCGGAGAGGCCTGCTCCTCGGTCGGATCTCGGACCGTTTCGTCACCGCCGGCGTCGCGCTCTCGATCACTCATCGGGTCGTTCTCCGGCCACATCCGGCGTGCCGCCGTACTCGTCCATCAACCCGATCGTGACGCTGTCGACGTCCTCGACCGCGAGAACGATCAGAATCGGTCCGAAGACCTCCTCCTGAACCGCCTCGACGGCACCCATCTTCATGAGCTCGAGCAGCGCGAGGAAGGTCACGATCACGAACCCGCGCGTCGAAGAGTCGCCGAACAGGCTGTCGAAGGTCAGCGTGCGGGCAACGCCGAGGCTGCGCAGAAGACCGCCGATGCGATCCGGAAGCGACACCGATTCCGCCTGCACCTCGTGCACGGGGTCGGGGCGGGCGCGCCGCAGCACGCCGCGGAACGCCTCCATGAGCTGCCAGACGGTGACCCGTACGGCCGGAAGGGCGTTCGGGTCGGGCTCGATCCCCTCGCCGCTGGGCTCGCGAGCGAAGACATCCCGCCGCAGCAGGGGCCGCGCGCCGAGCCCCTCCGCCGCCTCCCGATAGCGCTGGTACTCGAGCAGCTGTCGAACCAGATCGGCGCGCGGATCGGCCTCTTCGTCCTCGTCGGTCTCGGGCGAGGGGAGAAGCATGCGCGACTTGACCAGAGTGAGCGTCGCCGCCATGACGAGATACTCGCCGGCGACGTCGAGGTTGAGGTCGCGCATCAGGTCGAGATAGGCGAGGTACTGCTCGGTGACGGCCGCGATCGGAATGTGGGCGACGTCCACCTCGTTCTTCTTGATCAAATGAAGGAGGAGATCGAGCGGTCCTTCGAACAGGTCGAGACGGACGCGGTACGGCGCACGGGGGCCGGAGGGCTCCCCGGCCGGCTCGAGGGCACCCGAACCGTTGCCCTCTAGATCGCCATCCGCAGGGTGTCTCTCATCCATCACTCACCACCGATCGCAGCCTTCGCGCCTCGCCGCTCACAGCTTCATCGCCGAGCGGACGTCCGCCATCGTCTGCTCGGCGACGCGGCGAGCGTCCCGGTTCCCCGCTTCGAGCACCGCGGCGACCTCCGCGGGGCGCGTCTCCAGCTGCGCGCGCCGCTCCTGAATGGGAGCCAGGTCGGCGATGACGTGCTTGATCATGATCTTTTTGCAGTCCAGACAGCCGATACCGGCGGTCCGGCAACCGGCCGTAACGTACTCGATCTCCTCTGGAGTGCAATAGATGCGGTGCAGGTTGAACGCCGGGCAGTCCTCGGGCTCGCCCGGGTCGTTGCGGCGCGCGCGCCGCGGGTCGGTCATCATGCGGCTCAGCTTGCCATCGATCGCCTCCGGCGTATCGGAAAGGTAGACGGCGTTGTTGTAGCTCTTGCTCATCTTGCGCCCGTCCGTGCCCGGGATCTTCGGCGACTCGGTGAGCAGCGCGTCGGGCTCGGGAAAGACCTCGCCATAGAGCCGATTGAAGCGGCGCGCCACCTCGCGGGTCATCTCCAGGTGCGGAACCTGGTCGATCCCGACCGGAACCCGGAGCGCCTTGTAGAGAAGAATGTCGGCCGACTGCAGCACCGGATAGCCGAGCAGACCGTAGTTGATCTGGGTCATCTGGGCGTCTTCGTCTCCTTCCCCGGAGATGAGGCCCAGCTCGCGCGCCTGCTCCTTGATGGTCGGATTGCGCAGCAGCCACGGCGTCGGCACGATCATCGACAGCAACAGGTGCAGCTCGGCGTGCTCCTTCACCGCCGACTGCCGGAAAACGACCACCTTCCGGGGGTCCAACCCCGCCGCCAGCCAGTCGATCAACATGTCGTGCGTGCTGGCACCGATACCGGCGGTGTCCTGATACCCGGTGGTCAACGCATGCCAGTCGGCGACGAAGAAGAAGCACTCCGCCTCGTCCTGCAGGCGGATCCAGTTGCGCAGGGCCCCGAGAAGATGGCCGAGGTGCAACCGCCCGGTCGGCCGGCAACCGCTGACGACTCGCAAACGCTTCTCCCGCTGCTTCCCTTCCACCTACCCGCCCCTTGCCGCCCGCCCCGCCCGGTCAGAGCAGGGCATGAAGCATGAAGGAGACCACCGGCCCGACGACACGCCCCAGGGTCCCGGTGAACAGCAGAGCCATGACGATCAGCATGCCGTACGGCTCCAGACGCGAGAAGGCGATGGCCTGCGGCCGGGGGAGCAGGCCGGTGAGCACGCGCCCGCCGTCGAGCGGCAGGATCGGGATCATGTTGAACACCGCCAGCACCACGTTGATCTCCAGGCTATAGAGGGACATCAGCGCCAGAGGACCGGTCACCAACTGCCCGTTCTCCGCTCTCATCAGAGCGTGTAGGAGCGCGGCGCTGACGAGAGCCAGCGCGACGTTGGTGAGCGGACCCGCCAGCGCCACCTTGACCATGTCTCGCTTGGGATTTCGCAGATTGAGAAAGTTCACCGGAACCGGCTTTGCCCAGCCGAAGACGAAAGGAGAGCCGAGCGCGACGAGAAACAGCGGCAGGGCCACCGTGCCGACCGGATCGACGTGAGGGATCGGGTTCAGCGTCAGGCGGCCCCGCTGCGCCGCCGTCGGGTCGCCGAGCCGGTTGGCGACGAACCCATGCGCGACCTCGTGCAGAATGATGGCGATCAGGATCGGAGGAGCCCACAGGCAGATCTGCAGAATCGTGTGGTTCATGTGCGACGAACGGTAGCAGAAAGGCCTTTCGGGTCCTAGTCCGCCGAGCCCGCCTTCAGCCCCGCGGGTGGTACTTGCGGTGCACCTCCCGCAGGCGGTCTCGCGCCACGTGCGTGTAGATCTCCGTCGTGCCGATGTCGGCGTGCCCGAGCATCAACTGGACGGCGCGCAGGTCGGCGCCTCCCTCCACCAGATGCGTCGCGAAGGCGTGCCGCAGGGTATGCGGGCTGATCCGTCCCTCGACCTCCGCCTGGCGAACCCGACGGCGCAGGCGCTGCCAGAAGCCTTGCCGCGTCATCGGCCGCGCGGCACCGGTCACGAACAGGTGCGGGCTCAGGCGCCGGCCCAGGATGCGCGGCCTGGCGTCGCGCAGATAGGCCAGGACGCGGTCGCGCGCATAGCTGCCGATCGGCACGGCTCTCTCCTTGCGGCCCTTGCCGACGACGGTGAGATAGTTGGCCTCGAGATTGACCTGACTGGTCTTGAGAGAGACGACCTCGGACACGCGCAGCCCGGTCGGCATAGACCAGCTCGATCATGGCCAGGTCGCGCTGCACCAGCGGATCGTCCTCGGCGCCGACCAGTAGCTGGAGCACGGCGGCGCGCCCCATCGAGTGCGGCAAGCGGCGGCCGAGGCGCGGCCGGCGCAGCTCGCGGCTCGGGTCCGAGGCGATCACCCCTTCCCGCAGAAGAAAGCGGAACAGCCCGCGCACCGCCGCCAGCGCCCGCGCCCGGCTGCGGGCGGACAGGCCGCGTCGCTGCGCCGCCTCCAGAAAGCCGACGATGTGGCCCGGCAGGACGTCGGCGGGCGAGGCGACCCCCTGCTCCTCGAGCGCCTCGACCAGGGCCGCGCAGTCGCGCCCGTACGCCGCCAGGGTGTGCTGCGATACCCGGCGCTCCGCCGCCAGGTACTGCATGTAGCGATCGACCGCCTCGTCCACGCCCCCTCCTCGACCGAGACCCCTGCACCGCGCCCGGGCGTCACCCGCCCGCCTCGGCCTCCTGCCGCTCGCCGCCGGTGGCCTCGAAGTGCCGCGCCGCCAGGGGCTCGAGCTCCGCCAACAACGTCTCCTCGATATGCCGAAGCCGCTCCGGGTCCTCGATCTTGCGCCCCCTCGAATCGGAGACGTAGAACACGTCGAGAACGCGGTCGACACTGGTGGTGATCTTCGCCAGATGAATCGACAGGTCGAGGTGAAACAGCGCGTTGGTGATCGTGAACAGCACGCCCACCCGATCCTGCGTGTACACGTCGATGACCGTGAAGTCCTCCGAGACGCGATTGTCGATCTCCACCTTGCTCGGCACCCGGGGCACGAACTTCTCCCCCAGCACCGAAGGGCGCGCGGCGGCGGCGACCATCGCCTCCACGTCCAGCTCCCCGGCCAGCACCTTCGCCACGGCGACCTGGATGCGCTCCCAACGGTCGTCGCTGCGCGCGATGGCGGCGCGATCGAGATGGGAGACGCGAAAGACGTCCAGGGCGACACCCGTCCCGCCGGTCGTGATACGCGCCTTGACGATGTTCATTCCGCTGGCGCGCAGCACTCCGGTCAGCTTGGAGAACAGCCCGGGGCGATCCCGCGTGACGACGGTGAACTCGCTGAACTCCCGCTCCGGATGATGGGCGATGTGGGTGACCAGCGGATCCTCGTCGAGACCGCGAACGAGGAAGAAGTGGCGCGGGATGTCCTCCTCCGGGGTGCTGAGAAAATATCGGTCCGGCATGTCCACCAGGAAGCGCTGCAGCGCTTCGCCTCCCTCCGGGCCGACGCTGGCCGCCACCCGCTCGCGCACGCGCCGCGCGCGCTCCGCCTGGTTGCGCTCCGCCATCACGCCGCGCTCGAAGACGTCCACCGTCAGCTCGTACAGCTCGCGCAGCAGCATGTCCTGCCAGCTGTTCCACAGGATGGGATTGGTGGCGCACAGATCGGCGAAGGTGAGCACGTAGAGCTTCTGAAGGCTGGCCAGGGTCCCGACGGTCTTGGCGAAGTCGGTCACCAGCTTCGGGTCGTGGATGTCCCGGCGGGTGGCGAGATGGTGCATCAACAAGTGATGGCGCACCAGAAAATCGAGCTGTCCCGCGTCGTCGGCGTGAAGATTCATGCGCTGCGCGACCCGGCTCGCGATCTCCGCGCCGCGATTGGAATGGTCGCCGCCCTGCCCCTTGCCGGCGTCGTGAAACAACATCGCCAAATAGAGGATATCGACCTTGTCGACCTCGCGCATGACCTCGGTCGGCAGCGGCGCGACGTCCTTGCACTCGCCGAGGCGCAGCCGCTCGAGCATTCGCACCCCGCGCAGCGTGTGCTCGTCGACCGTGTAGATGTGGTAGCGGTCGTACTGCGCCATGCAGCGCAGGTCGCTGAACTCCGGCAGAAAGGCGTCGAGCACGTCCAGCTTGTGCATCTCGTGCAGCGAGTCGTACACGCCGTTCTTCCAACCCAGCACGTCGAGAAAGGCGGCGACGGTGGCCGGGTCGCGGCGAGCTCGATCGTCGATCAGGCCGGCGTGCCGGCGCACCAGAACGCGCGTGGCGTTGCCGAGCCGCACGCCGTGCCTCTGCACGTCGGCGAAGATCCGCACCAGCTTGCTCGGATCGGCGCGGAAGGTCGCCGGGTCGCCGACGACCAGCTCCGGTCCGGCGATGCGAACCCCGGGACGGATCTCCCGACCGCCCAGCTTGCCGAGCAGCCGGTACGGCGACGAGCGCTCGACGCAGCGGCCGATGATGTCGTCCGAGAAGCGGTTCACCACCGCCGCGTGCAGGTAGTAGAGCCGCATGAACTGCTCCACGCCCTTGGTCCGCCCGTCGTCGCGAAAGCCGAGGTCCGCGGCGATGCGCTCCTGGTGCTCGAAGGTCAGCTGGTCCTGGTGCTGTCCGGTCTCGAAGTGCAGGGCGTTGCGGACTCGCCACAGAAAGTCCTGCGCCGCCTCGACCTCGTCGCGCTCCCGCTCGGTGATCACGCCCTTCTGGACCAGATCCCCGATCGACTTGATCTTGAACTTGACCTTGGCGAGCCACATCGCCGTGTGGATGTCGCGCAGGCCGCCCTCCCCTTCCTTGAGTTGCGGCTCGACCAGGTAGACGGAGTCGCCGTAGCGCCTGTGCCGCTCCTCGTTCTCGGTCACTTTCTCGCGGAAGAAGCGGGCGCTGTTGCGCTTCAGGATCTCGCTCTCCATGAGGACGACGAACTCCGCGTGCAGCGGCTCGTCGCCCGCCAGGAAGCGCGTGTCCAGCAGGGCGGTCTTCACCTTGAAGTCGCGCCCCGCCAGGCGCACGCAGTCGCGCAGGTTGCGCATCGCATGGCCGACGGTCAGCCCCGTGTCCCACAGCGCGTACAGGATCTTCTCGGTCACCGTCTCGACGAACGCGTCGGGGCGATGCGGGTAGAGAAACAGCAGGTCGATGTCCGAGCAGGGGTTCAGCTCGCCGCGCCCGTACCCGCCCTGCGCGACCATGGCGCAGCGCTGGTTCAGCACCGCGTAGCGCTCCGCATAGCTGGCGCGCGCCGCGTCGTAGATGGTCTGGATGACGTGGTCGACCACCCGGGTGTAGCGCTCCACGATGACGCGCCCCGAGGCGCCGGCCTCGTGCTCCGCGTAGAGCATCTCCTTCGCCCGCGTCAGGTAGTCGCGGGCCTCGCGTCCCCAGGCGGTCTGGAGGCGCAGGGACCCGAGAGCGGGAAGCGGCTCGAAGCGGAGAACGGGGGTTTGTGGGCCGGTGGCGTTCATTCAGAGTGTCGCGGCTGCGGCGGCATTGTCCTCGAATTCGACGATGCCGCGCAAGAGCCCCTCCGCGAGAGCCGCGCGGTAGGCCGGTCGACCGAGAGCGCGGCACTCGCGGGCCTGGGTCAGAAAGGAGATCTCGACCAGAACGGCGGGCATGCCGGCGCCGACCAGAACGTAGAAGGGACCGGGCTTCACCCCCAGATCGCGCACCTCCCCGCCGCGCTGGCGGGTGGCCTCGGCCACCACGGCGCTCTGGATGCGTCGCGCCAAGAGCAGCGACTCCTGAATCTTGTAGCTCTGGATCATGTCGCTGACGATCCACGAGACGTCCGCCCGGCGCGGCGCCCGGCCGGTCATGTAGGTCAGGTTGTTCTCCATTTTCGCCAGCCGGATGGTCGCCCTGTTGTCGGAGTTGCTCAGGTAGTAGGTCTCGATCCCGGCCGCCTCGGGATCGAGGCTGGCGTTGGCGTGGATCGAAACGAAGAGATCGGCCCGCAACGCGTTGGCGCGCACGGCGCGCTCTTCCAGCGACACGAACACGTCGCGGTCTCTGGTCAGCACCACCCGGTAGCCGCGTGCCTCGAGAAGAGGCCGCAGGCGGCGCGCCACGTCGAGGACGACGTCCTTCTCCGGCGTGCCGTCCACTCCGCGCGCGCCCGGATCCTCGCCTCCGTGCCCCGGGTCGAGGACCACGGTGAGTGCCCGAGCGCCTGCGGCCCGCGGCGGCGTCCGCGGCGCGATGCCCGGGAGCCGCGATGCCTCACCGCGCGCGGGTGGGAGCGGCGACGCCCGTGCCGTGCGGGGCAGCGGCCGCGCGTCGCCGCGCACGTCGACGATCAGGCGAAAGGGATCGAGCATGGGAAAGGCGAGCGGGTCGCGCAACCCCGGGACGTCGAGGATGAGTCGCGCCAGATCGGACGACACCTGCGTGGCGCGCAGGCGCAGCAGCGGGCCACCCGCCGGCGACAACTGCGGCGCCTCGCCGCGCGGCAGCCGCGTCCCGTGCAGGTCCACGTACAGCCGCGCCGGGGTTCGGGTCGCGGCGTCGGCCGGCACGACCTTGAGGTCGTATCGCACCCGGTGCGTCAGCTCGATGACCAACCGCGTGTAGTCGTCGGCGACGATCGGGCGGATCTGGCGCAGCTCGGCCGGCCTCCCGGCCGCGGCCGGCGCCGCGATTCCCAGAGCCGGCAGCAGCCACAGCGCCGCGATCAGCCCGCGCTTCGCGCCGGCGCGCCGCCGTTCCATCACACCCTTCGCCCGCGCCGCGCCTGCTGGACCAGCTCGTTCAACCGGGTGAGGGCGTCGACCGGCGTCAGCCCGTTCACGTCGATGGCGGCCAGCTCCTCGCACAGGCGCTGCTCGGCGGCGGCGAACAGACCGAGCTGGCGCGCGCCCGGCGGCTCGTCCCCCTGCGCCAGGCGCGGTTGTCCTGCGTCGTTCAGCTCGCTCGACTCGAGATTGGCGAGGATCTGCCTGGCACGGCCGATGATCGAGTCCGGCACGCCGGCCAGACGCGCCACCTGGATACCGTAGCTCTGGCTGGCCGGCCCCGGAACGATGCGGCGCAGGAAGACGACCTCGCCCTTCCACTCCCGCACCGCGACCGAGAAGTTGTGCACGCGCTCCTTGCTGCGCGCCAGGTCCGTCAGCTCGTGGTAGTGGGTGGCGAAGAGCACGAGCGGCCGCCCGGCGGCGTGATCGTGCATGTGCTCGGCCACGGCCCAGGCGATGGAGATGCCGTCGAAGGTGCTGGTGCCGCGTCCGATCTCGTCGAGAATGGCGAGACTGCGACCGCTCAGCCGGCGCAGGATGTCGGCGGTCTCCTTCATCTCGACCATGAAGGTGGACTCGCCGCCGGCGAGATTGTCCGAGGCGCCGATGCGGGTGAACAGGCGGTCGACCACCCCGATCTCGGCCTTTGCGGCGGGAACGTAGGCCCCCATCTGCGCCAGCAGGACGATCAGGGCCACCTGCCGGAGATACGTCGACTTGCCGGCCATGTTGGGCCCGGTCAGGATCAAGATCTGCTGCGCGTCCGGATCGAGCTGGCAATCGTTGGCGACGAACCCGCCGCGCCCGGCCATCGCCTCGACGACGGGATGTCGGCCCTCCTCGATGAGCAGGCGGCGATCCCGCGTCACCTGCGGGCGGCAGTAGCGACGCCGCTCCGCGACCAGAGCCAGCCCCGCGAAGACGTCGATCCGGGCCAGAGCGCCGGCGGTGCGCGAGAGCGAAGCGTGCTCCGCGGCGACGTCGGTCACCAGCGCCGCGAGGAGCTCGGCTTCCACGGCCGCCAGGCGCTCTTCGGCACCGAGCACCCTGGCCTCGTACGTCTCGAGCTCGGGGGTGACGAAGCGCTCGGCATTGGCGAGCGTCTGCTTGCGGCGATACTCGGGCGGCACCAGCGGCAGGTTCGGCTTCGTCACCTCGATGTAGTAGCCGAACACCTGATTGTAGCGCACCTTGAGCGAGGCGATCCCGGTGCGCTCGCGCTCGCGGCGCTCGAACTCGGAGAAGAAACGTTTGCCGCTGTGGGCCAGGTCGCGCAGCTCGTCGACGCGGGTGTCGAACCCGGCGCGGATCAGGCCTCCGGCGCGCGGATTGAGCGGCGGGTCGTCGGCGAGTGCCAGCCCGATCCGCTCGCGTACGCGCGGCAGATCGTCGAGGCTCTCGCGGCAATCGCGCAAGGCGGCGGCGTGCGCGGCCTCCAGCAGGTCGCGCACGCCTTCGACCGTGCCCAGCGCGGCCGCGAGCCCGACCAGGTCGCGCGGCCCGACGCGCCCGGCCGCCAAGCGGGCGGTGAGGCGCTCCAGATCGCCGATCGAGCCGAGCCGATCCGCCAGCGTCTGGCGCCGCGTCGGCTGCCGCAGCAGATCCTCGACCGCGTCCAGCCGCGCGCCGATCGCCGGCACGTCGGTCAGCGGCGCCAGCATCCACTGCCGCAGCAGGCGCCCGCCCATCGGCGTGACCGTCTCGTCGATCACCTCGAGCAGCGAGCCGCGCCGTTCGCCGCGGGTGGTGGCGAGCAGCTCGAGGTTGCGCCGCGTCGCCTCGTCGATCACCATCAGCGCCGCCGTCTCCTCGTCGCGCGGCGCGCGCAGATGATCGATGCTGGCGCGATGGGTCTCGCCCAGATACCAGAGAAGCGCCCCGAGCGCCGCGGCCAGGGCGGGATCTGGGTCGCGCTCGGGCGCGGTGCGGCGCAGCCATGCCTCGCCGCTGGCGACGTCGAAGCGGCCGGCGGGAACCGGGCTCACCATGGCGTTCGGAACGGCGCGTCTCACCACGGCGTCGAGCTCCGTCAGCGCGGGATCGAGCAGGACCTCGCGCGGCGCCAGCCGGCTCAGGGTCTCGGCGAGGGCGGCCTCGTCGGCCGGCTCTTGCCGCCCCAGCTCTCCCGTCGACAGGTCGGCCGAAACCGCAACCAGGAGCCCGCCGCACGGCGTGCACGGCGACCAGATAGTTCGGCTGCTTCGGATCGAGGTGCTCCTCCTCGGTGAGCGTTCCCGGCGTGATGACCCGCACCAGCTCGCGCGAAACCAGCCCCTTGGCGGTGCTGGGATCCTCCATCTGCTCGCAGAGCGCGACCTTGAAGCCGCTGGCCAGCAGCCGGGCGATGTGCGGCTGAACGGAGTGGTGCGGGACGCCGCACATCGGAATGGGCACCTCGTCCTTCTTGCTGCGCGTCGTCAGGGTGATGTCGAGCGCCCTCGCCGCACGCTCGGCGTCCTCGAAGAACAGCTCGTAGAAGTCGCCGAGCCGGAACAGCAGCAGCGCGTCCGGGTGCTCCTGCTTCAGTCGCAGGTACTGCTCGAGCATCGGGGTGAGCTTCATGCGGCGCCGTCCGCGAAAAGCCGAGGGCGCCCGCGCGCCGGCGAGGACGGCACCGCGCTACCGCCCGAAACGTGCCGCGTCGCCTTCACTGCGTCCTCCGCCCGCTCCACGGCGCCGGATTCTTGCACCCGCAGGTGGAGCGGGCAACCCGAGCGCGGTCGCCGTCGCACGCCCGTCAGACGCGCTTCCGCTTGCGGGCGATGTAGTCGACCAGCAGGTACTCGCCGAGCCGATCGGGGCGCGTGAACAGCGCGCGGCCCTTGTTGATCCGGGTCATGCGCTCGACGAAGGCGCGCAGGCTGCGGGCTGTCGTCGAGCATGAACGTGTTGATGATGACGCCGCGGCGGGTGACGCGCTCGACCTCGCGCAGCGTTTCCTGCGCGGCGCGCATGCTGATCCCGCCGAAGGACAGCGGCCACTCGCAGTACAGGCGCCCGCGCGAGAAGTAGGCGGTCGGCTGGCCGTCGGTGATCACGATCATGTACTGGTTGCGAGCTCGGCTGCCGGCTGAGCATCTGGCTGGCCAGGCGCAGGCCGTCCTGCAGGTTGGTGAACGGATCGCCCATGTTCCAGGTCGCCTCGGGCAGGTCCCGCACCTTGAGCTCGGTGGCGCGGGTGTAGAACCCGACGATCCCGAAGTAGTCGCGCGGGTAGCGCGATCGAATCAGGCTCTCCATCGCCAAAGCGACCTTCTTGGCGGCCGCGAAACGGCCTTCCCAGCTCATCGACCAGCTCATGTCGAGCAGCAGGACCGTGGAGGTCGTGGTGGCGTGGAGCGTGTCGTAGACCTCGAAGTCCTCCGGCTCCATGCGCAGCGGCGTGCCGGGACGCCGCGCCACCGCCTTCTTGAGAGTGCGAACGAGGTCCACGTGCAGCGGCTCGCCGTAGCGGTACGGCTTCGTCGCCTCGGGCCGCACCTCGCTCACGCCGCGGTGGTCCGGCCTGATGCCCGCCGGCGCGGTCGCGCAGAAGCCCTGGTAGATGTCGCGCAGCGCCAGCTGGCCGATCGCGCGCACGCCCTTCGGCGAGAGCTTGCACGCGCCCCTCCCGGCGCCCCGTGTAGCCCGCGTTGGCGAGCACGACGACGAGCTGCCGCAATTGCTGAAAGCCCTGCCGCGGCCTGCTCGCCGAGCAGATCTCGAAGAGCTTCGAGGTCGATCTGCTCGAAGTTGCCGGCCAGGAAGTCCTCCTCCAATGCGGTCAGGCGCTGCATCTCCCGCATGAGCTCGAGCGACTCGTCGTAGCCGAGCGCCTTCGGCCCCTGGAACAGATCGCCGAAGCGGCTGCGGAAGTCCTCCAGGTCGCGGATGTTCGTCGATCTCTTCCAGCAGATTCTCGAACTCCGAGCGCGCGTCCTGGTCCTCGAAGTCGTAGTCGCGCAGCCGCTCGATGGCCTCCGAGAGCCGCGCCGGCAGTGAGTCCAGCAGCGATCGCTTGGCGCGCGACGCGGCGTCGCCACGCCGGTCGAGGGTGTCCCGCTCGAGGTCGAGGATCTCCTCCAGGCGCTGCGCCGGCGAATCGAGCGAGCGGTCGAGGTTGAACTGGCGGTGGCGCTGCCGCATCTCCTCGCGCAGCGGATTCGAGGAAGTCGTCGACGCCCATCACGCGCATGTCGTCCAGCTCCAGGCCGTGGCGCAGCAGCCAGTCGAACGCCTGCTGCACGTCGTCGGTGTACGAGAGGTACTCGGCCAGCTTCTCGAAGACGCGCCTCCCCGAGAGGCGGACGCGTTGCGTGCCGTCCCACTCCGTGAACCTCGTCCTCGCCATCACTCACGCCCTGCCGACCACCCGCCGGGGCGGCGAGGAAAGAGGCGCCTCCGCACCGGTCGGGCGGCGCTCAGGCCCCATAGCTCCACCGCGCGCCCTCGCGCTCGCGGTTGAGCTTCTGGTGCAGGTGCAGCCCTTCGAGCACCAGCTCGGTCGCCGCGGCGATGAACCCCGGGCTCTCCAACGCCCCGAGGCGGCGCACGGCCTCGCGCAGGCCGGGGATCGCCTGCACGCCGTCGAGGTACTCCTCGGCCCGCATCTCGTCGCTCACCTCGACTCCCCAGCCGGACTCGAAATGCTGCGACCACCGCCGCGAGGTCTTCGAGTCCGAAAGTGGGCGTCGAAGACGGCGAGAATGGCGCGGTCGAGGAGGCGCTCGATGATCTCGTTCTCGCTGCGCTCCTCCGCCGCGTACTCGATCTCGATCTTGCCGGCGGTCGAAGCGAAGAGCGCGTGCAGGTCGCTGAGACGGGGAACGATCTCGGTCTCGCCGAGACGGATGGCGCGCTTCTC
Source organism: uncultured bacterium (assembly GCA_963721115.1). Classification (GTDB taxonomy): domain Bacteria; phylum Desulfobacterota; class Binatia; order HRBIN30; family CADEER01; genus CAVRIA01. The sequence goes on from CAVRIA010000005.1 coordinate 67,517, forward strand.
GGCGTTGCTGATCACGCTCTCGTAGTTGTTGATCGTCACCCGCACGCTGACGCCGGACGCCTGGTTGATGTCGGAGCAGCCGCGCGCCTCGAAGGTGAACTGGGCGAGGATCTCGCTTGACGAACTCCGGCACGCGCAGCGGCGGTCGGCGCGATCGAGAGCCGGCAGCTCCTGCTCCATGATGGCGATCTCGTCCTCGACGGTGCGCGGGTAGTGGGTGCGGATCTGGACGTCGAAGCGGTCCTTGAGCGGCGTGATGATGCGCCCGCGCGACGTGTAGTCCTCGGGGTTGGCGCTGGCCACGATGACGACGTCGAGCGGCAGAAGAATCTTGTAGCCCTTGATCTGGACGTCCTTCTCCTCCATCAGGTTGAACAGGCCCACCTGCACCTTCTCGGTGAGATCGGGCAGCTCGTTGATGGCGAAGATACCGCGGTTGGTGCGCGGGATCAGCCCGTAGTGGATGGTGTCCTCGTCGGCCAGGTAGCGCCCCTCGGCGACCTTGATGGGGTCGACCTCGCCGATCAGGTCGGCCATCGAGACGTCGGGAGTCGCGAGCTTCTCTCCGTAGCGCCGCTCGCGTCCGATCCACTCGACCTCCAGATCGTCCCCCAAGCGCTCCGCGCTCTCGCGGCAGCTCTTGCAGATCGGCCGTTCGGGGTCGTCGAGGATCGGACAGCCGCGCACGGCGGGCACCTCGGCGTCGAGCAGCCCGACGAGGGCTCGGATGATGCGCGACTTCGCCTGTCCCCGCTCGCCGAGGAAGACCATGTGGTGTCCGGCGAGGACGGCGTTCTCGATCTCCGGAATCACCGTGTCGATCGAACCCGACGATGCCCGGAAGCAGATGCTCCCTCTGCTCGAGACGGGTGAGCAGATTGGCGCGCATCTCCTCGCGGACGCTGCGCGTTCGATAGCCGCTGCGTCGCAGCTCACCCAGGGTTCGCGGTTTCTGCATTCGTGCGCCGCCTTTCCCGATCGTTGGCGGCGATTATAGGGACCCCGGCAGAAGCGGGCAACACGCACTTTTCGCGCCTCTATCCCGCCCCCGGCACCGCGTCGCCGGCTCGGATCCCGAGCCGGCGCTCTACACCGGAGCCGGGCCAGCCGTTGCGAATCTCGCGAAAGCGGGTCGCAACCGGTCGTAAAGGGCCTCGAGGTGCTCGGGAATCACCCGCACCTCGCCGATCAAGGGCATGTAGTTGGTGTCGCCGATCCAGCGCGGCACGATGTGCCAGTGCAGGTGGTCGGCGATCCCCGCCCCCGCCGCGGCGCCGAGATTCATGCCGACGTTCATCCCGTCGGGGTGGAAGAACTCGCCGAGGATCGCCATCGAGCGCCGCAGCGCCTCCGACAGACCGGCGTACTCGGCCGCATCCAGGGCGCCGAGATCGGCCGTGTGCCGGCGCGGCGAGACCATGACGTGACCGTTGGCGTAGGGGAAGCGGTTGAGCATGACGGCCGCGTGAGACGTGCAGGCGAGGACGAGCTCGGACCGCCGGTCGGCGGCCTCGGGCTTGGTGCAGAAGATGCAGCCCGCGCTCTTCGCGCCGCCGATGTAGGCCATGCGCCAGGGCGCCCAGAGCACCTGCATCACCGACGGCCTCGGCGTAGGTCGCCGGTCAGGAACGAGCCGCGGCGGCGGACGAGGAGGGATCTTCCTCCTCGTCGTTCACCCGCGTGCGCAGCTCTTTCCCGACCTTGAAGAAGGGAACCTTTTTCGCCGCCACCGAGACGCGCCGCCCGGTGCGCGGATTGCGGCCGTCGCGTGCCTCCCGGTACTTCACGACGAAGCTCCCGAAGCCGCGAATCTCGATGCGCTCGCCGCGCCGCAGCGCGTCGGCGAGGCTCTCGAAGACGGCGTTGACCATCACCTCCGCGTCCCGGCGCGAGAAGCGGGGGTAGAGCGCCACCAATTCCTCGATGAGGTCGCGCTTGGTCACGCCCGTGCCTCAGTCGGAGTCGCCCTTGGGCTCGTCCCCCTTCGTCGCCTCCTCGCCCCCGCCCTCGCTCCGCTCCTCACGATCGAGCCGCAGATCGGAGTTGAGGATGTCCTCGAACGAGAAACGGCCTCCCTCGCGCTCCCGCTTGAGATACGTCTCGATCTCATCGCGCTCCTCGGAGCGTCGCAGGGCCTTGATGCTGAGGGCGATCTTGCGGTCGCGAGTCTCGACGGCGGTGACCTCGGCCTCGACCTCCTGGCCCGGCTGAAACATCGCCTGCGGCTTGTCCACCCGTTCGGTGCTGAGCTGGGACACGTGGATGAGCCCTTCGACGCCCTCCTCGAGCTCGACGAAGACGCCGAAGTCGGTCACGCTGGTGACCTTGCCGATGATGCGCTGACCGACCGGGTAGCGATCCTGCATGCCGAGCCACGGGTCCTCGGCGAGCTGCTTGATGCCGAGCGAGATGCGCTCGTTGTCGACGTCGATGCCGAGCACCACCGCCTGGACCTCGTCGCCCTTGGTGAAGAGCTCGGAGGGATGGCGGATCTTCTTGGTCCAGTGCATGTCCGAGATGTGCACCAGGCCGTCGATCCCCTCTTCCACGCCGATGAACACGCCGAAGTCGGTGACGTTCTTGACCAGCCCCTTCACGTTGCTGCCCACCGGATGGTTGATCCGCACCATCTCCCACGGGTTGGGCTCGGCCTGCTTGAGGCCGAGCGAGATGCGCCTGTTGGCGGTGTCGACGTCGAGCACCACGACGTCCACCTCGGCGCCGATCTCGACGACCTTCGAAGGATGGGTGACGCGCTTCGTCCACGACATCTCCGAGACGTGGACGAGCCCCTCGATGCCGGGCTCGAGCTCGACGAAAGCGCCGTAGTCGGCGAGACTGACCACCTTGCCGTGGATCTTCGCCCCGACCGGGTAGCGCTCCGCGACGCTGGCCCACGGATCGGGCATGATCTGCTTCATGCCCAGCGAGACGCGGGCGCGCTCCGGATCGTACTTGAGAACGACGACCTTGACCCGATCGCCGACGTTGACGACGTCGGCCGGACGGTTCACCCGCCCCCACGACATGTCGGTGACGTGCAGGAGGCCGTCGATGCCGCCGAGGTCCACGAAGGCGCCGTAGTCGGTGATGTTCTTGACGATGCCCTCGAGGATCACTCCTTCCTCGAGAACCTTGAGCGTCTCCTGCTTGAGCTGCTGGCGCTCGCGCTCCATGACGGCGCGCCGCGAGACCACGACGTTGCCGCGTGCGCGGTTGAACTTGAGCACCGCGAACTGGCCGCGCTGGCTGATGAAACGATCGAGGTTGCGCGCCGGCCGGATGTCCGCGTGCGAGCCGGGCAGAAAGGCCGGCACGCCGACGTCGACCTTGAGGCCGCCTTTGACCTTGCCGGTAATCGTCCCCTCGATGATTCCGTCCGACTGGAACGCCTGCTCGATGTCGCACCAGACCTTGGCCTGCTCCGCCTTGGCGCGCGACAGCACGATGCCGCCGGTCTCGCCCTCGTCGGCATCGAAGTATACATCGACCTCGTCGCCGGTTTGGACCGTGACCTCGCCGTCGCGGGTCGTGAACTCCTGGATGGGAATCTGACCTTCCGACTTGTATCCGATATCCACGGTGACCTGGTCGCGCGTGACGAGGACGACGCGTCCCCGAACGACCTCCCCGGGCTTGACGGTCCGCAGGCTCTCCTCGAAGAGCTTGCGAAATTCGTCGTCGCCGCCGTCGGGCGCGGCCACCTTTGGTTCCTGATTCATGTGGGTAATACCCCCTCGAGAAGAGATTCGAATTCCATATCGCCGTAGGCTCGGACTTTCAAGGGTCACGCCTTCCTTCCAGGATGCGGCGCACGCGCGCCACGACCGCGTCGATGCCCTCGTTCGTCGTGTCGACCAACAGCGCATCGGGCGCCGGGCGCAGAGGCGAATGTGCCCGCTCCTGATCGCGTCGATCGCGCTCGGCGATCTCGCGTGCCACGACCTCGACGCGGGCCGCATCGCCGCCCCCGCGGAGGTCCTCGCAGCGCCGCCTCGCCCGCTCCATCGGCGAGGCGGTAAGGTAGATCTTCACCTCGGCCTGCGGAAAGACAACCGTTCCGATGTCGCGTCCTTCCATCACCACGCCCCCACCGGCGCCCATCTGGCGCTGCCGAGCCACCAGGCGCTCACGCACGGCGGGCACGACCGACACCTTGGAGGCCAGCTGGCCGGCCTCGCCGCTGCGGATCTCCCGCGACAGATCCCGGCCGTCGACCAGCGTGCGGATGCCTTGCGGTCCTTCTTCGAATGCGATGTGCAGATGGTCACAGAGCTCGCCGAGCGCCGACGGGTCACCGAGGTCGATGCCGCGCTCGGCAGCGAGCACGCCGACGACTCGATACATGGCTCCCGTATCAACGTAGCGGAACCCCAGCTCCTGTGCCAGTCGGCGGCTGACGGTGCTCTTGCCGGCCCCGGCCGGGCCGTCGATCGCTATCACCGGGTGCGTCATCGTCGCAAGGCCTCCAAACGGTCGAAGTAATCGGGGAACGTCTTGGCGACGCAGCCCGGATCGAGGATGCGCACGCCGGCGACGCGCAAACCGATCAGGGCGAAGCTCATGGCGATGCGGTGGTCGTCGTAGGTGTGGACTGCAGCGGGCACGACCCGCGACGGGTGCACCCGCAACCCATCCTCGAGCTCTTCGACCTCGACGCCGAGCCGCGCCAGCTCGGTCGCCACCGCGTGCAGCCGGTCGCTCTCCTGCCAGCGGACGTGCGCGATGTTGCGCAGGCGCACCGGCGCATCGGCGAAGGGGCCGAGCGCCGCCAGGGTGGGAGCGGTATCGGACATGGCGTTGAGATCGACGTCGATCCCGCGCAGTCGCTCGGGGCCCGTCACCTCGATCGAGCCCTCTTCCCACCGTACCTGCGCCCCCATCTGCTCAAGCACGTCGGCAAAGCGAACGTCCCCTTGCAGGGAGCCGCGCCCCAATCCCTCGACGCGCACCCGTCCGCCCGTCAGCGCGGCAGCCGCGAGGAAGTAGTGCGCGCTCGAGGCGTCGGGCTCGATCGCGTACGTGCGCGCCCGGTAGCGCTGGCCGCTGCGCACCTGGAATTCGCGGTAGGCATCGCGCTCCACCTCGACGCCGAAGGCCTTCATCACGCCGACGGTCATGTCGACGTAGGGCCGGGCGATCAAGGTCCCGCGCACACGGACGGTGACGTCGGTCCTCGCATACGGCGCCACCTGCAGAACGGCGGACAGGAACTGGCTGCTGCGCCGGCCGTCCATCTCGGCCACACCGCCGCGCAGGCCGTCGGCGTTCACCAGCAACGGCGGGCACCCGTTTCGCTCCTCGCACGTCACGTCGGCGCCCAGCTGCGCCAGGCCGTCGACCAGATCCTGGATCGGCCGCTCGTGCATGCGCTCGCTGCCGCGCAGGCGATAGCGACCGCGCCCCAGACAGAGGGCGGCCGCCAGGAAGCGCATGGCGGTGCCGGCGTTGCCGACGTAGAGATCGCCCTCGTCCGCCGTCCAGGCGCCGCCGCGGCCCTCGACGCGCAGCCAGGAGCCGCCCTCGTCGGCATCCACCTCGACGCCGAGCCGGCGCAGGGCCTCGCCCATGTAGCGCGTATCGTCGCTCGACAGCGCTCTGTCGAGAATCGATCCTCCCTGTGCCAGCGCGGCCAGCAGCAGGGCGCGGTTGGTGATCGACTTCGAGCCCGGCACGCAGACAGCGGCGTCGGGCGGCCGCGCCAGCGGGCGAATCTCCAGCTCGGACGCACTCACGCCGACGTCGCCTCCAGACGAGCACGGGCAGCGCGCGCCGCCTGCAGGAGCCGCAACAGAGCTTCCTCGTCTCCGACTTGGATGGCGGCGCGAAAGCGCTCCAGCTCGACCGCGAAGGCCCCGATCGCGTCATCGACGGCGCCTGCGTTGGCGAAGAAGATGTCGCGCCAGAGCTCGGGAGCGCTGGCGGCCACGCGCGTCACGTCGCGCAGGCTCGGGCCGGCGAGATGGAACAGCGCGCCGTCCGCTTCGTCGATGGCGTGCGCCAGCGCGTAGGCGAGGACGTGCACCAGGTGGCTGGTCCACGCCAGGGCGCGGTCGTGATCGGCGGGGCTCATCCGCTCGACCACCGCGCCGACACCGCGCCACAGTGCCTCGACCCGCTCGAGCGCGTGCGGCATCGTGCGGGCGGTCGGCGTGAGCACGCAGCGGGCACCGCGGAAAAGGGTCGCGTCGGCGGCAGCCGCTCCCGCCAGCTCGTTGCCGGCGATCGGGTGGCCGCCGACGAAGGGGCGGTCCTCGGGGAGCACGGCCTCGACCTCCCGTACCACCGATTCCTTGACGCTGCCGACGTCGGTGACCACGGTTCCGGGCCGCAGGTAGGGGAGAAGCCCGCGCACCACCGCGGCGGTGCTGCGCACCGGCACCGCGACGACGACGAGATCGACCGGCCCGACGGCGGCCGGATCGCGGGTCGCCCGATCGACGATCCCCCGCCGCAGCGCCGTGTCCAGGTTGGTCTGGCCGCGCCCGATGCCGGTCACGTCGCCGATCAGTCCCGCCGCGCGCGCGGCGAGCGCCAGGGAGCCTCCGATCAGGCCGACCCCGACGACGGCGGCGCGCTCGAAGAGCACGCTCAGATCACCTCCCTGGAACGCAGAACGTCGGTCAGCGCCCCGATCAGGCGTTCGTTCTCCTCCGGCAAGCCGACCGAGATCCGCACGTGCTCGGGAAAACCGTAGACCGGAACCGGCCGTACGATGACGCCGCGGCGCAGCAGCGCCTCGTAGACGCGCGCGGCGTTGCCGACGCGGACGAGAATGAAGTTGGCCCAGCTGGGGACGTAGTCCAGTCCCAGGCGCTCGAACGCGTCCTTGAGAAGGGCCATGCCCCGGCGATTGACGCGGCGCGTGTGCTCGACGTGCTCGGCGTCCTCCAGCGCGGCCAGCGCCGCCGTCTGGGCGAGGGTGTTGACGTTGAACGGCGCCCGCAGGCGGTTCATGACGTCGATCAGCTCCGGATGCCCCATGCCGTAGCCGACGCGCAGGCCGGCCAGACCGTAGATCTTGGAAAACGTGCGCAGCACGAGGATCGGCTGCTCGCGCCGCAGGTCGGCGAGGGAGTCGGGATAGCCGGGGTCGTCGACGTACTCCGCGTAGGCCTCGTCCATGACCACCAGGACGTCGGCCGGCAGCGCAGCCAGGAACTCCTCCCACTGGTCGCGGAAGAAGATCGTTCCCGTCGGGTTGTTCGGGTTGGCGAGAAACACCATGCGCGTCGCCGGCGTGACGGCCTCGGCCATCGCCTCGAGATCGTGCGTGAAGTTGCGCAGAGGCACACACACGCTGCGTCCGCCCTGCGCTTGCACGAGCATCCGATAGATCACGAACGCCTGGTCGGCCATCACCGCTTCCTCGCCGGCGCGCAGGAAGGTGCGCACGGCGAGCTCGATGATCTCGTTCGACCCGTTGCCGATCAGCAGCGCCTCGGGCGACAGGCCGAGCTGCTTGGCGAGCGCCCGCTTGAGGTGGAAGCAGCTGCCGTCCGGGTAGCGGTGCACCTCGCCCAGCGCCGCGCGCATGGCGGCCAGCGCCTTGGGCGACGGCCCGAGCGGGTTCTCGTTCGAGGCCAGCTTGATCGAGTCGACCACCCCGTACTCGCGTTCGAGCTCGTCGATCGGCTTGCCCGGAGGGTAGGGCTCCAGTCCATGCAGCCAGGGAGGAACCAGGGTCTTAAGGTTCATGTCGGTCCTCGTCTTCCGCCCAGTGCCAGGCCGGGTACGATCCCAGTACTTTGACGAACTGGGCACGCTGCCGCAACGCGTCCAGCGCCTTCGCCATCGACGGTTCGCCGGTGTGGCCGGCCAGGTCGAGGAAGAAGACGTACTCCCAGGCCCGTCCCTTCAGTGGACGGGACTCGATGGTGCTGAGGTTGATCTTCTCCTTCGCGAACACCTCGAGGACGCCGTACAGGGCACCCGCCTGATGCGGCACGGCGAAGAGGACCGACGTCTTGTCGTCTCCGGTCGGCGCGCCGTCTCCGTCGCCGCTGATCACCAGGAAGCGCGTGACGTTGTTGGGCAGGTCCTGGATGCTGGTGGCGATCACCGACAAGCCGTAGCGCTCGGCCGCCTGCCGGCTGGCGATCGCCCCCGTCCCCGCCTGCTGCGCGGCCGTCGCGGCGGCGACGGCATTGCTCGCCACCTCCTCGAGCGGCACCCCCGGATAGTGCTGAGAGAGCCAGGTGCGACACTGGGCCAGGGACTGCGGATGCGAGACGATGCGCCGCAGGCGTCGCGGCCGCGCCTCGCGCGCCAGCAGGCAGTGATCGATGCGCAGCACGACCTCGGCCTTGATGGTGAGCGGAGAGGAGACGAAGCGGTCCAGCGTCTGCGCCACGACGCCTTCCGTCGAGTTCTCGACCGGCACCACACCGTAGTCGGTCCGGCCGCGCTCCACCTCGTCGAACACGGCGTCGATCGACGCGAACGGATGCAGCTCGGCCCCCGATCCGAACTGCGTCTTCGCCGCCTGCTGGGAGTAGGTACCGACCGGCCCGAGGAAGGCGATCCGCAGCGGCTGCTCGAGGGACAGGCAGCTGGAGATGATCTCGCGGTAGATGGCGCGCACGTGGTCGGGCTTGAGCGGTCCCCGGTTGAGCCGCGTCAGGCGGCGGAAGATGCGCTTCTCGCGCTGCGGAACGTAGGTGGCGCCGCCCTGCCCGCTCTTGCGGTGCCCGACGGCGATGGCCAGCCGTGCCCGCCGGTTCAGCAGGGCGAGCACGCGCTCGTCGATGCGGTCGATGTCGGAGCGCAAGGAGTCGATGGAGGCGACGCGAGACGGGCGAGCCTCCCCCGATCGCCCCGGTCGGGCGGCGGCGCGCGAAGGCGACGCGCGCCGGTGGTCACGTTTGGACGCTGCCATGGGTTCGGTTCGACCGGATGCCGTCAGCTAGCGTAAGGCCGCCGCGATTGCAACGACCGGCAGACGCGCGTTCGCGTCGCGTTCAGGCCATGTCCAGAGCGACGAGGAGTCGCTCCGGTTCGATCGCCGAGGCGTCGAACCAGCGCACGCTCGGATCGGCTCGAAACCAGGTGAGCTGGCGTTTGGCGAGCCTGCGGGTGGCGAGCGCCATGTCGGCGATCGCCTGCTCGAGCTCGCTCTCCCCCCGCAGGTAGGCGCCGATCTCCCGGTAGCCGATGCTGCGCAGCGGCTCGAGGTCGGACGTGTAACCGCGCCGCCACAGCCGCGCCACCTCCTCGACCAGCCCGGCCTCCACCATCGAACGGCAGCGCCGATCGAGGCGCTCGTACAGGGCCGTCCGCGGCATCGTCAGCCCGACCGTCGGGAAGTGGAGCTCGGGCTCCCGAAAGCCGTGTGCGTTCTGCCACGCGCTCAGCGGTCTGCCGGTCAGCTCGTACACTTCGAGGGCGCGAACGAGACGCACCCGGTCGTGGGGATGGAGACGGTCGGCGGCGGCGGGGTCCACCCGCCGCAGGCGCTCGTGCAAGATCCCCGCGCGCCGGTCCTCCTGCGCGGCCAGGCGCGCGCGCAGCGCATTGTCGCGGGGGGGCCCGGGGAAGAGACCGTAGCGCAGTACCTTCAGATAGAGCCCCGTCCCGCCGACCAGGAGGACGCGCCGCCCGCGGCCTTCGATCTCCGCGATGGCGGCGAGCGCCAGCTCGCGGTACCGTGCGCAGTCGAAGGAGGCGTCGGGCTCGACGACGTCGAAGAGATGATGCGGCACGGCCGCGCGCTGCTCCGGCGTCGGCTTGGCGCTGCCGATATCGAGGCCGCGATAGACCTGACGCGAATCGGCATTGACGATCTCGGCATCCCAGAGGCGCGCCAGCGCCAAGGCCAGCTCGGTCTTGCCGGTTCCCGTCGGTCCGGCGACGGCGAGTATCGGGGAATTCATGAATGATCCGGGCCCGCCCGCGGCCGGGGGCCGTGCGGCGAGCGCGCGGCCGCCTTCACGTCCGCCGGAACCAGCGCTCGATGTCGCCGCGCGACAGCACGACGTAGGCCGGCCGGCCGTGTGGACAGTTTCCCGAGAAGTCGGCGCCGTCCATCGCCACCAACAGGGCGCGGATCTGCTCGGAGCGCATGCTCTGCCCGACCCGCACTGCGCTGTGGCAGGCGAGGCGGGCGAGGACGGCTTCCGCGGCCTCGCTGACGCGGCGCGAGCGGCCGACCTCGGCCAGCTCCTCGGCCACGTCGCGCAGCAGTCGGCCGGGATCGTCGTCGCCGAGCAGCGCCGGCACCGCACGAATCGCGAAGCTGCCGCCGCCGTAGGGCTCGATCTCGAAGCCCAGCGCCTCGAGCGCTTCCACCTGCTCGGCGAGCAGGGTGGCCTCGCGCGGGCCGACCTCCACCACCACCGGTACCAGGACGTGCTGTCGGGACACCGCGCCGCGACCGTAAGCCGCCCGCAGGCGCTCGAAAGTGACCCTCTCGTGCGCCGCGTGCTGGTCGATGAGGACCAGATGGCTGCGGCCCTCGCACAGCAGATAGCCGTCGAACGCCTGGCCGATCACCCGCAGGGCGGCGAAGAACCCCGCCGGCTCGGCCGGCGCCTCGGCGGCGGACGGCACCACGACCTCCTCGAACGAGGCCGCAGAGGGCGGCGCCGCGGCGGGGGGGGCGCATCGACCAAACGCAACGGCGGCAGCGCAGCGCCTCCCGCCCCTGCCCCCCCCCAGGACGAGCCCAGGCGCAGGGGCATCTGCGGCGCCGGCGGCATCCCGACGCCGAGCGCCCGGTCGCGCCCCTGCTCGCGCAGGCGCGTCTGAACGCCGTGCGCGAGGAGCTCGTGCACGGCACCGGCGCGGCGAAAGCGCACCTCGGACTTGGTGGGGTGGACGTTCACGTCGACGTCCTCGAAAGGTACGTCGAGGAACACCACCGCGCCCGGGTAGCGGCCGTGCATGAGAAGCGTGCTGTAGCCCGCCAGCAGCGCGTGCGTCACCAGCTTGTCCCGCACGTAGCGGCGGTTCACGTAGGTGTAGATCTGGCGCGCCGTGGGAAAGGTCAGATGGCTGCCGGTCAACCAGCCACAGGCGTAGCCCCCGCCCCCTCGGTTGGCGAAGGGCAGCATGGAGAGGCTCCGCTCGGCGCCGAACACCTGTCGGACCCGCTCCTCGTCGCTCTCCACCGCGGCGAGCTCGACCAACGTGCGGCCGCCGTGGCGGAGCACGAATCCGACCTGCGGCCAGGCCAGGGCGGTGCGGGTCACGAGCTCGTTGACGTGCCCCACCTCGGTCGCCGCGGACTTGAGGAACTTGCGGCGCGCCGGCGTGTTGCCGAACAGGTCCTCCACCTCGACGCGCGTTCCCACCGGAGCGCCGACGTCGTGCGTCTCCACCAGGACGCCGTGCTGAACCACCACCTGCGCCGCGGCCAGGGCGTCGGTGCGACGGGTGATCAGGGTGGTGCGCGAGACCGCCGAGATGCTGGCCAGAGCCTCGCCGCGAAACCCCATGGTCGCGATCCGGTCGAGGTCGTCGACGCCGCTCAGCTTGCTGGTGGCGTGGCGCTGGAAGGCGCACAGGGCGTCCTCCGCGCTCATCCCCTCGCCGTCGTCGACGACCGCGATCAAGACGCTGCCCGCCTGCTCGAGATCGATCGCGACATGGCGCGCCCCGGCGTCGAGCGCGTTCTCGACCAGCTCCTTGACCACCGAGGCCGGTCTCTCCACCACCTCGCCCGCGGCGATCTGATTCGCCACCTCCGGAGGCAGGACCCGCACCCGCCGCCCCGGTCTCGGCACCTCGGTCCGGTTCACACGACGTACTGAGCCAACTTGCCCCGCAGCCACCCCTCCACCTCCGCGGCTCGATCCTCCCACCCTTTGCGTCCAGCCAGTCCGTACGTCAACCGCTTGCTCTCCTCGACCGCGGGCTGGTCGAGCGGGTTGACGCGGTGCAGCTCTCCCGCGAACAGCGTCGCCGCCTCGAACAGGAAGAAGAGCTGGCCGAGCGTGAAGGCGTTGACCTGGGGCAGGGTCAGGGTCATCACCATGCGCCGCGACTTCTGCAGCGCCAGCTCGGTGGCTCTCTGCTCCATGTTGAGGAGCGCGCCCAGCCCGTTGCCACCCAGATAGCCGACACCCTCGAGATCGGCGTATCCGGCCGGAACTTCGATCTCGCGCCCGTGGTCCTCGACGCGCACCAGGATCACGACCTTGTCGGCCGGTCCCTCCAGGTAGAGCTGGAGCTGCGAGTGCTGATCGGTGGCGCCGAGCGCCGCCTGCGGGGTCTGCCCCGCGTGTACCGCGTTGCCATCCCGATCGACGGCCTTCCCCAGACTCTCCGCCCACACCAACGAGAACCACGCACAGAGCTGTTGAAGCCGATCGCTGTAGGGCATCAACACCACGACGTTGCGCCGCTTGCGGGTCTCGGCCAGATAGAGCAGCGCGCCCAGCAGGTGGGCCGGGTTCTCCCAGAGGGACGGCGATTGCGTGCGCGAATCCATCCAGGCCGCGCCGGCGAGGAGGTCCTCGATTCGGATTCCCGCCACCGCACTGGGGAACAAGCCGGCGGCGCTGAGCACGGAGAAGCGGCCGCCCACGCCGGCCGGGACCACCAGATCCCGGAAACCCTCGTCGTTCACGATCTGGCGCAGGTAACCCGTCTCGGCATCGGTGGTGATCACGACCCGCTGCTTGTAGTCGATGGCTCCCAGGGCGCGCAGCAGACGGTCGCGGACGATCAGGAACTGCGCCATGGTCTCCGCCGTCTCGCCGGACTTGCTGATGACGTTGAAGACCGTCTGGCTCAGGTCGAGACCGTCGAGCAGACGCCCGAAGCTCCAGGGATCGATGTTGTCGGCGACGACGACGCGCACCCGTTCGTCACCGAGAGCGCTGACGACCGCGCGGGTGCCGAGCGCCGAGCCGCCGATGCCGAGGACGACCAGGGTTTCGGCCGTCTCGCGCACCTCGTCCGCCAGGGCGGCGATCGGCTTCAGCGCGTCGGTCTGCTGCGGCAGGTCGAGGAAGGCCAGCTCGCCGGCGTCGCGCCGCGCCCGCTGGTCCCCGAAGATCTCCGCCGCGCGCGACGCCAGCGCCTCCACTGCTCCGCGACCGAGTCCTTCGTCGCCAATGGCCTCCGACATCATGCCATTGACATCCAGGCGCACGGTCATCGACTCCCGCGCCGCCCGACGGCGATAGTCAGGCATGTGCCGCTTCCTAACACCGGCCCATGGCCAATACAACACGCCGCAACCGTCCCTTGACGAGGCACCGCCCGCGCCCGGCGTCGGCGCTTCCCGGCACTTGATCGGCGTTCGAGCATGCGGGATGCTCGCCGCCGATGCGCAAGATTCTCGCCCCGAGCGCGCTGAAGCGCCGCCTCGCCGCGTTGCGGCGGCAGGGCAAGCGCATCGTCTTCACCAACGGCTGCTTCGAGCTGATCCACCCCGGACACGTTCGCTATCTCGCCGCCGCGCGGCGCCTGGGCGACGTCCTCGTGGTCGGCCTCAACAGCGACCGCTCGGTACGCCGGCTGGAAAAGGCCCCGGATCGCCCCCTGGTGCGCGAGAGCGACCGTGCCGAAGTGCTGGCGGCGCTGGAGGCGGTCGACTACGTGACGTTGTTCGACGAGGACACCCCGCTGCAGCTCATTCGGCTCCTGCAGCCGGACGTTCTTGTGAAGGGTGGCGACTGGGCGCCGGACCGCATCGTCGGCGCCGACGTGGTGCGGGCGCGCGGCGGCTCGGTTCGCTCGCTTCCGTACGCCGAGGGGTACTCCACCACGCGGCTCGTCCGCCGCATTCGCGGCCGCGCCGCGGGCAGAGGAAAGTGAAGCCCCCTGGTGCCGTCCGAAGTTGAGGACGGCACCAAGCGTCGGTACTGTCCTACTGGTCAGTAGCAAGCCTCTCCACGCGTTGCGTGCCAACGGCACCTGTGGTAGCAGGGGAGATTCACATCTTCGCACTGGGGTGCGAAGCGGAGGCCTGCCGGGAAGCGGCCCCGCCCTTCAATTCAACGATGGGAGTTTCGACATGGCCAGAGTCTGCGAGCTGTGCGGCAAGGGCCCGACGGTGGGAAACAACGTGAGCCACGCCAACAATCGCTCCAAGCGGCGCTGGAAGCCGAATTTGCAGCCGGTGCGGGCCAGTCTGAATGGAACCGTGCGTCGCATCCTCGCCTGTACGCGCTGCATCCGCAGCGGCAAAGTGGCCAAGGCGGCGTGAGCCGCGCCATTTCAGCTCGGGCCGGACGCCGGCGCGGCCGGTGCCGGACGGGTTCGTCATGAGCAAGCAGGCCGTCCGCAGCGAGGCGGCGCCGCAGGCGATCGGCCCGTACAGCCAGGCCGTTCGCAGCGGCTCTCTCGTCTTCCTCTCGGGGCAGATCGGGCTCGATCCGAACGGCGGCGATCTCGTCCCGGGCGGCACGGTCGCCGAGGCCGAGCGGGCCCTTCTCAACCTGGAGGCGGTTCTCGCCGCCGCCGGGCTCGGCTTCGACGATGTCGTGCGGGTCACCATCTATCTCGTCGACCTCGCCGACTTCGCCGCCGTCAACGACGTCTACGGCCGCCACCTGCGCTCGCCGTACCCCGCCCGGGCGACGGTCGGAGTCTCCTCGCTGCCGCGCGGCGCCCGCGTCGAAATCGACGCCATCGCGGTCGCGAGCTAGCCCGCGGGAGCCGCGCCGATCAGACGCGCGGGCGGCTGACCCGGATCACGCCGCGCAGCTTGCCGATGGCGCGGATCACCCGGTTGAGCTGGTCCGCCGTTCCCACCATCACCTCGAAGCGGTTCAGCGCCTGGTTGTCCGGGGTGCTCTGCACCTGGGCGCGGCTGATGTTCACTCCGGCGGCGCTGATCGATTTCGTGATCGCCGCCAGCATGCCGGGCCGATCGACGCAGACGACCTCGAGACTCACCTGGCGCAGCGCACTGGCGCCGGTCTCCCAGACGACTTCGACCCGCCTCTGCGGATCGCTCTCCAGCACGCGCGGGCAGTCGATCGCGTGCACCGTGACACCGCGGCCGCGCGTGATGAAGCCCGAGGATGCGCTCTCCCGGCAGCGGCTCGCAGCATTTGCCGAAGCGGACCAGGACATCGCCGACGCCGCTGACGCGCACCCCGGTCTCCTGGCCGGACATGCGCCGGAAGAGCTTGCGCAGCGCGCCTTCCTCGCGGTCGACCTTCTGCTCCAGCAGCTGTTCGGGCGGCAGCAGCCGTCCGAGCACCTGATGGGTGGTGATCTTGCCGTAGCCGACGCTGGCGATCAGCGTCTCTTCGTCCTTCACCGACAGCGCTACCGCGACCTCCTGCAGCCGGCCTTCCTTGCGCAGGCGCTTGAAGTCGAGGCGATGCCGGGAGAGGTCGCGCTCCAGGATCTCGCGTCCGACCTCGAGGCTGCGGCTGCGCTGCTGCTGCTTCAGCCAGGCCCGGATGCGCGCCTTGGCGCGGCTGGTCTTGACGTTGTTCAGCCAGTCCTTGCTCGGCGTCTGCCCGGCGGTGGTGACGATCTCGATGGTGTCGCCGTTGCGCAGGCGGTTGCGCAGCGGCACCAGGCGGCCGTTGACCCGCGCTCCGGCGCAGTGCTGCCCGACCTCGGAGTGGATGCGGTAAGCGAAGTCGATCACCGACGACCCCTCGGGGAAGTTGAGCACGTCGCCCTTCGGGGTGAACACGAAGACCTCGTCGCTGAACAGGTCCTCCTTCACCGACCCGAGGAACTCCTGCGGGTCGGAGACGTTCTGCTGCCACTCGAGCAGCTGTCGCAGCCAGGCGAAGCGCTGCGCGTCGGTGCTCCCCACGGCCTCGCCGCCCTTGTACTTCCAGTGCGCGGCGATGCCGAACTCCGCCACGCGGTGCATCTCGTGGGTGCGGATCTGCACCTCGACGCGCTCGCCGAACGGCCCGATCACGGTCGTGTGCAGCGACTGGTACATGTTGTTCTTCGGCAGCGCGATGTAGTCCTTGAAGCGCGCGGGAACCGGCTTCCAGTTGGCATGGACGACGCCGAGCGCCGCATAGCAATCGGTCACCGTGTCGACGATGATGCGGAACGCTACCAGATCGTAGATCTGATCGTAGAGCAGGTTCTCCCGCTGCATCTTGTCGTAGATCGAGTAGAAGTGCTTGGGGCGACCCTGCACGGTTCGCTTCGATGCCCGCCTCCACGAGCTTCTTGCCCATGACGCCGATGAAGTCGCGGATGTAGCGCTCGCGCTCGGCCTTCTTCTTCGCCACGTTGCGCTTGAGCTGGTAGTAGACCTCGGGACGCAGGAAGCGCAGGGCGTTGTCCTCGAGCTCGTTCTTGATCCAGTACACGCCCAGCCGGTGGGCGAGCGGGGCGTAGATGTCGATCGTCTCCTGGGCGATGTCGCGCTGGCGCTCGGGGGCGAGGTGGTCGAGTGTACGCATGTTGTCGGTGCGATCGGCCAGCTTGACCAGGATCACCCGGATGTCGCGCGCCATCGCCAGGATCATCTTGCGGAAATTCTCGGCCTGCTTCTCCTCGCGGCTGGTGAAGTTGATCTGGCTGATCTTGGTGACGCCGTCGACCAGCGTGGCGATCTCGTCGCCGAACTCCGCCCGCAGCTGATCGAGCGAGGTCAGGGTGTCCTCCACCGTGTCGTGCAGAAGCCCGGTGACGATGCTGGCGACGTCGAGCTTGAGGTCGGCGATGATGCTGGCGACGCCGACCGGATGGACGAAGTACGGATCCCCGGACTGCCGCCGCTGGCCGCGGTGCACGGTCTCGGAGAAGTTGTAGGCGCGCTGGATCAAGCCCGCGTCGGCGCCCGAGTGGTACGAGCGCACCTTCTCCAGCAGGTCCTGGACGCGGGTCATGCGGGACGCTCGCGGCCGGGAAACCACTCCCGCGCCTTCGCCGCCAGCTGCTCGACCAGCGACTCCGGCGTCTGATCGTCGGTGGCGAGAACGAGGTCGTAGACGCTGGTGTCGCCGAGGTCGAAGCCGTAGATCTCGCGGTAGCGCCTGGCGTCCGACCCGTGGCGGGCTCGGTTGGCGCGCAGGATCTCCTGCCAATCGCCGTCCTCGCGTTGCGCAACCCGCCGCGCGCGGGTCTCGTCGCCGGCGGTCAGCCACACCTTGAGCGCCGGCAGATCCTCTCCGGCGGCGAGAAATCCGGCCAGTCGACCTTCGAGAATCACGTCTCCCCGGCGAGCGTGCTCCGCCATGGCGGCATCGAGGGCGCGGTCGATCGAATGGTCGCGCTCGCACAGCTCGTTGAACTGCTCGAGTGACAGTCCGCGCCGCTCTGCCTCCTGCCGGTACAGATTGCCCGCATAGACGTGTGGCAGGTCGAGGCGGCGGGCCAGAAGACGCGCCACTGTCGTCTTGCCGCTCCCCGGCTCACCGGAGATGGTGATCAACATGGCGGTATTCTAGCGAACGCCGCCGATTCGAGCCAACGAGTCCGCCGCGAGCACCGCGGGCCGCAGGCGCGGCCCCGTGGCCGGCGCGGAATGAGGCTCGGCTACTCGACGTTCTGCGTCTGCTCGCGCAGCTTCTCGACCTCCGCGCGCGCCTCCAGCGTCAGGTTGGTCACCTCCAGATCGGCGCTCTTCGACGCCACCGTGTTGATCTCGCGGTGGATCTCCTGCAGCAGGAAGTCGATCGGCTTGCCGACCGCGCCCGGCTGGCGGAGCAGCTTGCCGAGGCGGTCCAGGTGGCTGCTCAGGCGCACCAGCTCCTCCGTGACGTCGGCCCGCTCGGCGAGCAGCGCGGCCTCCTGGATCAGCCGCTCCTGGCTGATCTGCTGGTTGCCGAGAAGGCCGGCGACGCGGTCCGCGAGCCTCCGGGCCAGCTCCGGCACGAGAGCCGCCGTGCGCCGCCGCAGCCCCGCCTCGATGCGACTCAAACGCGCCAGCCGCTGCCGCATGTCCCGCGCCAGCACCCGTCCCTCACGGTCGCGCTCGCGGTTGAACGCGCGCAGCGCCTTCTGCAACAGCTCGGTCAGCCGGGGCACATCGGCGCTGGCGTCGGCCCGGCGGTCCGCCAGCCGCACGAAGTCCCCCCGGCTGAGCAGGAACGACAGATCGATTTCGCCCGGCAGCTGGAGCTGGCGCTGCAGGCGACGCCAACCGTCCAGCGTGGCGCGCGCCAGGACGTCGTTGACCTCGACCGCCACCTGCCCTTCACCCGCACCCGAGCGGCTCACCGTCACGTCCACCTTGCCGCGCTCCGCCGCGGACGCGACGATCTTGCGCAGCTCGGGCTCGCACGCCTGATACTCGCGCGGCAGCGACAGCTTCACGTCGAGAAAGCGCTGGTTGACGCTTCGCACCTCCACCGCCAGACGCCGCCCTGCCCCCTGCCAGCTCGCCTGGCCGAACCCGGTCATACTGCGCATCATCTCACCTCGACCTTTCTCCGCCCGCTAGCGCGCCGCCGCGGCGCAGCGCCGCCCTCGATCTCGGCCCGCAGACGATCGACGGAGACGGTAGCAGTGCCGACCTCGCCGACGACGATTCCGGCAGCATGGTTGGCCAGGACCGCCGTGGCTTCCAGATCCGCTCCCGCTCCGAGCGCCAGAGCGCAGGTGGCCACGACCGTGTCTCCGGCGCCCGTGACGTCGTACACGTGGCGCGCGGCGGTCGGAAAGTGGTGCGGAGCGATGCCGGGGCGAAAGAGGCTCATCCCGTGCTCGCCCCGCGTGATCAGCACCGCCTCGCTCTCCCAGCGCCTCAGCAGCTCTTCTCCGGCGCGGATCAGGCTCGGCTCGTCCCGGATGTCGATCCCGGCGGCGCGGCTCGCCTCGGCCCGATTCGGAGTGACCAGGCTGGCAGATCGGTAGTGGGGAAAGTTGATCTCTTTGGGGTCGATGACGAGGAAAAAGCGGCGGCGCGCGCGTACCGCGGCCAGCGCCGCGAGAAGGCTCGGCGTGACCATGCCCTTGCCGTAGTCGGAGAGGACGACGACCTTCACCCGCCACAGGTTGGCGAGCAGAAAGCCGCGCGCGCGCGCCGCGGCGCGGCTGTCGGCCGCAATGCCCTCCTCCCGGTCGAGCCGCACCACCTGCTGCTGGTGGGCGATGATGCGGGTCTTGCTCGTCGTCGCCTCGCCACGCCCCTGGAACACGCCGCTCACGTCCGCCCCGACGCGACGCAGATCCCCGATCAGACGGCGGCCCGCCGGATCGGAGCCCACCACCCCGGCGGCCACGGCTCCGCCGCCGAGGGCGCAGACGTTGTGCGCCACGTTGGCGGAGCCGCCGAGCCGGAAGTTCTCCGTGGTCACCTGGACCACCGGCACGGGCGCCTCGGGCGAGATCCTCTCGACGCGCCCCCAGATGAACTGGTCGAGCATGAGGTCGCCGGCGACGAGGACTCGGACCTCGCGGAAGCGGGACAGCAGGCGCCCGTACGGCATCGTTTTCATGATTGGCGGGATGGCGAACGGCGGCGCGGTGGTCGCGCCGAGCGAGGCGAGGCAATCACAAGCCGATCCGAGCCGCAAGCCGCGGTGCGGCAAGCGCTCAAGTCGCCGCCTTCCCCACCCGCTGCGGAGCCATAGCCAACGCTACCTCGGCCTTTTCCAGAGCCATCGCCGGAGTGATCCGCTGCATGCACAGGCGCCCGATCGGACAGACCCGCAGGTAGCACGGGCTGCAGGGCGTCGCTCCGCGAATGACGAGCGACGCGAAGCCGTGCGGCCCCGATCGGTCGGGGCTGGTGGCTCCGAACAGCGATACCACCGGCGTGCCCATCGCCGCGGCCAGGTGCATCGGACCCGAGTCCGGTCCCAGCGCCAGGGCGGTGCGGCCGAGGATCGCGATCAGCTCGCGCAGCGTGGTCTTGCCCGCCAGGTCGACCAGCGGCGCCCCCGCACGGCGCGCCACTTCCGCGGCGAGCGGCGCCTCCGCCGGGCTGCCAACCAGCACCACGCCGAGACCGCGCCGGGCCAGCCCCTCGGCGGTGGCGGCGGTCGGCTCCGGCAGCCACGTCTTGCTCTCCCAGCTGGCGCCGACGAACAGCACCGCGAAGGGTCGGGCGACGCCCGACAGCAGCGAGTCCGCCGCAGCCTCCTCGGCACCGCTGGCGCGCAGGCCGAACTCGATCGGCGAGGCCGGCAGCCCGAGCCGCTCCGCGAACAGCAGGTAGTGCTCGAGCTTCGAGCTTCGATGCGGCACCGGCGGCAGGTGCCGGTTGTTGAAGACCCAGTTGCCCTCGTTCGTGTTGCGCCGATGGAAGCCGACCCGTACCGGAGCGCCGGAGGCGCGGCTGACGACGCCGCTCTTCAGATGGCGCTGCAGGTCGAGAGTCAGGTCGGCTCCGTAGCGGCGCACGCGGCGCAGGAACTCGACGAACGCAGCGGCGCCGCGGGAGCGGTCGAAGACGATCCGCTCGTCGAGGGCCGGATGATCGGCCAGCAATGGCGAGGCGGCCGGCTCGACGGCCCAGGCGATGTGCGCATCCGGATAGGCACGGCGCACGCGGTTGAGCAGCGGCAGCGCCCGGACGACGTCGCCGATCGCGCCGTGCAGGACGATGAGGATGCGCCGCGCCGGAATCACCGCTTACCGCCCGCCGCCCCGCGACCGCCAGCCCTCTGCGGCCCGGCACCTCTCACTTGACCGCCTCGAGGAGCACGCAGAACTGGGATGCGGGAAAGACGAAGGCGAAGTGCCGCTCGTAGGCGCGCGGAAACCAGTTGGCCACGAAGCCGATCCCGAGAGCGTACGAGATGTCGTCGAAGAACAGCTCGCGGCGAAGCATCCGGAAGTTCGCCTTGTAGTAGTCGGTCTGGTTCTGAAAGTAGTCGAACGAGCCGAGGCTGAAGAAGTGGCAGTGCTCGAAGTGCCGGTACGCCTCCACCCAGGAGAAGTGCGGGCAGACGATGAAGAGCCGGCCGCCCGGCTTGAGCACCCGGTACATCTCCTCGACCACGGTGGCGGTCGGCGGCAGGTGCTCGAGGACGTGCGAGCAGTGCACGAAGTCGAACGAGTCGTCGGGGATCGGCCACGGAAAATCCAGCAGATCGTGGTTGATGTCGAGCTGCCGCTCGGCGGGCACCGACTCGCGCCGGCGGCGGTCGATCCCGACCGCGCCCGGCAGCTTGCGACGCCCGCATCCGACATCGAGGATCTTGCCGTCCCCCACTTCCTCCAGGATACGGGCGCGCCGCCTGTACACGTTGGGAAACAGCCGCATGCCAGGGTTGTGTCTAATCGAGATGCGCCCACTTTTCCATCCGCCCGCCCCAAGGGCCCGCCTTGGCCGGTCGGTGCGAAAGCGTGTAAGGAACGGACTCGAAAGGAAGACCGACAGTGTTGACGCCACCCGCAGAGCTGGACCGGCTGTCCGAAGAGCTGGTCGCGACCGCGAGGACGCTCGGGGGCTACCTGGCGGACCGCGAGGTACGCTTCCTCGCCCTGCTGGGGGCCTGCCCCACGGCGGACGGCGACATCCTCGAGATCGGCACCTTCCAGGGCAAGTCGACGGTGGTGTTGAGCAAGGCGGCCGCGCTGGCCGGCGGTGCCCGCGTCGTCGCGGTGGACCCCTTCGTTCAGTGGCGCAGCGACGGTCCCAGCACGTCGCGCGCCGATCTCCAGGCGAACCTAGACAGGTGCGGTGTCGCCACCTCGGTCGAGTTCCACCAGACCTACGCCGCGGAGCTGGCCAAGACGTGGAACCGCCGCCTGCGCCTGCTGTGGATCGACGGCGACCACTCGTACGCGGGGGCGAAGTCCGACCTCACCCTGTTCACGCCGTTCCTGGCCGACGGGGCGATCGTCGCCATGCACGACGTTCTCACGCGCACCGACGGACCGCTGCGGGTGTTCCTGGAGGACGTCCTGCTGTCGGAGCACTTCGGCGCCTGCGGTCTGTGCGGCTCGATCGCCTGGGCACAATTCTGCGCGGGACGCGAGGCGGCGCTCGCGCATCGCGGGCGAAAGCTCGATCTGTACCGCCGGCTGAGCCGTCTCGTTCCGCACGTCGCCTTCGGCGCGAAGAAGATGACTCGGCTCGGCAAGCTGCGCTACAAGCTGCTGCGCTGGCGGGTGCCGCACGCCGACGTCGATCCCGCTCGCTGGTCGTGCGCAGTCGCCGACCGGAGAGCGAGATGACGGCGTCAAGCCGGTCGGCCGCTGCCGCGGCGGACCGCCCCGACCGAGCCGCGGGCAGACGGCTGACCGTCGTACACACGGAGTGCTCGAAGGGCTGGGGCGGGCAGGAGATCCGCATCGTCGCCGAGGCGCGCGGCGTCGCGGCGCGCGGTCATCGCGTCGTCGTCGTCGCTCGTCCCGAGGGCCGCCTCCTCGGACGGGCCCGCGAATCCGGGCTTCCCGTCCACGCGCTGCGCATGCGCAACGGTTTCGACCTCGCCGCGATCGCCGCGCTCAGCCGCATCCTGCGCGGAGAGAAGGCCGACGTCGTGAACACGCACAGCTCGATCGACGCCTGGATCGGCGCCTTCGCGGCCAAGCTGACCGGAGTGGCGCTCGTCCGCACGCGGCACGTCTCGATCCCGATCCGCCGCCACCCCTTGAACTTCGTGCACCGTATGCCCGACGCCGTCATCACCACCGGCGAGGCGGTCCGCCTACGGCTGGTCGCCGATCTCGGGCTGCCGGCGCAGCGCGTCGTGTCGATCCCCACCGGCATCGACACGGAGTTCTTCCGGCCGCAGCCGCGGCCGGAGGAGCTGCGCGAGCGACTGGCGATTCCTCCAGGCGCGACACTTGTCGCGTCCGTCGCGGTTCTGCGGCAGAAGAAGCGGCACGACATCCTGCTCCGCGCCGTCGAGCAGCTGCGCCGGAGCCGCGACGTTCACTGCGTGCTGGCCGGCGAGGGATCGCAGCGGCAGGCGATCGAATCGATGGCGCGCGATCTGGACCTGGGAGATCGGGTTCATCTGCTCGGGCACGTCGAGGACGTGCGGGCCGTTCTGAACGGCGCCGACGTGGTGGTCTCCACGTCCTCCGGCATGGAGGGCGTGCCGCAGGCGCTCATCCAGGCCCTCGCCATGACGCGCGCGGTCGTCGCCACCGACGACGGAGCCGTGCGCGAGCTGATCGAAGACGGTCGCACCGGGCTGCTGGTGCCGCCGGATCGGCCGCAGGCGGTGGCCGAAGCCGTCGAGCGCTTCCTGCGCGATCCCGGGCTCGCCCGAGAGTGCGGGCGCATGGGCCGCGAGCACGTACTGCGCCGCTACTCGCAGGACGACATGGTCGATCGCGTGCTGCGGCTGTACGAGAGCGTGCTCGCATGAGCGTCTCGCACCCGCGCCGCCGGGCGGCCCCAAGTGGTCATGGCCGGGGGCGGTAGCCGCGCCGGCCGACGCCGCGGGCCCGCCCTGCGCGCCCTGCTCGAGAGGCTGGCTCCGGGCACGGGATTGCTGCACCCGCGATGTGCGAGCGGATTTCAGTACGGCGATCTCCCGGCCGGCCTGCTCGACAGGGTCCCCGAATGGCTGGAGAGACGCCGGGTTCCCGACGCACACGAGATCCGCCCGCGCCGCGTCTACCGCTACGGCGATCTGCTGGTGAAGCTGTACGGACCCGGCGGCGCTCTCAAGGACCGCTTCCGCCGCTCGCGCGCCGTGCGCAGCGCCGACTGGTACGAGCGTCTGCTACCGCTGCACACGCCGCGTCCCCTGCTGGCGATCGAGCTGCGCTCCTGGGGCCGGGTGACGCAGGCGCTGCTGGTCGCGGAGTTCGTCAGCGGCGACTCGCTGACCGAGCTGTGGAACGAGCGGCACGCCGTCGCGCACGACGCCTTCGACGCTCTACCGCGCTTCATGGCCGAGATGCATCGACACCGCGTCTACCACGGCGACCTCCACCCGCAGAACCTGATCTGGGACGGCCGGAAGTGGACGCTGATCGACCTCGACGGCATGCGGCGCCGCCAGCGCATCGGCCGCCGCATCGTCGAGCGTCAGTGGGTGCGGATCTTCGTCGCCCTCGGCGGCGACCAACGGCTCCGCCCCTACTTCGAAGCCTACCTGGACGCCGCCGGCTGGCACTGGGACGCGGACGACGCGTGGCAGCGCATCGTCGACCGGAGCGCCGATCCCTTGGCGCGCAAGGCGCGGCGCGAACTCGCGCCCTGCGCCGCCATGAGCCCGTCCGTCAGCCGCTTCCGGCACGCCCGCGCTCGAGCACCAGGAGCTTCGCGTACTTCATGCGGACGTAGTGGGCGTGCAGATAGGCGAGAAGGAGTCCGCGCCAGCCGTCGAGAAAGCCGAGCTTCCAGACGTAGAAGCGCAGGAACCCGGCGGGCGGACGCAGCACCAGGTCGGTCGTGCGCGCCCGCCGGCCGCTGGCGTGCAGCCCCTCGGCGATGAGCGTCGTATAGTGGTCGATGGTGCGCAAGTGATCGGCGAACGAGCGGTAGGGGACGTGCAGCAGCGAGTGGCGCAGGCGGCGCGACCGGCCGTCGAGCTCGACGCGTTCGTGCACGGCGTGAGCGGCGGTGGCTCTTCCAGGCGCCGCGGCGGCGATCGTAGAGACGCACCGACCAGTCCGGAAACCACGTCCCGTGTCGAATCCAGCGGCCGAGATAGAAGGTCCGGCGCGAGATCTCGAAGCCCGCGGCCGTGGGGAAGCCGCTCTCCCGCAGGACCTCGATCTCCGCCCGCAGCGGCGGAGAGACGCGCTCGTCCGCGTCGATGCAGAGCACCCAGTCGTGCGCCGCCTGCGCGGTGGCGAAGTTCTTCTGAGCGGCGTACCCGGGCCAGTCGCGCTCCAGGACCCGCGCTCCGGCCGCGGCGGCGATCTCGCGCGTGCGGTCGGAGGAATGCGAATCGACGACGACGATCTCGTCGCACCAGGCGAGCGAGGCGAGACAATCACCGATGCGGTCGGCCTCGTCGCGAGCGATGACACAGGCGCTGAGCCCAGATCGTGGAGTGCCGTCTTCGGATCTCTCGCTCAATCGTCGATCCTCCCCGCCCTGCGACTTCCCTTCCCCGCTGCCGTGGCCTCGGCTATGGTCGCCGCAGCGCGATGCCGAGCCCTCGCATATCGCCCCGGCCGAAACCGTACCAGCCGGTCGTAGCGCAGATCGTCAACCGAGCCCGGCCGCGCTCGATCCTGGACGCCCCCTCCGGCTCCGGCTGGCTGCGGGCCGAGCTCGCCTACGAGGCCGACGTCGACGGCATCGACTTCTTCGCGGCCGAGCCGCCCGGCTATCGGACCTTCCTCTCCGCGGACCTCGAGCAGGGGGTACCGCGCGAGCTGCCCGCCTACGAATGCGTGGTCTCCTGCGAGGGGCTCGAGCACCTCGCCAGCCCGGCGACCTTCCTGGCGAGCGTGCGGGGCCACCTCGCGGCCCCGGGTCTGCTGATCCTCACCACGCCCAACGTGTGGTTTCCGGACGCGCGCCTGCAGTATCTCCTGCGCGGGTTCTTTCCCGGCTTTCCGTCTCTGGCTGGCCGCATCGAGCGCGGGACGCACATGCACGTGACCCCTTGGTCGTTCCCGCAGCTCTACCTGATCCTGTGGCTGCAGGGCTTCCGCGACATTCGCCTGCACGACGTGCCCGAGAGGAAGCCGCGCCATCTGTACGAGCTGCCGCTCGGCGTCCCCCAGCTCCTCTACTGCCGTTCCAGACGTCGGGCAGCGAGGAACGAAGAGGAGCGTCTCTTCTGGACCCAGGCGATGACGCGCCAGTCGGTCTACGGCCGGCGCCTGGTCGTCAGCGCCAGCGCCGGCTGACCGAGGCCGGCCGGTCAGCGAGCGCGCCATGCACGCAGGACCTCGAAGTAGAGCGCCTCGTAGGCACCGACCATCTGCTCGGCCAGAAAGCCCTCGCCGATCCGCCCCGGGCCGGCGGCGCCGAGCCGCGCGCGCAGCGCGTCATCGCGCAGGAGGCGGCCAAGAGCGTCTGCCAGCGCCCTGGCGTCGCCGGGTGGAACCTGCAGCCCGGTGCGCTCCGGCACGACCGAGTCGCGCAGGCCGCCGACGGCGCTGCACACCACGGCACGGCCTACCGCCATGGCTTCCAGCGCGGCGACGCCGAGTCCTTCGCGGCGGGACGGCATCGCGAACACGTCGCAGGCGGCGAGGAGGTCGGCGGCGTCCGCCCTCTCGCCGAGAAAGCGCACCTGCCCCATCAGTCCCAGGCGCGCGGCCTGCGCCTCGAGGGCGGCCCTCTCGGGACCGTCGCCGGCGATCCACGCAAGCGGACGCAAGCCCTCCGCGGCGAGCAACGAAAGGGCGTCGAGTAGGACGTCCAGGCCCTTGCGGGGCACGGCCGAGGCCAGGCAGAGCACGATCCGGTCTCGGTCTCCCGCCGCGAGGCTCGCACGCGTCTCGTCCCGTCCCCGGCGCGGCTCGATCCGAGCCGGATCGACCGCTTCGTAGATCAGACGCACGCGCTCGGCCGGCACGCCCGCCCGGCGCAGGCCGTCGGCCACGGCGGGTGAGATGGCGGCCACCGCCTGGGTCAGGTGCCGGTACACCAGGCGCGTGTGCCAGCCGCGCTTCACGTCGCGGTCCATCCGCCTGGTCGCGACCGCGGGGAGGGCGGCCACCCTCGCCGCCCATCCGCCCAGCCAGTTGGCGCGCCCGGTGTGGACGTGCACGAGGTCGGCGCCGGCGCGCCGCAGGCCGCGCGCCAGCGTCGGGATCGCGGGCAGGTCGAGGTCGTTGCGCATGCGCACCGCCACCGTCTCGATGCCGCGGCGGTGCGCTTCCCGCTCGCAGCGGCTGGCGGGCGGGCAGAAGAGCACGCAGCGATGCCCGCGCGCGCGAAGACCCTCGATCATGAGGAAGACCTGCACCTCCCCGCCCGAGTAGCCCATCTCCGAATCGACCTGGGCGAGGCAGAGCCGCTGCGCGGGTTCGGTCATCGTTGCGACGGGCACGCGGGCCGGTTGCAGGGTGTCACGGGGTGAGGACCTCCTCTAACCGGCCGGCGCTGGCCGCGCAACTTGCCGCGCGTCCGCTGCTCGTGGCATAGGTCCGCATCGATCGACCCATCCGCGCCGAACCGAGTCGATCCCCACCGGCGCCTCGCGTCAGGTCCGCGATGCGCCCGTTCTCCGAAAGGCGATGATGAGAGGGGTGAACGCAGAGGTGCTGCGCGTTCTTCGCGAACGAGCCCCCGCTCTGGTGCTCGACATCCCGTCGGGCGGAGGACCGATCCGCGAAGGCGCCGCCGCGCTCGGCTGCCGCGTGGTCGAGGTCGACCTCTTCCCGCGAGACGCCTTCCGGGGAGTGGTCGCCGACGCCTGCGCACCGCTGCCCTTTCGCGACGGCAGCTTCGACGCGGTGGTGTCAATGGAGGGCATCGAGCACTTCGAGGACCAGACCGCGTTCCTGCGCGAGTGCTCGCGCGTCCTACGGCCCGGCGGGACGCTGGTGCTGACCACGCCGAACATCCTCCACCTCGGCGCCCGCCTCAGCGCCTTTCTCACCGGCCAGCGCCTGCTCAAGCAGGGCTTCATCAACGAGGTGACCACCCTGCGCGGCCTGGACGGCGCTCGCCTCTATCACGGGCACGCCTACCTGATCGACGTCTTCCGGCTGCGCTACATCCTGCGCGTCACCGGCATGCGGATCGAGCGACTGCAGACCACCCGGCTGAGCTCGAGCTCCATTCTCTTGAGCCCGCTCTGGCCGCTACTCTGGCTCGCCACGCGCTACGCCCTGTGGAGCGGCCGGCGGCGGCGGCTGCGGCGCGGGCGTCCGGCGGCGCCGCCGGACGTCGAACGCGATCTGGCCAGGCTCGCCCTGTCGCGCCATCTGCTCTTCAGCAAGGGGCTGGTCGTCGTCGCCGAAAAGCCGGAGAAGGGCGGCGCATGAGGGTCGCCCTCGTCCACTTGCGCCAGAGCGGAACCGGCGGCACCGAGCGCTACCTCGACCAGCTGGCCGCCCACCTGGTCGAGAGGGGCCATGCCGTCACCGCCGTCTGCCGCAGCCATGAGGCACCCCCGCGCCCCGAGGTCGAGTTCGCCGTGCTGCGCCCGCCGTCCCTCGGCGGTGCCTGGCGGACCTGGGCATTCGCCCGCGCCGTGGAGCGGCACGTCGCGAGCGCCGCCTACGACGTGGTTTTTTCGCTCGGCAGGACCTGGACGCACGACGTCATTCGCCTGGGCGGGGGCTGCCACGCCACTTATCTCGAGCTGAGCCGAAACGGCGGAGCGAGGCGGCGGCGCGGGTGGCTCGATCGACTTCGCGATCGGGTCGTTCTGGACATCGAGCGGCGCGGCCTGGCCCCTGGCGCCTACGCCGCGGTTGTCACCAACTCGCGGATGGTGAAGAAGGACGTCATGCAGCGCCACGCCGTGCCCGAGGACAGGGTGACCGTGATCTACAACGGGGTCGACCTGCAGCGCTTCCACCCGGAGCGGCGCCGGCAGGGGGCCGCGCTGCGGAAGGACTGCGGCTTCGCGGACGGAGACCTGGTCGTCCTGTTTCTGGGCACGGGGTATTCCCGCAAGGGGTTGGCACCGCTGCTGGAGGTGTTCCCCGCCTTCCTCCGCGTCTGCCCGCGCGCCCGCCTCCTGGTCGTCGGCTACGACTCGCAGCGCCACCACTTCGAACGGCAGGCCGAGCGCAACGGCATCGCGGCGGCGGTCCGCTTTCTCGGCGGGCGGCGCGACGCCGAGGCGTGCTTCGGAGCATCGGACATCTACGCGCTTCCGACCCGCTACGATCCCTTCGCCAACTCGACGCTGGAAGCGCTCGCCTGCGGGCTGCCGGTCGTCACGACGAGCGCCAACGGGGCGAGCGAGTTGATCGACCCGGGCCGCCACGGGTCCGTGATCGCGGCGCCCGCCGCGGCCGAAGCACTCTATCGCGAGCTCGTCTTCTGGAGCGACGCCGAGCGCCGGAGCGGCGCCGCGCGCGAGAGCCGCCTCCTGGCTGAGCGTTTCCCGCAGGAGCGCACCGCAGCCGACAGCGCCGCCCTGCTCGAAGCCGTGGCGGCGGAGAAGAAACGCCGGCGCCACGCGGCCTCCCTCGGCGGAGAGGCGCGATGAGCCCTGTCGTCGATCTGGCCGACTTTTCCACCCGCGCCGATCGCATCCGCTATCTCGCCGGCAGGTTCGAACGGGTTCTCGCCGGCAAGGTCCTGGACGTCGGCTGCGACCAACGCACGCTCAAGACGCTTCGACCGGACCTCGACTACGTCGGCATCGACGTGGGTGGGAACCCCGATCTGACCGTGGACCTGGAGACGACGGCGCGGCTGCCCTTCGCAGACGCGAGCTTCGACGTGGTGCTCTGCTCCGACGTGCTCGAGCATCTCGACAGCCTGCACCGCACCTTCGCAGAGCTGGTTCGGGTGACGAGCAAACACCTGCTCATCTCGCTGCCGAACTGCTGGACCAACGCGCGACGCCCGGTACGGCGCGGCAAGGGCGCGATCGGCCACTACGGCCTGCCGGCTTCGCCGCCCGCCGACCGGCACAAGTGGTTCTTCGGCCTGTCGGAGGCGATTCGCTTCTGCGAGGCGATGGCCGAACGGCACCCGCTCCGCATCGTCGAGATGCGGGTGGTCGAGAAGCATCGCGCGGCGCTGGTGCGCGCCGCGAGGCACCTGCGCCATCCGGTGCGCGAGCACTACCTCAACCTTTACGCTCACACCCTGTGCGTGCTCTTCGAGCGCGCGCGGAACGCGAACGCTTGAGGCCGTCACTCCTCGAGCTCGATCGTCCGCAGAGCCTCGACGCAGCCCAGCGTCAACACGGCCGATTGCGGGTCCAGGCGTCGAATCGATCGGCACAGTCGGGCGAACGCCGCCTGGCGGTCGCGCGCGGAGACGGAAGCGAGGCGGACCTGGTCGAAATCGATGATCATGACCTCGCGGCCGGAGGTTCCGCGGCGCACCAGGTAGTTCTGCAGGTTGAGGTCCGGATGGACGGCACCGGCGTCGTGCAGGCGGCGGGTCGCCATCGCGGCAGTCGAGCAGGCGCGCTCTCGCTCCGCGGGCTCCACCTCGCAGAGGTAGCGCCAGAGGTTCACCGCGAGCGGTACCTCGAGGCTCACCAGGGCGCCCCGGTAGCATCCGGGCAGGACCCAGTGCACGGCGGCCGCGAGCGGCTCGATCGTCGGAACGCCGGCGGCGCGCAGTGCCTCGGTGACGCGAAGCTCGCGCAACGGGCGCGGCCGGAAGCCGAGGTACAGATGGTGATTGAAGCGTCCGATCAGCCCACCGCGGCGGTACGGCCGGAGGACGACCGAGAGATCGAGGCCGATGTCGAACGCCCCCGCGCCGCCGCGCCCACCGACGAGATCTCGGGCGGCGGGAAGCGCCCCCGCCACCCAACGGCGCAGCAACGGCAGCAGGGCCTCGCGCAGGTCGCGGCGCACGGCAAAGCGCGACCGCCCCTCGCGCACCAGCTCGAAGTCGCGCGGCAGATCACCGAGCGCCATGCCGACCTCGCGGCGTCGGCCCGCGGCTCGACGAGATCAGGACTCGAGTCGCACGGCCTCGTCGATCAACATCACGGGGATGTCGTCCTTGATCGGATACAGGAGCTTGCAGGATTCGCACACCAGGCCTTCCTGTGTCTCGTTCAACCGCACGTCACCCTTGCATTTCGGGCATGCCAGAATCTCCAGCAGCTCGGGGCTTATCGCCATCGTTCATCCCTCCCGCACGCGCCCCCAGACCCGTCTTGGCGAGGATCGCGCGAATCAGGCCGTCGCCGTCGTTCACTCGAGGCTCTATGCGTAGCGCAACGAGCTTGCCGGTTGCAAAGGGAAAGGCCTCGAGCTTGACCAGATCCTTCTCGGTCGTCACCACCAGGTCGACTTGATGACTGCGACGCGCGATGTTCTGCCAGTCCGTCTGCGTATAGCGATGGTGATCGGGGAATTCGAACACCTCCTCGATCACGGCGTCCCACCGATGCAGGAGCGCGTAGAAGCTCTCCGGCTGGGCGACGCCGACGACGGCCGCCACTCGCCTGCCCGCCAGGGTTCCGAGCGAGCGCTCCTCCCAGCGTCGCCCGACCGCCTCCACGACGCCCACCGGCTCCAGGCGCATGTGGAACCAGAGCGCGACCTTCGCCGCCTGCGGCGCACGCTCCAGCGGCGCCCCCGCGTGGTCGTTGAGCACCACGGCATCGGCGCGGCGCAAGGCGCGCGGGCGCTCCCGCAAGGGTCCGGCGGGCAACAGGGGACCGCGCCGGCCGTCGAGCAGGACGATGTCGAAGTCGCGCGCGATGGCGCGATGCTGAAAACCGTCGTCGAGCACCACGACGTCGCACCCCAGCTCCGCCAGCGCCTTCGCGCCGGCGATGCGCCGCGGCGAGGTCACCACCGGACCGGCGAAGCTCTTGGCCATCATGACCGCCTCGTCACCGACCGTACCGACGTCCACCTCCGGTCCCTCGCCGCGCGAGACGATCGTCACGCCGGAAGCCGTGCCCCCGTACCCGCGCGACAGAATGCCGACCCGCAGGCCGCGCGCCGCGAGGCTGCGGCTCAGCCACAGCGTGAACGGCGTCTTGCCGGTGCCTCCCACCGACAGATTGCCGATGCTGATCACCGGCAGCTCGGCCCGGCACACGCGCAGGAGGCCGATCCGGTAGGCGAGGTTGCGCAGGCCGACCGCGGCGCCGAATACCTCGCTGAGCGGGCGCAGCGCGAGATAGCCCACGCGGCCGGCCAGGCCGCGCCGCTGCCATACGGCCTCGAGAAAGTGCTCGCTGCGGCTCATCCGTCACCTCCGAGCCACGGCTCGAGCAGGGCCCAGGTGCGCGCGACCACATCGCTGGACTGCCGCGTCGCTGCCAGCGCCCGCGCCCCGACCGCGGCGGCCGCTTCGCGGCTGACGAGAAGCTGCCGCCAGACGGCGCTCAGCTCGGACGGCGCCCGCACGAGCGCCGCCGCATTCGCGTCACACAGGGCTCGCGCCGCCGCTTCCACCTTCTCGATGTGCGGCCCGAAGGCCACCGCCTTGCCGTGCGCCGCCGGCTCGAGAACGTTGTGGCCACCGAGTGGCGCGACCGTCCCGCCGACGAAGACTCCCCAAGCGAGGGGGAGGAAGCGCACCAGCTCGCCGACGCTGTCGAGGAGCAGCACGCGCGTATCCGAGTGAACCGGTCCCCGCATGGCGCTGCGGCGCTCATAGCGCAAGCCGCAGGCCGCGACCAGCCGGTCGACTTCACCGAAGCGCTCCGGACGCCTCGGGGCGAGGATCAGCACGAGGTCGGGGTGGCGCTCCCACAGGTCCGCGCACGCCTCGAGAACGAACCTCTCCTCGCCCGGCTGCGTGCTCGCCGCAATCAGGACGCGGCGCCCGTCGAGCCCACCAGCCGGCGGCGCCGCGGGCGGTTCCGCGGGGGCAGCGGCCTTGAGGCTGCCCGTGACCCGTACGCGGTCCGGTGCCGCACCAAGCGCCACGACGCGGGCGGCGTCCTCCTCGGTCTGCATGCCGAAGGCGGAGACGTGGCCGACGGCGCCGCGAAACAGCGCCGCCGCCCGGCGATAGCGCCGCAGGGAGCGCTCGGAGAGCCGTCCGCTCACCGCCACGACGGGGACGTTCCCCCGATGCGCCGCGCGCAGGAGACCGGGCCACAGATCGAGCTCCACCAGGATCAGACAGCGCGGTCGCAGCCGCCGCATGGCCCGATCGACGATGCGCAGGGCGTCCAGGGGGAGCAAGGTGACGGCGTCGGGGCGGAGATCGGTCCGCGCCACCTCGCGCCCGGTGACGGTCGTCGTCGAGACGAGGATCGGCGTCCCGGGCCGATGTCGGCGCAGCTCCGCGGCGAGCGGGGCGGCCGAGCGTACCTCGCCGACGGAGGCGGCGTGAATCCAGACGGGAGCGCGCAGCTCCCGCGCCGGGCGGGGCAGCCGACCCAGGCGCTCCGCGGCGCCGTGACCATGGCCACGCAGCAACAGGAACGGCAAGGCGGGAACGCTCAGCAACGCGGCCAGCACTCCGGCTACGTCGTACGCGGCGTAGGCCGCCCGCGTGGCGAGTCTCCGTTCAACCGGCAAGTTTCGACTCGGCGGCACGTCCCAGCTCGTTCAACCGCGTCTCCAGAGTGCAGCGGCATTCCTCCAGCTGCTCCTCCGCGGCGTGCCGATCGACGTACAGAGGCTGGCCGAACACGATGGCGACCCGGGCGAACGGCAGCGGGATGATCAGACGGTCCCAGCTGCGAAGATGCGCGGCGCGGCTGGCCGCGAAGGTGACGGGAAAGACGGGAGCACCGGTCGCCCGGGCCAGATGGATCACGCCCGGCTTCGCCGCGTAGCGCGGACCGCGCGGGCCGTCCGGCACCACCGCGAGGCTGTAGCCGTTGCGGTACTCGGCGAGCAAGCGCTTGAAGCCGGCCACGGCGCCGCGCGTCACCGAGCCCCGCACCACGTGGATGCCCCGGCGGGACAGGGCACGGGTGGCAATCTCGCCGTCGCGGTGCAGGCTGACGAGAATGCAGACCCGCTGGCCCCTGGCCGCCAACGGCATCATGAGCATCCGGTTGTGCCAGAAGGCGACGATGACCTTCTCCCCGCGCGCCCAGCGCGAGAAGAGATCCTCCTCGTCCACGAGGCGGACGCGCAGGGTGCGGAACAGGGCGCTCAGGGCCGCGTTGACCACTGGCGGCGCCAGGGGAGCGATCGACCTGAGCAGCGACTTGTGCCACCTCGGCCAGCGGCGGCGCGGCGCCTCTGCGGCCACTCTCGGCTCGTCCATGCGCAGATCCGGGCGCCGTGTCAGTTCAGCATCGAGGACGGAGCGGCGAACTGCAGATCGTGCAGCTTGCGATACTCCGCGTTGAGGGCGAGCAACTGCTCGTGTGTCCCCTGCTCGACGATCCGCCCCTTCATCAGCACGACGATGCGGTCGGCGGAGCGGATCGTCGACAGGCGGTGCGCGATCACCAGAGTCGTACGGCCCTCCACCAGGCGTTCCAGCGCCTGCTGGACGAGCCGCTCCGATTCGTTGTCGAGCGCCGACGTCGCCTCGTCGAGAACGAGGAGAGGGGCGTTCTTCAGCAGCGCCCGGGCGATCGCGATGCGCTGTCTCTGCCCGCCCGACAGGCGCAGACCGAGCTCGCCGACCATGGTGTCGTAGCCGTCCGGCAGCTCGGTGATGAACTCGTGCGCGTAGGCATCCTGCGC
Organism: uncultured bacterium; assembly: GCA_963721115.1. Taxonomy (GTDB): domain Bacteria; phylum Desulfobacterota; class Binatia; order HRBIN30; family CADEER01; genus CAVRIA01. Next base: position 101,492 of record CAVRIA010000005.1, read on the forward strand.
CGCTTGCACGATGGCGTCCATGCTCCGATCGATGGCGCCGTACGCGATGTTGTTCTTGACGGTATCGTTGAACAGGAAGGTGTGCTGGGTGACGAGTCCGATCTGGGCGCGCAGACTCGTGAGGGTCAGCTCGCGGATGTCCGTCCCGTCGATGCGAATGGCACCGCCCTCGACATCGTAGAAACGCAGCACCAGATCGGCCAGCGTACTCTTCCCGGCGCCGCTCGGTCCGACCAGGGCGACGACCTCGCCGCGGTGGATCGACAGATCGACGTCGATCAGGACGGGCTCGTGGTCGTAGCGGAACGTGACCGAGTCGAACTCGATTCCCTGCCGGACGTCCGTCAGCACCCGCGCCCCCGGCCGGTCCACCACGTCCGGTTCGGTATCCAGCACCTCGAACACCCGGTCGGACGCCGCCAGCCCCTGCTGGATGATGGTGTTCGTCTTGCCGAGTCTCTTGAACGGATCGTAGAGAAGAAAGAGGGCCGTCAGAAAGGCGAGGAAGCGCCCCTGCGTCCTTCCGCCCGTGATCACGCTGTAGCCGCCGTACCAGACGACACCCGCGATGCCGAAGGCGGCGAGGGTCTCCAGCATCGGCGTGGTGACGGCGCGGATGCGCACGACCTTCATGGCGAGGCGGAAGAGGCCCTCGCTCTCCTCGGCGAAGCGCCGCTTCTCGTATTCCTCCATGCCGAAGGCCTTGACCACGCGGTTTCCCTGTACCGTCTCCTGCAGCAGCGCCGTCAAGGTGCCGAGCGACGTCTGGCGTTTGCGGGCGAAGCGGCGCAGCTTCTTCGACAGCCGGATGATCGGCACCACGGAGGCGGGAAACGCCACGAACGCGATCAGCGACAGCAGCCAGTCGTTCCAGAAGGCGACGACGACCAGCACGATGAGGGACACGCTGTCCCGCAACAGCGAAGCGACGACGTCGGTCAAGGCGTTGCCGACGACGAACACGTCGTTGGAGACCCGCGACAGAATGGTCCCGGTGGCGTTGCGGTTGAAGAAGGACAGGGACAGGTGCTGGATGTGATCGTTGGTCCGATTGCGCAGATCGGTGACGATGCGGTTGCCGACATAGTCTCCCAGGTAGTCGCTCCCGTACTGCAGCACGCCCCGCACCAGAAAGGTCACGAGCACGGCGGCAGGCAGCAGCTCCAGCATGCGCATGTTCTTGCCGGTGAAGATGTCGTCGAAGATGAAGCGAACGAGAAACGGCATGACGCCGTTGGTGGCGCTGAACAGCACCATGCAGACCATGGCACCGACGAAGTACGGCCAGAGGTAGGGCCGCAGATAGGCCAGAAGGCGGCGAGCGTTGACGGGAATCATCGCACCAACCCCAGCGCCAGATCCGCGGCGCGCTCCACCGCGCCGGGCTCGCCGAGCCGGGCCCGCAGCGAGGTCAGGGCGCCGGTCAGCTCGCCGCGGCGCGAGACGACGTCGTGAACGGCCGCCACCATCCGCTCCGCGGTCGCTTGGTCTTGGATGAGCTCGGGAAAGACCGAGCGCTGCAGGACGATGTTCGGCATGCCGATCCAGTCCACCTGCACCAATCGGCGCGCCAGCCAATAGGTGAGCGGAGAGACACGATACACGATCACCATCGGGCAACCCAACAGCGCAGTCTCGAGGGTGGCGGTGCCGGAGGCCACGATCGCGGCGTCCGCCGCCGCCACCAGGTTGTACGTGTCGTCGGCCACCAGCGGCAGCCGAGGCAGCACGCCGTCCAGAGCGGCCCGCACATCCATCGGCTCCAGTCCCGGAGCGAGGGCGATGACCGACTGCCACCCCTCGTCCGCCAACCGCACGGCCGCGGCACACATCGGCGCCAGCAGCAGGCGCAGCTCCTTCTTGCGGCTGCCGGGAAGCAGAACGAGGGTCGGGCGCTCCGGCTCCAGCCCGTACCGGTGTCTGGTCTCCTTCGCGCCGCGCGTCGGCCTGCGCGACGTCGAGCAGCGGGTGACCGATGAACTCGGCCGGGTTTTGCCCGTTGCCCGCGTACAGCGCCGGCTCGAAGGGGAAGACCAGACCCATCTTGTCGACGCGGCGGCGGATCTTGCGGACTCGACGACGACGCCACGCCCACACCTGGGGACCGATGAAGTAGAAGACCCGAATGCCGCGCCGCTTGGCCTGCCGGGCGATCATCAGATTGAACTCGGGATAGTCCACCAGCACGACCAGGTGGGGCCTCTCCTCGTCGAGGAAGCGGACCAGCCGGCGATACGCCGCGAGCAGACGCCCGATCGTCCCGAACGTCTCGGTAAAGCCCATGGTGGCGACGCTGGCCGTTTCGACCAGGATCCCCATGCCGGCTGCCCTCAAGTGCGCGCCGCCCACCCCCGAAACCTCGATGTCGGGAACCCGCCGCCGCAGCGCCCGAACCAGAGCCGCGCCGTGCAGATCGCCGGACGCCTCGCCGGCCACCAGCAGCACGCGCAGCGGCGGCACGCTCATCCGGTCTCCAGGGAAGAACGGATTCGCTCCGCCACCTGCAGGGCCCGCACGGCCGTCGCGCCGTCGACCAGCGGCCGCCGGCGCGTGCGCACCGCGTCGACGAACGCCTCGATCTCGTCGAAGAGGGGATCGGCGTCGGCGAAGCCGTGCTCCTCGACGTCGATACTCGGCAAGTCGCCGGCTTGCGCCGGCAGGCGCCGGCAGACACGCACGCGCTTGTCGCCGTAGTCGACAGAGACATAGGCGTCCGCTTGGAAGAAGCGGATCTTGCGCTCGCGCTTCATCGCCACGCGGCTGGCGGTTACGTTGGCGATCGCACCGTCGGCGAAGCGCAGCCGCGCATTGGCGATGTCGACGGTCTCGGACAGCACCGGCACGCCCACGGCCTCGACCCGTTCGACCTCGGAGTGGACGACGCTGAGGATCACGTCGAGATCGTGGATCATCAAATCGAGAATGACGTCGACCTCGGTGCCGCGCTCGACGAACGGGGCCAGGCGATGGCACTCGATGAAACGCGGCCGCGTGATGACGCCCGCCAGGGACCGGATGGCGGGATTGAAGCGCTCCAGGTGTCCGACCTGCAGAATGCGCCCACGCGCTTCCGCCAGCGCGACCAACGCCTCTCCCTCGGCCGCCGACGAGGTTATCGGCTTCTCGACCAACACGTCGACGTCGCGCTCGAGCAGGGCCGCAGCGAGGGGGTAGTGAAGCGGCGTCGGAACGGCGAGACTGGCGCAGTCCACCTTACCGAGCAGCTCGCGATAGTCAGTAAAGGCGCGCGTGTTCAGCCGTCGCGCCACTTCGGCCGCCCGCTCGCCCCTCGTGTCGACCACGCCCACGAGCCGAACCGAATCGAGGGCCGCGTACTTCTCGGCGTGAAACGCCCCCAGGTAGCCTACCCCGACCACACCGACCCGCAGGCGTTTATCCGACATCGACCCGAACTCCGACCACTGCCAGATCTGCGGCTTCGGCCTCGGCCAGGAAGGTCTCGCGCTCGAGCAAGAGCGTCTTCCCGGCTTCCAGCGCAAGAACGCAGATGCCGGCGCCACCGGCAGACGGCCACCGTGGCGGGGCCGACCGCCGGAACATCGAAGCGCAGGTCCTGTCCCGGTTTGCTCACCTTGACCGCGACGGCGTGCCCGCGGCCGAGCGCGCCGCCCCGGCGCAGGGCCTCATTTGTACCTTCCAGCGCTTCAACCGCTAGCACCATGGCCGATTTCACCACCACGGTCTGTCCGATGTCCCAGCGCCCGATGCCCTTGGCAACCGTGATGCCGTACTCGATGTCGCGCCACTGCGACGGGTCGGGGCGGCACCGGGTGAGCTCGCCCTCGGGGGCCAGGAGGGAGGGCAACAGGAGAGTGGATTCGACGATCTCGATCCCCTCCCCCTCGAGCTCCGCGGCCACGCCGCGCAGCAGGGTGTCGTCGCTGAAGGTTTCCAGCCCTGCCAACATGCGCGTTCCGCGCTCGTCCGGCTGGAAGTGCTCCATCAGCGCGGCCTTGTCGATGCCGCCCGCCATCAGGGCCCGCCGAACCCCGTGGGCCCGAAAGGCGCGCACGATGGCGTCGAGCTGGCCGACCTTGATCCACGTGACGTGATCCACATGGGCATCGATCTCGGGGTCCGTCTCGCCCTCGTGCGCCACCGCGACGACGGCGAGGCCCTCGGCCCGCGCCGTTTCGGCGAAGAGGACGGGGAAACGCCCATTCCCGGCAATCAGTCCGATGCGTTCCATGTTCCCGTCAGCCGCCGGCCCGATCCGCGGCGCGCCTGGAGCCTGTGCCCACGAGGCCCGGGAGGGTGCCGCCAGCTAGCGGCAAACGCCGCGCTCCGACCTCTCGATGAACTGGACGAAGCGTTCCACCTCCGGTACCCCCTGCTGCTCGCGGCGGATACGCGCGACCGCATCCGCCGCCTTGATCTGCGATTGAAACATCACCCGATAGGCTCGCTTGAGTGCGGTCGTGGTCTCGGACGAGAAACCCCTGCGCTTCAGACCGAGGGTATTGAGCCCGTGCAGGCGAGCTCGGTCGCCGGTCGCATTGCAGAACGGGGGCACGTCCTGGGAGACCATCGAACCCGCACCGACAATAGCCGATTCGCCCACGTTTACAAACTGGTGGATGCCCGTCAGCGCCCCGAGGACCACCCAGTCCGCTATGGAGACGTGGCCACCGAGCTGGACGCCATTGGCAAGGATGTTCCGATTCCCGATCCGGCAGTCGTGGGCGACGTGTGCGTAGTTCATCAACAGGTTGTCATCCCCGACGCTGGTGATCATTCCGCCGCCGGCGGTGCCCCGATTGAGGGTGCAAAACTCGCGGATGTGATTGCGATCGCCGATGACGAGCTCACTGTCCTCGCCCGCGTACTTCAAATCCTGCGGAATCGCGCCGATGGAGGCGAACGCCAAAAAGCGGTTCTCCTCGCCGATCGTCGTATGGCCGTCGATGAGGACGTGGGGCCCGATCACGGTGCCCGCTCCGATGCGGACCTTCGCGCCGACGATCGAGTAGGCGCCCACGCTCACGTCCGGCGCGACCTCGGCCGACTCCGCCACGATCGCGGTCGGGTGAATCAGGACTTCGCCCACGCTGGCTGCCCCTGGGTCAGTGTCCCTTCTTCTTGTTGTACGCCTCGATGATCTGGTCCGTGAGATCGATCTGGGGCGCCCCGTAGAGGACGCTGCTGTTCGACTGCTCGAGGATGATCGTGTAGCCGCCGCTCTTGCCGAACTCCTCGATCACGACCTGCAGCTCCTTGAGGAGCTCCGCCGTCAGCTCGTTGTCCTTCATCTGCAGCTCGCCCTGGGAGTCCTTGTAGCTGCGCTCGAAATCTCGCAGCTTGCGCTGGTAGTCGAGCTCCATGTTGCGGCGCTCCTCATCCTTCATGACCGCCGACTTCTTGTCGAGCTGGTCCTTGAGGGTGTCGAGCTCATCCTTCCTCTTCTTGAGGTCCGTCTGCAGCTTGTCCACCTGCTGCTTGAAGCGCTCCTTCGCCTTCTTGCCGGCGTTCGACTCGTTCAGCGCTCGCTGCAGGTCGACGTAGCCGATCTTGACCTGCTGGGCACACACCGAGGTCGCCGTCGTCACCGTCAGTGCCAGCGCCACGGCATACCAGAACTTCATTGAGCTGCCTCCTCTCTATTCGCTTTGTCTACGGTGGTCCACCGAACGAGAACAACACTGTCTGCGTGTCGTCGCCGACTCGTGGATTGAGCGGGAAGCCGATCTCGATTCGCAGCGGCCCGATGGGTGAAAGCCAGCGCAGCCCGAAGCCGGCCGCGGTGCGCATGCCGCTGAATTGAATCCCGTCGGCCGCCGAGAACGCCTGGCCGGCGTCGAAGAAGACCACGCCCTTCAGACCGAGCGATTGCACGAGCGGAAAGATGACCTCGTTGTTGAAGATCAGTTGCTCGCTTCCACCGATCACGTCGTTCCGGACCAATTGGCCGCACAAGTTGTCGCCCAGCGGACATCGATCGTTCGATCCCTTGTTCTGGCTGAACACGGGGACACGGGGGCCCAGCGAGCGGACACTGTAACCGCGCACCGAGTTGATGCCGCCGGGGAAATAGCGCTCGAACAGCGGCAGATCCCGCTGGCCCCCGTAGCCCAGCCCGTAGCCGAAGGTCCACCCGGTGGAGAACGTGAACTCTCCGAGCCGCGGGCTCTTCCAGATCGGGTGGTACCAGCGCGTGCGCGACTCGAACTTGACGAACTTGCTGTCGCCCCCCAGGCCGGCCAGCTCGATCGAGAAGTCCTGCAGCGATCCGTCCGTTGGGTCGAAGGGACTGTTTCGCGTGTCGCGGTAGACGCGCGGCGTGATGCTGCTGGTCAGGCTCGTCCCCTGCTCGGCGCGAATCACCGAGGCGGCCGTCACGTCGACGTCACTGATATCGGCCTGCTCGATGCGGTAGTCGAGCCCGAAGCGGGTGTCGACCAGCGAGGCGCCCCACAGTTGGTTCCACCCCAGGGCCGTGAACGGGTACAGTGTCCGGATCGAGCCGCCTGTACCGCCGCGCGTGAACTCGTCGAAGATCAACTGCCAGTTGTAGGCATCGACGCCGAGGCTGAGATTGGTGTCGAGGAAGTAGGGCTCGGTGAAGCTGAGGCTGATGTTGCGCCGGATGGACCCGAAGTCGGCGTTGAACACGAGGCGTTGGCCGCGGCCGAACAGATTGATCTCCGACAGGCGGACGTTGAACAGGAACGACTCGCCGGAGCTGACGCCGGCCCCCGCCGAGAATGCGCCCGTGCTCCCTTCCTTCACGTCGACGATGACATCGAGCCGATCGTCGCGATCGGCTTTACGGGTGGTGATGTTGACGTCCTCGAAGAAGCCCAGGCGCTTCAGCCGTTGCTGACTGCGGCGCAGCTTCGAGCCGGAGAAGCGCTTCTGCTCCTGGAGCTCCAGCTCCCGGCGGATCACCTTGTCCCGGGTCTTGACGTTGCCGCTGATCTCGATCCGGTCGATGTAGACTTCCGGTCCGCGATTGACCTTGTACGTGACGTCGACGGTCCGGCTGTCGGGGTGGATGTCGGTCTGGGGCGTCACGTTGACGAAGGCGTAGCCGCGATCCCCGTACGCCTCGGTCAGCAGGTTGATGTCCTCGCGCAGCTTGCTCGGCCGAAAGGTCTCGCCGCCGTCGGCGTGGAGATTCACGTGCTCCATGTCGAGATCCGGCAGGATTTCCCCGGCCATCTCGATCTTGCCGAAGTCGTAGACCTTGCCCTCGTCGATCTTGAAGGTGACCTGGAGCGCATCCTTCACCCGCTCGATCATCGGGTCGTCGACGCGAACGTCGATGTAGCCATGCTCGTAGTAGTAGGCGGTGAGTCGCTCGGTATCCGTCTGCAGCACTTCGCGATCGAGATTCCCGGCGCCGGTCAGAAAGGAGAGGAACCAGCTCTCCTTGGTGGCCAGGATCTTCTTGAGCTGACGATCGCTGAAGGCGCGATTGCCCTCGAACACGATCTTGTCGATGCGGACCGGCTCCTTCTCGTCGACCTTGAAGGTCACCTCGACCTCGTCTTCGTCGACCGGGGTCGTCTGGTAGTCGATGACCGCGTCGAGATATCCCTTCTTCTCGTACAGCTTCTTCGCTTCCTCGATGCCCTTGCGGGCCTTCTCCGGATCGAAGATCGTGTTCGGTCGGACGCGCAGTGCTCCCTCGAGCTCCTCCGTGTCGATCTTCTTGTTCCCCTCGACCTTGACATCCTTCACGAAGGGCCGCTCGGTGACGTGGTACGTCAGGACCCACTCGCCCGCCTGCTGGTCCAGGGAAGCCTTCACATCGCTGAAGAATCCCATCTTGTAGAGGGCGCGGACGTCGGCGTCGACCGCCTTCTCGCTGAACACGCTTCCCGGCTGCAGGCTCAGACGCACGCGGATCGCCTCTTCCTCGACGCGCTGGTTGCCGGTGACGATCACGCGATCGAGACGGACCGGCTCCTGCCCCGCCAGGCGCACCGGTTGGAAGGCGAGCCCCGCGACCGCCGCAAGGAACAAGAACGCTCGCACGCCAAGGCCTTCGTAGGTTGCCAAAATGGAGCGATGCCTACCAGACCCCGGTAGGCGAGTAAACCCCGCGCGTCTCGCCATCCCCACCTCCGCGCCGCCTTTCCGCTCAACGCAACTGACCGTCGACCAGACGCAACGTCCGGTCGGCGAGCGCCGCGAGGCCCTCGTTGTGCGTGACGATCACCAACGTGATGCCGCGCGCTCGATTCAACTCGGCCAGCAACTCGTGCACCTCGTCGGCTGTCGCCGGATCGAGGTTGCCCGTCGGCTCGTCCGCCAGCACGGCGCGCGGCGACAGAACCACGGCTCGCGCGACGGCCACCCGCTGCTGCTCCCCGCCCGACAGCTCGCCCGGCTTGTGGCTCAGTCGATGGTCGAGCCCCACCTGGGTGAGAACCGCACCGGCTAGATCGCTCGCCTCATCCCAGCCCAGCCCCCGCACCAACGCCGGCATCATCGCGTTCTCCAGGGCCGTGAAATCGGGCAACAGGTGATGGAACTGGAAGACGAAGCCGATCTCGCGGTTGCGGAACCCGGCCAATTGCCGGTCGTCGAGCTGCGAGAGATCGATGCCGTCGAAGCGCACCTCGCCCGACGAGGGCTGGTCCAGCGCCCCGAGGATGTGCAGCAGCGTACTCTTCCCCACGCCGGACTGGCCGACGATCACTACCTTTTCCCCACGCTCGACGGAGAGGTTCAGGCCGCGGAACACCTCGACGCGATGACCGTCGCCGTAGACCTTGGTGAGGTCGGTCGCTTGAATGAGGGGTCCCTCACTCATAGCGGATCACGTCGACCGGCACGAGCCGCGCCGCTTGGCGGGCGGGATAGATCGAGGCCAGCAGGCAGATCGCCAGCGACACGATCACGATCAGCGCGAAGTACTCCGGGTACATGCGCACCGGCAGGGTGTCGACGTAGAACACCCCTTCCGGAAGCTTGACGAACTGGTAGCGCTGCAGCGCCCAGCAGATCAGATACCCCCCCGCGCTGCCGAGCATGGTGCCGATGCCGCCGATGATTCCCCCCTTGAACAGGAAGATCTGGGCGATGCCCGCTCGCGTGGCGCCCATCGATTTCAGGATGGCGATGTCCTTCCTCTTTTCCATCACCACCATGATCAGCGTGGCCACGATGTTGAACGCCGCAACGAGCACGATCAGGAGAAGGACGATCACGTATACCGTCTTTTCCAGCTTCAGAGCGGAGAAGATGCTGTGGTTCATCTCGGTCCAGTCGCGCACGAGGTAGGGAAAGCCCAGCCGCTTCGAGATCTGCTCCGCCACGGCGCGGGCGCGGTACAGATCGTCGACCCGCACCTCGAGACCGGTCACCCGATCGCCGATCTCGAAGAAGCGCTGCGCGGCATGCAGCTCGACATAGGCGAGCGCGCTGTCGTGCTCCGCCATCCCCGATTCGAAGATGCCGACGACGACGAACCGCTTGACGCGGGGGACCAGACCGATCGCGGTCGGAATCCCGACCGGCGACACCATGTTGATCGGGTCCCCGGGCGTCACGCCGAGCTGGCGGGCGAGATCCTTTCCCAGAATGATGCCCGGCAGCTTCACCCCTTCGAGGCCCGCCTCGGGCGGCAGCGGGTGCTCGCTCGCCAGATCCGCCAAGTGGCCCTCCTGAAGGTGCTTGCGGAAGTCGATGGCCCCGTTCGGCACCGGCTCGATCCCCCGGACCAGCGCCCCCGCCACGTCGTCGGAGCTCGACAGCATCACCTGTCCGTACACGAACGGCTCCACCGCCACCACGTCCGGAACCGATCGAACCCGCTTCAGCACCTCGGGATAGTCGCGCACCAGGCCCGTGTAGCTGGTGACCAGAACGTGGGGGTTGAACCCGAGGATGCGATCGCGCAGGTCCTCCTCGAAGCCGGTCATCACGGACAGAACGACGTCCAGGGTCAGCACCCCGATGGCGACGCCGGCGGTCGCGATCACCGTGATCAGCGAGACGAACGCGTCGCGGCGCTTCGCCCTCAGATAGCGCAAGCCGATGAACAGCGCGTAGCGCATCAGCGCCCGCCGCCGCGCCGGCGGCCCGCCGACCACGGCGTTCGCCCCGCCACGATCATCGCCGATCTGGCCGCATGTGCGGAAACAGGATCACGTCGCGGATGGACGAGGAGTCCGTGAACAGCATGACGAGACGATCGATCCCGATCCCCTCGCCGGCGGCGGGCGGCATGCCGTGCTCGAGGGCGCGGAGGAAGTCCTCGTCCATGGCGTGCGCCTCTTCGTCACCCGCCGCCCGCTGCCGAAGTTGGGCCTCGAGACGGGAGCGCTGGTCGTCGGGATCGTTCAGCTCCGAGAAGGCGTTCGCCATTTCCCCACCGGCGATGAAAAGCTCGAATCGATCGACGAAGTTCGGCCAGCGCGCGCTGCGGCGCGCCAGCGGCGAGACGGCGACCGGATAATCGCAGACGAAGGTGGGCTGCACGAGCTCCGGCTCGGCGACGGCTTCGAACAGATCGGTCAGATGGTAGCCGGGTCCCCCCTCGCCGTAGTGGGCGTGGTAGTCCTTCTGCGAGGGGAGTCCGCAGCCGCCCCGCCGCCGTCTCGAGCACGTGCGGATCGAGCTCCAGCACCCCCTCCAGGGGAACCTCCGCCCGCGTCGCGACGTACTCGGGTATCGACACCCGGCGCCACGGCGGAGAGAGGTCCACCTCGGCGTCGCCATAGCGCAGCACCCGCGTCCCGAGCACCGCATCGGCGAGACCGACGAAGAGATCCTCGGTCATCCGCATGAGGTCCTCGTAGGTAGCGTAGGCTTGGTAAAACTCGAGAAGCGTGAACTCCGGATTGTGCAGCGTCGAGACCCCCTCGTTGCGGAAGACGCGGTTCAGCTCGAACACCCGATCCAAGCCCCCCACGAGGAGGCGCTTGAGGTAGAGCTCGGGGGCGATCCGCAGATAGAGGTCGACATCGAGGGCATTGTGGTGCGTGACGAAGGGGCGCGCCGCCGCCCCGCCGGCAACCGCCTGCATCATCGGCGTCTCGACCTCGACGAAGTCGCGCTCGACCAGAAAGCCGCGAATGAACTGAATGATCTGCGCGCGACGCCGAAAGGTGGTGCGCACGGCATCGTTGCCGATCAGATCCAGATAGCGCTGCCGGTAGCGCGCCTCGACGTCGGTGAGGCCGTGCCACTTCTCTGGCAGGGGCCGGAGCGACTTGCTCAGCAGGCGGACCTTCTGCGCCTGAATCGTGAGCTCGTCCGTCTTGGTGCGGAAGGGTTTGCCGACGACGCCGATGAAGTCGCCGTGATCGGTTTGCTTGAAGGTGCCGAAGTCGTCCTCGCCAACCTCGTCCCGCTTCACATAGACCTGGATCCGGCCAGCCCGGTCCTGCAAATGGAAGAAGGAGGCGCGTCCGAAGTCGCGGCGGCTCACCATGCGCCCCGCCACGGCAACGGTCGACGGATTCGCCGACAGCTCCTCGGCGCCGAGACTCCCGAACCGCATCTCCACATCCTCCGTCGTGTGTTCCGGCGAGAAATCGTTCGGGAATGGATCTGTCCCACTGGCGCGCAGCGTATCCAGCTTGCGACGGCGGGAGGCGATCAGGTCGTTCGAGTCGGCATCCACCGGAGTTCAACCCCGCTTCGCGCTTAACGAAGCGGCCCCGGCGAGTCAAGGTGAGTAGCCCCGGGCAGCCCACGTGACGCCACGTGACGTGTCGTGAATTGACAGCTCGGGGGCTTTTCCCTATTGTCAGTCGGCTCAATGCGCATCACCCTATTGCCGCAGCACAAACAGGTGGAAGTAGACGGGCGCCACCGGGCGGGTGAGGTCTTGCGCCAGCTGGGGCTTCTTCCCGGAACGGCGATGGTGATTCGTGGTGACGAACTGGTCCCCGAGAACGCGATGCTCGAAGCGGACGACGTCATCGAGATCCGATCGGTCATCTCGGGAGGGCTCTGAGGGATGAGGCGGTCGAACGACCACGTGCCCCCAGGGGTTGATCGGCGCGACGGAAGCGTGAGCAGCGTGAGCTCCAGATGAAGTGCACGCGTTGTCGGAGCAAGGCCGAGGTGCATCTACGCCAGCACAACTCGGCGTTTTGCCGGGACTGCTTCGTCTTCTACGTACGGCGCCAGGTGGAACGGGCAATCGCCAAGGAGCATATGTTCAGCCAGGACGAGGCCATCCTCGTCGCCGTGTCCGGCGGCAAGGACAGCCTGGCTCTGTGGGACATCCTGGTCGATCTCGGCTACCGAACGACGGGCCTTCACCTATCGCTGGGCATCGGCAACTATTCCGACCAGTCGACCGAGAAGACCGAGCAGTTCGCCACCGCGCGCGGCTTGCCGCTGATCACCGTGCCGCTCGCCGAGGAAGGCCTGGCCGTTCCCAGCGTCACGAGCTTCACGAACCGACCCGCCTGCTCGGCGTGTGGAACGCTGAAGCGCCACTATTTCGATCGCCTCGCCCTAGACCGGGGCTTTCCCGTTCTCGCCACGGGCCACAATCTCGACGACGAGGCGGCGCGGCTGCTCGGCAACGTTCTGCACTGGCAAATGGAGCATTTGGCGAGGCAGCGACCGGTTCTCGTTCCCACCCACGAAAGATTCGTGCGCAAGGTGAAGCCTCTGTTTCGCTGCAGCGAGTACGAGACCGCGGTTTACGCCTTCTTTCGGCGCATCGACTACATCGTCGACGAGTGCCCCAACAGCGTCGGCGCCACCCAGCTCGTCTACAAGGATCTGCTCAACCGACTGGAAGCGGCCAGCCCCGGCGCCAAGCTGTCTTTCGTGCGCGAGTTCCTGAAAAAGGGGCAACCCGCTCTCACACCCGCGTCGAGCGAACCGCCTCAGTCGTGCGAACGTTGCGGCATGCCCTCGTACGGAGCCGTCTGCTCCTTCTGCAGTATGGTCCGCGAGGTCGAGAGCAAGCGCGAGCGGCGGCGCGCCCATGCGAGCGCCTAGCCCGGGACCCCGTCGGCACCGGGGTCGATTCTCACCATGATCCCCTCGTCGCGGGCGACGCTTCGGGCCGGAGAGTCCGTGCTTCTCATCGACCGGAAGGAGCGCGAATACCTCCGCACACTGCGGCCCGGAGCGCGGCTGCACGTTCGCGATGGGTTCATCAATGCCGACGACCTGATCGACCGGCCGGAGGGGGTGAGCGCGCGGAACAGCGCGCAGGAGCCGTTCCTGGTCTTGCGTCCGACCTTCGCCGGGTTGATCCCGAACCTGCCGCGCCGCGCGCAGGTGATCTACCCCAAGGATATCGGTCCCATTCTGCTGTGGGGCGACATCCACCCGGGTGCCCGGGTCGTGGAGATCGGGACCGGCCCCGGGGCGCTGACCATGGCCTTGTTGCGTGCCGTCGGACCGGACGGCGAGGTGATCTCGTACGAGATCCGCCGCGACTTCTTCGACATGGCGCAGGCAAATGTCCGCCAATTCCACGGAGACGCGGCGAACTGGAGTCTGAAGTTGGCCGACGCCGCCGCGGGGATCGAGGAACGCGATGTCGATCGGATGGTGATGGACCTGGCAGAGCCCTGGGCGCTGCTCCCGCAGGCCGCCGTCGCTCTGCGGCCGGGCGCGGTTCTGATCGCCTACGTGCCCACGGCGCTGCAGGTCAAGCAGTTCGTCGACCACGCGCGAGCCGGCGGCTTCGGCGCCGTTCAGGCGATGGAAACGCTTCTGCGGTTCTGGCACGTGAAAGGTTTGAGCGTTCGGCCGGAGCACCGCATGATCGGCCACACGGGCTTCATCGTGACCTGCCGTCGGTTGCCTGCCGTGCCTCTGGAAGACGACGCCGCAGAGATCACCTGACGCACGTTGACTCCGCGCACGCCGCTGTAGTAGCAGAGTTGAAGTCGATCGACGGCTTGCGCGCCATGACGAAGGATGCGATCCGGCACAAAGTGTGGAACCGCGTGACGGTCGCTGGCGTTGCACGGTTTCCGACCGCCTACGGACGCATTCCGAACTTCAAGGGAGCCGAGCGGGCAGCGCGCCTCGTCTGTCAGCTGGCGATCTGGAAGCGTGCTCGGGTCGTCAAGTTCGATCCGAGCGCCCCCCAGTTGATCCTACGCCGCGCCGCACTACGCGACGGCAAGACCGTCTACCTCGGGGTCCCCGGACTGCGCAGCGAGCGATGCTTCGTCGAAGTCGACCCGGCACGGCTCGCGTCGCGCCCCTGGCACGCGCTCAGCCTGCGTACCGCTCTCCAACTGGGCCGTCTTCTGGCGCCACACGAGCTGCACGCCGTCGATCTCGTCTTCGTCGGTTCGGTCGCGGTGTCGGTGCAGGGAGCCCGGCTCGGGAAGGGAAACGGCGCCAGCGATCTGGAGTACGCCCTGCTGCGCCAAGCGGGCAAGGTGCGAGAGTATACCCCCGTCGTCACCACCGTACACCCGCTGCAGATCGTCGATGATCGCATCCCCATGCGCGCGCACGACGTGCCGGTGGATTTTTTGATCACTCCCGAGCAAGTCGTGGCTGCTCCGACTCTCTATCCGCGCCCGCGGGGCATCCTCTGGGATCTGCTGCCCGACGAGCGCATTCGCTCGATACCCGTTCTGCGAAAGGGGCGGCGCGATTCGCGCGGCAGCCTGACGCCCGGACGGGGCTAGTTCACGAGCGCTCCGGGGCTCGGCGGGCGCGCGAAGCCAGCCGAACCGCTGTCTCGACCGCTTCCTCCGGTCCATCCGCGATCATCACACCGTCGACCGATTGCCAGGCGTCGAGGGCCACCACCGGTCGTCCCAGCGCGAGCGCCAAGGCGATCTCCGAAGCGGTGCCATGCTCTCCGGCGAGAGCGACCACGGCATCCGCGGCGGCCGCGACGAGGGTATTGCGGGCGTGCCCCAGGCCGGTCGGGATGACGATGTCGATGCCGCGATTTGCAACTTCCGCCCCGTAGCCCGGTAGAATGCCGACCGTGAGCCCGCCGCAACGCCGCGCCCCGACGGCCGCCGCCTCCATCACGCCGCCGAGTCCCCCGCAAACCAGCACGGCACCGCGACTTGCGATGGCCGCACCGACCCGCTCGGCGCAGCTGGCCAGTTCCGCAGAGCAAGTCCCCGCACCGATCACTGAAATTTGAAGCCGGCGCCTCATGCCCGCGACACTAGCATCGGGCAAAAGGACAGGACAAGCGCCAGTGGACCAGCGAGAGTTGCGGGGGGCGATCCGGTTGGATAGAAGTAGATTTTGATCAACTAGTTGAGGCGTTTCTCGCTCCGGGAGTCGCGACACGATGACAGAGGCGCAAGGAACAAAGAAGGAAAGCTCTCTTCCCGCCATTCTGGGGTGGGGGGGGCTACTGGTCTTCATGGCGCTGTTCGCCTGGTTGATCATCGCGCAGTTGCAATCGGCCGAGACGTGGTCGGGGCGCGGCAGCGAGGCAATCGCATTGGTCAAGGACTTCCGCCCGGAGGGCAAGACCGGCGAGACGTTATACGACCTGATCCGCGCATACTCGCTCAAGGCAAAAGAACAGGATGCCTACGTCGGCGAGTTCACCTGGGATGCGAAGCAGCGCGAGGGACCGGACTACGAGGTTACCCTCCTCTGGAAGGAAGGCGAGAATCACAAGGTCGCCGTCTGGCGCGTCGACTTGGGGGACAAGGAGGTACGCCCTCAGGGTAACGAGGCTTCCTCATTGCCTCGACGCGCAGAGCAAGGCGTCGCCGGGTGATCGCGCGGCGACGTTCAGCGCTGCGCCCGCTGAAGAAAGATCATCCGCCGCCGCCAGTTGATTGCGCTCTCGGCGTATGAGTTCACCAGCTTTTCGGGGCACGTGTAGACGAACGCGCGCGTCGCAATGGCGATGATAACGATGTCGTCGAGGCGGCCCACCAAGCCGCGATCGGGGATCAAATCCCGACGCCTCACGCCGTAGAGGATCGCCAGCAACAAGAGAACCTTGGCCAAGAAGGCGACGCGCGGCGCGACCAACAGCCTCGCATAGACATACAGGACCAGCGGGACCTGGTCCCGCAGAATGCGCAGTCCGTCGCGTCTCCAGGCGGACAGCAGCCCTCCATCCGCGAGAAGGAACAGCACGGCAATCCCGACGTAAAAGGCGGACCGGCGCAGCCACTTGCCCCACGTCACCATAGACCGCGTCAGCATCCCATACGTCCGCCGGAGCCAGCGGCGTAACTCGCGGATCGTCTGCGTCGTAACGCTGCCGACTTCCTGCTCGAAGGGCTGCTGCTGGAACGCCTGAATGGATACCGCCCCGCGGGGATTCGACAGCACGAGGGAGGAAGACACCGGCGCGCACATCGATAGGCAGCCGGTGATCACCCAAAGCGCGATGACGGCCCCTCTTTCCGTCCATCCCATTGAAACCCAAGATGCTCGACGTGTCGTCCCAAAGTCAACTCGACCGTCAGTTCGGACGGAAAAATTCAAGACCCCGCCACGATTTTGACGGGGGGCGTCCCGACAAAACGGCAGTCGACTGCAGAAAGCCTGTGGCATATCGCTTGCTGAAGAACTTAGGCAACGAGGTCACGTGAAGCCGAACATCGGGAGGCGTTAACAGACCATGGACGACAATATGAGCAATTTCGTTCGCCAGCTGCGGCGGCAGCTCGGTATGACCCAGGAAGAGTTCGCCCACGCGCTCGGCATTACGGTAGGCACCGTGAACCGTTGGGAAAACGGCCGCTTCAGGCCGAGCAAGCTGGCACGTGCCACGATCATGGAGTTCGCTCGCCGGCACGGTGTTCCGATCGGAAACAACGGCGGTCTGGAAAAAAACGTCAACGGCAGCGGCAGCGGCGAGACGGCAAGCGACGAGCCCATGCATTGAACGGCACATCAACAGCGGCCGCTCGCTGTCGCCGTTCTCTCCCGATTCCCCTCTCGGTTTTTCAGTTGTCTTCCGTCACCCGGACGATGATGCTGGACGGGAAGCCCGGCTGGCCGATGGCGTCGAGGACACGCGCCGTCAGCCGAGTATCGCCCACCGGAAAGGCCCACTCCGCCCCGACCCCCACCGCCGTGCAGAATTGAATCGTCGAGTCGGGGCTCGCAAAGCTGTCGTCGCGGAACTCGTTGCGCGTACAGGCATTCAAGGACGAGGCACGAGCGCTGAACCGACAGCTCAGATCGTTGATCGCGTTGGCGACCGCCTGCGAGCCGCCGAAAACGGGCGGATCGACGGCCGGAACTCCTCCGATGAAATCAGGAGACGGGCCGGCATCGCAGACGGCCGCACTGCCATTTCCGAGGTTCCGTGAGCTGACGATCTGGAAAGCGGGCAGTGTGTTCGGATCGTTCGGATTCCAGTTGAATGTGCTCGTGTCGACGGCCCGGCGGCTGATCCCCGGTTTGGCCTCCACGAAGATAAAGAAGCCGTTCGGCAGCGGCCGCTCGTAGATTGGGCTTCCGTCGGGCGCCACGCCGACCGGCGGAAGGATGATCCCGTCGGGACGCGCAATACCGAAGTAGGTGATCTCACCTCCGATCGTTTGAAAGGTCGGCGTCACGGAAGGCGTCCGGGTCGCCGTCCGAGTCTGCGAGGGAGTCGGCGTCGGAGTCCTTGTTCGCGTCGCCGTCCGCGTGCCGGTCATCGTGGATGTCGCCGTCACGGTCTGCGTACCCGTCGCCGTTCGGCTAGGCGTCGGGGTGCGGGTTTGTGTGGGGGTTGCGGTGATCGTGGCGGTTCCCTCCGGCGTCGGCGTGAACGTCGCCGTTTGCGTTGGTGTCGCGCTCCTCGTCGACGTACCCGTCCGCGTCACGGTTGGTGTCCGCGTCGGCGTGCTCGTACCGGTTCGGGTGCGAGTGGCCGTGGCACTCGGCGTATGCGTCACCGTCGCGGTACCCGTAGATGTGCCCGTTACCGTCGGTGTCGGCGTCGGCGTGCGGGTGTGGGTGCTCGTCCTCGTCAATGTCGGGGTTCGCGTCGGGGTCTGCGTACCACTGGGAGTGGCCGTTCGCGTGGGAGAGGCCGTTCGTATCGAAGTGACCGTCCGCGTGGGAGTGACCGTCCGCGTGGGAGTGACCATCCGCGTGGGAGTGGCCGTTCGCGTCGGAGTGGCCGTTCGCGTGGGAGTGACCGTTCGCGTCGGAGATGCAGTTGCGGTCTCGGTCCGCGTACTGGTCGCGGTTGCCGTCCGGGTAGTCGTTCGCGTCGGATCCGGCGTACCTGTCTCCGTGCGTGTTCGAGACGGGGTGGGCGTCCGCGTGCGGGTATCGAGAGGCCCTTGCGTCACGGTCGGCGTATGCGTCTTGGGCGGCGTACCCGTCGGCATCGGCGTTCGCGGTGCGGAGCGCGTTCTCGGTCGCCGTACGGGTGGGCGTTTTGGTGGCCGTTCCCGCTGTCTCCGGCGGCCCCTCTGTCGGCGACGCGGTAGCCGTTGGCGAAGAGAGCCGCGATGGTGTCATGGTCGGCGTCCGGGTCGCCGTCGCCGATGGTAGGGCGCTCGGCGTCTTGCTGGCTGTGAGCGTCGAGCTCGGTGATGGCGTGGGCGTCGGGGTGGCCGTGGGACCCGTCGGTGTCCGCGTCGGGACGAGGGTGCGCGTCGGGGTTCTCGTTCGCGTCCCCGTTCTGGTCGTCGTCGGCGTTCGAGTAGGAAACGGCGTCCGCGTGGGGCTAACCGCCCCGGCCTGTCCGTCCGGGGTGCCCGTCGGCGTCTGCGACGGGGGCGGGGTCGGCGGTGGAGTCGGCGTCTCGGACGGCTCCTCCGTCGCCGGTACCTCCGGCGTCGCTGTCTGCGTCTCCGTCGATGAGGGTGACCCCGTCGGTGTCGTGGGAAGAGTCGGGCCGGCCGTGCACGTCGCGGTCGCAGCAGCCGTCGGGTCATCCTCCGGTGTCCCCGTCGGCCCCGGCGACATCGTTCCCTCGCCCGTGGCCGTCGCCGTTGCAGTACTCGTAGGGAGCGGCGGTGCCGTTACCTCCGGTGTTACAGTTGCGGTGGGCGCCTCCGTCGGCGTCGCCGTCATCGACGGCCGCGCCGTCAGGCTCTCGGTCGGCGTCGCCTCTCGCGACAACAGGGCAGCCACGATGTCCGCCGCGCTGACGGAGCCGTCACCGTTGACGTCCCACTCGAGGTCCGAGGCGAAGATCGCCGTTACAACCGCGGAGAGACTCTCGACGCGATCCTGCGCTTCGCAAAGCAGCGGTGCCAGGGTGACCGCGGTCCACGCTCCCAGCATCGCCAGGCGTGCGCGGGTCGACAGCGGTCGCAATCCGAGATCCTCGCTCTGCATCTCCGCCGCTTCCCCCGTACATCGCCGTACTTGGGCTCCCGCACCCGCTCTGCCGCTCGAGAATCGGGAATGGCGGAAAGATTTTGCTTTACCGATTGAGCAAGCGCTCCATCTTGGTCTTGACGACGCTCAGATCGACAATCGGCTTGGCGAGATAGTCATCGCACCCCGCCGCCAATGCCTTCTGCTCGTCGCCCGCCATCGCTTGTGCCGTCAACGCGATGATGGGGATTCCCTTGCCGAAGTCGAGCTCGCGAATGCGCTTCGTCGCTTCCCACCCGTCCATGACCGGCATCTTCAGATCCATGAAGATCAGGTCCGGCGGCGGCGGCTTCTGCACCAACGCCAGCGCTTCCTCACCGTTGCTGGCCTCGATGATTTCGAACTCACCGATCCGCTTGAGGCGGTATACCAGGATGCGTCGGTTATCGAGATTGTCCTCGACGACCAGGATCCGTTTCGCTGCCATCCCTCCCCTTTCTCGAGCTCTTGGCGTACCACCTTTTACCGGAGCAACGCGGGAAAAAAAAGGCCGGAGTGCAACGCACTCCGGCCCTCATTTGCTACACGCCGCCCCCTACCTCACGGTGGAGGGGCAGGAACAATCGTGTCGGACTTGTACACCGCATCGCCGACGGAGGTGAAGCCGACGTCCGCATGCAGATTGAACGCCGCAGAAGCGTCCACCGGATCGCCCGGAGCCGCGCTGTAGAACTCCTGGCCCACGCCGATCAAACCGTACCCGGTATCCCCCTGCGGTCCGACGACGCCGCGGATACGTGTCTGTCCGCTTGCCGTGCCTTGGACTCCGGTCGCAAAGATCGAGTAGATGTCGTCCGCTGTACCCGGCCGTGTGTCGATATCCGAGAGCGGTGTGTCCTTAAAGCACTGAACCCGCGTATTCGTCGAGAAGCGCTGCTCGAACTCGTTGAACACCAACATTTGGGCAGTGACCGTCGGCGGCGCAACCAGGTTGAAATTCGGGAAGGCGAGATCGAGATGCTCGCTGCACGGAACCAAGGTCAGGTCCGTCTTGACGACCCCGCCGTTGGCGACCTGTGCTCCGTCGAAGAAGTGATCCATGATCAGGACGTTCGGACAGGGCGCATAGGTAGCTGCGCACGTCCCAGCGGTCGCCCCCGGCGGCAGCGATCCCAGGCACAGCGGGCCGGCCGGATCGGTACCGACGTCCGCCGTCTGGAAGCCGATCGCGTTGTACGCCGCTGAAGTCATGCGCGGCGGCACGACAACAGGGTCCTGCACGCTGATGATCGTCGCTTCGCCCTTGATGTCATTTGCATCGACCGGGGCTTCGGAAGCCATGTCCACCTCGACGCACTTCAACTCACCGCGAAAGCGCGTCGGTAGAGGCGGAACCGAACCATCGGCCCCCGTACAGGGATCACCGGAAAACGGGGAGCAGGGCACGTCTGTCCCGGACAACCCGTCTCTGGCCGACCAGGCCAGCGGCTGCTGGCGGGTCAATACCAGGAAGAAATCCCCCGGCACCCAGCCGGGGATGCACTGTTGGCCACCGCACTCGGCGTTGCTCTCACAGATCGGCCCGAATTGGTCGCCGCAGTGGCTGTTGGCATTTACATACCAGCAATTCACACGAATTGGATCCGTGGTGTTGGTATTCGTCAACTGGACCAACGTATCGACGCCGACCAGCCCCGGCCCCGATTCCTCGACAATGATCTTCGGGAAAACGACGTAGCCAGCCGTCTCGTCGGAAGCCATGACCTGTGCCCCGGCTCGCGCCGTTAGGCCCATCAGCATCACGGCTACCAGCACGCCCCCCAAGGCCCCTGCGGCCGGTGCGTTCATCCTGGCAATCAGCGTACGCATCTCGCGACTCCTTTCAACGCCTAGACGCTGCAATCCGTCCTCGTGAAGGCGATCTCTCCTGGCGTCCACGCCCACGACCTCCTCACTCTGGCAGCCGGATCACCGACGGCGGGCTGTCCAGGTTCGTCGACGGGTCGTTTCCCAGGAAGTGCAGGTTGGTCGCCGCGGTCGCCATCGCCCCGTTCGAGCCGACTCGCGCCACGTTGGCAACTCCCACCACTCCGACAGGATCGTCGCTCGTACCGGACTCCGCCGTGATCCGCGCGTAGCCATAGATCGAGTTGAGCCCTGGCAGATCTGCACCCAAATCTCCGACGTTCACCGAACCCCAACACTCTACGGCGGTCGTTGCGGACCCGGGCTCTTCCATCTCGTTCGAGAACGCAAAGGCAAGGTTGGTTCGGGCCGGGATCAGGTTTTCGAAGTCCATGCTGCACGGAATGAAGGTCAGCGTCGTGCTGACGGCCGACCCGCCGGCGCCGTTGCCCAACCCGGTCACAATCTCGTCCGGTGCGCCCTCAGCGACGAAATTCAGATGCGCTCCCGCCGGGCAGGCCGCGTACTCCACGTTGTCCAAGTTGAGGACGTTGTCCGAGTCCGGGTCGAGCGCTTGGATCGCCACCGCGTTGTACTTGCTGACGCCTTGCGTCGCCGCCGCGTCGTCGGCCTGCGCCACGGTTGCCTCCCCCTTGAGGGAGTTGGCCCCGGATGGATCGCCGCCCGGGTTGATCTGGACGCACACCAAGCCGCCCGTGAAGCATTCGGGCTGCGGCGGAACCAATCCCGGATCGAGACCGGTTTCACCGTCGGTCGGGTCGGTGCTGCGACCGGCCCCGACGGTCCAGTGAGTCGGTTGCTGGCGCGTGAACGCCAGATTGAAGTCGCTCACCTGCCACAGCTGCACGCCGTTGTACGTTGCCCCGTTGACGTAGAAGCACTTCGCCTGGGCAGTCATGTTCGACGTGTTGCTAATCTGAATCGTCGTGTCGCGGTTGTCGCAGTTGATCACCTTAGGGAAGATCAGGATCGATCCCGGCCGTTCGGTGGTGAAACGTTTGGGTGGTGCCACTTGCGCGCTCACTGCGCCGGCGGCGAGTGCAACCCCAACCAGGATGCCCAACATCCTGCCGGTCCGCAGGCCCTTCACCGTCCTCATGGATGCTCCTCCTTTCGGATACGCTCCGGAGTCCATCTCAGCATGCAACCCGGGGGGGTTCGACCCCTTACGGGATACGAATCAAATCCCCGCCGCTCCGCTCGGCAAAGCCGTCCAGGTTGTAGGCGGAACTGCCGGACACGCCATCTTCCAAGTTCAGAACGGCCGTGCCCAAGAGCCCGCCGCTGACTCCGCGGATGCGAGTCTGCCCGGCAACGGTGCCGGCGACACCGGCACTGAAGATCGAACGCGTGGGCTGCGAAGTGTCAATCATGGAAAGGGAGCTGTCGAGAAGACAGCTCACCGGACGGCTGGTGGAGAAACGTTGTTCGAACTCGTTGTAAACGAGAAACTGCGCAGTCACCGGCGGCGTGGTCTGGGTCAGAAAGTCCTCGCTGCAGGGGACCAACGTCAGCTCGGTTCTCGCGGCGGCAGTGCCGGAGATCGGATCTGTCGCTCCGTCGAACAGGTGGTTGAGAATCAACACCTCGGCGCAGGGCTCATACTCGGCGGCGTCGCCTCCGATGTTCAGGAAGCCGTCGCCGTTGTTCGCACCGAAGCTCTTCAACCCGACCGCATTGTACTCGGCGGCGTCCAGCTGACCATCGCCGAGGCGCTGAATGGTGGCCGTTCCGACCAGGTAGTCTTGGCAAGCAGGCTGACCCGTATCGCCACAAACCGCCGGGTGCCGCGTGATGGGATCGGCCTGGATGCACTTCAGCTCGCCGATAAAGGTCGGTTCACTGACCGGGGGGACGCGCGTTCCCGCGTTGGTCCCGATCGCGCTCGGACAATCCCGTCGGAAGGGAAGGCCCGGGCAGGGCAGGTGACCGTTGGCGAGGCTCAGATCGCCACTGGACCCGGCGCCGCTCAACCCGTTGAGAGCGCTCCAGGCGAGCGGCTGATTGGCCGTCAGGACGACGTCGAAATTGAACTCTACCCAGCCCGGCACGCAAGAGCCGAGTAGCCCCGAAGCCGAATCGAAGCAGCTCGAAGAGGTCGTGCACACGTCGCCCGTGTTGTTGCAGTGGCTGTTGGCGTTCACATAGAAGCAGTGAGCCGCCACAGCTCCGCTGGGATTGGTGTTCGTCAGCGTAATCTCGGTGTCCACCACGCCGACCTGGGCCACGACTTTGGGCCAGATGACGATGCCCGAGGCCTGGTCGGAATAGGTCGCCGCGTTTGCGGTCGGCATCCCGAGAGTCACGGACAGCAGGGAGAACGCGGCGGCCGCCCCCGTCAACCCAACTCGTTTCATGCTCAGCATTGGCTTTCTCCTTTCCTCAGTCGGGAGTGCCCGTGTCACGGCAGCCCCGTGAGGAGCGCCGGATCGAGAGTCATCTCGTCGTTCAGGCAGCGGTCACAGACGTTGATCGGGTCCAGTAGAGCGTCGCCCGTGGCGCAGTCACTGTCGGTCATGCAGGTCGCGCCGGTCTTCCGGCAGAGGCCGGTGGCGCCGCAATCGGCATCGATCGCGCACTGCTGCGCCAGGTTGGCGCGGCAACGACCGCTGCGGCCGATCGGATCCGGGTCGTTCGGATCGTGATCGAGGTCGACGAGAGCTACGTTGACTGCTGCGGTGGCGGTAGACGCAGTGGGTGACAGCGCCGTCGAGGCATCGGTGTCGTAGAACTGTTCGACCACGGCCAAGATGCCGGGGTTGGGCGCGCACACGCCGCCAACGCCACACTGCGCGTCGGTGGTGCAGACGCCGCCGCGATTCGCTCCGTCTCTGCATCGCCCGCTGGTTCCCTGCGGCGTAGACAGGCGTGTATTCAGCACTGAGCTTCCGAGTGGGCTGAACGCCCCGAAGTCGGCGGCGTCGACATTTGCCCAGCAGTTCAGTGTGAACCCACCGGAGCGCGGATTCTCGAACTCGTCCGTCACGTTGATGTTCACGGCGACCTGCTCGCCGAAGGGTTCGGCGAAGTTTTCCGTGCACGGGACGACCGTGATCTCGGTATGCACCGGGCAACCCGACGTCGTGCAGGCGGAGGCGTTCAGGCCTTCAGCGACGAAATTCGAGGCACCGGAGGCGAAGTGGGTGAACTCGACCGCTTCGGGACAGGCATTGTATTCGATCCCGTTCAGGTCGACGACCGACGGGCTCTCGGCGGCTTGGTCCGCTAACTGAATGTTGATAGAGTTGTAGGTGCTGATCTGGGTGGAGCCGAGCGTTTCGATAGTGGCCTCCCCCTTCAGCCAGTCGCCCGCCAGCAGACTGCCGTCCGGGTTCACCTGGAAGCACTTCAGCTCGCCGCGGAAAAACGGCGATCCGGGAGGTGGCAGGACACCGGCACCGCCGCCCGTGTCGTCGGGCATGGTGAGGAAGAAGCCCGGACACTTCTGGCGGGGTGGGCTGGTTCCGAAGTTCTGGCACGCGCCCGTCCCCTCCAACGTGGGATCGAACACGCGGCCGGTCGACACTCTCCAGATGGTCGGCTGCTGGCGCGTCAGGATCACGTCGAAGTTACCGAGCTGCCAGTTCGTCTCGCACACGTCGCCGACGCCGCCTGTGCAATCGAACAGCGTCGAGCAGGTGTTGCCCGAGATCGCGCAGAACCCCGTACCGAGGACGTATTCGCAATGCGCGTAGGCTTGCATGTTGCTGGTGTTCGTCAGTGAGATCAGCGTGTCCCGCGTCCCATCCGCGATCACCTTGGGAAAAACCACCACCGAGCCAGCTTTGTCCGAGGAGATGTCGGCTCTGGCCCGCGCCCCTGAGAGCGCGAGGACCGCCAGCACCATTCCAAGGCCAGCCAGCCATGGACTTCGCTTCTGCACTCGCATTGCACGCCTCCTTTCGGTAAGTGCACCACCTGCGTACGGGATCCGAGCGTTCCCCGTCAAACGCGTCCGCTTTATCGCAATTTCAATCGGCGCTGTCAAGCGGAAAAGCAAAAGGACCCTGCACGTCATGCCGCGGTTGGGACACCACCAATCGCAGTATGGCACGTCCTGCAGGGGGAGACCAGTCGAATTTCGACCCGCGCCGCGGGCTCAGGGGCTCACCCGGATGACGAACTCCGCACGTGGGCCGAGGGTCCCCCCCGTATCGCGCAACTGAACGGCGACCGTGGTGTCGCCGACCGGGAAGGTGACACTTTCCGGAACCTGGAAGCAGTACTGCTTGACGCTCCCGGATCCGAGGAAGGCGAAGTCCCCGTTCCGGTTGCGCGTGCAGGCGTTGCTGCCGGAGGTCTGGATGATGAAGCGGCACGCCATGTCTCGCATCGGGTCCGCGGCCGCCGGAGCGGTGAAATCCAGGGAAGAGAGACCCGGAACGCCGCCGTTCGGAATCGGCGGTGGTCCCTTGTCGCACACGAGGGCACTGCCGTTGCCGAGGTTTCTGTCGACGAGGATCTGCAGATCCGGCAAGCCGCTCTGCGGCGCCAGAATGTCGCCCGGCAGCCGATTCGAGGGCCCCCGCGCGCCCTCGACGATGAACAGAAAGCGCCCCTGACTTCGCTCGTATACGCGGCGTCCCCCGGGGTCGAACTCGGGGGTGGGTGTCGGCGTCTGCTGGCACGCGAACTCGCAGCAGAAGGAGCAGCCGTCCGGATCCACGGGTGCGGCAAAGCTGACCCGGGGGCCGGTCTCGAGCGGTGTCTTGGTGCGCGTCGGGGTGAGGGTCCTCGTCGATGTCGGCGGCGGCGTTGGGGTGGCCGTGGACGTCCGGGTCACGGTGCGCGTGGCGGTCGGGGTCAGCGTAGTGGTCGGCGTCTTGGACACGGTCCAGGTTGCCGTCACCGTCAGCGTTCTCGTCGGCGTGATGGTGAAGATCGGCGTCGTGGTGAAGGTCGCCGTCGCGGTGAACGTCGGCGTGCGGGTCTCGGTCTCCGTCCTGGTGGGCGTATCGGTCCGGGTCGGCGTCTGCGTTCGCGACGCCGTGACCGTAGTCGACGGCGTCGGGGTCCACGTCGCGGTTTGCGTCGAGCTCGGCGGCGGCGTGAAGGTCGAGGTGCGAGTCGGGGTCGCGGTGCGAGTCGGCGTACCGGTGCGGCTCGGCGTCGTCGAGAAGGTGGGGGTCGGCGGCGCCGGGGTAAACGTCGGGGTGCGCGTATGACTGGTGGTCGGGCTCGCGGTCTGCGTGCGCGTCGGCGTCACCGTCCGGCTCGGCGTCGGCGTGCGCGTCCCCGTCGATGTACGACTCGGCGTCGTGGTGTGCGTCGGCGTGGCGGGGGCCGGCGTGCTGGTCGGCGTCCGGGTAGGGATGGGAGGGATCGTCGATGTAGCGGTCCGCGTGTGCGTTGGTTCCGTCGTCGGCGTCGGACTGCGGGTCGCCGAAGCCGTACGGCTCGGCGTGAGCGTCCGCGTCGCCGTTTCGGTCCGCGTCGGGGTCTGCGTCCGCGTCGGCGTCGAGGACGGCGGGCCTAGCGTGAAGGTTGAAGTCCGAGTTGGCGTCGAGGTCGCGGACTCCGTCACGCTCGAAGCTGCAGTGCCCGTCGGCGTCGAGCTGGGGGTAGGAGTGTGCGGGACCGGAGTATGGCTCGGCGGGATCGACGTCGGGCTCGGGGTCGGGGACTCGGTCACCACGGGGTCCACACGCGGGGTAGCCGTGCCCTCGGCGGAGCCCTCCGTGGCGGTGGCCGTCGGGGCCGTCTCCTCCACAGACGCAGTTGGCGTCGCCGTGGCCGTCCGCGTGGCCGCCAAAGTAGGCGACGGCGTGGGGGTCGGCGTGGAAGTCGCTAGCAGGAGGGTGGAGGTGGCGGACGCCGTGGGTATCGGTGTTTCCGGCGGCGAAGAGGGTGTCCTGCTGGGCGTCGGCGTGGGGACGGGAGGGGAAACCGTTGCTGTTGCCGATCGGGTCGACGTCGGCGTTGAACTCGGGATCGGCCGCGCGGTATCAGTCGCAGTCGGAGAGGGGGACGCACTTTGCGCCGACGGCGTACTCGACGGTGTCGCTGTCCCCGCCGGCGGCGATACGGTTTCGGTCGTGCCCGGCGTCGCAGACGGGTTCGGGGTGGCACTCGCTTCCGCCGACGGGGTCGCGCTCGCCGTCGGCGACGAAAGTGTCGGCGTGGGACTCGCCGTCCGAAGCGGCGTGGAAGAGGCGGCTGGCGTTGGTTCTTCTACCGTCGCCGTTCGCGTCGGCGTGGCGGTGGGTTCGAACGTCGCGATCTGCACGATCCGAGGGAAATCCGCCGCGGAGACGCGTCCGTCGCCGTTGGCATCCGCATCGGCGCAATCGTTGTCCCCGAAGACGGCATGTGCCAGTGCCGCCAGATCGAGCTCGTCGACCACCCCGTCGCAGTTCGCATCGCCCGCCACCGGCTGAGCCGACGCCGGGCTCGGAGGGGCGACGAAAAGCAGCGCGAGCAACGCGAGCGAGGCCACCAGCCGCCATCCTCGTCCGCAAACCCGAGGCCGTTGGCCCGTGTCGAAGCTCCCCATCAACGCTCGTGGCCGGCCGCGCAGGCGCCGGAGCCGCCTCCTATGCTCCATCGGATGGAACTTTTCAATCAGGCCACTCAAGCGCGCACGCCCCTTCCCCCTCGCATTCCCCCGGTCAGGTCGGGGAGATGCAACACGGAGATGCAAAAGGCAGCAGCTATCTTGCATCCGTCCCCCGACCGGGGGTCGGCACCCGTTCCGCGGGCATCGAAACTTCGCTTGCCCACCCTCCTTTTCGGGACTAGCCTGACATTGGAGAGGAAAGATGGACCAGTTGTCCACACTGTTTGAGCTCCTAAGCCAGCACCCGGCGCTGGGCGCCGGGACGGCATTCGCGCTGGCCGTCGGCTACTACCTACTACAGCGCAAACCCCGCATGGTCCGCGAAGCGGACCGGCAGCTCGAGGAGCTGCAAAAGAAACGCGGCGGAGAGTACAACAAGCTCCGCCCGCCCACCTGACGCGCCGAAAGGGCGGCCGCGACACGGAGGAGCCAGGTCGGGCGAGCCATCGAGCGTCCCCCTGGCGATTTGCCAGACGCCGATCCGCGTCTTCTACGGACCCAGCTGCAGAAAGAACGAGCAGGGCGGGGCAATGCGCCCCATTTCGTATTGTTGACATATAGATGAAATGCGCTACATATTACTCGTGGACGAAGCGACGACACTGGCGTTGATCGCGCTGTCGGAGCTCCCCCGGGTGGGAGAACGAACCCTGGTTCGCATCCAGCAGCTCGCGGATTGGAACGGTCTGCCGCTGGCCGCGATCCTACATTTGCCCCCCGAACGCCTAGTGGAGGAGTACCGCGTTCCACACCAGGCCGTCCGGCGCCTGACGGAGCAGGGAGATCGACACCTCGCCGGCTGCCGCCACATCTTGGCGACGCTGCAAGAGGCGCAGGCGCAACTCAGTTGGCCCGGGGACCAGGTCTATCCGCGCCGGCTCAGCGAACGGGCCGGGCAGGCGCCTCCCCTGCTCTACCTCTACGGCAACGTCGACACTCTGGGGGAGCGCACTCTGGGAATCCTCAACTCGCGCAACGTCACGGAGCACTCGGTGACCGCGACCCTACAGGTCGCCCGGCGGGCAGCCGCCGACGGATTCACCCTGATTACGGGAGGGATGAAGACGACGCATCGCATCGCCGCAGTCGCCACGCGTGCCACCGGGTCTCGGCGAGCCGTCGTACTCGATCGCGGTCTGTTTGCTGCCTTCGGGAACGATCTGTCCCGCGATCCCTTCGGGTTCGGACCGCGGCACTCGCGATTCGATCGCCGGACGTCGCTTGCCGTGTCGCCGTTTCGGCCCTACGACCATGCGACTCCGCGAAACGGACGGCGCCGGGACGAGATCATCGCCGCGTTGGCGGAGCTCGTGGTCGCGGTCAGCGCTCAGCCCGGCGGCGAAATCGAGCGCATCTGTCTCCACGCTCTCGATCGCGGCCAGTGCGTCCTCTCCTGGCAGGGGGCCAACGACAGCTTGGTGGCCGCCGGGGCGACTCCCCTCGACCAAGCGGATCTGGAGAGGGGATTGGGACGATTTCTGGACACCCCGCGCCGCCGCATCAATGCGGCATCTGGCCGGTCTCGAACACACTGATCTCTCTTGGCGTCCACAGGCGGATCCGCTGCCCCGTGACACCGAGCCCGCTGTTGACGTAGAGAGCGGAGGAGCCGATTCGGAACAGCCCCCGGTCGAACCGGGTGATGAACTCGGCGAGGTTCCGCCGCCTGCCGCCGAACCAGGGCAGGGCGAGCTGCCCTCCGTGCGTGTGACCGGACAGCATCAGGGCGACCCCGCCCTCGGCAGCCTGCCCGAAGACGTCGGGTCGGTGCACCAGGAGGAGCACGGGGACGCCGGGGGGTGCCACTTCCAGAAGATCCGCGAGGCGCTCGTCGGAGACGATGCCACGGGCCCAGTCCCGGCCGCGGTCGTCGAGGCCGACCACGTGCAGGCGACCGGGACCGAGGTCCAGAGTGACCGCCTCGTCGCGCAGTACCCGGAAATCCGTCCACCGCCTCAGCTCCGACACGACGCGTCGCGCGTCGGCAAAGTGGTCGTGATTGCCTAGGATGGCACACACTCCGTGGCGGGCGCGAAGCTCTCCGAGAATCGGGAAGAAGGTCTCATAGTCCGCCAGCGGAGAATCGGCGATGTCGCCGGTGATGCAGATCAGATCGGGCTGCAGAGCGTTCACCCGGGAGACGAACTCGCGCAGCTGCCCCACGGTCAGGTTCTGGCCGACGTGGATGTCGCTGATCTGCGCGATGCGGATTCCACCCCCTGACGGCGAAAATCCGGGCAGCGGCAAGGCCATTCGGGTCACCTCGAGCTGCTTCTGCCCGAACGTGTAACCGTAAGCCATGGCCAGGGTGATCACCGTCATCCCGAGGGACACGATCCAGGTGAAGGCGTCGTCTACCCCAATACCGACGACCGCCTGGCCGCTTCGCGTGAGAGCCTGGGCGCTCAACGCGCCCAGCACCCCCCGGGCCACGGCCCAGAGGGCACCACTCGCCAGCATGAAACCGAAACATAACAGCGAGACGAAGGCGGTCGCGCTATAGACGCGCAGCAAAGGGCCTGCGAGTACCCGGCGCCGGCGGATGATGGTCCGGTTGATCGCGTACAGGCTGGCCACGGCCACGGCGTGCACCCAGAGCGGCAGGACTCGGCCCCTCCCCACCGTCGCGAGCCATGCGACACACGCCCACTGCCCGGCGCTGGTCGCCAGCACGAGCAGGCGAAAGAAGCTCCTATAGAAGTGGGCGATGGAGATTTCGCGGAGCCGGTTGAAGAGAGAAGTCATGTGTCGGGAAGGGTAGCGACAGTCGGCCGGGTGAACAAGCACGACTTGCCTGCCCGCCTTCAGGGCTGGCGCAGTCCGCGGCGCGCGGAGGATCTCGCGCCTGAAGCGGACCATGTCGGCGGATGCAGCGCCCGTGACGGAACCCAGCTCCCGTCCTCGCCGGGAGGCTGCCAATAGAACCAGAGAAAATAGGGGGCACGGGGATGGCGCTGAAAGGTGATTCGAATCGGCCACACTCCCGCGACCAGATTGGCCCGCCCCTCGTTTCCTGCACCGCAGGTCGCGTCTCCCGCTCGATCGATGATCCTCTGCCCGCCGATGGTCAACGTCGTGCTGTCCGGGTTGAGCCGGAAGTAGTACTCGCCGTCGCGCGGCAACTCGATGAAACCGCTCCACGACGCGAACGCGAAGCGACCGATCGGGTCCTCGTCGATCGGATAGTCGCAGAACAAAAAGGGCACGACGCCCTCGGCGTAGGGCTCGCCGTGCCCGTCGACGTCGTGGTAGTAGCGGCCGAGCAAACCGTACGGCCAACGCAGCATCCCTCGATCCGCACGCTGGCGGGCCTCGTTCACTTCCTCTTTCGGCACCTCGCACACGGCGAGATCGACCGTGCCGAACGGCCCGCTCCGTTCCTCGCAACGCGACTCCGGAAACATCGCCGCGATCACCGTAGCCATGGGGACGTACTCGCGGGAAAGGACGTACGTGGCATCCCGCTGCAACGGCTCGCGCGGCGGAAAATCGTGCATCACACGCAGCAGGCGGACGTCGTTCGGCAGATCATCGAAATAGTGCCGGGCGAGAAAGTGCGTGGTCGGGCTGCCGTACGAGCGGGGATCTAGGAAGACGGTGCGCGCGGGCCTGCGCGCCTCGAGGTAACGGCCGGGCATCGCTTCCTCGGGCAGAAAGGCGTTGTAGAATTCCGGCGAGCGCTCCCGCTCGACGAAGTAGGCTCGATACTCTTGCCATGCGGTGAGCGACGCCGCGACCAGCAACACGACGAGCGCGCCATGCTTCCCGAGGCGGCCGGGCAGCGTCGCCTGCAGAGTCCCGATCACGTGATCCGTCGCGATGCCGATCATCAGCGCAATGGGTACAACCGCATCGAGCAGCCGCGAGGCGTGCGGGGCCTCGAACGTGATGGCGCCGGGGACCACCGCGGCGGCGAACCACAGGGGAACCCAGGCATAACGCCGCTGCCGCCACCGCGCCAGGCAGATGACCAGACCCAGCGGCGCCAGCATGGCGGGCACGAAGGTCAGCAGGGGCTGTCGCGGTAGATCCTGGCGCGGGTTGTCGTCGCCGATGAACTGAAAGCCCAACAAGGATCGGGAGACGGCCGCCCTCAACTGATGCCCCCAGTCCGGAGCGGCGAAGACCAACGTATGGCGCGCCCGCTCGCTGAAGTCGCGCGTCTCCCCGAGCGCATAGAGAAGCATCGGGGTCGCGACCAGCGCGGCGAGCAGGGCGGCCGCGAGTAACTGACGCCAGCGCGCGAGCAGCAGATCGAGCCTAGGCAGTAGCAGCAGCCCACCGAGCAGCAGCCCGATCGGAAGGAAGAGGCGGAAGGTCTGATAGGTATACAGGCCCGCCCCGAGCAGGATCCCCGCCGACGACAAGCCGATCCAGGAACGCCATCCGCGCCGCCGCAACCCGACGAATAGCGCTAGAACGAGCAGCGTCTCGAAGACCGACGACATGATCGGCATGACGCCCCAGCGGGAGTAGTTGACGTGGTACTGCGACACCGCGAGCCAGCCGGTGGCCACGAGGGAGACCCGCGGGCCGAATGCCGTCCAGGACAGAACGGCCACGGCGATGAGACCCGCGATTCCCAGCAGCGCCGCCACGGAGCGGATGCCGTAGGCGCCATCGGCGGGATCGAAGAGCCCGAACACCAGCGCGGCGGCGTCGACGAAGCCGGCACCCAGACCGGTGCGGAGGTCCTCGCTCGGCAGAGCGACCAACGGGCGGCCGGAACGGTCGATCTCAACCGCGGCGATCCCGTTGAGAGCCTCGTCGACCCACAGGCCCGGCGGCAGCTCGTGGAGACGGTGGAATCGCAGCCAAGCGCCGCCGACCACGATGACGACGAGTCCGAGTGCCAGAATCGGCGAACGCCGCCCCTGCGGCCAATGCCAGGCGCGCTGCCGGCAGCAGAGGACGAAGAGCGCCAAGGCCGCGACCGCGTACCA
This sequence comes from uncultured bacterium, assembly GCA_963721115.1. Classification (GTDB taxonomy): domain Bacteria; phylum Desulfobacterota; class Binatia; order HRBIN30; family CADEER01; genus CAVRIA01. Next base: position 134,090 of record CAVRIA010000005.1, read on the forward strand.
CACGAGCCCGGCATCGCGGTTGGCGGCGACGTCTTCGTACGCTCCGTCCAACGCGGCGTGGCCTGCCGCGAAGTGGCCCTGTGCGATCCCCGCGCAGAGCAGAGCGGCCGCCAGCAGGACCAGATTGATCAGACGATTCCGGCGCGACAGGCTTTGCGGATTCACCCGTGCCCGTTCTCGGTAACGCGCATTCACGTCGTCTCGCTCCGTGCAGGGTCTCTACCAGTCGACGGCAAGCGCGGCCAGGCAACCGCCGCGTCGAGAGCTCGCGCAAACGTTGCCTCGAGCCGGCGCGAGGGGTACTCACAGAAGCAAATGCGTCGGATCGGCGCCAGCGTGTTCGCCTGCCGATCGGCAACTCGCTTGCGCGAATAGATCGCGGCGCCTGTTCCCGGCCGCGCCTCGAGGAGGGGACATGGAAACGATCGCTCATCGTCTCAAGAACCTCGCTGCCGAACACGGAAGCCGGCCCGCGCTCTTCTTCCGGGACGAGACGCTCAGCTTTGCCGACCTGGCCGCGGAGGCACGCGAGGTCGCCAGTGCCCTCGCCCTCCTCGGTGTCAGCAAGGGAACGCGCGTCGGCATCCTCATGCCCAACCGACCCGACTGGTTGCGCTGTGCCTTCGGTGTCTGGCGTCTCGGCGCCGTCGTTGTACCGATCAACACCTTGTTCCGCGCCCCGGAGATCGCCCACGCGCTGCAGCACGCCGACGTCACCGTCCTGCTCATGGTGTCCGCCTTCCTGAGGAACGACTACGCGCAGATCCTGCGGCAGCTGTGCCCGGAGCTGACGGAGAGGGAGAGCTCGGCCGCTCATCAGTGCAAGGCCCTGCCCAGTCTGCGGCACGTCGTCTGCCAGGGGGAGGACGTTCCGAGGGGCGCCATCGCGTGGGAGGACTTCCGCGCCTCGGGGGCATCGCCGCCCGACGAGTGGAGCGGCGCGGCCGTGGACGCGGTCGTTCCGTCCGACGATGCGGCCATCTTCTTCACGTCGGGCAGCACGGCTTCGCCGAAGGGCGTGGTACACACCCATGCGAGCATGCTGCAGGCGGCCGACAACGTCGGCGACCGACTCGGCCTGACGCCGAACGACCGCACCTACGGCTACCTGCCGCTCTTCTTCAACGGCGGCCTCGTCGCCGTCGCCCTGGCGACACTGTCACGAGGCGGGGCGGTACTCATGCAGGACGTCTTCGAGCCGGGAGAAACGCTGCGCATGATGGAACGACACGACTGCACCACGGTCTTTGCGTGGCCGCATCAGGCGGAGGCCCTGATCCAGCATGCGACATTCGATCCCGGACGGTTGAAGATCCGCAAGGGGCCGGGGGCGAACGCCAAATGGGCGGCGGCGCTCTACCTCGCCGAGCATCAGGCAGTCGGCACATGGGGGATGACGGAGACCGGGCCGATGGCCTCGTCCTCGCGCTGGGACGATCCAGCGAATATGCGGGCCGGGTCCCACGGCCGGGCGATGCCCGGCCTGGAGATCCGCATCGCCGACCAGCAGACGAACCAGTCTCTCCCGGCGGGCAGCGAAGGAGAGATCCTCATCCGCGGCTCGAGCCTCATGCGGACGTACTACAAGACCGCCCCGGCCGACTGCTTCGACACAGCGGGGTTCTTCCACACCGGGGATTGCGGGAAGCTCGACGAAACCGGTCATCTGCACTTCGTCGGCCGCATCAAAGAGGTCATCAAGACGGCCGGTGTCAACGTGGCCGCCGCCGAGGTAGAGGCCGTGCTGATGGGCCACCCCGCCGTCAAGGTCGCGCACGTCGTGCCGGTTCCCGACCCGCGGCGCGGCGAGAACGTCGCGGCCTTCCTGGTCCGCTCCGACGCGAGCTGCGACGAGGCGGACCTCATCTCGCATTGCCGGGCCAAGCTGGCCAGCTACAAGGTCCCGCGCCACCTGTTCTTCGTCCAGGAGAGCGATCTGCCCACCCTCGGCAGTGGCAAAGTAGATCGCCGGCGCTTGTGCGAGCTGGCGGCAGAGCGGGCCGGCCGCACTGCGCCGTCGGGGTCCGAGTCCTGAGCAGATCCGAGAGCGGCAGGCCGCGGCGGAGAAATACGCACCGTAGCCGCAGCAGCGCCATCTCCTCGCCGTCGGACAACGACGGTCTCACCAACCTCTACCGGGAGCTCATTCGATCCGGTGCAACCCCGACGCCAGCAAGTCGTCGATGACGTCGAGCGTCAGCCCCCACACGATCTCGCCCTCGACCCGCACGGCGGACACGTGATGGACGCGTCCGCAGTAGCGCCAGTCCACGAGCTCTCGCCCGCCCGGATCGGCGAACCTCTCGAGCGGCACGGCGAACACACGCGCCACTTCACCGGAGTGGGTCTCCGGTACCCGGAATGAGCCAACGCGCCCGACGAACGGGCTGACCAGGTAGCGCGAGCTCACGGTCCGCCGTTCCGGCAGCGCCCCGAGCAGGGCCACGTCCGCTTCCTCCAGACCGATCTCCTCCCTCGCCTCGCGCAGCGCCGTCGCCAGCAGGCTCGGATCTCGCGCCGGGTCGTGGCGACCGCCGGGAAAGGCGATCTCGCCGGCATGGTGTCGCAGCTCCGCGGCGCGGCGCGTCAGAATCGCAAAATCGACCCCGGGCGGCCGGCGCTGGACGGCAACCAGCAGGGCCGCGCGCGCGCTTCGGCGACTCATCGGTCCTGCAGGGACGCGAACGCCTCGATCGCCGCGACCGGATCCGATGCGTCGAGAAGGGCGTCACCGACGACGGCGGCGTCGACCAGACCGTTCAGCCGAAGCAACTCTTCCAGCCCGCGCACCTCGCTCAGCAGGAGGACGATGCGGTGCGCCGGGATTCGCACCGCCAGCGCGCGGGCAGCCTCGAGGTCGGCGAAGCCATCGGCCGCCGGCAGGTCGAGGCCGATGCAGGCCGGCGCCAGACCGAGCGCGGTCTCGACGTCCGCTTCTCCGCGCACTTCGATGACCGCCGCCATGTGCAGCGATCCGGCGACCGCCGCCAGGGCGCCCAGGGGCTCGCGATCCAGGTCCGCCGCCGGCAGCCGCACGGCGTCGGCGCCATAGAGGCGCGCCTGATAGACCTGGTTGGCGTGCAAGCAGGGGTCGTCGCGCAGCACCGGAGCCGTAACGGCGTCCGCGACGGTCCGCAGATCCTCGATCGCGCCCCCCATCAGAGCGGCGGTTGCCACGGCAATCGCTCCGACGTCGGCGTCATCGCAGGCGCACGCCAGGCTCGTCATATCGAGATCCGGCCAGCGGCCCCCGGTGACCGGATCGGTGCGTTTGAGCCGCGGCACCAGTGCGATTCCCGCCTTCTGCGTCGCCACGAACTGGGTGAAGTCGCGCCGGCTCGGACGCACCTCGGCGATCTGGAGCTCGGCCAGGCGCTCGATCTCGGCCGCTTTCTCTGCCAGTAATCGCCCCCTCGACATGCCTCCACTCTTCGCACGGATGCCCGAGCTGGTGAAGAGCCGGTCGGAACCTCCCGGGGTTCGCCGAGCGCGACTCTCGAACCGAGGCCGGATCCGACTCTGGACTACGCAATGGAGATGAATCTGGTCGTGGTCCGCTATCACGAGGTCGCCCTGAAAGGCGGCAATCGCCAGATGTTCGTGCGCCAGCTGGTGGAGAACATCCTGCGCACCTTGCGCGGCACCGGCGCCGGCCGCGCCCATCGAGCCCCGGGGCGGATCATTCTGTCCTTGGCCCCGGGTACGGACTGGGCGGAGGTCCGGCGCCGGCTGCAACGCGTCTTCGGCGTCGCCAATTTTCTGCTCTGCGAACGCACCGAGCCTTCGCTGGAGGCACTGTGCCGCCGTGTGGTCGACGCCGCCGAGAGACGCGGCGCCGCCAGCTTCGCGGTACGCACGAAGCGAACGGACAAGACCTTCCCCGTCCTCTCACCGGAGGTCTCCCGGATGGTCGGTCGCGCCGTACAGGAGCGCACCCGCAGCCGCGTCGACCTCACCCACCCGGAGCTCGAGATTCACGTCGAGATTCTGCCGCGCGAAATTCTCTTCTCCCTGGAGAAGGTCGACGGTCCGGGCGGACTGCCGGTGGGCTCGAGCGGTACCGCACTCGCCCTGCTCTCGGGAGGCATCGACTCGCCCGTCGCCGCGCACCGGATGATGCGGCGCGGATGCCGCCTGGAGTTCGTCCATTTCCACGGCGCGCCGTATCAAAGTCGCGCCAGCCAGGAGAAGGCGCTCGAGCTGCTCGAGGTCCTGAGTGGCTGGCAGCCCGACGCGCGCCTGCATCTGGTTCCTTTCGGCAACGTGCAGCGAGAGATCGTCCGACACGTTCCCCAACGCCCGCGCGTCGTGCTCTATCGGCGCATGATGGTCCGCATCGCGTCGGCCATCGCGCGGCGGGTCGGCGCCACCGCCCTCGTGACCGGAGACAGCCTCGGTCAGGTGGCCTCGCAAACGCTTCCCAATCTGGCGGTCGTCGAGGACGCCTCGGCGCTGCCGCTTCTTCGCCCCCTCATCGGAATGGACAAGCAAGAAATCACGACCCATGCCGAGTCGCTCGGCACCTTCTCGATCTCGATCCAGCCGGACGAGGACTGCTGCCAGCTCTTCGTACCGCGCCACCCCGCGACCAACATGACCGTCGAGGAGGCGGTCGCGGCCGAGGTCCCGCTCGAGATCGACGCCATGGTCGAGGCGGCCATCCAGCGCTGCGAGACGGTCGAGGTCACCTTCCCCACGGCGCGCGGCGGCGCCGCCACCAGCGATGTCATGCGGCCCGGCGTACTCACAGTCCGGTGAGGGGAGCGGCTCCGGCACGCGCCGCGCGGGCGCCCGTCAACCCCTCCTCCTCCAGATGTTGCAGATCCGGGCCGACGCTGGAGATGCCGAGAAGACACACGACCCCGGCGAGCGCCAGGGCAACCGGGGCGACCGTGAAGGCGGCCTGCAATCCGAAGCGGTCGGAGAGGGCGCCGATCATGACGGGCGACAGAGCGTCGCCGAGGGCGTGGATCACGAAGATGTTCAAGGCGAAGGCGGTCGAGCGAATGCCAGCCGGAACGACGTTGGCCAGAAGCGCGTTCAGCGGCCCGGTGTTGAGGAAGACGAGAGTCTCGGTAACGAATACGGCCGTGAAGAAGATCGCCGGCTCCTTTGCGAGCAGCGCCACGGCGGCGGCGGGAGCGCTGAGCAGGAGGCCGATCCCCGACACCAGGAAGTAGGCGCCACGCGTGTAGCGCAGGCAAAAGTCCCCCAGCACGCCTCCCGCGAACGTTCCGATGATTCCCGCCGCCAGAGTGGTGACGCCGAACACGTAGTTCGCGCGGGCCAGATCCAGGCCGCGCTCGCGCACCAGGAACGTCGGCCACCAGGCGGCGAGCGCGCCGATGGCGAACGTCATCACGGCCAGGGCCAAGGTGTTGAGCACGTACGAACGGGTCCCGAGCAGCGCCCGGACCGTCTCAGGGACCGACAGCTGGTCCACGACGGCATGTGCTTCGCTGGCGCCGCGCGCCGGCTCCGGACGGAACCACGCCAGCGTTCCGATCACGACGCCCGGGATACCGACCAGCAGGAAGGCGGCCCGCCAGCCGGCCACCGCTTGGAGCAATCCCCCGAGCAGGTATCCGCCGGCGCTGCCGACCGGAATGGCCAGATAGAACACCGCCAGCATCGCACCGCGGTGCTCGCGGGGAAAGTAATCGGCAACGAGCGTCGGAGAGACGGGTCCATAGCCCGCTTCGCCGACACCGACGAGGGCCCGTGCGGCGAAGAGCTGTCCCAGATTCGTCGCGGCACCGGTAAAGGCGGTCGCCGCACTCCACAGGGTCGTCGCGATGGCCACGATGCGCATGCGGACCCAGCGATCTCCCCACCAGCCGAAGAACGGCGACAGCACCAGATAGACCACCATGAACGCCGAGGCGAGAGCGCCGAGCTCGGTATCGGACAGACCGAGGTCGGCCTTGATCGCCGGAAAGACGGCGTAGAGCACCTGCCGATCGACGTAGTTGAGAAGATTGATGATGGTGAGAAAAGCCAGCGCGCTACGCGCGCCCGGCGTGCTGCTCCGCTTCGACGCCACCAGCGCCTCCTTACCGGCTTTCCGCCAGGGCTTCCACACCGTTCGGAGTGCGGCTCGGCCTCGAACCAGTCGTCCTCGCTAGTGCTCGGCTCGGCCGGGGGCAGCGGGTCCGAGCGTAGCCAGGAAGCGTCTCGACGTATCCGCGACGGCGCCGCGCGGCTGGAGGCGCAGAGAGGTCTCGAGCTGCCGCCGGGCCGCGTCGCGCTGCCCGAGACTGAGCAGGACCTGCCCCAGCAGGGCGTGGCTCTTGTAGTCCGCCGCGTCGAGCTCGATCGCCTTTTCGAGCAGCTCGCGGGCCTTCATGACCTGGCGCACGACCTCCGATTGATCGCCCCGCGCCTGCGCCGCCTCCGCCCGCTTCATCGCGACACGGGCGAGACCGTTGTACAGGTAGGCGTCTTCGTGAATCCGAATCGCCGCCTCGAAAGCCTCCTCCGCCTGGTCGAACTGATCGCGGCGAAGATACAGATTGCCGAGGTTGTTGCCCGCCATCACTCTGCCGACCAGCGTATCGGTCGATCCGAGAGCGGCGCGGAATTCGCTCTCGGCCTCGTCTAGGCGATCGCGCCGCATGAGGGCGTTGCCGAGCTCGCGATGCGGCAGGCCTTCTCCCGGCGTGCTGCGCGCGACGTCAGTCCAGAAGACGAGGTCGTCCGCCCACACGCGCGTCCGAGCGACGCACCGCGCCGCGCCAGCGGCGGCGAGGACGACCATGGCCACCGCGGCGGCGCGCCAGGCGCCGCGGCCGACCGGCCGCAGGCGGGTCAACAGCCAGCCGACGACGAGCACGCCCGCCACCGACGGCAGGTAAAGATAGCGCTCGGCGAGCAGCACCGAGGCGCTGCGGCGGACGATCACCCCGAGCGAGGGCGCCAGCGTGGCACCGAACCAGAGGGCCAGAAACGCCGGTACCGCGCCGCCGCGTCTTGCCAATCCGGCCAGCACCGTCGCCGCGATCAGCATACACACGGCAATGCCGGCGGCGGCATACGCCGCGCTGTCGGGGACGACGGGCACATAGGCGTTGAGGTTGACGGGCAGCAAGAGCTTCGAGGCGTACCAACCCACGGCGGCCAGGATCGACCACGCGATCCGACCCGCGTCCCACTCGACCGGAAGCCCCGGCGTCAGCGTACCCAGGCCGATGCGCCGCAGGGCGAGGTACGCGACGGCAACGGCGGCGAGCGGCAGGTAGCGGCGCCAGAAAAGGCGCCGCTCGAAGAAGAGATCGCGCGCCGGGATCAGAATCAGGCCGGCGACCGCCACCTCCTTGACCAGCAGGCCGGCGAGCAGGAGGCCCCCCGCCACCCACGCCGTCCAGGCGTGCCGGACCCGAGACGAGGCCAGAACGGCGGCGATCACCAGCGCCGTGGCGATCACGTCCGACCGTCCGGCGATCCACGCCACCGATTCGACATGGATCGGGTGCACGGCGAAGAGCAGGGCCGCGGCGCACGATTCGGCGCGGAACCGCTCCCCGAGGATCTGGCAGCCGAGCAGGTAGACGAGGCCGGTCGCCGCCGCGTGCCACGCGATCACCGTGGCGTGAAACCAGAACGGAGCCTCGCCGCCGAAGGCGCGATCGATCACGAAGGTGAGGAAGTTGAGCGGTCGGTAGTAGAACTTCGGCACCGCGTCGGGCGGCACCAGGAGGTCGCGCACCCCGTGCATGTGACGGAGCTGCTCCAGAACCTGCGGGTCGTCCCAGATGAAGCCGTGCCGGAACGCGCCGGCGTACACCAACACCGAGACGAGCACCGGTGCGGCCGCCCAGAGCAGGTGAGAAGCGGACGACCCGGTTCGGTTCACCGGCGACGGGGACTGGGGTGCCGCGCGGCTCGTCAGGATTCTCGCGCCGGCGCCGGGTTGAAGAGCTCCATCCCGAGCGTCGAGGGGAACAGGGCGGCAATCTCCTCCGGCGTCCAGCGCGATGCCTTGGTGATGGTGCGCACCGGCGCCGGATAGTTGAGCAACGAGATGATTCCCCCCATGACCACGAAGGTCTGACCGTTGATGCCGGCCGCTGCGTCGCTGGCGAGATAGACCGCGAAGGGGGCGACGTCCTCGGCTTCGCGTTGAGGTCGCGGCAAAAGGCTCCGCGCCTCCGCTCCCATGCCGGCGACACCGGCCTGGCTCCGCTTCTGCCGCGCCTCGTCGCTGACCGTTGCCGTCATGCGGGTGGCCGCGGCGGGGGCGATGGCGTTGACCGTGATCCCGTACTTGCCGAGATCGCGCGAGATCACGCGCGTGAGCCCGGCGATGCCGTCCTTCGCCGCTCCGTAGTTGGCCTGGCCTACGTTGCCGTACAGCCCCGACGTGGACGACATGCTGATGATGCGGCCCGCCTTCTGCTCGCGCATCTGCACCGAGGCATGACGGCTGCAGTTGAACGCGCCCTTGAGGTGGACGCGGATGACCGCATCCCACTCCTCCTCGCTCATATTGAAGATCATGCGGTCGCGCAGAATGCCGGCGTTGTTGACCAGGATGTCGAGCCGACCGAACTCCTTCACCGCGGTCTCGACGATGTGCGCCGCCGCCGCGAAGCTCGAGACGTCGTCGTGGTTGGCCAGCGCGCGTCCGCCGCGCGCCGCGATCTCCGCCACCGTCTCATCCGCCGCCGATGTGTCGCCGCCGCGGCCATCCACCGAGACGCCGAGGTCGTTGACGACCACCGCAGCGCCTTCCTCGGCCATCAGCAGCGCGATGCCGCGGCCGATGCCACGCCCGGCTCCGGTCACGACGGCCACCTTGTTCTTCAACCGATTGCCCATGCTCGCGTTCCTCGTCGGATACTGTCACTTGCGGGGCGGCGCCGGATTGGCCAGCCCCTCGGCCAGCGTCTGCGGCACGATCTCGTCCAGCTCGTCGAGCGTCCAGCGCCCTTCCTTATATATGGTCTTCTCCGGGCGCGGCAGCGCCACCAGCGAGATCGACGTGCCGGCGCAGAGAAAGAACTGGCCGTTGACGTTGGCCGCGTAATCGCTGGCCAGGAACGCCGCCATCGGAGCCACGTCCTCCGGGTGCAGGTTCTCGAGCTGGCGCAGGGCCGACTCCTCGCGGACGATTCCCTGCTGCTTGCGGATCTCGCGCGCCTTGATCACCTCGGGGGTCATGGTCATCCGCGTGGCGGCGACCGGGCAGATGCTGTTCGCCGTCACGCCGTACTTGCCCATGTCCCGCGCCAGGACCTTGGTCAGCCCGCTGATCGCTGCCTTGGCCGACCCGTAGTTGGCCTGACCCGGGTTGCCGAACAGACCCGAGCCCGACGAGAAGGTGATGATGCGCCCGTGCTTCTGCTCCCGCATCACGGGGACGGCGTGGCGCGCGCAGTTGAAGGTTCCCTTCAGGTGGACGGCGAGAACGCTGTCGAACTCTTCCTCGTTCATGTTGAAGATCATGCGGTCGCGCAGAATGCCGGCGCAGGTAACCAGAATGTCGATGCGGCCGAAGGAATCGACGGCCTGCTGGATGATCTTGCCGCCCCCCTGCCACTCCGCCACGGAGTGGCCGTTCGCAACGGCCTCCCCGCCCGCTTTCACGATCTCGTCGACCACCTCCTGGGCGGGCTGGCTGGTCGGCTCGCGCCCGTCGACGCTGACGCCGTAATCGTTGACGACGACCTTGGCGCCCTGCTCGGCGAGCGTCAACGCGACACCCCGGCCGATCCCTCGGCCGGCGCCGGTCACCACGGCCACTCTCCCGCGCAGCATCTCTCCCACGGACACTTCCTCCAGATGGAAATCGCGCGGAACTTACGCGACGGGTCGTGACCGGTCAAGGCGCTGCGCCGAGCGTGACTCGAGGCGCGCCGCTTCGCATCGCTCGGCGGAGTCGCACGCGAGAGGCATCAGGGTTTCACGGTCACGGCCAGGATCAGCGAGAAGTCCGCGCCCGTCTCCACGGGCGTGACGTTGTTGATCCCCATGAGCTGGAAGCCGAGGTGCGAGCTGAAGCTCAAGTTCAGGCCGAGACCGGCTTCGACCAGCGTATCGTCGAGAAGTCTCGAGCCGGTGCCGTGCATCGGGCTGGTGTACAGTGCCTCGTGCAGCACGGCCGACCAGCGCCGGGTCAGGGAGAACTCGGCCGCGAAGGCCTGGCTGAAGATGGGATTCAGCGTCAGCCTCGCCGGGGTGATCGGCCCGACGGGATAGACGAAATCGAGGTTGAGGTAGACCATCAAGCGGTTCAGCAGGCGTTGCTCGGCGGCGAGGCCGAGCCCGAAGTCGGGCTTGCCGCTGCCGAGCACGTTGTCGGGATCCCCGGTCGGCGCCTTGATCGCCGCCCGCAAGGCGACCGAGGGCAATCCCTCGCGCAGCGGGATCTGCCGCTTCAGCGACAACCACAAATCGCCCGGCTGAAACGTCGCCTCGTGACCGTGAAAGAGGACGGTGTCACCACGCGCCACCGCGAAGGCCCCGAACCGGTCGTCGGGGTAGATGTCGCGGTACGCGTTCTTGGCGTCGAACGCCGACTCGACCGCATTGATGAAGGGATCGAGAAAGCCGCCGTAGCGGGTGATGAAGGGCAGGTCGATCCCGACCTCCCAGCCGCGCGCTAGACCGTAACGCGCCCCGAAGACGGTGCGGTTGGTCTCGAACTTGAGGTTGTACAGCAGTGGGTCCACGCCGATCGCCGCCTCGTTGCTCTCGGCGCTCTGCACGTGCAGCTCCACGCGGCCCCGCCCGAGCGTCTGCGGGCGCTCGAAGGGGAGGTTCAGGAAGATCAGCTGGATCGGGTGGAAGTTGCGCACCGGCGCCGGGCCGAGGAACTCGCGCTGGTCGGAAACGGCGGGCCGCGCGGTGCAGAGCAGAAGGAGGCAGGCGAAGGCGATCTCGCGCATGTTGATTCGCTCACTCGAGCCCGAACGCGGCGAACGCGACCGGCGGGAGACGCGAACACGTCGTCACCGCGCTCGCGGATCAACCGTCTCTCTTGCGCTGACGCGCACCCGAGCGATCGAACATGATGTCCATGCCCTGCTTCGCCTCTCCGAGGTCGCCGTGCAGCAGCGAGGTTCCGAAGCGCTGCGCCACCGCGCGCATCAACGCCGCCTCCTGGGGATCGAGTCGGTCCGCCAGGGCCGCCAGCTGCTCCATCGCAGCCCCGATGGCCTGCATCGCCGCCACCGGATCGCCGCGGCCGCGCGCCGCCATCGCCTCGGTGAGGCGCGCCCGCACGGCGGGGAGCACGCCCCGGGCCGCGTCACCCAGCACGTTCTCCAGCTCCGACATCCCTTCGATCACCTGCTCCAAGGCGACCGGGACGGCCGGGCGGTGTTCGTTCGACATGCTGGGAGCCTAGGCGGTGCGCGCGGGCGCTGCAACGCCCACAGGCCGCAGAACGGTTTCGCTGCGCGGTCGTCCGCGATATAACCAAGGCTCCGAACGGCAATGCCGATCACCATTTTCTGGAGGATCCGATGCTATTCGCCATCATCGGCCACGATGCCCGGGACGGTAAAGAGCTGCGGCCGCAACACCGCGCCGCCCATCTCGCCCACCTGGAGCCCCTGGCGCGCCAGGGCAAGGTGATCCTCGCCGGACCGTTCACGGATGGCGAGGGCAGCCTGATCGTCGTCGAGGCCGAATCGCGCGCCGAGGTGTGGGCGCTGGTCGGCCGCGATCCCTACGTCGCCAACGGCGTCTTCGAACGGGTCGAGGTGCGCCCGTTCCTGCAGGTGTTTCCCAAACCCCAATGAAGCGCCCTCGCGGCGCAACCGGGTGGGAACGGGCGCAGCCCAAGTTCGCCCGCGCCGTGTACTCCTTCGTCCGTATCGTACCGAAGGGCAAGGTGGTCACGTACGGCCAGGTGGCCGCCATCCTCGGCCACCCCCGCGCCGCGCGCGCCGTCGGCACGGCGCTTTCCCGCCTGCCTCGTTCCCCCCACGCCGAGGTCCCGTGGCAGAGAGTGATCAACGCCGCCGGACGCATCAGCCATCGAGGCGACTTCCTGCGCCCCGAATTGCAGCGCGCCCTGCTCGAAGACGAGGGCGTCGTCCTCGACCGCGATGGCGCCATCGACTTGCGCCTCTACCGCTGGGCCGGTCCCGCACGCGAGCGAAGGGTGCGCACGCGCGTCGAGCTCTGATCTCGATTTCTCGCCGAGCCCTCGCCGGTTGCCGCGGAGGCTGGAGAGAAAGCAGGCCGTTGTGGCGTTTCCTCGCGGCGTCGGCAAGCCGGCCTTCTCCACTTCCGCCAAGTCGTTGACGCCGCTGCTCCCTCCTCTCCCCACGGCGCGCATGCTGAACCGCAACCGATGACCGCCGGTACCGATCTTGCTTTCGATGGATGCCGCGCGCCAACATGAGTCCGGGATGATCGAGCTACGCGACTTGACGAAGCGGTACGCCAGCACTCTGGCCGTCGACCGCCTGTCGCTGTCCGTACCCCCGGGCGAGATCTTCGGCTTTCTCGGACCGAACGGCGCCGGCAAGACCACCACGATTCGCATGATGATGGGGTTGCTGCTGCCGACGGACGGGCAGGTGCTGCTCGGCGGACACGACCTGCGAAGCGAGCCTCTGGCGGCCAAGCAGCTGTGCGGGTTCGTTCCCGACCGCCCTCACGTGTACGAGAAATTGACCGGTGCCGAGTTGATCGACTTCGCGGCCGATCTGTACGGCATGACGTCCGGGCTCAAGGTCGCCCGCCGCGAGCAGCTACTCGCGCTGTTCGACCTCGACGAGTGGCGCGACGAGCTGGTCGAGAGCTACTCGCACGGAATGAAGCAACGGTTGGTCATGGCCGCCGCCCTGGTCCACGCACCGCGCATCTTGATCGTAGACGAGCCGACGGTCGGCATGGATCCGCGCGGCGCCCTGTTGCTCAAGCGCATCTTTCGCGACCTGGCGGCCGAAGGCGCCACGGTGTTCATGTCGACCCACAGCTTGGGGGTGGCCGAGGAGCTGTGCGACCGCATCGGCATCATCAACCGCGGCCGAATGATCGCCCTGGGAAGCATGGAGGAGCTGCGGCGCCAGGCGGGTCGCCACGCGAGCTCCACGCTGGAAGGGATCTTCCTGCAGCTCACGGAGGGCGAAGCGGAGGCGCCCCCCGCCGCGGCGCTCGCCTGACGACATGGCCGACATCCGCATCTCGGGACAAGTAGAGCTGCCCCTGGGCGGCCGTCGTTCCGCCGTCGAGGGGGGCCGAGCGCTCTCGACGGTGTTGCGCCTTCTCTCGCCGCGGCGGCTGGGGGCACGCAACCGGTATCGCCGGCTGACCCGGCAGGGGCGGCTGCGGCTGGGCGGCTTCGCCTTGCTGGCCGTCGCCTTCGGCACCGGGATCTACGTCTTCTTCGCGCGTGCGCTGAGATACTTCCTCGCCGTACCGGAGTTCGGACCGGTGCTCACCTACAAGCTGCTCGGCATGGTGTTCATCACCTTCTTCTCGATCCTGCTCTTCTCGAATATCGTCACTTCGCTGTCCACCTTCTTTCTTTCCCGCGACCTGGACCGGCTGGTCGCGGCACCGATCTCGGCACGCCGCTTCTTCTACGCGCGCCTGTGCGAAACGCTCATCGACTCCTCCTGGATGATGCTGCTCTTCGCAACGCCGGCCTTCCTGGCCTACGGCGTCGTGCACGGCACAGGACCGGCCTTCTACGTCGTGACCGCCCTGACTCTGCCTCCCTTTCTGATCATCCCGGCAGCTCTCGGCGTCATCCTCACCACGGTCTTGGTGAACGTCTTCCCCGCGCGGCGGACCAAGGACATCTTACTGCTCCTCTCGGTCGTCGCCGTGGCCATCCTCTACCTCCTCTTCCGCCTGATCCGCCCCGAGCGGCTGGTCAACCCGCAGGGATTCGCCGACTTCACCGCCTTCCTGGCGGCCATGCGCACTCCCGAGTGGATCTTCCTTCCGAGCACCTGGGCGACCGAGACCCTCTTCCCGATGCTGGGCCTGCGCGAGGGGCGTCCGCTCTTCTATTACCTGTTGCTCGCCAGCAGCGCCGGCGTGGCGCTGCTGGCGAGCGAGGCCGTCGTGACACGTCTCTTCTTGCGCGGGTGGACGAAGGCGCAGGAGGGAAGGCAGGCCCGGCTCACGCGGCGCGCCTTCTGGGAGAGATCTCTGCACGCGTTGACCGCGCCCTTTCCCCTGCAGACGCGCGTGCTGATGATCAAGGAAGTGAAGACCTTCTTCCGCGACACCAGCCAGTGGTCGCAGCTCATTCTCCTCCTCGCGTTGGTCGTGGTGTACGTCTACAACTTCAGCGTTCTGCCGCTCGGCGGAAGTCCACTGGTCACCTTCTACTTCAAGAACGTCGTCGCCTTCCTGAACCTGGGTCTGGCGGCCTTCGTCATCGCCTCGGTCGCGGCGCGCTTCGTGTTCCCCTCTTTCAGCATCGAGGGACGAGCCTACTGGGTGCTCAAGGGGGCGCCGCTGCCGTCACGGCGTATCTGGTGGGCCAAGTACTGGACGGGAATCGTTCCGCTCCTGATCCTGGGCGAGCTCCTCGTCTGCGTGACCAACTCCTACCTGGGCGTCATGCCCTTCATGATGTGGCTGTCGGCAGTCACGCTCGGCGGCATGGTCTTCGCGATCTGCGCCCTGGCGCTGGCGGTCGGCGCCGCGTATCCCAATTTCGACGCCGAGAACGCCGCCAAGGTCGCGGCGAGCCTCGGCGGACTCGTCTACATGATTCTCTGCATGTCGTTCATCGGAGTGGTGGTCGTCCTCGAGGCATGGCCGGTCTACCTCATCTTCAGCCACCGGTTCAGCGAGACGCCCCTCGGCCCCGGCGCGCAGGCGGCGGTCCTCGCCTCCTTCACCGGCGTCGCCGCGCTGATTGCGTCGATCCTGTTCGGTTCGATCCGCTACGGCATCCGCCGGCTGGACGCGGTCGAGCCGTAGTCCTGGACTCGGCTGCCTCGCTTCTCGCCCGGAGGAGCGACCTCGACCGCGTCTTCGAGGGCTCGAAAGGGATCCGGTGCGTCGCGCACGTGGTCGCGGATCCATTCGATGGCGGCGGGGAGGTTCCCGGCGTTGATCGCGTCCGCTCGTTCGAACAGCGCCAGCTTCTCGGCATAGAGCCGGTAGTGCACCAGGACCGCGTTGTTCAGCACGCCGGTGCCGAAGCTCGCATACCCCTCGGTGTTCCAGCTCTGCTCGCGAAACTCCTTCTGGACGGCATCGAACAGGCGCTGACGCTCGGCCTCCGTGACTCCCGAGGCATAGGCGCGGTCGAGGCGCGCGATCACTGCGGCGAGAAACGTCGAGAAGTGCAACGCGTCGGCCCAGGCCGCGTCCGCTCGCGCCGTTTCCTCGACGTCGCCGCCGTTCTCGAAGAACGCGCGCGCCCCTCGATTGCCCACGAAGGTCGCGAACGACTCGTTGAAAGCGGCGTGACCGGGCACGTAGATCGTGTTGTGCAGCAGCTCGTGAATGATGATCTCCGCCAGCGCGACGGGCGGATAGCGAAGAAGGTTGGACAGGAGCGGGTCGTCGAACCAGCCCAGGGTACTGAAGGCGACGCTGGGCTGAACCATGGTGTCGTACCCCTGCCGCTCGAGCTGCGCCGCGAGCGCCGACGCGTCGGCGGCGGCGAAGTAGCCGCGGTAGGGAACGCGACCGACGATGGGGAACCACCACGTGTACGGCTCGATGCGATCGCGCGGCGCCGCCGTGACGACGTGCACGACCTGATCCGCGTCGATATAGGACAGGCTGGCGTAGCTACCGCCGACGTCGAGGCCGAGCACATTCCGCGCGAAACCCCGCACCTGCAGCGTGAGCTCGAGCTTCTTTCGGGTCCCGGCGTCCACGTCGCCGGACAGCACCTCCACGATGGGCCGGCGTCGCCACAGGATGCGCGCCTCTTCGTAGGCGGCCCTCAGCACGTAGCCGGGGGCACAACCCGCGAGAAGCCCGACGAGGGGAAGGCAGGCGGCCGCGCGCAGGAAGCGCCGCGCGCCGCGGCGCTCGGACGAGCCGAGGTTCGTGTGGTATCGGTCCACCGGTAGAGAGCTTCTGCGCTCCTCACTCCGCGGCGGCGTGCGGGGGTGTCGCACCCGCCGACGCGTGTGGCGCGTACTGGAGCTGATACAGCCGGTAGTAGAGACCGCGGCGTTGCAACAGGGACGGCGTGGGTGCCGCTCTCCCGGATCTCCCCCCCGAGCACGACGAGGATGCGGTCCGCCCCCTCGATGGTCGAGAGACGGTGCGCGATCACCAGCGCGGTGCGCCCGCGGAGGAGCTTCTCCAGCGCGTCCTGGATCAGGAGCTCGGTTTCGGTGTCGACGCTCGAGGTTGCCTCGTCCAGCACCAGGATCGCCGGGCGGTAGGCGAGCGCGCGGGCGAAGGCGAGAAGCTGGCGCTGGCCGCCCGACAGGTTGTTGCCGCGCTCGCGCACGCGTTCGTCGTAGCCGTTCGGCAGCCGTCGAATGAAGGGATCGGCGTGCACCGTGCGGGCGGCGTCGATGGCCGCTTCGCGAGAGACGTCCTCGCGATCCATGGTCAGGTTGCTGGCCACCGTACCGCTGAACAGAAAGACGTCCTGCAGCACGACCCCGATGTGCCGCCGCAACGCCGCCAGCTCCCAATCCCGAACGTCCACGCCGTCGACCAGGACTCGTCCTCGCTGGACGTCGTAAGAGCGGTTCAAGAGCTTGATGATCGTCGTCTTGCCCGACCCCGTCGGACCCACCAGGGCGACCTTCTCCCCCGGCGCTACGCTGAAGGACACGTCGCGCAGAACGAGCTCCTCGCCCTGGTAGGCGAACCAGACGTGCTCGAAATCGATGCGACCGAGCGCCTCCGCCGGCCGTCTCGGCAGAGGCGGGTCGTCGATCGTCACCGGCGTCTCGAGCAGCTGGAACACCCGCTCCGCCGATGACATCGCCGACTGCATGACGGCGTACTTGGTGGAGAAATCGCGAATCGGCACGAAGAAACGCTGCATGTACTCGATGAAGGCGACCAGGGTACCGAAGGCCATCGCACCGGAGAGGATCCGACCGCCGCCGTACCAGACGATGATCGCGAAGGAGATCGAGCTGACGGCCTCGACGAGGGAGAACAGGGCCGCCTCGTACACGTTGCTGGCGTGGTTGGCGCGGCGATGCGCGTCGTTGAGCTCGCGGAAGTGGTTCAGGCTGCGGCGCTCGCGCGTGAACAGCTGGATCACGGTCATCCCGGCCAGAGCCTCCTGCAGGTAGGCGTTCAGGCGAGCGAGGCGGTCGCGGACCAGGCGGTAGTTCCCGCGGGCCTTGAGGCGGAAGAAGTTGACCGCCACGGCTACGACGGGGGTCAGGGTCAGGGTCGCCAAGGCCAGTCGCCAATCGATGGCCATCATGATGGCGGCGATGCCCAACAGCGTGAACGCGTCCATGAGAAGAGTCAGCGCCCCCGCCGCGAACATCTCGTTGATCACGTCGACGTCGGTGGTCAACCGCGTGACCAGCCGTCCGACCGGATTGCGGTCGAAGAAGCGCGCCGGAAGCCGCTGGAGATGCGTGATCAGCTCGAGCCGCAGCTCTGCCAGACTCTTCTGCGCGACCACCATGGTGAGATAGTACTGCAGATAGAGGAACGAGAACTCGCCCACCATGGCGAGGGCGTAGAGGACCCCCACCCCCGCCAGGCCGCTCGGATTGCCGGCAGTCACGTATCTGTCGATCGCGACTTTCAGCAGGTACGGCTGGGCGAGCGAGAAGGCCGACGTCAGCGGCAGGCAGAGCAGCGCGCCCCAGAACCAGCGTCGGTAGGGCCGGATGAAGGTCCACAGACGACGCAGCAAGCGCGAATCGTACGCTTTGCCGAGCTCCGCTTCGGACTGCAGATCGGCCGACCAGGCGCCGCCCTGCCCTGTCCCGCCGCCGCTCACAGCTCCTCGATCTCCTCCTCCAGCCGCTGGCGCCGGTACAGCTCGGCGTAGACGCCGTCGCGTGCGAGAAGGGAGGCGTGGTCTCCGAACTCGACCATGCGGCCGTCGTCCAGGACGGCGATCCGGTCGGCGTCGAGGATGGTGGAGATGCGGTGGGCGATGACGATGCTGGTCCGGCCCCGCATGATTTCGCGCAACTCCCGCAGGATGCGCCCCTCCGTCCTCGTGTCGACGCTGGAGAGCGCGTCGTCGAGCACCAGGATGCGCGGCTTCGTCGCGATGGCGCGCGCCAAGGTCATGCGCTGCTTCTGGCCGCCGGAGAGAGTGATGCCGCGCTCCCCCACCACCGTCGCGTAGGACTCCGGAAACGCATCGACGTCCTCCGCCACACCGGCCGCCTCGGCGGCGCGGCGGATGTCGTCCTCCTCCGCCCCGTCGATCCCGAAGGCGATGTTGGCGCCGATTCGGGTCGAGAACAGGAAGGGGTCCTGGGGAACGAATCCGATCGACGAGCGGAGCTGTTGCAGCGGGATGTCCCGGATGTCGCGGCCGTCGAGAAGAATGGCGCCCTCCGACACGTCGAACAGGCGCGGCAGTAGCTGGACGAGGGAGCTCTTTCCCGAGCCGGTGCGACCGACGATCGCCAGCTTCTGCCCGGGCTCGATCGTGAACGAGACGCGCGAGAGCACGGGGTGTCCGTTGCCCTGTTCCGGGTACGCGAAGGAGACGTCACGGTACTCGACGAGCCCCCGGACCTCGGGCAGAGGAACGGACGCGGGGCGGTCGCGGATCTCGGCTTGCACGGCGAAGATCTGATCCAGGCGCTGCATCGACGCGCGCCCTCGTTGCAGGATGGACAGCATCCACCCCATCGCCATGGTCGGCCAGGCGAGGAGGTTCAGGTAGCTGATGAACGCCACCAGATCGCCGAGACTGAGCTCGCCGTGGATGACCTGCAGGCCGCCGTACCAGAGCACCATCATGGTGCCGAGCCCGGAAGCGACTTTCATCATCGGCATGAGCTGTCCGCGCACGCGAGCCAGCTCCACGCTGTGGCGGGTGAACTCGTCGTTGCGCCGCCCGAACCGCTCGACCGCGATGCTCTCTGCGCCGTACGCCTTGACCACGTGGATGCCGCTGATGTTCTCCTGGACGACGCTGCTGAGGTCCGAGAGGCCTTCCTGCACCCGCAGCGTCTGCTCCATCAAGCGGCGGCTCACCCGTTTGACCACCAACAGCAGCGCCGGAAAGGGAAGCAGCGACATCAGGGTCAGGGAGGGGTCCAGGGCCAGCATGATGGTTACGCCGTACGCGTAGTAGATGGGCGTGTTCACGAGGTTGAGGATGCCGACGCCCAGCAGGAGGCGGATCGCCGTGACGTCGTTGATCAGGCGCGACATCAGATCGCCGGCCTGCCGGGTCTGGTAGTAGGAGACCGGCAGCTCGAGGAGGTGCGCGAACAGGTCGTCGCGCAGGTCGTTCTCAACGTCGCGCCCGACGTTGAAGATCAGAGCGCGCGACAGCGTCCGCACGACGGCTTGTACGATCGCGACGGCGACGATCGCGGCGGCGAGCCGCGCCACCGCAGAGGGGGGTCGACCCGCCTGGATCGCGTCGACGGCGCGCTTGAGGAGATAGGGCACGGCCATCGCCAGGGAGGCGGTGAACAGGAGGCAGACGCCGCCCACCGCGTAGCGCACTCTGTAGCGGCGCAGATACCCGAGGAGGCGTCTCACGTCGGCATCATTTCACAACGCGGCGCCGATGCAACGCGGGGCGGGCGGCCGGCAGAGTCGGTAGCCCGCCCCGCCGAAGAAGGAAGCGGAACGCGGCTATTTCAGCTGCCCGCGCCAGACTTCCAGGGAGCCGAACTTGCCGCGCTGCGGAGCGACCGCCTTCTCCCCCGCTTTCGTGGCGCCGGAATGCCACCTCGGACTGACGACGTCGCCGAACGCCACCCCGATGTCCATGACGCCGTCGTGGTCGATGTCGGCGATTCCCACGCCCCAGGTGCGTTCGCGGCCGTCACCCGGCAGGCCGGTGTCGGCCAGCGGGCGCCAGTTCCCCGCACCGTCGCCCAGGTAGGGGAACACGCCGTACACGCCGCCGATCTCCTCGAGGTGTCTCTTGCCGACCGCGACGATGTCGGGGTGCCCGTCGTTGTCGAGGTCGCCGATGGCGACCCCGAGGGCATTCATCGGAAGGATTCCGGCGTTGGAGAACTTCCAGGAACCGTCGGCCTGCTGGAGGAAGACCTCGAGACCACCCCCCACGCACATCGGAGCCCCCGACGCGCCGCACCCGTCTGGCTGGGGGGGCATCTGCGAGCCCGAGACGACGTCGAGCAAACCGTCGCCGTTCAGATCACCGACGGCGACGCCCCAGTAGAGGCCGTGAATCTCCGGCGCCGGCAGACCTTGCGACGCCTCCCGCCATCCCCCCTTGCCGTCGCCCAGCCACACGCGCGGACCGGCCGAGTAGGCAGCCACCACGTCTAGGTTCCCATCCTTGTTTACGTCGGCGAGCTGTACCGAGTTCCCCCACTCCGTCTCCGAGAGGCCATTGGAGGTCTCCTGCCAGACCCCCTTGCAGTTGCCGCGAAACGCCCGCACACCTTCCTCGGAGGCGGCAACCGAGACGATGTCCGCGCAGCCGTCATGGTCGAAATCAGCCATCGCGACGTCCTCGGCACCGATCGTCGGCAGGCCCGAAGAGGCGCTCTTCCAGTTGCCCTCTCCGTCGCCGAGGTACGCGAAGACGCCCTTGCAGTGATCCGCCACTGCGACATCCATCTTCCCGTCGTTATTGAGGTCGGCAAAGCTCATCCCGCCTCCGCAGTAGGGCTCGCGCGGCATACCGTTCGCCGCCGGGCGCCAGTTCCCCTGCCCGTCGTAGGCGAAAATCCATGGGCCGTCGGCGAGGCGGGATACCACGCCGAGATCGAGAAACCCGTCACCATTGATGTCGCCGAACGCAATCTGCGACTTCCAAATCCTCGACTGCGGCAGGCCGTTTCGCGCCGGAACATACGTCACCGGCGACGGGCCCTGGGCCGCGGCTGGTCGCATTCCAGCTCCCGGGGCCGGCTCCTTCTTCATGCAGCCGCCGAGGCAGAGCGCAAGCACACCAACCGCGTACACCGACTCTCGTGCAATCTTCATCTTCCCTCCCACTTTGTGCCAAGTGCTTGTGCGTCTAGACTCGGAATGGCTGGGTTTATTCGGCGTGAAAAATGTGGCGGCTGCTTACCAGAGCCCCTGTCGGGGGTCAAGGAACGCGGCTTGCGGCGGGCCGCCACCGGGGACTGATTCCCCCCGGGCCCGTCCGCCTTTTCATCCTCTAAAGATCCGGAACGGATCACAAAGCGGCCCTTTTCCGCTTGACAAGCAGCGAGGGTTCGAGTAACTGGAGGCAGCTTTCTACCTGCTCGAGGATCAGGTTGGGCGGGGCGTTTGCGCAGATGAGAGCAATTAGTGTAGTCGAGGCGCTGGTTGAAAGGCGAGACGGAGAGTCAAGGATTCTTCTCCGCCAGGAAAGGAGACGAGTGATGAGCAAGGCACTGGGGATGCGCTGTGTGTGGGGCCTCTGCGGAGTGCTGGCAAGCGTCCTACTGTTCGCATCGGTGACGCAGGCCGAGGTCTCGACGGACCTCAGCGGTACGGTGCTGGTGTTTCCCAAGGTCGTATGGACCGGGACCGACCCAGGCGGCCGTGACACGGTCATTTCGATCTCCAACACGAGCAATCAGCTGGTCCACGCGCACTGCTTCTACGTCAACGCGCAGAGGACCCCGCAGGGTGTCTCCCTGTGGCAGGTGACCGACTTCTCGATCTGGCTGACTCGCCAGCAGCCGACGCACTGGGTCGCCAGTCAGGGCCGCTTCGTCAACCCCTTCGACTCGTGCTTCGGCAGCATTTACAGCAGCGGCACGGCCAACGGCTACGCGAGCGACGCAGACCTGTGCGACGGCGCTGGTCTCGATCCGGGCGCCATTCCGCCGGTTCCCCCGGGATTCACGGGCGAGCTGAAGTGCGTCCAGGTCGATGCCTCGGGCATCCCCTTCGGCGGCAACAACCTCAAGGGAGAAGCCGTGATCCGGCGCACGGACGGCGACGTCAGCAAGTACAATGCGATCGCCCTCCTCGCGACCGATCTCGTCAGCGACGACAACGTCCTCCGGCTCGACAATCCGCTCCGGAACGACGACGAGGGCGAGGTGAACTCCTGCCCGAACAGTCTCTTCCTGGATCACTTCCTCGACGGCACACCCGACCCCGTGGTGTCCAGTCTGAACAGTGGCGAGTGCGAGCTCGGCGATTGCCCGGTTCGGACGGTTCTCACCCTCATCCCCTGCACGGAAGACTTCGAGAACCTGATCCCCGGCCGCGTGACGGTACAGTTCGCCATCACCAACGAGTTCGAGGAGCCCTTCTCCGCGAGCACCACGGTCGATTGCTGGCTGACCACGCGTCTGGCGGACATCGATGCCCCCACCGGCGCCTGCACCGGCTCGGAGCCTCGTGCGTGAGCGACGCCCAGTGCATCAATGCCGGCCAGGGCTTCTGCGCGAAAAACAGCGTATTCTCGCTCGGCACGATGGGCAGCTCGACGGCGTTTACGAGAATCACTCCTGCGGCTGACGCCGGCGGCGTTCTGGGAGTCGCGGAAGAGATCCACTACAACAACTCCGCGAACGGAGCGTGGGCCTCTTGGAACCTGCAGCAGGAAGGCACCCGGTTCGATGCCACGCTCGAGCAGTACGGCGAGCCGACCGTCGATACCATCACCATTCCGCAACAATTCTAAGCGCAGCCTGGTAGCGAGCAATGCTGTTCTCGTCCAGCGGTGAGGAAAGGAGACAAGTGATGAGCACGAAGATGGGGTTCTGGCGGTGGGCGCTCGCAGGTGCTGCGGTGGTGATGATCTCTGGCACGGCCAGCGCGCGCCTCATCAACGATCCGCCCAGTGTGACGACCAACGAATCGTCTGGGATCGTCGTCTATCCGAAGATCGTCACCGATCCGGTCAACGGGGTCGATACGATCGTTCAACTGACCAACACGTCGGAGTTCCTGACGAGGGTCCATTGCCTGTACGTCAACGCGAACTCTCACTGCAGCAATGCCCCATCGAGGATTTGCACGCAGGCGAACTTCCGGTCCGTCTGCCCGCTGGGTGGGCTCTGCGTCCAGGGATGGCAAGAGACCGACTTCCGGCTGACCCTGACGAAGCGCCAGCCGATCTCCTGGTCCGTCAACGAGGGCCTGCCCACGCTGCCCCTCAACGACATCCCCGGCCAGGCGGATCAGTTCAATGACGGCAGCATCCCGACAGCGCCCGAGCAGCCCTTCCTGGGTGAGCTGCGCTGCATCCAGGTCGACGTAGCGAGCGAGCTGCCGACGGACCGCAACGACCTCAAGGGCGAGGCGACGGTCATCACCAGCCAGGGCGCCTTCATGGACGCCAGCAAGTACAATGCGATCGGCATTCCGGCCATCGAGGGAGCGCAGGACGGCAACCCCAACTCGCTCAACCTCGGCGGTCCCGAAGCGGAGTACCGCGGCTGTCCGAACATCCTGACGCTCAATCACTTCTTCGACGGGGCGAACGTCGTCACCCACAATCACACCGTCGTCGGGCGGGTGAGCTCGGATCTGACCCTGGTCCCCTGCGCCGCGGACTATCTGACGCAGGTGCCGCAGGACGCGACGGTGCAGTTCCTGATCTTCAATGAGTTCGAGCAGCGCTTCTCCACCTCGACCAAGCTCACCTGCTACAAGGACACGCCGCTGTCGGACATCGACACCCGGCCGGGTCCGGACGGCGACGTGTATTCGATCTTCGCCGTGGGTGTTCAGGGTTCGCTGACCGGCATGTCGCGCCTGCGGGCGGTGGCTGGCCCGGACACGGACGGTTACAACGGCCGGGCGATTCTCGGGATCCTGGAGGAAAACTGGGCGTCTGGCGTCTGCGCGACGTCGGGCGCGGGGTCCGGTTCGGCCACGGGCGTCGGGCTGACCCTCTGTTCAAGCGACGCCGACTGCGGAGGCGCCACCTGCTCGAACCCCGGCGGCGGAACGTCGCTGGTCTCGACGACGGCTGCCAACATCCAGTACCAGGGCACGCGGGAGCAGGGAGATCGGATTCAGATCTCCATCCCGTAAGACCCATCCTCACCGCTTCGTAGCAAAAGGGCCCGGGGGCAATGCTCCCGGGCCCTTTCTTTTGCGTGGACCATTCGTCATTCCGGCGAAAGCCGGAATCCAGGCATGCCGGACAGCGCCGCCGATTTGATCGAATCCTTCGGGACGGAGCGGGTCGAAGTCGATTCCAGCTTACAACGGGGATGACGAAGAAGAGTGGCTCCCCAGGTGCCCTGGGTATCGACGCTCTCTACACAAATGGGCGGGGCCGACGGAGCCGGCAGAGCGCCGAGAAGCTTCGTGACCGAAGCCCGCCGAGTCGCGGGATTCTCAGTAGGCCGAGTCGAAGCGGCTCTCGCCCGCGGACCCGAGGCCGACCAGGGTGAGCTGAGCGCGGACCTCGATCTCGTTCGGATTCGACTTGTCCGTCACGCCCAGGTCGAGGCTCCAGCAATCGCAAGCCGAAGTCAGGCGAACGCCGAAGTGATTGTCCAGAAAGCGGTTATTGAGGATGTCGTACCGCGTGGCGTACAAGAACCCGACCCGGTCCAGCAACGGCACCACCACGCTGGACTCGATCTGCTGCAGCTGATTCTGACTGATGAAGCGATAGTCGACGTTCAGGCTCGCTCGAGTCGAGAGGCGTCGCTTCCCTCCTTCGTCCAATTTCAGGTCGGGCTGATGGAGGTGAATGCCGACGGTGGCGGAGGTGACGTCGGTCTGCCGCGCATCGTATGTCGAGCGGAACCGAACCGAGGTCGTGCGGCTGGGATTGACCCGCAAGGCGAGATCGATGTCTGAGAAGTGGTCGTCTCGGTTGGCGCCCTCGACCCCGGGAATCTGGCGCGAGAAGTCGTAGCCCTGAAAGATGGAGAGGCGGGTCAGCTCGAAGACGTCGCCGGGGCTTTGCCCGTCGCCTTTGCCACGCGCGAGCAGCCGGCTGGCGAATCCATAGTAGAGCAGGCTGCGCTGGTTGATGCGGTCGACGCCGTCGAACAGCGGAGAATCCTCTTGCGAGATGGCGGGGATGTACAGGTACTCCAGGCGCGGCTCGATGGTGTGCTTCAGCTTCTCGACGCCGAAATGATCGAAGTCGAACACCCGGGAGACGCCGGTGTTGATATCGGCGCGCACTTCCACGAGCTCCCGGCTGCTGGCCGTCGGCAGCTTGATCCGGTTGGGATCGAGAAGGGCGTCGAACTGCGCGGCTGTCAGAGCCCCGTTCGCATCGATGCAGTCGGTGCCGCTGAAGCCGCAGTCCATCGCGTCTTGGGTCAGCTGGTAGGCGGTCTCTCGCGCACCCGCCTGGATGGATCCGTAGAACGAGCGGCCCAGCGGCAATCGCATCTGCAACGTGGGGCGGATGTCACCGCGCAGGCCCGCAATTCCCTGGCTGCGCTGGAAATTCGTTACCGATCCCGTCAACTGACCGAGCAGGTCGAAAGGAAGGAGCTTCTGGCTCGCCAGACTCACCTCGGGCGCCCGCTGAAGCACCAGAGACTGCTCACCGATCAGATCCTGGTAGTAGACCGCTTCCCCCTGCAGCATCGCCCTGCTCCAGCGCTCCAGGAATCCAACCCGGGAGGTGGTGAAGGGTAAGGTACGCAGTGCCACGTCCTTCGAATGATCGATCGTAAAGGTGTTGATGTCGCGAAAGAAGAGATCGTCCCCGACGAGCAGAAGATCGGCATAGGCCTGCGCGGACCCGACCTGCTGATCGTGCTGGACGGCCAGGCCCCAGCGGTTCTCCGGTACGTTCGGGTTGGCGGTAAGTCGGGTCGACGAGTTCGCCGAAACGCTTTGGATGGCCTCGTTGAAGTAGGAGGCGTCGATGAGCCCTTGGAAGGTACGGCTGAGGGCGTAGCGGTATTCGCCCAGAAGGCCGATCCGGGCCGAGGTCTCGACGTCCAAGCCGATGGTGGCGTCCTGGCTCTTGTTGATGGCCCAGTAGACCGGTTGCAGGATCTGGAACCCGCGCCGGTTGGACACCCCGAGCCGCGGCATCAGAAGACCGGACTGGCGCTCCCGCCCGACCGGAAATGCGGCGCGCGGAATCGGAAGGACCGGTACGCCGAGGATGTTGAACGTCCCGCCCGTCAGCTCGCCGTAACCGTTCATCTCCACATCCAGGGATTTGCCGGACACGCTCCAGGATGGGGCCCCGTCCTTGCAGTTACAGGAGGTGAACTCGCCGTTCTCGATCCGGTACCTCTGTCCCAGTCCCTTTTCGATCCGCTCTCCGCTCAACGTGTACCCCAGGGGGGGAGACTCGACGTGGGCATCGAGAAGCGTCCCGGTCTCCTTGTCGAAGTCGAAGTGAATCTCGTTCGCCTGCACGACCCCGTCCGGCGTCGTCAGAGTTGCACCGCCGGTGGCGTCGGCCTCGCTGGTCCGCCGGTTGAGACGCACGGCGTCGGCCCGGAGGACGGTATTCCCCCGGCTTATCACCACATTCCCCTTCGCCGAGACCGTATCCTCCTTCTGCTCGTACGTGATCGAGTCCGCGTCGATCGTGATCTCCCCCCCGCCACCCAGGGCCTCGAGATGGGGAGACTGCGCAGCGACTCGTCCCGCCGCGGCTAAGACAGCGACGAGAGCGAAGGCGGCAACTTTCCCGCGTTCATGCCACCCCATCACGGCCGGAAGGATCCCCTCGGTTCGGGCGAAGTCTCGACGTCGGCCAGGCAGAGCGGGTACACGGCTCCGATCAGGAAAAGGGAGCCGGTGACGAGGACGACATCCCCGGATCCCGCCTGAGCTCTCCCCCGTCGCCAGGCACGCTCGGGGTCGGGCTCGGATGCGGCGGGGCAATGGGCGCGAAAGGCGTCTGCCAGCACGGCGGGATCCTGTCCCCGCGGCGACATCACCTCGGTTGTGGTGGCGCTCCGGCATAGAGGACCCAGCAGCTCGATCATCTGCCTCCAGTCCTTGTCCTTCATCACCGCGAACACGACATGAAGGTTGCGCCCGGCCAGTACCGGCTCCAGCTCGCGGACCAGGGCGCGCATCCCGTCGGGGTTGTGCGCACCATCGACGATCGTTGGCGCCGGCGGTGTCGACAGCATCTCGAACCGTCCGGGCCAGCGCACCGACGCCAGACCACTTCGCACGGCCGCCTCCGTGACCGGAACGCAGTCCCGCACGGCCGCCAGGCAGGTCACCGCAGTCGCCGCGTTGCGTCGCTGGTAGCCGCCGCGCAGCGCCAGCGCCAGACGCGGCAGGTTCCATCCTAGCCCCTGAAAGTCGATCGTACCGTCGTCGCGAGCGGTGTACAGATCCGCCGAGTCGATTACCGGCGCGCCCCGGCGCGCCGCCAGGTCCCTGAGAACCTCCGCGGCCTCGACACCGATCTCGCCGAACACTACGGGCCGGCCCGGCTTGATGATGCCCCCCTTCTCCGCCGCGACGGCGCGTAACGAGTCGCCCAGCCACTCGGTGTGGTCGAGGCCGATCGATGTGATTACCGAAACCGTCGGATCGATGACATTCGTCGCGTCCAACCTTCCGCCCAGCCCCACCTCGACGACCGCAACATCCGCCTGCTGCCGCGCGAAGTGAAGGAACGCCACGACGGTGAGGAACTCGAAGAACGTGAGCTCCGTCCCGGCCCCGGTGGCAACGCCGCGGACCTCGGCCGCCAGGCGCACGACATCTGAAGGCGCAACCTCTTCGTCGCCGACGCGGATTCGCTCGGTCAGGCGAAGGAGATGCGGGGACGTGTACAGCGCGGCGCGATGACCGCCCGCGACCAGCGCGGCATGGACCATCGCCGCGACCGATCCCTTGCCGTTGGTGCCGGCGATGTGAACACTCGAGAAGCGACGATGCGGATCGCCGAGTCGCTGCAGCGCCAGCGCGACCCGTTCGAGCTTGAAGTCCATCCCCTTCGCGGCCTGCAGGGCATAGAGCCACTCGAGTGTCCGCTGGTATTCGATCCGGGCGGCGTGCTCCCGCTTCTCGCCTCTCGGCGCGGACGGGGCGCGATGCTCACTTCCTACGCTCATCCTCGTCGGAGCTTCTTAGTAAAGCTCGGCGAAAAGATCGAATGGATGAAACGCCGGCTTCGACGTCACGGCCGCCACGCGCGGCCCGCCAGCCAATCGGGCGGGCCCCCTTCAACCGCGACTCAAGGCTTCCTTGAGCTCGCGCACGAATCGCCCCACCCGCTCGACGAGGTCCACGTCGCCGCCGTGCTCTTCGATGACACGCATGATGGCCGTCCCGACGACTACGGCATCGGCGAACCTCGCCACAGTAGCCGCTTGAGCGGCCGTGCTGATGCCGAATCCGACGCCGATCGGGAGCGAGCACTGGTGGCGCAGATCCTCCACCATCCCGCGCACCTCGGTCGAATCGATCGCTTTGGTTCCCGTGATTCCGGTCATGGACACGTAGTAGACGAAGCCGCTCGCCTTCTTCAGGACCGCCTGCACCCGCCGTGAATCGCTGGTCGGCGCCAGAAGAAAGATCATGTCGAGACCGGCCGCCCGCGCCGGCCGCCAGAGCTCGTCGGCCTCCTCCGGCGGCAGGTCCACAACCACCAGGCCGTCGACGCCCGCACGCCGGGCGTCCTCGGCGAGGCGCGCCGGGCCGTAGTGAAAGATGGGGTTGTAATACCCGAACAGGACGATGGGAACGGAAAGGTCGGCGCGCAGCTCCGTCACCATTTCGAGGATCCGCGCCAGCGACGTCCCGCGCTGCAGAGCGCGCCCGGCCGACCGCTGCAGGACCGGACCGTCGGCAGTCGGATCCGAGAAGGGCACACCCAGCTCGATGAGATCGGCTCCCGCTTCCACGGCGCCGCGCAGCAGGGATCGCGTCGTGTCGAGATCGGGATCGCCCGCCATTAGAAACGGCACCAGGGCCACCTCGCCGCGCCGCGCGAGCCGCTCGAAGCACTGCCCGATGCGGCTCATGACGCCAGGCTCACACCGAGGTAGCGGGCCACCGTATTCATGTCCTTGTCCCCCCGGCCGGACAGGTTCAACACGATGATCTGATCGCGGTGCAGAGTGGGAGCCAGCTTGGCCACCTGGGCGACCGCGTGCGCGCTCTCCAGCGCCGGAATGATCCCCTCGGTCTCGGTCAGCAAACGCAGGGCGTCCATCGCCTCGGCATCGGTCACCGCCACATACGAAGCGCGTCCGGTGTCGTGCAGGTAGGCGTGCTCCGGTCCGACCGCCGGATAGTCCAGCCCGGCCGAGATCGAGTGCGCCGGTCGAACCTGCCCGAGCTCGTCCTGCAGCAGGTAGGTCTTCTTCCCGTGCAGCACGCCGACCATGCCGCCCGAGATCGATGCCGCGTGGCGCCCGGTCTCGATGCCTTCTCCCGCCGCCTCGACGCCGATCATGGCGACGCCGGGCTCGTCGATGAACGGGTAGAAGAGCCCCATGGCGTTGCTGCCGCCGCCGACACAAGCCACCAGGACGTCCGGCAACCTCCCTTCGTGCCGGCGGATCTGCCGCTTGACCTCCTTGCCGATCACGGATTGGAAATCGCGCACGATCATCGGATAGGGATGCGGGCCCATCGTGGAGCCGACCAGATAGAACGTCGTCCGGACATTCGTCACCCAGTCCCGCAACGCCTCGTTGACCGCGTCCTTCAGCGTAGCGCTGCCGCCCGTGACGGTGTGGACCTGGGCGCCGAGAAGCTTCATGCGAAAGACGTTGAGCGACTGCCGCTGCACGTCCTCCGCCCCCATGAAGATCTCGCAGGCCAGACCCAACAGCGCCG
Source organism: uncultured bacterium (assembly GCA_963721115.1). GTDB lineage: Bacteria > Desulfobacterota > Binatia > HRBIN30 > CADEER01 > CAVRIA01. The sequence continues at coordinate 163,838 of CAVRIA010000005.1, forward strand.
TCACCGTGGCGGTGGCGACGCCGTGCTGACCGGCACCGGTCTCGGCGATGATTCTCGGCTTGCCCATGCGCCTCGCCAGCAGGCCCTGCCCGACCGTATTGTTGATCTTGTGTGCCCCCGTGTGACACAGATCCTCGCGCTTGAGGTAGATCTTGGCGCCGCCGAGGCGCTCGGTGAGCCGCCGCGCCAGGTAGAGCGGCGTTTCGCGGCCCGCATACTCGCGCAGGCAATCGGCCACCTCACGCCGAAAGTCGCGGTCGCGCCGCAGGCGCCGGTAGGCTTCGTCGAGCTCGATCAGGGCCGGCATCAGTGTCTCGGCCACGTAGCGGCCGCCGAACTTCCCGTAGTGTCCCAAGCGATCAGGCGCTCTGTGCATTGCAGACGAACCGTCTCACTTTCTCCGCATCCTTGCGGCCCGGCGACGCCTCCACACCCGACGCGACGTCGACCGCGGCGGGCCGAATGCGCCGTACCGCCTCGGCCACGTTCTCGGGCGTGAGCCCGCCGGCGAGGATCAGACGCCGCCGTTCGATACCCTCGAGGTACTCCACCGGAACGCGCCGGCCGGTGCCGCCGGCTAGCCCCTCGACGTGGGCGTCGGCGAGAATGAAGTCGACCGCGTACAGCGCCGCCCGGCGCAGCGTTTCGGCGTCGCGAACCCGTACGGCCTTGATGATCTTCTGCCGCCAGCCGCGGCAGTACTCCGGCGCCTCGTCACCGTGAAACTGCAGGGCGTCGAGACGCAAACGCTCCGCTTTCGCCTCGACGTCGGCGCGCGGCGCATCGACGAAGACACCGACCCGGCAGACCCCGGCCGGCAGCGCGCAGACGATCTCCTCGGCCACGTCGAGGGAGACGAAGCGCGGGCTGGCCGGAAAGAAGTTGAGCCCGACGGCCGAGGCACCGGCCTGTGCCGCCAGGCGAGCGTCGCCCGCCGTCGTTACGCCGCAGATCTTCACCTTCACCACGGACAGCCCCCACTTCCGCGCCGCGGGCCCGATCCACGATCCTTCATCGGATTCCCTCGGCGGCCACTCCCTCGAGCAGCTCGCGCAGCCGCGCCCCGGGGTCCGCCGCGCGCATGAGCGACTCGCCGACCAGAAAGGCGCGGTACCCGCAGGCGCGCAGGCGAAGAATGTCCGTCGTCGTTTCGATTCCGCTCTCCGCCACCGCCAGCGCTCCCTCGGGCAGCTGCGGGCGCAAGCGCTCGGCCGTGCTCAAGGTCGTCACGAAGGTTCGCAGATCCCGGTTGTTGACGCCGATGACTCGCGCACCGGCTGCGGCGGCGCGATCGAGCTCCGCCTCGTCGTGGATCTCGGTCAAGACGTCGAGCTGCAGGGCCGCCGCCGCCGCGAGAAGCTCGCTCAATAGGACGTCGTCCTCGAGGACCGCGGCGATCAACAAAACCGCGTCCGCTCCCCAGGCCCGCGCCTCGACGATCTGATACGGATCGAACAGAAAATCCTTGCGGAGCACCGGCAGCGGCATGGCCTCTCGGATGTCGGCGAGATAGCGCAGGGAACCTTGAAAGTGCCGCTCCTCGGTCAGAACCGACACCGCCGCGGCACCGCCCGTCGCGTAGGATCGGGCGATGGCCACGGGGTCGAAGTCGGCGCGAATCACGCCGCGCGACGGGGAGGCCTTCTTGACCTCCGCGATCACCGCCGGGTCGGCGCGCCACAGGTGCGCGGCGAAGCCGCGGCGCGCCTCGGCGAACGCGGGCCTCTGCTCCAGCTCGGAGAGCGGAAACTGCCGCTTGGCGCGCGCGACGTCGTCACGACGGGCGCCGACGATGTCGTCCAGAATCATCGGTTCGTGAACTCGATCAGTCTTTCCAGGGTCTCCGCGGCGCGCCCCCCGTGCAGCGACTCGCGCGCCCGAGCGAGGCCGGCAGGCAGATCGTCGGCCAGCCCTCCGACGCAAATCGCCGCGCCGGCATTGAGCAGGGCGATCTCCGCATACGCGCGCGGCGCCTGGCCGGTGACGATGCGCCGAATCAGCTCGGCGTTGTGCGCGGCGTTGCCGCCGCGTAGCTCCTCCGGCGCACAGCGTTCCAGCCCGAGCGACTCCGGGGTCAGCTGATACGTCCGCACGTCGCCATCCCTCAGCTCGGCCACCAGAGTCGGTGCGGTCAAGGAGATCTCGTCCAACCCGTCCTCGCCGTGCACGACCAGGGCCCGGCGGCTGCCGAGATGGGCGAGGGCGCGTGCGAGAGGCTCCACCCACTCGGCGCTGAACACGCCGAGAAGCTGCGCGTGGGCGCCGGCGGGATTGGACAGCGGGCCGAGCAGGTTGAAGATGGTGCGGATCCCCAGCTCGCGACGCGGACCGGCAACGTGCCGCATGGCGGGATGAAAGACCGGCGCGAAGAGGAATCCCATCCCCACTTCCTCGAGGCAGGCCGCCACCTCCTCCGCGCCGAGCTCGATGCGAACCCCGAGCGCTTCCAGCACGTCCGCCCCGCCGACCGCTCCCGACATGGCGCGGTTGCCGTGCTTGGCGATGACCACTCCCGCTCCGGCGGCAATCAGCGCCGCGGCCGTCGAGATGTTGAACGTTCCGCGCATGTCGCCGCCCGTACCGCAGGTGTCGACGACGTCGCGCTGCGTGGGAACGCGCATGGCGTAGCGCCGCATGGCGCGCGCCGCGCCGGTGATCTCGTCGACGGTCTCTCCCTTCATCCGCAGGGCCACCAACAGACCGCCCAGTTGCGCGGCAGTCGCGGAGCCGCCCATGACCTCGCGCATGACCGACTCCATATCGGTCTCGGTGAGAACCCGCCCCTCCACCAGGTGGCGTATCGCGGCTTGGACGTCCATCCGAGAAACCACCCAGATCAGCTCGGAGACCGAGCCGCCGACTCGAGGAAGTTGCGCAGCAGGTGCTTGCCTTCGGGGGTCAGGATGGACTCCGGATGAAACTGAATGCCCTCGAGCAGGACCTCGCGGTGACGGACGCCCATGATCTCCCCTTCCGCGGTCCAAGCGGAGATCTCCAGGCATTCGGGGAGGGTCGCGCGCTCGATGAGGAGCGAGTGATAGCGCGTGGCGTCGAAAGGGTTCGGCACGTCGGCGAAGATCGTGCGCTCGTCGTGCAGGATCGGCGACGTCTTGCCGTGCATGATGCGTCCCGCACGAACGATGCGCCCCCCGAACGCGGCGCCGATGCTCTGATGCCCGAGACAGACACCGAGAATCGGAATGCGACCGGCGAGCTGGCGGATCAGCGGAACCGAGATGCCCGCCTCGTTCGGCGTGCACGGCCCAGGGGAGATGACGATGCGCTGCGGGCGCATGGCCGCGACCTCGTCCACCGTGATCGCATCGTTGCGAAAGACGCGAACCTCCTCCCCCAGCTCGCCCAGGTACTGGACCAGGTTGTAGGTGAACGAATCGTAGTTGTCGACGACGAGCAGCATGCTCACATGCTCTCCGCCAGCTTGACCGCTTGAAAGAGGGCGCGCGACTTGTTGACGCACTCCGCGTGCTCGCGCTCCGGATCGGAGTCGGCGACGATCCCCGCTCCGGCCTGGACATAGATCGTCCCACCGTCGATGACCATCGTCCGGATACCGATGCAGGTGTCCATGTTTCCGCAGAAGTCGAAGTAGCCGATGGCGCCACCGTAAATGCCGCGCCGGACCGGCTCCAGCTCCTCGATGATCTCCATGGCGCGGATCTTGGGCGCTCCGGAGAGTGTGCCGGCGGGGAAAGTGGCCCGGAACGCGTCGTAGCAGTCCAACCCGCCCTCCAGCTCGCCCCGAACGTTCGATACCAGGTGCATCACGTGGGAGTAGCGCTCGACCGCCAACCTCTCGGTCACGGCGACGCTGCCGGTGCGGGCGACGCGCCCCACGTCGTTGCGTCCGAGATCGACGAGCATGATGTGCTCGGCGATTTCCTTCGGATCGGCGCACAGCTCGCGTTCCAGCTCCCGGTCCGCTCGCTCGTCGGTGCCGCGCGGCCGCGTCCCGGCGATCGGCCGTACGGTGATTTCGCGTCCCTCGAGCCGCACCATCACCTCCGGCGACGCCCCGAGCGTGGTCTGCTCACCGACGCGCAGAAAGAACATGTACGGAGAGGGATTGAGCGAACGCAGGCAGCGGTAGATGTTGAACGGGTGTGCGCGCAGCGCGCACTCGAAGCGCTGCGCCAGGACCACCTGGATGACGTCGCCGGCGACGATGTACTCCTTGGCGCGCCGCACGATATCCTCGTACGCCTGCGGCGCGAAGTTCGAGGTCACGCGCGGCGGGCCTTCGACCGCAACGACGGGGGGTACGCGGACCGGACCGCGCAGACAGTCGATCACCGCCTCGATCCGCGCGCAGGCGCCGTCGTAGGCGGCACGCAGGTCGCCGCCGTCGTCGACGAGGGCGTGCGACACCACCTTCATCGAGTGGGCGACGTTGTCGAACACCACCAGGCTGTCGACCAGCATCAGATAGTAGTCCGGGTGGTCGAGGTCGTCGGCGGCGCGCACGGGCAGGCGCTCGAACGAACGCACCAGGTCGTAGCTCAGATAGCCGACCAGGCCGCCGGAGAAGCGCGGCAGTCCCGGAACCGCCACCGGCCGGTAGTGCGCGAGCACGTCGCGCGCCGCGCCGAGGGGATCATCGACGGAGCGCTTCACGAAGGGGCCGCGCGGAGGTCCCCTCCACAAGGTGTTGCCCTTGACGCGCAGGACCTCGCGCGGCGCAACGCCCAGGAAGCTGTAGCGCCCCCATTTCTCTCCCCCCTCGACACTCTCGAGGAGAAAGGCGTCGCCACCGTCGTCGATCTTGAGAAAGGCGGAGACCGGCGTCTCGAGGTCGGCGAGGATCTCGCGGTAGACCGGTACCAGATTGCCCTGCCGCGCCAGGGCGCAGAAGGCATCGAACTCGGGTACGTGTGCAGGCCCCATGGCCAGTCTAGTGAGACGTCACGTAGGCCGCCTCGAGCCCTTCTTCGCGCCGCAGCTTGGTCTCGGCCGCTTTGGCGCTCGCCTTGTCGTTGAAGTGGCCGACGCGAACGCGATACCAGGTCACACCGCCGATCGGCCCCTGTGTGGTGTAGGCGTCGTATCCCTTCATCCGCAGCTCGCGGGCCTGTACGACCGCCTGCACCGGATCCGTCGTCGCATTGGCCTGCACCGTCCAATTTCCTCCTTCCGCGGCCGGCGTCGGCCGCGCCGCGGGACCCGAGGTCGGCCAGACCAGCGCCAGGGAGTGGTGGGTCGGCGTCGGGACGAGGCGCGCCGTCGGCTTCGGCGCAACCGTCGGCGCCGCGGCCAGGTGGATGGCCGGGAGCGTCGGGGTCGCGACGGGGAGCCCGGCGACGGCGGGCGCGACCGGCGTCTCGAAGGGTGTCGGCGAGGTCACGGCGAGACGGATGACCTGCGTTTCGCGCGCCAGCCGCTGCTCCGCGATGTCGCGCCCCACCCACAGCCCGAAGACGAAGATCAGAACCGAGGCGAGAAGGAAACCGAAGGTCAGAGTGATCAGCTGGCCGATCCTGAGTCCCGAGCTGCGCCGATCCGACATCACACCCTCACATCGACTCCGGTGCGCTTACGCCCACCAGCGACAGGCCGTTCTGCAGGACGCGCCGCGTCGCACCGGCGAGGTAGAGGCGCGCGCCGCTCAATTCGGGCTCCACTCCGACCACGCGATGCCGATTGTAGAACCGGTGAAACGAGCCCGCCAGCTCGATCAGGTGAAACACGACGCGGTGCGGCTCCAGCTCCCGGGTCGCGTCCTCGACGACGTCCGGAAAACGCGCCAGGAGCCGGATGACCTCCTGCTCCTCGGCGGAATCGAGTCGCTCCAGCGCCGCCTCCGCCGCGGCGGGCACGCGTAGCCCTTCCGACTCCGCCTGGCGGAACAGACTGCAGATGCGCGCGTGCGCGTACTGGACGTAGAATACGGGGTTCTCCGCCGATTGCTTCTTGGCCAGGTCGAGGTCGAAGTCGAGGTGGCTGTCTCCCTTGCGCATCAGGAAGAAGAAACGGGTCGCATCGGCGCCCACCTCGTCCACGACCTCGCGCATGGTGACGAACTCGCCCGTCCTCTTTCCCATCTTGATCGGTTCGCCGCCGCGCGTCAGGCGCACCATCTGGACGAGGATCACGTGCAGCCGCTGGGGATCGCTGCCGAGCGCCTCGATCGCCGCCTCGACCCGCTTGACGTAGCCGTGGTGGTCGGCCCCCCACACGTTGATCAGCTCGTCGAACCCGCGCTGCAGCTTGTGTTGATGATACCCGATGTCGCCGCTGAAGTAGGTGGGCTCGCCGTTGCTGCGCAGGACGACGCGGTCCTTCTCGTCCCCGAACCGGGTCGATCGGAACCAGCGCGCACCTTCGTCCTCGTAGATCAGGTCGCGCCGCTCGAGGGCCTCCACGGCCGTGGCGACCACCCCCTGGTCGGCGAGAGCGCGCTCGCTGACGAAGCTCTCGACGTGGACGCCGAGGGCGAGCATGTCGCTCTTGATGACTTCGAGGAGCCAGCCCGCCGCCCGGTCGCCGCACACGGCCACCGCCGATTCCCCGACCTCGCGCAGGAAGGCCGCTTCCTGCCCCGCCGCCGGTGGGCGCCGATTCAGTGCGGCGGCGATGTCGCGCACCAGCTCGTCGCGCTGCTGCGCCGCGAAATCGAGCAGGTACTCGCCGGGATAGCCGTCCTCGGGAAGGTCGACGTCGTCGCCGAACACCTGGCGCAGGCGCGCCAGGGTGGAGCGGCCGAGCGTGGCGATCTGCTTCCCGGCGTCGTTGACGTAGTACTCGCGCAACACGTCGTATCCGGCGGCCTCGAGCAGGCGCGCGACGGTATCGCCGATCACCGCGCCGCGCCCGTGGCCGACGTGCAGGGGACCGGTCGGGTTGGTGCTGACGAACTCGACCAGCACGCGCCGCCCGCCGCCCAGCGCCGCCTTGCCGTATTCCGGCCGCTCGGTCTCGACCAGGCATTCGCGCCAGAAGCGCGGCGAGAAGCGGAAGTTCAGATACCCAGGCCCGGCAATCTCGGTGGCGGAGAGGATGCCGTCGGGATCCTCGATGTGCGCCACGATGGTCTCGGCGATGGCGCGCGGCGCCCGGCGTTCCTCGCGTGCCAGGCCCAGGGCCACGGTCGAAGCGAGATCACCGAACTGCGGGTCCCTGGGGACCTCGAAAAACAAAGGGGGGAGGCTAATCGACTTCAGCGCTCCCCCCTTTGTTGCCTTTTCCAGTGCGTGCTGAAGCAGCCCCTCAAGCCGTTTTTTCATCCTCCGGTCGCCAGCGCCACGAGGCCCTCTTAGGTGCGAGGAACTGCATTGAATTCACGAGCATCCAGTGCAAACTCCGTTCGTATATCCCGCTCCCGCGGAGCGAGTCAAGGCAGGTCCAACGATCGTGGCGGCATCGCCGCCGCGAGCTCAGGCGCCCTTCGGCTCCGCGGCCGCGGCGACCTGTGGGGGCAGCTGGCGGAACATGATGATGGCATCCTCTCCGCGGCCGTAGTAGTTGCGCCGTACACCGCTCTCGACGAAGGCGAGGGATCGGTACAGCGCCAGCGCGGAGATGTTTTCCCGTCGCACCTCCAGGCTGACGCTCGCCGCGGCGCGCACCGAGGCATCGTCGAGCACCACGCCCACCAGGGCGCGGCCGATTCCGCGCCGGCGCCAGTCGGGATGAACGGCGAGGTTGAGGATGTGCACCTCGTCGCCGACGAGCCACCAGCAGACGTAGCCGGCGACATCTCTACGTCCACCGGCCGCCCGCGCCAGCATCAGACGCGAGAACGGGATCTTGAGCTCGTGCAGAAAGAGGCCCGGCGTCCACGGCGCATCGAAGGCCAGGCGCTCGATCTCCATGACCGCCGGCAGATCGGCCGCGACCATGGGCTCGAAGACGATCGCGGGGGCCATGCTTCTCACCAGCGGATGAGCGCGGAGGCCCAGGTGAAGCCCGCCCCGAACGCCGCCAGGCAGACCAGATCTCCCGGGCCCACGCGCCCGGCGGCCAGCGCCTCGTACAGCGCCAGGGGGATCGAGGCGGCGGTCGTGTTGCCGTAGCGTTGGATGTTGTTGAAGACCTTCTCCTCCGGCAGCTCCAGTCCCAGGGCGACCATCTGGCTGATGCGCAGGTTGGCCTGATGCGGAATCAGGAGAGAGAGATCCTCGGGGCGATAGCCGTTGGCCTCGAGGGCCTCCTTCACGACCTCGGTAAACCGATTGACTGCATGCTTGAAGACGTAGCGGCCTTCCATCTTGGGGAAGACGCGCGGCTGATCGCCGGCCACCATCTCCTCGGTCAGACGCGGACGCTCGCGCGACGCCACGCCTTCCAGCCACAGCTTCTCGGCGAACTTTCCTTCGGCGTGCAGGTGGGTCGAGAGGATGCCGCGCTTGGGATCCTCCTCGGGCTCGAGAACGACGGCCGCGGCGCCGTCGCCGAAGATCACCGCCACCTCGCGGCCGCGCGTGGTCAGGTCGATCCCCGTGGAGTGGACCTCCGCACCGACCAGAAGGACGCGCTCGCAACGGCCGGTCCTGACGAGGTTGTCGGCGATCGAGAGGCCGTAGAGGAAGCCGGAGCACTGATTGCGGACGTCGAAGGCCGGCATGCCGCCGATGCCGAGGCGATCCTGCAGAACGCAGGCGCTGGAGGGCATGTCGATGTCGGGGCTCAACGTCGCGAAGATCACGCCGTCGACCTCGCCCGCCGTCATCCCGGCCCGCTCGAGCGCCTCGCGGGCCGCCAGGGCGCCCATGTCGGCGGCGCCGACGCGATCTTCGCTGTAGTGACGCTCGCGAATCCCCGTGCGCTGCTGAACCCACTCGTCGGTGGTCTCCATCAGCTTCGCCAGGTCGTCGTTGGTGACCACGCGGGGGGGAACGAAGTGTCCGACGCCCGCGATACGAGAGTTCCGCACAGATCCTCCTGCGCACTCCTCAAAGCGTGAGGAGCGCCGCTCCCCAGGCGAACCCGGCCCCGCAGCTCGCCAGACAGACGCGCGCGCCCTTGCCGAGCGTGCCCGCCCGGACGGCTTCGCTCAGGGCGACCGGGAGGCTCGCCGCGGTGAGGTGTCCGTGCGCCGCGCCGGCGTCGATCCATCGCGACGACGGAATACCGAGCACCCCGGCGGTCGCCTCCGCGACGTCGGGAAGAACGTGGCTCAGGACGAAGCAGTCGACGTCGTCGCGGCCGGCGCCCGCCCGCGCCAGGGCCTCGCCGATCACCTCGGGCAGATGGCGGCGCCCGAACTCGGCGACGGCCTCGAAATCCAGCGACGGGTAGTGCCGCCCCGCCCGCATGTCCTCGACCGTGATGCGCAGCGGATGCTGGCGGCTCGCCGGGTACTCGCACCAGAACCGCTCGTGGTGTCGCCCGTCCGCATGGCAGACGACTGCCCCCAGGCCCGCCGCTTCCGTTCCGCTTCCGAGCACCGCAACCGCGGCGCCGTCTCCGTAGAGCGACGCGACGCGCATTCCGCGATCGGAGTAGTCGAGCCCGGAGGAGTGCACCTCTCCGGCGGCCAAGACGATGCGCCGGTAGGTTCCCGCCGCCAGGAAGCCGTCGGCGATCATCAGGCCGTACAGGAAACCCGCACACTGACCGCGGATGTCGAGGGCGCCCACCGTGCCGCAACCGAGCTTGTCCTGGAAATAACAGGCGGCCCCCGGAAAGGTGACGTCGGGGGTCATGGTCGCGAAGATGATGAACTCGACATCATCGACGCCCATCCCGGCCTGCCGCAGGGCCTCTCGGGCGGGGTCCTGCGCGATGTCCGACGGACCCACAGGCTCGGTCGCGATGGGTCTCCGCACCGCGCCGACTGCCTGGGGCGGAGGCAGGTAGTGAGCCAGCCCCTCGAGCGTCGTCGGCATTCCTACAGCTTCTTCGGCAGAGCGACTTCCAGCGTCTTGTCGTTGAAACGGTGCCGAAAGCCGGCGACGCGGCTCGGCAGCTTGATCGTGGTGGTGAAATCGGGCGGAAAGGCGGACGACACGGCGGCAACGCGGCGCATGTTCGGGTCCGTCAGCTTTCCTTTGACCACGAAGTGTCCGTTCTGCAGCGCCAGGTCGTAGTCGTAGTCCGGCATCTCGTTCGGCACCCCCAGCTCCTCCTTGATCTTGGATGCCGGCACCTGTCGCGGAAACTCGACCTCGAGAAGGTAGCCGTTGCTCTCCGCGTGCAGCCGGTACACCTCTCCGTAGCGGCGCTCGCGCTCCAGGCGCTCCTCGAAACGCGGATCGTGAAAGCCGTCGTGGCCGACGCTTCCCGTCTGGTCGCCCGATCGCACCAGACCGATGATCGGCGCCGCCATGGCTCCGAACGGCAGGCCGTAGGCCGCGGCCCGATAGACGATCTGGTCGGCCGGCATGCCGCGGAACCCCTCGCGCATGCGCCAGATCGCCTCCACGGTGCCGAACAACAAGCCGAGAAAGATCATCCATTTCAGCTGATCGCTGAAGAGATCGCGATCGAGAAGCAGCCAGCCGACGAGGAGGAAGAGGAGCGGATAGAGGATCACGTTCTGCAGCGCGTTGATGCCGGTCGCGCCGGCGGCCGTGAAGAAGCGCCGGTCCGCCACCGCCTGCTCGATCGCCTTCTTCTGCTTGAACGGAAGAGCTCCCAGAACCGGCTGCCCGAGGGCGAGTAGCCACTTCAACGGGGTCACCCGAGCGGCCTGCTCCCGCTTGAGGAGAGCCGTGACGTCCTCGAAGCTCATCTGTAGCTCACCGGGGAAGCGCTTCTCCGGGCGCGGAACGCGCGCCGCGAGCGGCGGCGGCGCATTCACGGGCTTCTCCACCCGGCCCGAGGCGGGCGCGGCCGGCTTGGACACCGGGGCGGCCGCCGCCGGGGCGGGAGCGGCCGGGGTAGCGGCCGGGCTCGGAGCCGGAGCAGCCGCGGCCGCCGTCGGGCGCCGCAGCGCCGGCTCCCTCGCGGAACCGGGAGGGAAAACCGGCCGGGAAGTCCGTCCCCGGGATGCAGCTCCCTGGCGCGGGCGATCAACACATCCTCGGTCTCCGGAATGTCCGGGTTGGGGATGCAGACATCGACCGGGCAAACCGCGGCGCAGGCCTCCTGGTCGTGAAACCCGACGCATTCGGTGCACTTCTCTGGGACGATATAGAAGACGTCCTGCGAGAGAGCGGGATGCTTGACGCCGTTCATCTCCCACTCGACGCCGCCCTGATAGATAGCGGTGTTCGGGCACTCCGGCTCGCACGCACCGCAGTTGATGCACTCCGACGTGATCATCGTAGCCATGGAACGAGTTCCCCCTTCGAACGGGTTATCCTGTGATGACTACCGCTTTCGCTACGCGGATTCAACGCTTCCACGCGCCCTGACAGCGTCCTCCGGAGTGCTGCCGTTCACGCCACCCCCGGCACCTTCGCCGCGAGGTCCACGGCCTCCGCCACCAGCCGGCGCAGCACGCCCAACCCGCTCTGCCAGAAGACCGGCTGGCCGACGTCGAGCCCGAGGCGCAACAGCAACGTCGCCGGCGCCTCGCTGCCCCCGGCAGCCAACAGGTCGAGGTACTTGGGGACGAAGTCGGGCCCCTGCTCCCGGTAGAGCTCGTAGAGCGCCAGGACGAGCAGCTCGCCGAAGCTGTAGGCGTAGCAGTAGAACGGCGAGTGGATGAAGTGCGGAATGTAGGACCACCACCAGCGGTAGTCGTCCGTGAGGACGACCGCGTCCCCGTACATGGCGGCATTCACGTCCTGCCAGATGGCGCCGATGCGATCGCTCGACAGCTCGCCGTCGCGGCGCCGGGACTCGTGCAACCGCTGCTCGAATCGCGTCAGGACGATCTGCCGGAACACGGTCCCGAAGGCCTCCTCGATGAACTCGCACAGCAGCGCCAGGGAAGCGCGGGGATCGGTCTCCTGGCTGCGCAGGCGCTCGAAGACGAGCATCTCGCCGAACACGCTGGCGGTCTCCGCCATGGTCAGGGCGGTGTCGCTCTGCAGGTAGCCGCGGTCGCGAGCCAGGTACTGGTGCACGCCGTGCCCGAGCTCGTGCGCCAGGGTCATCACGTCGCGCGGCAGGCCGAGGTAGGTGAGGAGGACATAGGGGTGCGCGCTCGGCACCGTGCTGGCGCTGAAGGCGCCGCCGCGCTTGCCCTCGCGCGCCTCGGCATCGATCCAGCGCCGCTCGAAGAACGAGCTGGCGATCTCCCGCATGCGGGGCGAGAACGCTCCGTAGGCGTCGAGCACGAGGTCACGGCCGGCCGGCCAGGGCAGCTTGCGGCCGTCGGCGGCGATGGGGGCATAGCGATCGTAGTCGTACAGCACGTCGAGCCCGAGCAGCTTGCGCTTCACCCGGTAGTAGTCGGCAACCACGTCGGCGCCCTCCTCGCAGGCGGCGATGAGCGAGCGCACGGTCTGCGCCTCGATCTCGTTGTCGAGGTGCCGCGCCGCCATCGGATCCGAAAAGCGGCGCAGTCGATCGGTCAGGGCGTGATCCTGGGCAGAGATGTTGAAGATGAACGTGAGCAGCAACGACCGGTCGCGCAGCTTTTCGGTGAGGGCGGCGGCGGCCCGCCGTCGCAGGTCGCGGCGCGCGTCGTGAAGCAGCGCCAGCACGCCGCTCTCGTTCAGATGCCGCGTCTCCCCGTCGATCTCGACCTCGAAGCTGAGCGACGACAGCTCCTCGTCGAAGAGTCGGCTGAAGGCCCGACGCCCGGTATTGGCGGTCTCCTCGAGGATCTTTTCCTCCGGCTCGCTCAGCATGTGTGGCCGATAGCGCCGCGTGCTGGCGAGATGGTGGCGGTGGTGCGCGCAGGCCGGCGAGTCGATGATGGCGTTCGCCGCCCCGTCGTCCAGTGCGATCCACTCGAGGTCGAAGAAGAGCAGCTGGTTGTGGATCTCGCTGCCGCGCTCCTGGGTCATCGCCACCAGGGCTCCGTGCTGCGTCGGGCGCATGTCGGCGGCGTGCAGCAGCCCGGCGTAGATGGCGGGCTTGTCGGTTTGCTCCAGAATCACTTCCATCTCGGCCAGGCCCTGCGCCACCCACTCGGGCGACGGTCCGCCCGGGACGTTGATCGTCCCCCGGTAGCGGGCGTTGAAGGACTTGGCGCGATCCAGCGCCGCGGCGAGGTCCCTCTCCAGAGCCGGGTCGGCCGCCGATTCGTACAGGTCGGACAGATCCCAACCCACCCCTTCCACTTGCAAATCCGATCGCATGATCCTCCACGAATGCCCGGCCGGCGGCGCCCGTGCAAGGCGGGCCCCGCCCGGCCCATGGCCTGGATGCTCCTGCCTGCGGACTCGGGGCAACGGGCTGCTGATATGGAACGACCTGTCAAGCTTGGCAGATAGCAACTGCGATTCATCCTCCATTTGGTTGCGGTGAGGCAGAGACGGGCCACGATACCGAGGCGAGCATTACCGACGGTTGATCAGTCTGATATTCGAGGGTCTTGAGCACACACGAAGCGTGCTCACCTACACGACCACTGTTCGTCGCGGAGCTACCTCGGACTAGAGTCGCGGATCTCGGGCGGCAAAGCCCTGTCGCATGGCAGGCCGCGAGGATTCTCCTGACCCGGCGTCGCCCGATATGTGTCCCGCCCTGCCTCACCAACTCTCCTGCTTCCCTTAACTGCCTTCTTCTTCGGATGTTTGCGCTATGCCACGGCGCGCGTCTGCTCGTGCTTCTCGACTGCGACGCCAATGGCCCACATGAATGCGAGGAGCTCGCGGGCAATCGCGATCACCACCTTCTGCTTGATCTTCCCTCGAGCCAAACCATGCGCCGGTAGCGGTTGCACAACCGCACCTGAGCTTTCCACGAGATGTCGCTGACCTCCGCGGGGAGCCCTTGCTGGCGTTTCTTGAGCGGATACCCCACCGCGGGTCGGAAGCGATAGCACCAGGCCGCTTCGCCCAGCAGTCGGCGTAAGTGCGAGTTGCCAGCCTTGGTGATGGCCCCCCGACGGTGGTTGCCGGGTCCCCCGGTTGAGAACTCGCTGGGGACTGCGCCGCTGTATCCCATAAGCTGACGCGGATGGGCAAAGCGCGAAAACTGCCCGATCTCGGCGACCACCGCGGTCGCGGTGACCTTGCGTACCCCGCGCAGTCCCTGCAGCGCCGCGACGACGGCGCGAATCTGCTCCGGGGCCTCCTCCACCGCCTGCTCAATCGCCGTATCCAGGCGATCGACTCGCTGCTCGTTGTGCCCCACCTCGTGTAAGTACTCGGTGAGCACGACTTGGAGCGTCGTGGGTTCGAGCTGGAGTTTTTGCAGCCACGCGCGATGGGGAGCGCTCCACGCCTTTACCCCCTCTGGCGGTCGCTGCCCGTGCCGCAGCAGAAACTTCTGGAGGCGATGGCGGGCGCGCTTTTCATCGATCTTGGCGGCCTGACGGGCGCGCACCAGATCCCGCAGCGCCTCGTGGGCCTCGTCAGGTACCCAGACCGCGGTCAAGTCGCCGCTGCGCAGATAGCGCGCCAGCTTGCGGGCATCCCGCCGGTCAGTCTTCACTCGATCACCCGCCTTGGTGGGGATCAGCGTCGGCGCCACCACCGCGCACTCGATCCCCATTCGCACCAACTGCCAATACAGCACGTACCCCGTCGGGCCAGCCTCGTAGCAGCAGCGCAGCTCCTCAGTTCGCCCGAGCTTCTTCAGGCACTTGCGGATGGCCTCGGGCCGATTGGGAATCACCCCCACGTCCCGCTCCATGCCACCTTCGTCCACCACCGCAATCGCGATGCTCTCCGCGTGGACATCCATCCCTACGTACCGCATAATCTTGCTCATCGACCGGCTCCTTTCGTATGTAGCTCTGGGCTACGTTGGTTTTCCGCTTTGCAGCCTAACCTACGACGCTGCGAAACGGAGCCGGTCGTTCCATGATGACTAGCCGAGCTTGAAGCCGAGGGCGAAGCCGGCGACGAAGCCGCCGCCGAAGGGTAGGTTGGCCGTCAGAACGGCCCAGGCCTTGTCCGCCAGGGTCACCCCCTGGCCGTTGCTCCACACGCCCTCGGCCGTGGTTTGAACCACCGTCCAGTCGACCTTGATGAAGTCGAGATAGACCAGCGTCTGCAGCAGGATGAAGGTCAGGCCGAGGCCGAGAGCGACCAGCTTGGTGACCTTCTTGGCGGTGTACCCGACCATCGCTCCCGCCACTCCGCCGAAGCCCAGTGCGGCGGCCGGACCACTGAGCAGCTGGCCGAGATCCATGACCGAGAAGAGACGGCGTGACCGCGGAGGACCGCCGGCTCAATTCTCCAGGAAATCGAGAACCGCGCGGTTGAACTCGCGCGGACGTTCGATGTTGCTGATGTGGCCGGCTCCCGGGATGCGCACCAGGCGGGCTCCGGGGATCCGGGCCGCCAGGTCCTCCGACAGCGCCGGCGCCGTGACGCGATCTTCCTCGCCGACCACGACGAGGGTGGGAACCGGAATCTCGCCCAGTCGCTCGCCGGCGGAGAATTGCGCCAGGGCGCGGGCCGTGCGGACGTACGAGCTCTTGTCGTTGTGCGCGACCTGGTCGACGAAGTAGGCGCGCAGAGCGGGGTCGACGGCGTCGGAGAAGGCCCTGGTGACGCGCTCCGTCGCCACCGCGGACATCGAGTTCGCCTCGATGAACTGCAGCGCCTTCTGCATCTCCCCTTCGAAGCCCGCGGGCGTGCCGGCCGCCGTGTCGGCCAGCACCAGCGAAGCGGTCGCGTAGGGGTAGTCGAGCGCGAACTGCTGCGCGACCATGCCGCCGAGCGACAGGCCGACCAGGTGCGCCTTCTCGGCGCCGAGGTTGCGCAGCAGGCGCACCAGATCGCGCGCCATGTCGGCGATCGTCCACTCTCCGTCCGGGCGACTCGACATGCCATGCCCGCGCAGATCCACCGTCAAGGTGGCGAAGCGGCCGCAGAACTCGGGGATCTGGTAGAACCACATGCGGCGATCGCCGCCCATCCCGTGGATGAACAGCACCGGCGGCCGCCCGGGCTTCCAGGGCTCCGTGCAGTCGATGAGCTCGTAGTGGAGATGGACGTCTCCGACGCGCGAGTGCGGCATTCTCCGTCTTGCCCTCCTGGCGTCCGATCAGACCAGGAAGGGTGCACGGGTTCAAGGGTCGCGGGGTTGCCGCCCCGGGCCCGGCCTCCTAGCCTGGCTGGCGCGAGGTGGTGCCGGTGATCGAAGATCATTCACGAGTGGCGTGCGGCGATTCGCCGCGGGCGGCGGATCCGGTCGAGCTGGCCGCTCGCGTCAAGAGGGCCGCGCTCGAGATCGGCTTCGAGGCAGCGGGCATCTGCGACCTGCGGCCGATCGAGCGCTCGGCGCTGCGCGACTGGCTGGCGCGCGGCTACGCCGGAGACATGACCTACATGCACCGGCAGGCGGCTCGACGCAGCGAGCCGGAGCGGATCGTGCCCGGAGCGCGACGCGCCGTGGTGGTGCTGAAGAACCATTACCAGGGCGGCGCCGCCGAGACCGGGGCGCGCGTCGCGCGCTACGCCTGGGGGGAGGACTACCATCGCGTCCTCGGCGAAAAGCTCCAGGCCGTCGCCGAGGTCCTGATCGGACTCGGCTCCACCCCGTCCTGCACACGCGCCTACGTCGACGCCGGCCCGGTGCCCGAGCGCGAGCTGGCACAGCGGGCCGGCCTCGGCTGGATCGCCAAGAACACCATGCTGATCCGTCCCGGTCTCGGCTCCTTCACGTTCATCGGGTCGGTCTTCACCGACCTGCCTCTCGCGATCGACGTACCGTTCGCCGCCGACCACTGCGGCCGCTGCCGGCGCTGCCTCGACGCGTGCCCGACCGACGCGTTTCCGGACGAGCGCCGGCTCGACGCCACTCGTTGCATCTCCTATCTGACCATCGAGTACCGCCGGCCCTTCTCGGCCGAGCAGGGCGCGATGATCGGCGACTGGCTCTTCGGTTGCGACATTTGCCAGGACGTCTGCCCCTGGAACCTGAAGTTCGCGCCCCTGACCGACGAGTCGCGCTTCGGTCCGCGGCCGGAGCTGGCGCGGCCGGATCCGGGCGAGCTGATCGAGATGGACGCGGACGAATACCGGCGGCGCTATGCCGACACCGCCTTCGAGCGCCCCGGGGCGGCAAACTTGGCGCGCAACGCGCGGCAGGTCGAGATCAATCGGAGAGCGAAGACGAAGTGAATCCCGGGGGCGACGCGTGGGTACATGGAGCCCCCGCCTCCCCTTTGTCACGAGGAACCGGCCTGTTTTGGGCGGGCTTCCGCTACGTCCGTACTTCCGCACCTCCACGCCTCCCCTCCGCCCCCGGGGAGGGAACCGCTCAACGCCGCGGTTCCCTCCCCGACCCCTCTCTCCGGTGGCTCCGCTCCGAGGCGAATCCGCTTCCCCGTTGAGCACCGGAGTTGGCGGTCGGCGCGCGTAACGGGATCCGCCTCACTACCTGAATCTACGCGCCACTGACGGGAAACGACTCCCTCGGCCTCGCGCACGGCTTCACCACCGCGCCACTCTCTGCCGATCTCGCTCTCCCGCCTCTTCGAAAGGTCGAGGCCTTGGAGTTTTGATTTCCTTTCCAAACCCAACAACCAACAGCCCAACAACCTAACAACCTGCCCTGTCCCGCCTCTTCGAAAGGTCGGGGCCTTGGAGTTTTGATTTCTTCTTTCGCTTCGCGATGAAGAACTTCGGTTGGCAGTGCGCGGCATGATCGATCGACGTGCTTCGACCACGTGTCTCGTTCCGAGCACACCGATCTCTTCGAACGCGCGCGTGGACGCGGTTCGGGTGAGCCGCGCAAGAATGGTGGTGGTCGATCGGGTGGCTCACTGGGACTCGGCTACCTGGCCGCGGGGCGACCACTACACCCTATTTGCCCGCGCAGCGTTCAAGGGAAGTGGGAGCTCGAGGGCGACAACCGTAGGTTTCGCCCTCGAGGGGCCGCGGGGGCGGCAGCCCCGCACCGACAAAGGGGGTCCACCCGAGGGGCGGCGGGGTCTTTCCGCGGGATTCCGGAGTCTCGGTCGGAGACAAGAAGCCCCTCCGCCTCCCCGTTGATCACAAGGAACCGGGTTGTTTTGTGCGGGGCTTGCGCCCCTGCAACCCCTCCGGGGAGGGAACCGCTCAGACGCCGCGGTTCCCTCCCCGCACCCCTCTCTCCGGTGGCTCCGCTCCGAGGCGAATGTGCTTCCCCTTTGAGCACCGGACCTGGCGGTCGGCGCGCGTAACGGGAGACGCCTCACTGCCTGAATCTACGCGCCACTGACGGGAATCGACTCCCTCGGCCTCGCGCACGGCTTCACCACCGCGCCACTCTCTGCCGATCTCGCCCTCACGCCTCTTCGAAAGGTCGAGGCCTTGGGGTTTTGATTTCTTCCGAACCCAACAACCTAACAACTCAACAACCTAACAACCTGCCCTTTCCCGCCTCTTCGAAAGGTCGAGGCCTTCGGAGTTTTGATTTCTTCTTTCGCTTCGCGATGAAGCGATTCGCTTCCGGCAGGTCGAGATCGATCGAAATTCGAGGTGCGTGACCGGTGGACAGCCGAATGTTGGATTGGGCCGACCCCAACAACTAGCCTGAAACTCGCCCGGGCTGTGCCCGGGTTCGTAGGCAAAGGCTGGGGCTCGGGCTGAGGCTGGGGATCGATCCCAAAAACCGCGCGAAGCGCGCACCGTCCTCAGCCCGAGCCCGAGCCTGAGCCTCAGCCTGTTCCGAAAGTTTCTCGCCGAATGATCCGGCGCAGCCCGGAAGCGACACTAACATCTCAACAAACCAACAACCTGCACTCCAGCCTTCCACTTCCCTTTTTCACCGGTCACCGGTCACTGGTCACGATCCTTCCTCCCTGCGGCGCTGCGCGCACGGTCTGGTAGCGGCTCAGCGTCACCTTGCCGGGCGGGAAGCCGCGCGGCTTGCCGACGTCGAGGCAGCGCGCGACGTGCACCGCGACACGCCCACCGTGCTTCCCCTTGGAGTAGCGGGCGGCCAGGGAAGCGGCGAAGCGCGCCGTGTCGCGCGGCAGCGCGGAGAGGTTGTCGGGATTGCGGACGACGACGTGGGAGCCCGACTCCGCCGCCACGTGCAGCCAGAAGTCGCGCGGCGACGCCAGCTTGAACGTCAGCACGTCGTTGTCCGCCGCGCTGCGTCCCACCAACACCACCATGCCGTCCGGCGACTCGAACCGGCGCGCCACCGATTTCCCCGCCCACACACCCAGATCGGGGTCGGAGGGTCCGGGGGGACCGCGTCGGTCTCGCGCGCCCATCAGGACAGGAACTCGAGCAGCTCGTCGGCCATCTGGGCGGCGTCGTGCCGTCCCAGCTCGACCAGGCGCTCGGTGTAGCAGTGATCGAAGAAGATGTACGAGAGCAGATCCGCCTCCCCCAGAGCCCCGCGCGCGGCGTAGCGGGCGACGTTGCGGCTCAGCCAGCTGCGCACACTGCGGCGAGGCGTGCCCTGGCGCAGGCACTCGGAGGCCATCGCCCCCAGATCCTCGGAGGGGCGCAGGAACAGGTCGCGGACGACGCGATAGGGGCGCCCGCGCGCCTCGACGATCGGCTCGTTGACCCGATCGACGAAGTCCTCGCCGTACGCCTTCACGCCGCTCTCGAGGATGGCGTTGAACAGGCGCAGGCGGTCGACGTCGGTCTCGATGCGATCGAGGAGCAGCGCGTTCAGCGCCTTGCCGGCGAGGTAGGTCGGGCTGGTGAAGTTCGCCTCGCGGCGGCGCGCGATGCGGTCCTCCTCCTCGGGCGTGTACGAGTGGCGCAGGCCGATCACCAGCACCCGGTCGGCGCCGAGCCGCAGGGCCGGGGCCAGGGGGGTGTTCAGGCGAAGTCCGCCGTCGCAGTAGTACGTGCGGCCGATGCGAATAGCGGCGAAGAGCAGCGGAATCGACGCCGACGCCAGGGCGTGCGGGAGGCCGATGTGCACCGGGCGCGCGACGATGAAGGGATCGCGGGCCCAGGTCTTCACCTCGCCTTCGGCGTTCTCGATGAACACCACGGAGCGACCGGTGGCGATCTCCGTCGCCGCGATCGCCAGAGCCTGCAGGCGGCCCTCCTCGATGTTGCGCCGGATCTGCGGCCACGGCACCTTCTTCAGGACCAGCGACTCGAGCCACTCGGTGTCGAAGATGCCGGGCAGCCGCTCGGGAGCGCTCTCCGCCGGACCCGTCAGCAGCTTGGGAACCGAGCCCAGGCCGAGCAGATGCCATGGAACGCGCACGAGATCGGTGGCGCCGACGGAAAAGACCGTGTCCAGCGACAGCGAGCGCCAGATCTCCACCAGGCGTTCGCCCATGTCCGCGTCCTGCTGGGTCGCCGCCACGTAGCAGGCGTGGATGGCGCCGACGCTGGTACCGGTGACAATGTCGAACTGCACGGGGCGCCCGAGCCGCTCGGACAGCTCGCCGTAGAGAAAGGAGAGAACCCCCGCCTCGTACGCGCCGCGCGCCCCACCGCCCGACATCACCACGGCGATACGCGCCCCGTTCTTCCGCCCGTCCGATCGGCCCATGGCCGCGTCAGCCTAGAGGGAAACGGGCAGAGAGAAAAGCAGCAGCCGCGCAGAGCTCTTCACCGGTCACCGGTCACTGGGCACCGGGCTTTGCCTACCAATTCGAGCCGTCGGTGCGACCGCCGAAGGTTGTCAATTGAGTTGTTGGTTGTTGGTTTTGAGGCTCCAACAACCAACAACTTAACAACGAACAACCTGGCGGGGCGGCTGGGTGGATTGTTGGGCAAAGCCTGGTCACTGGTCACCGGTTCCCGTAAGTTTCCGTACATGGACGACCCGATCCGCATCGGGATCTCCGCCTGCCTGCTCGGGCAAGAGGTCCGCTTCGACGGCGGGCACAAGCGGGACGCCTTCCTGGTCGCCACGCTCGGCCGCTGGGTGGAGTGGGTGCCCGTCTGCCCCGAGCTCGAGCTCGGGCTGGGCGTGCCGCGGGAGGCCATGCGCCTGCTCGATCGGGGCGGCGAGACGCGCCTGGTGACGAACGCCACCGGTATCGACCACACGGAGCCAATGCGCCAGTGGGCGCGGCGGCGCGTCTCGCGGCTCGCGCAGTTGGATCTGTGCGGATACGTCCTCAAGAAGGATTCGCCGAGCTGCGGAATGGAGAGGGTCAAGGTCTACCGCGCCGGCGGAGGCGCGCCCAGCCGCAGCGGGCGCGGCCTGTTCGCCCAGGCGCTGCTCGAACACTTCCCGCAGCTGCCGCTGGAAGAGGAGGGGCGGCTGAACGATCCGCACCTGCGCGAGAACTTCGTCGAGCGCGTCTTTGCCTACCGGCGCCTGCGCTCGCTATTCGCGGGGCGCTGGACGGTCGGCGGACTGGTCGCGTTTCACACCGCCCACAAGCTGCAGCTGCTGGCGCACTCGCCGCCGGCGTATGAAGCACTCGGCCGTCTGGTGGCCGGCGCGAAAGGCGCGGAGCGCCACTCGCTGCGCACCCGCTACGAGAGCGAGTTCATGAACGCGCTCGCCCTACCTGCGACGCGGCGCCGGCACACCAACGTCCTGCAGCACATGGCCGGCTACTTCAAGAAACGACTCGACCAGGACGCGCGGGAGGAGCTGGCATCCGTCATCGACGACTACCGCCGCGAGCTCGTCCCGCTGATCGTCCCCCTCACCCTCATCCGCCACCACGTCCGCCGCTTCGACGTCTCCTACTTACAGGGCCAGGTCTACCTCGATCCGCACCCGCGTGAGCTCATGCTGCGGAACCACATGTGAAGGCGCAGTGCCATCCCGAGCAGATCCCGAGAAGTGGGGGGGCCAGAAACGGGGACAGACTACTTTTCCGAACTGTCAAGTACGCAAAATCAACGACTTGGAAGCCGAAAAGTAGCCTCTCCCCATTTCCCCCACGAGACCGATCTGGCGGACATGCTGGGAGCGGGGAAGTAGTACCGAATCCCCCTGTCGTCCCCCCTTTGGAAAAGGGGGGACACGCTCAGAGTCCGCAGGCCATCCGATTCCCCCCTTTCGAAAGGGGGCAAAGGGGGATTCGTTCTCTCCCTCTGAACAACTGTTCCACCTAATTGACCACCCCATGGAACAACAGTTCCACGCAATGGAACGCCCGTCTGGCAGGTACTCAAAACCCAAAGGAGGGGAAACCATGTCGAACAAATTCTCGAAGCCAATCTTCGCAGCAATTGTTCTAGCCCTGGCTCTGGGCGCCGGCGGCGTCGCTTGGGGCACCATCGGCTATACGGGCGGAAGGCCGTACAAGTCCGTCGCCGCCGCGAATCTCACCGGCCTCTTTCTCGAGCAAGAGGGTGGCGTCGACGTCGTCGTGGAGATTCCAAAAGCAGCGCCGCGCCGTGTCCTCAAGGTCGTCGCAACGCTGCTGATCCGCCCATCTTGCGGCAATACGCCTTGCTCTTCAGACACCGACGCGTACATGAGGGCGACGGTTGGCGGCCAAGATCTGTTCCCGGTCGACTTCAACACCGTTTGTAAGCTCGACCGTGATTGCACGCTGACGGCGATCTGGTGGGAGGATGTGGACACGATGCTGGCGGACGGCCGAGCCACCAAGCGCGCCCCCCTCCCGGTGACGATCCACATGGCGGCGGGCGATTTCAGCGTCAGCACGAACAGCGGCATCATCGCAGATGGACAGCTCAGCGTTCTCGCGGAGCTGGTTAAGAAATAGTGTGGGGGATTTCGGGGGACGTTGCTCCGATTCTCCGATTCCCGTAGGGGCGGCAGCGTCAGCCGTGGTCTGACCTCTGCAAGTCGTTGCCAGACTTGACGATTACGGTAAATCGACGGTCGATTTCGCGCTTAGCTTAGCGCTGCGATTTCACCCCCGAGACGGGGCAAATAAGGGCTCCTCGCCGTCCCGCAGGATCGGGAGGCCGTTAATCTCCTCGACGCGTCGGTATCGGCCGCGCGCGCCGAGTTCTTCCTGTACCTGTTCGACGAAGCACCGCCCGCCAACCGCCAGCGCCTCGCTCCACTCTTTCTCCCGCTCGAGATGGCTGGCTGCCAAGCTCGAATCGATCCACTCGTTTTGCACCGTCGCGGTTCGGTTTCGACGAAGTATTTCTCGAGTTCATTGTCAAACTCTGCCACGGAGTTTCCGAGGTCCAGTCTGCGGACTATCTCGCTCGTCTTCATCGGGGATCAAGGCGCCCAACGCCGTGCTTCAGCGGTGCGCGTTTTGGCGCGTCCGCTGGAAGCTCATGTTCGGCTCGCGCTGAGGATTTCCTGGAAGGAGAACTCGTCGAGTCGGGCGTTCGTCCGTGCGTGCTCGATCGTCATGCTGACGAGGTTCCCCTGCGGATCGAGATCGGCGTAGATGTTCTCGCTGATCTCTTTTGTCTCAGCAACCGGGTTGTCGGTGAACTCAAGAAGAGCGGTATCCGTATCTGAGAAATATTTGACCCTCATCTTAGCCTTCCTTGAACGACCGATCGAAAAATGCGTTGTGCACCGTCTCGCCGTCCGCGAGCAGAATCACGCGCAGGACCTTGTCGACATCGGCGATCCGTGCCCAGCGCCTGATTCGCCCGTCCGACTGCGTCAGGCTCTTCTCCGCGTGCTCGATCACGAACTCGACCCACTCGTCACGGATCGTAGCGCGATCTGGCCGTTTACGCACGTGCTCGAAGTACTGAGTCGTCTTCACGGACGTTGATCCTTCCATCTCCAGGAAGGAAGGGCAAAGACGCCCTCGCGGGTCGGCCGAACGCCATGCCGTTCGGCCACGGCCCGTTTTGCCACTCGCGCGGACCTCTCCAAGCGGCTGAAATTGCTTGCGTTGCCCCTTGAGCCGAATCTCATTTTCGCGCTTGGCGAAGCCATTCCGTCCGCAGAATGGTGCCTCTCAGGAACGACCCGTACGAGTTGTGCAACTCGGTCGCGTCGTCCCTGCGTCCCGCTGCGCGGCCCGCGCCAGCCTCCAGGAACCGCTGGCCCTCTATCGTGCGATCGGCGCCGGTGGCCACGCGCGGCGCCTGGCCACCGAGATCGCGAGGTGAACCGGGGCGCCGATCGCGGTGTGGATCGCGTTCCCGGAAAGGTTGGGTGGTTGGCGGTTACGGGTGCACCGTCTGGATTCCCTAACGCGAACTGCTCGAGAAGAGTCCCTTGTGCGTCAGTAGTGGTACCGGCACTGCGCGATCTGCAGCCGGGGCGCCGCGCCCTTGCCGTGACCCGGTAGACCAGTCGGTGCTCGCCTGTGATGCGGGTCGGCGCTTCCGTCGCGTCATCCACCAATTTTCGCAGTGATCCGAGTCAGCTTGGAGCGGATAGCTCGCCGCTTGACGCCTGACCGCAGCGACCCCATACTGGTCACGTGAGTGGTCATGAGGGAGCCTTTCCGATGGAGCGAACGATGAACGCCGCCGAGTTCAAGGCGAAGTGCTTGGATGTAATGGAGCAAGTCGCCGCCACAGGTGAGCCGGTGACCGTCACCAAGCGCGGCAAGCCGATCGTGCAGGTGGCACCCGTGGTTCGCAAGCCCAAGACGCTGCGGGGCTTTCTGAAGGGCACCATGAAGATCACCGGCGACATCGTTGCGCCGATCGACGTCGCGTGGGACGCCGACGCATCGTGATCGTCCTCGACACGCACGTCCTCATCTGGTTCGCCGAAGACGTTCCCGATCTCGGGAAGCGAGCCGCCGCCGTCGCAGACGAGGCGTTGCACTCCGATGAGCTGGCGGTTTCGGCCATCTCGTTCTGGGAGATCGCCATGCTCGCGCGCAAAGGACGGCTGAAGTTGGCGGACCCACCGACCGCGGTACGCCGCAAAACTCTCGCGCAGGGCGTTCGCGAGATCGCCATCGACGGAGCGATCGGCATAGGCGCAGCGGAGTTGAGCCGCTTTCACGGCGATCCTGCCGACCGGATCATCGTGGCGACGGCCTTGGCGAACGATGCGACGCTGATCACCGCCGACCGGCCGATCCGGCGCTGGCGCGGCCCCTTGAAGGTAAGGGACGCCCGGCGTTGATCGGCAAATCGGCACAACACGTCCCCCGCTCGTCGCAGACGTTACTGACTGGCCAGCGCCCGCACGGCGCTGGCGAGCTCGCTCGACGTACTGGCCGTGGGCACCCTCGGGCTCGTCAGCGGCGACGCCTTGGTCGAGCAGCTGCGCGCCCTCGGCTTCTCGTGGAACCCGAGGGACGCCAAGACTACCAGTACGTCTCGTGGAGCCCGAGTGGCGGTAGGACGCCGGTTTCCCGGCGCCCCCCGCACAGATCTGGACGGAGGGAAGCGAGGGGGACGTGATACTCCTCTCGAATCCCCCCAGAAAAATTGGACAGTGGGACGGGGTGCGAATGTGCACATCTGCAGGGTTGTTGTCACGGTTGCCGTTGTGCAAGCTCGGGCCAGCGTTGGCCGGTCGAGGCTTGCCCTCCAATGAGTTGACGGCGTCTGGCTCGCCGAAGTAGACCCGAGTCGTCATGACGTATACATCGGCGATATCAACGGCGGAGCCCGCCGCAGACGTCGATCCCCGGACCTCCAATGAAGCGATGACGGCCCGATCGAAGGCCATCTTCTGGAGCACGACGGCCGCCTTCTGGAGCATCCCCGCCATCTCCGGTCTCCTCTTCCGGCTCGAGATCTGGGACAACGCGTTCGCGTCCAAGCTCAGCCTCTACGCGGTCTCCATCTGGCTGAACACGTGCTGCCTGATGTTGATCAGGCGCCGCGACGAGACGCGCTCGCGGGCGCTCGTGTACCGCGAGTTCCTGATCGCTTGGATGATCAGCTTCGGGATGACGAACGTACTCTGGGAATGGCCGTGGTTTCTCACGTCCAAGTTCGTCTTCAGCGGCATGCACACCTACCAGGATTGGGTCGCGTTCAGCCCTACATCCGCGAGCACGTCTGGCTCTGGCCGCTCGCCTCGTTTGGTTCCGTCGATCTGCGCACGATCAACGGCACCGGCACCTTCATGGCCGTGGAGATGCTCTCGATCCCCTCGGTGCTGACCTTCACGGCCTTCTACTTCCTCGACCGCAGGCGGCATCGTCTTCGCTACGTGTTGCCGCTGTTCAACGGTCCCATGGTGCTCGGCGGGACGCTGATCTTCTCGTTCTCCGAGGTGTTCGGGAACTACGCGAACATGCCGGGCGGAGTCGCCGACACGCTGCTGGCGCTCGTCTGGACACAGTATCAGTACGTCGTCTTCCCGGCCGCCATGTTCTACGTCGCGCTACGCCTGCTGCTCCACGACCAGGCGCGCGACCCGGACCTCGAACGCGTCTGGGGCAGCTGAACGCGCGCGCGGCGGCGTCGGTACCGAGCCGCAGAGCGCGCTCGGCGGAGTCCTCCACCGATCAGATACGCCGAGGTTTTGAGCCAAAGCCGGGTTGCGGTAAAGCTCATCCGATCGCCGACCCCAACCGCGAGCCCACTTCCCATCGAACAGGAGAACCCAAATGGCCGAGCCCGCCGTCATCCTCGAGAAGGACGGACACGTCCTCACCGTCACCCTGAACCGTCCCGAGAAGCGCAACGCCGTCAACTGCGAGGTGATGTGCCGCCTCTACGACGCCTGGAAGCAGCTCGACCAGGACGACGAGCTGCGCGTCGCCATCCTCACCGGCAAGGGCGACACGTTCTGCGCCGGTATGGACCTGTCGGAGATCGGAAAGCTCATGAGGGGCAAGCCCGACAACGAGTGGATGGAGCGCGTGATGAGCGACCTGCCGATCATCTACGGGGCCTGGCTCAAGACCTACCGGCCCGCCAAACCCGTGATCCTCGCCGCCGAGGGCTTCGCGCGCGCGGGGGGAACGGAGATCCTCCAGGGTACGGACATCCGCGTCGCGGGCGAGAGCGCCGTGTTCGGCGTCACCGAGGTGCAGCGCGGCCTCTTCCCGATGGCCGGCTCCACGGTGCGTCTGCGCCGCCAGATCGGCTACGCGGTGGCCGCCGAGATGCTCATCTGCGGCGACGATTTGCCGGCGAAACGCGCCTGCGAGCTCGGACTGATCAACCACGTGGTTCCCGACGGACAGGCGCTCGCGAAGGCGAAGGAGATCGCGGCGCGCATCGCCAAGAACGGACCGCTGGCCGTGAAGGCGATCGTGGCGACCTTGCGCGAGACGGAGACGCTGCCCGAAGAAGAGGCGTTCGCGATCGAGCAGAAGCACGGGATGACCGTGATGGCCTCGGAGGACGCGAAGGAAGGGCCGCGCGCGTTCCTCGAGAAGCGCGAGCCGCTGTTCCGGGGTCGTTAGCGGCGGACTACTCGCCGATGAAAATGATACGCGCCATCGGGGACGCTTCGTTGCAGCAGAGTAGGGCCGCGTTTCCGCGGTCGCTCGCAACCGGGATCGGTACGGTTCCGGCCGCTATCCTTTCCCCTGCCCCACCAGATACGTCGCTCCTTCGGGACCGACGAAGGCCGAGTGGACGGTTCCCTTCGGTAGCATGAGGCGGTCGCCCGGTCCGAGAGAATACTCTCGGCCGTCGATGCCGAAGGTGATGCGGCCGTCGACCACCCACAGGCTTTCGTGGTGGTCGTGGGTGTGGGGCGTGTAGGTGGAGCCGGGAGCGTCGTGCCAGCGCCAGACCGCGAAGCCCTCCCGCTCCAGGCGATCGCGCAGGACGTTCTCGGCGGGCGCGGCGTTGTCGCTCCACTGAACCACTTCGAGTTGCATCGTAGTGCTCCTGCGAAGATTCAGGTTGCGGGGGACCCTGAGGGTTGCGGATTCATCCGATCCCCCTCACCCCAGCCCTCTCCCAGATGAGTCTGTCGATTTTCTCGAGGGTCGAGATTCCCCCCTTTGGAAAAGGGGGGTCAGGGGGGATTTTGAGATGGATTCGTTCGGACAAATCCCCCTCAATCCCCCTTTTTTAAAGGGGGAAGTCGGAGTCGCTTCTCTCGCCAGGAGAAAATCGACAGACTCAGCCGGGAGAGGAAGCCGGATCGATCGCGCGCGTTTTTCATGGTCTTCGGGTGCACCGCGCACATATCACTCCTTCGAACGAACCGCTCACGGGGCGGCGCGAAACACGAAGCCGGGGCCGCCCGGCGGCGTGAGAAAAGGCTCGAAGCCGGGGTCTCCGGCCAGGTACTTCTCGAGAAACGGCAGGACCCAGCGCTTGACGGCGGCGTGCGCCTCGTCCTGGGTCAGCGTCGCCGGCGGCATGCAGTCCGCACTCGGGAAGCAGCCGTCCGACCACGCGAAGTGGCCCGCGCTTCCGATCTCGACCAGGTACTTCGGCGGCAGAGAGCCCTCGTACGCGGCGCGGATGGCGGGGACGTTCACCACCGAGTCGATCTGGCCGAGCATCGTGAGCGACGGCACCTTCAACGTCTGGTTGGCGCCGACCGCGGGGGCGAACGCCAGCGCGACGCGAAACCGGTCGTCCTGCGCGGTCACCAGGTACGTCGTCAGCCCGCCGAAGGAGTGTCCCGACATCCCGATCCGCTGCGGGTCGATGACGCCGAAGAACGGCGACTGGGAATCGCCGTTCGCCTCCAGCATCGAGTCGAGCGCGAAAATGATGTCGTTGGGGCGTTCCTGGAACGATGCCAATTGCGCGGTCGGTGTTCCGCAGGAGGGAAACTCGAAGATGGTATTCCCCGGGTGCGGCGGGGCGACGACGACGAACCCGTACGTGGCCAGGTAGGCTGTCAGAAAGACCGACTGCTGCGGATAGCCGCACGACCCGTGCGAGAACATCAGGATCGGATACGGAGCGTTCGTCAGATCGACCGGGGCGTCGAGGACCGCACCGTAACCGGAATCGATGGGCCCCGCGCCGGGCGCCGTCGGATACCAGACGACCGTATCCAGATCCCGCTCCTGGCCGGGGTTCGCCACCGAGTCCTTGACCAGGTGGATCACCTGCGCGCCGGCGCCGTACGGCCCCGGCCGCCTCACGTCGGAACAGGTTCCCGCCGTCCAGCGGACCACGTCGGCGCAACGCAGCTCGTCCGGGCAGGCGTTCTCCTGCACCGACAGGTGGTCGCGACACACCGAGCGCCCGGCCGGCGACGCCAGGCGGCAGCCGATCGGCGCGTCGGCACCGGGATCGAAGCGCCCACAGATGACGCGGTTCGTTCCGCACACCGCGGTCCGGAGCAGGTCCACCCCCGCGGCGCGACACGCCGGGCGCAGGTCCCCGGCCCGCAGGGCCTGCGCGACGGCGCCGCGAGCGCAGCGTTCGTACGCCCGGCGGCCCGAGACGGGCGGCGCGTCGAAGTCGCCGCAGGGACAGGCGTCATCGATGGCCGCAGCCAGCGATTCCAGGGCGCGCTGGTCGCCCAGCGTCGAGTCGCCCGTCAGGCACGCGTCCTGGGCGCGCGCCGCCGCGCCGGCGAACAGCAGACAGATCGCGCCGCACAACGCCGCCGCGCCGCGGCGGCCGAGAAGCCACCCGCCTAGCTTCGTACCTCGCATCTCGTTCTCCTTTTGCCTGCGAAGAACCGACTCTATCGCCATTCCCCCGCGCCCACCCGCCGGCCACCGCTGGAACGACATCGCTGTCCGGTACCACATCCGGCGGCCCGACCCATAGCCCACCAGAGTTCGATGGAGGGGAGGTCGGTTCAGGAAGAGGTCGTCCGGGAGAGGGGACACGGTAGCGCGGCCAAACATTCGTTTGCTAAGAAGCGGTGAGTCGGTTACGCAGCGGACGGCGCGGCACCGGCGCCGGTTTGGAGACACCCGGACATTTCGGAGGATGCAGTCGATGGATTTCTCCCTTTCCGATCGAGAGCTCGCCTTCGCCGCCGAGGCGCGCCAGTGGCTGGCGGAGAATCTGCCGGCCGAGTGGCGGCGCGATCACGCGTGGTCGCGGGCCGACGATCCGATGTGGCGCGAGATCTCGCGCCCCTGGCAGCGAAAGCTCTACGAGGGCGGTTGGGTGGCGATCTCGTGGCCGAAAGAGCACGGCGGGCGAGGCGCCTCGGTGATCGAACGCTGGCTCTTCGAGGAGGAGCTCGACCGCGCCGGCGCCCCCTACCCGCCGGCCAGCGCGTCGGTCGACATGATCGGCTCGGCAATCCTCTATCACGGCACCGAGGAGCAGAAGCACCGCTTTCTGGAACGGCTTCTGTCGGGCGCCGAATGGTGGTGTCAGGGCTTCTCCGAGCCCGGCGCCGGCTCGGACCTCGGCGGCCTGCGCTGCCGCGCCGATCGCCACGGCGACGAGTACATCGTCAACGGCCAGAAGGTGTGGACGAGCCATGCCGAGGTGGCGGACTGGTGCTTCCTGCTCTGCCGCAGCGAGCCCGACGCGCCGAAGCACAAGGGCATCAGCCTTCTGCTCGTCGACATGAAGACCCCGGGCATCACCGTGGCGCCGCTCAAGCAGATGACCGGCGAGTCGGAGTTCTGCGAGGTCTTCTTCGAGGACGTTCGCGTCCCCGCCAACCACATGGTCGGCGCGCCCGGCTCCGGCTGGCAGATCGCCATGGGTATCCTCGCGCACGAGCGCGGTCCGGTGTGGACGTTCACCTTTCAGCGCAAGATCCGCCGCAGCCTGCAGCGCATCGTACACCTGGCGTCCCGGCATCCGGCGAGCAAGGGGCTCTCCGACCCCAACGTGCGCCAGCGCCTGGCGCAGTCGTTCATCGACGTCGAGCTGCTGAAGCTCACCGGCTACCGCAGCCTGACGCGCATCCTGCGCACCGGCCACCCCGGCCTGGAGAGCTCGATCGAGAAGGTGCTCGGCAGCGAGACCGACCAGCGCCTGCAGGAGACCGCGATGACGCTCTTCGGCCCGCACGCCGTGCTCGCCGACGACCCGCTGGGGATCGATGCCGGGGCCGTCGCCCGCGCCTACATGTACTCGCGCTCGGAAACCATCATGGGCGGCACCTCCGAGATCCAGCGCAACGTCATCGCGCAGCGTATCCTCGGCCTGCCGCGCTGAAGCGGCGGGCTTTTCAGTTACGGCGCCGCGGTCCCCAACCGCCGCCGCCGGGGGTGCTGAGGCGCACCCGGTCACCCGCGCCGACGCGAAGGGAGATCTTGCCGGGCAGCCGGCGGGTTCGCCCACCGGACGAAATCTCGTTGATGCCCTTGCGTCCGGCCTCTCCGCCGTCGGCCCCCGGGGGGGCGACGCGGCGGCGCTCGGTGAGGAGGGTGACCTGCGCATCGCCGAGGAACTCGATCTCGCGCACGATCCCGTCGCCACCCCGGTGTCTCCCCTTCCCGCCGGAGCCGCGCCGCACGGCGTAGCGCAGCACCCGCACCGGCAGATCGGCTTCCAGTGCCTCGACCGGCGTGTTCATGGTGTTCGTCATGTGGGTGTGCACCGCCGAGCAGCCGTCGCGCTCCGGTCCGGCGCCGGCCCCGCCGGCCACGGTCTCGTAATACGAGAACTCGCGGCGCCGGATCGGATCGACGCCGCCGAAGGCGAGGTTGTTCATGCTGCCGCAGCTCGAGGCGGGAATGCGCCCCGGCAGCGCCGGCGCCAGCGCCTTCAGCAGCACGTCGACGATGCGCTGCGAGGTCTCGACGTTGCCGCCCGCCACCGCCGCGGGAAAGCGCGCGTTGACGACCGAGCCCTCCGGAGCCACGACCTCGATGGGCCGCATGAGCCCCGCGTTGGGCGGAATCGGCGTCTTCGCGATCGCCTTGAAGACGTAGCACACCGCCGCCAGGGTGACGGCGAAGTTGGCGTTGACGCCGCCCCGCACCTGCGGCGCGCTGCCGGAGAAGTCGATCCGGGCGCGGCGCCGGCCGACGCGAATCGATACCGCGATCCGAACGTCCCGGGCGCCGAAGCCGTCGTCGTCGAGGACGTCCTCGGCGCGGTACACTCCCGGCCGGAGAACGCGCAGCGTCGCACGCATGAGACGCTCGGAATAGTCCTGCAGCCCCCGCATGGCGCGTGCGGTGCCGCCGACTCCCTCCCGCTCCATCAGCTCGACGAGACGGGCGTCGCCGAGGCGCAGCGCCGCGACCTGGGCGAGCAGGTCTCCGCGCCGCTCCTCCGCCACGCGCGTGTTGGCGAGAAAGAGATCGAGAACGTCCGGATCGACGGCGCCCCCCTTCAGCAGCCGCACCGGCGGCAAGCGCAGGCCCTCCTGATAGATCTCGGTCGCGAGCGGCATCGAGCCCGGGCTCATGCCGCCGATGTCCGCGTGGTGGGCGCGGTTGGCGACGTAGCCGACGCGGCGGCGGCCGAGGAAGACCGGCGCGACCAGCGTGACGTCCGGCAGGTGCGTCCCGCCGGCGTAGGGATCGTTGAGAACGACGACGTCGCCCTCGCCCATCTCGCGCCGCTCGATGGCCGCTCGCACCGACAGCGGGGTCGAGCCCAGATGGACCGGGATGTGCGCGGCCTGCGCGATCATCTCGCCCGCCGCGTCGAACACCGCGCACGAGTAGTCGCGCCGCTCCTTGATGTTGGGGGAGAAGGCGCTGCGGCAGAGGGTCACCCCCATCTCCTCGGCGATGGCGGCGAGGCGATGGTGGAAGACCTCGAGCGTGATCGGATCCATCACCCGGCGCTCTCCAGGATCAGATCGCCGGTCTCCAGGGTGCGAGCCACCCAGCCGGGCGGAACGAAGACGGTGGCGCTGAACTCGGCGATGACCAGCGGACCGGCGCTGCGGCGGCGCGGCAGGGCGTCGCGCTCGCAGCGCCGCGCGGAGATCCACCTGCCGTCCCAGCGCACGCGGTGCGGGACCTCGGGAAGGCGACGGCGCGGGATACGCGGGCGCGGCAGAGTCCTACCGCGGGCAACGCCAACGACGCGCAGGTTGACGACCTCGACCGGCCGATCCTCGTCGGCGTAGCCGTAGAGCCGGCGGTGCGCGGCCTGAAAGTCGCGCCGGTAGCCGCGGCGCATCGGCACGCGGATCTCGTACGACTGGCCGCGGTAGCGAACGTCGAGGTGCGAGCGGACCGTCAGCCGCCGCGATGCCTCGCCTTCGGCGCGCAGGTCGCGCGCGGCGCGCCGCTGCAGAGGCGCGAGGCGACTCGACAGCTCCTCCGGGCTCGGGTCGACGAGGCGGACGGTCTGAACATAGTCGCGCACGACATCCGCCGACGACGCCCCCCACGCCGACAGGAGGCCGGGGTGCACCGGCACCAGCACCTGGCGCATGCCCAGCCCCATGGCGAGGTCGCAGGCGTGCATTCCGGCCGCGCCCCCGAACGCCACCAGGCTGTACTGCCGGGGATCGTGCCCGCGCTCGACCGAGATGCGCCGGATGGCGCGCTCCATCCCGGCGTTGACCACCCGCACGACGCCCTCCGCCGCGCGCTCGGCGTCGAGACCGAGCTGCTCGCCGAGCCGTTGCAGGGCGCGGCGCGCCCGCTCCGCGTGCAGCGTCATGCGGCCACCGAGAAACGATTCGGGAATCAGGCGGCCGAGAACGACGTTGGCGTCGGTCACGGTCGCCGCCTCGCCGCGCCCGTAGCAAGCCGGCCCGGGATCCGCCCCGGCGCTCTCCGGACCGACCTTCAGCGCGCCGCCGGAATCGCACCGGGCGATCGAGCCGCCGCCGGCCCCGACCGTGTGGATGTCGATCGCCGGCACCTTCACCGGCAGATCGGCGATGCTCCACTCGGTCTGCTGGCGCGCTTCGCCGTCGACGAGGCTGACATCGGTCGACGTTCCCCCCATGTCGAAGGTGATGAACCGCCGCGTGCCGATGCGGGCCGCGGCGGCGCCGGCGCCGATCACGCCCGCCGCCGGCCCGGAGAGCAGAGTGCGCACGGCTTCGCGGCTGGCGGTCGAGACAGAGATCGCGCCGCCGTTGGATTGCATGACCCGCAGCGTCGCGCGCCCCACCCGCCGGCGCAGCTCGGACAGGTGACGGCTCATTACCGGCGCGACGTAGGCGTTCATGACCGTCGTACTGGTGCGCTCATACTCGCGATACTCGGCCACCAGGCGGTGCGACAGCGAGCACGGCAGGCCGAGAGTCCGCAGCGCCTTCCCCACGGCGCGCTCGTGCGCCGGGTTGGCGTAGGCGTGCAGGAGGCAGATCGCGACGGACTCCGCCCGCCCGCGGCGGACGGCCCGCACCGCGGCGCGGATGGCGTCCTCCTTCAGCGCGGCCAGGACCGTGCCGTCGAACGCCATCCGCTCCTCGACACCGGCGCGCCGGGAGCGGGGCACGAGCGGGTCGGGCTTGGCCGGCTCCAGCGCGTAGAGGTCGGGGCGTGTCTGGCGGCCGATCTCGAGAACGTCCTCGAACCCGGCGGTGGTGAGCAGCACCACGCGCGCCCCTTTGCGCTCGAGCACGGCGTTGGTGGCCACGGTGGAGCCGTACGTGATCTCGACGCCGCCACCGTCGGTCGCTCCGGCCCGCGCCAACAGGACGCGCAGTCCTTCGGCGACCGCGCGGGCGGGATCGTCCGGCGTCGACAGCTGCTTGTGAACGTGCAGGCGCCCGCGCTCGAAGCAGACGAAGTCGGTGAACGTGCCACCCGTATCGATACCGATCAAAACCACGACGCCGGCCTCGGTTCCTCCCGCTTCTCGCAATCGACGGCGCGCCGGGCCACCCATCGCCCTGCGCCGGCGCGGAGCAAAAAAAAGCCGCCACGGGATTCTCCCGCGGCGGCTTCTTCATGTCTCCGTCGTGCACACTAGGCGGCTTTCGCGCTGCTGTCCTTCTTGCTCGACTTGCCCTCGCTCGCCTTGCTCGGGCTGCCGGTAGAGTCGCTTTTGGAGTCGCCTTTGGATTCGCTCTTCGATTCGCTTTTCGAGTCACTCTTGGCGTCGCTCTTCGACTCCCGCTTCGATTCACCGCTCCCCTTGCGCCCGTAGTCGGTGACGTACCAACCGGAGCCCTTGAGCTGAAACGAGCTATTGGAGATCAGCTTCTTGACCTTGCTGCGGCATGTGGGACAGCGCTTCAGCGGGTCGTCCGTGATGCGCTGCGTGACTTCGAACTCGCCGCACTTTTCGCATCGATACTCGTATATGGGCATGATTCCTCCGCGAGTCCCCGAATAGCTAACCACGCGGCTTCGCCTTGTCAACGAGCTCGGCCAGGGCCCGTTCGACCGCCAGGGCCAGGTCGGCCGGGTGCTCCGACGCGACGTCGACCACCTTGTCCCGCGCCGTTTGCCCCTGTGCCAGGCTCACCGCCCTGCGCGGCTACCCCCAGCCAGCGCGCCACCAGGTCGACGACCGCCTCGTTGGCCGCTCCCTCGACCGGCGGCGCCGTGACCTGGAGCTTGATCGCGTCTCCGTGCAGACCGGCGACCCGGTCGCGCGAGCTGCGCGGCTGCACGCGAAGGCGCAGGCGGACACCCGTCGCGGTGCGGCTCCAGGGCGAAGCGGGCACGGTCCGCCGGAGCGACGGCCCCGGTCACCTCAGGTGATAGGCCATCTGCTGCAGACTGCCGACCAGGAAGATCTGCAGAAAATAGATGACCAGGATGACGATGAGGGGGGAGAAGTCGATGCCGCCGGCGTAGAAGGGCAGCGCGCGGCGCACCCGGTAGAGAAGCGGCTCGGTGGCATTGTACAGGAACCGCACGATCGGATTGCGCGGATCGGGGTTGACCCAGGAGAGAATCGCGCGCGCGATGATGATCCACATGTAGAGCCACAGCACCAGATTGAGGACGGCGGCGATTCCGAGGAGAAAGTTGGAGAGAATGAACATGGAGTCGGGTCCCCCGGCGATTCAGCGGGAGGGAGCTCCCCCCGGAAGTTGGGGTTCGGACGGTCGACGAAATTCTTATCGTCCGTTCGAGCTCGGCGCAACAGCGTCAGCGCCCTCCCCTGCCCAGCTCTTCCGAGCGCCGGGTGGCCGCCACGACGGCAGCCGCCACGGTTTCGACGAAGCCGCGCCGGTTGAGCTCGTTCAACCCCGCCAGCGTCGTGCCGCCGGGCGAGCTGACCATCTCGCGCAGGCGCTGCGGTGTCTCCCCCGCCTCTTGCAGCATGGCCGCCGCACCGCGAATGGTCTGCAGGGCAAGCTCTGCGGCGAGCTCGCGGGTGAGACCGGAAGCGACGCCGCCTTCGATGAGCGCCTCGGCGAAGCGATAGACGTACGCCGGCCCGCTGCCGCTGAGCCCGGTGACGGGGTCGAGCAGCCGTTCCTCGGGCACGGCGCGAGCCTTTCCCACCGCTCCCATCAGCTTCAACGCCAGTCGCTCGTCAGCCGCGCCGGCCCAGCGACCGCGCACGACGACGGCCATGCCCTTGCCGAGCAGGGCCGGCGCGTTGGGCATGACCCGCACGATGCGCGCCTGAGCGCCGAGACCGGCTTCGAGCCGGCCGGTCGGCACTCCCGCCGCGATCGAGATGACCAGGTGACGCGGCGCCACGAGCGGGGCGATCTCCGCCAGAACGGCATCGAGGATCTGCGGCTTCACGGCGAGGACGATCACTTTCGATCCGCGCACCAAGGCCGCGTTGTCGGCCGTCGCGGCGACTCCGAGCCGGCGCTTGAGCTGGGCTCGCTTGGTGGCGTCGACGTCGCTGGCACAGATCTGTGCCGGCTTGTAGAGACCGGCGCCGACGAACCCCTTGATCAGCGCCGTCGCCATGTTTCCGCCGCCGACGAAGCCCACCTCGTAGCCGGTAGATTTCGCGCTCTTCTTGGCCGCCGATTTCGCCGTCCTGGCTGGTGGCATTCGCACCTCCCCCGAGATCCCCGAAAATCGAACCTCCCAAAGCCAATCACAAAACGGCACAAAGTGGAAAGTGCCGTTCGTTCATCGCCGCGCTTGGCCCGGAAGTGCTCTCCCCCTCCTGCCGCCTGAGGCTGTCGACAAATGCGAGGACACCCTTCGACGAGCTCAGGGTGAGCGGACAAAGTCCTTTGAAATCAACACCCCAACCGCTCAGGCTGAGCTTGTCGAAGCCTGTCCTGAGCGTAGTCGAAGGGCCTCGTTTGCGAGAAAATCGACAGTCCCATCTCCCAGGTGGACCCCTTTTGTCGGTGCTGGGGCTGCGCTCGCGCCCCACTCGGGCTCAGGCCTCGTTCTCGCGCTCTCCGAAGATGGCCCGGCCGACGCGGATCATCGTCGCCCCCTCCTCGATGGCGATCTCGAAGTCGTCGGTCATCCCCATCGAAAGCTCGCGCAGGCGGAGAGCGTCCCGCAGGCCGCGCAGGCGCCGGAAGTAGGGCCGTGCCCCTTCCACCGAGCTCGCCGGAGGAACCGTCATCAGCCCTGCCACCTCCACACCGGCGAGCCCGCGCAGTTGCTCGATCAGCTCTTCGACCTCTTCCGGAGCCACGCCGCTCTTCGTGGCTTCGCCGCCCAGGTTGACCTCGACGAGAACCCGCACCGGCTCCCGCCGGCCGCCCGCCTGCCGCCCCAGCGCCTCGCCGAGCGCGAGGCTGTCGACGGTCTGGATCACGTCGAAGGTGGCACAGGCGCGTTTCGCCTTGTTGCGCTGCAGATGGCCGATCATGTGCCAGCGCGCCGGCGCAGCGATCTGCTCGCGCTTGCCCTCCGCTTCCTGGACGTAGTTCTCGCCGATGTCCGCGACTCCGGCGGCGAGGGCGGCTTCGATCAGGTCCGCCCCCTTCGTCTTGGCGGCCGCGATCAGCAAGACTTCCCCGGGATCCCGCCCGGATCGCCGCGCCGCACGCATCATGCGCTCGCGGACCAGGGCCACGTTGTGCGCCACGTCGATCATCGCTCCGTCCCGCGCAACGTCCCCGCCCCGCGCAGCAGACCGCACAGGGCGAGGAGCTCCCGCACCTCGTCGACCGGCAACCCGACGACGTTGCTGTACGAGCCCTCGACGCGCGCCACGAAGCGGCTCGCGCCGCCCTGAATCCCGTAGCCGCCCGCCTTGTCGTACGGCTCGCCGGTGGCGACGTACTCTCGGATCTCGACGGCCGAGAGCGGGCGGAAGTGAACGTCGCTCGACACCGCCAGCTCGCCGCGAACACCGCCGCCGGGCTCCACCAGCACCACCGCCGTGATCACCTGGTGGCATCGTCCCGACAGGCGCCCCAGCATGCGCCGCGCGTCGGCTGCGTCGACCGGCTTGCCGAGGATGTCCTCCCCCACCACGACCACGGTGTCGGCGGCGAGCACCCAATCCCCCGGCCGCAGGCCGCTCACCGCCAGCCCCTTCTCGAGCGCCGCGCGCCGCGCGAAGTCGAGGCTCCGCTCTCCCGGGGCGGGAACTTCCGGGATGTCGCTGGGGCACACGGCGAACTCTACTCCGAGATCGCGCAGCAGTTCGACGCGGCGGGGCGAGGCCGATCCGAGCACGAGCATCAGCTTGTTGTGGCATTGCGGTCCCGCTTGTCAACCGCACGGTTGTCGGGTTTTCGTCGTCGGTTGTTGGCAACGGACGGGCGAACGCCCCACCAACAACCCAACAACCTGTCCACGACCAATTCTTGGGCAAGGCCGCCCGATATGGTACCCTCGCCGCATGCGTCGAGTCGTGATCGCAGCGCTGGGGCTGGTGCTGGTGGGGTGCGCGGCGCAACGGCCGCATCCGGCACCCCGACGGGCACCCGGCGTCGCCCCACAAGCCGCGTCGACGGCGGGCCAGCGCGCCCTCTTCGCCAACGCCTACCGGCGCGTCGAGTCGGGCGACTACGCACAGGCGATTCCGCTCCTCGAGGCTCTGTCTTCGAGCTATCCCGAGCTGCAGGACTACACGCTCTACTATCTCGCTCTCTGCTACGGGAAGACCGGCGACGAGGCGCGCGCCGCGCAGCTCTGGCAGCGCATGCTGGAGACGAATCCGCGCAGCCTGAACACGCCGCGCGCCCTGCTCGAGCGCGGCGCGATCCTGCGCCACGGGGGCGATCTGGACGAAGCGCGGCGGCTTCTGCTGGCCGCCCGCGGCTCCGCTCCGGTCGCGCAGTCCGCCGCCCTCGAGCTCGGCTACCTCGAGGAGAGCGCGGGCAATCCCACCGGCGCCTACGAGTACTTCATGTCGGTGCGGCGCGACGTCCCCCGCAGCGGCCTCGACAAGCTGGCCCGGCAACAGGTGGCGGAGCTGCGCCGCCGCTACCCCGCGCTGGAGCCGCAGGGCGACGCGGTCGAGGAAGAGGCGCGTCTGCTGCTTCGCGAGGGCGACCCCGGCGCGGCGAGCGCCCTGATCGAGCGCCTGCTCGCGTCTGCCGGCCCGGCCGACGCTCCCCGGCTTCTCCGCCTGCGCGCCGACGAACAGCGCGCCGCGGGCGACCTGGAGAGCTCGCTCGCCACGCTGCAGGAGGTCGCGCGCCGCTACCCCGATTCGGCGCAGGCGCCGGAGGCCCTGTACCGGTACGCCACGCTCCTGTGGAACCGCGACCGCGATGAAGAGGCGAAGCGCGGCTTCCTCGCCTACCACCGCCGCTACCCGGGCGGGGCGCAGGACACCACGGCTCTCTATGCCCTCGGCCGCATCGAGCAGACGGCCGGCGACGACGCCGGGGCGGTTGCCAGCTACGAGAGGCTCGCCCGCGCGTACCCGTCCAGCGACCTGGCGCGCGAAGGTCGCTGGCGCATCGGCTGGATCGAATATCGCGAGGGGCGTTGGAGCGACGCCGCTGCCGGCTTCGCCCGCCTGTCCGGCGGCCCCGACGGAACCGAGGCGCTCTACTGGCGGGGGCGCGCCCTGGAGCGAGCGGGCCATCGAGAGACGGCGCTGGCGATCTATCGGCGCGTGCTCGAGACCGAGCCGCTCGGCTACTACGCGCACTGGGCGGAGCGGCGGCTCGGAACGCCGGCGACGGGTCCAGTGCGGGTCGTGCCGCCTTCGTATGCGGACGCCATCGGTCCTCCCCCATCGGGGAGCGACGCGTATCACCTGGTTCGCGCCCGCGAGCTGCAGGCGGCCGACCTGCGCGATCTGGCGCGCAAGGAGCTGCGGGCCTTCGAGAGCGACAACCCCGCGAGCCCCGAACTCGCCGGCTTCCTCGCCGCCGCCTACCCGGCCGTCGACGGGTACCGCGACCTGATTCGGCTAGGCTTCGAGAACGGTGGCGGGGATCCCGAGCTGCGCTACCCGCTGGCCTTCTGGCCGCTGGTGACGCGCGAGACCGGGAGCGGCGGTCCGGACCCCCTCCTGGTCGTCGCCCTGATGCGCCAGGAGAGCCTGTTCGACCCCGACGCCCGCTCGCCCGCCGGCGCGCGCGGACTGATGCAGCTCCTGCCGAGCACCGCCGAGCGCATCGCGCGAGAGATCGGCCGGCCCTCGGTCGGCGATCTCTACGAGCCGCAGACCAACGTCACCCTCGGCGTCGCCTACCTCGATCGCCTGGCGCGGCGTTACGACGGCGACTGGGTAAAGACCATCGCCGCTTACAACGGCGGGGAGAACGCAGTTGCCAAGTGGGAGAGCCGATTCGGCGATCTGGAGCCGGACGAGTTCGTCGAGAGCATCACCTACCGCGAGACGCGCGACTACGTGAAGAAGGTCCTGGGCAACTACCGGCGCTACCGCGAGCAGTACGGGGCACCGAACGCCGCCTCACTCGCCCCGTCTACCGATCCCGCGGCGTCGAGCGCGATCGCCGGCCGCGAGCGGTCTCGCTCAACTCGCCGTAGTCGAATAGAACCTTCACCGCCGCGGATTCCTCCTGGTCGTGGCAGGCGAGAAATGCCTGCTTGTACTCGTCCAGAGCGAACCGGTGCGTGATGATCGATGTCACGTCGAGACCCCGCTCGCGAATGAACTCGAAGTACCACTCCATGGCGTGCATGCGGCGGCCGTCGAGCTCCTCGATGCCGAACGCGTTCGAGCCGACGAGCGAGAGCTCCTTGAAGTAGAGGGGCGTCCACTCGAAGCGGCGCGGGATCTCGACGCCGAGACAGACGATGTGTCCGCGCGCCCGCGTCACCCGCACGCCGATCTCGAGCGTACCGGGTGCCGTCACCGTGTCGTAGACGATGTCGACGCCGCCGTTCAGCATCGGCAGTCCCCGCCACGGCTCGTTGGTCTCCACACCGACCGCTTCCGCCACCCCCTCGACGACCCGCCTCGGCGGCTGGTGCGGCAGGACGCGCTCGGCGCCGAAGCGCTCGGCGAGGTGCGCCTGGTGCCGGTAGCGGGCCACCGCAAGGACCCGCACCGCAGGATGCAGCTGGCGCAGGATCGCGATCGCCAGCAGCCCCAGGGTTCCGCATCCGTAGACGAGAGCGACACCCCCTTGGGGAGGAGTATGAAGGATGGCGTGCAGCGAGACCGAGAACGGGTCGGCGAGAACCGCCTGCTCGTCGCTGACGTCGTCGGGGATCGGAATGCACTGCGACTCGTGGGCGGGGAGGAGCGGGGCGAAGCCACCGGTCGCCTGGCTGCTGTTGCCGTGATGGATGCCGCGGGGTGAGGGAGCCCTTGCGGAAGTTGAGGCACTGGGCGAGCTCGCCCTTGCGGCACCACTCGCACGGCTCGAGACCGCGCGTGACACACGACAGCCAGGGGTTGAGCACCACGCGTTCGCCAACGCGTCGCGCCGTGACCGCCGGGCCGACGCTCTCGATGCGGCCGACGACCTCGTGCCCGAGGATCTGCGGAAACGAAACCATCGCGGTCATTGGGTTGTCGTACGTTCCGTTCAGGAAGACCTGCTTGTAGTCGCTGCCGCACAGGCCGCACAGCCGGGTCCGGATGGTCACCCAGTCCGGCGCGGGGAGCGCCGGCTCGGCGACGTCCCTCAGCTGCATCGGCGCCGCCGGCCCGACGAAGGCCTTGGGGGAGAAACGAGACAGGACCATCGTCAGCACCTGACGCGGAATGCTGTTTTCGAACACCAGGGCGCGCATCGCCGACCTCCTCATCCTCTTCCGAACGAATGGGGCGCCGAGAGATCCCGGCCGACAGAAGCTAGTACGAAGCGCCCGGCGCGGCAAAACCGGCCCGGCGCCAACTTGAAATCGCCGCGGCGGCGCGATTTCCTTCCGGCCCATGTCCTCCGTGCCGCCCGTGGATCCCGCCGCCGACACGCCGTCCTCGCTGAAGGAGGTGGCGCTTCTCTTTCTCCGGCTCGGCGCCACGGCCTTCGGCGGTCCGGCGGCGCACATCGCGATGATGGAGGACGAGGTCGTCCGCCGCCGCGGCTGGCTCAAGCGCCAGCAGTTCCTCGATCTCCTCGGCGCGACCAA
This sequence comes from uncultured bacterium, assembly GCA_963721115.1. Taxonomy (GTDB): domain Bacteria; phylum Desulfobacterota; class Binatia; order HRBIN30; family CADEER01; genus CAVRIA01. Next base: position 205,728 of record CAVRIA010000005.1, read on the forward strand.
CCTCATTCCCGGTCCGAACTCGACCGAGATGGCGATCCACATCGGCCATCGGCGCGCCGGATGGTCGGGCCTCGCCGTGGCCGGCGTCTGCTTCATCGGGCCCGCCGCCCTCATCATCCTGGCGCTCGCCTGGGCATACGTCCACTTCGGCACCCGCCCTCAGGGCGAGGCCCTGCTGTACGGCGTGAAGCCCGTGATCATCGCGGTCGTCGTACAGGCTCTGTGGGGCCTGACCCGCACGGCCGTCAAGAGCAAGCTGCTCGCCGCGCTGGCGCTGCTGGCCGTGCTGGCGAGCGCCGCTGGCGTCAACGAGGTCGCCGTCCTGCTGGCGGCCGGTGTTGCAGCAGCCGCCGCGAGATGGATCGGCAGCCGCCCGCGCGGCGAATTCCTCGCCGGCATCGCCTGGGCTGTTCCGAGCGGCTCGATCGCCCGCATCGCCGCCGGCGGTGCGGCGGTCGGGCTGGCCGCGCCCTTCAGCCTACAGGGACTGTTCCTGTTCTTCTTCAAGGTCGGCGCCATTCTCTTCGGCAGCGGCTATGTCCTGCTCGCCTTCCTGCGCGCCGATCTGGTCGGTCACTTGCACTGGCTGACCGATCGACAGCTGCTCGACGCGGTCGCGATGGGACAGCTGACCCCCGGTCCGGTATTCACCACCGCGACGTTCATCGGCTATCTGCTCGGTGGCCTGCCCGGCGCCGCGGTCGCCACCGCCGGCATCTTCCTGCCCTCGTTCTTCTTCGTCGCCGCCAGCGGCCCTCTCGTTCCGCGTCTACGCCGCTCTCCGACCGCCGGCGCCTTCCTCGACGGCGTCATCGTCGGCTCGCTGGCCCTGATGGCCGTCGTCACCTTCGTCCTGGGGCGCGCCGCGATCGTCGACCTACCCACGGCGCTGCTCGCCGCCGCGAGCGCCTTTCTGCTGCTGCGCTACCGGGTCAACTCGGCCTGGCTCGTCCTCGCCGGCGCCTGCGTCGGGCTCGTGGTGCGTCTGGGTTGGCCCTGAGGGCGCATCGCCCGGCGCACCGATCGGTCAAGCAGACACTGTTGACCGGCTGCGGTCGAGCAAGTAACGTCTCGGCTCGCATGCGGCGAAGACTCGGTTTTTCGGCTGGCCTTCTCCCCTTGATGGCTGTGTTGATCGCGACGACCTCTCCGCGCCTCGCCCTGTGCGTCGGTGCGGGCGGCCACGTGGCCATCGAGTCCATCGGCTCGGACTGTTGCGCGACACCACGCGCAAGCGATCGTATCGGCTCGGGGGACGGCCAGTGCACTCCCGGTTGCACGGACAGCCCGCTCGGCGTGCGGGCGACGGGGACGGTCCGAGTCGATTCGCCGCCCGTTTCCATCTCCGCTTCTGCAGCTTCCTCGGCCGCGCTGCAGCCGTCGTCCAGCACCTCGCGAACGGCCCTGCACCGCTGCTCCGCGTTCCCACCTCTCCCCCCACCGCGCCGGCTCCGCTCCACCGTCATTCTCTGCTGAGCCGTCCTGCTGCAGCAACCGTCCCCTCCTGACGAGGGGACGTCGTGGCGCCCACCCCCCGGGCCGTTCCGCCGGGGGTGCTCGATGGGCGCCTTCGAAGATCGCCCCGTGGCAGCGCTAGGCGCGCGGTCGCGGTGCAGCAGCAGGAGCGCGTCTGGATGTATTGCCCGTCTCGCAAGCAAAGACTCACGCAGCACGGCAGGTCTGCCGCCGCCCGCTCGACCCCAGAGAGCCGTCTCTCGGTACTGGCGGCCCTCACCATCCTTCTCACCTCACCCATCGCTCTCGCGCCGGGGAGCGTCGGCGCCGAGCCCCTGCCCCTGTCGCAGGCGCTCGACGAAGCCCGGCGCGACAACCCGCGGCTGCTCGCGGCGCGGCAGAAAGCGAAGATCGCGCGCGGTCGCCTCGTCGGAAGCCGTTACTGGAATCCGTTCAATCCGCAGATCGAGGGCGGCGCGGCACAGCGACGGTTCGATGGCGGTGGCAGCGACGTACAGCGATCCGCCGGCGTCTCTGTCGAGATCGAGGTGGCCGGCCAGCGCGGCAAGCGCATCGAGGAGGCGCAGCGCAACCTCGATCGCGTGAACGCGGAGATCGCCGATGACGAGCGCCTGCTCCTGGCCAGGGTGAAGGACGTCTTCTATCGAATCCTCCATCTCGACCGGCGGCGGATTCTCTTCCGCGAGCTGGAAAGTCTCAATCGGCGCCTGTGCGATGCGTCGGCGGAGCGCTTCCGCAGTGGCGAGGTACCGAAGCTCGACGCCAATCTCGCCGTCGTTCGCCTGGGCCAATCGAGCAAAGACACGCTCGACGCGGAACGCGACTACGAGAACGCCCGGCGCGAGCTGGAGCGCCTGCTCGGCCGCGCGCCGGTCGGTGCGATCGAGCTGGCTGGCGATCTGTCCGTGCGTCCGACCGAAATTTCCCTCGATCGGCTGCTGGAGACCGCGCTTCGCGTTCGACCCGATCTTCGGGCGCAGGATGCCGAGATTCGACGTATCGACGCCGAGACCGGGCTCACGAAACGGCTGATCGTGCCCAACCCCACGATCCTCGCTGGCTATGGCGAGGAAGCCGAATCACGCGGCAGCCGCGACCGGATCATCGGCGGAAAAATCAGCATTCCCCTTCCTGTGTTCGACCGAAAACAGGCGGAGCTGACCAGTCTCGCCGGCGAGCGAGCACGGGCCACCCATGATCGCTCCGACGCCCTGCTCACCATACGAGCCGAGGTCCGCGAAGCCTACCGCAGCTATGGGGCTGCGGCTGAATCGGTGAAGGTTTTCGAAGCCGACGCGTTCGGCCGCATCGCCGAGAGCTTCCGCCTGATCGAGACCGCTTATCGCGAGGGCAAGATCGATCTGCTGCAGCTCGTCGTCGTGCAGAACGACCTCGTGAATGCGCAGCTCTCGTATCTGGACTCTCTCTGGGACTACTGGCACGCGCGCGTCGCGCTCGAGCGTGCCGTCGGAGAGCCTCTCGAAGGAGGATCCGATCGATGAAGGCTGCGAAGCAGAAATCGATTCTCGCCCTGACGGCCGTCCTGTCGCTGCTCGTCCCGGGAGGCTGTGGCCGCGCCTCGTCGAACGCCCCGGCCGAGGAGCCGCGCCGCGCCGTCGCCGAAGACCGCGTCGAGCTGTCAGCCGAGGCACTGCAGGCGATCGATCTCGAGACCGTTCCCGCAGAGGAGCGCGGGCTCGGAGACGAAGTTCGCGCCACGGCCGTGATCAAGCCGAACGAGTATCGCATGGCGCACGTGAGCCCGCGCATTCCGGGAAAGGCGATTGCCGTGCAGGCCGCGCTGGGCGACATCGTCGCGGAGGGGGACATCCTCGCCGAGCTCGACAGCATCGGTCTCGGCGAGAAGAAGGCGGCGTTCCTGCAGGCGCGGGCCAACCTCGAGGTGGCGCGCCGCAACTACCGGCGCGAGAAGCGCCTCTACGGGCAGCACATCTCGTCGGAGAGGGAATATCTCGAGGCCAAGGGCGAGTTCGAGCGCAGCGAGGCGGCCTATCGGGCCGCCCGCGAGGCGCTGCGCCTCGTCGGTCTCTCCGACGACGACATCGGCCGCGTGAGCTGGAGCGGAGCGAAGCACCCGCTCTCGCATTTCCCGCTGCTGGCTCCGTTCGGCGGAACCGTGATCGAACGGCACATCACCATCGGCGAGCTGATCGACCCGAGCGAGACCCCGTACACGATTGCGGATCTCACCAACGTGTGGGTGCTGCTCGACATCTACGAAAAGGACCTGGCCCGGGTCCACATCGGCGACGAGGCCCGCATCGGCGTGGAGGCGTACTCGGGCGAGGTGTTCATCGGGGAGGTGACGTATCTCAGCAGTCTGGTCGATCCCGCCACGCGCACCGCCCAGGCACGGGTCGAGATCGACAACCGGGACGGGCGGCTGCGCCCGGGCATGTTTGCCACCGCCACGATCGCGAGCCGGGCCGCAGGCGGACGAAGGGGATTGGTCATTCCGCGCGAAGCGGTGCAGCAGGTACACGGCAAACCCGTCGCATTCGTCGAAGAGCAGCTCGGCGCCTATGCGATGCGCGAGTTGTCCCTGGGAGCTGAGGCGGGAACGGACGTGGAGGTCCTGGCCGGCCTCCGCGCCGGCGAACGCGTGGTCACCAACGGAGCGTTCTACCTCAAGTCGACCGTCTTGAAGGAAGCGCTCGGCCAGGCCGACTGACGCCGGCGAGCGGTTTCCCCATGGAGCCTTCGTGCTGAATCGCATATTCGAGTTGTCCCTCGGCAATCGCTTCCTGATTCTCGTCTTCGCTGCCCTACTGGTCGCCGTCGGGACCTACTCGATGAGCCGGCTGCCCATCGATGCGGTACCCGACGTCACGCCGAACCAGGTGCAGATTCTCACCAACGCGCCGGGGCTCGGGCCGGTCGAGGTGGAGAAGTTCATCACCTTCCCGGTCGAGACCGCGATGTCGGGGCTTCCCGGCATCGAGAAGATTCGCTCGGTGTCCCGCTTCGGCCTCTCCGCCGTGACGGTCTACTTCGACGAGGGCATGGACATCTACTTCTGCCGGCGGCTGGTCATGGAGCGACTGCCGGCGGCGCGCGAGGCGATCCCCACCGGTCTCGGCAGCCCCGAGATGGGACCGATCTCCACCGGCCTCGGCGAGATCTATCAGTTCGAGGTGGGCGGGGCGGGATACTCGCTCATGGAGCTGCGCTCGATCCTCGAGTGGGACATCGCCTTCAAGCTCAAGTCGGTGCCCGGGGTCGTCGAGGTGAACACCTACGGCGGCGAGCTGAAGACCTACGAGGTGCAGCTCGATGCGAGCAAGCTGGTTTCGTACGGCCTCTCGATCGACGAGGTCTTCCGCGCCCTCGAGGGCAACAACGCCAACGCCGGCGGCGGCTACATCGAGCACGGCGCAGGAGCAGTACCTCGTTCGCGGCGAGGGCCTGATCGGCAGACCTGGGCGACATCGAGAACATCGTCGTCGCCGCCCGCAACGACGGCACGCCGATCTACGTCCGCAACCTCGGCCGGGTCGCCTTCGCGCCGATGGTGCGCCAGGGGGCCGTGACCCGCGACGGACGCGGCGAGGCGGTGACCGGCGTCGTGATGATGCTGATCGGCGAGAACTCGCGCGCCGTGGCCGCACGCGTGCACGAGAAGATCGAGGAGATCCAGAAGTCACTGCCCCCGGGCGTGACCATCGACACCTACTACGACCGCACCGAGCTGGTGCGCAAGACGATCCACACGGTCGAGAAGAACCTCATCGAAGGAGCGCTCCTGGTCATCGTGGTGCTGTTGCTGCTGCTCGGCAACGTGCGCGGCGGCCTGATCGTCGCCTCGGCCATACCGCTCTCGATGCTCGTCGCCTTCACCGCCATGACCTACGCGGGGATGTCGGGGAATCTCATGAGCCTCGGGGCGATCGACTTCGGTCTCATCGTCGACGGCTCGGTGGTGATGATCGAGAACATCGTCCGCCACATTGCCGAACGGCGAGCGGTGTCCGCGGCGGCGGGTCGGATGAGCGATCGCGAGCTGCAGGGAGTCATCCTCGAGGCCGGACGCGAGGTCCTGCGCCCGATCGTCTTCGCGGTGGGCATCATCATCATCGTGTACCTGCCGATCCTCACGCTGCAGGGCGTGGAGGGGAAGATGTTCCGGCCGATGGCGCTGACCGTGATCTTCGCCCTGGTCGGCTCGCTGGTTCTCTCGTTCACCCTGATGCCGGTACTGGCAAGCCTCTTCTTGCGCCGGGGCGTCGAAGAGGAGGAGACCTGGCTGGTGCGGCAGGCGAAGCGGCTCTATCAGCCGGCGCTGGAGCGCAGCCATGCGGCATCCGGGGATCATTGGCGCGCTCGCCGGGACGCTGTTCGCCGTCAGTGTCGCCGTGGCGCTGACCATGGGGTCGGAGTTCATCCCGCGGCTCGACGAGGGTACGATCGCCATCCAGGCCTGGCGGTTGCCGAGCGTTTCGCTCGAGGAGTCGATCCGCAACACGACGATGATCGAGAAGGTCTTGAAGCGCTTCCCGGAGGTGACGACGGTCGTATCCCGCACCGGCCGGCCCGAGATCGCTACCGACCCGATGGGCGTCGAGACCAGCGACATCTACGTCATGCTGAAGCCGCACGACGAATGGCGAACCGCGCAGACGAAGGAAGACCTGATCCAGGCCTTCGACGAGGCGCTCGAAGAGAGCGTGCCCGGAACGGTGTTCAGCTATTCGCAGCCGATCGAGCTGCGCGTGCAGGAGCTGATCGCCGGCGTCCGCTCGGACGTGGCCATCACCATCTTCGGCGAGGATCTGGATATGCTGAAGAGGCTCGGGAACGAGGTGGTGCGGGTCGTCTCCGAGGTCCCTGGGGCTGCAGACACGAAGGCAGAGCAGGTGGCAGGGCTGCCGTATCTCCGGATCATCATCGATCGCGAGGCGATCGCGCGCTACGGCATCAATGCGTCCCAGATTCTCGACACGGTCGCCGCCGTCGGCGGCAAAATCGTCGGCGAGGTCCTCGAAGGGCAGCGCCGCTTCTTCATGCAGGTGCGCTTCTCCCCGGAAGACCGCGCGAACGCCGACCGCATCGGGGAGATCCGCGTCGCCGACCCGCGCGGCCGCCTCATTCCCCTGAGCCAGCTCGCCGAGATTCGGGTGGAGGAGGGCCCGGCGCAGATCAGTCGGGACGACATCCACCGGCGGCTGGCGGTCGAGGCGAACGTGCGCGGCCGCGATCTGTCCAGCTTCGTCGCCGACGCGCAGAGGGCCATCGCCGCTCGGGTACAGCTGCCGCCCGGCTACTGGATCGAGTGGGGCGGCCAGTTCGAGAACCTGCAGCGCGCCTCGTCGCGACTGGCCATCGTCGTGCCGCTGGCGCTGTTTCTGATCTTCGTGCTGCTGTACTCGACCTTCAACGCCGGCACGCCGGCGCTGCTCATCTACCTCAACGTGCCGCTGGCGGCGACAGGAGGCATCTTCGCCCTGGCGCTGCGCGGCATGCCGTTCTCGATCTCGGCGGGCGTCGGCTTCATCGCGCTGTTCGGCGTCGCGGTTCTGAACGGCGTGGTGCTGATGTCCTACGTCCTGCAGATGCGGCGCGAAGGGCTCTGCGGAGCGGACGCGGCGCGCGCGCGGCGCCGAGATCCGCCTGCGGCCCGTGCTGATGACCGCGCTGGTGGCCAGCCTCGGCTTCGTGCCGATGGCGCTGTCGAGCTCCGCCGGTGCCGAGGTGCAGCGCCCGCTCGCCACGGTGGTCATCGGCGGTCTCGTCACCTCGACGGTGCTCACCCTACTCGTCTTACCGACGCTCTACGCGTGGACGGAACGAAGAAGAGCGCGCCCAGAGCCGCGGCGCTCTGGAGCGACCGACCACCTTGACTCGAATCGTCACATATGAAGAGATATTCATATATTACTCCCCTGGCGACCCCGACGTGAAAGGAGGACCCCATGCAATTGACCGATGTCGTCCGCAACTACGACTGGGCGGCGCCCAGGTACGACCGGTGGACCGATCTGGTCTTCGGCCGCCTGCTCGGGCGTCGAGAGGTACCGTGAGAGAACCATCGATCTGCTCGGGTCACTGCAAGGCGCGACGGTCCTCGACGTCGGGTGCGGGACCGGACGGAACTTTCCGATCCTGGCTCCGCGCGTCGGAGCCGGCGGGCGAATCATCGGGCTCGACTACTCGGAGGGGATGCTGGCGCAGGCCCGCGAGCGCGTCGCGGCTCAGGGCTGGACGCAACGTCGGAGCTGGTGCGCGGCGACGCCGCCAAGCTCGATGGCGTTCCGGAGAACGTCGACGCCGTCGTGTCGATCTGGTGCCTCGGCATCGTCTACGATCTCGAGGCGGCGCTGCGGCGGGCTCTCGACGTGCTCAGGCCCGGCGGGCGGATCGCCGTCATGGACTTCACCCGCGCTCGGCCGGACCGCGGCCCCCTGCACTGGCTCTACCCGTTCTACAGCTTCGTCCTGACCCGCGGCGGAATCGATTCACCGGAAGATCTGGACGATGCGGCGCTGCAGCAGCGCTGGGAACGCGGTCGCCGGCTGTTGTATGAAGGCCTCGCCGGAGTACACGAGGAAACGTACCTTTACGGCGGGGGTCTGATCATCGCGGGGGAGAAGCCGCTCGCGTAGACGAAGCCGCCGGGCGGACGAGATTCCTTTCGGACGCGCGTCTTCGCATCGAGGAGGAGATGGCTGTGGCAATCGACGCTTCTCTGTCGAGAACCGTAGGCTACGGTTTCGTCTGCGCCGCTTCCTTGGCGGCAGGCGGGGGGATCGCCGCGTACTGGCCGCCGACACCGAGAACGCGGAGCTACATCCAGCACGTCGCCGCCGGCTTCGTGTTCGCCGCCGTAGGAGTCGAGGTATTGCCGGACGTCGTCCATCGCGGCCTGCCGCTGGCAACGGTCCTCGGCTTCGCGCTCGGTGTCGCTCTGATGCTCGTCATCCGAACGGTATCGCAGAAGGTCGCAGAAGGTGGGGGGCGACTCGACTGGACCTCCACGGGAGTGATCGCCGCGGACGTCCTCATCGATGGTTTGCTGGTCGGGGTGAGCTCCGTCACGGAGCGGTCGCAAGGTCGGCAGGCATTGCTGGTGACCGTCGCCCTATCGGTCGAGCTGCTGTCGTTGGGACTGTCCATGGTGGCGACCATGGGACAGACGGGCGCGGCGCGCAGCCGCGTCGTTCTGACCACCGGCGTGGTAGCCTTGTCGCCTCTCGCCGGGACCCTCGCCGGCTATTTCGTCGGCGGGACGCTGTCGGGCGCGTGGATCGAAGCCGTGCTGGCTTTCGCCGCCGCCGCCTTCTTGTACATGGCCGCGGAGGAACTGCTCAAAGAGGCCCACGAGGTGCCCGAATCGCTCCTGAGCACGGCTTTGTTCTTTGCGGCCTTTCTCGGCCTGCTGCTCATCGATATGGTCTCCGCCAAGACGATGGGCCGATGAGCAGACCTCGCCCGGGCCGAGCCCGAGGATTGACTTAGCGACCAAGCGGCTGCAGGGTGAAAGTCTCATGGGAGTGTTGGCACGCTAACGAAGTCGAAACACGGATTGGCAGACTGGTACAGCGTCTCCACGACACCCAAACGACGGCAACGGGGCACGGCTGTCGCCGCGTTCGCGGTTGCCGCGGCCCTTACGATCTTCGGAAGCGGCGTCAGCCGGGCCTGCGTCGGCGACAACTGCATGCAGATCTGGTCGACCGCCGACGGCGGCGGCGCGCTCACCGTCGAGTGGGACTTCGAGAACCGGAAGTTCATCTTGGCGGGGAAGTGTTACACTGATTCAGTCTGCCTCTATAGCTCGATCGACCCCGGCATCATCGCCGAGACCGCAGCCGTTCCCGGCAGCGGCTACTACCGCCTCGTCGACGGCACCGAGGTCACGATTCACATCGTCTCGCTGGACCCCGGCGTCAACATCCAGCTGAACGGCCACAAGCTGGCGGCAGCGGGAGACTCCGCCACCCTGGGAACCATGCCCACCATTCACAGCCACCCGTCCTGGCAGCTGAAGGTGCCGCCGGACGAGGTCGGAGAATACCTCGTCTCGTACCAGCTGACGGCGGATTCGGGATACGCCGACTCGCCAGTGTACACGGCGATCATCACCAACGTCGCGCCCGAAGTCTCCCCCACGCCGACGTCTGCGCCAACGCCGACCGCCACCCCATGCGGCAACGGCTGCGGCTGCCCGGGCGATTGCAACGGCGACGGCTTCGTCGCGATCAACGAGACGGTCCTCGCCGTCAGCATCGCGCTCGGCGACAGCGAGGCATCGTCCTGCCCGGCCGCCGATCCAAACGACGACGGCGAGGTGACGGTCAACGAGCTGGTCGCGGCCGTCGGGGACGCTCTCGACGGCTGTCCCGGGCCGCCGCCCGCGACCTTGGAGGAGATTCAATCCACGATCTTCACACCGGTCTGCGCGACCAGCGGCTGCCACGACGAGCAGAGCCACACCGGGAATCTGGTGCTCACGGAAGGCAGCTCGTACGACAATCTGGTCGGCGTTGCTCCGGACACCTTCGGGGCTCAGGTGGCCGGCTTCCTGCGCGTCGACCCGGACCATCCGGAGAACAGCTTCCTTCTCGTCAAGCTGCTCGGGCCGCCGCCCGGCGACGGCAGCCGCATGCCGCTCGTGGGCGATCCTCTCGACCCGAGTCAGATCGACCTGATCCGCAACTGGATCCTGCAGGGCGCAAAGCCCTGAGTCCGGAGCCGATTCTCTCCCTGCCGACGGGAGTCACCAGCGGGTGGCGCGTCTCTGATCGTCTCGATCGTCGGCTTTTCCAGGGGCTCTCCCATAGATCAGAACGCAAACAGCCTCTCGACTTCGATGCGCAGCTTCGGCAGCACGCGTGAGCGGACCGTCCCGCGCGCGTACGTTCGCCCCGCGGCGTATGCCCGTTTCGCGAGGGAGTAGACGGTTACCGTCTTACGGCGCGGGTTGACGATCCAGTATTCGTCGACGCCGTTGCGGGCGTACAGGTCCTTCTTCTCCGTCTGATCGCGCTTCGCGGTCGAGGGGGAAAGGATTTCGACGACCAGGTTGGGCACGGCGCGGAGAAACTGATCGGGTCCGGTGCGCGGCCCCGCGGCGAGGCGTGCCGACGAGATGTAGGAGACGTCCGGTTCCAGCGTGTCCCCGGAGGGCAGATCATAGCCCGCGCTCGAGCCCAGCGCGATTCCGACCTTTTCTCTCTCGACGTGCTCATTGATGAGCTGGGCCAGCTTGATCTCGACGCGGGCGTGTTGCTGTCCGGCCGGAGGCGTCATCACGATCCTCCCGTCGATCAACTCGTAACGGTTGATGTCCGCCCGCGACCGATGGACGACCCAGCGGCGGAACTGCCTCTGATCGAATACCTCATCGGAGCGGAACACGGTCTCCGCGGCCTTCATGGGCGAACTATAACCTGCGGTTCGGCCAGGGGGCAACGCGCCGAACCCGGCCTGCCGCCGTCGAGCTTCCCGCCGCGCGGGGAATCCCCTGACAGCCGTCACAATTCCACGCTGCGGGAAGTCCTTTCGAGCGTTCTTCGTCGGAGGGGCCTATCTGCGGTCATCCGCGGATAGACGATCAGCCCGCCGCTCCGTGCTCGACACACGCGCCATCGTCAGCGACGTCGCCGTGCGGCACTACAGCCTGACGATGACGGCGCGGGCTACCCCGCCGACTCCGTTTGGTGCTCGTGCTCGATGGAAAGCAGGGGCGCCTCGGCCCGGCGCCTTGCGAGCGGGCGCCCCCGTCGAAGCGCGCACCGCCCAAGCACTGGGCAGTCGGTGCCCAATTGTTCAGCACCGCGTCTTCCACACGATTCATTCGACACGACCATAGGAACGGCGAACGGGATTGGCACGAGACGGCAAGCGGATTGCTTCACGGTCCAGTCAACCCGCAGGGGGCACAGCAAACTTTACGCAGGAGGAGGGCTTTATGATTGAGACCAAGAGGGCCGTTCGACCATGGATCGTTCTCGGGACCATGGTGCTGACACAGCTGGCATTGCGCCACGCCGCCTTCGCCGACGAAAGCGGTGAGGCAGCCAAGGCGTTCGACCCGGCGATTGCCGACACCGTGTGGACGGTGCTCGCCGGAGTGCTCGTCTTCTTCATGCAGGCGGGCTTCGCGATGGTGGAGAGCGGGCTGACGCGGGCGAAGAACGCCTCGAACATCATGATGAAGAACCTGATGGACTTCTGCATGGGATCGGTCGCCTACTGGGCCATCGGTTTCGGCATCATGTTCGGTGCCGGCAACGCCCTGTTCGGAACGAGTGGCTTCTTTCTGCACGACGCGGGCACCACGTTCGACTCTCTCTCGTGGACGCACGTACCGCTCGAGGCGAAGTACTTCTTCCAGCTGGTCTTCGCCGCCACGGCCGCGACCATCGTCTCCGGCGCCATGGCGGAGCGGACGAAGTTCTCCGCCTACCTGGTGTACAGCTTCATCGTCTCGCTGCTGATCTACCCGGTGGTCGGGCACTGGATCTGGGGCGGCGGATGGCTGGCGAGCCTCGGCATGTGGGACTTCGCCGGCTCGACCGTGGTCCACTCGACCGGCGGATGGCTGGCACTGACGGGCGCCATCGTTCTGGGTCCCCGCCTCGGCAAGTACCGCTCGGACGGCAAGCCCAACGCGATTCTCGGCCACAACATGCCGCTGACCGCCCTCGGCGTGTTCATCCTCTGGTTCGGATGGTTCGGGTTCAACCCGGGCAGCACCATGGCCGCGACCATGGACATCGGGCACATCGCCGTCACCACCAATCTCGCCGCAGCCGCCGGCTCGATGGCCGCGATGTTCACGGCGTGGATCATGTTCGGCAAGCCGGACCTCAGCATGTCGCTGAACGGCGCTCTCGCCGGACTGGTGGCGATCACCTGCCCCTGCGCCTTCGTGTCGGCCGGCAGCTCCATCCTGATCGGCACCGTCGGCGGCATCCTGGTCGTGATGTCGGTGGTCTTCCTGGAGCGCACCCTGAAGGTCGACGATCCCGTCGGCGCCGTGTCCGTGCACGGCGTGTGCGGCGCGTGGGGAACGCTTTCCCTCGGCCTCTTCGCCCAGGACGTGTTCTCGCCCGGCACGACCGGAAACGGCCTCTTCTTCGGCGGCGGCTTGGATCTGCTCTTCCACCAGGCGATCGGCGTCGTGGCGGTAATGATCTGGTGCCTGTTCACCGGCTTCGTCCTCTTCGGCGTGATCAAGGCGACGATGGGCATCCGCGTGTCTCCCGAAGAGGAGATGGAAGGACTGGACATCGGCGAGCACGGCGCTCCGGCGTACCCGGACTTCCAGCACTCCACCGAGCACGCCGTTGCCGGCCTGCCGCCGAGCGGCGGCAGCAGCGGCCTCGGAGCGGTGCGCGCGACGCGACCGGCTTCGGTCATGTCCTGACCAACCGATCGTTGCGAGGCAACACGACGGCAGGCCCGGAGTCCGGGCCTGCCGTTTTTTTTTCGGCGCCCGCCGCAACTCACAGCATCTCGGCCCTTCGCCGCCATCCGGCGCGGTCGAGGCCACTTCTCAGGCCCCCTGGGATTCAGGCGCTGCGGTAGGATCGCCGTGCGGCAGGCGCCAGCCCTTCCAGACGAAATAGATCGCCGGGTAGACGAGGAGCTCCATGACGAACGAGGTCACGACGCCGCCGACCATCGGCACGGCGATGCGCTTCATGACGTCCGCGCCGGTGCCGTGGCTCCACATGATCGGCAGCAGACCGGCCAAGATGACGGAGACGGTCATCGCCTTCGGCCGCACGCGCTGCACGGCGCCGTGGTAGATCGCCTCGCGCAGGTCGCCGAGCGTTCGCATGACGGCCCTTGCGATGCCACTCCTCGTACGAGACGTTGAGGTAGAGCAGCATCACCACACCGGTCTCGGCGTCGAGGCCGGCCAGGGCGATCATGCCGACCCAGACCGCGATGCTCATGTTGTAGCCGAGGTACCAGATGAGCCAGATGGCCCCGACCAGACTGAACGGAACGGCGAGCAGGACGACGAAGGTCTCGAACAGGCTGCCCGTATTCAGGTAGATGATGAGCACGATGATCATCAGGGTGATCGGGACGATCACGAGCAGCCTCTGCTGCGCGCGCAGCATGTACTCGTACTGCCCCGACCAGGAGATCGTGTAGCCGGGGGGCAACTCGATCTCCTTGCGATCGATGGCCTGCTGCACCGCGCGCTGCGCCCGCTCGACGTACGTGCCGACGTCGATGCCGCGGATGTCGACGTAGATCCACGCGTTGGGCCGGCTGTTCTCGCTCTTGATGCTCGGCGGACCCTTGACGACCTCCAGGTGCGCGAGCTGGCCGAGTGGAATGTGCTGCCCCCTCGGCGTCGGAACGAGAATGGCCCGGAGTAGATCCAGATTGTCGCGCAGCTCGCGCGGGTAGCGCAGGTTGATCGGGTAGCGCTCCAGGCCTTCGACGGTGGTCGAGACGTTCATCCCTCCGATGGCGCTGGCGATGACGTCCTGTACGTCGCCCAGCGTCAGCCCGTAGCGGGCGATCGCCTCGCGATCGATGTCGAAGTTGATGTAGTTGCCGCCCACCACCCTCTCGGCATAGACGCTCAGCGTGTCGGGGACGCGGCGCATCGTCGCCTCGATCTGCTCTCCGACGCTCTGCAGCGTCGAAAGGTCCGATCCCGACACCTTGATTCCCACCGGAGTCTTGATCCCCGTCGACAGCATGTCGATGCGCGTCTTGATCGGCATCGTCCAGGCGTTGGTCACGCCGGGGAACTGAACGGCCGCGTTGAGCGCATCGACGAGCTCGTCGGGCGTCCGCCGCCGATGTGCGATCGCGCCACTGCGCGCGTCGGTGACGTCGACGGCGGGCCACTTCTCCTCCGGCTTCAGCATGATGGTGGTCTCGACCATGCTGAGCGGCGCCGGGTCGGTCGCCGTCTCGGCGCGGCCGATCTTGCCGAAGACGTGGTGCACCTCGGGAAACTTCGCGATGATGCGGTCGGTCTGCTGTAGGAGCTCGCGGGCTTTGGTGACGGAAATACCCGGCAGCGTCGTCGGCATGTAGAGAAGGTCACCCTCGTAGAGGGGAGGCATGAACTCCGAGCCCAACCGGCTGTAGGGCCAAACCGTCGCGGCCACGGTGAGCGCAGCAGCCGCGATCACGCCCCAGCACAGGCCTTTGTGCCTGAGGAGGAGCTCGATCACCGGGTGATACACCGCGATCAACGCCCGGTTCAGCGGATTGCGCTCTTCCGGCACGATGCGGCCGCGGATGAGATAGCCCATCAGAACCGGCGCCAGGGTGATGGAGAGAAACGCCGCCGCCGCCATCGAGTAGGTCTTGGTGAAAGCGAGCGGCTTGAAGAGCCGCCCCTCCTGCGCTTGCAGGGTGAACACCGGCAGAAAGCTCACGGTGATGACGAGCAGGGAGTAGAAGAGTGTCGGGCCGACCTCGATCGACGCGTCGCGGATGATCTGCCAGTGCGGTTTCTTGCCGCGATCGCGCTCGATGTGCTTGTGGGCGTTCTCGATCATGATGATCACGGCATCGACCATCGCACCGATGGCGATGGCGATGCCGCCCAGGCTCATGATGTTGGCGCCGATGCCCTGCGCGTACATGACGACGAATGCCATCAGCACGGCCATCGGCAGGATCATGATCGCGACCAGGGCGCTGCGGAAGTGGAACAGAAAGGCGATACAGACGAGCGACACCGCCAGCGATTCCTCGAGGAGCTTTCCGCGCAGCGTCTCGATCGAGCGCTCGATGAGGCCGGAGCGATCGTAGGCGACTTTGATCTCCACCCCCTGCGGCAGGCCCGCCTTCAACTGCGCGAGCTTGGCCTTGACGCGCCGGATGACCTCCAGCGCGTTGGCGCCGTAACGCACGACGATGATGCCGCCGACCGTCTCCCCTTCCCCGTTCCACTCCGCGATGCCGCGCCGCATCTCGGGTCCGATGTCGACCGTACCGATGTCGCGGACCAGAATCGGCGTGCCGTCGGGCCCGGCGCCGACCGCCGCCTCCTCGAGCTGGCGCGGGTCGTCGACGTATCCCTTGACGCGCAAAATGTACTCGGTCTCGGACATCTCCATCACGCGTCCGCCCACCTCGTTGTTCGAGCGCTGGATCGCCGTGCGCACCTTGCTCAGGGGAATGTCGTAGGCGCGCAGCTTCTCCGGATCGACCGTGACCTGGTACTGCTTGACGAAGCCGCCGACGCTGGCGACCTCCGAGACGCCGTCGATCGCCGTCAGCTCGTACTTGAGGTACCAGTCCTGAATGCTGCGCAGCTGCTGCAGGTCGTGGTTCGGGCTGCTCAGCGTGTAGATGAACGCCCAGCCGACCCCGGTGGCGTCCGGCCCGAGGGTCGGCGTCACCCCGCGCGGCAGCTGCCCCTGCAGCTGGCTGAGGTACTCGAGGACGCGGCTGCGCGCCCAGTACAGATCCGTTCCGTCCTCGAAGATGACGTAGACGAAAGAGAAGTTGAAGAAGCTGTAGCCGCGCACGACCTTGGCGTAGGGCACCGAGAGCATCTTGGTCGTGATCGGATAGGTGATCTGGTCCTCGACGATGCGCGGGGCCTGACCGGGGTACTCCGTGAAGACGATGACCTGGACGTCCGACAGGTCGGGGATGGCGTCGAGCGGCATGTGCGACACGGCGTAGTAGCCGCCGAACACGATGAACAGCGCCATCAGCAGGACGATGAATTTGTTCTCGAGCGAGAATTCGATGACGCGCCGGATCATCTGTGGCCTCCGGCCGTGGGAGTCGCGCTTCGGCGCCGGACCAGGCGTCGCCTCGATCTGCGAAACGGGCACCGGAATCAGCGACATGCCGCAGATCGGGCACTTGCCGGGACCCGGCTTGTGGACGAAGGAGTGCTCGGGCATCGGACACGTCCAGTAGGCGATGCGCGGGCTCTCGACGTGGCCGGCCTTGCGCCGCACCGGAACCAGCGGCATGCCGCAGATCGGGCACTTGCCCGGCTTCTCGTACAGGATGTCCGCGTGCTCGGGCATCGGACAGACGTAGTAGAGGCGCCCCTTCGCCGGCGCGCGCTCGTTTGCCCCCGTCTGCCCTCCGCTCTCGCCGGCAGCTTCGGACGTCACGTCCTCGATCGGGTGGGCGCCGCCCGCCGCGCCCGGCTCCATGAACTTGAGCGCCGCCTCGCGCAGCCGGCTTTCCGAATCGAGCAGGAACTGGCCGGAGACGACCACCGTCTCGCCGGGAGCCAGGCCGGACAGAACCTGCAAGTAGTTGTTCTCCGCGCGCGCGCCGATCTCCACCTCGCGCGGCTCGAAACGGCCCGGCTCGGAGGTCACGAAGGCGACCGAACGCTCGCCGGTGCGAATCACCGCCACGTCCGGCACCAGTGTCGCCGACTCCGCCAGCTTGCCGGTCAGCGTGACGGTGGCGTACATGCCCGGCTTCAGCTCGTACCCGGGGTTGTGGAATTCGATGCGCACCGACACGGTGCGCGTCTTCGTATCGAGGTACGGGTAGATGTACGTCACGCGGCCGCGGAAGGTCCGCCCGGGCAGGTAGCTGAGGGTCATGAACGCCTCCTGCCCGAGCTGGACGAAGGGAAGGTCGTACTCGAACACCTTGGCCATCACCCACACCGTGGACAGGTCGGCCAGCTTGAAGAGATCCATCCCGGCGCCGACCTTGTCGCCTTCGACGACGTTCTTGTGCGTGACGATTCCGGTGAAGGGCGCGCGGATGGTCACCGTCTTCTGGACCTTCCCGCCGCGTTTCAGCTTCTCGATCTGCCCGGCGGGCACGTCGAAGTACTCGAGACGGGTGCGCGCGTCGCGCACCAGCGCCTCGGAGTCGTAACGCGAGCCGGGGACGATCGGGACCTCCGTCGTCTGCTGGTTGCGAAGCGCGGCCAGGTACTCCTCTTGGGCCGAGAACAGCGCCGGCGAGTAGAGGTCGAACAGGGGCTCGCCCTCGTGCACCTGAACGCCGGTCTGATCGACGTAGAGCCTTTCGATCCAGCCGTCGACCTTGCTGGTCACGGTGGCGAGCGACGTCTCGTCGTAATCGACGAACCCTACCGTCCGCACCGTCTTGGCGAGCGGCCCGCGGATCACCTTGTCGACCCGGACGCCCATGTTCTGCTCGACCACGGGGTCGATCCGAATGACCCCCGCGGCGGACCCCTCGTCGGCGTAGACCGGCACGAGATCCATGCCCATCGAGTCCACGCCCGCCTTCTGATGGATCTCGCCCGGGATCATCGACGACTTCCAGTACAGAACGCGGCGCTCACCGGGAGTCTTCGCCTCGGGCGCCGGCACCAGACCGAGTGCCGCGGCGCGATCCGGCGCCATCGGCTGAAGCTTCATGCCGCACTTCGGGCAGTTGCCGGGCTCCGGCTGCACCACCTCGGGGTGCATGCCGCAGGTGTACCAGGTCGCGGTGTCGGTCGCGGCCGGCGGCGTCGCCACCTGCGTCGCCGCGGCCGGAGCCTCGGCCGACCTCGTCGCTTCCGCTCCCAGTCGTGCCGCCGCCGCCCCGGCCGCAAATGCGGCCAGCGTCAGCAAACCCAGCGCGACGATCGTACGCGGCTTCATGGCTCTCCCCTCCTTCCGGCGTCGACGCCGGCGATCGGCCGCACCTGCGGCGCGGCGGCGGCGTCCGGTGCGAGGCGCGGCACGCGGACGCCGATCAGCTGCTGAAGGTCCGCGAAGCGTTGCTCGAGCTCGGCCAGCGCGCGCTGATAGGCCAGCGAGTAGTCGAGCCACTTGCGCCAGTTGTCGATGAGCGCGGTGAAGGCGAGCGTGCCGGCCCGATAGCCCGAGGTCGAGACTTCCACCGCCTGCCAGGCGCGCGGCACGATGAGGTCGCGGAACAGAACCGCCTGGCGATACTGCGTGTCGACCTTCACCAGCGTATCCTGCAGTTGGAAGAAGAGCAGGTTGCGCAGCTCGGCGTACTCCTCGACCGACGCCAGCACCTGCGCGTTGCCTTCCAGAACGCGCGCCCGCAGCCGCTGCCACCAGATCGGCAAGTTGAAGCCGAAGGCGAGGTTCCAGACGTCGCTGCCGGTCGCCACGGGGCTGACTCCGGCCGGAGAGATGAACGTATACGTGTAACCGGCCGTGATATCCGGGAAGTAGTTGAGTCGGGCCAGCTTGACCGTCTCGAGATCTCGCTTGATCTGTTCCTGGAGCCGGGCCAGGCGGGGGTTGGACGTCACCGCCTGCTGCATCGCCTGAGACAGCTTCCAGTCGACCCGCGACAGATCGAAGGGCCGCGGGGCGGGCAACGCGCCGTCGACGGGACGGTTCATCAGCGTGTTGAGGAGGGCCCGCGCCGTGGCGCACTGCTGCTCGAGCGTGATCCGTTCGTTGACGAGGCCGTACAGCTCCACCTCGGCCCGCAGAACGTCCTGTTGGGTCGCCTCGCCGGTCTTGTAGCGCGCCGCCGCCACGTCGTGGATCTGGCGCAGCAGCTGCTCGCTCTGCCGCGTCGTGTCGATCGACACGCTGGCCAGGTAGTAGCCGTAGTAGGCCTTCTGCACCTGGGCGACGGTCGAGATGCGCGCGTCCGCCAGGGTGTCCAGAGCCATACGCACCGCCTGCTCGGCAACGCGCCCGCGGGTTCGCAGCTTGCCCGGAAACGGGATCTTCTGCGCGACGCTGATGGCGCCACCCATCATGCCGCCGGCGGTCTGCGTCATGTCGTCGGTCGGCGGGATGATGCTGACCATCGGATCGTCCAACGACGTCACCTGGGGGACCTGGTAGCCCAGCACCTGGATCTGTCGGATGGCCTTGCGAATAGCGGGGTTGTCGCGCAAGGCGATGGAGATGAAGTCCTGCAGCCCCGCACGTTCGGGAAGGGCTACCTGCGTCGGCGGCGGGGCGCCCTCCTCCGCCGTCCGCGCCCCCAGGGTCACCACGGCTCGGTCGTCCTCCACGGCCGGCGTCAGCGCGCCGGCTTCCGCCGCGACACGGTCTCGCAGGGCCGGATTCATGCTGCCGCAGCCGGCCGCGACGAGCAGCAACCCGGTCAGCCCAACATGTTTCAGTCGTCTTCGCACGGATACCTCCAGCAACGGATCGCTCCGCCCGAGCGCCGCACTTCGGTAAACCGAAGCGAATGGCGAGCGGGCGTCGACCGTCGGACGCACCAGGTCCGACGGAACGCGCGGGCATCCGTCAGAC
The DNA here is from genome assembly GCA_963721115.1 of uncultured bacterium. Classification (GTDB taxonomy): domain Bacteria; phylum Desulfobacterota; class Binatia; order HRBIN30; family CADEER01; genus CAVRIA01. Next base: position 225,356 of record CAVRIA010000005.1, read on the forward strand.
GGACACCCCGCACCACCGGTGCCGGAGGAATCAGATCAGAAGAGCGGCGTGCAGAAGATATGTCGGTGGGTCGTGGGCGTGTACCGAGCCGAAGGGCCGCTGAGCCTCAACCCGGGCGGCCGGCAGCAACAGCTCGGGCCAAGTCGCGGGAAGAACCGCGAGAACGACCGGTGAGTCCAGAGAGGGCGCGCCAGCGGAAGTCAGAAGGTGGTACTTGCCGGCGAGCTCACAGCACGTTCGCCCGGCGGGAGAGTCGTGCGCTGGGGACGAAGTGTGTCCCGGGTGTTGGTGCGAGGGAGAGACCGCATGGTGGTGGCCTCCTCCTATCGCCTCTGCGTTTGCCGCGAACGGGCAATAAGAGTGTCCCTCCGGAACGTCGACGCAACGCAGAGACATGTACGGAGCCCAGATCGCCACCAGGACGACAGCAATCAGGCGCATTCGCCGTACGTTGGTCGAGCGATACCTCATGACTACCGCATGAATAGCCCAAAACGTGCCATTTCGGCAAGCGGGATTCAACGGCAGTCGCTTCCATGGCGCCGTTCTCGGCATCGAGAAGCGTCCTGCGGGAGGCTCCTACGGATCGGAAGAGGCACTGCCAGCCCCGTCCTTCAACGCATGTGCATGCGCGATCCCCGCTGGCATGTGCGTTGCTCAGTATCCAGATCGCAGCTGGAGGTTTCCTATGACGGTCGAGGACGAAGTCGAGAAATGCCGAGCCGAGATCGAGAAGGTGCGAAGCGATGCGGAGCGACTGAAGGAGCGCTGTCCTGAGGAGGCGAAGGAACACCTGTCCAGCTTCGAAAACAAGCTGGATCGCTTCGCAAAGGAAGCTCGGGATGCATCCGCTCGAGGAGCGAGAGCCGGGCTGGAGAGCGTCATCGACACTTGGAGCTCGGCGCGCGACCGGCTGGTCGCCCACCTCCGCCTGATCGAGGCCAAGAGCTTTCTCGCGTCCGCGCGCCGCCTCGCCGGGGAGGAGGATTTCGTCGGCTCGAAGAACGAGCTGGCCGCCGCCATGCAGTGCGTCAAGGACGCGCGAGAGATTCTGAGCGGCGGGGACGCCCATCTCGCCCACCTCGAGCGGCAGATCGAGCAGGCCGTCGCCGAGATTCACGCCACCGCTGCCGCGGCCACGAACAGCATCGAGCAGGTGGTCGCCGAGAACGAGCGACTGCTGCAGGAGTTCCGCCAGGCGTCCTGAACGCCCGAGAAGCGGGCCGCTTCACGGGATCCGTCACGTTTCCCGTCGACTCGCTCCCGCACCGAGACGACGCGCCACCTCACTCGCCATCACCCCCGGCTCGCGGGCGCCCAACAAGTGGGCGATTGCGGCGTGAGCGGCGAAGCCTGCCGTGACGATCGCCGCCAACAGCAGGCCGCGTCGAAGGCTCCCAGCGCTCTGACTCCAGTTCGCTGCACGCGCCAGGAACCAGACCAGGGTCCCCATGCCGGTCGCCGCGACTGCATTTCGCGCCAGCGAGCCGGCCAGCCGCTCCGCGCCCAGAGTACCGAGACGACGGGAAAGGGCGGGGAGAAGCACGAGCACGTTCACCAGGGCCGAGAGCGACGTCGCCAGGGCCAGTCCCGAGTGCTTCAGGTCCGCGACCGCCAGCACTGTGCTGAGACGGGAGAGCACGTCGAGGGCCGCGGCAGCGATCGGGCCGGGGGCTGCGGTACCCCGCGTCAACGGCCCGATCAGAACGAGGCTGAAGAGGAGGTTGGCCAGGAATGCGGCCGCGGCGGCGATCACCGGCGTGCGCGCATCGCCGAGGGCGTAGAAGGCGGGCACCAAGACGCGCGCCATCGACACGGCCCACAGCCCGACCGCGAACATGCGCAGCGCCGCGGCGGTCATGGCCGCCTGCTCCGGACCGAAGGCACCGCGCTCGAAGAGCACGGCCGTGATGGGAGTGGCGAGCAAAAAGAGGCCGACAGCGGCGGGTACGGCGATGAAGTTCGTCAAGCCCATGGCGAACTGTAGGCTGCGGCGCATCTCGTCGTAGGCCTTGCGCGACGCCTGGGCCGAGAAGCTCGGCAGAGCCGCCGTGCCGAGCGCCACCGCGAACAGCCCGAGGGGAAACTCGAAGACCCGCCCGGCGTACCAGAGGTACGAGACGCTGCCCGCCGGCAGGAGCGAGGCAAACACCGTAGTCATCATGAGGTTGACCTGATAGACGGCCGCTCCGAACAGGGTCGGGGCCAACAGCACCAGGACGCGCCGCACGGCGGGATGGTGCGGGTCCCACAGGGGCCACATGAAAATCCCCCGCTTCAACAGTGGGACCAGCTGTAGGCCGAGCTGCAGGACGCCACCGGCCAGGACGCCGTAGGCGAGCGCCAGCACGGGGACGGGCAGGTGGGGCGACAGCAGCACCGCGGAGGCGATGATCGCCAGGTTCAGGACGACGGGAGACAGGGCGGGGGCGAGGAAGTGACGCAGGGCGTTCAGGAGGCCGCCGAGCAAAGCCACGAGGCTGACCAGAAAGACGTACGGAAAGAGCAGGCGGGTGAGGTCCACGGTGAGGGCCAGGAGAGCGGGGCGATCGGCGAATCCGGGGGCGAACAGGGACACCCAGACCGGCGCCAGGGCGATGCCCAGGCAGGTCAGCAGCGCCAGCACCGCCGCCAGTGCGGCGAAGAGAATCCGCGCCACCCGAATCGCCTCCTCTCGGGAACCCGTCGTCAGGTAGTCCGTCAGGACGGGCACGAAGGCGACGCTCATCGCCCCCTCGGCGACGAAGCGGCGGAGAAGGTTCGGAATGCGAAAGGCGACGAAGAACGCGTCGGCCGCAGGCGAGGTGCCGAAGAAGTAGCCGATGACGATGTCGCGCAGCAGCCCAGCGACGCGGCTGCAGAGGGTGAGCGCCCCCACCAGGCCGGCGGCCTTGGCGATGCGTCGGTTCTCACTCATAGCTCGCCGGCCGGATTGACCCCCATGGGCGGGCATGGTACGGACTTTGGTTCGACGAAAGGGAGGAATTCCGTTGGCCAATCGTCATCCGTCGGCAATCAAACGCAACCGCCAGAACGAAAAACGGGCGGAGCGCAACGCCAGTATCCGCAGTCGCCTGCGCACCGACATCCGCAAGGTTCGCGAAGCCGTCAGCAGCCAGGATGTCGCGGCGGCCGAGGCCGGCCTCAAGCTGGCGGTAAAGGAGATCGGCAAGGCCGCCACCAAGGGCGTCCTTCACCGCAACGCCGCTGCGCGCCGCATCTCCCGCCTCAGCAAACACGTTCACGCTCTGAAAAGCGCCAGCTGACGGGTTCCGCCAGGCGGCGGCATCCGGCCGCGCAACCGCCGGTCCCGTCAGAAGTCGTCCAGGATGCGATCCTGGACATCGCGAACCAGCGTCGCGACCAGACGACCGATGGCCAGGCGCTTTTCCGTCTCCGCCAGCTGGATGTCCGTGAGCTGGTTGAGATTCTCGAAGTTGAGCGTATCCCGCTGGAACTGCGCCGAGCTCGGGATGATCGTCGATGGCGTCACGCTGTACTCCTCGATCGCCTGCAGCTTCGAGCCCTCCCAGAGCACCTCCCCGCTGTCCTGACGCTCCAGCCTCACGTCGAGCGTGATCTCGGCCTCGTATTGGAGCGCTTCGTCCTCCGCATCGAAAGCGACCGGGTGGGTATTGAACTCACGGATCGTCCCTTTGATCACGGCGTCGGCACCCGCCGGATCCTCGACCAAGTGTAGAATCCCGCGCCGGTAGATCTCCCGTTCCAGGGCGAAGGCCAGCGTCTTGTCGAGCCCGAACTCGCGCGAGCGATTGTCGAAGGCGCCGACGCTGACCGACTGGACCCCGCCCGGAACGTGAACCTCCGTTCCCATGAGGCGATAGCCGCAGGCCTGAACGAAGAGCAGGGCGGCGACCGCGATCGCCACGGCAATGCGGCACCGCCTCTGACGGCCGTGACGTCGACCGCGAGCAGGAGCCCGAGGCGACCCGCGCCGCCTGGATGCACGAGAACTCGCCATCCTGTTCATGCCGTTCGACCAGCGCCCAGCTAGACGACGATGTTGACGAGGCGCCCCGGAACGACCACCACCTTGCGGGGCACCCGGCCTTCCAGCGATCGCTCCGCTCCCGCCGTCTTCAGGGCCAGCTCCTCCACGGTGCGGCGATCGACGTCGCGCGGCACGTCGATCGTGTCGCGCCGCTTGCCATTGACCTGCACGACCAGGGTGATCGTCTCCTCGACGCAGAGCGCCTCATCGTGCGCCGGCCACGCGGCGTGCGCGATCAGGTCTGTGTGGTCGAGCCTCGCCCACAGCTCCTCGGCCACGTGCGGTGCGTACGGAGACAGAACGCACAGGAAGGAGACCACGATCTCGCGCGGCAGGGTGGCACTGGCGGTGGCCTCGTTCACGAAGATCATCATCTGGGAGATGGCCGTGTTGAAGCGCAGCGATCCCGTGTCCTCGAGAACCTTCCCGATGGTGGCATGGAGAACGCGGTTGAGGGCGGGCTCGGTCTCGGGGGCGGCATCGGTCAATCGTTCGGACGGACCGCCGGAGCGTTCGTCCACCACGAGACGCCAGACGCGCTGCAGAAACCGATAGACCCCTTCGACGCCCGACATCTGCCACGGCTTGACTTGCTCCAGCGGGCCCATGAACAGCTCGTAGAGGCGCATGGCGTCGGCGCCGTACTGGTCGATCACCTCGTCGGGGTTGACGACGTTGAGCTCGCGACTTGGACATCTTCTCGACCTGTGCGGCCAGGGGCTCGCCCGTCGTCCTGGCCACCGCCCCGCCGTCGCGCTCCTCGACCTCGTTCGGGTGGTAGTACTTGCCGCGGGCGTCCTGGTAGCTGTACGCGAGGATCATTCCCTGGTTGAACAGGCGCTGGAACGGCTCGACGGTGTGTACCAGCCCGCAGTCGTACAGCACCTTGTGCCAGAAGCGCGCGTACAGCAGGTGCAGGACCGCGTGCTCGACGCCGCCGACGTAGAGGTCGACCGGCATCCAGTACCGCTCCACCTCCTTCGACCAAGGCTCGGCGTCGTTGCGTGGATCGAGAAAGCGCAGGTAGTACCAGCATGATCCCGCCCACTGCGGCATGGTGTTGGTCTCGCGTACGCCGACTCGCCCGTCGGGCAGCGTCACCATCAGCCAGTCGTCACCCGCCCTCGCGAGCGGCGGCTTGCCGTCCTCGGTCGGGCGGTACTCGTCGATCGGCGGCAGCTCGACCGGCAGCGATTCCTCGGGAACGGGCACCACCGTGCCGTCCTCCAGCCAGACCACGGGCAACGGCTCGCCCCAGTAGCGCTGGCGCGAGAACAGCCAGTCGCGCAGCTTGTACTGCACGCGCGCGGCACCCTTGCCGTGCTCGGCCAACCAGGCGGTCATTCGCTCCTTCGCGGAGGCGACGTCGAGACCGTCGAGGAAGTCCGAGTTGACCAGGGTCCCGTCTCCGACGTGTGCCGCGTCGTCGACCGGACGCTCCCCGCCGCCGATCACCTCGCGAATGGGCAGGCCGAAACGGCGCGCGAAGGCGTGATCCCGCTCGTCGTGCGCGGGTACCGCCATGATGGCTCCCGTGCCGTAGCCCATGAGCACGTAGTCGGCGATCCAGATCGGCAGCCTCTCACCGGTGACCGGGTGCAGCGCGTAGGCGCCGGTGAAGACTCCGGTCTTCTCCGTTTCGGCGCTGCTGCGGGCGATCTCCGAGGCCTTCGCGGCCTGCTCGCAGTAGGCGCGCACGGCGGCGAGGCGGTCGGCCGTCGCGATCCGCATCCCCAGCGGGTGCTCCGGAGAGAGCACGCAGTAGGTCGCGCCGAAGAGCGTGTCGGGCCGGGTCGTGAAGACGACGAAGGAGATCGGCTCGAGCGGCGACCTCGAAGGTGATCTCCGCCCCGGTCGATTTGCCGATCCAGTTGCGCTGCATGTCCTTGACGCCGTCCGGCCAGTCCAGCTCGTCGAGGTCGTGCAGAAGGCGCTCGGCGTACGCGGTGATGCGGAGCATCCACTGCCGCATCGAGCGGCGCTCGACGGGATCGCCGGTCTCGACGTAGCGGCCGTCCTTGACCTCCTCGTTGGCGAGCACCGTACCGAGCGCCGGGCACCAGTTCACCGGCATCTCGGCGACGTACGCGAGCCCGCGCTCGAGCAGCTTCAGGAAGATCCACTGCGTCCAGCGGTAGTAGTCGGGGCTCGAGGTGTTGATCTCGCGGCTCCAGTCGTAGCTGAAGCCGAGCCGTTTGATCTGGCGGCGGAAGTTGTCGACGTTGCGTCGGGTGATGACGGCGGGGTGGATGTTCTCCCGCATCGCCGCCCTCTCGGCCGGCAGACCGAAGGCGTCCCAGCCCATCGGATGAAGGACGTTGTACCCCTGCATGCGGCGCAGCCGCGCCAGGACGTCGGTCGCCGTGTAGCCCTCCGGATGTCCGACGTGCAAGCCTGCCCCGGAGGGATACGGGAACATGTCCAGGATGTAGTACTTGGGCTTGCGGGCGAGCTCGGCCGGGTCGGCGGGCGTACGGAACGCCTCTCTCTCCTCCCATGCCGCCTGCCACTTCGGCTCGATGGTGTTTGGATCGTAACGCATGCGGGTGAGCCGTTCGTACCAGAGGCATGCGGTGAGGTCCAGAAATCGACGGATTTCGGGGGGCTTTACGCCCGAGGGCCGTCTGCCGAATCCGCAGGATCGCGCCGTGCCCACTGGCCTTCGATCCGGGCGAGGAGAGAGCCCCAGAGCTCGGAGGGGTTTTCGTCGAAGATCGCCGCCGCGTCGGCGGGAGCGACGAGCCAGTCCCCTCTCGAAACCTCTGCGTCGAGCTGGCCGGGGGCCCATCCGGTGTAGCCGGCACAGAGGCGGACGTCCCCCTCGCGCGCTCTTCTTTCGAGCACGTGTCGCAGCGCCTTCATGCTGCCACTGGCGTAGACGTCGCCGAAGACGTGCAAGGCCTCGGGCGGCTCCTTCTCGGCGCGGACGATCATCATCAGACGGTTCACGGCCACCGGGCCGCCGAAGAAGAGCAGGTCGTCGCGGTCCTTCATGCCCTCCATATCGGGGAGCGCGGAAGAGACCTTCACTTCGGTCGGCCGGTTGACGATCACCCCCACAGCCCCCTTGGCGCCGTAGTCGATCAACAGGACGACGGAGCGGGCGAAATTCGGGTCCGGCAACTGCCGGCTCGCGACCAGAAGCTGTCCCCTGGACAGATTCTGACGGCGAGAGGGCGGCTCGGGACGCATCGCTGCGTCGGCGGTCGCAAGCGGGAGAGTCTCTAGTGCGGAGTTGTTGCCGATCGCGACTCGATTCACTGCCGCGCGCAGCCCCGAATTTGCGGACTGGGCTGCCGAAGGACCCGTCGAGGTCGCGACCAGAACAGCAGCGCCGAGCACGCCGGCCAGGGATCCGATCCGCCCCGGCGTTGAGGTCCGGTGCGGCGTCGAGCTGTCGGCGCAATAGGTGGCATTCTCCGGCATGTGTCTCTGCCCTACGCCGAGCCGGGAACGCGGTCAATCGGGCTCATCGCGCCAGGTCCCCTGTCCCGCGCTTCCAGTGTCGGCTTCAGGCCAGGATGCGGAGCGCCCCGGGCAAAAGCTCGAATCGGGCGCCGGCGGAAGGGAAGACCTCCCCATCCAAATCGAACGGGGGCAGCGCGGACAGCGGTTCGAGCCGAACCTCGCGCGCGCGCCGCCACCGGACATAGCCGCTGTCCAGATGCGTCCCGCTGTAGAGTCGCGGCAGCCGGAAGATCAGTTGCCACTTGGGGATCTGCTTCACCAACACGACGTCCATCGCACCGTCGTCGAGGCGCGCGCGAGGGGCGATCTTCATCCCACGGCCGAAGCAGGTGCCGTTGGCCATCGCCAGGAGGAGAACCTCGCCTTCGTACCAATCTTCCCCATCTATGGCGATGCGACACCGGACCGGCCGATAGCGGCGGAAGGCACCCAACGTCGCCATGAGATACGCGGCCTCGCCGCGGCCGGGCGCGGCGTTGACCGCTTCGTCGACGAGGCCCGATATCCCCGCCGAGGCCACGTTGAGCACGAAGCGACGCCGACCGTCGTCGGTCGTCAGGCGCAGCGCATCGATGGGCCGCGGCGGCGCGGAGAGAGCCCGCTGCAGCGCCGCCCGTGGTTCGCCCGGCAAACCGAGCGGGCGCGCCAGATCGCTCCCCGTTCCCGCCGGCACGAGACCGATGGCGACGGAGTCTCCCAGACCGGCTGCAAGCACGAGGTTCGCCACCAGGTGCGCGCTGCCGTCGCCACCGAACGCCAGGAGGCGTTCGATCCCCTCGGCCATCAAGGGGGCCAGCTGCTCGCGCACGCCTTCCGGATCGGGCGATAGAACGAGCCGGGCGTCGGCCAGACGCGGCTCCGAGCGGCGAAGCTCCTCCCAGACGCGCAAGGCGCGACCGCCTCCCGCCGCCGGATTGACCACCGCGACGATCGGGTTCACCGCACCCCTTCCGGCGACCAGACCTCGGCGATCACCGATCGCCGTGCGCGGGCTTCGTTTCGGGGGACGTCTTGAGTCCGAGATGCGAGGCAACTTGATCCAGGACGCCGTTGACGAACGTGGCGGATTCCTGGGTGCCGAATTTGCGCGCGATCTCGATCGCCTCGTCGACGGCGATCTCGACCGGCAGCGGTGGCGACTTGGTCATCTCGTGGACGGCGATGCGCAGCACGTTCAGGTCGGTCCGCGACAGTCGCTCGACGCGCCAGTTCTCCGAGGCAGCAGCGATCAACGCGTCGATCTCGGCTCTCCGCTCGATCACCCCGTCGACGAGGGACCGTGCGAACTCGCGGGCCGCCGGGCCGCTCTCGAAGCTCTCCCAGAAGCCCTGCAGGGCGCGGGTGGACGGCTCGTTGGTGATCTCCATCTGATAGAGCACCTGGAGCGCCAGCTCCCTCCCCTTGCGGCGCGCACCCATGAATCGAACACTCTTCGCGGATCGGTCGGCCGTCGCACTCAGGCCAGGGACTTCCTAAGGTTGGCCATCTCGATCGCGGTCATGGCGGCGTCGTATCCCTTGTTCCCGTGCTTGGCTCCGGAGCGCTCGAGGGCCTGCTCGACCGAGTTGGTGGTCAGAATGCCCAAGGCGACGGGGACCCGATGGGCGAGCATCAGCCGGCCGATCTCGCTCACCGCCCACCCGGCAATGAAGTCGAAGTGCGGAGTCTCCCCCTTTACGAGTGCGCCCAGGCAGACGACCGCGTCGAAGCGGCCGCTCGACGCCATCAGCTCCGCCAGCAGCGGAATCTCGAAGGCGCCCGGAACGTGCGCCACCTCGATCGCCTCCTCCAGCACGCCGTGACGGCGCAACGCGTCGAGCGCACCCGACAGGAGGCGCTCGGTGATCACGCTGTTGAAGCGCGACGCGACCACGCCGATCCTGAGACCGGCGCCGTCCAGCTTGCCCTCCAGGGTCCTCGCCATGCTCAACTACTTCTCACGATCCGCCGCGCGCAGCAATGACCAATGCGGAGCACCGAGCGGCGACCTGTCATGTGATCAGCTTCAACCCGCTGAGCAGATGACCGAGCTTTTGTTGCTTGGCACGCAGGTAGCGGATGTTCCCGGAGTGCGGCGGCACCTCGACCGGAATGCGCTCCGCGACGGAGATCCCGTATGTCTCGAGACCCTCGATCTTCTTGGGGTTGTTGGTGATCAGACGAATCTTCAGCGCGCCGAGATCGCGCAGAATCTGCGCCCCGATGCCGTAGTCGCGGCCGTCCTCCTTGAAGCCGAGCTCGAGATTCGCCTCGACCGTATCCCGCCCCTGATCCTGCAGAGCGTAGGCGCGCAGCTTGTTCGCCAATCCGATGCCCCGGCCTTCCTGATGCAGGTAAACGAGGACCCCCTTGCGCTCTGCCGCGATCATGCGCAGAGCCTGCTCCAACTGCTCCCCGCAATCGCATCGTTCCGAGCCGAACACGTCCCCGGTGAGGCACTGGGAATGCAATCGCACCATGACCGTGTCGCCTGGGCGTATCGTGCCTTTGATCAGCGCCACGTGTTCGTAGGGGTCGACGTCGTTGCGATAGACGACGGCGCGGAACTTGCCGCCGCTGCGAGCCGTGATCGGCCGCTCCGCCACGCGGTGCACCAGCGACTCGGTGCGCAGGCGGTGCGCCACCAGATCCCCGATGCGCACGATCTTGAGATCGAACAGCTCGGCCAGATGCTCGAGGTCGTCCAGGCCCGCCAGGGTACCGTCATCTCTCAGCACCGCGCACACCGCCGCCGCGGGCTGCAGCCCGGCCAATCGCACCAGATCAATCGACCCTTCCGTCAGACCGGCGCGCACCAAAACGCCGCCTTTGCGTCCGACGATGGGGAAAACGTGTCCGGGCATGACCAGATCGTCCGGACCGGCATCGGGGGCCATCGCGGCCTGGATTGTCGTTGCGCGGTCGCTGGCGGAGATGCCTGTGGTCACGCCCCGCCGGGCCTCGATCGATGCTCCGAAGCGGCGGCGCGGTGCCGGCAGAGCATCCGGAACCATGAGGGGAATTCCCAAGGACCGAAGGCGCTCTTCCGTCATTGTCAGGCAGATCAACCCACGCCCGTGCGTCGCCATGAAATTGATCGTCTCCGGCGTAACCAGCTCCGCGGCAGAGCAGAGATGCGCCTCCCCCTCCTCTCCGTCGGCGAGAATCACGACTTTTGCCGCCCGCAGATCGGGCAGGACGTTCGCGATCGGACTAAACGACATGTGGTCCACCGAGCGTGGCGCGAATCAGCACGTCATCGCCCAGGCGCGAAACCACCAGCGGGCCCACATGCGGGGCATCGGCAAGGCGGTCCACGCCGAGAGACGAGATCATCGGCCGCCCGTCGCCGCCGATCAACTTGGGGGCGACGAAGAGCAGGAGGCGGTCCACCACACGCTCGCGCAGCGCCGCGGCGGCAAGCGTAGCTCCGCCTTCGATCAGCACACTGCGTACGCCCCGGTCGCCCAGAGCCTCCAACAGCCGTCGCAGAGAGAGATTCCCCCGCCGGCCGGGCAGCACGAGTACCGTGACTCCGTCTCGCCGCATTTGGTCCAAGATCTGGGTCTTGCGCGTCACCGTGGCCAGAAGCGTACCGCGCGCCAGGTCCTTTGTCAGCACCCGGGCTTCTCGGGGCAGGCGCAGTCGGCCGTCGACGATCACCCGGAGAGGATCGCGCCCGCCCCGGACCCGGCACGTAAGGCTGGGATCGTCGGCGATCACCGTGCCCGCGCCGACCATGACGGCGTCGGTCTCGTTTCGCAGCCGGTGGACGAAGCGCCGCGCCCGGGGGCCGGTGATCCAGCGCGAGGCCCCGGTGCGGGTGGCGATCCGCCCGTCGAGAGAGGCAGCCAGCTTGAGGGTGACCAGCGGTCGACCGATCTGCGCGTATCGGGCAAAGCCGGCGACGAGGTCGGCACAGGGCTTCGCCTCGACGCCGCCGATGACCTCGACCCCCCGGCGCCGCAGTCTCTCCGCACCCCCTCCCTTCACGTCGCGATTCGGGTCGCGGACGCCGAACACGACGCGCCGGATGTCGGCGGCCAGCACGGCCTCCGTACACGGCGGGGTCTTTCCGTGGTGGTTACACGGCTCGAGGGTCACGTAGAGGGTCGCCCCGCGCGCCCGGTCCCCGGCATCCTTCAGCGCCTCGATCTCGGCGTGGGGTTCGCCCGCGCGGCGGTGATGACCGCGCCCGACGATCTCGCCGCCGGCGACCACCACGGCGCCCACGGCGGGGTTGGGGCTCGTCCTGCCCAGACCGCGGCGGCCGAGACGCAGGGCGAGCCGCATGAAGGCCGCGTCGTCGTTCACGCCGAAGAGGGTTTGGGTTTGCCCGGTGGGCGGCCGCTGCGGCGCGAGCGCGAGCGCCGCCGGTCCTTGATCAGATCTTCCAGCTCGCGCATGAACTCACCGACGTCCTGAAAAGAGCGATAAACGGAGGCGAAACGAACGTACGCCACCTGATCGAGCTGCGACAGCTCGCGCATCACCGCCTCACCAATCGCCGCGCTGGTGACCTCCTTCTCCGCCCGGTCCTGCACGAAGCGTTCGACACGGTCGGCCGCCTGCTCGATGGCCGCGGCGCTGACCGGCCGCTTTTCACACGCCTTCTTCAGGCCGGCCACGATCTTCAGGCGGTCGAACACCTCGCGCCGATCGTCCTTCTTGACCACGAGCGGCAAAACCTCTTCCACGCGCTCGTACGTGGTGAAGCGCCGTTGGCAGTGAAAACATTCGCGCCGACGGCGAATAACCCCGCCGTCCTTCGTGAGGCGCGAGTCGATCACTCGGTTCTCCAGATCGTGGCAAAAGGGGCACTTCATCGGCGATCCCGCCCCGGGCGCGGCAGAGCCGCAAACGGCGGAAATTGCTTAGCGAAAAGAGTTCCCCGCGGCAAACGCCGTCAGTGATCGTGGACTTCGAACAGCACGAGCTGCCGGGTATGCGCGTCGTTGGTGACGGGGATCGGATAGCGGCCAGTGAAGCAGGCGTCGCAGAAGCCATCGCGCCCCTCCGCCCCGGTGAAGGCGTAGAGCCCCTCCTCGCTGAGAAAACCCAGCGAATCGGCGGTGATGAAATCGCGGATGGTCTGCACCGAATGGTCCGAAGCGATCAGCTCGGACTTGGTCGGGGTGTCGACTCCGTAGTAGCACGGACCGATCGTCGGCGGGGAGCTGATGCGCATGTGCACCGCCTCGGCTCCGGCGGCCCGTACCATGGTGACGATCTTGCGGCTGGTCGTCCCGCGCACGATCGAGTCGTCGACGATGATCACTTTCTTGCCCTCGAGCACCTGCCGCTGCGCGTTCAGCTTGACCTTGACGCCGAAGTGTCGAATGGCGTCCTGGGGCTCGATGAACGTTCGGCCGACGTAGTGGTTTCGGATGAGCCCGAAGTCGAACGGCAGACCGGACTCCTCGGCGAACCCGAGTGCCGCCGGGACGCCCGAGTCGGGCACCGGAATCACCAGATCGGCATCCGCCGGCTGCTCGCGCGCGAGCTGTCGTCCGAGCTCCTTGCGAATCTGGTAGACGTTGCGTCCGAAGACGACGCTGTCCGGACGCGCAAAGTACACGTACTCGAACACGCAGCGGGTGCGCTGGCGCTTCTCGAACGGGAAGAAGCTCTGCAGGCCCGCGGCCGATGTCACCAGGACCTCCCCGGGCTCGATCTCGCGAACGTAGTCTGCGCCGATCAAGTCGAGGGCACAGCTCTCCGAGGCGACGATCACCGCGTCCTTGATGCGTCCCAGAACGAGGGGCCGGAAGCCGTAGGGGTCACGCGCCGCAATCATCTCGGTACGGCTGAGGAAAACGATCGAGTAGGCGCCGCGCACGACCGACAATGCGGCAATCGCGCGGTCCACCAGTCGCTCTCCTGCGGCCGTCGCCATGAGATGAATGACCACCTCGGTATCGACCGAGGACTGGAAGATCGAGCCGCGGGCCTCGAGTTGCTCGCGCAGCTCCAAGGCGTTGACGATGTTTCCGTTATGGGCCACCGCCAGCCCCCCGTTGCCGAACTCGACGACGAAGGGCTGCGTATTCTTGAGCAACGTGCGCCCGGCGGTCGAGTAACGGTTGTGACCGATGGCGGCCGCACCCTCGAGGCGTTGAATGATCTCGTGATTGAAGACGTCCGCCACCAACCCCAGGCCGCGGTGCGACATCAGGAGATGGCCGTCCGAGGAGACGATCCCTGCTCCTTCCTGTCCGCGGTGCTGCAGCGCATACAGCCCGAGATAGACGAGGTTGGCGGCCTCCGGATGGCCGTAGACACCCACGACGCCGCACTCCTCGCGAAACCGGTCGAACATCCCCGCCTCCGTCAGGCCTTCATCCGCCTCGCCAAGGCTCCCGCCCAGACCTCGCGCATCTCCCCCACGTTCACGTCGATCAGACTACCGATGCGAAGACGTCGCCCGCGCACCTCCCCCAGCGTCGAGAACGGCACCTCCGCTTCGTTGGCCAATTCCTTCAACCGGTTGAGGTGCTTGCGGCGCAGAGACACCAGGACTCGAGACTGGCTCTCGCCGAACAGCCACACGTCCGGCCGGATCGAGGTCTGCATCTCCAGCTCGGCCCCCCAGCCCGCCGCATCCGGGCCGCACATGCAGGCTTCCGCCAGGGCGACGGCCAGACCGCCCTCGGAGAGATCGTGCGCCGACCGAACGATCCCTTCGCGGATGGCGCGCAGGCAGACCTGCTGCACTTGCATCTCGACCGCCAGGTCGATCCATGGAGGGGTTCCCCGCACGAGACCATGCGCGACGGCGAGATACTCGCTGCCTCCCAGCTCTTCGCGCGTGCGGCCGAGAAGCACGATCACCTCTCCTTCGGACTTGAACCATTGACTCGTGTGGTGGCCGACGTCCGCGAGCAGCCCGACGAGGGCGATCGTCGGGGTCGGCGGAATCGGACGACCGTCCGTTTCGTTGTAGAAGCTGACGTTGCCGCTGACGACAGGGAGCCCGAGAACCTTACAAGCGTCGCGAATGCCTTTCACCGCCTGGCGGAATTGCCACATGACCTCCGGCTTCTCGGGATTGCCGAAGTTGAGGCAGTCGGTCACGCCGAGCGGTTCCGCGCCGCTGCACACGACGTTGCGGGCGGCTTCGACGAGAGCCGTCATCGCGCCGACGTATGGATCGAGCGAGCAATAGCGACTGTTGCAGTCGACGCTCAGCGCGATCGCCTTGTTGGTTCCCTTGATGCGCAAGACTGCCGCATCGGACCCGGGTCCGATCACGGTGTTGCCGCCCACGATGGAATCGTACTGCCGGAACACCCAGCTCTTCGAGGCGATGTTCGGCGAATCGAGCAGTTGGAGCAACGCCTGGTTGTAGTCCCCGGGAGGCGGAATCTGGGAGAGATCCAGGCGCTGGAGCTCCTCCTGGTTGGGAGGCGGCGCAAACGGCCGCTCGTAGACGGGCGCGCCATGCGCCAGCGGCTCGATGGAAATGCAGGCGACCTCTTCGCCGGCGGCGCGGGCGCGGAACAGCCCGTCGTCGGTCACCCGACCGATCACGACCGCGTCTAGGTCCCACTTCGAGAACACCTCGATGACGTCGGCCTCGGCACCGGCACGAGCGATGATCAGCATCCGCTCCTGTGACTCCGAGAGTAGGATCTCGTAGGGTGTGAGGTTCGGCTCGCGCTTCGGAACCAGGTCGAGATCAATGGCAATGCCCAGGCCGCCACGCGAGGCCATCTCCACCGAGGAGCTCGTCAGGCCCGCGGCTCCCATGTCCTGAATCGCGACGATTGCGTCTCGTTCCATGAGCTCGAGGCAGGCCTCGATGAGAAGCTTCTCGGTGAAGGGATCGCCCACCTGAACAGTCGGCCGTTTCTGCTCGCTCTCCTGATCGAACTCCGCCGAGGCCAGGAGACTGGCGCCGTGGATACCATCCCGGCCGGTCTTGGACCCGACGTAGAGGACAGGGTTTCCCACTCCGCTGGCTCGAGCGCGAAAAATGCGGTCCTCGCGCACCAGCCCGAGGGTGAAGGCGTTGACCAGAATGTTTTCGTTGTAGCCCCGGTCGAAGTAGACCTCCCCGCCCACCGTCGGCACACCTACGCAGTTGCCGTAGCCGCCGATTCCCCCGACCACGCCGCCGACGAGATAACGGGTGCGAGGATGATCGAAGCTGCCGAAACGGAGTGAGTTCAGGTTGGCGATCGGGCGCGCCCCCATGGTGAATACGTCGCGTAAGATGCCGCCGACGCCGGTGGCCGCGCCCTGGTAGGGCTCGACGAAGGACGGATGGTTGTGGCTCTCGATCTTGAACACGACGGCCAGACCGTCGCCGATCGATACCGCTCCCGCATTCTCGCCGGGGCCCTGCAGAACGCGAGGTCCCTGCGTGGGTAGGTCGCGTAGCACGAGTCGGGAGCTCTTGTAGCTGCAGTGCTCCGACCACATCACCGAGAACACCCCCAACTCGACGAGGTTGGGCGTGCGCCCGAGCGCGACTCGAATGCGCGCGTATTCCTCCGATGAAAGCCCGTGCTCCGCGGCGGCGGTCTCGTCGGCTTGCGGGAACGGCGCCATCACAAACCCGGCGGCACCGAGGCACTCTGCACCGGCAGCCCTTCCGTTACGGTCGCCTTGATGGACCGAAAGAGGCGAGCCCCGTCCTCGCTGCCGAGGAGCTTCTCGCAGGCGTATTCCGCGTGGGGCATCATACCGAAGACGTTGCGCGTGACGTTGACGATGCCCGCGATCCCGCGCAACGAACCGTTCGGATTGGCCTCGTCGGTGACGCGCCCGGCGCCGTCGACGTAGCGCAGAATGACTTGGCGGTTGTCTTCGAGCTGCTGCAACACGACCGCATCGGCGACGTAGCAACCGTCGCCGTGTTTGATGGGCAAAGTCAGGACCTCTCCCCGCACGCATCCGCGCGTAAACGCGGTGTCCGTCTCTTCCACCCGCAGCAACGCCATGCTGCAGTGGAACGCGAGCCCGCGGTTGCGAATCAACGCCCCCGGCAGGAGTCCAGCCTCGCAGAGGATCTGAAAGCCATTGCAGAGGCCGATGACGAGCCCCCCCTCAGCGGCGAACCGAACGATGCTCTCCATGACCGGCGAGAAACGGGCGATCGCTCCCGGCCGCAGATAGTCGCCATAGGAAAATCCGCCGGGCAGGACGACGCAATCGGCGCCCTTCAGGGTTCGATCCTTGTGCCAGAGAGCCGCGACCTGCTCTCCCAATACCTGCTGCAGCGCGTACACCGCGTCGGAGTCATCCAGAGATCCGGGAAACGTCACTACTCCCCATCGCATGGCTCGCCCGTCCTCCGCTCACTCGCCGGTCTCGAAGCGGTAGTCTTCGATCACGCCATTGGCGAGGAGCTGCCGGCACATCTCATCCAGGCGAACGGCGGCGTTTGCGGGATCTCCTTCCATCTCGATCTCGAGATACTTCCCCAGCCGAACGCCACGAACCTCGCCGAACCCCAGCGAGTGCAGCGACCGTTCGATCGCTTTTCCGGCCGGATCCAACACCCCGGCCTTCGGGGTCACGTAGACCTTCGCGCGCACCGAATTCCTCCCTGCGCCGATTCACGACGACGCGGCCGCCGGCCCCCGAACGCGTTGCCGCCGGTACGAGACGGCTGTGCGTCGGGCATTCCGACTGCACTCATAGCGCAAACAGACTTCCAGGTCAGCCTGGCCCCGCCCGCATTCCTCACTCGTCCGTATGTCCGAATCCCCCGGCGGCGCGACTACTGGGGGTCAGCTCGTCTACCTCTCGCCAGGAAGCGTGCGTCACCGGCGCGACGACCATCTGGGCGATCCTGTCGCCTCGCCGAACCACGTGGTCGTCCACCCCCAAATTGATCAGGAGAACCTGGACCTCGCCTCGATAGTCCGCGTCGATGGTCCCGGGGGAATTGAGCAACGTCACGCCGCGGCGCAAGGCCAGGCCGCTGCGCGGCCGAACCTGCGCTTCGCAACCGTGTGGCAGCTCGATCGCCAAGCCGGTCGGAATCAGCGCTCGCTCCCCAGGCCGCAGCCGCACCGGCTCGCCGATATCGGCCACCAGATCCATGCCCGCGGCGCCGGCAGTCTGATAAGCGGGGAGCGGTAACTGCTCCGGGCCGGGGCGAGTCCGTTTGACCGCGATCACCACGGATGAACCCCGGGCTAGAGAACAGCGAGGATCGACTCGTCGATCTTGCGGCCGTTCAGATCCCCCAACAGGGCAACCGCCATCGTCTCCGGTCGAATGAGCCGCTTCGCGAGTTCGATGATCTGGCCGTTGCCGGTGGCATCGATGCGGGCCGCGACCTCGGAAAGAGGAAAGTCCCGGCGGAAGTAGATCTCGTTCTTTGCCAGCCGGCTCATTCGGTTGTCGCTGGTCTCCAAGCCGAGCAGCATGCTGCCTTTGAGCTGATTCTTGGCGCGGATCAACTCCTCGGGCTTGAGGCCGTCCTTCGCCATCGAGCGCAGCTCTCGCGCGATCACGCCGAGGACTTCGTCCACCCATTCCGCCGCCGTTCCGACGTAGACGCCCAGATATCCCGCATCGCGATAGGAAGACATGAACGAAAACACCGAATAGGCATGTCCACGCCGCTCGCGCACCTCTTGGAATAGCCGCGAGCTCATGCCGCCGCCGAGGGCGGTGTTCAGCAGGTATCCCGCGAAACGTTCCTCGGCGGTCTGGGGAAGGCCGGCGGTGCCTAGACAGAGATGGACTTGCTCAAGGTCCTTCTCCATCGCGAACACTCCCTGTCCCTCGCGAGGAGGACCTCCGTCGACGCTCTCGGTAACGCCTTCGAGGTGGCCGAACCTTCGCTCGGCCCAACCTTCCAGGATCTCATGGGTGATGTCGCCGGCCGCGGCGATGATCAACCGATCCGGCCGGTAGCGGAGGGAGAGGAAGTCGAGGAAGTCGCGCCGGTCGAACGACTTCACCGTCTCGCTATTTCCGCAAACAGGAAAGCTGAGAGGGTGACCCGGCCAGTAATGCAGGCTGAACAGGTCGTGGATGTAGTCGTCCGGCGTGTCCTCGACTTGCGAGATCTCCTGCAAAATGACCGTTCGTTCGCGTTCGATCTCATCCGTATCGAATTTCGAATGCAGCAGGAGATCGGCCAAGAGGTCCTGAGCGACGCCGATGTGCTCGGCGAGAACGCGGGCGTAGTAGCAGGTGTATTCCTTGCCGGTGAACGCATTGAGCACGCCGCCGACCGCATCCATCTCCTCGGCGATCTGGGCCGCCGTTCGGGATTCCGTTCCCTTGAAGAACAGATGCTCGAGAAAGTGAGAGATGCCGCTCTGCTCACGGGTCTCGAAGCGAGACCCGTTCTCGACCCAGATTCCGACGGTCGCAGACGGCACGCTGGCCATCTCCTCGGAAACGATGCGAATACCGTTCGGCAGCTCGGAGCGTCGCACCATAGGGTCAGTGCTTCGGCCGCGCATCGTTTGGGGCGTGGGCTTCGCCGCCTCCGGCATCGGTCGTCATCGCCTCCTTGCGACTCAAGCGGATCTTACCGGACCGATCGATCTCCAACACCTTGACCGAGATTTCGTCTCCTTCCTTCAGAACGTCGGAGACACGCTGCACGCGTCCAGGACCGATCTGCGAAATGTGCAGCAGGCCGTCGGTACCGGGTAGGATCTCGACGAAGGCGCCGAAATCGACGATACGGCGCACCGTTCCCTTGTAGATTTTGCCGACCTGAGCTTCGATGGTGATGCCTTCGATCAACTCGATCGCCCGCCGCATCGATGTATCGTCACTGGAGGCTACGAAGATCGTCCCGTCGTCCTCGACGTCGATCTTTACCCCGGTCTCCTCGATGATGCCGCGAATGACCTTCCCGCCTGGGCCGATGATGTCCCTGATCTTCTCCGGTCGGATCTTCAGCGTCACGATGCGCGGGGCGTGAGCGGAGATCGTGCTGCGCCCTTTCGACAGGGTCCGGTTCATGACGTCCAGAATGTGGAGGCGGCCGGCTCGCGCCTGATCCAGCGCCTGTCGCATGATTTCCCTCGTGACCCCCTGATCTTGATGTCCATCTGCAGGGCGGTCACCCCATCAGTCGTGCCGGCAACCTTGAAATCCATGTCGCCGAGATGGTCTTCGTCGCCGAGGATGTCCGAGAGAACGGAGATGTCGTCTCCTTCCTTGATGAGCCCCATGGCGATGCCGGCGACCGGAGCCTTGATCGGCACTCCGGCATCCATCATCGACAGACTCCCGCCGCAAACGGTTGCCATGGAGGAGGAACCGTTTGATTCCAGGATTTCGGACACCAGGCGAATCGTGTACGGGAATTCCTCTTCCGACGGCAAGACGGCCGATAGGGCTCGCTCGGCGAGAGCGCCGTGCCCCACCTCTCGGCGCCCCGGGGTGCGCAGAAACTTCACCTCGCCGACGCTGAAGGGAGGAAAGTTGTAGTGCAGCATGAACTTCCGATAGTACTCGCCGATCAACGCGTCGACCTTCTGCTCGTCCGACGACGTCCCCAACGTCGTCACCGCCAACGCCTGGGTCTCTCCGCGAGTGAACAGGGCTGAACCGTGCGTGCGCGGCAGCACCTGTACCTCGCAACTGATTGGCCGGATATCGCCGACGCCTCGTCCGTCCAGCCGCCGTTTGTCCTTGGAGATGATCTGACGAACGGTGTGCTTCTTTACGGCATCGTAGGCTTCGCGAACGTCCGAGTCGCGATCCGGAAACGTCTCGGCCAGGGCCGCAGACAGCTCCGCCGCGATTTCCTTGAGGGCGGCAGCTCGCTCCTGCTTGCCTACGAACTCGAGGGCCTGGCGGATTTTGGGGCCCGCGATCTCTTCGACCCTGGCGTGCAGGTCGGCGTCGCGCTCGGGAACGGAAACCTCCCGCTTCGTCTTTCCCACGGCACGCCGCAGCTCTTCCTGCATTTCGATGAGCGGCTGCATCTCGGTATGCGCCGTATAGAGGGCGTCCAACATGACGTCCTCGGACACCATCTTGGCGCCGCCTTCGACCATGACGATGCTCTCGCGGCTTCCGGCCACGACGACCGAGAGTTCCTGCCCGTCGATCTCCCCCTGCAGGGGGTTCACGATGAAGCGGCCATCCTTGCGCCCCATGCGCACGGCGGCGATCGGTCCGAGAAACGGAATGTCCGACACGTGCAGAGCGGCCGAGGCGCCGATCAATGCCACCATGTCGGGGTCGTTCTCCTTGTCGGCGGAAAGCACCGTGGCGATGATCTGCGTCTCGCAGTAGAAGCCCGTCGCGAACAGCGGGCGGATCGGCCGGTCGATGAGGCGTGAGGTCAGTACCTCCTTCTCCCCCGGGCGCCCTTCCCGCTTGAAGAACCCGCCCGGTATCTTCCCGGCAGCGAAGGTCTTCTCCTGGTAGTCCACCGTCAGCGGAAAGAAGTCGATGCCCACCCTCGGGCTCGATGTAGCCACGGCGGTCGCCAGAACCACCGTCTCACCATACTGGACCAGCGCAGATCCGTTGGCCTGCTTGGCGACCCGTCCCACCTCGATGGACAAGGGGCGACCGTGAAATTCGATCTCGATCTTTTTGTACATGCAAAGAACCTCCCGGGCAGAATGCCCAATGACGTGGGAGGGAAAGACGCCTCTTCGGAGACGACCCGGTTGCTGATGGCTAGCGACGTAGTCCCAGCCGATCGATCAGATTCTTGTAGCGCTCATTGTCGTCACGCTTCAAATAATCCAAAAGCCGGCGCCGCTGCCCGACGAGTTTCAGCAAACCGCGGCGGGAGTGGTGGTCCTTCGTATGGGTCTTGAAATGCTCCGTCAGGTAGTCGATTCGCTCGCTCAGCAGCGCAATCTGTACCTCAGGAGAACCCGTGTCCTTCTGGTGGAGCTGAAATTGATCCACTAGCTCCTTCTTTCGCTGCAAAGCTACCCCCATCGTTCCTCCGTTTTATTTTGCGACATCATTTAACACTTGCCCTATGCGTTGTAAAGCCGGGCATCGCGTAGGACCCGGCCAAAGCTCCACTTACCCTCTTTTTTGACCACCACTGCCGCCACGGCATCCTCCGGATCGACCAGCGCCGCCATCTCCCCCCGGTGTTGCCGCGCCACCTCCGTCAGCACCCAGGATTGCCCTGCGCGGGCAGCCCTCGCCGCCCGTTGATCCAAGGCAAAGCTCGGCAGGTGAGACAGCGCTTCTCGGATCGACAGCAGGCCGCGCGATTCCCGCGCGTCCCAATCCTCGAGAGGGACGGCGCGGTCGATCTCGAAGGTCCCGAACCTCGTCCGCCGCAGCGTCTCGAGGTGCGCGGCCGACCCGAGCGCCACCCCGATGTCCTGGGCCAGGACCCGAACGTAGGTCCCTTTCGAACAATCGACCTCGAAGCGCAAACGGTCCTGGGACACGATCTGAAGCCGAAGCGCGGCGATGAAGACCGGCCGTGGCGCGCGCTCCACGTCGACGCCTTTGCGAGCCAGCTCGTAGAGTGGCGTGCCCGATTGCTTGAGCGCCGAGTACATGGGCGGCACTTGCATGGACTGCCCCGTGAAGTCGATGCAAATCCGTTCCAGTCGCTCCTCGTCCAACTCCGGCAGAGGGGCCGAACGCACCACCTTCCCGGTTCGATCGGCGGAGTCCGTTTCGTTCCCCAGCCGGATCAATCCCTCGTACGACTTGTCCGACGCATTGAGAAACTGCGCGATCTTGGTGGCCTCACCGAGACATAGCGGTAGGAGGCCGGTAGCGAACGGGTCGAGCGTTCCCAGGTGTCCCACTTTCGTACGGAGCTTTCGCTTCACCCGACGTACCACTTCGGCCGAGGTGATGCCCTCTGGTTTGTCGATGATCAAGATGCCGTTCATGAGTCCGGTTCTTCGGGAAGGGCTTCCTTCAATAGGCGCGCGACGCGATCGGCGCGTTCTACGCTCGGGTCGAACTCGAAAACGATCTCCGGCGCCACTCGCAACCTCAGACCGCGAGCCAGCTGTGTACGAACGAAGCCAGCGGCGCTATGAAGCCCTCGGAGCGACTGCTCTCGCTTCTCCTGGTCTCCGAGGACCGAGAAGTATACCCGCGCGTGTCGAAGGTCCGCCGACACCTTGACGCCGGTCACCGTCACCATCCCGATGCGCGGATCCTTGATCTCGCGAACCAAGAGATCCGCAATCATCTCCTGCAGAGCCTCCGCGACGCGGTCGGTGCGCCGCGTCATCGCCGACTCCTCGAGCTCGTGCGCCGTTCAACAATGGAAGATCTCGATTTCGTCTTCGCCCACCTCGGCGACGTGCAGATCCTCGATGAAGCGCACCACCTCACGCAGCGCCGAGTCCACGAACCCCGTGTCACTGCCGACCTGCGAGATGCCGATGACCGCCCGCTGCCAGAGGTCGTGTGCGTCGCATTCTGCGATCGACACGTTGAACGTGTTCGCCACACGCGCCTTGATCTTGCGCAATACCCCGCGCTTGCCTTTCAGGGAATGGTTCTCCGGTATGAAGATCGTGAGCTTCAGGATCCCGACGACCATCGCGGAACTGCCACGGCTCAGCTCAGACCGGGACGCTCGGCTGCGGCGCCCCGTTGACTCGGGGAGCTCAACCGGCGCGCCACCTGCTCCATCTCGTAGACCTCGATGATGTCGCCGGCCTTGACGTCCTGGTAGTTCTCCAGGCCGACACCGCATTCGTAGCCGGAGGCGACCTCGCGCGCGTCCTCCTTGAAGCGACGCAGGCTCGCGACCTTGCCGTTGTATACAACGACGTGATCGCGCACCAAGCGGGCAGACGCGTTTCGGAGGATCTTTCCGTCGGAGACGAAGCATCCCGCCACCGATCCGCCGCCGGGGATGCTGAAGGTGTCACGCACCTCGGCCCGACCGATGACTTTCTCGCGGAACGTAGGCTCGAGGAGACCTTCCATGGCGTCGCGTACGTCGTTGATGGCGTCGTAGATGACCGTGTAGAGACGGACGTCCACACCTTCGCGTTCCGCCGCGTTGGTCGCCTTCGCCTCGGGCCGTACGTTGAAACCGATGACGACCGCGTTGGAGGCAGACGCCAGCATGACGTCGCTTTCGGTGATCCCACCCACGGAGGCGTGAAGAACGTTCAGTCTGACCTCGTCCGTCGAGAGTCGGCTGAGAGCTTCGGAGAGCGCCTCGACGGAACCCTGGACATCCGCCTTGATCACGACGCGCAGCTCCTTGGTGTCCCCCGCCTGTACCTGGCGGTACAGGTCCTCAAGGGAGACTTTCGAAGTCTTGCTCAGCGTAGCCTCGCGCAGCTTGGCGGAGCGATGCTCGGCCACCTGCCGCGCCGTCGCTTCGTCCGCGACGACCACGAACAAGCTCCCCGCCTCGGGAACGGCCGCCAAGCCAAGGATCTCGACCGGTGTCGAAGGCGCCGCCTCGACGACCTTGTGGCCCTTGTCGTCGATCATCGCCCGCACGCGACCCGCGTGCGCTCCGCAGACGAACGGATCGCCGGGACGCAGAGTCCCCTCCTGCACCAAAACGGTGGCGACTGGTCCGCGACCGCGATCCAGCTTCGCTTCCACGATGGTACCACGAGCCGGCTTCTCGGAATTCGCCTTGAGCTCCAAGAGCTCGGCTTGAAGCAGGAGCATTTCCAGCAGATGCGGCAGGCCTTCCTTGGTCTTCGCCGAAACGGGGACGCAGATCGTGTCTCCGCCCCAGTCTTCCGGTGACAGCCCGTAGTCGGCGAGCCCCTGTTTGATCCGGTCGAGGTTGGCCTCGGGCTTGTCGATCTTGTTGATGGCAACCACAATCGGCACGCCGGCGGCGCGAGCGTGGTTGATGGCCTCCACGGTCTGCGGCATGACGCCATCGTCGGCCGCAACGACCAGAACGACGATGTCAGTCACCTTGGCACCACGAGCCCGCATGGCGGTGAACGCCTCGTGGCCCGGTGTGTCGAGGAAGGTGACCCGCTTCCCGTGGACGTCCACCGTATACGCGCCGATGTGCTGGGTGATCCCGCCCGCCTCTCCGGCCGTAACGTTGGTCTCGCGCACCGCATCGAGCAGCGAGGTCTTGCCGTGGTCGACGTGCCCCATGATCGTGATCACCGGGGGACGGAGCTGCATGGCCTCTTCGCCCCCTGCCTCGTGACCGATCTCGATGGCGGATTCGACGTCGAAGGTAACGTTCTCGACGTTGTAGCCGAACTCGGAGGCAATGAGGGTTGCCGTGTCGGCATCCAGCACCTGGTTGATGCTGGCCATCATACCGGACTCCATGAGCTTCTTGACGACTTCGCCTGCCTTGACGCCCATGGCCTTGGCCAAGTCGCCGACTGAGATGACCTCCGAGATTCGGACCACCCGCTTGCTCGCCTTCGGCATGGTGATCTCGGTCTTCCTCTGCTCTTTGCCCGGCGCGGCCCTCTTCTTTCGCGGCAACCGGCCAAAACGCTTCTCGCGGTCCCCAATCTCGGCAAACTCCGGCTTTTGAATGACGCGCCGCTTCTTGCGCTTACCGGGCTTGCCGGTATCTGCCGCGGGAGCCTCTGGAGTCGCCAACGCGGGCCTGCGGCCGCGGGTCTCGGCCGCCGCCGGCCTTGTTCGCGCTGCCAACCGATCGGCTTCGGCCTTTTTCAGGTCGATGCGGCCCAGCACCTTCGGCCCGAAGGGCCGCTCGGTTGGCCGCTCTTTCGCCACCGGTTTGGGCGGCCGTGCCGCCTCTTCGGGCTTGGCCCTTTCAACCGAAGGGGCGGCCTCTTCCTCTTGGAGATCCTCTGCGGGTTTCGACACTGATACGGGCGCCGGCTCCTCCGGAACCTCGACGCTCGGAGGGGGAAGAGGCACTTCGGGGAGCGGCTCGGGAAGAGGTTCCGGCGCGGCAAATGCCTCCAGCACCTCGGTTTGAACCCCGAGCGGCTCGAGAGGCTCGAGGGCGAAGTCGTCCGGCGAGAACGTTGGCGTCGTCGCCCGGCGTCGAATGACTTTCGTTCCGACCCGTCGCTCGACCATGCGCAACCCGGCGTCGTCCGTCACGAACCGCTCTTCTCCGATCGTGACGCTCGGCTTCGATGTGCGTCCGAGTTCCTCGCTGAGTTGCTGCGTGTCTTCGTCGCTCAATGAGCTCTGCGATCGCTTGCCGTGAATTCCAACCTTCTCGAGACGAGCGATGAGCTCTTTCGTCTCCAGCCCCCACTCTTTCGCCAGCTCGTGAACCCGCGCCATCGAATCACCCCTCAGTGCTGGACGCCGAGCCCCAACTGCTCGACCAGCTCCGTTCGCTTCGGACGGTCGACGATCGCTCGCAATGATCGAACCATCCCTTTGCGTTGCGCGAACCGCTCCCAGCAGTCCTTTGCCCGGTGAAGGTATCCACCGCGCCCACCGGCGCAGCGGGTGACATCGATCGCCAAACCACCCTGTTCATCGCAAACGAGCCGCAGCATTCGCTCTTGCACCTCGCGCTGGCCGCAACCGAGACAGCTCCGAATCGGTATGTGCTTCGGTCGACTCACGAAACCTCGCTCTCTTGCTCGCTTGTCGCAGGCGCGCCCTCGGAGACGGCCGCCCCCGGGTTCTCCGCCTCGCCGGTCAGATCGCGCTGGGGCTCCGCGGCGCGCGCAGCGGCGGCCTCGGCCTCGGCCGCCGCTGCGGCCTCCGCCTCGCGGCGCTGTTCCTCCACATAGGCCCGCGCCGCACCGAGAATGGCGCCGACCTTTTCGGTCGGGATGCCGTCGACCTCCGCCAGCCCCGCTTCGTCGGCCTGAGCGACCTCCTCGGCGGACTTGTACCCATGCTGGAAGAGCAGCTCGGAAGTGACGTCCCCAACACCCGGGATCGCACTCAAGGACAAACGCGATTGGCGCGCCTCCTCCTCGGCCTCCGCCTCGCTGCGGACCTCGAGGTTCCACCCGGTCAGACGCGATGCCAAACGCACGTTCTGGCCCTTCTTGCCGATCGCCAGGGAAAGCTGGTCCTCGGGAACGATCACTTCCATCGAGTGCGCTTCTTCGTCCATGACGATCTTCGCGACTCGGGCCGGGGCCATCGCTCGGACGACGTACTCAGCCGGGTCCGGGGTCCAGTGGACGATATCGATCTTCTCGCCCCGCAGCTCTTGCACGACGCTCTGCACCCGGGTGCCCTTCATGCCCACGCAGGCGCCGACCGGATCGACGTCCGAGTCGTGCGAGACAACAGCAATCTTCGCGCGGCCGCCCGGTTCGCGCCCAGCTCCCTTCACTTCGACGATGTTTTCGTAGATCTCCGGCACTTCCTGTTCGAACAGCTTGATCAAGAAGCCGGGATGCGTGCGAGACAAGACGATCTGCGGGCCCTTCCCCACCATCTCGACATCGAGAATGAAGGCGCGAATCCGATCCCCCTGTCGGTAGCGTTCCCGTGGAATCTGCTCTTTCTCCGGCAAGATCGCGTCGGTCCGCCCCAGATTTACAATGATGTTCTTCTTTTCGAAACGCTGCACAATCCCCGAATGGGTGAGCTCGCCCTTTCGATCCTTGAACTCGTTGTAGATGATGTCGCGCTCGGCGTCCCGAAGCCGCTGAATCAAGTTTTGTTTTGCAGCCTGAGCTGCGATCCGGCCGTATTTCTGATCGAGCTTCTCAAGCAGCTCGTCCCCGACTTGAGCGTCCGGGTCGAGAGTTCGGCGCGCATCTACTGCAGCGATTTCGGTCTCGGGGTTGGTCACTTGCTCGACGACGGTCAGAATCTTGAACAACTCCACTTCGCCCAAGTCCGGATTGTACTGGGCCTCGATGCGCATGTCGCCGCCGATCACCTTCTTCGCAGCGGAGAGCATGGCATTCTCGACTGCGGCTACGACAGTCGCCCGGTCGATCCCCTTCTCCTTGCTGACCTGCTCGATGACTCGGCTCAATTCGGGTTGCATACCTCACCTCGGCTCGCCCGCATCACTTCCGGCCAATGACGCCCTCAGTGAATTCGTGCTCGTAGTTCGCCTGCGCAATGTCGTCGAACCGAATGAACTGATCCCCTTCGGCGATCTCGACGACGACCCCTTCATGCTCGACCGACCGCAGCGGCCCAACAAACGATCGGCGTCCCCGGTGGTGCTCGATCGTCCGTACGCGAACCCTCTTCCCGACGTAGCTACGGAAGTGATCCGGCCGACGCAAACGCCGGTTGATGCCAGGCGAGGACACCTCGAGAGTGTAGCGGCCGGGCACCACATCGTGCACTTCGAGCACGTCTCCAAGGCGGCGACTCATCGGTGCGAGATCGTCGATCGTGACTCCTCCCTCGCGGTCCAAATAGAACCGCAGGACGTTGCCCCGCCCCTCGCGCCTGTACTCGATATCGATGATTTCCATGTTTTCATGAGCGACGAGCGGTTCGGCCACTTGCCATGCCCGCTCGATGACAGACAATTCCATGATCTTGAAACAAAAAAAGTGGGCCAGTGGCCCACCCTCTCAGAGGCCGAAATTAACGGAATTTCCCTAGCATAGGCCGCAGTCCGGCCGCAAGGCCTGCACCTCGGGCAAAAGTCCGCTGCTTCCGCGTCAGCTTGCCGGAAAAGGCCCTTTCATACCCGGGCGGGGCCCTCCGGCGCTCTCGCGCGGGGGGGACGGAGTCGCCACGAACGGTCCGTGCGCGCCGTCAGGAAGCCTGCCCGTTCTTGTCCTGCAACTCGTGCAACGTCCGCAGTTCGATGATCTGGTAGACGCGCTTGCCCTTTGGCGTCTGCACCTCGACCTCGTCGCCGACCTCCTTGCCGAGCAGTGCCCTCCCTAGGGGAGATCCGACGGAGATCCTGCCGGCCGCCGCGTCTATCTCCTCCGGAAACACGATCTTGAACTCTTGCGTCTCCCCCTCGTCATTCTCGATTGTCACCTCGCTTCCGTATCCGACGGCTTGGTGCGGAATCGAATGAATCGAGTACACAGAAAGATCCGCGATCCGATTCTCGATCTGACCGATCCGGGCATTGAGCAGGCCTTGCCGTTCCTTGCACGCTTCGTACTCGGCATTTTCCCTTAAGTCGCCATGGGCCCGAGCGGCCTCCAACTCTTTGGGCAGCTTGGCTTTCAGCTCGTAGCGCAGATCCTCCAATTCCTTCTTCAGTCGTTGCACGATTGGGAGATCCATATGCTTCCACTCCTAACTTCTAGCCGCACTCGCTCGCTGATCCCGAGTCAACCCCCACCGCGACACCAAAACGGGCTCAGAGAACGTGCCTTCGACGTCGCCCGCGCGGGAGCCCACGTTCGCCCGTGGCTCAGGGTCGACCTTGTGTCTGTCGATCGATCGCCTCCCGGTCCTCGTCGCCACGGTATTCCGAGGCCGAGCGTTCCATCCATCGGCTGGCACCCGCAATCGTCTGCTCACTGTGGTGAATGTACCAATACATCAGCGAGACGCCGAGAATGAACCCAATGACGAAGCGTTTGAACATTGTCTCGACAGCCAAGTGATCGTAATACGAAGCTCGCCGCTCAGTCAAAGATCGATCTCGTCAGGTCGCCGGTCATACTGACGCCAGGCGCCGCGCTGGCGCAGTCGCCCCACGCTGCCCGCACTCTGAGACGAAGACTGCCCGAGAGCCCCTAGGATCTGGTTTGCCATGGCGGCGGCAATCTGGTCTTGCACCGTGCCCTCTCCACCCCGTGGCTTCGCCAGTAGAAAGCGCTCGATCTTGTCTTTCTCGATCCCCGTGGCCGCGAACGCCCGGAGGAGCCAGTGCATTCCCTCATCTTCATTCGCCTTCCAAACCGCGAAAAGTCGCCGGCAATCTTCGCAATCTCGCCGCCACCAGCCCGCGCGCTCTCCGCAGAACCTGCAACGCATAGGTTCGAGAATAGTATCCAAACGCCACCGAGGGAAGCGGCGTTTGCCGGTTGCGCCAGATCCCCTTCTTCCGTAGCATGCGTGGATGCGAGCGGCGGGGCAGGTCCTCGACGTCATCTTCCCCCCCCGTTGCGCCGCCTGCGCACGGCACGTGGCAGGTCATGTCGTCTGCGCGCGATGCATGGCAGCCTTGGTGTTCATCCAATCCCCGCTCTGCCCCGTCTGCGGGCTTCCCTTCGCGGGGGCCGGACGCGATCATCGATGCGCCCACTGCCTGGCTCGTCCACCTCGCTACAATACCGCCCGAGCGTGCATCGGCTACGAGGCGGGCACCGACCGGCCGGCCGCCGTCGCGGCGCTGCTTCATCGCTACAAGTATGCGCGGGACGTGACCTTGGCGCCGATTCTCGGCACCCTCCTCGCCGACCGCTACGGGGCCCATTCCCAGCACGATGTGATCGTACCGGTTCCGCTTCACATCCACCGCCTGCGCTGGCGCGGCTTCAACCAGGCGCTCCTGCTCGCCAAACCACTGGCCCGCAGAACGAGGACGGCGCTCGCCCCATTTGCCCTGCAGCGCACGAGGCCGACGCGTCCGCAGGTCGGCCTCGACGAGCTGGGGCGACGTCGCAACATCGCTCGCGCGTTCGGCGTTCGCCATCCCGAGCAGGTTCGCGGTCGATCGGTCCTGCTCGTTGACGACGTCTACACTACCGGCGCGACGGTCAACGAATGCGCCAAGACGCTCCGGCACGCCGGAGCCACCCGCATCGACGTGCTCGTCCTAGCGCGCGCCGTGCCCCGTTCCCTCTCATGACCGACGAGGGACGGCGCCGGGAAACACACCACGCCGAAAGGCGGAGAGCGAGCATCGGGAGGCCTTCTCCCTTCTCGAGGAAACGACTCTCGACGCTGCCCCACCGACGGGCGCTCGATATCGCCTGCGGTGACGGCCTCAACACTTTCCTTCTGGCGCGGCACGGGCTCGCGGTGCAAGCCATCGACTTCGTTCGTACGGGGCTGGAAAGATCTCGGTCGGCCTTTCGCTCCGAAGGCCTGACGGCCGGATTCGTTCAATCCGACCTGGAAAGCGAAGACGGGCGTACCTTCCTCGCACGTATGGTCGCTCGCCGCCCCATCGACTGATTCGCGCATTGAGTTTTGGGGACGACTGTGACAAGTGCGGCGACGATGTCTCGACGAGCGGTTCTCTGTGCCTTGCTCCTGCTCGCCGCGTGCTCGGGCGGCGGCGGCTCGACGCCTCAGGTCTCGTTCCCCACATGGGGCAGCTTCCGCCACGACAACGCGAACACTGGTCTGGCGGGCGGGGCCCTGGACGACAACGCGGGGAGCCCCGAACTGTTCGCGACCGGTTTCGAAGTCACCCGTTCGACGCCGGCGATCAGTCTTGAGGGCTTCGTGTACCTCGGCACCGGGAATGGTTTGCTCTCCCTGGACGACACCGGCGCCGAACGTTGGCGCCTCGAGCGCTGCGATCTGGCCGGCGACGGCACAGACTGTCCGTCCTCCACCTGCGTCGAGATCGGACCCGTCGAGAGTTCTCCGGCCATCACGCCAAACGGCGACATCGTAATCGGTTCGGACGGCACCGTTCATGGAGGGTACGTGTTCGGGATTAGCGACGTCGACGGCAGCCCCGTCTGTCGCTGGATGTTCCGGCCCAACGGCGCATCGGCCGATTTTCGAGTGCGCTCATCGGCCGTGACCGTGATCGACACGCTCGATCTGGCGCTTCTCTCCGCCTTCGTCGGAACCAGTGATGGACAGTTCCAGGCTCTCAACGGCGACGGCACCAACAAGTGGACGTTCCCTGGAGCGTCGTCGACACTGGGCAATCTCACCAGCTCACCCGCAATCTCCGCCAGCGGAACGATCTACACGGTCGCTCCGGATGGATTTCTGTATGCCCTGGACATCGCGGGCCGTCTGATCTGGCGGTTCGACGTCGGAAACCCGCGATTCTGCCGGGGCGGCGGCAGCGACGGCGACTCCTGTCTGGAGGGCCCGGATTGCCCCGGAGGAGGGACGTGCGCAACTCCCGACTTGCTGCCCTCTCCGGCGCTCGACGCATCTGTATACGCGATTGGTGCGGGCAATGACGTCGTCGCCGTCAACGCCGACGGCACGCTGAAGTGGCGATACCAGACTCTGCGCCCCGTGCTGGGCTCACCTGCCGTCGTCGGGGAGTTCGTGACCGAAAACGACGTGACGCAGCTCGAAACGATCGTTCACGTAGCCGACAATGAGGGGACGGCGTACGGGATACGGGATTCGACGGGGACGATCGTCAGCTTGCTTCGGTGTTCCGAATCGAACGACCAGTGCACGACCGACAGCGACTGCCCGAGCGGGCAAACGTGCGAGACGCGAGAGGGAATGGTAGATCTCACCTCCGAGGCCGTTGAGGTCGCGGGCTCGCCCGTCATCTCGGCGGATTCCTTCCTCGTCGCGGGCACGGGCGACGGGCGCGTCTGCGCGCGTCGGCTCGACGGTACGGTTCCGGGGCAAGATCTGGATCAGCAGACCACCACATGGGAAAGCGGCTGCGTCGACGTGGGGGCCGGACCGGTGAGGTCATCTCCCGTGATCGACCTCAACGGAGTCATCTACGTGACCATAGACGACGGATTGCACGTGATTCGATGAAGGAGCTCTTCTTCGGAGCGGTTGCCGCCCTGCTTCTACTCGTAACGGCTTGCAGCTCGGGCGGCGGTGCGAGCTGTAGCCTCAAGGGTGGAACCGACCTAGCGGAACCGACGACATCCTCATGGCCAAAGTTTCGCGGCGACAAGCTAAACACCGGTCGCAGCGACGCCGATCTCCACAGCAGCACCGGAGACGGCCGTTGGATCTTTCCCCCCACCGGCGAGTCGATCGGCGCCATTGCAACGACACCGATTCTGGGAACCGCTTCGATCTGTTCGATCTCAGGACGCAGTTGTGCCTCAAGGCAATGCGACGCGGAAGAAGGCGCCTGCATGGAAGAGGACCGAATCTTTCTCGGTTCCACCGACGGCGACGTCTACGTTCTGAATCGCAACGGCGAACGGGCTCAGGTCGCCGAGACCGACAACAACGGGCACTTCGTACTCGACGACAACGGCAACCTGATCATTCAGGATGTCCAGATCAACAACCTCAACGCGATCACCAGCTCTCCGCTGTTCGGCGCGAACCAGACCTTGTTCGTGGGCTCGGGAAACGGAACGCTCGCGCAGTACATGACCGACGGCACTCTCGTACGGGTCAGTACCGTAGGCGGATTCATCTCCGCCTCGCCGAACATTGGGGACGATGGCACTGTGTACATCACTAGCCAGGGCGGAGTCTTTATCGGCATCTGCCCGAACGGGGCCGCCGGCTTCTCACTCTCGGTCGCCGCCTCGCAGTCCTCCGTGGCCGTCATCGACCAAGACAACGGCCGTACCATCGTCGCAGCCGGGAACAGCGGTCAAGTTCGCGCAGTCGACATCCAGGGCCGGGAGCGTTGGAGTTTCTTTGCATCGGGTCCCGTTCTTGCCGCGCCCGTCGTCGACCAGGCAGGCGATCAGGTGTTCGTCGCGGACAGCGCCGGCCGCGTCTTCGCCGTCGCCCTCGAAGACGGCCGGAGTCGCGGTTTTCTCTTCCAGGTCGGGTCGACGATCAGCGCCTCGCCCGCACTGGGGCGCGACGGAGAAAGCAGCGTCGTCTACGTCGCAGCCGAGGACGGCGCATTGTATGCGCTCGACCGCGACACCGGCGATGTGGTCTGGAAGTTCGACGCCGCGGGAACGATACGATCTTCGCCGGTAGTCGCGACGGGCGGAGATAACGACATCGTCGTCTTCGGAACGGACGACGGTTTGGTCTATGCCGTAGAGGACGTCGATTCCGGGGCTAGCCGAGCGCCACAGGTTCTTTGGATCTTCGACTCTGGCCAGCCGATCGGCCAGGCCTCACCAGCGATCGCCGAAGACGGCACCATCTACATCGGGGCCCAAGGCAGCGGGACGACCGGCGCGCTCTTCGCCATCGATTGAGCCGTCTCGAACGCACAGGTGGCATCGTGAGCCGAAGAGATCGCATCTCGCTCGGGCAGGCAGAGCGGATCGACTACATCAAAGCCGCGCACACGATGACTCTGTGTACGCACGGTCCGGGTGGGTACCCGCACGCGGTCGCCATGTGGTTCATCGTCGACGACGACGAGACGGTCTGGATGACGACTTATCGAAGGTCGCAGAAGACGCTCAACATACGGCGGAATCGAAAGGTCGCTCTCAGTATCGAATCCGGCACGACCTATCAATCTCTCAAAGGAGTGCTCATTCGGGGGGATGCCGAGGTCATCGAGAATATCGACGTCGTCCTCGCCGTCCTCAAGAGGATTCACGAGAAGATGCATGGTGCTCTACCCACCGGGGTCGACGATGAGATGCGGAATCGAGCGCGGAAACGCGCCGTGATCCGCGTCACTCCGACGAGGATCTCGAGCTGGGATCACGCCAAGCTGGCAGGTACCTACTGAAGAACGGTTCCGTCCTTCTTGTCAGGGATCCTCCTCCATCGGTTTCACGACCACCGTGACCTCGGCATCGACACCAACCCCGAGGTGAACGACCACGCGATATTCCCCGACCTGTTTGATCGGCTCGTCCAAACGAATGCGTCGGCGCTCGACCGTCAATCCAGAATCCGCCAGACCACGCTCGATATCCGCGTTGGTAACGGAACCGAACAGCTTGCCTTCCTCCCCGGCACGCGCTGAGATGGCGAGTCGGGCGGCAGCGAGCTTCTGTGCCAAGGTCTGAGCCGCGGTCAGCGCGCGCTGTCGTCTCTCCGCCGCGATGCGCCGCTCGTGCTCCAGGGAGCGCCGGTTGCGGGTATCCGCCACGGTCGCCAAACCCCGGGGAAGCAGGTAGTTGCGCGCGTATCCAGGCTTCACCTTGACGATGTCGCCGATGCTTCCCAAGTGGGGAACGTCCTCCCGCAAAATCACTTCCATGACGCCTCCTCGAGTCAGTCGGAGTCGGAACCGACCGATACATCTGCCGCGTGCGGCCCGAGCTGTCGGAAGTCTCCCCAAAAGTCGAAGACGCCGAGCGCCAGGACGATGGCGGCAACGAGCTGTTGGAATCCAATCAGAACGTAGGTGGCCACACGAACACCGCGCGGCAACCGAAACCGTTGAAAGAAGTAACTGACGATGGCAAGGCCCTGACAGAAGTAGCAGGCGAGCATGACGGCAAACAGGTTGCGAGCCACCACGCCGACTTCATGCCCTGGAGCGAACATGGCAAACCCGGAAGCGATCAATAGCCAAATGGTCCAGAAAGGGCACTGCCACCGGGCAAGGTCGTGCAACTGCGGCCAGCCGGTCCACCGCGAGGAGAGCCGGAGGTTGAACAACCATACCGCGACGCCGGTGACACAGAGGAGCGCAGGAAGAATGCTGAGAACGGCGTTGGCCAGCTCCTCTCGTCGCTCGGCGAGCTCACTGAGCCGGTCGGCGGACATACCGAGATCGCGATAGAGGGCCAGCAATCCTTGGAAACTCTCGTCCCATGACGATCGAAGAGACGACTGCAACGATGCGAGATCCCCGCTGCTGATCCAGAGAAGGCTCACCGCCCCGAGGAGACAGGTCATTAGACCCAGCGCCACAACCGCCTCGAGTCGCCAGGCCGCACGGAGAGCATACACCGTCAGCAGCGCGGGGATGCCCGCCAGCAACAGATAGACCAGTCCGGCCGGCCATCCGATGGTGGCCCCGACCACGAGCGCTGCAATCCCCGACGAGACCGCGACCTCTCGGGTCCCGGTGTGTCCACCCAAGACGAGCTGGGGAAGGAGAACTAGAAACAGGGCGACAACGGCCCCCGGCGGTCCGAGAACGCCGGCGAGACATAACACCGCAGTCGAAAGCGCGGCACTGGCCACCGCGCGAAGATGGAACATGCTCTTCAGACCGTCGTAACCGTATAGGGAAGAAGCGCCACCGTCCGCGCCCGCTTGATCGCGGTGGTCAGTTGACGCTGATGGCGCGAGCATGTTCCCGTGATTCGGCTCGGAATTACCTTGCCTCGCTCGGTCAGGAAGTTTCCCAGCCCGCGGGCGTCCTTGTAGTCGATTCGCGAATCCTTGTCGGCGCAGAATCGACAGACCTTCCTGCGTCCGGGGCGACGTCGGAACGCCGCCCGATCGTCGCGCGGCGCACCACTTCTCGGTCTCTTTCCAGGCATTTCTTTCGTCCTTCTCAGTCACCGGCCGAGGCGTCTTCCGCCTCGGTCATCTCAGAATCCGAATCGTCGTCGCTCGTCTGCAACGACGGCTTGGCCGGCCGATCGCTGCCTCGCGTCTTCGAAGCCGCCACCGAAATGAAGCGCAGGATCTCGTCGGCGATCTTCAGCGTACGCTCGAGCTCCTTCACGACCTCAGACGCCGCCGAGTATTCGACGAGCACGTAATATCCGCGGGTCAGCTTCCGGATGGGGTACGCCAGCTCTCGCATACCCCATTCTTGAACCTGCTGCACCTGCCCACCCATCCCTTCGATCAGCTTGCGGGCGCGGTCGATGGTTTCTCGGGTCTGCGCCTCAGGCAGCTCGGGATGCAGCACCATCAGGGTTTCGTATCGTCTCATTTCTCTCTCTCCTTCAGATTCGTGGGTCTGGACACGCGGGCGCTTCCACGCGACGTCCGTTGAAGCGGTTCATCGCCGTCGCGAGCCCCTCCGCCAGAAGGCACTCCACAGCGTCGGTCGCTCGCTCGGCCACCGGATCCCACTGCGAAAGCTCCTCCGGAGTCAGCTCGGTGAGGACGTAGTCCGCTACCGAAAAGCCCTCGGGCGGACGGCCAATGCCGATCCGAATTCGGTCGAAGTCCGAACCGAACCTTTCGATCAGCGATGATACCCCGCGGTGTCCGCCGCTGCCTCCGCCGTGGCGGACTCTGAGCTGTCCCGCTGGCAGGTCGATGTCGTCATGCAAGACGATCAGATCCCGAACGTCGGCGAGATCCTTCAGTCCGACGAGAGCTTCTCCGCTGCAATTCATGTACAGCTGGGGTTCAACCAACGTCGTGGCGACATCGCGCACAGGCCCGCGGCCCACCCGAATGCCACCGTCCGACGGGCAGAGCTCGACCCCCCACCGCGTCGCCAGCTGCTCCACGACCATGAAGCCGACGTTGTGTCTGGTCCGCCGATAAGCGGAACCGGGATTTCCGAGACCTACCACGACACGCATTCCGGAAAATTCAGGATGTCTTGCGCTCGCCCTGCGGCTTGGGCGTCTCCACCGGGGGCACTCCTTCGGTCGGGACCGCAGCCTCGCCCTCGCCCGCCGCCACCTTCACCTCCTCCACTACCGGAGGCATGACCGTGACGAGCGTGAAGTCAGCATCCGCCAGGAACTCCACACCCGCCGGTGCTTGAATCTCACTGGCGTGAATTGCGTCGTTGATTTCCAAGCGACTGACGTCCACCTCGATGTATTCCGGGATCTCGGTAGGTAGACACAGCACTTCCAGCTCACGCCGAATGGGCTGGAGGATACCGCCCATCTCGACCCCTTGGGCGCGCCCGACGAAGTGCAGCGGAACGTTCAACCGGATCTTCGTGTTGACGTCGACTTCGTAGAGATCGGCATGCACCGGCAGTCGGGTCACCGGATCGCGCTGCACTTCCTTCACGAGTGCGAGGCGGCCCTTCACATCCTCCAGCGCCGATTGAAGGCGCAATAGATGCGATCCTTCCAGCGAGCCAACACGGCTTTCGAACTCCTTGGCGTCCATCGTCAACGAGGTCGGTGCCCGCTTCGGGCCGTAGAGGATCGCGGGAAGTTTACCAGACCGGCGAACCTCACGCGCGGCTCCTTTGCCCCTACCTTCACGGACTTCGACATTGAGATCGATCGTTTCCATTACT
>CAVRIA010000005.1:270000-625691 GCA_963721115.1 uncultured bacterium
CCAACTAGCTAATGGCGCGCAGGCCCATCCCGGAGTGATAGCATGCAAGCAGAGGCCATCTTTTACCGCGAAGGCCGGAGCCCTCGTGGTCTTATCTGGTATTAGCCCGCCTTTCGACAAGTTATCCCAGACTTCAGGGTAGGTTACCTACGTGTTACTCACCCGTTCGCCGCTGTACTCGCCCCCCGAAGGAGACTTTCCCGCTCGACTTGCATGTGTTAGGCACGCCGCCAGCGTTCGTTCTGAGCCAGGATCAAACTCTCCAGTTAAAATGACTGGCGAGAGAGAGACTCCCTCGCCAAAGCGAAACAAACGTGAACCGTTCCGCTCGGAAGAGATCCTCGCACGTGGCGTCCAAACTCGAGCTGTCCCGAGTTCGACGACACTTACTTACCTACTCCCTAGATTTCAAAGACCGGCGCCACCAAGGGCGAGATCCAGACGTATAGATCAGTGCATTCGGGGTGTCAACCCCCGCGTTCCCCGATTCACTCATTTTCTATCCCTCGCACCGCTCCCCACCAACTCACAGTACCTCTCCCGGGGCGAGCTTCGCCGCTTCCGGCTGGTCGCGAACGATCCCTGCCACCTCGGCAACGAACGCATCCGCTTGAACGAGAGCCGCCCCGACAAAGCGCTCGTCGGCGGCAAGAAGGGACGCCAGCTCGGCACTCGACAGGCCAATCCGCGGATCCCCCGCCAGTCGGGTCATCAAGTCGTCGGACCTGCTCTGGCCCCCGCGCAATGCACGCGCCGCCGCAAGCGCATGCTCTTTGATTGCCGCGTGCGCCGACTCTCGCCCCGCGCCGCGCTTCACGGCCTCCATCAGGACCGTGGTCGTCGCCAGGAAGGGCAGCAGGCGATCGCGCTCCGCATCGATGATGGCGGGGAAGATCTCCATCTCGACGAGAACCGCCAGGAAGGTTTCGAACATGCCATCCGCGGCAAACATGCCGCCGGGGAGGGCGACCCGACGCACAACCGAACAGGAGACGTCCCCCTCGCTCCATTGGTCCCCCGCCAATGCGCCCGCCATGTGGAGATAGCCCCCCAGAACCACCTGGAATCCATTGATCCGTTCGCAGCTCCGCGAGTTCACTTTGTGGGGCATTGCCGAAGATCCGACCTGTCCCTCCCGGAAACCCTCGGTAGCCAGATCAAGGCCCGCCATCAGCCTCAGGGTCTTGGCGAAGCTCGACGGCCCACTCCCCAGCTGGCAAAGAGCACCGAGGACCTGCATGTCGAGACTGCGCGGGTATACCTGCCCCACGGCGCCGAGAACCTCCCGGAAGCCGAGTTGATCTGCGACCCGGCTCTCCAACGCATCGACCTTGGCCGTATCGCCACCGAAGAGGGTCAACAGGTCGAGTTGAGTACCCACCGACCCCTTCAATCCGCGAAGGGGATATCGCGCCAAGCAGCTCCTCGAGGCTCCGATAGGCGAAGAGCATCTCGGTACCGAACATCGCCAATCTCTTCCCAAGGGTCGTCATCTGCGCGGGGACGTTGTGAGTGCGCCCGGTAATGGCAAGGCTTCGATACTCCGCTACGCGGCCGGAGAGCCGATACAAGCAAGCGGCATACTTGAGGCGGAGTAGCCGCAGCGAGCGCAGGATCTGAAGCTGTTCCACGTTTTCGGTGAGGTCGCGGCTGGTCAACCCCTTGTGAATGTGCTGCTGACCGGCGAGCGCGCAGAACTCGTCGATGCGAGCCTTCACGTCGTGGCGCGTGAGTCGCTCTCGAGCCCGTATGCTGGCCAGATCGACGCGGCTCTTCACGTCTTCGTAGGCCTGGATAGCCTCGAGCGGGATGTCCAGTCCGAGCTCGCGCTGGGCGCGCATCACGGCGATCCAGAATTCGCGCTCGAGCAATACCTTGGCCCGCGGTGACCAGATCTCCTGCATCGCCGAGCTGGCATAGCGATCGGCGAGCACGTCGGGAATCGCTTCGTGGCTTCCAGTGACCATCTTCACCCCGCCGGCAGTATCACCGCCCCGGTTCGAGGGTTCAAGCCGATCGGTCGCCGTCGCGGCTGTGCGGATCCTGGAGAATGGCCCATGGCAAATCAACCGTGTTGACCCCACTCCGCTGCATCCTCTATCTTCCACCGAGGTCGCATGGTGCGGTCGACATGCCGTCAATATCGTTGGGATTCGAACAGGTGGAGATGCGGCTTGGCCTCATCAGACGCCGGTTGAACTTGTTCGCCCTGCAGCACACCCTCTATCTGGGCGGCAGCCTGGCTGCCTTGTCGGCGACCCTGCTCATCTTCCTCGCCGTTCGCGGCCAGACGGAGGCCTTCAATCTCGCCTTGTGGATCGTGATTCTCAGCGGCGCCGCTGCCTGCTCATGGGCGGTCTACGCGTTGCGCCGCAGATGGTTGTCGATCGAGAACGTGGCACGCCTTGCCGACCAGAAGGGCAAGCTCGACGATCGGCTCTCGACCCTCTTGGCACATCGAGGAAATGGCCCGACGCGCCTGTGGAGCCTTCTGTTGACACAAGCACTGACCCTCTCGAGCCGGTGGGACACTCGAGTGGTCGCCCCGCGCCGCATCCCGCGATCGCTGTTCTACCTGCTCGGATCGCTCGCGATTCTCGTCGCCACCTCCTTCTTCGTATCCGCACCGAGTTCCGAGGGGAAAACCATGGGATCGGCCTCCCCTTCAACCGCGGCCGCAGATCGGCATCATCCACCAATTGGAAAGCAAGATCTCTCCTCCGCAGGCGCATTCGGACACCCCGCATCCAAAGGCGCCGGGGCGACGGCAAAGGACGGCGACGGCAACCTCATGCCGACTCACCTGACGGCGGGAGGTGAGCAATCCGCCGCAGGCGAGCAGGCCGGCCCTCTCCGCGTCGCCCAGGCGGGGGGATCGGGAGGAACGAACCGAGGCCCCGGCGACAAGGAGGAAAAGGCATCCGGGCCGATGCCAGCGCGGATGCAGAATCTGATCCGCCGCCTGTTCGGTGTCGCCCCCGTGGCGAACCACTCCGGACGAACGGGCGCAAATATGCCGTCTGGTCTCCCGCAGGGGAAGAACTCAAACGGGGAATCCACCGAGAAGACCGCCGGCGATGGCGAGCGCCTGGCACGGTCCGGCCAGACCCAGTTGGGAGCCGAAAGAAACCCACGACGGCAGCCCGGCAAACGCCAAATCGTCTGGGGCTCCGGGCGAGGCACGGGGCGGTTCCAAGGCGGGCGGGCAAGGCGGCTCCAAAAGCGGAGAGCTCTTCGCCCAGCAGGGAGGAAAGGGGACGGGCGCGGACGCGAAGTCGTTCATGCTCAAGCTGACGACCTTCTCGTCCAATGCTCCAACCGCTCTGGAGCCGCAGCGAAACAGACGGCGCAACACGGTGTCCGACACGGGGCCGGTCGCCGCAGGAGGCGAGACCGAATCGCCCATGAGCGAGCAGACGACGCCCGACGATCCTCTTCAGCGAACGGAGGTCTCGGCGGAACACGAAGCGATCCTGCGACGGATCTTCACTCGGAATTGAAATGACGATCCGCACGGCCCGCGCCTCGTGGTAAGAGGAAATCGTGACGCCCCCCTATTCGAGCACGCCGCGAGTCGCCCCGGGCAAGGTCGGAGCCGCGGCTCGACTGCCGGAAGGACACACCCCGGAGACTCATTCCCCGCGCGCTCTCGTCGAGGACTTCCGCCTCACCTTCGAGCGCATTCGCGGCGAGCTGGCACGCGTCATCGTCGGGTACCAGGAGATCGTCGAGCAGATTCTGGTCGCCTTCTTCGCCGGGGGGCACGTCCTGATCGAAGGCGTTCCCGGCACGGGAAAAACCCTGATCGTACGCACGCTCGGGCAGGTGCTGAACCTGAGCTTCAATCGCGTCCAGTTCACCGTCGACCTGATGCCCGCCGACATCACCGGCACCCGCATGCTGATCGAGCACGAGGGAAAGCGCGAGCTGGTCTTCTCCCAGGGGCCGGTCTTCTCGCATGTGCTCCTCGCCGACGAGATCAACCGAGCGACGCCGAAAACACAGTCCGCCCTACTGGAGGCGATGGCGGAGATGCAGGTGACGGCGGGAGGGGCCACCTACCCTCTCGCCCCGCCGTTCTTCGTCCTCGCAACACTGAACCCGATCGAGATGGAGGGTACCTACCCCCTTCCGGAAGCGCAGTTGGATCGGTTCTTCTTCAAGGTGTACCTGCCCTACCCCGAGGCAAACGAGTTGCAGAAGATCATCGGCACGACGACGACGGCCGAGGCAGCGCAGGTGAAGCCGGTCTTCGAGGCACAAACGGCGGCAGGCCGCATCGAGGAGCTCAAGACATTGGTACGCGAGGTCCTCGTCGCCCCGCACCTCGAGGAGTACGCCGCCACGCTGGTCCGCGCCACCATCCCTGCCGGGTCGAAGTTCGCCCCCACGGGGCCCTCCCCTCTCTCCGACGAGTCGATCGGCCGCTACGTCGCCTTCGGATCCAGCCCGCGCGGCGGCCAAGCCCTGATCCTCGGCGCCAAGGTCCGCGCCCTGCTCGCCGGACGCGTCAATGTCACCTACGAGGACGTGGACAGCGTCGCCGTTCCTGCGCTCAACCATCGGCTGGTCCTCAACTTCGCCGCCCACGCCGATAGCGTCGATCCGCGCGGCCTGATCGAACGCCTGATCCATGCAGCCAAACGCCTCCATCGCTGACCCTTCGAACCCGCTCCGAGCGGTCTCCGACCCCGCCTTTCTCGCCAAGCTGCACCGCTTCCGACTGCGCGTCCGACACAGCGCCAGCCGGCGGCCAGGCAATACCCCGATGCCATTCGCCGTGCAGTCGAGCGGAATGGAGCTGGCCAATCACAAGAGCTACGCGCCCGGTGACGACCTGCGCCATTTCGACTGGAATGCGTACGGCCGGCTCGACCAGAAGCTGATCAAGACCTTTCGCGCCGAACGCGAGGCCCCGCTCCATCTGCTCCTCGACACCAGCGCCTCCATGGGTGTCCCGGGGGCTGACGGCAAGCTCGAGTTCGCGGCCGCTCTCGCCGCCGGCTTCGCCTACGTCTCCCTCCGCCAACACGATCCCGTGCAACTCGTCGCCCTCGCCCGCGGAAACCGCGCCGGCAATTTGGCGCCGCTCTTTCGTCACCCCCAGCGACTCCCGGATCTTCAAGCCATCCTGGCGACTCTCCGACCTTCCGGCTCGACGATCCTGGAAGAAGGGATTGCCGCCTATTTGCGAAGCACGCGTCTGCCCGGGGTTGCGATCGTGCTCTCCGACTTCCTCGTCCGCCCGTCGGTCTATCAGAGTGCGCTCGGACACCTTCGCGAGCGCGGATACAGCGTCGCGGCTCTGCGCGTGATCGGCCCTCGGGAACGCGATCCGCAGGACCTGCCGCGACGCGTGCGCATCCGGGATGCGGAGACTGGATCCGAACGGCTGGTCGACCTCGACTTCACTCATCGGCAGCGCTACGCCGCTGCCCTCGACGAGCACCTGGCCGGCTTGAAGACATGGTGCGATCGCCATCTCGTCACCTACGCGCTCGTCGACACCGCCATCGGTCTCGAGACGTGTATGCTGCGCGAGATGCCGCGGGCGGGACTGCTGCAATAGGAATGGGGTTTTTCAATCCGAGCGCGTGG
This sequence comes from uncultured bacterium, assembly GCA_963721115.1. Classification (GTDB taxonomy): domain Bacteria; phylum Desulfobacterota; class Binatia; order HRBIN30; family CADEER01; genus CAVRIA01. The sequence goes on from CAVRIA010000005.1 coordinate 275,599, forward strand.
ATCTTCGCGGGACTGATCGCCGTCTTGATCGCGCTCTACCTGTGGGAACGCCACCGCCGTCACGTCGATGTACCCTCGCTGCTCCTCTGGGAGACGATTCCCGAGGCGATCGTACGCACCTCTCGCTTCCGCCCCGATTGGCTCTTCTTTCTCCAGCTCCTGCTCCTCGCAGCACTGATCACCGGTCTGGCCGGCCCCTATCTGCGCAGCGGCAGGCGGAGCAAGGAGCCGGCACGCCGAATTTTCGTCCTCGACACCTCGGCGAGCATGCAGGCTCGTGAAGGGCGGCAGACCCGCTTCGAACAGGCCCGGAGCGAGCTTCGCCGGCGAATCGAAGCCCTCTCTCCGGAGGACGAGGCCATGCTGATCTCCGTCGCCAAGCATCCACGTGCCGTATGTCCCTTCACGCAAGACCGATCCGCGCTTCTGCGGAAGCTCCAGGATCTCGCACCGGTCGACACCGGCACCAACATGGATCTGGCGATCGCCATGGCAATGCGCGCCGGGACTCGAGCCGACCGGCGGAGCGACATCGAAGTGTTCACCGACCTCTCGGTCGACCAGATCGAGCCCGCCTCGCGCGACCGCGTCGGACTGTTCCACTTCGGCGAGAGCGACGACAATCTCGGCATCGAGAGCTTGCAGGTGTATCAAGGACGGTTCCAGGACTATCGCGAAGCCCGCGCTCGCGTGGTCGTGCGCAACTTCTCCCATCGGGAAGCGCACGGGTTCCTGACCTTCCGCCTGGACGACCGCGTTCTGGACCGGCGCGGCTTCACGCTGCAGCCGCGCGCCTCCAGCAGCTTTCCCATCCGAAACTTTCCCGATTCCGGGATTCTCGGCGCCGACCTGGAAGTCCATGACGCCCTGGACGCCGACAATCGAGCCTACGGGTGGATTCGCCCCCTGTACCCGGTCCGCCTATTGGTCGTCTCCGACCCTTCACCGTTGCAGGCGGACCTCACCAGGATCGCTCGCGGCACGGCGAACCTCCAGCTGACGTTCACGACGCCCGCCCAATACGCGTCCGAACCGCCTCCGGACGCCGACATCATCCTGTTTCATCAGTTCGTGCCCACCACTCCGCCCAAGGCCGCGACCCTCTACCTGTTTCCGGTAGCGGACAGCGGCTGGCTCGCGGCTTCCGGCGAAGCGAAGGATCTCCAGATCCTGGATTGGGACGACCATCACCCGGTGCTGGAATCGCTTCGTCCGGAGCTGCCCTTCCCTATCCGTCGGACTCGCCTGCTGCACACTCCCGCGTGGGCCGACGCGCTTCTCACCTCTCGCAGCGGCGGTCGCGAAGTACCGCTCGCCTTCGCCGGGGAGGACGCCGGCTGGCGCACGGCGGTCATTGCGTTCGACGTCGCCACTGATCGGCTGTTGAGCTCCGACCGCCTGGACCTGCTGTTGTTCTTCCTGAACCTGCTGGACTGGATGGCGCCGCGCGACGACTCGGTGGTGGTCCTTCGCACCGGTAGCGTCCACGCCTTTCCCGATCTGCCGGATCGCCCGCGCCGGATCTTCGCGCCCGACGGAAGCGAAACGACGGTAGCGGCCGGCAAGCCCCTCCTGATGGAGCCCCTCCACGTCGGCGAGTACCGGATCGCCGCCGACGGCACCGGAAAGCGCGTTCTGGCCAATCTGTTCGATCCCGGCGAGTCGGACATCGGACGTTCCGCGCACGCCTCCGTCCCCAAGCGCCGCCGGCAGAATCCGGCGGAACCGCGATCCGCGAACGGGCGGCCCGTCGGGCTCTGGCTGTACGGGCTCGTCGCAGCTCTGCTGCTGGTCGAATGGTTCGCCTCCTCGCGGAGGGAGACATGACGGACGCGCCGAGTCTCTCCTATCTGATCGCCCATCCCGGCGGGATCGGCATCACATTCCTGCGCCCGCTGGCCCTCGGCCTTCTCCTCTTCGTGCCGCTCTTTCACCTGCGCCGGCAGCCGCGGCGCCCCCGTGCCTCTCTGCTGCGTAGCTTCTGCTTCGTCGCGGTCGTCGTGGTACTCGCCGGTCTGCGCCTCACCGCCCGGCTGCCCGACAGCCGACTCACCGTGGTCGCCGCCGTCGACGTATCGGAGAGCATCGATGGCGGCGGAAGAACCTGGGAGCAAGACTACCTCAACGAGGTGGCGTCCGCCCTGGCGCCGGGCGACCAGCTCGCCGTCGTTACGTTCGCCGCGGACACTCGGCTCGTTCGCGGACCGACGACGCCGGCACCGCTGCGAGAGCTACCGCCCCCGCGCTCCCTCACGGCAACCGATCTCACCCGCGCCATCGAAGGCGCCGTGGCGCTGTTCCCGCCCGACACGCAGCGCCGGCTCCTCCTGATCACGGATGGGAACGAGACGCGCGGCGACGCCCGCGACGAGATCGCCGAGCTGCGCGCGAGCCGGGTGCGTCTCGACGCGATTGTACCACCGCATCGGAACGATCCAGATGTGAGCGTGGACAAGCTCGTGATCGCTCCCATCGTCGGCGAGGACAGCGTCGTCCCCCTGCGCGTCGTCGCACACAACAGCGGCCAGCTGCGCCCCGCCGTCCTCACCCTTCTGCTCGATGGCTCCATCGTCGACAGCGCGGCCGTCGAGCTGCAGCCCGGGCTGAACAGCCTGGAGTTTCCCACCCAGGTCAACGGGCAGGGCAGTCACCTCCTGTGCGCCCGGCTGGAAGTGCCGGACGATCCGACGCCGGGCAACAACTTCCGAGAGATCGGCATCACGATTCGCGGCAAGACGCGCGTTCTCCTGATCACGCCGCGGGGCCGTTCGCCGCTGGCCCTGGCGCTGCGGCACAAGGGCTTCGAGCCCGAAGTTGCGACTCCCGACCAGTTTCCGGCCCGGCTCGAAGATCTGCTGACCTACCACGGCGTCATCCTCGAAGACGTCACCTCCTCGGGGATCTCGCGCGCCGCGCTCGACACCCTCGAACGCTACGTCCGCGAGTTCGGCGGTGGCCTCGTCGTCGCGGGCGGCGCCAACACGTTCGGAGACCAGGGCTTCCTGGAGACGTCACTGAAGCATCTGCTGCCCTTGACCCTGGAGCCCCGTCGACCTCGACGGGGAACACGCGAGCCGCTCGCCCTCTTCCTGGTCATCGATCGCTCCAACAGCATGGGGTACAATAGTCGAATCGGCACTCTTCGCGACGGCGAGAAGCTCCGCTACGCGAAGGAGGCGGCGCTGGCCGTGGTCCGACAGCTCAAGGACCAGGACCTCGTGGGCGTGATCGCCTTCGACTCGCAGCCGCACGAGATCTCGCCCCTCGAACCGTTGCGCGAGAACCGCGCCAAGCTGGAATCGCTGATCCCCCGCCTGGTCGAGAACGGGGGAACGGACTTCTACGACGCGCTCGTCGCGGCACGGAGCCAGCTCGCCGCGTCGCGCGTCAGCCGCCGGCACGTGGTCCTGCTGACGGACGGCGACACCAACCGCGCCGCACTCGACGAGTACCGCGACCTCATCGCCGGCATCTCGCACGACAAGATCAGCGTCACCACCATCCGCATCGGCGACAACACGGTGAATCTCCAGCTGCTGCAGGACATCTCCCGAGAGACCGGGGGAGAGTTTCACCACGTCGAAAATGCCGAGATGCTGCCCGATCTCATGCTGCGCGACGCCACTCGTGCGCTGAGCCCGTTCTCCCACGGCAGCGAGGCGTTCTTCCCGCAGGTCGGCAGCCGCAGCCAGGTGTTGCGGGGCATCCAGGAGAGCGACATGCCGCCTCTGGCTGGCTATGCCTACGCACGCCCCAAGGAGGGCGCGGAGGTTCTCCTCAGCATCAACCGCCTGGAACGACGCGACCCGCTTCTCGCCATATGGCACTACGGCCTCGGGCGCGTCGCCGCCTACGCCGCCAGCCCCTCCGACGACGCCGAGGCGTGGCTCGGATGGACGGAGTTCTCGAAGTTCTGGTCGCAGCTCACGCGGTGGACGGCGCGCACCGAGACCGAGGACGAATACGTCGTCGAGGCGCACCGGCGCGACGGCTCCATCGAGCTGACCGTGAGAACGTTCGGCCCGGCTGCGGACGACGCGGTGCTCGTGGCCCGGCTCCAGGTCGACGACGACACCAGCCGGAAGATCCTTCTCGCGCCCCAGGAGCCGCGCCTCTTCCGCGCCGTGACCCCGGACCTTCCCGGCGGACAGTATCCGCTGACGATCGTACAGCGGAATCCTCTGCGCGACGTTTCCGAACGCACGGAGCTGATCACGATTCCCGACGCCGACGAGGAGCCGCAGGAAGAGCAGCAGCGCTCCGAGCCGAACATGAGCCTTCTGACGCAGCTCACCCAGGCCACCGGAGGCAAGATCAATCCCACGGCACGCGAGCTCGTCGACCGCCCGCAAGGTTCGCGACTGTCCTTCTACCCGCTGGACAGTCTACTCATCCCGCTGGCGATGTTGGCATTCCTGGGCGACGTGGCGGTGCGCCGGCTCCACCTCGAGCGCCGCGCGCCAGACCAACTCGCAACCCGACTTCCAGCCTGACGACGCTCAGCCCGGCTGCGCCGGGAGAAATGAGGGGATCACGTCGCCTCAAGGCTCGGGCGCCGTTCCGGTGCGGCTCTCGATCCGCTCCCGAAGACGCCGCTGAAGCGCTCCGCGAACCTGGCTCTGGATCTCCGGTCGCGCCAGAATGAGCTTGGCTTGCTGCTCGGGCGTGAGGATCTTCTGCACCTCTTGGAATGCCTTCTCGGGCAGGAGTGCCAGCTGCTCGTCGATCTGATTGACCTTCCCCAACCACTGCTTGGCGCGCTCTGCGTCCACCTTTCCGCCTTGCAGCGCGGCGCGCACTTCCTTCTCCACCTCGGCGCGCTGCTGTCGAAGCTCGCGACGTTTGTTCTCCGAGTCCTGAATGATGTGGCTGACCTGCAACGCCTTCTCGTCGGTGAGATCCAGCGCATCCGTCAAGCGCAGAACGAGGAAGGTGCGGGCGCGCTCGCGCAAGCGACCCCCAGTCTGCCCGTGCGCCGACGACGGCAAAACGAAGAGCGGCAGCAAAGCCAACCAAAAGTAACGTTTCATCAGCGTCATTTTCTTTCTCCTTGGAGTCATCCGACGAATCCGGCCAGGGTCTCCAGGTCCTCGTCGCTCAGGCCTTCGAGATCGGCGGGAGCGGTCGCGCTCCCGGGCACCGCCCAGCCTTCCCGCACCACCGCCCCGAGCGCGGCACCGTCCGAGAGGTCGAGGTCGGCGGCGAGATCCTGGGTCGGGACCAGCATGTCCGCCACCTCCGCCAGCACCATGGTCGAGTCCGGCTGCAGGTACTCGAGCCGCAGGGCCACGTCGGAAACCGGCTGGGCCGGCCTCGACAGGGACAGATATCCGGCAATCGCGATCGCCGCGGCGACCGCGACGGGCAGGGCGAGACGCAGGTCCAGCACGACGCGAGCCCTGGGCTCTTCCGCCGCCGGATCGGGCAGGTCGCGAATCGCCCCCATGATGTCCTGCCTCTGCCGCCGCCAGAACGCCTCGTCGGGCTCGACGGCACTGGCCCGAAGGCGGTCCGGAACCGACCGCAGCGCATCGAACGATGCTCCGCAATCGGCGCATCCCTCGATGTGGTGGGCGAGTTGCTGTCGCTCCGCCGCCGGCAGGCGATCGTCCGCGTAGTCGACCAGCCGCGCCGCATAGCGCCGGTGTCGCCAGCTCTTCACGAGTCGTCCGAGGATAGCCATTTCTTCAACCGCGTCACCGCGTGATGATAGTTCACCTTGGCCGCGTTCTCCGAGATTCTCTCGATGCGCGCAATGTCCCTGAAGGAAAGGTCGCCGAACACACGCAGACCGAGCACGCTGCGCTGGCGCGGCGGCAGTCGCTGCACGTACTCGTCGAGACTGGCGCGCAAAGCGGCGCCTTCGCCCGCGTTCCCCGCAACCGGCGACGCCGGGTCCGGCACGTCATCGAGAGCGACCTCCCTGCGCCGCCGGCCGCTGCGGTAGTGCGAGCGGCAGAGGTTCAGCGCAATCTGATGCAGCCAGGTGCGAAAGCTCGAACGTCCCCGGAAATCGCATAGGCGGGTGTACGCCCGGACGAAAGCTGCCTGTACGATCTCGTCCGCCACGGCGCGGTCTCTCGTCCGGCCCAGGATGAAGCTGTACAGAGCCTTCTGGTGCCGCTCGATCAGGGTGTCGAAGTCCTGCCGGCGTCCGGCCAGCGTTCCCTCGATCAGCGCTTCCTCGCTCGGGTCCACGGTAGTGGACCGTACCCCGTGGATCGCCTCCCGAAAAGCTCGTTTGGGCATGAACGGAAAGAGGGCTCGGGCGGCGCGAGGCGGCGCAAGGACCGATCAGCGGAGGCACTGCGTCGCCCCGTGCGCCCTCTTCACCGCGAAGCCGTCCAGCCATTGTGCTCGAGGCGATAGATGTGCCGGCCGGCGCGGCTCTGGGCCGACGTGATTCGCCTCGCCTCGACCGGGCCGATGTGCCCATCCGACAGGGCCCGGGTACGAGCTCGGTGGATCGCCCCCTCTTGCTTGTGCAGGGAGTGAGCCTCTCGAGGAGTCAGGCTGCCGCTTTGCACTCCCTGGGTGATGCGCGCGTCCTGGCGATGATGGCGGCGCACGATTGGACCGGCATGAGCGGCGGACGCCGACAACAGGAGAGCCGCTCCGGCGATGAGGACTGCGAGACTGACTGGCTTCATGCGAACCTCCCTTTCGACCGGTGAGACGCACCGGCCGGCAGGAAGGTTAAATCCGAAAGTCGCGCCGGCGCCGTTTTCAGGGGCAGCCGTTCAGCGAGTTGTTGACCGCCTTGATGAGCTCGCCGATCGTGACTCGCCCGTCTCCGTCACCGTCGCCGAGGCAGGGGACCTGCGGAGTTGCCGTAGGTACCGGAGTGCTCGTCGGTACGGTGCCGCCCACCGAGACCAGACCATCCGTGCAGGAAATCGAAACCGCATCGCCGCCCGGGCTCGAGCCCAGGGGGTTCGAGCAGGGAAGCGCATACGTGCCGTCGGCGTTCTCGCCAACCGCAATGTCGCACGTATACAGCACCGATCCGGTCGGAATGGGATCCGAATTGTCCAGAGCAAAGACAAAGGCCTCTACGCCGGTGCAGGTTCCCGACTCGAAACAGCCGTTCGGCCGGAACGAAAACGAGGTCGCCCCCTTGTCGATCGCGGCGTTGCGCCGGCAATCGGGGCGGCCCGAGGCGGTTGCCGCGATTGGAGCTGCGGGGTCGAAGGAGATCTCGTTTTGCGTGCCGGCGATCTCTTGGCCGTCGGTGTTCAAGACGACCTGCACTGATACTCTCTGTCCCGGCTGAGTCTCCGCCTGTCCGATCGCTATCGTCTGCGCCGACCCCGCAGAAGCCGGCAAGGCGAGCCAGAGAGCACAGGCGAGCGCGCCCAACGGAAACGAGTGCCGAGTCTCCCGCGCCCAAGGGTTTTCTGTCATTCAGTGCCCTCCCTCATTTCCGCATTCGGTCATCTGCCTATACCCCGGATCTCCCGTTCGTCGAAGCGCGAACTGGCTCGATCATGCCGGGAAGATCAGGAATGCCGATCGCCTTGCTTCTTCGCATGTTCATAGACAGTACCCCCGCCCGCCGCTTCCAAGTCGATGCCCGTGGTCTCCATCAGCCGCGCCATCGTCATGTAGAACCCGATCGCCAGGATGAGCTCGACGATCTCTTGCGGGGTGAGGCGCTGCGCCGCTTCGGCGAACGTGCCTTCGGAGGCCCCGACGTCGCGGACCACCTCCGTGGTGAAGCGCAGAACGAGCCTGTCGGTCTCGTCGAAACAGTCGGCCGCGATGTCGTCGCGCGCCAGCGCCTCGATCTGCCCGTCCGTGGCGCCGGTGGCCTTGGCGATCGGCACATGCTGTACCCACTCGTATTCGGCATGGGAGAGCCGGGCCACCCGCAGGATCGCCAGCTCGCGCAGCCGTGCATCGAGCTTCTGCTGGGTGAGGACCGAGGTGCCGAGACGCAGCAAGGGACGCAGGTTGGTCTGCGCGTGCGCCATCATACGGAAGATGTTGAGCTGGATGGGAAGGGCTTCGAGCGTGGAGCGCACGTCTTCAGCCGCCGTGGCGGGATCTACGTAGGGAAGTCGGGCCATGATTCCTCCTTTGCCGGATGGGAGAGGATCAATTTCATCCCCCTCATCCTGACCTTCTCCCATCCGGGAGAAGGAACCTTCGCAAGATGCGTTGCCGCAATTGTGAAACGGGGTACTTAGACCACAAGCGCGAAGACGGCGGCAAGAACGCCATCCGACCGACTGGAGGCCGGCGAGCCGAGCCGCGCCGTCGCGTTGCGCCGGCCACCCCCTTCCTGTACGAAGGCGGCCATGGCGCAAGTGACGATCTACCACAACCAGGCGTGCGGCAAATCGCGCGGCGCGCTCGAGATCCTGCGCGAGCGCGATGTCGATCACGACGTCATCGAGTATCTGAAGACCCCTCCGGACCGGGCCGGGCTCGAGCGCATTCTCGACCTCCTGGCCGACCCGCCTGCCGAGCTGGTCCGCAAGGACAAGCGCTTCAAGGAGCTCGGACTCGACGAGAACGAGTACACCACGCGCGAGCAGGTCATCGCGTTGCTGCTGAGGCATCCCGAGCTGATGCAACGCCCGGTGGTGATTCGTGGCGAGCGGGCGGTGATCGCCCGCCCCTCCGAGCGCGTCGACGAGATCCTTTGAGGCCCGGCGCCGCGGCGGGTGGGACGCCGCTCGGCCCATCCGATCGAACATGCCGTCGAAACGAGGAGTGATCTTCGACGTCGATGGCGTCCTGGTGGACAGCGGCGCCGCGCACCTCCACGCCTGGCAGCAGCTGGGCGATGAAATCGGCGTGCCCTTCACGCGCGAGCTGTTCGAACGCACCTTCGGCCAGCGCAACGAAAGCATCGTACCGACCTGGCTGGGCGAAACGTCTGCCGGCAGGGTGGCGGCTCTGGGCGAGCGCAAGGAGCAGATCTACCGCGACCTCGTCCGGCGCGGTGGGATTCGCATCTACCGGCGGATTCCCGACCTGCTCGCGGAGCTGAAGCGGGAAGGCTTCGCGGTCGCGGTGGCCTCGAGCGGGCCGCGCGAGAACGTCTGCCTGATCGTGGAGCGGATCGGCGCCGGCGCTCTCGTCGACGCCGCGGTCGCTGCCGAGGACGTCAGCCGCGGCAAGCCGGATCCGGAAGCGTTCTCGAACGCCGCGCGGCGCATCGACATACCCGCGGTGCGCTGCGTCGTCGTCGAGGATTCCGTTCACGGCATCGAAGCCGCGAAGCGCGGCGGCATGATGGCCGTCGCCGTCCTCACCTCCACGCCGCGCCCGCGCCTCGCCGCCGCCGGCGCGGACGCCTTCGCCGAAGAGGTCGGCGATCTGGGAGTGAAGGACATCGCGGCCCTGCTCCCGGCCGCGTCTGCCTGACCGGTCGATGCGGCCCTTCGCCGGTTCGCGATCAGACCAGGAATTTGCCGTTCCCGGCCGCCACCACGCGCGACGGATCGTCTTGCCAGGCAATGACGTGAACGTTCGCGACGCGCCGCCCGAGCTTGAAGATGTCCGCCCGGGCGCGGGTCGTCGCCGGACCGGCCGTGCGCAGGTAGTCGATGCTGAAGTTGATCGGCTTGGGAAGACGCTCGCCGCCGCTCTCGTCGATCAGCCGCAGCAACGCCGTGAGCTCGAGAAAGGCGCCGAGAACGCCTCCGTGAATCGCCGGCAGCCGGGCGTTGCCGACGATCTCCTGGCGAAACGGCAGGACGCACTCCAGCACCCCGTCGTTTCGCTCGACGTCGACGCCGAGGAAGCGGGCGTAGGGAATGGCATCGAGAATCCGCTTCACGGCTTCTCGCTCCCGCCCGACTCGACGAGCCTGCTGAACGGGCTACCGGCGGTGTTCGCCCCCAGCATGAAGGTCCCCAGGCAGCTGGCGAAAGGCTGCTCCGGACTGCGCTCGTAGGCGACGCCGCGAATGAAGGCGACGTTGCGCGTCAGCCGGTAGCATTCGGTGCGCGCGTAGAGATCGACTCCGGGCTCGGCGGCGCGGAGATAGTCGACGCGCAGGTCGATCGTGGCGATGGCGCGCAGCTCCTCGAGCGAGCAGGCGATGGTCAGTCCGGAGGAGTGGTCGAGCAAAGTGGTGATGGCGCCGCCGAAGACCACGCCCCGAGCCGGGTCGCCGACGAGCTCCGGGCGATAGGGCAGACGGACGACCGAGAAGCGCGGGCCGGTCTCGACGACCTTGATGCCGAGGTAGTGGGCATGAGGCGTGTGGCTCACCATCTCGTCTCGGCCGGGACCGAACAGCGGAGCCAGGGCGTACTTCGGTTCGCTCATGCTGCGCGCACTCTAGCCCGCGGCATTCAGCGGATTCCAAATCGGTCCCTGCGGCGGTCGTTGCCCGCTCTTCGGGGCCGCGGTAGAGAGCGGGCATGGAAGACGGCGGCAACGGCGTTCTCGGTCCCGAGCGGCGCGGCGGACAGGGGCTGGACCACAATCAGGAGGAATCGGGGAATCGCGCCATCCTGGCGCTGTTGCGCGATCCGCAGGTCGCCGATCAGGTGGATCTGGTCATCACCTGCCGCGGCTCGACCTACGAGGTGTGGGCGGCGCGCGGCCTGGTCCGCTTCCAGAGATTCGCCGCCGATGGCGCCCCCCGCTTCGAGATCGTCGAGCAAATCGGCGAGAACCCGATCGCGGCGCAGAGCCACGCCGCGGTCGCCACCTGCGGGGAGGAGCTGGCGGCTGCCCGGGCGTCGGAACATCCGACCGAGGACGTCAACCGCGCCTTCATCGAGCCGTCGCAGCTCACCTACCCGCACGCCTACGAACGAATCGCGCAGCTGTTCGACAGCCCCTACGCGCCGGACATCGCCGTCAGCCCGAAGTGCTACGCGTTCGGCCTGCAGCCCGGCCAGCACGGAGCGCTCGACGTCGTGCAGTCGCGCGCGCCGCTCGCCTTCGCCGGACCAGGGATCCGACCCGGCCTCTACGAGACGGCGCCGCGCCACGTCGACATCGCGCCGACGGTTTGCCGCCTGATGGGCTTTCCCTTCATCGACGGCAAGGACTGGAGCGGGCGGACGGCGACCGAACGAGGCGTGGAGCCGGACGTCTATCTGCGGCGGCAGGACGGGCGGGTGCTGGAAGAGATCCTCGACCGCGACTCTCCAGCCGCCGAATCGCCCGGCCCCGGCTCGCCGGCGCTGGTCTACTTCGCGATCTTCGACGGCCTGAGCAACTCCGAGCTGCAGTACCTGCTGGATCGCAACGACCCGGCGATCGCCAACCTGCGCCGCATTCTCGACCGTGGCGCGCGCTTCCGTTTCGGCTCGACCGTCAACTTCCCGACCATCACCTGGCCGAGTCACAGCACGATCTTCACCGGCGCCTGGTGCGGCCATCACGACATCGTCAACCCGACGTACTACGAGCGCGAGACGCGGCGCGCTCTGGTGCCGCAGGCCGAGGCAATGAGGACGGAGAAGTACCTCGGAGGCGGAGTGGAGACCCTGTACGAAGCGTTCCACCGGGTCCTCGGCCCGGCGGCTTTCACGGCCAACATTCACGAGCCGCAGGGGCGCGGCGCCGATCACGCCGCCCTGGAAGGCCGCGTCGTCGGCCCGCGAGACCGCCTCAAGGCCCTGACCGCGGAGTACGCGGCGGAGATCAGCCCCCGCTACCAGGCGGAGGGACACGAAGCGGTCTACCGCGAGGCGGTCCTCGACTCGCGCGGCATGGCCCAGCTGATGGTCCTGTTCGACGACCCGTCGCACGCGCCGCCGGTGCTCGTCGCTCACGAGTTCACGCTGACCGACGGCGCCGGTCACGGCTACGGCCCGCACGGCGACGGGCTTCGCACGGCGATCGCGGAGACCGACCGTCGACTCGGCTGCGTCCTCGACATGCTGGAAGCAAAGCGCCTGCTCGAGTCGACCCTGTTCGTCTTCACCAGCGATCACGGCATGGCCGCGCAGGACGTTTCCCTGAAGGCCGATCCGGCGCGCCATCCCGAGCGCATCGGCATGAAGACAGTCATCGGCGAACCGCTGATCTGGCTGCGCGACCTCGACGTGCAAGTGGAGATGGCTGCGGACGGACGCACCGCTCGCGTCCTGGTGCTCGACAACGACGCCGACGTTTCAGGGGAGAAGCCGCCCGTCGCTGGCGCCGAGGTGCTCGTGCAGGGACCGGGCGCCTCCCCGATCGCGAAGGTCTTCACCGACGAGGCGGGCCTGGGCGGGTTCGCCACGCCGGCGGCCGCGCGGCCCGGAGAGATCGTCCTGGCGGTTCACCATCACGACTACAATCCGCGGCACCTGCGTCTCGACGGCACCAACCTCGCGATCGATCTGCGAAGCGAGCTGTACGGCGATCTCGCTTTGGATCCTTCGGCCTGAAGAAGCGTTCGGAAGAGGCTGAGGCTCAGGCAAAGCTTCACGCGGTCTTTCGTATCGATCCTCAGGCCTCAGCCTCAGCCTCAGCCGTTGCCTCAGCCTCAGCCGTTGCCCCTGCCTACGAGCCCGAGCGTAGCCGGGCGAGTTCCGGGTCAGTCGAGCCGCACGGACTTCGCCGCGGCGACGAACGTGCGCAGCTTGACGAGGTTGCGCGTGCCGTCGGGATTCTCGATGCCCGTGTGCACGTCGACGGCCCAGGGTCGCACGGTGCGGACGGCCTCGGCGACGTTGTCCGGCGTCAGGCCCCCGGCGAGGATGACGGGAACGCGAACGCGCTCGACCACCTGGCGACTGATCTGCCAGTCGTGCACCTTGCCGGTCGCCCCGCCCTGTCCCGTCTCGACGTCGAACGTGTCGAGGATGAGAGCGTCGACCTGCCGCTGCATCGCGACGGCCCCGGCGATCGCGTTGCGGCCGCCGACGTGCACGACCCGGATCACCTTGAGGTGCGGGAGCCCAACCCTGAGGAGGCGCAGATCGGCGGTCGGAAAGGCGCCGTGCAGCTGGAGCGTACTGACACCGAGGTAACGGCACAGCTCCACCGCCTCGCGGGCGTTGTCCACGTAGGTGATGCACACGGTGGAGACGAAGGGTGGCAGCGCGGCGATGATGCTGCGCGCCTTCGCCTCCGTCAGGCCGTCGTGAACGCCCGTCGGCAGGCGCACCGTGAAGCCCAGCGCATCGGCCCCGGCCCGCTCGGCCTCCCGAGCTTCCTCCAGGGTCGAGACGCCGGCGATCTGAACTCGGACCACGGGCGTCTCCCTCACTTCCCCTCCGAAAATCGTGCAGAGTCGGCATTCGCGAGCTTGGAGTCGACGCTGATTCGAACCATGAGCCGTCCTTCCCGTGTACGACCTCCGTATTGTCCGGTCGTCGGGCCGTCAAGGACGCGACGACGGATGGGATCGCAGGCGGCCCCGCTTGGTCCCGCGCGCGCGAGCCTGTATTTGGTCCAATCGGATAGAGTGGAGTCTTCGCCGACATGACCATGACCTTCATCACCGGGGCGTCCTCCGGCATCGGGAGGAGCCTGGCCCGACGCCTCGCCGGCGGCGAAGCAGTGGCGCTCGCCGCCCGGCGCAGAGAGCTGCTCGACACGCTGGTCGAAGAGATCGAGCGCTCGGGGGGCCGCGCCCTGGCGATCGCCTGCGACGTCACCGACCGGCAGGCCGTTCGCGACGCGGTTCGGCACGCCGAGGATCGCCTCGGTCCGGCGACGAGGCTGGTCGCCAATGCCGGTGGAGGCGAGCCGACGAATGTCGACGACTTCACCGCCGCCCACATTGCCGCCGTCGTCGACCTCAACCTGATCGGCGTCGCCAACTGCATCGAGGCCGTCCTGCCCGGCATGCTCGAGCGACGCGCCGGACATCTCGTCGCCATCGGCAGCCTCGCCGCCTATCGCGGTCTGCCGGGCGCCGCCGCCTACTCCGCCGCCAAGGCGGGCCTGACCAACATGATGGAGAGCCTGCGCATCGACCTGCGCCCGCGCGGCGTCGACGTCTCCGTCATCGCCCCCGGCTTCGTGCGCGTGAAGCCCGGCAAGAAACGCCGCCCCTTTCAGGTCGAGCTCGAGGACGCCACCCGGATCATCCACCGGGCCATCCTCGCCCGCCGGTCGTACTACGCCTTCCCCACCTCGCTTCTCACCTTCGTTCGCCTGGGCTGGATCCTTCCCGCCCCCATCTACGACAGGATCGTCCGCGGACGTGGGCCGAAAGGCCGGCGGCCGAGCTGAAACGATCTTGCGCGATCGAGGATACTCGGGTCAGGTAGCGGTCAAGACGATGCGTTCCACGATCTTCGGAATCGCCGCCCGGCCAACGGTTGCCTTTCTGCTCCTGTGCATCGTGGCCGCTACCTGCGCGGCCGCAAAGACTCCCGATCGTTCCGCCGCACAACCGCCTCCCACCCCGAGCGCGGAGAGCCCGACCTATGTAACCCGAGGCGAGTGCATCGGCTGCCATCCAAAGGAAGCGCGGCTGTGGTCGGGCTCGCATCACGACCGCGCCATGGAGAGGGCGGACGACAAGTCGGTGCTCGGCAACTTCGACGGCGCCGAGTTCACCTACTTCGGCATCACCTCGCGCTTCTTCAAAAAGGACGGCAAGTTCTTCGTCCACACCGACGGACCGGATGGCGCCCTGGCGGACTTCGAGATCGCGTACACCTTCGGCGTCGATCCCCTGCAGCAGTACCTCGTCCCTTTCCCGGGTGGCCGCCTGCAATGTCTGACCATCGCCTGGGACTCCCACCCCAAGGCGCAGGGCGGCCAGCGCTGGTTCCACCTCTACCCCGACGAGAAGATCTCGCACGGCGATCCCCTGCACTGGACCGCGGCCGAACAGAACTGGAACTTCACCTGCGCCACCTGCCACTCGACCAACCTGAAGAAGAACTACGACGCGCGGTCGGACCGCTATGACACGAAGTGGTCGGAGATCGACGTGTCGTGCGAGGCCTGTCACGGGCCCGGCTCGCGCCACGTGGCATGGGCGAAGGCACACGCGAAGGGGAAGACGGAAGACGGCGGCGACGGACTGCTCGTCCACCTGGCGGAGACGACGGCGGCGCGATGGGTGATGGATCCCAAGACCGGCAACGCCAGCCTCGCCACGCCGCCGCGAACGAACCAGATCGAAGTCTGCGCTCCGTGTCACTCGCGCCGCAGCGCCATCTCGGACGACTTCACTCCCGGCCAGCCGCTGCTCGACTCCTACCTGCCGGTGCTCCTGACTCCCGGGCTCTACCACGCCGACGGTCAGATCGAGGGCGAGGTGTACGAGTACGGGTCGTTTCTGCAGAGCAAGATGCAGCACAGCGGCGTCGTCTGCAGCGACTGCCACAACCCCCACAGCCTGGCCCTGCGCGCTTCGGGCAACGGCCTGTGCACCCGCTGCCACGAGGCGACCAAGTACGACGCCAAGAGCCACTACTTCCATCCGCCGGGCTCGCCCGGGTCGACCTGCGTCGGGTGCCACATGCCGACGACGACGTACATGGTCGTCGACCCGCGCCGCGATCACAGCCTGCGCATCCCGCGGCCGGACCTGAGCGTGACGCTGGGCACGCCCAACGCCTGCAACAAGTGTCACGCGGACAAGAGCGCCGAATGGGCCGCGGGCAAGGTTCGCGAGTGGTACGGGCACACCCCCGCCGGCTATCAGACCTACGCCGAGGCGCTCTACGCCGGCCGCAACGATTCGCCGCGGGCCGCGGATCTGCTGGCGCGGCTCATCCGGGACGGTTCGCAGCCGGGCCTCGCCCGCGCCACCGCCCTCTCGCTTCTGTCGGGCTATCTGACGCCCGCATTGCTCCCGGTGGTGCACGTCGGCCTGAGCGACTCCGATCCGCTGGTTCGCCGGGCCGCGGTCGCTGCCCTGGAGCCGCTGCCGGTGCCGCAGCGCCTGCCGCTCGCGGGGCCGCTGCTCTCGGATCCGATACGCGCCGTGCGCATCGAGGCGGCGCATCAGCTCGCCGCCGTCTCCGGCGACACCGTGCCGCCGGCGCTGCGCTCGCAGCTCGATCGCGGTCTGGCGGAGTACGTCGCCGCGCAGGAGGTCGACGCCGACCGACCCGAGTCGCACACCAACCTCGGCACGTTCTACGCCCAGCGCGGGCGCCGCAAGGAGGCGGAGCTGGAGCTGCGGACGGCGATTCGAATGCGGCCCGATTTCACCCCGGCGTACGTGAACCTGGCCGACCTCTATCGCATCGAGAAGCGCGACGCCGACGGCGAGCGCGTTCTGCGCCAGGGCCTCGCGGTCGCACCGGACGACGCCGCCCTGCATCACTCCCTCGGCCTCCTGCTGGTGCGCGAGAAGCACAACCAGGATGCCATCGAGGAGCTGCGCCGCGCCGCGACCCTGGACCCCGCGGACGCGCGCTACGCGTACGTTCTGGGCATCGCCCTGCACTCGGCGGGCGAGACCTCTTCCGCTCTCGAGACCCTGAAGGCGGCGCACGAGCGCCACCCGGCCGATCAGCAGATCCTATGGGCGCTGGCGACGATCAGCCGCGACGCCGGGGACAGCGACGCCGCCCGCCGCTGGGCGACCGATCTCGCCGCCCTCGCCCCCGAAGATCCGGCCCCGCGCCAACTGCTCCAGTCGCTCGGCGCGACGCCGTGAGGCGCGCCCGGCTTCCGAGACTTCCCTGCAGACCTCAACTCATCGGTGTCCGAGGTGTCGGCGCTTTCGGGACGTAGCGGCGAGTTGGACGAGTTGATACCGGCGACACCTTGACCCCCGGTCGGTGAACGATGCAGGCTTCACGGCAGCGAGGAAGGCACGAAGATCGGCTGCTCCCTTCTCAGCGGCCGTGTGAACTGCGGCCATGTCGAGCGCTTCGGACCCCGCTTCTCCGCGGGTCAGCTGGCTTTGAGCAAGGGGGGCGGCAATCGAGTCACCCGACTCGACGCCCGGTAGAGATCGACGGCCTTTTGCGCGTTGAGCCAGAATTCCGGCGTGGTTCGGAACGTCGCGCCGAGCTTGAGCGCCATTTCGGCGGTCACCGACGTCCGCCCGTTGACGACGCGGTTGACAACCTTGAGGTCACAGCCCAGGTGGTCGGCAAGTTGCTTCTGCGTCATCCCGAGCGGCAGCAAGAATTCCTCCCGCAGGATCTCGCCTGGGCTCGTTGGTTGGCGTCGTCTGGTCATCGGCTTCCTCGGTGATAGTCGCACACGTCCACATCCGCCGGGCCCGCGGAGGTCCAGCGGAAGATCACTCTCCACTGATCGTTGATTCGGATGCTGTAACGGCCGGCGAGATCTCCCTTCAAGGCCTCGAGGCGGTTCCCGGGCGGTGAAGCCAGATCGGTCAGCAACTGGGCGTAGGCGAGCATATCGAGCCTTCTGGCAACGATCCGCCCCACACTCGCCCAGCCAGCACCTCTTGGTGGCCGGCCCGCGGCGAAGAAGCGCTCCACCTTTGGGCTAGCAAAACTCTGGATCGCCACACCGGGTTACTATACCTCTAAGAGGTATATCACGCAAACGCCGCCAGGACGTCGACGTCACCCGCGGGGCCGCTTCGCGGCTCGGTGAGGCTCAGGCTCAGGCTCAGGCTCAGGCTTGGGCAAGCGAATCCTCAGCCTCAGCCCGAGCCTTCGCCTGCGCCTACGAACCCGAGCGCAGCCGGGTGAGTTTCAGGTCAGGTTCGGCAGGCCCCGCCCCTTATCGCGCCGCACACGCGCGGAGCGCGTAGATCGGCAGCGCGGTTGGGTATACGGTTCGTGAGATGTTTTGTCCGAAGTGCAACGCGCGAAGTAGCGACGAGATCCTCTGCTGCACCGAGTGCGGCGCGGGGCTCGGCCCCACCTGCACCTCGTGCGGTACCCCGAATCTGCCGGGGTCGCGATTCTGTCGGATGTGCGGACGACCGTTGAGTGAGGCGTCACCCGATCGGCCGAGCCGCTCGCCCGCTGCGTATACATCACCCCACCTCGCGGAGAAGATCCTCACCCCCCGCGCCGCGCTCGAGGGAGAACGCAAGCAAGTGACGGTGCTCTTCGCCGATGTGAAAGGGTCGCAGGCGCTCGCGCAGAGCGTCGGCCCCGAGGCCTGGCACGAGATGCTCGATCGTTTCTTCGAGACCCTGTCCGCCGGAGTGCATCGGTTCGAAGGGACCGTCAACCAGTACACGGGGGACGGGATCATGGCGCTCTTCGGAGCGCCGATCGCTCATGAGGATCACGCGCAGCGCGCCTGCTTTGCCGCACTTCACCTGAAGGAAGAGCTGGCCACGTTCTCCGCCGATCTCCGGCAGCACGAGACACCTCAACTTCGCGGTCCGCATGGGTCTCAACTCCGGCGAGGTCGTCGTTGGTCGCATCGGAGACGACTTGCGTATGGACTATACGGCCCAAGGACACACTGTCGGCCTCGCCAGCCGCATGGAGTCACTCGCCGAGCCCGGAAAGATCTATCTCACTCGCGGCACGGCAGCGCTGGTGTCCGGATTCTTCCGGCTGAAGGACCTCGGAAAGTTCTCCGTCAAGGGCGAGCGACACAGCCTACGGGTCTTTGAGCTCGAGGGGGTGGGCGCGGCGCGGACACGGTTCGACCAATCGGCTGCCCGAGGTCTGTCGCCCTTCGTCGGACGAGAGGCGGAGATGACGTGGCTCGAAGAGAGCCTCGAGGACGCCGTCTCGGGAAACGGCCACGCAGTCGGCGTGGTCTCGGAGGCCGGCTTTGGCAAGAGCCGGCTCTTCTGGGAGTTTGCCGCGCAGTGTCGTTCCCGCGGAGTCTGCGTCCTGCAGGCTCGCGGAGTGCCGCACGGGCGGACGGTCCCGCTGTTGGGAGTCATCGAGCTCTTACGCGGTTACTTCGACGTTGAAGAGCACGACGCCGCCGCGGCGGTACGTGAGAAGGTCGCCGGCCGACTCAACCTCCTCGGTGAGTCGTGGCGCGACGCATTGCCGTTCGTGTTCGAGCTGCTGCGGGTGTCCGAGACCGCTCATCCCGCCCCACGGATCGATCCGGAGGCGCGACGCCGCCAGGTGGTCCGGCTGCTGAAGGATCTCTTGCGCGTCCGCAGCGCTCACGAGCCGATCGTCATCGTCGGCGAAGACCTGCAATGGTTCGACCGGGGAAGCGAGGCCGTTTTCGACCAACTCGTCTCGGGATTGGCCGGGACGCGGACGCTCCTGATCATGAACTATCGTCCCGACTACCGGCCGCCCTGGCACGAACGCACGGGCTTCCAGGAGATGTCCCTCGAGCCGCTCGCGCCGGCGGCGATCCTGAGGCTCGTGGGTGAGCTGCTCGGCGGCCATCGTTCCGTCCACAACCTCACTCAGCGCATCACCGAGCGGAGTGCCGGCAATCCGTTCTTCGTCGAGGAGGCGATCCGCTCGCTCAAAGCGAGTGGTGAACTCACGGGGCACACGGGGAGCTATCGAGCCGAGCGACGTGTCGAGGAAATCGAGATCCCGGCGACGGTCCAGGCGGTGCTCGATGCGCGCATCGACGCCCTGAAGGAACGGGAGAAGGTCGTCCTGCAAACGGCTGCGGTCATCGGGAAGGAGTTCTCATTGGCGGTCCTCCAGAGGATCGTTCCCTATTCGAAGGCGGAACTTCGCGCCGCCCTCGAGGTGCTCTGCGACACGCAGCTGTTGTCGCCGTCGGGCCGCGGCGCGGAGGCGCTCTATACCTTTCGCCACTCCCCGACGCAGGAGGCGGCGTATCGTACGCAACTCGCGCCGCGCCGCCAGCAGCTTCACGCGGAGGTCGGCCGGATCATCGAGGAGCTTCACCCGGGGGCCGACGACCAGGCGGCTGTGATCGCTCACCACCGCGAGAGCGCCGGCGACGAACGGGCCGCGGCGGACTGGTACGCGCGTGCCGCGAGGTGGGTGGGATCCGACGATCCGGCCGAAGCGTACCGTCACTGGCAGAAGGTTCGCGCGCTCCTCGCCCGTGACGACGGCGCTGCTGACACGCTTCCGTTGCGCCTGCTCGCACCGATTCAGATGCTGAACCTGAGCTGGCGTCTCGGTATTGCCGAAGAAGACGTGCGAACGCTCTTCGAGGAGGCCCGACATCTTGCGCAGCGGAACGAGAGCAAGGAGGCTCTGGCCACAGCGTACTTGGCCTACGCGGTCGTTCGCGGAATGGCCGGTTACGTCGAGGAGTCGTTGAAGAACGTTCGCGAAGCGACGCAGCTTGCGGAGGACGCGGGGAATGCAGATCTCAAGCTGGGTCTCAAGATGGCTTTCGCGTACTTTGGGGCGGCGGCCGGGCAGCTGCGGGAATCGCTGGCGATCGCCGAGGAGGCGCTCTCGCAGAATGGGCGAGAGCCGACTCGCAGCGCCGAGCTCGCCGGGATCGACCCGTTCGTCTTCCTGACCGCATTGCGCGGCCACCTGCTCGGCCAGTTGGGGGAGCTTGCCGAAGCTCGGGCGGCACTCGACGCGGCGCTCGAGCTTGCAGCCGAACACGCCGATTCGGAGGTTCGAGGATGGATCCACGGGTGGATCGTCGTCCTCGCCCGAGCCAGTGGCGAAACAACGGACGTGCTCGAACATGCCCACCGCGGACTCGAGATCGCGGAGCGGACCGGGAGTTTCTTCTCGCAGGTCGTTGCGTTTGCGCATCTTGGACGCGCCCACGCCCTCCGCGAGGAGTGGGCAGAAGCGGTCGACGCTTTCGAGAAGTCGCGCGAGATCTCCCAGGCGAAGAGAATCGGATGCGAGATCGAAGCGGGCATCGTCGCCGACCTCGCCGATGTACACTCTTCGATGGGCAATCACCGGGTGGCGCTCGCGCTCGCTCGCGAGGCAATCGAGCTAGCGCACCGGCGCGGCGTGAAGGTGGAGGAATGCCGGGCGCACCTCGTCATGGCGCGGGTCCTCGTCCGGGCCGAAGGCGTGCACAAGCAGCGAGCCGTACGCAAGGCGCTGGAGACGGCGGCGGCGCTCGCGCGCGCGACCGAGGCGCGCGTCTACGAACCGTTCATCCACCTCGAGCTCGCCGAGGTCGCGCGACTCGCGGGAGACGAGGCAGCTAGCGCGAGCGAGTTGCGCACCAGCAGCGAGCTGTTCGCGGAGATAGGTGCCACCGGTCACCTGTCGGCGGCTGCAGGCAACGCCGATCTCACATTGTGACCGCAGGGCCAGCAGGCTCAGCCGCGGTCTGACCTCTGCAGGTCGTATGGCTGCGCGGAGGCGTGCCGTTGAACTACCACACCCTCAGCGACTTCCGTACGGGGCAGAGAAAATCACGGGGACGTTCCTGAAAAGATGAAAAGAAACCCTTACAAGAAACCGTCCACTCGTCTTTTCATCTTTTCAGGAACGTCCCCGACCGTGAGTCACGATAGTTGGAGTTACGTCAATTCTCCAGCTTGTACGGGCGATCGGCCGCCGACCTCGCTGGACGACTTCATCCGCGCCAACCGCGCGCGCTGGTGAGCGGCGGTCACTGCACCACCCAGATGCGCACGCGCATCTGGGCGCCGCTGGCGGCATCGTCCATGCGATCGACCGAGATCGAGGCATTCGTCAGCTGGCGGTAGAAGCCGCCGTAGTTGTTGCCGGTCGGGCGTACGTCACCGCCCAGACCCAGATTGTTGCGGCCCAGCGAGGGGTCGAGGAACTGCAGATCGACGACGTAGTCGTCGGGGTCGCCGCCGATGCCGTGCTCGAGGACGCGCTCCTGCTTCGGCGCCATCGTGAACCAGCCGCTGTCGAAGGCCGGACGAGGGAATGGAGCGCCGTCATGGCCGGACGAGGAATCGATGCTGCCGCGATAGGCGCCGGTGACCGCGAGGTCGCCTTCGGCGAAGACGGCCGTGCCGTTCGCGCTGACGCCGTACACACCGCGCCCGTCGTCCGCCTGGCCTCGGACGCCGGCCCCCGCGCCATCGGTCTCGCCGTACACGCCCGCCGCGTCGTGACCGCTGTCGTCGGTGAGGCCGTGCACGCCATAGCCGCCGTACCCGTGGCCACGCACACCGTCGCTGTCAGTGCTGACGCCGAGCACGCCGAACACGTCGTCGCCGTCGCCGGCGACCCCGGCGATGCTGCCACCCAACCCCCCGCTCGTCCCGCCACCGCCTTCGCCGTACACCCCATAGGTCGCGTAGCCGAGAAAGCCCTCGTTGCCGCTCGCCGCGTGCCGCCCGAAGGCCCCGTACGATTGGTGGCCGAGCGCACCGAGGTTGCCGCTGGCGGCGTGCTCGGCATAGGCCCCGTACGTGGCGCTGCCGAGGAACCCGTAGTTGTTGCTGCCCAGCTGTTTGCCGTAGACGCCGGTACCGGTGCTGCTGCTGCCGTAGACGCCGTAGTGGGAGCTGCTCGAGCCCCACACGCCGTATCCGTTGGCACCGGTGGTCGAGCCGACGACGCCGCGCCCGTTGGTGCCGTTGGCGACGCCGTACACCCCGTAGCCGCTGCTGCCGCCCGATTGCGCGCGCACGCCGTACGAGGAGCTGGAGGACGCGGACATCCCGTAGCCGCTGCCGGTGTTCTGCACGGTGAGCGCGGTACTGGCGCTCGAGACGCTGCTGGTGAACGGCAGCGTCAGAGCGCTGCTGGCGATGGTCACCGAGTGCCCGCCGGGGTTGGCCGTGATGGTCACGTTACTGCCCGCGACCAGATCGACATTGCCATTCTGCGGCGCCACGCCGTCGACGCTGCGCACGTACGCGTCCGCCGCCCGGCCGCCGAGCTGCTCGCTGTCGCCTGCCGCGAAGGCATAGCCCACGCTCACCACTCGCTGGCGCGGCACGAGTTCGTCGTCGCTGCCCACGGTGATGCCGAGGTAGCGCTCGCCGGCGGCAAAGGCGTCGCTCGGCATGAGCTTCACGGTCCCCAGCACGGCGTTGAACAGGCCGCCATCGGCGATCACGTTCTGCGTCTCCATCCAGTACATCGTGCCGCCGATGGGCGCGTCGTACAGCCGGAAGGTGAGCGACTCCAAACCGTTGATCGGCTGCCCGTCCGCGTCGGTGAGATACCCCTGGTAGTTGAGCATCCGCGGCACCTGTGCCGCGAGCGGCGCGGCGATCAGGCTCACCCACAGCGCCGCCGCGGCGACCAGCGCCGCGCGGCGGGCTCTTCGGCGCGCTGTTCCGATGTCGCGCGTCATGGCGTTCTCCTTTCGCCTCATCCCGCCGCCACGGGCGACGGCACGGGGCAGCCGTTCAGCGAGTGCAGCACGGCGAGCAGCAGCTCGTCGATGGTGATGCGGCTGTCGGCGTCGACGTCGCCATTCGGACACTGTGCGACCGGCAGCAGACCGAGCGCGACGTTGACCATGGTGATCACCTCGTCGACGGTCACCTGACCGTCGCCGTGACAGTCGCCGGCACAGAAGCCGCCCGGGATGGCGGTCGCGGTCGGGGACGCGGACGGGCTCGCCAGCGGACTCGCCGATCGAGTCGGCGACGGGGACGGCGAGTGCGGCGGCGCACCGGTCTGCGTCGGCGTCGGCGCACTCGCCGTCGGCGATGCGGTCGGGCTCGCGGTCGTCGTCGCGCTCGCGGCCGGCGTGACCGTCGCGGCGGTTGGCGTCGCAGTCGGCGTTGGCGCACCCGACGCCGCGACGCGCCGTGCGATCGCCCAGAAGCCGCCGACCAGCACCGCATCCGCTCCGTTGACCGCTGTCGTCTCCGGCTGCCCGAGCGTGCCGCCGAGGCGATAGTTGGCGCTGGCGCTGGCGACCGCACCCCCGCCATCGACCGCGGTCCACGGGATCTGTGTCCCCGAATCGGCGCGCACCACCGCGGTGGCGGCGACGATCATCGCACCGATGAGCGCCAGGCGTCGCACCACAGACGCACCGAAGGAGCACGAAGTATGCCTCGCCGATGCCGCCCTGCCGACCGCCGTAGAGCGACCGCGCGTTGTCGCGCCTGCGAAGCCGCGCGACCGCCGATTGCGACCTCGCTCCGGCCGCGGCGCGCCCGCGCGGGTGGAGGCGCTTTCAAGGGATTTCGACGGAGCTCCACTGAGGCTCAACGCGACGGCGGCTTGTCACGCACGCTGCATGATGAAGAAGCCGTAGCCGAAGTGCTCCGGGTGCCTGCGATAGAGGTCGATCTCGCGCTGACTCCTGGCTGCCACGTCGAGCGCTTCCTGGTCACCGGCGTGCCTGACACGGAAGCGTTCGAGCTCCGCTCCGAGGGGCACGTAGTAGTTGTCCCACCAACCGGCGGCGGGCAGGACGAAGTCACCGACGAGCCGATACCCGTTCTCGACGATGGCCCTGCGCCGGTCGTCCATTTCGCCTATGTCCACGCCTTCAGCCCTGAAGAAATCCTCCACCTCGGCCGGTCGGTCGGCTCGGAGCCAGCAGAGCTCGGAGACGACCAGATGCCCGCCGGGCGCGAGCAAGCGACGCCACGACACGAGCCCCTTCGCAAAGCCGATGATGAAGATGGCTCCTTCGGACCAGATGACGTCGAACGATTCGTCCGGGAAGCTCAGGTCGTTCATGTCGCCGACCTTCGCCGCGATCCGATCCGCGAGGCCAAGCTCGGCGACTCGCTTGGCGAGCCGGGAGACAAACGGCTGGTGGTTGTCGACCGCGGCGATCTGGGCCTCGGTGGCCCGCGCGAGGTCGATGCTCTGCGCTCCGGCACCGCAGCCGATGTCGAGGATGCGGTGACCGCGCGTCAGGGGAGGCAGCAGGCGTAGCGCCCGCTCGGTGCTCTCTCGCTCACCCGGCCCTTGTCGGGGGATGGCCTCGTAGATCTCATAGAAGTAGCTCCAGAAGTTGCTTGCTGACATGGCGTTGATCCCTTCCTCGGGCACACGCGGCCTTCTCCAGGAGCTCGAAGCCGAGGTCGAGCTCGGCCCCGGTCACGCGCTGGCCGCTTCGTGGTGAAGTTTCTGTCAGATCGAGGTTAGGCGCGTCCACGACTGGCGAATCGAGGCCGGCGGCGCTTGACGAAACGGTCGCCGAAGCCGATTCGTGTGGGAATGCAGATCTACATCGACGGCGAGTGGCTGCCGAAGGAATCCGCCAAGATTTCGGTCTTCGACCACGGGCTGCTGTACGGCGACGGCGTGTTCGAGGGCATTCGGGTCTACAACCGGCGGGTCTTCCGGCTCGCCAGGCACGTCGACCGCCTCTACGCGTCGGCCAAGGCCCTGGCGCTGGAGATTCCCATCGGCGCCTCGGAGATGGCCGAGCTGGTGAACGAGGCAGTGCGGCGCAACCGCCGGGAGGACGGCTACATCCGCCTCGTCGTCACGCGCGGCGTGGGCGAGCTGGGCATCGACCCGACGAGCTGCCCGCGCCCGAGCGTCATCGTCATCGTCACCGACGTGCGCGTCTACCCGCGCGAGCTCTACGCCGGGGGCGTGAAGGTCATCACCTCGGCGACCCGCCAGGTGTCGCACGAGGCGCAAGACCCGCGCATCAAGTCGCTCAACTACCTGAAGAACATCCTGGCCAAGATCGACGCGCAGCACGCCGGAGCGCACGAGGCGATCCTGCTCAACCCGGCGGGGTACATCGCCGAGTGCACGGCCGACAACCTGTTCGTGGTACGCGGACGGGAAGCTATTGACGCCGGCGCCGCAGGACGGGGCCCTCGAAGGCATCACGCGGGGCGTCATCCTGCAGCTCGCCGCCGAGGCCGACATCCCCGCCGCCGAGGCGCGCCTCACCCGCTACGACGTGTACACGGCGGACGAGTGCTTCCTCACCGGGACCGGAGCCGAGCTGATGCCGGTGGTCGAGGTGGACGGAAGGCACGTCGCCGACGGCCGGCCAGGCTCGATCACCCGGCGGCTGACCGACGAGTTCCACACCCTCGTTCGCAACGAAGGCGAGCCGCTCTGGTAGAGCCTGCCACAGCCCCTCAACCGCTCCACCGGGGTTGTTGGTTGTTGGGTTGCTGGAGATTTGATCTCCGACCAACAACCCAACAACCAACAACCCAACAACCTGGCTTTCCCGCCTCTACTTCTTGTTGAGCACCTTCGGGAAGATGTCGCGCGACGCCGGCGCGCTGCCGCCGCCGGTACCGACCCAGGCAGCGGCGACGGCGATCGAGCCGATGAGCAGCGCACCCAGAACCGCGAGCCCGATGTTCTTCCTCATCGCTTCCTCTCCCCTTCCGCCATCTACACGAATTTCTCGCCCCGCCCGACCCTCCTGTCAAGCAACCGGCCTTGCACAATAGTTCGCTCCACCGGCACGCCGGAACCGTCATACCCGCGAAAGCGGGCATCCAGGCGGGGAGGTAGCGGGGTGTCCGGTGGATTCCCGCTTTCGCTGGAATGACGAATTCGGGCCGCATCGGAGCTACTGTGCAGCGCCCAAGCAACCGCGTCCCCCCTCGCGCCACACCGTCACCCGCTGGGTCGATTGACAACCCCGGCTCGGTGCTTACGTTCCGTCCCATGGCTACGCTCAAATTGATCGCACTCGACGACGTCGTCGTCTTCCCCGGCATGGACGTCACCCTGCCGATCGACGTGGAGAACGAATCCCACGTCTTCCTCGTTCCCCGACACGACAACGACTACGCCAGCGTCGGCGTGGTGGCCAAGGTCGGCGACCGCCTCCGCCTGCCCGGGGGGCTGCGCGCCCAGGCCCTGTCGGGGCTGCACCGCGGTATCGCCGGGGCCGCTCAAACCGACGAGCACGGCGACCTTCGCGTCGCGGTGGAGGATCACGACGACCAGACTCCGCCCCCCGACCGCACGCAGGAACTCGAGCGCGAGTACCGCGCCGTGGTGGACGAGATTCTCGAGCTGCGCGGCGACGACGGGCGCATCCGCGCCTTCGTTCGCTCCATCACCGAGCCCGGCGCCCTGGCCGACACCGCCGGCTATTCGCCCGACCTGAGCTACGAGCAGAAAGTGCGGCTGCTGCAGGCGCTGGACGTCGTCGAGCGGCTGCAGCTGGCGCTCGAGCTGCAGCGCAATCGCCTCGCCGAGCTGCAGCTCCGCAAGCGCATCCGCGAGGACGTCGATTCGGGCACCCAGAAGCAGCAGCGCGAGTATTTTCTGCGCAAGCAGATGGACTCCATCCGCAAGGAGCTCGGCGAAGACGAGGCCTCGGTCGCCGACGAGTACCGCACCAAGATCGCCGCGGCGGGGATGCCCGATGCGGTTTGCGAGCAGGCGGAGCGCGAGCTGGCTCGACTGGAGAGGATGGGGGACTCGTCCGGCGAGTCGTCGATGATCCGCACCTATCTCGACTGGCTGATCGCGGTGCCGTGGTCGAAGCGCTCGGAAGAACGCCTCGACCCCGTTCACGCGCGCCAGGTGCTCGACGCCGATCACGCCGGGCTCGAGGACGTCAAGCGGCGCATCACCGAGTACCTGGCGGTGCGCAAGCTGCGCACCGAGCGCGGCATGCCCGACGATCGGAGATCCGGCGCCATCCTGACCCTGATCGGCCCCCCGGGCACCGGCAAGACCTCGATCGGCGAGTCCATCGCCCGCGCCACCGGACGCGCCTTCGTCCGCATGTCGCTCGGCGGCATGCGCGACGAGGCGGAGATCCGCGGTCACCGGCGCACCTACATCGGCGCCCTGCCCGGCCGCCTGGTGCGGGCCCTGCGCGACGCGGGGACGATGAACCCGGTGATCCTGCTCGACGAGGTCGACAAGGTCGGCGCCGACTGGCGCGGCGATCCTTCCGCCGCGCTCCTCGAGGTGCTCGATCCGGCACAGAACCACTCCTTCCGCGACCACTACCTCGACGTCGAGCTCGACCTCTCGCAGGTCCTGTTCATCGCCACCGCCAACGTCGCCGACACGATCCCGGCACCCCTCCTCGACCGCATGGAGGTCATCCATTTCGACGGCTACACCATCGACGAGAAGGTCGCGATCGCGCACGGCTACCTGTGGCCGCGCCAGGTCGAACGCAACGGCCTGCGCGAGGACGAGGTGGACGTCGGCGACGAGGCGCTCCGGACGGTCGTCACCGACTACACCCGCGAAGCCGGGGTGCGCCAGCTCGAGCGCGAGCTCGGAACGCTGCTGCGCAAGACGGCGACGCGCGTGGTGTCGGAGCTGGCGAAACCGCCGCTCACCATCGACGAGGCGGCGATCCGCGATACGCTCGGGAAGCGGAAGTTCTTCCAGGAGTCGGCGGCACGGACCGCGACTCCCGGCGTGGCCACGGGTCTGGCGGTCACCGGTACCGGGGGCGACGTCCTCTTCGTCGAGGCGACGTCGATGCCCGGAGCGCACGGCCTCGTCCTCACCGGCCAGCTCGGCGACGTCATGAAGGAATCGGCGCGGATCGCGCTGACCTACGTGCGCAGTCACGCCGCTGCCTTCGGCATCGACGAACGCGGCTTCCAGAAGCGCGAGTTTCACGTGCACGTTCCGGCGGGCGCGATCCCGAAGGACGGGCCGAGCGCCGGCGTGACGATCGTCACCGCCATCGTCTCCCTGCTCACCGGGCAGCCGGTCAAGCACACGGTGGGGATGACCGGAGAGGTCACCCTGCAGGGCCGGGTTCTCCCCATCGGAGGCGTCAAGCAGAAGGTGCTGGCCGCGCACGCCGCGGGCCTGACCGACGTGATCCTGCCAGAACGCAATGCGCCGGATCTCGACGACGTGCCGGCCGAGGTGCGGGCGAGCATGCGGTTTCACCCCGTGTCGTCGGTCGATCGGGTGATCGAGCTGGCCCTGGAGCCGCGCGAGAAGGCCCTGGCCGCGTAGGCGCAGCGACGCTTTGCGCGGGATGTCCCTTCTGAGCCTGTGCCTCGCCTGCGCCTTTGCCTCTCTGGAACCTGCCTTTGCCCCTCTGAAAAGCGAGCAAATTCAGGCGAAGGCGAGGCATAGGCAAAGGCAAGGCACGGGCGAACGCTCACCTGCTATCATGACGGACCATGCGGGACTCCGAAAGCAATCAGCCGGCGGCAGCCGATGATCCGGTCGTCGCCGACGAGCTGGCGCTCCTCGAGCGCGTGAAGGGCGCCATCGCGGAGGGCCCGACCCGCGCCGCGCCGTCCGAGAGCGCTGTCGTACGGGAGCTCGAACGGCTGCGCGAGCAGATCCTGGCCAGCCACGACCCTACCGATCGGGCCGCGCTGAGCGACCAGTGGAACCGCCAGTCCTCGCTTCTGCGCCAGCTCCAGTCGGCGCGGCGCAGCCCGGAGGTGCGCCTCGACAGCCCCTACTTCGGGCACCTGCGCCTGCGCGAAGACGGCCGCGAGTGGGATCTCTGTCTCGGCAAGGGCACGTTCATCGAGCGCGGCGTCACGGTCGTCGACTGGCGCAACGCTCCCATTTCGAGAATCTTCTACCGCTATCGGCAGGGCGACGAGTACGAGGAGGACATCGCCGGCCGCGCGCGCACCGGAGAGGTCGCCGCACGGCGCGCGGTCGCGATCCGCGACGGCACGCTCACCCGCGTCGACGCACCGGAAGGCGTCTTCGTCGCGAAGCCGAATGCCGCCGGCGAGTGGGAGCGCGTCGAGCACGAGCCGCCGCGCCTGGCGGGCGGGCAAGGTGCAGCCCTGCAGGTCTACCGGGCCGCGGAGGGGAAGCAAAGCCGCCTCGGGACCTCGCATCTCGGGGCGAAACAGCGCGCCGACAAGCACCTGCCAGACATCGCCGGACTGATCGATCCGGAGCAGTTCCGCCTGATCAGCAGCCCGTCGTCCGGCCTGGTCGTCGTCCGCGGTACCGCCGGCTCGGGTAAGACGACGGTGGCCCTGCACCGCATTGCGTATCTCGCCTACGACGACCCGCGCATCGACTCCGGGCGGACCATGTTCCTCGCCTTCTCTCCGGCTCTGCGCGACTACGTCGGCCACGTCCTGCCGGCACTCGGTGTCGGCCGCGTCCAGGTCCGCACCTTTCAGGACTGGGCCCTCGAGCAGCGCCGCCGCCTCTTCCCGCAGCTTCCGCGCGAGTCGCGCGACGGCGCGCCCTCGATCGTACAGCGCCTGGCGCTTCATCCCACCATGCTGGACGTGCTCGCGACCCAGGTGCGGCGCGTGGAAGGACCGAGAACGGCGCTGCAGGTCATCGACGACTGGGGCAGCGCCCTCGGCAGCCGAGATCTGCTGGAGGAAGTTTTGAGCCGCGTCGCGCCGGAGGCCTTCACGCCGGCCGAGCTCGAGCGCGCCAGCGACTGGTGCCGCCAGCGGCACCAGTCGCTCGTCGCCTGGATGGACGGGGACCGGACGATCGAGGCCGAGATCGGCCCCGAGAACGACGCCTTGCTGCTGCGCTGCTGGCAGCTCCGCAGCGGCGATCTTCCCGGTCCGAACGGCCCGCTGCGCTACAGGCACATCGCCGTCGACGAGGTGCAGGACTTCTCCCCGCTCGAGGTGCGGGTCCTGCTCGACTGCCTCGACGAGCGGCGCTGCATGACCCTCGCCGGCGACACCCAGCAGCACGTCCTGGAGGATGCGGGCTTCACCTCGTGGAGCGACTTCTTCGACCGGCTCGGCCTCGCCGGCACCGAGGTGAGCACGCTGCGCGTCAGCTATCGGTCGACGCGACCGATCGTCGAGTTCGCGACCTCGGTGCTGGGCGACCTGCGCGAGGACGACGAGCTTCCCGTGACCACGCGCGAAGGTCCTCCCGTCGAGTACTTCCGCTTCACCGATCCCGGTGCCTGCGTCGCCTTTCTCGGCGAGGCGCTGAAGGAGCTGAGCGGACACGAGCCGCTCGCGTCGGTCGCCGTTCTCACACCTTCTCCGGCCGTCAGCGCCATGTACCACGCCGCGCTGGCCAACGCGGAGGTGCCGCGCCTGCGCCTGGTCGAGAACCAGCACTTCAGCTTCGCTCCCGGCGTCGAGGTGACGGAGATCGGGCAGGTCAAGGGCTTGGAGTTCGACTACGTCGTCCTCGTCGAGGTCAGCGCCGAGCACTTCCCCGACGCCTCGCACGCGCGCCGCCTCCTGCACGTCGGGGCAACGCGCGCCATTCACCAGCTCTGGCTGACCAGCGTCGGCACCCCGTCGGCAGCGATCCGGCCGGCGATCGGCGCCGGCTGAAGCCTGGCGGGCTTCCTCCAACAATCCGCCCACGGGGAAAGGCTGACGGCTCAGGCTCAGGCTCAGGCCAGGGGGCGGTGCGCGCTCCGCACGGCCCTTCGGATCGATCCTCAGCCTCAACCCGAGCCTTTGCCGTTGCCTGCGAACCCGAGCGCGGTCGGGTGAGTCTCAGGTCGGAGCCCCAGGAACCAACAACCCGCTACCACGTCACCTCTCCCGGCCCTGCCGATACGGTCCCGTGTCGGGTCTCGAGGGTCACCGGACCGAGCGCCTGGAGGCTTCCGTGGCCGTCGGCCCCGATGCGGAAAGTGCTGCTCGCGAAGCTCGCGTCGCCGCCGGTCGCCAGGGAGCCGCGGCTCGTCGGCTCCACGCCCAGCAGCCTCAGGTAGGAGAGCAGCGGCTGCGCGTGGCTGTGCAGGTTGTTGACCGGGAACGCCTGCATGGCGAAGACCGGCGCCGCGCTCCACGTCCGGCCAGGACGCGTCGACTCCGGCGCGTTCCACGAGTCCGGTCCGGACAACGTCCCTTCCCAGATCCCCGGGTAGGCTCCGACGTGGCTGGCGAAGGTCATGCGGCGCCACTCGTCCCAGCCCATCTCCGGCGCGACATGCGCCGCCGCCCAGATCAGGGTCATGTTGATCGAGTACCAGATGCCGCCACCGGTGGCGTCGCCCCACTGTCCCTTCGCCAGGCGCTCCGGATCGGCGGGCCAGCGCACCCGCGCTCCGAGCGGCGAGCCGGCGCGGTGCCCTTCGTCGATCGTCTCCAGCAGCGCGCTCGCCTGCTCGGGAGTCGCCGCGCCGGAGAGGATCGCCCAGGGTTGAACCTCCAGCCAGCAATCGTCGCGGCCGACGGGAGGCGCTCCCGGCGCGTAGGCGCGATCGAACCAGTGCCCGTTCCACGCCTCCGCCACCCGCTGCCGCAGGTCCTCGGCATAGGTCCGCGCCTCGGCCGCGAGATCGGCTTCGCCGAGCCGGTCGGCGAGGCCGGCGAAGACGGGGAGCACCCAGGCCGCCATCGCCGAGTTGAGCACCGAGCCGCCGTGCTCGATCATGACCTGCGGATCGACTCCGGACTCGCTGATGGCCAGGTCGTTCCAGTCGGCGTTGAGAATGCGCACGTGTCCGCGCTCGCCGCGGCCGACGACGTCGACGAAGAAGCGGAACTGGCGGCGCAGATGCTCGCGCAACGGAACCGCGGGGGCGCGGTACATGGGGTGGTACGAGAGCGGGACGTCGAAGGCCGCGAGGTCGCCGGTGGCGGCGGCATACTCGGCGGCCAGCCACAGCGCCCACAGATTCTGATCCGAGGGGCGGAAGAGGTTCGTCAGCGGACTCTTGTTGCCGAGCAACGCATAGGGGAGATCGCCGTCCGGGCTGGCCCAGGAGCAGGTGTTGCGCAGGACGGAGAGCGCCAGGTCGGGCTCCGTGTAGACGAGCGGAAGCGCGTGCTGCAGCGGGTCGCGCGCCGCTCCGTTGAAGCCCACCTCGAAGGAGTACGTCGACGCCTGGTCGAGCGTGTGCCCGCCGAGGAAATCGTCGCGCGACGCCCCGCCGGTGAGGAGCGCGGCGTCCCACGGCACCTCGCGCTCGGCTTCCGGCGCCGCCGCCGCCGAGGCGCGCGGCAGGCGCTGCCCGAGCGCGTCCAGGGAATCCACCAACAGCCGCGCGGGATCGTCGACCGTCTGCTCGTCCTTGCGCCCGAAGCGAAACCACAGATCGCGCTCCTCGCCCGGCTGCAGCTCGACGGCGGTGCGGATCTCCAGCGTCGGGTGCGGATCGCCCGCGTATGACGCGGTGCCCTCGGTTCCGCCCAGGCGCTCGAGAGCGATCGTCGCCGGAGGGCCGATCAGCGACGCCGCGGCCTGCCCCGCTTCGCCGGGGTCGCCGGGTGCGGCGAACTGCTCGACCGCCGTCAGCCCCGCCGCCGACTCCTCGACCCGGTAGGTCACGGCCGCGAGGGCGCGCTGGCGGCGCTGCTCGGGTTTCTCGAGAAAGTTGAGGAAGCGCGGGCGCAGGGCCCAACGTTCCACGTGCTGGATCGAACGCGGCGCGGCATCGGCGGCGAGCTGTAGGTGCACGCGCACCAGCACCCACGGAACCTCTCCTTCGGGCGCCAGCACGGTGCGCACGAGGGTGAGCCCCCGGTAGGAATCGCGCACCTCGAACCAGGTCGGACCGAAGGTGCGCAGCGGCGTCTCTTCGCCCGCCCGCATCGAGTAGTCGGTGCCCCAGACCTTTCCATCGGCATCCTCGATCAGGGAGAAACCCGTTCCGGCGGGATCGGGGGCCGTCAACCAGCGCAGGCCGTTGGTCTCGTCGAACAGCGCGACTCCGCCGTCGTTGGCGACTTGCATCTGGATCGCGCGGTTGCCGAGCATCACCCAGTGCCGCCGCGTCGGCGGCGACAGCAGCGGATCCCACTCGGCTTCGGGAAGCGTGTCCTGATCGGCGTCGTAGACGAACGCGGGGAGGCCGTCGCGGGTCGACCAGTGGCCGAAGCGGCTCGGGGCGCCGCCCGGACATCCGCCGAGGGCGTTGGCGACGCCGGCGACGAGCTCGTCGATTCCTACCTGGCCGTCGCCGCTGGCGTCGAAGACGCGGCACACGGACACCGGTGCGTCGCCGAGGGCGACGTCGACTCCCTCGACCAATTCGTTCACGAGCACGGAGCCGTCGCCGTTGCAGTCGCCGACGCACGTTCCGGCGCGGGCCGTCGAAACGAACGGGCCGAGGAATGCCGCCATCGCGGCGAGCGCCCCGAGCATCTTGCCGGCTCCGTGCGCGAGGCGCGGCGGCCAGACCGGGCCGGGCCGGCTCCTTCCCGGGAGCGCCGGGGCCCGAAACCTGACCCGCTGGTGTGGCGCCGGTCGGTACATGAGAACAAACGTCTCGACCATGCGCGGCGAGAAGGCAAGCGGAAAGTGCGCACCCACGCGGGCGGCGGGCTGGCGCAGCGGTCGCCGTCGCCACCGCAGCGCGATCGAGTCACGTCCGGGCAGGATTCGCCAAAAGAGAGTGCCCTTCACACAGCCGCTCCATCCATTGAATCCATTCGCCGATCCCGCTCCCGGTGCGCGCCGAGACGGCGATCAGACGCGGCGCCGGCATGACGCGGCCGAGGGCGTCTTCCAGCGCGGCGCGATCGAACTCCGGCAGCGCCGGCAGCAGATCGGTCTTGGTGAGCAGAACCAGGTCGGCCTTGCGAAACATGACCGGATACTTGAGGGGCTTGTCCTCGCCCTCCGTCACCGAAAGGGCGACGACGTTCGCGCGCTGACCGAGATCGTAGATCGCCGGGCAGACGAGGTTGCCGACGTTTTCGATGAAGAGATAGTCCGCGGCGTGACCGAAGCCGTCGTGCAGGACGTGGTGCACCATGGCGGCGTCGAGATGACACGCCGAGCCGGTGGTGATGGCGGCGGCCGGAATCCCCACGGCCCGCAGGCGCTCGGCATCGCGTTCGGTCTCCAGGTCGCCGGTGACGGCGGCGAGGCGCCGCGCAGAGCCGAGAGTGCGGGCGGTGGCCTCGAGGAGCGCCGTCTTCCCGGCACCGGGCGAGCCCATCAGATTGATGGCCACGACGCCGTGGTCGCGAAAGTGCGCGCGGTTGTGCTCGGCCGTGCGCTCGTTGCCGGAGAGCAGCCGCTCGTGCACGTCCACCGCTACGATCTCGGGGTCGCCGCATCCACACGTGTCACACATCTCGGGGCACCTCCAGCTCGATTCGCTCCAGGATCAGCGCGTCTCCGCCGGCGAGCCGCGCCGGCCACCCGCAGGCGGGGCACGCGAGAGACGCGCCGGCGGGAACCGGCGCACCGCAGGTGCCGCACCTCCACGCGACCTCATCGCCCTCGATCACGAGCTCCGCTCCGTCGCACAGGGTACCGGCGCGGCAGAGCTCGTACGCGGTCGAGAAGAGATCGGGCTCGACTCCGGCGAGGGGGCCGATGCGCACGGTGACGCGGTGCACGGCGGTGGCGTCGCGGGATCGGGCTTCCTCTTCGACCCGCCGCAGCAATGCCTGGACGAGAGAGTACTCGTGCATCGGTCCCTCAACAGATGCGCGGCAGCTGCTCGCCGGACAGCCGTTCGAGCCGCCGGTGGCTGCCGATGCGCGTGCGCAGCAGCACCCGCCCGCGAGGGCTCTCGTTGGCGACCTCGCCGATGCGACAGGCGCGCTCGCCGCCGGGTAGGCCGCGCAGCGCCGCCAGCCCCGCCTCCCACGACGGCGCCGGGACGACGGCGAGGAAACGCCCCTCGCAGGCGACGTACAGCGGGTCGAGTCCGAGCAGCTCGCAGGCGCCCTGCACCTCCGGCCGGATCGGCACCGCCGCCTCGTCGATCTGCATCTCCACCCGCGACGCGGCGGCGATCTCGCACAGCGCCGTGGCCAGCCCGCCGCGCGTCGGATCGCGCAGGACGCGGGTATCGGGGGCGACGTCCAGCAGGGCGCGGACGAGCGGCAGGACCGACGCCGAGTCGGAGCGCAGCCCGGTCTCGAACGCGATGCCGTTGCGCGCCACCATCACCGCGATGCCGTGGTCGCCGACCGGACCGGAGACCAGCAGGACGTCGCCGGGCGACGCCCGCTCGGGGCCCACGTTGACGCCGTCGCGCACCCGGCCGACGGCCGAGGTGTTGATGTAGATCCCGTCGCCCTTGCCCCGGTCGACCACCTTCGTGTCCCCGGTCATCACCGGGGCGCCGACCGCGGCGCTCGCCGCCGCGATCGAGGAGACGACGCGGCGCAGATCGGCCATGGGAAACCCCTCTTCGAGGACCAGGCCGACGCTGAAACCGAGCGGCTCGGCGCCGCACATGGCGATGTCGTTCGCGGTGCCGTGCACGGCCAGCGAGCCGATGTCGCCGCCGGGGAAAAAGGCCGGCTGCACGACGAAGGTGTCGGTCGTGAAGGCGAGGCGCTCGCGGCCGACGGTGAGCACGGCGCCGTCGCCCAGTTGGTCCAGCGCGTCGCTGCGGAAGGCCGGCAGGAAAACGTCTTCGATGAGCTGCGCCATCTTGCGCCCGCCGCCGCCGTGCGCCATCTGCACCACCGCATCGTCCTGGTGCGGAAGCGCGCACGTCGAAGCCGCCGGCCAGTCGCTCCAGGCGGTTCATGCGCTCCCCTCCGCCGCCCCGCGTCCGTAGTGGAAGTACGCGGCACAGGCGCCCTCCGAGGAAACCATCGTCGCTCCCAGAGGGTGCTCCGGCGTGCAGCGACCGCCGAACTGGGGGCAGGCGGTGGGGCGGAGCCGCCCCTGCAGGACGAGCCCGCTGCGGCAGTCCGCCGGCTCCGCCACCCGCAGATCGGCGAGGCCGAAGACGCGCTCGGCGTCGAAGCGCGCATACGCCGCGGTCAGGGTCAGCCCGCTGGCGGCGATCTCGCCGACGCCGCGCCACTTGCGATCGCAGACCTCGAACACTTCCCGCACCAGTCGCCGCGCCGCGGTGTTTCCCTCCGGCGCCGCCACCCGCTCGTACTGATTTTCCACTCGCGCCTCGCCGCGCTCGAGCTGGGTGACGGCCGCGTGGACGCCGCACAGCAGATCGAGGGGCTCGAAGCCGGTGACCACGATCGGAATCCGGTGGCGCTTCGCGATCGGCTCGTAGTCGCGGTAGCCGGTGACGACGCAGACGTGACCGGGCGCCAGCAGTGCCTGGATCTCGCAGCCCGGCGACGACAGCAGCGACTCCAGCGCCGGCGGAACGAGCACGTGCGCGACCAGGACGGAGAAGTTGTCGAGATTCTCGCGCGCCGCCGTGTACACGGCCATGGCGTTGGCGGGCGCCGTGGTCTCGAAGCCGACGGCGAAGAAGACCACCCGTCGCGAGGGCTCGCCGCGGGCGATGGCCACCGCGTCGAGCGGCGAGTAGACGATGCGGACGTCGGCGCCGCGCGCCTTCGCCGTCAGCAGGTCGCCGCGCGATCCCGGCACCCGCAGCATGTCGCCGAAGGAGCAGAAGATCACGCCGGGAGTGGCGGCGATGGCGAGGGCGCGGTCGATCTGCTCCAAGGGCGTGACACACACCGGGCAGCCGGGACCGTGGATCAGGCGGACCGATTCCGGCAGCAGCTCGTCGAGACCGAACTTGAGAATCGAATGGGTCTGCCCGCCGCAGACTTCCATCAACGTCCACGGCCGGGTGACGGTCGCCTCGATGCGCCCGAGCACGGCGCGCACGGCGGCGGGATCGCGGTACTCGTCAAGATGGCGCATCGATCCCTCCCGCGCCGTCGAGCCGGAGCTCGTCGATACCCCGCAGGGCCTCGAGCGTTTCGCGCGCCACCGCCTCGTCGACCCGCGCGATGGCGAAGCCGACGTGGATCAGAACGTAGTCGCCGACTTCGGTCTCGGGCACGAAGGCGAGACAGGCCTCGCGCACGACGCCGTCGAAATCGACGCGCGCCATCCGGAACTCCGCCTCGCCGTCGACCGCGATCACGCGCCCCGGAACCGCCAGGCACATCTCACGCCTCCCCCGTCGCGCCGGCGGCGCCTCGCAACCGCGCCGCCGCCACCACGGCCTGCCCGAGCGCGATGCCTCCGTCGTTGGGCGGAACGAGCGAGTGGACGCAGACGCGGAACCCGGGCTGCAGCGCCGCGAGCAGGTCCTCCACCAGCCGGGCATTCTGGAAGCACCCGCCGCTGAGGACGACAGGCAGCCGGCCGGCGTCGCAGGCGGCGAGGCGCACCATCTCGACGGCGGCGGCGACCAGTGTCGCGTGGAAGCGGCCGGAGATGGTCGCCACCGACTTCCCGGCGAGGAGATCGGCCACCGCGCTGCGCACCGCCGGCCGCAGGTCGGCCTCGCCCCGGGGTCCGCGGCAACCCTGCTCGAGAGCGAAGGGATACGGGCGGCGCTCACCCGGGTCGGCGGCGAAGGCCAAGCTGCGTCGCCACCTCGCCCTCGTAGCGCGACTCCGCCGCTCGCAGGAGGATCGCCCCGAAGGCATCGAAGTAGCGCCCGACGCCGTGCGCCAAGGGCGCGCGCAGCCCGCTGGCGATCATGCGGCGCACCGAGGCGATGCGGACGGGATCGACGGCGTCGAACAGACGCAGTCTCTCGAGCGGCGGATCGCCGCCGAAGGCGTCGTCGAGAAGCGCCAGGGCGATGCGCCACACCTCGACGATGGCGCGATCGCCGCCGGCGAGCGGCAGGGGACGAAACGTCGCCAGCCGCCGAAAGCCGACGCGGTCGGCGACCAGCAGCTCGCCGCCCCACGCCGTCCCGTCGGGGCCGTAGCCGGTGCCGTCCCAGGCGAGCCCGATCACCGGCCCTTCGATCCCGTGCTCCGCCATGGCGCTGGCGATGTGCGCGTGGTGGTGTTGCACGGGGATTCGTGCCAGCCCGCGCCGCTCCGCCCAGCCGGTGGTGAAGTAGTCGGGGTGAAGGTCGTGCGCGACGACCTCCGGCTCGATGCCGACGAAGCGCTGGAAGCGCTCGACCATCGACTCGAACGCCGCGCAGGCTTCGTGCGTCTCGAGATCGCCGACGTGCGGGCCGAGCCAGGCCAGATCGCCGGCGGCGAGGCAGAAGGCGTTCTTCAGATGCGCGCCGACGGCGAGAACCGGTCGCGGCACCTCGTCGCGCAAGCGCAGGCTGCCCGGCACCCAACCCCGGCCGCGGCGCAGCAGCACCGGCCGCCCCGCGATCACGCGCGCCACCGAGTCGTCGCAGCGGTTGGCGATGGCGCGGTCGTGCCGGAGGAAGAAGTCGGCGATCCGTGCGAGGCGCTGCACCGCATCGAGGTCGTCGCACGCCATCGGCTCGTCGCTGCGATTGCCGGAGGTCATGATCAGCGGGCGGTCCGCCGCCGCCAGCAGCAGCTCGTGCAACGGCGTGTAGGGGAGCATCAGGCCGACGAGCGGGTTCCCGGGCGCCACGTCGTCTGCCAGACCCCCACCCGGACGGCGCCGAACCAGGACGATCGGCCGGCTCACCTCCGCGAGCAGATCGCGCTCGGCTCGCGTCGGTCGCGCGACGCGCTCGACCCAGTCGAGGTTCGGCACCATCACCGCGAACGGCTTTGCGTCCCGATGCTTGCGGGCGCGCAGCGCCGCGACCGCTTCCCTACATGTCGCGTCGCAGGCGAGGTGGTAGCCGCCCAAACCCTTCACCGCGAGGATTCGGCCTTCCCGCAGCAGGCGTGCGGCGACAGCGATCGGGTCGCCGCCGACCGCACCGCCGGCGCGGTCGACCAGTCGCAGCCGCGGACCGCAGTCGAGGGCACGCATTCGGCTGCGCGTGGAAGCGCCGGTCGCACGGATCCTCGTACTCGCGGCGGCAGGGCTCGCACATCGGGAAGGCGGCCATCGATGTCGCCGGCCGGTCGTAGGGAACGTCGAGGCAGATGGTGTAGCGGGGTCCGCAGCGGGTGCAGTTGACGAACGGGTAGTGATGGCGGCGATCCGCCGCGTCCTCGAGCTCGCGCAGGCAGTCGTCGCAGGTCGCCAGGTCGGGCGGGATCGAGGGCCGCGCCGCCGCGCCCGCATGGCTGGCGACGATCTCGAACGACTCGGCTTGCTCGACGGGAATGGGCTTGCAGCTCAGATCGCGCACGCGCGCGGCGGGCATCGGCGGGCGCGCGAGCTCGCCGACGAACGCGCGCAGGATCTCGCTATCGCCGAAGGCCTCGACGGTGACGCCTCTGGAGTGATTCCACACCCGCCCGCGCAGCGCCGCCGTCCGCGCCAGGGTGTAGACCCATGGTCTGAAACCGACCCCCTGCACCAGGCCGCGGATCTCGACTCGAACACCCGACGGATCGCTGGGATTTATGTTGCAGGGCTCCACGGCTCAGACGCCTCTTCAAGAATGACCCACCTTCGACCAGGCGAGCATGAGCAGGATCTGCGCCAATGCCCGCTCGCGTCCATCAGACGTGCGTGAACACCGGACGGAGCGCAGAATCAGGACCGCTCATCTCAAACCTGAGAGAGACGCGTCCCGCCCGGACCTGTACAACGCGTCTCATTTCGCAGCATCGCGAACTAGTGGGGGGCGTCGGGAACGCTCCGATCGCCAGGCAATTCGCAGCATCGTGGAGGGCCTGTTGAGTCTGCCTGTCGGGCGTGATCGATTCGGGCGCGCATGGAACCGCCGTCGGCCGCCGAAACGGGCTCCCGCGAGGACTTGGCGGTTCTCGCCGTTGCGGCGGCAGTCCTCTTCTGGGGCTGTAGCAGCATCGCCATCAAGCTGGCCTCGACGACGGGCCTGATCACCTCGTTCTACCGGCTCTGGTTCGCCATCCCGCTGCTGTGGGCGATCGGCCTGGGAACGCCGGGTATCCGGCGCGGCTTCAACGGCGCCTGGACGCGAGCCAGCCTGGGAGGAGGGGCGCTGTTCGGCGTCCACCAGTTGCTCTTCTTCAACAGCCTGAAGATGACCAGCGTGGCGAACGTGACCATCATCGGCGCGCTGCAGCCGGCGCTGGTGCTGCTGGTCGGCGGGCGGCTGTTCGGCGAGACGACCACCTTGCGCGCGATCGTCTGGTCACTCCTCGCCCTGGCCGGAACCGTGGTGGTGATCGTCGGCTCGGCGGGCACCCCGGCGTGGAACCCGCTCGGGGACACCGTCGCGGTGGCCAATCTGTTCGCCTTCACGGCCTACTTCCTGTTCTCGAAGCGCATCCGCCGCGACGTCGGAGCGTCGCAGTACGTCGTCGGCATGACCACCGTGGCCGGCCTGGTCGTGCTGGTCGCCGCGCTGCTCACCGGTCAGGATTTCACGGCGCCGACCGCGCACGACTGGCCGCTCCTCGTGTTCATCGCCGTCTTCCCCGGCACCCTCGGTCATTTCCTGACCAACTGGGCGCACCGCCACACCTCCGCGTTCCTCATGTCGATCATGCTCCTGGCGGTTCCGGTGCTCGCCTCGAGCGGCGCCGCGGTCTTTCTGGAGGAGCCGCTCGGCCCGCCCCAGATCGTCGGCGGCGCCATCGTGCTGCTGTCGATCGGCATGGTCGTCCGATCGACGCGCGCCGACGCCCGCGAGGCGCTGGCGGAGAGCGCGGCGGAAACCGACGCGCCGTGAGGCAATGGGGTGCCCTCACGTGGTGCACCAAAATGGTTGACTCTTTTAGGACTCAACTCTAGTCTCCTATCATGAAGACAGTGAAGCGAAAGGCAGTAATCAATGCCGAGAAGTCGCAGCTCGATCGGGTGCAGGCCCTGATCGAGAGCGGCCGCTATCGGACCGTTTCGGAGTTCGTTCGCGAAGCGGTGGACGAGAAGCTGGAGCGGATCGAGCAGGCTCGGATCGCCGTGGCCGTGGAGCGCTACGTCGCGGCGGGGCACGCGGACGAAGACGGCGATCTGATCGACGCCCAGGCATTCGACGGGAGGAGCATCTCCCGGCCCGCCAAGCGGGGCCGCCGTGCTGCGCGGTGAGGTGTGGTGGGGACACCCCGCTCTGCCCGGCGGCTCGCGCAAGCGCAGACCTTTCCTCATCGTTTCGCACGACGCCTTCAACCGCAACGAGAGCTACCCCAAGGTGATGGTGGTACACCTGACGTCGGTACGCCGAATCGGAGGCGACTATCCCTGGGAGGTCGGCATCCCACGCGGCGCGGCGGGATTGCCGGTGTCGAGCGTGGCGAAATGCGGCGAGATCTACACCCTGCTCAAGTCGCACCTGGGAGAGCGGCTGGGGATGCTTCGAAGCGAGAAGATGGAGGAGATCGACCGCGCCCTGGCGTTGGCCCTGGCGCTGCGACGCTGAGAAGAGGATCCGCCGGCGCCCCCAGGCGGTGGGCTTCGCCGGTCCATCTCATCCCCCTCATCCCGACCTTCTCC
This sequence comes from uncultured bacterium, assembly GCA_963721115.1. GTDB lineage: Bacteria > Desulfobacterota > Binatia > HRBIN30 > CADEER01 > CAVRIA01. Next base: position 317,232 of record CAVRIA010000005.1, read on the forward strand.
CATCCGGGTCTGTCGATTTTCTCCTGGCGAGAGAAGCGATTCCGGGAATTATCCGGGACTTGACACCAACCCCCGGACGCGCTATCTTCTCAACCATGACAGACACCAAGACCAAGCGGACCAAGGCCGGAAAGCAGACCGTCGAGCAGAAAACCACGGTCCCCAGCATGACCCGTCGCCAGCTCGAAGAGCGGTTCGCCACCGAAGAGCAGTGCATGGCGTTCCTGGTGGCGAAGCGCTGGCCCGACGGCGTCCGTTGCCCGCGTTGCGACAGCGACAAGGTCTACAAGCTCGCCCGCCCCTTCAAGTGGCAGTGCAAGCAGTGCTCGAAGAACGGCTACCGCTTCTCGCCGCTCGTTGCGACCATCTTCGAGAACACCAACATTCCCCTGAAGGTCTGGTTCCGGGTCATCTTCGAGATGTGCCACTCGAAGAAGGGCATGAGCGCCCTTCAGATTTACCGGACCATCGGCGGCAAGGACGCCGACAAGAAGGGCTCGTACCAGACTGCCTGGTACATGTGCCACCGCATCCGGGCCGCAATGCAGAGCGAAGAGTTCCTGAAGCTGACGGGCGTCGTCGAAGTCGACGAGACCTACATCGGCGGAAAGAACAAGAACCGGCACCGGGACAAGAGGAAGCCGGGACGCGGCACCGCCGGCAAGACTCCGGTCATCGGCGCGATCTCCCGCAAGGGCAAGGTCGTGGCCGAAGTCGCGAACAGCGTGGACACCGCCACGCTGGACAGCTTTGTCCGTCGGACCGTCTCTCACGACGTCGAAATCGTCGCCACCGACGACAACGCCGGATACCGGGAGCTTTCCGACGAGTACAACCACCAGTCCGTCAACCACTCCGCCGGCGAGTACGTGCGCGGCGCCATCCACACCGGCTCGATCGATTCCTTTTGGGCACTCCTGAAGCGCGGAATCATCGGCACCTTCCACAAGGTCAACGTCGAGTACCCTCCTCTCTACGTCAACGAGTTCTCGTTCCGATTCAACAACCGGAAGAACCCGGACATCTTCGACCTGGTCGTGAGTCTCGCATGAGCCACAAGAAAGCCAGGCATGCCGCCCCGCGCACCGTGCGTGCGCGGCGAACAGCTGAGCCTTCCGTTCCCCAAGAAGAGGAGCGAGAGGAAGAGCACAAGCACGGCGGGGCCGCGAAGCCGGTCTCGCTCTGGCCGCTTGATTTTGAGACAGCGATCCGCCGACTTGTCGGCGTGACATTGCCAACATCAAGGGGCAAGTCATAGAGATAATCGATTTCGACCAGGATCAGCAGCAGCCCCCGCCCCCACCGCTCGGGCTTATAGACAAGGTAAAAGAGGCCGCGACGGCCGTATATGAACGCTACAAACAGAAGAAGGAAGCCGCAAATCGCGATTGGGCTTCGATGAGCGCCTACAAACGTTGGTCGCTGACGCTGAATTTCGCTGTCTTTGTCATTGGCATTTGGGTAGCCCACATTTACTACGGCCAGTGGAACACGATGGAAGATGCGATGAAGGCCGAGCGCCGCGCCTGGGTACTGGTCGACCAGCTTCCGATGAAGGGAAGCGACTCGAACATCGTGAACAGCGAAATCATTCACCTGGTCGTTCGGGTAAAGAACTTCGGAGGCGGCCCCGCAACCGACGTGGCCGCCGTTTTTCGTTTGAGATGCCTGAGAGCCGGCAAGCCATGTCCTGACCCGATGTCGATCATTTCTAACAATCCAAGCCGTGGGACGATGGGGCCGGGTCAGGCCTTCACTCTTCAGCGAGATCGAATATGGGAGGGGGGGCCTCCGGGGTTCGCCATGGACGGAGACTGCGTCGCGTACAAGGATTTGCTCGATTTGCCGCCGACGCACATCCTGTTCGCGTATGGACGAATCAACTACCGGGATCAATTCGGCCAGCCCCACTGCGCTCTGTCCTGCGCCCGATACGTTGCCCTGCAGGATGTTTGGGATTTTGCCGGCGAGCACAACGAGCCGGACGCTTGCCCTTGATTTTCCCGGCAAAACGAATGCCAACACCACCACGATCAAAAGAATGGCGAAGATTCGCTTTGGTGTCAAGTCCGGGATAATTCCCTTTGAAAAAGGGGGATTGAGGGGGATTTGTCCGAACGAATCCATCTCAAAATCCCCCCTGACCCCCCTTTTCCAAAAGGGGGGAATCTCGACCCTCAAGAAAATCGACAGCCTCATCCGGGAGAAGGGGCCTTGTTCGCGTCACCCGGGGCTTGGGCTCCGACTTCTTCGAAGCCCAACAACCAACAGCTCAACAACTGAGTGCGGTCGATCATTGCGACGGGATCGTCGAGGACGGCTCTTCCATCACGACGTGCGTCGCGCGCCCAGGCCACTGCGGCCTCGACGAGGTCGTCCTGGAAGAAAGCGAAGCATGCGCCGTGCTCGATCTCGAGCGCGTCGTTCATTCGATGCGATCTGTCGATGCGTTCTGGGACCAACACGGGTCCGTCGCATCTCGCAACCGCGCTCCGTTGACATCCGGGAAGAAGCTGCGATGGTCGCGTGCGATTGGAGGAATCGCGATCGTGAGGATCCCCTACTGGAGCCAGGTTCTTCTTCTCGTCCTGCTCGGCGCCAGCACCGCCCGCGCCGACGGAGGCGTCGTCGGCTGGGGCGGCAACGATACCGGCCAGGCCGTGCCGATTGGCGCGGTGCGCGCCGGAGGCGCGAGCGCGATCGGCATCGGGTTCTTTGCGAGCTGTGCGATCCAGGCAGGGAGCGGCGCTGTCGTCTGCTGGGGCGACGACGAGTACGGTCAAGCGACACCGCCCGACGAGGTCAACGGCTCTCTGGGGACGGCGAGCGCACTCGGACCCGGCTACCGCCACCACTGCGCGGCGCAGGCAGGGACCGGGAGGGTCTTCTGCTGGGGCTACGGCCTTCTCGGCCAGACGACGCCGCCCGACTCTTTGCGGGTCGCTGCGGGCGGCACGGGTACGATCGCGGCGGGCAGTGACTATACCTGCGCCATCCAGGCGGGGACTCGAGCCGTCGTCTGTTGGGGCTCCGGCCAGGAGCTGTTGTCGCCCCCCGACGCGGTCAACGGCACCGACGGAGGCGCGACCGCGATCGCCGCCGGCCTGTACCACGCCTGCGCGATCCAGGCAGAGACGGGGAAGGTCGTTTGCTGGGGTTCCGACGAGGGCTACGCCCTGACGTCCCCACCCGACGCGGTCAACGGGGTAGCGGGAACGGCGAGCTCGATCGCCGCAGGCCACCTGCACACGCGGTGGCGAGCGCGATCGACCTGGGACAGAGCTTCAGCTGCGCCATTCAGGCCGGGAGCGGCGCCGTGTTCTGCTGGGGCGACAGCTCGTCCGGACAGCTATCCCCTCCCGACACGGTCGACGGCACGGCCGGGGGCGCGACCGCGATCGCGGCGGGCAGCTTCCACAGCTGCGCCATCCAATCGGGAACCGGCGCCGTGGTTTGCTGGGGACGCGCCGACGAGGGGCAAACGTCGCCCCCCGATTCCGTGAACGGCGTAGCGGGTGGTGCGAGCGCGATCGCCGTCGGCGACGTCCACGGCTGTGCGATTCGAGCCGGAAGCGGCGAAGTGGTCTGTTGGGGTACCGATATCGCGGGATCGACCGTGCCGCCCGACGCCGTCAACGGCACGGCCGGCACGGCCAGGGCCATCGTTGCGGGCTCCAGTTATAGTTGTGCGATTCAGGCGGAAACCGGGAAGGTCGTCTGCTGGGGGTCGCTGGCCGACAACGGCATACCCGAGGCAATCAACGCCACGTCGGGTGCGGCCAGCGCGATCGCCGCCGGCGGTGAACACAGCTGCGCCATCCAGGCGGGCAGCGGCGCGACGATCTGCTGGGGCAGCGACAGCGATGGCCAGTCGTCGCCTCCAGACACCGTCAACGGATCGGCCGGCACCGCGACCGCCGTCGCCACCGGCGGCCAAGCACAGCTGCGCCATTCAATCGAGCAGCGGCGCGGCGATCTGCTGGGGCAGCGACAGCGATGGCCAGTCGCGCCGGATGCCGTCAACGGATCGGCAGGCACTGCGAGCGCGATCACGGCGGGCGCCAACCATACGTGTGCCATCCAAGCGGGTAGCGGCGCGGCGATCTGCTGGGGCAGCGACAGCGACGGCCAATCATCCCCGCCCGGCACCGTCGACGGAACCGCAGGCGGGGCGAGCGCGATCACGGCGGGCGGCAACCACACGTGTGCCATCCAGGCGGGCAGCGGCGCGGCGATCTGCTGGGGTAGCGATACGGATGGCGAGGCGTCGCCGCCCGATGTGGTCAGCGGCGTCTCGGGCACCGCGAGCGCCATCGCCGCCGGAGCCCGTCACACCTGCGCCATTCGATCCGGCAGCGGCGCCGTCGTCTGCTGGGGGAATGACGCCGACGGCCAGGCGTCGCCGCCCGACACCGTCGACGGAACGGCCGGCACCGCGAGCGCCATCGTCGCCGGCGGCGACCACACCTGCGCCATTCGCGCCGACAATGGCGCGACCGTCTGCTGGGGCCACGATACCCAGGGCGAGTCGAACCCGCCCGGCGCCGTCAACGGCACGGTGGGCACGGCGAGCACCATCGCTGCGGGCTCGACCCACTCCCTGGCGATCCAAACCGATCCGAACGCACTGCCGACACCGACGCCGACGCCGACGCTGACAGGGACGCCGACACCAATGCCGACGGCGATCAAATCTACAACGCCGATGCCAACGCCGACAGTATCGCCGACCGAAACTGCGACGCCTACGCCGAGCACGGGGCCGAGTTGCCGGCTCGACTGGAACGGCGACTCACTCCTGAGCGCTGCCGACGTGATTGCTCTCGCCCGCCAAGTCGTCCAGGCAGATGAGGCAGATCTCACCGCCACGATCGCGGCGATCTTCGGCACGCCTTGCGACGTCGCCCCTTGAACACAGTGGAGTGGAAGAACGCGCCCGGGGCCCCGCACGGTCACCACTCAGTCTGGACAACGGTACTTCAGGACCCGCGAGTCGTTGTCGAGCACGTACACGTTGCCGAGACCGTCGAGAGGTACCGGCTCTACGACGCCGCCGGCGAGGAGATCGGACCGATCGGGTCGGAGGATCGCCAACCGCGTGAGAAGCGGCTCGATCAGCCCGCCAGCCTGCCCCGATATTGCTCTTCCCAGCGCGCCTCGTTGCGGATCGCGTCCTGGACGAAGCCGCTGCGGCGGAAGAGCCAGAAGACAGTCCCCCGCAGCATCCTTCCCCGCAACGTGAGCGGGCGGCGGAAGTCGAAGAGAAGGACGGCCCGCTGCTCGTTCGTGTCGTTGCGAACCGAGTGCGGGAAGGTGTCGTCGAACACCAGGGCGCGCCCCTCCTGCCACGTGCAGTGCACGCCGCCGACGTCCATGAAGCAGCGCTCCGACTGGGCGGGAACGATCAGCCCCAGGTGGCAGCGGATCAGGGCCTTGGTGACGCCCTTGTGGGTGGGGATGTCCTTGCCCGGCGCGAGGATGGAGAAGAAGGCGTTCTCGATCCCCGGCACGGCGTCGAGCAGGGCGGCGGTGCGCGGGCAGATGCCGCAGTTCTGATCGGACCGGTACCCGAAGCCGTAGAAGACGAACGCCCGCCACTTGTCGTCGGGGGAGATGCGCATCTGATCGGGCGAGATGTCCTGGAAGCGCGGCAGATCGTCGCGTCGCTTCAGGAGCATGTCGAGCTCGGCGCGCACCTCGTCCCAATGCCGCTCGAACTCCGCCGTCCACGGGAACAGGCGGGGGTCGAGAACCGGCTGGTCCTCGAGCAGCGACTGCCGCCCGAAGTAGTGATCGATGGTGCGGAAGATGCGCTTCCCGTAGCGCTTGACGTACTTGCGCCGCAGGCGGCGGAGCTCCGCGAGCGCGCCGCTGGGCGGCTCTACCTTCTCGACCTGGCTGGGAGCGGGAGCGTCTGCCTGCATGGCCTCTATCTAGCTCCGCGCGCGCCGCAAGGCAAAGTCGGAGGGGGATCCTGCACGGGATCACCTTGATGACGCAAAGGCGGTGCCCCGATGGCGAAGCGCTCGTGCAGGCGAGACGCCCGCACCACGAGCTGGACCTGCACCGCCGCCGATCATTGTGGTGCGGCCGTCCCGGCTGCACGGATCAGACCGATCCCACCGAAGATCCGGGGGCCTCGCCGGGACGGCGCGGCATCCCTCAGAAACGAGCCAGGCGGGCGAGGCGTTCGCGGTGGTAGGTCGCGTCGCCGAAGGCGACCTCGTTCGACTTGGCGCGCTTGAACCAGAAGTGCATGTCGTGCTCCCAGGTGAAGCCGATGCCGCCGTGGATCTGCACCGCGCGGTTGGTGGTGCGGCTGTAGACGTCGCTCAGGCGCGCCTTGGCCATCGACGCCGCCCGCGAGGCGTCGCGCGGCAGGGCGTCCTGCGCGTAGGCGGCGTACCAGACGAGCGAGCGCGCCGGCTCGATCTCGCTCACCATCTCTGCCGCCATGTGCTTGACCGCCTGGAACGAGCCGATGGGCCGCCCGAACTGCTCGCGCACCTTGGAGTAGTCGACGGCCATCTCGAGCGCCTTCTCGGCGCCGCCGAGGCTGTCGGCGGCGAGCAGGACCGCCGCCGCGTCGATCAGGCGCGAGAGCGTCTTCCATCCCTTCCCTTCGCCGCCCAGGACGGCGGAACCGGGGACGTTGACGTCCGCGAACTCCACCTCCATCAGGCGCCGCGTCAGGTCGAACGACTGCAGCGGTCGAATCGCCAGCCCCGGCGTATCGTGCGGGACGACGAAAAGCGTCACCCCGTCCTCCCCTTTCCCCGCGGTGCGGAACGCGGCGATCAGAAGGTTGGCGACGTGCGCGTCGGCGACGAACATCTTGCGCCCCGACAGCCGGTAGCCGCCCGCCAGCTTCCTGGCGCGGGTCGTGATGCCCTCGGCGTCGAGCCGGTCGCTGTCCTCGACGAAGGCCAGCGTCGCCACGGCATCGGCGGTGGCGAGAGCGCCGGCAGCCACCTCTTCTTCTGCGCCGCGGACCCCGCCTTCAGCAGAGCCAGAGTGGCCAGCGAGGACGACAGGAACGGACCCGGCACGACCGCCCGGCCGACCTCCTCCATCAGCAGCGCCAGCTCCAGCAGACCGAGCCCCGATCCGCCGTACGCCTCCGGAATCACCAGGCCCATCCAACCCAGCCCCGCCATCTGCCGGTACAGCGAGCGCGGGAAGCCCTCCTCGTCGCGCGTCACCGTGCGCACGAAGCCCGGCGTGCACTCGCGCTCGAGAAACTCGCGCGCCGACCGCTGCAGCAGCTCTTGATCCTCGTTGAGACCAAAATCCATTTCCCCTCCCCGCCCCCGCCGAGGTTGTTGGGTTGTTACGCTGTTACGCTGTTGGGGAAGACCACCCCCCCTTAACCCCCTAACCCCTAACCCCCTAACCCCCTAGCCCCTGGCTTCCCTCGGCATTCCCAGGCCGCGTTCGCTGATGATGTTCTTCTGGATCTGCGAGGTGCCGCCGCCGATGATCAGGCCGAGGGTGAACATGAACTCGTACGGCCAGATGCCGCGGTCGAGGACGTGCGTGGAGTGGCGGGACAGCGTGCCGTAGCTGCCCATGATCTCCAGGGCGAGCGCCGCGACGTCGTGGTTCAGCTCGGTCGAGACGAGCTTGTTGACCGAGGCGCCGATGCCCGGCGGGCGCTTCTTCAGGGCGGCGGTGAGCTGGCGCAGGGAGTGGTACTTCATCGCCTCGACGCGGATCATCAGGTCGGCCAGCTTCTGCCGCAGCACCGGGTCTTCGCTCGCCGGCTTGCCGTAGCGCTGGCGCGCGCGCGCCAGGTGGAGAAGACCCTGGAACATCTGCTGGGTGCGCGTCGTCGAGCCCAGCATGTTGCGCTCGTGGGCGAGGGTGGCGTTGGCCACCCGCCAGCCCTGGTTGAGCTCGCCGACCAGATGGGCGCGGGGGACGCGCACGTCCTCGAAGAACACTTCGTTGAACCCCGCGTCGCCGGTCATCTGCACCAGCGGACGCACGGTGATGCCCGGCGTCTTCATGTCGATCAGGATGTACGAGATGCCGCGGTGCTTCGGCGCTTCCGGATCGGTGCGCACCAGGCAGAACATCCAGTCGGCGATCTGGGCGTTGGACGTCCAGACCTTCTGGCCGTTGACGATGAACTCGTCGCCGATGAGCTCGGCGCGCGTCTTCAGCGAGGCCAGATCGGAGCCGGCGCCGGGCTCCGAGTAGCCCTGGCACCAGATCTCGTCGGCGCGCAGGATGCCCGGCAGGAAGCGCTGGCGCTGCTCGTCGGTGCCGTGCTGGATGAGCGTCGGGCCGACCATCTGCACGCCCATCATGCCGATCTGCTGCGGCGCGCGGGCGAGGATCAGCTCCTCGTTGAGGATCGTCTGCCGCATCAGGTCGGTGACGCCGCGGCCGCCGTACTCCTCCGGCCAGCCCATCGCGATGTAGCCCGCGTCATAGAGCTTGCGCTGCCACTCTTTGAGCCCCCTGACGCGTTTCGGATCGCCGGGCTCGGAATTGCGGTCGCGCAGATCGCGCTCGGGGACGTTGTCCTTCAGCCAACCGCGCACCCGGCGGCGGAACTCCTCGTGCTCGGGGCTCAGAGAGAGATCCATGTAGCGTCGGTAGCAGGGTAGGGATCGGGGGATCAAGCGATCGATGAATCGGATCGGTGCCGAATTCCGAGGTCTCAGCGAAGAAACAACGCGGTTGCGACCTCACTCGATCGCCGGTATTGGAAAGGTATGAAAACCAATGCGAAGTCGAGCATCACCTTGCCGCCGGACGAAGTGCGCCTCGTACAGGCGCTGAAAGTGCGCCTGAAATTGAAGAGCAACGTCGAGGTCGTGCGCCGCGGACTTCGCCTGCTGCAGGAGACGACGGAGCGCCGAGCACTGAGAGAGGCCTACCGCACGGCCTCCCACGCGACGCGACGATCGACGGCACAGGAGATCGAGGAGCTCGATCATCTCTCGGGGGAGGGGCTCGATTGAAGGCGCCGGTCCGGCATGGCGCGCTCTATCTCGCCGACCTGAGCCCACGACAAGGTACGGAGCCCGGCAAGCTCCGGCCGGTCGTCGTGATTCAGAGCGATCTCCTGAACCAGGTGGACCACCCGTCGACCTGGATTCTTCCCTGTACGACCCGGCTCGCCGGGGAGAACCTGCTCCGCGTCCCCTTGCCCCGCGGCATGGCGGGGAATTCGGCGGATTGTGAGGTGATGATCGACCAGAGCCGCTCGATCGACAACCGCCGATTTCGCAAACCTCTCGGCAAACTACCGGGGGCGGTTCTGCGCGAGGTCAAACACAAGCTGACGCTGCTTGCCGACCTGTAGACCGTCGCCGGCGCATTCAACTAGCCGGCAGCGCGACCGTCGCCGTGCCGGTCACCAGACGGTCGCCCTCGGCGCTCTCCAGCAGGAGGTCGCACTCGACGAAGTTGCCGTGGTCGCTGGTGTGCTTCTCGGTGACCACCGCGCTGACGACGAGCGCGACGTTGGGCCGCACCAGGCCGCGAAACGTTCCGCTGAGCGGCGCAGCCGCACGCCCTCGCCCCAGCTGCCGAGCAGGCGGGAGAACAGCGCCAGGCTCATGTTGCCCGGCACGATCTGCCCGGGCAGCCCTTCCGCCTTCGCCGCCTCGTCGCTCATGAACCGGCCGCCCGGCATGTTGGCCGCCACCGCGTAGCGGCGCACGTCCTCGTTGCTCAGGGTCAGCCGCAGCGCCGGCAGCTCGTCCCCCACCTCGATCTCTTCGAATGAAATGCTTTTGGTCATTTCCCTCACCGGTCGGACGGAATGTTGTTGAGTTGTTGGGTTGTTGGTTGTTGGCAATCAAAAACCCCAACAGCCAACAACCCAACAACCAACAACCTGGCGGGGCGGTCGGGGCCGATGGATGGGCAAAACCCGGTCACGCCTTTTCCTAGCTCCTGAACATCATCTTCTGATCGATGGTCGCGACGCTCTCCTGCCGCTGGTTGGTCACCGTCGTGCGGAAGACCAGGAACACCATGCGCCCGGAGCGCCCCGTCTTGTCGTACAGGTCGTGCACCACGGTCGACGCGGTGAGCACGTCGCCGGGGCGCACCGGCTCGTGCAGCTCGATGTCCTTGCCCGCGTCGAAGCCGCTCCGACCGAGCTCCGCGGGGAGCTGCTTGGGCATGAAGTGCCGGCCGCGCAGGCGCACGATGAACGTCGGCGGCGCCACCAGGCCGCCGTACGGGCCGTGCGCCGCAGCCTCCTCGTCCGTGTAGAGAGGGTTCGTCTCCCCGTAGGCAGCGGCGTACTCGAGGATCTGCTCCCGCGTCACCGGCTCGAAGACGGTGTGGTCGAACTCCTGGCCGACGATGCCGCGGTCGATGGTCAAGCTCATTCGTCAACCCCTGGCCGCGCGCACGCGCTCGCGGAAATCCACCGGCCGGTACGTCTCCGGGTGCCGCAGGGCCTCGACGAGCTCCTCGACGTCGCCGATCTCGTCGTCGAGCTCCGTCGCGCAGATGCCGATCAGGCTGACCAGGTGCGCGTCGCTGCCGCCGAAAGCGCCGTAGCCGTACTCGTCGATCACCGCCCGCACGCGCTCGTTCTCGCCTCGACGGCTGCCGCCGTTCAGGGCCTCGACCGCGACCACCCCTTCGATCGGCGGCTTGCTGGCGTAGTGCTCGCAGAGGCCGATGGTCGGCCGGCCGGGGTGGCAGGGTGCCGCGATGCCGCCCATGCGCGCCACTTCGGTCACGACCTCCTGCGCCGACAGGTGCACGTCGGCGAAGTCGAAGCGCCGCGTCATGTCGTCGTTCACGCCGTAGAGGAGAACATGCCCGTAATCCGTCTCCACCTCGGCGCCGCGCAGAATGAGAATTCCGTACTCGTCTTCGAGGCGGCGATAGTCGGCCGCCGGGTCCCACTGGCGGTGCTCGGTGAGGACGAGGCCGTCGATCGGCAGCAGCTCCCGCTTGCGCTGCAGCCATTTCAGATAGGTCTCCAACGGTGCGCGGCTGTCTTCCGATTTGTCCGAGTGGCAGTGCAGATCGAGGATCATGAACGAGACAAACAGCTATCAGCCGCAGGAGGCTCGCCGCAAGATGAGGGACGCGGACCGGATCGATGCGGCGGATGGGGCCGTTCCCCGCTTCACGCGACGGGTCGGAACTTCGGCAGCGTCGCCTCCGGTGTGACGTCCTCGAAGACCACCTCGACAGGCATGCCGATGCACACGTCCTCCGGCTTGCAGCCGACGACGTTGGTCAACATCCGCACGCCTTCCTCCAGCTCGACGTAGGCCAGCACGTACGGCAGCTCGTCGCGGAAGCCGGCGCCCTGGTTCTGGTACGTGACCGTGAACGTGTAGACGGTCCCCTTGCCGCTGCAGCGAACCCACTCGACGCGCTCCGAGAGGCAGCCCGGACAGAGAGCGCGCGGGTAGTAGCGCAAGGCGCCGCACTGGCCGCAGCGCTGCACGTAGAGCTCGTGCCGGCGGCACGCCTCCCAGAATCCCTTGGATTCCTCGTCCACCCGCGGCAGCGGCTTCGCGTACTTCTTCTCCGCCATACTGGTCACCAAAGCAGTGATCAGTGGTCAGTCACAGAACACTGCCCACTGACAACTGATCACCGTCCCCTCCCCAGCACCATCGTCACGCCGCTGTGCCGCAGCCCCAGCATACCGCCGGTGCCGTGGCAGAGCGCCACCTCGCAGTCCTTCACCTGGCGCTCGCCGCACTCGCCGCGCAACTGCTTGACGGCTTCGATGACCAGGAAGATGCCGCGCATGCCGGGGTGGTTGGACGACAGGCCGCCGCCGTCGGTGTTGACGGGAAGCGCGCCCCCCAGCCCGATGCGGCCGCTCTGCACGAAGGACCCGCCCTCCCCTCTCTTGCAGAAGCCGAGGCTCTCGAGAGTCTCCAGCACCGTGATGGTGAAGGAGTCGTAGATCATGCACATGTCGACGTCGGCGTGCGTCACGCCCGCCATCGCCATGGCGCGCGGCCCGGACTGGCTCGCCGCCATGTCCGTCAGGTCGCGCACGCCCATGCTGGTGTGGCAGAGCCCCTCCGACCCGCCGAGAATGCGCACCGGCTTCTTCTTCAGATCGCGCGCGCGCTCGGCGGCGGTCACCACGACCGCCCCGCCGCCGTCGGAGATGATGCAGCAGTCGAGCAGATGCAGGGGGGAGGACACGATGCGCGAGGCGAGGACGTCCTCGACCGCGATGGGCTCGCGGAACTTCGCCGCCGGGTTGAGGCCGGCGTGGCGGCGAATGGTGACGGCGATCTCGGCGAGCTGCTCGGACGTGGTGCCGAACTCGTGCATGTGGCGCTGCGCCGCCAGGGCGTAGGAGCCGAGTACCGTCGGCCCGTACGGGCTCTCGAACTGATCCGGCGGGTCGCCGGCGGAGACGCCGCCGGTGCCGACCGCGAAGCGATCGGACGACGCGGTGCTGCCGTACGTGATGAGAGCGACGGAGCACAGCCCGGCGGAGATCGCGGCGGCGGCGTGCAGGACGTGGGCGACGAAGGAGGAGCCGCCGATGTTCGTCGAGTCGTGGTAGCGCGGGGTGAGGTTCAGATGCTCGGCCAACGTCATGATGCCGATCGGGCCGACCCCGGCGGTGAAGAAGCCGTCGACGTCACCGATAGCCAGGCCTGCGTCCGCCAAGGCGCCGCGCGCGCTCTCGGCGTGGATCTGGTACGCGGTCTTGTCCGGCGCCCAGCGCGTCGGGTGCTCGTAGACGCCGGCGATGACGGCGTCGCTCAGACCGGCCATGCTCGCCTCTTCATCGCGCCGCTCCGAGCCCGTCGACGAACTCTTCCACCACCCGGTTGAACTCCTCCGGCTTCTCGGTCGTCAAGGTGTGCCCGGCCTCCTCGACGACGGCGAGCCTGGCGCCCGGGATCGCGCGCTGCACTTCCTCCGCCTTCTCCGGCGGCGCGAAGTGGTCGTCGCGCCCGGTGACGACCAGGGTCGGGACACGAACGTCGGCCAGCCGCGCCGTGAAGTCGGCACCGTTGCAGGCGGCGAGGTCGGTGTAGCGGACGCGCGGGTCGGTCTTCACCTGCTCCATCCACGCCTCGCGCATGATCGCGAAGTCAGTCTTGGGCGAGAAGATCGCGGTGGAGAACGGCTGCATGGCGCGCCCGCGCATGACGTCGCGCCAGACGTCCAGGCTCTGCTGCGGGATCTCGAACCGCGCCGGCGTCGCCACCAGAACCAGCCCCCGCAGCTGCTCCGGATGCGCCAGGGCGAGCTCCAGGCCGATCGCGCCGCCCATGGCGCGGCCGACGAAGACAAACGGCCGCAGCTGCAGCGCCGAGGCGAACGCCGCGGTGAACGAGACCATCGACGCCAGGCTGTCGAGCCCTTCGGTCGCTCCGGATCGACCGTGCGCGGGGAAGTCGAACGCCAGGGCGGCATGCCTCTTCTCGAAGTGCTCCACCTGCCGGTGCCAGGTGTGGGCGTTCGAGCCGGCGCCGTGAACGAACAGCAGGAGCTCCCCCTGCGCGAGATGGGGTATGACGCCGGGCAACGACGAACGGCCACCGTGGAAGTAGTTGATCGCGGTCCCGTCGATGTCGGCGTACTTGCTCCACATGCGCGTTGCGCTCCGAAGGCCGCCGGTTTACGAAGCTTCGGCCCGGCCGTCAACCGGCGCGACGCGCGACGCGCCTGGCGTCGGACCCGGAGCCCATGTCAAGGCTCGGCGGCTGCGAAGCTCGTCATGAGCGCGCCGAAGAGGCCTGAAAATGCAACCCGAAGGACACGAAGAGCACGAAGGCAAGAACGGCGAGGTCTTCATGGATGGATCCGGTTCGGATCTTCGACCGTGCAGATGCATCTTCCCTCTTCGTGACCTTCGTGTGATCTTCATGACCTTCGTGGTTTGATTTTCTTTCGATCGAGGTTGGCTCTCCTGCCGCAATGGAACGTGTACGCATCGGTCTCGTCGGAGCCGGAATGATCGGCGCCGCCCATTCGATCATGCTGCAGCAGATCGCGGCGCGCTGGCCGCAGCGGCTCGAGCTCACCGCCGTGGCCGATCCGTCGCCCGAGAATCGGGAGCGCTTCGCCGCCACGTACGGGTACTCGCGCGCCTTCGCCGACGCCCGCGATCTGATCGCCGCCGCTGCCGTCGACGCGCTCTTCGTCTGTACGCCGACCGCCTTTCACGCCGAGGTGGTGCGCGCCGCCGCACAGGCGGGCCTGCATCTCTTCTGCGAGAAGCCGCTGGCGATGTCGCACGCCGAAGCCGCGGACATGCTCGCGGCCGTTCGGCGCGCCGGAGTGAAGGCGCAGATCGGCCTCGTGCTGCGCTTCTCCCCCGTCTACAACGTCATGCGCTCGCTGCTGCGCGACCCCGACAACGGCGAGCCCATGGCCGTCTGGTTCCGCGACGACCAGTGCTTCCCCATCCGCGGCGTGCACGACACGCCGTGGCGATCCGACCGCGCGCTGACCGCCGGCGGGACACTGATCGAGCACGGCGTGCACGACCTCGACCTGCTGGCCTGGATGTTCGGTCCGATCGAGCGCGTGCGTGCCTGGGAGAGCAACTTCGCCGGCCATCGCGGCGTCGAGGACTACATGGCGGTCGAGGTCCAGCTCGCCGGCGGCCTGCGCGCCCAGCTCCTCAACCTCTGGCACGACATGGCGGGCCGCCCGTCCGACCGGCGGCTGGAGATCTTCTGCCGGCGGACCTTCCTGGCCAGCGCCCACGACATGCTCGGCGAGATCGAGCTGCAGCGCGGCGACGCGGGCCTCCAGCGCCTCGGCGCGGACGAGGTCATGCGCCGCTTCGAGCCCCTGCTCGATCGGCGGGATCACACCTTCCGCGACTGGTATGCCGTTCCCTACTTTCTGCAGGATCTCGCCTTCGTCGAGGCGCTCCTGGAAGAGCGGGATCCGACTCCGAGCCTGGAAGAGGGCGTCGCCGCGCAGGCTCTCGCCGAGGCCGTCTACCGGGCCGCGCGCTCAGACGTCGAGATCGTCCTGCCCCGCCGGTAGTGCTGCGCTGCGGCTTCCGCAGCGAACCCCGGCCGGTGCCCTCGCCTTTCGGGTCTACGGTCGTGGGAGAAGCAAGGAGAAAATCGTTCGACCCCCTCCCTGCCCTTCCCAACCGAGCTGACGATTTTCCCGAGGCTCACCCTGAGCTTGTCGAAGGGTGTCCTCGCGATTGTATCGACAAATCCCCCGGATCCCCCTCAAAGGGGGAAGGTCAGGAGTCGAGTCGATGAGGGGATCGAGAGCCTAGACGGGGAGAGGAAATACGCAGCCCCGTCTTATAGAGTGACGAAGTCACCCACACGATTTCGAGCCCCGCCTCGCCTCTCTCACGCTCGGCCGCGGCGCTTGCCGGCGTCGAGGATGGCGGCGCAGAGCAGCGGGAACATGATCTCGTGGTGGCCGATCAGCTGGTAGCCCTGGCCGCGGTCCGCCGTCGGCCGCTGCACGACGTTCACCTGCGGGCGGTAGTGGCGCATGAAGTCCATGTTCACGGTGACCAGGCCGCTCACCTTGGTTCCGACGTTGCGCGCCAGGTTGAGGGCCTTCAGGAACACCTCCGGGATGAGGACCGCCGAGCCGAGATTGATGAACACGCCGCGATCGAGATGCTCGCAGATGCCGGCCAGGCGGCGGAAGTCGAGCAGGCTCGCCGCGCCGATCGCCGCGCCGTCGGCCGACGGGTGCATGTGGACGATGTCGGTGCCGATGCCGACGTGCACCGTGACCGGGACGCCGTAGCGCGCGCCGGCGGCGAGAATGCTCAGCTCGCGATGCGGCAGCCGGGCATCGAGAATGGCGCGCCCGATCGCCTCGCCGAGCCCCGCGCCGCCGGCGGCACTCGCCGCCCGGTTGAGGAAACGTCCCGTCTCCTCGGCCATGCCGAACTGGCCGGTGATCAGCGACGGCCCGACGTCTTCCGACGTCTCGCCCTGAAAGGCGAGCTCGAAGTCGTGAACGATGCAGGCGCCGTTCATGGCCACGGCAGAGAAGATGCCGCGGCGCATGAAGTCGACGATGAGCGGGCTCAGCCCGACCTTGATCGGATGGGCACCCATCCCGAGGACGATCGCCCGTCCGGCGCGGTGGCGTTCCGCGACGGCCCGCGCCACGGCGCGCAGATCGCGCGCGCCCAGGATATCGGGCAAGGCGTCGAGAAAGTCCCCCAAACGCATGCCCGGCGATCGGCACCTTCCCCAGCGCGGCGGCGGCGACCTTGCTGCGCCGG
Organism: uncultured bacterium; assembly: GCA_963721115.1. Classification (GTDB taxonomy): domain Bacteria; phylum Desulfobacterota; class Binatia; order HRBIN30; family CADEER01; genus CAVRIA01. The sequence goes on from CAVRIA010000005.1 coordinate 333,433, forward strand.
CGCTTCAGAGGATAGGTGCGGACCCGACTCAGGTCGATCGGCGCTCCGAGCTTGCCTCGCCGCCGCGCCATCACGCCTTCGCCGCCCGGCGCCGCGTTTCGCCCGCCGCCAGGGCCTTCTCGACCAGCTCGCACAGGACGTGGCCGATCACGATGTGGGTCTCCTGGATGCGAGCGGTCTCGCGCGTCGCGTCGACGCAGAGCAGATGATCGACGCGGCCGGCGAGCTTGCCGCCGTCTCCCCCCGTCATGCCCACGGTGACGACGCCGAGCTTCCGGCACGACGCCACCGCGCGCAGGACGTTCGCCGCGTTGCCGCTGGTGGAGATGGCGAAGGCGACGTCGCCGGGCCGTCCCAGCGCCTCGATCTGCACGGCGAAGACCCGATCGTAGCCGCGGTCGTTGGCGATACTGGTCAGAGCCGACGTATCGGTGGTCAACGCCAGCGCCGGCAGCGGCTTGCGCGTCAGCTTGAAACGGTTGACGAACTCGGCGGCGAGGTGCTGGGCGTCGGCGGCGCTGCCGCCGTTGCCGAAGAAGAACAGCTTGTGACCGGTCGCCAGGGCATCCAGCGTCAGCTCGACCGCCCGGGCCAGCGCAGCGCAATGGCGGCGGGCGAAATCGCGCTGCGCCGCCGCGCTCTCGGCGAAGATCCTCCGGATGTCGCGCCGCATCGTTGGCGGGTATACAGGAGCGCCGCCGCGCTCGCCAGGAGCCGAGCCGCGCCGGGCGATCGCCTCGGTCAATCTTCCGACGCGCCAGGTACGCTTCCGCCGGGAATGTGGACCTTGAGTGTCTTGCGTTCTCCCCGGACGGCCGGTACTCTCGGCCCATTCAGCGGCAGGGGTAGTGGATGAAGACTCTTTTTCTCAACCCGCCTTCCTACGACGACTTCGACGGCGGCGCCGGCTCGCGGTACCAGGCGACGCGCGAGGTGTGGTCCTTCTGGTATCCGACCTGGCTCTGCTACCCGGCGGGAATGATCCCCGAGAGCCGGGTGCTCGACGCCCCGCCCGAGCAGATCGACCAGGCGCACACGGTCGCCATCGCCAAGGACTACGACTTCGTCGTGCTGCACACCAGCACGCCGTCGTTCCGCCTCGACGCGCGCACCGCCGAGATGATCAAGGACGCCAATCCCAACTGCCTGATCGGCTTCGTCGGCGGGCACGTCACCGCCGAGCCGGAGAAGGCCCTGCAGGCTTCGACGGCGATCGACTTCGTGGCGCGCAAGGAGTTCGACCACGCCGTCCACCAGGTCTGGGAAGGCCGCGACTGGTCGACGATCAACGGGATCAGCTTTCGGCGCGACGGCAAGACCGTCCACAATCCGGATGGGCTGCCGCTCGGCGCCGAGGACCTCGACAAGCTCCCCTACGTGACGCCGATCTATCACCGCGACCTCGACTACCTGAAGTACAACAGCCCCTACTGCCAGTACCCGTACGTCTCGCTCTACACGGGGCGCGGCTGCCCGGCGCGCTGCACCTTCTGCCTGTGGCCGCAGGTGACGACCGGGCACTCGTACCGGGTGCGCAGCCCGGAGAACGTCATCGAGGAAGTGCGCGAGATGCCGCGCCTGTTTCCGCAGATGAAGGAGATCTTCTTCGACGACGACACCTTCACCGCCGATCCGCCGCGGGCGCGCAAGATCGCCGAGCTGATCCGCCCGCTCGGCCTGTGCTGGTCGACCAACTCGCGCGCCAACGTCGACCGCGAGACCCTGAAGGTGCTGAAGGACGGCGGCCTGCGCCTGTTCGTGGTCGGATACGAGTCCGGCAGCGACGTGATCCTGAAGAACATCCGCAAGGGCGTGAGCATCGAGCGCGCCCGCCGCTTCACCAAGGACTGCCACGACCTCGGCATCCTGATCCACGGCACCTTCATCGTCGGCCTGCCGGGCGAGACCAAGGAGACGATCCAGGAATCGATCCGCTTCGCGCGCGAGATGAACCCGGAGACGCTCCAGGTGTCGCTGGCCTCGCCGTATCCGGGGACTCACTTCTTCGAGTACGTGCAGGACAACGGATTCCTGGTGAACTCCGTGTACAACGACGAGTCGGGCTACCAGAAGTGCACGGTCAGCTACCCGGGGCTGAGCTCGGAGGAGATCTTCGACGCCGTCGAGCGCTTCTACCGCGCCTACTACTTCCGCCCGAAATATGTCTTCAAGGCGGCGAAGAAGATGGTGAAGAGCCGCGACGAGCGCAAGCGCCTGCTGCGCGAGGCGGGAGAGTTCCTCTCCACCATGCGCAAGCGCCGCGCCACCAACGGTCCGCGCACCCAGGCGAGCTGAGGCAGTTTACCGCCTCCGCCTTCCGCGAAGGCCAAAAAAAAGGGCGGGAAGCTTTCGCTTCCCGCCCTTTCGTAAGACGTCTTCGCTTCGCGGTGTTACGCAGGCCGCTTGAACAGGGTCTGCATCTTCATCGCCAGACCCATGTCGCCGGCGATCTTGAGCTTGCCGCTCATGAACGCCATCTGGCCGTTCAGCTTGCCGCTGATCAGATCGACGTAGTCGGGGGCGGCCAGGGTCATCGTCATGTTGGGAGAAGGAGCCGTCCCCTCGCTCACCTTGGCAGCGCCGTCCTTGATCTCGACGTAGTAGTTGCCCCCGCCGTCGCCCGTCAGATTGAACTGGATCGTGGAGTTCATGCCCTTCGCGGCGTCGGCGTTGATCGTCGACGGCATGGCATCGAAAATCGCCTTCACCTCGTTTGCCGTGTCTGCCATTTGCTTATCCTCCTCTCAGATACTCGGGCGCGGCAGCGTCCCGGTTTTTGATATTGCGCGAACCCGTAGGAAAGACTTCCCGCAGTAAACCGCCACCACCCCTCGACCATCCTGCCTAATATGCGACGCTTCTGCGCTTGTCAATCGCGCTCGGAGCGCGCCTGACGCGTCAACGCGTCGGGCGGGCGGAGAGACGCCAGAAGCTGGCCGGGATGTCGGCCGGCAGATTCAGCGTGCCGCCGATGTTCGAGTAGGGGAAGTAACGGGCGTTCACGTGCGCGTGCAGCGGCGCTCCCGGCCCGTCGTGAATCTCGTAGTCGAGCGGCAGAGGACCGAGGATCTGCAGCGCCCGGTGCAGCAGCAGCGCAAAGTCGTCGAGCTGCGCCGGCGGCAGCTCGGTGAGACACCCGTCGAAGTCCGGGCAGACGATCTCGTAGCTGCGCGGGAACGCTCCGAAGGGGCAGAAGTAGAGCAGGCAGCCGTTGCGCCGCTCGATCAGAAACCCTTCGTCCTCGACGAAGGTCAGGATGTCGCGCCACAGCTCCGGCTCTTCGCGAAGACGGGCGCGCTCGAGCGAGAGCGGCGGAAAGGGCCGGTCGCAGCCGATCACCTGATTGTGCAGATGCGGCTGGGAAGCTCCCGATTCGCGCCCCTGGTTCTTGCGGATCAGGACGGACCGCACGGCCGGATTCTCGTAGGCGATGCGCGCGACCGCGACGTCGGCGCGCAAAATGGCCTGCAGATGGGCGGGGGTCAGCAGCGCGCTGTACAGCAGCTCGTCGCGGTGGCGAGCTCCGTCGGCGAAATGGCGCGGATCCTCGACCACGACGTAGGACTCGTTGCGCCCACCGGTGCAGACCTCGGGGATGCGCGGGTAGAGGTTGCGAAAGGCGCGGATCAGCCAGGGGCTGGAGTTCGGAGCCGCTCCCTGGACCTCCGCCGGGCGCACGCGCAGGAGCTCCTCGGTGGTCAGCGCCTCGTTGCCGGGGCAGAACGGGCAGTCCCGCCGCGCGGCGTCGAGCTCGGCCAGGCGCGCCGACTCCGCCGCGTGCCAGTCCGGCGGCTGGGCGGCGCCGGCGGCCGCCTGCGAGCGAAAGCCGCTCTGCTTCTTGTGAATGTCCGTGAAGTACGTGATCGTGCCGTTGAACGGGTTGCGCACCCACACCAACGACCCCTCGTTCTTGCAGAACTCCACCGGCATCGGCGCCAACTCGCGCTCCGGACTATAGTGTAGGACGCCGCGATGGCAAACGCGGAAGCGGGCGGAGCGGCTGTGCCCAACAATTCAATCCACCTGCACGTGGCACCTGCCAGCGAAAACGGACATCCAGGCGGGGAGGTTGCGGGATGATCCGTAGATTCCCGTTTTCGGGGGAATGACGAATTGGGCTCGCCCCTGACATGTTGGGTGGAGCAGAAAAGGCGTGGCCACGTGGCGTTTGCTGCATCGCTTTCGGGCGCTCACCGTCTACCACCGGGCCGCTCTTCTGTGCTAAGGCGCGTCTCTGCCCGCGCTGGCGGGGGCGGGTGAATACGGAAATGCGCAGCGCCACTTCGAAGCGCCGACGGATGGCACGAACGATCGCCGGAGTGGTGCTCGCGCTGCTCTGCCTTCCCCACAGTGCGGCAGCGCAGACGGCCACCGCGACGATCACGCCGACGCGCAGCCGGACACCGACCGAGACCGTCTCGCCGAGTGTCACCCCGACCTTCTCGAGGACCGGGACGCCGACCCGAACGCCGACCCCGACCCGCACGTCGACCGGCACGGCGACCAGCACGTCGACCGCGACCTACACGTGGACCGCGACCGTGACCCGCACTCCCACCGCGACGCGAACCGGGACTCGCACGCAGACCCCGACACACAGCGTCACCCCGACGTTCACGGAGACGGCGACGCGCACCTCGACGAACACGCCGACCCGCTCGACGACGCCGACCAGAACCGCCACCGGCACGAGCACCGCGACGGTCACCCGGACACCGACCCGAACGCCAACCCCGACCGTCACCCTCACCCGCACGCCGTTCGCCGGCTCGATCAGCGTCGACCTGCTCGAGGACCGCCGCGGCGACAACAACAACGGAACGTTCACGACCATCGTGTCGGCCCTGGTCGCCGACCGCAACGGCAATCCGGTCGGCGACGGGGCCGAGGTCACCTTCGGCCTCGACCCGGCCGTCGCCGGCGTCGCCATCACCGCACTGGGCCGCGTCGGCGAGCTACCCGACTGCGACGTCTCCACCTACGAGGCCGACACCGGCCTGCAGATCCTGCCGCAGGCCGGAACGGCCCTCGCCTGCCTCCGCTACGTGGCCAGCCTGGAGGGCACCCGGGTGACCGTTGTGGCGGAGATTCCCGTCGTCGACATCTCGCTCCGCGCCCAGCGTCTGGTTCGCCTGCCGGCGGCGCCGACGCCGACGCCGAGCTCGACGGCGACGCGAACGTCGACGCCTACCGTGACGGCGACGTCCACCGTGACGAGAACCGGAACGGCCACCGAAACACCGACCGCCACCGCCACGCCCACCGACACGGACACGCCGACGCGCACCTCGACGCCGACCAGTACGGCCACGCCGACGGAGACCGACACGCCGACCGAGACGCCAACGTCCACCCCGACCTACACGCCGACCGCCACCCCGACGGTGACCGAGACCCCGACCGCACCGATTCGCGTCGCCGCCGGCCAGAGCGCGGCACGCCCGGGCGGCGAAGCGGATTTCGAGGTGGAGATGGTCGACAAGCTGAGCCAAGTGGTCGCCCTCTCGTTCGACATCCTCTTCGACGCCGACGCCTTCGACTTCAGCGCCATCGCCTCGCGCTGCGAGATCGATCCGCGTCTCGACACCCACAGCCTGCAGGTGAGCGTCGCCTTCGATCCGTTCGTACCCATCGGCAAGCGGCGCTTCCGCTTCGTGCTCTTCGACCGGGGCGGACCGCCCGACCTGATCGGCGACGGGGCGCTGGTCCACTGCGCGCTTCCGGTGCGCGAGGACGCGCGCCTCGGTCCCTCCCCGCTGACCCTGGATCGGGTGCTGGCCGGCGATCAGGACGGCGCCCTGCTGGATGTGCTCAAGGTCGACGGCTTCGTACTCATCGACCCGAACGCGGTACTCCCGACGCCTACGGCGACCGCCACCGCCACCCCGACGGTGACCTCGACCCCGATGGCCACACCGTCTCACACCGCCACGGCGACCGGCACGGCGACGCAGACGCCGACCGACACTCCGCTTCCGACCGTCACCCCGACGCCCGGCGACACCGCGACGGAGAAGCCGAGCCCGACCCCGACGGCGACTCCGCTGCCCTGCATCGGCGACTGCGACGGCAACCGCGCCGTCAGCATCAGCGAGCTGGTCCTGGCCGTGAACATCGCCTCGGGTAGCTCGCCGGTCTCCGCGTGCCTGGCGGCGGACCGAAACCGGGACGGCTCGGTCAGTATCGACGAGCTCGTCGCCTGCGTGACCAGCGGATTGGTCGGCTGCCCGCGCTGAGAGTCGGCGGAACTGGATGAAGCGGGACAAGCGCGAACGGCAAAGGCTGAAGCGGCCGCAAAAGACGCAGCTGCCCAGACCATAAACCCGCAATGACCACTGCCTTGCACGCCGGCACTTCGCGCCGTAAATTGCCGGCATGGCCGGCAATCTGATTCCACGGCTCTTCCGCCCTCCCAAAGGTTCGTATTTCCTGTTCGGACCTCGGGGGTGCGGAAAGAGCACCTGGCTGCGGCAGCTCCACGCCGAGGCTCACTGGATCGATCTGCTCGACGAGGGACGTTACCAATCCTACTTGGTCGACCCGTCTCTCTTCTCTGCTGAGCTGGATGCACTCGCCGACCGAGCAACGGTCGTGATCGACGAAGTCCAGCGCCTTCCGAACCTGCTCAATGTCGTGCACCAGAAGATCGAGACGAAGCGCCTGCGATTTGCCCTATTGGGTTCGAGCGCGCGCAAGCTCCGTCGGTCGGGAGTGAACCTGCTCGCCGGCCGAGCGCTGTTGCGGCACCTGCATCCCTACCTGCCGGAAGAGCTCGGCGACGCCTTCCGCCTGACAGACGTCCTCGACACCGGCGCTCTGGCGATCATTCAAGCGGCCGAGGACCGTCGTGACGCGCTGTCGTCCTACGTTCAACTCTACCTGAAGGAAGAGATCCAGGCGGAGGCGGCGACGCGAAATCTCGCCGGCTTCGCTCGTTTTCTGCCGATCGCTGCATTGTTCCACGCGCAGTCGCTGAATGTATCGTCGCTGGCGCGCGACGCGGGCGTGGCGCGCACGACGGTGCAAGGCTACCTGCAGATCCTGGAGGACACTCTTTTCACATTCCAGGTCCCGGCCTACGAGGCGCGGTTGCGGGTCCGTGAGCGACGCCACCCGAAGCTCTATTGGGTCGATCCGGGACTGGTTCGAGCCGTTGGCGGGGTCCTCCGGTGCTCCAGATCCGGGCACGAGTGGGGCGTTGTTGGAGGGGTGGATCGCGCAATGCCTGCGTGCCTATCACGACTACAACGGGCTCTACGACGAGATCGCCTACTGGGCCCCCGCCGATGCCCAGAAGACTGAGGTCGACTTCTTGTTGCGCCGCGGGCGGCGCTTCGTCGCCATCGAGGTCAAGGCGACACGGCGCTGGCGTCCGGACCTGACAAAGGGGCTGCGAGCGATCGGATCGCTCGCCGGTGTCGACCGGCGCATCATCGTCTATCAGGGCACGCAGCGTCTTCGCCCCGAACCCGGGATCGAGGTGATGCCGGTGACGGACTTCCTAACCGAGGTTCAACGCGGTCTGTGACCCTGCCTCGGGACTGCGACGGCGACCGTCTGTGAGCATCAGCGAGCTCGTGCTGGCCGTGAACATCGCCTCCGGCAGCTCGCCGGTCTCCGAGTGCCTGGCGGCGGATACCGTCGACTAGGTCGTCGCGTGCGTGACGAGCGGCCTGGTCGGCTGCCCGCGCTGGGAGCACGGCACTGCCCGGTCGTCCACCGCATCGAAGCACGTTGGTAGCCGGCGGCGCAAAGTTGTTGTAAGCCGATTCCGTGGCCAGGCACGTGCCGTCGCAGCCTCCCTCGTCCCGATATTCCTGGATCATCTTCGACGCCGACAACACCCTCTTCGACTTCGATCGGGCCGAGCGCGGCGCGCTGGAGCGCACCCTCGGCCGGTTCGGGATGATCTGTGACGCCGAGGCGCGGGCGCAGTTCACCGCGATCAGCGCCCGGCTCTGGCGGGCGTTCGAGAGCGGCGCCATCACCTCCGCGCGCCTGCGAGTGGCGCGGTTCGAGGAGCTGCTGGCCGGGCGGGTTCCCGCCGTCGACCCGCAGCTCGTGAGCGAGGCCTACCTCCGCGAGCTCGGCGGCGAGGCGCATCTGCTCCCTCGGGCGGAAGAGGTGGTGCGGCGGCTCGCGGTCTCGCACCAGCTCCTGCTCGCCACCAACGGCATCGCCGACATCCAACGCCGGCGCTTCGGCGCCGCGACCATCGGCGACTGCTTTCACGACGTGGTCATCTCCGACGAGATCGGCATCGCCAAGCCACACTCGGGATTCTTCGACGAGGCGTTCCGTCGCATGGGGGATCCTGCGCGCGAGCAAGTGCTCCTGGTCGGAGACAGCCTCACCTCCGACATCGCGGGCGGCGCGGCGTACGGGATCGACACCTGCTGGTTCTGTCCCCGTGATCCCCCAGCGACCCCGGCGCGCATTTCGACCGCTGCGGCGACCCCCTCACGCGTCGCGACGAGTCCGGCAGCCTCCTCGGGCACCACGGGCGACGAGCCAGCGCCGTGCATGGCGACGGACGAATCGAGGCGTCGCGTGCGGCAGCGGAGGAACCGAGTCCCACCTATCGCATCCGCGATCTGCGGGAGCTGCTCGCGATCGTCGCGTTGCCGTGACCGAGAGCGGCGCTCGGTGAAGTACCCACCCGACCACCGCCCTCGGCGAGCTCCGACGGGTTCTGAAGCCGGGCGGACGTATCGTCGTCGGCGAGCTCTTTCTCGATCCGGACTACTTCTCACCGAGGCCTTTGGGGGAGCTTGCAAGAGGCGCGGGTCTCGATCCGACGATCACGTCTCGCGAACGGGCGCCGGGCCGCAGCGCGGGGAAGAATGCTGCTCCGGTTTCGTCCGTCAGGGTCCTTTCGGCCGTTCGTGACGACCCGCCTGGACTTCGTGCCGGCGTGGTGCAAGATGGGCTCGATGAGATTGCTCGCGAAGCGAGCGGCGGCGATCTCTTTCGGGTTGTGCCTTTCATTGGTCATCGGCCCGGTTCAGGCGTGGCCGGCCTCGGTACGGAATGACGTCGTCTTCTCGTCCCGCGGCCAGGCCCTGTTCGGCCCCAACCAGGGCCAAGCCGGAGCGACGAAGACCATTCCGTTCGGGACCACTCCGGTCTTCCAGGACCAGCGCGGGCCGGTGACGCGCGGCCAGATCTATCACCTCGACCAGGACATTCCCGTCGGGACCGCCCAGGCGATCTGGCAGAAGGCCGTCGACACCTGCAGAACCAAGCTCACCAGGACCCAGACGGTCAGCATCAAGGTTCTCGGGGCAACGGTATCGAGATCGTGCCGCGGCTCCGCGACGCCGACGCAGAGCGAATGCATCAACGGCGGCACGATTCACCCCACCCTCAGCGCCACGTGCTGTGTCGTCGGCGGCACCTACCCGAACTGCACAAAGCCCTTCATCGGGTCCGCTACCGTCACGGTCTCGACCAACAAGCTGTCGTTCAACGTGGGGCCGGGCATCGGCCCCGAGCCGACGACGGGAACGACCCGCCCCTACGACGTGGGGTTCATCGCCACGGTGCGCAGCGACGTCGAGGTGGGCATCGGAGGTGCCGTGGTCCTCGACGGGGGCAGCGTCGACGTCACGTACCCGACCTCCTTCCGCCTCGAGACCAGCGCGGACGACGTCGCGCCGGGCGACACGTTCACAGTGACGGCGACGCAGGTGCCCGGCGCGGTCCGCATGGCCACCAGGTACCCGAACATCTCGCTCTCGCTCAACACGTACTCCAAGGTGAACGCCCAGGTCGGCGTCGAGTACGCGGGCATCAACTACGATACCGGCGATCAGATCCGCTCCAACGTCACCGTCGACGCCTTCGACACGGCGAACGACGCCAACGCCGACGACCAGGGCCGCATCGTCAGCCCGATCGTCGAGGTGAAAGCCGGTCTCGGCGCCGGCCTCCAGGTTCAGGTCAACACCGACGTCTCCATCGGCGGAGTCTCCGGCACCCACCTCGATCCGATCGGCCCCTTCGTGCTTCCCCTGCAATTCACCTACGACGTCACCAACCCGCCGAAGCCGGTTCCGTTCTGCGACGTTCTCCCCCGGCCGGACTGCTCGCTGAATCCCCCGGTGTCGACCGACATCATCGAGACGCTCTTCCGAACCCCGCTGCTCGACACCCCCGCGGTCCCGGATTTCAACGGCGGCAACGACTTCACGGGCGTGGCCGGTCAGGACGTGCCGATCCAGCAGGCGCGCAACGAGCTGCTGCCGGACGGCTCCATTCGCAATACGACCATCACGGGCAAGCGGGACGCGTTGCAATCGAGCCTGGAGGCGGTCGGCGGCGACCTCAGCAAGCTCGGCATTTCCGACGGCGTTCTGGACACGGATCTGGTTCGACTCGGCGTCGACATCGACGGCAGCCTGACCGGCTTCGGCCTGCCGCCCGGCGGCGCCAACGTCGAGCTCCCTCCGCAGCTGCCGGCGAATTTCCCCATCCCCAAGCTGCGCGGCAAATACCTGCTCGAGGCCGAGGCGAACCTGATCGACCTCGACGCGATCGATTTCCTGTACTTCGACCAGGAGATCGTCTTTCGGCCGAACTTCAAGGTCCGGCTGCGATTCGACAAGCCCGTCGAGGTGCGGGTGGTGGGCTCGGGGGCGGGGTTCGAGACGCTGCCGCCCGACGGCAACGGCGGCTATGTGATGGAGCTGCCGGTGAGCGCCGACGCAGCCAGTACGCTCGAGGTGAAGCAGGTCGAAGGCGGCGTGACCATCACGCCCAGCTACTCCATCTCCGACAACCTCTTCGAGAACAACCTGGACTGGCTGATCAACTCCGGAATCCAGGGAACGGTGGGGCAGCTCGTGCTGGGCGGCGCCATCGTCGCCATCGCCGGCCCGATCTTCACCGGGGTCAGCGACCTCGACAGCTTCAACTTCGCCCTCGGCCAATTCGCTCCCACGTTCGACAACCCGATCCGCATCCCGGCGCACGACCACTTCAACCTCGGAGGGTTCGGGAATCCCGTCGCGGGCAGCGCCCTGTCGGTCTCGGCGAATCGAGTCGGCCCAACCCGAACCGTCACGGCGCCTCCGACCGCCGGCACCACCCCCGGCATCACGCCGACGCCCGGAGGGGGCGGGCCGACTGCGACGGGCACCGCATCTCCGCCGTCCACGCCGACGCCCACGGCGACCCCGCTGCCCTGCCTCGGCGACTGCGACGGCGACCGCTCCGTGAGCATCAACGAGCTCGTGCTGGCCGTGAACATCGCCTCCGGAAGCTCACCGGTCTCCGAATGCCCGGCGGCGGACCGGAACCGGGACGGCCAGGTCAGCGTCGACGAGCTTGTCGCCTGCGTGACCAGCGGACTGGTCGGCTGCCCGCGCTGAGAGCCGGCACATACGCAGTAGTCCACCACCTCGAAGTCGTCTACGTCCCTCTTCCGCAGTATCCGCCCAACCCGCCCAGCCGCTTGGCCCGAAAGCGCCGCCTGGACACTTGTCAGATGGTTCCCACCAACATGCTGTGAGATCGACCGCAACGCAGCATGTCCAGCGACCATCGGAAACGGGTGTTCGGCGCGACAGTCAGTGCGCAGCCCGCTAGTTTTCTTGTCTACAGCGGCTTCGCGTGCGATTCTCGGCGTGCAGGAGCAAGCACCTAAAACCATCCGCTATTCGGCATCCACCATGGGCGACAAAACCGCGTTCATCAGCTATCGACGGGACCCCACCGGGAAAGCCTTTGCTCGCTTGCTCAGACAGGAGCTCACACATCGCGGATACGATGCCTTTCTCGATGTGGATTGTGTCGATGCGGGTCCATGGGCGGCACAGATCACCACCCAGGTACCGAGTCGTGCGCATTTTCTGCTGTTGCTGACATCCGGCGCGCTCGACCGCTGCGCCGACGACGACGATTGGGTGCGGCGCGAATTCCTCACTGCCGTGCAGCATGGCCGGAACATCGTCCCAGTGCTCGAGGAATCCGTGGACTTGGCGGCGATGCGCGCGGCGTGTCCCGAGCCAGTGAAGGCCATCTTCGATTTCCAGATCGCCACGATTCGACAGAGTTCTTTCAACGGTGACCTCGAAACGCTGGTGTCCCGGTTCATTCCACCGCACAATGCGCCGCGTGCGAGAACTGCCGGCGCCTCGGCGTTGCAAGCCGACATCTCCCGCATCTTGAAATACGCCCCGGCGGACCTCATCGGGCGCGACGACGAGAAGAAATTCCTCTCGGACGCGTGGGACAAGGCGGTGCGCGTGGAAAAAGGCCGCCCCCATATCCTCACCTTCGTCGCCCTCGGTGGCGAGGGGTCCGCGTCGTCGCCGAAAAAGCGACGATTTCGCAGCAGCAGAACGCGCTCGCATCCGCATCCTCTCCGCGCCCCCCCGCCTGGATGCCGGCTAAAGGACTGCCGGCATGACGGTCCTCGGCAAAGTCCGTCATTCCCGCAATCTTCAAAGCCTGCCCCCGCGAAAGCGCGGGGCGGGAATCCACTGCCCGTTGTTGGGTTGCGGGCGTCAGCCCGCGCTATGAACGAAGCGCCCTACCAGTCGATCTCGGCGAGGAAGGACCGGATCAGGGAGACCGTCGAGTCGGGGTTGTCTCCCGCGGCGAGGTGGCCGGCGTTCGCCACCACCGCCAAGCGGGCGTTGGGAATGATCGAGGCGATCTCCTCGGCGCCCTGCGAGGAGAGGACGTCGCTCGCCGCGCCGCGCAGCACCAGCACCGGGCAGCGCAGACCGGCGGCGTCGCGGTCCAGGCCCTCGACGACGTGCTGCCAGTCGCCCGCCTCCTGCTCGCTGCGCTCGCGCAGGCGCCGGCCGTACCCGTGCTTCCACACCCAGCGCCCGTCGGCGCGCTGGCGGAGGTTGCGGCTCAGCCGCTCCGGACGCACCGACTTGCGGTGCGGCAGGTAGGGCGCGATCTCGGCGGCGGCCTCCTCGAGCGAGCCGAACGATTCGTGCGCGCTCATGAACTCGATGATCTTGCGCACGCCCTCGTCCTCGAGCCGGTGGCCGACGTCGATGAGGACGATCGCCCCGACCAGCTCGGGATGCGCGGCGGCGAGAGTGATGGCGACGATTCCTCCCAGCGACGCGCCGACGATCGCCACCCGGCCAAGGCCGAAGTGCGCGCACAGGGGAGGAAGGGTGGCGGCAATCGCGATGCGGCCGAAATCCTCGGCCGGCTCGGAGTCGCCGTGGTCGGGCAGGTCCGGCGCCAGCACGTGATGGCGCTCGTGCAGCGCCGCGCCGAGCTCCTCGAACATGTACGCCGTCTGCCCGCCGCCGTGCAGGCACAGCACCGGCGGCGGCCGACGACGGGCCCCACTCGAGGTAGTGGACCTGGCGGACGCCGACCAGGGTGAAGCCGCTGCGCCCGTGCAGCGGCACGTCGTGACGAGGAACGGCCGGGGATTCGATCATCGACCCGCCCGCCGGCGAGACGGCTTCACGCCCCCTTGAACGTCGTCTTCGCCTGCGAGAGGACCACGTTCCCTTTCTGGCTCTCCGCCTGCACGATCGCCTCGCCGTCGCCCACCACCCACAGCTTGGTGATGACCTTGTCCCCGTAATAGACCTGATCGGCGAAGCGCGCCTCGAACGACGAGAAGCGCTTCGGGTCGTCGCCGCAGACGCTGTGCAGGATGGCGCGGCCGACGATGCCGTAGGTGCACAGGCCGTGCAGGAACGGCGCCTCGAAGCCCGCCATCTTGGCGAAGTCCGGATCGATGTGGATCGGGTTGGGGTCGCCGGAGAGCCGGTAGATGGCTCCCTGCTCGGGCTGCACCGAGTCCTCGACGACGTGATCGGGCTGGCGGTCGGGAGGGGCGTTCTTGCCCGTCGTCGACGGACCGCGCTCGCCGCCGAAGCCGCCCGCGCCGCGGATGAACAGCGTCGAGCCGGCGGTGAACAGCAGACCCTTGTCGTCCTCGACGCTGGCCTTGGTCTCGATCACCGCCGCCTTTCCCTTGTCCCACACCTCGCTCACCTCGCCGGTCACCTGGACCTTGGCTTCGGGCGGAATCTCCCGGTGCAGCGTGATGCTCTGCTCTCCGTGCAGCAGCATCGCCAGGTCGAACTCCACGTTGGTCACCAGACCGCCCATGGACAGCATGCCGGGGATCACGGCGTAGGTGGGCAGCACCTTCGGCCCCTTCCCCTCGTAGACGTACTCCAGCTCCGTCGCCGGCTTGGCCCCGACGCCCAGGGCGTAGAGGATGACGTCCTTCGAGCGCCACTCGAACGGGATGGGATCGAACTTGAGACCTTTGAGATCGGTGCTGATCTTGCGCATGGCATCCACCTCTTCGCGGGAATTTTGAACTCTCGTTTCTCGGGAAACTCGCGCTCGGTGTCAAGGGAAGAGAGCCGGCGAGCGCGCCCACGTTTTAGGCAGCTTGCCCAAGTTGCGTCCAGCAGAGGCCGGTACCCGGTCTGCGAACTCGCCGCGCGGAACCGGCGCCGCGATCGTGCCCCTGGCACCGGCCTTGCTCCGCTTGCGAGCGGCGGTGACCAACAATGCCTGGAACCTATGAACGGCTATCCGCACTCGACGAAGCTTTCCTCGCCTTCGAGACGCCCGAGACCTACATGCACGTAGCGATGACGGCGATCTTCGAAGCCGGCTCTCTCGCGACGCCGGAGGGCGGCGTCGACATGGAGAGAATCCGCGCCCACATCGCGTCGCGGCTCGGCTTCGTTCCGCGCTATCGCCAGCGCCTGCAGTACATCCCGGTCGTCAACGAGCCGGTGTGGGTGGACGACGACGAGTTCGACCTGAGCTACCACGTGCGCCACGCCAGCCTTCCCCGGCCGGGCGGCGAGCGCCAGCTGCAGCGGCGCTGCGCCGAGATCCTCGAGCGACACCTCGACCGCACCAAGCCGCTGTGGGAGATCTGGATCATCGAGGGGCTCTCCGAGGGACGCTTCGCCATGCTGGCCAAGGTCCACCACTGCATGGTCGACGGGATCGCCGGGGTCGATCTGCTGGTGGCGCTTCTCGACGGCGCTCCGAGTCACACCAGCCAACCAGAAGCGACGTGGACGCCGCGCCCGCGCCCCGCCGGTCGCCAGCTGCTGCGCGACGAGGTCGCGCGCCGCTCCCGCGCCTCGCTGGGTCTGATCCGCGGCGTCACCTCCGCGCTGCGCCAGCCGCGGCGGGCGCGGACCGATCTGCAGGGACGCCTCTCCGCCGTCTGGCAGCTCGTCACGGAGGGCTGGAACGGGGCGCCGCCGACCGTCTTCAACCAACCGCTCGGACCGCACCGCCGCGTCGACTGGACCAAGCTCGACCTGGCCCGGGTGAAGCAGGTCAAGAACGCGCTGGGCGGCACGATCAACGACGTCGTGCTGACCACCGTCGCCGGCGCGGTACGCCACTTCCTCGAACGTCGCGGTCTGACGGCGCCGCCCGACCTGCGGGTGCTGGTGCCGGTCAACGTACGGACCGCCGTGGAAGCCGGCGCGCTCGGCAACCGCGTCTCCCTGTGGCTCACCTCGGTCCCCGCCCGCGAGCGCGATCCGCGCCGGCGCTTCGCCCTCATTCGCGAGGAAACCGCGCGGCTGAAGAACGATCACCGCGCTCTCGGCGCGGAGACGCTGGTGCAGGCCGCGGACTGGACCACCGGCGACGTCGTCGACTTGGCGGCACGGCTGGTCAATCGCGCCAGCCCTTACAACCTCATCGTCACCAACGTTCCCGGTCCGCAGACCCCGTTCTACCTGTGTGACGCCCCGATGGTCGCCGCCTATCCCCACCTGCCCCTGTTCTCCTTTCAGGGCATCGGCGTCGCCCTGTTCAGCTATGCCGGCGCTCTGTACTGGGGATGCACCGCCGAGTGGAACCTCATCCCCGACCTGGCGGTCTTCACCGAGGGGCTCGTCGAATCTTTCGAAGAGCTGTGCCGCGCCGCGGAGGTGGTCGAGATCACCGCCCCCTCCCCGGCCGGACGCACACGGCGGGCGCCGCGCGGCGGCAAACCTCCCCGTCCGCTGCGCCCGGTCGGCTTGCGGGCGAAGGGTCGAGACGGCAGAGGGCGCGACAAGGGGTTGGCGGCGGGCCTCTGAACGCAGGCGTGCCCGGAGGTCGCGTTCCGCCTCGCCGGTGTTGTTTGAGAAGTGGAGCGTGAAGGGTGGAACGCGGCCTCCGGACGCGCTCGCTCAATGGGCGAAGGGGCCGGTCCCCGCCGGACGCAGACGCACCGGCACCCCGTTCAACACGGACTGGCCCACCACGCGCTCGACGAGCTGATCGTCGGTCCAGTCGTTGGCGGAGACGCCGGCGTGGGCACCCGCCACCGACTGCCACTGCGCCACGGCGCCGTGGCCCCAGCCGTGCGGCAGGCTGACCACACCGGGCATGATCTCGTCGGTCACGCACACCGGCACCGCTCCCGAGAACACGCGGCTCTCGAGGATCGCCGGCTCGCTGTCGCGCAGGCCGGCCCGTTCGGCGTCGGCCGGATGGACGAGGAGCACGCAGCGCTCGCGCCCCGACACCAGCGACGGCACGTTGTGCATCCACGAGTTGTTGGTGCGCAGGTCGCGCCGCCCGATGAGCAGGAGCGCCCCGTTCGGCGGCGTCTCGAGTGACGCCGCCAGCTCGTCCACGGCCTCGAAGATGGGTGGCGCGACGAGGTGGATGCGCCCGTCGCGGTGGAAGATGCGGTGCGCGACCCCGCTCCGCAAAGGGCCGAGATCGATGCCGTGCGGCGCCGCCTGTACCTTCCTCGCATTGAGGCCCTTCGACCAGGGCAGGAACTTGTCGCCGTGCGGGCCGAGGCGGAGGAAGAGGTCCGCGGCACGGGTCGGGCTCCAACGCCATCCGGTCAGGCGGAGGGCGCGGTCCACCCATTTCGCGCCGGTGGGACCGCCGCCGAGCATCTCGGTCAGGCGCAGCAGGATCTGCCAGTCGGCCATCTCGCCCTCTCGCTGCGGGACGACCGCTGGCGACCAGCGCACGTGGTTCCGCAAGGCCGAGTTCGCGGCGATCGGCTCGATGTGGTCCTCGGCAAGCGTCCAGGACGGCGGCAGGATCACGTCGGCGTGCCGCGTGGTCTCGTTGACGTAGAGATCGATCGCCGCGAAGAAGTCGAGCCGGTCGAGGGCGGCGTCGAGTCGCCGCCCGTTCGGGGTGGAGAGAACCGGGTTGCCGGCGAACGTGACCAGTGCCCTCACCTGGCCCTGTCCCGGCGTCTCGATCTCCTCCGCCAGCACCGAAGCCGGCAGGTCGCAGGCGATCTCCGGCAGGCCGCGCACCCGGCTCCGCCAGCGGGCGTGGCCGTTCATACCGACGAGGTGAGCCATGCGCGCCACGTCGAGCGCCGGTTCGGCGAACAGCGCGCCGCCGGCGCGGCCGAGCCGGCCCGCGGCGATGTTCAGCAGATCCCCCGCCCAGGTGGCGACGGTGCCGTACTGGTTGTTGCAAGTGCCTACCCGCGTGTAGGCGACGGCCGACCGCGCGGCGGCGAACTCGAGCGCCAGGCGGCGGATGGTCGCGGCATCGATTCCGGTCACCGCGCCGACGCGCTCGGGCGCGAATGCCTCCAGCCGGCGTTCGACCTCTTCCCAGCCGGAGGCCAGTGTCGCGATCGAGGCGCGGTCGACGCGCCCCTCGTCGAGCAGGACGCGCGTCATCGCCAGCAGTAGCGCCGCGTCGCCACCGGGCCGGATGAAGACGTGCTCGTCCGCCAGCCGCGAGGTCTCGGTACGACGCGGATCGACCGTCACCACCTTTCCGCCGCGCGCCCGCAGGGCGCGCAGGCGCGCCTTCATGTCCGGTGCGGTGAGGAAGCTCCCCTGCGAGACGGCGGGGTTGGCGCCGATGCAGAGGAAGAAGTCGGTGCGATCGACGTCCGGAACCGGAACGGCCCACACGTTCCCGTACAGGTAGTACGAGGCGGCAAAGCGCGGCGCGGTGTCCTGCGTGCTGGCGCTGGTCCGGTTGCGCGTTCCGAGTGCCCCGGTGAAGGCGCCGACGATCATCGCTGCGCCGTGGTTGTGAACGACCGGATTGCCGATGTAGAGAGCGACCGCGTCCGGCCCGTAGCGCCGGCGGACGTCCTTCAGCCGCGAGGCGACCATCTCGAACGCCTCGTCCCAGGAGATCTCGCGAAAGCCGCTGCCGTCGCGCCGCAGCGGGCGGTGCAACCGGTCGGGATCGGCGTGGACGTCGGCGATAGCGATCCCCTTCGGGCAGACGAAGCCGCGCGAGATCGGGTCCTCGTCGTCCGGCCGCACGGCAAGGATGCGCCCGTCCTCCACCTCGAATTTCAACCCGCAACCCGCTTCGCACAGGTTGCAGGCTCGCAGTACCGTCTCGGGCATCACCGTCCCCCGAATGGCCGATCGCCCCGGACCCGACTCGTTCGCTTCCCGGTGGCGCGTCGGCGCGCTGGTTGGGCCGATTGAACCCCGATAACCGGCATTTGAAAAGAGCCACTTTCGATCGATTTCGTGAGTCCACTTTACGGGGCGTCGTCTCGCCCGCGCGCCCCGCCCGAGTCCGTTCACGCCGCGGTGCCACGGTAGGCTTTGCACAGAAAGTCGAGCGAACTCCCACTCGTCATTTCCACGCAAGCGGGAATCCAGGGCGCGGGCACGCCACCACCCCATGTGGATACCCGCTTTCACGGGTAGGACGGGCTTGAAATGCGAGGTCTCCGCTGAGAGTTTTTGTGCAAAGCCGCCGCGGCGAAAGGCGATCAGGTCGCGTGGCCGCCGCGCAGCAGGCGACCGGGAAGCGGTCCGCCCGGTTCGACGACCTCGCAGCCGTCGAGCCGGATCGGCGTGCCGTTCACGATCACCGCCTCGATACCGCGCGCGTCGACGACCAGCCGGTCCGCGCCGGCGGGCAGGTCGTGCACGCGCCGCGGCACACCGGCACCGACTTGCTCGGGATCGAAGACGACGACGTCGGCCGGCATGCCGACGGCGAGACGGCCGCGATCCCCGATGCCGAACACTTCCGCCGGACGCGACGTGAGCATGCGCACCGCCTGCTCGAGGCCAAGAACGCCCTTCTCGCGCACCCAGTGGCCGAGCAGATGAGTAGAGAAGCACGCGTCGCAGAGCTGGCTCGCGTGCGCACCGGCGTCGGAGAGGCCGAGCACCGTATGGGGATCGGACAGCAGCTCGGCGACGTCGTCCTCGTCGTCGTTGAGCAGCGCCATCCGAAAGCGCGCCTGCAGGTCGGAGGCCAGCGCCAGATCGAGAGCGAGATCGACCGGATCGACGCCGCGCTCTCGCGCCACCTCCGCCACCGTGCGCTCCTCCAGCGCGGGCTCGGCCGGGCAGGCGGAGATCACCGTGCGCTCCCAGCGCGCGCCGAATACGCCGGAGCTGCCGCCCTCCTTGAATGCGCGCCGAAAGTCCGGATCGCGATAGAGGCGCTTCTTGCCCTCCGCATCGGCCGCCGAGACGGGCCGGAAGATCGGCATGCTCTCGAAGACGAACGGCTCCTTGAACTGGAACTCGAACACCAGCGGCCGGCAGCTCACCTGCGGCACGATCGGCAGGCCCTTGTCGAGAAGCTCGATCGACTGCTGCAGGAACATGCGGTGCGAACCGGGCCCGAGCAGGCCGGCGAGCAGCGCCGTCCAGGAAATCGTGCGCCCGGTCTCGGCGGCGATCGCGGCGAACTCGCCGAACAGGAGGTCGGGACCCATGGTCGCCTGGATGACGCCGCGCCCGGCGTCGGCCAGCGCCCCCGCGAGGCTGCGGATCTCCTTCAGCTCGGCGGCACGGCTGGGCACGGGCCGGCCGTCGTAACCGTGATGGGTGGGCGCCTTCGAGGTCGCGAAGCCGAGGGCACCCGCGTCGATCGCCTCGCGCACGAGGCCGCGCATGCGCGAGATCTCGTCGTCGGTCGCCGGCCGCTCCGTGGCCTCCTCGCCCATGACGTACATGCGCAGCGGCGTGTGGCCGAGCAGGACGGCGGCGTTGATGCCGAGGCCGCGGCTCTCGACGGCGTCGAGGTACTGCGGGAAGGTTTCGAACGGCCAGTCCGATCCGATGCCCGCCTCCAATGCCTCGAGGCTCATCCCCTCGACCTTCTCGAGGGTGCGCAGGATCAGGCGGCGGTGCTCGGGCCGCGTTGGCGCCACGCCGAAGCCGCAGTTCCCCATGACCACGGTCGTCACGCCGTGCCACGGCGAAATGCTGAGCATGCGGTCCCACATCACCTGGGCGTCGTAGTGCGTGTGGATGTCGACGAAGCCCGGCGCGACGATTCGCCCCTCGGCCTCGACGACCCGCGCGGCCCGTCCCTCCGCGCGGCCGAGCGCGCAGATCTTGCCGGCGCGGATGCCGACGTCGCCGCGCACGCCAGGCGCGCCGCTGCCGTCGACGATGGTCCCGGCGCGGATCTTCAGGTCGTAGTCCATCCTCACTTCGCCCGCGGGGCCTCGGTGGGAATCGACAGCCCGGCGCCGCTCCCCTGCTGGCTTCCGGTGTCGACGATGTTGCGCCCGTAGGCGCGGAACTCCGGGATCTCCTCGTCGCGCAGCGGCGGCATGAAGGTCTTCCGTTTCATCGCCGCCTCGAGCGCCGGAGCCAGTCGCTCCATCTTGCGGTGCTGGCGCTCGTCCTCCTTCTCCTTGAAGGACGGCATGACGCTCTCGGCGAACAGCTCGAGCGACTCGCAGATGTGCTCGTGGCGATTGCGGCCGCCCTGCTGGATGAAGATCACCTGGTCGACGCCGACGTCCTCGAACTTCCGAAGGTGCTCGCGCAGCTCGTCGGGCGTGCCGATGCCCGCGTTGCCGCCGACCTCCGGCATCGAGTCGCGCACCGCCTCGAAGCTCTGCCAGATGTTCGTCCGTCCCGGCTTGTGGCGTGCCGAAGAGGTAGTAGTGGGCCAAGGCGTAGCCGAAGAAGCGGAAGCCGTCGGCGCCGCGGCGACGCGCCTCCTCTGCGTCCGGGTGACAGGAGAAGCCGGTCACCATCGCGATGTTCGGGTTGATCGAGTGCCCGATCGGCACGCACTCGCGCTCCAGCGTCGCGTAGTAGTCGTCGACCCAGTGCTTCGCCTCCGACGGGTCGACGAAGGCGAAGGTGAGCGCGCCGAGGCCGAGCTGCGCGGCGGTGTGGATCGTCTCGCGCGTCGAGCAGGCCAGCCACATCGGCGGATGCGGCTTCTGCACCGGCTTCGGCACGACGTTGCGACAGGGCATCGAGAAGTACTCGCCCTGGTACCCGGGATACGGGTCCATGGCCATCATGTTCGCCACCTGCTCGGTGGCCTCGCGCCACATGGACCGCTTTCTTCGCCGGGTCGATGCCGAAGCCCTCGAGCTCCGCCCGCGACGCCGACTCGCCGGTGCCGAAGTCGACTCGGCCGTTCGACACCAGATCGAGGGTGGCGATGCGCTCGGCCACCTTGGCCGGGTGGTTGTACCGCGGCGGCATGAGCACGATGCCGTGCCCGAGCCGGATGCGCTTGGTGCGCTGCGAGCACGCGCCGAGGAAGACCTCGGGCGCCGGAGAGTGCGAGTACTCCTCGAGGAAGTGGTGCTCGACCTCCCACGCGTAGTCGATGCCCAGGCGGTCGGCGAGCTCCACCTGGTCGAGAGCGTCCTGGTACAGCTTGAGCTCCTGCCCCTCGCCCCACGGCCTGGGTAGCTGGTGTTCGTAGAAGATGCCGAATTTCATCTCGTCTCCCCTCGTGCTGCCTGTATTGCTTCCCTCGTATCGCACCGCCGCGCGGGCGCCAAAGGGCACGCGTCCAGCGGTCGGCGGCGGCGCCCGTTCGGTCCCCTCCCGACCGGCATCCGTCGTTTCACGTTCGACCTCGACCCGCAAGGGTCGCCGCGCAGCGCGGGCGGCCGGCGTGCGCGGAAGCGCGCGGCTTGCTATGCATGGGCCCCGATGCCGGCATCTCTCTGCCACCGGTCCCGTGCCGCAGCCGCCAGGGGCGTCCCGCCTCGCCGGTCGGCGATGAGGAATCCGGGCTTCGCCGCCGCGCTGCTCTGCGTGGCTCTCGCCGCCGCCGTGGCGAAGGGCGGCGAGCAGACGATCGCGGCGCGGGTGAACGGAACCGCGATCAGCGAGGACACGGTACGCGACGTGGTCAAGAGCGTCATCGCCGGCGAGCCGGTGCCACCGAGCGGTGAGGAGATCGACCGGCTGACGGAAGCGGCTCTCGATTCGCTCATCGACCTCGAGCTCCTCTACCAGGAAGCCGAGCGGCGCAAGATCCAGGTCGGGAACGAGCAGATCGAGGACGAGATCCGCCACACCCGCGCGCGCTTCGCGGACGAGGCGCAGTTCGACGCCGCGCTGCGGCACAGCGGCATGTCGAAGAGCCAGCTGCGCGCGGAGACGCGCAAGACGCTGCTCGCCGACCGCCTTTTGGAAACGGTCGTCTGGAAGGAAATCGACGTCACCCCCGATCAGATTCGGCATTTCTACGACGAGAACGCCAAGGAGTTCGCCCATCCGGCGCAGGTCCGGGTGCGCGACCTCTTCGTCCGCGCCCCCGAGAGCCCGGCGACCGCGCGCTCCGCGGCGGAGCGAAAAGCAGAGGATCTGCGCGCTCGCATCGCGGCGAGCCACGACTTCGCCGGCGTCGCCCGCAAGAGCTCGGACGACCGGCGCAGCGCCGACCAGGGCGGCGACCTGGGCTATCTCGAGACGGGCGCGCTGCCCGGGGCGGTGGAGAAGAAGGTCTCCGACCTGCCGGTCGGCAAGCTGAGCGACGTCATCGAGAGCGACGACGGCTTCTACGTGGTCGAGGTGACGGCGCGGCGACCCCCGGGCGTCACGCCCTTCGAGGACGTCGAGGAGGCGATCCGCAAGACGCTGCTCGAAGAGGAGCGCGAGCGGCGCCGGCAGGCCTTCGTCACCAAGCTGCGGGAGGGGGCGAAGATCGAGATCCCGACTCTCGCGAAGCCGACTCCGCAGGGCTCTCCCGCCCCGGCGCCGGCCGGCGCCTGAAGGTCCTCAGCGCCCCTGGAAACGCGGCGGGCGCTTCTCCCTAAACGCCTGCACCGCCTCGGCGTGATCGCCGGTGCGATACAGGTAATCGAGCGTGTACCCCTCGAAGCGGAGCTGCTGCTCGAACGTCCCCTCGGTCCCCTGGTAGAGCGCCTGCCGGGTCAGCATCAACGACAGCGGCGCACACCGTCTCATCTCGCCGGCCAGCTCCCGCGCGGTCTCCAGCAGCCGCGCGCGCGGCACCACCCGGTTGACCAGCCCCATGCGCTCGCAGTCCTCGGCCCCGAACATCTTGCCGCTCAGCATCAGCTCGCAGGCACGCGCCATGCCGACGATGCGCGGCAGCAGAAACGTCGAGCCGAGCTCGGCCATGACGCCCATGCGGCCGAACAGGAACCCGATCTTGGCCCCCTCGGCGGCGAGGCGAACGTCGCACAGCAGCGGCATGGTCGCTCCGATGCCGAGGGCGTAGCCGTTGATCGCCGCGATGGTCGGTTTGGCCAGCTTGCGCATCAGCATGGGAAACTCTTCGACCCGCGACGGCCCGCCCCCCCGACCGCTCTTGCTTCCGGTGCCGCCGCCGGCCGCGATCTGCTCGGCGAAGAAGTCCATGTCGGCACCGGCGCAGAATGCCTTCTCGCCGGCGCCGGTGAACAGGGCGACGCGCACGGCGGGATCGCGATCGATCTGGCGAAATGCCTCGACCAGCTCGGCGCCCATGATCGGGGTCCAGGCGTTGAGCTTCTCCGGGCGATTGAGCGTGACCGTCGCCACCTCGTCGGACACGTCCAGGGTGATCTGCTCGAACGGCATCGTCTCCTCCCGCACCGGCCCGCGACCGGCGGCTCGAGCAAGATTGTGTAATCGAATCGATTATGCAACGCATCGGCCGGCCGCGCCGGGCGGCGAGATGCCCGCCCGCTGCGACCCGGAACGACGTCGATGAACGGGGAAGAACGGATTCGCTTCGAGGCCGACGGTCTCGTTCTGGAAGGCATGCTCGCCCTGCCGGCGGGCCCCGTAGCCGATTCGGCGCACCCGCACACCCGCGCACCGGCCCACCCGCTCACGCCCGCCACCGCGGTCGTCCTCTGCCATCCCCACCCGCAGTACGGCGGCAACATGGACTACCCCCTCGTGCGCGTGGTCGCCGAGCAGCTGCAGCGCGCCGGGGTGGCGACGCTGCGCTTCAACTTCCGCGGCGTCGGTCTCAGCCAGGGAAGCTACGGGGACATGGTGGGCGAGTGCGCCGATGCGCGCGCGGCCGTGGATCTCCTCGCCGAGCGCGCCCGGCCGGCGCGCATCGTCCTGGCCGGCTACTCGTTCGGCGCCGTGATCGCGCTGCGTGTCGGAGCCGTGCACCCGCGCGTCGAGCATTTGATCGCCATCGCGCCGCCGCTCGCCGTGATGCCGCTGGACTTTCTCGGCGACTGCCGCAAGCCCAAGCTCCTTCTGGCCGGCGATCGGGACCAGTACTGCCCGATCGAGACCTTCACCGCCGCCGTGGAATCCCTGCCGCCGCCGAAGGCGTCCGCACGCATCGGCGGAGCCGACCATTTCCTCGCCGGTTTCGAGCGGGAGGTTGCCGAGCACGTGGTGCGGTTCGTCGGCTCGCCCGCGGCGGACGCCGCATGAGGGGGTCCTCGGCGACGGCGACCGCTTCGCCGCCGCGTCCCTCTCGCGGGGTTCGAGTCGCCTGCGACTCGCTGGTCGCGCTCGGCAACTCCACCGCCGACGGCGCCGTCCTCTTCGCCAAGAACAGCGACCGGCCGGCGGACGAGTGCCAGCCGCTGGTGCTGCTCCCGAGATCGCGCCACGCGCCCGGGTCGGCGCTGCGCTGCCAGTACCTCGAGATCCCGCAGGTAGAGGAGACGGCGCGCCTGATCGGATCGCGCCCGTTCTGGCTGTGGGGCTTCGAGCACGGCTTGAACGAGCACGGCGTAGCGATCGGCAACCACACCGTGTTCACCAGGGACCCCCTCGGCAGCAGCGGCCTGACGGGAATGGATCTGGTCCGCCTCGGCCTCGAGCGCGCCGCGACGGCGCGGCGGGCGGCGGAGGTCATCCGCGAGCTCGTGGAAGAGCACGGCCAAGGGGGTCGGGCTACTTCGACAAGGACTGGCCGTACCACAACTCCTTCCTCATCGCCGACCCGCGCGAGGCCTATCTCCTCGAGACCTCGGATCGGCACTGGGCGCTGCGCCGCGTGACGGACGTCGCCAGCGCCACCAACCATCTCACCATCGGTCGGGACTGGACCGAGCTCTCGGCCGGCGCCGCGGCACACGCGCGAGCGGGCGGGTGGTCGAACGGCGGCGCCGCAGACCGGCTCGACTTCGCCGCCGCGTTTCGCGACACCAGTCTCGCTCCGCCGATCATCTCCAGCGGGCGCCACCGCCGCACCTGCGAGATCCTGGCCTCGACCCGCGGCCGGATCACCGCGGACGATCTGCGGGCCGCGCTGCGCGATCACTACGACGGCCCCGTCCACCGCCCGGGGCACGGCCTCGACGACGAGCGCTACTTCTCCGTCTGCATGCACGCCGATCCGGTCGGCACCACCACCGCCAGCATGGTCGCCCGCCTGACGGCCGGCGACGACGACCTGCTCCGCTACTGGGGCAGCCTCGGCTCGCCGTGCACGGGAGTCTTCCTTCCCTACTACATCGACGGCGAGCTGCCCGCGGCCGTCGGGCGCGGCGGCGAGCTGGCGTCGGCGGACTCTCCCTGGTGGCGCTTCAAGGAGCTGTCGACGCTGGTCGCGCGCGATCCGGAGCGGCGGGGGGAGCTGGTCCGCGCCTCGTGGGACGATTTCGAGCGGTCGATCCTCGCCGCGGCCGAGCCGGTCGAGGACGAGGCGCGCCGGCGGCGACGCGCCGGCGACCATCGGGCGGCCGCCGAGCTGCTGACGCAGCTCATGGCCGACAACGTCGCCGCCATGCTCGACCACCTGGAAGGACTGATCACCCGGCTCGGCTAGCCGGGTTCTCCTCCGCTCGCGATTTGGAGCCCGCCGCTTCATGTGGTTCGAAAAGCTCACCTTCGGCCGCTTGATCGACTCCGCCGCCGAGCGCTGGGGGCGGCGTGAGGCGCTGTGCTTCGAAGGGCGGCGCTGGTCGTTCGCCGAGCTGCGCGACGAGGTCGACCGCGCCGCCCGGGCGCTGATCGCCGCCGGCGTCGCGCCCGGCGACCACGTGTGCCTGTGGCTCGGCAACCGTCCCGAGTACCTCTTCCTGTTCTTCGCCGTCGCCAAGATCGGCGCGGTGCTGGTGCCCATCAACACCCGCTTCCGCACCCGCGACATGGCGTACATCGTCGGCCAGTCCGATGCGACGACCCTGATCAGCGCCGACCGGGCGGCGGGGACCGACTACCTGGGCATGATCGAGGAGCTGATTCCCGACCTGCGGCGGCGCGACGCCGCGGCCCTCGGCGCCGCCAGCCTACCGGCGCTGCGGCGCGTCCTCCTGCTCGGCGAGGAGCGGGTTCCCGGCACCCTTTCCTGGAGCGATGTCTCGAAGCGGGGAGAGCAGGTCCCGACGGCAAGACTCTGCGCCGGCGCAGCGACGCGGTCGACCCAGACGGAACGGCCTTCATCATGTACACGTCGGGAACCACGGGCTTCCCGAAGGGCGTGATGCAGGGCCACAACGTGATCCGCAACGTGCTGGACCAGGCGAACCGCGCCGGCGTCACCCCCGACGACGCGACGCTCGACTACCTGCCCCTCTACCACGCCTTCGCCGTCTACACCGCCGTGCTCACGTCGCCCGCGACCGGCTCGCGCCACGTCCTGATGTCGCACTTCGACGCCGGCGAGGCGCTGCGCCTCATCGAGGCCGAGCGCATCACGATGATCCACGGCTTCGACACGCACTACAAGGACCTGCTCGAGCACCCCAGCCTGGCGTCGCGCGACCTGAGCTCCCTGCGCACCGGCGTATTGGCAGCCGGGATGCTGTCCACAGAGCCGATCGCGCGCCGGGCGCAGGCCCTGTTTCCGACCATGACCGGCTACGGGATGACGGAGATCGGCGTCGGCGCCACCGGCTCCTTCCTCGACTCCGACGCCGAGGTGCGGACGACGATGAGCGGCTGGCCGCTGAACGGCTACGAGATCCAGATCGTCGACCCGGCCAGCGGACGCCGCCTGCCGCCCGGCGAGGTCGGCGAGATCTGCGTGCGCGGCTATCAGGTCATGCAGGGGTACTACCGGAAACCCGAGGAGACCACCCGGGCGATCGATGCGGGCGGCTGGTTCCACACCGGCGATTCCGGTCTCCTGCGCGCCGACGGGTGCATGCGCTTCCTCGGCCGCTACAAGGACCTGCTCAAGGTGGGAGGCGAGAACGTCGACCCCACGGAGATCGAGGGACTGCTGCTCGAGGACGCCCGCATCAACCACGTCGCCGTGGTCGCGCATGCCCGACGACCGGCTGTCGGAGATCCCGGTCGCCTTCGTCGTGCCGGAGAGCGGCGCGGCTCTCAGCGAGCGCGACGTGATCGACCTCTGCCGCGGGCGCATCGCCAGCTTCAAGGTTCCCCGCCGCGTGTTCTTCGTCGACGCGTTTCCGATGACCGGCAGCGGCAAGATCCAGAAGTACCTGCTGCGCGACGAAGCGAAGCGGCGAGCCGCCGAACCGGTCGCCTGACCGCGGGACGAGAGCGCGCGGCGACAGGGACCACCTGTCGCGACACGTCGCATACGACCGCCCGCGTGCGCCCCCTGACGGCGCGCTTGCGCTGCAGTGACACTCCCACGCCACTAGTGCACGATCTTGGCAATTAATTCACACGCCTGAATCTTTATTGTGCAGCCCCGCACAGCAAGGAAGGCCGATATCAAGCTCAAATTCAGCCGAAGCAAGAGTGGCACGCGAGCTGCTCTACCTGGGAACATCATGAGACACTCGCAGGGAATCACGTTGACCTGGCTTCCCAGCTGGCAGGCGTATTCGATCCGTCTCAACGGCCGCGTCCTCGGCCTGGTGCGCTGCACGTGGCCATTTCCGTTCCGCCAGAACGTCGAGTTCATCTAAGCGGCGAAACGGTTGCGAGTGCCTTGGAGGAAGAAAGATGAATACGGACCGTCTACTCACGATCGGAGAGCTCGTACAGGCGATTCAGGATATCGCGCGCTCGGATGAAGAAGTGGTGGCCGTTCTCGACCACATGATTCGAACCGGTCGAGTTCTGAGCCCCGCGCCCGTCGCGCACGCGTAGCATTCCACACGACAGACTCTCCCCCTCCCCCCCAGGGCCGGGTGGGCACCGCAGCAGCGGTTCTCTCCCGGCCCCCCCTCCTCTCTATCCCACGCGATCGAGAGGCCGCCGCAGCGCGGCTCTGCTCTGCCGCCCCGGAACCTGGTGAGCCCGAACCACGAGTGCTCCCGGGAAGCCGATCCCCTTTCGCACGCCCGTGAGGTTTGACCGCACAGCCTGGCCTGGATAGGTTGCGGCCGCCATTCCCGCCGATCATCGAACCCGAACGACGTTGCGACTCGCGGAGCGAACGGTGCCGGCGCGCCGGCCGGACGAGTCGACGGAAGGAGCAGGAACGACCATGAGCGAGCAAGCGAGGCCGCGGGTGCCGATCAAGCCCGGCTTCTTCACCATCCCGGAGGGCCGCGACGAGGCGCCGAAGTTCCTCGGCACGCGCTGCGAGGGCTGCGGGGAGTACTTCTATCCGCGGCGCGCGATCTGCGCCAAGTGCCTGTCGGAAAAGACCACCCCGGTCGAGCTCGCCTCGCGCGGCACCCTGTACAGCTACACGTTCGTCCATTTCCCGCTCTTCGGGTCGACCAACATGGAGCACATGTCCGGCTACGGCGTCGGTCAGGTGGACCTGCCCGAGGGACCGCGCATCCAGGCGCCGCTGGCGGGCAAGCAGGAGGAGTTTCGCATCGGCCAGACCCTGCAGGCCGAGCTCGACACGTTGCGCCAGGACGACGGCGGCCGCGACGTCGTCATCGTGCGCTTCCGCCCGGTGGAGGAGAAGTCATGAGGGACGTAGCCGTACTCGGGGTGGGAATGCACCCCTTCGGGATGTGGGCGGACAAATCGAACGGAGACATGTCGCTGGCGGCCGGCATGGGCGCCCTGCGCGACGCCGGCCTGTCCTTCAAGGACGTCGGCGCCGCCTACGTCGGGCACATCTTCGCCTCGGTCATGACCGGGGTGCGGGTGATGAAGGAGTTCGGCCTCACCGGCCTGCCGGTGCAGCGCATCGAGAACGCCTCGGCGACCGGCTCCGCTGCCTTCCGCGAGGCCTGCCTGGCCGTCGCCGCCGGCCACTACGACGTCGTCATGGTGCTCGGCTTCGACAAGATGACGACGATGATCCAGAGCAGCGGCGCCGGCACCAATCCGGAGAACATGGAGGACTCGATTCTACCCGCCGGCTTCTTCGCCATGTGGGCGACGCGCCGCATGCACGAGCGCGGCATGAAGCCGGAGCACCTGGCCCGCATCGCCGCCAAGAATTTCAACAACGGCGGCAAGAACCCGATGAGCCAGCGGCAGCCGAAGGAGCCCGTGACGCCGGAGAAGGTGCTCAAGTCGCGCATGGTGGCGTGGCCGCTGACCACGATGATGTCCTGCCCGATCGGCGACGGCGCCGCCTGTGCGATCGTCGGCCGAGCCGATCTGGCCAAGAAGCTGCGCCCCGATCGCCCCGTCATCCGCGTCACTGCCTCGTCGCTGCAGAGCGAGCGTTACGCGCGCGGCCACATCTTCCAGGGACCGGTCGTCGGTCCGGCGCAGATGACCATCGACACCTCGCGCGCGGTCTACGAGGAGTCCGGCGTCGGCCCGAAGGACATCGACCTGGTCCAGGTGCACGACGCCTTCGCCATCGAGGAGCTCGAGTACTACGAGCTGCTCGGTCTCTGTAAGGAGGGCGAGGCGGAGAAGTGCATCGAGAACGGCGATTTCGAGCTCGGCGGACGCGTGCCCGTCTCCACCGACGGCGGGCTCATTGCGCGCGGCCACCCGGGCGGTCCGACCGGCCTGGCCCAGATCTGGGAGACCACGCTGCAGCTGCGCGGCGAGGCCGGTGCCCGCCAGGTCGAGAACGCCCGCATCGGCCTCTGTCACATGATGGGCGGGGGCAGCGTCTGCGTGATCCACATCCTGCAGCGCGACTGAGGCACCGCGTCCCATGATTGCGGTAACCTAGTATGTAAGCCTTCCTTCTCCCGGATGGGAGAAGGTCAGGATGAGGGGGATGAAATACATGGCGAAGCCATCACCATTTTCGCCTTCTTTTGCAGCACTCGGCGGAACGACAGTTGTGGCCTGCGGCGCAATCAAATCCCCCTCACCTCAATCCTCTCCCATACGAGACTGTCTATTTTTCCGAAACGAGGCTTCGAGCTCAGCCTGAGCGGTTGGGGGGTTGATTTCAAAGGACTTTGTCCGCTCACCCTGAGCTTGTCGAAGGGTGTCCTTGCATTTTCGACAGTCCCATACAGGGAGAGGAAGCGATTGTGACGGGAAGTACTGAGGCTGCGATACGGGCGCCGCATCGGCTTCCGCTCGTCAGCCTCCCGGCAGCAGACAGGAGTGGATGCTCGACTCACCCGGCAGCTCGCCGGCCAGCATCTGGATGGCGCGCTCCGCCTGCTCGAGGGGGAAGTCGTGCGTGTGCATCTTCGCCACCGGCACCTCTCCCGCTTCGATCAGGCGGATCGCCGCCTCGTACGAGCGGCGCGTGACACCGAAGGCCCCCTGGATCGAGATCTCCTTGACCACGATCAGGTCGCTGAGGAAGTCGGGGACGCTCTTGAAGCCCTTGACGCCGGCGAGCACGATGCGGCCGCCGGCCGCGGCATAGTGCAGCGCCTCGGCGACCGGCTGTGTCGCGTTCGCCGTCACCTCGACCACCACGTCCGCGCCGCGCCCGCCGGTCAGCTCCTTCACGCGGCGCCGCCCGTCCTCGCTTTCGACGTCGACGACGTGATCGGCGCCGAGCTCCCGGGCCAGCGCCAGCTTGCGGGAATCCCGCGTCAGGCCGGTGACGATGATCGTGTCGGCGCCGGCGGCGCGCGCGGCGATGACGCTGGCCAGACCGCGCTGGCCGGGGCCGAGAATCAGGACCGTGTCGCCGGGACCGGTTCTCGGTAGCTCGACGGCCCACCGGAAACCGGCTCCGAGCGGGTTGAACAGGGCGGCGATCGAGGCGGGGATGTCCTTGCGCACGCGGTGCAGGATGGCGCCGGGGTCGAGGTAGAGATAGTCGGCGTACGCGCCCCACAGGCCGGGCGGATGCGACAGCGGAATGTACGAGTAGCCGAACATGCCGCCGCGTCCGCGGCAGACCTGATAGCGGCCATCGAGACAGGCCGCGCAGTGGCCGCAGGGGATCAGGACCTCCACCGCCACGCGGTCGCCCACGTCGACACCCCAGCGCTTCGCCGCCCGGTCGCCGATCTTCTCGATCACGCCGACCGGCTCGTGTCCGGGAATCACCGGATACGCGACCGGCAGCACGCCGGCATACTGCTCGGCGTCACTGCCGCAGATGCCGCACGCCTCCACCCGCAGCAGACCGCTGTCGGCATCGATCTCCGGCACCGGCAGCTCCCGCATCTCCAACCGCCGCGGTCCCGTCTGAACGATGGCACGCGACTTCATTCGCCCATTCGCACGTCAGCGCCGCCTTCCGCACCGACACCCGAACGCGCGCCTCTCGAGCTGTATCGCGGCCGGGCATGTTTCCGATCCGAAAGCTCGTTTCGGACCGGCTAGCATGGGCCGAATCGCACCGTCAAATCACGGGGCTCGCGGTCGGGTACCATTCGGAGTTCCACTAAAGTATCCATTGAATACTCTCCAGGAACTGTGATACATACGTCCCAGATGGCCAGAAGGATACCCCAGGCTGCTCGGGGTCGCCGCCCGATTCTCGAGCCCGGGCAGATCTTCTGTCCGGTGGGACGGGCGTTGGACGTCATCGGCGACCGCTGGACTCTGGTCCTGGTTCGCCATCTGCTCAGCGGCCCCTGTGGCTTTCAGGAGCTGCGCGAGCGCACCGGCATCGCCCCGCGCGTCCTCTCCAGCCGCCTGCGCGAGCTGGTGGCCGGCGGCTTCGTCGAGAGCTCGCCGAACGGCTCGCGCCCCGGCTACCGGGTCACCGACCGCGGGCGCTCCCTGGAATCGATCATCGCCGCCATCGCCCGCTGGTACCTGCGCCACGGCCTCGATCATCTGCAGGTCGATGCCAACCGTTTCAGCGCCACCTCGGCGCAGTCGATCCTCGAGTCCCTCCCCTTCCTTCTGCGCGAGGACCGCGCCGTTGGCGCCAATCTCACGTTCGAGATCCGCCTCACCGGCCTGGGCGGGGGCGTGTGGACCGTCCGCATCGTCGACGGGGTCTGCACCGTGCGCCCGGGCTTCGCCGAGCACGCCGACGTCCGCTACACCGTGGACACCCGAGTCTGGTGTGCCGTTGCCCTCGGCATCGCGGATGCCGGCGAGATGGTGCGGCAGGGGATGATGAGCAAGGACGGCGGCCGGCCGGCGATGGACTACTACTTCCATCAGATCGCGCGCGGCCGGGAGGCACGGACTCCCGACGGTTCCGGAGAGCAGCGCGGGGCGTCCGCCGCCGCACCGCGGACCAGATCCAAACAGAAGAGGAGCACGACATGATTTCCTTCGAACCGACGGAAGAGCAAGCGAGCATGCGCGACTCGGTCCGCGGCTTCGCCGAGCAGGCGATGCGACCGCTGGCGCGCGAGTGCGACGAGGCGTCCGCCCTGCCCGACGCGTTCCTGGCCCAGGTCTGGGAGCTGGGCCTGACGACGACGCAGATCCCCGAGGCCTTCGGCGGCTACGGCGCGCCGCGATCGCCGCTGACGAACGTCCATCGTCCTCGAGGAGCTGGCGTACGGCGACGCCTCCCTCGCCTTGGCGGCGACCGCTCCGTCCCTCTTCGCCAACGCCGTCCTCGACCAGGGAACCGACGAGCAGCGTCGAGTGCATCTCCCCGCCTTCTGCGGCGCCGAGTACCACACCGGGTCCGTGGCCATCGCGGAGCCGGCTCCGAACTTCGACGCCTTCGCCCCGCGCACGACCGCCAAACGCGAGAACGGCAGCTTCCTGCTCGCGGGCCGCAAGTGCTTCGTGCCCATGGGCGACCGCGCCGCGCACTTCCTCGTCGTCGCCCGCGGTGAGGCGGGTCTCGACGCCTTCATCGTCGCGCGCGACGCCCCCGGCGTGACCGTCTCGGAGCCGGAGAAGAACCTCGGCCTGAAGGCCTTGCCGACCGCGACACTGGATCTGCACGGCGTCGCCGTATCGATCGACGATCGGCTCGGCGGTGCCGCCGGTGCCGACGTCCGCAGGCTGATCAACCAGAGCCGGGTGGCGCTGGGAGCCGTCATGAACGGCCTGTCGCGCGCCGTCCTCGACTACTGCGTGCCGTACGCCAAGGAGCGCGTCGCCTTCGACGAGCCCATCGCCCGCAAGCAATCCATCGCCTTCCGCCTGGCCGAGATGCACATGGAGATCGAGTCGACGCGCTGGCTCCTGTGGAAGGCGGCGAGCCAGCTCGAGCACGGTCTCGACGCGACCAGGAGCAGCCATCTGGCGCGCCGCTACGCCGCCGACAAGTCGATGTGGATCTCCGACAACGGCGTACAGGTGCTCGGCGGCCACGGATTCATCCGCGAGCATCCGGTCGAGATGTGGTACCGCAACGCCCGCACGCTGGGCGTCCTGGAAGGCATGGCCTCCGTTTGACCGGCGAAGAGAGCCGAGCACGAGGAGTGAAGCGATGATCGATTTCGAGCTTTCGTCCAACGACAGGAAGATTCTCGACGCGGTGCGCAGCGAGGCGCTGGTCGCCCGCAAGTACGCCCGCTACTACGACGAGAACGAGCACGAGTTCCCCCCGAACAAGCTGCCCGAGGCCAAGGATCACCCGAGCTTCATCCGCCTCTTCGGCGGGCGCAGCGATGCCGACTCGCCCATGGGCGTGATGAGCGCCCTGATCGCCATGGGGCAGACCTGGGGCGACTACTCGGTGCGCATGCGGCGCCAGGAGAGGGGTCTCGGCAACTCCGCCCTGCAGGCGGCCGGCACCGATGAGCAGAAGGCCAAGTGGGGCAACATGATCCTCGCCATGGCGATCACCGAGCCGGGCTGCGGCTCGGATCCGTCGCTGGTGCGGACGACGGCCGCGCTCGACGGCGACGAGTGGGTGGTCAACGGCGAGAAGATCTTCGTCACCACCGGCTGCCGCGCCGACGGCGTGGTCGTGTGGGCGACGATCGACCGGTCGGCGGGCCGCGCCGGGATCAAGTCGTTTCTGGTGGAGAAGGGGACGCCGGGGTTCATCGTCGCCCACAAGGAGAAGAAGCTCGGCATCCGCGCCGACGACACCGCCGCCTACGTCTTCGACAGACTGCCGCATCCCGCGCGAGAACCTGCTCGGCCGCGACGAGAGCATCCCCAAGGAGAGCTCGGGCGGCTTCCGCGGCGTCATGAAGACCTTCAACATGACGCGCCCGCTGGTGGCGTGCCATCGGCCTCGGCATGGCCGAGGCGGCACTCGACTTCACGCGCGATCAGCTGCGCGAGGCCGGCGTCGAAGTGGAGTACGGCCCCGGGCTGCACGCCCAGTCGGCCGTCACCGAGAAGCTCCTGCGCCTCGAGGCGTCCCTGGAGGCCGCGAAGCTCACCGTTCTGCGCGCCTGCTGGCTGGCCGACCGCGGCCTGCCCAACAACATGGAGGCGTCGGTGGCGAAGGCAAAGGCCGGCGCCGCGGTGCGCGAGATCACGCAGGGCTGCATCGACATCCTCGGCCCCATGGGCGTGTCGCGCGATCACCTGCTCGAGAAGTGGTTCCGCGACGTGCGCATCACGGACATCTACGAGGGCACCGGCGAGATCCAGCGCCTGATCATCGCCCGCACCCTGCTCGGCTACACGCGCCGGGAGCTGAAGTAGCCGGCGCCTTTTCGCGTTCGGCGCGAACGGTGATAGGTGGCCTGCGGGCCATGTATCGCCGTCAACGAAAGAACAGCCGGGCGATGACGGGGGGCTCGCGCGAGCCGGCGCGCGGAGCTGGTGAGACGATCGCCGGACGAGATCGCTTTCACCGGCATCGGCGCAGGGGTCGAGACCCGCGGTTGAAGCGTCAGTGCGGCGGCGCCGGCGGCGGCTCGCCCGGCCGCAAGCTCACCAGATAAGCCTTGGTCTTGCCTTCGCTCACCCGGGCGCCACGCGGCTTGAAGAACCCCAGCCAGGCGATCCAGTACTTGTCCGCGTAGGCCTTGCCCATGTGGTCGACGAGGCTCGCGTCGCTCACCTCCTGCGCATCGCCGATCAGGAACGGCCCGTCCTTGCTCCCGACCCAGATGTACAGCGGGCTTCCGCGCCCGATACGCTTGGCCTTCCAGCTCTCGGGCGAGGTCGTGAAGAAGAGCTTGCCGCCGCCGAGGAAGTAGAACCAGATCGGCTCGATCGAGCTCCGCGCCCCGCTCTTTCTCCGCGTCGCCACGTAGATGTAGTCGGAGGACTGCAGGGCTTGCTGCGTCGCGGGCGGAAGGTCCGCCGCCCGTGCGGCGCTCGGCCAGAGCAGCCACAACCCGCCGGTTGCCAGAAGCCTGAGTAGGGTCCGACGATCGATCATTCCCGGATGCTCCGTCGCAGCGCGGAGACGCCCCCGCAGCGCTATGCGGCCCCGCTCCCCACCGCAGCCGCGCGCAGCTCGCGGGGCAGCGGAAAGGTCACGTGCTCCTCGGCGGTCGAGAGGTCGCGAACCGGCCCGAACCCGAGCGTTTGCAGATGGGCGACCGTCTCGGCCACGAGCGTCTCGGGCGTGGAAGCTCCCGCGGTGAGACCGATGCTCCTCACCCCCTCCAACCACTCCGGCCGGACGTCGTGCGAATCCTCGATCAGGCGTGCCGGGGTTCCCTCGCACGCCGCGACCTCCACCAGCCGGTTGGCGTTGCTCGAGGTGGGAGAGCCGATCACCAGGACGAAGTCACTCCGCCGCGCCAGCTCCTTCACCGCCGTCTGGCGATTCTGCGTTGCATAGCAGATGTCGTCCTTGGCGGGGGTGCGCACTGCCGGAAAGCGTCGGCGGATGGCATCGAAGATGGCACGCGTGTCGTCGACCGACAGCGTCGTCTGGGTCACGACCGCGACGCGCTCGGGATCGCGCAGCACGAGACGGTCGACGTCCTCGACGGTCTCGACCAGATGCATCTGCTCGGGCGCGTGTCCCAGCGTGCCGATGACCTCGACGTGCCCCCGGTGACCGATGAGCAGGATCTCGTAGCCTTCTCGGGCGTAACGCTGCGCTTCCAGGTGCACCTTGGTCACCAGCGGACAGGTGGCGTCCACCACGCGCAGCCCCCGTGTTCGCGCTTCCTCGCGCACGGCCGGGGAAACCCCGTGAGCGCTGAAGACGAGCAGGCTGCCGTGCGGCACCTCTGCCAGGTCCTCCACGAAGCGGGCGCCGCGGGCGCGCAGCTCGTCCACCACGTGCCGGTTGTGAACGATCTCGTGTCGGACGTAGACCGGCGGGCCGTGTCGATCGAGCACCAGGTCGACGATCTCGATCGCGTACGACACACCGGCACAGAAGCCGCGAGGACTGGCCACCAGGATGGCGCGCTCGGGACCGTCGCTCATGGGGTCAACGCTGCCATTTTGAGGACCGCGGAACAAGAGCGTGCCATGCTCAGGCGGCATCGTGAAAGATGATGCCGAGCGCCAGACGGCGGCCCCGGGTCACCGTGCTGGCTCCATGTCTCATCTGCACGCGGTAGTCGCCGCGCACGCCGCGGACCGGCCGTTCGCGGTTGGTGAACAGCACGCCGTCTCCCCGCCCCGGGCGCAGGACCGTGGCGCGCGACTGGGCGCGCGGGCGTTGCTCGACCAGAACCACCTCCCCCCCTTCGTAGTCGCGGCCCGCCTCGGACAGCGGAATGACGATCTGCATCGGGAACGCCTGTGCCCCGTAGAGATCCTGGTGCAGACGGTTGTAGCCGCTCTCCTCGTAGCACAGCAGCAGGGGCGTCGGTCGCGTCTGACCGGCGCGATGACAGATGCCCAGGTACTCGCGCAGCTCGTGCGGGTAGGCGGCTCTCCCTCCCAGCCGCACCGCCCACCGATTCGCGATCGGAGACAGCCGCGCATAAGCCCCTTCCCGCAAGCCCTGCACGAGCGGCGGCAACGGGTAGGCGAAGTAGCGATAAGAACCCCTGCCGAAGGCGTGGCGTTCCATGCTCACCGTCGACCGGAACAGCTCGTCGCGGCGGTAGAGGCTCACCAGACGCCGGCACTCGACCGCGTTCAGCAGGCCGGGCAAGCGGCTGAACCCATCGTCACTCATCTCGCGCTCGATCCGTCCCCAGTCGATGCGAGCCAGCCGCCCCCCGATGGCGGCAACCGCCTTCTCGCCGCTCGTCATCCGAGCCGCCCGAACCGCATCGACGGAATGATCATCGAGCTCACGCTCGAGGAAACCTGTAGCACGAAGGAGGCCCGAGCAGGCACGCGGCGTGCTTTCAGCCATGGGCTCCATCATGACCGATCGGAAGGCGGTAAGACACTGGGCAGCTCGAGGCCATCGAAGACCCGTCATGCGTGGCTCGGAAAACGAGCCGCCTGCTGCCACTTTGCTGCGCCTCCGCAGGAAGCTCGAGCCCGGATCGACGGGCACCGGTTGCGCGCCGGCATGCCACGTTCTCAACGATCCGTCATTCCGCAACGCCGGCGTCAACGCGATGACGGAGTGATATCCGATCACATCGCCAGGAGGGGGACATGGAAGCTGCCTTGAAAGGACCGATGATCCTGGACACGGGACGCGACGTCGAGCTGCCGCCGTGCGAGCCGGGGATCATCTTCACCAACCACGAGGGTGTGACTCGCCCGCGCGTGGAGAAGCGCCAGCGCAAGCTGCTCGGCCAGATCGCGGGGTTCGTGCGCCCCTTTCTCGCCGCCGACGAACGCATCTGGCTGGTCACCACCGGCTGCTCTCCGTTCAGCCTGCTCGAGCAGGCGATGACGGGCTGGATCATCGTCTATTTGAAGAGAGCGATGTTCGTCTTCACCGACCGTCGCATCCTGCACGTCCCGACGACGCCGAAGTACGGTTACCGCCATTCGCTCGCCCAGATCCTCTACGCCGACTGCAAGACGATTCAGGTGCGGGGAAGCCGCCTGATCGTCGTCTACAAGAGCGGCAAGAAGGAGGTCTTCAACTACATCGACCGCCGCGAGCGGCGGAAGATCCGGTCGCTGGTCGAGCGCATGGGACTCGACGCGACGCCGAGCGCACAGCCGCGCCGCGCCCACCTGTGCCCGAGCTGCACGCAGCCGCTGCCGGCGCAGGCCGACCGCTGCCCCACCTGCCATCTCACCTTCAAGACGTACGCCGAGGCGAGGCGCATCTCGATTCTGTATCCGGGCGGAGGCTACTTCTATACGCGCCATCCGTGGCTGGGAATCGGCGACGCCTGCACCGAGTTCGCCCTCATGCTGCTGGTCGGCGTCAACCTCTGGATGTGGCTCGGCGGCGCGCAGCACGCGGCGGGAGACCTGCTCCTGTTCTCCCTCCTTCTCGTGATCGAAAAGGTGGTCACCATCCTGCATTGCCTGCATTTCGTGAAGGAGTTCATCCCGGCGGAGAATACCGTCCGCGTGGCGCCGATCGCCGCCCGGGTCGCGGCCTGACGCGACCGGCGAGCTGATCTCGCGCCGGGAGGTGGAGCGCCAGCCCGGTCGTAGACCCGCCGCGATGCGATCCACCGCCGCCACGGGCGCCGGATCCGGCGGCGGTTTGACCTGCGCCCGGCGCGGTCGGTATGTGCGGTGCTGCACCGGGGTTTCGAAGCAGTGGCACGAATCACTTCCAGTCGCGTCTGGGCCGGCCGAGCAGCGGTAGGCGTCGACGGGCACGCGACTTCCGGGCGTGTCGTGGGCGCGCCGCCTCTGCCCATCGGTCCCACGGCGGCAGGGCCGTGGAGCGGAGAACGGTCGTGTTCGTCGGTCACTACGGAGTGAGCTTCGCGGCCAAATCGGCCGATCGGGACATCCCGCTGTGGTTGCTCTTCGTCGCGGCCCAGGCTGTCGACATCCTCTGGGCGATCCTGGTTCTGGTCGGAGTCGAGAGCATCCGCATCGTGCCCGGATTCACCGCTTCCGTGCCGATCGACTTCGAGTTCATCGGCTACTCTCACAGCCTGCTCGCCGTCTTCGTCTGGGCCTGTGTCGCCTTCGTGGCGATGAAGTCCTTCGAGGCGCCCCTGGGCTCCAACCGCGCCGCGCTCCTGGTCGCGCTGGCGGTGCTCTCGCACTGGCCGCTGGACCTCATCGTGCACCGGCCCGACCTGCCCCTCTACGACGTCGAGTACCGGATGGGCATGGGCCTGTGGGATTACCCCGTCGCGTCGTTCCTGGTGGAAACCGGCCTGCTGCTCGCGGGTCTCGCCTGCTATCTCCGCTCGACGCGGCCGGTCGTCCGCGGAGGGCGCTACGGCATGCCGGTCCTCGTCGCCGCCATGCTTCTCATCCAGCTCAGCCTGACCCTCGGCCCGGCGATCCGGTCGCCGGCGCTGGTCGCTCTCGGCGCCCTCGCCCTGTATGTCGGTTTCGCCGTCGTCGCCTACAGCCTGGAGCAGCAACGCGTCTGAGACCGCGCCCTTCCCGCCTGCAGCTCGGCACCAAGCGGAACGGCGGTCCTACCGATGGCCGCTCCGACCTTCAGCCCCCGGGCGCGCCGCGTCGATCCTCATGGACTCGTCACCCGGATCACGATCTCGCTCACGGCGCCAAGCTCGCCCATGGTGTCGCGCGCCCGGGCGGCGACGACGGTGTCGCCTGCGGCGAACGACCAGTCGCGGGCAATCGGCAGACAGAACTGAATCGTGGTGTCTTTCTCGATGAACCCGAAGCCGAAGCCGTTCGGATCGTCGGACTGGGTGCACGCCAGGATCGAGGCCCCGCGACCGAGAGGGCGGCCGGTCCCGTCGTTGACCCGGCAGCCGAGGTCGTTGATCGCGTCCAGCACGTCCGCATCGTCGCTGAACTGCAGAGACTCCGTCCCGGGAACGCCGCCGGCGTCGGGTCCGGTGACGTCACAGACAGCGGGGCTGCCGTTGCCGAGCGGACGCTGAACCAGCATCTGCAAGTCCGGCAACTGGTCCTGACTGACGAACGCGGCGGGGCCGACGGGCCGGCGGTCGGGCCCGGGGCGCGCCTCGACGATCAGCGTCATCCCCTGCCCCTGCATTCGCTCGTAGACCGGGCGGCCCTCGTCGTCGAAGCTGTTCGGCGTGACCGGAACGTCGTCGGCGCGCGCCACGCCGAAGTGCGTGATCACGGGCCCCACGAGCTTGGGCGTCTCGGTCGGAACGAGAGTCGAGGTGGGCGTCTGGCTCGGAAGCGCCGTCGCGGTCGACGTGGCGGCCGGAGGCTGGGTGGGAACGGGGGACGCGGTCGGAGGCTGGGTCTGGACGAAGGTGGCGGATGGGGGTGGTGTCCGCGTGTCGGCAACCGACGTCGCCGTCGGCGTGGGCCCCTGTCTTCCCTCGTTGTCGTCGCCACAGCCGGCGACGCAAGCGATGAGACAAAGCAACCCGGTGGAAACGACGGCGCCCTTCATCGTCAGCCCTCCCCGGCGCGGCTTATACAGCAGGTGCGCGGAGAAGAACAGTCAGCGCCCGCGGCCGCGCCGCGTTCGCCGCTTGACTTCCCCGCGGCGGTCGCGACTATGAAACCATGCCCTCATCGAGCGGTCCGATTTCGCGACCCCGGGCCGGGTTGCTCCTCCTCGAAGGACGTGCCCTCCTCGAGCTCGCGGCCCTGGTCCCCGCCTATCCCGTGCTGCGACGAGCGCCGCGCGGCGACGGCCACCCGGTTCTGGTTCTGCCGGGCTTCATGGCCAGCGACTTCTCCACCCGCAGCCTGCGGGCGTTCCTCCGCGACCGCGGCTACCAGGCGCACGGCTGGAAGCTCGGGCGCAACCTCGGCCCGCGCCCCGAGATCGTCGTCGGGCTGGCGGAACGCTTTC
Organism: uncultured bacterium; assembly: GCA_963721115.1. Classification (GTDB taxonomy): domain Bacteria; phylum Desulfobacterota; class Binatia; order HRBIN30; family CADEER01; genus CAVRIA01. The sequence continues at coordinate 374,392 of CAVRIA010000005.1, forward strand.
GCGAGCTGCGGGAACGGCACGGGCGTTCTCTCAGCCTGATCGGCTGGAGCCTGGGCGGCATCTACGCGCGCGAGCTGGCGCGGCGAGCGCCCGACGCGGTGCGGCAGGTGATCACGCTGGGTAGCCCCTTCCGCGACGTCGAGGCGACCAACGTCCCGCGCTTCCTGCGCGCACTGGCGGAACGCCGGCGCATGCCGGAAGAGGAGGCGTTCCGGCAGCTGCTCGGCGAGCCGTTGCCGGTGCCGACGACGGCCATCTACAGCCGCTCCGACGCCATCGCCTCCTGGCAGAGTTGCCGCGAGGAGGAAGGGCCGCTGCGCGAGAACATCCGGGTGGAGAGCAGCCACCTGGGAATGGGGCACAATCCGGTCGTTCTGCTCACCATCGCCGACCGACTGGCGCAGCCCGAGGGACGGTGGAAACCCTTCGTCCCACCGCGCGGCTGGTCCTGGCCCTGGATTCCGCGCCCCGAGCGATCGGCGCCGGGCGAGCCGACGGAATCGACCGCCACCTGAGGAAGCCGGTGAGAATGCGGGCTACACCGCGCCGGATCGCACGCCGGACAGGTGCTCGCGAATGGCGGCGAACCAGGCCCCGGGGTTTTCCATCTGCGGGCTGTGGGCAGCGTCGGGAACGACCGTCCACACCGCCCCCGCGATCCCCCGCAGCAGCTCGTCGGACGGCCCCAGAAACGGCACGTCCTGTTCGCCGACGATGATTCGGGTGGGGCAGCGAATCTCGCCGAGGCGATGGGTCACGGGCTCCTGATCCGCCAGGAGAACACCCAGCGAGGCGAAGGCCTCCGGATCCATGGCTGCGTATCGCCGGCGCTGCCGTTCCCAGAAGACATCCTCGCCCATCTCCGCCTCGAGGCGCCGCGACGCCGGCGGTCGGTTGGGGTCCTCCCGGGCTCGCGCCCGCAGCAGCTCGGCCAGCGCCGTCATGCCGTCCTGCCGCGCAATCGCTCCGCCCGCCGCCATCGGCGCGCGCAGCAGTCGATCGGGCGCACGCGCCGCGGTGTCCATCAGCACCAGCGACGCGACACGGTCCGGATGGGCGAGGGCGAAGCGCAGAGCGACCATGCCGCCCATCGAGTGCCCGAGCAGATCGCAACGCTCGATCGCGAGAGCGCCGAGCAAGGCGTGCAGATCGGCGACCAGCTGCGCGAAGGTATAGGAGGACGCCTCGCCCGTGTTGGTCGACCCGCCGTGACCGCGCTGATCGAAGACCACCGTGCGGCCGAGACTCGCGAGCGCCGGCAGGTGCTCGCGGAAGTCGTCGCTCGAGCCGGTGAACCCGTGCACGAGAACGAAGGGCCGCTCGCCGCTGCCGATCTCGAAACAGACGAGCTCGACCCCGTTGACCGCGATCTCTCTTCGAATCGGTTCCGCTTCCATCTTCTTCGCGCCAGGGCGCGGCGACAGAAACGACTGCCACAGGCGCCGGCCCTTTGCTAGCTTGGTGGTGCATGTCGATCTTTCTCATCCGGCACGGGGAGACCGCCTCGAACGCCGCTCGCATCGTGCAGACCCCGGAGACCCCGCTGAGCGAACGCGGCCTCGCCCAGGCGGATCGTCTGGCGCAGCGCCTGGCCGAGCCGGGCATCGCCAACATCCTCTCCAGCGACCTGCCCCGCGCCGCCATGACGGCCGAGCGCCTGCGCGCTGCCACCGGCGCTCCGATCGATCTCGACCAGGGCCTGCAGGAGCGCAACTACGGAGAGATCCGCGGGCGCGCCTACGCCGTGCTCGGCGTGAATATCCTGGCGCTCGACTACGAACCGCCCGGCGGCGAGAGATGGGCCGACTTCCACGCCCGCGTCGACGCGGTCTGGGAACGAATCGTCGCCGCTTCCGGGCGCAGCGCCGGCAATCTGGCCGTCGTCACGCACGGCCTGGTCTGCTACTCGCTGGCCCTTCGCCACCTGAAGCTTCCGCCCGGCACGGAGACCCCTATGCACTGGCGGAACGCATCGCTGACGATCCTCGAAGCGGAGCCGCCGTGGGCGGTGGTGCGCCTGCTCAACTGCACCGCCCACCTCGACCTGCACACGGCCGATGCCGCCGGCAACCCTTCGAGCGGCTGATCCGACTCTCGCGCGCGGGGTTGCGGCTTCGCGCCGCATTCGCCAGAGTCGCGTCGCCATGGCCTACTTCGGGAAGACCGCGGCGTTCGCCGTCTTCGCTCTGGCGCTGGTCGCCGCCGGACGGGCCGTCGGCGAGAGCGCCGCGCCGCCCGCGTCCGACGCGCGCGCCCGGGAGATCGTCGATCGCGTCGACCGCATGCTGCGCGGCGACTCGAGCGTCGGGACGATGACGATGGAGATCCAGTCCGAGCACTGGAAGCGAACCCTGAAGACGAAGATCTGGTCGAAGGGCACGGATCGCGCCCTGATCCTCATTCTCGCCCCGGTCAAGGAGAAGGGGACCGCCACCCTGAAAGTCGGGGGACAACATCTGGAACTATCTCCCCAAGGTGGAGCGCGTGATCAAGATCCCGACCTCGATGATGATGGGCTCGTGGATGGGCAGCCACTTCACCAACGACGACCTGGTCAAGGAGAGCCGTCTGATTCGCGACTACGCGATCTCGATCTCCTTCGAGGGCGAGCGCGGCGGCACGGCAGTGTACGAGTTCACACTCGAGCCGCGGCCCGACGCCGCCGTGGTGTGGGGAAAGATCCTGCTCGAGGTTCGCCGGGACGACCTCATGCCGACCTGGCAGAAGTACTACGACGAGGACGGCAACCTGGTGCGCACGCTGACGTTTTCGAAGTACCGCCAAATGGGCGGGCGCCTCCTGCCGGCGGAGATGGAAATGCGGCCGGTCGACAAGCCGCAGGAATACACGCGGGTGACCTACGAGGACCTCGCGTTCGACGTCCCGCTACAGGACGACTTCTTCTCGCTGCGCCGTCTTCGCAACCTCTCGGAGGGCCTGTAGGAGCCGCACCGCCGCCGCATGATTCCCACCCTGATCCGCATCGGCTGGGCCAACCTGTGGCGCAACCCACGGCGCACCGCCATCACCGTGACGGCATTGGCGATCGGCATGGTGATGCTGGCGTTCACCATCAGCCTGATGGACGGCATGACCCGCGATCTCATCGAACGGGGAACGAGCCTTCTCATCGGACACGTCGAGGTCCACGCGCGCGGCTATCGGCCGGACCGCTCGATCTTCGACACCATTCCCGGCGACGGCCGTGCCCTGGCCGCGCGCCTGCGCGCCCAGCCGGGGGTGCGCGGCGCGACCGCCCGCGTCAGCGGCTATGCCCTGATCAGCGCCGGCGAGCACAGTGCCGGCGCCGACCTTCTCGGGATCGACCCGGCGACCGAACCGGCGGTGAGCACGTTGCTCGAGCACCTGATCGCCGGGCACCCCGTCACCGACGGCAGCAAGGAGATCGCCATCGGCGACCGCCTGGCGCACACCCTCGCCGTCGCGCCGGGCGACGAGCTCGTCGTCCTCACCCAGGCCGCCGACGGCTCGCTCGGCAACGACGTCTTCACCCTCACCGGGGTCTTTCGCACCGGTGCCGACGCGGTCGACGGCGGCCTGGCGGTCACCGGCCTCGACGATCTGCAGGATCTGCTCGTCCTCGAGCGCGCAAGCATACACGAGATCGCCATCCGCGGCGGCGATCCAACCGCCGCGCCGGGGCTGGCCCGCCGGCTGCGGCGGGCCGTCGACTCGCCCGGCGTCGAGATCGCCGCCTGGACGGTGCTGGCACCGCAGATCGCGGCCTACGTCTCGATGAGCGACGGCTGGCTGCGGATCATGTACCTGGTCGTGCTCAGCCTGGCGGCGATCGCGATCCTGAACACGATGCTGATGGCGGTCTTCGAGCGCTTCCGCGAGTTCGGTGTCCTGGCCGCGATCGGCATGCGTCCGGTGCAGATCGTGCTGCTCGTGTGCACCGAGGTCGCCGCTCTCGCCGCGGTCAGCCTGGCCGCCGCGGTGGCGCTCGGCGCGCCGCTGCTGCGCTGGCTGATCCACAGCGGAATCGATCTGCGCATCCTGACCGCGGGGTTCACCCTATCGGGCGTGTCGATCAGCCCGATCCTGCGCGGTGCGTGGGCGGGCCGGGAGTTCGCCGTCTCCGCCGCTCTGCTCGTCGCCTTCGCGTTGCTCTCCGGTCTCTACCCGGCGGTGCGGGCGGCGCGCGTCGACCCCGCCGCCCTGACGCGCGGAGAGATGCGATGAACGCGACCGCGCTGCTGCGCATCGCCTGGCGCAATCTGTGGCGCCACACGCGCCGCACGTTGCTGACGGCGCTCGCCTTCGGCGCCGGCGTGTTCCTGCTCATCTTCTTTCTCGGGCTCGGCGACGGCGTACACGAGAAGATGATCCAGACGGGCATCCGAATGGGCAGCGGCCACGTCGTCGTGGAGCCGCGAGGCGCGCGCGACGAGGTCGCGGTCGACCTGCTTCTCACCCCCGACGCGGTCGATGCTCTGCGCGCGGTGCTGGCGAGGCCGCGCATCGCCCGCGACGTCGAGGGATCGGCGCCGCGGCTCACCGGCTCGGGCCTTCTGAGCTCGGCCAACAACGCCGCCGGCGTGGAGATCCTCGGAGTGGATGCGGCGCGCGAGGCCGACCTCTCTCTCCTTCCCGACCGCATCGTCGCCGGCACCTACTTCGGTACCGACGGCAGCGCGCCGCCGGTGGTGATCGGACGGGCCCTGGCCGAGAAGCTGAAGGTCAAATTGGGATCGAAGGTCGTGCTCATGACCCAGGCGGGCGCGCAGATCGAGAGCCAGTTGCTGCGCGTGCGCGGCATTTTCGCCACCGGCATGGACGACGTCGACGGGCATCTGGTCTCGGTGCGGCTGGACGATTTCCAGAAGCTCCTCGGCCGCCCCGGCGCTCTCACCGAGGAGGCCATTTTCCTGCACCGTGCCGGAGACGCCGGCGAGGTGCGCCGGCTCATCGCCGCGGCGCTGGCGCCGCGGCCGGTCGACGTCCTCACCTGGCGCCAGGCCATGCCGCAGCTCGATCAGTTCATCGTCCTCGACGACGCCGGCAATTACATCTTCAACGCCGTCCTGCTGGTCATGGTCACGCTCGGCGTCTTGAACACCGTGCTGATGGCCGTGCTCGAGCGACGGCGGGAGTTCGGCCTGCTCGCCGCCCTCGGCATGCGGCCGTCGCTGGTCGGTGTCATGGTCCTGGCCGAATCGATGCTGCTCACTACCTTCGGCGCCGGGCTCGGTCTCGCGGCCGGGCTGGCGGTGCACCGTTACTTCGCGGTGCACGGCCTCGACATCGCGGCCATGAGCAGCGAGACATTCTCGGTCGCGGGAGTGGCGATCGACTCGGTCGTCCACTCCTACCTCTATCCAGGGCGCATCCGATGGTCCCTGCTGTTCATCGCTCTGCTCGGGTTCGCCGCCGCCCTCTACCCGGCGATTCGGGCCGCACGCACGCCGCCGACGGAGGCGATGCGCGGGCTCTGACGCCGGCGCGCCGCGAGGATCGAATCACATGACGCAGACCACTCCGTGTCCCGCGGTCCAGATGCAGCACGTGAGCAGGCGCTACCGGAGCGGCGCCGGCGAGGTGGCTGCCGTGGACGACGTCTCGCTCGTCGTCGAGCCCGGCGAGTTCGTGGCCATCGCGGGCCCGTCGGGATCGGGCAAAACGACGCTGTTGAATCTCATGGGGGCCCTCGACCTGCCGGACGGCGGAACGATTCTCGTCGACGGCACCGATCTGACCGGGCTCGGACGGGGGGCGCGCGCCGATCTGCGCCTGCGCAAGCTCGGCTTCATTTTCCAGGCCTACAACCTGATCCCGGTGTTGAGCGCTCTGGAGAATGCCGAGTTCGTCATGCTGCTGCAGGGAATCGATCGACGCGAGCGGCAAGCGCGGGTACGCGAGGTGTTTCGGCTCATCGGGCTGGAGGGCCTCGAGTCGCGCCGGCCGCACCAGCTTTCCGGTGGGCAGCAGCAGCGGGTCGCGGTCGCGCGCGCCATCGTCGCCCGTCCGGCTCTCGTCCTGGCCGACGAGCCGACGGCAAACCTCGACTCGCACACCGGTGGCGCGCTGCTCGACGTCATGCAGAGACTCAACGCGGAGCTGGGCACGACCTTCGTGTTCTCGACCCACGATTCGACGGTGATGGAACGCGCCGATCGGCTCATCCACCTGCGCGACGGGAAGGTCGTCGACGACAGTGGGCGCCGGCGCTGAGCGGCGGAGCGGGGTCGGACGGGCCCTGCTCACCGGCGCGGCGCTGCTCGCCGCGGTCTCGCCCGCCCTCGCCATCGACCTGCCCGTGCCCGGCCTGCAAGCGGCGACGCTGCACGGCTACTACAAGAACTTTTTCCTCGCCCTCGACTCTTCGGACCCACTGGTCGAGGACGGGGTCGAGGATCTCAACCGCGCCCGTCTGATGCTCGAGGGACGGATCGATCGCCACCTCGACTTCGCCGTCCACTACGAGCAGCTCCTGACCATCCACCCGCGCGGTACCATCTCCAACCTGTTTCTCGCCGCCGGCCCCCACCGGCCCGGCGCCGAGGACCTGAGCTGGTCCATCATCTCCAGCGACGACGTGTCCTGGCGGCACGAGATCGACCGCCTGTACGTCCACTCGACGCGGAGCTGGGGCGACGTGACCGTCGGCCGGCAGGCGATCGGCTGGGGCGTCGGACTGATCTGGTCGCCGGAGGACCTCTTCGTGGCCTTCTCCCCGGTCGAGATCGACCGCGAGTATCGCACCGGCGTCGATGCCGCGCGCGCGGTCTTCTCGCTCGGATCCTTCACCGAGCTGGAAGCCGTCTACGCCGTCTACGACACGGGAATCGACCACCAGATCACGGCCCTGCGCTGGCGCACCACGCTCACCGAATCGAACCTCGACGTCGGCCTGATGGCCGGAAAGTTCTTCGACGACGCCGTGATCGGCGCCCTTCTGTCGGGCGAGCTGGGCGGCGCCGGGCTGCACGCCGAGGTCACCGGCACCCACAACTACGGAGGCGGAATCGCCCGCGTGGGCGCGCAGGACTTCGCCCGCGCGGTGGTGGGCGCCGACTACCGCTTCCCCGGCGAGGTGCGGGCCGTCGGCGAGTATTACTTCAACGGCTTCGGCAAGACGGACGCCAAGAGCTATCTCGACCTCGCCGGTTCGCCGCGGCTGTCGCGCGGCGAGATCTACAATCTGGGGAGGCACTACCTCGGCTTCGTCGTCGACTGGGAGGCCCATCCCCTCCTGCACGTGCTCGCCCAGGGGCAATGGAACCTGCTCGACCCGAGCGCCCTGGTGGGCCCGGCGTTTTCGATTTCCCTCAGTGACGAGGCCGAGCTCGACGGCGGCGCTTACTTCGCCCTCGGGGCGCAGCGCCAGGGCTCGACGCTGGGCAGCGAGTTCGGATCCTATCCGAGCACCTACTACTTGACGGCCAAGATCTACTTCTGAGAAGCCGATCGACGCTTTCGGACCGCTGTGCGGGCGCTGCGGCGGGCGCCCGGAGAGTTGCCGGCCGCGCGTCGCCGCTCCGCGGCCACTCGTGTCTTCGGTGCCGCCCAGGAGCAGATGGGACAGCGACTCATGTCGTGTCCGCGCGCCGGGCAGTGCTCGCGACCGAAGTAGATGATCTGCAGATGCAGCTTGTTCCACGAGGATTGTGGGAACAGGCGCTTCAGGTCCCGCTCGGTACGCTCCACGTTCTTGCCCGACGACAGACCCCAGCGGGCCGCCAGGCGATGAATGTGGGTATCGACCGGAAACGCCGGCTTCCCGTGCGCCTGCGTCATCACCACGCTGGCAGTCTTGTGGCCGACCCCGGGCAGCTTCTCCAGCTCCTCGAAGCTGTCGGGCACGCGACCGCCATGCCGCTCGACCAGCAGGCGCGACAGCTCCCGTATCGCCTTGGACTTGGCCGGTGCCAGGCCGCAGGGCCGGATCACGCCGGCGATGTCCTTCTCCGAGAGCCGCGCCATCTCACGGGGGGACGAGGCCAGGGCAAAGAGCCTCGGCGTCACCTCGTTGACCCGCACGTCTGTACACTGCGCCGACAGCACCACCGCGACCAGCAACGTGTACGGATCCCGGTGCCGCAGGGGGATCTCCGGCATCGGGTACAGCTCGTCGAGGAACTCCTGAACCCGTCGCGCCTTCTCCAGTCGCGTCATGCGCGGCGGAACATACCCGCCGCGCCGCGACGCGCCAAGGGCCCGGACGACCCTCGAACCCGCTCGGCACTTCCATATTGACAAAGAGATGACGCATTCAGTACCTCCCTGTCATGTTGTTCGACAGATCGTCATTCTGGACATTGCACGTCGTTGCGATGGTCGTGGCAGTTCTCCTCTGCGGCGGCTGCGGCGACGACAACGGAGGCTCGGTCGCGGCCGGCACGCCGACCGAGGCGGTGCGCACTCTCCCGCCCGTCACCTCGACGCCGGCGGCGACCTCCACCCCTATACCCGCGACGGCAAGCCCAGCCCCGACGGGTACAGAGCCGCCCCCGACGGCGACGCCGGTGGCGGCGACGGCGACTCCGCCAGCGGCGACGCCAACGCCGAGCGCGACCCTCACGCCGGAGCCGGCCAACATTCTGAGCGGCAGCGTGGTCGATCAGGACGGAGCGCCGCTCGGCGGCGTCATGATCACGGCGATCGACGACGCGCGCCACGCCAGCGTCAGCGTCTTCACGGACGCCGACGGTCGCTACGACTTCCCGGTGTTGCCCGCCGGCGCGCTGCGGGTGCGGGCCAGACGCATCGGCTGGGAGGAAAGCATCCAGAACGTCGACCAGATCCCGGCGACCGGCGCCACGGCCGACTTCAACCTGCAGGCGACGAGCGACTTCAACAGCCAGCTTCCGGCCAGCTATTTCTACTCGCTCCTCCACTGGCCCAGCGATCGCGTCAAGGGCGATTTCTCCCGCGCCTGCGCCAACTGTCACCAGATCGGCGACCACCGCTTCCGAGAGCTGCGCACGCCCGAGCAATGGCAGACCGTGGTCAATCGGATGATCGGCTACGGCGGCGTGCCGTTCTTCGAGGAGACGAGGCCAGTTCTGGTGCCCACCCTGGCGAGTACCTTCGGACCGAGCGCGCCGGTGCCACAGTTCGCCGTGCCGCCGCCTCCGTCCGGAGACGCCGTACGGGCCGTCATCTACGAGTGGGAGATCGACCCGGTGAAAAAACCGGGCTGCCACGATCTCGAGCTGGGCTTGGACGGCACCGTCTACACCGTCAGCGGCGTCTACTCCTTCAACCCGAAGACGGGCGAACGGGCCAGCTACCCGATCCGCGGCGGTGGACACTCCATCGAGCGCGACGCCAACGGCGACATGTGGATCACCGCTCCCGGGCCGGAGCAGATCATCAAGTTCGACGTGCAGACCAAACAGTTCACCACCTACGACCAGCCGCGCATCGGCGACGACCTCGGCTCGTACCCGCACACGCTGCGCTTCGATGATCAGGGACGGATCTGGTACACGCTGTCGCGTTCGAACCACGTCTGCCGTTTCGATCCGCAGACCGCGGAGTTCACTTACTACCGCCTGCCCCCCGCCGATCCGGATATCAGCGGGCTGCCGATCGCCGTGCCGTACGGGTGCGACGTCGCGCCCGATCAGACCGTCTGGTGGTCGCAGCTCTTCGGTCACCGCATCGGCCGCATCGACCCGACCACGGGCGAGATCAAATCGTGGCGTCCGCCCTTCGACGGCCCGCGCCGGCTGCACGTCGGACCGGACAACATCGTCTGGGTGCCCGGCTACGGCGCCTCCAAGCTCGGCCGTTTCGATCCGAAGACCGAGACCTGGAAGGTGTACGAGCTGCCGACGCAACCTACCGGCAGCGAGCTGCCGTACGCCCTCAACGTGAACCGCAAGACCGGCGACGTCTGGATCACCGGATCGAACTCCGACAGCATCATTCGCTTCCATCCGGATACGGAGCAGTTCACCTCCTATCATCTGCCGACGCCCGTGGACTTCACGCGCGAGATCGAGTTCGACGACGACAACGACGTCTGGACCTGCACGTCCGACCAGCCGCCGTACCCCGGCACCGCGGGCTCGGGGCGCATCATCAAGATCGAGCTGCGGGACCGGGTCGGGAGCTGCGGCGACGGAATCCTTCAGCTCGGCGAGGGTTGCGACGACGGCAACACCGACGACTGCGACGGTTGCTCCTCCACCTGCACGGTGGAGACGGGGTGCGGCGACGGCATCACCTGCGGGGCCGAGCAGTGCGACGATGGGAACACCGCCGACTGCGACGGCTGCTCGTCGTCGTGTAGCGTCGAGGTCGGTGCGCTGTGCGGCGACGGGACGGTCGATGCCGCCTGCGGCGAGGAATGCGACCCTCCGGGCGCCTCCTGCGACGCCGAGTGCAAGCGGGTGCCGGTGTGCGGCGACGGGCTCCAGGACGCCGGCGAGGAGTGCGACGACGGAAACGCCGTCGACTGCGACGGCTGCTCGTCCACCTGCAGGGTGGAGACCGGCTGCGGCGACGGCTCCACCTGCGGCGCGGAAGAGTGCGACGACGGAAACAGCGCCGACTGCGACGGCTGCTCCTCGTCCTGCGCCGTCGAGGTCGGGGCGCGTTGCGGCGACGGGATCGTCAATGCCTCCTGCGGCGAGGAGTGCGACCCTCCGGGCGAGAGCTGCTCGTTCCTCTGCCAGCAGGGCAATCCGGAGCTCGGAACCCGTCACTTCACCTTCGGCGGCTCGTTTTTTTCCTCCGCCCTCGGCTCCCAGGTCCCCCTCGGCGATCTCACCGGCAGCATCGACCTGGTCGCCGGCGCCCCCGACCCCGAAGGGGTGGCGGCGATCTCGGTCGACGGGCCGGTGTACTACTCGGCGGCGATCCTGGGGGGGACCTACGGGTATCTGTGCGTACGCGTTGACGGCTGCACGGGTTTCGTCGACTGCAACGGTGGAACGGCTGTCGATACCTTGATGGTGCAGGACAGCAACGGCGCCGGGAAGAACGCACTGCCGGCGACCCTGACGACCGGGCGCGGCGAGGACGGCGGACCGGGCGCGGTCCAGCTCGACTGCCAGCAGAGTTTCGTGCAGCTGCCGCCGGGAGGCGGGAACGACTGCCTCGCAGTCGACTACCCGGAGAGCCAGGAGATCGTCTACACAACCGGCGGCGTCGAGGCCTTCTTCCTGAATGCGAACACCAAGGTCGGCAACGGCTCGATCTCGGGACACGGTGAGGCCTTCGACTGCGCGACGTGGACCTCGCAGGACGGGCCCGGTCAGTTGATCGGCACCTACACGGTGGAGGAGGATCCACAGGCAGGCGACGTCGCGAACGAGAACCTGCTCGACGACTGAACGGCCCCCCGCCGGGCGGCTCCGAGGGGGGGCGGCAATCGGTCGGCGCATCGATTGGACAAATTCGGGCACCCGCGCGCGCACCGGGGCCCCGAAACGTCGAGACGCTGTGCCGAAGCTCAAGGAGGGCTACCCTCCCGGTGAGGAGCTGGCGGCGCCCTTCGAATGGCGCCTATTTTGCGTTCCCCTCCTGCCGAGAGGGAGGACGAACCGTTGCGCTTTCCCATGCCGAACGCGGGCTTCGGGCGCGGCCGCGGCCGCGCCTGCCTTGAACACGCGCCAAGCCGGCGATATCATCCGCCATCATAATGGCCAAAAGGCGAACTCGGCGCAGGCGCCGATCCAAGATCGTCCGATTGTTTCGCCGCCTGGTCATTGCCACCGTGACCCTCGGAGCGATCGTCGCGGCGGCGGGGGGAACGCTGGTTTACTGGGAGATCACCAGCACCCTGCCGCCGATCGACTCGATCGTCGACTACCGCCCCCCTGTGGCGACGCAGATTCTGTCGGACGACGGCACCGTCATCGGCGAGTTCTTCTCCGAGAAGCGCTACCTCGTCCCGATCGATCGCATACCGCTGCACGTCCGGGAGGCCTTTCTGGCCGCCGAGGACGACGAGTTCTACCGCCACAAGGGCATCGACGTCGTCGGCATCCTGCGGGCCTTCATCAACAATCTGGCCGCCGGCGGCAAGGTCCAGGGGGGCAGCACGATCACCCAACAGGTGGTGAAGTCGATCCTGTTGAGTCCAAAGAAGAGCTACGAGCGGAAAATCAAGGAAATCGTTCTCTCGCTCCGCCTCGAGCGGCAGCTCTCCAAGGACGAGATTCTCTCGCTCTATCTCAACCACATCTATCTCGGCAGCGGCGCCTACGGGGTCGCGGCGGCGTCTCGCGAGTACTTCGGCAAGGACGTCGGCGATCTGGACATCGCCGAGGCCGGGCTGCTCGGCGGCCTCCCCCAGGCGCCGAGCCGGTACTCGCCCTTCCGGCACTGGCCGCGCGCCAAGACGCGGCAGCGATACGTGCTCAACCGTATGTACGAAGCGGGATTCATCTCCCGTCAGGAGCGTGACGCCGCCCTGCGCGAGCCTCTCTCCCTGGCCACCCGAAAGGGGAGCTTCGTCGCCGCGCCGTACTTCGTCGAGCACGTGCGACAGATGCTCGAGGAGCGCTATGGGCGCACGGCTCTCTACGAGCTGGGGCTGCGCGTGTACACGACCGTCAACCTCACCATGCAGCGCGAGGCCGAGAAGGCGGTGCGTGACGGCCTGAAGGTTCTCGCCGACCGGCACGACAACTACCGCGATTCGTTTCGCGACATGGAGCCGGAAGAGCGCGAGATCTATCTGAAGCACCAGCGCCAGACCCTGTCGGGACAGCCCCTGCAGGCGTCGTTCAGCTACGAAGGGATCGTCACCTCGGTGCGCGACAAGAGCGCGCGGATTCAAGTCGGCCCGTACTCGGGGACGCTGGTCGCCGACGCGGATGGCAAGCAGAGTCTGCCCCAGCTGCGGCTCAACGATCTCGTCCGCGGCAAGGTGATCGAGGCCGACGACAAGAACCCCCGCTTCGTGCTCGACGAAAGCCCACCGGTCGAGGGTGCCCTCGTCTCCATCGATCCGCACACCGGGTTCGTGAAGGCGCTGGTCGGTGGCTACGACTTCGATCGCAGTCAGTTCAATCGTGCCACCCAGGCGAAGCGACAGCCCGGATCGGCGTTCAAACCGCTCGTCTATGCCGCGGCCCTGGACCGCCACTTCACCCCGGCCTCGATCATCGTCGACGAGCCCATCTCCTTCAACGACAACGGCCGGGTTTGGAGCCCGCAGAACTTCGAGAAGAAGTACTACGGACCGACCACCTTGCGCGAGGCGCTGACCTTCTCGCGCAACGTGGTAACCGTGAAGCTGGCAGACCGGATCGGCGTCGGGTACCTGGTGAAGTATCTCTCCCGTTTCGGTCTCGAGGGGCCGCTGAAGCGAAACCTCTCGATCGCCCTCGGCTCGGCCGAGGTCACGCCCCTGGAGCTGGCCGCCGCGTATGCGACATTCGCCAACAACGGGCTGCGGCCGAAGCCGATCTTCATCACCGAGGTGACCGATCCGCAGGGGCAGGTGATCGAGCAGCACGGACCGGAGCTGGTGCAGGCGATTCCGCCCGGTACGGCCTACCTGATCACGAGCATGCTGCAAGACGTCGTGAGCCGCGGCACGGGACGCCGCGCGTCGGGCCTCGACCAGCCGACCGCCGGGAAGACCGGCACCACCAACGATCTGCACGACGGCTGGTTCGTCGGTTTTACCCCGCAGCTCTTGAGCGCCGTGTGGGTCGGCTTCGACAACAAGCGTCCGCTCGGCCGGATGGAGACCGGGGGCCGGGTGGCGGCACCGATCTGGAAGGAGTTCATGGAGCAGGCGCTGGCGGGCGCCCCACCGGAGGAGTTCCCCGTTCCCAGCGACCTCAAGTGCGTCAACGTCAACCCTTCGACCGGGCAGCGGGCGCACTCCGGCGAACCATCGCGCCTCGAATGCTTCCGCCCGGGAACCGAGCCACCGCCCGGTGGCAGACCACCCGTCACGCTGGTCAACGACGGGGGTTCGCACCGGAACTCGGCGCTCGAATTCCTGCTGAACGACTTCTAACCCCCGGGGGCAACCTCCGTCAGAGCTCCCAGTATTCGCTCTGCACGCGTCGCACCGACTCCAGGACGGGAGCGGCCCGGCTGGGCGTCCGCGCTTCGACCTTCGCGCCGCTGCCGCCGCGCAGCTCGGTCAGCACCCGCGCCGAGCACTCTCGAATCGCGCGCAGGTCGTATCCGCCTTCGAGGACGGCGACGCACCGCCCCGAGCCGACCTCGTCAGCGACTCGGACGAGCGAACGCGCCATGGCGGCGAAACCATCCTCGGTGACGCCCATGCCGCCGAGCGGGTCACGCACGTGCGGATCGAAGCCGGCCGAAATCAGCACGAATTCGGGCTCGAACTGGAGAGCAATGGGCTCGACGACGGCGTGAAATGCCTCCAGGTACTCCGCATCCCCGAAGCCACCGGGAAAGGGGATGTTGATCGTGCGCCCCTCCCCGTCCCCGTGCCCGACCTCGTCCACCGCCCCCGTGCCCGGATAGAACGGGTAGCGGTGGGTCGAGACGTACACGACCGCGGGATCCCGTTCGAACATATGCTGCGTGCCGTTTCCATGGTGGACGTCCCAGTCCATGATCAGGACGCGATCGATCTGATGGCACTTGCGCAAATAGGCGGCCCCGATGGCGACGTTGTTGAAGAGGCAGAAGCCCATCGCCCGGCCGCGCTCGGCGTGATGGCCGGGCGGACGTACCAGAGCGAAGCCGTTTCGAAGGTCCCCCGCCATCACCCGATCCAGCAACTCGAGGAGCCCCCCGGCGGCGAGCCGGGCGACGTCGAAGGAACGCGCTGAAGCGGGCGTGTCCGCATCGAAGGAGAATCCCGAGAGATCGCGGGTGCCGGCGACCTGCGCGAAGTGTCGCTCGTCGTGAACGAGTGTGATCTCCTCCGCGGTCGCGACCCGCGGTTCGATCCGCCTCAGTCCCGGCTGCTCGAGCACCGACTCCAGCAGAACCGCGATCCGTTCCGGTCGCTCGGGGTGTCCGTAGCCGGTGTCGTGCGCCATGTAGCGCTGATCGAGAACGAACCCGGTCTCCGTCATGATCGCCGCTCCATCATTCGTCGCCGACGGTTCCTAAGTAAAGGCTTGCCCGCGCCAGGTCAAAGGGCGTGGTCCGACTCGACCGTCGAAATTTGACTCCCTTCCGGCTTTGCTCTAGCTTGTTTGCCGAGGCTTACATGTTCGGCATCGGCATGCCCGAGCTCTTGGTGATCCTGGTCGTCGCACTGATCGTACTCGGGCCGAAGCGACTGCCCGAGGTCGCGCGTGTGCTGGGGCGCGGCCTCGCGGAGTTCCGCCGTGCCACGGCCGGCCTGACGGACGAGCTGCGCGATGCTCAAGCGGCAATCGAGCAGGAGGCCCGGCAAGCGAAGCGGGCGATCACGCGCAAGCCCGCCGTCGAGCGCAAGCCGCCAGCCGCCCAAGCCGCGGGTGGGGAAGCGAAGCCGCCGGTCGCCGCCGCAGCCGAGCCGAAGGGTGGGAAACCCGAGTCGCCGGTCGAATCGGCGGGGGCCGCGACCGAGGGTAAGGACCTCGAGCCGGCTGCCGAGTGACTCCCCGCGCATGCGCTGCGGCGGAGGGTGAAAGGGCCCGTCCGCTTCGACGTCGGTGGGCGTCCTGTATGGTCACGGGGAGGAGACGTGTTCCTGATGGCTGTGCGGATCGGCCGGCGGACAGTATGCGCCGATCGTCACGGGTAGGCGGCTGATGTCCGAAGCCACGATGCCACTGACGGCGCATCTCGAGGAGCTGCGCTCGAGAATCATCCGTTCGCTCATCGCCGTCGGGTTGGGCTTCGCCGTCACGTACAACTTCGCCGACGCGCTCTTCGCGATCCTGACCCGCCCGCTGATGGAAGCAGGCGAGTCGGTCCAGTTGATCGGCACCGGCGTCGCGGAGGCCTTCTTCACCAAGCTGAAGGTGTCCATGATCGCGGCCTTGTTCGTCGCCAGCCCGGTCATCTTCTATCAAATTTGGCAGTTTGTCGCCCCCGGTCTGTACGACAGGGAGAAGCGCTACGCACGGCCCTTCGTCGTGTTTGCCACCCTGTTCTTCATCCTCGGCGCCGTCTTCTGCTACTTCGTGGTCTTTCCGCTCGGCTACGCATTCTTCGTCGAGCAGTACAAGACGATCGGAGTCGCACCGGCCATCCGCATCAGCGAGTACCTTTCGTTCACCGCGCGGATGCTCCTCGCCTTCGGCATCACATTCGAGATGCCCGTAGTGACGTTCTTCCTCGCCCGAGTGGGGATGGTGACGCACAAGACGCTGTTCGCGTTCGGGCGCTATGCGGTTCTCGTCATCTTCATCCTAGCCGCTGTGCTGACACCACCGGACGCCGCCTCGCAGGTGCTCATGGCCGCCCCCCTCCTGGTGCTCTACGGGATCAGCATCGGCGTCGCCTACGCGTTCGGCCGGGAGCGGGAGCAACCACGTGAGCCGGAGTGAGCGCCTTCCGCTCTGGTTCCCGCTCAGCGCCCTGATCGCACTGTCGGCCAACCTGTTGGCGAATCTGACCACCCTTTTGACCATCGGGCTGATGGGAGCGGTCAGCGACTTCGCACTGCAGGTGCGGCAGCACGACGAGGCTCTCTACTTCTACTACCGCTTCTTCGCCTACGGTGTCCCGTTCGCGGTGACGGTCTGGTACGTCTGGCCGCTCCTGCGGCACTCGCGTCGCGGGTGGCCGGCGCCCGCACCAGTGGTGGTGCGGCGCCGCGCCCTCGGCACCCCCCTGTTCATCGCCGCGGTGGGCTTCCTCGGCTGGCTGGTCAGCGCCCTCCTTTTCCCTGTGCTGACGTTGGTTCGCTTCGGCCGCTGGACGCCCGATCTGATGTCGCAGCAGGTCCTGGCACCGTTGGTCAACGGCTTTCTCGCCGCGACGGTGACGTTCTTCCTGCTCGATCTTCTTTTCCGGGCCATGGTCGTCCCGCTCGTATTCCCCGACGGCCGAGTGGCCGAGGTCGCCAGCCCTCTCGCTCTGGGAGTGCGGGCTCGGATGCTGCTCTTTCTGCTCGCCGTCGCCTTCACGCCGATGTTCACCCTGCTCGGTCTGATTCGCGCCGCGGCGGCGCGTTTCCAGAGCGGCGACGCCGTTCGCGCGGTGGTCCCGAACCTGACCGCGGCCAGCGAGATCACCTTCGCCATCTATGTCGTCCTCGGGCTCGGGCTGACTCTTCTCCTGGCGCGCACGCTGACCCGGCCCTTGGTGAACACCGCGGCCGCCCTGCGGTACGTCGGGCGGGGCGATCTGAGCGTCCGCCTGCAGCCCACCTCCGGCGACGAGATCGGCGTCCTCGAGGACGGCGTCAACGCGATGGTGACCACCCTGCGGGAGAACGAGCGGATTCTCGGCATGTTCGGGCGGGTCGTCGACCCACTGGTGCGGGACCATCTCCTTTCCGGCGACCTCCGACTCGGCGGAGAGCTGCGAACTGCGTCCGTGCTGTTCTGCGACCTGCGCGGCTTCACGTCGATCGCCGAGCGGGCGGAGCCGGAAGCCGTCGTGCGGACATTGAACGAGTTCTTCTCGGTCATGACGGATTGGGTTCGGGAGTGTGGCGGCTACGTCGACAAGTTCATCGGTGACGCGATGCTCGTCGTGTTCGGCTTGTTCGACGATGATCCGTCGGGGAGCCCGTCGCGCGCGGCCGCGGCCTCCCTCCGATGCGCCCTCGGCATGCACGCCCGATTGGCCGATCTGAACGGCAGACGGCGTTCGACCGCGCGGCAATCACTCGCCATGAGCATCGGCATCCACAGCGGCGAGGTGCTGGCGGGCACCATCGGCGCGAACGAGCGCCACGACTACACCGTGATCGGCGACACCGTGAACGTCGCCGCTCGCCTTCAGGAGCTGTGTCGGGACCGTGAGCAATCTCTACTGGCATCCGCGTCGACGTACGCGCTCGCCCGAGCCGCGGGAGCGGACGTCGAGCTGGCACCGATCGAGGCGGTTCGCCTGCGCGGTCGCAGCGAGCCGATCGACGTCTACGGGCTCGCCTGATCTCGGCTCAGGGACCTTCGTCCTCTCGGAGCACGCGCAGCAGCCAATCGTCCCAGGCCCCCGCCGGCGGATCGATGCGCTCCGCGCAGCCCCGCAGCTCGTCGAGCACGCCGTGTGCGACGTCGAGGAAGTCGCGGCTCACCAGAACGACGATGGTCGCCGCGCGGCGCTCCAGCGTGCGAACGATCGCCACTCCCTCGTACGACTCGAAGAGGAACTTGACACGCGCGATCTCGGCCGGATCGAGGCGCAGGAAGATGGGTTCCAGACCCCCCGTCACGGCGTCGCCCGGGCCGGCTCCGCCGATGCCGCCGGCAGAGGCTCCGTACGCCACCGATCCAACAGCAGGAAAACCGCCAGCTTCTCGTACTCGATGACGACCCGCCGCGTCCAGGCCCGGTTGCGCCACCATGCATCGGCGCGAAACGCGTCGTCACGGGCGGCGCGCACCACGATGCGCTCCGACCCGCCAGCCAGGTGCCGGTAGATCCGCGAGGCGCGCCGCGTGTGGTACTTCGACGTCACCAACAGGATCGACCCGTAGCCGTGCCGGCGGGCGTATTCCAGCACCACCCTCGCTTCACTGAAGGTGCTGCCGGGTGGCTGGTCGACGACGACCAGCGCCTGCGCCGGCACGCCGAGCTGAAGGGCAACCTCGCGATTGAGCTCGAATCCGCGCGGTACGGCGACGCCTAGGACCCGCAGGCGCTTGTAGGCGGCGTTCTCCCGCTCGCGGCAAATGAGGATCCGCGGTGCCAACCCGGCTTTGTAGAGCGCCACCGCCTCGAGGATCCGATCCGGGAACGATCCGGAAGGAACGGCGATGACATCGGCGGGCGTCGGAGGATCCTCCACGACCAGGTAGCGCCCGATTGCCGTCAGCAGCGCCGTGCGACCCAAATAGCCGGCCAGGAGCATGATGGCGGCCGTGGCCAGGAACCAGCGCTTGAACGTCATCGCTCGCATCGGCGGCGTTCGAGCTCGAAACCTCGCCCGGTGGCGGGGGAACGAAGCGGCGGAACGTTCGGGGCGGGATCAAGTCCACGCAGCCTCGATGGCGCCGAGGATCTTGCCGGCCGACCATGCGCCGTGCCACGGCGATCACCGCGCGCCCCGAGCGATCAGCTTGCGGGTCAGAAACGCCCGATCCCGCTCGACGCACCGGTCACCACCGCCGTACGCCCGGCGAACACGTTGGCCTCCATGCTCAAGAACCGAGAGCCGCCCGCACGGCCTCGGCGGACGTTACGGTGGCCAGCAGGGGCATGATGTTCTTGATCGAGAATTCGTGCCACTCGTCGGGGTAGCTCGCGCAGCAGTCCTCGACGACGAACATCTCGAAGCCGCGATTCACGGAGGCGCGGACGATGCCCTCCACGGCCAGATTGGTCGACACGCCGCAGATGACCAGCGCATCGCGACGGAGCATGCGCAGGACGGGGTAGAGCTGCGTTCCGTACGAACCGTCGACGCCGACGCAGCGGGTGAAGACGAAGTCGCGCGGCTCGGGAGTCACCGCGTCGTGCGTCGCCGCGCCCCACGTCCCCTCGATCAGGGTTGGCTCGACCGCCGTGCGCCGGTGCAAGACGGTGCGGGGTCGAGGGAAGTCGGGCTTGCGCGCATAATTGACGTAGCCGACCGGCACTCCGGCGCGGTGCGCGGCGTCGATCAAACCCTTCACCTTGGGCAGCACATTGCGCTTCTGGACCTGCGCCGCGAGAACCCCGCGGAACCCGCGCTTCCCAACGTTCGATTCGTGTACGATGTCGTTCTGCAGCTCCACCAGCAGCAGACCCGCCCGGTCGACCGGCAGCTCGAGGTCGGCCATGAGTGCTCCTTCTTCCCGCGGAGCGCTAACAGATGTCAGCCTGGTGAACAAGATTGACGGTCGGAGCTCGCCGGCAAGCCGCGGCCGGCGACGGCAGGCGGACACCGAGGATTTTGCGATGCGGGCTGATCTGCGCCATAGTGTGGTGGTCATGAAGAAGAAGCACGTGGTTCTGGCACTGGGAGTCTTCGCCTTGCTCGCAGCGGGATGCGCCTCGAAGAAGCCTCTGTCGGCGGAGGAGTACTTCACTCTCGCTTCGGACAATCTTCGCTCGGGGGCTTACAACGTCGCGGCAGAGCAGTATCGGGAGCTCCTGGACCAGTACCCGTTCAGCGAGTACAGCCAGGAAGCGGAGCTCAAGATCGCCCACGCTCAGTTTCTCAACGGCTCGTGTCCGGAGGCGGTGGCGGCGCTGACCGACTTCCAGCGCCGCCACCCGACCAGCCCGAGCTTGCCCTTCGTCGGCTACCTCCTGGGGCGGTGCTACGAGCTGCAGATGAAACCTCCCGATCGGGACCAGAGCGCCTCGCAGAACGCATACGCGTACTACACCGCCGTGGTGCAGCAGTATCCCGACAGCCCTTTCGCCGACCTCGCCCGGCAGCGACTCCAGCACTGCCGGGACGTGATGGCAGAGCACGAGATGATCGTGGCGAACTTCTATGACAGCTACGACAACCGCCAGGCAGCGGAGACCCGACTGCTCGACCTGGTGAACCAGTTCAACGACACCGACGTGGCCGGCGACGCTCTCTACAGGCTGGGCAATCTGTACCGCCGGCAAGGCGAGACCGACAAGGCAGTTCTCGCCTATGCCGCCGTGACCCGCGATCACCCCGACAACGGCGTCGCCAAGAAGGCCGAGCGCGCTCTGGACAATCTGGCGAGCAAGGACGAGCTTCCGGTAGGCGACCCGCTGGTCGCGTTGGTCGCCCAGACCGGCCGCTCTCGTTCCCTGTCCATCGCGAAGGTCACCGAATTGCCGGAGCCCGCGTCCGCTCGGACCGGCGGCCTCCCGCCGACGGGCTTTGGCCTTCCGCAGAGCTCCGGACCGTTCGGGCGCGGGTACTGAAGCGCGGCGCCTGTCGAACCGAACCCTTTCGTCGTCTGCCGCCGGGGCCGCTCGGCTCACTTCACCGAAGTACGGCAGCAGCCCCCTCCGGCCGTCCCTTGTTGACACACTCCGAGTCGTCGCGTAACAATCCGGCAGACGAGATTCGACAGCCCGCACCTTATCGAGAGTGGCTGAGGGACTGGCCCGATGAAGCCACAGCAACCGGTCCTGGGAGCTGACCAGGAGTCCGGTGCTAACTCCAGCCGGGGATGACGCTACGGGCAACCCGGAGAGATAAGGCCAGAGACATCTTCCCGCCTCTGCCCCTCTCGGGGTGGGGGTTTTTTTTTGAAAACGAAGATGCCGACCAGAGAGCCCTGGCAGGGCACAACGAACAGAGGCGCTGAAGCGACGGACGAAGGGCGCGACCGCTTGCGCCGCTCGCACGTGTTGGTCGTGGGGGCCGGGGCACTGGGCTCGCCGGCGCTTCTACACCTGGCTTCCGCCGGGGTCGGTACCTTGACCGTGGTGGATCCGGACGAGGTCGAGATCTCCAATCTGCAGCGGCAGATCCTTCACCGCACAGACGACGTGGGTAGGCCCAAGGTCGAGTCCGCCGCGGCGCGCATCCGCAGCCTCCATCCCGACACCATCGTGCACGGGTACGTCGCCCGCGTCGACCGCGGCAACCTGCATCGCTTCTTCGCTGGCGCCGACTTCATCATCGACGCTACGGACGGAGTGGAATCGAAGTTCCTGATCAACGACGGCGCCGTGCTCACCGGCCGCCCGTACTCCCACGCCGGCGTCCTCGGTTTCATGGGTCAGACCATGACCGTACTTCCGGGGCAAACCACCTGCTACCGATGTCTCTTTCCCGAAGCCCCTTCGGCGGACGCCGTCCCGACCTGCCAGGAGGCCGGAATCATCGGCGGGGTCGCCGGTGTGATCGGTTCGCTGCAGGCGGGGGAAGCGATCAAATTCCTACTCGGGCGGGGGCGATTGCTGACCGACACCCTGCTGACCTACGATGCGCTGTCGGGGAGGTGCCGTCAGATACAGCTCGCTCGCAATCCGCGATGCCCGCTGTGCGGCGAGCAACCGGCTATCTCGAGTCTGGATGGGGCACGCACAGCGCGATATGGGAGTTGAAGGATGAGCCACGTCCTCGGGCTGCAGTGCCGCGAGTGCGGCGCCGAATACCGGCAGGAGCCGTTCCACGTCTGCGACCAGTGCTTCGGCCCTCTCGAGGCCGTCTACGACTACGCCGCCATACGAGCGCAGATGTCGCGCGAGCTCGTCGCCAGCCGCCCCGCCAACCTGTGGCGCTACCGAGAGCTGCTGCCGGTCGAATCCGAATCGACCGTCGGTCCGCACTCGGGGTTCACCCCCTTGGTGAGGGCCGACCGGCTCGCCGTCGCCCTCGGCGTCGAGGAGCTCTACGTCAAGGACGACTCCGTCAACCACCCAACCTTCTCGTACAAGGACCGCGTCGTCTCGATCGCCATCTCCAAGGCGATCGAGTTCGGGTTCGATATCGTCTCGTGCGCGTCCACCGGAAATCTCGCCAACAGCGTCTCCGCCCACGCCGCCCGGGCCGGTCTGGCCTGTTTCATCTTCATTCCCGACCACCTCGAGCAGGGAAAGATCATCGGGTCGGCCATCTACGGTCCTCGCACCGTGGCGGTCCGGGGCAACTACGACGACGTCAACCGGCTGTGCAGCGAGATCGCGGACAAGTATCGGTGGGCTTTCGTCAACATCAACCTCCGGCCGTACTACACGGAAGGGGCAAAGACGTACGGGTTCGAGATCGCGGAGCAGCTCGGCTGGCGGCTGCCGAAACACGTCGTCGTGCCGACGGCTGGAGGTACGATCCTACCCAAGGTCGCCAAGGCCTTCCGCGAGCTGCGGGAAGTGGGGTTGATCGACGATCCGATGCCCAAGATCTACACGGCCCAAGCGGCCGGGTGCGCACCGGTGGTGCAGGCTCTGCACCGGGGCGACGAGGTAATCCAGCCCGTCAAACCGAATACGATCGCCAAGTCGATCGCCATCGGCGATCCGGCCGACGGATTCTACGTCCTGAAGGCCGTGCGGGAGTCCGGCGGTTGGGGAGAGGCGGCGACCGACGAAGAGATCGTCGACGCCATTCGACTGCTGGCACGGACGGAGGGAATCTTCACGGAACCGGCCGGCGGCGCCACCGTCGCAGTCACGAAGAAATTGATCCAACAAGGACGGATCGCACGCGACGAATCGATCGTGATCAGTGTCACCGGCAATGGATACAAGACGCTGGAAGCGGTGGCGGGAAGCGTTGCGAGCCCGTTCGTGATCAACGCCCGACTGCGAGAGTTCGACGATCTGTACGACCACCAATTGGCCGGGCGCGACTCGCCTCGTGCGCCGGCTCGCGATCAGGTGGCATGAAGGTCAAGGAGGAGAAACATGAGCATTCAGGTCAGAATACCGACGCCGCTGCGCCGATTCACGGCGGGTGCCGAAGAGGTCGGGGCCAGCGGCAGCACGGTGGGGCACATCGTCGACGACCTCGAACGGCAGTTTCCGGGGATGAAGGAGCGGCTGTGTGACGACGAAGGGCGGGTTCGCCGTTTCGTCAATATCTACGTCAACGGAGACGACATTCGCTTCCTCGACAATCTGGGAACCGGCGTCAAAGACGGCGACGAGCTGTCCATCGTTCCGGCCATTGCCGGAGGCGGATGAGGGATGGCCCGCGCGCGGAGGGCGACGGTCGAGGAGCAGACGCCGCGGCTCGACCTGCCGAGCCGCGTCCATTCCGTCCTCGACCTGGTCGGGCACACGCCGCTCGTCGACGTGACGGCGCTGGCGCCCGGTCTGTCCCCCCGTGTCCGGCTGCTCGCCAAGCTGGAGGGCTTCAACCCGGGGGGGTCGGTGAAGGATCGGCCGGCTCTCTGGATGGTGCGCCACGGCCTGACCAGCGGCGCGCTCCGTGCAGGGAAGACCATTCTGGACTCGACCTCGGGCAACACCGGAATCGCTCTGGCGATGATCGGCGCGGCGCTCGCATATCCCGTCGTCCTCGTCCTGCCGGAGAACGTCAGTGAGGAACGCAAGCGAATCATCACCGCGTTCGGCGCCAGGATGATTTTCAGCAGCGGGCTGGAAGGCTCCGACGGAGCGATTCGCCTCTGTCGTCAGATCCTAGAGAAGGAGCCGGGGAGCTATTTCAAGCCCGACCAGTACTTCAACCCGGTCAATCCACTGGCTCACTACGAGAGCACCGGACCGGAAATCTGGGAGGCGACGAACGGCAGCGTGACTCACTTCGTCGCCGGCATCGGTACGGGCGGGACGGTGATGGGAACGGGCCGATACCTGAAGGAACGCAACCCGAAAATCCAAGTCGTCGCCGCGGAGCCCGACGATGCGCTGCACGGTCTGGAGGGGCTCAAGCATATGGCGAGCTCCATCGTGCCGGGCATCTACCACGAGGACCAATTGGACGGGAAGATTCCCGTCCCGACCGACGCGGCGTATGAGCTCGTCTACCAGCTCGGGACGCGCCTGGGACTCGTCGTGGGACAGTCCTCCGGCGCGGCGTTGTTCGCTGCCCTGCAGGTGGCGCACGACCTGGCCGAGGGGGTCGTCGTCGTGATCTTCTGCGACTTCGGCGATCGCTACCTGAGCACGAACCTGTGGCTTGGCTGGGCGGAGTGGCTGGAGAAACGTCGAGTGCGAGGCACGCAACCGGGGACGGCAGAGGATCGATCGGGCCGATCGAGAAGGGCCCAATCGAAGTAGAATCATGGCGCAGGTGCTGACCGATACCCAAATCCACCGATACAGTCGGCAGATCATCCTGCACGAGGTCGGAGCCAGGGGACAGCGCGCGCTCCTGGGATCGAGAGTCGCGTTGCTTGGATCGGGAGATCTGCCGTCCATCACGGCCCTGTACCTCGCCGCAGCCGGCGTCGGGCGGCTCGACCTCTACTCTCTCATCGACGAACACGCCGCCGCTGCCGCCCATTTGTGCGAAGAGATCGGTGCGCTGAATCCCGACGTACGGTCGACATCGCGGCCCGGCCATGGGCTGGACGAGACGGAAATCGCCTCCTGCGACGCCATCGTCGCAACGACCGGCGACGAAGCACTGCTGCGTGCCGCGACCGCTCGAGCCGTATCGGAACACCGACCCCTGGTCGCGGGCGGGTCGATGGGAGGGCAGGGCTGGCTGGCCGTCGTCGCCCCGGATGCCATGTCAGAGAGCTGCGCCCTCTGTCCGGCAACGGCCCTGCAGAGGGCGGGCACAGAGCGCGTTCGCCATCCATTCGAACCGGTCGTCGCCGGTGTGATCGGATCCCGCCAAGCCGTGGAAGTCGTCAAGCTTCTCCTCGGAATCAAGCGATCGGGCATCGAAACGTGGTTGCATTTCGATGCCGAAGCGTCGACGTTGGAAGAGCGCTTCTTTCGGCACCAAGGAGACTGTCCGCGCGCCGCGTCGGCGACGGCCCGCGCTCCATCGTAGAATCGAATGTCGCTCAATCCCGGCCTGCTGAAGCTCGACCTGGCAATCCGCGGTGCCCGCCTGGAGGAGGCGCTCCGCTCCAACTGGGGGATCTTCCGCGTACCGGCCGTGCGCGACTATGTCACTCGCGGTCTGGAGATCATTCTCCCCGAGGACATCTCCGTCAATGTTCCCGTAGGGGAGTCCTTCACCGACGACTCCCCGTACCTGTTGCGGAGCGAGGGCAACGGGTACGCCATCCTCGGCGATCGGGAGCGGTGCGAGGTGCGCATCGTTCCGCAACCGCGCTTCTACGGTGAAAGGACCCGGTCGGGTATCCCGATGTGGCAGGTCGGCACGGCGTACGCCGGTTATCTCGCGATCAACCCGGCCAGCGGTTGCGTCTTCGTTCAAAGAGGGGTTCCGTGCCGGTTCTGCGACATCGCCACGAGGGCCGTCGCCCGCGACGCGCCGCTTCCCGTGGCCGATGTCGTGGAAACGGTGAGAGCAGCGTTCGCCGAAGGGGTGATCGAGTTCGTGTACCTCCACATCGGCTACATGGAAGGGGAAGACGCCGGGGTCCAGTTTCTGGAGCCCTACGTCCGCGCCATCAAGCGGCACTTCGACACACTCGTGGCCGTCCAACTCCAGCCCCCTCGTGACAACCAGTGGATCGACCGGACATACGCCATGGGCGTCGACGCTCTCAGCTACAGCATAGAGATCCACGACGCGGAACGGTTGAGGGAACATTGTCCGGGCCGCGCACAGGACGTCGGACGGGACCGGTATCACGAAGCGCTGCGGCACGCGGCGGCCGTGTTCCCGAGCGGCACGGTGTGGAGCGACCTCATCGTCGGTCTGGAGCCCCCCGAGTCGACGATGGAAGGCATCGACAGGCTCGTGGACATGGGCGTCCTTCCCGTCCTCTCTCTGTTCCGCCCGCTCGATGACACACAGCTCCACAACCACCCGCTGCCGACCACGCACGAGGTGGCACCGGTTTTTTCGCATCTTTTCAACGCCGTGCGGCGAGCGCGCATCAACATGCACTGGGTTCGGGACTTGAGCTTTGCCGTCACACCGCTCGAGGCTCGCTTCTTCGCCGATGGAGACGCGCGATCGACGGGGCTCAGCCAGTTCTACCGGTCACGCCTCGGAACGATGGCGGCGCGCAATCTGTCGCGCCTCCGCCGCCGGCTACGTGTCCGGCAAGTCAGTGACTCGTTCGATTCGTCACACCTCTGACCCGTCGACGTCACGAGTCCGGGGCGCCCCGTTCAAACCTCCATGGCGAAGCCAGCCAACGTCGTCGTCGACACCCGTCCCCTGTGGATCGTGCTGCTCCTGCGGAGTCGACAGACGCTGTTGCTTCTGGTGGGCGCCGGTATCTTTCTGCTGATCAGCAACCTGAAGACGCCGGCGGGGCTCAGCGAGCCCGGCCAAAAGGCGCTGGCGGTGTTCGCGCTCTGCGTCTTCTACTGGGTCCTCGACGTCCTGCCGCTGATGATCACCAGCCTCCTGGCAATCGTCCTGCTGCCTCTGACCGGAGTCCTCCCCAGCAAGGAGGCATATGCGCAGTTCGGCAACGAAGCGGTCTTCTTCATCCTCGGGGCGTTCATCCTCGCGGCGGCGATGATGAAGTCGGGTCTATCGGCGCGCCTGGCACTGATGATCCTGCGCCGCTTCGGGCACCACCCGCTGGCGCTCCTGCGCGGCATCTTCGTCTTGAGCGGCGTCATGTCGTTCTTCATGTCTGAGCACGCCGTGGCGGCCATGACCTTTCCCATCATCCTGGAGATCGTGGCGGCGCTGCACCTGGAGCGCGGGCGTAGCAACTATGGGCGTGCTCTGTTCCTGTCCATGGCATGGGGAACCACGATCGGCGGCGTGGCGACCCTACTCGGCGGCGCACGCGCGCCGCTCGCACTCGGCATCCTGCGCGAGGTGACGGGCGGGAGCTACTCGTTCTCCGAATGGGCGGCGGCAAATGTTCCACTCTCGGTGATGCTCTTCGGCGTCGGCTGGATCATTCTTCGGCTGTTCTTCCCGTTCGAGCTCAGCGACATCTCGGCGGCCGAACGGGCCGTGGACGACCGCCTTCTCTCCATTGGCAGAATGACTCTGCAGGAGTGGCTGATCGGCTTCGTCATGGCGCTGACAGTGCTCGCCTGGATCGTGTTGGGCGAGGAGTTCGGCCTGGCAAGCATCGCCCTTTCGGCGGTGGTTCTGCTCTTCGCACTACGCGCGGTCCGATGGCGCGACGTCGAGGGATACGTGAATTGGGGCCTGGTCCTGATGTACGGGGGAGCCATCAGCCTGGGCTCTGCACTGAACAGCACCGGAGCCGCCACTTGGCTGGCCGATCACACCATCTCGCAATGGGCGGCCGGCGAGGTATCCGTCGTGTTGCTGATCTCAATCGCCGCCGCCGGAATCACCGAGGTGATGAGCAACTCGGCAACCGTGGCGATCTTGATGCCCGTCACGATCGCGGTTGCCTCTCAGTTCGGCATCGCCCCTCGCCTCATGGCACCCGTGGTCGCGGTGCCCGCGGGCCTCAGCTTCATGTTGCCGATCGGAACGCCTGCCAACGCCATCGCCTATTCCTCGGGCTTCCTGCGCGTTCGCGACCTTCTCCTACCGGGCCTGCTGCTCCAGATCGCCGCGATCGCGATCTTCAACGCCATGGTCTGGTTCTACTGGCCGCTGCTCGGGATCCATCCTTGAGAGGGACGTCATGAAGCATGTCCTCCTGATCATCCCGCCAAGCGTAAGACCGCGGGCGGCACTCGACAGAGCGATCGAGGCAGCGCGCGAAATGGGGGGAACCCTGGTCGCACTGGCGATCCTGGATCCGACCGAGGCGGCTCGCATCGCCGCGACGCTCGACAGCGCGTTCATGGGAGAGCGAGTGAGCGATCGCCTCGCCGAGGTTCTGGCTCGCGAGCATCGCAATCGAGCCGAATGCCTCCTCCAGAGAATCGGAGAGAGAGCAGCGGACGCGGACGTGCCCTTCGTGCCACTGGTCGAATCCGGTGATCTGAGCGAGATCTGCGCCCGAATCATTCGGACGTACCACGTGCAGTTCGCCGTTTTCGCGGCAGAGCGTCGCTCCTGGCTGGCGCGCTTTCTCTCTCGTTCGGCCGCCGTGAAGCTGCCGGCGCTTGCCGGATGCGAGGTGATGGTGATGGAAGAGGAAGAAGCGGGAGGAGACGCAGGGGAATGAGTCGTGCGCTCCCTCGTGCGGGGCTCAGCGCGGGGGCGCCATTCCCACGGACACCCCAAAGATGCGATCGAGCAGCAGGTGTGCCGTGAGCAGTGCGGTCAGGAGCACTCCCAGGGAGAGCAACGCCACACCCGAAACGAGCGCCAGGGCGATCAGCGCACCGATCGCCAGCGCCGGTGCCGTCCACGACGGCAATTCGACAACGGGCCCCCAGAAGGCGACCAGACGTCGGAGCTGACGCCACCGCGACTCCAGCTCGGACCAGATCTGATATGCGGCTTTCTCCATCGATCTAACGAACGATCTCCGCCCCGATGGCGATGATCAGAACGCCATCCTCGTGGTGCGGTCCGCCCACCAGAAACGTGCCGTGATTGCGCAGGGCGAGCACGGTATTGACCAGCGGGCGGGTTCCCTGCACCAGCATGAGGTTCAGGGACACCCGACCGTCCTTGTACTCGCGCGGGATGACCAGAAGATAGCGCCCGCCGGGAAGATCGAACTCGGCCTCCTTCCGCCATTCCACCCGACGCCTCTCCTCCTTGAGCAGACGGTAGGAAGAATACGGAAACAGCGAGTTGAACTGCCGCCGCAACGAAGCGAGGCGGCTGTCGAACACCTGACCGGTGTTGCTCGCCACGACGGCTCCGATGCGAACCTCGACGGCGCTCTTCGGCTCTTCGGAAGGGGTTTGAGCCGGAACGGCGGGTCCTCCCAGGGTCACTCCCGCCAATATGAGCAACAGTGAGACCGGACGACGCGGCAAGCTCACGGAGGCCCTCCGAAATCATCCACCGTCAACGGCTGGTCGTCGGTGATCCAGAGAACCATCGTGTTGGTCTCCGGCTCCCGCAGGAGAGCCACCGATTCCACGTTGCTCTGTACGGAATCGAGGATGGCGCTGTTGTCGACGGCAGCGACGTCGGTCGGCGGCGTTCCGGTGGGATTGCCTCGCCAGAGGACCAGGGCAAGGGCTGCGGCTGCTGCGGCGGCAGCAAATACGGGCAGCCGGACACGCCAACGCCGGTCCAGGCCATCCCAGGCGTCGCGCCACGCCCGGTACCAAGGCGTTCGCACCGTCTTGAGCCGCGGCGCAACCCCCGCCCAGACGCGGCCCAGGTCAATCTCTTCCACCCGAGTCGCGACATGCGCGACAATCGCCTCCTGAAGCCGTTCGAGCTGCCGCAGCTCGGCTTCGCACTCGGTACAGCGAGTGCTGTGGAGCGCCACCGCTCTCATCTGACGGGCTTTCAGCTCCCCGTCGAGAAAGAGCGGAAGCATCGGGCGGGTCTCCCGGCAGCTCACAGCTTTCCCTCGATCCGCAGGAGGCGGCCCGTTCGCTGCGCGCGGGAGCTGGCTTCGGCCGGCACTCGCTGGATCACCACCGGCGCGCTGGGAAACCTCGGAATCACAGGCAGTCCCGCAACTTGTCCTGCAGCTTCTTCCGCGCGTAGTGCAGTCGACTCATCACGGTGCCCTTGGAGCACTGCATCACCCGACTGATGTCTTCGTACGACAAGCCCTCGACTTCGCGAAGAAGTATGACCGCTTTGTGATCGGGGGTCAACTCGCTTATGGCCTCCGCCAGGCGCTCCCCAATCTGATGGGCGCGTGCCTGTTGGTAGGGGTCGCTCATCTTCTGATCGGGAAGCGTCGCCTCGATGTCCTCGCCACCCCCCGGCCGATCGGCCAGGGAGACGGTTCCATGCCGGCGATCCCGCCGCCGGTAATCGATCGCAAGGTTGACCACGATCCGATATAGCCATGTGTAGAAGCTCGACTCACCCTTGAATTTGCTCAGGTTCTCGTACGCCTTCACGAAGGTCTCTTGCGCAAGTTCCAAGGCATCCTCGCGATTGTGGACCATCCCGATGGCCACTGCCACGATCTTCCGTTGATGCCGTTCGACGAGCTCGCGAAATGCCTCCTTATCCCCGCGGCGGCTCTCGCGGACTAGCTCCCGATCGCTACGCTCCACGAGGATTACCTATGGAGGTAGACGGCTGCGCGCCATCGTTATTCAGGGCCTTCCACATGGTCAGTGAGCCTCGGCCCACGTGCGGCCCACGCCGAGATCGACCCGCAGCGGCACGTGCAGCTTCATGACCCCTTCCATCTCCTGCCGTACCGCCTCGCAGGTAACGTCCTGCTCGCCTTCCGGAGCCTCCAGGAGAAGCTCGTCGTGGACCTGTAGGATCATGGCCGCGCGCCCACCCATCGTGGCGAGGCGGTGTTCGATGGCAACCATGGCGAGCTTGATCAGGTCCGCCGCCGATCCCTGGATGGGGGTGTTGGTCGCGACCCTTTCCGCAGCCTGAGCAACCCCGCGTTCGCTGCTGCGCAGCTCCGGTACGGCGCGCCGCCTACCCAGAATCGTACTCACGAAACCGCGCTCCCGGGCACTCGCGACGACGCCGTCCATATAGGTCCGCACACCCGCGTACCGTTCGAAGTAGCTGGCGATGTAGCGCTGAGCATCAGCGGTCGCGATTCCGAGCTCCTGCGCCAAACGCTGCGCGCCCATACCATAGAGGATGCCGAAATTGATCACCTTGGCGACGCGCCGCATCTCGCCCGTCACGGTTCCCGGCATTACGCCGAAGACCTCGGCCGCGGTTCGGGCGTGGATGTCCTGCTCGCTCCGAAACGCTTCGATCAGCGCCGGATCCCGGGAGAGATGCGCCAGAACACGGAGCTCGATCTGGGAGTAGTCGGCGGCGATCAGGACGTGGCCTGGAGGCGCCACGAAGGCCTGCCGGATGCGCCGTCCCTCCTCGCCGCGGATCGGGATGTTCTGCAGATTCGGCTCGCTCGAGCTGAGCCGGCCCGTCGCGGCAACGGTTTGATTGAAGCTGGTGTGAAGCCGACCCGTGTGCGGGTTCACCGCCGCCGGTAGAGCATCGACATAGGTCGATTTGAGCTTGGCAAGCATACGGTATTGCAGGATTTTTTCCGGGAGCGGGTGCTCGCTCGCCAGCCGCGTCAGAACGTCGACGTCGGTGGAGTAGCCGGTCTTGCCGCGCCGGACGCCCTTCTTGGACAAGCCCAGCCTCTCGAACAGCACCGTGCGCAGCTGAGGGGGAGAATTGATGTTGAACTCGCCCCCGGCAAGGGCATAGATCTCGCTCATGATGGCGTCGAGCCGCGCCGCGAGCTCCTCGCTCATGGCTCGGAGGTGAGCCACGTCGAGAAGCATTCCGCGTCGCTCCATACCCGCGAGGACTCTCGCCAGCGGCATCTCGACGTCGGCGAAGAGGGACTCCAAGCCGAGGTCCCGGAGCCGGCGTCGCAGGCTGGCGGCAAGGGGGCCGAGGACCGAGACTCCCGCCGTCGCCCCCCCGGCGTCCGTCCGGAAGGGGGGAAGGTGCGCACCCAACAAATCCGCCGCAAGCTCTTCGAGGGCATGCGTGGGCGAGGCCTCTGATAGGTAGGATGCGATCATGACGTCGAAGGCACGGCCGGGCGCGGACATGCCTCCTGCCGTCAAGCGCAGCAGATCGCGCTTGAAATCGTGCGCGATCAGCTCTGGCGGTTGCTCCAAGAGACCTCGGTGAACCGCCGCCTTCAGCCCCTCGTCGTCCAATGGCACACGCAACGGCGCTCCCTCGGCAGTGCAGAGCACGACCTCGCGCGCCGGCACCGTCGGTCCCGACGCCGGCTCGGCAATCGTCGCCAGCGAAACCCAGCCCGCCGTACGGGCTTGATCGAAGCGAGCCGCGACCTCGTCGGCGCCGTGTGCGACGGGTGCTTCGACGGCGATGGGAGGCGCGCTGTCGGTGAGCTGTCGCAATAGGGAGTGAAATCCGAGCTGGGAGAAGAGCGCGCGCAAGGCGTCACGGTCCGGGTCCTGGATCTTGAGGTCCGCCAGAGTGCAAGACAACGGGAGATCGCGCTTGGCGCTGGCGAGATCGCGGCTCAGGAGCGCCATCTCGCGGTTCTCTCCCAGAAGCGAAGCGATTCTCTTGGCCCCCCGCAGGCCCATGCTCTTCACCTCTTCGAGGCTGTCGAGCACCGCCTCGAGGTCACCGAAACGCCGGATCAGCGCGA
Source organism: uncultured bacterium (assembly GCA_963721115.1). GTDB lineage: Bacteria > Desulfobacterota > Binatia > HRBIN30 > CADEER01 > CAVRIA01. The sequence continues at coordinate 407,003 of CAVRIA010000005.1, forward strand.
CGGCTGTCTTCTCTCCGATTCCCTTGACACCCGGAATGTTGTCGATAGCGTCGCCCATGAGGGCGATGAAGTCGACGACCTGCGATGGCGACACGCCCAGGCGGGCCTCGACCGCCGCCGTGTCCACCCACCGGTCGCGCATCGTGTCCCAGAGCCGGACTCCGGAGCCGACCAGTTGCATCAAATCCTTGTCCGCGGTAACGACCACACATTCGGTGCCGTCCGAGGCGAACCGGGTGACGAGCGTGGCGATCACGTCGTCCGCCTCCACCTTGGGTATCGATGAGGGTGTGAAGCCGGAACGCCTGCACCACTTCGTGGATGAACGGCACCTGGGCTGTCAAATCGTCCGGCATCGCCGTCCGATTGGCCTTGTATGCATCGAACATCTCGTCGCGAAAGGTCGTCCCCGGCGCGTCGAATACAACGGCCATGTAGTCCGGTTTCGCCTCGGCGAGCAGCTTGAGCAGCATGGTCGTGAATCCGTAAACCGCGTTGGTCGGCAATCCGCTCGGGCTGCTCAAGGGAGGCAAGGCGAAGAACGCCCGATAGATGTAGGAGCTGCCGTCGACGAGGTAGAGGCGCGTCGGTCGGGTCGACATGGCGGTTGGCGCGGACGCTAACAAATGGCTGGCGGCACATCAATCAGCCCGATCTGGGCCGGATCTTGACATGTCGGGTCGCCGCGAATAAACGGCTAGCCGTTTCTCGAGACGAACATTTTATTCATTCGGCATTGAATCTGTCGCGGAAAGTTTCGTCAATCAGGCTGGAACGGGTGCCATGATCGAGGTCCGGAACCTGACCAAGCGCTTCGGGGAGCTGCTCGCTGTAGATCGGGTGTCGTTCACCGCCCAGAAAGGCGAGATCCTCGGCTTTCTCGGTCCCAACGGGGCCGGGAAGACGACGACCATGCGCATCATCACCGGGTTCATGCCCGCCACCAGCGGCACCGTCAAGGTCGCCGGCTTCGACATCTTCGACGAATCGTACGAGGTACGGAAGCGAATCGGCTACCTGCCGGAGAATCCGCCCCTATACGACGACATGACGGTCACGGCGTACCTCGACTTCGTCGGACGCATCAAAGGTATCCCGAGAGCGGAGCTGCCCGCTGCGGTCGACCGGGCGGTGGGGATTTGCGGATTGACGAGCGTGACCCAGCGGGTGCTCGGGCACCTCTCCAAGGGATTCCGCCAGCGCGTCGGGCTGGCGCAGGCCCTGATTCACAACCCGGATGTCCTGGTGCTGGACGAGCCGACCATCGGCCTCGACCCCAGGCAGATCATCGACATCAGGACTCTGATTCGCGAGCTGGCCGGCCAGCGCACCGTCATCCTTTCGACCCACATCCTGCCGGAGGTGGCGCAGCTCTGTCAGAAGGTCGTGATCATCAACGAGGGCCGGATCGCCGTGGAAGACCGCATCGAGAACCTGACGCGCGAGTTGAGCCTGGAGGAGGTCTTTCTCCGGTACATCAGCGGCAGCGAGGAGGACGGCGCGACCGCTCCTCCGCCGGAGGCCCCGTGAGAAACATTCTGGCGATCGCGGCCAAGGACATCCGCTCCCAATTCGTATCGCCGATCGCCTATGTCGTGCTGACCGGCTTCCTGCTGCTGGGCGGCTGGTTCTTCTTCAATCTCCTGGCACGTTTCAACTTTCTGCTGCAGCTCTACATGAGCTTTCGCAATCCGGAAGCGATGCAGCGGATGAACCTCAACGAGTTCGTGATCTCCCCGCTCCTGCACAACCTGTCCGTCGTCCTCGTGATCCTCATCCCGGTCATCACCATGCGCAGCTTTGCCGAAGAAAAGCGGACGGGCACTTACGAGCTCCTCATGACGTCGCCGTTGTCGGTCACCGAGATCGTCCTCGGCAAGTTCCTGGGCGGATTCGTCTTCGTTCTGGTCATGGTGGGGCTCACTTTCATCTACCCGGCGATCCTGCTGGCCTTCGGCAACCCCGAGGTGGGCGTCATTCTCGGCGGCTTCCTCGGCCTGCTTCTCCTGGCGACGGCATTCCTCTCCGTCGGGCTCCTGACCTCGTCTCTGACCGAAAACCAGATCATCGCCGCGGTCAGCTGCCTGGTCGTCCTGCTGCTTCTCTACGTGATCTCATGGCCGGCAGACACGGCCGGGCAGACGATGGGCGCGGTCCTCAAGTACCTGTCGCTGACCGAGCACTTCGGCGACATGGTGAAGGGCGTCGTCGACACACGCAACATCGTCTACTTCCTGAGCGTGATCGTGCTCTCGCTGTTCCTCACGCAGCGCTCGGTGGAGTCCCTGCGATGGAGGTAGCGCGTGCGGCAGTCTAGTGGCCTCCTCGGCCTTCTCGGCGTCATTCTTCTCCTGTTCGCCGGGGTGGCCTTCATGCTCACCCGTGCGGCCGGGCCGTTCGACCTCCTCTACATCGCGGTGCACGGAATCGCTGGCGTTCTTCTCCTGATCGCCTACTTCAGCAGCGGCGTAGAGAACCTTCGCTCCTTCCTCGGCCAGCGCTCCACCAAGTACGGAACGAGCACCGTTCTGGCCTCGGTTTTCTTCATCGGCATCCTCGGGGCCCTGAACTATCTTTCGACCCGCTACCACCACCCGTTCGATCTGACGGAGAGCAAGGTCTACAGCCTTTCCCCACAGTCGGCACAGGTGGTCAAGGGCCTCGAGAAGGACCTCGAAATGCAGGCCTTCGTCGAAGGAGGAGCGAACCCGGAGCTGCACGACCTGCTGGCGAACTACAAGAACGCCTCCGCCAAGATCTCGTTCGAGATGATCGACCCGGATCGCGAACCGGAGCTCGCCGAGAAGTACGAGGTCAAGGCCTACAACACCGTGCGGCTGCAGTACGGAGAAGCATCGAGCACAGTTGCCCAGCCCACGGAAGAGAACCTGACCAACGCGATCATCAAGCTGTCCCGCGCCTCGCGGCAGACCGTCTGTGTTCTCGATGGCCACGGCGAGCCCGACATCGAAGACAAACAAGACGCTCGGGGGCTCGCCGAAGCGAAGTCGGCGCTGGAGAACGAGAACTACGAGGTCAAGAAGATCTTCCTGGCAACGATGGAAAAGGTGCCCGAGGAGTGCAACGTGGTGCTCGTCGCGGGACCGGAGCGTCCCTTCCTCCCGCACGAGCTGCCGGCGCTCGACTCGTACCTGAAGGGCGGCGGTCGCGCGATCTTCCTGCTCCCGCCGCGCCACGCCGAGGAGTTCGTCGACTTTCTGAAGCCGTGGGGCGTCAAGCTGGGCAACGACGTGGTCGTGGATCAGGTGCTGCGTCTGTTCCAAGGCCCGGCTCTCGGTCTGACGCCGATCGTGGAGGACGTGGACCCGACCCACGAGATCACCCGTGAGTTGAAGGGCCAGCGCCTGATCTTTCCGATGACCCGCTCCGTCTCGAAGGACAGCGAGGGGAAGCCGGGGCTCACGGTGACCGAATTGGTCAAGACGGGCCCGTCGAGCTGGGCGGAGACCGATCTCAAGGGGCTTTTCGAGGAACAGCGCGCGTCGAAGGAGGCCGGCGACCGCAACGGTCCGGTGCCGATCGCCGCCGCCGTCGCCGCCGACCTGAAGCAGATGGGTGTGGCGAACGGCGGGAAGACGCGTTTGGTCGTCTTCGGCAGCGTCGAGTTTGCCGACAACCAACACCTCGAGGGGAGCTTTCTGAACCGCGATCTCTTCCTCAATGCCGTCGGCTGGGTGGCCGGGCAGTCGGATCTGCTGTCGATCCGTTCCCGCTCGCTGCGCGCCTCTCGCGTCAGCTTCACGAAAGACCAGGGCACGGTGATCTTCTATCTCTCGGTTCTGGTCGTGCCCGAGCTCCTTCTCATCATCGGCATCGCCGTCTGGTGGCGGCGGGAGTGAATCGCCGCTGAGCGGCGGTGGGACGGAGCCCGATGCGATTCCGCAGCACCCTCATCTTGGCCATCGTCTTCCTGGGACTCGGCGCCTACCTCTACTTCGTCGAGTTCAAGAAGGCCGCCGAGGAGCAGAAGAAAGAAACCCTCTTCAGCTTTCAAGTCGACGACGCCAGGGCGGTCACCCTCGAGTACCCCGACCGCAAGATCGAGCTCGAGGAGAAGGATGGCGTCTGGCGGCTCACCAAGCCGATCGACGTTCCGGCGGATGAAACCGCCGTCAAAAACCTCCTCCGAGCCATCGCCGATGCCGAGGTGAAGAAGAAACTGGACAACGTCGGCGAAGACCTATCGCCCTACGGGCTCAAGGATCCGATGGCCACTATCCGGGTGAAGCTGAAGGATCGCGAGCTCCCTGCGATCAAGGTCGGCAAGACCTCTCCTATCGGTTTCTCGACCTACGTCCAGCGCACCGACCAGCCCCAGCAGGTCTATCTCACCGGCTCGGCCTTCCACTCCGGCATGGACAAGAAGGTGAAGGACCTGCGGGACAAGCGCATCCTCACGTTCGAAGACGCCTCGGTCCATCGGATCGAGGTGAGCGGCCCCGACCGGAACATCGCCCTGTCGAAGAAGGACGACAGCTGGAAGCTCGACCAGCCGCAGAGCGATGACGCGGACAACGAAACGGTACGAAGCTACCTCTCGACCTTACGCTCCCTGCGCGCCCTCGATTTTGCGACCGACGAGCCAAAGGACCTGTCGACCTACGGACTCGACCAGCCCCGCCTGACCGTGACTCTGAGCACCGGCGACGACAACAAGCCGACGAAGCTTCTGGTGGGCGGCGAGGAAAAGGACAAGAAGCAGATCTACGTGAAGGTCGCCGATCGTCCGACCGTGTACCAAGTCGGTGATTGGACCTACCGGGACCTCAACAAGACCGCCAACGACTTTCGCGACAAGACCGTGCTCGCCTTCGCCAAGGACAGCCTCTCCTCCATCCAGGTGCTGAGGGCGGATGGCGAGAACTTCGTGCTCGCACGCAGCGAAGACGGAAAGTGGTCGATCGGGGGATCGAACGTCCCCCCCCAGCAATCGGTGGTCGACCAGTTCATCGACGCGCTCGACGATCTCAAGGGCTATGAGATCGCGACCGATCAGCCGCAGGACCTCCAGACCTACGGGCTGGCCTCGCCGGCGTCTGACGATCACCGTCCACGGGCCGAAGGACGCGATCATCGGAACGGTTCACCTCGGGTCGTACTCTCCGAAGCCGCCAACGACCGAGTACACGGCAATGCGCGAGGGGAAGCCGGCGGTCTTTCTCGTCCGCGAGTTCGTCTACAAGCGGCTCGACAAGAGCCGGAGCGATCTCCTGCCGATGCCGACGGCTACCGCGACGGTCGCCCCACCCATGGCGACGCCGGCCGGGACAACACCCGCCCCGGTCCAATAGGGCCGCCGTCGACGACTCTGGGGGAGCGCTCAGCCGAGCCCCAGGTCTCGTAGCGCTGCCAGCAATGCCTCGACCTCGGCGTCGGTACCGACGGTGACGCGAAGAGCGTCGTAGAGCTCCGGGGTGGAGAAGTAGCGCACCAGAATGCCGCGCTGCTTGAGGCCCTCGTAGACCCCCCGCTGATCCCGGCCGGGTCGCCGCGCCAGGACGAAGTTCGCCTCGCTCGGCAGCACGCCGAATCCGAGCGCGCGGAGTCCCTCCGTCAGACGAGCTCGACTGCCGCAAACGCGCTCGACGTTCGCCCGCATCCACTCCCAGTCCTGCAGCGCAGCGACCGCCGCGCCGATACTCGGGCGTGTGAGATTGTACGAATCCTTCACTTTCGCCAGCTCTGCGATGACGGCCGGCGGTCCGAACGCGAGGCCGATGCGCATCCCCGCCAAGGAGAAGGACTTGGAAAAGGTGCGCAGGACGACGACGTTTGGATGTTCGCGCACGAGATCGAGTGCCGACTGGCGGGCGAAATCCACGTAGGCCTCGTCGATCACGAGGAGGCCCGACACCTCTCCGGCCAGCGCCGCCAGCCGCGCGATCGGCACGACCGTCGCCGACGGAGAGTTGGGATTGCAGATGAACGTGACCCGCCCGTGCGCCTCGGCCACTCCCTCCGGAAGTGCGAAGTCGGGACCGAAGGGAATCCGCACTGCGGTTCCTCCGGCGATCTCGACCAGCGTGTCGTACAAGCTGTACGTCGGATACGGATAGACGACTCGCTGGCCCGGGTCGATGCAGGTGCGGATGATGATCGCCAGCAGGTCGTCGGAGCCATTGCCGGCCAGCACGTGGTCACGCGTCAAGCCGTAAACCTGGGCGGCCTTGTCGCGCAGAGCGTTGGCGAGCGGATCTGGGTAGAGTCGGGTGTCATCGTCGACGCTTGCGCGGACCGCCTCCAGTACTCGCGGAGAGGGCGGATACGGGTTCTCGTTGGTGTTGAGCTTGATGTAGCGGCGGTCCTGCGGCTGCTCCCCCGGCGTGTATGCGGCGAGTGCCTGTACGGACGGGCGAACGAACTCGAGCGGCGGACGGTTTCGTTTCGATGGTTGGGTCATGACTCGCCGCCTTCCCTATCACGCGATTCCCTGCTGCACACCCGCCGCCGTCACACGTTCGTCGATCGACGACGCCTACGGCGATCGGCGATCGCGCGCGATCTCGAGCAAGCGCATCGCCAGGCGCGGGCCGGTGCCGGCGTCCTCGTGCTTGAAGAAGACGTACGCCTGGCTCCAGGCCTGTCCGCTCAACCGGCGCGACCAGCCGGAGAGATCGACGTCGGTGTATCGACTGCGCCGCAAACGCAAATAGACCCAATCCGCCGTGGCGATCACCTCGGCGTCGGGGTTTTCGTCGGTTTCCGATACGCACCACGCGCAGCCCTTGCCGCGGAGGAGCTCGAGCACATCGTCGTCGCGCCACGACGAGTGTCGAAACTCGAAGGCGGCTCGCGGTCCCGGACGAAGATGCTGCAGGAATGCCTCCAGACGCGGCAGGTCCTTGCGCAGGTTGGGGGGGAGCTGGAAGAGGACGGCTCCCAGCCGCTCTCCCAGGACGGCCGCCGTACGCAGCAGATAGTCCGTCTCTTCGGCGACGTCCCGGAGGCGCTTGAGATGCGTGATACGCCGCGACGCCTTGAGGGTGAAACGGAATTCGGGCGGAACCTGCGACGCCCACGATTCCAACACGTCCGCCTTGGGCAAGCGGTAGAATGTGTTGTTGATCTCGACCGCCGGCAGGCGAGATGCGTAGAAGCGCAGCATATCTGCGGCGCCGAGACGTTCCGGGTAGAAGGGACCCTTCCACTCCTTGTAGCTGTAGCCACTCGTACCCGCGAAGAGCTTCATCCGTCACACGGCTCCGGCGCCAGCCCCGGCACACCTCACCGATCCGGCCCTCACGCACAGATAGGCTGGGAGACGCATCGGAGCAAGCCGCCAACGCCTCGGCCCTATTGCCGGACCCTGTCGAGCCATGTACGGATGCTGTTCCATGTCGGAAACAGGTCCCCTGCGCATCGGTATCCTCGGGGCGGCACGTATCGCGCCACTCGCCGTCATCCAGCCATCGCGGCACGTGCCGGAAGCGACCGTGCTCGCCGTCGCGGCACGCGACGCCAACCGAGCCCGCGCCTTCGCGGCGAAACACCACATTCCGCGAGTCCACGCAACGTACGAAGCACTGCTGGCCGATCCCGAGATCGACGCCGTGTACAATCCCCTGCCGAACAGCCTTCATTGCGAGTGGAGCCTGCGCGCTCTGGAACGGGGCAAGCACGTGCTGTGCGAGAAACCGATGGCGTCGAATGCCGACGAAGCCGAGCGCATGGTGCTCGCCGCCGCCGGTTCCGGACGTCAACTGATCGAGGCGTTTCACTACCGGTACCATCCGCTCGCGACGCGCATGAAGCAGATCGTCGACAGCGGCGAGCTCGGACGCGTCCGCCATGTGGAGACACACATGTGCATCCCGCTGCTGCGACTCGGCGACATCAGGTTCCGATACGATCTGGCGGGGGGAGCAACGATGGACGTGGGGTGCTACGCGATCAACCTGCTGCGATTTCTCACCGGGGCCGAGCCCACCGTCGTGCGCGCGGAGGCCCGGCTGTCCAGCCCGCAGGTGGACCGATGGATGGAGGCCGAATTTTCCTTCGACGACGGGCGCACCGGCCGACTCACCTGCGCCCTCCTGTCGTCGGTTCCTCTCCGACTCGGGGCGACGGTGCGCGGCGACCGCGGCGAGCTGCGCGTCCTCAATCCTTATGCCCCACAGTACTTCCACAGGCTGACACTGCGCACCGCGCACCACACGGTGAAGGAGAAGCTGCACGGGGACGGCACCTACACGCATCAGCTCCGCGCCTTCGTACGCGCCTGCCAGCAAGAGGTGGCGCTGCCCACCGAAGCGGGAGACGGATTGGCGAACATGCAGGTCATCGACGCCATCTACGAACGCGCGGGGCTGCGGCCGCGCGGGAAGTGAAGAGCTGGGCCGGGTCTCTAGCCACCGGGGACTTCCGAATGGATCGATCTCGCGTGACCATCGATGGAATTCGAGACGCGAGGGCACGGGCGTCGGGGGTCGTCAAGCTCACCCCGATGGACCTGAGCGCCACGTTCAGCCACCTCTGCGGGAAGGAAATCCATCTCAAGATGGAGAATCTGCAGAAGACGGGGTCCTTCAAGGTGCGCGGAGCCCTCAACAAGATTCAGCAGCTCGGCGAGGAGGCTCGAGCGCGGGGCGTAATCACCGCTTCGGCCGGGAATCACGCGCAAGGGGTGGCCTTCGCGGCCCGCATCGGCGGCGTTCGGGCGACCGTGGTGATGCCGGAGACCGCGGCCGTGGGCAAGACCCAGGCGACGGCCGGCTATGGCGCCGAGGTCGTGCTCGCCGGACGGGACTACAGCGAGGCGTACACGAGGGCGATCGCCCTGGCCTGCGAAACGAAGGCCACCTTCATCCCCGCCTTCGACGACGCCGAGGTGATCTGCGGCCAGGGCACGGTTGGACTCGAGCTGCTCGAGCAGCTCCCCGACGTCGACGCCGTCGTGGTGCCCGTGGGAGGCGGGGGACTCCTGGCCGGCATGATCACGGCGCTACGGGAGAGCGGGTCGCACGCGCGAATCATCGCCGTTCAGGTGGCCGGCACCTCGGGTCTCGCCGCCAGCATGCGAGCCGGCTCGCGGGTCACGCTGCAGGCCGCCGACACCATCGCCGACGGTCTGGCCACGGGATCGGTCGGCGCGCTGCCTTTCGAGATCATCCGACAGACGCTGGACCAGTTCGAAGAGGTGAGCGACGCCCAGACCGCAGCCGCCGTGCTGCTGCTGCTCGAACGCGCCAAGACGGTGGTCGAAGGCGCGGGGGCGGTCGGCCTCGCGGCCTGTCTGGCGGGCCGTCTACCCGCCTCGGTAAGGAAGGTCGCGGTGATCCTTTCCGGCGGCAACATCGACCCCAACCTGCTCGATCGCATCCTCAACCTCGGTCTGCTCCAGGAAGGACGCCTGATGCGGGTCGGCACCCGCTTGCCCGACCGCCCCGGCTCTCTGCAGCGACTCATCGACTGCGTCAGCGCCTGTCGGGCGAATATCCACCAGATTCATCACGCCCGGGCACGGCCCGGGCTAGCCCTCATGCAGGCCTCAGTGACTCTGGACCTGGAGACAAGAGGGGCCGCTCACATCGCGGAAATCGAGCGGGCTCTGCGCGAGGCGGGCTTCGAGCTGGATCATCCGCTCGAGAACGAGCCCTGAAGAGGCGTTCCGATTCCTGTTGCGCACGGCGGAACAGGGTTGTTATGAACGGATCGGCCGCGCATTCGCCTTCCAACACAACGGGGAGGCGGGCCGACGCCATGAACACGACGGCCCGCGAGGAACTCTAGGAGACTCGATGTCCCAGTACGAACGCCTGACGGCTCTGGACGCTTCCTTCCTCGGCATCGAAGACTCGAGCTGCCATATGCACGTCGGCGGCATCATTCTCTTCGAAGCCGGCCCCCTGCGCACGCACGAGGGCGGCCTCGACATCGACCGCATTCGCCAGGCCATCCACGCTCGACTGCATCTGGTGCCGCGCTTTCGGCAACGCCTGGCCTATCTGCCCTACGAGCGGATCCCGATCTGGGTGGACGACGACCGATTTCGTCTCGCCTATCACGTCCGCTACACGGCGCTGCCGCGCCCCGGAGACGAACGCGTGCTCAAGCGCCTGGTGGGGCGCATCATGTCGCAGCCGCTCGATCGCGGCCGCCCGCTCTGGGAGATGTGGTTCGTCGAAGGCCTCGACGACGATCGGTTCGCCCTGATCAGCAAGACCCATCACTGCATGATCGACGGCATCTCCGGCGCCGATCTCATCTCCGTGATCATGGACGCCGTCCCCAACCCGGACCCCGGGGTACCCCAGCCTTGGACACCGCGTCCGCAGCCCAGCGAGACACGTCTTCTGGTCGACGAGCTCAAACGCCGCATGAGCCAGCCGCTCGACGTTTTCAACGCCGTCAGCAGCGCCGTCCGGCATCCGGACAAAGCCATGCAGCGTGTCGAAGACACGGTCGCCGCTCTGGCAGAGGCGCTCACGCCGGCGCTTCGATCGGCCTCCAAGACCCCCATCAACGTCGAGGTCGGACCTCATCGACGCTTCGACTGGACGACGATGAAGGTGGCGGATTTCAAGGCCGTGAAGGGCATCCTCGGCGGCACGCTGAACGACGTCGTCCTCGCTACCGTGAGTGGTGCCCTGCGGCGTTTCTTCATTCAGCGCGGCACCGACCCCGACGAGTTGGACGTGCGAGCCATGGTGCCGGTCAGCGTGCGCATGGAGGACGAGCGAGGTCGGCTCGGCAACCGGGTGACCGAAATGATCGCGTCCCTGCCGGTCAACCTCGAGGACCCTGTCGCCCGGCTCGACGCCGTGCGCGCCACCATGAGCGGTCTGAAGGAGTCCAAGCAGGCCCTGGGCGGCGAGGTACTGACCGCCATCGCCGACTGGACGGTGCCGAACCTGCTCGTGCAGGCCGTGCGGCTGGCCGAGCGATCGCGCCCCTACAACCTCATCGTCACCAACGTACCCGGCCCGCAGATCCCCCTCTACTTCCTGGGCTGCGCCATGGAGACGACCTTCCCGGTCGTTCCCCTGTTCCACAACCTCGCCCTCGTGGTCGGCCTGTTCAGCTACAACGGCGGGCTGTTCTGGGGCATCAACGCGGACTGGGAGCAGGTTCCGGATCTGCACGACTTCATCGTGGCGCTCGAAGATTCGTTCCGAGAGCTCCAGGAGAGAGCTGCCCTCTCCGCCAAGCGCCTCAGTCGGGCAACGGCGCGGCGGACCCGGGCGCCCAAGCCGGGGCGACCGAAGCGCGGCCGGCGGGCATCGGCCGCCCGGCGCTGAATCGAGTCCCGCCCACGCACCAAGCAGCGAGGGAAGCTCACTCCGCCTCGTCCGCCAGCTCTGCGGCAGCGAGGGAGCTCGTCGTTCGACCGGCACGTCGGGCCCACCACAGTAGAGCGACGCCCAGCGCCGCGGCTCCGACCGACATCCACTGAGCGGTCGTCAGGCCGACGAGCCACGCCGGGTTGCGGCGGAGGAACTCCACGCCGAAGCGGACGACGGCGGAGTAGACGAGGTACTGGCCGAGAAGGTACCCATCATCGCGCCTCGGCCGCTGCTGCCGCCAGAGCACGGCGAAGATGATCAGATTGAGGATCATCTCGTAGAGCGGCGTCGGATGGACTCGCTGTACCGTGGGTACGACACCGTTCGGGTAGCTCATCCCCCACGGGAGATCGGTCGGAATGCCGTAGTCCCCGTCGCCGGCGAGCTGGCAGCCGATACGGCCGATGGCCAGACCGAGGGCGAGAGCGGGCGCTACGATGTCGCCGACGAAGAGGAACGTCAGACGCTCGCGGCGCGCCCAGAGGGCCACGGCAATTGCTCCGCCGATGACTCCGCCGTACCAGACCCAGCCGCTCGACGAGAGGAGAAAGGCGACGGGGGCGTCGACGAAGTAGCGCCATCCCGTGGGAATGATGAACAGACGCGCGCCGACCCATCCGCCGACGTAGGCCCACAAGGTGATGTCATACGCCAGGCGCACATCGCAGCCGCGCCGCCCCAGACCCCAGCGGATGACCAGGAAGCCGGCGAAGAAGGCGAGGAAGGCCATCGTCCAGAAGCTGGAGATGGATGCCTCGCCGAGGTGAAAGAGGATCGGCCGCATCAGGCGGGATTCGTCTCGGGCGCGACACGCAGGCGCCACCAGAAGCCGATGCCGATGGCCGCCGAGAGCAGGCTGCCCCACTGCGGCAAGGTGAGGCCCAGAGCGACCGCCGGGTTGCGCCGCACGAACTCGACCGCGAAGCGGGCGAGCCCGGAATAGACGAGGTACTGGGCGAACAGGCTGCCGCGCGGCCGGGGGGCGTGCCGCTGGCGCCACAGAACGGCGAAGATGATCAGGTACAGGGCCATCTCATAGAGAGGGGCCGGGTGAACTCGTTGCGTCGTCGGAACCACCCCGTGGGGATAGCTCATCGCCCAGGGCAGGTCGCTCGGAACCCCGTAGTCCCCGTCTCCCGCCAACTGACACCCGACGCGCCCAATGGCCTGCCCGATCGACAGGCAAAGCCCCGCCAGATCGGCCACGTCGAGCAGGGGAAGCCCCCGCCGGCGCGCCGCGAAGATCACCGCCACCGCCCCACCGATCACTCCTCCCTGCCAGACCCAACCGCTCCCCGAAAGCAGGAAGGCCAGCGGGTCGCGAGCGAAGACGTCCCAGGCGGAGAAGACGAGGAAGAGACGCGCGCCGACGAAGCCGCCGACGTAGGAGTAGAGAATGAGGTCGTAGGCGAATTGAACGTCGTGCCCGGTGCGGCGCAGCTCGGCACGCGCGACGACGAGAGCGACGAGGAAGCCGACGACGACGGACACCCAGAAGGCCTCGACGTCGAAGCCGGCGATTCGAAAGAGTACGGGATACATCGACGACCGGACCGGCGGTCCCGGTCACATGCCGATGATGTTGTAACCGGCGTCGACGTGCAACACCTCGCCGGTCACCGCCGTGGCCAGGTCGCTGCACAGATAGAGGGCGGCCGCCCCGACCTCGTCCGCTTCGATGTTGCGCCGCAACGGCGCGCGCTCCTCGTGGTGATGCAGCATGGTCTTGAAACCGCCAATTCCCGCGGCGGAGAGCGTCCGCAAGGGGCCGGCCGAAATGGCGTTCACCCGAATCCCCGACGGTCCTAGATCGGCCGCCAGGTAGCGAACGCATGCCTCCAGCGCGGCCTTCGCGACCCCCATCACGTTGTAGTGCGGGATGACCTTTTCAGCACCGAAGTAGGTCAACGCCACGATCGACCCGCGGCGCTTGCCGATCAGCGGCTCGGCATGGCGCGCCAGGGCGACCAGAGAATAGGCACTGATGTCGAGAGCGGTGTGGAAGCCCTGGCGCGAGGTATCGACGAAGCGCCCCTTGAGGTCCTCGCGAAGCGCGAACGCCACGGCGTGGACGACCGCATCGAGCTCGCCCCACTTCTCCGCCAGGGTGGAGAACACGGCCCCGATCTCCTCGTCGCGAGTCACGTCGCAGGGCAGGACGAGCGACACGTCGAGGGACTCGGCGAGCGGACGCACCCGTTTCTCGATCGCTTCGTTCGGATAGGTCAGCGCCAGCTCCGCGCCTTCGCGGTGAAGCCGCCGTGCAATCGCCCAGGCAATGCTGTGATCGTTCGCCACGCCGAAGATCACCGCCCGCCTCCCCGTCATCGATCCCATCGCCCCTCCTTCTCGTTGCCCGCATTTACGTCGGCGCCGCGCCGCGAAGCAACCGCGCCGCGCGGACAAAAAAAGAGGGGGCTGATCGCTCAGCCCCCTCTCCCCGGGTCCTATGACCTCGGACTCTGATTCACTGTCTTACCGCGAACGGCGTCGCAGCCAGAGCAGCATCCCCATCGGCATGAACAGCAGCCATGCCAGGCCGCTGTCGGCCGGGGCGACGATCTGACAGCCGTCGTCCTCGTCAAACGGGTTACGAGTCGGCGTCGGCTGCACCACGGGGGTGTCCGTCGCTTCGACCACCGGTGTATCCGTGGCCGGAATCGGCGTCGCGGTCATGGTCGGAGTAGCCGTCGGCGGCACCTCCGTCGATACGCCGAAGTTCCACAGGCTGGCGCTGGAAGTGAGGACGGTGATGTTGGTGTTGCCGTCTTCACCCACGCTGTTCTCGGCGATGCACGGATCGGGGTTGGCCATGCCGGAGGTATCGGCACAGTCTTCGATCAGGACCCCGTCCTTGAACATGTCGACCGTGGCTCCCTCGGGGACCTGCGAGGCATCGATGCAGAAGTCGAGGGCGAGCGGAGTGTCGGCCGACGCCTCGGGCGCGACCACCGTCACCTGCAGGCCGATGAAGGAGAAGCCCGTCGGGGCGGAGGTCTTCCGTCCGCGTTCGTCGATCGAAGCGAAGCCGGCGTTCGGCGAGGTCAGGGTGGTCTCGACCACGTCGACGTTCGTGCAGCCATCCTCCTCGGTATCCGTCGTCAGCATGCCGCCGGCTCCCAGTTCTCCGCTGACGGTCTCCGGCACGTCGACGCTTCCATTGTTGCAGGAGACGTTTTCCACGGCTGCGCCGCCCGGAGTGCTGCCACCGGGCTTCACGCAGGTCAGCGGGAAGTCATTGTTCGTGTTGTCATCCACGACCACATTGCAGGTGTAGAGGACCGATCCGGAAGGAATCGGATCCACGTTGTCGAGAGCCAGGACGAAGGCGCGCATCGCCGTGCTGCCGTCGGCCTCGGTCACGAAGTTGAAGGCCGTGCCGCTCTTGCTGATGGCCGGGTTCACCGTGCAATCGGGCCGGCCATTCTGCAGCTGGGCGATGCTGATGCCCGGGCCGAACTCGATGTCGTTCTGCGTGCCCGCGACCTGCGAGCTCCGAGCCCACGAACAGGGTCACGTCGACCGGAACCGTGTCACCCGGGCTGGCCTCGACCGAGCCCACCACGATGACCGCCTCGTTCGACTGGATTGCGGTCGGGGTCGGCGTCGGCGTGGCCGCCTCGGGAGTGTCCGTCGGCGGCACCGGGGTGTCCGTCGGCGGAACCGGGGTGTCCGTTGCCGGAACCGGGGTGTCCGTCGGCGGCACGCCAACGGATACGGTGCCGGCCGTGCAATCGGCTGCCAGTGCCCCACCGTCGGGATCGCTGGCGCCGGCGTTCGAGCACGACAGCATGTAGTCGCCGTCCGCCGCATCCGCCGCAATCGCGACCTGGCAGGTGTAGAGGACCGAGCCGTCGGGAATCGGCGCGACGTTGTCGAGGGCGAGGACCAGAGCCTTCACGCCGGTGCAGTCCGTGCCCGGCGTGCAGCCGTTCGGCTGGAAGGTGAAGGCCGTGCCGCCCTTGTCGATGTCCGGATTGACCGCGCAGTCCGGCTTGCCGTTCGCCTTGGCGGCGACTTGGACCTGCGCCGGGAAGTCGATGTTGTTCTGGGTACCGGCGACCAGGGCCCCTGTGCCGACGCTGAGGCCGATGTCGATGGCCACGGTGGTGCCCGCCTCTCCTTGTCCCGAACCGATGGTGATCGTCGCCGGCGCCGCCGGAGGCATGCCGATGGTCACTGTGCCATTGGCGCCGTCCGCCGCGAGCGCCCCGCCGTCCGGATCACTGGCGCCCGTATCCGTGACCTCCAGGGTGTAGTCGCCATTGGCCGCGTCGGCAGAGATGGCGAGCTCACAGGTGTAGAGCGTCGAGCCGTCGGGAATGGCCGAAACGTTGTCGAGGGCGAGGACCAGCGCCTTCACGCCGGTGCAATCCGTGCCCGCTGTGCAGCCGTTCGGCAAGTAGGTGAACGCCGTGCCGCCCTTGTCGATGTCCGGATTGACCGTGCAGTTCGGCTTGCCGTTCGCCTTGGCCGCGATCTGCGCTTCCGGCGGGAAGTTGATGTTGTTCTGCGTGCCGGCCACGCCGGCCGCCGCCGCCGTCCCGACCATGAGACCCGCCGAGACGGTAACGGTGTCACCCTGATTTCCTTGCACGTCACTGAGCGAAATCGTCACGACGGCCTTGGCTTGCGACGCCGCCCCGATGAGCAACGCCGTTGCAGCCACGATCGAAGCTGCGGTTCCGCATCTGCTGGTCTTTCTCATGTTCTGGCCTCCCCTGGGGTTTTCGTTGCTTCACGCATTTTGTCGCAAGTGCGGGTGCGCCTGCGAATCTCTCGTATCACACATGCCGGTAGTATGGTTGGTCACGATGGACACCCGTTCAGCGCGTTGTTCACGGCGCCGATGAGCTCGTTGATCTCCACTTGCCCACTGTCGTTCTGATCGAAGGACGGGCAGTCCCCGACCGGGGCGTTGCCGAGCGCGATGTTCACGCCGATGATGAGCTCGTTGATTGCGACCATGTTGTCGCCGTTGCAATCGCCCTCGCACATCGGCCCGCCGCCGGGCTCCACCGTCACCGTCCCGCTGCCGAAGCTGATCTTGCTGCGATCGGCGGCACCGCGATCGGCGGTCTGGTCGATCGCCGCCTGGTCACCGATCGAGGCGTAGGCGGCGAACTCGGGCTTGGCGGGCGTTCCGTCGTCCTGCTCGGCGAAGACGTGCAGCGGAATCACCTGCTCCGTCGTTGCGGCGATTCGGAGGTTGACTGTCAGGATCTGCCCGCTGTTCGGCAGGATCGGGATTTCGACCGGTCCCTGCGGCGGCAGGTCCTTCGGCCCGTAAACGACGATGTTGATGAAGTTGTCGCGCTTCTGGCTTCCGGTCGGGCACAGACACCGATCGCGGTTCGTGCACTGCGCGTTCTCGACGACGACGGTGAAGTTGTCACTGATCGCCGCGCTCGGCACGACCGCATTCTGCGCGATGTTGTCCGGACTACCGTCCCCGTTGGTATCGACGCACTGAAGTTCCAGGGGAGTATCTTCCCCCGTACCGGGCATCCCGAGGGTGAAGGCAAGGGCGGCGATCTCGTCACTTCCCTGCCCGGGCTGCGAGTCGTTCGGGCCCTGCGTGAACGACACCGGGATACTGACCGTCGCGCCCGATTTGCCGCTCGCGCTGCCAACGTTCAGCTGGGCACAATTGTCGGTACAGTCCTGAAGCGCGCCGGCGGGCACTGCCCCGGCCAGCAACACTGCGCCCGCCAATGCGGCAAACGCGGACCGTCGCATCATTCTAGCTCCTTCTCGCCTGACAGCATCGCACCAGTCGGCAGCATGGATCTCGGATTCATTCACGGAACTCTTCCTGTTCCCGGTATCGTACTGACGTGCTTTTCGACCAACTCGCTCCGCGCACTGTTACCTCTCTACCCCGGTCGCTGTCAAAGGCAAGCGGGTGACAATCTCACGCACCGCAGCCGTTCAAGGCGTTGTTCACCGCCGCAATCAGCTCGTTGATCTCGACCTCGCCGCTGCCGTTGGCGTCGAAGGAAGGGCACGTATCGAGCGACGCGCTGCCGAGCGCGATGTTGACACCGGTGATCAGCTCGTTGATCGCGACCTCGCCGTTGCCGTCGCAGTCGCCGACGCAGGCGTTCCCGGCGGCGTTGAGAAGCAGCGACACATCGACGCTGTCGGCGTTGGCGGTAATGATGTCGAGCGATCGGTTGGCGTCGAAATCGGCGAGCCCGACTCCGTTCGGCGACAGCCCGACGGCAAAAGACTGAGCCGCGGCGAACGTGCCGTCTCCCTGGCCGAGCAGAACGGACGCGGTGCCGTCGGGGAAATCGATCGTCCCGAAGCTGTCCGCCGTGACCAGGTCGACGATGCCGTCCCCGTCGACGTCGCCGGCCGCAATCGCCTCGGGGAACCCGCCGACGTCGTAGCTCTGCGCCGGGGCAAACGTCCCGCCGCCCTCGCCGAGCAGGACCGAGACGGAGTCGACGAACTCGTCGACCACGGCGATGTCGTCCGTCCCCATCTTGTCCAGATCGGCGACCAACAGACGCAGCGGAAACTGCCCGACGTCCATGGGGGTCTGGGGGGTGAAGGTCCCGCCGTCGTTGAGCAGGACGACCACCTGATCGCGATCGCTCAGGCTCACCGCCAGATCGGGCAGGCCGGTCCCGTCCAGGTTGCCGGCGGCGATCCCAGCCGGGCCTCCCGGCACGAGAACCTTGACGCGCGGCATGAAGGTGCCGTCGCCGTTGCCGAAGAGAATGCTCACCGAATCGTCTTCCGGATCTTCGACCGTGTCCCCGAACAGATCGGCGGTCGCGATGTCGAGCTTGCCGTCGTCGTTCAGATCGACCAGCGCCACGGCCTCCGGAGACCCGCCCGTATCGTAGTTCTTCGCCGCCTGAAAGGTGCCGTCGCCGTTTCCGATCAGGACGCTGACCGAGTTGGCGATCTCGTTGGTGACCACCAGGTCGGGAATGTCGTCGTTGTTCACCAAACCCGCGGCGATGTCGGAGGGACCCGAAACTTCGGTCGGGGCGCCACCGGTCGGGAAAAGTCCCTTCAGGGTGAGTTTTCCGTGCCCGTCACCGAGGAGAACGGCCACGTCGTCGGAGAAATTGTCGGCCGTCGCCACGTCCTGCTTGCCGTCTCGATTGAAGTCTCCCGTCACCAGCGCCCAGGGGGCGTCCGGACAGTCGAGGCCAGCCTGGCAATCCGGTGGCGCGATCGAGGTGTCGACGTGTGGAGCGAAGGAGAGGTCGGCCGCACCAACCGTCGCCGCCCCCCCGACCAGCAGGACTAGGGCCAGGATGTTCGCCAAGACCGCCGGCCCCGTTCCTCGCATCCGTCTTCTCTCCTCACCCCTGGCTGACAATGGGAATCGATCGATTCGCTCACTGCGCGGTTGTCGTCCTACGTACTCGCCGCTCGCCGCGCGCGCCAACACGAATGCCATCGCGCGTAACGAGTCGCAAATCATTGCTGACGGCCCGAACCCATGTCAAGAGAACACGCGGCAATTTGACTGCAGTCGATGAGATTTCGGCGCCGTCGAGGACCGATGAGCCCGCGGCGCGCATCGCTCGCCGAGAGGGACGCTTTGCCGCGGCGGTTTGCTGCCTCCCGGCCGCCGCGCCGTTCAAGTTGCCTCGACGTGGTGGCCCGGCTATGGAAGGCGC
The DNA here is from genome assembly GCA_963721115.1 of uncultured bacterium. Taxonomy (GTDB): domain Bacteria; phylum Desulfobacterota; class Binatia; order HRBIN30; family CADEER01; genus CAVRIA01. Next base: position 425,952 of record CAVRIA010000005.1, read on the forward strand.
CCATGAGCGCGAGCCCATCCAGCCATCTCCCGCGTGGACACCGCCTCTGATGGACGAGCAGCAGCCATTGGCGGGGATACGCGTCCTCGAGTACGGGCACTTGGTATCGGCGGCCTACGCCACCAAGCTCCTGGCGGACCTCGGGGCGGAGGTGGTCAAGGTGGAGCCGCCGTCCGGCGACGATTCGAGACGCCGGGGCCCCTTCCCGGCGGGTGTTCCACACCCGGACCACAGCGGGCTCTTCGTCTATCTCAACACCAACAAGCAGAGCGTGACGCTCGATCTCGAGGAGTCGCGCGGTCGCGAGATCTTCGGACGTCTGGCGGCGGGCGTGGACCTGCTCGTCCACAACGCCCCTCCGCCGGTGATGGACCGCTGCCGGCTGCACTACGAGGAGCTGTCGGCCGGGAATCCGGGCCTCGTCATGGTCTCCATTTCGCCGTTCGGGCTCGAAGGGCCGCACCGGGGCTACGAAGCGACCGATCTCACGTTGTGGAATTCGGGTGGTCTGGCCTACCTGAACGGTGGAGGCTCCGAGGCGGAGGACTTGCCGCCGCTGAAGGCCTATGGATTCCAGGCCGGGTACCAGGGAGCCCTGAACGGCGCGATCGCGGGACTGGGAGCCCTGTTCGCGCGGCTGCGGACCGGCAAGGGCCAGCATGTCGTGGTGTCGATCCAGCAGAGCATCGCCGCTATCCTGGAGCTGACCTTCGAGTACTGGCCGTACATGGGCCTGGTGGCGTCTCGGCTGGGCCGCAAGCCGATTCAGCCGCTGGACTTCCTCGAGTGCCGCGACGGGTGGGTATTCGTCTGCTGCGTGGAGGAGCATCAGTGGCGGTCGTTCGTCGACCTGATGGGCAATCCCGAGTGGGCCGAGATGGAGCTGTTTGCCGATCGCTTGAGCCGCGGGGCGAACTGGGACGCCCTCAAGCTCTTCCTGCAGGAATGGGCGCGGGAGCAGAGCGTGATGGAGATCTACCACGCGGCGCAGCGCCGGCGCATTCCGTTCGCCCCGGTCTCGACCATGTCGGACCTTCTCTCCTCCGCCCATCTGAAGACGCGCGGCTTCTTCGCGCTGCTCGATCAGCCGGGCATGGGCGAGGTCACCGTGCCCGGAGCGCCTTACCGCTTCTCGCGTCCCGGCTGGAGCATCCGCCGGCCGGCCCCGGCGCTCGGTCAGCACAACGAGGAGATCCTGGGCGGCCGCCTCGGGCTGTCGAGCGCCGAGATCGCCGCGCTGGGGGAGTCGCATGTCCTCTGAGCCGGTTGCGCGGCCCCTCGAGGGCATCCGCGTCGCCGACTTCACCTGGGTGTGGGCGGGCCCCTTCTGCACGCTGCAGCTGGCCTACCTCGGGGCCGAGGTGATTCGGGTCGAGAGCTCACAACGGACCTGCGTCACGCGGCTTCTGCCGCCCTGGCCGGACGGACGGCCGGGTGTGAATCGCAGCGGCTACTTCAACCAATACAATCAGGGGAAGCTCAGCCTGGCCCTCGACCTCAAGCACCCCGACGCGGTGGCGGTGGCGAAGGACTTGGTCTCGCGCAGCGACGTCGTGTGCGAAAACTTCGCTGCCGGCGTGATGGAACGTATGGGGCTGGGATACGAAGAGCTGCGGCGGATCAAGCCGGACATCGTCATGATCGCCCTCTCCGGATACGGCGCCACGGGGCCGGAGCGCGAATTCGTGTCCTACGGGCCGGCTCAGGTGCCGCTGTCGGGAATGTCGTCCGTGACGGGCTACGCCGGATGGCCGCCGATGCACGTCGGCGTCTCCTACGGCGACCCCACCGCCGGCTTGCACGGTGCCGTCGCACTGCTCGCCGCCCTCCTGCACCGCGCCCGTACCGGGGAGGGCCAGTACATCGACCTTTCACAGCAGGAGACCAGCATCGCCGTGCTGGGGGAGGGGATCCTCGAGCAGACGCTCGCGGGACGAGCCCCCGAACGCAACGGCAACCGGGATCCGCAGATGGCCCCGCACGGAGTCTTCCGTTGCGCCGGCGAGCAGCGCTGGGCGGCGATCGCCGCGCGGAACGACGGCGAGTGGCGCGAGCTGGCCCGGCTCATGGGCAAGCCGGAGCTCGCTTCCGAGCCGCGTTTCTCGACCCTGGAGGCGCGCAAGGCGAATGAAGATGCTCTCGAGGATCTGGTCACGGCCTGGACCTCCCAACACCCTCCCGAGAAGATCACTGAAGTGCTTCAAGAAGCCGGCATCCCCGCTTTCACCTCGATGAACAGCCGCGATCTGACCGAGGATGCCCAGCTCGCCGGCAGCGACTTCTTCGTGCGCCTCGAGCACCCCGAGGTCGGTCGCCAGCTTCACCTCGGCGTGCCGTGGGCGATGACCGGTACGCCTTGCCCGGTGCGGCGCCCGGCCCCCTGTCTCGGCGAGCACACGGACCGCGTCCTGCGCGATATCCTCCAGTATCCGGAGGAAAAGATCGCCGCTCTGCGCCAGGGCGGCGTCCTCGTCTGAACCCATCTCCGATCGCCGCCCCCCTCCCGCCACGGCCGGCGCAACCCGAGGCGGCATTTTCCCCTGGAAACAGTTCTCGGTTTCCGGTTAACTAAAAAAAGGAACCCCTTCAGCAATCGAAATGCAGACAGCGACCGCACCAGCGTTTGCGAGCATCCAGGTCGAGGCCTCGTCAGCGTCTCACCTGCAGCGACTGCTCGTTCTGAACATCGTCCTGCAGGTCTTCGACGGCGTGGCGACCTACCAGGGATTGCGCCTCGGGTTCGAAGAGGCGAACCCGGTGCTCCTCGCGGCCTTCGACCACCTCGGCGTGACGGCGTCGCTGCTGCTCTTCAAGCTCATCGCGTGCAGCCTGCTGTTCCTGTTGCACCGCAGCGCCCCGGCGCGCGTTCGCCTGGGCATCATGCGTATGCTGGCGGCGGTGTACTGCGTACTGTCGCTGGGACCGTGGCTGGCAAAATTCTTGTCCATGGCCGCCGCGCTCGCCTGAAGCGCGGGCGGCCGCGCGGGGGGACACGGAGAGGAGCGCCGACGGGCAACCCCCGACCCAGCGGGTCGCCCGTCGGGCCGCTCCGACCCGAGGGCTTCGCTAGCCCGCCGAGGTGAATCCGGCGCGCAGGGGACCGGCGCTGGCCACCGACTCTGAGAGCTGGGCCTTCGTCTGGGAGGGCTCGTCGGCGGCGTGGCGGGGATTCGCGGGCTCGATGATTTCGCTCGGCAGGTGGACGCTCACCTTGGTGCCGTCGCCGAGCTCGCTGTGGATTTCCATGGTCCCGCCCAGCAGGCCAACCAGCTCGCGCGCCAGCGCCAGCCCGATCCCCAGCCCGCCGTAACGGCGGGTGAACGACCCGTCCACCTGGCGGAAGTCGTCGAAGATCAGGTCCAGGTCGGATCGGGCGATCCCGATTCCGGTGTCGGCGATGACGAACTCGAGGGAGCCGGCGGAATCCCGATGGACGGTCAGATCGATCTGGCCGGCCTCAGTGAACTTGGCCGCGTTGCTCAGCAGACAGGCGAGCACGCGTTGCAGCTTGCGGCCGTCGATCCACACCTCGCCGACGCTCTCGGCGACCTGCCACCCCAGGGTGACGGGCTTCCCGGCGATGAGCTCGCGCGTGATCGGAATCAGATCGGCGACCAACTCGTTCACGTTGACCCTTTCGGGACGCACGATCCGGCGGCCGGAGCGGATCTCGGCGAAGCTCAACAGCTCCTCGAGCAGATGCTGGAGCCGACAGGCGTTCACGCGCGTGCGCTCCACGCTCTCGCGGATCAGCGATTCGGCGTCCTCGGGGAGGACCGTATCCAGCATGTCGAGATAGCCGAGAATGGCGTGCAATGGCGTCCGAAACTCGTGCGAGACGGTGGCCAGGAACTGCTCCTTGGCCTCCGTCGCGATTTTCGCCGCGCTCGACTGCTCGGCCGCGTACAAGGCGCCGGCGACGGCGTGGGAAACCATCTGGCAGAGCCAGCGCTCGCGCTCGGAAAGGCCGCGCGGATCGGCGGTCCCGACCCACAGCACCCCGTACTCCTCACCGTGCGCTCGCAGGGGGAACGAGACGCCGCCCGGCTCCGCCGATACGTTCTTGTCGCGCAGGGCGAGCTCGCAGCGGAGCCCGGGGCAGGTGCCCTCGACGAAGCGGCCGATGCCGGCGACGAACTCGCGACTGGCGTGGTTCTCGGAAAACACGCTCGCCAGGTCGAGGAGGAAGCGCAGGTGATGGTTCTCATCCTCCGCCGCGCGCCGCCGGTGCCGCTCGCTCTTCAACTGATCGATCAGGGAGGCGTAGAAGATACCGATCAGAAAGAAGAAGGGCAGCCTCACCCAGACCTCGGAGGCCCCCGCGTCGCCTCCGCTCACCCAGAGCCAGTATCCGTACACTCCCGCGATCAGGGCGCTGCCAATGGCGATCTGCGCCAGCGTCTCCCCGACCGTGATGAGAAAGACGGTGAAGAAGTAGACCACGAGAAGGTCCTGCGAGAGACCGTGGCTCCACGAGAGGCCGAGGAGGATGAGGCCCGTGTCGCCGAGCAGAAGGAGAGGACCGAAATGGGGCGCGTAGAAGAGCTTGCGCGGCGCCAGAGCCAGCGCGGCGTTGGTGGCGGCGAAAAGAAGCACGTAGAGGATCTGCCCGGTGCCGATGGAGCTCGAGCCGGTGAGGGCCACGTAGGCCGCGGTGGCAATGACCACGCAGCGCAGAAGGAGCACGATGCGCTTGCGGTCGAGAGCCGCCGCCCCGGAGTCGCTTGCCGATCGTTCGACGATGCTGCTGGTTAGGAAGGTCATATGCCTGGCCATGCGAACAGCAAGCTAGGTGCCACGACGTTCCGGTCGATGCCGGGCCGCCGAACCAGCCTCCGGGCGGGCCCTCGGCGGCCGAAAACCGACCGCCTCAGCTTGGTTTGCCAAGATTCTGACGGCCGGGCCGCAGCTATTGGTTGCCCAGGATGATCACGCAGGAAACGGCGCCGGGGCCGCCGACGTTGTGCGCCAGACCGAGCGAAGGATCCTTGACCTGTCTCTCGCCGCCGTTGCCGCGCAGCTGCTCGACGCACTCGTAGATCATCCGCACGCCGCTGGCACCGATCGGATGGCCGAACGACTTCAGGCCTCCGCTCGGGTTGATCGGGATATCGCCGTTCAGCGCGGTGCGGCCTTCGGCCGCCAGCCCGCCCCCTTCCCCTTTGCGGCAGAAGCCGAGATCCTCGGTATTGGAGATCTCCGTCCAGGTGAAGCAGTCGTGCACCTCGGCGAAGTCGATGTCCTGCGCTGTGATGCCCGCCATGCGATAGGCCTGCTGGGCGGCCTGCTGGGTGGAGCGAAAGCCGAGATAGTCGAAGGTGGGATCGAAGTACGGCCGGCCGGTGGTGACCGCCAGACCGAACCCCTTGACCAGGATCGGCCGGCCGGTGAACTTTCGCGCCAGGTCGGCGCGGCACAGGATGGCGGCGGCGGCACCGTCCGTGGTCGGGCAGCAGTCGAAGAGCCCGAACGGCCAGGCAATCATCGGCGCCGCCAGCACCTGCTCCTCCGTCACCTCCATGCGCAGGTGTGCCTTCGGGTTGCGGGCACCGTTGTAGTGGTTCTTGACCGCGACCTTGGCGAGCGCCTCCCGCCCGACGCCGAAGGTGTGCATGTAGCGGTTGGCGGCGAGGGCGAAGAGCCCCGGGGCGGAGTTGCCCTTGGCGAGCAGCGGATGCCCGAAGCGGGGCAGGCCGCGGCCGCCGCGGTCCTTCAGCTTTTCGGCGCCGAGCACCAGGACGACGTCGTAGGTCCCCGAGGCGATGGCGAGGCAACCGTTCCGAAAGGCATCCGTCCCGGTGGCGCAGTAGTTCTCCACCCGGGTGATCGGCCGGTCGTAGAGCCGTAGGGCGTCCCCGAGCGAGACCGCCGCCTTGCCGCCGGCCGGCCCCGGCATGTAGGTGCCCAGATAGGCGGCCTGAATCTCGGCGGGATCGATGCCCGCGTCGTCGTACGCCTGGAACGCCGCCTCGCAGATCAGGTCCTCGTAGCCCTGCTCGAACAGGTCGCCGAACTTCGTGCAGCCGACACCGACGACCGCCACCTGGTCCTTCATGGCTTCCCCTCGCGCTCTCGGCTCTGTCGACAAATGCGAGCGCACCCTTCGACGAGCTCAGGGTGAGCGGACAAAGTCCTTTGAAACCACCCCACCAACCGCTCAGGCTGAGCTTGTCGAAGCCTCGTTTCGGAGAAAATCGACAGCGCTTCCACGCGGCGAGTGCTCCCCCCCGCTCTCCGGGAACCGGCTCATGTCCCGCCGCTTTCGCGCAGAGGCCGCGCTTTCCAATAGTAATTGTGGTTTCCGCCCCCTTCGTGAAGGCGCCGATAGGTGAAGGTGACCGGTGCGCCGATCTCGATGTGGTCCGAGTCGGCCACCTGCAGATAGACCCGGCCTCCGCCGTCGGCGTCGACGACGGCCATGGGCAGCGGATGCTCCAGATTGGCGATCAGGTGGTCCACCGTGTAGGTGAACACCGTTCCGCGCCGGGCGATCCGCGCATCCTCCATGCGCTCCCGCGCCCGGCATTGGATGCAGACGTGCGCCATCGGGTACTGCACCGTACCGCATTCCCGGCAGCGACTGCCGTACAGGCGGACGTCCTGCTTGAGCTCCTTGAACTCCAGAACGTTGGTGACGACGTCCGTCACCTCCTCGACCTCTACCAGGCGGCGATACTTGAGGTACCTCTCATAGGAGGGAAGCATCGCCTTGGCGTCGATCCAGCGCCGCACGGGGACCGCCTGACGGCCGCGATCGATCGCCTCGGTGGCGCGGAAGAGCAGGACGTCGGCCCCTTCGCCGTAGGCCCCGACGAGGATCCGGTCGTCCGGCCGTGCGCCGTCGAGGGCGCTGGCCAGCTGCAGCAGCGGCTCGGCGCTCCCGGTGCAGCCGATCTGCGCGGCCAGCGGCGCCACCAGCTGCGTTTTGGCATCGAAGCCGAGCGATCTGGCGAGGCCGGCGGCCGCCCGCGCGTCGGGCGAGTAGAGGGCCAGATGCGCGATGTCGGAAGGCTGCAGACCCTGGCGCTCCAACAGGCTGCGGATCGCCTGCCCGAGATCGCGACCGTACCCGTAGGTATTGGAGAAACGGCCGCCGGCGACCTGCAGGGTGCGGCTCGCGTCGGTACGCCACACGTAGGTGAACTCCTCCGAGACCGAGGCCGCATCGATGAACTCGGCGACGACGTCTTCGCCGCCGACCGTCATGGCGGCGGCTCCGTCTCCGAGCATCCCCTCGAGCTCGCTCTCCGGCGCCGCCAGGCGGACGTCTGCCGCCGCGACCAGCACCGATGGGGCGGCGCCCGCCTGCACGGCCCGCAGCGCCGCGAGGAGCCCGCTCACCCCGGCCCGCGCCGAGCCGGAGAAGTCGGCCGTGAAGATCTCGCGCGGCAGATCGCAGGCGGTGGCGAGCACGCTGGCCGCCTGCTTCTCGCCGTACGGCGAGCTGGTGCTGGCGAAGTAGGCGCCGCCGACCGGGACCGGGGGGTCGCCGAGGCACCCCATCGCCGCCTCGATGGCCATGGTGAGGGCGTCCTCGTCGTAGTTGGCGACGGCGATCTCTCCCTTCGCCTGCCGGGACCCCCAGGCCTGCGCGATGAGTCGCCGATCGAGGCGAAAGCACGGAACGTAGGCGGCGTAGCGACCGATCCCGACCATGCCGGCTACCTATCGTTCCGGGCGCGGCGATGCAACGAAGTCCCCATCAGCTTCGCTCACCCGAAGACGCATCAAAAAGGGACGAGGATGCCCAGCGGGCCAAGCCCGCGGGGCCGAGCCCATCGGAGCGCGAAGCGCGCACGGGGGCCAATCCCCAACGGCGCGTCGGTCAGGCCCGGCGCCAGCGCCGCACGAGGGCGAGCAGCCCGAGGACGAGAAGCGGCATCAGGCCGGACCACCCGCTCCTCGCTCCGTCGATCGAGCAGGCGGTTCCGCCGAGGGCGAAGAGTCCGTTAGACGTCGGCGTGGTGGTGGGCACGCCGGTGCGCGTGGGGGTCAACGTGATCGTCGGCGTGCCGCTCGGCGTCGGCGTCGGCGTCTCGCTCGGCGTCGGCGTACACGACGGCGTAGGGGTCGCCGAGATCGTCGGCGTTTCGCTCGGCGTGGAGGTCGGGGTCGCCGTCGGGGTCGAGGCCGGGTTGCTGCTCAGAAAGATCGTGATCGATCCATCGCCCTTGTTGGTCGTGATCACGTCCAGCGTCCCGTCGAAGTCGAGGTCGGCGAGCAGCACGTCGCTCGGCTCCGGACCGGTCGCACGCGGCGCGCCCGCCTGAACCAGACCGCCATTGCCGTCGCCGAGGAAGAAACGGACGACGTTCTCCGTTCCGTCCGCGACCACGACGTCGAGGTTGTCGTCGCTGTCGAGCCGCCCGAGGGCCAGCGCGGTCGGATTGGTCCCCGCGTCCACCTCGGCAGACTGTTGGAAGCTGACCCCGCCGCCGTCTCGCGAGCCCAGGTAGACGAGCAGCTTGCCCTGCTGCTGAGGCGCTTGACCTCGGGTAACGACCACGGCGAGGTCGGGGACGCGGGCCGGGTCGCCGTCGAAGTCGAGCGTACCGAGCCCCGGATCGTCCACGGCTACCGCCATGTCGCCGGCGAAGCCGCCGCTCTGGAGGGTTGGGCCGGGCCTGAAGTCGAGCTCGCCCTGACGGGTCGGAGTCGGCGTGGCGCCCGGCGTCGCACTCGCGGTCGGTGTCGGGGCAGACTGGTGCTGCAAGAAGATCTGGAGCGTTCCGATGGAATTCGCCGCCAGAGCGGCGATGTCCGGCCCGTTGATCCCGTCGAAGTCGGCCACGCCAACCGCTTGGATGGGGAACATGGGATCGACCGCCAGGCTCGTGCTGTTCGCCGCACCGGACGGGAAAGTGCCAGCAGAGCTGGCCGTCCGCACCACGACACTGTTTCCGGACCTGTCGACGGCGGTGCCGACGACGACGTCGTCCAACCTGTCCCCGTTCATGTCGGCGACCTGCAGCGCCGTCGGGCCGTTCAGGCCGCCGACCGTCGCGCCCGCGGAGAAGGCGCCCGTGCCGTCGCCGTTGAAGAAGTCCACCGCACCCGATGCCGCAACGGCCAGGTTGACGTTGCCGCCCGCCGGCTCCACCGCGATCGCCTGCGGGCCGGTGACACCCCCCTGGATCGGCTGCACGGTAACGGCCTCGGCGCACATTCCTCGGCTGAAGGCATCCTTGTTGCTGAGCAGCACGACGACGCTGTTGGCGGCGTCGTCGGCGAGCGCCAGGTCCTGGACCTGATCGCTGTTGAAGGTCCCCACAGCACCGCCCATCAGACCCGCTGGCATCGTCCCGAGCACACTCGCGCCGATGTCGCAGCGGACGTAGGACGGCAACGAAGCGCCCGACCCTGGCGTCGGGGTCGATCTCGGTGTCGACGTACGCGTCCCCGTCGCCGTCTCGGTCGCCGTTGCCATCCCCGTCGCCGTCGCCGTCCCGGTCGCCGTAGCGGAGGGCGTCACGGACGGGAGGGGCGTCTGCGTCGGCGTCGAGGTGGGAGGCGCGGGTGTCGCCGTAACCTCGATCGAAACATTCAGGGCGACGCGCACGGCCTGGCCGGAGGCGAGGACGCCGACGAAGTCGGGCAGCGAGTCCCCGTTGACGTCGGCGGCCGCCAGCGCGATCGCGCCGCCCATCGCCTCCGCGCCGGGGACGACGAGCGGATCCATGAAGTCGCCGGTTCCCTCGCCGACCAGGATGCTCGGCTGCAGCGACACCGATCCGTCCTGGTAGTTGACGGTAATGGCGTCGAGAGCCGTGTCTCCGGCGAAGTCCGCCAGCGCGACCGCACGGGTGAACAGAGGCGCCGCGAAGGGCCGCACGTCGAACCTGTCGTCCGAGCGCCCGAGGAGCGCGACCCCGTTCTCGATGCTGGCGTCGTCGAAATTGACGACGGCGAGATCGTCGAGCGCGTCCGGGTTGAGGCGGCCGGCGGCGAACGCCTGCGGCTCCTCGCCCAGCGACCGGACGGCGCTGACGACGACGGCGTTGGCCGCGAAGGAGCCGTCGCCGTTGCCGGTGATCAGCGAAACGTCGCCCGAGAAGCGGTTGAGCACGGCCACGTCCGCATTGCCGTCGCCGTTGAAATCGCCGGCGGCGATGTCCACCGGATCGGAGCCGCTGGTCTCCCGTGACTCGTCCAAGCAGACGCCGAAGATCCCACCTCGGTTACAGAGGAAGTACACCACATCGAACGCGTCCAGCAGAGCCATGTCCGGCCGCGTGTCGCCGTCGAAGTCGGCAACGGCGACGCCCGTCAGCTCGTCCGGGCCGAAGTTGCCGAGATCTTGGGGGTCCTGATAGTCGATGTCGAGGAAGTCCTGCTCGGTCACCTCGAAGTTGCCGTTTCCGTCGCCGAAGTACAGGCTGACGCAGCCCAGATCGTCGACGGCGAGGATATCGGGAAGGCCATCCAGATCGCCGGCGAACTCGGAGGCGAACGGCGAGCCGAAATCGGCCACGGCAACCGCGGTCGGGGTACTGCCGACGGACTCCAGCTCCTGCAGGCCCGTGAACGTGCCGTCGCCCTGGCCGAAGAGCACGGAGATGGTGTCGTCGTCCTGATTGACCGCGACGAGATCGGGGTGCTGGTCGCCGTTGAGGTCGGCCAGCGTCAGCGCCTGAGGTCCGGCCTCCTCGCCGACGACCAGGGGGAGCTCGTCTTCCAGGCTGAACTGCACCTGTCGGATCAGCGGCCCCTGCGCCGCGACGTGAAAGGCGAAGGCGAGCGCCGCACAGACGGCGAGCGCGATCAGAAGACTCAGCGGAAAGCGGGTGCGAGCGCGGTCTGTCATGCCATCCTAGCCGTGAAAGGTCCCTTCGCCTCGATCGCGGCCACCCGGACCCGCCCGGCGCCAAGCGGCCAGCCCGACGAAGAGAAGCAGCACCAGCCAACCCTGCCCGTTCCCGTCCGAGCCCGCGGAGCCGATGGCGCACCCGCCGCCCGAGAGCTGGAAGACCCCCGGCTTCAACGTCGCCGTGGCGGTCGGGAAGACGGTGTTGGTGGGACCCGGCGTCCCCGTGCGGGTCGGTGTGTCCGTGGCGGTCGCCGTGGGGGTGACGGTGCTGGTAGCGCTCGGCGTCGAGGTCACCGTGGGAGTCGAGGTCGGCACCGGTGTGGGGGTAGCCGGCGGGACGCTGCTGAGGAGGATCGAGATGGTGCCGTCGCCGTTGGCCGTGATGACGTCTTGCAGGGGATCGCGGTCGAAGTACGTCACCACGAGCGCCTGGGGCGCGCCACCGATCGAGAACGGGTCCAGCACCAGAGAGAAGCCACCCGAGCCGTCGCCGTCCGCAAAGCTGAGGCGCCCGATTCCCGGGGTGCCCGAGTCGCTGGCGACCACCGCGTCGAACGACCGATCTTCGATGTTGAACTGACCGGCTCCCGAGGCGCGCGAGCCGGGCCCGACCGCGAACGTCCCCGCCTTGTTGAAGACCGGGTCACCGCCGGCCACCGGTACGCTGGCGAGCTCCACCTCGGCCTGCTCGACCGAGCCACCCCGGGTGACGAGGAGATCCGGCAGGCTGTCCGCGTCGAAGAACGCCGCGGCCAGCGCCGTCACCTGGGCTCCTCCGGCGATTGGAGCCAGCCGAAGGTGTGGGTTGCCGTCAGTGCTCTCGTCCTGGATGAGGATGGAGACATTGCCCTGCGCAGAGTAGGCGATGTCGACCCGCCCGTCGCCGTTGAAGTCGGCCGCGACCACCTTCTCGGCCGCAACGGAGATCCGCTGGCAGATCTGGAAGCCGCCGCCGGCCTCGCCGCAGAGAATGACCAGCGACGGCGGCGACGTCACGGCCACGACCAGGTCGGCGATCTGGTCGCCGTTGAAGTCCAAGGTGGTCCGCCCGGTTCGGTCGCCGCCGTTCATCGGCTGATCGGCGGCGATGTCGATCGGAGTACCGCCGACCGATACCGGCGTCTGGGCGACGAAGCTTCCCGTCCCGTCCCCCTTCAAGACCGTGACGCCGTCCGATCCGGTGACCACGAGATCGACGTGGCGGTCCTGATCGAGGTCGACCGCGACCAGCGGGCCGGGGGCCGTCACATTGGCCACGATCGGTGCATCCACGTCGATGGGGGCTCCGAGCATGACTCGCGCGCAGCTCTGGATCCCGGCCAGGAGTACCGATTGGTTGAAGATGACCCGAACGGCGTTGTTGAGATGGTCCGAAATGGCGAGATCGGCGTTCGGTCCCTCGTCCAGGGCCCCTGCGGTGATCCCGGTGAGAGTCGCCGATCCCTGTTGCTCGTCGGCGACGCGCAGATCGCAGCGGCTGAACGGCGCCGTCGGCACGGCGGTCGGCGTGGCGGTGGCGGTTGGGGTGGGAGGGGGAGGCGTCGCGCTCGGCGTGGGGGTCGGCCCGGTCGGGCTCGGCGTCGGCGTGGCGGTCGGCCCTTCGGTGCCCGGGCTCGGCGTCCCCGGCGTCTCGGTCGGCTGGTTCGTCGTGTTGATCGCGACGCGGATGTGCATCCCGTCCTGCAGGGCCGCGACGAGATCGGGAAGCGCGTCGCCTCCGATGTTGCCACTGGCCAGAGCCTGGACCGAACCCAGGTTCGTGATCGTAAATGGGTCCAGATCGGGGAAGTTGCCCGTCCCGTCCCCAATGTAGAACGCTGGAATATTGCTCGTAGGGTTGCTGACGCCGACGAAGATGTCGGTGAACGTGTCGTTGTTGAAGTCAGCGAGGGTCAAGGTCGAGGCAAAGAACTGGACAGTGGCGCTAGCGTTGGTCATGAATCGATTGCGCGAGATGGGCAACAGGATGATGAGCCCCTCTTGGGTGAAGTCCTCGTAGTTGATCACAGCGATGTCGTCGAGATCGTCCGTGTTGATGCGCCCCACGGCCAAGGCGCGCGGTTCGTTCGTACTTGCCCCAATTGCCGACACCGTGTTGGTGGAGGCGGTGAACTGCCCGTTTCCCGCCCCATAGAGTACCGATACGTCCTTCGAATCGGAGTTGAGTACGGAGACGTCGAGAAAACCATCGCCGTCGAAGTCGCCGACGCCGATGTCGATCGGGGTGATGCCGTTGGTGTCCACCGCGGGGCTCGCGCAGGCGGCGAAGGTCCCGTCGGTGTTGCAGGCGAAGAAGACCAGATCGTCCGAGTCGAGAAGCGCCAGATCCTGCTGGCCGTTGCGGTCGAAATCCCCCACCGCGACGCCGACGTACTCGCAGGGATCGTTGTCACCGAAGACGATGGCGTTGAAATCCTGCATGTCCAGCGTGAAGTTCCCGTTGCCGTCCCCCAGCCAGATGGTGATGCCGGCACTGATGCCGGGACTGTCGTCGACGACGATGAGATCGAGGTTGCCGTCGGGCCCGCCGCCCGGGGAGGCGACGTCGGCCACCGCGACGGCGGTCGGTGTGTCGCCGACCTGAAACGTGCTCGGCGGCCCGAAGGTCTCGTCGCCTTGGTTGAGGAAGACCGCCACCGAGGTCGGGTCGATGTCCTGGCTGATGGCGATGAGGTCCCGTAAGCCGTCGCCGTCGACGTCGGCGAGCTTGATGCCCTCGACGCCGATGTCGCCGAAATCGAACGTGATCTCCTGAGAGCGCGTGAAGCGCACGCCGGTCACTTGCCCTGCGGCGCGGGTCGGCGCGGCGGCGAGCAGCATGGCGGCGAGCAGGAGGGGAGCCGCCATGGCGGCGGACGACGCGCTTCGATTCCTCATGTATCCTCGGCTGCTAGAACGATGCTGCCGGCGAGCATTTTGTGGCAAAGGGTCGCCGCCGCCTGTCGCTGTTGCCGCGCGTTCTTTACGTCTCTTGGCTGAATTGGTCGACTCCGCGCCGGTCGAAATCACGACGGCGGTGCGCTACTTTCCGCGCCGCGCCCGCCTTTGTCAAATGCGCAGCGCTGGTGTGCGACAAGGAGGTGCGGGGAGACCGGCCACCGGCCGATGCGGGCGTTTCACCGCCGCCGCCGGCCGGTCGGTCGAGCACCGCGCGGGCGCCCGGAGCCGACCTGCCGGCAACCGGTCACGCGCTTTTCACGCCGCGGTGCTGTCGCGCAGCTGGCCCTCGATGCCGGCGAGGATCTGGTCGACCTGGACGTCCTTGCCGCGGCGCGACTCGATCGCCTTCACCGCGTACATGACGGTGGTGTGGTCGCGGCCGCCGAACTTCTCTCCGATCGTCGTCAGCGACGCCTCGGCCAGGGTGCGGCTCAGATACATCGCGACCTGGCGCGGAAAGGACACCTGGCGCGTGCGGCGGTGCGAGACGAGCTCGGCGACGCTGAGATTGAATCGACTGCCGACCACCTCCTGCACCACCTCGATCGACACGTTGCTGCTGGCGGCGCGCATCAGCGGACCGAGCGCGGCCTCGACCAGGTCGGGTGTGATCGCCGTCTCGCGCACGGCGGCGATGGCGAGGACGCGGTTGAGCGCCCCCTCCAGCTCGCGCACGCTCGGGCCGCTGCGCCTCACGAGCGCCTCCACCACCTCGTCGCCGAGATCCACCGCCAGCCGTCCCGCCTTGGCCCGCAGGATCGCCTGGCGCAGCTCGCGCGTCGGCGGGTGGATGTCGGCGATCAGACCGCCTTCGAAGCGGCTGCGCAACCGCTGCTCGAGACCCGAGATGGCGGCCGGCCGCTTGTCCGAGGTGAGGACGATCTGCTTCTCGGCCCCGTACAGGGCATTGAAGGTGTGGAAGAACTCCTCCTGGGTCCGCTCCTTCCCGGCCAGGAACTGCACGTCGTCCAGGATGAGGGCGTCGACCAGGCGGAAGCGATCGCGAAACGCGTTCATCTGGTCCTGCCGCAGCGAGCCGATCAGCGAGTTCATGAACGTCTCCGCCGACAGACAGGCGACGCGCAGCCGACTGGAAGGGCGCAGCAGATGGTGGGCGACAGCGTTGATCAGGTGCGTCTTACCGAGTCCCACACCGCCGTGCAGAAACACCGGATTGAAACGCCGTCCCGGCGCCTCGGCGATCGCCCGCGCCGCCTTGAACGCCACCTCGTTGGCGGCGCCGACGATGAAGGTCTCGAACGTGTAGTGCGGAACGATTCGTCCGATACGCGGCGACCGCGCCGGGCGGGGAACCGCCGCCTGGCTCGGCTCGGCCGCCTTCTGCTTGCGCGGCACGGCATCCCCGTCGCTCGCGACTACCAACCGCACTTGCGGACTGGTGCCCGACAGCTGCGCGAGAGTGTCGCGGATGCCGGGCAGGAAGTGGCGCGTCACCCACTGCTGAAAGAATGGGCTCGGAACCTCGAGCCGGATCTCCGCCGCGTTTCCGCGACAGTGGATCGGCTCGATCCACGCGCTGAAGTTCCGCTCCCCCAACTGTTGTCGCAACAATGGTAACGCCGCCGACCAGAGTGCCTCCATGCTTGCCCGCCCCTCCTGCAAAGCGTCGACCAAAGGTACTTGTCGGGGCACGCACCGGTTCTCCACACTTGGGGAGAACACGGTAAGTCACCGCCACCACGCCACTTCCGCAAGCCATCCACAACCCCATGCACAGTCCGCACGCACTTCTCCGTCCTCCCTTCCCCACAAGGAAGGCAGTGCGCGCACCCGACAAGATTCATTTGCAAATTGAAAAGCTACCGGACTTCGGAATGGAGAGGCGTCTCTCATATTCCGGTGAGCAATTCATGTCAAGAAAATTCCGGCTCAACGCGTGACTTTGATGTTCACGCCGAGTGATTAGTAACTCGGACGGAGGCGCGACGCGTGGCACGATTCCTGAGTTCGGGTGCGCGCGAACGAAGCGACCCGTCGCGCGCGCGGCCGACGCTCAGCTTTTGGGCTTGGCCTTGTCGCGCTCGATGCGGATCGCATGCGAGAACATGTCCGGATCGAGAGCGCCGCTCACTTTGCGGCCGTTGATGAAGAACGTCGGCGTCGAGCTCACGCCGAGTCGCTCGCCTTCCTGCACGTCGGCCTCGACGGCGCGGCGCGAGGCGTCGCTGCCCAGGCAGTCGATGAACTTGGCGTGGTCGAGACCGAGCTGGTCGGCGTAGTGGACGAGATCATCGCGCTCGAGGTGATGCTGGTTCTCGAACAGCATGTCGTGGTAGCCCCAGAACCGTCCCTGTTGGGCAGCGCATTCCGAGGCCATCGCCGCCAGACACGCCTGCGGGTGGATCGTGCGACTGACCGACGGATTGCAGTCCGCGTTGAGCGGAAAGTGGTGGAACCTGAGCTGAACCTGCGCGCCGAAGCGCGGCAGCACGCGCTTGAGATTCCGATACGCCTGGGCGCAAAAGTGGCACTCGAAGTCGGAAAACTCGATGATCACGACCGGCGCGGCATCGCCCGGCTCGGTCTCGCCTTTCTCGTGACCGGGGGGAATCTGCGCATCGACGACCGGCTGCGACGTGTACCACTTGTAGAAGTCGGGATACTTCTCGGCGACCTCCGCCGCGCTCAGCGCCTCGGGATTGCGGCTCCCTTCCCACCAGGCGAGGACGACGAAAGTCAGCACGGCCACCGCCGCGCCGGTCGCGATCCAGCGCGTGCGCGATCTCGCGTCACCCGCCGGGCGCGCGCCGGCCCGCCCCTCCGCACGCACGGCCGTCAGCAGCAGCCACGTCGCCACCAGCAGGCCGGCGTTGACGATGTAGAGGCCGCCGCAGAGCAGACACACGGCGCGCAGGATCAGAAACGCGACGCAGGCGAGAAAGAACGAGTACGCGACCGCCCCGGCCGCGGCCGCGAACAGCGCCGTCGCCGCCTGTCGACGCCGCGTCGCGCGGGTCGAGCGCATCGCGATCGCGGCGCCAAGGCCGAACAGGACGTAGGTCAGAGCCGCCCACCACCCGACCGGGATGCCGGCCACGTAGGCGTAGCTGCTCGACAGCACGACGTCGCAGTTGACGGTCTCGTTCACCGTGCAGAAGCTGGGCTGGTATCCGGAGGGCGCGGCGATGTTGTGATGGACCGAGGCGATCAGACCGCTGATCGCCAGTCCGATCACGGCAAGCGCGATGGTTGCCGACGCGGCCCGCTTCGCTGACATGCGAGGACTCTTATCCACTTACCGCGACCGTGTCAGCCCTGCGGGTGCCGCGAGCGCCGCCGAGCCGCTCCGAAGAATCGGTTGCGGTCGGGAAGGAAGGCGGCGCGAAGGAGAAGAAAGGGCAAGTCATGAATCGGAGAGTCGTGCGAGTCGGTGCGAGCCCTCGGCGAGGGCGCACACGAACGGCGCGGCCTGGTCAATCGCCGTCCGCGGCCTCCACCTCGATGTCGACTTCGTCCCAGCCGCGCTGTCCGCTGGCGTCGACGGCGCGAACCGTGGCGACGTAATCGCCGGGTTTGGTGTACGTGTGTACCGGGCTCGCCTCGTGCGCGACCGGGCTGCCGTCGCCGAAGTCCCAGGTGTACCGCGGTTGGTTCAGCTCTTGCTCGAGCAGAGACTCGACGGTGAATTTCACCGTCAGCGGCGAGCTGCCGGTGTCGGGATCACCGTCGGCGACGAGCACCAGATCGTCGTCGGAGTACTCGTCTTCGTCCGGCGTCGCGACGGCGACCGTCGCGGCAGCGGTGGGGACTTCTGTCGGCGTCGGCTCGGCAGCCTTCTCCGCCGCCGGCTCGCTCTTTCGTTCACATCCCGACGAGCAGAGCCCCACCAGCAGGACGAGAGCTGCGACGGCCGTTCGCGCGGGCATGCCGAGGTCCATGGCGATTCGCATCCTCCCTGTGCTCCTACGCCGCCCTGCTCCGACGGCGGCGCATGGTTTCCGCGGCGGGCACATTGACCCATTCGGCTTGGAATTGATACCGTCTCGCACGCGGAGGATCTAGCGGAGGCGCGAATGCGGTGCAACAACTGCGACCCCGGCCGCCGGGACGAAGGGAGGGCGCCGCGGGCCGTTGGCGCCCGGGCCGGGAGTGGCGGCCGATGACGCGGGCCACCGCACTTGCCACCGAGGAGGCCGGGGATTTCGCGCTCGCGGCTCGCATGCCGGACACTCCGCTGAGAATCGCGCACGTCACCCCCGTCTTCCCCCCGTATCGCGGCGGCATGGGGACGGTGGCGTTCCACCAGGCGCAGGCGCTGGCAGATACGGGGATGGCGGTCACCGTGTTCACCCCGCGCGGCGACGCGCCGCGCGCCCGGCCACGCGGGGTCGAGGTGGTCGAGCTGCCGCCGCTGGCAGCGAAGGGAAACGCCGCCTGCCTGCCGCAAGTGGTGCGTCGCGCTTCGGACTACGACGTCGTCCATCTCCACTATCCCTTCTTCGGCACCGCCGAGCTGCTGGCGGCCCGCCGCATGGTCGGCGGCCCGCCGCTGGTGGTCCAGTACCAGATGGACGTCGTCGGACGCGGCTGGCGTTCGCACGTCTTCCGCTGGCACCGGCGCCTGCTGCTGCCGCTGGTTCTGCGCGCCGCCGATGCGATCGTCGTCACGTCGCGTGACTACGCGGCGTCCTCTTTCTTCGCCGCTCGCCTGCCCGCGATCGAGCCGCGCCTGTCGGTCATCCCAGCCGGCGTCGACCTGGAGCAGATGTCTCCGGCAGGGGAGCGCCGCGACGCGCGACGGCGCCTCGGTCTGTCCGACGCGCCGACGATCTTCTTCCTGGCGCGGCTCGACCGCGCGCACTACTTCAAGGGCCTGCACGTCCTCCTCGACGCTCTGGGCCAGATGCCGGACGTGGAGCTGGTGATCGGAGGCGACGGCGAGTTGCGCGCCGAGTACGAAGCCCTCGTCCGCCACCTCGTTCTGGGAGCGCGGGTTCACTTCGCGGGCGACATCCCGGACGAGATGCTGGCGGCCTACTACCGGGCCGCGGACGTCGTCACCCTGCCGTCCATCGATCGCACCGAGGCGTTCGGGCTGGTCCTGATCGAAGCGATGGCGTGCGGCACGCCGGTCGTCGCCTCGCGTCTGCCCGGCGTGCGCGCCCTCGTCGAAGAGGGATACAACGGCTACCTGGCCGAGCCCGGGAATGCCCGCGACCTGGCAGGGAAGCTGGCGCGATGCATCGACGAGAGCGCGGCCCTGGGGCGGAACGGGCGCGCCTTCGCCGCCGAGCGCTTCAGCTGGACGACCATTGCCGAGGATCTGCGCCGCCTCTACGGCCGGGTGGTGACTTGAAATGGTTGTTGAGTTGTTGGTTGTTGGGTTGTTGGTAAACGCTCCGACAACCAACAACCCAACAACCAACAACCCGCGGCGGGGCGGTTGGGCGGCTGGGGCAAAGCTTGACATCCTGACGGCAGCGTGACGGGATTGCGCCGCTGTCGTCGGGGAAGAGGATCGAGGTGCCGCGCGCGCTCATCACCGGAATCACGGGCCAGGACGGGTCCTATCTGGGCGAGTTCCTGCTCGACAAGGGGTACGAGGTATTCGGCGTGGTGCGGCGCGCCAGCACCGAGAACTTCGCCCGTATCGAGCATCTGCGCGGGCGCATCACGCTCCTGCAAGCGGATCTGCTGGATCAGCTCTCGTTGATCGACGCGCTCGAGAAGGCGCGGCCCGACGAAGTCTACAACCTGGCCGCCCAGTCCTTCGTACCCACCTCCTGGCAGCAGCCCGTCCTCACCGCCGAATTCGACGCCGTCGGCGTGACCCGCATGCTCGAGGCGATCCGTCTGGTCGATCGCGGCATCCGCTACTACCAGGCCTCGTCGAGCGAGATGTTCGGCAAGGTACGCGAGGTTCCGCAGCGCGAGAGCACGCCGTTCCACCCGCGCAGCCCGTACGGGGTGGCCAAGGTCTACGGCCACTACATCACGGTGAACTACCGGGAGAGCTACGGCCTCTTCGCGTGCGCCGGCATCCTCTTCAACCACGAGTCGCCGCGCCGGGGCAAGGAGTTCGTGACGCGCAAGATCAGCGACGGGGTGGCGCGCATCAAGCTCGGTCTGAGCACGGAGCTGCGCCTCGGCAATCTCGACGCCCAGCGCGACTGGGGGTTCGCCGGCGACTACGTGCGCGCCATGTGGATGATGCTGCAACACCACGAGCCGGGGGATTACGTCGTCGCCACCGGCGAGGCGCACAGCGTGCGCGAGTTCACCGAGATGGCCTTCCGGCACGCCGGGATGGACTGGCAAAAGTACGTGTCCGAGGACCCCGCTCTGCGCCGCCTGGCCGAGGTCGACCATCTGATCGGCGACTCCTCGAAGGCGCGCGAGACGCTGGGCTGGAAACCCTTGGTCTCCTTTGCCGAGCTGGTGCGCCTGATGGTCGACGCCGACCTCGCGGCCCTGAACGGAGGGACCGCGAAATGAGGTGCTCGGTTGACCCGGCTGCGGCGCCGCCGGAAATCGCACTCCGCCGGCGCGCGCCGACGTGAGAGCGGCCGCCCCCAGCACACGGACGGCGGAGGAGCACGGCCTGGTCCGATCCGGCGCCCAGATGGCGAAGGCGATGTGGCAATACCGCGCCTTCCTGCTCGGAATGGTGAAGCGCGAGTTCGAGGGCCGTTACCTGAACTCGCTGTTCGGCAGCCTGTGGGCGTTCGTCGCCCCGCTGACGATGATCTTCATCTATACGGTGGTGTTCTCGCAGGTGATGCGAGCGCGCCTGCCGGGCGTCGACGACACCCTCGCCTACGGGCTCTATCTGTGCGCCGGCATTCTCCCCTGGAACGCCTTCGCCGAGCTGCTGCTGCGCTGCCAGACGCTCTTCCTCGAGCATGCCAACCTGTTGAAGAAGGCCAGCTTCCCGCGCAGCATCCTGCCCGCCGTCGTCTTCGTCTCCGCCGCCCTCAACTTCGCCATCACCTGCTTCGTCTTCGTCCTGGTTCTCCTCGCTTTCCGCCGTTTCCCCGGCACGGCGCTGGTCGCGCTGCTGCCCCTCTTCCTGCTCCAGCAGCTCTTCGCGCTCGGGCTCGGCGTCCTGCTCGGCGTTCTCAACGTCTTCTTCCGCGACGTGGCGCAGATCGTCGGCGTCGTCGTCCAGTTCTGGTTCTGGTTCACCCCGATCGTCTACAGCCTCGCCATTCTGCCCGCCTCGGCGCGCCGGCTGTTCGCACTCAATCCGATGGTGAGCGTCGTCACCGCCTATCAGGAGGCCGTCCTGCACGGCACCTGGCCGGACTGGAGCCGGTTCGCCCCGCACGCGGTCGGAACGGCGGCGGTCCTCGGGCTCGCCGTGTTCACCTTTCACCGGCTGTCCGGCGAGCTGGTGGACGAGCTTTGACGGGATTCGCCATGGCCTCGATCGTCGTCGAGCGACTGGGCAAGGCATACAAGCGCTACGCCAGCCCGTGGGGACGAGTGGTCGAGTGGGGGAGCGGCGGGCGCCGCATCGCTCACGAGTCGCGCTGGGCGCTGCGCGAGGTGAGCTTCGCGGTGCGTCCCGGCGAGGCGGTCGGCATCATCGGGCAGAACGGAGCCGGGAAGAGCACGTTGCTCAAGATCCTCACCGGGACGACGCAGCCGACCGAGGGGCGCTTCGATGTCGGGGGTCGCGTCGCCGCGCTCCTCGAGCTGGGGATGGGCTTCCACCCCGACTTCACCGGTCGCCAGAACGCGGTGATGGGCTGTCAGATGCTCGGCCTGAGCGGCGCGGCGGTGGCCGCGGCGATGCCCGAAATCGAGCAGTTCTCGGAGCTGAGCGATTTCATGGACCAGCCCCTGCGCTGCTTCTCCACCGGCATGCAGATGCGGCTGGCGTTCAGCGTCGCCACCGCCATGCGCCCCGAGATCCTCGTCGTCGACGAGGCGCTGGCCGTCGGCGACGCGTACTTCCAGCACAAGAGCATGGCGCGCATTCGCGCCTTCCGCGACCAGGGCACGACCCTTCTACTGGTCTCGCACGATCCGGGGGCGGTGAAGTCCCTGTGCGACCGCGCTCTGCTCCTCGACCGCGGCCAGCTGGTCCGCGACGGCGCCCCGGACGCCGTGCTGGACTACTACAACGCGCTGATCGCCAAGCGCGAGCACGACGCGGAGATCCAACAGGTCGAGACGGCGACGGGCCGGCGCATCACCCGCTCGGGCAGCGGCCGCGCCAAGATCGCCTCCGCCGAGCTCGCCGACGGCGACGGCCGCCCGTGCCGCGCCTTTCGCGTCGGCGATCGCGCGCGGCTGCGCTGCGCGGTGCGCTTCGAGGACGGCATTGCGGCGCCCACCGTCGGCTTCCTGATACGCGACCGCCTCGGCAACGATGTCTTCGGCACCAACACCTTCCACTTGAAGCTCCCCGCCGCCGAAGCTCGCGCCGGCGAGATCCTCGCCTTCGACTTCGACATCGACCTCGATCTCGGCCCCGGTCACTACTCGGTCTCCCTCGCCGTCCACATCGGACCCACGCACGTACCGGACAACCTCGACTGGTGGGACCAGGCGCTCGTCTTCGAGGTGATCCCGGGAGACGGGTATTTTTTCGCCGGGGCGGCCATGCTACCGGTCCAAGCTCGAATGTCCCGAGCCGCATCCGCCGACGGGGAGCCCCGAGACACGTGAGCGTGCCCGATTCCGATCGATCGACCGGCCAGGCGCTGGACGAGGTCATGATCCGGCTGCGCCAGCGCGTCGCGGCGCAGCGCCGACGCGGCAACGGCGGGGCCCCTGCGACGACCGCGCCGCCGGCCGATGCGCTCACCGGGACCCTGCGCCAGGCGGAGCAGGTCGCGAACGTCGGCGCCGCCCTGCCCCCGTTCGACAATCTGTCCAGGCCGCGACGTGTGGTGGCACGCCTGACGGGTCGCCTGACCCTCTACTTCCTGCGCCTCATCACCGTCGACCAGCAAATGTTCAACCACCTGATGCTGCGCGTCGCGGAGCACCTGCGCGGGCGCGTGAACGAGCTGGAAGGGGCGCTGGCCCGGTCCGAAAGCGCCCGGCAGCGCACGGAGGCCGGCTCGACGTCGAAGATCGCCGCGCTGGAGCGGGGAATCCAGGCGGCGAAAGAGGACGCCGCGCGGATGCGCTCGCAGGCGACCGAGCGCGACCTCCTTCTCGCCGCCATCCTCGAGGAGCTTCCCGACGGCGGCGGCAACGCCATCGAATCGCTGCGCTCCCTCCTCGCGGGAGCGTCGCCCGGAGCCGCCGGCTCCCTCGACACGCTCGGGTTCGAGGAGAGCTTTCGCGGCGATGCCGGCGAGGTGGCCGAGCGGCAGAGACCCTATGTCTCCCTCTTCGAGGGCCGGCAGGACGTCCTCGACATCGGATGCGGCCGCGGAGAGTTCATCGAGCTGCTGAACCACGCCGGCATCCGGGCGCGCGGCGTCGACATCGATCGCGAGATGGCGCTCTGGTGCCGGGAGAAGGGGCTCGACGTCGAGCACGGCGACGCCCTTGCCTACCTCGACTCGCTGCCCGACGCCTCGCTCGGGGGCGTGTTCTGCGCCCAGGTGATCGAGCACCTGCACACCAGGCAGATCCTGCGGCTGATGCAGCTCGCGGCGCGCAAGATTCGCCCCGGCGGCGCGTTCGTCGTCGAGACGCTCAATCCCGAGTGCCTGCTGGTGCACTACCGATGGTTCTGGATGGACCTCACCCACGTGCGCCTGGTCCACCCCCGCACGCTGAAGTTCCTGTTCGAGACCTGCGGCTTCGGCGACGTGGAGACCCGGCTTCTGCCGCCCCCGGAGCCGCCTCTCCAGTTCCCGAACCTGCCGGGGGACGGCGAGGAGCTGCAACGCTTCAGCGACGCCTCGCAAATGCTCGGCCGTATGCTGTTCGGCAGCTACGACTACGTCGTCACGGGAACGCGACGCGCGAGCTCATGACGACCCCACCGCTCGTCAGCGTCGTCGTTCTCAACTACAACGGCGCCAGTATCATCGGACGCTGCCTCGACCACCTGCGCCGCCAGACCTATCCGCGCATGCAGATCGTCGTGGTAGACAATCATTCCACCGACGGAAGCCTGGAGATCCTCGACGCGGCCGAGGCGGCCGGGGAAATCGTCCTGGTGCGCAGCACCACCAACCGCGGCGTGGCCGGCGGCCGCAACCTGGGGCTGAGCGCCGCCGAGGGAAGCGTGGTGGCGTTCATGGACAACGACGGGTACGCGAGCCCGGCCTGGCTGAGCGAGGCGGTTCGGGTGCTGCAGTCCGATCCGCGGTTCGGCGCCGTCGCCTCGGTGGTCTTCTTCAACAAGCGCAAGATCATCCTCAACGGCGCCGGCGGCACGATCAATCGGCGCGGCTACGGGGCGGATTTCTGTTTCAACGAGCCCTTCGAGTTCGCGAGTTTGCCGCAGCACGTCCTGTATCCAATGGGCTGCGGTATGGTCATCCGGCGCGACGTGATGGACGCGATCAGCCCGCTCGACGAGCTGTTGTTCAACTACTACGACGATGTCGAGGTCGGAATCCGCATCTGGCAGCGCGGCTATCGCATCGGTGTCGCCCCCGAGGCCTGGGTCGACCACGATTTCAGCTACTCCGAAGGGATCAATCGGAACAAGGTCCTGCTGTGCGAGCGCAACCGCATCCGCAACGTGCTCAAGTACTTCCCCCTCTCCCGCCTGCCGGCCTGGCTGCTGCACGAGGTTCGGATGGGCAACTACCTGCGCTCCGCGCCGCTGCGCGGCATCCCGCTGCGCGTCTGGGCGTGGAACCTGGCCCACCTGCCCTCGGCGCTGCGCTGCCGCCTCCGCTTCGCGCGCGGGCGCAAAGCGTTCTGGCCCCTGCTCTATCCCACCTGGGATGCATTCCCCCCGCCACTCCCCAACAACCAGGCCCTGCGGCCCGATCCGTCGTCGGCGACGCCGCGCCTGCAATGCGACGGCGAGCACGATGCGGCGCAGCTCAACTTCGGCTGGTACGCGCCGGAACGCGACGGGCAGCGGCCATTCCGGTGGACGGCCGACGTCGCCTCGGCGATCCTCCGCTTCCCCACCGGCGTCGCTGACGCCAAGCTGACCTGGCGCGGCGCCCGCGTCGACCAGCAGGCCACTCTGCTGTTGCGGCGCCTCGGCGAGCTGAGGCCGATCCGCACCATCGAGCAGGTTCCACGTCTGTCCTGGACCGACACCGCCTTCGCGTGCGAAGCGCCCGCGGGCCTCTACGAGCTTCAGATCCAGACCGCCCCGACGTACCGGGAACGGGCCGGGCGCAACCTCGGCGTCGCCATCTCGTCCATCGAGTTCGTCTAGTGCGAGCCCTGCACGTCTTCCCGATCTTCACCGATCAGCCCAGCGGCGGCTCCGACTACTACCAGGCGATGCTCACCCGCGAGCTGGCCGGGCGCGGGGTCGAGGTCGACGTTTTCGCCACCTGCACGCGCACGATACGGCACTCCGCCGCCTTCTCCCTCGATTGGCCCGCCGACTTCCCCCCCGGCCGCGGCATGGCCGCCGGCGTCTCCGTGCGCCGCTTCCCGGCCAGCTACCGGTTGCCGCCGATCCTCGGCCGCGCGATCTCGCGACTGATTCTGCGCCGCTGGGAGCGCGAGGAGGCGAAACTGCCGGCGGCGCCGGCGGATTCGGATGCCGCGGTGGAAAGGTACTGCCGGCGCGCGCTGAGCCGTCCCGCGATCTACGACTACCTGGCGCTGTCGGGACGAGGACCGGTCTCCCTGCGAATGATCGGCGCGGCGGTGCGGGCCATGCGTAGCTACGACATCGTCCTGGTCGGCTTCATGCCCTTCGCGACCCTCTGGTACACCAGCCTCATCGCCCGCCGGGCGGGCAAGCCGGTGGTCGTCCTGCCGCTCTTCCACCCCGAGGACGTCTACCATCACTTCCGGCTCTTCTATCGATGCTTCGAACGCGCCGATGCCCTGCTCGCCCAGACGCCGTACAGCACCGCCCTCTTCAGGCGCCTGTTCCCGAAGTCCAAGCCGGTGCAGATCGGGGTCGGCGTGGACGCCGGGGAGCTCAGTCGACCCGACATCTCCGGAGACCGGTTTCGCGGCACGCATGGCCTGCGCGGCAAGAAGCTGGTTTTGTTCGTGGGAAGGAAGGAGCGCCACAAGCGCTACGACCTGGCCGTCGAAGCGGTGGACGCCCTCGGCGATCCGGACGTCGTCCTGGTCATGGTCGGGCACGACGTCGACCGGCTTCCGATCGCCTCGCCCCACGTCCGTTTCCTCGGCCCGCTCGAACGGCGCGATCTGCTGGACGCCTACGACGCCTGCGACGTCTTCGTCCTCCCCTCGGAGCACGAGAGCTTCGGCATCGTTTTCCTGGAAGCCTGGATGCGCCGCAAGCCGGTGATTGGAAACGCCGCTTGCCGCCCCGTCGGCTCCGTCATCGAGCACGGCGTCGACGGCTTCCTCTGCAGCGGCGCGGCCGACTTCGCAACCCGCATCCGGCAGCTCCTCGATCGGCCCGAGCAGGCACGCGCCCTCGGCGAGGCCGGCCACGACAAGGCGGTGGGCTCCTACACCTGGCATGCCATCGGCGGACGCGTCCACGACGTGTACAAAGGTTTGCTCGCCGCGGCGCGGCCGGGCTAAGGAGGGGCGGATGAGCAGCAAGACCCGGCTCGAGGACGAGCGGGGGACGAAATTGCGGCGCGCGCCATATTCGCTCCTTTCCTTCCTCCTCGCCCTGAGCGCCGCCCTCCTCGGCATCCGCTGCCGAGACGGGGCGTCGCTGCAGACCCACTCCGACTTCGTCGAGGACTTCCCGGCCGCGGAGACTCGGTTCGAGACGGCGCAGATCCAGTTCGGCACGGCGGCGGCCCGTGCGCACTTCGTCGAGGGTTGGTCGGCGGACGAGACATGGAGCGACGGGACGCCGGACGTGTGGTCGCTCGGCGACCATTCGACACTGGACTTCTATCTCGGCGAGCCGCGCCCTCTGTCGCTTCTTCTCACCTGTCTCCCCCTGTCCTTTGCGGACGCGCCGGAGCAGACGATGACGGTGCAGGTCAACGGCCATGCCGTGGCCGATCTCCGCCTCCACCCGGGTCGCGGCGACTACACCGTGGCTGTGCCGGATCAGGCACTCGTCGCCGGCGAGAACCGCATCACCTTCGGTTACGGATTCCATCGCCGCCCGATCGACGTGCTCCCCGGCTCCAAAGATACTCGTTCACTTGCGGTGGCCTGGTATCGAATGTCCATCGCGCCGTTGACGCCTGGCGTCGAGCCGGCGGTCGACCGGCAGGGAAAGCCCCCGGCGCTTCTGCTCCCTTTTGCGAGCCGGATCTCCTATGCCTTCCGGGCACCGGCGCAAGCCGAGCTGTCGGTCAGTGCCCTCACGCGCTGGGGAAGCGGAACCGATGGGTCGGCGGCCGCCAATCTGCGGGTGGAGGTCAGCACCGAAGGCAACAGCCGCACGATCGAGCTGTCGGTCCCCTCCGGAACACGGTCGCTGCCGCTCGCCTTGCCGGTGGGTCGGCCGGCCCGCATCTCCTTCATCGCGCCGGGCAGCGGCAGCGGACGGGGAATCCGCATCGAGAAGCCACGCCTGCTGTCGGCGCCGGAGACGCACCCGCCGGGCTGCGATGCCGAGCTTCCCTGGGCCGAAGCACCCCGACCGAACGTCCTCGTCTACCTGATCGACACGCTGCGCGCGGACCACCTGGGTTGCTACGGTGACCCCCGCGGCACCTCGCCGCACATCGATGCGTTCGCCACCGAAAGCGTTCGCTTCGCCCACACGGTCGCACAGTCGGGATGCACGCGACCCACGGTGGC
This sequence comes from uncultured bacterium, assembly GCA_963721115.1. Classification (GTDB taxonomy): domain Bacteria; phylum Desulfobacterota; class Binatia; order HRBIN30; family CADEER01; genus CAVRIA01. The sequence continues at coordinate 453,469 of CAVRIA010000005.1, forward strand.
GTCCATCTTCACGGGTCTCACGCCGCCGCTGCACGGCGCGCTGCTCGGGGGAGACGTATTGGCGGCCAGTCACCGAACCATGGCTTCTCGGATGCGAGAGGCGGGCTATGCCACCGCCGGCATCGTGACCAACAGCAACGTGGCGCCGTCGCTCGGCTTCGGACAGGGCTTCGATACCTACGAGTACCTGCCGGAGCAGCACACGCCGGAGATGCACCAGCTGTCGGACGTGGTGAACGAGCACGCCTTCGCCTGGTTGCGGAGCCGGCCGCGCGACCGCCCCTTCTTCCTCTATCTGCACACCACCGATCCCCACGACCCCTACATGCCGCGCAGCCCCTACCGGGAGCGCTTCGCCGCCGGGATCGATCCCGCGCTCGGTCTGCACCTGTCCGTCTGGAAGCGGAACCGGACCGAGACCGCGTCCGCTCGCGACATCCACGACCTCGCCGCCCTGTACGACGGGGAGATCGCGTTCGTCGACGAGCAGTTCGGAAGGCTGCTCGACGAGCTCCGCGAGCTGGGGCTCTATGACTCGACGCTCATCGTTCTGATCGCCGACCACGGCGAGGAGTTCCACGAGCACGGCACGTGGACCCACTCCAACAATCTGTTCACGGAGACCACGCACGTCCCTCTGCTCATCAAGCTCCCGAAGCAGTGGGGCGGCGGAACGGTGAGCGACGGGCTGGCACAGCAGGTGGACCTCCTGCCCACCGTCCTCCAGGCGTGCGGCGTCGAGATCCCGGCCGGGCTGCAGGGAAGCAGCCTCCTTCCCCGGCTCCTGTGCCCGGCCAGCGCGGGCGCGGATCCCATCGTGTACAGCTATCTCGGCGGCAAGGGCTACAGCGTCGAGATGGACAGCGTCGTCGTCGATGGCTTGGCGCTGATGCACTACGCGCACTTCCCGAAGGCGCGGCCGGTGCTCGAGCTCTACGACCTCGCGGCCGATCCCGGAGAGCAGCACGACATCGCGCCACGCCGGCCGGTCGAGACCGCCTACCTGCTCGCGCAGCTGAAGCGCTTCGAGCTTCTCGCCCCGAAGGCCGAGCCCGCCCCGACCGCCGTCATCGATCCGGCCCTGAAGGAGCGCCTGCGCGCGCTGGGGTACCTGCCCTGAGCAGCTGGAGGGTGTCCGAAATGCAGGCTGGTACCGCCCGCCCGGCCGGTGCGCCGAAGCCCCACGCGACCGGTCCCCGGCAATGATCGACCGGGTGGTCCTCGACGGTCTGCCCCTGCAGGTGCGCTCGGCCGGAATCGCCGCGTACACGAACGGCCTGATTCGGGCGCTGGCGCGGCGGTCGCCGAGCACGGAGCTGGTCCTCTTCGGTCCGGCCCGCCCCGTTCTCTCTCTGCTCCGCCAAGCGAGCGCGCCCTCTTCCAGCATGCCCTGGCCCGCCAACGTCCGCTGGGTGACCTCATTTCTCTATCCGCTGGTGATGGGCTATCCGCTGCCCGGGCTGCCGCGCGCCATCGCCGTGGAGAGAGCGCTCGGCCCGGTTCGGCTCTTTCACGGCACCAACTACGCCCTGCCCCGAGCCCGCGGCGCCGCACTGGTCGTCACGGTGCACGACCTGGCGCTGCTGCGCCAGCCGGGGCTGGGCACCTCCGCCCTGCGCCGGCTGATCGGGCGCGTGCGCCGATCGGTTCGCGACGCGCGCCGGGTCATCGCCGACTCCGAGTGCACGAAGCGCGATCTGAATGCTCTGCTCGGCGTCCCCGAAGAGAAGATTCGCGTCGTCGCGCTGGCCTGTGACGAGCGCTTTCGGCCGCAGCCGCGCGAAACGGCGCGGGCGCGAATCGCCGAGCGCTACGACCTGGGCGCCCCCTACCTCCTGCACGTCGGCACCCTGGAGCCGCGCAAGAACCTGGAGCGTCTGGTGCGAGCCTATGCGCGCCTGCGCCGCGCGCGACGCGACGCGCCGTTGCTCGCGCTCGCCGGGCCGCCCGGCTGGGGAGAGGCGGCGCTGCGTCGCGCCATCGCCGAGGCGGGGATGGGGGAGTTCGTTCGCCTCACCGGACGCGTTCCGCCCGACGATCTCGTCGCTCTGTACGCGGCCGCCGAGCTCTTCGTCTTCCCGTCCCTCTACGAGGGTTTCGGGCTCCCCCTCCTCGAGGCGATGGCCTGCGGGGTGCCGGCGGTGGCCTCCAGCGCGGGAGCGCTGCCGGAGCTGGCCGGGGACGCGGCGCATCTCGTCGACCCGCTCGACGAGGCGGCCCTGGGCGAGGCGATGCTCGCCGTCCTCGCCGACCCGGCGCGGCGAAGCGAGCTGCGCGACAGAGGTCTGCGGCGAGCCGCCGGCTTCACCTGGGATCGATGCGCGAGAGAGACCCTCGCCGTCTACGAGGAAGCGCTGGCGGAAAATTGACGGGCGTCGGCGATCATGAAATCACCTCCTGGCATCACGGAACGGAGTCAACACCCCCGCAGCGGGTCCAAGCGCGGCAGGAGGTACGTCCTGCTGTTCGCTGCGCTGGTGATCGTTTACTCTGCGAACGGTCGCAACATCGGAGCCGCGGACGCGCAGCCCACGATGATGCTGGCGATCTCGCTCGCCCGAGGCGACGGCTTGGTGCTCGACCGCTATTTCCCCGCGCACCTCGAGACTCGCGAGCGCCTGCCTTACTGGGCCGCATACGAGAGAGGTCACGTCGTTTCCCGCTATCCGGTCGGTGCGGCATTGATGGCCCTGCCGCTCACGTTTCCGCAGGTTCTGATACTGGATTCCGTGCGTCCCGGCTGGGACGCAATCCCCGCGCGAAGCGGCTGGTATTGCCGGGCCATCGGGAAAAACAGCGCAACGCTGATCGCCGCACTCACGGCGATCGTGATTCTCTACCTACTGTACTCGCTCGAGCTTGGGCGGGCAGCCATGCCCGCGACCCTCGTCGTCGCACTGGGCTCGCCTCTTTGGACGATTGCCAGTCAGAGTCTGTGGCAACACGGACCCGTGGCACTCGCCCTCGCCTGCATGCTGGCACTCCTGCATTCCGATCACCCGCGTCCCTGGCAGCTGTGCCTGGCGGGTTTTGCAGCGGCGGCCTCGGTGTGGTTCAGACCCACTTCGTTTATCTTTGCAGCGCCGATCTTCCTCACGGTGGTCTGGCTCCATCGAAGGTGCGCTCTCTGGTTCCTGCCCTTTCCACTGATCCTTGGGGCAGCACTGCTCATCTACAACTACTGGTACTTTCAGAACCCACTGGGAGGTTATGCGGAGCTGTTGGCGCATGTCGGCAAGGCTCAGGCGGTTCAGGGGGCATGGTCGGACGATTTGTGGAGCGGCGCCAGCGGCACTCTCTTCAGTCCGAGTCGCGGACTTTTCATCTTCTGCCCCTGGATCGTCGTGGCCCTCTTCACGTTGCCGGCCACCGCGTCGCGTATCGCCCGGCGTCCGGTGATCGCGATCGCGGTGGCGATGCTCCTGCCCTTTTTCGCAGTGCTGGCCAAGCAGTCGACATGGTGGGCAGGCTGGACCTACGGGCCGAGGTATTGGACGGACACCCTACCGCTCTTCGCCATCGTGCTCGGATACGGAATCTCTTGGTCTCTCGAAGCATGTCGACCGATTCTCGTCGCGTTTGCCGCCACCGCGGCCGTCGCGATCTCGATACAGGGAATCGGCGCTCTCTGTTACCCGAGCTCGTGGGCGGGCCATCCCACCAACATCGCCCAAAACCATGCTCGCCTCTGGGACTGGCGAGATACGGAAGTGACCCGCTGCCTGAAAGAGGGCATCCATCCGCCGGATTGGTGGCAATGGGTTCCGTGAACGACACCGCGCAGTAAAGCGCGCCGCCCAGCGGCCGCCATCGTCGCGCTTGCCGGCCGTCCTCTACGGCCGCACCGTCAGCGTGCGTTCGACGACCGGCGAGTCGAGCTGCTCGAACCACGCGATCTGCTCGTCGACCATGTCGAAACGCAGCCGATACCCTCCCGGCTCGAGTCCCGGCGGCACCTCGAAGACGCTCTCGACCTCGACCTCCTCGCCCGGCGGCACGTCGCGCGGAATGGCCGTCCGCCCCAACGCGTCGACGACCAGGTGCCCGTCGCTCGAGACCAGCTTGAGCCCGAAGCTGACCCGGCCGCCGAGCTCGCGCGGCGCGCTCAGCCACAGCGTGTCGCCGGTGTTGCGCACCCGCGCGCGCACCCGCATCTCCTCGCCGGGCCGGACGTGGGCCGGGAGCTCGCCCAGCGAGATCTCCGCCCGCAGGATTCGCGGGCAGGCGCTGGTGAGCGGCCCGGGCTGCACGAGCAGCGGCCGGGTGACGAGCGTCGATCCGAACTCGCGGAACCATCCGATCCGTTCGGCGACCAGGTCCATGTCGATCCAATAGGAGCCGGGATCCAGCCACGGCAGCAGAAAGCGTCTCTCGATCGAGATCTCCTCGCCCGGCGCCACGTCGCGGGGGAGAAACGCGCGCACGAGATCGGTGACCTCGCTGCCGTCGGACGAACGCACGACGAGCCCGAGGGCCACGGCTCCGCCCTCCGGCGTCGACGCGGCGAGCCACAGCGTGTCGCCGACGTTGCGCAGCCCTGCGTGCAACACGATCTCGTCGCCCGGGCGCGCACTCTCCGGCAGGCCGGCCGCCGCGATCTCGGCGCGCGCGAGCCGCGGGCGGGCGCTGGTGGGGGAGGCCGCGACGACGTTCAGCGCCTTGCTCTCGGGTGTCGAGCCGAACTGTTGAAACCAGCCGAGGCGCTCGGAGAGCATGTCGAACCTCATCAGATAGTCGCCGGCCTCGAGCCACGGCAGGCGAAACCGCGTCTCGATCTCGAGCGTTTCCTGCGGCGCCACGTCGTGCGGGACGAACTCGCGCGCCACCTCGGCCACCGTACGGCCATCGGGACGGCAGATCCCGACCCCCAGAGCCACGCGACCTCCGAAGGGACGCGGCGCGCTGAGCCAGACGTGCGGCCCCCGGTTCTGCACCGCGACGCGCGCGGTGATCAGGTCGCCGGGCGCAGCACTTGACGGCGCGCCCTCGACGCTGAGGCTCGCCTTCAATCCGCCCTGCGCGCGCGGGCGCACGCTGGTCAGCGGCCGCTGGCCCGGAACGGCGAGCGCGAAGAGGGTGTGGAAATCGACGAAGAAGCGCGCGATCTGGTCCGGGCGCGTCAGCGGCGAGGAAGAGAGGTGAAAGCGGTAGCGGCCGAACTCCCGGTAGTCGAGCTCGACCAGCTCGGGATAGACGAACGGCTTCAGAATCATGCGCTCGAAGCCCACCTCGCGCGCCAGTCGGTAGACCTCGTCGAGGTAGACGCTCTTCTCCAGCGCGCCGTACTGCTCCATCGCCAGCTTCGACTCGGCCGCGTCGGCGTGCGTACGGCCGGGCTCGGAGAACACCGCCCGCGCCCCTGGCTTGAGGATGCGCCGCATCTCGGCGAGCGCGTTGCGGTAATCGGGCATGTGATGGAGTGCGTTGAGACAGACCAGCCCGTCGAAGCTGGCGTCTCGAAAGGGCAGGCGCTCCCCGTCCCCGGAGACGAACGCGGCGCGCGCCGGATCGAGGCGCGCATCGACGACCAGGCGCTCCCGCGCATAGACGAGGATCTCCGGGTTCACGTCGAGCGCCACGGTTCGATAGCCGAGGCGGTTGAAGAGCTCCGTGGCATAGCCCGGGCCGGCGGCGAACTCGAGCACCAGGTCGCCGGGGGCGCAGCCGAGCGCCTCGCCGCAGACCGCCCAGTCGAAGACGTAGCGCCACGCCGTCTCGTGCTCCTCCGGCAGGAACGGGAAGCGCAGCGCCGCGTCGCGGCTGTAGCCCTTGGCAAACTCGGTCAAGCGAATCCTTCTCTAGACGCGCGGGCGACCGCGCTTCATGACGACTCCTGCGAAAATAGGAGCGCACCTCCATCAACCTCCCCCTGACCCCCTCCTTGGCAAGGAGGGGGAACCCGGGCCCGCTTCCCCTCCTTACCAAGGAGGGGCAAGGGGAGGTTGTCTTCATCCGTCTTTGGTCGAGCGCAGCTCATGACGAACTTCGTGGTGCGTATGCACCCGGAACCCGACGTCGTCAACCGAAGGCGAGCACCCACTGGGCGCATCGCGCGTACCATTGCCTACCGGCCCCGTCTGCGCCGCGCGTGTCCATGGGCGGACGGCGAACGCAGCGCGCGCCGCTGCCGTCGGCGCGACGCCGGGCTCGACGCCAAACCGGCCGTGATGGTGAACGCTCCGTCCGGATCGTTCCCCGTCGACGAAAACGGAATGAACGGCGGATTGAGAGCCTGCACGTAGGCGGGACCGGTCACCGCCCCCGCCGGAACGGCGAACGTGAACTGCGTCGAGGCGACGGCGTCGAGCGGGATCTTCGCCGTGCCGTCCGGGTTCAGGCCGCCGAGGTTCACGGCGCCCGCGCCCTGCGCGTTGAACAGATTGATCACGGTCAGCGGCGAGAAGCCGGCGCCGTTCACCGTCACCGTCGATCCGTTCTGGCCGACGGCGGTGATGTCGATCCGAGCGCCGATGGGAACGGAGACCGCGTTGGACAGCGAGAACGACGGCCGGTCGACGATCTGGAACGAGCCGGGGCCGGTCGACGTCTGCGCCGGGATCACGACCTGCAGCTGCGTCGAGGTGAACCCGGCCAGCGGCGCCAGCGGGCCGACGTTGCCGGTCGCCGAGAAGAGATTCACGAGGGGATTGGCGAAGCCGCTACCCGAGAGCGTGACCGTCGCGCCGGGAACGACGATGGTATCGGCGTGCGCGATCGGAATCGAGGCGTCGGCCGCGGCGAGGGCGACGCCGTCGATCGCGCTGATCGTCGGAATCCCCTGCGCCGGATTTCCGAACAGCAGCTGGCTGCGCAGGTTGGACGTCGTGAAGCCCTGATCGGTGTCGATCACCTGCACGGTGACGAACCCGTTGCCCAGCGGCAGGCTCGCCGGCACGGCCCACAGCAGGGTGCTCGCCGTGTGCCCCGCGTTCGCAAACGGCCCCTGGCTCGACACCCCGGACGAGGTGGCGACGAAGGCCTGGACGACGGAGCCGGCGGTGAAGCCGGAGCCGGTGAGGGTGAGGGTGGTGCCGACGGCGACCGGGGACGGAATCGGATCGAGCAGTGGCACGATCGGGGTGGCGGTGCGGGTCGCCGTCGCGGTACCGGTGGCGGTGGCCGTCCGGGTGGCGGTCGGGGTGCCGGTCGGAGTCACCGTGCTCGTCCCGGTCGGCGTTGCCGTGGGCGTGATCGTCGGGGTCGAGGTGACCGTGCCGGTGGCGGTCGCGGTCCCGGTCGCCGTGGCAGTTCCGGTGACCGTCGGCGTTCGCGTCTCGGTCGGTGTTCCCGACGGCGTCCAGGTGCCGGTGATCGTGGGAGTCGAGGCCGGCGTGCCGGTGGGCGGCGGCGCGCCGAAGAGCGTGGCGGTGGTCTGGAACTTCCCCTGGCCGGAGACGCGGTTGATCAACACGTACCAGGTCCCGGGCAGCGGGGAGGTGAAGCTGCAGAACCCGAGCGGATCGGACGCCGTGTCGCTGCAATCGAAGACCGACGTCGTCGGCGCACTGCCCCGCCTGACGTAGAGATCGAAGTTGGTGGCGCCGCCGCGAAACTCGGAGTTCAGAGAGACGCGCAGCAAGGTCGTCCCGGCCGGGACGTCGAACGAGAACGTCTTCTGCGGCGTCGCGGCGGAGACAGCGTCGTTCGCGGCGACGATCGTGGTGCCCGGAAGGCCGGCTTGCGGCAGCGCGCCGCAGGCGGTGTTGTTCAGGTCGGCGCCCCCCTGCGTCTGGATGAAGGCGCGGTCGACGTAGACGTCGGAGTCGAAGGACATGTCGGTGGGCGTGCAGTTGGCGTTGAAGCCGCCGGAGGTGACGCCGGCGACCAGGTCTCCGGCGCCGAAATCGATGAACAGCGGGCCGCCGGAGTCGCCGGAGCAGGTGTTGGAGTCCTCCCCCGGCGCCCCCAGGGGCGACGTGAACGCCCAGCACACGTGCGTGGCGTCGGGGATGCCGTTCGTGCACGTCTGGGTCGTCACCTTGCCGGTGCGCTTGATCCCGGAGTCGTCCGTGGCGCCGGCCGTGATGCCGAAGCCGACGATGCTCCCGAGCGTGCCCGGCGCCGCCCTGCCGGTGGCGTTGATCGGGCTCGGCGCGACGCCGGTGACCGGTGTGGCGAAGCGGATGACGGCGTTGTCGCCGGAGACGCGCGAAGTGGAAGCTCGGGTTGATGGCGAAGCTGCTGGCCTGGAAGAAGCCGGCGTGCTGGAGGAAGACCACCAGGTTCTGCGCGTTGCCCGCGGCCGCCTGGGCGCAGTGACCGGCGGTCAGAAACGTCTGGCAGCCGATCAGGGTCCCGCTGCAGGTGGCGGAGAGACCTCCCTGACCGTAGATCAGCAGAAGGCCGGTCGAGGGATACAGCGCCGTGAGGACGCCGTTGACGATACGCGGCGCCGGAGAGGAGGGCGCGTCCAGCGGGCGCATGGCGAGGACGGCACCGCCGTCCGCCCGGGCCGTACCCGGTGCCGGTGCCGCGGCCACGCCGACCGCGACGAGAAGAACGATCGGGAATCGCGTCGCGCGCCACCGGGTCATCGAGAGCCTCTTTCGAAGCGCCGTCCTCACGGCACCGTCAGGAAGAAGGCGCCGTCGGGGTCGTTGCCGCTCGACGAGAAGGGGACGAAGGGAGGGTTCAGCACCTGCACGTAGGAGGGGCCACTCACCGCTGCCGCGGGAACCGTGAAGCTGAGCTGCGCCGGCGACACCGCGTCGAGGGGGATCTTCGGCGTCCCGCCGGGATTGAGCCCACCGAGGTTGGGAACGCTCGCGCCCTGGCGATTGAACAGGTTGATCACGCTCAGGGAGGAGAACCCCGTGCCATTCACGGTGACGGTCGATCCGGCCTGGCTGACGCCCGTGATCGACACCGCCGCGCCGACCGGCACGGAGACGGCGTTGGACAGCACGTTTCCGACGAAGGGACTGTTCACCACCTGCAGCGATCCCGTGCCGGTGGGAGCGGACACCGGAACGACCACCTGGATCTGCGTCGAAGTCCCCCCCGGGAGCGGGGTGAGCGGGCCGACGTTCCCGGTGGCGGTGAAGAGGTTGACGAGGGGACCGTTGAACCCGGTGCCGCCGAGGGTGACGGTGGATCCCGGCACGAGGACGGTCTGTACGTAGGTCAGCGGAATGGACGGATCATACGGGTTCAGCCCGACGCCGCCGACCGAGGTGATGGTCGGGATGTTCGCCGATGCCGCGCCGTAGAGGAGCTGGCTGCGCAGGTTCGAGGCGACGTAGCCCTGATCGCTGTTGACGACCTGGACCGTCGCGAAGCCGTTGCCGGTAGCGACGCCGGGCGGGATCGCCCAGCTCAACGACGTCGGGGTCCAGCCGTTCGGAACGTACGGCCCGAAGGTCTGGGCTCCGGACGACGTGGCGACGTACAGCACGACGACGGAGCCGGCCGTAAAGCCGGAGCCGGTCAGCGCATTGGCGGCGCCGACGACCAGGGGCGACGGGATGGCGTCGAGAAGGACGACCGGGGGCGGCGTGACGGTCGGCGTCGGCGTCGTCGTTCCCGTGGCGGTCCGCGTCGGGGTGGGGCCGGAGACGACCTGCAGCGTCTTGGTGCCGATCACCGCACCGTCGTCGTCGGTACTGTACTCCGGGTTGGCGGCGCTCATGATCCAACCGACGTAGTACGTGCCGAGCGGCTGATTGGCCGGGACGGTCAGCGTCGCCGTCGGGTTGGTGACGGAGAAGGGGCCGAGACCGGCGAGCATCCGGCTCCCGATCAGGGTGTCGTTGGTGCTGATGCTGTTGTTGTTGGACAGGTAGAAGTCGACCGTGATCGGGCCCGAGTCGGCGAAGCCGGAGTTGAAGACGTTGTAGAGGACCTGAATGGAGCCCCCCGGCGAAACCGACGTGGTGAGGAGGTCCTTGGCGGCCGTGTCGAACTGATACTCGGTCAGGTCGGCCTCGGGCACCGGCGGACGCGCCGTCTCGTCGTCGCTCTGGAACGACAACAGGTCGGCGCGCTTCTGCGCGTTCAGGTACGTGTCGGTGGCGGAGCCGCTGCGGTTCGACGTCGAGTGGATACCCTCGACGAAGGCGTCTCCGGTGGCGTCGTCGACGCGCCACGACGGGCCGCCGCTGTGCCCACCGTAGATGTAGGCGTTGAGGCTGAGGCGGCAACAGCTGTAGCCGAGAACGTTGCCGACGTCGTAGCCGCTGTACTGGACCAGCGTGCCGGACGGCACGTACGGGATCTGGACCGGGTAGCCGCTGAAATGCACGGAGCTGGCGGTCGCCGTATCGCGCCCCATCCAGCCGGTGTGGTCGCCGTCGCGGCGGTCGAGCGTGATCACCCCCCAGTCGTGGTCGAACTGCTCGAGCTGCGTCCACCCGTCGTAGCTCCGCATGTACACCATCTTCGCCTGGCCGTACGGGCGGTCCGGCACGCCGCTCGGCGAGATCTGGTCGGTCTGTGCCGCCCAGGCCCAGATCTCGTCGGCCCATTTGCGGTCGTTGGTCTGGCCGTCGCCGTTCGGGTCCCAGTTGAACACGCAGTGGCCGGCGGTCACCAGGTGGAAGGGCCCGGCGGCGAAGGCGCTGCACACGTAGTAGTAGTCGGTGCTGCCGACGTGGAACCGTACGAGCAGCTTGAAGATGGTGTTCCACGGATACACGAGGCTGTCGAGCAGCGGCGACGGGCGCGTCGCGGCGCGCGGCACCGGTGCGGCGGCAGCCGCCACGCCGCCCGCCGGTGCGCCGAGCGGCGCGGCCCCCAGGACCGGAAGGTCCGGAGGCAGCGGAATGCCGACACTGCCGGCGCTCGGAGAGACCGTCTCCGCGCGCAGGACCGGATCGTACCCGACCACCTGGGTTCCCTCGCCCGGGGCCAGCGACCGGGGCAACGGCCCGGCGGGCGTCGGATTGGGGGCCGGCGGGGCGTTCTTCATGATCTCCAGCAGCCGCTGCTGGCGCCGCACGTGCGCATCCTCGCGGGCGAGCAGCGGGCGCGGACCCGCCAGGACGAACAGCGCCGCGACAGCCAAAATTGCCGCGTGCCAGCGATTCGGACGCGACACGATTGCTCCTACCCCCCACTCCAACCGCGGCCCGGGAAACACGCGCCGCGACCGCCGCGGACCCCTCGAGCGCAACATGGCTGGCGCAGTAAAGACCCTCCGCGACCTGAAGTCGAGCTGAATCACCGCGCCTTCCGCCCCGCCTGCGGCGCCCCGGGCTCGGACCCGGTCGGTTCCGGCAACAGCGGTTGAACGAACACGCCGAGGTAGCGGCGATCATCGCTCTTGCCGAGCGCGGCGGGCCGCACACCGGAAGTCGTCTCGACGGTCAGTTCGTAGACCGCGTACTCCGCGTAGCCGGTGTTCTCGTCGCGGAACACGGCCTTGGGATGGACCAAGGTGATCTCCTTCTCGACGTAGGGCTCAAAGCGCATCTCCTCGACGAAGCCGCCGTCGCCGACGCGCGCCTTCTCGAGGAGCGACCACAGGTGCAACGTCGGCGGCTCGCCGGTCCGCCGCACCAGAACGAACTCCGCCTTCGTCCCCCCGATCGTCCACACGCCCGGCCTCACCGGCGCATACTGATTGGCGGTGAGCGCGGCCATGCCGGGGAAGCGATACGGACAATGGATCCGCCGTGCCTCCGTCCACTCGAACGGAAAGAGACGGTACGGCAGCTCCAGCATCTGGAGGCCGGGATGAATGGAGTACTGCAGAGGCGCCTCCATCACCGGCACCGCCAGGAGCAGCAGGGCGGCGCTGGCGGCGATTCGCGCCAGGCTCGGCGCGACGAAGTCGACCATCACCAGGGCCACCGGGAGAAGGACGAAGAAGCGATTCCCCAACGCATGCCCTCCTCCAAACGCGTTGTGAGGCAGCAGGACGAGGAAGCTCAGACAGCAGCCGCCGAGGGCGAGTAGCCAGAGGGCCTTCTCCGCGTCCCAGCGCCGAATCCAGAGGGCGCAGGCGAAGAGAGCGGGGAAGTACGGCAGCAGGCCGGCGAAGCGACCGAACAGGAGATAGAAGGCGTTGCGTCCCAGCTCGCGAAATGAGGGGGCTCTCCAGCCGAGGATCGCGTCCGTCCGAGCGCTCGCCACCCCCGCCTCCACGCCGGGAAGCTCGAACGGCACGGCATTCGGGTAGTATCGCCGCTGCCCGAAGTAGGGCGACCAGTGACGGCTGCCGGCGACGTTGGCGGCAAGGATGAGAAGTGCGCCCGCCGCCGCGGCGAGAGCGAGCTTCCCCAGCGCCCGCCAGCGCCGCCGCAGCGCGAAGAGAACGGCCGGAGCGGCGCCGAGCACCAGGTAGGGAACGCGCACCGCGCCGGCGGCGGCCAAGAAGAGCCCGCACAGGACCGGCCGCTCCCTGCGATAGGCCGCGACGGCGCCGGCAACCAGGACGGAGCCGAGCAGAAACGGGTCGATCCAGTGCAGGTACGCCGGCGTCACCGAGAACGAGAAGACGATCGCCGAGCCGATCAACCCGCGCCGCCATCCGATCCGCCAGGCGAGGATGTCCGCCCCGAGCAGCAGCAGCGCCGCGAGGAGGAATCCGTTGAACGCCATGAAGCCGCGCGGGCCGAAGAGGCCGAACCACGGCGTGGCCAGGAGTGGGTAGAGGAGCGGCTTCGCGTATCGATACGAGGAGCCGTTCTCGGATCAGGAAGAGGCCCTTCGGCAGATCGTCGAAGTGCATGCGCTCGGCGCGCGCAAAGTCGGCGGGCGTGTAGGCGAGGTCGCCGTCGCTCCACAGGCTGTCGGCCATCAGGACGTACGTCGAGGCGTCGGCCAGGCGCCGCGGCGGCGTCGCCAGGCCGACGATCACGCCGGCGGCGAGAACGGCAACGACGAGGCGGCGCGGCATCACCGTACGCGATCCGCGTCAGGAGCGCGGCGCCAGCGCGCGGGCGAGCCCCGTCTGCAGCGAAACGGGATCGTAGCCGCACTCGTCCCGGAACGGCCCGTAGTCGATCGCGGCGTTCTCGTTGATGCCGCGAATGGCTTCCGGGCTGAAGAACGACGGGCCGAGCAACGGCGCGGCGATGCGGGCGCCGAGCGCACAGATGCGGAGCGGAATGTGGACCTTGCGCCGGCGGACCTTCAAGCAGCGCCGCGATGCGGTCGACGAACTGATCGAAGGTGACCACGGTCGCGCCGGAGACGTTGTAGGTCTTGCCGATCGCCGCCGGCTCGGTCAGGGCGAGGACGATGGCGCCGGCGGCGTCCTCCGCCCATACCGGCTGCAGGAGGCTCTTGCCGCTGCCGAGGACCGGCAAGACGCCGGGCGCCCGCCCGATCAGGCCGACCAGCTTCCGGAAGTGCAGGCCTCCGTCGATTCCGTAGACCATGGTGGGGCGGAGAATCGTATAGTCGAGGCCGGACGCCGCGACCAGCCGCTCGGCCTCCGCCTTCGATCGCCCGTAGACGTTCTTGTCGCGATACACGGCCGACACGGCCGAGACGTAGACGAAGCGCCGGGCGCCGTGTCGTTGGGCGAAGCGCAGCACGTTCGCCGTGCCCTCGACATTGACCCGCCAGATCCTCTCCGAATGCTCGGGCAGCATCGCGGCCGCGCAGTGCACGACCGTGTCGACGCCGGAGCCGTGCGCCGCGAACGTGTCGAGATCGGTGACGTCGCCCCGCACCACCTCGACGGGAAGCCCCGCCAGGGCGCCGACCGGCTCGTCCGGCAGGGCCAGGCCGCGCACGCCGATCGACCGTGCCGCGAGACGGCTCGCGACCTTCGCCCCGATGAAGCCCGCCGCGCCGGTGAGAAAAACCATCGGCGCTTCTAGACCCCAGCCGACCCCCGCGTCAACGCGGCGGTCGGCGCGCCGTCAGGGCGCGGTGAGAAAGAACGCTCCGTCCGGATCGTTGCCGCTCGACGACGAGGCGATGAACGGCGGATTGAGGACCTGGACGTAGGCGGGACCGGTGACGGCGCCGGCCGGTACGGCGAAGGTGAACCGCGTATCGGAGACGACAGTGAGGGGAATCTTCGCCGAGCCCCCCGGGTTCAGACCGCCGAGGTTCACGGCTCCCGCCCCCTGCTTGTTGAAGAGGTTGATCACCGTCAGGACCGAGAACCCCGTGCCGTTCACCGTCACGGTGGAACCGCTCTGGGTGACGCTGCTGACGGTCAGCAAGGCGCCGATCGGCACCGACACCGCGTTCGACAGCACGTTCCCCGTGTACGGGCTGTTGACGACCTGGAACGAGCCCGGCCCGGTCGGTGCGCTGCTCGGTACCACTATTTGGAGCTGCGTCGCCGAGGCGCCGGCGAGCGGCGTCAGGGGGCCGGCGTTGCCGGTCGACGTGAACAGGTTCACCAGGGCGCCGTTGAAGCCCGTGCCGGTCAGCGTCACGGTCGAGCCCTTGGCGACGACCGTCTCCACGACCGCCAGCGGAACCGACGGATCGGCCGGGGTCAGGGCGATGCCGTTGATCGCCGTGATGGTCGGGATGTTGGCGCCGGCGGCGCCGAAGAGGAGCTGGCTCTGCGCGTTCGACTGCCGGTAGCCCTGGTCGGTGTTGACGACGACCATCGTGACGAAGCCGCTGCCGAGCGGGATCGATGCCGGCGGCAGCCAGGTCAGCGACGTCGGCGTGATCGAGGTCGGGAAGTAGGGGCCGAAGCTCTGCGCCCCACTCGCCTGGGCGATGAAGAGGACGATGACCGAGCCGGGCGAGAAGCCGGTGCCGCTGACGGACTGAGAGACGCCGACCACGATCGGCGACGCGAGCGGCGCCAGGGTGAGCGGCGGCAGCGGCGTCGGGGTCGTCGAGGGGGTCGCCGTCACGCTCGCCGTGAACGTCCGCGTCGCGGTCCGCGTCGGGGTCGCGGTCCGGGTTTGCGTCACCGTCGGCGTGCTCGTGGGCGTGCTGGTCACCGTCGGCGTCTTGGTCACCGTCGCCGTCGCCGTGCTGGTGCCGGTGGAGGTGACGGTCGGTGTCGCCGTCGCGGTCGCGCTGGAGGTGCGCGTCGCCGTCGGCGTGCCGGTCGCGGTGCTCGTGCCGGTGGCGGTCGGCGTGGGGGTGATGACGGTCACCGACCCGGGAGACGCGTTGCACGGAATCGTCCCCTCGTTGAGGTCGCAGCGGGTAATCGCCAGGACGCTCGACCCGAGCGCCTGGCTGCGGATCGGAAGGGTGAACAGATCGCCGTCGCCGTTCAACGCCTGCGGGCAGGCGATGCCGATGTTCACCACGCCGGGCGTTTGAAAGTTCGTGCTTCCCATGCAGCTCGCGGCGAGGTCGATCGGTACCGCGTCGCCGGTCACGAGAACGACGGCGCTGTCGTACTCCAATGTCAGATCGACGGACTCGACCATGCTGGCGCCGGTGACGGAAACCGTGATCGACGACGTCTGCCCCACTCCGGTGATGGATGCAGACGGCGCCGATACGTCGGCGGCCTGCGCTGGCAGGGCGAGCCCGGCCAGGAGAAGTACGATCGCGAGCACCCCGCGGCACGATGCGTACGAAGAACCGTGGCGCGGAGTCGACATGACTTGCGAATGTCCTTGTTGGTACAGCCGACGCATCAGGTGTCCAGACGAGACGATTTGAATCTCACCTCTTTCACCCTACCCAAGCCAGCTCCATGCCACGTGATTGCCCATATCAAACGGTACGATCAAAGCAATTGACAACACCGCGGCGTGCGAAAGGCGTGACACAAAATGGCGCTCCGCGACTCGGCCGTCGGTCGCGCCGCCGGCGGCCGAGGCGGGCAAGGGTCAGTGCACGCGGTAGAGCGCACCGCTCTGGGTGGCGAGATAGAGCTCGGCATTCGCGTCTTGGCCGAAGCAGGTCAACCCCGCAGCACTCGGCGCCAGCACCTGGCTGCTCCACATACCGCCCGTCTGGCGGGCCGCCCACAGGCGTCCCGAGCAGTAATCGCCGTAGACGTAAGCGCCGTAGAGCGACGGCGTCAGCGATCCGCGGTACACGTAGCCACCGATGATGGAGCAGTTGCCGTCGACGTGGCCGTATTCCAGGACGGGCAGGACGAGAATCGGGGCGTTGCAGGCAGGCACCCCCGCGGCGCAGGAGGAGGTCGAGTAGCAGGACGTCCCCTCCATGATCTTCCAGCCGTAGTTCTGCCCGCCGCCGCTGCCCGCCGGCTGGTAATCGACCTCTTCGCGCGCGCTCTGCCCGACGTCGCCGATGAACAGGTCGTGCGTGAGGCGGTCGAACGAGAAGCGCCACGGGTTGCGCAGCCCCTTGGCCCAGATCTCGTCGAGCGGATCGCCCGGTCCGGCGAACGGGTTTCCCGCCGGGATTCCGTAGTACGGGGGCGCCGCGGCGTTCTGGTCGACGTCGATGCGCAACAGCTTGCCGAGCAGCGTGGCATCGCTCTGGGCGCGGCAGTCGGGATCTCCGGTGCCGCCGCCGTCGCCCATGCCGATATAGAGATAGCCGTCCGGGCCGAACTGGAGCTGGCCGCCGTTGTGGTTGGCGAAGGGCTGCGTGATGTGCAGCAACGTCACGCCGCTGGCGGCATCGGCGAGGTTCGGATTGCCGGCGGAGACGTGGTAGCGCGCGATCACGGTGTTGCCCGAGGTGTCCGTGTAGTCGATGAAGAAGAGGCCGTTCTGCGCGTACTGGGGGTGGAACGCGAGGCCGAGGAGGCCGCGTTCGGAGCTCGTCCCGACCAGCGAGTGGATGTCGAGAAAGGGCGTCGGCAGGATCTGGCTGCCGTCCCAGATGACGATCCGGCCACCCTGCAGATCGATGAACAGACGGGTATCGCCGGCCGTCGCGATGGCGGTCGGGCTGGACAGACCCGTGGCGAGCGTCTGGAGGGAGACCGAACCCGGCACGACGAGGTGGAAGGCGCCGTCGGGATCGTTGCCACTGGACGAGAACGGAATGAACGGCGGATTGAGCAGCTGAACGAAGGCCGGGCCGTCGGCGGCTCCGGCCGGCACCGCGAACGTCAGCTGGGTTGGCGAGACGCTGGTCAGCGGGATGCGCGCATTGCCGCTTGCGTCGAGGCCGCCGAGGTTCACGGCTCCGCCGCCCTGCGCGTTGAAGAGATTGACGATCGTGCGGCTCGAAAAGCCGCTGCCGGCCACCGTCACGGCGGTTGCGGTCTGACTGACGCCGCTGATGTCGATTCGCGCCCCGATCGGCACCGATACCGCGTTGGAGGCGACGTTGCCCGCGTATGGGGAGTTCACCACCTGCAGCGAGCCGGGCCCGGTCGGCGCCGCGGCCGGAATCATGACCTGGATCTGCGTCGAGGTCGCGCCGGCGAGCGGCGCCAGCGGACCCAGATTGCCCTGCGCCGTGTAGAGGTTGACGAGCGGACCGTTGAACCCGCTGCCGCCGATCGCCACCGCCGCTCCCTGTATCAGCGCCGCCTCGACGTTGGCGATCGGCGTCGACGGGTCGGCGGGGCTCAGGGCGACTCCGCCGACGGTGAAAATGGTGGGGATGTTCGCGCCCGCCGCCCCGTAGAGAAGCTGACTGCGCAGGTTGGAGACCGCGTAGCTCTGGTCCGTGTTGACCACCTCGACGCTCCCAAAACCGTTGCCGAGCGGGATGTTCGGATCGACCGGCCAGGTGAGGGATGTGGGCGACCAGGCGGCGGGAGTGAAGGGACCGTGGGCGACGGCTCCGGAGGCCGTAGCGACGAACAGCTCGACGACCGAGCCGGCCGTGAAACCCGAACCCGACAGGCCGACGGTCCCGCCGACCACCATCGGCGACGAGATGGGGTCGAGAAGCGGGCCGGCGGGAGCCCCCGCCGGTTCAGCCGCGGCGGACGATTGGCCGCGCAGACGTCCGGGCGCGGAGGCGGGAGCGGGAGAAGACACGGGCATCGGCGTCGCGGTAGCCGTCGGCGCGGGCGCGCTGCGGCGCGCGCGGGCCCTCGCCTGCACCGGCGGGGCGCTGAGAAGGGAGGAAAGAAAACATGCGGCGGCAAGCGCCGCTCCTCTATCGAGTGGCCGGCCGATCATTCGGGGGGCAACTCTCACCTTCTCTCCTCGCCACCAGCACGCCCGGCGACTGAACCTCACTCGGGAGAAGAGTACGCCTCGGAGGTGCGAAGAGGAAGCCGTCCGGAACGCGCGCGCGGGGGTCGCGGCCCACCGGCCGCCACCCGTTCAGGGCGCGGTGAGAGAGAAGGCGCCGTCCGGGTCGTTGCCGCTCGACGAGAAGGGAATGAACGGCGGGTTCAAAACCTGCACGTAGGACGGCCCGCTCGCCGCCGCGGCCGGAACGGCGAAGGTGAACTGCGTGGGCGAGACGATGTTGAGCGGGACCTTTGGGCTGCCGTCGGGCTTGAGGCCGCCGAGGTTCGGCGCGCCGTTGCCTTGGCGATTGAACAGGTTGATGACCGTGAGGCTCGAGAACCCGGTTCCCGTCACGGTCACCGTATTGCCGCTCTGACCGACGTGCGAGATCGTCACGCGGGCGCCGATGGGCAGCGAGACCGCATTCGACACCACGTTGCCCGTGTACGGCGAGTTCACCACCTGGAACGAGCCGGGACCGGTCGGCGTATTGGCGGGCACGACGACGCGCAGCTCGCTGGCGGTCGATCCGGCCAGCGGGGTGAGCGGCCCGAAGTTTCCGGACGAGGTGAAGAGGTTCACCAGAGCGCCGTTGAAACCGTCTCCGGTCAAGGTGACCGTTGCCCCCTGGGCCGCCACGGTCTCGACGTTGGCGAGTGGGATCGAGGGATCGGGAGGGCTGATGTCGACGCCGTCGATCTGTCGGATGGTCGGCATGCCGAGGCCGGGGTTGCCGTAGAGAAGCTGGCTCTGCCCGTTCGACTGGATGTACCCCTGATCGGTGTTCACGATCACGAAGGTGGCGAAGCCGTCGCCGGGCGGAATGTTGGCGTCGACCTGCCAGATCAGGTAGCCGGGATGCCAGTTGTAGGGCGTGTACGGCCCGAAGGACTGAACGCCGTTGGGAGTGGCGACGAAGACCTTGATGACCGAGCCGGCGGTGAAGCCGGTGCCGGTGAAGGTGGTGAAGGCGCCGATGACGATCGCGGACGGAATCGGATCCAGCACCACGACGGGGTTCGGATCGGTGCTGTAGCGGGTGATGCGGGAGTTCTCGACGTCGGCAACGAACAGGCGACCGGCGGCGTCCATCGTCACCGCCTGGGGGTGGAAGAGAGTCTGCGGGCCCGGACTGGTCAGCGCCGTGGTCGAGAGGTCGGGTTGGCCGATGACCTCGTCGGCGACCAGATCGCCGCCGTTGAACGGCGTGTGGTACACCAGCACGCGGTGGTTCGCGTAGTCGGCGATGAAGACGTTGCCGCCGCCGTCCTCGTAGACGCCGCGCGGGTCGTCGAGCGTCGCCGCGCCCGGCGCGCCGCCTCGATCGGGGTTGCAGGCGGCGAGGCCGCCCTGCCCGAATACGGCGGAGGCGCTCATCCCGCTGCTCAGCGGCGGATTGAAGACCAGGACGCGGTGGTTGCCGGAGTCGGCGACGTAGACGCGCCCGCTCGCAGCGACGAACACGCCGCGCGGCAGGTTCATGCGGTTGGCCGCACAGCCCGGCGCATACGGCGGGAAGGTGTTGGAGGAGACGAATCCGGACTGACCGAGGACCAGATCGGCGCTGCCTCCGGCGGCCGGCTGCGACGGCGCGTCGCTGAAGCGCACGACGCGATGGTTGACCGTGTCCGCCACCCACAGGTCGTCGCCTGCGCCGACGTAGACCCCTTGCGGGCCGGTCAGGCTCGACGCGGTGCCGTACGGGAACTTGGGATTGAGCGTCGTGAACCCGGACTGCCCGAAGACGCGGTCCGCCACCGTGTCGGTGCCGAACGGATCGGCGAAGACGAGGATGCGGTTGTTGCTCGAATCGGCGACGTACACGCCGCCGTGCGAATCGGCGGCGATCCCCTCCGGGTAGAACAGGGACTGCGCGCTCGCGGCCGCGTTGGCCGCGTTCTGCAGCGGCCCGTTCAGTCCGGCATTGGTCGGCCCCTGCGAGAACGAGGGCTGGCCGAGGACGATGTTCGCGGCGCGATCGTTGGTGATGTTCGCGGTCGAGTCGTAGCCCAGCACCCGGTTGTTGCCGATGTCGACGACCCAGAGGCGGTTCGGCGACTGCGAGCGATCCACCGCGACGCCGGTCGGGTTGTTCATGCGCCGCTCGCTCGCCAGATTGACGGAGCTGTCGACGAACAGCTGTTTCCCGAGCAGTCGATCCGCCGTGATCGCGTCCGGTGCCGCGCCGAGCGGCGAGGCGAAGGCGAGAATGCGGCTGTTGTCCCGATCGCAGACCCACAGGGTGCCGGCGGCGTCGAAGGCGATGCCACGTGGCCCGGCCATGCCGACCGCGTTGGGGAAGCCGTCCGCAGCGTCGATGACGTTGGTGGCGAAGGTCGGCACGGTATTGCGATCGACCTGGCCGAAGACGCGCGAGGCGGTCTGATTGGCCAGCGGCGCGTCGTACTCGAGAACGCGCCGATTGCCGGTGTCCGCCACCCACAGTCGGCCGGCGCCGTCGACGTGCAGCTTCTCGGGGAAGGCGAGACTGGCGGCGTTGAGGCCGGACTGATTCGCCGTCCCATTCGTCATGCTGCCGGCGTGCCCAAACACCGTCGACGCCGCCTCGCCGGCACTCAGCGGCGGCGCATAGCGCAGCACGCGGCTGTACCCGGTGTCGGCCACCCACAGGGCGCCCAACGAATCGACGAAGACGTCGCGCGGGCCGGACAGCGTCGTCGCGGCAGGCGCGCCGCTGGCACCGATCGCGAAGGCGGCGCTCGCTCCGGTGCTCGTGCTGGTGAACTTCAAGACTCGGTGGTTGCCGGTATCGGCGACCCACAGGGCGCCGGACGAATCGACGAACACGCCCTCCGGCGCATTCAGCTTGTTGAGCGTGGCACCGGGGGCGGACCCCGACAGGCTCGTCTGGCCGAGCACCGCATCGGGTGTCGAGTCGTTCCAGGCGCTCTGGTAGACGAGCACGCGGTTGTTGTTCGTGTCCGCCACGTAGAGCGTGCCCGAGGCGCCGACGGCGACGCCGTGGGGGAAGCTCAGATTGGCGCCGTTGACCGCGCTGCCGACGCCGCCGTTGCTCTGCCAGCGCGAGAAGTCCGGCTGCCCGAAGACCCGCACCGCCGCGGCGGCGGTGGCGAGCGCGCAGCCGGTGCCCGAGCACTCGTAGCCGAGAACCCGGCTGTTGAGCGCGTCGGCCACGTAGAAGCGGGTCTGGTTGACGGACGGATCGGGAGCGACGTCGTAGGGGAAGAAGAGCGACGAGGCGTCGGTCTGGTTGAGGATGTTGTAGACCAGGTTCTCCTGCCCGAGCGCCGCCTGCGCCTGCGGGTTCACGACGCCGGCTTGCACCACCGCCGCGGCGCGCGCGAGGTCGGGCGGCGGAGCCGCCGACTCGGGCATCGAGGGAGCGAGCGCCGGCGGCGCGGCCGCAGGCAGAGACCGGGTTGCGGATTCCGCGGCGGCGTTGGGCGCCGCGGCGACGCCGCGACGCCGCGCACTTCCGGCTCCCCGCAGGACGGCACACGGGCGGCCCGGCGCGCTGCCGAGCGCGCGGGCGATCTCGTCGGCGGCGGCGAGCAGGTCGGCGCGGCGGTCGACGGCGGCGGAAAGCGACAGGCTGACTCCTCCCCCACACGGCGAGCCGCGGCGCGCGGCGCCGGCGCCCGCCAGATCCCGCCCGGTGAAGAGGTGGAGGACGCTGGCCTCCGCACCGAGGGCCGCCCCGTAGCGCTCGAGCTCGTCGAGCAGCGCGCGAGGATCCGTCGTGTCGCTGAAGGGATCGGGCGGCGTCTCGAAGATCAGCGTTCGCGAAATGCGCAGGGCGCCGCCGGTGGCCTGCTCGTACAGGCCGTCCACCTGGTTGATGGCGCTCTGCATGTCGACCGCGGAAGAGGCACCGTGAATCCGAACGTAGGCGGGATCGGCTACCAGGACCACGTCGATCGGTCCCGCGGAGGCGCCGCAGCGGACCGCGTCGAATGCCATTTCGCCGCCGCCCTCCGAAGCGCCGCAGGCGCCGGGGAAAGGTGCGTCCGAGCCTCGGTACGCCAGCGTTCCGCCGCTGCCGGCGGGGACGAGAAAGTAGGTCTCGGACGCCGTCCGGACGACGCCCTCGAGCGCGTCACCGCGCAGGGCCAGGCGAACGCGCGAGCTCGGGTCGCCGACCACCGCGCCGCGATAGAAGACCGCGGCCGGCGGCTTCCTCGCGCACGCCCGCTTCGCCGATCCACAGCGTGGAGGTGCCGGCAGCGAACAGATCGTTGGGCTCGAGACGGAGGAGCATGCGGCGTCCGAACAGGCCTATGGAGGCGCGCAGCGACCCGTCTGCCGCTCTCCGCAGCGAGAACGGCGCCGGCGCCGCGGCGCCGGAGGTCCGCCCGGGCGCCGCCGTGGCGGGACCGCCCGGCATCAGGAGGAGTGTGACGAGCACCGCGACGGCGCAGCGCTTCGCGGCGCGGCTTCCTCGCCGCGCAATGCGAGAGGGGGGCGATGGCGCTCTCGGCTTCCGTTCGGTCATGGGCGTTCCTGGTACGATCTACTCGCCGTTGGCGCCAGCGCGATCGACGCGAGGAGGGGGACGCGAAGAGCAGCGGTGAAAGGCGCGAGGAGCGGCGCTTCCGGCCCGGGCGCGCGCGGGCGGGAAGCGCTCGGCCCCCGAAGGGAGAATCGGCGTCGCCGCCGGCCCGCCTCAGGGAACCACGAGATGGAACCCCCCGTCCGGGTCACTGCCGCTCGTCGAGAAAGGAATGAAGGGCGGGTTCAGGACCTGCACGTAGGCCGAGCCGGTCATCGCCCCCGCCGGGACCTGAAAGGTGAACTGCGTGTCCGAGAGCAGGGTGAGCGGAATCATCGGGTTGCCGCTTTGGGACACCCCGCCGAGGTTGGCGCAGCCGACTGCCTGGGCGTTGAAGAGGTTGATGACGCTCATCGTCGAGAAGCCGGTTCCGGTGACGGTGATCGTCGAGCCGACCTGCGAGATGTTGGAGATCGTGACCATGGCTCCCAGGGGGACGGACACCGCGTTGGACATGACGTTGCCCGCATACGGGCTGTTGACCACCTGGAAGGAGCCGGGGCCCGTCGGCACGTTGGCCGGCACGATGACCTGGAAGCGGGTCGACGACCCTCCCGGCAGGGGAGTCAGCGGGCCGTAGTTGCCGCCGCTGGTGAACAGGTTGACGAGCGGACCGTTGAACCCGGTGCCGTCGATGGTCAGCGTGGAGCCCTTGGCGATGACGGTCTCGACGTTGGCGAGCGGAATGCTCTGATCCGGCGGGCGCAGGCTCGCGCCGTTGAGCTTCGTGATGGTCGGGATGTTCTGGCTCGCCGCCCCGTACAGGAGCTGCGACACCATGTTGGACTGCATGTAGTTCTGGTCCGTGTTGATCACGATCACGGAGACGAAGCCGTTGCCGAGCGGGATCGTCGGGCTCACCTGCCAGAAGAGCGACGTGGGCGTCCAGCTGCTCGGCGTGAACGCACCCGCGTCGAGCGGACCGGACGCGGTGGCGACGAAGACCTTGATGACCGAGCCGGCGGTGAAGCCGCTGCCCGTCAGGGTGACGGAGCCGCCGACGACCACCGGGGCGGCGATCGGGCCGAGCGAGGGCACCGGCGCCGGCGTGGGCGACGGAGTCGGCGTCGGCGAAACGCCACCGGTGACCGTATCCAGACAGCTCGACGATGACCCCACCTCGGATGCGATCGTGCTCTTGCTGCAGCCGGAGAACTGGAGGGCGAGGTCCGAGCTCAGGCTCGGGTTCATGATGAAGCCATAGGGCTCGGAGCCGCAGGCGGAGCCGGACTGGTTGTCGTGCGGGGCGCCGAAGTTGTGCCCCATCTCGTGCGCGGTCAGGAGCACCAGCGACTTGTTGTTGGTGGTGAAGTCCTGCGACAGCCCCGCCCCGTAGAACGACGAGCACAGGGAGCCGAGCCAGGCGATGCCGATGACACTTCCATCCAGATCGCGCCCGGTGAACAGATGCGCGAGGTCGGTGCCGTAGAGCGTCTGACCGGAGCTGTTGTCGTTGTCGTTCTTGTAGGTGCTGAACTCGTTGAGAAGGGTGTTGGGGACGGTCGTGTCGCTGAAGGGATCGTTGGAGCTGGTGAAGACGACCGTCTTCGATACCTGCACGGTGACTCCCACCTCGGCCTGGTAGACGCCGTCGATCTGGTTCATGATGTCCTGCATCTTGGTCGCCGCGTTGGCGCCCCACTTCTGAAAGTACTCGTAGTCGGCGACGATGCCGACCTGGGCGCGCTGCAGGGTCGATCCCGCCGCGGCCGCCTGCAGGCCGGCGGCGAGGTCCTGATACGCCGCGGTGCCGCTGGTCGCGCGATGACCGTGTCGCTTCGCGCCGCTGCCGTGGTTCGGCAGACTCTCCATCGCGCAGCTTCCGGGCGTCCAGTCGGAGTCGGTGTCCGAGAGACGATAGGCCAGCATCTCGCCGGGGGCCGCGTCGCGGAAGAAGCGGTCCGCGGGCTCGACGAAGTACATCTCGTCCGGCGTGGTGACCACGCCGTCCACCACCCCGTTGCGCACGGAGACGCGGACCCACGAGTCGGGATCGCCCTTCAGGTGGCCGCGATAGAAGGTCGCTTTAGAGTCTTCCCTGACGGTGCCGGCGCGGCCGACCCAGAGGTTCACGGCGCCGGGCGCGAACAGGTCATTGGGCTCGAGATCGAGATCGAAGTCGCGGCCGAGCGTGCGAAAGGACACGTCGAGTCGATTGCTTCCTGCCCGGCGGCGCGCGGCTGCCCCGCCGCCCTGTGGAACTGGGCTGGAGGAAAAACCTCGCACTCGCTCGTAGTACCGAATCGTCGGGGGCACTCCGGAGCCGGGACGAATCGTCTCCCGGGCCGACGCCATCCCGACCAAACCGAACACCAGAAGCGGACTGACCCACCAAACTCGCAACGACCGGCTCATCTTCGCCATCCTCGACTTTCCTCATCGGCGACCCCGTCGGGGCCGCCGCCACACGCCGGCGATGGAGATCTCATACTCTGGGCGGCGTGATTTCAAAAACGTTCGCAACCAAATCCAAGCGAATCACATGCCACGGGGTGCGGGGCAGTGGCTGACGACGCGGCGCGAACGGATCCGGGAGAAGAGTGCAGTGAGGTGCCACGGAGCTGGCTTTACGCTCTTGATTGTCCAGAAATTGGCGGGTCTGCGGCGAAACGGTAATGCTGAAGCGCCGCAAATTGTCACACCATGTGCCCGAGCGGCGGCAGCTTTCAATGCGCGGCGGGGCATGTTTTGCTGCCGGGAATCGCGCTCCCTACTTCGCGGAGCGCGCGACTGGACGACCATGGACAGAGGGAAGACGAATCGGTGGCGCTTGCTGCTTGCCTGGTCACTCGCCTTTGCGTTGATCATCGGGAACCTGTTCCTTCACAAACCGCTGTCGAACCTGTGCGACACGCTGTACGCGTTGATCGGTAGGATCGCCTACGAGCGAATCGCCCTGCTCGCCATCGTCGCCATCGGCACTGCCGCCGCGGTGCCGCTGGCGCTGCGCAATCGGCGCGCCTTTCTGCGGCCGCCGGCGCTGGTCCGCCTGGCGATCCTCGCCGCCGTCACCGTCGCCGCCCAGGAGCTGCTCCTGGTCAGCAACATCGAGCTCGTCCACTTCCCCCAGTTCGCGATCCTGGCCGCGGCCTTCCTCGCCGCGGGTCTACCGCCCGAAGCCGCGTGGCTGGCGGCGAGCGCCGCCGGCGTCTTCGACGAGACCTACCAGCACCTGGTCATCTACGCGGGCGTGCCCAACACCTACCTGGACTTCAACGACATGCTCTTGAATGCGATCGGCGCCGCCTGGACGGTCATGCTCTGGGCGGTCGCCTCGTCACCGCGGCTCGCGAGCGTCACCGCGGGGGCGTCCCGCGCCTGGCGGCGCTGGGTAGTGGCCGTGGCCGCGCTCGCCGCGGCTGTCCTCTGGTGGCACAGCCCGCCCGTGTTCACGCCGCTCTTTCGGCGCGCCGCCACGGGCCGTTTCTACCGGGTGCTGTCGGCGCCCGAGGGCATCGCCGCCATCGGCTTCGTCTGGCTCCTCGTCTTCGGCACGGTCCGCGCCAGCCTCGCCGCCGGGAAGTATCCCGTCGCAGCCGACGAGCCGCTCGACGGCGGCCCCGCCCTTGAACAACCCAACAGCCCGACCTGAAACTCGCCCGGGCTGTGCCCGGGTTCGTAGGCAAAGGCTGGGGCTCGGGCTCAGGCTGGGGATCGATCCCAAAGACCGCGCGAAGCGCGCACCGTCCTCAGCCCGAGCCTGAGCCTGAGCCTCAGCCTGTTCCGGAAGTCCCTGCGTTTCTCAGCTCGAATGGTCCGCCGCAGCCCGGGGGCAACACTGACCTGAAACTCGCCCGGGCTGTGCCCGGGTTCGTAGGCAAAGGCTGGGGCTCGGGCTGAGGCTGGGGATCGATCCCAAAGACCGCGCGAAGCGCGCACCGTCCTCAGCCCGAGCCTGAGCCTCGAGCCTCAGCCTGTTCCGGCAGTCCCTGCGTTTCTCAGCTCGAATGATCCGCCGTAGCCCGGGGGCGAAGCTGACAGCGTAACAACCAACAGCCTGCCATTTGCTGGCGTTCGGCGGGACGGCCCCGATATATACGGCACCGACATACACGGTCCGCGCCGAAGGGCGCGGGGAGATCGATGTTGGCAAAGGAAGCAGAGCAGCACCCGAAGGACGGCGAGGCCGCGCCGGGCCCGAGCGCCTACGACCCCCGCATCGCGGTGTCGGCGCTGGTCATCAACTGGAACGGGAGACCGCATCTCGAGGTTTGCCTGCGCTCGCTGTTGGGCCAGACGCTCCCCGGAATCGAGGTCGTCCTGGTCGACAACGCGTCGACGGACGACTCCCTGCAGCTCGCGCGCCGGGACTTCGGCGCCTCGCTGCGGATCGTCGCGCTGGCGGAGAACCGCGGCTACGCGGGCGGTCTGAACGCCGGAATCGCCGCCGCGCGCGGGCGCTATCTGTTCGCCCTCAACAACGACACCGAGGTCGACGCGGGCTGTCTGGCCGCGCTGGTGGAGGCGGCCGACCGGCATCCGAACACGGGGATGCTGTCCCCGAAGATCCTCTCCTTCGACGACCGCCGCATCATCGACAACGTCGGCCACCTTCTCTACGCCGACGGCCTGAGCCGCGGGCGCGGGCGCCTGGAGACGGACCACGGCCAGTACGAGCGGGAGGAGGAGATCGCGCTGCCGAGCGGTTGCGCGATGTTGCTGCGGCGGGCCATGCTCGCCGACATCGGGATGTTCGACGAGGACCTGTTCGCCTATTGCGACGACACCGATCTCGGCTTGCGCGGCAGGCTGGCGGGCTGGCGCTGCGTCTACGTGCCCGCCGCGGTCGTCTACCACAAGTACTCCGCCGCCACCGACGCCTACTCTCCGCTCAAGGCCTTCCTGGTCGAACGCAACCGCGCCTGGGTGGCGGTGAAGTGCCTGCCCGGGCCCTTGCTGGCCGCCAGCCCGATCTTCACCTTCCTTCGCCTCGGGGCGCAGGCCTGGGGGGCGTTGAGCGGCCGCGGCGCGGCGGGCAAGTTCGCGTCGTCGCACTCGGCCGCGGCGCTCGCCCGCGTGCTCCTCCGTTCGCTCGCCGCCGCCGGGCGCGGCCTGCCGCGGATGTGGCGCAAGCGCCGCCGGATCCAGGCGCGGCGCCGGGTCGGTGCGGGCGAGGCGATCGGCTGGATGCGTCGCTACGGGATGGGGGTGCGCGAGATCGCGCTCAAGGACTGAACGGATGCGCAAGCTGCTGCTGATTCCTGCGCTGAACGAAGCCGGCTCGATCGTCGGCGTCATCGTCAACGCGCGCCAGTACTTCGACGGCGACGTCGCGGTGGTGGACGACGGCTCGGAAGACGACACGGCGGCGCTCGCCCGCGGCGCCGGCGCGATCGTGCTGCGCCACCCCTGCAACCTCGGCATCGGCGCGGCGGTGCAGACCGGCTTTCTGTACGCTGTCTCCTCCGGATACGACATCGTGATCCGGCAGGACGGCGACGGCCAGCACGACCCGGCGTACATCCCGCGCTTCGTCGAGCTGCTGGGCTCGGGCGAGGCGGACGTGGTCGTCGGATCGCGCTTCCTCGCCCGCGAGGGCTACCAGTCGACCGTCGTGCGCCGCATCGGCATCTTCATCCTGGGCATCGTCAGCAGGGTGGTCGGAAGCCGGGTCACCGATCCGACCAGCGGGTACTGGGGAGTCAACCGCCGCGCCCTGGAGGTGCTGGCGAAATCTCACCCCGACGACTATCCCGAGCCGGAGGCGCTCGCCCAGGCGGCCCGCGCCGGCTGCCGGGTGCGCGAGCTGCCGGTGATCATGTACGCGCGCACGGCAGGGCGCTCGTCGATCGGGGCCGTGTACTCCGGCTTCTACATGCTCAAGGTCGTGCTGGCTCTGCTGATCGGCCGCCTGCGGCCGCACTGAGGGGCGCGGTTGTTGGGTTGTTGGTTGTCAGCTACGAGGAGGGCTCGTTCCTATGTACCTTCTGCAACTACTCGCCGTCGCCGCCTGCGCGACGCTGATCGTCTTCGTCTTCGAGGCGATCCGCCGCGGCCGCCTCAACGCCCGCTACGCCATCCTCTGGCTCGGCGCCGGCCTGGTTCTCCTCGCCCTGTCGGTGCACCGGCCTCTGCTCGACTGGGTGGCGCGCGGCGTCGGCGTGGCCTACCCGCCTTCGCTCCTCTTCCTGGTGGCGTTCCTCTTCCTTCTCGGCATCGTCCTGCACTACTCGCTGGTGATCTCGTCCCACCGCGACTCGATCCGCCGCATGGCGCAGACCATCGCCCTGCTGGAGCGCAAGCTCGAGGAGCACCACGAGCTCTGATCGTGTCCCCGTCCGAGCTGCGCTTGCAAAGTCGAGTGCGGAGCGAAACAAGTAGGGAAATTCCCCTATTGAGATAGGGTTTCCCCCGTGGCCCGCAAGAAGAACGCAGCCCCCAAGAACGACACGAAGAAGAGGACCGAGCCCGCCGCCCAGGCCTGGCCGTGGCATGCCGCAGCCCTTCTTCTGCCGCTCCTCACCTTCGGCCTGTACCGAAGCTGCCTCGAGGGGGCTTTCGTCTTCGACGATCCCAACGCGATCACGCAGAGCACGCTCATCACCAGCTTCACGCCGCTGCACCGCTTCCTCACGATGAGCACGCGCCCGTTGACCGATTTCTCTTTCGCGGTCGACTACGCTGTCGGCCAACTGAGCCCGTACTCCTACCATTTGACCAACGTGCTGCTACACGGCCTGAACGCCGTGCTGACCTACGTCCTGGCCTGGCTCACCCTGGGCACCCCGTGGCTGGTGAATCGCTACGGTCGCCAGCGCGGGGCGATCGCCTGGGTGGCGGCGGCGCTGTTCACCGTCCACCCGCTGGCCAGCGAGACGGTCGCGTACGTCTCCAGTCGCAGCGAGATCCTGACGGCGACCTTCATGCTCGCCGGCCTCATCTCGTACGTGCTCGCCTGCGCCCAGCGGCCGGCGCGGAGACACGCGTTCTGGGTGGCGGCGGTGCCCCTGTGTACGACGGCGGCGCTGGCAAGCAAGGAGATCGCGGTCACCCTGCCGGTCCTGCTGCTGCTCTACGACTGGTGCTTCTTCGCCGGGGGCGACTGGCGCCGGACACGACCGCACTGGTGGCTGATCTCCCTGTCCGTCACGCCGCTGATCGCGGGCGGGCTGTTTCTCGTCGTCCGCGCCATACGGGCCACGGAGTTCAACTTCGGAAGCTACGCGTCGACCGCCGGCTTCGGGTTCGATCGCTTCGGTCCGCGCCAGTACCTGATGACCGAGCTGGGCGTCATCGCCCGCTACCTGCGGCTGGTCGTCGTCCCCACCGGGCAGACCTTCGACTACGACTGGAAGCTCGCGCCGTCCTTCTGGAGCCCCGCCGTTCTCCTCCCGCTGGCGTTTCTCGCCGCCCTGGTCACCACCGCGGTGCGCAGCGTGCGCTCGCAGCCCGTCTTCACCTTCGCGATTCTCATGATGTTCGTCGTGCTGGCACCGACCTCGTCCGTGGTTCCCGTCGCCGACCTGATCGTCGAACGCCGCATGTACATCCCCCTGGTCGGCTTCGGTCTGCTGGGTTCGGTCTGGGCGAGAGACCTGATCGCCGCGTGGCTGCGTCGCAAGCGCACGTCTCCGGCATTGGGACGCGCGGGTTGGATCGCGCTCGCG
The DNA here is from genome assembly GCA_963721115.1 of uncultured bacterium. Lineage (GTDB taxonomy): Bacteria > Desulfobacterota > Binatia > HRBIN30 > CADEER01 > CAVRIA01. The sequence goes on from CAVRIA010000005.1 coordinate 483,606, forward strand.
GCCGTTCCATTGGTCGTCTTTTCGACGTTGACGCTGGCGCGCGCCCGCCTGTGGGGAGACGCCATCGCGCTGCACGAGGACGGCGTGGCCAAGGCGCCGGAGAACCCGCGCGTCCGACTCAACCTGGGTGTCATCTACATGAACCTGGGGCGCCTCGACGACGCCGAGGAACAGCTTCAGGCCGCGAAGCGCCTGTACGACAGCGGCGAGTCGCTGCAGGCCTTCAAGCGCATCGGCGCCTTCATTCACTACAACCTCGGGGCGCTCCTCTACCTGAAGAAGAGATACGAGGAGTCGGCGGTGGAGCTGAGGCGCGCTCTGGAGCTCGGGGGCGAGTACCTGGCCCTGCGGCCGATGGCCCTCTACATCCTCGCCCGCATCGCCGTGCACGACGAGCAGTGGGAGGCGGCGATCAAGCGCTACCAGGCGGCGCTGAAGATCAACAGGCGCAACGCCGATTGGCACGCCGAGCTGGCGTTCGCCTTCCTCGAGAACGGCGAGCCGGCGAAGGCGCGGCAGTCGGCGCAGGTCGCCCTGCGCCTGCAACCGAAACACGCCGGGGCACTCAAGGTGTTGGCGCAGCTGAAAAAGAAAACATGAAAAGACAGGCTGTTAGGGGTTGGGCTGTTGGCTGTTGGGGTCGCCCCCGGGCTGCGCCGGATCATTCGGCGAGAAACTTTCCTGAACAGGCTGAGGCTCAGGCTCAGGCTTGGGCTTGGGCAAGCGAATTCTCAGCCTCAGCCCTAGCCTTCGCCCTTGCCTACGAACCCGAGCGCAGCCGGGTGAGTTTCACGGGAGGGATCTCAACCCCCAATCCCTGCCCCCTCAATCAGCTAACAACCTGCCCTTTTGAAGTAGACGAAAAAGCCACGCGTCGAGAGCGCGCTCGACCAGGCGGCGCTGGCGCCGACCGGGTGCGCCGTGCCGTCGCGGCCGATGACGTGGGGGAAGAAGCCCGCTTCCTGCAGGGGCTCGAAGAGCATCGACGCCGCCACTCCGGCGCGCTGCAGGAGGGCGGGGCGGACGCGGCAGAGCACGCCGATCCGCGCGTTGCGCTGCAGCGTGCGGCGCAGGCCGCGCAGCGCCGAGACCTCGGCGCCCTGCAGGTCGAGACGGACGAAGTCGACGTGCTCCTCGTCCGCCAGGAGGTCGTCGAGGCGCACCGCGCGCAGCGTCACCGCCTGCCGCTCCTCGGCGGCCTGGAAGATGCGGTGGTCGCGGCGATCGACCTCCGAGAGGTAGAGGGTCATCCAGCCGGCGTTGTCGGAGGCGGCGACGCGCCGCAGCTCGACCTGGGGGAGACCCGACTCCTCGACCGCGCGCGACAGGAGCCGGAAGTTGCGCTCCTCCGCCTCCACCGCGTAGACCCGCCCCGATGGCCCGACGCGGCGCGCCAGCTCGAGCGTGAAGAGCCCGATCCCCGCCCCCGCGTCGACCGCGACCATCCCCGGCTTCACCTCGCGCTCGACCAGCGCGCGCACCCGGCGCTCGAGGAGATTCGCCTTCCAAGCCAGGACGGCCAGTACCTGGTCGACGCTCTCCGCATAGACCCGGCCTTCGCCGACGCGGAACGCGCGCGCCCCTCCGAGCGCGCGGTTCAGACGCCGCACCGCGTGCAGCAGCGCGTCGCCAGCCCACACGGACCGCTTGTTCGCCCGACTTTCCACTCCCGGACGGTATCCCTAGAGCCATCCTCCGTCCAGCAAGCGCACCGGAGCCCACGCGCGCAGCTCCGGCAGCTACCACGACTGAATGGTTCTCCAGGATCCCGACCGCGACCAGGCGTGACTAGCAGGCCGCGAGGATTCTCCTGACCCGGCGTCGCCCGATATGTGTCCCGCCCTGCAGGCGGCAGCCCGCGATGACTCATACTATATCAATTCCCGCTACGCGGCCCTCACCAACACTACTGCCGACGACTCCAGATGGCCCGGCGACGTCACTCGGCCATCGCCGCCCACTTCGTCTCGCACCAGGAGTGGCTATACCGGTTGACGTTAAACGCACGACGCTATACCCTAGTCTCGTGATCAAGACTTTCCGGGACCGCGACACTCAGGGTCTTTACGAGGGGAAGTGTCCGGCGCGGTTTCAGTCCTTTCGCGCCGCCGCGGAACGCAAGCTTCAAATGCTCGACAGCGCAACGCAGATCGGCGACCTTCGCGCACCGCCGGGCAACCAACTGGAGAAGCTCTTCGGTGATCGTCAGGGACAATGGAGCATCCGCATCAACCGGCAGTGGCGGGTCTGCTTTTGCTGGACGGATGCGCCCGAAGATGTCGAGATCACGGACTACCACTGAACGAGAGGAGAACGAATTGATGCCTCGAAATCGAATGCGCGCCATCCATCCGGGCGAAGTGCTGCGCGAGGAGTTCCTCGCACCGATCAACATGACACCACATGCGCTTGCACAGGCGATCCGTGTGCCGGCCTCGCGCGTCAACGATATCGTGCTCCAACGGCGCGCCATCACGGTGGACACTGCGGCCCGGCTTGCCCGTTACTTCGGGACGAGCCCCGAGTTCTGGCTGAACCTGCAGACCGCGTACGATCTCAAGACTCTGTCTACGGCGCGCGCGATCGCGGCGGAGATCAAACCGAGGAAGGTCTCCGCCGCATGACAATGGGGAGGGGTACAAAGGGACGATGGTACGATTCGTCCGACACCCGCCCACGGGTGCGAGCTTCGTCCGCAACGTACCATCGTCCCTCAGAGACCCTCAAGGCCGTCGCCACAATGATCCGGTCGGCCGGATCGCCGTGAAAGCCGCTCAACTCCGCTCGCAGGCGCGTTTCGTGGCGATGCGTTCGTACTCCTCGAACGTCGCGGGGGCGATGCTGCGCAGCTCGCCCACGTAACCGCGCATCTCGTCGAGCTTCGCCAGCACCCGTTCACGGTCGACCATGTTCGACCTCTTCGAGATAGGCCCGGTAGGTGCGCTTGAATCGCTCGAAGGCGCGAATCGCAGCGAACGCCGCGTCGCATAGCGCGCTGCCGAACAGCAGGAGGACGGCCAGCACGTCGCTGTCCTTCGCCGCTCGGCGCAACATCCCTCCCCCTTTTCCCCGGATCACGAGGTGGCTCTACGCCCCATGCGTTCGCGGGGGCAGGCCTTTCGCGGACCGACGACCCCGCGGCACGGTTGGCGGCCGCCGGGCAAAGCCTGCCGTCACCGGTTTGGCGGTCGTTGGCTCGTCGGGTGGATCACCGACAACCAACAACCCAACGACCAACAACCTTCCGCTGGCTCACCTCCTCAGAACCGCTCGATGTCCAGCTTGTGGCTCTCGTCGAGCCGTGTAGCTCTCCAAGTGGCTTCCCGGCGAGGCGCACGTGCCGCCTTCGGAACAGAAGATAGTGGAGATCTTCCGCGTCTCAAGATCAAGGAGCACGCCGCCCTCCGCATACCAGCCTCCCCGCATGCTACAGAGCCAACCGTTGCATAGCCAGCACCCACGAATCCCAGAGTGAGTTCTGTCGAAGTGAAAATGAAACGGCGAGTCCCAGCGGATCCTCGCTCAAGAACCGCCTTACGCTCGGATCGTAATATCGGGCCCTGTAGTAGTAGAGACCCGATGGGTCCTGCTCCCGGCCCGTGTACTTCAGGGTGTTCGGGGTGGAGCCGGTGCTGGCGAGGTCCTGGCCGAAGGGGGAGTAGGTGTAGGTCTGCTTGATCGCGCCGGTGTGGTCGGCGAGCGCCGTGACCGAGGTCACGCCGTCGTGGAAGTACGTGTAGAACTGCCTCTGACCGCGGTCGTCGTAGTGATAGGCGGCGATGATCTCGTCGGTCACCGCACCGCGCAGGAAGGTGGCCTTCGGCTTGCCGCGACCGTCGTAGATCGACTCGATGTTCTCGCCGTCCAGAAAGTAGAGCATCTTCTCGCCGTTCGTCTCCTGCGAGATGCGGTAGTCGTAGGGGTCGTACTCGTAGTGGGTGACCTGGCCTCCCGCGTCCAGCTCCACGAGTCGGTTCTTCGCGTCGTAGACGTAGCTCTCCAGCAGGGCCCCCGAGCCGTCCCGCTTCTCGATCCGGTTTCCGTTCTCGTCGTAGGTGAACTGGTACACGGTCTCACCGTCGAAATAGCCCATCACCCTCTGCAATCGATTATCGGCATCGTACTCGTAGCGCAATGCCTCCAGTTCCGGGCACACGGCAACGGTCATGTTCCCTACGGCATCGTAGCCGAAGCTGTAGCCCGGGGAGGTCGTCGCCAGCCGGTATTCGTTGTCGTACGTGTAGCTCTCGAAATCGCTTCCCGGCGAGCCGCACGTAGCGCCAGGGGCCAGCAGCTTCTTCTCGATGTTGCCGACCGCGTCGTAGCAGTGCTTCTCGGAGCGGATCAGGGCTCCGCCGGCTGCGTACTCCTTCCTGGCCGTGACGCGACCGTCCGCATCGTAGAGAGACATCCTCTGCCGGAGGAATCGGTCGAGCAATCCGCATCCGGTTCGATATGGTTCACGCTGTCCGACATGACGTCACTGCGTCCCGATGTTGATTGCACTGGTCGCGTCGACGGGTGCGGGGTCTTCCTCGAATGTGCGAACGATTTCGGCTCCACGTAGGACTGGCGTTAATTTCGCCGTTAAATTCGTTGAATTGCCGATAACATCTGCCCGTCCGCGGACCGCGGCTGTCCCGCCGCTGCACGGGCTGCTACAGTGCGCGGCCATGCCCAAGGACATCCTGCTGTCCGTCATCGTGCCCGTTTACAACGAGCGGGTCACCGTGCGCACTCTGCTGGAACGGGTGCGCGCCGTGCCGATCCGCAAGGAGATCATCGTCGTCGACGACGCCTCCACCGACGGAACGGGCGAGTTGCTCCGCGACCTGGCGGCCGGCGCCGGCGACGATCCGATGAACCGGCTGCGCCTGTTCCACCATCCGCGCAACGCCGGCAAGGGGGCGGCGATCCGCACAGGCATCGAGCAGGTGAGCGGCGACGTCGCCCTCATCCAGGACGCGGACCTCGAGTACAACCCGGCCGAGTACCCGACCCTGATCGCGCCGATCGTCGAGGGGCGGGCCGACGTCGTCTTCGGGTCGCGCTTCCTCGGCGGGGTGCACCGCGTCCTGTTCTTCCGCCACGCCGTGGGCAACTCGCTGCTGACCTCCCTCTCCAACCTGTGCACCGACCTGAACCTGACCGACATGGAGACCTGCTACAAAGTGTTCCGCGCCGACGTGCTGCGCCGTCTGCACCTGACCTCGGACCGTTTCGGCATCGAGCCGGAGATCACGGCCAAGGTCGCCCGGCTCGGCTGCCGCGTCTACGAGGTGCCGATCAGCTACCACGGACGCGAGTACTGGGAAGGCAAGAAGATCGGCTGGCGGGACGGGTTCACGGCCATCTGGACGATCTTCCGGCACGCCCTGATCGACGACCTGGCGCGGGTCGACGAAGAGTACCGGACGCTGCGGCGGCTGCACACCATGCGCCGCTATCACGAGTGCGTGTGGACCCGCCTTTCCCCGTACGTCGGCGACCGCGTGCTCGAGGTCGGCAGCGCCCTCGGCAGCTACACGCGCTTCCTGCGCCAGCGCCCGCACGTCGTGGTGGCGGACAGCGACGAGCAGTCGGTCGAGATGCTGCGTCACGGCTACGAACGCTTCGACAACATGGAGGTCCGCCACCTCGACTGGAACGATCCCACGCTCGGCGGTCTGGTCGATCAGCGCTTCGACACGGTTCTCTGTCCGAACACGCTCGAGCACCTGGAGGACGACGATCGCGCGCTCGGCTCGCTGGTCGCGCTGCTCGCACCGGGCGGCCGCCTGGTGCTCTATGTCCCCGCCCTGCACCGGCTCTACGGCGAGCTCGACCGCGCCTGCGGCTATCGGCGCCGCTACGAGCGCGACGAGGTCGAGAGAAAGCTGCGCGCCCAGGGCCTGGAGATCGAGGAGCTCGACTACTTCAACCTGCCGGGCGCCTTGCTCTGGTACCTGGACTCACGCCTTCTCGAGCGTCACACCGTGCCGCCCTCGCGGACTCGCCTCGCCAACCTGGCGTTGCCGTGGCTGCGCCGCGAGAAACGCCTCCGCCCCGGCTGGGGAATGGCCCTGGTGGCGGCGGCGCGCAAGCCGGCCTGACGTCCGGTCAGCAGCGGCCGTTTCTCTTCCGGTAGGTGGCGAAGGCGAGCCCCGGCTCGAGGATGCCGGCGTCGGCCAGGACGTCGCCGACGACGAATAGCTCGTGCAGGAAGTCCGGCGGCAGAAGGGTCTGCTGCGATGGGAACCGGCCGAAGATCCGCTTCCTCAGGTACCCCTTCCACAGCCGCCATCGCGACGCCCTCGCCACCCAGGCGTCGGAGATCCAGGGGGAATCTGCAAGGTCTTGCGCCAGACGGCTGCGCAGGAGCGGAGTCACCAGGGTGCTGGCCCGCCTCACGTCGACCTCGTCGAGGTGAGCCGCGAGGACGCGCAGGATCTCGTCGGACCGGACACCGCAGAAGGGGCTGAGGTCGCTGGTGTCGAGCCAGATCAGGCCGGTGACCGGAGCGCCACGCCGGGCTTGGTCCCGATTGACGATCTGTTGGTACACGCGCTTCTTCTCGGCGGCGAACTGGAAGCGGGGCTCTCCGACGTAGTCCTCGAGGAAGAAGTATCCGCCGTCCACCAGCGCTCGATTGACCTGCGCGGCGAGGTGCTCGAGATTGGTCACGTGGTGGATCGTGCTGGAGCTGGCGATCAGGTCGTAGGCAGCGGACGGCAGCTCCACGAAGTTGAGGTCCGCGACTCGCGTGTCGACCCGTCCCGGGTAGCGCCCGCCCAGCAGCTCTTGCCTCCGCTCCAGCGCTCCTTCCGAAATGTCGAAGAAGGTGACGTGCAGCGTCGGGTTGTCCTCCAGGATGCGCGACTCGAGAACCAACGAGCTCGTGCCCAGGATGGCGCCGCGTCGGAAGGCCCTGCGACGCGCGATCGTCTCGTACCAAGGAACGGTCGGATCGCCCGAGAACCGCTGGTTGTGGTAGCGGTCTACCGGCCCTTCCTCCTGCTGTTTCTCGACGGCTTCGAGACCAGACGGATGCTGCTTGCGCCAGAACTCCGCCTCCGATTCGGCCTGGCGGCGGTACTGCGGATCGTCCCGCCAGACGCGGAGGGCCGGGCTCGCTTCCATGCAGCGTTTCGACGGACGGACCGGATCGCGCCGCGGCCCGGCTTTCCGATCCCGGGACGGCAACCGGCCGCGCCTGCGTTCAGCTCACTCCGCGCAGGGGCCGCACGGTGCCCGGCCGCTCGGTCCGTCCCGGGATGCCGAACAGCGCCCCCGGCGCGTCGAGGACCTTCTCCGCCTCCTCGAGCAGCTTCAGCCAGCGGATGTTGTAGTAGCGCGGGTCCTCGAACTCCGAGAAGCTCATTCCGCGCAGCTTCTCGAGCGCGTTGGTCACCGACTCCTCGATGTCGACCACCGGATGGAAGTCGAGCACGCTGGCGATCTTGCGCGCCGAGACGCGGTAGTTGCGGACCCCCTGATAGCTGTACGCCGGGACGATCTCGATCTTGACCCCCTGCTCGGCAAGCGTCTCCTTGACCCGCAGCGCCAGCTCGGAGATCCGCATGTTGCGGAAGATCACGTTGAAGATCTGCCCGCGCACCTTGACCTCGTCGGCTTCCAGGCAGGCGATGTAGGCGCGCGCGACGTCGCGGACGTCGACCAGCGGCCGCCACATCTCGCCGCCGTAGTGGATGGTGATGCGCCCGCGCGTCAGGGCGTCCTTGAGAAACGTGTTGACCACCAGGTCGAAGCGCATGCGCGGCGACCAGCCGTAGACCGTCGCCTTGCGCAGCACGACCGGACAGAAGTCGTCGTCCATCATCGGCAGCAGGCGCTGCTCCGCCTCGAACTTCGAGCTCGAGTAGGCGGCGCGGGGGCTCACCTCGGCGGTCTCGTCGAGGATCAGATCGGCCTCGGGATCCTCGACGCCCTGGTCGTAGATCGAGCAGGTCGACGCGAACAGGTAGCGGCGCACGCCGGCCTTCTTGGCCTGCGTCGCGAGCTGCTCCGTGGCGATGGTGTTCATCTCGTAGTTGGCGTCGGGATTGAACTCCGCGGTCGGGTCGTTGGAGATGCCGCCGAGGTTGATCACCGCGGCGACGTCCTTGAACACGGAGGGGTCGACGGCCCGCATGTCCCCCATCGACACCTCGACCCGATCCCGCACCTCGCGCAGGCCCTGATCGCCGTAGATCAGTCGGTCGAAGACGCGAACGGCGTAGCCGCGCTTCAACAGCTCCTCGACCAGCACGGAGCCGACGTAGCCCGCTCCGCCGATGACCAGAATCTTCTTCGCCTGCGATCGCATCGAAAAATCCCCTCCAGACCTAGCAACCTAAATCGAGCCGCTCGCGTAAGTCAACGCGGAAGAGAGGCGTGGCCGGCGACCGGTGACCGGGCTTTGCCCAACACTCCGCCCAGCCGCCCCGCCAGGTTGTTCGTTGTTAGGTTGTTGGTTGTTGGAGCCTTGAGAACCAACAACAAACAACCCAACAACCTGACAACCTTCGGCCGCCGCACCGACAGCTCGAATTGATGGGCAAAGCCGGTCCGGGCCACGGAGGCTTCAGAATTCGACCACCACGTTCGGGTCGCCGTCGAGCTTGACGCTGTCGACGAAGCGGATGAGGTGCTCGTTCAGGGTCATCAGGAGCGAGCTGGTGCGGGCGCCGTGGCCGAAGAAGCGCACGCCGCGCATGAAGCTTCCATCGGTGACACCGCTGGCGGCGAACATGATGTCCGGGCCAGGCGCCAGGTCGCGCTCGGTGTAGATGCGGTTGATGTCGGTGATGCCCATCTCCCGCATCCGCTCCTGCTGGCCCTCCTTCGTCATCACCAGGCGAGCCTCCATGCCGCCGTTGAGGCAGCGCAGGGCGGCGGCGGTGAGCACACCCTCGGGCGCGCCGCCGGTGCCCATCACGACGTGTACGTTGGTGCGCCGCACCGCGGCGCTGATACCGGCCGACAGGTCGCCGTCGCTGATCAGCTTGATGCGTGCCCCGGCGCTGCGGATGTCGTCGATGAGCTGCTCGTGTCGCGGCCGGTCGAGAACGATCACCACCAGATCCTTCACCGCGCGCCCGAGGGCCCTGGCGATCGCCTTCAGGTTCTCGTCCACCGTCGCGTCGAGGTGCACGTGTCCGCGCGCCGACGGGCCGACGATGATCTTCTCCATGTAGCAGTCCGGCGCGTGCAGCAGGCCGCCGCGGTTGGCCGCGGCGAGCACGGCGATGGCGTTCGCCGATCCGGTGGCGCACAGGTTGGTGCCCTCGAGCGGATCGACGGCGATGTCGACCTCCGGGTCGCCGTCGTTCCAGGTCCCGACCTTCTCGCCGATGAAGAGCATCGGCGCCTCGTCGCGTTCTCCCTCGCCGATCACCACCGTGCCGCGCATGCGCAGCCTGTCCATCGCCTTGCGCATCGCCTCGACCGCGACCGCGTCGGAATGGTGGCGGTCCCCCTGCCCCATCGTCCGAGCACAGGCGACGGCGGCCTCCTCGACGACGTTGAGAAACTCCCTCGACAGCGTTTCGTGAATGCCCATCGCGATTCCTTCCCTCTTTGTCGCTGGCCGGCGGCTCCCCGGCCGGCGAGGTGGTCAATGCCACGATCGATGGGGAGAGAGCAAACCGTCGGCCAAGCTTCCGGATGCCGGCCGCTGCTCGGCTCCTCTTTGCTTTTTCGGGCGCAATTCTCAATGAAGAGAACATGGATTCCGGCGCCGAGCTGCCGCTGAACGGAGTGCGCCTCCTGGACATCGGCACCAGGATCGCGGCGCCCTTCGCCGCGACGCTGCTCGGCGACTTCGGCGCCGAGGTGATCAAGGTCGAGCTGCCGGGAACCGGCGACTTCATGCGCTCGATCGGCCCGTTCGCGGAGCGCTACTCGCTGTGGTGGGCGGTGGAAGCCCGCAACAAGAAGTCGATCACGCTCGACCTGCGCACGCCGCGCGGGCAGGAGCTGTTCAAGCGGCTCGTACGGGAGGCGGACGTCGTGGTCGAGAACTTCCAGCCCGGCACGCTCGAGGGCTGGGGGCTCGGGTACGAGGTCCTCTCGGCCATCAACCCCGATCTGATCCTCACCCGCGCCTCCGTCTACGGTCAGGACGGCCCCTACCGCGATCGACCCGGCCTCGACCGCAACGGCATCGGCTTCGGCGGCCTGCTCTACCTGACCGGCTATCGCGACCGGCCGCCGGTGCGCCCCGGGATCATCATCTCCGATTACCTGACCGCGATCTTCAACGCCCTGGCGATCGTCATCGCCCTCTACCACCGCGACGCGCGCGGCGGCCGCGGCCAGTGGGTCGACCTGGCGCTGTACGAATCGGTGTTTCGCATTCTCGAGCACACCCTGCCCGCCTACGACAAGCTCGGCCTGGTGCGCGAGCGCGAGGGCAACCGGCTGCGCAACTCGGCGCCGCTCGACAACTGGGAGACCGCGGACGGCCAGTACATCTGCATCGTCGCCGCCGGCGACGGCCTCTTCCCGCGCCTGGCGCGTGCCATCGGACGGGAGGATCTTCTCTCCGATCCGCGCTTCAGCTCTCTCGGCCGGCGCGCCGAGCACGGCGACGAGATCAACGACATCGTCGCCGCTTGGTGCCGCCGGCACACGGCGGCGGAGATCGAGGCGATCATGCTCGACGCGAAGGTGCCCGTCACCCGCGCCTTCAGCATCGCCGACATCGCCGCCGATCCGCACTACCGGGCGCGCGGCGATATCGTCACCGTCGACGACCCGACCGTCGGCCCGCTGCGCATGTCGGCCGTCTACCCGCGTCTGTCGGCGACCCCCGGCCGCATCGCGCGCGGCGCCCCGAAGCTCGGCGAGCACAACGAGGAGATCTACGCCGGCCTGCTCGGCCTGAGCGCCGGCGAGATCGACGGCCTGCGGGCCGACGGCGTCATCTGAGAGCCGGCATTGATGCAGTGCTGGGGTGCTGCAGTGCCGGGTGCCATGGCAGCGCAACCGGTGGCCGGTGGCCAGCGACCGGTGCGGAGGAGCGTTTCCGCGAAATAGACCCTTCCCGGCCTCGGGCGTCGTGTGGTAGCGTCCACCCGTCACCGGCCGGAGTTTTTCGCCTCCTTAGCTTGAGCTCGGAGAGAGCCGGAGGCTCGGAGGATCGACATGGCCATGCCGAATGCGAAGCCCAGCCCGCTCACGAACGTCCGTTGCGGCCCGGCGCCCCGCTTTTCCGCCACGCGCCCGCGCCTCGTCTGGCCGCGGCTGGCGGCCGCCCTGCTGCTGCTTCTCGTCGCCGCCGGCGAGGCGCGCGCCGGTCTCAACAGCGAGGCCTGCGTTTCGAACGACCACACGGTTTACATGCTCCTCAAGACGAACGTGACGCGCACCCGGGTCACCAGCGTCGCACTCTCCCAGGACGCCGCCAACTCGTGCGTGGAGAACTCCGCCGAGCCGGTGCAGACGGCCGTGGCGGTGGGCGGCCCGATCCTTTCCAACGCCAAACGCACCGCCATCCTCACCAACTTCACGACCAACGCCAACCTGGTCGGCACCTGCACGCCCCCGCAGTTCGACCCCGCCGCCGCGGGCGGCGCCGGCATTCTCGTCCTGCCGGGCGGCGTCAAGGTGAGCGCCAACCCGCGCACGCCGACTGCGGCGGCTCCTGCGTCGCCATCAAGACGGTCGGCACCAGCGACGTCTCGGTTCCCGCCGCGTACGAGATCAGCGTCAGCCGCTTCGCCATGTCGGGCGTCACGAGCTGCACCGTGCAGGGCAACACGCTGGTCTTTCCGTCGCCCGCCTCGCCATTGCCGCCGGTGGTGTCGGACGGCCGCACGTCCTCCCTCGACCCGACCGACACCGGCGAGGTCACCGATCAGCAGGTGACCCTCGACGATACCAACGGCACGGTGGTCGGAAACCCGGCCAGCCAGGCGACTCCCGACGGCTTCGTGCTGCGCGGGAGCTGCACCGGGTCGGCGAGCCCCGACTGCCAGCTCATCGTGTTCATGGGAACGGCGACCGGAACCGGCTTCGGCAAGGGGGCGGCGGGCTTCGTGACGGACGTGAACGACGTGCAGACCGACACCGACGGCTTCGGCAACAATCAACAGCTGCCGGGCCACGAGATCTGCGACGACAAGGTCGACAACGACGGCGACCGGCTGGTCGACTGCGCCGACCCGGACTGCCTCGGCGCTCAGTCCTGCACGTCGACGGGCCCGGCGGCGAGTCCGGCTGGCCTCGCCGGCCTCGCCCTGCTGCTGCTCGCCGCCGGCCTCTTCCGGCTGAAAAAGGCAAGCTGTCGAGAGGCAGGGTGTTAGGGTGTTAGGGGTTAGGCTGTTCGGGGAGGGAAGGCGGTCGCGTCACCGGCGCGACCGCAGTGTTCATCCCCAACCCCTCAACCCCTTAACACCCTAACCCTTGACACCCTAACAACCTTGCCTCACCGCGGTTGCTTGAACGCCGTCCAGCCGCGATCGCAGTTGAGGACCGCGCCGGTCAGGCTGCGCGACTCGTCGCTGGCCAGGAAGACGACGAGGTCCGCGATCTCCTCCGGCGTCTGCAAGCCGGTGGCATGGCCCTTCGCAAAGCGCTCCTTCATCTCCTCGTTGCCGAAGATGAGGGCGTTCATCGGCGTGTCGACATAGCCCGGGCTGATGGCGTTTACCCGGATGTTCATCGCCCCGCAGCCGACCGCCATGGATCTGGTGAGCATAGCCACGCCGCCCTTGGACGCCGCGTAGCCGTCGAGGCCGCCGAGGGGCAGGTGCGCCATCGACGAGGCGGTGTTGATGATCGTCCCGCCGCCCGCCGCGGCGATCTCCGGAATGGCGTACTTCGAGCAGTAGAAGACGCTCGACAGGTTGATTCGGATGACGCGGTCCCACACCTCCGGCTCGACGGCGGGGGTGAAGCCGTCCTGAAAGGGAATGGCGATGCCCGCGTTGTTGTAGAGAACGTGCAGCGCGCCGAACTCGCCGACCGCGGCGCGCACCGTGCGCTCGGCGTCGGCGGCGCTGCCGGCGTCGGCGGCGAAGGCCTTCGCCGAGCCGCCGGCCTGCGCGATCCGCGCCGCCGTCTCCGCCGCCGTCTCCCCGTTCAGATCCGCCACCAGGACCCGCGCCCCTTCCCTGGCCAGCGCCAGGGCGCCGGCGCGCCCCAGCCCGGATCCCCCTCCGGTCACGATCGCCACCTTGCCCTCGAGTCGCATCGCCGTCCCTCCTCGCCGTCCAACATGCAGCGAAAGGGGCCGCCGGGCAACGGCGGGCGCCGCGCCACGAGTCCCGCACCGACAACGGGGGTCCACCCGAGGGGCGCCGGGGTGCGTCCGGCGGGATTCCGCAATCTCACTCGGAGATCAGGAGCCCCTCCGCCTCCCCGTTGATACAAGGAACCGGTTTGTCTCCGGACCTGGCGGTCGGCCCCATTGTGGTGCGGGCCTCCGGCCTGCACGGCGGCCCCCAGGGCCGCTCCCCTCACCCCCCGTGCAGGCGGGACGCCTGCACCACAACAACAGCCGCGCACTCCTCCCTCGGCTGCCGGATCTCGGTTTGTCGCGCCGCCGCGGCCGGAATGATAAGGAAAACGAAGTGGCCGCGGACCGAGACTACCAGCTGGAGACGCAGGCGCGGGACGGCGCCGTGACCGTGGCCCTGCGCGGGCGGGTGACGGTGAACAACGCGCAGGAGCTGCTGAACGAGATCGCCGCCAGCCTGCCGTCCGGCGGCCGCGACCTGTCTCTCGATCTGTCGGGGGTCGAGTACTTCGACAGCGGTGGCGGCGCCGTCATCATCCGGCTGCGCCAGCAGGTCGAGGCGGGCGGGGGCCATCTGCACATCGCGAGCTCGACCCCGGACATCGACGGCTTCCTCGAGCTGATCGACCAGGAGGCGCTGCTGCGGCCGCCGCCGCCGCCGCCGGTGCCGCCCGGCCTGGTCCAACAGGTCGGCGACGCGGTCCTGCAGGCCGCCGCCGGGGCGCACGAATTCGTCGTCTTCACCGGCGAGATGATGATCGGCCTGGGCGAGGCAGTGCTGCGGCCGCGCCGCATGCGCTGGCGCGACACCTGGGCGTACATGGAGCGCGCCGGTGTGGGGGGGCTACCGATCGTCGCCCTGATCTCCTTCCTCATGGGGCTGATCACCGCCTTCCAGGCCGCCGTGCAGCTCACCCAATTCGGCGCCGACATCTACGTCGCCAACCTGGTCGGTCTCTCCATCGTGCGCGAGCTGGGCCCGCTGATGACCGCGATCATCGCCGCGGGTCGGTCCGGAGCCGCCTTCGCGGCCGAGATCGGCACCATGAAGGTGGGGGAGGAGGTCGACGCGCTGGCGGCGATGGGCCTGGATCGGACCCGCTTCCTGGTCACGCCCAAGGTCGTCGCCCTGGTGACCATGCTCCCTTGCCTGACCCTGTTCGCCGACCTGTGCGGCATCCTCGGCGGAATGGTGGTGGCCGTCGCCGGCCTCGATCTGCCGGCGCAGGTCTACCTGCGGCAGATGCGCATCTCGATGACCACCTGGGACGTCTACTCGGGGCTGATCAAGAGCGTCGTCTTCGGCCTCCTGATCGCGCAGATCGGCTGCATGCGCGGCCTCCAGGCCCGCAGCGGCGCCGAGAGCGTGGGCCGCAGCACGACGTCGGCGATCGTCTCCGGCATTTTCCTGATCATCGTCGCCGACGCGGTCTTCACGGTGCTGTTCCATGACTGGTGACGGCGACGGGGGCGCACCGGTAATCCGGGTCGAGCGCCTGACCGCCAAGTACGGCGACCGCGTCATCCTCAACGACGTCTCGTGCGACGTGCGGCGCGGCGAGGTGTTCGTCATCGTCGGCGGCTCGGGCTGCGGCAAGACCACCCTGCTGCGCCACATGATCGGCCTGCAACGGCCGGCGAGCGGACGCGTCTTCGTCGAGGGCGACGACCTGACGCGCGAGGACGAGGACGGGCTGCGCCGCATCCAGCAACGGATGGGGGTGACGTTCCAGGGCGGCGCGCTGTTCGGCTCGATGACGCTGGGCGAGAACGTCGCGCTGCCCCTGCAGGAGTATACCGCGTTGCCGCGCGAGACCATCGATCTGCTGGTGCGCATGAAGCTGAGCATGGTGAAGCTGACCGGGGCCGAGGGCCTGCTCCCGGCCGAGCTCTCGGGCGGCATGAAGAAGCGCGCGGCGCTGGCGCGCGCGGTCGCCCTCGATCCGAGCATCCTGTTCTTCGACGAGCCGTCGGCCGGCCTCGACCCGGTCATCTCGGCCGAGCTCGACGAGCTGATCGTGCAGCTCAACCACAGCCTGGGCACCACCATGGTGGTCGTGTCGCACGAGCTGTCCAGCATCTTCACCATCGCCACCCGGGTGATCATGCTCGACGCGGAGACCAAGAACATCATCGCGGAGGGCGATCCGCACGAGCTGCGCGAGCACAGCGAGGACCCGCGCGTGCACGCCTTCTTCAACCGCGAGCCGCGCAGGCATTGAAGGGCCGGCGGCGACGTGATCAACGGAAAGCAGAGAACGAGCCTCGGGAGACGTTGAGTGGCCACGGAAGCGCGCAAATTGAGAGTCGGTACCTTCGCCATCGCCGCGACGGTGATCGGCGTCGCCACCGCGATCTGGCTCGGCGCCAGTCATTGGCTGGAGGACACCAGTCTCATGGTCACCTACTTCTCCGAATCCGTGCAGGGCCTCGAGCCCGGCGCGGCGGTGAAGTACCGCGGCGTCCCGGCCGGACGGGTGGAGCACATCGACATCGCGCCGGACGGCGACCTCATCCAGGTGGTGATGAGCATCGACACGGAGTTCGCCGAGTCGGTGCGCGAGGACGAGACGCTACGCGCCTCGTTGCAGCTCGCCGGGATCACCGGCCTGCGCTACGTCGAGATCGACCGCCACAGCGGCGAGTCGCTGCAGGAATCGCCCAAGCTGAACTTCAAGCCGCCCTATCCGTACATCCCGGCGACCCCGTCGAGCTTCAAGGCCGTCACGGACGCCCTGCAGGACATCTACGACAAGGTGATGAGCGTCGACCTGGCGGGGATCTCGGCCGATGCTCGGACGACGCTGCAGGCCGCCGACCTGGTGCTGCGCGACGAGCGCATTCCCCGGATCCTGGGAAACCTGGCCGAGGCCTCGGAATCGGCCGCGCGCGTCACGCACAATGTCGAGGACATGACGGCGCGCGTCGAGCTCGAGCCGGCGGTGAAGCATCTGGAGGAGGCCACGGCACAGGCGGAGAAGCTCTTCACCGACCTCAACCGAAACGGTACGGGCGAGCAGATCCGCGACGTGGTCGGGAAGGTCGACGATCTCGCCGGCTCGGCGCGCGAGCTGGTGTTCGACCTCCAGGTCAGCGTCGAGCGGCTCAACCGCGTGATGGGCAACCTGGAGAACCTGAGCACCGAGGTGCGCCAGCAACCCTCGCGCCTGCTGTTTGCGCCGCCGCCGCCGTCGCGGCGCCCGGCCGAGGACAAGCGCTGACCACGGCCATGCCGCGCGCCACCGTCGCCCTGTCGCTGTTGCTGGCCCTCGCGGGCTGCGCCAGCCTGTCCGTCAAGCCGCCGCAGGTGCGGGAGTACACCCTCGCCTACGACCCGCCCGCTCTCGGGCTGACACCGCTGCCGGTGGTGCTGCGCGTCGTGCCGTTGCAGGTCGCCTCCGCGTACGCGGGCCAGGGAATCGTCTACCGCGACAGCGCCTACGACATCGGCTCCTACCCCTATCAACACTGGGTCACCGACCCTGGCGGCATGGTGACCGATCTGCTGGCCCGCGATCTGTCGGCCTCGGCAGCGTACCGCCTCGTGCAGGAGGGCCCGTCCCTGCTGCCGAGCGACTACGATCTGGCGGGGCGCATCGGCGCGATCGAGGAGCGCCTGACCGACGGGTGCAGCGCGCATCTCGAGCTGCGCATCGCCGTCCACCGCCGGCGCGGCAGGCGAGACCGCGTCTTGCTGAACCGCGCCTACTCCGCCGACCGGCCCTGCGACGGCAAGGCGACCGCCGCCACCGTCGCCGCCATGAGCAAGGCCCTGGAGCAGATCTCGAGCGAGCTGCAGCGGGACGTCCACCAGGCCATCGCCGCCAATCTCGCCGAATGAGGCAAGTTGTTCGCTATTCGTGTCGTCCCCGGGCTACGCCGGATCATTCGAGCTGAGAAACACACGGACTTTCGGAACAGGCTGAGGCTCAGGCTCGGGCTCAGGCTCAGCCTCGAGCAAGCGGATCCTCAGCCTCAGCCTAAGCCTGAGCCGCAGCCTGTTCAAAAAGTTTCTCGCCGAACGATCGCGCGCAGCCCGCGGGCAACACGAACAACCCAACAACCCGCACTCAGATTTCCGCCTCGCCGAGGAGGCGGATCGCCTCGACATACAGACCGCGCTTCAACGCACCGTAGGTGGCGCGGCTCTTGTTCGCCAGCGCCGCAGCGCGAGCGACGGCAGCGGAGAGCACCTCGCCGGCGGGGACCGACTCGTCGACGACCCGCAGCGCCGCCGCTTCGCCGCCGCCGATGCGGCGGCCGCTGAGAATCAGGTCGCGGCGGGTCGCGGCGTCGAGCTTGGCGCCGATCAGCGCCTGCATGCCAGGGGCGAGCGGCAGCTGGATGTCGACCTCCGGCAGGCAGAAGAAGCCGCGGTCGGCACGCATGACGCGGTAGTCGTGCGCCAGCGCGAACATGCCGCCGCCGGCGAAGGAGTGGCCGTTCATCGCCGCCACGGTGGGAATCGGCAGCGCCAGCATGCGACCGAGAAAGCGCAGGAAGTGGCACTCTCGTCGACTTGCGGCGCGAAGGAGCGGTCCTCGCGCGCAGAGCACTCACCGGCTCATCGCCCGCGCCCCCCGCCCTCCTCTCTCAACCCGTACTCTTTCATCTTTTTTTGCAGCATGACGCGGGAGATGCCGAGCGCCCGGGCGGTGCGCGATACGTTGCGCTCGTTCTCCTCCAGGGCGCGGCGGATGTGGATCACCTCGAACTCGGTTCTCGCCTCCCGCAGCGGCACCGTCGCCGCGCGCGGCGCCGGCTCCTCCGGCGGTCGCTGCGTCGTGGCGCCGCCGGCCCCGGTCCGGCGCAGCTTCGCCGACAGGTGTCCGGGGCCGATGGTCTCGCCGCCGCGCGCCAGGGCCACGGCGCGCTCGAGCTCGTTCTCCAGCTCGCGCACGTTGCCGGGCCAGTCGAAGGGCACCAGCAGCTCGAGGGCCTCGGGGGCGAGCCCGTCGATCTCCTTGTGGTGCCGCTCGGCGGCGTGTTTGAGGATTCGCTCGGCGAGCAACGGGATGTCCTCGCGGCGCTCGCGCAGCGGCGGCAGCAGGATGGGAAACGCCGCCAGGCGGTAGTAGAGATCGGAGCGAAAGCCCTGCCGCGCGACCTCGGCACCGAGGTCGCGGTTCGTCGCCGAGATGACGCGCACATCGACGGGGCGGGGCGTCGTGTCACCCACCGGCACCACCTCGCCTTCCTGCAGAACCCGCAATAGCTTGGCCTGCATGGCGCCGGGCATCTCCCCCACTTCGTCGAGCAGGACCGTACCGCCCGCCGCCGCCTCGAAGAGGCCGCGGTGGTCCTGCGTCGCACCGGTGAACGAGCCGCGCCGGTGGCCGAAGAGCTCGCTCTCCAACAGCGTCTCCGACACGGCGGCGCAGTTGACCGCCAGGAAGGGGGCGTCGGCGCGGGCGCTGGCGCGGTGGATGCCGCGCGCCACCAGCTCCTTGCCGGTCCCGGTCTCGCCTTCGATCAGCACCGCGATCGGCGATGCGGCCGCGCTCTCCATGAACCGGAACACCTCGGCCATCGCCGAACCGCTGCCGATCATGTCGCCGAAGCGGTCTCGCCGCGCCTGCTCGCGGCGCAGCGCTCCGACCTGTGCGCGCAGGATCTCCTCCGACTCCCGCACCCTTGCGTACAGGCGCGCATTCTCGATCGCCACCGCGACGCTGCCGGCGAGCGCCTCGAGAAACGCCAAGTCGTCGGCGCTGAAGGGACCGTCGCGGCGGTTGATCACCTGGATCACGCCGATGACCCCCTGGCGCGTCACCAGCGGGGCGCAGACCGCCGTCCGCGTGGTGATTCCGGTGTTCCGGTCGATGCCGCCGTAGAAGCGCGGGTCGGACTGCACGTCGTCCACCCGCACCGCCCGGCCGCTGCGCAGGACGGCGCCCGAGATCCCCCGATCGGCCGGGAAGCGCAGCGCGGTCAGGGTCGCCGCGATGGACGGGTCCTCCTCCGCCACGTACGGGAAGTAGAGCTCGTCGCGCTCGGGGTCGTGCAGCAGCACGGAGGCGCCGGCGGCGTCGAGCACCTCGCGGCACTTGCTGATCACGAGGGGAATCAGCTCGTCGAGCTCGATCCTGCCCGCGAACGCACACCCGAGATCATACAGAAGGCGAAAACGCGCCGGACTGGCCACCGCGGTCAAGCTGGTCGGCTCCGTGTCACTACAAGCCCTCTATCGAACCGTCCATCGATGATCAACGAGCCCGGCGCCACCGTTGAAGAAGCGGGGCCGCCGCCAAGAGGTGTAGCTGTTCGGGTCCACCGCCATTGGGCCAAAGCGTCGCATTCTTGTTACAGCGGCATTGCAGCAATAGGGAAAGGGCACCTCGACCCCGTCGCCGGACCACTTCGGGAGGCAACCCGTCGTGGCATCTGCATTGCTGTTTGCCCGGTTGGTGCTCCCATGAGCCACGATCAGATCGCCAACGCGGCGCCACGGCACCGGGGCCAGTCGCCCGGGCAGGGGCCGCGGCCGGCGAAGTCGCCCGTGTCGATGCGGGCGGACGACACCATCTGGCGCGCGGCGTTCGAGCGCAACCCGCTCGGCGCGGCGGTGGTCGGGGGAGACGGCCGCCTCTGCCACGTCAATGAACGCTTGTGCTCGATGCTCGGTCGCGCCGGCGAGGAGCTGATCGGTCGCTCTCTGCTGGACTTCACGCACCCGGACGACGCCGCCGGCGACGGCGAGTGGCTGCGCCGGCTGACGGCCGAAGGCGCCTCCGAGTCTCGCGCCGAGAAGCGCTGGATCCGCCGTGACGGCAGCGTGTCATGGGCGAGCGTAACCGCCTCCCGCCTCGGCCGAGAAGGCGGAGAGCCGCGCATCCTGCTGATGGCCGAGGACGTCGCCGAGCAAAAGCGCGCCGATGCGGCCCTGGGCGAGAACGAGGAGGCGCCACACGAGAGCCGCCGCACCGAGACGGAGTTACGCCAGCTCAACGAGGACCTGGAGCGCCGCGTGGGCGAGCGGACGCGCGAGCTGGAGACTCTCAACAAGGAGCTCGAGTCGTTCAGCTACTCCGTCTCGCACGACCTGCGCGCTCCCCTGCGCGCGATCCAGGGATTCAGCGAAGCCCTGGCGGAGGACTGCGCCGACCGGCTGGGCGAGGACGGCCTCGGCTACCTGTCGCGCATTCGAGCCGCGGCAGAGCGCATGGGGCACCTGATCGGCGCGCTGCTCGAGCTCTCGCGCTTGATGCGCGCGACCCCGCAGCGCCGGCCGGTAAATCTGAGCACCCTGGCGTGGTCGGTAGCGAACGACCTCCAGCGGCGGCACGCGGCGCGTCAGGTGGAGGTGGTGATCCAGGAGGACCTGGTCGCCGAGGCGGACGGTGACCTGATGCGCACGGCGCTGGAGAATCTGCTCGAGAACGCCTGGAAGTACACCGGCCAGCACGAACGCGCCCGCGTCGAGTTCGGCGTCGCCGGCGAGCGCGCCGGGGCGCGCGTCTACGTCGTGCGCGACGACGGCGCCGGCTTCGACATGGCGCACGCCGGCAAGCTCTTCACTCCGTTTCAACGCCTGCACGCGCCATCCGAGTTCGCCGGAGACGGGATCGGCTTGGCCACCGTGGCGCGCATCATTCGCCGGCACGGCGGCGAGATCTGGGCCGAGGCGGCTCCGGAGCGCGGCGCCTCCTTCTTCTTCACTCTCGGGGGGCTTTGCACAAAAGGTCCGGATGCGGGTTGAATTCGTCATTCCCGCGAAAGCGAAAGCGGGAATCCATCGGACACCCCGCTAACCTCCCCATCTGGATGCCCGCTTTCGCGGGCATGACGGTTGCCGTACGCCGGTGGAGCGAGCTTTTGCGCAAAGCCCGCTCGGGGAGAGCCAGGCGACGGCTGAGGTCGACAGCCGGCGTCCGGGCGCGCCGCCGCTCGGATCGCCGCTACCCGGCCTGGGACCCTGGCGCTGCCGGCTTCTCTCCCATTTCCCCGGCGATGTCGCGCGCGATCTCGGTCGCGATCAGATCGGTCCCGAGCTGGTTGAAGTGGCAGCAGAAGTCGCTGTAGACCGTGCGCGGCTCGTTCTCGAAGAGCATCGTCAGATCGAAGAAGCTCACTCCCGCCTCGCGCAGCGCCTTGCCGCGCTCGGCCAGCAGGGGATAGCCTTCGGGAACTCGCTCGACGCCCGTCCACTCCGGATCATAGGCGACGTCGAGCTCCTCTGCCGTGAGCGGCTTCGAGTCGGGCACGTACTGATTGGGCTGCAGGAAGTGGAAGTAGCGAATGCCGTTCGCCTTGCAGACGGCGGCCATCTGCTGCGACGAGCGCTGCCAGACGTCGGCCAGATCCTCGTACATCGCGTGCGGGCTGGGAAAGTCGACGCGCGGCCCGCGCACGCGCGGCGGCAGGATGTCGTCGTCGAGAAGAGCGGAGAGGTCCTTCATCTCGCCGCGCAGCGCGGCCCACTGGCGCTGGTCGAGGATGTCCCACAACGTGAGGAAGAAGACGCTGTCGCGGAAGGGGCGGCGGGCAAAGAAGTTGCGCAGCCGGCGCTGTCGCTCGCGGATGATCTCCACCTTGCCGAGATGCGTCATCGCCTCGATGTCGAGCCCCTGCCGCGCGTGCAGCTTCCAGTGGTACGGAAAGAACGGGTTGACGCCGTCCAGGATGTTCTCCATCGGTCCGTCGATCTCGTTGAAACCGTCGATGTCGATGACCACGTCGTAGCGCGCGCCGCGCGCCAGCATGTAGTTGAGGATCAGCAGCTGCTGCGGCTGCTTGTAGCCGCCGAGGGCGGTGCTGACGACGTCGATCTGCTTGCCGTGGAACGGCGCGTGCCGCTGCAGCTCCGCCACCAGGGTGTCCTGGGACATGTAGAAGACCTGATCGGCTACCGAGCCGCCGAAGATCGCGATCACGATCGCGTCGGACGATTTGTCGGTCAGCGGCGGGTCCTGGAAGAAGCCGTATTGATTGATCCCCTGCGCCTCGGGGTTCACCACGTACCCGAAGTACGGGTGAATGATGACCGGCTGGTCCGGCAGGTGCGCGTCCTTCAGCTTCTCGATCTCTTCGTCGAGCTCGGCCGAATCGTCCGTGTCGGTGCCCTGGCGCGAGCCGAGCAGGCGGCCCTGCACCTCACGCCGGGAAAAGGGGCGCTTCCGGTAGGACGGTAGACCAGCGCCGAGCCCCACTCCAGAAGAACCAGAGACAGGGCCGACGAGACGGCCAGGACGACGAGGTTGACCGCCAGCGACCCCTTCCGCCCGCGACTCACTCGCTTCTCCCCCTTTCACGCCGCGCGCTGTTCCCAAATTGGCCGCCGTCCGGTAAAAGCCTGCCATCGGTGGCGTGGAGGGTCGGTTGCCTGCTTCTCTCGATCTCGAAAACCAGATCGTCGCGGCCATTCGGCGCATCGTCCGGGCCATCGATCTCCATTCCCAGCACCTGCGGGAGCACTACGGCCTGACGGCGCCCCAGATCGCCGCGCTGCGGGAAGCCTCCCGCCTCGAGAGTGCGACGATCGGCGTCCCTCGCCCGCGCCCTCCATCTGAGCCAGCCGACGGTCTCGGGCATCGTCGACCGCCTCGAACGCCAGGGGCTCGTGAACCGAACCTCGTCGCCGAAGGATCGACGGGCCGTGGCCGTGCGCGTCACCGCCGCGGGCTCGAAGGTGTTGCGCGGCGCCCCGTCGCTGCTGGCCGACCGCTTTCGGCACAACCTCGACCGGCTCGAGCAGTGGGAGCAGCTGTGGATTCTCTCCGCCCTGCAGCGCATCGCGTCGATGATGGACGCCGATGACATCGATGCCGCACCGGTGCTGACGACCGGACCACTGCCCGAAGCCCCGGCAGCCGAGGCCCCTCCCGCCCGGCGCCGACGCAAGGCCGGCCGCCCATCCCCCGCCTGATCCACCACCGCCGCACGTCCACCGCCCGCCGCCGGATTTGGCCGCTTCCTGTTTCGCACCCCCCGAAGTCATTCGTGTACGATGCATTTGATTTCAGACAAAGCGTACATGTGCAACCAGATTTGGCCCCCACTGCGCACTCGGTGCCAAAAACTACATTCGATACGATCTAATCGCCGGGCCGCCATCCGCGCCCCTTGCTTGCCCCCCCTTTGCCATTTGCCCTTTTGCCGTTCCTTGGCCTGGGGCAAAGGAAAAATGGTGGAAGGCAAATGGTGAAAGGGGGGCCGGGATCCGCTTCCCGCTCGTCATCGATCCGGGCTATGGTTCGGGCCGCGGGCGGCGGAGAGAAGAGACCTCGGGGGACCACATGAGCGGTTGGACGGCTGAAGAGATCCCAGACCTCACCGGCAAGACGATCATCGTTACCGGCGGCAACAGCGGCATCGGCTACGAGGCCGCGCTGCAGCTCGCCGGCAAGCGGGCGAACGTGGTGCTCGCCTGCCGCGATCCCGGCCGTGCCGGCGATGCGGTGGAGAGAATACGGTCCGCTCATCCGAAAGCCTCGGTGGACGTAATGGCGCTCGACCTCGCCAGTCTCGCCTCGGTGCGCTCCTTCGCGGAGGCGTTCTCGCGACGACACGACCGTCTCGACGTGCTGTGCAACAACGCCGGCGTGATGGCCCTGCCCTACCGGCGCACGGCGGACGGGTTCGAGATGCAGCTCGGCACCAATCACCTCGGCCACTTCGCGCTCACCGGGCTTCTCCTCGAGCGGCTGCTGTCCACCGCGGCGGCGCGCGTGGTGAACGTCAGCAGCACCGCCCATCGAATGGGAAAGATGCGCTTCGACGACCTGCAGTGGGAGCACGGGTACGGAAAGTGGCGCGCCTACGGGCAGAGCAAGCTCGCCAACCTGCTCTTCACCTACGAGCTGCAGCGCCGGCTGGTGGCGGCGAAGGCGAATGCCATCAGCGTCGCCTGCCATCCGGGCTATGCCGCCACCAACCTGCAGATCGCCGGCCCGCGCATGCAGGGCTCGTCGTTCATGGAGAAGGCATCGGTCCTCGGCAACGCCCTCTTCGCCCAGAGCGCCGCCATGGGCGCGCTGCCGACGCTCTACGCCGCGACGGCGCCCGACGTGCGCGGCGGCGACTACATCGGCCCGGACGGCTTCGGCGAGATCTGGGGCCACCCGAAGAAGGTCGGCTCCACCGCCCGCTCGCGCAACGAGAAGGACGCCGCCCGCTTGTGGGAGATCTCCGAGGAGCTGACCGGCGTGCGCTACGAGGCGCTGGAGAAGAAGAGTGAGCCGGTCAGCCGGTGCGCCAGTGCGCCAGTATTGGGGGTGCAGACAGCACCGGCTCACTGGCTCACCGGCTACGACTGGCTCACCGTCTCACCGTTCTCAACCCAGCTTCGCGATCGTGTTTCCGAGCGCTTCGAGGCCCTTGCTGATGCCGTCGGGATCGAAGGCGGGCGGCGGCACCATGAAGCGCGCGACGCCGAGGTCCTCGAGTCGCTTGACGCTCTCGGCATCGGGCACGGTGCGGCCGGAGGTCACCTCGATGCCGGCCGGATCGCGTCCCAGCTTCTTGCATTCGTCGCGCATGACGCCGAGCAGCCAGGTGAGCTTGTCCTCCTCGGTCACGCCCGGGAAGAAGCCGTCGCCGTAGCGCGCCGCCCGGCGTGCCGCCATCTCGGTATGCCCGCCGACGACGATGGGCACGCCGGGCTTCTGCACCGGCTTCGGATGGCTCTCGAGCTTGCCCCAGCGGAAGAACTTGCCCTCGAAGGGCTCGGCCTCGTCCTTCCACAGCGAGCGGATGGCGCGTACCGCCTCGGCCGTGCGCGCCGCCCTCTCGTCGAACGAGATGCCCAGGGCGTCGAACTCCTCTTCCAGCCAGCCGACTCCGATGCCGAGGATCACGCGCCCGTGCGAGAGGACGTCCAGCGACGCCACCTCCTTCGCCACGTAGAGCGGATGGCGCTGCGGCAGGATGAGAATGCCGGTCGCCAGACGCAGCGTCTTCGTCACCGCCGCCGCGTAGGCCAGGGCGATCAGGGGATCCGGCATCGGCATCTGCTCGGGAGCGGGGATCTTGCCCGACTTGTCGTACGGGTAGGTCGACTCGTAGCCGACCGGGATGACGACGTGCTCCACCGCCCACATCGACTCGACGCCGACCCGCTCCGCCGTCGTGGCGAGGTGAGTCAGCATCTCGGGGAAGGCGAAGGGGCCCGCATTCGCGTACATCAATCCGAATTTCATGCCCCCTGCTTACTACGGACGGGGCGCCCGCGTCGACATACGGCGGGTTGTTGGTTGTTGGGTTGTTGGTTGTTGGGCTATGAGGCGGGCCGTGCACGGAGAGAGAAGACGAGCAGGCAGCTCGAGACGCGGCGCTCCCTGTCCACGCGAGGGCATGCCGTCTACGAGCTGGCCTCCGAACTGCTTCTCGTCTTCAAGCCGCGCGGTCACCGCGAGGAGGCGCACCGTCATCCCCACCGGCAGCGCCTGCGGGTCCTGCGCGGGCGACTGCGGGTGCACGCCGGGCGCGAGGTCGTCACGCTCGGGCCGGCGAGCGATCCACTGACGCTGCGCGCCGGCCGGGTGCACGAGACCCTCGCCCTCGACGACACCTGGCTGATCGTCGAGACCTGAAACGGGTTGTTGGTTGTTGGGTCGATCGCCAACAACCCAACAACCAACAACCCGCCCCATGTCACGGCAACGTCGCACGGTGATCACAATCGTGACGCTGCGCTAATCCGATGCCGTTCCGGTGCGCAAAATCCACGGCATCCGCGCAGTATGGTGACACCGCGCGGACATTTCGTGTCCGTCGTTGCTGGAGCCCATCGGGCGGCAAGTCATTCGCTCGACTAGACGGCACATCGGAAGCAAAAGGCGGGCGGGGAGTGCTCCCGCCCGCCAATCGTTTCGCCAGCTTCGACTTGGGGTTCGAAATGACGGGGAGAACGCCTCGGCTCATGCCATTGCGGTCATCAACCGCCGCCGCCCGCGACCGCGGTCGCCCGGGATGGCGGCACGGCCCGCGGCCGGCGGCCGGCGCCGCCGGATACACGTTGATGGAGATCCTGGTAGCGCTGGGGTTGACTGCCATCGTGATGCTCGGGGCGCTGCCCAGCCTGGCGCGCGTTGCCAACCAGTACCGCCTGCTGGATGCCAGCCGCCGGCTCGGCGCCGACATCTACGGGGCGCGCATGCAGGCGGTGGGACAGAACCTCTTCGTTCGCATTCGCTTCGAGAGCGACTCGAGCTATCTCATCGAGTCCAGCTCCGACGGGGCGGTCTTCCACGTCGATGGCGCTGCGGTGCGGTTGCCGAGCGGGATCACCGCCGTCGCTCCGGAAGGGCTCGCCTTCGATCCGAGGGGCCTCGCGGCGAGCAGCTGCACGGTCGTCCTCACCAACGGTCGGGCGACGAAGACGGTGCGAACGAGCCCGATCGGCCGGGTGACGATCTCATGACCCTCCCGAAGACGCATGAAGAAGGCAACCACGAAGTCGCCATGCGCTTCGCACGCCCGCAGACGGATGAAAATGCGCGCGACCGATCCGGCTCCCTCTCCCGGCTGGGAGAGGGTTGGGGTGAGGGGGATTCGACGACTCCGCTACCTTTACCTTTCCCCTCATGCTCCATTGCTGGTGCTCGTAGCGGGCCGATGAGCAGAGGCAGCCTTTGGCTGCAGGCATTCCATCCCCCTCACCCTGACCCTCTCCCAGCCGAGTCTGTCGATTTTCTCGAGGGTCGAGATTCCCCCCTTTGGAAAAGGGGGGTCAGGGGGGATTTTGAGATGGATTCGTTCGGACAAATCCCCCTCAATCCCCCTTTTTCAAAGGGGGAAGTCGGAGTCGCTTCTCTCGCCAGGAGAAAATCGACAGACTCAGCCGGGAGAGGGAACCCAGACCGGCAGGCGGTCCACAATCCGGCACGGTACCGCACCACCCCGATTTTCGAAGGAGGCCACGAAGATCACGAAGGCGAGAGCGGCCGGTCCACGAGGTCCGCCCAATGCCGCGGATTCAGCACCCTGGAGGTTCTCGTCGGCCTGGCGCTGTTCGCCGTCGTCGCGGCCGGGCTCGCCGTCGCCAGTGTCGGGGCGACGCGGGCGAACTCCACGAGCAACAGCACCTCCGTCGCCTCGGCGCTGATCTACGACAAGATCGAGCAGCTCCGCGCGCTCGACCCGAGCGCCGACCCGGCGGACATCGCGCCCGGGGAGCACGCCGACGCAGCCAATCCGATGACGCCACTCGGCACGCCGGGCGGTCAGTTCACCCGGACGTGGTTGATCACGCCGAACACGCCCCGCGCCGGCCTGTCCGAAGCCGTCGTCACCGTAACCTGGAGCGAGTCGTCGCGGCGTAGCGCGCGCGGCGTCACCTACATCTGCAGCAGCGCCTCATGCAGCTGAGATCGAAGCGACATCGCGGCCGCCGCCCGGCAGTCGGGCTTCACCATCGCCGAGGTGCTGGTGGCGACGAGCCTGAGCCTCGTCGCCGTCTCGGCCTTCGCCAGCTTCGGTCGCTTGCAGCTCTCCGCCATGCGGAGCCAGGCGGCGCAGAACGACATCCAGATGACGACGCGCAGCATCGTCGACCTGTTCACCCGCGAGGTGCGGAGCGCCGGCGCCAATCCCGCCTGCAGCCCGGGAGTGACGGCCGTCGCAGAGGCGCGGGCGAGGCTGGTCCACATTCAGTCCGACCTCGACGGCGACGGCGCGGTCACCGGTCCCGGCGAGGACGTCATCTACCAATACCGCTTCTCGCCCGACGGCTTCGAGCGCGTGGAGAACGGCAGCGCCGACGTCCTCATCGACGGCGTCGCCCTCGAGGGGTCGCGCATTCGCTACTTCGACGGCAACGGCACGGAGATCATCCCCGGCAGCACCGGCCTCGACGCCACGCAGCGCGACGGCGTGCGCCGGGTGAGAATCGAGCTCAGCGTCACGACGACGAGCGCGGACCCGGGCGACACCGGGCCACTGCGCGTCCAGGTCGCGAACGACGTCGACCTGCGCAACCGGTATTTCGCCAATGCGATCGCCTGCCCGTGAGCTAGGAGCGCGATCATGAGAACGCGGCGGTCGTCGCACGACAGCGAAGGCGGGTTCGTGCTTCTGTCGCTCTTTCTGCTGATGTTCCTCCTCGCCTCGATGGGCGCCGCGGCCCTGCTGCTGAGCAGCATCGATCTGCGCTCGAGCGCTCACTTCAAGACTGGCCGCCAGGCCTTCTTCGCAGCCGAGGCGGGGGTCCTGCATGCACTGGGCACGATCAACGGGCGCGGCGTCCTCGATTTCCAGGCCGACATCGCACAGGCCGATCAGTGGACGCGGCTGTACGGCGCCGACACCAAGACGTTGCCGAGCGATGCGGCGAGCGCCTATCAGGTGCTCGTGGCGGCGGACCCGGTCGACCCGGTGAACGGCGGCCATATCACCGTCACCGGCTCCGCACCGCTCGAGGCGCGGCGCGTTCTGGACGTGCGCCTGCGCAAGGGCAACCGCGCCGATCAGGGGGCCCTGTACCTGGCGGGCGACGACCCGCTGAGCGATCTCGGCGACCGCGACCAGTTCGAGATCGACGGCAACGACCACCACGGCGATCTGACCCTCAACCCGGCCGGTCCGTCGAAGCCCGGGATCGGCACGCGCAACGGCGCGGTGGCGGACGCCGTGAACGGCCTGCTCTCGGAAGCGCAGAAGCAGAAGGTCCGCGGCCTCGGCTTCAGCCTCGATCCGCTCCATCCGAGCGTCGCCAGCTCGCAGGGCCCGGCCATCGCGGACCTGGAGCGGATGGCGGGCGAGATCCTCGCCGCCAATCCCGTCGCCGCTGTCCCGGACGCCGTGGTCCCGGCCGGCACGTACGGCACCGTGGACCACCCCCAGGTCACCCATCTGACGAACGCCGCGGCGCGCCTGGACGGAACGATGGCGGGTGCCGGCATCCTCATCGCCGACGGGGATCTCGTCATCGCCGGCACCGCCGACTTCATCGGCTGGGTGATCGTGCACGGATCGATGACCGTCGCCTCGCAGACCGTCGACGGCACGGCGGGCGACGGCAGCGCGACGATCGCCGGCTCCCTGTGGACGGGCCATCTCGTCATCCACGCGGGAGGCAGTGCGATCATCGACTTCTGCAGCGAGTGCATGGCTCTCGCCGACGCGGCCGGAAACGGGAACAACGTCCCCCGGCTCATGTCGGTCGTATCCTGGCAGGAGGTTCTCTGATGAAGTGGCGCCGACTCGTCCCCGCCGCCGTTCTGCTGGCCTGCCTCTCCCAGCCATCCGTCGCCTCGAGCGCCCTCAACGGCGCCGGCCCGGCCGCGTCCTGGCCGAGCGAGCAGGAGGCGAGGCTGAAGCAGATCGACGCCCAGATCCTCATCCTTCAGCGCCAGCGCTTCGTCGCCGTGTTCGCCAGAGACCACGACCAGGTGGAGCACCTCGACCAGCAAATGAAGGACCTGCGCGAGGAACGCCAGCGGCTCCTCGACGCGACGGGACGCCTTTAGTCTGAAACTCGCCCGGGCTGTGCCCGGGCTCGTAGGCAAAGGCTGAGGCTCGGGCTCAGGCTGGGGATCCACCCCAAAGACCGCGCGAAGCGCGCACCTTCCTCAGCCTGAGCCCGAGCCTCAGCCTGTTCCGGCAGTCCCTGTGTTTCTCAGCTCGAATGACCCGGCGCCGCCCGGGGGCTTCACTGACGTGAAACTCGCCCGGGCTGCGCCCGGGTTCGTAGGCAAAGGCTGGGGCTCGGGCTGAGGCTGGGGATCGATCCCAAAGACCGCGCGAAGCGCGCACCGCCCTCAGCCCGAGCCTGAGCCTCAGCCTCAGCCTGTTCCGGCAGTCCCTGTGTTTCTCAGCTCGAATGATCCGGCGCCGCCCGGGGGCTTCACTGACGTGAAACTCGCCCGGGCTGCGCCCGGGTTCGTAGGCAAAGGCTGGGGCTCGGGCTGAGGCTGGGGATCGATCCCAAAGACCGCGCGAAGCGCGCACCGCCCTCAGCCCGAGCCTGAGCCTCAGCCTCAGCCTGTTCCGGCAGTCCCTGTGTTTCTCAGCTCGAATGACCCGGCGCCGCCCGGGGGCTTCACTGACGTGAAACTCGCCCGGGCTGCGCCCGGGTTCGTAGGCAAAGGCTGGGGCTCGGGCTGAGGCTGGGGATCGATCCCAAAGACCGCGCGAAGCGCGCACCGCCCTCAGCCCGAGCCTGAGCCTCAGCCTCAGCCTGTTCCGGCAGTCCCTGTGTTTCTCAGCTCGAATGACCCGGCGCCGCCCGGGGGCTTCACTGACGTGAAACTCGCCCGGGCTGCGCCCGGGTTCGTAGGCAAAGGCTGGGGCTCGGGCTCAGGCTGGGGATCCACCCCAAAGACCGCGCGAAGCGCGCACCTTCCTCAGCCTGAGCCCGAGCCTCAGCCTCAGCCTGTTCCGGCAGTCCCTGTGTTTCTCAGCTCGAATGACCCGGCGCAGCCCGGGGGCTACACGAACAACGAACAACCTGGCGGGGCGGCTGGGCGGATTGTTGGGGAAAGCCCGGTTGCCGATCACGCCCCATTCCCCCGAAAAAAAAACGCCAGCCGGATGACCGGCTGGCGCCTTTTCGAGACTCGCTTCGCAATCAGGGAATGGTGATCGTATCCGGCTCGGAGCGATCGCCCTGTATGTGGACGTTGAACTGGTCGAGGCCGATGCTGCCGTGGAACTCGGTCGCGACCGCCAGCAGGCCGCTTCCGATCGGGTTCAGACGCGTCTGCCCAGTCAGCGTTCCGGCGACCGCGACGCTGAAGATCGAGCGCGAGGGCTGCGTCGTGTCGATCTCCGACAGGTCGAGGTCCTGCTTGCAGGTCACCGAGCGGCTGGTCGAGAAGCGCTGTTCGAACTCGTTGAACACCAGGTACTGGACCACCGCCGAGCCGGGTACCTGGCGCAGGAAGTCCTCCGTGCAGGGGACCAGGACCAGACGTGTGGTAATGCTACCGCCGCCGATGGGGTTCTCGCCGCCGTCGAAGAAGTGGTCCAGGACGAGGTTCTGCGGGCAGCCGTTGTACTCCGCGTCCGGCCCGCCGAGCACCAGCGTCTTGTCGTCGTTCACCGCCCCGGGGATCGCCTGGATACCGATGGCGTTGCTCTTGCCAACGGTAATGAACTCGCTCTCACCGAGCACCGGGATGCTGACGCTCGGGTCGTAGCTGACCAGCGTCGTCTCGCCCTTCAGCACGTTGCGGTCGATCGGCACGCCGGTGTCGTCCACCGCGATGCACTTCAGAGCGCCGTCGAACGGAGTTTCCGGTACCGGGGGGATGCGGCTGTTCGCGTTGCTGCTGCCGTCCGGCCCCTTGGTTCCCTGTCCCGCCTTGCCGCTTAGCGGAAAGTCCGACAGGCCTTCGCTCGCCCGCCAGCCGAGCGGCTGCCGCGGCGTCAGGCGGGCGCGGAAGTCGGTCTCGTTCCAACCCGGGGCGCAGAACCCGCAGCCCGGGGTCGGGCCGTCGCAGCATTCCGACCCGTCGAGGCAGACTTCGCCGGTGTTCGTGCAGTGCGCATTGGCGTTCTCGTAGAAGCAGTGCACGTTCACCGCCTCGGTCGACGTGTTGCTGAGCTGAATCACCGTATCCACGAGGGCGCCGCCTCCGAAGTCCTCGTACACAACGTCCGGCCAGTACACGATCGCCGCCGCCTGATCCGAGACGACGTCCGCCCGTGCCGGCCCCACGCCGCCGAGCGCCAGCGCCGCAGCGGCCACTCCCGCCATCCAACTCGCCCATCGCACCTGTCTCATGATCCTCTCCTATTCCAACCTTGGCGGACGGCTTGCCGTAGGCCTAGTTGTTCAACTGCTCGCTGGGAATCGTGATCTTGTCCGCGGTCGTGCGCTGTCCTTCGACGTGCAGGTTGAAGGCGGCCTCGCTGCTGAAGTTGTCGCTCGTCTCGTGGTGCTCGGTTCCGACCACCATGAACCCGGAGGTCGTGAGGTTCGCCGAGCGCAGGCGCGTCTGCTCGTAGGTCGTGCGCAGGCCCGATGTGAACGCCGGGTTGATGTCCTCGAGGGCGAGATCGGCCCAGCAGGTCACCTGCACCGACGAGGAGAAGGGCTGCTCGAACTCGTTCCAGGTCAACAGCTGAATGGTCACCGTGGTCGGCTCCTGCGTCTCGAAGTTCTCCGTGCAGGGGACGATGGTGATGCGGGTGTCGACAGACGAGTCGGTGCCCGCGACGGGATTCTCGACGCCCTGGCCGAAGTGGTTGAGGATCCAGGTGTCGGGACAGGCATTGTACTCGGCGCCGGTCGGGCAGTCGCCGTCGTCCGGCTGGCCGCCCAGGCAGAGCACGCCGTCGCCGTTGTTGAACTCGTTCCCGAGGATGCCGATGGCGTTGTACTTGGAGACGTCGTAGAGGAGGCCGGTCGAGATCTGTCTCGGGAACAGCTGCGCGGCTGGGCTGGCATCGTCGTCGACAACCAGGCAATTCGAGTTCCCGTTCGGAGGATAGCACACGAAGCCGGACACCTCGCATTGTCCGTTGTTCGGGTTGCAGACATCGAGCCGCACCTGCGTCGCCTCGCCCTTGAGGTGGTTGCCCGACAGCGGCGCCCCGGAGGCGTCGACCTCGATGCACTTGAGCTCGCCGGTGAAGCGGCTGGACGACGGGCGGCACGCGCCCGGGGTCGATGCCCGAGCCGTTGCAGTCCGAGTTGCTCTGGTTGCAAGCCGGATCGGAGGGATCGATCAGGCGGCCCTCCGACACCACCCAGTGGGTCGGCTGCTGCTTGGTGAGCCAGATGTCGAAATCGAGCTCCTGCCACAGCGGCGGGTTGAAGACCGGGTCCGGCGGCGAAAAGGGGTCGGCCGGCTCCGCGTTCACGTAGAAGCAGTGCGCGTGCACCACCGAGTTCGACGTGTTGCTGATCTGAATGATGGTATCGCGCGTCCCGTCGGCGATGACCTTCGGAAACACCAGAATCGAGGCGCTCCGATCCGTGGTCGTATCGGCCCGCGCCGCGCCGGCGGCCAGGCCTGCCAGCACCACCGAT
This sequence comes from uncultured bacterium, assembly GCA_963721115.1. Lineage (GTDB taxonomy): Bacteria > Desulfobacterota > Binatia > HRBIN30 > CADEER01 > CAVRIA01. Next base: position 516,743 of record CAVRIA010000005.1, read on the forward strand.
ACCAACGCCGCTCTTCCCAGCTGCCTGCTCATGAACCTCTCCTTTTCCCGCTTCCCCTGCTACCGGAAAATCGCCGTTCCGCAAGGGGATTCGGCGACCTCTTCACGAGCAGTCTCGGGACCCGCTCGCGGGTGACGCACCTCTTGCACCCGCCGCAGAGCTTGTCAAGGGAAAGACCGCGCCGCGCGCACAGAAACCCTTGGCAGACGCCGTCTTCGGCAGCGGGGCGCGGGATCCGGGTGGGTACTGGGCCAGCCTTCCGCCTGCCCCCCCAATCCTCCCGACTTTTCTCAGCCTCAGCCTCAGCCGTTGCCTCAGCCTCAGTCTCCGCGGAAAATGGCCAGCTCCAGGCAGAGGCGAGGCACAGCCGTCTTTCGCCGTGGTCTTTCCTCTAGTAGTGAGGCCAGAGTGAGCACCCCCGAGACACGCTACGCGAAGAGCGGCGCTCGGTCTCGAGATCCGCGCCGGCCTGCACACCGGGGAGTGCGAGACGAGGGGCGACGACCTCGCCGGCATCGCGGTTCACATCGGCGCGCGCGTCGCCGGCCTCGCCGCGCCCGGGGAGATCCTCGCCACCGGCACCGTGCGCGACCTGGTCGCCGGCTCCGGCATCGAGTTCGAAGACCGCGGCGAGCAGGAGCTCAAAGGCATCCCCGGCCCCTGGCGCCTCCTGGTGGTCCGCCCCCCTAACCCCCTCCCTAACCCCCTAACCCCTTAGCAGCTAACCCCCTGCCCCTTTCACCATGTTCTCCATTTCCGTCACCACCCGGTCGAGCTCGTCGATCAGCGGCGTCGTCCCCGCCGCGCGCAGCGCATCGACCACCGAGCGGTAGTACCAGAGCGTCTCGTCTCGGCTGGCGCTGAAGCGGTCCCACAGCGTCTCTCCCTGCAGGCGGTAGTCGAAGACGATCGAGCGCGCGTTGTGCAGCTTGTCGGCGGCGGAGACCAGGCGGGTCGACGGCGACGCCGTGGCGAGGTGGGCGATGTACGCCTCCTTGCGCTCGCGCCAGGGGGGCTTCGGTGCCACGTCGGTATCCGAGCACCCGGCGACGGTCTCCGCCACGCGCTCGCCGAAGCGGACGCGGATCTCGTCCAGGGTCGCCTTCTGATCCTCGACGGCGTCGTGCAGCAGCGCCGCGATCGCTTCCTCCTCGTCGCCGCCGTGCTCCAGCACGATGCTGCACACGGCCAGGAGGTGGGTCGCGTACGGAATGTTCGTGCCCTTCCGCAGGTGCCCGGCATGCCGTTGCACCGCGAACGTGAGAGCGTCTTCGAAGGCCGCAGACATGGGGCAGGTTGTTAGGTTGTTAAGTTGTTGGCTGTTAGGGTCGGATCCGGCACTGGTTTTGTCTCCTTCTCTCCTTCTTTTCTTCGTGCCCTTCGTGTCTTCCTTTCGTGCCCTTCGTGGTCAATCTTCCGCTCTTCTCGGATCCTCGACTTCCTCACTCAGCCCACCGCCGTCCGGCGCTGGTTTCGTCTCTTTGTTTCTCTCTCTCCTTCTTTCTTCGTGCCCTTCGTGTCCTCCTTCGTGCCCTTCGTGTTGCATCTTCCGCTCCTCTCAGCTCTTCGACTCCCTGACCCGGCGCACCGCCTGCAGCACTTCATCGTGAATCGTGCCGTTGGTCGCAACGACGCCGCGGTTGTGCTCCAGCGTACGACCTCGCAGGTTGTTGGGTTGTCACGTTGTTGGTTGTTGGCCACGGATTGTCACTCGGGCTCCCGTCTCACCGCGACACAAAACCTTCAGCAGCTTCCTTCTTTCTTCGTGCCCTTCGTGTCTTCCCTTCGTGCCCTTCGTGTTGCATCTTCCGCCCTCTCAGCTCTTCGACTCTCTGACTTGGCGCACCGCCTGCAGCACTTCATCGTGAATCGTGCCGTTGGTCGCAACGACGCCGCGGTTGTGTTCCAGCGTGCGGCCGCGGCGGAAGTCGAGGGGCTCGCCGTTCACGTCGGTCACCCGGCCGCCCGCCGCCTCGACCACCAGCTTGCCCGCCGCGTGGTCCCAGATCTTCTCGCGGTAGTCCCCCCGCGTCGGCATGCGCAGGTAGATCGAAGCGTCGCCGCGCGCCACGACGCCGTACTTGCACTGGCTGTCGATCCGGTACGGCGGCGCGGAGATGCCGAGCAGCCGCGCGATCTGCGCCGACTCGCCCTGATCGGAGTGTCCCGACTCGACCGACTCGCAGAAGCGCGCCTCGGCCGCGGAGGCGAGCGTCGCCACGCGAATCGGCTCGCCGCCGGTGTCGGCGTCGTCCCACAGCCGCAGCACCCGCGCCTGCTCGCCGCGCGTCGCGCTGAACAGGGCGCCGTAGCCGCCCCGGCCGTCCGGCAGGTTCGGGCAGCCGAGCACGCCGAGCACGACCTCGCCGTCCTCGATCAGCGCCAGCGCCACCGCGTACTGCTCGGCGCGCAGGAACCCCTTCGTCCCGTCGATCGGATCGAGCGTCCAGAAGCGCGCCGACGACGCCTCGCCGCAGCCGCGATCGATCCAGGCGAGCACCCGCTCGCTGTCCGCCGCCGTGTCGACCTCCGCGTTCACGTGCCGCGTCACCGAGGCGCGCAGCGCCTCCTGATCGGCGTCGCGCAGCGCCCGCGCATCCTCCTCCCCGACCACCGCGTCTTCCGGGAAGGCGTCCTGCAGCCTCTGGCAGACGATCGCCTGTGAGGCGAAGTCGGCCACCGTAACGGGGCTCTTGTCCTTCTTCTGCAGCGTCTCCGCATTCACCAGGTCCTGCTGCACCGCCCGGCACACCCGCGCCGCCGCGCGCACCGCACCGATGGCGACCAGCCGCTCCTTCTGAAGGTCCGTCATGCGGCCTTCTCTTACAGCCGCACCGCGCTCGCTCGCAACACGCCACGGGCGTCCGAGTGGGCCGGCGTGCGAGTGAGCCGGTGTGCCGGTGCAGACCGAATGCGTGGTGGAATGGTCGCCGTCGAGTGGTGAATCCTCATCGAAGAGAGAAGTGCGCTCGCCAGAGATTGGAGCAACCGTGCGGCACTCCCGCCGCTCGATCGCTGCGCTGGCACATTGGCCACTCACCGGCTGACCGGCTCACCCGCTCACCGGCACACCCTCTTCACCGGTCACGCCCCTTCCGACCCCAGTTGTCCGTCTCCCGCGCATTCGCTATAGAGGCGTCGCTTCCGATCGGCAGTCGACCCACCGTGACACGCTGGCGTAGCTCAGTTGGTAGAGCAGCTGATTCGTAATCAGCAGGTCCGCGGTTCGAATCCGCGCGCCAGCTTTCCTCGTCTCCCGCAAAATCAGCTACTTGCATCTCTTCCAGGAACGCCGTTTCCTAGGATCGTGCGGCGCGGAACGGCCTTCCAGCCGCGCTTCACGATCTCCTTCTTGCGCTCGAGGTCGAGTAGCCGGAGCCGCTCCGTGAGCTGCCGCGGCGCGCGAAAGATAGAAGGATACGACGAACGTTCGCGAGCCAGAGTCCCGAACGTTGCAGGGCGCCCTATGTCATCGACCATTGACAGGCCGACGTCTGAGCCGCCTCCTCGCCGACGGGCGACCGTCGGGAAACAATCAAAATACGTCCCTCTTCCCCTTCTTGCCGGACCCCGGCCTCGAGCCCCGCATGGAACGCGTCTACCCGACGCCCTGGACCCGCTGCGACCGCGAAGAAAGACTACCGCCAAGCCTGGTCCGAGTTCGAACGCCGGCTGGGGAAGACGCCGCCCAAGGGACCGCCGCCGGTGAGGACGGCGGACGCTGTCCCCGGCGGCCACTACATATCAGATTGACAAAAGCTGTCTGAGTGGTACCTTGAGTATGCGCCTCCTCCGGGAGGTATCCGGGGCGAGGCAGCGGAGGTCGGGACCTGCACCTGCTTGGTCGGCGGACGAAGGAACATTCATGGCGGGGGACTCGATGATCATCGCACAAGCCGTCGCGAGGCTCCGGCTCGACCGGGGATTGAGTCAGGAGGCACTCGCGCAGAAGGCGGGAATCTCTCGGCTCGCGTTGGGGAACATCGAACGAGGGGCGGTGGAACCGCGCGCCAAGACGCTCCATGACCTCGCAGACGCCCTTGGCGTTCCTGTCGGCGACCTCATCACTCCTGCTCGCCCGCTCGAGACGGTACGATTCCGGGCTCGAGCGCGGATGACCGGACGCGAGCAGGTCCTCGCCGAGGTGTCGCGCTGGCTCGACAGCTTCGTGTGGCTGGAAAGCGCGCTGAAGGCTCGTGTTCGCTGCCCGCTCGAGTTCGGCGGTGCCGGCAGTCGTCCCCCGGAGCCGAAACGTCTCGCAAGGGATGCCAGGGAAGCTCTCGGACTCGGCCCGAAAGAAGCGGTGCGCGACATATGCGGTTTGCTGGAGGATCGCGGCGTCAAGGTACTACGCCTGTTCAAGAGTACCGAGGCGTTCTTCGGTCTGAGCGTTGGAGGGGCGGACGGCGGACCCGCAGTCGTGGTCAATACGTGGGACCGCATCTCGGTCGAACGCTGGATCTTCACGGCCGCTCACGAGCTGGGACACCTGCTCTTGCACGAGGCGGAGTACGTCCGAAGCGAAACCGAGGAGCCGAAGGAAGCTGAACGGCAGGCGGACGTCTTTGCGAGCTACTTCCTCATGCCCGAGAAAGCGTTCGAGGGGGAGTGGGAGGAAACTCGCGGACATCCGCTCGTCGTGCGGGTGATGAAGGTGAAGCGGATCTTCCGCGTCAGCTACAAGACCGTGCTCTACCGCCTCGTCGAGACCGGGCGTGCCGATAAGAGCATCTGGCAGCAGTTTCAAGCCCAGCACAAGCGCCATTTCGGCAAGACCCTCAAGAAGGCCGATGAGCCGCACGCCCTGAATGGGCGCGAGTTCGCCTGGAACTGGAGTAGCGCAGCGGAGCCCGACGGGTTGTCGGCGTCGGATTTCGTCGAGGACCGTCTGTCCCGCCTGGTGCGATCCGCACTCGAGAAGGAAGTGATTACCACCGGACGGGCTGCCGAGATTCTCGGCGTGACCCGCGAGGAGATGCGGCTCCGAGCTCGCGAGTGGGCGCAATGAATGGCACGGTCGGTCGAGATCCTTCTGGCCGACGCAGACGTGCTCATCGACTACTGCCATGCAGACCGGACGATCCTCCGGCTGGTAGCGCATCACATCGGCCCGGTGCGCGTGCTCAGCGAGGTCCTCGACGAAGTGGAGGGGCTCGGTCGCCGCGAGTGCGCGCCGCTCGGAATCGAGGTCGTGCAGCTCGAGACCTCATCCATGCTCCGGATCAATACGCTGCCTCCATCGCTGTCGGTGGCGGATCGGCTCTGCGTCGTTGCGTGCGAGGAGCAGGGTTGGACATGCGTGACGAATGATCGGACGCTGCGCCGCGTCTGCAAAGAGCACGACATCGAGCTTCGTTGGGGACTCGCCCTCATGGTCGAATTGGTGGCCCGCGGTGCGCTGGACGCGACGCGGGCCATACGGGTTGCGCAGGCAATCCAGACATCCAATCCGCGTCACATCACGGCCGGCCTTCTCGCACGCTTTCGAAACGCCATCGCGAAGGCACGACGATAGTGGGGATCACTCGGGCGCTTTCGGGACGTAGAGTTTGTGAAGAAATCGCAACCGCCCTTCGACGAGCTCAGGGCGAGCGGTGAAAAGTCAACCAAATCAATCCCCCACACCGCTCATGCTGAGCTCGTCGAAGCATGCGTGACCACGCAAGTCGATTTCTTCACAAACTCGTAGTGGCGAGTCTGACCAGTCGAAGGCGAGAAGCCTGCCGGAGGCGCGGCGACGCTCAGAGGCGAGCCGCGCGGGGAATCGATCGACGAGCAAGACCTCGAGCAGTTGGTCGTCGCTAGCGAACAACGGCGCGGCCCGCTCGATGGCGCGCGCGATGCTGTTGATCGACAGGCCCAGGTGGCGGGCGACCGTCGAGAGCGTGAAGCCGTAGTGGCGCACGGCGACGTGGCTCAGCAGGGCCCTGGCTTCGAGGGGAGCGCGCCGCAGTGTGGGGCTACAGATCTCGCCGAGGCTCACTCCGGCGCGGGAGGCGGCACGCTTACAGAGAGTGTCGAGCACCAGCGTTTGGCGAACCGGGGGGTCGGGGCAACGACTTGGTGCTTCGGCACTTCTCCAACACGTCGTGGACGAAGGCGCTGCTACCGAGAGGGATGCAAAGGGGACGTATTTTGTTTGGCTCCGGCATTTCGCTGCGTCCGCTCACCCGCGGCGTGCTACCCGCCTTTGCGTGCACCGACAGCTTGACGCGCGCCGGAGAGGACGAAGGTGAGGTGATCAACAGTGGGCGCGCAGCCACAGCGCGACGTCGCACTCACGATCCAGTGGCCGCCAGCTCGCGGACGCGCGCGATGTCCCTCGGATCGATCGAACGCAGCTGCGCCGGGCGTAGCGTCACGACCGCGACCGTTTCCCCGGCGAGGGTCATGAACTCGACCTCGTACCCGGCACCGCCCTTGTGGACGTGCACGACCGTGCCGATGTCACCGGCTTCCAAGCCCGCTTCCGGGATGCCTTCGGTCAGGACCACGCAGTCGTGTTCGTTGATCATCGTCGAGGCTCCAAAGGATACGCCGTGATCAACCGCGGGGCAACTTCGCCGTCGTCGAGCTGCCAGACCGTCCGGACTCGAGGTGCGCGGCCATCAGGCGCGTTGAGCGGTCCGTCCACTTCATAGCGGGGGCCGAATCCCGTCTCCCGCTCGACCACCACCTCGTTTCGCCGGCCGTGCTCCCGCAGGGCTTGAGCGAGCGATTCCCAGTCGTCCAGGCGGAACCCGAAGTCCGCGAAGAACCTGGCCTTGCTGCCGCCATACCGATGGGCAGCATTGAGCAGATATGAGATGACCTTGTCCCGGGAGCGGCATCGACACGAGCACAAGGGGCCAAGCCTCGGGGACGTTCCTGAAAAGATGAACGAATAGGGAACGACGCTGTAGCTGGCGACGCCCTTTCTGAGCTGGATGGCCGTTTTTCGGCGTTTTTCGGCGTTGACCGACTCCACAGGCACGTACTATCCAAGCTCCATGGAGGGGGTCCGAGTCGTGAGCGGCATCGAGGGCCAGCGATTTCTTGATCTCCTCGCTCAGTCCAGATCAGTTTGAGCAGCTCTTCCCGAAGTAGCTTGGAGAGAAACCTCTCCGGGGGAGGCCCAGCTTGTCCGGCCTATCCGCCACGCACGGGATCAACCTGGATGAAGCGTCGCCACTATCGGCGGTGTGAGCGCACGACCCGGAGGGTCGGCGCGCGCTTCGTCGGGTGGCGGCGGGGGCGCTCCTCCGTTGAGACGTCCACCTGGCTCGCCGGCGGAGACGTGCGATGCGTCGAGAAGCAACCGGACCATCATCCGGAGCGCGGTTGGGAACGGTGTTGAAGTTCGAGCGCTTTCGTCTCGATGCCGCCGACGCGCGGCTCTGGAAGGGCGACGTGCCCGTGGTCCTGTCGCACAAGGCACTGGCCGTTCTCGCCCTCCTCGCCTCTCGCCCCGGACGTCTGGTCACGAAGGATGAGCTGCTCGACGGCGCGTGGCCCGACGCCCACGTCTCCGACGCGGTGCTCAAAGTCGCGGTGGCCGAGCTGCGGCGAGCGTTGGGAGATCGGCCGCGCGCGCCGCGCTTTATCGAGACGGTGCACCGGCGCGGCTACCGCTTCGTCGGGCAGATCGAAGCGGACGGGAACACGGGGCCAGGCGCCGCACAGGCGCAATCTCTTGCGTCGCGCCTGGTCGGTCGCGATCGGCTGCTGCTCGATTTGCGTGGCCATCTCGATGCAGCGCGCGCACGAGATCGTCGCGTCGTGCTCGTCACGGGCGAGCCCGGGATCGGCAAGACCGCTCTCATCGAGGCGTTCGTCGACGGGCAGCCGACGGAGTCCGTGCTGATTGCCTGGGGGCAGTGCCGGGAGAGCTATGGCGAGGGGGAGGCGTTCCTACCGCTGCTGGAGGCGCTCGGGTCTCTGTGCCGGAGCGGTTTGGGTGGCGTCGTCGTTTCGATCCTACGCCGCCACGCCCCTTCTTGGCTGAACGAGATTCCCTGGGCCGTCGAGGACGGCGATCGCGTCGAGATCGAACGGGCCGCTCGCGGCATCGGCCGGAGGCGGATGCTGCGCGAGTTCGCCGATGCCCTGGAGGCGATCAGCCGCGAGCGGCCACTGCTGCTCGTTCTCGAGGATCTGCACTGGTGCGATCCGTCCACGCTCGACGTGTTCTCCGCGCTCGCCCACCGAAACGACCCGGCGTGCCTCCTGATCGTCGGGAGCTACCGCCCGGTGGATGCGATTCTTGCCGATCATCCAGTGAGGGGGCTCGCCCGCGAGCTGGTGACCCATCGACGAGCCACGGAGATCGCGGTCTCGCTGCTCGACCAGCCCGAGGTGGAGACCTATCTCCGCGCCCGGCTCGGTGGCGATCCGCCCCAGCGGCTGAGCGCCCTCGTCCACCAGCGCAGTGAAGGCAATCCGCTTTTCATGGTCACCTACGTCTCGGATCTTCTCGCGCATGGGTGTCTCGCCCGCGGCGACGGCGGCTGGGAGATCCGCCGCCCGCTGCGGGAGATCGAGGTCCTCTTCCCCACTGAGCTCGAGGCCGTTCTCGATCGGCGCGTGGACCGGCTGGAGGCGAACGATCTGGAGCTGCTCGAGTGCGCCAGCGTCATCGGCCGCGAGTTCGCCTCGGAGACGGTCGCCACTATCCTGGGCGGCGAGCCGTCCGCTGTCGAAGCGGCGTTCGAGCGGCTCGGCCGGTCCGAAGATTTCATCCGCCCGACCGGCGTCCAGCGTCTGACGAGCGGCGCCGTGACCGGTCACTACGAGTTCGTCCACGACCTCCTGCGCGGTGCGCTCTACCAGCACGTGGGTGCTGCCCGGCGCGCCCACCTCCACGGCCGCGTCGCCGAGCGGCTCGCAGGCCACGGCGGAAGCGCCGCGGCGCTCGCCTACCATTGCCACGCCGCCGGCTTCGCCGACGAAGCCATCCGACAATGGGAACGAGCGGGGAATCTCGCCGTCGGGCGACGGGCGAACGTCGAAGCGATTCGCCATTTCGAGGCCGCCTTGAGCCTGCTCGCCGGGCAGCCGGAATCGTCGGCGCGCGACGCGCGAGAGCTGTCGTTGCTCACCGCGATCGGCACCCCCTATCGCTCGGTGTACGGCCCGGGGGCGCCACAGGCCGCCGCCGTGTACGATCAGGCCGAGAGGCTGTGCGAGCGCCTGGAGGTCGGCCCGCAGATCTATCCGATGCTCGCCGGCCTGTTCACGTTCTTCATCGGTCGCGCGCGCTACCCGGATGCGCGCGAGATGGCGGCGCGCATGATGCAGGTTGCGCAACCTCTCGGAGAGCCGCTGATGCTGAAGAGCGCGCTGTTGATGACGGGCGTCGCCAACCTCTACTCCGGCCGGCTCGCGCAAGCGGTCGAGAGCATGGACCGGGCCATCGAGCTGTCGGGCGATGAGGTCGTCTACCATTGGGACCACGATACCCTGGGGCTCTGCTACCTCTTCTCCTGCCTGGCACTCCATTTGATGGGTCGACCCGAGGAGGCACGCGAGCGGTCGGCAAAGGGCCTCGAGAACGCACGGCGAGGCGCGGACACGCATTTGACGACGATGGCGTTGCAATTCGGGTCGGTTCTCGATCGATGGCGGGGAGACACGGCGAAGACGCGCCAACACACGTTGCAAATCGCCTCGATCTCCGAGGAGCAGGGATTCGAGGTGTGGATTCCCGTGATCGGCTGGACCCTCGGCTGGGTGGAAGCCACGCAGGGCGCGCTCACCGAAGGCATCGCGACCATGCGCAAGAACCTCGATCTCTACCACGAGAGCGGCACCGACACCGGCCGCACGGAGTACCTCGCCGCCACGGCCGCGGCGTGCGTGCAGGCAAACGACATCCACACGGGGCTCGCTCTGGTCGATGAGGGGCTCGCCCTGGTGGAGGTCAGCGACGAGCGCTTCGCGGAAGCGGAGCTGCACCGTGTGCGTGGCGCGCTGCTCGCGGCGCGCGCCCCCAAAGGTCGGGGACGGACGGCGTCTCGCACCCGCGACGAGGCCGAGGCAGAGGTCCTCCGCGCGATCGAGATCGCTCGAAAGCAGGACGCGAAGGCCTGGGAGCTGCGAGCGGCGACCACCCTGTTCGACCTGCGCCAGCGCGCCGGCGACACGCGTGAGGCCCGGAAGATCCTGGCCCGGGTCTACGGGACCTTCGATCGTTCGGCCGAACTGGCGGACGTGCGCGAGGCGGGCAATCGCCTGTCAAAGGGCGGGGGCTAGCCTCGGCTAGTCCGCTCCTCCGTCGCCCGGGAACTTTCGCACGAGGAAATCCAGCAGTTCCTTGCGCGATCGGAACCGCAGCTCCTCGCCCGATTGCACGTGCTCCACTCTTCCCGCGGTCCGCCGAGTCTTGCCCCTCGCCGAGCGGAAGCGAATCACGAAAGCGCCGCCGGGATCGGGGGGAGCGAGCGAGTCTCCGTGCCGATGCGAGGTTCGTGGATCGTTCCTGGCCGCCGCCCGTCGTTCGCTCGTCATGCGCGGCATCGAAGCAAGACCCCGCCGGTCGAGTCCTAAGAAAGCGGTAAAGCTTTCGTAAGTTCTGCTGCATCGGAACCGCGTCGCGGGGAAGATTTTACCGAAGTCTAACCTCTGTCTTAGGACTCGCGCCACGGAATCCGGCAGCCTCGGGTCGTGCGAATGGAAGGAACCGGACGATCTACGACCTCCGCCGCAGGCGGGCGAGCGGACGGGGCGCAACGAGAGCTCAGTGTGGCTGGGTTCGAATGCACAAAGTGGGGAGGGCTAATGTACGACGCAACGCTACGCGGATTCGCGTTCCTGGCGTTCATCCTGGGACTGGCCATGTGGTGTCCACCGGCGACGGCGGAACCGGCGACCAAGGATCAGCGCAAGTGCATGGATGCGTTGAACAGGGGCTTCGCGTCGCTGGCGAAGCAGGAGGGCAAGGTGCTGTGCGGTTGCCTCAGGGATGGAGCCAAGGGCAAGGTCTCGGGATCGATCCGGGAGTGCTTCGAGAACGCGACGTCGAAGTCGCTGACGCGCGCCCTCGGCAAGGTGGATGCGGACTTTGACAAGAAATGTACGGGCGCGGACCGCGACGGTATATCGCGGCTTCCCGCCTTCGGTCCGCGCGAGCCCGGCATCCTGAGCCAGACGGCTCACGCAAAGGAACGCGGGCTGATGCATGATCTGTTTGGCAGCGACATCGACGCCGCGGTCGTCCCCGGCGACAAGGCCGCCGCCAACTGTCAGCTCGCCGTCGCCAAGGCCTTGAAGAAGTGTCAGGACGCCAAGCTGAAGGAGTTCAATCGCTGCAAGCACGCGGCGTTGGCCGGGAAAGAGGGCGCCCCCGTGAGCTCGGCCGACGAGCTGGCGCGCACCTGTCTGCTCGATCCGAACACCGGCCAGATGCCAGATCCCAAGGGCAAGATCGCAAAGCTCTGCCTCACGCACCTGGCGAAGACCGTTCGGAAGAAGTGCCTGGGTCAGCCGCTGGACCAGCTCTTCCCCGGAGAGTGCGCCGGAGCCACCGACGTCCCCGCGTGTCTGGAAGCGGCAGCCTGCGGTCGGGTGTGCGTGGCGACCAGCCTCGCCGACAATCTGGCGCCGGACTTCTGCGACGCGCTGACGGCAGAGGATCCGAACGCCGCGCTCGATCGGCTACTGGCCAAGGGCGGCGGAACGCCCACGTCCCCACCGCCCGATTTTCCCGATCCCGACGAGCCCGACATCGAGTATCCGGATACCTACCTGGAGCACGACGGTGCGCGGTGGGCGAAGCCGCTCGATCTGGACTGGCAGGAGGTGCCGGATCCCAACAGCGTCGTGAATCTGGCGGCACCAGAGGTCACGCTTCTGGTCAACAACCTGGAGGACGACCCACTCGTCGTCGACATCACGATCTACATGGACGCGGGCGGACCGATACAGCACACGCTTCAGGCCAACCTCACCGCCATGCCGCGCGGCACCTCGAGTCTGATCGTGAGTCCCGTCGCCTCGGGACTGGATCTCGATTCGATGCGTTTCTCGGGCTCGATCGGGGCGGTGGCGCAGGTTCGATCCGCGACGTCGGGCGAGCTCATCGCCGTGGAGGTCGTCCATGAGATCTTCTACCACCGCCCCGAGGGCGAGCCCGTGGGCATCACGGCGTACGGAAGCAACGCGATGCAAAGGCAGTTCCGCGCGGGCGATTACCAGGGCCTGGCCGAGGTCGACGATCTGGACGGGGTAGTGCGCATCTCCGACGGCGGCGTCGGGCTCACTTCTCCCGGTCCTGTTTCCTATCCCAACGACGACGGCGGACATCTTCCGGGCCTCGCTGCCGACGGCCCCGACGAGGACCCGAGTGGAGGACCCATCCAATGAGGAAGTGGCAACGACTCGCCTGGCTCCCGTCCCGCTCATGAGCCTGCTCGTGACAGGCGCGGCACACGCCGCGACCTACAAGCTGTGCATCAAGTGGGACATCACGATGAACGACTCCGGGTTCACCATCACGAGCGGGGGCGGTCAGACCATCACTGAGGACTACTACCCCTGGGTGTCCCACGAGGTCGTGGCGCGCAACGTGCGCGTGCGCATCACCAAGGGCTCCCTCGACACCACGATCGACAGCGGCTCGGACGGCTGCTTCAGCTTCAGCACGTCGGTGTCGCCTCCGTTCACGCTGCGCGCGTTCGCGTACGCCAAGGATTCGGGCAACAACGTGACGCGCGTGATCGACTCGAACGGAAACACCCGCTCGTTCGTGAAGACCATCAACCCGCCGGCCAACGTCTGGACTGAAGTCCACTTCGGAAACTTCACCAGTCCCTGGGCTACGCTGGCTGCCGTATCCGCCTACAGCGCCTATCGCTACACCTGGGGCGCCAAGAACAAAGAGATGCGCGTCACCGAGTGCAACACCGACTTCTGCAACTCCTCGCTCGTGAACACGAGCCTGCTCGACGACGGCATTGGGACGATCCAGATCTACGACGGCTCCGATACCGACACGGATCGACGCTATGCGAAGTTCATGATCGCGCACGAGCTCGGTCACGCCTGGATGCGGCTCTACACGGGCGGGCTGCTCGAGCCCTTCCGAAACAGCACGGGTCTCACCGACAACACGCGCAACGCGAGCGCCTGCTCGCATGGCTCGAGCTATACGATGACCAGCCTGGAGTGGAACGTGGTCGGCGCCAAGGAAGCCATTGCCCACATCTATTCCGCCGATATCTGGAACCACCACGGCAGCAATCAGGGCCACTTCCGCTGGTTCGATAAGAGCTACGACCTGGAGTACAACAGCCCCCACCTGAGCGGGGGGTACATGGAGAACAACTGCTCGCCGTCGAGCACCACGGGCAAGTCCATCAACCTCGATTGGCTTCGCTTCTACTGGGACTGGCATACGCCGTACGCGGGCGGCAACAACGCGCCGATGCACGAGATCCGCGACGCCTGGTATTTCGCGCTCCTGGCCGACGTCCTGAGCAATACCTTCCCCGGGCTCAACATGAAGCTCTCGGCCTCGAACTACTACCGGCGCATCACGGACGCCATGGAGATCGTGCGCGACAAGCAGGCCTACGAGGACGACTACGAGTTCTTCGACGGCTGGAACGGCATCGACACGAACTAGCTTGGTACCTCACTCCAAAAGTTCGATGACGTATTCTGGATGTCGAATTCAGGCTGCCCTGCCCAGAGGGGACTCGTGTTGGGCAAGTCGCTCAAGCAGCTCCATCACGATGAAACTTCCCCCGAGGCCGCCTGCGAAACCATCGCTTTCGCGAATGCGAGGAATTCGTCCAGATGGTTGGTGACGATGCTGTTCACGATCTGGAGATCCAGCTTGCGGTAGTCGTGGACCGCGACGTTGCGAAAGCCGACCATGCGGGCCATACGGGTGGCGAGATCGGCGTCGAGCAGGCCCGCGTCGCGGAGCATCTCGAAAGATTCGCGCGTCTCTTGCGGGATGCCGCGGCGGCGGAGGCGGACGACGTGCATCGCGAGATCGATCGCGGCCTCGCAGGCGCGTTGGAGATTCAAGATGATCGAGTCCTGCCGAGTCACGTTCTGCAAGAGATTGCGCTCGTCGTCGCTGTACTCCTCTCTCACGCGCGCCACCCAACGCTCGATGACGGCGGCCTTGTTCAGGACGATGTCATCGACCATGGACCGTCCCATCGCGCATCACCTGTTCCAAGATCGCTCTCCGCTCCTCGTTGAGGCGGGCGTAGGAGGAGTATACGTAGATCTCGAACCGCTCTTTCTCCGGCCGGTCGAACACGGCGATCGCTTCCCCGGTGGAGACGACCTGCATCCGCATGACCGTCGAAGTAGAACGCAGATCGATGAGATCTACGTTGTGCCGGAGCTCTACGGCAAGCCGCTCCTGCAACTCGAACCGGCGAATAGGATCGATAGGCGCTAGCGCCAAGAGAGCGAAATCGACGTCGCTCTCTCGGTGAGTCTTTCCGCTCACCGTGGATCCGAAGCGATAGACCGCGACTACGTCGGGAACCGCTTCGCGAATGATTCGAATTGCCTGCTGGTCGTTCATCGCGATAGCAGTCTAGCTCGACGGGGGCGTGCTGGCCACCATCGAGATTCTACATACAGGGCTCCGGGACGAAGCGAAGGATCTCCGCTGTCAGGCGGCATCCCGCGCGCACGGCATGCGGGGGACCTGCTCGAGCGACGAGTCTGAGTAGAGTCGCTCCCTCGACATTCATCACCCCTCCGACCGCGTTGAATTCCACCATCAGCCACGATAGGCGGCGTTACCAGCTGTCGATGGGCTTCCACACATGTTCTCACGTCTCGGATCGGTCCTCAGCACACTTCGCACGGAGTGGACCTCGAGCTCGAGCGTCCCTCGCTCGCGACCCTGGATACTCGCTCTTGCCCTCGTCGTGCTCGTCGCTTGGCAATTCTCCTTCTCCGCCCCCGGCGCGACCGACCCGAAGTTTCGCGTGTGGGCCGCCACGGGTTTGCACGCCAACGGGAAGTTCGTGTTCTTCTTGCGACATCTGAACCTCTATCCGCTGGCCACTCGAGCCCCCATCAAAGCAGACACGCGAGAAGAGGCTGAACGGATTCTCCGGACGCGGCCTCGGTCCCTCGTCATGGATATACATTCCACATTTCGCTCCGGCGACCGCGGGCGCACCCTTCTCTTTCTCGTCGATTCGTTCTTGCGAGCAAAAACGCTGCATCTGTCAGTACGCCCAGCGACCGTGCTCGCGTGGCTGCTCGCGCTGTGCGGGCTCTTCGTGACGTTCTTCAGGGCGGGCGCGCCGGCGCTGGGCACGTGCTTGGTGGTGGCACTCGGGAGCAACATCGCAGCGACATACGAGATCTACGGCGCCAATACGCGTTACGGCGGAGCGAATATTTTCGGGTGGGCGTTCATCGGTTTGGTGGCGCTGCTGGCGTTGCATGGCGATCTGTTGCTGGGCACGGGCCGGAGACTTCGTCGTTGGGTGTGGCTGGTCCCGGTCGCCTCCGGCATTCTCGTCGCTTCCATCCGAACGGTACGGTCAGAGCCGACCCCTCTCCTCGCGTCGTGCGTGCTCGTGTATCTGATGCAGCGTTGGTTGCCATGGTCGAAGCGGCTTTTGCTCGCGGCAGCGCTTGCCGCGAGCTTTTTCCTCGGCACGTCGTGTTGGGATCGATTCTTTCGATTCGAGTTCGATCGAGTCGTGGCGACACTCGAGCGCGTGGGGGGGACGCCGTACCCCGGCCCCTACGTCCGGTATCATGAGCTGTGGCACCCCATCTGGTGCGGGCTCGGGGACTTCGATCGGACTCATGGATATGTGTGGGACGATCGCGCGGCTTACGCGTATGCGATCCCGATCATGCGAGACGAGTATCACGTCGACATACCAAGCACCGACGTGAGCTCGAGCTACATCAAGGGCGATCCATGGGACGCTGCGGGTCTCTACCCGAAATTGTTCAGCGAGCTACCTCACTACACCGAGGTGATTCGGGACAAGATACTCGATGACATCCGCAGCGATCCCAAATGGTATCTGACGATTCTCGGGCAGCGTTTCCGTCGTGTCCTATTCGAAAACGCTCCCGTGCAGGTGGCATGGGGATCTCACCGCTGGAGGCTTCCCGCCAAGACGGGCGGCTGGCTTCTGCTCGGCGCGCTCGTCGTGTTCGCCTGCCTTCGAGACTCGACCGGCACCGCGCTCATCTTGTTCACCCTCCCCCTTTGGACCGCGCCGCTCTTCGTGTACTCGGACCGTGGCATGTCATCGTACGCGTCGGTCTCACACTCCGTGGCAGCCGCTGTCATCGTGGGACGTGTCGTCACGTCGTTGGCGCGTATGCGCCGAAGCAGTAGTTGACCTCGAACCATTCGCCGATGCGGTGCGGCGGCAACCCCGCGCGGAGGTGCCGCAGGACATTCATCGTCTCCCGAGAACTGTGGCGGAGGTGCTTTGCGCGGAGGATCGAAGGGGGCGGCGGCGCAGACCTCGAAGTGGTCGATCTCGTGACAGGAGAAGTTCCTGAGCGAAGCCAGCTTCTTTTTCGGGAGAATCCTCGGTTGGAGGACGTAAAGGGTCGCGGGCTCCGGGCGATCCTCCGACAGGGCCAGCCGGGTCTCCCTGCAGGCCGCTTGAATCTCCGCCCGCGGGGCACGCGACACGGCCCCGACGTTGATGCTCATGCGCTGGCCGGCGGCATAGAAAATGAAGTCCTGCACCAGCCCCGGCCCGAACAGATGGTTGGGGCCGCACAGTTTCCCGCTTCCCTGGGGCCAGAGCACCAGATGCCGGAACCCATGCCCCGCCGTTCGCCAGAAGGGATCGGCACCCACCTGGGGGATGGGTCGGCTCACGGGAACGTTCAGGGACCAATACGGCTTCAGGTCGTACGCTTGGAGACCGAGCAGCAGAAGAAGAAACCCGGTGGCCGCCCGTGAGGGAAACGCGCGGCGATATCTCCAGAGGAGAAAGAGGACGACGCAATAGTAGAGCGGCCAGGAGAAACGCCCGCTGGCGCGGAATGCGCCGGAAACCGGTCCGAGCCACCGGAACAGGGGGCTGAAGAGGGCGAGAGAGAACAGCCAGAGACCCGTGGTCGTCACGAGCAGCGGAAAATACGGGCTGCTCGGGAGCCAGGGACCCGACCATGTGCGATCGTTCGCGCCACCGTCGAACACCGTGCGCTTCACCCAGGCGGCGAGCAGAATCGCGGGGATCAGAGCGATTCCCAGCCCGACGAAGTCGAACGCCTCGCCGGGGGATCCGATCACGCCGATTTGCGGCGCGAGCGCGGTCTTCCCCGCCGAGTCGAAGAAGCCGGTGAGGTTCCCGGCATAGCGGCCGAATCCGCCTTCCTCGACCGAACCCAGCACCAGGTATCCGAACACCCACCAACCCAGAACCGCGAGAACGATCTGAAGAAGCGTCCAGAAGACGAAAGAGGATGCGACCTCGGCCCTTTCCCGCCATCGCCGGGCGAACAGAGGCAGCGACATGACGAACGTCATCGCCCAGAGATACGGGTGGGTGACGGCGGCGAGAAGGTTCAGAGCAGTGGCCTTGCGGCGGCAGACCCCGGAGGATTCCGGCGATCTGGCGCTCGAGACATTCCAGAGGATCAGCGAGAGCACCATCCAATGCGAACAGAGAGCGATGTGGACGACCCGGTTCAGAAGGGCGGGAGCCACCATCAGAAATGCGGCGGTCAGCATCGAATGAAGCCGATCCCGCGAGAGCAGCATCATGATTCTGAAGCCGAGGAAACCCTGCAGGAAGAAACACAGCAGGAGGTAGAAGCCGAAGTACTGAAAGGAACGGGGCAGCCACGGGTCGAAGATCTTGCAGATCAGGGCCAGCCAGGGAATCGAATCGGTGAGTCCGGTCGACGTGCCGACCGGATGGAGGAGGTTGGAGAAGTATCCGATGGGAAACCGCCAAGAGTCCCAACGGTAGAAGCTCCACCCCTGCAGGTAGTGGGGCCAGTCTCCGGTCTGCATCCAGCCGACGTTCCCCGGATCGAGGACGGAAAGGCGAACGCGGGCGTGAAACACCAGGAGGGCCAGGAGCCCCAGGATCGCCATGGAGAGACGGTTGGTTCTCATCGGGTTCCGGTGCGGGGGAATAGATCGGGTTTCACACCCCGTCGCGGCGGAGTCTCTCGCGGACCAGGTCCGTGAAGGCATTCCATCCGTCCGCGACGATCTTCATCCGGCTGGTACGCCGGTCGGTGAAACGAACCGGGATCTCCACGATCCCGAGGCCCGCGCGCTTCATGGCGAGGACGAGCTGGATCTGGAAGAAGGCGCCCGGGGAGTCCATCCGGTCGAGGCGGGAGCGCACGGGCGCCGTTCGGAACAGCTGGCTTCCCTGCGTGTCCCTCACGTGCATCCCGAAAAGGAGTCTCAACAAGCCCTGAAGGACCGCCGAGACGAGTCTCCGCGCAAGGGGTCGGGTGATCCGGCTGTCCGGGTGTCCCTTCGAGCCGATGAC
Organism: uncultured bacterium; assembly: GCA_963721115.1. Taxonomy (GTDB): domain Bacteria; phylum Desulfobacterota; class Binatia; order HRBIN30; family CADEER01; genus CAVRIA01. Next base: position 535,198 of record CAVRIA010000005.1, read on the forward strand.
CATGCCCGTGTCGGGAGTCAGCGCCTCGAGAGATTCCCGCACCACATCGACACCGAAAGGGAGGTCGATCGAGTAGAACATCGCGAGGTCGAACCGGGCATGCCGGATGCCCTCGCGAATCGCGCGGCCCAGTCCGCGGCTCTCCAGCCTCAGCACGCGCAAGGCCGGTCGCTCGCCGATCAGCGACTGCGCGATGGCCGTCGTGGCGTCCGTGCTGCCGTTGTCGACCAGCAGCACTTCGAAATCGGACAGGATTTCGGGCCGAAGAGACTCGAGGCAGGCAAGGAGGGCGTCGAGGGCGGAGACCAGCTGATCCTGCTCGTTGTGCACCGGAACGATGAGCGAAAGGCCCGCAGACGAAGCCATTCACCTCCCGTCTAGCGCGACGGATACCCCGACCGGTCGACGTAGCCGACCAGCCTCGCCGGAGCGCCCTGAACGAGACCGTAGGCCGGCACGTCGCGGGTGACGGTCGAGCCGGCCGCGATCATCGCATACTCGTGAACGGTGATGCCGCAGAGCACCGTGGCGTTGGCCCCGAACGAGGCGCCCGTCTTGACGAGGGTCGGTATCTTCTTCCAGTCGTTCGGGAAGGCGCGCGGGTAGGGGTCGTTCGTGAAGGTGACGGCGGGGCCGACGAAGACCAGGTCTTCGAGGGTCACGCCCTCGTAAATGTTCACGCCATTCTGGATCTTGCAGCCGTCCCCGATGCTCACGTTCGTGTCGACGTAGACGTTGCGGCCGATGTTGCAGGTCCGTCCGATCCGAGCTCCCCTTCGGAGGTGGGCGAGGTGCCAGATCTTGCTGCCCTCGCCGATCTCCACGTCGTTCCTCGACTTCCGCGGAAGGGTGGACGAAGACGTTCGGAAACCGGTCGATCATCAATCGTGCATCGCGGCGATGATGTCCGCCGTCACGCTGGCCAGAGGCGGATAGTCGGATAGCTCAGGCTGAAGACGTCATCGTAAAGCATCAGCATGGTGGCGCTTTATCACGGATGTCGAGAGAACAGCCACATGGTGCCAACACCCGATGCTTCGACAGGCTCAGCATGAGCGGAGCCCCGCCCTGATTTCAAAGGACTTTTTCGCTCGCCCTGAGCTCGTCGAAGGGCCCTCAGCCTTTTTCAACCGGCTGCCAACCCGCCGATTCGGTTTCACTGGTTGGCGAGAACGCGGTATCCCCTGCCGTGCAACAGCTTGTCGTCGGAGGTGACCAGCTGGAGGTCTAGGGTGGCGGCGGTGGCGGCCAGGAAGCGATCAGCAGGGTCGCGGTGCGGCATTTCGATGCTGCTCAGCGCGCGCACGACGGCGTTGGTGAGGGGAGCCTCCCTCATGGGCGCCACGCGCAATGCCTCGTCAATCCAGGCGACGATGTCGGTCTGCAATTGAATCCTTCCCCTCTCGACCAGTACCCGAAGCTCCCAGAGTGAGATCGGTGACAGCCACAGCTCGGACTTCTCGGACCGCAGGGCGTTCTTCACACGCGTGGTGAGCCTCGCCGGAGCGAGGAGGCTCCACAGCCAGATATGCGTGTCGAGAAGCAGCTTCATTCACGCTCCGCCTCCCACTCGGCGAAGTCGCTGCTCGGGCCCACGACGTCGCCGACGATACGCGCCGTCCCCTCCATCGATCCGATCCACTGCCGGGGACGCTCGGGCGTTCCGGGTGGAACGACGTCGGCGATCGGTTTGCCGAAGCGCGTAACCCGAACCGGCTTGCCGGTCTTGCGCACGCGCTCCAACACCGAAAGGCACGTCGCCTTGAACTTCGAGATCGCCATCGTCTCCATCGGCGCCAATCTACCATGGTCAACAACCATGGTCAAAATATTCTGCGGAGCGGTCGACACCTGCATGTCGCTGAACGCGCGACTTCGCCGTCTTCTGTCGGGATCGGTGAGGGCGACGCGAGGCCCTGCGATGCGAATTCATCTCATCGAGCTGCGTGACCGTCGCATGGGTCTCGCCAGCCAGTGGGTCGAGAGCCTGATGCTGCCGATCCTCGCCGTATGGGCCGAGCGACTCGGCTGGGAAGCGCAGCGTGTCGTTCACGGAGGTGGCGGACGTCGACTACGCGCACGACCGTGACGTCGTGGCGCTGAGCGTCTACACCTTCCTCGCCCCGGCGGGCTACGCGGTGGCGCGGACGTTCAGGGAGCGGGGCAAGCTCGTCATCATCGGCGGCCCGCACGCGAAGGGGTGTCTCGACGAGGTGAAGGAACACGCCGATCTCGTCTTCGATCGCTGCGACGAATCCGTCTGGTGCGAGACGCTGCGCGCGATCGAGGCGGGCGCGATCGCACCGCGCCCGGGGCCCGGCCGGTTCGTGCCCTCGCCCGACGGACTGCTTATCCTCCGGGCACACGTCGCCGTCCTCGCAGGCGCCGCTTTCGAACCGACACGTCGCCGAACAGCTGTCGCCAGCGACGGTGTTGCCGTCGTCGCAGTCCTCGTCGGGATCGAGGATGCCGTCCCCGCACACCTCCAGGGGAGCGCCGCGGAACCAGGGTCGAGCGCCCGTGCAGGCGAGACGCCCGCACCACAAGGCGGGCGGCAGCGGCGGTGCGGGTCTCACAGCCCCGGCGGGTCGAAGGGCCAGTTCGAGGTCTCGGAGCCGCCGTCGATCTCGAACACCTTGCCGGTGACCCAGCTCGACGCGGGGGAGGCGAGATAGAGCGCGGCGAGGGCGATGTCCTCGACCGTGCCGATGCGCCGCATGGGCGTCAGCGCCTCCATCTTGCCGCGCAGCTCGTCGTTCAGGAACGGCGCCAGGGCCGAGGTCTCGACCGAGCCGACGGCGATGGCGTTGACGCGCACGCGCGGGGCGAACTCGTGCGCCAGGATGCGGGTCATGAACGACAGCGCCGCCTTGGCGGTGCCGTAGGCGACGAAGCCGGGAATCGGATAGCGCCCGGCGCCCGAGGAGATGTTCAGCACCGCGCCGCCCCCGCCCTTCAGCATGTGCGGCACCGCGAAGCGGGTCGCCAGAAAGGCCGACGTGACGTTGAAGCGGAACGCCTCCTCGAACACCTTCTCGCTGGTGCGCAGCGCCTCGCGCGGCGGCGTGCCGCCGGCGTTGTTGACCAGGACGTCGACGCGGCCGAAGGCCTCCATCGCGCGCGCCACCACGTTTTCGAGCTGGGCTCGATCGGTGACGTCGCAGGGCACCGCCAGCGCCCGCCGCCCGAAGCCGCGCGCCTGCTCGGCCACCGCCTCGATCTGCTCGACCGTGCGCGCCGCGCACACCACGTCCGCCCCCATCTCCGCGAACGCCAGCGCGATCCCCGCGCCGATGCCGCGCCCGGCCCCGGTCACGATCGCCACCTTGTCCGTCAGCTTGAACCGATCCAGAATCATCGTCGTCCTCCTGCGCCCGGTCTTCCCTTCCCGAATACCCCAGCGCCACTCTCTTGTCGCGAGCTCTGCGTCCCCTCTTCTCGCCGTCCGTCAGAGGCGCCGCAAGCGGCGCATGAGGCGCGCGAACCGCCAGACTCCGCGCGCGCCGGCGCCGCTGAAGCTGGCGCCGGCGTTGGCGAGGATGAAGTGCGTACAGCCCGCCTCGACCAGCGGCGCGGCCTCGTCGCAGATCTCCTGCACGCTGCCCGCGTACAGCAGGGTCAGCAGGAGCGCGGGCGTCATGCGGGCGGCGGCCTGGTCGATCTGCTCGGCGGTGACGCGCGTCGGCACAAGATCGAGAAAGCCGCCGTGCCCGCCGCCGAGCGGATGCTCGAGGCCATGCGCGCGCCACGCCTCCGCCGGCGCACCGAGGGCCATGCTCGCGCAGACGCGGCTCTTCATCGCCGTCTCGAGCACCTGCTCGCGGCTGTCGCCCACCGCGACCAACATCGTCTGGGTGGCGGTGAAGCCGTCGAGGGTCCGCCCCGACTCCTCGGCGGCGCCGCGGATGATCCCGAGACGCCGCGCGTACTCGTCGGCCGATACCTTCTGGCCCGGTAGCCAGCCGTCGGCGAAACGCCCGGTCAGACGCAGCATGCGCGGGAAATGGGCGGCGACGAACAGGCGCGGCGGCTTGCCTTTGTAGAGCGGCAGCCCGAACACGGCGTCGCGCAGCTCCCAGAAACGCCCCGGGTAGCTGACCGGCGCCCCACCGCTACTCCACAGGAGCCGGATGATCGCCAACGCCTCCTCGAGGCGTTCGACGTTGTGCCCGTAGGGCAGCCCGTACGGTTCGGTGTTCTCGCGGATGCCGTTGCCGATTCCCAGGATCGCGCGGCCTTTCGAAAGGTGGTCGAGGGTGACGAACGACTGCGCCAGCGACATCGGGTGTCGGCGAATGCTCTCGGTCACCGACGTGCCGAGGTCGACGCCCCGCAGGCGAGTCGCCGTGACCGCGAGCACCTGGAGCGGGTCGAAGAGCGCATCGAGCGACGGCACGACGCGCGCCGCGGCGGTGACCTCCGGGCGCCACACCTCCGCGGGCGTGAAGCTCATGAAGTGATCCGGCACCCACACGGCCGACGCCCCCATCAACCGTGCCAGGCGCATGTTGAGGCGCGACAACCAGAGCGGATGCACGCACGCGTCCTGATAGCCGACCGTCACTCGTCCCATCGTGTTGCGACTCCGCACCGCGTCCGTACCACGGGAGGCGCAGCCGCGCACGCGCGAGGACGCGAGGAGAGGGGCGTGACCATGACCAGGGCAGGTTGTTGGGCTGTCAATCGGCGAGAAACTTTCGGAGCAGGCTGAGGCTGAGGCTTACTTAGGCTGAGGCTGAGGATTCGCTTCCCTAAGCCTCAGCCTAAGCCTCAGCCCGAGCCTTCGCTTTGCCGACGAATCGGTAACCCAACAGATTTGTCGCACAAAGCCTGGTCACCGGTCACCGGTCACGCCCCTCTTCCTTGCATGTGCGCCGCGAGGCGGACAAAAGGAATCCGGAGGTGGCGATGGCGTATCGAGTGATCCAGTGGGCGACCGGCAACGTCGGGCGCGCGGCGGTGCAGGGAATCCTCTCGCATCCCGAGCTCGAGCTGGCCGGCGCCTGGGTGCACGGCGCGGACAAGGCGGGACGCGACGTGGGCGAGGTCTGCGGCCTCGATCCGATCGGCATCAGAGCCACGTCCGACATCGATGAGATCCTCGCCCTGCCGGCCGACTGCGTGCTCTACAGCCCGCTACTACCGCAACTCGATGAGGTCGTCCGCCTGCTCGAGTCGGGCAAGAACGTGGTCACGCCCGTCGGCTGGTTCTACCCGTTCCACACCCCAGGCGTCGCCCAGCTCGAAGCGGCGTGCCGGGCCGGCGGCGTCTCGCTGCACGGCACCGGCCTGCACCCGGGCGGCATCACCGAGCTTCTGCCGCTGACGCGTGTCGGCCCTGTGCCGCAACGTCCGCCACGTGCGCGCCGAGGAGTTCTCCGACATCCGCGTCTACCGCGCCGAGCTCGTCGTGCGCGAGGTGATGCTGTTCGGCAAGTCCCCCGAAGAGGCGAGCGCCAGCCCGATGCTCGACCTGCTCGGTTTCGGCTTCGGCCAGTCGATCGACATGCTGGCCGCGGCGCTCGGCATGCGACTCGACGAGCGCAAGGCGACGATGCACGAGATGGCCGTGGCCACGGCACCGATCGAGACGCCGGTGGGCGTCCTCGCGCCGGGCACCGTGGCCGCGCAGCGCTTCGCCTGGCAGGGCCTGGTCGGCGGCGAGCCGGTCATCACCGTGCGCGTCAACTGGCTGATGGGCGAGCGGCACCTCGATCCGCCGTGGACGATCGGCGGCGAGCGCTTCGAGGTCGAGGTGGAGGGCGACCCGTCGATCCACCTCACCCTGCGCGGCCTGCAGCCGCCCTACGAGCACGCCGACCTCGACCGCAACCCGGGGATCGTGGCCACGGCGATGCACTGCGTGAACTCGATCCCGGCGCTGTGCGAGGCGCCAGCCGGGGATCCGCACCTATCTCGACATGCCGCTGGTCAGCGGCCGCGCCGACGCGCGGCTGAGGAGAGGGGCGTGACCGGTGACTGGCGCTTTGCCGAATCAAGCCGTGGAATCCGGATTCGTGCAGGGGTAGATTGCCGGCATGATGCGAGAACATCGAGAGCTCGACGCGGATCACGGCGCCGCCTTCGGCGCGATACAAGGTCCTGACGGCCGCGCAGCGCGCGGCCTACGAAGCGGGACGGCTTTCTCGCCGTTCCGGCACTGGTCGGCGAGGACTGGCTGCGGCGCCTGCGCGAAGTGATGGCCGAGTTCGTCGAGCACAGCCGGACGCTGACCGAATCCAACCTCCTCTTCGACCTCGAGCCCGATCATACGGCGGCATCACCGCGCCTGCGCCGTCTGGTCTCCCCGCCGACCTGCACGAGACCTTCTGGGAGTTCATCAGCAGCGTCGGTGATCGTCGACGTCGTCGAAGACCTCCTCGGTCCCGACATCAAGTTCCACCACAGCAAGCTCAACTTCAAAGCGCCGCGCGGCGGCGAAGAGGTGAAGTGGCACCAGGACATCCAGTTCTGGCCGCACACCAACTACAGCCCGCTGACGGTCGGCGTCTTTCTCGGCGACGTCGAGCCGGGCATGGGCAACGTCGGCTTCGTCCCCGGCAGTCACCTCGGCGAGCTGTTCGACCAGTACGACGGCGAGACGTGGGTCGGCTGCCTCTCCGACGCCGACGTGGCGCGGGTCGACGTCGCCAGCGCGGTCTATCCCGTCGGTCCCGCCGGCAGCATCACGGTTCACAACTGCCGCACCGTGCACGGCTCGGCGCCGAACCGCTCGGATCGAGAGCGGCCGCTCCTGCTGCAGACGTACTCGGCCGCCGACGCGTTTCCGTACACGGACATCGTCCGCCGCAGCCCGCACGGAGACATGCTGATCCGCGGCCAGCCGGCGCGCTGGGCACGCCACGACCCGCGCCCCTGTCAGGTCGGCCCGACCCAGCCGCGAACGATCTTCGAAGTGCAGCAGCGCGAGCGCTGAGGCGCCCGCGCTCCACTCACAGCCGCGTGGCGCGGTCGATGAGGCGGAGGAGCCAGGCGGGCGGCTGGCGCAGGGTCAGCAGACGGCGCGCCGGGGCCGGCAGCGGCTCGACGTCGGCGTACGGAACGGGGCGCCGGCGCTCCAGCCGCTTGCGGCGCCGCTCGCGCTCGAGCAGCCCGAGCAGAGCTTCGCGCGCAGCTGCGTACTGCGGGTCGGCGGCCAGGTTGTGCGCCTCGCACGGGTCGGCGTCGAGATCGTAGAGCTCGAGCTCGTCGCCCAGCGGCTCGCTGCGGCGCACCAGCTCGCCGGCCCGCGGCGGCTCCTGGTAGCGATACTCGTCGTAGCGCCCGGGGTGCGACCAGACGGCGGGGTCGTCGAAGTAGCGCGCCAGCTTCCAGCGCCGGCGGCGTCCCTCGCCGCCCGCCGCCGGCGCGGACGCCGACTGCGCCGGGTCGAGATGCGCGACCACGCCCTCGATGCAGTTCGGCGCGTCGCGGAGCGAGTCGTAGGCGCCGGGCAGGAAGTGCGCCAGGGCGGGAAAGTTGCGGACGATCGCGGACGTCTGTTGCGCCCCCTCGAGGATGCGGTCCTCGGTCATGAAGTAGACGGCGTCGTCGCCGGAGACCGCCGGTGCGCCCCAGTTCCCCGCACCGAGGCGCTCAGGTCGCGGCCGACCAGCGGATGCACCTCGGCGTGCGTCGCTTCGAGCGCCGCGCGCGCCGCCGCGACGTCGACGCCCGCCAGGCCGAGCAGCGTCGGCACGACGTCCACGTGCGACGTGATGGCCGTGTCGACGCGGCCGGCGGTTCGCGAGGCGCCGGCGCCGCTGATCAGCAGCGGCACGCGGACGGTCTCCTCGTACATGTTGAACCACTTCTGGTGCAGGCCGCCGTGCGCGCCGAGCAGCTCGCCGTGGTCGGAGGTGAAGACGATGATCGTGTTCTCGAAGAAGGGGCTGCGGCGCAGCGCTTCCAGGACCCGTCCGATCTCGGCGTCCACCACCTTGTGCAGGTAGTGGTAGAAGCGCCGGTACGCGTCGAGGTGGCGCTGGTACAAGGTGTCCATCAGCCAGGTCGGCCCGTACATCCGCTTGTACGCCTGGCGATAGCCGCGCTGCACGGCCGGTTTGCCGCCGAGGTCCTCGCCGTCGGTCGGCGTCGATCCGATCTCGGGCACGCTGTCGTCGAAGAGCGGCGTTGGCCGCTTGAAGACCCAGGCCGGCCAGAGGCAGATATCGTGCGGGTTCACGAAGCTCGCCACCAGCAGGAACGGCCGCTCGGCACCGGCTTCGCCGCGTGCCCGCCGCGCCGCGCGCTCCTCGAGCCAGGCGACCGCCTGGCCGGCGAAGAACGAGTCGGCGCGGCTGCCCGAGCGGGCGAGCGCCGGTCCGTGCGGCTCGGGGCCGACCCAGCCGGTGAAGCCGAACTTGTCGAGCGGATCCTCGCGCCGGTAGGCGGCAACGCCGCCATCGAGGACTCGCCCCGCGTCGTCGAGCGTCTGCACGGTCCGGCCGTCGGGGCCGCGCAGGTCCTCGTCGGAGATGTGCCACTTGCCGTTGTAGACCGTGTCGTAGCCAGCGGCGCGCAGCCAGTCGCCGAGGGTCGGCACGTCGCGCGGCTGCAGCCAGCGCAGGCGCGGGTCGCCGTCGATCTTCGCCAGACCGGAGGTCTGCGTCACGGTGTGGAGGCTCGGGTAGTGGCCGGTGAACAGGGTCGGGCGGCTCGGCGAGCACGCCGTCGAGCCGGCGTAGTGATGCGCGAACTCGACCGCGTGCTCGCGCAGCCAGCGGCGCGCCGGCAGCTGCTCGTCGCGGAAGCGCCGCACCGCCTCGCTCTCGTACGCCGGCGGCTGGCGCTCCTGGTCGGTCATGAGGAAGAGGATGTTGGGGCGATCGCGCATCGGTCCGCTCGTCACCCCCAAACCCAGCCAGAGTCACGAGGCGCGAGGCGCGATGCCCCGCGCCTCGCGCCTCTCCTCACTGCCCGCACAGAGTACCGTTGATGTCGCACTGCGGCGTCTCGCCGCGGTCGCGCTGCTCGATGTTGAGGTCGCGAACCTGTGCATTGGTCGTGGCGGTGGGAGTACAGCCGCACAGCTGTGAGGCGCAGCAGCTGCATCCCGCCGCGCGCTCCGCCTTGAGGATCTCGCTGAAGTCGCAGGCCTGGATGCCGTAGCAGCCCTGGGTGGCGAGGCCGACGTCGCTGGTCGTGCACAGGGTCGCGTCACACGTGTATCCGATCTCGACCGGCCCCGGGAGTCTCTGGCAGGCGGCGTACTCCTGGCACACCGTCTCGCAGCTGACGCCGCTGTCGGGCGGCAGCATCGTCTCGCCGGGGACGTACAGCCCGCACCCGCACTGCCGACTGGTCGCGTCGGGTACGCACTGCTCGTTGCAGAGGATCGGCGTGGGGGTGGCGAACGGCGTCGGCGTCGGCTGCGTGGGAAGCGCGTCGGCGTCGCCGTCGGGCTGCTGCAGCCGAGCTGGCCCTGCAGGATCGCGCGGTCGGCGTCGTCGACCTGCCCGTCATCGTTGAGGTCGGCGCCGCACAGCTCGCAGGGGCCGAATGCCGCGTCGAGGATCGCCAGCGTCCGCTTCGTCGACGAAGCCGTCGTGGTTCAGGTCGGAACGGCGGCATGCGCCGATGCAGTCCGTGCCGAAGTTCGCCGTCACGATCTGCGCGTCGGTGTCGTTCGTCAGAGTGTCGGTGTTGAGGTCGAAGTAGCTCTGTCCGCCGGGCTCGAGGGTGAGCGGCGACACCGCGGTCGAGAACGAGCTGACCCCGTCGGCGTCGCGCTGGTCGACGCGCTGGTCGAGATTGCCGTCTCCTTCGCACATCTTCTGCGAGCCGAGAACGCCCTGCAGCTCTTCCGACAGGCGCTGGTAGTTCATCATCTGGACGCTGGTGAGACTGGCGACACAGGCGGTGGGGCTTTCCGTATCGCACGCCGACCCGTCGGGACACGTGGCCGTGCTGTCGTCCCCGCGCACTTCACACAGCAGGCTCGACCCTTTGACGTCGAGCCCGAGCGGGTTCGACTCCCGTGCCGGTCGGCGTCAGGTCGTAGAGGCCGAACACGGATGTGAGCTTGTCGGGCGGGTAGTGGCCGTCGTCGTTCATGCAGTCGGGAAAGTCGCGCCGTACGAGCTTGTACGTCTGGTTGCGCACGGCGTACTGGTAGATTGGGAACGGCGATGGTGGGGTCATGCCCGCCGCATTGACCGCGGCGATCACCGCGCAGCACGACGGCTCTCCCTGCACGGCGGCCTCTTCGCCGAGCACCGCGACGACCTCGCTGTCCGGGTTGTCCGTCGGTCCCCACCAGATGCCCCCGTTGGTATGGCAGAAGCTCTGCGTGTCGGAGATGACGTCGTTGCACTGTGACCCGAGCCCGCCCAGGGCGAAGACGCACGGCCAGTCGCGGGCGGCGGGGTCCACCGGCGATTCGGTGTTCACCCTCGAGTCGAAGACGCCCGGTCCGAGCTCGGTGTAGTTGAACTCGCGGATCGGCGTCTGGTTCGGATTGGTCAGATAGGCGAGCATCGGCTGAGCGTCGAGCGTGTGCGCCGGCGGTACGACCGTTGCGGGATCGATCCCGGCGATCTCGGCGAACAGATCGTACAGGTCGGCGAGGTTGATCAGCGCCTTCTCCTCGCGGCCGGTCGGGCCTTGGACCAGCGGCCCGGCGATGATCAAGGGCACCGTGACGCCGGTCTGAAAGACCGTGCCCTTCGAGCGCAGCGGATCGTACGGCAGCTTGGTGACCTCGAAGAAAGAGCCGTTGTCCCCGACCACGACGACCATGGTGTTGCTCGCCCGCAGCTCGGGGATCTGCGTGTATCCGTTGTCGTCCACGGTCGTCTGTATGGTGCCGTTCTCGTCCAGGGTGGCGAGGTGAAAGGACGCCAGCAGGCGGCCGATCTCGTAGTCCATCGAGCTGAGCATGTCGATGGCGAGGAGGCGGTCGTCGGCTTGATCCCCGCAGGGGGTCTGGCCGCCGGTCAGCGTCGACAGGGACCTGGGAACCTGCTGGTACGGCGTGTGGATGGCGTTGTAGCTCACCGTCAGCATGCGCGGGCCTACCTGCTCGTTGTACCAGGTGATCGAGTCGCCCGTCTGAACGAGCGTCATATGGACCCGATTGAGCGGCGGCTCGCCGCAGGCCGCATCCGTGAAGGTGGTGGTGTCGGGCGACAAGGCCCCCGACTCGGTCGTCAGCGGCCAGGCGTAGTAGCCGTTCTGCCTCTCGAAATCGAGCACCGCCGGGCCGCTTCCGACCTGGACGCAGTTGGAGCGCGTCGCGTCGTCCGGGCAGGCGACGAAGGACGTGGCCTGGCAGTCGCCCGACTCCTCGACGAAGATGCCTCCGGCCTCCATGCAGGAACGGCCGGTGACCGGTTGCGATTCCGTCCCGCCGTTGGGCGCCGGGACGGGCACGACGTCGGAGCGGCAGGAGCCGTCCTGGAAGTAGCAATGGCCCGCCGCATTGCGCTGATCGAAGCCGCACATCAGATCGGACGCGGCGCCGTCTTCGACGTGCCCGGCCTGGAAATCGATCGCCGGCGGCCCGGCTTCCATGTTGCCGTCGAAGTAGTCGAAGCCGAGCGTGCGCGGCGCGCAGTTGCCGGCCGGGTTGCGGTTCCCCAGGTGGTACTTGCCGACCATGGCGCTGGCGTAGCCCTCCCCCGCCAGCAGGCGGGGCAATGTGGTCTCGTAGGGAGACACCTGCGCCTGCGGCAGCATGGTGGGGATCAGGGCGCTGGTGACGCCCGTCCGCAGAGGGTAACGGCCGGTGAAGATCGTCGCCCGGCTGGGCGAGCACTCCGGCATCGACCACGTGTTCGGGAAGCGCACGCCGGCGTGCGCCAGGGCGTCGAGGTTCGGCGTCGAGGCCAGCTGGCCCTGGCCGAGGCCGAAGGCCTCGAGCTGATCGATCCCGACGTCATCCATGATGATGAAGACGATGTTCGGCGCAGGGGTTGGGGAGGGAGTGGCGGAGGGCGTGACCAGTGAGGTGGGGGTGGGTGACGGCGTCATCCCGCCCGGCGTGTCCGTCGGCGCGGCGACCGTCGCGGTCGGAGACGGCGCGGGCCCTCCCCCGTTGTCGTCGCCGCAGCCGGCGGCGACGAGGGTCGCCGCCAGGAGGCAGCAAGCGAGCGTCCGGGCGGTCTTTGCATTTGGCCTGTGGCTCGACATCATCCGTCCTCGCTTCCCTTCTCTTCGCATCTTCCGATTGCGCCCGGCGACCCAACCTCGATTGGGAAAAAATTCTCGCCGCAAAGACGCAAAGCCGGACGAGACTTTCCGGGATTCGACCGCTTATCGTCCGACTGCATCGCAATGATCTTGGCCGCATGCTCACAGATCCTCGACCTTGTCCCCCTTGGCGTCTTTGCTTCTTGGCGCGAGAATCTTCGTCAGATCAAGGCCGGCGGTCGCCACCTCGATGTTTCGGAAAGTCCCGGCGGCCCCGCGACCGCCGGGACCGGAGCATGACGAACAGAGCCGGGTAGAGCAGCAGCACGAGCAGGCCGTTCGACGAGCGGCCGGGGGCGCCCGCGATCGCGCAGCCGTCGTCCTCGCCGATCCCCGGCGCGGTCGTCGGGGTCGCCGTCGGCGCGCCGGCGTCGGGGTCGCGGCCGGCGCGGACGTCGGTGTCGCCGTCGGCGTCTCGCCGACCTCTAGATCGGCCGTACCGAGAATCTCCGGTGGCCCGTCGACGAGGCCGTCACCAGGATTCGGTACTGCCGAGCTCCTCCGGCCGGAACGGCACCTCGCGCCGGTGACACGCCGTCGGCGCGAATCTGTGACAGGATCTCCTCGTCGAACGCGGGCATTGCGGTCGAAGACCTGGTCCAGGGGTCAGATCGGCGGCATCGGGCGGTATCGCGTAGAAACGAATGATCTGGCCGTCGATATTCGCGCCACGTGCGCGCAAGACGGCGCGTACGACCGTCTTCTGCCCCGGCTGGACGACCTCCGGGGTAGACGGTCACCCGATCGACCTCGAGCGTCCCCTTGAACGCCGCGAGCCGTCGCAGGATGGACCTCGACGCAGACAGCGAGCTCGACCCCGTCGTCGGCGGCGCGACGTAGAAGGCGACGTGGTAGTAGCCGACGTTGTTGCTGAACTCGTCGATGCACAGGTTGCACAGGCAGTCGCCGCAGTCGCTGTTCGACGTGCAGGCCTTCCTGGAGATGGCGCAGGTGCCGTCCGTTCCGCAGATGTTGTCCGCCGCACTCGGGCAATCGCTGTTCGCGCTGCAGGAGTCTCCGGTCACGCGGCAGGCTCCCGTTCACGCAGCTGTTGTCCTTGGGGCACAGGTCGGCGATCGATTCCAGCTTGCCGGGGATGCCGGTCAGCGAGTGATCGGGCAGCTCCTGGAAGAGGGCGGGATTGCCGTTGATGTCCTGGCCCTCGAGGTACGTGACGACCCAGAACACGAAGTACTTGTCGCCGCAGCCGTCACTGCCGCAGATCGAGGTGTCGCCGGTGTCGAAGGTGGTGCTCGCCATCGTCCAGTTCGGCCCTTTCGAGGACTGGAAGCCGGGCAGCGGATCGAGCGAGTCTTCGCCGATGAAGATGCTGTCCACCGGCTGGTTGGCGATGCAGCACGGATCGCAGCTTTCCGCACAGGGATTCACGGCGCCCCCCTCCTGGCTACAGCTCTTCGTGTGATCGTAGTAGCCGGCCGGCGTCGAAGCAGAAGTCGTCCCATTCCTGCGCATAGAAGTCGACCTTGATCGTTGCGTTGTCGGGCATGTCCTGCAGGCTGTAGTTGTACACACGCGCCTGCAGCGCCAGCACGTCGCCCTCGTTGGCCTCCTTGAGCTGCGGCCCCTGGTCGGGACTGGCGGCGGGCGTGATGAAGAACCCGCGCATCTGGTAGAAGCCGTTGGTCCACAGGCCGGCTGGGCTCGGATCGGCGGGCTCGTACGAAACACAATCGGCCGTCGTGTCGGTCGACGCGTTCACCGGCCGGCACTGCGTCAAGGAGGAGGAGTTGGAGCCTCCCTTCCCCGGAGGAGCACTCAGGTGATCGGGACGATTGAGCGCCAGGTCCACGTAGTGTTTGTACGCTCCGGTCTGCCACCACGACCCAGCCCCCTCCTTCTTCAGGTCGACGATGAAGGCGGTGTGAAGCATGCCGTTCGTCTGCACGTCGGCGCTCGTCGTCGCCGGCGGCTGAAGCGTGTCCGGGGCCGGCACCTGGCCGAAGATGTAGCCCTGCCCGAAGTAGGCGAACTTTCCCGGGTTCAAGAAGTCCCGGGCTGACCGATGGTGATGCCGTACGAGGCGTCGAGGCTGGTGCTGTGCGTGCGCGCCGTGCCGAGCGCCTCGTTGGCGTTGATCGTCGTCGTCTCCTTCAGCTCGGCGCCCTCGTCGCTCGTTCCCACGCTCGCCGCCACCGTCTCGCTCAGGCTCTGCGAGAACTGGCCGTCCTGGCTGACGGTTTTGCTCGATCGATGTCCCGCCGCTCCAGCTCAGGGAAGACGACACGTCCGACTCGTCGGTCTTGAACTAGTTCTCCTCCGACAGCAGCGAGTAGCCGCTGCCGTTGGAGTCGCAGATGTTGACCCCGTATCGCGAAGCGAGCTCCGCGCAGCTCGAGGGGTAAGACAGAATCTGTCCGGGCTCGTGCACCGGCTGGTACCACTCGAGGCCGCTGTCGTCCGCGTAGGTCGACGAGACCGACGTGTCTCCCGAGTACTGGACGTAGAGCTGCTGCTGGTCGGCGGCCGGGCAGCTGGTGGCATCGCCCGGACAATCGCTGTCCTGCTCGCACGATCCTCCCGAGATGCTGCACGTCCCGCTGTCGCAGCTGTCGACGCACACCGTCTGGCCGATGATCGGGTAGTAGTAGACGTTGTAGTCGCGGCTCGTGTACCAGAGGAAGTCGTGCAGCCCGGTCGTCGCCGTCACGGACTGGCTGCTCCCCTCGTAGCTGCTGTTCGTCTTGCTGACGGCGTGATCGTAGGTGTCACTGGCGGCGAAGGTCACCTTCTCCTTCAGCTCGACGTCCGCCGGGGTGAGCGTCTTGGTCGTCTCGCTCAGCTTCTCCGAAGCGCCGAGCGACCAGCTCGACATCTGGGTGGTGGACTTCGACGGGCTGTCTCTGGGCAAAGTCGTACTTCGAGTTGTAGTAGGAGGGGAGAGCGCTGAAGTTCGTCAGGCAGCGCAGCTCGCTGCCGTCGGCACAGGTCGTGTTCGACGCCAGGTCGGTACAGTTGCAGATGTTTTCCGTGCTGAAGCTCATCGGACAGTCGTTCGGCGTCGGGTCGCAGTACTAGGTCTCGTCGACGTCGCCGAAGGGAAGCCAGTCGGCCTGCATCGGCGGAGCGCTGACGACCAGGTCGGGCTGGATCGACGTCTGGACGCGCACGACGGTGGGGGCTCCCAGCCGCTGCGAGCGGCCCTGCAGATCGCCGGCGCGCAGGTAACTGCCGGCGCGAATGCCCCGATCGACCGCCGGCTGCACGAAGTTTTTCACCTCGAATTGCTGCATCTCCTTCAGGGGAAACACCGCCGCCGTGTCGGTGCTGTCCGGATCGGGGCCGTAGATGTACACGGTGCTGTCGTGGTCGGTACTGCGCGCCATCAAGAAGGTGGCGATCTGCAAGTTGTAGTTGTTCGGCTTGACGTAGGAGCAGGTGCCGGAGGACGTACACGAGCCCGTGCAGTCGCCGTCTGCCGTGCAGGCGAAGCCGGAGATCTCGCAGACGCTGCTCTTGCACGTGTCCGTGCAGTCGCTGTCCTGACTGCACGAGGTGGACGTATCCGCCGCCGGCGCCGAGCTGAAGCGGCCGATGGCGAGTCCGGCGAAGCTCTTGTCGTGGTTGGTCGAGAACGTGTCATCCTGAGAGGTCATCATCAGGTTGGTATCGAAGGCGATCACCAGGACGTTGTGGTCCGTCCCGCCCGAGATGGCGATGGCGGCGTTGTCCTTGGCGGCGGACCAATCCATCCTGCCGGCCGCGGCATAGATCGAGGACGGGTTGCCGATGTGGCCGTGCGGACCCAGGTTGTCGAGCTCGTGCTCGAACTTCGGCGAGAGCTCCTTGCCGGTCACCGAGGTCGCGTTCCCCTCGGAATCATAGGTCACGTCGTACTGCGTGAAGCTGTAGACCTCGGCGACCACCTTGCAGTCTTTGTTGGAATCTTCGTAGAGCGGGACGACGAGGAGCTCGTCGCCTCCGGTCCCGTCGAACTGTCCCGCCGCCACCGCCATGGCGGGAGCGCGGACCTCGCTGCCGTCCTGGTTGTTGCTGTTCTGGGTGCACTTGCCTCCGACGGTGACGATCGATCCGCTGGGTGCGGAGGGGGTGATCGTCGAGCTGGAGAGCTTGATTGCGAATGGGCTGGCGCTGTCGCAGACCGTGTTGGGCGCGGATCCCGGGCATATCGTCGCCAGATGGACCGAGGGCGTATCTCCACTGCTGAAGCCGGTGCCCATCCAGGCGACGTCGAGATTGCCGTCGTTGTTGAAGTCCCCGACCGTCGGATCGGTCATCGGAGTCAGACCACTGCCGGTCTGCAAGGACGCCACGATGCTCACGCCGCTCGACTCTGGTTCATGTCGTTTGCCGTCGCGATGTAGCTACACTCGTCCGAGCCGATGAACAGATCGTCGAAGCCATCTCCGTCGAAGTCGCCGACGGCGGTGTGCAGCCAGCGGTTGCGGATGTCGCTCGATACCACGGACGTGTAGCTCTTACCGGTCACCGGATCGTCGATGTAGAAGGTCATGGCGCCCGGCTGCTGGTTCGAGCAGTCGGTGCCGCTGGCGCCCGACGACGGTGCCAACGTGACGATCACGTCGTACGGCAGAGTGAACATGCGCATCGTCTCGTCTGCTGCGGGAACGGGACGCTCGTCGAGGAGATGCGAGACGCACGAGAGATTGACCAGGCTCGTCGCCGAGACGCTGTCGGAAGCCGTGATGGCCATGTCGTCGGTGTCGAGCGCGAAGTGGTCCACGTCCGTCGACGTGCTGGAGGTGGACGCCGGTAGGCGACCACCAGATCATCGGCGCGCACGAGATAGCGCTGGCCGTTGAAGAACGTCGTCCGTATCGGCGACCCCGTCTGGGCCGTGGCGCAGCGCGCGCCGAAAGCCGCCGCCAGCACCAGCACTGCGATCAGAAACCACGCGCATCGCAGCCGACCCGTGCTCTCCAAACGTTCCGTGTCCATGCGTTTCTCTCCTTCCACCAGCCGCTGTCTTCCTCCGCGCCACGCGGCGTGCAGGTTACCAGAATAAAGGACGGCGTCTCCGACCGCGACCCAATTTCCTTTGCCGAAGGCGAAGAACTCTTTGCCCGAGGCGCAAGTGTGCGGTGCCTCCGTCTGCGGCTTTGGGTCCTCCGACCCGCACGGCGCGAATCACCTCGACGCCTTCGCCAGCGGGTTGCGCGTCGGCAGCTCCGGAAACAGCGAGAAGTCGCGGTCCGCCGTCAGCAGCTCTCCGATCCCGTGGGCGACGCAGATCGCGGCCACCCTGGCATCGTGTACGATCGGCCCGCGCACGCGCGGCCGGCGAGCGAACGTTCCGAGAAGGGGGACGAAGTCCTCGGTCTCGGTCAGCAGCGAGACCGACGGCGACGACGCCCATGCATCGATCTGCCGCCAGGCCTGGTCGGGGCTGCTCGCCGCGTCCTTCCAGATGCGCGGGTTCGTCACGACACTGAAGAACTCGTAGACGCAGGGCCAGGGAATCGCCCAACGGTCGCGTCCTTCGGCAAGTGCCCGCACGACCGCCGCTGCCTCGTCGTGGTGTCGCGACTCCCGGCGATGGGCGTACACCAGGATGTTGGTGTCCACCCCGGTCATCGCGACGGCGGCTCTCCGTAGATCTCCCGGCGCAGGTCCTGCCACGAGAGTGTCTCGAGCGGATCGGCGGCGCCCGGGTCGCCCACGCTCGCGTCGGGGAGCGTGTACGCCTCCGGCGTCGAGCGCTCGGCGAGCACGCGGCGCAAGCCTTCCTCCACGATCGCTCGCAACGGGCGACGGATGCGCTTTGCATGGCGCTTGGCCCGCTCGAGCAGCGCATCCTGAATGTCGAGTGTCGTCTTCAGGAAACCATAGTACCCATCGTCATTGATATGGGCAAGCCATATCGTCGAACGGAAGAGTCGGTATACGTCGCGCCGCGCGATCTCGGCGCGGTCAGGAACGAGATCGCAGTGAGCAGAATGGACAGAGTCGCCGCTCGAGACATTCGCATCATCCTCTCCGTTCCATCGAATGTAGCCTTGCCCCATTGAGGACAGATCCTCTTCGTGCATCGCGTGGACACGCGCTGCATTGCTCGTGCGTCGTCTTGGGCAATGCTGTCACGGCAAGAATCTCGCCCGCTGCGCTCCATACGAGCAGGACAACGGCGATGCAGATGGGGTTCTCGATTCAGCCAAAACGATAGGGCATCCCGCATTACATTTCGAGAGCAAAAATCTGCCGCGATCTCAGTCGTGCGAGGAGCACGACTGCTCGATGATCAAGGTCCGGTGACAAAGGCCCGGGAACGGATCGGAGGGGAGGTCCACGAACCGCATGGCGATTCCTTCGGAAGCGAGCTGGCCGATCAGGCGTGCGGCGAAGGGATGGAGATGCTGCTTGCGCTCGACCGTCGTGATCGGGTGCAGACGAACCTCACCGCGGCTGACGCGGATGAGCTCGCGCACGGCCGCGACGTGGAAGCCGAAGTCGAATATGCTCGACGCGAGGACGCCGCCGAAGCTGGTCTCGCTGTAGGCGAACAGAAAGTTGGCGGAGAGGACGAGATCGAACGAGGCGTCGTCGAATGGAAGCGCCGGAAGGGCGGCATAGACGTAGCGGCCGGCCGCCTTGCCCGCGTCGAAGTCGGCTTCGAACTGCGCGGCGGCGGCGAGCTTCTTCTCGAACTCCCCGATCAGGTTGGTGTCTTCGCCCCTCTCCTTGTAGCGATCCCAGGTGAACTGGATGTCGCGACGCGCGATCTCGGCGATCTCCTTCCCCGGCCGGTCGTACATGGGATCGCAGCCGGTGACGTCCAGGCCGCGCTGCTGGGCCTGGGCGACGAACGCGTCGGGCCCGGACGGGCAGTCGAGAATCCTCTTGCCGACGAGCTTCTTCTCGTCGAGCAGCAGCATGGCGAGTACCTCGTGGTAATCGCGGCCGAAGAACAGGA
Source organism: uncultured bacterium (assembly GCA_963721115.1). GTDB lineage: Bacteria > Desulfobacterota > Binatia > HRBIN30 > CADEER01 > CAVRIA01. The sequence goes on from CAVRIA010000005.1 coordinate 554,300, forward strand.
CGTGATCCAAAGTTGCAAAATCACTCTTCGCGGTGCCCATGGAACGGGTCACTCCTTTCTCCGCATTCTCATCTTCCAGCAAAAGTCACCTGCGCGGCGAAGACCTGTCTGACGAAGCTGCGGTCGACGACCATCTCGTCCGGCAACGGCACGGGCGATGCCATGACGTCCGGGTAGCGGGCCAGCACGCGCTGCATGCGCTCGACGTCGCGCGGCAGGTCGGCTCGGTGAGTCCGGCGATGATCCTGAGCAGCGTCGACTTGCCGCAACCCGAGGGCCCGACGATGCACACGAACTGGCGGTCGTGCAGCTCGAAATCGATCGGCCCGACGGCGCGCACGAGCCCGCCGCCTTTGGTGGCGAATTCGCACTCGAGGGCGCCCGCCTCGATCACTGCGGAGGACGCCCGCTGCGCCTCGGAAACCATCGTCGGCACACCGCCGGCGGCCGCGGGCTCGGACACGGGATCCGTTCTCATGTCGAGCGAACCTTATGCCGCCGCGTCCCCGACTTCGACCCCAATTCCTTTGCCGAAGGCGAAGGAGTCTTTGCCGAAGGCGAAAAATTGTGGTCTTCAAGGGGAGGAGATGACTAGCGTCGAGCGCGGGGCAGACGTGCCCTCGACCATGGGAACCTGGATCCAGGCGATCGTTCGTGCGTTGGACGCGCAAGGCATCAACGGGACCGAGCTGGCGCTGCGGGTCGGCATCAACCCTCGCGTCCTGCGCAACGGAGACGAGCGCGCTTCTCAGCCCGCCGTCACTCGCCTCTGGGCGGCGGCGGTCGAAGCGACCGGAGATCTCTGCTTCGGCTTGCAGGTGCCCCGCTTCGTCAACCCCGTCACCTTCCACGCCCTCGGTTACGCCGTCCTCGCCAGCCCCAATCTCAAGGCCGCTTTTCAGCGCGCCATCCGGTTTCAGCGGCTGATCAGCGACGCCACGAATCAGAAGCTGGAGCTGGCCGGGGATCGCTATCGTTTCATCATCGAGAGGACCTCTCCTCTCGGGCCGCCGGACGAGGCCATCGATGCGTTCGTGGCAACCGCCGTGCGCACCTTCCGCTGCGCTCACCGGGCCCGACCCGATCAATCCGCTGGCGGTATATCTGCGGCGTCCCGAACCGACACCGTCGGAGCTGTACTACAAGATCTTCCGTTGCCCGATCACCTTCGGTGCCCACTGGACGCGATGGAGTATGCTCGCAAGGACGTCGAGGCACCCCTGCCGTAACGGCAACGCGGAGCTGGCGCGGCAGAACGACGCGATCGTCGCCGACTATCTCGCCCGCGCGGCCGCGGCGGATCGCTCTCGGATCGCGTCCACTCCCTCCTGGTCGAGCACCTGCCGGACGGCGGGCCGTCGGAGGCGACCATCGCGCAGCGCCTCTGCATGAGCCCCCGCAGCCTGCAGCTGCAGCTCGCCCAGGAAGGGAGCTCGTACAAGGCGCTGCTGAACCGCGCGCGCCAGAGCCTGGCGCGGGCAACTACCTGCAGCAGGGAAAGTACAGCATCAAGGAGATCGCCTTTCTGCTGGGGTTCTCCGACGCCGCGACGTTCACGCGCGCCTTCCGGCGCTGGACCGGGCAATCACCGCGTCGCTTCGCGCAACAGCCGGCCGCAGGGAGCTGACGGCCCGCGACGAAGCCGCCCGGGCGCCGCCGGGCCCAACCCGCTCACTCGCCCGCTGGCACACCCGCGCACCGTCTACTCGGAGCGCGTCTTGTTCTTCTTCAGCGGAGACCAGTGATGCAGCGCCAGCAGGCCGTAGAGGAGAAGCGCCATGAGCGCGGGCAGGACGAGCATCCTATAGGCGACGGCCAGGCCGACGGCCGCCGTCGCCCAGATCGTGGCCGCGGTGGTCAGCCCGCTGACGCGATCGGCCTGCCGGAAGATGATTCCGGCGCCGATGAAGCCGATGCCGGAGACCACCTGGGCGGCGATGCGCGTCGGATCGGGCGCGTTCACGTGCATCGAGATGAGGCCGAAGCCACACGCGCCGATCGAGATCGCCGCGTAGGTGCGGATTCCCGCCGCGCGGTTGTGCCGCTCCCGCTCCAGCCCGATGGCGATGCCCAGCACGGCCGCGTACAGCAGCCTGGCCGCCATGCTGAGCTCCAGTGCCCAGTCGAGATCAAACACGAGCGGCCTCGGCGGAGCTCGTCGCCTCCGGGCCAGGCCGGCCGGAGATCTCCCGGTTCTCCGCGTCGATGCTCAGGCGCTGGTAGATCCCCATCCCGATCATGATGAAGACGCAGGTCAGGATCAGCACGGCGGGGTAGATCAGCAGCCGCAGATCCTGTGTGCCCGCCTTGAAGATGTAAACCAGGCCCTCGATACCAACCGCAATCAGTATGATCACCATGATCTTCGTCAGCGTCTCCCTGGCTTCCCTGGGGCTGCGCAGCTCCTTGTACTGGAACACTTCCTCCTCGACCATGTATCTGGCCACGTCGACGACGGCAATCGAGATCACGATCGCGCCGACGGACTGCAGCATCACCGCGATGAAGCCCTCGTCCCGACTGAGAGTGCCTTCGATGTGCGCGAACACCTCGAAGACGGACCACCCCATGATCATCAATGCCATGGCGATGAGCGCCGTTGCGGCAACCACGTAGATGAGCGTGATACAGCGACTGAATGCCAGCTTCATGCTCCCCCCAATACCGGCCGCGCCGGAGAAAGTCCCGCCGGAGTTGGAACAAAATCGTGATCTGCGACCCGCTGCCTCGCGCCGCAGCACAGCCTCCACCGCCATCCGTCGAGGTGGGCTCTAGCATAGCTCACCATGGTAGCGGCAGCGCCAGGCGATCCTCCGCCGAGGTCGCGTCCCCGTGGCGCTCTGGCGGCGAGCGCCCGACTCGTTGGGCAGAGCCCCGCGCCCTGTACCCGAAATGTCTCCTTGCCCTGTACCCTACGCCCCGTACCCTGTACGGTGTGGCCCATACCCGCGACGGAAAGGATCCCCAAAAATGATTCGACGCCACGCCGCCATCGCCACCCTGTTCGCCCTCACCATCGTTCTCGCCGCCTGCGGTGACGACAACGGCGGCGGTCCCGCAGCGACCGCGACCCCGGTGCCCACCGCGACCGCGACGCTCGCCCCGCCCGCCACGGACACACCGACCGCCGCGGACACCCCGACGCCCGTGGACACGCCTACCGCCACGACCGTCCCGACGAGCACGCCCACGACGACGCCGGTCGTAGCCGCGTATCCGGCTCAGGAGTGCGTGAGCGCCAAGCAAGCGGCCGCCGGCCTGTACTGCCAGGCGGTGCTGCAGGCGTGGGCCGATACGGAGGCTTCCGGCGATGCCGGCGCGCGCGACGCGGCGATCGAAAGCGCCCGCGGCACGCTCACCGCGGCGTGGGACGACGCCGAGCAAGCGGCGCTGGCCGACGGCGTCGACTGCTCCGACCTGGCTCTCACCGCCTCGCAGGCGGTCGACATCGTCGATCCGGCGGCTCAGGACATCGCCGGCCAGATCAACGACGGACTCGACACGAACAACGGCGCGCAGGCGCAGTGCGGAGCGGCCCTGCTGACCGCGACCGCAAACCGCTGTGACGCGTTTTTCGCGGCCGAGAGCGGCCACATTCGCAACCTCTCCGGAGATTCCGACGGCAGCATCCTGGCGGCCGACAAGGCCGCCGCCGAGCAGACGTTCTCGACGGATTGGTCCGACACCATCGCTTCCGGCTGCCCGACCACCGCGACCGAAGCCGAGATCGCCGCGGCGGTCGACGATCTCACGGGAAGTGTGGTGCTCGACACGATCGTCGCCCCCGGCGTGTCGTCCGACGAGTACACGACGATCTCGCCGACCGGGACAACCGAATATCTCGGGAAAGAGCTCACGCCGGTCTGCATGGACGGGTCGCCGTACCACTTCTTCGTGAAGCGCGGCTCGGTCAACAAGGTCGTCATGTACTACCAGGGCGGCGGGGCCTGTTGGGAGGGGCTGACGTGCTCGGTGCCGGTCTGCGATCCGAACGTGAACCGGAAGGAGGCGACAACCCGAACAACGCGACGTCGGGCTTCGCCGACCTGAGCAACCCCGACAACCCATTCCGCGACTGGAACTCGGTGTTCGTTTCCTACTGCAGCTGTGACGTCCACTACGGCGACTCCAGTCAGGACTATCCGACCGGAGACACGACGATCCACGTCGAGCACCACGGCTTCCACAACGCCCAGATCGCGGAGAAGTGGGCGCGCGAGCACTTCCTCGACCCGGAGGAGGTCTTCGTTACCGGCTCGAGCGCCGGGGCCTACGGCGCGTGGTTCAATGCGCCGTCGCTGGAGAAGGCGTGGCCGGCCTCGCAGTTCCGCGTCCTCGCCGACGCGGGCAACGGCGTGATCACGCAGTCGTTCCTCGACGGTCCGTTCAACAACTGGAACTTCAGGGCGAACCTGCCGCCAGACATTCCGGGGGCCCGCGAGGCGCTCGACAACGGCACCGGAATCCCGGGCTACACGGAGGCGGTGGCCGAGCACTTCCCGCGCACGAACTGGGCACACTACGCGACCGCCTTCGACGGTAGCAGCGGCGGGCAGACGGGCTTCTACAACATCATGCTGAACGACAACGACCCGATCGCGGCGCTGAGCTGGTGGGACGCGAGCTGCGCTTTCAACAGCGTCATGCGCCAGCAGGTGATGCAGACCGCCGCGGCCGAGCCTTCGAACTACCGCTACTACATCGGCACCGGGTCCCGGCACACGATGTGGGGAAGCAACAAGGTCTACGACGACACCACCGGCGGGGTACCGACCATCGTCGACTGGGTGAACGGGATGCTCGCCAGCACCCCGGAGGCACCCGATCCGGCGTGGACGAACGTCGAGTGCCAGAACTGCGGCCTGCTGCTGCCGGGCGACCCGCAAACCGTCGCCGCTGACGCTGCCGTTCGAGCAGGTCGGCGACAACGTCGAGATCGTGTGCCCGCAGTGAGCCGCAGGCGGGTCAACCGCGGTTGATTGGAAAGATGTTGGGGTGCTCGTTGTTGTTTCTTCAGGTCCCACAACTCAACAACCGATAACCTCTCCCCCCGGTGCTCGGCGGCTCGCCCAACTGCCTGCCGGAAGCCACCGAGGGCCGCCGGCAGGTTCTCGAACTTCTGCAACCCATCGGCCAGTAGGTACTCCCCCTTGTCGCCTACCTTGTGCCCAATGGAGGGCATGGAAGGCTCAGGACCTCGAAGGGCCTCGAGGTCGAACGGCTTTCCCCAGATCACAGGATCGAGGCTAGAAACTGGCGCGTCCGTTCGTGGCGCGGGTTGCAAAAGAGGAGCGCGGGCTCGCCCTCCTCGACGATCCTTCCGGCATCGACGAACACGACACGGTCGGCGATCTCGCGCGCGAAGTCCATCCGATGCGTGACGAGCAGCATCGTCACGTCGCCCCCGTGCGCCAGATCCCGCAGGACGTTCAAGACTTCGCCGACGAGCAACGGGTCGAGCCCGGAGGTGATCTCGTCGAACAGCATGACCTTGGGCTCCATCGCCAGCGCGCGCGCGATCGCCACGCGCTGCTTCTGGCCGCCGGACAGCCGCGCCGGGTGGGTGTCCACCTTGTCGTCGAGACCGACCAGGCCGAGCCAGCGATGCGCCCGCGCGGTCGCCTCGGCGGCGGACAGGCCGAGGACGATGCGCGGCGCCGCCGTGACGTTCTCGAGCACGGTCATGTGCGGGAACAGGTTGAAATGCTGGAACACCATGCCGAGCTTGCCGCGCACCCGGCGCACGTGCTGCTCGTTCGCCGGCACCTCTCGCCCCTTGCGGCGCATCGTCCACAGGCGCTCACCGTCGACCTCGATCGCACCGGCGTCCGGCCGTTCCAGGGTCATCAGGAGACGCAGCAAGGTCGACTTGCCGGAGCCACTGGAGCCGATGATCGCGACCTTCTCGCCGCGCCGGAAGTCGGCGTCGATTCCGCGCAGGACTTCGACGCCTCCGAACGACTTGTACAGGCCGCGCACGCGGACGATCGGGTTTCCGTCCGCTCGGCGAAGGGAATCGGTCATGCGCTCTCCAACCGAGCCCACGCTTCCAGCCGGCGCACCAGTGCCGCGGCGGACAGACTGACGAGCAGGTAGAGGAGGCCAACCATCGTCAGCGGCTCCAGGTAGCGGAAGTGCTCGGAACCGTAGTTCAGGGCCCGCTGCAGGATCTCGACGACGGTGATCGCCGACAGAAGCGGCGTCTCCTTGAACATCGCGATCAGGTAGTTGCCCAGAGCCGGGATCACGGGCGGGATCGCCTGCGGCAGCACCACGTGGCGGTAGGTCTGCAGCCGGGTGAGGTTGAGGGCCTCGGCGGCCTCCCACTGGCCGCGCGGCACGGCATCGATCCCCGCCCGGTAGACCTCGGCCGTGTAGCAGCTGAAGTGCATGCCCAGAGCCAGCACGCCGGTCAGGAAGGCCGAGGGCTGCACGCCGCAGCCGGGGAGCACGAAGTAGTAGAGGAAATACAGCTGCACCAGGAGCGGCGTGCTGCGGACGAACTCGACGGCCGCGCTCGCCGGCGCCGCCAGCAAGCGGCGGCGCGAGCGGCGCAGCACGGACCACACCAGACCGAGGGCGAGGGCGAGCAGCATCCCCCAGAAGACCGCCTGAACGGTGACCCACAGCCCGCGCAGCAGGAGCGGCAGCACGTCCGCCGCGACGTCCCAGGACCACATCTCAGGCCGCCCCTCCGTAGTCGCGCCCGCGCGCCAGCCGCCGCTCCAGGCCGCGCACCGCCGCGGCGAGGGCCGACGCCAGGGCGAAGTACAACAGCAGCGCCACTCCGTACACGACGCCGGTCTGCAAGGTGTGCTCGCGGATGCGGCCGGCGGCGTAGGTCAGGTCGGCGATGGTGATCATCGACACCAGGGCCGACGCCTTGAGCAGCTCGATCGCGAGGTTTCCCGCCGGCGGCAGCATCGGCAGCACGGCTTGCGGAACGATGACGTGGCGCATGCGCTGGCTTCTCGAGAACCCGAGGGCGACGGCCGCCTCGTGCTGGCCGCGCGGCACGGCGAGCAGCGCTCCGCGCACGACCTCGGCGCCGTACGCGCCGACGTTGAGGCCGAGCACCAGCACGCCGGCGGCCATGGCGGGCAGGGAGAGCCCGATCAGGAGGGGGAAGGCGTAGTAGAACCAGAACAGCTGGACCAGCGCCGAGGTGCCGCGGAAGACCTCGACGTATCCGGTCGCGAGCCAGCGCAGGATGGGATCGCGAGACAGGCGCGCCAAGCCGGCGCACAGGGCACAGACGACGGCCAGTGCTCCTCCGGCCAGGGTGAGCTCCACCGTGACCCAGAACCCTTCGAGCAGAAGGCGGACCGCCTGCGGCATGATCCCGGTGTCCGCCCGCGCTCACGACCGGCACAGCCGCTCGGCCGTGGCGCCGCGCGGCAGCGTCGCCTCGCCGAACCCGAAGGGGCGCACCAGCTCCAGGTGCGCGGCGCTGCCGAGAAACCCGTGCAGCTCGCGATTGAAGGCGGCGCGCAGCGCCCGATCCCCCTTGCGAAAGCCGAAGGCGCCGTAGCCGACCTGCTCGCGTCCGTCGATCACGGGCTGCTCGAACGGCTCGGCGATCTCGACGCCGTCGTCGCGGGCGCGGCGCAGCAGGTCCTGCGCGGTCAGCACCGTGCAGGCGAACGCGTCCACCTGGCCGGCGCGCACGCCTTCGAGGGCGGAGACGTTGTCGTTGTAGATCACCAGCTGGCGCTCGCCGATGCCGAGGGCGCGCGCGTAGCCGAGCTCGACGGCGCCGCCGACGACGCCGAGCTTCGTCTGCGGATCGCGGCGCGACGTCGCCGAAGCCGTGCAGTCGCGCCGGATTCCCGCGCCGGACGAGGAAGGTCTCCCCGATCCGGTAGGTCGGATCGGAAAAGGCGATCTGGGAGCAGCGCTCGGGCGTGATGTACATGCCCGCCGCGATGACGTCGAAGCGACCCGCCTCGAGCCCGGGAATCAACGAGCCGAACTCGGTGCTCACCACCTCGACGCGCTCGATCCCCATGCGGGCGAAGACGGCGCGGGCGATCTCCGGCGCCTCGCCGGTGACGCGCCCGGTGTCGGTGTCGAGATATCCGTACGGCGCCTCGTTGGCGATGCCGATCCGCACCTCTCCGGAGCGGCGGATGCGCAGCAGGGCCGGATCGAGCGCCGCGCCGGACGAGCGCAGCATCGCCACCGCCGCCACGCCCGCCGCCAGCGCCACCAGGACGGCGACGCCGAGCGGCGTGATCGCGCTCTTGTCGTCCGGCATGAGCTCGCGCCCCGCCGTCGTCTCACAGCGGGGTGAAGTCGCGGCTGGCGATGTACTCCGGCCGCGGCTCGACCGCACCGTACGGTTGAACGAGCGCGTTGGCGACGCTGTTGTAGACGACGAACACGTTGCTGCGCGGGTACGGCGTGATGTTGCCGTTCGAGCCGTGCATGAGGTTGCACTCGAACAGGGTGATCGTGCCCGGCGGCCCCGTCGCGACCGCGATGCCGCCGCGCTCGACCAGCCAGGCGAGGTGCTCGCGGTCGGGGACCCCGTACTCCTGGCGCCGCAGCGACTGGAGGTAGTGCTTCTCGGGCGTCCGGCCCGCGCACGCCAGGAAGTGATGGTGCGAGCCGGGGATGACCATCAGCGGACCGTTGAACTCGTAGTTGGTATCGAGGTTGATCGAGCAGCTCACGGCGCGCATGCGCGGCATGCCGTCCTCGACGTGCCAGGTCTCGAAGTCGGAGTGCCACTGGAACTCCCTGCCTTCGAAGCCGGGCTTGAGATTGACGCGCGACTGGTGGACGTAGACGGCGCCGCCGAGGATCTGCTCGACGATCGCCGCCAGGCGCGCATCCGCGGCGAGCCCGGCGAAGACCGCGCTGGTGCGGTGGATGCGAAAGATCGAGCGCACCTCGTCGCCGCCGGGCTCGCGGATCACCTCCGGCGACGGATCGCCGCGCCGCTCGGCGACCCGGCGCGCCAGCTCTTCGCGCAGGCCGTCGACGCGGGAGGCCGGAAAGAACGACTCGATGACCAGAAACCCGTCGCGCTCGAAGCGATCGAGCTCCTCCGACGCCGAGCGGCCCTCGCGCCCGCTCCTCGGCGCCGGCGTGCACGACGGCGTCGGCGCGCGGCAGGATCGCGCTCGCGTCCTCCGAGGCGCGAGGGATAGGGATCGCGCACGTCCTCGCCCGGGACCGGAGTCGCCATCGCCGTCATGCGCTCTCGGCCTCCAGCGGATAGGCGCCGTCCTCGCCGTGCACCTCCTGGCCGGTGCAGGGAGGGTTGAAGACGCACACCATGCGCATGCGGGTGCGGGCGCGCAGGACGTGGTGCTCGTGGCCGTCGAGAGCGTAGACGGTGCCGGGCCGGATGGCGTGCACCGGACCGCCGGGCAGCACCTCCACCTCGCCCTCGCCTTCGATGCAGTACACCGCCTCGAGATGGTTGCGGTAGCACATCGTCGTCTCGGTGCCGGGAAGGATGACGGTGTCGTGCAGCGAGAACCCCATCCCGTCGCGCCTGAGCAGCAGGCGGCGGCTCGTCCAGTTCGGCGTCTCGACCTCCTGCGGCGTGCCCAGCACTTCCTCCAGGGTGCGCACGATCATCCGTCGATCCCCCCGGCGTCGCCGCCGGCCGGCACGGCGGCGGACGCCGCGAGCACCGGGGCTTCCGCGAGATCGGCCAGATCGCGGTCCGCCATCACGTCGGCGGCACATCGAGCGACGATGTCGAGGCCGCGCTGCAGCTCCGCCTCGTCGATGGTGAGCGGCGGCATCAGCTTGACCACCGTGGATTCGGGGCCGGACGTCTCCATGATGAGCCCCTGTGCGAAGGCGCGGCGGCAGATCTCTTCCGCCACGCCCGGCTGCTTGCAGTCGAGCCCCTGCAGGAGGCCGCGCCCGCGCACCTCCGTCTCGAGATCGCCCATGTCGCTCGCGATCTCGGCCAGGAACGCGCTCACCATCGCCCCCTTGCGCAGCACGTCGCGCGTCAGCTCGTCGTCCTCCCAGAAGTCCAGCGCCGCCGTCGCCGTGACGAAGGCGGGGTTGTTGCCGCGGAAGGTCCCGTTGTGCTCGCCCGGCTCCCAGATGTCGAGATCGGGGCGGATCAGCGTCACCGCCAGCGGCAGCCCGTAGCCGCTCAGCGACTTCGACAGGCAGACGAGGTCCGGCCGAATGCCGGCCGGCTCGAAGCTGAAGAACGGCCCGGTGCGGCCGCACCCCGACCTGGATGTCGTCGACGATCAGCAGGATGTCGTGCTCGCGGCAGAGGGCCGCCAACCTCTCGAGCCAGGAGAACTGGGCGACGTTGACGCCCCCCTCGGCCTGCACCGTCTCGACGATCACCGCCGCCGGCAGGTCGACGCCGCTCCCCTGGTCGCGCAGCAGGGCGTCGAGATACTCGAGCGTGTCGACGTCGTCGCCGAAGTAGCCGTCGTAGGGCATGCAGGCGGAATGGGAGAGCGGAACTCCCGCGCCGCGGCGTTTGAAGCCGTTGCCCGTGATCGAGAGCGACCCCAGCGTCATGCCGTGGAAGGCGTTGGTGAAGCTGACCACCGACTCGCGCCCGGTGGCCTTGCGCGCCAGCTTGAGCGCGCTCTCCACGGCGTTCGTCCCGGTCGGGCCCGGGAACTGCACCTTGTAGCGCAGGCCGCGCGGCCGCAGGATCACGCGGTCGAGCTTCTCGAGGAAGTCGCGCTTCGCACACGTCGCCATGTCGAGACCGTGCGTCACGCCGTCCGACTCGATGTACTCGATCAGGCGGCGCTTCAAGCGCGCCGGGTTGTGCCCGTAGTTCAGTGCACCGGCGCCGCTGAAGAAGTCGAGATACTCCCGCCCGTCCCGGTCGTAGAGATGACACCCCCGGGCGCGCTCGAAGACGGCCGGGAACGAACGGCAGTAGCTTCGCACCTCCGACTCCAGTGCCTCAAATAAATGCATTCGGATTCTCCTCTCTCTTCTCCGTGGTGAAGGGCCCGATGCACAGCCGAACCTCCGGCTCGTGCTCCGCCCCGGGAAACAGCTCCGCGCCGAAGGCCGGGCTCTCCCGGCAGGCGACGGCGTAACGCCGCGCAAAGCCCTCGAACAGGCGGCGCGACGCGCGATTCGACGGCGTCACGGTCGCCTCCAGAAAGCGTGCGCCCGCGGCACGCACCGCGCGCTCGAGCAGGCAGTGTCCGATGCCGTACCCGCGCCATCGCGCCGCCACCGCGACCTGCCACACGAACACCGCCTGCGGCCGCTCCGGCGGCCGAAAGGCGGCGACGAAGCCGACCACCTCACCGCCCGCCTCCGCGACCACCGAGGTCGCCGCGAACTCGCTGCACACGAGCAGGTACGCATACGGCGAGTTCAGATCCAGGCTGCCCGAATCCCCGGCCAGCCGCCAGATCGCCGCCGCATCGCGCGGCGCCGGAGGCCGGAAGCGGGTCTCGCCCGCCGCATCCGACCGCGCGCTCGTGTCGGTGGATTCGTCCCTCACCATCTCTCCCGCGCCTCGGCACACGCATACGGCGGCGCCCATAACCGTGGGGCTCTCCCCTCACCGGGCCGCGCCGAATTCGACCTACACCGATTCGCTGTGTAATCTACAGCGATCCGCCGCGTGATCTACACCGATTCGCCGTGTGATCGATTTAATTAGCGTGCTATGGATCTGATGTCCAGCGCCAATGCGCGACGAGCGAAATTCCCGCGGGAAGATGCGCGTTTGCCTCGTCCGCATTCAATACGACGCAACCCAATGTCCCGCGCCCTACCCCGTCCGGCCCTTTGCCCATTTGTAGGCCTCCATCGCCGCCAGGAGCGCGAGCGCGAGCACCAGGAGCTGCAGCCAGTGCGCGAGGGATACCGGGTGGATGCGCAGGACGTCGCGCAGGACGGGGGTGTACATCGCGGCGATGTGCAGCAGCTGCGCGGCAATCGTCCCCAGCAGGAGCAGGGGATTGCGCAGCGGATTGAGGCGAAAAGCCGACTGACTCTCGGAGCGGCTGTTGCCGACCTGGACGTTCTCGAACAGCACCAGCAGCAGCAGCGCACTGTTGCGGGCATCGGCGAGAGACCAGCCGTGATCGAGCCAGTAGGCGAAGGCGGCGAAGGTGACGCCACCCATCACCGCGGCCGACAGCAGGCAGCGTTCGATCATCGACCGGTTGAAGACCGTCTCGCGCGGCGGGCGCGGCGGTTTCGCCAGCTCGTCGCCCTCTCCCGGCTCGAACGCCAGGGCGACGTCCTGGATCCCGTTGGTGACGAGGTTGAGCCAGAGAAGCTGGGCCGCAAACAGGGGAATCGGCTCGCCCGTCAGCATCGCCAGGGCGACGAACGCGATCTCCGCCGCGCCGGTCGATACCAGCAAGAAGACGACCTTGCGGATGTTCTCGTAGGCGATGCGGCCCTCCTGGATGCCGGCGACGATCGAGGCGAAGTTGTCGTCGGTCAGGATCAGATCGGACGTCTCGCGCGCCACGTCGGTTCCGCGCTTTCCCATCGCGACGCCGACGTGCGCGGTGCGCAACGCCGGAGCGTCGTTGGCTCCGTCGCCGGTGACGGCGACGAAGTGCCCCCGCCGCGCCAGTGAGCGCACGATGTCGAGCTTCTGGCTCGGCTCGACGCGCGCGAAGACCGACGAATGCTCGACCAGCGAATCGAGGTCCGCGGGCGAGCGTGCCCCCGCCGCCTTCAGCTCCGCCCCGGTCACGACCTCCTCGCGACGGTCGGCCAGACCGATCTCGCGCGCGATGGCCAGCGCCGTCACCGGATGGTCCCCGGTGACCATCTTCACGGTGATGCCGGCGCTTCGACAGGCGGCAATCGCCGGGCGCGCCTCCGGGCGCAGCGGATCGATCATGCCGACCAGCCCGAGCAGGGTCAGATCGCGCGGCTCCTCGCCGAACATCGAATCGTCCCGCACCTGCTGAGGGCTCGCTCGCCGCCAGGGCGAGAACGCGAAAGCCCTGCTCGGCGAGGGCCGTGCCCTGCTGCTCGACCCACCCGCGATCCAGCGGGACGTCGCCCGCGGCGCTCGACATACGCGAGCACATGGCGAGGACCCGTTCGACCGCGCCCTTCAGGAAGACCTGCTGGCCCGAATCCCCGGCTCGGTGCAGCGTCGCCGCGAACAGCCGCTCGGATTCGAACGGGATGGTGTCGAGGCGGGGTCGGCTCTCCTCCGCGGCCGGCCTCGTCCACCCCGCCTTGTGCGCCATCACCAGCAAGGCCACGTCGACCGTGTCGCCGTGATGCCGCCATTCTTCCTCGTGTCGGCCGAGGAACGCGTCGTTGCACAGCACCGCGGCCTGGCAAAGCCGGTCGAGAGCGGCTCGCGCTCGCCGCAGGTCGACCGAGGAAGGCACCACGACCTCGCCCGTGGGGATCGTGCCCTCGCCGGTGACCTCCCAGGCCTCCTGTCCCGGCAGGAGAACGCGCTTCACCGTAAGCTCGTTCAGCGTGAGCGTTCCCGTCTTGTCCGAGGCGATGACCGTGCAGGAGCCGAGAGCCTCGACCGCCGGCAGGCGGCGGACGATCACGTTGCGCCGGCCCATGCGCGCCATGCCGATCGCCAGGGCGACGGTGATCGCCACGGGCAGGCCCTCGGGAATCGCCGCCACGGCAAGGCCGACGGAGGCGAGGAACACCTGTACGAGATCGGCGCCCGCGTGGATGGCGACGGCGCCGAGCAAAACGATGAGAATCACGACGATGATCCCGACCCGGTTGGTGAAGCGCTTCATGCGGACCAGCAGCGGGGATCGGGTCGCCTCCCGCGGCACGGAGCGCGCGATCCGGCCGAGCTCGGTGTGCGACGCGGTGGCGACGACGACTCCGGTCGCGCGCCCGCGCGTCACCATCGTCCCCGCGAACGCCAGATCGACTCGATCGCCCAGGGCCGCGTCGCGCTCGAGGACGGCACCGGCATCCTTGACCACGGGAAGCGATTCCCCGGTGAGCAGCGACTCGTCGATCTCGATTCCCCGGCTGCTGAGCAGTCGCAGGTCCGCCGGGACCTTGCTGCCGGACTCGAGTCGCACCACGTCGCCGGGCACCAGCTCCTCGGCGGCGAGCTCGTACTCTTCGCCGCCGCGCACGACGTAGGCCGTCGTGACGACGAGGTGGCGCAGGGCCTCGGCGCTGCGCTCGGCGTTGTATTCCTGCGCCGTGCCGATCGCGGCGTTCAGTAGGAGAACGACGAAGATGAACACCGCGTCGGTCGAGTCGCCGAGCAGGAGCGAGACGACGGCGGCGGCGAGCAGGATGTAGATCAGCGGGCTGAGGAACTGACGTACGAAGACGGCGAGCACACCGGGAGGCGCCGCGTGCGGCAGGCTGTTGCGCCCGTACCGCTCGAGGCGGCGGGCGGCCTCTCCCGCGGCGAGGCCGCTCACGGACGTCTCGAGCGCCGCGAGGACATCCGCCGCGGCCACGGCGTGAGGAGCGTCGATCTCGGACGGACTCATCGATCAGATTCCACGGCCCGGGCCCGCCGCCCCCGGAGGGCTCTGCCCCGCAATTCGATCCGGCCTACTCTTCCTGAGCGAGCCGCCACTCGCCATGTTCGAATCTCGCGAAAGCGGGAATCCAGGGCGCGGGCGACCCCATCTGGATACCCGCTTTCGCGGGTATGACGGGCTCGAAGGTGCGAAGTCTCCCCCGCTGAGAACTCTTGTGCAGAAGCCCCCGGGGGTGCCTCCCCCGGGGGCGTTGTGCGACGTGGAATAACCTCGACTCGGTGCTACGGGATGCAGCGCGTGGCGCTGCCCGCGAAGTTGATGATCGGCGGCGTGGCGCAGGTGGCCCCCAACGGCGCCGCCGGCCCGGTGATCGCGTTCGGCAGCACGCTGCTGAACGTGATGTCGTACGGCAGCGCGCTCGAGCCGATCGTACCCGCCGCTCCGGTCTTCACCGTCGCGCCCGGGATATCCATGCAGGCCCCGGTCGCCGACAGGGTGTTCGGACCCGACCCCGCTCGGCTGCACAGGTCGCCGTCGATGTCGACGAACGTCGCCGTGTTGGTATCGGTCGTGAAGTCGAGGATCTGCGGGAACCCCGTGATGAGGGTGTCCGTGCCGGCGTCGTACGTGCCGTCCGTGTCGGGGCAGGAGGCGTCGGCGGCGAGCCACGTCGTCGTGAAGACCGGGACGCTGACGATGGCGTTCGCCGTGCCGCTGCCGGTGCAGACGTCAGTCACGCTGTCGCCGACGGTGACGTCGACGCGGATCGAGGCGTCGTGGCCAGCCGTGCAAGGGATGTTCGGCAGGCTGCAGGTGGCGGAGGCGTCGCTGGTGTCGCCGTTCTCGATGACCGTGAAGTCGGAGCCGCCGTTCGAGTCGATCTTGCCGACGCCGCAGCCCGTCTGGTCGATGTGGACCGAGTAGCCGAGCGCGGGGACGCAGAAGGCCGGCGCGCTGAAGCCGCCCGGGAACGGGACGACGGTGTCGTGCACGCAGGCCGGCGCGCTCGCCGCCCCCACGTCCTGGACGATCGTGCCGCCGGTGGGGAAGGCGAACGGGGCGAACGTGGACACCTTGAGCGTGCCCCCCGAGGTCTGGGTGAGCGTGTAGGCGCCCGGGGTCAGCGGGCAGGGAGGTACGGGGGTGACGGTCGGCGTCTCGGTCGGGGTCTGGGTAGGCGTCTGGGTCACCGTCAGGGTCACGGTCGCGGTCTGGGTCGCCGTGCTGGTTTCCGTCGCGGTGGCCGCACCGGTGGCAGTCTCGGTTGCCGTGGCCGCTGCCGTCGCGGTCTCGGTCGCCGTGGCCGTCGCGCTGGCGGTCCCCGTCGCCGTGGCCGTGGCCGTGCTCGGCACTACGGTGTAGGTGGGCGTCACCAGCATCACATCGGAGCACTGCACCGGGGTCGGCGCGTCCTTGCGCTTCATCAGCTTCACATCGTTCTTTCGTTCCTGGCCACCGAACTCCGCACAGTATCGGATCGAAGCCGATCCGACCTCGAGGACGATCCCGGCCGGACCGGCGAACGGCGGCGTCAGGGTGACCTGCGCGCCTTTACAGACCGCCTTGATCACCTTCTCCTTCACCAGGACGATCTTGCACGTGTCGTCGACGGGGACCGCGTTTCTCCCCTTGTACTTGTATCCCTTCACGCCGGGCGGGTTGCCGAGACCTTTCCAGCCGCTGCTCGGCAGATCATAGGTGACGTCCCCGGCGGTTGCGCCGCTCGTGTCGAAGATTCGCAGCGTCGCACCGCCGAGAGTCGGGTCGTTCGTCGAGCCCGGGACCGGAATCGGGAATACCGCCGGGGCGATCGGCTTGGATTTCGAGACAAACTTGGCCAGCTTGCCGGGTTTCACGACCACGATCTTGCCCGGGATGAGCTCGCACGCCGTCTGCGGATCGGGCGGATGCGCGCAGGCTCCGCTTCCGTCGCACACGTCCGTCGTGCACGGATTTCCGTCGTCCGCACACGCGGTTGCCGCCGGCACGACCACGTCGGCCGGGCAGGCGGCACTGGCGCCGGTACAGTTCTCCGCTACGTCGCACTCGCTGACCGCGCCACGGCATTCGACCGAGGAAGACGCGAAGCCGTCGCTCGGACACGTCTTGGAGACGCCGTTGCAGACCTCCGCGACGTCGCAGACACCAGCCGCCGACCGGCATTGGAAGCCGCTCGGCTTGACGCCGTCGCCGGGACACGCGGCGCTCGATCCCGTACACACCTCGGTTTCGTCGCACACGTCACCGGTCGAGGCAGCGCGGCAGATCGTGCCGGTCGACTCGAACCCGTCGGCGGGGCAGCTGCCGCTCGTGCCGGTGCAGCTCTCCGCCACGTCGCAGGCACCAGCCACCGGCCGGCAGACGACGCTGCTGGATTCGAACTGGCACGTGGAAGAGCAGCAGTCACCGTTGTTCGTGTTGCCGTCGTCGCATTGCTCCCCCGGAGAGACGATCGTATCGCCGCAGAGCGAGTACGAGACCGTGATGGCGATGTGATCGACCTGGACGAGATCGCCACTGACACCGTCGGTGGCCGAGATCGCCGCTCCGAACCCGGCGCCGTTGATGTCGGCCGCCGTCCACGACTCACCCCACAGATCGCTGGCGCCGCCATAGGTCGTGACGGCATCCGGAGGCACGGTCCACGGCGGGGCGATCGACCGGTCGGCGGTGCCGATGCTGGCACCTTTGACGATGCGCACGGCGTTGTCGTGGGCGTTGGCGAAGGCCGAGTTCTTTTCGACCGTAACTTCGATCCCCCGGATGACCGCAGCCGCCGGAATCGAGAACCCGAACCCCGTCGCCTTCAGGTACTGGGTAGGGCTTCCGCTACCCACCGCGGCAAATGCCTTCACGTCGTCGCTCGCCGTGGCGTTGCCCGGAGAGCCCCAGACGTTCACGCCGATGCTCGGATCGCTGACCACCGTCGTGGGACTGTTCGGACCTTGCGACTGTGCCCGCGCCGTCGAGGCGGCGGTGAGCAACATGAGCAGCGCCAGGAAGCACCCCGAGCGCACGAACCCCTCGAGCCGACGGTAAGTCACCCATCCGCGTTTCATAGAAACCTCCCCCGGAACTTGTGACCCGATTCTGAGCCGGGCGAAGGCCCTCTGTCAAGGTCGTGTACATGTCGATGGTACAAGATACAGGTAGAAGCAGGGTTCGGGGTTCGGGGTTCGGGCGTTCTGGAATCAGCTTTTCAGACCGCGAACCCCGCCAGAAATCCTGGCTGGCTATTGGAGTGACGGTGAGGCAATCTCTTCGGCGGGAGAGATTTGATCGGGAAGCGGACCGGCGCGGCCGGTCGAGGTTCGATTTCGGAGGGTTCTCATGCGTAAGGGTTTTCTTTTGGTCGCGTGCTGCACCGTCGCCATGGCGGCGGCGAGCGCGCGCGGCGCGAGCGTCTCGCTCGTCGGCGGCAAGGTGGCAAAGTTCAAGGACAAGTTCGGAACCGTCAAGGACCTCGCCGTCATCAAATTCGGCAAGGAGCCCGACATCTCCGCCCCCCTGCCCGATCCGAGCTGTCCGACACAGAGCTCGTTCACGTTGAGGAGCGACCAGCACCTGATCGGCCCCGTCGCGCTCGACTGTCACCTCTGGCAGGCGAAGGGCTCGGGCCTGATCTACAAGGACCCCTCGCGCACCAACGGTGGCGCGCAGAAGATCCTCCTCAAGGTCGCCTCGAGCGGCGGCAAGCTGCTGATCAAGCTCAAGGGCGCCAACTACGGCTCGCTCGATTCGATCGGCGGCCCGGTCGACTTCGTCGAGGCGCAGCTCGACATCGGAACGACCAGCTACTGCGGCCGCTTTCAGGACCCGCCGTCGAGCCTGGTGAAGAACGAAACGGAGCAGGTTCTGTTCAAGGGGCCCTCCGAGCCGTGCGTGCCGCCCGCGCCAACCGAGACGCCCGTGTCGACCGACACGCCGACGGAAACGCCGACGCCGGTCGATACGGCGACCCCGACCATGACCGGAACCGTGACGCAGACCGGCACGATCACCGAGACGCCGACGACGACACAGACGGCCTCCGTGACCGCCACACCGACCGAGACGTCCACGCCGGCAGTGCCGACGGCGTTTCGCATCGACCAGCTCGCCCTGCGCGACCCGCACGTGCTCGTGGACATCGGCTTCTGCGTCGACGTGACGGATCCGCCGGGCTTCGGGGGGTACTCGGCGAACGGCCTGATCGACAGCCAGCTGACGGCCGACGGCGACGGCGACGGCTTCCTCGACTTCAACCTGCTGGCGATCTTCCGGCCGTTGCTGCAGCCGCCGTTCGCCGGCAGCAACGTCGACATCCAGACCGCGCAGTGCACGCCGCCGGTCGGTAGCGAGGTCTGCAGCCCCGGCGCCGCCGCGCCGCAGACGACGACGTACCAGAATCAGAGCTCGGGCGTTTGCCTGTCCCCCGTCGCCGGCACCACCGGGCCGAACAACGGCGGCTCCTACAGCCCCGCCGTTCTGTCCCCGGCGGCCCCCTGCGCCAAGAGCGCTTCTACAACCATTTCCTTCCCGTTCGGCTCCCTCAGCATCCCGCTCGAGGCCGTGCAGGTCGGAGCGCGCTATGTAGGAGACCCGGCCACCGGCCTGGTCGATGGGCTGATCGTCGGCTTCATCAGCGAAGCGGACGCCAATCAGATCCCGCTCCCCCCGGATTTCCCTCTGTTCGCGGGCCAGCCGCTCAGCGTCCTGTTCCCGCGCGGCGCCGGCAACTGCACGGACGACGACAGAGACACCGGTCCCGGAGGCGAGCTCGGCTGGTACTTCTACCTCAACTTCACCGCCCACGAGGTGACGTGGACGGGGCCCTGACGGGCCCCTTTGCGTCGCGCCAGCGGCCACTTCGAAACGCTGGACCTCCTGGGGCCATTGATGGAATATGCCCCGAATCAGGAAGGGCGCCGATGGGATACCGACGCAGGGGATTCGCAGGGACGATCGCAGCGGTCGCGGTGACCGCGCTGTGCGGATGCGGGGGCTCGTCCTCGCACGGGGGCGCGACGCCGACGCCAACCGCGACGTCCAAATCGGCCCCCTCGCTGACACCGACGGCGTCCGACACGGCGACCTCGCCGCCAACCGCGACCGCGACGCGCACGGCGACCACCATCCCGACCGCGACCCCGACACCGGTTCCGACGCCCGCCGTATTCGTCTACTGGGACCAGAACGAGGAGCAGGACGCCCGCCGGCTGGACGGCCGCCTCGTTCAGCTCGTCGCGCCGTGGGACCCGAACGGCCAGATGTGCCTCTTCCCCGACTCCTCGGGCCGACCGGGGCAGTTCGTCACCGGCTACAATCCGACGCTGCCGAGCCAGCACAACCTCGGCAGCCTGCTGCCGCTGAAGAACCCACCGGTGGGCATGGCCGTGTGGGATCGCCACGGCGGCTTCACCGGCCAGGCCATCTACGTGCCGGGGCCCTACGCCCTGCCCGGCTCGGACATCGGCGGCGACATCCCGCCCGACAACTCGTCGATGTTCTGCACCGACGGAGTGACGGCGCACTGCAGCAGCGATGCCGACTGCCCGAACGGGATCGAAGTGCAGCGGCACGTTCAACGACAACGGCTCGTTCACGGGCTGCGCCTTCGACTCCAAGGGCGACCTGTTCGCCGCCGACATCGGCGGTGCGCAGGGACAGGCGGCGTCCCCCGATCAGGGGCGGATCATCGAATGGTTCCCGCCCGACTACACGTCGTACATGCATCATCTTCGGTCCGACGACGGGCGGCGACGAGGCGGGAGGACACCACGTCAACGGCAGCGGCGGCCTCAGCAACCCCGGCATGATGGCGTTCGACCCCGGGGACAACCTGTACGTACCCGAGTCCGGCAAGCTGCGCGTCCTGCGCTTCGATCACTCCGAGCTGCCGAGCGGCCCCGAGGCCTGCGGGCCCGACGGGCTTCTCACGCCGCCGGCGCAGCCGACGGTGTTCATCAGCCAGCTGGCGCCGGTCGGCATCGGCGCCCCCGCCGGCATCGCCCGCGATCCGAGCTGCAGCACGGAGACCACCAACTGCTGGGCGGTGACCAACGTGCTTTCCGGCACCAGCCTCGGCGGCGCCGCCGGCGCCGTCTACTGGTTCGACGGCCAGGGCAACCCGATGCCCGACAAGGGCCCCATCAGCGGCAAGTTCAGCCCGTTCGGCATCTCGGTCACTTCCTCCGGGAACGTGTTCTTCATCGACATCGGCCTGACCTGCACCGACAGCGGATGCGACACGGTCACCGGCGGCGGCGGGCTCTACGAGGTCGACTTCACGGACGGCACGCCCGGAACGCCCGTCAAGATCGCCTCCGGGATGAACTTCCCCACCAGCGTCACGATCTGCGACGCGAGCCAGCGCGTGTGTCCGGTACCGGTGTTGGAGGCCACGCCGGTCACCCAGGCGACGCCCAGCGAGGGCGGGTCCTGACGTCTCGATGAGCGAGGTCGCACAGCGACACGTTCTGATCACGGGCGGAGCGAGCGGCATCGGGCGGCTGATGGCCCTGAAGCTGGCGGCCCTCGGTGGCCGGATCAGCGTCTGGGACATCCACCACGAGAACCTCGGCCGGGTGGTCGACGAGCTCAACGCCGGCGGTCCGGAGCCGGTGGCGCACGGCTTCGTCTGCGACGTGTCGCGGCGCGAGGACGTCTACGCGGTGGCCGGCGAGACGGTCGCCGCCTCAGGGCCGGTCGACATTCTGATCAACAACGCCGGCATCGTCAGCGGCAAGAGTTTGCTGGAGATCCCCGACGAGAAGATCGAGGCCACCTTCGCGATCAACACCCTCAGCCTCTTCTGGACGGCGAAGGCGTTCCTGCCGCGCATGATCGAGCGCCGCCGCGGCCACCTGGTCACCATCGCCTCGGCCTCCGCCCTGATCGGCGTGGCCCGGCTCGCCGACTACTCGGCCAGCAAGTGGGCAGCGATGGCTTTCGACGAGTCGCTGCGCGCCGAGCTGCGGGCGACCGCTCCGGCGATCGTCACCACGGTGGTCTGCCCCTACTACATCGACACCGGCATGTTCCGGGGCGTGAAGTCGCGCTTCCCTTGGCTTTTGCCCATCCTCAACGAGGACGACGTCGCCGAGCGCACCGTCGCGGCGATCCGCCGCGACAAGCGGCGCCTCATGATGCCGCGCACCATCTACCTGTTGCCGCTGCTGCGGCTCCTGCCGGTCGGCGCCTTCGACCGGCTCGCCGCCTTCCTCGGCGTCAACGCGTCCATGGACGAGTTCGAGGGCCGGTCGAGCTAGGGTGGTTTCTCGGGTATCGACCCTGATTTCCGGAAATTTGCCGAGAACCTTCCGGACTTGGCGGCGCCAAGGCAGGTACACGGCCGACTGGGAGGAGGATTCCGATGCGACATCGATGGGCAACCCCAGCCGTCATCAGCCTGGCAACATTGTTCCTCGCCGGCTGCGTGATGGAGTCGAAGTACAACAGTATGCTCCAGCAGCAGGAATCGCTCGAGGCCTCGCTGCGCGCGGAGATCAACGCGGACCAGGTCAAGATCGAGCAGCTGGAGAACGGCATTCGCGTGCGCCTGTCCGACGCGCTGCTGTACCGCTCCGGTTCCGTCGAGCTGCACGAGAACGGCCGGGCGGCGCTCGACAAGGTGACGGGCCAGCTCGCCGACATGGCGGCGCAGGGAAACCAGATCGACGTCGCCGGCAACACCGACGACACGCCGATTGGACCCGCGCTCGCCGGGCGCTATCGCACCAACTGGGAGCTCGCGGCGGAGCGGGCGACGGTCGTGGTGCGCTACCTGCAGGAGCGCGGCGTCGACCCGACGAAGCTAGAGGCAATCTCGAACGGGCAGTACCATCCCGTGGCGCCCAACGACAGCGCCGCCGGGCGAGCCCAGAACCGGCGCACCGATCTCCTCATTCGCCCGCATTGAGGCCGGCGATCGTCCTCATGCTGCGGCTGTATCAGCCCCGCATGACGTGCCACCGTCGATTGTCGACGGCACGTGGAAGGTCGCGCCGGTGAAGAAGGTGCAGTAGTCCGTGTTCGTCACCATTGTCCGAACCGTCGGGCCCCGCTCGACAAGGAGGAGAGTCAGATGAAGCTACGAAGAACGATGATCCCGTACCTGCTCGCCATGGTCGTGGCCGCCGGGTGCGCCTCGACCCAGGTCTCCAACCGCCAGCAGCTCGTCAGCGGGCCACTCCCGCGGCCCGCTCACATCTGGGTGTACGACTTCGCCGCCACGCCGGCCGACGTTCCGGCCGACTCGGCTCTCGCCGGCCACTATTCCACGGAGACGTCTCAGACGGCCGAGCAGATCGCGACCGGCCGGCAGCTGGGCGCTGAAATTGCGGCGCAGTTGGTCGACCAGATTGGCGCCATGGGCTTGCCCGCGGCGCGAGGCGGGGCGGAAACGACGCCGCAGATCAACGACATCGTGCTGCGCGGTTACCTCGTATCCGTCGACAAGGGCAGTGCCGCCGAGCGCCTGGTCATCGGATTCGGCTCCGGGGCGTCCGAGTTGAAAACGGCGGTCGAAGGCTACCAGATGACGGCTCGGGGGTTGCGCAAGCTCGGATCCGGCACGGTGCAATCCGGTGGAAGTAAAGGCCCGGGGGCCGCCCTCGGGGTCGTCGGCCTCCTTGCCACCGGCAACCCGGCGGGCCTCATCATCAGCACCGGGGTGAAGGTGTACGGGGAGGCGAGCGGCGGCAGCACGATTCAGGGCAGAGCCAAGCAGACCGCCAAGGAAATCGCCGATGTGCTCCAAAAGCGATTCCAGCAAGAGGGTTGGATCTGACTGAGCGGGCGCATGGAGCCTGCCGCCTTCGAGAGCGTGACGAGAAGCTCCGGCGGGTTTCCGAAGACTTTCCGAACTTTTTTCCACGCCACAGAAAGCATCGACGGCGTCGGCAATGGGGTTCGCGATTCCCCTTGGAGTCGCGAACCCTCCTTCTCCCTAGCCTGAAACTCGCCCGGGCTGTGCCCGGGTTCGTAGGCAAAGGCTGGGGCTCGGGCTGAGGCTGGGGATCGATCCCAAAGACCGCGCGAAGCGCGCACCGTCCTCAGCCCGAGCCTGAGCCTCAGCCTCAGCCTGGTCCGGAAGTCCGTGTGTTTCTCAGCTCGAATGATCCGGCGTAGCCCGGGGGTGAGACTAAAGACTAACAGCCCGTTGAAAAACCCCACCCCATGCTTCGACAAGCTCAGCATGAGCGGATCCCCTCCTTGATTCACAACGACTTTTTCCGCGCGTCCTGAGCTTGTCGAAGGGCGTCCGGGCTTTTTCAACGGGCAGCTAAGGCGTGCCGGCGCCTCGGTGCGAGAACGCATTCGTCGCGCGCGTTCCGCGATCGTGCAAACGAGCGGCTTGCCCGCCGAGGCGACGGTCGCGTATCGAACCTCGCAGGAGGTGAGGCGAGATGGAGATCGAACCGACCGAGCGCACGCGGCTGCGGCGGCTGCCGCAGCGCGCCGCCTACGACCGCGCCACCATCGACGCGATTCTCGACGAGGGGCTGATCTGCCAGGTCGGTTTCGCCGTCGACGGACAACCGTACGTACTGCCGACGACGTACGCACGGGTCGGCGACCGCCTGTACGTCCACGGCTCCGCCGCCAGCCGCATGCTGCGCACCCTGGCCGGCGGTGTTCCCGTGTGCGTGACCGTGACGCTGCTCGACGGCCTGGTGCTGGCGCGCTCCGCCTTCCACCATTCGATGAACTACCGCTGCGTGGTCGTGCTCGGCACCGCCGCGGCGGTGACGGACGAAAGCGAACGACTCGCCGCCCTGCGGGCGATCGTCGAGCACGCGGTGCCGGGCCGCTGGCCCGAGGTGCGTCCGCCCAACACGAGGGAGCTGCGCGCCACCAGCGTGCTGCGGCTCGATCTGGCCGAGGTGTCGGCCAAGGTGCGCACGGGACCGCCGCTCGACGACGAGGAGGACCTCGGCCTTCCCTGCTGGGCGGGCGTGATCCCGCTGCGGCTGGTGCCGCAGACGCCGGTGGCGGACGGACGGCTGGCCGAGGACGTCGCCCTGCCGGCGCACGCCGCGGCCTACCGGCGGCTCCCTTCATGAGGCTTCATTCCGCCGCCGCCGCGCGCAACCGCGAGCCGATCCTTCACGTCCTCGAGCGCGTCGTGCCGGCGCAGGGGACGATCCTGGAGATCGGCTCCGGCAGCGGCGAGCACGCGGTGTTCGCCGCGCCGCGGCTGCCGGGGCGACTCTGGCAGCCGACCGACGTCGATCCCGACGCGCTGGCCAGCATTCGCGCCTGGCGCGAGGAGCTTCCCTTGGAGAACCTGCTCGCCCCGCTGCGCTTCGACGCCCGGGATCGCCCGTGGGCGTTCTCCGATCTCGCGGCGATCGTCTCGATCAACGTCATCCACATCTCGGCGTGGGACGTCTGCGAGGGATTGATCGAAGGTGCCGCCGGCGCGCTGCGTCCGGGCGGCGTGCTGTACCTCTACGGCCCGTTTCGAATCGACGGCCGGCACACCGCGCCCAGCAACGAAGCCTTCGACGCCAGTCTGCGCGCGCGCGATCCCTCCTGGGGGGTGCGCGATCTGGCCGACGTGCGCGGCCTCGCCGAACGCCGTGGTCTCGTGCCGGACAGCGTCGTCCCGATGCCCGCGAACAACCTGTCCGTCGTGTTCCGCCGGCCGCTTGATTCCTAAGTACATCGTTTCCGACAAATACGGTGACGTATTTCTTTCTCTCCGGATGAGGCTGTCGATTTCTCAAATGCAAGGATCACCCTTCGGAAAAGGGGGGCTCAGGGGTGAGCTTGAGACAAAATCATTTAGGAAATCAACCGACCTCAACCGCTCAAGGCTGAGCTCGTCGAAGCCTGTCCTGAGCGTAGTCGAAGGGCCTCGATTCGGAGAAAATCGACAGACTCGGATGGGAGAGGATTGAGGGAGATTCGATGAAGCCGCAGGCCACCATCATCATGGCCGGTCGACGCTGTCGCAGAGAACGAATTCGGTGATGGCTTGCTTTGCACGGCTCGACGGACGCGGTACTGTCGGCCGCAAGGGGACACCATGCCCGCCGGGATGCGAAGCGGAAGGGTCGGCGTCGCGGCCGCCGAGGACAGCAACGGGTTGATCGAATCGAGGGCGACGCGCCGGGGCGCGCTCGCGGGTCGCTCCGCCCTTCTCGTCGCCGTGGCCCTGGTCTTGATGCTGGCCGCGGGCTGCGGAGACGACAACGACTCGGGCCCGGCGAGCACGCTCACTCCCACGGCGACCGCCACTGCGACCGCGACGGCGCTCGCCACCGACACGCCGGTTCCGTCGAGCACGGCGACCGCGACATTCACGGAGACAGCCATGCCATCGCCCTCCCCGACCGACACGCCGGCGCCGACCCCCACCGACACCCCCGTCCCCGTGCCCAATCCGACGGTCGAGGTGCCACCCGACACGGGCAACCCGTTCGTCCAGTCCACGAGCTTCGACCTGTCGCAGGTCGGCTACATGCAACAGGAGCTCTTCATCTCCGGAACGGCCAGGGCCTACGCAAACGTCGGCGCCTTCGACTCCGACGGCGCCTGGACGGTGGCTCCCGCCGGCAGCGCGCCGTACAAGACCCGCATTCTGGTGTACCGGCCGATCGACGCCGAGAGGTTCAACGGCTCGGTGGTCGTCGAGTGGCTGAACGTCAGCGGCGGCCTGGACGCCGCGCCCGACTGGACCGCGGCTCACACCGAGCTGATCCGCGAGGGCTTCGCCTGGGTCGGTGTCTCGGCACAGTTCGTGGGGGTCGAAGGAACCGGTGGCAGCGGGCCGATCCCGGGCCTCGGCGACCTGAGCCTCAAGGGGGTGAACCCGCAGCGCTACGGGTCGCTCAGCCATCCGGGCGACAGCTTCTCGTACGACATCTTCTCTCAGGCCGGCCAGGCGATCCGCCATCCGATGGGCATCGATCCACTCGGCGGCCTGACACCCGAGCGTCTGATCGCCGCCGGCGAGTCGCAGTCGGCCTTTCGACTCGTCACCTACGTCGACGCCATCCATCCGCTCACCCGCGTGTACGACGGCTTTCTCATTCACAGCCGCGGCGGCGGCGGCGCGCCGCTGTCGCAGCCCCCGCAGCCGGCGATCACCGTGCCGCAGGTCGTCCGCATTCGCGGCGACCTCGACGTCCCGGTGCTGACGTTCCAGACCGAGACCGACCTGATCACGCTCGGTTTCTACCCCGACCGCCAGCCCGATGCGCCGCTCTTCCGCCTCTGGGAGGTCGCCGGCACGGCGCACGCCGACACGTACACGCTGGTGGTCGGCTCCGGGGACCTGGGCGATTCTCCCGACGCGGCGAAGGTGCTGGTGACCTCGGCTCCGATCCCCGGGATCATCGAGTGCGGCAGCCCGATCAACTCGGGGCCGCAGCACTTCGTGCTGAACGCCGCCTTCGCGGCGTTGGACCGCTGGATGCGCGGTGGCGGCGCGCCGCCGACGGCGGAGCGCCTGCAAGTCGCCGGGTCGCCTCCCGCCTTCGTCCTCGACGACCTCGGCAACGTGCTCGGCGGCATCCGCACCCCTTACGTCGATGCGCCGGTAGCCGTTCTCTCGGGACTGGGACAGAGCGGATCGGGCTTCTGCTTCATCTTCGGGACCACGGTCCCCTTCGACACCGAGACACTGGCCTCCCTGTATTCCGGCCACGACGCCTACCTCTTGGCCGTCGACGCTGCCACCGACCGCGCCGTCGCGGCGGGTTTCCTCCTCGAACCCGACGCCCAGCTGATCAAGGCAGCCGCCGCGCAGTCGGACGTCGGCAACCCGTGAGGTGGCGGCGGGCTCGGCCCGCCGTTGGCGCTCAGTCGAGCCAGCGCTTCTCGGAGGCGTGTCGCTTGGCGTGCTCGTAGGCGAGCGCCGCGCCGACGATCCCGGCCTCGTTCTCGAGCTTGGCGGGCACGACCTTCGTGCGCACCGAGAGACGCGGCAGGAACTTCTCGCTCTTCTTGCTCACGCCGCCGCCGATGATCACCAGGTCGGGCCACAGGTAGCGCTGGACGTAGTCCAGGTACTTGTCGACGCGCTTCGCCCACTTCTTCCAGCTCAGATCCTCGCCCGAGCGGATCCGATCGGCGGCCAGCGCCTCGGCTTCCACGTCATGGATCTCGATGTGGCCGAGCTCGGTGTTGGGAACCAGGTGGCCGTTGCTGAACAGCGCCGTGCCGATTCCGGTTCCGAGGGTGACCACCAGCACGACGCCCGGCTGGCCGCGGCCCGCACCGAAGTGCATCTCCGCGTACCCGGCGGCGTCGGCATCGTTGATCAGCGCCAGGTCGCACTTCGTCGCCTTCTTCAGCAGGGCCGCCCCGTCGACGCCGATCCAGCTCTTGGAGATGTTGGCGGCGGTGCGCACGCGCCCCTGCTGGACCACCGCGGGAATGCCGCAGCCGATCGGGCCGCGCCACTTGAAGTGCTTGGCGATCTCCGCGACCGTGCGCGCCACGCTCTTGGGCGTCGCCGGCTGCGGAGTCGGAATGCGGTGACGCTCCTCGAGCAGCTTTCCGCTCTTCGTTTCGACCGGTGCCCCCTTGATGCCCGATCCCCCAATGTCGATGCCGAGAATCTTGATGGTGGCCTCCGTGCCTCGTCTTTGCCGTTGACGAGGTTCTTGGCGCATATCCTCGCACGATCGAGGGGCTCTTGTACATCCTGCGAGCGCGGGCGGCACGGCGGGCTGGGCGGCCCCGATCACAAGGCGCAGCGGCGGAAGCGCCACAGCGCCACCAGCGGCGGGACCGACAGCCAGGCGAGCCATCCAACCGCCAACGGAACCGAGGCGGCGACGGAGTCGGCCCCCGGAAGCCCCACGGTCAATCGCGCGCGCAATGCCGGGCCCCAGACGAAGGCACTGATACGAAAGAGATCCGTCGGATCCAGTGCCATCAGCCATACCGCGGAGACACCCCGCTGCGGCTCCGAAGGGGCGCTCGCCTGGTGCTCGCGGATCGGCGCCCCCCGGCCCGGCGCCGCCAGCTCGCTGTGCCCGTGCGTGCCAATCTGCTGCGGGGGCGGCGGCGCGAGCACAACGACGGCGGCCAGCAGCGCCGCGTCGACCGCGAAGACCATGGCCAGCCAGACGACGAGCGCCGAGCCGAAGGCACGGACACGCCCGCGCGTGGAGGCGCCGAGCGCGGCTCCGACGCCGCCGCAGACGAGGCACAGCAACAGGCCGGAGACGACGATGACGAGGTAATCCCGCCAGCCCGTGCTGCCCCGACAGGCCGCGATGGCGATGGCCACGCTTCCGAACGCGGCCGAGTACGACGCGCACAGGAGGCCTGCGCGGCCGAGAACCTTGCCGGCGAAGCACGCCGCGCGCGAGATCGGCAGGGTGATCACTGGGACCACCGTACGGTCCTCGATCTCTCCGGCGAGCAAGTCGGCGCCGGCGAGCAACGCCAGCAGCGGCAACACCACGGCGCTGAGCGCCACCGCGAGGAGCAGCGACTCCTCGAAGGTCGCGAGCCCGAGCGACCCCGCGCGTAGGGGCAACACGAGCGGCGGCAGCCATGCGACACCGGCGAGCAACACCACGGCGCCGCGCGCGGCGCGACGCCGGCGCAGGAGCCGGAGCTCGCGGCCCGCGACGAGGAGCACCGCGGTATGACGTGCTCGTCCAACGGCTTCTACGGACATGCGGGCAGCCGCAACCGCGGCGACTTGCCGGCCGGCGAACCAGCGAACGGCGCCCGCAGCAGACGGCCGGTGGGGCGCGGCCCCGTCAGCGCCCATGCCCGCACTCCTGCACCGGCGGCGCTCCCTCCGGCGCCAGCAACTCGCGGTACATCTGCCGCGCGCCGGGCGCCGTCGCCGGGAGCACCGCACGCAACCGTCCCTCGTCGAGCACCGCCACTCGGCGCGGTAGGAGATCGACGAGCTCGAACTCGTGGCTGGCGAGGACGATCGTGTCTCCGCCGGCGCGGCGTCGCTCGAGATGCGCCAGCACGCGGTCGAGAGTCTGCGGATCGAGGCCGACGAAGGGCTCGTCGAGCAACAGCAGCGACGCGGGGCGCAGCAACGCCACGGCCAGACCGAGGCGGCGCACCCAACCGCCGGACAGCTCGCCCACCGGACGGTCGGACATCGCTTCGACCCCGCTCACTTCCGCCGCCTCACGGCGCGCCGGCACATCGCTGCGGCGCGCCGCGCAGGCGAAATCGAACACCTCCCTCACCGTCAACACGGCCGGAAATCGGCTTTCTTGGGGTAGATAGGCGACCCCCTCCATCCCGTCGCCTGCCGGTCGCCCCTCGCCACCGATCCCGATGCGGCCGGCGGACGGCATCCTCAGCCCGGCCGCCAGGGCCAGCAGGGTCGACTTGCCGGCGCCGTTCGGGCCGATCAGACACGTCACCGATCCCGGCGGGCAGTCCAGCGTGACGCCGCGCAGCACGTCGTGCCGGCCGAGGCGCAGGCAGATTCCGTCGAGGCGCAAGCCCGGCGTCGCCATCAGCGCGGCACCGGATCGCGGCGGCGCACCAGGGGCGCCGAATCGATCGCGCCCGGATCCGCGCTCGACAGGCGCGCCTCCCACCAGCCCAGCAGCTCGAGCGCCGGACTGGCGGCGAACCAGCGCGCGCTCGGCCGCCGGGCCAGCAGCGCCGAGACGGCGGTCTGCAGACGATAGGGAACGTCGCCCACCCCGTCGCCGTTCCAGTCGAAGCCGGTATAGTCGCTCCAGGCGTTGCCGCGCCCGCCGTCCGACCAGGCGTTCGGCGCGTAGCGATCCTGGAACACCTGCACGAGGTTGCCGTCGAAGTCGTTGCCCGTGAACACGTTGCCTTCGGAGCCGGCCGTCAGAAAGACGCCGACGCCATTGTCCTCGACGCGGTTGTCGACGAAGCGGTTGTCGGCCGAGTTCTCGAGGAAGAATCCGCGGCCGTTGTGCGCGCTACGGTTGTGCGCCAACACCGAATGCTCGAGCTGCTGGCAGAGAATGCCGAAATCGCGGTTGTCCGACGCCTCGTTGTCGGCGATGCGGTCGTTCATCGAGAACATCAGGGCGATGCCGCCCGTACAGGCGCGGAAGCGGTTCCCTTCCAACGTGTTGCGCTCCGAGTACATGTAATGGATGCCGTAGCGCAGGCCGGTACCGCTGTTGCCGCGGATCAGATTGCGGTGTGCGAAGGACAGATAGATCCCGTCGCGCACGCTGATCAGCCGATTGTCGCGCAGCTCGTTCTCTTCCGTGTGCCACAGGTGGATGCCGTTGCCGCGACGGACCGGCGGCAGGACGGGATTGCCCCGCACTTCGTTGTGCAGAATGTGATGCCCGCCGCCGCCGCGCAGATAGATCCCGAAGGCCTGCGCTTCCACATGGCAGCGTTCGACCGTGACGCCGCGGGCTTCGCGCAGCAGGACCACCGCGTCGTCACGCGAGAGGTCGGTGCCGCCGCCGCGGATGGTCAGATGGGATACCTCGATGCCGTCAGCGGCCAACGTCAACACCGTTCCATCGCCGCCGCCGTCGATCACCGCGCCCGGCTGTCCCACCAAACGGATCGCCCGGCGTATCGTCAACGGCCCCGGATGCACGCCGGGCGCCAGCCGCAGCGTGTCGCCCGGCTGCGCCCGTGCGAGCGCCGCCTCCAGATCACCCGGCGCCACGACCCGCTGTGCGGCGGGCGCCGCGATCGCGAACCCCAGCACCAACAACCCAACAACCAACAACCGGATGGGGCGGTTGGGCGGATCGTTGGGCAAAGCCGTGGTCAGGCGAACCACCGGAAGACTCCCCCCAAGAAGCGGAACGTCAGGTCCGTCACGACGCGCTCGCGGCCGGACAGCACCAGCAAGGCAATGCCCGCGAGGATCACGCCGCTCGCCGTGCGCAGCGCGCGATTGAACCCCAGCCGCTTCGCCAGCGACAGACGGATCTGAAAGAAGCCCAGGGAAATGAACACCATGGGCACGGCGATACCGAGCGAGTACAGGGCCAGCGTGATCAACCCGGAGTACCAGGACGTGATCCCCGCGTAGACGAGCAGCGGATAGAGCACCGCGCCGCCCATGCAGGTGAGGCACGAAGTCGAAAGGCCGATCCCCACGAGGAAGGAGTCGATCGCGCGCATGCCGCTCCCGGCGGCGGCGCGCCGCCGCCCGTGCAGGCGAAGCCTGGCGAAGAGTCGTTGCGGCCGTGCGAGAAGACGTGCACGCACGCTCCCCGCCCCTCCCTTGTCGTCGGGGCGGCCCCCGAAGCGGGGCAAACGCCCCGCCAATCGCCGCAGCTGCTCGCCGACGCCGAGGATGCGCAGCGCGAAGAGCAGAATGAGACTGCCGCCGATCAGTTGGATGAGGCGTCCGTACTCTCCCAGGGGCTTGCGTACGCCTTCGCCGATCAGACCGACGGTGGCGCCGGACGCGGCATAGAGCAGCGTGAATCCGGCGACGAAGCTGGCCAGGTTGATCAGCAGCCGCCGCCGGCCGACACGCGCCGCC
Source organism: uncultured bacterium (assembly GCA_963721115.1). Classification (GTDB taxonomy): domain Bacteria; phylum Desulfobacterota; class Binatia; order HRBIN30; family CADEER01; genus CAVRIA01. The sequence goes on from CAVRIA010000005.1 coordinate 586,160, forward strand.
ACGGCGGCACCGGCGGCGGCAGCGTCACGCTCGCTCTGTGTAACCGTGCACGAGATGATGGCCGAATAGTACAGGGTCAGCTCCAACGCGCAGGGAGAGAGGATGACGAGGAGCGCGCCGACGAGGGCGACGGCCAGCATGAGCGTTGCCGTCATGCCGTGCTGGGCCGCAGCACTGTCGAGGTCGTCGACGATCGGCAAATGCCATTCGAATCGCCGCATCGCCTCGGCGCCGACGTTCGTCGCTTCGACCGCTACCGTTCCCGCCCGCATGTCGAGGAACCGGTGGCCGTGGTTGTCGCGCGCCGGGAAGAGCACCATGTACGCGTTGTGGTGCTCGGACAGCACGATCGGGCTGGTGAGCGACGGGTAGCGCTCGCCGTCCGGTCCGACGAGGAGGAAGCTCCCGTGCAGATGATGCATGTGCTCGATACTCCCGGTGTGGGTGTTCACGCCCACCAGGACGGGCAGGATCGTGGCTGGATTTCGGCCCTCGAAGTAGCGCTCGAGATGCCGGGTCCGCAGAAACGCGGGCGTGGCCAGAGTGAGGTCGAGGTACAGGTCGTCGATCTGCGCCGTGTTGGCGTCGCTGCGCTGCAGCGCGCTCACGGGGTGCGCGGCACGGTAGCGGGGAATCAACACGAGGCCGCTGACGAACAGGGCGAAGAGGAGCAGCAGCCCGACACCGACGGCGACCAGCCCCCAGCGTGCTCGCGAGACCGGTTGCGTGGCGGCGGGGGCCGTGAGGTCGGGCGTGGCGGCGTGCGTGGAGAGTCCGTGGGCCATGAGCTCAGCCTTTCGCCGCATGCAGCGGTGCCGGGGGTTCTGCAGCATCCACTTCGGAGGCGGCGTTGGTGCGCCGTGGCCGGCGCGACAGGGCCGCGACTGCGGTGAGAACCAGGGCGGCGAGGAAGGCCCAGCCGCCCAGCCCGATGCTCATGTGCACGTGGAAGTTTTCGATCTGGATCGAGCCGAGGATCGGCGGGGTGAAGTCGTGGACGCGCGCCAGTGGAGTGTGTCCGCGATGATGGCCGAGGGCGTACAGGCGGTACTGCGCCAGCGCCCCGGCCGAGAGAATCGTGGCGAGCATCGCACCGAAGAGGATGCTCGCCACCTTGCGCTGCGTGCCGAGGGGCACGAGCGCGGCGATCCAGGCGACGGCGCACAGCAGGCCGAGGACCCACGGCACGGCGCGCAGCTCCGGCGCGTCGAGCGGCAGGCGCACGCCGATGTACTGATTCAAGGTCTCGATCTCCTTCACGTCACCCGCGACCGCGGTGGAATAGACCTGCACTTCCAACGCCTCGTCGCCGTGGTACTGCGGTGCCTCCATCCGCGTCGACCAGAGGGGCAGCCACAACGACATCGCCAGCAGCAACCCGGCACCGGCGAGCAGCAGTCGTGCTTTCTCCCGTGCCATGCTCAGTCCCCAGCTTTGGCCTGCCGTTGCGGACCCGGCTCCACCAGCATGCGGCCGCGCATCTCGAGGTGCAGCGCCGAGCAGAACCACGTGCAGTAGTACCAGAAGGTGCCCGGCTGATCGGCGACGAACGAGACCTCGCGCGTCTGTCCGGGGTCGATGGCGACGTTGACGCCGTAGTTGTCGAGCGCGAAGCCGTGCGTCATGTCGCGGATGGTCTCGATGTTGGTGACCGTCACGGTCACCTTGTCCCCCTGGTGGACCGTGAACTCCGGCAAGCCGAACTTGGAGCGGATGGCCGTCATGTAGACGTGCACCTCGCGCGGACCCACCTGCTCCACGCGGCTCTGTCCTTCCGCAACGGCGTTGGGTGCCGGCTGATCGACCTGCGCGACCTTCGGAATGAGGTCTTCCGCCTTCATGAACACGGCGTCGTGCGGCTCGGGCTCGGCGGGAAACGACGCGAGCAGCTTCATCTTCGCACCCGAGATGTCGATGAGCTCCTGATTCTCGGGCATGCTCGGGCCGACGGGCAGAAACATGTCCTTGGAGAGCTTGTTGAGCGACAGCAGGTACTCGCCCGTCGGGTGCATGGTCTCCGCCAGCGTCGCCTGCGTGTGGCCGACGTTGTAGTGCACGTCGACGCGGTCGACGATGTAGTCGGGGTCGCCGGCCACCGCCTTGGCGATGTTCCACTTGACGATCTGCGAGTCGATGAACAGCGAGGTGTAGGCGTTGCCGCGCCCGTCGAAGGTGGTGTGCAGGGGCCCCATGCCGACCTCGGGCTGTCCGGCGATGGCGTCACGCGGGTTCTTCGCCTGGTCGATCTTGGCGATGTCGATCACCGTGACCGTCGGCGAGAGCTTGCCCGAGCCCATGACGTACCTGCCGTCCGGGGTCACGTCGCAGCCGTGCGGGTTCTTCGGCACGGGAATCATGTAAAGCACCTTGGAGGTGGTCTTCTGCGGATCGATCACCTTGACGCCGTTGACGACGGTGAACTCGCCGCGCTGCAGCGCCGTCTCGGCTTGCGGAATGTCGATGGCGCCGATGGCATCCTCGTCACGGCGGATCATCTCCTCGATGGTGAGCCCCTTCTCCAGGTTGTACATCGTCGTGAACGCCCAGCGTCCGTCCTTGCTGCTGTCGTTGATGTCGCAGTTGGCGGGCATCAGAACCTCGAAGCGCGTTTCCAGGCTGATCGGATCGAGGAAGGCCATGACCGAGCCGTACTTCTTCGGGTCGAGGGTGCCCGGCGGGATCTCCGACTCGAACTCGCCATTGACGATGATGTAGCTGGTGTCGGGCGAGACGACCGCAATGCCATGCGCTGCCTGGATGTTCGGTATGTGCGCGATCACCGCCGTTTCGAAGTGAGAGAGATCGATGCGGGCGACGCGGCCGTTGGCCTTGTCGTTGATCCACAGGAAGCGGCCGTCGTAGTCACCGTGGGTCTCCGACAGAATCGGATGATGCGTGTCGCCCCACAGCGGACCGCTCGCCTTCAGCCGCTCGTAGGTATCGGTGCCCGGCAGCGCGTACCCGTACTGCGCGCGCGGCTCGAACACCGGAATGGAACGGATGAGACGCCCCGACGGCAAGCCGTAGACGAGCACCGAACCCGCCTGACCGCCCGAGAGGAAGGCGTAGTACTTGTCCCACTTGCCGACCGGAACGTAGACCTGCGCGGCCGGACTGACGGCGGTCTGATTCGTCTCGCTGGCGGGACGGCATGCGGGAAGGAGGGCGAGCAGGGCGCCGCAGAGTCCGAGAGCGAACGTGTTGCGTGTGCGTGTGCGCATGGCCATCCTCCTCAGCTGCTCGCGGGCTCGACGACGAGCGTACCCTTCATGTTCGGATGCAAGCTTCCCGGTGCTGCACTGCGTGGCGCAGTAGAAGGTGAAGGTGCCGGGCTTGTCCGCCACGAAGGTCAGCGACTTCGGGCGCTGCACCATGGCGCCGTTGATGAAGCTGACCTGGTCGTAGCCATCGATGGCCAAGCCGTGTCCGGCGCCGAGACCGTTGTCGGTCGGCTGGAAATCGATGCGCACGATCTGTCCCTGCCGCACGCGAATTTCATTGGGCACGTAATGCCACGCGCGCTCCATGAGCTTGACGACGACGTCGGGCTCGCCCAGCTGCTGGCCGGTGCTGGCGGCGGCCTGCGTGCCGCCGCCGGCAAGCTTTCTTTCATCCAGACTCATGACATAGGTGGCGAGATCCCACAGTTGCTGCGGCTCCAGGACTTCACCGAACGACGGCATCGGCGTGCCGTTGTTGCCGGTCGAGATGGTCAGGGCGATATCGCGCAGCGTGTGGCCGCGCTTGAACTCGGCGGCCTTGTGGAAGTTGCGCGGCTGGATCGGGCTGCCGAAGGCGTCCTTCAGCGTGTCGGCGGATTGCCCGTCGCCGTAGCCTTCGGCTCCGTGGCAGCTCGCACAACCGGCATCGTCGTAGAGCTGCTTGCCGCGCGCGACGCGTTCGGGCGTAAGGTCCTCCGGCTCCCGTCCGATATCGACCGGCGTTCCGGCTCGATGATCCTCGTAGGCGGGCGCCAGCGTCTTGACGTACTGCACCGCGGCCCAGCGGTCCGCGTCGGTGAGCAAGTACCGCCACGGCGGCATGCCGGTGGCGTGCAGACCGAGCGAGACGGTGCGGAACAAATCCTGATCGGTGGGCAGATCGCCGCCTGGAGTCGTCTTGAAACGAAAGATGCTCTTGGTGAAGTCGCGCGGATGCGGAATCAGAAACGGCGCACATGTTCCGTCGCCCGCGCCGCTGACGCCGTGGCAAGACGCGCAGTTCTGCGCGAAGACCTCTTTGCCTTTCGCCAACAGCTCGGGCGTGAGCGGCGGCTCGGCAGGCACGTCGAAGTGCGTCCATGAGATCGGCGCCGGCCGTGCCGAAGCCGCCGTCTTCGCCGTATCCGACGGCGCCCGCTGGCGCTCGCAGCCGATCGCTCCGAAGAGAAGCGGCAGGAGACACGCCGAAACGACGCTGAAGGCCAAGCCGAGCTGGGATCTCGCCACGCTGTGTCTTTCGATCGTCATCGTCTTCCCTCGCTTTGCGTCGAACAGAGAACGCCCGATCTTCACCCGATCGCCGTGGATCCAGACGCCGGCTAAGCGCTCGGCCCGTTCAGCACCGCGGGGAAGAGCACGTTGTTCTCCAGATGGATGTGCTCCATCAGCTCCAGCTCGAGGGCGAGCAGGCCGTCGTACAGCAAACGCCAGCTCGTGCAGGCGGACTCGGGCAGCGCGAACTCGTGCGCCAGCACGCGGGTCCGCGCCAAGCTCGCGGCGTGATCATCGTGCTCCTGAATCATGACCCGCACCGGCATGTGGGCCAGGTGCCCGCGACCGGTGCGAATCATGGGGAACAGGATCTGCTCCTCCTTGGCGAGATGCTCGTCGACCGCCCGGCACATGTCCTCCAGGTGGTCCGCCAGACCCGCCGGGCACGTCGGCTTTTCGGCGTGCACACGCTCCACCTTGCGCGCCAGCTGCACCAACCGCGGCAGCTCCTGGCGCAGCGGGACGTGGTAACGATCGACGATGAAGTCGACCAGCCGCTCCGGGGCCAACTCGGACGGTCGCGGCTCCGTCGTACCCGTCACCACGCCCTCGATCTCGGCGATCAAAGCCTGCGGATCCAGGCCGCGCCGGTCACAGGCAGCGGCCAGGGTCCGCTCGCCGCCACAGCAGAAGTCCAGCCGATGCCGATGTAGCACTCGCGCGGCAGCGGGATGCGTCGCAACCAGCTCTGCCAGCGTGCTCGTTCCGTCCATTTTGAAATCCTCCTCGTAGATGCCGCTTTTCGCTTGCCTGCGGTCGCTTCCCAGGAGTGGCATCAAGGCTCGTGCCGAAACGAATTTATCCAGCCGACCGGTGGAAACCCGCCATCGTTGTTCATCCCGCAACATCGGATAGTTGTTTGGATCGCAACGTTGCTGTAATAGTCACAACATGAATTGGTTCGAGGTGTTGTTGCCGATTGCCGTCGATCTGACCCGCGGTCTGAGTACGGAGGATCGCTACCAGCGCCTGCTGGAGGCATGGCACAGGGTAGTGCCGTTCGACGCGGCGGCGTTGTTGCGGCTCGAGGACGGCGGGTTGCGTCCCGTCGCCGCGCAGGGGCTCAAGGCGGAGGCGCTGGCGCGGCGTTACTCGCTGCGGGAGCACCCGCGGCTACAGATCATCTGCAACTCGAACGAGCCGGTGCGCTTTCCCGAGGACTCGGCGTTGCCGGATCCGTTCGACGGTCTCCTGGAGGCGGACCCCAGTGCGCTCGGCCACGTGCACGCTTGTCTCGGGTGTCCGTTGCGGGTGGGCGACGAGCTGGTCGGGGCGCTGACGGCGGACGCGCTCGGGCCGGCGGCATTCGACGCGGTCGACCAGCGCTTCTTGATGGCGATGGCGGCGCTGGCGGGGGCGGCGATGCGCACGACCAACCTGATCGAGGCGCTCGAGCGCACGGCGGCGCGGCAGGGACTGATCGCGCGCGATCTGATGCGTGACGCGGAGTTGCGACAGGGCAGCCAGATCCTCGGGGCGAGCCCGGCAATGGAGCGACTGCGCAGCGAGATCGACCTGGTGGCGCGGTCCGATTACACGGTGCTGATCGCGGGGGAAACCGGGGTCGGCAAGGAGCTGGTGGCGCGCGCACTGCACGCCGCTTCGGCGCGTCGCGACGATCCGCTGATCTACGTCAACTGCGCCGCGCTGCCGGAGACGCTGGCGGAGAGCGAGCTCTTCGGCCACGCGCGCGGCGCCTTCACCGGCGCCGTCGCCGACCGCCCGGGGAAGTTCGAGGTGGCCGACGGCGGGACGCTGTTGCTGGACGAGATCGGGGAGCTGCCGCTGACGGTGCAACCCAAGCTGCTGCGGGCGCTCCAGGAAGGCGAGATCCAACGGGTCGGCTCCGACCTGCCTCGCAAGGTCGACGTTCGCATGCTCGCCGCCACCAATCGCGATCTCGCGGAAGAGGTACGCGCCGGGCGCTTTCGCGCCGATCTGTTCCACCGCCTCAACGTGTACCCGCTGCACGTCCCGCCGTTGCGCCAGCGGCCGGCCGACATTCCCCTGCTCGCCGGCTACTTCTGCGATCTCGCGCGGCGGCGGCTCGGCCTCGGTCCGGTGCGACTCGACGCCGAGGCCCTGGACGCCTTGCGGGCCTGGCCCTGGCCGGGCAACGTGCGCGAGCTCGACAACGTGCTGTCGCGTGCCGTGCTCAAGGCCGCGGCCGGAGCGCCGCGCGGCGCCACGGTTCTGATCGAGCCGCCGCATCTCGGTCCGGACTTCGGGGCAGCCGCGAGCGGCGCCGCCCGACCGGCACCGCCGTCATCCGTGGCAACGCCGCGCTCTCTGCGCGAGGCGACCGTGGACTTCCAACGCGCCGCCATCCGTCGCGCCCTTGCGGCACACGGCGGCAACTGGGCCGCCGCGGCACGCGCGCTGGGCATGCATCGCAGCAATCTCCACCATCTCGCGGCGCGTCTGGGGCTGCGCGACTGACACGGCAAGGCGCTGCGGGGTTTTCGCCCGCGTCCTCCGCAGCGGTTGACGTCTTCCTCGACCGGAGTAAGTTGCGCTCGAAATGCCGACCGCCGCTCACCAGGACACGCACCACAAGTCACTGGCGATCAACCTCGATCCCAACATCTACGGCACCATCGCCGAGATCGGCGCCGGGCAGGAGGTGGCGCGCTGGTTCCTCCAGGTCGGCGGCGCCTCCGGCACCGTCGCCAAGACGATCTCCGCCTACGACATGGCGTTCAGCGACGCGATCTACGGCAAGGTGTCGCGCTACGTGTCGCGCGAACGCGTCGAGGGGATGCTCGATCACGAGTACGCGTTGCTCGTCGAGCGCCTCGGCGGAGCGAGGGGCGATCAGGCGCGCTTCTTCGTGTTCGCGGACACTATCTCGGCGCGCAACTTCGCCGGCACGAACGAGTGCCACGGCTGGGTGGGGGTCCGCTTCCAGGCGACGCCGGGCGGCGCGCCGAACGACGTGATCCTGCACCTCAACCTGCTCGACCCGACCAACCTCCAGCAGCAGCTCGCCGTCGGCATCCTCGGCGTCAACCTCATCTGGGCGGTGTTCCACCAGCGCGAGCCCATCGCGTCCCTTCTCGCCGCCCTCTTCGACGAGCTGTCTCCGGAGCGTCTCGAGATCGACCTCATCGCCGTCCGCGGTCCCGCCTTCGAGGGGGTGGACGACCGACTGTCGGTCCTCGAGCTGGTCCACGGCGGCTTTGCCAGCGCGGTGCTCTTCCGCCCCGACGGGCCTCTCGTCCCCCCCTCGGAGGTGATCCGCAAGCACCCCCTGATTCTCGAGCCCGGCATCTTCTCGAGCCCGGAGCCGGTGCATGTGAAGATGCTGCAGGCCGGCCGCCGCCGACTCGAGGAAGAGATCGGCCCGGCCGAGCGCGAGCCCATGCAGCTCTTCGTTCTGACGGGGCGCCACCCGGACGAGCAGACCGGCGCCACGGCGACGGAGCTGCGAGAGCGCATCGCCTCGCTCAACGCCCTGGGGGCGGGCGTTCTCGTCGCCCGCCAGCCCGAGATGTATCGCGTCGTGCAGTACGCGCTGCGCTACACCTCGGCGCCGATCCGCATCGTCCTCGGCGCCATGACCCTGGCCGAGATCTTCCACAGCCGTCACTACCGCGACCTGGACGGCAAGCTGATGGAAGCGCTCGCGCAGCTCTTCGCGTACAATGTGCGGATGTACGTCCACCCGATGCCGGCGTCGATGCGCCACCACCACCCGACGGTGGCGGACTGGGTGCCGACGGCGGACGACGACGGCATGATCACCCTGGAGCACATCGACGTGCCGCGCCCGGGGTCGCTCCTCTTTCAGTACCTGATCGAGAGCGGCTTCCTGTGCTCGGTGCCCGCGGCTTGAGCATCGCGCCCGCTCTCCGCTGGCGGTGACGCGATGCCCGCGCTTCACGGAAGGAGGGAAACCATGCCAGACACGGTCATCTATCACGACGCCGATGCGAGCCTGGACGCGATCCGGGGAAAGAAGGTCGCCATTCTGGGCTACGGCAACCAGGGCAGCGCGCAGGCCCTCAACCTGCGCGATTCGGGCCTCGAGGTGATCGTCGGCAACATCGACGACTCCTACCGCGACGCCGCCCTCGAGGACGGCTTCGAGGTCGTGCCGATCGCGCAGGCCGCCGCGCGCGCCGATCTGCTGTTTCTGCTCACGCCCGACGAGGTGATGCCGGAGGTCTACGAGAGGGACGTCGCCCCGCACCTCCGAGCCGGAGACCTGCTCGACTTCGCGCACGGCTACAACATCGCCTTCGGCCTGATCACGCCCCCGGACTTCGTCGACGTCGTCATGATCGCGCCGCGCATGATCGGCGCCGGCGTGCGCGATTCGTACGTGTCCGGCGAGGGTTTCCCGAGCTTCGTCGGCGTGCACCGCGACGCCAGCGGCAGCGCCAAGGAGCGCATGCTCGCGCTCGCCAAGGCCGTCGGCTCGACGCGCGCGGGCTGTCTCGAAATGAGCCTGAAGGACGAGGCGACGCTCGATCTGTTCACCGAGCAGGCGTTCGGCCCCGCCTTCGGGCGGATCCTGATGACCGCGGTCGATACGCTGGTCGAGGCCGGCTATCCGCCCGAGGCGGTCCTGATGGAGCTCTACCTGTCGGGCGAGCTCGCCTACAGCTTCCAGAAGATGCGCGAGATGGGAGCGATGCGGCAGCACCAGCTGCACTCGCACACCAGCCAGTACGGGACCATCTCGCGCAGCACGCGCTACTTCGACCTCGACCCCCCGCTGAAGCAGAAGATGCGGGAATCGCTCGAGGAGATCCGCTCCGGCGCCTTCGCCCGCGAGTGGTCGTCGAACCGTGCCGAGAAGCTGCAGTTCATCGAGCAGGCGAGGCAGATCCAGGCGACTCTGCCGATGACGCAGTGGGAGAAGGAGACCCGGCGAGCGTTTCACATCGGCGACGCCAAGGAGGAGTCGGCGGACTAGCAGCCGCTGAAAAACCCCGGACATGCTTCGACAAGCTCAGCATGAGCGGTGCTTGGCCCTTGTCTCTCAAGGGCTCTTCCCGCTCGCCCTGAGCCCTTCGACGTTGCTCAGGACATGCTTGTCGAAGGGCGTTTCGACTTTTTCAACGGGCTGCTGACTTATCGGTCCTTCTCCTCCCCTTTCGATTGGGCGCGGCCGCGCGCCTGCACCTCGGCGCGGCGGGCGGCGATCGCGGTCGGCGTCAGGCCGCCGGCGCGCTCGCGCGAGGCCTTCGCCTCGATCCGCAGGCCGTCGCCGAACGTCGCCGCATAACCGTCGTCGATCAGCCGCTTGTAGGCACGCATCACCTCGGGCACGCACGACTGCATGTCCGCGGCCAGAGCGCGGCAGGCCGGCAGCAGCTCCGCCGGCTCGACGACCCGGTTGACCAGGCCCCAGTCGGCCGCCTGCTCGGCGGACAGATAGTTGCCGCTCAGCGACAGCTCCTTGGCGCGGTAGATGCCGATCGCCCGCGAGAGCTTCTGGCTCAGCCCCCAGCCGGGCAAGATCCCCACCCGGGCGTGGGTGTCGGCGAAGCGCGCCGCGGTGGAAGCGATCAGAACGTCGCAGGCGAGCGCCAGCTCGAATCCGCCGGTGATCGCGAAGCCGTTGATGGCGCCGATGATCGGCCGGTCGAACTGCGCCAGCGCGCGCACCATCGTCGTACCGGAGACGGCGTCGCCGACGTCGGACCCGCCGCCGCTCTCGCCGCCGAGCTCCTTGAGATCGAGGCCGGCGCAGAAGGCGCGCCCGGCCCCGGTGAGGATGACCACGTCGACGTCCTGCTGCTCGCGCAGCTGGTCGAACGCTGTGATGATCGCCGCGCGCAGCTGGCGCGACAGCGCGTTCATCGCCTGCGGGCGATTGAGGGTCAGGGTGGCGATGCCCTCGCTCTTCTCGATCAGTAGGACGGGTTCGGACATGCGTGTCTCCTTTGGAAATTCGCCCCCGTGCGCGCTTCGCGCTCCGATGGGCTCGGCCCCGCGAGCCGAGCCCGTGGGGCCTCCTTTGGAAATTCGCCCCCGTGCGCGCTTCGCGCTCCGATGGGCTCAGCCCCGCGAGCCGAGCCCGCGGGGCCTCCTCGTTGTTCCTTTTCCACGAATCTTCGGGTGCGCGCAGGCGTGGCGGCCATTCCGCCGGTTGGCGCGCGCAAAATCAAGCGGAATGGATATCGTGGCTTTGCACGGAAAGTCGAGCGAGCGCCCACTCGTCATTCCCGCGAAAGCGGGAATCCAGGGGCGCGGGGCCACCACCACCCCACCTGGATACCCGCTTTCGCGGGTATGACGGGCTTGAATGCGCGAGGTTGCTCACCACAAAGACTTTTTGTGCAAAACCGCTCATCTTCGCACGGCGGACCCGCGCGCGCCGATGCCGACCGCGTCACGCCGGCCGGCGGCCCCACGCGGCGAAGACGGTCGCGTCTACGAACTCGAACGACGGATCGGCGAGAAGCACCCGGACGCGGTCGATGTCTTCCGCGGCGACGATGCCTCGCGCGATCAAGTGGTCGATTGCGGGGACGCGGAAGGAGAGGGCCCAGAAGCGGCTCACCGAGTTGCCGGCGCGGCCGATGTGAACCCGGCCCTCGGCGCCCGTCTCGACCAGCCCGAGGGGGGCGACGAGGCCGGCGATCCTGCGGCCGAAGTAGCTGTCCATGGCGCCCGCCTGCCGCATGGCGTCCCAACACGCGCGTGTCGTCCGGTCGAACACACTCGCGCCGGGATGCGACGGATCGACCGCGCCGAAGCTGCTGAAGTCGCCCTCCTCGACGAGGAGCCATCCACCGGGACGGACCGCCTGCACCATCTTGGTCAACACGGCCTTCGGGTCGGCGACGTGCATCAGCAGGGCGCGGCAGTGCACCAGGTCGAACGCTTCGCGCTCGAGATCGTCCGCGACGACGTCGGCTCGTCGCACCTCGAGGTGGGATCCCGCCGTTTTGCGGAGAAAGCGCGCGTCCCTGTCGATGGCCACCACCCGACCAGACGCGCCGACGCGCTCGGCCATCCACGCGGCGATCGATCCGTGTCCGGCGCCGAGATCGAGGCAGCGCCAACCTTCGCCGATGCCGGTTCGGCTCAACCAATCGCGCGAGGTCGGGTCGTTCATTTCCTCGAGGGCCCGCAGGCGCCGCGACTCCAGCTCGTCGGGCGAATCCTCGGCGACGTATCTCCCCATCTCCATCGGGCTCCCTTTCACCGACCGGCGGCGCGCCGCGGCGCCTGGACGAGGGACGACGCGCACGGGTAGTGATTTGAACCCGCTGAAGAAGATGTGCGTGTTCCGCTCCGGCTCGCCCGCGAGGTCCAGAACCCCATAGCGCTGCACGAGAGCGCCAAAGGCGGCGTTCGCTTCCAGGCGAGCCAGCGCGGCGCCGAGACAGAAGTGGGTGGCGTAACCAAAGGAGAGATGCCGGTTGGGATGGCGGCCGACGTCGAAGCTCTCGGGATCGCGAAACTGGCTCGGATCGCGGTTCGCCGCGGCGAGGAATGCCGCGATCGTCTGGCCGGCCTCGATGCGACGGCCGTTCAGCTCGACGTCCTGCACGGCGATCCGAATGGTTCCCGACACCGGAGCGTCGTAACGGAGAATCTCCTCCACGGCATCGGCGACCAGCTCCGGGCGGCACCGCAGTCGCGACAGCTCGGCCGGGTGGCGCACCAGGTGATAGAGCCCGTTGCCGAGCAGATTGGTCGTGGTCTCGTGTCCAGCGAACATGAGAAGCACGCAGTTCGACGCGACCTCCTCCTCGCTCAACATCTGGCCGCTCTCTTCCGCCTCGAGCATCAGGCTGATCAGGTCGTCGCGTCGCGCCCGCCGCCGCGCCGCCACCAGCTCTCGGAAGTATTCGTGAAGACGGAGCAGGCCCTGGCGCGCTTCTTCGATCGTCGCGCCCGAGCCTCGCGCGCCTCCGACGTACTGCGCGACCTGGTCCGACCACACCTTGATGGTCGCGATGTCGTCCCGCGGCGTACCGAGCATCGTGGCAATGACGGCAGCCGGGAGCGGGAAGGCGAAGTCGCGGATGAAGTCCGGTTGCTCCACCTCCTCCAGCCGGTCCAGCAGCTCGTCGATCATTTCCTGGACGCGTGGCCGCATCTTCTCCACCACGCGCACGGTGAAAGCGCGCCCCAGCAGGGATCGCAGCCGGGTGTGATCGGGCGGGTCGCGGTAGACGGCCCAGTGCTTGAGGATGTTCGCCACCTCTCGCATGTCCGGCCGCCGCGCCATCAGCCCTGGGTCGACGTTGCGGAAACGATCGACGGAGAAGCGCGTCGCGTCGACGACCACGTCGTGTACGTCGTCGAAGCGGGTGACCACCCACATCCGCAATCCCTCGCTCCAGTGGACGGGATCGTTCTCGCGCAACCACCGGAAGGCGGGGAACGGATCGGCGCGGTTCGCCGGGTGGGTGAGGTCGATGTTCACGTCAACGATTTCCCCGATCCGCAGCGGGAGCATCTTCTACGCCACGATCAGGGGGCGAATCAAGCTGTCGTGCGACCCGTTGTCGTTCTTGGGTTGTTGACATGGAGCGGCCTGAGAGCATAGACGGGGAGCCGCTTCTCCCGCGGATCGGAAATCCTTTGACGCCGGCCGAAACATCGATCGTTGTCAACTCGTTGCGCAAGCATCCGGACTTCGAACGGGTGTCCCGGTGCCTGTTGACGGACCTGGTGGACGACCTCGAGCCCGAGACGCTGCGCGGGGAAGACACGCGTACGATCGATGGTCGCCTCATCGTACTTGAAGGCCGGCTGACCGTCTTCGAGAAAGGTCCACCGGGAGTCGAGAAGCGGAAGCGCCGATCGAAAGTCGAGAAGCGCCGGCCGAAAATCGAGAAGCTCCAGCCGGGAATCGACTATTGGCCGGGCCAAGTCGTGGACTCCGGCCCGGACTTCGACAGTCCCGCCCGCACGTTGGTGCTGCAGCCCACCGAGGAGAAGGGTACGGCGCGGTTCGTCTGCCTTTCCAACGCACGCCTGGCGGAGGGGATGCACGCTTCGCCGCGCCTGGCGAGGAGCTTGCTGGCCGGTGACATCCTGAACCGCGTCTGGATCTGCTCCGACGACTCGCGGACACCGATCGAGGCGTTGACCTTCCTGCTCGCGCAGGCGATCGGGGACGACTGGCCGGAAGAGAGAGTCGGCGTCGTCGTCCTGCGCCCGACTCCCGAGCTGTGGTTCCGCGCCGACGATTCCGCGGACGACACCTTCCATCGCTATGAAGGAAACAGAAAGCTGCCGATCGACCGGCTCCTGCTCGACGATATCGACTGGCACGAGAAGGGCCGCATCGGAAAGGCACGCCGACCCCGGTCCCTTCTCGGATCCGTCCTGGAAAAGATCAGCCCCGGCAAGGACGACCTCTGGCACGTTCTGTTCGTGAACCCTTCCGATCCACGCACATTGCCGCGCGAGCTCGACAAGCTGACTTTTCACCAGATCGCCTACCTCACGGACCGAGCCGTATCGAAGATACCGGGCAAGCTCGCCCGCCGGCTCATCCTCGGCAAGGACACGGTCGGCGACGGGCCGACTCGCTTTCACGTTTTCGTGCCGACGATTCTCCTGCCGCCGGACGGAGAAGGAGGCCTCCCGCCGGGAGCCGCTTTGCTCGCGGGCGGGAAGTTCGCGACCCTTCCCATCGGCGGCGGCGACTGCGGGAAGGACGCTTCCTCTCCGGTCTCGTCGCTCGTTCGCGACACGTGCAGGCTCCGTTTCGATGTCGCCGGCATCGACGCAGACTGGGCGGCATCGCCGGATCCCGCGTCCTTCGCAACGAGCCGGTTCCGCAAGAGCGAGAAGGACCGCGCCAGCGCATCGCGGTGGGGCCGGGCGCTCACCGACCGCCAGGTCGGGGTCGCCCTGAGCGGCGGCGGCGCCTGTGCGTTCCGCGCAGTCGTGCTCCTGCACGAGCTCGAAAAGCAGGGAGTGCCGGTCGACGTCATCGGCGGAGTCAGCGGCGGCACCCTCGTCTCGGCGTACTATGCGAAGGAGGGAATGGAAGGACTCCGTCGCTGCGTGCGCGGCGCGGCCGATTTCCAGCGCGCCGCCTTGCTCGGCATGATCAGCTCGTGGTTCATCGAACGGCAGGTCGACTGCGACCTGGGCGGCGCGCGCGTAGAGGACCTGGACGTCCGTTTGGCCGCAGTCGCGGGGGCCTTGGCCGAGGATAGGCCACCGGAGGCGCGAGTGGTGACGCGGGGCACGCTGGGAGAAGCGGTGCGCGCGAGCGGGTCGATGCCGCTGGGATTCGGTCCGACGGAGAAGGGCGGCCGCCGGTTCACCGACGGCGCCATCGCGACGCGGGTCCCCGTCGAGTGCGTCCGCCTGCTCGGAGCCGACGTGGTGATCGCCTTCAACTTCGTTCCCGGCCCGCTGCGCGGAAACCCGCTGGGCGACAGCGCCGTCGGCAAGCTGCTCTATCACCTCACTCCGCTGGGGCGCATGGTCGACGCCTGGGTCTCGGCGGCGTACCTGCTGCAGAACAGCAGCCGGGAGGCAATGAAGGCGGCCGACGTGGCGCTCGAGGCCGAGTGTGTGAACTATCCTCTGACCGAGATGTTCGACTGGGCCGGGGCCGCGAAGATCGTCGGACGGGCGGCCGAGCAGGACGGCCCCCACATCACCGCGAAAGTGTGCGAGCTGCGCCGGCGTTGGCGGACGCTCGGCAGACGCCGATGAGGCGGCGCGTGATTCCGGTCCGCATCGCCGGTACGAGCAGCTCCGCTCCCGGGACCGCCTTGACCACGGCGGAGGTGACGGCGCGCGTCGATCCTCCCCGCGACGCCGCCGAAACGGAGCGGCGCACCGGCATCGCCCTGCGCCACTTCGCCGACCCGGGCGACTCCGCGGCGGAGATCGCAGCGCGGTCGCTGACCGACGCGCTGAGCGACGCCGGCCTCGAGGCGGTGGATCTCGAACGGATCATCTTCGTCACGTCGGTTTCCCAGGATCTGATGTTCCCCGCCACCGCCAATCTGGTGGCGGCGGCGCTCGGGCTGCGCGGCTCCTGCGACTGCTTCGATCTCAACAACGCCTGCATGGGTTTTCTCAGCGCTCTCGACGTGTCGGCGCGCGCGATCGCGACCGGATTCGGACCGATCGGCATCGTCGTCATCGAGCTGCCGTCCCGCTACATCGCGCCGGAGGATCCGCGGCCGTATCTGGTCTTCGGCGACGGCGTCGCCTCCGCGGTGCTGACCGCGGCCGAGAACGGCGAGGGAATCCTGGCGGCGGCGCTGCGCAACGACGGCGTCGCCTTCGGCAACGTTCGCCTCGAGCATCCGGGACTCACGCACCGGCGGGAGACGATTCGCTTCACCGCCTCGAACTCCAAGATGGGCGCCGAGGCGATCGACGCCATCCGCTGGAGCGTCGACGCCGTGCTGGAGCAGTCCGGGCTCCACCTCGACGACGTCCAGTGGATTCTTCCCCACCAACCGAACGGCGCGCTGCTGCAGGCGATCACCGAGGCCCTCGGGGTCGCCCCGGAGCGCGTGGTTCCGATCGTGCGCGAGTTCGGCAGCGTCGGCGCGGCGTCGATTCCCATCAGCCTCGATCGCCTGCGCCGCTCGGGGCGGATCCGCCCCGGCGATCGCCTGCTGATGGTGGGGGTGGGCGCCGGTCTGTCGTACGGAGCCGTGCTCTTTCAGGAGAAGGAATGATCGCAAACGGCTTCGTCAGGGACCGGGTCGACCGTCTGCCGCTGAAGACGTGGCTGGCGACGTGGCGGTTCTGGCAGCTCTACCACCGCTATACGGTGGAGGGATTCGAGCACATCGACGTCGACACCTCGATGCTGATCGCCGGCTACCACGCTCGCGGGCTGGCTTTCGACATGTGCATGTTGACGGCGCGAATCCACGACGAGCTGGGGTATCTGCCGCACGGCATCGTTCACCGCGGCTCCGAGAAGGTGGCGGCGATGAAGTGGATGTTCGACCGGCTCGGGTTCGTCACCGACGACGGCGCGGCCATCCGGGAAGCGGTGCGCCGGGGCGAGCACATCGTGGTGACTCCGGGCGCGGAACGGGAGGGGATGCGGAGCTTTCGCGATCGTGGCCGGGTGAACTGGGGAAACCGCACGGGCTACCTCAAGCTGGCCATCCGGCATCGTTTGCCCATCGTCCCGGTCGCGGCGGCGGGAGCGGACTACACCTACTTCGGCGTGTACGACGCGCACGCCCTCGGCCAGCGGCTCGGCGTGCCCGGCCAATGGGACTTCGCGCTCTGGCTCGGCCTCGGGCCCTTCGGCCCGTACCCCTTCTCGCCGCCCTTTCCCGTCCGCCTGCACCAGATCATCGGCGAGCCGATCGAAGACCACCTCGCCCTGCGCGACCCCGACACGCCGCGCGAAGAGCTGAAGCCCTATCACCAGTTGGTGGTCGGCCGAGTACAGCAGCTCCTGGAGCGCGCGCGGGAAGAGTGCAAGGCGCGGTGGGGGTGCAAATGACCGCAGGCGGGGTGAGCAGTCGACGGCGCTGGGCGGTGATCCCCGGTGTCTCGACCGGCGTCGGCGCCGCCATCGCGCGCGCCGTGGCGCGCGATCCCGGGCTGGACGTTTTCGGAGTCCACCGCGGGCACTACATGGACGACGCGCACGCCCTGGAGGCGGACCTGCGCGGCCTCGGTCGCGCGGCGATTCTGCACGTCGCCGACGCCGGGACGCACGAGGGCGTCGTGCGCTGCTGCGAGGAGCTGGGCAAGTCGGCACCGGCGGGCAGCGTCGTGCTGTTCGTGCACTCGCTCTCGGGTGCGTCGATCGGGCATTTCCTGAAGGACCGCGAGGACGCCTTCACGCCGCGGCAGGTGGAGAAGACGTTCAACTACCTGGCCCATTCGTTCGTCTACTGGGCGCAGGAGCTGCACGCTCGGGGCCTGCTCGCGCCGCGGGCGCGCCTTCTCGGCCTGACCAACGCGCTGCACGACGGCACGCTGCACAACCTCGGTCTGGTGGCGGCCGCCAAGGAAGCGCTGCAGTCCTACGTGCGCTACCTGGCGGTGGAGCTCGGCCGCCACGGCCACCGCGTCAACCTGCTCAAGTTCGGGACGGTCGTGACGCCGGCGTTGAAGACGGTGATGGGCCCGAAGGCGCTGGCGCGCATGGACGAGGTGCACCGCGAGATGATCCCCGCCGGCCGCATGGGCACCGTCGAGGAGGTCGCCCGCATCGTCTCGCTGCTGACGGGCGACGAGATGGAGTGGTTCAACGGCGCGACGATCGACTACACCGGCGGCATGGCCCTGCGCTGGTTCGACATGATCCTCGAGCCGGACTGAGCCGGAGCGGAGCCGGTGGCGGGGCTACGCCAGTGCCTTCTGAATCTCGGCCAGAACTCGCACCCGGGCTGAGATCTGCCTTCCGATTCTTCCCCGCCGCATCCGCGAGCTTCCCCAGCGCCTCGAGCGTCTTGCGTTGGACCCGGAAGCCGTCGGTCAGGTTGTCGATCCCGCTGTAGATCCCGGCGAGAAAGATGATGTTCGCGATCTCCTCCGCCGAGACGCCGTTCATCAGGCCCATGTAGATGTGCACCGCCAGGTTGAAGTCGGGACCGCGCGAAGCCAGGATCGCGATCAGGCATCGCTCGCGGTCGCTCCGCGAGGGAAGCCGAGGACCTTCGTGCGACATGGTGGTCGAGTAGAAAGCTTCGATGACGGCCTCCGAGTAACTCGAGGTGGCGGCGTAGTTGACCGGAAGGTACGTCGCGAGCGCGGCGCTCATCGACTTTCCGTCGCCGTAGGCCGCCTTGAGCGTCGCAATTTGCTTGCCCTTCAGGATCTCTCCGAGCTCGGCGATCGCCGCGGGTTGCGCCATGTCATTGCTCCTGTAATCGGTGTCTAGTTGCGTGGACCACGTTTCGAACGTCAGACAATAGTAGAACCGGCTCGCTTGAGTCAATCGATACTTTGACCCGTAAGGCAGATCGTCTACTGGCGCATCTGGCCGCAGATCGTAGGCGGTGAGGGCGCGGAACATGACGTAGTGGTAGGGCAGGTGGAAGCGCATCGGATCGAGCCTCTCGTCGACGACGACGATCGGCGTACCCGGGCGCGCGACGCGCGCCATCTCGGCCAGCGCCTTCTTCTTGTCCCCGTAGCTGGCGATTCCGCCGACGTGAAAGACGCGGTCGAACGAAGCGTCTTCGAAGGGCAGGGCGTGCGCATCGGCGAGCAGGTGCCGAACGCGCCGTCCGACCTCCCGTTGGGTGCGCCGCCGGCCGCGGTCGAGCATGTTCCGGTTCAGGTCGACGGCCCAGAACTCGACGTTCAGCCCGACGGGCAGCCGATCCTCGATCAGTCGCCAGTTCACGCCCGTCCCCGCACCGACCTCGAGGATGCGCAGCGGCCGATCTTCCGTCTCGGTCAAGCCGTGCAGCCTCATCCTTCTCAGGTAGTGGCCGCGCATGGAGGCTTCCGACGACCACTGGACGAGGGGGAGCACGTAGCGCACTCCGGCGTCGTGGAAGGGCGCGACCAGACCGTAGACGAGACGGAAGAAGCGATCGGCCGCGTGCAAGCTCTCGCCATCGACGAGGACCGGCAACCCGTCCTCCACCGTCCATTCGCCGCACTTCTCGCAGTCGAGGAATCCGTCCTCGATGTCGCCGTTCCGGGAGAGCGGACGAGGCAAAAGGGGGCCGCGGCATTTCGGACAGCGAACCACCGCGAGATCCTCTCGCCTCAGAGGCTGGACGTCAGCCATGTTCGTCGGCCCTTTTCGTTTGTGCCAGCTCTCGTGCGCAGCCCAGCCGCTCGAAGACTTCGGCTGCCTTCGCCAGGTGCGGCTGGCCGGCGGCTCCGGACAGATGGCGGCCGAGTTCGAGGTGGGCGAGCCCCAGCTCGTACGGAGTTCCGAGCCGAAGCGCATCCTTGATGGCGCGATGCCACGACCGAATCGCCCGCCCCCGGCGCGCATCGATCCAGGCGCTCAAGCCATCCCAGAGAGCCGCGGACGGCTGGCCGAGCGGGAAGCGTTTGGCGAAGTTGAGAAGGCTGGCGCGCGCCCGGCCCGCCTGCTCCGCCAGAGATCCCGCGGCGCCGCTCGGCGGCTTCCAACCGCGCTCCAGCAGACGAAGCAGGACCTCGGCGGTGCCCGCAAAGCCCGGCTCGGTCCAGTAGGCGATGGGTGGGCTCTTGTCGATGTGCGCGAGAGCCCGCAGAGCGGTCTCGTAGGCCCCTTCCTCGTCGCCGGCGTGGAGCCGTGCGACGGCGAGGGATCCCAATCCCCAGATCGCCTCGGTCTTCAGCCCCTCCTCGTCGAGATCGTGGAGGGCCGACTCGTAGATGGGAACCGCCTGGTCGTGCTCGCCGAGACGGACCAGCGCGTCGGCTCGGCCGAAGAGTGCCCAGCAATCGACCTGTCGATTGCCGCTCCTGCGACTCAACCGGAACGAATCGTCGAAAACCGCCAGCGAGCTCTCGTACTCGCCGCGGTAGAGATGCACCGCACCCGCCTGCGCGCGA
The DNA here is from genome assembly GCA_963721115.1 of uncultured bacterium. Taxonomy (GTDB): domain Bacteria; phylum Desulfobacterota; class Binatia; order HRBIN30; family CADEER01; genus CAVRIA01. Next base: position 606,085 of record CAVRIA010000005.1, read on the forward strand.
CATTCCTCCCACAGCTTGATGTCGCCGACTTGCTCGGCGATCGCGGTGGCGCGCGGCATCAATTTCTCGAACTCGCTCCAGCGACAGTTCCCCTGGTGGAGAACGCAGGTTCTGGACAGCACCCAGGCGACGTCCTGCTCGGTTCCCGCCTCTTCGGCGATGGCGAGAGCGCGCCGGCACCAGCGATCGGCCAGCCACGAGGCGCTCGTCAGGTTGGCGAGCAGGCCGAGGATCACGTAGCCGCGCGCCAGCTCCGAGGACGGTCCCACCGGATCGCACTGGTTGACCAGGCGCGCGCTCGACCACAGAACTCGCGTCGCGTGCAGCGAGTAGAAGGCCGCGTCGGTCAGCTTGCCCTGCGCGCGCGCGACCGCCCGCGCAACCGTCTGCGTGCGCTCGCTCTTCGGCGATTGGAAATGCAGCAGAGACTGCGCGGCGCGCAGCCCCCATTGACCGAGTGCCGCGCGCCGCCAGCCGGAGTCGCCGTCGGGAACGCGCTGGCCGAAATGCCCGAGCGCCCGTTCGCCGTGCTCGCGGCAGCCGGTGAGATCGCCGAGGCGGTAGTGGGCTTCGGAAAGAGCGCCCTCGATCAGTCCGAGACGAAACGAAGGGCTGGCCGGATCGACTCCGGCGTTGAGGTCGAGCCGCGGGCGCCACGTCGTCCGCCGCGCTCCGTCGTGCGCCGCCGCGGCGCCCGGCTCGCCTTCCGGAGACGAAGCGAGAATCTCGAGCGCGCGGCCGAGCAAGGCGATGCTTTCGCGGCAACCGCCGCTCTCGAGAGCGAGGAGCCCGGCCTGCTCGGCATAGTGGGCTTCCTTCTGCCGGACTCCCGCCTCGCGCCAGTGGTGTGCCAGCGCCGCCAGGAAGTCCCTCCGCTCCGGATACTCGAGCTCCAATGCTTCGGCCACCCGGCGGTGCCGCTCGGCTCGCTCGCGCGGCGCCAGGTCGACCAGCAGCTGATCCCGCACCTTGTCGTGCGCGAAGCGCCACGTCTGCTGGCGCAGCTCGATCAGCGCCGCGCGCGCGCAGATCCGGGCCCAGTCGTCGAACTCGACGTTTCCGTGGACCGCGCACACGAGGCGCGGATCGATCTCGCGGCCCACCACGGCCGCCGTCGCGAGCACGCCGAGCGCATCGCCGGGCACGCGGTCCAGGCGCCGGCGAAGGCTGCGCTGCATGCCACCGGAGACGACGCTGTCGGGCAACCGCGTATTGGCGATGCGTTCGCGTCCGCCGCTGCGCTCGGCCAGCTCGCGCACCACCTCGACGAGAAAGAACGGGATTCCCTCGGTTTCCCGCCGCAGCAGGTCGACGACGGCCGGAACCCGCGCCGCCTGCCCGATCATGGATTCCCCGAGCTCGGCGATCTCCTCGGCATTCAGGCGCTGCAGAGCGATCCGCTTCGCTGTCCGGTATTTCCGCCGGTAGCTCCGGCGCCTCGTCTTCGCGAAAGCTGCCGATCAGAACCAGCCGAAGCCCCGGCGCCGAGCGCGAAAGCCAGGAGAACAGCGCGGTGCTCTCGCTGCCGACCCATTGCAGATCCTCCAGGATGAGCAGGACGGGCGCGTCGAGCAGGCGAAACAGGTTCTCCACCGCCAATTGGAGGCGCGCCTGAGCCGCCTCCGGGTCTACCTTCGGAGCATCCGCGATCTCCCTTCCCAGCAGTGTCGATACGTCGGGCACGATCGACCTGAGCGCAGCGGCCACTTGATCGTTCGGCTGCGCCGTCAGGATCAGGGCGCGGATCCCCTCGCGCCAGACGTGGAAGGGGCTGCCGCCGTCGGCGACGCTCTGGGCTCGCAGCACGATCGAGCCGCCCACCAGCGCCCGGGTGCGCAGCTCTTCCAGCAGCCGCGACTTGCCGACGCCGCTCTCCCCCGCCAACAGCCAGCTGCTTCCCCGTCCCTCCCGCGCCTGATCGACGGCCTCTTCGAGCATCGACAGCTCCGTCTTTCGGCCGACGAAAGGCGCCGCCTGCAAGAAGCTCTCGCGCGTGGCGACGGTCTCCACCGCCATGGGCTGTCCGAGAGCTTTGGCGAACGCCTCGATGACCTCGGCCGCGGACGGGAAGCGGCGGGCGGGGTTTCTGTCGAGAAGCCGTTCGAGGACCGGTCGCAGCCGGGGATCGAGGCGATCCTCCGGTCGCGGCAAGTGGCTGCTCCTGATCTGGGACAGGAGCTTGTGGACGTTGCCGACCGGGAAGGGGTACTGCCGGTCAGGAGCTCGAGCGAGAGCATGCCGAAGGAGTAGAGATCGCTCGCGACCGTCGCGGCCTGCCCGTCGATGATCTCCGGCGCCATGAACGCAACCGTGCCGGCCCAGCTCTCGTCCGCCTCCAGGCTCGCGTCGCGCCGGATGGAGAGTCCGAAGTCGAGAACCTTCACCTGGCCGCGCACGACCAGGATGTTCTCGGGCTTGAGGTCGCGATGAATGACTCCGTAGTCGTGCAGGTAGGCCAGGGCGCGCAGGCACTGCACCAGGAGATCGGCCTGCACCGCGAGAGGCTGGGCGCGGCCGGCGTCGACGATGTTCTGCGCGTTCTCCTCCAGGATCATGGTGAAGAACGGCTTCCCTTCCGAGTCGAAGCCGAACTCGAGCACGCTGATGATGTTCGGGTGGCGAAGCGACGTGAGCAGCTCGAACTCCGCCGTCAGCCGGCGCCGCTGCTCGAGCAGGGAGCTTCGGGCCTCCGCGCGGCGATTCGAGCTGCTCTCGGAGCCGCTTGAGGGTGACCACGCGCCCCGTCAGGCGGTCGAGCGCGCGGTACACGAGCCCCATCCCCCCGTGCCCGATCGCGTTGATCACCTCGTAGCGGTGGCCGACGAGCCCGTCTCCGCGCCTGGCTCCGGAAGGCGGCCCGCGTGCCGAGAAAGGGACCCGACGAGCGCTGGCTCTCGTTGCTGCCGATTTCGGTCTCCATCAGCGCTCCATCGGATCGGGGGTCACTTGAATGTACCATTCACCCAGAATCGCACTCGAGGCGCAACATCTTTTGCGCTATACGCGGTATTTCTCAACCCGCTGCGACTCTCCCGCCATCCTCGTGGCCCCGGGGCTGGTTCGCGCCGGCGGTAGGCGTGACTGAATCGGGGTCGGAATCGCTATCGGGATCGGAATCGAATCAGATCAATGAGCTTCGGGCACGAGCGACTGGATGTGTACCGAGCCGCGATCGATTCCGATGCCGATAGCGATTCCGACCCCGAGGCGAAAAGAGGCCGAACAACAGCTTGCAGCGGCCGCGCCGAAAGGCGCGCCGCTCGTCCCGCGGTCCCCGCGGCCGCATCGGCAGTTGATTGTGGTGCGGGCGTCCCGCCTGCACGGGGCTGGGTTGGAGGGGGAGAGAGCGGTCCGATGGACCGCTATGCAGGCCGGAGGCCTACACCACAAGAGAGATTCCCTCCCCGCCCCCCTCTCTCCGGTGGCTCCGCTGGTTGTTCGGTGTGACTGAATCGGGGTCGGAATCGCTATCGGGATCGGAATCGAATCAGATCAATGAGCTTCGGGCACGAGCGACTGGATGTGTACCGAGCCGCGATCGATTCCGATGCCGATAGCGATTCCGACCCCGAGGCGAAAAGAGGCCGAACAACAGCTTGCAGCGGCCGCGCCGAAAGGCGCGCCGCTCGTCCCGCGGTCCCCGCGGCCGCATCGGCAGTTGATTGTGGTGCGGGCGTCCCGCCTGCACGGGGCTGGGTTGGAGGGGGGAGAGCGGTCCGATGGACCGCTATGCAGGCCGGAGGCCTACACCACAAGAGAGATTCCCTCCCCGCCCCCCTCTCTCCGGTGGCTCCGCTGGTTGTTCGGTGTGACTGAATCGGGGTCGGAATCGCTATCGGGATCGGAATCGAATCAGATCAATGAGCTTCGGGCACGAGCGACTGGATGTGTACCGAGCCGCGATCGATTCCGATGCCGATAGCGATTCCGACCCCGAGGCGAAAAGAGGCCGAACAACAGCTTGCAGCGGACGCGCCGAAAGGCGCGCCGCTGAAGCATGTCGGTAGGCAAGAAGGTTTGGGTGGACGTCTCCACCCCGCGCGTGTTAGCCATGGCCTCACTCTAGCTGTGCCCGCTCCAGGCGGTGCAGCGCATGGCCTTGCCGGCGGGTCGCATGACGGGGGAGGCCCGAGACGAGAGGGGATCGTATGATGTTCGGAGGAAGGCGTCTCCTGCCACTTGGCGTGCCGACCGGGCTTGCCTTTGCGCTCATCTTGTCCGCCGCCGTGCTCCTCTCCGCCTGCGGCGACGACAATGGCGGCGGTGGGGGCGGAACACCCACTCCCGCCTCTGGAACACCCACCCCCACCTCGACGGCCGTCCCGACGGCGGACCCGTTCGCCCTGCCGTCTCCGCCGCCGTCGAGTGTCTACAGCGGCCCCCTGTTCCAGCTCAGCCACGACTATCCGCAGACACCGGTCCTACCGCCCGATCCGCCGCCGTGGCGGGAGGCGATCGGCCTCGGCCAGATCGACACCCAGAACGCCGCGGCATACGTACAGGCGCTCAAGGATTACATCGCCGATGACATGCGCACCCTGCTGTTCCACTATGAGAACTGGGACGCCGCCGCGGCCGGTTGGTACAATCAACCCTGGCTGAGCACGGTTCGCGAGCCGATCCACGGAACGTACGTCGGCTCGACGTTTCCGGCCGAGATGTTCCCGCTCTCCGGGCTCACGGAGACCATGACGACCCACGTGCTCGTCTACTACGACGCCGTCGCCGCCGGCAGCTTGCATCGGGTCTGGGGGCAGAGCGCCCAGGACCCGGTTCCCGGTCTCGATGCCGGAGGCGGTCAGTTCCCGGAAGGGGGAATCATCGTCAAGCCGGCCTTCACCAGCGCCAGTGGCGAGGCTTGGCCGCCCATCGACGGTGCCTACCCCTGGCTCATCTACGCCGCCGGCAACAGCGGAGGAGATCCGGAGCTGCAGACGGTCTACCTCTTCCAGTTCGACATCATCGTCAAGGATACGGCCTCGGCTCCGGACACCGGCTGGGTGTTCGCGACGCTGGTCTACGACGCCTCGGTCGAGGGCGACGACTGGGACAAGCTGGTGCCGCTCGGCGCCATGTGGGGCAACGATCCGGACGTCGTCTCGCCGGAGGACTGCGACTACCTGACCCCGGGCGACTGCCCGCCGCTCTCCGAAACCTGGGTCAACCAGGACACGCCGCTCTACACCCGCGAGACTCTCGGGTGGGGTGGACGGCTCTCCGGCCCGAACGACGGCTCGGTCGACATCTCGGCGGTCGTGCAGACCGACAACGGGCTCGTCCCCTATGACGGCCGGTACGCGATGTCCTCGTGCATGAGCTGCCACGGCGTCGCCGAGTACCAGCTGATGTCGTTCCTGCTGCCCGGCCCGTCCACGTGCACCGAAGACGACTGTACGCCGAAGTTCGCTCTCTGCACCGACGGGAGCTGCGAAGAGGCAGAGCCGGGACCCGACGTCGACCTCGTCTATTTCCCCGCCGGGTCCACCGAGTTCCGCCGCTGGTTCCAGTCGCGCCCGGGGGACGTGCCTCAGGATCCCGGGACGATCCCACTCGACTACGGGATGAACTACGCGTTCAAGGCGCTGCCGCAGTGGTTGATCCAGACCGGCCGCGACAGCTCGCCGAACTTCGTCAGGAGCTTCAACTTCTACCGCGGGCGGCAGTACGAGCACATTCCCTTCAGGAGATGAGACCGACCAGTACAGACGAGCGTGCGGAACTCCTCTCGTTGCTGGCGAAGCAGTAGCCGGAAGGAGTGAGACGGCAGCGTCTTTCTTCCCCCTCGGTAGGGACGAGGAGGCCGTGCGGGCTTTGCTCGCGCGGCCGAGCCCATCGGAGCGCGAAGCGCGCACGGGGGCGAATTCCCAAAGGCGTGATCATGGGCTGCGCCACACCCGAAGGCTCGTGGAAGAGGGACGAGGAGGCCGCGCGGGCTCGGCTCGCGCGGCCGAGCCCATCGGAGCGCGAAGCGCGCACGGGGGCGAATTCCCAAAGGAGGCGCCATGGGCTGCGCACATCCGAAGACTGGTGAAGAAGAACAGGAGGCCGTGCGGGCTTTGCTCGCGCGGCCGAGCCCATCGGAGCGCGAAGCGCGCACGGGGGCGAATTCCCAAAGGAGGCGCGCGTGAGTGATCGTCTGTCGAGCTTGTTGAACTTGTGTCGTGTACCGCGTTCCACAGCCGAGGTGACGGCGCGCTCCGCGGACGAGGTCGAGCCGCGCAGCGTCGGCGTCGAGGCGGCCGGCGTCGAGGCGATGTGGAGCGCCGTGGAGCGCTTCTACCGCACCGGTCTGCAGCCCGCCATGCAGCTCTGCGTACGGCGCCGCGGCGAGGTGCTGATCGATCGCGCCATCGGCCACGCGGCCGGCAACGGCCCGCTCGACTCGCCCGCGACGCCGAAGGTTCCCCTCACCACCGACACGCCGTTCTGCCTCTTCTCCGCGTCCAAGGCGGTAACGGCGATGGTCGTCCACCTGCTCGACCAGCAGCACCTGCTGCACGTCAACGACCCGGTCAGCGAGTACATTCCGGAGTTCGGCAAGCACGGCAAGGAGCGCATCACCATCGAGCACGTCCTCACCCACCGCGCCGGCGTTCCCAACATGCCTCCGGAGGAGATGAAGCTCGAAAACCTGGCGCGGCCCGAGCGCATCGTCCGGGCGCTGTGCGACGCGGAGCCCGCCTGGGCGCCGGGCCGGCGTCTGGCGTACCATGCGATCACCGGCGGCTTCATCCTCGGCGAGGTGGTGAAGCGGGTGACGGGAAGAGATATCCGGGCGGTGCTGGAGAGCGAGATCCTGCGGCCGCTCGGCTTTCGCTGGATGAGCTACGGGGTGAAGCGGCGCGACGTCCCCAAGGTGGCGCGCAACTACTTCACCGGACCGCGCCTGCTGCCGCCGTTTTCGGCCCTGTCGCGGCGCGCCCTGGGGGTGGAGTTCAGCGCCGTGCCCGACCTCGCCAACGATCCCCGCTATCTCGCCGCCATCGTGCCGGCGGGCAACACGGTGTCGAGCGCCAACGAGCTGAGCCGCTTCTACCAGTTGCTGCTGAACGAAGGCGAGCTCGACGGCGTGCGCATCTTCGAGCCGCGCACGATCCACCGCGCCACCTCGGAGCAGTCGTACCTGGAGCTCGATCTCACCCTCGGCGTGCCGACGCGCTACTCGATGGGCTTCATGCTCGGCGGTTTCGGGTTCTACGGACCCGACACGGCTCACTCGTACGGCCATGTCGGCTTCATCAACATCATCGCCTGGGCCGATCCGGAGCGTCAGGTGGCGGTGGCGCTCACCAACAGCGGCAAGCCGCTGTTCTTTCCCGAGATCTACTTCCTGTACGACATCATGCGGCAGATCGCCGCGGCGTGCCCGAAGGAAGCTCCGCCGCTGCGCCGCCGCGCGCACCGGCGCGCCCGCAAAGCCCCCGCACCGCCCTCTTCGAAACGGCGCCCACGGTCGACGCGGTGAGAGCAATAAGGGTCTTCTCCGAAGCGTGTGGGTGATTTAGTGGTGCCAGCGCAGGGGGGCGGGGTTCCGGTCCCCTCTCCCCACCCGGAGGACCGAAGTCTTTGCGCGAACCCCCTTCTTCCTTCGCTTCGCGAGGAAACGAATCGCTTGGTTGGCGGGTGGGCTCGATCGAGGTGTTTGGACCGCTTCTCTCGTTCCGAGCACACCGCTCTCTTCGAACGCGCCCGTGGACGCGGTTCGGGCGAGCCGCGCAGCAATGGTGGTGCTCGATCGGGTGGCTCAGTGGGACTGCGCTGCCTGGCCGCGGGGCGACCACTACACCCTATTTGCCCGCGCAGCGTTTGAGGGAAGTGGGAGCTCGAGGGCGACAACCGTAGGTTTCGCCCTCGAGGGGAGCGGGGGCGTCAGCCCCGCACCGACAAGTGGGATCCACCTGCGGGGCGGCGGGGGGTCTGTTGCGATTGTGGACTCCATCGGAAACAAGAGGCCCCTCCGCTTCCCCCTTCGATCACAAGGAACCGCTCTGTTTCGTGCGGGGCTTCCGCCCCCGCGGCCCCTCCGGGGCGAGAACCGCTCAGACGCCGCGGTTCTCTCCCCGAACCCCTCTCTCCGGTGGCTCCGCTCCGAGGCGAATCCCTTCCCCGTTCAGCACCGGACATCGCGGTCGGCGCGCGTAACGGGATACATCCCACTACCTGAATCTACGCGCCACTGACGGGAACCGACTCCCTCCGCCTCGTACACAGCTTCACGACCGCGCCACTCTCTGCCAATCTCTCTCTCACGCCTCTTCGAAAGGTCGAGGCCTCTGGGTTTTGTTTTCTGATTTCCGAACCCAACAGCCAACAGCTCAACAACGTAACAACCTGCCCTGTCGCGCCTCTTCGAAAGGTCGAGGCCTTTGGAGTTCAAGCACGACGACGCGCTCGCCCTCGACCGGCGCCGCACCTCCAGCGGCGCCTCGAGGGCGCTGAACCGGACCGGCCTCCGGGTCGGGTCGATCCGTGACCGTCCTGGGTGACCACGTCCTGGGTGACCACATTGACAGAAGTAGCTACATGGGGCTACTTTCGACTCATGAAAGCGGTGGCGGTCAAGGAGCTCAAGAACCGGCTCAGCGCTTACCTTCGCGAGGTCAGGAGCGGGGAAGTCGTGCTGGTCACCGATCGCGGGCGCGTCGTCGCCGAATTGCGCCAGCCTACGGCTGGCGCGACGCTGAGCTCGCTCGACCAGGCGCTCGAGCGTTTGAGCGCCGAAGGGCTCCTCGTGCGGGGCTTACCGCAAGACGCGCGCGCCTACCGCCGATCCCCCTTGCGCCGTTCGGTTGCGAGCGCTGACCTGCTCGATGCGGAGCGCAGCGAGCGGTGACGCTCTACGCCGAGTCGAGCGCGGTTCTGCGTTGGCTCTTCGCCGAATCGGGCGGGGAGGAGGTCCGAGCGGCCCTGGCGGCGGCAAGCAAGGTGGCTTGCTCTCGCCTGACCTTGATCGAGAGCCGCCGGGTCGTTCGGCGAGCCGAGCGCGAGGCCCGCGTCACGGCGGCCGAGGGCGTGGACATTCTCGCCGTGCTCGCGCACGCGGCGTCCACTTGGACAATCCTCGAGCTCACCCCCGAAGTGGCTCAGCGGGCCGAGGAAGCGTTCCCCTGCGAGCCAGTGCGCACTCTCGATGCCATTCACCTCGCCAGTGCCCTCTTCCTGCGGCAGTTCTTCCCGGATCTCACCTTTCTGAGCAGCGACGAGCGCGTGCGCGCCAACGCGGCGCAGTTGGGCTTCGCCCTCGACGCGGTGACGTAGCTCAGCCGCGGGCCTGGACCAGGACGCCGTCGGCGACGCGGTCGCTCGGGTGGACGACGACGCGCTCGCCCTCCTGCAGGCCGTCGGTGATCTCCGCCTCGATGCCGGTGCGCCGGCCGATGCGCACGTCGCGCCGGCGGGCGCGGCCGTTGTCGACGGCGAAGACGGCCCAGCGGTCGCCGTCTCGAAAGAGCGCGGTCAGCGGCAGCTTGAGGACGCCGTCCCCTTCCCAGAGGACGATGCGCACGTCGACCTGATAGCCGTGCCCGAGGCGCTCCCACTCGCCGGCCGGGCTGGTGAGGTCGATGATGACGTTGACCCGCTGCTCCTCGATGCCGAGGGCGGAGACCTTGGTGAAGCCGAACGGCTCGACGCGCCGCACGCGCCCCTCGAGCGGCCGGTCGCCGCCCCACGCCTCGATGATCACGCGCTGCCCGGCGGCGACCTTCACGGCGTCGGCGGAGAGCAGGTCGGCGACGATCTCGAGGTCGTGCGGATCGCCGATCTCCACCAGCGGCTCGCCGGCGGCGACGACGCGCTCGCTCTGACTCGGCACGCGCAGCACGACGCCGGTGACCGGGGCGCGCACCGGGATGAAGTCGACTCCGCCGGCGCCGCGGCGCTCCCGCGTCTCGACCGGCGACAGCAGCTGCGCCCGCGCCTGCTCGAGCTCGAACGACCGCATCTGCAGCGCGGCGCGGGCGCGCTCGACTACCGCCTTGCTGGTCTTGTAGACCCGCTCCGCCTCGTCGAGATCGCGCCGCGAGATGGTGTTCGCCCGCACCAGCTCGCGGGCGCGCGCCAGCTCGCCGGTGGCGAAATCGTGCTCGGCCGTGGCCTGCTCCAGCTCCGCCTCGGCCAGCTGCTCGGCCGACTCGGCGGCGTGCACGGCGGCCTCGGCCTGCGCCGCGCTGCGCGGATCGAGGAAGGTCGGGTCGATGGGCTGGATCTGCGCCAAAACCGTTTCGTTGGCCACGACGCGATCCCCGACGTCGGCGTCGATGCGCATGGTGCGCCCGGCGACGGGCGCCGAGAGGACGAAGACGTCGCGCACGCGCGTCTCGCCCTCCTCGTCGACGGTGACCACCAGACGCCCGCGCGTGACCTGCAGCAGATCGACCGGCACCGCCCGCGGCAGGAAGGCGTACAGCAACCCGCCGCCGACCGCCGCCGCCACCACTCCCCAGAGGAGGATCCGGCGCATCGCCGCGCTCATCGCCGCCTCACTCCCGCGTCTTCAGCACCTCGATCAGATCGAGGCGGTCGAGGCGGCGCCGCACCAGCGCCGCGGAAACGGCCGTGGCCGCCAGGGCGATCAGCACGGCGGTGCCGTACGTGGAGGCGCGGATGATCAGCGGCACGCGATAGAGCTCGGTCTCGAAGGCCTTCGCCATGACGCCCGCCAGCCCGCGCCCGATCAGACAGCCGAGCGGCAGGGCGGCGACGATGAGGAAGGACACCTCGCCGAGCAGGATGTAGGAGATCTCCAGGCGGGTGAAGCCGAGCACCCGCAGCGTCGCCAGCTCGCGACCGCGCTCGCTGAGCGCGATGCGGGCGCTGTTGTAGACGACGCCGAAGCCGAGCATGCAGGCGAAGGCGGCGAAGAAGCCGACGAAGATCATCAGGGTCTCTCCCATCGTGTCGTGAAACGACTGCACGGCCGCCTCGCGCAGCATCACCGCCGACACCGCCGGCAGCTTCTTGAGGGCGCTGAACAGGGCCGGCCTGCGGTTCGGGTCGACCAGCAGGTTGACGTACTCGACGCTCGGCCGCTCGCGCAACAGGCGGTCGAGGCCGTCGAGGCTCATGTAGGCCGGCAGCCCGATGTACGTCTCGACCAGATCGACCACGGGCAGGCGCCGCACCGGGCGGCGGCCCTCGAGCACCTCGACCCAAACGTCGTCGCCGATGCCGACGCCCAGCTTGTCGGCCAGCACGGTCGACAGGACCAGGCCCTCCGGCGGCACCGGGATGGTGCGCCCGCTGACGTCGTAGATCGGGTGCAGAACACCGGCCGGCGGCACGCCGGTGAGGGACCCGCGGTGCACGCGCGCCCCGGCGCGCAGGTCGGCGCCGACGATGCGCAGCGGCTCGGCGGCCAGCACGCCCGGCATGCGGGCGAACTCGTGCACCGCCGTGATCGACTCGGCCTCCACCAGCCCGACCATCATGTGCTGGTGCTGCGCCTGGTAGAAGTACACGTCGACCAGATGCTCGATCGAGTCGACCCACTGCAGGGCCATGACCAGCAGGCCGATCGACATCGCCACCGCCGTTCCGGTCAGCGCCGAGCGCAGCGGGTAGCGCCCGATCTGGCGCAGGATGATGCGGGTCGGCTGGTCGAGCCACGCCGACAGGCCGCGGCCGATGCCCCCCTGGTGGTAGACGGCGGGAGACGGCGGCCGCATCGCCTCCGCCGGTGGCAGCCCGGCGGCGGAGCGAACCGCGCGCAGGCTGCCGGTCAGGGCGGCGGCCAGGCTCACCACCGCCCCGAGCGCGAAGGCGGTCGGGCCCGGGCGGTACACGAGCAGCGGGAAGCGGTAGAACTCGGCGTACATCTCGGTATTGAAGCGCCCCAGCCAGGCGCCCAGCACCCAGCCGAGCGCGATCCCCACGGCGGTCATGGCGATGACCATCTTGGCGTAGTGCCAGCCGACCTGCAGGTCGCTGTAGCCGAAGGCCTTCATGAGCCCGATCTCGCTGCGCTCGGTGGCGACCAGGCGGGCGAGGACCATGTTGGTCAGGAAGGCGGCAACGGCGAGAAAGATCGCCGGCAGGACGGTCGACATGGTGCGCAGCTGGTCGAGCTCGTTCATCAGGAACCAGTTGGAGAGCTGGTCCGCCCGCGCCACGGCGCCGATGCCGCCGTAGGGCTCGAGCAGCTCGTCCAGCCGCTCGATGACCGGCTGCGGGTCGACGCCGCGCTGCAGGGCGAGCGACACGTCATCGAAGGCGCCGTCGAGATCGTACGCCGCCGCCAGCGCCTCGCGCCCCATCCAGAAGACGCCGAAGCGCCGGTCGTCCGGCATCAGCGCGCCGGGGCCGAGCGCGTAGACGAACTCCGGCGACAGCGCCACGCCGACGACGTCGAGCGCGCGCCGCTTGCCGTTCATCAACACCGTGACGCGGTCGCCCGGGCGCAGGCCGTGCGCCTCGGCGAAGGGCTCGTTGATCACCACCTCGTCGGGATGTCCGGGCGCCACCGACCGCCCGGAGCGCAGGGCGAGGTGGTTGAGGATCGGCTCGCCGCGCTCCGGGATCGACACCAGCCGTCCGATCACCGGCTCGGCGAACCCCTCGACGTCGACGATCGCGAAGCGCGACACGCGCGTCTGCACCGACTGCACGCCGGGAATCGCCGCGATGCGCTCGGCGAGCCGCTCGGGGGCGCGCTTGACGGCGGCGAAGACGGCCGCGAAGCGATAGCGCTCGTAGTACGCCTGCGCCGTCTCGCGCAGCGCCTCCAGGGTGGAGAGCGACATGACCAGCACGGCGACGCCGGAGGCGACCACCATGGCGACGGCGACGACCTGGCCGCGCATGTGCCACAGATCCCGGGTCAGCTTGCGATCGAGCGCCCGCATCGCCGCTCACCACGCCAGCTCGTGCGCCGGCCGGCGCTCCGCGTTCGCCTCGATCGCCGCGACCCGGCCGTCGGCGATGTGGAGGACCCGATCGGCCATGCTGCCGATCACGGTGTTGTGGGTGATCACCGCCGTGGTCGTCCCGAGCTGGCGGTTGACCTGCTCGATGGCCTCGAGGACGAGGATGCCGGTCTGGCTGTCGAGGGCGCCGGTGGGCTCGTCGCAGAGCAGGATGTCCGGGCGCTTGGCGATGGCGCGCGCGATCGCCACCCGCTGCTGCTCGCCGCCCGAGAGCTGGGCCGGGAAGTGGTCGATGCGGTCGCGCAGCCCGACCAGGGCCAGGGCCTCGGCGGGGTCCATCGGCGAGCGGGCGATCTCGGTGACCAGGGCGACGTTCTCCCGCGCCGTCAGGCTGGGAATCAGGTTGTAGAACTGGAACACGAAGCCGACGTGATCGCGCCGGTAGAGGGTCAGAGCCGCCTCGCCGGCGATGGTCAGATCGTGGTCGTGGAAGGAGACCTCGCCGGCGGTGGGGACGTCGAGCCCGCCGAGGATGTTGAGCAGGGTCGACTTGCCGCTGCCCGAAGGGCCGAGCAGAACCACCAGCTCGTTCTCGAACAGCTCGAGATCGACGCCGCGCAGGGCGTGCACCTCCACCTCGCCGGTGCGATACACCTTGGTGAGGCCGCGCGCGCAGAGGGTGACGGCTCGTCCTCCGGCAGCCGGCTCGGTCATCGCCGCTCGATCCATCGACGCTGATGGATGGTAGCCGAAGCGACGCCGATTCCCCAGGGGCGCCCGCGATCGAAGAAACGGGTCGACGAGCGCTCTACCCTTGGATTATGGGAAACGGGGAGGCACGGTTCGATCCGATACGAAGCTCGCTGTCGCGCAAAGGCGCCACGACGCATGGAGGCGACGCGCGATGCGCCGGCGCGCGGCCGCATCGCTCTGCGCCGTTCGTCTCCGGCGCTCGTCCTGGCGCTGCTGCTCGCCGGCGGTGCGGCGCCGCCTCTGCGCGCGCAGACGTGCGACGACGCGAGGCAGTGCACGATCGACGACGTGTGCGTCGACGGAACGTGCACGCGGCACCCCGGCGACCGGGATTCCCTGCAACGACGGAAACTCGTGCACGGAAGGCGACTCCTGCTTCGCGGGCACCTGCGCGGGGATGCCGACCAGCGGCGGCGCCTGCGACGACCACAACGAGTGCACGAGCGGAGACGTCTGCTCGGCCGGGCAATGTACCGGCACGCCGCTGGCCGACGACACGCCGTGCAGCTTCGGATGCGGGAAGTGTATGGGCGGCAAGTGCGAGCAGGACCCGGAGGCCACCAAGAACATGACGCCCTGCAGCGCCAGCGACGACCCCTGCCTCGACGAGGGCTTCTGTGCCTTCGGAATCTGCCTGCAGCTTCCGAAGCTGTGTCCCGACAGCGACCAGAACCCCTGCACGCTCGACGTCTGCGACTCGGCGAGCGGGGAGTGCGTGAACCTCGGCACCTCGCCGTGTGGGGATTGCGAGAGCTGCGTCGACAGCGGCGCGAACTTCGAGTGCGTGCCCCTCCAGGACGGAGGCCCCTGTGACGACGGGAACGAGTGTACCGGAGCCGGCCAGTGCCTGATGGGTCTCTGCGCCGAGATCCCCCAGCCGACCCGAACACCCACGCCGACGAACACGGTCACGCCGACTGCGATTCCGACTGTAACACCGAGCGCGACGTCGACGCCGACCGCCACCGCGACCGGTACGGAGACGCCGCCCGCCACTTCCACGGCGACGGCGACCGCCACGGGCACACCGACGCAGGCACCAACCGATACCGCAACGCCGACGGAGACACCGACCTGCACCGGGACGGCGACCGAGACGCCGCCCGCCCCGACACCGAGCAGCAGCGCGACGGCAACGGACACCCCAACCGCGCTCGCGACCGCGACGCCTTCCGCACCGCCCGCTTGCGCCGGCGACTGCAACGGCGACGGTCAGGTCACCATCGACGAGCTGATCCGCGGCGTCAACATCGCGCTCGGAAACGCGGCGCTCGACGTGTGTCCGTCCTTCGACGTCGACGGCGACGGCGAGGTCGCGATCAACGAGCTGGTGCAGGGCGTCAACAACGCCCTGGCGGGCGCGTGCCGGGCGGGGTAGCGGGGCCGCAAGACAAGGAAAAGGCACCGAAGGTCACGAAGAACGGCACCACTCGGTAAAGGTGCGGTGTGGTGCTGGATCGGGGACCGATTGCTCGCGTCTGGTTCCCTCTCCCGGATGAGTCTGTCGATTTTCTCCTGGCGAGAGAAGCGACTCCGACTTCCCCCTTTGAAAAAGGGGGATTGAGGGGGATTTGTCCGAACGAATCCATCTCAAAATCCCCCCTGACCCCCCTTTTCCAAAGGGGGGAATCTCGACCCTCGAGAAAATCGACAGTCTCATCCGGGAGAGGGAGCCAAACCGCCGGCGCGCATTTTCATCCTCTTTGGACGAGCGCAGCCCATGGCGACTTCGTGGTTGCCTTTCTCATGCCTCAGCGCGGGAAGCGGCCTTCCAGCATCTGCTCGAGGATCTCGCGGTGCATGACGGCGTCGTCGGGATCCTCCGGCCAGGCGGCGCCTTCGAAGTGGACGCGCCTCTCGTGCACGCGCGCCATGACGATGCCGTGCCGCAGCGCGGCGTAGACCTCGAAGAACGGGAGGTTGGCGGGGCGGCGGCCGCTCAGCCGCTCGTAGGTCGCGGCGACGTCCTCGCGGCGCAGGAAGTCGGGCATGCCGGGCATGCCCATGCGCCGCGTGATGTCCTCGAAGAAGTCGTGCAGGAAGACGAACCAGCCGAGGTCGATCTCGCGCGGGCCCAGCGCCGCCATCTCCCAGTCGAGCACGGCGGCCGGCTCGAACCCGTCGTACAGGATGTTGCCGATGCGCGCGTCGCCCCAGCTGATGACCGTGTCGCCTTCGTCGGCGGGCCAGTTCGCCTCCAGCCAATCGAAGGCGCGCTCGAGCAAGGCGAAGCGCCGCCCGCCGCGCACCCAGTCGTAGTAGCGCCGCTGGCTCTCGACGTGGCGCCGCAACGCCGTGTCGCCGGGGACATCGAGGGCGAGGAACGAGGCGTCGACGGTCGCCGAGGTCGATGCCGTGCAGGGCGGCGAGGACGCCGACGCTGGCGTCCTGCAGCCGGCGCTGATCCGCCGGGTCGGCCTCGAGCAGCCAGCTCCCCATGGTGTACGGCATGACGTCGGGCGGAACGCGGCCTTCGACGCGGTCCATGACGAAGAAGGGCGTGCCGAGCGGCTCGGGATCGAGCTCCAGCCAGCGCACGCGGGGAACCGGAACGTCGCTGTTGGCGGCCACCAGCTCGAGCACCCGGTACTGCATCTCGAGGTCGTAGCTGGGGAAGACCGGCACGTCGCGCGGGTCGGGCGCCAGGCGGGCGACGAAGGAGCCGGAGCGCGTCGCCGCGCCGTCCCGCCAGGTCGCGTCGAACAGCAGCGTCTCGCTCGACATGCCGGTGGCGGAGGGATTCGACACCGCCGCCACAGCCGGCGCCGCGTCTCCACCCAGGCGCGCGGCGAGCCAGCGGCTCAGCCGCGCCGGCAGCTCGCTCAGATCGCGGCTCGACCGCGGCATGTTCTCTGGCTGTGCTTCGCTCAGCGGCATTCCTCGCGCGCCGACCTTATGCCAAGGCGCACGCGAGCAATGCAAGGCAGCGACACGGCACGGACGGCGGGCACGGACGGCGGATTGACAGCGCGCTCCCGCCCCCTGTACGTGTGAGCGCGGAGTCGCCACGCTTGTTGACGAGAAATCGCGGTCGAGTTGCCAGCCCCCTCCGCGGTGGGAAATCGACGCCGCGAAGCGCCCCATGACCGCAGCGGACGCACCGGCCCCGGAATCGGGCCGCCGGATCCCCCGAGTCTCCGTCCTGCTGCCGACGTACAATCGCGCACGCTACGTCGAGGAGTCGGTCGAGAGCGTCTTGCGACAGTCCTTCGCCGACCTGGAGCTGATCGTCGTCGACGACGGCTCCACCGACGACTCCGCCGACAGGCTTTCCCGCATCGCCGACCCGCGCCTGCGCTGCGTGCGCCGCGAGCACCGCGGCGTCGCCGCGGCATTGAACACCGGGCTGGCGCTGGCGCGCGGAGAGTACATCGCGCGCAACGACTCCGACGACGTCTGGCTGCCGGATCTGCTGGCGACCGCGGTCGCGGTGCTGGACGCCAACCCGGAGGTGGGTCTGGTGTACGGGCGCGGCGAGGGCATCGACGGCGACGGAAGGGGCACCGGCGGAACGAAGGGATCTCCGCTCAGGTTTCACGGCGATGCCTTTCGCAGCCTGCTCTACGCCGACTACTCCGTGTCGGTCGCCAGCGTGCTGCGGCGCTCGTGCTTCGAGCGCGTCGGCGCGTGGGACGAGTCCCTGCTGCTCTGCGAGGACTGGGACCTGGCGCTGCGGATCGCCCGCCACTACGGCGTGCGCTTCGTCGATCGCGTCCTGGTCCGGGTTCGCACCCACGCCGGAAACTCGACCGCCCTCCACGGTCCGAGCTTCGAGCGGCGTCTCGAGCACCGCGAGCGCGTGCTCGACAAGGTGTTCTGCGACCCGGGGCTCGCGCCCGAGATCGCGGCCATGGCTCCGCTCGCCTACCGCAATCTGCACATCGGCGCGGCGTTGCAGTATCTGACCAACGGACGCCGCCGCGAGGCGCTGGCGGCTCTCAGACGGGCACTCCGGGCCGGCGGGCGACCGGTGGCGGACGTCGGCCGCATCGGCTGGTCGCTGTTCACCTGGTTCGTCATCGCCCGCTACCCGTGGAGCCAGCGGCTCGCCTATTGGACGACCGCCCGCCTCCGCGAGCGCGGACCGCGGGCCGGCCGCGCGGGCCGGGAAGCGCCGGCGGCGATCGGCGCGACGGAATCTTCCCGGCGCGGAGTCGAGGGATGAGCGAAGAGATCGTCACCATCGTCGTCGTTCCCCGCGAGCGCTTCAGCTACGCGCTCCAGAGCCTGGAGAGCATCTACAGCAGCACGACCTTCCCGTTTCGGCTCGTCTACGTCGACGGCGGCTCGCCGAGAAAGGTGCGGCGCCAGCTCGAGCGCCGGGCCGCCGAGCTCGGCTTCCGGCTGATTCGCGAGGACCGCTACCTGTCTCCCAACGAGGCCCGCAACATCGGCCTGCGGGAGGTGCACACGAAGTACGTCGTCTTCGTCGACAACGACGCGCTGGTCTCGCCGGGATGGCTTGGGGCCCTCGTCCGCTGCGCCGAGGAGACGGGCGCCTGGGTGTGCGGGCCGCTCTGCCTGGAGGGACCGCTGGAGGCGCAGATGATCCACGTGGCCGGCGGCGACCTGTCGATCGAGGACGACAACGGCCGCCGCTACCTGCGGGACGACCGCCACCACGCCGGACGCCGCGTTGCCGACGTCCTGCCCCTGCTGCGCCGAGAGCCGTGCGAGCACGTGGAGCTCCACTGCCTGCTGGCGCGCACCGAGATCTTCGACCGGCTCGGCCCTCTCGACGAAGGCCTGCGGGCGGTCTTCGAGCACTGCGACCTCTGCCTGTGCGTGCGAGAGAGCGGTGGCGAGGTCTACTTCGAGCCGGCGAGCGTCGTCAGCTACGTCTCGCCGCCACCGCTCGCCTGGTCGGACGTTCCGTTCTTCACGCTGCGCTGGAGCGAGGAATGGATCCAGGCGAGCGTCGAGCGCTTTCGGACGAAATGGAGCCTCGATCTCACCGACCCCCGTTTCGACTCGACGGTCAACTTCTGCCGCTGGCACCGGCGGATTCTGTTCCGCCGCGTCCGTGCCGCGTATCGCCTCCTTCCGGGCGGGGCGGCCGCGCGACTGAAGAGCCGCGTTCTGATGCCCATCGAGTCGGGCCTGAGAAGCTCGATGGTTCGCTGGACGCAACGCGGAAACATCGCCGCCGCCGGGAAGCCGGGCGCGATCGGCTCGCCGGACCGGGACGAGCATGCCGCCGTACGCGCAGACCAACCTTGAGCTCTTCGCTCAGTTGACGCGCAGCGCCTGGGACGCCCCCGACCTGGTGCGCATCCGCGTCGCGTACGAGGTCGCGATGCGCCTGTTCACGGGTTGCTTCCGGCCCTCCGGCAAGACGTTCCTCGCCCACCTCGTCCGCACCGCGAGCATTCTGGCCGACCTGGACGCCGCGCCGCCGCTGGTCGTCGCGGGGCTGCTCCACGCGGCCTACAGTCACGGGGAGTTCGCGACCAGCGCGGCCGGCGCGTCGCCATACAAACAGAGGCGCGTTCGGGCCGCGATCGGCGCGGACGCCGAGGACCTCGTCGCTTCCTACACGCGCTTGCCCTGGGGCGCCGAGCACCTGCCGGGCCTCCTCGAGAAAGCCGGCAGCGCAGACGGCCGGCTACGAGATGTTCTCGTCCTGCGCTTGGCCAACGAGCTGGAGGAGCACCTCGATCTCGCCCCGCTGTACTGCCCGAACGCGGCGGAACGACGCGCCTGGGCCGAGGCGAACGGCTCCCTGTGCGTGCAGATGGCCGAGCGGCTCGACCTCGCGAACCTGGCGCGCGCCCTCGCACGGGCGTTCGAGGAAACGCGCAGCGGCGGCGTTCCCGCGGCCTTGTGGGTCGACGCCGGTCGGTGGGACCGGACGCAGCCGATCCGCCTCCTGTCGGACGCCTCCTCCTTTCTGCTCCCCCCGGCATCGCACCGCCTGCGCCCACGGGTCGCCGCCTTGCGCCTGGCGCGCCGGACGGTGAGGCAAGTCCGGCACGCGATGGCGAGGAGAAG
>CAVRIA010000006.1:0-1220733 GCA_963721115.1 uncultured bacterium
CGAGGGCGAAACCTACGGTTGTCGCCCTCGAGCTCCCACTTCCCTTGAACGCTGCGCGGGCAAATAGGGTGTAGTGGTCGCCCCGCGGCCAGGTAGCGCAGTCCCAGTGAGCCGCCCGATCGACCACCACCATTCTTGCGCGGCTCTGCCCGAACCGCGTCCACGCGCGCGTTCGAAGAGAGCCGTGTGCTCGGAACGAGGCAGGAGGTCGAAGCACCTCGATCGAGCGTGTTGCGCACACCAAGCGAAGCGCTTCATCGCGAAGCGAAGGAAGAAAAAATCAAAACTCCAAGGCCTCGACCTTTCGAAGAGGCGCGAGAGCGAGATCGGCAGAGAGTGGCGCGGTGGTGAAGCCGTGCGCGAGACCGAGGGAGTCGGTTCCCGTCAGTGGCGCGTAGATTCAGGTAGTGAGGCGGATCCCGTTACGCGCGCCGACCGCCAGGTCCGGTGCTCAAAGGGGAAGCGGATTCGCCTCGGAGCGGAGCCACCGGAGAGAGGGGTGCGAGGAGGGAACCGCGGCGTCTGAGCGGTTCCCTCCCCGGAGGGGCCGCAGGGGCGCAAGCCCCGCATAAAACAAGCCGGTACCTCGTGACCAAAGGGGCCGCGGATCGCGTGTCGCGCCGGGAAACACGCCGCCAAGCTTGTCACCCAAGCGCGTCCGTGATGTCACTCCTGCGCAGACCATTCACTGATGGAGAGAGCCAGAAGAGAGCGAAAGGAGAACGCCATGGCCGAATGAGGCGCGAGAAAAAGGACGGGAGGTATTCGAGCAGGTGATGGGCTTTGCCCCGCCGGAGAAGGTGGACGACGACCTGTTTCTCGAGGCGACGGTCGATCACCTCTTCGCCAAGGTCTGGTCGCGCGGCGGGCTGTCGGTCCGCGAGCGCCGCCTGATCACGCTCACCGTCCTCACCTGCCTCGGGCACGAGCCGACGCTGGAGCTCCACCTGGGCGCGGCGATGCGGGGAGACCTCAGCGACGAGGAGATCGACGAGCTGATGCTGCACCTCACGCACTACGCCGGCTGGCCGGTCGGCGCCCTCGGCTTCGGCGTCGTGCGCCGCCTCCGCGCTCGCCGCGATCAGGCGAAGAAGTGAGGTTTCACTCCCGCCCGATGATGCTGATGCCGCAGGCCTGCGGCGCGCCGCCGATGTTGTGGCTGAGCGCCAAATCGACGTTCGCGATCTGGCGCGGCCCCGCCTTGCCCTGCAGCTGCTTGTAGTTCTCGTAGATCATGCGCACGCCGGTGGCGCCGGTCGGGTGGCCGAAGGTCTTGAGGCCGCCGTCCGTGTTGACCGGCAGCTCGCCGTCGAGCGCGAACGTGCCGCTGTCGATGTGCTCCTTGGCGGCGCCCTTCTCGCAGAGGCCGAGATCCTCGTAGGTCAGCAGCTCGGTGAGCGTGAAGCAGTCGTGCACCTGGGCGATGCTGATCTGCTTGGACGGGTTGGTGATCCCCGCCTGCTCGTACGCCTGCTGCGCGGCGTACACCGTCGGCTTCCAGCGCAGGAAGTCGAACGACGGGTCGTTCTGCGGATTGGGCGCGAGGGCGATGGCGACGGCCTTCACCAGCACGTAGTCGTCGCGGAAGCTCTTGGCCAGCTCGCGCCGGGTCAGGACGGCGACCGCCGCACCGTCGGACTGGGCGCAGCAGTCGTAGAGGCCGAAGGGCCAGGAGATGATCGGCGCCTTGAGCACGTCGTCGACCGTGATCTCCTTCTTCAGCATCGACTTCGGCGCCAGCGTGCCGTTGTGGTGGTTCTTCACCGCGATCTTGGCGAGATCCTCGCGCCCGGCGCCGTAGGTCTCGAAGTACTTCGCCGCGCACAGCGAGAACCAACCGGCCGGCGTCATCGGCAGGCCGCGCACGCCCATCGTCTGCACGCTGGGGCCCGACACGCCGCGGTCCTTCGGCTTGTCGAAGCCGACCACCAGCACCGTGTCGTACATTCCGCAGGCGATCGCGAAGACGCCGAAGCGGAAGGCGTCGGTGCCGGTGGCGCAGTAGTTCTGCACCATGCTGACCGGGCGCCCGAAGAGCTTCAGCGACTCGGCGACCTCGGCGGTGCCGCGCGACGGGTAGACCGCGCCGCAGAAGACGGCCTCGATCTGCTCCTGCGGGCTCTCGATACCGGCATCCTCGTAGGCCTCGAACGCCGCCTCGACGATCATGTCCTCGGGTGCCTTGTCCCAGTTCTCGCCGAACTTGCAGCACCCCATGCCGACGATCGCCACCTTGTCCCGGATCGCTTCTGCGTTCATCGCTCCCTCTCGTCGAAGTTCTCCACTATCCACTAACCCGTGGAGCCCCGCCCGTCTACAGCCGAGCTCTGCGTGCCGCCGTTCAGCGGATCGACGCTATCGCTCTCTCACCGCACCGGCGTGCACTTCCAGAAGTAGTTCGGCGTGCCGCCGTACTCGTGGATCTTCCGAAACGTGAACTCCACCGGCAGCTCCAGCTTCACCTCCCGGGGCGAGGCGTCGGTCATCTGCAGGTACAGGCGCGCCCCGCCCTCGGCCTCGATCATGGTCACGATCTGCGGCGGGTCCGGGCTGCCGGCGAAGAAGTCGAAGGTGTGCGACATGACCTTGCCGGTACGGTCCGAGAGTCGAATCTCGTCGAAGTCGTCGCGCGCGTAGCAGGTGAAGCAGACGCGCTGAAAGGGGAACTGCTCCTGGCCGCACTTGCGGCAGTGTTGCCCGTGCAGGCTGATGTCCTCGTTGCGGTCGCGGAAGTGGATGGTCGCCGACACGCCGCCGCCGGCGCGGCGGTCGAACTCGCTCGCCTCCAAGTGGCGGAACTTCAGGTACTTGTCGTAGTCGTCGAACTCGCGGCGGCGCTCGAGGTGCCAGCGGATGCCGCGCCGGTCGCTCAGCTTGCGGACCGGCTCGGCGACCTCGAGGAGGAAGGCGTCGGCGCCGTCCCCGTAGCTCGCGACCAGGAGCTTGTCGCCCGGGCGGGCGTTCTCGAGCGCGCCCACCAGGAGCATGGGGGCGAACGCCACTCCGGTGTTGCCGAGCCGGCCGAAGAGCGCGTCCTGCACCTGCGTCTTGGGGTCGACGCCGAGCGACCGCGCCGCCGCCGCGTGACTGCGGGCGTCCGGCCCGTACAGCGCCACCTTGCCGACGTCCTTGACGCTCACCCCGGCCTTGTCCATCAACGCCTTGACGGCCTCGCCGACGTTGGCGCGATAGCCGTGCTCGACCACGAAGCGGTCCTCCCACGAGTGCACGAACGGGTCCTTGTCGGTACGCCAGACGTCGATGATCTCGTCCGAGATGGTATGCCGGGCGAGGACCGCCGCCGCCACCTCGGCATCGCCGATCAACAGCGCCGCCGCCCCATCGCCGAAGGAGCGCTCGAGGGCGGAGCGCGGCGCGCCCATGCGGCAGTCGCTGGCGATCACCAGTACATTGCGGGCGGAGCCGGCGCCGACGGCGTCGAGGGCGGATCGCAGCGCCGCCGTTCCCGCCCGCAGCGAGCCGCCGAAGTCGGCCGTGGCGACGTCGCGGCGCAGATCGAGCGCCTTGGCGATCACCGCGGCGCCCTGCTTCTCCTTGTAGGGATAGCTCGTGGACGCGAACAGCAGCCCGTCCACCGAGCTGCGCTCGATGCCGCGCAGGCAATCCATGCCGGCCGCGACGGCCATCGTGACACTGTCTTCGTCGAAGTACGCGATCGCCTTCTCGCCCCCGCCGCCGCTCGCCTTGCGACCCCCGCCGGAGATTGCGGAGAGGGGCAACCGCAGCATCGGAATGTACGCGCCGTACGAGCTGACACCCACCATCGAAAACCCTCGTCTCTCTGTCGTGTGAATTCGTCGCACGCGACCGGCAGGCCGCACGGAGAACCGGCTACTTCGGCCAGCCCCGCGAACCTAGCGAGGCACCGCCGTTCGGGTCAAGCTTGCGCGACGGCCCGCCGCCGCGCCGCGAGCACACCAACTACTGGTACTTGCGCATGACCGCAACGACCACGCCGCGGATCTCCAGGTCCCCGGCGGCAACGACGATCGGCTCGATGCCGTCGTTGGCCGGCTGTAGCCGCACCTTGCCGTTCTTCTCCGGGTAGTAGCGTTTCACCGTCGCCTCGCCCTTGACCACCGCGACCACGGTCTCGCCGCTGCTCGGCGTCGGGCGCTCCTCGACCACGACGTAGTCTCCGTCCCAGATGCCGTCGTCGATCATCGAGTCTCCGACCACGCGCAGGACGTACGTGTTCTCCCGGCGGATGAACTCCTCGGGAACCGAGATGCTGTCGGCGGTCTCCAGTGCCTCGATCGGCCGGCCGGCGGCGACGCGACCGAGCAGGGGCAGGTCCACCGCCAGCTTCTGCTGTTGCTGGGGGACCAGCTCGATGGCGCGGCTGTGGTTCCAGGTGCGCCGGATCAAGCCCTTGTCCTCGAGGTTGGTGAGGTGCTTGTGCACGGTTGCCAGCGAGCTCAGCTCGAAGCGCGCGCCGATCTCCTCGAGGGTCGGGGCATAGCCGTGCTCCGTAAGGTAGGCGGCGATGTAGTCGTACAGCTCCTTTTGTCGCTTGGTCAGGAACACAGGCGCCTCCTCCCTCGAGGGGACATCGATAGCGAAAATGTAGCGAAGGGGCAACTGCGCGCCGCACCCGCCCGACGACATCGGCGGCTCACCGTTTCCGGTCCCTTGGGCCGAAAACGTCATCGCATGGTCGCCCAATGTACCGCCACGTTCACCGAGCAGCGGTCGGGATCTGGCGCAAGCTCGAAGAGCCTCATGGCATGCGATGTGCACAACCGAATCGGGATGATCATTGCTGCGTGCAGGCCGGCGGAGTGCCGGACATCGCGAGCCGGTGAACAGCAAGCATGGCGAACCCTTTGAATCAGCCCGTCGATCGGGAATCGCTGCTCGAGCGCGTCGAGGGCGATCGCGAGCTGTTGTCCGAGATGGTCGGGCTCTTCCTCGACGACTGTCCCAACCGGCTGGCCAACTTGCACCACGCGCTGCTGCGCGGCGATGCGGCGCAGGTGGCGCTGGTGGCGCACTCGATCAAGGGTTCCGTCTGCAACCTCAGCGCATCCGCCGCCACCGAAGCGGCGGCGAAGCTGGAAGAGCTCGCCGTCAGCGGCGACCTGAGTCTTGCCGGGAAGGCCGGTGAGGATCTCGAGCGCGAGCTGGCCCGACTCCAACCGGCGCTGACGGCAATCGTCCGCGGCGATTGAGCGTGCCTACGGCGGTCCTTTTCTAGCGGTCCTTTTCTATCGGGTGTGAGCCGGGAGACCCAAATGCACAGTCCGACGAGCGCAACGGACTCGGGAGTCGACCTCCCCAATCCTGTCGGCGTCGCACCGGCCACCGACACACCCGGCAGCGCGGGGACTTCGCGAGGTGTCCCCGAAGTCGAAATCGAGCGGGCGAACCGCCTGCTGCTCGTTTCCCGCGTACGTGCCGGGACCTGGGTGCTGGCGGCCGGCGTCGCGATCTTCGCCACCGGCGAGTTCTGGATGAATCGGCATCTGCTGGTTCCTCTGTACGCGCTCAAGGTCGTCGAGCTGAGCGTGGCCCTCGGTGTCTTCTGGTCGCTCCGGGTGGCGCGGTTGCGAGAGCGGATCGAAACGATCGCCATGCTCGCGGTGTGCGCGATCTGCTTCACGACCGCGGCGGGCGCGATCGTGGCGGGGGACTTCACGACGCCGCCGCTGCTGTTCATCGTTCTCGAGATGGCCGTCGCGACCTTGCTGCCGTGGGGGCCGTGGCGGCAGCTGGTCACGGTGGCGGCGGCCTCCGCCGCCCTGCTGTGGAACGTCTACGCGGTGGCGGGCACTCTGGCCGTCGTGCCGAGCTACCACGGCGTCGCGGTAGCGGTCGCCTTCGCGGCTTCTCTGTACGTCGCCAACGAGTTCCGCCGCTATCGCAGCGAACGCCAACGGGCCGAGCTCGAGCTTCACCAGGCGAAGGAGGCCGCCGAGGCGGCCAGCCGGGCCAAGAGCGAGTTCCTCGCCAACATGAGCCACGAGATCCGCACGCCGATGAACGGCATCATCGGGATGACCGAGCTGACGCTGGACACCGATCTGACGGCCGAGCAGCGCGATTACCTGGAGATGGTGCGGTCGAGCGCCGACGCCCTGCTCGCGGTCATCAACGACATCCTCGACTTTTCCAAGATCGAAGCCGGAAAGCTCGAGCTCGAGAGCGCCGAGTTTCATCTGCGCGACGCGGTGGGCGAGACGATGAAGACGCTGGCGCTGCGGGCGTCGCAGAAGGGCCTCGAGATGGTCTGCGACGTCGCGCCCGACGTGCCCGACCAGCTGGTCGGCGATCCGGGACGGCTGCGCCAGATCCTCGTCAACCTGATCGGCAACGCGATCAAGTTCACCGACAGCGGCGAGATCGTCGTGAGGGTGAGAACCGATTTGCGAAGCGACGACGAGACCCGCCTCAGCTTCTCGGTGATCGACACCGGCATCGGGATTCCGCGCCAGGTGCAGAAGCACATCTTCGAGGCCTTCTCACAGGCGGATGGCTCGACGACGCGCCGCTACGGCGGCACCGGGCTCGGGCTGGCGATCTCGGCCCGCCTGGTGGCCCTGATGGGCGGCGATCTCGTGGTGCAGAGCGACCCCGGTCTGGGCAGCACGTTTCGATTCGACGCCCGATTCGCCGTGCCACCACCGCAGGAGGCGAGCCGCCCGGCCGTCGAGGCTCCCGACCTGCGCGACCTGCCGGTGCTGGTGGTCGACGACAACGAGACGAACCGGCGCATCCTCGACGCGATGCTGGCCAACTGGCAAATGCGACCGTCGTCGGTCGCCGGTGGGCACGCGGCCCTCGCCGAGCTGATGCGAGCGGCCGCTGCCGGATCGCCGTATCCGCTCATCCTGATCGACGCGCAGATGCCGGAGATGGACGGGTTCACGCTGGCTCGACGGATCGTGGAGTCGCCGCGACTGCACGGCGCGATGGTGATGATGCTGTCGTCGGCCGCACAGCCGGGGGATCGGGTCCGTTGCCGCGAGCTCGGCGTTGCATCTTACGTGACCAAGCCGATCACGCAGTCGGAGCTGCTCAACGCAATCCTCACTGTGCTCACGATCGCGCCGCGCCCGAGGAAGGAAGCCGTTGCGACGAAGGTTGCGCCGGCTATCGCGGAGACCTCGGCCGCGGGCGCCAGACGACTGCGCATCCTGTTGGCGGAAGACCATCCGGTGAACCAGAAGCTGGTCTCCCGGCTCCTGCAGAAGCACCATCACCAGGTGATGATCGCGTCGAACGGACGCGAGGCGCTGTCGTTCTTGGAGGCGGGGCACTTCGACATGGTGCTGATGGACGTTCGCATGCCGGAGATGGACGGGTTTGCGGCGACGGCGGCCATCCGCGCCCGCGAGCGCGCCACCGGCATCCGCGTTCCGATCATTGCCATGACCGCCCATGCCATGAAGGGAGACGAGGAGCGTTGTCTGGAGGCCGGCATGGACGACTATGTCTCCAAGCCGATCGATCCCGCGAAGCTTTTCGCCGCCCTGGAGAGATTGGCGCCGCAGCGGCCGGCGGAGAGCGAGCCGCTGCGAAGCGCGGCCGGAGCTTGAGCGCGCGGCGCGGCGCAAGAAACCGATGGTTGCGAAGCCGAACGTGTTGTAGAAGGGGCGTCTCATGGGCTGGGCACTGTTGCTTCTGATCGCGGTCGCCGTGCTGTGGGCGATCTTCACCTACAACGGCCTCGTCTCGCTGCGGAACAAGGTGCAGAACGGGTGGAAGCAGATCGACGTTCAGCTCAAGCGCCGCCATGATCTCATCCCCAACCTCGTCAACACCGTACGGGGTGCGATGGAGTTCGAGCGCGGCACGCTCGAGCGCGTCATCGCCGCCCGCAGCCGCGCCGCGCAGGCGCAGGGTGTGCGCGAGACCTCGGCGGCGGAGGGCGAGCTCAGCCAGGCGTTGCGCCAGCTCTTCGCCCTCGTCGAGAGCTACCCGACGCTGCGCTCCAACGACAACATCCTGAAGTTGCAGGAGGAGATCACCACCACCGAGAACCAGATCAGCTTCGCCCGCCAGTTCTACAACGACATGGTGATGCGCTTTAACACCCAGCAGGAAGTCTTTCCGGCAAGCCTCATCGCCAGCCGGTTCGGCTTCCGGCGCGCGGAGTTCTTCTCCGCCGAGGAAGCCGATCGCGCGGTTCCCGAGGTCGACCTGTCGATGCGCGCCTGAGACCGGGCGGACGAGAGAGAACGCCACGTCCTTCTCTCCTTCGGCCCACCCCGTGGCGACCGGCCCCCCAGAACCCTGATCCCGCTCGACGTGGACTTCTACGAGCGACAGAGACGCAACCGACGCTTCACGGCGTTGCTCATCGCCGCGTTCATCGTCTTCTTCGCCGCGGTCGGTCTGAGTCTCGACGTGTCGTTCGCCGGCTATCTCGTCGGCGGTACCCGCTTCCCGTTCATCACCGTCGTCGCCCTTGCCGTGTCGGTGGGCGTCACTCTTCTCGGGTTCTACGGCGGCGGAAGGCTGGTCATGAGCTCGCTGCTCGCCCGCCCCTTGCGGGTCGAGGACCCGGAGCACCGCGAGCTGCACAACATCGTCACCGAAATCTCCCTCGCCGCCGGTCTGCCGCGCCCGAAGCTGTACGTGATCCCCGACCCGTCGCCCAATGCCCTCGCCACCGGCCGCGACCCCGAGCACGCCACGATCGCCGTCACCGAGGGGGCCCTGGCGCTCCTCGACCGCGAGGAGACGCAGGGCGTGGTCGCGCACGAGATGGCGCACATCGCCAACCGCGACACCCTGGTGATGATGATGGTGGCCGTTCTGTACGGAGGCGTCATCATGCTCGTCGACTGGGCGCGGCGCACTCTGTACTTCGGCGGCCGCCGCCGCGGCGCCGCGCCCGTCGTCCTGGCGGTGCTGCTCCTCGTGCTGGTCGTCGCCAGCCCGCTCATCTCCCGCTTGCTGGCGACGGCGGTGTCGCGACAGCGCGAGTACCTGGCCGACGCCACCGGAGTCGAGTTCACCCGCAACCCCGAGGGACTGGCGCGCGCTCTCGCCAAGATCGCGCGCACCCGCTCGCCCTTGCGCGGCGCGACGCGGGGTACCGCGCATCTGTTCATCGTCAACCCGCTCAGGCGCCGCAGCGACGAGCGCGAGGGCAAGCTCGCCGATCTGTTCAGTACCCATCCGCCCATCGAGCGGCGCATCGCCATCCTGCGCGGCGTGGCCGGAAGGCCGCCGTCGTGACCGCTTCCGCGCCCGCGGTGTGCCCGCACTGTGCCGTGGCGATGCAGAGCGTCACCGCACGCGCGTACAGCGGCTACTGCGTCGTCCTCGATCAGTGCCTACGCTGCGGCGGCATCTGGTGCGATCGCTGGGAGCTCTTTCCCGTGACGGCCGAGGAGGCCGAGCGGCTCGACACGATCGACGAGAAGAAAGTCGGCGCCGACGTTCCGGCGCCGCAGACGCCCGGGCGCTGCCCGCGCTGCGGCATCGACCTGAAGCCCTTTCACGATCCGCTGCTGCCCCCCGATGCGCGCATCGAGCGCTGTCGCGTCTGCGAAGGGATGTGGCTCAATCGCGGCGAGCTGATTCGCTTCAAACGACGCGCGCCGCACCGCCCGCGGCTCGACGGGCGAGTCGCTCGACGCGCTCGCCGAGGCTTATGGCACAACGGCAAAGTGGAGCACGGTGCGGGAGCTAGACGGCGCCGTTCGCCCGGGAGAAGAGCCCCTCGCAGCGGACGAGACGACGCGATCGGCCCTGTGGGCGACGGTACCGTTCATCGTCTTGCGACTGCTCCTGCGCCTCGTGCTCGGCGTGTGACGGGGGCTCGGTGCCGTGCGAGCGGTGCAGTCGCTTTGCTTGTCTAAGGACGGCTGTGCGGCATTTTCCGGACGACCTCCGGCGGTGCCCTAAAACGATCTGCTACCCTCGACCAAAGAGACATTCCAACGGCATTTTAGAGGAGGGATTTCCCTTGGCTGGACGGAGCAATCCCATTTTAAAAAAAAATTTCCAAAATGGTATTCGCCTGTTGACCTAGCGAAAATCGGACCATATAATCGGCCTCGATCTGGAGGTGGGTGGCTGTGGAGAGAGTGCCTGTGATGAGAGGGGTAGTTAAGACAGACTGAAGCTAACGCTTCAACCAAGGAGGCTATTATGCCAGTAGCAAGGAAGAAAGCGACAAGGTCGACTGCGAAGAAGGCGAAGCCGGCTTCCAAGGCAAAGAAGAAGGCGCCGGCCAAGAAGAAGACGACTGCTGCAAAGAAGAAGAAGTAAGCACCGCAACACGTTGGTTCAGGCCATTCACTAGGCCAGCATTTTTTCCCTTTCGCACAGGCACGAGCCTTCGGGCTCAACGAAAGAGGCCCTCCGGGAAACCCGGAGGGCCTCTTCGCGTTTTGGGGTGAACGCCGTCCCCGTTTTCCCTGCCGCGGTGCGGGCGCCGATCTTCCCTCGAGGACGCGGCCCGCATTCTACCTTGCCCTCGCGGTGCGGGCCGGGCAGGTTGGCCGGCATGGAGCAGAAGATCGGCCCGCTGATCGCCGACGTCTGGCACGGAGAGAGCGAGCGCTTCACGGCACCGCTGCTCCTTGTACACGGCCTCTGGGACACGGCCGACACGTGGCGTCGCTTCACAGGGTTTCTCACTCACCGTGGCTGGCACTGTGTCGCGCCTCATCTGCGCGGACGGAGGGGGAGCGAGCCGGCTCGCCGGTTCGAGGAACACCTTTCCGACTTGCGTGCCGTCGTCGGTGCGATGGACGCACCTCCGGTGATCGTCGGACACGACCTCGGAGGGCTTCTCGCCCTGCACGCGGCGTCCGCCGCGCGCGCCGTCGTCGCCTTGGCACCGCTCGTGCCCGTGTCGGTAGCCGCACAACCGCCGGCCGCCCTGGCGGGAGCGGGAACCTGGTGGCAGCGCTGGCGCGGCGGACTTCGCTCCGCTCCGGCGGGGCGCTGGCGGGGCGCTTACCCGCTGCAGAACCGCGCGCTCGAGCCCGCCGGCGCTGCTCCGCCAATTGACCGAAGAGCCGCTCGAGGGGCCACTCGGAACGGGTGGCGTCGCCGGCCCTGGTCCTGGCAGGAGAGGCGGACCGCGTGACGCCGCTCGACGACGCGCGCGCCCTGGCGGAGCGCGCCGGCGCCGAGCTCCAGGTGTGCGGTGGCAGCGGACATGCCCTGCCCCTCGACGCGAACTGGAAAGACACGGTCTCCACCGTTCACCGCTGGATCATCCACCGCCTCGGCGCCGCGCTCCTGGAGCATCGTACGAAGAGGAGCCAGGGGAGAGCTGAGCACCGGCGAGCCGAGGCCGCAGCTCGAACGCAACCGGCGCACCGGCTCACCGGCATACCCGCTCACCGGCTCACCGGCCCACCGAGCCGATTGACTCACCGCGGCACGCCTGTTACCCGTCCGTGGTCCCACACCACCCCAGCTCGGAGGAAATCCCCATGGCAGAGGCTTACATCATCGACGCGTGTCGTACTGCGCGCGGGCGCCGCAAGGGCACCCTGAGTGAGACCCATCCCATCGACCTGTTGAACGCTCCGATGCGAGCGCTGCTGCAGCGCGCCGGCGTCGATCCCGGTCAGATCGACGACGTGGTGGTGGGCTGTGTGACCGAGACGGGAGAGCAGGGGGCGAACCTGGCCCGCTCCGCGGTGCTCGCCGCGGGCTGGCCGATCGAGGTGCCGGGCGTAACGTTGAACCGCTTCTGCGGTTCCGGCCAGCAGGCGGTGAACTTCGCCGCTCAGGCGGTGAAGGCCGGGGCGCAGGACCTGGTTGTCGCCGCCGGCGTGGAGAACATGACGCGGGTGCCGATGGGCTCGGACATGGGTCCGCTGCCCGCCAGCCTGATGGAGAAGTACAACCTGGTGCCGCAGGGCCTGTCGGCGGAGATGGTCGCCGAGAAGTGGGGCTTCACGCGCGAGCAGGTCGACGAGTTCGCGCTCGCCAGCCAGCACAAGGCGTGGAAGGCGATTCAGGAGGGCCGCTTCAAAAAGGGGATCGTGCCCATCGAGGTGACGCACAACGGCGAGCGCAAGGTGTTCGACACCGACGAGCACGTGCGGCCGCAGTCGACCATGGAAGGGCTGGCGGCGTTGCAGCCGGCGTTCAAGCCGGACGGCGTGATCACCGCCGGCAACTCGAGCGGCATCGTCGACGGCGCCGCGGCGGTGCTGGTGGCGTCCGAGCAGAAGGTGAAGGAGCTGAAGCTGAACCCCCGGGCGCGCGTCGTCGAGCAGATGATCGTCGGCTCCGAGCCGGTGATCATGCTCACCGGTCCGATTCCCGCCACACAGAAGGTGCTGAAGAAGGCGGGCATGAAGCTCGAGGACATCGACCTCATCGAGATCAACGAGGCTTTCGCGCCGGTTCCTCTGATGTTGATGCAGGAGCTCGGCATGGATCCCGCCAAGGTCAACGTCAACGGCGGTGCGATCGCGCTCGGCCATCCTCTCGGCGCTACCGGAGCGATGCTGATCGGCACCCTGATGGACGAGCTCGAGCGCACCGACAAGCGCTTCGGCCTCAGCACCATGTGCATCGGCATCGGCATGGGCATCGCGACCATCGTCGAGCGGTTGTAGCGGCGGGGACTTCCCCCCGGCAATCCACCGCAGCCGCCGGCCGTACTTACGCCACGCTGAGGCGGCGGCGCGGGAATTCACGGGTCAGCGCTTCGGTCGCTTCGGCGACGTCTTCCTCGCGCATCTTGCCCATGCTGTCGCGGACGTCGCGGCGCGTCATCGACATGCCGTAGCGCTCCAGGATGGGCTTGATCAGCTCGTAGTTGCGCTCGATCGACTCGGTGACCGACATGTATCCGTACTGGGCCGCGCGCAGGCGCGCCCAGTAATCCAGGGCGTTGAGCTGGAAGAAGTGGACGTCCGACTCCTTCGGCTCGACGACGATGATGTCGCCCTGGAAGTTGGGGTCGTCCTGGTACTGGCGCAGCCCGTACTGCAGGCGCGAGTGCAACAGGGTGCGGAAAACCTGGTTGATGATGCTCAACAGGCCGCCGTCGGCCATGAGCGGGCCGTCGTACGCGTAGCGGCCGCGCTGCTTGTCGAAGCGGCGGCGGACGCGATTCGAAAAGGGCCGGAACGGGTTGTAGCAGATGACCAGGTCGGCCCCGTGCTCGATCGCGACGTCGATGTTGGCGGTGCGGCGAACGCCGCCGTCGACGTAGTCGACTCCCTTGATGCGCGCCGGGCGGTAAAAGCCCGGCAGCGCTGTCGACGCCTGCACCGCCTCGGAGACGGTGATCGAAGCGTCCTCGTCGTGGCCGAAGACGGCGCGCTCGGCCGTGTCGAGGTTCATCGCGCTGATGTAGAGCTCGCGACCGTTGCGCCGATGCTGCGTGCGAAAATCATTGCTGATCCCGGCGCGCTGAAAATTGCGGCGGATGTAGCGCTCGATGCTCGAGTTGTCGAACAGCCCGCTGGGCACGTGATCGAGCAACGACGGGAACTGGCGGCGATTCCACAGCGTCTCGGCGATCGGTGCCAGCAGGCGCGGCAGACTGCCCGGGCTGGGTGCGGCGAGATACTCCCGCACGGCCTTGCGCAGCTCCTCGCCGGCCTTCGGCGTGGCCTTGATGAGGTCCGCCACGGTGCCCGGCAGGAACAGGGTGACGGCGAGAGCGTACTCGAGCGGCCGTTCGACGAACTCGCGGAAATTGGGACTGTAGAAGTCCAGGAAGCGAAAACGCGTCAGCTCGGTCGACTTCCCCTCCAGGCTCTTGATCATCTCCGCCGGGCTGATTCCGCAGGCGAGGGGAGCCGCCAGCACCGCGCCGGCGGAGAGCCCGACGTAGGTGTCGAACTCGTTGGTTTTGCGATTGACGAGGAAGTCGTCGAGGGCCTTGATCCCGCCGAGCTTGAACGCGCCGCCGGAGACAGCGCCTCCGGCCAGCACCAGAGCGACCTTCGGATCTCGCTTGCGAGTCTTGAGGTCGCTCTTCTGAACGATGGTGATTCCCATCGCCTAGCTTCCCTCAATCAATTGATTGACCGTAGAGGTCGTGACGCACCTTGTCAAGGACGACGTGAGGGCGCCAGCAGGGCGGGCCGGGACAGCTCCCAGCGGCCCTCCGCCAGCCCTGCATGGGTATCGAGCACGCGCCAGTAGCCGTGGAACTCGTATCCGAACAGCGGGCAGCCTGCGGCGAGCATGGCCGGATAGGTGCGCGCATTGATGCCGAAGCGGCCCTCCTCCATGTAGGAGAACACCTGCGGCTCGAAGACGTGCACGCCGGCGAACATGAGCGCCGTGAGCGGCTCGTGCACCTCGGGCGGGCGGCCGAGGAAGCGCCGGATGCGTCCCCGCGCGTCGACCTCGATGACGCCGTAGCGCGCCGCCTCCCGGTCGGGCCGCAGGACCATCGTCGCCCGCGCTCCCCGGTGGCGATGCCAGCGGACGACCTCGGCGAGATTCAGGTCGATCACCGTGTCGGCGTTCAGCACGACGAAGGTCCCGTCTTCCAGGAAGGATTGCGCGTTCTTGATCGCCCCGCCGGTATCGAGGATCGGGTGCTCCTCCGAGTAGGTGATCGACATCCCGAAGCGGCTGCCGTCGCCGAGGGCGTCGCGAATCTGCTCGCCGAGATGGTGCAGGTTGATGAGGACGTCGCGGATCCCCGCTTCGCGCAGGACGGCGAGCGGGTAGGCGATCAGCGGCCGGCCGGCGACCTGGATCAGCGGCTTGGGCATGCGGTCGGTGAGCGGGCGCAAGCGGCTGCCGAAGCCCGCCGCGAGGATCATCGCCTTCACGGTCGCAGCTCGGGGAAGTAGCGGGAGAGAACGGCGCGCAGGTCGGCGAGATCGGGCCGGGTGTCGAGCAGGCGGGCGATCTGTCGCAGCGTCGGCGGCAGGTAGCGCAGGTAGCCCGGCTTGCCCTTGGCGCGGTCGAGATACTGGAAGCGGCCGACGACCTTGAACGCCTTCTGCAAGGCGCAGGCGGAGTAGACCTCCCAGAGCCCCGCCTCGCTCCAGCGCGGTCCGCCGCGCGCTTCCGACTGGCGCGCGTAGTAGGCGAGAAGGCGGCGCTCGAGCGGCCGGGTGCACCACCTCCGGGGTGACGCGGTCGCCGAGCAGGGTGGCGAGGTCGTAGGGAGCCGGCGCCAGCAGCGCGTCTTGGAAGTCGATCACGCGGATGCCTCCGTCGCGGACGAAGAGGTTCCAGCCGTGGAAGTCGCGGTGATTGAGGACGCGCGGCTGTCGGTCGAGGTAGCGGGCGAGGGCGGTAAAGCGCTCGCGCAGAAGGGCTGTCTCGGAATCGGGGAGCGGCCCGTCGATCCGATCGATCAGCCCCCACTCGAGGAAGTGCTCGAACTCCCACAGGAAGAGCCGCTCGTCGAACTGCTGCTGAAAGGCGATGCAGGCGTCGTCGCGCCGCGCCGTGCCGTTCACCTGCAGGAGCAGCAGCTGGTCGATCGCGCGCGCGAAGAGCTCCTCCACCTCCTCGTCGCGCCTGCCCTGAACGGCGTCCCACAGAGTGACCGAGCCGACGTCCTCGAGGAGGAGGACGCCTTCGTCGGACGCATCGAGGTAGAGCTCGGGCACCGCAACCCCGATCCGGATCAGGAACTCGTGCACGTTGACGTAGGGGAGCTGCCGCAGCGGCTCGGCGAACACCGCGAGCTCGTCGGACGACATGGCGATGCCGCGGTCGGCGAGCAGCATGACCACCACCGTCGCCGGCGCGCCGGGTCCGCGCAGACGGGCCCGCGCATAGCTACGGGTCGATGCGTCACCGGCGAGCGCCTCCACCTCGGCGAGCGCGGCGTCCGATCCGAAGGAGCGGCGAATCAGCGGCTCGAGTCGGGCGGCGAGATCGGACTCCGCCATCAGCCCCCCCGGCGCCGGCGCGAGACGCGGACGCCAACGGCGATCGGGCGAGCGGGGAAGGTCTTCATTCGAACGTCGGAGCCTCCGTTGCGAGGCAAGTAGCAGAGCGCTGGTCGGCCCGTCAAAAGTAGGTCACCTTGACATCGCAAAGCCCTTCACATACTTCCCGAAGTTGGTTTCCCGCACTGAACGCCAACGCGCCTGCGACCACGAAGGCCGAGTCATGATCGCCCAATACGGTCCCATTTTGATCACGTTCGCGCTCGCGGCTGTGGTCGTCGTGGTCATGATCGGCGCCGGCAAGCTGCTCGGGCCGCGCAACCGGACGGACGCCAAGCTGGAGACGTTCGAGTGCGGCAACGAGCCGAGCGGCTCGGCGTGGGGACGCTTCGACGTGAAGTTCTACCTGACGGCGATTCTCTTCGTCGTCTTCGACGTCGAGGTGGTCTTCATGTACCCCTGGGCCGTCGTGTTCCGAAAGCTCGGTTGGTTCGGCCTCAACGCCATGGCGATCTTCATGGCCGTGCTGCTGATCGGCCTTCTGTACGAATGGCGAAAGGGAGCCCTGGAGTGGGAATGAGCGCCGAGGAGCTGCTCGCCCGCGTCCGCGAGCTGGCCGGAGAACGGATCCGGGCGACCGCCGTGCTGCATGGAGAGGCAGTAGCGGCCGTCGGCCGCGACGACGCTCCGGCCCTCCTGGAAGAGCTGCGCGACCGTTCCGATCTCGCCTTCAACTTCCTGATGGATCTCACCTGCGTCGACTATCTCGGTCAGACGCCGCGCTTCGAGGTCGTATACCAGCTCTACTCTCTCGCCCACGGTCACCGCTTCCGCCTCAAGATCCGCGTCCCCGAGGACGATCCCTGGGTACACACGGCCACCGGGCTGTGGAACTCGGCGAACTGGCTGGAGCGCGAGGCGTGGGACATGTTCGGCGTTCGCTTCGTCGGCCATCCCGACCCGCGCCGCATCCTGATGTACGAGGAGTTCGTCGGGCACCCGTTGCGCAAGGACTACCCGTACAACAAGCGCCAACCTCTCACTCACGAACGCGATCCGATCGCGCTCGACTGGAAGTTCCATGGCAAGCGCTGATCTCGCATACGCCCGGGCCACCCAGGCCGACGTCGGAGACGTGGCCGAGGAGATCATGGAGCTGCAGATGGGCCCCTCCCATCCGGCGACCCATGGCACCATCAAGTTCAACCTCAAGCTGGACGGCGAGGTCATCGTCGCCTGCGACACGGAGGTCGGCTACCTGCACCGCGGCTTCGAGAAGATGACCGAGCAGGGGACGTGGACGCAGGCCATCCCGTACACCGATCGGCTCAACTACGTCTCGCCGCTGATCAACAACGTCGGCTTACGCGCTCGCGGTCGAGCGGCTGTGCGGCGTCGAGGTGCCGCGCGCGCTGCCAGTACATCCGCGTCATCATGAGCGAGGTGCTCGCGCATCGCCGATCACCTGACCTGCCTGGGCATGGCCGCCAGCGAGCTCGGCGCGATGACGCCGGCCTTCCTGATGAACGAGTCGCGCGAGCTCCTGTGGGACATCGTCGAGGCGGTCACCGGCGCGCGCGTGACCATCTCGTACACGCGCATCGGCGGCGTCACCCGCGACATCACTCCGGACACTACCGCTCACATCGAGCGCGCGTTCGTGCACCTGCGCGGCATCCTGGTCGATTGCGACAAGCTGCTGACGCGCAACCGCATCTTCTACGACCGCATGTCCGGCATCGGCATCCTCAGCCAGGAGGAAGCGATCAGCTACGGCCTGACCGGGCCGCTGCTGCGGTCGACCGGCGTGCCGTACGACGTCCGCAAGGCGCAGCCCTACTCCGGTCTACGAGCGCTTCGACTTCGAGGTGCCGGTCGGAACGACCGGCGACAACTACGATCGCTTCCTGGTCCGCTTCAACGAGATGCGACCAGAGCATGCGCATCGTCGAGCAGGCGATTGCGCGACCTGCCCGACGGCCCCGTCCGCATCGACGACCCGCGCTTCGTGCTGCCGGAGAAGTCGAAGGTGTACAACAGCATCGAGGGGCTGATGCATCACTTCAAGCTGATCATGGAGGGCGCGAAGGTTCCCGCCGGGCGAGGTCTATCAGGCGGTCGAGGGCGCCAACGGCGAGCTCGGCTTCTATCGTGGTCAGCGACGGCAGCGGCCGCCCCTACCGCGTGCGCGTGCGCCCGCCCTGCTTCCTGGGCATGTCGGCGCCCTGTCCAGGATGTTGAAGGGCCGCATGGTGGCGGACATCATCCCGACCTTCGGCATGATCAACATGATCGGCGGCGAGTGCGACCGGTAGTCACCGGTCGGTGAGCCTGCACGGCGTCGGATTGAGCGCCGGATCCACAGAGAGAGCTCGAGAGCAAGGTATGGCTGTTCGCTTTTCCCCCGCTGCGCAAGCGGAGTTCGAGAAGATCGTCACGCGCTACCCCGTACGGCGCGCGGCGATCATGCCGACCCTATGGCTCGCCCAGCGCGAGTTCGGCCACCTCAGCCTGGAGGTGATGGAGTACGCGGCCGAGCTGCTCGAGCCTGACGCCGGCGTTCGTGGCCTCCGTCGCGTCCTTCTACACCATGTTCTACAAGAAGCCGATGGGGAAGAGCCACGTCCAGGTGTGCACCAACCTGTCGTGCAGTCTGGTGGGGGCGGACCGCATCCTGGCCTGTCTCAAGCAACGACTCGGCATCGACGTCGGCGAGACCACGGCGGACGGCAAGTTCTCCCTCGATCAGGTGGAATGCCTCGCCTCGTGCGGCACCGCGCCGATGATGCAGATCAACGACGACTACTGGGAAAACCTGACGCCGGAGCTGACGCTCGAGATCGTCGATCGCCTGGCGCGAGACTGACCCTACGGACGACTGAAGTCCCCCGCGGTGGAATCGATGTGGATCGAACTCGGTATCTCGTTCATCAAGGCGCTCGTCGTCATACTGATGATCCTGCAGCTCGCCGGCACCCTGGGCTGGATCGAGCGCAAGGGCAGTGCCCTGATCCAGGACCGCATCGGCGCCAACCGCGCCGCCATCTTCGGCTTCGCGGGCGCCGGGCTGGTCAACACGCTGATGGCCGACCCGCTGAAGTTCCTCACCAAGGAGGACGTCATCCCGCGCGGCGCCGACCGCTTCCTGCACACCCTGGCACCGTGCGTCAACCTGTTTCCCGCCCTGGTCGCCTTCGCCGTGATTCCGTTCGGCGACGTGCTGCAGGTCGGCGACCGCGTCATCAACCTGCAGGTCGCGCCGCTCGACGTCGGCATCCTGTACGTGCTGGCGATGGTGTCGCTCGGCGTCTACGGCGTCGTCCTCGGCGGCTGGGCCTCGAACAACCGGTGGTCGCTGCTCGGCGGCATCCGCGGCTCGGCGCAGATGATCTCGTACGAGCTGGCGATGGGCCTGGCGATCGTCTCGATGGTGCTCACCTACGGAACCCTCGACCTGCAGGCCATGGCGCGCTCGCAGGGCGCGCTCGCCATGGGGTGGTTGCCGGCCTGGGGCATCTTCTACCAGCCGGTGGCCTTTCTGATCTTCCTCTGCGCCGGCATCGCCGAGAGCAAGCGCATCCCTTTCGATCTGCCGGAGAGCGAGTCGGAGCTGATCAGCGGCTACTTCACGGAGTACTCGGGCGTGAAGCACCTGATGTTCTTCATGACCGACTTCGTCGAGGTGATCATCGTCTCCGGCCTGGTGGCGACGCTCTTCTTCGGCGGCTGGCAGGTGCCGTACCTGACCCGCGCCGGCTTCGCGTTTCCCTGGGGCTCGACGGTAGCGCTGCCGGGGTTGGTCGTCACACTGCTGCAGGTCGTCTCGTTCTCGTTCAAGGTGGTGTTCTTCTGCTGGCTGCAGATCATGATCCGCTGGACCGTGCCGCGCTTCCGCTACGACCAGCTGATGAAGCTGGGGTGGCTCGGTCTGCTGCCGATCGGGCTGCTCAACGTCGCGGTGACCGCGGTTTTCGTCCTCGCCTTCGGAAAGCCCTGAGATGAGCTACGCCGCCTTCTTCGTCCTGGCGATCCCCCTGGTGCTCTCGGCACTCGGGGTGGTGCTCAGCCGCCACCCGGTGCGCAGCGCTCTCAGCCTCGTCATGACGCTGTTCCTGCTCGCCGTCGTGTTCGTGTTGCTCGACGCTCATCTGGTGGCGGCGCTGCAGATCGTCGTCTACGCGGGCGCGATCATGGTGCTGTTCCTGTTCGTCATCATGCTGCTCAACCTCCAGGAGGAGTCGAGCCCGCTGCACTGGCGGGCTCGACAGGTCACCGCGGTCGGCGCCAGCGCGCTCCTGGCCCTGTTCATCATCCGCTTCCTGTCGGGAGTCGCATCGCCGGCGGGGGCCGGAATGCAGGCGACGCCGCCGGAGTCGTTCGGCACCACCGCGGCGCTGAGCGAGCGCCTGTTCACCCACTGGGTGCTGCCGTTCGAGATCACCTCGATCCTGCTCCTGGTCGCGGTCGTCGGCGCCGTCGTGCTGGCGAAGAGAAAGCTCAACTAGAGAGAAGCGGCGCATGGTTCCGACGAACTTCCTGGTGGCTCTGGCGGCGGTGATCTTCGGCATCGGCGCCGTCGGCGTCCTGGTGCGCCGCAACATCATCGTGATCTTCATGTGCATCGAGCTGATGCTGAACGCCGCCAACCTCGCCTTCGTGTCCTTCGCCCGGCAGCAGCAGTCGATGGACGGCCAGGTGATCGTGTTCTTCGTCATGACCGTCGCCGCCGCCGAGGTCGCCATCGGGCTGGCGATCATCATCGCTCTGTTTCGCCACCGGCAGACCGTGAACGCCGACGAGATCAAGCTGCTCCGCTGGTAAGCCATGCCGCACCCGATCGTCGAAGCCCCCTACCTCTGGCTGATCCCGGCGTTTCCGCTGCTGGGGATGCTCTTCAACGCCGCGCTCGGCGCCCGCGCCGGGCGTTCGCGGGTCGGCGTCGTCGCCCCGGCGGTGGTCGGGCTCTCCTTCCTGACCGCGTGCTACGCGTTGGCGCAGCTGCTCGGCGCCGGGGAAGGGGCGGCGCTGCACGACCGCGTCTACCCGTGGATCGCCGCCGGCTCCCTGCACCTCGACGTCGCCTTCAACTTCGATCCGCTGTCGGCGGTGATGACCCTGGTGGTCACCGGCGTCGGCTTCCTCATCCACGTCTACTCGACCGGCTACATGGCGAAGGACGAGGACTACGCGCGCTACTTCACGTACCTGAACCTCTTCACCTTCGCCATGCTCCTGCTGGTGCTGGCGGACAACATGGTCCTGCTCTTCGTCGGCTGGGAGGGCGTCGGGCTCTGCTCGTACCTGCTGATCGGCTTCTGGTACCAGGACAACGACAACGCCAACGCCGGGAAGAAGGCGTTCATCGTCAACCGCATCGGCGACGCCGGCTTCCTGCTCGGCCTGTTCCTGCTCTTCTGGCACCTCGGCGCCGGCACGCACGGCCTGACCTTCCGCGAGATTGCGGCGCACGCCGGCGAGATCTCGCCCGGCGTCGTGACCGCGATCTGCGTGCTGCTGTTCGTCGGCGCGACCGGGAAAGTCGGCGCAGATTCCGCTCTACGTCTGGCTGCCCGACGCCATGGCCGGCCCGACGCCGGTCAGCGCCCTGATCCACGCCGCGACGATGGTCACGGCCGGCGTCTACATGATCGCGCGGCTGAACTTCCTCTACGTCCTGTCGCCGACCGCGATGGCCGTGGTGGCGACGGTCGGCGCGCTCACCGCCTTCTTCGCCGCGACCATCGGCCTGGTGCAGAACGACATCAAGAAGGTGCTCGCCTACTCCACGGTGAGCCAGCTCGGCTACATGTTCCTGGCGCTCGGCGTCGGCGCCTTCGCGCTCGGGCATCTTCCATCTGATGACGCACGCCTTCTTCAAGGCGCTGCTCTTCCTCGCCGCCGGCAGCGTCATCCACGGCATGGGCGGCGAGCAGGACATCCGCAAGATGGGCGGGCTGAAGGCCCGCATGCCGACGACCTACTGGACCTTCCTGATGGCCACGCTGGCGATCTCCGGCATCCCGCCGTTCTCCGGCTTCTTCAGCAAGGACGAGATCCTCTTCAACGCCCTGACCGCCGACCGCGGCCACTTCCTGCTGTGGCTGATCGGCGCCGCCGCCGCCGGGCTGACCGCGTTCTACATGTTCCGGCTGCTGATCCTCACCTTCCACGGCGACTGTCGCGCCGACGAGCACACGCGCGAGCACATCCACGAGTCGCCTCCGTCGATGACCTTTCCGCTCGTGGTCCTCGGCGTGCTGTCCGTCATCGGCGGCTTCGTCGATCTGCCGCTCCATCTCCTCTGGGGCAACCGGCTGGGGCATCTCCTCGCTCCGGTGTTCGAGGCGCACGCCGAGCACCACGCGATGGGGTTCGAGCTCGGCATGATGGCGGTGTCGGTCGCCATCGCGCTGGCGGGCATCGGCGCGGCGTACGCCATGTACGTCGCCAATCCGGCTCTGCCCGAGCGGCTGGCGACCAGCCTGCGCGGGCCGTACGAGTGGGTGTTCAACAAGTACTGGATCGACGAGCTCTACGACGCGGTCGTCGTTGGCCCGACGGTGGCGCTGTCCAACTGGCTGTGGCGGTCGTTCGACGTCGGCGTGATCGACGCCCTGGTCAACGGCACCGGCCGCGGGGTGTTGGCCAACAGCCGGATGGCGCGTCGCCTGCAGAGCGGGGACGTGCAGCAGTACGCGCTGTCGCTGCTGCTGGGAGCCCTGCTGATCATGGCCTATTACGCGCTGCAATGACGGAGCGAGACGCGAACCGGTGAAACTCTGATGATCCTCTCGACCATCCTCTTCTCGCCGCTGGTCGGCGCCCTGATGCTGCTGCTGATATCGCGCCAGCAGACGGTCGGCATCCGCCGCGCCGCCTTCATCTTCTCTCTGATCCCGTTTCTCCTCTCGCTGCTCCTCTTCGCGGCCTTCAATCCCGCCGAAGGTGGTTTCCAGTTCGTCCAGGAGGCGGCGTGGATCCCCGGCTTCCACATCTACTACCGGCTCGGCGTCGACGGCGTGAGCCTGTTCCTCGTCCTGCTCACGACCTTTCTCACGCCGCTCGTCATTCTCTACGGCTGGGGCGACATCGAGCACCGGGTGAAGCCGTACATGATCTGCCTGCTGCTGCTCGAGACCGGCGTGATCGGCGCCTTCCTCGCCCTCGACCTCTTCCTCTTCTACCTGTTCTGGGAGGTCATGCTGGTGCCGATGTACTTCATCATCGGCGTCTGGGGCGGGCCGCGCCGCATCTACGCGGCGATCAAGTTCGTGCTCTTCACGATGAGCGGCAGCCTGCTGATGCTGGTCGCCATCCTCTTCCTCGCCTGGCAGTACCAGGCGTTGAACGGCCAGCTGAGCTTCGACCTGCGACAGCTCTACGACCTGACCCTTCCGATCGCGACCCAGCGCTGGCTGTTCGCCGCCTTCGCGCTGGCGTTCGCCATCAAGGTGCCGATGTTCCCGCTGCACACCTGGCTGCCGGACGCCCACGTCGAGGCGCCGACCGGCGGCTCGGTGATCCTCGCCGGCGTGCTGCTGAAGCTCGGCACCTACGGCTTCCTGCGCTACGCGGTCGGGCTCTTTCCGGCGGTGGCGGCCGAGGCTTTCCCCTACATCGTCGGCGCGGCCGTGATCGGCATCGTCTACGGCGCGCTGGTCGCGATGGTGCAGCCGGACCTCAAGAAGCTGGTGGCGTACTCGTCGGTCAGCCACCTCGGCTTCGTCATGCTCGGCCTGTTCGCGCTCAACCCGGAGGGCGTCTCCGGCAGCATCTATCAGATGTTGAGCCACGGCCTGTCGACCGGGGCGCTCTTCCTCGTCGTCGGCGTGATCTACCACCGCCGCCACACGCGCCT
Organism: uncultured bacterium; assembly: GCA_963721115.1. Taxonomy (GTDB): domain Bacteria; phylum Desulfobacterota; class Binatia; order HRBIN30; family CADEER01; genus CAVRIA01. Next base: position 23,683 of record CAVRIA010000006.1, read on the forward strand.
GATCTCCGAGTTCGGCGGCCTGTGGAAGCAGCTGCCGATCTACTCCGTCGTCTTCCTGATCGTCATGCTCTCCTCGATCGGCCTGCCCGGCCTGAACGGCTTCGTCGGCGAGTTCCTCATCCTGCTCGGCGCCTTCAAGGCCAGCGTGCCGGCGGCGGCGGTGGCCGTGTTGGGCATCATCCTCGGCGCCGTGTACATGCTGTGGATGTTCCAGCGGGTGATGTTCGGCCCGCTCGACAACCCCGAGAACCAGAAGCTCACCGATCTGAGCGCGAGAGAGATCGTCGTCCTGGTGCCGCTACTGGTCATGATCGTGGTGATGGGCGTCTACCCGCAGCCGTTCCTGAGCCGCATGCAGCCGTCGGTCGACGCCTTCGTCAGCCGCGTTCAGCGCCGCATCGCGGAGGACGAGCACGCGCCGCGTTATGCGCGTGCTGATCAGACGGGCGCGGTCGAATCCCAGGCGGCGCGCGCCGCGGAGGTCGCCCGGTGAGCCTCGTCTTTCCCGAGATTCCCTGGCTGGCGCTGCTGCCGGTGCTGATCGTCACCGTCACCGCCTTCCTGGTCATGGCGGCCGACCTGGTCACCACCGGCCCCGACCGCGAGGGCCTGGGGTGGATCGGCATCGTCGGGTTGACGGTGACCGCCATCGTCTCCGCCCTTCTGTGGACGACGACGGAGACCGGCTTCGGCGGCGGCTTCGTCCTCGACAAGTTCGCCCTCTTCTTCAACTTCGTCTTCTGCATCGCCGGCGGCCTCACTCTTCTGATGTCGATGGACTACGTCGGCACCATCGACCTGCGCGGCGGCGAGTACTACGCGCTGGTCCTCTTCTCCATCTGCGGCATGTTCATCATGGCCGCGGGAACCGATCTGATCGTGATCTTTCTCGGTCTGGAGGTGATGTCGATCGCCGCCTACGCTTTGGCGGGCATCTGGCGCGGCGACCTGCGCTCGAGCGAGGCGGCGGTGAAGTACTTCCTGCTCGGCGCCTTCGCCTCCGGCTTCCTGCTCTTCGGCATCGCGCTGATCTACGGCGCCTTCGGCACCACCGCGCTGGGGCCGATCACCGCGCAGCTCGCGACCGCGAGCGGACCGACGCGCAGCTTGGCGCTCGCCGGCAGCGGCCTGCTGCTGGTCGGCTTCGGCTTCAAGATCGCGGCGGTGCCGTTCCACGCCTGGGCGCCCGACGTGTACGAAGGCTCGCCCACGTCCGTGACCGCGCTCATGGCCGTCGGCATCAAGGCGGCCGCCTTCGCCGCCCTGGCGCGCGTCTTCCTCGGTCACTTCGAGGCGCTCGCCGTCGACTGGCGCAGCGTGCTCTGGATCGTCGCCGCCCTGACCATGACGCTCGGCAACCTCGGCGCGCTCCTGCAGCGCAACATCAAGCGCATGCTCGCCTACTCGAGCATCGCGCACGCCGGCTACGCCCTGGTCGGGATGGTCGCCGCGAGCGAGGCGGGCGGCGCCGCCATCCTGTACTACCTGCTGGCGTACTCGATGATGAACCTCGGCGCCTTCGCCGTGGTCATCGCCCTCGGCCGCCGCGGCGAGCCCAACGAGAGCCTCGACGACTATGCCGGCGTCGGCTTTCGCCACCCGTTGCTCGGCTTTGCCATGATCGTCTTCATGCTCTCGCTGGCGGGCATCCCGTCACTGGCCGGCTTCACCGGCAAGTTCTACCTGTTCAGCGCCGCCGTGAAGGCGGGCTACGTCGGCCTCGCGGTCATCGGCGTCCTCAACAGCGTCATGTCGATGTACTACTACGCGGGCGTCCTGGTGAAGATGTTCATGACCGAGGGCGCCGCCGACGTCCCCGGCCTGGAGCACCGCCCCTACCTCTTCGCCACCATCCTCATCACTACCACCGGCACCATCGTCCTCGGCATCTTCCCCTCCTGGGCCTTCGAGCTCGCCCTCAGCGCCTTCCACTCGCTGGTTTGAAACTAGCTTTCTAGGAACGTCCCTCGGAGGCCCCTCGGCAACGAGGAGATCGGCGGCCATGCCTGCAAGCTGGTGGAGGCCACGCCGAAAGTGCCCGAGGAGGAACTGTACGGGAAGAGCGTGTTTGCCATCGATCCGCAGGAGCGCGTCCTGATGCGCACGCAGTTCTTCGACGCACATGGCAAGCTCCTCAAAGTCTGGACCGTCGATCAGCTCGAGAAGATCGACGGCGTGCTCACGCCGCGCAAGCAAACCATGAAGAACGTACAAGAAGGCACGGAGTCGACGCTCGAGATCAACGAGATCGAATACAACGCCGACATACCGGACGATCTTTTTCAGCGGTCGCAGCTGGGGCGCTGAAGCGCTCGAAAACACCCTGCGCGAGGCACGTGAGGGTCATTCCTCACCTCCGGCACCTCGGCGTACGTCCGTGTCGTTTCACGGCCAAAGGTGACGTCGATGAGTGAGTCTGAATCGACCAACTAAGCATTTATTTGAGCTCCAGAAGCAGTAGCGTGGACGACTTCGGAAGGAAGGATGGCGGGAGCAGCTTCAAGCTACGCACAGTGATGGCGCGATCTACCCACGCATCGCCGAGTCGCTGGCGCGCCGCGTCGATTCCCCCTTGGTCCCCGATCACGAGAAGAGCCGCCGCAAGTTCTTGCTCCAGCTGAGATGGCCCCGTCAGACTCGATGGAGTCGCGATCCGTTCCAACAGCGAGGCAACTGAAGTCGCAGCTGCCGCCGTCGGAAAGTTGCGCAGCGCGCGCGCCGCAGCGCTGGCCTCGTCCAACTCCAAGTACCCCCCTACCGCACCAGTCCCGGGGGTCGGAGTCGCAGCCGACAAGAATGCGCTGATCCGCGAGGTCAATGCCAATTCGGCTTGGGTGCCCCCCGCCAGACCCAAGGCGTTCGACGCGTACGTCGGCCACGTCTCGAAGGGTGGACTTGCGCTCTGCATCTGCTCCGTCAGGTACGAAAGGTACTGATCCGCGTTCACTCCTAGGTGTGCCAGTGCTGCCGCCGCGTCTAGTTTTCCCACGTCATCCGATTCGACAGAATCGAAGTAGTCCTCGATGATCGGAGCCGCTTCTCCCGCTCCCGCCAGGCTGAGCGCAACACCGTAGTCGATGTTCCGCCGTTCTGCTTTGTAAGCTTCCAGGAGCGCCTCCGTGGCCTCTGTCTGTTGCCACGTCCCCAGGGCGCGAATGAGCTCCCGCTCCCGGCTGTTCTTCCGTGTTCGAAACACTCGCACGACGCCATCCAGGAATTCGGCCTCGTGGTTCACGCCGAAGATGAACGCAGCGGTTGCGTTGTCTTCCGCCAGCATTTCGCTCAACTGCGTGCGTCCCTCGGTGCGATCGTAGCGATAGAGAATCGCCGCAGCGAACAGTTTGTCTTCCTCTGGAATCAACGCAGGGAGAAGCTCAGAGAGCTTGTCAAGGCATGCACTTCCAATCGGTTCCGGTGCCGTCCTTACGTACCAGCGCAGGAGAGAGATCTCATCAAGGGCGCAATAGTCCAAGTTGGGAACCAGGATTCCTCCCTGCGCTGCCCGACGCGTAATTTCGACGACCTGTTCAGCGGAGAGTGTATCGAGGTACTGGTCGTAGGAGAGGACGGGTACCGTAGGCGTCTGTGCCTGTGAAATACGGACAACTAGCGCCAGAATCGCCGCACCCAGTACCGTACCGCGTTTCAACATCTTTGTCCCCTATGGCCAAGGAGTCCCGTAAGAAATGGAACAGGCGAATGGAGAAGCCCCCTGCCGGTGCGAATGGGTCCGTTGGTAGAACTTGCGTCTGAAATCGTACCTGTACACCGCTGCGGAAGGCCAGATGCACGTATCCGGATGTGAGATTTGTGATACGGCATCGTTCATCATCAACGTCTCACCTGGCGGATAGCCCGGATAAGCTGGAGAATTGGACGTAACGGGAAAGTATCGGACGTTGTGTACACGGTTTCCGAGAGACCGAGCTCTTCCCTCACATTCCCTCACGAGCATTTCACCTCACACGAAAGCGGGTAGTACGGGGCGCGAGCGGCTGTCAAGCTGAAAGAGCCGCCCGAGAGCCTAGCGGTGGGCAGCCTCGGGTATGTGGAGCAGATCCGACGAGAGCTCGGGAACCGGGGGCGTTACCGCGTCATCGGGCAGCTGGCGGGCAGCCACGTTTTGCGTGAGACAGCCGAGGGCTACAGGTACGATTCGAGGTACAAAATGGCAAGTCTAAGCAGGGAATCTGGCCCGCCATGATGTCTGTTTTCCTGTGCTCTCGGGGGCTTGCGAAGGTGCCACCCCTCCGAAGGGGATCAGGGGACGTTCCTAGAATGCTAGATTGCAAGTGCTCGCCCCGCCGGTGATGGCGGCTACATGTGACAACGCTGCTCCATCGCCCGATTCGCCGCTTCGACGAGAGTGTCTAGCGACGAGCGCGACCGAGAAAATCGACAGCCGGAAGAGAGGGGGGTGAGTCAGAGCTCTCTCAAGAAGTCGGGCCACGAGAGCGACCGGACGCCGGGGGCGACCGCCTGCGTGCTGGCCTCCACTTTCCGCGGCTGATGAACGAGGAACATCTCCACGGCGGTTCCTTTTCGGAGATTTTCCTTCGCAGCAGCCGTCAGTCGCTGCATCGACGCGGCGTCAGACGGCCGTACCGTACGGGCCGCCTTGCACTCGATCAACGACACGGAGGCGCCGGGTCCCGGCACGAGGAAGTCCACCTCCAGCCCCTCCACCTCGTACTCCGGCACCCGCGCGTGCAGCTCCTCGAGCACGATGCCGGCAATCCATCCTCGAGACCTCGCAGAGCTCTCATCCTCCCGGCCGCGAGGTAGTCGTTGTCGCCCTTGGCGATTCGGTGGTATGAGAGACCATGACCTGGGAGGAGATACGCCGCGCCTACGCCGACCAGTGGGTGATCATCGAGGCCCAGCAGTTGGACGACGCACTGGAGGTTGTCGACGGCCATGTCATCGCCGCCGCTCCCACTCGGGAGGAGATCTATCGGCGCGTGATGACGGACGGGCGCGGGCGAGACGTGGCAATTCGCTACTGCGGCGATCTGCCGCCTGATTTCGCGGTGATGTTTTGGCTGCGGCGTTCGCGCTGAAGCGCTACGGCACCCTCCTCGTTTGCAACGCCCTCATCGAGGGACCGTCCGGCATCCACAACATCGAGCTGCTGCTCGATACGGGCTCGAGCCATTCGGTAGCGCCGGTTGAGGTTCTCGAAGCAATCGGCTGTTCCCCGAGCACTTCCGCCGATCACGTGCGGATCACAACCGCAAACAGCCTGATCGTTGCGCCGCGCGTCACCTGCGAGTCGCTGACGGTCTTCGATCGGGTCCTTCAGTCCGCCCCTGTCGTAGCCCATGACCTGCCCTTCGCAGGTCCGGTCCAAGGTCTGCTGGGGATGGATGCTCTCCTGCGACTCGGTGCCCGCATCGACGTCGCGAACGCCACCATCCAGCTCGCTTGACCGCGACACGGCCTTCGAGGAGAAGAACAGCCCTTCGCCGCTGGAGATTGCGCCTCTCCGAACCGCCGCTTCGCGGCTTCAGCGGCCCGCGGAAGCGAGAGCATCGCCCCAGCGCTCCTCGCCTTGTTCCCCCCTTGTTCCATACCGCGCCGCAGCGGTACGGGGGAGAAACGGGGACGTCAGGTCCGCGGCGAGCGATGGGACGCTCCTGGATTGCTAGAAACTCTCAGGCCCGCTTCCAGTGCATCGGTACCTTCGCGAACCCGTGTACGTTGCTCATGTGAACGCGGACCAGATTCACTTCATCCACCTCGTACTCCGGCACCCGCGCGTGCAGCTCCTCGACCGCGACGCGGCTCTCGAGTCGCGCCAGCGCAGCGCCGAGGCACTTGTGGGCACCGTGTCCGAAGGCGAGCTGCAGCGGGATGTCGCGTCCGATGTCCAGGCTGTCGGCGTCCGGGAAGGCACGTTCGTCGCGGCAGCCGGAGCCGGTGAGCAACAGCACTCGCGCATCGCGCGGCATGGCGACGCCGTGCAGGCTGACGTCGCGCGTCAGCGTGCGCCCCTGGTACTGTGAGGGCGGCCGGTAGCGCAGGATCTCCTCGACCGCGCCGGGGACGAGGCGCGGGTCCTCGACCAAACGGCGGCGCTGCTCCGGATGGCGGGCGAGCAGGACGACGGCATTGCCGAGCAGCTTGGTCACCGTCTCGTTGCCGGCGCTCGACAGCAAGGTGCAGAAGCCGGTCAGCTCCGCGTCGGAGAGGCGGAGGGTCGAGCCGTCCTCGTCGGTGAGTTCCGCGTGCGCCAGCAAGCTCGCCATGTCGTCGCGCGGACGCGCACGGCGGTCGTTGACCAGCTGGTAGAAGTAGCGACCGAGCTCGGCGCTGGCCTCGAATGCCGCCGCGGGAATCTGCGGATCGTTCTCGTCGCGCGTCAGCGCCTCGTCGGTCCACTCGCGCACCATGTCGCGATCCTCGCGCGGAACCCCGATCATGGTGCTGATCACGGCGATCGGAAGCCGGGCGGCGAACTCGGCGATGAACTCGCACTGCCCCGCCGCAGCGAAACGGTCGAGCAGCTCTACGGCGATGGAACGGATCAGCGGCTCCAGCGCCGCGATGCGCGCCGGCGTGAACGCCTTGCTCACCAGCCGGCGCAGGCGCGTCTGCCGCGGCGGGTCCATGAAGATGATGATCGGCAGCGCCTCGATCATGCTCGGGTCCATCTCCAGGACGGTGCCCTTCGCCGAGCTGTAGGTCTCGTGGTCGACCGAGGCGGCGACGATGTCGTCGAAGCGCGACACGGCGTAGAAGTCGAGCTCGTCGTTGCGATAGACGGGCGCGTGGTCGCGCAGCCAGCGATAGGTCGGATACGGGTCTTCGTGGAAAGCGTACGAAAAGGGATTCAGCTCCATCGCCGCGCCTATGCTGGGTGGCTGCCGTCTGTCAGGTCCGCGTGAGCCATCGCCACCGCAAAGGGCCGATATGCCCCCGACCTCGGCGCGACGAATCGGAGGCGATTGTCCTTGGTAGGTGGAGATCCCACGCGGCGCCGCGGGACTGCCTGTGTCGAGCAGCGGGAAATGCGGAGAGGTATCGTGTCTCCCACTTGGCGCCAACGCTAATGCTCAGCTCATCTGCTTCGTGAACTGGGCCATGTCGAAGTAGTCGCGCCAAGCCGTGATCTTGCCTCGAGCGTCGATTTCGAAGGCTCCCATCACCGGCAGCTCGATCTTCTTGCCCATGATGACGAATCGGTCGACGCGTTCGGTGAGAACCTTGTTGCCGACCACCGCCATCGCGAGGATCTCGAACTCGACCTCCGTCGCCGGGGTGATGAACTGTTGCAGAACGGCCTCGATGGCCGCATGACCGCTGACGGGCTCGATCGGCATGTTGTGGTAGACGGCGTCCTCGGCGAAGAAGGAGCAGATCTCCTTCACGTCTCGGCGGACGACGGCGGCGCAGAACTCCCTGACGATTCGTTCGGGCAACATGCGAAGTCGAATACAACGTGTTGGCGAACGCGACAAGGCTGCGGAGCCTGTGAAAGGGGAATCTCGGCGTCGTTCTCGGGTCGGGCACCGGCCTCCCAATCCTTCTTCGTGACGGTTTGGAAGGTCCGGAGCCGAGCCCCTCGAGGAGTAGTGTGTCGACTTTCTCCCGGGCCTCGCGCTCGAGATCCTGCCGGATGAGCTCCCGCACGTACTCGCCGGCGGAGCTGTAACGATCCCATCCTGGCGGCCCGGCGCCGCCTGTGCCACTGTGCATCCGTGTCCGCGCTCCTCTTCGAGAACTGCACGCTGCTCGACACCGCGGCCGGCGTTCTTCGCCCCGAGACCGCCGTGCGCGTCGAGGGCGACCGCATCGTCGAGGTATCGGATCGACGGCTGAAGCCTGGAAGCGCCCGGGTCGTGCCTTGCGACGGACGCGTGCTGATGCCGGGCCTCATCGACGCGCACGTGCACGTGACCATCACCAGCATGAACCTCTCGTCGATGACCTCCAGACCCGCGACTCTCGTCGCCCTCGAGGCGAGACCGATCATGGAGAACATGCTGCGCCGGGGTTTCACTACGGTCCGCGACGCCGGCGGCGCCGATTGGGGAATTGCCCAGGCGGTCGAGCGCGGCCTGGTGCGCGGCCCGCGCCTGTTCTTCTCCGGCCGGGTGCTGTCGCAGACCGGCGGCCACGGCGACTTCCGGCCGCTCCAGGACGAACCGCTGTGCGCCTGCACCATCCACTCGAGCGGCTTCAGCCACGTGGCCGACGGCGTCGACGCCGTGCGCCGCGCCGCCCGCGAGGAGCTGCGGCGCGGCGCGCGTCAGGTGAAGATCATGGCTTCGGGCGGCGTCGCCTCTCCGTCCGATCCGGTCTGGGTCGTGCAATACTCGGAAGAGGAGATGCGCGCCATCGTCGAGGAGGCCCGCAGCTGGCGCACCTACGCGCTGGCGCACGCCTACACTCCCGAGGCGATCCGCCGCGCCGTCGCCGCGGGCGTGCGCACCATCGAGCACGGCAACCTGATCGACGGTGAAACCGCGGCGTTCATGGCGGCGCAGGGCGCCTTCCTCGTGCCGACGCTGGTGACCTATTACGTCATCGACGAGCTCGGGCAGGCCCTCGGCTTCCCCGAGGTCAGCCAGCGCAAGGTGCGCGACGTTCTCGACGCCGGCCTGGCGTCGCTCGAGATCGCGCGCGCCGCCGGCGTGCCGCTCGGCTTCGGCACCGACCTGCTGGGCGAGACGCACGACCAGCAGAGCCGCGAGTTCCGCATCCGCGCCGAGGTCCTGCCGGCCATGGAGATCCTGCAGTCCGCGACCACGATCAACGCGCGCATCCTCAACCAGGAGGGCGAGCTCGGGGTGATCGCGCCCGGAGCGCGCGCCGACCTGCTGCTCCTCGACGGCGACCCGACCGCCGATATCACCATCCTCGAGCGGCCGGAGCGCTTCCTCGCCATCGTCAAGGACGGCGAGTTCGCCGTCGATCGCACTGCGGCGTCGTCTGCGGGTCGGACTGCCGGTTGAGGCGCTTTGCTGCGTGCCCCTTCCCGCGGCGCCCGTAGCTGGCGTAACGGCCGATCACCGGCTGCGTGTTTGACATTGGCTTCAGAGTTACGCGAAATACAGAATTATGGAAATCCGTATCACGGCGACGGAGCTGGCCCGAAAGCTCGGAGACGTCCTGGGCAAGATTCGCTATCGCTCCGATTCGTTCGTGGTGGAGCGCAACGGCGAGGCGATTGCCCGGATCACCCCGATCGCAGGTCGTCGCGGAGGTTCGCTCGGCGAGGGGCTCCGGGCCTGGCGGGAAGCAGCACCGGCGGATCCGAGCCTCGCGGAAGATCTGGAAACCGTCAACCGCGCCGATCGCGCGCCGCGGAATCCATGGGGCTCGTGATCGATACGAGCGCCTTGGTCGAGCTCGAACGGCGCGGTTCCGACTGGGAGATCGCCGGCTCGCCGTTGCTCGACGAGGTGGCCGTGATCGCCGCCATCGCCTATGCGGAGGTGATGGTCGGCGTTCGCTTGGCCGATACGGCCGCTCGGGCGCGGCAGCGCAAGGCGCGGCTCGACGCCCTTGTGGCGCACTGCGGAATCGTCGACTTCAATCGCGCCATCGCGGAACGTTGGTCCGAAATTTTCGCTCAGCTCAGTCGCAGCGGAAAGATGATCCCCTCCAACGACATCGCCGTCGCGGCGACGGCCATGGAGCTGGACTTCGGCGTTCTCGTCGGACCGGCGGACGAAAAGCACTTCCGCCGGGTTGAAGGGCTTCGCTGCGTGACCCTTCCCGCGGCGGCGTAGGCCTCGACACGCCGTCCGCCCTCGAGGCCCGATGGGGTTAGGGGGTTCGCGTCTCGCTCAGTACTCTGCGATTGGCAATGGACCCCCAAGTGAGCATCGAGGAGGGACCGGACGCTCATCCCTTCATCCGCTTCCCGCACCGCACGATGGCGTACCTTTCGGTGCCGGTGCTGCTCTCGCTCGTCGTCGAACCGCTCGCAGGTCTCGCCGACACGGCTTTCGTGGTGCGACTCGGAGCGGCGCCTACCGCGGGTCTCGGTGTCGCCACGACGTTGCTGTCCGGTGTTCTCTGGATCTTCAACTTCATTGGAATCGGCACGCAAACCGAAGTCGCCCGTTCCCTCGGCGTCGCGGACCGTTCGCGGGCCGCCGAAGCGACGGCGCTCGCCATCGTCGTCGCCGCGGTTCTCGGAATCTTTCTCGCACTGAGCGCGTGGCCCTGCCTCGACGCGGCGGCGAGCTTCATGGGGGCGAACGGCGACATGCGCGCGCCGACGCTCACGTATCTGCGCATTCGCCTTCTGGGCGTCCCCGCCACGCTCAGCCTTCTGGCCGCCTTCGGCGCCCTGCGTGGCATCCAGGACATGCGGACGCCGCTCTGGATCGCAGCGGTCGCGAGCGCGTTCAACATCGCCCTCGATCCGATCCTGATCTTCGGCTACGGGCGCGTTCCCGCGTTCGGCATCGCCGGCGCCGCGTGGGCGACGACACTGAGCCAATGGCTGGGCGCCGTGTGGGCGGTCCTCGCCACGCGCCGGCGACTCGGCCTGAGGTGGCGCGCCCGTGTCCGTGACGCCGTCGATCTGCTCGTCGTCGGGCGCGATCTGTTTCTCCGAACAGGATCGTTGTTGCTGTTTCTCGTCCTGGCGACTCGCGCCGCGACCCGGATCGGCGCCGGCGCGGGTGCGGCGCATCAGGCAATCCGTCAGGTCTGGGTGTTCACCGCCTTGCTCCTCGACGCCTACGCGGCAACGGCACAGAGCCTGGTCGGATACTTTCTGGGCGGCGGCCGAATCGACCTCGCTCGTCGCGTCTCCGCCGTCGCCTGCTTCTGGGGGTTCGCGACGGGGATTCTTCTGGCGGCGGCGATGATCGCCGGCGAACCCGCCGTCGCGGCGCTCCTCGTCGCTCCGAGCGCACGCGCGGCGTTTTCGCGCGCCTGGTTGGTGTCGGCCCTGGCGCAGCCGTTGAACGCTCTGTCGTTCGCGACGGACGGAATCCACTGGGGGACGGGCGACTACCGCTATCTCCGCAACGGAATGTTGCTGGCGACGGCGGCCGGCTCGGCCGCACTGCTCGTCCCGCACCCCGCGCCGCCCAGTCTCGTCTACATCTGGCTGGTCACGGGCGGATGGATCGCAATTCGCGCCATCGTCGGCATCGGACGGATCTGGCCAGCCTGGGGGCGGGCACCGCTGGGCGGCGCGGCACTCGGGGAATCCGCTGCATGAAGGGGGCGCCGGGAAACCGGCGTCCCTACCGCGACACCCCAGTACGTGCAGAATCGCTGAGCAGCGAAGCCGGGCGGGAGTTTCCTTGACTCTGGCGCGCAAGCTGTGCGTGGATGGGTCAGCAAGCGGGGGGAAGAACAATGCCGTATCGAAGTACCATCCTCGCATCGGTGGCGCTCCTTTTGTCGGCGTCGGCGGCGCTCGGTTTCCAGGTCAACACGTCCACGGCGGGAAATCAGGTGCTCACTTCCGTCGCCGCCGATGGCTCCGGCAATTTCATCGTCGTCTGGGATGAGAGCGATGGCGGTGTCGAAGACCCGGAAATCATGACGCAGCGCTACGACAGCTCCGGCGCCCCGATCGGCACGGCCTTCCGCGTGAACCCGGGCACGGCGGGTCCGCAACGACAAGGTGCCGTCAGCGCCGCTCCCGACGGGGGGTTCGTCGTCGCCTGGACGGAAGGCGGTCTGGTGCCTCCCGATACCGACGGCACGTCCATTCTGGCGCGACGCTACGACAGCCTGGGGGTTCCGGCGGGAACGGCGTTCACCGTCAATACCTACGTTGCGGGCGTACAGCGGTCCCCGGCGATCACCCACGATGGGAGCGGCAATTTCGTCGTCGCCTGGACCTCATATGGGCAGGACGGAGACGGCAGCGGCGTTTTTGCTCAGCGCTTCGACAGTGCGGGAGCACCGGCCGGCACGGAGTTCCAGGTCAACACGTACACGACCGCGAACCAGAGCCCGAGTCAGGCGCCCGCAATCGCGGCCGCGCCGGACGGCACGTTCACCATCGTGTGGTACAGCGCCGGACAGGACGACGGGGACAATTCGGTGAGCGGCGGCGGCGTGTACGCACAGAGATACGATTCCAGCGGTGCCGCACTGGGGACGGAGTTCCAAGTCAACGTGGCGACCGCGGGGGCTCAGGGAGTCTCCGGAATCGATGTCGCCACCGACGCGTTGGGAGATTTCGTCGTCGCCTGGAACGAGAGCCAGGACGGCCACACGCAGTTCCTTCCCGGCGGCAACATCGTCGCACGGCGCTACGACAGCGCCGGAACGCCGCTCGGTAGTGAGTTCTTCGTCAACACCAGGCTTCCCAGGCAGGCGTATGCCCCGGCGATCGCGATGGACGACGCCGGCAGCTTCCTCGTTTCCTATGTGGGGGAGGACGGTCACGGCAAAGGAATCATCGGGCAGGGCTTTCGTTCCGACGGCACGCGGACTGGCGACGAATTTCGGGTCAATGCCGATGCGCAAGGAGATCAGGACGGAGATGCGGCGGTGGGTAGCCTGGGCGGCCATTTCATCGTCGCCTGGAATTCGGACGATGGAGATCAAACGGGTGTGTTCGCCCGGCGTTTCGACACGGCGGTTCCCAGTTGCCCGGCGCTGCCGCAGGCTGGCTGTCTGGACGCCGGGCGCAGCGCTCTGCTGCTCAAGCAATCCGGCAACGCCAAGCTGTCATGGAAGTGGGGCGACGGTCCGGCGTTCGACCAGGACAGTCTCGGCAACCCGGTCGCCGGCCTTACCTCCTTTGCCTTCTGCGTCTACCGCGAGAACGGTGCCACGGACCTTCTCGTCGACGCCTCGGTGGGTGCGGGCGGCACGTGCGCTGACAAGCCCTGTTGGAAGGCGCCGAGGAGCAACATCCGTTTCCGGTACAGGGACAAGGCCGGAGCGGCGGACGGTATCACCGAGATCCAGCTCAGAAGCGGAGCTGTCGGTCGCGGCAAGATTTCGGTGAAGGGCAGAGGTCCGTCGCTGGGTCTGTCCCTGCCGGTCGGACCGTTCAATAGCGTCACGGTGCAGCTCATCAGCGGCAACGGTGCCTGCTGGCAGGCCGAGTACGACACGGCGAAGGTCAACTCCGCCAATCTCTTCAAGCTCAAGACGAATTAGCTCCGTGGCGGAATAGACAGAGTCCTGGCGCCGGCGTCCGGCGCCCGCCTGCGACTTGATGATCGCCGATGCGATGAAGCCCTCGAACAAGGCGCCTTGAAACGGCGACCTGGCCAGCGGCGCTTTCGGGACGGCCGAATTCAAGACGCCGTCACTCCCCAATCGGCGCAATGTCTCACCGCGCCGCGGCGCCGAGACCGCGGATCGCTCCCGCTCTTTGCATCTTGGCGGCGGCGAGGTCAACGACACCAGAGCCCGCCGGGAGAGCGGACGTTCCCAGTGTAGTGTCTCACAATCTTGCGGACGGGATGTAAACGGGGGAGGGCGAGGCTCCTGCCGAGCCGCACTGCGCAAGCCAAACACCCGTAGCCGCTTTCGACGTATTCGAATGAAGTGCCGTTGATGTCCACGCTCGCCATGGAACCTCTCGTAACCAGCGGGATCAACTCGAGTCGAATCACCTCATGGTGTCGACGTGATCATGGCTTGGTCACCTCATGTGCGGGTGCGATTCATTCACCGACCAGCTCGATGGCGAACGACGGCGCCACTTCGTCCTCGAGATGCGCCGGGAGCTCGATACGCAAGGCGTTTCCCTCGCGCGACCAGTCGAGCGGCGTCGCCGATCCGACGAGCCTGACCGACGAGGGAGTGGGCGCGAAGTCCTCGATGCGCAAGGACGCCCCCCGAGTGCGACCGAGAATCGTCGCGTAGACGACTCCGGTCTCCGGGTTGCGGGTGAACCGCACCTCCGTCCCGTCGCCCGTGAGTGTCCCGAAGCGCTCCCAGGGACGAGTTCCGTAGATCGCTTCCCCGTTCTTCTCCAGCCAGGCGCCGAGCCCGCGCAGGATTTCCACCTGCGGCGGCGGAACGGTGCCGTCCGCCATCGGGCCGACGCCGAGGAGCAGGTTGCCGTTCTTGCTCACGACGTCGACGAGCAGATGGACGAACGCCTCCGGCGATGCGTAGTCTTCGTCCTTCTGGTTCCGGTTGTAGGCGAAGGTCCGGCCGATGCCGCGAACCGTCTCCCACTTGTCGGGAAGGATCTCGTCCAGCGTCGAGTACTCCGGGGTGATGAAGTCGTGGTGCAGCAGCGCGCCGGTGCGCGGGCTGGCCCAGCGATCGTTCACCACACCGTCGCTGACCCAGTTGTAGTAGTCCGCGAACAACTGCTCGCCGTCCGCCGCGTCGGGGTAGCGGATGTCGTTCCACAGCACGGCCGGCTTGTAGAGCTCGATCAGCTCGCGCCATTGCGCGTCGGCATAGGCGGCGTAATCGTCCCCCGGCGGCGTGGAGTTGAGGAAATCAGCCGCTGTCGCGATGGGCGGCGGCCGAAAGGTCCAGTCGATTCCGCCCGAGTAATAGAGGCCCATTCTCATGCAGCGGCTGCGCACCGCCGTCGCGAGATCGCCGACCATGTCGCGCGAGCTGTGCCAGTCGGCGCGGTTTGCGTTCTCGACCGCGCTCGGCCATAGCGCGTACCCGTCGTGATGCTTGGTAACCAGGACGACGTAGCGCGCGCCCGCGTCGCGGAAGAGATCCGCCCACTGAATCGGATCCCACTTCGCGGCTTCCTCTTCGAAGAGAGGCCGAAAGTTTTCGTAGGGGAAGTCCGCGCCGAAGTGCTCGGCGTGATAGGCCTGCGTCGGACTGCCCTCGATCGCCAGCGTGTTCTGATACCAGGCGACATAGGGCATGTGGGCGAGGATGTCCTCGATGTTGGCGAGCAGAAAGGGCAGATCGGAGAATATCTTCTCCGGATCGTACTTCGTGTCCGCCCACGCCGGGACCGAGTACAGGCCCCAGTGGATCAGGATGCCGAGCTTGGCGTCCTCGTACCAAGGTGGAACGCCTCGAGTAGCGAGCGTCTCGCGCGTGTACGGGGGTTCGACGGCCTCGAATGCAGGAGGCTCGCTGGAACAGAGATTTGGGCTGTCGTCGCCCGCGCCGCCGCTCGAGCCTCCGCACGCCGCGACGCCGATGGCACAGGCGAGGGCGACCCCCAGACGGAGGACCGGCCGCCGCGGTCGACTCGTCGATCTCGATGCGCCCCCCGACGCCACACGTTGTCGCATACTGTCTCCGCGCCCCCTGCTTCCTACCTCGTGACGCTGCCTCCCGCCTTCCGCCTGCTGACCCCCGACTCCTTCGCCTCAGTCCGGCACCCACACGCCGTGGAATCCATACGGCACGCGCCGCGGCAGCACGACCGTGGCAACCGGTCCCCTCGAGACGCGCGTCGCGTCGAGGATGACGAGCTCGCTCGCGTCCGACGCGTGGTCGTAGACGAGAGTGAGGAGCCAGCCTTCCCCCTCGCCGCCGTCACCGGGAACGAAGAACGCCTCGCCACAATGCTTGTTGGGCCCCGGATCCCACTGGGTCAGCACGCCCGTCTGGTGGTCGAGGGCGATGATGCCGCGCTGGTCGATCGTGCCGGGGCCGTTGCGGGCTTCGACGAACCAGCCGTAGCGGTTCGGCCGGCCGGTGAAGCGCCGGTCGTGCATGGGAAACTCGAGACGCATGTCCTCGAGGACCTCGTCGCGAAACGCGAGATCCGCACCACTCGTATCGATCCGCCAGCGGCGCAGCTGCAGCGGCAGGTCGCCGAAGCGCTCGCCATCCATCATGCGCGGGTAGCGACAGACGTCGACCACCACCTCGTCGCCCTGGCGAAACGCATTCAGCTCGTGGAAGACGTAGCACGGCTCGATCTCCACCCAGCGGATTTGGCTCGCCGAACCGCCGAGAGGCATGACCCCGATGCGGGCGCCGACGCTCGCGTCCCAGTGGAACGGCCATTCGCCGGTGGCGGCCGTCAGCAGGTCGATGACGACCGGCAGCTCCCAGAAGATCACGTCGCTCTCCGTAATGGCGAAGGAGTGGATCATCGTCGTGCGCTCGACGTCGATCACCTCGCTGAGGATGACGGCTCCGTTCTCGTCGGCGACGTAATAGGTGAGGTACGGTGGCGCGATGCCGTAACCGAAGAAGTGCAGCCATCCGGTCGCCGGGTCGATCTTGGGATGTGCCGTGAACGAGGTGCTCAGCTTGCCCGCGAAGTCGTACACGCCGATGGTGGAGAGACTCTGCGCGTCGATCTCGTAGGGAAATCCCACCTCGCCGGACGTCAGGAGGCGGCCAGCGTGATAGACGGGGCTGACGTTGCTCTGGTTGTTGCCGCCGAGCGGAATGACGCCGTCGCGATAGTCGATGCCATCGACGAACAGCGGCGTGCGAATGTAACGGTTGCGATAGGACGCCGCCCGCCCGTTCTCCAGCCGGACGCCGTGCAGCATGCCGTCACCCGTGAACCAGTGCGTCGAGTCGCCGCTCTGCGGGTTGGAGCCGTTGCGGACGTAGAGGCCGTTCAGCTCGCGTGGGATCGAGCCCTTGACGGGAAGATCGAAGGAGTCGATCTCGTCGAACACCGGCTGGAAGTTGTTCTGCAGCCACCAGGGGGTGTTCGGATCGACCGTCAGCGGGATCTCCGTCTCCTGGGTGCCGCCGCCGTCGCCGCAGCCGAGGAGCCATGGAGAAGGAAGAACGAGGCCCGCCGCCGTGATGACGGCGCCGCGCAGGAATGTACGTCGGTCGAAGGGCTTCGACAGCATCGTGACGGGGCGGCTCATTTCGGGCTCCTTTCGGGCGGCGTTGGGAATGGCGTACAACATCCACGTGCCGCTCGTCGAGCAGGGAGTATCGTCCCGCGTTGCAAATGGAGCAGTTCTTCCAAGTCCTCATCGGCTGGGCGAACGACGGGAAGACCAACGCGGCGGGCATGCCGAGCCTGCTCCGGGCGGCAGTCCTGCACCGTTACTTCAGGCGCAGCATCCGATCGAGCTCGCATACGCGCAACATCCTATCTTGGCTGCTGGCGCCCATCGGCGCCGTCGCGGGTCACCGACGCGAGCTGATGCGATACCTTCACTGACCTCCGAGCCGACCGTAGCCCCAAGGATGAACCAATGTCCTGCGGTCTCGATGGACGTTCGCCGATGGACGAACGTCGATCGGAGTCCCTCGTTCAAAAGCACTAGCCAGCACCCCGTTGAAGAACCCCGGACATGCTTCGACAGCTCAGCATGAGCGGTGCTTGGCCCTTGTCTCTCAAGGGCTCTTCCCGCTCGCCCTGAGCCCTTCGACGTTGCTCAGGACATGCTTGTCGAAGGGCGTTTCGACTTTTTCAACGTACTAGGCGTCGCGCGGGGTGGCCCGCTCGATCCAGGCGGAGTAGGTCGTGTAGCCGATCGCCTTCTGGCGCTCGCGGACGCGACGCAGGATGGCTTCGACGTCCGCCGGGCGGGCCGGGGGGCGCTGCCCTACCCAGTCGGCCATCTCCGTTGCGCGCGTCGCGGCCGAGCCGGTCAGCGGCTCCAGCAGATTCTCCTCGCCGGCGTGGTCGCCGTCGCCGAGGCCGAGGAACCGCTCGATCAGATGGCTCGCGGTCTCGATGCTGTGGCGGCGCGAGGCGACGATGTTGCCCTTGCCGGTGACGACGTTGCCGGTGCTGAAGACCGTATCGTAGCCGCGCACCCGGCCGAGGTCGCGGTCGACGTAGTCGTAGAGCTCGCCGCGCTGCGGAATTCCGCCCATCGGCTCCGGAACGCTGCCGATCGAGCTGACGATCAGCGGCGCCGGCACCTCGTCGACGGCCCCGGGCACGGCGACCACCTGGTTGCCCTCGAGGCGGGTGTGGTGGAAGCGCAGCCCGGCGGCGCGCCCGCCGTCGATCAGCAGCTCGCTGGGGAGGCGTTGCGGCTGAACCCGAAACAGGTACTTCTGCACCGCCTTGTCGATGATCTTGCGCCGCGTCGCCTCGACCTTCTCGCGTCGGCTCGCATCGGCGCCCTCCGGCATCTCCAGCAGGGGCATGTCCTCCAGGCGCCGCCGGTAGAAGAGCGTCGCGCCGCGCAGCCCCAGCGAATCCCAGGTGAGGCCGTGTCCGGCGAGCACGGCCGGGATGCCGGCGTGCTCGATGTGCAGCGCGTCCTCCTCGATGCCGCGCCCGCCGAGAGCCGCCCGCACCACCT
This sequence comes from uncultured bacterium, assembly GCA_963721115.1. Classification (GTDB taxonomy): domain Bacteria; phylum Desulfobacterota; class Binatia; order HRBIN30; family CADEER01; genus CAVRIA01. The sequence continues at coordinate 41,808 of CAVRIA010000006.1, forward strand.
CGATCTGCAGCACCTTGACGACGTCGATCGAGGCCAGGCCGCCGCCGATCACGATCGACCCGTCCTCCACCTCGTAGCGCGGGCCGTCGTACCCGGGCTCCGGGAAGTGGTTGAACCAGTGAATGAACGGGTTCTGGTAGATCAGCCCGCGGTCGACGTACTCGTCGGCGCCGTCCACCTGCAGCGGCCGGTCGCGCCAGGCGCCGTGCGCCAGGATCACGGCGGTGAAGCCCCAGTCGCTCACCAGGGCGCGGAAGTCGATGTCGCGCCCGATCTTCGTCCCCGGTACGAACAGCACCCCGGCGCGATCGAGATTGGCGTCGATGGTGGCGTACTCCTTCTGGCGCAGCTTCTCGTGCCAGCGCGGCAGACCGTCCTCGATCTTGCCGTAAGGGCGGGCGTTCTGCTCGAAGACGACCGAGACGACCCCGCGCTCGGCGAGCAACGCCGCGGTTTCCGCACCGGCGGTCGCGCCGCCGACGATGGCTACCACGTACTTCGGATTCATCGGCGGCGGAGCATAGCCGAAGCGCCGGGGATGAAACAAAGGGACAAGGCGATGCGCCGGCCGAAAAAGAATCCCTCCTGTCGTTCTCTCCACCGCCACACGACAACCGTCATGCCCGCGAAAGCGGGCATCCAGGCGGGGAGGTAGCGGGGTGTCGCGTGGATTCCCGCTTTCGCGGGAATGACGAGTTCGGGTCGCGTTCAGGGAATCATCGTGAAATGCCCCCTCTTGTCAGGCTTCGATCCGCGGAGTAGTTGCTAAAGCAACTGTTGCCGAGTCAACGAATCATGCCCGGAGAAGAACCCATCGGGCTCCTGATCGGAGCCGTGCGGCGAAGGATCAAGCAGGTCGTCGGACAGCGCGTGCGCCGCTACCAGCTGACGACCCAGCAGTTCTGGGTCCTGGTCGCGATGCACGAGTATCCGGGGCTGTCGCTCGGAGATCTTGCCGCCCGCCTGCGGATGGACAAGCCGACGGCCTCGCGTCTGGTCTCGGCACTTCTGAAGCGAGAGCTGGTGCGGGTCGAGGTCGACGCGGCCGACCGGCGGCGCTCCCGCCTCCGCCCGGGACCGGCCGGGGTCGAGCTGGGCGCGGAGCTTCTCGACCTGGCGGCCTCGGTTCGGGCGGCTGCGGTGCGCGGGCTCGCTGCCGCCGAGCAGAACGCCCTGCGCGCCTCCCTGCGCAAGGTCATCGCCAACATGGATCACTTTCAGGAGGACGACGCGGACGAGAAGGCCCCCGCCGCCGGCGAAGGGCTGGCGACGGGAGAGGGCGCCTCTCGGACCTGATCCCTCCTGTCTTCCCGATGCTGATCGGGATCGTGAAGAAGAACGCCATCCTGATGATCGACTTCGCCCTCGAGGCGGAGCGCCGCGAGGGAAAGTCGCCCGACGCGGCGATCTACGAGGCCTGCCTGCTGCGCTTCCGGCCGATCATGATGACGACCATGGCGGCGCTGTTCGGCGCCCTGCCGCTCGCCCTCGGGCGGGGCGCGGGCTCGGAGCTGCGCCAGCCGCTGGGCATCACCATCGTCGGCGGCCTGGTCGTCAGCCAGCTGCTGACGCTCTACACGACGCCGGTCGTCTACCTCTATCTCGACCGCTTCCGCCTCTGGTTCGCCGCCCTGCCGCGCCGCCTGCGTGGACCCCTGGCCGCGGCGCGCTCGCGCAGCTGACGCTCAGGGCGGTTGTTGGGTTGTTGGTTGTTCGTGCCCCTATCTTCCACGTGTCCTGGTGGCCCGTGCCGATGATCGTCCTGATCGCTCGACCAAGTGGCGCGCGAGTTCCCGCGGGGGGCCATGGTAGCAGAATCTGTTGGAGTTCGATCGAGAAGCGGACGCCCCCGCGATCCTGAGTGGAATCAAGATCGCACGTATCGGCGCGGCGGCGCGCGTGCTCGAGGAACAGACACCAGTCTTCCTGCCGGACGTATCGCAGGAAATGTTGAAACATCCCGAGCTGGCTCCATTTGCACCGCAATCAGTCAGCCGAAACACCTATGTATTTCCGGTGTCCACCTCGCAGGAACGATACGGAATTCTCGTCGTGACAAGGGAGCGGGGGGAGGAATTTGTCCCCGAAGATGTCGAGCTGCTCCGTTCTCTGGCATCGCACGTTGCCGTCGCGCTCGAGTGCGCGGTGGCAAGGGACAGCGCGGAGCAGTATCAGCGCGACCTGGCCAAAGAGCGCGACCGTCTTCGGCTGCTTCTCGAAATCAACAATCATGTCGTATCGCAACTAGACATCAAAGACGTGTTTCGTGCTGCATCGGTGTCGATCCGCTCGTACTTCGCCAATGAGTTCACCGGCGTCTGGTTGATCGACCGGGGGGCAAATCAGCTCCAGAGCGTCCTGCTGGATTTTCCAACCGGAAGGGGCTTGCTGGATGATGTCGCGCCAACCCAGCTGACGGACGACGACTTTGACAGACTGCGCCGGCGCGAACCGGGATTCTGGTCAGTTGCGGACATCGAGAGGCTTCCGGCCCCGATTGCCGAAAAGCTGAGAGCCGAGTTGATACAGTCGGTTACCGTCACCCCTCTGGTGACGGGGACCGGACCTTTGGGTCTGTTGGCAATCGGTAGCCGGAGGCCCGATGCTTTCGGGCAACAGGACCTGGATCTCTTCTGCCAAATAGGTGCGCAGATCGCTTTGGCCGTAGACAACGCAATGGCGTACGGACGGCTCAGCGCCTCACACGCTCACTTGGAAGACCAGCGGGTATATCTCGAGTCGGAAATCAGCGCCGCATACAACTTCGAGGACATCGTGGGCAAAAGTGCCGCACTGCGCGCGGTGCTCGACCACGTCTCAATCGTCGCGCCGACCGACTCGACTGTGCTGCTGCACGGCGAGACCGGTACGGGCAAGGAGCTGATCCAGGGCCGAGGTTCCTTCTCCCGGATGAGTCTGTCGATAAATGCGAGGACACCCTTCGACAAGCTCAGAGTGAGCGGCCAAAGTCCTTTGAAATCAACCCCCCAACCGCTCAGGCTGAGCCCGTCGAAGCCTGTCCTGAGCGTAGTCGAAGGGCCTCGTTTCGGAGAAAATCGACAGACTCGGATGGGAGAAGGTCAGGATGAGGGGGATGAAACACATGGCGAAGCCATCACCATTTTCGCCTTCTCCCGCGGCACTGAGTGGCAGGACAACTGTGGCCTGCGGCGCAATCAAATCCCCCTTGTATCCTCTCCCATCCGAGGCTGTCGATTTTCTCGAGGGTCGAGATTCCCCCCTTTGGAAAAGGGGGGTCAGGGGGGATTTTGAGATGGATTCGTTCGGAGTTCGGACAAATCCCCCTCAATCCCCCTTTTCCAAAGGGGGAAGTCGGAGTCGCTTCTCTCGCCACGAGAAAATCGACAGTCTCATTCGGGAGAGGAAGAAATACGTCACCCCATTTATGGTGGAGAGTACTAAGGGGCGGTTGTTGGGTTGTTGGTTGTTCGTTGTTGGTGCTCGCCGAACGTCGCAACCAACGAGTCACGCGGCCCGAGCCGAAACGGCGTGAGGCGCGGGTCCTCGATTCGCCGAGCGTCTTCGATTCGTGGTATCGTGATTTCGATGAATGGCAAAGACTGCCGTCGTACGCGCGCGCGGACGACTGTGGACCGTCGAGAGAGTTCGTCTTTCCGAAGCCGAGGAGGCGGACTTCCGGTTCTGGTACGAAGGGTTGACTCCCGAGCAACGCGTCGAGGTCGTCGGGGAGGCGTTGGAGAGCTGCCTGAAGACGCGAGGTATCGATGCCGTTCCGAGACTACGAAGAGTTCATCGCCGCGTTAAATGCCCATGGAGTCCGTTACCTCGTGGTCGGCGCACACGCCGTCGCCCTGCACGCACGCCCGCGCGCAACGAAGGACCTGGACGTCCTGATTGACCCCACGCCCGCGAACGCCCGCAAGGCGCTGAACGCGTTGCGCGCCTTCTTCGGTGGAGCAGACCTCGGCTATTCGATCGACGACCTGATGGATCGGGGAGGACAGAATCGCTGAGCAACGACAGCCCGTGACGACGGAGTTGACCGCAGAGGTGCGGCGGAGTTACGTTCGCACCAAGGGGGAAATCGAGAATGATCGATCTGTCGAGTCGGGGGTTGCTCGCTCCGCTCTGCCTGGTCGTGCTGTTGAGTTGCTCCTGGGCTGCGCTGCCCGCGGGCGCGGCCGTCGATCTGACCGACCCGTGGACGATCGAATTCGACGTCGGCGGTGCGGGCGTCCTCCGCCTGGTTCAGAGTGGCACCGTCTTGATGACGACTCTCCCGCCTGGCGGCAGCGCGCCCGTGTTCGCCGGGACCATCGATCCCGACAGCGGTGTGTTTCACCTTGATGCGACTTATTTGCCGCCGGACCTCCTGCTCTGCTCGGCGTCGGTCGACGCGACCGCCGCCCCGGACGGCCTGACCTTCAGCGGCACTGTGAGCAGCGAGGAGTTCTCCTGCAGCGGCGGGCCGCCGACCTGTGTCTGCCTACCACCGCTTTCCGTCTCGATCTCGGGCGTGCGCTGCCCCGCTTGCACGGCGTGTGGCGACGGCGTGATCGACGCAGGCGAGCAATGCGACGACGGCAACACGATGTCCGGCGACTGTTGCTCGGCGACTTGTACCCTCGAGGCGGCCGGTGGACCGTGTGCTACCGACTTCAACCAGTGCACCGACGATGTGTGTGATGGCGCAGGCGTCTGCTCTCACGTTCCGAACTCCGATCCCTGCGGCGGCACGACGTGCCTGCCGCGCACCTGCTCCGGCGGTCATTGCCTCGGCGCCGCGGCACCGGCCGGCACTTCGTGCGTCTTCGATGCCGAGACCTGCACGGTAGACACCTGTGACGGCGCCGGTCAGTGCGTCGGACTGCCGCACGACGATTGCCAGATGGCCGGGCACCGGTCCTCGATCCTTCTCGATCGGTCGAACGACCAACGGCGCGCTCTGCGCTGGAAAGGGGTCGACGACTCGGGAACCACCGCGGCCGCCGATCTCGGCGATCCGGCGGTCTCAGCCGACTACCGGATGTGCGTCTTCGCCGGAGCGAATCTCCTGCTGAGCGCCGGCGCGCCCGCCGGCGGTCAGTGCGGCGCGCGGCCCTGCTGGAGGAGCTCCCGAGGCGGCTTCGCGTACGGCGACCGCGACGCCGCGTCGGATGGTCTACGCGTAGTACGCGTGCGCGCCGCCGCCGGCAAATCGGCGAAGATGAGAGTGCGAGGCAAGGGCCCCGGGCTGCCCCTGACCGGCTCCTTGGCGGTGCCGTCGGTCCGCGCCCAGCTCCTCGTCAGCGACGGCGACGGGACGCGTTGCTGGGAGTCCGACTTCGACAATCCGTCGATCAGCACGCCGACGCGCTTCAAGGCGCGGCGCTAGCCATATGGGCGGGCCAAAGGGGAGGCTGGAGCGAAAGCCGTGCATCTCGGCGAACTGGTGCCGAATGCGGCCTCCGAAATACCCGGCATCCGGCCAGCGACGATCGGCTTCGAGGAAGGCCTCCATCCAGCTCGGGTCGACCCGAACGTCGTCATCGGTGAAGAGGACGAGGTCGCCCGCCGCCGCGCGCACCGCCGCATTGCGCGCCCTCGACAATCCCACTTCGGCTTCGAACAGGCGGCGAAGAGGCAGGGCCTCTCGATACGACGCGATGACCTCGTCCGTGCCAAAGACCGCGCGAAGCGCGCACCGTCCTCAGCCCGAGCCCGAGCCTCAGCCTCAGCCTGCTCCGGCAGTCCGTGTGTTTCTCAGCTCGAATGATCCGGCGCAGCCCGGGGGCAACACTGACAGCGCAGCAACCTTCACGCAGTGCGGTACTGATCCAGGGCCGAGGCCAGGGAGTCCGTCAGGTCGGCCGGCATCAGGTTGCCGCGTCCGGAGAGCATGCGCACGCCGGCGGTGAGGAAGGCCTCCTCGCGCGCCTGCGCCTCGGCGTCGAGCAGGAAGAGGATCGGGACGTCGCGCGAGGACTCGTTGTTGCGCAGCCCGGCGATGGCGCGGAAGACGTCGACGCAGCTCGGCGACAGATGCAGCACGGCGGCTTCCGGGCGCACCGTGGCGACCAGGTCGAGGGCCTGGCGACCGTCGAGCACGATCGCGGTCGAGATCCCGGCGCCGGTGAGCTGGGTGCGGACGTCGCTCATCACGTCGATGTCGTTGCTCATGGCGATGACGCGCTTCACCTTGGGCACCATGCGGTTCAGGATGTCGGCCATTCTGCAGTCGTCCACCGGCAGCAGGACGAAGTCGACCGGGCCGAGCCAGAAGCCCTTCGGGGCGTTGGGGGCCAGCGCGTAGGCGACGAGCGGCGTGTGCGGAATGCCGCTGCCGTTGCGCAGATGGCGGAGCGTGCGCCAGGAGGTCGGGATCGCCAGGTTGATGGCGGTGCAGGCGATCGACCGCTCGCCGAGCGGGCCGGTCATCTCGGGCTCGGGCACCAGGGCGGTGACGCGGTGCCCGAAGGCAATCAGCTGGCGCGCCGTCTCGCCGCCGATGTCGCCGTCGTCGAGCAGTACGATCTCGTTGCTGATCGTCTCGACCTCTTCCTCGAAAAGATCGTCCTCCTCGACGGCCTCGTCGCCGTCGCGTTCCGGTGCATAGCTGCGGTCGATGGCGAGCATGCCCTCGTCGCCCTCGCCCTCGGACTCGGCGAGATCGATGGTCGTCAGCCCTGCCTCGGCCGACTGGAGGAGGAGGTCCTTCTCGGCGAGCGCCTCCGTGAGGCGCTGCTGCTCGTCGCCGAGCGCCGCCAGCTGCTCCCCGAACTCCTCGCGCTGTTGCTCGAGCCGGGCCTTCAGCGCGGTGAGCTCGGCGGTGTGGCTCTCGCGCTCGGCGTCGATCGCCGTCTCCATCTCGCGCCGTGTCTCTTCGGACGCCTGCAGGCGTGCCGCGACGTCGGCGAGGAGCTCGTCGCGCGTGGTGTGCAGCTCGCGCTCGAGCTCGGCGGTCCGCTCTTCGGCCCGCTGTCGCTCGCGGCGCAGGTCGGCGGCGGCAGCGGCGGCCTCCTCGACGCGTTTCGCCAGTCCTTCGCGCTCGCTGCCGAGCTGCTCCACCGCCGCTTGCAAGCGGGCTCGCTCGGCGGCGAGCTCGGCGGCCGTCTGCTGATGCGCGTTGCCCTCCTCGCTGGTCTGCGCGAGCGTCTGCTGGAGCGCGTCGCGCTCGCGCGTCGCCGCGTCCAGCTCCGTCCGCAGGGCCTGCAGGGCCTGCTCGGCGTCGGCGCGGGTCCGCTGGATCTCGTCCGCCGACGAGCTGCGCGTCGATTCGAGCAGGGCCGCGACGCGGCTCAGCTCCGCCTCGACCTCGGTGACGCGCTGTTGGGCGCTGTTGATCGCCGCCTGCTTCTCCTGCTCGAGCGTCTGGCCGCCGGCGGCCAGCTTCTCGATGCGCGCGTGCAGGTCGCGCCGCTCGGCGATCAGGCGCGTGCTGACCTGGTTCAGCTCCTCCACCCGCGCCTCGAGTGTGCGCGCGGTCTCCTGCGACGACTGCAGCTCGCGCCCGAGCTGCTCCACCCTCTTCTCCAGCTCGGCCCGCTCGCTCTCGGCGTGGCGCAGCGTCTCGACCTGCTCGGCGAGCTGGCGGCGCTCGTGGTCCCGTTCGCCGATCTGCTCCTGGAGCTGCTGGACGCTCTCGTCGGAGCTGTCGCGCACCCGCGACAGATCGTCGCGCAGCTGCCGGCGCTCGCTCTCCAGCTCGTCGATGCGGGCGGTCGCCACGCCGATCGCCGCCGCGTGCTCCTCGCCCTCGCCGGCCAGGGTCTTGCGAACGGCGTCGAGCTCGGCGCCCAGGGCGGTCTTCGCCGACTCGACCGACTCGAGCTGCCCGCGCAGCCCGGCCAGTGCCGCCGTTTCCTCTTCCAGTCGCTCGACCCGGGCGCGCGCCTGCGCCAGCTGCTCGGCGGCGTTCTCTCCCCGCGCCTGCGCCTCGGCCAGGTTCGCGGAGGACTCCTCCAGCGCCGCCTTGATCTCGTCGCGCTCGGCCTCGATCGCCGCGGCGGCCTCGCGCGTCCGCGTCAGCTCCGCCTCCGCCTCGGCCAGCAGATCCATCGACTCGGCCAGCGATGTCTCGAGCTCCTCTGCCTTCTCGGCCCGCTTCGTCGCTTCCGCCAGCTGCGCCTGCAGGGATGCCACCGCCTGATCGCGTTCGCGCACGGCTGCCGTGGCGACCTCGAGGCTGCGCTGTAGCTCCTCGCGCGCCGTCGCCAGGGCACTCGCGGTGGTGGCGTCGCCGTCGGCCCGCTTCTCCGTCTCGGCCAGGGTGTCCTGCAGTTGCTTCACCTGTGCCTGGGCGCCGTCGGCCGCGACGACGGCATCGTGCAGCCGCTGATCGAGGGCCTGGATCTGCTCCTGCAGGGCGGGGAGCTGTCCCTGCTGTTCGCGGAGCTGATTCAGCTCCTGCTCGAGGGTGGTCGTGCGCTCGCGGGCGGCCTGCAGGAACGACTGCGCGGTGACGCGCTCGGCCGCCTCGGCGGCGCGCTGACGCTCCGTCTCTTCGAGGGCCTGGGTCAGGCGCGACAGCTCGTTTTTCAGAGCCGCCAGGCCGCGCAGGAGGTTGGGTTGCTCGGGCGACGGCGCCGCTGCGGCGGCGCGAGCCGGTGCGGACGCCGACGGCAACTCGGCCATCGCCGTGGCGCAGACCTTGAGGGCCTGGCTGAGAACGTGGAGAAGACCGTCGGCGAAGCCGCGCGGCGTCGGCGAGAAGAGGACGATGACGCCGATCGGGTTGGCCGAGTGATAGAACGGCATCACCGCGATCGTCAGCCGGCGCTTGTTGATCGCCACCAGCGGCGGCGGGACGAACGGATTCTCGTGCGCCGACTCGATGACGTTGATGCGCCGGTTGCGCAGGCTGCGCAGGGGGATGTCCCAACTGCTGCTCGACGAGTCGCCGTTGAGGACCTGGATCGCGTCCGGCTCCAGGCCGCTGGTGGCGACCGGGCGAAGCCGATTCTGGCGCTGCTCGTAGGTCATCATCGCGGCGGCCTTGATGCCGGCGGCCTTGGCGATCGCCTTGACCGCCTCTTCCGCGAACGCCTCGCGCGATGGGCGGATGGAGTAGATCTGCTGCAGAGTGTCGCGCAGCGACCGGGCACCGCCCGAGGACGAGCGCGCGGGGGTGGGCGCGCTGGGTGGGCGCGCGGCGCCGTTCTGGCTTTCCGGCGCAACCGTTCTCGCGGCGCGCCGGGCTCTCGATGACGAAAACAATCCCATGTTCTCAGCTTCCTGCGAGGGCCGTGTGAACTTCCCACCAGCCCGGCTCATCCCCCGTGTCCACGATCATTTCGAGGCTCGGCTCGTCCGTCCCGGTGGTCAGATCGAGCCACACCAGGTTCGCCTGCAGGGTCACGCGGCGGCCGTCTTTCTCGAGCACGAACGTCAGCGGCTCACTGTCCGCCGCGCCGTCGCCGAGCAGACGGCGGTCGAGATTGCTGGGCGCCTGATCCGCCGTCAGTACCACCAGGCCTGCGGGAGACATCGATTGCACCTGCAGCGAAAGCTTCGCCCCCGGAGACAACTTCCCCGCTTCCAGAATCAGCTTCATATTCGACCCCGCATTCATGCGCACCTAGTGCGAGCCAGGTTTGGTTGCCGCAATTCGCATACCATCGGCATTGCAACGGTAAGCGAGGTACCGCTGGTCGCCGCGATGGGCCGTCGGACCGTCGAAAAGCGCGGCGGGGGAGAGGATTCTCTTTGTTTTTCAGTCTCTTATCGGAGGACCGCCGGCGTGCCCCGCGGCGCATCGCCGTCGCCGCTGCGAAAGTTTCTGCCGTGCCGATAGCGCGGCGAAGTGACGAATTTGTGTCGGTCTCATGTTGCCTGCCATGCGACATGGAAGTGCTGTCGATTTTCGCGATTCGGGCTTGCCAAGGCCGAGCATTCATGGTCCACTAATAGCTCTCCTTCTTTGCCCCCGCGGCAATCCCCGCACTCCCCTTATGCGCAGGCACGAATCCCACCCCCCGCCTCTCTCTCCGTCGGCACTGTTGCGCCTTTGCGATGTCTCGCGCGAAGGTGCCCTTCGTCTCCGACCGGTTTCGCTCCTCCTGAGCTCGTCGAATCGTGTTCCTCGGCCGGGCCGTCGGAGCCTGGTTGGGCTCGGCATCGCCCTGTTGGCTTTCTGCTCGTTTGCGGGGCCGGCGAAGGTGAGCGGTGGCATGCCGCCGGTCGTTGCCGCGGCGCCGCCCGCCAATTCCGTCGGCGTGCTCTACGACGCTCTGTCGAGGTGTCGCAGCTCGCTGCCCGAGATGGACCGCTGGCGCATCGCGGGGGTGATCCAGGACGAGAGCCGCCGCTACGGGTACGACCCGTTGTTCGTGCTCGCCATGGTGGAGGTCGAGAGCACCTGCTCTCCCACGGCGCGCGGGCAACGTGGGGCGGTGGGGCTGATCCAGATCAAGCCCTCCACCGCGAAGGCGATTGCCGATGAGGTCGGCGTACCGTGGCGCGGCGCCCAGATGCTGACCAGGCCGACCTTCAACGTGCGTCTCGCGCTGCGCTATCTGTGGAAGCTCGAGCGGCGCTTTCAGGATCCGTATCTCGCCATGGTCGCCTACAACCGGGGGCCGGAGCGGGTGACCGGCATGTCGCGTGGCAGTGCGAAGCGGGCCGCTTACGTCCGCAAGATCCTCGCTCGTTATGAGGATCTTCTGTCGCGCTACTCCTTGAGCCGCGCGTGACCGAAGAGTCCTCCCCCCCGCCGCCCTCCGGCATCGCCGCGAGCGACTTGCGACAGCCCCGCGAGATGTGGGAAATGGTGCGCACGACGATGCGCGCAGGCGGAACAACGGGGAGGCGCGCCGCGGCGGTCGGCTGTGCGGTGCGGGCGGCGGGATGAGTCGCGCCACGGACATCATCGAGGCGGGCGGTGTCCTCCTCTGCGACCGCAGCGGCACGTTCGAGGAGGCGGTGTCCCTGCTCGTCGACAATCTCGTCGAGCGCGAGCTCCTCTCGCCGAGCTTGCGCGACCCTGCGGTCACCGCCATCTGCGAGCGCGAGCTGCTGGCGAGCACGGCGATCGTCGAGATCGGCGTCAGCATTCCGCACGCGCGTGTCGACGGGGTCCAGGGTGTGATCGGCGCCCTCGCCGCGTCGCCGCGCGCCGTGTACTACGCGATGGCCGGGGTGCCGATCTCCATCGTGTCGGTCATCCTCTCGGCGCCGAACAGCTCCGGGGAGCATCTCAACGTGCTGGCGAGCTTGTCGATGCTGCTGCAGTCGCAATCGGTGCGCCGCGGCATCGAGCAGGCAGCCGACGCCGCCGCGGCCCTCGCCGTCCTGCGCGCGCAGGGCGTCTGAGCCGATCTCGTCGCGCGCGCAAGCGTGGAGAAGGATGGGGCCCGGTGGTCCTCCCGGTCTTCAAAACCGCGTGGTCCGGCCCAGGCCGGACGGAGGGTTCGACTCCCTCCCTTCTCCGCCAATCCAGGGAGAGCAGGCGCCGCTCAAAGGACTCCGCGATCACCACCAGGCGGGGCCTGCTGCGCGACACCATTCCGATCGGGCAGCACCGAGGCAACGAAGCCATGGCGATGGCGGTCACCGGCCACACCCTCTCCCGCACTCCTTGCGGATTGAATTGTGAACGTTCAAATTGCATGATCTCCCATGCTGCCGCGAACCCTGGCGACAAAGCTGCGCGAGGCTGTGGGGCGGTATCCGGTCGTCAGTGTGACCGGGCCGAGGCAGTCGGGGAAGACCACCCTCGTGCGCGATACGCTTTCGGGGTACGACTACGTGTCGTTGGAGCTTCCCGACGAGAGGACGCTCGCCAACGGCGATCCGCGTGCCTTTCTCGGTCAGTTCGAGAAGCCGGTCATCATTGATGAAGCGCAGCGTGCTCCCGACCTGTTCTCGTACATCCAGGTGGCGGTCGACGAGCGCTCCGATCCGGGTCGCTTCGTGCTCACCGGCTCCCAGAACTTCTTGCTTCTGCAGGCGGTCTCCCAATCGCTGGCGGGTCGATGCGCCGTGTTGCACCTGCTTCCGTTCTCGCAAGCGGAGCTCGGCCGCCGTGCCGCTGCGGACCTCTCCTCTCTGGGGGCGCAAGTGCGCGACCGCCCGAGGCGGCCCGCCCGGCCGCTGGCCGAGACCCTCTTCACCGGCTTCTATCCGCGCATTCACGACCGTGACCTGCCGCCGCGGGAGTGGCTGGCCAACTACTATCAGACCTACCTGGAGCGCGACGTTCGCAACGTCCTGAACGTCGGTGACATCGAGACGTTCGGTCGCTTCGTACGCCTGTGTGCGGCGCGCAACGCCCAGCTCCTCAACTCGTCGTCGCTCGCCTCCGATTGCGGCATCACCCACACGACCGCTCGCCGCTGGCTCTCGGTGCTGGAGGCGAGCTTTCTGATCCTCCTCCTGCGGCCGCACCACGAGAACCTCGGCAAGCGCCTCATGAAGAGCCCGAAGCTCTACTTTCTCGACTCCGGTCTGCTCTGTTTCCTGCTCGGAATACGCTCGCCGGAAGAGATCCTTCACCACTCGCAGCGGGGCGCCATCTTCGAGAGCCTCGTCCTCTCGGAGCTGCACAAGAACTTCCTCCACCGCGGCGAGCCATCGGAGCTGTCCTTCTGGCGCGATTCGACGGGGCACGAGGTCGATTTCGTCGTCGACCTGGGCCAAGGCCGGCTCGGCATCGAGGCGAAGTCGGCGGAGACGATCGCGCAGGACTTCTTCGACGGGCTGCGCTACTGGCGCGGGCTCGCCCGCGGCCGCCCGGCGTCGGCCCTCGTATACGGCGGCGACCGACGTTTCGTGCAGGACGACGTCGTCGTCCATCCGTGGTTCGTTCTCTGAAGAGCGACGCGTTCGCTCTGAAGCCCGCACGGCCGCTCGTGTTCATCGACGTTCGACTGTGGTTTCATTGCACATGATGCTCGTCGCGCTCCTCTGCCTCTGTCTCCTCGCCTCGCCGGCGCTCGCCGGCGACGGGAAGCTCACCATCCGCGAGAGCCCATTCGCCAAGGGCGAGTATGACGTGATCGAGAACGGCCATCGAGTGGGCACGGTACGCGAGGATCCCTTCCGTTCCGGCGAGCTCGAGCTCCGCGACCTGCAGGGACGGCGCAAGGCGACGATCGAGGAGGACCCGTTCCGCGACGGAGACCTCGATGTCCGCGAGGACGGCGAGCACACCGGAACGATCCGCCCCGATCCGTTCCGGGACGGCGAGTACCGCCTCGAGGATCCCACTGGCGCGAGGCGCGGCCAGATTCGAAGGAGCCCGTTCTCGGACGACCGCTGGGAGCTCGTGCCGGAGGAGTGATGAGGCGTAATGACGAGAGCCAGCCTCGGTCCGACGGAAAGGAATTCACCACGAAGTTCGCCATGGGCTGAGCACGCCCAAAGACGCATGAAAAAGGCAACCACGAAGGACACGAAGATCATGAAGCCAAGAGGGGAAACGCTGGACGAAGGCGACGCCGATCTATTTTCGGAGGAGGACACGAAGATCACGAAGCCAAGAGCGGAAACGCTGGACGGCCGATCTATTTTCGGAGGAGTCGTCATGGGCTGAGCACGCCCGAAGACTGATGGAAAAAAGGGCGAGGAGGCCAAGCGGGCTTGGCTCGTGGGGCCGAGCCCATCGGAGCGCGAAGCGCGCACGGGGGCGAATTTCCAAAGGACACACGAGGGGAAGCTGTCGGAGCTGCCGCAGCAGGTTTGATCCAGGTTCAGTGAGAGGAGCGAATCCATGTCTGTCGAGCACAGCGTCATCAAGCAGATCGCCTACGTCGTCGACGACCTCGACGCGGCCATTGCCCGTTGGGTCGAGGTCGTGCGGGCGGGGCCGTTCTTCCGCATCGACGGCGCCAGCATCGCCGACGTCCGCTATCGCGGACAGTCGGTGCAAGCGGATCTCTCGCTCGCCATCGGCAACTCCGGCGGCGTGCAGATCGAGCTCATCGCGCCGCACGGAGAGGCGCCGTCGATCTACCGGGAACGGGGGCCCGGTGTGCATCATCTCGCCTATCTGGCCCGCGACTTCGAGGGGGAATCGCAGCGCCTCGCCGCGCTCGGCCACCCGGTGGCGTGGGCGCTCACGCTGCCGGGCCTCTGCCGTGTGAATTACCACGACACGCTCGCCACCTTCGGCCATTTCATCGAGGTCTGGGAGAGCACCGAGGCGATGCGCGGCCTGATCGAGATGGTCGAGGCGGCGGCGTGCGACTGGGACGGCCGCGACCCGGTCCGCCGCCTCGGTCGCTGAAGCGCGGGAAAGTGATGAAGGGCTGAAGTGTTGAGGGCTGAAGTGTTGGGGTGCTGAAGTGTTGGAGCGTGGAGAGGAAACAAAGGCCCAGGCTCGGCATAGGGTTGGCTGCCGCGGCATTCGCATCGGAAGACCGCGCGGAGGATCGGAGATGACGTTGCGTTTGATCGGGGCCGGGGTGGGCCGTACGGGTACGATGTCGCTCAAGGTGGCGCTCGAGCGCCTGCTCGGGGGGCCCTGCTACCACATGGCGGAGGTATTCAAGCGTCCGGAGCACGTGCCCCTGTGGCGAGCGGCGGCCGAGGGGAAAATGCCGGACTGGCACGAGCTGCTGGATGGCTATGCGGCGGCGGTCGACTGGCCGGTTGCCGCGTTCTGGCCCGAGCTGAGCGAGGCCTTCCCCGATGCCGTCGTGCTCCTGTCGCTGCGCGACGCGGACTCCTGGTGGCGCAGCGTGCACGCCACGATCTTTCCGGCATCGAGCCAAGCGCGGGACGAATGGCGCGCCATGGTCGATGCGATGTTCGCCAATCGCTTCACCGCCGCGCTCGAGGACCGCGAGGCATGCATCGCCGCCTTCGAGCGCCACAACGCGCGCGTGCGCGAGCGGATTCCCGCCCATCGGCTGCTCGAGTGGCGCGCCGCCGACGGCTGGGCTCCGCTCTGCGCCGCCCTCGGCGTGCCCGTTCCCGACGAGCCCTTCCCGCGCGCCAACACCACCGAGGACTTCCTCGCCACACACGCGGTCGAGTAGCGGCCGTCCGTCCGGCGCGACCCGTGCGGGGCGCGCTCGTCAAAAAGGGATCCCGCCGGCCTTCGCCACGATGTGGCCGGCATCCGTGCGTTTGGGTGCTGGCCACAACCTGCGCTACACTCTCCGGTATGCACTTGCCGCACTTTCTGCGCAGGGTGAACCGCGTGTTCACCAACCGGCTGTTGGGCACCTTCGCCCGGGTCGTTCCGCCTCTGGCCGTCGTCCACCACGTCGGCCGCAAGAGCGGGAAGAGGTACAAGACACCGGTCGTCGCCTTCGCCCATGCCGGCGGCTTCGTCATCCCGATGACCTACGGGCGCGACGTCGACTGGGCGCGCAACATCGTGCACGCCAAGGGTGGCGAGCTCGAACGCCTGGGCAGGCGACACGCTCTGCGCAATCCCCGCGTCGTCGACGGGAAGACTGCTGCGCCCCACCTCCCCGCCGCCGTTCGAGGCGCCCTCGTTGCGGCCAACCTTCCGGGGTTCGTTCTGTTGGACGAGAAGAAGCCGCGAAGCAAAGCATCCCCCTCGTCCTGATCGTCTCCCCGAGCGGGAGATGGAACGCTCGCATGACAGGTTGTCGGATGGGCCTCGAATCAAATGCGCGCAAGGTAACGGCGGAAGGCGACGGGGCTGATGCGCTGCAAGCGCTCGCGGGCTTCGACGACACCAACGGAGTCGCGGCCGAACGGGCGGCCGCCGGCGTCGAGGAGATACCAGGCGAAGGCGCGGGCATCGCCGGGGATGGTCAGAGGAGGGCGGGTGAGAACGCCTTCCGCCTCCAGCGCGTCGCGAATGTCGCCGAGATCGACGTCGCGCGTGAACCACGCATAGGGCAATAGCCAGAGACCGGGCGGCTCGATCTCGTCCTCGCGTATCAGGTCGAGGACCGTTCCCGCGGCGTCGAGCACCGCGCCGCCGTGGAAGGCGCAGCGCACCGCGGCGAGCACCGGCGCGAAGCGTACCATCAGCTCCCAGGCGCTCGCGTCGCGGCGATGATGCGAGAGGTGGCGGCGAAGCGACCGCTCGGCGCGGGCCTCCTCGCCGCCGCGAAGGAGAAACGCGGCTGCCGGCTCGCCGTCGAGAGTGCCAGGGATGCCGTGTGTGTCGAGGCGCCGCCCGACCAGCCTCTGCCAGGTTCTCTCGAGAATCGGTGGCCAGGCCGGCTGCCGGCAGCGCAGCAGGGCGTCGAGATCCGCCCGCGCCGGGCTCTTTCCCTTCAGGACGCCCGCCATTCGAGCGACACCGTCGCGGCACTCCGCCGGAGCATCCTCCACGGCGGCCTCGAGGTCCAAGCGGTCGAGCGCCTTCTCGAAGCGGAAGCGCGGCAGGTGGGGGCCGCTGAACAAGGGAAGATTGGAATCGTCGTCCATCGCTTCGACAATACGCAGGCTCGTCCGGCCGGTGCCAGGCCCGCTCGAACACGGCGAGAGCTGTCATCTCCACGAGAGCGTACACTGCCGGCTACTCCGGTTGCTCGTTCGCGAAGAGGACGAGAACATCACTCGCGGTCTCGGAGCAAGTGCGCGGTGCGAGGAGCAGGGCAAATGGCAAATGGCAAATGTGGGGAAAGGAGGCTCAGAACACCGACATGCACGCGGCGGCCAACTTGAACTTGAACATGTGCCTCGCGAAGCTGCTGGAGTCATCGGCTCCGAACGAATGGGTCGCGGGACGAGCTTTGCGTCTGTGCGGTTGCAATGACGGGGAGGCGATTGCCTCGTACAGGGTCCATCGCGCCGTCCCGGCGCGAAGGGCCAACACCGGGCGTAGGGTCCGCGGCGCGAGCAGGTCTCCGACGGTCGGGGGAAGTCGAGGAACGAAGCGGCGGCGCTCGGGCGGGATCGTCAGCGCATTCGACATGATGAAGACGCGGCCGTTTCGCCCCGCCGTGTCGGAGACGAGCCACTGCAGGCGCTCGCCTACCGTCTGCTCCCACTGACGGGCCTCGATCGCAACCGCGAACAGGTTCGTGACGTGGGCGCGCGCTCCATAGTAGGAGAGGTAGGGACCGAGAATATCGGGAGCGACGATGATGAGGTCTTGTGGAGCCGTGACGGCGGCGATGGCACGAGCCGCGCCGGGCAGCGGATTGGCCGCGGCGTCGGTCCGGGGTCGGATGGCGGCGCCGTAGTTCAGTACGCCGAGCGACGCGGCGGTCATGGCGAGCGCGCGGGCCTGCCACGCCGGCGCCGAGCGGAGCCCCAGGCCGATCGCCAGCCAGCCAAAGGTGAGCCCGGGTACCCAGAACTTCAGCGTTTCGGGCTCCCACCAGGCCGCCAGTACCATCGCGCTCACCGCCATGAGGGCGGCCAGGCCCGCGCCCCGGCTCTCTCTGTCGCTCCGTGCCGCGCGCCAGCTGGCCGCGCACAGCAGCGCCAGAGCGGCCAACGCGAGGACGGCGGCGACGAGAAGCGGAAGCCAGCCATCCGGCGCCGGCCATCCGAGCGGCGGCAGGGGCACGAGGCTGGCGACGATTCCCTGCAGCGCGCCGCGCACCGGATCCGACGGCGGGAAGTGAAACCCGAGGCGCGCATAGTGCGTGAACCATGCGAAGAACCCGTACGCCGTGCGACCCCAGCCGGAGATCCACCACGCAAGCAGGTAGCCGCCCGCCACGACCGGCGCGAAGCCGGCGCCGTAGGAGATCACCGGGCGCCACGCGCGCCAGCGCCGCCAGAACCAGAGCGGCGTCCACAGCACGGCGACCGCGTTGAACTGATGGCCGAGCATGGCGAGTGCGGCGGTCGCCCCAGCGGCAACGGCCCGCCCCCTGCACTCGGGCGTGACACGCAGGAGAGCCCAGAAAGCAAGGACCAGTGCCGCCGCGCCGACGGCGTAGACCTCGCCGTCCGTCGCCACTCTCCAGAACGCCAGGGAGACACCGAGGCCGGCCGCGGTTGCGGTTGCCACACCGGCTCCGACCCCGGCGAACTGCAGTGTCGCGCACAGCCCCGCCACGGCGATCGCACCGAATGCGGCGCTCGTCAGTTGAAGTGCGCGGAGCGGTTCGATACCAAGGCCTGCGAGAGTCGCGACACGATGCAATCCGTAGGCGATCAATCCGCCGAGCGGATGGTGGGCGCTGGCCAGCTCACCCGGCGCGTCCGCCGCCATGGAGGCGGCGTAGCGCAAGCTATCCCAGCTCGGGTGTTGGCTGAGGGTGCTCGCATAGACGCCGAAGGCGGCGGCGATCACGGCCGGCAGCAGGCGGGACAATCGGTCTGGCGTGCTCATCGAAGGATTGCATCTCCGCTGTCCGAATTGCGGTGCGGTCTGTGGTTGATCCTGGGGCTAGCCGGACTCGGTGCGGGCGCCGGCTGCGGCGCGCGACGACCGCTGGTGATCGTACCCCGGGCGGCGTGGGACACCTCCGTCCCGCAACCGTACGAGCTGCCGCAGCAGCAGATCCGCCGCATCGTCATCCACCACGACGCCGTCGACTATCGTCCGGGACAGAGCGGCGAAGAGAAAGTGCGCGCGCTGCTGCGCGGCGTGCGCGAGAAATACGGATGGTCCGACCTCCCGTATCACTACCTCGTCGACCGCGACGGGCGAGTCTTCGTCGGCCGGCGCGATCGCTACGCTGGGGATACGCACACCGAATACGGCCCGGGCGACGCCGTCCGCATCGCCCTGCTCGGCAACTATTGGAAGCTCGAACCGACGGAGGCGCATATGGACGCGGTGATCGCCCTCGTCGTCATGAAGGCGGACCAGTACAATCTGACCCTCTCGGCGATCTTTCTGCACGGGGACCTCGCCGATACCGAGTGCCCGGGAGCCAACGCGCGCCGCCATTTCAGTCGCCTCGACTGGGCCCGTCTCCTGGCGCGGAAGAGGTCATTGCCGTGCCACCGCTCGCGACGCCGTAATCTCGGTGGCGGGTGAGCGCGCGCGGTTCAGCGATGTTCGATCGTTTTCGACCAGCAGGGGATAGGGATCGATCGGACGGTAGCGCATCGGGTAGAACTGCGAGCGCACCTCGTAGATGGCGAAGTGGAGGTGCGGAGGGGTCGTCGCGGCATCGCCGGTGTTCCCCACGCTTCCGATCCGCTCGCCGGCGGCGACCCGCCGCCCCATGTGCATCCCCGGCGCCAGCTCGCGCAGGTGCGCGTAGTAGTAGAGCCGCCGTCCCGTCCCCATGACCCACAGCACGTTGCCGCCGATCGCCGTCCGGCGGTTGCCGATTACCACGCCGGCGGCGGCGGCGAGGACGGGCGTGCCGGCAGGAGCCGGGATGTCGATTCCTTCATGCGGTCCGAAATAGCGCGGCGCGCCGAACGACGGCGCCAGCGCCTGCCGGCTGACGGCCTTGACGGGCACTACGTAGTGCCGCGGTACCGTGCCGTACACGTGCAGCCACCACAGCGCCCGCCCGTAGGGGATGAGGAGGACCGCGTTCGCCGCGATGATCATGCCGAGAAGGACTCGCACTTCCCATCTCAGGCGCGTCGGCGCGACGCGCTCTTTCCTGGACTCGAGTGGCGTCACGGCGGCGGGAGCGTCCGGAGGAGCTCGGCCGCGCGAGCGCGCAAGTCGCGCTCGTCGGCGGAGGGAAGCTTGGAGCGCATGCCGACGACCTCCAGAAGCATCGCCCGCGCCTCGTCGTACCGTCCAGCTTCGGCGTACGTCTCGGCGAGGAGCACGCGCGGGCGGAGAAGGCCGGGGAGGGTTTCATGGAGAGCCTGCAGCTCCTCGATCGCCTGCTCGTGGCGGCCGCGGCGGCGCTCGATCGCGGCGGTGATGTAGATGTCTTCCGCCGTGGACCGCGCCGATGCGCTCGAGCGCTGCTGCGAACGCGCCATCGTCGTCTCCGAGTCGCAGGCGAGCGCAAGCCAGGACCTCCCAGAGCTCGCCATCTGCCGGTCGAATCGGAGCCCGCGCAGCGCCAGCTGCTCTGCCTCCGCCGGCCGGCCGGCGACCCAGGCGTGGCGGGCCCCCTGCAGCCACCGGTCGACGAGCAGAAGGCGAGCGCTCTGTACGAGTGCGAGCGCCATCACCAACACCAGGCCCAGCCTCTCGATCGCGGACAGGCTTCGTGGCGAAACGGACGGCAGGCGAGCGCTGTCGTCCAGCTCCGCGATGACGAGCAGGCATAAGAGCCGGTGGTCGCGGGCAGATCGAGCGAGACGTCGACGACCCGTGAACCGCCAGCGCCACGAGCGCTGCCGCAAGGGGCGCGGTTTCCCTTCGGGCGCCGCGCGCGACGGCGTGGCGCAGCACTAGGGCGAGCAGAACGAGGAGGGCCGCGAGGCCGACGAGGCCCGCCTCCACGCTGAGGAGCAGGTAATCGTTGTGGGGATGATTCGTCAGATCGGTGACGGCGATCGCGGGCGGGTGGCTGCGAAGCGAGGCGCGTTGGAACGCCGGATAGACGGCGGCGAAGCGCCCCGGCCCCCAACCGAGCAGCGGACGGGCAGCGATCAGACGCGTCGCGATTCCCCACATCCGCCAGCGGCCGGTCATCGAGGCAGCTGCGTGAGCGCACCGGCCAGGTCCGAGCCGCCGAAGCGGGCCAGCGCCGCGCCGGCGGCGAGGGGAAAGGCCGCCGCACACGTCGTCAACAGCCGGCGCGCCATCCGGCCGCCGGACAGCACGGCCAGCACGACTCCGCCGCTGGCCGCCGCCAGCCACGCGCCGCGCGAGAAAGTCAGGATCAGTCCCGTCAGGATCGCCGCCGACGCCAATTGCCAGCGGAGGCGTTCTCCGCCACTGGCCCCCTCGGCATATGCAACGGCCAGCGGCAGCGTTGCCGCGAGCAAGGCGCCGACCCAGTTCGGATTCCCCAGGGTGCCGAAGCTCTGCCACTTCACGGACGGAAGCGCGGAAAAATCGAACACGTAGTGCCCGGCGAGCACCTGGAGCACCACCAGCAACCCTTCGATGCCACCCAGACCGGCAATGAGGCGCAGGAGCCGCCGCGTGTCCGCCTCCGCGGGGCACGCCAGACGTAGCGCGAGCACGAAGGCGGCATAGCCCCAGAACCGCACGGCGCCGTCACTTGCCAGCAGACCGGAGCCGTTCACCAGGGCCGAGGCAGTCACGGCCGCGACCAGCGCGAGGAGCGCCGCATTCCACGACCACGGCCACGGCCTGACGCGTGGCTGGCCCCCGATCGCAGCGACGAACACGGTGAAGGCGGAGACCAATAGAATCACCGCCTCTTTCGGCACGGCGAACGGATGCGCGAGGCCGGGGAGAAAGAGGAGCACGACCAGAACGATGCCGGCGCCCAGCAATCGCTGCGCCACCTCGAGGTTCTCGCGCTGGTCCGCTGCCGTGCTCACCGCTTCGCCTCGGCCGCCGCGGACAGGTTCGCGCCCGTTCCGGGGTGGCTCCGGCCCAGACCGAGAGGGCCGGGCCGAGCCGCTCGGGGCTGGGAAGGATCGCAACCAGGCGCCGCGCCTGCTCCGCGTCCAACGCCGCGGGTGGTACGCCGAAATACGAGCACGACGCCGCTCCCACGCCGCGAATTCCCGCGCCCCAGTGGACGACGTTGAGGTAAGCCTCCAGGATCTCGTCCTTGCGCATCCGGCGCTCGGCCTGCAGCGCATAGCAGATCTCTCGCAGCTTGCGCAGGAGGTTGCGGTCGTGGCCGAGAAACAGCTCGCGCACGAGCTGCATCGTGAGTGTGCTCGCTCCGTAGACGTACGTGCGGGCTCCCAGGTCGCGCCAGAAGGCTCGCACCAGCTGCGCCCAGTTGACGCCGCGGTGATCGTAGAAGGCATCCTCTTGTGCGAACAGAGCGTGCACCAGATGCTCCGGCACCGCCGCGAGGGGAACGAAGAGGATCCGCCCTTCCGCACCCAGGCGCTGCAGGTCGTCCGGGGCGGGGCAGGTGCCGGACAACGGCTGCGAGGGGGAGCTGGATCGATGGCAGGAGGAACAGCCAGGCGGCCAGCCCGTAGAACGCCAGGGCGGTGGCGGCCAGGATGACGAACCGCCTCCGTCCCCGCATCTACCCGCTCGTCTTCGAGCGAGCGCCCCGCCTGCGTCCCATGAAGGACGACAGCGCGATGAGAGCCAGGACGATCGATGCCGACATGTACCCCCAACGCGTCAGCAGCGGCGTGGGCATCGCGGGCTCGGGGAACACGGGCGTCACGCCCGGGCTGGGCCCGACGGTCACGCCTGGGCTGGGCCCTACGGTCGTGCTCGGGCTCGGACCTTGGGCGTACACCGTGACGACCAAGGGTACGCGTGCGAACGCTTTGAACTCCTGCCACACGAGCTCGAGGTCTCCGCCGGCGGCGATCACAACGATCGGAAAGACGAGCACGGGAACCAACAGCACGGTCATCAGCTTGTCGCGCATGCGTACCCCCGATCCGGTCGCGGCTCCGAGCGCACCGGTTGTGGAGAAGCTATAGTATCCGCGATCGCTCGAGCGTCAAGGTAAGAGGCGGCCTTTCGACGAGTGGGCGGACCGAGCGCAGACGCTCCCGGGCGCCGCGGAGCCCTCCCGGCACGACGGCTGCAACGCACGCTCCCCGACTACGCCGACGAGACCGGCGGCGGCGAATGCCACCAGGTAGCACAGCCATCCGGTCCAGAACGCCGCGGAAATCCCTGCACTGAGAGCGATCGCCACTCCGAGCACGGAGCCGAACACGGAGGTGGCGCCGTTGACTCCCCAGAGCCAGGGCGCGAGCTCCCGCACGCGTTCGGATGCCAGTCCGAGGCCGAGCGGCACCGCCATCCCCATGCCGAAACCCGCGGGCGCGATCAGCAGCGCAGCGAGCGCGATACGCACGCCCGCCGACGCGCCCGCGAACATCCGCACCGTGTGCGGAAGCAGCAACCCGGAGAGGCCGACCGCGATCAGGAGCCAGAGCAGCCGGCGAGCCCCGCCTTTCCGTGCAGCGCCGCCGACAACGGCTGCGCCCAGAGCGCTCGACGAGAGCAGCGTGAAGAGGACCACCGAGAGGCTGTATGTGGGATGTCCGAGAAAGACGATCAGGCGCTGCAGGCAGGCGACCTCGATCAGCATGAAGCCGAGCCCCACCGCGGCGAAGAAGACCGCCAGCGGCATTGCGGCCCGGGCCGCGGGTGCCCGCCACAATGCCGACAGCGGTACGATAAGGCACACGGCGGTGAGGACGGCGACGAGCGCCAGCAGCAGGGCGAGAACGACGACGGCGCGCATGTTGAAGCTGTTGCGCCCCAGTTGCCACGCCGCGGGGTCGAATACGTCGCGCAGCCGCAACATCTGGAAGAAGAACGGTGCGTCGTCGGTTGGGGGTGCGACATCGAGCCGCAGCCGAGCCGTGATCGCGCCCGTGTCCGCGCCGTCCGCCAGTGCCGCCATCGTGGCGTCACGCGCGACGCGCGGGCTGGCGACGATCTCGAACCGGAGCCGCCCGACGACCTCGTCGAGCCGATCGAGATCCCGAGCGGACCACGGCGTCGGGCTCACGAGGATCGTTCCAATGGCCCGATCGCCTGCCGCGAGGTTGCGCACCACGACGAGGTGCCGGCGCGGCTCGCTCACCCCGCGCGCGCGCAGCGCCGCCGACGCCAGTGCCGTCATGCGGTAGATCTCCGCCGGAAGGCTCCCGAAGTACCAGCGCGAGGCGGTGAGCACGCCGGAGGGCGTCAGCCGGTCGAGAAAGAGCCGCCACGCCTCGAGGGTATAGAGAGAGTTCTCGGTCAGCGCGAAGGCGCCGGCGGCGGTGGCCGCCCAGGTGTCGATCATGGAGATCTGGATGATGTCGTACCGGTCGCGCCTGCGCGCCAGATAGCTGCGGGCGTCGTCGTTGACGAACGTCACCTGCGGATAACGATCGAGATGGCCGGTGAAGTCGCCGAAGCGGCCGTTGACCGTCGCGAGAATGTCCTCGTTGATCTCCACGCCGACGACGCGGCGCTGGTGAAACGCGAGCGCGGTCAGCACGTCGCGTCCGCCGCCGCTGCCGACGACCAGCACGCTGGCGTCGGTGCGCAGGTAGTGAACCAAGTTCACCAGGTCGTAGCGCAGGTAATCCACTGCCTCCAGGTCTCCCGTGAAGCGCGTCAGCACGGTACCCGCCATGCTGTCGATGGCGAGCGTGAGCTGCGGCACCAGCGGTTCCGCAGCGCGCTCATAGGCGGGGCTCAACGCCCACCCGAAGGGCGGGGTCGGCTCCTGCGGATCGCCGGTCACCTGAACCCGCGAGAAGGAGTTCCACTTGGTGTGGAGCACCGGCCGGCCCGGCACGCTCGACCAGCTCGGATCGCTTGCAGGCATCAGTCCGAGCGCGAGCCCTCCCGCGGCGGCCATCGCCAGTACCGCCGCTCGCGCCACGCGATCGAATCCCGCCTCCGCGGCGAACAGGACGCTCGCCGTCAGGGAGACCAGCGCCACGACGCGCACGGCACCCAGGGCGCCGAACGCGCCGAGCACTGCGATCACGAGCACGCAGCCGCTCGCCGCGCCGCCGAGGTCGGCTGCGTAGAGCGTGCCGGCCTGGGAGGGAAAGCGCGTCAGCGCAATGCACACCGCCAGACCGCTGCAGAAGAACGGCACCGCGCACGCCAGGTAGGTGAGCGCCATCGTGCCGATTCCGACCAGCGAGGGGGAGAAGACGACGGGGACGGCGCGGTGGACCTGAACGCTGAGCACGATGGAGGCGGCGAAGCACAGCGCGCTCCACGCGAGCTGCTGCGGCGCCCGTCGCTCGTCGAACACCGAGGGCCACCCATAGACGGCAAGGGCGGCGGCGGTCATCCCGAACATCGCCACGGAGATCGCGAGGAAAGCGAAATGATACCAGAGCGTCACGCTGAAGATGCGCGTGAGCAGCACCTCGAACATGAGCGTCGACAGGCAGAGCACGAAGATGCCGGCGTGGGTGTACGGCCGGTTTGCGACAGTCGGGCGCATGGACGTCTATCCAACGGCGCAACACCGAGCACAAGAGACGCATCGGTCCGGCGGGTGTCCGAAGACGGAGAAGCCCTCGAGCCGTGCCCAGCGCGGCAAGCCACTTTCCCAGCGGTGAGGGCTCTCTCTGGGTCAACCGCCGCCGAGCATCGAGCGCACCTCGCGGGTGACGTCGCGCACGCTCGACAGCACCCTGTACGCACTCGAGAAGTCGTTGGTGCGGGTCATCTCGTTCGGCACCGCGAGGCAGCGGATGCCGGCGGCGGTGGCGGAGAGGCAGCCGCGTTCGGAATCCTCGACGACCACGCACTGATCGGCGCCCAAGCCGGCCCGGGCGAGCGCCGTGAGGTAGGGGTCGGGGTGGGGCTTGGTATGCTCGTAGTCCTCGCGCGTCAGGACGAAGTCGAAGAAGCGCAGCAAACCCGACGAACGGTGGATCAGGTCGAAGTGCCGGCGCTGCGCGCTGGTGACGACCGCCATGGTCACCCGACCGTGCAGCTCGGCGAGGACGTTCTCGATTCCGTCGACCGGCGGCACGCCGCGGCGCAGGATCTCGCTGTAGTGCTCGTCGCGCTCGATGCGCAGGCGGGCGATTCGCTCGGCGGGAACACCCTGCCGCGCGGCGACATCGAAGGCGCTGCGCCCCTGGCGCAGCGAGATCTGCATGAACAGCTCGGGCGTCAGGTCGACGCCGACCCCGGCCAGCGCGTCGCGCGTGGCGCGGTAGTACAGGCCCTCGGTGTCGACGAGCACCCCGTCGTTGTCCCACAAGATCGCTTTCAGCATCTCACGAGCGGCGAATCACTGCCCACAGCGGGCGATCGCTCCTTCCCGCGGGGAAGGATAGCGGAAATGGCCGCGAGGGAAATCGCATGGCCGAACGCGCGCTGTGCGTCGTCGTGTTCGCCCGCGACACGCGGGTGGTTGGACGGAGGTCGTCCGCATAGGGATGAGCCATCGGCGTTGCAATCCGATCGGCGGTTCGGTTACCTGCTAGCAGGCGCACGCGCGCGGGCCGGATCGCACACCATGGTGGATGCTCCTCTCTTCGTCATCACGCTGGACACGGAACCCGACAACGAGTGGGCGCGGCCGCGCGTGGCGACGACGGAAAACTCCCGCTTCGTCCCGCGCTTCCACGAGCTGTGCGTGCGCTCCGGGCTGAAGATCACCTACCTGATGACGCTCGAGATGGCGGAGGATGCCTTCCTGCGCGAGTACCTGCCGCCGCGGCTTGCCGCCGGCGAGTGCGAGATCGGTGCCCACCTCCACCCGTGGAACACGCCGCCGCTGGTGCCGGCCAGCGACGACGACATGAAGCACCACCCCTACCCGTACGAGTACCCGCCCGACGTGCAGCGCGCCAAGCTGACGACACTGGTGGCGGCGATCGAGCGGCACTACGGCACCCGGCCGGTGTCGTACAAGGCCGGCCGCTGGGGGCTCGACGGCGGTCACGCGGCGCTGCTCGACGAGCTCGGCTTCCGCGCCGATACCTCCGTCTGCCCGGGGATCAATTGGGGACCGAGCAAGGGCGCACCGCAAGGCAGCGGCGGCCCGAACTTCAATAGCGCCTCCGGCCGTCCCTATCGGCTGTCGAGCGAGGACGTCTGCCGCCCCGGCTCGCTGCGCGTCTGGGAGCTGCCGCCGACGATCGTGTTCTACAGCGCCCTCGGCCGCTACCTGCCCGGCGTGCGCGCCCTCTACGGCCGCTATCGCCGCGTGCGCCGCGCCTTCGACCGCCAGCACCTCGGCTCCCAGTGGTTGCGCCCCTATCCGTACATGACCGCGCCGCGCCTGCGCCGCGTCGCGGAGCTGGCGCGTCGCGCCGGCGCGCCGGTGCTCAATATGACCTTCCACTCGAGCGAGCTGATGCCGGGTTGCAGTCCGTACAACCGCACCGCGGCGGCCATCGAGAGCTTGTACGAGCGCCTCGACGGCTTCTTCGCCTACGTGCGCGCCGAGCGCCTGCGGCCGGCGACGCTCGATGAGGCGCGGGCGCATGTGTCACAGGCCGGCGACGCCGATGCGCCGAGGGGCTAGGCGATGCCGATCCGGGCACTGGCGGAGACCGTTCCCGATGCGCTCTGCTCCTTCCTCGACGGCCAAGCGACGCCGCGCGGGGAACGGCACTGGCGGTGGAAGTACGAGCGAACGCCATCACCGCTGCCGGCCGGGTTCTACTGGGAAGAGGCCGACGGCGCGGTGCTGGGGTTCATCGGCATGATGGGCAGCGCGTTGTGCGGCGGCGGCGCGGCGCACCCCGCGGCCTGGTTCGTCGACTGGCACGTGACGAAGGGCGATCGCGGTGTCGGTGTCGGGGTCGGCCTGTTGCGCAAGGCAGAGGCCGCGGCCGGGGTGTTGCTGACACTGCAGGGCTCGGCGGACACGCGGCAGATTCTGCCGCGCCTGCGCTGGCGGCAATCGCTGCTGCCCACTACCTGGGTGCGGCCGCTCAGCGCACGCTACTGGTCGGAGTGGGCGACGCAGCGTTTGCCGTCCGTGCTCGGGCCGCTGGCGGGAGCGTTTGGCGGCATCGCCGCCACCTTGCGCCGGCCGCGGGCCGCCGCGCCGCCGGCGGGCGCCGCGCTGGTCGCCGTCGACCGCCTGCCGGCGGAGTACGACGCCGTGTGGACGGCGCGCGCGGCTGAGTTCGCGTCCGATCCTGCGGCGCGACAGCGCCTATCTGAACTGGCTCTGCGCCGATTACCCGGACGGCGGCTACCGCCTGCATCTTCTCGACTGGCAGGGCGGGGTCGCCGGACACCTGATTCTGCGGCTCGACCGCGACCGGCGCGGCCTCTGCCGGGGCCGGATCGTCGATCTCCTCTGGCCGCGCGCCGAGGCGGGGCTGGCGGCGTGGATGGTCGCCGCCGCGGTGGGCGAGCTGCGACGCGCCGGCGCCGACTACGTAGAGGTCGTCCTGTCGCGGCCAGAGCTGGCCGCGGCGGCGCGCGCCTGCGGGTTTGTGCGGCGCCGACCCGTGCCGCTCTGGTATCATCGCCTGCCGGCCGGCATGGACGGCGCAGACGATTGGTACATTACGTTCCTGGATTGCGACCGGGCCTATCGATGAATGGCAGTGACGGGATACGACACCAGATCATCGCGGTGGTGAGCAACGTGTTCGGCCTCGCGCCGGAGGTCGTGGCGCGCGGGGTCAGCCCCGAAGAGATCGAGGCCTGGGACTCGGAGAAGCACGTCGAGCTGGTGGTCGCCTTGGAGGACCGCTTCGGCTGCCTGTTCGAAGCCGAGGACGTCCCGGCGCTCACCTCGCTGGAGCAGATGGAGGCGATCATCAGTCGTCATGGCCAGCCAAGCGACGCGTGATCGACGCGAGCCGCTCGGCGACGCCGCCGAGCAGGCGCTCGCCCAGATGCTGCTCATCCGGGCGGTGGAGGAACGGCTGCTGGCGCTGTTCGCCGAGGGCAAGCTGTTCGGCACCACTCACACCTGCATCGGCCAGGAGACCTGCGCGGTGGCGGTGGTCGGCGCCCTCGACCTCGCCCGCGACGTCATCTTCTCCAGCCACCGGTGCCACGGCCACTACCTGGTCTACACCGACGACCCGGATTCGTTGTTCGCCGAGATCATGGGACGCGAGAGCGGTGTCTGCGGCGGGCGCGGCGGCAGCCAGCACCTGTGCGTGCGCAACTTCCATTCCAACGGCGTCCAGGGCGGCATCGTGCCGGTGGCCACCGGTGTCGCGCTGGCCGAGAAGCTGGCCGGGACCGGCGCGATCACCGTCTGCTTCCTCGGCGACGGCACGCTCGGCGAGGGCGCCGTCTACGAAGCCCTCAACCTGGCCTCGCTGTGGCAGGTGCCGATTCTCTTCGTCCTCGAGCACAACCGCTACGCGCAGTCGACGCCGACCGCGATCACGACCGCCGGCGAGGCGACCGCCCGCGCCGCGGCCTTCGGCATCGCCAGCGACCGGCGCGCCGCGGACGATCCGGTCGCCCTCGCCGCCCACATGCGCACCGTCGCCGAGCGCGTGCGCCGCGAGAGCCGGCCGTTCTTCCAGGTGCTCGACACCGATCGCCTCGCCGCGCACAGCAAGGGGGACGACGACCGCGATCCCGAGGAGCTGGCGGAGCAGCGCCGCCGCGACCCACTGGTCGCGCTCGCCGGGCGCGTCGGTGCGCCGGCGGCGGCACTGGCCGACGCCGCCCGCGTGCGCGTCGACGCCGCGGTGGAAGCGGCCGAGGCGGCGCCTTTCGCGGCGATCGACCCGTTGGCCGAGGCCGCCGCGTTCGAAGCGCGCGGCCATGAACCCGGCATCGACGCGGCCTTCGCCCATCTCGTGCCCGACCCCGCCCATCTCGTCGTCCAGCACCTCAACACGGCGCTGCACGAGCTCATGGCCGCCGATGACGGCGTGTTGCTCATCGGCGAGGACCTGCTCGATCCCTACGGCGGAGCGTTCAAGGTCAGCCGCGGCCTGTCGACGCGGTTTCCCGGACGCGTGCTGGCCGCGCCGATCAGCGAGGCGGGCATCATCGGGCTCGGATCCGGCCTCAGCCTGCGCGGGCGGCGGCCGATCGTCGAGATCATGTTCGGCGACTTTCTCGCCCTCGGGGCCGACCAGATTCTCAACCACCTGGCGAAGTTCCGCTGGATGTACAACGAGCAGGTCGAGACCCCGCTGGTCATCCGCACGCCGGTCGGCGGCCGGCGCGGCTACGGTCCGACGCACAGCCAGAGCATCGAGAAGATGTTCCTCGGCATTCCCGGCCTGGTCGTCGTCGCCCTCAGCCTGCGCCACGATCCCGGCGCCCTGCTGCGCCACGCCGTGCGCCGCGATCCGCGGCCGGTGCTGTTCCTGGAGCAGAAGATCCTCTACGCCAAGCGCCTCTGTCCGCAACCACCGCCCGGCCTCGAGCTGGTCGTACACGAGGGCGAGCGCGACGCGCTCTATCCGACCGGCGTGTGGCGCCCGGCGGGCGCCGCGGCGGACGTCACCGTCGTCACCTACGGTGCCATGACCGAGATCGCCGAGGCCGCCATGGCCGCAGCGTTCCGCGACGACGAGGTGCTGGCCGAGTACGTCGTGCCGGCGCAGCTCGCGCCGCTGCGGCTCGAGCCGATCGTCGATTCGGTGCGCCGCACCGGCCGGCTGGTGGTGGTCGAAGAGGGCACCGCGCCATGGGGGTTCGGCGCCGAAGTGGTGGCGGCGGTGAGCGAGGCGCTGGCCGAGCGCCCGCCGCGCAGCGCGCGCGTCGCCGCTCACCCGCTGCCGATTCCGAACGCGCGCCCGGCGGAGGAGCGCGTCCTGCCCGACAGCGCCCGCGTGCTGCAGGCGATCCGCGCCGTGATGCGATGACGGCGGCGCCGACCTCCGACCTGCAAGCGATCCTCGTCCCGCGCGAGATCGTCAACGCCGATAGCGTCTTCGTCGTCGCCTGGTCGGCGGAGGAGGGGGCGCTGGTCGAGGTCGGTGCGGCGCTCTGCGAGATCGAAACCTCGAAAGCCGTCGAGACCATCGAGGCCGAGGCGCGTGGCTACGTCCGCCGCCGCGCCGCCGTGGGCGACGAGGTGCCGATCGGCGGCGTGCTCGGGTATCTGAGCGCGCGGCCGGATACACCGCTGCCCGACGCGGCGCCGGCGGCCGACGAGGAGGTGGCTCCGGAGGCGGTGCAGATCAGCGCCAAGGCGCGGCAGAAGATGGACGAGCTCGGCCTGGCGCCGGCGCTGTTCGCCGGCCGCGGCTTCGTGCGCGAGCGCGACGTGCTGGAAATGGCGGCGCAGCGGCGCGCCGCCGACGCGGAACGCGAGGATCCGCGCGGACCGTTTCGCCTCGAGCCGCTCGGCGCCATCCAGCGGCGGGTGGCGCGGGTGATGGCGGAGAGCGTCGCGGCGATTCCCGCCGCGTATCTCGAGCGGACCATCGACCTCGCCCCGGTGCGCGAGCGGGCGCGCGCCCTGGCGGCGGAGAGCAAGATCGTGGTCACCGAGGTCGACCTGCTCGTCGCCGCGGTGGCCCGCGCCTGCGTCGAGTTCCCGCATTTCAACGGCTTCGTCACCGACGACGATCAGCTTCATCTCTTCGCGCGCGTCAACGTCGGCGTCGCCGTCGACGTCGAGGGCGATCTGTACGTCGTGGTGGTCAAGGACGCCGCCGCCAAGGAGCCCGCCGCTCTCGCCAAGGAGCTGCGCGGCCTGCAGTACCTCGCCCTGCGCCGCCGCCTGACCGCCGAGCAGCTGAGCGGCGGTACCATCACCCTGACCTCCATGCTCGGCCGCGGCATTCATCGCTTCCAGCCGATTCCGTATCCCCATCAGGCGGCGATCATCGGCCTGAGCGACAGCGAGCCCGACTCGACCCGCGCCGCGCTGGTGCTGGTCTTCGACCATCGCATCGCCAACGGCACCCAGGCCGCGGCGTTTCTCGGTCGCATCGCCCGCGAGCTGGCGGGTGTCTGAGCCGGCTCCACCGCCGGATTCCGCGCCGTGAGGCCGCCGGCTGACGCGAGCTCGATCGCTCCGGGGCCGTGACGACCCGGTCCTTCCCGTCAGCCGACATCCGTCGCCCGCCATCTTGACTCGGCCCCGCCGCCGTTGCTAACTAACCAATTAGTTAATTTTCTGGAAATGCAGAGCACGGGACACGGAGCGGCGCCGCGACAGGCGCGGAGCGTGGAGACGCGGGCGGCGATTCTGTCGGCGGCGGAGCAGATCTTCGCCAAGTCGGGGCTGGACGGGGCGCGCACGGACGCCATCGCGGCCGAGGCGGGAGTCAACAAGGCGCTGCTGTACTACTACTTCAAGAGCAAGGACGGCCTCTACGAGGCGGTGGTGGAGGATCACTTCCGCGAGTTCAACCGGCAGGCGCTGGAGCTGTTGTCCGCGCCCGGGGACGCGCGCGCGGTCCTGCTGCGGTACGTCAGCCTGTACTTCGATTTCATCAGCGCCCGCCAGCGCTACGCCTCGCTCTACCAGCAGCTCATGACGGCGCGCGGCAAGCCGCTCGAGCGGCTGGTGCGCCGCTACTTCGTGCCGCGCAGCACGGCGTTCAACAAGCTGCTCGAGCGCGGCGTCCGCGACGGCCACTTCCGGCGCGCCGACGCGCGCCACACGGCCATCTCGATCGTCGGGCTCATCGTCTTCTACTTCTCCGCCGCCCCGGTGCTCCAGCCTGCTCGGTCACTCCGACGCGTACACCGCCGCCAACCTGACGCGCCGCAAGCGGGAGGTCCTCGACTTCATCCGCCACGGCCTGTTCGTCGATCCGAAGGCTCCCCCGGCATGAAACGCTCTTGGCCCGTCCTTCTCGCCGCCGCGGTCGCGCTCGCCGGCCTCCTCTACTACAACGCGACCCGCCGTGTCCGCGCCATCGTGCTGACGGGCATCGTCACCACCGACGACGTGATCGTCGGCGCCGGAGATGCAGGGTCGACTGCAGCAGCTGCTGGTCAAGGAAGGCGATCCGGTGCGGCAGGGGCAGCTTCTGGGGGTGATCGAGCCGGAGCAGTGGAAGGCCGACATGGACTTCTATGCGGATAGCGAACGGCAGTCGGCGTCGCAGGTGAGCCAGGCGGAGGCGGACCTGCGGTTCCAGGAGGCGCAGACGAGGGACCAGATCCGGCAGGCGGAGGCGAACCTCGCGGCCGCCGAGGCGCAGCGGGCACAGGGCCAGGCGGATCTGGAGAACGCCCGGCTGATCTTCGAGCGCGAGCGCGCTCTCTACCGCAAGGGGGTCGAATCGAAGCAGAACTACGACCAGGCGCGCACGGCTCACGACGCCGGGCAGGCGCACGTCGATGCGCTCGACAAGCAGGTGCAGGCCGCGCAGGCGTCGCTCGCCATGGCGAAGTCCAGCGCCGACCAGATCGCGGCGCGGCGCGCCGCCCTCGAGGCCGACCGACACCGGCTGGCCGCCGCCGGCGCCCAGACGGAGAAGGCGAAGGTGCAGCTCGGCTACACCGAGATTCACGCCCCGATCGCCGGCATCGTCGACGTCCGCGCCTCTCTCCAGGGCGAGATCGTCAAGCCGGGCCAGGCGATCGTGACGCTGATCGATCCCGACGACCTGTGGGTGCGCGCCGACGTGGAGGAGACATACATCGACCGCGTCCACCTGGGCGACGAGATGACGGTGCGCCTGCCCTCGGGCGCCGAGCGCAAGGGCACCGTCTTCTACCGCGGCATCGACGCCGACTACGCCACGCAGCGCGACGTCAGCCGCACCAAGCGCGACATCAAGACCTTCGAGATCCGCCTGCGCTGCGACAACGCCGACCGCGACCTCGCGGTGGGGATGACGGCGTACGTCACCCTGCCCGTGGAGACGGATCACCGCGAGAGAGCCGAGCCGCCGCCGGACCCCCATGTTTGACGTCGAGGTCGACAACCTGACCAAGCGCTTCGGCGACTTCACCGCCGTCGACGCGCTCACCTTCGACGTGCAGCACGGCGAGGTGTTCGGCCTGCTGGGGCCGAACGGGGCGGGGAAATCGACACTCATCCGCATGCTGACGACGCTGGTGCCGCCGACGTCGGGCGCGGCGCGCATCAACGGCTTCGACGTCGTCCGCTCCGCCAACGACGTCCGCCAGTGCATCGGCGTCATCCCGCAGGCGATGACCTCCGATCTCGACCTGAGCGCCGTGGAGAACATGAGCATCTTCGCCAAGCTGTACGGCCTGCCGCGCGACAAGCGGCGGCGCATCATCGCCGAGCTGCTCGAGGCGGTGGATCTCACGCCAATGGGCGGACAAGCCGGTGAAGATGTTCTCCGGCGGCATGCGCCGGCGCCTCGAGATCGCCCGCGGCCTGGTGCACGAGCCGAAGATCTTCTTCCTCGACGAGCCGACCACCGGCCTCGATCCCGTCTCGCGCGTCGCCGTGTGGGACATGCTGTCGCGCCTCAAACGCGAGCGCGATCTCACCATCCTGCTCACCACGCACTACATGGACGAGGCCGACAAGCTCTGCGACCGCATCGCCATCGTCGACCACGGCAAGCTGGTGGCCCTCGACTCGCCTCTCAAGCTCAAGGCTTCGATCCCGGGGAAGAACATTCTCGAGGTCAGCTTCTCGGACGTGCCCGCGGGATGGGCGGAGGCGCTGCGCGTTCTCCCCGAGGTCGCCGACGTCAAGGGCGACGACCACGTCTTCCGCATCTCGTCGGACAACGGCCCGCGCACGACCGTGGAAGCTGATGGAGGCGGCGCGCCGGGCGGGCATCGCGGTGGTGTCGCTCTCCGTCCAGAGCACCACGCTCGACGACGTCTTCGTGCACTACACCGGGCGCCAGCTGCGCGACGCGCTGCAGGCGGCGGCGAAGTTCAACACCGACTTCATGTACAACCGGCAGTGAGCCGGCGCGACGAAACGCTTCCATGCATCGGATCTTGGCCATCATCGAACGCGACATGCGGCGCTTCCGGCGCAGCCCGACGCTGGTCATCGTCTCCATGATCATGCCGCTGGTGCAGCTCGTCGTGCTCGGGCACGCCTTCGGCGGCAAGGTGAAGAACCTCGAGGTCGGCGTCGTGGATCAGGACCACGGCGTGCCGGCGGTGAAGCTGAAGGAGATGTTCCAGGCGGTCGCCGCCAACGCGCACACCTTCGACACCATCCCGTACGCCGACCGGACGGCGGCGCTGCAGGACCTGCGCAACGGCAGGATCAGCGGCGTCCTGAACATCCCACCGCACTTCTCGCGCAAGTTGCTCGCCGGCGCCGACCCGAAGGTGGCGCTGATCGAGGACAATACCGATCAGTTCGTCTCCGCCACCCTGCAGGGCACGCTCGGGGAGATGCTCGGGTCCTACAACCAGCCGGCGTCCTCGCCCCGACTGTCCACCGTGGCGACGCTGTCGGTGGTCGAGATCTACCCCTACGTGCCGTACGTCCAGTACCTGCTGCCGGGCACCATCGTCCTGGCCATCTTCGTCTCCGCCATGATCGGCGGCGGCATCATCTACATCGACGACAAGGCGCGCGGCCTGCACGAGGGCTATCTGGTCACGCCGATCCGCAAGTACGAGCTGATCATGGGCTTCAATCTCGCCGGCGCGGCCAAGGCGTTCATCGCCGGTACCGTCCTGGTCACCTTCGGCTCGCTGCTGGCGGGGATCCCGGACCCGCTCAACGTCTTCCGACTGGCGCGCATGCTGTTGCTCGTCCTCATCACCTCGCTGGCGCTGATCAGCATGATGTTCCTGCTGATGGTCCGGGTGAGCGATCCGCTCATCCCGCGCGCCATCTTCGGCGTCCTCAACACGGTTCTCTTCTTTCCCAGTGGCGCGGTGTACCCCATCGCCGCCTTTCCGGCCTGGATGAAGGCGATCTCCGTCGTCGATCCGTTCACCTACGCGGTGCACGGCTTCAAGGAGCTGGTGCTGAAGAACACCGGCCTGATGGCCATCGGCTTCGACCTCGCCGTGCTGGTCGCCTTCACCGTGCTGACGATGGGCGCCGCCACGGCGCTGTTTCGGCGCACGCTGTGAAGGTGTTGACGTGCTGACGTGTTGACGTACTGACGTGCTGATGTGCTGATGTCGTGATGAGCATGCGTGTTGGCGCGTCCTGAGGTACGGCGCGCTCCGCACCTCCCCACGCCAACACGCCAACACGTCAACACATCAGCACGTCAACACGTCAGCACTTCCGCACGCTCCTCCATTCCTGTAGGACGGCGGCAGGGCCATGGACCTCGATCGTTTTCGCACCCTGCCCCTGCTCGGCATCCTGCGTGGCATCGGCTCGGACGATGTCGTGCCGCTGGCCGAGGCGGTCGCCGCCGCCGGTCTCGAGGCGATCGAGATCACGATGAACACGCCTGCCGCCCCGGCGCTGATCCGCCGCATGGTGGCGGCGGCGAGGGGCCGCATCGCGGTCGGCGCCGGCACCGTTCTGAGCGTCGGCGATCTCGAGCAGGCCCTGGATGCCGGTGCCACCTTCGCGGTGATGCCGGTGCTCGTGCGCGAGGTGGTCGAGAGCTGCGCCGCACGCGGCGTTCCGGTCTTTCCCGGCGCGCTGACGCCGCAGGAGATCTTCGCCGCCTGGCAGGCGGGCGCGACCATGGTGAAGGTGTTTCCCGCCAGTTGCTTCGGGCCCGGCTATCTGAAGGAGATCAAGGGCCCGTTTGCGGACGTCGAGCTGCTCGCCTGCGGGGGCGTGAAGGCGGAGAACACGGCCGCCTACTTCGCGGCGGGGGCCTCGGCGGTGGCGTTCGGGGCAAGCGTCTTCCGCTCCGATTGGCTGGCCGAGAGGCGCTACGAGCGCATCGGCGAGAAGGTGGGAAACCTGGTGCGGGCGTGCCGCGCGGCGCGGCCGGGCCCGCCTGACGCCTGAAGCCGGGTAGTTGCCCGAGGGGGCAGATCAAGGGTATGGGTTTTGGATTGCCCGCCCGCTGGCGGCAAAATTCTCCGGGGTACAGGCAATCGACGCGATGACGAATCCAGAGACGAAGAAGCCCTTTGCCCACAAGTGGGTATCGTACCGGCCCGGCATCAAGGTGGTCGACGTGACGATCCGCGACGGCGGCCTGATGAACGACCACCGCTTCGACGACCGGGTGGTGCGCGCCGTCTACGACGCCTGCGTCGCCGCGGGCATCGACTACATGGAGATCGGCTACAAGGGCTCGAAGCGCATCTTCTCGCCGCAGGACTACGGCGCGTGGAAGTTCTGCGACGAGGCGGACGTGCGGCGCATCGTCGGCGACAACGACACGCCGCTCAAGCTGTGCGTCATGGCGGACGCCGAGCGCTGCGACTACCGCGAGGACATCCGGCCCAAGAAGGACAGCGTCATCGACATGATCCGGGTCGCCACCTACATCCATCAGGTGCCGGTGGCGCTCGACATGGTGAAGGACGCGCACGACAAGGGCTACGAGACGACGGTGAACCTGATGGCCGCCTCTGCCGTGTCGGAGGCGGAGCTGGAGGAGGCGCTGGAGCTGCTGAGCGCCTCCGAGGTCGGCGCGGTCTATCTCGTCGACAGCTTCGGCGCGTTCTACAGCGAGCAGGTGCACTACCTGCTCGACCTGTACAAGAAGTACGCCGCGCCGTGCGGCAAGACGGTCGGCATGCACGCGCACAACAACCAGCAGCTCGCCTACGCCAACACGATCGAGGCCGCCATCAAGGGAGCGGATCTGCTCGACAGCAGCATGGCCGGTCTCGGCCGCGGCGCCGGCAACTGCCAGACCGAGCTGCTGATCGGCTTCCTCCACAACCCCAAGTACCGCCTGCGGCCGATCCTGCAGTGCATCCAGGGCCACATCGAGCCGTTGCGCAAGGATCTGCGCTGGGGCTTCGGAATTCCGTACATGATCACCGGCATGCTCAACGAGCACCCGCGCTCGGCGATGGCCTTCAACTCGGGCGATCACCAGGGCGACCTGGTGAAGTTCTTCGACTCGATCGTCGACTCCGAGTAGACGCCCCGCGCCCCCGCTCGCCGCGGGCCGGGCTCGCGCTCGGTCCGCCGCCTCAGAGCGCTGCGAGCAGGGCGCCGAGCAGCGCGCCGAGCACCAGCATGGCGTTGGCGACGAAGCCCATGACGAAGCCGAGGCCGCGAGTCGCCGGATCGGCGATGTAGCTGCGCGCGTAAACGGCGCGCCCGGCGACGAACAGGAGACCGAGCAGGCCGGCGGTGGGCGGATGGACGAACGTGGCGAAGAGGAACAGCGCCGGCACGAAGATCACCAGCTGCTCGACGCTGTTCTGCTGCACGCGGTAGTAGCGCTCGAACGTCGGGTGGCCGGTCGTCGCCGGCGCCTCGATCTTGAAACGCGCGCGCGCCTGCCCGGTCAGCCCCGAAAGGATCATGTATTCCACCAGCGCCAGCGCGGCGACGAACGACACGAATGCCATGCTCGACCTCCGTCGGTTTTGGAGAGCCAATATCACGCCCCGCCGTCGCGAGCGAGAACGCGACTTTGCACAAAAGGTTTTTGTGGTGGGAAACGTGGCGCATGCAAACCGTCATACCCGCGAAAGCGGGTATCCAGGTGGGGTGGTGGTGGCCCCGCGCCGTGGATTCCCGCTTTCGCGGGAATGACGAGTGGGGGCTCGCTGGACTTTCTGTGCAAGCCCAAGAAAGCGACGCGAGGTCGTGCGGCGATGAGGCGCCGGTCTCGCCCTTCTCGCGCCTGCGTTGTAGGGTTCCAAGATGGCCGACGAAACGACGAGGGACCTGTCGAGAGTCTCGCTGAGCGGCTTCGATGCCGCCATGGGGGTGCGCCTGGTGCGCGCCTCGCGGGACGAGGTGGTGCTCGAGTACGAGGTGGGGCCGCAGCACCGCCAGCCGTACGGGATCGTGCACGGCGGCGTGCACTGCGCCCTGGTGGAGACCGCGTGCTCGACCGGCGCCGGCTTGGCCGTGCGCGACCGCGGCCAGTCGGTGGTCGGGGTGGAGAACCACACCAGCTTCATCCGCGCCGTCCGCTCCGGACGGATCCGCGTCACGGCCACGCCGATCACCCGCGGCCGACGCTCCCAGGTCTGGGAGGCGACGGCGCGCGACGAGGCGGGCGAGGTGGTGTCGACCGGCCGGGTGCGCCTTCTGTGCCTGGATCCCGACAGCGAGCTGGCGGGCGAGAAGGTGGCGGTCGTGCCGACGACCTGACGCGCCGCGCGCGGCCGGCCGTGCATCGGCGCAAAGGGGTTTTCAATGGGTCGCACCCCGTGCTACCCAAACGGAAGCGGAGGTTTCGAGATGGACAAGATGTTGCGAGTGAACATGACCGATCTGACGGTGAAGGAAGAGCCCTTCCCGGAAGAGTGGACGTACATCGGCGGCCGCGCCCTTTCGGCGAAGATCCTCCTGAAAGAGGTGGACCCGAAGTGCGACCCGCTCGGGCCGGGCAACAAGGTCGTGATCGCGCCCGGCGTCCTGTCGGGGTCCATCGCGCCGACCTCGGGCCGCATGAGCGTCGGGGCCAAGAGCCCGCTGACGGGCGGGATCAAGGAGGCCAACTCGGGCGGCCAGGCCGGGCAGAAGCTGATGCGGCTCGGCTACCGGGCGATCATCGTCGAGGGCAAGGCCGCCGCCGACAAGCGTTATCTCGTTTCGATCGACAAGAACGGCTACCAGATCCGCGAGTGCCCGGAGCTCAAAGGGCTGCGCACCTACGCCGCTTCCGAGAAGCTTTCGGAAACGTTCTCCGACCGCGCCGCCTTCGTTCTCTGCGGACCGGCGGGTGAGCTCGGCCTGTCGGGGGCGAGTGTCGCCTTCACCGACGAGGGGAAGCGCCATCCGTCGCGCCACGCCGCGCGCGGCGGCCTCGGCGCCGCGATGGGCGCGAAGGGCCTGAAGGCCATCGTCGTCGACGACGACGGCACCAAGGCGCGCATGCCGAAGGACATGAAGGCCTTCAAGGAGCACATCGCCAACCTCAGCAAGGAGTACAAGGCCGGCCCGCAGCTCTTTCAGTTCGGCACCTCCACGACCGTCCCCCTGGCCAACATGATGAGCACCTTCCCGACCCACAACCGGCGGGCGATGCAGTTCGACAAGGCCGACGCGCTGGACGGCGCCAAGATCGTCCAGAACTTCGCCACGCGCGGCGGCGGCATGCACCACTGCATGACCGGCTGCATCGTGCAGTGCTCGAACATCGTCAACGACGCGGACGGCAACTACGTCACCTCGGCTCTCGAGTTCGAGACCCTCGCGCTGTGCGGCTCCAACTGCGAGATCGGCGATCTCGACAAGGTGGCGCGCATCGATCGCCTGTGCGACGAGCTCGGCCTCGACACGATCGAGACCGGCGGCGCCATCGCGTTGGCGATGGACTGCGGCGCCCTCGCGTTCGGCGACGGCGACGCGGCCATCGCGCTGCTCGACAAGGTCGACAAGGGCGATGAGCTGGCCGAGACCATCGGCCGCGGCGTCGTCGCGGTGGGCAAGCGCTTCAAGGCCGAGCGCATCCCCGCCATCCGCGGGCAGGGAATCCCCGCCTGGGAGCCGCGCACGCTGAACGCCACCGGCGTGACCTACGCGACCAGCGCGATGGGCGCCGACCACACCGCCGGCCTCATCGTCATGCCGGTCGCGGACAACGCCAAGGCGTCGCAGGACGCGCAGCTGATCAACGCGCTGTGCGACTCGAGCGGCTTCTGCCAGTTCCAGCAGCCGACCATCGACGACATCCGCACGCTGTTCAACCTGATGTACGGCGGCAGCCTGAGCTTCGAGGACGCCGCGGACATCGGCTGGAACTGCATGCAGGACGAATGGGAGTTCAATCGCCGCGCCGGCTTCGGCCCGGAGGACAACGATCTGCCCGAGTGGATGCGCACCGAGGCCATTCCCTCCAACGGCGCAGTCTTCGCCGTGCCCCGGGAGGAGATCATGAAGGTCTTCCAGCGCTATCCGGTCTCCGACGAGCTGCGGCAGATGAAAGCGGTCGGGTGAGGGGATAGGGGGTTGGGGGCTAGGGTGTTTAAGGGGTTAGGGGGTTAGGCTGTTAGGCTGTTAGGCTGTTAGGGGATGGAACAATCCCCTAACAGCGTAACCCCGTAACAGCTAACCCCCTAGCCAAACCCCTAACCCCCTAACAGCGTAACCCCTTGCCCCTATCCCCCATGCGGACGTCGGGGGCGCCGAGGCGCGCGGCGTCGGCCGTGTGGTCGTCGGGTTGCTCCTGGGACTCGCGTTCCGCCTTGACCCGCGCCTCATAGTGGTGGAGCTCGCGGGCGATCGTCGTCTCGTCCCAGCCCAGCACCTCGCCCATGAGCCGCGCCACCTCCGGCGCCGCGCCCAGGCCGCGGTCGAAGGTCTCGATCGAGATGCGGGTGCGGCGCGTCAGCACGTCGTCGAGGTGGAGGGCGCCCTCGTGTGAGGCGGCATAGATCGCCTCGGCCCGCAGGTAGTCCTCCGCGCCCTCGAGCGGTGCGCCGAGATCGGGCCGCTCGCGGATCGAGTCGATCAGCTCGGTCGTGCGCGTGCCGTAGCGTTCGAGCAGGTGCTGCACCCGCTCGACCCCGAGCCCCGCATCGCGCGCGATCTCCTCGCGGCGGTTGACGAAGGCGGGGTAGCCGGCGGCGCCGACGAGCGGAATCGCCTCCGTGCACGACGGGGGGACGGGGTGCGGAACGGCGCGCGCCGCCACGTCGACGGCGTCCTTCGCCATCACGCGGTAGGTCGTGTACTTCCCGCCGGCGACACTGATCAGGCCGGAGACCGACTGAGAGACGGCGTGCTCGCGGGAGAGCTTGCTGCTCGCCTCGCTCTCGCCGCTCAGCAGCGGGCGCAGGCCCGCGTACACGCCCTCGATGTCGGCGTGGGACAGGGGTTGGGCGAGGACGGCGTTGACCGTCTGTAGCAGGTAGTCGATGTCGCGCCGGCTCGCCGCCGGATGGGCCAGGTCCAGGTTCCAGTCGGTGTCCGTGGTGCCGATGATCCAGTGGCGCTTCCACGGGATGACGAAGAGAACGCTGCTTCTGGTGCGCAGGATCAGACCGGAGTCGGCGTGGATGCGGTCGCGCGGGACGACGAGGTGAATTCCCTTCGAGGCGCGCACCTTGATGCCGCCGCGCCCCGCGAGGGACTGGATCTGGTCGGTCCAGACGCCGGTGGCATTGATCACCTGGCGCGCGTGCACCTCGATGTCGCGGCCGCTCTCCAGGTCGCGAAAGCGGATGCCCGAGACGCCGCTGCCGGACTCGAGCATCGCCACGGCGCGGGCGCTCGTGGCCAGGGCGGCGCCGTGCAGTGCCGCGGTGCGCGCGACGGCCAGCGTGTGGCGGGCGTCGTCGACCTGGGCGTCGTAGTACTGGATGGCGCCGACCACGGCATCGCGCCGCAGAGCGGGAAAGACCTCCAGCGCGCGGCGCTTGGAGAGGTGGCGATGGCGCGGAAGGGCGCGGCGGCCGGCGAGCAGGTCGTAGAGCAGCGTGCCGGCGCCGACGTAGGCCCGTTCCCAGACCGGGTGGCTGAGCGGGAAGAGGAAGGGGACGGGGCGGACGAGGTGCGGGCACAATCGCTCCAGCATGAGTGTCTGCTCGCGCAGGGCCTCGCGAACCAGACCGAAGTCGAGCTGCTCGAGGTAACGGATGCCCCCGTGAATGAGCTTGCTCGAACGACTCGAGGTGCCCGCCGCCCAGTCGCGCTGCTCGACCAGCGCCACCGACAGACCGCGCGTCGCGGCGTCGAGAGCGGTTCCGGCGCCGGTGACGCCACCCCCGACGACGACCACGTCGAAGGTCGTCTCCGCCATGCGCCTCAACGCCGCGGCACGATTCTCGAGGTTCAGTCGCGCAGCGTCCATGAGCGGCCTTGATCTGACAGGAAGAGCTCACCACGAAGTCGCCATGAGCTTCGCGCGCCCGCAGAAAATGAAAATGCCCTTGCGTTCACTCCGAACCGTTTTCCCACGGCGATCGTCATCTCCGCAATCTTCGGGCGGGGTTCCAGGGCGCGTGGCATCGGGCGCGCGAGGATGGATTCCCGAATGAAGATCGCGTGGAATGACGGATGTGGGTTCAGCCAGGGAGCCGGGAGGCGGTGGCGCAGAGCCGGCTCCCCATAAGATCGGACGATCTCGGACCGATAAGATCGGAGCTCGTTTTCGGGCCCGGCCGGGCTTATCAATTCATGAGCAGTTTTCATGTATGACCCATCTTGT
Organism: uncultured bacterium; assembly: GCA_963721115.1. Classification (GTDB taxonomy): domain Bacteria; phylum Desulfobacterota; class Binatia; order HRBIN30; family CADEER01; genus CAVRIA01. The sequence goes on from CAVRIA010000006.1 coordinate 84,201, forward strand.
GGCAACGGTGACTTATCGATACTGGATAGAAAGAGCCGCACGTCGCCCGGGACGGGGCAGTCGAACAGGTGCGGCCCTCGAAGGGACAGGGGAACATGAAACGAGGATTGCTGGCGATCGTGGTGTTGGCGGGGCTTTTTCTCGGCGGTTGCGCGACTACCGAGCAGCGCCAGGCGCGTGTGTACGAGCAGTTTCTGAAAACGCAGCTGGGCGACCTGAGTGCCGTGAACGTCCGCCACGCCGGGCTGGACGGCGGCGCGACGCGGCCCGACTGAGCCGCCGAGAAGCACGCCTCACGACGCCGCTTCCTCGTCCTCCTCGTGGTCCGCGTCGAGGTAGTAGACACCGACGACGGCCCGCATCCGGCGGCCACCCGGCGCGTGCGGGTTTCGATCCCGATCGGCGGCCGCCAGGATGCGGTTGATCTGCTCGACGAAGTGGGCGCCGGCGTGGCGTACCTTGCGCCGCAGATCCGGCAGCGCGTCGCCGCCGATGTTGTTGTAGTAGACCTTGCGCTGCAGGAAGGCCTCCTCGCCCGGGTGATCGATGTTGTGGGAGATGGCGGCGATGAACTCGGCCGCGTCGACGCCGAGGATGGCGATCTTCTCCTCGGGGCTGCGGGCGGGGATGTAGGCGTGCTGCAAGAGGCGAACGTCGCCGCGCGTCGAGAGCGCCACCGCGCCGACGCGGAGAAGCTCGTCCAGGACGGCGCGCGGCGGAATGTCGCCGCCGATGTCGCCGACCAGTCCGACGAAGCTCGGCGTCTCGGGCCCAGTCTCGTACGGCAGCTCGAGCGGGTGACCACCCGGATCGAGGTACCGCCCTTCGCCGATCCAGCGGCCGATGACGCGCGTCGCCAAGCCGTAGTCGAGCTCGGCGGACTCGTTGAACGGCCGCGTCCGGCCGCGGCGGATCTGGCCGATCTCCTTGCGCGTGATGCCCGTGACCAGGGCGACGCGACTGTCGGTCTGCTTCTTGAACGGCAACGTGAAATGCCGGGTACCGACCTCGATGTAGACCTCCTTCGCCAGGCGACTGAAGGCCGGGAAGGTGACACCGTGAGCGATCATCTGCCGCACCAGGGGATGCAGGATCGACCTCGCCGCCAGAATCAGGGCGCGCTTGGCGCCGCTATTGCCCGCTTGCGACATGTCCGCGCTCGATGGCTCAGGATCAGTATTCCAGATTCGTCAGCTCCTTGCCCACCGCCTTGCCGAGCGCTCCCACCGCGACGTTGTAGTCGTGGACGGAGCGAAAGTAGTCGGTGCTGGACTCGGTATAGGAGCCGTACGCCTTGAAGAGCTCCTCGGCGTCGCCGATGCCGAGGTCGAAGTTGCTCACCGAGAGGATCAGCAGCCCGCGGGCCGCCTTGCGCCCCTGCTCGGCGACGTCGATCGTCTGCTGCGCCTGCTCGACGTCCGAATAGGCGCGGCGAATGTCGAGCTGCAGCCCGCTCGACGCCTCCTGGCGCTTGATCTGCAAGCGCTCCAGGTCGGCGCGCGCCTGTGCCACCTTGGCGCCGGTGCTGAAGAAGTTGAGATCCCACTGCATGCCGAGGACGCCGATCGGTTCGATGAAGTTGAACTCGTCGTAGGCGAACGGGTTGTCCTGCTCGGTGCGGTTGGGGGCGATTCCGTAGTGCAGGCCCGTAGCCAGGAAGAAGCTCGGGTAGTAGCCTGCCTCCTCGAGATCGAGCTTGGCGGTCTGTGCGGCGATGCCCGACTGCAGCTGGCGCCACTCCGGGCGCTGCGCCGGGCCCTGCTCGAGATAGTCCGCGAGTGGCTGCAGGGCGACGTCGACCGGTTGCAGCCGCCGGTCGGCGATGTCGAAGGACGTTTCGTTCTCGACTCCGACCTGCCGCGCCAGCGCGCTTCGAGTCAGGCGCGTCGAGGCGTCGACCTCGAGCACGCCCTTGGCGAACTTGGCTCTGCCGATGCGCAGCTTGAGGAGGTCCAGCTCGGTCACGTTCGTCGATCCGTCCTTGAGTCGCTTCTCCGTTTTGGCGACCGCCTCGTTCATGTTGTCGAGCATCTCGTGCAGGATGTCCGACAGAATCCGGGTGAGGAGGAGCCCGTAATAGAGCTGCTTGGTGTTCTGGATCACCTCGGCGCGCGTCGCGTCGCCCTGCGCCCGCTCGCTCTGCAGGCCCTTCTGCGCGGCCTCCAGGGCGGCATCGAGCTTACCGAAGGTGTAGAGGGGGATGCGCACGTCGAACTCGATGCGGGTGAAGGGGCCGAGGCCGCTGAAGAAGTCGTTCTTCGAGTCCGGCGAGTACACCACATTGCCGTGCGCCTGGTTGACAACGCCGAACACCTGCACCCATTCGGCCTCCCCAAAACGGCCCGCCCGCGCTTCGGCGAGGCGCGCTCGGGCTCCCGCCAGGTCGGCCGAGATGGCGTGGACATCGGGGCTCTTGGCCAGGGCGGCGCGGATGCACTGGCCGAGGTCATAGGTGTCGGGTGCCTGCGCGGCGCGCGCCGGGCCGCCGAGAATCGCCATGGCGCAAAGCGCCACGATCGACCGCTTCATATCGTCCTCCTGCCTCTCCTTCCGGGCGAGGGAAGGGACGTTCCCCGGCCGGAGGCCTTCCTTCTTGGGGGCAAATCTGCTTGCATGACCCGCAGCTGACGCCCGCAATTCGACCCCCCGATGAGCATGGCAAACCCCACTATCGTTCTGCACCCCTATCCGCCGGAGCCCTCGATACTACATCCCGCTCCCGGTCGCACGACCCCGCCGGCACTAAGCGTCGTCGACCTGCGCAAGGAATACGGCGCCATCCGAGCGGTGGCCGGCCTGAGCTTCCAGATCGGGGCGGGCGAGGTGTTCGGCCTGCTGGGGCCGAACGGGGCCGGCAAGACGACCACGATCTCGGTGATCGCCACCCAGATTCGACCCTCCGGGGGCGATGCCCTGGTGTTCGACCACAGCGTTCGCGACGACGTCGCGGTGGTGCGGACGATGATCGGGGTGGTGCCGCAGGACCTGTCGATCTACCCGAAGCTGACGGCGGCGGAGAACGTGCGCTTCTTCGGTCGCATGTACGGGGTGGAGAAGAGAGAGCTGGAGCGCCGCGTCGACGAGCTGCTCCACCTGGTCGGTCTCGACCCGCGCCGCGACGACTACGCCGGCGAGTTCTCCGGCGGCATGAAGCGGCGCCTCAACCTGGCCGTGGGCCTCGTGCACCGACCCAAGCTGTTGCTGCTCGACGAGCCGACGGTGGGTATCGATCCGCACTCGCGCGAGCACATCTTCGACATCGTACGCCAACTGCGCAGCCAGGGGGCGGCCATCCTCTACACGACCCACTACATGGAGGAGGCTGAGGCGCTCTGCGACCGGCTGGGCATCATGGACGAGGGCAACATCATCGCCACCGGCACGCTGCAAGAGCTGCTGTCCGAAGCGGGGTGCGCCGAGGTCGTCGAGGTGAGAGGGCTGTCCTCTCCGGACGCGCTGCGCCGCCTGCAGGGGCATCCGGCCGTGTGCCGCATGGAGACCAGCGAGAACGTCACACGGATGTACGTCGTCAAGGCGGCGCACCTTCTCGCTCCGCTCCAGCAGGCGCTCGGCAGCCAGGTGCAGGACGTCTCGGTGCACATCGCTCCCCTGAGCCTGGGAAATCTGTTCCTGCAGCTCACCGGCAAGAAGCTGCGCGACTGAACCGCATGCGCAGGTCGATTCTCGTGTTTGCGGCCGGCCTGTGGGTGGCCGTCGTGGCCCTGGCGTCCACGCCCCCGCCGGGGACGCCCGATCCCTCCACCGCCCTCGGGGTCACGCACCTGACCCTGGAGAAGGCGCGCGCCATCGTCGACAGCGACCGCACGCACAACCAGCAGCTCGAGGCCCTCCACGAGCTGCTCAAGGACTTCCTCGACACCGACACCATGGGGCGGGCCGCGCTCGCCGACCATTGGAAGAGCTTCAGCGCGGCGCAGCAGAAGGAGTTCCTGAACCTGTTTCGCGAGCTCTTCATGCGCACCTACGTGCAGAAGCTGCTGCTCTTCGAGAAGCCCGACTTCGAGTACAAGGGCGAGGCGCCGCTCGACGGGGGAATGCGCGTCGACACCTCCATCGTGACGCCGCGCGACGAGTTCGCCGTGACGTACCGGATGAAACGCGTCGACGGGCGGTGGAAGGCCACCGACATCCAGATCGAGGACCTGAGCTTGACCGACAACTTCCGCCGCCAGCTCGATCGGCTGCTCACCAAGTCGTCGGTGGAGAACGTGCTCGGCCGCATGCGGCGCAAGTACGGCAGCACGAAGGGCGGCGGGGAAGAGGGCGACGATCCGTGAAGCTCCTGCGCATCACCCTCAAGGACCTGCGCCTGATCCTGCGCGACCGGTCGGCGGCGGTGTTCCTGCTGGTCGTTCCGGTCATCATCATCTTCGTCGTCGCCGAGACGCAGTCGGGCGAGGGCAGCAAGAGCATCCTCTTCCCGGTGGTGAACGAGGATCAGGGGCCGGTTGCCAACGCGCTGCTCAAGGTGTTCGAGAAACACCTCGACGTGCACGAGGTCGACCGCGAGACGGCCGAGCGTTGGGTGGGCAAGGAGAACCGCGCCCCGGCGATGCTCATCCTGCCGGCGGGGATGAGCAAGCGCTACCTGACCGAGCGCCCGTCGACCATCGAGCTGCTGACCGATCCCGCCCAGTGGACCGAGCTGGAAGCGATCAAGGTCGTGCTCCTGCTCGCCGATCGCGAGGCCTCGACACTCGGCGATCCCTTCTCCGAGGAGCTGCTGAAGGTCGACGAGAAGAGCCTGACCGGGTCGTGGCTCAAGTTCACGTCGCTGGAGCAGAACGTCCCCGGCTTCAGCCTCACCTTCGTGCTGCTGAGCATGATCTTCGGAGTGGCCTTCGGGCTGCGCGACGAGGAGAGCTGGGGAACGAGTATGCGGCTCTCCATCGCTCCGGTGCGTCCATCGGTCGTGCTGGGAGGGAAGCTGCTGGCGCGTCTGGTGGTCGGCACGCTGCAGCTCCTCGTCCTACTGCTGTTCGGGCACTTCGTCTTCGGCCTCGCCCTCGGAAATTCCCACTTCGCGCTGCTCGCCGCCTCGATCGTCATCGTGTTCTCGATGGCGTGCTTCAGCGTCATCATCGCCGGCCTGGCGCGCACGCGCGAGCAGATCATTCCGGTCGGCATCTCCGCCGTGTTCGTCCTCGCCGCCTTCGGCGGTCTGTGGTGGCCCTTCTTCGAACAGCCGCCGTGGATGCAGGCGGTGGCGAACGGCGTGATGACGACCTGGTCCATGTTCGCGATCCAGGACGTCATGATGCGCAACCGCACCTTGCTCGAGATCGCCCCCAAGCTCGGCATCCTGATCGCCTACGGACTGGTGTCCTTCGCGATCGGCCTGCGGCTGTTCCGCTATGCGGAGACGTGAGCGGCCCGCCCCGGCGAGGAGCCGGGAGACGGCGCCGCGCCGCAAATCCGCTTGCGCCTGCCGGCCGAGCAGGTAAACAATCGCGCGCCGTGGACGCATTTGCGAAGAGCGATCTGACCGAAAGGGCGCGCGCAGGGCACCAGGGCGCCGTTTCGTCGAATGCCCGCCCCGGGCAGGTGGGGACGCCGGCGCACGCGCGGCGCGTGGAGCTGGCGGGGTGGGGACACTACCCGGTCGTCGAAGGCCTCGTACGGCGCTCCGAGGACCTGGAGCGGATCACCCGCGGCGTCCCGCTGACGCGCGGCCTCGGCCGATCCTACGGCGACGCCTCCCTCCCGGCGGGGCGGGACGCGGTCGCCGCCAGCCCGCTCGCCGACCGCCTGCTCGCCTTCGACCCGGAGAGCGGCGTGGTGCGCGCCGAGGCGGGTGTTCCGTTGATGAAGCTGAACCGCCTCTTCTTTTCGCGCCGGTGGTTCACTCCGGTGACACCCGGCACCCACTACGTGACCCTGGGCGGCATGGTGGCGGCCGACGTGCACGGCAAGAACCATCACCAGGCGGGCTGCTTCGGCGAGCACGTCCGCGCCCTCCGCCTGCGGGTGGCGGACGGGCGCATCCTCGAGTGCTCCGACCAGGCGGAGCCCGAGCTCTTCCGCGCCACGCTGGGAGGCATGGGGCTGACCGGGCACATTCTCGAGGTCGAGTTCCGGATGCAGCGCATCCCGACGCCGTGGATCTGGCAGGAGAGCGAGCGCATCGAGAACTTCGAGGCGGTGCTGGCGCGTCTCGAGGAGGCGGGGAAGGCCTGGCCGTTCACGGTCTGCTGGTCCGACTTCCTCGCCCGCGGCGACGAGCTCGGCCGCGGCATCCTGATGAAGGGGCGCTGGGCCGAGCCGCACGAGGCGCCGCGCGACCAACCCCGCTGGCGCCGCGCCGCCGGCGCTCCCCCTGTACCTGCCGAGCGGGCTGCTGCAGCCGTGGATGATGCGGATCGGGAACTGGCTCAACTACGCCAAGCACGGCGCGCGAACCAAGACCGGCATCGTTCACCCGGAGACGTTCTTCTACCCTCTCGACGTCCTCCGCGACTGGAACCGTTTGTACGGCAGGCGCGGATTCACGCAGTACCAGTGCGTGCTGCCGGGGCCGAATTCCCACCCACGCCACCGCGATTTCGTCGCCCTCCTGCAGGCCAAAGGCGCCGCGACGTTCCTCTGCGTGATCAAGGACTGCGGCCGGGAGGGCAAGGGGATGATCTCGTTCCCGCGCCCGGGGATCTCGTACGCGCTGGACATTCCCGTCACCGGGCGGACCCAGGAGATCGTCGACGCGCTCAACGAGCTGGTGATCGCCGAGGGAGGGCGCGTCTATCTGGCCAAGGACGCGTTCACGCGCCGCGAGCACTTCCGCGCCATGGAGCCGCGCCTCGAGGCCTGGACGCGCGTGCGCCGCAAGTGGGACCCCGGAGCGGTGCTGAAGAGCGCGCAGTCGGTGCGGGTCCTGGGAGACGCGCCGTGAAGGTGGTGCTCCTCGGGGCCACGAAGGGCATGGGGCGAGCGCTGGCGCGCCTGATGGCCGCGCGCGGGGACCGGCTCTTCCTCCTCGGCCGGGACCTTCACGACCTGCAGCGCAGCGCCGCGGATCTGCGCGTTCACGGCGCGCCCGATCCGGTCGGCACCGCCTACTGTGATCTGCTCGACCCGAAGAGCTTCGTTGCGGCGCTCGACACCGCCTCCGAGCAGCTCGGCGGACTGGAGACGGTCGTCGTGACGGCCGGCCTCTTCGCCGCGCAGGAGGAACTGGAAGAGGACCCCGAGCTGTGCGAGCAGCTCCTGGCGGCGGACTTCACCAACACCATTCTCTTCTGCGAGCAGGCGCGCCGCCGCCTGCTCGCCGGGGGCGGCGGGCGGCTCTGCGTCTTCAGCTCGGTCGCCGGGGAGCGCGCCCGCAAGCCGGTGATCCTGTACGGGGCGGCGAAGGCCGGCCTGTCGCACTATCTGACGGGTCTCGATCACAAGTTCCGCGCCCAGGGTTTGCAGACGATCCTGGTCAAGCCGGGCTTCGTCCACACCGGCATGACCGCCGAGCTTCAGCCGCCGCCGTTCGCCGGCGAGCCCGAGAGCGTGGCTCGCGTCGTGCTCGCGGCGATCGACCGCGGTGCGCCGGAGGTCTTCACGCCGGCGATCTGGCGCTGGATCATGCTCGTCATTCGCTTCCTGCCCCGCGGGGTCATGCGGCGCATCGCCTTCTGACGAAAGCCGCACGCCTCCTCGGCCCGAGGTGGCGCTTCACCGCGGGAACTGTGACGCCCTCCAGAGATGTTCAGTAGGAAGGTACCGCGGATGATCGGAGGTGAGCAGCGAAGGTTGAAGATGCTCTGCGCCGGGCTCTTCGCCGCCCTGGCCGCCGAGACCGCGTGGCTCGCCTACCCGGCGGCGCGCGATCTGGTGGCGCCGCCGCGCCGCAGCCTGGTGGCGCGCGGCCGCGACGTCGCGCGAGACCTCGGATGCTTCTCGTGCCACGGACCGCGCGGCCGCGGTGGCGTGCGAAACCCGGGCGGCCAGGGAGACGCCGTGCCGTCGCTGAACGAGGGCACGCCGATGATGTTCGTCCACGACGACGAGGACATCCGCGAGTACATCCTCGACGGTGCCCCGGCGAGGAAGCGGGCGCAGCAATCGTACCGAAAACAGCTGGAATCGCAGGCGATCCGAATGCCGGCCTACCGAGGATGGGTGGACGACGCCGACGTCGACGCCCTGGTCGCGTTCGTCCGTGCCGCTTCGGAGCTCTTCGCCCCGGAGGATGGACCGGCCGCTCGTGGCGCGGACATCGCCCACGCCAACGGCTGCTTCTCCTGTCACGGAGAGATGGGCAGCGGCGGCCTGCCGAACCCGGGGTCGCTGAAGGGCTACATCCCCGGCTTCGGAGGGGCCGACTTCGAGGATCTCGTGCAGAACGACGAGGAGCTGCGCGCCTGGATCAGCGACGGAACGATCCCGCGCCTGCGCGACGACCCGCTCGCCCGCTACTTTCTCGAGCGGCAGCGCATTCGGATGCCCGCCTACGGCGGTCACCTCGAGGACCGCGACATCGAAGCCCTGACGGCCTACGTTCGCTGGCTGGCCGAAGGAAGGTGGACGCACCTACCCGTGTCCGAATGACCGCGGCCTTCGACCGGTCGAGAGGCGCGCCCCGCCGGTGAAGACGCTTTGCGCTGGGGCGAAATTGACATAGCTCCCACCGGCGCCGATAGTGGTTTGGCGATGAGAAGACCGAAAGATTCGATCAAGACCGCTGCGCTCGCACTCGCGTGGCTCGCCCTGGCGTGGGGCGCGCCGATCTCGCGCCCCGCGACGGCATCCGCACAGGAATCGATCACGGCGAGCGGCGAGGTCGTCGACCTCGCCTGCTACTTGGCCAAGGGCAGCAAGGGCACGAGACATCGCGCCTGCGCGCAGCTGTGCGCCAAGAAGGGCATGCCGATCGGTCTGCTCACGGGCGACGGCACGCTCTTCCTGCTGATCGAAAACCACGACAATCCCGATCCGTACGACGACGTGAAGAAGCTGGCCGGTGAGCAGGCCCAGGTGACGGGGAAGAAGTTCATCCGCGACGGCATGGTGTCGATCCAGGTGAGCGAGACCAAGGGCCTCTGACGCTTCTCGGCCACCGGGTCACGGTTCCGTGTTTCAGGAACAATTGCCGGTCGGAGCGCCGGATCGGCGGCGGAGAGGGTGCGCATCGCGGCGAATCACACGCCGCATCGCCGCAACGACTGCCGCCGCGGCTTCGCTGTTCGCCCTCACCAGCTGTGCCGGAGACGGGCCGCCGCCGAGCGGCACTGGCAGCGCATTCGACCAGATCCAGCAGCAGATCTTCGACCGCAACTGCCTCTCGGCCGGCTGCCACAACGCCCAGTCGCGCGCCGGCAACATGAACCTGTCTCCCGGTGCCTCGTACGACCAGCTGGTCGGCGTGCTTCCCGACAACCCGACCGCCCGCCAGGAAGGCTTCCTGCGCGTCGATCCGCTGCACTCCGACAACAGCTTCATCCTGCAAAAGCTGATCGGTCCCGGTGTGGGAGAGGGAAGCCGCATGCCGCTCGGTCAGGATCCGCTGTCGCCGGCCGATATTCAGATGATCACCGCCTGGATCGATGCGGGCGCCCCGCCCGGCGGCGGCACCGAGCCCACCTTTACGGAGATCCCTCCCACGGCGACCGCAACCCCGACCCCGACGCCGAGCGCCACTGCGATGGACACGGCTTCCCCCACGCCCACGACGACCGCGACTGCCACCGGCACGCCGGCCGACACGAGCACGCCGACGATCGCCCTGCCGAGCCCGACCGGAACGCAGGTGGCGACGCCGACCAGTTCGCCGAGCCCGACTCCGACCGCCACGTCGACCGCGACTGACACACCGACCGCCACGCCGACGGCGACCGACACGCCGGCGGTCAGCCCGACGGCGACCGAGAACCCGAATGCGACACTGGCGGAGATTCAGAGCACGATCTTCAACCCGACGTGCCTCGACGCCAGCTGTCACAACTCCCAGGCTCGCTCGGGAGACCTCGTCCTCGAAGAGGGGACCTCGTACGGCAACCTGGTCGGGGTCGAGCCGCTCAACTTCGCGGCGCGCACGGCAGGCCTGTTGAGGGTCGACGCCGGGCAACCCGACAACAGCCTCCTGATCTCGAAAGTCGAGGGTCCGCCGCCCGAGTACGGCAGCCGCATGCCGTTGAACAAGCCGCCGCTCAGCGCTGACCAGATCCAGCTGATCCGCGACTGGATCGCCCGCGGCGCACCACCCTGAGAAGCAGGTTGTTGGTTGTTGGGTTGTTGGTTGGCGGGGAGAACCGACAACCCGTCTTCCTAAATCCTGCCGGGGCGGGGTGGGCGCGGCGGCCGCTCGGGGATGAGTGCCCGTGGCAGCGGCGGCGGTCGATCGATGTGCGGCGGCCGCGCGATGGGCGGCGGCGCGGCTCGGTCGGGACGCGCGGGCCGCGGCGGTGCGCCGGCGGCGGGAGCGTCCGGCGGCGCGTGCCGCGGGACGTCGATGTCGCGCGAACCCGGCTCCTCCGGTACGCCATGCGGCGGTCCTTCCATCGCCGATCCCCCGGCGGGGCCGTCGTTCCTCTCGTGCACTCCATCCGGCCGTGCGGCGGGGCGGGGCGGGCGCGCGGGGGCCGGGTCGACCTGCTCGACGACGGCGCGGCGATTCCGAATGGCTGCCCGCACGCGAACGGGCGCGTTCCTTCCCAGTCGCGACAGCGCGCCGGCGGCCGTCGAGCTCGGCAGCTCGAAGAGGAACGGGCCGACCCGCAGGCCTCTGCCCGGGGAGAGGGTCGGGTAGCCTTCGACCTCGATCCGGGCGAGATGGCCGCCGAACGGGACGCGCGGAATTGCCTCGACGGAGCTGGCGACCAGCCGGCTGCCGTCCCAGCGGCCGGCGACGCGCACCTCGGCACCGGCCGACAGGCGGATGTCCCCGCCGGCGCCCACCGGTGTCCCGGCTATCCGCAGCTCGCCCGTCGGCGCGCTCGCCAGTGGCCCTTCCAGGCGGGCGATCGGCGTCTCGCCGCGCGTCACGCGAGAGGCGACGACGATGCCGTCGGCGGCGCGCATGCCGCTGACCTGCACGAAGGTGCCGGGCGGGAAGTCGGCCGCCGCCGCTTGCCCGCCGCCGCCCGTCGCCGCCGACACCCGCACGGTCTGGCCCATGACCTCGAGCTCGCCGCGCTCGGCGTCGATGCGACTCACCGGGCCGGCCACGACGTGGTGCACGGCGATGCTCCGGGCCGTGAGCTCCGAGCCGGACGTGCCGGCGACGACCTCCACGACCTGACCGACCGCGAGCTGTGCTGCGGTCGCCGGTTCTCCGTCGATGCGCACGCTGGTGGCGTCGTCGTAGTGGATCTCGACCTCGCCGACGCAGATGCTGGCGAAGCCGGTGATCGTTCCGATGATGCCCGTGTCCGCGGCCGCGGAGATGCCGGTACCGCCGATGCCGCCGTCGTCCTCGACCGGCGCCGCCGGCCGCAGCCCCGTTCCCCCGATGCCGCCCTCGTCGGGGCGCGGCTGGCCGCCACCGGCGCAACGGCCGGGCGACGCGCCCCAGGCTGTCGCCGCGCAGCAGAGCAGCAGCAGGAGAGTGACGGCGAGCGAGGTGAGGCGGTTACGACCGATCATCGTCGCCTTCCTCGCCGCTGCCTGGCGCCTCGTCTTCCTCGAAGAGGTAGAGGCCGAAGTTGAAGCGGTTGGACGAACCCGGCTTGCCGGAGTCGCGCCGTTGGCGGCGCAGCGCCAGAGTATTCAGCTCTCGCAGCAGCTGCATGCCACGTCGGCGCGCCACCTCGGCGAGCTCGGCCACCGACTCGTCGCTGAGGTTGTTGTAGCTCACGCTGCGCTCCAGGAAGGGGCGCGGCTCGCCCAGCACGTTGTGTACGGCCGCCGCCAGGTGGTCGTGCAGGTTGCGTCCGAAGTAGTAGTGCATCTCCTCCGACCCCTGGCGCGGGATGAAGGCCTGCACGTCGAGGTGAACGCGATCCTGCTCGTCGACGCGCGCAATCCCGAGGCGCAGCCACTCGTCGAGGACCACACGCGGGCGGATGTCGGTGTTCAGCGATCGCACCAGGGACTCGAACGACTCGGAGCCGCTCGACGACGCGAGGCGCGGCAGCGGTCGCGGCTGGCCGTTCGCGTCCAGATACTCGGCCAGGGCCGTCCAGCGGGCGATCAGCTGCGAGCCGAGCGACACGGCGCGGGGCGGCCGGAGCGCCAGACGGCGCTGGTGGCGCAGGCGCTTGACGTCTTTCCGGTGCACACCCGTCAGCAGGGTGATCCGACTGTCGCTCTGCGGCTTCCCGCTCACCGGGAACTCCCGCACCGCGACGTCGACGTAGACGCCGCGCAACAGGTTGGCCGCGACCGGGAAGGTGATCGCGCGGGCGATCAGGAGCCGCGCCAGCGGCCGGAAGAGCCGCCGCAGCGCGCCGGTCAGGCTCTCCGGCGGTCCCGCGGCCGGGAGATCTTCGCCGTCTGATTGGGCCACGTGGGATCTTTTACCACATTTTTTCGAAAAGTGTTCTCCCGCCGCCGCGGAGACCCGCTTCGACGGCGACCAGCTTGCATTTCTCAGCCGGTTCTCGTTGCCTTGCAGCAGGACGCTGGTGAGAAATGCAGGCGGGCATGCGGGGCGTGACGGTGGGTGCGGTGCTGGTGGCGTCGATCCTGCTCGCCTTTGCGGCGGGCGGCGGTCCCGTACGGGCGGCGGATTCCCCCCGTCCTCCCACACCGAGCCCAACGCCCTATCGCCGTTTCGAGGTCAGCATCGGCTACCACTACAGCTCAGGCGACTACGGGAGCTCGGCGAGCACCGAGATCGATTACGTCCCGCTCGTCCTCACTGCAGAGCTCGGGCGCTGGAGGCTGCAGGGGACGATCCCCTACCTGCATATCGACGGCCCGCCGGGAGTCATCAACGGGCCGAACGGCCCGATCCAGGCGAACGGCACGGCGGACGGATTGGGCGATCTGCTGGTGAGGGTCTCGTACCTGTTGCCGACATCGTACGTTCTGCCGGCCGGGTTCGCCGGCCGATGGTGGATCCCCTATGTCGACCTCGTCGGCCTGGTGAAGTTTCCCACCGCGAGCCGCGGCAGGGGGCTCGGCACGGGCGAGTTCGACTTCGGCTTCGAAGGCGAGCTGACCTGGGTGATCGGGCGCCTGACTCCCTTTGCCACCGCCGGGTACCGCTTCCTCGGCAGCCCTCCCGGCACTCACCTGAACGACGTCTTCGACGGCTCTGCCGGCGCGGCCTACCGCCTTCTGGAGGCGGTGAGTGCCGGACTGCTCTTCGATTACCGGCAGGCATCGTCGGCGACGACCGGGGAGCAGGCGGACCTGGTTCCGTTCGCCTCGTGGAGGTTCCTGCCCCCTTGGCTGCTGCAGAGCTATGTTTCCGCCGGCCTCGCCTCCGGCAGCCCCGACGTCGGGGTCGGCATGCAGCTCGGCTACCAGTGGTGAGAAGCCGGCTAGAAGAACACGTGCAGCTCGGCGATCCAGAGGTCCTGATTGTGGCTCGGGTTGGACTCCACGCCGTTGCTGACCCGGTAGAAGAGACGCGCCTGCAGGAAGCGGCTCAGGAACGGCTCGACGCCGATGCTGAAGCGGTTCTCGCTGTCGTTGGCTCGCTGCGAGAGGTCGCCGTCGTCGTCGGCGTAGTCGAACGCGACCTTCAGGTTCATCCATTTGAACAGGAGATAGTCGGCCTCGCTGTAGTGGATGAAACGTCCGCGCGTCTTCCCGCCGGTCGTCTGATCCTTGTCGAAGCGGAAGTCGACCTCGCCGAGGTAGGTCACGGGGCCGAGGTTGAAGCCGGTGAAGAAGCCGAACACCTCCGTCTGCGTACCCGGCGGCCCGACCCGCGACCCGGATCCGCCGATGAGGGCGTTGCCCAGCAGAGGTACGTCGGTGAACATCGAGTAGAGCGTCCCGGTGACCTGCACGTCGCGATCGCCCGAGGCGCCCTCCGATACCGCCAGCGCCGCCGATACCGGCCCCGGCTCGTAGCCGATCTCAAAGGCGGGCTGACGCTGATTGAAGCTGAACCCCGTCGTGACCGAGCCGTTTCGCCCGCCGCGAATGAAGGCGTTGTCGTCCTGCAGCTCCAGCCCGTAGGGGAGGAACATGCGACCGGCTTTGACGTAGAAGTCCCAGGGCAGGTAGAGCAGCCCCCACGCTTCGCGCGTGTCGGTCTGCGGGGCGAAGCGCTGGTCGACGTAGAAGGTCAGCACGTCGGGGATGAGCCGGACTTCGAGGTAGCCGACGGCCTCGGTGACCGCGAGATTGACCTCGTCCAGGCGACCGCGGAAGGCGGTGTTGTTCTTCACCGTGCCGTCGGCGCCCCGGTCCTGAAAGATCGCGGTCGTGCTGGCGCGCAGGTCGCTGCCGATCGAGACGTACTGGTTGATCTGTCCGTTGAACGCGTCGACCGGGGAGGTGAGCGGCTTGAAGAAATTCGGGTAGTGGAGAAAGTCGCGCGCGTGGGTGACGGCGAACTCGGTGCGCTTGCCGCCACCGGTCGTGTTGACGTGACAGGCGCTGCACTTGTACCCCTCGCGCACCGCCAGGTACGGCTCGGCGACCGCCGAGGCCGCCCACAGCAGCGGTACGAGAAGCGCCAGCAGTTTCGCGGATCTCATCGCCACACCCCCTCTCGCCGGTGTTCCTCTCCAGGCCAGAACCCACCCGGTCGCGCAAAGATTCCCCGGCGGCCCCGACGCCGACCCGAAAGTATGCAGAAGAGGGGTGAAATGTCGAAGATCCCGGCCAAAGCGACGGCGCTCTTGACTCGAAGGCGAGGAAGTCGCTGATAGAAAACGCGCCATGCCCTCGTTTCGTCACCGCCTGACGCCCGCCCAGCAACGGAAGTACGATCGCAGCAATGCGATCACCTCCATCCCCCTGCGCGTGTCCGATCGATTGGCGCGCGCCGCCGGGCTGCTCGAGCTGCGCCTGACGGAGGGAGATCACGCGCGGACCAGCCGGCTGGCGCAGATCGTCTGCGACGAGGTCTGTCTGGCGCTGCGCGTTTCCGCCGTCGAGGTCGTGGTGAAGGGCGTGCGCCCGATCAAGCGGCAGACCGAGTACCACGGCCTGTACGTGTCCGACAGTCGGACCGAACGCGATACGATCCACGTGTGGATGTTCACCGCCAAGCGCGGTCAGGTGGTCGCGTTCAAGACCTTTCTTCGTACTCTGCTGCACGAGATCGGTCACCATCTCGACTACACGCTGCTCAAGCTCGGCGATTCGTTCCACACCGACGGCTTCTTCAAGCGCGAGTCGAGCCTCGTGCATCAGATCCTGCGGGCCCGGGTCAGCCCGGCGGGGCACCGCGCTGGCACCGCGACGCCAGGGACGCTACGCCTACGGCCGCGCCAGCCGCGTTCCTGAAGTCGCCGGGCGAGAGTCGCTTTCCGCTCCGCGATTCGGTACTCTTTTTTTCGTGCGGTCGATGGTGGCGGAGCTTCCGGAAACCCGGGTCGAGGTCACCGACAACCTCGACGAGCTGCTCGCGGTACTGCCCCCGCGTATGGGCGACGAGCTGCGCCACACGAGCGCCCTGCAGTCGCTGATCGAGGTCGTCTGCGATCTCGGCCGGCCGCCGGAGGCCCGCTTCCCCGACGGAGTGGCTACCGTCGATGCAGCGGCCGTCACTCGCGAGGAGCTCGACTACGTCGCCGCGCGAGTCGGACGCTTCACGAACGACAACCGGGCCGGCATCGAGCGCACGCTGCACCGCATCTCGGCTCTGCGCAACCGGGTCGGAGAGATCGTCGGCCTCACCTGCCGCGTCGGGCGCGCGGTGTACGGCACCGTGGACGTCGTTCGCGAGGTGGTCGAGTCGGGCAAGAGCTTCCTGCTGGTCGGAAGGCCCGGCGTGGGCAAGACCACCCTGCTGCGCGACGCCGCCCGCGTGCTCGCCGACGAGCTGAACCGGCGGGTCATGATCGTCGACACCTCCAACGAGATCGCGGGCGACGGCGACATCCCACATCCCGGCATCGGGCGCGCCCGCCGCATGCAGGTTCCCGAGCCGGCTCTGCAGCACGCCGTGATGATCGAGGCGGTCGAGAACCACATGCCCGAGGTGGTCGTCATCGACGAGATCGGAACGGAGGCGGAAGCGCTCGCCGCTCGCACGATCGCCGAGCGCGGCGTCCAGCTGATCGCCACCGCCCACGGCAACACGCTCGAAAACCTGGTCGCCAACCCGACGCTCGCCGATCTGGTCGGCGGCATTCAGGCGGTGACGCTCGGTGACGAGGAGGCGCGCCGGCGCCGCACCCAGAAGACCGTTCTCGAGCGCAAGGCGCCTCCCACCTTCGACGTCGTGATCGAGATCCGCGATCAAGACCGCTTCGCCGTGCATCACGACGTGGCGGCCGTCGTCGATGCGCTACTGCGACATCGCGCGGTCGAGCCCGAGATCCGGGTGCGCCGACCGGACGGAGGGGTCGAGATCGAGCGGTCGCCGGAAATCGACGCGCCGCTGGCTCCGGAGCGCGCGGCGGCGCTGCGCATCTTCCCGTACGCCCTCGGTCACGACCGCGTCGACCGCGCCATTCGCCGCCTTCGCGTCCCGGCCGTGATCGCCGCCGACCCCAACGACGCCGATGTCGTCCTCACGCCGCGCGCGGTGGCGAGAAAGTACCCGCGCCGGCTGCGCGAGATGCTGACGCGCGACGTGCCGGTTCACGCCGTAGCCTCGAACAGCGCCGGCAAGATCGAGGAAGCGCTGCGCGATCTCTTCGACCTGGGCCGCTTGCATCCGGAGCAGGAGGCGGCGCTGAAAGAGGCCGAAGAAGCCGTGGTCGAGGTCATCTCGCAGCGCCTCCCGAGGGAGCTCTCGCCGCAGGGGCCGTACGTCCGCCGACTGCAACACCAACTCGCCGGTGCGTACGGACTCCAATCGCAGAGCGTTGGCCGCGAGCCGGTTCGCCACGTCGTGATTCGTCCCACGCCCGCATGATGCAGCGATGAACGTCCTGTGGCGCAGAATTTCCTTGACACCGAGACCCGTCTCGGTGCAATTATACCCAAATTTTCCGTCCGGTTGTTGGTGGACCAGTACTTACTGAAAGGTGGGGGCGCACATGACGAAGTCGCAGTTGGTTGAGAGATTGGCCAAGGTGGGGGGAGTCACCAAAAAGCAGGCGCAGGTGATCATGGAGGGGCTCGTCACAACCATCGTCGGCTCTGTCAAGAAGGGCGACCCCGTGAAGATTCCCGACCTGGGAACGTTTCGGAAGGTGCAGAGCAAGGCGCGGATGGGCCGCAATCCACAGACCGGCGAGCCGGTGAAGATCCCCGCCCGCAAGAAGGTCCGCTTCACGGTGGCGAAGAGCTTCAAAGAGCAGGTCCTGGGCGGAAAGAAGTAGGCTGCGTCGCCCTCGCGCGGGAGCCCCGCGGCTCCGGCCCGGCACATCGCCCGACCGTGCCGCCCGGCCCTCATTGAGGGTGATAAGCCTTCTTGAACCACATCGGAAGAACTTTTCATTTGGTTTAATGGATCGGTCGACTGTAGTGTGGTGGGAAGTAGCTCAGTTGCGGAGGTGGGGACTGTATGACTGATCGCTCGTTTGGCCTATTCGAGCCCGACGCTTTGCTTCCGGCGCAATTTTATGCCGCCTTTCGCGGCGGGTCCAGTGTGCGTGGCGAAAAGCGCCTGATGCTCGCCGTGCTCGAGGACGCGCTGGATTGTTTCCAGAAGTACGCGGCGGCACGCGACGGACATGGGCAGCAGTTGTTCGGAGAAGCCACCACGTGGATCAACTCGGAAGACCGCGGGTGGTTCTTCTCCTACGAGAACATCTGCGAGACCCTGGAGATCAATCCAGAGTACCTCCGCCGCGGCTTGGAGCAGTGGCGCCGCGGCGTCGTGGCCATTTCGAGAAACTCCGGGCGTCCGATGGAGAAGCCCGATTCTCCTTCGCTGCGCGCCGCGGGCTGATCGGCGCTGCGGGCGCCGATCGGACTGCCGGTTGGCGCCCAAGCGAAGGAACGTCTTCTCCGACTGGCGGACCCGGCAGCCGGACGTGGAGCCGTGAAGACGATCGGCGTGACCGGCGGCATCGGCTCCGGTAAGAGCACCGCTGCACGGATTCTCGGAGAGCTCGGCGCCCACGTCGTCGACGCCGATCTGGTCGGCCACGAGACATACCGGGCAGGAACGCGCGGCTGGCAGCAGGTGGTCGAGGCCTTCGGTCCGGAGATCGTTTCCCCGGAGGGCGCCATCGACCGCAAGCGCCTCGGGGCGATCGTCTTCGCCCATCCGGCGCAGCTGGCGAAGCTCAACTCCATCGTCCATCCGCTCATTCGCGACGCCATTCGAGAACGCATCGAGTCGAAGCGAAGGGAAGGGTGGCGGGGCCCGATCGTCGTCGAGGCGGCCGTTCTGATCGAGGCCAACTGGGTCTCGTTGATCGATGAGCTCTGGCTGGTCGTCGCCGACCGCGAGACGGTGGTCGACCGCGTGCGGGCCCAGCGCGGTCTCGACCGGGAGGCCATCGAGGCGCGCCTGTCAGCGCAGCTCACCGACGAGGCGCGACGCCGGCACGCCACTGTGGTCATCGACAACAGCGGCTCGCCGGAGGATCTGAGGCGGCGGATCGAGGAGCTCTGGCTGGAACGCCTGGCCGCCGAAGCCGATCCGGACTGAAAACGCCGCGCCACCCGACGGCGTCGGGATTCGGGGGCGCGGACGGGGGCCTCATGCGGCCTGCAGCAGCGACTTCGCCTTCGCCAGCGCCCGATGCTTCAGCCGCCTGCGGACCTCGCCGCGAATCGCGCTTGGCGACAGCCGAAACTGCACGCAGATCGAATCGAGGCTGAAGGCGCTGGAGTCCGCGTCGTACGCCAGAAAGTACGCCTCCGCGTCCGCCCGCACCGCCGGACAGTGGCTGTCCAGATCCGCGAACGCCTGCTCCAGCACCGCGATCATGAGCAACTCCTCGGACATCAGGCTGCGAGAGTCGATCTGGGGAGTGAGAATTCTTCCTCTTACCATTTGCCTGCCTCCATCACCGGCAGGTCGCGATACGCAATCATGATGCCAGCCCGTTTTCGGCGCGCGCCTCTGCCCTCCTCGTGGGGACCGACCGTCCCGGGACGGGGGTAACTCCATCCAATATTGTCGCCGGTGACAAAAAAGTGCGCCGCAACGTGTGCCGCGGATGCGGCTCGATTGGCAGCCGCCATGCCTTCGAAGCCGGGGCTCCCGGGGCGTCGCAGCTCTCGCGCCCTACCGGGCGTCGGGTGGTGCCGGCCGGTCGCGCCCCTTTCCCGGCTCCGCCTGCGGCAGCAGCCACGAGGCGTGCCGCCAGGTGCTCTCGACCTCGGCCAGGTTGACGGTCGGGTCGACCAGCCGCGCCCAGGGCGCTCCGTTGAGGGAGCACAGCCAGTCCACCGTGATCACCGGATCGGCGATCCCCTCGGCGCGGAGCTGATCGCGCTTGTAGTGGACGTACTGCAGTAGAATGTCCGGGAAGGTGTTGAGCTTGCGGAGTTGGCGGGGGATGAGATCGGCCTTGGGATCAATCGTCCAGCGGCGCCCCGTGGCCGGATCGAAGACGTGGATCGTGATTCGGGATTCTTTCTTGCGCAGCTTCATGTGCCAGGCGAAGCGGTGGCCTTCTTCGGTCCAGCTCACGCGACCGGGGTACAGCAGGTGCCGGAGGGGGAACAGAAGCTGCCCCAAGACGTAGAGGTGGAGAAACGCGAGGGTCGCCCAGGACGTGCGATGCGACCCCGGCGGCAGCGTCGGCGCAGAGTACCGCCGCCCGGAGACGCGTTGCTGGAGGCGGCGCGGCCAGTCGGGCGAGAAGAAGATCGTGATGGCGCCGATCATGAGATACGAGAAGACGCCGATCCGCAGGAAGATCTCGTTCAAGACGTGGAAGACGACGGCGAAGGCGAAGCCGATGGGAACGGTGCGCCGGAAGACGAGTAGCAGGGGCACGCACATGTCGGTCAGAATCCCGCCGTAGGCGATCGCGTAGGCGAGCAAGGCGGGAGGGAAGTGTGACGCGATCGCGGGTATCTGGGGGCCGCCGCGCACGAGATACGTGTACATCGGCTCGCCCGCCAGCCAGTCGGGGTTGAGCTTGGCGATGGCGCCGTAGAAGTAGACGATGAACAGCTGTGTGCGCAGCAACAGCACGCACCAGCGCGGGACCGTCTGCGGCCGCTCCGCCCTGCGCCGCCGGTCGAGGGAGAAGGCGCGCTCCGCCGGCATCCAGCACAGCAGGAAGGCCAGCAGGGCGATCAGGTAGTAGTGGTTCATGTAGACCGACTTCTCGAGCAGGAACTTGTAGGCGTAGGCGAGGAAGAGGAGAACGACCGCGGCGCGATAGAACAGGCCGACGCCGACCAGGACGCCGAGCACGGCGATCAGCCAGAAGTGGAGGTGCATCATCCACGCCTCCGGCCACGGGCGGACGAAGTCGAAGAACAGATAGGTGAAGTGGATCTTCGGCCGGACGTAGTACTCGTCGATCCACCCGTACTGTAGGTAGCGGACGGAGTCCCAGGCGATCATCAACCCGAAGACGATCCGGAAGATGCCCAGAGAGGCGGCGTCGACCGGCGTGGTCAGATGAGCCGTCCAGCGCTCCACGCGTTCCCGCATGACCTGTGCCGCTAGCGCTGCGCGCCCGTTCTGTCCAGAGCCTCACTCGAACCGTTCGCCGTGCGCCGGCGGCGGCCGTTCCTTCGTTGACTGCGCGCGCGTCACTGCCGTAGGATCGCAAAACTCCTCGCTGCTCGTGCGAGCGTCGACGGCTTCCTCGGGTCGGGCGCCATTTCGTCCGACGGCCTCGGGACACAAGGAGACACGGCGATGAAGTTTTTCTTCTTCCATCTCATGCCCTGGCCCCACCTGCCGCACGATTACGAGGGGTCGGCCTGGATCACGTGCCCCAACGCCAACTACGATCCGCAGAAGGGTCACGGCCTGTACAACCGCTACCTCGACGAGCTGGTGTACGCGGAGGAGCTGGGGTTCGACGGCGTCGTGGTCAACGAGCACCATGCGAACGCGTACGGGAACATGCCCTCGCCCAACCTGATCGCCTCGATCCTGGCGCGGCAGACCTCGCGTGTTCGCATCGCCGTGGTCGGCAACGCGCTTCCCCTCTACGATCCGCCGACGCGCGTGGCCGAGGAGTTCGCCATGATCGACGTGATCAGCGGCGGGCGCCTGATCGCCGGCATGGTCGTGGGCGGCGGGCCCGAGTATTACGCCAACTCCATCAATCCGACCTATGCGCGCGAGAAGTTCTACGAAGCGCACGATCTGATCGTCCAGGCGTGGACCCGACCGGGGCCGTTCACCTTCAGCGGCAAGCACTACCGCATGCGCTACGTCAATCCGTGGCCGCGCCCGCTGCAGCAGCCGCACCCGCCGATCTGGATTCCGGGCGCGGGCAGCCTGGAGACGATGGAGTTCTGCGCCAGACGGCACTACGCGTACATGGGGATTCCGTACTTTCACAAGCGCGTCTTCCAGCGCAACTTCGACTTCATGCGCGAGGCCTGCGAGAAGGAGGGGTATACTCCCGATCCCGAGCAGCTCGGTTGGCTCACCCCCGTCTACGTCGCCGAGACCGACGAGCAGGCGTGGAAGGAATACGAGCCCCACCTCTTCTACTTCGCCCACAAGCTCCTCGCCGGGATCGAGACCGCCCCGCCGGGCTATACCAGCGCCAAGTCGATCCTGCGCATCGCGCAGTCGCGCGGCGATTTCATGATCAACGTTCAGACGCGCCGGGAGGTCGAGGACGGCGGCTACGCCATCGTCGGCAGCGTCGAGACGGTGCGCGAGAAGATGAGCGAGGCAATCGAGTCGTTCGGGGTCGGCAACGTGCTCGCCCTCCTGCAGCTCGGCACGCTGCCGGCGGACCTGACGAGGAAGAACATGGAGCTGTATGCGCGCGAGGTCCTGCCGTACCTGCGCCGGCGCTTCGGCGGCGCGACGGCCGACGCCGCGTGAGGGAGCCGAGCATGGGGGCGACGCAACAGAAGCTGAACGTGCGGGGGATCGAGATCGGGGTGCACCGGGGGGGCAGCGGCGAGCCGCTGCTCTACTTGCACAGCGCCTCGGCGGAATCGACGGCGTGGAACCCCGCCTTCGAGGCCCTGGCGGTGGAGTACGACGTCATCGCGCCCATCCACCCGGGCTTCCCCGGCAGCGGCGGGCTCGAGCGCATCCACGACATCGGGGACCTCGTGCTGCACTACGTCGACCTGCTCGACCGGCTGGGGCTGCGCCGGGCTCACGTCGTCGGCTCGTCGCTCGGCGGCTGGATCGCTGCGGAGCTGGCCAGCCTCTATCCCGAGCGGGTGGGAAGCGCGGTCCTGGCGGCCGCCGCCGGCCTGTGGCTGGACGAGGCGCCGATGGCAGAGGTATTCGGTGTGCCGCCGGGACAGCTCGCGGAGAGGCTCTTCTACGATCAGCGACATCCGATGGCGCAGATGCTCCATGCCGCGGGGGAGTCGAGCTGGGACACGCCGCCGCCGGACGACGTTCTGCTGGCCTTCCACCAGTCGACCGAGGCGACGGCCCGGGTGGCGTGGAACCCCTACTTCCACGACCCGTCTCTGGAAGGGCGCCTCGACCGCGTGAGGGCGCCGACCCTGCTGCTCTGGGGGGCGGAGGATCGGGTCCTGCCGCTCGCCCACGCCGAGCGCTACCGCGAGCGGATCGCCGGGGCCGTCCTGCGCACGATTCCCGCCTGCGGTCATCTGCCGGTGATCGAGAAGCCGGAGGAGTTCGCGGGCGAGGTCGCGACCTTCCTGCGCCGCCACCCGCTCGCCTCCAGCGGCAGCGCCGCGGCCTGAACCGGCGGCGCAGAAAGGGAACCGCCATGCACGACCGTCCGACCGTGACCGAGCTGATCGATGCGGTGCGCGCCTTTCTGGACAGCGACGTCGTTCCGGCACTCGACGGCACGAAGAAGTTCCACGCCCGCGTCGCGGCGAACGTGCTGGCCATCGCCGGCCGACAGATCGCTCTCGAAGAGGAGCAGCTGAAGGAGGAGTGGCGGCGGCTCGACTCCGTGCTGGGGCCGCAGCCGGCACCCGGCGAGACGGAAGCCCTGAAGGAGGGCCTGCGCGCCCGCACGCAAACGCTGTGCGACGTGATTCTGCGCGGTGACGCGGACGAGGGCGAGCTGCGGAGGCGGGTGCTCGATCACGTGCGGGCGACGGTGCGGGAGAAACTTGCTGTCGCGAACCCCAAGCTGTTGCGCTAGAAAGGGGGGCGATGACGCCCCGGTTCTGGCACTCCGAGAGCGGTTTCGGCTTCGTGGCGGTCCTTCTGGCCATGCTCGTGGCCGCGGTCCTCTATTTCGGCTACTTCCACCTGCAGAACGTCAGCGGCGAGCGATCGACCGCGACCAACGCGATCGACAACAGCCGTGCCTTTGCGTGCCGCACCAACCGCCAGCAGATCGAGCGCCAGATCACCATGTGGCAGGTCAACCACCCGGGCGAGACGCCGACGCTCGACGCCTTGGACGCGGAGAGCGGTCCCTTGCCCTCTTGTCCGCAGGGCGGGCACTACTCCCTGAGCGGGCAGCACGTTCTCTGCAGCTTCCACCGCTGAACCCTCGGTCTCGCCGCTATGAGGAGGAACGGGCGGCCACGCCCGTCCGCGCCGCAGCTTCACCGTCTCGATTGGAGGAGCCGGTCCGGTGAGCGTATGCTTCCGGCGTGGAACGGCTCGGATCGAGTGGCCGCGGCAGTTCGCAACCCGGCGCGGTGCCGCGCCAGTTCGTCGTCGGAGCGGGAGAGGCGCGGCGTCTGGATCAGGCCGTGGCGGCCGTCTGCCCCGATCTCTCTCGCGGCGCCGCGCGCCGCCTGATCGCCGCCGGCTGGGTTCTGCTCAACGGCGCGCGCTGTCGCGTCGCCGGGCGCCTGGTGCGCGGAGGAGACCGCGTCCGCCTCGAGGAGCCGGCCGACGACGTGGCCGCCGCGGCTCTGCCGATTCTCTTCGAGGACGAGTCGTTGGTGGCGGTCGACAAGCCGGCCGGCATGCCTTCCGCGCCGACGCGGGAAGGAGCAGCCGGCACTGCGCTGGACGTCCTGCGCGAGCAGCTCCGGCGCCGCCACGGACGGTCGGTTCCCCTGTGGCTGGTGCACCGCTTGGACGCCGGGACATCGGGAGTTTTGGTGTTCGCCAGGACACGAAGCGCGGCGGCGAAGCTCTCCGATCTCTTTCGCCGTCGCCGGGTCTCGAAGGTATACGCGGCGGTCGTGAGCGGAGAGATGGCGGGTAGCGGCAGGATCGACCTGCCGATCGAAGCCAGGTCCGGCAGGGCGAAGATCGCGCCGGCGGGACGACCCGCCGCCACCGTGTGGGAGGTCGTCGGCCGGCAACCGGGGCGGACGGTGGTCGAGCTGCGGCCGCTCACCGGCCGGATGCACCAGCTGCGCCTCCATCTGAGCGCCGTCGGACATCCGGTCTGCGGTGATCGTTCGTACGGCGGCCCCACGGCGCCGCGCCTGATGCTGCATGCGCGCTCTCTCGAGCTCTCCCACCCGAAGCGGGGCGCTGCGCTGCGCATCGACTCGCCGCTGCCGCCCGGCTTCGCTCCGGTACCGCCCGGTGCACCGAAGCGATGATCCGTCCGCTAGGACGGCCGGGGCGTCGCCGCGAGCCCGTTGAAGGCGAGATCGGTGACGGCGCGCGTCACCTCGTCGATGGAGACGCCTTCCTGCTCGATCCACCACGAGACGACCTCGACCGACAGGCCGATCAACGCGCGGCCCCAGATGGCGGGAGGCCCCGGCCGGAAGGCGCCGCTCTCCATGCCGGCCACCAGGTTCTCCAGGACGTCGCGCACGAAGGTCTCCTGGCAGCGCCGAACCACGTCGTGAAACGACGCGCCGTGTCCGAAGACGATCCGAAACAGCTCGCGATTCTCCTGGGCGAAGCGGAAGAAGGTCTCGGTGCCGATACGGGAGCTCTCGGCCGGATCGGTGACGTCGGCGCGCCGTGCGTCGAGCACGGTCCTCAGCTTGCGGACGGTATCCTCCACCAGCTCGAGGAAGATCGCTTCCTTGGTGGGATAGTAGAGGTAGAACGTCCCGACGCCCACCTTCGCGGCCCGGGCGATGTCAACCACCTTGGTGGCATGATACCCTTTGACGGACAAGACACGCCGAGCCGCCTCCACCAAGTCGCGCGCCGTCTGCGCGCGGCGTTGCTGGAACCGGTCGGCCCGCTTGAGTTGCCCCGGACTGGATTCCATTGTTCGGGGCGATCTGAATCAGAATCGGAATAATGGCGCAAGGGGCAACGGGGACGGAGGCGGAGCAGGGATGCTGAACCGTATCCGCGACCGATTGGCGGGCCACCGGCCTACCCTGGTCGAGGATCCGCGCGTTGCGCGAGCGGCGGTCGCAATCGTCCTGCATCGATCGGACGAGGACATCGAGCTGCTGCTGATCCAGCGCGCGACGCGCGACGACGATCCCTGGTCGGGACACATGGCCTTCCCCGGCGGCCGTCGCGATCCTGACGATCCCGACGTGGTGCACACGGCGGTTCGCGAGACACGGGAAGAGGTAGGGATCGACCTGCGGGAAAACGGCGAGGTGCTCGGACGCCTGGACGAGCTCCGCGCCGTGGCGCGACACCGGCCGCTCGATCTGGTGATCTCCCCGATCGTGTTCGCGCTTCACATGCCGCAAGAGCTGCACCTGTGCGAGCGCGAAGTGGACAGCGCGGTCTGGGTGCCGCTGTCGTTCTTTCGCAGCTCCGCCGCGCGCGCCGTGTACCGGCGCAGCCTCGACGGCGTCGAGAGCGAGTACCCCGCCTATCGCTATCAACGCTACACGGTGTGGGGCCTCACCCACCGGATCCTGGACGGGTTTCTCGCGCTGACCGAGGAGCGGGCGCCGTGAACGCGCGTCCTCTCAGCCCGCGGCCTCCTGCAGCAGGTGGTTGAGCGCCTTGGTGCGCGCCTCGCGCACCATCATGCTGTTGCGGATCGCCTCGCGACAGCGGAGCTGGATGCCTCCCGTCACGGCGACCTTGCGGAACAGCTGCTCGGCCTTGTCGCCGTGGTCGGGCTCGGCGTACGCGTGGACCTCGAAGTTCTTCACGTCGATTCCGTAATGCTTCTTGAGGCCCTCGTACATGGTCTTCGCGTATCCGGAGCGGGCGGCGAGGCGCTCGCCGGCGAAGCCGAAGACCGCCAGACCTTCCTCATAGGAACGCCGGATGTAATAGAGCATGGTGAAGGTGGTTCCGATCGTCTCCGGCAGCGGCGTGTAGCTCTCCAGCTCGTCGTCCGCGATGCCGAGCTGCCGGCACCACTCCCACTTCATCTTCACGTGGTTCGGGTCGCGGAGGAATCCGACCTCGTCGGCGAAGTTCTGGGTCCAGTGGGCGTAGTGCTCCGAGCTGTCCATGCTCAGAGCGTAGACGTCCGGCGCGTTGGCGATGAACATCGGAAACTCCGGTGTCATCCAGCGGCCGAGGTAGTAGTACTCCTTGGCCACGGTCTTGACGACCGCGAGCGGTGCCGTCCCGTCGCCGATCGCCTGCGTGATCTGGTCTTTTGTCCGGAAGATCTCCAGGATCATCCGGTCGAGATCCTTCAGGTACGCGTCGACCGGCATCGCCTCCTCGACCGCGTCGGAACGAATGACGTTCTTGAACATCCCCTTGCGGTCCTCGGTCGTCGTCGACATCGGCATTCCTCCCGTCGTGAAGCTGCATGGCCCCGTGCGGCGTGCGGCGTACCCGCGTCTCGTGACTGATTCGTCATGTTGACGCGGCCGAGCAGCGGCTGGTAAGTGCTTCAATCGATTGATTGAATCGCGTCTAATGGATTGCCCATTGCCTGTCAATCAAGGCCTTTCGCGCTCGCCGCCGCGCCGGCGGCGGCTTCGGATTCGCGACGGGTCGCGGCGGAAACGGGTCGGTGGGCTGGACGCCGGAGGCGGGAGGGGAGACCGATGCGACTGAAGGACAAGGTGGCGATCGTCACCGGGGGTGGCCAGGGAATCGGCAGGGCCTATGCGCTGCGCTTCGCCCGCGAGGGCGCGAAGGTGGTGATCGCGGAGGTCAACGAGGCGAACGGGAAGAAGGTGGCCGACGAAGTGAAGGCCGCGGGAGGCGAGGCGCTCTCTGTCAGGACCGACGTCAGCGACGAGGCGAGCTGCAAGGAGATGGCTCGTGCCGCACACGAGCGCTTCGGCAGCATCGACGTCCTGGTGAACAACGCGGCGATCTTCTACGGCCTGGATCGGGAGGATCAGTCGCTGGCGTACTTCAACCGCATCCTGTCGGTGAATCTGACCGGTGTGTGGTTGGCGACGCGGGCGGTCGAGCCGTTCATGAAGCGCCAGGGCAAGGGCAAGATCATCAACCAGTCGTCTACGGCGGCCTACATGGGCAACGTCGGGCTCGTCGATACGAGCGATCCGGACAGGCCCTCTCCGCCGTTCCACTACAGCGTGGCGAAGATGGGGGTGAGCGGCCTGACCAAGTACTTCGCCGGCGCCCTCGGCGCCTGGGGGATCAACGTCAACGCCATCTGCCCGGGCGTCACCATGACGGAGGCGACCAAGACCGTCGTGCCGGAGGAGATGCTCGGCATGATCGTGATGATGACCGCGCTGAAAAAGGCCCTTCAGCCGGAGGACCTCACCGGTACGGCGGTGTTCCTCGCCTCGCCGGACAGCGACATGATGACCGGGCAGGTGCTGGTGGTCGACGCCGGCATGATCATGCTCGGGTGAGCCGAGGCGGCTCGGAGAGACGCCGATGCTCGAGCGGTTCAGGGCGATCCTGGTGACCACGGATTTCTCCGATCTCGGAGATCACGCCATCGGGCACGCGTTCCGACTGGCCGCCGACCACGGGGCCAAGGTGATCCTTTGTCACGTGATGGAGACGCCGGTGACTCCGGTACCTCTCTACGCGCAGTACTATCCTCCCGACCTCCTCACGCCGACGATGGAGAAGCAGATCAGGGACGAGGCGCAGCGGGCCTTGCTCGAGCGCGTCCCGGCTGGCGACGAGCTCGCGAACATTCCGCGAGACGTCGTCGTCACGCGCGGCCTGCCGTCGACCGAGATCGTCCGCGTGGCCGAGGAGTGTGGGGCCGACCTGATCGTCATCTCCACCCACGGCCACACCGGCTTGAAACACATCGTCCTCGGCAGCGTCACGGAGAGGGTGGTACGCCACGCCCACTGTGCGGTGCTGGTCGTCCGCTAGGACACCGGTGTAGCGTCTCCGAATTGGGTTTGCGGAGCGGCCGCTGCGAACGGGGAGGGCGAGCCGCACCGTGCAAGCCAAACGGCTCGCCGGGACGTGCCCACCGTTGTCGGATCTTCGCAAAGGCCTTTCTGAGACATTACACCGGGTCAGCGCTGGCAGGTGGGGCAGTAGAAGCTGCTGCGCCCGCTGAGCACGATGCGGCGGATCACGGCGCCGCAGCGCCGGCACGGCTCGCCGGCGCGGTCGTAGACCGCGTGCCGCATCTGGAAGAACCCGGCGCGCCCATTGGCGTCGCGGTAGTCGGAGATCGAGCTGCCGCCCAGCCGAACGGCCTCTTCGAGGACGAGAGGCATGGCGGCGGCGAGGCGGACGAGGTCGCTCCGCCGCAGCCGGCCGGCGCAGCGGCGCGGGCGAATTCCGGCGCGGTAGAGCATCTCGCTGGCGTAGATGTTGCCGATGCCCGCGAGCACTCGCTGATCCATGAGGAGGTTCTTGATCGGCAGGCGCCGCCGCCTCGTCAGCTCGCGTAGCTCCTCCGCCGACCACCGAACGGCGAGCGGATCGGGTCCGACGTTGCCGAGCTCGTCCAGCTCCTCGACGCGCCCCACCCGCATCAATCCGAAGCGGCGCGGGTCGTTGAAGACCATGGCGATACCCGAATCGAGACGGAGACGGACGTGGTCGTGCGACGCGAGGGGCGCCCGTTCCGGCTTGAGCTCGAGGCTGCCGCTCATTCCGAAGTGAACGAGGAGCACGTCGGCGTCGCCGACGTCGAAGAGCAGATACTTGCCGCGCCGATCGATGCCGTCGATTCGCCTGCCTCGAAGCCGCGCCTCGAAGTCGGGTGCGAGCGGGCGGCGCAGCCGCCGCTCGCGCACCTCGACGCGAACGATGCGCGCTCCGACGGTGTGCGGCAGCAGGGAGCGACGGATGGTCTCGACCTCCGGGAGCTCGGGCACGTCAGACCTCGCGTCGCGCGTCGCCGGCTCCGGCGTCGTCGAGGGCGCGCGCCAGGCGCACGAAGTCGTCGGGCGCCAGCGTTTCCGGACGTCGCCGCGGATCGACGCCCAGCGCCGCCAGCAGCTCGTGGGCGCGAGGCGTGAGCGGAGAGAGGCCGTTGCCGAGCTGCTTGCGCCGTTGCGAGAAGGTCGCCCGGACCACGCGCCGCACCGAGCTCCGCTCGGCCGCCGTCAGCGGGGCCGGGCACAGCGGATCGAGCACGACGACCGCGGAGTCGACCTTCGGCCGCGGAGTGAACGCCGCGGGAGGAACGGAGAACGCGACGCGCGCCTGCGCGGCGAGCTGTGCCATGACGGACAGCCCCCCGTACGTCTTCGACCCCGGAACCGCGCAGAGCCGGTCCGCCACCTCGCGCTGCAGCATGAGGACGAGGCGGCGAAATAGGCCGGAGGTGTCCAGGAGCTGCATCAGGACCGGCGTCGAGACGTTGTACGGCAGATTGGCGACCGCGGTGACCGGCGCGCTCTCCGTCAGGCGCGCGCGCAGATCCATGCGCAGCACGTCTCCCTCCCACACCTCGACGTTCGGGCGATCGGCGAAGTGCTCGCGCAGCTGCGCCGCGAGGTCGCGATCGATCTCGATCAGCACCAGTCGGCCGGCTGCCTCGGCCAGGAACCCGGTCAGAGCGCCGCGCCCGGGGCCGATCTCCAGGACGACGTCGTCTGCCTTCAGCTCGGCGAGAGCGACGATGCGCCGGGCGATGTCCGGCCGGATCAGGAAGTGCTGGGCGAACCGCTTGCGCGGTCGCGGCGTGCCGGTGCCGGCGGTCTGCGTCGGGTCTCCGCTTCGCGATCGCGCCGCGCGCAGGGGTTGCCCTCGGGGTCGGGCCGCGCCGAGTCATCCGGCGTCTTCGAGGTCGGCCACGGCGCTGGCGTTGAGGGTCAGGGGATCGCGCTGCCCGCGCCGCAGCCGGCGCGCGGCGGCGAGGCCGATCATCGCCGCATTGTCGGTACAGTAGCGCAGGTCGGGGATGACCAGCTCCACGCCTTCCTCCTCCGCCGTCGCCAGAGCGCGCTGGCGCAGTCGCGAGTTGGCGGACACGCCGCCCGCGATGACGATTCGCCGCGCGGCGCAGAAGCGCGCGGCGGCGAAGGTGGTGTCGAGCAGCATGTCGACCACCGCTTCCTGAAAGCTCGCGGCGATGTCCGATGCCGCGGTGCGCTCGCGGTTCTCGCGCAGGTGCAGCCAGACCGCGGTCTTGATCCCGCTGAAGCTGAAGTCGAACGCCCGCGGGCCTCGGCCGGTCTTCAGACGCGCGCGCGGGAAGCGGATCGCCCGTGCGTCGCCGTCGCGTGCCAGCTCGTCGATCAGCCGCCCACCGGGGTAGCCGAGACCGAGGATCTTGGCGACCTTGTCGAACGCCTCGCCGGCGGCGTCGTCGCGCGTGGCACCGAGAGCTCGGTAGCGGCCGAAGTCCTCCGCCAGGTACAGGCTGGTGTGGCCGCCCGAAACCAGCAATGCCAGGTACGGAAACTCCACCCGGCGGTCGAGCTGCACGGACAGCAGATGGCCTTCGAGGTGGTTGATGCCGACGAACGGTAGAGCGCGGGCGAAGGCGATCGCCTTGGCGGCGCACAGTCCGACGAGAAGCGAGCCGACGAGACCCGGGCCGTACGTGGCCGCGACGGCGTCGAGGTCGGAGACGGCGACTCCGGCGTCGTGCAGCGCCCGCCGGATGGTCGGGGTGATGACCCGCATGTGGGCGCGCGAAGCGAGCTCAGGGACGACGCCGCCGTACTCGTGGTGAACGCCGTCCTGCGAGGCCACGATGCTGGAGAGGACCCGTTCATCGTCGAGCACGGCCGCGGCCGTGTCGTCGCACGAGCTCTCGATGGCGAGGATCTTCACGGCATCGCCCCCGCCCCGCCGCCCACGCGGCCGAGGCCGGCCAGGGCGCTGCGGTCCTGAGGATTGGCCTGCAGGGCGCGCTGGTAGGCGTCTCGCGCGTCGGCGAAGCGGCCTGCCGCCTCATAGACCTGGCCTTGCAATGTGCAGGCCCGCGCGAGCCAGGCGGGGTCGCTGCGCGCGCTCAGCGCCGCCGCCCGGTCGGCGAAGGTGATCGCTTGGTCGTAATCTCCGCGCTGAAGATGGACCTCGCCGAGGAAGTAGTACGCGTAGGGGTTGGTGGGATCGACGGCGATGGCGCGCTCGAAGTGCTCCAGCGCCGCATCGGGGTCGCCCGACTCGAGCTGCACCCGCCCCTCCTCGGTCAGGCGCGTCGCCGCCGCGACCTGGGGCGGTGTGCTCCGGTCGATGGTGGCGAGAGGCGACGACAGCGCTCCAAGCGGCGGCGCACCTGAGGTTCCCGGCTCCGCGGCAGGCTCCTGGCCGGCCGGCCCGGCCTCGAGCGGCTCTTCCCGCAGGGCGGAAGGGGAAGGTGGCGGCGCGACAGGGGGCGAAACCGGAGGCGGCGCGACGACCGCGGAAGGCGGCCGCAGCCCTCCGGGGTGGCGCGGCTCTCGAATGGCGCAGGCGGAGAGGAGAAGGAGCGCCGCCAGGAGCGGTCGCGAAAACCGCTCGCGCTGTGGCCGAGTGGTCATCCGCGCTCAACCGTTCGGGACGCCGTCGTATCGGCGCTCCGAAGAAGACGGGATGTCGTCCAGCGGCGCGTGCAGCGGGCAGGGCGTCGTCGGCTCTTGTCCCTTCCAAAACGCTTCATCGATCGTCTGCGGGCAACTCGGAGTCGCCAGACCTCCCGTGTACGGGTCGATGCGAACCAACGCAACACCGGCGGGCGGCTGGAAGGAAGTGGGAGGGTACCCCGCCGTGGCGTCCTTCATGAAGCGCGTCCAGATCGGGAGCGCCGCCTGCGCGCCGGTCAGGCCGAGCGCCCGGTCCTGGTCGAAGCCGACCCAGACCACGGCCACCAGATCCGGGGTGAAGCCGGCGAACCACGCGTCGCGCGACTCGTTCGTCGTCCCCGTTTTGCCGGCCGCGGGGCGGGTGAACCCGAGCGCCCGCACCCGCTCTCCCGTTCCGCGCTGGATCACGCCTTCCATCAGGTGCGTCACCAGGTAGGCGGCTTGCGGGCTCACCACGCGCGTCACCGCGACCGGATTCCTCTCGACCGGGCGGCCGTCGCGATCCACGACCTTCTTCGTCGCGCGCGCCGTGGCGCGCAACCCCTGGTCGGCGATGACGGAGTAGGCCTGCGCGATCTCGAAGGGCGAGACCTCGAGAGCGCCCAGGACCATCGACGGGTAGGGCGGCAGATCGCTCTGAATGCCCATGCGGCGCGCCAGCTCACGGATTGGCTCGATGCCGATCCGGTGCGCCAGACGAGCCGTCGCCGCGTTGAGCGAGAGCTCGAGCGCGCGGCGGACGCGTATCTTTCCCAGGTACTGATCGTGGTAGTTGGCCGGCGACCAGGTCTGCCCGTCGTAGCTCCATTCGAAGGGCTCGTCCTCGATCTCCGTGGCGGGAGTCACCGGATCGGGGGAGTCGCGAGCCTCTTCGAACGCCGCCAGGTACACGAACGGCTTGAACACCGAGCCGGGTTGGCGGTGCCCCTGGACCACCCGATTGAACTGGGTGGACGCGTAGTCGCGGCCGCCGACCATCACCTTGATCTCTCCCGTCTGCGGCTGGATGGCCACCAGGCAAGCCTGCACGCGCTGCTCGGGGGCGTCGCTCTTCAGCTTGGGGTACTGCTTCTCGAGGTCGGCAAGACCTTCGCGAACGGCTCGCTCCGCGAACTTCTGCATCTGCAGGTCGAGGCTGGTGAAGATTCCCAGCCCCTCCGAGGTCAGCACTTCGGGGGGATAGCTTCGCGCCAGCTCGTCTTTCAGGAAGTCGACGAAGTACGGCGCGGCGTTTCGGCCGCCGTGGACGGGCGCGATGCGGAGGGGTTCCGCGGCGGCGCTGGCGTATTCCTCGGCCGTGATGTCTCCGGCGTTCAGAAGCAGGCCGAGGACCGTATTGCGCCGTTCGATGGCGCGCTCCGAGTGCTTGTACGGCGAGTAATAGTTCGGCGCCCGGATGAGCCCGGCGAGCAACGCCGCTTCCGCCAGCGACAGCTCGTTGGGCGAGCGGGCGAAGTAGAACTGCGAAGCCTCCCAGACGCCGTAGATCCCCTGCAGCCCGTTCTGGCCGAGGTAGATCTCGTTCAGGTAGTTCTCGAGAATCTGGTCCTTGCCGTACCGGCGCTCGGCGACGATGGCCATCGCGGCTTCCAGCAGCTTGCGTCGCAGCGTGCGTTCCTCGGACAGGAAGAAGTTCTTCATCAGCTGTTGGGTCAGTGTGCTCCCGCCCTGAACGATCCTTCCCTTCTCGATGTCGACCACGAGGGCTCGCGCCATGCCGACCAGGTCGACGCCGATGTGGTCGTAGAA
Source organism: uncultured bacterium (assembly GCA_963721115.1). Classification (GTDB taxonomy): domain Bacteria; phylum Desulfobacterota; class Binatia; order HRBIN30; family CADEER01; genus CAVRIA01. The sequence goes on from CAVRIA010000006.1 coordinate 117,750, forward strand.
GCGCTGGTCCTCGGTGACCAGGACGGCCCGGATCAGGCGCCGCGGGATCTCGGCAAGGGGGACGACGCGGCGCTCTTCCCACGCGGTCTGGTACAGCCCGGTGATGACCTCCGGCTGCAGCTGCAGCGAGTAGATCTCCTGGCCGGATGTGGCGTCCACCAGCCGCATCAGCACGTCGCCTTTCATCTCGAGATCGACCAGTCGGTCGCTGACGGTCTCTCCCAGGTAGACGAAGTCGCGGAGATAGATCTCGAGCCCGGAGTCGGTGTGCCGGAAATCGCCTTTTCGCAGCGGCTTCTCGGAGACCTCCCGGTAGTTCAGGCGCCGCAGACGGTCGAAGAACCCCGCGGCCTTCAGGTCGAGGCCCGGGTAGATCAGGAACGAGTCGGAGTAGACCCGCGACGGGAACTCCCACCGGCGGCCGTTGAACTTCTCGACCACGACGGCATCGAGCACGCCGTAGTAGCGCCAGGCGACCACGGCGACCACGGAGACGACCAGGATGGCCGCGGCGAGCAGCCCTAGGAAGATCCGGCGCAACATATGAAAAGGGGGACCGGGGAAGTCCCCCGGTCCCCCCGGTAGCTCGGGTAGCGAGCCTCGCTCACTTCTCCGCCGGCTTCAATGCCAGGAAGATGGTGTTGTCGCCGCGCCGCACGAGGAAGAGGACGCTCTTCCCGCTCTCGACCTTCTTCACCGCCTTCCTGTAGTCGCCCAGGCTCTCCACCGTCTCGCGGTTGACCTCCAGGATGACGTCGCCGCGCTGCAGCCCGGCGTCGTCGGCGGGGCTGCCCGGCTCGACTCCCGCCACCACGACCCCCTTGACGTCCGAGTCGATCCCGAGGCTCTCGGCGATCTCCGGAGTCAGCGTCTGAACGGAGAGGCCGAACTCCTCCGCCTTGCCCTCCACGGGGCCGGCCTCCTCCTCTTCCTTGAGCTCGCCGATCTCGACGTCGACGGTCTTGGTCTTTCCTCGCCGGATCACCTTCACCTTCACCTTCTTGCCGATCGCCGTGCGGGCCACCATGAGCGGAAGCTCGGTCGACTCGTTGATCTTGTTGCCGTCGAACTCGACGATCACGTCCCCGACCTCGATGTCCGCTTTGGACGCGGGCGTGTCCGACATCACGTCGGCGACCAGAGCGCCGCGTGCCTCGTCGAGGCCGAGCGACTCGGCGATCTCCGGCGTCACGCGCTGGATGTAGACGCCCAGCCAGCCGCGTGTCACCCGCCCCTTCTCCTGTAGCTGCGGCAAGAGCTCCTTCGCCAGATTGATCGGGATGGCGAAGCCGATTCCGATGTTGCCGCCCGAGCGGCTGAAGATTGCCGAGTTGATACCGACCACCTCTCCCTTCAGGTTGACCAGGGGGCCGCCGGAGTTGCCGGGATTGATGGCGGCGTCGGTCTGGATGAAGTCGTCATAGCTGCCCTGGCCGATGAAGCGCCCCTTGGCGCTCACGATGCCGGTGGTCACGGTGTGCTCGAGCCCGAACGGATTGCCGATGGCCATGACCCACTCCCCGACCTTCAGCGCGTCCGAGTCGCCGAGGATCGCCGGGGTGAGCTCGTCCGCCTTGTCGGCCTTGATCTTGACCACCGCAATGTCGGTCTTCGCGTCGCGCCCGACCAGCTCGGCCTTGTACTCCTTGTCGTTCGAGAGCTTGACGACGATCTCCTCGGCGTTCTCGACCACGTGATTGTTGGTCAAGATCAGGCCATCGCGATTGATGATGAACCCGGAGCCCAGGCTGCGCTGCCGAAACTGGCGCTTCGGCATCGGCCCGAAGAAGCGCTCGAACGGCTCCCAGAAGTCGTGAAACGGATCCTGCCCCGGCCCGGCCCGCCTGACCGGGCCCGCCGAACTGGTGGGGACCGATCTGCGGCGCCTCGGCGGCCGAGGTCGTGGAGATGTTGACGACCTCGGGCTGAATTCGCTCCGCCAGGTCGACGAAGTTCGGCAAAGCAGCGACTGCGCTGGGAGCTTTCGTCTCGACTTGTGGCTTGGGGGCTTCCTTTTCCGGCGGGGTTGCCTCTTCCTCTCCCCAGAAGCGGATGGCCTTGGCGGGAGCACTGTGCCCGACGGCGATGAGCAGAAAGGCGAGCAGCGCGAGCAGGCGTTGGAGGGCTCGGCTTGGGCGCAGTTGCGGGTCTATCATGACTTCTCCTTTTTTCCTTCTTCGAATGGACTCTTCTGTTGGGGCGGGCCGGGCCCGGCCTAGCGACTCTGGGCGCGCTCGACGTACTTGAGGCGCAGGTCGTAGAGGGCATCGTCGATCAACGTTCCTTCCGCCGAATCGAGGTTTCCCTTCGTCTTCTCGCGCAACATTCCCAGGATGTCGATGATCTGGCGGGCGGCGAAGAGATCGACGTGCGCGGAGCGGTCGACCGGGTCGGGAATTTCTCCCAGGTGGACCAGTGCCTGCGTGCTCAGGCTGATGACGAAGGTCGCGAAGTTGATCTCCGGAATCTCGCCGTGAGCGGTGTGCGTGTCTCCGCCGAGCCCGGCCGAGGTCTGCTCTTCCGGGCGCGGCGCGGCACTCTCCGCGGCAGGCGTCTCGCGGTCCTCCACGTCGGTCCGCGCCTCGCCGGTGTCGGAGAAGCGGCGGCGATCCTCGACCTTGAACGATCGCTCGCGCTCTTTGTCTTCCTCTGGCATGGGCTCGCGTGTCGGTTTCGTCCCGATCTCACCAGCTGGTCATCGACCGCAGCCGGCGCACGCGCTCTTCCAGCGGCGGGTGGGTCGAGAACAGCTTCGTCATCGCCGAGCCGCTGAGCGGGTTGACGATGAAGAGGTGTGCGGTCTGCGGGTTGGCGGCAAGTGGTACCCGCTCGCTGCCGCGCTCGAGCTTCTCGAGGGCAGCGGCCAGGCCGAGGGGGTTGCCGGCGAGATGGGCGCCGGTGGAATCGGCCTGGTACTCCCGGCTGCGGGAGATGGCGAGCTGAATGACCATCGCCGCCAGCGGCGCCACGATCGTCATGACCAGCAGCTGAATGATGCCGCCTCCGTCGCGCTCGTCGCGCTGGATGCCGCCGAAGATGGCCGCCCAGCGCAGCATGTTGGCGAGCATCATCACCACGCCGGCCAGCGTGGCCGCCACGGTGCTGATCAAGGTGTCGCGGTTCTTGACGTGCCCGAGCTCGTGGGCCAGGACGCCCTCGAGCTCCTCGGGCCGCATCATTCGAAGCAGCCCCTGGGTGACCGCCACCGCGGCGTGCTGCGGGCTGCGGCCGGTGGCGAAGGCGTTGGGCGAGTCGGAAGGGATGATGTACAGCCGTGGCATCGGCAGCCCGGCTCGGGTGACGAGGTTGTGGACGATTCCGTAGAGCTCGGGCGCTTGCGCTTCGTCGACCGGTTGAGCCCGGTACATGGAGAGCACCATCTTGTCCGAGAACCAGTACGCTCCGAAGTTCATGACCGCGGCGAAGACGAACGCGATCACCAGCCCCTGGCTCCCGCCGAGATAGCTGCCGAACCCCATGATCAGGCCAGTGAGCAGCCCGAGCAGAAGCGTGGTCTTGATTGTGTTGGACACGGAAAAGGGCTCCCTCCTGTGCGCGGTTAGACGCGAGTCCTGAATGTTGATTTGACCGCCAGTGAGGTTGTGGCGCACAGTGCTACCGGAACTTAATTTGGCACTCCTACTCTGTCAAGGAAGGGTGTCGGGGGACGCCATGCAGTCTCCGCGACGCGAGGAGGGCATGGATCGTGATTCGGTCGCTGCGAGCCATCGCGGCTCCGCAGAACCGCGAGCGGCTGCGCTGGGCGGTTCGGGTACGGTGGCTGGTGATCGGCGGGTTCTTGGCTCTCGCCTGGCTGGCGCACGAGGCGGGAGTTCTGCCGTCCCTGCTCCCCTGTCTCTTCGCCGCGGCGATCGGCGCGGGGTTGAACGGGCTGAACCACTGGTGTGTCGTCCGCTGGCGCTTCGTTTCCGTCGTCACCGCCCTGGCGATACCCGGCGACGTGTTCCTGATCACGTACCTGGTGATCCTCACCGGCGCCGTCAAGAGCCCGTTCGTGATGATGTACGTGGTTCAGGTAGTGGCCACGGCGATGCTGGTCGGCCTCGCGATTGCCGCCGCCAGCGCCATCGGATCGGCGGCGTGCTTCGCCGGAGCCCTCCTTCTGCAGCGCGCGCAGGTCCTTCGTCTCCCGGCGCTCGGGGCGCCCGGAACCGAGGCGACGACCTCCTACCAGCTGATCTGGGCCCTGTTCCTCCTCTACTGTCTCGGGCTGCTCGCCTACGTCGGCGGCTACGTATCCGAGCGCCTGCGCCGCAGCGAGGAGGACCTCGCCGAGAAGAATCGCGACTTGCGGCGCAGCGTCGAATCCCTGCAGAAGGCGCGCGCCGAGCTGCAGCAGACGCTGGACCGGCTGCGGGCGACCGAGGCGCAGCTCGTCCACTCCGAGAAGATGCGCGCCCTCGGCCAGTTCGTCGCCGGGATCGCCCACGAGCTGAACAACCCCATCGGCTTCGTTTCGGCCAACATCGAGCACGTGCGCCGCTACCTCGGGGCAATCGAGCGGATGCTCGCACTCTACGCGCAGAGCGCGGACGGCGCGCCGCAACAGGCCGAGCTCGACGAGCAGCGACGCGCCCTCCGCATCGACGAGTTCCTCGACGACCTGCCGAGCGTGCTCGGCGACTGCGAGGAGGGCGCTCGCCGGGCAGCCCAGATCGTCGCCGGGCTGCGCGCTTTTGCCCGCGGCGATCGCGCGGAGACGTGGGGCGTCGCCGACCTTCACGGCAGGTTGGACCGGACCCTGGCGCTGCTGCGCCATCGGCTCGGCGACGGGGTCGTGGTGGAGCGCGAGTACGGCGATGTCCCGCAAGTCGAATGTCTCTCTGGCCAGATCGACCAGGTCTTCCTCAATCTGTTGGGCAACGCGGTCGATGCCGTCGGCCGCCGCGGGCATATCTCCGTCCGTACGAGCGCCGTCCTCGACCCGCCGGCGTCGGCCTGCCGCGGTCTGCACGCCGTGATCGCGGTCCGGGACGACGGGATGGGCATCGCCCCCGAAGCCATCGACCGGCTCTTCGACCCGTTCTTCACCACCAAGCCGGAAGGCCAGGGGACCGGACTCGGCCTGTCGGTTTCCTACGGCATCGTCGAGCGCCACGGCGGCCGGATCACGGTCGAGTCGAAGCTCGGCGCCGGGAGTTGCTTCACCGTCTACCTCCCTGTGCGACGTGCCATGTCGGACGCCCCGGCGGGGGAGGGCTCTTGTCCTTGACTGCGACCCCGGAACGTCGTTAGTCTGCGCCAGCGGAGCGCGATGTAACGAGGCGGTGTAGGGAGGGTTGACGTGCGATTCGGACGCACCACGTGGGTTGTGGTGGCAGCGGCAGCAATGGCACTGAGGGGTCTGCTCGCCCCGGCCGAGGCGGTGGCAGGGACGGCCTTCGAGGTGCCGCCGGCTCTGCGCCATCAGGTCGACTTCTGGAAGGACGTCTTCGCGACCTATTCCAAGCGTCACGTGGTGATTCACGACACCGATCGTCTGGACCGGATTTACAGCGTGCTCGATTTCCGCGATCTCGACGAGCGCGGCCTCGGCGAGATCGAGATCGAGCGCGTCATGAAGGTCACGGTCGAGAAGGAGAAGGAACGCGTCCGCCGCCTGCTGGTCAGGCTCAACGACGGAGACACGGCTTTGACCCCGGACGAGGAGCGCATCCGAGACCTCTTCCGCGACGACCCGTCGCCGAGGAAGTTCCTGGCGGCGGCGGCTCCGGACCGGATACGCTCGCAGACGGGATTGAAGGAGCGTTTCGCGCGGGGCATCGCGATCGGTCACCGCTACTTTCCCGAGATGGACGCGATCTTCCGCCAAGAGGGCATTCCGATCGCGATCACCCGCTTGCCCCTGGTCGAGTCGTGCTTCAACGTTCGCGCCTATTCGAAGGTAGGGGCGGCGGGCGTCTGGCAGTTCATGCCGAGAACGGCCCGCGACTTCCTGCGCATCGACGAGGCGATCGACGAACGGCTCGACCCCATCGTCTCCACGCGGGCCGCCGCCCGCTTCCTGCGCCAGAACTACGAGAGGCTCGGGACCTGGCCCCTGGCCATCATGGCGTACAATCACGGACCGGGCGGGATCGCCCGCGCCGTCCGCCAGCTCGGGACGACGGACCCGACGGCGATCATCGAGCGCTACGACGGGCCGGCGTTCAAGTTCGCTTCGCGCAACTTCTACCCGGAGTTCCTCGCCGCCCTCGAGGTCGAGCGGAACTACGACGACTATTTCGGTCCGCTGCCGCTCGATCCGCCGCTGCGGGCGGACGTCGTGCAGTTGCCGCACTACGTCTCCCTCAGAACCGTCGGGCGGTGTGCGGGCGGGGTCGAACAGATCGAAGACCTCAACCCCGGCCTGTTGCCGGCCGTTCACGCCGGAAAGCAGTACATTCCGCAGCGGGTATCGGCTGCGCCTGCCGGCGGGCCGGCGGGAGAGGTTCGAGCACTGCTACGCGCAGGTGCCGGCCCATTTGAAGTTTGCGCGGCAGAAGCGGCAGTACGTGACCCACCGCGTGCGTCGCGGGCAGACTCTCGGGCAGATCGCTCGCCGTTACGGGTTGTCCGTCGAGGAGTTGCAGAGGCGCAACGGGTTGCGCAGCAAGGACGTGATCCGCACCGGACAGGTGCTCCGCATTCCGAGCGGCTGACCCGTCAGGTCGGCATCTTCTCGAGATCCGCCCGGATCATCGAGCTCTTCAGGCGCTCGCCGTCGTAGGGCGGGCAGCGGACGATTCTGGCGGCGATGCCGGCATCGCGGAGAGTGCCTTCCCAGCCCCCGCTCTGGTCGTAGCCGAGCACGATGAGGTCGGGCCGGACCTTGCGCACCGAGCGCACGAAGTCGTTCGGCACGCCGACGAAGGCGGCGTCGACGAGCTTGAGCGAGGCGACCAGGCGGCGACGCTCTCGCTGCGTGTGGTGCGGGGACCGGTGCTTGATGCGGCGGACGCTCTCGTCCCGAGCCACCACGACGCTCAGGTGTACCCCGGGGCGGCCCGAGCGTCGTGCCAGGGCCAGGCCCCGTCGGCGGGCGAACTCGAGCAGGAAAACGTGTCCGAGATGCAGTCCGTCGAAGGTGCCGCCGACGAAGACGCGCACCGGATCGGCCGTGGCCGGTCGCTTCATGGCTGCACCGTGCCGGCGGCGGGAAGCCGGACGGAGAAGGTGGAGCCACGGCCGGCGACGGACTCGACCATCATCTGCCCTCCCATCGCCTCGGTGAGCTGGCGCGACAGCGCCAGTCCGATTCCCACGCCGCCGGCGGCCGTACCGCGACTTCCGCGCCGAAACGGCTCGAAGATGGCCTCGCGTTCGCTGGCGGCGATCCCGACCCCGGTGTCCACGATGTCGATGCTGACGGTGGAGTCGCCGTTGCGATGGGCGCGGAGATTGACAGTGCCGCTCTCCGTGAACTTGATCGCATTGCTGAGCAAGTTGACGAGGACCTGGCGCAGGCGGTCGCGGTCGGCCCGAACGGTCAAGGAGTCGGGTACGTCGGAGATCAGCTCGAGCGCTTTTCCGCGCATGCCCGGGGACACCAGCTCGATCGCTTCACCGCACACGGGAACCAGCGGAACCGTCTCCATCTGCAGGCTCAGCCGCTTCGCCTCCAACCGCGCCAGGTCCAGGAAGTCATTGGTCAGGCGGAGCAGCATCCGCGCGTTCGCCGCGACCCGTCCCAGTGGCTCCTGGCAGTCGCGCGGGAAGGCGCCGAAGGTGCCCTCCTGGAGAAGGTCCAGGTATCCCAGCATCGCATTCAGCGGCGTGCGCAGCTCGTGTGACACGTTGGCGAGAAACTGCGTCTGGGCGCGGTTGGCCTCGGCCAGCGAGCTGTTGGCGCGACGGAGATCGGCTGCCTGGCGGAAAGATGCGAAGCGGTGGCGTTCGAGAAAGAGGGCGCTTCCGACCGTCATGCCGCCGATGGAGATCAGCCCGAGCGCGTTGAGGCTCAAGGGCGTGGCGTGCGAGACACCGGCGGCCACCGCGACCAGGAAGGCGACGAAGGATGCGGCGGCGACGGGAAGCTGGCCCCGCCAGCCCCAGGGGAAGAGAACCATCGTTCCCACGATCAGGTAGCCGAGCGCCAGCACCAGGATCTCCGCCTCGCCCCGAACGGTGACGTGGTACAGGGTCACCAGAGCGACGAGCGCGATCGATACGCAGGTGGCGATACCCAGAGACCGCAGCGGCGCGAGACGAGTGAGTCCGATCGCGATCGCACACGCCAGGACTTCCAGCGCGAAGACCACGGCGTACGGGACCGTTCGCGATGGATGGGCCGCGAGTTCGAGCACCGCCGCCAGGGCGAACACGACCAGCAGCAGCAGAGCCCCTTGCGGAAGCCGTGCCCGGATGATTCGCGCCGTCTCGCGGGAGAACTCCTCCTCGATGGAAGGAGCGTCGGGTTGCTCAGCCACGGGACTCCTCTACCAGACCGCGCAAGGGCTGCAAGCAACGGTGGCCGCGGCGGGTCGCGACCGAAGCGGACGGGATTCCCCGCACCCCCGGCGCCCGGCGCGGCGTGTAGATCGCGGATCCGCACGTCGCGCCGGCCTCTCGCAACGGCTATGATCCCGGCGTGTCGCGTCCAGCGGTCATCGTTCACGGCGGAGCCGGCCGAAGGGATTCGGAGGTCGCCGCCCTCCAGGACGCCGGTTGTGGCGAGGCCGCGGACTGTGCTTGGGAGATCCTCCGCGGCGGCGGGAGCGCCCTCGACGCCGTGACCGCGGCGGTCGTCCTTCTCGAGGATCACCCGCTCTTCAATGCCGGCGTGGGGTCGGTCTTGACGTCGGAAGGAACGGTCGAGATGGATGCGTCGGTGATGGACGGGCGGACCCACGCGGCCGGAGCCGTGGCACTCGTCACCGGCGTCCGCAATCCGATCCGCGCCGCTCGCGCGGTGATGGAAGACGCGCGTCATGTCTTGATCGCGGGGCCGGCGGTCGAGGCCTTCGCCCTCATCCGGGGCCTTCCGACCGAGCATCGCGAGGCCTTCGTCACCGACCGCCAGGTGCGCCGCTGGCGGTCCGGTTCGGCTCCGGGGGGAGGTACGGTCGGGGCGGCGGCAATCGACCGGCAAGGGCACGTCGCCGCGGCGACCTCGACGGGAGGCCTCCTGCGCAAGCGAGCAGGACGCATCGGCGACTCGGCCATCGTCGGTGCCGGAACCTACGCCGACGACCGCTGCGGCGCGGCGTCCGCCACCGGTGACGGCGAGGCGATCATCGTCTCCGGCCTGACGAGACGCGCGGTCGCGCTGCTCGGCGAGGGGCTGCACCCCTCGCGGGCCGCGCGTCAGGTTCTGCGAGACCTGATGCGAACGCCGTCCGGCGCCGGGCTGATTCTCGTCGATCGCTTCGGACGGATCGGCTCCGGCCACAACACGCCGAGCATGCCGACGGCGTACCGCGACGAGGACGACCGTCGATGAACCGGAGCGGGCGCAGCTTGCCTGGGTGCGGGGTTTCTGGTGTTAGTCATCTTCGCGGTTCGTCCGTACCGCGTGCATCCCGAATTTCGAGGAGGTGAGTGAGATGGCAAAGAAGGCGTCCGCAAAGAAAAGCGGAAGCGCGAAGAGCAAGCGGGCGAGCAAGCTCGTGGCACGTCCGAACCGGGCCAAGGCGCGGTCCGCGAAACCCGCCGCGCGGGCGAAGCGGCCGGCGCCGCCCGCCGCCCGCCGGGCCAAGTCGGCGGACGACAAGTACCAGCAGACGGGAGCACCATGGTGGAAGCAGTACCTGCCGGACTAGGTGCCGGCCGAGTGGCGCTGCGCCGAAGGCGCTTCGGAACCTTCCCTCCGCGGCGTGAGTTCTGGATCACATGAAACAGTCTCGCGCCGTGGATGCTCCTCGCCGTTGCCGTTCTCCTGGCGGCACCGCTGCCGGCGACCGTTGTCGTTCCCAAGGACTTCGCGGCACTGTGCAGGGAGGCGGACATGGTCTTCGTCGGCACCGTCAGCGATGTGCGATCCCGCTGGGTCGACCAGGCCAACAGCGACATCGAAACGCTGGTGACGTTCTCCGATCTCGATCCCCTGTTCGGCGTAGAGCAGACGACGGTGACGCTGCGCTTCGCGGGTGGAGAGGTCGACGGCCGCCGCGAGGAGATCGCGGGCATTCCCCGGTTTCAGGTCGGGGAACGGGCGATCCTCTTCGCGCGCCGGGGACGCTGGCTGAATCCCATCGTCGGCTTTCAGCAGGGATGCTTCCGCGTCGCCGACGGCGACGCGGGGCCGGTCGTCCTCAGTGCCGACGGGCGCCCGCTCGTCGACATCCGGCAAGGCGCCGCGCGCCTGGGCGCGCCGGACGCCGGAACCGGTACCGCGATGCCGCTCGACGTCTTCCTGGATCGCGTGCGGCACGAGATCGCGTCCGACCGCGGCGGCGGATCGTGATGCGAAAGCTCGTTCTGCTCGGAGTCGTTCTCTTGCTCGTCGCCGAGCCCGCTGCGGCCTTCGAGCTGTTGCGGGTCGACAACGACCCGTGCCATCGCGATCAGCAGAATCTCTACTGGACTTCGGCGCAGGCGCTCGTCAACACGGCGCAGCTGCCGCTGGAGCTGCAAGGGCTCGGAGTCGAAGCGCAGGCGCGCTGGAACGCGAGCACGCGCCGGTTCCGGTTTCAGACCACCGGCACCGGCAACCGCGGCGCTCTCTGCGACTCCAACGACCACGTGACGACGATGGCCTTCTCGGACGTCTTCTGTGACGGCAGCGCCTTCGGCGACGCTCTCGGCGTCACGCGCAGCGTTTGGAACTCGGACGGCACGCTCATCGACGCGGACGTCGTCTTCAACGTGAACAGCCGCGTTCGCACCGATCAGCCGGCGTTCCTGGAAGTGGCGATGCACGAGCTGGGACACGTGCTGGGCCTCGATCACTCGGACGCTTGCGGTCGTTCCGGGGCCGGCACCCTGATGAAGGCGACCCTGAACTTCTCGGCCCCGCGCCTCGAAGCGCCGCAAGCCGACGACGTCGCGGGCGCCGATGCCATCTATCCCTCTTCCGGCGGCGGCGGTGACGTCCCACAGGGCGCGAACTCCTGCGCCATCGTCGCCCCGGCCGGCCGGTGGCCCGGCCTTCCCTTCCTTTGCCTCCCGCTCCTGTTGCTTCTCCGGCGACGGCGACCGGGTGCGCGAAGATACGCTGCAGCTCCCGGACGAAGAAGCCGAGACCTGTGCGGGGCCCGGCAAGTCGAGATTGACGGCAGGTCGAAACTCCTTTAGTAAGGTTGTCATTGGTACGGGGGTGCTGACGCACGACTCGCCCGTACCACGTAAACGCGCCAGGCCCCCGGGCAGGCGCAACGTCGGATCGAGGCGGCAGGGTTGGAACGTCGACCGGAACCGTAGCGATTCGTCGAGCAGCTTGAACGGAATGTTGGGACGCTCGCGCGGAGCGTGCGCCTCGCCTCCAGGGTTTCTTCCGACGGCGCGGCGAATCAGTACCACTGTGAAAGGGCGCACCGAGCGCTGCGACGGGGGCGCCTTCCGAGTCCCCCTCGACGGAGACAGTAGTCCGGAATGTGGCCGCCAACGTGCGCCAAGCCGGTTTCCGGCCGGCCCGAGAGTTTGATGAGAGCCAGACCGAACAAAATGCATGCACCGATGATCAGGAGCGCGACCAAAGCAGTTTCACCACCTTCTCCGCGCGCCGTACCCGGAGGGTGCCCTCACCCATGACCCGCCGTCGTCGTCGCCGCCGTCGACCCGACGGCAACCGGGAACCGCGAGGCGAAGGGCGTCAGCTCACCCCCGTCGAGGTGGCCGCCCGCCGGCTCGGAATCGATCGCCTCTATCCCGAGCAGGAGCGGGTGATCGCCGACGGGATGGCCGGGCGGGACGCCCTCGTGGTTCTGCCGACGGGGTTCGGGAAATCGGCTTGCTACCAGATTCCCTCCATGGTCCTTCCCAAGCCGGTCGTGCTCATCTCGCCGCTGCTCGCCCTCCTGCGCGATCAGCACGAGAAGCTTCTGAAGCGCGACATCGCCTGTGTTCGCCTGGACGGCACCGTGCGGGGCAAGGCGCGGAAGGAGGCGTTGGAGAGAATCGCCACCGGCGGCTCGCTTCTGGTCATGACCACGCCGGAGACGCTCGGATCGGAGCAGGGGACCGAGGCTTTGAAGGCGTCGGGCGTGAGCCTCGCGGCGGTGGACGAGGCGCACTGCATCTCCGAATGGGGGCACGACTTCCGGCCGGCCTATCTGCAGTTGGGCGAGCGCCTGCGCGCCCTCGGCGCCCCCCCGCTCATGGCGCTCACGGCCACGGCGACGGAGAACGTTCGCAACGACATCATCCGCTTCCTCGGCCTGCGGGACCCGTCGGTCATCGCTGCCTCGCCGCACCGGGCCAACCTCGCGTTCGAGGTCCTGCAGAGCCGTGGCGACGCCCGCCTGCGCGCACTGGTGCGGTTTGCGCGCCGCCTCCGGCGGCCCGGCATCATCTACTGCTCGACGACTCGCGAGGTCGACAACGTCTTCACGGCGCTGCAGATGCTGCGCATTCCGGCCCACCGTTATCATGGCAAGATGGCCTCCGGGGACCGCAATCACCAGCAGGAGATGTACATGAAGGCCGGCCGGCGCACCGTCATGGCTGCCACCAGCGCCTTCGGTCTCGGAATCGACAAGCCGGACATACGCTACATCATCCACTACCAGTCTCCCGCGTCGCTCGAGCAGTATGTCCAGGAAGCCGGGCGAGCCGGCCGGGACGGGCAGAAGGCGAACTGCATCCTGCTCTACGACGAGAGCGACCGCAGCGTCCACGAAGCCTTGCTGCAGAAGAGCCGGGTGCGACCCGACCAGCTCTACAGGCTCGGCAAGGCGCTGGCGGCCTGGGCCGGCGAGGGGCGCGCCCCGAACCTGGAGGCGCTCGCCATCTCCGCCGGACAGGGGCCGCGGGTGACCGCCGCCCTGCTGGCCGTGCTCGAGGAGGCCGGCCTCGTCTCGCTCGACGAGAACGGGGCGATCCAGGTGCTGGTCCCGGCGGAGTCGGTCGAGGAGCGCGCGCGCAGCCTGGCCGGCCAGTTCGAGACCCTGCGAACGCAAGACGGTCGCCGCCTCGACTCCCTCGCCGAGTACGCCCTGAGCACCGATTGCCGCGCCGTCTTCCTGCGGCGCTACTTCGGCGAGGCGGATGGAGCGGCATGCGGGCTGTGCGATATCTGTCGCGGGCGGCCGGAACGGCCGTCGAGCTTCTGGGAGCCGATCGCCCAGCCGGAGCGCAAAAAAAAGAAACGCCACCGCACCAACCGGCGCCGCCGTTCGAAGCGGCCCAGCGAGCAACAACAGCCGCCGGAGTTGCCCGCCACGCCGCTGCTCGACGTGGAGCAAGGCGGCGAAGCGCTGCTACCCATCGACGAGATCTCGATTCCTGTCGAAGACTGACCTGAAACTCGCCCGGGCTGTGCCCGGGTTCGTAGGCAAAGGCTGAGGCTGGGGATCGACTCCAAAGACCACGCGAAGCGCGCACCGTCCTCAGCCCGAGCCTGAGCCTCAGCCTCAGCCTGTTCCGGAAGTCCGTGTGTTTCTCGGCTCGAATGATCCAGCGCAGCCCGGGGGTAACGCTAACGGCTAGATTGATAAGTCTCATAATTCAGTTGATTTGTGGCCACCGCTCCGTCTATGCTCCCGCGTGTGGCGGGAAGCGAGGGATCATCCGGCCGCTGGTCGGTCCTGGCGGTCGACGACGAACCGCAGAATCAGCGCGCAGTGCGGCGGGCGCTGGCGGATGAATGCCGGGTGGTGACCGCGAGCGGCGGGGAAGAGGCACTGGCGGCCCTGAGCCGAGAGCCCTTCGCGTTGTGCGTCGTCGACCATCGCATGCCGGGGATGAGCGGCACCGAGCTCCTCGCGCACGTTCGGCAGACGCACTCCGAGATGATCCGGGTGGTCCTCACCGGCTACGCCGATATTGACACCCTGCTCGACGCCATCAACAGCGGTCACGTCTACCACGTTCTGTGTAAGCCGTGGGATGCGCGCGAGTTGCGCCTGGTCGTGCGGCGGGGGCTGGAGCGCTTCGCCGCCGAACGCGAGCGCGGCCGGCTGCGGCGGGAGCTGGAGATCGCCTGCGCCGGCGCGCGGCGTGAAGCGGAGCAGAAGAGCAGACTGCTCGCGCTGGCGGCGCACGAGCTCGGAACACCGCTCCACATCCTGGTCAATGCCATCGCCCTGATCGAGTCGACCGGGCTCCCGCCTGCCGCCGCGGGCTGGGTCGAGAGCGCGCAGCGTGCGACCTCCTGGCTGGCGCGCGGCGTGACGCAGCTCAACACGGCGTCCCGGATTCGCGAGCGCCGGCTTCTCCTGCGCCGCCGGCCGACCGACCTGGGTGCGTTGGTCGACGGCCTCCTGGACGAGCTGTCTCCGGCCTCGCGGGAGCGGCGCCTCCATCTGGTGTTCCCGCGCCGCGCCCCGACCGAATGCGCCGTAGTGGATCCCGACTGGATCCGCCTGGCGCTGTGGAACCTGCTGACCAACGCCATCCGGTTCACGCCCGACGGGGGCGCGGTCGCGGTCGAGATGGAGGCGCCGGGGGACGAGATCATCTTCGTCGTGCGCGACACGGGCGTCGGCATTGCCGCGGAGGTGGTCGACGAGATCTTCGAGCCGTTTTCCGCCGCGGCGGGCGACGTTCTGCTGCACGGATCGGGGCTGTTCGCGTTCGGGGCGCGGGGATTGGGTCTGGGGTTGGCGACGGTGAAGGGGATCGCGGAGGCGCACGGCGGCAGCGTGGAGGTCTCCAGTGTGGCCGGCGCGGGAAGCCGCTTTCGACTGCGCCTGCCGCTCGATGGCGCCCCCGCCACCGGTACCGCCGCGGCCGATCGAGACTGAGTGATGGCGCGGCGATCGGCGGGGCTCGCGATGCCGCGATTCGAGCTCCGTGAGTGCCGTTCCGGTTGAGAGTGGCCCGAAGGGTGCTTTCGCGTTAGACTCCTGTTCCGATGGCAGCCGCGAGACCATCACCCTCCGCGATCGGGTCGCGACGCTGCGATCACTGCGGGCGCACCGTGAGCGAGACGCGACACACCCGGACGTCGTACCGGGTCGACTTCTACGAGATGCACACCGGAGAGGTCGAGCCGTGCTCCCTCCTGATCGATGAAGGGGAGAGATCGTTTTCGTTTCTCCGGCTGCTGATCCCGCAGGAGGTCGTCACGTGTGCCGACTGCTATCGGGATGCCGCCGTGCAGCGGGAGCGCGAGCGGCGCTTTTATCCGGAGCGCGTCGAACGGGAGGAAATGCCGCGTGGGTGAACGCGTCGAGCTCGAGCAGTTTCCTTGTTTCTACACCTTCAAGATCTTCGGGCGGAGCAGCGGGACTTTCGTCGGCCGCGTGCGCGAGATCGTGTCATCGACGTTGGGTGAGGTGCCTCTCGACAGCATGAAGGTGCGCGAGAGCGCGCGGGGGCGCTACCTGAGCGTCACGATCGTCTCGCGGGTCCACAACCGACCTCAGCTCGAGGCCGTCTATGCCGATCTGCGCGCCGAGCCGGAGGTGCTGCTCTACATTTGAAGCGATGGGGGAATCGCGGCGCGCGGCGGCGGCAGCGCTCGGCGGCTCGGCGCGCGTTGTTCGGTGTCCGGGCGTGCGATATAAGCGGAACGGGTTCTCGGTTCTTTATGGAACGCGTGTTCACGAACGAGGCGGGTGCGCGCCAACAAGGAGCAGGCCGCGGCCGTGGCCGCGGCCTGCTGCTCCTCGAGGACATCGGCACCCTCATCGGCCAGTCCGGCGACATCCGGTCGACCCTGGGCCGCATCGTCACCCTGGTCGCGGATCGTTTGGATATGGAGGTCTGCTCCCTCTACCGGTTCGAGGCGCAGACTCGCCGACTGATCATGGTTGCCACGCGCGGCCTCGAGCCGAGCTCGGTGAACGCCGTCACCATGGGCGTAGACGAGGGCCTGACCGGCTTCGTGATCGAGAAGGGCGAGCCGGTGATGGCCATCGACGCACTGGCGCACCCTCGCTACAAGTACTTCCCGGAGACCGGCGAGGAGAAGTATCACTCCTTCCTGGGCGTCCCGATCTTCGACCGACGCGAGGCGTTGGGGGTGCTGGTCGTCCAGACGTCGCGACGGCGCCGCTTCACGCGCGACGAAGTTCGACTCCTCAAGGCGGTGGCCGTGCCGCTCGGCGGGTTGCTCGTCCAGCTGCGCCTGATGGAGAGCCTCGAGAGCAAGGAGGAGGAGCGTCGCGGCTATCAGAAGCGCATGCTCGAGGCGATTCGCCGGCTGAAGACCTACGAGAGAAGCCAGGCTTCGGCTCACAAGGCCAAGCCGGTGACCGCCGTGCGCCTCACCGGTTGGGCGGCCGCGCCCGGCTTCGGAATCGGCCGCGCGCACCTTCTCGTTCCCGAGGTCAGCTTCGCCAGCGTTCCGGAACGGCGACCGACCTCCGCCAAGAAGGAGCAGACCCGCTTCCGCACCGCGGTCGACCGATCGGTGGAGGAAATCGAGCGCTTGAAGACGCGCATGCAGGCGTCCTTTCCCGAGATCGACGTCAGCGTCTTCGACGCGCAGAGGTTGATGCTCTCAGACGAGAGCTTCCTCAGCCGGGTGGCGGAGCAGGTCTCGTCCGGCGCCGGTGCGGAGGTCGCGCTCGAGCGCGTGATCAACGCCATGGTCGAGGACTTCGCCGGTCTCGCCGACGCCTACATGCAGGAGCGGGCCTACGACGTAAAGGACATCGGGCAGCGGGTCCTGCGAAACCTCCTCGGCGTGGTCGAGAGAGACCGATCCTTCGCCAGCGCCGTCGTGCTCGTGGCACCGGAGCTGTCGCTGTCGGACATCATGCTGATCGAGCCGGAGCAGCTGCGCGGCATCGTCATGACGACCGGCGGCGTCACCTCGCACGCCTCCATCCTCGCCAAGTCCCTGGAGATCCCGACGGTCGTCGGCGTGGATCGGCTCGAGGAGATTCGCGAGGGCGACCACCTCATCGTCGACGGCAACGCCGGAAGCGTCTACGTGAACCCGAGCCCGGAGGTGCGGCGCGAGTACGAGCGGCTCAAGGACGAATACCGGGCGTTCAATCGAGAGCTGGACAGTCTGCGCGAGCTCCCGGCCGTGACCCGAGACGGGTGTCGGGTCGAGCTGGGCGCCAACATCGGCTTGCTGGGCGACCTGACGCTCGCCCGGCGCCACGGAGCCGACCGGGTCGGACTGTACCGCACGGAGATCGCCTTCCTCAGCCATCGTGACTTCCTGAACGAGTCGGAGCAGGTCGTGCTCTACGAGCGCGTCGTCCAGACCGCGAACGGCCTGCCCGTCACCATCCGCACCCTCGATCTCGGCGCCGACAAGTACCCGACCTATCTGCACATGCCGCACGAAGCCAACCCCTTTCTCGGATGGCGCTCGATCCGCATCTCGCTGGAGCTGACGGAGGTGTTCAAGGTCCAGCTGCGCGCGATTCTGCGCGCCAGTGCCCTCGGCAACGTGCGGATCATGTTCCCCATGATCTCGAGCCTGGAGGAGCTGCGCCGCGGCAAGGACCTGCTGGCGGAAGCCAAGGAGGAGCTGCGGCGCGAGGGGTACGCCTTCGACCCCTCCGTGCCGCTCGGCATCATGGTCGAGGTTCCGTCCGCCGTGCAGCTCGCCGACCAGTTCGCCAAGGAGGTCGACTTCATGAGCATCGGCACCAACGACCTCATCCAGTACCTGCTGGCGGTGGACCGCAACAACCGCAAGGTCGCCTCGCTCTACGAGCCGCTGCACCCGGCGGTTCTGCGGGCCGTGGCGAGCACGATAAGGATTGCAGACGGGGCGGGTATTCCGGTCTCCCTGTGCGGCGAGATGGCCGCCGATCCGGTGTGCACGCTGGTGCTGATCGGCATGGGACTGCGAGACTTCAGCATGAGCCCATTCTTCATCCCGGTCATCAAACGGCTCATCCGTTCCGTGGACATCGCCTCCGCGCAGCGCCTGGCGTCCGAGGTGCTGAACCTGGCGACGGTCAAGGAGGTGAAGGGGCGCGTCTTCGAACAGATGCGGTCCCTGGACGTCATCGACCTGATGGAAACGTACCATTGAACAGTGCGGGCGCCCCACCCGGGGTGCGGCTGCGGCGGCGGGCGGTAGACGCGTTCGTCGGTCGGAAAGATGGAGCGCGGGTCCGGGGACCGGAGCGGTCCGGCGGCTCGTGCATGGAGGATTACATGCAGATGACGCGATGGATCGCCGCTTCCCTCGTCCTTCTCGTCGCCCTCGGCGGGATCTGTTCCGCCGACGAGCTCACGCCGGAGGAGACGGTGCGGCAGTACCTGAAGGACTTCAAGGCGGGAAACTTCGAGGCGGCGTATCCGCTGATCTCGAAGGACATGGCGCAGGGCAAGAACAAGGATGACTGGGCAAAGGAGCAGCAGTGGGTCATGCAGATGGCGGAAGTGAAGATCTTCGACTTCCACGTCTATCCGGGCAAGATCGAAGGAGACAAGGCGTACGTTCCCAACCTGCTCAGCTCGCAGGACAAGTTCCTCAACCAATTGGGCGTGAAGGAGCACGAGCTGTACACGTTGGTTCGCGAGGGCGGCCACTGGAAGATCAACCAGCAGCAGATCGTGGAGCCGGACGACCTGGCGAAGTGGTTCCCTCCCGAGTCCCTCTCCGAGAAGAAGAAGTAAAGGCGAGATTCCTTGACACCGTAGGTCGTGGCCGGATAGGAGCAGCCGGTACTCAACTCTCCGTCTCCGGCCGACGGTTGCGGGAAACAAGGGGGATGGGCATGCAAGGCTTTCGGCTGTCGATCTGGTGGCAGGCGGCGCTGTTCCTCGCCGTCGTAGTCGCCGGGTGCCATGGCGAGGCGCCCGAGGAGGCACCCCTCTTCGCGCGCAAGATCAGCATCTCCGACAAGTTCTACGACGTCGCCGCGATCGACGCCAATCACGCGCTGGTCGTCGGATACGGCGGCAAGATCCTCAAGACCGACGACGGCGGCAACTCCTGGAACGTCGTGCCCAGCGGCACCGACAAGGCGCTCTACAGCATCGAGATCATCGACGGGAAGGTCGGTTGGATCTCCGGGCAAGACGGTGTGATCCTGCACACCGAGGACGGGGGCGGCACTTGGACCCGGCAGACGAGCGGGACCCGGATCTATCTCTTTGCGCTCGATTTCATCGATGCCCAGCAGGGTTGGGCGGTAGGTGACCGCGCCACTTATGTGCACACCATCGACGGCGGGCGCTCCTGGCAGCTGGGCAAGATCAGCACCGGCGACGAGGGCCTGACAGCGGACGAGGCGTTGTTGTCCCAGGACCCGGTCCTGTACGACGTACAGTTCCTCGATCGGCGCACCGGCTGGGTCGTCGGCGAGCTGGGGAACATCTACCACACCACCGACGGCGGCCGGACGTGGTCCTCGCAGCAGGAATCCCTCCTCGGACACGGGATCTTCGACGTCCTCGACATCCCGACCTTCTTCGGGGTGCACTTCATCGACGCCAACAACGGCATTACCGCCGGTCTCGATGGCAAGATCGCGCGCACGCGCGACGGCGGCCAGACTTGGCAGTTCGAGAAGCTCGAAGCACAAGTGCCCTTCGTCGACCCGCTGTTCCAGCCCTTCCAGTTCCCCGACACCACCGCCTGGGCCGTGGGCGCCGCCGGCCAGGTTGCGCGGCAGACGTCGCCGGGAGAACCGTGGAAGCGGGCGTCTCTGGGAATGGAGGTGCTCACCTGGCTCCGCGGCGTCGACTTCATCGACAAGCAGAACGGATGGATCGTCGGTGGTTACGGGCTGATCTTGCATACCACCGATGGCGGCCAGTCGTGGCTGCCATCGGTGGGCTGAGGCCTCGTCCGGGCCGTTTGGTAACGGAACTCAAGGGGGAAGCATGGATCCGCTCAAGCGCCTCGGCGAACTGCTGATCAAGTACCGCTTCGTTGTGGTGGCCATCGTCGCGGTCGTCACGGTCTTCTTCGGCTACCAGGCCTCCCAGCTGGAGATGGCGACGAGCTTCGGCGACCTGCTCCCGCAGAGCCATCCGTACATCAAGATCCACAACAGGTTCTCCGGCACCTTCGGAGGCGCCAACAACGTCATGATCATGCTCGAGGTGAAGGACGGCACGATCTTCACCCCCGAGACGCTGAACAAGATCTGGAAGATGACGGAAGGCCTCGATCGGGTCTACGGCGTCAACCACAACCAGATCGAGTCGATCGCCCACCGCACCGTGCGCTACCTGAAGGTGGCGGCCGGCGGCACGATGCGCGCGCAGCCGGTGATGCTGGAGGAGGTGAAGACGCCAGAGGAGGCGGTGTCCATTCGGCGCATCGTCCACAACGCCGAGAACATCTACGGCCTCCTGGTTTCGCTGGACGACAAGGCGGCGCTGATCCGGGCCAACTTCATCGAGGGCCGCCTCGACTACCGCCGCATCTTCAACGAGATCAACGAGAACGTCGTCGATCCGTATCAGGACGAGAACACGACGATCTACGTCGCCGGCGAGCCGTTCCTGTACGGCTGGGTGTACGAGTACTCGGGCGAGATCAAGTACATCTTCATGGCGACCACCGTTCTGTTGTGGATTCTGCTCTACCTCTACTTCAAGGACTGGCGCGGCGCGCTGCGACCGACGATCTCCGGCGTCTTCTGCTCGATCTGGGGCCTGGGCTTCATCAATCTCATCGGGTTGTCACTCGATCCGCTGATCCTGGTGATTCCCTTCTTCATCGTCGCCCGCGCCGTCAGCCATTCCGTGCAGATGCACGATCGGTATTACGAGACCTACGGGCGCGATGGCGACAAGAACGAGGCGATCATCGACGCCTTCGCCGAGCTCTTCGTCCCTACCCTGTCGGGCATCCTGACGGACGGCTTCGGCGTTCTGGTGATCCTGCTGGTCCCGATCATCCTTCTTCAGAAGCTGGCGGTCAGCGCCTCGTTCTGGATCCTGACCATCATCGTCAGCGAGCTGCTCCTCAACCCGATCGTCTACTACTACCTCGAGCCGCCGAAGCTGCACGTGATCCACAGCCGCGAGGAGGGCGTCTTCAAGAGGAGCATCGACTGGTTCGTCGACCGGCTGCTGTCGCGCGCCGGGCGGATCGCCACGTTCGCGGTGTCCATCACCGCGCTGATCGTCTCCGCCTACTTCTGGCAGTCGCTGGTCATCGGCGACCCCACCTCGGCCTCGCCGATCCTCCACGCCGACGCTCCGTACAACGTCTCGCACCTGCGCATCCAGGAGAAGTTCGGTGGCGTCGAGCCGCTCATCATCGTCGCCGAGGGCTACGACCGCGACGCGATGAAGGAGCCGGCGATACTCCACAAGATGGAGGAGTTCCAGCGCACGCTCGAGCGCGATCCCAGCGTCGGGTACAGCTTCTCGCTCGCCGACATCATCCGCGCGGTGAATATGGTCTTTCACGAGCTCGAGCCGAAATGGGGCGTCATTCCCGACAGCTGGGTCGACGTCGGCGGGCTGTTCTTCATCTACTTCTCCGGTTCCCCGCCGACGGAAACCGCCAAGTACGTCGACCCGAGCTACACGAGTGCGCACGTCACCTTCTTCTGCAAGGATCACAAGGGCGCGAACATTCGCCGTATCATCCACCGATGCAAGGAATTCATCTTCGGCTCCCAGCTCAAGGACCTCGGCATCACGATCGAGGAGCAGGGGGAGAAGGGGATCAAGATCACTCAGGTGTCCGACGTTCCGAACTGGGAGAAAGCGGGACCATCCTGGGTGGAGAGCGATCAGGAGACGACGGGCGGACCGTTCCAGCCGGGGGACGTCCTCACCAAGCTCGGCAAGGTCGACATCACGGATTCGGCGAGCCTCCAGTCCGCGATTTACAACGAGACGGCGAACAAGACCCTGGTCGATGTTCAGCTGCAGCGCGGCGGGACGATGGTCGAGGAGACCGTCAGCGTGCCGTGGAAGGCCGCCTTCAAGCTGGCGGGCGGCCTGATCGGCGTGCTGGCGGCGGCGAACGAAGTGCTTTTCCGGAACGACTTGCTGATGAACCTTCTCGGCTTCGGGACCATCTACTTCATCCTGATCTTCACGTACCGGTCGTTCGCGGCCGGTATCTACATGCTCATCCCGCTGCTGCTCGCCAACGGCATGGTGAACGCCTACATGGGCGCTCGCAACATCGGTATCAACATCAACACGCTGCCGATCGTGACCGTCGGAGTCGGCTTCGGCATCGACTACGCCCTGTACATCGTCAGCCGCACGATCGAGGAGTTCAAGGTGCACAAGGACTGGGAAATCGCGGTGCACCGCGCCCTCACCACGGCGGGGAAGGCGGTGACGTTCACGGCCGCCAGCATGATCGCCGGCACGCTGTTCTGGGCCTTCTCGCGCATCCGCTTCGACTCGGAGATGGGGCTGCTGCTGGCGCTGTGGATGGCGATCAGCTTCGTGGGGGCGATGACCCTGCTGCCGGTGTCGTTGCTGACGTTCAAGCCGAAGTTCATCGAGCTCGAGGCACGCCGCATCGCCAAAGCGGAAGCGGCGCGCGAGCGTCAGAGGCTCCGCCTGCAGGCGCGCCAGGCCTGACCCGGTGGGCTCTGCGGCGGGCCGCGCAAGCGGCGCGGGCGGCGCACTCGCGCTCGCCCGCGACTTGATCCCGCGCCGGCGCTCTGTGATCTCTTTGGGTGCACATGATCGCCGTCGAGCACCTGACCAAGGAGTTCGGCCGCATCCGGGCCGTGCGAGACGTCTCGTTTCACGCGGCGCGCGGTGAGGTGATCGGCCTTCTGGGGCCGAACGGGTCGGGGAAGACCACGATCATGCGGACCCTGGCGGGGTTCTTCCCCCCCACCTCGGGGCGCGTCTGGGTGGCGGGTGTCGACGTTCTGGTAGATTCCCTGGCGGCACGCCAGGCCCTCGGCTACCTGCCGGAGAGCGCCGTTCTGTACCCGGATATGCGGGTGCGGCAGTTTCTCGACTTCTGTGCCGACGTGCGGGGGCTGCGCGGGTCGCAGCGCCGCGCGCGCCTGGAAGCGGTCGTTCGCGATTGCGGCGTCGCGGAGGTCAGCGGACGGCTCATCGGCCAGCTGTCCAAGGGATACCGGCAGCGGGTCGGCCTCGCGCAGGCCCTCCTCCACGAGCCCGCCGTGCTGGTTCTGGACGAGCCGACCGTGGGGCTCGACCCCGGCCAGATCATGGAAATTCGCACCCTCATCCGCGCCCTGAGCGGCCGGACGACCGTGCTGCTGAGCACGCACATCCTGTCCGAGGCGGCCACCGTGTGCGACCGGGTGATCATCATCAGCCGCGGCCGGGTGGTGGCGGAGGACACCGCGCAGGCGCTGACGCTGACCCTGCAGGAGGACGAGCGCGTCGCCGTCCGGGTCGACGGACCACCGGACGAGGTGCTCGCTGCGCTGCAAGGGGTGCCCGACCTGGACCGCGTCGAGGTCGACACCTCCCAGGGCGCGCCCCGCTTCATCGCCCACACGCGCGCCGGCGACTCGGCCCACGCGGCGATCGCCGCCGCAGTGGTCGGCCGCGGCTGGGGGTTGATCGAGATCCACACGCTGTCGATGACGCTCGAGGACCTCTTCCTGCGCCTGATGGAGCGCGACGCGGGGGCCTTGGACGCATGACCTTCCTCGGCCTGCTGCGCAAAGAGCTGCGCGCCTACTTCGTCTCGCCGTTGTTCTACGCCGTCGCGGCCGTTTTCTACGCGCTGACGGGGTTCTTCTTCTATACGCAGATCATCTACTTCGTTCAGTATGGCTCTGGCCTCGACATCATGGGCAACTTCTGGGTCGCGTTCCTGGCCGGCGCTCCCTACTCGATCTCCATGGTCCTCTTGCTGATCGTGCCGCTGCTCACCATGCGGTTGCTGGCGGAGGAGAAGAGGCTCGGGACGATCGAGCTGTTGCTCACCTACCCGCTGCGCGACGGCACCATCCTGGCGGCGAAGGTCGCCGCGTGCACCGTCGTGCTGGTGGTGTTGCTGGCCGGCACTCTCCTCTATCCGCTCTATCTGAGTCAGATGCAGCCCCTGTACTGGGCGCCGCTGGCCGGCGGGTACCTCGGCCTGCTCCTGCTCGGCATCAGCTTCGTCGCGTGCGGCGTCTTCGTCTCGTCCCTCACCGAGAGTCAGGTCGTCGCCGCCATCGGGACCCTCGGCCTACTGCTGTTCTTCTGGCTGGTGACGTGGAACGAAGCGGCCACCAGTCCGCTGGTTCTGAAAGTCCTCGCCCGGCTCACCATGTTCGGCCACTTCGAGACCTTCGCCCGGGGGGTCGTCGATGCCGGAGACCTGGCGTACTTCGTCGCATTCGCCGTCTTCTTCTGCTTCCTCACTCTGCGCGTGCTCGAATCGCGGAAGTGGCGGGGACGCCGGTGAGATTTGCCAGGCGCCAGTGGCTCTTGACGGCCGTGGCGACGCTGGGCGTGGCCGGTTCGCTGGTCATGGGCTATCTCGTCGTCGCCCGCGAGCCCTGGCGTCTCGATCTCAGCCCGCAGCGCCGCTACGTATTGTCGGATCACGCGCGCCGGATTCTGGCGGCGCTCGACCGCGACGTGATGGTCACGGCTTTCCTGCGCGCCGATGACCCGCGCAACCGCGACATCGCCGACCTGCTGGCCCGGGTCGGCGCCGCCTCCGACTCACGTGCACCACCAACTCGTCGACGTCAATCGGAGCCCTGCGGTGGCGCGGCAGTACGGGGTCGACAGCTACGGATCGATGGTGGTGGAAAGCGGTGCCGAGCGCCGCGACTTCTCCAACCCCGACGAGGAGACCCTGATGGCCGCGATCATCCAGGTGACGCGGCCGGACCGGCGACCGGTGTACATGCTGACGCGGACACGGAGAGCGCAGCATCCGCGATCGCGACCGCGGGCGGGGCTACACGAGCGCGTATGTGTCTCTCGTCCGCGAGCTGTACGAGGTGAGAGAGCTGAATCTCGACGCCGCGTCCGCCGTCCCCGCCGACGCGGCGGCCGTGATCGTCGCCGGTCCGCGTGGCGACCTGCCGCAGGCCACCCTGCAGCGCCTCGACGAGTACGTGCGGGGAGGCGGGGGCCTGCTGGTGTTGATCGATCCGGGCGATTCCCCGAGCCTGGTCTCGTTCCTGCGCCGCTACGGCGTGGCCGTCAGCGACGAGTTGGTGCTCGATGCGGACAACCGGCTGTTCGGAGGAGATTACCTGACGATGCTGGTTCCCGGGCGCTCGCCGGAACATCCGGTCAGTGCCGGGCTGCGGAGCCCGCCGCTGCTGTCGAGCGTGCGGCCCGTGACCATGGCGGCGACCGAGCGGACCGAATCCGGGGTCGACCTGTTGCACACCGGTCCCAGCAGCTGGCGAACGGCGGACGTGAGCGCGCTGCGCACGGGAGTGGGCGAGTTCGTGCCCGGCCGGGACACGCGCGGGCCGGTGCCGGTCGGAGCCAGCGTCCTCGTGCGCGGCCGGGGCGGGCGCTCCGGCCGCATCCTGGTCTATGGCGACTCCGACTTCGCCGGCAATCTCCTGCTCGGCTACCTGGGAAATCGCGACTTGTTCCTGAACTCCGTCAACTGGTTGGCAGGCGAGAACACGCTCGTGGCGAGTCGTCCCCCGGGGCAGATCCCGGGGGTGAATCAGCTCTTCATCAGCGACCGGCAGGGGCGGATGGCCTTCTGGTTGGGCACGGTGGTACAGCCGTCGATCGTGCTGGCGCTCGGCGTGATCGTGGCCCTGGTGCGGCGGCGCGGATGAGCTTCTCGTCTCGCTCCATGCCTAGCCGTCCTGCTTTTCAACGGACTGCCAGCGCCGCGGAGAGGCGGCGATGACCTGGCCCCGGGCGCTCGTCTACGTCGCGTCGTGGTTGCTGCTGACGATCTTCTACGTCGCCACCGAGCCGCCATCGCCGACGGTGGCGCGGCCGGCCGGCGAATCACCGCGGACGCATTCTCCGTTCGAGCTGAAGGCCGGCGAGGTCTCGGAGGTCCGCTTGGAAGCCGGCGGCAGCCGCGTCGACGCCGTCCGCGTCGAGGGGCGATGGCAGGTTCGCGAGCCGGCGGGAGCGGCCGTTCCGGCGGACCTGATCTCCGCGGTCGTGTCCGCCGTGCTCGACTCCGATCGGGCGGAGGTCATCCGCCTGCCACAAGGCCGGGCGGCCGAGTTCGGTTTGCTGCATCCCGGGGCGCGCATCGTGTTGACGTGCGCCGACGGCCGCTCCGTCGACGTCGAGCTCGGAACGCGCAACCCCGCGCAGACGGCCGTCTACGCACGGCGCGACGGCTCCTCGGATGTCGTCCTGCTGGGCGTCGACGTCCTGTACTACCTCGATCTCGTCATGAAGGCCGCCACTGCCTAGCAGCCCGTCGTGGTCTCCGACCGCTGCTTCGGAAGAGAAAGGCTTGCCTCTCCCCGGGCGGTCGGGTAAGCGAATCGGTATCCCGGTCGTCGCCTTTTGCGCAACAACGGAACGGTCCTGCGAAACCGCTCGAGTGGAGATATGCAACCCAGGCAGTTCGGTGCTCTCTTCGGCAGCGTCATTCTCGTCTCTCTGATTTGGCGGGCCGTGCCGTCATCGGCGACCGATGCCAGCGCGCTGTGCGCGGCGAACGCGGATCCCTGCACGGTCACGCAATCGGTAGCCGTGACGGACGGCTCGACCATCGACGTCGGCAACCGGGAGCTGCGGATTGCCAGCGGCGGCAGCCTCAACGTCGGATCGGGGACGATGACGCTGCGGGCGCGGACGCTCACCGTGGCGGCCGGCGGATCGCTGAACGCGAAGGGCGACGGCTCGACACCGGGCGGCACGATCACGGCAGACGCCCAAACCGTCACCGTGAACGGACAGATCGAGGCCTCGGGCGCGCCCGGTGGGGCGGTGGAGCTCGACTCCACCGGGGCGATCGCCGTCTCGAGCATGATTCTGGCGCGGTCACTCAGCTTCGAAGAGGAGGGCGGCCTGGTGACGCTCGACGGCGCCAGCGTCACGCTGAGCAGCACCGCCAAGATCGATGCCAAAGGAGGCACCCTGGACGGCTGCGGGGGCGACGTGGAGATCGATGCCACTGGCGACATCATGATGGCCGCGGACATCGACGTCACCGGCGCCGAGGGCGGCACGGTGTGTGTCACAGCCGGCGTGAACTTCACGGCCGGAAACCTGACGATCACCGCGGACTCCACGGTCGACACGGACTCGACCGGCGGGGGCGGCTGCGGCGGATTGATCGATCTGACCGCGAACGGAGACGGCGCGACGACCGGCAACTTGGTGGTCAACGGCACCTTCTCGGCCAACGCCAGCACCAGCTCGGAGTTCGGTGGCGGCCTGGGCGGCTGCATCACCGTCACCGCGGCGGGGTCCATCGACAGCGGTGCCGCCGCCAGCTTCAGCGTCGAGGGCGGCACGCCCGACGGCAGCGGCGGCGAGGTCGAGTTCTCGACCGATCAGGGGCCGGTCGCCGTGCACGGCTCCGTCGAGATCTCGAACCCCGGCGCCGAAAGCAGCGGCGGCGCGCTGACGATGAACGACATCGGCGGCGCGGTCACCATCACCGGCACGGTCGACGGCGTCGCCGGCGACCAGGGCGGGGGCGAGGTCGACGTCGAGCCCACCGCCGGAGGCATCACCATCACCAACACCGCGACCATCGACGTCAGCTCCAACACGGGGGGAACCGGTGGGACGATCTGCCTCAACGGCGGCTCGAACGGCGCCGGCAGCGCCGAAGTCGTCGTGTCGGGCACCGTCAAGGCCGAAGGCGGCGGGGGAGGAGGCAAGGGAGGAGCGATCGAGATCACGGGGACCGACTCGGTGCGCGTCGACACTCCGGTGAGCGTGCGGGGTGGTGGTGGCGGGGGCGGCGGCGGTGCCATCTCGATCATGGTGGACCCGGGACCCGCGGTGGTGAACGGTGCCCTCATGGCGAACGGCAACGGAACCGGCTCCCCGGGCGGCGTCGTGGCCATCGACGCCGAGTCGCAGGTGATGCTCGGAGCGGCGGTCGACGCGAGAGGTCAAGGCGGCAGCGGCGGCATGATCGGGGTCAGCGCCAACGGGCCGATGGTTCTCAGCGGCGATCTGCGCGCTTCGACCTCCGGCAGCGGCACCGGCGGACACGTCGAGATTCTCGCCAACGGCAACGTGGCGATCGGTGGCATGGTCGTCACGGATGCGACGGCGGCGGCGGGGCGGACGGATGTCACCGGCTGCGAGGTGACGGTGTGCGGGTTCAACGCGCCGGCCTGCCCGAGCGGCTCCAAGGGGGTTCTGAGCAGCCAGGGGCCGGGCGGCATCAATCACATCGTCGGGCGCGACCAGACCGCCGTCTTCGGCGACATGCTCGCGAACTCGGCGACCGGACGCAACGAGATCGTGTACGACGGCAACCCCCTGCGCGAGCCGGTGGTGCTCGGCACCGCGACGCCGCGCGTCGTCCCGGTCGTCGACCTCACCCTGATCCCGTGCCTGTGCGGCAACGGCCACATCGACGACCCGGAAGAGTGCGACGACGGCAACGTGAACGACGGCGACGGCTGCTCCTCCGGCTGCGTGGTGGAAATTCTGGGCGATGCCAACGCCGACATGACGGTGAACGACGCCGACGTCACGGCGCTCATCCGCGAGATCTTCGACGGTGACGGCGACTCGGTGCTCAATGTCCGCGGCGGCGGGTTCCCCGGCGGGGGAGGCGCCGATGCGAACCGGGACGGACGCATCACCGCGGCGGACATCACGGCCATCGTCCGCCTGACGCGTTAGCCCGCCGGGTCGAAGCCCTTTCGTCGAGCTCGAGGCGAGCGGAGAGAAGTCGTGAGAATCGGGTGATCCGCTCGCGCACGGCTCGTCGACGGGAGGCGAGCGGTTCAGCGGACCCCCTTCATCGGCCCCGAAGGCCTTGCGTACAGGAGTGGTGAACGATGATTTTGAGGAGCGGGTGCTTGACGGTTGCGCTCTTGTTGTCTCCCTGCCTCGCCCTTGCGGCCGACGCCACGCCTCGGGCGGTCGTGACGGCCGCCCCGGAGAAGTTGAACGAGCCCACGGGGATCGGCGACTTGACGCTCGGAGCACCGGTTGCCGAGGTGCAGAAGAAGCATCCGAAGATGGAGGAGCTGAAGCCGGGCGTCAGCCTGGGCGCGGCCATCGTCGGCGGGCCACACGTGGCGCGCTACGTCCTGCACAAAGTCGCGGCGAAGAACCTGGCCCAGCCGGCGGACGTCGAGCTGCGCTTCTGGGACGGGAAGCTGTGGGTGATCATCGTCTATCTGGGACAGAATCCCGTCAGCGAAGTGCGCGCCGCGCTCGAGAAGCAGATCGGCAAGCCGACGGCGCAGGGGCCGCCGACATCGTGGCTCGGGCAGAAATCGACCACCGTCCTCTCCTACCGCGAGGGCTATTTCTCCATCAGCGACAACGGGCTCAGCGATCAGGCCCGCCAGGTGCTCGTCGAGGCGCTGAAAACCCTGATGCAGCGGCGTCCCCAGGCGACGCCGGTGCCCGGTGCGAACGCGGCTCCTCCGACGTCGCAGTGACTCCTCGGCCCACCACCGCGCCGCCAACCGGAAAATGCGCCCGGCGTCTTTGACGCGCCGCGCCTCTTGGACTACAAAGTGAGAACTATCGCCGCAACCAATCCGATGCCAGGCAATTACAGAGGGAGGAGAACATGACCGAACATCCGAAGCGAGGACTGCGATCCGCCATCATCGACTTTCCTGCGAGGGGCTTTCTCCAGCTGATCCTCCTCGTCTGCCTTTGCCTGGCGCTCGGCGCTTGCGGGGACGACAACGACGGGCAGGGCCCCAACCCGACAAACACGACAGGGCCGGTGGCGACGGCGACACCCGCCAACACCCCGGCTGCCACGGACACGGCGATGGCGGTGGACACGCCGACCGCGACCGCCACACCGGAAGAAACGCCCATCCCCGAGCCGACGATCGACTTCCTCTGCCAGGGGCCCGGCCGGTGCGTCGTGGGCGGCATGTCGACCGACAAGACCTGCCTGTCCGAGGACGACTGCGACGTCGAAGCCGGCGAATCATGCGGCGCCCTCGGCACCTGCAACGGCGGTACCAATCCCGGCGGGGAATGCGCCGCCAACGGGGACTGCGGGCAGGGGGGAAGCTGCGTCAGGACGAGCCGGCTCGATCTCGAGTCGAGCCTGGCCACGCTTCCGCTCGGCCTGGTCGGATCCTTGGCCTTCCACTGCGACGAGCCCGGATCGGATGGGAACCGCGCCTGTACCTGCGAGATCCAACAGTTCGCGCCCATCCAGATCGCCGGTATCGGCTTCGTCTGCATCTCGGCCGGCGACGCCCAGTGCGAGCCGGGATTCCTGAACTGCGACGGCGGCAGCGCCGCCGACGTGACCATCGTCGCGGACGGCAAGATCGGCACCTGCACCGACAACGTCGACTGTGCGAGCCAGTGCGACAGCTACTGCGCCGGCAAGAGTATGCACCAGATCCAGTCCGGCTGCACCGGCTACTGCGCGGGCGGCGAACGGGACGACATGCCCTGCGACTGCGACTTGATCCCCGCGCAGGGCTGCCCGGCGGACGGTCTGGACTGCCCGGACGGGCAGTGCAACGGTCCCGACCCGGCGACAGCCGGCACCTGCCAGTGCCAGTGTGTCGACACGATGATCCGGCGAGCCCGGCGGCCCCGGAACGATCACTTGCAATCTGCCGACCGGAATCGTCGTCGAGAATCAGGCCCCGTGCGGCGACGGCGACGTGGCGATCAACGTCGGGAGCCCGTGCCTTCCTCTGACCAGCGGGAAGATCTCCTCCGTGATTCTCAATGCCAACAACCTGACCACGGCATTCCCCTCCGCCTGTGTGGGAGGAGCGAACGACGGCAAGAAGTGCTCGAGCGCGGGCAATTGCCCGGACGGCACCTGCGAAGCGGCGCCGACCGTTCTGACGGGCGTACCGGAGGAATGCTCCGGCCTGATGAGCGGCAAGGCGACCAGCCTGCAGTTGCGCGGAGCCGTCAACTTCTTCGGCTCGTCACTGGGGGATCTGATCAGCGCCCAGTTCACCAACTGCGAGTGACGTTCTCCTTCTAGTCACTGTTCGAAAGGAAGGCCCCCGAGGCAGCTCGCCCCGGGGGCCTTTCTTTTTTTGCGCCTTTCCGCCCGCTTTTTGCCCTGTCGCGGGTCCGGCGAGCCCAGGGCGAGAGAGGAAAGATGCAGGATCGCCAGTCAGTTGACGCGAGCGGTCCGCGCGTGGTAGCCACGGCACTCCTGGCGTACTCATCAGAGGGGGAAGGGTGATGATTCGCAGTTTGCGGCCGCGGCACTGCGCTTGGCTCGGCACCGTGGCACTGGCGCTGCTGGTGGCCGGATGCGGGGGCGACTCGTCGGTCGAGGTTCGGCAGCCGCCTCCGCGCACTCGGACCCCGACTCCGATCCAGACCAACACGCCGACCGTCTCGTCGCCCGTCCTGACATCCGGTGTCGACGCCGGTTCGACCCGTGTCTTCGGCAGGGGCTCCTCCGGCATCGAGGCCCCCGGTCTGCAGATCTGGAGCGCCGGACCCAACGGCATTCCCGAGCAGGGCGGCGGTGACGACGAGCTGCTCGGCAGCGGCGGCACGGACGCGCAAGGGGACTTCGAAGACGGCGCCGCGGGCATCGGCCTCTCGCGCGCGCTCAGCGGCGGAGAGCAGGTCTACGCCATCGACACCCGCGACAACCTGGTCGGCCCACCGGTGACGGCAAGCGGTCCCACGAACACACCGAACGCGACGGCGACGGCAACGCCGACTCGGACCGGTGGCACGCCGACCGCGACCGAAGGAGAGCCCACCGGGAGCCCGACGCCGACTGCGGAAGCCACCGACACGCCCACCGAGCGACCGACGCGTACCGACACCCCGGAAGCGACCGCGACCCCAAGCGAGCGAGCGACGCGAACGTCCACCCCGACGTCTACGACCGCCCCGCCCACGTCGACTCCCGTGCCACCGACGTCGACACCCATTCCGCCGACCGCGACACCTGTGCCACCGACCGCGACACCTGTTCCGCCGACGGCGACGCCCGTGCCACCGACGGCGACGCCCGTTCCCCCAACGGCGACGCCCGTTCCACCGACCGCGACGCCTGTTCCACCGACGTCGACGCCCATCCCGCCGACCGCGACGCCTGTTCCACCCACGTCGACGCCCATCCCGCCGACTGCGACAGCCGTTCCGCCGACCTCGACGCCCATTCCGCCGACGTCGACGCCCGTCCCACCCACGGCGACGCCGGTACCGCCGACGTCAACGCCGGTACCGCCCACATCGACGCCGATTCCCCCGACCGCGACCGACACCCCCGTTGCCGGGCAACCCGAGGTAAATCTGGGGATGGCGGCGGGGACCGCCGGAGCGCAGGTATCAATCCCTGTGTCCCTCGCCACGAACGGAGTCTCGGTGTCCGGGATCTCCAACGACATCGAATACGACGCCGATGCCGTCGACGTAGCTCTCGTCGAGGGAGTCCCCGATTGCACCCTGGCTCCGGATCTCGTGGGCGTGAAGGAGCTCGTGGCTCGCGTATCGGACCTCGGCGGAAGCACGAAACGGTTGCGCGTCGGTGTGATCGGCGCCGACAACGGCGATCTGCTGCCGGACGGGCTCATCTACAGCTGCCGTTTCGAGATCGCGGAGGACGCTCCGGCGGGGAAAGTCGTCCTGTCCAACACCCCGGATGCCTCCGACCCGCAGGGCAACCAACTCGTTGCGAGCGGCTTCGACGGCGAGATCGACGTCTCCACGGGCGGCCCGGCGCTCGCTCTCGGGGCGGGTACGGCGGCGTTCATGCAGACGGCGACCGTGACCGGATCGCTGCGGACGCGGGGAGCGGCGCTGGCGGCGCTGGCGACCGACATCCTGTTCGATCCCTCCCTGCTTTCTCCGGCCGACGCGGACATGGACGGAAATCCCGACTGCCGGCCGACCGGGGACGTCGGGACCACTCTCGGCAAGATGGTCGTCGCCAAAGAGCTGGACGCGGGCGGCGGGATGCACCTCCTGCGCGTCGGTGTGATCGGCTCCGACAACAACACGGCGTTCCCGGACCTCGCGGGTCCCCAGGACGTCTTCCAGTGTGACTTCGTGGTCCAGGCGATGAGCGGAAGCATCGCTCTGCCGCAAGCCGCCAGCGGCTCCGATCCCACCGGGCAGCTCGTCGGCCTGCAGGCGTCGTCCGCAACGATCGAGGTCGAGCCATGAGGACGCGTGTTCGAGACAACTGGCCAAGTGAGGGCGTGACTATGAAGCGTTTCCATCGCGGTCGAGCAGGGTTGCTGGTCCGCTCCGCATTGTTCCTGAGCGTCGTCGGGCTCGCCGGGCTTCCCGCCGTGGCCGGAGCGGTATGCGTCGGCGACTGCGACGGCAACGGCGTCGTGCTGATCTCCGAGGTCCAGCGCTGCGTCAATCTGGCGAGCGATATCATGCCCACCCAGCCGTGCGAGGCGGCCGATCAGGACCACAGCGGCACGGTCGACTCGAACGAGGCCGCCCTCTGCCTGCAGTCGTTCCTCGATGCCGAGACCTGCCCGATGGTCTTCCCGACCGCGACGGCGACGACGATTCCGCCGACGTCCACGCCGGTGCCGCCGACCGATACCCCGGTGCCTCCGACGTCGACGCCGATTCCTCCCACCGATACGCCGGTGCCCCCGACCGACACGCCGATTCCCGCCGACGGATACGACCGAGTCGCCTCCGACCGATACGCCGGTACTCCGCCGATACGCGCCGACGGCGACGGAAACCCCGGCGCCGGTCTGCCCTCTGACCCCCGGCTCCTACACGATCACGCAGGTCTCCGGTGGAACCCTCAAGGTCTCCACCTTCGCACCGTTTGCCTTCCCCGAGGGCGGCACGATCGTACAGGACGTGGGGGCGGGAGACGCCAACTGCGTGCACGATACCGTCGTCCCGTTCCCCGGCGGCTTCAGCGCGCCGGCCTTCTGCGTGCCTGCGCTCGGCTACTCGGTCCACATCGACCAGACGGGCTGCGGCGTCGGCGAGATCGACTCCGACGGCGGGTCCGACTTCACGGTCACCGAGCTCGGTGACACCAGCGACGCCTCGGCCGTCTGCAACCTGCCGAACGTCCCCTGCTCGCCTGGTATCAACAAATCGATCCGCGTCGACGTCACCGTCGGCGACGGCGAGGTGGACACCTGCACCGGCAGCGGCACGGCGAACGCCATCGTGAGCATTCCGGTTCTCGACGACGACCTGGCTCGCCAAGCGACGCTTCGCTGCCCGGACGCGGACGGCACATACGACCCCGGCACGGACACGCTCATCACGCAGTTCCCGCAGATCCTCGACTTCACGACCGATACGAATGACGCCACCTTCACCGACATCGACGGCGACGGCTGCAGCCGCGCCGGCTCCGGCCCGAACACCCTGTCGGCGAGCGGCGAGTGCATGGACGTCGCGGGCGCGACGATCAAGACCGGAGCCGCGGGCACCATCGGCTCGAATGCACTGCCGTACGACATCACCTTCAGCAGCGTCCTGCCCAACGTGATCACCGGACCCGGCGCTCCGCTCGGCGCCACCTGCGCATCGCCGCCGGCCATCAACTTCTCCGGTGAGGCCACGCGCTGCATCGAGTAGGCCGACCGCCGGAAGAAATCTCCACTCGAACGGAGGAAGCTTCCCGAACCCCGGGCAGCTTCCTCCGTCCATCGCCTTGGCGAGTCGCGCTCGAACGCGCCGAGCGCGACGTCCGAGCGCGGCGTTCCGCGTCATAAGGTCGGATTGCCCCCCCTCGCGCTGGGTG
Organism: uncultured bacterium; assembly: GCA_963721115.1. Taxonomy (GTDB): domain Bacteria; phylum Desulfobacterota; class Binatia; order HRBIN30; family CADEER01; genus CAVRIA01. The sequence continues at coordinate 152,482 of CAVRIA010000006.1, forward strand.
ATGAATTCGACTTAAGACCCTTGCGCCCTGCTCAGTCCGGGTGTTTGCTTGTTGCATACATAGATGAGGGATGCGGGTCCGCCTGCCGGTGTCCTCGACCCATGAGGACGTATCCAGCTATCCGCTAACCTGAGTCATCTATCCTCTCTGAGCATCAGAGACCTCTCCCGAGCATCCGGTCTTCCTCTGCAGTCTGAGCGCCGCCTGCCGGCCCTGCGCCCTTCCATTGCGCTTGCGCGACGTTCTCGGCCGGTCCGCACGGCGCCAACCCACAGACAGGGAGGAGGGTTACATGGCCAGAAAATCTTGGGTTGTTCCATTGGTGCTCGCGCTCGCCCTCGCGTTCTCGGCTGGCAACGCGTTTGCCATCGCGCAGAACAAGGGCCAGCAGAAATGCATCACCAAGGTCAACAAGAACGGCAGCAAGGTCGCCAAGGCGCAGGGGAAGGATTCCTTCAAGTGCATCCTGTTCGCCGGCAAGGGCAAGCTGCCGAAGCTCGGGGCGACCAATCCCGACGACTGCCTCACGACCGACTCCAAGGGGAAGGTGCAGAAGAAGAAGGACAAGACGGTGCAGTTCGCGGACAAGTTCTGTACGGAGGCCGAGCGACGTCCCGGACTTCGGCGTTCCTTCCGGCACCATCGCCGCCACCGTGAACGATGCCGCGGTCGATCAGGAGCTCGCGCTGGTCGAGGACGTCTATGGCTCCAACCTCACCGCGTCGCTGGCCGACTGCGACACCGACAAGGACGCTGCAAGTGTCAGGCGAAGGTCGTCAAGGACATGACCAAGCTGGCCGATGCCAAGCTGAAGGAGTTCATCAAGTGCAAGAAGTTCGCGCTCAAGGCCAAGGGCAAGCTGCCCTTCCCGAACGGCGCGACTTCCGCCGCGGACCTCGAGACCTGCGTCGATGACGCCGGTACGCCCGGCTCGATCGCGGCCGACAGCAAGGGCAAGATTCTGAAGAAGGCCGACAAGATCGCCAAGGACGTATTCAAGAAGTGCGCGAACGCCAAGTCGGGGCCTGTCGACATGAGCGCGGCATTCCCGGGCGATTGCGCCGGCGAGGACGCGTCCGGCGGCGAGACGCTGGCGGCGAACGCGTTCGCCCAGTGCGTCGATCGGCACGTCGAATGCCGCGTCTGCCTGATGATCAACCAGATGGACAACCTCAACGTCGACTGCGACCTGTTCGACGACGGCGTCGCCAACAGCTCCTGCGGCGGCGGAGCCCTGGCCTGCCCGCTGACCCCGGGCTCCTACACGATCACACAGGTCTCGGGTGGAACCCTCAAGGTCTCCACGTTTGCCCCGTTCGCCTTCCCGACGGGCGGCACGATCGTACAGGACGTCGGCGCCGGCGGATGCCAACTGCGTGCACCAGACCGTCGTCCCGTTCCCGGGCGGCTTCAGCGCGCCGACCTTCTGCGTGCCTGCGCTCGGCTACTCGGTCCACATCGACCAGACCGGCTGTGGCGTCGGCGAGATCGACTCGGACGGCGGCTCCGACTTCACCGTCACCGAGCTCGGTGACACCAGCGACGCCCTCGGCCCCTGCAGCCTGCCGAACGTCCCCTGCTCGCTCGGCATCGATGGCTCGATCCGCGTCGACATCACCGTCGGCGACAGCGTGACGGACGTCTGCGGCGGCCCCGGCACGGCGAACTCGATCGTGGCCATCCCGGTCCTGACGACCACCTGGCTCGCCATGGACGCTTCCTGCCCGGACGGGGACGGCACGTACGATGCGGGCACGGATACCCTGATCACCCAGTTCCCGCAGAACCTGGACTTCACGACCGACATCAACACGGCGACGTTCACCGACATCGACGGCGACGGCTGCTCCATCGCCGGCGCCGGCCCGGGCAGCCTGTCGGGGACAGGCGCCTGCCTGGACATCGGCGGCGGAACGATCACCACGGCGGCCGCGGGTACGATCGGCTCGCCCGCTCTGCCGTTCGACATCACCTTCGACAGCGTACTGCCGAACTCGGTCACCGGACCGGGCGCTCCCTTGGGTGCCACCTGCGCCACGCCGCCGGTCATCAACTTCACCGGCAGCGCCACGCGCTGCATCCCGTAATGGCGGGACGAGCAACACCTAGTTCGTGAGTGTCGGAAGGGCCCCCGGGCAAACGCCCGGGGGCCTTTCTGTTTTCTGCTTCGGGGAGAGGAAGAGCGGCTTTGCCCAGCAATTCGATCCACCGGGCAGGCGGCAACCGTCATGCCCGCGAAAGCGGGCATCCAGGCGGGGATGTTGCGGGGTGATCCGTAGATTCCCGCTTTCGCGGGAATGACGAATCGGGTCCGCGCCAGGAATTGTTGGACAAAGCGAAACGCGCGGGGCAACGAAACGCGAAAGGCCCCCGGGGAATTTCCCCGGGGGCCTTCGTGCGCGATCGCGATCGTCCGAGGCGATCTACTGGATGCACCTCGTGGCGGTTCCGTTGAAGTTGATCGCCGGCGGGCTGGCGCAGGTGGCGCCGCTCGACGGCTCCGGCCCGGTAACCGAGTTCGGCAGCGTAGTGCTGAAGGTGATGTCGAAGGGCAGGGCGGGCGAGCCGATTGTACCCGCGGCGCCCGTCGTGACCGTTGCTCCGGCGATGTCCATGCACTCGCCGCTCGCCGACAGCATGGTCGGTCCGAAGCCGGCGATGGAGCAACCGTCACCGTCGATGTCGGTGAACGTCGCGGTATTCGTGTCGGTCGTGAAGTCCAGGATCTGCGGGAACTGGGTGATCAGGGTATCCGTGCCCGCATCGTACGTGCCGTCCCCGTCCGGGCAGAAACCGTCGGCGGCGGCCCATGTCGTCGTGAAGACTGGGACGACCACGAGGGCGTTCGCCGTGCCGCTGCCGGTGCAGACGTCCGGCGTGCCATCACCGACGGTGACATCGACGCGGATCGAGGCATCGGTGCCGGCCGTGCAGGTAGTACCCGCTCCGGGACCAGGGCTGGCGCCGTTCGGCAGGTTGCAGGTGGCGGAGGAGTCGCTGGTGTCACCGAGCTCGGTGACGGTGAAGTCGGAGCCGCCGTCCGAATCGATGCGACCGACGCCGCATCCCGTCTGGTCGATGTGGACCGAGTAGCCCAGCGCGGGTATACAGAAGGTCGGCGCGCTGAAGCCGCCGGGGAACGGGACGACGGTCTGGTGCACGCAGTTGGCATCGCCGGGCCCGACGTCCTCGGTGATCGTGCCGCCGGTGGGGAAGGGGAACGGGTCGAACGTGGAGACCTTGAGCATCCCACCTGCCGTCTGCGTGATGGTATAGACGCCCGGCTCCAGCGGACACGCTACGGGGGTAGCTGTTGCGGTCGGCTCCGACGTCTCGGTCGGGGACGGTTGCGTGGTTTCGGTGGGCGATGGCCCGGCGGTGTCCGTCGCGGTCGGGGTATTGCCGCCCGGCGTCGGCGTCTCCGGCGGACAGCCCGTGAGGGCGTTGTTCACGGCCACGATGAGCTCGTTGATGGACACCATCTCATCACCGTTGGTGTCGAAGCCCGGACAGTTGGTGAGCTGCCCGGAGCCGAGGGCGATGTTCACTCCGACGATCAGCTCGTTGACGGCGACCATGCGGTCCAGGTTGCAGTCTCCTACGCATTCCTGAGACGACGCCGACGTTGCAAACCAGGGTATGGCCAGGGTGGCGCCCAAGAGGACGGAGAGAACATTTCGCCTTCCGTGCGACGTTCCGGCTACTTGCATCGCCTCCTCCTTCTGCTGCGTTTGTCCGTGCTGATGTCTAACGCTGAACCATATGCTCGATTTCTACTCGATGTGAGCCTCGGGCGTCAATGAAATTTATGGGCTATTACCGTCACCGTTGGTGTCGAAATCGGACGGAAGGTGAGCTGCCGGGAGCCGGGGCGATGTGCACTGTGAGGATCAGCTGCCGACGGTGTGACGTGACGGGGCTTCAGCTCGCAATTCGATCCACCGGGCAGGCGGCAGCCGTCATGCCCGCGAAAGCGGGCATCCAGGCGGGGGGTGCGGGGTGGCGCGTAGATTCCCGCTTTCGCTTTCGCGGGAATGACGAATTGAGCCCGGGAATGACGAATCGGGCCCGCCCCCAGGAGTTGTTGTCCAAAGCCAAACGCGCGGGGCGGCGAAACGAGGAAGGCCCCCGGGGGAGTTTCTCCGGGGGCCTTCGTGTAGGACTGCGATCGTGCGAGGCCGATCTACTGGATGCACCTCGTGGCGGTTCCGTTGAAGTCGATCGCCGGCGGGTTGGCGCAGGTGGCGCCGCTCGACGGCTCGGGACCTGTGACCACGTTGGGAAGGATGCTGCTGAAGGTGATGTCGTAGGGCAGGGCAGCCGAGCCGATCGTGCCCGCTGCGCCGGTCGTGATCGTCGTGGCCCCCACGTCCCAGCAGGCTCCGGTCGCCGACAAGGTCACGGGACCGGAACCGGCCAAGCTGCAGTCGTCCCCGTCGATGTCGGTGAAGCTCGCGGTGTTGACGTCGGTCGTGAAGTCCAGGTTCTGTGGGAACTGCGTGATCAGCGTGTCCACACCGTCGTTGTACTCGCCGTCCGTGTCCGGGCAGGAGCTGTCGGCGGAGAGCCATGTCGTCGTGAAGACCGGGACGACCACGAGGGCGTTCGCCGTGCCGCTACCGATGCAGGTGTCCGGTGTGCCGTCACCGACGGTGATGTCGACGCGGATCGAGGCATCGGTGCCGGCCGCGCAGGGGACGTTCGGCAGGTTGCAGGTGGCGGAGGCGTCGCTGGTATCCCCGTGCTCGGTGACGGTGAAGTCGGAGCCGCCGTCCGAGTCGATGCGACCGACGCCGCAGCCGGTCTGGTCGATGTGGACCGAGTAGCCGAGCGCTGGCACACAGAAGGTCGGCGCGCTGAAGCCGCCGGGGAACGGTACCACGGTGTCGTGCACGCAGTTGGCGTCTCCGGGCCCGACGTCCTCGACGATCGTGCCGCCCGAGGGGAAGTCAAAGGGCGCGAACGTCGACACCTTGAGCGTGCCGCCCGAGACCTGCGTGATGGTGTATTCACCCGCCGCCAGCGGGCAGGCCACGGGCGTATCCGTCGGCGACGGCTCCGCCGTCTCCGTCGGTGTGGGGGTGGTGTCGCCGGGAGTCGACGTCGGCGGAGGATTGCAGCCGACGAGGGCGTTGTTCACGGCCGTGATGAGCTCGTTGATGGCCACCATCCCGTCGCCGTTGGTGTCGAAGCTCGGACAGTTGGAGAGCGGCGCCGAGCCGAGTGCGATGTTCACACCGGTGATCAGCTCGTTGATGGCGACCTCTCCGTCCATGTTGCAATCGCCTACGCACTGCTGAGACCGTGCGGTGGTTGCGAGCCAGGGCACGATCAAGGCGGCCCCCAAGAGGGAGGTCAGCGCTCTCCTTCGCCCCCCCTGCGACGTTCCAGCTCCTGTCATGTTCTCCTCCTTCTGCTGCTGCATTGTTCGAAATGGATTTGCGATTGAACCGTGTGGCCGAGTTGTAGCCGATTGCAGCGTCCGGCGTCAAAGAACGCGACCCACCCCCGACGAAGCCGGTGGGCAAAGTCGAAACGGCCCCTCCCGGTCGCGCGGAGACGCCGGGGGAAGAGAAAGCCCCCGAGGGTCCTCCCCCCGGGGGCTTCAGGCGGTTTGCCGAGCTTCTTTCGACTCGGTGTTACGGGATGCAGCGCGTGGCGCTGCCGGCGAAGTTGATGATCGGCGGCGTGGCGCAGGTGGCCCCCAACGGCGCCGCCGGCCCGGTGATCGCGTTCGGCAGCACGCTGCTGAACGTGATGTCGTACGGCAGCGCGCTCGAGCCGATCGTACCCGCCGCTCCGGTCTTCACCGTCGCGCCCGGGATATCCATGCAGGCCCCGGTCGCCGACAGGGTGTTCGGACCCGACCCCGCTCGGCTGCACAGGTCGCCGTCGATGTCGACGAACGTCGCCGTGTTGGTATCGGTCGTGAAGTCGAGGATCTGCGGGAACCCCGTGATGAGGGTGTCCGTGCCGGCGTCGTACGTGCCGTCCGTGTCGGGGCAGGAGGCGTCGGCGGCGAGCCACGTCGTCGTGAAGACCGGAACGCTGACGAGGGCGTTCGCCGTGCCGCTGCCGGTGCAGACGTCAGTCACGCTGTCGCCGACGGTGACGTCGACGCGGATCGAGGCGTCGACACCAGCCGAGCAAGGGCTGTTCGGCAGACTGCAGGGGCCAAAGGTGTCGCTCGTGTCGCCGTTCTCGATGACCGTGAAGTCGGAGCCGCCGTTCGAGTCGATCTTGCCGACGCCGCAGCCCGTCTGGTCGATGTGGACCGAGTAGCCGAGCGCGGGGACGCAGAAGGCCGGCGCGCTGAAGCCGCCCGGGAACGGGACGACGGTGTCGTGCACGCAGGCCGGCGCGCTCGCCGCTCCCACGTCCTGGACGATCGTGCCGCCGGTGGGGAAGGCGAACGGGGCGAACGTGGACACCTTGAGCGTGCCCCCCGAGGTCTGGGTGAGCGTATAGGCGCCCGGGGTCAGCGGGCAGGGAGGTACGGGGGTGACGGTCGGGGTCTCGGTCGGGGTCTGGGTCGGCGTCTGGGTCGCCGTCAGGGTCACGGTCGCGGTCTGGGTCGCCGTGGCCGTATCGGGCGGCGTGAGCGTCACCGTCGCGGTGGCGGTCTCCGTGCCGGTTTCCGTCGCGGTGGCGGTCTCGGTCGCCGTGGCGGTCTCGGTGCCGGTGGCCGTGGCCGTGCGCGTCTCGGTAGCCGTCGGCGTCGGGGCCAGCTCGGGACACTGGCCGGGCGCCGGCGCGCCCTTGCGCTTGGTGAGCTTCGAATCGTTCTTCTTCTCCTCCCCCCCGAACTGGAGGCAATAGCGCTTGGAGTCGGTGCCCGCGGTCAAGATGACCCCGGCCGGCCCGTTGAAGGGCGTGTGGAAAGGCACCTGCAGGACCGTTCCCTTGCACACCGCCTTGATCACCTTCGTCTTGAGGAGGGCGACCTTGCAAACATTGTCGATCGGGACCGCGCTCTTCCCCTTGTACTTGAAGCCCTTGGAGCCGGGCGGGTTGCCGAGCCCCTTCCATCCGCTGGCGTCGAGGGTGAAGGTCACGTCCCCGGCGCCGCCGCCCGGAAAGGTGACGGTGTCGAAGATGCGCAACGTGGCGCCTTCGACGGTCGGATCGTTGGCGGCCGAAGGCAGGGTGAACTCACCGGAAGACGGCTTGGCCACGAACTTGACGAGCTTTTCGGATTTGACGACCAGGATCTTCCCGGGAATGATCGCGTCGGGCTCGTCGCTGGCGGAGACGGGAGGCGCCGCGATGAGCAGCGCCAGCAGAGTCAGAAGAAGCGATCGTTTCATGTCCTTTCCCCCCTTGTCGCAGCTTGCCGAATCGCGTCACGGCGAGAGTCGAAAGGGTGGACGAGGAACGCGGCGCGCGTCGGAATTTCGTCCCGCCCGATCGGGTCGGACGAGGTTTTTCCTCTCCCCTGGAGCAGAAAACAGAAAGGCCCCCGGGCGTTTGCCCGGGGGCCTTCTGACACTCACGAACTAGGTGTTGCTCGTCCCGTCATTACGGGATGCAGCGCGTGGCGCTGCCGGTGAAGTTGATGATCGGCGGCGTGGCGCAGGTGGCACCCAAGGGAGCGCCCGGTCCGGTGACCGAGTTCGGCAGCACGCTGTCGAAGGTGATGTCGAACGGCAGGGCGGGCGAGCCGATCGTTCCCGCGGCCGCCGTGGTGATCGTTCCGCCACCGATGTCCAGGCAGGCACCTGTCCCCGACAGGCTGCCCGGGCCGGCGCCGGCGATGGAGCAGCCGTCACCGTCGATGTCCGTGAACGTCGCCGTGTTGGTGTCGGTCGTGAAGTCCAGGTTCTGCGGGAACTGGGTGATCAGGGTATCCGTGCCCGCATCGTACGTGCCGTCCGAGTCCGGGCAGGAAGCGTCCATGGCGAGCCAGGTGGTCGTGATGACCGGGATGGCCACGATCGAGTTCGCCGTGCCGGGGCCGCCGCAGACGTCCGTCACGCTGTCGCCGACGGTGATGTCGACACGGATCGAGCCATCGACGCCGGCCGAGCAGGGTACGTTCGGCAGGCTGCAGGGGCCGAGGGCGTCGCTGGTGTCACCGAGCTCGGTGACGGTGAAGTCGGAGCCGCCGTCCGAGTCGATCTCGCCGACGCCACAGCCGGTCTGGTCGATGTGGACCGAGTAGCCGAGCGCAGGCACGCAGAAGGTCGGCGCGCTGAAGCCGCCCGGGAACGGGACGACGGTCTGGTGCACGCAGTCGGCATCGCCGGCGCCGACGTCCTCGACGATCGTGCCACCGGTGGGGAAGGCGAACGGGGCGAACGTGGAGACCTTGAGGGTTCCGCCCGACACCTGCGTGATCGTGTAGGAGCCCGGGGTCAGCGGGCAGGAGGCGACGACGGCCGGCGGACACGAGCCGTTGGCGTTGCCGTCGTCGAACAGGTCGCAATCGACGCTCAGCCCGTCCATGGCGTTGATCGCCAGGCAGACGCGGCACTCGACGCGCTCGTCGAAGCAGTCGCGAAGGGCGTTCCCGGTCAGGCCCGTGCAATTGCCGGGGAAGAGGTCGGTTCCCGGCAGGTTGATGCACTTCTTGGTGATGTCGGCGCCCAGCTTGGCCAATTTCTTGCCGATCTTGCCCTTCGTGTCGGCCGCGATCGATCCCGCCGTCCCGCCGTCGTCGACGCAGTCCTCGAGGTCGGCGGCAGTGGCGCTGGCGAGGTTCTTCAGGGCCGTCTTCTTGCACTTCAGAAATTCCTTGAACTTGGTCGCGGAGGTCTTCTCGACGTCCTTGATCACCGCCTGCTGGCACTTGCAGTCGTCCTTGTTGACCGCGCAATCGGCGATGGCGCTGTCCACGTCCGAGCCGAAGATGTCATTCATCAGAGCCAGCTCGTTGTCCTGGGCCGCCTGATTGGCCGTCGTTCCCGCCGTGTAGCCGAAGGGCGCTCCGCCCCCGCACTTCTTGGTCTCGTCGGCGGTCGTCTTGCCGGTGGCCTTGCCGATCTTGCCCTTCGCGTCCGCCGTCAGGCAGTCGTCGGCCGTCTGCGCGCCCAGCTTGCCCTTGCCCTTGTTCTTGACGCAGGAGACGTTCTCCTTGCCCTGCGTCTTGGCGACCTTGGAGGCGTCCTTGTTCATGGCGTTGACGCACTTGGCCTCGTCCTTGGTGATCTGGGCGCTGGCGCCGGCCTGCATGAACATCAATGCAAGCGCGCAAGCTCCCGCGATCGAAACGACTTTACTCACTGTACCCATCGATTTCCCCCTTGTTTTGGTGGCAGCGGCGCCACGTTGACGTTCATTCTCCGACAGACGTGAAAGAGCCAAAGAAAGCCAATTGGTTAGCTTTTGGTACAATGCCGAACGCGCTCAGTCAAGAGAATTCGTCGGCCTTCGATTGGGGCCTCTCGCCCTTCTCGGGCCGGAGAAGACGCCGGAAACCGGGAGTGCGGCGGCGCCACATTTCGCGTTGCGCCGTCCGGGCGCCCTGGGCTAGCCTCGCGGCGCCTTGCGCATCCTGCACATCACTCCGAGCTTCTACCCGGCCTGGGCGTACGGCGGCATCCCGCGCTGCGCCTACGAGCTGTGCCGGTCGCTGGTCCGACTCGGCGAGCAGGTGACGGTGTGGACGACCGATGCCTTCGACGCCCAGAGCCGCATCGCCGAGCGCGAGACCGAGGTGGACGGCATCTTCGTCCGCCGCTTCTGGAACCTGAGCAACGGCCTCGCCTACCACCGCCAGCTCTACCTGCCGCCCGGCATGTGGCTGTCGTCGCGCCGCGAGCTGGCCGGGTTCGACCTGGTACACATCCACTCGCACCGCCATCTCCTGCAGGCCTACCTCGGCGCCGCGACGCGGCGGCTGGGGATTCCCTACGTCTTCACCGGCAACGGCACGGTGCCGCCGATCGAGCGCTACGTCCTGGCGAAGCGCGTCATCGACGTCATCGGCGCCCGCGCCATCCTCGAGAACGCCAACGCCTGCATCGCCGTCTCGCAGGCGGAGGTGCCGCACTACCTGACGGCCGGCGTGCCGAGAGAGCGGATTCGGGTCATTCCCAACGGCATCCGGCTGGACGAGTTCGACGGTCTGCCCGAGCGCGGCACCTTCCGGCGTTCGCGGGGCCTGGGCGAGGCGCCGCTGGTGGTGTTCGTCGGCAAGATCACCCCGCGCAAGGGGGTCGACGTTCTGATTCGGGCCGCCGCCCTGCTGCCGGACTCGGTCCGGGTCGTGATCGCCGGGAATTTCATGATGCCGGAGAAGCCGATCCGCCGCCTGGTGGCGGAGCTGGGCCTGGAGGCGCGGGTGCAGCTCCCGGGCCTGCTGCTCGGCGACGACCGCAACGCCGCCTACGTCGACGCCGACGTGGTGGCGTATCCGTCGACGGACGAGATCTTCGGACTGGTGGCCGCGGAGGCGCTGATGTGCCGGACGCCGGTGGTGGTGTGCGACGATTCGGGCTGCGGAGAGGTCGTGCGCGACGCCGGCGGCGGGCTGCTCGTTCCGTACGGCGACGCCGAGGCCCTCGCCGAGGCGCTGCAGGCGCTGTTGAACGACCCCGCGCGGCGCCTCGCCGTCGCGACGGCGGGGCGCCGGTTCGTCGCCGAGCATCTGTCGTGGGACGCGGTGGCCGCGCAGACGCTGGCCCTCTACCGCGACGTCCTGGCAGGCCGCGCTGGCAGGGCGGCCGCGACCGCATGACCACCCACACCGAGCGGACGCGCGAGTGGCTCGACCAGGGATCGACCGCGGCCATCGCCGACCGTCTCCGGTCGGGCTTCGAGCCCCTCTACGGCTCGGACGACCGGGTCGGCCGCATGCCGGTCGGACACGTCGTCGCCATGGCCCGCAGCTACGCGATCCTGACCGCGCTGGCCACGGTCGACTTCCGCTCCTGCCTCGACGTCGGCACCGGCAACGGCCTGCTGCCTCACCTGATCGGCCGGCTCTACGGGGCCTCGTGCGCCGGGGTGGACCTGGGCAGCGAGTTCGCCGCGCGCGCCCGGCGCGACTTCGGCCTGCCGGTGTACGTCGCCAACGCCGCCGCGCTGCCGTTCGCGGACGGGCAGTTCGATCTCGTCCTGTGCTCGGAGGTGATCGAGCACGTCGAGCACCCGTTCGCCGTGTTCTCGGAGCTGTGGCGGGTCGCCCGCGGCGCGGTCGTCATCACCACCCAAGAGGTGAGTCGGGGGCCGTGGCAGCGCCGCCTGCAGATGGCGGCGGCCGAGCGGGCGGCGCCGCACGCGGAGCGCAGCTACTTCCTGCCCGAGGACTTCCGCCGCCTGTTCGGAGACGCGGTCGAGACATATGCCCTGCTGCAGATGCCCGAGCGCATCCGCCTCTACCCGCGCCGCTCGCTGGCCGACCTGGCGGACTGCGTGCGGTCGCTCGCCGCCGACCGGGCGATCCGACCGGGCAGCTTCGGGGTCCTGGCGCTGGCGCGCAAGAGCGGCGCTGCCGTTCCACGGCGCGTCGAGCCCGCCGACGTCCTGAGCGCCCTGCTGCAAGCCGACCGGGAGCTCGACGCCCTGGCGGCGCGGCGCGCGGCGGATCCCTTCGAGGCGGCGACCTTCGCTTCCGCGGCGGCCGCGGAGGTCGTCCTCGGCGCGGCGCCGGCGAGCCCGACCGCGGCGCAGCCGGCGGCCCGGACGGAGCCCGATCTGTCCCCCGTGTGCCCCGAGTGCGCCGGGCCGCTGCGGGCGGCGCCTGCGAGCGTCGCGTGCGAGACCTGCGGGGCGACGTTCGCCGCCCCCGACGGCGTGCCCCGCTTGCTCGCCAGCGAGCGCGCGGTCGCGCGGAGCGAGGCGCGCTGGACCGGGCGGTCCGAGCTCGCCGCGCTGCGCCGGGAGCTGCAGCGGCCGGCGCTGCCGCTGGCCGGGCTGCGCAGGGTGCTGCGCACCGCGATCAAGCTGCAGGACTTCGTCCTGCTGCCCCTCGGCTGGCGGGACAAGATCCGTCTGGCCTGGCGCGTCCTGGCAGCCCGTTGAAAAAGGCCGAGGGCCCTTCGACGAGCTCGGGGCGGGCGGAGAAGGTCCTTTGAGATCAGGACGGGGTTCCGCTCATGCTGAGCCTGTCGAAGCATCGGGTGGTTTTTTCAACGGACTGCTGGCCGCGATTGATCTGGGTCCCCGGGTGAGGCATGCGTGATCGGCCGATGAGCCCTTCTCCCCGAGTCGTGCTGCTGATCCTCACCTGGAACCGCCGCGACGACGTTCTGCGCTGCGCCGCCAGCCTGGAGGGGCTCGACTATCCCAACTGTCTTCCGGTGGTGATCGACAACGCCTCCGAGGACGACTCGGTGGCGGCGCTGCGGGAGCGCTTTCCGGAGCTGCGGATCATCGAGAACTCCGCCAACCTCGGCTATGCGGCCGGCAACAACGTCGGCCTGCGCTGGGCGCTGGCGAACGGGGCGGACTACGTGCAGATCATCAACAGCGACACCGAGGTCACGCCGGGAATGATCAGCGAGCTCGTACGGGTAGCCGAGTCGGACGAGCGCATCGCCGTGGTCGGCTGCCGCAACGTGCTGATGGAGGAGCCGAGCCGCCTGTGGGGGGCGTACGGGGTGCTGACCTGGGGCCCCTTCCTGATGCGGACGGCGGGCGAACGGGAGCTCGACGGCCCGCGCTGGCGCGTCGTGCGGGACGTCGACGCGGTGATCGGCAACGGCTACCTGTGGCGCCGGGCGGCGCTGCAGGAGGTCGGCCTCCTCGACGAGGGGTTCTTCGGCTACCACGAGGACGCCGACTGGTGCCTGCGGGCGCTGCGGGCCGGTTACCGCGTGGTCTACGCCGGGACGGCGGCCATCGTCCACAAAGGCGGCTCGAGCTCGGACCCCGGCCAGCCGCGCCGTTTCCCGATCGGCTATTTCCTCGGCCGCAACGGGGTGCTCTTCGCGCGCAAGCACGGCAGCCTCGCACAGCGCCTGCGTTTCGCCTTCTGGTGCGGGGCGGCGCACGCCGCCCGCTGGGCGCGGGCGCTGGCCTGCCGGGCGATGCCGCGAGGAACCCGTGCGCGCCAGCGCGGCGCCGCCTGGCTGGCCTCGGAGGCCGCCTTCAGCCGCGGCCTCGCCGATGCGCTGCGCGGCCGGCCGATCCCGTTTCAGCGGCTCGGCCTGGCGCCGGGCCGGGAGCGAGCCCCGCTCGCCGCGGCGGCGCCGTCGCGCGAGTGAACGTGCTCCGACTTTGTGCGACAACTCTATCCGCGGGCCCGGCAACCGTCATGCCCGCGAAAGCGGGCATCCAGGCGGGGAGGTTGCGTGGGTGGTCCGTGGATTCCCGGTTTCGCGGGAATGACGTACTCGGGACTTGGCGGAACTGTCGCACAAAGCCCGGCGCTCCAATTGTCGTTGTGTCTCAAACGCGTTCTCTGTTAGTCTCGCGCCCGGGCTGGCCGGATCATTTGAGCTTAGAAACACACGGATTTTCGGAACAGGCTGAGGCTGAGGCTCAGGCAAAGGGTGGTGCGCGCTCCGCGCGGTCTCTTGGATCGATCCTCGGCCTCAGCCTGAGCCGTAGCCCTTGCCTACGAGCCCGGGCACAGCCCGGGTGAGTTTCAGGTAGGAACATTCGAAAGCGATTCCCGGAGACCGATTCCATTCGCGCGAGAGACGGCGAGGCGCCGGTCCGAGGCGGCCGACCTCGGATTTTCGACGCCACCCAAAGCATATGTCAGGAAGAGAGACGATAGCCGTCACGACCGGCGCGCCGAAACGATGGGGGCGCGGCCGCAGCCCGTACGGCTGGCTGGTGCTGCAGTTCGCGCTCAAGGATTTCAAGATCCGCTACACCCATTCGGTGCTGGGCTATTTCTGGTCGGTCCTGAACCCGCTCATGTTCTTCGGGATCTACTACGTCGTCTTCTCGGTCTTCATGCGCCTCGACGTACCGAACTACCCCGGCTTCCTGCTGCTCGGCGTCGCCCTCTGGCAGTTCTTCTCCGAGGGAACGGCGAACGGCGCCAATGCGCTCCTGGCGCGCTCGGAGCTTCTCACCAAGGCGGTCATGCCGCGCCAGGTGGTCGTGTACTCGGCGCTCCTCAGCGCCGGCCTGACCTTCGTGATCAACCTCGCCGTGCTGATGGTCATGATCCTGCTCACCGGTACGAAGCTGCACCTGACGGCGATCTGCTTCCCGCTTCTGCTGGTCGACCTGGTGCTGCTCACGCTCGGACTGTCGCTCCTCCTGGCGCCCCTGTACGTGCGCTATCGCGACGTGGGCTATCTCTGGGGGATCGTCCTGCAGGTGGGCTTCTGGCTGACGCCGATCATCTACCTCGATCTGATGATGCCGGAGGACTGGCGCTGGATCGTGTGGGTCAACCCGATGGGCCGCATCATCGGCGACAGCCGCCGCGCCCTCATCTACGGCTGGTGGCCGGGCGCGCGCGGTCTGGTCATCACCACCGCCATCTCGGTCGGCGTCTGCATCGCCGGGTACGCGGTCTTCCGTAAGCTGCAGGCGCGCGTCGTGGAGCACTTCTGATGTCCGCCGCGATCGAGGTCTCCAACCTTCACAAGACCTTCCGCATCCCGCACGAGATGCACACCACGCTGACCGAGCGCATCTTGAGCCTGTTTCGCCGCGTCTCGTACGAGCGCTTCGAGGCGCTGCGCGGCGTCTCCCTGACGGTCGAGCGCGGCGCCTTCGTCGGTATCGTCGGCGGCAACGGCTCCGGCAAGTCGACGCTGCTGAAGATCATCTCCGGCCTGCTGCTGCCGGACCAGGGCTCGGTGCGCGTCAACGGCTCGATGTCGGCGCTGCTCGAGCTCGGGCTCGGCTTCAGCGCCGAGCTGACGGTGCGCGAGAACGTCGAGCTGTACGCCGCCGTGCTCGGCTACCCGCGCCGCGAGGCGCGCCAGCGGGTGCACGACGCGATCGAGTTCGCCGGCCTGGATCGCTTCCGCGACGCCAAGCTGAAGAACCTGTCGACCGGCATGCGCGCCCGCCTGGGCTTTGCCACCGCGCTGCAGGCCGAGAGCGACATCATGCTGCTCGACGAGATCCTCGCCGTCGGCGACGCCGACTTCCAGGGCAAGTGCCTCGACGTGTTCGAGGACTTCAAGCAGAAGCGGCGGACGATCATCCTGGTTACGCACGACCTCAGCCAGGTGCAGCGGTTCTGCGACGAGGCCATCTATCTGCAGAGCGGCCGGGTCGCCGCCAGCGGCGACCCGGACGAGGTCATCGCGCAATACCTCGATTCGGTGGGAAACGTGGCCAAGGGCATTCCGGCGCCCGACGCCGAGCAGACGCGAGCCGGCGACGGCCGCGTTCGCGTCCTGCGCGGCTGGCTGGAGGACCGCCGCGGGAAGCGCATCGGCCGCACGCGATCCGGCGACCAGCCCACGATCGTCGTGCTCTTCGAGGTGAACGAGGACACCGAGCGCCCGGTCATCGGCATCGCCGTCGGGGCGGAGGACTCGTCGACGGTCTACTCCATCAACACCGAGTGGCTGGGCCAGAGGACGCAGCTCGTGCGCGCCGGGCAGATCATCGAGATGCGCGTGCCGATCGTTGCGGCGCTTCCCAACGGCAGATACAAGATCCGGGCCGGTGCCCTGGACGAGAACATGACCGTGTTTCACGACCTGCTCGACGACGTCGTGCGCTTCGTCGTGCACGGCAGCTCGTGCCGCCACGGCGTGGCGGATCTGCAGGGGCGGATCACCTACAGGCTTCTCGCCGCCGTCGAGGACGGGATCGAGGCGGACGAGGCCGAAACGACGCAACCAAAGGAGGCCTGCAGTGAGTGAGCCGGGCTCGCCCACGGACCAGCCGCGTGTGGCGGTGATCATTCTCACCTGGAATCGGGTCGAAGACATCGTGACCTGCCTGGAGACCTTCGCCGACGTGAAGTACCCGAACCTCGAGGTGGTCGTGGTCGACAACGCGTCCGCGGACAACACCGTCGAGACGGTGCGCGAGCGCTTCGGCTGGACGACGTTGATCGTCAACGACGACAACCTGGGCTACGTCGGCGGCAACAACGTCGGCATCCGCTACGCTCTCGAGCACGGTGCCGATTACGTCTTCATCCTCAACAGCGACACCAAGATGACGCCGAACGTGCTGGAAGAGCTGGTGGGCGTGATGCGGGGCGACCCGCGCATCGCCATCACCGGCGCCAAGAACCTGTACATGCAGAACCCCGAGTTCACCTGGGGCAAGTACGGCGTGCTCAACTGGGGGCCGATGCTCGTGCGCACGCACGGCCGCTTCGTGCGCGACTTCCCGGAGATGTCGCCGAAGGACGTCGACTGGGTGATCGGCAACGGCTGCATGATGAGCCGCGAGGCGCTGGAGAAGATCGGGATCTTCGACGAGGATTTTTTTCAGGTCAACGAGGACGTCGACTGGTGCGTGCGGGCGAAGAAGCTCGGCTACCGCGTCGTCTACGTCGACACCGCGGCGATTCAGCACCGCGGCGCGAGCAGCGCCGACCTGAGCAAGCCCATCGTCTTCTCGTACGGCTACTTCCTGGGGCGCAACGCCATCATGTTCGCCCGCAAGCACGCCAACCCGGCGCAGTGGGCGCTCCTGCTCTTCAACATGATCATGGGCGTGGTGCTGCGCATCTCGTTCTTCTCGGCCGGCGCGGTGCTGCGCGCCGTCATGAGCCAGTCGCACTTCGTCAACGGCTTCTTCGACGGCTTCCGCGGCCGGCTGCGGCGCGATCGCATCACGATCCGCATGCCGATCCCGTCGAACGAGCCGCCCGACACCCGCATCATTCGCCTGCTGCGCTGGCTGGGGGCCTGAGCGCCGGGGTCGGCGTGGTCGCGGGTATGCCGAGGTTGCAGATCCGGAGGGGAATCGCCGCATGTCCGAGCTGGTGGGGCTGATCCCGGCGGCGGGGAAGGGAGTTCGGGCGTACCCGCACACGGCGACCATCCCCAAGTCGATGCTGGAGGTGGATGGCGTTCCCGTCCTGCGGCGCAACGTCGAGCTGATGCGCGATCAGCTCGGCATCCGCGAGATCTACATCGTCGTCGGCTACCAGGGGGAGGTCATCCGCCGCCACTTCGGCGACGGCGGCCAGCTCGGGGTCGACATCACCTACGTCACCAATCCGCGCGTCGATCTCGAGCTGCCCTACTCGATCTATCTGGCCGGCCAGCACGTCGCGCGCCCGTGCTGCATGATCCTCGCCGACGAGTGCTACGTCGGCTCCAATCACGGCGAGATCCTCGCCCGCGCCGATCCCCAGGCCGTCGTCAGCTGCGGTCTCATCACCAGCGAGTACAGCAAGCAGGTCCACAAGAACTACGTCGTCACTCTGCGCGACGGGCTGATCGTCGATCTGGTGGAGAAGCCCGCCACCGTCACCGGAAGGATGATGGGGACGGGGACCTACCTCCTGCAGCCCGAGCTCTTCCGCCGGCTCACCGCCGCCTATGCGGCCGGCCCGGAGAGCGGACCGCGCGACTGGACCACCTGGCTGGCGTCGCTCGCCCGCGCCGGCGTGCGGATCGCCCCGGCGTACCTCGCGGGCAAGTACGTGAACATCAACTCGCGCGACGACCTGAACTACGCCAACTACCTGGTTCGCGACCTTCACTTCGACGAGAAGCGAGTGACCCTGGTCTACGTCATCGACGGAGAGGAGGACGCGGCGTCCGGACCGGTGGCGCGGTTCGCGGAGGTCGCCGAGATCGACGAGGTCGTCGCCGTCGCCCGCCGCGCGACGCCCGAGCTGCAGCGCCTGGCGGAGGAGCCCAAGGTGCGTCTCGTCCTGGCGCCCTCCGCCGCCACGCCGATCGGCGACCTGGTGAAGCTCGGCTTCGAGAACGCCACCGGCAGCATTCTGCTCATGTCGTACAGCGACGATACGTTCTCGCCGCGCGACGTGGGCAAGCTGCTCGTCTACCTGCGCGACGCCGACATGGTGGTCGGAACGCGGACGACCCGGCAGATGATCGAGCAGGGGGCCAACATGCGCGGCATCGTGCGCGCCGCGCACGTGGTGCTCGCCAAGCTGCTGCAGCTCCTGTGGCTGCGCTTCGAGTGCCGGTTCACGGACATCTGCTGCGTCTATCGCGGCCTGTGGCGCTCGACCTACGCCACCATCCGCGACAACCTCTCGGCCAGCGGCGTCGAGATCTTTCCCGAGATGGTCATCGAGGTCCTGCGGGCCCGGCGCCGCGTCATCGAGATCCCGGTCAACTACTACAACCGCGACCTCGAGTACGACTACGTCAGGGGCAAGTACCAGAACGTCGGCACCTTCGCCCGCGTGCTGGCGCTTCTGGTCCGCAAGCGCTGGCAGGACTCGGCGCCGGGCCGCTGGCTGGCGCGGCGCGAGGATCCGGGGGGCGGCGCCGCGGTCGAGCAGACCGCCGGGGCGAGCGAGACGGCGGGCGGGCCGCCGGCCCGGTCCGACGAGGCGGCGCGCTACCGGGAGCTGGAGCGCGCCTGGCAGGACGACGTCGGTTACCAACTGCTCGACAAGCCGTACGAGTGCGCGGGCTCGGCCAGGGTCTTCGAATGGCAGTTCGACCGTCTGATCGACCTCCTCGACCCCGGCCGCGGCGGTGTCGTCATCGAGATCGGCTGCGGCAAGGGGCACTTCCTGAGCCGCGTCGCCGCGGCCCCCGGGGCCCCGGCGCGGACGCTGGTGGGGCTGGATCTGTCCAAGGCGGTGTTCAGCCTGCCGGGCCGCGGCCTGGCCGGCGTGCAGGCCGACGGCGAGGTCCTTCCGTTCCGCAGCGAGGTCGCCGACTACGTCATCTTCGACGGCTCGCTGCACCACTGCATCGACTATCCCGCCGCCCTGCGCGAGGCGATCCGGGTGCTCGCCCCCGGGGGCTCCCTGATCCTCTTCGAGCCGGTGGTGTCGCGCTTCAGCCAGCTCGCCCACCGCCTGCTGGACCCGATCATCTTTCGCAGTTGCACCGTCTACGAATCGCCGATCGACATCCACTACAAGGCCGCCTTTCACCAGGACGTCGTCAGCCGCGTGCTGCGCCAGGAGGGGCTCGAGGTACGCGACGTGCGCTCGGATTTTCTCGCCTACCCGTTCACCGGCTGCTACGCGGGATCGGTCTTCGGCCGCAGCGAGCGCTTCATGCGCCTCCTGATCGCGCTCGAGCGGGCGCTGGAGGCCGTGCCCGTGCTCGGCCGCGCCGCGCACGCCTTCGCCTGGCGCTTCACGGTCGTGGCGACCAGACCCGAGCGCGCGCGAACCGTCGCGGTATGAAGGCGAGGTCGCCGGGGCTGGCCGGCTCGCTCGCCCTGTTCCTCGTCGCGGCGGCGTACTTCGCCGTCGGATGCACCCTCAGCCTCGAGTACCTCGACGAGGGCCAGATCGTCTATCCGAGCTGGCTGGTCTCCCTCGGCGCCGTGCCGTACCAGGGCTTCCGCCACCTCTACGGGCCGTCTCTCTTCTTTCTGAACGGGGCGCTTCTGCGTTGCTTCGGGGCGAACCTGATCGTCATCCGCATCTCCCTCGTGATTCTCAAGGCGGCCGGTGTCGTCCTGACGTACGTGATCGCCGAAAAGCTGGTGGCGCGGCGCTTCGCCTTCCTGGCGAGTCTCGCCCTGGTCGCCGTCTGGGGCACGCCGTGGTGGGTGTTCAACACCCCGTACGCGAACCACTACAGCCTGGTGCTGACCCTGGCCGGGCTCGCGGTCTTCCTCTCCCTGCCGCGGCACTTCCGCGCCGGCTGTCTGCTGGCGGGTCTCTGCTTCGGCGCCGCGGCGACGTTCAAGCAGACGGCCGGCGCGTTCGCCTTCTCGGGCCTGGCGCTCTTCCTGATCCTGGCGGACGATCCGCGCCAGCTGCGGGAGGCGCCGGCGGGTCCGTCCCTTCCGGGCTGGCTCGTGCGTGCGGCGCGGCTCGTCGCCCTGGCCGGCATGCTGGCGGTGTTCGTCGCCTACCTGTGGCCGCGCAACTCGGCCTGGAACGTCCTGGTGCTGTTCGGGCCGGTGGCGCTGACGATCGGGTGCGCCATCTTCCGCGAGCTTCGCGGACCGGTGCGACCCGGTAGCCTGGCCGGCCTGTGGGGGATGATCTACGCGGGGATCGGCACGGCGCTTCCGCTGCTGGGCTTCGGCGCCTACTACGCCGCCAAGGGGCTGCTGCCCGAGATGCTCTTCGACCTGGTGCTCGGGCTTCCCCAGAAAGTCGAGTGGTTCACCCCCTTTCCGGCCCCGAGCACGCGGGTGCTGGTGTT
Organism: uncultured bacterium; assembly: GCA_963721115.1. Classification (GTDB taxonomy): domain Bacteria; phylum Desulfobacterota; class Binatia; order HRBIN30; family CADEER01; genus CAVRIA01. The sequence goes on from CAVRIA010000006.1 coordinate 172,632, forward strand.
CCTGGCGCTCCTGGCAGCGCTGTTGGGTACGGCCTGGCGCGGCTCGCGCCGCCGGCTCGCCGCGGCCGCGAGCCGGGGCTGGTGGGCCGCGTTCGCCGCCGTCGCCGCGGCGCTCGTGCTGCTGGCGACACGGGGAGATCCGCTCGAGTACGCGCGCAGCGGCGCGTGGCAGGGCGACGCATTGCTCTTGTGGTTCGCGGCGCCGCTCGTCGCCGTCTGCGCCTGCGGCGCGCTGCTGCTGCGGCGGTACCGCAGCGGGGAGGCGGCGCCCTGGGAGGGACGCTGGAGAGCGCTCCTGCTCGTCTACTGCAGCGCGGCCACCTCTCTGCTCCTCTTCTATCCGGCGGGGGACTTCTTCCACATGGTCATGGCCCTGCCGGTCTTCCTTCCGCCGCTGGCGTTCCTGGCCGAGCGGTTCTCCCAACCGGCCGGCAGTGAAGCGGCCGCCGCGCGGGCGCTCCCGTCGGTGCCGTCGCTGCTCGTCGCCGCGCTCACCGTGTGGATGGTGGCTCCCTGCGTGGCTCATCTGACCACCCGCTGGGAAGAGGCCGGCGGCGAGGCGAGCGCGTTGAGCCGTGCCACGGGGGTGCGCGGGGCGGAGCCGAAGTTCGGTCGGGTGGCCGACCTCGTCGCCCGGCTCGACTCGGAGGTGGCGCCCGGCGGCAGGCTTCTGGTTCTGAACGGCGAGCAGATGCTGTACTTCCTGGCCGGGCGTCGCTCGGCGCTGGATGCGGACGAGTTCGTATTCTATCTGGCCGGCGCCGGCCTCATTTCGGACGCCAACGCGAGAAGTCTGGTCGACGAGCGCGAGGCCGTCGAACGGCTCGCCCGGGAGAGACCCGTGGTGGTGGAGGGCGGCGACAGCCCGACCGCCGGCCGGGTCAGGACGGTGTTCCCGGAGATGTCGCACTACCTCGACGCGCACTACCGGAAGGCGGCCGACGCCGGCGGCTATCGGGTGCTGAAGTGGGTGGAGCCATGACCGAGCGACCGCGGGTGGACATCGTCGTCCCGGTCCTCAACGAGGAGGCCTCCATCGACGAGTTCTTCACTCGCGTCGAGCGCCTCGGCCTCGCCGAATCGCTGATCTTCGTCGACAACGCCTCGGCGGACGACACGGTCGAACGCATCCAGGGCCACCGCCAGGCACGCCTCATCCGCCACGCGCGAAACGAGGGCTACGGCGCTTCCGTGCGGCACGGCATCGAGGCGGGAGCGGGGGAGATCGTGGTCATCATCGATGCCGATCTCGAATACCCGCCGGAGAGCATTCCCGCATTGCTCGACGCCGTGAGCGAGCACGAGGTGGTGTACTGCTCGCGCTTTCTGGGGCCGCGGCCGCCCGACATGCCTCTGTTCCGGCGCCTCGGAAACCGGCTGATGAGCGGGCTCTACAACGTTCTCTACGGCCAGCGGGTGAGCGATCTCTATACCGGCATGAAGGGCTTTCGGCGCGACGCGTTTCCGGTCGCGGCGCTGGCCAGGGACGGATTCGAGCACGGCGCGGAGATCGCCGCCCTGATCTCCTTCTCGGGGCGCCGGATTCACGAGATTCCGGTCGCCTACACGCCGCGCCAGAAGGGCGCCTCGAAGATGCGCCACGTCCCGGAGGCTCTGAAGCTCGCTTTCTACGTTCTCGCCTACCGGGTGCGCGGATTCTTCTTGTCCCGAGCGGATCGACTCAGACTTCCCCCTTTGAAAAAGGGGGATTGAGGGGGATTTCTTCGAGTCTTCTGGATGCGTTCAACCGGATTTCTTTCGCGCCTCGACTTCTGCAGCAATGCATTCACATGTCGAGATCCCCCCCGTTTCCCGAGTCTGTCGATTAAGGCTCAGGATTCCCCCCTTCGAAAAGCTCAGGAGGGATTTTGAGACGGACAAAGTCCTTTGAAATCAACCCTCAAGCCGCTCAGGCTGAGCTTGTCGAAGCCTCGTTTCTCTCGGGAGAAAATCGACAGCCTCTGCCAAAGGGGGGCCAGGGGGATTTTGAGATGGATTCGTTCGGACAAATCCCCCTCGGTCCCCCTTTCCCAAAGGGGGAAGTTGGAGTCGGTCGTCTCTCAACGAGAAAATCGACATCCTCTTCCAACGGGGGGCACCGATTGGGGACTACTCTCCCTTATCACTGCTCCTTGGGAGGACCGGCCTCCGGCGTTCTCAGATCGGGGCGCTGGCGGCTTCCGTGAACGTTTCCCCGCTGCCCGCCGGCCGGCAGCGGCGGATGAGCGAGGTCGTCCGCATGCGGGTCACGCCCTTCGTCAGCCCGCGCAGGCTGGTCGTCCAGACGTCGAGCAGGGCCGAGAGCTCGCGCGCCGCCTCGCGATCCAGGTCGAAGACGAAGGTGCGCTGCTCTCCCAGGTGGAAGCGTTCGATGTCCGCCGGCATTCCAGCCTCGATCCACGCCTCGACGTCGTAGCCGAGCTTCGCCGTCGTCGGTGACAGCAGCGCCTCGCGGGTCGTTCCGTGCGTGTGCTTGTGCTCGACGTAGCGGGCGAAGTCGTCCCAGAAGCGGTCGAGGTGGGGGATGTCGTCGTCGGCACCGCGCTGGTGGAGCATCTCGCGGGTCGCTTCCATGGCCGCGCGGCAGGTCTCCGGCCATACGAAGAACGAGGCGAGGGCGCGGTACTTGTACATCAGGTTGTCGCCGATCTCGCCGCGCAGGAGCCTCTGGAAGTTGTCCGGCTGGCTGTAGAACTCGACGCAGGCTTCCCGCGTCGGGAACAGCTCGTTGCGGGTCTCGGTGACGAAGTCGTCCAGCAGGCGGCGCACCGCGCCGCGGTCGCGATCCAGGGCGGCGCGCATGCTGCTAGTCCACGCGGAGGGCGTGACGCCGAACTCGCGGGCGAACCGGATGGCGTCGTCGAACCAGGAGTTGTTCCAGAAGATGCTGAACGTGAAGGCGAAGCGCCGGGCCTCGAGGTAGTCGTCGAAGCTGAGCGTGTCGGTTCCCACGACGATCTCGTCGACGTCGAAGACCTTCTCGTCGGCGTAGAGGCCGTAGTTCTTGGGCAGGACGCGAAAGCGGGTGTCGAAGCGATACTTGTGCCGCGACTCCGCGGTCTCCAGCTCCGAGCCCTTCAGCATCATCGCCTGGAACAGGTGCATCTCGTTGGTCCCGGCGTCCAGCAGCTGGTTGATGCCCTCGATGTGCGAGCGCAGGGTCTCGCCCGGCAGACCGAGGATGAGGTCCGACAGGGAGCGCAGCCCGCGGCCGCGGACGTGGATCATGACCTGCTCGTAGGCCTCCGTGCTGATGTTCTGTCGCTTGATGTTGCGCAGCGTCTCCTCGTCCAGCGACTGCACCGCCTGGTAGATCACCATGGCGCCGTCGACCTTCTCGAGCGATTGGATCACCCGCTCGGGCCGGTTCTTGCCGGTGGTCGCGTCGATGTACGTCGGCCAACCGTACTTCTTCTGCGCCTGGCCGATGTAGCTGGAGATCTCGATGTCGCGCTCGAACATCCCGTAGTTGGAGTCGGCGATGCGCAGAAAGCCCATCGACGGGCACACCGCCTTGGTGCGCGTGCCGATGTAGTCGATCTCCTCGCGCAGCCGGTCGAGCGTGAAGTTGTGGACCTTCGTGTACCAGCGGACGCCCTGCACGCAGAAGGTGCACTGGAAGGGACAGCCGCGGTTCGTCTCCAGCAGGGGGGCGAGCTTTCCGTCGAAGAACTCGTCCAGCGTCCCGTTCAGCCAGGGCGACGGGATCTCCTCGATGTCCTTCTCCCGGTCCCACATCTCCGTGCGCACCAGCTCTCCGCCGGGGCGCCTGTAGATGCACGACGGCAGCTCGCTCTCGCCCAGGGCCTCGATCGACTTGCCGGCGGCGACGAAGGCCGTCGTCACCTCGCGGGCGAGGAAATCGCCCTCGCCGATCACGTAGACGTCGATCTCCGGATGGGCGCCGACGTAGGCGAGCTGTCGATGCGGCTCCAGGCAGATGTTCGGACCGCCCATGACCACCAGCGTTTCGGGCCGGACCCGCTTGGCCAGCTTGGCGAAGTGGAAGCTCAGCCACTCGTTCCACATGTAGTTGCTGAGCATCAGAATGTCGGGGGGCTCGTTCTGCAGGGCCTCCCACAGCCGGTCGGGATAGGCGAACAGACGGGCCTGCACCTCGGGGAGATCGCGGTCGATGACCGCCTTCATGTACGCGACGCCCAGGGGCATGCAGTCGTTGGCCAGCAGCCCCGAGAAGTTGTGTCTGAGGTCAGCCAGATATACCCGCGCGGTCATGCTCCATCTCCTCCCAGGGGGCCCGACGATAGGCGATCGGACTCTAGGAGTCCAGATTCTTTTGGGCAGGGATCTCGAGTCGACTGCCTGCGGCCGCGGCGGACGCGATCGGGCGAGCCGGCCCCGGGCGGCCGGAAGAGGTCAGCCCCCGGACTTGCTCGTCCCTTCTTCCTTGCTCGCGGCCTCTTCCTTGTAGGTGGCCGTCATGACCGTCTCGGCCTGCTTGTAGAACTCGTTCATCCCCCACGACCAGGTCACGGTGTTTCCGCTCACCTTGCCGTTCGACTCGGTCACCGGTCCGGGGAAAGTGGTGACGACTTTGACCTCGTTGTGGTAGAACTCGACGATCTTGTCGGGAAGCGGGCCCGGCTTCGGGTTCTTGTACTTCGCGGTCACCGTCTTGGTGCCCTTCTCCTTCCCGTCGGTCCGGGTGATGGTCACCAGCTTGAAGTAGGGGGCCGTCGGAAGCTTGGTGATGTCGTCGAACGCGAGGTTGTACGTCCCCGACTTGCCGTCCTCGCTGACTTTCGAGCTCTCGAGCTTGACCGACGAGCTCTTCATCTGGTTCTCGAGCTTCACCAGGTCGTTCTTGCCGTTGAGAGGCTGGGTCACGGTGATCGTGCCGCCCCCCTTCGCGTTCAGATTCGTCTCGTAGAGGCACCCGCCGAGCGACAGGGTGAGGGGCAGAACGACTGCGGCAACAAGGACACGTCTCATCATGGTCACACTCCAATGCAGGTCAGAGATTCGGCGCCGGAGGCGGACCCGACGGCACACGGTCGACTGTAGTTGCGGTGCCGGAGCCAGTCAACTGCGCGACGGCGGCGTTGCGGGGCCGCGTCGCTTGATCGGCGTCGAGCGCTGATTTAGGGTCCGCCCCTCGATGAGCTACAAGATCTACCTCTTCGACGCCCTCAGCCCGATCGAGTGGAGTCAGGCGGGATGGAAGCTCGAGGGCGACGAGGTCAACCTCGACGACTGCCGGATCGAGTTCATCCACGACGTGATGTTCGCCAACCTGCCCAGGGACGGGCTGATCGTCGACGCCGGGTGCGGCGTGGCGCGCTGGCCGATCTATCTGCGGCAGAAGGGCTATCGGGTCTTCGGCCTGGAGTGGAGCCAGGAGGCCTGTCGGCTCGGCAAGAGGACGGACCCCGGCCTGGAGGTCGTCCGCTCGGACGTCCGCCGAACGCCCCTCAAGGACGCGTCGGTGGATGCGGTGCTGTCGCTCGGCGTGGTCGAGCACGACGAGAGCGGCCCGATCGAGGCGCTGCGCGAGGCGCGGCGCATCCTCAAGCCGGGAGGCGTCATGATCCTCGCCGTGCCGTACAACAACCCGCTGCGCCGCCTGGTCGTCAACCGCCTGCAGAGCTGGGTCACCCGCAGGCGCCGGCGGGCGAGCTGGAAGCTCGGCTTCGCCGAGTATCGCTTCAGCGCGCGCGAGGTGCGCGGCTTTCTGCGGGAGACCGGCTTCGAGGCGCAGTCGATGCATCCGAACGATCTGCGCGCTCCCAAGAACATGGGCCTGTGGGTCGACTACAACAACCTGATCATCAACCCCTTTCGACCGGTCGCTCGCGAGCAGCTCTTTCTGCTGCCGGGCGTGGCCGGTCGCCTGGCGGGGCTCCTCACCCGCTGGACCCCGTGGCTGGTCAGCGGCGAGGTGATCTGCGTCGCCCGTGCGGTGTGAAGCGGCTCCCTCACCTCGAGACCTCGGCCCGCATCGAGAACAGACACGCCGGGGGGCCGATCGGGCCCCGGCCGACTTGAGCTCCGCTCGTGCTCTTCAACTCGTACGAGTTCGCCGTCTTCTTCGCCATCGTCCTGGCGCTGTACTGGAGCATGCCGGACAGGTGGCGCATCCCGTTCCTGCTCGGCGCCAGCTACTTCTTCTACGGCAGCTGGGACTACCGCTTCCTGTCGCTCCTGATGCTCTCCACCGTCATCGACTACACCGCGGGGCTGTTGATCGAGCGCAGCGACGATCCGCGGCGGCGGCGTCTCTATCTGCTCTGCAGTCTGGGCAGCAACCTCGGCATCCTCGGCTTCTTCAAGTACTGCAACTTCTTCGTCGACAGCATGCGAGCGCTGCTCGCCGCCCTCGGCGTGTCGATCCACACCGGCACGCTGGACATCATCCTGCCGGTGGGAATCTCCTTCTACACGTTTCAGACCATGTCCTACACGATCGACGTCTACCGCCGGCAGGTGCGGCCGACGCGCGACTTCCTCGCCTTCGCCACCTACGTCTCCTTCTTCCCGCAGCTCGTGGCGGGACCGATCGAGCGTTACGGCAGCCTCTACCCGCAGCTCGCCACGCCGCGCCGGGCGAACGTGGAGTTCTTCCGCATGGGGGTCTTCCTCGTCCTGCAGGGCTACCTGAAGAAGGTGGTGATCGCCGACAACGTCGCCGCCGTGGTCGACCACGTCTTTACCCATCCGGCGGGGCTCTCGGCCGGCCAGTTGCTCGAGGCGTCGATCCTGTTCACGACCCAGATCTACTGCGACTTCTCCGGCTATTCGGACATCGCCCGCGGCGTCGCCTACTTTCTCGGCGTCGAGCTGTGCGTCAACTTCCGCGCCCCCCTGCTGTCGCGTTCGATCACCGAGTTCTGGCGCCGCTGGCACGTTTCGCTGTCGTTCTGGCTGCGCGACTACCTCTACATCCCGCTCGGCGGCAACCGTCAGGGCCGCCGGCGCACCTACGTCAACCTGATGACCACCATGCTGCTCGGCGGGTTGTGGCACGGGGCGAGCTGGAAGTTCGTCGCGTGGGGCGGCCTGCACGGCGCCGCCCTGGCGGTGGAGCGAATGGCCGGCGTACGCGCGCGCGAGGGCGAACCGCCGCGACCGGGCGATCTCTGGCGCTCCGTGCTCCTGCTGCCGGCGACGTTCGCCTTCGTCGTCGTCGCTTTCATCTTCTTCCGCGCCGCCTCGATCGGCAGCGGCTGGCAGATCGTGCGCGGAATTCTCGGCGGCGCCGGACTGCTCGACGTCGGCACCTTCCGGCTCGCCGCGGTCCTGGCGACGATTGCCGTGCTCGATGCTCCGCTGTACCGGCTGGACGACCAGGTCTGGGCGCTGCGCCTGCCGCTGCTCGTCCGCCTCGCGCTGTACAGCCTCCTGCTGCTGGCGCTGGTGCTGCTCACCGGCCACAACCAGGCGCCCTTCATCTACTTCGCCTTCTGAGATGCTATGTTCGAAGCAGCAGAACGTGTTCGCATCTGTGTCCACTGCCCGCCCCCCTCCTGGATGCCGGCTAAAGGACTGCCGGCATGACGGTCCGGGGCAGAGTCCGTCATTCCCGCAATCTTCAAAGCCTGCCCCCGCGAAAGCGCGGGGCGGGAATCCACTGCCCGTTGTTGGGTTGCGGGCGTGAGCCCGCGCTATGATGCGGAATCGAGAAAAACGCAGATGGGGCGGCCGGCGGGCCCTGCTGATCGAGATCGCGGTGCCGCTGCTGGTGCTGCTGGCCCTCGAGCTGGGTCTGCGATCCTACGCCGCGGGCCGCTCCGACTTTCCGCTGCCGCGCTACTTCACCTCGTCGATCGACACGGGCAAGTTCCTCGCCCTGCGCGAGCGTGCGGCGACGGAGGGCCGGCTCGACGTGCTGCTGCTCGGAATGTCGCCGATGATGCGCGTCTACGGCGCCGAGCTGCATCGGGTCCTGGCGCAGCGCGGCGCCGGCTCGGCGGTGTTCAACTTCGCCGGACCGTACCACGGGATCGAGTTCGACCGGCGGCTGCTGCGCGACATCGTGCTGCCCCTGGAAGTGCCGCGCGTCATCGTCTATGGCGTCACCCCGCTCGTGCTCCTCAACGAGCGAGGGGCCGAAGACGTCGACCGTTTCGTGCGCGATCTGCCCGTCTTCCACATCGAAGACGGCAGCCTCGCGGAGCGCCTGCGGGGCACGCTTCTGCTGCACGTTCGCCTGCTCGCCTACCGCGAGTATCTGCGCGATCGGCTGACGCCCGGCCGAGCCGTGATCGACGATCCATGGACCGAGAAGGCGCGCAACACGAATCGGTTCGGCGACATCGAGCTGATGAAGATCGCACGTCCGGTGCGCAACCTGGCGGGCTACGAGCTGCGGTGGCGCAAGCGCTTCGCCGATTTCGACCGCCTGATGAGGACCTCGCCCGTGTTTCCCAACCTGCGCTCGCTGGCGCGGCTCTGCCGCGAGCGCGGCATCGAGCTCGTCATCCTCAACAACGCCGTCCACCCGCTGTTTCTCACCCTGCTGCCGGATGGACAGCGCGACTACCAGCGCTTCGTCGACCGCATCCGCCGGCTCGCTGCCGCGGCGGACGTGCGCTTCTTCGATCCGGCCGGCGGCCGGCCCGGGCGCCCCGAGCTGTTCAACGACACCCTGCACCACAACGCCGCCGGCGGCGTCTGGCTGACCGGCGAGCTCGCCGACTACCTACTGGCGCAGGGGTTGGTCGGCGGCGAGGAGCAAAGACAGCCCAGCGGCGAGTAGAGCGCCCGCGAGCAGCTCCTCGTGGTGCCAGGTTTGGCCGACGTCCGATTCCTCGCCGACCTTGGGCTCGCCCTGCGTCGATCGGGGGAAGTCAGCGGCGGCGCTCAGCCGCCCGCTGGACTGTCTCGCTGGGACTTCTTTTCATCGGGATCGAAATCGCCATCGGGATCGAAATCGAGCTCAGAGCATTCGTAGGGCACGGAATCTTCCTTGACGCAGTAGCCTCTTCCACCCAATCGACTGAGCATTGCGGCCATGCGATCCAATTCGATTTCGCGAGACGGTAAACGTCAAGCCTTTCGTGTCCGAGTCCCATGTCTTCTCGATTTCGATGGCGATCTCGATTTCGATTTCGACTCTTCCAACGCCAGCTTGATCTGCGGAAGGATCTGCCGCAGGCGAGCTTCGAGCATGCGACGCCGGTAGTCCGACTGATTTAAAGCCGCACTTTAAAATAGCCGAAAACCGGCCGACCCTCCACAGGGGCCGACGCTCAGGATCGACGCGCGTTCGCGACGTAGGCCAGAATCCTCTCGATCGAGTCGAAGTGATCGACGGTGAGATCGCGGTCGGGGATCAGCAGGCCGGTCTCCCGTTCGAGCACCGCCGCCAGGCGGACCAGTCCGGCGGAGTCGACCAGGCCGCTGGTGACGAGCAGGTCGCCGGCGGCGATCTCCTGCTCTCGAATGCCCAGCTCGGCGCGCAGGAAGTCGCGGATCTTCTTTTCCAGCTGGGCGTCCACCCCGTCACCTCTTTCGTCAGGCCTCGAACTGCTGCGCGTGCCGCCGCCGCGTCGCCCGGCGCGCCAGCTTGCCGCTCGTCGTCTTCTCCACCCCGCCGGGAGGGACGAGGATCACGTGCCGGAGGGCGAGCCCGGTGGCGCTCAGGACTCGAGCCCGAATCGCGTCGCGCAGGCGCTCGAGCGCCCCGTCCTCGGTCTCCTTGGTCTCCACGACGGCGGCGAGATCCTCGGTGCCGCGCTCCTCGTTGAGCACACCGAACACGGCGGCGCAGCCCTCCCGCACCCCGGGAACCTCGTTGACCGCCTGCTCGATGTCGTGCGGCGAGTACTTCTCCCCGCCGACGACGATCAGATCCTTGTCGCGCGAGACGAAGAACAGGTGACCGTCGGCGAGGTAGCCGCGATCGCCGGTGTTCAACCAACCGCCGACGAGGGTGGCGGACGTCGCCTCGGGATCGCGGTTGTAGCCCGAGAACAGGCAGTCGGTCTTCAGCCAGATGGTACCGACGCCGCGCTCGGGAAGGGGCCGCGAGGCTTCGTCCCGAATCTCGATCGTGCAGCCGGGCAGGCTCTTTCCGGTCGACACGAACTCGATGCCCTCGCCGTCCGTGGTCCGCGCCGTGTCGGTCGTGGCGAGCGCGCCCCGATCGATGGTCTCGATGCGCGGCGGCTCGTCCAGGGTATGGGCGGTGGCGGCGGTCACGTTTTCGGCCAGCCCGTACACCGGGGTGAACGCCTCGGGCCGGAATCCGTGGCTCGCGAAGCGCCGGGCGAACGCCCGCACCGTCGGCGCCAGGATCGGCTCGGCGGCCGACACGGCGAGGCGCCAACTCGAGAGGTCGAGACCTTCGATCTCCGCGTCGGGCACGCGCCTGGCGCACAGCGTATAGGCAAAGTTCGGCGCCCAGGCGTGCGCGCCGCGGTAGCGGTGAATGGCCCACAGCCAGAGCGACGGCTCGCGCATGAAATCCATGGTCGGAATCAGCACGGTCGGGCAGCCGCTCAGCAGCGGCAGCAGAAAGGCGTCGATGAGACCCATGTCGTGGTAGAGGGGAATCCAGTTGACGCTGATGTCGGCCGTAGTGAGCTTCAGCCCGCGGCGCAGCGCTCGGATGTTGTTGAGTATGGCGGTGTGCGTCAGCAGAACGCCCTTCGGCGGGCCGGTCGAGCCCGAGGAGTATTGTGCGGTGGCGATGGCGTCCGGACGCGCTGCTACGAACGGCGCGTCTCCCTCCCCTTGCACGTCGCGCGGGGTGAGAATCGCCGTCGCTCCGGGCAGCTCGGACGACTGGGCGCGAAGGATCTCCGCGATCTCGTCGTCGGCGTAGAGAGCGAACGCCTCGGCGTTGTCGGCGATCCTGCCGACGCGGGCGGCGTAGGCGCGCGGATCGGCCAGTCGGTTGGAGGGGGTGGCGACCAGCGCCGGTACCGCCCCCGCCAGCATGGCGCCGAAGTACGCCGACACGAGCTCGGCGCTCGTCGGCACGATGATGACGACGATCCGGCCGGGCGGCAGGCCGCGGGCGAGCAGACCGGACTGGATGGCCCGCGCGCGCTGCCAGAGTCGCTCCAGGGTCAGGCGTTCCTCCGAGAGGTCGCGGCGAACGAGGACGAGGCATTCGTAGCCGGGAAAGTCTCGCACCAAGGTCGCCAGGGTTCCGGTCAACGTGTCGGCGCCGTCCAGAATGTGCCCCCGAACCGGGCTGTCCCGAAGGGTGACGCGACCCGCACGCATTCCGGCGACCGTACAATGGGCTCCGGGCTCGAGCAACTCGAAACGGGCTTCGCCGCCGCCGGCCCGGCGGCTCACTTCGCGGCGCGCGCGATCAGCAGGATGCCCGCGCACGCGATCCAGGGGGAGACGGCGTTCAGGCAGCGCGCCAGCAGCCGGCCGGGGGCGTTGAGCTCCCAGGTGCCGGCCGGCGCCCCGCGCTCGCGGACGAGGGGGCCGAGGTCGAGGCTGAGGCCCTTCGCCCAGGGGGGGCGGAAGTCGTCGGGCTCGACGTGCTCGACGCGAAAGCCGGTGCGCTCGAGATGGCGCTCGATCTCGCGCCGCGAGTAGCGGAACTCGGTGAACGCCAGCGGCCGCCCGCGCAGGCGCGACAGCAGGTAGAAGCCCTGCAGGGCGCGGTTGGTGAGCAGGCGCCGGAAGAGGTTGTTGTAGGGAACGATGAGCAGCAGCAGGCCGCCCGGCTTCAGCAGGCGGTGGATCTCGCGCAGCAGGTCCTCCGGGCCGTCCTCGAAGTGCTCGGCGACGTAGGAGGAGAAGACGGCGTCGAAGCTGGCGGTCGAGAACGGCGAGCGCAGGACGTCCCCGCGCACGAGGCGCATCTCCGGGTCGTGCCGGCGCGCGACGTTCAGCGGTCCGGCGCTGTCGTCGATCCCGAAGGCGCGATGGCCGAGCTTCTCGAAGAAGGCCATCCAGCGGCCGGTGCCGCAGCCGGACTCGAGGATGCGCCTGCCGCTGCCGTCGAGGTAGCGCCGCAGGGTCGGCACGCAGGTCTCGCGCTCCTCGATGACCGACAGGTGCACGTCGTAGTAGGCGCGCCCGGGCGTCTGCGCCGCCCAGTGCTCGAACTGGTAGGTCTCGTCGAGCCCGGCCGCGATCTCGGCGCGCACGTACTGCTTGAAGGGCATGGTCGATATTACGGAAGAGAATTCACCACGAAGTCGCCATGAGCTGCGCTCGCCCGAAGAGACATGAAAAAGGCAACCACGAAGAACACGAAGATCACGAAGGTAAGAACGGAAACGCCGGGCGAAGGCGATGCCGATCCATTTTCGGAGGAGGGCACGAAGACCACGAAGAACGGCGGTCGGGACTGTGCCGTCACTTGCCGGGCAGTAGATCGTCGACCAGTACGCTGGCGCCGGTGAAGGCCGCGATGCCGATGCGTTCGCCGCGGCGGGCGGTGCGGCAGTCTCGGAAATTGCCTGCCGCCGGGTCCGGTGAGCGAAGCACCTCGACCTGATCGTCTCGCAGGTTGACCAGCCAATACTCGGGAATCCCGGCGGCAGCATAGACGGCTGCCTTGGTCAGCCGATCCTGGGGAAGAGAGCTGTCTGCGATCTCCACCACCAGGAGGGCGGCGTCCGGATGCGCATCGTCATAGGCAGATGCCGGTCCGGTGACCACGGCGATGTCGGGTTCCGGCACCGAACGCGGGCCCGCGATGAGGGGCGACTGCACGCGGATGACGGCCCGCTTCCCGATGGCGTCTCGGATCGCCTCGGCCACACGAGTCGTCGCCGAGGCATGACGCGGGGATTGCGGCGACATGGTGACGATCACTCCTTCCAGCAGCTCGACCCGATCGTCGTGCCGTAGGACCCCCGAATCGACGAGGGCGAAGTAGCTTTGCGCCGTATACCGAGGTTCAACGTGAGCGGGCTGCGCCATCGGTGTTGATGGTAACAACTGGTGGTCGATTTGAGAAGCCGGTTCGGGAAGAGACAGGAAAAAGGCAACCACGAAGGACACGAAGATCACGAAGGCAAGAACGGAAACGCCGGTTTCGGAGGACCGCGAAAAAGGCAACCACGAAGTTGGTCATGAGACTGCGCTCGGCCGAAAAGACATGAAAAAATGCAACCACGAAGGACACGAAGATCACGAAGGCAAGAGCGGCAGCGCTGGGCGAAGATGATGCGGATCCATTTTCGGAGGAGTTTGCGAAGACGAAGGGAAACGAGACAAAAACCCGTTCGATTCCTACCTTCGTGCTACTCTACTGTGCTTCGTGGTTGCCTTCTTCATCCTTCTTTGGGCGAACGCGGCTCATGACGAACTTCGTGGTGGAAGATCCTTGGGGTCACGGCAGATTCCTCGGGGGCAGGACGTCTGCTCGGGGGCAGGACGTCTGAAGGTTGCCGGTGCTCGTATGCGGCCGTCGATGGCCGGATGCGCTCGCGCTCGCGAAGTCAGGCGCTGTGGAACCAGAAGCGCCGCACCGCCAGGCCCCTGCCGTGCTCGCCCGGGGTCTCGGGCTGGATCTTGACCTCCACCTCGTCGCCGGGGCGGGGGCGCCGCTCGCCGAGCGGCAGCTCGATCTGCCGCCAGCCGCCGCGCTCGACGGTGACCTCGGCGTCGACGTAGACGTTCTCCGGCCGCACCCGCCCGAGCCAGCGGTCCCACACGACGGCGCGCAGGCGCGCCGCCGACGCTCCCGGCAGCGCCGGCGCGAAGACCTCGGCGCCGAAGGAGGCCAGGCTCTCGGGCGTCTTCAGAAACCCCTGGCCCTCTTCCCCCTGGATCCAACGCAGCTCGACCCCGCCGTCGCGCTCGAGGGGATACCAGCCGGCGGCGCACTGGATGCTGTCGTTGAGGCCCATCTCCATCCACGGGTACTTCACCAGCGTGTAGAACTGGATGTTGTCGAAGAGGCCGGGCGGGAAGTGCCAGCGAAAGCGCTCGCCGCGCCGCGCGCGCAGGAAGATGTGCTCGTCGCGCGGCATGTCCGAGTAGAGCCGCAAGAAGCGGCGCCACAGCGCGCGCTGCCATCTCTCTCCGCGCGGGATCGGGGCGAGGTCGCGCGTCACCATCGCCTCGACGGCGAAGCCGGTGCCCTCGATCAGCTCGCGCAGCTCGTGCGGGTTGTACTCGCGGTTGTGCCGGGCGCCGTAGCCGAACAGCGGCGAGTAGCGGTCGACCATCTGACTGCCGCCGCGCAGGAAGGTGGAGAAGCGCTCCAGCGAAAAGGCGTTGGGCGTGGTGACGACGGCGATTCCCCCCGGCCGCAGGACGCGGTGGATCTCGGCCAGGGAGCGCACCGGGTTGACGCCGAGATGCTCGATGAGCTCCGAGAAGAGCACGACGTCGAAGCTCTCGTCCGCATAGGGGAAGGTGTCGGTCTCGATGTTGAACGCCTCGTACTCGAAAACGATCTCCTCGCCGGTGCGCTGGTGGACCAGGCGGTCGGCACCGTGCTTGGCGTCGGGGCCGAAGTAGTTGCCGTGCCGCAGCGCGCCCGTGCACAGGCGGTGCAGGCACAGGCTGAGGAAGTACGGGCTCGAGCCCAGCTCGAGCATGTCCTTGTCGCGAAAGGAGTCGGGGATCATCTCGAGGGTGGCGAGGAGGCGTGGCAGGCCGGTCGCGATGAGGCTCTGGCGCACGCCCGGCTCCTCGAGCTCGGCGCGGAAGTGGACGAGGTCGTCTTTGAGCTTCTCGAGGTTCTCGGGTTGCATGTGTTCTCTGCCGCTCCGGTCGTTGCGGGTTAAAGCCCAGGAGGGAGCCGATAGGCAAATCGCCGCGCATCGTCTTCCGGCGGGTCTCGGCCCGAGGGATGCGGCGAGGGGCGCGGTCAGCCGTGCGGGTTGCGCGCGTACAGCCGGTAGAAGCGCACCCTCATCTTGCCGCTCGGTCCCAGGCGGGCGACCTCGTGGAAGTGGGTCTTCAGGTACGCGGCGAACGGATCGCGCGGCTTCACGAACAAGACATTCACGAGCACCATCGCCCGCGGGGCCCGTTCGAGGCATTCGATCGCCGTCCTGTACTGCTCCGCGGTGTTGTAGCGGGGAATCAGGAGATTGTACGGCGTCGGGTTGACCGCGGGCAGCGCCAGATAGATCCATGCTTCGTGCGGATAGACGAACAGTCGCGGCGGCGCGGCATCGTCGACCTGGAGCGTCCGGCGCAGATCGCGGAGGAGGCCCCACTTGTCGTCGTCGCCGGCGAGCGTGCCGAAGGCGGTCGGGTAGAGCACCGGATTCGTCTTCCAGGCGAGGCGATAGTTGGTCCAACCCTTGGCGAGCACGATCGCGAGCGCCGCGGCCCAGGCGAGCCGCGCGACGGTCCGCGCCGCTCCCCTCCGCGAGAGCCACGGCGCCGTCCTGACGCGGTAGGCCATTCCGGCGAGCACCGGCAGCGCGAACGGGGCCGCGAACGCCACGTGAGCGATGTCGGGGTAGTAGACGATGCCGCCGGCGGCGCTCAGCGCGAGCAGCAAAAGGATCGCGCGGCCGAGCTGCGGGCGCAGGCCTGAGCGCCGCATCGCCCAGAGCAGGGCGATGGCCTCGATGCCGAGAAGGACGGGGATGCTCTCCAATAGCCAGAGGTACGTGTACGCGGCGCTTCCCGCCGAGTAGCGGGCGTAGGCGGCCCATCTCACTCTTCCGAAGCCGTAGCTGCTGGAGCCGACGTTGTAGCCGCGATAGCGGGTGGTCACGAACGTGTACGTCGCGTACCACATCTCGGTGAACGAGGAGCGCCAGGCGGCATAGCCGAAGACGGCGGCGCACACCGTCGCGCCGCCGGCGGCCGCCCACGCGAGCTCGCGAACACAGCGGCGCCAGCGCCGTCCGTCGGTGCGGCGCGAGCGCGAGAAGCGCGACGGCGACGGCGAGCCACGCAGCCAGCCATACGCCGCGGGCCTGGTGGGTGCAGACGACCAGCCCCGCCAGCGCGCCGGCCGCGGCCGGACGCGCGCGCGACGATCCCTGCCAGCGCGGGGCGAGCAGCACGGCCGCCGCCGCGAGGCCGAAGGCGGTGGCGATCCAGTGGTGGCTCGCAATGTTCAACACTGGCACGCAGATCACTGGCACCAGGAGTCCGGCCACGACCGCCTCGGCCATGGAAGCGACGCGCAGCGCGAGGAAGTAGGTCGACACCATGCCGACGGCGTGCAGCAGCGACGTGGCGGCGCGCGCGCTGGTGATCGACGTGCCGCCCAGGGCGTACGCGAGAGCGTAGAAGTAGTAGCTGCCGGGGGCGAGGAAGTCGAAGAAGTCGCGATA
Source organism: uncultured bacterium (assembly GCA_963721115.1). Lineage (GTDB taxonomy): Bacteria > Desulfobacterota > Binatia > HRBIN30 > CADEER01 > CAVRIA01. Next base: position 188,822 of record CAVRIA010000006.1, read on the forward strand.
GGGCGCGTCGCCCTGCAGCACCCGCTTGGCCTCGTAGAGGATGAAGCTCTCGTCCGACCGGTTCAGCGTCGGCGGCAGACTCATCAGATAGACGAAGCCGGCCAGCCCGAGGAGCCATCCGACGACGATCGGCGTGCGGCCGGCTACCGAATCTGGCGCGCGCATGGGAATCTACCGCAGCCCGAGGCGCTCGAGCGGAAGCGGGCGACCGAGGAAGCCGTCGCGCAGGCCGCGCAGGTACTGGGCGAACTGCTGCGTGCGCCCCTGTCGGTGGGCGCGCCAGATCTCGCGCGGCAGGGTCCAGACGAGGTCGACGGGGACGAGAACGGCGAGGGCCAGTGCCTTGCCGAGCCGCGCCCCCGGGCCGTGCGCCTCGCGCTTCAGCAGTGGATGGCGCTCGACGAAATGCAGGCGCGCCGCGGCCGGGTAGCTCCAGCGGCCGAGGCGCATCCAGCCCTCGCGCTGCAGGACGATGGCGAGCAGCTCGAGCGGGATCTCGTAGGCACAGGAGCGCGCGAAGGCGCGCTTCTCCACGCCACTCGCCCAGGTGCGCAGCAGGCGGACGAGGTTGCGCGATCCGAGGTAGGTGCGAATCGGATTCCAGGGCAGCGGCTCGGCGTTGGGAAGGTCGGGCAGGCCCGGGTCGCGCGCCTCGGCCGGCAGATCTCCGCCCAGGGCCCCGGTCGTTCCCGAGCCGCGGTGGAAGACGCGCGAGAACGGCTCGTAGATGATCTGGAACCCCGCCCGCCGCGCGCGCAGCGACCAGTCGACGTCCTCGTGGTAGGCGAAGTACGATTCGTCGAACAGCCCGACCGCCCGCAGCGCCTCGGCCGTGAGCAGCAGGCTGCAGCCGACGCCGACCTCGATCTCGCGCCGGGTGTCGAAGCCCTGGCCGGGCAGGGCGTTGACGCCACACAGGTGCACCGCCTCGCGGCGATCGAAGTGCACCTCGGCGTAGCCGACGTCGAGCATCTCCGGGCGGTCCATCCGGTGGATGGCGCTGCACACCGCGCCGGCGCGCGGGTAGGCGTCGAGCGCCCACAGCATGGGCAGCAGGAAGTCGGGCGAGACGCGGGTGTCGTTGTTGAGCAGCAGCACCCCCGCCGCTCCCGCGTCGAGGGCGGCGCGGATGCCCGCGTTGTTGCCGCCGGCAAAGCCGCAGTTCTGCGGCAGGGGCAGGGTGCGCACGGAGGGGAAGCGCTCCCGGATCGCCGCGGCGGAGCCGTCGCGCGAGCCGTTGTCGACGACCAGAACGGACGCGCCGCCGAGATCGGCCGCGGCGAGGCTCTCCAGGCAGGCGAGGGTCTCCTCGCGGCGGTTCCAGTTGAGGACGACGATGGTGATCTCCTCGGCTTTCATGCGCGCCTCACCAAGCCTTCATCGCAGGCCGAGCCGCTCGAGCGGCAGGGGGCGGTCGAGAAGCCCGTCCCACAGCCCGCGCACGAGCGCGCCGACCTGCCCCAGGCGGCCCTCGCGCCGCGCGATGCCGACGTCGCGCGGCAGCGCCCGCAGCAGGACGTACGGGACGCGCGCCACCATGGCGAGGAGCGACGGCGACGGCTCCGGTCCGTGCGCGCCGCGCGGCGTGGCGCAGTAGAGCCACAGCGCCCTGCGATAGTTGAACGCTCCGATCTTCAGGGCGGGCTCCTGCCGCATCACGGCGGCGAGCAGCTCGAGCGGCACGCCGTACAGGCTGGACAGCGTGAAGTAGAGCTTCTGCCGCAGCGTCGCGTGCCGGCGGATGAAGCGCACGGCGTTTCGCGCTCCAAGGTAGGTCTGCACCGGATTCCACGTCAGCGGCATGGCCGCGGGGAGCTGCGGTCCGGACTCGATCGTCCGCACCCCGCGCACCGGCCGCGCCAGCGCGGCCGTGCTGGTGGACTTGGTGTGCCAGACGCGCGAGTAGGGGTGCCAATAGATGCGGTAGCCGGCGCGGCGAGCGCGGAAGCACCACTCGACCTCTTCGTGGTAGGCGAAGTACGACTCGTCGAGCGGCCCGACCTCGTTCAGCGCGTCGGCGCTGAGCAGGACGCTGCACCCGACCACCACCTCGACCTCGCGCCGGCTGTTGAATCCCTGCCCGGGCAGGGCGTTGACGCCGTAATGGCGAATGATTCCGTGGCCGAAGTAGATCTCCAGGTAGGCGGACTCGAGGATGTCGGGGTGGTCGGAGCGCAGGACGCCGCTGGAGACGGCGGCGGCCTTGGCGTCCGTGTTGAGCACCCAGACCAGCGGATGCAGGAAGTCCGGCGCCACGACCGTGTCGTTGTTGAGCACCAGCACCGCCTTGGCCCCCTTGTGCAGGGCGGCGAGGATGCCGGCGTTGTTTCCGCCCGAGTAGCCGCGGTTCTCCGGCAGGGACAGGATCTCCTGGTCGGGAAACCGCGCCCGGATGGTCTCCACCGACCGATCGCCGGAGCCGTTGTCGACCACCAGCACCGAGGCGCCGCGCAGGTCGGCCTCGGCCAGGCTCTCCAGACAGCGGATCGTGTCCGCCGGGCGCTTCCAGTTGAGCACGACGATCGTGACGTCGCTGGCCGACAGGCGCGCGCCGCGCAGCCAGGCGCGGCGCACGCGGTAGCCGTCGAGCTGCGACCAGAGCAGCGCCGCCGGGCCGGATTGGGGGTCGATCCCCACCTCGATGGCGACCTCGGAGCCGGCGGGCGGCGGCGCGAAGAGGGGGAACTCGAAGGTTCGCCACCCCGTCTCCGAGCGGAAGCCGACGTCGATGTACGGCCCGAACTGCGGCAGCCGGCCGACCAGACGGTCGTAGGCCGTGAGCCGCCAGGCGGTCCGCGCAGCGCCGGGCCGGTGCGGGACGTACACCTCGACGCCGACGACCAGTGCCTCGTCGGGCGCCTCGACCACCTGGCGGGTTTGCACCCGGGAATACCCGCGGGCGAGGAGGCGCCGCAGCGGGGCGGGCAGCAGCCGGGTCAGGCGGGTCCCGCCGCCGTTGGGGGAGTCCGCCTCGGCCCGGCTCTCGCGACTCGATTGGTTGGCGCTGTCGTTCACGATCTTCGAGACAAGAGTAGTCGCCAGTCAACCATGGAGGGCATGGGCAAGGCAATTGCGCGCTTGTGCGGATCATCATAGAGGGGCTGTCGATGTGTGGGGTCCCTATCCCATCCGAGACTGTCGGTTTTCCTCGAGGGTCGAGATTCCCCCCCTTTGGAAAAGGGGGGTCAGGGGGGATTTTGAGATGGATTCGTGCGGCCAAATCCCCCTCAATCCCCCTTTTCCAAAGGGGGAGGTCGGAGTCGCTCGTCTCTCAACGAGAAAATCGACAGGCCCGTCCAGGAAGAGGGGGCCGGACAAGGGAGCATCGAACCGCTCAGAGCAGGCGCGCCAGGTAGTGGAGGGCGCTGCCGACGTCGGTGACGACGAAGATGAGGGCGAGCGAGAAGTAGTTGAACGTCGCGAACGTGCTCAGGGCGTAAGCGACCTTGCTGCGGCGCCACCAGCCGACCAGCCCGGTGGGCAGCCGGCGGCCGAGGTCGCGGCAGACGACGCCCACCCAGACGAGGCCCACGGCCTGCAGGAACCCCCACAGCGCGAAGTTCCACGCCACGCCGTGCCACAGACCGCAGAAGGTCATGGCGACCACCTGCCCGGCGACGATCGCCAGGCGGTCGCCCCAGCCGCCGCCGGTGCGGCGCATGATGCGGCGCGAAACCGGGACGAACAGGTAGGCGCGCAGCCAGCGGGTCAGGGTGATGTGCCAGTTCTGCCAGAGCTGGACGAGGTTGCGGCGCAACAGCGGCCGGTCGAAGTTCTCCGAGATGTCGTATCCGAACACGGCGGAGAGCCCGATGGCGACGTCGCTGTAGCCGGCGAAGTCGAAGTAGAAGCGCAGGCTCCAGGCGTACAGCGCCAGCAGCAGGATGCCCGAGCCGTGCTTCTGCGGCGCTGCGACGATCGGGTTCGCCCAGACGCCGAGGTAGTGCGCGATGAGCAGCGCCTTGACGAGGCCGAAGAGGATGCGCTCCAGCCCGCCCAGGACCCTCGCCCTGTCGAAGGCCGGCCACTGGCCGCGAAAGTACTCCAGCGTCTCCATCGGGCCGCTCGGGTAGGTGGGCAGGAAGGCGATCCACGCCAGGACCTCGCGGAAGCCGACCTCGCGCAGGGTTCCCCGGTTCGCCTCGACCAGCGCCGCGGCGGCCTTCAGCACGAGGTACGACACGCCGAGCAGCGCCAGCCCGCCCTGCGAGGGGAGGACGCTCAGCCGCCCTCCCGACAGCTTGTTCCAGAGGAACAGGGCCGTGAGCAGGGCGATCCCGACGACCGTCGGAAGAAGGGCGGCGCGGCCGCGCGCGGCGCTGGCGGCGCGCATGAGCAGGAAGAGCGCCGCGCAGGCGACCAGTAGCAGCGGCACCAGCCGGTAGTCGTAGAGCCCGAGTCCCGACCAGGCTGGCGAGGGAGAGCGTCTCGCGGCGCCAGCTCGCCGGCACGACCAGCCAGTAGATCGGCGCGAAAGCGAGTGCGGCGAGCAGGCCGAGCAGCATGGCGGGGCGTTCCGGGGACGGGCTGTCTTACGGTCTGTGCCGCTCGACTGCAACCCCGGCGCCGAGCTGGCGAAGCGCGGTGCGAATCAGTGTTGCACTTCTGCGGGCCGACTGGCACCTTACGACCTTGCTCTCCCGCTCGGGCCCATTTGTGCAACGTCGTCGTTCCCTCGTGCTGCTGGCGTGCGCGCTCCTCGCGTTGCTGCCCTCGTGCCGGTCCGGTCATCGGAGCAAGCCGAACGTCCTGTTCGTCGTGATCGATACGCTGCGCGCCGACCGGCTCGGCGCCTACGGCAACGACCGCGGGCTGACGCCCTTCTTCGACGAGCTGGCGAAGAAGGGAGTCGTCTTTCGCAACACCTACGCGGCCAGCTCGTGGACCGTGCCTTCCGTCGCCTCGATCTTCACCTCGCGCTTTCCGTTCCAGCACCACGTCGCCACCTTCGATTCGAAGATCGCCGACGCCGAGGTGACTCTGGCCGAGAAGCTGGAGGGCGCCGGCTACGATACCGGCGGCTTCTCGGCCAACTTCCGCCTCGCCAAGGCTCTCGGCTACGGGCAGGGCTTTCGCCGTTGGTCGACCTATGCCGGGACGGAGCAGCAGGGGGTCAAGGTGAGGGGGGACCGCCTGCGCGCCGAGAGCCTGACGTGGCTCGCGGGGGAGGCGGACAAGACGCCGTCGTCGGCGCCGCACTTCCTCTACCTGCAGTACATGGAGCCTCACAGCCCGTACGAGCCGCCCGAGCCGTACCGGAGCCGCTTCGCGCGCAGCGCGCCCGGGAGTGGACGTCGCGGCCGCGAATGCGCAGCTGCGGACGCTCAATTTCAAGGCATTCAGCGCCGACGAGGTCGACGTCCTGCAGTCTCTCTACGATGGCGAGGTCGCTTCGGTCGACGGCGAGGTGCGCGCGCTGTTCGCGGCGCTCGAGGAGCGCGGCTTCCTGAACGGCGCCGTGGTGATCGTCACCGCGGACCACGGCGAGGAGTTCAAGGAGCACGGCCGCATGGCGCACGGCCACGACCTCTACAACGAGACCATCCGCGTTCCACTCATCGTCCTGGCGCCCGGCATCGACGGCGGCAAGGTGATCAACGACAACGTTTCCCTGGTGGACATCGCTCCGACGATCCTCGACCTGATCGGGCTGCCGAAGCAGCCGACCTTCGAGGGCCGCTCCCTGGTGCCGCTCATGAAGAGGAAGTCCCTCGTCGAGTGGCTTCTCCACACCCGGAACCCGCTTCCGGACGTGATCAGCGAGCTGCCGAAAACCGGCTCGCGCCTGGACATTCGCGCCCACTCCGAGGCCCTCGTGCGCGGCCGCAACAAGCTGCTGATCGGGCTGCGCGGCCGCGAAAAAAAGGAGGTGCCGGAGCTCTACGACCTCGCCGCGGATCCCGGCGAGACGAAGAACCTGCATCGGCCGAACGCGATCCGGACGCTGCGTACGGCGCTGCAGAAGGAGACCGCGGCACTGGCGGAACGCGCCAATCCCGCCGCCGAGACGGGTTCGGTCGACGAGGCGACGAAGGAGAAGCTGCGCGCTCTCGGCTATCACTTCTGAGACCGGTCGGGGGCGACGGAGGGGGGGCCTGGACGACATGGAGAACCTGAAGCCGAGCACGCGCCATTACGCGGCGGTCTTTCTCTTGAGCCTTTCGCTGCTCATGCTGGAGATCGCCGTCGCCCGCATTCTCTCGGTCGCCCTGTTCAGCCACTACGCCTTCGTGGCCATCTCGCTGGCCATGTTCGGTCTCGGGCTCAGCGGTCTGGTGGTGTACCTGCTGCCCGAGCACTTCAGCCCCGAGCGGGTGGACGAGCAGATCGTCGCCTACGCCTGGCGCTGCGGCCTCGCGGCGGCGCTGTGCGTGGTGATCTTCCTGCGAATTCACATCGCGCAGGAGCTCTCGCTGCGCGGCTTCGCGACCCTGAGCGTCGCCTACGGGGTCCTCGCTCTGCCGTTCTTCTTCGGCGGCGTGTGCGTGTCGCTGCTCATGACCCATTTCTCGTCGCGCATCGGGCGCATCTACTGGGCCGATCTCGTGGGCGCCAGCCTGGGCTGTCTGGTGGTCGTCCTGGGGATGCAGATGCTCCCTGCCCCGAAGGTCGCCGTCCTGGTCGGTCTGGTGGCGGCCGGAGCCTCGCTCGGCCTCGGCCTGGTGACGAGGCCGCGGCGCCTGGTCGCTCCGGCGATCGCGGTCGGTGTCGTGGCGGGACTCGTCCTCCTCGGTCAGACGACCGACCTCCTGCGCATGCGCTACGTAAAGGGCTGGACGTCGTTCTACTCCGACTATGCCGGGTGGAACGCGTTCTCCCGCGTCGGCGCGTTCAAGAGCCAGCAGAACGCGGCGCGCCTGCTGCCGCTCAGGAACCCGCCCCAGGACTACCCGGACGGCGCCTATCCGAAATCGATGAACCTGGACATCGACGGCGCGGCGTGGACGCCGATGATGAACTTCGACGGCGACCTGTCCAAGATCCAGTTCCTGCGCCAGAGCGTTCTCTACGTGGCGCACCACCTGAAGCCCGACGCCGACGTGCTGATCATCGGCACCGGAGGCGGGCGCGACATCCTGGCCGCCCTGGCCTTCGGCCAGCCGCGCGTGCTGGGAATCGAGATCAACCCCCTGATGCGGCACATCGTACAGGACGAGTACGCCGACTACTCGGGGCGCCCGTACACGCTGCCTGGCGTCGAGGTCATCATCGACGAGGCGCGCAGCCGCCTCAGCACTCTCGACCGGCGCTTCGACGTGCTCCAGTTGAGCCTGATCGATACCTTCTCGCTGAACGCCGCCGGCGGCTTCGTCTTCAGCGAGAACTACCTCTACACGACGGAGGCCTTCGAGACCTACTTTCGCCACTTGACGGACGGCGGCGTTCTGACCGTCAGTCGCTACATCAGCCCCAAGTACCCCCTCGAGATGCTGAAGATCGTCGGTATGACCCGCAAGGCGTGGGCGGCCGAGGGGGTGGCCGACCCGAGCCGGCAGATCGCGGTTCTGAGCCAGCCGGGCAGTGCCACCATGGTCGCCAAGCGCACGGCCTTCACGCCGCAGGAGCTGCAGACTCTCGATCGGGTCGCGGCCGAAAACAACATGCAGGTGCTCTACCGGCCGGACATGGAGAGCGGCGGCATGGAGGCGATCCGCACGGTGCTGACGACACCCGATCCGGACGCTTACTACGCCTCTTTCCCCTTCCTCATCGATCCGCCGACGGACGACGAGCCGTTCTTCTTCCACTTCCTGCGCGGCCGCCTGGCGCCGCAGGACATTCCCGACTTCCATGCCGATCCGTTCGGTTTTCTGCGCCAGTGGAACGATGCCGTGCTGCTTCTCTATCTGCTCATCGCCGTGGTGACCGGAATGGCGGCGGTCTTCTTCTTCGTTCCGCTGCTGTTCCTTGCCGGGCGGCGCAAGTCCGACGTGCCGGTCACGACGGCCGTTCCGCTGCTGCTCTACTTCGCCTGCCTCGGCTACGGCTTCATGATGATCGAGGTGCCGCTGCTGCAACGCTTCGTCCTCTTCCTCGGCTACCCGGTCTACGCGCTGGCGGTCGTGCTCTTCGCGCTGCTGCTCTTTTCGGGGACCGGGAGCCTGCTCAGCTCGCGCTTCCGGCTGCCGGCGGAGGTCGCGATCCGCAGGGTGCTGGCGGCGATCGTGGTGGTGGCGGGCGCCTACGTGTGGCTCGTGCCGCGTGTGATCGAGGCGTTGCTCGGCGAGCCGATCGCCGCGCGCATCGCCGTCACGGTCGTGCTGCTGGCCCCGATCGGCCTGTTGCTCGGCATGGCCTATCCGCTCGGCATCACCGTGCTGCGCGGGTTCAGCGAGCACCTCGTGCCGTGGGCCTGGGGCCTCAACGGCGCCCTGTCGGTGGTGGCCTCCGTGCTGGCGATTTTCATCGGCAGCCGGGTCGGCTTCTCCATGGCCTTCCTGACCGGTGTCGCCGCCTACGCCGTGGGGCTCGGCCTCATGAGCGCCGTCGACCGCTTGCGAGTGCGCGCGCGGCCGCCGGAGCGCGCGGCGGCGTGAGGGAACGTCGCGCCGTCAGCCGGCGGAGACCCTTCGCCGCCCCACTCCTCGGCGCCATCCTCGCTCGACGGTCGATCGATCCCATGCGTCCCTCAGTACTCGTCGGCATAAGTACCCCGACGTATTTCTTCCTCTCCGGAAGAGGCTGTCGATTTTCTCCTGGCGAGAGAAGCGACTCCGACTTCCCCCTTTGGAAAAGGGGGATTGAGGGGGATTTATCCGAACGAATCCATCTCAAAATCCCCCCTGACCCCCCTTTTTCAAAGGGGGGAACCTCGACCCTCGAGAAAATCGACAGACTCGGATGGGAGAGGATACAAGGGGGATTTGATGGCGCCGCAGGCCACAATCGTTTTGGCCGCTCGAGGCTGTCACAGAAGAGGAAATCGGTGATGGCTTCGCCGTGTATTTGATCCCCCTCATCCTAGCCTTCTCCCATCCGGGAGAAGGAATACCCTCACAAAATTCGTTGCCACAATTGTGAACCGGCGAGGACCGCGAGCAGGAGGCGGCGGGTGACGGCCGTCCGGTTGGTGACGGCTTCCCAGAGCACCCGCAGGACGACCAACTGGTAGGTGAAAGAGACACCTGCGGATTGCCGGCGAGGAGCTGCAGCGCCAGGGCCGCCCCCAGAAGCAGGCTGCCGGCGGGCGAGGGGCGCCGCAGCAGGCGCTCGCAGGCGAACATCGCAGCCGGGATCCAGACGTAGCTCGCGAGGTTGACGGGCGTCCAGCTGGCGAGGAAGAGCGCCATCCCGCCGAGCTGAAGGGTGACGGCGCCGGCGAGGGCCGCCGCCTCGCCCATCTCAGCTTCCCGGCACAGGAGGTACTGGCCGATCCCGGCGATCAGCAGATTGGCGAGGAGCAGGGCGATCACGGCGGTGCTCTGCGGAAGCGCCAGGAAGAGAAGGTGCGGCGGGTAGAGGAGGGCGCTCAGGGAGATGGCGTAGAACGGCTGGCCGCAGTTCTGGAAGGCGTTCCAGAGCAGGCCGTGGCCCTGCCGCAGGCTCTCGAGAGCGTAGTGGACGTTCGGATAGAAATACCCGTAGTAATCGAGGCTGAGCGCAACCACGGTGCCCTGCGTACGGCGCCAGACGACCCAGGCGATCCAGGCGAGCGCGATGAGGACGATGGCGCAGATCCCCCGGCCTCTGCCGCCGGGGGATCGCTGCCCCGCGCCGGGGCGACTCGACGACGTTCGATGCCAGCTTACTCAGTCGCGGCGCAGAACGCAGAGAACCGAAACCCCGAAGGGCGGCGAGAACCAGCGCCAGCAAGCGGGCGCGACGAACAGGGCGTGCAGGGCTCGATTGATGGCAGCCGGTGGAACGCTGTCCTCCAGTCGCTTCCCGCCGCCGATTCCGAAGCGGGAGCGCGCGATGCGGTAGAGGAGGATAGGGAGGAAAACGAAGCTGTTGACGTAGGCGCAGTGGAGGATGGTCAGCGGCGCGGCCCGCACCAGTCGCAGCAGCTCGCCCTTGGTGTAGCGGCGCTTGTGGCCGAGTGCGTCGTCCCAATCGCTCCACAGGATCCGCAGGGCCGGTACCAGGAGAACGATCAGGCCACCCGGTCGGGTGATCCGAGTCAGCTCGGCCAGGGCCCGCGCGTCGTCGTCGAGATGCTCGAGCACGTCGAGCGCCGTGACCACCGCGGCGCAGCCGGAGGCGAGGGGAAGATCCTGCGCCGAAGCCTGGACGAGGCGCGCGGCGTTTTGCGTGGCGATGCCCAGGCCGGTGGCGTCGAACTCGATGCCCACGGCGCGGCAGGTCGCCGCCCACTCGCTCAGCATCTGGCCCGTGCCCGCTCCGATGTCGACCAGCAGATCTTCGCGCTGCACGGGAGCGAAGGTGCGGACCCAGTGGCGGACGATGTCGCGCTTGCCGCGGTAGAACCAGTGCTCTCGCTCGACCCGGGCGAGGGCGGTGAACTCCTCCGCTCTCAAGAGCCCCCTTCCTCTTCGGCCTTCGAGGCCGACACGACCTCTTCGACCACGAAGAGCGGGCGCCGTTTCACCTCGTCGTAGATGCGCGCCAGGTACTCGCCGAGGACGCCGATGGCGATGAGCTGCACGCCGCCGAGGAACAGAATGGCGACGGTCGGCGTGGTGAAGCCGGGCACGACGTTGATCTGCAACGCTCGAAGGGCGATCAGGATCGCGCTGTACAGGAAGCAGAACAGACTGATCGAGAGAGCCGGCGAACCAGATCACGCGCAGCGGCTTGTAGCTGAAGCTGAAGATGGCATCGAAGCCGTAGCGAAGCAGGCGGCTGATGGTCTGCTTGGGCTCTCCCGCCGCCCGCTCGGGCCGATCGTACGTCACGTAGGCGTGCCTGAATCCGAGCCAGCTGCGCATCCCGGGCAGAAAGCGGTTCTGCTCCGACATCTGCAGCAGCTCGTCGACCACCCGCCGATCCATCAGGCCGAACACGCCGGCGTTGAGCGGGATGGGGCGCTCCGAGAGGGCGGTCAACGTCTTGTAGAAGGCGGCGAACAGCAGCCGCCGCGGCAACGGCTCGCCGCGCGAGCGACGCTGTGCCACCACGATCGGGTAGCCCTCTCGCCAGCGCTGTACGAGATCCCGGATGAGCTCCGGAGGGTCCTGCAGGTCGGCGTCCATGACGACGACGCACGCCCCTCTCGGCGAAGTGCAGCCCGGCCGTGATGGAGGCCTGGTGGCCGAAGTTGCGCGACAGGTTGACGAGGACGAAGCGCGGGTCTTCCCGGCAGGCGCGGCGCAACAGGGCGAGCGAGCCGTCGCTGCTGCCGTCGTTCACGAAGACGACCTCGCTACCGCCTTCGATCTGCGCCAGAGCCGCGCGCAGGCGCTCGACGAGGGCGGGCAGAACCTCCTCCTCGTTGAACACGGGAAGGACGACGGAGACCTGTGGCCGTGGGCCTTCCTCGGTGGCGACTGCCGATTGTCGCGTCTCCTCTGGCACGGTTTCCCCGAACGAGACTCCCGTACGGCCGGTCGCCTCTTCTACTTGCGGGCGCGCGCGACGAAGAAGATGCCGCCGCAGGAGTGCCAGACGCCGAGGCTGCGGATGAAGCCCGCCACGGCTCTGCCGAAGGGACCGAACTCGTAGGGCGGCTTGGGCTCGTAGCGAACGAAGCAGCCGACGTCGCACAGATCGCAGAAGAGGCCCTTCGACCAGGGCGGGATGAAGTCGTCCGGGCGCATCTCGACGACGTCGAAGTCGGTGCGCTTCAGGAAGCCTTCCATCTCCGCCTGCGCGTAGCGGAACTCGGTGAAGCCGAGCCCGCGCCCGCGCCACTTCCAGATCTTCCACAGGCCCATCAGGATCGGGTTCACCACGTAGCGGCGGAAGGTGTTGTTGTAGGGCACGACGACGAAGAACAGGCCGTTGGGCTTGAGCACGCGGCGGATCTCGCGGAACAGCTCCTCCGGACCCTCCTCGAAGTGCTCGGCGACGTACGAGGAGAAGGCGGCGTCGAAGCTGTCGTCCTTGTAGGGGGTCAGCAGCGCGTTGGCGCGCACCAGGTTCATGTTCGGGTCGTGCGCCCGTGCGACGCCGAGCGGGCCGGGGCTGTCGTCGACGCCGAACGAGCGGTTGCCGAGCTTCTCGAAGTAGGCCATCCAGCGGCCGGTTCCGCAGCCGGATTCGAGGATCTTCTTTCCGCCGCCACCGAGGTACTCGCGGAAGGTCGCCGCCGCCTGCTCGTGCTTCTCGATGGTCGAGATGTGCAGGTCGAAGTAGGCCTTTCCGGGGTGCTCCTTCTCCCAGCCCTCGACCTTGTACGTCTCGTCCAGACCCTTCACGACCTCGGCGACCAAATATTGCTTGAAGCTCATTCGCGCTTCTCTTTCACGTCCGCGTTGCGGAGGCAACGGGACGGGCCCCGCCGTCCAAAGGGCCTGCGGCGCGCCCCGGCCGGTCCTTACGAGCGCCCGCGTGTGGGGGCCGAAGGCCCCGGTTTCCGCGGGTTTCTCAATTGACTCACCGAGGTGTGGCGGGTTAGCATCCTCTTCCAGGGTTGCGGCGCCGAGGTCCACTCGGCTACCGCCGCGGCAATCCCAGGACAGGACGGAGGAAACCGCATGGCGCGGGTGGCGTTGATCAAGCTGTTTACCGGGCTCAATCTGGGCGTTTCGCAGCTCTCTGGGCAGCTGCAGCGCGCCGGGCACGACTCCAGAATCATCTACCTCAAGGACTTCATCGCCGTCCCCCGGGAGGAGACCGGCCGCTATCTGGTCACCGACTACGCTCTGACCAACGTCGCCGCGCGCGGCAAAGAATACGTCTGGAACTGTTACAAGCCGTTCTCCGCGCGCGAGTACGAGCTCCTGTTCGACTTTCTCGAAGAGTTCGATCCGGGGCTGATCGGCTTCGCCCTGACCTCTCTGACGATGAAGCCGGCGATGGAGGTCACGGCGCGTCTCAAGGAGCGCTTCCCCGGCGTGCCGGTCATCTGGGGCGGGCCGGGGCCGACCGTGGAGCCCGAGGTCGCCGTGCAGCACGCCGACATGGTGTGCGTCGGCGAGGGGGAGGAGCTGATCGTCGAGCTGGCCGAGCGTCTGGAGCGCGGAGCCGACGTCTCCGACATCCCGGGGCTGTGGATGGAGAAGGACGGCCGGGTCGTCAAGAACGCGGCCGCTGCCTACGGCGAGCTCAACGACATCGCCATCCCGGACTTCAATCCCGTACGGACGGTTCACATCAACGAAGACCGCATCAAGCACAACGTCTATCCGCTGTTGATGCGGGGGCAGTACCCGATCATGACCCAGCGCGGGTGCCCGTTCTCCTGCAACTTCTGCATCGAGAGCGTGTACCAGGACATGTTCGGCAAGAAGAACTCGCTGCGCCGGCGCAGCGTGGACGTGGTCATCGAGGAGCTGGTGGCGGCGAAGGAGAACCTCGGGATCACGCACGTCATGTTCTACGACGACGTGTTCACCGTGAACCCGCGCTGGCTGCGCGAGTTCGCGCCGCGCTACAAGGCGGAGGTCGGACTGCCCTTCTGGTGCTATACGTACCCCACCACGACCCGCAAGGAGGACCTCCTCCTCCTCAAGGACGCCGGCCTCAGGTCGCTGACCATGGGCATCCAGTCGGGCAGCGAGGAGATCCTCAACGAGTTCCATCGGCCGGTGCCGAAGCAGAAGGCGAACGAGGCGGCGAACATCATCATCGAATGTGGGATCGAGTGCTACTTCGACCTCATCACCAAGATCCACTTCGAGACCGAAGAGCACTGCCGCCAGACGTTCGACTTCCTGCTCGAGTTCCCGCAGCAGATGAAGTCGGTCGGCTTCGGGGCGATGGTCTCCTTCCCGAAGTTCGGCTACACGCAGAACGTCGAGGACAAGCAGAAGAAGCTCGTCCTCAGCGACACGGAGTACCGGTACTACCACAAGCTCTACCTGCTGACCCGGACCTCCCTGCCGCGATGGCTGGTGGCCGCGGTCGGGCGGCTGCCGCTGCTTCGCCGCTTTCCGCGCCTCATCGATCCCCTCCTGCCGGCCAGCCTCCCCTTCGTTTTCCTCGGCACTCCGGAGGACTATGCGGGCGACGTGCTGGATCTGCCCCACGCGCAGGCGACCCTTCCGCGGCCGGATCTCGATCGGCCCGCCGAGGCGGCGACCGCCGTGTGAGTATAGCGTCTCACAATTGAGTTTACAGAGCGCCTGATGCCCCCCGGGAGGGCGAGCCGCACTGTGCAAGCAGACGGCTCGCCCTCCCGGGGGGATCTCTGTAAAGGCTTTTCTGAGACACCACACCAGCCGCGCTCTTCACCAGCGCCGGCGGCGTTTACGGACCCGCCCGCCGGCGCGCCCATGCCGGCTTCGGGGCGCGGTAGATCGGTCCCGGGACCGCCTCGGGGGAGACCAGGAGGCCCGCCGTCCGCCGCCCGCCGCGCGTCGACTCGAGGACCGACGGGTCGTCCTCGACGAAGTGGACTCGCCGGCCTTCGACCACGTCGGTCGGGAAGTAGATGACGAACACCGCCGCCCAGCCCGGGAAGTCGCCTTCCTGGCCGGCGGTCAGGTGAAAAACCGAGTGGAAGGTGCGGTTCTCGATGTAGATGTCCTCGCCGCGAGGAACGGAGCGCGCCGCGCGCCGGATCTGAGCGAGGACCTCGTCGGTTTCACGGCGGGAGAATGCGAAGTGGTCGATGGGCCGTCCCGCCGCGAAGTGAAACGCCACGGTGGCGGCGAGCCAGACGGCGAGGAGAGCGCTCTTCGCTCGCTCACTCGGCCGCCACCGCCGCGCACCTTCGGCGAGAAGGAGGCAGGTCGCGATCGCCAGAGGCGCCGTGCCCAGATAGTGGTAGCGGGGCGTCTCCGCGCTCACGGCGAACATGCCCCGCCCCGCCGCGATCACCGCATAGGCGGCGGTACAGAGCGCCAGACAGGCGACGAGCCGCCGGCGCAGGATCCAGGATCCGGTTGCCAAGGCCGCGATCAGGGCAGCGCCGTAGGCCGCCACCACGGCGTACGCCGCGATTCCCGGATAGGCGACCAGGTCGAAGACGCCCACCACGGTGGAGAGGATCCCGTAGGCGATCAGGCCGAGCAGCAACTCGAGATGTTCGTGCCACTGGTTCAGCCCGGCGACGAGAAGGAGCGAGGATTCGAGACCCCCGTAGAGGTCGACGTAGAGCTTCTGCAGGCGGAAGTAGAGGAACGGCATCGCCACCGCGAGAGCCGTCAGGACGGCGGTGATGCGAGCGTTGACCCGCGACATCGGCAGGAGCAGGACGGCGACCAGCGGCATGACGCAGGCGACCCCGATGCCGACCCCGAAGCTGGTCGCGGCGCCGAGCAGCAGCAGCACCCAGAGCAGGGGGGCGAGCGGATGCGGGCGCGCGCCGCACGCCGTTCGCACGAGGGCGAGGAGCACCCACAGCGTCAGCGTGGTGGCCACGACCTGTCCGTAGACCGAGTATCCGCCGAGCGTGCCTTCCTGTACGGGCAGGATGCCCCACAGCGCCGCGCCGAAGCAGGCCAGGTGCGCGCCGCCGGTCAGCTCGCGGATGATGCGGAACAACAGGAAGACATTGACGAGGTGGGTGAGGAGGACGAGCCAGAAATAGCCGCAGGCGTTGGTTCCGAAGAGGGCGTGGCTGAGCACGAAGAGGGCGTTGCGCGTCATCAGGAGATGGCCGCCGTGCATGTTGAGCAGGAACTGAGCCAGGCTGCCGTTGACGATTCGGTAGAGATGGAGGAAGTCGTCCGAGTTGAAGTAGTTGCGCGTGATCGGGACGTAGACCAACGCGGGCAGCGCCAGGGCGAGAATCAGCAGCGCGCCGTCCGTGCGCCAACGCCAGGGCGGCTCGGCCGGTGTCGGCCCGCCCGCGGGACTCTTCATGAGGAGGAATCGCGCCCGGCCGACCCGTTCGTCGCCGGCCGCCGCTGCGGCGATTCGCCCGGGGCGAGCACGAACCCGGCGCTCTTGCGGCCCCGTCGCGCCTCGTTCAGCGCGTCGCGATCCGCCAGAACGAAGAAGACCCGCCGGCCATCGACGACCGTGTCCGGGAAGTACACCGCGAAGACGCCGGCGAGGCCCGGGAACAGGTCGAGTCGCTTGAACATGATCGGTCCGACTCCGTTGAAGCGCTGGTTTCGGATGACCACGTCCGCGCCCGCTGGAGCGGCCGCGACTTGCCTCTCGATGGCGGAAACCGCCCGCTCTGCCGCGGCGCGCTGCGGATCGTGGTGATCGATGGGGTGAGGGAAGAGAGCGTACGGAAGGACGTTCAGGGCGAGCGCCGCCGCCCACGCGGCCGATGCCCACCGCCGCGGCAGCGGATGCCGTTGCACGGCGGTCGCCAGCATCAGGACCACGGCGACGGACAAGAAGGCCGTCGCCGCGTAGTGGTAGCGGGCGGCGGTGACGACCTTCGTCCCCAGCATGGCGAAGAAGCCGATGCGCCCGACGGCGATGATTCCATAACAGGCGAGGCCCAGCGTGAGCACCGCGAGGAGCTGCCGGCGGCGGGCCGGGGTCGCCACGACCAGGGTGGCGACGGCGGCGATGCCCGCCGCCGCAGCGACGGCGTAGGACACCGGGTTCGGATACGGGATCGGGTTCCAGAAGAGGTTCAGCAACAGGCTGGTCAGTCCGTAGACGACCATGTGGAGCGTCACCGGCGCCACTCTAGGGAGCATGCGCAGACCGACCAGCACATCGCCCATCTGCCCGGTGTGCGGGGCGTGGTAGATCTGTGCGATGCGGTGCAAGCCCACGTACAGGAACGGCAGAACGAACGCGACGGCGGCGAAGGCGGCGAAGCTGCGGCGCCGGGCGGACGAGGCGGGAAGCAGGATCAGGGCGACGAGGGGAAACGCCATCGCGGCGCCGATCCCCGTGCCGAAGCTCATCGCGGCGACGACGAGGAGAGCCGCCCAGCGCCACGGCGCCAGCGTCGAGGGAGAGCGGCCGGTCGCCACCTGCGCGAGGCGGCGCAGCACCCACAGGATCAGCATGGTCGCCAGCACCTGCCCGTAGACCGAGAACCAGCCCAGCGCTCCCTCGTCGACGGGCGACAGCCCCCACAGCAGCGCGCCGAGACAGGCGAGCCAGGGCCCGGCGAAGAGGCGCAGGATGTCGAAGAGCAGAAAGACGTTTACGAGGTGCGTGAGCAGGACGACCCAGAAGTAGGGCGCGGCGTTCGTGCCGAAGAGCTGGTAGCAGAGATAGAAGACGACGTTGCGCGCCGCCAGCAGGTGCATGCCGTAGGGCTTGATCAGGTACTCGATCAGCCCCCGGTTGACGATCTGGTACAGGTTGTAGAGGTCGTCTCCGTAGAAGTAGTTTCGCGTGATCGGGTAGAAGCGCCACGCCGCGAGGGCGACCGGAAGAAGCCAGAGAAGCCTCTCCCCCCGTGTCGCTTCCGCGCGGTTTACCATCCCGTTTCGATCTGCGGGCTGCATGGGTTCAGGCGAGGTCCGGCGAGACGCTGGGGTCCGCGGCCGTTTGCCGGATTCGTCTTGTAGAGGAGACCGGTTGCGGACACAAGAATCGGGGGAAGGCGCAAGCGGCGGGCGGGGTCCCCTCTCTGCCTCGCGTCCTCCCCCATGCTTGCAATTTGGGATGGCGGCAGCCATTCCTTGAAGCTCATCCGGAATGAGCGCCCATGTGCGGAATTTACGGCGGAGCGCCTGAGCTCATCAGCAAGGACGCCGCTCGGCTTCTCCACCACCGCGGCCCGGACCAGCACGGCGTGGTGGAGATTCGCGGCGCCGGCGAGCGTCCCCTGTGGATCGGCCAGACACGGCTCTCCGTCGTCTACAAGGAGGACGTTCCGACCCCCATGGAGCGGGACGGGGCGGTCATCTCCTTCAACGGCGAGATCTACAACTGGCAGGCGCTGCGCCGCGAGCTCGAGGGCAAGGGCTGGCGGTTTCGCACTCCCACCGACACCGAGGTCGCCCTGTGCGCCTACCTCGAGTGGGGGCCGCAGTGCCTCGATCGCTTCAACGGCATGTTCGCCCTGGCGATCTGGCACGACGGGCGGCTCTTCCTGGCGCGCGACCGCATCGGAAAGAAGCCCCTCTTCTACACGCACGGAGAGAAGGGGATCGGCTTCGCCTCCGAGCTCAAGGTGATCAGCGACCTCGAGCTCGAGGAGGTGCGCATCTGTCAGGCGCTGGAGTTCTACTTCGACGAGCACACGCCGTTTCGCGACGTGAAGAGCGTGCGTCCGGGCGAGTACCTGATCTACACGCCGGCCGACAACCAGCTCCGCCACCACCGCTGGTGGCGGTTCCCGGAGTTCGAGCAGACGATCGACGACGAGGAGTGGGCGGTGCGCGAGCTGCTCGACCTGTTGCAGGACTCGTGCGCGATCCGCAAGGTGGCGGACGTGCCGGTCACGATCTTCCTCTCCGGCGGGATCGACTCGTCGCTGGTCCAGGCGATCGTCCGTTGCGACGTGAGCTACACGGTGCAGTTCTCGGAGTTCGAGAGCACCATCAACGAGCGCCAGTACGTGGTCGAGTTCGCCGAGCGGCTGGGATTCGAGCCGCGCATCGTCACGCCGACGCGCGAGGAGTTCCTGGACACCTTCTCCGACCTGGCTCGCTTCATCGAGTTCCCGGTCGGCAGCTTCAGCGTATTCCCCCTCTTCTGCCTCTCCCGCCAGGCGCGCCGCGACGGGTTCGTGGTGGCGCTGTCGGGCGAGGGCGCCGACGAGCTGTTCACCGGCTACTACCGCAACGAGCTGCTGCTGCGCGAGGCGGGCCAGATCGAGCAGGACTTCGCCGGTCCCTACGGCACACTGTGCCGGCGCTACTTCGGCAGCGAGGTCGAGCGCTTCTGCCGCATGGTCAGCCGCCAGGGCCTCGCCGGGGTGCCGCTGCTGCTCGACTTCTTCGCGCCGCTGTGGAGCGCGAAACGCACCTTCGCCCAGAACCTCAGCGAGCTCGAGGCCGCCGTCTTCCTGCAGCCGCTCCTGGTGATGGCCGACCGGCTGGCGATGGGAAACTCGCTCGAGGTCCGCAACCCCTACCTCGACTACCGGATCATCGAGTTTTCCACCAAGCTGTCGGACCGCCTGCGCTATCGCGACGGACAGGGCAAGTGGCTGCTGCGCCAGGCCTTGCGCCGCCTCGTCGGCGACGACCTCGGCATCACGCACCGGCGCATCAAGCACGGCCTGCCGGCGCCGGTGAACCAGTGGCTCTTCAAGAGCAGCGCCTTCGATCGCAAGGACTGGAACCACATCCTGCTCGGCGAGTGCCTGAAGCAGCTGGCGGAGGCGCACAATCCGGCCGACTGACCACGTGTGGCGAGTGCGCTACCGAACGCCCGGCGCGCGGCGGGACGCCGCACGGACCTTCCCGATCGGCTGTCTGGCACTGGCCTCCCTGGCTTTTCTGGCGACCGCCTGCCAGCGCTCGGCGCCGCGGCCGTCGATCGTCCTGGCGATCCTCGACACGACGCGCGCCGACGCCGTTTCCGCGTACGGGGAGGTCGAGGGCACGACGCCGAACGTCGACGCGCTGGCGCGTCAGGGGCTGCTCTACGAGCACGCCTACGCCAATGCGAACTGGACGCTGCCCTCGCACGCGACGATCTTCACCGGCTTGCTGCCGGTCGAGAACGGTGTCCGCGGCGGCGCGGACAAGCTCGAGTCGGTCCCGACGCTGGCCGAGATCCTCGCCAAGGCGGGCTACGAGACCTTCGGGGTCAACGAGAATCCCTGGCTGACTCCCGAGAACGGACTCTCGCGCGGCTTCGACGGCTGGGTTCCCGGCGGAAGCCACATGGCCAAAACGGTCGAGAAATGGCTGGCGGGAAGGGCGAAGAATCGGCCGTTCTTCTTGTTTCTGAACATCATGAACGCGCATTGGCCGTACCTGGTGCGCGACGACAATCCATACCTTCCCGCCGGCGTCGGCGCCGAGCGCGCCTGGAGCATCTCCAAGAACAAGGACAGCTGCCTGTGCCGGTGCACACCGGACGATCCGAACGTCCTGGTCCTCCGCGCCCTCTATCTCGACAGCGTGCGCGCCGCGGACGCCAAGCTCGGCGCCGTGCTCGCCGCGCTCGGGTCGGTCGAGTCGCCCGTGATCGTGATCGCCACCGGCGATCACGGCGAGCGCTTCGGCGAGCACGGTCTGCTCGAGCACGACGTGGGGTTGGACCGCGCCGTCCTGCACGTCCCTCTGGTCGTCCACGGCCTGCACGGCGCCGCCCCGGCGAGAATCTCGGCGCCGGTCCAGCTCGCCGATCTCATGCCGGCGATCCTCGGCTGGGCCGGCGTCGCGGCGCCGCCCCGGCTCACCGGGCGACCGCTGCCGACCACCGAGCCGGCGCCGAGCCCAGAGCCACCCATCATCAGCGAGTTCCACGACTACTTCGTGGCCTTCGTCGAGTCGACCGTTCCCGAGAAAGGCCGTCCTCTGCTCGAAGCTTCCGAGCGGAGGTGGCGGCATTGCACGAAGGACGACCGCATCTCCGGCGACATGCGGTCGGTGATTCGCTACCCGTACGAGTACATCTGGTACGAGAAGTACTCACCGCAGCTGTTCGACCTGCAGCGCCGATCCGCGCGAGGAGCACGACCTGTCCTCCGCCCGACCGGACACCGTCGCCGATCTCGAGACGACTCTGCAGCGCAAGCTCGCCTCGGCGGCGAGCTCCCCGAGGGCGGGGCGGGTCCAGCTCGACCCGGCACAGGTCGAGCGCTTGCGAGCGCTCGGGTATCTCGGTGGAGCGGCCCCGGCGGGAGAAAGACCGACGGCCGGCGGAACGGGCCCCTGAGGCGAGCCTTCTGTCGAGAATGCAGCGCACGGAAAACCCCACACCAGCCCGGCCGGAGGCGCTCGGAGATCGCGTCCAGGCGCTTTCCGAGCGGTTTGGGCGCGATGGCCTGCTGGTGCTGTGCCTGTTCGCCGCGGTGGTCCTCTATCTGTCCCACCTTCCGCGCAGTCTCGGACCGGCCGACGAGTCGTACTTCCTGTACGAGGCCAAGCGCATCCGCGACGGACAGGTCATGTACCGGGACATCTTCCAGTTCGTGACACCGTTGGCGTCCTATGCGATGGCCGGACTGTTTCGACTGTTCGGCACGACCATCGCCACGGCCCGCATCGGCATGGCGGTTCTACACGCTCTCACCGCCGTCGTGCTCTACGCGGCGGCGCGGCGCATGGCCGTGCGGAAGGAGCTCGCGATCGTCGTGCCACTCGCCTACGTCGCCGTCTGTGCGACGGTCTGGCCGTTCGCGAGCTGGCACTGGTTCTCGACGTTCTTTGCCGCCCTCCTGTTGCTGACGGCGATCGCCGCGCCATGGGCCGCTCGTCCCCGTTGGGCATTCGTTCCCGGTGTCGTCAGCGGACTCCTGATCGGCGTCCAGCAGCAGAAGGGCGTCGTTCTGGGGGCCGGAATGGGGTTGGTCTTCCTCGCCGACTTCGCCCTCGACCGCCTCCATCCGTATCCGGAACCCCCGCGAGAGCTCGTGCGTCGCCTGGCGTGGTTCGGCGCCGGCGTGGCCGTGATCGTCGTGCCTCTGCTGCTCGCGTTCATTCTTCTGGCCGGTGCCCGGACCGCTCTACGAGGCTCTCGTCCGCTTTCCTCTCGAGAGCTATCGCCCCACCTTCCACGCTCGCTGGGCCAGTTTCGGTATGCTGACGAAGCTGTACGCGGACTACACGTATCCGCTGCTGCTCGAGTACTCTCCCCTCGCTCTCGTGCTTCCGCTCGCCAGGCTGGCTCGGGAGGTCTTCCGCCGCCGCGACCGAGAGCGGGTCCGACGACTGACGGCGCTGATCGTCCTGGCGGCCTTCTCCGCCGCGTCCATCTGGTACTTCCCCGACCTGATCCACGTCGGGTTCATCGCGGGAATGTTCTGGGTGGCCGCGGCGGTGAGCCTGGAATGGATCCTGGGCGCCGTCCGACCGCCGGCGTTGTCGCGCTTCGCCGGGGTGATGGTCATGGCGGGCGCGGGCTGCGTCCTGATCGTCCACCTCGTGCGCTACGATCGCGTTCTCGAGAGACAGTTTCCGATCTCGCATCGCACGGCCTTCGGCGTCGTCGACTTCACCGCGCGCTGGGAGCCGGTGCATGGCTGACAAGCTCCGCGAGCTGCTGGGGGAGACGCCGTCGCGAGCCCTCTTCTGCTACCCCCAGCTCGCCTCGCCCTACCTGTTGAGCGACGGGCGGAATCCGACGCCGTACCAGTTCCTGTTCTACGGCGTATCTCCCGACGACCAGATCCGCGACGCCCTGCGGATTCTCGAGCAGGAGCGGGTTCCCTATGTCGTCGGCTCTCCGCTCTTCTTTCGCCCCAAGGACCCCCTCGTGCGGTACATCACCCAGCACTACGAGTTCGTTCCCCTGCCGGAGATCGAGGAGATCGGAGAGCTGCCGGGGTACTGGCTCTACCGTCGCAAGCGAGAAGGCGCGCCCGCGGGCGCGCCCGGCTGACGATCGACGGTCGACGGCCTCGGGAGCGGCGCCTGCCGCCCGGTGCGTGCCGCCGATCGCTCGGTGTCAGTCGCCGTAGCCGAGCGCGCGCAGCTTCTCCCTGGTGCCCGCGTCCAGGGGCTTCTCCTCGGCTGCGGCGACGGCGCGTTTCTGGAGCTCCTTTTCCATGCTGTCGAGGCTCAGCGCCAGCGCCTTGCCGGCCGGGTTCGCGGCGATCGTCATGGGCGCGCGCTCGTGCGGGTCCTTGGACAGATCGAAGGTGTCGGCGGTGCGAACGTCCTCGTACATCACCAGCTTCGAGCTCCCTTCGACGATGCCCGCCGTGTGGCGCCGCAGGTCGACTGTCATGTCGGTCTTCAGCAGCTCGAGGAGGATGGGCCGATCGCCGGCCGGGGGCTTCTGCGACGGGGTGCCGGACCGCTCGGCCGCGACGCCCGGACCGCGCAGGAGAGGCGTCAGGGAACGGCCCTCGAAGCGCGGCTCGGGGGCGAGCCCGGCCAGGTCGAGCAGCGTCGGAGCGACGTCGACCAGGGACACGTCGTCGTCGACGACGCGCCCGCCCTCGATGCCGGGAGCCGAGAGGATCAGCGGCACCCGTACGGTCTCCTCGTACAGCGCGGTTCCGTGGCTCATCCAGTCGTGGTCCTTGAACTCCTCGCCGTGGTCCGCGGTGATCAACACGATGGCGTTGCTCAGAAAATGCCGCCGCTCGAGCCCGGCGAGCAGCCGCCGGATCTCGTCGTCGACCGAGGCGACCTCGGCGTCGTAGTAGGACTCGAGAAGGCCGACCTCGGCTGCGGAGATCTGCGACAGGGCCAAGGTCAGCAGCTTGTGGTTCGCGACGCCGGCGTCGGGAACACCGGGCCCGGTGCGGCCGAAGCGACTGCGAAAGGGCTCCGGTGGCTGATAGGGCGCGTGCGGCTCCATGTACTGCAGATAGAGAAAGCACGGCGCCGGCCGGTGGGCGGCACATCCTTCGTCGACCCACTTCAGCGCCTCTCGGCGCAGCTCGCTGCCGCGCGGTTTGATCGGACCCTTGGGATGGCTGATCCAGACGTCGAAGCCCTGCGCGAACCCGAGCTCCTCGCTCAGCCGCAGATTGGCCGAGAAGCCGGCCGTCGCGTAGTGGGCGGCGGCGAACTTCTCGGCGAGCGTGATCTCCGCATCGCCGAGCTTCGACTTCGAGGTGACCACCCGATGCTGGATCGGGTATCGGGAGGTGAACAGAGAGGCGACCGATGGAGGGGTCCACGAGCTCGTCGCGTAGGCGCGGCGGAACACCGTTCCGGCCGCGGCGCGTTGGTCGAGGAAGGGGGTGAGACCGCGCGTGTTGCCGTAGGCGCCGAGCCGATCCGCCCGCAGCGTGTCGACCACGATCACCACGACGTTCGGCGGCGCCGCAGAAGCGTGCCGGCAGGAGGGAAGCAGCAGGCCCGCCAGCAGGCAGGCGAGCGGAGCAAGGAGGCGAGCGTGTCTCAACGAGGGCCCGTTTCTATCGAAAGAGTCGAGGCAACGGCGGCGGGCGCGGCGGGAAATTCCACGGTTCGGCAGAGGATGGCACCCGCAGTCCGGGGCCGCAAGCTCGACCGCGCCGCGGGGAGGCGGAAGCTCGCTTTCCCGATCGATCTGTGAGACGTTCCGGCCGAGCTTGCCATTGCAGGTCCACAATGACCGTCGCGACGTCGCATCGCACGGGCGTGTCCTCCCCTCCGTCGCGCCGGCGAACCCTGGACCGAGGGCGACCTGGCCCTGGTGGCGCTCCTGTTCGCCGGGACGGCGCTGTACATCGCCTTCCTGCCGCGCAATCTCAACCCGGCCGACGAGAGCGTCTACCTCTACGAAGCGAAGCGCCTTCTGCGCGGCGACGTTCTTGTACCGCGACATCTTCGAGATCATCACGCCGGGGTGGATGGTCCTGATGGCGGCGCTGTTCAAGATCTTCGGCACCGACCTGGCGACGGCGCGTCTGGCGACGGCCACCATCCACGGTCTGACGGCGGTTCTCGCGTATCTCACGTGCCGGCGGCTCGGCCTCTCGCGAGCTCTCTCCGCATTGCCCGGCCTGGCCCAGGTGGTGATCTGCCAGCCGGCCTGGCCGATCGCCAGCCAGCACTGGCTCGGCACGATCCTCACCGTGCTGGCGCTGTACGTGTGTAGCTCGCGCCGCGGCGAGCGCGCCGCCTGGGCGGTGCTGCCCGGCCTCGTGCTCGGCGCTCTGGTGGCGGTGCACCAGCAGCGCGGCGCGATGATGGCGGTCGGAGTCGCCGCTTGGCTGGCCGGCGATTACGCCGTCCGGCGCCGCTATCGAACGGCGCCGCCGCTCGGCGCGCTGGTGCGCGAGATCGCCGCCTTTGCCACCGGCGTCCTGCTCGTGGTCGTTCCGATGCTGGTGGTGATCGTCGCCCGCGCCGGGTTCGAGAACGTGTGGCGTGCCCTCGTGATCCACCCTCTCTTCAACTACCGGCAGCACATTCACTGTCCGTGGGGGGCAGTCAGCCTCCTGACCGGCTCGCTGGCATCCTTCACGTTTCCGCGCCTGCTGAAGGCTCTCCCCGCCGTCCTGCTGCTCGACCTGGGCCGCTTCGCCTGGCTCGTGGCCCGGCGCGAGGACGCCGGTACGGCGCGGCGCCTCCTCCTGCTGATGGTCTTCTGCCTGTTCTGCATGGCCTCGATCGCCTACTTCCCCGATTTCATCCACATCGCCTTCATCGCGCCGCTCTTCTTCGTCGCCGTCGCGGAGGCCGCCGCGTGGATTTTCGGCGCCCTCCCGGTGCCGCCGGCCGCGGAGCGCGTCGCGCTCTCGGTCGGGATGGCGGTTCTCCTCGTCCTCTCCGCGGCGCGCCTCTATCGAAACCTCGTCCGCAGCCGCGCCCTGTACCCGTACGAGATGCAGACGGCCTTCGGCCGCGTCGACCTCCGCGACCCCAAGGACATGAAGCTCTACGCTCTCCTCAGCCGGCTGATGCGCGACGTGCCTTCGCGCCGGCTGTACTGCTACCCGGTGTTCTCCGATCTGTACCTGACGGTCGATGCGAACAACCCGACCCGCTACCAATTCTTCATGCCGGGCTACAACGCGCCGGATCAGTTCGACGAGGTGGTGCGGACGCTGCAGAAGGCGAGGCTGCCTTACATCGTGGCATTGCCCGCCTTTGCCCAGCCGGGCGACTCGATCATGGCGTACATCCGGCGCGACTACGAGCCGCTGCCCGAGACTGCCGACTGGGTGCGGGTGATCTACCGCAGGAAGGAGAACGGCCGGGAGCCGCCGTCTCAGGGGCGGTGATCGAGCTTGGCGCCGGCGTCTCCGTCGCCGCCCGGCCCGTGGTTCGTGTCGCCCGTCGGCGTTGCCGACCGGGGCCATGCCTCCGTCGCCGTCGCGATCGCCGCCATGTCCTCGACCGGATGGACGCGGATGACCGTATCGCTGCCGAGGTGCCGGCGCACCGAGGCGAGAACCTGCTCGAGGGCCGGCTCCGAGTAGCGGGGCGCTTTGACGACGAAGAGATCGATCGCTCCCTCATCGTGCTGGGTGACGTGGAACTGCCTGAACAGGTGTCCGTAGTCGCTCAGCAGGTCGGCGAAGAAGGTCGCCGGCACGAAGCGGCCGTTGGCGCCGGTCACCACCGCCGCCGGCCGGCCGTGCACCGAATCGATCAGGGGCAGACCGCGGCCGCAAGAGCAGGGACGGTCCGTGACGACGCCGCGGTCGCCGGTCGCGAACCGGATGAGCGGCATGGAGAGGTCGTTGAGGTCGGTGATCAGGATCTCGCCCGTCTCTCCCGGCCCGGCCGGGTTGCCGTCGTCGCGCACGATCTCGACGATGTAGGACTCCGCGTTGACGTGGTAGCCTCGGTGCGCGTCGCATTCCTGCGCGACGGTGCCGAAGCCGCGGCTTCCGTAGCGGTCGAACACCTTCGTCCGAAAGCTCTTCTCGATCGATTCCCGCATCTCGCTCGACAGGGTCTGCCCCGAGGTGATCGCCGCCCCGGGAGCGCGGCCGCGCGCGTCCGGCTCGCCGCGCGACCCGAGCAGCCAGAGGGCCGCCGCGTCGCCCTGGACGACCGCCGGGCCGCACTGGCGCACCAGCCGGACCGCGTCTCGCAGGTCGCCGGGGCTCATGGCGACGGCGGGGAAGACCCAGCGGCGCGACAGCAGGTCGTCGAGGCGGTCGCGCAGCGCCTGCAGGCGCGGTCGCGCCAGGTGCATGCTCCACGGACGTGCCTGGCGGTCTCCGAATCGATAGCCCGTCCACTCCTGGTTGCGCAGATCCGACGCCCAGCGCATCTCGAGCTGCCCCCGGTCGGCGTACAGCGTCAGCGGCTCGCCGGTCGACCCGCTGGTCGACACCGACAGCATGCGCCGCTTGACGTGCGAGTCGGAGATGAGGTCGAAATGGAGGTTCTTCCGCACCGCTTCCCGGCTCAGGGCCGGCAAGCGCCGCAGATCCTCGAGGCTGCGGATCTCGTCCGGATCGATGCCGAGGCGATCGAGCATCTCGCGGTAGTACGGGACGTGGCGATGGGCGTGCTTGATCAGCGCCCGCAGGCGCGCTTCCTGGAGCTCGCGGATCTGCTCCGGGCTCATCCATTGCGTGCGGCGGAGCTGGAAGTAGTAGCGCAGCGCCGAGTACGACAGCTTCCAGTGGTGCAGCGGCATGAGGGCGGCGAAGAATCGCAGGTAGAGGCGGCGGCCCAGGGGCAGCGGCTGCGGCGCCCGGGCCGGCGGCGTGCGGGCGAGGACGTCGCCGAGGACGTCGGTGTGCCGGGAGAGCAGGCGGAACTCGACGAACCCCTTGCCGACGTCGAGCAGGTTCTTGAGGATCATCTTGAACGGAAACGCCGAGATGAAGGACTCGCCCAGCTTGCGCTCCTCGAAGAGGGACTCGATGTCCTCGACGCGATAGCCCTTGTGGTGGGCCGAGATCGCGATGAAGGTCTGGAAGTAATAGTAGTTGAAGCGCCGCCGCAGGATGTGGGCGAAGATCTCGCGGTCGCAGACCAGGAAGCCCGACTTGATGTCGTGCAGGCGCATGCCGAAGAGCACCCGCAGCATCCAGTGCAGCACGCGGCTCATCGTGTACCGGAAGTCGCGCGGGCGGCCGATGTGGCTGCGCCACCCCTGGACGATGTCGGCGTTGCTGTACTTGATCTGGCGGTAGAGCCGATAGACGTCCTCGGGCAGGTACTGCAGGTCGCCGTCCATGATGGCGACGTAGCGGCCGCGCGCCGCTCTCACCCCGCTCTCCCAGCCGCCGGGGATGCCGCGATTCTTCGTATGGTGGACGACGCGGACGAAGTCGTGCCGCTCCGCCAGCTCGTCGATCAGCTTCCCCGTGTGGTCGGTGCTGGCGTCGTCGACGAAGACGACCTCGCCGGCGACCCCGCGCGTGTCGAACGTCTCCCGCGCCCGCTCCGCCAGCTCGAGGACGTTCTCCCCCTCGTTGTAGCAGGGGACGATGATGCTGAGCTCGACGGGCTTCGCCACGGCGGCGCGGACCTCAAGCGGCGCCGCGTCTGGGCACGAGGGTGAAGAGGATGTGCGAGATCGTGTGCTCGAGGTTGAAGAAGGCCTCTTCGTTCGCGACGTCGTAGTGGCGCTCGAGAATCGCGCGCAGCTCGCCGCGCCGGCGGATGTGCTCCCCGCGGTCGAGGCTGAGCAGCCAGCCGCTGACGGCGTTGTCGTGGTCGGGGGCGTGATCGAGGATGAACACCTTCTTGCGCACCACGCGGTTGAGCTCGCGCAGGAAGCTGTCGAGGGTGCTCTCGTCGAGGTGGTGGACGAGGTTCAGCATCATGGCCTTGTCGAACGCGCCGTCGGCGAAAGCGAGTCGGTCGGCGCTCATGCGCACGAACGAGTGCGTCGGCTTGCTGCGAAGCCGGCCGTGCGCGAAGCGCAGGTACGTCATCTCGTTGTCCACGCCGATGTACGTGCCGCTGGTCAACCCGGCGCCCATGCCGCTGCCGCAGCCGACGTCGAGCAACCGCTCGCCGGGCTGCAGATCCAGGGCGCGGCGCATGTGCTTCATCGTCCCCCAGTAGAAGTGGGTGCGCGCGTAGTAGAAGAACGCGCTGTTCTGGACGACGCGGTGGATGACCCGCTCGGTCAGGCTCGATAGAGGCCCGTGGCTCGATTCCCCTTGCATGAACCCTTCAGCAAAAAGAGATTTCTATACCGTACCCCCTCCGGATATGGAAACGCTTTTCCAGCATCGCGGCTGCCAAACCCACCGAGATCCGGTGCGTTCGCCGCCGCGGCTTGAATGCGCTCCGAAGCGCGTACTATGAGGCGGCGGTGTCATCGAAGGCGGAGAACCGCGTTCTGGCCATTGCCGTGCTGGTGCTGGCCGCTGCGTACTTCGCCGTCGGGGTGCTGTGGCGCCGTTCGGCGTCGGGCGCGAGCTTCGTCGCCTACGACTTCTACGGCTGGACCTATCCTTCGGTCGTCTACGAGTGGCGCAGCATCTGGCGCGGAAGCGGGTTGCTCTGGAACCCCTACCAGGACTGCGGCCAGCCCTTTTTCGCCAACGGCCTGGTAGCGCTCCTGTATCCCGTCAACCTCGTCTTCGGGTTCCTCGGCCGCGAGCCGGCCGTGTTGACGACCGTCGTCCTGCACCTGAGCATCGCCGGAATCGGCACCTATCTGCTGTGCCGCGAGATGCGGCTGAGCCGCCCGGCGGCGTTGTCCGGCGCGCTGGCCTTCGAGCTCGGCTGGGCCTCGATCTTCCTCGCCTCGTGGAGCCCGACTCACATCGGCGTGCTCGCCTGGCTGCCGGTGGCGATGTGGCGCGCGGAGAGGCTGATCCGAAGGCCCGATCTTCGCGGTGCCCTCCTCCTCGCGCTGGTGCTGGCGATGCAGCAGCTGCCGGGCTTCCCGCAGATCGTTTTCTTTACCTACCAGCTCATCGCGCTTCGCCTCGTCTGGGCGCTGCTCTTCCGGCAGACCCCGAGTGCGCGAACGCTGCTCGGCGCGGCGGCGCTGGGCCTGGTGCTGCCCGTCTTCCTGGTCGCGGTCCAGCTGGTGCCGTCGCTGGAGCTGGTTCGCGACTCGGTCCGGGGCGGCTCGGTGGGAGGCGCGAATCTGGGGCCGGGCTTCAGCTGGGCGCTGCTCGACAAGACCGTGCGGTCGAATCTGGGAATACCCGGGAACACCTTGCCGTTCCTGATCGCCGGGCTGGCGATCGCCGCGGCCGGTCGCGGACGCCGGTGGGCGGACGCCGCTTTCTGGGCCCTGGTGACGTGCGCCTACTTCGTACTCAGCCTGGGGCCCGGCGATCCCCTGTTCGGGCTCTATGCGCGCCTGCCGCTGGGGACGGCGTTTCGCGACTCGCAGCGGCTCCTGTGGGTGACGAGCTTCGCCCTCGCGGTCCTGGTCGCGCTGGGTATCGAGGCCGCGTTGAGCACCGCCGCTCGCTCCGGCTCGTCGTGGCGGCTGCTCGAAGGCGTCCTCGTCGCGCTGGCCGCCGCACTGTGGCTACTGGTGCCCGGCGGGCTCCGCGCGGTCGACGCCGGCATGGTGGCGGTCCTGGCGGCGATCGTCTTCGCGTCCTCGCGGCCGCGGCTCCGCCGTTTGGGACGGGTCGGCGTGCCGGCGCTCGTCCTCTTCAACGGCGCGTTCGCCAGCACTCCGCCGCCCATGGGCCTGCGGCGGGGGGACATCTACGGGACGCACGCCGACGTCTTCGCCTTCGTGCGCCAGCGCATGACGCCGCAGGATCGCCTCCTCATCGTCGGCGGCTACCCGAATCTGGGGCTCATGCCCAAGTCGGCGACTCTCTTCCGTCTGCCGAACATCCACGACTACGCGCCGCTGGAGTCGCGCCGCTATGCGGAGCTCTTCACCTACATGCGCACCGGCCGGCCGATGCGCGACATCGGCGACTGGTACTGGCTCTATCAGAAGCTGCTGCCGCGCACTCTGCAGCGGCCGCTCTTCGATCTCACCGCGGCGCGCTACATCCTCGTCACCGAGTCCCTCGATACCACGGCCCGCGCCTTTCATGGGGGCTTGCGGCTGCTCCGCGACGAGGGCGGGGTGCGGGTCTACGAGAACGAGCAGGCCCTGCCGCGCGCCCGCTACGTCGGGCGGGCGGCGGTGCTCGGCGAAGCGGGCGTGTTGCCCGCCCTGGCGCGCGGAACGGTCGACGCGCGGCGCGTCGCGGCCCTCGATCGAGAGCCGCGTTCGGGCTTCACCGGCACGAGCGAGGACGCCAAGGGGTCGGTCGAGTTCGTCGCCGACGAGCCCCAGCGCGTGGTCCTGCGGGTGCGCGCGAGCGAGCCGGGGTTCCTGTTCCTCGCCGACCAGGATCGCCCGGGATGGAAGGCGACGGTCGACGGCGTGGAGCGCGAGATCGTCCGCGCCGATCACGCCTTCCGGCTCGTCGAGGTGCCGAAGGGCGACAGCGAGGTCGTCTTCACCTACCGGCCGCTGAGCCTCCCGATAGGCGCGGCGGTCTCGCTGGCGGCGATCATCGCGTTTGCGATCCTGTGGAGACGGAGCGGGCGCCCTCGCGGGGGGACGTCCCGTCGCTCTTTTGGCTTGCCCAGCGCGGCTCGATTCCTTATTCAATAGGCTCGAGTCCACCGCAGCGACCGAGGAGTACGCCTTGTCCCAGTCCGCCGGCACGGGCGCCGGTCCCGGCCGAAATCCGTACGAAGCACACCGACACCTGTTGCGTCCAGACGAAGTGCGCGACCTGAGCCGGTTGCGCGTCAGTCCGCCGTTGCGCGACAGCGCGGTTGCGTGGATGGAGATCCTCGCCGCGTGGATGGTCGTCGCGATGTGGCCGCAATGGTGGGTGGTTCTGCTGGCGATCCCCGTCATCGGCACCGCCAACTACGCCCTGCACATCCTCGGTCACGACGCATTGCACCGCCGCTACCTGCCCGACGCGAGAAGGAACGACCTGGTGGCTGACCTGCTCCTCTACGGCCCCGTCGCGGCGGTCACGCACGTGACGGCGCGCAACCACCTCCTGCACCACCGCCGCTTCGGCAGCGAAGCCGATCCCGACCGCTACAAGTACGCGACGACGGACAAGGGGTCGCGCGTGGATCTCCTCCTCTATCTGACCGGCGTGTCGAATCTCGTTCCGGTGATTCGCGGCGTGTTCCTGCGCCGCGCCGGCGACGTCGCCGGGGAGGGGGAGAGGTCCGAGTTCGCCGCCTCCGGTGGCGGCGGGGAGATCGGCTATACCGCTCGGGACCTGGCGATCCTTCTCGGGTGGCAGCTCCTCCTGCTCGTCGCGCTGTCCTGGGGAATCGGCTGGTGGGCGTACCCGCTTCTCTGGCTCCTGCCGGTCTACGTCTTTCGGTACTGCGCGGACGAGGCGCGGCAGTTCCTCGAGCACGCCCATCTGGAGCGCGACGGGCGGCGCGACGTCGCCCGGCTGGTGACCTACACCAGCAACCCCGTCGAGAGGGTCTTCTTCTCTCCCCTCAACATGAACCTGCACACGGCCCACCACCTGTGGCCTTCCATCCCCTACTACAACCTGCCGCGCGCCGACCGGATGATCCGTGAGCGGGGCCCGGCGTCCGAGCTCGTCTGGCGCCGCTCCTACGTCGGCACCTTGCTGGAGCACCTGCGCGCCCTGCCGCGGATTCGCCCCCGCGCGCCCCTCCGCGCTCCTTGAGAGGGCTGTCGATTTTCTCGAGGGGCGAGATCCCCCTTTTGGCAAAGGCTGTCGACAATTGCGAGAACACCCTTCGACAAGCTCAGGGTGAGCGGAGGAAGTCTTTTGAAATCAAACCCTGGACCGCTCAGGCTGAGCTTGTCGAAGCCTGTCCTGAGCGTAGTCGAAGGGCCTCGTTTCGGAGAAAATCGACGGACTCTCGAGCGCGGCGGCAGTTCAGGGGACAGCCAGGACGAAGTCGAAGTTCGCCGTCGCCTTCGGCTGCCGGGCTCGATCGAGGAGCGCCATCGGCATCGATCCCGCCATCAGCATCGTGTAGATCGCCGTACGGCCGCGCTTTCGCGATCCCGTCCACCGCTTCCACATGTTCTCGAAGCTCATCGCCCAGCCGGTCGGCAGGAGGACGCCGGACGTCTCGGTCAGGGTCAGGTCCCAGCGGCGCACGGCGGCCTCGAGCCCGCGCACGGAGAAGAGCAGGGTGTGATACGGAAAGTGCAGGGGCCCCCAGTACCGTCCCATGAGGTTCGACGTGTAGTGGGCGGCGTTGGGGGTTTCTCCGGCGATGTGACCGCCGGGGTTCAGGAGGCGGCGCAGCTTCCCCATCGTGCCGTCGACGTCGGTCAGATGCTCGATCACGTGACGCATGCGGATGACGTCGAAGCGCTGCCCGTCGGCGAGGATGGAGTCGACGTCGTCGTAGAAGCGGGTCTGCGGCGTCTCGCGCAGCTCCTCGTAGAGGACGAAGTCGAACCCCGCCAATCGCGAGCAGCCGAGCTCGGCCAGGGCGCGCAGGAAGCCGGCCTGCCCGCAGCCGAAGTCCAGAACCGAGACGTCGCGACCGTAGCGCTTCAGGAACGCCGCCGCCTGGCGTTTCTGGTACTGGCGGTCGATCGACGAGAGGAGCGGCACCGAGGTCGACGTGTAGTTCTGGTAGTCGGAGCCGTAGAATTCCCGAATCTCGTCCGCGTCGGGCCACGGCTGCTGGAAGAGGCTCGAGCAGCTCGCGCAGCGCATGACGGCCGCCGCGACGCGGCGCCGGTTGAAGTACTCGAGGTCGCGCGGGTTCGCAACGAAGACCGAAGTCCGTTCGGCCAGGCAGGCGGGGCAGGGGGTCGACATGGGGGCCCGAGCGTAGCATCCTCGATGAACCGTGCGAGCGCCTTTGCCCAACGATTCCTGATGCGGCCCGAATTCGCCATCCCCGCGAAAGCGGGAATCCAGGGTTTGCCCCGCTACCTCCCCGCCTGGATGCCCGCTTTCGCGGGCATGACCGTTGCCGCCGGTGGAGCGGATCGTCGTGCAAAGCCGCGCCGGGACATTTGCGTTGACAACCCGTTCGAACGCGTGCCAGTCTCGCGAGAGGGGATCTGTTTTGATGAGTGAGCTTGAATTGACCGTGGACCGCGGAGATCTGCTGTCGGCGCGATGCCCGGGGCGTCCGCTGCGCATCGTTCTCGCCGGGTTCTACAACTACGACTCGCACGCTCTGCGGATCTTCCACCCCCTGCTCCAGCAACGCGGTCACGAGGTGCACTCGATCTTCTTCAAGAACTACTTCACGTACTGTTTCCCCACGCAGCGGGAAGAGGACATGTTCGTCGAGCTGGTCGAGCGCATCCGGCCCGACGTCGTCGGAATGAGCGTGTGGTCGACCTACTTCAAGCTGGCGGGCCGTCTCAGCCAGCGCATCAAGGCGTCCTTCTCGCCGGTGATCATCTGGGGCGGGATTCACGCCCAGGTGCAGCCCGAGAGCTGTCTCGAGTACGCCGACATCGCCTGTCAGTCGGAAGGCGAGCACGTCCTGGCGGAGCTGACCGACCGCGTGAGCCTGGGGCAGGACTACAGCGATCTGGGCGGTTGTTGGGTACGGCGCGACGGCGAGGTCGTCCACAATCCCCCGCGCGAGCTGATTCCGAACCTCGACGTTCTGCCTTCCACCGACATGTCGCCCGAGAACAAGTACTACCTCGGCGCCGAGCAGTGGCGAGACGTCAAACACTGGGATTCGCAAGCCGTCCTCTACGACGTCATGGCGGTTCGCGGCTGCCCCTTCCGGTGCACGTTCTGCATCCACAACTTTACCCGCAAGGCCACCGAAGGGCTCGGCACCTACGTGCGCCGGCGCAGCGTCGATCACGTCATGCGCGAGCTGCACGCCGCGGTGGCGGCGCGCCCGCGCCTGAAGACGGTCACCTTCAGCGACGATCTGTTCGCGCCGTCCCGCCGTTGGCTCGAGGAGTTCTGCGAGCGCTACCCGCGGGAGATCGGCCTCCCCTGGGCGATCTACACCTTCCCGGCGATGGTGGACGAGGAGAAGATCCGCCTCATGAGCAAGGCCGGGCTGTGGGCGACGGTCATGGGCATCCAGTCCGGGTCGGCCCGCATTCGCCGCGATTGCTACGAGCGCGAGACGTCGAACGAGGAGATCGTCAACGCCAGTCGGATCTTCGCCAAGTACGGTGTTCAGAGGACGTTCGATTTCATCGGCGACAACCCCTACGAGAACGATGACGACCGTGCCGAAACGGTCGACCTCCTGGCTCAGCTGCCGAAGCCCTTCTACTTCAATTACTTCTCGCTGACGTTCTTCCCCGGCGTCGCCCTGACGGCGCGCGCCCTGCAGGACGGCCACATCACGCCCGAGGACGTGGAGGACGTCGCGGAGAAGGGCTACCGCCTGTACGGCGGCTCATTCGTCGACGGGCGCGACGTGGACGATCTGTCCTGGGATGTCGCCTATGCGATGGCCGTCCACGGCTTCCCGGCCGCCCTCATTCATCGCCTGCGCCGCTCGAAGCTGATGCGCGATCACATCGACAAGTTCGTGCGCTTGATGCGCGCCGTGCGGGTGACGGCGCGGGCCAAGACGCGCGCCATGCACTCGCTCCGCGGCCAGCCGGACCTCTTCCGGCAGCACTGGCTGAACGCCAACCGCGAGGCCTCCGCCGCGGAGCTGGTGATCCAGCCGAACTTCGACAACTCCCCGATGACCACTCCCCTGCGGGTGGCTCGCGGGATGTGAGGAGACACTTCGTAGGCTGAGGCTAAGGCTGAGGCTAAGGCTGAGTCGGAGGCTGCATCGATCCTCAGCTTGGCCTTAGCCTTAGCCGTAGCCTCAGCCTCAGCCTTCCCCTGTCCGGCTAGCCCCCGGATCCCCGCTGCTTGCCACCGCAAGCCTCGCCCCGACTAGTATTCGCCTTCCCATGGACGCCGAAGTCGCACAACGAGAGCACTACAATCGCATCGGGGCGATGTTCGAGGAGCATTACGACGACCCGAGCACGCGTCTCTATCGCCAGCGCTTCATCGACGCCCCGATGCTCGGGGGCCTCGATCTGCGCGGCGCCCGGGTGATGGAGGCGATGTGCGGCAGCGGGTTCACGACCGGAGCTCTCCTGGAACGCGGCGCCCAGGTCGTCGGCCTCGACATCTCCGATGCCCTGGCCGAATCGTTCCACCGGCGCTGGCCGCAGTGCGAGTTCGTCTGCGGGTCGATTACGCAGTCCGGACTGCCGGCGGCGTCCTTCGACGCGGTGGTCATCGTCGGCGGGCTGCATCACCTGCAGCCGAGCGTCGATCCCGCGCTCGACGAGATCCACCGCCTTCTCAAGCCGGGCGGCACGTTCTGCTTTCTCGAGCCGCACGTCGGCTCGCTGCCCGACTGGTTTCGCCAGCGCTGGTACAAGCGCGACGCCATGTTCTCTGCCAACGAAGCGGCCATCGACATGGAGCATCTGAAGGCGAAGTACGCCTCCCACTTCGAGTTCGTGAAGGAGCAGTACTGCGGCAACCTCGCTTTTCTGCTGGTCTACAACTCGATGATCTTCCGCATCCCGCTGCGCCTGAAGCCGCTGTACACGCCGCTCGTCCTGCGCCTCGAGGGATGGATCGAACGGCTGCAGACGAAGCGGTCCGCCTGCATCGTCATCGCTCAGTGGCGCAAGCGCTGAGCGGACGGCGCCGCGCCGGTCACCGGCCGTAACCCAGCGCGCGCAGCTGCTCTTTGGTCGCCGCGTCGAGCGTCTCGCCCTCGACCGGGGCAGCGGCGCGAGCGGTCAGAGTCGTCGCCGCCCGGTCGAGCGCGGCGGCCAGGGTGGAGGCGGCGCCGGCGAGGGCGGGGGGGTTGGCGTTCTTCTCTCCCGGATCGGCTCGCAGGTCGTACGCCTCGGTCCCGCCGTCCGTCCGCACCAACAGCTTCGCGAAGTCGCGGATGATTCCGCGCTCGTGTACGCGCTGGTCCTTGCCGAACTCGATCGGCAGCAGCTGCAGGATGACGTCGGCCGCCTGCCAGCCCGACGTCTCCTGCTTGGACCCGGCCGGCCGTTTGCGCAGCAAGGGAACGAGCGACCGCCCCTCGAAGCTGCCCTCGGGCGCCAGCCCCGCCAGGTCGAGCAGCGTCGGGGCGACGTCGACGAGAGAGACGTTCTCCTCGATGCGCTGGCCGGCGGCGACGCCGGGGGCGATCAGGATCAGAGGGACGTGAACGCACTCGTCGAAGAGGGTACGCCCGTGCTCGACCCCGCCGTGCTCTTCGAACTCCTCGCCGTGATCGGCGGTGACGACGACGATCGCCCCGTCGAGGAAGCCGCGACGCTCGAGCTCGGCGAAGAGCCGCCGGATCTCGTCGTCCACCGTCGCCACCTCCGCGTCGTACAGGCGCTGGAACACCATCACGTCGCTCGGGGTCGGAGTGCGCCCCGCGTGCACGGCCCGGCTGAGCGCGTCGAGCCCCTTCTTTTGGTCGACCTCGTTGCCGGCATCGTCGCGTGCGAAGCGGCTGCGAAACGGCTCGGGCGGGTCGTACGGGCTGTGCGGCTCCATGTACTGGAAATAGAGCAGGGCTGGATGCGCCGACGAGCGGCTCCAGGTGCGATCCAGCCACGCCAGGCTCTGCGAGCGCAGCTGCGACCCCTTCAGGCCGCCGGGCATGTGGACGTCGGCGCGCCAGTAGCGAAAGCCCTGCGCATAGCCGAGGCGCTCCAGCAGCCGGAAGTTCGCGGAGAAGCCGCCGGCCAGGTAGCCCGACCGCGCGAAGCGCTCCGCGAAGGTGACCTCCGAGTCCGCCAGCCGCGAGGCGAAGGTGGTGACGTGGTGCTGCGACGGGTAGCGGGAGGTGAGCAGCGACGCGACGGACGGGCACGTCCAGGAGCTGGCGGCGTAGGTGCGCGTGAAGACGGCGCCGCGAGCGGCGAGCCGGTCGAGAAACGGGGTGAGGCGGCGCGTATTGCCGTAGGCGCCGAGGCGGTCCGCCCGCAGCGTGTCGACGACGATCACCAGGACGTTCGCGGCCGGCGGGCGGGGGTGACGACACGCCGCGGCGGTGATGACGAGAAGCGACATGAACGCCGCCGCCGTCTTGGTGGGGCGGCTCATGCGGCCACGAGCTCGACCATCGCGATCGACTCTGCCAACCGACCGCCGCGACTGCAAGCGCTGCTCGCCGAGGGTCGTGGTTTGACTAACGGGGCTGGAGAAAGAACAAGGAGGAGGGGGAAGGCGTGGATCAACGGAGACCAGACCGCCGCGCGCAGCGGCCCGCCCCGCACCCCGGCCGCGAGGCGGGTGCGGCGACGGGGGCAGAGCCATACCCGGCGCCGGCCGAGGCCGGTGCCGAGCGACGGCGCGACCGGCTGACGGCCGGCGCCTTCCTGCTGACCGCTTCGGCCTGGGCCATCGGCGTCGTCTGGCTGCGTTCCCACCGCCACATCGGCTACCCCTCCAACGACATCTACGCCTACTTCTATCCCAACGTTCTTCACGTCGAGCAGAGCCTCCGTCACGGCGCCGGTCTCCTCTGGAACCCCTACCAGGACTGCGGCCAGCCCTTCTTCGGCGTGAGCCAGACGGGTCTGCTCTACCCCCTCAACGCCATCTTCCTTCTCCTGCCGCGCGAGCCGGCGTTGATCGCGAGCCTGGCCGCGCATCTGTTCATCGCCGGCGCCGCGTTCTACGTCCTTTGCCGCGAGCTGTCGCTCGAGCCGTTCGCGGCTCTCTCGGGGGCGTTGGTCTTCCAGCTGGCCGGGACCACCGTACAGCTCGGATCGTGGAACCCCACCATCATCGCCACCTACGCCTGGATGCCGGTGGCGCTGTGGTCGACGGAGAGATTGCTGAAGCGGCCGACCGCGCGCGGCGCGATCTGTCTGGGGTCGATCCTGACGGTGCAGCTCCTGCCCGGCTACCCGCAGATCCTGTTCTTCACCGTCCAGCTGATCGCGCTGCGCGTGGCCTGGGCGATCGTCGCCCGGCAGACGCCGCGGCCGGCGGCGCTCGCGATGGCGAGCTGCCGTTGCCGTGGTGCTGCCGATTCTGCTCGCCGCCGTCCAGTTCCTGCCCTCCCTGGAGGTGTTGCGCCAGTCGGTTCGCTGGGGCGCGCTCGCCCCCGCCCAGCTCGGCGGCGAGTTCACCTGGGCGACCCTGCGCCGGGCGGTTGCCGACGTGGTCGATTGCCAGGGCGCCGTCGTCCTGGTCCTCGCCGCCGTCCCGGGCGTCTTCGCCCTCCGCCGGGGGCGACTGCGGGGCAGCCGGGGTCTTCTATCTGACGGCGGCGGCGCTCTACTTTGCCCTCAGCCTCGGGCCCGGCACGCCGCTGTTCGACCTGTACGCGAAGCTGCCATTGGGGAGCGCCTTTCGGGCGGCGGGGCGCTTCGCCTGGGCGACGAACTTCTGCTGGGCGGTCGTCGCCGCGGTGGGCGCGCAGGCCGTGGCGCGGGCCGCACCGGCGGCGCGGCGCTGGGCGGTGTCCGGCGTCGTGCTCGCCGGTGCGGGTCTGCTGCAGATGGC
Source organism: uncultured bacterium (assembly GCA_963721115.1). GTDB lineage: Bacteria > Desulfobacterota > Binatia > HRBIN30 > CADEER01 > CAVRIA01. The sequence goes on from CAVRIA010000006.1 coordinate 227,673, forward strand.
GAATGCCAAGGGTCTCGGCGGAGGGCAGTGGGTCCTGGCCGGGCTCGTCGTCCTGGCTGCCGCCACCGCTTCGCGGCCTTGCCTGTCGGTCGCGACGCGTTTAGGAATGCCGCTGGTGATTCTCTGCAATGCCCTGCTGCTCGGCTGCCCGCCGTTCTTCGACCTCCGTTCCGGCGACGTGTACTCCGGTTCCGAGCCGGCGATCGACTTGGTCCGCGAGCGCATGACGCCGCAGGACCGCGTCGCCATCGTCAGCCAGGGGCTCTCCCACTACTCGCTCATGCCCAAGACGGCCACCCTCGCCCGCCTGCCGGCGATCTTCGACTACGAGCCGCAGGCGGCGCGCTCCTATGCGGAGTTCTTCACCTACCTGCGCACGGGGCGGCCCATGAAGCGGCTGAAGGACTGGTACTGGGTCTTCGACCAGGTCATGCCCGCGACCTTGCAGCGTCCCCTCTTCGATCTCACCGCGTCCCGCTACCTGATCGTCGCGCGCGCCATCGACGCGGCGCCGGCCGTGCTCGGCCCCGACGTCCGCCTCCTCGACGAGACGGCCGACGCCCGCGTGTACGAGAACCCGCGGGCGCTGCCGCGCGCCTTCTACGTGCCGCGCGCCGAGGTGGTGGCGCCGGACGCCGTCCTGCCGGCGCTCGCGAGCGGAGCGGTGGATCCGCGCGCGACGGCGCTGATCACCAGGCGCCGCGGTCGGGGTTCCTCGGCGCCGATGCGGCGGCGACGGGCGACGTCGAGTTCGCGACGAACGACGCGGACCGCGTCGCTCTGCGGGTGCGCGCCGGGGCGCGCGGCTTCCTCTTCCTCGCCGACGAGTACTTCCCCGGCTGGCGCGTCCTGGTCGACGGCCGGGAAGAGGAGATCCTGCGGGCGAACTACACGTTCCGTTTGGTGGAGGTTCCGCGGGGCGAGAGCGAGGTCGTGTTCCTCTATCGCCCGGCCAGCCTGCGCATCGGCGCCGCCGTCTCGCTTCTCAGTCTGGCGGCGGTGGTCGCCGTCTGGCGGCGCAGCGGAAAGGCGCGCGGGGCGCGATGAGCTCGCCTCGTGGCGGCCGGCGCGCCCGGCGCGGAGAGCGCGGCCAGAGGCTCGTGTCGCGGTTGCGGCGGTGGGGACGCGACGGTTCGCTACGACCTCGGCACGCATCAGATCCTGCGCTGTCGGAGCTGTGGTCTGATGTACCTCGATCCGTGGCCGAGCGAGGAAGAGACGCGCGCGGTGTACGGCGAGACGTACTTTCACAACCCGTACTTCAGGGAGGGGGACAGTGACCAGCTCTTCGGCTACACCGACTATGCTGCGGAGCGCTTCAACAAGCAGCCGCAGTACGCGGCGATCGCGCGCGAGATCCGCACGGCGTTGACCGATGCCGCTCGCTCACCCCGATTGCTGGAGGTCGGCTGCGGCTTCGGGTACTTCCTCGATGTCGCCTTCGAGGCGGACTTCGACGTCGCGGGTCTCGAGTTCAACCAGCACGCCGTCGCGCGGCTGCGTCGCAAGTACGCCTTCCCCATCCTGGCCGGATCGCTGGAGGAGACGCCCCTGGAGGCGGCATCGCTCGATGCCGTGGTGATGTTCGACGTGATCGAGCACCTGCGCGATCCCTTCGCCGCGCTCGACCGATTGCGCGACGCGGTGGTGGGGAACGGGCTGCTCGTTCTGTCGACGATGGACTCCGAGAGCGTCGTCTCGCGTCTGATTGGCAGCCGCCTGGAGGATTTCCGCCGCACACGCGAGCATCTGTTCTTCTTCAGCCGCGAGACGCTGACCCGAATCCTGCGCGAACGGGGCTTCGAGGTGGTCAAGATCCGTTCGATCGGGCATACGTTCGATCTCGCCCTCCTGCTCGAGCGGCTGACGTTGTTCAACCGCCCGCTCTTCGAGGGGCTGCGCTGGATCGTCACCCGCGCCGGCCTCGGGCATCTGCAGGTGTACGTGAACCCGCACACCAAGATGATCGTCTTCGCGCGGCGGCTTCCGTGAGCTCTCGCCCGCGCCTCCGCGGAGCGTCTCGCGCCGCCGCGGAAGAATGGCTCCTGCTCCTTCTGCCGCTGGCCTTCTCGGCCTTCGTCTACCGCCGGCTGACGCACGTCTATTTCTTCGCCGACGACTTCCTGAACCTCTTTCGCATCGTCAACGACGACCTCGTCCAGTACCTGTTGCTGCCGCACGGCGGGCATCTGCTCGCCACGCGCAACGCGCTCTTCTTCGCCTTCTATTGGGCGTTCGGCATGCGTGCCGAGTACTGGTTCTGGGTGGTGCTGATCACGCACCTGGTCAACGTCTACCTGCTCTTCCGAACGATCCGCTGGCTGACCGGCAGCGCCCGTCTGGCCGCTTTCGGAGCGGCGCTGTGGGGCACCTGCCCCGTGCAGGTGGGGGCGCTCGGCTGGTACTCCGTGTACGGGCAGGTCGTCGTGGGGTCGATCCTGCTGCTGCTGCTCTGCCGCGCCGCGCGGGCCGGCGCGGAGGCACGGCCGCCGTCGCGGTATCTCCGCCGCGACCTGGCCACTTCTGCTTCTGGTGGCGTCCACCTGCTTCGGCGTCGGCATCGGCATCGCGCTGGTGGCGCCGCTGGCGTTCTTCCTGCTCCTGCCGCCCTCGCCGCGCCGCACGAGGCTGTGCATCGGCCTGACACTGCTCGCGGTGGTGCTGCCGATTCTCTACACGGCGGTGCTCTCGCTTTCGACCCGAGCTCTTCGGGCCCAACTCCGAGGCCTTCGTCGCCGACCTGATGATGAAGCGCGATCGGCGTCGAGCCGGTCGGCCTGATGCTTGCCCAACTGTTCATTCGGGGCTTGTCCGCCTTGCTGCTCGGCTTTCTTCCGCTGCTGCCGTCGTTGCGCGAGATCGTCTCGTGGAGTCACGGCGTGCCCTACGCCGCCGCCCTGCTGTACGCCGCCGCGATGATCGCGGCGTTGGTCTGGTCTCGCGCGGCGGATCGCCGTCGCCTGGCCGCCCTGTTGCTGATCGCGGGCGCCAGTGCCTACGGAATCATCGCTCTCGGCCGGGCGCCGTTCTTCGAGACCTGGAGAATGGCCGAGGCCGCCTCTCCGGCGCGCTATCACTATGTGGCCACTGCTCCTCTGGTCGCCGCCCTCTGCCTCTTTCTGGCGCGCGTGGGTGCCTGGGTGCGAGCTGCGCGCGCGCATCGCGAACCTGGCTCTGGCGGCATGGCTCGGCGTCACCGCGTTTCTCTATGCGCAGTCGCGACCCTTCGTTTCTCTGCACGCGGCGGCTCGCCACGAGACGATCGCCGTGTGGAGAGAGATCGTGGCGCAGATCGACGAGGCGCCCGGCGAGGAGGTGTTCATCCGCAATCGCCCCTTCCACTCGGTGGGCTCGCTGGTGGTGGGGGATCGCGGCGGCTTCCCCGGTTGGGCGGCGATGTTCGCGGCGTATCTTCCCCTCCGACGTCGTGCACGGCAAGCGCGTCTACTTCGTCGTCGACGATCCGGAGATCCTCGAGGCGGCGCAGCGGGGCAAACGCATGCCGGATCTGCTGGTCGGGCCGCAGCGAGCCGCGAGAGCCGGAGCCCGCCCCTGCCGACTCCGACGCGCCGGCGTGACGGCGCGCGAGGCCATGGCGACCGAGATGAGTGCATCGAACGCGCTTCCCTCCGGCGCGCCGGCCACCCGGTACGGGCGCCCGGCCGAGCTCTGTTTTCTCGCCGCGGCGTTGCTCCTCGCCGCCGTCGCCTACTGGCCGATCACGCACAACTATTTCTACACCGACGACTTCCTCAACCTCTACAACATCGTCAACGACCCGCTCCTGCAGTACCTGGTCACGCCGAACGGCGGCCACATGCTGCTGGTTCGCAACGCGGTGTTCCGCGTCATGTTCCAGCTCTTCGGGACGCACCCGGAGTACTACTTCGCGTGCGTGCTCCTCACCCACCTGGTGAACGTCTGGCTGCTCTTCCGCCTGGTGAAGGCTCTGACGGCGAGCCTCCGGCTGGCGTCGTTCGGTGCGGCGCTGTGGGGAATCTCGCCGCTCAGCGAGGGGACGCTCGGCTGGTACTCGGTGTACGGGCAGGCGATGGTCGCGACCGCCCTGCTGATCGTGCTCTGCCAGGCGGCGCGCGCGGCGGCCGAGGGCCGTTGGCCCTCGCGCCGGCAGCTCTGGCTCTGGTTCGGGCTCGCCCTGGCGGCGGCGACGAGCTTCGGCACCGGGATCGCCGTCGCGCTCGAGCTGCCCTTCGTCCTCCTTCTGCTCCTGCCGGAGGGGGATGGAACGTGGTGGCGGCGCCGTCCACCGCTGCTCTCCCTCCTGGTGGCCGTTCCGCTGCTCTACGTCGCGCTGAACTGGCTTTACCTGCGCCTTTCGGGCGACGGGTCCATGCTGCTGCGGGGGGTCGTTGCTCGGTGTCGGCAGCCCACTCGAAACCGTCGCGGTCTGCCTGCGGCTGGCCGGCTACGGCCTCGTCCGCCTGGTGGGCGGCTTCTACTTCCCGGGTTGGGCGGCGAATACGGCGGTCTGGTACAGCGCCGAGGCGCTGCTCGCCGCCGCCGCGCTGGCGGTCGCGAAGACGTCCCCAACGCCGCTGAGACGACGCCTGGCCGCCTTCGCTCTGCTGGCGCTCGGCTGCTACGGCATCGTCGCCGCCGGCCGCGCCGGCGTGTTCTTCGATCTCGCTCCCGAGTTTTTCGAGACGCTGACGCGCTATCACTACGTCGGCCAGCTGGCGCTTGCGGTCCTGCTGTGCCTGCTGATCCAACGCGCCGGTAGCCTGCTCCGTGCCGGTGCGAAGGACCTCGCCGTGGCGGCCTGGTTCGCGCTCATGATCGGTGCCTTCGCGCTCTCTCCGCCCGCCGTCGACCATCACGCGCGAACGCGGCGGCTCACGGGTCAGGCCCTGGCGGCGATGCGGCGCGCCGCGCGCTCCCGCCCGGTCGGGCGACCCGTGTACATTCCGAACCGCGGCTTCCGGGGGTTGCTCTTCTTTCCCGCTCTCTTTCCCGGCTCGGCGGCGGTCTTCGCCATTTTTCATCCCAGCAACGTGTTGGACGGGCGGCGCGTCTACTTCGTCGAGTCGAACCCGGCCGTCCTCGAGGCGGCCAAGCGGGGCCGGCGCACGAAGGACCTGCTGGTGCCGTCGCGGCATCGCGGCGCGCCCGGCCGCACGGATTCGCCCCGTGCCGGCGCTCGGGCTTCGCTTGCGCGGCCATTCCTTGACAAGCGGCGGCTGCGCTGGAACGCTTCGTCGGCGCCATCGTCATGAGTTTCCACACCTCCTTCCAACCCCTGCCCCATCGTCGGTGGCGGATGCGGGCGGCGCGTCCCTACATCGTCGTTCTGCTGCTGCTCCTCTCGCTCGTCGGCTGCTCTCGGAAGGCAGCTCAGCCCGACGTCCTGGTGCTCCTCGTCGATACGCTGCGCGCCGACCGGCTCGGTACCTACGGCGGTCGCCAGGGCCTGACCCCCTTCCTGGATTCCCTGGCGCAGCGCGGCTTCGTCTTTCGAAATACATACGCCCAATCGTCGTGGACCGACCCGTCGGTCGCCGCCCTGTTCACCTCGCGCTACCAGTCGCAGACCCGCATCACGTCCTTCCGCGCGGTTCTCGGCGACGACGAGATCACCCTGGCCGAGATCCTGCGCCAGCACGGCTATGCCACCGGCGCGTTCATCGCCAACTTCCTGCTGCGCAAGGACCTCGGCTACGCGCAGGGCTTCGATCGCTACGAGACGTACGCGCGCAGCGCCACGGACGCGCGGGGTAATCGCACCTTCCTCAAGGAACGCGCGCCGCGCATCGATCGCGAGGCGCTCGCCTGGCTGGACGGCGTGCGCCGCGATCAGCCGGGGAAGCCGGTGTTCCTCTACCTGCACTACATGGAGCCGCACGCTCCCTACGATCCCCCCCAGGCGGACGTGGACCGCGTGCTGCAGGGACGCCCGCAACCCGATCTGGAAGCCGTCAACGCGCGCATGCGAATCCCCAACCTCGGCACCTTCTCGGACGAGATGGTGCGCCAGATCCGGGATTTGTACGACGCCGAGGTGACGAGCCTCGACGCGGAGCTGCGCAACCTCTTCGCCGCGCTCGCCGAGCGCCACTTCCTCGACAACGGCATCGTGGTCCTGGTCGCGGATCACGGCGAGGAGTTTTACGAGCACGGCATCGTCGGACATCACCAGACCCTGTTCGAGGAAGTGCTGCGCGTGCCGTTGATCGTCCTCGTGCCCGGCCACCGCACGGGCGTGCCGATCGAGCCGATCGTATCGCTGACGGATGTGGCGCCGACCCTGCTCGATCTGGCGGGGATCGCCGCTCCCCCCTCCTTCGAAGGAGGTTCCCTGCGCGCTGTCATGGGCCTGCCGCGGCGTTCGCGGTGGCCGTTCGGCGCTCCCGCCGCGAATGAGGCCGCGAGCTCGGCGGTGCCGGCGACCGGTGTCGCGTTCAGCGAGCTCATCAAGAACGGAGAGCAGCGCCAGCGCCCCCACGAGCGGACGGTGATCACGAAAGCGAGCAAGCTGATCACCGACGTCGACGGCCAGCGCGAGTTCTACGATCTCGCCAAGGACCCCGGAGAGACCAACCCCGATGCGCTCACCGAGGAGACCCGTTCGCGCCTTTCGGCGCGACTGGCGGGCTTCGTGGCTCACGTCACCGAGCGCGCGGCTCCGGCATCGACTCGCGAAATGGACGAAGAGACCCGGGAGCGCATGCGGGCGCTCGGCTACCAGGAGTAGGGTCGGCCCTCCGGCTTCTCCGACGGCTGCTGGACCGTGCTGTTTCTCGCCATTTGGTTCTGGGTGTTCGCCGCCGTGGCGGTGCCCGTGTACTGGCTGTGCCCGCAGCGGTTCAAGCTGTACTGGCTGCTGGCGGCGAGCGCCGTCTTCCACTACCACTTCGCCGGCCCCGCCGGGATGGCGCCGATCATCGTCCTCGCCACGGTGACGTTCTTCGTCGCCCAGGCGGTGAGCGGCGAGTCGGGCCGCTGGCTGTTCCATGCGATGTGGATGGTTCTGGTGGCCGCGCTGGCGTTCTACAAGTACCAGGGCTTCGTGCTGGGAAACGGGGTGGCGGCGCTCTCCGCCGTGCACGTGTCCCTGCCGCCGTGGCTGACGAGCTGGCGCCAGCCGGCGGCTCCGCTCGGCATCTCCTTCTTCACCTTCGAGTTCGTCCACTATTTGTATGAAGTGCGGGTGAAGAAGCGGGCGCCGATCCGCAACCCCTTCCACTTCGCTGTCTTCTCGATCTTCTTTCCCTGCCTGGCGGCGGGACCGATCAAGCGCTTCCCGGAGTTCGTCCCGCAGCTCGCCGCGCTGCGCAACCCGAGCAGTGCCGGGGCGTGGGCGGGGGCCCGGCGCGTCATCCGCGGGCTGTTCAAGAAGGTCTGCATCGCCGACCTCACCGTCGAGGCGATCAAGGTCCTCGACGGGCCCTCCCAGTACAACGCCCCGATCGTCATCGCCCTGGCGGTGCTGCAGGGCTTTCGCATCTACTACGACTTCAGCGGTTACTCCGACATCGCCATCGGCCTGGCGCAGCTCCTGAATCTGCGCGTGCCGGAAAACTTCGACCGGCCCTACTTCTCGACCGACCTGCGCGAGTTCTGGCGCCGCTGGCACATGAGCCTGAGCACGTGGATTCGCGACTACATCTACATCCCGCTGGGAGGGAACCGGGCCCACCGCGCCTTCAACCTGGTGACGGCGATGATCCTGTGCGGGCTGTGGCACGGCGCGGCGTGGAACTTCGCCCTCTGGGGTCTGTACCACGGCGCCGGGTTGGCCGCCGAGGCCGGCGTGCGCCGCCTGTGGCCGTCCCTGTTCGGCGACGGCTGGGCGCCGCGGCTCTTCGGTTGGTTGATCTGCTATTCCTACGTCACCTACGGTTGGCTCCTCTTCTTCTACCCGCTGGGCACGGTGTTTCACATGAGCGAGGGATTGTTGCGATGGTCCTACGTCGGTTGAGAACGGTCGCCGTGGTGGCGTGGTACGCGCTCCTGCTGCTCGCGGTCGTCGCGATGTGGAAGAGCAACGCGCCACAGTTCATCTATGTCGCGTTCTGAGCTTTCGAGTACCACGGCGCTCCTCTTCGCGCTCGCGCTGGCAGGCGCCCTGGCGGCCGGCGCGCGGCGAGCCGAGGCGCGGCCGTGGCTCTGCCTGCCGCCGGTGTTCGAAGGTGGCCAGAGGCTGCAGCCGCTGACGCCGCCGCACATCTTCTGGCTCCCGCTCCTGCTGCGCCAGCACGAGCTCTGCTGGCGACCGCTGCTGCGGCCGGCCGAACGCCGTATCGTGCTGCTCGGCAACAGCGCCGTCCTCGGCTTCCCCCTCGACGTCGAGAAGACGTTCGGCGGCCTCCTCAATCGCCACTTCGCCGAGCGCGGGATTCCGGCCCATCTGTACAACCTGGGCTTCGTCACGACCTATCAGGTCCGCGACGTGCTGATCCTGCACGAGGCGCTCGCCTACAAGCCGGACGTCATCGTCTATCCGCTGTCGCTCGACGATCTGGCGCACATCGCCCCCATGCCGTACGCGATGCTCGTGCAGTTCTTCGACAGCAACCGCGCCGCCATGTCGGAGCTGATCGCCGATCCGCCGCCCGGGCTCGAGGAGCCGTTCCGGCTCTACGGGAAGTATTTTCTCGAGCATCCGGATCCCGCCGCGGCGGTCGAGTCGCTGCGTGAGGTGGGCGCGTTCCTGCGCGCCACCGCGCGCGCCGGGGCCGAGTGGTTCTTCCAGCGTTTCAACTCGCCGTTGCCGCCGTTCGACCCGGGGAAGAGAAAGCGCAAGATGAAATACGACTGCTCCGACACCGAGTGGAAGACGGCGACGAACCTGAGCAACTGGGAAAAGTGGAACGTCCTCGTCGTACCTGCAGGAGCTGCACGAGAAGCGGGGCATCGAGGTCCTGGTCGTCAACCAGCCGGTCGCGCATGAGCCGATCGACGTCTGCTACAACATCCGCTTCACGAACGCCGCCCTGCAGAGCTTCGTGCAGTGGATGGCCGACGAGACGCGTGCGCGCGGCCTCTCGTACCTCGATCTGCACGACCTGTTGCCCCCCGAGCTCTTCTTCGACTCGCTGCACCCGACCGCCGAGGGCCAGGCGCGCATCGCGCAGGCGGTGGGACGCGCCCTCGATCCGATCCTGTCGAAGATGGGCGCGCGCGACGCCGCGGCGGCGGACCGATGACGGGTCAGGCGCGCTTGCGGAACACCGCGTAGGCGGCGCAAGGCGGAACGCCCTCGCGCACCGCCTCCACTTCGGCGGCGTCGAGACGGGCGGCGAGATCCGGCGCCTCGCGTTCGATCGCCGTCATGTCGACGGCGAAGGACAAGAGGGAACAGGGCCCCGGCGTAGCCCTCGCGGACGACGTCGAAGCGCGCTTTGGCCAAGGCGACGATCTCGTTGGAGCGCACGGCGCAGAACGGGCTGAGAGTATCGAGCCGCGGCGGCTCGACGGCGTCGATCCGGCGCCAGCGCGGCGGCACCTCGCGGATCAGCGAGTTGATGCGTGCCAGGCGCTCCGGCGCGAAGCGCATGCGGCGCTCGCCGACGAAGTCGCGCAGGGCGAAGAGGCCGCCCGGCCGCAGCGACCGCTCGACCTCGGCGAAGAGGTGCTCCAGGTTGACGATGTGGTGCAGGCAGCCGCTGGACCAGACGACGTCGTAGCGCTCGGCCGGCAGCCGGGCGAAGTTGAGATCGGCCCGGATGAAGCGTACCCGCCGTCGCGGCCCGTTCGCCTCCCACCACCCGAGACCGAGGCCCTCGCGCACCTTGCGGATCACCCCGGGGCTGAGCTCGTACACGTCGAGCCGTTCGCTGCCGCCCCTGTGCAGCCAGAGGCGCTCCCATCCGCCCTCGTCGCAGCCCAGGACCGCCGCCCTTTCGAACGGCCCGCGGGAGAGCAGGTCCTCGATCCAGGACCGCTCGGGATCGCCCGTGTACGCCTGGTTCACGCGGCGATCGCGGGGCGGCGTCAGGGCGAAGCAGCCGCTGCCGAATTGGTACTGACCCCAATAGTCCGCCTCGACCTGTGCCTTGCCCGGATAGACGACGTCGGTGGGCTGCACGGCGAATTCGCTGGCCGGTCCGGCCTCGCTCGACGGCCGGGCGTGTGCCGAAGTACTGGCCGGAGGGCGCGGCCGCCACACAGCGACGACGAAATCCGACATCGACGGCAGGCGATACGCCAGACGGTCGAGCAGGTATACCACCCCCAGACCGAAGCGCTCCGGAAAGAGCCCCAGGAAGCGGCCCCAGCCGGGGAAGCCCCACAGCAAGGAGATGCCGAAGGCGTGATCCAACACCAGGTGGGGATCGCAGATGCGATGCATGCGAGGGAACGTGCACTCGAAGGTGTGCTCGACCGGGACCGGGCTGTCCCACGAGAAGTGACCGGCGGCGCCCGGAAGGTGGGCGCGGCGGGCGATGCGGTACAGGAGACGGCTGGCGCGGGCGCTGAAGCCGCCGTAGTTCACGAAGGTGATCACCAGGCGGCCGTCGGGTTTGAGCACGCGCGTCATCTCCCGCGCGCTGAGCTCCGGGTTCGCCAGATGGTCCATGGCGGAGTCGATCAGGACGCGGTCGAAGGTCTGATCGGCGAGCGGCAGCGTCTCGCAGATGCCGCGGATGAGCGTGACACGGGCGCCGTACTCGGCGATGCGCTGCTTCGCCCGGTCGAGCATCGCCAGCGAAGGCTCGACCACGAAGCTCTCCATTCCCTTCAGATTGAGCTTGCACGAATGGATGGCCTCGGCCGCCGCGACTTCCAGAACCCGGCCGCCTTCCGCCCGCGCAGTCACCTCGCTCGGCTCCACGCCGACGCGGTACATGAGGTAGCGAGTGTCCAGCCAGGTCGGCCAGGCGTTCTCCAAGTTGCCGACGTCCCAGTCGAGCTGCAGCTCCGCGCCGGCGAGCTCGCGCGGCTCGGTCGTCCGTCCGGCGCCGGGCTGCTCGGGCGCCGATTGCTCGCCGGGATGTGGATCGGTCATCTCCGTCCTTCGCAGGTCGGGGCTCCGATGCCGCGCTCGGCCTTCTCCATGAGCCGCATCGCTCCCGTCTCCGAAAGCATTCAACCTGACAGCGCGGCAGCGCGAAAGCAAACGCGCCTCCGGGGCGGACGAAGGGGACCGTTGGCGCCGGACACGGGTTGACTTCGCCCGCCCTGCGAGGCCACAGAGATAGGCTTTCGGGAGGTCAATCGATGCCTTCGATCGGAAGAAGCACTCTGATTCTCGTCTTGGGCGCGGTCGCCGCCGCGCTGTCGGTTCCGGGCTGCGCCCTCGTCGGGCTGGGAGGCGGGCCGAAGATGCGGTTGTTCGTCAGCAACTACCGCGACGACACCGTGTCGGTGATCGAGGGGGATCCGGAGCACGAGGTGAAGGTGCTCCACGTCGGCGATTCGCCCGAGGGGCTGGCGCTGCGCAACGACCCGCCGCTCGTGGCCGTGGCCAACGGCACCTCCTCTCACGTCACGCTGATCGACCCGGTGCGGATGAAGATCCTCGGCACCCTTCCGTGCAGCACGGGTCCCGAGGCGGTTTCGTTCAGCGCCGACGGGAAGCTTCTCTACGTGACCAGCCCACGCGAGAAGAAAATCGACATTCTGGACGTCGAGGCTGGGAAAGCCGCCTTCGACTCGATCGCCACGCCGGGCCAGCCGACCCGACTCGCGCTGTCGCCGGACGGCCGCCGGCTCTACGTCACCCTGCACGAAACCAAGGGGGCCGTGCTGGTGGTCGACACGAGCACGCGCCGGATCGTTCGCCGCGTGCCGGTCGGACGCTTCCCGACCGGGGTCGTCCTGAGCAGGGACGGCAGCCGCCTGCTCGCCGCCAGCTTCGACGACAGCACGGTCACGGTGATCGACACCGAGACCCTCGAGGCGCTGCACACTTTCCCCGTCGATACCGGCTACGGGTTGGTGATTCACCCCACCGAGCCCGTCGTCTACTCGATGGACAGCTTCGACGATCAGGTCTACAGGCTCAACTACGAGACCGGCGCCGTCTCGGACGCGCTGTCCTTCGGCAACTGGCCGACCTACAGCGCGATCACGTCGGACGGGCGGTTCCTGTACGTCGTTCAGGAGAACTCGAACAACGTCGCCAAGGTCGACACGCGTACCAACGAGATGGTGCTCCGCATCGCGGTCGGAACGGAGCCGGCGAACGCGGTGATCTTCGAGCGGTGAGCGCCGGTAGATCTGAAATGCAACCACGAAGGACACGAAGATCACGAAGGGGAGAACGGCAGCTCTGGGCGAAGGTGATGCGATCCGCAATGCCGGTTCGACAGTCCATCAAATTCCATCTTCGCGACCTTCGTGGTTGCCTTTTCTCCGCCTTCGGCTCTCAGAAGTGATACCCGAGGGCGCGCAGCTTCTCGCGCGTGGCGTCGTCGAGCGGGGCGCGCTCCGCCTTCGCGCCCGCGCTCTGCAGCAGAGCCGCCTGCCTGCGTTGCAGATCCTCGACGAGACGGGCCGCCTGGCGCGGCAGGTCGCCGGCGTTCGAGTCGTGCTCGCCGGGGTCTTTCGCCAGGTCGTACGCTTCGGTCAGGCCGTTGCTCCGGAGCAGCACCTTGGTCGTGCCGCGGACGATGCCCGCCACCTGCTCGCGGGTATCCATGCCGTAGCCGGTCGCCTCCAGCTGCAAGACGATCTCGGGCTCGGTTCCCTCCGCCGCCGGCGCGCCGGCGCCGCGCAAGAGCCCGGCCAGGGATCGTCCTTCGAAGCGCGGCTCGCGCGGCAGCCCGAGCAGATCGATCAGGGTCGGCGCCAGATCGACGAGCGACACGTTTTCCTCGACCCGCCGGCCCTTCGCCACGCCGGGACCGAGGACGAGAAGGGGAACGCGGACGCTCTCGTTGTAGAGCGTGATGCCGTGCGTGAGGTTGCCGTGGTCCCAGAACTCCTCGCCGTGATCGGCCGTGACGACGACGAAGGCGTCGTCCAGGAAGCCGCGCCACTCGAGCTCGGCGAACAGCTGCCGCAGCTGCGCGTCGACCGCGGCCACCTCGGCATCGTAGAGGGATTGGAGTAGCTGCACGTCGTCCTTGGTGAGCAGGTACCAGCGCAGCGAGACCAGCTCGTCGTTCAGCTTCGTGCCGCGGTGCTCGTCGTCGGCGCCCGGCGCGTAGCGAGCGCGGAACGGCTCTGGCGGATCGTAGGGGGCGTGCGGCTCCATGTACTGCAGGTAGAGGAGCGCCGGGCGCGGCGAGGAGCGGTTCCAGACGCGGTCCAGCCAGCCGAGCGCCTGCGCGCGCAGCTCGGTGCCGGAGAGGTCGCCGCCCTTGCGCATCTCCGCCTGCCAGTGGTCGAAGCCCTGCGCGTAGCCGAGCGACCCGAGGAGCCGGAAGTTCGCCGAGAATCCGCCCGCCAGGTAGCGCAGCGGCCGGAGCTTCTCGGCGAAGGTGATCTCGTCGTCGGCGAGCCGGGAGGCGAAGCTCACGATGTGGGTTTGCGACGGGAAACGGGAAGTCAGCAGCGAAGCGACGGAAGGGCACGTCCAGGAGCTCGCGGCGTAGGCGTGGGCGAACACGGTCCCGCGCGCGGCCAGGCCGTCGAGGAAGGGGGTGAGGCCGCGCCCGTTGCCGTATGCTCCGAGGCGGTCCGCTCGCAGCGTGTCGACCACGATCACCAGCACGTTGGGCGGTCGGCGCGCGCCCGGCTCGCGATCGCACGAGAGCGGGACGAGCGCGAGGCAGGCGAGCGATGCGCATACGAGCTTGCGCACGATCCTCAGAATCCCTGGTAGATGAACACGTGCTCGTTTCCGGGCGCGAACACGACCAGCGCCGCGATGGCGAGCGCGTACAACAGGGCGCGCAGCAAGATCGCGCCGGCCGAGGGGGGGATCTCAGGAGTGGAGGGCATGCAGAATCTCCTTGGCGAGCAGGTCTTGGAAGCCGCTGACGTCGGGGAACACGTGGACGAAGTCGACGAAGCGGTCGGCCGGCATCCAGTGCCGGCCGTCGACGACGCGAACGTGGTAGCGAGCGGCGACGCGGCGGATCAGCTCGGCTCCGTGATCGGAGAAGCCGATGCGGTGGTAGAGGCCCTCGGTGTCGTCGTCCAGCAGCGGGTTCTCGGGCATCAGGAGAACGAAGCTGTCCGGTGCCTGCCGGGATACGCGGGCGAGCAGCCGGTCGAGGGCGAGGACCCCGGGGCTGTGCAGCGTCAGCGTCTCGGGCGGCGGGACGGGCTCGGTGAACCCGAAGCGGCCCTTCTTCCCGCCCAGAAAATCGACGAAGCCGGCCAGGGTCGGATGGCGGCGCCAGGCCGCGTACAGATCGCCGACCATGGCGGCGCGTTTCTTGTCGTTGACGAAGTCGAAGTAGTCCTGCCGCGAGGCGAAGTGGTCGGGGAACTCGGTGTCCTCCGGATACGGGAAGAGCCCGTCCTCGATGCGCTGGCGCACGAAGCGCCGGAAGCAGTAGAGGGGCCAGACGGTCTTCAGCCAACGGTTGACGCGCGCCGTCTCGTTCGCCGGCGGGATCGGGCCGTCCCGCCAGCCGACGTCCAGCAGCTCGCCGGTCGCGTTGACGATCTTGCCCCAGCTGGTGGGAACCAGGTCGGCGGGGCCGAGGGCGACGACGACCACCTGCGGCTTCACGCGATCGAGGTGGCGGGAGATGATCTCCATGTCCCCGACGTGCGCCCCGAAGATGGCGAGGTTGTCGACGCGGACGTCGAGCCGCGGGTCGAGCCGGTGCAGCGCCCGCTCGACGAAGGGCTGGCGGGCCGGAAACCAGATGCGCGAGTTGCCCAGGAGGACGACGCGCACCGCGGCCCGGCGGCGCGGGTAGTAGAGCTTGCGCGCCACGTCGTAGGTTTGCCACACGTACACCCGTTCGATGCCGCTCTTCACCCAGGTGCTCGTCTTGCCCCACAGCAGCGACGTGCGCGTCACCGCGGCGTCGATCCCCGCCAGGAGGACGATCGCCAACAGCCAGGTCACCGGCGAGGCGGCGGCAGGAGCGGGCGGTCTCACGGGAGTCCTATAGCGGCCACCCGCGCGACGCTCAATCGGCCGGCGGAGGGCGATCTCGCTTGGCCTCGAGATGCGTTTCTGAGAGGATCGACCGATGGGCGAGGCCTACTCGAGAAACGCGATCGAGGAGCGGACTCGGCACTGGTTGGAGGGGAATTACCTCTCGGCCATCGCCAATCTGCCCGACGCGAGCCAGGGCGTATTCGACCGCAACGGCCGGCTGCGGCGCCTGAACCCGTACGGCTTCCAGGAAGTGCAGCGCAAGCTCAAGATCTTTCGCTGGCTCGACCGCTTCCGCTTCGAGAGCTTCATCGACGTCGGGTCGGGCTTCGACCAGTATCCCAATCTGGTGCGGGCGCGCTACGGCGTGCCCGCCTACTTCTCGGACTTCGCCCACTCGATGAACCTCCCCTACGGCGGCGCCGAGCACGGCAGGCTCGATCACGCCGTGACGCTGAACATCGCGCGCCTGCCGTTTGCCGACGACACCTTCGACGTCGTGCTGTCCTCGGAGGTGCTCGAGCACCTGGTGCGACCGGTCGAGGCCATCGCGGAGCTGCTGCGCGTGGCGCGCAGGTACGTCGTGATGACCAGCCTGGAGGCGCTCTCGCCCGGGCGCTGGCAACGGCTGCTGTCGCACCTGCGCGTCGATCCGACGCATCCTCACGTCGAACGGAACTTCTTTCTCCTGCACGAGCTGGAGGCCATCTTCGGAGCGGACTGGCGCCACGAGAACCTCTTCTACGACGGAGGCCTGCCCGCCAGCTCGTTCGGGCCGCCGGCCGCGCAGGAGGCGGCGTACGCCCAGCTGAGCGACGCCGACGCATTCGCGGACGCACTCTGCAGGGCGGTAGAGGTGGGCGACCACCGGGCGGGCGCCATGGGCATCCTCCTCGTCAAGGCGAAGTCCGGGGCCGAGGTTCTGCCCCCAGCCGGCCATGACCGCGACCTGGCTCGCTGGCTGATCGAGCAAACCGGCGCCGGGCAGGCCGCCGGCTACCGGCTGGTGGATCGGATCCGCGACGGAACCGCCCTCTTCGCCGAGCGCGAGCGGCCGATCGCCGGCGATCTGCTCGCCCGGCTGCGCTGCCCGGACTGTCTCGGTGCGCTCGAACGGGACGGAGCAGGGGTTCGCTGCGCGGCGTGCGGGACGGAGTTCGCGGGCGAGTACGGCGTGCCCATCCTCTACCCGGTTCGATTTCCCGAGCCGCGGGCGGAGGGGGAATGGATGCCGCGGCTGTGCGGAGACGACGCACGCCGGCGCCGTATCGTGCATCGCGTCGCGTCGCGGTTGAGGCGCAACGAGCAGGCGCCGGGGCCGCTGCGCCGCCTCTTCCGCCGCGCCGACCGCTGGGTCAATCACTGACGCCGGCGGCCGGCGAGGTCAATTTGACAGCCGGGATGTGGTCGAGTACGGAGAACCTCCCGTGAGCCCCTTTCCCTCGCCGAAGCGGACGTTTGCGAGGCACCTTCTCCGCTGCGTGCCTCTCTGTCTGGCCCTCTGCCTCCTGGCGGGGTGCCTGCTCGGACACTTCTCTGGACGCCAAGGGCGGCGGTACGATGACCATCAAGTACCGGCTGACGAACGAGGTGCAGCTCGAATCCGCCAAGAAGCGCCTGGAGAGCCCGCGCGTGAAGCTGGTCAGTGCCGAGGTGGCTCCGGACAAGTGGGCGACCTTCCAGATCCAGTTCGACGATGTGAAGGCGCTGTCGACGGTCGAGTTCTTCAAGAACGCGACCTTCGCGCTCGCCGAGGACGGCATGGTCCGCAAGCTCGAGGCGAAGTTCACGAACAAGAACCCGAGCGAGCTGCCCGACGAGATGGTGGCTTACCTGGGGAAGGACATGACGTTCGTCCTCCACCTGCCCGGGAAAGGTCGTCGACTCCAACGCCACCGAGACGGCGGGGAACACGGTCACCTGGCGCTACGAGCTCAAGAAGTTCACCGCCATGCCCGTGGTCGAGATGCGCGTCACGTACGAGCTCGGGCGCAGCCGGCCGGAACGCCGGCGAGCGCCCCCGAGCACGCCCGCTCCGTCGAAGCCCGCTCAGTGACAGCCGAGCGCCGGATGCCGGCGCGCAGGCGAGGCATGGGGATTTCCGTTTGAAATTCGCTCGAGCAGCATGAGTTCTATTGGACGGAAGTGCGACGACAAGCCCCGTGCGCGCCGGATGAGGCGCGGAGCCGGCCCTCGCGGGGCCGCGCTTGACCCACAACTGGGGGCGGGACTAAGGTCCGCGCAATTTTTCACAAGGGAGAGAGAATGATCCTGGTGACCGGTGGATGTGGCTTCATTGGTAGCGAAGTGGTGCGCCAGCTCCTCGCCAAGGGGTATCCGGTGCGCGTCGTCGACAACATGAGCAAGCCGTCGAGCCGGGTGCCCGACGGAGTGGAGTTCGTGCGCGCCGACCTCGCCGAGCCGAAGACCGCCCTCGACTCCTTCCGCGGCGCGCGCGTGTGCATCAATCTGGCCGCCAAGATCGGCGGCATCGGATACTTCCACCGCGTGCCGGCGACGATCCTGGGCGAGAACAACCAGATCTACACGAGCACCTTCGAGGCGGCCGTGAAGCACGGGCTGGAGCGGATGATCTTCGTCTCGTCGTCGATGGTCTTCGAGTCCGCGACCAGCTTCCCGAGCCGCGAAGAGGATCTCCTGTCCATCCCGCCGCCGTTCACCGCGTACGGCTTCAGCAAGCTCGTCGGCGAATGGTACTGCCGCGCCTATCGCGACCAGCACGGGCTGCGCTACACGATCGCCCGGCCGTTCAACGCCATCGGGCCGGAGGAAGAGGCGGGCGAGCAGGTCGGGGACGCGCACGTGATTCCCGATCTGGTGAAGAAGGTCCTCGGCGGCCAGCACCCCCTCGAGCTGCTCGGCGACGGCAGGCAGACGCGCTGCTTCACGCACGTCCGCGACATCGCGCGCGGCATCGTCATGGCCATGGAGAGCGAGAAGGCGGTGAACGAGGACTTCAACCTCGGGACCAGCGAGGAGACGACGATGCTGGACCTGGCGCGCCGCATCCACGCCCTCTGCGCTCCGGATCGGGCCTTCGAGGTGAAGCACGTGAAGGGCTTCCCTTCCGACATCCGGCGCCGCGTGCCGGACGGATCGAAGGCGAAACGGATGCTCGGCTGGGAGCCGCAGATCACCTTCGACGAGGGCCTTCGCGAGGCGGTCGCCGCGGCGCGCGGGAGACAGTGAACGCATGTCCTCGACCGTCGCCGTGATCGGGCTGGGGCGCGTCGGCCTGCCCTTCGCGCTCTTCCTGGCGCATCGCGGTTGCACGGTTCGCGGCATCGACGCCAACCCGAGCGTGCTCGAGGCGCTGCGCGAGGGGCGCATGCCCTTTCGCGAGGAGGGCGGCCAGGAAGCGCTCTCGGCGCACCTGAACGAGCGCTTCTTCCCGGGCGCCGACCTCGTGGCGTTGCGCGAGGTGGAGACCGTCATCATCACCCTGGGGACGCCGGTCGACGATTTCAACAACCCGGTGTTCCTGCCGATCGAGAACCTGCTGCGCTCCGCCTTGCCGCACCTGCACGCCGGACAGCTTCTGGTGCTGCGCAGCACGGTGGCGCCGGGGGCCACGGAGCACCTCGGCCGCCTCATCGAGCGCAGCACGTCGTTCCGCATCGGCCACGATCTCTTCCTGGCCTTCTGTCCGGAGCGCATCGCGGAGGGGAAGTCCTTCAGCGAGCTTCCCGAGGTGCCGCAGATCGTCGGCGGCGTCGAGCCGGCGAGCAGCGAGCGGGCGGCGAGCTTCTTTCGCATCGTGACGCCGACCGTCCTCACCGTCGATTCCCGCAGCGCCGAGCTGTCGAAGCTGTTCTGCAACATGTATCGCTACATCGACTTCGCCGTGTCGAACGAGTTCATGATGATCGCCGCCCAGCACGGGCGCGACATCTACCCCATCCTGGAGGCGGTCAACACCGGCTACAAGCGCGGCGGCCTGAAGGCCCCGGGCCTCACCGGCGGCCCGTGCCTCTACAAGGACGGCTTCTTCCTCACCGGCAAGATCCCCTACAACGAGCTCATCGCCAGCGCCTGGAAGATCCACGAGACGGTTCCCGCCTACCTGGTCGAGCAGGCGCGCGGCCGCAGGCCCATCGACGGCACCAAGACCGCGATCCTCGGCCTCGCCTTCAAGAAGAACATCGACGACATACGCAACTCACTGGCCTTCAAGCTGCGCAAGATCCTGTTGACCGAGGGCGCCGAGGTCCACATGCACGACCCGCTCATCCCCTCGGAGCCGCTGGAGGACGCCCTGCGCGATGCCGACTTCGTCTTCTTCGCGATGAACCACGACGCCTACCGCGAGGTCGACCTCGACTTCCTGCGCCAGCGCACCCGCCCCGACGCGGTCGTCTGCGACATCTGGAACATGCTGGGCACCGGCCGCATCGTCTTCTCCTTGAGTGAGCCGGTGGGCCAGTGAGCGGGTGCGCCGGTGATCGGTTTCGGCCATGCCTGAGGCGCACGTGATCCCTCGTCGCCGTCGATCGACGGGCCGTCGTCCGCCGTCCATCCCCCACCGGTCACCGGTCACCGGTCACCGGTCACGCCTCTGGTCTTCCCGATGCGCCTGTCGGTCGTGATCCCCGTCTATCGGGAGGGCGAAGCGGCGCGGCAGACGATCGCGACCGCCGCCGAGCGGGCACCGCGGCCGAACGAGATCCTGGTCGTGCACGACGAGGAGGACGATCCGACCGTGGCGGTGGCCGAAGACCTGCGCCGGACCTACCCGCAGGTCCGCGCCGTGCACAACCGGCTCGGGCGCGGCCCGGCGCTGGCCCTGCGCGCCGGCTTCGCCGCGGCGCGGGGAGAGGCCGTGCTGGTGACCATGGCGGACGCCTCGGACGAGCCGGACGACTTCGCCCCCATGCTGGAGAAGATCGAGCGGGACGGGTACGACCTGGTGGCCGCTTCTCGCTACATGAGCGGCGGCCGGCAGCTCGGCGGCCCGCCGTTGAAGACGTTCCTCTCCCGCAGCGCGGGACGTTCCCTTCATCTGCTGATCGGGCTGCCGACGTCGGATCCGACCAGCGCCTTCAAGATGTACCGCCGCTCTCTGCTCGAGCACATCGAGATCGAGAGCGCGCACGGCTTCGAGATCTCGTTGGAGATCACCGTGAAGGCGTTTCTGGCCGGGTACCGCGTCACCGAGGTGCCGACGACGTGGCGCGATCGCGAGCAGGGACAGTCCAACTTCCGGCTGATGAAGTGGCTGCCGCACTACTTGCGCTGGTATCGGCTGGCGCTGACCAGAGGACTGTGGCGTGGGCGGGCGCGGGCTGTACGAACAGCGCTTTGATCCCGCCGAGCGCCGCGCCAAGGCGCGCGTCTGGGAGATCCTGTGCGCGGACTTCTTCCAGCGCTACGTGCAGGAGTCCGACGCCGTGCTCGACATGGGGGCCGGGTTCTGCGAGTTCATCAACCACATCCGCTGCCGCGAGAAGTGGGCCGTCGACGCCGACGAGCAGGTGCGCGAGCTCGCCGCCCCCGGCGTGCAGGTGCACTGCGGTCCCGCCCACGAGCTGTCCTGGATGGGCAGCGGTGCGGTCGACGTCGTCTTCGCCAGCAACTTCTTCGAGCACATGACCAGCAAGGACCTGCTGCTGGCCACGCTCGGCGAGGCGCATCGCGTGCTGCGTCCCGGCGGCCGCATCCTGATCCTGCAGCCGAACATCCACTACGCCTACCGCGAGTACTGGGACTTCTTCGACCATCACCTGCCGCTCAGCCACAAGTCGATGGTCGAGGCCCTGGAGATGTGCGGCTTCCACGCGAGCGAGGTGCGCCCGCAGTTCCTTCCGTATACGACCAAGAGCGCGCTGCCGCAGTGGCCGATCCTGGTGCGAGCCTATCTGCGGTGCCCGCCGCTGCACCGCCTGCTCGGCAAGCAGATGTTCATCGTCGCTCAGAGGCAGGCTTGAACTCAGCCTCAGCCTGAGCCTTCCGAAGACCGAGGCTGAGGCTACGGCTGAGGCTCAGGCTGAGGAGGACCGAGGCTGAGGCTGGGGATCGATCCCAAAGACCGCGCGAAGCGCGCACCGTCCTCAGCCCGAGCCTGAGCCTCAGCCTCAGCCTGTTCCGGAAGTCCGTGTGTTTCTCAGCTCGAATGATCCGCGCAGCCCGGGGGTGAACTGAAGCCCGCTGCCCCTCGGTTGACCTGTCCGCGCCCATCGTGAATAAGGACGCGGGATCGCGCTGCGGGAAAGGAGCACCGGAGAACGCCATGTTGATCGAGCCAGAACGGATGCCGGGAATCAAGGTCGTCACCGCCAAGCACTTCCCCGACGAGCGGGGCTTTCTGCTGCAGTCGTGGGTGCGCAAGGATCTCGAGGCGGCCGGCATCCCGGCGGACTTCCACCAGGCGATCCAGACGGTGTCCAAGCGCGGCGTCGTGCGCGGTCTTCATTTCCAGTGGGCTCCGCCGATGGGCAAGTACGTGCGCTGCATTCACGGCGCCATCGTCGACGTCGTCGTCGACGTCCGCCACGGGTCGCCGACGCTGGGAGATCACGTCGCGGTCGAGCTCAGCGACCGCAACCATCGGATCATCTGGGTTCCGCCGGGCTTTGCGCACGGCACCTTCGCCCTCGAGGACCACTCCATCGTCCTCTACGAATGCACCGCCGCGCACGGCGTCGGCGGCGAGGGCGGCATCCGCTGGGACGACCCGGCTCTCGGGATCGCCTGGCCGAAGATCCCCGCCATCGTCTCGGAGAAGGACACGAAGGCGCCGACCCTGGCCGAGTGGCTCGCCGACCCGCGCTCGAAGAGCTTCTCCTTCCGCTGACCCGACCCGCGGCGCACGCGGCGCGGATCACTTCTCGAGCAGCCTCCCGTCGGCGTCGCGGTTGCCGAGCCACAGCCCGCCCTCGACCTCCCGGTAGGTGCGATTGAGCACGGCGAGGTTGTTGGCCAGCAATGCCAGCGCCAGCACGACGAAGGCATAGGAGAGCGCTCGCCGGTGTCGAATGAACGCGTTCCAGCAGGACGCGACGAGCACGGCCACCACGACACCGTGCCAGTTGGGGGAGTACAGGACGTACTCCCGGCCGTAGAGGAGATGGAGCGCGAACTGTCCTCCGATGCACAGGACGGGCGCCAGGAAGCGGCGGTCGGCGCGCCGGAGACCCGCGGCCGCCGCGGCGATCGCGACAATCAGGAACGCGGCGATCGGCCACAGGAACCATTGCCAGTTGCGGAGACGCACTTCCTCCAGGGACAGGGACCAATACCCGAGCATCCAGGAAAGAAAGGACGAATAGGTCGGGTACGGCGCCGCGAAGTCGTAGCCGAGGAAGTGGATTGCCAGTCGGGTGATCTGCGTGACGGGGGTTTGCTCGAGCTCGCCCGCACGCAGAAACTTCTGCTCCCTCTCGAGGTTGTCGACGTGCATCCAGGTGCCCGGGTAGACCCGGCTCTGGAGGATCAGGCCACCCCACGTAAGAGAGACGAAGAGCAGCGCGAGGACGGCGACCCGGAGCGAGAGACGGGCGATGGTCCGTCGGGGCGGAACGTCGCGTCGCGAGCGGAGCGCCAGGAAGGCGCGTGTGCCGAGGGCGATGAGCCAGTGCATGACCTGCGTGATCGTGAAGGCGATGCAGAAGACGCCGAGGAAGGCCCAGGCGAAGACCTCTGCCCAGCCGAAGCGACGGTCGAACCGGTGGTTCAGATAGAGGAGCGGCGCGAGGGTGCCGAGACCGGAGATCGAAGCCGAGTCGGGGATGGCTCCCAGGAGCATCGAGGAGAAGGAGAAGGCGCACAGGGCGATGGCCAGCAGCGCCGGCACCAGCCCGCCGCCGGTGAGCTGCAACGTCAGCCAGCCCGTGAGCAGAACCGTCGCCGTCATGAAGAAGGCAATCAGAACGCGAGCGACGAGCAGCCCCTGGGGCGTGAACCCCCTGCGGCGCAGCTGCCAGGGCGCGAGCCTCTTGCCGGTCGGTCGGTACCAGCCCTTCGGGGCCGAGAAGAAGCGAGCCGCCAGCCGTCGAAGTGGAATGCCGAGAGGGGCGATGGCGAGCTTCTGCAGCGGGTGAACTTCGGTCCGCATGCCGAAGGCCGGACTCGTCCACGTGGTCACGATACGGTCCACGTCGAGGTCGTAGATGCCGCTCGGGAACACGGTGACGTCGATCTGCCTCGACAGCCCGAGGGAGAGGAAGAGGTAGAAGCCGATCAGCGGAAGCCCGGCCGCCAGAATCGCGACGCCCCTGTGCTTTCCGTCCGGCCACTGCATACGCCGCGGTACGCTTGCCGACGGTAGAATCGAAGTCAACCGTTCCCCTCCGCGCGGACTCCGGTACCCGGACGAAGTCGCAGGCTTTGCCCGACGATTCGCTCCACCAGCGCGCGGCCACCGTCATGCCTGCGAAAGCAGGCATCCAGGCGGGGAGGTAGCGGGGTGACTCCCTGGATTCCCGCTTGCGCGGGAATGACGAATCCGGGCCGTACCGGGAACTGTCGGGCAAGGCCCGGGGAGGGCGCGCGACCGACCCTCCGCTTGCTAGGCGTCGCGGACTGTGGCGGAGTGTCCCTCTCGATGTCTCCGATTTCTCCCCGCGCCGCGCTGGCCGCGGGCGTGGCGGCGGCCCTCGTGCTCGTGGGCGGGTGTCACCGGACGCCCGGCGGCGAGTCCGCCGCCAAGACTCGCCGGCACGTCCTCCTGCTCACCGTCGACACGCTGCGGGCCGATTACGTCGGCCGCAAGGATCTTCCCGAGGCGACGACGCCGTTCGTCGACTCGCTGCTCGCGTCGGGCGTCCGGTTCACGCACGCCGTGACGCCGATTCCGCGCACCTCTCCCGCGTTCGCCAGCCTCCTCACCGGAAGCTACCCGCACACGCACCAGCTGCGGGGCCTGTTCGGCACCCTGGGCCCGAACGTGACCACGCTGGCTCAGGTCCTGAAGAGGAGAGGCTTCGCGACCGTCGCCGTGGTATCGAACGCCGTCCTCGGGGAGGGGCGCGGTCTGAATCGCGGCTTCGACGTCTACGACTCGGTCAAGTTCGTCGAGACCGACGCGGTGCAGACGACGAATCGCGTGATCCGCCGCCTGCGGTCGAAGACCGCGCAGGACTCGATCTTCCTCTGGGTCCTGTACATCGATCCCCACGTTCCGTACTTCCCGCCGCGCGATCTGGCCGAGAGGTTCGACCCGAGCTACACGGGTCGTTACAAGCTGCACTTCGGGCGCCGGGGCCTCGGCGAGTCGGCCTACCCGGCCGACCTCGGCAAGGTGAAGGCCGTTTTCCAGAACGACCTGCCGGAGCCGGTCAACGCGCACGTCCGCCGCCTCTACGCAGCCGACGTTCGACACGCCGACGATCAGATCTCGCGCCTGCTCGGCTGGCTGCGCAAGCGCTTCGGAGACGACTGGACGATCGTCTTCGCCGCCGATCACGGCGAGAGCCTCGGCGAGCACGACTTCTACTACGATCACGGCGATTACGTTTACAACGCGACGCTGCGAGTCCCGCTGGGCATCGTGCTCGGCGAGAACGATCCTCTGCGCCGACACGCGGTCGTCGACTCCTGGGTCTCGCTCGTCGACGTCGTCCCCACGATGATGGATCTGCTCGGCATCCCGGTCTCGAAGCCGATGGCAGAGGCAGATCGAGGGCCGCTCCCTGTTGCCCTACCTGCGGGGAGAGACGCCGCCGGCGGTGCACGTTGTTCGCCGAGTGCGGTCACGCCTACTACCCGGACTACGTGCGCGGCCGCGTGCGATTCGACGTCGCCGGGCGATTTCGCGCCGTCCTCGCGAAGGACTGGAAGCTCATCTGGACTCCCGGGCAGAGCCCCGATCTGGAATACCAGCTCTACGACGTCGGCAGCGATCCGCAGGAAACGAAGAATCTCTATGCGGCGGACGATCCGCACGTGGCCGAGCTGAAGAAGAGTCTCGGGCGCTGGATGCGCCGGGGGCGGTGCCGGGCACGGAGGGTCGGCCGAGCTGAGCGATTCGGACCGCGAGGCTCTGCACGCGCTCGGCTATCTCGAGTGAGGGCGCCAGAGCCGCGACCGCCGGAGTTCGGCGGCGCTCGACGTCGCCGGGCGGCGGATCAGTCGCCGGCGCCAGGTCGGCCTGCGGCGCGGGCACGGGGGCGCGCCGGGCGGCGCGCGGCTCGGGGCGGACCGGCCGCCGCTGCCAGAAGTAGTTGAAGCCGTCGTTGAAGGTGGCTTCGGAGCGAAAGGTCTCGGCGGACTGCCCGGCCTCGAGGTGGTTCCGCCACTGCTCCCACAGAACCGTGCTCGGGCAATCGTGACAGATGCGCCCGCGCACCTCCTCCGAGGCGCCGGAGCGGCTGCGGTAGAGCCGCCGCGCCTCGCGGAAGCGCGGGCCGTTCCAGACCTCCCGGAAGGTGGCGGCGCCGGGGTCGCCGGGGCGGACCGACAGCGTCCCCATGTCGTCCTCCCGATAGAACGTCCCGCAGCAGGGGGCGACGCCGCCGTCGTTGTTGACCACCGCGTAGTGCCAGAGGAACAGGCACGGGAACGGCTCGGGGTTGCCGAGAAAGAACCGTTGGTCGGAGTCGGACTCCCACTCCGGGCCGATGACCCAACCCTTGGAGACCGAGATGTCCATGCCGAGCTCGGCGGCCATCGCCTTGGCGGTTTCGACGTCGTCGACGTTGTGCGGGAAGACGTGAAACTCCCACACCAGCTTCGGCTTCGCGGTCCCCAGCCGCTTCTTGGCATCGGCGACCAGCCGGCAGTTGCGCAGGACGGTCTCCAGGTCGCCGCGCACGCGATACTGCTCGTACGTGTCCTGGCGCGCGCCGTCGAGCGACACGCCGAGCACGTCCAGGCCCGACGCGACCAAGGCTTCGGCGCGCGCTGCGTCGAAGGGGATGCTGAAGTTCGTGCTCGTCGTCGTCGAGATGCCGCGCTCGCTCGCCTCGCGAACCATCGTGCAGAAGTCCTTGGCGAGGAGCGGCTCTCCCCAGTTGGTGAACTCGATCTGGAACAGGGTGTCGCCGAGCTCGGCGAGCAGGCGTCGATACAGCTCGAGCGGCATCGCGCCGGTCTTGCGGCCGAGCTCGCCGGCGCCGGTGAAGCACGCCGGACAGCGCAGGTTACAGATGTTCGTCGGCTCGATGGTGAGCTTGACGGGGTAGCTGCGCGTCGCTTCCCGCAGCCGGATCGTCTCCCAGCGGTTCAGATAGAGATTGAGAACTCGGCGCGCGGTCACGACCGCCCCGTCGTACTGCGGGATCGCCACGAAGGCGCGCAGGGCGGAGCCCGGCACCAGACGTTTGATGGCGGCGAGCACGGGCTGGCGGCGCCAGCGAGCCGGAAGGGGAATCATGTCGCCACGCTACCCCGAGGAGCCGGCCTTCGTCGAGTCATGGTTCGTAGCCCAGCTCCCGCATACGTTCCAACGTCGCCGCATCCGGGGTGGGTCGGGCCGACCGGGCCTTGGCCCTCGCCGGTGTCGACCGCGGCCCGGTGAGAACGGCGGCCGGCAAGAGGGCACTGAGGCGGGACACGACCGCGGGGTGCTCCGCCCCGACGTCCAGCCTTTCCTCCGGGTCTTTCTCGAGATCGAAGAGTACCGGCGTCGCGTCCCAGGTGTTGCGAATGAGCTTGTAGCGCGCCGTCCGCACGGCGACCGCGGAACCCTCTTTGCGCTCGACCGAGGCGTCGACCTCGCTCAGGGTCGGTCTCTCTTCCGTCAGGCTGCGCCCGAGCAACGCCGGCACCAGGCTCTGCCCGTCGAGGTTCTTCGGAATCGGCGCCGCCGCGATGTCGAGCACGGTCGGGGTGATGTCCACCCCGGAGACAGGCTGCTCGATCACCCGGCCGCCGGTGTACCGGGACGGGCACCAGACGATGAGCGGCACCCGGATGAGCTGCTCGTAGAGCACGGCGTGTCTGTGGAACATCAGGCCGTGCTCCATGAACTGCTCGCCGTGGTCCGACGTGACGATGACGCAGGTGTTGCGCGCCCGGCCGCTCGACCGCACATACTCCAGCAGCGTGTCGAAGGTCTTGTCCATCTGGCGAATCGCCCCGTCGTAGAGCGCCTCGAGGTGTTCGACCGTGCGCCGGTCGAGGCCTTTCTCGCGACCCACGGCGCGGAAGTTCGGCGCCGTAAACCGCCTCGCGAAACGGCCCCGGTAGTGCGGATCGAACATGGTGTCGTAAGGTGGCCGTGGTGCATACGGCAGGTGCACCGCGTAGGTGTGCAGAAAGAGGAAGAACGGCCCTCGGGTGAGCTTCATCCAGTCGATCGCGGCCGCGACGTTGGCGGAGAAGCCTCTGCGGGTTTGGAAGACGTCGAAGCCCTGTTCGAAGCCGGTTTTCGAGCTGACGAACAGGCCGCCGGTGAACCCCGCCGTCGCGTAGCCCTGGTCCCACAAGAGCTCCGCCAGCGTGTCGAGCTCGTCCGCCATCGGGGTCCGGAAGCCGAAGTGGACGGCGCCGTGGTGGTGCGGATAGAGCCCGGTGAGCATCGACGCGTGCGAGGGCAGTGTCCAGCTCGACGGCGCGATCATCTGGCGGAAGAGAACTCCTTGTTTCGCGAGGCGGTCGAGATTGGGGCTCGTGTGGCGGTGGTAGCCGTAGGACGCGAGATGATCGGCGCGCAGCGTGTCGATCGACACCAGGATGATGTTGGGGGCGCCGTCGCTGCGAGCCGGACCGAAGCTCGGCGGGGTCCAGAAGGCGCGATCCTTCAGCGACTTCGGTCCGCGCCGGACGTCGGCCTCCAGCGTGATCTCTCCGCGCTGCCCGTCCACGATTCTCAGTGGCACGACCGCGTCGTACCACCTCTTCGGGGCACCTCTCTGCAGTCTCCGGTGGAAGAGCACGGTGCGAGTCTTGCCGGCGCGAAAGGCGATGGTGAACTCGATCTCCTTGAGACCGTCGCGCCACGCCTCGTTTGCGACGCCGAAGCTGGTTCTCAGGATGGTCTTTGCCGAAGCCTCGACGGGGAAGTGGAACTCCGGGTCGGGCTCGACGAAGCGATCGTCGAGCCCGACCTGGCCCCGGCGCAGGCGCTCGCGCGACCGCGCCGAATGTGAGCTCGATGACGCCTCCTGCGCGATCCCATCGAGAGCGGAGGAGAGACAGAGAAGGCTCACACCCGCAACGAGAAGAAGAGCGACGGCCAAGACGGTTCGCGAAGGGGAAACAACGATCCAAGGCCAAGCATAGATAGCCCTCTCGTTCAGGTCGTTCAACCTCGAGCACGCCGATCACCGGTCACGCCTTCGGTCCCGTCTCTGGTCTCGCTACCGCCCATTTGCTAACAGGTCGCGCATGCGACACGTAGTCATCATCGGAACCAACGGGCAGCTCGGCACCGATCTGCGCGCGGTGCTGGGCGGTTTTCGAGTGGCCGGCTTGACCCACGGGGAGTTGGACGTCACCGACCCGCAGCAGGCGCGAAGCGTCCTGACCGACCTGCGACCCGACGTGGTCATCAACACCAGCGCCTACCACAAGGTCGACATCTGCGAGGACGAGCCCGCGATGTGCTTCGCGGTCAACGCCACCGGTCCGTACGACCTGTCCCGCCTGTCCCGCGAGCTCGGCTTCACGCTGGTCCACTTCAGCTCCGACTACGTCTTCGAGGGCAGCGCTCGCAGCCCGTACCGCGAAGACGACGCGGCCAACCCGATCAGCGTCTACGGCGTGTCCAAGCTGGCGGGAGAGCGGCTTGTGCGCACCTTCTGTCCGCGCCATTTCGTCCTCCGTACGACCGGCCTGTACGGCGTCGCCGGCGCCAGCGGCAAGGGCGGCAACTTCGTCGAGACGATGATCCGCCTCGGCAAGAGCGGCAACCCGGTGCGGGTCGTCGATGACCAGGTCATGACCCCGACGGCGACCGCCGACCTGGCGGCGGCGGTGGCGGCGCTGCTCGAGCGCGAGGAGCGCGGCGAGGTTCCGTACGCGCTCTATCACGTCACCAGTGCCGGACAGTGCTCCTGGTACGAGTTCGCCCGGACGATCTTCGATCTGAGCGGGATGTCGGTCGATCTGTCGCCGATCACGAGCGCCGAGTCGGGGTCCAAGGCGAGACGGCCGGCGTACTCCGTCCTCGACCACGGCCGCTGGACCGGCGCCGGCCTGCGCGAGCTACGGCCGTGGAGGGAAGCCCTCGTCGACTACCTGCGCGCCAAGGGGCACGCGGGGGCGTGATCCTCGACCTGCAATCAAAGCGGCCGACGGCTCCGGGTTCCCTCTCCCGGATGAGTCTGTCGATTTTCTCGAGGGTCGGGATCCCCCCTTTGGAAAAGGGGGCCAGGGGGGATTTTGAGACGGATTCATTCGGACAAATCCCCCTCAATCCCCCTTTTCCAAAGGGGGAAGTCGGAGTCGGTCGTTTCTCAGCGAGAAAATCGACAGACTCTGATGGGAGAGGGAGCCGGAAGATTTCGAGCGCGGGTCGTGGGGCGACTGATCGGCCGGGCGGCGGGTCATCGGCGTGGACGGGGACGGCACGGCTGACGAGCGTCACTCCGGTGCGGCCGGCGGTGAGCTGCCGCTGGTCGGCATCGTCGTCGTCAACTGGCGCCGGCGCGAGGCGACGCTGGCGTGCCTGCGGGCGTTGGCCGGGCTGGACTATCCGGCGTGGCGACTGATCCTGGTCGACAATGGGTGCCGGGACTTCTCGGCCGACGAGCTGGAGCGCTTGGCCCCGGCCAGCGAGTACGCCCGCACTGATCGCAACCTCGGTTTCGCCGGTGGCTCCAACCTCGGCATGCGGCGCGCGCTCGCCGGCGCTGCCCGTTACGTGTGGTTTCTGAACAACGACGCCGAGCCCGAGCCACGCGCCCTGCGGGAATCGATCGCGGTTGCCGAGGGCCCGGCGCGCCCGGCCATCGTCGGCGCCAAGATTCTGCTGAAGGACCGTCCGGATCGCATCGACTCGGTTGCGTTGCGGCTCGATCTGCGCAGCGGTCGGGTCTTCCTGCGCGGCCACGACGAGGTGGATCGAGGGCAGTACGACTCCCTCGGCGAGGTCGACGCCGTCACCGGCTGCGCGATGCTGGTCGAGGCGAGCGCCTGCGAGCGGCTGGGCGGCTTCGACGAGAGCTTCTTCTCCTATCTCGAGGACGCCGATCTGTGCCTGCGCGCCAGGGCGATCGGCCTGCGGGTCGCGGCCGCCCCGCGCGCGCGCGTCCTGCACGACCGGCCGGCGGCGACGCGCGGCCGCCAGTCCACTGCCAGCCTCTATTACGCGACGCGAAATCACCTGCGGCTGGCCCGCCGGCACGGAAGCGGATCGGCACCGACCCGATGGCTGCGTCCGATCGTCGTCGTCGCGCTCAACCTCGCCTACGCGCTGCGAAGCGGCGGGAGTCCAGCCGCCGCGCAACGCGTCGCCGCCGTCCTGCGCGGCGCGCGGGATCATGCGAAGGGTGTGACCGGGGAAGGGGTGAGGAAGGGGCGTGACCAGTGAGGGGTGACAATCGGGGGCCGGTGACCGGTAGGGGAGCAGTGCGCGATTCTCGGTGAGCCGGTGAGCCGGTCGGAAGGATAGGCCACCCGCTCACTCGCTCACTGGCTTACCGGCTCACCGTCACCGGTCACCGGGCTGTCGACACCCTAGCTTCTCGGCAATCCCAGCACCCTCTGCGCGATGATGTTGCGCTGAATCTCCGAGGTGCCGGCGAAGATCGTCGCGGCCCGGTAGTACAGGTAGGAGCGCAGCCAGCGGCCGCGGGCGACGGCGCGCGGCTCGCCCGGCCAGAGCTGGCCGTGCGCGGCGAGGATCTCCATCGCGGTGTCGTGCAGGCCCTGGCTCATCTCGCTCCAGAACAGCTTCACCAGCGAGCTCTCGGGGCCGGGCTTGCCGTGCCGGCGCAGCTGGGTGAGGGTGCGCCAGTTGTGCAGCTTGGTCATCTCCACCTCGATGAAGGCCTGCGCGAGACGCTGGCGCAGGGCGGGATCGGCGCTGGCGGGGAGGTCGCCGCGCCGGGTCGAGCGGGCCAGGGACAGGAGCTCGTTGAGCAGGATGCGGTGGATGACGAGCTGGCGCGGCGAGGTGCCGCGCTCGTGGCTGAGCGTGGTCTGCGCGATCGACCACCCCTTGTCGATCTCGCCGACCAGGTTCGAGACCGGCACGCGGACGTCTTCGAGAAAGACCTCGTTGAACTCCTCGCTGCCGGTCATCTGGCGCAGCGGCCGGATGGTGACGCCGGGGCTGCGCATGTCGACGATCAGAAAGCTGATGCCCTTCGCCTTGGGGGCGTCGGGGTTGGTGCGCGCCAGCAGAATGCCCCAGTCGGCGAACTGCGCGTAGCTCGTCCACACCTTCTGCCCGTTGACCACGAACTCGTCGCCGCGGCGCTCCGCCCGGCAGCGCAGGGCGGCCAGATCGGAGCCGGCGTCGGGCTCGGAAAAGAGCTGGCACCACAGCTCCTCGGCGGCGAGGATGCGGGTGAGGTGGCGGCGCTTCTGCTCCTCGGTGCCGTGCGCGATCAGGGTCGGGCCGACGAGGTTGACGCCGATGCGGCCGATGATCTCCGGCGCCTGGGCGCGCGCGAACTCCTCCTGCAGCACGTAGTTCTCGACCGTCGTGGCGCCGCGGCCTCCGTACTGGCGCGGCCAGTGCACGCCCACCCAGCCTCCGCCGTGCAGCTTCTTCTGCCACTCCAGCAGGAAGGCGACCTCCTCGTCGAGCGAGTCCGGCACGGCGAAGCCGTCCGTTCCCCAGCCCGGCGGCAGGTTGCACCGCAGCCACTCGCGCAGCTCGGCGCGGAACGCCTCTTCGGATTCACTGAACGTCAGGTCCATCGAAAAAGTCCAAGGCCGAAAATCCGCCCTACAGGCCCTCGCGCCGCCTCATCCTCTCCTCGGCAGCTCGAGCAGGCGGGTGGCGATGATGTTGCGCTGGATCTCGGAGGTGCCGCCGGCGATGCTGGCGCAGCGCGACCACAGCAGGCGTTGCTGCCAGCGCCCGTCGGCGACGGCGCGCGCGCAGCCGTGCACCAGCTGCGCTGCCGGGCCGAGCGCCTCCAGGGCCAGCTCGTTCAGGTGCTGCGAGAGGTCCGCCCAGAAGAGCTTGACGATCGAGCTCTCGGCGCCGGGCAGCTCGCCGCGCGCCAGGCGGGTCATCATGCGGCAGTTGTGCAGCCGCATCAGCTCGACCTCGATGAAGCGGGCGGCCCAGCGCTGGCGCAGCACCGGGTCGCGGTGCTGCCCGCCGGCGCGCAGCAGGTCCGCCAGCTCGTCGACGTAGATCTTGTGCAGCACCTGCTCCTTGAAGGGAAACGACGTGCCGCGCTCGTGCGCGAGCGTCGTGGTTGCCACCTTCCAACCGGCGTTCTCGGCGCCGATCAGGTTGGCGCGCGGGATGGCGACGCCGTCGAAGAAGGTCTCGCTGAACTCGGCGCTGCCGGTGATCTGGCGCAGCGGCCGGATGGTGATGCCCGGGGCGCGCATGTCGACCAGCAGGCAGCTGATGCCGCGGTGCTGCGGTGCCGCGGCATCGGTGCGGGCGAGCAGGATGCCGAAGGAGGCGAACTGGGCGTAGCTGGTCCACACCTTCTGCCCGTCGACGCGGAAGACGTCGCCGTCGGGCTCGGCGCGGGTGCGCAGCGAGGCGAGGTCGGAGCCGGCGTTGGGCTCGGAGAAGAGCTGGCACCAGATCTCCTCGCCGCTCAGGATGGGCGGCAGGAAACGCCGGCGCTGCTCCTCGGTGCCGTGCGCGATCAGCGTCGGGCCGACCAGGTTGATGCCGACGCGGTTCATCATCTGCGGCGCCCGCGCCCGCGCCATCTCTTCCTGGAAGATCGCCTGCTCGGTGAGCGAGGCGCCGCGCCCGCCGTACGCGACCGGCCAGTGGACGGCCGCCCAACCGGCGTCGAAGAGGCGCCTCTGCCAGGCGGTGAGGTAGGCCGCCTCCTCCTCGAGCACCGCCGGCAGCGGTTCGCGCGGCACGTTGTCGCGCAGCCAGGCGCGCAGCTCGGCGCGAAACGCTTCCTCCTGCGGCGTGTAGGAGAAGTTCATATCGCCTGCCCGTCGCGCAGCGCGCGGATCTGCTCCGGTGCCAGCCCCAGCAGCCCGCGTAGCAGCTCGTCGGTGTCGGCGCCGAGCGCCGAAGCCGCCTCGTAGCGCGGCGCGACGCCGTCGATCTTGATCGGGCAGCCGACCTGACGCATGGTTCCGAAGCCCGGGTGCTCGCACGTGATCACCATGTCGCGCGCCAGCGTCTGCTCGTCGGCGAGCGCCTGCTCGAGGTCGTGGACGGCGGCGCTGGGCACGTGGCCGCGCAGGACGGCGAGCCACTCCTCCGTCGTCCTGGTGCGGAACACGTCCTTCAGCAGGGGCAGCAGCTCGTCGCGGTGCTCGAGGCGGCTGGCGAAGTCGGCGAAGCGCGCGTCATCGAGCAGGTGCCGCAGGCCGAGGAGCTCGGCCAGGCGCCGCCAGAATTTCTCCTTCATGCACATGACGACGATCCAGCCGTCGCGGGTCGGAAAGTTCTGCGACGGCACCAGCGTCGGATGGGCGGAGTCGGGAAGGCGGCGCGGAGCGACGCCGCGGTTCAGGTTCCACGCCGCCAGATAGTTGAGCATCGACACCGCGGTGTCGAACAGGCTGACGTCGACGTCCCCGCCGACCCCGGTGGCGCGGGCGCGCAGCAGCCCGACCAGCAGGCCGAGAGCGGACGTCAGGCCGCCGGAGAAGTCGACGATCGAGATGCCGCACCTGGTGGGCGCCGTCGACGGGTCGCCGGTGACGCTCATGAAGCCGGCCAGCCCCTGCAGCAGATAGTCGTACGCCGGCTCGGCGGCGCGCGGGCCGGTGCGGCCGAAGCCGGTCAGCGTGCAGCAGACGATGCGCGGGTTGACGTCCTTCAGGCTCGCGTAGTCGATCCCCAGCCGGGCGGGGAGGTCGCCGCGCGGGTTGGCGTACACGGCGTCGCACACCGCCGCCAGGCGGCGGAACAGGTCGCGCCCCGCCGCAACGCGCAGGTTCAGGGTGAGCGAGCGGGCGTTGCGGTTGAGCGACTGGTAGTAGAGGCTGTCGCCGCCCTCGGCGTAGGGCGGCACGTTGCGCGCCTCGTCGCCGCCGGTGATCGGATCCTCGATCTTGATGATCTCGGCCCCCAGGTCGCCCAGCATCATCATGGCATAGGGCCCGGCGCCGAGCTGGGTGAGAGCCAGGATGCGCAGGCCGGCGAGCGGCAGCTCCATCACCAGCCCGCCGTCCGCCGCCGCGCCGAGCTCTCGGGGCGAGTCGTGCACAGCTCGCCGAGGAGACGGGCGCCGCGCGCCGACTCGACGTGCGCCACGGCCTCCAGCAGCGCCGCCGTCCGCTCGGCGGACAGGGCGCGGCCGGCGTTGCCCCGGAACTTCTCGCGCACCTCCTCCTGCGCCAGCGGCCGCTCGGCGCTGCCGCGGTTGACGAGCTCCTCGCGCTCGACCGCGCGGCCGTCGCGCCGCGTCACGCGCAGTCGACCCGGGAAGCGGCGCGGGAAGTCGGTGTCGGGGTCGGGATGGCACTCGACGCGCTGCGCCAGGGCGAGCACCTCCGGGTCGCGGATCGCCTCGGCGGTGAAGTCGTCGACGTCGACGTGCCCGCGCGCCAGCATGCAGGCCACCGCGTAGGGGAGGCTGAACTTGGCGTCGTAGTCGGTCTGCGGCGCGCGTTTGGTGGCGACCGGCTCGCAGACGATCGGCATCTCGCGCGGCGCGACGAAGCAGTCGACGCGCGCGACGTCCGGCGCGGCGATGCCCTCCTCGGCGCGCAGGCGCGCCGCGCAGTCGATGAAGGCGTGGTTGTAGTGACAGCAGGGATACGGCTTGAGCCCGATGCCGAGCAGCTCCCAGCGCTCACCGAGGCCGGCGCCGAGGACGCCGATGTCCCAGCCGCCGTCGCCGAGATGGCTGCGGTAGAGGCCGAAGCGGCCGTCCAGCGCGCCGCGCGGGCCGCTGAAGCCGGCGCGCGCCAGGTACGCCGCGGTCAGTCCGGCGTGTGCCGCCCAGCCGGCGTGCACGCGCTTCGCCCAGCTGCCGTCGGTGAGGAACTCGAGTGATCCGGCGGCCATGCTGCCGCACAGCCCGACGGCGTCGGCGAGACGCGCCTCGTCCAGGTCGAGGAGCCGCCCGGCGATCAGCGCCGCCGCAAAGGTGCCGCAGATGCCGGTCGGATGAAAGCCGCGATCGTGAAACCCGCCGCGCGCCACCAGGCCGATGCGCACGGCGCTCTCCAGCCCGACGACGAGGGCGGCGAGAAAGCGCTCGCCGTCGGCGTCGGTCGCCTCGGCGGCGGCCAGCGCCGCCGGTACAACGCTGGCGCTGACGTGCACCACCGACTCCTGATGCGTATCGTCGAAGTCGATGCCGTGCGCGAGGGTGCCGTTGACCAGCGCCGCCCACACCGGCGCCAGCCGCGCCGGGAAGCCGATCACCGAGGCGTCGCCGGCGCCGCCGGCCTGCTGCGCCGCCTCCAACGCGGCGCCGCCGAAGGGCATGGTCGAGGAAGCGAGGGCGACGCCGAGCAGGTCGAGCAGGTGAAGCTTGGCCTTGGCGGTTACGGCGGCGGGAAGATCGCCGTATCGCACTTGCGCCGCGAAGGCGGCGAGAGCTTCGCTTGCCGTGGGCACGGAAGGGTGTTCCTACTTGACAGGGTTCGCGGCGCCTTCCTATAGGGATCAACTGATTGAATCAAGGATTCGACGAGCAACGGCCGGGGGAGGGTAGCCTGATGGGCGAAGGCGCGCGCGGCTTCAAGAACGTCATCCGCGGCGGCGGAATCGAGGCGGCCAAGCCGGTCGACGCGTATCTGGCCGGCATCGACGAGTTCATCGCCGCTCACAACCCGTATCGGCAGAACAAGGTGATCGCCGCCATCGGCGACGGCAGCGCCTCGCGTGACGTCGTGCGCCGCTACGCCAAGGAGCTGTACTACCTCGGCCTGTGGATGACGCCCGAGTTCGCGTTGCTCATCGCCAATGCGCCCGACGCCGACTCGCTCACCCTCGATCACTCGGAGCACTACGCGCACTGGTGCCAGAACTTCGCCGACGAGACCGGATTCCTGCGCGACCCCAACCACGTCGACATGAAGATCACCATGTGCAAGCAGCTCGACATCTCGGAGGAGGAGATGCGCTCGTACGTGCCGATGCCGGAGACGATCGGCTCCGTGTACACGCTGCTCTACTACTGCCGGCGCTCCTACGAGGAAGGGCTGGCGGCGTTCGGCTACGCGCGCGAGCGGGTCGCCGGGCAGAGCGGCTACGCCGAGACGGTCTACAACGGTCTGTCCAAGCACTACGGCATCAAGGCGAAGAACATGGAGGTGCACGCCTACGCCGAGGAGGAGCACGGCGACAAGGCGTACGACCTCTTCCGCAAGATCCTCGTCACCGCCGACGTGCAGCGCCGCTGCCGGCGCGCCATCGAGCACACCATTCTCACCAACGAATGGCGCGCCCGCGCCATGAGCCGGTGGGTGGAGTAGGGCAGGTTGTTAGGGGGTTAGGCTGCTACGCTGTTAGGGCCTTTCCTTAACACGCCTAACCCCTTAACAGCCAACCCCTTGAACAGCCAACCCCTTGGCAGCTAACCCCCTTCTCCCTTCATCGGCCGCTGATAGTGGATGTCGCCGGCGAAGGCGTCGATGGGGGTGCGGCGGATGCCGCCGTTGAGGGTGGACGAGACGACGCGGTCGGGGGTCTCGAGCAGGCCGACGTGGTAGGGCCGGTCGCCGTCGTAGTACAGCACCAGATCGCCCGGCCGCGGCTTCGACACCTCCTTCATGCCAACCGCTTGCGGCAGGTTGTGCGTGTCGAGGTAGGCGAAGCCCCAGCCGGCGGAATGGAGCATGCGCCAGACGAAGATCGAGGAGCTCAGGTACTCGCCGGACTCCGGCTCGAGGAGGTGCGAGAGGGCTTGCGCATCGGCTTGGCTGTCGAAGACGTGTGGCGGTGGCGGCGGGCCGAGCAGGCGCCAGGTCCCGGTCGCCTCGTCTTGCACCAGGTGCATGGTGCGCTTGTCGACGAAGCCGTGGCGGTCGACCTTGAACGGCCGCGCCTCCGCGGTCACGTCGTAGGTGACCTCCACGTCGACGCCGGCGCTCTGGATCGTCGGCGTGCCGACCTGGTAGCCGTGAATGAGGAGAATGCGATCCCACGCCGGTTCGAGGCGCCAGGTGACGAAAGGAGCGATCCTGGCCCAGGTGTGGGAGACGAGGCGGTCGCCGCGGCCGTCGGCGCGACAGAAGGCGCGCACCGTGTCGAGCGGATCGGCCGCTCGCCCCGGGACCGCGGTCAGGCAGAGCAGGGCGAGCGCGAAAAGGAACCGGAGAGTCATTCGATGAAGGCGAAACCGACGAGCGCGGGTCCGATCCGGGCCGGTCGCCGCGGCGCAATCGGGGCCGACTGTAGTCGTCACCGCTACGCCGCGCAATCGGGCGCCGCGCGGCGCTGACGATGGCGTACGACCGGAAGGACTCCTACTACAACCGCGCCAAGAGCGCCGGCTACCGCTCGCGCGCCGCGTTCAAGCTGCAGGAGCTGGCGCGCCGCTACCGCCTGCTGCGCAAGGGCAGTCGCGTCGTCGATCTCGGCGCCTGGCCGGGCGGGTGGCTGCAGATGTCCGCCGACCTGGTCGGACCGGGCGGCCGCGTCGTCGGCGTCGACCTGCAGCCCATCGATCCGCTGCCGCAGAGCTGGGTGTCGTGCATCGAAGGGGACGCCGCGGATCCAGCCGTGTGCGACGAGATCCTGCGCCGCACCGGTGGCGCGGTGGACGTCGTCCTCTCCGACATGGCTCCCAAGCTCACCGGTGTACGGGCGCGCGACGAGGTGCGGGCGGCGGAGCTGGCGGAGGCGACGCTGGGGCTGGCGCGGCGCGTCCTCGGCGCGGGCGGGCACCTGGTGATGAAGACGTTCATGTCGGCGGAGACGAACGCACTGCTGACCGAGCTGCGGCGCCACTTCCGCACCGTCAAGCTCAGCCGCCCCGAAGCCAGTCGCAAGGGCTCGGCAGAGACCTACGTCGTCGCCCTCGACTTTCGCTCCTGAAGCGAGCGGCCGGGCTTCGCCCGAAACCCCAGCCTCAGCCTCTGCCCCTGCCCGTGTCTTTGTCTCCCTGAAGGCCGGCAGCGAAGGCTGAAGCTGAAACGGCCAGTGGCGATCTTTTCTGATCATCTGTTGTGGCACTGCTCAAGGTATCCGACGTTTTTGTGTCAAACGAAGGACATATGTGTGGCGGTTCATTGTCCTCTGCGACCGGAATGGGGTTCCGGAGTACAAATTGTGTGATTTCGCATGTTGGCCCGGAATTGGCTCTGGCCCCCCGCCTGTCGGAGTCGCAAATGAATCAGCAAATCAACGCCATTTTGTTGACAAGAAAGCTGCCTGGGAGGATACTCTCCCGGGCCAATTTAAAACTTCGTTGCCGACATAGCGTGTGCTATGCGGTATGTGGGGTTGTTGGGGGGTGCGCATGGCTGCCATTGCCTGGCAAGA
This sequence comes from uncultured bacterium, assembly GCA_963721115.1. Classification (GTDB taxonomy): domain Bacteria; phylum Desulfobacterota; class Binatia; order HRBIN30; family CADEER01; genus CAVRIA01. Next base: position 266,090 of record CAVRIA010000006.1, read on the forward strand.
CCGTTTGAAGCGGCTGCTCACCGTCTCTCTCTCTGATCTCAATCCCCTCCGTCGAGAGGAGAGCTACGTCAGCATCGACATCGGCTCCAGCTCGATCAAGATGCTCGAGGTGCGGACGACGTTGGAGCGCCTCGAGATCCTGAATTGGGGTGTGACGCCAACGCCGACCTCCGCCATCCAGAGCAACATGGTGACGGAGCCCGATCGGGTGGCGGAGGCGGTGCGAGGACTGCTGGAGAGCAAGGGAGTCCGCGCTCACAAGGCGATCACGGCGGTTCCCGGCCCGGCGGTGATGATCAAGCGCATCACGCTGCCGGCCCAGAGCAAGCAGGAGATCGCCAACACGATCATGTTCGAGGCCGGGAACTTCATCCCCGAGGAGCTGGACAACGTCAACCTCGATTACCAGGTAACCGACATCCTCGACGAAGCCAAGCAGATGGAGGTGCTGCTGGTGGCGGCGAAGAAGGACATCGTCAGCAGCTACGCCGAGTCGCTGCGCGCCGCGAACCTGCAGCCGATCGTGGTCGACGTCGACTACTTCGCGCTCGACAACATGTACGAGATCAACTACGACGCCGTGCCCGATCAGGTCGTCGCGCTGGTCAACATCGGTGCCCGCTACTCGTCGATCCACATCCTCAAGGGCGGGCGCTCCACCTTCACCGGCGACGTGCCGGTCGGCGGCCGCGACATCACCGAGGCGCTGACACGCGACCTCGGCATCTCCGCCGACGAGGCGGAGAAGGTGAAGACGGGCGACACGCGCGTCAGCGTCGACCCCGAGCAGCTCACGATGGCGCTCGGGCCGGCCGTCGACGCACTGATCGAGGAGATTCACTATGCGCTCAGTTTCTTCTGGACCGCCGCCACCGACGAGCGCATCGACGTGCTCTATCTGAGCGGCGGGGCGGCGCACACGCCCGAGCTGGCGCGCCGTCTCGGCGAGCGCACCGAGGCTCCGGTCGAGGTGTCGGAGCCGTTCAATCGCATCTCGTTGGCAACTTCGGTCGATCCGGTGCTGCGGCGCCGGGGGCCGGAATTCGCAGTCGCGATGGGCCTTGCCATGCGACGACCGGCGGACAAATGATTCGCATCAACCTACTTCCGTTGAAGGAGACCGCGGCGGCGGTCGGACGGCGCCAGCAGCTCGCGCTGGCGGCCCTCGGCCTCTCCGTCGCCCTGTTGATCATGGTCGTTCCCTACGTCTACCAGGGACGCCAGATCGCCTCGCTGGACCGGCAGATAGACGACGCCAAGGAGCAGATCCGGCGCTACAACCAGGAGGTCAAGGAGGTCAAGCAGCTCGACGGCCTCAAGGTCGAGCTGCAGACCAAGCTGCACATCATCGAGGGGCTGAACGAGAAGCGCGTCGGCCCGGCGCGCGTTCTCGACGACCTCAGCCAGTCGGCTCCGGACAACCTTTGGCTGATGGACTTCAACGAGAACGCCGGCGCCGCGACGCTGACCGGCATGGCGCTGGACAACGAGACCATCGCCCGCTTCATGCGACAGCTGCAGAGCTCGCCGTACTTCTACGGCGTCGACCTCGTCGAGACGTCGATCCGCACCACGCCGGTGGCCGCCGCCGGTAAGAGCGAGGCAGTACCGTTCACCCGCTTCATCATCAAGGCGAACGTCGACTACATCGGCAACGGCGGCAAGCCCGCCACGGACGGCGCGGCGCCGGCGGGTGCGGCCAAGCAGGGACCCAAGCCATGAACGACATCCTCGATCGCATCATGGACATGCCGCTCCGGCAGCGCGTGCTGCTGCTGGTCGGCGGCGTCTTTCTGCTCTTCGGCGCCTATGCCTACCTGCTGTACTGGCCGCGCGTCGACGCGATCGCGTCCAAGCAGGAGTCTCTGACGTCGCTGCAGAGAGAGCGCGACAAGAAGGCGGCACTGGTCGCCAACCTGGCCCAGGCGCGCCAGCAGGTGGAAGACCTGAAGGCGGCTCTGAATCAGGCGGTGGCGCAGCTTCCCGATACCAAGGAGATCCCCGATCTGCTGAGCGGCATCTCGGCGATGGCCCGCGAGGCCGGTCTCGAGATTGCGCAGTTCAAGCAGCGTCCGGAGGTCTACAAGGAGTTCTACGCCGAGGTGCCGGTGGAGATCCTGGTGCGCGGCACCTTCTTCCAGGTGGAGACCTTCTTTCGCCGCGTCGGCGAGCTGACGCGCATCGTCAACGTCGGCTTCATCGGCATGAAGGCCCCGAACGTGATCGAAGGCGACCCGGTTCGGCTCGAGACGTCGTGTCAGGCCACTACGTTCCGGTTCCTCGACGAGAAGGAGCGGGCGAAGATCGCGAAAGAACGCGAGAAGGAAGGGAAGAAGAAGTGATCTGGCGCGCATTCCTTGTCGGCGTGGTCCTGATCGGGCTCGGCCCGGTAGCGGCGCAGCCGCCGTCGGGCGAGGTGTCCGCGGCAGTGCAGCCGGCCGGAGAGCCGGTGCCGCCGGTTCCGGTGGCGACGGGGCCGCGCGATCCGGACCAGAAGAGAGATCCGTTTCGGCCGTTCACGCTCGACCTCCAGCCGCACAAGGTGGACGAGCCGCTCACGCCGTTGCAGCGCTACGAGCTGTCGCAGCTCACGGTGGCGGCGGTGATGCTCGAGATCAACCCGCCGCGCGCCCTGCTGCAGGACAACAGCGGTATGGGTTTCATCGTGACGCCGGGGACGCCGATCGGGCGCAACGGCGGTGTCGTCAAGTCGATCGAGTCGGGCAAGGTGATCGTGGAGGAGAAAGTACTCGACTTCTATGGCCACGAGCAGGTGCGTACCGCCGTGCTCGAGATGCCGAAGGACGAACAGATTCAGAGCGTAAGCCAGGAGTGACCATGATGCGATGGGCAAGTGGGTTGGGTGCGGTGATCAGTGGTCTGTCCCTCTGGGGGGCAGTCGTGCTCGTCGGATGTGCGCCGCCTCCGGCGGCTCTGGAGGAAGGCACGCGGACGGAGGTGAACTCTCCGGCTGTGCCGAATCAGCACGCGGATCAGTCACCTGCGGAAGCCGCTGCCGCCGCGGCGCAGGCGGCCAACAGCTTCGAGATTCGTGAGCTGAAGATCATCGACGACAACGGGCAGCAGGGTGTCTTCGCCAAGCTGAGCCACGCGGCGAGCGCGGTGTCGCACTATACGCTCCCCAACCCGAATCGGATCGTCGTCGAGATGACGGGGAACGTGCCGGGGAACCTCGCCGCCGGCCAGTATCCGGTGGAGAACCCGCTCATCCAGCAGGTCCGCGTCGGCAGCGACGCGGGCAAGATTCGCCTGACGTTGGTCCTGCGCGGCGACACCATTCCGACGTACACCGTCGACGACCTCAACGACACGCTGGTGGCGTTCCTCGGCGAGCCGCAGGGCACCAACCAGCCCGTGCACGAGCAGATCGTCTTTACGCAGCGCGCCCTGCCCGGCGGGACGACGGCCCCGCCGCCGATGGTGGCGGCCGCCGCGGCGCCGCCGGCCCCCGCGAAGGCTCCTCCCGCGCCGGCCGCTCCGGCGCCTGCGCCGAAGGCGCCGGCGATCGTGGTGCGCGGCGGCGGAGCGCCCGGGGCCACCATGCGCGTCGAGCCGGCCAGCGAGGAGGAAGCGGCGCCGAAGAAGCTCTACTACGGACAGCCCATCTCGCTCGACCTCAAGGACGCCGACATCCACAACGTCATTCGCCTGCTCGCCGGCGTCAGCAACCTGAACATCGTGGCCACCGACGACGTACAGGGAAAGATCACGCTGCGCCTGTTCGACGTCCCCTGGGACCAGGCTCTCGACCTGATTCTTCAGGTGATGAACCTCGAGAGCGTTCAGGAGCGCAACGTCGTCCGCATCTCCACCGTCAAGCGCCTGCGCGAGGAGCGCGAGGAGCTGGCACGCGCCCAGCAGGCCGCCCAGATCGTCGAGCCGCTGCACGTAGCCTACATTCACGTCAACTACGCCAAGGCCAAGAAGCTGGCCGAACTGATCAGTGGCTCATCCCGCGCTCAGCAGCAGCAGCAGCGTTCGCGTTCGCGCGGCCAGGGTCCCGAGGAGGAGGGCGTGCTCAGTGCCCGCGGCAGCGTGCTGGTCGACGAGTTCACCAACACTCTCATCGTGCGCGACATCCGGCGCGGCATCGACAACGCCCGCGAGCTGGCGCGTCGCCTCGACGTCCAGATCCCGCAGATCCTGATCGAGTCGAAAATCGTCGAGGCGACGACCGACTTCGCCCGCGACCTCGGCGTGCAGTGGGGCTATCGCTCGTCGGTAGGCCCGCAGACTGGCACCAGCACCGGCTCGAACTTCCCCGGCACCGTCAACTTCGGCGGCGGCGGCCTCGGCGCCGGATCGGGCGGCGTGCCGTTCCTGGTCGATTTCCCGGCGGCGGGCAACTTCGGCCCCGGAGCTGGAAGCGCCCTCGACCTGGCCCTCGGCTCGCTGAACGGCGCCCAAGCCCTCGACGTGCGCCTCACCGCTCTCGAGGAGCGCGGCAAGGGACGCATCATCTCTCGTCCGCGCGTCGTGACGCTCAACAACGTCGCCGCCACCATCAAGAGCCTGACCATCCTGCGCGTGCGCCTGCCCTCGACCGGAACCGTGATCTCCACCGGCGCCGGCGGCGCCGCCGGCACCCAGAACAACGCCACCGAGAAGATCGAGACCGGCATCATCCTGACCGTGACGCCGCAGGTGTCATCGGACGGCTTCGTCCTCCTCGACATGTACGCCAAGTCGAGCCAGGCCGACTTCACCCGCGTCGTCGACAACATCCCGACCGAGATCACGCGCGAGGCGACCTCGCACGTCCTGGTGCGCGACGGCCAGACGGTGGTGCTCGGCGGCATCTACCGAGACACCTCGAACAGCACCAGTCAGGGGCTGCCCTTCTTCAACCAGATCCCCGGCCTCAAGTGGCTGTTCCGCAGCGATTCGGACACCAAGCGCCGCGAGGACCTGCTCGTCTTCATCACCCCGCGCGTCCTCACCAACGGCACGAGCGCCGACGGCCTGCCCTCGGCGGGTGAGCTGTGGGAGCACCGCGGGGACAAGGGCTGAGGCAGCGTCCTCGGCGGACGAACCAGGAGTGATGGCGACCGTGATCCTCACCGGCTTCATGGGTACCGGCAAGACGAAGGTGGGCGAGAGCCTCGCCGCCCGCCTGCGCCGACCCTTCGTCGACACCGACGCGCTGGTCGAGCGCGAGGAGGGCTGCTCGATCGAAAGCCTCTTCGCCGGCAAGGGTGAGCCCTACTTCCGGGCCGCCGAGCGCCGCGCCATCGACCGCGCCGTGTCGGTCGCGGGCGCGGTGATCGCCACCGGCGGCGGCGCCATCGTCGCGGAGGAGAACTTCGCCCGGCTGCACGCCAGCGCTCCCATCGTCTGCCTCACCGCTCGCACCGACGTGATCGTCGAGCGCACGCGCTCGGCCGCAAGCGCACGTCCGCTGCTGGCGGGAGGCGACCCGGCCCACAGCATCGAGGAGCTGAAGCGGCGCCGCGCCGCGGCGTACGCGAAGGCCGACCTGACCGTGGACACCTCCGAGCGGTCCGTCGACGAGGTGGTCGACGAGATCATTCGCTTCCTGGACGCCGGCGCGCCGAGCGGCGGCGGAAGCGCGGCGTGAAGATCATGGAAACGGTTGCCGTCGAGTTGGGCGAACGGTCCTACGAGATCCGCATCGGCGCGGGCACGCTCGGCGGCCTCGGTGCGCGGCTGCGCGACCTGAAGGTCGGCGACCGTGCCGCCCTGGTCACCAATCCAGTGGTGGCGCAGCTCTACGGCGAGCCGACCGTGCGCTCCCTGCGCGAGGCCGAGCTCGATCCCGTGGTCATCGAGATTCCGGACGGCGAAGAGCACAAGAACCTCGCCTGGGTGACCCTTCTCTACGATCGCCTGCTCGAGGCGCGACTCGATCGGCAATGCGCCGTCATCGCCCTCGGCGGCGGCGTCATCGGCGACCTCACGGGCTTCGCGGCCGCCACGTTTCTGCGTGGGGTTCCGCTCGTGCAGGTGCCGACGACGCTTCTCGCCCAGGTGGACTCGAGCGTCGGTGGCAAGACGGGCGTCAATCACCCCAGCGGCAAGAACCTGATCGGTGCGTTCTACCAGCCCCGTCTCGTCTGGATCGACGTGCGCACCCTGCGCACCCTGCCGCCGCGCGAGCTGCGGGCGGGATTGGCCGAGGTGATCAAGTACGCGGCCACCCTCGACCGCGACCTGTTCGAGCTGCTGGAGCAGAAAATCGAGGACGTCCTGTCGCTCGACGAGGCCCTGCTCATCGACATCGTGCGCGCGTGCTGCGCCATCAAGGCGCGCGTCGTGAGCGAAGATGAACGGGAGTCCGGCTACCGCGCGATATTGAACTTCGGACACACCTTCGGGCACGCCATCGAGACCCTGACCGAATATCGCCAGTATCTCCACGGCGAAGCGGTGGCCATGGGCATGGCCTTTGCTGCCCGACTCTCGAACAAGCTCGGCTTCTGCGAAGCGGGGGTGGTGAAGAGAGTGGTGAAGCTATTGGAGCGCGCCGGCTTGCCGGTGACCGTGCCGGAGGACCTGCGCGGCCGCGAGCTGCTGCTGGTCATCGAGACCGACAAGAAGATGTCGGGCGGAAAGATCAAATTCGTCTGCCTCGAGGACATCGGGCGCGCCCGCTTCGTGTTCCTGAAAGGCGAGGAGGTTCTGCGCCACGCCGGGTACGAGCAATGAGAGAGAGGCGCGTTTGGTGAGGTTGGATCTGAGCTTGAACGTCCCCGCAGGTGGCTGAGGGGGAACGTAGAACGAGCGGGAGGTTGTCATGCGGTGGTCGCGATTCATGTTTGTCCTAGTGTCGAGCCTGTTGGTGGGAGCCGCCGGGTGTGGGTCGTCCGGCAGCACGGACGAGTTGGTGCTGACCTTCGTCGGCTTCTCCGGCGAGAACATCACGCAGCCCGACGCGGTGAGCGGCGCCAGTGCGCAGGTCGATGTCTGCCAGGACATCTGTGGTGGCACCCAGGGCGATCTCACGGCCGAGCCCTTCAGCGAAACCTTCGTCGACGCCCTGTTCGTCAACCAGGGCGGAACGGACATCCGGCTCGAGAGCTACACCGTATCGGTGCCGGGCAGCGGGCTGCCCGACGAGACCCGCCAGGCCAGCACCAACATTCCCGGCGGTCGCTGCGAGTCGAACTCGCAGCAGCGCTGCGCGCTCGACAGGGACTGCGGGCTGTCCGGCCTGTGCCTGCGCCAGGAGACCACGGTCGAGCTGCTGCTCTTCGATCTCGAGCAGAAGACGGTCGCCGTCGACGGCCAGTGCCCGTTCGACCAGAGCACCGGGGAGTTCACCGGCGGCTCCGTCATTCCCCGCACCTATCCGGTCTTCGTGACCTTCGAAGGCCGCGACGTGCAGACCAACGACCGGGTGAGCATCGATGCCGGTTATTCGGCGACGTTCAGCAACTTCAACAATTGTCCGTAGTGAGAACCAAGACGAAACGCGAACGGACGGAGCTTCCGTGATCGTGGGAGGAACTGGGATGGGCCGACGTGTGGTTGGGATAGCGGCGCTGGCGTTGTTGACTCTGATCGCCGCCTGTGGAGGCGGTGGCGGCGGTGGTGGCGGGGGCAGCGGCTCGCAGGCGACTGCGACGGCGACCTTACGAGCGGGGGCAAGTCCGACGGCGACCGTTTCGCCGGGCGGCGGCGGTCCCACGGCGACGCCGGGGGAGACCCCGGCCAACCAGGTGTGCGACGCCACCGGAAGGATCTGCCTGGCGGTGGGCGAGCTCATTCTGCGCACCGACGACGAAACGCCGTTCCTGGTGACTCTGCTCGATCAGTCGAAGCGACCGCTGGCCGGCGTCCAGGTGACGTTGAGCGACGACGGGCGCGTCGAGCCCAGCGTCGCCGCGGCGACGACGGACGCCAACGGCCAGGTGCGCGGCACCTTGAGGGCCCTGTTCGGCGGCAACGCAACGCTGACGGCGGCGGCCCCGAGCCAGGGGTTGTCCGTGTTCATCCGCATCGCCGTGCAGGGATCTGCGCAACCGACGGCGACCGTGACCGCGGGCGGGCCGGGAACCCCGACCCCGACGACGCTTCCGGCGGCCGAGGTGAAGACCATCTTCATGGAGACCGAGCCCTTCTCGATCAGCGCCGCCAACGGCGGCAAGGTGACCGTCCGCGCCTTCGCCTTCGACCAGAACAACACGCCTCTGAACGGCGTGAACCTTCTTTTCGACTTCTCGCCCAAGGTCGGCATTCTGCAGCCGATCAACACCCAGACCCACACCATTTCGCGCGTCGTCGACGGCGAGACGGTGATGCAGGACGGCGGTGCCGAGATCCAGATCACGATTCCGCCGGGGACGGCCCCGCCGGGAGAGGTGACCGTGACCGCCACGGCGGCGGGCGTAACGGGGACGGTCACCTTCCGCGTCGTCCCCGGCTCGGCCGAGAAGCCCATCGAGACGGTGCTGATGCAGGTGAGCGACGCGACCTGCGGCTCCGATCGCGGCGGCTCGCTGACCTTGACCGCCATCGTCTTCGACGCCGACAACAACCCGGTCAACGGCGTCAACGTCCTCTTCCTGACCCCGATCGGCCAGGTCATCCCGCTGACCGCGACCACGGCGATGATCGGCAATCAGAAGGGCGAGGCGCAGACCACGCTGAACATTCCCGCCGGCGCCCCGGTGCTGGTCGATGCGGCGGGCAACATCATTCCCTACACGATCCGCGCCCGCACCGGCGGCATCGAGGGCACGGTCCAGGTCTTCGTCGTGCCCGGCCGCGAGCCGTGCGGCGGCGCGCAGGGAGGCGAGCTCGGCGAGCCGGCGAGCGTGACCCTGAGCGCCAGCCCCAACCGCATCCGCGTGCGGGGCTCCGGCGTGCGCGAGCTGAGCGCCGTCAACGCCACGGTGTTCGACCAGAGGGCGAACACCCTGAGCTGCGCCGAGGTGCGCTTCTCGCTCGACAGCAAGACCACCGCGGCCGGCGCCGCGCTGCTGCCGACCAACCTGAAGGGCGGCTTCTGCTCCGGCGGCGAGGAGACCTGTGCCCTCACCTGCGCGACCGATTCGGACTGTCCGGGCGATTCGACGTGCATCGCGCACCCCGACGGCGAGTTCACGGTCGTCACCGACCGCGCCGGCAACGCCCAGATCCAGCTCCGCTCGGGCACCGGCCTGGGCACGGTCTCGGTTCACGCCGAGGTCCCGTCCGTGCTGACGCCCGACGACCTCACCACGCCCTGCAGCCAACCCCAGCAATCGGGAGAGCGCTGCATCACCACCACCGGTGACGCCGTGACGGTCACCGCCGGCCTGCCCGGGCACGTCACGCTCGCCATCAACAACGCCTCCATCATCACCAACAACGGAACCCTCCTGACCACCATGAGCGCGATCGTCACCGATGCCGACGGCAACACCGTCGAAGACGGCACGCCGGTCTTCTTCTCCGTCGTTCCGTTCTCCGCCGAGGACGACGTTTCGCTGAGCGTCGGCCTCAACGGCGCCTCGACCACCAACGACGACGCTCCCTGCGACGTCACCCAGTACGTCCAGCAGACCGGTATTCCAGTCCAGCCACAGCCGGGCAACGCCATCACCTGCGTGCGCTTCCCGATCGACCGGCAGGGGACCCAGGTGCAGCTCCGGGCCGAGTCGGCCAACGCCTCGTCCCTCACCCTCATCACGCTGCCGGGAACGGTGGCCGACCTGGTGGCGGCCGTGAACCCGACCAAGGTACAGGTCACCGAGTCGCAGGGCGCCTCCGCGGTCGTCTCGGCGCTGGTGCGCGACGACAACGGCTCCCCGGTGCGAAACGCCAAGATCACATTCGAAACGACGCCCGGCGTCGCCACCTTCCGCTCCGAGGTTCCGCAGTTCCTGACCACGGCCCTCACGGACGGCAACGGCATCGCCACGGCGACGATGAGCGTCCCGGCCGGCACCGCCGAGGGCGACGTCCCGATCATGGTCTACGGCGGCGGCCTGTCGCGCGCCGCCGGCCGCACGCTGCAGTTGAGCGTGTCCTCCACCCCGCCGGTGGTCGGCGCCGGCCAGGCGCAGACGATCGTCTTCGAGGGCGCCGCGCCGTCCTCCATCGGTGTGCTCTCGTCCGGTCTGCCTGAGCAGTCCGTCCTCACGTTCAGCGTGCTTGACAGTAGCAACGATCCCCTCGCCGGCGTTCCGATCTCGTTCTTCGTCAACGGTGTCGGAGGCGAGCAGATCACGCCCTCCGAGGCGACTACGGACGAGAACGGCATGGCGACGACCACGGTCAAGAGCGGCACGCGTGCCGCGCCGGTTCAGGTGTCGGCCGCGGTCGACAGAAACGGCGACGGCAGCTTCGACATCGTCACCCAGTCGACGGCGGTGAACGTCGTCGGCGCGCCGCCGGCCTACGACCGCCTGAGCATGGCGTCCGAGTTCATCAACGTCTCCGGACGCGTCTTCTTCGGTATCGAGAGTCAGATCACCGCCTTCCTGAACGACCGCTTCGGCAACGCGGTGCCGCCGGGCACGGTGGTGAACTTCATCACCAACGGTGCGAGCATCTTCAATCTCGCGCCCAGCGACGCCTCCGGCCGGGCGAGCGGAACGCTGCTCACCGAGGGCGGCGTTCCCGCCGGCGGCATCGTGACCATCCTCGCCACCACGCGCGGCGAGGAGCCGTTCGTCGACGCCAACGGCAACGGCAAGCACGATGCCGACGAGATCTTCACCGACATTCCCGAGCCCTTCATCGACGTGAACGGCAACGGCCGCTTTGATCCGGACAATCCGGACGAGCGCTTCGTCGACACCAACGGCAACGAAGTCTGGGACACCGCGCAGGGGCCGGGGAAGTGGGACGGCAACGCCCTCATCTGGCACACCATCCCGGTCACCTTCTCCGGCGGCACCCGGGTCTCGCTGCAGCCTTCGAGCTTTAGCATCGCCGACGGCGGATCGCAGAATTTCACGCTGATCGTCGGTGACGCCGACCACAATCCCCTCGTCGGCGGCTCCACGGTGAGCGTGAGGCTCGTCGGCGACGGCGCCGACCTGCTGGGCATTCCCGGAGACTTCGTCCTCCCCGATGCCGAGACCTTCGGATCACTGATCCCCGGTCTCAACATGTACACCTTCTCCGTCGCCGACAAAGAGCTGGGAGCTCCGCCGGCGGCCCAGAACCTCCAGGTGAACGTCACCGTCAGCTCCGACGTCACCGGTACGGCGCCGGGCGGCAACGGCTCCGTTCAGATCAGCAGCTTCGGCAAGCTCCTGCCGCCCCCGAGCGGCACGCCGCTGCCGACCGCGACGGTTACCGCGACGCCGACGGTCACGGCGACGCCGCCGGCAACCGCGACCGGCACCGCCACGGCCACGGCCACGGTGACGCCGACGGCGACACAGACGCCGGTGGTTCGTTCCATGTCCTTCGTCAGCGCCCAGCCGCCGGCGATCGGCGTACGCGGCTCGGGTATCGCCGAGCAGTCGACCCTCACCTTCCGCGTCACCGACGAGCAGGCTCGTCCGGTGCAGGGCGTGGGCGTCACCTTCAGCATCGTCGACATCGGCGGCGAGACCATCGCCCCGATGCAGGCCGTCAGCGACGCCGACGGGCTCGTTCGCACCGTGCTGAGCAGCGGTACGCGCACCGCCAGCGTGCGCATACGCGCCCAGGTGACGGCGCTGCCCAGCATCTTCAGCCAGTCGACCGCCGTCTCCATCTTCGGCGCGCCGCCGGCCTCCGACCGCTTCAGCATGGCCGCTCAGTTCCTCAACGTCTCGGGTCGCGTCACGCTGGGCCTCGAGGACACCATCACCGCCTTCCTCAACGACCGCTTCGGCAACGCCGTGCCGGCGGGCACGGTGGTCAACTTCACCACCAACGGCGCCAGCATCATCAACCAAGCGCCGACCGATGCGAACGGCCGCGCCACGGCGGTGCTCGTGACCGAAGGCGGATCCATCCCGCCGGACGGCATCGTCCGCGTTCTCGCCGTCACCCGCGGTGAGGAGCCCTTCAACGACACCAACGGCAACGGGGTCTGGAACCAGGGAGAGACCTTCACCGACGTCCCCGAGCCGTTCATCGACGTCAACGGCAACGGCCAGTACGACGCCGATCAGCCTTTCGAGAGGTTCGTCGATACGAACAACAACGGCGTCTGGGACGCCGCCCAGGGAGCCGGCGTGTGGAACGACGACGCGCTCATCTGGGATGTCATCGCCGTGACCTTCTCCGGTTCGACGACCCTGTCGCTGGAGCCCGCCAGCTTCACCATCCCCGACGGCGGCAGCCAGCTGTTCACCCTCACCGTCGCGGACGACCTCGGCAACCCGCTGGTCGGTGGCACCCAGGTCAGCATCGCCGTCGACACGCCCGGCAAGCTGGTCGGCATCCCGGACACCTTCACCCTGCCCGACACCGAGACGTTCGGACAGCTCGTCAACGGCGTCAACCGCTTCTCCTTCCTGGTCGTCGACAACGACCCGGGCATGGGTGACGCCGACAAGCAGATCGGCGTGACCGTGACCGTCAATTCCTCCGGTCTCCCGGCCGGCGGCAACGGGTCGACCTCCATCGGCAGCGTCGGTGTGATCCAGCGCGTGCCGGCGCCGACCGACACGCCCACGCTCACGGCGACGGTGCCGCCGACGGCGACGCGCACCGATACACCGGCGGCAACGCCGGTGGATACCTCCACACCGGCGCCGACGGCGACGCCGACGTTGACCGCGACCACCACGGTCACCGCGACCGCGACGGCGACCGAGAAGCCGGCGGCCATCCAGTTCGTCGGCGCCGTGCCCGGAAGCATCGGCGTCCGCCAGTCCGGCCTCACCGAGCAATCGGTGCTGACCTTCCGTGTCTCCGACGCCCACACCAACCCGGTGGCCGGCGTTCCGGTGACCTTCAGCCTCAACGCCGTCGGCGGCGAGAGCATCACGCCGCCCGACGGCGTGACCGACGCGACCGGCCAGGTGAGCACGACGCTCACCAGCGGCACGCGCGCGACGGCCATCCGCGTCACGGCGCGGGCGGACAGCGACGGCAACGGGTCGCTCGATCTCGCCGCCCAGTCGACCGCGGTCAGCATCCTCGGGGCGCCGCCGGCCCGCAACCGCTTCAGCATCGCACCCAAGCAGCTCAACATTGCCGGCCGCGTGTCGTTCGGCCTGCAGAACGAGATCAGTGCCTTCGTCAACGACCGCTTCGGCAACGCCGTCCCGCCGGGGACCGCGGTCAACTTCGTGACCAACGGCGCCAGTGTCGTCGGTCCGAGCCCCACCGACACCAACGGTGTGGCCAAGGCGACGCTGCTGAGCGAGGGCGAGGTGCCGCCGACCGGGATCGTCACGGTCATGGGCTTCACCCGCGGCGAGGAGGGCTTCCTCGACAATAACGGCAACGGCGTGTTCGACGACGGCATCGACACGATCTCGACCGATGACGTGCCCGAGCCGTACATCGACTTCCGCCCGCTGCCGGTCGGCCTGGCGGCGCTGCTCGGCAAACCGAACGACTCGGCGTGCACCGTGACGGCGCCGAGCCCGTTCTGCAACAACGCATTCGATCCCGCGGTCCACTTCGAACAGTTCGTCGACGCCGGCGACCTGGACGGGGTGTGGGACACGCAGGGCAGCACCGGCGTGTGGGACAACGAGATCCTGGTCTTCGCCTCGGTTCCGGTCACCTTCTCCGGGCCTCTGGTCACGCCGGTCGCCAGCCCGACCTCGTTCGTCATCCCGGACGGCGGATCGCAGACGTTCACCCTCGAGGTGCACGACGACCTCATCAACCCGCTGGTCGGCGGATCGACGGTCACAGTCAGCGCCAGCGCCGGAACAGTGGTCGGCGGCACCATCACCATCCCCGACGGCGAGTCGTTCAACCAGCTCGTCAACGGCCTGACGCGGTTTTCCTTCGTCGTTACCGACGACTCGCCGGGCCAGGGCGACGCGGATCAACCGATCACGATCACCGTCGCCGTCACCTCGCAGAACGGCAACGGCGAGTTCATCGTCGCCAGCGGAACGCTGCTGGCGGCGCCCCCTGCTCCTTAGCGAAGCTTGGTCACCTCCTCCGCTGACACAAGAGTGCCCCGGCCGGTTTCTACCGACCGGGGCACTCTTGCGTTTTGGGCAAGGCTACGGGTGGCGCGCATCGACTGTCGGGCTTTGCCCATTCATTCGAGCTGTCGGTGCGACGGCGGAAGGTTGTTATTGATGAGTTGTTGGGTTGTTGGTTCTTGAATTCTTGAGGCTCCAACAACCAACAACTCAACAACGAACAACCTGGCAGGGCGGCTGGGCCGATTGTTGGGCAAAGCCGGTCTATCGCTGAAGCGTCATTGGACGTAGTACTCCGGTGCGTTTCCCCGCTTCCATTTGATGTTGCAGCCGATGCTCGGGTGCTGGTCGGCCGGTACCGGCTCGCCGGCGAGAACCTTGTCGGCCGCGGCGCGCAGATCGGCGCCGGTGACCGGCTCGCGGTTGCTCGGGCGGCTGCCGTCGAACTGCCCACGGTAGACCAGGCGGCGATCCCGGTCGAAGAGGAAAAAGTCCGGCGTGCAGGCGGCGCGGTAGGCCTTCGCGATCTCCTGGGTCTCGTCGTACAGATAGGGGAAGGTGTAGCCGACCGTCTTCTTCTCCTCCGCCATCCGGTCCGGCGCGTCGGCCGCATAGCTGACGACGTCGTTCGAGTTGATCCCGACCACCGCCACGCCGCGCTTCCGGTACTCCTCGGCGAAGTGGGCGAGGCCGAAGCGGAGGTGCTTGACGAACGGGCAGTGATTGCACAGGAAGACCACCAAGAGAGCCGGCGCTCCTTCGAAGTCGCCCAGCGACACCATCCGGCCGTCGGTGTCGGGCAGGCGGAAATCGGGCGCCTTCGATCCCAGATCGACCATCGTCGACGGGGTTTCTGCCATGTTCGTCACCTCCTTACTCGTGTTTCTACCAGCATACTCCACGCGGGTGAGGGCGGGTCAACGTCGGGCCGAACGTCTTGTCCGAACAGGGCGCACAGGGCAGACTACGCGCATGTCCGACGATGTCGTGGTGAACGGCTCCTTCGTCCGCAAGACTCCCCCCGGCGACAACCGGGACCGCCTGGTGTGTACCGATTGCGGCTACATTCAGTACGAGAACCCCAAGGTCGTGGTCGGCTCTGTCTGCACGTGGAAGGAAAAGATCCTGCTCTGCCGGCGCGAGATCCCGCCGCGCCGCGGATTCTGGACGCTCCCGGCCGGCTATTTAGAGACCCGCGAGACTACCGTCGACGGTGCCATGCGCGAGGCGTACGAGGAGGCCTTGGCGCGCATCGAGATCGACGCGTTGCTGGCGGTCTACAACATTCCGCGCATCAGCCAGATCCAACTGATCTATCGCGCGCGCCTTCTCTCTCCCGACGTGGCCCCCGGCCCGGAGAGCCGGGAAGTGGGCCTGTTCGCCTGGGAAGGGATTCCTTGGCAGGATCTCGCCTTCCCCACCGTGCGCTGGGCCCTCGGTCACTTCCGCGAGGTCCGCGGCGAGAAGGCCTTCGCCACGCGCAGCAATCCCCCTGGGGAAGAAGGATAGGGGGGCTGAAAAGATAGGTTGTTAGGGGGTTAAGGGGTTAAGGGGTTAAGGGGTTGGACCCCACCCGCAACAGCGTAACCGCCTAACCCCTCAACAGCCTTCCTACAACAACCTTCCTACTGCGGGCATCCGTTCAGGGCGCTGTTTACGGCGGCGATCAGCTCGTTGATGGCCACTTCGCCGTCGCCGTTGAGGTCGAAGGACGGGCAGGAGGCGAGGGGCAGATTGCCGAGCGCGATGTTGACGCCGGTGACCAGCTCGTTGATCGCCACGTCGCCGCTGCCGTCGCAGTCGCCGGGGCACGGCGGGACCGCGGCGGTGTCGGTCGCGGTGACGGTGGGCGTGTTGGCGGGAGTGCGCGTCTCCGTCACGGTGGGGGTGTTCGGCGGAGTGGGCGTGATGGTGGGCGTGTCCGTGATCGTCGGCGCGCTCGTGATCGTCGGCGTCTTCGTAATCGTCGGTGTCTCGGTCGGGGTTCCCGTCACCGAGGGCGTGAGCGTGTGCGTCGGCGTCGGCGTCGGTGGCTCGGTGCAGGGGGGCGGGACCTTCGCGTTCACGCACCCGAGCATCGGATTGCAGGAGTCTGTGGTGCACATCAGCTCGTCGTTGCAGCTCTGGTCCTCCACCCGGCAGAAGATCGAGCAGCCGTCGCAGCTCAGCGGCGTGGCCATGCCGTCGTCGCACGTCTCCGGGTATTCGGTGACTCCGTTGCCGCACGTCGGGCAGGGATCGAGGCACGGCGGCGTGATCTGACCCGACATCGTGCAGGTGGCGAGCGGCGGAAAGGGAAGCCGCCGGCATGACGGAGCCCGTGATCGCCGGGGTCTTGCGGGTAGGGAAGGTCGAACGTGACGGTGCCGTCGGAGCCGTTCGCCTTGCCGGTCGCCGCCACGGTTCCGTTGATCGTGAGTTGCTCGCGCGTCTTGACCTCGATGTCGCCGCCGTCGACCGCCGTGGCCAGCAGGCTGGTTCCCACCGCCGACGTGAAGTTGCAGGCAGTCACGTCGGCGATGCCGCCCTCGCCGCAGCAGTCCTGGAAGCATTGGTTGCTGCCGGCGACGTCCAGCTGTGCCGTGCCGGTGACCGAGACGGAGCCGAACCCGCCGTCGCCGGCGACGAGGCTCAGGCAGCCGCCGAAGTTGCCCTTGCCCTTGCCGCCCGCGTCGACGATGCCGGCGATCGAAAGGTTGCGATCGGCGCTGATCTCGACGTCGCCGCCGCCGCCGCCGCCCTCGCCGCCACTGCCGCTGCCGGTGGTCGCGTCGATGACGCCGGTGCCGGTGATCGTGATGTCGAGGCCGGAGTCGACGCAGATCCCACCGCCGCAGCCGTCGGTGCCGTTGGCCTTGGCCGAGACCGTCTGGGCCAGAGTGATCGATCCGCGCGCCAGCACCTCGATCTCGCCGCCGTCGCCGTCGGGTTTGGCGCCGTCGGCCGTGATGGATCCGGCGCCCGGCAGAGAGACGTTCCCACCGTGCGACTCCACGCAGACGAAGCCGCCACAGCCGCCGGTCTGGAACGTTCCCGTCACCCCGTCCGTGCTCAGTCTTCCCTGAACGGTGAGCGTCTGGCCGGACTCCAGGTTGATGCAGCCGCCGCCGCCGGCGTCGCTGGCCTGGCGCGCGCTGGCGTCGATGTCCGCGACGGTCAGAGCGCCGCCGGCGATGACGTTGACCGAGCCGCCGCAGCCGCCCTCGACGGTGATCGGGATGCTGAGTGTGATCGCGCCCTCGGCCGTGATGTCGACGTCGCCGCCTGCCAGACCGTCGTGGCCGCCGCCGGCGTCGATGCTGCCGCCGGAGCCGGTAACGTTTCCGGCGGCGCGGATGGTGATCGTGCCGCCGTCGGCGTTCCCACTCAGCCTGCCAGCGGAGAGGTCTGCGTTCAGGATGACGTTGCCGTCGGCGTCGACGATGACGTCGCCGGCGCAGTCACTGGCGTCGACGACGATCGCCGGAGCGCCGCCCTGCACCGCGAAGTCGCCCGTCGTCTCGATCGTGATCGAGCCGCCCTGGCCGCTGCCGCCGTTCACATTGCCGTCGATGCGGCCGTTGCTGTTGATCGTAAAGGTGGCGGCCTTGATCGTCACCGTCGCGGCTCCGATGGTCAGGTGGGCGGCCAGTGTCACCTGGCGCGACCCGAAGTCGAGGGTGCAGCCGTCGTTGACGGTGATGGCGGTGTTGATCGTGCAGGGGGCGCTGCTGGCGGGGCACCCCGAGGCGGCGTTGACGACTTCCTGTGCCGTGCACAGGGCTCGAGCGTCGGACGCCGCTGCCAGCGCGGCGCAAGCGGCGATGACGGTGAATGCGATCCGCTGGGTTCTCCACATAACGACTGGGATAGATACCAGTTCGCGCCGGCAAAGGCATCCCCAAAACCTTCCGCGCCGGTACGAATCGTCTGATTCGGATCGCCGGCGGCTTTCCGCCGCCGCTTGACTCGCCGTCATGTGGTGATCAGGATGAATGGCTCGGCAGCTCGCCGAATCCGACAGGGCGGTGAAGAAATGAGATCTGGGGTGATGCGCACGATGACCGGCGTGGCGGTGGGCGCGGTCCTGGCTGGCGTGCTGTTGTTCGCCCGGTGTCCCCAGGCGCAGGAGCCGGCGAGTCCGAACGAGACGCCGGTCAGTGAGAGCGAGTTGCAGACGTACATCGACGTGTACGGCGCCATGCAGGCAGACCACGACCTCGACATTCAGAACGTCGTGGCCCAGTACCACCTGACGCTGGAGGAGTTCCGGGACATCGAGCGACGGATCCAGCGCCAGCCGGCGCTGGTCGACCGCGTGCGCCAGGCGTTGCTCGAGAAGGCCAAGGCGCGCGCCTCGTTCGTCACCCCTCCGACCCTGGGCGTCGAAAACCCCGACACCGAGTAGAAGGTTGTCGAGTTGTTGGGTTGTTCGTTGTTGGTATTCGAAGCTCCGACGACCAACAACTCGACAACGGATAACCCAGCAGGGCGGCTTGGGCGAGCCGGCGAGCAGCGGCTTGCACTGATGTCGTGGTCATGCGAACTTCGCTTCAGCCGGCGTTTCCGGCGCAGGAGGTCAGGAATGGCAGACGATCACGATGATGGCCCGATCGATGCTGAGGAGGTGGTGCGCTCGCTCGAAGAAGTGCGAGGCCGCCTCCGCACGGCCATCTGGGCGTTGCACGGCATGCATCAGGATGTCCAAGCGCTGACCGTCGACGATCTGGCCGGTCTCGAGCAGCTCATGACCGAGACCGTGGATCACCTCCTCACGCCGGCATACGAGGCGGTGAGCCAGATGCTGCTGGGGGCGAACTCCGGCGGAGCGGTGACCACGCACTGAGCGATCCCATCTCACACTCCATGGCCCGCGTCTGGTTCGTACGTCGCAAGGGTGGCCAGTGGATCGCGCCCGGGGGCAAGCCGGCCTTCGAGCTGCCGCTGTCCGCCCTGATCTTCCCGCTCGACCTCGGTGTGCACCGGTCGACCGACGAGAGGCCCGTCGCCGCGCCGGAGCTTCCGCCCGAGGAGCCCGAAGCGCTGAAGAAGGTGATGATCGAGACGGTGCCGGAGGACCTGCGCCAGTACGAGTTCTCGGGCTACAAGGCGGGCGTGTACGACTCCCCGTACTCGCCGCACGAAGCCGCCAAGCGGCTCCGATCGATCACCTGAAGCGCGCCGCGGCGGCGCCGCAAGCGGGTTGAGCGGGGAATGGACGGATGATCGGTCGCGCGGCGGAGTGGCGATCCTGATCGCCCTGGCGCTCCTCGCCGGCGCCTGCCATTCGAACGACGAGCCCGCCGCGCTCGACCGCGCCAAGCTGCAGGTCCCCGCGCGAGTCGAGACCCCCGCCTTTCGCAACCTCGGCAAGCGCGGCGCCTCCGATCTGAAGGCGGAGAGCCGGTGAGCCGGTTAGCCGGTTCAGCCAGTGAGCGGGTCGCCCGATGTCACCGGCACACCGGCTCACCTGTAGTACGCGTCGTAATACCCGTTGGCTCTGCCCCTGCCGGTACAGGTCCCGGGCGCGGTTCTCGGCGCCGCGGCGGTAGCCGTCGGCGTAGCCCGCCGCGTACGGATCATAGGCCCGGGAAGGGTAGGCGGGCGGCGCGAGTGCGGATCCGGTCGATCAGGATTCCGCCGACGATGCCGCCGAGAACGCCGATGGCAACGTCCCCGCCGTCGTGATGGCCGTGGCTGTATCCGTAGTGATAGTGGGGGGCATGACCGCGGCCGCCCCATGCAAACGCGCCCGCCGGCATGAGCAAGAGCGCTGCAATCAGCAGGGTCGCGACGTATTTCGCCATCGTGGCTCTCCTTTGTGGCACGGCCGGGATCGACTCCCGGACGCCCGGCGCGTGCTGAGTTCGCTCTACCTACCTCCATCAACGAAGCCCGCCGCGAAAAGTTGCGCCGCGCGATCTGCGGGCGCGCTGGACCGGCTCGTCGATGCCCTCTAGGTCCGCCCTTCTCGCCGCCGCGCGCGGTTCTCCTCGCGCTGCTCGTCGCCGTTCTGGTGCGCGGCTCTCCCGGTCTGTCCCCGGCCGGCGATCGGGCGCTCTTCATCCTCGTGCTCGCGGCCGCCTTGTGGATCAGCGAGGCGCTGCCGGCGTTCGCGGTGGCCGTGCTCGTCATCGCCCTGGAGGTGCGCGCTGCTCGGGCGGCCGGGAGGCGTCTTCGCCAAGACGCCGAACGACTGGCAGCAGTTCGTGGTGGTGCTGGGCGACCCGATCATCTGGCTGTTCTTCGGCGGCTTCGTGCTCGCCGCCGCGGCCGCCAAGACGGGGCTCGACCGCGTGCTGGCGGTGCGGGTCCTCGCCTGGTCGGGGCCCACGCCGGGTGGCCTCCTGCTCGGCGTGCTGGGGTTGAGCTTCGCCTTTTCCATGTTCATGTCGAACACGGCCACGGCGGCGATGATGCTGGCGGTGGTGGCGCCGGTCGTCGCGGCGATCGATGCCGGCGATCCCTTCGGCAAGGCGCTGCTCATCGCGGTCGCCTTCGGCGCCAACATCGGCGGCATGGGCACGATCGTCGGCACGCCGCCCAACGCCATCGCCGTCGGCCTGCTCGATGAGCTTCCCGGCCAGAGGATCGACTTCCTGCAGTGGATGTTGCTCGCTCTTCCGCCCAGCCTGTTGCTCGGCGCCGTCACGTGGGCTGTATCTGCGCCTGCGCTACGCGAGCCACGCGTCGAATCTGAGGATCGCGGCCCTGAGACCGCCCGAGGGTCCGCCGGCGGCGATGCCGCCGTGGCAGCGTCCGGTGGTCGCCGTCACCTTCGCGGCGACGGTCCTGCTGTGGATGACCGGCCAGTGGCATCGCGTCCCCGCCACCGCGGTTGCGCTCGTGCCGATCGTGGTCTTCTCTTCGACCGGCATCCTCGACGGGCGCGACATCCGCTCGCTGTCGTGGGACGTGCTGCTGCTGATGGTCGGCGGGCTGGCGCTCGGTGTCGGCGTGAAGGAAACGGGTCTGGCCGAATGGCTCGTATCGGCGTTGCCGCTGGAGGGCATGGGCACGGCCGGCGCTATTCTGATGATCTCCTACGCCGCCGTGGCGCTCTCCAACTTCATGAGCAACACCGCGGCGGCGAACATCCTCCTACCGATCGGCATGGCGTTGATGAGCGGGCTGGAATCGCACATCGCGGTGCCGATCGCGCTCGCCGCCTCGGCGGCCATGTGCCTGCCCATCTCGACGCCGACGAACGCCATCGTCTTCGCCGCCGGCCGCCTGGAGACCCGCGACCTGCTCGCCGGCGGCCTGCTCATCGGCGCGCTCGCGCCGATCCTCTCCTGCGCCTGGATCTCGCTCGTCTGGGACTGGGTGGCCCGCGCCGGTTGACGGGAGCCGGAGACCGGCACGGCGCCGACCGCTCGGAAAACGGATTGCAAAGCGCCGCGCCCGCGATTAAGTCCGCATCAGGCCCGTCAGGTTCCGGAGGGGTGGCCGAGTCAGGTTTAAGGCACCGGTCTTGAAAACCGGCGGCCCGCAAGGGCCCGGGGGTTCGAATCCCTCCCCCTCCGCTTTTCCTTTCTGTCGCTGGTGCGCCGTCGGAGCCGCCACGGGCCTAGTCGGTGGCGCGGAAGCGGCTCGCGGTACTCACGCTCGGGTCGGCGAACTCCGCCTCGAGGCAGGAGGTGGTCCCGCCCGTATGCTGGAGGAGCCGCAACCGCAGCGGCGTGGTCAGCGGCAGCGACGGCGACGACTCGCCCAGGATGGTCGCGGCGAGCGCCGTCCTCTTCTCGTTGGCCCTGAGAGACAAGCGCCGAATCGGCCCCGAGCGGTCCCTGTAGAGGAACCCGGAATGGGTGGCCCGCCACGCGCCGCCCTGCGCCGTTTCGACGAACGCCCCATCCGGAGTTTCCAGGCAGATCTCGTAGTCGGTATCGACGGTCGGGTCGCCGAAGCCCGGCGCGAGCGCGCTGTGCTTCCAACGCCAGCGCGTCGCCACCTTCCCATCCCGCATGCGTACGGTCACCCGCGCGACGGTGTCCGCGCGCGTGCAGAGCGCGCTCGTCGGGCATGCGCAGGTGGCGCCGGGACAGAGCCGGCCGGCGACGTCGACGGGGCCGAAGGTTCCGTCGAGCCCGCAGTAGACCGTGGTCGAGCCGCTGAAAGTTCGGCCGTCCGCGCTCGCCGTGCCCTCGATGGCCTGAACGCACGAGGCGACGAGGAAGGTGAACGGCGTCATCGCCAGGAAGTCGCCGGTGGCCGGATCTACCGAGCCGACGCCGGGTGGGAAGCCGGGAAGGTTCGCCTGCAGCACGGCGCCGCTCTGCGCGAAATACATCACCCCGGGTAGGGCGACGGGTCCCGGAGGCGGGCCGACGAGCTCCCAGGCGCCGCTCAGATCGAGAGCGCCGGCGCACTCCGGCGCAATCGGCCCGCCAACGCACGACCCGGTCGCGCAGGTGTCGGCCGTCGTGCACGCGTTCCCGTCGTCGCACGGGCCCGTGTTCGCCGGGTGAGTACACGCGGCACCGGCGTCGCAGACGTCGTCGGTGCACTCGTTTCCGTCGTCCGTGCAGGCCGTTCCGGGGGGTGCAGACGGATGCTGGCACTGCCCGGCGCCGTCGCATTGGTCGAGCGTGCAGGAGTCGAGGTCGGCGGTGCACGCGGTGCCCGGCGGATCGAAGAGACACGCCGGCGAGCAGCAGTCGCCTGCGGCCGTGTTGCCGTCCTCGCAGTCCTCGGCCGCATCGACGACGCCGTTGCCGCACTTGGTGCCGCTCACCGGGCTCACGATCGTGTCGCAGACCGCGGTGCCGGAGAAGACCTCGCCGTCTCCCGTGCCGACGATCGTGACCGAGCCGGGCGTCTCGCAGAGACCGAGCAAGACGCCGCTGGTGCTGAACTCCCCCGTCGTCGGATCGACCGTTCCCGCCAGGTCGAACGTATAGACGTCGGAGCCGAACGTGCACGGTCCGTCGATTGCGAGCGAGGTCCCGCCTGCGCGAACGTCAGGGCGCAGGGAACGGTGAAGGGGACGACGAGTTGGCTGACGTAGTCGCCGCTCAGGTCGACCGCTGCCGCAGGTGTCGCGGCGATGAGACCTAGAATCAGCAATGTAGGGCCGATTGCAGACTTTCGTCCGGGCATCGCTCCCTCCCCGAGCGGCCAGCGAGCTACGAGACGAGATTGCTCCCGCCACTGGCTTGCGGTCAAGCGAAAGTTGGGAGGGGGCAGATGGCGTGAGCGGTGACTGGATTTTGCACACAAACTTCTCTCTCGATGCTCTTTGCCTTTGCCTGAATTTGTTCGCTTCCGGCGGAGGCAAAGGCACAGGCGAGCCAAAGGCGAGGCTCAGAAAAGACTTTTTGTGCAAAGCCGGTGATTTCGTCACGCTGCGCCCCCGCAACGATTGAGTTTGACGAAACAGCGGGATCGAATGTAGGTGTTCGGGCTGGGAGAAGCATAAGGAGAGGAGGGAGACATGCGCTGGGGCGACTCTCGACATCTAGGCCGAGTGCGAGTGTGGGTGGGGGGCCTCTTCCTCCTCTCGATCTGCGCCAGCCCGGTCGCCGCGCAGTTCGTGCGGCTCGGCTCCGAGTTCACGGTGTCGGCCTCGCCCTCCGTCTACGGAGTCGCGGCCGCGCCGGACGGCGACTTCGTCGTCGTCTGGGACGGTGACGACGGAAGCTACAACGGCGTCTTCGGGCGGCGTTACATGAGCAACGGCCAGGCCATCGGCACTGAGTTCCAGGTCAACTCGTACACGAGCGACGATCAGGAGCATGCGGACGTTGCCGTCGCCGGCGACGGGTCGTTCGTCGTCGCGTGGACCGACGCGCTCCTGGATGGCGACAAGAACGGTGTGTTCGCGCAGCGCTACTCGTCTTCGGGGCAGAGAGCCGGCACGCAGTTCCAGGTCAACACCTATACGCCCGGCTATCAATTCGGTATGCAGGTCGCGGCAGGTCCGACAGGGGACTTCGCCGTGGTCTGGACGAGCCTCGGAAGTCAGGACGGCGCCAGCGGTGGCGTGTTCGGGCAGCGTTTCAACAGCAGCGGCCAGACGCTGGGAACCGAGTTCCTCGTCAACACCTTCACCCAGACCACACAGGGCCGGACGGACATCGCGTCCGACGCCGCGGGAAATTTCGTCGTCGTCTGGTACAGCGGCAGCTTCTTCACCTCCGACCCCGGGCAGGACGGAAGCAGCTACGGTATCTTCGGGCAGCGTTACGCGAGCGCCGGCCAGAGGGTGGGAACCGAGTTCCAGGTCAACACGTACACGACCGACGGCCAGGAATTTCCCGCCGTCGGCGTCGACTCGGATGGCGATTTCGTCGTCGCCTGGGAGGCCCGGTTCGGCGACCTTTTCGCCCAGCGCTTCGGCAGTACCGGCGCGGCTCTCGGGACCGAGTTTCAGGTGAACGGTTACACCGCCGTCGGCAGCCTGCAAAACTTCCCGCAGGTGGCGCTCGATCCGGACGGCGACTTCACGATCGTCTGGTTCGACAACAGCGGCGGTCGCGACGGCAGTGCGCGGGGCGTGTTCGGCCGCCGCTATGCGAGCACCGGGACGCTCCTCGGCTCCGAGTTCCAGGTCAACACCTACACGCCCGGCGACCAGTGGTTCGCCTTCATCGCCTCGCAAGGCGACGATGCCGCCGTCGTCGCCTGGCGCTCGGTCAACCAGGGCCTGATCGCGCAGCGCTTCGGCCCGGTGCAGCCGGCCGATACCCCGACGGCTACGCCCACCGTCACACCGACCGCGAGCCCGAGCGCCACTCCGACGTTCACTGCGACCGATACCCCGACCGCGACGCCCACTGACACGCCGACGGCGACGCCGACCGAGACCCCGACTTCAACCGAGACGTCGACTGCGACCGCTACGCCGACCGCGACTGGAACCGAGACGCCGACTTCGACGCCGGTGAGCCCCGTGCTCGAGATGAATCTGATGCCGGGAGCGCCGCGCGCCGGGGGAACGGGCGATCCCGGGCTCGCCGACGGCTGCATCCTCATCTGCGCCGCCGGACCCAACGGGCAGAGCGACACGAGCGCGGGCGCGGGCATGTGCGAGGGGGACGACGTCCTCGCCGGCAGCGGCGGCACCGATCCGAGCGGCGCCTTCCAGAGCGGCGGCCAGCCGGGTATCCCGCTCAACCCCGCGCCGGAGAACGGCGAGCTGCTGTGCGTCTTCGACGTCTGCGGTGGCGTCGGCGGGAACTGCCTGCTGGTCAGCGGCGCCGCTCCTGCGCCGGCCCTGTCCGGGAGGATGCTGGGAGCGGCGGTCCTGCTGCTGCTCGCCCTGGCGGCGGTCGGTATCGTCCGGCTGCGGAGTCTGTCCGGATGATGCGCCGCCCGGGCTTCGATCGATTGCCGAATTCTCCGGAAGCGGGCAGCTCTCGATCACTGCTCGCTTTCGCCAGCGACTGCCGCCTTGGGGCGCTCTTTCGCGTAGGGAATCGGGCGCGAGTAGTCCGCCATCAGGAAGGTCGCGCGCACGACGTCGACCGCGATCCTGCAGCGCGGGCAGAGCGGGTGCATCGTGCTACCGCTGACGCCTTCCAGATAGGACAGGGCGGAGTTGCAGTGCGGGCAAGGCCCAAACCAAGCTGATGCCATGGGAGGAGACTCCTTTCGTGCCGTCGCCGAGTACCCGACAGCGGGTTGCCTCCTCCTCCACCTTCCTCACAGCTCCACGCGTCCAGCATCGCGTCTCTCGACCTGAACCGCAAGGGGCGCGCTCGGTTGCGACGCTCGGCCCGGGTGTGTTATGTATGAGCTTCTTCTATTTTGTCCGCCCCCACGCCCTCCCGCCGCGCCACAGCCGTACGGACTCCCGATTCCCCGTCCCTGTCCACAGTCGGCGCACCAACACACCCATCTCCCCCGGTTACCCGCGCCGCCCGGCTGCAAGAGGCGCCCTACATGTACGAAAGGTTCGTGAGTCGATTGAACTCCACACCCCCCAGTTTCCGACAGTTCCAACTCTCTTCGGCAATGCAGGCGGCACTCGATGCCGCCGGCTATCGAGTGCCGACACCCATTCAGGTGCAAGCGATCGCCCCGGCGATGGAAGGGCGCGACGTCATCGGTACGGCCCAGACCGGCACCGGCAAGACGGCCGCGTTCATGATTCCGATCGTCGAACGCCTGCGCAGCCGGGCCGGCGCGGACGACCATCCGGGCGCGCTCATCCTGGCGCCGACGCGCGAGCTCGCCGAGCAGACGCAGCGCTGGGCGCTGCGCCTGGGCGGCGGCCTGCGCGCGGCGCTCGTGGTCGGCGGCGTCGGCTTCGGGCCGCAGGTGGACGAGCTGCGCCGGCGACCGTCGATCATCGTGGCGACGCCCGGGCGCCTGGTCGACCACCTCGAACGCAGGACCGCGTCGCTGAGAGACGTGCGCATCCTGGTGCTCGACGAGGCCGACCGCATGCTCGACATGGGCTTCAAGCCGCAGCTGGACCGCATCCTGCGGGCGCTGCCGGCGGCGCGGCAGACGCTGCTCTTCTCCGCAACGCTGCCGCCCGAGCTCGGCCAGCTGGCGCGCACTCACGTGCGCAATCCGGTGCGCGTCGAGGTCGGCCGACTGGCGGCGCCCCCCAGCCAGGCGACCCAAGACGTCTACCTCGTCGAGCGCACGCAGAAGACGCCGCTGCTGCTGTCGTTGATCGAGCAGAACGCCGGCACGATGTTGGTCTTCGTCCGCACCAAGCACGGGACCGACCGCCTGGCGCGCAAGCTGCAAAGCGCCGGCCACGCGGCGCAGCGCCTCCATGCCGATCGCTCCCAGTCGCAGCGCCGTGAGGCGCTGGAGGGCTTCCGCGGCGGCCGCTACCGAGTCCTGGTCGCCACGGACGTCGCGGCGCGCGGAATCGATGTCCTCGGCATCGGCCGCATCATCAACTACGACCTGCCGCACACGGTCGAGGACTACGTTCACCGCATCGGCCGCACGGCGCGCGCCGGAGCCTGCGGTCACGCCTCGAGCTTCGCTGCCCCGGAGGAGCACGGGCAGCTGCGCGCCATCGAGCGGCACATCGGTCATTCGCTGCCGCGGCAGAGGCACGCCGGAGGCCGCTTGGCCGTGGCGTAGTTCGATCGGTGATCAGTGATCAGCGATCAGTAACTGGCAACTGGTCACTGATCACTGGTAACTGATCACTGAGAACGCCGGGGGAGGACGCGATGAACTACGCCGACTACCAACACCTGCGCTTCGAGACCAGGCCGAACGGGGTGCTTCTGCTCACGCTCGACAGACCGCCGGTGAACGCCACCGATGCGCGCATGCACGGAGAGCTCACTGAGGTTTGGAAGACGATCGACGCGGACCCGAAGGTGCGCGTCGTGCTCGTCACCGGCGCCGGCAAGGCGTTCTCCGCCGGCGGCGACCTCGAGCTGCTCGAGGAGATGGCCGGCAACGCGGAGGCGGTCGGGCGCAGCCTGCGCGAGGCGGCGGACATCGTCTACAACATGATCAACCTCGACAAGCCGATCGTCTCGGCGATCAACGGCGTCGCCGTCGGGGCCGGGCTGGCGGTGGCGCTGATGGCGGACATCTCGATCATGTCGGAGACGGCTCGCCTCACCGACGGCCACCTGCGCCTCGGCGTCGCCGCCGGGGACCATGCCGCGATCGTCTGGCCGCTGCTGTGCGGCATGGCGAAGGCCAAGTACTACCTGATGACGGCGGAGTTCGTCGGCGGGAAGGAGGCCGAGCGCATCGGCCTGGTGAGCCTGTGCGCGCCCGCCGAGCAGCTGATGGACAAGGCGTGGGAGGTGGCCGACCGCCTCGCCGCCGGCCCCCAGCAGGCGCTGCGCAAGACCAAGCGGGCGCTCAACCACTGGCTGCGCGCGGCGGGACCGATCTTCGAGACCTCGCTCGCCGGCGAGATGCTCGACTTCCTCGGCGCCGACGTGAAGGAAGGGATCGCGGCGCTGAAGGAGCGCCGCCCGCCGCGCTTTCCCTCGGCGAGGTGAGCGGAATCGCCCCGATGAGAAGAGCGCGCCTTCGTTGTGTGGGCGCCGCCGCCGCGCTGGTCGCCGCGCTGGCGCTCGGCGCCTGCCACTCGCGGCCCGATTCGCCCGAGGAGCAGATCCGGGCCCTCATTGCGAAGGCGGAGAAGGCCGCCGAGCAGGGCGACGTCGCGACCCTGAAGGACATCATCTCGGAGCGCTACTCAGACCCCGAGCGCGGCGGCAAACGCGCCGTGGTCGGCGTGATCGGCTATTACCTGCTGCAGCACCGCTCGATCCATCTGCTCACGCAGGTGCACGACATCGAGTTTCCGGAGCCCGGCCACGCCGAGTGCACGGTGTTCGTCGGCATGGCGGCGCGCCCGATCGAGGCGATCGGCGAGCTCGGCGCCCTACACGCCGACATCTACCGGATCGAGTTCACCGCGATGCAGGAAAAGCGGGCGGAATGGAAAGTGACGCGCGCCGACTGGCGTCCGGCGGCGCTCGACGACCTCGCGCCGGAGTGAGCGGACCGCGCAGCCTGTTGTGGTGCGGGCGTCCCGCCTGCACGGGGGGGTTGGGTGAGAGGTCAGCGGCCCGGGGCCGCCGTGCAGGCCGGAGGCCCGCACCACAACAGGCCGGAGGCCCGCACCACAATAGGAGGAGTGCGGGCCACGGTTTCCCTGTTGTTTCTTTGTTGTGGTGCGGGCGTCCCGCCTGCACGGGGGGTTGGGTGAGGAGGTCAGCGGCCCCGGGGGCCCTGCAGGCCGGAGGCCCGCACCACAATAGGCCGGAGACCTGCACCACAATGGGCGAAGCCTGCACCGCAATAGGAAGGGTGCGGGCACAGCGAGATGGGAAAGGGATCTCCTGCGTCTCTCGGCGAGACTTCGACTCCAAGTCCTCAACCGGCGGGCAGCGCTTCGCTCTCGACCGGCGGCGCCACCCGGCCGGTGAGGCGCTGGCGCAAGTGCTCGAGCGCGATGTAGGTCGCGGGGACGACGAGGAACGTCAGCAGGCTCGAGAAGAGCATGCCGCCGACGACGGCGACGCCGAGCGGGGCGCGCGCTTCGCCGCCCGCGCCGGTGCCGAGGGCGATCGGCAGGATGCCGACGATGGTCGACAGGGCGGTCATCAGAATCGGCCGGAAGCGGGTCTGCGCCGCCTGGAACGTCGCCTCCCACAGGCCGAGGCCGCGCTCGCGCAGCTGGTTGGCGAACTCGACGATGAGGATCGAGTTCTTGGTGACCAGGCCGACCAGCATCACCAGGCCGATCTCGCTGAACAGGTTCAGCGTGTTTCCGGTCGCGACCAGTGTCAGCAGCGCGCCGGTGAAGGACAGCGCCACCGCGACGAGGATCGTCAGCGGGTGCAGGAAGCTCTCGAACTGGGCGGCGAGGACGAGGAAGATGATGACCACCGCGAGGACGTAGGCGAAGGCCAGCGAGTGGCTCGACTCGAAGTAGCTCTCGGACTCGCCGGAGAACGTCACCCGGTATCCCTGACCGTGCGGGAGCACGTCGTCGGCCAGGCGCCGGATGGCCTCCAGCGCGCTGCCCAGGGGGGCATCCTGCGCCAGGTAGGCGGTGACGGTCGCGGCGCGCAGGCGGTCGAAGTGCGGCAGGCCGCGCGGCGCGACGGTCTCGCGCACCGTGACGATCGAGGCGAGAGGGATGAGCTCTTTGCCGCGCCCGCGCACGTACACCCCGTAGAGGTCGCGCGGGTTGGCGCGTTCGGCGTGCGCGAGCTGGGCGATGACGTCGTAGGTCTCGCCGCGCAGCTTGAACTTGGTCAGGTCGAGCCCGCCGAACAGGATCTGCAGGGCGCTGGCGATCTCGCGCACCGATACGCCGAGGTCGCTTGCCCGGTCGCGGTCGATCTTCACCTCGATCTGCGGCTTGTTGAGCAGCAGGTCGGTCTGCAGGTTGACCAGGCCGGGGATGGCGCGCGCGCGGTTGGCGATCTCGTCGGCATAGTGCGCCAGGGCGGCGACGTCGGGTCCCTGGATGACCAGCGAGACGGGCGCCGCGTTGGCGTTCTGGCTGAGGGCGGGGAGGTTGGCCGGAAACGCCTGCATGCCGCCCAGCCCGGAGAGCTGCCGCCGCAGATCGTCGACGATCTCCATCTGGGTGCGCCGCCGCTTCTCGGGTGGGACCAGACTGGCGAAGAGGCCGCCCTCGTTGACCACGCCGGGGGTCCCGATGCCCAGGGCGACGACCGAGAACGCCTTTTCTACCTCGGGCGTGGCCAGAATCACCTTCTCCACCTGGCGCTGGTAGCGGTCGGTGTAGTCGACCGTGCTGCCCTCCGGGGCGCGGGTGAAGGCGCGCACCGCCGAGCGGTCGGCGACCGGGATGAACTCGCTGTCGATGCCGCGCAGCAGGAACACGCCGAGCGCCGACCCAGACGAGCCCGAGCAGGAGGACGACCGTGCGGTGGCGCAGCGCCGGGCCGAAGCGTCCGTTCGTAGGCGCGCGCCAGCGCGTCGAAGCCGCGCGCCAGCACCGCCTTGACGCCGTGCTCCGCCGTGCTGTGGCGCACGATGCGCGCGCAGAGCATGGGCGAGAGGGTGAGGGCGACGAAGCCCGAGATGGCGACGGCGGCGGCGACGGTGATGCCGAACTCGCGGAAGAGCAGGCCGGTGGTGTCGGTGAGGAAGGCGAGGGGGAGGAACACGGCGATGGTGGAGACCGTCGCGGCGACGACCGCGAAGGCGATCTCGTCCATGCCGCGCCGCGCTGCCTCGAACGGTGGCAGGCCCTCCTCGACCCAGCGGGTGATGTTCTCCAGCACGACGATGGCGTCGTCCACGACCAGACCGATGGCCAGGGTCAGCCCCATCAGCGTCAGCGTGTTGATCGAGAAGTCGAGGAAGTAGAGCACCGCGAAGGTGCCGACCAGCGACACCGGAATGGCGATGGTCGGGATGATCGTGGCGCGCAGGGAGCGCAGGAAGAGGAAGATCACGATCACCACCAGGATGATCGACTCGACGATGGTTCGGCTGACGTCGCTCAGCGACTGCTCGATGAAGGTCGACGAGTCGAAGGCGATCTCCATGCGGACGCCGGCCGGCAGCGTCGGGCGGATGAGCGCGATCTCGGCTTTGATCGCCTGCGCCACGTCGAGGGTGTTCGCCTTCGACTGCTTGACGATCCCCAGGCCGACCGCCGGCTGGCCGTCGAAGCGCACGAGCTTGCGCTCGTCCTCCGGTCCGACCGCGACGTTCGCCACGTCGCGCAGGCGCACCGGGACGCCGTCGACGTTGGCGATGATCAGCGCTCCGTAGTCCTTCGCGGTCTTGAGCTCGCCGAGCGTTCGCACCGTGAACTCGCGGTCCGTCCCCTCGACGCGGCCCGAAGGCACGTCGACGTTCTCGCGCTTCAGCGCCGCCGCGACGTCGGCCACGGTGAGGCCCGTGCGCCGTGAGCCGGTCGTTGTCGATCCAGACGCGCATCGAGAAGCGCTTCTCGCCCGCGATCAGCACCTCCGAGACGCCCGGCAGCTTGCCGAGCCGGTCCTGGATCTGCGTCTCCGCCAGGGTCGAGATCTCGATCTGCGAGTACCCGCTGCCGTACAGGGCGATCCACAGGATGGGGCTGGCGTCGGCGTCGCGCTTGGCGACGACGGGCTCGTCGACGTCGTCGGGCAGATCGGCGCGGGCGCGGGCGACGCGATCGCGCACGTCGTTGGCGGCGGCGTCGACGTTGCGGTCGAGCTCGAACTCGACGGTGATCTGGGAGACCTGCTCGCGGCTGAGCGAGGTGATGTGCTTGACGCCCTCGATGGCGATCAGCTGATCCTCGAGCGGCTGCGTCACCGAGGTCTCGATGACCTCGGGCGCGGCGCCGGGAAGCACGGTGGTGACGGCGACCACCGGCGGGTCGACGTCCGGGTACTCCCGGTTCGCCAGCCGCGACAGGGAGATCGCCCCGACCAGCATGATCACCAGGGAGAGCACCGTCGACAGGACGGGCCGGTCGATGCAGAGCTGAGACAGCTTCACGGAGCTACTCGGCGGCCGATCTTCCGGCCTCTCCTTCGGCGACCTCGGAACCGGGGACGAGGGTGGCCTTCTGGACCTGGTCGCCGGCAGAGACCTTGTGCGTTCCCGCCGAGACGATGCGGTCCCCGGCGGCGATGCCGGACGTGATCTCGACCTTCCCCGGCCGCCGCAGGCCGAGCTCGACCGGCACGCGCTCGGCGATGTCGCCGGCGCCGATCCGCCACACGAAGGGCCCGTTGGCGTCGTAGGCGACCGCCGCCTCGGGAACGACCAGGGCGTTCTCGTGGCGCGCGACCTCGAGCCGGATGGTTGCGAACAGGCCGGGCCGCAGCTTGTGGTCGGGGTTCGGGACCCAGGCCTTCAACAGCAGGCGGCGGTTGCTCGTGTCGAGGGAGGGAGCGACGAAGTAGACCTGTCCGGGGAAGCTCTCCTCGGGCCAGGGTGACACCTTCACCTCGAGCGGCATGTCGGTGCGGACCGCGCGCACGACGATCTCCGGAACCGTGAAGAGGAGGCGCAGGCGGTCGATGGAGTCGATGCGGACGAGGTCGACGTCGGAGTCGATGCGGACGCCGGGGGACACCTTGCGAGCCCCGAGAACGCCGTCGAAGGGGGCGCGGATGCGGGTGCGGTCGAGCTCCACCTTGGCCAGGTCGCGGCGCGCCTTCGCCACCTCGTTCTTGGACTTGGCGCTGTCGAATTCCGCTGGCGACATCGAGCCCTGGCGCGCCAGCGTCGAGGCGCGCTCGAAGTCGTCCGCGGCGAGCGCCAGCTGCGCCTCGGCCTCGCGCAGCCGCGCGGCCTGCTCATCGTCGCGCAGGCGGAAGAGCAGGGCGCCCTTGTCGACGTGGTCGCCCTCCTGGAACTCGACCGACTCGATGATGCCCTCGGTCTCCGAGCGAACGACCACCGACTCGTCCGCCTCGAGCTGCCCGACCAGGTCGAGGACGTCGAGGATCGTGTCCGGCTTCACGGTGACCATCTCCACCGAGACCGGCGGCGGCTTGTGCCCCGCACTCGAGTCCGCCGGGCTGCCGCAGGCGGCGAGGAGGAAAAGGCTAGCGAGAGCCGCGAGGCTTCTGGTCTGGGCATGTCGTCCTTCGTTTCTTCCGATGCGCCGGCGGCGCCTGGGAACGCGCTCTACGGCCTGCCGGCAAGACGATCGTCGAGGATCGGCGCAATGCGGGTCCGCGCCAATCCGATAGCGGGGCAGAAGATCTAGCGTTTCCTAAAAGAATTCCCGGCGCAAGGCTAGTCGGGGTGCGCTTCCTTCCCTCGGCGCGTGCCGGCGCTCGGGGTTTACGCCGGGGGCTCCGCCGTCGTAAGTAGCGGGCGGCCGTCGTTTCCACCCCGGGGGGAGCCGGGGGGCCCTTCGACGGCCGGGGGAGGATCGATGCCAGAAGCTCGGCGAGGGAGTGGGGGAACTGTCCTGGTCTGCCTGCTGCTCGCGGTCGCCGTCTCGGGCTGCGGCAAGCACGAGGGCGCCGGCCGAGCCGTGGGCAAGGCGCGGCCCGCGGCCGTCGTCGCGCAGCGTGTCGAGACGCAAGCGCAGTCAGCGGCGTAGCTGGCGGCGCAAGCCGGGGCGGAGAAGCCGTCCGAGCAGATCCTCTTCGGCGATCTGCACGTGCACACGACGTTCTCGGCCGACGCGTTCCTGATGAGCCTGCCGATCATGCAGGGAGAGGGCGCGCATCCGGTCGGCGACGCGTGCGACTTCGCCCGCTACTGCTCGGAGCTCGACTTCTGGAGCATCAACGACCACGCGGAGGCGCTGACGCCGCGCCGCTGGCGCGAGACCAAGGACGCCATCCGCCAGTGCAACGCCCTGGCGGGGGACCCGAAGTCGCCCGACATGGTCGCCTACATCGGCTGGGAGTGGACGCAGATCGGGCGCACGCCGAAGGAGCACTACGGCCACAAGAACGTGATCTTCCGCGACCTCGGCGACGACCAGGTGCCGCGCCGCCCGATCCACTCCGCCAGCTTCACCACCCATGCCATGCGGCAGAAGCCGCCGCTCTACGTCCGCCTGGCGCCGGTCGTGCTCGACTGGCCGAACCGGCAGCGCTACCTCGACCTGCTGACGTTCCAGAAGGAGCTGACCGCGGTGCCCGACTGCCCGGAAGGCGTCGACACGCGCAAGCTGCCGGACGAGTGCCTGGAGGGAGCGCCCACCCCGCAGGTGCTGTTCGAGAAGCTCGCGCAGTGGGGCTTCGACACGATGGTGATCCCGCACGGCACCACCTGGGGCATCTACACGCCGCAGGGCGCCTCGTGGGACAAGCAGCTCACCGCGACCCAGCACGATCCGGAGAAGCAGCGCCTCATCGAGGTGTACTCCGGCCACGGCAACTCCGAGGAGTACCGCGACTGGCGGGCGGCGACCTTCGACGCGCAGGGCGAGCCGGTCTGTCCCGCGCCCAGCGAAGGCTACGAGCCGTGCTGCTGGCGCGCCGGCGAGATCATCCGCTCCCGCTGCGACGATGCGAAGTCGCCGGACTGCGAGCGCCGCGTGCAGGAGGCGCGCAAGAACTACCTGGCGGCGGGGGTGAGCGGGTTCCTCACGGTTCCCGGCGCCCAGGTGGAGGACTGGCTCGACTGCGGCAGCTGTCCCGACTGCTTCCTGCCGTCGATGAACTACCGCCCGGGCAACTCGGTGCAGTACATCCTGTCGCTGTCGAACTTCGACCAGCCGGGCGATCCGCTGCGCTTCCAGTTCGGCTTCATCGCCTCCAGCGACAACCACCGGGCGCGTCCCGGAACGGGCTACAAGGAGTACGGCCGCCTCTACAACACGGAGTCCTTCGGGCCGCGCGACGAGGCCTGGTACCGGCGCATGAACCCGAACCGCAGCGCCGCCCCCGCCCCCGAGTCGGTGCCGATCGACCCGGCCAACTCCGGCCTGCAGGGCTATCAGCTGATCGACTTCGAGCGCCAGGCGTCGTTCTTCATGACCGGCGGTCTGGTGGCGGTCCACTCGAGCGGCCGCTCGCGCGAGGCGATCTGGGAGGCGCTGAAGAGCCGCAACGTCTACGGAACCAGCGGGCCGCGCATTCTCCTCTGGTTCGACCTGCTCAACGGTCCGCAGGGAGAGCTGAGCATGGGAGGCAAGGCGGACCTCGCCGCCAACCCGCGCTTTCGCGTGCGCGCCGCCGGCGCCTTCAAGCAGAAGCCCGGCTGTCCGGACTTCGCCACCGCCGGCCTGCCGGCGCAGCGCCTCGAGCAGCTCTGCCACGGCGAGTGCTACAACCCGAGCGACGAGCGCCTGCAGATCTCGCGCATCGAGGTCGTCCGCATCCGCCCGCAGCAGCACCCCGGAGAGCCGGTGCGCCAGCTCATCGAGGATCCGTGGCGGGTCATCCAGTGCCCGAAGAGCCCGGACGGCTGCGTGGCGGAGTTCGAGGACGACGACTTCCTCTCCGGCGGGCGCGACGCGGTCTACTACGTGCGCGCCATCCAGGAGGCGACGCCGGCGATCAACGCCGGAGCGCTGCGCTGCAAGCGCGACGAGAGCGGCGCCTGCGTCGAGGTGCACCCTTGCTACGGCGACTACCGCACGTCGAAGGACGACGACTGCCTGAGCCCGGCCGAGGAGCGCGCCTGGTCCTCGCCGCTGTATTTGCACCCGGCGGGGTGAGCGGGAGAAGAGAAGGCAACGTCGGAGAAGCGAAGGCTGCCGAGAAGAGAAGGCGCGAGAAAAAAAACAGAAAAAACAATGCAACCACGAAGGGCACGAAGACCACGAAGAAGGAAGAAGAAGATTGAGAGATGAAGACTGAAGATTGAAGAGGAGAAGAGAGAAGGGACGAAAAGCTATTCGTCTCTTTCCCATTCCTCATTCTTCCTTCCCTTCGTCCTTCTCCATCCTTCGTGCTCTTCGTGTCCTTCGTGGTTGCATTGCCTTGTCCTCCGGCGCGTCAGCGCGCCGAGGCCAGGCGGTCGCGTGCCGCGGCGACGAGGACGACGCCGGCGACGGCGAGTACCGCGGCGACGAGGATGCCGCGCTGCGCCGGCAACTGCCACCAGGGGAGGACGCGGGCCCGGTGCACGAGCGCCGTGCCGGCGGCGAGGAGGACCCCGATCGACAGCAGAGAGAAGCCCGCCGCACGGCAGATGCGGCGCAGGTTGAGGACCTCGCCGCGCAGCTGCGCATAGAGAGACGCTTTCTCGTGCGCCACGGCGATCTCGTTGGCCAGGGCCTCGAGGAACTCCAGACTGTCCGCATTGAGGCAACCCGCGTCGGGGTTCACCACCTCGATGACGCCGATGCGTCCCTCGGCGCTGCGCAGCGGCGCGCACAGTAGGGAGCGTGTCTGCATCGAGGTGCGGCGGTCGACGCCGCCGTAGAAGCGCTCGTCGGTGGAGGTGTCCGCGACCAGCGCCGCCTCGTCGTGCTTCAGAACCCAACCGGCGATGCCGCGATCGGCCGGGAAGCGGATCTCGGCGAGCTTCTCCTCGCTGATCGTTCCCGACTCCCTCTGGCTGGCGATCGGAAAGGTGAGCTCGTTGCGTGCGCGATCGAGGAGGATCAGGGCACATCCCTCGGCCTCGAACAGCTCGCGCGTGCGCCGAGTCGCGTAGCGGACGAGATCGTCGAGGTCGGTGAAGGTCGCGAGCCGACGCGTCACGTCGTAGAGCAGATGCAGCCGATCGGACGGCTGCGCCTTCGGTGTGGCGTCGGCGGCCATGCGCGGCGGATTCTATGGCCGGCTCGTGCGGAGCGTCAAACCGCGCCGGCAGACGAAGGCCGCGGCCATTGTTGCGTTGTTGTGTTGTTGTGGTGCGGGCGTCCCGCCTGCACGGGGAGTGGGAGGGGGGATCAGCGGCCCGCGGGGCCGCTAGGCAGGCCGGAGGCCTGCACCACAATTTCGGCAGGCGGCGGCCGCGGCCGTTGTCGTGGTGTTGTGTTGTGTTGTTGTGGTGCGGGCGTCCCGCCTGCACGGGGAGTGGGAGGGGGGATCAGCGGCCCGCGGGGCCGCTAGGCAGGCCGGAGGCCTGCACCACAATTTCTGGCGAGGCGGCAGGCCGCGGCCGTTGCTTGTGTGGTGTTGTGTGTGTTGTGGTGCGGGCGTCCCGCCTGCACGGGGAGTGGGAGGGGGGATCAGCGGCCCGCGGGGCCGCTAGGCAGGCCGGAGGCCTGCACCACAAGCTGGCAAGCCCGGCGCTTTTGCGCCACAAGTCGGCGCGGAGAGGCGTGCGCATGTCTGGCACATGGAAGAGCCGAGTCGCATTGGCGGCCCTGCGGGCGTTGCCGAAGAACGCGATGTCGCGCCTGGCGGGGCGCGCGGCCGGCTGGCGGCTGCCGGGTCCCCTGCAGCGCCTGGAGATCCGCGCCTTCGCGCGCGCGGTCGGCGTCGACTGGAACGAGGTGCGGGACCCGATCGGGTCCTTCCCGACACTGCAGGACTTCTTCACTCGACAGCTGAAGGAAGGCGCGCGTCGCGTCGACCCGGCGCCCGACGCGCTGGTGGCCCCGTGCGACGGGTTCTGGGGTGCGGCGGGAATCGTCGAGCGCGGCGCGCTGCTGCAGGTGAAGGGGCGCCCCTACTCGCTCGACGCCCTGCTCGGCGACGGCGCGGAGGCGGGCCGCTTCGAGGGCGGCGCGTTCGCGACGTTCTACCTCTCGCCGCGCGACTATCACCGCTTTCACATGCCCTGCGCGGGGCGGATCGCTCGCGCCAGCTACCTGCCCGGCACGCTGTGGCCGGTGAACCGACTCGGCGTCGAGGGCGTGCCGGGCCTTTTCGCCGAGAACGAGCGCCTGTGCGTCTATCTGCGGGTCGGCCCGCTCGAAGAGGGCGGCACGATCTGCATGGCCGCCGTCGGTGCGACGCTGGTCGGCAAGGTGCGGGTCGAGTTCGACGGCCTGACGACCAACGCACCCGGCGCCGCGGCCGAGACGCGCCGTTATCCGGAGCCGGGCCGGCGCTTCGAGAAGGGCCAGGAGTGGGGCCGCTTCGAGTTCGGCTCGACGATCGTCCTGATCGCCACGGCCGACCTGCTCAGAATCGACGCGCGCCCCCCCGGCTCGGTGCTCCGGCTCGGCGAGCGCATCGGGACGCTCTGTTTTCAGTGATTCAGTGTTGGAGTGAGTTGAAGTGATTCAGTGACTCGGTCTCCTCTTTCGCCTGCACGGCAGCGCCAGCGCCGGGAGGAGCAGCAGCCAACCGCGGTCGCCGGCGGGGGCCGCCGTGATCGTACAGCCGCCGCCGCTCGAGGAGGCGCGGTTTGCGGCGCCAGTCGGCGATCTTGCCGCGGTGGGGGTGGCCGGTGCGCCGGGGCTGGGGCTCTTCGAAGTCGCGGTCGGCATCGGCGTCGCCGTCTCGCCGGCCTCCGGCGTCGGTGACGCGCTCGGCGCAGCGGTCGGAACCGCGGCGGTCGGGCTCGCCGTCGCCACGGCGCCGGCTGTCGGCGTGTCCTCCGGCTCCTGCGCGCGCACCGCGCAGAAGCCCAACGGGCAGTCGCCGTGGTCGACACAGGAGAAGCCGTCGAAGCTCCCGCCCTTGCAGAGCCTTCCGGTGGAGCCGCAGGTCGACCCCGCGCACTGACCGTCGCGCAGGCAGGGCATGCCCTTGGCGATGCCCCCGGCGCAGACCTTCTGCGTCGCCACGCACGGTCGCCTGCCGGCGCAGTTGAAGTCCGTGCGGCAGCAGCGGCCTTGCGCCGAGCCGCCGCTGCAGGTGCCCGAGCCAGGATCGGAGGAGCAGGACGCCGTTGCCGTGCTGCAGCTTCCGCCCGCGCAGTCGCACAGCAGACCGTCGTCGTCGCCTCCGTCGCACACGCCCTGCGCGCTCGCGCAGGCGCCGTCCGGACAGTCGGCGTCGGCCGCGCAGGCGGCGCCGTCGCGCGGCCCTCCCGCACACAGCAGATCGACCGGCGAAACGGCCGCCCGTACGGCGCGCTCGGCGGCGGACGGCCCCGCGACCACGAAGACGAGCCCATTGGCGGGAGCGGCCGGCAGCGGGTCGCCGGCCGGCGTGCCTGCCTCCGTGTTGAACACGACGATCGGGTACGCGCCCACCGCGGCGCCGGGGGGGATGTCGACCGAGCAGGTGTAGAGGACGGAGCCGTCGGGAATCGGGTCGACGTTGTCAAATGCCAAGACGAAGGCGCGCAGCGGGCATTTCCCGAGCGCGCAGTCCTGGGAGGAGCTGCCTTTCAGGAAGGCAAACCCAGTGGCGTTCTTGTCGATGGCGGGGTTGGGCGCGCAGTCCGGCTTCAGGTTGGGCTTGACGGCGAAGACCGAGGGCGGATCGAGGCGGATGTCGTTCTGCACGCCGGCGATGTCCAGCCCGAGCGTATGCAAGGTGACCGGGAAGGAGACGCGGTGGCCCGCGTAGCCGCTCACGACCCCGGCCGCGATGATCGCCGGCGAGAAGCTCGCGGTCGCGGTCGGAGTGCTCTCCCCGGTGGGAAAGGGCGTGGGAGTCGGGGTCGGTGTGTGGGTCGGACCGAGGATCGACAGAGTGCCGCGCCTGCCCTGAGCGGGAAGCCGCGAGCCGTCCGGCGCGCGGGCGTCGGCGTTGGCGACGGTGAGGAACGACAGGCCGGGGGCTGCGTCCTCCGCGATGTCCAGCGTGCAGCTGTAGAGAACCGCTCGATCCGGGATGGGCGCGGAGTTGCCCTCGACGGTGGCGCGCATCGCCCCGCAGTTGATTCCGACCGTGCAGCCGTACGGCACGTACGCGAAGGTGGTCAACCTCTTGTCGATGCCCGGGTTGACCGCGCAGTCGGGCAGCCCGCCGGCGCCGGGGGCGATCGTTACCCCGATCGGGAAGTTCACGTCGTTCTGGACCGTGGCGACCGCGTTGCCTCCGCTGCGCATCGACACGTCCAGGGTCGTCTGCTCGCCGGGGAAGGCGGCGGCGGATCCGACCACCACCAGCACCGGCGGAACGGTCGCGGTCGGGGTGGCGGTGACCGTCGGCGTCGCGGTCACGGTCGGGGTATCACTCGCGGTCGGCGTGTCGGACGGCGTGCGCGTCGGCAGCGGCGTGTACGGCGGCTCGTTGCACGCCGCACCGACGCAGCTCACCGCTACGGCGAACGGCATCTGGCCGACGGGAATGCTGCCGGTGTTCTCCTCGTGCGCCAGGTCGAGCACGGAGACGCTCGCCGAGCCGAAGTTGGCGGCGTATCCGAGGGCTCCGGTGTGCGCGATGCCGATGCCGTAGGGCTGCCCCTCGGCGAGCAGGAAAGCGGTCACCCGATTGGTGGCGGTCTCGATCACGTCGATCTCGCCGGACAGGGTCGCGACGTAGACGTAGGCGCCGTTCGGGTTCGCCGCCACTCCGCTCGGCTTGGCGCCGATGCGGACAGTGGTGACGACCACATTCGTCTCCGTGTCGACGACCGAGACGTTCCAGGAGCGGAAGTTGGTGACGTAGGCCGTGCCGCCATCGGGCGTGACGGCGACGCGGTTGGGATTGCGCTGCACCTCGACGGAGCCGCTGACGGCGTGCGTCGCCGTGTCGATGACGGACACCGAGCCGGCAACCCGCTCGAACGAGTTGGTCACGTAGACGGCGCCGCTCGGGGCGACCGCGATCGAGTCGGGGCCGCGGCCGACGGCTACGGTTGCCACCACCCGGCCGCCCGCCGTGTCGATGACCGACACGCTGTCCGAGCCCCGATTGGCCACGTAGACGAAGCGCCCGTCGGCGGTGACGGCGACGCCGACCGGGCCCGAGCCGACCGAGATCGTGTCGATTACGTCGTTCGCGGTCGTGTCGATCACCGACACGCTGTCCGAGGCGAAGTTCGCCACGTACGCAAAACGTCCGGACGGCGTCACGGCAACGCCGTCCGGCTGTTCCCCGACGGCGATCGTTCCGATCACCGCGGCGGACTGCGTGTCGACGACCGAGACGTCGTCCGAGCCCAGGTTGGCGACGTAGGCGTACGGCTGTGCGATCGCCGGGCCGGTAGCGACCGCTGCCGCGAGCCCGAGCATCACGGCCAACTCGCCGACCGATACACGGCGCGGGCCGGCTCTGCGTGTGATCATGCGATCTCCCCCTCGCCTGGCGGATGGATGCGGAATCGATTCAGCAAGGGACATGCCGCAGGATGTGCAAGAGCATCACGGCTCTTCCTCCTGTCTTGGCGCCGAGCAGAGTCGCTCGCATGCAATTGAGCTGATCGATTTGCGAGCCTCGGGTCGGGGGTGCGGGACCGCCACCATACAATCGGCCATGTGTCGGCTCGCGAGTCGTTTGCCCCGTTTCTTGCACGATGCAGGGCGCGCCTGTCGCGGGAGGCGCGGCCTCGACGGCCGCGCTCTTCCCCGGGGTGGCGCGTAGCGTGCATCGCGAAGGGGGGACGATCGATGAAGAGATGGGGCAGATTGGCAAGTCGTATCGCGGTCGCCGCGCTGCCGCTGGCGGCCGTGCCGGCGGGGCCGGCCGCGGCACGGGGCCAGTGTTGCGGTGATTGTGACGGGAACGGTCTCGTCACCATCGAAGAGCTCGTCGCGGCGGTGGGCCGCGCCCTGAATGGCTGCGCGGGGGTGAAGCCCACCCTGCCGCCGATCACGCCGACTGCGGGGCCGTCCGCGAACTTCGTCGACAACGGCGACGGGACCGTGACCGATCTCGACACCGGTCTGATCTGGGAGCAGAAGGTCGGGTTCGACGGAGCGGTGGACGCATCGAACCTGCACGACGCCGACAACCGACACCCGTGGATCGGCAGCTGCTTTCGCGCTACCGCCACCGCATGTCTGACCGACGCCGACTGCGCGCCCGGCGATCGGTGCCGCGGGGGTGACCAACAGGGCACCGACCTCACCATCTTCAAATGGGCCGAGCAGCTGAACGCCGAGGGGGACGATGGCTTCGCCGGCCACTCCGACTGGCGCGTGCCCACCGCCGCCGAGCTCGAGAAGATTCGCGATCTCCACCGGTCGCAGCCGGCGATTGATCCGGCGTTCAACGGCTCTCGGTGCGGCACCTCGTGTGTCGACCTGTCCGATCCGGCCTGCGCCTGCACGGCCCCGTTCCCGTACTGGACGGCGTCGCCTGTTCCCAGCGATCCGAGCCGGGCCTTCCGCATCGATTTCGACGACGGCGGGGTGGTGACCAGCCGCAAGGTCGACGACCTGCGCGTGCGAGCCGTGCGCGGCCCGTAGCCCAGCCGGATCCGGCAGAGCCCTGTCGATCGACAACCCCCGGGCTTTGCCCGACGAATTTCGCTCCACCGGCACGCAGCAAACCGTCATGCCGGCGAAAGTGGGCACCAGGCGGGGACATAGCGGGGTGACCCGTGGATTCCCGCTTTCGC
The DNA here is from genome assembly GCA_963721115.1 of uncultured bacterium. Taxonomy (GTDB): domain Bacteria; phylum Desulfobacterota; class Binatia; order HRBIN30; family CADEER01; genus CAVRIA01. The sequence continues at coordinate 308,299 of CAVRIA010000006.1, forward strand.
TTTCGCGGGAATGACGAATGCGAGCCGCATCGGGAATTGATGGGCGAGGGGCGGTTGCCTTTCGTGTGCCTCGGGGCGGGCGCGGCTCATGGCGAGCTCGTGACGAGCATCTCTGTCGCATCAAGGTCGCCGGCGTCGAGAAATGCACTTCTCGGCGAATGTTTCACTGCCGGGCGGCGGTGTGACGGTCCGGCGCGCCCCTGCTGAACATCGCCGGTGTCGGTTGGGCAAATGTGATCGCGGCACCGGCATTGCTTTCGGATGTTTGAAGAGGGGCCCAGGCGCCGGCCTGCGATGCGCGCGTTCGCGCAACCGCGGCCCGGGCAGCAAAAGAGAGCCATGCGGGATTCGAAACAAGCCGACCTCGAAGCGTCCCGGCGACCGCCGGACGCGAGCGGTACGGCGCAGGGCCGGGACGCCCGAGAGGACGAGGAGTCCTATCGGCGCCACCGCCGGGAGTTGCTTGTGGACAGCCTGCCGGCGGCGGCGTTCGTGAGCTCGGGCGCCTCGCTGCTTTTCGGACTGGTCGACCTGGCCCGCGTCGGCTCGTTCTCACGCGCCTTTCCCCTCGCCGGCCAGCTGCAGGTCGCGATTCCCCTGCTCGCCTGGGCGCTCGCGCGCGGACCTCTGCGCCGGCGCGCCGAGTGGGTCGTCCTGGGCGGCGACCTCCTGTTCACCGCCGCGCTGACCGCCAGGTTGCTGCTGCCGGAGACGACGGTCTCGGGGGCGGCGCTGTTCCTGTCCCTGAAGCTGCTGGCGACCGCTCTCTTTCTGCCGTGGGGAGCCGGGTTCCAGCTCGCCTCGGCCATTTGCTCGCTGTTGCTCTTCGGCGGCTTCGTCCCCATGCATCCGGGTCCGCTCGACCTGGCGGCGGGGCTGCACCAGGTCCTGGGGCCGCTGATCGCGGGCATTCTGTCCTACGCCGGACTGGCCAGCTCGGAGCGCATGCGGCGGGCGTTGTTTCGCCGCGATCGCGAGCTCGAGCGCGAGGTCGGCGTCGCCTCGGCCCTGGCGTACGTCGGTCAGGAGCTGATGGCCCCGTTGAAGAAGGCGGATCTGCTCGAGCGACTGTGCGAGGTGACCGTGGAGGTTCTCGACTGCGATGCCAGTCACGTCTTCCTTTGGGAGCCGTCCCAGGACGCCTTCGTCCTCGCCGCCGGCCACGGCTACACCGCCGAGGAGTGGGAAGCGGTGCGGGTCTTGAAGGTCGACCGCGGTACGATGCCGGTGGAGATCGGCGAGCTGGCGCGGAAGGGGGTGCGGCAGATGGCGGTGCACGAGATCTCCGCGCCGGGATGGCGAAGCATCGCCGAGGAGCTCGGAATCACCGTGGCGCTCGGGATGAGCCTGCGCCTGGGATCGGACGTGCTGGGTTTCCACTCGGCCTGCTACCGCCGCCGCCGCCAGCGCTTCACGCCGCGCCAGGAGCGCATCGCCGGCGGCATTGCCAGGACCGCCGCGAGCGCCCTCGAAAAGGCCCGTCTGTTCGAAGAAGTCGACGACGGCAGCCGTATCAAGTCGGAGTTCGTGGCCACCATCTCGCACGAGCTGCGCAGCCCGCTCAACGTGATCTTGGGCTATGTCGACCTGCTGCTCGAAGGCGCCTTCGGCCCTCTGTCGGCGGAGCAGAGGGAGCCCGTCGAGCGGGTCGAGACCAGCGCCAACGAGCTGCGCGAGCTGATCACGTCGACCCTCGACCTCAGCCGCATCGAAGCCGGCAGCCTGCAGTTGGAGGCGGAGGAGGTCGACGTGGCGGAGATCGTCCGGCGACTGGGCGAGGAGACGCGCGAGGTACGGCAGAAGCCGGGGCTCCGTTTCTCCTGGCAGGTCGCATCCGATCTTCCCGTGCTGCGAACGGATCCCCTGAAGCTGAAGGTCGTCCTCAAGAACCTCATCGTCAACGCGATCAAGTTCACCGATGAGGGGAGCGTGACCGTCGAGGTGCGGCGCTACGAGGACGGGGTGGAGTTCGCCGTCGTCGACACCGGTGTCGGCATTCCCGCCGGCGCCCTGACTCGCATTTTCGAGGCCTTTCGCCAGGAGGGCGACGGCCGCGGCCGCCGCGCCGGCGTCGGCCTCGGCCTCTACATCGTTCGCCGCCTGGTCGATCTTCTCGGTGGAACCGTTCGCGTCGAGAGCGAGGCCGGGCAGGGGTCGACCTTCCGGGTCTGGATCCCCCGCCGGCACGATTCGGGGACGGCGGCCCAGTCGGCCGCCTGAGCGCGGCAGGGCCGACACAGCCGGCGTACGGAGCTCACCGGCTGGGCCTGCCCAACAACGCCCATCCGCGCCGCCAGGCTGTTCGTTGTTGAGTTGTTGGAGCCTTAAGAACAAACCAACAACCCAACAACTTGACAACCCTGTCGCAGACTCTCGAGCCCTGGCCCTCGCTGAAAGCGAGCAATTCAGGCGCAGACAAAGGCCGGCGCTCGGATCCCCGTGTTCCAGCCGCTGTGCGGAATGCGGGCCGGCATGTCAACTTCTCGTCGAACGCATGCAATGTGTCGATCCGAACACGGTTCGACGCGGTCGGCGAACAGCGCTCTCGCCGCGCCGGGCCGTGGTATGGCTCTTGAACGCCCTCGATGCTGCGCAGGCTCCATGCCTGGTGCATCATGAAAACGATCAGTCGCTCAGCGTCGTCTCCCAGAGGGGATGTCGATCGGATGGCCGCGACGGGCAACCGCACGCGGGGATTCACTCTGATCGAGCTGCTCGTCGTGGTCGCCATCATCGGAATCCTCGCGGCCATCGCCATCCCCCGGTACATCGTGTATCGGCAGACAGCTTTCGACGCGCGCGCCAATTCGGACCTGCACAATGCCGCCAATGGCGAGGAGGCCTACTTCGCCACCTTCGGCGACTACGTCTCGTGTGCCAATCTCTCCTGCCAGACGCAGTTGCCGGACTTTCGGCTCTCCTCGACGGTGTCGATCGACATGGCGGCGGCGAACGGAAGCAACCCGAGCTTCACCGGCACGGCGGTGTCGTCGGCCGGGCGCAAGACGTTCAGCTACGACAGTACCGCCGGCGGCATGCAGAACTGAGCGGCCCTCAGCGAGGTAGCTCGGCGCCTGCCCGTCCCGCCCGGTAGCCGGGGCGCTCGAGGGACAGTCGAGCGCCCCGCTCTGGACGAACGGAAAAGGAGGATGGGAGAGCCGCGGCCAGCTTCATTTGGGGGGGACGGACCGCGACTCTCCTGCAGGCATGTCTGGGTTTCTTCTCGGCGACGAAACCCGAAGCTCTTCCCCTGCAGGCCATGTGCCATCGATCGGTAGTGGGCTTGAACCGGTGAATCAGCCAGCGTACAGAGGGCGGCATTCCGTCTTCCGCGAAAAACGGGTTTTCCCGCTCCATCGGCCTTGGCGAACATCGGAAAGCCGCAGATCCTGGGAAAGCTAGGGCGCTTCGCCGCTCGCTGCGGGCATTGACGTGCGGCCTGATGGGTGTGGGCGCCATCGGATGCGCCGCGCGGCGCCCGCCGGGGTTGGGCCCTGTGCCGCCGATTCCGTCGGCGCCTCCCTTCGTCCTGACGTTCTGGTGCGCGCCGCCCGTAGGGCTGATCGACGACGCCCACGTGGAGCAGATTGCCGCGGCGGGTTTCAACGTCATCGGCGCTCCCTGTGAGGGGGGGTTTCGCAGCGGCTGCGAACCGGCGCGCCCTCGACGTGGCACAGCGCCACGGGCTGCGCATGTGGGTGCGGGACGCCCGCTTCAGCGAGCGCCGGGGGGCCGCGCGCCGGCCCGATCAGGTGACCGCCGCGGCGGCTGACTATCGCGGCCACCCGGCGTTGGCCGGATACTTCGTCTGGGACGAGCCGAATGTGTCGCAGTTCGACGATGTCGCCTCGATTACCGCCGCCCTGCGCGCCGCCGATCCACAACGACTGGACTACGTGAACCTCTATCCCGACTACGTCTCCGCCGGCGCCCTCGACGCCCGCGACTACGAGGCCTACGTGGACGAGTTCGTCCGCCGCGTACGACCGCGGCTCCTCAGCTTCGATTACTATCCCTTCCTGCGAGACGACGATCGGCGCTCGTTCTTCCGCAACCTGGCGATGATTCGGGACGTGTCGTTGCGTGACGGCATTCCGTTTCTTCTCATCATCCAGGCCATGCCGCACGGGCCCTACCGCGATCCGAGCGAGGACGAGCTGCGCTGGCAGGCCTTTCACGGGCTCGCCTACGGCGCGCGCGGCATCTCGTATTTCGCATACTGGACGCCGCAGCACGGCAGGCACGCGAAGCACATGCATTTCCGCAACGGCCTCATCGACCACGGCGAGCCGACGCAAAAGTACTTTCAGGCGATGCGGCTCAACCGAGAGCTGCTCGCCGTCGGCGGCGCGCTGGCGACCTATCGCTCCATCGCCGTCGCCGACTCGCGGGGACGGATCGCGGCGCGGCCGCCGATCGGACCGATCTCGGCCGTCGGCGGCGGCGTCGTCACCGTGGGCTTGTTCGCCAAGCCGGGCGCGCAGGCGGTGCTGCTCGTCAATCGAAACTACTGGCGGGGGGCCGACGTCGAGCCGCGCCTGCTGCCGGGGGCCGGAACCCCCGAGGTTCTCGACGCCGCGAGCGGCCGCTGGAGCCCGTGGTCCGGTGCCCCGATCGAGCTTCCCCCGGGCGGCGGCGTGCTGCTGCGCTGGCGCTGATTGCGGAAGGTTGTTGCGTTGCTGGTAGCTGGCAGCAGCCTGACAAGGCGTGGTTGACGGCGGCGATCAGCTCGCCGATGGTCACGGTGCCGTCGGCGTTGGGGTCGCTGGCCAGGCAGGTGGCGGGTGGAAGACCATCGAGGCCGATCGCGACCGCCGTGATCAGCTCGTTGATGCCGACGGAGCCGTCGCCGTCGCAATCCCCGGCGCAGGTCGGTGCAGACGTCGGCTCCACGGTAGCCGTCGGCGTTCGGCTCGGCGCGGGAGTGGGTGTGCGCGAGCGCGTCGCGGTGGCCGTCGGGAACGACGTCGGCGCCGCGGTGGCGCTCGGCACGGGCAGGTCGGGATCGATGAGTACGGCGGGACCGACGGCGATCACGCCGGCGATCAGCAAGCCCTCGGGATCGGCCGCGTAGACCCTGTCGACCCCGAGAACGACAACCCCGGCGGGCGCTTCATCGCGCACCGGAAGCCGGCAGTGAAGGATGGCGCCGCCGCCGATCGGGAGGGTGGGAAACTGGGTGGGGAAGACGACGAAGCGCACTGGACGGGTTCCGGCGACCGGCCCGGGATCCTCGAGCGCGGTGGCGGTGACCCCGTACAGCGGCAGGCGCGGGTCGATGTCGCAGGAGATCTCGGCGCTGGCGAACAGGTCTTCCGGAACCAGCAGATCGAAGCCCGGGCCGGCGACGAGCCCGGTCCGGTCCACCAGGTCGACATCGATCTGCGTCGCGCCGCCGGGGGGCGCCGCGCTGGCGGCGATGTGGATCTCGACCGCCGGCGTTTCGGTCGGGGTCGGGGTCGCCGACGGGGTGAGAGAAGTCGAGGTGGGCGTGGCGCTGGGAGTTCGCGTGCTCGTCGGCGCGCTCGTCGATGTCACGGACGGCGTGCTGGTCGGCGTAGGGGGCGGTGTCGCGGACGCCGTGTCGATCGGCGTGGGAGACGGGGCGACCACCGAGATCGACCCGTTCTCGGCGTGTGTCTCGGGGACGAACAACAGCCGCTCGTTGTAGGCGCGTGGCGCCAGCACGGTCACAGGGAGCGAGGTTCCCGTCGTCGCCGCCGGATCGACGTCGTAGACGCAGGAATAGAGGGTGCCGGTCGGGAAGGGCGTGGGATCCGTCGTCGATCGGATCAGGATGGCGCGCAACCTGGTGCACGTGCCCCCCTCTTCGGCGATGCAGACGAAGAAGTTGGAGAACGCCGAGGAGAGGAGGGGGCCGACGGCGGGGTCGACGGTGCAGTCCGGCCGTCCGTCCGGCAGGCGCCGAACGGGAGCGAGCGGGCTCGGGGAGATGTCGTTCTGGATCCCGAGGACCACCTGATCGGCCGGGTCGAGCGAAACCGGCACGGAGACCGCGACCGCCGGGAGGAGCGGTGACATTCCCCGCGGCGAGGGTGACGGGTGCGGCGCTCGCCGCCGTTGCGGCCAGGAGGCTCGCGAGAAGGATGCAGGACCAGCGCGTCATGATTCTTCGCTGCGCTCCTCTAGCCGAGAAGGGCAGCGAGCGGAAGCGCGCCAAACTCGGCCGGCGGCATTTGCCTTGGCGCGGGTCGCCGGGTAAGGGGATCGACTCGTGAGAGCGGCGGGGCCATATCCCAGACCCAAGGCGTCGGGCCTGCGCCGGGGGGCGTGATGACCTTTCTCTTCGTCGATCGGATCACGGAGCTGGTGCCGGGGCGATCGGCCCGCGGTTACTTCGCAATCGCTCCCAACCCGCTCGCTCTGCCGGCGTGGCTCGTGGTCGAGTCCGTCGGCCAGCTCGCCGCCTGGGTCGCGATCGCCCACAGCGACTTTCAGGCGCGTCCGGTCGCCGCCCTGGCGGGAGAGGTCGCCGTTCGGCAGCCGATCGCCCCGACCGGGCGCCTGGAGCTGTCTGTGCAGATCGATCGCTGCGACGCCAACGCTGTCGCCTATCGGGGCTCGGCCTACGTCGGCGGCGAGGCGATCGGGCACCTGTCGCGCTGCGTCGGACCGATGCTGCCGATGTCCGAGTTCGACGACCCGGCGGCGGTGCGCCGCCGCTTCGACCTGCTGCGCCGCGACGGCGTGCCGCCGAGCGACCTGACGGAAACCGTCGCGATCCCGCTGCGAACCGTCCCGCTCGACGGCGTGCCCGGCAAGTCGCAACGCGCCGAGCTGCACGTGCCGGCGGCGGCCGCGTTCTTCGACGATCACTTCCCGCGCAAGCCGGTGTTTCCGGCGACGCTGCTTCTGGAGACCAAGTCGCGCCTCGCGGCCAGTCTCGCCGCCGAGGCACTGGGCGGGCTGCGGGATCTCGACCGCCGGCCGGTGCGAGTGAGGAGCGTGAAGGTGCGAGCCTTCACTTCCCCGGGGCAGGTTCTCGAGCTGTTCGCCGAGGTACGCTCCCTGGAGCCGGAGTGCGCGGGGATCGCGGTGACCGCCACGGCGGACGGCAAGCGGGTGTCCGCGGCGCGCTTCGAGGTCGGCCCACCGGAGAGCACGGGTCCGTGAGCGGCGCGGCGCCGGCGCCTGGCCGCGTCCTCGTCAAGGAGGTCAACTGGCTGGGGGACGTCGTCATGAGCTTGCCAGCGTTGCGCGCCGTCCGCCGCGCTTATCCCGCGGCCCGGCTGGCGCTGCTCGTCAAGCAGGAGTTGGCTCCGTTCTTCGCCGGCTCTGCCTGGCTGGACGAGGTGATTCCGTACCGGCTGTCGCGCGGGGTCGGCGCGCGGCTGCGCCTCGTCCGCGAGATCCGCTCGCGCCGGTTCGATCTCGCCGTCCTCTTCCCGCGCAGCTTCGCCTCGGCACTGTGGGTGGCGCTGGCGCGGGTGCCGCGGCGCGTCGGTTTCGTCGACGACGCCCGCGGGCCGCTGCTCACCGACAAGCTGCGCCGTCCGCCCGAGCTCCTGGCCGCGCACCAGGTGAACGACTACCTCTACCTGCTGAAGCGCGCGCTCGACGTCGAGGGCGACGCCGACGACTGCGCACCAGACGTCCACGAGCCCTACCGGGCGCGCATGCGCGAGTGGCTGGAGTGCCGGCGACGCCGCCCGCGCGGTCCGCTCGTCGCCCTCGCGGTCGCGGCCGCGTACGGACCCGCCAAAGAGTGGCCGGTCGAGCGCTACGCGGCGCTGATCGATGTGCTGGCGCGGCGCTACGCAGCCGAGTGCGTTCTGATCGGCGCGCCCGGCGAGCGTTCGCGCTGCGAGCAGGTGGCGGCCGCGAGCCGCGAAGGGGCTTTGGTCGCCGCCGGCGAGACCGACGTCGGAGAGGCGATCGCGCTGCTGTCGCTGTGCGACGGCTTCGCCGGCAACGACTCCGGCTCGATGCACGTCGCCGGCGCGCTCGGCATTCCCACCGTGGGGCTGTTCGGCTCGACCAACCCACAGCGAACTGGCCCGCTCGGTCCGCGAACGCGCATCGTACGCCATCCGATCGAATGCAGCCCCTGTCTCGATCGCACCTGTCGCTTCGGGCACTACGAGTGTCTGAAGAGCATCGGGGTCGAAGAGGTCGCCGAGGCGCTGCGCGAGGTGGGGGCGGTGGGGGAGTGACGTGTGGACGTGTGGACGTGTGGACGTGTGGACGTGTGGACGTGTGGACGTGTGGACGTGCTGACGTGCTGACGTGCTGACGTGGTGGGGAGCTGCCGTCTGGCGAGGTTCCGGCGGCGGGGCAAATGCCGTAGTGTGACGGCCGTGACGACTCGGAGCCCGCGATGAGCCGCGACGCGATGGCGGGGCAGTTGCCGCAGGTGCAGCCGCTCGATGCGCACAACCGCCGGCTGGTGGAGAACGTGCGGCCGCCGCAGTGGGTCAATCCCGAGCCGGCGGGTCGCTACAACATGGTCGTCGTCGGCGCCGGCACGGCCGGCCTGGTCACGGCGGCGGGGGCCGCGGGCCTGGGCGCGAAGGTGGCGCTGGTCGAGCGTCAGCTGCTCGGCGGCGATTGCCTGAACGTCGGCTGCGTGCCCTCGAAGGCCCTGATCCGCTGCGCCCGCGCCTCGGCCGACGCGCGCGGCGCCGGGCAGTACGGCGTGCGCGTCGGCGGTGACGTCACGGTCGACTTCGGCGCGGTCATGGAACGGATGCGCCGCCTGCGGGCGGATATCAGCCCGAACGACTCGGCGCGGCGCTTCCGCGACCTCGGCGTCGACGTCTTCATCGGCCCGGCGAGATTCACCGGCAGCGACAGCGTGCAGGTCGGGGACAAGACGTTGCGCTTCGCCAAGGCCTGCATCGCGACCGGCAACCGCGCCCTCGTGCCGCCGATACCGGGCCTCGAGGAAGCCGGCTATCTGACGAACGAGACGTTGTTCTCCCTCACCGAGCTGCCGCGCCGCTTCGCGGTCGTCGGCGCCGGGCCGATCGGCTGCGAGATCGCGCAGGCGTTCGCCCGCTTCGGCGCTGAGGTGCACCTGATCGAGACGGCCGAGCAGATCCTCATCCGCGAGGACCGCGACGCCGCCGAGCTGGTCGAGAAGGCGCTGCGCGACGACGGGGTAGAGATCCTGCTGGGCGCGACCGTGGCGCGGGTACGCGGGAGCGGGAACGGCAAGACGCTGGTTCTGCACTCGCCCGGCGGCGAGCGTGAGCTCGACGTCGACGCGGTGCTGCTCGGCGTCGGGCGAACGCCCAACCTCGACGGCCTGGACCTGGAGGCGGCGGGCGTCGCCTACGACGAACACAAGGGCGTCGAGGTCGACGAGCGCCTGCGGACGACCAATCCGCGCGTCTACGCCGCGGGAGACATCTGCCTGCCCTACAAGTTCACCCACCTCGCCGACGCCAGCGCCCGCCTGGTCATCCGCAACGCCCTGTTCTTCGGCCGCTCGAAGTGGACCGGGCTGACGATTCCCTGGTGCACGTACACCGACCCGGAGGTGGCGCACGTCGGCCTGTACGAGCACGAGGCGCGGGAGCGGGGAATCGCGGTGCGGACCTTCGCGCAGGCGCTCGGCGAGGTCGATCGCGCCGTCCTCGACGGCGAAGCGGCGGGCTTCGTCAAGGTGCACGTGCGCGAGGGCAGCGATCGGATCGTCGGCGCCACGATCGTGGCGCGACACGCCGGCGAGATGCTCGCCGAGCTCACTCTGGGCATCACCGCCGATATCGGCCTCGGCAAGATCGCCGAGACGATCCACACCTATCCGACCCAGGCCGAAGCGATCAAGAAGGTGGCGGACGCCTACAACCGGACGCGGCTGACGCCGTTCGTCAAGTCCCTGTTCGAGAGGCTGATGGCGTGGAGTCGTTGAGCGGAGGCATCGCTCAAGACCCGCGCGCGGCGTCCACCGTCTCGGTCAGGTCCCCCAGCAGCCGCTCCAGCCTGCCCTTGCCGAAGCGCTGCGACAGCATGTCCTGCGCCTGCTCCCAGTGGGGACGCGCGTCGGCGAGAGCGCGGCGGCCGCGCGCCGTCAGCGATACCTCGCGAACACGCTGGTCGTCGCCGTGCCGGATCGACACCAGCCCCTCCTTGTCGAGGATGGCGAGGTTGCGCGTCATCGTCGTCCGATCGATGATCACCTCGTCGGCCAGCCGCGTCATCGGCACCGGCCCGTGCACCTGGATCGCGATCAGCAGTGTGAACTGCGTGCTGCGCAGGCCGGTGGGTCGCAGCGCCTGGTCGTAGAGCTGGGTGACGGCGCGCGCCGCCTTGCGCAGGTTGAAGCAGGCGCAGGCGTCGCTGATGCGGCGGCAGGTGGCGGAATCGATCGTCTCGTCCGTGCTCGGCATTCCGTTTCCGGGTCGCGCGTCGCGCAACCTTCTCCTCCCCCGTACCCCGGACGCGCCGCCGAGGGAAGGGCCCTGGCCGGGCGCTGGCGATCGGTACAATGAGTGGCGCGTAGTGCCGACCTATCTCTTGCCAAGGTAACTGTGCCGCCATGACAGTGAGCGGGGTAGCAGGAGCGGAGGTGGCGGGTGTATGCAAGGAACTGGCTGGTCGGCGCTTCGCGGCTGTACGCGACGCGAGAAGGGAGGCGGTCATGGCATCGAGACGGCCCATGTCGAGCAGGAAGGTGACCCGAGTCGCGGTTCTTTTTCTTCTGTGCCTTTTTCTCTACCCCGCGATGGGGTTTGGCGTCGCGGACCTGGAACCGTACGTCGGGCAGTCAAACGGTGACGGCTATCCGGCCGAAGTGGCCAAGGTGGGTCCGTTCGCAATGACATGGGCCCCGGACGGCTCGTTGCTCATTGCCGACGGCGCCGGGAATCGTATCCGGCGCGTCGATGTGAATACGAACATCATCACCACCATCGCCGGCACCGGCATCCCCGGTTTCACCGCCGACGGCAGGGTCGCCACGGCAACGAACATGTACTTGCCGCACGACGTCGTCGTCGACGCGGGCGGCACGATCTACTACACCGACTCGCTCAACGGCCGCGTGCGGCGCATCTCGGCCGCCAATCAGGTCGTTACCACGGTGGCCAGCGGACTGCTGTTTCCGGAGGGTCTGGACCTGGCTCCGGACGGCGGGCTGTTGATCACCGACGAGGGCGGCTACAGAGTCTACCAGGTCAACACGAACGGCTCGGGCCTGCACGTGGTGGCCGGGACGGGAGCGGCGGGCTACAACGGCGACCAGCAGCCGGCGACCACGGCGAAGCTGAGCGGACCGGCGGACGTCGTAGCCGACGCGTCGGGCAACCTGTACATCGCCGACAAGTGGAACTGTCGCGTGCGCCGCGTCGATGCGGCGACGAAGTTCATCACCACGGTGGTGGGCAGCGGGGAGTGCGGACTCGCCGGTGACGACGGACTGGCGACGCTGGCCGAGATCAACACGCCGGTGCGCCTCGCGCTCGCCCCGCAGGGCCGCTACCTGTACATCGCCGAGGAGCGCGGCGTGCGCGTGCGCAGGCTCGATCGGCTCACCAACATCCTGACGACCGCGATCGGGCCGACCCAGCTCGGGCGCTTCATCGGCCCAAGCGGCCTGCTCTTCGACCCGACCGGAGCCGATCTCTACATGGCGGACTTCGATGCCGGCGACATTCGCATCCTGCCCCTGACGGCGACGAGAACGCCGACGCCTACCGGGTCCCCCGCCGCAACCCCAACGAGGCCGCCCTGCGACATCACCGGAAACGGAACGGTTACCTCCCTGGATGCGACCTACATTCTCCAATACATCGTCGGTATACGACGCACTTGCCCCTGAAACTCACCCGGCTACGCCGGGCTTCGTAGGCAAAGGCGAAGGCTGAGGCTCAGGCTGAGGATTCGCTTGCCCAAGCCTGAGCCTGAGCCCGAGCCTCAGCCTCAGCCTGTTCCGAAGGTTTCTCGCCGAATGATCCGGCGCAGCCCAGGGGCGACACTGACTTGAAACTCAGCCGGCTACGCCGGGCTTCGTGGGCAAAGGCGACGGCTGAGGCTCGGGCTGAGGATGCAAAGGACGGCCGGCATGACGGTCCGGGGCAGAGTTTGTCAAGGTCTGCTGTTTCGGCGCGGCGGATTTTCTGGCAACGTCGATCTCACCAGGGCAGGATGTGGGCATGCTGGGGAGATGGCGGCGGCGATGAGGAAGATCCTGGTCTGCCAGCACGTTCCGTTCGAGATCCTCGGTACCCTCAACCCGTTGTTCAAGAGGGTGGGTTTCCGGATCCGCTACGTGAACTTCGGCCGCTACCCGGACGCCCAGCCCGGCTTGGACGGTTACCGCGGTCTGGTGATTCTCGGCGGTCCGATGAGCGTCGACCAGGTCGACGCCCATCCCCACCTGCAGACGGAGATCGAGCTGGTCCGCGAGGCGATCGCGCGGCAGATGCCCGTGCTCGGGATCTGCCTGGGAGCCCAGCTCATCGCCCGTGCGCTCGGCGCCGACGTGCGGCGCGGCGTGACGAAGGAGATCGGCTGGTACGAGGTGCTGCCGACCGAGGAGGGACGTCGCGACCCGCTGTTCGCGCACTTCGGTCCGGTCGAGCGCATCTTCCAGTGGCACGGCGACACCTTCGACATCCCCGCCGGCGCGGTGCGCCTGGCCCAGTCGCCGGGCTGCGAGAACCAGGCCTTTCGATACGGCGACAACGTCTACGGCCTGCAGTTCCACCTCGAAGTGGACGAGCTCCTGATCGAGCGCTGGCTGCGGGTCGAGACGCACCGCCGGGAGCTCGAAGCTCTCCGGGGAAGCATCGGCCCGGAAACCATCCGGCGCGAGACCGTCCTGCACATCGATCGCGCCCGGACTCTGAGCGACCAGATCTTCGGCGAGTTCATCCGGCTCTTCCGCCTGCCGGCGAAGCGGCGCTCCCTGCCGTCGAGGTGAGACGGGACGTTGGTGTGCTGGCGTGTGGACGTGTTGACGGGCTGACGTGTTGACGTGTTGACGTGCTGACGTGTGGACGTGCTGACGTGCTGACGTGTGGACGTGCTGGGGGTGGACCCTGCGCCCTGCCCTGCGCCCTGATCACGGCTGCAAGAACTTCTTCTTCCAGCCCTGGCGCGTGCGCACGAAGAGCTCGCGGTCGTGCAGGCGGTGCTCGCGGTGGATCCAGAACTCGATCGCGCGCGGCACGATGCGGTACCCGGTCCAGCCTTTCGGGCGCGGTACCTCGGCGCCGCGATAGCGCCGGCGCAGCTCCTTCCAGCGCGACACGAGCTCGACTCGCCCCGCCATCGCTGCGCTCTGTTTCGAGGCCAGCGCGGCGAGCTGGCTCTGCCGCGGCCGCACAGACCAGTAGGCGTCCGCCTCCTCCTCGCCGACCCGTTCGACCGGCCCCTCGATGCGGACCTGCTTGCCGAGCGGGCTCCAGTGGAAGACCACCGCGGCGCGCGGATTCGCCTCGAGCTCTCGACCCTTGCGGCTGGCGGTGTTGGTGTAGAAGACGAAGCCGCGCGAGTCGGCTTGCTTCAGCAGCACCAGGCGCACGGAAGGGACCCCGCCCCGGTCCGCCGTGGCCAGCGCCATGGCCTCCGGCTGCGGGATTCCGGCGCGCTGCGCCTGGCGAAACCAGAGATGAAACCGCGTGATCGGATCTTCGGACATGGGGAGCACCCTACGGCGGCAACGCCCGGCTGCCAAGGGAGCGACTCGGTGATTCAGTGACAGTACGCCGCACCCCAGCACTCCAACACTGAATCTCCGAACCACTCGTTTCGTTGACAGCCCCACCCAATTACGTAGTAAGCCTACGTACTCCGCGAACCGTCTAATCCGTACCATTAGGAAAGGAGATCGCAGACATGGCGACACAAGACAGGTATGCGCGGCCGGTCGACTCGTTGGACTGGGAGATTCCGCAGGACTTCAAGACGCACTTCCGCTGGGAGTACCAGGACGGCGGCGACTCGCTGCTGAAGTTGTACGACAAGGGGAAGAAGCGGCAGTGGGACGCCGCCGAGCGCATCGACTGGTCGCAGAACCTGGACCCCGAGAACCCGGAGGAGCTGCCGGACGAGTCGATCCCGATCTTCGCCTCCAAGGTCTTCGAGCGCCTGACCAGGGCGGAGAAGGCGAACCTGCGCCGCCATTTTCAGTCGTGGCAGCTCTCGCAGTTCCTGCACGGCGAGGAGGGCGCCCTCATCTGCACGGCCAAGATCGTCCAGCAGGTGCCGCGCATGGACGCCAAGTTCTACGCCGCCACGCAGGTTGTCGACGAGGCGCGCCACGTCGAGTCCTACTCGCGCCTGCTGCACGACAAGTTCGAGCTCGCCTACCCGATCACCCCGACGCTCAAGCGCCTGCTCGACGACGTGCTCAGAGACTCGCGCTGGGACATGACCTATCTCGGCATGCAGGTGCTGATCGAGGGGCTGGCGCTGGCCGCCTTCGCGCAGATTCGCGATCAGTCGAAGAACCCGCTCGCCGCGGCGGTGAACGCCTACGTGATGCAGGACGAGGCGCGCCACGTCGCCTTCGGCCGGCTGGCCCTGCGCGACTACTACCCGCAGCTCACGCAGGCGGAGCGCGACGAGCGCGAGGAGTTCGCCGTCGAGGCCTGCTACCTGATGCGCGACCGGTTCCAGGCCGAGGAGGTGTGGGAGACGCTCGGGCTGCCGGTCGACGAGTGCGCCGCCTTCATGCTCGAGTCGGGGTTCATGCAGAACTACCGCTCGGCGCTCTTCACCCGCATCGTGCCGACGATCAAGGACATCGGGCTGTGGGGTCCGAAGATCCGCAAGGCGTACGGCGACATGAACATCCTCGGCTTCGCCGACGTCGACTTCGCGGCGGTCGCGGCGAACGACGAGCGCGTCGCCGAGGAGTTCGACCGCCGTGCCGGCCGCGCGGCGCAGGAGTCGGCGGCGTGAGTCCGCAGGCTCCACCGCCAGCCCCTTCCGGTCCCAAGCGGGTGGATGCGATCGTGAAGCGGCTCAAGATGAAGGATCTGGAGAAGGCGACCGGTGTCGGGCGCGAGACGATTCGCTTCTACATTCGAGAAGGTCTCCTGCCCGAGCCGCAGCGACCGCGGCGCAACGTCGCCTGGTACGACGAGTCGTTCGTCCAGCGTATCGCGCTGATCAAGGAGCTGAAGCAGAAGCGCTTCCTACCGCTGCACGTGATCAAGACCATCGTCGGCACCGATACGCCTTTGTCGCGCGACGAGGTGGGCACGCTGCTCGAGCTCGATGGCCGGCTGTTCCCCGCCGTCGCCGGCGCGACACTCGAGCCGGAGCGTCTGAGCGCCGTTGCGAGCCGCACCGGTCTCGGCGCCAAGCTCATTCTCCGTTTCGCCGAGGTCGGCCTCTTCGAGATCGAGACGCGCGACGGCGATCGATGGCTCGACGAGATCGCCATCCGCATCGTCGAGGTGCTCGGCCGCATGCAGGCGGTGGGCTTCACCGACGCGCGCGGCTTCGGGCCTGACAAGTATCGGCTCTACGTCGACTTCGTCCAATGGCTGGCGCGCGAGGAGCTGCGCCAGTTCGCCCAGGGCGTCACCGGCAAGATCCCGCCCGCCGAGGTCGCGCGCATGGCCGAAGAGGGCATCACGCACGTCAACCAACTCCTCGCCCTCATGCGCAAGTCGACCCTGCTGCGCTTCATCTCGGAAGCCAATTCGCCGCAGGGGGCTGCTGACGGCGAAGTCGCCGGCCGATCGAGCGGGTAGGCCCGAGTTGCAGTTGTTCGGTTGTTGAGCTGTTGGTTGTTGGGCTTCTGATCGAGATCGGGAGGCCCCCGGCTTGGTTGCCATTGATTGGTTGCGCTCCTGCGCTCCGCTGTGGAGCGGGGAGGCGGCGTCGCCTCAGAACGGGGCCCCGCGGAGAGAGGAGTGCGGCGAGAAAGCTGCCATTGTGGTGCAGGCCTCCGGCCTGCATAGCGGTCCAGCGGACCGCTCACCTCCCCCCCAACCCGACACCGTGCAGGCGGGACGCCCGCACCACGAGGGCCGTTTCACCCGCCTTTGCCGCCGGCACCGCCGCGGCCGCCGGGCGCCGTCGAGAGCTCCCGCAGCGCGGCCCGCGCCTCGGCGTGCTGCGGATCGATGCGCAGCGCCTGCTCATACTCGCGCGATCGCCGCGTCGGTCTCTCCTTCGCCGCGCAGCGCCTCACCGAGCATGTAGTGGGTGTCGGGATCGCGCGGGTCGAGCCGCAAGGCCGTGCGGTACTCGGCGACGGCCTCCGCGAGGTGGCCCTGGGCGGCGAGGGCGTTGCCGAGGTTGTAGTGCGTCACCGCCTCGTCCGGGCGAACGGCGAGCGCCCGGCGGTAGAGGCGTATGGCCTCGTCGAGCGCGCCCTGCCACGAGCGCGCCACGCCGAGAGCGGCCAGCGCTTGCGCGTCGTCGGGATTGCTGCGCAGCGCGCGCTCGTAATGGCGGATGGCGTCTTCGACCCGCCCTGCTTCCTGTAGGGCCATCCCCAGCCCGACCTGATATCCGGCATTGCCGGGCTCGAGCCGGACCGCCTCGGCGTGTTGCTCGAGTGCCTCTTCGGTCCGTCCCTGTCGCGCCAGGGCCACGGCCAGATTGTGGTGCGCGCGGGCGTAGCCCGGATCGATGCGCACCGCCTCGCGGTAGTGGTGCACCGCCTCGTCGACCTCGCCGCGGCGCAGCAGCTCCGTGCCGAGCACCGTGTGCGCCGTGCTGTTCTCGCCGGTCACGGCCAGGGCGTGCTCGAAGAGCGTCTGCGAGTCGCGCCAGTATCCCACTTGAGCCCAGGTGACGGCCGACAGGCCGAGCACGATGCTCGCGGCGCCGGCGGCGGCGACCTCGCGCGGCACCCGAAAGCGCCGCACCAGATCCGCGCCGCCCCAGACGGCCAGGATCAACAGCCCGATCTGCGGCAGGTACGTGTACCTGTCGGCCATCCCGTGCTCGCCGACCTGCACGATCCCGATCACCGGCACGAGCGTCCCGAGGAACCAGAACCAGCCGACGGCGAGGTAGGGGAGCCGCCTCGCCGCCGCCAGCGCCAGCAGAGAGGCGCCGACGATCAGAACGGCCGCGGCGGCGCTCTCCGGCGTCGGCTGCGAGGAGTAAGGGAGCGGGTAGTAGACGGCGAGGCGAGCGGGCCACACGGTCTTCTCGATGTAGTGCAGGTACGAGGCGAAGGCGTGCCAGACGCGCGTGGTGAAGGGCAGCGCCTCGAGTCCGACGATGGCCTCTTGCGCCCGCACCGTGACCGCGCTGGAGGCGGCCGAGAGGGCGAGGAAGGGCATCTTCTCGAGCACGAGGGCTCCCAGCCTCGCCGCCGGATCGCGCCGTGCCGCCTCCATCCGGCCGAGCGGCCAGTAGTCGAGCAGGAGAAGCACGAACGGCAGGGTGACGATCATCGGCTTCGCCATCAGGCCGAGCGCGAAGACGGCGAGAGTCGTCAGGTAGCGGCGCGCCGTCGGTGCGCGCGCATAGTCGCATAGAGCCACAGAGCGAGGAGAAAGAAGAAGCCGCTCAGCAGGTCCTTGCGATCCGAGATCCAGGCCACGGACTCGACGCGCAACGGGTGAAGAGCGAACAGGGCGGCGACCAGCGCGCTCCTCCAGAGGGAGCCGGTGAGGCGGCGCAGGACGAGGAAGACCAGGGCGGCGTTGACGGCGTGGATCGCGAGGCTGGTGAAATGATGGCCGCCGGGGGCGAGGTGGAACAGCTCGACGTCGGCCATGTGCGAGAGCCAGGTGAGCGGGTGCCAGTTGCTGACCGCGTAGTGGGTGAACGCCCAGCGCAGGCTCTCCCAGCTCAGGCCGGCTCGTACGTGTGGGTTCTCGAACACGTAGCCGGCGTCGTCGAGCCCGATGAAGGGATAGCCGACGACGCGTCCGTACACCGCGGCGGTGGCGGCGATCAGAAGCAACAGGATTGACGTGGCGGTGCGCTGGCTCGGTCGCACGCCGGACTCGTACCACGCCGGCGGGTGCGGGCAAGTCGGGAGGGGTGAGCCCGCTCACTCCTCCGCTGGGGGGACGTCGGGCACGGCCGGAGCCTGCGGCTCGTCGGGCATCTGGACGTCGCCCGGTCCTGCCGCGTCCGGCTGCTGCACGTTTTCGTCGGCGTCGCTGTTGGCGCATTCGCTGCCGGTATCGACCCACGAGCTGCCGACGCACTTCATCAGCGAGCCGTACTGGCACGCGGTCTGGCCTTCGAAGTACCCCTTGTCCTCGAACGTGCACCCCTGCGCCTCGGCGCGGGGGACGATCAGGCAGGAGAACAGCGCGAGTGAAAGACTCGCCGGGATGAGGTACCGTTTCTTCTCGCTCTCTTTCATGTCGACCTCCGCCAAGCCGAGAGTAGCGCGGCTGCGGTGCGATGAGAAGCGCCAAAAGAGTCGCGCCATGAATCTCGCGCAAGAAGGGGCAAGGGGAGATTATGCCGGCGCGAGCGGTCGGCGTCGGCCGATGGCGAGCCCGCCGCCGATCAGGGCGGCGAACAGGAGCAGGACGGCGCCGACCGCCCATCTCCGTTGGCGCTCGAAGTGCTCGCCGATGTGGACCAGCCACAGGACGCGCGACAGATCCTCTCCCGCCTCGTCGTAGGTCGACAGGTTCAGCGACTCGGAGATCGTGGCGGCGCGCCGCAGGTACGAGTTCGCTGCCTGCGCGGGCTCGGGGTTGGTGAGCGCCGGCATCGCCGCGGGCCGCGCCGCGTACGGCGTCAGGTCGGGCGCGGTGGTGAAGTAATCCCGCATGTCGGTGGCGTAGCGGTCGAACTGGCTGCGCGGCGGCATGCCGAGCAGCAGCTCGATGGTCTTCAGCATCGACACGTTCGACTGGTGCACCGGCGACACGTAGCCGTGCTTGGCCCAGGGGCTGATCACCATGCCGACGGTGCGGTTCGCCGAGACGTGGTCCTGACCGTCCTGCGCGTCGTCCTCGGTGACGAAGATGGCCGTGTGCGGCCAAAAGGAGCTGTGGCTCAGCGCGTCGACGACCATGCCCAGGCCCGCGTCGTTGTCGGCGACGGCGCCGTTCGGGGTGGGCATGTGCGGCTTGGCGCCGAAGGTGTGATCGTTGCAGAGCCAGAGGAACAGGAAGCTCGGCAGCTGGCCGGACTGCTCGAACGTCGCCAGCTCGCTCTCGAACAGCTCGGCCCGGTGTACGTCGGTCACGTTCGACAGGATGTTCGAGGCATAATCGATCATGATGTGCGGGAACAGCTCGTTGCGCACCCGGTCGACGTCGACGCCGTTGTTCCGAAGTGTCGCAACGTCGCCGTTGAGCAAGCTGGGGAGGGCGAGGATGACGTTCACCGGGCTGCCGAAGATATCGACGGCGATGGCCAGCGAGCTCGGTACGCCGCCGCCGTCGACACCGGCTTCGAAGGTCGACAGGTAGGCGAACGCCTCGCCGTAGACGCGGTAGGAGATGCCCGCGGCCTGCAGAGCGGGGAAGAGGTAGCCCGACTTGGCGAAGCCTTCCTGGCCATACTCGACGATCGGGTCGCCGATCTTTCCGTTGTAGTTGCGCGACCACAGCTTCTCGGTGAAATCGTTGCTGTTGCCCTGATCCGTCCACTCATGCCCGGGAATGGAGACCTCGCCGTCGGCGTAAAAGTTGTCGCCCAGCGCGAACTGCTTTGCCAGCGCGTGGTGATTGGGCGTGATGTCCGAGCCGAACAACGCCAGGTTCGGATCGCCGTTGCCGGCCGGCAGGTCGCCGAAGACCTGGTCGTAGGTGCGGTTCTCCTTGAGGATGAAGACGACGTGCCGGATCGCGTCGGACGGCCCGCTGCCGAAGTCGATGGGCACCGGGTTGCCGCGCTGCACCTCGCCCGGGCCGGGGTCGCCGTCGACCCAGCGAAGGTCGACCGGCACCATGCCGTTGGCCGCTTCGACCTGTGCCTGACCGCTGCTCGTGTCGTACGAGGCGACGCCGTCGATGACCGAGAGCGACCCCTTCATCAGGCGGCCGATGTAGTAGGGCGTATCGCTGAAGACGATGTCGTTGATGTCGATCGGCTCGGCTCCGTTGGCGCCGATCCCGTCTCCCTTGGCATTGGCGACGTAGAGCGTGCCGCCGGCGCTCAGAGCCAGAGCGGAGGGGAACCAGCCGACCGGGATGAAGCCGGCGGGCGTGAAGCGCCGCGCCGCGGCGTCGATGTCGACGACCTGGACGGCATTGATCCCGGCGTCGGCGACGTAGACACGCGAGCCGTCAGGGCTCACGGCCAGGGCGTTCGGATAGAGCCCCTGCAGGCGCTTCGGCAGCGGCGCATCCTCGAAGACGTCGAGCGGCACCTCGGCCACCGTCTGCATCGACGCGGTGTCGAGCACGACGAGGAGATCGACGTTGGAGGCGGTCACGTAGAGGAGCGAGCCGTCGGGGCTGAGCTGCATGGCGCTCGGGTGGCTGCCTCCGAAGACGTCGCGGTCGTCGACGCCGAGGCTGCGCGCGATCGGCGCGTAGCGCAGCAGGTGCGGCGCCGCGGGATCGCTCAGGTCGATCTCGGCCACCGACGAACGGGTGTCGGCGTTCGGGTCGGAAACCGGTAGCGGCGCGACGAGCGCGCCGGGTGAGTTGCCGTTGTTGATGCCCCACGACGATACGTAGGCGCGGCTTCCGTCGGCCGAGAGGAGGATCGTGTACGGGAAGTTGCCGATCTTGTCGCCCGCCTTCTGGGCTGCGCCGGTGGCGAGGTCGATCGACCACAGAGAGTTGTCGAGCAGGCCGACGGCGTAGAGGTACGATCCGTCGGGGCTCACGGCGAGGCCGGTCGGGTAGGTCCCGCCCGGCAGGACCGCCAGCGGATCGGCCTCGCGGACCAGCGTGCCGCCCTCGATGCGCAGCGCCTCGATGCGGTTCGTGTCGCCGTCGGAGACGAAGACGCGGTCACCGCCAGGTGCGACGGCGAGGCCGAAGAAGTGCTCGACGTCCGTGCGCTTCACCTCGTTGGTGGCGGTGTCGATGATCTGCAGACCGCGCTCGCCTTCCTCGTTGCCCCAGCCGTCGTTGGTGACCAGCAGGTAGCGCCCGTTCGGGGTGAAGGCGAGGTTGAGCGGGAAGGTCTCCAGGGGAACCTGCGTTCCCGCCGGCCGCAGGAGGCGGCCGTTCGGGAGGACCCCCTCGCCGTTCTCTCCCGGTCCCGCCGGGGCCAGCAGCTCCGGCGCTTGGTAGGCGCTCACCGTCGCCGGGCAGCCGTCGAGTGCCGAGCTCACGGCGCCGATCAGCTCGTTGATCCCCACCTGGCCGTTGCCGTCCGCGTCGGCCGGCGGGCACACTCGATAGGCGGCGTCACCGAGCGCGAGGTTCACCGAGCGAACCAGCTCGTCGATGGTGACCAGGCCGTTGCCGTTGCAGTCGCCGCTGCACAGTCTCTGGCCGCGAGCCGTGGACACCGTGCCGATCAGCGTCGATGCGGCGAGACAACAGACGAAAAAGCGAAGAGACTTCATGCCGCCGCATAGGCGCGCTCTCCGCCGCGGGTCAAGTGACATTTTCGGGAAGGTTGTTGGTTGTTCGTTGTTGGTTGCTGAGCGGTCGGGAATTCCTTCACCAACGACCAACAACCAACAACCCAACAACCGTCGTAAAGTCACCAGAGGCGCGGCACGAGCCTCCACGGCGTCGACTGCATGTAGAGCTGGTAATCGTCGCCTCGCGCGGCCAGCAACTGCCGTTCCTCGATCGGAATGAACCCGACGAAGGTCGCGCCGATCATCACGCACCAGAACGCCTGCGCGGCGTTCGGGTGGATGAGCAGCGAGCAGAAGGCGACGAGCAGCGCCGCCCGGTACATCGGGTGGCGCACCCTGCCGTACTGGCCCTGCGTCAGCAGCGGCGTCTCCTGTCCGTGGGAGTGGGTCATCGCCGCTCCGGGGACGGCGAGCAGCCCGTCCAGCATGGCGAACGTCGCGCCCTCGAAGAAGGCGAGGACGCTGAGAATGAAACCGACGTCGGCGGCGAACCGGACCCAGTCGGGCAGGGCGATCTCCGTTCCGGGCACCGGCAGGTGGAAGGCGAGCACCGCCAGCCACGTGCCCACGCCGACCGCGATATAGACGCGCCGTTCGAGCGGCGAGCCGGCGCGGGAGCCGTACACGGCGTGTTTGAACCCGGTGCGGGTCATGCCGAGATGCACGGCGGCCCAGGCCAGGTACATGGCGGCGTTCCACAGATAGTTGGAAGCCGGCGCGAAGGGGTCGTAGCGGAACCCGTAGAGCATGGAGCCGAAGATCGAGGCCAAGCCGAAGTAGCCGAAGATCCGATAGACCGACCGACTCATGGCACCCCCCTGCCCACTGGTTTGTTTGCGCAGGGTAGGGTGGCGTCCGCGAGTTGTCAAAAGGTGATCACGGACACGGCGATCGCGCAGCGCGCAGAAGCCCCTGCGCATCACGGCGGTCGATCTGAGTCTCTCGGGCGTAGGGGGCGGCGCACACCTTCTCGATCGCCGGAGGAGGACGGGCCAGGACCCGATTTCCAGACGGGCTACGGCAAGGTCGACGCGCTGCTCGCGGCGGAGACGGTAAACGACGGGCGGTTCATCAACGACACGATCGACCCGGCGCAGCACAAGCGGTACTACTTCAAAGCCTCGTCGCCGCCGAACAGTTCATTCCGGGTGTTGATGGCGTACTCCGACGAGGAGGGGGCGTGATCTCCGAATTCCACCTCGATGCGGTCGGATTGCCACTCGTGCCGAGCTTTGCCATCTCTTTCTAGAAAGCTAGCGGCGCCCGGAGGGCCTCCTGTTGCCCGCGTGGCAGGAGACCCGGCCGTCGAGTCGACTTGCGAGCCACGAGATCAGCAGCAAGAGAGAAAGGAGAGCTCTCCGTGCGCGTACTCGGCCATCTCTTTGCCAACAACCGGACCTGGGCGACCGAGACCAACCAGCGGGAGCCGGGCTTCTTCGAGCGGCTCGCCAGCCAGCAGGCTCCCGAGTACCTGTGGATCGGCTGCGCCGACAGCCGCGTGCCGGCCAACCAGATCGTCGGCCTGCTGCCCGGCGAGCTGTTCGTGCACCGCAACGTCGCCAACGTCGTGGTCCACACGGATCTCAACTGCCTGTCCTGCATCGAGTACGCGGTCGACGTGCTTCGCGTCCGCCACATCATCGTCTGCGGGCACTACGGCTGCGGCGGCGTGCTGGCGGCGCTGCGGGACGAGCGGCTCGGCCTGATCGACAACTGGCTGCGGCACATCCAGGACATGCGCGAGAGGCACGATGCCGAGCTCCAGGCCCTGCCCGGCGAGGCCGAGCGCCACGCCCGCCTGTGCGAGCTCAACGTGATCGAGCAGGCGATCAACGTCTGCCAGACGACGATCGTGCAGGAGGCGTGGCGGCGCCGTCAGCCGCTCACCGTCCACGGATGGATCTACGGCCTCGCCGACGGACTGCTCCGGGACCTCGGAATCTGCGTCAGCGACGCGGCAGAGCTCGCCGCCTGCCGGGGACACCAAGCTCTACGGGTACGTGCCGAGAGGGCGGACAGAGGGAGGTAGAAGCGGGGACGAGTGTTGAAGCGAGGACTGGACGACGAGGAGAGTCCCGTTGGCTACTTCGCGAAAAGGAGGTGAATGAGCCGGTCGAGGTCGTCCGTATCGATACGCCCGTCCTCGTTCACATCGGCCTTCTCGCAGGGGCCGAGGTCGGAGGTGCCCAGCCGGGGTATGAGCGCCACGATGTCCGCGGCGGACAGGTGACCGTCGCAGTTTACATCCCCCGGTCCGCCGGTCGGGGGCGTTGTCGTCGTGGCGACAGTCTGTGTGACCGTGGGGGTGGTGATGGTATGTGTCGGTGGCGCCGTGGCGGTGTGGGTCGCACCCGCCTGCGCCGTCGTCGTAGGTGTCGGTGTCGAGGTCGCGTCGGCTGCCATCGTCCGTGTTGTCGTTGGTGTCGCTGCCACGGTGTGCGTCGCACTCGGCAGCACGGTTGTCGTGGGGGTCGATTTCGCAGTGGGGCTAGATGAGGTCGTTCCCGTCGCGGTTGGCCGTGCGGTTTCGGTGTCGGTTGCACTCGGCGGTGCGGTCACCGTGGGCGTGAAGGTCATCGTTGGGCTCGGCGTCAGCGTCCCTGTTGCCGTGCGCGAGGCCGTTGCGGTTGGTGTTTCGTTGGGTGAAGGAACGGCCCGCGACCATATGCCGCCGCTCAGACTGTAGGATCCCCCGGTCAGCGTACCGGCGTCGGCCTGCCCGACCGTACTCTGGAGATCGAAGGAGCCGCCCGTGCTCAGATCCGTGCCGCCGCCGTCGATCGTGCTGGGCGAGAGCTCGAAGTCGCCGCCAACCTGCGCGTCGACGCCCGTGGCAATCAGCGCGGCGACCACGGCTGCCCGAGCGATGAGGCGCGATGCCCTCATCACTCCTCCCTGGGGCGGACCATCTTCGTGCTAGGGGCAGTTCGGTCCGGCCGCAAAGACGTAGTTCTCGTCATAGACCCCCGCACAGACGACTGTTCCACCGTTGGCTGCGACCGGTCCTCCCTGCAGTTTCGATGCACCGATCCTCGTACTGAATCCGGTATCCGAACTGACGGTGTTGTCGTCGGCGGCGATCTGGGAATCGTCGACGTCGACGAAAAACGACCCCCCGGACGCGATGTTGATGAGGCCGAAGGAAGCCAGCGAAAGGAACGCGCTCACCCGAACGCCGCTCAAGGTGACCGAGCTTTCCGAGTTTTCGACGCCGTGGCTCGATCCGTTGAGAAACACCGAGACGGTCGTGTCGCCCATGCGCGTGCCGGCACCGGCCGTGTTGTAGACGCCGATCCCCGTGTCCGCTCCTTGCACCAAGATTCCTCCACCACTGAGCACCGGGAGCGAAGGGCCGGAGTTGTAGACGCCGAAGGCGACCCCTGTCGGTGTGCCGTTGGCCGCGGCGTTGACGTTCGTCATGACCGTCGACGAGCCTTCGTTGTAAACGGCAGCGACGAATGGGGATGCTGCGGACGCCGTGGCGCGGACGTTCGTCAACGTCGGTGCGGGCTGAAAGGGATCCGAGGACGTGACGTAGATGGCGCGTGCGTCGCTGCCACCGCTCGCTTCCGCCGTGACCAGGCTCAGATCTACGGCCGAGTCTTTGGTGACGATGGCGTAGTTGTTCGTTGCGCCGGATGCTCTGACGGTCAGATGGGTGAGCTTCATCGAAGTCGCACCTCCAACGTAGAGAGCTACCGCGGCATCGTTTCCTCCGACGTTTTCGATCGTCGCCAAGCGCAGCTCGGCATTCGATGCGCCGACCACTGTTCCGGTGTTCGGGAATGCACGGCCTTCTCCGCGGATCAAAGTGACGTTCTCGCCGGAGCCCTCGATGTCGACGCACTCCAGCATGATCAAGAGCTGGGTACCGAGATCGTAGATGCCCGGCTCGATCTTGACGAGATACGGTTCCGAGCATGAGCTGGCGCCGGTGAGGTTGGCCAAGGCGAAGACCAACGCCGTTCCGTTCTCGGTGCTCGTGCCGACGGGACTCACGATTACCGTTCTCCCGAGCCTCTGCTCGTAAACGTCGTCATGGTGGTGGTCGCTACGGGCCGCCGTCGATGCCGCACCGCTGCCGGCGAAATTGATGGCGAGTGAAACACCGCCGCTCGCGCCTCCTCCCGCGAGGCCGGTGCCGGCGAGAACGCTGGTGATCGTACCGCCACTGTCGTTGTCGGTCTCGCAGACGACTCCGCCGTTTGCGTCGATGCTGCGCATGCTACTCCCCGCCGCGCAGCTGCCGACGATCCGTGCCTGAACGGCGTTCGTATCGATGCTGAACTGATTTCCGAGCAGCATCAGTCCGCTTCCCGGAGTATAGGTCGTGTCGTCGTCGACCCCGTCACTGAATCCGCCGGGGACGCCCTCCAGGCCCGCCCACGGGACGCTCCCGGCCGCCGGGGTGAACAGCGCGTATGGCGTTGCCGTGATCTGCTGGAGCGGAGCGAGCGCTGTATAGGCTCCCTGATTCGAAGGGCAGCGGACCTCGATTTCCATCCATCGATCCTGGCCCTCGGCGAACGGGGCGCTGCCGAAGTCGAGCGGTACCGTGAACAGCCCATCGGCGAGAGTCACGCTGGCACGCACGACTGATCCGCCGATCTGCGTCCCTGCGGACGCCGCGTCGAAGAGGGTGAACCGGAAATCGCAGGTGCCGTTCACCGGGATACCACTTTGCTGGAGTTGGCCTTGGTAGGTGAAAACATTGCTCAGGCCCAAGCCCAGCCGCGGCACGGTCATCGATAGGGTCGCTACGAGAAGTGCAGGAAAGACGCGGTGCAATGGTTTCATGGACTCTTCTCCATGCTCATTTTCGCCGTGTCGCGTTGCCGAGGATTGCGAGCCACGGCGCTCATCGCTCCTCGGGATCGCCAATCAGATCGGGGCGCCCCACTCCTCCGCGGGGCGCTTGGAGGTAGAGCACAGAGCATGCCGAGACACTGTCTACCCTGTGAGGGAGATCGAGGGTGGCAGTGTTCGGAGCTCCAGGATCAAGCGTCTCGGGAATGAGAAGGGAACGAGGAAGCCGTTCCCAGCCTCGTCTGCGCCTCGCCCTATGCGGACGGCCCGCAGAATCTCCGGCGGGTCGTGCAGCTGATGAGCTGCCCGTTGTCTGTTCTGGTGCGATCGCCGGCGATCGCCGGCGCTGGCTGAGCAGGCGGCGATCCGCTATAGCGGGCGCGTTTCAGGTGCAGGTGGGGCGGCTCTTTGGCCGCCATGGCGGATCGCGCCCGGACGAGGTGCCGGCCGGAGCGCGGTCGGGAGGACGGCGATGCGGGATCGTTCGGCGGCAGGGGCGTTGGCGCTGCGGCGCGCGGTCACTTCGAAGACGGGTCGGCTCGTGACGGCGGTCTTCCTGCTGTCGGCGCTGGCCGGATGCGGCGACGACAACGACGGTCCGCCGCCCCCGCCGGCGAACACGCCGACGCCCACCGCGACGGCGATCGCCGCGGCGACGGCGACGGCCACCGCTACCGCGCTGCCGTCTACGCCCACGCCCCCGCCGCCGACCGAGACGGCGATCCCGGCGACGCCGACCCCGGTCGGACCCGTCGCCGTGCGCGCCGTGCCGTACGAGGTTCGCGACACGGCGCAGGCGCATCAGCTGACGATCTACAACGCGCGGCCCGGCGGCGGGTCGGTGGGAATGCCGGTGCGCATCGGCGACGTCGACGGCGACGGCCACGCCGACTTCATCGCCTCCCCGATGCTGGCGGACAGCGGACCGAACGGCGACCGCCACAACTCCGGCGAGGTCCACATCTACTTCGGCAACGGCGAGATCGCGGGTGTCGTCGTCAACACACCCGACGCGACGAACATCACCACGATCATGGGCGCCCGCGCCGGCGATCTGCTCGGCGACGAGCCGCACGTGATCGACATCGACGGCGACGGCCTGGCGGACCTGCTGATCGGCGCCCAGAACTACGACGGCTTCGACGGCGACCGCCACAACTGCGGCGGCGTGTTTCTCTACTACGGCCGGCCCGTCAACCCGCGCTACGTCGACCTGGCCGAGGATCAGGAGCGCGTCGTCGAGATCTCCGGCGCGGAGGCCGGCGATCGCCTCGGCGTCTGGGTCACCAGCGGCGACCTCGACGGCGACGGCCAGCGCGACATCCTTCTCGGCGCCGATCAGGCGGACGGTCCGAACGACGAACGCCCCGATACCGGCGCCATCTACGTGATCTTCGGCGGCCAGCCCCTGCCGGCCAGGATCGACCTGGCGAATCCCGGAACGCTGCGCATGGCGGAGATCGACGGCATCGATCCCGGCGATCACCTCGGCTCGACCATCCTGGCGGTCGACGCCGACGGCGACGGGCGCGACGACATTCTCTGCGCCGGCGGCCTGGCGCGCGGCTCCAGTCAGATCGAGGGCACCTTCCTCGCCGGCGGCGACGGCCCGGACAACCAGCGCTCCAACGCCGGCGACGTCTACCTCCTGTTCAGCCCCGCCTCGTTCCCCGCCGTCCTCGACCTGGCCAGCGCCCCGGCGGCCGACCGCGTGACCATGTACGGCGCCAACAAGTCCGACGTGGCCGGCGAGGAGCTCGCGGCCGGCGACCTCGACGGCGACGGAAAGGTCGACCTGGCGATCGGGTCGCTGCAGGCCTCGGGGCCGGGCGGACCGACGAGCTCGCGCGGCCCGGCGACCGGACGGACCTACCTGGTCTTCGACGCCGCGTCGCGACGCGGCGATACCATCGACTTCGCCGACCCCGGTCCCGGGGTGACGACGATCTATGGCCGGCGCAAGGGAGGCATC
Source organism: uncultured bacterium (assembly GCA_963721115.1). Taxonomy (GTDB): domain Bacteria; phylum Desulfobacterota; class Binatia; order HRBIN30; family CADEER01; genus CAVRIA01. The sequence continues at coordinate 336,483 of CAVRIA010000006.1, forward strand.
TCGGGCGATACGCTGATCATCCAGGACATGGACGGCGACGGCTTCGCCGATCTGTGGGACGCCTCCCCGTCGCTCGGGACGCGCGACCTCGCCGGAACGTTCCGGCCCGCTTCCGGCCTGCTCGACGTGATCTTCGGCCGGCCGAGCTGGCCGAGCTCGATCGACCTCCTCCTGCCGCCGGACGATCTGCGCCTGGTGCAGATCCATGGCCCCGATGCGAACGACCAGTTCTCGTACGGAATGGCGGTCGGCGACGCGGACGCCGACGGCCGCCCCGATCTGATCATCAACGCCATGGCCGGCGACGGCGTCGACAACATGGAGCTCGACGCCGGCGAGCTCTACGTGCTCGGCAACCCGGTGCTCTTCGACACCTCCGCCAGCGCGCGCGCGCCACTCTACCTCAACGTCGACATCCAGCCGATCTTCGAGGCCGCCTGCCTGCCCTGCCACCAGGGGGACAACGCCGAGGGCGACCTGCGCCTCGACATCATCCAGAACAGCATGGTCGATCTGCTCGGCGAGGACGGCCAGGGCCGCACCAGCACGGAGGTCTCCGACCTGATCGTCGCCCCGGGAGACCCGGACGCGAGCTACCTGATCGAGAAGCTCGAGGCCACGGCCGACAACCCGGCGCGGGTCGGCGATCCGATGCCGCAGCCGCCGGCGACGCCGCTTCCGGGCCGCGTGATCGCCGACGTCCGCCGCTGGATCGAGGAGGGGGCGCCGGTCGCCAACGAGGATCTTCCTCCTCCGCCTCCGCCGCCCTCGACGCCGGCGGAGGGCCTCGCCACCACCTTCTTTGCCCGCATGCGCATGGTCCTTTCCGATCCATCGCTGGGCGAGATCGAATCCATCCTCCTCGATCCGCCGGCGGCGTTCCCCTTTCGGCTCATGGGCCCGCGCCTGACCGTTCCCGCGGCCGACTTCGAGAAGGTCACGATCCCCAGCGACTTCGGCAAGGTGGTCGTCGAGCTGCGCCAGGACGGCGCCGGTGTCATCGACCGGCAGACCGGCGACGTCACTCTCTCCATCACCCTGGTGCAGATCGCGCTCGACGGCGCGGTCGAGAACACGGTGCCGGTCATGTTGACCACGGGCGCGCAGAGCGACGGCCCGTTCAGCACCGAGGGCAAGCCGCTCGACTTCGTCGGCGGCACCCTGAAGCTCGCCGGCGTCGGCCGCATTCCCGCCGACACGCCGATCGTCGGCGGCGACCCCGTGCTGGTCGAGCTGGACGGCTCGGTGGCCCCGAGCGTTCCGATGGTCCCCGGCCTGACCGACGAGATCCAGCCGATCTTCAACCAGAGCTGTGCGCTGGCGAACTGCCACGTCGGCGACGGCGCCGGCGGGCTGAATCTCGAGCAGGGCCGCGCCTACCAGGACCTGGTGAACGTGCCGAGCACCCAGGTCGGCGGGGTGCGCGTCGCCCCGGGCGACGTGAACGCCAGCTACCTGGTCGAGAAGGTCACCGCCGACCCGCCGCGTGTCGGCGAGCGCATGCCGATCGGCAACGCGCTCGACGACCTCGACGTCGAGGCGATCGAGCAGTGGATCGCCGGCGGCGCGCCGCAGTGAGGATGGATCGTGATTTCCGTGCCCGTTCCACGACCTCGGGCGGAACCGGGTCCCGGCGCGCGGCACCGCGCGGGACCCGGCAGCGGGCGGCAGAGGACTAGGCTGTCGAGCTCCGTGGCTGGTCGGGCGTCGACGACGCCTTGCCCGCGGGCAGGACGCGGAGGACGAGACGCGCCAGCGGCGGCACCAGCCCGGGGCGCAGCAGGCGCTCGTCGTACGGCGAGAGCCGGCGCTGATTCTCGCGCAGACAGGTCTCGAGGAAGCTGCGGGCGGAGATGTCGCCGAACGACTCGTGGCTCTTCATGGCGAAGTTCTCCTGGTCGCCCCCCTTGCCGACGTCGATGGCGGTGCGGATGCGGCTGAGCACCTGCAGCGAGACCGCCAGGCCGCGGCGAAAGGCGTAGGCCGGCTGCGCCGCGAGCGCCACGTGGTGGCGCCGGTAGGCCACCCAGTTGGCGAAGAACAGGATGTGGCGCGCTTCCTCCTGCATGATCGGATCGAACAGCGCCACCAGGGCGGGGGGAAGAAGCCGGAGTCCGCGGCGAAGGAGATCAGGCCGAAGGCGAAGAAGGAGTCGAAGCACTCCCCGTATCCGGTGCGCATGAACTCCCATTCCGGATTGCTCGGCACGCGCGGCTCCGCCGCGCGGTCGACCGGAATTCCATAGTGGCTGGTCATCAGATCGAGCAGGTGCGAGTGGCGCGCCTCCTCGTAGCCCTGTAGGGCGATCGCCTCGCGCAGCACCGGGTCCGTCTCCACGTCGGCCAGCGCCTGCACCTTGAGCGCCGTCTCTCGCTCGGTCGACACCGCCTCGTTCCACACCGGTAACCCGCTCAGTCGAGCCAGCGCCTCCTCGCCCAGATCGGGCCACTCGATGTGCGCTGGGTCGTACGAATCGTGCGTGTCGACGAATGTTTGACAGAAGAGATACTTATGCTCTTCCGAACCGGTCTTCGGCATGCCCATTTCCACTAGCCTCCCCCGCTTCGCTTACAGTGCGTCGCCCGGGCTGTCCAGCCCACCTCGGAGTAAAAGTGGAGCGTCGCGTCGATCTCTGACTGCCGCTGTGACACGGGGACGGGGGATGTTCACTCGGAGGCCGCGCCGCGCCTTTCCAACAGCGAGTTGACCAGCTGCAGGTCGCTCTGCTTGTCGACGTCGACCGCCGCCTCCGGCTGGCGCAGGAGCACGGCGCGGACGCGGACGCCCATCTTCTGTGAGGCGAGCTGCAGCGTCTCGTCGAGCGTCAGGCGGCCGAGCAGGAAGGCGACGATCGCGCGCAGGCCGAGGGCGCGGACCATGCGCCAGGGCTGCTTGCGGTAACGCTCGACGCGTCTCCAGGCGGCGACGGCCCGTGCCGCGTCGGCGGTGAGCAGCAGGAAGAGGTTGCATCCGCAGTAGGCGTCGTCGCGAAACCGCAGGTAGGTGCGCCGTGTGGCCGGAAAGGCGGCGCGCACGAGCGGTGCCGCCACCAGCCCGACCGCGACGTCGGCGCCGCTGCCGCCGCAAGGCGGCCGCGCAGAACTCGTCGACCGCGGCGGTGGCGAGAAGCGGATGGTCGCCGGTGGTGATCAGGACCGGCATCGGCAGATCCTCGATGGCGTGGAGCACGCTCTCGGCCGGGGTCGTCCGGCCCGCCACGACCGAGATCTGCGCGCTGCGCAGCAGCGCTCCGAGCTCGGGTTGATCGGCCACCGCGGCGGGGTCGATGCCGCACACGACGATCCGTCCGACGTGGCGCGACGCGCGCAGCGAGCGCACGACGCGCGCCAGCATGGGGACCCCGGCGACCGGGATCAGTACCTTGTGCGGTACGCCCTCGGCGCGCGCCAGGGGATCGCCCCCCGGGCGCTCGCCCGCCAGCACCAGCGCGGTGACGGTGGTCGTGGAGCTCATCGGTGGCAGGACGAGGAAATCAGGCGAGATCGCGCTCGTAGATGCGGTAGGTCTTGTAAGGGCGCGCGCCCAGGCGGTCCTTGATGTGGCGCATCGGCCGATTGTCCTCGAGCGTCCACGAGAGCTCCACCTGGTCGATGCCGCGCGCGATCACCGGCTCGCGCACGGCCTCGACCAGCATGAACACCAGCGCCATGCCCAGCGCGCTGCGTTGGTACTCCTTGCGCACGCCCATCAGGGGCACCCGCGCGCTGTGCGGCCCGGCGCGCTTCAGGCGCCACAGCAGGCGCGCCCAGCCGAAGGGGAACAGCCGCCCGTCGAGGTCGCCGACGATGTCGTTCAGGTTCGGGACGACGACGATCATGCCCGCCGGCCTGCCGTCCACCTCGGCGATCTGCACCCAATCGTTGGGGACGAAGAGCTTCAGGCTCTCGCCGAGGGCATCGAACTCCTCGACCGTGAAGGGCACGTAGTTCCAGTTGTCGACCCAGGCGTCGTTGAAGATCTCGCGCAGGGTGGCGAGATCCTCGCGCAGGCGCGACCACTCGAGGGCGCGCGTGCGGATGCGTCCGGAGGCCGCTTTCTGTACGGTGGCCTCCATGACCGGCGGCGGCCGCTGAGTGGTGTCGAGCATGTAGGCGACGGTGTCCTTCGCCTTGCGGTATCCGCACTCCCGGACCCGATCGTCGTAGTACGGGCGGGCGTGTCCCATCATGAACATGGGCGGCGTGTCGAAGCCCTCGATCAGCAGCCCGCACTCGTCGTTGATCGAGAAGTTGAACGGCCCGATGGCGCGGCGCATGCCCTGCTCGCGCAGCCACGACTCCGCCGCCGCGAAGAGCGCCCGGAAAACGGCGCCGTCGTCGATCGCCTCGACGAAGCCGAAGTAGCCCGTGTCGTCGTGGTAGTGCTGCAGGTGCAGGTCGTCGACCTGGGCGCTGATGCGGCCCACCGCCCGGCCGCCGCGGTAGGCGACCCAGAAGCGAGCCCGGGCGTGGCGGTAGAAGGGGTTCTTCGGCGCCAGGTGCTGCCGGCGCTCGAAGAGCAGGGGGGGGATCCACAGCGGATCGCCCGCGTAGACCGTCCAGGGGACCTTGATGAAGGTGGACAGGTCGCGGCGGCCCTCGACCGGGACGACGCGCACCGGCTCTCCGGTGCCGCCCGTCTCGGCTCCCCGAGCCGGTCGCGCGGAAGTTGCGGCCTCGCCGCTCATGCGGGTGTCTGAGTCGTCATGATGGAACGACTTGTACGGGGTCGCAAAATCCGAGGTCAAGGCCCCGTGGTGTTCCTCCCCCCCCCGCAACTTGCTAGAGAACGGCACGTGGGCGGTTCTTTGCGGCTTCTTCTGACGTTCGCGCGCGCCTACCGGTGGCGCACGGCAGTCATGATCACATGCCTGCTGCTCGCCGGCCTGGCGGAAGGCGTCGGGCTGTCGACTCTTTTGCCCTTGATCGGAATCGCAGCCAACCGGGGCGGCGGCACGGTTCCGGCGGCGAGCTCGGGCTTCCAGTTGACCGTCCTCAACGCCATCCGGGCGTCCGGGCTGGAGCCTTCGCTGGGCGCCCTCCTGAGCATCATCGTGGCCGGCATGGTCGTCAAGGCGGCCCTGGTGCTGCTCGCCAACAAGCAGGTCGGCTACGCCGTGGCGCACGTGGCCACCGACCTGCGGCTCGGCCTCATCCGCGCCCTCCTGCGCACCCGCTGGCAGTACTACATCCACCAGCCGGTGGGGGCGTTCGCCAACGCCGTGGCCTCGGAGGCGCGGCGCGCCTCCGAGTCGTACCTGCACGCCACGACCCTTCTCTCCCTCGCCACCGAGACGATGGTGTACGCGGGAATCGCCTGTCTCGTGTCGTGGCGCTCGACCGCCGCCGCCCTGCTGGCGGGGACGGTGATCGTGTATGCGCTCGGGCGGCTGGTGCGCATGGCGCGGCGGGCGGGGGCGAAACAGACGCGGCTGGCGAAGTCGCTCCTCGGCCGGCTGACGGACACCCTCCAAGGGGTCAAGCCGCTCAAGGCGATGGCGCGCGAGATGCTGATCGGACCGCTGCTCGAGAAGGAGACGCGCGACCTGAACCGGGCGCTGGAGCGCGAGGTGCTGAGCAAGGAGGCGCTCAACGCGCTGCAGGAGCCGCTGATCGTCGTCTTTCTCGCCTGTGGGCTGTACTTCGCTCTGACCCGGACTGCGCTCGAGTTGTCGACCATCATCATGCTGGCTCTCCTCTGCGCCCACATCGTCGCCGATCTGGGCAAGGTGCAGAAGGAGATTCAGAAGATGGCCACCTGCGAGAGCGCCTACTGGTCGTTGCGCGCGATGATCGAAGAGGCCGAGGGGGCCCGCGAGGTGGGCAGCGGCCAGGCGGCTCCGCATCTGACGCGCGGCATCGAGCTGCGCGGTGTCAGCTTCGCCTACGAGGATCGCTGGATCCTGCGCGATGCCGACGTCGAAATTCGGGAGGGCGACCTGACGGTCCTCGTCGGTCCCTCGGGCGCCGGCAAGACGACGGTTGCCGATCTCATCATCGGCCTCATCGAGCCGCAGGGCGGCGCGGTGCTGATCGACGGGGCGCCGCTCGACGAGATCGACGCCCGGGCGTGGCGCTCTCAGATCGGTTACGTGCCGCAGGACACCTTCCTCCTACACGAGACGATCCGCATCAACGTCGCCCTGGGCGACCCGGATCTCACGGACGCCGACGTCGAGCAGGCGCTGCGGGCCGCCGGCGCGTGGGAGTTCGTGTCGGCCCTGCCCGAGGGCATGGACACGCCGGCCGGCGAGCGCGGCCTCCGCATGTCCGGCGGGCAGAGGCAGCGCATTGCGCTGGCGCGGGCACTGGCCCGCAGGCCGAAGCTTCTGGTCCTCGACGAGGCGACCACCGGATTGGACCCGGTGACGGAGGAGAGCATCTGCGCCACCCTGCGCGAGCTGCGCGGGGCGGTGACCATCCTCGCGATCGCCCACTACGGCTCGCTGGTCGAGATTGCCGATCGCGTCTACCGCGTCGAGCAGGGCGCGATCGCGGCCCTGCCGGCGTGGGAGAACGGGCGTGGGGGCGGGAGTCAGGACGATCGCCGGCGCGACGGCGCCGCCGGCCGCCGCACCACACGCGTGGAGCAGGTTCTGGAAGGAACGCTGGCCCGCAAGTTGCGCGAGGAATGAGCGGCCCGGGCGCCCGGACTTCGATCAGGCGGTCGCTTCCGAGGGATGAGCAGCTTTCAGGGCTCGCTTCAGGTTGGCGGCGATGAGCTCGCCCAGGCGCGCGTCGCCGAGTGGCCCTCCGTGCGGCTTCTGGATCAGGTCGAGACACGGGCCCTTGTTGCCTTCGACGAGGGAGGGGCCGTCTTCCAGCAGACCGACGTCCCAGCCGATGATGGCGTGATCGGCGAACGCCGTCTCGTGCGCGCGGCGGGTGAGCTCGATCACTTCGGGCCAGAACGGCAGCTGGCGGCCGGTGATCGGCGCGCCGGTAGTCGGGTGCCGTTCATGCCAGCGGGTGCCCGATCCCATGAAGCCGCCCTCGACCGCGGGGCCGAGGCGGCCGCTGTCGACGTCGACCTCGGAGACGATGCCGCCGGCGTGGAAGTTGTCGACGATCGCCTCCCCCTGCGCCATCCGGAACACCGCGTTCGTGACCTCGCACTGCCCGCTCTCGTTGCGGCAGGTGACGACCCTGACCGTGGTCAGCGCGCCGTTGCTCAGATCGGCGATGTCGGGACAGTTCACCACCCGCGGGCGAACCACGTAGTTCTCCTGTAGCGACAGCGCCTGCAGACGCCCGAGGAGATCCGGCGCCGTCAGGACCTCTCCTTTGGCGTTGCGGTAGCGCCCGGCTGCCTCGTGCTTCCAGAGCTCGGCACCGCGCCCGCCGTTGCCGCGCAAGGGCTTGAAGAATAGATCGATCTCGGGAAGCGCGGGCGGGCTGCCATCCATCGCGCTGACTCGACCCTTCTCGGCGACCAGCAGGGCGGGGATGGCGGCGACGCCGAACTCGCGGCAGCGGACGGCGAACTTCGCCTTGTTGCTCAGATACTCCGCGGTGTGCAGCGGCGAGCCGGACAGCACCTCGCTGTAGCGCCGCAGGAACGGGTAGGTGAACTTCTTGGTTTCGAAGCGATTCAGGTACTGCGCGGCGTGCTTTCGGTTCTCCGGCTCGTACAGCTCGAAGATGTAGTACCAGGGCGGCAGGACCGGCATTCGGAGGCCCAGGGTGACCTGCTCCCAGAGCTGGCGCAGGATCCCCTTGCCTGTGCTGCGCTTGACCGCTCCGCCGTTGCGCCGCGTGAAGTAACCCGCCAGCGCGGCGACGATGAGGGGGCGAAGGGCGAACCCGGCACAGAACTCGAGGCGTCGCCCGATGCTGCTCTCGCGCCAGACCTCGCGGCTGAAGGTGCGGTGGATGTAGTTCGAAGGGGAGCCGTTGCTGGGGAGAAAAGCCCAGTGGACGACGGCCCCGCTCCAGACCATGACGATCTCGTCGATGCTCATTGCAAGCTCGGCACTCGAGGTCAGACGTTCGGGGAGCCGCGCCTGCGGCAACGCCGACGGGCCCGGCTCGCGCATCGCCTCGACCCGCCTCGGACAATCTGTCGAGGAGCGGATACGGGTGGGAAAGGGCGCTTCGTCATGCGTCTTTCGTCAAACGATCACAAGCTAGCACTGCAGCGTTTCGCCGTCCACCGGCCCGGTTTCCGGGAACGCCGCCCCCAAGCAGGTCCGGGAACGAGCACTGGCCCGGAAGTTGCGGGCGGAACGCCCGGTCGTGCCCCGGCGTTTTCCGGCCCCGGACGGGTGGCCGTGCAGGTCACATTTTGCTAGTTGAATCATCACAATTGCGCGAGTTGCTAGTGGGGGCATCCAATTGCGCGAAGGAACGACGAACGGCCGTCGAGATCGACGGCACGGCGAGCGGCGCGGTATGTCGGAGAACGTGAAAGAATCGACGGGGGCTCTTTGAGGTGCTGACCCGAGTGTCGATTCCGAGGAACCGGCTCCGCCCTCCCGGCAGCTTCGCGGAGCCCGAGTGCATCGTGCTGAAGCCGCGCGGCGGCGTGGTCTGCGACAGGCCCCCGGTGCGCATCTTCGTCGGCAGCGAGCCGCGACAGCACCGCGCCGAACGGGCTCTGGTCTGGTCGGTCGAGCAGGTGCGCGACCCGTCGCGCACCTACGAGATCTACCTGATGAAGGACTTGGTGGGCTTCGACCGGCGCCGCTGGCTGACCGGCTTCACCAACTATCGCTTCGCAATCCCGCAGCTCGCCGGAGAGAAGGGACGCGCGATCTACAACGACGTGGATCAGATCTACCTCACCGATCCCGCCGAGCTGTTCGACCTCGACATGGACGGCTACGGCTTCCTGGCGATCAGCGACCGCGATACTTCGGTGATGCTCATCGACTGCGCGCGCATGGCTCGTATCTGGCGGATCGACGACGCCTACCGAAAGCGGCGCAAGGCGATGGAGGCGAAGGCGCGCGCCGTGCCGCGGTCCTGGGGCCCGTTGGCGCCGGTCTGGAACTCGCGCGACACGGAGTACGTCCGCGGCCGTTCCAAAGTGCTCCACTACACGACCATCCACACCCAGCCCTGGCAGCCCTTTCCGGAGTATTTCGTCTACCAGTTCAACTCGGTCGGCGAGGTGTGGATGAATCTGGAGCGTTCCGCCGATGCGGCGGGATTCCAGCTCTTCACGTTCCAGCGGCCGAGCCGCTCCTACCTGGCGTCGGTCGCACGCCTGCGGCGAGGCGAAGACGTTGCGCCGCGGCGTGGCGGGGCCGATGGGTTGGCGGAGCTGCTGGCGGCGGCGCAGGTGGACTCGGTGCTCGAGTACTCGCTCGGCGGGCGAAGCGGTGCCGCCGAAGCGGCGTACGGGATCCGCCGCGTCACGCGGTACGACCCGGTGGCCAGCGAGGGCCCCGATCCTCTGCAGGGACGGTTCGACGCCGTGGTCTGCCGCGGTGGGCTCGAGGTCCTGTCCGACGACGACGTCTCGTGGGTGGTCGACGAGCTGTTCGCGTATGCCCGTTCCGTCGTCTACGCCGAGGTTGCCGACACCGGCGGCGCGCGCCCGGCGCACGCGCGCGGGGCGCGCGACCCGTCGTGGTGGTACGCCTTGTTCGAACGGGCCGGGGCCCGCCATCCGGAGGTCCATTGGCGGATCGTCGTGCGCGGCGAGAAGATCTGCAGCCGCGACGGCGGCTGGCGCATGTCCGGCCCGCCCAACGTCTGGGTCCTGCTCGACCAGAAGGCCGGCCATACGGTCCAGTCGGTGGGCCTGGCGGAGCGCCTCGGCTGGCCCTTCGCCGTCAAGCGGCTGCGCTTCAACCCGTTGAACCTGTTGAGCAACCGGACGCTCGGGGCGAGCCGCCTCGGGCTCGATCCGTTCCGCTCCGACGCGCTCTCGCCGCCGTGGCCCGATCTGGTCATCGCCACCGGCAAGCGAACGGCGTCGGTGGCGCGGTGGATCGGGGCGCAGAGTCGCGGGCAGACGCGGCTGGTGCAGAACGGCCGCAAGGGGGGCGACGTCGCCGACGCGTTCGACCTCGTCGTCAGCTGCAAGCATTTCCGGCTGCCCTCCCATCCCAAGCGAATCGAGACTCTGGCCCCCCTGACGTCGATTACTCGCGAGCGACTCGCCCAGGCGGAGGCGCGCTGGAGCGGTCTCTTCGCCGCCGCCCCGCGACCGCGCGTGGTTCTGGTCGTCGGCGGGAACTCCTGGCGCCACCGGTTGGATGCGCGGACGGCGCGCCGAATGGCCGAGCGGGTGTGCACGATGGTCGAGTCGGCGCGCGCCTCGCTGTTCGCGATCACCAGCCCGAGGACGGGGGTGGAGGCAACGGAGGCAATCGAGCGCGTGCTCGGGTCGCGGCATCACCTGCATCGATGGAAGAGGGGCGAGCGGGACAATCCGTACGTCGGTTTCCTGGCGTCGGCGGACGTGCTCGTGGTGACGGGCGAGAGCGAGTCGATGCTCGCCGAAGCGGCGGCGACCGGCAAGCCCGTATACATCTATCCGATTCCCGAGCGCCGGCGCGGCCCGCGGCTGTGGTTCAGCGGCTGGGTGACGGCGCGCGCCTATTCCCGGAGGCGCAAGCGCAAGGGGACGGTGCGGCCCCAGCAGGGGCTGGAGCGGCTCTGCGCCCGTCTCATCGATCTCGGCCTGGTGCGGCCGCCGCGCGACCTGAACGAGCTTCACCGCGGGCTCGTCGAGGCCGGCGTCGCGCGCTTCTTCGGGGAGCCGTTGGAGACCGAGGCGCGACCCGGGTTGGACGAGATGGAGATGGTTGCGCGCCGTGTTCGCGCCCTCATGGGGTACGCGGAGATGCGCTGGGAGCCCGGTGACGCGGCCGGCGGCGAGGGCTCGACCGCGCGGGCGGCAATGCGCTGACCTCCCGCTGCGTTCCGCCCGGCGGGCGCGGCGCGAGCAACGAGAGACGGGAATGGTGGCGCCTCCGAAGGTCTGGGTCCTCTACGGCAAGGGGACGGGTGGTAACGGGCAGATGCGCAGCCTCGCCGAGGCGCTCGGCTGGCCCTACGAGGTCAAGCAGATCGTCTGCAACCGCCTCGAGGCCCTCCCCGGCGTCCTGCTGGGCGCCTCGCTGCTCAGCCTCGATCGGGCACGATCCGACTCCCTCGAGCCGCCGTGGCCCGACCTGGTCATTGCCGCCTCGCGCCGTAGTGTGCCGGTGGCGCGCTGGATCAAGAAGAAATCGGGCGGCAGAGCTCGCCTGGTCCACCTGCTCCACGCGCAGGCGCCCCTGGCGCTGTTCGACCTGGTAATCACGACGCCGCAGTACTGTCTGCCGGAGCGCCCCAACGTCCTGCACAACGTCGCGCCGCTGAACCGCCTGCCGCCGGAGCGACTGGCTGCGGCGGCCTCGGAGTGGGGGCCGCGCCTCGCGCATCTGCCCCGGCCGTACACGGCGTTGCTGGTCGGTGGCAACAGCTCTTCCTACGAGCTCCAGGCGCCGACGGCGGAACGGCTCGGGCGCGAGGCGAGCGTCCGGGCGCGCCGCGACGGGGGCTCCCTGCTGCTCAGCACCAGCCCGCGGACGCCCCCCGCGGCGGCCGAGGCGCTGATCGCCGCCATCGATTGTCCCGCCTACGTGTACCGCTGGCGCCCGGCCGACGCGGCCAACCCGTACCACGCCTACCTGGCGCTGGCGGACCGCTTCGTCGTGACGGTGGACAGCGCCTCGCAGGCGGTCGAGGCCTGCGCCACCGGCAAGCCCGTCGAGTTGTTCGAATGGCCGGAGCGGCGGGCGAGAAGCCTCTCCGTCAGGGGCTTCCTGCGGGCATGGGCCGCGGTCGGCCGCAGTGGTGGGGCGTCCCGTCCCGGCGCGGTCGCGGCACGGCTCTACGACGCTCTGCTCGACCGCGGCTTCCTCAAGCCCCCGCGCGATTTCGGGGCGTATCATCGGGCACTCCTCGCGCGCGGCTTGCTGGTTCCGATGGGCACCGCCGCGGCGCCGTCGCCGTGTCCGCTCGACGACATGGAGCGGGCCGTGGCGCGGGTACGGCGCCTGTTCGCGGCGGCGCCGGGGGCGTTCGCTCCGGGGGGCGACTGGCCGCAGCGATGCGGATTGCCTATAGAAATCGTTCAGGAAGAGCCATGGGAAGACCGCGCATGACTTACCTCGACGTGGATCGTCTGGCCGCGGCGGACGCCCGCGCCTTTCAGACGGCGAGGCCATATCCCTGGTTCAACCCGGCCGGGCTGCTGACCGAGGATGGGTTTGCGCGCCTGCGCGAGACGCTGCCGGAGCCGTCGAAGCTCGAGCCGTTCTTCGGGGTTCCGCGCTCGCACGGTCAGCAGAGTCACGATCGCCTGGTTCTCGAGTACGACGACGGTGTCGACGTGGCGGAACCGTGGCACGAGTTCATTCGCGAGCTCAACGGACCGATCTACCGCGGCTTCCTGCGCCGCATGATGGGCCACGGGCGCTTCCGCCTGCAGTTCCACTGGCACTACACGCCCAGTTGCTGCTCGGTGTCGCCGCACTGCGATGCCCTGCGCAAGCTCGGCTCGCACATCTTCTATCTGAACACCGCCGAGGACTGGGACCCCGCCTGGGGCGGCGAGACGCTGATTCTCGACGACGGCGGACGCTTCCCCCGCAAGTCGGCGCCGCGCTTCGAGGACTTCGACCGGGTGATCCCCGCCGAGGCGCTCGACAACCGTAGCCTGCTGTTCGTGCGCGGGCAGAGCTCCTGGCACGGAGTGCGCGAGGTTCGGTGCCCGGAGAACGCCTACCGCAAGGTGTTCATCGTGGTCATCAACGATTGGCTGCGCCACCAGCACCACGTGCTGTGGGCACGCGTGCGCGGCAGGCCGGTGCGGGGGTACTGAGAGGATGCCCGCGGAAGGAAATCGTCTTGTCGCGCCGGCCTGAGCCCTGGTCCGCGGTGGTCGTCCTCGGCGCCGGTCGCAGCGGTACGAGCGCGATCACGCGCGCCCTCCTCGCCCTGGGAGTCGATCTCGGCGAGCGGCTGCGGCCCGGGGGAGGCCTGCGCCCCGGCGGGGCGAAGAACCCGACCGGGTTCTTCGAAGACGAGGATCTCCTGGCCATCAACAAGCGACTCAAGAAGGCGCTCGGCATTCGCGGCGAAAGCGTCGCCCTGATCGAGCCGGACCGCTGGGACGAGCCGGGCATCCGCGCTCTGCGCCGGCGCGCCGTCGAGACCATCCGTCGCCGCTTCGGCGAGTCGCCGCTCTGGGGGTACAAGTACGGGCGCACGCTGCGCCTGCTGCCCTTCTGGGAAGAGGTCTACCGCGCTCTGGATCTCGACGTCCGCTACCTGGTCGCGCTGCGCAATCCGCTGAGCGTGGCGCGCTCGCGCGCACGCCTGGATCCGCACCGCGGCACGCAGGAGAAGAGCGATCTCGAGTGGCTGGTCAACGTCGTTCCCTACTTCCGGCGGGTGAGAGAGCGGCCATTCGCGGTGGTCGACTACGACCTGGTGATGAGCGACCCGGTGGCGCAGCTCCAGCGCATGGCCGGGGCCCTGGGCCTGCCGCGATCGGCGGCCGAGGACGAGCGGATTGGCGAGTACGCGCAGCGCTTTCTGCGCCCCGGCATGCGTCACAGCCGCTTCACGGTCGACGATCTGTGCCGCGACGAGCGGGCGAATCGGCTCGCCGTGCGCGCCTACACTTGGCTGCATCGACTCGCCACGGACGAGGTCGATCGCGAGTCGCCGGAGCTGTGGGAAGACTGGGCCCGCATCGAGGAGTCCCTCGGCGTGTTGGCGCCCGTGCTCCGGCACGTCGACCGTGTCGAGGCGGACCTGAGGCGAGCGCGGCTCCATCCCATGGGACCGCTGCAGGCGGCCCCCCATCTCTGGCGCAGACTGCGACGCGGGTGACGGTGCCTCGGGTTCTCTCCCGCTACGTGATCCGGGAAGTGCTTCTCCACTTCCTGGGCGTGTTCGCGGTCGTCCTGGCGATCTTCCTGGTCCGCCGCTTCGGCAAGCTTTTGTCCGATGCGCTGGAAGGCTCGCTGCCGGCCGACGTCGTGCTCTACCTCCTGTGGCTGCGAACCCTGGTGGCGCTTCCCTCGCTTCTTCCGGTCGCCCTCTACCTGGCCGTGCTGCTGGCGCTCGGCCGCCTGCATCAGGATCGCGAGACCACCGCGCTGGCGGCCTGCGGTGTGTCGCCCCTGCGCGTGCCCGCCACGGTCTTCTCGTTCTCGATTCTCGCCGCGGCCCTCATCGGCGTGCTGGCCCTGTTCGGCGAGCCCTGGGCGGCGGCCCGCTTCGAACAGGTGCGCGAGCAGGCGATGCAGGCCCTCGAGATCGGGGGGCTGATGCCCGGCCGCTTCTACGAGGTCGGCGGCCGCTCCGAGCAGGTGCTGTTCGCGGAGAACCGCGCCGCGGACGGATCGATGAGAAACGTGTTCGTGCAGGATCGCCGCGACGGCAGACTGGCCATCATCTCGTCGGAGCGCGCCTTCGAAAACGTCGACGAGAAGTCCGGATTCCGCTACCTGACCCTGGTCGACGGCTACCGCTACGATCTCGGGCAGCGCGAGGGAGCCTACGAGGTCACGCAGTACCAGCGCTTCGTCATACGGACGCCCTTGCAGGCGGAGCCCCTCGATGAGGGGCGCCACGTCGGTACCACGCCGGAGCTGCTGCGCTCGAGCTCTCCGGTGGACGCCGCCGAGCTGCAGTGGCGGATGGCCAATCCGATCTCGACGGTCCTCCTCGTCCTGGTGGCGCTGACGCTCAGCCGCGTCGATCCCTACGAGGGGAAGTACGCGAAGTTCTTCGGCGCGCTTCTGATCTACATGGTGTACCGGCGCTTGCTGGGCACGGCGAAGGACTTGGTGGCGCACGGGACGCTGGCGCCTCTTCCCGGGCTGTGGAGCGTGCACGCCCTCTGTCTGTTGATCGCGATCGCCCTGCTCGCCTATCAGGCGCGTGGCGGATCGCTGTGGTCCTTGAACGTCGCCCGGGCCCGGCGGGGGGGGCGCTCGCTGCCGGGCGCTCGTCGAGGTGTCGCTCCGTGAAGACCCTCGATCGCTACGTCGGAGGTGCCGTCGTGCTGAACTTCCTGGTCGCGCTCTTCGGCCTGCTCGCGATCTTCTCGGTGATCAACCTCAGCCGCGAGCTCGACGACGTCGGCATCGGCGACTACGGCGTACGGCAGGCTCTGTGGGTCGTGCTGATGAACCTGCCCCTGGAGGCGTATCGACTCGTGCCGGCAGCGGCCTTGCTCGGCGGCGTCAACGCCCTCGGTGGCATGGCCAGCCACAACGAGATCGTCGCCATGCTGGCGGGCGGCGTGTCGCGCGGCCGCCTGGTGCGCTCGGTGATGCAGGTCGCCGCACTTCTCATGGTGCTGCTGCTCGTCTTCGGAGAGACGGTCGCGGCGCCTCTCGCGCAACGAGCCGAGACCAAGCGCTCCATTGCGCTGTCGAGCCAGAAGGCGATGGCGACGTCGCACGGGTTCTGGGCGCGCACCGGCGCCGCGTTCGTCAACGTGCGCGAGCCGGTGCGCGAGCACCAGCTGGGCGAGCTGTACATCTACGAGTTCGACGACCACCACCGGATGCGGAACTTCACGTACGCCAAGAGCGCTTCGCGCGTGCACGGGGAGTGGACGCTGCACGACGTCGTCGAGAGCCGCATCACCGATGACGGCGTCACGAACGTTCGCCGAGATTCGGAGACCTCGGATCTGTTGAAGGGCGTCGGGCGCATTCGACTCCTGCTCTTTTCGCCGGCTCTCTTGTCCATCGGCGAGCTGTGGCATTCGATGCACTCGCTGCGCGAGCGCGGCGAGAACCCGAAGCGGTACGAGCTCGTCTTCTGGGGCCGGATCACGATGCCGCTGGTGACGGCGATCATGATGTTCCTCTCCGTCCCGCTGGTCCTCCGGGCGGGGCCGACGGTCAAGATCGGGCAGCGCATCGTGCTCGCCGCCCTGCTCGGCGTCGGCTTCCAGATGTTCGACGAAACCTTCGGGCAGCTCGGGCTGCTCTACGGTCTCGGACCCGTGTTCAGCTGCCTTCTGCCGCCGGCGGCCGCTCTCGGTGCCGGACTGTGGATGATGGGGCGCCTGGAGTGACGGCGTTCAGAGGTCCGGCGCACGTCAGCGCCGGCGGCTCGCCGGGTGGTGTGGCGGACTGACGATTCTGGGGTCACTGGCGCGATCGGGCGCCATGCCGCTTGCTTTCGGCGCGGTGCGCCGCCGCCCCGCCATCCGCGCGCGCGGCCGCCGCGAGATGGAAGACCACGTCCGAATAGGCGCCCTGCTCGTAGGCGGAGCGAGCCTCGAAGCGGCGCAGCTTGCCGCTGGTGGTGAGCGGCAGCTGGCCGCGGCCGACCAGCATGATGTCGTGCGGGGCGATTCCGAAGCGCCGAAAGATCTCCTGGCGCAGCGTGCCGGCCGTGCTGGCGGGATCGCCGAGAGAGGGCGCGATCGTCTCGGCCACCACGATCAGCCCCTCGGTGCCCCGCGCCGCTTCCTCGACGCCGAAGGCGGCGACGCGGCCGCTGCGCATGCCGGGCAGCTCTCCGATCGCCGCCTCGATCTCCTGCGGGTACAGGTTGCGTCCACCGATGATGATCAGATCCTTCTGGCGTCCCGTCACGTACAGCTCGCCGTCGCGCAGAAACCCGAGATCGCCGGTGTGCAGCCAGCCGTGGCTGTCCGTCGCCTCGACCCGTCCCTGCGATGTCAGAAAGCCATGGCACACCGAGGCACCTCGCGCCCAGATCTCTCCCACCTCCGAGTCTCCACTCCAATGTCCGCCGTGGCCGCGAATGTGAACCTCGACCCCTGCCAGCGGCGGCCCGACGGAGACCACGGCGCCGCCGGGGGCGCGACCCGCCGCGGCGCCGTCGCTTCCGGTCTTGGCCGTCGAGACGGGCGTTTTCTTCGACAGCGCCCGGCCCGGCGGCTGCATGCACACCGCCAGGGTGCTCTCCGCCAGCCCGTAACAGGGAGTGACGACGCCGCGCCGCAGGCCGAGCGGCTGAAAGCGCCGCTCGAAGGCCCGAACGTCGTCGGCCTGGATCGGCTCGGCGCCGTTGAGGAGGATCCGTAGGGGAGAGAGATCGAGCCCGGCGACCGAATCGCGGTCCACCCGTCGCACGCACAGGCTGTAGGCGAACTGCGGGGCGACGCTGAGGGTGGCGCCGTACCTGCTCATCACGTGGAGCCAGAAGTCCGGCCGGCGCAGGAAGTCCGTCGGCGGGAAGAGGACCAGCGGCATGCCCATGGCGAGGGGGGCGATCATGGTCCCGATCAGACCCATGTCGTGGTAGAGCGGCAGCCAGCTGACGGCCACGTCGTCCCGGTTCAGCTCCATGCGGAGCGTGAAGCCGCGGATGTTGCTCAGCAGGTTCGTCTGCGTCAGGCAGATGCCGCGCGGCTCACCGGTGCTGCCCGACGAGAACTGGATGAGCGCGAGATCGTCGGGTCCGGGAGGCCGCGGAAGGGCCGGAGCCGGCTTGGCCGCCCAGACGTCTTCCGGGCCGGCGATCGCGCATCCGCGCAGTTCCGGCGCGTCCTTCAAGATGTCCCGCAGCGGCTCGGGGACGAGCAGCAGACGCGCTCCGGTGGTCTTGACCATGCGCGCCGCGGTCCCGGCAAACCCGGCCAGCTGCTTCCAACCGGCCGGCGGATAGGCCGGCACCGGTGTGGCCCCGGCGCGCAGGATGCCCCAGAAGAAGAAGACGAAATCCGCGCTCGTCGGGAGGACCAGCAGAACGCGATCGCGCGGCCGCACACCCATGCCGCGCAACCGGCGCGCCGCCTCCGCCACGCTGTCGGCCAGACGCTCCCAGCTCACGGATGTCGGTCGCTCGGAGACGCTCTCGACGCGAAACGCGATGCGCCGCCGACGCTTGGCGCGCTCGTCGAAGCAGGCCAGGAGCGTATCCGCCGATAGCGCCTCCAGCATGACGGAGTCGGCGACATCGGCCGGAGTGCGATCCTTGCGCGGGTAGGTGCCCGGGGAGACTTCCTTCTTCCGCATTCGTCGCCAGATTCGAATTCAGGATTTGTGCGCTCTCTTGCCGCCGCGGCGCGCCGCCGTCCCGCCCCGCGTGCGCGCCGCGAGCGCCGTCACCTTCTTGCGCCGGGGCGGCACCTCGACGCGCTCCTGGATCAGGGCCGCCATTGCGTCGAATCGCTTGCGCGACTCCAGATCCTCGGCGTCGCAGCGAATGCCGAAGGTCTCCTCCACGGCCACCTGCAGCGAGACGAACGACATCGAGTCCATCGCCAGGTCCCCCTCGATGCTCGAGTCGTCGCGGATCAGGGTACCCGGAATGCCCGCGTTCTGCTCGATCAGCCGGCGGAGAACTTCTTTGACTCGTTCGATCGACGGTTGCGCCGTGACCGCAGCCGTTTCCCGGGATCGAGCCATCGGTCGATCCGTCTCAGCCGACGACGCCGGTGACCGCCGGAAATGCCCCGTTCGAGGCGGCCCTGTGCGCCGACGCCGGACGGCGGCTGCCCCGGGTCAGGCCCAGTGCCTGCCCGACCTCGCCGATCCGCGAGATGGCTGCGTCGATCGTGGCGTCGTCGTGCGCCGCGGTGACGTGCCCGCGCACGCGGCTGAGGTGACCCTGAACCATCGGCGGGATGGCCGGACAGACCAGCACGCCGCGATCGCGCAACCGGGCGGTGAACTCGAGCGTTCTCGCCGGGTCGCCGACCAGGATCGGGACCACCGGCGTCTCGCTCTGCAAGGTGTCGAAGCCGAAACGCTGGAGGCCGCTCAATAGACGTCGCGCGTTGTGCCACAGCCGCTCGCGACGCTCGGGCTCCGCCTCGAGGATCTGCAGCGCCGCCGCGGCCGCGGCCACGTTCGCGGGCGGTAGGGCGGCGGAGAAGATGAGCGATCGGGCGCTGTGCCGAATCACGTCGATCAGGTTCTGCTCGGCGGCGACGAAGCCGCCGACGCTGGACAGCGACTTGCTCATGGTGCCCATGATCAGGTCGACCTCGTTCAGCAGATCGAAATGCTCGGCGGCCCCACACCCGCGGCGACCCAGCACCCCCAGCGAATGTGCCTCGTCCACCATGATCAGCGCGCCGTGGGCGTGGGCCACGGCGCACAGGTCCGGTAGCTCCGCGATGTCGCCGTCGGCGCTGTAGATGCCCTCGACGATCACCAGAACGCGCCGGTCCGCCGCCTCACGCTCGAGGATCGCGTCCAGATGGCGGGCGCTGTTGTGCTGGAAGACGCGCACGTCGGCACCCGAGAGGCGCGTCCCGTCGACGATCGAGGCGTGGTTGAAGAGATCGGTGACGATCAGATCGCCGCGCCGCATCAGCGCCGAGATGATGCCGACGTTGGCCTGGTAACCGGACGCGAACAGAGCGACCGCCTGCTGCTCGAGGAAGTTCGTCAGGCGCTGCTCGAGCTCGCGGTGCAGCCGCGTGTAGCCGCCGGCGAGAGGAGACGCGCAGCGGCTGGTGCCGAACTCCTCGATGGCTCGCTGCGCCGCCTCGCGCGGCCGCGGGTCGGCGCTCAACCCGAGGTAATCGTTTGCCACCAGAACGATGGGACGGTCTTCGACCGGTCCCCGCGACGGGTCGACGCAAGCGTAGAATGAGTAGACTCCCGCCGCCCGCGCCGCCTTCACCTGGTCGAGTAGATCGGCGAACGGCTCGACGAAACGCGCCCGTACCTGGTCGAGCCTTCTGTGCCGCGGCGACTTACCCCGCCCTCTCGGTGTCGCCGGTTGTACGGATGACCGCATTTGCCTTGACCCCTTCCCCACCATCTTGGCTCCGATTTGGTTAGTCAGCTTCTTTTCTCCGTGTCAATAGGACAAGACTGCGTCCCGGGGGCTCACGCCGCGCTGCGTCAAATGGGACTATAGGAGAAACGCCGAGCGATGTCAGCCCACCGATCGCCTGGCGGCGCTGCCCACGATGCGCCGCACCAGGGATCCTGGGAACAGGCCGCCGAGAGCCCCGGCCAGGCGGTTGCCGAGCCCGGGGACGCAGACGACCCGGCCTTGCCGCAACGCGGCAAGCGATTTGTCCACCACCTCATCCACCTCCATCCACGCGAGCGAGGGAATGCGAGAGACATCCAGGCCCGCGCGCGCCTGGAACTCCGTGTGCGTGAATCCGGGGCACAGGGTCTGGATCTGCACCCCGGTTCCCCGAAGCTCCTCCGATAGTGCTTCGCTGAAGCTCTTCACGTACGCCTTGGTCGCACTGTACGTCGCATTGTAGGGCCCCGGTGCGAAGGCCGCCAGAGAGGACACGTTGACGATCGCCCCTCGCTTTCGTCTTACCATGGAGGGAAGCGCGGCGCGCGTCAAGCGCACGAGGGCGATGACGTTGAGCTGGATCTCGACGATCTCCCGCTCGATGTCGAGATCGGCGAACTTCCCCAGGGTGCCGAAGCCGGCGTTGTTGACGAGCAGATCGAGGGCCTGGTCGCGCGCCACCTCTTCCTCGACGCGCTGCAGGTCTTCGCGGCTTGTGAGGTCGGCGGGGAGGACCGTCGCGCCGATGCGGTGATCGCGCCGCAAGCGTTCGGCCAGTGCATCGAGCCGGTCGCGACTGCGCGCCACCAGCACGAGATCGCAGCCGTCGCGCGCCAGGCGCGCGGCGAACGCGGCGCCGATTCCGGTCGAGGCGCCGGTTACGAGAGCGCGCCGAAAAGTCGTCATCGTACGGATAGTGCCCGGTCTCGAAGCCGGGGACAAGGGCGCCGGCCGCTGCGGTCGCTCCGCCCTCCCCGGGGGACACCAGCTCTTTGCTCGTCCGCTCAGCCGAACGACCGGGTCACGAACCAGAACACACCCAGCGCCAGCGCGCCCGCCGAGCCGTACTCGACAACGGCGCCTCGCATGCGGCGATCGCGCGCTGCGAGCGCGAGCAGGGCGGCGAGCAGGATCAGGGCGGCGAGCTGACCCGCCTCGACGCCGAGGTTGAAGCCGAACAACGCGGTCGCCAGACGCTGGGGGGGAAGCTTCGCCTCGGTCAGGACGCCGGCGAACCCGAAGCCGTGCACCAGGCCGAAGAGGAAGGCGGTGGTCGCCCGCAGGGGCGCCGGGTACGGCATCCCTCCCGTCAGCGCGAAGGAGCAGGCGGCGAACAAGGCGAGCCCGAACAACGTGAGCGCCGGAACGTCTCCGTACCCGCCGCTGGCGGCGGCACCCAGCAGCAGGAGGGCTGCCGGCAGGGCCGCGGCGAGGACCCGGCGGCGCCCGCCGGCGAGCCAGAGGTTCTCGGCGGCCACGATGGCGATCGAGAACCCGATCACGGCCTCGATCGGCTGGCGTGGCGGATGCAGGACGCCGAGCACCGCGGCGCCCAGGGTAATGCTGTGGGCCACCGTGAAGCCGGCGACGATGCGCGCCGCGTCGCGCAGGGTACCGGCGAGGAGGAGGAGGGCGACGACGAAGGCGAGATGGTCCCAGCCCGTCAGCATGTGACCGATGCCGAGGTACACGTACGACGAAAACGAGCTGCCGGCCAGCTGCGCCTCCGCCGCGCCGGGCTGGTTCAATACCCAATCGGCGTCGCCGTCCGACAGCACTCGCTCGAGGGTCGTGCGGCCGTCCAAACGCACGCGTGCGAAGTGCAGGTGCGTCGGGGCGACGTCGAGCAGCAACGCGCTTTCGATCTCGAGCGCCCCACCGCCGGGACAGCGCAGCCGCCATTCGAAGACGACGCGTTCCGGGGGGACGGTCGCCGCCGCGGTCCGTCGTCGATCGCGCAGGCGCGCCCGCCCTGGCGCAGGATGAGGTGCCGCGCCAGGTAGTCGCCGAGCCGGCGATCGGCGTCGGCTCCGGCCAGCGCCCACGGCAGCCGCGAGACGTCGAGACGCGACAGCCGTACGGTGACCGATGCGGTCTGCGCCGCGATCTCCCAGGTGGAGTAGGAGACGGTGCGATCGTGCGCCGCGGCCGGGCCGCCGCAGAGCAGGGCGAGAAGAACGCCGGCGGCGTGGACGCGCTTCATGGGACGACGGGCGCGATGGCGACGTCTGCGCGCTTGCGCAAGCCGTCCAGATACTTTCGCAGCGCGTGCTCCCCGGCACGGCGGCGGAACTCGGCCGCCACTTCGGGGCGGATCTCGGCGAGCGGCGGCGCCTCGGCGTCCTTTCGCTCGATCACCTGCAGGAGGTGAAAGCCGACCCCCGAGCGGACCGGATCGCTCACGTCGCCCACCGACAACCCGAGAGCGGCACGCAGAGCGGTCGGACCGAGATAGTCGAGCAGCTTGGCGGGCGGCAGAAGCGAATCGGGGAGCGGCGACACGGGGTCGTCACCGAAGGACTCGCGCAGTGCCGCGAAGCTCTCTCCGCCGCGCCACCGTCGTGCCGCTTCGCGCGCCCGTTGCTCGGCGGCGGCGGCGTCCGCGGGGGCGGCGACGCGAACGAAGATCTGCCGCACTCGCAGGCGCCCCGGCCGGGCGAAAAAGTCCCGGTTGGTCTCGTAGAACTCCCGCAGCTCGCGCTCGGTCGGCTGTCGATCGTCATCCTGCGCGATGACGGAGGAGATGACCGCGTTGGTGAGATCCGCGCGCACGCGCCGGTCGTGTCGGGCGAGCCCGAGCTCGAGGCCGCGCTGCACCAGAAGCTCTTCGTCGATCAGGCGGTCGAGCACGTGGCGGTAGTCGGTGTCCCGCATCTGGTCGCGGCGGTCTCCGGCCAGGGCTTCGATCAAGCGCCGGTAGTCCTCGCTGCGGATCACCTCGCCGTTCACCCGTGCCACCGCGCCCGGCGGCAGACCTCCGCTCCGCTCCGCGCGCGGCGCCAGCAAGCCCGCGGCGGCGAGGGCACCGCCGAGCGCCATGCCCAGCGCGAGGAGCGCGGAGGCACGTCGCGAGGGCGGCGGTCCGTTTCGACGGGAGAGCAACGCGCTGTCGGACATCGACCTTCTATTTTCCCCGGCCGAGACGGGGAATCGCGTCCTGGTTAGCACGCCGGCCGGGCCGCCGTCATCGCCTGCTGCGCGGCTCTTTACAAGCGGCGCGGCGAAGGGCTAGACACGGCGAAACAGCGGGGGAGGGTCGCATGCGCAGGAGGCTGTTGTGTCTGGGGATGGCACTCGTCGCGTTGGCTACGGCGTCGCCGAGCTTCGCGAGTGAGCCGGTTGCAGGTGTCGACGTGGGGGCCGCCATACCGACTTCGCAGTTTCGCAACACCGCCGATGTCGGTGGCGCCGTCGCGCCGTTCGTGGGGTGGAAATTCGGAGACTGGATCGCTGTGACTCCGCTCATCCAGCCGCAGTTCGCGGCCTTCTCGACGCAGCAGGGCGTCGGCTCCAACGACGTGACCAGCATCTTCTCGATCACTGGCGGCGCCCGCTTCTCGCTGTTCGACGGTGCCAAGGAGGTCTACTTCAGCGCCCAGGGGGGCTACTACCGTGGCGTCACCGGGCCGCTGAACGGCGACGGCGACGGCTTCAACATCGCCGGCGGATTCAACTACGAGCTCCAGCCAGGCACCGGGCTCGGCCTGTACATCCGGCGCGACCAGGCGTCGATGCGCGCGGCGGCCGGAACCAAGGACGACCTGACGTTTCTGGTGAGCGGCCTCGAGTTTCGCCACCGCTTTCTGCCTCCGCCGCCCCCGCCTCCGCCTCCCGTCGTCGCTGCCGCGCCCGTGCCCGCTCCGACGCCCGCTCCGGTGAAGAAGAAGATCGTCTTGCGCGGGGTACGCTTCGATTTCGACAAGGCCGTGATCCGGTCGGACGCCGAGCCGATCCTGGACGAGGCCGCGCGGACGTTGAAGGACGAGCCCTCGATCGCGATCGCCGTCGAGGGGCACACGGACTCGATCGGAACCGATTCCTACAACCAAAAGCTGTCGTTGCGCCGCGCCACGGCGGTGCGGGATTACCTGGCGGCGCATGGGGTCGACGCCGATCGCATGACCGTGGAGGGGTTCGGCGAGTCCCATCCGGTGGCAAGCAACGATACGGCCGAAGGCCGCGCCCAGAATCGGCGCGTCGAGCTGCGGGTGCACGAATAGTCGAAGGCGGAGCCGATGGGCGGCCGCGGCGGGAAGCGCTGCGGCTGCCGCTATCTCGAACGGTTCAGGGGCGTTCGTCCACGAGGCGTTTGATGGCGGCGCGATGCGGCTTGCCGCTGTCGGTTCGCGGCAGTCGCGCCACGAGGAGCAGTTGCTCCGGCAACTTCTGTCGCGCCAGGCCTCGCTCGCGAAGAAACTCGCACAGCTCCGCGAGCGATAGGGCCGCTCCCCTCGCGCAGAGAGACGGCGGCACAGGCCCGCTCGCCGCTGCGCTCGTCGGGCACGGCGACGACGGCCACTTCCGCGACCGCCGGATGGCGCTCGATCAGCTCTTCGAGCTCGCGGACGCTGAACTTCTCTCCTTTGCGGATCACGATGTCCTTGCTGCGACCGGTGATGCGCAGGTAGCCGCGGGCATCGACGCTGCCCAGGTCCCCGGTCCTGAACCAGCCGTCGGGAGTGAAGCTGTCGGCGTTGAGGGCGGGTTCGGCGTATCCGACGAAGCATTCCGGTCCGCGGGCTTGGATCTCCCCCTCCGCACCGTCCGCCTCCGGGCGGCCGTCGTCGCCGACGACGCGCACTTCCGCAGGCCAGATCGCACGCCCCTCCGTCTCCGCCCCCATGGTCTCGGCGTCGGATGCGTCGGTCGTGGTGATGGTCGGGAACTCGGTCGAGCCGTAGACGCGCTTGGCCACGCAGCCGAGCGCGGCGCGCGCGCGGCGGACGAGGTCACCGGAGACGCTGGCGCCGCCGCAGGAGAAGAGGCGGAACGCCGACAGGTCGCGCGCCGCGCGCTCGGGATGCGCGACCAGATCCTGCAGGAAGGTCGGCGCACCGACCATGTAGGTCACGCGCTCGCTCTCCAGGAGCTGCAGGCCTCGTCCCGGCTCCCAGCGCTCCATCAGCACCGCCCGCGTGCCGAGCAACGCGGGCCCGAGGACGGCGTGGATGACGCCGCTGACGTGCGTGAGTGGCGAGGGCATCAAGGTTGCGTCGCGCGCGGAGAGGCCGTGAATGCGTTCGAGGCTGCGCACCTCGGCGGTGAGAGTATCGTGCGTGTGTAGGACACCCTTCGGATCCGCGGTCGTGCCCGACGTGTACATCAGCATGACGACGCTCTCCGGATCGACGGCCGGCACCAAGCGGTCGGCGGTCTGCGGGGCGCGCTCCCAGGGGGTGTCGAGGAAGGCGGTGAACGAGCGCATGCCCGGCGGCGGCGCGCCGCGCGCCACGAGCACCTGCGAGAGTGCCGGCAGCTCGGTGCGCACGCGGCCGACGAGGGCGGGGTAGTCGCAGCCGCGAAACTCGCCCGGGACGACCAGCACGGTTGCGCCGGACTGGCGCAGGATGAAGCTCAGCTCGCGCTCGCGAAGCATCGGCAGGACCGGATTGACGACAGCGCCGACGCGCGCCGCAGCGAGGAAGACGACCGCGGCTTCCCACCAGTTCGGCAGCTGATACGCGATCACGTCACCCGGGGCGACGCCCAGCGCCAGCAGCCCCAGAGCGGCGCGGCGGGTGAGCCGCTGCCACTCGGCAAAGCTCAGTCTGGTGTCGCCCTCCACCAGCGCCGTGTCGTAGCCACGTGCGGCGCTGGTTCTGTCGAAGCCGTCCGCCAGGGGAATCCCCGGCCAGAAGCGGCGGTCGCGATAGCGGGCTGCGTCCTCCCGTCGCAGGGCGGTCGGAACCACGCTCATGCGACACCTCGTTGCGGGGTAGTCGGGGTCTCCATCGATTGCTCTCGTCGACGCCGGTGACCGCCAGCGCTCTTAGGGGCTGGGCCGCTCGCGGTCAAGCGCGGCGGACAGCGCGCGGCGCGCGCGTTGTGGTTGTATCTTGCGGCGCGGCGGGGATATCATCAGCAGCGTTCATTCCTTACGTGAAGATTAATTGACATGAATCAATCGCTTGACCTATAAGGCGGCGGTCGTTCTTCGCCTTGGGAAATCACATCGGTGTCGGGCAGCGGGTCGAATTGGGCAGGCGCGGGATTGCGTGGCGGCGTCCTCGCCGCGGCGGTCCTGATTCTTGCGGCGGCGTCGGCGCAGGCGACGGGTTCCAACGCGGCGGCCGTCATCAAGGACAACCTGTACGGCGCGTCGTTCGTCGACGCGAATCTGGGGTGGGTCGTCGGCGCCTTCGGAGTGATCTACCACACCAGCGACGGCGGCAAGACGTGGCAGCCGCAGGAGTCTCACACGAGGCATCAGTTGTTCGACGTCGACTTCGTCGACGCGCGCAACGGTTGGATCGTCGGCCGCTCGGGGTTGATCCTGCACAGCAGTGACGGCGGCGAGACGTGGTCGGAGCAGAAGAGCGGCATGGAGAAGCACCTCTTCGCCGTCGACTTCGTCGATTCGCGGCACGGTTGCGCGGTGGGAGACTGGGGAGCGATCGCGACGACCGACGACGGCGGCGAGACCTGGCAACCCCGCCCGCTCCCCGAGGACGTGATCCTGAACGACGTCGACATGGTGAGTCCCGCCGAGGGGTGGATCGCCGGCGAGATGGGAAGCATCCTTCATACCGTGGATGGGGGGAAGACGTGGACGCGACAGGACAGCGGCGTCCAGAAATCCCTGTTCGGGGTTCATTTCGCCGATGCCGAGCGCGGCTGGACGGTCGGCATCGACGCCCTGATTCTCCACACCAGCGACGGTGGAAAGACGTGGGCCGTGCTCAACGGCTCGACCGAGGTGCGGGCGCTGGAACAGGTTGGATTCAGTCAGGCGTACGACAACCCGAGCCTGTACGCGATCTCCGTCGTCGGCGACACGGGGGTCGCCGCGGGCGAGATCGGCGCGATTTTTCTCAGCGACGACGGCGGTATCACGTGGCACCGGAAGAAGGTGAAGCAGGATACCAGTCCGAAGTGGTATCGCGCCCTGTCGCTCGTACCCGGAACCCACGGCGCCATCGTCGGAGCCGGCGGGCAACGGGCGATGATCGTCGACGGCCGAGTCGACCTACCGGACGAGGTGGACGGTGCTGCCGAAGAAGTATATTGAGCGCTACCTCTATTTTCTCCTGCGCCACCGCGTGGCGGTCGCAGCGCTCATCGGCGCCGGGACGCTGTTCTTCGTCTGGTTCAGCGTCTTCCACCTGACGATCTACACCAACTTCTTCGACCTCTACCCGCCCTCGCATCCGTACATCCAAGTCTACCAGAAGTACCGCAACCTGTTCGGCACCTCGAACGTGCTGCTGATGACGGTCGAGGCGCAGCACGGCGACATCTTCAGCGACCCGGAGATCATTCACAAAGTCGACCGGATCACCATCGACCTGCTGCACAACGTACCGGGCGTGAACGGCGAGCAGGTGATGTCGATCACGCATCCGAAGTTGAAGACGACGATGACCACCGGTGCCGGGCTGAAGACGGTGCCGCTGACCTATCCGCGCCTGCCTCAAGACAAGGAGGACCTCGAGTTCTTCCGGCGCAAGGTCGACACCACCGAGGGGGTGCGCGGCTTCTTCGTGTCGGAGGACGGCAAGGCCACACAGATCATCGCCGGCTTCTGGGAAGAGTATTTCGATCTCGGCGCCATGTGGAAGCAGGTCCAGGAGATCGTCAAGCGCGAGGAGGCGGACGGCAAGGTAAAGATCTACGTCTCCGGGCCGCCCGTCCTCTTCGCGTACTTTCAGCAAGCTCTGTCGACGATGTGGATCTACCTCGGCGCCACCGCGCTCGCCATGGTCCTGCTGCTGTGGTTCTATTTTCGGACGGTGCAGGGGGTGTTGATCCCCGTCTTCTCGGGCCTGATGAGCGCCGTCTGGGGGCTCGGATTCGCCGGCTTGTGCGGCTTCAGCATGGATCCGCTGGTGATCGTCGTGTTCGTGCTGATCACGGCCCGCGCCCTCAGTCACTCGGTGCAGTCCATGGAGAGGTACCACGAGGAGTACTTCCACCTGCACGACAAGGACGCCGCCATCGTGCGCTCGTACATCAGCCTCTACTCACCGGCGATGGTGGCGATCATGTCAGACGGTCTGGCCATCCTCACCATCGCGGTGGCGAGCATCCCCCTGATGCAGAAGCTCGCCTACGTCGCCAGCTTCTGGATCATCTCCATCTTCTTCAGCGTCGTCACGTTGCATCCCATCATTCTCTCGTTCGTCAGGCCGCCGAAGGAGCACCGCCAGGGGAATATCTTCGACAAGATGGCCGACGTCTCCAGCCGCTACATCGTGGCGCTGGGGGTCGGCAACTGGCGCTGGGTGGTGTGCGCTCTACTCGTGGTGACGCTGGCGGTCGGCCTGCACTACGGGCACAAGCTCAGGACCGGAGATACCTCGCCCGGCATGGCGCTGCTGCACGAGAATCACCCGTACAACGTCGCCGCCGCGAAGGCGAACCACTACTTCGTCGGCAACAGCCCGCTGGTGATCATCGCCGAGGGGAAGAAGCCCGGAGCGATCGAGGACGCCAAGACGCTCAACCAGCTCGACCTGTTCCAGCGCTACATGGAGCAGGGCGAACACGCCGGCGGCTCGGTCACCGTGACGACGATGTTGAAGACGATCTTTCGCGTCTTCCACGAGGGGGATCCCAAGTGGGAGATGCTGCCGACGCGCAACGATTACATCGGCCAGCTCTTCTTCATGCTGACCGCGGGCACGCGCCGCGGCGAGCTCGACCGCTTTTTCACCCCCGACTACACCAACGCCACGATCACCGTCTTCTACAAGGACTACAATCACGCCACCATCAAGAACGCGATCGACCGGGCGAAGTCGTACATCGCCAGTCACACCAGTCCGGACGACAGTGTGCGCTACCGGTTGGCCGGCGGGCTCTTCGGCATTCTGGCGGCCCAGATCGAGGAGGTCGACTGGTCGTACAAGGTCAACGTGCCCCTCATCTTCATCGTCGTCTTCCTGCTCAGCTTCTTCACCTACTGGTCTGCGGTGGGCGCGCTGATCGTGATGATTCCGTCCATCGTCGCGCAGCCGCTCTCCGAAGCGGTGATGTACCTGATGGGGATCGACTTCAACATCAACTCTCTACCGGTCGCGGCCATCGGTATCGGGATCGGAATCGACTACGGGTATTACGTGCTGAGTCGAATCATCGAGGAGTACGAGGTGACGCGCGATTTCGACGAGGCGAACCGTCGCGCCATCACGACCACCGGACATGCCATCATGTTCACCGGAGCCACGATCGTCGTGAGCATGGTCTTCTGGCTCTTTCATCCCCTCAAGTTCCAGTCGCAGATGGCGTTTCTCTTGATGATGCTGATGGTCTTCCACGCGATTGGAGCACTCATCTTCATCCCCGCCTTGGTCTCCCTCCTGCGCCCGAAGTTCGCCGTGGCGCGGGCCGACGAACGCGTGCGCCTGGCGGCGGAAGCGGGGGCGAGCGGTTAACCTCGAGGGAGGAAGCTCATGATGGTCAGGCTGCGAACGCTCTTCGTCGGTCTCGGGATCACCGCCATGCTGGTAGGGCCGGCGGCTGCTCAGAAGGAAGAAGCTCCGGGCAAGGAGGCGAAAGCGGCGACGAGCGCGGCGGGAGGGGGCCTGAAGCCGGGCGACGTGCTCGGCCAGGAGAACTGGCAGGATGCCGAAGGGCTTCTGCCGCCGGAGGTCCTCAAACACTATCGAGACGGACACTACCGGAACAAGATCGTCGAGTGGGCGAACGGCCGCATGAACTGGGAGCAGGAGTTCCTCGATTCGACGGAGAAGAACGCCGGCCAGTACGACGTCAACGAGCTCGGGACGATCGTCTACACCGGGACGAACAAGCAGCCCAAGTACGTGTACGGCTTTCCCTTTCCCCACGTCGATGCGAACGACCCGAAGGCCGGGGTCAAGATCCTCTGGAACTCGTACTACGGCTACTGGTA
Organism: uncultured bacterium; assembly: GCA_963721115.1. GTDB lineage: Bacteria > Desulfobacterota > Binatia > HRBIN30 > CADEER01 > CAVRIA01. The sequence goes on from CAVRIA010000006.1 coordinate 366,270, forward strand.
CCTCGGAAACAGCCACAACCAGGTGCGCCTGATCTGGGTGAACCCCGACGGCATCGACCGCGAGGCGGGTCAGGACGTCCACTTTCTCTACTACGACGGGCAGTCCAAGGACTATCGGATGCCCAACCCCAACAACTTCCTGATGCAGTTCATCGCGGCGGCGACCTACCCGACCGACCTCTACGGCACGACCGCCCTGGCCTGGCGCTACCGCGACTCGACCAAGCGCGACTCGAACTGGGCGTACGTCCCCGCGCTGCGTCGCGTCCGCGCGGTCAGCCCCGCCAATCGGTCCGATGGCTTCCTGGGCTCCGACATGAGCTCGGACGACGGGCCCTTCTTCGATGGCAAGCCGGAGGACTTCGATTGGAAGCTCATCGGGCAGACCGATCAGCTGCGCTACGTCGATCCGCTGAGCCTCGAGGGCAAGGCGGACGACAAGTGGCTGCCGGGCGGTGGCTGGCGCGCCGAGTGGGACCACAGCCTCAAGGTGATCGGCTTCGAGGATCCCGACTGGAAGGGGGTCGCGTGGGCGCCGATCGGACCGCAGCTCGCCAAGCGCCCGATGTACATTCTGGAAGCGACGCCGAAGGACAAGTACTACCTGTACGGCAAGGTGCAGCTCTACGTCGACCGGGAGACGTACCAGGGTGCCTACAACCGCAAGTTCAGTTGGAACGGCGAGCTACTCAATACCTACTACGTGCTGGGCTTTCTCTCGCACAAGTTCACGCGGCCGGACGGACAGGTGGAATGGCTCTGGGGCTCCAACATGGGCTACCAGACGGCCGAGAACATCAAGATGAATCGCGCCACCGTGAGTGGACAGCTGGCCCCCGGCAAGGACCCCGCCAACGATCGCCGGGTGACGTACGACCCGAGCTTCTTCGACTTCACCACCCTGCAGCGGTTCGGCAAGTGAGAGCGGGCTCCCCGGTCGAATTCCCCGCGACTCCCCTCTTTCGAAGGGACTGTCGATTTTCTCTGAAACGAGGCTTCGACAAGCTCAGCCTGAGCCGCTTGGGGGTTGATTTCAAAGGACTTTGTCCGCTCACCCTGAGCTTGTCGAAGGGTGTCCTCGCATTTATCGACAGTCTCCGAAGGGGGAGGTCAGAGGTTGCTCTTCTCCGTTCTCTTCGGTCCGGGTTGGGGCGCGCCGCGCCTGACGCCACCCGCCCATGACGGAGAGCGCTCGCGCATGGACTTCCGGCTGACGGCGAAGGAACAGGCGTTTCGCGCCGAGGTGCGGGCGTGGATCACTGCCAACCTGCCCCCCGGCTGGGGGACGCCCGCCTACCGCGACCCGACGACGTCGTTCGAGAAGGTCGCCGCCGCCAAGGCCTGGCAGGCGCGACTGCACCGGGGAGGATGGGCCGGCATTACGTGGCCGCGCGAGTACGGCGGCCGAGGGGCGACGGTCGTCGAGCAGCTCATCTTCAACGAGGAGTGCGCGCGCGCCAAAGCGCCCGACAGCATCAACCTGGCGGTCGCTCTCGGCCTGGTCGGTCCGACACTGATCGCGTGCGGCACCGAGGAGCAGAAGCGGCGCTTCCTGCCGGGCATCCTGGCCGGCGAGGACGTCTGGTGTCAGGGCTTCTCCGAGCCCAACGCGGGGTCCGACCTGGCGGCCATCCGGACCCGCGGCGAGGTGCGCGGCGACGAGATCTCGGTCACCGGGCAGAAGATCTGGACCAGCTTCGCGCAGCACGCCGACTGGTGCATCCTGGTCGTCCGCACCAATCCCACGGCGCCCAAGCACCGCGGGCTGACGTTCCTCCTCGTCGACATGAAGAGCCCCGGCATCACCATCCGACCGCTGGTCGAGATCACCGGGGAGGCGTGGTTCAACGAGGTCTTCTTCGACGAGGTCCGGGTGCCGCGCGCCAACGTCGTGGGCGAGATCGACCAGGGGTGGTCGGTGGTGATGACGACGCTCGCACACGAGCGCGGCGGCTCGGCGCCGCACGTGCGACTGCACGCCGAGCTCGAGAGCCTGGTTCGCCTGGCGCGCCGGATGCGCGGGGGCGGCAAGGCGGCGTCGCGCGACCCGCTGCTCCGACAGAAGCTCGCGCAGATCGCGGTCGAGGTCGAGCTCGCCCGCCTGACCGCCTATCGCAACGTCACGGTCATCCAGCGCACCGGCAAGCCGGGGCCCGAAGGCTCCATCTTGAAGCTCTTCTGGAGCGAGCTGGAGCAGCGGATGATGGAGGTGGCGCACGAGATTCTCGGCCCCTACGGCCCGCTGCCGGCGGGAGAGAGGCGCTCGATCGACGGCGGCGTCTGGGGACGCGAGCTGCTGTGGACCCGCTCCGCCACGATCTACGCCGGCACGTCGGAGGTGCAGCGCAACATCATCGCGCAGCGCGTTCTGGGACTGCCGCGATGAAACGTCCGCGAGACATGGGGAGCAGACATGGCTGAAACGATCGGAACCATCGACGTGTGGACTCAGTACCTCTCTCCGACGCCGCCGGAGAAGCGCAGTCCGGCGGCGGAGAACGTGTTCCGCAACTACGGCCGCCTCGACTGGTACCACAACGGGACCGACGTGGAGCAGATGCTCGCCGACATGGACCGCAACGGCATCGAGATCGCCTGCATCTCGGGGGAGGCGGAGCACGTGCGCGAGGCGGTTCGCCGCTACCCGAAGCGCTTCGTCGGCGAGTACCACGCCGATCCGACGAACATCATGAAAGCCGTGCGCGGCCTGCAGGAGCACGTCGAAACGTGGGGCTTCAAGGTGCTGCGCATCGAGCCGTTCCTGTGGCGCAAACCGCCGACCGACGCCTGCTACTATCCTCTCTACGCCAAGTGCGTCGAGCTCGACGTGGCGTTCCAGACTCAGGTCGGCCATACCGGTCCCCTCTTCCCGTCGGAGACGGGGCGCCCGATCTACATCGACCAGGTGGCGTTGGATTTTCCGGAGCTGCGGATCATCTGCGGCCATATCGGATGGCCGTGGACGCAGGAGATGATCGCCATCGCCTGGAAGCACGCCAACGTGTTCATCGACACGTCCGCGCACGCCCCCAAGCACTATCCGCCCGAGTTCGTCCACTTCATGAAGACCTTCGGCAAGCGCAAGGTCTGCTTCGCCACCGACTATCCCCTGCTGCCCTTCGACCGGGTGATCAAGGAGATCGACGCCCTCGAGCTGTCCCCCGAGGTGCGCCAGCTCTTCCTGCGCGACAATGCGCGCGCGGCGCTCAAGTTGGGCTGAGCGCCACCTACCCCACAAGCGACGAGGAGAAGAAGACCCCATGGCCGACTACCAAGCGATTCAACTGGCGATCGAGCAGCAGGTGGCGTGGATCACGCTGAACCGACCGGAGGCGCGCAACGCGGTCAACGACGAGATGCGCGAGGAGCTTCTCGCCGTCCTGACCGACGCGCGCACGAACCCCGACATCCGCGCCCTCGTCCTCACCGGTAGCGGCAAGGGCTTCTGCACCGGGGCCGACCTCAGCCGGCGGGGCGGCGGGCCGACCGGGCCGGGCGCGGCGCGCGAGATCATGCGCACCCGCTCGCAGCGCCTCATTCGCGCTCTCTGGGAGCTGGAGAAGCCGGTGGTGGCGGCGGTGAACGGGGTCGCCGCCGGGCTCGGCTCGCACCTGGCCTTCGCCTGCGACCTGGTGATCGCGGCTGAGGAGGCGCGTTTCATCGAGGTCTTCGTGCGCCGCGGCATCGCTCTCGACGGCGGCGGCGCCTATCTGCTGCCGCGCCTGATCGGCCTCGCCAAGGCGAAGGAGCTGGTCTTCTTCGGAGAGGACTGCTCGGCGGCGGAGGCGCTGCGCATCGGCCTGGTCAACAAGGTCGTTCCCGGCGAGCAGCTGCAGGCGGCGGCGCGCGAGTGGGCGGAGAAGCTCGCGCAGGGTCCCACCTTCGCGATCGGCATCTCCAAACGCCTGCTCAACCGCTCGTTGGACTCGGATCTCGAGACCGCGCTCGACGAGGAGGCGACCTTCCAGTCGCTGGTCACCCAGTCGGAGGATACCAAGGAAGGGATGAAGGCCTTCGCCGAGAAGCGAAAGCCGGTCTTCACCGGGAAGTGAGGCCGCGCGGTCTCGACTTTTCCGAGCCGGTCGAGCGCTCGTAGCGCCAGCCCGTATCGAGCATCCAGAGGCGGTGGCGCGGTCCCGGCCGGTCGAACAGGCCGTCGGCGTAGCCGGCATCGCCTTCGTAGAGGGTGCAGGCGCCCTTCGGCACCGAGCACAGGCGGGGGGTGAAGGTCTCCACCGGCTCCGCCGCCAGGGTCTCGAGCGCCTCGGTCGGGTTTTCGAACCGAGCCAGCCCGTGCAGGGTCACGAACGTCGGCGGCGGCAGATCGAGCTGACCGCGCGCCTGCGCCGCCAAGGCGTCCGCGGCCCCCATCCAGCAGTGCTCGTGGATCTCGCCGCCGTCCACCTGCACCGGCTCGCCGCTCGCCGGCGCGACGAAGAACCATGTGTCGAATCGCTTCGGCAGCACCTCCGGCGTGATCCAGCGGGAAATCAACACCAGCCGGCCGGGATCGACCGCCACGCTCGCCTCCTCGAGCGCCTCGCGGACGGCCGCCCGCTTCGCTGCCAAGACGATATCGCCGGAGCCCGCCGGGCGATCGGCCGGATCGATTCGGCCCCCCGGGAACACCCAGGCGCCGCCGTGGAAAGCGAGCTGGGCGCTGCGCCGCACCAGCAACACCTCGCATCCCGGGTTGCCCGCTCGCAGGAGGATCACCGTGGCGGCGGGGTGGGCGATTGCCGGAGTCTGGGCAGGTTTCGACATGATCCGTTTGATATCCCCGCCCGGTGCGCGAAGACAAGCTCCGCTCCCCGTGCACCTTCAGGATCGCTCCTCCACCCCTTCGACGAAGCGGCGCAGATGGCTGAAGTAGGTCTCGGCACCGACGACGTAGGTGTCGTTGTGCCCGGCGCCGAGCACCGTGTAGAACGCCTTCGGAGGCGAGGCGGCTTCGAACAGGCGCCGGCCCTGGGCGTAGGGCACGATCTCGTCCCGGTCGCCGTGGATGAAGAGGAGTGGGCAGCGCACCCGTCCGATCTTGCCCAGATTGTCGAAACCCGACGGCGCCGCTGCCGCCAGAGGACCGATCAGCGTCTTTGCCATCTCGCGGATGGAGAGGAACGGCGTCTCGAGAATCATCGCCGCGGGTGGCTCGTCGACGGCGAGGTCGACCGCCACGGCGCTGCCCAGCGAGCGCCCGAAGTAGAGGATCCGCGTCGCGTCGACATCGCGGCGGTCGCGAAGATGGGTCAGCGCGGCGCGGGCATCCATGTAGAGCCCGGCCTCCGACGGTGTGCCGCCGCTCCGACCGTAACCGCGGTAGTCGAAGAGGAAGACGTTCACCCCGACCAGATCGTGCAGAAGACGCAGATTGTCGAGACGGTGGCTGATGTTTCCCGCGTTGCCGTGAAACCACAACAGCGTTTCGGACCGCTGTCCCGGCACGTACCAGCCGTGCAGGTGGGCGCCGTCCGCGGCGGTGAACACGGCCTCCTCGTGCGCCAGACCGACGGCGGTGGGAGAGGCGACCAGGACGGCCTCGGGGAAGAAGATGAAGCGATCGAAGAGTCCCATGGGACGGGTTGTTGGCTGTTGGTAGGGAGCCGGATGCCGGTAGAGACCTCTCGGGCAAAGAGGGCCGTTCTTTTTTTCTTCGGCCGCTGCCGGACGTTTGAATGAATCGACCCGGGACGGCGTCGAATTGCACAGGTAGCACACGCGGACCCCCCTCCGCAGCTACTAGCGACAGGCGAATACAACGCCTGCGCTCTCCTCCCCCAAGAGACGTCGGTGGCCGGCACGTCCGTGTTGGCCGCCGACGTCCATTCTCCCCTCTTCGATTTTCCTACTCGGCTTTGACTGACAGTTCCTGCGGCGGGCCGAATTCATCACTCCGCGAAAACGGGAATCTCCCCGCCTGGATGCCGCTTTCGCGGGCACGACGGTTGCCGCGTGCCGGTGGATCGAATTGTTGCGCCAAGCCCCCTACTCGATCCACGCGGACCCGCCGCTCGACGCACCATGTAGGCGTCGTACGGCCCTTCCCCCGCCCTTCCCCCGCGTTGACACGGCGCGAGTGCGGCTGGTATCCGAGGCTAACGCCCGTTAGCCAGCCCCTCGCCGACCGGCCACCGGCGGCGGCGGGAGGCGCCGGGGTTACGAAGAGATCGATGGCCCCCCAGAGCTCCGAGGTAGAGATGACGGCGCCCCCGCAGACGATGGGTGAGGCGCTGCGCGAGCGCGCGCGATCGAGCCCGGACCGCGTCTTCCTGCGCTTTGGGGAGACGCGCTGGACGTACGACGAGACGTACCGGGAGGCGTGTCGCTTCGCCAATCTGTTCCTGCGCCTCAAGGTGGCCGGGGTTCCGTTTCACGTCGGTGTCCTCATGGACAACCTCCCGGCATTCGTCTTCGCCGAGCTGGGCTGCGGGCTGGCCGGGGCGACCCTGGTCGGCCTCAATCCCACCCGGACCGGGCGCTTCCTCGCCGGGGACGTCGAGTACGCCGACTGCCAGATCGTCGTGGTCGAGAGTCGGTACGCGCAGCAGCTGCGGCAGGCGCTCGAGGGCGATGCCCCCTCGTCTCTGCAGGTGCTGGTGTGCGACAGCGAGGAAGGCCTCCGCGCGCCGCCACCTCGCCCGTGGACCGACCTCTCCCAGCAGCTCGCCACCGTGCCGGCCACGGATCCTCGAATCCCGGTCGAGCCCGCGGATCTGTTGATGATCATCTTCACCTCCGGAACCACGCGCGCCCCCAAGGGAGTGCTGAACAGCCACGGCCGGCTGATGCTGCTCGGCTGGGGCGCCTCCGCGCGCATGTGTCATTTCACGCCGGACGACACCGTGTACGCGGCGATGCCGCTGTTTCACGCCAACGCCCAGATCCTGGCTCTCGGCCCGGCCCTCATCGCCGGGGGGTGCATCGCCCTGGCGCGGCGATTCAGCAAGACGCACTTTCTCGCCGACGTCCGGCGCTACGGCGCCACTCTCTTCAACTACGTGGGAAATCCCCTCGCCTACATCATGGACACGCCGGCTCGACCCGACGACGCGGACAACCCGTTGCGCTTGGCATACGGAAACGAGGCGCCGCGCCAGTTCATCGATGCCTTCGCCGAGCGCTTTGGTTGCAAGGTGGTCGATGGGTACGGCGCCAGCGAGGTGGGCGTGGGCTTCACCCGCGAGCCCGGTGATCCCCAGCGCAGCCTCGGCCGCGCCGACGGCGTGAAGATCATCGGCGAGGACGGCGCGGAGTGCCCGGCGGCCGAATTCGACGCCTCCGGTCGGTTGATCAACGCCGGCGAGGCGGTGGGAGAGATCGTCAACACCAGCGGCCAGTTCCTCTTCGAGGGGTACTACAAGGACGAGGAGGCGACCCGGGAGCGCACCCGCGACGGCTGGTTCCACACCGGCGATCTCGGGTATCGCGACGGCGCCGGCTACATCTACTTCGCCGGCCGCGACGCCGAGTGGCTGCGAGTGGGCGGAGAGAACTTCCTCGCCCGCCCGATCGAGGAGATCCTCTGCCGTCATCCAAAGGTGATGCTGGCGAGTGTGTACGGCGTTCCCGACCCGGAGGCGGGCGATCAGGTAATGGCGGCGATCAAGCTGCAGGAGGGATCGGAGTTCGATCCCGGCGGTTTCGCGGCGTTTCTCGATCACGAGCCCGACCTGCCACCGCGCTGGCGGCCGATGTTCGTGCGCGTGGCCGGCGAGCTCGCCGTCACCCCCACCAACAAAGTGCTGAAACGCACTCTGCGCCGGGAGAAGTTTCTCATCGACAAGATCGCCGATCCGGTGTACTGGCGCCCGCGCGGCGCCGATGGGTTCCGGCGCTTCAGCGGCGAGGATCTCTCGACTCTGCGCGAGCGCTTCACCCGGGCCGGCTACCTGGATCGCCTGGAAGAATAGACGTGCGATGTCTTTCAAGCACCTTTCCGGAGGCGGCCCTCCGCAGGTAGGGGGAGCATGCGGCACCACGAGTACGAGATCGAGCTCCCCTTCGCGGCGCCGCGCCTGTGGGCGCTCTTTCAGAGATACGATCTGTGGAAGGAGTATGCGCCCGCCGTGCTCGACGTCGAGATCGTCTATCCGGGCGACGCCGACGGCAACGGTCTGGTGCGCAAGGTCGTCTACCCGCTTCCGCTCGGCCGGCGCGGCGAGTCCTTCGAGCTGGTCAAGAACGTCCGCCCGAACCGGGGCTACGACTACGTGATGCTGCGTGGCGGCCTCACCGGCTCCGTCTCGCTCGAGCCCATCGCGCCCAATCGCACACGGCTGCGCTTCCGCGAGTCCTTCCATCTCGAGACGCCGATTCTGCGCTGGTTCGAAGGTCGGATCTACCGGTTCATCAACGTGAAGAACGAAGAGTCGATGCGCGGGGCGGCGCAATGGCTGGCCGGGCATCCGGAGTTCCGCCCGGATCTGAACGACACGTGAACTCCCTCCTGCTCCCGTCCACGCCCGACTTCCTCCGACTGCAGGCACAGCGCCGGGGAGAGGCGGGCGGCCTCGGCTTTCGCGGCCGGCGTCTTCCCTACGGGCTGGTGTCGGAAGCGGTCGATCGGCTGGCGGACTGGCTGGCGCGGCGCGGCATCGGTGCCGGACAGCGCGTCGGCATCATGGCTGCCAACGAGCCGGCCATGGTGGCGATGACGTTCGCGCTCTGGGGGCTGGGGGCGGCGACCGTGCCCATCGCGGTCCGCTCCACAGGCGAGGAGGCGGCGCTCCTGCTGGAGCACGCGCGCGCGGTCGCGCTTCTCTGCGACACGGCGCGCTCGGACGTGGCGCGATCCGCGTCCGCGTCCGTCTCGATCCCGGCCTTCGCCTGCGAGGCCGACCTGCCGTTGCGCCCGCGCGTGCTGCGCCGCGGCCGGGGAGCGGTCGCCTCTCCCCGGCCGCCTCTCCCCGGCCGCCTGGCGGTGATCGCCTACACCTCCGGAACGACGGGCTCGCCGAAAGGGGTGATGCTGAGCCACGCCAATCTTCTCTGGGCGTCGCTCGCCTGTGCGACGGCGCGGGGGGACCGCGCCGAAGGGGTCGGGGCGAGCATCAGCCCGCTGACCCATACGCCGGTGTTCGTGTCGCACCTCCTGTGCCGCGTCCTGCTCGGCGCCACCGCCGTTCTCCTGGAGAAGTTCGATCTGTCCGCCCTGCTCGAAGCGGTGGAGCGCTTCGGGGTCACCGATCTGCCCCTGATCGGCGGCATGGTGTTCGACGTCGTCTCGGCCGGAGGTGTGTCGGCGCGCGTGCGCCGCTCGGTCGAGAAGGTCTCGGTCGGCGGGGCGCCGACGCCGATGGAGGCGAAGCGCGCGCTCGCCGGCATCTTCGACGGTGCCGAGATCATCGAGGCATACGGGCAGACCGAGTCGACCGACGGGGTTGCGATGGCGCGTGGAGGCAGCGTGTTCGACCGCCCCGGAACGATCGGCCGAGCCAATCCGTACGTCGTCGTCGCCGTACGATGCGCCGACGGAACCCTCGCCGAAGTGGACAGGGAAGGGGAGATCGTCGTCCGCGGCCCGACCCTGATGCAGGGCTACTACAGGAACCGCGCGGCGACGGCCGAGGCGCTGCGCGACGGGTGGCTGCACACGGGAGACCGCGGGCGGCGGGACGGCGCCGGCTACTTCTACATCACCGGCCGGGTGAAGGAGCTGATCATCACCGGCGGCGAGAACGTGTCTCCGGTCGAGGTCGAGGAGGTGATCCGCGCTCACCCCGCCGTGGCGGATGTCGCGGTGATCGGAACGCCGCACCCGAAATGGGGCGAGCAGGTCACCGCGGTGGTCGTGCGCCGGCCGGGGGCGGCCCTCGACGCCGAGGCGCTGGCGTCGTATGCGGGAAGGCGCCTGGCCGGGTTCAAGAAGCCGCGGCGCGTCGAGTTCGTCGCCGTGTTGCCGCGCAATGCGGCGAACAAGGTTCAGACCAATCTTCTCAAACAGCAGTTCGGCGGAAGGGGCTCGTGATGGAGAACAACGGACCGTTGAAGGGGATTCGCGTCATCGACCTCAGCCATCAGGCGGCGGGTCCGTGGTGCACGACGCTGCTCGGTGACATGGGCGCCGAGGTATGGAAGATCGAGAAGCCGGATCGCGGCGACAGCATCCGCTACGCGCGCGGCACCGATCCGAAGATCGGCAGCTTCAACTTCTGGGGGCTCAACCGCAACAAGAGGTCGGTCGGGGTCGACGTCAAGAACCCCGGCGGTCTGGCTCTCGTCAAGGAGATGGCGGCGAAAGCCGACGTCGTCGTCGAAAACTTCCGCCCCGGGGTGATGGACCGCCTCGGCATTGGTTACGACGCCCTCAAGGCTCTCAATCCTCGCATCATCTATGCCTCGATCACCGCCTTCGGAGCGCAGGGGCCGATGGCGCAGAACCCGGGCATGGACCTCATCCTGCAAGCGACCGGCGGCATGATGGGCCTCTCCGGCTTTCCCGGCGGGCCGCCGGTGAAGGCGGCGGGACCGGTGGCCGACATCTCGTCCGGGATCTACGCCGCGTATGCCATCGCGCTGGCGCTCTACCACCGCCAACAGACCGGAATCGGACAGCGCATCGACCTGACGATGCTCGACGCGGTCATCTCCCTGCTCGCCGACATCTCGACCGCCTACCTGAACACCGGACACGAGTACGAGAAGTTCGGCAACGGCCATCCCGATCTGGTGCCCTACCAGGCGTTCGAGGCCAACGACGGCTACTTCATCGTCGCCTGCCTGACCAACGCGTTCTTCAAACGTCTGTGCAAGGGGCTCGGGCGGGAGGATCTGCTGGAGGACGCGCGCTTCGCCAACAACCACGCGCGCTGCCAGCACCGCGCCGAGATCGTCGGCCTCCTGCAGGAGATTTTCCGCAGCAACGGGCGCGACCACTGGATCGAGCTCTGCCACGACTTCGACGTCCCCTCCTGCCGGGTGAACAGCCTGAAGGAGATGTTCGAGATGGAGCAGCTGCGGGCGATCGGCTCGGTGGCGAGCTGGGCACATCCGAAGCACGGCCCTTTCCGCACCATGAACGTCATCTTCCACATGAGCGAGACGCCCGGCTCGCTGCGTATCGCGCCGCCCGGCCTGGCCGAGCACACCGACGAGGTCCTGGCGGAGCTCGGCAAGTCGAAGGAGGAGATCGCCAGGTTGCGCGAGTCCGGCGCCTGCGGGTGAGAACGCTAGACCGGGGTCGGGGGATGTCATGAGCGAGGAACACGTTCTGTACGAGGTCGGTGACGGTATCGCCACCATCACTCTGAACCGCCCCGAGGCATTGAACGCCCTGCTGCCGGAGATGAACGACCGCCTGCCGGAGCTGGTGGACCGCGCGGAGGCGGACGATGCCGTGCGCGTCATCGTGCTCACCGGCGCGGGGAAGGCCTTCTCGGCCGGCGCCGACCTGAAGCTGATGGGGCGCCCGGAGCGCCTGGGTCGCAGCGCCCTGGTCGGGCGGGCGCGCACCCTGCACGGGGCTCGTGTGGTCGAGCGCCTCCTGCGGCGCGAGAAGCCGATGATCGCCGCGGTCAACGGCGTCGCCGCCGGGATGGCCTGCTCGTTCGTCCTCGCCTGCGACTTCGCGATCGCCGCCGACCGACGCCCGTTTCGTCTTCAGCTTCGTCAGGGTCGGATTCATTCCCGACTGCGGCGGCACGTTCCTGCTGCCGCTGCGCGTCGGCCTTGCCAATGCGCAACGCATCTGCCTGACCGCGGAGCCGGTCGCGGCGGCCGAGGCGCTGCGCCTCGGGCTGGTGAGCGAGGTCTCGCCGGCCGGGCGAGTTTCGCGCTCGCGTCGGCGCCGTGGCGGCGTCCGTCGCCGGACACGCGCCGCAAGCGGTTCGCCTGACGCGCGGGCTCCTCGACCGCGGTGCGCGGGCCGACCTCCGCCAGGCGGTCGAGGCCGAGGCGCTGGCGCAGGGCATTCTCGGCGAGACGGCCGATCACCAGGAAGCGGTGCGCGCGTTCGTCGAGAAGCGCGCTCCGGTGTTCACGGGCCGCTGATGGAGACGCTTGGCGCCTTCCTCGACGAAGCTGCGGCGCGCCGCCCGGAGCGCGAGGCCGTCGCCTACGCACCGCGCGCCGAGGTGAACGGGCGACTCACCTGGGCCGAGCTGCGCGAGGCCAGTCGCACCGCCGCGAAGAAGCTCCTCGGCGCCGGCGTGACCAAGGGGTCGCGCGTCGGTCTGCTCTGCCCCAATCGCCTCGAGTGGCTGCCGATCGCCTTCGGCGCGCTTCGCCTGGGGGCGATCCTGGTCCCCTTCTCGACGCTGTGGAAGCGCGACGAGATCGCCTACGGCCTGACGCACGGCGACGTCGAGGTACTGGTCGCGCTGCCTCGATTTCTCAAGCACGACTACCTCGAGAGGCTGAACGAGATCGTCCCGGAGCTGCGCGACACGGCGCCCGGTCGCCTGCGTTCCGAGGGTGCGCCGGCGCTGCGCCGAGTCCTGCTGCTCGAGGGCGAGGCGCCGGGCTGTCGGGCGTGGAACGATCTGGAGGCGGACGCCGAGGACGCGTTCCTCGACGCGCTCGAAGCGGACCGTGTCGCCGGCCGACTGGGCGACGATCTTCTTCACCTCGGGGACCACCGCGAAGGCGAAGGCGGTCCTGCATTGCCACGCCGCGCTGGTCACCTCGGGGCGGCGCGTCGCCGACTGCCTGGGGATCACTCCCGACGACGCCTGGTGGGGGCACATGCCGCTCTTCTGGAGCGGCGGCTTCATCCTCGGCGCCCTGGCCACCATCGCCGGCGGCGGGCGCATCGTCCTGCAGGAGGCGGTCGACCCGGGCAGCGCGCTGCAGCTTCTCGAGAGCGAGCGCTGTACGATCATGGCCGGTTGGCATCAGGCGGGACCGATGCTCGACCACCCCGACTTCGGCCGCCGCAAGCTCCATCTGAAGAAGGGCACCTATCACGAGCTGGCGCCGAAGCTCCTCGGCGCCGACCACCGAGCCATCGGCGTCTACGGCATGTCGGAGACCGCCACTTTCGTCAGCGCCGCGCGCTCCACCGACCCCGAGAGCGTTCGGATCGGTACCTTCGGCCGGCCGCTGGAGGGGACGCAGATCGAGATCGCCGATCCCGAAACGCGGCGGCCCGTGGCCGCGCGGCGAGGTCGGCGAGATCTTCGTCAAAGGGCCGACCCTGATGGAGGGGTATTACAAGGTCCCGCGCGCCGGCACCTTCGACGAGAGGGGCTTCTTTCGTACCGGCGACCGCGGCTACTTCGACGAGGACGGCTACCTGCACTTCGGCGGCCGACTCAAGGACGTCATCAAGACCGCCGGCGTCAACGTCGCCGCCGCCGAGGTCGAGGAGGCCCTCGCCCGCCACCCGGCCGTCAAGGCCGCCCATGTGGTCGGCGTCGCCGATCCGGTGCGGGGCGAGAACATCGCCGCCTTCGTCGTGCTGCGCGCCGGCCAGCGTGTCGATCCGCGCGATCTGACGGCGTTCTGCAAGGAGACCCTGGCCAGCTACAAGGTGCCGCGCCACGTGTTCGCGATCGACGAGGCCGACGTTCCGCGCACGGGCACCGGCAAGGTCGAGAAGACGGCTCTGCGCCGGGACGCCGAAAGTCGCTTGGCGGCGGCCGGCGGTAGCGTCAAACCCGCGACCGAAGGTCGCGCGGCCGCGGCGCGCGCAGCGTCAGGAGCGCGATCTCCGGCGGGATGCCAATGCGCATGGGGTAGCCGTAGAAGCCGACGCAGCGGGTGACGAAGAGCCGCATGTCGCCGCGCCGGAAGATGCCCTGGTCGGGAATGCCCGCCAGGCCCACCACGGTCAGGGCGTGGGAGGGACCGAGCTGAATGCCGATGTGCCCGCCGTGCGTGTGGCCGGAGAGCACGAGATCCGCGCAGCCCTCCGGCAGGTCCGCGAACCCTCTCGGGTCGTGGTTGAGCAGCAGGCGCGGAGCGCCGTCGCGCCGGCCCCAGGCGCCGACGATGCGAGTGTAGAGAGCGGCCGGATTCGAGCGCCGGAAGAGGAAGTCGATCCCCGCGATCTCCAGCGCACGGCCGCGCACCGAGACGGTTCGGAGCGCATTTCGCAGGACGACCACGCCGGCCTCCGACAGCCGCCGCTCGAGCCGCCGCGGGTCGTCGAAGTCGTGGTTGCCGAAGCAGGCCCACTGGCCGAACGGCGCACGAATGGTCGCCAGCGCCTCGTACAGCGGGGCGTCGAAATCACCCCGCCGGTGCGTGAGGAAGTCGCCGGTGTGGAGCACGATGTCGGGGCGGTGCGCCATGGTGAGCGCCGCCACGCGCCGCAGGCGCTCGCGGTTCATGTCGCCGCCGACGTGAATGTCCGACAGATGCGCGACACGCAGGCCGTCGAGCGCCATCGGCCAGTGCGGCAGCTCGATCTCCTTCTCCTCGACGCGGAAGTCGTAGGAGAGCCCGACTCCCGAGAGGGAGACGGCGAAGGGAAGGGCGGCCCCGGCGACGCCGAACTGCTGCAGAAACTGGCGGCGCTCCAGAGACACCTGCGCTGCGAGCGCGCCGGGCAGCAGGTGCCTTACCCGGCGCAGAAGTCGGCCGCACGCGCGGGAGAGGCTTACGCCGCCGTAGCCGACACACAGCAACGCGTGCGCGCTGAACCAGACCGCTCCGGCCCACGAGATGCCGGATGCCCGCAGGACGGGCATCGCCGCGGGCGAACGCGCCGTGAGAAGCTGCGCGATCATCACGGCGTCGAGTGCGATGCCGGCGGCGAAGACGGCGAGCGCCACGGCGCCGCCGAGTTGCTCGAGCACCGGTTCGATCGAGCGCTGCAGGCGCAGGCGCGCATAGGAAAAGGGGACGAAGGCCACCGGCACGAGAGCGGCGAGGAAGAGGGCATGGGGGCCGATGCGGCGAGCCAGGACGACCGCGACCAGAAGCAGCCCGGCGTTGAGACAGACGAGCCAGCGGCGCAGCCAGCTCGAGGTGCGGGATGGCTCCATCCCCTGCAAGCTAGCAGTCGCTCGGCCGGTGGAGAATCCCGCCTTTGGTCCGGCGGCCGGGGGTTTCAGATGGCGGGAAACAGGAGCAGGGTTCCCGTCGCCAGGACGACGGCCGCGAAGGTGAGGATGACCGCGTAGCGCACGCGCGCGAGCGCGCCCAGGCTTCCGAACAGGAGAATCGCCGCCATGAGCCCGCAGGCGACCGCTACGCCGTCACTGGCGATCAGCGCCGTCCCTCCGAAAGCGATTGCGTACGGAGCCGCGACGCCAGCCAGCAATCCCGCTGCCCAGGCACGGCGCCCTCCGTTCACGAAGCCGATCATCGGGAGCAGGAAATAGGACATGTCGACCAGCGCCGTGCGCCACGGCTCGGGGACGAACGGTGAGGTCCCCGGGGACTCGAGGACGCCGAACCTCGCACTGATGTCGGCTGCCGCACCGCTGCCTCCCGCGCGCCCGTCCGCGCCATAGCTGACGACATCGGGGGGAACGCCCCCGAATCCCGACTGGTAGAGGTAGAGGTGACCCCAGGAGTCCCTCGGAAGGCGGGGAAGGTAAGCTGGCACGAGTATGGCGAGCCCCTCCTCGGCGTTGGGGAAATGGCCGCGCTCTGCATCGTACTTGTGGAGAGCCTCGTAGATGGTGCGGAGGTCGCTGCTCG
Source organism: uncultured bacterium (assembly GCA_963721115.1). Taxonomy (GTDB): domain Bacteria; phylum Desulfobacterota; class Binatia; order HRBIN30; family CADEER01; genus CAVRIA01. Next base: position 381,858 of record CAVRIA010000006.1, read on the forward strand.
TCTTGCTGACTTGTTCGACCGAATCCGGCGGCAGACCGTACGACCACGCCGTGAAAAGAAGCACCGCCGTGCCGGCAAAGCCGAGGACGAACCCGAGCCACCTCTGCCGCGACCGCGCCCAACCCTTTTCCGCTCCGAACATGAAGGTGCGCTCAACCTATCAGACCGATCTCGAAATGGTGAAGGGATTCCACCGAGCGGGCTGAAAAGGGGAGGCTCGATCGGCGAACGGGACGCAGCGGGGATCCGACGTCGCGCCGCCGACCTGGCCCTCCCGCCGAGTGCGGCCTGCCGCGTTCCGTTCTCCGTCCGCGTCGCCCATGGTAAGCTCCTGTGCCGTGGCGAAAGCTGCGGTTTCCGGGAAGGAGGAGGCGCGACATGGTGCAGCTCTACGACAAGGAAAGCGGTGCCCGCATCGGAGCGATCGGCGACGAGCAGATGCAGTTCCTCATCGACCAGTTGGAGGAGGAGTCCGAGAAGGACGACGACTACTACATCAACCGCGCGACGCTGGAGATGTTCGAGCAGCGCGGCGCCGACCCCGCCCTGGTGAAGTTGCTGAGCGCGGCGCTCGGCTCCCGCGAGGACATGGAGATCCGCTGGTCGCGTTCCTGATCCCGCGTGCTTCGATGGCTGCCCGTCGGGAATGCGGCGCCGCCTCCGGAGGAGAGCTCGCTCGATGATCTCGGGGCGCACCGTCCCACCGCTGGCGATTCGCCTGATGAACGCCGCAGGCGGCCCGCTGCTCGCCGCGGGGCTGCCTGTGGTGCGGCTCGACGAGTCGAGGCTGCTGGAGCGGGCGGCGCGGAACGCCGAGCTGTCCGATTTCGGGGACGAGACGTTTCGCGAGCCGTTGCGGATTCTTCTCCGTTCCTTCGAGAGCGAGGCCCGCCTCACTCTTCTCGGCAGGATCATCGCCCGGACGGACATGGTCCGCCTGCTCGAGAACCGCCTGCGGATGACCGATGTTCGCAAGCGCCATCCGGAGATCGAGGAGGGGGAGATCCGGCGTCCCCTGTTCGTCGTCGGCCTGCCGCGCACGGGCACGACGATTCTCCACGAGCTCTTGGCGCACGATCCCGCCAACCGCGTGCCGATGACGTGGGAGGTACACCAACCCTGGCCGCCGCCGGAGCGGGCCACCTACGAGACCGATCCGCGCATCGCGCGTGTCGAGAAGCACTTCGACGGCGTCGACAAGATCATTCCCGGCTTCAAGAAGATGCACCCCATGGGGGCGACTCTGCCGCAGGAGTGCGTGGCGCTGATGGCGCACGACTTCGCCACCATGATCTTCCACACCACGCACGACGTTCCGACCTACGAGGCGTGGCTGGAGGCGGAGGATCTGCGCTGGGTCTACGCGTCACACCGCCGCCAGCTCCAGTACCTGCAGTGGCGTTGCCCCGCTCGACGCTGGGTTCTCAAATCGCCGGGCCATCTGTGGGCGCTGGACAGCCTGCTGGCGGAGTATCCGGATGCCCGCATCGTGCAGACCCACCGCGATCCGCTCAAGGTCGTGGCGTCCCTCACGAGCCTCATCACGCTGCTGCGCGGCATGGCCAGCAACCGCGTCGATCCGCACGCCATCGGCGCCGACTGGACCGCACGCCTCGCTGCCGGGCTGCAGAAGACGACGGAGGTGCGCGAGCGCGAGTGTCTCGGACTCGATCGCGTCTTCGACGTGCACTTCACACAGTTCATCGGCAACGAGATCGAGACCGTTCGCCACATCTACGACCACTTCGATCTGGAGCTGACGGAAGAAGCGGAGCAGCGAATGCGCCGCTTCCTGGCTGCCAACCCGAAGGACAAGCACGGTACCCACCGCTACAGCCTCGCCGAAACCGGTCTCGACCCGGAGACCGAGCACCGGCGCTACGCCGCCTACCGGGAACGCTACGGCGTCGAGGCGGAGGAAGAGGCGTGACCGCGGAAGAAAGGGCGTGAGCGGTGACCGGTCACTCTTTTGTCCGGTTGCAGGATGGCCGCGGATGGGGGTAGAAACGGGAGTGGCTAACAACTGTTAGCCAAAAGGAGGTCGACATGACGGGGAACGGCAACGTGGAGCGGATCGTAGACGCGGACGGGCACGTGCTCGAGCACCCGACGGCCATGCTCGAGTACATTCCGGCCCGTTATAAGGATCGATGCTTTCACGTCGTGACGCGCCCGGACGGCAGCGAGTGGCTGCACTACAACGGTCAGGTGTCGAACGCGAACTTTCTGGCTCTGGCCGGCACCGGGGGGCTGTCGCTCGAGGACCGGCTCCGCGCGCAGCGGGGCGAGCTCAAGTACAGCGAGGTGAAGCCGGGCGCCTACAAGCCCGCCGAACGGCTCACCGAGATGGCCTCCGACGACATTCAGCAGGCGGTGGTCTATCCGACCCTGTTTCTCGGCCTCGCCGGGTGCCGCGATCTCGACTTCGCGGAGGCGCAGGGCGACGCCTACAACCGCTGGCTGGCCGATTACTGCCGGCACGCCCCGACCCGCCTCTTCGGCGTCGCGGTGATCGTTCAGAGCGACATCGAGCGCGCGATCCGCATGGCGAAACGGGCGAAGGAGATGGGGCTGGTGGGCGTGTTCCTGCGCCCCAACCCTTCCGTCGACGGCAAGTTCTTCTGCGATCCGGTCTACGATCCGCTCTGGGCCGCGCTGCAGGACCTCGACCTGACCCTCGGCTTCCACCCCTTCCTTGCCAACGACCTGCCGGGCGCCTGCCGCGACCTGGGGTTCGGCAGCTTCGTCGCTCCGGGGGCGCGCCCGATGTTCCCCGAGGGACAGGAGGAAGAGGCGAAGAAGTCGGGCATGGTCGGCATTCAGAACATCTTCTTCAGCCAGGCGCTGTCGAACGTGTTCGACATGCAGACGGCGCTCACCACGCTGATCTGCGGCGGCACCCTGGAGCGCTTTCCGCGCCTGAAGGTGATCTTCCTCGAGGCGAACGGCGGCTGGATCGTTCCCTGGCTCGAGCGCCTCGATCACCATCACGAGATCTTCCCGTGGGACGTCCCGCAGATGAAGAGCAAGCCGTCCGAGTACTTCAAGCGCCAGTGCTGGATCTCCTTCGACCCCGACGAGAGCACGCTGCGCTTCACCGCCGAGCACCCGCTGGTCGGTGCCGATCGCATCATCTGGGCGAGCGACTACCCGCACCCGGACGCCAAGATTCCCGGTGTGATCGCCGAGCTGAACGAGGCGATGGACGGCCTTCCCGCCGCCGCCCGGCAACGCATCCTCGGCCTCAACGCCGTCGAGCTCTACTCGCTGCCGGCGGCCTGACAGGAGAAGAGAGAGACGAGGCGTGCCCTCGAAGCCGCACGGCCGGGAGCTCGACCCGGTGAAGATCGGCTTTCTCATCGACTTGGACGTCGGTGTGAAGGCGAACTTCGTCGAGCCCTTCCAGCTCGCCTTCGAGGAGGCGTTCGAGCAGGGCGTGGTCAACCGGCGCATCGAGGTGGTCGTCGAGGAGGCGTCGTCGCTGCCGCGGCGGTCGTGGACGATCGCGCGCGACGGCCTGCGCGGTCTGATCGATCAGGGCTGCATCGGCGTCATCGGCCCGCTCATCTCCGACAACTCCATCTCCCTGGCGCCGTACATCGACGAGTGGAAAGTCCCCGCTCTGACCTGGTGCGGCACCGAGCGCTATCACGGCGAGTACTGCTTCAATCTCGGCAACGGCGGCTGCGGGGAAGAGGGGCAGCTGATGGCCGCCTGGCTGAAGCGCCAGGGACACGAGCGGATCGGCGTGTTCAACGAGATCTCGCCGAACGGCGAAGAGTACTTCCAGTACTTTCGCTGGGCCTGCGACGCGCTGGCGTTGAAGATCGTCCGTCTGGAGACGATCACGCAGACGCCCGACGACCTGGAGGCCAGCGTCGTGGCGCTGCGCGACTCGGGCTGCGAGGCGCTGGCCTACATGGGGTACGGCTACCCGACCATCCTGATGGGCCCGATCTTCGCCCGGCTCGGCTGGAATCCGCCTCGCATCATGACCACGGCGTTTCAGTTCTGCTACGCGAGCGCCGAGTGGATGGCGGCGCTGGAGGGGTGGACGGGCATCGACCAGTACTGCGAGGACAATCCGCGCGTCGAGCCCTTCCTGGACCGCTTCGAAAAACGCTTCGGCCGCCGGCCGCACACCAACACCGTGCCGTTGCTGTCCTACGACTCGGCGCGCGTCTACGCCGAGGCGATTCGCCGCGCTCCGATCCTCACCGGCCCGGGCATCAAGGCGGGCCTCGAGCGCCTGCGCTTCTTGCCCAGCGTCACCGGCGGCCCGCGCACGCACATCGGCGCCGGGCCGTACGACCACAAGATGTTCAAGGGCGATTGGCTGCTGTACCGCCGGGTAGACGGCGGGCGGACGGTCTTCGCCGGCATGTTCGAGCCGGGATGATCCGTTGACCGAACCCTCTCCGCCGGCGGCCCGTCGCGGCGGCGACTCTCCCGAATCCGGAGCGATGGCATGAGCGAAGCCGAGGTCCCCTTCCGCATCCTGCCCAGACTGAGCGACCGCAACCGGCACTTCTGGACCGGCGGCGAGCGCGGTGAGCTCTGTTTCCTGCGCTGCCGGGACTGCGGCTACTACGTCCACCCGCCGGTGCCGCTCTGCCCGCGCGATCACTCGAAGCGGCTGGCGCCCGAACCGGTGTCCGGGCGGGCGACGGTCGCGACGTTCACGATCAACCACCAGGCGTGGATGCCCGGCCCGCCGTTGCCGTACGTCGTCGCCATCGTCGAGATCGCCGAGCAGCCGAGCGTGCGCCTGACGACCAACATCGTGAACTGCCGCCCCGAGGACGTGCGCATCGGCATGCCGGTGCGCGTCGTCTTCGAGCACCATCCGGACGCGGCCGGCGACGTGTGGCTGCCGCTCTTCGAGCCGGTCGAAGGGGAGGGTTGAGATGGCTTCCGAGGAGATCCTCGAGCGGCGCGCCTGCATCAGCGGCGTCGGACAGTCGGACATCGGCCGGCGTCTCTTCCGCGATCCCCTCGAGCTGACCCTCGACGCCTGCCTGGCGGCGATCGAGGACGCCGGGCTCAGCGTGGCCGACGTCGACGGCCTCTCGACTTATCCGGGGGTGATGTCCGGTCCGCCCGGGTTCAGCGGCGCCACCGCCGTCGAGGTGCACGACGCCCTGCGCCTGAAGCTCGGCTGGTTCGACTCCGGCATCGAAACCGCCGGCCAGCTGGGCTCGGTGTTCAAGGCCTGCCTCGCCGTCGCCGCCGGCCTCGCCAACCACGTCGTCTGCTTTCGCAGCGTGTGGGAGGCCAGCGCCCAGGGCAGCAAGGGGCGGCAGGGCATCGGCGCCGAGGGCGGTGCCGACTTCCGCGCCAGCGGCCCGCTCGAGTGGAGCCTGCCGTTCGCAGCCCCCTCCGCCGCCGTGTGGATCGCCATGTTCGCGCAGCGCCACTTCCACCGCTACGGCACGACGCGCGAGCAGCTGGCGCAGATCGCCCTCAACGCGCGCAAGAACGCGGCGCTCAACCCGAAGGCGATCTACCGCGAGCCGATGTCGATGGAGGACTACTTCTCGGCGCGCCCGATCTCGACGCCGTTCTGCCTGTTCGACTGCGACGTTCCCGCCGACGGCGCCACGGCCGTCGTCGTCTCGCGCCTGGAGCGGGCGCGCGACCTGCGCAAGCCGCCGCTGCGCGTCGAGGCCGTCGGCACGGCGTTGCGCGGCCGGCCGTCGTGGGACCAGTTCGACGACCTGTCGACGATGGCCAACCGCGACGCCGCGGCGCAGCTGTGGACGCGCACCGACTTGAAGCCCTCCGACGTCGACGTCGCGGAGCTGTACGACGGGTTCAGCTTTCTCTCTCTCTCGTGGCTGGAGGCGCTCGGCTTCTGCGCGGTGGGGGAGGGGGGGCCGTTCATCGAAGGCGGGCAGCGCATCGCGCGCGACGGCGAGCTGCCGCTCAACACACACGGCGGCCAGCTCTCCGCCGGCCGGCTGCACGGCTACGGCTTCCTGCACGAGGCCTGCGTGCAGCTGTGGGGCGAGGGCGGCGAACGCCAGGTGGCGAACCGCCCGGCCGTGGCGGCCGTGGCGGCGGGTGGCGGCAACACGTGCGGGTGCATGCTGCTGACGCGGGTCTGAGAGGAAAGAGCGTGACCGGTGACCGGTGCCCGGGCTTTGCCTATCAATTCGAGCCGTCGGTGCGACCGCCGAAGGTTGTCAAGTCGTTGGGTTGTTTGTTGTTGGTTCTCGAGGCTCCAACAACCAACGAATCAACAACGAACAACCTGGCGGCGCGGTTGGGCGGATCGCGGGGCAAGCCCGGTCACGCCTCTTCCTTCTTCTCGATCCTCGCCCACGTATCGCGCAGGCCGACGGTTCGATTCAGCACCAGCCGGTCGGGTCGCGAGTCGCGCGAGTCGACGCAGAAGTAGCCCTGGCGCTCGAGCTGGTAGCGGCTTTCCGGCGCCGCGCCGGCCAGGCTCGGCTCCGCCTTGCCCCCGGTCAGGACCTCGAGCGAGGCGGGGTTCAGATCGTCCTTGTAGTCGCGGCCCTCCTTGCCGCCGGGATTCTCGGTCAGGAAGAGCCGGTCGTACAGCCGCACCTCGGCGTCGACGGCGTGCGCCGCCGATACCCAGTGGATGGTGCTCTTCACCTTGCGGCCGTCCGGCGCCGATCCGCCGCGCGTGGCCGGATCGTAGGTGCAGTGCAGCTCGACGACCTCGCCGCCGCCGTCCTTCACGGCTTCGACGCAGGTGACGTAGTAGCCGTAGCGCAGGCGCACCTCACGCCCCGGGGCGAGGCGGAAGAACTTCTTCGGCGGGTCCTCGCGGAAGTCGTCGCGCTCGATGTAGAGGACGCGCGAGAAGGGGACCTGACGCGTGCCGGCCGAGGCGTCCTCCGGGTTGTTCACCGCTTCGAGCTGCTCGACCTGGTTTTCGGGGTAGTTGTCGATGACGACGCGCAGGGGGCGAAGGACGCACATGACGCGCGGCGCCGTTCGATTGAGGTCCTCGCGCACCGCGTGCTCGAGCATGGCGACGTCGACCGTGCTGTCGCGCTTGGCGACCCCGACGCGGGAGCAGAAGGTGCGAATGGAGGCCGGCGTGTAGCCGCGCCGGCGCAGGCCGGAGAGGGTCGGCATGCGCGGGTCGTCCCAGCCCTGGACGTACTTCTTCTGCACCAGCTCGAGCAGGCGGCGCTTGCTCATGACCGTGTAGTTCAGGTTGAGACGGGCGAACTCGATCTGCCGCGGCTGACTCGGCACGGGCAAGTTCGCCAGGATCCAGTCGTAGAGCGGGCGGTGGTCCTCGAACTCGAGCGTGCACAGCGAGTGGGTGATGCTCTCGATGGCGTCGGAGAGGGTGTGGGCGAAGTCGTACATCGGGTAGATGCACCACGTGTCGCCGGTGCGGTGGTGCGCGGCCTTCTTGATCCGGTAGATGGTCGGATCGCGCATGTTGATGTTGGGCGACGACATGTCGATCTTGGCGCGCAGGACGTGCGCGCCTTCCTCGAACTCGCCCTTTCGCATGCGCTCGAACAGGTCGAGGTTCTCTTCCACCGAACGGTCGCGGTAGGGGCTGTCGCGGCCCGGCTCGGTCAGGGTGCCGCGGTACTCGCGGATCTCGTCCGGGCTGAGGCTGCAGACGTAGGCCTTGCCCTGGCGAACGAGATCGATCGCGAAGCGGTGGATCTTCTCGAAGTGGTCGGAGGCGTAGAAGAGCTTGTCGCCCCATTCGAAGCCGAGCCAGCGCACGTCGCGCATGATCGAGTCGACGTACTCGACGTCCTCCTTGGCGGGGTTGGTGTCGTCGAAGCGCAGGTGGCAGACGCCGTCGTTCTCCAGCGCGACGCCGAAGTTGAGGCAGATCGACTTGGCGTGTCCGATGTGCAGGTAGCCGTTGGGCTCGGGGGGAAGCGGGTGATCACCCGGCCGCCGTGCTTGTTCGCCTGGCGGTCCGCCGCGATGATCTGGCGAATGAAGTCGGCGGGCGGGCTCGCCGTTCTCTCCTTCGCGGCGGTCTCGTCGGCGCTGCTCTTTCCGGAACGGTCGTCCATGCCTGTGCTCTCCTCGTACCCCGCAGGGCAGTCGCCAACTAGATACGCGACCGCGCAGGCGAAGGCGAGCCGTATCGGTCGTCGGCTGTTGGGGCGTTGGCTGTCGGGGTCAGCGAAACCCAACAACCAACAACCCGACAACCGACGACTCAGTGCTGCCGTCGCTGGCGCAGGCCGAGCAGGGCGATCAGGCTGAGCATGGCCAACGCCAGCGCCAGCAAGGCCGGTGACAGTGCCGGGGCCGGTGCCGCGCCGGTGATCAGGTCGACCGGGCCGCTGAGCGGTGGCACGGCGCAGGTGTCGACGATGAAGATGACGTCCCCGCTCTTCAGCGGCCGGTTCAGCATGATCGAGAAGTTGCCGCTGGCGTCGGTGCCGCCGCTGCCGAGGAGCTCGTCGTCACCCGTACCGCCGTCGGGCACGCGGTTGGGGCCGACCTCGTAGACCTCCAGGCAGCCCGGGTCGCGGTTCGGCGACCCGGTTCCGGTCACCTCGTTCGAGCCGGGGTCGTCGCCGCCGGTGATCGCCGGGCCGATCGGTGTCGGGGTCTCGGTCGGCGTTGCGCTCGACGTGGTGGTCGGGGTCACCGTCGGCGTGTCCGTCGGACCGTAGAGCTGGCCGAAGACGCCGCCCAGGCTGCCGTCCTGGCCGAAATCTCCCGACGAAATAGGCGGCCGCGGCACCGCTCCGCCCGCCGGCGCACGAACGGACGGCGCGCCCTCGCCCGACAGAAATGCGACGGCAGCGGAGCTGTTCCACACCACGACCAGGCGCTGGCCGTCGTCGGCGATGCCGAGAGCCGGATACGACTGGTTGCCGCTGGTGTACGAGTTGACCTGGAACTCCGTTCCCAGGAACGCTCCGGCGCCGTCGAATTGCCGCGCGAAGACGTCGCTGCCACGGAACGTCGGAACCCCTCGCGGGTTCATGGGCTGCAGGTTGGCGGGCCGGTAGCTGCTCCAGGCGACCACGAAGGCCCCATCGGCCGCGGCGGTCACCGCTGCACTGTACTGATCGCCGGACGTGTAGCCGTTGACCTGGAACTCCGTCCCGGCCGCGTTGCCATCGCTCGAGAAGCGCTGGGCGAAGATTCCCTTGCGGTCGCCGTCTTGGTAGCGGCTCTCCCACGCGACGACGAAGTCCCCGGCCGCGTCCGTTGCCACCGCCGGTCCGCGCTGGTCCTCGCCGGTGTAGGAGTTGATCTGGAACTCCGTCCCGGCTGCGTTGCCGTCGCTGGAGAAGCGCTGGCCGAACACGCCGAGCTTGCCGCCGTCCTGGCGGTCGCTCTGCCACGCGACGACGAAATCGCCGTCCATGTCCGCAGCCACCGAGGCGGAGTTCTGGTGATAGGCCGTGTAGGAGTTGACCTGGAACTCGGTGCCGGCAAAGGCCCCGTCGCTGGAGAAGCGCTGGCCGAACACGCCGTCGTCGTGGCCGTCCTGGCCATTCACGCTCGACCAGACGACGGCGAAGTCGCCGGCGTCGTCACAGGCGACGTCTGGTTCGTACTGGCCGTCGGTCGTGTAGGTATTGACCTGGAACTCGCTGCCCACCGGGTTGCCGGCGGCGTCGAAGCGCTGGACGAAAATGCCGGTCCTTTCGCCGTCGTCGAGCTGTGGTGGAGTGACGGCGGCGCGCGGCTCACCGTCGATGATGCGCCTATAGCCGTAGGCGGCGGTGTAACGCTGCCAGGCGACGACGAAGTCTCCGGCGGAAGCGCGGCAGACGGCGGGGCGCCCTGGCCCGGGCACGCAACTCCCGGCGGGAATCTCCACCTCGGGGCTCGAACGATCTCCGGCGCCGTCGTAGAGCTGCAAGAAGACCGTTTCGTCGATGGGCGCCGTCGTCGCCGGCCCCTGCCAGGTGGCGCCACAACTTCCCGCGCCGCTGCAGGCGGCACCTCTCGCCTCATAGGCGGCTTGGTCTCCGGCCGTGAACGTGTTGACCTGGAAATCGCTGCCAACGCCGTTTCCGTCGCTGTCGAAACGCCGGCCGAAGACCCCCCGGGCGCTGCCGTCCTGTTGGTTGCTGCTCCACACGACGAAGAAGTTGCCGTCGTCGTCGGAGGCGATGGAAGGGCTGGATTGGACCAGGGGCGTGTAGGTATTGACCTGGAACTCCGTGCCGAGGAATGCTCCCGTGTCGTCGAAGCGCTGCGCGAAGACGCCGTTGCCGGAGCCGTCCTGTCCGTAGGCGCCTTGCCAGGCGATGACGAAGTTGCCCGTATGGTCCGAGGCGACCGAAGCCGCGATCTGCGCCTGAGGTGTGTAGGTGTTGACCTGGAACTCGGTGCCCAGAAAGCCCCCGTTGCTCGAGAAGCGTTGGGCGAAGATGCCGACGCCGCTGCCATCGTGTTCGCCGAAGCTCTCCCAGGCGACGACGAAATCGCCGGCGCCGTTCGACGCCACGGAGCCGCGCTGCTGACGGTTCTGGGTATACGAGTTGACCTGGAACTCGGTGCCCAGGAAGTCCCCGTTGCTGGCGAAGCGCTGGCCGAAGACGCCGGCACTACCGCCGTCGATGGCGTACCCGGCAGTCCACACGATCACGAAGTCGCGGTCGTCGTCGGCGGCGACCTTGGGCTGAAAAAAGTAACCCGACGTGTAGGTGTTCACCTGGAACTCGGTTCCCTCCGGAGCTCCGCTGCTGTCGAAGCGGCGGCCGAAGATTTTCGAGCCGTAGCCGTAACTGTTACCGTCCCAGACGACGACGAAGTCGCCGCCGTCGCCGCAGGCGATTGACGCGTCACCTTCGTACGAGCTGGACGGAGACTGGCTGCTGACCTGGAACTCCGTCCCCAGCAGGGTGCCGGTGCTGTCGAAGAGCTGGGCGAAGATCCTGCCTCCCACTCCCGCGACGCCGCTCATCGACCAGGCGAGAACGCCGCCTCCCGCAGAGTCGCGGCACATCGCGGGTCCGAAGCGGGGCGGCGCGCACATCCCGGTGGGAACTTCGTACTCCGTCCCCAGGGCCGCGCCGTTGCGGTCGAAGCGCTGTATGAAGACCGTGCCGGTCGGGCTGGTCGTGGCCGGCCCGTCCCACACCGCCACGAAGTTGCCCTGCGCGTCGGCGGCCACGTCCGCGTCCCTCTGGAAGCCCGGGGTGAAGGTGTTGACCTGGAACTCCGACCCCAGCGGGTCGAGCTGCGCCGGGGCCGGTACCGTCATCGCCAAAATCAGGGCAGTGACGATCGCCGAAAGTCGAGCTGGTGCGCTCATATTCCCTCCCCTTGGACTCCCCCGCTCTTTACAGCGGAACCGCATCGCTCGCGATGCGTATTCCCGCGCACCGCGGATGTCAACACAAAGAGACGCGGGATGCGGCGAGTCGTTACGTCGTTGGGTTGTTGGTCGTTGAGATCAGCAAAGCCCGACAGCCAACAACCCAACAACCAACAACTCAGTCGTGCCGTCGCCGGCGCAGGCCGAGCAGGGCGATGAGGCTGAGCATGGCCAACGCCAGCGCCAGCAAGGCCGGTGACAGTGCCGGGGCCGGTGCCGCGCCGGTGATCAGGTCGACCGGGCCGCTGAGCGGTGGCACGGCGCAGGTGTCGACGATGAAGATGACGTCACCCCTCTTCAGCGGCCGGTTGAGCATGATCGAGAAGTTGCCGCTGGCATCGGTGCCGCCGCTGCCGAGGAGCTCGTCGTCGCCCGCACCGCCGTCGGGCATGCGGTTGGGGCCGACCTCGTAGACCTTCAGGCAGCCGGGGTCGCGGTTCGGTGCCCCGGTGCCGGTCACCTCGGTCGAGCCGGGCTCGTCGCCGCCGGTGATCGCCGGGCCGACCGGCGTCGGGGTCTCGGTCGGCGTTACGCTCGGCGTGGTCGTCGGTGTCACCGTCGGCGTATCCGTCGGGCCGTAGAGCTGGCCGAAGACCCCGCTGCCGTTGCCGTCCTCGCCGCGACCCGTCATCAGGATCAACCGCGGCGAAGCCCCGCCCGCGCGCGCAGGGCCGGAAGGTTCGCCCGCGGCGGGACCGCCGTCCTGGTCGCCGTGGCCGTCTCGCTGCGCTACGCGCGGACCTCCTCCCGCGCTCTCCCACACGGCCACCAGTCGTGCGCCGTCATCCGATACCGCCAGCCTGACGCTTTGCTGGTCGCCGGTCGTGTAGGAATTGACCTGGAACTCGGTGCCCAGGAACGTGCCGGCGCTGTCGAAGCGGCGGCCGAGCACGTCCTCGCCCGGTCCGTTGCGGGAGGTATTGTCCTCCCAGGAGACGACGAAGTCGCCCTGTGCGTCGACCGCGACGGCCGGATCTTCGTTGTCGCCGCTGGTGTAGGTGTTGACCTGGAACTCGGTGCCGAGGAAGGCGCCGTTGCTGCCGAAGCGCTGTGCGAAGACGCCGTCGTTGTCTCCGTCCTGGCGGTAGCTCTCCCAGGCGATGACGAAGTTGCCGGCGGCGTCGGACGACACCATCGGCTGATTCTGATCGCTCGACGTGTAGGTGTTGACCTGGAACTCGGTGCCGAGGGAGGCGCCGTTGCTGCCGAAGCGCCGCCCGAAGATGCCGTCGCCGTCACCGTCCTGGTGGTAGCTTTCCCACGCGACGACGAAGTCCCCGTCCATGTCCGCCGCCACGGTGGCGACGTCCTGGTCATCGGTGGTGTAGGTATTGATCTGGAACTCGGTACCGACGAAGGCTCCGCCGCTGGTGAAGCGCTGGCCGAACACACCGTCGTTCAGGCCGTCCTGGCCGCCCTCGCTCGTCCAGACGACGACGAAGTTGCCCGCATCGTCACAGGCGACGTCCGCCCGGTACTGCGCGTGGGACGTATACGTGTTGGCCTGGAACTCGCTGCCCACCGGGTTGCCCGCGCCGTCGAAGCGCTGGACGAAGATGCCGTCCTGGTCGCCGTCGTCGATCTGCTGCGGCCCGACGAAGCCGCGCGGCTGACCGTTGATCGGGCCGTAGTAGCCGTAGCCGGGATAACGCGCCCAGGCGACGACGAAGTCTCCCGCCGAGGCGCGACAGACGGCAGGGTTCCTGGGTCCGGGGACGCAATCGCCAGCGGCTAGCTCCACCTCGGGGCTCGAGGGGGCACCGGCCCCGTCGTAGAGTTGCAGAAAGACGGTCTCGTCGATCGGCGCCGTCGTCGCTGGCCCCTGCCAGGTGGCGCCGCAGCTTCCCGAGCCGTTGCAGGCGGCATCGGCCGGCACGTCGTAGTCCGACTGTCCTCCGGCCGTGAACGTGTTGACCTGGAACTCGCTGCCGGCCTCGTTCCCGCCGCTGTCGAAGCGCTGGCCGAAGACACCTAGGACGCTACCGTCCTGGGATATACTGCTCCAGACGACGAGAAAGTTGCCGGCGTCATCGGCGGCGACGGAAGGCTTGAACTGGCTCCGAGTCGTGTACGTGTTGATCTGGAACTCCGTCCCGAGAAGGGATCCCGCGTCGTCGAAGCGCTGCGCGAAGACGCCGTTTCCCGAGCCGTCTTGAAAGTAGGCCCCCGTCCACGCGATGACGAAGTTTCCCGTTTCGTCCGAGGCGACGGACGGCCTCCGCTGATCGGAATTCGTGTAGGAATTGACCTGGAACTCGGTGCCCAGGAAGCTTCCGTTGCTGGCGAAGCGCTGCCCGAAGATGCCGTCGCTGCTGCCGTCCTGTGAAAAGGAGGAGTCCCAGGCGACGACGAAGTTGCCTGCGCCGTTGGATGCCACCGAGCCATAGCGTTGACTGCCCATCGTATACGAGTTGACCTGGAACTCGGTGCCGAGGAAGTCTCCGTTGCTGGCGAAGCGCTGCCCGAAGATGCCAGTACTGCTGCCGTCGACAGCATAGCCCGCATTCCACACGATCACGAAGTCGCGGTCATCGTCTGCGGCGACCTTGGGCTGGAAGAAGTAGCCCGACGTGTAGGTGTTCACCTGAAACTCGGTTCCCTCCGGTGCCCCGCTGCTGTCGAAGCGGCGGCCGGTGATTCGGAGCCCGTCATAGCCGTAGCTGTCCCAGACGACGACGAAATCGCCTGCATCGCCGCACGCCACCGACGCGTCGCCTTCGTACGAATCCGACGACGGCTGACTGCTGACCTGGAACTCCGTCCCCAGCAGGTTGCCGGCGCTGTCGAAGAGCTGCGCGAAGACCTTGCCTCCCAACCCGGCGATGCCTTGCATCGACCAGGCGAGAGCGCCACCTCCTGCGGAGTTGCGGCACATCGCGGGCGCGAAGCGCGGCGGCGCGCACATCCCGGTGGGGACTTCGTACTCCGTTCCCAGGGCGGCGCCGTTGCGGTCGAAGCGCTGCACGAATACTGTCCTGGCAACGCTGACCGTGGCCGGCCCGTTCCATACGGCCACGAAGTTGCCCTGCGCGTCGGCGGCCACGTCCGCGTCCGCCTGGTATCCAGGGGTGAAGGTGTTGACCTGGAACTCCGCTCCGAGCGGATCGAGCTGCGCCGGAGCCGGGCCGGTCATGGCCAAAAGCAGGACGGCGGTGGTGACGGCAAATCGAGATGTTGCTGCTCGCATGTTCCCTCCCCTCCAGACCGCACGGTCCGTTCAGAAGAACCGCATCGCAGACGATGCGTATTCCCGACACCGCACGGATGTCAACGCAGAGAGACGGGGCACCGCGGCGAGTTGTTACGTCGTTGGGTTGTTGGTCGTTGAGATCAGCAAAGCCCGACAGCCAACAACCCAACAACCAACAACTCAGTCGTCCGGTCGCCGGCGCAGGCCGAGCAGGGCGATCAGGCTGAGCATCGAGCAGCGCCACCACCAGCAGCGCCGGCGATAGGGCGGGGGCCGGCGCCGTGCCAGTGATCAGGTCGACCGGGCCGCTGAGCGGCGGCACGGCACAGGTGTCGACAATGAAGATGATGTCTCCGCTCTTCAGCGGCCGGCTCAGCATGATCGTGAAGTTGCCGTCCTCGTCGGTGCCGCCGCTGCCGAGGAACATGTCGTCGGGGCCGCCGCCGTCGGGCACGCGGTTGGGGCCGACCTCGTAGACCTTCAGGCACGTCGGGCCGAGGTCCGACGGCCCGGTTCCCGTCACCTCGTTGGAGCCGGGCTGGTCGCCGCCGCCGATCGACGGGCCGCCGGGCCCGCCCGGCATCGGTGTAACCGTAGGCGTGGCACTCGGAGTCAGCGTCGGTGTGATCGTCGGCGTCGTCGTCGGCGTGTTCGTCGGGCCGTAGATCTGGCCGAAGACGCCGCTCAGGCTGCCGTCCGGGCCGCTGTTGTCGGCGGGAACCCCGCGCGGCGAGACACGAGCCGCCGCCTCGCCGCCGGAAAGCGCGGCCGTGGGTGCGCTGCCCAGGCTGTTCCACACCACGATCAGGCGCTGGTTGTCGTCGGTGATGTCGAGAGCGGGATACGTCGGCAGGGTGGTCGTGTACGTGTTGACCTGGAACTCTGTCCCCAGGAACGTTCCGGCACCGTCGAGCTCCCGCGCCAGGACCCGGTAGCCGGCGGGCGAGCTCGACTGGAAGCTGCTCCAGGCGACGACGAAGCGACCCCCGGCCGTGGCAGTCACGTTGGGGAACAGCTGTAGGCCCGACGTGTAGTCGTCGACCTGAAACTCGGCGCCGGCCGCATTGCCGTCGCTAGCGAAACGCTGGGCGAAGATGTTCACGCCGTCGAGGCTCGGCCCGCTACCTCGAAAGCCCGCCCAGACGACGACGAACCTCCCCGTCCCGTCCGCCGCCACCGCCGGCTCCATGAAGGGCACGGAGGTGGTGTAGAGATTGATCTGGAATTCGGTGCCGGCCGCGCTGCCGCTGCTCGAGAAGCGCTGCAGGGAGATGTGGCTCCCGCTCCGCCAGGCGACGACGAAGTCGCCGTCCGGCTCCGCCGCTACCGTCTGACGATCCTGATAGCCGGTGGTGTAGGTGTTGACCTGAAATTCGGTGGTGCCGGCGAAGGCGCCGCTGCTGGTGAAGCGCCGGCCGAACACACCGGCTTCACCGCCGTCCTGGCCGCCGTCGCTCGTCCACACGACGGTGAAGTCGCCCGCGTCGTCACAGGTGACGTCGGGGTCGTGCTGGTCGTCGGTCGTGTAGTCGTTGACCTGGAACTCGGAGCCCACCGGGTTGCCGGCGTCGTCGAAGCGCTGCGCGAAGACACCGGCTCCGTCGCCGTCGTCGAGCTGCGGCGGAGCGATGGCGGCTTGCGTTTGAGCATTGATGACGCCTTTGTAACCGTACCCCGAGTAACGCTCCCAGGCGACGACGAAGTCCCCCGCGGCGGCGCGGCAGACCGCCGGGTTGCCGGGGCCGGAGACGCAGTCGCCGGCCGGCAGCTCCACTTCCGGGCTCGAGGGCCCGCCGGTGTCGTCATAGAGCTGCAGGAACACGGTCTGATTGATCGGCGACGTCGTCGCCGGCCCTTGCCAGGTGACGCCGCAGCTCCCCGAGGCGCTGCAGGCGACCCCCGCCGGGGCGACTTGGGACTGGTATCCGGCGGTGAACGTGTTGACCTGGAACTCGCTTCCGGCCTGATTCCCGTCGCTGTCGAAGCGCTGGCCGAAGACCCCCGTATTGCTGCCGTCTTGGCCGAAGCTGCTCCAGGCGACGAGGAAGTTGCCAGGGTCGTCGGAGGCGACGGAAACCGCGGACTGGCTCGCCGTCGTGTAGGTATTGACCTGGAACTCGGTTCCCAGGAACGCTCCGGCGTCGTCGAAGCGCTGCGCGAAGATTCCCGAGCTCGGATCCGTCCTGCTTGTAGGCGCCCCTCCAGGCGATGACGAAGTCGCCGGTTGCGTCCGAGGCGACGGAAGGTCGGATCTGGTCGAGAATGGTGTAGGAGTTGACCTGGAACTCGGTGCCGAGAAAAGCCCCGGTGCTGGCGAAGCGCTGGGCGAAGATGCCGCTGTTGAAGCCGTCCAGGACCGAGAGGTCGCTCCAGGCGACGACGAAGTCGCCCGTGCCGTCGGACGCCACGGATGGCTCGATCTGAGAGCCCGGCGAGTAGGAGTTGACCTGGAACTCCGTTCCCAGAAAGGTTCCGTCGCTGGCAAATCGCCGTCCGAAGATCTCGGCGCCGCCGCCGTCGTAGCCCGTCCACACGACCACGAAGTCGCGGTCGTCGTCGGCGGCGACCTTCGGGTTGGCGAAGGACGTCGAGGTGTAGGTGTTGACCTGGAACTCGCTGCCCTCGGGCGCTCCCGTGCTGTCGAAGCGGCGGCCGAGGACTCCGTACGGGGAGCGGCCGGATCCGGAGGCGTAGTCGCTCCAGACGACGACGAAGTCGCCGGCGTCGCCGCAGGCGATCGATACTCCGGACACGTGTGCCCCGGCTGGCGGCTGGCTGTTGACCTGGAACTCCGTCCCCAACAGGTTGCCACCGCTGTCGAAGAGCTGGGTGAAGACCCCGTTCGCCGGCCCTCCGAAGCCGTCGCCCATCGACCAGGCGAGGACGCCTCTTCCCGCCGAGTCGCGGCACATGGCGGGAGCGAACCGGGGCGGCGAGCACGTGCCGGTGGGGACCTCGTACTCCGTGCCGAGGGCGGTGCCGTCGCGGTCGAAGCGTTGTACGAAGACCGTGCGGGCGATGCTGCTCGTCGCCGGGCCGTCCCACACCGCGACGAAGTTGCCCTGCGCGTCGGCGGCGACGTCGGCGTGATTCTGGTAGCCGGGGGTGAAGGTGTTGACCTGGAACTCCGATCCGATCCGGTCGTGCTGCGCGGCGGCCGGGAGGGCCGAGACCACGGTCCCGGCCAGGACGGCGATCCAAGAGAGACGAGCCGCTGCTCGCATCATTCACTCCTTCCCGAGCATTGCGCCGTGGGGACCGTCTTCAGAAACCTCGCTGTCGCCGGCGCGTGCCGGTCAAGGCGATCAGGCTGAGCATCGCCAGCGCCACCGCCAGCAGGGCCGGCGAGAGCGCCGGTGCCGGTGCCGCGCCGGTGATCAAGTCGAGCGGGCCGCTCGCCGGCGGGATGGCGCAGGTATCGACGATGAAGATGACGTCACCCGCCTTCAGCGGCCGGTTCAGGCCGATCGCGTAATTGCCGTTGGCGTCGGTGCCGCCCGTGCCGAGCAGCACGTCGTCGGGGCCGCCGCCGTCGGGCACGCGGTTGGGGCCGACCTCGTAGACCTTCAGGCACTCCGGGCCGAGGTCCGGAGGTCCGGTTCCGGTCACTTCGTTCGAGCCGGGCTCGTCGCCGCCGCCGATCGGCGGGCCGCCGGGCCCACCCGGCGGCGCAACCGTTGGCGTGGCCGTCGGTGTCAGCGTAGGCGTAGCAGTCGGTGTCTGCGTCGGCGTCTCGGTCGGGCCGTAGAGCTGTCCGAAGACGCCGCTTCCGCTGCCGTCCTCGCCCGGACCGGGGAAGGCGACCATCCCCACCCGCGGCGAGGCTCCGCCCGCCTGCGCTCTCGACGAACCCAGGGCGCTGGCCGAGGCGCCCCACACCGCGACCAGGCGCTGCCCGTCGTCGGCGATGCCGAGAGCGGGGTACTCCTGGTCGCCGTCCGTGTACGAGTTCACCTGGAACTCCGTTCCCAGGAACGTCCCGCCGCTGTCGAACTGGCGCGCGAAGACGTCATAGGCGAAAGCCAGCTTTCGAGCTCCGAGGTTTTTGAAGGGTCGAGTACCGTTGTGCCAGGCGACGACGAAGTCGCCGTCGGCCGCAGCGGTCACGGCCGGGGCGGCCTCGTCGGCCGTTGTGTACTCGTTGACCTGGAACTCCGTTCCGGCCGCGTCGCCGTCGCTCGAGAAACGCTGGGCGAAGACGCCGGACCCGTCGCCGTCCTGATCGTTCGCGCCCGTCCACGCCACGACGAAGCTTCCCGCCGCGCCCATCGCCACAGCCGGCTCGATTTGATCGGAGGTAGTGTAGGTATTGACCTGGAACTCGGTTCCGGCCGCGGCGCCATCGCTCGAGAAGCGTTGCCCGAAGACGCCGTTGCCGCTGCTGTCCTGAGAGAAGCTCTGCCAGGCGACGATGAAGGCGCCGTTCGCGTCCGCGGCCACCGAGGCGGCTCGCTGGCCACTGGTGGTGGAGGTGTTGACCTGGAACTCGGTGCCGGCGAAGGCTCCCGCGCTGGTGAAGCGCTGTCCGAACACGCCCTGAGAGTCGCCGTCCTGGTCTTCCTGGCTCGTCCAGACGACGACGAAGTTGCCGGCGTCATCGCAGGCGATGTCCGGGTCGTACTGCGCGAGCGACGTGTAGGTATTGACCTGGAACTCGCTACCGACCAGGTTGCCGGCGTCGTCGAAGCGCTGGACGAAGACGCCGCCCTCGTCGCCGTCGTCGAGCTGCGGCGGCGCCGAGTCGCGCGGCTGGAGCTTGGGCTTGGATGCCGAGGGCAGCGGATAGCGCTCCCAGGCGACGGCGAAGTCTCCGGCGGCGGAGCGGCAGACGGCCGGACGGAAGGGGCCGGCGACGCAGTCGCCGGCGGGGACTTCGACCTCGGGGCTGGAGGGGTCGCCGGCGTCGTCGTAGAGCTGCAGGAACACGGTCTGGTCGAGCGGCAGCGTGGTTGCGGGCCCCTGCCAGGCGGCGCCACAGTCTCCCGACCCGTTGCAGTCGGCGTCCGGGCGTGCGTTGGAGCGCGACTGGGATCCGGCCGTGAACGTGTTCACCTGAAACTCGCTTCCGACCTGGTTCCCGTTGCTGTCGAAGCGCTGGCCGAACACGCCGTCCGAGTCGCCGTCCTGCTCGTCGCTGCCCCAGACGACGAAGAAGTTGCCCGCGTCGTCGGCGGCAACGGAGGGGCGGGACTGGTCATACGTGGTGTACGTATTGACCTGGAACTCCGTTCCGGCCGCTGATCCGGCGGCGTCGAAGCGCTGCGCGAAGACGCCGCGTCCGGACCCGTCCTGGTTGGACCCCATCCAGGCGATGACGAAGTCGCCCGCGGCGTCCGAGGCGACGGACGGTTCGTTCTGAATGGAGGTCGTATACGTGTTGACCTGGAACTCGGTGCCGAGGAAGTCCCCGTTGCTGCCGAAACGCTGCGCGAAGACCCCGTCGATGTCGCCGTCCAACTTGTAGGACCCGCTCCAGGCGACGACGAAGTCGCCCGCGCCGTCGGAGGCCACGGAAGGGAACTGCTGATCGTGCATCGTATACGAGTTGATCTGGAACTCGGTGCCGAGGAAGTCCCCATTGCTGGCGAAGCGCTGGCCAAAGACGCCGGAACCGCTGCCGTCGATGCCCGGTCCGGCGTTCCACACGACCACGAAGTCGCGGGCGCCGTCGGTCGCGACCTGGGGCTGGCGGAAGTACCCCGATGTGTAGGTGTTCACCTGGAACTCGGTTCCCTCCGGCGCCCCTGCGCTGTCGAAGCGCCGGCCGAGGATTCCCGGCGTCCCGTTGCCCAAGGGGTACGCGTAGTCGTTCCAGACGACGACGAAGTCCCCGGCGTCGCCGCAGGCGACCGACGGGTACGTCTCGAACGTATCGCCCGGAACCTGGCTGCTGACCTGGAACTCCGATCCCAACAGGTTGCCGCCGCTGTCGAAGAGCTGCGCGACGATCCTGTTCGCGGTCTCTCCGGGACCGAGCATCGACCAGGCGAGAACGCCTCCCCCCGCTGCGTTGCGGCACATCGCGGGGTTGAAGCGCGGCAGAGAGCACATGCCGGTGGGGACCTCGTACTCCGTCCCCAGGGCGACGCCGTCGCGGTCGAAGCGCTGCACGAAGACGGTTGGGGAGAGGGCGTTGGTCGCCGGTCCGTCCCAAACCGCCACGAAGTTCCCCTCCGCGTCGGTCGCCACGTCGGCGTCGGACTGATGTCCCGGCGTGAACGTGTTGACCTGGAACTCCGAGCCGAGCGGATCGAGCTGGGCCAGGGCAGGTGCCGCCGCGGCCACGACGAGGGCCGCGGCGATCGAGAGAAGTCGTCTTGCTGTCTGCATCACATCCTCCACGGCTCCGGAACGTCGAGCCTGTGCGCTCAAAAACGTGCGCTAGTGAAGGCGTATTTCCATGTGCAAGCTCTGTCAACGTGAAAGTTGGCAAGACATGGCATTCCGCATTGATCTAAGCGTATCAAATATACATACGCATGGCGCCACGCACGGCATCCGCGCGAGTACTAAGGGAAATCCCGCACGCCTTGCCGGCAAAGCAGGCGATGCGGGGGGAGATGAGAGGCCGGTTGTTGGGTTGTTGGGTTGTTGGTTGTTCGTCGCCTGTCGGTTCCTCAACCAACAGCTAGCCTGAAACTCGCCCGGGCTGTGCCCGGGTTCGTAGGCAAAGGCTGGGGCTCGGGCTCAGGCTGGGGATCGACCCCAAAGACCACGCGAAGCCCGCACCGTCCTCAGCCCGAGCCCGAGCCCCCGAGCCTCAGCCTGAGCCTCAGCCTCAGCCTGTCCCGGAAATCCGTGTGTTTCTCAGCTCGAATGACCCGGCGCAGCCCGGGGGCGACACTAGCAGCCTAGTCTTCCCACGTCGCGGACGGCGCCGCGGGCGGCGCTGGTGGTGAGGGCGGCGTAGGCGCGCAGGGCCTGGCTCACGACGCGGTCGCGCTTGGTTGGCTTCCAGGCGCCGGCGCCGCGCGCCTCGATCGCGGCGCGCCGGCCGGCGAGGACCTGCTCGGGGACGGCGAGGCGGATCGAGCGCTTGGGGATGTCGATCTCGATCTTGTCTCCGTCTTCGACCAGGGCGATGGCGCCCCCCTCCGCCGCCTCCGGCGAGACGTGGCCGATGGACAGACCGGAGGTGCCGCCGGAGAAGCGCCCGTCCGTGATCAGCGCGCACACCTTTCCGAGCTTCTTCGACTTCATGTAGCTGGTCGGGTACAGCATCTCCTGCATGCCCGGCCCGCCGCGTGGCCCCTCGTAGCGGATGACCACCACCTCGCCCGGCTTCACCTGGTCGAGCAGGATGGCCTGCACGGCCGCCTCCTGGCTCTCGCAGACGCGCGCCGGTCCGGAGAAGCGGAGAATGCTCGCGTCGACGCCCGCGGTCTTCACGATACAGCCTTCCTCTGCCAGGTTGCCGTACAGCACCGCCAGACCGCCGTCCCGGCTGTAGGCGTGCTCGAGGTCGCGGATGCAGCCGCCGTCGCGGTCGAGGTCGAGCTCGCGGAAGCGCTTCGACTGACTGAAGGCCTGGGTGGTCGGCACGCCGCCGGGTGCGGCGCTGTAGAAGCTCCGCACCTTCGGATCCTCCGTTCGGCGCACGTCCCAGCGATCCAGGGCCTCGCCGAGGGTGCGGCTGTGGACCGTGGGGACGTCGCGGGTCAGCAGGCCCGCCCGATCGAGCTCGCCGAGAATTCCGACCACGCCGCCGGCGCGGTGCACGTCCTCCATGTGGTAGAGCGCCGAGCTCGGCGCTACCTTGCATAGGTTGGGCACGCGCCGCGACAGACGGTCGATGTCCGCCATCGAGAACGGCACCCCCGCCTCCTGTGCCGCCGCCAGCAGGTGCAGGACCGTGTTGGTCGACCCGCCCATGGCGATGTCCAGGCTCATCGCGTTCTCGAAGGCCGCGAAGCTGGCGATCGAGCGCGGCAGCGCCGAGCCGTCGTCCTTCTCGTAGTAGCGCCGGGCCAGGTCGACGATGCGGCGGCCGGCCTCGAGGAAGAGCTCCTTGCGGTCGGTATGGGTGGCCAGCATGCTGCCGTTGCCGGGCAGCGACAGGCCCAGCGCCTCGGTCAGGCAGTTCATCGAGTTGGCGGTGAACATGCCGGAGCAGGAGCCGCAGGTGGGACAGGCGGAGCGTTCGAGCTGGAGCGACTCCTCGTCGCTGACCGCCGGGTCCGCCGCCGCGACCATGGCGTCGATCAGGTCGAGGTGCACCTCCTTTTCGCCCGCCACGTACTTGCCGGCTTCCATCGGTCCGCCGGAGACGAAGACCGCTGGAATGTTCAGGCGCAGCGCCGCCATCAGCATGCCCGGCGTGATCTTGTCGCAGTTCGAGATGCAGACCAGACCGTCGGCGCAGTGGGCGTTGACCATGTACTCGACCGAGTCCGCGATCAGCTCGCGCGACGGCAGGCTGTAAAGCATGCCGCCGTGCCCCATGGCGATGCCGTCGTCGACGGCGATGGTGTTGAACTCCTTGGCCACGCCGCCGGCCCGGGCGATCTCCTCGGCCACCAGCTGCCCGAGGTCCTTGAGATGGACGTGGCCGGGGACGAACTGGGTGAAGGAGTTGGCGACGGCGATGATCGGCTTGTCGAAGTCCCCGTCCTTCATCCCGGTGGCGCGCCACAGGGCACGCGCGCCGGCCATGTTGCGTCCGTGGGTTGTCGTCCTCGAGCGATACTCGGGCATTCGAACCTCCTCTCGAAGGTCCAAACTCTAGTTTCAAAACGGGCCGGATGCGAGAGGGGAACGCCCGAGATCGCCGCGAGGACGCGCCTTCAGCCGGCGGGCGGTCCCGCGATCTTGTGCGCGGCGCCCGCGCCCGCCGAGCGCTGCGCCTCTCCCGCTGCCAGGACCCGAACCAGGTACCGCATCAGGATCATCGCCCCGAGGAAGATCCCGGCCGCGGCACCGACGTGCACCAGCAGATACCAGAGTGTGTAAGACATCTCGCTGTCCCCCTGTGTTGTTGCAGAGACAGCGGATCACGTCTCGGGGAAGCGCCACATGAGGATCGGCAGCCGCGAAGCTGACCAATGTCATGCCGACTCGGGGCGTTTCTCGGCTCCCAGTATTGCGTTAGCTGATTCGATGAGGCCCGGTACTATTACTAATGCTGCTACTCGGCCTTCTTCTCGTCAGGCTTCGTCTCGGTGTCCTTCTTCTTCTCCGCTTCCTGCTGGCACTTCTTCACGTCGTCGACGCTGATGATCATGGTGTTTGCGACCTCGTCGGCCGTGCGGCCGGCTTGCAGGTAGCGGAGCACCTGAGCGCAGTTGACTGCCAAGACCGCGGACGGCAACAGCAGCGCGGCGCAGAACGCGACGACACATCCAAGAGAGACTGCCTTCATTGTGATCCTCCTCCTGCGGATATTCATATCACTGCCCCCGTCATGCCGGAAGGTGGTGAGCGATGCTTCGGCCAGAATCCGCCCAACCGCCCTGCCGGGTTGTTGGTTGTTGTTCTTCCGATCTCACCAACAACCCAACAACCCTCCCCGGTCGCCCTTGCCGTGCTCGGCGGGCGCCGATACTTTGCTCGCGAGCCCGGCACCCCGCCAGGGCATCTGGCCTTCGAAGGAGATCGCATGGGAATCGCATACATCGTCGACGCGGTGCGCACGCCGCGCGGCAAGGGCAAGGCGAGCGGGTCGCTGGCCGGCGTCCACCCCCAGGAGCTGCTGGCGCAGGCGCTCAACGGGTTGCGGCGCACGGAGTTCGAGGTCGGCGACGTCGAAGACGTCGTCGCCGGCTGTGTCCAACAGGTCGGCGAGCAGGGCGCCTGCATCGGCCGCATGGCGGCGCTGGCGGCCGGCTGGCCGAACGAGGTCACGGGGGTCTCCCTCAACCGCTTCTGCGGCTCCGGCCTGCAGGCGGTCAACTTCGCCGCCATGGGAGCGGCGAGCGGCATGCAGGACCTCGTCGTCGGCGGCGGCGTGGAGTCGATGTCGCGCGTGCCGATGGGCTCGGACGGCGGCGGCCTGGACGGCAAGAACCCGCACCTGCTCGAGCTGCACCCGATCGTTCCGCAGGGCATCTCGGCCGACCTGATCGCGACGCTCGAGGGCATCTCGCGCGAGGAGTGCGATCGCTTCGCCTGGGAGAGCCAGCAGAACACGCAGCGCGCGGTAGCGGAAGGGCGGCTGAAGAGCCTGATCCCGGTCGCCGATCTCTCCGGCGCCGTGCTGTTGCAGAAGGACGAGTACCCCCGTCCCGAGACCACCCCGGAGACCCTCGCCAGCCTGCAACCGTCGTTCGTGGCCGCCGGCGCGTTTCGCCCGAAGCAGGGCGACGGCCTGACGCTCGACGAGCGGGCGAAGAAGCGCTACCCGCAGGTCGAGGATCTGGATCACGTCCACACCGCCGGAAACTCGTCCGGCATCGTCGACGGCGCCTCCGCCGTCCTGCTCGCCTCCGAGCGCTACGTGAAGCAGAGGGGCCTCGTGCCGCGCGCCCGGATCGTCGCCACCGCCACCTGCGGCGCCGAGCCGGTGATCATGCTCACCGCCCCGGTTCCCGCCACGCGGCGCGCCCTCGAGAAGGCGGGCATGACGATCGGCGACATCGACCTCTTCGAGATCAACGAGGCCTTCGCCGTCGTGCCGCTCAAGGTCATGCGCGACCTCGGCATTCCGCGCGAGCTGGTGAACGTCAACGGCGGCGCCATCGCCCTCGGCCACCCCCTCGGGGCGACCGGCGGCATGCTGATCGGGACGCTGCTCGACGAGCTCGAGCGCCAGGACAAGACCACCGGTCTGGTCACGCTCTGCATCGGCGGCGGCATGGGCATCACGACGATCATCGAACGCGTCTAGGGGCGAGACATGCCGGGTCCCCTCGACGGCTTCCGCGTCATCGACGTCACGCAGATGATCTCCGGGCCCGTCGCCACGATGCTGCTCGGCGATCAGGGGGCCGACGTGATCAAGATCGAGCCGCCCGGGCGCGGCGACTTCGTGCGCAGTTACGGCGGCAAGCGCGCCGGCCTGCCGCCGCTGTTCGCGACCGCCAACCGCAACAAGCGCTCCGTCGTCCTCGACCTGAAGGATGGGCGTGGCATCGCGCTGCTGAAGCGGCTGGTCGCGAGCGGCGACGTGTTCGTGCAGAACTTCCGGCCCGGCACCGCGGCGCGTATGGGGATCGGCGAAGAGGCGCTGCGCGCCGTGCGCCCCGATCTCGTCTACGTCTCGATCAGCGGCTTCGGCGAAACCGGGCCGTACGCGGATCAGCCCGTGTACGATCCGATCGTGCAGGCGCTGTCTGGGCTGGCGTCGATCCAGAGCGACGAGACCGGACGGCCGAGGCTGGTGCGGACGATCGTGCCGGACAAGCTGACGGCGCTCACCGCGGCGCAGGCGATCACCGCCGCGCTGCTGGCGCGCCAGCGCAGCGGCGAGGGGCAGCACGTTCGCCTCGCCATGCTCGACGCGATGGTCGCCTTCCTGTGGCCGGAGGGAATGGCGGCCTATACCTGGGTGGGCGCGAGCGACGGCGGCCGGCGGCCGCCGCGGACGCGCGATCTGATCTTCGCCACGACGGACGGCTACATCACGTGCAGCGCCATGTCCGATGCCGACTGGCACGCCCTGACGGGCGCCCTCGGCCACCCCGAATGGCGCGATGACCCGCGCTTCACCTCGGTCGCGCGCCGCGAGCGCTTCGCCGACGACAGGCTGAAGCTGACCGCGGAGGTGCTGGCGACCGGCACTTCCGCGCATTGGCTCGAGCGCCTGCGCGCCGAAAGCGTCCCCTGCGCGCCCGTCCTCGACCGCGAAGACCTCCTCTCCGATCCCCAGATCGCCGCCAATCGGCTGATCGTCGAGTCCGACCACCCGCACGCCGGGCGCATGCGACAGGCCCGCCCGGCGGCGCAGTTCGACGCCACCCCGGCGGAGCTGCGCCGTCCGGCGCCGCTGCTCGGCGAGCATACGGACGAGATCCTGGCCGAGATCGGCGTGGCCGAGGCGGAGATCGCGCAGCTGCGCCGCGCGGGCGTGCTCGGGTGAGCGCCCGCCCCCGCTCTTGACTGACGAATGTCATTTGACGTACCGGTCCGGGCACGCCCATGCCCGTTCGATCGACGTCCGAGGCCCTGTCCTACCCGAGCCGCACCAGGCAGCGTCTGGAGACCCGCGACCGCGTCTTCGAGGCGGCCCTGACCGAGTTCCGCCGCGTCGGCGTGGCGGCGGCGCAGATCGAGGACATCGTCAAGGCGGCGGGCGTGGCGCGCGGGACGTTCTATTTGCACTTTCCCACCAAGGACCACGTGCTGATGGAGCTCATGCAGCGCAAGCAACGGCTGCTGGCCGAGCGCCTGCGCGCCACGCGCGCCGGCTCGCCGAAGGCCTTCCTGCGGCGCGCCGTGGATCTCATGCTGGAGGACGCGCGCGAGGTCGACCAGGCTCTGTGGCACGAGCTGTTCGCCGTCATCGCCCGTCACGCCCGCGAGATGCGCAGCGAGGGAAGTGCCCTGGTCGACGCCCTCACCCGCTACTTCGACCAGGCACAGGAGCGCGGCGAGGTGCGGCGCGACCTCGGGCCCTTCGATCTCACCGCCGTCTTCCTGCCGGGCGTCTACGGCCTGCTGCAGATGAAGCTCGACGCGCCGGACGGCGAGCTGCGGCCCGACCTCTACCGCGTCGTCGACATCTTTGTGCGCGGCATCGCGCCGTGAAGAGGCGGCGGCGCGGGGAACGAGAAGACGAAGCAACGGAGGAGTGATCATGCGCTGCGCACATCCGAAGACCACAAAAAATGAGCGCCTGTGGTTCGGCTCCCTCTCCCATCCCGGGGCAGAGCCATGAGCGTCGAGTTCGTCGATGCCGATGCCCACGTCGTCGAAGCGGAGATGGTTCCCGAGTGCCTGAAGCGCTGGCCGCACTCGTTCACCCTGGGCGGCGAGGGCAGCCGCGAGGTGCTCACCGAGGGCCGGCGCTATCCGGAGTGGCAGGGACCCGGCGCCGGCTGCCCGCCCGAGCACGGGCTCAGCCGGGCCGAGGGAATCAACCCGTTCACCCCCGACGGGACCCTGGCCGACGCCGACCGCGACGGCATCGACCACATGGTGTTCTACCCCAGCTTCGGCCTGCGCACGCCGAGCATCGAGGACAGGAAGGTCGCATCCGAGTTCGCGCGTTTCTACAACGAGTGGATCGCCGACTGGTGCCGGCGCGGCAAGGGGCGCTTTCACGGCGTCGCCGTGCTTCCCGGCGAGCACGTCGGCGACGCGGTCGAGACGATGCGCCGCGCCCGGGACCTCGGTCTGGTGTGCGGCATGATTCCCCCCGCCCTGAAGACCCGCAACCTCGACCACCCCGACCTCGATCCGCTGTACGCCGCCGCGACGGAGCTCGACATGCCGCTCGGCGTGCACGGCGCGCCGGGCATCCACCTGCCCAAGATCGGCGTCGACCGCTTCGACAACTACATCCAGGTGCACTGCATCAGCTTCCCGTTCGACCAGATGACCGCCATGACGGCGCTCGTCTCCGGCGGCGTATTCGACCGCCACCCCAAGCTGCGCGTCGCCTTCCTCGAGGCGGGCGTCGGCTGGGTGCCCTACTTCGTCGACCGCCTGCACGAGCACTACGAGAAGCGCGGCGACTGGATCGCGAACGGCTGGAAGCGCGACCCCAGGCAGTACATCGAAGCCGGCAACGTGTGGGTCAGCTGCGAGCCGGAGGAGCCCATCCTGCCGGCGGTCGTGCAGATCCTGGGGCCGGATTTCATCATGTACGCCAGCGACTACCCGCACTGGGACGGCGACTGGCCGCAGAGCACCAAACACCTGCGCTCGCGATCGGACATCGGCGAAGACGCCCGCGCCAAGATCGCCGGCGCCAACGCCCGCCGCTTCTACGGCCTGACCGCGAACTCCTAACAGCGTAACCCCCTAACAGCGTAACAACCTGTCTTGTGATGAAAGTCGCTCTCCTCGAATCTCCTTCCACTCCTCTCCGCATCGCCTCGGGCGTCGAGATCCGCGATCCCCGCGTCGGGGAGGTTCGCGTGCGGGTGGCGCACTGCGGCGTCTGCCACTCCGATCTCAGCATCGCCGACGGCACCTTCCCCAGCCCGCTGCCGATCGTTCTCGGACACGAGGCGGCGGGCGTGGTCGACGCGGTCGGCCCCGGCGTCACCGGGCTGACGCCCGGCGATCACGTCGTCCTGACTCCCTGCCCGCCGTGCGGCAGCTGCTACTGGTGCGTGCGCGGCGAGGCGAGCATCTGCGTCAACAGCAACTCCCTTCAGACCAACGCCTTCGCCGACGGGAGCACCGGCCTGTCGCTCGATGGCGAGGTCGTCTACCGCGGCGTCGGCCTCGGCGCCTTCGCCGAGTACGTCGTCGCGCCGGCCACCGGCGCCGTCGTGGTCCCGGCCGACGTGCCGCTCGACGTCGTCTGCGTGATCGGCTGCGCGGTGCAGACTGGTGTCGGCGCCGTGCTCAACACGGCGCGTGTCGAGGAAGGCGCCTCCGTCCTGGTCATGGGCCTGGGCGGCATCGGCCTGTCGGTGGTGCAGGGGGCGCGCCTGGCGGGCGCCGGGCGCATCATCGGCTCCGACCCGGTGGCGGAGCGCCGCGCCGCTGCCGCCCACTTCGGCGCCACCGATCTCGTCGATCCGGCGGCGGAGGATGTCGTATCGAAGGCGGTGCAGCTGACGGGAGTCGGCGTCGACTACGCCTTCGATGCGGTCGGTCGCGCCGCCCTGATCCAGTCCGGCCTGGCCGCCGCCCGCAACGGCGGCACCGTCGTCTGCGTCGGCGCCGCGCCGCTCGAGGACGTCATCACCATCGCGCCGGCCGCCCTGTTCACGCTCTCGGAGAAGAAGCTGCTCGGTTGCACCCTCGGCAGCAGCAACTCCCTGCGCGAGATCCCGCGCCTCGTCGCCCTGTGGCGGGCCGGCCGCCTCGACCTGGAGAGCCTCATCACCGCCCGCCGCCCGCTGGCCGAGATCAACGAGGCGATGGGCGAGCTGAAGGCCGGCCGCGGGATCAGGACGGTCTTGAAGATAGGTTGTTGAAGATAGGTTGTTGGGTTGTTGGGTTGTTAGGTTGTTAGGGGAGGATCGGGCATTGCAGGATCATCCAAGCAATCCGGACATTCGGCTGCTGGACGGCGAGTTCTACGCCGGCGATCCGCATGCGCACTTCGCGTGGATGCGGGAGAACGCGCCGGTCTACTGGGACGAGGCGGGGCAGGTGTGGGGCATCTCGCTCTACGACGACGTCATGGCGATCTCCAGGAATCCCCAGACCTTCAGCAACCGGGAGGGCATCCGGCCGGACGCTCCGTCGATGCCCTACATGATCAATCTCGACGACCCCGACCACAAGCGGCGGCGCAATCTGGTCAACAAGGGCTTCACGGTGCGCCGCGTCGGCCACCGGGAGCCGCGCATCCGCGAGATCTGCGTCGACCTGATCGAGAAGGCGAAGCGGCGCGGGCGCTTCGACTTCGTCATGGACGTCGCGGCCTGGCTGCCGCTGATCGTCATCGGCGACATGCTCGGCGTCGAGCCCGAGGCCTATCCGGATCTGCTGCGCTGGTCGGACGACATGGTGCTCGGCACCGGGGCGTACACAGCAGGAGCGGATCGAGCGCGCCTCGCAGGCCTTCGTCGAGTACACCGACTACCAGCGCCGCGTCATCGCCGACCGGCGCTCGAAGCCCCCTGGCGAAGACCTGGTCAGCCTTCTGGTGCACGCCGAGATCGACGGCGAGAAGCTCGACGACGATACGCTGATCATGGAGCTGCTGCTGATCCTCATCGGCGGCGACGAGACGACGCGCCACGTCATCAGCGGCGGCATGTACCAGCTGCTTAAGAACCCGGACCAGCTGCGCGCGCTTCGCGCCGAGCGGGCGAAGCTCCCGACCGCGGTCGAGGAGATGCTGCGCTGGGTCAGCCCGATCCAGAACATGTCGCGCACAGTGACGCGCGACGTCGAGCTGCGCGGCCGCGAGCTTCGTCAAGGCGACAGGCTCGTCCTCCTCTATCCGTCCGCCAACCGCGATGCGTCCGTGTTCCGCGACCCGCAGCGCTTCGACATCGAGCGCGCACCCAACGAGCACATCGCCTTCGGCTACGGGGCCCACTTCTGCCTGGGCGCCAGCCTGGCGCGCCTCGAGCTGCGCGTCATGTTCGAGGAGATCCTCGACCGCCTGCCGGAGCTGCGACTGGTCTCGGACGAGCCGCCGCCCCTGCGCGCCTCCAACTTCATCAGCGGCATCGAGGAGATGGAGGTGGAAGTCGGGGCGAGAAGAAGAAGATGCACGGAAAGAAAATGCAACCACGAAGGACACGAAGAGCACGAAGGCAGGAGAGAAGGGTTGGTGGTTCAGAGCTTCGCCCGCCGGTCGATTCCTGGAATGTTCTGCGATCGATCCTGCTCCCTCTCCCGGATGAGTCTGTCGACAAATGAGAGGACACCCTTCGACAAGCTCAGGGTGAGCGGACAAAGTCCTTTGCAATCAACCCACAAACCGCTCAGGCTGAGCTCGTCGAAGCCTCGTTTCGGAGAAAATCGACAGACTCGGATGGGAGAGGGTTGGGGTGAGGGGGATCCGACGACTCCGCTACCTCTAGCTCACTGCGCTGGTTCCCTCTGAATTCCTCCTTCGTGCTCTTCGGTGCGCCAGGGAAGCCTGGCCGTTCTAGTGACCTGAAAGGAGGTCATTCTGTCAATTGCCCGTTCAACAGATAGCCAACCGAGCGAGCGCCGGAGTGATCCGGCGGGCGAAGCCTCGGGCGGTGAACTCGCGAGCCGTAGCGCAAGCGAACCCGATTCGGCCTCGTTACACCAATCGAAGGCGGCCAGTCTTCCGAAGCTGCTGAAGCCAGCTGCCAGCGGTGAAGCAACGGGCACGTGCAGCCGCTGGGCCTTCCGGGGTGAGAGGGGACGGCGCGTGAGGACAGAACGGTCGAGGAACCTGGGAGGCCCGGCGCAGCCGAGCGGCCTGCGCGTTCGCGCCCGAGCGGGAAGACATAACCGCGCGGGCGGCTGCGGTCGGGAGTCGGACCGGCTCATAGTAGCGCGGAAGCGGGTAACGACCGTGGAGCGAAGGGGCCGGAGCCATCGTGTGCTGATGTCAGAGGGGTGGTGAGCCGCTTGGACAAGAGTCCCACTACGGAACAACCGGGAGCGACCGACAGGGACCCGCGTGCGGGGAAGCGTGTGGCGCTGCCGGCGAAGCTGACCGCTCTGCGACAGAAGCTCGGCCACAAGGCCAAGCAGGAGCCGAAGTTCCGGTTCTACGCCCTGTACGATCGGATCTATCGGCGCGACGTGTTGTGGGCGGCCTGGTTGCAGGTGCGAGCCAACGGCGGCAGCGCCGGAGTCGATGGCGTCACGATCGAAGCGATCGAGGCCAGCGATGAGGGGGCGATGCAGTTGGTCGAGCAGCTCCACGAGGAGCTGCGCACCAAGACCTACCGACCACAGCCGGTGAGGCGCGTCTACATCCCCAAGGCCAACGGCAAGCTGAGACCACTGGGCATCCCGACGCTGCGAGATCGGATCGTACAGGCGGCAACGCTGCTGATCCTGGAGCCGATCTTCGAAGCGGACTTCCTGGACTGCTCCTACGGGTTTCGCCCCGGGCGATCGGCCCACCAGGCGCTGGGGGAGATACGCGGTCATCTCCAGGCCGGGTATCAGGCGGTGTATGACGCGGACTTGAAGGGCTACTTCGACTCGATTCCGCAAGACAAGCTGATGGCCTGTCTGCGCATGCGAATCGCAGACCGGTCGGTCCTCCACCTGATTCGCAGCTGGTTGGAGGTCGCCGTGGTCGAGCCCCCCGCCACACCAGGCGGGCCGAAGCGGACCACGTGGCCGACAAGCGGCACGCCGCAGGGCGGGGTGATCTCGCCCCTGCTGGCCAACCTCTACCTGCACTGGTTCGACAAGGTGTTCCATGCGCCGGGAGGTCCGGCGCACTGGGCGAAGGCGAAGTTGGTGCGCTACGCCGATGACTTCGTGGTGTTGGCGCGCTACCAGAGCCCGCAGCTCAACACCTTCATCGAGAAGAAGCTGGAAGCCTGGATGGGCTTGGAGATCAACCGGGAGAAGACCCGCGTGGTGCATCTGCAGGAGGAAGGAGCGAGCCTGGACTTCCTCGGGTTCACGTTCCGCTACGACCGCGACCGACTCGGACGCGGCCAGCGCTACCTGAATGTGTTCCCGGCGAAGAAGTCGGTGGCACGGATGCGAGAGGCGTTGCGTGAGCAGACCAGCAGTAAGCAGTGCTTCAAGGCCTTGCCGCGGCTGGTCGGTGAGACCAATCGACGGCTCATCGGCTGGGCGAACTACTTCCGTTTCGGACACCCGCGCCAAGCCTTCCGGGAGGTCAATACCTACACACGTCAGCGGCTCACGCGCCACGTGCGCCGCCGCAGCCAACGGCCCTTCCGACCGCCGGAAGGGGTGACCTACTATGAGCACTTCAAGCGTTTGGGCTTGGTGTATCTGTGAGGCACAACCGCTCAACTGCCTGCGCATGTCGACGGCGACAACCATGGCGAGAGCCGGATGCGGGAAATCTGCATGTCCGGTTCGACGAGGGGGGAGTGAGTCGCAGGTCTTCTCCACTGTCGCTCACTCCTCGTACTCTACGACCTTCGTGGTTGCATTCCTTTCTTCTTCCGGATGAGGAGGTTCGATGAAGAGGTTGGAAGGAAAGGTGGCGTTCGTCACCGGGGCGGCGTCGGGGATCGGCTCCGCCTGCGCCCTGCGCTTCGCGCAGGAGGGGGCGCGCGTGGTCGGGTTCGACGCGGCCGAGAAGGGCGACGGGCGCTGGGCGGAGGCGGCGCGGATCTCGCCGGGGGCTCTACTGATCGCCGGCGACGTGCGCCGCGAGGATGTCGTCGCCGCCGCCGTCGCGACCGCGAGGGAGCGCTTCGGGCGCCTCGACGTGGTGGTGAACTCCGCCGGCGTGGCGGGAGGCGGGCCGGTCCATCTTCTCTCCGTCGAGGAGTGGGACCGCGTCGTCGACATCAATCTCAAGGGGACGTTCCTGGTCTGCAAGCATGCGGTGCCGGCGATGCTCGAGCAGGGAGCGGGCAGCATCGTCAACATTGCCAGCATCGAAGGGCTCGAGGCGTCCGAGGGCGGCAGCGCCTACAACGCCTCCAAGGCCGGCGTGGTGCTGCTGACCCGCAACATGGCGATGGACTACGGTCGCCGGGGGCTGCGGGTGAACGCGATCTGCCCGGGCTTCGTCGATACGCCGCTGTTCAATCAGGTCTTCGACACGGCGGGCCTCGAGGAGTACCGCGGGCGCATCCTCGAGGCGCACCAGCTCGGCCGCGCCGGACGTCCGGAGGAGATCGCCAACGCGGCTCTCTTCCTCGCCTCCGACGAGGCGTCGTTCGTCACCGGACATGCCCTGGTCGTCGACGGCGGCTTCACCGCCGGCCACCGCATGGGCCTGACCAAGCTGATGGGCCTGGAGTGAATCACTGAAGGTTGTTTGGGTTGTTGGTTGTTGGGTTGTTGGTGAGTTACTCGATACCGAACGACTTGAACAGCGCCACCAGATTGGGGCCCTTGCGGATCGTGTGGCCGCCGTCGACCGGGATGACCTGGCCGGTGATCCAGCTCGCCTCGTCGGACAGCAGGAAGGCGACCAGCGCGGCGACGTCCTGCGGGCGGCCGATGCGCGAGATCGGCATCAGGCGCAGATACTCCTCGCGCGAGACGTCGCTGTCCGGTGAGGACGTTCGCCAGCGGCGTCTCCGTCACCCCCGGCTCCACCGCGTTGACCCGGATGCCGAGCTCGCCGAGCTCGTCGGCGGCGCAGCGCGTCAGCATGTTGAGCCCCGCCTTGGCGGCGCAGTAGGGGCTC
The DNA here is from genome assembly GCA_963721115.1 of uncultured bacterium. Classification (GTDB taxonomy): domain Bacteria; phylum Desulfobacterota; class Binatia; order HRBIN30; family CADEER01; genus CAVRIA01. Next base: position 416,211 of record CAVRIA010000006.1, read on the forward strand.
ATCCACGGGTGGGTGAGCGACCCGGCGATGGAGCTGATGTTGACGATGCTGCCACCTCCGCCCGCCTTCATGGCACGCGCCTCGGCGCGCATGCTGCGGAAGCTCCCGCACAGATTGGTGTCGATGCAGTGCTCGAACTGCTCGCTGGTCAGCTTGAGCAGCGAGCCCGCCGCCCCTTCGCCGGCGGAGTTGACCGCCAGGTCGAGGCGCCCGAAGCGCTCGACGGTGGCGGCGACCGCTGCATCGACCGACTCGTCGTCGGTGACGTCGCACGCCACCCAGGCGGCGTTCGCCCCGAGCTGCTCGACCGCCGCCGCCAGCGTCTCCTCGCGCCGCGCGCAGATCATCACCACGCCGCCGCCGTCCACGATCGCCTGGGCGCAACCGAAGCCGATGCCGGTGGCGCCCGCGGTGACGAATCCCACCTTGCCCTCGAATCGCGACATGTCCCGTTCCCCCTGCGCTTCGCATACCGTGATCGTTCCGCACCCGCAACGCGCGATGCGCGGTGCGTGGACTGACGAAGAAGAAGGAATGCAACCACGAAGTTCGTCATGAGCTGCGCTCGCCCAAAGACGCATGAAAAAGGCAACCACGAAGGACACGAAGATCACGAAGCCAAGATCGGAAACGCTGGACGGCCGATCTATTTTGGGAGGAGAGCACGAAGGACACGAAGGAGAGGGAATGGAGCTCGGCAGTGTGATAGGGACTCGAAAAATGTACGACCACATTCCTGGACGGCGGCGCGGAGGGACGAGGAAGCGCCATGAATCGTGAATGGACGCGTGGCGAGTACACGATCAGCACGGACCGAAGCCGGCTCGACCTCGATGTGATTCACGGGTTTCTCGTCCGATCGTACTGGGCGGAGGGCCGCACGCGGGAGCGCGTGGCTCAGTCGATCGAGCACTCGGTTCCGTTCGGCCTCTATCACCGCGCGGAGCAGGTCGGATTCGCGCGCGTGCTGACCGATTACGTCGTGTTGGCGTTCCTTTCCGACGTGTTCGTCCTGGAGGCGCACCGCGGCAGGGGACTGGGCACGTGGCTGGTGGGGGTCGTCACCGGCCTCCCGGAGCTCCGGCCGATACGTCGCTGGCTTCTCGGCACGCGCGACGCGCACGACCTGTATCGCAAATTCGGATTCGAAGAGCCGAAGCCGGGCATCCTCATGGAGAGGGTCGACGTAGAGAGCGACAAGCGACGTTGAGCTTCGAGCAGCCCGGCAAAGGGTGATGACTCGGGGACTTGGCTCGCCGACCCTGGATTATCGGTGACGCGGTGACGTGTCTCGCCAGGGGTTCCTTCTGCCGGGAGAAGGTGGGGATGGATGGCATCAACGTGATCACCAATTCGGAGGGATCTCATGATTCCGGGCAACCCCGTTCAGCGCGTCGCTTGTATCCTCTCGGTGGCTCTGGTCGTCCTCGCGGCGCTACACCTCTATTGGGCGTTCGGCGGAATGCGCGGGCTGGCCGCCGCGCTGGGCCGGCAAGAGGTCCGCGCGAGCGCCGGCCTTCGGATCGGCGCCGGAGCGGTCGCAGTCGGCCTCCTGACCGCTGCGGTCGTCGTGCTCGTTCGCACGGGCGCCTGCGGCGCTCTCGTTCCCTGGGTGCTGTCGTCGTGGGGCACATGGGCGCTCGTGGCCGCATTCTTCCTGGCCGCGCTACTCAACGTCGCCAGTCGCACACGAATGGAGAAGCTGGTCTTTGCACCGATCGCTTTCGCGCTCGGGGTGCTGGCGCTCATCGTGGCGCGGTCTCCTCGACCCTGAGCCGCTCAGGGCGGAGACGACGGGGAGGTTCCTGAAAAATGAAACGGGCCGAGCGAACGATCCCTTCTCAGGTTTTCAGGATCGTCGCCGCGCCCTCTCCCGGATGAGTCTGTCGATTTTCTCCGAAACGAGGCTTCGACAGGCTCAGCCTGAGCGGTAAGGAGTCTGATTTCAAAGGACTTTTTCCGCTCACCCCGAGCTCGTCGAAGGGTGTGTTCGCATTTATCGACAGACCCAGATGGGAGAGGTTCTCACCTACGGAGAAATCTGGTGGATCGTGAGCGGCTGGCCGAAGACGTTTTCGTCGACGGTGAGGAACCCGCCGCAGATCCCGCGGCTCTGGACGATGCTGATGTGGTGCGTCGTGTTCGGCTCGAGCTGAACGGTTTGCGCGTAACACTGCTGGCCCGAGGTCGGACACTGCAGCGGACAGTCGGACGAGAGGACGCGCCGCGAGCTTTCGTCCGTGCTGGCGCCTTCGACGTACACCGAGCTGCTGCTTCGCTCGATGCCGCAGAAGAAGATGTCCTGTGTCAGCTCGTGGGTGGGGGACGTGACGGGCGCAGCGGCAGGGGCGACGTTGCGGCAGGCCGTGGTCGTCGGAGTCGGCGTGCGCAGCGGCGTATTCGTCGGCGTGGCGCAGTACGGACAGCTGCACCCTTCGGGGAAGTAAAGAACCGCTCCGGGCGCGCAAGGTGCCGGGACGCAGGACGGTGGCGTGCAGGTAGCGGTGGCGGTCGACTCGGGTGTCGTCGGCGTCGGCGGCGGTGGCGTGGGAGTCGACTCGGGGGCCGTCGGCGTCGACTCCGAGGTGGTTGGTACGGGGGTCGGCGTTTGCCCCGGAGTGGGAGGTGGCGCGGGGCACCCCTGCAGAAGCGCTCAGCACGCAGGTGACCATTCGATTCCCGGAGTGCAGATGTCGCCCTCTGGGCAAACAGAGACGTTTGGGCAGGCGGACAGGGGCTGCGCTCCAGAACGACGTTGACGGATCGCACCAGCTCTGGAACGACGACCTTGCCGTCGTCATTGCAGTCGCATGGGCACTGCCCGAGAGCCGTGGAAGCGGCGAGCAGCACGAACGCCAGCACCGGAACGGACGAGCGAATCGTCGCCATGTTCTCTCTTCACATACCCGAAGAGGAGCATGGAAGCGGGAGAATGCTGCCCGAGCGGGGCTTGCCGGGGAGATCAAGGCGTTCCTTCCTTGACGGCGTCGGATGGATCATGGCAATGGTGCTCTACGAGTCCTCGGCTCATAAAGTGCTTACGCTTTAGCATTGAAGGTATCGAGTTCACGAGACACGGGATCTCCGCACACAGGAATCGGTCCTACAGAACGCCATCCATGCCGCCGTGCGGAAGGCGGGCATCGCGAAGCCACTGCACCCCTTGTTGCGGGCGGTTTTCTCGGCGGACTCATCGGTGGGCTCATGATGTACGTCGCCTGGCAGCACAACGCGCAGGGCGAGATTCACGCTCGCACCACGGTCTACTGGCTCTACTGGTTCGGAATCGGTCTGTCGTGGTTTGTGCCAGTCACGCTCGTGTCGGGACTGATCACTTGGGTCGTGTGGGCCATCGCCAACCGGTTTCTTCCGAATTCGCGTGACGGCGCTAACTCAGCCGTTCCAGCCGACGCGGCGGAAGGACCGCCGCGCCGCTGAGCGCCGGCGTTCGACTGCGACGACATGAACCTGCCTGAGGTAATTGCGGCCGCGGTGCGAGCCCGTGTCGTGCGAATTGCGAAGGGCCTTCTTGGTTCCCAGATCAGTGTCATCGAAGCATCCCGGGAACTGTCTCGGTTGCGGTTTGAGGTGTGCTCCGATCCGTTCGATTCCGACTTCCTGCCGTTTGTGGGCATCGATTCAGAGACCGACGCGCTTCCAATCGGTTCCGTCCGTGAACTCTGGGCTGCAGACGCACTACGCGCGAAGGACGTCGAGATTCAACGTGCGGAGGAATTTTACCGTGATGTCGCCCGAGACGCCTGCCGAAAACTCGTCGAGAGGTTTGAGGGTATGTCGAACAAGGCCGTTCCAGGCGACGCTGAAAACCGGCGTTCGGCCCGCAGTCCTTGGTAGGATGACGAGTGAAGACGACCCAATACTTCGAGCACGTGCGCAAACGGCCAGACCGCGCTACGATCCGAGATGAATGGATCAGCCGCGTGGTGGATCACGCCGAGAAGACCGAGGTCCAATCAGACGGGCGCATACGCAAGTGGGCACGAATCGCCGAGGCGGGCAAGATTCTGCGAGTCATTGTCTTGGAGGATGGCCAGACAGTTCACAACGCTTTCTTCGACAGGTCGTTCAAGGAGAGTGGCAAATGAGAGTCAAGTACTTCCCGGACACCGATACGGCCCTCATGGAGTTCACCGACAACGAGGTCGCAGAGACCAGAGAGATCAGCGAGAACATCTACGCCGATCTCGACCGCCACGGGAACCTGGTGAGTATGACGATCGAGCATGCGCGCACGAACGCTCGCTTGCCGGAGTTCTCGTATCAGGAAGTGGTGGGGTGAACGCAGGCGGAAGGCCGAACCAGGCGATGGAGCCGACGCCGAAGGAACGGCGCGGCTCATCGAACGGCGTTCGGCTCTCCGGTCAGCGGGCCTTCCAGATGGTCGCGATTCGACTCTTTCGGATGACGCGGTCATAGGTAGCGAGGGGGATGCGGTGGGCGCGAGCGGTTGCGACGATCAGGCGATCCGCGGGGCCTCCATGAAAGGAAAGAGGCAGCCCGTTCAGGGCGATGACGACTTCGACGTCGAGGGGGGCGATCTCGACGACGGCGGCCGCAGCTGCCTCTCGTATCCAGACGTCGAACGGCCGGTCCAAGGCGAGCCGTCCTTTCGCGTGCAGCATCTGCGCCTCCCAGAGGCTGACGGCCGCCAAACGGAGCGAGGCCCGCGACGCCAGTCGGTCGAGTGCGCTCTGCTCGCGGTGAGCAAGCCGATCGGAGCCGAGCAGCCACCACAGCCATACGTGCGTGTCCAGCAGGATTTTCACCGAGACGCCTGGAACTCGGCTTCGTCGATTACCGATGTTTCCGGTTCGGCGTTCAGTTCGCCAGAGCCGCGAAGGACCTCCCATGCTTTCGGAGCAGCCGCGCCCGGTTTCGGCGCCGGCGTGAGCCGGGCGACAACCTTGCCACGTCGCTTGATGTCCACCACCTCTCCTCCGCCTTCCGCACGCCGGATCAATTCGAGGCAGCGCGCACGGAACTGCGTCACTGAAATGTCCATATGGGAATCCTATATGGACATTTACCGTCGCGCAAGACGAGGCTCGGTCGAGTGGCCGAACGAGCACGCCGAGGGACCGCAGCGACGAGGCCCTTCGGGTAGGCCGGCGGCGCCGCGTTCCGGCCGCGGCGGGTACGGATGCCGGCCTCGGGGTGGGCTTCTTCATCCCGTGAGCATCCGGAAGTTCTTCAGCGGAGAGAGGGATCGCGATCTTGCGAAACGAGATCGTATGGGTGTGGATTCCCATCGGTGCTACCGTTGCGCTGGCGGCGGTTGCCAGGCGCACGGCGGGCGGCGGCACCCGGCGCCCGAACGGCACCAGGCCGACCGCGATCCCGGAAACCATGACTTCAGATACCGTCACCGTGGTGCGCACCGAGCTGACCGACGCGGCGAGCCGTGAACTCATCGACTCGTTGAACGCCGAGTTGACCGGCCTCTATCCCGAATCGGGGGCGAACCACTTTCGCCTGGATCCCGATGAGGTGACCGAGGGCCGCGGCGTCTTCCTCGTGGTCTACCGCGCGGGAATGCCGGTCGGCTGCGGTGCCGTTCGGCTCCTCGACGTCGAGACGGCCGAGGTCAAGCGGATGTACGTGCGACCCATCGCGCGTGGAAGCGGTCTCGGGCGGCGGCTCCTGGCCGCGCTCGAGGTGGAAGCACGCGCGCTCGGCGTGAGGCGACTCGTTCTCGAGACTGGTATCCGGCAGACGGCCGCGCTCGCGCTCTATCGGACGATGGGCTTCCAGCCGATCCCCCTGTTCGGGGAGTACCGCCTCTCGCCGGAGACCAGCGTGTGCCTCGGCAAGGACCTTCTGAACGATGAGCCGTGAGTCAGCGGTATGGTTCAATCCGCTGCAGTCCGGCCCGACATCACGTCTCCGCAATCTCGACGTGAGTCCTCGTGATTCCGTTTCGCCGCTCCTGCGCTGCACGCCCGCGAGGTTGGTTGCTGCTCGGTATCGGTGCTCCGCCTCTGGCGCCTTTTCGAGCACTTGACGGCGGAGCTCGAATTGTGCGGACTTCCTGTACGCTGATGGCGATTCAAACGACGTACACCCAAGCGAGGGCGGAGCTGGCGAAGCTGTGCGATGCAGCGGCAAAGGACAATGAGGTGGTGATCATCACCCGTCGCGGGGCCGAGGACGTCGCACTGGTGTCCGCCGCGGAGCTCCGCAGCTTGCGGGAGACAGCGCATTTGTTGCGTTCGCCCCGCAACGCTGACCGGCTCTGGAGAGCTTTGACCCGGGCTCGGGCTCGTAAGGAGCGGCCGTAATCCGTACGGTCGCTACGGCGCGAGGTCGGGCTTGACGAGAGAGGGATTGAACGCGATGCGGTCTTTCAGCGCCGGGCCGAACCAGGAACGCGGAGCTTGGACACACATTCCTCCCCTGCCTGGCCGAGTCGAGCGTTCTCCACACCAAGCTACCAGAAATTCCGTGGCACCAGATGGAGCTCGCGGGCCTGGCGTTCGAGAGACTCGCGAAAGTCGGGGTGAGCGATGCCGATCAGGGCCCGGGCGTGATGGCCAGCGCAGCGCCCGTGGCGCGCAACCGGCGCGTGCCGAACACGTCGGATCTTCAGGAGGGGTCGTTTATGGTTAGTCTGGAAGCACACTATTCGGCCCGCGACATCGAGGCGCGAATCCTGGCGGCCGTGCGCGCGGCGGGTTTGAATCCCGAGCAACGCCTGTCCCCCGAGGAGCTGGGGGCGCTCGATCATTTCCACACGGGCGGACTCCGCGCCTCACGCGAGTTGATGGAGCTGGCGCAGATTCGGGCCGAAGATCGCGTTCTCGATATTGGAGCTGGGCTGGCGGGTTCCGCCCGGCTGCTCGCTTCCGTGCTCGGCTGCCGCGTCGACTGCCTCGAATTGTCGCCCGATTTCCGCGCCGGTGCGGTACTGCTGAATCGGCTGACCGGCCTCGACGACCGAATCGAAGTGCACAAGGGCAGCGCTCTCGATCTGCCCTTCCCCGACGATTCGTTTGATGTCGTCTGGATGCAAAATGTCGGCATGAACATCGCGGACAAGCAGAAGCTCTACCGGGAGATCTGCCGAGTCCTCAAGCCGTGCGGCCGGTACGCCTTCCAGGAGATGGCTGCCGGGGAAGCGGCGACGTCCTATTTTCCGCTTCCGTGGGCGACCGATCCTGCCGACAGCTTCCTTGTTTCTGCGGAAGAGATTCGCTCGGTTCTCGGCGCGAGTGGATTCGTCGCTGAACTCTTCGAGGATACCAGCGACGCTCATTTGAGCAGGACTACCGCAACCGCCGCGCCGAGTCCGCTGACCCTGGGGGTGTACGTCGACGATCTCGCGCAAAAGGCCGGGAACGCGCGGCGCAGTCTTCAGGAGGGCCAGATCCGGCTTGTCAGAGGTGTCTTTCGGGTGAAATGAGGATCGCCCGGCCGGCGCTCCCAAGGCATGCGCGAAAGGACGCGCGCGGCTGACGGGCGAGTCGTCGGGCGAGCAAAGGGCACGGCCGTGCGTGAACCAGAGCTCGAGAGACCGATCCTGTACATTTTCTCGGGACTTCCGGGGAGTGGCAAATCCACGCTCTCGCAATGGCTCGCGCGCCAACTCGGTGCCGTCTATCTGCGTGTGGACACCATCGAGCAGGCATTGCGGGACATTTGTTCCGTCGAGGTCGGGGGCGAGGGCTACCGCCTCGCCTACAGAATCGCGTCCGACAATCTGCGCCTGGGACTGAGCGTCGTCGCGGACTCGTGCAACCCGATCGAGCTGACGCGGCGGGAATGGGAGCAGGTTGCACGCGAGGCGGAGGCCGCCAGCATCAACATCGAGGTCATTTGCTCCGAGATCGGGGAACATCGCCTCAGAGTGGAGACGCGGGCTTCAGAGGTGGCGGGTCTGAGGCTTCCTACGTGGGACGAAGTCGAGAATCGCGAGTACCACGACTGGACCGTCGAAAGAGTCGTCGTCGACACGGCGGGTCGATCCGAAGCGCAGTGCGCAAGTGACCTTCTATCCAAACTATCTCGCTTGCGCACCTGACCATCGCATGCTGCCGACCCGCGAAAGCGAGCGGGGGACGGGGCGCTGGGGGCGGCACCCGGGCCTTTGACAAAGGGGCGCCGGCGAGATTTGAACTCGGTTCGAGATGCACGGCCTGCGCGACATCCGGGTAATCGACTTCTCCACCGAGATCGCCGGTCCCTACTGCACGAAGCTGCTCGCCGACGCCGGCGCCGACGTGATCAAGGTCGAGAGCGCGGACGGCGATCCGCTGCGCCGCTGGTCGGCGACCGGTGCCGATCTGCGCGGCCGCGACGGCGCCCTCTTCCAGTTCCTCAACGCGTCGAAGCGCTCCGTGATCGGCGCTCCGGAGGACGCCGCGATCGCGGCGCTGATCGCCGGCGCCGATCTGGTCGTGGAGAGCTTCGCGCCCGGCCGCATCGAGGAGGCGAAGCTGCCGGAGAGATTCCCGGCGCTGACGTTGCTGTCGATCTCGCCCTTCGGGCGCGGCGGACCGTGGACGCACCGGCCGTGGACGGAGTTCACCCTGCAGGCGGAGTCCGGCTCCATCGGCGTTCGCGGCCGCGCCGAACGCGAGCCCTTCCAGGCGGGCGGCCGCATCACGGAGTGGCTCGGGGGCGCCTTCGCGGCCGTCGGCGCTCTGGCGGCGGTGCGGCGCGCTCGGCGCACCGGGCACGGCGAGCATGTCGACGTCTCCCTGCTCGAGGCGATCTCGCTCGGCGGCAGCACCTTCCTCGATCTCTTCCACAGCCTCTTCGGCCGGCCGCCTCTGACGTCGCCGGCGCGCACCTTGGAGACGCCGTCGATCGAGCCGACCGCCGACGGATGGGTCGGCTTCAACACCAACACCGGGCAGCAGTTCCGGGATTTCCTGCTCCTCATCGAGCGGCCCGACCTGCTCGGCGACGAGGAGCTGGCCCTGGCATTCGGGCGCAGCCGGCGCTTCGACGAGTGGAACGCGATCGTGCACGCCTACACGACGCGGCACACGACGGCGGAGCTCGTGGAGCGCGCCGCGGCGCTGCGCATCCCCGTGGCGCCGGTGCACGACGGCGACTCGGTGCGGCGCCACGAGCACCTGGTGGCGCGCGGCATCTACGTGCGCGGATCCGTCCGGGGCGTTCGAGCATCCGCGCCCGCCGTACGAGATCGACGGCCGCCGGCCGCCGCCGGCGCGCCCGGCGCCGCGCCTGGGCGAGCACGCCGGCCGCGTCGAGCCGCGCCGCCGCGAGGTGCCGCAGGCGAGCGGTCCGCCGCCGCCGCCGCTCGCCGGCGTGCGCGTCGTCGACATGACCAACTGGTGGGCGGGCCCGTCGGCGGCGCAGGTCCTGGCGGCGCTGGGGGCCGACGTCATCCATCTGGAATCGATCCAGAAGCCCGACGGCGGCCGCTTCGCCGGCGGCCTGTTCCGCGGCCGCGACTGCTGGTGGGAGTACAGCCCGTTCTGCCTCGCCGCCAACGCCAACAAACGCGGGCTGACGCTCAACCTGGCCGACCCGCAGGGGCTCGATCTGGCCAAGCGGCTGATCGCGGTGTCCGACGCGCTGATCGAGAACTACAGCCCGCGCGTCCTCGAAGGCTTCGGGCTCGACGGGGAGAGCTTCCGCGCCATCAACCCGCGCGCCGTGCTGGTGCGCATGCCGGCCTTCGGCATCTCGGGCCCGTGGCGCGATCACGTCGGCTTCGCGCAGACGATGGAGCAGATCAGCGGCCTGGCGTGGGTGACCGGCCACGCCGACGATCAGCCGCGCATCCAACGCGGGCCGTGCGATCCCTCTGGCCGGCATGCACGGCGCCTTCGCCCTGCTCGTCGCCCTCGCCGAGCGCGACGCCACCGGCCGCGGCGTGCACGTCGAGGTGCCGATGGTCGAGGGGGCGCTCAACGCCGCCGCCGAGCAGGTGATCGAGCTCACCGCCTACGGCAACCTCATCGGCCGCGAGGGGAATCGCTCCGCGGCGGCGGCGCCGCAGGGGCTCTACCCGTGCCGCGGCGAGGATCGCTGGCTGGCGCTCTCCGTCGCGACCGACGCGCACTGGGAAGCCCTGAAAGGCGAGCTCGGCCGCCCGGCCTGGGCGGATGACGCGCGTCTCGACCGGCGCGACGGGCGCCGCGCGGCGCACGATCGCATCGACGCGGCGCTGCGCGACTGGGCGGCCGAGCAGGACCTCGAGGATGCGGTGGCGCGGCTGATCGCGGCCGGCGTGCCCGCGGCCCCGGTCTTCGACCCGCGCGCGACCAGCCGCCACCCGCAGATGGCGGCGCGCGGCTTCTTCGAAACGTGCGACCATCCGGTCGTCGGCGCGCATCCGATGCCGATGCTGCCGTTCCGCTACGCCAGCGTCGAGCGCTGGCTGCGCACGCCGGCGCCGACGCTCGGCCAGCACAGCGAGGAGATCCTGCGCGAGGTCCTCGGGCTGACGGACGAGGAGATCGCCGAGCTGGCGCGCCGGGAAGTGATCGGCACCCGGCCGAAGGGGCTGTGAGCGTGGGCGAGAGATCCGTCGACCTGGGCACCAGGTACCTGAGGGCGACCATCGCCGACCGTGTTCTGCGCGTGCAGATCGACCGCGCCGCGAAGCGCAACGCGATCACGCAGGACATGTACCGCGGCCTCAAGCGGGCGGCCATCCTCGCCGACGCCGACGCCGAGCTCGACGTTCTGTGCCTCACCGGCAGCGGCGACGTCTTCGCCGTCGGCGGGGACATGAGCGGCGAGAGCGAGGATCCGCACGGCCTGGCGCAGGAGCTCGACCCCACCGATCACTTTCCGTTCCGCCACCTCGAACAGTGCCGCAAGATCGTCGTCGCCGCCGTCAACGGCCTGTGCCACGCCGGCGGGCTCAACCTGGTGCTGTTCAGCGACCTCGCCGTCGCCTCCGATCGCGCCACCTTCCGGGCCCCCGAGCTGCGGCGCGGCGTGCCCGATCCGTGGATCGCCTCGCGCCTGGCCGAGTTCGTCGGCATCGGCGCGGCCAAGTACCTGCTCTTCACCGGCGCCGCGATCGACGCGCGCGAAGCGGCGGCGCTGGGGCTTGTCGCCAAGGTCGTTCCTCACGACCAGCTCGCCGCGCAGGTCGAGTGGACTCTCGAGCAGATCCGCCTGACGGCGCCGAAGGCGCGGGCGATGGTGAAGGGGGATCTAAACCGCCGCCTGCCGAGCCCGGATGCCGGCCTGTTCCGCCGCTCCATCCTGTCGCCTGAGATGGCCGAGGGCTTCGCCGCATTCCTCGAGAAGCGGCGCCCCGTTTGGCCGCGCGAGTGAAATCGCGCTAGGAAGGCGCATGGCACAGCCGAGACCGTTCACGAAGACCGAGGTGGCGATCGCCAACCCGATCATCAAGCTGATGAGCCGGCTCAACACGTGGGCCTACCGCGCCACGGGCGGCAAGCTGGGCGGTAAGTTCCTGCGCGGTGCGCCGGTGATGCTGCTCACCACGACCGGACGCAAGACCGGCAAGCCGCGCGTCTCGCCGCTGCTGTACCTGCGCGACGGCGACAAGGTGATCACCGTCGCGTCGAAGGGCGGCATGGATCACCACCCGCTCTGGTACCTGAACCTGCGGGCCCATCCCGATGTCGAGGTGCAGATCGGCAGCGAGGTGCGGCCGATGCGCGCGGCCACCGCCACGGCGGCCGAGAAGCAGGCGTACTGGCCGCGTCTGCTCGAGATGTACCGCGACTACGCCGACTATCAGGCGCGCACCGAGCGCGACATTCCGGTGGTCATCCTGTCGCCGCGCTGAAGCGATCGCAAAGGCGGTTTCCATGGCTGGGCAACGTTCTCTGAGCATCCCGGTGATTCTCGGAACACCTCGCAAGGGGCGCATGAGCGAGCACGCGGCGCGCTTCATGGTCGCCGAGCTCGGCAAGCGCGACGGCGTGAGCACCGAGCTGATCGACATCGCCGGGCTGCCGCTTCCCGTCGACGACGCCGGCGAGGCGATCAAGGACGCCGGCTTCGCGGAGAAGATGGCCGGCGCCGACGCACTGGTGATCGTGTCGCCCGAGTACAACCACAGCTTCCCGGGCCTGCTGAAGCACGTTCTCGACAGCTGCCTGAAGGAGTACATCCACAAGGCGGCTGGTATCGTCGGCGTCTCCGCCGGCCCCTTCGGCGGCGCGCGGGTCATTCAGAATCTCCTTCCGGTGCTGCGCGAGCTGGGTCTGGTCAACATCTTCTGGGACGTCAACTTCGGCTCGATCGGCTCGGTGTTCGACGACGCCGGCGAGCTGGCCGAGCCGGCCTTCACGCGGCGCGCCGACCAGTTCATCAAGGAGCTGATCTGGATGGCGAAGACGCTGCGCTACGGGCGCGAGAACGTCCCCCTCGAGTGAGCGGGAGGAAGGGCGATGGCGAAGATGAACTGTCCCGACTGCGGCGTCGCCATGAACCAGCACGCGGTCAAGGTCGCGGAGCCGACCAGCCCCGAGGAGGCGGCGCGGGTCGATCCGGAGCTGGGCGGCGTCGCGCGCGAGGTGCACTGCTGCCCGGAGTGCGGCAAGAACGCGGTGCGCGAAGCTTGAGGCGCGTCGGGTCGGCGCCGGCCGCCGGGCGAGGCCGTGCCTGCCGGGTTCCTTCTCCCGGATGGGAGCGGTCGGATGAGTTGATGAACGCATGGTGAAGCCATAAGCGATCTCGTCTTCCGTGACAGCATTGAACAGGCCGAGACGATTGTGGCCTGCGGCGCCATCAGATCCCCCTCACCTCGATCCTCTCCCATCCGAGACTGTCGATTTTCCCAGACGAGGCTTCGACGAGCTCAGCCTGGCCGCCGGGCGTTATTTCAAAGGACTTTGTCCGCTCACCCTGACCCTCGAAGGATGTGTCCGCATTATCGACAGCCTCATCCGGGAGAGGAAGAAATACGTGAAACCGGGCACTAAGCTGCCGCGCGACTTCTATGCGCGGCCGGTGCTGGTGGTGGCGCGCGAGTGCATCGGCAAGGTCCTCGTCCACCGCAGCGCCGCGGGCGAGGCGGCCGGGCGAATCGTCGAGGCGGAGGCGTACCGCGGCCCGCAGGATCTGGCGGCGCACAGCTCGCGCGGCCTGACCAAACGCACGGCGGCGATGTTCGGTCCGCCGGGTCACGCCTACGTCTTCCTTCTGTACGGAACGAGCTGGGCGATGAACATCGTCGTCGCCGCCGCCGGCGAGCCGCACGCCGTGCTGGTGCGGGCGCTCGAGCCGGCGCGGGGGTTGGACCTGATGGCGCGGCGGCGCAACCAGCCGGCCGATTCGCGCCAGCTGACCAACGGGCCGGGCAAGCTGGCGCAGGCGCTGGCGATCACCGGCGCGGACTACGGTCGCGATCTGTGCGGCGACCGGCTCTTCCTCGAGCAGCCCGACCACCCGGCCGGCCGCATCGGACGCTCACCGCGCATCAACGTCGACTACGCCGGCTGCTGGGCGGAGAAGCCGTGGCGCTTCTACGAGCGCGGCAACCGCCACGTATCGGTGCGCCCGCGCGACTGACCATGACGGCTCGATCCGGAAGAATTCACCAGGAAGTTACTCATGCTCGACCGAAGAAGGACGAAAAATGCAACCACGAAGGACACGAAGGTCACGAAGACAAAAAGTGGAGAGGTGATCCGAATTTCTCTTCGGAAAAGGCGAAGCTGACGGAGATAGAGCGTGACCTTCGTGTCCTTGGGCGCATTTTTGCGTTCCTCTTTTCGCGAACCGCAGCTGATGACGAACTGGTTTGGATTATTCGGATAGGCGCGAAGCCGACGTCCTTGAGCTGCGCCGTTACTTGGCCAGCACGACCTGGTCCAGGCGCAGCGCTTCGCCGACGGACCACGCCTGGAACGGGCAGCCGCGCGGCGTGTGGGGCGGGTCGCCGTCGGCGATCTCGGAGATGTGGCCGAGGCCGGCTTCATCCAGATGGGCGAGGATCGGCTCCAGGAACCGCGCGCGCGCTTCTCGCTTCGCCTGGGCACTCGAGCCGCGCACGCGGACCCAGGCTTCGACGAAGGGGCCGAGGAGCCAGGGCCACACCGTGCCCTGGTGGTAGGCGCCGTCGCGCTCGCGCACGCCGCCCTGGTAGTGCCCGGTGTAGCCCGGCTCGCCCGGAGCGAGGGAGCGCAGGCCGAGCGGCGTCAGCAGGCGCGCCTCGACCGCGTCGACCACCTTCCTGGCCTGGTCGCCTTCCAAAACGGCGAAGGGCAGCCCGCCGACGGCGAAGATCTGGTTGGGCCGGAACGAGGCGTCGACCTTGCCGGCCTCGTGATCGGCGTCGACGACGTCGTACAGACAGCCGCCGCCTTCGTTCCAGAAGCGCTGCCGAAAGCTGTCGCGACCGCGATCGAACGCGGCGCCCCAGCGGTCCGAGAAGGTGCTGCCGATGCGCAGCGCGTTCAACCACAGGGCCTGTATCTCGACCGGCTTGCCGATGCGCGGCGTCACCACCCAGTCGCCGACCTTGGCGTCCATCCAGGTGAGCTGAACGCCGGGCTGGCCCGCCGCCAGCAATCCGTCGGCGTCGCAGCGGATTCCATACCGGGTGCCGCCGGCGTAGCCCGCCAGGATCGCCTCGACCGCCCCGCGCAACGCCTGCTGGTCGCGCTTCGTCAGCTTGCCCTTTCCCGCCTCGGCGGCGCGCAGAAAGTCGTGCACCGCGACGATGTACCAGAGGGAGGCGTCGACCGAGTTGAACTCCGGCGCGTCGCCCGCGTCGACGAAGAGATTCGGCAGCATGCCCTCCGACACGGCGCCGGCCCACTCGACGAGGATGTCGCGCGCGTCGTCGAGGCGGCCGCCGGCGATGCACAGGCCGCGCAGGGCGATGAAGGTGTCGCGTCCCCAGTCGGTGAACCATGGGTAGCCGGCGACGATCGTCTTGCCGCGCCGCCGCCGAACGACGTAGGCGTCGGCCGCTCGGTGCACCCGGGTGGGGAACTTGCGGCGCCGCTTCTCGGCGGCGCGCAGGCGCTTCAGGCAAGATGCCGCCGCCTCGTCCGGGCGCAGCGCGCCTCCCTCGTGACCGCCCGCGGCCAGGATCCAGACCGCTTCGCCGTTCGCCAGATCCCAGTGGAAGAGGCCCGGCGAGGCGAGGTCCTCGGCGCAATCGAGGCCGCGCGCCCTCTCCTCGGCGTAGAGGAAGTTGCGGAACCATTCGGGCTGATGCGCGTAGGCCCCGTTCGACGCCGCCAGCACGGGCGGAATTCCGGGGTACGGGTGCCAGGTGACGCGTTCGCCGTGCTCCTCGGCGTCGAACTGAAAGGCCGGGTTCTCGTGGTGAAGAGAGTGGTAGTCGCGTCCGGAGAGGAACGGGCGCACGCTCAGCTTCACGTTCTCCACGCGCTCGCGCAGGCGCCAGGAGAGGGCGCACAGCGCCGAGTCGCGGCGCACGAAGACCTCGTGCTCGACGACCGTTCCGTCCTCGAACCGGAAGGTCCAGCGCGGCCACGGCTCGGGCTCGAACGCCTCGATGTGCCGGGCGCCGTCGGGATGCGTGACGTCCGGCCCGTACGCCTGCGACGACAGGGCGAAGCGGCCGTTCGGCGTCTCGATCCACGCGTCGAAGCCGTTCACCAGGACGATTCGCCCGGTCGGAGGCGTGGCGGCGACGAGCAGCAGGGCGTGGTAGCGACGGGTGCGGATGCCGCTCGCGGTGCCGGAGGCGAAGCCTCCCAGGCCGTCGGCTTCCAGCCACTCGGCCGCTTCTGGAAAGCGCGAGGTCATGCCCGAGCCTGCCCGAGACGGGAATGCGCCTGCGACGTTGAGAGGGTCATGTGCGCTCCGATGCCTGTTGGCCGCTGTGGATTCGACGCCGCGCGGAAGCTAGCAGATCCGCCGCCCCGCCGTCGATTGGAAGGGGCGGGAGAGCTCGACCTCGGGCGGCGGAGCGGGCTGGCGTCCGGCAACTCGCATGGTAAGGTGACTTCCCGTCTGCAACGAGCTCGAGGGGAGGGTTCCGTCTTGACGAGAGGAACAGTGTTGGGGATTGCTGCTGCGGCGCTGCTGGCGCTCGTTCCAGTGGCGCGGTCGGACGAGGCGCCCACCGACGCCCAGAAGGCGATCGCGCGGCTCGACGACTCGTTGGTCGACGTTCTCCGGCAGTCGAGCGAGCTCGGCTACCAGGGCCGCTTCGAGAAGCTGTCTCCGATTCTCAAGGGGGCGTTCGACCTGGACTACATGGCGCGGATGGCGATAGGGCGCTCGTGGCTCGGTCTCAGCGACGAGCAGAAGGCGCACTGGTACGAGCTGTTCGAGACGTACATGACCGCAAACTATGCCTCGCGTTTCGACCACTGGTCGGGACAGAAGTTCGAAGTGCTCGGCGAGGAGACCGGCGGCAGCGATACGGTGCTGGTGCGCACCAAGGTCATCGACCCACAGCGGGAACCCGTCGATCTGAGCTACCGGATGCGAAAGGCGGACGACGGCTGGAAGATCATCGACGTCTACCTGAAGGGAACCGTGAGCGAGGTGGCGCTGCGCCGATCCGAGTACGCCGCGGTGCTGAAACGCGACGGGTTCGACGCCCTCGTGGCCAGCGTTCGGAAGAAGATCGACGAGATGGCCGCCGGCCACGCCGAGCCAGTCGTAGGCGGCGATCAGAGGTCTCCGGCCGCCAAATGAACGCCTTCCGGCGCGGCGCTGGGAGCGCCGGCGGTCGATGGCGGGCGGTGGTCTTCTCGGCGCGCCCAGATCTCCGCGGTGCGGTTCTGGTAGAATGCGTTGCGCAGCGCCGCGTAGAAGTCGATCGACGACGCCTCGAGCGTCTGCAGCTCCTTGGAATGCTCGTCGCGCGCCGCCAACCCGGCACTGCCGCCCTGAATGGTGCTGAAGAAGAGTTGGTCGACGGGGCCGAGCAGGTAGGTCATGGGACGGAACATCAGATCGACGATGTTGCCGAAACCGTCCCGCACGGTGGTCGGCCCGAGCACCGGCAGGACGAGGTAGGCGCCGCTCGGAACGCCGGCCAGGGCCAGGGTCTGGCCGAAGTCGGAGGAGTGCGGTTGCAGGCCCCAGGACTTGGCCGGGTCGAAGATCCCCGCCAGCCGCAGGTCGTGTTGACCGCGAAGCGGGCGACGGTTACGCCGGCGTCCTTCCACTCGCGCTGGAGCAGGTCGTTCGCCATGACCGAGGGCGAGTTCAGATTCGCCAGCACCCGCCTCACGCTCAGTCTCGCCGGCTCGGGAAGCAGGAACTGATAGGTCTTGGTGATCGGGTTGAAGATCCAGTGGTCGAGCCCCTGGTTGAGCGCCAGAGTGCCGCGGTTCATCTTCTCCAGCGGATCTGGAAATCCGGCCGGCTGGTTTGCGAACGCCTCGTCGAACTCCGCCTCCACGGCGGCGCGGGAAGGGCCGGCGGCGGCTTGGCGAGGACTTCGCGTCGGCGGGGTTCGCCGCCGCGTGCGCCGGGTGGGAGCACGAGGAGAGAGCAGGGGGCAAAGCGCAAGCGCGGTGCGCAGGCCTCTGATTTTGGGCACGCTCGATCTCCGGGAAGCTTTCGCGCTGGCCATCCGACTTCTTCTCCGACCCCGGCCACAAAGCAAGGGCCACGCGGTTAGAGGAGCTTATAGAGGAAATTGATAGGGAGGGCCAGGGCATTGTTCCGTTGGTGTTTGTCTGTGGCGAGGGCCGTGCGTCCCCGCAAGGCCTGCAACCTGATCGTGCCGGCGGCGCTGATCAACCTGCCGGGGAGGATTCGAAGACAGGTCGTTCCGCCATTCGGCCGTCCGTCGCCGGGGAGGGCGGCGCGGCGAGGGCGCTGGCGGCGAGCAGGACAAGCGTGATCCACACCAGGTCGGCGAGCAGCAGGTGGATCAGCTGCAGGCCGACGGGGGCGAGCAGGCCGACGTTGATCGAGCCGACGACGAGCTGCAGCAGGTAGAGGCCGAGCAGCCCGAGCGCCAGGCGGCGCGTCGTATCGGTCGCCGCCGCGTCGGTCGCCGCGCGCCAGGCGGCGAACAGGACATACACGGCGAGCAGGATGGCCAGGGTCGGATGCCAGATGCGCAGGCGGACGAACACGTGCGCGGTGTCGGAGAAGGTCTGCGCCTCCGCCTCGGCGAGGCTCGAGGCCGGGAAGAGCGTGTCGCCCAGGGCGGTGACGGCACCGCTGATGCCGAGAAGCAGGAGGCCGGCGAGCCCGGCGCCGAGCACGGCGGCGAGCGCCCCGTTGCGGCGCAGGTGCACCTCCGCGCCGCCCGAGGCCCACCAAGCGGTCAGGGTCAGCGCCGCGACCAGCAGGAAGGTGTTGAGGAGATGGCCGGCCACCCAGAAGCCGCGCGCCGCCGAGGCGTTGTGCGCCACCAGCTCGAGGAGGACGAGCCCCGCCCCGATGAGGGCCTCGCTCAGGATGAGCAGACCGGACGCCGCGGCGGCACGTCGGACGCGGTGACCGCGCGGGTAGACGCGCCAAGCGCCGATCACGAGAGCGGCGATGAGCAGCAGGGCGACTCCGCTGGTCAGGCGGTGGCCGAGCTCGATCAGGGTGGCGACGGCGGGCGAGTGGGGCACGACCTCGCCGTTGCAGAGCGGCCAGTGGCTGCCGCAGCCCGCTCCCGATCCGGTGGCGCGCACGAAGGCGCCCCACAGGATGACGAGCAGGTTGAAGGCGAGGGTTCCCCAGGCGAGCTTCGCGTAGCGCGAGGACAGCCGGGGAAGGGCGCTGGCCGGGCTCTCCGTCATGCGATCGAGAAACCATAGCGCGCGCCGCGGCGGAACCCCACCCGTGGCGATCGGATTTCTCCGTTCTTTGCCGACCGGGGAGGGTTCTTGTAGGGTGGGCGGACATCATCCGGGGAAGGAGCCACTCCATGCACGATCTGGTGATTCGAGGGGGCACGATCGTCGACGGCACCGGCGCGCCGGCGCGCCAGGGCGACGTCGCGGTCGACGGCGGCCGCATCGCCGCGGTCGGCGGCGCGGCGGGGGCCGGGCGGCGCGAGGTCGACGCGCGAGGGCTGCTGGTGACCCCCGGATGGGTCGACATCCACACCCACTACGACGGCCAGGTGACCTGGGATCCGTACCTGACGCCGTCCTGCTGGCACGGCGTGACCACTGTCGTCATGGGCAACTGCGGGGTGGGCTTCGCGCCGGCGAAGCCGGACAGCCACGACTGGCTGATCGGGCTGATGGAGGGGGTGGAGGACATCCCCGGAACCGCCCTGGCCGAGGGCATCCGCTGGTCGTGGGAGAGCTTCCCGGAGTACCTCGACGCGCTCGAGGCGATGCCGCGCGCGCTCGACGTCGCGTCGCAGGTGCCGCACGGCGCCGTGCGCGCCTACGTGATGGGCGAGCGCGGCGCGAAGAACGAGAAGGCGACGGCGGAAGACATCGCCGGCATGGCGCGCATCGTGCGCGAAGGCATCGCGGCCGGCGCGCTCGGCTTCACCACCTCGCGCACCATGCTGCACCGCGCCGTCGACGGCGAGCCCGTGCCCGGCACCTTCGCCGGCGAGGACGAGCTGCTCGGCATCGGCCGCGCCCTCGGCCAGGCCGGCCGCGGCGTCTTCGAGATGGCCTCCGACCTGATGCCCGAGGAGAGCGAGCTGGCGTGGATGGAGCGCCTCTCGCGCGAGACCGGGCGGCCGATCACCTTCGCCCTGCTGCAGAACGACCTCGATCCCCTGCAGTGGCGGCGCCTGCTGGCCGCGACGGAGCGGGCCAACGCCGCCGGCGCGCGCATCACGCCGCAGATCGCGGCGCGTCCGACCGGCCTGCTGATGGGCCTCGCAGAGCACGGCGCACCCGTTCGTGTCGCACCGGACCTACCGCGCCATCGCCCACCTGCCGCTCGAGGAGCGCGTGCGCGAGATGCGCCGGCCGGAGGTGCGGCAGCGCATTCTCGGCGAGGAGGTGCAGTTCACCAACCCGGTCGCCGCCATCGTCGCCGGCGCCTTCCACAAGCTCTTCCCGCTCGGCGATCCGCCCGACTACGAGCCGGCACCGGAGAAGAGCGTCGCCGCCATGGCCGAGCGCGCCGGCAAGAGCCCGCGCGAGATCGCCTACGACCTGCTGCTCGAGCAGGACGGCCGCGCGCTGCTGTACTTCCCGCTGCTCAACTACGCCGACGTCGACTTCGAGCCGATCCGCGAGATGCTGCTGCACCCGCAGACGGTGCTCGGTCTCAGCGACGGCGGCGCCCACTGCGGCATCATCTGCGACGCCGGTACGCCGACCTTCCTGCTCACGCACTGGGTGCGCGACCGCCGGCGCGGCGAGCGGCTGCCGTTGGAGTTCATGGTGCGGCGCCAGACGCGCGGCACCGCCGAGGTCTACGGGCTGAACGACCGCGGCCTGCTGGCCCCGGGCCTGAAGGCCGACGTCAACCTGATCGACCTCGACGCCCTGTCGATGGACGCGCCGCGCATGGTCTTCGACCTGCCGGCGAGCGGCCGGCGCCTGATCCAGAAGGCGCGCGGCTACCGGATGACGATCGTGGACGGCGTCCCGATCTTCGAGGACGGCGAGCCGACCGGCGCCCTGCCGGGGCATCTGATCCGCGGCCCGCAGGGCGCGTGACGGGTGCCGTCGTGGATCGGCGTACGACTGCGTTGCGTGTGATTGCGGTCCTGATGGCCCTGCGCGCGCTGACCGACGTGTTCAAGCCGCTCGGGGCCGGCCGCGGCCTCGTCTTCTTCGGCAGCATGCTGACGGGGGCGCCGATGATCGTTCTCGCCCCGCTGGTCGGCGCCTACATGCTCGTCTACGCGTACGGCCTGTGGCGCGTGCGCCGCTTCGCTCTGCCGATGGGCATCGCCTACGCCGTGCTGGTGACCATCAACCTCGTCCGCTTTCCGATGGTCAACCCGATGCCCCCCGGCGTCACCGGGTTCCGCTATCTGATCTTCGCCGCGATCGGCTTCGGCGTGTCGGTGAGCGCGGTGTGGCTGCTGGCGCAGGCGACGGAGGAGGAGCCGGCGGCCGCGTGATCCGCGGGGGCTCGCGGCGAAGCCACGACGAGCCGCGCCAGCTGCTTCGCTCCCTTTCCGTCCCCTCCCTCTCCCGGGGATGGGGCTGTCGATTTTCTCGAGGGTCGAGATTCCCCCTTTGGAAAAGGGGGGTCAGGGGGGATTTTGAGATGGATTCGTTCGGACAAATCCCCCTCAATCCCCCTTTTCAAAGGGGGAAGGCGGAGTCGCTTCTCTCGCCAGGAGAAAATCGACAGCCTCGGATGGAGAGGGCTGGGGGGGATTGGACGACTCCTCTACCTCTTCGCCTCGGCGTCTTGGCGCATCGGTCTGGTGAGTGGAGGCGTCCTGCGGCCGCGGACATTCTACCCCTCACCCTCACCCTGACCCTCTCCCATCCGAGTCCGTCGACTCGGACTCACCAGCCTGGACGATCGCGAAGCGTCTCGGGCGTCAGAGCAGCGCCGCCAGCTTTTCGCGCTGGTAGGTGCCGTCGCCGAGCAGCATCTGGTTGTGCTTCTGGCGCTTGAAGTAGATGTGTACGTCGCACTCCCAGGTG
This sequence comes from uncultured bacterium, assembly GCA_963721115.1. Lineage (GTDB taxonomy): Bacteria > Desulfobacterota > Binatia > HRBIN30 > CADEER01 > CAVRIA01. Next base: position 437,663 of record CAVRIA010000006.1, read on the forward strand.
AAGCCGATGCCGCCGTGCAGCTGCACCGAGCGGCCGCAGCAGAAGGCGGCCATGTCCGAGGCGGCCGACTTCGCCATGCGGGCGCGGCGCTCGGCGCCGTCCGGCTCGGTGTCGATCGCGCAGGCCGCGTCGTAGACGAGCGAACGGGCGCGGTCGATCTCGACCATCATGTTGACCAGCGGGTGCTTCACCGCCTGGAAGAAGCCGAGCGGGTGGTCGAACTGCTTGCGCACCTGCGCGTACTCCGCCGTCGTCTGGAGCTGCCACTCGCCGGCGCCGCACATGTCGGCGGCGACGATGGTGAGCAGGGCGGGCGTGGCGCGGCTCAGCACCTCGTCGCCGCGGCCGGCCGGCGCGACGACCCGCTCGGCGGCGACGCGCACGTCGCGCAGCTCGACGCGGCCCTGGTCGCGGGTGAGGTCGACGATGTGGTCGGGCCGGATCGTCACGCCCGGCGCGTCGGCGTCGACCGCGTACAGGCCGACGCCGCCGTCGCCGCGCGCCGAGACGACGAAGAACGACGCCTTGCGGGCGTCCTGCACGAAGTACGCGACGCCGTCGAGAACGACGCCGCCGTCGGCGCGCCTTCGCCGTCACGTCGGTATCGCCCGGCTCCCACGATCCGTCGCCGTTCGTGACCGCGAGCGAGCCGGGCTCGCCGGCGGCGATGCGCTGGAGCGCGGAGCGGGCGCCGTCGCCGGCCGCCTGGCGCAGAACGCAGCTGGCCAGCAGGGTGGCGATCAGCGGCGAGGGCAGGGCGGCGCGGCCCGCCTCCTCCGCCAGCGCCGCCACCGCCACCATCTTCATGCCGGCGCCGCCGGCTGCCTCGGGAACCGCCAGCGAGGCGAAGCCGAGCTCGACCATCTGCCGCCACAGCGGCTCGTCATAATCGGCGGGGGGCGTCGGGCTCTCGTAGGCCGCGCGGTGGTCGCGCGCGACCAGCCGGCGCAGCTTCTCGATTCCCGCGTTCTCGCGCAGCAGCTTGCGCGCCGAGTCGCGGATCATCTGCTCCTCCTCGCCGAAGCCGAAGTTCCTTGGCTGTGCCATGTGCTCTCTTCTCCCGCCGCGCTACTTCGACTTGGCCAGGCCCAGCACGCGCTCGCCCAGGATGTTGCGCTGGATCTCGCTGGTGCCGGCGGCGATCGTGATGCCGTAGGAGTTCATGTACGACAGCGGCCATTCCCCGCCGTCCGGGGCGCGCTCGTCGTTCAGGTACAGCGACGCGTAGGCGCCCTCGACCTCCAGCGCGGTGGCGGCGATGTCCTGCGTCAGCTCGCTCATCAGCAGCTTGCCCTGCAGGGGAATGCGCATCGGGTGGTCGCACAGCGCCTCGACGCGGGCGCGCCGCGCCGTCTGGCGCAGGCCCTCGACGCGGATGGCGAGCTCAACGATCCGGTCGCGCAGGACCGGGTCGTCCCAGGCGGGCTTGCCGTTGCGGCGCATCTTCTTCGCCAGCGCGATCAGCGCCTCGACCCGGTCCTCCAGCGACGTGCCGGCGCTGCTGCCCGCTCCCTCGGCCGCGCCGCGCTCGTGCAGCAGCGTGGTCATCGCCACCTTCCAGCCGTTGCCGACCTCGTCGACGCGCAGGGTGTCGGGGACGACGAGGTCCTCGAACAGCACCTCGTTGAAGCCCGTCTGCCCGGTGATCTTGATCAGCGGGCGGACGGTGACGCCCTTCGCCCCGCCGATGGGGACGATGAAATAGGTCAGGCCGTTGTACTTGTCCTCGCTGCTGCTGCGCGCCAGCAGGATCATCCAGCTCGCGAAGTGGGCGAGGCTGGTCCACACCTTGTGCCCGTTGATGATCCAGTGGTCTCCCTCGCGCACGGCCGAGGTCTGTGCGCTGGCCAGGTCGCTGCCGGCGTTGGGCTCGGAGAACCCCTGGCACCAGATCTCGTCGGCGGCCAGAAGCGGCGGCAGGTAGCGCCGCTTCTGCTCCTCGGTGCCGTGGTGGAGGATCGTCGGCGCCGCCATGCCGAGGCCGATGACGTTGATCAGGTAGGGCGTGCCGGCCACGCCCATCTCCTGGTTGGCGATGCGCTGAAAGCCGCTGTGGCCGCCGCCGCCGTACTCCACCGGGTAGTCGCAGCCGACCAGGCCGGCCTCGTAGAGCTTCTTCTGCCAGGCGCCGAGGTAGTGGCGCTGCTCCTCGGTCATCACCTCGATCGCGTACTCGGGCAGTGCGCACGGCGGCGGCGCCGGCCGGTTCTCCGCCAGCCAGCGCCGGCAGTGGCGGCGGAACTCCGCCTGCTCGGGGGTGTCCTTCTTCTCCGACATCGGCCTCACCTCTGCGCGTGGATTGACCTCAGGTCATAGTCGGGCGGTCCGGCTTTGAAAAGAACCGCGCTCGAAGACGATGAGGAGAGAACCTCCCCTTTCCCCTCCTTGCCAAGGAGGGGAATCGAACCCGGCTTCCCCCTCCTTGACGAGGCTGTCGATTTTCTCGCTGAGAGACGACCGACTCCGACTTCCCCCTTTGGAAAAGGGGGATTGAGGGGGATTTGTCCGAATGAATCCGTCTCAAAATCCCCCCTGGCCCCCCTTTTCCAAAGGGGGAATCCCGACCCTCGAGAAAATCGACAGACTCTGACAAGGAGGGGGTCAGGGGGAGGTCGACGGCTTCAGCGCGTGGATCTCGGGCAGCATCGCCGCGGCGCGGGCGAGGAACTCGTCCGTGTCCATCAGTGGCGAGAGGACGAAGTTGCGGCAGCCGGCGTCGACGAAGGCCTGCATCTGCTCGAGGCAGTCGGCCGGTCGGCCGAGCAGGCAGTACTTGCGGGCGGCGTCGCGGAAGGGGCGATTGTAGATCATCTGCAGCAGGCCGGCGGCGCGATCGAGGGCGGCGTCGTAGTCGTCGTCGAGGATCGCGAACACGAAGGCAGCGGTGTGGAACGGAACGTCGCTACGGCCGGCTGCTGCGGCGTGGCGGCGGATGGCGGCGAGGTTGTCGCGGTACATCTCCGCGGCGCACATGTGCGAGATGTAGCCGTCGGCGAGACGACCGGCGCGGCGGAACGCCGGCGGCTTGCGCCCGCCGACGAGGATCGGCGGGCCGCCGGTCTGCAGGGGCTTGGGATCGATGCTCACCGGCCCGAACCGGAAGTGGCGGCCGGCGTGCGACGCGCCGTCCTCCGTCCACAGCTTGCGCAGGATCTCGATCGCCTCGTTGGCGCGGCTGCCGCGCTCGCCGACCGGCACGCCGCTGGCTTCGAACTCGCGCGGGAACTCGCCCCCGACGCCGACGCCGAGCGTCAGGCGTCCGCCCGACAAGACGTCGAGCGTCGAAGTGACCTTGGCGGTGGTCGTCGGATGGCGCAGCGGCAGCAGGTAGACGCAGGTGCCGATCCGGACCCGCTCGGTGGCCGCGGCGACGAAGCTGAGCAGCGTCAGCGACTCGAAGATGGGGACGGAGAACGAGACATGATCGCCGGCCCAGATCGAGTCGAAGCCCGCCGCCTCGAGCGCACGCGCGACGCGCAGAACGCCGGCGCGGTCCTGCGCGGTCATCACCGCGCCGCAATGCACTTCGCCTTCGAGAATCAGTGGATCGGACATTACTGCAAGGGGTTACGCTGTTAGGGGGTTACGCTGTTAGGGGGGGGAGGGGCCATAGCAGCCAACACCCTAACCCCGTAACCCCGTTTCTTCATTTCATATCTCATAGCCGAACGGCAAGTTGATCGTCTTCGGCTCCAAATAGGCGCTCAGGCCCTCCGGGCCGAGCTCGCGGCCGAGGCCGGAGCACTTGAAGCCGCCGAAGGGGGCGCCGAACTCCATGGTGAAGCCGTTGACCGTGTAGGTGCCGGTGCGGACGCGGCGCGCGATCTCGATGCCGCGCTCGACGTCGGCCGTCCACACCGATCCCGACAGCCCGTAGTCGGAGTCGTTGGCGATGCGCACCGCGTCGTCGACGTCGCGGTAGGGGATCATCACCACGACCGGGCCGAAGATCTCCTCCTGGGCGATGCGCATGGCGTTCTCGACGCCGACGAACAGCGTCGGCTCGACGTACCAACCCCTGTCGAGCCCGGCCGGGCGCCCTCCGCCGACCGCGATTAGCGCTCCTTCCCGGCGGCCGAGCGAGATGTAGCCCTCGACGCGCTGGCGCTGGCGCTCGGCGACCAGCGGGCCGCACATGGTCTCCGGGTCCATCGGATCGCCGACCTTCATCGTCTTGACCGCGGCGACGAAGGCGTCGGCGACCTCGGCGTAGCGCTTCTCCGACGCCAGGATGCGCGTCTGTCCGAGGCAGGCCTGGCCGTTGTTCATCATTGCGCTGGGCAGCAGGCCCGGCACCACTGCGGCGAGGTCGGCGTCGTCGAGGATGATCGCGGCCGACTTACCGCCCAGCTCCAGGGTGACGCGCTTGAGCCGCTCGCCGCACAGCGAGGCGATGCGGCGCCCGGCGGCGGTGCTGCCGGTGAAGCTGATCTTGTCGACCTCGCCGTGCGTCACCAGGAGCTCGCCGACCTCGCGTCCGGCCGGAACGATGTTGATCTCCTTCTTGCCTCGGCGAAACCGGGCGTGACATACGTCAACTGACGATCGTCAGTCAAACGGAGGGAAGGCATGGGCTTCGATCTGGTGATCAAGGGCGGGCGGGTGATCGACGGCACCGGCATGCGCGGGTTCACGGCCGACGTCGCGGTCGCGGGCGGGCGCATCGCGCGCATCGGGCGGGTGAACGAGGCGGCGCGGCGCGTGATCGACGCGGACGGCCTGGTCGTCGCGCCCGGGTTCATCGACGTGCACACCCACTACGACGTCCAGCTCGACTGGGACCCGATCGCCTCGCCGTCGTCCTGGCACGGCGTGACCACGGTGCTCGCCGGCAACTGCGGCTTCACGCTGGCGCCGGCGCGGCCGCAGGACGTCGACTGGCTGGCCGGCATGCTGAGCCGGGTGGAGGGCATGTCGCGCGCCGCCCTGCGCGAGGGTCTGCGCTTCCGCGGCGGCGGCTTCGGCGACTTCTGGGGGCGCTTCGACGGGCGCGTCGGGGTCAACGTCGGCGGCTACGTGGGACACAGCGCGGTGCGGCGCTACGTCATGGGAGACGACGCGTCGGAGCGCCGGGCGACCGCCGGCGAGATCGCGGCCATGCAGGACCTGGTGCGCCGCGCCATGCGCGAGGGGGCGATCGGCTTCTCGTCCTCGCAGCTCGACATCCACGTCGGCGAGGACGGTCGCGAGGTGCCGTCCAACCACGCCTCGCGCGACGAGCTGATCGCGCTGTGCTCGGTGCTGGCGGAGTTCGACCGCGGCGCCGTCGAGTTCATTCCGCGCAGCTTCGCCGAGGGCTACGACGACGCCGACCGCGAGCTGATCCTGGAGATGTACCGGGTGTCGGGCCGCCCCGTCGAGCTCAACGTGCTGGTGCCGACCCCGCAGCACCCGATGGGCTGGGAGCGCACGCTGCAGTTCGCCAACCAGGCCTTCGCGCAGGGGGTGCGCCTGCATCCGATGTTCTCGACCAACAAGCTGCGCGCCCACCTGCGGCTGTGCGACACGTTCCTGTTCGACGAGATGCCGGAGTGGCGCGACGTCCTCACCCGGGCCGAGCCGGAGCGGTCGAGCAAGCTGCGCGACCCGGTGGTACGAGAGCGGATGCGCGCGGCGCTGGCCGATCCCGGACGGCGCGCCTTCGTGTTCGACTGGGACTCGATCGAGGTGGAGGCGGTGCGCGAGCCGCGCAACCGCCACCTGGCGGGGAAGACCATCGACGAGATCGCCGCCGCGAAGGGCGCCGATCCGCTCGACTGCTTCCTCGACCTGGCGCTCGACGACGCCCTCGAGACGCAGTTCCGCACCCGGCTGACCGAGGTCGCCTCGGCGTTCATCCGACACGTGGTCGGGACCTCCGTCGCCGATCCGATCGTCATGGCCGGATCCAGCGACGCCGGCGCCCACCTGGCCTCGTTCGTCGGCGCCGACTACACGACCCGCCTGCTCGCCGAGTGGGTGCCCGACCCGCTCACGCTCGAGGCGGCGGTCTCGCGCCTCACCATGATGCCCGCGACCGTGCACGGGATCGCCGACCGCGGCGTGCTGCGCAACGGCGCCTGGGCGGACATCGTCGTCTTCGATCCCGCCGCGCTCGGCGCCGGCGAGGCCAGGCTGGTGCAGGACTTTCCCGCCGGCAGCTCCCGCTACGTCGTCGATGCGACGGGATACGCGTTGACCGTCGTCAACGGCGAGGTGGTGATGGAGAAGGGGAAGCATACCGGGGCGTTGCCGGGGACGGTTCTGCGCGGGGGATGAGCGAAGCAGGTTGTTGGTTGTTGGGTTGCTGGTTGTTGGTTCTCGAAGCTCCAACAACCCAACAACCCAACAACCCAACAACCAACAACCCGACTCATGGCTTGCCAGCGAAATGTAGGCGGGGGTAGACTGACCGCACTTGGGTGTGTTTGGCGGGACGCACGGCAAGAAAGGGGGGACCGCATGCGGCTGACGATCGGAATCGCGGCGCTGCTGGGAGTCGGGCTCGCGCTCGGCCCGACCTGTGGACCGGCCTGGGGCGCCAGTGGGTGCGACAAGCAGTTCGACAGCACCTTCGCGCTCATCCAGGACGCGATCTTCGACAACCGCGGCTGCACCAGCGGCGGCTGCCACAACGCCGCCGCTGCCGGCGGCCTGAACCTGTCGCCCGACGTGGCCTACGACAACCTCGTCGATCAACCGGCGCAGAGCGTCTCGGACGAGACCTTTCCCGGCCTGCGGCGGATCGTTCCGAGCAACAAGCAGCGCAGCCTGCTGTGGCTCAACCTGGCGGCGGCGACGCTGCCGGAGCAGTGGAAGGCGCCGCTGCGGCCGATGCCGCAGGGCGGGCTGCCGCCGCTGAGCTTGGACGAGCTCGAGGTGGTGCGCCTGTGGATCGAGTACGGCGCGCCGCGCGACGGCGTCATCCCGGGCACCGGCGAGCTTCTCGACGCGTGCCTGCCGCCGCCGGAGCCGATCGAGATCGCGCCGCTGGCCCCGCCTCCTCCCGGCGTGGGCCTGCAGATCCGCGCGCCGCATCAGGTCCTGCCGCCCGACAGCGAGCGCGAGGTGTGCTTCGTCTCCTACTACGACGTCACGGACCAGGTACCGCCCGAGTTCCGCGGTCCGAACGGCGACACGTTCCGCTACAAGCGCATCGATGCGCGCCAGGACCCCATCAGCCATCACGCCGTGACCATCGTCTACAAAGGCGACACGCCGATCGACAGCCCCATCTGGGGTCCGTTCGCCTGCCGCGGCGGCGCGCTGGACGGTCAGCCCTGCGAGCCCACCGATCTCGGCGCCTGCGGCGAGGACGCCCTGTGCGCCAGCCCGCCCGTTCCGTCCGTCGCCTGCATCGGCTACGGGCCGGGAGACGCCAGCATCGGGGTCGGCACCGAGAGCCTGTTCAACACCATGGCCAACGTCGTCGGCGACACCGAAGGCGTCTACGACGAGGCGCCCCTGAAGGGGATCCTGGTGTGGAACTCGCACGCGTTCAATCTCACCGACGAGCCGGCCAACCTCGACATGTGGATCAACTTCGAATTCGCCGCTCCGCAGGAGCAGGTGGAACCGCTGCAGCGCTTCGTCGACATCAGCGCCATCTCGAAGATGAGGCCGGCGGCGTTCGGCGTCGACGAGGTGTGCGCCCACCACGTCCTGGCGCCGGGGACCAACCTGCTCGAGCTGACCTCGCACATGCACAAGCGGGGGCGCCGCTTCCGCATCTTCGACGGCGCCTTCCGCTGCCAGGGGGGACCCGACGACGGAGCCCCGTGCTCGCCGTTCGGTCCCGACCCCGGGCTTCCGGTGCGCGATCTGTGCGCCGGCGCGCCCTGCGCGTCGGTCCTACCCCCGAGGTCGGCGACTGCGATCGCAACCTGAGCGTCACCATCGACGAGCTGGTCACGGGCGTGAACATCGCTCTCGGCAACGCGGTCATGAACGCCTGCCCGCGCTTCGACGGCGACGGCGACGGCACCGTCTCGATCGCGGAGCTGATCAAGGCCGTGCGCTGGGCGGTGGACAAGCCGATGCGCGATCCGGAGAGCAGCCTGCTCTACACCAGCCTGACCTACGCCGATCCGCTGGTGGCGGGCTTCGATCCGCCGATGGTGCTCGGCGGCCCGCAGTCGACGAACGAGGAGCGAACGCTGACCTACTGCGGGCTCTACGACAACGGCTTCACCAATCCCGCCGAGGTCAAGCGCCGTTCGCAGACACCGACCAACGGCATCCCGTGCAAGCCCACGAACTGTGCGGAGGGGGCGGTGGGGAAACCTTGCGCCGGCACCTCGGATCAGCAGCGCAACCGCTCGTGCGACTCCAGCCCGGGAGCCGGCGACGGCTTCTGCGACGCCTGTCCGGTGGGTTTCGGGGTGACCAGCGACGACGAGATGTTCGTGCTGGTCGGGTCGTACCTGACGAAGTGAAGGGGAGAGGAGCGCCAGGTCACAACGGCAGGAAGGACGGCGCGATGCCGAGCAGGACCAGGGCGGCGTCGGTGTAGGTCTTGTCGTCGACGAAGATGTGCTGGGTGCCGGCGTGCAGGTCGCGGAAGGCGCGCTGCAGCACGCTCGGGTTGCGCAGCGCGTCGCTGCCCGCGGCCTGGTAGGCGAAGCGCGCCGCCTGCGCCGCGACCTCGGTCGCGTGCGTCGTCGCGAGGCGTACCAGGGCGCGCGACTCGAGCGTCAGATCATCGCCCGCCTCGACCAGGCGCAATGCCTGGCCGAACGCGTCGAGCACGAAAAATCGCGCCGAGCGCAGGCGCGCCTCGGCGCGGGCGAAGTCGCGCTGGAAGGTCGGCTGCGAGTTGAGCAGCGCGCTGCCCAAGCGCTGCTTGCCGGCGGCAATGCTCCTGATCTCGTCCAGGGCGCGGCGCCCGACGCCGAGCGCGAAGCCGGCATGCCCGGCGGCGGTGAGGACGAAGATTCCGGTGCGGTACAGGGGGCCGCCGCGCCGCGGCTCGGCGCGCAACAGGGGAAACGTGTACTCCGCCGGCACGTGCCGGTCGGCGATGGCGTAGTCGAAGCTGCCGGTGCCGCGCAGGCCCATGACGTCCCAGTTGCCGAGGAGCTCGACCTTCTCGCGCGGCAGGCAGACGACGAGCATCTCGGGGAGCCCGCTCGCCTCGTGAATGAGCGGCTGGCCGCCCGCCATCTCCATGCAGCTGCCCATGATGTACGCCGAGTGCGCGCAGCCGCTGCCGAAGCTCCACTGGCCGTTGACCCGATAGCCGCCGGCCTCGCGCTCGGCCATGCCGCGCGGAGCCAGCTGCCCGGCGTGGATGATGCCGGTCCGCCCCTCGAACATCTCGCGTACCGCGGCGTCGCCCATGTACGCCGCGGCGAAGGCCGAGCTCACCGCGCCGGCCATCAGACACCACCCGGCGGAGCCGTCGGCGCGGGAGATCTCCTCGTACACGGCGATCTGCGTGTCGAAGTCGGCCTCCGCCCCGCCCAGCTCCCGGGGCAGCGCGATGGCGTGCAGGCCGCGCTCGACGAAGGCGTCGACGGTGCGGCGGGTGAGCGTGCACTGTTCGTCGGTGGTGTCGGCCTCGGCTTCGACGAGAGGAGCGAGGGCGCGCGCGGCGTCGAGCAGGTCGGCGCCGCCGGCGGGCGGGGCGGGCATCGGGATCATCGGCGCTTCTCCTCTGCGCCGCGGACGCGGCGGAACTTGACCAGCGTGATGTCGTCGCTCACCGGAACGAAGACCGCCTCGACCGGCATGCCGGCCTCGATCTCCTCGGGGGAGCAGTCGAGCACCTCGCTGACGAAGTGCACGCCCTCGTCCATGAGGACGTCGACGACGTTGTACGGCAGCTTGTCCCGGAAGGCCGGCAGCGTCGGCCCGCGCACGATGGTCCAGGTGTAGACGGTGCCCCGCCCGCTCGAACGCTCCCAGGTGAAATCGCGCGACAGGCAGTGCGGGCAGGCCGGGCGCGGGTAGTGGCGAAACGCGCGCGCAGGCCGAGCACCTCTGGAAGCGCAGCTCGCCGCGCCGCGCCGCCTCGTAGAAGGGAGCGTTGTCGGCGCTCGGCTGGGGCAACGGCAGGTCGCGCGTCATCAACTGGTCGCGGTTGGGCTTCATGCTCATCGATTCAGTCCCGCCGCAGGATCACCGCGCCGGTGGGATCGGTGTTGCCGCCGGCGACGAAGGCGAGCTCGCAGCCCTCGACCTGGGAGGTCGAGGTGCCGCGGATCTGGCGCACCGCTTCGACGGTGTTGTTGAAGCCGTGGATGAACGCCTCGGAGAGCTGGCCGCCGTTGGTGTTGCAGACCAGCCGGCCGTGCGGCCAGGCGAGTCCGCCGTTCTCGGCGAAGGGCCCCCCTTCGCCGCGCGGCGCGAAGCCGTACTGCTCCAGGGCGATGATCACCAGCGACGTGAAGAAGTCGTAGAAGAAGGCGACGTCGACGTCGGCGGGCGTACAGTCCGCCATCTCGAAGAGCTGCCGCGCCACGCGCGCCGGCGACTCCTCGTCGGGGTCGCGGGCGAACAGGTTGGAGAGCCGGATGTGATGCGAGCCGGCGGCCATCGCGCCGGCGCGGATGATCGCCGGCGGCTGCTTCAGGTCGCGCGCCCGCTCGGTCGAGGTGACGATCATCGCCACGGCGCCGTCCGTCTCGATGTTGCAGTCGAACAGGCGCAGCGGATCGGAGATCATGCGCGACTGGTGGTGGTCCTCCCGCGTCATCGGCGCGCGCATCACCGCGTTGGGGTTGCGCACGGCGTGCTCGCGGAAGGCGATGGCGACGTCGGCGTACTGGTCGTCGGTGGTGCCGTACTCGATGCGGTGGCGCATGCTGATCATCGCCATCTCCTGGAAGGCGCTGACCAGGCCCTGCGGCACGTGCCACTGGTTCAGCCCCGGCAGGCGCGCCGGCAGCTTCTCCCAGTAGCGCCCGCCCTGCTTCGGGTCGGCGCCGTAGCCCGAGTATTTGCCGCGCGCCCGCGAGCGGTAGACGAGAACCGTCTCGGCCATGCCGGCGGCGATGGCGGCGGCGGCGACCACCAGCACGGAGGCGGAGCCGCCGCCGCCCCAGGCGGTGCCGGCGAAGAAGCGCAGCAGCGGGTTGCCGAGCGCGGCGAGGATCTGCTCCTCGTCGATCTGCTCCATGTCGTAGCGCACCAGGCCGTCGATCTGGCGCGGCGAGATGCCGGCGTCGTCGCAGGCGTTCCAGATCGCCTCGACCGCCATCTCGTACTCGGACAGGCCGAGCGCCTTGCCGAAGCGGGTCTGGCCGATGCCGGCGACGGCCGCCTTGTCGCGAATGCTGGCGGACATGTGCCAGCGGGATAGTTCATGGGGCGCGGCGCTGCAAACGCGAGGAGAAGAAGGATGCAACCACGAAGTTCGTCATGAGCTGCGCTCGCCCGAAGAGCAATGAAGAAAATGCAACCACGAAGAGCACGAAGGTCACGAAGGTAAGAAGGGAAACGACCGACAGGCGATACCGGTCAATTTTCGGAGGAGTCGACATGAGACTGCGGTCGCCCGAAGGGCACAAGAAAAGGCAACCACGAAGGACACGAAGTTCACGAAGGCAAGAGCAGCACCGCTCTGACGAAGGTGATAGGGGTCCATTTTCGAAGGAGGTCACGAAGAGCGCGAAGATGTGTTATCCGGAGACCGATGAAAATACGCGCCTGCGGTTCGGCTCTACCTCCCGGGTCCGCAGAGGGGACCCAGGAGCCGTCGGCCCTCCACACGACACCTCAGCCCCACAACCCTTTCGGGGGAGTTCACCAGCCGGGTTCCGATCCGTCCGACCCTCTTGCCTTCCTCTCTTCGTGTCCTTCGTGTGCCCTTCGTGCTCTTCGTGGTGAACTCTTCTCCGCACCTTCAGCGCCGGCTGCATTTTTCAAAGGACTCGGACAGTGATCGACGCCGCGGTCAGGCGGAAGCTGAGATGGGTGAAGGTCCCGGAGGAGGGGGTGAGCCTCGAGCGCTTCCCCGATTTCCTCATCGTCGGGCCGCAGCGCACCGGCACCACCTGGCTGCACGCCCACCTGCGGTTCCATCCCGAGATCTTCCTGTCGGAGCCGAAGGAGATCTTCTACTTCAGCCGCTTGAAGATTCCCGACAGCCCGAAGTTCCAGTCCGACGATCTCGGCTGGTACCTGCGCTTCTTCCGCGACCCGCTGTGGCGGCGCGCCGCCAAGACGGCCATCGCGCTGTGGAAGTACCGCGCGCTCTATCGCCCGCGGGTGCGCGGCGAGGCGACGGCCAGCTACGCCGCGATGGACCGCGACGTGATTGCCGAGATCGCCGCTCTCAACCCCGACATCCGGGTGATCCTGATGATCCGCAACCCGATCGACCGCGCCTGGTCGCACGCGCGAAAGGACCTGGTGCGCAACACCGGGCGCAAGGTCGAGGAAATTCCGGAGGAGGAGTTCCGGCGCTTCTTCACCGATCCCTACCAGATCCAGTGCGCGCACTATGTCGAGAGCTACGACAACTGGTCCGCCGAGCTGAAGGAGGGCCATCTGTTCACCGGCCTGTTCGACGACATCGAGGCCCGCCCGGAGGAGCTCCTGCTCGACGTGATGAAGTTCCTCGGCGTGAAGAGCGAGCGGCGCTACATCGACCGCGAGGTGCGCAAGGCGATCAACCCGGCCGGCGGAGCGAAGATCCCGGACCGCTACCGCCGTTTTCTCGAAGATCTTCTCGCCCCGGACCTCGAGAAGCTGCGCCAGCGCTTCGGTCTGTCGTGGCCGGACGGCCCGGCGGCGAGAGCCGAGAATCGCGGATGAGGAGGATGCATGCCGCACGCGTCTGACAGTCTGACGTTCGCCAAGGGCGACGCGCCCATCGGCCTGTTGCCCCGCATGGCCAATCGCCACGGGCTGATCGCCGGCGCCACCGGTACCGGCAAGACGGTCAGCGTGCGGGTGCTCACCGAGCTGTTCAGCGGCATCGGCGTGCCGGTGTTCCTCGCCGACGTGAAGGGCGATCTCTCCGGCCTGGCGAGCCCGGGCACCGAGAATCCGAAGGTGAGCGAGCGCGTCCGGCAGCTGGGCATCGCCGACTTCAGCTTCGCCGCCTGTCCCGCGGCGTTCTGGGACATCCGCGGCGAGCAAGGCCATCCGGTCCGCACGACGGTGTCGGACATGGGCTCGCTGCTGCTGTCGCGGCTCTTCAACCTCAACGACACGCAGAGAGGCGTTCTCACGATGGTCTTCAAGATCGCCGACGACGGCGGTCTGTTGCTCCTCGACCTGAAAGACCTGCGTGCCATGCTGGCGTACGTCGGCGACAATGCTGCGCAGTTCAAGACGCAGTACGGCAACGTGTCGGCGGCGAGCGTCGGCGCCATCCAGCGCCGTCTGTTGGAGCTCGAGGAGCAGGGCGGCGACGGGTTCTTCGGCGAGCCGGCGTTCGATCTCGACGATCTCCTGCAGGTCGGCGCGGACGGCAAGGGCGTGGTGAACATCCTCGCCGCCGACAAGCTGATGCAGTCGCCGGCACTGTACTCGACGTTCCTGCTGTGGATGCTCTCCGAGCTGTTCGAGCGACTGCCCGAGGTCGGCGATCCGGACAAGCCGAAATTGGTGTTCTTCTTCGACGAGGCGCATCTGCTGTTCGACGACCTCTCGAAGTCGTTGGAGGACAAGATCGAGCAGGTCGTGCGGCTGATTCGCTCGAAAGGGGTCGGTGTCTACTTCTGTACGCAGAGCCCAATCGACGTCCCCGAGGCGGTGCTCGGCCAGCTCGGCAATCGCGTGCAGCACGCGTTGCGCGCCTTCACGCCGAAGGACCAGAAGGCGGTCCGGGCCGCGGCGGAGACCTTCCGCGCCAACGAATCACTGCGGGTGGACAAGGTGATCACCGAGCTGGGCGTCGGCGAGGCGCTGGTCTCGGTGCTCGACGACAAGGGCATTCCGGGTGTCGTCGAACGCGCCATGATCTACCCGCCGCGCAGCCGCTTCGCCCCGCTCAGCGCGGAGGAACGCCAGGCGCTCATCCGCCAGTCTCCCGTCTATGGTCACTACGAGAAGGTGGTCGACCGCGAGTCGGCGTACGAAAAGCTGACGGCGCGCGCGGTACCGAGCACGGTCGCGCCGCCGGCCGGCATGACCCAGGCCGCCGGCATTCTCAGTGCCATGGCGAAGAGTGCGGCCCACGCCATGGGCACGCAGCTCGGCCGCCAGCTCATCCGCGGTGTCCTCGGCTCGTTCCTCGGCAGCAACCGTCGTCGCTAGACCGCCGCAAACCGGACGCCTTCGCGACTTTGAGGCGCGACGGGGCGGGTGGTAACGATGCGGGGCCATGACCGATCGCAAGGATCTCGTCCGCAAGTACAAGGAGACGCCCCGGCCCATGGGCGTCTACCGCATCCTCAACAACGCCAACGGCAAGGCGCTCGTCGGCTCGTCGCGCGACATCCCCGGCAAGCTGAACCGCCACCGCGCGCAGCTGCGCCTGAAGGCGCACGGCAACGAGGAGCTGCAGCGGGAATGGGAAGACTTCGGGCCCGATGCCTTCGTCTTCGAAACGCTCGACCTGCTCGAGCCGCCCCGCGAGCCGGGCTACGACCCGACGCAGGACCTCGAGGTCCTGGAGGATCTGTGGCTGCAGAAGCTGCAGCCCTTCGGTGACAGAGGTTACAACCGCAAGGGCCGCCGGTTCTGAGATACGGCCCATCGGAGCAGCATCCGGTGGGCGGCGAGCACGGCGTGCTTATCCAGCCAGACGGATGAGACTGTCGATTTTCTCGCAAACGAGGCCCTTCGACTACGCTCAGGACAGGCTCTCGACAAGCTCAGCCTGAGCGGTTGGGGTGTTGATTTCAAAGGACTTTGTCCGCTCACCCTGAGCTCGTCCGAAGGGTGTCCTCGCATTTATCGACAGCCCCGGATGGGAGAGGGCTGGGGTGAGGGGGATCTGATGACTCCGTCACCTCTCCCGCTTCAGCGCCGCCGCTCGTGCGCGCATTGGTCCAATGAGCGGAGGCAGCCTGCGGCTGCGGGCATTCTATCCCCCTCATCCTGACCTTCTCCCATCCGGGAGAAGGAACCCTCGAACTAGTCGCGCAGCGCCGCGACCTCGAACGCCGTCCGCGCCGCGTGATCGGTGCAGTAGAGAAGCCGGCCGTGACACGAAGCCCCTGCGGGAGGCTCAGGACCGGGCCCTGCTCGATCGCCACGCGGGCGGCCGGTCACATGGGATGGGTGCCTCACAGGAGCTTCAGCGCCTTGGTGAGAAGGGACGAGCGGCCGATGCGCTCGATGGCGGGGCGGTCGAAGAGACGTCGCTCCACAGTGCCGTTCGGCGACGTCGTCGCGAGGCGGCGGAGGGACGACGTGACCAGGAGGCGGTCGTAGACGCCGACATCGAAGGCGCGGTGCAAGATGGCGTGGCGGAAGGTTCCGATCGGCTCGGCGCGCTTCGCCGGCGGGCGATGGCCGCCGCCGGACCCGAGCTCGATCGGCGGCAGCCACAGGTGAGGCAGGTAGGAGAAAGCTCCGCGCTCGAGCAGCAGGCGGCCGTCGCGGTCGCGGAAAAGGGTCATGCGCAGGCCGATCCGCTCGGTGGCGCGGCGCGCGCGGCGGCGCGGGTACAGCGCGATCTCGTCGTGCCGGTGGGCATCGCAGTCGCGTCGCAGCGGGCAGTCGCCGCAGCGCGGCGCGCGCGGCAGGCAGACGGTCTCGCCGAGCTCCATCATCGCCTGGTTCCAGTCGCCCGGGCGGCGGCGGTCGAGCAACCGCGCAGCAAGCGACCGATGCGGCTCCCCGGCCGCGTCGGGCAGCGGCAGGCGGCGCAGCCGCGACAGGACGCGGGTGACGTTCCCGTCGACGGCGGCGAACGGCTGATCGAAGGCAATCGACAGGACCGCCGCTGCGGTGTAGGGGCCGACGCCGGGCAGGGCGAGGGCCTCTTCCATGCGGGACGGAAACGCTGCCGCGCCGCGCTCGTGCAGGGCGCGCGCGGCGCGGTGCAGGGCGCGGGCGCGCGAGTAGTAGCCCAGGCCCGACCACAGAGACAGGACGGAGTCGTCGTCCGCCCGAGCGAGATGCTGCAGCGTCGGGAAGGCACGCAGGAAGCGCCGGTAGGCGGGGGCTGCGACCTGCAAGCGGGTCTGCTGCAGCATCACCTCGGCGACCCAAATCTTGTACGGGTCGCGGTCTCGCCGCCACGGCAGCGGGCGCTTGTGCTCATCGTACCACGCGAGCAGCGCCCGGCGCATGGAGCGCACGGCGGGCTCACGCGGCGAAGTCGCCATGGGTTTCGCAGCCCGCGGCGCAAAATGAAAATCGCGCGCTCCGCGCGGTGCCCGGCTCCCTCTCCCATCCGAGACTGTCGATTTTCTCCGAAACGAGGCTTCGACTACGCTCAGACGGCTTCGAAGCAGCTGAGCGGTTTGGGGGTTGATTTCAAAGGACTTTGTCCGCTCACCCTGAGCTTGTCGAAGGGTGTCTCGCAATTATCGACAGCCTCGGTAAGGAGAGGGAATCGGGATTCGGGTCCCACCTCCTTGCCAAGGAGGGGGTCAGGGGGAGGTTGACGGACGGTGCCCAACTTTCGAAGCGGGCGTGGCGGAAACGTCGAGTGCCGGAGACGCGCCGCGTCCACTTGACCGCCACTCACTCCGGGACGGTGGAGTAGACGCTGGCGAGCTGCTGCATGATGTCGCCGCTGGTCACCGGCCGCGCCGTGTCGGCCGCCGGCGGCTTGCCGCCCAGCAAGCTCTTCGGCGTCACGTCGACGCCGGTTGCTTCGGCCCGCAGCGCCGCCGCCGTGCACTTCTCCTTGGCGCGGTGGCCGAAGACGTCGACGCCGAAGAAGCGCAGGGCGTTCTGATGCGTGATCTTGTTCACCTCGTCGTCGGGAACCCCCTGCAGGCTGCGCATCAGGATCTCTGGCGAATTCGGCCAGGTGGTGTCGGAGTGCGGGTAGTCGCATTCCCAGGTGATGGTGTCGATGCCGACGGCGTGGCGGTTCTGGACCCCCGTGCGGTCGTCGATGAAGCAGGTGATGACGTGCTCCTTCCACACCTGGCTCGGCTTCTTGCCGCCGAAGTCCTGATGCGTCCAGCAGTGGTGGTGCTCGTGCACGTAGTCGGCGCGCTCGAGGAAGTAGGGGATCCAGCCGATGCCGCTCTCCGACATCGCGATCTTGATGTTCGGGAAGTCCTTCAGTACGCGCGACCAGAGGAGATCGGCGGCGCAGTTGACGCTGGCGATCGGCTGCAGGGTGATCATCACGTCGACCGGCGCCTCCATGGAGGTGAACTGCATCCCGGAGCCGGAGCCGATGTGGATGCACACCACCGTGCCCTCGTCGCTGCACGCCTTCCAGAACGGGTCCCAGTGCTCGTTGTGGAGGGTCGGAAAGCCGAGCTGATCGGGCGCCTGGGTGAAGCTGACGGCGCGACATCCTTTCTTGGCGACGCGGCGAACCTCCTCGGCCATGAGCTGCGGGTCCCACAGGGGAAGCAGCGCCAGCGGGATGAAGCGACCGGGATACGTCCCGCACCACTCGTCGATGTGCCAGTCGTTGTAGGCCTGCAAGATGGCGCGCGCCAGCTCCTTGTCCTGCTGGCGGGCGAACAGCGCGCCGCACAGGCCGGGAAACGACGGGAAGCACAGCGAGGCGAGGACGCCGTTGACGTTCATGTCCTTGATGCGCGCGTGGATGTCGTAGGTGCCGGGGCGGAGCTGCTCGAAGGAGGTGGGCTCCATGCCGTACTCCTCGGGCGGGCGCCCGACCACGGCGTTGAGGCCGATGTTGATGATCTGCTCGCCCTGGAACACCCACACGTCGCTGCCGTCCTTCTTGCGCACGACGCGCGGCGCCTTCGCCTTCCACTGCGGCGCCAGGTGCTGGTCGAACATGCTCTTGGGCTCGACCACGTGGTCGTCCACGCTCACCAAGATCAGATCTTCGGCCCGCATGATGTCCCTCCTCGGCTGATGGCTGCCCTTCGAGACTAGCGCAGCGGCAGCTTCAAATGGAAGGACAGGGCCGTTGGCCCAATCCGCCCAGCCGCGCCGTCCAGGTTGTTGGTTGTTGGGTTGTTGGTTGTTAGCCAAAGGTTACCAACAACCCAACAACCAACAACCCAACAACCCGGCGGGGCGGTGGGCGGGGTCGGCGAACGCGCCTCAACGCAGTCCGAGTGGGTTCATTCGGCCCGGCAGCAGGATCATCTCCTCCGACTCCCGGACCAGCCGGTCGCGGTAGGCGAACCAGTCGCGCAGGCCCGGGTCGGTCTCGCGCTCGCGCAGGACCGCGCCGAGCTGCGACCACTCGCGCATCGCCCAGATGGTCAGCACCTCGCGCGGGCGCCAGGCGACACGGTAGGCGCCGACGAGCTGCCAGCCGCGCGGGCGGCGGCGGGCAGGAAATCGCTCCCGAGCCGGTCCAGATACGCCGCCGCCTCGCCGATCGGCAGCTTGACGATCTCGTGCAGGAAGACGCGGCCCTGCACGCCGGCGGAGGCGAGCCCCTGCTTGTCCGGCGAGTACGCCGCCGGCAGCAGCACCCGGTCGTGCCCGCCGTGCCGCAGCGCCGTGTTCGCCTGCCACCACTCCTCCATGCTGGTGTCACGCCCGGTATCCTGGAACTGGCGCTTCAGGTTGGAGGTGAGATTGCCCCACGAGTCGTGCTGCCAGACGTTGACCACCTTCGGCCAGGCGCCCGAGGTCTCGGCGGTGCGAAACTGGCCGAGCTGGCCGTGGTGCCCGGCGCCGCCCTTGCGCCCCGGGATGAACTGCAGGGAGAGGACGCTGGCCATGTAGTCCTCCTCCCGTCCCGGCACCACCCGGATGATCTCGTGCAGATAGATCGGCATCGGCTCAGGTCCGCAGCAGTCCCTGCGGCGGCGGCGCCAGCAGCCAGCCCTCGACGTCGTCCAGCAGGTCGCCGAGCCCCGCGTTCCACTGCTGCAGCGCCTCGTGTCCGTCCTCGGACTCCATCAGGTCGCGCGCGTGCTCCCAGCTCTGCAGCGCCCACAGGTTGAGCCCGCGGTTGGGTCGCACGGCGTGGCGGTAGGCGCCGAGCAGCCGCACGCCGCGCGAGCGGGCGATCGGCAGGTAGTCGAACTCGAGCGCGCGGTGGTAGGCGTCCATGCCGCCGGGCTTGCTCCGCACCTTCTCCAGCAGCACCACCGGCGCCTCGACGCCGTCCGCCCGCAGGCGCGCCAGCGACGGCGAGAAGGGCGCGCCGACCAGCAGGGCGCTCTCGCCGCCGGACTGCCAGGCGAGGGAGTGCCGGCCCGAGCTCGACGCCGTAGGGGTCCCTGTCCTCGCGCGGGAACTGCGCCTGCTGGGCGCGGGCGAAGTGATCCCAGTCGTCCATCTCCCAGAGCGCGTTCGCCTCCGGCCAGCTCGCCGTGCTGCCGGCGGTCGCCCACACCCCGACCAGGCGGACGCCGTACTCGTCCTCGACGTGCACCGCCCACCTGGAGCGGATCATCTCGATCAACCGCCCGCGGCCGCCGCCGATGACGTCGAAGCGCTGGAACACGTAGACGGGCATGCGACCTTTTAGGGGCGAAGCGGGCGGCGGTTCAAGGGCGGTGTGGCCCTAGAAGATGAAAGACAACCGGGTGAGCGCCGTGAACACGCGAAGCCGCGGCGGGGCCGATCTTGCAGCTGCCGTGTAAACGCTACCCGATTTCATTCGAGACGGGGAACCCGTCGCGCGCCGCCGCGCCGATCCCCGGGGTGGCACCGTTCTGGCTGTTTCAATGCGGCGGCGATTTCGGCTCCGCCGTCAGGCCCGCGATGGACACCGATGACCATGGGCGCTCTGCGCCCGAGGCGGCATGGACTCGTCTCCAATCCATCCTCGGCGAGCGAGGTGACGAGCGCGTCCGCGTCATCGGCCTTTTCGTTTTCTTCTTCCTGGTGATCGCCGCTTTCTGGGTGCAGAAGCCGATCCGCACGTCGCGTTTTCTGACCGACGTGGGGCCGCGGTATCTGCCGTGGGTCAAGCTCGGTACCGCGTCGCTGATTCTGCCGGTGGTGATGCTGTACTCCGCGCTCGCCGCCCGCCATCGGCGCGAGCACATGGTCTACCTGTGCGCCGGTGCGTTCGCGGCGTCGTCGCTGGTGTTCTGGTGGCTGTTCACCACCAGCGTTCCGACGTGGACGCACTACGCCTACTTCTTCTACGTCGACATCTTCAACTCGGTGATGGTGGGGTTGTTCTGGAGCTTCGCCAACGACGTGACCTCGCCCGAGCAGGCGCGCCGCGCCTACGGCTTCGTCGGCGCCGGCGGCATTCTCGGCGGCGTTTTCGGCAGCAGCCTCACCGGCTGGACGGTCGAGCGCGTCGGCGCCGCCGACCTGTTGCTGGTCTGCGCGGGATTTCTGTTGGCGATCGCGTGGATTGCGCGGATCGTCGCGCGGCACAGCGATCCCGCCCCGGCCGCGGCGCAGGGAAAGACGTCGCCGTCGTGGGGCGACGCGGTGGCGGGCGCGCGGCTGACGCTGCGCTCACGCTATCTGACCTACATCGCCCTGGTGGTCGGACTCTACGAGATCGTCTCCAACGTCATCGACTTTCAGTTCAACACCCTGGTGGCGGCGCGCTACGCCGACGAAGCCGCGATGGCGGCGTTTCTCGGCCGCTTCGCTTCGGCGTCGATCGTGGCGTCACTGGTCGCGCAGCTCGCGCTGACGACCTGGATCCTGCGCAAGTGGGGTCCGCGGGTCGGCCTGCTTGTGCTGCCGCTCGTTCTCGGGCTGGGCAGCGCAGCCTTTCTGGCGCTGCCTCTGCTCACCGTCGTCGCCGCGGCATTCTTCGCCGACGGGGCGCTGAACTACTCGCTCAATCAGACGGCGAAGGAAGTGTTGTACACGCCCACCGACGAGCTGACGAAGTATCAGGCCAAGGCGTTCATCGACATGTTCCTGATGCGACTGGCCAAGGGGGTCGGCTCGGTGCTCATCCTGGTGGGTGTCGCCTGGGGGTCGCTGCAGGGCCGCTCCGTGAGGCAGTTGGGTTGGCTGAGCCTGGCGGTCGCAATCGTCTGGTTGATCGTGGCGCAGGCGGCGGGCCGCCGCTTTGCCGAGCGAACGCAACCCGAGGCGGCCGGTGCGCCCGGCTGCGCCGGGCCGCCGCCGGCGCTTCCGGGAAGCACGCCGTTGAGTGCTCAATCGCACGCCCGGGTGGTCGGTCGTCTGAGGAGGCATTGATGAAAACGCGATTCTTCGTTCTGGCCCTCGTCTATTTCGGTGCCGGCTGGCCCGGCGCTGCAGCCCGCGCACAGGAGCCGGCGACGGAGGAGATTCCCCCGCACCTCGCCGCGCTCAGCGATCGCGACGTGGAGCAGCGGCTGCAGTTTCTCGAAGAACGCCTGGACTCGAGCCGGCAGTACGCCGGTCTGTGGTGGAAGGGCTGGACGACCTTCTACTCGCTGGGAGTCGTCATCGAAGCCACGCGCGCGGGCCTGACGGACAACTACGACGCCAAGCGCGCCGATCTGATCCTCAGCAGCGTCAAAGCGGCGGGAGGCGTCGCCAACCTCCTCCTCACGCCGCTGCAGGCGAAGGACGGGGCCGACGCCGTCCGCCGCATGCCGGGCGCCAGTCGCGAGGACCGCCTGCGGCAGCTGGCGCGCGCCGAAGAGCAGCTGCGCATCAACGCGGAGCAGGCGGACAAGCGCTATTCGCTGCTGCGCCACGGCCTCAACTTCGCCGTCAACGGTGCCGCCGCCCTCATCGTCTGGCAGGGCTTCGACGATCCCAGCCGGGCCGGGCGCTCCTTCGGTATCGGCGTCGCCGTGGGCGAGGCGATGATCTGGAGCCAGCCCTGGTGGCCTGCCGCCGACTGGCAGGAGTACCAGCGCCGCTTCGATACCCGGCCGCGCGTCAGCTGGCAGCTGGTGCCGACCCTGGGAGGCGCGGCTCTGCAGGTGAAATTCTGAAGCCGCCCGTTGGCGCATCGGAGCGATTCTGGTTTTCATGGGCGCATGATCGACAGGGCGAGGTTCCTTCTCCTTTGGCTTGCGGTGCTCCTCGCTTCTTCGGCCTGCACTCACTTCGCGCCGTACTATCGCGAGCACGAGCTGCGCCAGGTTCCCGCCGTCGGCGACAGCCAGGTCGACCACCGCCTGCTCCTGCTCGGCGACGCGGGCGAACCCAGCTCGAACGGGGAGCCGGCGCTGGAGGTCCTCGGGCATCAGGCACGCCTGATGCCCGAGCGCACGACGGTCGTCTTCCTCGGAGACAACGTCTACGAACGCGGCATGCCGGACCCGATCGAGCCCGAGAAAGCGGCGCTGGACACGGCGGCCGCGGCCGCCGCCGTCGTTCTCCCCGACGTCTTCGACAGCCGCAAGGAGGCGGAGCGCCATCTGAACGCCCAGATCGACGTGGTGCGCGGCACGCCGGCGCGCGCCATCTTCATCCCCGGCAACCACGACTGGGATCAGTTCGAGAAAGGCGGCTGGAAACGCATCCTCAACCAGGAGCGGTTTCTGCAGAATGCCGCGGCCGCCGGCGACGCCGACGTCTCGATGCGGCCGCGCGGCGGCTGTCCCGGCCCGGTCGCCGTGCCGCTCGGCAGACAGAGGAGAGCTGGTCGTCCTCGACACGCAGTGGTGGTTGGAGACGCGGCCCGACGGCAAGCCCACGCCGTACGACAATCCCACCCATTGCCCCTACACCATCGAGAAGAACGTGCGCGCCGCGCTCGCGACCGATCTCGAGGCGGCGGCGGCCGACGGGCGCTGGACGATCGTGGCGGCGCACCATCCGCTCGAGAGCGAGGGGCCGCACGGCGGATTCGAAGACATCCGGACGCACCTCTTTCCGTTCCGCGTCATCGGTCCCTACGTGCCGTTCTACATTGAATGGATACCGCTGCCGGTGATCGGATCGGTGATCGTCGGCCTGCGCGCCTGCTGCTCGCCGAGTCTGCAGGACATGTCCAACCGGCGTAACGTCCACATGCGCAACAGCATTCTCATGCCGATGCTCGATGCCGCGAACCACGGTGCCGCTCCGCTCGCCTATGCGGCGGGACACGACCACACCTTGCAGGTGTTCGAATCCAAAAGAGGACCGGGCCTGCTGCTGGTGAGTGGCATGGGCTCGAGTGATCGGGCCGCGGCGGTGAGCGACAACAGCGACACCTTGTTCGCGCAATCGAATCCCTTCGAGCCGGGTATCATGCAGGTCGATCTTCTCAAGAACGGCGCCGTCCGCCTTGCCGTCATCGAGTATCGCAGCGATCATCACGAGGGCGTCGAGGTCTACTCCCGCTATATGGCCGAGCCCGGGTCGCGGCCGGGGAGGCGGCACTAGCTTCGATCCGACGAAAAAATTCTCGCGCAGAGAGGCAGAGAGAGGGAAAGGGAGGTGGGGATCGCTCCCCACCTTATCAGATCACTCCGTCTCGCACCAGCTCCGCGAGCCGTTCCTCGTCGAGGCCAAGCCAGTCGACGTAGACCGCGCGATTGTCCGCGCCCCGCTCGCGGCCGAGGTGGCGCACCTGCGGGCCGTGCCGCTCGCGGCGCGGCGACGGAGAGGCGAGCGTGATCGGGCCCGCCTGCGGGTCGTCGACCTCCAACAGGCTGCCGCGGGCGCGGAAGTGCGGATTGGATGCGACCCGCAGCAGGCCGTCTACGGCGGCGAGAGAGACGCCGGCGGCGCCGAACGCCTCGACCACCTCGTCGCGGCGGCGCGCGCCGATCCAGTCCTCGATGATCCGATCGAGCTCGTCGGCGTGGGTCACCCGGGCGAGGTTATCGCGGAAGCGCGCGTCGTCGCAGAGCTCGGGGCGGCCGAAGAGATGAAACAGGCGGCGCACCAGCTCGTCCGTTCCCGCCGTCAGGGCCACCCATTCGCCGTCGGCGGTGCGGTAGGTGTTGCGCGGCGCCACGGTCGGAAATCGGTTGCCGTGCCGCCCGGGCTCGACGCCGTCGCGAACGGCGGCGGCGATGCGCTGCGAGAGTAGGCCGAGTAGAGGCTCGTACATGGCGACGTCGAGCGTCTCGCCGCTGGTGCCGGCCGGGCCGGTGTCGCGGGCATAGAGGCCGACGAGGGCGGCGATGATGCCCTGCAAAACGCCCATATAGTCGCCCAGGCCGACCGGCGACAGGGTGGGCGGGCCGCCGGCCGAGCCGGTCAGCCCCGCCAGACCGCTCATCGCCTCGGCCAGGGTCCCGGATCCCGGCCGCCCGGACCACGGACCGTTGCTGCCGTAAGCGGTGAGATTGACCACCACCAGGCGGGGGT
Organism: uncultured bacterium; assembly: GCA_963721115.1. Lineage (GTDB taxonomy): Bacteria > Desulfobacterota > Binatia > HRBIN30 > CADEER01 > CAVRIA01. The sequence goes on from CAVRIA010000006.1 coordinate 461,837, forward strand.
GGATCCGCTCCAGGTGCCCTTCGTCCAGGCCCCAGCGGGCCAGGCGCTCTCGGTCGAGAGCGGCGATCAGCAGGTCGGCGCGGGCCAGCATGCGGTCCAGCAGCTCGCGGCCAGCCGGCCTGGTCAGGTCGAGCGTGACGCACTGCTTGTTGCGGTTTACGATCTTCCATTGCAGGGCGTCGCCGCGGGCGTCGACCAGCCGGCGCAGCGAGTCGCCGCGCGGATGCTCGACCTTGACGACGCGAGCGCCGAAATCGCCGAAGAAAGCGGCGATCTGCGGCGCCGCCGCGAGGGTGGCGACGTCGACGACGGTGAGCCGGCGAAACGGCATGCGCCAGGGCTAGACCGGGTACTGCGGCGATTCAAGCGCGGAGCTGTCCGGAGGCCCCTGGTACCGGCGCTTCCTCTACCGAAATGTTGGGGCGATTTTGTAAGAAGCTCACGACGATTCCGTCGGCGCGGCCGGTTCCGCCGCGCCGCTGTGACCGTCCGGCCGTGGCACCGACCTTGCGCGGTGTACGCGGAGTTGTAGACTAGGAGTGATTCCGCAAATGGCGCACGTCGCCGACCAAGAAAAAAAACACCCCCGGCACGGTCTTTCCCTCGCCATGCTGACCGCGGTGCTCTGCTGCCCCTGTCCGGCCATCGATTCGCCGGCCGCCGGGTCCGAGGTTTACCCTGCGGCGGTTCTGGCGCCGCTGGTCACCGAGCGCGGACTGCCCCGCCCGGTCGCGCCGCCGCCGGAGAGTTGCCCCTACGACTTTCGCAGCGAGATGCCGCCCGGCACGTTCTGCGTCTACCGGGGGTCGATCGTCGGTTCGGCCGGAGAAACGTGCGCGGAGGACGTCGTGGCCCTGTGGAGCAGCTACACGCCCGCCCAGCTCGCGGACGCGACGCGAGAAAGCGCAGCGCCGAGCCGGTCGGTGTTCGTCGCCTTCGTCGGTGCGGCCGACCTCGTCATGCGCGGTGTGGTCGACCCGGGCCGGGGCGATCGCGCCCACATGGTCAGCTACACGCTGGGGGGCAACGAGGAGCCCGCGCCGCTCATCGGCGAGACGCTTCTGCGGTCGAACGGCACCGCCGGCGTGCCCGGCGCGATCCTTACCGTCGACGTCCACGACCCCGGCAGCACGGCGTCCGGCCCCTGCGCCTTCGGTTCCTTCCACGGTACCTTCCTCGGCGTGATCAGCAATCGACGCCTTCGCTGAAGGTTGTTGGTTGTTGGGTTGTTGGTTGTCGGCAGGAATCGACTTCCAACAACCAACAACGAACAACCCAACAACCTGCCCTCAGGGGATGGGCAGCGGGATGCAGCCGCACTGCCCCGAGGCGCCGGGCTGACATATGCCGGGAAGGCCGGTGGGCAGGATGCAGGCATGGCCGCAGCTGTTGCACGGGGGCGGAGGAGGAGGTGGCGCGGGCGCGCACGCGCAGGTTCCACCGCCACTGTCCTGGCAGACTCCCTGCTCGCCGGCGGCGGTGACGCAGTCCGACCCGCACGGGCACTCGGTGCTCGCTACGCCGCTACACTCGCACACGCCGGTGCCGGCAACGTCGTCGCAGACGCCCTGATCGCCGGCGTCGGTGGTGCAGGCGGCCCCGCAGGGACAGGCGGGTGGCGGTGGCGCGCAGGAGCAGGAGTCCGTGGAGCCGTCCGCCGGGGGTTGGCACTGTCCGGCGCCGCCGTCCGCCGTGACGCAATCAGCGCCGCACGGGCATGTCTCGCAGCGCCCGTTCTCGGAGCAGACCGCGTCGCCGTCGCCCGGTACGCATCCGGCCCGCAGGCACTGGCCGGGCGAGGCGTCCGCGCACCCGTCGGCGCACTGACAGCACTGCGGCTCCGGGCAGACGCCGTCGACGCAGCCGTCGACGACCTGACAGCCACCCTCCACGCAGCTGCGGATCGTTGCGCAGCTACGCTCGCCGTCGGCGCACTCGCAGCACGCGGCATCGCACGGGAAGACCGGCGCTGCCGCTGACCTTTCCCCAGGCGGCGCGCAGAAACAGGCAGGCGCGGTCGTCGCCGCCCGGGCAGTCGAGTCGATCGCAGTACGCCCGGCACAGGCCTTCGGCGGCGCCGTTCAACCCATCGCACTCGGAGGGTGGTGGGGGTTGGCAGCGCGGATCGCGCGGCGAGGTACACGGTCGCCCGTGCGATGGGCCGCCCGGCGAGCGACAGTCGTGACCCCGTCCGTTGTCGTGCTCGGAGGAATCACGCCCGTCGTGTGCGAATGCGCCGGTGGCCGCGCCGACCGAGCTCAGCGCGAGGGCGGCACCGAACAGAATGGGTAGGATCCTTTTCACCGGACGATTCATCTGCGTTCTCCTTCCCGGAGGCGCTCCCGCCTCCTCTCCCGGTTCGTCTCTGCGCCGATCATGATAATGACCGAATTCGTTTTGCAATAAAAAAACTGACAATTAGCGCTACGTCACATATATGATTACAGCGCTTGTTTGCTGCCATGTCGGGGTCCACGGCGGTGGACATGCGGGGATACGCGGCAAAGGCTGTGGAGCATTTCGGCTTCGAACGGTTCTGTGGCATCGATGAAACGATGAAGCCGAGCAGACGAGGTCTGCTGCTGATCGCCCACGGCAGCCGGCGGGAGGCGTCGAACGAAGAGGTGCGGCAGTTGACCGAGCGCCTGCGCCAGAAGCTCGGGCGCCGTTTCTCCTCCGTCTCCTGCGCCTTTCTCGAGATCGCGTCGCCGTCGATCCCCGAGGGAATCGAAGCCGCCGTGCGGCGCGGGGTCGAGGACCTGGTCCTCCTGCCCTACTTCCTCGCGGCCGGATCGCACGTCGCCGAGGACATCCCTGCTCTGGTCGCGGCCAAGCGGCGCGAGCACCCGGGCGTCGCGATCGAGGTCACTCCTTATTTGGGTGCGGCGCGCGGCCTGGTGGACATGCTCGTCTCTCTGGTCGAGGATGGCGGGGGGAAGAGGAGACGACCGTGAGCAAGGCGATTCGCATCCACGCCACCGGCGGGCCGGAGCAGCTGCGCTGGGAAGAGGTCGAGGTTCCGGCGCCCGCTGCCGGCGAGGCGCTCATCCGCCAGACGGCGGTGGGGGTGAACTACATCGACGTCTACCACCGCACCGGTCTGTACCCGGTGGCGGGACCGCCGTCGGGCATCGGCATGGAGGGAGCCGGCGTCGTCGAGGCCGTCGGCCCCGGCGTCGGGGAGGTGGCCGCAGGCGATCGGGTCGCCTATGCGGGCGGGCCGATCGGCGCCTACGCCGAGCGGCGAGTGATGCCGGCGGACAGGCTGGTGAAGCTGCCGGAGGGAATCAGCGACCGGCAGGCGGCGGCGATCATGCTCAAGGGCATGACGGCGGAGTACCTGCTGCGCCGCACCCATCGCGTCGAGCGCGGCGAGACGATCCTGTTCCACGCCGCCGCGGGCGGCGTGGGCCTGATTGCCTGCCAGTGGGCGAAGCACCTCGGCGCCACCGTGATCGGAACGGCGGGCAGCGACGAGAAGGCGGAGCTGGCGCGGGGGCACGGCTGCGATCACGTCGTCGTCTACTCGCGCGAGAGCTTTCCCGAGCGCGTGCGCGCGCTCACCGGGGGCGCGGGCGTTCCGGTCGTGTACGACTCGGTCGGCGCCGCGACGTTCGACGGCTCGCTCGACTGCTTGGCGCCGCTCGGCCTCATGGTGAGCTTCGGCAACGCCTCCGGCCCGGTGCCGCCGTTCAATCTGGTCACGTTGTCGTTGAAGGGCTCGCTGTTCATCACGCGCCCGACGCTGATGACGTATACGGCCAAGCGCGAGGACCTGGTGGCCAGCGCGACGGCGCTCTTCGATGTCGTGCGCTCGGGGGCGGTGAAGGTGGAGATCAACCAGACCTACCCGCTGTCGGAGGCGGCGCGAGCGCACCGCGACCTGGAGGCGCGCAAGACGACGGGATCGACGCTGCTGCTACCCTGAAGGCGGGTTGTTGGTTGTTGGCGAAGAATAAGGCCGCTCGCACCCAACGACCGAACGACCATCAACCGGGTCTCTCGTCCGCCTTGCGGTCCATGCGGCCGAAGACCGCTGTGAGGCTGCGCACGATCAGCCAGCGCAGCGGTTCCGGCGGCAGGGGCAGGACGCGGCGCGTCCACAGCGCCGCACCGGGGCCGTCGCGCTCGAGCAGTAGATCGGCGACCATGCGGCCGGCGTAGCTGGCCAACGCGAGGCCGTGGCCGGCGTAGCCGACGGCGTGTACGACGCTCCCCCGGCGTCGGACGACGGGAAGGAAGTCGAGGGCGAACGCGATCGGCCCGCCCCAGTGCTGCGCGATCTTCACCTCGGCGAGCTCCGGAAAGCGGTCGCGAAAGATCGCGTCCAGGGACGCGGCGATCACCGGGTCGTGGCGCTCGAAGAGTCGGCCGCCGTAGCCGTAGCGCACGTGCTTGGCTCCGCCGACGATGCGGTTGTCCTTCGTCAACCGGTAGCTCTCCAGCATCTCGTGCGCGGTGTAAATGCCCTCCCGGCCGTGCCAGTCGATGCGGGCGAGCTGCGCGTCGGTCAGCGGCTCGGTGAGGAAGAGCTGCACGTACACCGGCACGACGGTCGACCGCAGGATCCCGAGGCTGGGGGTGAAGGCGTTGGTGGCGATCACCACGTGCCGCGCCCGCACGCGGCCGCGCTCCGTGTGCAAGATCGCCGGCGAGCCTTCCTCGACGCGCCGCACCGGCGTTCCCTCGTGCAGCGCCACGCCGGCGTTCAGCACGGCGCGCCGCAGGCCGCGCGCGTAGCGGCCGGGATGCAGGACACCGCCGTGCGGCTCCAGGTACCCGCGCAGGAAGGAGGGGGGCAGCCCGCGGCGGCGCATGTCCTGCGGATCCAGGATCTCGCCCGGAACGCCGTAAGCGGCGGCGGCCATGGCGGCGCGGTCGAGGTTCTTGTACTGGCGCGGGTGCACGGCGGCGACGACGTTGCCGACCGGCTCGTAGTGGCAGTCGATGGCGAGCGTCTCGATCTGCGACTCGACGTAGCGGATCGCGGTATCCGCCAGGTGTACCAGGCCGCGCACCCGCTCGCGCCCGAAGAGCCGGGTGAGAGTGGGAAGATCCTTCCCGATCGTCGGCGTCAGGTGGCCGGCGTTGCGCCCGCTGGCGCCGAAGGCGGCGAAGCGCGCTTCGAGCAGCGCGACGCTCAGGCCTTCTTTGCGCAGCTCCAGGGCCGAGCACATCCCGGCATACCCGGCGCCGACGACGGCTACGTCGACTTCGACGTCTCCCTCCAGCGGCGCCGCCGCCTCGTCCACCTCGGCGAGCCAGGGGCTGATTTCGGAAAAATCCGGCATGGCGAACAATGGCCAGCCTACCACACCCTAACACCCCAACAACCTGGCCTGAAACTCACCCGGCTGCGCTCGGGTTCGTAGGCAAAGGCGAAGGCTCGGGCTGAGGCTGAGGATTCGCTTGCCCAAGCCTGAGCCTGAGCCTGAGCCTCACAGCCTGCATTCACCGTCGTTTCAGGTAGTCGAGATCCGATCCCGGCGGCCTTTCCGGAAGCACCTTCTCGAAGGCGAAGATCGGCGTGTGGCTGGCCGGCTGCAGGCGTAGGAAGCGGACGCGCAGGCGCACCGGGGTTCCGGCGCGCCTGTCTTCGAACAGCGGGTCCGCCTCGGGGGGGAACTCGATACGCGCCATGTGGACGGGCGAGGCGGCGATGCGGGCGGTGAAGTGGGTCGGGATGTCGAGCGCCGGCTTGCCCGGACGCTTGCGATCGCGGCCCCACCAGACGCGGGAGAAGACGAACGTCTCGTCGAACACCGTGCCGACGTAGGCGCCGGGATCGGCGCGCAGCTTCCGTACCGGAATGTCGGCGAAGGTGCGTGCCGTCTCGACCGGGGCGGGCGGCGGGGGCGGCGCCGCCGGCGTCCGGCGTGGCGCGCATCCGGCGGCGAGCGCCAGCGCGGCGAGCGCCAGCAGCGTATGGAGGCTCGTCTTCACCGCAGTGTGTGGGAGTACTCGACCGCCAGGTCGTAGTCGTTCTCGAGCGGCCGGTCGCGGTAGCTCCGCCCCTTCAACCACAGTGGCACGCCGGCGGCGTTCACCCGGTGGCAGGCGGCGCACTTGACGGGCCCGTGCGTGCCGTCGGGATTGAGGAAGGCGGCCTGGGCATAGGTGCCGGTGTCGACGTCGGGAGTCACCGGCTCGAGCCCGTGGCTCGACGAGTGGCAGCCCTGGCAGTGGATGCCGGCGTGACCGGTGGAGAATCGCATGAGGGCGTACTTGCCGGGCTGGTCGATCGGAAAGGCCGCGCCGCCCTCGCTCTCGACGAAGGGCGGGGCGTGGCAGTCGGCGCAGTGGGGCTCGCCCGGCGAGAGCCAGTACTCCTTGCCGTTCGTCGCGGCGTCGTAGGGCGCGACGACACCCGGCGTGCCGGAGAGCGGATCGGTCGACGCGATCATCACCGAGCGATCGCCATCGACGTCGGGCTGCGTCAGGATCGGCGCCTCGCCGCTTGCGTTGGCCTGCAGTACGGCGATGGGGGCGACGGTCTCGCCTCGTCGATCCCAGATGCGCACCACGCCGCTGTCGCGATCCGGCCCGGAAGGAGGCACGCGCGGGTCGAGGTAGTCGCGGATCAGGGTCTGCTCGTCGATCCCGAGGGCCGAGGCGATCTCCGGCAGCGAGGCGCCGCGCAGCGTCGTTCCCTCGCCGCGCACGGCGTTCGTCAGGTGATCGGTCCGGTAGAGAGCGCGCGACAGAAGGTTGTGGCAGTTCGTGCAGGTCAACCCCTTGGGCGTTCCGTCCGGCGAGCGCATGACGTTGTCGCGCAGCCAGGTGCCGACGGCGTTGAGATGGCTCGGTGTCGGCACGTCGTCGTCGCGCCGCGCGTTCGAGTGGACGTCGCGTCCGATGAAGCAGCCGCCGGCGGAGTTGCGGTTGTCGGAGGAGGCATAGGGATTCGTCGCCTCGTGCGTGAGGGGAAAGCCCGCCAGGTTGCCGTCGTCGCGGTGGGCCGGATGGCAGCCCTGGCACGTTCCGGTGTAGCCGAGCGAGTCGGGCAGGGGACGGTTGCGCTGGTGCACGAGGTGGATCGCCTCGGTGAGCGGCGGGATGATGCGATTCGGATCGGGGTTGAGCTGAGCGAAGCGCGCGCCGCGCTCCTGCCGCGGTACGTCGCGGATGCGGCGCGAGACCAGGACGCCGACGACGTTGTCGGCGTGGCAGTCCTGACAGCGCACCGAGTCGTGTCCGAGCCGGGTCGTCAGCGTGCCTCCGGTCGGGTAGCGAGCGGTGAAGCTGGTGCCGTGCTTGGCGTCGTGGATCTCGAGAATCGACACGGCGGTCGCCTTGAGGCGCGCGAACCACTCGCCGGTCTGCATCTGGTGGCGCCAGAAGTCGTACTCGGTCCGGTACTTCCGATACCGGGTCCCGTTGGCGTTGTCGGTGGCGTGGCAGCGGTCGCAGGCGGGGACGTCGATGGCGTTCACTCCAAAGCCGCTCACCGGCCGGCCGTCGCGTCCGAGGACGGGCTTGCCGTCGCCGGCGTCGATCAGGCTGACGACGGCGCGCTGGAAAGGGCGGACGTCGGACTCCTCGAGGAAGAAAGCCGACGAGACGTAGTCGTTGAAAGGCGTCAGCGGCAGCCCGAGCGCCTCCCACGTATTCGGCATGGTGAGCATGATGGGGACGTTCTCCATCGCCGGCGAGTCGGTGAAGACGACGGTTCCCTTGGGACCCGAGTTGCGCAGGAAGCCGTGCCCGACGTGCTGATTCGTCGGCCCGCGGTCGATCTTGATCGGGTACGCCTCGCCGATGCGCAGCTTCTTCGCGTCGGCGGTGGTGCCGCTCGCGTTGCCGCCCTGCAGATCGTCGTACAGGTAGAGCTGGCGGAACTCCTGGCTCGCCAACGTGCGGCCCTCGTAGTCGGCGCCCCAGTACACCATTTTCTGGTGCTCGGAGTGCGTGTTGGGAAGTCCCTGCGCGTCCTCGTGCTTGTAGGCGAGCTTGATGCGCCGCGCGCCGTCGAGCAGCACCTCGGCGTCCTGCGGGTCGGCCTGCAGCAGGCGCGGGCCCGATCCGGCGTCGGTGCGGACGATCTGGGCGAGCACCGAGTTGTAGGGGGGCAGCACGCAGCAGTACGTGAAGTCGAAGCCGGTGCAGTGCATCCCCAGCTCCGAGTGCACCAGGATTGCGTAGTCGCGCGGCGGTGCGCCCGCCACCCCGGGCGGCTGCGCCGCGCCGCAAGAGAGCAGAGAGGCTCCCAGCAGGACCGCAGCCCAGTGCGAGCAGCGCCGCCCGAGCGATCTACTCCCCACCTTGTTCCTGTCTCTCGCGCACGCGCTCGTCTTCAGCTGGGCTCGGCCGGGGCGGCAGTGGCGCGATGCGTCCGGAAGACGTCCGGGAAGAGCTCCACCCGGTACTTCTCGCTGGCCAGGCGGCCGGCATAGTCGTGGATGCGATTGGCATTCCAGCGGGCACGGATCCGCTCGCGCGTATCGGCGTCGAGGGGAACGGCTTCCGCGGGCTTGCACGGCGATCACGCGCACGAGGTGAAAGCCCGCGCCGGTCTGGATCGGCCGACTGATCTCGCCCGGTGCCAGGGAGAACGCGACGTCGCTCAGGACGGGGTCGCCGTCCGTGCGCGCCACCCATCCGACCACGCCCAGCGTCTGCTTGGCGTTGGGGTCGATCGAGCGATCGCGCGCCAGGGTGTAGAAGCTCACCCCCGCCGGCGGCGAGCGCAGGATGGCGAGGATCTCTTCGGCCTCGGCGCGGCTGTGCACGACGATCTGCTGCACCTGGCGCCGCTCGGGCGCGGTGAAGCTCGCCCGGTGCGCTTCGTACTCGCGCCTCACTCCCGCGTCGTCCAGTCCTTCGCGTTGCACGATCTCTTCCCGCACCAGCTTGATGACGTCCCGGCGTTCGAACCCCGCGACCATCTGCTGGAAGCGGGGGTCGCTGTCAAGGCCGAGGCGGCGTGCGGCGCCGGCGAGGAGATGCGTCGCAATCAGGCGCTCCACCTGCTCGACTCGCCCCTCGACGCGTCGGGATCTCGCGCAGCTGCGTCGCGCCGCGGCGCCAGGTGAGGTCCTCGGCACCGACGCTCGCCACCGCGGTCAGCTGATCGCGCGCGGCGTCGCCCGCCGGGGCGAGCGCCTCGCGGTGGACGGTGACCCGTTCGGTTTGGCGCAGGCGCGCCACCTCGGCGTCGCGAACCTGTTCCATGCGGGTCTGTAGGATCTGTTGGACGATGCGGCTGCGCTGCGCCGCGTCGGGGCCCTTCACCTCGGCGGGGAAGCCGGTGCTCCAGGCCCGGGCGATCTCGTCTTCGGACACCGTCTGCCGGCGGCGCAGCTGCTCGAGGTAGCGAGCGGCGAGCACCGGATCGGCGAACGCGTGCAGGTCCTCCTCGTAGAGCCGGCTGTGGTCGAGCCTGCGGTCGCGGCCGTCCAGGTAGAGGAGGCGCGCGGTGATCAGGCGCTGCAGCAGGCGCTGGCGGGTCCCCTTTCCCTCGCCGAAGGTCTCCTTGCCGACCAGGGCGAGGCTGCCGGCGCCCTCGAGCACCTCGCCGAGAAAGATCGGCTCGCCGCCCACCCGGGCGGCGACGGCCTGCGGATCGGGGGGGCCGCCGGCCGTCGCCTGGGGGTGGGGCAGGAAGAGGACGAGCAGCGCGACAGGAGAGGCCGTGCCGTCCCGCGCGTCTGGGAAGAGCGACCTCCGAGCGCGCGCCGGGAGGGGGGGGCGACGCGCCCGGAGATCGCGGCCGCGAACGGGCCCGCAGGTCGCGTTCCGGCCGCTCGTCGATGTCACCGGTGTCGGCATTCTAGAACGTGCAGCTCAGGCCGAGATCGGCGGCCGCCGCCTGGGCGTGGCGGACGGCGATGCGTCCCGCATTGCAGGTGATCGCGCAGCTCGCCGCAGCTCGCCTCGCGGCGCCGATCCGAGTGGCAGCGGATGCAAGTGGCGTCGAGCACCGAGGCATCGGCGGTGAACGTGTGCGCCCAGGCGATCGAGGTGGCCAGGTCGCTGTCGATCGGGCGCCCCTGGTACAGGATGCGGCTGGTGCCCTGGACCGTGCCGTTGGCGTTGGTCTCGTGGCAGGAGGCGCACTTGAGCGGCCCGTGGCTGCTGTCGTCGTTGAGCAACGCCGCCTGCTCCCAGGTCGTCTCGTCGACGGCGCGCGGGCTGACGAAGCCCGGGGGGGTGACCGGGTAGAGCCCGTGCGGCGACTCGTGGCAGCCCTGGCAGGTGATGCCGCGGTGCCCCTTCGCGTAGCGGAAGTTCGAGTACTTGAAGGGCTGGTTGATCGGGAAGGCGCCGCTGTCGGTCGTCTTCAGGTCCGCCGGGGTGACCAGGCCGTACTGCAGGGCGTACGCCTTGCTGACGCCGCCGGCGCTCTCGACGAAGGGCGGCTGGTGGCAGTCGGCGCACTTCGGCGTTCCCGGCGACAGCCAGTAGTCGCGGCCGTCGTCCGCCGCGTCGAACGGAACCAGCATGGTGTCGGCGGGCGCCGGGTTGCCGGCGAGATCGGTGCTGGGAACGTTGTCCGGGTCGAGGCCGACGACGACGACGTTGTACTCGCCGTCGACGTCCGGTCCCTTCGCCACGGTGGCGCCGACGCTGACCGAGGCGATGTTCGCCGTCGTGCGGACGCTCGGCCCGCCCCAGGCGAGGGTGGTCAGATCCTCGCTGCGCATGGTCGGCCCGACGCCGACCTGGCCGGGGTCGAGCATGTCGACCAGGTCCTGCACCGTGAAGCTGGTGCCGTTGGCGGCGTTGAGCTGCGCGGCGAGGTCGCTCAGGCTGGTGGCGTCGCGCGCCGTCTCGGCGGCGCCCGGGGCGACCGGGTGGGCGAGATGGTCGGCCTTGTACATCTCGCGCTGCAGCTGCGTGTGGCAGTTCGTGCACCAGATTCCCTTGTCGTTGCCGCCCGCCGTGGCGACGTGGTCGTGCAGCCACTGGCCCGCCGCGTTGAGGTGGAGGTCGCCGGCGGCGATCTCCTGGTAGCGCATCGGGTTGGAGTGGACGTCGCGGCCGACGAAGCAGCCGCCGGCGGCGTCGCGGTTGTCGCCGTTCGGGCTGCCGCCCTCGGGGCCGTAGGCGTTCAGGCCGTCCTCGCGTGATCGGGTAGTTGTCCAGCCGGCCGTCCGAGCGGTGGGCGGGATGGCAGCCCTGGCAGGAGCCGGTGCGGCCCTGACCGTCGTAGCCGGGGCTGTGAACCAGGTGGGCGCTGTGGATCGCCTCGGTGAGGGCGGGAACGAGCCGGTCGCCGGCGCCGCCGGGAACGCTGGTGTCTCCCCACAGCTCGGTGAAGCGGAAGCCGCGGTCGCGCTCGGGGATCTCGTAGATCTTCTTCGACTGCAGCACGCCGATCACGTTGTCGGCGTGGCAGTCCTGGCAGATCACGGTCTGCCGGCCGAGGCGCGACAGGAACGACGTCTGCACCGTGCTGTTCGGGTCGTAGCTCTTCAGGAAGCCGGTGCCGTGCTTGGCGTCGTGGATGCCGAGCATGGAGATGGCGGACGACTTGACGCGCGCGTACCAGTCGGAGAGGCCGACCGTGTTGCGCCAGTAGTCGTACTCGCTCTCCACCAGGGTCGGGATGTCGGCCAGGCCGTCGGCGACCTCGACGGAGCGCGGGCCGCCGAGGTCGGGCCGGTCGTTGGCGCGCGTGTTGGCGTGGCAGCGCTCGCAGTTGGGGATGTCGATGGGGGCGTTGCCGAAGAAGGTCTGCGGCTCGCCGTTCGAGTCGAGCACCGGCTGGTTCTGCAGGTCGACGACCTGCACGGTCATGCGCACGTACGGCCGGATGGCCGACTCGGTCAGATCGGGCGACATCAGGTCGATGCCGTCGGGAAACGGCGTGAGCGGCAGCCCGAGCGCCTCCCAGATACCCGGGTTGGTGAGCACGATGGGCACGTTGTCGAGCTGCACGACGTTGGCGCGCGGGGTGGGGAAGTCGTCGAAGGGCGTGATCGGGGAGTCGGTGTAGACGACGGTGCCCGTCTTGCCGGTATAGGTGAGGTAGTGGGGCTCCTTCAGCGTGCCGTCGGGATTGAACTTCGACGACAGGGCGTGCCCGGCCGGACCGGTATCGACGGCGATGGGGATGTCGAGCCCGAAGTGGAGCTGCTGCGCGTCGGCGGTCGTCTGGTTGGGGATCGTCCCTTCCGCGTCCTGATAGATGTAGAGATGCCGGAAGGCGGCGTTGGCGAAGTTGTCGCCGGTCGCCTGCACTTCGCTCGGGTTGCCGACGTCGACGGTTCCCTTGCCGAGATCGTAGTAGGAGGACCAGTAGGTCAGCTTCTGGCCCTCGGAGCGCGTGTTCAGGATGTGTCCGTTCGGATCGCCGCCGACGGTCGTCGGGGCGCAGCTCGGGCAATCGCCGGCCGGCTCCGTCATCAGCTCGGCCCGCGTGCGCTGGTCCTCGTGCCAGTAGAGGAGGCGCACCTTCGCCCCGGTGTCCGGGTCGACGACGACGGTGTTGTCGGTGGGGTCGCTCTCCAGCATGTCCGGCCGCCCGATCCGGAGGCCTCCGCTGCCGGAGCCTTCGTCGTCGTCGTTGGCGCTCGCCTTGGGAGCGGTCTTCTCCGTTTTGATGACCTGCGCCAAGATCGAGTTGTACGGCGGCAGCACGCAGCAGTAGGAGAAGTCGAAGCCCGTGCAGTGCATGCCGAGCTCGTAGTTCATCGGGATGATGAGGTCGTGCTTCATCGCGCCGGTGTTGCCGCCGCCCGGCGTCGCGGTCCTCGTTCGCGTCGGAGACGTCGCCGGCGTGCGGGTCGGCGTGCGGGTGGCCGTACGTGTCTGCCCGGCGGTGACCGTTCGCGTCGGGGTGGCGGCGCGTGTCGCGCTGCGCGTCGGCGCGGTAGTCGTGGTGCGGGTCGGTGTCGCAGCGCGCGTGGCGCGCGCGCGGGTCATGGTCTGGTGCGCGTCGGGGTGGTGGCGCGTGTCGCCGTTCGCGTCGGCGCAGTAGTCGCGGTGCGCGTCGGTGTCCGGCGCGCGTCGCGCTGCGCGTCGGTGTCATGGTCCTGGTTCGCGTCGGGGTGGCGGGGCGCGTGAAGGTGCGGGTCGGCGCCGGGCGGCGCGTCTCGGTCGCGATGGCCGTCGACGTGCCGGTAGCCGTCGCGGTGGCGGTGGCGGGCGCCGGGGGCGTCGCCCGCGCCGTCGGCGTGTCTTCCGGCTCTTCCTCGTGCGGGGTCGGGGCCCCGTTGGAGACGACGACTCGCACCATCGACCGCCCTCGGTTGCCGGCGGCGTCGATGGCGATGGCATCGATCCGGTAGGGGCGATCGGGCAGGTTGCGGGTGTCCCACGACGCCTCGTAGGGCGGGCGGCGGAAACGGGCGATTCGACGGCGACCGACGCGCAGCACGACCAGACGCAGGCGGTTTGCGTCGGCGACCTGCACGGCGATCGGAACGACGCCCTGCAGGCTGCTGCCGTTCGCTGGAGTGGTGATCGTCACGACCGGGGGCGTGTTGTCGACCGTGACCGACACCGTGGCGGTCGCGACGTGGCCCGCATCGTCGAAGGCCTTGGCGGTCAGGCCGTGTACGCCGTCGCTGCCGGCTCTCGTGTCCCAGCCGATCCGATAGGGAGAGGTGAGGGCGGTTCCGATCAGGTCGGCGCCGTCGTAGAACTCGACCCGCACCGCCTGTTGCTCCGCTACCTCGGCCGCCAGTGTCGCGAGCCCGCGCACGGTTGCGCCGTCCGCCGGGGACGTCCATGCCACGGACAGCTGTGCAGCGTCCTCGGCAGCGCCTGCATGGGACGTTGCGATGACGAGTGCGACGATGCTCCCCGCCACGATGAAGCCTCTGCGAATCGACATAACGACCTTCCTCCCTCTTCTTCCTCTCGACTCGTCGCCACCCGACTCGTCGCGGTGGGGAACCGCAGAATTCGTGCCACGCTCGATTCGGAGGGGAAGCGGCGTGGCGGCCGCCGCGCAGGATGGATCGTCAGATTATTGCTGCAAGCGGCTGCAGAGCGGCGCCCGCTGGCGGACAAAGTTTGCGCGCTCGGCCGTCGCGCTCCGCAGCATCGCGCAAAGTGGACTCGAGACGTCCGCGTTGTCTGCAGCGACTGCCACGCAGTCGAATCGTTTGTTGCCGGTATCAATCGAGTCGCAGCGCGACGCGCACGGAGCTGTCCACGTTCTCCAGCTTGACGTAGCCGATGGCATCTCGATCGGCGGCCACGTAGCGCCTGACGGCGATGTCGGAGGAGAGCGTGGCCGGCGGGAACACGCCCTCGAAGTAGCGCTGGTTCCAGTAGGTTTCGAGCTCGGCGTCGTTTCGTTTCAGCACGCTGCGCGAGAAGCGATCGCGTTCGGCGCTGCCGGCCTCGCGGTTGAGCGCGACGATCGGTTTTCCGTCGTCCCAGAAGCGGCGCTTCTCGAGGTAGATCTGGACGACGTCCTCGCGACTGAGCTGCGCGATGCGATCCGGGTGGACGATGACGGCGAGGCGAAGGCCGGCCGGCTCCGCCGGAAGCTCGGCGGCGTGGGACAGGAGCAGAAAAAGGAGAGGACGGCGAGACGGCGCATGTCAGAACAGAACCGCGACCGAGGACCGCAGACCGGGCGGCGAGCGTTCGGCGCGATGGTCGGCGATCAGGTACTCGAGCTTGAGGACGATCCAGGGAGCGGGCCTGTAGGCCGTTCCGAGGACGAAGAGATTGACCTCCGGATCGGGCTGGCGCTGCGCGAAGTGCTCGTATCGCCCGACGAGGTAGAGACCTCGGGCGACCTCGATCACCGGCTGAACGTAGAGACCCCACTGGTGCGCCGAGGATCCGGGCGCATCCTCGAAGACGAACTCTCCCATCACCTCCACCGGACCGTAACGCGCCAGCAGATCCAGTCCGCCGAGGTGATGCCACGCGTCGTGCTGCTCCTCGAAAGCGTAGTACGAAGCGCCGGCGCTCCAGCCCTCGCCGGCGTCGTACTGGAGGCGCGCCCCGGCGCTGCGGTCGGCCGGCAACCCCTCCGGCTCGCGCTGGAACTGGTCGACGAACTGGCCGTGGAGCATGTAGGTCAGGGAGCCGCCGGCCGGGTAGAAGGTGCCGAAGAGCATGGCTCCGGTGGTCTGCAGGTCGAAGGGCAGGACCGTGGCGAGCGGTCGGGAGGTGGTCCACACCAGAGGCTGGGCGTGGATCAGGTTCCAGCGCCCGACCGGTGTGAGGAACTTGCCGAGGCGAAGCCCGAGATGGTCCGAGACGAGGTAGTCGCCGTACACGCGCTCGACCGTGAACTCCGCGTCGCGGGTGCCGCCTCTTCCGTTCGTGTCGATCGACAGAGCCTGCTCGAGCTCGGTCTCCGTGAAAAGGTGAAGGCGCGGGACGGGGTCCCAGATGAAGAAGAAGCTCAGATCGTCGAGGGCGAGCCGCGC
Organism: uncultured bacterium; assembly: GCA_963721115.1. GTDB lineage: Bacteria > Desulfobacterota > Binatia > HRBIN30 > CADEER01 > CAVRIA01. The sequence goes on from CAVRIA010000006.1 coordinate 477,178, forward strand.
CGGATCACCCTCGGCGCGGTCGAGCTGCAGATCGCCGTAGCCGCCGATGGCGAAGCCGGTGCGCCCGAAGCGCAGGCCGCGCCCCGGCGCGTAGGTGATTGGACCGACCGGCGAGGGGACCGAGAAGAGAGCTCCCTTGCCGCCCGGTTCGACGGGAGGCGCCGGTTGCGCCGCCGCCGCCGCGACCAAAAGTCGGCCGGCCAGCGCCAGGGCGCATGCGGCGGTCTTGACTGCGCGCGGGGCGTCCAGCATCAGTCCAGTCACGAGGCGGGCGGCACCGTACGCGACGCTTCGCGGACCTGCAAGTGACCAGTTTCCGACCTCCCTTCTATACACTGCGCGCGAAGCTGTTGCTGTTCTCTTTCTTCCTGGTCCTCGTGCCGGGCCTTCTGGTGGCGCTGATCGCCTTCGTCGGCGCGCGCCGGGTGATCGAGAACGCCGCCGGCCGCCAGTTGGCGGAGGTGGCGCACGACACGGCCGGTGTCTTCGAGGACACGCTGGCGCGCGAGCGGCGCAACGTGGGGATGTGGGCGCGACAGGAGGTGATGCGCGAAATCGTCGTCGGCGACATCGACAAGCGCATCTCCCGCTTCCTCGGATCGCTGAAGGAAGGCGGGCCGGGCTACGTCGACCTGCTCTGCGTCGACGCGAACGGACGGGTGGTCGCCGCCAGCGAACCCGGGCTGGTGGGGGAAAGGCGCGAGGACAGCTCGTGGTATCGGGCGGCGCTGCGCGGCGAGCCCTACCTGGCCGGGCCCGTCCCCTGGCCTTCCCACCACGGGCCGGTCCTGCTGATTGCCGCGCCGATCGATAACCCCGACGCTCCGGGCGACGCGCTCGGCGTGCTGCTCGGCGTCTACGACTGGCGGGAGCGCAGCTCCGCCCTGGTCGAGCGCCTCGAGCAGGACCTGCTCCCCCTCCGCATCCGCGTCGACATCCTGGTGCTCGACGAGACCGGCCTGGTGATCGCGGAGTCGGCGGACGGTGTGCCGCTCGAGCTGAAGGGGATGAACCTGCGCGACGTCGGCTGGCGGGCGGCGCAGCGGCGCGTGTCGCAGCGTCCCGGCTTCGCGAGCGAGAAGCGAGCCGGCGTCCTGGTCGGCTATGCCGGCTTGGACTCCCCGGGGCCGCCCTGGACGGTGCTCGTCGCCCAGCCCCGGCGCGAGGCGCTGGCGCCGTTGTACCGGATGCAGCACAAGCTGCTGCTGGCGCTGGCCGCGGTGTTGCTGGTGGCCTTCGGGATCGCGGTTCTGCTCGCCGAGCGCATGAGCGGGCCGCTGCGCGAGCTCACGCAGGCCACGCAGGAGATCGCCCGGGTGGGCGAGCCCCGGCGGCCGATACCGGTGCGCTCGCGCGACGAGATCGGCCAGCTGGCCGGCGCCTTCAACGTCATGGTGGGCGATCTGAAACGGGCGCAGGACGACCTCCTGGCCGCCGCCCGATTCGCCTTCCTCGGCGAGATCGCGGCCGGCGTGGCGCACGAGGTGCGCACGCCGCTGGGCAGCCTGCGCACGTCGGCGCAGATCCTGCGCCGGTCGCTGCCCTTCAGCGGCGCCGCCGACGCCGAGCTGATCGACATCATCATCGGCGAGGTGGACCGTCTCGACCGGGTGGTGGCGCAGCTGCTCGAGATCGCCGGGCCGCACGAGCCGGCGGTCGAGCCGGTCGACCTGCCCGCCCTGCTCGATCGCGTTCTCGACTTCGTGGACGCGCGCGCGACGGAGAAGAAGATCGCCGTGCAGCGCCAGTTCCCGCGCGCCATGCGGCCGGCCCTCTGCGATCCGGAGCAGATTTACCAGGTCGCTCTCAACCTGATCGTCAACGCTCTGCAAGTCCTGGCGCCGGGCGGCCACGTCACGGTGCGGGTGACGGCGGCCGGCCCGGATCGCGTCGCCTTCGAGGTGAGCGACGATGGTCCGGGAATCCCGCCCGAGCTGAAGGAGCGTATCTTCACGCCGTTCTTCACGACGCGAAAGGAGGGGACCGGGCTCGGCCTCGCTCTCGTGCAGCGCATGGTGCGGGCGAACCACGGTACCGTCTCGGTCGAGAGCGAGCGCGGGCGCGGCGCGACCTTCCGCGTCGAGCTGCCGGCGGCTAACCTGCTCCTGGCCGGAGGAGAGGCGATATGAAGGTCCTGGTGGTCGACGACGAGCGCCGTATGCGCCGCGTCCTGCAGATCCTGCTCGAGCAGATGGGGTTGGAGTCGGTGAGCGCGGAGAACGGGCACGAGGCACTCGAGCACCTTCGCAGCGAGAACATCTCGCTGGTGCTGACGGACCTGCGCATGCCGGAGATGACCGGTATCGAGCTGCTCGAGCAGATCCGCGCCACGGATGTGGAGGTTCCGGTCATCGTCTTCACCGCGTACGGAACCGTGCAGACGGCCGTCGAGGCGATGAAGCACGGCGCCTTCGACTACATTCTGAAGCCCTTCGACGTCGAGGTGGTGGAGCCGATCATCCGCCGCGCCCTCGACCTGCGCCGGTACCGGAACGAGAATCGCTACCTGAAGGAGCAGGCCACCGCGCATCCCGCCCTGGAGAGTCTGGTCGTCGGCTCACCCGAGATGCAGGAGGTGTGTGCCCTCATTCACCAGATCGCCGAGACCAAGAGCTCGGTTCTGATCACCGGCGAGACGGGAGTGGGCAAGGAGCTGGTGGCGCGCGCCATCCACGATCTCAGCCCGCGCCGCGACAAGCTGTTCGTGCCGCTCAACTGTGCCGCCATTCCCGGCGATCTGCTGGAGAGCGAGCTGTTCGGACACGTGCGCGGCGCCTTCACCAACGCGCAGACCGACCGCGTCGGGAAGTTCGAGGTCGCCGACCAGGGCACGCTCTTCCTGGACGAGATCGGCGACATGCCCCACCCCATGCAGGCCAAGCTGCTGCGGGTTCTGCAGGAGGGGGTGATCGAGCGCCTCGGCAGCAACAAGCGGACGAGCGTCGACGTGCGGGTGATCTCGTCGACCAACCGCGATCTGGACGCCGCGATGGCGCACGGCACCTTCCGCGAGGACCTGTACTACCGCCTCAACGTCTTCCATATTCGCGTTCCGCCCCTGCGCGAGCGGCGCGCGGACGTCTTTCCCCTGGCACAGGCCTTCCTGCACAAGTTCGCTCACGACCTGGGCCGCCCTCCCGTGGCGCTGAGCCAGACGGCCCGCCGCGCCCTGGAGGGCTACGACTGGCCCGGCAACGTGCGCGAGCTGCAGAATCTCATGGAGCGCACCGCGGTGCTCTGCCGGGCTCCCGAGGTCGACGCGCGGTTCTTCGCTCCCCTGCTGCCGCGCGCCGTCGAGGAGGAGACCGCCGAGACGGAGGATCTGCGTCTGGAGCCGGCCGTCGAGCAGCTCGAGCGCCGGGTCATCCTCCGCGCCCTCGGGGCGAGCGGGGACAACAAACCTCAGGCGGCGCGGCTGCTGGGGGTGAGCGAGCGCACGCTCTGGTACAAGCTGAAGAAGTACAACCTCTGAGAGCCGCAGCGGACGAGCCGCACGATGGCCGCCAGGGCGGCGAGCAGCGAAAGCGCCCGTTCTACGCAGGAAGCTGCACTGTCGTGCAGAAATCTGCACTCCTCTCCGGTGCCGTCGCCGCGCTGTTCCCACCCGCCGCGATCGCCATGGGTGCTGGCGGAGTTTTTGCTCGTGTGTCGTGGAGAAGAGGCCACGGGAGGCAGGTGAAAATGCGGGTCAGGGAGAGGCTGGGTGCGAGGACCGTAGCGGTCGGGCTGATCGTGAGCGGCTTGCTGCTGGCCGCCGCGGTGCTGGTCGACGCGAGCTCCGACGGCGCCGACGAGGTTCGGTTGCCGGCTCACCGGAGCCACTCCGAGCAGTGCTCCACTCCGGAGGAGCGAGAACCCTCACACAAAACCGGAGAGGCGCGTGCGTCGAGTCCGTGCGGGCCGCGGGGGGCGGGATTTTTCGGGCGCGTTCTGGCCGATCAGGGCAGGACGACCTCCGCGGTGCCGCGGGCGGTGACCTCGCCGCGGTGGTTTTCGCACCACACCTCCAGGCGCACGATCCTGCGGTCGCCCTCCTGCTTCTTCTCGGCGACCTTGCCCTTGTTCCAGGTGAGATCGCCCATGTAGTTGAACTTCCGGTACTGGACGTCGATGTTGCGCAGCATCGCGTCGTCGCCCATCCAGTTCGTCGCCACCTGCATCAGCCAGGCGCAGCGCTCGATGCCGAGGTCGTACGCTCCCGGCAGGCCGAGCAGGTTCTGCGTGAAGTGGTTGTCCCAGTGCACGCGCTGCGGCGGCTCGGGAATTCCCTGCTCGTTCGGGATCATCAGCTTGGGGTGCTTCTTGAACAGGTTGGCCGCCACCTTGTTGCCGACCAGGTAGATGCCGAAGTACGACTCGAAGGCGATCTCGGCGGTCGGCGTCAGGGGGCCCTTCATGATGGTCGGCAGCTCGTCTCCCACCTTCACGTCGTCCCACTTGCGAGAGGCCGCCCGCTCCTCGGCCTCGTAGTTCCCGTACAGCTCCTCGATCTGCTCCGGCTTCCACTGGGCGAGATCGATGTCGCCGTACTTCGACGTCTTCTTCGTCTTGTTGCGCTCGTTGCGGATCCAGGTGTCCTGGCGCATGCCGATCTTCTCGTCCTTCTGGTTCCAGTACACCGCCTCGTACGTCTGGTAGACACCGCGCCCGCCGGCGAAGCCGCTCTCGCGCTCGACGACTTCCTTCAGGTAGGACTTCGAGTGCACGACGTCGCCGAGCTTGCAGCGGCTGCTCGTACTCGTAGTACGAGCCGGACCAGATCGAGTGCACCCCGGGCAGACCCTCGGGCAGTCCGGCGCTGCCGACGGCGCGCAGCGTGTCCATGCTGTTCATCATGATCGGGGGCGCGAGAAGCGTGCCCCAGCGCGTCTTCCCGGCGTACTCCTCGTCGAGATACATCGGGCTGAGGTCGCCGACGGCGAGCGCGAGGTGGTAGATCGCGTCGCGCGTGACCTCGGTGCGCCACTGGCGGCGTCCCTGAAATCCCTGTCCGACGCGGGACCGGATCTTGGCCAGCCCTTCGTCCGTGATCTTGCCGTACTCGACTTCCGCCATGTCGTTCTCTCCTGTGGTTTCGCTGTCGGGTTCGCTTGCGATCTTCTTCTCGGTCGCAGGGCGCGGAAAACGCCTCGACCTCCGAGCTCAGCTCTCGTCCACCACGCGCGCCGCCTTGAAGGCGAAGCGCGGCAGGGACCCGGGGGCGAGAAGGGTGACGTCGACCGGAACGCCGAGCCGCGAGCGCACGCTCTCGGCGAGGCGGTGGCCGACCGGAGTGCTCTCCGCGGTCTCCGCCGCCCGGTGCTCGATGCGCAGGTGCAGCTTCTCCAGCCGTGGCCGGCGCACGATCTGGTACTCGATCGCGACGCCGCGCATCGCGTCGCTCGCGTGCAGTGCCAGCAGCACGTCGATCGGCAGGATCTCGCGGCCGTCGGCGACGACGATGTCCTTGACGCGCCCCTCGTAGAACAGTCGCTTGTGGGTTTCGCCGCAGGGACACGGTTTCAGGTTGAGGCGTACGACGTCCTGCAGATCGTAGCGCAGGAAGGCATTGTCCTTGCCGAGGACGGTGACCACCAGGTTGCCGCGCTCGCCGTCGGCGACCGGGCGCCCGCCGCGGCGATCGATCACCTCGGCGATGGCGAGATCCTCGGCGACGTGTGCTCCGTCGTCGACCTCGCACGCCGTGCCGAGCATGCCGAGCGCCTCGAGGCCGGCGCTGACCGACTTGTACTGCTCCTTCGGATCCTCTCCCTGAACCCGCAGGTTGAGGTCGCGCTCCGGATCGAGGCCGTTCGCCCGCGCCGCGTCCGCGTACTGCGCCCCGGCGTTGCCGAAGAAGCGGTAGTGCTCGGGCACGATCGCCGCCAGCAGGCGCACCACCTCGCGCGTCCACTCGCGGATCGGTGGGCGGGGCGCAGGGGACGTTGAGCAGGCCGAGGGCCTCGATCCCCTTGCTGAAGCTGATGCCGCCGCCGTAGAGGCCGAACGGGTGCCCGTGCGCCAGGCTCGACCCGGGCCGCAGCCCCCAGCGCCAGCGCCCGCGGCACACGGCCTCGAGATCGATCGCCTGGTCGTGTCGCGTCCACAGAATGATCGTCGGCTTGCCGCTCGTCCCGGTGGAGCAGCCGATGCGCACGCACTCGTCGATCGTCGAGCCGCGATAGTCGCCGAGCGGCGGGTGCTCGGCCTCGCTGACGCGCAGGTCCTCCTTGACCGTGGTCGGAATGGCGCGCAGATCGTCGAGCGAGCGGACGTCCTCCGGGCCCACTCCGGCGGCTTCGAGCTTGCGGCGAAAGAACGGGATCGGGCGCTCCCAGATGCGCTCGAGCAGCGCCTGCAGGCGCTCGCAGCTGCAGGGCCTCGAGGTGCTCGCGCGGCATGGTCTGCACGTCCGGGCGATAGAAGGGGCGATCGTTCGTGAGGTGCATGGGCGGGTCAGGCGTAGCGCTCGTCGATCACCGCTTCCGCGAAGCGCGGCGGTCCCGCGGCTTCCGGGATCTGCGCGCTCGGTACCAGCTCGACGTCCATTTGAATGAGCACGTTCGCCTTGAGTCCGTCGGCGATGCGCGCGACCAGAGCCGCTCGGTCGCCGGCCTGGTCACAGGCGATGCGGATCACGGCGCGGTCGTAACGCGAGTCTTCCCGGCCGGTCGACGGTGATCTGGAAGTTGCCGACCTCCGGGAAGGCGCCGAGCGCCGCCTTCACCTGGGCGGGATGTACCAGCACCCCCTTGATCTTTCGGATGCCGCCGACCTGGCCGACGAAGTGTACGCGCGGCGACGGGTCGCCGCAGGCGCAGGCCTCGCCGCGAACGCGAAAGACGTCGCCCGGCGCGTAGCGCACCAGTGGCATCGCCCGTTCGCCGAGCTGGGTCACGACCAGCTCGCCCGTGCCGTCCGGGCCGACGGGCTCGCCGCTCTGCGGGTCGAGGAGCTCGACCCACATCTCGCGCTGGTGCAGGTGCATGCCGTCGTGGCGCCCGCACTCGCCGGCCAGCGGCCCGATGAGCGCCTCGCCGCAGTGGTCGAACAGCTCCACGCCGAGCCGCTCCGTCATCTCCTGTCGGAGGCGCGGCGTCAGCGCTTCGGCGGTGGAGAAGCCGACCCGGTAGCCCAGGCGGCGACCCTGCCGCTCGGCGACGTCGGCGAGGTTGGCGAGGAAGGAAGGGGTGCCGACGTAGACAGTCGCCCCCAGCTCGCTGGCCACGCGCACCTGCAGCTCGGAGTTGCCGACGCCGCCATTGATCACCCGGCAACCGAAGCTCTCGAAGGCGCGGTGCATTCGCAGGCCGCCCGGCATGACGTGATACGAGAGAGTGACGTGCGCCACGTCGTCGCGCCGCACGCCCATGTGCCGCAGGCTCTCGTGCAGCGCCTCGACGCCGGTCGGCTCCTCGGCGGTGCGCGGGATGTAGAGCGGGCCGGGCGAGATGCTCACGCTGGCGACGCGGTCGCGCGGCACGGCGAGCAGCGAACCGAAGGGCGGGTCGGACTGCTGGGCGGCCGGAATCTCGCTCTTGCGCGTCACCGGCAGGCGGCGGAGATCCTCCGGCGCGCGAATCTCCCCGACGTCGATCCCGGCGAGCTTCTGGCGATAGAACGGAGACGATCGACTCACCCGCCGCAAGGTCTCCACGACCTGCGCCCAGGCAGCGTCCGCGCCGCCGGACGGCGCGCTCATCGCGCCGGCACCTCGCGCGGACGCGTGGACGTCGTGCCGCCATCGCGGCGCCGTGCAGACTTCATTCGCGGTATACCTTCGAGCCAAACGATCGTTTGTGTCACGTCGCTAACAAAAGCGGCGCGGAAAGGCAAAGGACGAGCCGCCGAGCGGCTCAGCTCTCCACCCGCACACCGGCGCACCGGCGCACCGGCTCACCCGCCGTTCTGCAGGCCGTACAGCTCGATGCAGTTTCCGGCCACGATCTGTTGGCGCTCCTCGGCCGCGACGCCGTGGAACATCTCGTCGATGACCTTGCGCGAGTATGGCCAGTCGGCGCCGTGATGCGGGTAGTCGGTCGACCACATCATGTTCTTGACGCCGATCGCGTGCCGGTTCGCGACTCCGTAGTGGTCGACCATGAAGGTCGCCCGCCAGTTGCGCTTGAAGTACTCGCTCGGCTGGTGCTGGAGGGTACTCTTCGCCCAGGTGCGGTTGCGCCAGTAGCGGTCGTCCATCTGCTCGAGGAAGTAGGGGACCCAGCCGGCGCCGCACTCGACGCCGACCATCTGGAGCTGCGGAAACTTGTCGAACAAGCCCCAGAAGATGGTCTCGCCGACGATGATCGGCATGGTGGTCAGGCCGGCGGCGCTGAAGCCGGTGAGGGCGGCGTTGCCCTTGCGGCCGATGCTGCCGATCTTCTCCTGCTGCTGGCCCTTGTGGACCAGGCTGATGTGGACGCTGACCGGGAGGTTCAGCTCGACGGCGGCCGCCCAGAACGGGTCGCAGTCGTCGTCGAGGAAGGGCTTGCCGGATGGCCAGCTGGAGATGACGATGCCGCGCAGGCCCATCTCGCGGCAACGCCGCATCTCGGCCACCGCGGCGTCGATGCCGAGATTCGGAATCTGTCCCTGACCGATGAAGTGTGCGGGAGCCTTGGCCACGAAGCCCTTGGCCAGCCAGTTGTTGTAGGCCTGTACGCCCGCCAGATGAAACTCCGCGTCCTCGTCGAGCATGAAGTGGCGCATCGTGCGCTGCGGCGGATAGATCACCTCGAGCTGCAGCCCGTCCTCCTTCATCTCCTGGACGCGCGCCGTGGCCTCGAAACAGCCCTGGTTGATGGTGTCGTAGCGCGATCCGCCCCAGCGCAGCTCGTCGAAGCTCCTGCCGCGCGTCTTGGTGACCAGGCCGATCGTCGCCGGCTTTCCGCCGTCGTGAAAGTCCCAGGCGTCGCCGCCCTCTTCGTCCTTCACCAGCCGCGGGGCGCGCTTCCGGAAGTCCGGAGTCAGCCACTTCTCCCACAGGTCGGGAGGCTCGATGATGTGCGAGTCGGCCGAGACGATCTCATACTGCGGCATGGGGGCTGTCTCCTTCTCTGGCTAACGAGTGTTAGCCACGGCTTAACAGACGCGAGGAAGCGGCGTCAAGAACGGCCTTCGGCCCCGCTCGGCGGAGAAGCGGTCCGGCGCGGCGGGCTCCACGCCTGGTCGGGAACCGCCTCGCGCACCCGTTCCGGTCGCTGCCACTGGATCTGCAGGCGCAGCTTGTCGCGCACCTCGGGCACGAAGAGGTCGAAGTCGTGCCAGCCCGTGCCCAGCTTCCGTCCGACCCCCGGCTGGCCGTCGATGCTCATGGTGCGCGCCGAGTAGGTCTCGGGCAGAATCTCGTACGATCCGGGAGATGGAATCAGGATCCTGCCTCGCCAGCGCGCGCTGTACGCCCCGGGGAAGGGCGGGACGAAGAAGTTGTAGTAGGGGTAGGGCTCGATGCGGTGAACGAGGCGGTGGCCGAGGTCGTACTCGGCGAGCAGACCGCCGCTGGTGCGCCGGTACATGTTCGCCGCTGGAATGGAGACGAAGGCGGCGCCGGCGCGCAGCGCGCCTCCGTCACGACCTCGAGTGGGCGGCGCCCACAGCAGGCGGAGGTGAGGGTCGGCGGAGAGGGGCGCGACGACGCTCAGCCGATGAAGCCCCCGCGCGAGGGCAAGCGGGCTCCTCCCGTCCTGCTCGTCCGGCGCGGCCGGGGCGCCGTCGATCGACAGCTGGGCAGGGAGGTCGGAGATGAGGCGAAAACGGTACGGTCCGTCGGCCGGGGCGTCGAGCGCCGCGGTCCAGCGCACCTGGGCGGGCCGCTCCGGCGTGTTCGGGAGGGACGCCGCGCCTTCGATTGCGATGCCGTCCTGCGTGCGCGTGGCGACGATGTGCGCGTCCTTCGATCGAAAGATGGCGACCACGCCTTCGGCCTGATCGATGGCCTCGCGCGGCACCGCGATGAACCCGGCCATCGCGTTCCGGGGCGGGGGAGTCGAGAGCGGCAGGCGGTCGCCGAGAAACCAATCGACCAGCTTCGGGTCCATGCGCACGCTCAACTCATGGCCGGGGTACGTCGCCTCGATGGCGGGGGCGGCGCCGAGATCGGTTCCCGTCATCATGAACAGGGCGCCCTTCTGCGGCTTGTTGCGCAGGGGCAGCACGTCGGCGAGGCTGGCGACGTCCTCGATCTTCAGCCCCCAGGCACGCGACAGGAACAGCAGGGTCTCGTAGCGCGAGCCGAAGGTGTCGGCGAGGAGGTAGCCCGTCCAGCCCGGCCCTCGGCTCCGCAGCCGTCGCGCCATCTCCACCATGCGTTCGCCCTGGAAGAGCTGGAACTGCGGGTGGGTGTAGACGCGGTAGAAGTAGTAGTTGAAGTCGACGAACGGCACCGCGGCGATCAGTGCCACTGCCAGCGCGCGCGTGGCGCGCCGGAAACGCCCCGGCGCGGCGGCGGCGCGCAGGATCTGCACGACCGGCAGCGCCGCCCAGACGTAGAGCGGCGGCGTGGCGAGCAGCACCCGGTAGACGCGCGGCGCATCGGTCGACAGAAAGCCGGGGATCATGCCGCAGGCGAACCAGACGAGCAGCAGGAGGTGTCTCGGCTCACGCCATCGCCGCAGGCTCGCCAGCATGCCGTGCAGGACCAGGAATGCGGTGACGGCGTCGAGGCCGGGGTCGAAGCCGAGCCCGAACCAGTTGTAGCGCGGCCCCTGCTGGTAGTGAAAGATCATCGCCGTGCGCCACAGGGAATCCCAGAGCGGCACCAAGCTGTGCTGTTCGCGAATCGTCCCCAGGATCGACGTGCCCTCGATGCGGCCGGTGAGCGCGCTCGGATGAACGGCGTAGGTCATGACGGCCGGGACCAGGCAGAGGACGAACATCGCGGCGAACCCCGCGCTGTAGACGGCCAGCTCGCGGCGGCGCTCGTGCCGTTCGCGCCGCAGGGCGGCGAACAGATAGGGGATCGCCACGAGAGGCGCCAGCTTGGCCGCGTGATACGTGTAGATGCAGCCGGCCAACGGCACGCCCGCCACCGCCATCAGCCAGCGGCGCCGCCCGGTGACGCCGCGCACCAGCAGGCACAGGCCGAGAATCTGGAAGAACTCGCCGAGCACCACCTGAATCAGGCCCTTCGCGTGCGCGATCTGCAGCGGCGAGGCGGCGAAGAACAGAGCGGCGGTCAGCGCGATCCGAATGCCGAAGAGCGGGGCGGCGGTCGCGTAGAGCAACGGCACCGCGAGGGTGCCGGCGACGATGCCGGGCAGGCGCAGGACGGTCGGACCGGCGCCAAAGAGGCGAAACGCCGCCGCGATCGGGTAATTCGAGAGGGCGTGAAAGTGGCTGTAGGAATGGTTGATGATCTGGAACGGGGAAGTGATGCGGCCGTCGAGGATGTCGAAGGCGAGCAGTCCATTGATGGCGTCGTCTCCCCAGAGGCCGGGAGGCGTGATGCGGTAGAAGCGAAAGAAGACGCCGGTCAGCAGAACGGCGGCGATGCCGAGGCGGCGCCAGAAGGCGGACGGCGGGGGAAGAGGCGGTGCCGACCAGAGCGAGCGCGGCCAGCACAGAACCAGGACGCTCAGCCCACAGAGGAGGCCGCCGAGCGCGAAGTCGGCCCGCGCCAGTTGCAGACAGCCGGCAATGCCCGCGACGGAAGCGGTGAGGGCGGTGACGGGGATCCACCCCCCGTGCTCGAACGTCTTCATGCGACTCGCGAAAGCCCGCAAGATAGACGATCGGTGAGCGCGCTTCGAGAGGCGGCACCGATCGGCGACGCCGCTCGCCGGTGCCGCGTCGCGGGCAGAGCCCGTCCGCTCCGCTCGCGGCCCGTGCGGCGGAGCGGCGGGTTGGGCGCTCGGCGCCGCCCGCGAATCAAGTCCGCTTGCAGACGAGGGCGAATTTGCTACGGCGACGGCAGGTGTTGATCGTGCCGGAGCGATCGATGCCGCCGCCCTGGTGCAGCAGGACGTCGACCGGACCGATCGGCTGCACCGTGCTGGTCTCGCTGCTGGGCAGATGGCGGCCGATGACCGCCATCTTGTAGATCGTCGGATCGACTCGCGAACGCTTGATCGTCGCGCGGACGTTGCCGTCGACGCTGCGGCACTGGATGACTCGACCCGTGGACCCCTTGTTCCGGCAACCGGTGATCGCCAACGTCGTATCGAAGAAGGCGCCGTCCGTCACTTCCATCGACACGATGTTCTGCACCAAGTTGTCCGCAAAGGTGCCGGCGTCCTTGTCGTCGACCAGTGCGTTGATTTTCAGGTGGCCGGTGTCGCGCGTGCTCGACGTGTCGAAGCGCAGCTTCGCCGACTCGATCGACACCTGCGGCGTCGTGACCAGCAGCCCCTCGAGGAGCGGCGTGAACGGAACGTGCTCGACCCGCGCCTCGCGGCCCATCTTGATTCGCTCTCCGGCCAGGGCCCCCTTGACCACGGAGAACGCGCCGATGGCGATCTTCGGGCGCTGCGCCGCCAGGATCGTTCCCGAGATCTCCGCTCGCGTGCCGAGCTTCATGGCGCGCCCCGCCCCTTCGATGTTCCAGAGCACACGGTCGGCCGTCAGATCGCCGTCGAGCGTGATGTGTGATCGCGTGCCGACCCGGAAGGACCCGCTGACGCGCAGAATGGCGACCGTGTCCGCCTGACCGCGAATGATCACACGGCCGGCGCGGCCGAGCCGAAACGAGTCGATCTGCACGACCTGCTGTCCGCTCGGGAGATCGATGACGTAGGGTGCGGATCTGGACGTCAGGCGGATGACGCCCAGAGCCATCGTCGGCGGCATCGCGGACACCGTGGCCGCGTCGACGGGAACGGCGGCGATGGCGTCGAGGCAGCGCAACATGTCGGGCGCCGTACCGCTGTAGTCGACGTATTGGTTGGCCGGATTGGTCAGCGTCATCGCCGTGTCGCAGAGCTGCGGTGGAGTGCAGTCGCTGTTCGTCGAGCACGACGTGATGTCGTCGCTGCAGAGCGCCGGCGGTCCGACCAGCGGCACCACATGACCAGTATGTACCTGGCCGCCGGTGTCGAGGAACTCCAGCCCGATGATGCCCGGTGTCTGGCCTCCGCTGAAGTGTGCGTCGCGGTCAAGGGCCATCGTGCCCGATACCAGAACTCCGATCGAGGCGCGCGCGTCGACGCCGCAGACGCCGGCGCGCGTCACCGGCACCCCGAGAACGTTCACCACCTGGGCCTTGAGCCCCAGCGTGATGCTGCGCTTGCCAACCGTGGCCGTACCGATGATCGCAAAGCGCTGGAGTTGGTAGAGGGTCGAGCAGTTCGGGTTCTCGGCGTCGGTGACACCGTCGCCGTCGTTGTCGATGCCGTCCTGACAGGAGCCGCACTCGGGGCTCTCGACACCGATCTCGAACAGACAGCCGAGATCGGGCTCGCAGGTGTCGGTCGTGCACATGTCGTTGTCGTTGCACACCACCGGCTGTCCGCCCCCGCACGTCCCGGCGGTGCACGTCTTGCCGGTAACGCACATGTTGCCATCGTCGCAAGGAGTGCCGTTCGGCTCGTTCCCGTGCTGGCAGGTCCCGGTGCCATTGCACTGGTCGAGCGTGCAGACGTTGCCGTCGGCCGCGCAGGGCGAGCCGGCGCTTTCGAAATGACAATCCGCCGAGCAGCAGTCGCCGTTCAGCTCGTTGCCGTCGTCGCACTGCTCGCCCACCTCGACGATGCCGTTGCCGCAGTCCGGCGTCGCCGTTGGTGTGGCGGTCGAGGTGAAGGTTGCCGTCGCCGTCGCCGTCGCGGTTGCCGTCCGGGTCGCCGTGGCGGTGGCCGTGGCGGTGGCGGTCGGCGTCGCCGTCGGCGTAGGGGTGTTGAAGTTGAAGTTGTTTCCGAAACCGTCCGTGCGGATCTCGACGTCGTTCTCGTTGGTGACGAAGCCGGCGGCGCTCTTGCCGAACGCCGAGGCGCCATCCTGCGACGCCATGAACACGATCATCTGGCAGGCGGCGCTGGGAACGCCGATGCAGTCGCCGCGCAGGACGAAGCCGTCCGGAACGGGCTGAGAGGCAGGGTTCCCGATACGGGTGTTGCTGGTGTTGTCCAGCGTCACCTGTTGGCCCGGTACCTCGCCGAGCTCGGAGTCGCCGCTGGACTCGCGTCCGTCCGAGACCACCGGGGCAGTAGCCGCTGCCGGCGCCGGGAGCGGGAAAACCAACGTGTTACCGATGAGCGCGCAGCTGGTCGGCCCGGACATGGCGAAGCGCTTGACGCTGATCTCGACCGCACCGGGGACGGGATAGGAGCCGGACAGACCGGCGTCGCCGTCCGACTTGTCGACCGCTGCGATCGGCCTGCAGGCTCCCGCGCAGTCCGCGTGGCCGGGGTTGGCGCTCACTTTGGAGCCGTCGGGCAAGGTCAATATGCCGAAGCCGCCCGCTGCGTCGGGATCGAAGCGCGGTGGCTGGCAGGCGCCAACGATCGGACCGTTGCGGGAGAATCCGCTCAACACGGACGTGCGCTTCACGTTCGGAAGAATCGACCCGCCCGCCGCGACCGCGGTCTGCACGCTCTCGGAAGAGTTCTCGACGCACGCGTTGGCGGCCTGGGCGGAAAGGGCGACGCTGGTCACCCGTGTGCGCTGGTCAGTGGTCTTGAGGACGACGTACGCGGTGTTGTTGGTCGAAACGCAGGTCTCTTCGTTGAGGCCCGCGGAGGCCACGGCCGGGAAGAGGGCAACGACGGCAATGGTCAGAACGGACGGGATCCGTTTCCACATTCGCGGCTTCATTTTCGGGTCGTACGTCCGTGGTACGCGTCCTCGGGCTCTACCGCTTCGCTTGCGATTGATGCCCTGCCACTCCATCCCGAGGTGCTCTCGCTGCCGAGCCGCGATTCATCCGAGTCCATATCCCTCTTCACGAAGCCTGCTCTGGCACCGGTGCGAACTCCCCGTCCGTCTCCGGCCGGCGACGGCCGGCCATCAATGATGAAACGCAGCAGGATCTTTGCCAGATGCGTTTTCCCCCGCACCATTCGTTTCCCAGAACACCCAAAGAGTCAAGAGTTTTCCGTTTGACATGACAAAAATCGCCCTTGGGGGCGGACTCGATTCGCACACCGCCAAGAAAGTGTGCTTCGTTGCACCCCGGCGGCGCATGCACTATCTCCGGCGGGCGAGAGAGGAAGATCCCATGGGCGGACCGTTGGAGGGAGTACGAGTCATCGATCTCGGTTTCTGGGTCGCCGGGCCGGCGGCGGCGGGGATCCTGGCGGACTGGGGCGCCGAGGTCGTCAAGATCGAGCCGCCGGACGGCGATCCCTTTCGCGGCGTGTACATGGTCGCGGGCGGCGTCGAGGTCCCGATCAACCCCGCCTTCGAGCTCGACAACCGCGGCAAGCGCAGCATCGCGCTGAATCTGCTCAGCGAGGAGGGACGGGCAATCGCCCTGCGGCTGGTCGAACGCGCCGACGTGCTGGTCTCCAACCTGCGGTTGAGCGCGCTGGAGCGGATCGGCCTCGACTACGAGAGCGCCAGGGCAGTCAATCCGCGGCTGGTGTACTGCAGCGTCAGCGGTTACGGCCCCGTCGGCCCCGATCGCGACCGCGCGGCCTACGACATCGGCGCCTTCTGGGCGCGGGCCGGCATCGCGGCTTCCCTGACCCCGCCGGGAGCCGAGCCGCCGCAGCAGCGCGGCGGCATGGGCGACCACACCACCGCCCTGTCGGCGGCCGGGGCGGTCTGCGCCGCGCTCCTGGCCCGGCAGCGCACGGGGGAGGGGCAGTTCGTCTCCACCTCGCTGCTGCGCACCGGGGTGTACGTTCTCGGATGGGACGTCAACACGCGCCTGCGCTTCGGGCGCCTCGAGGCCCCCTACGCGCGGCACGGCGTGCCGAACCCACTCGTCAACTGCTACCGCAGTCGGGACGGGCGCTGGTTCTGGCTTCTCGGCCTGCAGGGCGACCGCCACTGGCCGGACCTGCTACGCGCCATCGAGCGGCCGGACCTGCTGACCGACGAGCGCTTCCGAGACATCCGCGTCCGGCGGCGGAACAACGCGGCCTGTGTCGAGGAGCTGGACGCCGTCTTTGGCAGCCGCCCCATGGCTCACTGGGAGAAGGCGCTCGACGCGGCCGGCATGTGGTGGGCGCCGGTGCAGACGGTCGCGGAGGTGCTCGACGACCCCCAGGCTCGCGCGGCGGGCGCCTTCGTTCTCACCCCGGTCTCCGAGGGGGAGGCGGAGATGGTGGCCAGTCCGGTCGACTTCGGCTCCACTCCCGCCCGGCCCGCCGGCATGTCCCCCGAGTTCGGCCAGCACACCGAGGAGATCCTCCTCGAGCTCGGCTACGGCTGGGAGGAGATCGCCGCTCTCGGCGGGAAGGGGGTGATCGGGTGACCCGGGGAGCCTGCGTCGATGGCGTGAGTTGCCCGAATCAGCTCCTGACGTGCTCGTAGGAGCCCGGCGGGACCAAGGTGGCGAAGTGCCCCGGTTGGACGAGGCCGGCGAGAATCTCCGCGCTGTCGGCGATGCGCGGTCCGGGGCGATTGAAGTAAGCGTTGCCGTCGACGCTGTACACGCGCCGGTTGCGCACGGCCGGCAGCGCGCGCCATTCGGGCCGCGCGGTCAGTGACGGGATCTCGCGCCGCGTCTGCTCGAGGCGAAAGCCGCACGGCATCAGCACGATCACCTCGGGCCCATAGGCCACCAGCTCCTCCCAGGTGATCGTCCGACTGTGCTCTCCCGCGGCGGCGAGCTCGCCGCTGCCGCCCGCCAGCTCGATCAGCTCGGGGACCCAGTTCCCGGCCGTCATCAGCGGGTCGATCCACTCGATGCACGCCACCCGTGGGCGGCTGCGAACGTGCCGCGCTGCGCGCCGGATGTGCTCGAGCCGCGCCCGCGTCCGCTCGACCAGCTCGGCGCCTCGCTCGGTCGCGGCCGGCGGCCGCGCCGACGCGCCGAAAGTCCTCGCAGATGTCGTCCAGGTTGCCCGGCCGCAGGGATACGATCTCCACCGCATCCCCGAGCAGGCGACGGGTCGCCTCGCGCACCTCGGCAAACGAGACGGCACAGACCTCGCACTGGTCCTGCGTCACGATCAGATCCGGCCGCGCCTCGCACAGCTCGCGCTCGCGAATGCGGTACACGCTCAGCCCGTCGCGCGCGAGGCGGCGTACCGATCCGTCGATCTCGGCCGACGGGGCGCCCGGGTCGATTACGGGCTCGGTGAGAACCGTCCGACCGAGGATCTCGGGTGGATGATCGCACTCGTGCGAGACGCCGACGATCTCGATCGCCGAGCCCGAGGGCGCAGACGATCTCGGTGGCGCTGGGCAACAGAGTGGCGATGCGTTCGGCCATGACGCCGGTCCCCGCGCTACGGCCACGGCGTTCAACGCCGGGTGCGGACGGGCGGCAGCGGCACCGCCCCGCGCAGCCGCGCCGGCGACGATGCAGGCGGCGGTCGCTCGATCTTGTCTCCGGCGATGCTGCCGCATCGGGTACAGACGTAGTCGAACTTCTCGCCCTCGGGCAGCACCAGCAGCAGCCGCTTGCGCACCGGCGTCGCCTCACGGCACTTCGGGCAGAAGAGCAGCGACGCCTCCATCTGGTCGAAACTGTCGGGATGTCTGGCCATGGGGTTCGACGGCAAGGATTAGGGAAAGCGTCCGCCCGGTCAAGAAGGGAAGAGATCGGGAGGGCGCGCTGCCCCTGGGCCCGCCGCAGGAATCGTTTTGCGGCAAACGCGGCTCACCGATCCTCCGAATTGTCTTCCCTTCCCTCTGCTCATATAAGGAAGCGTCCCATGCCCTCCGTCTACATCGAGACCTACGGCTGCCAGATGAACCTCGCCGACACCGAGCTCATGCGCGGCCATCTGGCGCGTTCGGGCTATACGCGAGCGGACGATCCCGACAGCGCCGACGTCATTCTGCTCAACACCTGCGCCATCCGCGAGCACGCGGAGGAGCGTGTCTTCGGCCGTCTCGGCGACCTGGCTCGCCAGAAGATCCGCCGGCCCCACGTCCAGATCGGCCTGACAGGCTGCATGGCGCAGCATTTTCGCGACCGCTTGCTCGACCGGAACCCGCACCTCGACTTCGTCGTCGGCCCGGACGGCTACCGCCGCCTCCCGGCGCTTCTCAGCGGCGATCCCTTCGTCGACGTGCGCCTGGACCGGAGCGAGACCTACGCGGATCTGTCGCCGCAGCGCGACGCGGGCGTGCGCGCCTGGATCACCGTCATGCGCGGCTGCGACAAGTTCTGCACCTTCTGCATCGTACCCTACGTGCGCGGGCGCGAGCGCAGCCTGGCCGCCGCCGCCGTGCTCGAGCAGGTGCGCGAGGCGGCCGCGCAAGGGTATCGCGAGGTCGTCTTCCTCGGGCAGACGGTGAACGCCTATCGCGACGGCGACGTCGACTTCGGCATGCTGCTGCGCCATGCCGGCGACGTCGACGGCATGGCGCGCATCCGCTTCACCTCGCCGCACCCCTCCGACATGACGGAGTCGGTGGTGGCGGCGATGGCGAGCGGCGGCAAGGTCTGCCCGCAGCTGCATCTACCGCTGCAGTCGGGATCGACGCCGGTGCTGCGGCGCATGGAGCGGGGCTACACGGCGGAGGAGTATCTCCTCTTGGTCGAGCGGCTGCGTCGCGCCGTTCCGGGGATTGCCCTGACGACCGACGTCATCGTCGGCTTCCCCGGCGAGAGCGAAGCGGACTTCGAGGCCACGCTCGAGCTGATGCGCGCCGTGCGCTACGACGGCGCCTTCATGTTCAAGTACTCGCGGCGCGAGCACACCAAGGCGTACCGCTGGGAAGAGACGGTCCCCGAGGAGGAGAAGTCCCGTCGCCTGCAGGCGGTCATCGCGCTGCAGGAGGAGATGGCCCGCGAGATCAACGCGGCGTGGGTCGGCCGGCGCGCCGAGGTGCTGGTCGAGGGACCGGCGCGGCGCCGCGGCGGCTGGCTGGCGGGCAAGACGCCGCAGTTCAAGACGGCGGTGTTTCCGGACTGCGGAGCGCGCCCCGGCGACCTGATCACGGTCGGTATCGACGACTGCACCGCCCACACGCTGATCGGGGCGGCGGTGGAGCGGCGTTCGGCATCGTCCGAGCTCGCGCCACCGCTCTGATCGGGGTCCGCCCCGCCGGTGCCCCGCTCGCGACCGCGCTTCCGCTGGCCGCCTCGCATCGTCGTCGTGTACAAGGACTCCGGAGGCGCGTCGTCATGCGGACAGTCGCGATGGAACCCATCCTCGAAACCGAGCCGAGCGCCGAGGACGTCCGCTTCCTCGAGGATCGGCTGTACGACTTCAACTGCGCTGCGACTGGAATCACGGACGGGCAGTGGCTGGCTTTCTTCCTGCGCGATGCGGGGGGTGAAATCGCCGCCGGCCTGCACGGCACGACCTGGGGAGGGTGCTGCAAGGTGAGACTGGTGTGGGTGCGCGAGGACCTGCGCGGACGGGGCCTCGGCAGTAGCCTTCTGCTGGCCGCGGAAGCGGAGGCGCTGCGCCGGCGGTGCACGCAGATCGTTCTGTCGACGCACAGCTTCCAGGCGCCGGCTTTCTACCGCAAGCTCGGCTTCGAAGTGATCGGCACGCTGGACGATTACCCGAGCGGCTACAGCCAGGTCCTGTTGCGCAAGAAGCTGGCTCGAAGGGCGGACTGGCCGAGCCGCGACGGCTGAAGGACGGGTTCGCCGGCCTCAGGCCTCGGTTGCGGAAGGAGCTTCCCCGGCAACGGACGGGCGGCGCCGCCGCCGTCGCGAGCGCCGCTTCCCCGCGCTGCCCGGGGCCGGCGCCGCCGTCTCTACCGTGTCGCCGGTGCCACCCGGCGCCTCGCGCACCTCGCCGTCGTGCGGCGGAGCGACGAGGCGGACGGTGCCGTGCGGGCTGACCTCGATGTCCTTGAGCTTGCGAAGCCGGGTGACCAGGCGCGCCGAACCCGGCGGCCGCGCGAAGCCCCTCGCCTTGAGGGCGTTCTCGAGAACGTCGAGGTTGACCCAGTGGGCCGGATTGCCGCCGCTCAGGTCGGTCAGGATGGCGACGATCTGTTCGTAGGGTGCCCCATGCGGCTCCTCGACCGGCGGCGAGGACCGCGGGGCGGCACTCTGGCTGACCGGTGCCGGCCGCGCGGTGGACCTCTTGCCGCGCCGCCGGCGCTTGCCGCCGCGCTCGGCGGGCTCCGCCGCCGGTGCGTGGTGGGCGTGGCTGCCGGTTCGGCACGAGATGCGCCGGAACACCACACCGCGCCGCGCCGCGGCGTCGCCGACCGCGTCGAAGGCACGGTCGTCGGACAGGATGTCGAGGCGATCGCCGGCGGTCGACGTGCCCAGCCACATTCCCGCCGCGACCGCGATCCAGAGGTCGCTCCAGTCCCGCACGCCCAGTGCCGGGGCGCTGTGCACCAGATGGGCCCCCAACTCGGCCAGCCTGCGGCCGACCCGCTGTCCGACCACGCGCCAGTTTCCGACCGCGGTCACCTCGGCGGGCTCGGCGGTCCGATCGACGGCAAGCGACTCGAGGGCACTCAGCAGACTGTCTTCGCTGCTGGTGTTCTCGACGTCGATGAAGATCGCTCGCCGGGGCGCGTGCGGTGCCACGGCCGCCGTCGCGGGCGCCGCCGCGCGGGTCGATTTCGTCTTTCGGGCCGGGACGCGAGCCGCCGGCGCCTTGCGGGGCGCGGTCTTCTTCGGCGCCGCCGGCTTCTTGGTCCTGGTGCTCTTGGCGGCCGTTCGCTTGGCGGTCACGGCGGACTTCTTCGTGGTGGACTTCGAGGGGGTACCTTTCGTGGCCATGCCCTGTTGTATGGCGCGGATTCGAAGCGGAGTCGAACGGTCGCACCGTTCGACTCCGCGCCCCGCCCTTCCATCGGGCCGGCGGCCACCCGATGTCACCGGGCGGGCTCTTTTCCCAGGTTCGCCATCTCGCTGACTCCCCAGCGCCGTCCACCGGTGCCCCGGAGCTCCGAAAACCCTCTGGCATGGCAGATGCTCAGATCGACATCAGGTGGACTGAGGCCTCCTTCCGGATGCGCGGCCGAGTGAGGAACGAGGTGAGGTTGTAGCCGAAAAGGCGCCCTGCAGGTGCCCGGTCCCACGCCAGGCGCCGCGCCGCGGCGGCAAACGAGTTCGGAGGTGGAAGGTGATAGCGATCGTGGACGAAGCGTCGCTGCTGGAGCGGCTCGAAGGCGATCTGGGCTTTCTGGGCGAGATCGTGGGGATCTTTCTGGAGGAATCGGACCGTCGCGTGGCAGCGATCCGCAAGGCCGTCGAAGCGAGCGACGGGCGCGAGCTCCAGTTCGCGGCGCATTCCCTCAAGGGCTCGGCGGCCAATCTCTCCGCGCTGGAGGTCTACGAGACCTGCGCCTCGCTGGAGCGATTGGGCACGAGCGGCGACTTCGACGAGGCCCCCGATCGCCTGGCGGCCCTGGAGGTGGCGATGAGCCGCCTGGAGCCGGCGTTGGAGAAGCTGGCGCAGCAGACCGACCTGGATGAGCCGAGAGGGCAGAAGGCCCTCGGGTGAAACCCGCAGGAATATTTCGATCCGCGGCCAACCGGATCGATGATTTCGGTTTGGTGGCGGCCGCAAGTAGCGGAAGCGGGCGTCGCAAGGATCGGAACGGCACGAGCGCGAAGGGGAGCGCCTCGGTCTCGACCGACCGGCTCGAGCTGGAGAAGCGGCTGCGCGAGAAACGCGATCGCTTGCTGGTTGCTCGCTTTTGCTCGGTCTTCTGGCTCGTGATCCTGGGGCTGGCCCTCTACGCCGTGCCCGACCTGCGACTGGATTCGGAGACGCGCTGGTTGCTCTATTCCGTCAAGCTCGTCGGGGTCGCCGTGCTGGTGGCGGTTCGTTTGGCGTTTCGGAGTCCGGCCTACCGTCCGCGCGCGGTGCCTTTCTCCGTCCTTTGGGTGTCCAGCCTGTACGTCGTCGCCACGGTGTCGGCGGTCGTCCGCCAGGAGACCGTCTCCGAGCCGCTGGTGGTCATCGGTCTCTTGGTCGCTTCGGCGGCCGTCCTGCCGTGGGGCGTGCGGGCGCAGCTGGCGACCGTTGTGGTCGCCGCCGCGTGCCTGACGTGGCTCTCCCTGGCCGTGTCGTCCGGAAATAGCCTCGGCGCGGCCTATCCGGTGGTGGCCATGGTGATCGGCGGGTTTGCGTCGGTCTACGTCGCCTACGAGCTTCAGCGCCAGCGCCGCGCCGCCGAGGAGCACGGCTTCGCGCTGCACGCGAGCGAGGAGCGCTATCGGCTCCTGGCGGAGAACGCGACGGACATCCTCTTTCGCCTGGCGCCCGACGGCGAGATCCTCGACGTCTCGCCGGCCTGCCGACTCTCTCTCGGCTATGCGCCGGACGAGCTGATCGGGCGCCGGGCACGCGATTTGATGCACCCGGACGACATACCGGGTATGAGGGACGCCATCGGAGACATCCTCGAGTCGGGGATGATTCGCACCCATACGTTCCGCGTCGCCCACAAGGACGGCCACTTCGTCCGCATCGAGACGACCAGCCGGCGCCTGCCGCCGAGTGAAAGCGGCGCGCCCGAGATTCTCTCGGTCGCGCGCGACGTCACGAAGCGCCATCAGGCCGAGGAGGGGCTGCGGCACAGTGAGGCCCATTTCCGCTCGCTCATCGAGTCTTCCCTGGACATGGTGACCATCGTCGAGGCGGACGGAACGATCCGCTACCAGAGCCCCGGCGTCGAACGCATTCTCGGTTACGCTCCCGACGCGTTGCTCGGCCGCGACGCCCTCGACTTGATTCACCCCGACGACCGCGAGCGGATCGTATCGAGACTCGCCGCCGCCAGGGAGAGTCCCGATCCGGCCGCGTTGCTGGAGTTTCGCGCCCGGCACGGAGACGGCGCCTGGCGCACGGTCGAGGCGCGCGGTGCGCGGCTTCCCGACGCCGACGGCACGGCACGCGTGGTGGTCAACAGCCGCGACATCACCGAGCGCAAAGGCGCCGAGGAGGCGCTGCGCGAGAGCGAGACTCGCTATCGGTTGGTCGCCCTGGCGACCAACGATGCCATCTGGGACTGGCACCTCTCGTCCGGGCGCGTGGTCTGGAACGACGCGGTGCAGACCCTGTTCGGCTACCGGGCGGACGAGGTGAACGACGGGGTCGACTGGTGGCGGGAGAGGATTCATCGGGAGGACCGCGACCGCGTTCTCGCCTCGGTCGAGGCGGCGATCGGAACCAGCGTCAATCAGTGGTCGGGGGAGTACCGCTTTCGGCGCGGCGACGGGTCGTACGCCGACGTCGTCGATCGCGGCTACGTCGTGCGTGACGCGGCCGACGTGCCCGTGCGCATGATCGGCGCCATGACCGAGGTGACGGAGCGCAAGCGCGCGGACGCGGATCTGCGCGCCGCCAAGGAGGCCGCGGAGGCGGCCAGCCGGGCGAAGAGCGAGTTCGTGACCAACATCAGCCACGAGATCCGCACGCCGATGAACGGAATCATCGGCATGACGGAGCTGGCTCTCGACACGAATCTCAGCGACGAGCAACGCGAATACCTGACGCTGGTCAAGAGCTCGGCCGACGCGCTGCTCGGAGTGATCAACGACATCCTGGATTTCGCCAAGATGGAGGCCGGCAAGCTCGATCTCGACGCGGTCGACTTCCGCCCGCGCGATGTCCTGGACGATACGATCGACGCGCTGGGCGTTCGGGCGCGCGCGAAGGGGCTGCGCCTGGAGTGTCGCGTCGCGCCGCAGGTGCCGGACACCCTGGTCGGCGATCCCGGCCGCCTGCGCCAGGTGCTGACCAACCTGGTGGGGAACGCCATCAAGTTCACGCAGCGGGGAAGCATCGCCGTGAGCGTCGGCGCCGAGGTCGGCGGTGATGCGGTCGAGCTCAGCTGCGCCGTCTCCGACAGCGGAATCGGGGTTCCGCGCGAAAAGCAAGACCGCATCTTCGAAGCGTTCGAGCAGGCGGAGAGCTCGACCAGCCGGCGCTACGGCGGGACGGGCCTCGGTCTGCCGATCTCGGCGCGGCTCGTCCATCTGATGAATGGGCGGATCTCGGTCGACAGTGATCCGGGTCGCGGCAGCACATTCACCTTCACGGCCCGTTTCCGCGTCCATCGAGGCGAGGAGTCGGTAGCGGTCCCGCGCGAGCTCGTCTATCTGCGCGGGCTGCCGGTTCTGGTAGTCGGCGCCGACGGCGAGCGGGAGCGGCTGGAGAGCCGGCTGCTCGGCTGGCACCTGCGACCGGTGCTCGCATCGTGCGGGCGGGACGCGCTGGCGGAGATGGAGCGCGCTTCGGTCGCCGGCGCGCCCTTCCCCCTGGTGCTGCTGGACACGGAGCTTCCCGACATGCCGGGAATGGATCTGGCGCGGCAGATCGCGGCCCGGCCGCATCTCGCCGGCGCGACGCTCATGACCTTCTCGGTGGCTCCCGATGCCGTGGACGCCGAGCGTGCCCGCGAGCTCGGGATTGCGGCCCTTCTGGGCAAGTCCGTCGGCGACGCGGAGCTGCTCTCCGCCCTGCGCCGTCTGCTCGGCGAGCCCGAGCCCCCCGCCTCCGCTCGGTCCGCCGCGCCGAGGCGGACGGCGCGCGGGCCCCGCCTGTGCCTCCTCGTCGCGGAGGACAACGCCGTCAACCAGAAGCTGATCACACGCATCCTCGAAAAGCGCGGCCACGAGGTCGTTCTCGCCGCCAACGGCGCCGAAGCGGTGCGCTCCTGGTCGGCGCAGCCCTTCGACGCCGTGTTCATGGACGTGCAGATGCCGGAGATGGACGGCTTCGAGGCCACCGCGGCGATCCGCGCCCGCGAGTGTTCGCTCGGCACCCATACGCCGATCATCGCCATGACGGCGCACGCGATGAAGGGGGACGAAGAACGCTGCTTGAAGGCGGGCATGGATGCCTACGTGAGCAAGCCGATCCACACGGAGAAGCTGTTCGCCACTCTGCACTCGCTCGTCGAGGCGAACCGGGCCGGCGTCGACACGGCGCCGGAGGGGCGTCCGGACGAGGACGCGGCGGCGCGCACCTGACGGCCACGGCCGTCCCCGGAGCGGGCCGGACCTGGTCACTTCGCTTTCGCGCCGCACCGCGTGCCCTGCCGCCGGCATTCGCGTTCCCGGCGCTGGCCCGCTCACCGGCCATCTGATACCTCGTCGGCCGATAGGCGCGGCGCTGGCCGCGGCCGGGAGGCAGGTTGCATGAACTATTACACCGAAGAGCAGCAGGCGTTTCAGCAGACCATCCGGGACTTCTTCGAGCGCGAGATCAACCCGCACATCGACGAGTGGGAGAAGGCGCGCATCTTTCCCGCCCACCGGGTGTTCAAGCGCTGCGGCGAGCTGGGGATGCTCGGCGTCTCCTACGACGAGAGGTACGGCGGCGCGGGCCTCGACTACTCGTGGACCGCCGCCTACGTCGAGGCCATGTCGGAGTCCTGCCTGTGCAACGGCATCCCGATGGCCATCATGGTGCAGACGGACATGTGCACGCCGGCCCTGCACGACTTCGGGAGCGAGGAGCTGAAGCAACGCTGGCTGCGGCCCTCGATCACCGGCGAGGCGGTCGGCGCCATCGGCGTCTCCGAGCCCGCCGCCGGCTCCGACGTGTTCGCGATCCAGACCGCCGCCCGCCGCGACGGCGACTTCTACGTCATCAACGGCCGCAAGATCTTCATCACCAACGGCACCCAGGCCGACTACGTCACCACGCTGGTCAAGACCGCGCCGGACCAGGGGTATCACGGGTTCAGCCTCATCGTCGTGCCGACCGACACGCCGGGCTTTCAGGTCGCCAACAAGCTCGAGAAGGTCGGCAATCACAGCTCGGACACAGCCGAGCTGGTGTTCGAAGACGTGCGCGTACCGGTGGGGAACCGCATCGGCGAGGAGGGGATGGGGTTCATCTACCAGATGCAACAGTTTCAAAAGGAGCGCATGGTGGCGTCGCTCGGCTCGACCGCGGCGGCGCAGAGCATGCTGCGCAAGACGGTCCAGTACGTGAAGGAACGCAAGGTGTTCGGCAAGCCGCTGGCGCTCAAGCAGCACGTGCAGTTCACCCTCGCCGAGCTGCAGACCGAGATCGAGATGCTGCGCCAGCTCAACTACCACTGCGTGCGCAAGATCGTCGCCGGCGAGGACAGCACGCGCGAGACGTCGATGTCCAAGCTCGCCGCCGGCCGCTTGGCCCGCAAGGTCGCCGACTGGTGCATGCAGTTCCACGGCGGCTACGGCTACATGGACGAGTACTACGTCTCGCGCTACTGGCGCGACTCGCGCCTGCTCAGCATCGGCGGCGGCGCCGACGAGGTGATGCTGCAGATCATCGCCAAGCTCGAGGGGTACGCAGATGTCTGACGCCGTCTCCGCGCCGCCGCGCCGGGTCTTCGCCGCGGACCTGCTGGCCGGTCAGACGGCCCTGATCACCGGCGGCGGGACCGGCCTGGGCCGCGCGATCGCGCAGACGATGGCCGAGGCCGGCGCCGATCTCCTGCTCGCCGCGCGGCGCCAGGAGCTGCTCGAGCAGGTGGCCGGCGAGATTCGCGCCGCCACGGGACGGCGCGTCGAGACCGCTTTCGTCAACATTCGCGATCGCGATTCGGTGGAGGCCCTGGGGGAGCGGGTGCGAGAGCTCTTCGGCGGCGTCGATATGCTGGTCAACAACGCCGGCGGTCAGTTCCCGCAGCGCGCCCGCGACTTCAAGCCGAAGGGCTGGAATGCGGTGATCGAGACCAACCTGACCGGCACCTGGAACGTGATGCAGGTCATCGGCGGTCAGATGCTGGAGGGCAACGGCGGCAGCATCACCAACGTCATCGCGGTGATCGGCCGCGGCTTCCCCGGCCTTGCTCACATGGCGGCGGCGCGCGCCGGCGTCCTCGAGCTGACCCGCACCCTCGCGATCGAGTGGGGGCCGAAGGTGCGCCTCAACTGCGTCGCCCCCGGGCCGATCGAGACCGAAGGCTTTCAGGCGACCTACGACCCGGCGATCACCCGCCTGTTCGAGGGGTTGCCGATCCCGCGCTTCGGGACGCGCCAGGAGAACGCCAACGCCGTCGTCTTTCTCGCCTCCCCGGCTGCCAGCTACATCACCGGCGAGGTCCTCTACGTCGCCGGCGGCCAGCAGATCTACGGCCGCAACCAGGCGCTGTTCGACGAGCAGCTCAAGTAGGGCGCCGATCCCGTCCGCGCATGCCGCCAGGCCGCGCTGCTCGACGGCGATCGAGAGGGCGGCGCGCGATCAGGCGGCGAGGCGAGACAGGAACGCCTCGACGAGGGCGTTGAAGCCGGCCGGATCCTCGAGAAACACACCGTGACCGCGCTCGGGCAGGATGTGTAGCTCCGCGCCGGTGATCCGTCGGCTCAGGATGACCGAGCCTCCGGCGCCGAGGAAGTCCTTGTCGCCGACGACGATCAGCGTCGGGCAGCGGATTTCGCCCAGGCGAGGCGTCAGCGGCTCGCGCTGCAGGTTGCCCATGGCGCGCGCCACCTTGGCGAAGGCGATCGGCTCGGCCGGTGCCGTCAGCTCCTCCGGGCGCGAGCCCAGCCCGAGACGCCTGTGGACCGGCTCCATGCCGCGCTGCTCGGCGAGCGAGGCGAGCTGTTCGTAGAACTCGAAGGCCTTCTGGTTGCACTCGCTCGCCGTGCCGACCAGGACCAGCCCGGCGGCGCGCTCCGGGTGGTCGAGGGCGAATTGCATGGCGATCACGCCGCCCGCCGAATGTCCGAGAACGACGGCGCGCGCGATCCGCTCGCGATCGAGGATCGAGCGCAGATCGGCGGCGAGATCGGCGAGACTGTACGGCCCTTCGGGGCTGCCGGACTGACCGTGCCCGCGCAGATCCCAGGTGAGGACGCGGTGACCGTCCGACAAGGCCTCGACCTGGGCGCGCCAGGTGGCACTGCTGGCGGCGAGGCCGTGCGTCAGGACGATGATCTGGGGGCCGCTGCCGACGATTTCGTAGTGAAGAGGCATGAAAGCTCCGGACGGATGAGCGGGCGGACGGAACGCGCCGCCTCAGGTCGGCTCCGCGACGCGCAGCTCGACCTCGACGAATTCGCGTTGCTCCTCGCTCCAGTGGAAGGCCTTGGCTCCCTTCACCATGCCGTCGAACACGGAGACCACGATCTGGGTGGCGTCGGGGTAGCTCGGCTCGTCCCACACGGTCGCCTGCTTGCGGTCCTCGGCCGAGAAGTACGCCTCGTGCTGCGGATGCGAGTGGTAGATGGCGAGAAGGCGCAGCCGTCCCCGCTCGTGGTCGACGAGGTGCGGGGCGGCCTCCGGACCCATGCTGTAGGCGGTGGCGGCGGTGCGCGGAAAGCGTTCCGGATCCTCGGCATGCTTCCGGTTCTGGACGTTGGTGATCCGCTCCACGTGCACGAAGCCGTTGCGCTCCACGACGAATCCGCAGCATTCGTCGGGAAAGGTCTCGACCGCGTGCGCTGCGATGAGGTCGAAGACCGGTTGCGAGACGTCGAATCTCATGCGAGCGAAGTGGAGCTCTCCCGCTCGACGAGGTGGAGGATGCGCGTCAGCGTCTCGTTCACGGGCGTGACGATACCGCGGCCCCGCCCGCGATGCCAGACGGCTCCGTTGATCGCATCGATCTCGGTTCGCCGGCCGCGCTCCAGATCCTGCAGCATCGACGAGCGGTGATCGAAGGTGGCGGGCACGAGACGCCCGTAGAACTCGCGCAGGTAGTCGGACGGGCGGCTCCACGGCAGCTCGACGCCTTCGGCCGCGGCGACCGCGAACGCCTCCCCGACGGCGGCGTCCATGACGGCGCGGCTGTCCTCTCGCTCGGCGAGGGCGCCGTAGTGGACGCGCAGCAGCGCGCCGAGCGGGTTGAGCGCGGCGTTGTAGAACACCTTGGCCCACAGCAGGGCCGGAAGGCGGTCCGTGTAGAGCGCCGGCACGCCGGCGGCGTCGATGATCGACGCCCAGCGACGCGCCGCCTCGTCGCGGCGCGACACCAGACCGGGGCGCAGGGCGCCGATCGCGGTCGGATCGGCGAAGACCGTGATGCGGACCAGTCCCGCCTGGGGAATTGTGGCGCCGAAGATCACACGGGCGCCCAGAGTGCGCTCCGCGCCGGCGATGGATTCGACGGTTTCGACGTTGCCGAGGCCGTTCTGCAGCGAGAGCATGACGCCGCGCGGCGCCAGCAGCGGTGCCACCGCCGCAACCACGGCCGTCGTGTCGTACGACTTGACCGGCACCAGGATGCAGTCGAAAGGGCCGGCCAGAGCAGCGGCTGCCGTCGCCGTGCGCAAGCCGCCGACCCGATGCTCGCCCCACAGTCCGTCGATGGCGAGCCCGTCCCGGTCGATGGCCGCCATGTGCGCCGCGCGCCCGAGGAGGACGACCTCGAGGCCCGCTTTGCGCAAGAATCCACCGAACACCGACCCGAGCGCCCCCGCGCCGGCCACCAGCACCCGCAGATCCGCCATGCGCCCCCAGACTCCCGCCGTCGCGATTCGTCTTCCTCAGTCCCTCTCCTTCAATACCCGTCGCAGGATCTTTCCCGAGGGGTTCTTCGGAATCTCGTCGACGAACTCCACCGCGCGGATCTTCTTGTATCCCGCCACGCGCCCCTCGACGAAACGGATGAGATCGGCGGCGCTGACGTTGATGCCGGCCCGGCGCACGACGAACGCGCGCGGGATCTCCCCCGCTTCCGGGTCCTTCTTCGGCACGACGGCGCAGTCGGCGACGGCGGGGTGCTCGTGCAGCAGAGCTTCCAGCTCCGCCGGCGCGATGCCGAATCCCTTGTACTTGATCATCTCCTTCTTGCGGTCGACGATATAGACGTAGCCGCGCGCGTCGCGCCGCGCGATATCGCCCGTGTGGAGCCAGCCGTCGCGCAGGGCGCGCGTCGTCTCTTCGGGCGCCTTCCAGTAGCCCTTCATCACGTGCGGCCCGCGGATGACGAGCTCGCCGACCGCGTCGGGGCCGAGCTCGACCGATTCGTCGTCCGGGTCGACGATCTTCTCCTCCTGGTCGGAGACGCGCAGGCCGACCGACTCGAGCCGGATCAGCTCCGGGTCGTCGACCGGGTTCACGTGCGTGATCGGCGAGGCCTCGGTGAGGCCGTATCCCTGCAGCACCGGGATGCCGGAGATGTCCTGCATGCGGCGAGCGACCTCGGGCGGCAGCGGCGCGGCGCCGCTCATGATGTAGCGCACCGACGACAGGTCGCGCTTCTTGAGATCGGGGTTGTGGGTCATGGCCAGCAGTACCGGCGGTACGGCGTAGAAGAGAGTGACCCGGTAGCGCTCGGTCAGGCTGAGAGCCGTCTCCATCTCGAAGCGCTCCATGATCACCTGTAGGGCGCCGCTCCCCACGGCGCTGCCCATCAGCATGGTCCCGTAGATGTGATAGAAGGGCAGGAAGATCAGCAGCACGTCGCGATCGGTGAGCCGCCCTCCCGACATGCACTGGATGTGGTTGCACACCAGGTTGCGGTGCGTGAGCATCACGCCCTTGGGGAGACCGGTGGTCCCGCTCGAGTAGGGCAGGGCCACCAGGTCCGCCGCCGGATCGATGTCGGTCTCGGGCGGGCGTCGGGCGGGGAAGCCGTTCGCCAGATCGTACCACGAGTGCGTGTCCGGCGGACGCTCGGCGCCGATCACCACGACGTGCTTCAGGCCCGGGACGCGGTCGCGGATGGCGGCGGCGACCGGGTAGCGATCCTCGTGCACGATCAGCACTCGGGCCTCCGAGTCGTTGAGCTGATACGCGACCTCGTCCTCGTGATAGGCGGGATTGATCGGCGTGATCACGCCACCCGCCTTGGACGTCGCCTGAAAGCTGATCAGGTACTCGGGGCGGTTGGTCATGTAGAGGGCGACGCGGTCGCCCTTGCCGACCCCCAGGTCGAGCAGCGCGTTGGCGAGAGAGTTGCTGAGTCCCTCGATTTCGCGGAAAGTGAGCTTCTGATCGTGAAACGCGGTTGCCCACTTTTCCGGCGTGCGCTCCGCCGAGCGGCGCAGCAAGCCGTGGTACGGCACGTCCGGATAGTCCAGGCGAGGACGCAACAGCTCCCAGCGAATTTGACTCATATCGCCTCCGGTTCGGATGGGGCGAGCATCCCGGCACCCCGCCGGCGTGTCAAGGAGATGCGGGCTTCGCGTTGACACGCCCGCACGCGAATCCTATCGAGTCTGCGACGAGTCCCATTCGGGGCGTCGAAAGGAGAGCAGGCTACGATGGTCGGGATCGTTTCCTATGGCGCGTACGTACCCTACCGCCGCCTCAAGCGCTCGGCCATCGCCGAAGTTCTCGGCGTGCCCGCGGAGCGAGGCGAGCGGGCGGTGGCCAGCTTCGACGAGGACAGCGTCTCGATGGGCGTGGAAGCCGCGCGCGACGCCTTGTCGCTGGCGGCTGCGGCGTCTGTCGACACGCTGCTCTTTGCCACCACGACGCCGCCCTACGCAGACAAGCTGAACGCCGCCACCATCGGCGCCGCCCTGCGGCTGCCCTCCGAGATGCGCGCCGCCGATCTCACCGGCTCGGTACGGGCCGGGCTTTCGGCTCTGCTTCAGGCGGCGGACTCCGTGCGGGGCGGCTCGGAGCGCGCCCTGGCGGTCGCTTCCGACGCCCGGTTGGCGGCCCCCGAGGCCAAGGCCGAACGGACCAACGGCGACGGCGCCGCGGCGTTCGTGCTGGGAAGTCGCGACGTGATCGCGGAGATCGTCGCCAGTGCCTCGGTCACGCGCGAGTTTCTCGATACCTGGCGGACTCCCGACGAGCGTTTCCCTCATTCTTGGGAAGAGCGCTTCGCGCTGACGCAGGCCTACGCTCCCCTTCTCTCGCAGGCGGTCCAGGCGGTTCTCGAGAAGGCAGGCACGACTCCCGAGGAGCTCGCCGCCGTGGTCATGGACTGCCCGAATCCCCGTGCGATCGACGGCGTGGCGCGGCGCATGAAGCTGCGGCCGGAGCAGATGGTCGATTCCTTGTCCCTCACCGCCGGCCGCGCCGGCGCGGCCCACGCCGGTCTCATGCTCGCCGATGCCCTGGCGGCCGCGCAGGAGGGGGACGCCATCCTCGTGGCCGTCGCGGCCGACGGCGCCGACGCGGTGCTGCTGCGTGTCACCGGAGCCGCGGCCGGCTGCAAGCAGCGGCGCTCGGTCGGCCGGCTCATCGAGTCGAAGGGCGACGTCGCCTACGGAACGTATCTCAAGTGGAGGGAGATCTTGCCGACGGAGCCGCCCCGCCGCCCCGATCCGGTGCGGCCGGCCGGTCCGCCGATGCTGCGCGCGAGTGCCTGGAAGTACGGCTTCGTCGGGAGCAAGTGCGCCGCCTGCGGCACCCCGCAGCTTCCGCCCCAGCGCGTGTGCGTGCAGTGCGGCGCACTCGATCGCATGGAGCCATACCCGTTCGCCGACCGCCGTGCCCGCATCGCCACCTTGACCCTCGATCGACTCGCCTTCTCGCTCAACCCGCCGACGGTCAGCGTGGTGCTCGACTTCGAGGGCGGCGGGCGCTTCATCTGCGAGATGACCGACTGCGATCCCGACAAGGTCGCCATCGGCGACGAGGTCGAGATGACCTTCCGCCGCATGTTCACCGCCGACGGCGTGCACAACTACTTCTGGAAGGCGCGCCCGAAGCGCTGAGGAGGACGGCATGGCAAGCAGGGGAATCAAGGACCGCGTCGCGATCGTCGGCATGGGCTGCACCAAGTTCGGCGAGCGCTGGGACAAGAGCTCGGACGACCTGCTCGTCGACGCGGCGTACGAGGCCTACGCCTCGGCCGGCATCGAGCCGAACGACGTCGACGCCTACTGGCTGGGCACGATGGCGCAGCTCTCCGGCCTGACCCTCTCCGTGCCTCTCAAGATTCCATACAAGCCCGTCAGCCACGTCGAGAACTTCTGTGCGACCGGTTCTGAAGCTCTGCGCCAGGCCTGCTACGCCGTCGCCTGCGGCGCCTACGACGTCGCCATGGCGATCGGCGTGGAGAAGCTGAAGGACTCGGGCTACTCGGGCCTGGTGGGTGCGGAGCCGCCCAACGACGGCACGCTCGGCAGCATGACCGCGCCAGCCTCGTTCTCGCTGCTGGCGCCCGCCTACTTCAAGAAATACGGTCTGGACCCGGTCAAGGGCAAGGAGGTGCTGGCGCGCATCGCGTGGAAGAACCACCACAACGGCGCCAGGAACCCGAAGGCGCAGTTCCAGGCCGAGGTGCCGATGGAGCAGATCCTCAAGTCGCCCAAGGTCGCGGATCCGCTCGGAATCATGGATTGCTCGGGCGTCTCGGACGGCTCGGCGGCGGCCATCGTCGTGCGCGCCGAAGACGCCCATCGCTACAGCGACAGCCCGATCTACATCAAGGCGCTCTCCTTCGTCTCCGGTCCGGGACAGGGGCACCTCTCCCAGGACTACGACTTCACGACCTTTCACGAGGTCGTCGCCTCGGCGAAGGACGCCTACCAGCAGGCCGGCATCACCGATCCCCGCGCTCAGCTGAGCATGGCCGAGGTGCACGATTGCTTCACGCCGACCGAGCTGGTGCTCTACGAAGATCTCGGCTTCAGCCCGCGCGGCACCGCCTGGCGCGACGTCATGGACGGATTCTTCGATCTCGACGGCAAGCTGCCCGTCAACCCCGACGGCGGTCTCAAGTCGTTCGGACATCCGATCGGCGCCTCGGGCCTGCGCATGATGTACGAGATGTGGTTGCAACTGCGCGGCGAGGCCGGACCGCGCCAGATCCCGAATGCCGAGCTGGGGCTCACCCACAATCTGGGCGGCTTCCCGGGCAAGTGCGTCAGCTTCGTCTCCGTCGTCGGACGCGAGATCGACGGGTGAGGCGGCGCGGGGCACGGCATCGGTGATGGCGGATGGGATCGCGCCCGGTGAACGCCGTATGGATACCGCGGTGATCCTGGCCGCCGGGCGCGGCACCCGGATGGGGGCGCTGACGGCCGCCACGCCGAAGCCGTTGCTCGAGGTGGGTGGCCGGCCGCTGATCGAGCACGCCCTGCGCGGCGCCGCCGACGCGGGCCTGCGGCGGGCGATCGTGGTCGTCGGCCATCTGGGGGAACAGATCCAGAAGGTGCTCGGGACCGGTGCGCGCTTCGGTTTGGATCTGCTCTATCGCAGGCAGGAGACGGCCGACGGTACGGCGCGCGCGCTGCTGCTGGCGGAGAACGTCATCGGCCCGGCTCCTTTCCTCCTCGGGTGGGGCGACATCGTCGTCCCGCGCGAGTTCTACGCGCGTTTCGTCCGGGCCTACGTGGGAGCGCCGTGTGACGCGCAGGTCGCCGTCAACGAGGTGGACGACCCGTGGCGGGGAGGCGCGGTGTACGTCGACCGCGATTGGCGCGTCACCCGGCTCGAGGAGAAGCCGCCGCGCGGCACCTCCACGACCCGCTGGAACAACGCCGGGGTTCTGGCCCTCAGCCGTCGCGTCTTCGACTACGTCCATCGCCTGGTCCCGTCCACGCGCGGCGAGTACGAGCTGCCGCAGGCGATCGGCGCGATGGTCGCCGACGGCTGCCTCGTGCGCGCGCACCCGATCCGCGGTTTCTGGTCGGACGTCGGGACGCCGGCGGATCTGGAAGGCGTTCGGAGGTGGTGGCGGGCACAGGGGACGGGGTAGAAGGTCGGAGCGACGGGAAGCCACGGGGGCAGAGCGGAGAGGGCAGCGGAACGGGCGGTGATGCGAAGGTCGGAGGAGGAGCGCGCCGAGTTGCTGGTGCGCGGGTTCGAGCAGCGCTTCGGGCGTTCACCGGAGGTCGTGGTGCGGGCCCCCGGGCGGGTGAACCTCATCGGCGAGCACACCGACTACAACGGCCTGCCGGTCTTGCCGATGGCCATCGACCGCAGCGTGCTCGTCGCCGGCGCCGGGCGAGGCGACCGGCGTGTGTTGCTGTCCAACACGGATCCCGGGTTTCCGGAGCGCCGCTATCAGATGCGCGCGGGAATTCGTCGCTTCGCGGCCGGCGATTGGGGCAATTATCACAAGGCCGCGGTCCAAGGGCTGCTCTCGTCGCTGGGACCGGAGGCTCTGCACGGCGGGGATTTCCTGGTCGAGGGAGACGTTCCTCCGGGGGCCGGCCTCTCTTCGTCCGCCGCCCTCGTCGTCGCCAGCGCTCTCGCTCTTCTGGCGGTCAACCGGCGCGAGCTACCGCCCCGGCCCCTGGCCGACCTCTTGGCGGCGGCGGAGCGGTACGTCGGTACGCAGAGCGGCGGCATGGACCAGGCGGTTTGCCTTCTCGCTTCGGCCGGCCATGCCTTGCGAATCGACTTCGATCCCCTGCGCACGCGGCCGATAGCGCTCGACGACGGCTACGCGTTCGTCGTCTGTCACAGCTTGGAGGAGGCGCAGAAGTCCGGCGCGGCGCGCAAGGCGTACAACCATCGCGTCGCGGAGTGCCGGCTCGCTTGCCGCGTCCTCGAGTGCGGGCTCGGGGCGAGTCTGCCGCGCCCGCTCTCCCACTGCGGGGAGCTGCGGGTGCTGTTCCCCGATCGACCGCTCTCCGATTTCGTTCCGATCCTCGAGAGCATTCTGCCGCCGCGACCGTTGCGGCTCGCCGAGGTGGCCGGCATCATCGGGACGTCCGAGGAGGCTCTGATCGCCGCCATCGGAGCGCCGCCGGCGCGGGCGGCGACCTACTCACCGCTGCGCCGGGCGCGGCACGTGTTCAGCGAGGCCGAGCGGGTCGACCGCGCCGAGTCCGCCCTGGAGAGCGGCGATTGGATCGGCTTCAGCGCCTTGATGGACGCTTCGCACGCCAGCTGTCGCGACGACTACGAGGTCAGCAGCCGCGCTCTGGAAGACACGGTCGCCGCGGCCAAGCAAGCGGGCGCCATTGGCGCGCGCCTCACCGGCGCGGGTTTCGGAGGCTGCACCTTGAATCTCGTTCCGGCCCGGGACGTCAGCCTGTTCACGACGATGATGGAGCGCTCGTTCTATCGCGGTCGCCCGGAGGCGCGGGGGCGCGAGCACTGTTTTGCGGTGACGGCGAGCCCGGGCGCCTCGGTCCGCCGCCTGTAGAGGGGAACGGATCGTGAGCCCTGACGAGCTGCGGACCCGATTGGTGGCGTTTCTCTCCCGTGACGCGGGCTTGCGGCAGGTGTCGGTCGAGAACCTGCGCCGCATGCCCGGCGGGGCTTCGCGCGAGACCTGGGCCTTCGATGCCGTGTTCGAGGAGGCGGGACAGCTCGCCCGTCTCCAGCTGGTCCTGCGGCGCGATCCCGGCAGCACCGCCGTGCAGGCGACCGGACGGCGGGAAGAGTTCCTCCTGCAGCGCGCCGCCCATGCGCAGGGAGTGCCGGTGCCGCGGGTACGCTGGCGCGGGGCGGACCCGGACACGCTCGGAGCGGACTTCTACATCATGGACCGCGTCGAGGGAGAGACCCTGGCTCGCCGGCTGCTCCGCGATCCGCAGTACGCGCACGCCCGCGAGGTCATGACCGCGCAGCTCGGAGAGATCCTGGCGCGCGTTCACGGCGTCGACCCGGCCGCCCACGAGCTCGATTTCCTGCCGCGACCGGCTGCCGGCGCGGCGCCGGCGGAGGCCGAGATCGAGCGCTACGAAACCCTCTTCCGCGCCATCGCCCCCGAACCGCATCCGGCCGTCGAGCTCGCGTTCCGCTGGCTGCGAAGGCACCTCCCCGCCGGTGGGCGCCTCGTCCTCGTGCACGGCGACTTCCGCATCGGCAACGTGATCTTCGGCCCCGAGGGCGTGCGCGCCATCCTCGATTGGGAGATGGCCCACGTCGGAGATCCGGCCGAGGACCTCGGATGGATGTGTGTCCGCGCCTGGCGCTTCGGTAACGACGATAAGCCGGTCGGCGGGATCGGCGAGCGCCAAGAGCTGTTCGCCGCCTACACGGGCGCGGGCGGCGAGCCGGTCGATCCGGAGCGGGTTCGCTTCTGGGAGGTGTTCGGCAACCTGAAGTGGGCGACCATCTGCATCGGCCAAGCGCGGACGCACCTCGACGGCCTGGTGCGCAGTGTCGAGCTCGCCAGCCTCGGCCGTCGCACCGCCGAGACCGAGCTCGAGCTGTTGAACCTGATCGAGTGAGGAACGAGGAGGCTCAGCGGGCGGGGACGCCCGCGGCGACGAGGAACAGAACGCTCTTGCCGGCGGCGTGCGGAGAGAAGAATCTCGTCACCTCGTCGTCGAAGAAGGTCAGGCCGGTCGCTCCGAGCCGCAGGGCGTAGGCGCCGAGGTAGAGCTTGCCTCCCCGTATCGCGGCTTCCATTTGCGCGGCCCGGTAGCCGCGGTCGCCGAAGCGCTGCAGGATGAGAGTGAGATCCGCCAGGAAGTAGAAATTGACGCTGGCGTCGGCGGCGAGCTCCTGGCCGAGGTCGAGAGAGCCTGCCTGGCGCCGGAAGTTCCCTTCGCGCAGCAGCTCCAGCTCCCGCCGGTCACGATGGTAGACGTACGTCCCGCCGGGCAGACCGTCGACGGCGTTCGCGATCAGATAGAGGTCGACGAGGGACTTCGGTGGACCTGGGGAATCCGACTCGAGGAAGTCGGCGGGAATGGTGCCGCTCGCGGACTGCAACATGGTCGAGAGCTGCTCGAACGAGACCGGCGAGCGGGCGAATTGCCGCGACGATCCGCGGCGCAGGATGACCCGTTCGACGGGCTCCGGCGGGGGCTCGGCAAGAGTCCGCAGCGCGAAGATCCGTCCGCTCGGAGTCGGAAATTCTTCGCGGCTCGGCGCGCTCCGCCACGAGCGAACCTCCGCCGCGGACTCGAGCGATGAGGCGGCGTGGGCGGCTCGAATGGCCGGATAGTCGACCTGGCGCGACGAAAGTGGCGCCGTTTGCAGGCAGAGAGGCGTCACCGGCGGCGACGGCGGTAGGGGGGTCGGCTGATGCCCGAGGGCGACGAGGGCGAGGGCGACCTCTCGGTGCGTGTCCAGGCCGAGAAGCTCGTTGACCTCGCGATCGACGAACCCCATCACCACCTGTACCGGCGCTACGTCCGCCGCGACGGCGAGCAGGTTGGCCAGCAGTGTCCCGGCGTCCCAGAAGGCGTGGCGATACGCGCGGGCCTGATACTTCCAGGAGTTGCGCCAGAAGGTCGACGTGCAGACCAGAACGGCGGGTGCCGCGCCGACCGCGGATTCGCCGGCCGTCGCCTTCGCGAGGACCGCCCGGTGATCGCCGGCGCGCAGGCGGCGCAGGGAAAAATCGTGCGGGCCGAAGTGATAGACGCCGGCTTCCAGGTTCGGGCTGTCCGCGCAGACCAGGTAGACGTCGATGTGGTAGAGCGCGCCCGTGCACGCGGCGGCGCGGAAGTACATCTCCTGACCGCCTGGGTAGACGCGCTTGCGGGTGATCCCGGCACTGTACTGCAGAAGCCGGGCGATCGCATCGGTATCCGGGACCATCTCCGCGTTCGACGGGAGGCCCGGCGAGGCGATGGACTCCAATGCCGGTCGCGAGCCCGAGAGAGGCGGGCGCGGCAGCGAAATCGGCTCGAGTTCCTCGTACAGCTTGAAGGGAAGCGGCTGGATCTTCCAGTCGAGGAAGTGCAGGTCCGCCTGGACGCTGGCCGGCGAGTGCTTCGTGCGTTCGTGATACTCGCGCGCCGCCGCACCGCGCTCCTCCTCGCTCACACCGCACCCGCGCCGCTCTCACGACGCCTGCTGCATGTCGGGACGCACCGCCTCCTCGAGGGAGATCGCAGTGCGATCGACGAACGGGGCGTCCCGGATCGGACAGTCGTGCACGTCGCACACCGAGCAGTAGTGGCGCTGACAGGGGTCGACGTGAAACACGATCTCGCCCTCGAACGGCAGGGCGGCGATCACTCGTTGCTCGAAGGCATCCGCGGTGTCGTGCGCCTTCTCGACCGTCCAGAACTCGGGAAGCACCAGATGGGCGTCGACGTGCGTGAAGCGCCCCGAACGGATGGCGCGCAGGTGATGGACCCGGATGATGCCGGAGATGAGACTATCGTTGATGGCGCTCACGACCCGCTGCAGCAGCCCGAGGTCCTCCTCGTCCAGCAATCCGCCGGCGGCGTGACGAACGAGCTTGAAGCCCACCCAGGCGAGATTGA
Organism: uncultured bacterium; assembly: GCA_963721115.1. Lineage (GTDB taxonomy): Bacteria > Desulfobacterota > Binatia > HRBIN30 > CADEER01 > CAVRIA01. The sequence goes on from CAVRIA010000006.1 coordinate 516,110, forward strand.
GGCCGAGAATCCCGGCGACGAGCGGGTCGAGCCACCGTGCGCCGGTGAGCACGACCAACCCCAGGCCCACTACCACGCCGGCACTGGTCCAGAAGTCCGTCAGGACGTGCTTTCCGTCGGCCACCAGAGTCAGGGAGTGATGACGGGTGCCGGTGCGGATCAGGTAGGCGCCGAGGGCCGCGTTGGCGAATCCGGCCCCGAGGGTGAGGAGGATGCCGTAGTCGAGAGAACGAATCTCCACCCCGAAGAGCAGACCGTGTATCGCCTCGTTCATGATCAGGAAGGCGGCGAAGGCGATCAGGCCTCCTTCGAAGGCGGCGCTCAAGAACTCGACCTTCCCGTGACCGTAGGGATGGCTGCGGTCCGCCGGCCAGCCGGCGACGATGATGCCGCCGAGCGCGAAGATTGCTGCGACGACGTTGACGATGCTCTCCAACGCGTCGGACAGGATGGCCGTCGAACCGGTGAGTCGATAGGCGAGGTATTTGACGGCGAGCAGAATGATGCCCACCACGAGCGAAATCGTCGCGGCCCGCACGCGCGCGCCGTTCGGGTTCTTGCCGCTGCCTTCCGACAGGTCCGGCATGGCCGAGAGCGAAGATTCGCGCCCGGGCGCACCGCCGTCGACGTTGAAGGGGAGAGGGGCAACCACGCAGGCATTTTGGCGCGTTTCGCGCCGAAACGAAAGGCAGGGGGAGGAGAGAGTCAGCGGGCGAACTTGCGCGCACAGCGTCGGCACAGGATGTCGTCGTCGAGCGCGAAGAGAACGTTGGCGAGCCTGGCGCACTTCGCGCACGCCTCCGGCAGCCCGGAGCTCGCCGTGTGAATCGACATCGCGCGACGGTTCAGCTCCAGGGTGGCCTTCCCGTGACGTCGCGCGCAGAATTCCGCTTCCTCGAACACCAGCTCCTGGTCGTAACGGTTGCGGGCCGGCATCAGCCGTGCACCACCCTCGAAGCTGATGCGCGCCACTCCGTGCATGCGGGAATTAGACGCCGTGTACTCCACAGGATTCATCACTCTACCTCAATCGGACGAAAGGATCTTGTGTCAAAAGGGCGGACGAATCAAGCCGGGTCGGACGGCCACTGGGCCCCGCCGCCCGCCTCGTATGCGACGCTTTGCCAGATGCTTCGCCGTCGTGCCGGCGCCTCCGCTGCCGCTGCCGCTTCCGCGGTCCTCCTCCGTCGGTGTGGCGGTATCGCCGGCGTGTCGGTCGTGCCCTGCAGACACTTGTCGGGGAGGATGTCGGGGACTTTCTCTTTGCTGCCGGCCTTTCCGGAGATGGCGATCCGCCGCCGCGAATCAATCTTCCGCGCGCTGGGAAGGGAAGTCGCCGGTCGCGAATCTCGATTCGATCAGTCGTCGAAAACGCGGCTCGTAGATCAGGTCGAAGACCGGCCCCTTGTCGGGAAAGAGGTCGAGCGCGCGGCGGCGCAATTGGCCGATCGCCTGCTCCGCCTCGCCGCGCGACAGCGGCCGGGTGCGGATGATGGCGGCGGTCAGATCGACGAGGAGCCGCAGTTGCCGCAGGCGCAGGTCCTCCTCTCGTATGGCCGCGGCGCTCGGAAAGCCGTCCCTACTCATCCCGTTCGATCTCGCGTCTGAGCCGTTCGCGTCACCGTTTCGACGGAACGAAAGGTCTCACATGCTCTCGGCCGGTTCAACCGACGGTCCGACCGTAATCAATTGACAGTGCCAGTCGATACGGTTACCTACAACCCAGTTTCATTTCGACCTTGGACCCGACGACAGCCTATTGCGGCGAACGCTGCGAACCAATCACCTGCACCCGTGTCTCGACGGTACCCGCCCATCGTCGCGTGAATGGAGCTCCACTGTTGCGCCCACGGCGACGAGACGGCTGGCGAGAAGGAGGATAGTTCCGTGGAAGGGTTGAGTGTCCTAAGCATGATCCAGCGCGGGGCGCTGGCCACATACCCGCTGATCTTCTTCTCGATCGTGACGGTGAGCATCGTGTTCGAGCGCCTCTGGTCTCTGCGAAACGTGGTTTCCCAGAGCCTTCAGCTGGCGGGTGGCCTGTGCCCGAGGTTGGAAAAGGGGGAGTTTCACGAAGCCCTGCAGACCGCACGCGAGCGCATCGCGACGCCGGCCGGACGGATCTTCTCGGACATTCTGGCGCGGCACTCGGCCGATTCGCTGGAGTACCTCTCCGACCTGACGGAGGAGAAGCGCTTCGAGGAGATCGAGGCGTTGAAGGGACCTCTCTGGATCCTCGGAACGGTCGGCGCCAGCGCTCCGTTCATCGGCCTGTTCGGCACGGTCGTCGGCATCATCAAGGCGTTTCACAGCATGGCTCTCATGGGATCGGGCGGCTTCTCGGTCGTCGCCGCCGGTATCTCGGAGGCGCTCGTGGCCACCGGTCTCGGCCTCGCCGTCGCCATCATCGCGGTCATTTTCTACAACTACTTCCAGACCCGTGTGGAGCGCATCGAGGCGGCCCTGACCATCGCCTCGAACCGTGTCCTCGACGCGATCCACCTGGGACGTCGCAATCATGGCGCTCGGTAGCCTCAGGCAACGCGGGCGCTCGCCGATCATGGCGGAGATCAACATCACTCCGCTGACGGACATCTTCCTCGTCCTCCTCATCATTTTCATGGTGAGCAGCGCGGCGATGGTGGAGTCGGGCGCCAAGATCAGCCTTCCCGAGGTCGACTCGACCTCGGCCCAACCGCGTGAGATCACGGTCGCCGTCACCCCGGACCAGCAGATCTACGTCAACAACACCCTGACGCCGATGGAGGACGTCGAGGGCGTGCTGCGCGGGTTGATCAGCGCCAATCCCGACACCCCGGTGGTCCTGGAGGGCGACCGCAAGGTGCTCTTCGGCGAGGCCGTACAGATTCTCTCGATCGCCCAGCAGGCCGGCGCGAGGCAGATCGCCATCGCTGCCGAGCGGCGCCGGGGCGGCTGATCCCCGTCGACGAGCTGAGCTGACATGGCGCCGGACCCCGATCCGCGGCCGGATGCGGATCCGTCGCGCTTCGATCCCTGGTCGGGCAAGCGCCTCGGTCGCCTGCGTTTCTTCGCCGCCTCGACCGTGATTCACGTCGCGCTGCTGTTCCTCTTCGCGACCCTGTCGGTGACGATGATCCAGACCGTCCAGAAGATCAACGTGAAGGTCGTGGAGCCCGAGGTCGGCGCGGAGTACGAGGGAGCGCCTTCGCTGGAGGACGTGGCGGGACTTCTCGACGTCGCGCCGGCGCCGCGACGCCAGGCGGCGCGCCCGAGCGGGCCGCGCGTGCGCGACGTGCGCGCGCCGACGATGCCCAAGATCGGTGGCGTCGGGCCGCGGCTGGGGCGGGGCCCGCAGATCTCGGCCGCGGCGCCGAGCCTCTCCCTCGGTTCCGGCGGCGTCGGCGGTCTGGGAGGCAGCTTCGGGGACTACGTCGGCGGTCTCCGCAAGGTCGGCCTCGACATCGCCCTGGTCATCGACACGACCGAGAGCATGCAGTTCGTCATCGACGAGGTGAAGGAGCGCCTCAGTACGATCGTCGAGACCGTTCAGCGCATGGTCCCGACGAGCCGCATCGGCATCGTCGTCTATCGGGACCAGGGGGACGAGTACGTCGTCAAATGGACGGACCTGAGCTTTCGCACCGACAAGCTGCGCAGCTTCCTGTCCAACATCTCCGCCGCCGGCGGCGGAGACTGGGAAGAGGCGGTGCTGGAGGGAGTCGACGCGGCGATCAACGAGCTCAGCTGGCGCAAGAAGTCGAAGAGAATCATCATCCTCGTCGGCGGCTCGCCGCCACACCCGGAAGATCTCGAGCCCCTCGAGCGGATGGTGCGGCAGTTCCGGGCCTCCGGCGGCTACCTGAGCGCGATCGACGTGACCGAACGGCTGCATCTGGAGTTCGCCCGCTCGCTGTGGCGCTCGCTGCACGGCAGCGAGCCCTTCAAGCCCTCCGAGAAGCCGGCGTTCTACAAACAGGTGACGGACACCTACGGGAAGCTCGCCAGCGACGGCGGCGGCGAGCTCATCCAACTCGCCGAGCAGAAGAAGCTGATCCGTGACGTGCTGGTACTGACCTTCGGGTCGCGATGGAAGATCGAGATGGCCAAGCACCTCAAGGAGCTGTCGTAGGATGGGTCGCCGGCACATGGCGGCCGGGCGCGGAGTGCGGGTGCGGAAGTGTTCGCGCTCCTCGCATCGTGGTGCCTGCTCGGGTGGTCGCTTCTCGCGCCCGCGCCTTCGGCCGCCGCCTCGCTGGTGGACATCCGCTCCGGAGGAGAGAGAGCGCAGGCGGAGTTGCAGCAGCTGTCGCGCTCCGGCCAGCCGGACTTTGCCGCCGAGAAACGGCTGATCGAACGGCTGGCACCGCTCGTACTGAGCTTCATCGACGACAGCGACCGGGCTCTGCAGAGCGGCTCGACCGGGGGCGAAGCGTCGCGTCGCTCCGCCTTCGAAGCCGTCCAGGAGCCCCTCGATCGCATCTACCGCTGGCGCAACGACAGTCTGGAAAAGAAGGCGCGTGCGGTGATGGACCAGGACGGCGACCTGGAAGCGCTCTACGATACGGAGGACTGGAAGCAGTCGCAGGAGGTGGCGGCGCAGGCGCTCTATTACCTCAACTGGCTCGACTACTACGGCGCAAGGCTGTACGAGGGGGAGCGCCGCAAGAAGCTTCTGGAGGCCGCCGAGCGCGGCTTCTCGGAGTTCGCCGTCGGAGACCGCCAGTCGGATCTGATCACCGAGAGCCTGCTGGGCCGCGGCCTGTGCCATCTCGAGCTCGGAAACTACGACTGGGCGGTGCGAGACTTCCGCATGGTCGTCGACCAGCAGGGGGCGTCCGCCGAGCGCAAGAGCAAGGCCCGCCTGGCTCTGCTCGACACCTACGTCCGCGCCGGCAAGCAGGACGACGCGCTGAGCTACTCCGAACAGCTGCTGAAGGGCGGCGACATCGCCGCGGCAGACGTCCCGCTGGTGCGCTTCTATCGGCTGCAGACCTTGTTCGACGCCATCGACCGAACGGCGAAGGGGAAAGAAGAAGCATACCGCCGCCAGGCCAGCGCGGTCATGGAGCAACTGCGGCACGCCGGGAAGGGTTGGGCGAAGAAGGTCGATGCGCTCCTGCTGTCCCGGGTCGACGACCCGGCGAAATGGGCCGACAAGCCGCAGAGCCCAGAGGCGAAGTGGGAGCTGGCGAAGATGCTCCTGCAGAAGAACGACGATGCTGCTGCGGCGCCCCTGCTGGAAGAGATCGCCGCCGGCGACTCCGATCCGAACCGTCGGGCCGAGGCGGCCTACTGGCTCGGCGTCGCCCGCTTCAAGGCCGGCGACTACACGGCGGCCGCCGACCGCTTCGACGCGGCCCTTGCCGGCGCGCAGCCGAGCTTCGCCGCCACGGCGTCGTATCTGCGTTTCAAGGCCCTGGAAGCGTTGATGGCGCGCCAGCCGACGCCGGAGTTGGGCGACCGCTACCTGGCAGCCGTCCAGAGCTTCCTGCGGGATCACCCCGATCATCCCTCGGCAGCGGAGGCGCGCTATCGCCTCGGCGAGTACCGGCAAACGCGCGGCGAGTACGAGGCGGCCATCGAGGCCTACGGCGAGGTGCACGGCGATCCCGGTTTCGAGCTGCGGGCCCGCTTCGGTGCCCTGCAGAGCGACTTCGAGCTGCTGAAACGGGCCGACCCGTCGCAACGCGGTGCGCGCCTCGACGCGGTGGGGGAGAGTCTGCGCCGCTTCTGGGAGCAGACGGCGGCCGGAGCCGGGAAGGAGTTGGGTGACGTCCCGCTGAAGGAGTTCGAGGCCAAGGCCTCGTTGCTGAAAGCCGTGTACCTGTCCCTGCGCGGAGCGGACGGGAACGCCGAGGTGGCGAAGCTGCTGGCCGACTTCGACCAGCGCTTTCCCGGACAGAAGGATCTCCTCCCTCAGGCGGTGCGGCTGCGCCTCGCGGCACTGCGACAGCTCGGGCGTTTCGAGGACGCCGAGGCGGAGATGAAGGCGCACGCGCAGGCGTTGCGCGAGGAGAACCGGACGGACGCGATCGAGCAGCTCGCCGCCGGCTTCGCCAAGGCGGGAGCGCAGCGCCGGAAGGACGGCGCCGCCGACGCGCTGGCCGCCGATCGGGTGGCTCTACAGCTCTACGGGCTGATCGATGGCGGCCCGGGTACGGCGAACGTCACGCGGGAGCTGACCGTCGCCCGCCTGAACGAGTCGACCGGGAACCTGGCGGTGGCGCGGTCGATCTACGAGCGAATCCTGGCGGACAACGGGTCCTCCCTCACCTCCCTGCGCGGCTTGGCGCGCATCGCCGAGCAGAGCCACGATCGCGACGCAGCGCTCCATTACTGGACGCGATACACCGAGGTCGCGCGCCCCGGGGACGGCGCCTGGTACCGCGGTCGCTACGAGCAGGCCCGTCTCGAGCTGGCGGCCGGTGACAAGAAGCGCTCGTGCGAGATGCTCGAGGATCTGCGGCCGGCCATGCCCGGGCTGTCCGACGCCGAGCTGCGCGCCCGCCTCGACACGCTGTATACGAAAGCGTGCGGTTGAGAGCGGCGTCCGTGTCGGAGAGGCGGCGCAACGCCTACTTGAAGCGCTTCTCCAGCTCGTAGTGCCGGTCGAGCTCGATCAGCTCGTTGAACTCGTCGAAGGACAGCAGCCGATCGAGATGCTCGCGCATGGTTCCGGAGCGGCGCAGCTGCGAGTAGACCTCCGCGAGGGCGCGGGCGCTGGCCAGAAGCCCGGCGAGCGGCGTGACGATGAGGTCGAAGCCGAGATCGTGCAGCTCCGCCGGGGTGAGAAGCGGGGTATCGCCGCCTTCCACCATGTTGGCGACCTTCGGCCCGTCGATCGCGCGGCCAATCCGCTCCAGCTCCTCCGCCGATCGGGGCGCCTCGACGAACACCGCGTCGGCGCCGAGGTCGCGAGCCGCCTGCCCGCGTGCGATCGCCTCGTCCAGGCCGGCCACCGCGCGCGCGTCCGTCCGGGCGACGAGGAACAAGTCGCATTCCGATCGCATCTCGAGCACCGCGCGCAGCTTGCTCAGCCACTCGGCGCGCTCGACCACCTGCTTGCCGTGCATGTGCCCGCAGCGCTTGGGCCATACCTGGTCCTCGAGGAACAACCCCGCGGCGCCGGCGCTGTGGAACAGCTCCGCCGTGCGCATGACGTTCAGGGCATTGCCGTACCCGGTGTCGGCGTCGACGAGAACCGGCCGGTCGGTCAGGCGGCAGATGCGCCGCGCCGTTTCGGTCATCTCGGTCTGGGTCAGATAACCGAAGTCCGGCTCGCCGAGCAGCGTCGCGGCGACGCTGAAGCCGCCGACGAACAGGACTTCGAAGCCGGCGCGGTTCGCCAGTCGAACGGACAGCCCGTCGTAGACGCCGCCGAGGACCAGGGGGCGCTCCTCCCCCAGCAGCTCGCGGATGCGTTGCGCGGGCTTCGTGCGCTGCTTGCCGATCATCGTTCGTCTCTCCTCGACTTGCCCACGCGGCCGCCTCTCAGGGCGAGAATCGCTCCCGCAGCCACGCGGCGATCTTGTCCAACGCGATGGGCGCGCCAGTTCGCTCCTGCGTGCCGATGCCAAACCCATAGTGATCTCCCGGCGCGGAGTCGAGTCGCTTGTCGGTCGCCGCCAGGGCGTCGAAGGCGGCGCGCGCGTCGGCCGGGAAGATGGCGTTGTCACCCCGGTAGTAGAGGACCAGCGAAGGCACGCCGATCGCTCCGCCGTTGCGCTCTACCGCGGCGTTGGACGAAAGCCCCGACCACGTGCTCAGCCAGGCCCGCGGCGTCGTGACGCGGGCGAAGCCGAACTCCATGTAGTTGGTGAGATCGGGGCGATGGGAGAAGAGCGTTCCGGCGTCTCGGTCGGACGGGTCGAGAGACAGGTCCAGGGCGCGCAGGTCCGCCTCGGTGCGATTCACCAGCATGTAGGAGGAGAGCACGGCCGCGCGCGTCACGCGCGCCTGTTCGGGCCACGGGCGCCGCCCGAAGTCGGATTCCCGCAGGCAACGCCGCGCCTCCAGACGCCGCGCCAGATGCTCGCGCGCGATCGCGTCGATACGGGCGACGCGGGCGACCTGTGCGGCGCGATAGCGGGTCACGAACTCCTCCGAGTAGCGGCTCGACTGCGGCGGCGGACGATAGCCGTTGTCGGGGTTGAACGGGTCCAGGGAGCGGTCGGACGACAGCGGATCGCTCTCGTCGGTCACCGACGGGTCGATCATCTGCGTGAGAATGCGCCCCTCCCCCAGGTGCGCGGCGAGCAGGACCAGAGCGTCGGCGGGCGGCAGGTCGGCGCTGCTCAGGCCCAGCGCGTCGCCGGCCGGCGTGTGCGTCAGCCGGTCGGGCGGCGGAGTCGACGCCTGCGCCTGGTAGAAGCAGTAGAGCGAGCCTCCACCGCTGTTCCCGATCAACACGATGTGGCGGAAGCCGCGCTGCCGCAAGAATCGCATTCCGGCCGCGACGTCGAGAAGCAGGTCCTCGTGCACGCACCGCGCGTCGTTGTTGAGAAAGCGGCTGTTCTGTCCAAACGCCGCATAGCCGGCCTCGAGGAGGGCCGGAATCGCGTAGTGCCGGCTCATGTCGGCCTGCGGATGCATGAAGCAGGCGACCGTCTGGTGCGATCCCGTCGTATACAGGATACCGCTGCTCGAGCCCCCGTCCTCGGCCTCCAGCCCCACCGGCTCCTGCCGGACCCTCGGGTCGATGGCCGGGAAGGAGACGCATTTGAACGGGTTGTCGTAGCGCCCGAGCCGCACGCCGGCCTCTCTGCTCAGATCCAGTCGAGCAGCATCGCGGTGCCGACGACCAGGAAGGCCACGGCGCCGAGCTTGCGCACGAGGTCGAGAGGAATGACCTGCGACAGCGCCGAGCCGGCGACGACGCCGAGGGCGTTGATGGCCAGCAGGGCCGCGCTGGTGCCGAGCAGGACGCTCCAGGGGCGTCCGCTCGAGGCGGTCAGGGTGACCGTCGCCAGTTGCGTTTTGTCGCCCAGCTCGGCGAGAAAAATCATTCCGAAGGCGGAGCCGATCAGCTTCCAATCCATGCGTTCGTTTCCCCTCGTCGATCGGCGGGGGTAGCCGCCGGATCCGTGCCCGTCAGGCCTTCACCCGTTCGACGCATTCCTTGAAGATACGGTGCCAGTTGGCGACCGTGCCGAGCTGTTTCAGGTACGAATCGAGGCCGATGAGGGCACGACCCAGAAAAACGCGATGGCCGGGCGCGTTGAAGATCCGGTGCTCGAACCCGATCTGGGCGATCTTCATGCCCCGCTCGATCGAATCGTAGTCGCGCGGGTCGTACTTGCGGTCGGTGAGGACCGGCTCGAAGACGACTTCCATGATCTCGAGCATGGGGGCTGGGTCGTCTCCCTTGTTCATGAAGCCGAGGCGGATGAAACATCGGGCCATGGCGCGCTCGTCGTGCCGCAGGATGGCAGCGGCGAGGCCGTGATAGGCCTTGCGGATGTCCTCCGGGAAGATGCGGATACTGCCGAAATCGAGGATCGTCAGCTTCGGGTGATACGTGATCAGGTAGTTGCCGGGATGCGGGTCGGTGTGCAGGACGCCGAACTCGAACACCTGGCGCCACAGGACGCGGAAGTACTTGATCGCCACCCAGTCCTTGAGGGATTGATCGACCCCGGGCTTGAGAATGTCCGCGAAGGGATATCCCTCGAGTCGGCTCATGGTCAGCACGCGGCGCGAGGAAACGTCCGGGTAGACCTGTGGGATGACCACCTCCGGGTCGTCGCGGAACATCTTCTGGAAGAGCGCGATGTTCTTCGCCTCGTTGATGTAGTCGAGCTCCTCGTGCAGCCGTTCCTCGAGCTCCTGATAGACCTCGCTCTGGTCGATGCGCTGGCGCATCACGTCGCGTCCGATCCGCGTGAAGGTCTGGAGTAGTGCCTTGATGTTGCGCAGGTCCTGTTGGACGGTCTCGTCGACACCGGGGTACTGCACCTTCACCACCACTTCCTCGCCCGAGCGAAGGACGGCCCCGTGCACCTGCCCGAGCGAAGCGGCCGCGAATGCCTCCTCATCGAATCGTGCGAAGATCTTCTCCGGGTAGGCGCCGAGCTCCTTCTTCACTTGCTCGCGGATCTCCGCATAGTCCATCGGCGGAACTTGCGACTGCACGACCGAGAGGACCTTGAGAGCCTCGGCGGGAAGAATGTCGTCCCGCATCGAGAGCATCTGCACGAGCTTCATGAAGGCGCCCTTGAGCTCCTTGGAGCTCTCGACGATGCGCATGGCATTGCGGATATGGGCGTCGAGCAGCGACTGCTTGCGGCCGTCCTCGTTGCGGAACGGCCGGCTCAGCGCCTGCCATACGTAGCTCGATCCGACCGAGGTGGCGAGCTCTCCCACCTTCAGAACGCGCCGCGTGCGCCCGCGGGTCAGGCGGTTGGGCTTCTTCTTGCCCGGGGTCGCGCGCGAGGCCATCGCTCGATCCTACACCGATGCGCGGGGGCGGAACAGCTATTGCGACCTTCAGGAGGATGCAAGCCGGTTGATCAGACTCGCCGCCACTGCGGCGCCGAAGCCGTTGTCGATATTGACGACGGTCACCCCGGCGGCGCAGGAGTTCAACATGCCGAGCAGCGCCGCCAGGCCGCCGAAGCTGGCGCCGTAGCCGACGCTGGTCGGGACCCCGATCACCGGCTTGTCCACCAGACCGGCGACGACGCTTGGGAGCGCGCCCTCCATTCCGGCGACGACGACGAGCACGCGCGCCCGCCGCAGGTCCTCGTAGTGGCCGAACAGGCGGTGGATGCCCGCGACGCCGACGTCGTAGAGGCGCTGGACCGGGTTGCCGGCCAGCTCCGCGGTCAGCGCCGCCTCCTCGGCGACGGGCAGATCGGAGGTCCCCGCCGCGATCACGAGAATGGTCCCCCGGACGGACGGATCCGAGTGGCACTGGCGCAGGTAGGCGAGACGCGCGCCAGGCACGTGGGTGAGCTCCGGCATGTCCCGCAGCACGGCCGCGGCGACGTCGGGCTCGATCCGGGTGATGAGCACGTCGTGCCCGCCCTCCTTCAGCCGGCGGGCGATCTCGACGATCTGGGCCGCGGTCTTCCCCTGCCCGAGCACGACCTCCGGCAGCCCGCTGCGCATGGCGCGGTGATGATCGACCTTGGCGAAGCCGAGGTCCTCGAAGGGCAGGTTCTTCACCAGCTCGAACGCGTCATCGACCGCCATCTCTCCGCGCGCTACCCGGCCGAGGAGGTCTCGCACTCGGTCAGGGGTCATGCCACCGTTCCCTTCGCGAAGTGATCGAAGCCCTCCGAGGCCACCAGTGGACGGCCGCGCTCGTCGAAAATTCGGATGCCGGCGCCGGGCGCGGTGCAGCGGCCGATCCGCGTGAGCGGGCAGCCCAGTCGCGGTTGCAGCCGTTCGACGCGTTGCCAGTTGCGCTCTGGGACGGCACAGAGCAGCTCGTAGTCCTCCCCCCCGTTGAGCGCAAGCACCGGCTGCCGGCGACGCACGCGGCGCGAGATGGGAAGTCGCGCCGCTTCGATGTTTGCTCCGACGCGACTGGCGGCGCACAGATGCGTGAGGTCCTGCAACAGGCCATCGCTGATGTCGATGGCCGCCGATACCAGGCGATGGCGCGCGAGGAGCTCGCCGGCGCGCAGCCGCGGCTGCGGCTCGCGAAAGCGCCTCAGCGGCACTCGGGCGGCGCGTTCGCCGCGGTCTAGCATGAGCAGACCGAGTGCCGCCTCGCCGAGTGTTCCGGTGACGCAGAGCAGGTCGCCCGGGCGGGCACCGCACCGGCGCAGGGGCCGCATCGGTGCCTCGCCCAGGAGGGTGACCGAGATCGAGAGCTGTTCCGCGCGAGCGAGATTGCCGCCGACGAGAACCGCGCCAGTCTCCGATGCCGCCGTCGCAAGCCCGCGGTGAATCGCCGCCAACGCGGCGCTCGGGAAGTTCTCCGGTGCCGCGGTGCTGACGACACAGAACCGCGGCCGACCGCCCATTGCCGCGATATCGCTGGCGTTCACCAGGTACGCTTTGCGGCCGATCTGGCGCGGGCTCATCCAGGCGCGGCGGTAGTGCACATCCTCGATCAGGGCATCGGTGGTGATCAGCAACGACTTCGTACCGACACGCACCACGGCACAATCGTCGCCCGGGCCGACGATGACCCCGCGCCCCGACTTCAAGGAGGGCAGCAGCCGGTCGAGGAAGCCGAACTCGCCGACCTCGGAGATCGTCACCGGTCTCTTGCTTCCGTGCATGCCGCCGAAGCTAGCACGGATGAGGTGTCGATCGCCCGCCCCAGCTAATCGAGCGGGGAAGCCGGGGCGGCAACCTCCGGCGCCGACGTGGCGGCGCCGGCCCGCGGAGCCACATACGGGATCTCGGTGATCGTTCCGGCGTCCAGTCGCAGCAGAAAGAGCTCGCGGTGCGCGCCGTCGGGCTCGACGGTGATCGTCCCCGATGCTCCTTCGATTCTTCCCAGCTGATGCAGGGCGGGGATGACCTGGGTACGGCTGCGAGCTCCGGAGCCGAGGGTGCTTCGAATCAGCATCGCGGCGTCGTAGGCCTGAGCTTCCAGGATGTCGGGAGTCGATTGATACGCCTGCTGGTACGCATTCACGAATCGGCGGGTGGCAGGTCTCTGGCTGCGAGCGAAAAAGCCGTCGATGAAAACGGCACCGTCCAGTTCTCTCGGCGCCTCGGCGAGCTCGTTCGGGGCGTGCCAGCCGTTGCTGCCGAGAAGTACCAGGCCCGGGTCGGCCTGGCGCAGTCGAGCGCCGAGGGCGATGGCCGTCGACGCGAAGTCCGGGACGAAGACCGCCTGCAGTCCGTCCCGTTCGACCCAGCGCTCGACGCTGAGCGCCTCGACCGAGAACTCCGTGGCGTGTGGTTCGTAGATCAGCGAACCGACGACTTGGCCGCCGCGCTGCTCGACCTCATCGCGAAACGCCTGTGCGAGTGCCGATCCGTAGCTGTCGCGCGGGGAGATGACGGCGAAGCGCCGCAGACCCCGAACGTCGACCGCGTAATCCGCCAGTTGCACTGCTTGCCTGCGGTACGTCATGGCCGGTTGGATCACGTAGCCACCGGTGATGCCGCTGCGCTGGGACAGCACGATCATCGGGAGCTCGGCCCGCTCTGCGCGGGGGGCCACGGCCTCGGCGACTTTGCTGCGCAGCGGGCCGATGACGGCGATCACGTTGGGATCGGCGATCAATCGGTCCAGGGCGTCGCGCGCCACACTGATCTTGCCCTGTGTGTCGCGGATGACGAGTTCGGTCGAGTCGCCGGCGAAGGCGAGGCGGATGGCCTCCAGCGACCTCTGGCCGTAGACATCGAGCGGGCCACTCTGCGGTAGCAGAACTCCGACACGGGGCTGCACGATCGCTTGGCCGTCCGTCGGTGGCGCCGGGGGCGCCGCGGCACCTGGCGTCGCGCCGGAGGGACGCGGCGTGGGCGGAGCGGGAAGCGTGGCGCCCCGCAGGCGTGCATCGACGAGGCTGCGAAACTCGTTCGTGCTGAGCAGAGGGCGTGTCCTCGTCAGGGCCGCCTCGTCCATGTGCGACAGCGCCGCGCTGATGCGCTGGTGCAGGGCTCGCTTGTCCTCGCCCCTGGCGGTCTTCCAGGCGAACTCCCACCAGCGCACCGCGCTGACGATGTTTCCGCGCGCCTCCTCGTCGTCTCCCCGCAGCTCGTAGACCTCGGACCACTGCTTCTCCGGGAAGCGGCGCTCCATCTCGTCCAGTACGGCGAGCGAATCGTCGTATCGCCCGCGGCGAAACTCGGCGAGGGCCATGCGGTAGTACGCGCGCGGCACCAGATCCTTCGCCTCTCCGCTGCGCAGGAAGATCTGGTAGTTGTGGACCGCGCGCTCGAAGTCGCCGAGGCGGAAGGCGTCCTCGGCTTGGCGGTACGCAAGAGGTTGATCCTCGGGCGGGGTGACCCGGGCGCTGCAGGCGGCGAAAAAGACGAGCGCCGCGAGGACCAGGCCACGACCTGCGCCGCTTCGGCGGGGGGGCGAGTTCGTCATCGGGCACGCATCTTATCGGGAGTCGCGTCTCGGCGCAGCAGAGATCTTCGCTAGCCGAACATTTCCTTTACTTTGTCGAGAAATCCCTTCGACAGCGGATGGACCTCCTCGCCGCTGATGCGGGCGAACTCCTCGAGCAGCTCGCGTTGCTTGGCACTCAGCTTCTTGGGCGTCTCGATCACCACCCGGACCAGGGCGTCGCCGTGCCCGTATCCCCGAACGTCCGGTACGCCCCTTCCCTTGAGGCGAAAAACGCTGCCCGACTGGGTGCCCGCAGGCACCTTCATGTTCAACTTTCCGTGCAGGGTGGGTACGTCGATCTCGGCGCCGAGGGTGGCCTGCGGAAAGCCGATGGGGACCTCGCAGAGAACGTCGTTTCCCTGGCGGGTGAAAAGGGGGTGCTCCCGGACGTGGACGACGACGTAGAGGTCGCCGGCCGGCCCGCCATTGTCTCCTGCCTCGCCTTCACCGCGCAACTTCAGACGTGAACCCGTATCGACTCCCGCCGGAATGCGGACGTTCAGGGTCTGCTGGGTGCGAACGGCGCCGCCGCCCCGACAGCTCGGACACGGGTCGCGAAGGACGGTTCCCTGCCCCTGACACTGGCCGCAGGTCTTCGCGATGCTGAACAGTCCCTGTTGGTAGCGCAGTTGGCCGGTGCCCCGGCAGGCGCCGCAGGTCTCGCGCGGCGCGCCGTTTTTGGTGCCCAAGCCCTTGCAGTCGGCGCAGCGGCTGAGGCGGGGAACCTTGACGTTCTTTTCGACGCCGAAGGCTGCCTCCTCGAAGGTGACCTCCATGTCGTAACGCAGATCCTCGCCGCGCCGGGAGCGCGAGCGGCCGCGCCGGCCGGTGCCGAAGAAGTCCCCGAAGATGTCGCTGAAGATGTCCTCGAAGCCGGCGCCCGAGAAGTCGAAGCCTCCGAAGCCGGCGCCTTGCTCGAAGGCGGCGTGTCCGAACCGATCGTACTGAGCGCGCCGCTCCGGATCACTCAGCACCTGGTACGCTTCGGACGCCTCCTTGAATCGCTCCTCCGAGGCCTTGTCACCGGGATTGCGGTCCGGGTGGTGCTTGAGTGCGAGCTTGCGGTATGCCTTCTTGATCTCGTCGACGCTGGCCCCCGAACCGACGCCGAGAACCTCGTAGTAGTCTCTTTTGGTTGGCACGCGAACTCCGGGGCGAAGAATACAAAAGCCCTCCTCCTCAGTCGAGGAAAGGGCTCTTGTCGGACACGCTCAGCCAGGCCTCGAAGGCTCGGACGGTCGAGAGGTTCACTCCTTCACTTCTTCGAACTCCGCGTCGACCACGTCGTCCTTGGGCTTTTCAGCTGACTCCGCGGCGCCGCCCGCGGCGCCGTCCCCACCACCCGGGCCTGCCCCGCTGCCGCCGTGTTGTTGTGCCGCCTTCGCATACATTGCCTCGGCGAGCTTGTGCTGAGCCGAGGTCAGTTTCTCCAAAGCCGAGCGCATCTCCGCGGCGTCGTTGCCCTCGAGAGCTTTCTTCGCCGTCTGGAGGGCCTCGTCAATGGTGCTCTTCGCGGCCGCGTCGACATCTCCGCCGTGCTCCTGCAGGTTCTTTTCCGTCTGGTAGACGAGGCTGTCGAGCTGGTTGCGCGCCTCCACCGCCTCGCGGCGCTTGCGATCCTCGTCGGCGTGCATCTCCGCGTCCTTGACCATCTTCTTGATCTCTGCCTCCGAGAGACCGCTGGAGGCCGTGATGCGGATCGACTGCTCCTTGCCCGTGCCGAGGTCCTTGGCGTGCACGTGCACGATGCCGTTGGCGTCGATGTCGAAGGTGACTTCGATCTGTGGCACACCCCGCGGCGCGGGGGGAATACCGATCAGGTCGAACTGCCCGAGCAGCTTGTTGTCCGCCGCCATCTCGCGTTCGCCCTGAAACACCCGGATCGTGACCGCCGTCTGGCTGTCGGCCGCGGTCGAGAAGACCTGGCTCTTCTTGGTCGGTATCGTCGTGTTCTTGTCGATCAGCTTGGTGAATACGCCCCCGAGGGTCTCGATGCCGAGCGACAGCGGGGTGACGTCGAGGAGCAGCACGTCCTTGACCTCGCCCTTGAGCACGCCGGCCTGAATCGCCGCGCCGATCGCAACCACCTCGTCCGGATTCACTCCCTTGTGGGGCTCCTTGCCGAAGAGCTTCTTCACCCGTGCCTGGACGGCCGGCATGCGCGTCATACCGCCGACGAGGATGACCTCGTCGACGTCGTTCGCGCTCAGCCCGGCGTCCTTCAGAGCGGTGCGACAGGGCGATTCGAGCTTGTCGAGCAGCTCGCCGCAGAGTGCCTCGAGCTTGGCCCTCGACAGCTTCATGGTGAGGTGCTTCGGGCCGCTTTGATCGGCGGTGATGAAGGGCAGGTTGATGTCCGTCTCCATGGCGGTCGACAGCTCGCACTTGGCCTTCTCGGCAGCCTCCTTGAGGCGCTGGAGGGCCATGCGATCGCTGCGGAGGTCGATGCCCTGGTCCTTTTTGAACTCGTCGGCCAGGTAGTCGATGATGCGCTGGTCGAAGTCTTCGCCTCCCAGAAAGGTGTCGCCGTTGGTCGCCTTGACCTCGAACACGCCCTCGCCGAGCTCGAGGATGGAGATGTCGAAGGTCCCTCCGCCGAGGTCGAACACGGCGACCTTCTCGTCCTTTTTTTTGTCCAGACCATAGGCGAGCGAAGCCGCCGTCGGTTCGTTGATGATGCGCAGCACGTTCAGCCCGGCGATACGTCCGGCGTCTTTGGTCGCCTGGCGCTGGCTGTCGTTGAAATAGGCGGGGACGGTGATCACCGCCTCGCTCACCTTTTCCCCGAGATAGTCCTCGGCGGTCTGCTTCATCTTCTGGAGGATGAAGGCCGAGATCTCCGCCGGGCTGTAGCTCTTCCCGCGCACCTTGACCCACGCGTCTCCGTTGTCCGCCTTCTCGATGCGGAACGGTGAGATGGTGATCGCCTTCTGGACCTCCGCATCCTCGAAGCGGCGCCCGATCAGGCGCTTCACGGCGAAGATCGTGTTTTCGGGATTGGTGATGGCCTGGCGGCGCGCGATCTGACCGGCCAGCCGCTCGCCGGAGTCCGTGAATGCAACCACCGACGGCGTGGTGCGACTCCCCTCGGAGTTCGGGATCACTTGGGGGTCGCCACCCTCCATGACCGCGACGCACGAGTTGGTCGTCCCTAGATCGATGCCTATCACTTTTGCCATTTGTAATCGTCTCCTTGCGCCGAAACGCGATTTCGGTCGCCCACACCGGCGCTCAATCGGGAGTTAATCATCGTCCCCCTCCTTTTCAACCGCGGGTCTGGTCGAAACACTGACCTGTGCGGGGCGCAGCAGGCGGTCGTGCAGGCAGTACCCGGGAAGGAACTGTTGGACGACGCGGTTCGGCTCCATTTCGGCGTGGGGGACCTGGGCGACGGCTTCGTGTCGGGCAGGATCGAACACCGCTCCGCCGGCCTCCATACGCCTCACTCCGTGTCGCTCCAGGATGTCGAGGGCGTGCTTCAACACCAAGTGGACGCCCTCGACAAGGGGCCGGCCGTCGCCTCCGCTCCCGGCATGCTCGACGGCGCGCTCCAGGTTGTCGATGACAGGGATCAGATCGCGGACCAGCGCCTCGGTCGAGAAGCGGAGAGCCTCGGCCTTGTCGCGTTGCGCGCGCTTCTTGAAGTTCTCCAGCTCGGCGCGCTCGCGCACGTAGCGATCGTAGCTCTCGGCGGCTTCCGCCGTCTTGACGGCGAGCTGCTCTCTCAGCTCCTCGATCTCGTCCTGGGGCGCAACTTCGTCCGTTCGCCCGGATCCCTTCTCGCTCAAGGCCTGGACGTCCACTGGCGCCTCGCCAGCCGGCGCCCTTTTTTCGCTGTCGGCAGTCATTGGTGGGTGTCCCCGGAACTTCGGGCCGCGGTGGCCGGAGCCAGATGCCGAAATTCGGAAGCATGCGGAAGCTAATGACAGGGTACTCCCTTGTCAACCTGACATGCCGATGGTAGCTGCGGTCTCGTGAGCGGATCCCAGAGGAGTCTCGCGATCGTTCTCCGATGGAGGTCGTATGGGGAGAGCGACAAGATCGTAACATTCCTGACGCAGGACTTCG
This sequence comes from uncultured bacterium, assembly GCA_963721115.1. GTDB lineage: Bacteria > Desulfobacterota > Binatia > HRBIN30 > CADEER01 > CAVRIA01. The sequence goes on from CAVRIA010000006.1 coordinate 534,186, forward strand.
GCAAGCTCACCGGGATTGCCAAGGGGGCCAAGAACTCCAAGCGCCGCTTCGCCAACTCGCTCGACCCCCTGGCGCGGGTTCGGGTTTATTTTCGCCAGCGGCCGCAAGCGACGCTGGCCTTCCTGGAGAGCTGCGAGCTCCTGGCTGCTCCCGTCGCCCTCGTCCAGCCAGCCCGCTTCGCGTACGCGAGCTACCTGCTCGAGCTCTCCGATCAGCTCACGGTGGAGGGCCAGCCGGTTTCGGACTTGTACACGCTGCTCGAGGAGGCCCTGTTGGAGCTCGAGCAGGGGCCGGCCACCGGGGCGTTCCTGCGCGGCTTCGAGCTCAAGCTGCTGGGGCGAGCGGGGTTCGATCCGCGGCTCGAATCTTGTGCCCGCTGCGAGCGACTCTTCGTGCCGGCGCGGCGCGCCTATCTCAACGTCGGTCACGGCACGCTGTGGTGTTCGGACTGTCGAGGAGACGGGGCGGGATCGATCGAGGTTGGCGAGGAGGTGCTCCGGCGTCTGACTCGTTTGAAGGAGCTGCCGCTCTCCGAATGCCGGCGACAGTCCCTCGGGGGCTCCGCCGCCGAGGCCGCCCAGGTGACCGGACGCTTGCTCGACCTCTATCTCAATCGCCCAATGCGTTCGACCAAGCTGATCGGTCGGTTGGCCGGCGAGATCACCTGATCGATCCGCGAGCCCCACCAGAGGCAAATTTGCTGCCGCCCCGGACATCGTGCTAGGTGCGTTCTCTTCGCCGCCATGAATCACAAAACGAACGTGACGATGGAGAAGGTCGTGAATCTCGCCAAGCGGCGCGGGTTCACCTTTCAATCGAGTGAAATCTACGGTGGCCTGGCCAGTTGTTGGGACTATGGGCCGCTCGGGGTCGAGCTCAAGCGCAACGTCAAGAGTGCCTGGTGGCAGGACATGGTGCAGATGCGAACCGACGTGGTCGGGATCGACTGCGCCATCTTGATGCATCCCCGGGTCTGGGAGGCGTCGGGGCACATAGAGGGGTTCACGGACCCCTTGGTGGACTGCCGGGAGTGCAAGGCCCGTTTTCGAGCCGATCACTTGGACGCCGTTCAGTGCCCGCTGAAGCCGAGCAAACATCCGGGCGAGTTCGAAAAGTGCGATCTCACCGAATCGCGCCAGTTCAATCTGATGTTCAAGACGTTCATGGGACCCGTCGAGGACACGGCCAGCACGGTCTTCATGCGGCCGGAGACCGCTCAGGGCATCTTCGTCAACTTCCAGAACGTCCTCACGACCGGCCGCCACAAGATCCCTTTCGGCATCGCCCAGATCGGCAAATCCTTCCGCAACGAGATCACCCCGGGCAACTTCCTGTTTCGCACGCGCGAGTTCGAGCAGATGGAGATGGAGTTCTTCGTCAAGCCCGGCGACGACGACCGCTGGCACGAGTACTGGACGCACGAGCGGCTGAGCTGGTACCGCGCCTACGGGATTCGGGAGGAAAACCTGCGCCTGCGGCCGCACCCTCCGGACGAGCTGGCGCACTACGCCAAGGGATGCTCGGACGTCGAGTATCAGTTCCCCTTCGGCTGGTCCGAGCTGGAGGGCATCGCCAACCGGACGGACTTCGACCTGCGCCGCCACTCGGAGTTCAGCGGAAAGGACCTGCGCTTCTTCGACGAGGAGGCGCGCGAGCATTATCTGCCATACGTGATCGAGCCGGCGGCGGGAGCGGATCGCGCCACCTTGGCCTTTCTCGTCGATGCGTATGACGAGGACATCGCCGACGGCGAGCCGCGCGCCGTGCTGCGCTTCCATCCCAAGCTGGCGCCGATGAAGGCGGCGGTGTTTCCCCTGATGCGCAAGGAGGGACAGCCGGAGCGGGCGCAGGCAGTATACGATCTGCTGCGGCCGCATTTCCCCGTGCAGTACGACCAGGCGGGTTCGATCGGCCGGCGCTACCGGCGACAGGACGAGATCGGAACCCCCAACGGCATCACGATCGATCATCAAACCATGCAGGACGACACGGTGACCCTACGCGACCGGGACTCGATGGAACAGGTGCGCGTGCCGATCGACCATCTGGTCGACGAGCTGCGTCGGCGCATCGAATCGCCGAGGTCGAGGTGAAGAGAATGGCAGTACGGAAGAAGAGCACGCGCAAGCAATCCCCCCGCACGACGAAGGCGCCCAAGGCCAAGGCCGTGCGCAAACCCGCCAAGGCGAGCCGCAGGGCGAAGAGCGGCGGGGGCGCGAAGGCGGTGGGGAAGAAGGGTGCCCGGCCGGTCTATTTTTTCGGAGGCGGTCGCGCCGAGGGGCGCGCCGCGATGAAGAATCTCCTCGGCGGCAAGGGGGCGAATCTGGCGGAGATGGCCGGTCTGGGGCTTCCGGTGCCGCCGGGGTTCACCATCACCACCGAAGTGTGCACCTACGTGACGCAGCACGGTGGCCGGTACCCGGCCGGGCTGCGCGCCGCGGTGCAGCGCAATCTGGAGCGGGTGGAAGGGGTGATGGAGCGGCGCTTCGGCAACCCCGATCGCCCCTTGCTCGTGTCGGTGCGCTCGGGCGCCCGCACCTCGATGCCGGGCATGATGGACACGGTCCTGAATCTCGGTCTCAACGCCCGCACCGTGGAGGGCTTGATCCGGGAGTCGGGGAGCGAGCGCTTCGGCTACGATTGCTACCGGCGTTTCATCCAGATGTTCGGTGACGTGGTCCTCGGCCTGAAACCGGTCTCCAAGACCGAGGCGGATCCGTTCGAGGAAATCATCGAGCAGGTGAAACAATCGCGCGGCGTCGAGCTCGATACGCAGCTCACTGCCGAGGATCTGAGCCGGCTCGCCGACGAGTTCAAGCTGCTGATCAAGCGACGTCTCGACATCGAGTTCCCCGAGGATCCGATGGAGCAGCTCTGGGCTGCCATCGGCGCTGTTTTCGGCTCATGGAACAACCCGCGCGCCATCACGTATCGGAAGCTCAATCGCATTCCCGACGAGTGGGGTACGGCGGTCAATGTACAGGCGATGGTGTTCGGCAATCTCGGCGACGATTGCGCGACCGGGGTCGCCTTCACTCGCAACCCGGCGACCGGCGAGAAGGCGATGTACGGGGAGTTTCTCGTCAACGCCCAAGGCGAGGACGTGGTCGCCGGAATCCGCACTCCGCAGCAGGTGACGCGTTCGGCCTCCGTGCGACAGGCCGCGGAGCTCGGTGTGTCCGAGGATGTACGGTGCGAGCGCTTCCCCTCTATGGAGGAGGAGATGCCCGAGTGTTATCGCCAGCTTCGGCGCATCGCACGCCAGCTCGAGCAGCACTACCGCGACATGCAGGACCTCGAGTTCACCATCGAGCGCGGACGGCTGTGGATGCTACAGACGCGCAACGGCAAACGGACGGCTGCTGCGGCCATCAAGACCGCCGTGGACATGGTCAAAGAGAAGCTCATCGACAAAGCGACCGCCGTTCTGCGTGTCGAGCCGGGCCAGCTCGATCAGTTGCTGCATCCGCAGCTCGATCCGAATGCGCATCGGGACCTGCTCGGCAAGGGACTGCCGGCCTCGCCCGGTGCCGTCGCCGGCGAGATCGTCTTCTCGGCCGACGATGCGGTCACCGAAGCCGGAGCGGGCAAGAAGGTCGTCCTCGTACGCGTCGAAACCTCGCCCGAGGACATTCACGGCATGCACGTCGCCGAGGGTATTCTGACGGCGCGCGGCGGCATGACCTCGCACGCGGCCGTCGTGGCACGCGGCATGGGAAAGTGCTGCGTCGCCGGATGCGGAGATCTGAGGGTCGATTATGGGGCAGGGGAGTGTCGCCTCGGGGGCCGAACGCTGAAGCGGGGCGACTGGATCACTCTCGACGGCGCGACCGGCGAGGTCTTCGCCGGTCGCGTGTCGACCACGCCTCCCCGTCTCGGCAAGGACTTCAGCGCGTTCATGAAATGGGCGGACGAGTTCAGGCGGCTCCGCGTGCGCGCCAACGCGGACACCCCGCACGACGCCGAGGTGGCGCGCGGGTTCGGCGCCGAGGGCATCGGTCTGTGCCGAACCGAGCACATGTTCTTCGAGAGCGATCGGATCGATGCCGTGCGCGAGATGATTCTCGCGTCCGACCGCGCCGGCCGGGAACGCGCGCTCGCCAAGATCCTGCCCATGCAGAAGACGGATTTCCGGGCCATCTTGCACGTCATGTCGGGGCTCCCGGTGACCATCCGCCTCCTCGACCCGCCGCTGCACGAGTTCCTTCCGCCGCGCGACGAGCTGCCGGCCCTGGCCGAGCGACTCGGCGTCGAGGAGAGCGAGCTGCGCAAGGCGTACGACGCGCTGCACGAGTCGAACCCGATGCTCGGTCACCGCGGCTGCCGACTCGCCATCACCTTTCCGGAGATCTACGCCATGCAGGTGAAGGCCATCATCGAGGCGACCTGCGAGCTGCGACGGGAGGGGGTCAAGGTGGAACCCGAGATCATGATCCCCCTGGTCGGCCACGTGCGCGAGCTCGAGATACTGCGTCGAGAAACGCTCGCTGCGGTCGAGGAAGCTTCATCGCGTTACGGCCAGAAGACTCACGTGCTGGTGGGTACCATGATCGAGCTGCCGCGTGCGGCGCTGACGGCGGATCAGATCGCGGTCCAAGCCGATTTCTTCTCCTTCGGGACCAACGACCTGACCCAGACCGTGTTCGGCCTCAGCCGAGACGATGCCGGTCGCTTCCTGCCTGCCTACGTGGAACGCGGGATCCTTCCGGTCGATCCGTTCGTTTCGCTGGATCAGGCCGGTGTCGGGCAGTTGGTCGAGATCGGCGTCGAGCGCGGTCGGTCGGCGCGAAAGGGGCTCAAGGTGGGAATCTGCGGGGAGCACGGCGGCGATCCGGACTCGGTGATGTTCTGCCATCGAGTCGGGCTGGACTACGTGTCGTGCTCGCCCTTCCGGGTGCCCGTCGCCCGCCTGGCCGCCGCACACGCGGCACTGGGCGCGGCACGATCGGCGTAGGAAGTCGGCTCGAGAGGCGGAGAGCCGGCCGGTGCCGGCACCGCGCTCGCCCGCGGGCGGAGTGACAATCACCGGGGGCACCAAGGTCGTCGGTATCTTCGGCGATCCGGTCGAGCACAGCCGCTCGCCCGCGATGCACAACGCCGCCTTCAGGGCGCTGGGGTTGGACTACGTCTACGTGCCCTTCCGTGTCGCCGCCCCGGACTTGCGCGTCGCCGTCGCCGCTGTGCGGGCTCTGCGGTTGATCGGCGCGAACCTCACCGTTCCCCACAAGGAGCGCGTGCTGGCTCTGCTCGACTCGCTGAGCCCGCGGGCGGAGCGGATCGGGGCGGTGAATACGATCGTCAACCGCGAGGATCATTTGTTCGGCGACAATACGGACGCGGTGGGATTCCTCCGCGCCGTGCGCGGCGCCGGCGTTCGCCCGAAGTCGGCGAAGACGATCGTGGTCGGCGCCGGCGGGGCGGCGCGCAGCATCGTGGTGGCGCTGGCGGAAGCCGGCGCCGCTGCGGTCCACGTCGTGAATCGGAGTCCCCCGCGGGCGCGAAGGCTGGCGCGGTCGGTACGGAGCGAGGATACCGTGGTCGAGGTGGCCGGACTCGACGCCATGGCGGACGCCGCGTTCCTGGCCGATACCGCGCTCGTCGTGAACACGACCCCGCTCGGTTGGAAGGGCGAGCGGTTTCCGGAAATCGCCTACCAGGCCACTCGGCCGAGTTGCCTCTTCTGCGACCTGGTGTACGGAATACCGACCGATTTTCTGCGCCGCGCCCGGCGCGCCAGGCGCCGGGTCATGGACGGCAGCGAAATGCTCCTTCACCAGGGGGCGTCCGCTTTCTCTCTGTGGACCGGCCGCTCGGCGCCCCTTTCGGTGATGCGCGCGGCGCTGCGCTCCCCCAAAATCTCGAATTGACAAGATGGGTTGCCGCCGGTAGCTTCCCATCCCAGCCGGCGCGGCGCCATGTTAGATGGTCTAACGAAATGAGCACTCGATTAGGAGAATTACTAGTCAAGCGCGGGCTGATCAGCCCACCGCAGCTCGAGAAGGCCATCCAGCTGGAGGCGGAGGAATCGGCGGCTCTCAGCACCGCCCTGGTGAAGCTCAACCTCTTCAGCGACGCGGATCTCACCGCGTTTTTGCAGAAGGAGTACCGGCTTCCGCTGGTCGACCCGGCGGCGATGGAGATTCCGCCCGAGGTCATCCGTCTCATTCCCGTGACCCTGGTGCGCCGCCATCACCTCCTCCCGATCAGCCTGACGGGGTCGACCCTGACCCTGGCCATGTCGGACCCCTCCAACCTCGTAGCCATCAACGAGGTGAAGTTCCTGACCGGTTACGACGTCAAGGTCGCGGTTGCCGCGACCAGCTCCGTGACCGCGGCCATCCAGCAACTCTACGTGGAGGGGGCCGACTATCACGAGGTCCTGGCCCAGGTCGAGAACGAAGACGTCGAGCTGGTCCGCGAGGAGGAGGAGGTCGACGTCAAGGAGCTCGAGCGCGCCACGGAGGATGCGCCGGTGGTCCGCCTCGTCAACGCAGTGCTGACCAGCGCCATCAAGCGGCGGGCGAGCGACGTCCATCTCGAGCCCTTCGAGAAGATGTTCCGCGTGCGCTACCGCGTCGACGGCGTGCTCGAAGAGATCATGAAGCCGCCGCTCAAGCTCAAGAACGCGATCACCTCGCGCATCAAGGTCATGGCGAGCCTCGACATCGCGGAGCGGCGCTTGCCGCAGGACGGGCGCATCAAGCTCAAGTTCGGTCTTGGACAGGACATGGATTTTCGCGTCTCCGTCCTGCCGACGATCTTCGGCGAGAAGATCGTGCTGCGCCTCCTCGACAAGTCCAATCTGCAGCTGGACATGACCAAGCTGGGCTTCGAAGAGAACGCCCTGAAGGACTTCAAGGATTCGATCAACAAGCCCTTCGGCATGGTGCTGGTCACCGGCCCGACGGGGAGCGGCAAGACCACGACCCTCTATTCGGCGCTGTCCGAGCTCAACAAGATCTCGTCGAACATCTCGACCGCCGAGGATCCGGTCGAGTTCAACCTGGTCGGCATCAATCAGGTGCAGATCAACGAGGACATCGGCCTCAATTTCGCGAACGCGTTGCGCTCGTTCCTGCGCCAGGACCCGGACATCATCATGGTCGGTGAGGTGCGCGATTTCGAGACCGCGGAGATCGCCATCAAGGCGGCGCTCACCGGCCATCTGGTCTTGAGCACGCTACACACCAACGACGCGCCGTCGACGATCAACCGCCTGTTGAACATGGGCGTCGAGCCTTTCCTGGTTGCCTCTTCCGTCAACGTGGTTCTGGCGCAACGGCTCGCGCGGCTGATCTGCAGCAGTTGCCGGGAGCCCGTCGAGGTGCCGCCACTGGCGCTGATCGAGCTCGGGGTGAGCCGCGAGGAGGCGCAGGGCTTTCCCTGCTTCCGCGGCGCGGGTTGCCCGCAGTGCGGAGGATCGGGCTACCGGGGCCGAATCGCGCTCTACGAAGTGATGCCGGTGAGCGAGGAGATCCGAGAGCTCATTCTGGGTGGCGCCTCCGCCAACGAGATCAAGAGGACGGCCTGCACTCTGGGGATGAAGACCCTGCGCCAGAGCGGCCTGACCAAGCTCAAGGCGGGCATGACGACGATCGAAGAGCTCCTCCGCGTCACCATGGCGGACTGATCCGGGGCGGCATGGACGACCAGGAGGCGAACGCAGCGGCGGCGCGAGGGATCGATTCCCGGGGCGCCGACGATTCAGGATTTCCTCCGCCTCTTGATGGAGCAGAACGGAAGCGACCTGCACATCACGACCGACAGCCCTCCGATCATGCGCTTGAACGGCGTCCTCAAGCCGATGCCCTTTCCGCCGCTGTCGGGAACCGACACGAAAACCCTCTGTTACAGCGTCTTGACCGAGACGCAGAAGCACCGCTTCGAGGAGGAGCAGGAGCTCGACTTCTCCTTCGGCATCCGCGGCCTGAGCCGCTTCCGCGGGAACCTCTTCCAGCAGCGCGGCGCGGTGAGCGCCGCGTTCCGCGTCGTACCCTACTCGGCGCGGCCGCTCGCCGAGCTGGGGCTGCCCCCGATCGTCGGAGAGCTGACCAAGCTACCGCGCGGCCTCGTCCTGGTCACCGGACCGACCGGCAGCGGGAAATCGACCACGCTGGCGGCGATGGTCGACAAGATCAACCGCGAGCGCCGCGAGCACATCATGACTCTCGAGGACCCGATCGAGTTCGTCCACCAGCACCGCGGCTGCATCGTCAATCAGCGCGAGGTGTACGCCGATACGCACAGCTTCGGCGACGCGCTCAAGCACGTGTTGCGTCAAGATCCCGACGTCGTGCTCATCGGCGAGATGCGCGACCTGGAAACGGTCAGCGCCGCCCTGACGGTGGCCGAGACCGGACATCTCGTTCTCTCCACACTGCACACCAACTCGGCGGTGCAGACGATCAACCGGATCATCGACATTTTCCCCGAGCAGCAGCAGCCGCAGGTGCGGGCGCAGCTCTCCCTGATCCTGCAGGCGGTCATCTCGCAGCAGCTCATTCCGCGACAGGACGGACGCGGGCGGGTGCTGGTGGTCGAGATCATGATTCCGAACCCCGCCATTCGCAACCTCATCCGCGAAGCCAAGATCCACCAGATCTACTCGCAGCTGCAGGTGGGACAGATCAAGTTCGGCATGCAGACGATGACGCAGTCCCTCCTCGATCTCTACACCCGTCATCTCATCTCCTACGAAGAGACGATGGGACACGCAACGGAGCCCGACGAGCTGCGCGCGATGATCGGTGCTCCCCCCTCCCGCGCTCATCGATAGATCTCGTCTGGCCGACGCCCCGCGGGCGTACCAGGGCCGCCCTCACGATGGGGAGTGGCACGTCACGACGAGCCTCGCCACGATCCGGGGCCCTCGCCTACCGGCGTTAGCTCAATTATTCTATTGACAAACTAGCTACAAGTTTAGTATCACAAACACCGGGCGCGGGCCGATCGGGCGCTCGAGGGCGCGCCGCGCAACCGCGCCAGCGGTCGCAGCGAGAGTCCCTGATCCGGCGCCTGGCACATTCCGTGCTGCATCATGAGTCACGAAACGGCATGGCATACGTAAGTAACCGAAACAAAAGGGCAATCCAGGGTACGTAGGGAGTCAAAATTATGGCAGTTTTTCGATGGCAGGGGGTGTCCCCGCGGGGAGAGGCTCTCAGCGGCGAGATGGAAGCGGTGACTCGGGACGCGGTTCTGGCCCGGTTGCGGGCGCAGCGCATTCAGCCGATCCCGGACAAGATACGGGAGCGCGGTAAGGGATTCGACCGCGACATCAACATTCCGGGCTTCGGCGAGAGCATCAAGACGAAGGACGTCGTCATCTTCACCCGCCAGCTCGGCACGATGATCGACGCGGGACTGCCGATCGTTCAGTGCCTCGACATCCTCGGGGCGCAAACCGACAACAAGAAGTTCCGCGGCGTCATCCGCCAGCTCAAGGACGACGTCGAAGCAGGCTCTACGTTCACCGAGGCGCTTCGAAAGCACAACAAGATCTTCGACGATCTGTTCGTCAACATGATCTCGGCCGCAGAGATTGGCGGTATCCTGGATACCATTCTGCAGCGCCTGTCGGTCTACATGGAAAAATCCATGAAGCTGAAGGCGAAGATCAAGGGCGCGATGATCTACCCGGTGACCATCATCACGGTGGCCACGGGCGTGACGGCGGTCCTCCTGGTGTGGGTCATCCCGGTCTTCGCCGAGCTCTTCTCCAGCTTCGGACAGGCGCTGCCGGCCCCGACGCAGTTCGTCATCAATCTGTCCAACTTCACCATCGCCTACTTCCCCTACATGATCGGGGTGGGGATCGCGGCCGCCATCGGTCTGCGGCAGGCGTACCGGACCGAAGCCGGGCGCTTTGCGATGGACAAGTCGCTTCTCCAGATGCCGGTCTTCGGAGATCTGATCCGCAAGTCGTCGATCGCCCGCTTCACCCGCACGCTGAGCACCCTGATATCCTCGGGCGTGCCGATCCTCGACGCGCTCCTCATCACTGCCAAGACTTCCGGAAACAAGGTCGTCGAGCGCGCCGTCATGGCCACGCGGGCCAGCATCAGCGAGGGCAACTCGATCTCGGAGCCGCTCACGCAGAGCAAGGTCTTCCCCCCCATGGTCTGTCAAATGATCGCGGTGGGCGAGTCGACCGGCGCCCTGGATACGATGCTGCAGAAGATCGCCGAGTTCTACGAGGATGAGGTCGACAACATGGTCGCCAACCTCACGACCCTCATGGAGCCTCTGGTCATTCTCTTTCTCGGCACGATCATCGGCGGCCTGGTGATCTCGATGTACCTGCCGATCTTCAAGCTCGGTGCCGTCATCAGTTGAGCCAATGTGGGACTGAGCCATGTGGGACCCCTGGGCCGACACGCGGGCTTCCGAAGAGCTCCGCCTACGCTTGAAGTGGTTTCTCCTCGGACGGGTGGCGGTCATCTCCTGTTTCCTGGGGATGGTCGCCTTCTCGTACCTGCGCAGCGGTGAGGAGCGCTACGTCATCTCCGTCAACCGATTGCTGTTCGCGATCGTCCTCACGTACGCGTTCAGCATGGTCTCGGCGCTGTTGCTGCCGCGGTTGAGACGGCTCGACCTCTTCACTCACGTCCAAGTCGCCTTCGACGTTCTGTTGATCAGCGGTGTGGTCTTCCTCACCGGCGGCATCGGCAGCCCCTTCGCCTTCCTCTACAGTTTGCCGATCGTCAACAGCGCGGTCCTCCTGTTCTCGGGGGGTGCGCTGCTCAGCGCTCTGCTCTCCGCCCTGGCGTACGACGGTCTCATGGCCATCCTCGCCTCCGGCTTGGTCGTCGCGCCGAGCCTTTTGCTGCCTTCCGAGCTCGATCTGCAAGCCGGGCTTCGCATGGCGACGATGAACCTGACCTTCTTTCTGATCGCCTACCTGGCCGGCATCCTCACCCGGCGGCTGCATGCGGCGGAGCTGCTCCTGAAGGAGCGGCAGGCCGAACGCGAGCAGATGACCGTGCTGCAGAACACGCTGGCGCAGACCATCGGAAGCGGCCTGGTGACTACCGATCCCGAGGGCCGGATCACGTCGATCGACGAGATTGCACGGCGGCTCAGCGGTGTCGGTGACGCCATCGTCGGCAGCGACATCGGTTCGATCTTTCCGCCCCTGCGCCTGGCGCCGAGTGCGCGGTTGCGCTTCCTGCAGTCGAGCGGCGGCCTCGAGCCGATCGAGTTTCACCACCAGCGCGGCGACGGGCAGGCCTCGCACCTGCGCTGTGTCGCGGCGCCTCTCGAGGATACCTACGGTCACCGGTTCGGCGCGCTCTATGTGCTGCAGGACGTCACGCGGCTGAAGGAGCTCGAGGAGCGCGATAGCTCCCCGGTGGACATCGAGGATCTGTGCCGGGACGACCTGGACGAGGCCGCCGAGATGGCCGAGGCGGCGGACGGCCTCTACGGGATCAGCGCCTCCATCCGCCAGGTCCGCAACACCATCGATCGCGTCGCCGCCTCGGATGCGACCGTGCTCATCGGCGGCGAGAGCGGCACCGGCAAGGAAGTGGTCGCACGCGCCATCCATGCCCGCGGCCCGCGCCGGGACAAGCCCTTCGTCGCGATCAACTGCGGGGCCATTCCCGAACACCTGATCGAGAGCGAGCTGTTCGGCCACGTCCGCGGCGCCTTCACCGGCGCGGTCGCCGATCGACCGGGCTGCTTCCGCAGCGCGGATGGGGGCACCGTCTTTCTGGACGAGATCGGCGAGCTGCCCGCTCCATCTGCAGGTCAAGCTGTTGCGTGTCCTGCAGGAGCGCGTCTTTCGGCCGGTGGGGAGCGAGACCAGCATCGCCGTCGACGTGCGCATCATCGCGGCCTCCAATCGCGATCTGCACGCGCAGGTGCAAGCCGGCCTGTTTCGCGAGGACCTCTACTACCGTCTCAACGTCATCACCATCGATCTGCCGCCGTTGCGCGAGCGCCGCGAGGACATCCCGCTGTTGGTGCGGCACTTTCTGCGTCAGTTTTCCGACCTGCACGGGCGGCGGGTGAGCCGCTTCTCCGTCGCGGCCGGCCGCCTACTCCTCAAGCACGACTACCCCGGCAACGTGCGCGAGCTCGAGAACCTGATGGAGCACGCCGTCGCCCTGTGTGACGGGGAGACGGCGACGGAGGAGCATCTGCCTCCCTATCTGTCGAACGGGCACGCGCGGGTCAACGGCCACGCAGCCGGCCCTTCCTGACGTTCGCCCCAGCACCGAAACCCGGGCGCCGTCCTCCGCTCCGTTGCCGGAGTCGGTCGACCTCGAGCGCGATCTGGCCGAGTACGAGAAGGCGATCTTGCTGCGCGCCCTGGACCAGGCCGGTGGGGTCAAGAAGAGGGCCGCCGAGATCCTCGGCATCAACTACCGCTCGCTGCGCCACCGTCTGCAGAAGTACGGCCTGGGCGACGTCGACGAGCCATCCCCCACGGTTCAGTGAGCGTCAAAAAAACCATGGCCGCAATGTGTCACGTTGCCACTAACCGTCACAGTTCCGAGCATTCGCGCCGACGAAATCACCGGGAATTCAGCGGGTTACCCGCCCCGGCGAGCGGCACTCCCCTTGGTATACGCCTTGCAATCTCCAAAAGGCGTCAGGCGGACGGTTTGAATGAATTCCGAAGGTGGAAACAAGGAGGTGACGATGCAGAGAGCGCATGCGCCGCCCGCACCCTGAGAACAGCGAAGCGGTTCCAATCGGAAGGTCAACTGTTTCAGTAACCAAAAGGTCTTCGGACCAATACTTTAAGGAGGCAACATGAAGGCATTGAAAGGCAACAAGGGTTTCACGCTGATCGAGCTGCTCGTCGTGGTAGCGATCATCGGCATCTTGGCGGCCATCGCCATCCCGCAGTTCGCGTCCTATCGTCAGAGAGGATTCGACGCTCGGGCCAACTCGGACCTGCGCAACGCCGCCACTTCCGAGGAAGCGAACTTCGCCACCGACCAGGTGTACGTGACCTGCGCCGACGCGGCCTGCAACGATCCCACGCTGCCGGGCTTCCAGATCTCTGGCACCGTCACGATGGGTATGACGGGCGCGGCCGGCGCCAACCCGTCCTTCACCGGCACGTCGACGTCGACGAGCGGCACGGGCAAGACCTTCAGCTACGACAGCGCCGCCGGCGGCATGCAATAATCGACCGTCTCGGGCACTGGTCAATGAACGGGGGGAGGGCACATGCCCTCCCCCTCTTTTTGACGCGGTGCCGGCGGTGGGGCGATTGCATCCTTCGACTGCCCATTCCGTTCACTGCTATTGTCCTTGCGCCATGGCATTCGGCAGAGCTCTACGTCCGGTGACATTCCTGGCGGCGCTGCTCGCGCTGGGCGTCGTGACCGGCGTCGCGTGCAGCAGGCTGGACCGCCGCCGGCAGGCGGCCGACGAGGATCGCTCGCCCATCTATCTGCCGCAGGCGAAGTACCTTCGCCCGATGTCCGTCGGGTACGAGAACGTTCTGGCCGACATCCTGTGGTTTCGCACCATCAGCTATTTCGGGAAACACTACCGGCAGGACCGGACCTATCCCTGGTTGGCGCACATGTGTGACCTGGTCACCGATCTGGACCCGAAGGCGCAGCACGTCTATCAGTTCGCCGGCGTGATTCTCCCGTGGGAGGCGAACCAGGCAAAGGAGGGGATTCGGATCTTGGAGAAGGGCGTTCGCGAATTTCCGAACTCCTGGCTCCTGCGCTACCACCTCGGGTTCAACTACTACTTCTTCGAGGACGACTACGACAAGGCGATCGAGAACCTGAAGATCGCCGCCCAGCTGCCGGGGGCACACCCGGCGATGGCCGAGCTGGTGGCGGTTCTCGCGGCTCATCGGTACGGACCGGAGACGACCTTGAAGTTTCTCTCCGAACTGAGGGGGAACGTCTATTCGGACGAGGTTCGCGACGTGGTCGGGCAGCAGATGAAGGAGGCCCGGCTCGCCATCCGGCTCGAGCACATCGACACTGCGGTGAAGAGGTACCGGGAGCGCAGCGGACGGATTCCACCCTCGGTCGAGACGCTGGTCGAGGCCGGGCTGCTCGCCGAGGTGCCGGAGGATCCCTTCGGCGGAACCTGGGAGATCGATCCCAAAACCGGAAAGGTGCGGTCGTCGACCGGGCAGGAACCTTCTCGTTTGCACCAGAGCCGAGTTCGCGAGAGGGTGCTGCGCGGGGAATCGGTGCGGGACCAATAGGGAGCGGGCATGGCGGCGGTCCTCGAGGCGAAGGGTCTGGGCAAGTATTTTCGCCACAACTGGACGATGCGGCGCTTTCAGGCGCTTCAGGATCTGGACCTGCGCGTGGACGAGGGAGAGGTCTTCGGGCTCATCGGGCCGAACGGCGCAGGCAAGACGACCGCCTTCAAGGTCATCCTGGGGCTGTTGCGGCCGAGCGCCGGCACCGTGACGTTTCGGGGCCAGCCGCTGCATGCTTCGAGTCGTGCCGAGATCGGCTTCCTGCCCGAGCAACCGTACTTCTACGATTATCTCACGGTCTACGAGACTCTCGACATGTACGGGCGGCTCTACGGCCTGCGGTCGCCGGAGCGGCACCGGAGGGTGAGCGAGGTGATCGATCAGGTGCAGCTCGGCCACAAGCGCCGCGCCTCGTTGCGAACCCTGTCGAAGGGCACTCTACAGAGGGTCGGGGTGGCCCAGGCGATTCTCAACCGGCCGCGCCTGATCATCCTCGACGAGCCCATGTCGGGGCTGGATCCCTCCGGTCGTCATCACATGCGGGAGCTCGTCCTGTCCGTGCAGCGGGACGGCGCCACCGTCATCTTCTCTTCCCACATCCTTCCCGACGCCGAGGTGCTCTGCCACCGGGTCGGCATCCTTGCCGGCGGCAGGCTGCGCGAGGTGATCGATCTGCGCCGCGATCAGGAGTCCTCCGTCTACCTCATGACGGTGACCTCCGTGCAGGCGGATGCCGTGGCGAGCCTCGCCCGTCTGGCGGAGGGAGATCCGACGCGGAACGGGCGAGGCTGGAGCATCCGACTGGGGGGGCCTTCTGCCGTCGGCGCGGCGCTCGACGTCGTGCGGCAGGCGGGGGGATTGGTCGAGAGCCTGATTCCCGTTCATCCCTCGCTCGAGGATCGATTTCTGATCCATGTGGGCCATGAGTCGTCACTGGACTGAGAGACGCCGCACCGTTTCCCTCGTCGCCGTCGTCGCGGTGCTCGCCGTCGTGCCCTATCTCAACGGGCTGAACGGAGATTTCACCTTCGACGACGTCGGGGTGATTCGGGACAACCCGATGATTCAGAGAAGCTCGCCGCTGCGGCTGTTCGTCGACCCGTACTATCCCGGCGCCCTCTACCGCCCGGTGACCATGCTGACCTATGCAGCCAATGCGCGACTGGGTGGAGGCACGTTCGGGTACCACGTTGTGAACGTGGCGTTGCACGCCCTCGTCAGCGTCGGTGTCCTGGCTCTGGCGGGCGTGTTTCTGAGCTCGACCGCCGGCGCCTTTGCCACCGCCGCGATCTTCGCCGTGCACCCCATCCACACGGAGGCGGTGAGCAGCATCGTCGGCAGGGCCGAGCTTCTCGCCGCCCTCCTGGTGATCGTCGCCCTCATCGGCGTGGCGCGGCAGGCCTCGGCGAGCGGTCGCCGGCGCTCGGCATGGCGGGCCGCCTCCCTGGTCAGCTTCGCGATCGGATTGCTCGCAAAGGAGAGCGCCTTCACCGCCATCGGCCTCGTTCCGCTGGTGGACTGGTGGGCCCGACCGCGGGAAAAGGGGTGGCGCCACCTGTGTGCCGCGCTTCCCTACGCTCTGATCGGGATTGCCTATCTCGGTCTCCGGATCGGAGTGATCGGCTCGCTCGGACTGCCCGAGCCGCCGGGATCGCTCGACAATCCGCTGGCGCACGTGGCGCTTCTGCCGCGCCTGCTGACGGCGATTGTGGTGCTGTGGGAGTACGTCTCCCTCCTCGCCGTCCCCGTCCACCTCGCGGCGGACTATTCCTTCAACCAGATTCCGATCGTTCTCACGCTACTCGACCCGCGCTTCCTCCTGGCAGTGGCCGGGCTGTTCGGAGCCGCCCTGAGCGTCGCGCTGATCTCCCGCAGGAAGCCCGAGGTGCTGGCGGCGGCGCTCCTGTTCCTCGTCCCGCTCGGGTTGACCGCCAACGTTCTCTTTCCCATCGGCACGATCAAGGCCGAACGGCTCCTCTACCTGCCTTCGCTCGGCTGGTGCCTCGGGCTCGGTTGTCTGGCCGACGCGGCGGCGCGCGCGAAGCGGCGGATCTGGATCCCGGCCTTCGCCGCGCTCGTCGCCGCGCTCGGCGCGAGGACGTGGTTGCGCAACCCGGACTGGCGAAACGACCTCGTTCTCTTCACCGTCACCGCCCAGGCGTCCCCGGCCAGCGCCAAGGCCCACCACAACGTGGCCGTCGCCCTGGAGAGAGCCGGACAACTCGACGAGGCGATGGACGAGTTCCGGGAATCCTTCGCGATCTACCCGCAGTACCCTGGTGCGGCGTTCGGCATCGGGCACGTGTACAGTCTGAAGGGGCTCGACGGCCCGGCCTTGCACTGGTACGAGAAGGCGGTGCGGCTGGACTGGGGGTTCGCCAAGGCGCATTTGCAGATCGGTCTCCTGCGAGAACGGCTGCGCGAGTACGACACCGCCGAGGCGGCGTTTCGCGCTGGCCTGGCCGGGGATCCCGACAACGCCTTGCTGCTGGTGAACCTGAGCGCCACCCGCTTGGAGCAGGGCGATCGCTGGGGCTCGCTGCGCCTGCTGTCCCGGCTCGACGCTCTGGGCCCCGTCGCCCCCGACGTCGCGGACCTGGTGGCGGCGGCGCGACGCGAGATCGAAGCGGGGGCGCGCGGATGAAGATTTTCGCCATCGCCCTGAACACGTTTCGCGAGGCGATCCGCAACCGGATCCTCTACTCGATTCTGTTCTTCGCCCTGGTCGTGGTGGGCATCGCGTCGGTGTTCGGAGCGGCGTCGATCGGCGACCAGATGAAGTTCATCAAGGACTTCAGCCTGATGAGCGTCTCCCTGTTCGGCGTGATCATCGCCATCGTCCTCGGCGTCACCATGCTCCACCAGGAGCTTCGCAAGCGCACCATTCTCAACATCCTGTCCAAGCCGGTGGCGCGCTGGGAGTTCATCGCCGGCAAGTTCCTCGGCATGCTGGCCACCCTGGCGCTGATCGTCGGGCTCATGAGCGCGGGCCTGCTGGCCTTCCTGTCGGCGCTCGAGGGACACTTCGACTGGGGGCTGGCTCTCGCCTCGGGCACCACGCTGCTGGAGATCATGGTGGTCATCGCGGTGGCGCTGCTCTTCTCGTCCCTGGTCGTGACACCGGCGCTCGCCGGAATGTTCACGGCGGCCACCTTCGTTGCCGGGCGCTCCGCCGGCTACCTGCAGTACTTTTTCTCGGACGAGCACTCACCGGCCGTGCAGATGATCGCCAAGGTTCTGTACTGGACCCTGCCGCGGCTCGACCGGTTCTCGATCGCGAACCAAGTGGTCTACGGCCAGCCCGTGGAGGCCCCCTACCTGATCGCGCTGGTGGTCTACGCGCTGGCGTACTCCGCCGTCCTGCTGCTGCTCAGCGTCGCCCTGTTCTCGCGCCGCGAGTTTGCCTGACGGGGAGAACAGGCGCGCCGCCAGGGCGCCGCCGCGGCGGTAGTAGAGACGGTACTCGGCGAACCTGCCGCGCGGCTGCAAGGCGGGAGGGAACGGTGCGTAGTGTTCTAGAAGCCAGCGGGGGACCGGGCGCTCGGGCGGGAACGGGAACTTCCTGGAGACCACGAGCAGCTCGGGGTGCTGGCGGGAAAGGTCCTCGATGACCCTTGCCTGGCGCGGCGCCGAGCGGGGTCCGTCGAGGAGATACTCGCTGCGAAACTCGCCGATCGGCGGCCGCCGTCCGCTGTAGTAGTACAACTCCGCGTAGTGACCCCACTGGACGAAGGTCTCGCCGGGCCTGAGCAGTCGGTTCAGGGCGCCGGCCACGGCTGTGTTGTTCAGCAGGCGCGGGCCGAACTTCCGACTCGACCACTCGGCGGGGGGATAGGTGTAATAGGGGGCCTGCGCGGCCATGAGAAGAAAGACGAGGGCGGCCGCGGCGACGGCAAAACGCCGGCTGCCCGTCGCCGGGTTCTTCCCTGCGACGGCGAGGAGTCCGCAGGCGGCGCCGACCGACAGGGGAGGCAGCCAGAGCTGATAGTAGTGCTCGAAGAACTTGCCGGGCAGGGCCACGGCGGCATACGTGCCGGCGGTGTAGGCGGCGAGGAGCAGACGCGGGCGTCGCCCGCGCGGGGGCCGCCACAGCCCGGCCAGGAGCGCTACGATGAGCAGCGGCAGCACGTGATATGTACACGGGGCGATCAGGTGCGCCGGGGTCAGGCCGGCCAGCAGGTTCGGGAAGGGACTGCTGGCGTACTGCCGGTTGAAGGTGAAGACCGCCGCCCAGAAATCGACGGCTCGCCCCGATGCCGCGAAGTACGCGATCACCGTGCCCCAGACGACCGCGCCAACACCCGCCCACGCCAGCGGCTGCAGGAGAGCGCCGCGCCGGGTCGTTCCGGGCGGCGGCGCGGCGACGTGCGCGAGCGCAAACGCCAGGCCGACCGCGATGGCCACCTGCTTGTAGAGCGTGGCCAGGGCGAGGAGCGCTCCGATCAGCAACGTCGTCTGCATTGCGCGGCCACCGTCCCGGCGCAGTAACAGGGCGAAGACCCAGATCAGACACGCGTTGAGGAACGCCTCGGTGTTTGGCTGGTTTGCCTGTAGATACAGGTCCGCTGAGGTCACAGCCCAGAATGCAGCGGCGGCGCTGCCGGCCTCCGGAACGCCGCTCGCCGCCGCTGCGGCGGCAGACACTCCGAGCATGGTGGCGATCGCTGCCAGCAGGCCCAGGACGTACACGTGGGCGGGCCCGTCGCCCGCCGCCATTTGCGCGAGGGCGAAGGTCGTGTAGATTGCCGGCGGCTTGTGGTCCCACAGGTCGGAGTAGAGGCTCTTGCCGTTCCGCATCTGCGCGGCGACGACTGCGTACGTCGCGGCGTCCATCTCGAGCGGCTCGGGCACCGTGTAGAGCCGCGCCGCCGCCATCAGCAAGGCGAAGAGGAGCAGGGACAGGGCGGTGCTCCGGAGCTCGGCCATCGCCTCAGGCGTCGCCGCGAATCAAGGCGCGCAGCGCCCCGCTCAGCCGCCGCGCCTTGCCATGATCGGGCAGGGTCTCCATGCGGCCGATGGCCTCGGTCACGTCCTCCCGCGTCGCCTCGTGATGGAGGTAACGATGGCGGATCGCCCAGTACACGGGCTCGGGGTCGTTCGGATATTCGCGCCGCAGGTCCTCGAGAAGCGCCAGCCCGGATCGCTCCCTGCCGTCCTGGAGGTAGGACACTGCCAGCAGCAGTTGAGCGTTCAGATCGCGGTCGTTTCGCGGGATGCGCTGCAGGGTGTCGATCGCCGTTGGGTAATCGCCGGCGCGGTACGCGCTTCGCGCTGCCCAGACGGTCACGTGCGCGCGCTTCGTTGCGTCCTCGAGAACGGCGGCGGCTCGCGCGAACTCGCGTTGCGCCGTGGGGAAGTCTCCCGCTTCGTAGGCGATCTGTCCGCGGTAGAAGGGCGCCAGCGGAGTCTTGCCGGCGAGCTCGCGGTCGACGAAGGATCGGGTCACGGCGAAGGGCCGTTCGATGGCCGCGGTGACGCGGCCGATCCCTTCGGCCATGGTGATGAGCAGGGCCGAGAGCAGGATCGGACTGACGCGCACGCGCGGCCACGAGCGCCACGAGGAGAGGAGGCCGTAGCGATAGATGCAGACGTAAACCGCGGCCGCCAGGAGCACGCCCGCGGCGACGTCGATCAGGTAGTGCTCTCCCAGGTAGACGATCGAGAAGAAGATCAGAAGGGTGTAGATG
The DNA here is from genome assembly GCA_963721115.1 of uncultured bacterium. Taxonomy (GTDB): domain Bacteria; phylum Desulfobacterota; class Binatia; order HRBIN30; family CADEER01; genus CAVRIA01. The sequence continues at coordinate 554,067 of CAVRIA010000006.1, forward strand.
AGCATGCCAGCGGCGCGGTATCCGAAGTGGTGGAAGGCGATCAACGTGCAGAGGGTGGGCAGGGCGGCGTGCAGGGAGGGCATGGCCGCGATCGGATTCACGTCGAAGGCCCGCTGCAGCGTCGGGATCTCCGCGTTGTAGATGCGAGCGCTGATGTGCTGGATGGCCGGGATGACGCCGAACTGGTTGGCGGCCATCCAGGGCGGAACCGTGGGCACGAGGAGGTAAACCAGGAGGCCGGTGTAGATTACCGCCAGCACCGCGATCGCGTAGCGCCGGAAGTCCTCGCCCCGCAGCAGCCAGACGGCGAGGCCGAAGAGCAGGAAGAAGGCGAAATGCGAGCTGTGCACGACGGTCAGGAGGCGGTCCAACACGCCCGGCGACGGCAGGGCGTCGCGTACGTGTTGGAGCAGGTTGGGGCCGAGGTGTCCGCCGGTCAGCAGGCGTTCCCCTTCGATCGCGTAGCCCATGCGGACCGGAAGCTGGAAGCGGGTCACCAGGGCGAACACCAGACCGCGGCAGAAGTCGAAGAGCACGACCAGGGCGAGATAGATCGCCCAGTCGTCGATGAACCGGTCGAGGCGCCTCGACAGGAGCGCGGCGAGCAGCAGCAACGGAATGATCGCCGTCTTCCAGATGAAGGCGTACAGGCCCAGTGCCGCCATGACGGCGACACCGAGGGCGAAGAGCACGATCACGCCGATCAGCGCGCCGCGGGCGCGGGTCTCTCTCGATTCGGGCGACTCGAGCATCGGAGGTAACCTCACGACGTGGCGGAGACCACGCGGTACAAGCGCCAGCGGCCCGCCGCCGTAACCGGCTGCAGACCTTCCTGTGCGGCGGCCGCGGCATGCGTGTCGGGTCTGCCGTTGATGATGGCGTAGTCGAAGTAGTGGAAATCGGCCGGCTTCACGCGCTCGGCGAACCACTCCAGGCCGATCGTCCACGGCTTGACCATGCGGTGGCGGTAGACGACCAGAGCCGGGGCGAAGCCGGCGAACGAGAAGTTCGCCGAGCCCCCGTGCAGGACCTGGGCGTAGTCGAACATCTGCAGGAACGGCCGGCCCTTCACGATCGCACTTTCCTTGACGAAGTCGAGGCCGACGACGCGCGGCTCATCGGGTAGGGCCGCCAGCACCTCTGCCAGGCCGGACAGCTCGTCGCGCTCGAAGCGCTTCCACGCCGCCGCCGTGGTGAGACAGAAGACGGCGAGAACGGCCAGCGCGATGGCGCGTTGCCCGGGCAGAAGAAAGCGGGGGGCGGGGACGGCGAGGACCAGGCAGATCACCCCCACCGGCATCCACCGGGCGGCGAACTGGATGGTGTTCATGTACTCGTCCGGCAGCGTCAGGGCCATGCTGGCGAAGATGAGCCCGGCAGCCAGCAGCTCGGTGTCGATCCTCGCTCGCAAGGCGTCTCTGTTCTGCCACAGACCGGCGCCCAGCCAAGCCAACAGGAGGCCGAGGACCAGGTACTCGCCCGACCCGCGCAGGCCGCCGAGGGTGGCGTCGACCATCCAGGCGGGGGTCAGGCGCTCGAGCGGCGAGTCGAACCAGACGGTCGGCGAGACGAAGCCCTGCGCCTGGAGACGCGGATACCAGATCGCGGCCGCGACGGCGACGGGGAGGATGCTGGCCGCGCGCCCGACCAGGGTGCTGCGAGGGATGTGCCTCCACAGGCCGGAGAAGACCAGCCATCCGACGCCGATGGCGAACCAGAGGGCGTGGCTGAAATACAGTAGCGCCGCGCCGGCGCAGTAGAGCAGGGCATCGGTCCAGCGGAAGGGCCGCTCCGGCGGCCGTCCGGTGAGCAGAAACCAAGCGACGAACGCCAGCCAGCCGACCGCGAAGCTCAAAAATCCCCAGTAGACGAGGTGATTGAAGAACAGCAGCGACACCAGCACCGCCGCGGCAGCCGGCCGTTTGCGCCTGGCAGCCAACGCGTGCACGGCTAGCGTCCACAGGACGGCCAGGACGACCATCGTCAGGCGGCCGGCGCCGGCCGCCCCGACGAGAGCCCAGGACGTGCCGATCAGGCCGTAGGACAGCCCGTAGGGCGTGAACCACTGGATGCGGTAGGGGCCATTCGGGTTTCCCAGCGTTTCGAGAAACAGACGGATCTGCGCCACGTGCTGCGGAAGGTCGGTGATGGGAGGAAAGCGCACGACCAGAAACGGACCGGCGACGAGAAGGCAGCAGGCGGCGGCGAGGAGCGCTCGCCCATGACTAGTGCTCTCCATCGGAACCTCGGGACTTTCCGCAAGCTTCGTGCCGTCCGTCTAGCGACGCTCGCCTCGGGCGTCGCGTGCTCTGTCGTACGATTTCGCATCGGCGCATGACGGGACCGTACCGATCGCTCGACGTTATATCCGCGCCGGCGGGTGCGCGACAGATGCCGCCGTTCGCTCGTCGGGCGTCCCGAGAACGGGGCCGGGTAGTTTCCCGTGGATGACCCCATCGGTTTGTCGTACAGGGGGGGCGTGCGCAACCGGTGGAACTCCCTCGCCCCCCGGCATCGAGACCCGTTGGCCGGCGACCAGCCGCTTGGCCGGCCGCTGATCGGGACTGCGGTCCGAGCTCACGAATGGAGCGCTTCGCTGCGGCTCGCCGCCCTGGCGGTCGTTCTCGCCGCCACCTTGCTCACATACTGGCCCACCGTGCACAACGGCTTTCTCTCCCTGGCTTTCGACGACGCGATCATCCTCGACAGCGCCGACATCCGCGGGCTCGGTTGGTCGAACCTGCGCGCCATGGCGACCGAGTTCAATCACGCCCACTACGTACCGCTCACGATGCTCTCGCTGGCCGTCGACTACCATTTCTGGGGCTACGACCCGACCGGGTACCACCTGACCAATATCTGTCTCCAGGCCTTTTCGGCGGGCCTGGCTCTCGTCTTCCTGTGGAACGTCCTGCCGTCGCTCTACGCGGCGCTGCTGGCCGCGGCGATCTTCGCCGTCCACCCCTTGCAGATGGAGGCCGTTTCCCTCGCCATCCAGCGCAAGACGCTGCTCTCGGGCGTGTTCTTCTTCCTGACCTTGATCCTCTACCAGCGCTGGCGCAGCGGTAGGCGGGTCGAATGGTACGTCGCCTCCGTCCTCGCCTTCGCGGCCGCCGCCCTCGCCAAGCCGAACGTGATGGTTCTGCCGGCCCTGCTGTGGCTCTACGAGTACGTCTTCCTCGACGGGCGGCTGCGCTACCTCGACAAGCTCCCCTTCTTCGCCATCGCCGTGGCCGTCGGCGCCGCGGCGATGGCGGCGCACGCAGCCGTCGGCGCCATCCATCCCCCGCATGGCGGCAACGTCGTGTCGCACGTCCTCATGATGGCCCGGGTGGGGATGGAGTACGTTGCCGCAGCGCTTTTCCCGGCCAACCTTTCGCCCATCTACTACTATCCGCGCGCCATGGCCTACGCGCCGCTCAACTTCGCCGCCGTCGGGGCGATCCTGCTGATGGTCGGATACGTGTTCGTCCTTCGGCGCCGCTTCCCGTGGACCTTCTTCTGCCTCGGCTGGTTCGTTCTGTCCCTGCTGCCGGAGTCGAACGTCGTGCCGCTGGCGCAGCTGCGGGCGGATCGATTCCTCTATCTGCCCATGATCGGAGTCGCGGTCTGGGTGGCGATCGCCATCGAGCGTCTGGCCTCGATCGCGGTGCGCGGACGGCGTCTGCGCCTGCCGGCCCACCTGACGGGAGTCGTCATCGCCGCGACCCTGGCCCTGGTCACCCGTTCCTCGGCCGGAATCTGGCGGAGCGACGTCTCGGCGTGGAGCCGCGTCGTGGCGCGGCATCCGTGGTCGGCGCTCGCCCAGACCATGCTCGGGCGGGCCTACTCGGCGCGGGACGAAGCGGCGCCGGCGGAGGCCGCGTTTCGCCAATCGCTGCGGATCGATCCCGACCTGGCCGATGCGCACTTGCAGCTCGCCGAGCTCTATCATCGACACGGTCTGAACGATCGCGCCGCCGCCGAATTGCACCGCTTTCTCGAGCTCGCGCCGGGTGATCCGCGCGGCCGCGCCCTGGCGCAGGAAATGAGGAACACGAGGGGCTCGTGAGCTCGGGATTCGTTTCCTTGCGTATCCCCTCGAGTGTCGATACCTATGCCGAGCGCGTCGCGCCGACCCGGCGGCGCGGAGCGGTGGGGCGTTTCTCCGTGGTGCCGGCAGAGGTGGGGTTGATGCTGTATCTGACGGTCTTCGTCTTCGGTCTGATGGTGGGCAGCTTTCTGAACGTTTGCATCTATCGCCTGCCCGCCGGAGAGTCGATCGTCCTTCCCGCCTCGCACTGCCCGATCTGCCGGCAACCGATCCGGCCGTACGACAACATTCCTCTTCTCAGCTACCTGCTGCTGCGCGGCCGATGTCGCTCGTGTGCGACGTCCATCTCGATCCGCTACCCGCTGGTCGAGCTCCTGACCGGATCGATGGCGGTCGCCTGCCTGGCGGCGTTGGGATGGTCGCCGCACTTCCTGATGACCTTCGCCTTCCTGTGCGCCCTGATCGCCATCACGTTCATCGATCTCGACCACCAGATCATCCCGGACGCCATCAGCCTCCCCGGCATCGCGATCGGCTTCCTCTCGGCCATCGTGATCGGCGAGCCGACATGGCGCGCCTCGCTGATCGGTATCGCGCTCGGCGGCGGCATCCTGTGGGCGGTCGCCGAGGGCTATCACTGGCTGACCGGACGGGAAGGGATGGGAGGCGGGGACGTGAAGCTGCTCGCCATGATCGGCGCCTTCCTCGGCTGGCGCGCCGTGCCGGTCACCCTGATGGTCGGCTCGCTCGCCGGCACCGCCGTGGGCGTCTTCCTCATGTTGCGAAGGGGACGCGATAGCCGTACCCCCATTCCGTTCGGCCCCTTCCTCGCCCTCGGCGCCGTGTGCGCACTCTTCTTCGGCGACGCGCTGATCGCCTGGTATCTCGGTCTGACCCGCCTCTGAGGCCCCGTGCGAGACGGCGCCGGCGCCGTCTCGCCGTCCCGTGCTAATTGGTCTTGCGGTCAATGAGATACTTGTGTAGTATCTACGAGGTACATGAACGGGCGTGGTGGCTTTACCCTCTTCGAAGTCCTGATCGTGATTGGCCTGCTGGCCATCCTCGGCGGCGTGGCTCTGCTCGGGTACCGTCCAATGCTGTCCCGGCTGCGGCTGAACGAAGCGGCGCGCCAGGTGGTGATGGATCTCAAGATGGTGCGCGTCTCGGCGATCGCCGAGTCGGCCGATCATCGCGTCCACTTCGCCGTTCCCGGAGCGACGTACCAGCGCGAGCGCAAGCTGGGGTCGTCCTACGAGGCGGTCGGGCCGCCGACGTCCCTGCCCTTCGGCGTACGAGTGATCGACTGTACGGCGGTCGGCTCGAGCATCACCTTCCGTCCGCGCGGGCACGCGAGCACGTTCGGCAGCGTCACCTTGCTCGACCCGGAAGGAGAGGAGCGCCGGATCGTGGTCGACATCGCCGGCCGTATGCGGGTGGACTGATGCGCGCCGCTGGCTCTTCTGGTGGCTTCTCCCTGGTCGAGGTGCTCATCGCGATGGGAATCTTCTCGCTGCTGGCAGCGGCGCTCGCTCAGACCCTGATCACCACCGAGCAGGCGCGCCGGACGAGCGGCTACTGGCTGCGCGCGACCGAGCTGGCGGCGGAAGAGATGGAGCGGCTGCGGGCGGGCGACCGCGCCGTCGATGTGACGCCGACCGGTCCGTTCGTGCGCACGTGGCATGCGGCGGCGATCCCGGCATACGCGGGGCTGGAACGCCTGGAGGTGACGGTGGCCTGGGAAGATCGCGGACCGCGGCATTTCACGCTGACGTCGATCGGGCCGAGGGAGCCGTGAACGCGGAGCGCGGAGCTTCGTTGGTCGAGCTGATGGTGGGCATCGCCTTTCTGGGCTGGTTCGCCGTCGCGATGGGCCAGTTCTCGCGTGCCATCCTGCGCGGCACGCGGGTGCTCGAGGTCGCCAGCGAGGCGCAGGAGGCCGCGCGTATGGGTGTGCAGCTCATCGAACGCGATGTTCGCGATGCGGGGTATCGTCCCGATGGCGAGCCGCTGAGCGGTGTCCGGCGGGCGGAGGTGGGCGCGATCGAGATCGCTCGCGACCTCGACGGCGACGGCGATACGGACGACGCCAACGAGGTGGTCGGCTATCGGCTCGATGCCGATCGCCGCATGCTGCTGCGCAACCTCGGCGACGCGCCGCCGCAGCCCATGCTCGCCGACCTGGCACCCGACGGTCTGCGGTTCACCTACTTCGACGCCGCCGGCGCGATTCTCGCGCCGGGGCCGGCCGGGCTCGACGACGCCGCGCGCGTTCGAGTCCGCCGCGTCGACGTGCTCCTGGTCGTCGAGATTCCGCACCCGGATCCCTCCTCGCGCGGGCCGCTGCGCCGCACCCAGACGGCGAGTATCTGGCTGCGAAATGGCTGAGCGAAAGAGCGGCAACCAGTGCGGCTACGCGCTGCTGACGGTCATGGTCGCGATGGCGTTTCTGCTGCCGCTTGGCGCCTTCGCCGCCATGCAGGCGCGTTTGGACCTGATGATCCAGGCCCAGATTCGCGCCGCCCTGGTGTCCTTCTCCGCTGCGGAATCGGGGCTCGACGTGGCACTCGCCGACCTGGCACTCGACCCGCGCTTCGAGCGCCTCGGGGAGGGGCCGGACGGGCGGAAGGGTACGGCCGACGACGGCGAGTACCCATTCGAAGGCGCGCCGCCCGAATCCCTGTTGGCGCCGCCCCTGCGAGTCGAGGTCCGCGTCGAGCCGCGCGACGATGACCGAGTCGACATCGTCGCCGAGGGGTCGGTGGACGGTCGGGCGCTGCGCGCGCTGGAGGCGTCGGTCGTCCGTGCCGCCGCCCCACAGCTGGCGGGCGCCGTGCTCTCCTCGGGCGCCCCGCTCTCGGTGTCGGTGGGGGACGGGCTGGAGCTCCCTGGTCCGGGAAGCGGCGAGCCGGTGCTCGCGGTGTCGACGAGCGACGAGGCGCGCGCGGTTGCGGAACAGTTGGCCGCGCAGGGGCTTGCGGCACGGGTCGCGGTGTCGAGCTCGAGCTGTGCCGACGCTGCTCTCGCCGCCGCGGAGCAGGCGGGCTTTCGGCGCCTCGATCCGGTATCGTCCGGTGTCCTCGGCGACGGAGTCCTCGTCAGCCCGACCTCCCTCTCCCTGACCGACGCCTCCGGCAGCGGAGTGCTGATCGTCGACGGCCCGCTGCTCGTCGGCGGAAGCTTCTCCTTCTCCGGGATCGTCGTCGTCCTCGGCGACGTACGCCTGGACGGCGCCAGCTCCGTGCGGATCGAGGGTGCTCTGCTGCAAGGCGGGGCAGGGTCGGTGCTCGATCTCCGGACGGTCGGCGCGATCGCGTACGACGACGAAGCGATCCGAAGGGCAGACGAATGGATGCCGGGCTGGTTGCCGCATCGCGCCGTCGTCACCGGCTGGCGCGAACGCGGCTGATGGGCGGTCTAAGTCGAGGTTTTACAAGAACTTCGCCCGAGCTGGAGAAAGGCGGTGAAGTGGACGTCGATCCATGTTAGGCTGTAGGGTGACGGGGCGCTCGGCGCAATGGGAATCTCACGATGAAGCGAAAAGTTCTGGTCGTCGACGACAACGTCGACAGCATCACGATCCTGCGAAGCATCCTGGAAACCAACGGCTTCGACGTGCGCGTGGCCCAGAGTGGGCAGGAGGCCCTGGACCGGATCGACGAAGAGCGGCCGGATGTCGTCCTGTTGGACGTGATGATGCCTGAGATGAGCGGTCTCGAGGTGCTCGAGCGAATCAAGACCACGCACGCGACGGCCAACCTGCCGGTGATCATGGTGACGGCGAAAATGCAGGACGAGGACGTGATGGTCGGCTACCAGTACGGCGCCGACTATTACATCACGAAGCCCTGCACGGCGAAGCAGCTCATCTACGGCATCGGGCTCGTCCTCGGCAAGGCCGATAGCGCCGCGGCGGCCGCGCGAGGTGGCGAGAAGGACGACGTCGCGTAAGCGGCGTTGGCGTGCCGCGTAGAGAGGCCTCCCGGGGCGCGTGAGGGGGCGGAGGGGTTCTGGGTGGAGCGAGCCGAGCGCAGGGGCGTCTTGATTGCGTTCGAGGGCACGGAGGGAGCCGGGAAGTCCTCGCACATCCGGCACGCCGCGCAGGTGCTCGAACGCGAGGGGCACGAGGTAAGGGTCACGGCGGAGCCGGGGGACGCCGCTCGGCGTCAAACTGCGCGAGCTGGTGCTGCACGAGCGGGAGGCGGTGCCGACCCCCCTGGCCGAGCTCTTTCTCTATCTCGCCGACCGCGCCCAACACGTGGCACAGCTCATTCAGCCCGCCCTCGCCGCCGGGGCGATCGTGCTCACGGATCGCTACTCGGCGTCGACGATCGCGTATCAGTCCTACGGCCGCGGGCTCGATCTGGAGATCGTCTCGCGCGCCGACGCTTGGGCCCGATCGGGGCTGGCGGCGCACACGACCGTATTGCTCGACTGCCCGGTGCGGATCGGCTTGCAGCGGGCGCGTGGACACGATCGCTTCCATGCCGAGGTGGAGGCCTTCCATGAACGCGTTCGCGCCGGGTTCTTGACCCTCGCCGCAGCGGACGCGAAAGGTTGGCGCGTGATCGACGCAACGCAACCGGAAGGAATCGTGCGCGAACGGGTGATGGAGGCCATCCGAACCGTCGTGGGGCGGCAATGACCTGGCCCCTGTTGTACGGGCACGAAGCCGTATGGGGGCGTCTCTGCGACGCGCTGGCACGTGACCGTCTGCCGCACGCCCTTCTGTTCACCGGTCCACCGGGCATCGGGAAGGCGCTGGCGGCCCGGCGACTGGTGGCGCGGATCGCCTGCAAAGGCTCCGGCGAGGCGCCGTGCGGCGACTGCGAAGGATGCATGCAGATCGCGGCCGGGACGCACGCCGACTTCTCTCAGCATCGAGCTCCCCGAGGGGAAGAAGGAAATCGGAGTCGAGCTGGCGCGCCGCCTCAAGCACTTCGCACAGATGCGCGCCGTCTCCGCGTCGCGTAAGATGGCGATCGTCGACGATGCCGATCGGTTGTCGATCGCGGCCCAGAACGCGTTGCTGAAGACGCTGGAAGAACCGCCGGGGCACGCGCTGCTGCTCTTGATCACGGCCAGGCCCGGGTCTCTGCTTCCGACGGTTCGCTCGCGTTGCCAACGGATCGCGTTCCATCCCCTCGCGGAGGCAGCAGGTCCGCGCATTCCTTCAACAGATCGGCCATTCTGCGGACGAGGCTGGCGAGCTCGCCGCGCGTGCCGATGGGAGCCCGGGACGGGCGCTGCGTCTCAGCGAGACGGATGCCGGAGGCGAACACGAGTCACTCCTGCGGCTTCTTGCGGAGCTCGAGCCCAGTCGATATGGTTCGGTGGTTGTCATGAGCAAAGCGCTCGGTCGAACGGAGCAGGAGATGTCGGCGCGGCTCGAGGGCCTGCTGTCTTGGTACCGTGACGCGGCGGCGCGAGCGGTCGCGTCGTCCGTCGGCCTGGCAGAGGATGTGGACGTTGGCTCGGCGGTGCGCCGCGCGGACATCGTCGTCGAGGCGCTGCGGACGCTGCGTCGCCACAATCCCAACCGGCCGCTTCTCGCCGAGACGCTGCTGCTGCGGCTGGCCCGTTCGTGATCTCATGAATACCCAGGGCTCCGAAGGGAACGCGGCAGAGACGGTTTCGGTGGTCGGCGTGCAGTTCCGGCACGCCGGCCAAGTGCACCAGTACGACGCCGGCGCGCTGCCGCTGCGCTGCGGCGATCGGGTCGTCGTGCAAGCAGAGCGCGGGACGAGCCTCGGGACAGTCGCCATCGAGCCCCGGCCGATGCCCATGGAGGGGCTGCGCGTCCATCTGCCGCGGGTGATCAAGAGGGCCGACGGCCGCGAGCTCGCGCGCGAGGAGGCAAACCTCGTCCGCGCCCGCGGGGCGCAGAAAATCTGCCTGCACCGCATCGAGGAGCGCCGCCTTCCGATGAAGTTGATCAAGGTCGAGCCGACCTACGATGGCGCCAAGATGACCTTCTTCTTCTTTGCCGACGGGCGCGTGGACTTCCGCGATCTGGTCCGTGACCTGGCCCAGACCCTTCACACGCGCATCGAGATGAAGCAGATCGGCAACCGCGACGAGACCAAGTTGATCGGCGGAGTCGGCCCCTGCGGGCGCGAGCTGTGCTGCTCGAGCTGGCTGCGCGAGTTCAGCTCCGTGTCCGTGAAGATGGCCAAGGAGCAGGGGCTGTCGCTCAATCCATCCAAGCTCGCGGGCATGTGCGGCCGTCTCAAGTGCTGCCTGCGCTACGAGTACGATACCTATCTCGAGCTCGGCAGGTCGCTGCCAGGCGTGGGGAAGAAGGTCGAGTCGGTCAAGGGCAACGGCGTGATCGTTCGGCAGAACCTTCTCAAGCAGACCGTCTTGATCCGGCGTGACGAGGACGACATCGAGGTCGAGGCGCAGCTCGAAGACCTGGTCGAAAAAAAGCCGGACTGATCTTCCGCCGGCGGACCACCCGATGCGTCGCGTCTACATCACGACTCCCCTCTATTACGTCAATGCCGAGCCGCACCTCGGCCACACGTACACGACCGTGGTTGCCGATACCCTGGCGCGGTTTCGCCGCGGGCGCGGCCACGAGACGCTCCTGGTGACCGGAACCGACGAGCACGGCGACAAGGTCGCGCAGGCGGCGGCCGCCGCCGGGGTATCCCCACAGGAGCACGCCGACCGCGTGAGTCGTCTGTTCCGCGAAACCTGGGACGATTGCGGGATCCGATACGACCACTTCATCCGCACCAGCGACGACTACCATGTGCGCACGGTCCAGGAGATCCTCGGCCGCGTCCACGCGGCGGGGGACATCTACTTCGGCAGCTACGGCGGCCTGTACTGCACGGGGTGCGAGCGCTTCTACACCGAAAAGGAGCTGGTGGACGGCAAGTGTCCGGACCACCAGGTTCCGCCCGTCTACGTGGACGAGGAGAACTATTTCTTTCGGATGAGCCGGTACCAGCAGGCGCTGATCGAGGACCTGGAACGGAATCCGCAGCGGATCGTGCCGGAGCGATACCGCAACGAGGTCCTCTCGATGCTGCGCGGCGAGGCGCTGGGCGATCTGTGCATCTCGCGACCCAAGAGTCGCCTCTCCTGGGGCATCGAGTTGCCTTTCGACGACCGCTACGTCACCTACGTCTGGTTCGATGCGCTGATCAACTACGTCAGCGCGCTGCGGCGTCTGGTCGGAGAGCGTTTCGACGAGTTCTGGCCCGAGGCGGAGCATCTGATCGGCAAGGACATCCTCAAGCCGCACGGCGTCTTCTGGCCCACCATGTTGATGGCCGCCGGTCTGCCGCTGTACCGCCAGCTGCACGTGCACGGCTACTGGACGCGCGGCGAGAGCAAGATGTCGAAGAGTCTCGGCAACGTCATCCGACCGCTCGACATGAAAGAGCGCTTCGGGATGGATGCCTTTCGCTACTTTCTCCTGCGCGAGATGGCGTTCGGCCAGGACGCCACGTTCAACGAGGATGCCTTCGTCACCCGTCTCAACGCCGACCTCGCCAACAACTTCGGCAATCTGGTGAGTCGGACCCTGGCGATGCAACAGCGCTATTTCGACGGCGAGGTGCAACCGCTCGGTCCGTTGAGCGACGACGATCGCGATCTCGTGAAGGCGTTCGAGACGGCTATCGCCGAGGTGCCGGCGTTCACCGATCAACTCCAGTTCCACCGCGCCCTCGAGTCCCTCTGGCGGGCGATCGACCAGGCGAACAAGTACGTCGTGACCACGGCTCCCTTCAAGTTGGCGAAGGAGGACGCGACCCGTCCCCGCGCCGGTGCCGTCCTGCACCACCTGCTGGAGGGGTTGTACGTGAGCGCCGTGCTGCTCGGGCCGTTCCTGCCCGAGACCTCGGTCCGACTGCTGGGGCTTCTCGACCTGCCCGCCGGATCGACACTCGGTGGCGGTTGGCAGTGGGGCGGCGCCCTGGTGAACGGGCACCGCACGCAGCAACCTGAGATCCTGTTCCCGCGCATCGATACCGAGAAGGCCGGGTGAGGCGGCAAGCGGGGGTCCGATGGCGTGGCAGCGGTTGATCGAGTTGCCCCCGCTGCCGGCGCTCGGCGCCGGGCAGACGATCGTCGATTCCCACTGTCATCTCGACATGACCGAGTTCTCGTCCGATCGCGACGCCGTGCTGGAGCGCGCCCGGGCGGCCGGCGTGGGCATGATGGTGACGATCGGCGCCGGCGGGCCCCTGGAGGCCAACGACGCAGCCATCGCTCTCGCCGAGGCGGACGAGCGGATCTTTGCCACGGTGGGGATACACCCACACGAGGCCTCGCTGGTCGACGACGGCGTCCTCGACACCATCCGCCGCCTGGCGCGGCACCGCAAGGTGGTGGCGATCGGCGAAACCGGCCTCGACTATCACTACGACAACTCCCCGCGGCCCGCCCAGCAGGAGGCCTTCCGCCGCTTCGTCGGTCTCGCTCGCGAGCTGTCCCTTCCACTGGTTATCCACCTTCGCGCGGCGGACGACGACGCGGTGCGCATCCTGCGGGAGGAGCGTGCCACCGAGGTGGGCGGGGTCATTCACTGCTTCTCGGGTGATGCCCACAGCGCGCGCTCATTCCTGGACCTGGGCTTCCACCTGTCCTTCAGCGGCATCGTTACCTTCAAAACGGCGGCTGCGCTGCGCGAAGCGGCGGCGCTGGTTCCCGCCGACCGGCTTCTCGTCGAGACCGATGCTCCGTTTCTTGCCCCTGTGCCGTATCGGGGGCGCCGCAACGAGCCGGCGCTCGTCGTGCAGACCGCAGCTCTCCTGGCGCACGTGCGCGGCGAATCGCTCGACGGCGTCGCGCGGAACACCCGCGAGAACACGTCCCGGCTGTTCAATCTCGCCCGCGGTTAGCCGAGGGCGGCAGTGCCAAGCGTCCAACAGAGCAGTGCGAGCAGCGCGATGCCGAGAACGAGGAGGGCCTCGAATGCTCCGATGCCTTCGGTCTGCTGCGGATCGCCGTTTCGACGATGGCGAAGAGCATCGATGCGGCGCCCGTCTGCGCCCCGAGCTCCGTGCTCCCGATGGTCCATCTTCCGTTCACCTCCCTCTGTGGAGGTAGGCGTTAATTTGGCCGTTAATTTTGTTAAATCCGGGCTCTCCTGGATTTTCGGGCCGCTCGCGCCGAATTCATGTCATGCCGGGGCCCGTATTCCTTCGGCGTAGGGGCGAGTCAGCCGGCATGCGTCGAAGTGCGGCCCGCTCCGACGCAGAATTGGCGTTTTCGGGACGTAGAACGCGTCGGAAGACCGACTCACGCCGCCTGAGGGCGCTGAGCGCGGAGCCGGCGCAGGACGTTGCGGACCTGGTCCTGTGTGCAAGGCTTGGCGAGGACTGGCTGCGCCGGAAGCTGCTGGCGGAGTCGGCTCTCGCTCCTCCACACGCCTCCGGTGACGAACACCACGCGTTGCGCCAGCTCGGGATGGCTGCGCTCCAATTCGGCGTAGACGTCGGGCCCGGACAGATCGGGCAGCCGGACATCGAGAAAGATCCCGTCCCAGGCGGCCGTTGCCAGCATTTGCAGCGCCTCCCTGCCCGTCGACGCTCGAGACACCTCGAGCCCCTCCTTCGTCAGCATGGCCGCGATGGCCTCCGCCACCTCGGGGTCGTCGTCGACGAGGAGGATCCGCTCCAGTACCTCTTCTTCTCTTGGTGCGGCGATGGGCAGGAAGAGAGTGAAGGTGGTGCCCAAACCCTTCTCGCTCTGGACGCGAAGGTCTCCGCCGTGGGCTTGGGCGATCGCATAGCTCACGCTCAGCCCCAGCCCGGTGCCCTCCGGCTTGGTCGAGAAGAAGGGATCGAAGATGCGGGGCAAGGTCTCGCTGGCGATGCCCGGGCCGTCGTCGGTCACGCGCACGGCCAGACGGTCATCGACGCCCAGGACCTCGATGTGCAGATGGGCGCCGGCACCGCCGGCCATGGCCTGTAGAGCGTTGCCGAAGAGGTTGAGTAGAACCTGTTGCACCTGCTGCGGGTCCGCCTGGGCGCGGGGGAGGTCGAGGTCGAAATCAGTGCTCACCTTGACCCCTTGGCGGTCCAAGTCGTGCCGCACCAGGTCGAGCGTCTTGACGGTCAGCGCGGCCAGATCGAGGGGCTCCGGTCGGGGCGGGCGCGGGCGCGCAAAGCCGAGGACGCCCTGCACGATCTCGGCGATGCGCCCCGCCTGCGCGTCGACTCGCTCGAGAGCGGAGCGCAGCTCGACCTCGCCGCGGGGGGCGGTGTTCTGCGTCTGTCCGAAGATCACTGCCAGAGCATTGTTGATCTCGTGGGCGATGCCGGCCGCCATCTCGCCCACGGCAGCCAGGCGGTCGGCGCGCTGCATCTGCGCCTGGAACGTCTTCTCCGCCGAGATGTCCTCCATGATCGCCACGGCGCCCTGCACGCGCCCATCGTCGCCGCGGATGAGGCTGACATTGAGCAGAATCGGGATCGCGACGCCGTTCTTGCCGTAGGCCACGGTCTCGCCTCGCCAGCTCCGGCGGTGCATCGTTTCCTGCACCTCCGGCAACCAGGCGCGATCCTCCCCCGCCAGGTCGGAGGCATCGCGACCGATGAGCTCTTCGCGCCGGTAGCCGAAGGTGCGCATGAAGGCGAGATTGGCGAACATTACTCGCCGGTTGGCGTCGGTGATCAGCACTGCCTCCTCGGTGCTCTCGACGGCCAGAACCAGGCGCCGGCTGTCCTCGATCAGGCGCGCACGCTCGAGCGCGACAGCCGTCTGTCGGGCAATCCCGTCGGCGATGGTGAGGTCGCGCTGGTTGAAGGGACGCCGGGCGCTGTCCCGGGCAAACTCCATGACGCCGTAGAAGCGGGCGCCGCTGAGCAAGGGGGCGATCAGCACCGCCGGTACGTTCGTGGCCGAGGAGCCCCCACCCTCTGGCGCCGGAACGACGGCGCAGTGGCCGAGGCGGCGCACCCACTCGAAGTCGTGCGCTTCCTCGGGAGAGAAGTGCAGGCCGGCGAAACGGCCGTCGATCGCTTTGCCTCCGCCCGAGGCGACGACGCCCGTGTAGGTCCCGGTGTCCTCCGCCCACAGCGCCAGGCCGCACTCGTCGACATCGACGCTGTGGGGAGCGATCTCGACCACCTTCTCCAGAATCTCGTCGAGGCGGGTCAGCCGGCTCACCGCCTCACTCACCTTCAACAGTGCCTCGGCGACCGCGGTGGAGGTCGCTTCCTGCTCGAGGCGCCGCGGCGGGCGTCGCGGCGGCCCTTCCGCGAGCGACGTGGCCAGCCAGGCCATGGCCGCCGGCGCCCCGATCAGAAAGCCCAGCACGGCGACCTCCATGACCGTGGCCGCCGTATCGGTGGCGAGATGGGTCACCGGTAGCGCCGTTTCGACGATCGCCAGCATGGCGACGGTCGAGGCCAGGAGAACCCCCGCCGCGGCGACGCCGAAGACCATCGCGTAGTGAAGAGCCTTCAGGGGGAAGAGCAGCAGCAGGGGGCTGGCCAGTCCGCCCGACGCCGCCACCGGGAGCGCGAGTGTCGCCACGTTGGCGGCGATATCCAGAGAGAACAGCGAGGTTGAAACGCTGCCGCGCCGCTCGCGAAGGGTGACGAGAAGATTGAGCAGGAAGTAGCCGACGAATGCCGCTTGCACCATCCAGCGAAAGGGAGTCGGCGACCAGAAGAACTCGTTGAAGAAGATCCAGGCGGCGAGCCCCTCGCCGGTGCGAACGATCAGGAGGGGAGCCGCGGCATGCGCGATTCGCTCGGCCGCGCCGGCCTCGCGTCCGCGCCAGCGCCCCCAATCCATGGCTCAGCTTAGTGTCACGGCGATCATGGAGGCAAGCTGCGCGATCCTACTCTTTGCAGGGCTTGTAGCCCGGAGGCATCATGTAGAGCAGGTAATCCGCCGTTTGATCGGCGCTCATCGTGCGGTCGCCGAGCTCGACCTTGATGGGGGCGCCCTGCCGGTCACTGGTCGCGCCGAGCATCAACCGGAACATCCCGTCGTCGGTCGTGCGCGTGCGCATCGTCCACGAGTTTGGCAGCAGGAGCTTGACGAACTTGCCGGACAGGGGCTTGCCGTCCTTGTCCTTGATGTGGCCGAGGATCTGCAGGTCGTAACCGTAGGGAATGCGCGTGCCATAGTTGGAAACGACCAGGCACTGCCCGCAGGCGGCCGCATCGTCGTAGCCCTTCTCGACTCCCGTCTTGCAATCGCTTCCGGTCTTGGTGTCCCGGCAACTGTTGCAGTCGAGAATCGAGGCCAGCGTCTTTCCGTCCGGAGATAAGACCGCGTTCTGCGCTGCGTACGCGGGCGAAATCAGCAGACCGAAAGCGAGAAGAGAACCCATCCACCGCATGAGAAATACCCCCAATCGAATGAAGAGCCGCGGCCTCATCGGGTCGATGGAGCGGCATTGAGAATGACGATGCCGGATTTTATACTGCACGGACCCTGCGGACTCAACGTCCGGAGGCGAATCGATGAGCGAATCCAACACTCTCCGCACGGCGATCGACCGGGCGGCGGCCCTCGTGGCCGGCGCGCGTTTCGTCGTGGGTATGACGGGTGCCGGGCTGTCGGTGGAGAGCGGGATTCCTCCGTTCCGCGGTCCCGGCGGGCTGTGGACCAAGCACGGCGAGCCGCCGATGAACGGCTATGAGCGTTTCCTGGCCGATCCGCGGCGTGCGTGGGAGGAGCGCCTCAGTCCGCGCGGCCCGCTCCGGGAGCTATGGGAGACTCTGCAGCGGGCGAGGCCGAATGCGGGGCATTTCGCCCTCGCCGACCTCGAGGCGTGCGGCGTATTGCGGTGTCTCATCACCCAGAACATCGACGACCTGCACCGCAGCGCCGGTAGTCGGCTGCTGGCGGAGATCCACGGCAACTACACGCTGGTGCGGTGCATCGCTTGCGGCGATCGCCTGCCGCGGGAGCGGGTGCCGCTGGAGAACCTGCCGCCGCACTGCGTTCGCTGTGGGGGCATTCTCAAGAGTGACACGGTGTCCTTCGGGGAACCGATACCAGCGGACGTGCTCGAGCGCTGCTTCGACGTTTCCGAGCAGTCCGACTGCATGATCGTCGCGGGCACCTCGGCGACCGTGTACCCGGCTGCGCAGTTTCCGTTGTCCGTGCTCGAACGCGGCGGCAATCTGATCGAGGTCAACCTCTACGAGAGCGAGATCACGCGCTTGTGCGCGATCAGCATCCGCGCGCCCGCCGGCGAGGCGCTTCCGCTCTTGGTAGCGAGGATCAACGAACTGCGCACGGGCGGCGCCGGTTGAGATCACCGCCCCGTCGGCGGCGCCTCGATCGCCAGCGTCTCGGCCTCGATTGCCTGCGGCCGATCGATGCTGGCCGTTCCGGTTACGGTGGCGAGGTCGCCGGGCCGAATGTCGCCACACTGGCAGGACGAAGACGTCGCGTCGCACGAGATGCGCGTGCGGCCGGTGAGTAACACCCGGAAGCGGCGCGGCGGCCGGTTGGAATCGTCGACCGTGACGAATGCCGCGGCGCAATGTGGCTGGACCACGCGGCCTGCCAACTCGACGTGCCGAGGGGAGGTCTCGATCCGAACCACATCGGCGTCGATCCGTCCCGGTCTGGCGACGTGAATCTCGCCTTGCACCGCGATGCGATCGCCCACCCGGATGTCCGGGCACGCGCAAGTGGTGGGCAGCGCGCCGAGGCATTGAACGTCGGTGCCCGGTGCGATCCGGACGAGCTGCTGAAACGGCGGATCGATGCGCGTATCGAGGATCAGGAGCAGGCCCCCGACGCAGTCGGTGCGGGAGACCTGCCCGCGCGTCTCGACGCTTCTCACCTGAGAGTCGGGTGCCGGCCCCCGCTGCGGCGCTAGGACCACCTGCAAGGCGGCGATCGTGAGGTCGCCGCGCAGCACGCCGTCGACGGCGACGCGGTCACCGGGCACGAGGTCCGAGCAGTCGAGCGGCTCGCCGCCTTGGCGTGCGATCTCGGTGTCGGTGAGGACGCGCACCAGGAACTGGCGCGTTCGCGCCGCCTCGCTCTCGTCGACGATGAGCAACTCGCCGCTACCGTCGGGGCCGCAATCGGCCGTCTGGATGCGGCCGAAGGCGTCGAATTGCTTCACCACCTCGGGTGTCACCCGGGTCGGAGCGGGGTTGTCGGGGCGGATCTCGATGTTCTCCAGCACCGTGGTGGATCCGACGGGGGCCTCCAGGGCAAACCGCCCGAGCTCCGCTCCGGACCGGGAATCGGCGAAGCGCAGAGTGATCGCGCCGGCGAAGTGGCCGCTGAGGTTGAAGTTGCCGTCCGTGTCGGTCGTCGTCGCGACGCTCGGCGCCCCGTCGAGGGCCACCTGCAGCGCAAAAGACAAGCCGTCCTGACTGGAGGAGCCGGTGCTGTCCGCGACGATGACGACGTTGCCCGTGACCGCCGAGATTCCACTGCCGACCACGCCGCCCTCGGAGGACGCGCAGGCGGCGAGAAGGATGGCGAGCAATGGCCACAGAAGGCGTCGTGTCGTGTTCATTTCTTCCTCCGGATGCGCCCGGGCGGAGCGGCCAACGGGCGGACGGCGTCATCGCCGGACGATGCTGCGGACGCATCCTCGTAGTAATAGATGCCGAGCGCCGCCCGGGTGCGGGGGCCCCCGGGGGCGTCGGGGTTGCGGTCGCGGTCGTACGAGGCGAGGAGGGCGTTGGCGCGGCGGGTGAACTCCTCTCCGAGGCGCCGCGCTTCGGATTCCAGGGCCGGCAGAGCATCCGCTCCGATGTTGTCGTAAACGACCTTGCGTTGAAGCCACGGGGAGTCGGTGTGCTCGATATTGTGCGCGATCGTCGAGAAGAGCTCCGCCGGTTCGGAGCCGAGAAGGGTCAGCTTTCCCTCCAGCTCGGCGGTGGGGATGTGCGCCTCGCTTCGCAGATCGATGTCGCCGTCGGGCAGCAACTCGGCGCTTCCGAGTCGCAGTAGCTCGTCGAGCACCGCTCGTACCGGAACGTGGACGCCGAACTCCCGCACCAGACGTGCGAAGCTCGGAGCGCGGCCGTCCCCCTCCTCGTATTGGAGCCGGCGCGGGACGCCGTCCGGCGTCGCATAGGGGGGCCCCGCCATCCAGCGCCCGATCACATGTGTGACCAGAGCGTCTTCGAGGTCCCTTCCTTCCGTCTCGGCGGCGACCTGCCTGCGCAACTGGGAGATGTCCTTTCGCGTCAGTCCGGTCACCAGAGCCAGGCGGCTGTCGGTCTGGCGCTTGAACGGGAGCGGAAAGTCGCGCTCTGCCACTTCGACGAAGAGTTGCTTCACGATCTGCTCGAACGCCGGGTACGACACTCCGTAGGTGAATCGTCTGCCGCACGAGTGGGCGCATGAGGCGCCGGATGACGGCGACGAACTGAGCTTTGAGCTCGCGTGGCAACATGAACGGCCGACCCCCGACTCGGTGCTACGTCATCGAACCCCGCCGGGCAATCGACGGGAGGGGGTCCCGTCGACCCGGCGGGGTTGTCGTCGATCCCGGCTGTCGGGGCAAACGCCAAGACCTCGGGAACTACTGTGCCGTGCAGGCAATCACACAGGCACCGGTCTGCTCTCGGCACGCTCTGATCGTGTCACCCAAGTCGCTTCGGCAGGGCTGGAGGCAGGTCTGGAGGGCGTCTCGAGCAGCGGCGCATTCCTCCGATTCGCGATCTGCGCTGCACGCTCGATGTGCCGCCTCGTGCTCCGCGCTGCATCCATCCGCACACGTGCGCGTATCGGCGCGGGCGGCGGCGAGACAGTCCCGCCCATCGGCCCGACACTGGCGCCCGCAATTGTCGCCCGTGTTCGGCAGGCAGGAGCGGACACAGGAGTGGCCGGCGCTGATACACGCCCGAATCGCCGGGCGTGAGGCCTCGCGGCAGGGCTTCAGACATACGGCCGCTGCTTGGCGGGTCGCGCTGCACTCGTCACTGGACGGATCCGCTTCGCACGCCGTGCGCGCGGCATCGACCAGATCCGCGCAGGGCTCGGCACAGGCTCGAGCGTCGTCGTGGGCGGTTGCCTGACAGTCGCGCAGCGTCTGCCGGCAGTCGTTTGCGCAGGGGCGATCGATCCGCGGACCACGGTTCGGTGCTCCGGCGGCCAGTGCCGAGACGGGCAGCAGGAGCGCACAAATGAGGATGGCTCTTCCGACCATTTTCCCTTCTCCTTTCCCTTTGTGGCGCCCGCACCCGACTCACTCGGATCCGCGCGCCGGTTGAACATGCAGTCAGGTCCCTGTTTCATTGCGTGACGGGTCGAGACGCTCGATGAGTTCGCGACAGAGCGGCTCGACGTTTGGGCACGCCCGGGTGGCCACGGCCGGGCTGGCGCCCATGATTGCGAGCAGTTGTAGGGTGAATTGGCGAATCAGCATGGGAAGCTCCGGGAGTTCCTTTCCGTCGATCTCCACACGGAGGGATGGGGGCAGCAGGCAAATTATTGCTCGGAGAAGACATTTAGATGGGAAAATATACCCATTTAAATGATTTGACAAGCCATAAATCTGAAAAGACCGAGGGATCGTACGAGCGAATCGAATCAGTCCGAGAGTTGGGGTTGCTCGGCGATGTGTCGCTCGACTATGCACGCTGACGGCGGCGCAACAGCCGCCGCATGAGAGAAAGGAGCTGGGATGTCCCTATTGGCGGGGAAGGTGGCGATCGTGACGGGCGCCGGCCGTGGCCTGGGGCGAGAAGAGGCGCTGGCCCTGGCGCGCGAGGGAGCCCGTGTGATCGTCAACGACATCGGCGTCTCCGTTCACGGCGAGGGCAGCGACGAGAGGCCCGCGCAGCAGGTCGTCGAGGAGATCGAACGCGCCGGAGGCGAGGCGGCGGCGAGCTACGAGGACATTGCGAGCTGGGACGCCGCGCGCAAGACCATCGAGCTGGCCTACGAAAAATACGGTCGCCTGGACATTTTGGTGAACAACGCCGGCGTCCTTCGCGATCGGATGAGCTTCAACATGACGGAGGAAGAGTTCGACCTCGTGATGCGCGTCCACTGCAAGGGACACTTCGCGATGATCCGCCATGCCTGCGTGCGTTGGCGTGAGATCGCCAAGCAAGCGGGCAGCGTGTCGGGACGAATCGTCAATACGGCCTCCGAGGCCGGTCTGATGGGGTCGGCGGGCAACAGCAATTACGCGATGGCCAAGGCGGCGATCGCGGCGCTCACCATCAGCATCGCGCGCGAGATGGGCAAGTACGGCGTTACCTCGAACTTCATCGCTCCGCGCGCGCGCACGCGCATGACGGAGACGATGCAGAACAGCGCGATGTTCGCGAAGCCGGAGTCGGGCTTCGACGTCTTCCATCCCGCCTGGCCCGCTCAGCTGGTGACGTTCCTCGCCAGCGACGAGGCGGCGGACATCAACGGCCAGGGCTTCGTCGTCTGGGGCGGCGAAGTGGCCCTGGTCAAGGGATGGCATCAGGTCAGCCAGATCAGCAAGCCGAACGAGGTCCTGACGGTACGCGACCTGATCGCCCGCAAGGACGAGCTGTTCGGCAAGCACTCGCGTCAGCCAGAGTTCTGAGACCGAACCCGATTGCCGCGAGGTGAACCATGGCCGAACAGGCTCATCGATTCTTCGATCCTCTCCTCCGCGCCGATCAGGCGGACCGAATGATGCGCCTGTGTGAGCGCTTCGGCAGCTACGGGATGTACTCTCAGGAAGCGGCCGAGATCGAGATCGGGGAAGGATTGGCCCAGCGTCACGATGCGGTCATGAACTTCATCGAGAGCGGCGGTCGTTTCGGGCGCAGGGAGTCGCTGCAAGTTCTGGCGGCGCGGACGAACTACTTCCGCGAGACCTACGCGTACGGCGAGCGCGTGATGATCGATGGTATCGAGCCCTTCCTGCGCCATCCGGGATTCGTCGACGCCGCCCGGGCGGTGCACGGCCGACCGGTGATCGAACCGGCCATCGTCTACGCGAACATTCTGATCCCCGGCCAGGAGCTCGCGGTCCACACCGACGTACCGGAATTTCGCGGCGCCAACCGCAAGCGATTTCCACAGTGGTTGATGGTGGTCATGCATCACTCCGGACTGTTCGACGACTGGCGCATGCCCATTGTCACCGGCGTCGCCTGGTTCGGGTGCTGCCGGGGAGGCGCGTTTGCCTTCTATCCCGCGGGGGCAGAGGGGCCACCCGTGGCGCTGCCGGCGCGGCACAATACCGCCATCCTCCTGGACACCGACTCGGTGTTCCACGGTGTCGACCGTGTCGGTGACGGCGAACCCATGGCCCCGCTCCGCCCGGGCATGAGCCTTGTCTTCGATGGCGATGACCGCTGGAGCTTGCGCATGGGCTCGGATGCGGTCGCGGCATACCGATGGGCCGACCTGCGCTTCTCGATCTCCTGGAAGGCTTACTGCTTCGCCGACGAGGCGGAGCGCCGTGCCTGGCGCGAGCACAGCGACGATCTGGAGCTCGATCGGATCCTGGACCGCCTGCTCGAGGACCTGCGCCGGCGCGGGCGCGTACGAGGGGATCGGCCCGAAGCGACCGAGCTGGCCCTGATCATGATCGGCGAGTACGTGCGCTTTCCGCCCCCGGCGTCACCGCCCGCCGACTCGATCGCCGACTGATCGGCGGCGGGGGCTTCGTCACCCGGGCAAGTGGCGCAAGATCGGCTGCTTCGCGTTCGCCATCGCGGCGACGTGGTGAAAGCGCGTCCGCACCGCCTTCTCCGCCTGTGTCATTCGCCGAATCGGATACGCCCCGCCCCTGCATAGACGTTCATGCGCCGGCCGCGCAGGAAGCCCACCAGGGTCTGTCCGCTCGCCTCGGCGAACTGCACGGCGAGGGTCGAGGGGGCGGAGATCGCGGCGACGATCGGGATGCGTCCCGCCAGGGCCTTCTGCATGATCTCGAACGACGAGCGACCACTGACCAGCAGAACGTGCCGATCGAACGGCAGGAGCGCCTTGAGGAGGCCGAAGCCGAGAACCTTGTCGACGGCGTTGTGACGGCCGACATCCTCGCGCAGAACGACGAGGCGGCCCTCTCTATCGAACACGGCGGCGGCGTGCAGCCCGCCGGTGCGGTCGAACACCTCCTGTGCGGTGCGCGCGCGGTCCGCGAGCTCGAGCAGAGCGCCGGCCGCGATCTGCATCTCGGACCTGACGGGCGGGAACTGCTGGTGGACCGAGCTGATGGTGGCCTTGCCGCAGAGGCCGCAGCTCGAGGAGGCGAACACGTGACGGGTGAGGCGCTCGAAATCGACGTCGACGCCGGGCGAGAGCTCGGCGTTGACGACGTTACAGGTCGCATCGGGCGTCAGTGGCTCGACGCCGCGCAGGTCGGACGCTGTGGAGATCAGGCCCTCGCTCAGCAGGAACCCGGCCGCGAGCTCCGCGTCGCGACCGGGCGTGCGCATCGTGACGCTGACCGGCCGGCCGCCGACGCGGATCTCGAGCGGCTCCTCGCCGGCGAGATCGTCGCTGTGGCGGGTCGGAGCCTTCCCGCTCTCCCAGCGCCAGATGGCGCGCTGCCCGATGTCGCTCACGGCTGCGGGACCTCGATGTGCGCCCTGGTATTGTAGTCGGGAACCCCGCCCAAGGCGTCGGTCGAGCCGCGCCCGAGCAGGACGTTGCCCTCGGGCCAGTGCACCTGCAGGTTGCCGCGGGCGATGGGCGCGAGGAAGACGCGGCCCTGAAGGCGTCCGTGGTCGTTGACGAGCGCGATGCGGTCGCGATTCGCCAGGTGCAACCTGGCGGCGTCGTCGGGGTTCATGAAGACCGCGTCGCGACCCGCGCCGGTGAGCGGATCGACCTCGTCGTAGATCAGGCTGTTGAACTGCTTGCCGCGCCGCGTGCTGACCGCGAAGTCATCGTCGCCCGCCTCCATCGCGGGCAGCGGCACGGCTCGAAAGTGAGCCTTTCCGTCCGCCGTGGGGAAACGCCACCCGGCACACAGATGAGGGCCCCCGTACTGAAAAGCGTCGCCGGCCCGGCGCAGGTGCTGGATCCCGTCGTAGAAGGGAATGACGCGCGCGATCTCGTCGCGAATGTCCCAACCGCTCTCGCAGCCGAGCGCCGCGGCGCGCTCCGGAGCGACCGCTGCGGCGAGATCGCGCAGGATCTTCCACTCGGCGCGCGCCTCGCCGATCGGATGCGGAATCTGCGGGCTGAACATGACGCGCCGCTCGGTGCTGGTCTGCGTGCCGCCGTCGTCCTGTTCGTAGCGGGTCTTCGCCGGTAGCAGCAGGACGGCTTGCCCCGGGTCGATGCACATC
This sequence comes from uncultured bacterium, assembly GCA_963721115.1. Lineage (GTDB taxonomy): Bacteria > Desulfobacterota > Binatia > HRBIN30 > CADEER01 > CAVRIA01. The sequence goes on from CAVRIA010000006.1 coordinate 578,292, forward strand.
TGGTCGGTGAGGATGATGTCCTGGTGTACGCGCAAGGGCACGTTCTCCATGGCGCGTTCGACGTAGCCCGGGTCGGGCAGAGTGCGAAGGAAGTTCCCGCCGACGCAGTACAGCAGATCGAGCTCGCCGCGCGCGGCCGCCTCCACCATTTCGGTCGCCGTGAGACCCGGACCGTCGGGGACGTCGAACCCGTAGTGGGCGGACAGCTCGCTGGCCGTGTCGGGGGAGATCGGCTTGCCGCCCGGAAAAGCCGTCGCGTAGGCGCCCATTTCGGCGCCGCCCTGAACGCCCGAATGGCCGCGGATCGGCATCAGCCCGCAGCGCTCCCGGCCGACGTAGCCCTTCATCAGGCCGAGGTTCAGGATCATCTGGACGGCATGACCCCCGAAGGCGTGCTGTGTGATCCCCATGCTCCATACGAGGACCGCCGTGTTCGCGTCGTGGATCAAGCCGGCGAACTCCTCCATGCTCGTCCGCCCCAGGCCCGACTGCCGCTCGAGGGACGACCAGTCCGTCCGTTCGACCGCCTCGCGGAGATTCTCGAAGCCGCTGGTGTGATTGCTCACGAAGGACTCGTCGTACCAGCGCCGGGCGATGAGAACCTTGAGCACTCCGTACAGGAACGCGATGTCGCCGCCGAGCGAGACGCCGAACCAATGGTCGGCGATGTCGGTACCGAAAATCGCGCTGCGCACCGTCGAAGGTACCCAGTAGCGTTCCATGCCCGGCTCGCGGTACGGATTCACCATGGCGACTCGAGTGCCGCGGCGCTTGGCTTCGTCCAGGTACTTGATCGTCACGGGCTGGTCGTTGGCGGGGTTGGCGCCGAAAAAGACGATGAGATCGCTGCCCCACCAGTCGCGGTAGCTGCAGGTGGTCGCGGCGACCCCGAGCGCGTGCTTCATCGCCCCCGTCGACGGGGAGTGGCAGAGACGAGCGGCGTTGTCGACGTTGTTCGTGCCGAGAAAGCGCGCGACCTTCTGTGCCACGTAGTACGTCTCGTTGGTGATGGCGCGGGAGGTCAGATAGAAGGCGAGTCGCCGCGCCTCGCTGGAGCGAATGCGATGTGAGAGGCGGGCGTACGCGTCCTCCCAGGAGATGCGCCGAAACCCGCGCTCGCCCCGCTCGCGGAGCATTGGATGGGGCAGGCGCCCGAGCTCCCGCAGCTGATCGTTGCGCAGCGGGCGGAGGCGTTCCACGTCCTCGAGCCGGCGCATGTCGAGGGCGGGCATCGTGTTGAGCCGCAGCAGGTTGAGGCGCGTCATGCACAGGTGGACCCCGTCGATGGTCCAGTCGCGCAGGCCGCTGGTGCCCAGCGCGCAGCCGTCGCATACGCCCTGGGTCAGGACCTCCCATGCGTAGGGCAGGCTGTCGCGGTTCTTCCACGCCACCTTCGCCATGTCGCGGAAGTGGTGCGGCTTGGTGCGGCCGAGACCGAACGGGACGTTGTCTCGGAGACGCTGTCCCCAGTCCTTCTGCGGGGGGTGCGACATGGCGTTCCCGTCTGTCGGCTGCACGGCGGAGCCTCACAATGCAGCAAGGAAGGGAGCGTGTCCACCGGCCAGTGCTTGGCGCCGAGTTTGTTTCCATGGCGGACCGATCCTATGTTGCCGCGATGGTCGGCTGGATCGAACGCTTCAACGCGCTTTTCGCGCTCTGGGTAGTGCTCTTCAGCGCGCTGGCGTTTGTCGTTCCCGGCGCTTTCGCGTGGTTCCAGCCCTTCATCGTGCCCGGTCTGGGCGTGATCATGCTCGGGATGGGCGTCACCATCACGCCGTCGGATCTGCGGCGCGTGCTGCGCCGCTGGCCGGCGGTGGCCTTCGGCACGGTCTGCCAGTACGGGCTCATGCCGTTGACCGGTTTTCTGGTCGCCCGACTGCTGCGGCTGCCGACGGCGCTGGCGCTCGGCGTGATTCTCGTCACGGCATGTCCGGGGGGAACGGCGTCGAACGTGATCGCCTATCTCGCCGGCGCCGATGTGGCTCTCTCCATCTCCATGACGACGGCCAGCACGTTGCTGTCGCCTCTCCTCACGCCGCTCATGCTGCGTCTCTACGCCGGCGAGTCGGTGACCGTGTCCCTCGTTGCCCAGGCGGGCACCATCGCTCGCGTCATCGTCCTCCCGGTGGTTTGCGGGCTGCTGTTCCGGCTGGCGCTCGACCGGGCCGGACGAGGACGGCTGGTCGATGCGGCGCTGCGAACCTTCCCCTCGCTGTCGGTTGCCTTCATCGTCCTGATCGTCGCCTGCATCGTGGCGCTGAATCGGGATCGCCTCGGGGCCGTGGGTGGATTGGTCGTCGTGGCGGTCGCGCTGACCAATGGCGCCGGACTGCTCTTCGGTTACGCCGTCACGCGGTTGTTTGGCTTCGATCGAATCACGGCGCGCACGGTCTCGATCGAGGTCGGCTTGCAGAATAGCGGGCTCGGGGTCGCGCTGGCGACGGCATACTTCTCTCCCGTCACGGCGTTGCCGAGCGCATTCTACAGCCTTTGGCACAACCTGACCGGACCCGCCCTGGCTTCCTATTGGGCGGCGCACCCGGGCTTCGACCGCACCGCCCCTGCCCGGCGGCACGGGCGTTGATCGGTACGACGTCGCGGTTACGTCGTATTTCTCCTCGCAGCCGGAGACCGACTCCGGCATGGCGTTTGGCTTCCTCGAAGAGTGCCGTGTGACGGACTTCGAAGAGCACATCGAGGTGCGCGCGGCGGCACATTGACGTTTGCTTTCGAGCTTGGAATGCGAGAACAGAGGCGCATGAGAGTAGGGATCACGCTTCCCGCCATGATTCCTGGAACGCCGGGAGATCAGGCTCTCACGTGGGCGCGGAAGGCCGATGAAGGGCCGTTCTCGAGTCTGGCGATCGGCGAGCGACTGCTCTGGCCGGGATATGACGTCATGGTCACTCTGGCCGCCGCCGCTGCGGTGACCAATCGGGTCCGACTGGTCTCGACCATCGTCGTCATGCCCCTGCACAGCGCGATAGTCGTTGCCAAGCAGGCCGCGACGATCGACGTGATCTCCAACGGGCGAGTGACACTGGGCGTGGGGATCGGAGGGCGGGACGACGACTTCCGGGCGGTCGGGGCTTCGTTCGAAAACCGCCATGCGCACATGGAGGAGCAGGTGGCGGCGATGCGCCGCCTCTGGCGGGGTGAACCTGCGCTTCCCGGTCTCGATTCGGTCGGGCCTCTTCCCGTCCAGAAAGGCGGTCCGGAGGTCCTCGTCGGGTCGATCTTTCCGGCCGCGGTGAAGAGGGTCGCGCGCTGGGCCGACGGTCTCTCCGCCTGGAGTTTCGAGCCGAACGCAGCGGCTCTGCGGGAGACCTTTCGTCTCATGGAGGACGCATGGCGCGCGGCCGGGCGCGCGGGGCGGCCGCGCCTGGTGGCCGGCTTCTGGTATGCCCTCGGCCCCGGCGCCGAGGCGACCCTGCGGACCTACGTGGCCAAATACCTCGGTTACTTTGGAGTGGAGGTCGCGCTCATGACGGCGCACTCCGTCCGTACGACGAACGTCAATGCCGTCCGGGACGCCTTGCGCTCCTTTGCTGACGCCGGTGTGGATGAAGCGATTCCGGTGCCGGTCAGCGCGGACATCGACCAACTCGACCGGCTCGCCGATCTGGTCGGGTAGCCGGCGCTCGCGATGGGGCATCGGCAAAGGCGCCATGAGCGGTAAGCGAAACGACGCGGCTCGAGCCGGCGGTTTGCTCCTGTTCCCGGTCCGCTGGCCGATCCCCGCCTTGCTCCTGATGCTCGCCGTCAGTGCCGCTCTCGGGATGGCGGCGCGTTCCTTCACGATCGACGGCTCGCCGGCAAGCCTGTTGCCCGAGAACGATCCGGAAAGAGCCCTCACGCGCGAGGTGGAGCGCGATTTCGGCGACGACGACGATATTGTCGTGGGGATCTTCGCGGACGACGTATTCGCTCCCGAGACGCTGGCGCGCATCGACGACCTATCCTCTCAGCTGTGGCAGCTGGACGGGGTGGCTTCGGTGACGGGGCCCACCAATTTCATGCGGGTCGAGCCACAGGGGAGGCAGCTCCGTCTCGCCCCCCTCGCGCGCCGCCTGCCAAAGACGGAGAAGGAGGTGGAGGCACTTCGCGCGGCGTTGCTCCAGAACCCGCTGGCGCGCGGTCGGATCGTCTCCGCCGACGGTCACGCGGCGGCTATCCGACTGCGCTCGAACGCCGCGGCCGCCGAGGCCGCGATGCGGCTTGCGCTCGCCGATCGGGCGCGGCGGCTGGCGGAGCAGTGGACTGGTCCCGAGACGGTCGTGGTGGCAGGCCCGGAGGTCCTTACGCTGCAGGCGAGACGGTGGATGGAGCGGGACCTGACGGCGACCACTGCGGCGGTCATGGCGGTCGTGTTGGTCGTCGCGCTCGTCGCGTTGCGCAGTCTGGTCGGAGGGGTCCTGTGTCTGTTGGTGGCGGGTCTGGGTGTCGTATGGACCGTGGCGGCGATGGTGCTGTCGGGGCACGCCATCACGTGGTGCACCCTGGTTCTCCCGCCCCTGGTGGCCGCCCTCGGGGTCGCCTATCCGCTGCAGATCGTCAACCGTTATCGGATTGAGCTCGGCGCCGGCGCCGCGCCGTCGGAGGCCCTGGAAACCGCCGTCTGTCGCATCCGATTCACGGTTGCCATCACGGCGCTCAGCGCGCTCGTCGGTGCTGCCTCCCTCGGTTTCAGCGCCATTCCGGGTCTGCGTGATTTCGCGATCTTCGCCTCCGTCGGTATCGCCAGCTCGCTGGTGATCTCGATGGCGGTCGTTCCGGCCGGCCTGGCTCTTCTCCCGATATCCGCCGCGCGGCGAAGAGCGGCTGGTTCTCCGCCGAGCGGCGTCGGCTGGCTGGACCGCGCGGGAGCATTTCTGCTGCGGCACCGGGTGGTGATGGCCACGTTGGGCCTCCTCCTCGTGCTTGCGGCAGCGACGGGTATCCCGCGCCTCGCCGTGGAGACCGGGTACCGGGGTTTCTTTGATACGGCCGACCCGGTGCGGGCGGCGAGCGCGCGGGTGGCGGGCGCTCTCGGTGGGGCGCAAACGCTCTCGATTCTGGTCGACGGCGCCGAGCCCGGCGCGGTTGGTGAGCTGGGTACGCTGCGAGCCATTCAGGATCTGCAGCACTTCGTCGATCGTCAGCCTGGTGTCGAGGCTACGGAGTCGCTGCTCGATTACCTTTCCCAGGCGCCCGGGGCGCACCGGTCCGGCACCGATATCGTTCTACCGGATACCCAGGCGGAGGTGGACCAGCTTCTACACTTCGACTGGGATCAGCTGTGGCCCGTAGTCAATCGGGATCTCTCCCGTACCCGCATCGCCGCTCACGTTTCCTTGTCCCGGGCCGAGGACATCGAGGCTTTGGCCGATCGGATCCTCGCCTTCGCATCGCCCAAGCTTCTGCACATCGGACTGGGCCGGCGCGCGCAGTTTCCGCGCGGAGTGACCGTGCACCCGGCCGGCGAAGCGTTCTTGTTCAGTCGCGCCGGCTCTCGGCTCGCCGCTCTGCAGAGGAAGAGCTTCGCCGCGGTAACCGCCGTACTTCTGGTCGTGTCCTCGCTGGCGTTTTTGTCGCTGCGGGTCGGGACGGTGTCAGTCCTGCTGAACGCCGCCGCGGTGGTGGTCGTATTGGGCTGCATGGGTTGGAGCGGCTCGCCTCTGAGTATCCTCGGAGTTCTGCTCCCACCATTGGTGCTGGGCATAGCCGTCGGGCACACGGTCCACTATTTGACGGTCCTGAGCGCGCAGCCGTTCTTGTCGAGCTCGGGGGCGGACCCGGTGGCGGGTGCGGTCGGCGCGGTTGGTACGCCGATCGCCTACTCGGTTGTCGCGCTCGTCGCGGGGTTCCTGATCTTCGATATCTCGCCCTTTCCTCCCGTGCGCGGGTTCGGTCATCTGGGTGCGGCGCTCGTCACAGCAGCTTTCGCCGGTAACGTGCTGCTGCTGGCGACCCGTGCCATGGCCGCACGGGTGATCACGATTTCCGACGTACTGGTGATGAAGCTCGACCCGCTGCACCAGATCCCCCTCTTCGAGGGGCTGCGACCCCTGCAGGCGAAAATCGTCGTGCTCACCGGTCACCTCGCCTCGGCTACCCGGGGGGATTTCATCACGCGTCGCGGTGAGACGTCAGCGGAGATGTATCTGCTGCTCAGCGGTCGCGCCGTGGTCAGCCCGGGCGATGGACGCCCCCCCGTCGACACGCTGGAACGCGGCGACGTCATCGGAGAGATGGGACTCGTGCGTGCTCAGCCGCGTTCGGCCGACGTCATTGCCGCCGAGGATACGGAGTACCTCGTGCTCGACGGTGGCTTCCTCGACCGTCTGAGGCGACAGTATCCGCGCACCGCGGCCACGGTTTTTCTGAACCTGACGCGAATCCTCAGCAACCGCCTCGAGCACACGACGAGGCAGTTGGCCGAGCTGAACCGAAAGCAGGGAGCGCCGTCGGCCTGACCCCGCCCGCAGAGTGTGGCGGAGAGGCGTTTCGGCCCTCGCCTGTGTCTGGATGCGCGGCTCCGGACGATGGAGGCGTTGCGTCCGGAGCGTTCAAAGTTCGTCGGGGCCGATGACGGTGGGATGACGCCCCTCGCCGTCTTCGGCGCTCGGAAGGAGTGCGCAGGGTCTCCCCGTCGCCTGGCATGCGAAATGCCTGAGGTCACGACCGGGCCGACGATGGAAGACGACATGATCGACATTGCCCGGCTGCGGCGGCACCTGGACATGACCCAGGAGGAGTTCGCCGCCGTGCTCGGCGTGACGGTCGGAACCGTGAACCGTTGGGAGAACGGCCACTTCAAACCCAGCCGGCTGGCGGAGAAGGCGCTCAAGAACCTCCTGTCGCAGGTGAAGAAGTCGGGCCTGGACGGCGGGCGCGGGTAGGCGTCCGGAAGGCCGAAAGGGGTTGCGTGCCTCCCGACGCGCGCACCCGTCGTTTGGACGCCTGCGTCAGGGCAGCCAATTGCTGCTCCGCGGACCCTTGGTACGGCGAGCGCGACTGCGAGGTCCGAAAACGGCGAGACTTCCGGCGGCGCCGGCTTCTAAGGGGTAGACGACCTGTTGGTGGGTCCATGGCCGGACATTCGGTCCGGAGAACGAGGAGAGGTACGATGAAGCTACAGTTGGTGAAGGTGGAGACGTCGATCGGACGGATTCGCGCCGTTGTCGGTCCGCGAGGGATTTGCGACCTCGATTTCGAGGAACGATGGGACGCGAAGCTCGCGCGTCTGGTGCACCGTTTCGGCAGCGTGACTCTCGAGGCGGTTGCCGACGCCGAAGGAGTTGCGGACGCCTTGTGCGCCTACTTCGACGGCCGTCTGAACGCGCTCGACGATCTACCGGTCGATCCCGGCGGGACTCCCTTTCAGCGGAGCGTGTGGACCGCGCTGCGCCGGATTCCCTGTGGACGGACGACGACCTACGGTGCGCTGGCAAGCGCCATCGGGGTACCGGGAGGGGCGCGGCCGGTCGGGCAGGCGAACGCGAGAAATCCGGTGGCGATCGTGATCCCCTGTCACCGGGTGGTCGGATCGAACGGCCGACTCACCGGCTACGCGTGTGGACTACCACGAAAACACTGGCTGCTCGCTCACGAGCGGGCTCCAGGCATCGCGATTCGGGAGCAGAGAGATCGCTTCTTCCCGGGTCGTTACGGCGTCCAGTTTCCGGTGCAATCGCCGAATAGGATCGCCGTGAAGCCCTGACCGGCGGCGGGCGGAACCAACGGGTCGTAGCCGATGGCGCCCGGCTGGCAGGTACCGCTCGAGATCTGCGGATCCATCGGCGTCTGATTGTCGACAGGAGTCGCGTTCGGAAGGAAGAGCCAATCCGAGCCGCAGGCCTCGGCGACGGGAAATCGGGAGATGAGCGCTACTTGGTACTGGAGGATGCGAGCGGCGTCGAGCGAGGTGATGGTTCCGTTGCCAGTGACGTCGCAGGCGAGGCTCTGCAAAGAGTCGAAGCTCACGAGCCCGACTTGCCGCTGCAGGATTTGCGAAGCGTCGTCCGAAGTGATTCCGCTGTTGGAGCCGCCGAGCTTGGAGGGCCGAAGGGTGACGGTCGTACCGGCCACGACGCCGAACGAGTAATCGCCGTTGGCGTCCGTCGACGTGTTCTGGGGCGGGCTGCCGAGGAGATCGACGGTGACACCCGGGACCGGGCGATCGTCTCGGTAGTAGACGATTTTGCCGCTCAAATCGGAGGCGCCGGTACCACCGAGGATGATCTTCGGGAAGAGATCGATCGAGACGTCCGAGCCTTCTTGCGCCTTCGCGGTGCCGGCGACGGCCAGGACTGCCCCGGCAATCACCGCTGCCGTCACCCGTCCGACCGTGCGGCTCCGCCGACTGATGCGCGAAAGATACGACATGAGGTGATCTCCTCTCCGAGCGTCGAACTCGTTGACGGCCCGAGCTCAAGACCGATGCCTGTGGTTACCGCCTGCATGGCCAGCCTGTCAACCAAAAAGCGAGAGCGACATCGGGTTCGAATCGCCGTTTCTCGACTGGCATCACCAGACGTGTCTGCCGGTGGGATGTCCGGTGTTCGTGGCGCCGCGGCAGGCGGGCTGGTAGAAGCTTGCCTGGTCCGGATGCGGGAAGGAGCCAATCCATTCGTCGAGGGCGTCGCGTACAGGGGGGTCGACTGGCAGGCGAGAATCGCGCGACTCTGCGAGCGGTGCGTCGATCGCGCGCGGTACTCCTGCGCGCCGTCTGTCTTCTTCTGATCTACCTGTTCAGTGCGGCGTTGATCCCTTCGGAAAGTCCGGCCATCGAGGAGCTGGGCGCCGAAGAGGACATCTCGAACCTGCTGCCGGATACGTTCCCGACCGAGGCCGAACCGCATGATCTTTCGAAGCGCAAGTGGGCGATTCTGCCCGAAGTCGGCTTCGGGCCGGACACGGGGGTGCTCGCGGGCGCGAAGTTCACGCATCGCGATCTGTTCGGATCCGGCGCCACGTTCGACATCGAGGGGACGTACGCGATCAATCAGCAGCAGTTCGTGGCCCTGTCGCTCGGTTCGCCGCATCTATGGAACGATCGCCTCATCCTACTCCTCCGGGCCAAGTACTACTTCGATCCGCAGCGGGAGTTCTTCGGATTGGGGAACAACAACATCGGTCCGGACCCGGCCTCCACGCACGAGTTTCGGGAGCTGGGTGGAGCGCTGACCATCGGCTGGCGTCCGTTCGAGAGAGTCGCCTTCAACTTCCAGGTCGGTATCCGTCAGGTCGACATCGGGCGCGGCGACCGCATGGGCGACACGCCGTTCACCGTGGATGCTTTTCCGGACCTGCCGGGCATTCACGGCGGCGTGGTCAATCCGATCGCGCTGTCGTTAGTGTGGAACACGCGCGACGATGTGCTGCGTCCGACGCGCGGCTGGCGCTTCATCCTCAAGATCATCCACACCGACAAGTCGCTCTTCAGCGACTTCGAGTACACCCGCTATTTGGGTGACGCCAGCTACCTGTATTCTTTCAACCGGGGGCGACAGATCATCGGATTGCGCGTCAACGGCGAGTACATCGATGCCCCGAGTGAGCAGATCCCTTTCTGGGAGCTCAGCGAGTTGGGGGGGCCGGACACGTTGCGCGGCTTCTTTCCCCACCGCTTCGTGGGCAAGACCAGCGTGCTCCTCAATCTGGAGATTCGCTCGCGCCTCGCCGAGTTCGACTTTTTCGACTGGTGGCACGTATGCCTGGACGGGGTTTTGTTCGGTGATACCGGCCGCGTTTTCATCGACAACAGCGAGCTTCGGAACGAGTTCAAGCTCGGCGATGTCGTCGACAACGTCGTCAGCGACTTCCAGTTCAGCTACGGAGGAGGACTGCGTATCGCGCTCTCCGATGCCCTGGTGGCACGCATCGACGCCGGGTTCAGCGACGAAGAGACCGGACTGGTGTACCTATCCTTCGGCCAAACGTTCTGAGGAACCGCAGATCCTCCGGTGCGGCCGGTTCCGCCGTGCAGCGACCGTGCGGTGGAGAATGGTCAGAAGGGAATGTCGTCGTCGTCCGAGGGGCCGACGTCTTCGCCGCTCGGCGGGGTGAATCCGGGCTCCTGGACACGACCGGCGCCACCGCCGCCTCCGAGGAACCGAACGTCGCGGGCGACGATCTCCGTGATGTAGCGCTTGTTGCCGTCCTTGTCGTCGTAGCTGCGGTTGGAGATCTTTCCCTCCACGTACACCTGGCGCCCCTTCGACAGGTATTGGCCGCAGGTTTCGGCCTGCTTCCCCCAAACGACGACGTTGTGCCACTCGGTCTTTTCCTGCTTCTGCCCCTGCTGGTCGGTCCACTTCTCGGTCGTCGCCACAGAGAAAGTGGCGCGAGCGCGCCCGCTCGGCGTGAAGCGGACCTCGGGGTCGCGACCGAGGTTTCCGACGATGATGGCTTTGTTGACCATGTTTCGTGCTCTTTCGAGAGTGCAGATCTGTTGCCGAACGCTACCAGCGCTCTCGAGCGCCTGTCAAGGATCGCGTTGACTTGTGTCGCGTTGACTTGTGATCGCGTTGACTTGGCGGAGCGGCCACCGCTATCATCCGGCCGTTGTGGCGGCGTGTGGATGACGATGTGGGACGTCCCTCCATTGGTCCAAATCACTGTTCCAGAGCTTTGTCGAAGGCGCGTTCATACGGCGCAGACGACGGGTGGGACGGACGGCGGCGTCACAATCCGTGGCTGCCGAAGGACTTGCGCCGGATGGGGGGCACATGGACGTTGACGGCAGCGGTCCTCTCCGCGTCGTGGCCCTCGGTGGTCTTGGTGAGATCGGGCTGAACTGTCTGGTCATCGAGCACGCCGGCCAGGCCTTTGCCATCGACTGCGGAGTCATGTTCCCCGATACCGGGATGCTGGGGATCGACCTGGTCATTCCCGACTTCGAGTATCTTCGTCAGCTCGGAGATCGATTCCTCGGCTTCGTGATCACGCACGGGCACGAGGACCACATCGGGGCTCTCCCCTTCGCGCTTCGCGATCGGCTGGTGCCGGTTCACGCCACGCCGATGGCTGCCGGTCTGGTGCTGTCGCGCTTGCGCGAGCACGGTCTCGACGGACAGGTCGACCTGCGTGTCTATCGACCGCGGGAGCGCCTTCAGCTCGGGCCGTTCTCGATCGATCCGATCCACGTCACCCATTCGATCGTCGATGCGGTCGCCCTCGCCATCACGACACCGCTCGGCGTGGTGATCCACACCGGGGACTTCAAGATCGATCAGACGCCGATCGACGGGCGTGCGCCGGACATCCAGGCTCTGGCCGAGTACGGCGCACGCGGCGTTCTGCTGATGCTCTCCGATTCGACGAACGCCGAACGACCCGGGTCGACCGGCTCGGAGCGGAGCGTGCGTGGCGGTCTGGAGGGCGTTTTCCAGAACAGTGAAGGGCGCATCTTCTTCTCGACGTTCTCCTCGCACGTACATCGCATCCAGCAAGTTCTGGACCTCTCGGAAGCCACCGGACGCCGCGTCGTGGTCGTCGGCCGCAGCCTTCTGAACAGCATCAAGATCGCCACCGATCTGGGGTACCTGCGGACTCCGCCGGCACTGTATGCCGACGTCTCGGATCTTTCCGTTCTTCCCGCACGCCAGGTCTCCGTGCTCACGTCGGGCAGCCAGGGGGAGCCGCTGTCGGCGTTGACGCGGATCTCGATGGGCGATCACGCGCACGTTCGAATGGAGCCGGGGGACGCGGTGGTTCTTTCCTCCCGCATCATTCCGGGGAACGAGAGAACCATCAGCAACATGGTGAATCACATGTATCGGCGCGGCGCCGAGGTCTTTGACTCGCGCAACGCGAAGGTTCACGTCTCCGGGCACGCGAGCCAGGAGGAGTTGGCGCTCATGCTGAACCTGGTCCGGCCGCGATACTTCGTTCCCGTGCACGGAGAGTACCGGCATTTGGCTCACCACGTGCGGCTCGCGCGGCAAGTGGGGCTCCCGGACGAGGCGACGTTTCTCCTCGAAAACGGCCACGTACTCGAGGTCGACGAGGCCGGAGCGCGACGGGGGGATGCGGTTCAGGCCGGTCGCGTGTTCGTGGACGGCAAGGGCATCGGCGACATCAGCGACATCGTTCTGCGAGACCGCCGGCATCTGTCGCAGGACGGACTGTTGCTGGCGGTGCTGGCCGTCGATCAGCAGACCGGCGAGCTGATCGCCGGACCCGATTTCGTGTCGCGCGGGGTGTTCGCCGAGGGTGAATCGGCGCGCTATTTCGAGGCGGCGCGCGAGGTGGTGGTCTCCACGCTCGCGGGCATCGCCCCCGAGTCGCGCACCGACTCGCTGGAGGTGAAGGAGGAGGTGCGCAAGGCCCTGCGGCGCTACCTCAGCAAAACCCTGGATCGACGCCCTGTCGTGCTGCCTTTCGTCATGGAGATGTAGAAGGTGGGGCGGCGGCAACAATCGCAGGCGGCGGCGCGGACGTCGCGCCCGGTCCGCGACGAGTCGAGGCTGCTCGACGAGGTGGTGGCGATCGTCAGCCTGACGGCGGCGGTGTTCTCGTTCCTGAGCTTCCTCGCCTATCACGGCGGGCCGGCGAGCCTGAACGTGGCGGGGCGTGTCGGGTACGGCTTGGCGGACGCGGTGGTGCAGGCCCTGGGGTTCGCCGCCTACATGATCCCCCTGTTGCTGGCCGTGGTCGCGTTTCTCCTCTTTCGTCAGGCGAGCGACGAGATCACGTTGCCGCGCGGTGTCGGATCGCTGGTCATCATCGTCGGAACGGCGGTGATGATCGGGCTCGCCGTCCAGCCCGAGCGCGCCGTGACCAGGGCCGGCGGCTGGGTTGGGGGTTTTCTGGCCGCGCTGCTCGCCCAAGCGTTCGGTACCCTGGGCTCCTTCTTGATCATCGGGGCGTTGCTCGTCCTGTCCTTCGTGTTCGTCACGCGGATCTCTCTCGGCGGCCTGGCATCACTCGCCGGCGCCGGGATGCGCAGTCTGATTGGACGCGCACGCGCGAAGGCGGCGGCGGAGGTGGTGGAGAAACCGAGTCGTCGGCGCCGGGAGAACGTCAAGAAGGAGGCTTCCCCTCCGTTCCGGGAGGCTGCTCCGGTCATCGTCGTGGCCGATCGACCGGAGGTGGCGCGCGGCGGTTCGTCCGGGCGTGGACGTTCGCGACAAGTACAGGAAGAGTTGCCCTTCGTCGGCGACGGGCGCTATCAACTGCCTTCGACCCGCTTTCTGGACGCGCCCAAGGACAGCGGCATTCGCGTCGACGAGGAGGCCCTGCGCAAGAGCTCGCAGATCCTCGAGACCAAGCTGGCCGACTTCGGCATCCAGGGGAGCGTCGTGTCGGTTCACCCCGGTCCGGTGATCACGACCTTCGAGATCGAGCCGGCGCCCGGAGTGAAGGTCAATCGAATCGTCAGCCTCGCCGATGATCTGACGATGGCGATGCGCGCTCCCGGCGTGAGGATCCTCGCGCCGGTACCGGGCAAGGCGGTGGTCGGCATCGAGGTCGCGAATCCGAAGCGGGAGGACGTGACACTGCGCGAGCTCATCGAGGCCGATGCGTTCGTGCAGTCGCCCTCGAGTCTGGCCGTGGCGCTCGGCAAGGACACGGCGGGGGGGGCGGTCATCGGCGATCTGGCTCGCATGCCGCACTTGATGATCGCCGGCGCGACGGGCAGCGGCAAATCGGTCGGCATCAACGCCATGATCATGAGCATTCTCTACAAGGCGTCGCCCCGCGACGTCCGCTTCGTCATGATCGATCTGAAGATGCTCGAGCTCTCCGTCTACGAGGATGTTCCCCATTTGCTCGTGCCGGTGGTGACCGACCCCAAGCTGTCGGTGGCGGTTCTCAACAACATCGTCGAGCTCATGGAGGAACGCTACCGGCTGATGAAGCAACGGGGCGTGCGCAACATCGAGGGCTACAACAAGCTGATCGACGAGGAGATCGAACAGCGGGGCGGCGTCATCGAGCTGAAGGAGCTCGCCGACGACCGTTTGGAGGATTCGGAGGAGGAGGTGGTCACGCCTGCCCCGATGCCGGAGAGGTTGCCGAAGGTCGTCGTCATCGTCGACGAGCTCGCCGACCTGATGATGACCATGGGCCGCAAGGTCGAGGAGCCGATCACGCGACTGGCCCAGAAGGCTCGCGCGGCCGGCATTCATTTGATTGTGGCCACGCAGCGCCCCTCCGTCGACGTGATCACCGGATTGATCAAGGCGAACTTCCCGGCCCGCATCTCGTTCCAGACCACGGCGCGCGTGGACTCGAGGACGATTCTCGACCACATCGGTGCCGAGCGGCTCCTCGGTCGGGGCGACATGCTGTACATGCCCCCTGGGAGTGCGCGCCTGCAACGGTTGCACGGTCCTCTGGTCACCGAGGCCGAGATTCACAAGGTGGTCGAGTTCATCAAGAAGCAAGGCATGCCTCAGTACGCCTTCAGTCTCCTGGAAGCGCCCGAGGAGCGCGAGGAGGACGGGCTCGAGGAGAACCTCGCCGACGAGCTCTACGACCAGGCGGTTCGGCTGGTGACCGATAGCCGCCAGGCATCGATCTCGTGGGTTCAGCGCCGCTTGCGAGTCGGTTACAATCGAGCCGCTCGGATGATCGAGAGAATGGAGCGGGAGGGGGTGGTCTCTCCGAGTGAGGGAGGGAGGCCGCGAGAGGTTCTCGCCCAGGCGATCGATGGCGATTGAGATCGACGGGGCTTGCAGGGATCAAATGAAGAGGGTGTTCCTGGCGGTTGGGAGTGTCCTCGCGCTCGCCGTCGTGGCGGGAGCGGATACGCTGCCCGTCGATCAGATCGTGCGGGACGTGCAGGCCCGCATCGACGCGACCCGCGATCTGAAGGCGTCGGTACATCAGGAGTTGGTGGTGGCCAGTGCCGGGCGGACCCTGAAAGCCGACGGCACCTTGGCCTACAAGAAGCCCGGCAAGATGCTCTGGAAGCTGAACAATGAAGAGAAACAGGTCATCGTGGCCGACGGCTCCACTCTGTGGTTCTATCAACCGGAGGAGCGACAGGTTTTGAAGGCGCCTTTCGATGCGGCGTTCCACTCGACGACCCCGATCTCGTTTCTGACCGGCGTCGGGCGGATCCAGGACGACTTCAAGGTTTCACTGGAGGGCGAAAGCGACGGGACGTTGGTTCTCGCTTTGGTTCCGCGCAAGCAAGAAGGCGACCTCGGCCGCCTTGTGCTGACTGTGGAGAAGGGTTCCTACGACATCGTGGGAGCCGAAATACGCGATCCGCTCGGCAACGTCACCCGCCTGCAGTTTTCAAAGCTGGAACGTAACTCCGGGCTTTCGGACTCGCTCTTTCACTTCGAGGTCCCGCCCGGGGTGGACGTCATCGAAGCCCCCATCGGGCGCTAGGGCGGGGACACGCGCTTCGCGATCGAGGTCGAGAGCGGTACAGGGAGGACTCGCCATGCCCTCATTCGACGTGGTCTCGCAGGTGGATGGCCAGGAGATCGACAATGCGGTCAACCAGGCGCGCAAGGAGATCGGGCAGCGCTACGATTTCAAGGGAAGCCAGACGGAGATCGACCTCGAGGACAACGAGATCCGGATCCTTTCGGCGGACGACTACAAGGTCAAGGCGGTCGTCGAGGTTCTACAGTCCAAGCTCGCCCGCCGTCAGGTACCTCTCAAAGCCCTGGTCTATGGCAACGTGGAGCCGGCGGCTGGTGGACGAGCCCGGCAGGTGATCACCGTCCAACAGGGCATCGAGACCGAGAAGGCTCGCCGCATCGTGAAGGCGATCAAGGACTCCAAGGTCAAGGTTCAGTCGCAAGTACAAGGCGACCAAGTGCGCGTCACCGGCAAGAAGCGCGACGACCTCCAGCAGGTGCTACAGCTTCTCAAACAACAGGACTTCGACCTTCCCCTGCAGTTCGTCAATTTTCGGGAGTGAGTCGGAAGGGCTGATCCGCCGGGCGGCTCGTCAGGCGACCGCGGGCTGCTGGGGCTGCACGAAATCGCTCTCGCTGAAGATGCTCCAGCGGTCGCGATACTGCGCGTAGCGACCTCGGTAGGGGCGGTTCCCGGCCCCGTGCAAGCTGAATGTTGGCCCCGAGATCTCGCTGGCGGGAATGAGAAAAACTTCGTCGATGCCGCCGCGGCGCTTGGCGATGCAGACGAATATGTCGCAGTATTTGCGGTCCCAGCGCCCGTGGCGGTGAAAATTGAAGCTCCAGCTCCTGTAATTGTAGGCGTAGCGTTTGCCCCCGACGGTCACCGTATGTGCGTAGCGTCCCGGGAACGCGACCCGTAGAGCAACCCGAATCTCACCGCTTACGAGGAGATCATACCCCTTGGTGCGGGGAACCTCGTCCACGGTCAAACCCATCCGCCGCAGTTTCGCGGCCACTCCCGCGCGCGCCATATGGTGTTTGGACTGACGATTCATGGAACCCAGGGCCACTTGCCCTGTTTCCACTCCCCTCTCCAAATCACCACCGCCCTTCAGGGGTGAACCCTGATAGAAACTATATCGCCCTCGCAATTTTGTAGCAACGCTTTTCTCGGATCGCCCGTTGACAGAAGCAATGCCCGCGATTAAGCTCCGGCGCCCTTCGAGGGGAACAATGCGGAAAGCGACGCTCAAGAACGCACGGGAACGCCTTTTGGAGATGAAAAGACAGATCCTGCGAGAGATCAGCGATGATCTCAAGCACGGTCGCGAAGGAGCGAAAGAGGACGGGATGGATACGTATGATCTCGCCAGCGAGGAACGCGATCGCGAGATCAGCTTCATCCTGGGTGACCGCGAGCGGGAAAAGCTCCAGTCCGTGGAGGAAGCGCTCGAGAGGATCGAGGACGGAAGCTACGGGATGTGCGACAGCTGCGAATCCGAGATCGCACCCGGGCGATTGGAGGCGATGCCCTTTACTCGCCTGTGTGTCAGTTGCCAAGCCGAGCGCGAGAAGGAAGCGAAGATGTCGCGCCGATCCGAGGACGAGCGCGCCTATCGACGGCTCGGATCGACAGACGTGGACGAAGAGAATACCTGAGCGGGAAAATTGACCCGGGATCCGAGGCGAGACCTCGTTCGCATCTATGAAGCAGCGATCGCCGCTGTGGATCCGGTGGCGCTGGTGCGGTCGCGCCTCACGGTCGACGGCGCCACGGCCGTTCTCACGGACGGCGAGTGGGAGGTCGTCCGTTGGGATGGTTCGGCCTTGGTCATCGGCGCCGGAAAGGCGGCGGCGCGAATGGCCGCAGGCTGCGAGGCCGTGCTCGGGGCGGGTCGTGTTCGCGGTCTGGTAATCGTTGCCGGCGGAGGTTCGGCATCGCTCGATTCGATCGATGTTGTGGAGGCCGGTCACCCCGTTCCCGACCGTCGCGGAGCCGGCGGCACGGAAAGGATCTGTCGGCTGCTCGGCTCCGCCAAGCATGGTCCGGTACTGTGCCTGATCAGCGGCGGTGCATCGAGCCTTCTGGTGCGGCCCCGTCCGCCCGTAACGCTGAGGGACGTGATCGAGGCGAACAGACTCCTGCTGCGATGCGGAGCCGACATCCACGCGGTGAACGCGGTTCGTAAGCATCTTTCGGAGGTGAAGGGCGGCGGGTTGCTGAGGTTCGCCTCGGCGAAGCCGGTCGTGACGCTGATTCTGTCGGATGTCGTTGGGGACGATCCCAGCGTCGTCGGCTCGGGACCGACCACTCCCGATCGGTCCACGTATGCGGATGCGGAACAGGTTCTCCAGCGCTTCGGCATCTTCGATGCCGTTCCGGCAGCGGTCCGCACCCTGCTGGCCAGAGGCAGGCGAGGGGAGGTTCCGGAAACCGTCCGAGAGGAGGATCCGGAGAGCCGGGAGTGTCCGTCGTTGGTGATCGGTTCGAATCGCACGGCCCTAGAGGGCGCGGCTCGCGAGGCGCAGAAGCTCGGATACAAGCCGATCGTGGCGAAAGAGCCCCTGACCGGGGACACCGGCATCGCCGGCAGCGCGTGGTTTCGCCTTGTCCGAGCAGAAATGCAGCACCGTGGCGGGGAGCCGTGCTGCTTCATCGCGGGCGGCGAGACCACCGTTGAGGTACGGGGAAAGGGGCGGGGGGGACGCAATACGCACTTCGCTCTGAGCCTCGTCGAGAGCCTGAAGGACCTTCCGATCGTGTTGTTGAGTGCCGGAACGGACGGCATCGATGGTCCGACGGATGCCGCTGGCGCTTTCGCCTCTGGTGATACCGCGAGCCTCGCCAAGGCGCGCGGTATCGATCCCGAGACGATGCTCGGCAACAACGATTCATACTCGTTCTTCGAGTCCATCGGAGACCTGCATCGATGTGGACCGACCGGAACGAACGTCATGGACATCAAGCTCGCGGTCGCCCCGACTTCCGGGTGAGAGAGACCTGTGTTACGCATCGCCCGTGAACAGCGGCTACCTGTCCGAGATCTTCGTTTCGTTTCAAGGGGAAGGCGTGTACGCCGGGCGCCGGCAACTCTTCGTCCGCTTGGCCGGCTGCAATCTGCGCTGTCGCTACTGCGACACCCCGGATAGCCTGGAGCGGACCGCAAGATGGCGGTTGGTTCATTCGCGTGGCGGCGTTGTCGAGGAATCCAACCCGGTCTCGGTCGAGGGCGTCCGCTCCGTCGTCCGGGCGCTACTCGATTCGGAGCCGTCTGTGGACGGTGTGGCGCTGACCGGCGGCGAACCGCTGCTCCAAGCCGAGTTCCTGGCGTTGCTTCTGTCCGACGACACCCTTCCCCGTCCCCGCCTCTTGGAGACGAACGGCATGCTTCCCGACCGTCTGGGCGTCGTCCTGCCGACGGTGGACCTGGTCAGCATGGACATCAAGATCCCCTCGAACAGCGGCGAATCCGGGTTCTGGGCGGCACATGCGCGGTTCCTCGCCCTCGCCCGAGGACGGATCTACGTCAAGATCCTGGTCGACGCCCAGACGGCGCTGACCGAGATCGACAAGGCGGCGCGCCTGGTTCGCGACACGGCTCCGGAGACTCCCGTGTTTCTGCAGCCCATCACCGCGCTGAGCGGCGTCGTCGCGCTGAGCCCCCAGGTATTGCTCAGTGCCTTCGATGCGTTGCGCGGACATCTCGAGGACGTTCGGGTTTTCCCTCAGACGCACAAGATGCTCGGAGTTCTCTAGGCTGGGGAGTGCCCATCAGAAGCTCCTGAAGGGCATGACAAGCTTTTGACGCAGCCGGATCGCGACACGGCCCGCAATGGTCGAAGCCTTTGCGGGCCGCGCCATATGGCCCCGCGGCGGAATCAGATTGTTGCACGCCGTCGTTTGGCCACCCTTGCCGAGGGCAAAAATTCGCCTTAAAAACAAATACTTAATGAATGCTCCGCGACCAATCCGCAAGAGGGTGAAATGCGGTTCGATAGTACCAGACCACATTTTCCTTGACATTTTTGGCACGGATGATGTATGAAGTTTCGTGATTGCGTTATAAACCCGCTAGTGATGTGCGACGGTCTCGGGGGATGAGCGCCCGGAGCAGTCACCGAAAAACGATGGCAGCGTATACGCAGCTTACCAAGAAGGAAGCGAGCGAGATCGCGGCTGACTACGGTTTGCCGAAGGTTACGGCCGTTCGCGCGGTGCGTGAAGGTTCCGTCAACACGCACTACTCCGTCGAGACGGCGAAGGGCAAGTTCCTGATCAAAATCGACGAGGTGAAGAGTGAGATCGAGGTCAAGCGCGAGCTCGACCTCCTACTTTTTCTGCGCAAGCACGGGTTCCCATGCCCGGCGCCCCTCGCGGATCGGCGCGGTCGCCATTGCCGGGATTGGGCGGGCAAGCAGCTCTCGGTGTATCGACACATCGACGGGCACAACGTCAGCCCCGACGACCTCTCGTCGAATCAGCTCGAGAACCTCGGCCGAGTCATGGCTGATCTCCACCTGATCAGCAAGGCCTACAAGAAGGGCGTCGAGAGCCGCTTCAGCTTCGAGAAGGTCGCCGAGATCTACGGAGATGTACGCGGCCGCCTTCCGCACTATCTGAAGAAGATCGTGAGAACGCTCGACGAAGAGGTCGAGTACCTGCAGAACTACCTCGAGATGAAGCTCCCAAAGGGGATCATTCACGGCGACCTCTTCGCCGACAACGTCATGTTCAGGGGCGAGAAGGTCGTCGCCGTCCTCGACTTCGAGGCTGCCGGACGCGGCAAATTCATCTTTGACCTGGCCACGGCGGTCAATTCGCTATGCTTCGAGAACGGCCGATACGGCCTGAAGCGGTTCGAGGCCCTCATCACCGGCTACGAGACGCTGCGGACCCTCTCTCTAGCGGAGTGGGATGCGTTCCCAAACGAGCTGCGCTTCTCGGCATTCCGCTTCACCGTGACTCGCCTGCGCGATTTCTTCCTCAACCCGGTCGACGAGCGCCAGCGCATCAACAAGGACTTCCAGGACTTTTACGAACGACTGCTCATCCTCCGGCGGGAACGCGAGGGGGGATGGAGGCCATGCTCATGGCCATGGCCACCGGATACGACTACCGGAAGTACCAGAAGGTGAAGGCGGTCGAGCGGCGCACACGCTAGGCGGCGACTGGCCGCTTGTCCATCGATCTCGATCGGCTACATCCGCTCATGAACAAGGATTCAGCGGATTCCATGCAGGAACACGTTCGGGCGATGCTCGTGGAGCTCGGTGAAGACCCTACGCGGGAGGGGTTGCTGAAGACTCCGGACCGGGTGGCGCGTGCCCTCCGGTTCATGACCAAAGGCTACGAGGAGGATCCCAAGGCGGTCATCAACGGCGCCCTCTTCACGGAGGACTATCAGGAGATGATCGTGCTCAAGGACCTCGACTTCTTTTCGATGTGCGAGCACCACATCCTGCCGTTCTTCGGCAAGGCGCACGTCGCCTACCTCCCCAAGCGTCGGATCGTCGGTATCAGCAAGCTCGCGCGCCTGGTCGAGGTGTATGCCCGGCGGCTGCAGGTGCAGGAGCGTATGACGACGCAGATCGCCAACATTCTGATGGACGAGCTGGACCCGCACGGGGTCGGCGTTGTTCTCCAAGCCGAGCACTTGTGCATGCGCATGCGGGGCGTCGAGAAACAGAACTCGATCGTCGTGACCAGTGCGATGCTCGGCGTGTTTCGCTCGCATCAGGAGACGCGCCAGGAATTCATGACCCTGGTGCACAATGGGAATCGGCGCTGATCGCGCTGGTGCGGTCGTGTCCGACTCTCCACCCGGGACACTCCACGGACGTCGCAGATCCCGCGTTGACAGCTCAGGGGACGATCGGGTAAGCAGCTGACTCACATCGTTGGTCTTGCACGACTGGCGCTGCGTGGAATCAACCACGGGGGAGTGCTGACCGGCAGATGGCCGAACGCCTGGGCCTCTGGTATGAAGGGGTTCAGGCTTTTTTTTGCAACCCACATGAGGTTTCCGTGATCAAGCAGATGTTGCTTGCGCCGGGGCCGACACCGGTCCCCGCGCGAGTGCGCCTCGCCATGGCGCATCCGATCGCCCACCACCGCACCCCTCAGTTCAGTGCACTGTTCCACGAGGTACGCGGGGAGCTACAGGCTCTGTTTCAGACCGAGCAGGACGTCCTGATGCTCGCGGCCTCCGGCACCGGCGCCATGGAAGCCGCGATCGCCAACTGCTTCTCGCCCGGGGACGAGGTGCTCGTCGTCAACGGCGGCAAGTTCGGCGAGCGCTGGCTGAAGCTCTCCGACGCCTTCGGTGTGACGCCGATCGAGATCTGCGTCGAGTGGGGCAAGGCCGTGCGCCCGGAGCAGATCGAGGCGGCGTTGCGCGAGCACCCGAACGCGCGCGGCGTCCTCGTTCAAGGGAGCGAGACGTCGACCACCGCCGTCCATCCCATCGAGCAGATCGCCGCCCTCACCCGTGTCCGCGACGTGCTCCTCGTCGTGGACGGCATCACGGCTGTCGGCGTGTACGATCTTCCCATGGACGAGTGGGGCATCGACGTCATGATCACGGGCTCGCAGAAGGCGCTCATGTTACCCCCCGGACTGGCCTTCATCGCCCTCAGCGAACGCGCCTGGGCGCGGGTCGAGAAGACGTGTCAACGCCGCTACTACTTCGACCTGCCGCGCGAGCGCAGCAATCAGGCCAAGGACACGACGGCGTACACACCGGCGATCTCGTTGATCGTCGGACTGCGCGAGGCGTTGGCGATGATTCGCGAAGAGGGACTGCCCAACGTCTTCGCGAGGCACGAGCTGCTGGCGCGGGCGACGCGGGCGGCGGCGGGTGCTCTCGGACTGGGACTGGTCGCGCCGCAGAATCCGAGCCCGGCCGTCACGGGCGTCTTCGTCCCCGAGGACATCGACGGCGGCAAGCTCGTCGCGTATCTGCGCGACAAAATGGGCGTGACATTTGCCGGCGGACAGGACCAGCTGAAGGGACGGATCGTTCGCATCGCGCACCTCGGTTACATGGGCTGGTTCGATACCATCACGGCGATCGCTGCCCTCGAGATGGCGCTGCGCCATTTCGGTCACGCGGTGGAGCTCGGGCGTGGCGTTGGTGCCGCCGAGAGCGAGCTGATGGTTGCGCTGCCGGGCTGATCCGGGACGATATGGTGATGCGCGTTTCCGTGACGGACAAGCTGGCGCCGCAGGGCATGGAGGTTCTTCGCCAGGCCTCCCGGACGATGGACTTGGAGGTCGACGAGTGCGTCGGGCTGAGCCCGGAAGACCTCCGTGAGCACATCCGCGACTCCGATGCCCTCATCATCCGCAGCTCGACCACGGTGACCGCCGAACTCATCGCGGTCGCGGAACGCCTGCGCGTCATCGGTCGCGCCGGCATCGGCGTCGACAACATCGACGTTGTTGCGGCGACGCGGCGCGGCATCGTGGTGATGAATACCCCCGGGGGCAACAACATCACCACCGCCGAGCACGCGGTGAGCATGATGCTGGCTCTGGCGCGCTCCATTCCGCAGGCCACGGCGTCGATGAAGGCGGGCAAGTGGGAAAAGTCGCGCTTCATCGGCACCGAGATCTTCAGCAAGGTTCTCGGCGTGATCGGCCTGGGCAACATCGGCCGGCTGGTCGCCGAGCGCGCCCAGGGCTTGGGCATGCGGGTGATCGCCTACGATCCATTTCTGACCAAGGAGAAGGCCAAGGAACTCGACGTGGAGCTGGTCGACCTCGACACGATCTACGCGCGTTCGGACTTCGTCTCGATCCACACGCCGCTCATCAAGGAGACTCGGGGGCTCATCGACGCGGTGGCGCTGGCCAAGATGAAGCCGACCGCTCGGCTGATCAACTGTGCGCGCGGCGGAATCGTCGACGAAGGAGCCCTCGCCGATGCCTTACGCGCCGGTCGCCTGGCGGGCGCGGCCCTGGACGTGTTCGAACGCGAACCTCCCCCCACGGACCATCCGCTGCTGCAGCTCGATCGGGTCATTTGCACGCCCCATCTCGGCGCCGCCACGGACGAGGCGCAGGTGAACGTCGCGGTGGCGATCGCGGAGCAGGTCGTCGCCTTCCTGGCCGTCAACGAGATCCGCAATGCGGTCAACTTCCCTTCGGTCAGCGCCGAGTTGCGCGAGTTCCTCGGCCCTTACGTTCTGCTCGGCGAGAAGCTCGGCAGCTTGCAGTCGCAGCTGCTCCGGGAGGCTCCTCTCGAGCTGCGAATCGAGTACGCGGGGGATCTGGCGGGCGAGAATCTGCAACCGATCACGCTGGCCGTGCTGCGCGGGCTGCTCGACCGCCTGATGGAATCGAGCGTGGTGAATTACGTCAACGCGCCCGAGATCGCTCGTGAACGGGGCCTCAAGGTCGTCGAATCGAAGACTACGCAGCCGAAGGGATACCTCAACCTGATCACCGTATCGGTCAAGACTGCAGGTGGTGGCAGCGTCGTTGCGGGCACCGTCTTTGGCCGAGACGTCGTTCGCCTGGTCCGCATCAACGACTTCTATCTGGAGGCCGTGCCGGAAGGTTACATCTTGATGCTCCACAACCGCGACGTTCCGGGCGTGGTGGGTGCCGTTGGGATGTTGCTCGGCGAGGGCAAGATCAACATCGCCGGCCTTCAGCTCGGGCGCGAACGCGTGGGCGGCATGGCGATCTCTCTGGTCCACGTCGACGAACGCATTCCGCCAGCAGTGATGGAACGTCTCCGCCTCCTGCCAGACATCGTGTCGGCGGAGCAACTCGAGCTGTAATCATGGCGGGGGCTCGGAAGTCGGGCTCGAGAGCGGGTGAATAGATGCCAGCCGTAGTGGTGGTGGGTGCCCAGTGGGGCGACGAAGGGAAAGGCAAGGTCGTCGACATCCTGGCCGAGCACGCTGACGTGGTGGTTCGCTACCAGGGCGGAAACAACGCGGGCCACACGCTGGTCGTCGACGACGAGAAGACGGTCCTGCACCTCGTGCCTTCGGGCGTGCTTCACCCCGGTAAGATCTGTGTCATCGGAAACGGTGTCGTGGTGGACCCCGCCGCCCTGTTGACGGAGATCGACAGCCTCCAGCAAGCGGGGCGGTTGCAGGATCCGAGTGTGCTCAAGATCAGCGATCGGGCGCACTTGATCATGCCCTACCACCGAGCCATCGACCGGGCCCGGGAACGGTTGCGAGGCGAGGGCCGGATCGGAACCACCGGTCGGGGCATCGGCCCCACGTACGAAGACAAGATGGCGCGGATCGGTATCCGTTTTGCCGAGTTCCTCGACGAGCGGATGTTTGCCCAAGCGCTGCGTGCGACGATCGAGGAGAAGAACGCCTACCTCCGGACGATCCTGAAGGAGAAGGCGCTGGACTACGAAGCGATCCTCGCCGAGTACGAAGGCATGCGCGAACGCCTGGCCCCGATGGTCATCGATGCCAGCCTATATCTCGACCGTGCGCTCGCGGCCGGTCGTCGCGTCCTGTTCGAGGGAGGGCAGGGTACGATGCTCGACGTCGATCACGGTACCTATCCCTACGTCACCTCGTCGAACACCGTAGCGGGAGCGGTGTGCACGGGCGCCGGCATCGCTCCCAACCGTATCACCGCGGTCGTGGGAATCACCAAGGCTTACTCGACCCGCGTCGGCAGCGGCCCGTTTCCGACCGAATTGCTCGACGATCTCGGGCGCAAGCTGCAACAGGACGGCGGCGAATTCGGCGCGACCACGGGCCGGCCGCGCCGCTGCGGTTGGTTCGATGCGGTCGTCGCCCGCCAGGCAGTGCGCTTGAACGGTCTCACCGGGCTTGCCATCACCAAGCTCGACGTGTTGACCGGTCTGAAGAAGATCCGCGTCTGTGTCGCCTACGAGTTCGGGGGCAAACGCATCGAGGAGTTTCCCGCCAGCGCGAACGTGCTCCAGAACGCCAGGCCGATCTACGAGGACCTTCCGGGGTGGGACGAGCCGCTCTGCCGCGCGCGCACCTTGGACGATCTCCCTCCCAACGCGCTTCGGTACGTGCGCTATCTGGAGGATCTCACCGGCACTCCCAGCTTGATGGTCTCGGTCGGCGCGCGCCGTCAGGAGACGATCATGCTGGGCAACGCCTTTGCCCGCTGATGTCCGGCTGCGAGGCGGCGCGGAGTCAGTCTGCGGTCGTGTTCGCCTCACCGCCAACGGGGGCTTCTCCCGCGCGCCGCAACGCCACGAAGAACGGGCTGCCGACCAATCCGCCGGCGAGCACGACCGCACTGGTGAGGAGACCGAGAGCAATCGCCTGTTCCGGGTCGGCACCGACGAGCGGCAGGAAGTACCAGAACCCCGCCTCGCGTACTCCAATCCCGCTGAAGCTGATCGGCAGCATGCTGGCGAGATTGACGATGGGAACGAAGATCAGAAAGAACGACCATGGCAGGTGCAGGCCGAGTGACCAGGCGACCACGATTTGAGACGCGATCTGCGTCAAATGGAAGCAGCCGGCCAGGAGAAACGACAGGCCGAGCAGGGCGTGGTCTTTCCAGTACGGATCGAGGTCGCGTTCCACGAAGACGCGAACTCGATGTCCGACGGGCAGCCAGCGGACCGCAAAGAGCGAGCCGCGAAACCACGCGAACACCGTCAACGGCGGAATCAGCCACGCACCCCAATAGATGATTCGCGGCAGGGGATACTCCGGCAGAAGCAGCACTGCCAGCGCGGCGATCCAGACGAGCGCGATCATGCCGGTCAGCCGGTGTGCCACGACGCTGGTGAAGGCCAAGATTCGGCGTTTGCCGCGGGCGAGGAACAGGGCGCGGCCGATGTCTCCGGCAACCGTGCTCGGACCGAACAGGTTGAGGAACATGCCGCTGAAGAAGTATGCCAAGAAACGCCCCATGGGCTCCGTGAACCCGAGAGGGCGGGCCAGAAGTCCCCAGCGTGCGGCGCTCAACGCCGCGCCCCCTACGTAGACCCCCAGCGCGACGAGGAGCCAGCCCGGATGTGCTGTGGCGAGTGCATGCCCGAGCTCCTCGAGGTTCGTGCCGAAGATCAGAACAGCGAGCAGGATGGCGCTGAGCGCCGCCTTGAACCAGCGCGAAGATAAGAAGCTGCGCAAGTGGGGCATGGTCACCACCCGGCGGCTTGGCCGCCCTTGCGCGGGTCCGCCGCACCTTCCAGCCCGCCGGACCGCGAGCGAAGGACGAGTTGCACGGCGCCGACGCCGGATACCTCGACGATCCGATAGCCGAGGCGGAGCAGGGCGACGCGTTTCAAGGCATCGATATCCGGCTCGACCAGGAGAGCCGGCGGCATCCACTGGTGGTGAATGCGCGGCGCCGAGACGGCGGCTTCCGCGTCCAGCCCGAACACCAGACTGTCGAGCAGCGCCTGGAGCGTCGCGCTGATGATGAACGGACCGCCCGAGGCCCCGGCAACGGCCGCCACCTCTCCGCCGTGCGTCGCGATCGTCGGGCTCATACTGCTCAGCGGCCGTTTGCGGGGCGCGACCGCGTTGGCCTCGGAGCCGACCAGTCCGTAGACGTTCGGCGCTCCGGGCTGGGCGGAGAAGTCGTCCATGGTGTTGTTCAGGATGATGCCGGTACCTCCGGCGACGACCATGGAACCGAACGTGGTGTTGATGCTGGTCGTGCAGGCGACGGCATTGCCTTGTGGGTCGACCACCGAGAGATGTGATGTGCCGTCGTCGCTGCCGGTGACGAAATCACCATAGAAGCGCGGCGAGAACGTGGTTGCCGCACTCTGCAGTCGGCGCAGGCGCAGGCCACGGGTCGGGGAGAGCAATCTCGCGAGGGGGATGTCGGTAAAATCCGGGTCGCCGTACAGTGCGGCTCGGTCGGCGAAGGCGAATTGCATCGACTCGGCGAGAAGGTGGAGATAGGTGCACGACCCTTGTCCGAGCGCCGTCAGATCGTCGGCGCGAAGCTGGTTCAGGACGGTCAGGATCACGCCTCCCCCCGAGCTGGGCGGTGGCATGCCGTAGATCTCATAGCCACGCAAGCGCCCTCTGAGAGGCTTCCGCCAAATCGGACGATATGCGGCGAGGTCTTCGCGTTCGAGTACGCCTCCGTCGTTGCGTGCGGCGCTAGCGATGGCTGCGGCGACCGGCCCCTCGTAGAAGGCCCGGGGCCCTTCCTCGGCAATCACCTCCAGAGTGCGGGCCAGGTCTGGTTGGCGCAGCATCTGACCGGTCTGCAGAGGAGTTCCGTCGGGCTGGAGCAGGATTGCGGCGAGTGCCGGTTGTTCCCGGATGCGCTCGACGTTGCGTGAGATGGCCTCGGCCAGATGGGCCTCTACCGGGAACCCGTCGCGTGCGTACTCGATCGCCGGCTGAGACACCGTGCGCAAAGGCAGGGTGCCGAAGCGCTTCAGCGCGGCCGCTAGACCCGCGACCTCGCCTGGTACGGCTACGGCCAGCCCTCCGTGAAGACTCAGGTCCGGGACGGCGGCGCCGTTGCGGACGAACATGTCGCGTGTCGCCGCCGCCGGCGCGCTCTCTCGATAGTCGAGAGCGAACACCTCGCGCCGCCGCCGATCGAAGATCAGCATGAAGCCGCCTCCGCCGATCCCGCAAGAGGTCGGGTTGACGACTCCCACGGCGAGGGACGTGGCGATCGCCGCGTCGACGGCGTTGCCGCCCTGCTGCAGCATGCGAAGGCCCGCTTCCGAAGCCAGCCGGTGCTCGGACGCGACCATGCCGTGGTCGCCGTGAACGCTCGCTGCCGAAGCGGGATGGCTAGGCAGAAGCAGCGCGGCGAGGACAAAGACGCGATACATGGTGGACGCTTGTAGTTTGGCCGCCGTCTGGGGGCAAGGCGATCGGTTCTTGGCACCGTGCGGGCTTGTGGTAGGGTATTTCGATGGCGAGTGCCGCGCGAAAGCCTGTGCTGGGGGAGGCGTTCGGGGAGAAGACCTTCTACCTGGACGAGTTTCGCGCTCATACCCTGTGCTTCGCTGTCGCGCTCGCGGACTGCGAACGACCCGGGGGATTCGAGGTGCTGGGGCGAGTCGCGGGGGAGTTGATCGCCAACGACAGCCGCGTGATCATCCTCCTCGGCGCCCCGGCGGGGCTGCCGGAGGCCGCGACGCGCCTGCAGCGCGTTCGCAGGCGCCTGCAGCGCTTTTTGTTGAACGACGAGACGATCCACTACTTCCCTGCCGCCGGTGGACGACGCCGCGCTGGCGACTGCTTCATCGACCTCAGCCCGACCGCGGTGAAGAACGGCTCCGAGGCGCTTCTGCAGACGGTCTGGCAGGTCCTGCGCAAGCAGCCTGTGATCGTCGGCATGGTGGACGCGGCCGCACTATTGGCTAGCGCGCAGTCCCTCGCGGGCCGTCTGCGGGTTCACAAACTGGTCATCATCGAGCCCGCCGGTGGCGTCTCCTCGACGACGGCAGGGAATCTCTCCTTCATGGACGATGCGATGCTCACCGCCGTTCTGCGCGCCGGTCAGGCAGAATGGGCGGGGCTGGCGGGGCGTAGAATCACGCTCGAAGCCATTCAGTCAGCGCTGCGACAGGGAGTGAAGGCGGTCAACGTCTGCGCGCTCGACGGCTTGGCGCGCGAGCTTTACACCTACGAAGGATCGGGAACGCTCTTCACTCTCGAGGACTACTGTCGCATCGAGCGACTAGGCATCGACGACTTCGAGGAAATCGAGCGGTTGATCGCCCGCGGCCAGCGTGAAGGATACCTCAAGCCGCGCGGTCCGGCCGAGACCGCGCGGATCATGTTGAACGGTTTCGGTGCGACTATCGGCGCCAACCATTTCGCCGGCGTGTGCGGGCTAGAGACGGAACAGTACTCGCGTGACCGAGTCGGCGAGATCGTCGGTCTCTACACGATCACTCGCTTCAAGGGCGAGGGTGTGGGCGGGCGCCTGGTGGCGCGTGTTCTGGAAGAGGCGCGGTCCCTTCGACTGCGCTATGTATTCGCGTGCACATCGGAGCAACGTGCCCAGGCGTTCTTCGAACGAGAGGGATTTCGGGCAGTCGGGCCCGAGGATGTGCCGGCGGCCAAATGGAAGGGATACGACAAGGGCCGCCTTGCTCGCCTGAAAATCTACCGGTACGGGATCGCGGCATAGGACAGCGACGGCCCCCGTGATTGAAGAGGAACGCGCATGGCCCGGGCATCCAAGCTGATCGGTTCGTTCCTATTGGCCATCGGCCTGGCGGCCGTGGTCGTGTTCGCCACGTTCACCATCCGGGATGCGGACTTTAGAAAGGCCGCTCTCTATCACGAGCGCAACCCGGGCAACGCAATGTACGACATGCAATACTTCGTCGCGTTTACCAGGCATGTGTTTCTGATCGGCGGTAGTATCTGCGGTGGTTTTCTCGGTCTCAACGGGGCGACCTTGCTGCTGCTCGGTGTCGTGGCCGACCGGCAGAAGCGGAGTGCGGGCTGACATGGTCACCGGGATCGACCACATCGGGATTCTGGTCGTCGACCTGGACGCGGCTCTGCGCTTTTATGTCGAGACGCTCGGGCTCGCGGCGGGACCGATCGAGACGCGAGAGGATCCGCCGATCCGCCGCGCCTGCATTCGAGTCGGGGAGACCGAGCTGGAGCTGATTGAGGCGCGCGACCCCGAGCACACCATGGTGCGTTTCCTGCCGCACCGTCACTCCGGCATCTACCACATCGGGCTGCGGGTCGCGGACGTGGACGCAGTCGCGGAGCAGCTGAGCGCACAGGGGCTACCGCTGATCGACGGCGTGAGGGAAGGGCCCGACATGCGCATCCAGTTTCTGCACCCCGACGCCGCCCAGGGAACCATGATCGAGTTGGTCGCCCGTAAGCCCCGCCGCACGCAGTGAGCTCGGACTGCCTAGCTTTCCAAAGGCAGCGAATTGACCGGTTGACCTTCGCCTCATCTTCGCATATGGATGGCGAAAGGGAGGCGAAAATGGATCTCAGCACTGAGTCTTGGGAGCCCGAGGGGACGATGCGGATCGCACTCCTCGGTGAGGTCGCCGCCGGACAACCGCTGGAGGTATTCTCTGTCGAGGAGAGTCTGGACGTTCCCGAATCCCTTTGGAACGGGAGAAAGGTGTTCGCTCTCCGGGTGCGCGGGCAGTCGATGGTCGATGCGGGGATCCGGGACGGCGATTATCTGATCGTCGAGCCGTGCGAGACAGCGGACAACGGCAGGACGGTGGTGGCCGAGGTCGACGGCCGCGTCACCGTGAAGAAGCTCTTTCGGACCGCGGACGGACAGGTACGCCTGCAACCCGCCAATCCCGAGATGCTGCCCTTCGTCGTCGAGGGGGAGAGGGTCAGGGTGCGCGGGGCGGTCGTCGGCGTCCTGCGCAAGTACGGGTTCGGCGCCACGCGCGACGGCTCCGCCGGGAAGGCCGAGCGAGCATCGGTACGGGTGCCGACATCATCGGCGAGGCCGCGGCAAGGCGCTGCAGGGGACGAGGGCACGTTGGATCTGGCGATCAATGCCATCGACTCGCGTCTGGAGCGATGGAAAGCGCTGATCAACGATCCGCGCGGCGGTCTCGGCGCGAGCGGGCGCGGCCAGATCGTGGCCCTGTGCCGGGACTTGCAGGCGCTGCGCGACTGGTGTGCGAGAACGACCAAGCCCGGCCTGCGCCGGGCTCTGATTGCGGACGCCAACCGTCTCATGCAGCGCATGCAGCGTCTTCTCACGTCGCTCGGAATCGAGCTGCCTGACCTGACCCTCCACTGACGGCGGGCTTGCTCCACCTGCCACCGCGCCGGTAGGAAGGACGGTACATGGGGAAGCTGGAGGACAAGTTCGCCCTCGTGACCGGCGGTTCGCGCGGTATCGGTCGTGGCATCGCCATCGAGCTCGCCCGGGAAGGGACGCACGTTGCGGTGAACTACCGTCGCGACGAAGCGGCGGCCCGTGCGACGGTGGAGGAGATCGAGCGTTTGGGTCGGCGAGCGTTCGCCGTTCAGGCCGACGTTGCCGAATGGCCGGCTGTGTCGTCGATGGTGGCGGAGGTGCTCGATCGCTTCGGACGGCTCGACGTCGTGGTGGCCAATTCCGGCGTCGCCTCGCGGGCGCAGGCGGTATGGGATGTCGATGTCGACCATTGGCACCGCGTGATCGCGGTCGACCTGCACGGTGCCTTCTACACGTGCAAGGCCTCGGCGAAGCACCTGGTCGATCGCGGTTCGGGAGTGATCGTTCTGATCTCGTCGGTCGGGGCTGACATGTGTGGCCCGTACGGGTCCCCGTACTTCGTCGCCAAGGCGGGGGTTAATGCGCTCACCAAGGCTCTCGCCAAGGAGTGCGCCCCGGCCGGCGTTCGAGTCAATTGCGTCGCACCCGGATTGATCCGGACGGACATGGGAGACCGGCTCATGGAGTTCCATGGAGACGCGTTGGTCAGCTCGATTCCCTTGGGTCACGCCGGTCAACCGGAGGACATCGGTCGGGCCGTGGTCTATCTGGCGAGCGATGACGCTCGCTTCATCACGGGTAAAATTCTGCGCGTCGACGGCGGCGCGTGGATGTGACGGGAAGGTTTGAGATGCAGCGGGAGCTGCAGGTTCGCACGACACGGCAGTACGAGATCATCGACGTCACGACACAGGTTGCGGCCGTCGTGGCGGAATCCAACCTCGCCGAGGGCCTCTGCTCGGTCTACGTCCCGCACGCGACGGCGGCGATCGTGATCAATGAGAACGACGACCCGAACATCTGCGAAGACCTTCTCGACGCGCTGGCGCAGGCGATTCCGGAAGGAGTGTGGAGGCACGATCGCATCGACAACAACGCGGCTGCCCACATCAAGGCATCGATTCTGGGACCAGGCGAAACGGTCCCCGTCCGTGCTGGGCGGCTACTGCTCGGGCGCTGGCAGGCGATCATGCTGGTGGATCTCGACGGACCGAGGCAGCGGCGGATCGTCGTGACCGTACGCTGACGAACCCATTGCCGTTACCGGTCAGCGCCGGCGCGCGATCGCCGCTGGCTGTTCGTCCACCGTCACCTGCGAGCTGCCGATCGGAGACAGAGAGTTCGGTTGGCCGAGGACGTCGAAGTCCACGAAGAGCAACGCGCCGTTTTGCGTGATGGCCTCTCCTCTCGCCACCGCGATGCGGAGCACTCCCCGCTGCGGAACATCGAACTGAAGCAAGGCCCCTTTCGCTGCCCGCCGTGTTTGAACGACGGCAGGAGCGAGCTGGTCGGCGTCGAAATGGAGACTTGCCTCGAGCGCGTTGAACGGCTTACGGGAGCGCACGTAGAGGCGGAGGCGCGCCCGATGGCGGCGAACTCGGTGCAGGCGACCGAAACGGACAGTCGGCTGGTCGCCTGTCGAAAGCAAGGCCGAGCTGCCCTGGCTCGACTGCCAGTTCCCGGTACAGTCCCCGAAAAGGACCGCGTTGAAGTCCTGATTCTGCGCCGCGACGTCGAGCGACTCGAGCATGATCTTGCCGTACTGGCAGCTGCCGGCGTTGAATTCGGGGTTGACCAGCAACTGATCGCTGGTGGCGTCCGGCACCGGCACGAAGGCGAAGTCAGTCGCACAGCTCTCGGCCACGGGCAGACGCGCCGCCATTCCGATCGTGAACTGGAGGATGCGGGCTGCGTCGAGGGATGTGATGCTGCCATCGCCCGTGACGTCACAAGCCAGACGTTGAAGCGGGTCGAGCTGTCGGAGGCCGACTAGGGCCTGGAGCACGTATGCGGCGTCGAGCGCGCTGACTCCAGAGCGAGAATCGTTCGTCTTGACGGGCTCGAGCTCCCAGGTGCCGGGCGGGATGCCGGTGAAGTCGTACTCCCCGTCGTTGGCGGTCTGTGTACTCTCCTCGATGCTGCCGTGTAGGCGAACGATCGCGCCCGGTACACCGCCATTCGCGCTGTAGTAGCGGATGTGACCGTTCACGCCGACCGGCGCGGGTGCTCTGTCGGTGGGAGTCGTCGTCGCTGCGGTCGTCGCCGTCGCCGTGAGCGTCGGGAGTGTGGTCGAAGTGGCCGTGGACGCAGGAGTCGGCTCTGGACTGCTGGTGGATGTGGAGGGGGGCGTTCTGGTCGGCGTGCGGGTGGAGGTCGCGGTCGGGGTCCAGGTCGGCGTGGCAGTCCGTTGTGGGGTCGTCGTGGGAGTGGACGCCGGTGTCGCGGGTTGCCGTCGGAGCCTGGGTCGGTGTCACGACTGTCGTCGGGCTTGGCGAGGCGGTCGGTGTGCTACTCGGCGCCGCCCCGGCGATCACCGGATAGCTGAAGGTGGCCGCCGAGATATCGTCGTCGCGCAGGCTCGCGCAGCGACCGTCGAAGTGGGCGTTGGCGTACATGGTCGCCGCGACGTCCGTAGAGTGACCGAACCCCAGTGTGTGTCCGAGCTCGTGAGTCGCCACTTCGGAGAGGTTGCACTTGTTCCAACCGACGCAGTTGGACCAGCCGTTGTTGAAGGTCACCTTGCCGACCCTGATACGCCGAAACTCCGTGCCGTTGACGGTGCGAGTTTCCGCTGATGCGCAAAATCCACCGATGGCCAGGACGCCTCCACAAACGACGGGATCGGTGATCTCGTCGAAGGGGTCATTGAAGACGATGCGGTTCCCGCCGCTGCAGCCCGCGAACGTTACCGGGTCCGTCGAGCCGCCGTCGACGAGTCGGATGGCGGCGGAAGGAACGTTCGTCCACGCGGCGAAGGCATCCAGAATCGCCTGGTGCGAATCCGACGGACCGACCTTGGCGTCGCCAGTTGGATCGATGCGGAAGGCGACTACGTCTCCGCTGTCCGGCTCGAACCAGCGGGAGGGTGAGCTGAGGAAGGTGAATGAGCTGCTCTGCTCGCGCAGCGAAACCGACTCCATTTCCGGGGGAATGAGGCGGATGGGCCGAGCTCGCGTGACCCGGTGTGCACCGGTCCGCCCCGCGCGCGCAGCCTTCTGAAGTGTGTCGATGAATCGTCCCAGGTCATGGGCATCGGGGGCCGGATCCGTGATCAGGTGCCCCGACACGCGATCCAGAACCGCGACGCCCTCGTCGAGCTTGCGGGTGACCTTCAGCAGCCCGGAGGGGTCGAAGTCTACGTCGTACTTTCCCATCGCCATGGCCGTGGTTTGCAGTACGCCGTCGGCGCCCGTGGTCAGGAAGACGAGAACTTCCTGGCCGGTCGAGTATTCGGGGCTGCCGAAGATCTTCTCGATCTTTCCGTCCAGAACGCCCCCGGGCTGCCGGAGGACGACTTCCCCTTCCGGCAGGTAGCCAAAGATGACCTGGTCGGGTTGGATGTGTACGTACGTGTTGATGCCGTCGCTTTGTGTGTCGGCCGCGGTTTCGATCTGCTCCACCCATCCGATCACGGCGGCCGTCGAACGCTCAGCGAGCTCTTCCTCCGACATGCGGATGAAGGTCGTGCCGTGTGCCGTCGGCCCGGCAAGCAGCTCGATCAGGATCAGGCCAAGCGCTATGAGTAGAGATCGCATTCACTTCTCTCCATTCGTTGCGCTGGATGGTTCAGCGAGCGACATGCCACTCGCCTCACAGGCCGGATCGAAGGCGGAAGGGGAATTCGTTCGAAACTGCCCGTGTTACATCTTTAACGAAGGTGTGAATCGCGAGAGTTTGACGACGCACTGCGGAGAAGCTCTTTGAGCGGGGTGCCGCCCTTCGCGGTGCCGAACGCTAGCTCGGCACGCGTGAACGTCCTGCGACATGACCAGCCAGACGCGCTGATGTTCGGCAAGGCGGAGACGGCGCCCCCGGTCGATCGACGACTCCCGGGCAGGGCAAAAAAAAGAGGGCGGGGGAGAGTCGATCTCCCGCCGCCCTCTTTCGATCGGGCCAAATGATCTGATCTAGCGCCGGACCATTGTCGCGTGCATGGTTCTCCGCAGCCGGATGATTCCCAGGGCCCCCATCATACCGAGGCAGACCACGAGGATTCCGACCATGAGCGGCGAAAGAGTCGGGGCTGGGGCCACGCACAGCGTCGAATCGAAGCAGGCTGGATCCTGACAATCGGTCAGACCATTATTGTCGTTGTCTAGGCCGTCGCCGCATGCCGTTTCCGTCAAGGGCGTTCCGAATGTGATGATGACGTCGAACCGAAGATCGCAGGCGCCCAGGGGATTCAATGGGTTGACGTCCACCTCGACACTGAAGAGTCTCGTGACATCTATGCTTGCAAAGTCGGAGAACGGGAAGTCGATTGGGGTCGGGCCGCCGCTCTGAGGTAACATTTTGGTCGAAGAGGCGCTCACATGGTTGTCATCGACGAGCGTCATGATGATCTCCGTGCCGCCCATTTCCACGCAAGGACCATCGGCATTGGCGACATTGACGCGGAGACCCTGCGCGAAAGACAGGCTTCTATTCAGTCCAGCGCCGTTCCCGTCGTACTTGACGATGACGCGGCCGTCCACCAGCGGGTCGTCGGAGAGGATGAAGAGGCTCTGAAGCGAATCGATGCCCGCCGTGGCGAACAGGGAGCCCGGGACGCCATTGCCCTGAACGCTCACCGTCAGTTCACGAGACCCACCGGCTACATCGGGTAGGCTCATGTCCTCTTTCGTTTCCGGAACGCCGATATTGGTTGCCGCCACCTGCGTGCCCGAGACGAAGGCGGTATTTGTCGCGTTATCGAAATTGTCGATGATCTCCTCCGCGGCAATCACCCGCTGAGCGCCCATGACAAACCAAGCTGCCACCAAAAGGGTGGCAATCGGCAGGGAATACCTCATCTTCATCTCCTCTACCCAAGGTCGGCGCGCACTCACCTGGCGCGGCTCATCCTATTGCCGCCCTTCCCCTATACGCGGGCCATGTTCTTGTCAAACCAGGTCCGCGGTACTGATCTCGGGAGAGATCTATGAGCCGCACTGATTCGCCGTCACCGTGAACGTCTCGATCACATCTCCGCTCTTGGTCTGAATCCGGAGTGTGGCATCGGGATCGAAGCTTCCCGGGACTCCGTAGACGAAGACGTCGGAATCGCCATTCTTCGGTCCCTCGTCGAGCGACTCGAACTTGATGCTGTGGAACGGGTTATTCGTCGGATTCTCGACCCCATAGTGACGTCCGCTGGGTGCGCTGTACGTCGACTGATTGGATGGGTACGTGCAGGAGGTCCCTCCGGGCAGCTCGAACGCCACGTAGCTGAGAGCACTCTGGCAGTTGTTGATGATGCGCCAGCCGACGATGGTCACTCCGCGACCGGTAGGAAGCTTCCCGACGAACTCCACCGCGTAGCAGGACCCGCTGCAGGCGTTTGACGGTGTCCCGGTTGCCGTTGGTGTTGCCGTCGGTGTCCAGCTCGGTGTCGAGCTGGGTGTGGGCGTGCTCGGTGATACGGGGGTGCGCGTCGGTGTTTTGGTGGCGGTGACGACAGCTGTGCCGGTCGCGGTTTGCTGCGGCGTCTTGGTTGGCGTCGGGGTGCTGACCTGGGGCGTCGGCGTCGGGGTCGGTGCATCGGCACAGAGGCCTGCGCCGCCGGGGATTCCGCCCGAGGGGGTCGTCGTCTTCGTGGTCAGATAAATGCCGTCGAGCAGGTGACTCGCTTCCCGCCGCCAGACGCTGATCGTGTGGAACCCGGTGCTGTTCACGGTGACCTGGTTGGCCCCGTTCTGAATGTCCTTGGTCCACACCCACTGGCTGTACTGGTTCTCGGCGAGTGCACCGACGGCCACACCATCGAGGCCGACGAAGATGGAGTTCGATGAGCCGTCCGGCGCATAACCGCGAATCCAGAAGTTGTAGGTCCCGGTCGAAGAGAAGCTCACCACGTAATCGTAGCGCTGGTAGCTCCCCGGGTGCGTGTTCACGTCGCTGAAGTCGAGCTGGTTCTGCGTCGTGGTACCAGCGTCGAGGTACCCGGTTCCGACGAATCCCGACCGCGACGTACCGATCCCCGCAAAGGAGTAGGTGGCGCCGGAGTTGATGACCGCGCTGGGAGCCTCCGCGTCGATATACGTCCCATCCGGGTCGACGCTGCAAGCCGTCTGGCAGTGCACGCTGCAGTAGTCGGTGCCGTTGAAATGGACGGCCGTCAGCAGACGCGAATTGTAGCGGACGCCGCCGGCGAAGGAGAGGATCAGGTCGCCGAAGAAAGCGTCGCTCTGGTAGGCGCAGCTCACGCTCTCGACGCTGAGGGTCAGTGTCGAGTTGGGTGGGATCACCGCCAAGTCGTAGGAGAAGAGCTCCTGGTTGTCGATGTTGCCGTCGAACTTCTTATAGGCGGCCAGGCCGATCGGATAGCTGCAGCTCGAGGAGCTGTTGATGAACTGTGCGCTGGTCAGGCCGCCGTTGCTGCTGATCGTCGCGCTCAGGACTCCCGTCGGAGGCGTCGAGGTACAGCCGTAGCGCGGCGTGAAGCTCGGGGTGGGGATCCGGGTCGGCGTTCCCTGCGCGCAGGATTCTCCCGGAATCGGCGTCGCCGTCCGGGTCGGTGTGCTGGTTGGGGTCGCTGTTTTGGTGGCGGTCTTGGTCGCCGTTGCCGTCGAGTTCGCGGTCGCCGTTGCCGTCACAGTTGCCGTGGTGGTGCTGACCGGCGTCTTCGTCGTCGTCGCCGTCGCGGCTGGTGTGCTGGTTGGGGTCGCCGTTTTGGTGGCGGTCTTGGTCGACGTTGCCGTCGCGGTTTGCGTCGGCGTCGCGGTTGGCGTTGGGGTGTCGACCTGGGGCGTCGGTGTCGGGGTCGGTGCATCGGCACAGAGGCCTGCGCCGCCGGGGATTCCGCCCGAGGGGGTCGTCGTCTTCGTGGTCAGATAAATGCCGTCGAGCAGGTGACTCGCTTCCCGCCGCCAGACGCTGATCGTGTGGAACCCGGTGCTGTTCACGGTGACCTGGTTGGCCCCGTTCTGAATGTCCTTGGTCCACACCCACTGGCTGTACTGGTTCTCGGCGAGTGCACCGACGGCCACACCATCGAGACCGACGAAGACGGAGTTCGATGAGCCGTCGGGCGCATAACCGCGAATCCAGAAGTTGTAGATCCCGGTCGAAGCGAAGCTCACCACGTAATCGTAGCGCTGGTAGCTCCCCGGGTGCGTGTTCACGTCGCTGAAGTCGAGCTGGTTCTGCGTCGTGGTACCAGCGTCGAGGTACCCGGTTCCGACGAATCCCGACTGCGACGTTCCGATCCCCGCAAAGGAGTAGGTGGCGCCGGAGTTGATGACCGCGCTGGGAGCCTCCACGTCGATATACGTCCCATCCGGGTCGACGCTGCAAGCCGTCTGGCAGTGCACGCTGCAGTAGTCGGTGCCGTTGAAATGGACGGCCGTCAGCAGACGCGAATTGTAGCGGACGCCGCCGGCGAAGGAGAGGATCAGGTCGCCGAAGAAAGCGTCGCTCTGGTAGGCGCAGCTCACGCTCTCGACGCTGAGGGTCAGTGTCGAGTTGGGGGGAATCACCGCCAAGTCGTAGGAGAAGAGCTCCTGGTTGTCGATGTTGCCGTCGAACTTCTTATAGGCGGCCAGGCCGATCGGATAGCTGCAGCTCGAGGAGCTGTTGATGAACTGTGCGCTGGTCAGGCCGCCGTTGCTGCTGATCGTCGCGCTCAGGACTCCCGTCGGAGGCGTCGAGGTACAGCCGTAGCGCGGCGTGAAGCTCGGGGTGGGGATCCGGGTCGGCGTTCCCTGCGCGCAGAATTCTCCCGGAATCGGCGTCGCCGTCCGGGTCGGTGTGCTGGTTGGGGTCGCTGTTTTGGTGGCGGTCTTGGTCGCCGTTGCCGTCGAGTTCGCCGTCGCGGTCGCCGTTGCCGTCACAGTTGCCGTGGTGGTGCTGACCGGCGTCTTCGTCGTCGTCGCCGTCGCGGCTGGTGTGCTGGTTGGGGTCGCCGTTTTGGTGGCGGTCTTGGTCGACGTTGCCGTCGCGGTTTGCGTCGGCGTCGCGGTCACAGTGGGGGTTGCTGTCGGGATTTCCGGAAGGCAGAGCACCAGATCGGTGACTGCTCCGCTGCCCGGGAAGATGATTTTCAACGTGCGGACGTTTGGCGCGTTCAGCGTCACCACCTGGAACGAGTTGTTGCCGAAGTCCTGCATGTTCGCTGTGGCGATGACCTGGTTCGACGCATCGAGGGCCACGATCGTGCCCAAGCTCAGCTCGTCGATGTCCAGGACCCCGACGCTGACGATGGCCGTCGGATAATCGAAGGTGAAAGTGATCGTTCCCCCGCCCGCTTCGTCGTCGGGCGCCACATCGATGATGCCGTTCCCGTCGCCGTCCCCGCCGTTTTCCTGAATGATGAGGACGTTGCCCTGGGCGAGGCTGTTCTCGCCGGGCTGGCCAGAGCCGCCGCCCGCTCCGACGCCAGGACCGCCGAAGTCCTGGTTCGGAGTTCCGAGGTCGGGATCTCCTCCGGTCGGATTCGAGCTGTCGAAGATCACACCGAGATTCGGGCCACCGCCGCTGTTCACGGTCGATACGTGAACGCCCAGTGACGAGTACTGTTCATCGACGATTTCGCCGGCCGGGAGGCCCTCGAAATCGATGACCGTCGGATTGTCGCACAGAACGGAAAACGTACAGTCGTTGTTGCAGCCGTCACCGTTTACGCCGTTTCCATCGTCGCACTCTTCACCGTTCTGAACGATGCCGTCGCCGCAGGATGTGCACCCATCCGTGCAGAGGTTTCCGTTGTCGCCGGCTGGGGAGCCGGGGGGGTCGCAGGTTTCCGGCATTTCGACCTCGCCGTCACCGCAGTTCGGCGGGGTGACCGTCACCGTAGCCGTATCCGTCGCGCCGCAGCTCTGGCCCTCCGCCGTGTCGCCGGTGACGGTGACGGTATTGGTGGTGTTCTCGGAGACGAACGCGGACGTCGTCAGCATTACGCTCTGGCTGGGGGAGATCGATGCAATCGGGCTGCCGGGGATCGTACCGAGCACGTCGTCGACCACGTCGACACTGCTGACACCGACCGGACCGGTGTTCGTGATGGTGTAGATATACGTCACGTTGGCGCCCAGAGATACGTCGCCGCCGAGGGTCGTGCTCAGCGCGGTCACTTCCACCGACCCGAAGTGATCGGCGAGATTCAGGGGCTTCATGCAAGACGTGTAGATCGTCAGGCTCTGGAGCAACGTGTTGGTGTCATCGAAGACTTCGATCGTGGTCTGGGTCGGGAACTCTTGCTGGCCGGCCGCCGCCGCGGTGGCGGTGACGATGTCTCCCAGCTGAACGTCAGCGGGACTGCCGGTGTCGAGGAAGATGTCGCTGCCCTGTCGGACGACGATACGCGCCGGGGCGGTGGAGTCTGCGTCACCGCTGCACTGAACGTTTCCGTATTGGTCATTGGTCGTCTGGCTGCAGTCGCCGCCAAGGTAGCGCAAGCTCAGTGCTTTCACGGCGCCTTTGCAGTGCGGCGGCTCCGGTACATCGATTGTGCAGTTGGACGATGGGGTCGGCGGTGTCGGAATGGATACGTAGTTGCCCAACTTGTCGCGGAAGTTTTCGACGAACCAATTCGGTGACGGATCACCCTTTGGATTGTTGAGAGGGGCGGGCTGTCCAGCGACGTACGGAGTGGAGCAACTGGTATGGAGTTCCTGGTCCACGCCATTGACGACGTCGTGGCCATTGATGAAGACGTCGAGCATCGGACCGAGGTCGCCGAGATTGCTGGCGGCCGCATCGATCGTGAAGCCGTTTTGACCAGTCAGGACGGTTACGCCGGAGATGAGGTCGACGTTGGTGTACGTTGCGGTTGCGCCGGTCTTGCTGACAAACTGCACCGTCGCGCCGTACACGTCTGGACCGATGTAGCGCAGTGTCGTGGCGGCGATCTTCGCCTGGCAGGCGAGGTCTCCATCCGAAGGCTCAATCAAGCACTGCTTCGTCACCTCGAGATCACAGGGGATTGGTGTACCCGTCGGGGTGTCCGTGGGGGTGCTGGTCGGGGTCTGAGTCGGTGTATCCGTCGGAGTCGCTGTGGGCGTTTCAGTCGGAGTGGCCGTGGGCGTCTCAGTCGGAGTATCGGTTGGCGTCGCCGTCGGGGTGTCCGTGGGGGTGCTGGTCGGGGTCTGAGTCGGCGTGTCCGTCGGAGTGGCCGTGGGCGTCTCAGTCGGAGTGTCAGTGGGCGTCGCCGTTGGGGTGTCCGTCGGAGTCGCCGTCGGCGTCTCGGTCGGCGTGTCCGTCGGAGTCGCTGTCGGTGTTTCAGTCGGAGTGTCGGTTGGCGTCGCTGTCGGGGTGCTGGTCGGGGTCTGAGTCGGGGTATCCGTCGGCGTCGCCGTCGGTGTTTCAGTCGGAGTGTCGGTTGGCGTCGCTGTCGGAGTCTCCGTGGGGGTGCTGGTCGGGGTCTGAGTCGGCGTATCCGTCGGAGTCGCCGTGGGCGTTTCAGTCGGAGTGTCGGTGGGCGTCGCCGTCGGGGTGTCGGTCGGGGTGCTGGTCGGGGTCTGAGTCGGCGTATCCGTCGGAGTGGCCGTGGGCGTTTCAGTCGGAGTGTCGGTTGGCGTCGCCGTCGGGGTCTCCGTGGGGGTGCTGGTCGGGGTCTGAGTCGGCGTATCCGTCGGAGTCGCCGTCGGGGTTTCAGTCGGAGTGTCGGTTGGCGTCGCCGTCGGGGTGTCAGTCGGGGTGCTGGTCGGGGTCAGAGTCGGCGTATCCGTCGGAGTGGCCGTGGGCGTCTCAGTCGGAGTGTCGGTTGGCGTCGCCGTCGGGGTGTCGGTCGGGGTGCTGGTCGGGGTCTGAGTCGGCGTATCCGTCGGAGTGGCCGTGGGCGTCTCGGTCGGAGTGTCGGTTGGCGTCGCCGTCGGGGTGTCGGTGGGGGTGCTGGTCGGGGTCTGAGTCGGCGTGTCCGTCGGAGTGGCCGTCGGCGTTTCAGTCGGAGTGTCGGTGGGCGTCGCTGTCGGAGTCTCCGTGGGGGTGCTGGTCGGGGTCAGCGTCGGTGTATCCGTCGGAGTCGCCGTCGGGGTCTCAGTCGGAGTGTCGGTGGGCGTCGCCGTCGGGGTGTCGGTTGGGGTGCTGGTCGGGGTCTGAGTCGGCGTATCCGTCGGAGTGGCCGTGGGCGTTTCAGTCGGAGTGTCGGTGGGCGTCGCCGTCGGGGTGTCCGTGGGGGTGCTGGTCGGGGTCTGCGTCGGCGTGTCCGTCGGAGTCGCCGTCGGCGTTTCAGTCGGAGTGTCGGTTGGCGTCGCTGTCGGGGTGTCCGTGGGGGTGCTGGTCGGGGTCAGCGTCGGTGTATCCGTCGGAGTGGCCGTCGGCGTCTCAGTCGGAGTGTCGGTTGGCGTCGCTGTCGGGGTGTCGGTGGGGGTGCTGGTCGGGGTCAGCGTCGGCGTATCCGTCGGAGTCGTCGTCGGGGTCTCAGTCGGGTATCGTGGGGTGCTGGTCGGGGTCTGAGTCGGCGTATCCGTCGGAGTGGCCGTCGGCGTTTCAGTCGGAGTATCGGTTGGCGTCGCCGTCGGAGTCTCCGTGGGGGTGCTGGTCGGGGTCAGCGTCGGGGTATCCGTCGGAGTCGCCGTCGGGGTCTCAGTCGGAGTGTCGGTGGGCGTCGCCGTCGGGGTGTCGGTTGGGGTGCTGGTCGGGGTCTGAGTCGGCGTGTCCGTCGGAGTGGCCGTGGGCGTTTCAGTCGGAGTGTCGGTTGGCGTCGCCGTTGGGGTGTCCGTCGGAGTCGCCGTCGGCGTCTCAGTCGGAGTGTCGGTTGGCGTCGCCGTCGGGGTGTCCGTGGGGGTGCTGGTCGGGGTCTGAGTCGGCGTATCCGTCGGAGTGGCCGTGGGCGTTTCAGTCGGAGTGTCGGTTGGCGTCGCCGTCGGAGTCTCCGTGGGGGTGCTGGTCGGGGTCAGCGTCGGTGTATCCGTCGGAGTCGCCGTCGGGGTCTCAGTCGGAGTGTCGGTTGGCGTCGCCGTCGGGGTGTCGGTGGGGGTGCTGGTCGGGGTCAGCGTCGGCGTATCCGTCGGAGTCGCCGTCGGGCGTCTCAGTCGGAGTATCGGTTGGCGTCGCCGTCGGGGTGTCCGTGGGGGTGCTGGTCGGGGTCTGAGTCGGCGTATCCGTCGGAGTGGCCGTCGGCGTCTCGGTCGGAGTGTCGGTTGGCGTCGCCGTCGGGGTGTCGGTGGGGGTGCTGGTCGGGGTCTGAGTCGGCGTATCCGTCGGAGTGGCCGTCGGCGTCTCGGTCGGAGTGTCGGTTGGCGTCGCCGTCGGGGTGTCCGTGGGGGTGCTGGTCGGGGTCTGAGTCGGCGTATCCGTCGGAGTCGCCGTCGGCGTTTCAGTCGGAGTGTCGGTTGGCGTCGCCGTCGGGGTGTCGGTCGGGGTGCTGGTCGGGGTCTGCGTCGGGGTATCCGTCGGAGTCGCCGTCGGGGTCTCGGTCGGAGTGTCGGTTGGCGTCGCCGTCGGGGTGTCGGTGGGGGTGCTGGTCGGGGTCAGCGTCGGCGTATCCGTCGGCGTCGCCGTCGGCGTTTCGGTCGGAGTGTCGGTGGGCGTCGCCGTCGGGGTGTCGGTGGGGGTGCTGGTCGGGGTCTGAGTCGGCGTATCCGTCGGAGTGGCCGTCGGCGTCTCGGTCGGAGTGTCGGTTGGCGTCGCCGTCGGGGTGTCGGTGGGGGTGCTGGTCGGGGTCTGAGTCGGCGTATCCGTCGGAGTGGCCGTCGGCGTCTCAGTCGGAGTGTCGGTTGGCGTCGCCGTCGGGGTGTCGGTCGGGGTGCTGGTCGGGGTCTGAGTCGGCGTATCCGTCGGAGTCGCCGTCGGGCGTCTCGGTCGGAGTGTCGGTTGGCGTCGCCGTCGGGGTGTCGGTGGGGGTGCTGGTCGGGGTCTGAGTCGGGGTCGGTGGCGTATCCGTCGGAGTCGCCGTCGGCGTCTCGGTCGGAGTGTCGGTGGGCGTCGCCGTCGGGGTGTCGGTGGGGGTGCTGGTCGGGGTCAGCGTCGGCGTATCCGTCGGAGTGGCCGTGGGCGTCTCGGTCGGAGTGTCGGTGGGCGTCGCCGTCGGGGTGTCCGTGGGGGTGCTGGTCGGGGTCTGAGTCGGCGTATCCGTCGGAGTGGCCGTCGGCGTTTCAGTCGGAGTGTCGGTTGGCGTCGCCGTCGGGGTGTCCGTGGGGGTGCTGGTCGGGGTCTGAGTCGGCGTATCCGTCGGAGTGGCCGTCGGCGTCTCAGTCGGAGTGTCGGTGGGCGTCGCCGTCGGGGTGTCCGTGGGGGTGCTGGTCGGGGTCTGAGTCGGCGTCTCGGTCGGAGTGGCCGTCGGCGTTTCAGTCGGAGTGTCGGTTGGCGTCGCGTCGGGGTCGTGGGGGTGCTGGTCGGGGTCTGGTCGGAGTGTTGTCGGTGGGCGTTTCGTCGGGGTGTCAGTGGGGGTGCTGGTCGGGGTCAGCGTCGGGGTATCCGTCGGAGTCGCCGTGGGCGTCTCAGTCGGAGTGTCAGTGGGCGTCGCTGTCGGGGTGTCCGTGGGGGTGCTGGTCGGGGTCAGCGTCGGTGTATCCGTCGGAGTGGCCGTGGGCGTCTCGGTCGGAGTGTCAGTGGGCGTCGCCGTCGGGGTGTCCGTGGGGGTGCTGGTCGGGGTCTGAGTCGGCGTCTCGGTCGGAGTGGCCGTCGGCGTTTCAGTCGGAGTGTCGGTTGGCGTCGCCGTCGGGGTGTCCGTGGGGGTGCTGGTCGGGGTCTGAGTCGGCGTCTCGGTCGGA
This sequence comes from uncultured bacterium, assembly GCA_963721115.1. Lineage (GTDB taxonomy): Bacteria > Desulfobacterota > Binatia > HRBIN30 > CADEER01 > CAVRIA01. Next base: position 623,120 of record CAVRIA010000006.1, read on the forward strand.
GTCGCTGTGGGCGTTTCAGTCGGAGTGTGGGTGGGCGTCGCCGTCGGGGTGTCCGTGGGGGTGCTGGTCGGGGTCTGAGTCGGCGTGTCCGTCGGAGTCGCCGTGGGCGTCTCAGTCGGGGTGTCAGTGGGCGTCGCCGTCGGGGTGTCCGTAGGGGTATTCGAGGGGGTAGCGGTCGGCGTCAAAGTTGGAGTGAGGGTCGGCGTCGTCGTGGGTGTACGAGTAGGAGTACTCGTCGCAGTTGCGGTAGGGGTGCTCGTCGGAGTGTTTGTAGGAGTGCTGGTATTCGTTGGCGTTCGGGTCGGAGTAGCTGTGGGGGTCGATGTCGCGGTTCTCGTTGGTGTCGGCGTAGGCTGCGCTGTGCCGTAGCAAAGGATCCCGCCGATCAACATGTCCGCTGCGGTATTTGGGTCGATTACCACTCGGATGTAGTTGATGTGGCTGACATCGATGTTCGGAAAGCTGGTGAAGGGAAAGTCGACAGTGGTGGCACCGGCCACGGCAATGGTCTGCACCACCGTCAGTTGGTGAGCGGACGCATCCCCCAATCCTACTCTCACGGCATAGGGTGGCGAGGCTGAGTCGGCGAACAAGATTGGGACGCGAATCCCGAGCGAGCCTGAGAGGTCAACGCCACCCAGGCCGGAGTAGAGCAGTAAAACCTGGCCGTTGGCCAGATCGTCGGAGGCGAGACTCAAAAGATTGGCGGACGGGATCACACCCGCACGAACAGCTTGATTGGGATCCGTGCTGGTGACGGTTACATTGAGGTGCCGAGTTCCGCCGATCACCCCGGCAAGTCCGGCGTCGATGACGCTCGTAGTACCCGGTCCTGCCTGCATGACTCCCGGCGGTTGGAGTGTGGTCACCGCGCTGCCGAAGTTGTCGATGGTGGCCGCGCGGGCATCAGGTGCCCCGAGGATCAGGAAATACGACAGGCAGGAGATGATCGGGATAATGAGTCGCAGGCGTTCAGCTGATGCCGAGGGAGCATCGATACGTCGGCGGGAATGGTCGAGGAGTGCGGTCATTCGACACCCGCTTCGCTCGTGGGCTCACGGAACTCCGGAATACATGTCGAAAATCCGACGATCGCCAACAACTCGACGCAGGCGGTCACTTCGATGGCGCTCAATCTCGACAGACGAGGAAACTGCGCGGTTGGCGCGGCGCTTGCAAACCTCAATGCCCGCTGGGGTAGGTGGAGACGCGGGGCGTCAACGCAAAGGCCGGAGGTACAATTTGCTGTCGAGAGGATCACGAGAGAGTCTCCTTTAGGGAGGACTTCAACCTGGCGGCGCAGTCCCGAGGCGAACAACGCGATGGGTGGGTCCTGATCTTGGTATCTGGCGTATCACGGGCGGGCGCTCGGACTCCTGTGCGTCAACCGTCGCCTGCAGAGAGTCCTATTGTGCGCTCGCCGTCGATCTTTCTGGGGTTGTCTCCTTAGTAGCAGATAGCAGCAGACGAATGGCGGAAACGCACGCAGCTCGAGCTGCACCGCTGTTCGATGCAAGTCGCCATGTCCTAACGTTCTGCCGACTCGGTGTGCAAGTCAAGCAGAAAGTTGGACACGGGCGGATGAAGTCGGCAAATAAGTTGTCTAGAGCCGCTTCACGGAGTCAGCTAGCATGCGACCTGTGAAGCCTCGCCGATCAACTAACATGTGATCGATCCGGGAGCACGGGCCCCGATTGCAGTGAGAAGTATACGTTTACTTATCGTGGGAATTAGAATGGCTTTCGGCTGTCGAAGCGTTCCTCCCGGCACGGGACGGTTCGGCGGTCGGCGGCCTCAACCAGCCGGAAGTACGTCGGCCAATCGCCGGAGCGCCCGGAAAATAGCGGGCAGCCACTCCGGGGCCGGCCCGACGGGCTCGGTCGGGGTGGCGGTCGGGCTAGGGGGCGATGTGCTGATGGGCGTCGGCTCGGAGGTCGGAGAGCGAGTGGCGGTCGATGATGGGGGGCGAGTCGGGGTGTGAAGACGCGTCGATGTGCGCGTCGGCGTTCGCGTGTGAGTTGTGGTCCTTGTCCTGCTGGGTGTGCGACTAGGCGTTGGCGTGCGCGTGTGGGTGGCTGTACGTGTCGGACTCTGATGTGGAGTCGGGCTCTGCGCTGGAGATGGGGTGAAAGTCGGCGTGGCGGTGGTCGGCACCGGAGCAGAATAAAGGAACCGGACGGCATTCATGTCGTCCTGCATCAGAGTGGCGCACCGGCCGTCGAAGTCCAACCTTTCCGGTGCCATCGTCGCGTTGGGGTCCGCGGAGTGGCCGAGGCCGATGGCGTGGCCGATCTCGTGAGTGGCAATTTCAGCCAGATTGCAGGCGGTCCATAGCGGGCAGTCGCCCCAGCCGTTGTTGAAGGTCACCTTACCCGTGATGATCTGGTCGTAGAGTTTGCCCTTGAAGACTTCGCGGTCATTCGAGGTGCAGAAGCCCCCTAGCGCGAGGATGCCTCGGCAGTCGATCGGATCGAGGATTTCTTCGAAGGGATCATTGAAGATGAGGCGACTGTCTCCGGGACACCCTGCGAACGGGACGGGGTTGGTGGTTCCTCCCATACGCAACGAGAGGCTCGCTCCCGGGACGTTCGACCAGACGGCCAGGGCCTCGGATACGGCCTCGGCCGATTCGCTTGGTCCCAGATCGAGGTCGCCCGTGGAGTCGACGAGAAAGGAGACCGGTTCACCGCGGTCCGGCTCGCTCCAGCGCGCCGCCGGTTCGATCAAGGTGAAGGATGGAAGTGACTCACTTCCGAGGGCGGTAGAGAGTTCTGGTGGGGTGAGCTGGACCGCTGGTTCAGATCGTGCGTCCTGCCGCCGTGGCGCGATCGCCCGCACTCGTTTGATCAGAGGAGCCAACGCAAAGTTCTGCTCAATTGGTCCGACTGTTGCGCCTCGGGCGCTCGGCTGCAAGACGGCGACGCCCGCTTCGAGCTGCCGCGTCGCGATCGCTCGCCCTCGCGACCTTCTCAGGCGATATTTGCCGAGTGCCATCGCCGTCGTGTGCAAGGTGCCGTCGCCATTGCGGCCCAGGAACGCAAAGACCCTCTCTCCTACTTCGTATTCCGGGTTGCCGAAAATCCACTCCCGCCTCGCCCCCAGCCGGCCCCCGAGCTCGCGCACGACGATCTCGCCGGGCGGCAGAGCTCCGAAAACGATCTGCTCCGGTGCGATCGAGATGTACGTGTGGAGCCGAGCGTCCCGGGAGGCTTCCGCCGACTCGATATGAGTCACCCGTCCGATGATCGCGGCCACGGATCGGTTGACTAGGTCCTGCTCGGTCATCGCGACGAAGGTCGTTCCCTGCGCAAGGGGTGCCCAACCGACCAGTCCGCCGCAGCACAGCACCATAAGCAGGCGCTTCATCCGTCGGCCGTTCCTGCCATGCTCTGCGGCGGGTGCGGGAAGCACCGGTGATGTGCCGTCATGGTCCGACGAACAGCGCGCCACATCCTGCGGTGTCTCCCGTCGTCCCTCCTCGGTCTGCGGGTGTCGGGAAATCCTCTCGTCGTACCCTCCGACACCGAAGGAAGCCGTTCAGAACTCCGGAAACGGCAGCTTCTGCTCTTCGTAGTACATGATGGCGATGATTCGCTTGCCGGTTCTCGGGTCCGTGGTGACGGTCATGTTGGTAACCGTCTGGCCCTTGCGGAAAGATAGGAACGACTGGCCTTTCGACTGATATTGCTGCGCGACATCCCAGCCTTTGCTCTTCATCGTATCGTGGTAGTAGTTGAAGATCTCCGGGGTCTCGGCGTCGGCGTGGAACAGGACGTTGTGGGCGTTCTGGGCCAACTGCTGGACCGCGAACACCTCCGCGTTGTGGAAAACGGGCACGTCTGCCGGGAAGTCCGCAGGAATCTCTGCAACCCCGGCCGTCGGCGTAGCCACCACCGCCGGGAGGGTCGGCTTCATCGACGTCATCCGGGGAACCGCCCGCACCGGAGCCCTCTTTGCCGTGGGCAAGGCCGCGCCGAAGCCGTTCGACCGTTCGGCTGTCTTCATCGGCGGCTCTGGAAGGTTGCGCTGACAGGTGCACGAGGTGAATGGCAGACACCCCAGTACCACGACGATCAGGTATCGAAACCGGCGAGACATCGAACCCTCCTTGCCCTCTACTTCGACCCGAGCAAACTACACCGAAATGGGCCGCCGCCAAAGGTCCGACGGCCTTGGGACCACCGGGCTGAGTTGATAATCGTCATCGGGCGTGTGAAATACCTTCCACTGGCCGGCGTCGGTCTGACGAACCCCGCCGGCCGGTATTCAACCAATTTACGTCGAACGATCGGAGCGTCCAAGGGGGACCGGCCCGTTAGAAGGCGGTTCCCGAGCTCGAGAAACGGAACACCCACATCATTATGGAAAATCGATTCTGTTGGCGCTGTGGCGCCAAGCTCTTGCCAGACGCACGCTTCTGTACCACCTGCGGAGCCGCTTCGGGGGCAGCCACCCGAAAGCATCGAGGTCGATTCCCGGTCGAACGCTACGCCCCAGCGGCCGTCGTCGGAGTCGTCCTGCTGGTCGCCGGCATCGCCATCTTTCTCGGCAATCGCAACGCCGCTCCTCCGGCCGTGGTGCCGCCGCGCGATGGCGGAGGAGAGGGACTGCCGGCGGGACACCCGCCGATCCAGGTTCCGGACGACGTCCGTGCGGTGATCGATCGCATGGCGGAAGCGGCCAAGAAGAGCCCGAAGGATCTGGACAGCTGGAAGCAACTCGGCTTCGTCCAGTACCGCGCCGGCCAGGTCGATGCGAAGTATCTGACGAGCGCGGAGGAGACGTACAAGCACGTCTTGGAAATCGATCCCAAGGATCTCGATGCGCTGCGGGCGCTCGGGAACATCGATTTCGACCGCGAGCAGCCAGAACATGCGATGGAGTACTACCGAAAGTACCTCGAGGTGAAGCCCGACGATCTGCACGTTCAGACCGATTTGGGGACCATGATGCTCTCCGCAAAGCAGACCGAAGCGGCTATCAAGACGTATCAATCCGTGCTGAAAGCGGACCCCAAGTTCTTTCAGGCGCAGTTCAATCTGGCCATCGCCTATCGCGCTGCCGGTGAGGATGAGAAGGCGCTCGGCGCGCTGCGGCACGCGCGCGACCTCGCCGAGGACGATGCGACCCGGAAACGGGTCGACGAGCTTCTGGCGCGACTGACCGGCGAGCCAGTACCGGCTGCCGCTGCACAGGCAGCGCCGCCGGCAGCGGCGGGCGGCGGGGGGATCCGTGCCGACGTCGAGTCGATCTTCCGCTCCCACCCCATCACGGGCCCGAAGCTCGAGCGAGTCGATTGGCCCGACGACCATACCGCGAAGGTCGTGCTTCGTCAGTTTCCAATGGAGGGGATGCCGCCGTTCGTGCGGCAAAAATTCGTCGATCACATCCGGGAGGAGCTCAAGGACAAGAAGGCGCAGGATAAGGTAGACGGTCCGATTCAAATCGAACTCGTCGATGCCGACACCGGTCGAGTGATGGAGACGATCTCGGAGTGAGGAAGAGAGCGTGAGCACAGAACCTTACTACCTTCCGATCGGAGACGAAATCGGCGTCTTTCGGGCAGCCTACGAATGCCGATTGCCGGTGCTGCTGAAGGGGCCGACCGGTTGCGGCAAGACGCGTTTCGTCGAGTACATGGCTCGTCTCCTGCGTGGGACCGCCAACAACGGCATCCCGGGGAATCTCATCACCGTGGCCTGTCACGAGGACCTGACCGGCAGCGATCTCGTGGGACGCTATCTCATCAAGGGCGACGAGACCATCTGGGTAGACGGCCCGATCACGCAAGCCGTCAGGGCCGGAGCGTTCTGCTATCTCGACGAGATCGTGGAGGCGCGCAAGGACACGACCGTACTGATCCACCCGCTCACCGACCATCGGCGAATACTGCCGATCGACAAGCGGGGCGAAATCTGCGAGGCGCATCCCGACTTTCTGCTGGTGATTTCCTACAACCCGGGCTATCAGAGCGTTTTGAAGGACTTGAAGCACTCCACGCGCCAGCGGTTCGTCACGATCGTGTTCGATTACCCGCCGCGTGACAAGGAGGCGCAGATCATCGCGCATGAGAGCGGGGTCGACCTCGACGTCGCGATGGATCTGGCGAAGCTGGGCGAAAAGGTCCGCCATCTGAAGGCGAGCGGGCTCGAGGAGGGGGTGAGCACCCGCCTGCTGATCTATGCTGGCCAGCTAATTCGACAGGGGGTCGCACCCCGGCGCAGCTGTGAGGTTTCGGTGAGCAAGTCGCTGACCGACGATCTGGAGAGTCAGCGGGCGATCGATGATCTTGTCTGTACGATCTTCGGAAGCTGACGCGGCGTGGTTGTGCGCGCCGCCCTTTGAAGACGACCTCGCGTGAGCCGCTCTCGAACGCTGTGGCTGGAAAATCACCTGCTCTCCGATCCCGCAGGAGCGTCGGCACACGAGCAGGCAGAGGTCCTGGGGGCAGCTGTCCACCAGTCGCTCCTCGCCGTGGGCGACCGACTCTGCGAAGTCTCTCCCGTGCTGGCCCAGCGCTATTACGTACGCGCCGCCGCTGCCTGGACCTCGTTCGGGGCCGATGGCTTTGCGCGATGGGTCGAGCTCGGGGAAAGCCTCGTGAAGTCCGAGCCGTCTTGCCGAGACGGGGCGATGGCGTACTTTGCGGTCTCGCCTTCTCGGTTCGGCCGCGGCGGCCTAGACACGGCCGAGACCTGGTGTCGCTGGGGAAGAGAGCTGGCGGTCTCGTCGCAAAAGCTCGCGGGAATTTTCTTCCGGACCACGGCCTCGGTCCTGCGCAAGCCGTACGGTCTGGAGCGCCTTCGGGTTTGGGTGGACGTCGCGCGTGGCCTGTACCAGAACCACGGTTGGCAGGGCGAGTTCCTCGCCCAAGCCTATCTCGCGGCGGCCCCGCGTGCGGTCCTCACTCTCTTTCCGGCCGCTTATCGTCTCTGGGCGGGCGCGGGTGCGGCGGTCTACCCCACGGTTAAGGAGCGCGAGTTCTTCGGCCAGTTACCGCGCGCTCTTCAGACATGGACGGAGGAAGAGCAGGTCTCTTTTCTACGGGCGACGCTGGCGCTGGCGGCCGCGGCTCCGAGACCGGCCCACGTCTTCTACCGAGATCTGCCGCCGTCGCTCGGCTCCCTCGACACCGCGGTGCGACGGACCCTGCTGGGAGTCCTGGCCCGGGTCGCCAAGCGAGTGAGCGGAGCGCTGGCTGAGAACGCCTCGACGTTCGGCGCGCTACTGCGTCAGGTCCCCGAAGGCGACCGACTCGATGGGCTCGACCTGGTCGATTCCGTTGCGGCCCGGTGCCCGGAAGCCGCGGTGGATGCCCTGAAGGCGCTGCCGCGGCTCTATGAGGAGGCGTCGTCGGCGACCGTTCGCGAATGGTTTCAGGCAGGGTTGGAGGTGGCCGCCGACAATCCGCAAGCAGGCCTCGCCTACTTCGCTCTGCAATCGCGAACCAGCCTCAAGGTGCTGCGTGCAGCCTCGACGGCCGCCTCCCTGGACGAGGCGCAGAGCGTGCTCCGCAAGTACGTTCAGATGCTGAGCGGCGAACCGGCCAGCATTCGTCCGGAAGAGCGGATGCGCCTGCGACCGCCCCTCGAGGAGTTTCCGGAGGAGAATGAGATCGGCTTGCCGATGCGCATCGATCGGCTCACTACGCTGGAGGACAATCTGCGCTTGTATCGCTTCCTCGCTGCGCAGCTAGCGGGCCGCCGTGAGTTCGGCACGTACGATTTCGTCCCCCCGGATGGAGACTCGGATCCGAATGCTCCGGCGGGTTCCGCTCTAGTCCGTTACCTCGATGTCCAGGAACGGGCGGAAGCCCTGGAAGAGCTCTTCCTGCTCTCCGAGGGCGTCCGCATCCACCATCGACTCTGCCGCGAGTATCGCGGTTTGGCGGCCGAAGGATCCTGGGTCGCGAATCGCTTGCTGAATGTCTGGAGTCGGGACGCCCTGCCGTCGCGCGCGCAGCGTCTCGATGCGCTTCTCGCACTCACCCTTGTGGACGATCCGGCCGCCGCCGTGCCGGCGTGGCTGGATGCCGACGCGGCTGCGCTGGTGCTGAGACTCGTCGCTCCCCTGGCGAGTACCGAGGCGACGGTACAGGACTCGATGCGTGTCGCGCATGTACTGGCGTCGCAGTTGGCGTCGCGGCCGGGGTTGGGGGATCGTGAAGGGGACGTGGATGGATTCGTGCTCGACAACGCCACGGGTGAGGCCTTCCTCGACCCGTATTTCGACGACTACGCGGAGGCTCCTCTCGAGAGCCAGCCGTCGCAGCCGGAGGTCGGGACACCGAGACAAAAGGCCGCGCCGACGCCCGACGAGATCCCATTGGAGCTGACGGACGAGCCGGAGGAGGGAGCCGGGGGAGCACAACCGATCTCTCCCGAAGAGCTGAAGAAGCTGCTCGAAGCAGGTGTGGACCTGCGGATTGCCCAGGGAGACGGGAGCGACGTCGATGGGCTCGGGCTCTACATCACCGACCTGATCGGCAAGGTTCCGCGCGAGCAGCTAGATGCTCTGCGCGAACTCTTGGGTGGCGCGGACGACATTGCCCGTCGTCCGACGCGGCGCTGGATCGAGGTGCGAGCGCAGGGTGCCTGCTTCTGGTACGACGAATGGGATTATCATATCGGCGACTACCGGAGTCGCTGGTGCCGTCTGCACGAGATGGTGCTCGATGGCGACTCCGGGGAGTTCTTCAACGGGACGCTCAACGACTACGCGCGTCTGATTCCCGAGGTGCGTCGGCAGTTCCAGCGCATCCGGCCCGAGATGTATCGAACCGTACGCGGCCTGGAGGACGGCGAGGACTTCGACCTCAACGCTGCCATCGACGCACGCATCGACGTCAGGGCCGGACGCTCCCCGTCGAGCAAGCTCTATGTTGCGCGCAAACGGGAGGAGCGCGACGTGGCTACCCTTTTCCTGGTGGACATGAGCGCCTCTACCGACGAACCCCTCCAAAAAACCGAATCCGGCGGCGGGGAGGGACCGTCGCGCCGCGGTTACGCAGCGCAGCGCCCGCGGCGCATCATCGACGTGACCAAAGAAACGTTGGTGATCATGGCGGGGGCACTCGAGGAGATCGGCGACGCATACGCGATATACGGCTTCTCCGGGCACGGTCGGGACAACGTCGAGATATATCGGGTCAAGTCGTTCTCCGAGGCGCTGAATACGTCGGTGAAATCGCGCCTCGGCGGAATCGAGCCGCGGCGCAGCACGCGCATGGGTGCCGCCCTACGCCACGCGGTCGAGAAGCTGTCGGGGGTAAGCTCTCGCTCCAAGCACCTTTTCCTCCTGAGTGACGGGTTTCCGCAGGACTACGACTACGGCCAGGATCGCCGCAGCAACGTGTACGGGATCCGGGACACCGCGGCGGCGTTGCGCGAGGCGGAGACGGCCGGTATCACACCGTTCTGCATTACCGTCGACAAGGCCGGGCATGACTATCTTCGCCAGATGTGCGATGAATCGCGCTACATGGTGATCGAGGACATCACGGCGCTTCCACGCGAGCTGCCGAAGATCTATCAGCGCGTGGTGCGTGCCTGAGAGAGCGGAGTTCGAATGAGTCAGCAGCCGGGGCAGGAGCCCGCTATCTCGATCGAGAAACCGACGGCGCCGTGGGCGAATCCGCTCGTTCTGGTTCGACGCCTGTACGACTGGGTCCTGCACTGGGCGAACACGCCGTACGGAATGCCCGCTCTAGCGGTCCTCGCCTTCGCGGAGTCGTCATTCTTTCCCGTTCCACCCGATGTCCTGTTGATGGCTCTTTGCCTCGGTGCGCCCGCGCGGAGCTTGTCGTTTGCGCTCGTCTGCTCTGCCGCGTCGGTGGTCGGCGGAATCGTCGGCTATCTGATCGGGTGGATTGTGTGGGAGAAGGTCTCGTGGTTCTTCTTCTCCTATGTGTTCAGCCACCAAGTTTTCGACCGCGTGGCGCTTCTCTATCAGCACAACGCCTTCTGGGCGGTCTTCACGGCCGGACTGACACCGATCCCCTACAAGGTCTTCACCATCGCGGCGGGCGTGTTCCAAGTCGACCTACGCGAGTTCGTGGTGGCGTCGGTCGCTAGCCGCTCCGGGCGGTTTTTTACCATCGCCGGCTTGATCTGGCTGTTCGGACCGCCCATCCGTAGCTTCATCGACCGCTACTTCAACCTTCTGTCGGTGGTGTTCGTCATCCTGCTGGTCGGCGGCTTCTTCGTCGTGCGATGGCTCATGTGAGTCCTAACGATCTGGCGCCGGCCTGAAGCGCCGGCGATTGCGCTCCGACATCGGGGCGGTCGTGGGAAATTGTCCGACCGACGATTAGTCGCTCACGTGGTGCTGGTGCCCCCGCAGGGTCGCCTGGGAGCGCTCGACTATCGAATTCCCTCCGAGATCGATGGTGCCCGTCCCGGAATGCGTGTCCTCGTACCGTTGGGCTCCCGCCGCAGCATGGGGGTCATCGTCGAACTGGGCACCGAGACGGATCACTTGGGCCGGTTGCGCGACGTCATCGCCCTGCTGGACGGCGAGCCGATTCTGGATGCGCAGATGCTGCGGTTGATGTCCTGGATGGCTGGCTACTATCTCGCCCCGCTGAGCGAGGCGATGGCGACCGTGTTGCCCGGGGCGCTGCGCATCGAGACCGAGCGAGTGGCAGTGTTCAGCGGAGACGATCTCGTGCCAGAACGACTCGCCGAGGTGGAGGGGGATCTGCTTCGCTTGTTGCAGAACCAGGGTCCGACTCCACTGGCCTCGCTACCTCGGTTGGGTCTGCGGAACGCGGAGCAGGTGCTTTCCCGGCTGCGGCGGCGTGGCGCGGTCCGGATCGTCGAGCGGGTCCGGCGCGAGACCGCCCCGACGCGGTACCAGCGGCTCTACGAGGTGGCCGCGCGAGTACCGGACGACGATCCGCGCCTCGATCGCCGTCCGGCACTGCGCCGGCTCTACTCGTATCTTCGAGATCACCCCCTGCGCCAGGCCGCCGCCCACGAGATCCGCCATTCGTTTCCCGGCGCGGCGGCGAAGCTGCGCGACCTGAGCGACGCCGGACTGGTCCGCTGCCGCGAGGTAGAGGTCTATCGCAGCGTCCTGCCACCGCCGGCCGGTCCGGACCGACCGGTGACGCCGACCGCAGCTCAACGAGGAGCCGTCGATCAGATCGCCGCATCGCTGGGCACGGGATTTCGTCCGTTCCTGCTCTGGGGCGTAACCGGGAGCGGCAAGACGGAGGTGTATCTCCGCGCCATTGCCGCCGCGCAGGAGCAAGACCTGACGACCCTTGTCCTGGTACCGGAGATTTCCTTGACGCACCAGATCGTCGACCGGGTACGGGCGCGCTTCGGCGATCGGGTTGCGGTCCTGCACAGCCAACTCGGCGCGGGAGAGCGCTGGGATGAGTGGCGACGCATCGCCCGCGGCGAGGCGGTGACCGTGATCGGGGCGCGTTCGGCGGTGTTCGCGCCACTAAAGCGGCTGGGGTTGATCATTGTGGATGAGGAGCACGATGCCGCTTACAAACAGACGGACGGCGTCCACTATCACGGTCGCGACGTCGCGGTCATGCGAGCCAAGCTGGCCGAATGCCCTCTCGTGCTCGGGTCAGCAACCCCTTCGATGGAGTCGTTCGCCAACGCGCGTCGCGGCCGGTATCGCTTGCTCGAGCTCCCGGAGCGCGTGGAGTCGCGCCGCTTGCCGGAGGTTCGCCTGGTCGATCTGCGGCAGGCCCCCGCCGGGCGGGGCACGGGCCCGCCTCTCAGTCCACCCCTGATCGCCGCGATCGGCGCCAATCTGGCCGTTCAAGACCAGACCTTGCTCTTTCTCAATCGACGCGGCTTCGCGAGCGCCATGCAGTGCCGTGCCTGTGGAGAGCCGGTGATGTGCCCGAATTGCAGCGTGACTCTGACGTGGCACCGGCGACGCAAGGCCCTGCGCTGTCACTACTGCGATCACACCCTCCCGCTGCCGTCTCGCTGCCCCGAATGCGGCGAACCGGCCCTGGAAACCTGGGGCCTCGGAACCGAACAGCTGGAGGCGCTGTTGCGCGAGTCGTTTCCGGGCGCTCGGATCGGCCGAATCGATCGCGATACGACGCGGCGCAAAGGCAGCCAGGCCCTGTTGCTCCGGACCTGGAGCGCAGGCCAATTCGATATTCTGGTCGGCACCCAGATGATCGCCAAGGGGCACGATGTGCCCGGCGTGACGCTCGTCGGCGTGCCGTTTGCGGACACCGCCCTGAACTTCCCCGACTTCCGGGCGGGCGAGCGGACCTTTCAGCTCCTCGCCCAGGTTGCCGGGCGGGCCGGTCGCGGCGAGCGCCCGGGACGCGTGATCGTGCAGACCCTGCAGCCCGAGCACGTCAGTCTTCAGATGGCCGCCCGGCACGATTTCGCCCTCTTCGCGGAAGCCGAGTTGGCTTCCCGGCGACAGCTCGGCTATCCGCCGTTCTCCCGTCTGGTCCTGGTGCGAGCGGAGGGGGAAGACGAGACCCGAGTAGTCCAGGTCGCGAGCGAGGTGGCGCAGCGGTTGCGCCAGCTCTCGGAGAGCCGATTTGCGGTCCTCGGACCGGCGCCAGCCCCTCTCGAGCGCCTGAGACGCCGATACCGACGGCAGATCCTCCTGCGCGGACGTGGTGGCGCCGCGATCCGCAGCGCCGTTGCCGCCGCTCTGGAGCCGCTGCGGTCCTCTGCAAGGGCGCGCGGGATTCGCCTCATCGCCGATGTCGACCCGCAGAGCACGATGTGACGGTCCGGCGGTGGGGCGAAGGCGCGCGATTCGCGTCGACAGACGAGTGCGACGAGGTGCATCGTGAAGCCCGTTCGTCTATGATTGTCGCATGCCCTTGCGCAGAATTCTGACCTACCCATCGACCGAGTTGAAGAAGATCTCGGAGCCCGTTGCGAACATCGACGGGCGGGTAAACGAGTTGGTGGGCGACATGATCGACACGATGTACGCGGCGCCCGGCGTGGGGCTGGCCGCACCGCAGGTGGGCGTCGCGGAGCGGGTCGTCGTTCTGGACGTCGATGCGCAGGACCCGGGTAAGAATCTGCTCCGCCTGATCAATCCGGTCATCGCAGAGCGCAATGGAACTGCCGTCTGGGAGGAGGGCTGCCTCAGTGTCGTCGACTATACGGCGGAAGTTCGGCGCAGCGCCCAGGTCCTCGTCACGGCGTGGACACCGGACCAGAAGGAGATTCAGATCGAGGCGGACGGATTGCTGGCCGTGGCGTTGCAACACGAGATCGATCACCTCGACGGCAAGTTGTTCATCGACCGACTCAGCCCGCTGAAACGCGACCTCTATCGCCGCAAGATCAAGAAGATGATTCGCGACGGCGTACCGGTGGAAGCGCGAAAGCCCGACGTCGCCATCTAGTCAAGCGTGCATCGTGCCGGCTTCGCGCTACCGGGTGGTCTTCTTTGGGACACCGGACTTCGCGGTCCCCTCGCTGCGAGCGTTGCTCGCCGGACCGGACGAAGTCGTCATCGTCGTCTGTCAACCGGATCGCCCGGCCGGCCGCGGCCAGCAGCTCAGGCCGCCACCCGTCAAGACGCTCGCCCAGACCCGTGCGATGCCGATTCTGCAGCCACTGAAGCTGCGCAGCGAGGACTTTGCAACGGCCTTGCGAGCGTGGTCGCCGGACCTGGGGGTGGTCGCCGCCTACGGCCGCATTCTGCCGAGTGCGATTCTCGAATTGCCGAGGCTTGGTTGCATCAACGTCCATGCGTCGTTGCTGCCGAAGTATCGGGGCGCGGCACCCATCCAATGGGCGATTCTGCGGGGCGAGACGTCGACCGGGGTGACAATCATGCAGATGAACGAGCGCATGGATGAAGGAGACATTCTGCTGCAGCGCGAGATTCCGATCGGCACCGACGAGACCTACGGTGAGCTGCAGGAACGTCTGTCTGAGCTGGGTGCCGAAGTCCTTGTCGAGGCCCTGGTTGACATGGAGGCGGGGAGGTTGGTCAATCGCGCGCAGGATGATGCTGCAGCGACGCTGGCGCCGCTGATCGACAAGGCCGACGGGGCGATCGACTGGAGCCTCTCTAGTCACGAGATCGCGCGTCGCGTGCGGGCCTTCAATCCGTGGCCGTCCGCGTTCACGCGGCTGAGGGGCAAGCTGTTGAAGCTGCACCGGGTGCGGGCGCTGACGGAAGCGGCGCCGGCGCCGCCGGGCACCGTGTTTCGGGAGGGGGCGGAGATCCGTGTGGCGACGGGACAAGGGGTCCTGGCGATCGACGAGCTACAGCTCGAAGGGCGCAAGCGCATGTCGATCGAGGAGTTTGCGCGCGGGGGGGGATTGTCGACCGGAGCACGGCTTGGCGACGACGGGAACGGATGACGCGCGGCGTCTCGCCTGGGAGACGTTGGTCGCGGTCGAGGCAGGCGCCTTCGCCGATGCGGAGCTCGGAAGACGGCTGGCCGCCGCGAGGCTGCAGCCCCGGGATCAGTCGCTGGCGACCCTTCTCGTTTATGGGACGCTGAGCTGGCAGGGGCTGCTGGATCACATCATCGAAGCTTGCGGCCGTCCGGCCGAGATCCTCGACGTTCCCGTCCGCACCGTGCTGCGCCTGGCTCTCTTCCAACTCGTGAAGCTTTCGCGCGTACCCGATTTTGCCGCCGTCGATACGGCGGTCGAGCTTTCGAAGACATTTCGGCGCGGCGCAGCCACGGGAATGGTGAACGCGGTGCTGCGGCGTTTTCTTCGGCAGGGCAAGCAGGTGCCGATGCCGGTGCGCGATGAGAACCTCTCTGCCCATCTCGCCGTGACACTCTCCCATCCGCGTTGGCTGGTCGATCTCTGGCTCGGAGAGCTGGGGCGGGCCGAGACGGAGGCGCTCTTGGCCGCCGACAATACGGCGTCGGCGACCGTGCTGCGCGCCAATCGAATGCGCGGCACCCGGACCCAGCTGATCGAGAAGCTGCGCGAGAGCGGAATCTCGGCTCGCGAGACCCGCTTCGCGCCGGAAGGCGTCGTGCTGGAGGAAGGCGGCGATCCGACGGCTCTACCCGGCTACGGCGGTGGCTGGTTCAGCATACAAGGGGAGGCGTCGCAGTTGGTAACGCTGCTCATCGATGCGCGCCCAGGTCAACGCGTCCTCGACGCATGCGCAGCTCCGGGCGGGAAGGCGGCTTGCCTGGCCGAACGGATGGCCGATTGCGGCATCGTGGTGGCCGTCGACCGACGCGGCGCTCGGTCGGTGCAGCGGGCGAGTCGGCGACTGGGGCTGTCGTGTGTGCAGGCGCTCCGCGCCGATTCCCTGCAGCCCTGTCTGGGTTCCGACGTCTCATTCGACGCCGTTCTTCTCGATGCGCCCTGCTCCGGACTCGGCACCCTGCGCCAGCATCCCGAGATCCGATGGAGGCGATCACCCGAAAGCCTCGACGTGATGGCGGCTGTGCAGCGCCGCCTGCTCGAGGCGCTGGCGCCGCGCGTCCGTCCGGGAGGCGTGCTCGTCTATGCCACATGTACCATTTCCGCCCGCGAGAACGAGCGCGTCGTGGAGGATTTCCTCTCCGCACCCGGCGAGTTCAGGCTCGAGGACCCGCGCCCCTACCTGCCCGACGCGGCCGCCGATTTGGTCGACGCGAAGGGTTTCTTCCGCAGCTTTCCCCATCGCCACGACCTGGATGGCTTCTTCGCTGCGCGCTTGAAGCGCTGCACGGCCAAGCGTAAGGTCCACCTGTGAGTCGTACCGACCGTTGCATTTTCCCTTCGGTGTGTTAATGACGAGCCCTCCGGTCTGGATCGGTTCTCTCTCTTCCATCGTTCGAGACGGGGTGTAGCTCAGACTGGTAGAGCGCACGGTTCGGGACCGTGAGGTCGCTGGTTCAAGTCCAGTCACCCCGACCATCTTCCATGCCTCGGACCGCGATTGGTTGTTTGGCGATGCTGGCGCTGTTCTCGGCGGTGGCGATCGAAGGTGTGGCGGCGGAATCCGTCGTTGCTTCGGTTCGGGGAGCGGAAGCGCTCTACGTTCGCCGCGGACCCGGCACGGAGTACCCCGCCTTCGGCACTTTACAAAAGGGGGAGGAGGTACGAGCCGAGGCTCGATCGGGGGCTTGGGTACTGGTGCGCATTCCGAGCGGTGAAAAGGGCTATGTGCACGGCAATTTTCTCGGCCTGCCGGCGGGGGTACAGTTGCCCGAGACGCAGGAAGCGCCGGCACAGGTCCAGAGTTCCCCGCCCACGCATGCTGAGAATCCCCCACCCGCCGCCGAAGTCGCCGTCGCCGTGGCACCTGTACAGCCGGCTGCCGCAGCAGAGGTGACACCGGTCCCGACCATTTCCGCCGCGGCCCCGACCCCGTCCGCCGCGGATCTCGCGGGCCTGCAGGCCGATCTACGGCGGTTGCTCCGACTCACGAAGGAGGTCCGGGATGAGTTGGCCGCGCCGCCCACGCTCGGTCCCCCCAACGGCAACGCCGCGGGCTACGACCAGACTCCCGATCCGGGTCCGATCCTCGCTCTGGCCGGGGCCGGTCTCGTGCTCGGCTTCATGCTCGGCACCGTGTACGGCCGCCGCCAGGAGCGCAACCGACGGACGCGCGTACGCTTCTGATCGCCATTGCGGCCTACGCCCTTGGATCGATCCCGACCGGCCTCTGGTTGGGGCGATTCCTCGGCGTCGACGTTCGTTCCCGGGGGAGCGGCAACATCGGTGCGACAAACGTCGCCCGGACGGTCGGCGTTCGCTTCGGCGTTCTGACGCTCCTGGCCGACGTGGCGAAAGGCTCTCTTGTCGTTCTCCTCGGCGTGGCGCTCGGCCTCGGCCCATGGGGACTCGCCCTTGCCGGAGCTTGTGCGATTCTGGGGCACGTGTTTTCGTTGTTCGCACGCTTCCGAGGGGGCAAGGGGGTTGCCACGGCAGCGGGGGTGTTCCTCGTTCTCTCGCCGCTGGCGCTGCTTGGCGCTGTCGCGTCATTCGCCGTCGTGGCTCGGATCTCGCGAATCGTTTCGCTCGCGTCGTTGACCGCCGGGGCGTCTCTGCCGATTCTGCTCCTGCTCATGGGCGACCGCGGGCCGCGCCTGTGGCTCGGGTTCGCCGTGGTCGCTCTGCTTCTCTTCACCCATCGCGACAACTTGCGCCGGCTTCGGAGCGGGACTGAGCCTCATTTTGGGTCTCCTGAGACGAGGTGAAGCGGCGTGGGCTTCTGCCTATGTTTTGGGCATGTGCACATGGGATGAGCAGCGCTTGGGGCGTCGGGTACGTGTGAGCTGAGCCCTGGTCTGGCATCGTTTTCCGGCATTCGCTTTGCTGAAAGCGTCGGATGTGGGTCAGAAGGAGTACCCGGGGGGGTACTTGTAGGACAGTTGCGGGTTCAAGGGGGATCCGCGGGGAGAAGGGATGCATAAGAACAAAGGGCACTGGCTTGCCGTGCTGTTGCTCGCCCAGATTCTCTGGGCGGGATCGGCGATGGCACAGGGAGACAAGCGGGTAGCAATCGATTCGGGAGACACGGCGTGGGTGCTGGCATCAGCGGCTCTGGTCCTGTTCATGACGCCGGGGTTGGCTCTCTTCTACGGAGGCATGACCCGGCAGAAGAATGTATTGGGCACGATCATGCACAGCTTCTTCATCATCGGAGTGGTGAGCGTGCAGTGGCTGGTCGTTGGTTACACACTGTCGTTCGGCCCCGATGTGGGCGGGTTGATCGGCGGCCTCGACCATCTCTTCTTGGCTGGTATGGGCCAGGAGCCGAGTCGATACGCCGCGACGATTCCCGGGTTCGCCTTCGTCATGTTTCAGGGAATGTTTGCCGTTATTACGCCGGCGCTGATCACCGGAGCGTTTGCGGAAAGGATCCGCTTCGGGCCGTTCGTGATCTTCGCGTTGCTGTGGAGCACGCTCATCTACGATCCGATCTGCCACTGGGTTTGGGGGGGCGGGTGGCTGGGGCGATTCGGGGCTCTCGACTTTGCCGGGGGGACCGTGGTGCACATCAGCTCGGGCACCGGTGCCTTGGCGGCGGCGCTGGTGTTGGGAAGGCGACTCGGGTGGCCGCGCGAGCAGATTCTGCCGAACAATCTGACGTTGACCGTTCTCGGTGCTGGAATGCTTTGGTTCGGATGGTTTGGATTCAACGCCGGCAGCGCGCTGGCTGCGAATGGTCTGGCGAGCTCAGCGTTTCTGGCGACGCACATGGCGGCGGCGGCGGCAACGGTAGCCTGGGGTGCCACAGAATACTTCCAACGGGGCAAGGCGAGCGTGCTCGGCGCGGCCTCCGGGGCAGTGGCCGGTCTGGTTGCCATCACCCCGGCGGCGGGATTCGTCGGTCCCGCGGCGTCGCTGGTGATCGGCGGGGTTGCCGGTGTCCTCTGCTACTTCGCCGTCAACTTGAAGGTCGCCCTCGGCTACGACGACTCCCTCGACGTCGTAGGCGTGCACGGCGTCGGAGGGTCCTGGGGTGCGGTGGCGACGGGCATCTTCGCGAGCGTTGCGGTAAATCCGGCGGGTGCGAACGGCCTTCTCGCCGGCAACCCGGGCCAGGTAGTCGTTCAGCTCGTGTCGGTGCTGGTGACGATCGCCTACGCCTTCGTCGGAACCTGGATCATCTTGAAGCTGGTGGATGCGGCGATGGGTCTTCGAGTGTCCGAGGAAGACGAGGTGATGGGCCTCGACCTTTCTCAACACGGCGAGCGGGCGTACAACCTGTGATGCGGGTTCGGGTCACCTTTACAGCCTAAGGGTGTTGGAATAGAACTCGCAAAGTTCGTTGCGAGGAGAACTCAAATGAAAAAAGTCGAAGCGATCATCAAACCGTTCAAGCTGGATGAGGTGAAAGAGAGTTTGAGCGCCATCGGCGTTCAGGGATTGACCGTGAGCGAGATCAAGGGCTTCGGACGCCAGAAGGGGCACACCGAGCTGTACCGGGGCGCAGAGTACGTCGTGGACTTTCTGCCCAAGGTCAAGCTCGAGATCATCGTCACCGAGGAGAAGGTCGCCGACGTTGTCGGAGCCATCGAGAAGGCGGCCAAGACCGGTCGGATCGGGGACGGCAAGATCTTCGTCCTGCCCGTGGAAGAGGTGATCCGAATCCGTACCGGGGAACGGGGCGCAGACGCCATCTGAGGCTAAGTTTCCGCAAGAAAAGCAAAACAACCCCTCCCGGGTCCCCGGGAGATCACACACAAGGAGGATGATCCCGAATGAACGCCAAGGAGGTACTCAAGTTCTCCAAGGAAAAGAAGGCGGTTTGCGTCGACCTGAAGTTCCTCGACTTTCTGGGTCTGTGGCAGCATTTCACGGTTCCGATGACCGAGTTGAAGGAGTCGATTTTCGAGGAAGGGCTCGGCTTCGATGGCTCCTCGATCCGAGGCTGGCAGCCAATTCATGCTTCGGACATGCTGGTGATTCCCGATCCAGCCACGACGGTCATGGATCCTTTCACGCAGCATCCGACGCTGAGCCTGATCTGCAATATCGTCGACCCGATCACGAAGGAGGATTACTCCCGTGACCCACGCAATATCGCTCGCAAGGCGGAAGCGTATTTGAAGTCGACCGGTATCGGCGACGTCGCGTACTTCGGTCCGGAACCCGAGTTCTTCGTTTTCGACGACATTCGCTACGACCAGAACCAGCACGCCGGGTACTACTTCCTCGACTCCAGGGAAGGGGCCTGGAATTCCGGTCGCGACGAGGGCCCGAACCTGGGCTACAAACCGCGCTACAAGGAAGGGTACTTCCCGGTTCCTCCCACCGACTCGATGCAGGACCTTCGTCAGGAGATGGTCTGCGTCATGGAGAGCATCGGCATGGTGGTGGAGAAACAGCACCACGAAGTTGCCACCGCGGGCCAGGCCGAGATCGACATGCTCTATGCGCCGCTCGTGAAGATGGGCGACAACCTGATGTGGTACAAGTACATCGTCAAGAACGTCGCTCGTCGGCACGGCAAGACGGCGACATTCATGCCGAAGCCGGTCTTCGGTGACAACGGCAGCGGGATGCACACCCACCAGAGCATCTGGAAGGGCGAGAAGCCGCTGTTCGCGGGCAACGGCTACGGCGGCATGAGTGAGATGGCCATGCACTACATCGGCGGCATCCTCAAGCACGCCCCGGCGCTCGCTGCTTTCACGAACCCGACGAACAACAGCTATCGCCGCCTGGTCCCCGGCTTCGAGGCTCCGGTCAACCTAGCCTACTCCAGCCGCAACCGCTCGGCGGCGGTCCGAATTCCGATGTACTCCCCCAGCCCGAAGGCCAAGCGTATCGAGGTCCGTTTCCCCGACCCGTCGTGCAACGGGTACCTGGCGTTCGCCGCGATGCTGATGGCCGGCCTCGACGGAATCGAGAACCGCGCAGCCGCGGGCGATCCGCTCGACAAGGACATCTATTCGCTGACGCCGGAGGAGCTGAAGGAGGTTCCGAGCATGCCGGCGTCGCTCGAGGATGCGCTCGTCAATCTTCGCAACGACCACGAGTTCCTCCTGAAGGGCGACGTCTTCACCGAAGACGTCATCGAGACCTGGATCGACTACAAGATGGCGAACGACATTGCCGGCGATCCGCCTGCGCCCGCATCCGTACGAGTTCACGCTTTACTACGACTGCTGATCGTCCGGGCTCGCTTCGAGAAGAGGGGCTGGCGCGCACACTCGCGCGCCGGCCCTTTTCTTTTGCGGGACCTTCACGGGATGTCCGCAGTGGGGCCGGCGCCGAGACCTCCGCCGTCAGGAGGAGCTGCCGCCGGAAGAGGCGTCTTTGGAGAAGAAGGAGTGTACGAGCAGAATGACGACCCCGACCGTGATGAACGAGTCGGCGACGTTGAAGGCGGGCCAGTGGTACCCGCGCCACTGGAGAAGCAGAAAATCCGTGACCTGACCGCTGGAAATGCGATCGACCAGGTTTCCGAGTGCCCCGCCGAGCACTCCCGAGAGACCGAACAAGAGCCACCGTTGGTGCTCGGGGACGAGGCGGATGAAGTAGATCAGACCACCGATGGCCAGGACCGAGGCGGCGAGAAAGAGCGGGATGCGAAGAGAGTCGCTAGCTCCGGCGAGGAAGCTGAACGCAGCCCCCGGGTTGCGAACGTGGGTGATCTGGAAGAACGAGTCCAGCACCGGGACAGATTGGTAGAGCCCGACCGTACGGCGGACGTACCACTTGGTCAGTTGGTCGGCGACGAGCACACCGCCAACGACGAGGGCGACGAAAGGGATCTTCTTCATTCTACTGAGCTGGAAGTGGAGAGTCGGGCAGCGCCGGCGCCGGTTGCTCGTCAGGACCGCGCCTCCGTCAGCGAGGAGTGGACCACCTCGACGCAGCGGTCGCAGAGGCCGGGATGTTCGGAGTCGCAGCCGACCGTCTCGCGATAGTTCCAACAGCGCTCGCACTTGGTACCGCGAGCTGGCTCGACGGAGATGCGGAGCTCGCGATCGATCGAGCTCGGGGCACCCTCCGCACTTCCGTCGTCGAGCTCGACCTGAGAGACGATCAGGAACGCGGGCAGGTCGACCGCCTGCTCCTCCAGGATCGGTCGCAATCCGTTGCCGGCGCCGAGGTGTACGCGCGCGTCGAGCGAATGGCCGATCACGCCCCGCTGCCGGGCGTCCTCAAGGGCCTTGGTCACGGCGGCCCGTGCGGTGAAGAGGCGCTCCCATTTCGCCGCCAGCGCGTCGTCGACCAGTTGCGGGTCGACGGCCGGTATCCCGGCGGCGAAGACGCTGCCGGCGCGTTCCCCCGGGACAAAGGACCAAATCTCGTCCGCCGTGTAGGAGATCAGAGGCGCCATCAGGCGCACGAGCAGGTCGAGTGTCTTCCAGAGAGCCGTCTGCGCCGCGCGCCGGGAGGGGGCGTCGGCGGCCGAGCAGTAGAGGCGATCCTTCGCGATGTCGAGGTAGAGAGCGCTCAGGTCCACCGCGCAGAAATTGACCAACCCCTGCACCACCGAGTGGAAGGAGAACTGGTCGTATCCTTGAATCGACCGCGCCAGAAGCTGCTGCCCGCGGTGCAGTATCCAGCGATCGAACTCCGGCAGATCGCCGAGCGGCACGGCGTCGCGCGTCGGCACGAAATCCGCGAGGTTGCCGAGCAGGAAGCGACACGTGTTTCGAATTTTGCGGTACGTCTCCAGGAGAGGTGACACGAGGCTCTTCGAAAAGCAGGTGTCCGCGGTGAAATCGACCGAGGTGAACAACAGCCGCAGGATGTCGGCACCGTGCTCGGCAACGATATCGTCGGGCGAAACGACGTTGCCGAGCGACTTGGACATCTTCTTCGCGCTCTCGTCGAGGATGAGACCATGCGTCAGGACGCCGCGGTAAGGAGCTTTCCCTTCGGTCGCCACGGCGGTGATCAAGGACACCTGGAACCAGCCGCGGTGTTGATCGACGGCCTCGACGTAGAGGTCGGCCGGCCAACCCAAACCGCGCTCGCGCAGGACAGCATCGTGTGAGCAGCCGGCGTCGAACCAAACGTCCAAAATGTTGTCGTCGAGTTGGAAGGAGTCACCGCCGCAGTCGCAGCGGAACCCCGGAGGCAGAAGCTCGGCGGGGGCAAGCTCGTACCACGCGTCCGAGCCGCGCCGGGCGAAGATCTCCTCTACGTGGCGAATGACGTCGGGTTCGGCGTGGAACCGCCCACAGGCGCGGCAGGAGAAGGCGGGGATGGGTACTCCCCAAGCGCGCTGTCGCGACAGACACCAATCCGGACGTGTCTCCACCATGTGGTAGATCCGGTCGTGGCCCCACCGGGGCGTCCACTGTACCTTGTCGATCTCGGAGAGGGCCGTGGGCCGCAGACCGTCGTGGTCGATGCGCAGGAACCACTGCTCGGTGGCCCGAAAGATCAGCGGACTCTTGCAGCGCCAACAATGCGGATACGAGTGGGAGAGCTGTTCGTCGTGCACCAGTGCGCCGTGCGAGCGCAGGTCGTTGACGATGCTCTCGTTCGCCTCGAACACCTGCCGGCCTGCATAGGCGCCGCCCTCATCGGTGAAATGGCCCTCCGCGTCTACCGGAGTCAACATTGGCAGGCCGTACTTCTGGCCGACCTGGAAGTCCTCGTAGCCGTGGCCGGGGGCGGTGTGCACGCACCCGGTTCCCACATCCGCGGTGACGTGGCTCTCGAACACGAGACGCGAGGCGCGTCCGAGGAAGGGATGCCGGAAGACGTCGCGTCCGTCCAGCGGGCGCAGGTCGACGGGAATTCTGCGCTCCTCCCGTCCCGTCAAGCCTGTAGCCTGGAGAAACATGTCGACCAGCCGTGCCGCGACGATGAAGTACTCGCCCTCTACCCTCATGGCGACGTAGTCGAGATGCGGATTGAGACAGACGGCTAGATTGGCAGGTAGGGTCCAAGGGGTCGTCGTCCAGATCACGGCCGACAGCCTGTCGCGCACCGCGGCGAGATCCGCGCCGTCGGCCGGGTTCGACGCCAGGCTCGCTGCCTCTTCTGCCGTGCCATCGAAGGGGAAGCGCACGTAGATGGAAGGCGAAACGTGGTCGGCGTACTCCACTTCCGCCTCCGCCAGCGCGGTGGAGCAGACAGGACACCAATGTACCGGGCGCAGGCCGCGGTAGATGAACCCGCGCTCGACCAGCCGACGGAACATGCGGACGATGCTCGCTTCGTATTGCGGGGACATCGTCAGATACGGATGTTCCCAGTCTCCCAGAACGCCGAGGCGCTGAAACTGCTCTCGTTGCACCTGATAATACTTCTCGGCGTAGGCGCGACAGCGGCGGCGGATATCGAGGCGGGACATGTGGCGTGCCTCGGGTCCGAGCTGGCGTAGTACCTGATGCTCGATCGGCATGCCGTGGCAGTCCCACCCCGGCACGTACTCGGCCCGCCGGCCGCTCATCAGTTGCCACTTGACGATCACGTCCTTGATGATCTTGTTGAGTGCGGTTCCGAGGTGGACGTTGCCATTGGCGTACGGTGGGCCGTCGTGCAGTAGGTAGAGCTCCGCGTTCCGCGCGTTCTGCAGCAGCTCTCGGTAGAGACCTTCCGACTTCCAGCGCTCGAGGATCTCCGGCTCCCGCGTCGGCAGATTGGCCCGCATGGGGAACGTCGTCTTGGGAAGATTGAGCGTCTGCTTGTAGTCCATGGTCTCTCGCGTGGGCCGCGGGGCCGTTGACGAGCCGCTTCGACGAGCCGCCGCCGGGAGCCGGCAACTTCCGGCCGAGGGGCCGAGACATAGCAGCCCCCCCGACCCAGTTCAATTCAGGTGCCGCGTTGGCACGCCGCTTCGCTTTCGCTAGCATGGGCCTTCACGATAGTGGGCTCATGCAATATGGCGAAGCGGATGGTGACGAATTTTTCTCGGGCTGGATTTCCTAGCTACGAGAAACTCGACGATGATGCGCAGGCGAAGCCGTGTGTCTACGGTGTGCCCTGGGTGAATCCCGATACGCTGGAGACCAGTCGGAGGCACGACGGCAAGCGGAGTGGACCCAAGGGGGAGCCGCTCGACACAGATGCCTACGCCGGACATTGAGCTGGGAACGGCTTCGTCAGCGGCCGGCCCTCCGCTCCTGCGGGTCGCGTCTTGGCTCGACATTCCCGATCTCGTCCATGGATTCTTCGGACGGCGCGGCGGCGTCAGTGTCGGTGAACGGGCCTCCCTCAACCTGTCGGATCGCGTCGGTGACTCTCCTTCAGCTGTGAGGGGCAACTGGTCGATTGTCGCACGGGCACTGCCGGAATGCGAAATCGTACGCATGGGTCAGGTGCACGGGGCGCGCGTCGCTACCGCGCGAGCCGACGATCGATTCTTTTCCGAGACCGATGGGTTGATGACCGCGATTTCGGGCCTGTGTTTGAGTATCCTGACCGCAGATTGTGTCCCGATCCTGATGGTCGCACCGGCGGCTCATGCGGTCATGGCACTCCATGCGGGGTGGCGCGGCACTCTCTCCGGCATCTCGCACGCCGCGATCGGCGCAGCGCGGTACGAGTTCGGTGTGGAACCAGCACAGTGGCAGGTCGCCTTGGGCCCGGCCATCCGCGGTTGCTGTTACGAAGTCGAGGTGGACGTGGTGCGTCGCATCGAAAGGCGCTGGGGAGACATGCCCGAGGCGTGGCGCGCGTCAGGGGACCGCGGCAAGCTCGATCTTTGCGCAGTCAACCGGCGCATTATGGCCTCTTCCGGAGTGCTTCCGGAGAACATCGTCATGGTTGGCCCGTGCACGGCATGTTCGCCCGGTGAGTACTTCTCGTACCGCGCCTCCGGGGGGCGAGCCGGTCGTCAATTGAGCCTGATCGGGTGGAGTCGCGATTCCGGCGGCCACGTCGCCTGAAGCTTCATCTCCGATCTTTTCGTCCGCGAGGGCAAAACCAAGTTGTCTGCCCCTCGGCGTGTGCTAGATTGATCGCGAGGAGATCGGCCTATGAAGCGATTACTGATGGCAGGGCTGGTGATGACCATGTTGGCGCTGAGCAGCGGAACGGTGCGCGCCTCCGAGAGCCCGAACGACGAGTACGACGACTCGATCATGCACCCGCTCCGGCTGGCCTACTACGTGGCCCATCCGGTTGG
The DNA here is from genome assembly GCA_963721115.1 of uncultured bacterium. Taxonomy (GTDB): domain Bacteria; phylum Desulfobacterota; class Binatia; order HRBIN30; family CADEER01; genus CAVRIA01. The sequence goes on from CAVRIA010000006.1 coordinate 648,602, forward strand.
CTTCGCCGCGGAGTGGCTGATCGGCCGCCCCTTCCACTACCTGATTTCGCGACCGTACCTCGACGAGATCTTCGGGTACCATCCCTCGAGTGAAGAGAGTTCGTACCGGCAGCTCGGCGAGCACATGTAGGGCCGACGAGAGATCGGAAATCAGCGCTGTGGCTCGGCGCTCGGCTGGGGGCGGCGGGTCCGAGCCCGGTGATGCTCGAGGGCGAGACGAAGCAGGCGCGCGACGAGTTCGCGCGCACCAAGGCCCGACGCTTCCCACAGCTTTGGGTACATACTGATCGACGTGAAACCCGGAATCGTGTTGAGTTCGTTGAGATAGACCTTGCCGGTGGCGCGGTCGAGTAGGAAGTCGACGCGCGCCATACCGGAACAATCGAGGACTCGGAACGCCCGCAGCGACAGCTCTCGCACGGTCTCCGTCTCCTCCCGTGAGAGCGGAGCCGGAATGAGGAGCCGTGCGCGACTGCGGTCGTCATACTTCGCCTCGTACGAATAGAACTCGGCGCCGGTCACGATCTCGCCGGGAATTGACGCCTCGGGCTCCTCATTGCCGAGAACCGCGCACTCGATCTCTCGTGCATCGACGCCGCGCTCGATCAGGATCTTGCCGTCGTACCGGAAGGCATGCTCGATCGCGCCGTCCAACTCGGCCGCCTCCACGACCTTCGTGATGCCGACCGACGATCCGAGGTTGGCGGGCTTGACGAACAAGGGCGTGCCCAACCCGTCGGCCGCTGCCCGAATCCGGTCTGGATCGCTCTTCCACTGGCGCTCGTGCACGACTTCGAAAGGGACGATCGGAAGGCCCGCGTCCCGCAGAAGTCGTTTCTGAACGTCCTTGTCCATCCCCACCGCCGAGCCGAGAACCCCCGCCCCCACGTAGGGAACGTCGATCATATCGAGCAACCCCTGGATGGTGCCGTCCTCGCCGTAGGGGCCGTGCAGGACGGGAAAGACGACGTCGAGTGTATGCTCCGGTCCACATGGATCGTCGAGGTCCACCAGCCGACAGGCACCCGGCCGGGGTGAGGGAATGATTCCGGCGCCGCTTGCGGGTACTTCGTGGCCGATCACGGCAAACGTCTCGGCGCGCAGCAAATGCCAGCCACCAGTGCGGTCGATTCCAATCAGAGTGAGGTCGAATTCCGCCTGGGCCAGGCTTTCGACGATGAACCGGGCCGAGCGGATCGAGATCTCGTGCTCTCCCGAACGACCTCCGAACATCACCCCGACTCGCAGTCTTCGTCCCGTCGCCATTGGCTGCTCTTCGTATCACACCCGCGGTCGGGCGACGACTTCCACGAGTGTCAAAAGAAACGGCTTGCAGTTCGATTTGTTCTGTGGGTAAACAACAACACAGCTGAAGCAGAGTCAGGGCAATCGAGATGCGGAACGTTCAACACAAAACGACCAGTCGCCTAGCCGCCGATCACGCTACGTGGTCGGTGTGTACGGCGATGACGTTCCACGCAGTCGCGGCGTTCGCGGGCGTAGTGCGCTCCGCCAAGATTAACCCGCGCGAAGCGGCCGGTGGCCCTGAGAGGGGAGAGAACTCCTGAAGTAGGCGAAAAACTCTCAGTAAAAGGCCACCGGTCGCAAGACCGGTGGCCTTTTTTTTGGCCCCGCGCGGAGAAGGGGACGGGCGAGCCGACCGGCCGGCGGACCGACCGTTCGTCTTCGAAGCGAAGAGCGAGTTCCAAGACGGACTCAGGACGGAAAGGAGGAGGAAGACGATGCAAGGGCTTGATGCAAGGGTAGTGTCCGAACGGCTTCGGCAGGTGGTGGCCGATGAGCCGAAGGCCTTCGCCTATGATATCGGTGTGAGCCTGTCGGCGGTCTACAACTACCTCAACGGCCGAATTCCCTCGACTGAAGTGCTGTTCAGGATCGCGCGTCACACCGGCCGGCCCATGGAGTGGTTTCTCGAGGCTGCCGACGGCGACGTACTGTTCGAGGCCGGTATGGAGGTCGGCGATCGGCGATCGGTCGCCGCGTAGCAGGGCCCGCTCCGCCGGCGGAGCGGGCCGGGCAAGGATGGTGACGCATGACGTGGTATCCGTATATCGCGCCGGTTCCACCGGATGTCGTCTGGAGCGGTAGTGTCGCGCTGACCGTTCCGGTCGTTGCCGGTCTGCTCGGATGCGGCTTGCTGTTGGTGTTTGCACTTCGTGCACATCTCCACGCCGCAGTGGGTGCCTCGGTGCCCCTTTCTCACCATAAACCCGAGAACCTGCCCCGAGCAGCGGCCTAGTTGCGGCGAACGAGCCGGGAGGAACCCCGCTCCCGGCTCGTTCGCCATTGAGTGGGTTGGAGACGAAAGGGTAGGACTGGACCATGGAACCGCTTCGCCGCCGAATCGGCTTGTCTCACTGCGGGGTCCTTTTCGATGAATGACGGTTCGTCACGTGATGCCGTCCGCTTGGACCGTTGGTTGTGGGCGGCGCGCGCGTTTCGCTCGCGATCCCTGGCGCAACAGGCGTGCGACGGGGGGAAGGTCAGCGTGAACGGCGCCGGAGCGAAGCCTCACAAGCAGGTTCGCGCAGGCGACCTCGTCATCCTCACGACCCCGGTCGGGAAACGCCAGTTGCGCGTCCGCGCCACGGGCGAGCGCCGCGGCCCGGCGTCCATCGCGCAGAGCCTCTACGACGAACTCACGCCGCCCACGCCACGAACGCAAGGACTCCCTGCCCGACGCGAGCGAGGCGCCGGTCGGCCGACGAAGCGCGAACGCCGCCAGATCGACCGATTCCGCACCGAATAGTCCCTCGTCCTGCCGTCACTGCGGTCAGCCCGGAAGCGGCCTTTCCCTCACTGGGGACCTGCGATAAGGCAGAAGAGGAGGAAGCGTGATGACCGTAGAGACGAGGGACGACACGGGCGGCGTTCGAATCCTCACCTTGAACCGCCCGCCGGCACACGCAATCGATCGCCAGCTGCTCGATGAGCTCGGCACCGCATGTGAGACCGCTGCGGCCGACGAAAACGTACGCGCCGTCGTCCTGACGGGCAGCGGCAAATTCTTCTGCGGCGGGTTGGATCTGAAGAGAATCTCGGCCGAGGGCGGAGCCGGAGACCTCGAGTTTGGCCTGGGATGCGATGATGGCCTCTTTTCTCTGTGGACTCTTCCCAAGCCCACCATTGCGATGATCAACGGTCACGCGGTCGCGGGCGGTGCGATTCTGGCGCTGGCCTGCGACCTGCGCGTTGCAGGCAGTGGCGATGCCAAGATCGGCCTCAACGAGGTCGCCATCGGCCTTGCCTTTCCAACTGGGGCCTGGGAGATCGCCCGTGCGGCGCTGACCCAACAGCAGGTCAGGCGCGTGATCCTCGAGGCGCGCTTACACGCTCCCGAGATTGCCCGCGAGCTCGGTCTCGTGGACGAAGTGGTCGAGCCGGATCGGCTCGAGGAAACATGTCTCGAGCATGCCCGTACGCTCGGCGGCTATCCGGCGCAAGCCTACGCGCACTCGAAGCGCACCTTGCAGCACGCCGCGATCGATCGCGTTCACGGCGAGTCGGTCTCGCAACGAAGAGCGCTCGCGGACATCTGGACCTCGCCCGAAACCGTCCAAACGCTCCGCAATCGACTCGCGGGAATCGGTCGGAGATCGAGCTGATGCGGGGACGCGGCTCGGAGTACGCATGAGCGACTGGATCGTCGACGTCGGAGACCGAGACTTCGAGCAGCAGGTCATCGAGCGTTCACGTCAGATCCCCGTGGTGGTCGACTTCTGGGCGGCGTGGTGCGGTCCGTGCCGGGTCCTGGGGCCACTGCTGGAACGGCTCGCCGAGGAGTTTGCGGGTGCATTCGTTCTCGCCCGGGTCGACGTCGACCGAAGCCCAGACGTTGCCGCGGCATTCGGCGTGCGCAGTATCCCGATGGTGCTGGGCTTCCGCGATGCGCAGATCGTCTCCGAGTTCGTCGGCACCCTGCCGGAAACGGGGGTGCGCGAGTTTCTGACGCGGGTTCTGCCCAGTGCCGCTGATCGGGCGGCGATGGAAGGCGCGGAGCTCCAGGTGTCGGGCAAGCTGGCGGAGGCCGAGCAGACCTTCAGGCGCGCCCTCGATCTCGACGGGCGCTGCGACCGAGCGCTCCTGGGACTGGCCTCCGTTCTCGCCGAGCGGCGTGAGGATGCGGACGCCCTCGCCACGCTCGAGCGCATTGCCCCTGGTAGCCCGGTTCAGCCAGAGGTCGACCGCTTGGCGGCAGAGCTGAGGGTTCGGCAGGTCGAATCGGTCGACGAATCGGCCCTCCGCCAACGGGCGGCGGCGAATCCCGACGATCTGGAGGCCCGGTTGGCACTTGCCCAAGCCCTCGCGGCGCGGGGGAAGTATGAGGCGGCCCTGGAAGAGTACTTGGCGATCGTTCGACGCGACCGCCGGTTCCGGGACGATGCGGCGCGTAAAGCGATGCTCGACATCTTCGAGCTGCTCGGCGCCGGCAACGAGGTCGCGGAACGCTACCGCTCGGAGCTTGCCAAGGTGCTCTTCAGCTGAGCGGTCCCGGGTGGGTCTGCAGATCGGCCGGAATTCGGCGCCCCTCGCCACCGCACAAGAACTCCCCGGCCTCCCGGAACCGCCGGCGAAGTGCGGGATGCCGACGGTCATTGACCGCCGGCTCCCCGCTCGCCGGCCCACCACATCTGAATCCACCGGGCATCGACGCAACACCACCACCGCTCCGCTACCCTGCGCCGAAGCCACTCAACCACGGGCGCCGAAGGAACGGAGCAACCGGTGTGCCGAACCAGGTGAGCGTCAAGCCAGCAAACAATAGCCCGGGTCTGACAGCGCAACGGTGTGCGTCACGGGCTCTCCAGCGTTAGCGCGTTGCCGCATGTGTGACCCGGTTGCCGCTATCGACAAAATGCCGCGTCTGAGAGTCGCAAAGCCGATTCCAGGCATGACTCTGTGCGGGCTGCGAGGAAAGAGGCGAGGATGTCGGCGTCCGCCCGGTGCCGGTCTCGCGGCGTTGACGCTCCGCGCGGGACGTGTGTTAACAAGGGGCGCATGCTTGATGGGTGAGTGGGAATCGGAGGACGCTGATGTTACTCGAGCGGGTACTGCCGTGGCTCGGGACATTCGATGAACAGGTCGTCCTGATCACCGGTGCCTCGAGCGGTATCGGTCGCGAGACTGCCCTGATGTTCGCGCGGCGCGGAGCTCGGGTGGCACTGGCGGCTCGGCGCAAGGAAGCGCTGGAAGGAGTGGCGAGCGAGATCGACAAGGCGGGCGGTCGAGCGCTGGTGGTGCCCACCGACGTCGGCGATCCGGTCTCGGTGCGAACCGCGGTGACACGTGTGCGCCGTGCGTGGGGTGGAGTGGACCTACTCGTCAACAACGCCGGCGTCATGATTCCGTCGACGGTCGCCCGTCTGAAGGCCGCCGACTTGGAGTCGATGTTGCGGGTGAACCTCTTCGGGGCGCTCTTTATGACGCAGGCGGTGCTGCCGCTGATGCAACGCCAGGGACGTGGTGTGATCATCAACATCGCTTCCTTGGCGGGGCGGCGTGGCGTCACCCCGCTCGGCGGTTACTGCGCGACCAAGTTCGGACTCGTCGGGTTGACGGAAGCGCTCCGCACCGAGCTCGGCGGGTCGAAGTTACACGTCGGCCTCGTCATGCCGGGCGTTGTGGAGACGCCGATGGTACAGGGGATCGACCAGGACGCGATCCTGAGCGAATGGCCTTCTCTCTTCAACATGCCCCCGGAATGGATCGCGGCAGCCGTTGCTCTGGTGGCCCGCTTCCGGTTGTACGAAATCTCGGTTCCGCCCGGTGCCGCGACCCTGGAGGTCGTTGCGGCGCTGGCGCCGGGCGCGGCCGACGCGTTGATCGGTTGGATGAGCGCCGCCGGCCGTCTGATTGCCCGCAGCACGAACCGGAGGGGCGGTTCACGTCGCGGACGGACGCGTCCAAGTCGCGCGCAAGCGCCGCGGAGAAAGAAATCTCGCAACGATAGGCCCTGACCCTCACGCACTCTTCAATCGGTGAATGAGGTCCCGCTTCTTGAACTTGCCCGGCCCGGTGCGGGGAATGTCCTCGACGAAGACGATGCGCGCTGGCACCTTGTGGGGGGCAAGGTGCTCGTGCGCAAAGGCGTGCAGCTCTTCCGGCGAGAGCGCTTCCGGCGCCGTCGGGATCACGGCCGCGACGATCACCTCTCCCCGATCGGCGTCGGGGAGGCCGACCACGGCGACCTCGGCGACCGCGGGGTGGGACTGGAGGCAGTTCTCGATCTCCACCGCGCTGATCTTGAAGCCGCCGCTCTTGATGATGTCCACCGAACGCCTGCCGACGATCCGAATCATTCCGTCCGGTTGGCGCAGGGCGAGATCGCCCGAACGGAAGAATCCGGCGACGTACGCCCGCCGGGTGGCCTCGGGTTGGCGCCAATAGCCGCTGAACAAGTTCGGCCCGCGCAGGAGTAGCTCGCCCGGTTCGCCGTCGGGAACGATGACGATGCTTCCCGTATCGGCCGCATCGGGATCGGCGATCTCCACCTCGATCCCGGGAAAAGGAACGCCGACCACGCCCGGTTGGCGGGGGCCATCATACGGTGCCCCGATCATGAAGCCGCCCTCGCTCATCCCGAAGCGCTCGAGGATCTCGTGTCCGAAGCGTTCACGGAATTGTTCGAACGTGGCCGGGGTCAGCGGTGCGGAGCCCGATACCCAGAGGCGCATGGTGGATAGTTGAGTCTGGAGATCCGTGTCCGGCAGGGTGACCAGGCGATTGTACATCGTCGGCACGCCGAAGAACATCGTACAGCGATACCGACCAATCAGGGCCGGGACGTCCGTAGCCGAGAAGCGGGCGCGCAAGACGATACTTGAGCCGACGAGCAGAGAGCCGAGAATGCCCAGGGCCAGGCCGTGGAGGTGGAAGCAGGGCAGCGCGAGGAGAAGTCGGTCCCGCGCCGTCCACCGCCAAGCGGAGGCGACCGTGTCGAGGTTGTCGAGGAGGGCTCCCTCGGACAGAACGACCCCTTTCGGGTGGCCGGTCGTCCCCGACGTGTAGACGATCAGGGCCGGATCGACGGGTGAGCGCCCCGTCCATTCCGCGGCCGGGCCGCGCAACTCCTCCGCGTCGCATACGACGGGGACATCGCGAAACCGCCCGGCCAGGGCGTTGGCCTGATCGGGGTGTGTGAGAATCAGCGTGGCGCCGGAGTCTTGCAGAATGTAGCCGGCTTCATCCGCCGTGTATGCCGGATTGAGCGGCACCAGGACCGCGCCGCTCCGCAGCACGGCGAGGACCGCGGCGATCAGCTCGGGCGAGTTGGGTAGACCCACGGCTACGCGGTCGCCGGCCCGCACGCCCCGCATGCGAAAGCCTCCCGCCAACTCGGCGCTCCACGAAGCCAGATCGGCGCTCGAGAAGGTGCGATCATTCCACAGCAGAGCAGACTCCCGGTCGCGCTCGCGCAGACGGTCGGCAATCGTCTCGGTCAGTGTCGCCATGGAGCGGCCGAAACGCTAACCGGCGCGATCGGAACGGTCAAACCCTGCTCCACTTGTCGCGCGCTGGACTCGGTGACGTCCGCCGTCGTAGGTAGCGGCCATGACGGAAACTCTTGCGGAGCTGGATGCGACGGCACAAGCGGATCTCGTCCGCCGCGGCGAAGCTGAGTCCTCTGGAACTCGTGGACGCTGCCATCGCGCGGATCGAAGGGCTGAACGCGCGGCTCAACGCCGTCATCTCCCGTCGCTTCGAGCGGGCGCGCGAAGAGGCACGTTCCGGCGGCGTGCCCGGAGGTCCGTTTCGCGGTGTACCGTTCCTACTCAAGGATATCGGCGCGCATGCGGCGGGAGACCCGGTGTACGCGGGAATGCGCTTCCTGCGCGATCTCGCCTGGACCGAGCCGGGAGAGACGTATCTGGCCGCCAGGTACAGGGCCGCCGGCTTCGTGTTCCTCGGCAAGACCAACACGCCGGAGCTCGGCTTACTGCCCACTACCGAGCCGGAGTCGTATGGCCCGACGCACAATCCCTGGGACGAATCGCGTTCGGCGGGCGGCTCGAGCGGCGGTGCTGCGGCAGCGGTGGCTTCGGGTATGGTTCCGGTTGCGCACGCCAGCGACGGCGGCGGTTCGATCCGAATACCCGCCGCGCACTGCGGGTTGGTTGGTCTCAAGCCGTCGCGCGGTCGCAACTCGTTCGGGCCGGACATTGCCGAGAGATGGGGAGGCTTCTCCGTCGAGCACGTGGTCGCGCGGTCCGTGCGGGATACCGCGGCCATCCTGGATGTGACGGCCGGCGAAATGCCGGGCGATCCCTACGTCGCGCCACCACCCCGCCGCCCGTACGCCGAGGAGGTGGGGGCTGACCCCGGAGTCCTGCGCGTCGGATTGATGCTCCGTTCTCCCGGCGGGCTAGCGGTTCATCCGAATTGTTTGACGGCTGCCCGGGAGGCGGCGGCGTTGCTCGAATCGCTCGGTCACCGAGTGGAGGAATCCCATCCCGAGGCGTTGTGCGTTCCCGAGCTGATGCGTGCCTTCGTTACGGTGGTGGCCAGCTCGACCGCAAGAGCATTGGACTTCTGGAGCGACAAGACAGGTCGTCCGCTCCGAGAGGGCGATGTGGAAGTCTTGACCTGGTCGGTCGCTGAGCTGGGACGCAAAGTGACGGCGGCTGCCTACCTCCGTGAAACCGAGTTCCTACAAGCCAATTCCCGCCGCGTCGCGGGCTGGTGGCAAAGCGGATTCGACCTTCTTCTGACGCCGACGACGGCCGAACCGCCGCCGCGGCTCGGCGAGTTCGATTCGACGCCCGACAACCCACTCGCCGGTTTCCTGCGCGCCGCCCCGTTCAGTACCTTCACCGCGCCGTTCAATACCACCGGGCAGCCGGCGATCTCCCTGCCGTTGCACTGGACCGACGAAGGGCTTCCCGTCGGGGTCCAAGTGATCGCGCCGTACGGCCGCGAGGACATACTGATCCGCATCGCCGCGCAAATCGAAACCGCCGCACCCTGGATCCACCGGCGGCCCGCCGTTCACGCCTGAAGACACGCGGCGCGGGGCGACCGCGGCGGCTACCCCGCCGTCACTTGCCGGCGGGCGGCATGTACTGCATCGTGATCTGCAGCTTGTCGTCGACGAACTGCGAGCGCGTGATGACGATGGTGAGCCCTTTCGCTGCCGGTGGGTACTTGCCCTCGCCCGTGAGGTCGAAGCGGTGCAGCTCATATTTGCTGTCCGCTCCGCTGATTGCGGGCTCGACGTGCAAGGCCTCGGCGAAGTATTTCGATGCCTCCTTCATCTTGTTGAGCGGCGCCATGTAAATGGCGATGCGCAGCGGCGGGTCTGCCTTGCTGAGGTAATCGACGGTCAGCTTCCGATTGATCCTGGAATCCGGATAGGGCTTGACGCCGATGGTGGTCGGATCGAGGATTCGTTTCATCCAATCGTGCGGAGTTCCCGCCGCCCAGCTCGCCGTCGCGAGGGCGAGCAGACAGGCCGCCAGGGTCCCGCCGAGTGTTCGCGCAAAGCTCATTGTCATCCTCCCGTCTCGATGAGTTCGATCTTGTATCCGTTGGGATCCTCGAGGAAGGCGATGGTCGAGCCGCCGTGCTTCATCGGTCCGGGCTCGCGCACGACCTTGACGCCCTTGCCCTTCAGCTCCTCGCATTTGGCGTAGATGCCGTCGACGCCGAGCGCGATGTGACCGAAGGCGTTCCCGAGGTCGTAGGAGTGGGTGTCCCAGTTGTAGGTGAACTCGATCACGGCCGTCTTGTCTTCCGTGTCGTAGCCGACGAAGGCGAGGGTGAAGCGGCCGGAAGGGTAGTCCTTCTTGCGCAGGAGCTTCATCCCCAGCTGTTCGCAGTAGAAGCGAATCGACTCGTCGAGGTCGTTGACGCGGATCATCGTATGCAGCATTCGCATGGCTCTCTCCTCGAGTCTCGGGCCATCTTTCCAGGCGGAGACGTCCGTGACAACAGAGGGGCCCGAGCCTCCAGCCGAAATCGAGCATCGACGGGCATTTTACTTTCACGACCTCAGCACCCAACGGATGTTTTACCGGCCAGGGATGGTCGTGTATCTGATTCTGCTGCCGGCTGTCCTTGCATTCTTGGCGAAGCTCGTCCTGAGCCGATTCGTGGAGCGCCCCGATCCTTACGGGCTCCGGGAAGCGCGCGGAAGGGGACGTTGACGCCCCACCGTTTTGGCAATGGCGAACTGGTTCGTTCGCGTGCCTTCGCGGGCGCCGGGAAAGCGGATTTCGTGGCCATCGACAGCCTTCCTTATGATCTAGATCATCGTCTGTGCGTTCCCGGTCGGCTAAACGGATCGCTCGACTTGCCCGCGACGCGAGCAGCGGCCGAAGAGGAGGACGACATGTCGGATTTTCTCACTGCCTACTCGATCCAGAACTGGCTGGAATCCTGTCCGCAGGGATATCTGGAGAACACGGAGTTCGGACACGCCCCGGGCGAAGGGGAGCCGGCCTTGTTGCTCGAGAACGAGGTGCTGCGAGCCGACGCCATCCGCACGACGGTGCAGCTCGTCGTTGGTGAGCGCTGCGCACTGGCGGCGTCCTCCGGTTTGATCAACGCCGCGCCCGACGAAGGCAGCAAGCGCTTTCTCGCGACGCAGACGCTCGACGAGGCGCGGCACGTCGAGATCTTCACCAAGCGCCTCCACGATCTGGGCGTGCGCAAAAGCGAGCTGGAGGGCGTCATCGAGACCCATGCGAACGGGAACCTGGTCAAATTCGCCGAGATCCTGTTGGAGAAGGTGGACAAGAAAGATTTCGTCGCCGGGGTGGTCGGCCAGAACATCGTGCTCGAGGGTATGGCATTCAGCGTCTTCGAGATGCTGCAGCGCGGTCAGCCAGGAGCTGAATCCGAAGTTCGCGCACATTCTGACCGGCACCATTGCCGACGAGCGGCGCCACGTAGGCTTCGGCGAGAACCGTATTGGCTCCCTGATCAAAGACTTCCCGGAGAGGAAGAGTGACATCGAGCGCATGCAAAAGGAGATGTCCTACTACATGCTGGCGACGTTCGCCGACGGTTTTCGCAACAACTAGAGCGGTGAGTGAGTTCGAACGTATCGTTCCGGAACGAGGGAGCGCGCAGTGGCAGGGGGTCGACCTGGCGCACCGCACGCCGGAGGAGCTGGAGCAGGTTCTGGCAGACACGGTGCTCAAGGAGTTCAAGATCAGGCTCGAGCGAATCGGCATCGAGTATCAGACTCCGATCCGTCCCTGAGGACGCGGTCATGCCGACCGGTCCGACGGCGCCTCCCGGCGACATTCACGACCTCGATCCGCAGGCGTTCCTGGAGGAGGTGCACTCCTTCGACTTCTGGTTCGAGGCGGTGCAGGGATACCTGTCCGGCCTGACCCACGGGCATCGGCCGAACACTACCGAAGCCGCGTTGTCGAAAGCGGAACGCGAGCGGCTGATCTCGGTTCTGTGCAACTACTGCTTGGGCGAGACGGCCGCTTTGGAAGGGGCGAGCGGTCTGATCGTGATCGCCCCGAATCGGCTCGCCAAGATTTTCCTCTCCACTCAGGTGGCCGACGAAGGACGCCACCTCGACGTCTTCCTGCACCGCTTGCGTGATCTCGGCGTCGGTGATCCCGAGGCGGAGGTGCAGCGCCGCGGCAGTCGGAGCCTGTTTCTCTTCAAGCGGCGTTTGCTTGAGCTGGTCGCCGGCAAGGACTGGGAGGCGGCGATTTTCGCCCAGAACGTCGTCCTAGAGGCGCTCGAGTTCGCCGTCTTCCACGGCCACGCCCAGGATGCGGATCCGGTGACGAAAGAGGTCTTGCAGGGAGTGATCAAAGACGAGCGCCGCCACATCGGCTTCGGCGAAAACGAGCTCGGGCGGCGCCTCGCGGATGCCCCCCATATCAGGGCCCGCATCGGACAGGTCAAGAAGGAGCTCGATCACCTGATCCTGGACACTCTCGAGGAGACAGTTCGGCACATCGGACTCCCCCGATCGGACGTGGAACGCCTGGGACGGGCGTACCTGGAGTCGGTCGAGCGACTGGGGTTCGTGTAATGCTCGACCCCGAGGAAGGCGACGAGGAGAACACGGTCGAGGCACCGCGCCGGCGGTTTATCCTCGACGACACCGGCTTCGATGAAGTCCCGAAGAGGTACCGGAGGTTCTACCGCAAGTGGGAAGGGCCCCGGAGACCGACTGGCTCCCAACGAGGTGATCTGTCCGGTCTGCAAAGTGGTGATTCGCTCGACGCGCGAGCTGCGGCCCGGAGACCGCGTCTACTGCATGCCGTGCATGTCGCGTCTCGTCGTGGTGCGCGGCGAGACGGGCGCCCTGGAGGCGCAGTCTCCTATTGAGACGGCGCCCGCGCTGCTCGGCCCTCAATAGCCCCCGCCGTGCTCGAAGATGCGTCGCGGGTTGGCGACGAGCATCTGGTCGATCTGTGGGTTGCCGATTCCGCGTTCGCGCAGCGCCGGCACCACGTCGTCGGAGATGTGCGTATAGTTCCACCTCGGCATCGCGGCCTCCTTCGTCTCGACGTCGAACCAGTCGATGAAACAGGAGGCGTCCTGGGAGAGGACCATCTTTTCCGCGTAGCCTTGCCGGCATAGCTCCACGACCGTGGCGACCCGATCCTCGAAGGACAGCAGAGCATCGATGCCGAAGCGATCCATGCCGATGTAGGAGCCGTTGTCCATGAGTTCCTTCAGGTAGTCGAGGTCGGTGCTGTCGCCGGAGTGGCCGATGACGACGCGAGTCAGGTCGACGCCCTCCTCGCGAAACACGCGCTGCTGATCGCGTCCGCGATGCGTATGGGCGTGGGTGTGGGTGGTGATCGGCACGCCGGTACGGCGGTGGGCTTGTGCGACGGCGCGCAGGACGCGCTCGACGCCCGGCGTCAGACCCGCCACCTCGGTGGCGCACTTCAGGATTGCCGCCTTTACCCCGGTCCCCGCGATCCCCGCGGTGATGTCTTTCACGAACATGTCGGCCATGATCTCCGGGCCGTCGAGAAGCGTCCCCGGGCCGCGGAAGTGGAAGTAGAATGGTACATCGTTGTAAGTGTACACGCCCGTCGCGACGATGATGTTGAGCTCGATCTTCCCGGCGATGCGCTGAATGCGGGGGATGTAGCGGCCGAGCCCGATGACCGTCGGATCGACGATGCGTACGGATGCCGCGCTTCTCCAGATCGGTCAATTTGGCGATGGCGTCGGCAACCCGCTCTTCCTCGTCCCACTTCTCCGGGTAGTTCTGCTCGACCTCCGTATTGAGCACGAACACGTGCTCGTGCATCAATGTCGGCCCGAGCTCCGACGTATCGATTGGCCCGCGAGCGGTCTCCACCTGCATGGCGTTTCCTCCCTCGACTCCCTTTCTTACTGCATCGAAAAGGAGCGCACCACCGCGCGCGTCGGATGACGCCGATCACCTGCGATGCTGACCTTCGTCATGGTCGTCGACTGTCGCCGCACGCGATGCAAAAGATCGGCGTGGGTTGGGGACGTGAATGGTACGCGACCGCGACGTTTCCGGTTTCGACCGGGCCAGTGCAGAGCGCTGGCTCGGCTACGTGCGGTCGGTGCTGTGGCCCTATTTCCGCCCCGAGGTGATCGGGGCGGAACACCTGCCCCGGGGTCGTGGTCTGATCATCGGCTGTCACTCCGGGGTGCTGCCCTATGATGCAGCTTCCGTGCTGGTCGCGGTCAATGAGGCGACGGGACGTTACGCCCGCGCCATCGGCGACGACCTGTTCGGGCGCTTCCGTCCTCTCCGAGAGCACCTGCGTCGGCAGGGAGCCGTGGTCGGTCGACCCCGGGTGGTCCAGCAACTGGTGCGGGCCGGACATCTGGTTCTGGTCTACCCGGGCGGAGCGCGGGATATGGAACGGCCATACCTCACACAGCGCTACCGCGTCCTGCCGCACCGCGGCTTCGCGCCGGGACGCGGCGGTTACATCAAGATCGCTCTGCGCACCGGCACGCCGATCATACCCTTGGCGTTGATCGGCGCGGAGGAAGCCCACGTCATGCTCGGCAACCTTGCCCCGCTGGCGCGTCTGCTCCGGCTGCCATTTTTCCCCCTGCTGCTGTTTCCGCTGCCCTTGCCGACCAAGCTCTACATCCGCTTCGGTGAGCCGTTCGCGCTGCCGGGGAAGCCGTCGGATGCCGAGGATCAGAAACGCGTCGATCGACTGAACCGCATGGTCCGCCAGCGGGTGCAGCGGCTGATCGACGACACGCTGCGCAGGCGGCGGGGCGTGATCTTCAGCACGTATCGAAACGGCGCTTCGCCGTACCGAGGCGATAGCTTGGCGCCGAGGGGACATGCCGGGTCGTCCGTCTCCACGCCGAGGAGGTAGAGCGATGGCGCGTGGTCGCATCCGATTCGGAGTCCAGACGGGACAGCAATTCGCCTCCTGGCCAGAGATCGTGCGCATCTGGCAGCGCGCGGAATCTCTCGGCTACGACACGGCTTGGACCTACGATCACTTCGTCGCGGTCATGATGGATCCCTTCGATCCGTGCCTGGAGGCGTACAGCTGCCTGGCGGCCCTGGCCGTGCAGACGCGGACGATCCGCATCGGGGCGCTGGTGACCGGAAATACGTACCGGCATCCGGCCATTCTCGCGAAGATGGCGACTACGGTCGACGTCATCAGCAACGGCCGTCTCGAGTTCGGAATCGGTGCCGGCTGGTACCAGCCCGAGCACGAAATGTTTGGCCTCCACTTCGGCACCGCGCGTGAGCGTTGCGAACGGCTCGATGAGGCGCTCTGCGTGGTGCGAGCCTTGTGGGCGGATCCACAGTCGACCTTTGAGGGACGTCACTACCAGATCGACGCCGCCATCGCCGAGCCGAAGCCCGTGCAACGTCCTCATCCGCCCATCACGGTAGCGGGAGCGGGAGAGCGGCGGCTGTTACCAGTGGTGGCGCGACACGCCGATGCGTGGAGCTCGTTTGGCTCACCCGATGTGTACCGGAGAAAGATCGAGGTGCTGCGGCGCTATTGTGAGGCGGAGGGGAGGGATTGCGACGCGATCGAAAAGGGCGTCCTGGTGCCGACGGCGATCACCGACGACCTGTCTTCCGCGGCGCCACTGGTCCAGGGGTACGCGATGTACCAGGGGCTGAGGGAGGAGGAAGCGTGCAGCTGGATGCTGTTGGGTACGGTCGACGACGTCTGCCGGCAGATCGACGCCTTCATCGATGCCGGCGTCGGCCATTTCGTCGTCACCCTCTCTCCCTACAACTTCGACGTGTTCGAGCGTTTCGCGCTGGAGGTGATGCCGCGCTATCGCTGATGGAAGAACGGTCCGGGCCAAGCGTTTGTCCGATCCGCGACGCTGTTTCCGGGGCCCACGTCTTGATAGGAGGCCCGCCATGCGGCAGTTGATCGACGCCTGGTTCGAGCGGCAGCGCGACGTACATGCGAGGATGTACCGGGTTCGGACCCGGGACGGCTGGCGGCTCGCGCTCTACCGCTATCAGCCGCAACGTGGCAGTCATCGAACCCCGGTGTTCCTGTGCCACGGAATGTCCTCGAATCGGTGGGACATGGACGGTCCTGGACGGATCTCTCTGGCTCGGTACCTCGTCCGCGCCGGATACGATGCATGGGTGGTGGAGCTCCGCGGTGCCGGCCGCTCGATGCGCCCCAACTGGTGGAACGGCAAGCGTTACGACTGGACCTTCGAGGACTATGTCAATCACGATGCGCCAGCGGCGTTGAGCGAGGTCCTACGTGAGACGGGTGCTCACCAGGTCCATTGGGTGGGGCACTCCATGGGCGGCATGATCGCCTATGCGCTCCTGATGGGGCCGGTGAGCCGAAAGATCGCCAGCGCGGTCACGCTGGGATCGCCCACGATGAGCGCCGTCGGCCATCCGGTCCTGGATTTCGGTCTCCCCTATCGGGGCCTTCTTCGCTACGTGCCGCGGCGTCTGCCGCTCGGCACTCTGGGACGCCTCGGTGCGCCGCTGGCGCCCGTCCTGGCGACGCTTTTGAGCGACAGCATCGCGGAGCTCGGATGGGCGCCGGGCAACGCCGACGTGTCTCTTCTTCGTGCCCTGATGCTGACGGCCGTCGATGATCTGCCCGCCTCGCTGCTGCGCGAGTTCGCCCGCTGGTACGAGACCAAGGCAATGAGCGACCGGTACTCGATCTTCGACTTCACCGAGCATCTGGAGCGCATCACGGCTCCGGTGCTGGTCATCGCCGGCAACCACGATGGACTGACGCCGGTGCGAGACCTGCAGTACGTGTACGACCGGATCGCCTCGCGAGACAAGGCTTTCCGCATCATCGGAAAGGAAGACGGCTCCGCTCACGACTACAGCCACGCCGACCTGATCCTCGGGTTGCACGCGCCGGACGACGTCTATCCCCTGATTCTCGAATGGCTGGAAACGCATCGCCAGAAACAGCCCCATTCCGGTGCGTCGAAGGCGACGTTGCGCGCCGTTCGTTCGAAGGGGTGAGTCGCGCGGCCTGATCTTTGTCATCTCGTTTCAGCACCTTCGGTCAATGCACGGAAACCGGGTGTTCCCTAAAGATTCGCGTCGAGCTACCGGCCAGCGCCAGCGCGTGGCAGCCGGCTTCAGGAGGCGGAGCATGTTACCGAGTCTGTGGGAACCTGACGTGGTTGGGATGCAGCGACACGCGACGGTGAAGAATCGGCTGACCGATTCCCCGGAGAAGCGACTGCTGACCGAGCTGTTGCTCGATGCGCTCCTCGAGTTCGAGACCAAGGTGGCGCGATGTCGCTCGCTGGATGACGCGCCACTGCGAGAGGTGATTGCGTGGTTCTTCAGCCGCGATCGGGGTTGGCCGTTCTCGTTTCTCAACGTCTGCGAGCACCTGAATCTGAACCCCGTCTGCGTTCGCGCCCGACTGCTCGCGATAGCGACGGAACGCTTCGCCCGAGCGGCTTGAGAGGCGTCACCGCGCCCCTTGCTGGACTGCCCTGATTGCTCCGGCAAACCGCGCTACCTGTGGAGTGGCTCGCTCGCCGTGGACCGCTCGCGATCCCGCCTGGCCTCCGAGCGAGGCCGCAGGGACGACAGGGAAGACGCCGATGCCCGCATGAGCGCGACCGTATCGGCCCGCCGTTCGCCGCGCAAATGTCTCCATCGAGCGCGGGCGGCTGGCGTAGGAGCAGGGTTTCGGCGGGCGCGATCCGCCCGGTACACGTGGACAAACCGGATCGCATCGTCTACCCAGGGCACAGGAGCAGATGGATCGGTGAGAAAGATCCAGTGTGAAGCCTGTCCGGTGCGGGGGCGCAGTGTCATCTGCGACCTCCCGCTCGACGTACTGGCGGACTTTCGGGCCGCCGGAAGCACGGGCGTGTATCGCCCGCGTCAAGTCCTCTTCACGGAGGGATCGCCGACTGCCGGTCTCTACCTCGTGTGTCACGGCGCGGTGAAGCTGTACCATTCGGACCGCTTCGGACGCGATCACATTCTCGAGGTCGCTGGTCCGGGGGCGGTTCTCGGCGAGCTGCCGTTGGATCGGGACGACGTGCTTTCCGTTTCCGCAGAAGCCATCACGGAGTCGCAGCTCTGCTTCCTGCCACGCGATCACCTGGTTTCGTTCGTGCAGAAATATCCGCTCACCGGTGTCCGGCTCATCGCCGCGCTGAGCCACGAGCTCGCCGCCGCCCGCCGCAAGGTGCGCGACTTGGCTCTCAAGGGTGCCGAGAGTCGTCTTGCCGACCTATTGATGCAGCTGGCCCGGGCGGATGGAAGCGCAGGCTCGGGGGAGCGACTGAACCTGCGCTACACGCGCCGGGAGCTGGCAGAGATGATCGGAGTTTCGACCGAGACGGCGATTCGACTTCTGGGGAAGCTGAAGAGCAAAGGGGCTCTGTCGGTCAACCGCCGTGAGATCGTCATCGATGACGCGGACAAGCTGGCAAAGATCGCACAATACGACGAGGCCGACGTCTGATGCGTAGGCGGAGCTTCAGACCGGAGAGCGCCGCGCTGCGAGCTGCGACAGCGTCGTCGGAGCGGCTCTCGTCGGGCGTTTCGCAATTCGCGAGCGCCGTTTTCCCCCTCTGCGAGTCGGTAAGGCGCGCCGTTCCATCTCCGTCATGGCGGCTTCCAGATATCGTCGCAGACGGTCTGGGTCGGGCATGACCCCCGGATCGGCATCGATCCCGACGCAGTAGGAGTCTCCGTACGAGAGCAGCGCGATCGACAGCGCGGTTCCCAGCATGACCGGGGCGAAGGGATGCGCGCCGATGATGGCCGAGCCTGCCAGGTAGCGTCGCATCGTGGGACCCGGCACGTTCGAGCAGATGAGCTGAACACGGCCGGAAGCGTTCTGCGCGACCAGGCGAAACACCGCGGCGGGGATGACGGACACCGTTTGCATCAGGCTGTGATAGAGGACTCCCTGTCGGTTGCTTTTGGCCGTGCCCGTCTGGTCTCGAATCTCGCGCAGCCTGACCAGCGCGTCGCGTTCGCCGACCGGCAGGCGGATGTTGAAAGCCCCGACGCGGTTGCCGAGCGTGTGGCTCTCGTGTTGGCGACGCAGGCTCATCGGGACCATACACTGCACCGCATCGATCGGACGGCCGCAGTGGTTGTAGTAACGCCCGAGTGCGCCCGCTACGGCGGCCAGTACCAGGTCGTTGAGGGGCACGCCGAGCGCATTCTTCACCCTCAGGAGGCGCGGAAGGGAGAAGGTCGTCATTGCCAGTCGTCGGCCGATCCCCGAGCTTCGGGCGGTGAGCGGGTTGGCGGCGGATGGTGCGGCGATGTCCCGCAGGAGACCGCGTATCCGGTTGACGCCTCGCGCGACTTCTTCGATTGCGGGCCCCGGCGAAGCGATCGCGCGGACTCCGGCGCGAGACACGCCGGCGAGCAGCGTCGCCGCGCTGGCCGCCACTTCGAGGGCGCGTGACGGAAGTCCGGATTTCGGCGCGACTACCGATTGGGGCGGGCGGGGAATGGCGATGCGATCCCCCCGGCGCGCCTGGGTCATCGCGTCGAACAGTGCGATCGCTCCGACTCCGTCCATCACGGAGTGGTGCAACTTCAGAAACAGCGCGGCGCCCCCGTTGGCAAGGCCAGTGACGAGATAGGCCTCCCAGAGGGGCCGCAGATGGTCGAGCGGCGTCGCGAAAACGGAGCTGGCGAAGGTGAGGAGGCTTCGTTCCGTGGCCGGTGGCGGCAGAGCCACGGAGCGCACGTGGTAGTCGAGCTCGAACAGGGGGTCCTCTTCCCAGCGGGGCAGCCCCAAGGGGAGAGCCGACTCGACGACGCGCTGTCGGAGACGGTGCACCTGGCTCACCAGGCGCACCATTGAGCGCCGAAAGGGTTTCGGTCGGGGAGGCCGGTCGAGAAGGAACAGCCCCGCGACCAGCGGCCTCACCTCGGGAGAGGCCGCCTCGGCGTACCAGAAGAATGCATCGGCGGGTAGCATCTGCGAGGCGAGCTGAAACGGGTTCCGCGCTCTAGCAGCCATGATCCCCCCTCCTTGGTGATACGCCTCGTCGCCTAACGCGGATTCCCCCTGGCAGCGCTGCGAGATGTCAGGTCATAGTATGATTTAGGTCATACACCGAGAAATCCGACTCGCTTAGCCTGCCGAGGCAAAGGAGGGCGGAGATGACTGTGGTATCCGTGGGCGTCTGTGCTCTGTTGGTTCTGGCGGGATATTTGATGTTTTCGCTGCTCGTATCGACTTTCTTGCGCACGTATCGCGGCATGCGCGGGCCGAGGATCGTGACGTGTCCGGAGAGTCGTCGTGCGGTGGAGGTCGAGTTCGATGAGGGCCGCGCGGCGATCGCTTCCCTGATCGGTGCTCCGGCGTTGCGTGTGAAGCGTTGTTCCCGCTGGAGTGTCGGCGAGCAACGGGGATGTCGGCAGGCCTGTACGGACGGTGTGGATGCTGAGCTGGCGTCCAGGCATGGTCTGCTCACCCGACCGTTGAAGCAGACCGGTGTCTGAATCACGCCGCGACCGCTGGCGGTCGCAATTCGATCGAACGCGGTGGCCCACATCTGATACCGTTCTGGACACCCACCTGCAGAAGCGGCGTGATGAAAGGAAGGGCGGAATTCATTGCGGCGGGTCGAACTCCGGCATGACCTCGAGCGCGAATCTCTCCAGGATCTCGATGTAGTGGCTCGAGCTCCGGTGCCGGAAGCGCAAGTTCAGGCTGGTCGCTCCAATGCGATGGTACTCCGCGACGACTGCCCGAGACGATTCCATCTGAGCGGTGTCGTCGAATGATAGAGGGCGCTCGGGGCTGAGGACTACCTCGAAGGGGGCGGCCCGGTCCCGCCATTGCGGCCAATCACGTGCGCGCCGCAACATCTCGTCGAGCTGGGTGACGCCCAATCCGAATGGGTCCCAACCGTCGGCAAGCGCCAAGGCGCGCCGCAGGGAACGCGGAGACCGTCCGCCGATCCAGATCGGTACGTGCTGCTGAACGGCGCAGGGGTCGACGATGAGATCGGCAAAGTCGTAGTGGCTGCCATGATACTCGGGTCGTTCGGTACTCAGCGAAGCGCGCAGCGCTCGCAAGGCATCTTCATAGCGGGGGCCGCGATCGTCGAAGTCGACGCCGAGCAAGTCGAACTCCGACCGCAGGCTGCCGACCCCGACCCCGAGGATCACTCTCCCGCTGGAGAGACGATCGAGCGTCCCATAGCGCTTCGCCACCGACAGTGGGTGGTGGTACGGCATGACGAGAACGTGCGTCAGCAAGCGAATCCGCGAGGTGATTGCGGACACGAAGCCGAGAGTGGCAGCTGGGTCGTAGTAGCGGCCGCCGCGTGCCCGAGCGACATCGGTGGGAATCGCCACGTGCTCGCTGCAGCTGACATGGGCATACCCGAGTCGATCTGCCGCCAGTGCGATCGCGCGTAGGTCGGCCGTGCCTCCGTTCCGCTCCCATTCGGCGTGTGTACGGGGCACCAGTGTCAGAATCGGAGTTGTTAGACCAAAGCGCATGCAGTCCCTACTACCCGGAGTGACCGGTGGATGAAAAGCGCGGCAGGAGTCCGCGAGAAGATCAGATCCAGATCAGCTCCGGAGATTTCGGGCTTGGCGACTTTCTCCGACTGCCGCAAATTTCTGCAAATTGCAGAATTTGCACTGTCGGTCGCTCTGGACCGCGCAACGACGGGGCCGCCAGCTTGTTCCAGACCGATGTTCGGATGCGGCTTGTCCCGTCGTCACCGGAGCGTCGGTTCGACACTTGTCGCGCCGAGCGCTGCCGCCGCGACTGTCGGGCAGAAGCGTCCGTGGTCGAAGCGGATCAACGGAAAGGGAAGAGCTGATCTTGGCACGGGCGATGCTCCGAACAGAGATAGGAGCTAGCGAAGCATGAGCCCGCCTGTTGAATCGACGTTGTTGGATCTCGTACAGATCGTTCAGCGCCAAGCGCGGTCCGAAGCGGAGGTCGTGGCAGTGGTGATACATCTCGTCAACTCGGGACGAGTGAGATTGAAGGGCAGCTTCGCGGGCTGTCGATTCTGAGAACCCGCTCGGGTCGCGTCGGCCGTATTGAGTTCGCTTTTTGGTACGACGGCGGCGACGGCGAGGTTGCGGTCTCCCCCCGATGCCTCCAGAATGTGCCGTCTACATCGTGCACATGGGGGGAAGAAGGATTACCAGAACGGTTCGCAGCGTCCGGACGGTCAATTTCCGGCGCGCACCGTCTGGGGCTCGTCGTGTGCTGAGCTCCGACATCGCGAGTGGTGACTGCTTGCGGGCCGACGAGGCAAGGCGGCGCGTCCGATGACGCGGCGCCGAATCGGGCTGGGCATTCTGGCGCTTTCCGCCGCCGCTGTGCTCGGTGCATGGCGTCTCTATGCGGCTCCCGTCCAGCTGGATTTTCTCAGTCCCTACCTCGAGCGCGCTCTGGGCGATCCCGGGCGGGACCTGCAGGTGCGGATCGGCGAGACGGTTCTCGGGTGGGGGAGCTGGAAGCGGCCCGTCGAGCTGCAGCTGCGGCATGTCGAGCTGACAAGCGCGCGGCAACGGTCCTCGGTTCTGACCCTGCCCTTGTTGTCAATTGGACTCAGCGGCCGTGCTCTGTTGAGAGGAAAGCTGGCTCCTGCGCGGTTGGAACTCACGGACGCAGAGCTCAATCTCAGGCGAAGCGCGACCGGGCAGTTCGGGTTCCAGCCTGGCGAGGCCGAGAACGAGACGGGGGGCGGGGCGAGCAATTTTCCGAACGATGTTCTGCGGGATATGGCTGGCGTCGCCGACGTGCCGGGGCCGCTACACTACCTGCGGCTCGTGCGAATCCTGGGCAGCCAGGTGACTTTGGTAGACGAGCCGTCCGGTGCCGCCCTTGTTGCCGCGCCGGCCGACATCGAGCTCCGCCGTGATCGCCGCGGCTTGGTCGGGACCCTGAACCTGTCGCTGGTCCTCGGGAAGAGTCGAGCAAAGGTCGACTCGACTCTGGTTTACGAGAAGAAGAAGCATACGGTCGACATCGCGCTGTCTTTCAGTGGTCTGTCGACGGATGCGCTTGCCTTGCTCACGCCGCGTCTCGGCCCTCTATCGCAGCTGCGCGCCATCCTTCAGGGGAGACTCGGCGCGTCGTTCGACGTCGAGGGATCGATGCTCACGGCGGCCTTCGACCTGTCAGCTGGCCCCGGCGAGCTGGCGGCCCGCCAGCTGTTGCCCAAACCGCGCAAGATACGAGGGTTGAAGTTGCAGGGCAGATACGATGGGCAGAGGCTCGACGTGGAGTCGGCAGAGGTCGAGTTTGGTTCCGTCGGCACCAAGGGCCCTGAGCTGCGCCTGAGCGGCGGCATCGAGATGTCCGAACCGCTCGTCATTGCCGCCCAGGCGCGCCTGTCCGAGATGCCCGTGGACCAGCTGCGGCTCTATTGGCCGCAGCGACTGGCGCCGGACGCTCGGGCGTGGGTGGTCGAGAACATCGGGTCCGGCATCGCGGGCGCGTCAGCTCGAATCGACCTGTCGGTTGCGAGGGGAAAGTCCGGTTCGCCGACGATCAGACGACTGGACGGCACGCTGCGCTACGACGACCTCGACGTCCGCTTCCTATCGAGCCTGCCTCCAATCACGCAAGTCTCCGGCTCAGCAACTTTCGATCGATCGGGGATGCATTTCGAGACCAACGGGGGCGAGTTGGGCGGTCTGAGCCTTGGGAAAGGGGACGTGGAGATCTCGGGGCTCGATTCCGACGATGAAAGAATTGCGATCCGTGCCTCCGCGACCGGCCCCTCTCGTTCGGTGCTCGAGCTGATCCCGGTCGAGTCCGCCGCTCTCGAGCCAATGGGCGTGCATCCGACGGAATCAGACGGCGCCGCCTCTGTCGAGGCCAACGTGCGTTTCCCGCTGAACCAAACTCTGACCTTCGACGACGTCGACATGACTTTGAACGGAAGTCTCGATGGGGTCCGCGTGAGCAACGCGTTGGTGGAAGGTCCCGTTTCCAGCTCGTTGCAGTTCGAGCACCGGCGGGGAAGTGCCGGCCGGCTCGAGGCGTCGCTCCTCTTGAAATCCTGCCGCTTCTCTCTTCCCTTCACATCGTGGGACAAGGCGCCCGGAGTCGAGGGGCATGCCGAGCTCTCCCTCGATATGGACGGCGATCAGCCGCAGGCGCTGAGCCGGCTCGACATCGACGCGGGTGACCTGCGTGTGCGAGGTTCGGCGCGGTTCGACGGCAGCGGCGGCCAGATCGCTTCGCTGCGCCTCGACGACTTCGACCTGCAAGAGACGCACCTTCGCGATGTGAACCTCGTGTGGCGAGACGGGGGTCTCACGGCAGAAATTGGAAGTGGGACGGTCGATGCCGCACGTTTCCTCGGTACGAGCGGTCCGTTCGGTGAAATCGGCGCCGGTACGCAGGAGTCGGGACGGCCGTCGCTCTTCCGCCTTTCGGCTCCGAATCTCAGCCGCGTTTCTTTCTCCGCCGATCGCGCGATCGAGAAGGCCAACGTCGAGATCGAGCGCGACAGCACTGGATGGAGGGTCGTCGACGTTGCAGGGATCATTCCGGGGCCCGGGACGGCGAAGGCCGCTGAGGCGGAGAAGCGGAGGACATTCGACATCGAGTTCCGGCCTTCGGGGGACAAGCAGCGTCTGCGCATCGAGACGGACGACTTGGGCAACCTGCTGCGGATCCTGGGAGTCTCCAACGCCGTTCGGCGCGGCAGGCTGGAGATGACGGGGGAGATCGATCCATCGATTCCTGGCGGGCCGCTCCGCGGTCACGTCGAGGTCTGGAAGTGCAAGCTCACAGACGTGTCCTTCCTGTTCAAGTTGATCACTCTCGCCTCGCTACGCGGGATCGCCGACCTGCCGAAGGAACACGTTGTCCGCCTGGATCATGTGGCCGGGGATTTCGTCTTTCTCGATCGCGTTGTGACGAGCGACGCGGTTCGCGCCTACGGTCCGGCATTCGGATTGACCTTGGGCGGGCGGATCGATCTCGGCCGGTCCGCTCTCGACCTGAAGGGAACCTTGGTGCCAGTCTATGCGGCAAATCGCCTTCTCGGCTCGGTTCCGGTGCTCGGCAAGCTGTGGACGGGCGATGGAGAGGGGTTGCTCGCCGTCGACTATGAGGTGCATGGCGATTTTCGCGATCCGACGGTCGAGGTCCATCCGCTCGCGTCCCTGACGCCGAAGTTCGTCCGCCAGCTGTTCGAGGTCTTCGAGAAGAGCCGCAAGACGGGATCCACGGCCGCCGATCCGCCGAGGTGAATATTCTTTCTCCGGCGGACTCACGCGTGACTGACAAGGTGGCTTGACTTGGCGGCTCCCGATTTCCACATTCAGGCGGCGATGTCCGAACGACTGATCGTCACCGGGGCACGCGAGCACAACCTCAAGAACATCACGGTGGAGATTCCACGCCACCGCCTGGTTGTGATCACCGGGCTGTCGGGATCGGGGAAGTCCTCCCTTGCGTTCGATACGATTTATGCGGAGGGACAACGACGCTACGTCGAGTCCCTGTCTGCGTATGCGCGCCAGTTTCTCGAGCAGATGGAGAAGCCCGACGTCGATTCGATCGAGGGGTTGTCGCCCGCCATCGCCATCGAGCAAAAGACCACGAGCCGCAATCCGCGGTCGACGGTCGGGACGGTGACCGAGGTCTACGACTATCTCCGGCTCTTGTTTGCCCGAGTCGGCAAGCCCTACTGCCATCAATGCGGTCGGGAGATCACTCCGCAGACCGTCCAACAGATCGTCGATCGGATCATGGCTCTACGAGAGCGCAGCCGGGTGCATGTTCTCGCCCCCATCGTTCGTGGCCGAAAGGGAGAGTTCCGCAAGGAGCTGCTCGATCTGCGCAAGGCAGGCTTCGTTCGCGTACGCATCGACGGTGAGCTGCGCGACCTCGCCGAGGACATCACCCTCGCCCGCAGCTCTGCTCATGTGATCGATGTGCTGGTGGACCGCCTGGTCATCCGGCCCGGCATCGAGTCCCGTCTCGCGGATTCTCTCGGTGTCGCCTTCCAGTACGGGAACGACGTGGTGAAGGTGGAGATCCTGGGGCAGGGCGGCGAAGTCCCCGTCGAGGGGATCCTTTACAGCCAGAAGTTCGCATGTAGCTTCTGCGGCATCTCCTACGCCGAGCTGACGCCGCGGATGTTCTCGTTCAACAACCCGTACGGGGCCTGTCCGACCTGCAGCGGGCTCGGTTCCACGAACTACTTCGATCCCGAGCTGATCATTCCCGATGAGCGCCGCTCGCTGGCGAGTGGTGCCGTCGCCCCGTGGGAGCGAAGGGGCGCCGGCCATTACCGCCAGGACGTGATTCGCGCCCTGGCGGATCATTTCGGTTTCGATCTGGACACGCCGTTCAAGGACCTGCCGAAGGCGGCGAAGCAGGCCATCCTCTTCGGGACCGGCGGCAAGGAGATCACCTTCGTCTACGAAAAAGGGCGCCGACGTTACGAGTTCTCACGCGTCTTCGAAGGCATCGTCGGCATGCTCGACCGACGGTACAAGGAGACCGAGTCCGAGTGGGTTCGCGAGGAGCTGGAGCAGTTCATGAGCATTCGACCGTGCCCCACCTGCAAGGGAGCGCGGCTCAAGCCGGAGGCCCTTGCCGTTCGCCTGCACGGCAAGACGATCACGGAAGTATCCGCACTCTCTGTCGATGCTGCGCACGCCTTCTTTTCCAATCTGCCTCTGACGCCGCAGGAGGCGGCGATTGGGGAGCGCTTGCTGAAGGAGATTCGCGAACGACTAGGATTCCTGCGCAGTGTAGGGCTTGACTACGTGACGCTCGACCGCACGGCGGGATCCTTGTCTGGCGGTGAGGGGCAGCGGATCCGCCTGGCCACTCAGATCGGTGCCAGCTTGAGCGGTGTGCTGTACGTGCTCGACGAGCCTTCCATCGGACTGCATCAACGAGACAATGTCCGCTTGCTCGAGACGCTGCGCCGCCTTCAGCAGCTTGGAAACACAGTCATCGTGGTGGAGCACGATCGGGACACGATCATGACCGCGGATCACGTGATCGACATGGGCCCCGGCGCCGGGGTGCACGGTGGTCGAGTCGTGGCGCAAGGTGCTCCGCCGGACATCATGGCGTCGCCGGACTCTCTCACCGGACAGTACCTCTCTGGAAAGTTGGCCATCGAGGTGCCGGCCAGGCGGCGGCCCGGAAACGGCTGGACCCTGACAATAAAAGGCGCCCGCCACAACAACCTCCGGGACGTTACGGTCCACTTCCCGCTCGGTACGATGATCTGTGTGACGGGTGTGTCTGGGTCTGGGAAGAGCTCTTTGGTCGTCGACACGCTGTACCGGGCGCTTGCGCAGCGGCTGAACCACGCCAAGGACCGGCCTGGAGCGCACGCCGAGCTCGTCGGCTGGCAATTGATCGACAAGGTGATCGACATCGACCAATCTCCGATCGGACGAACGCCGAGGTCCAATCCGGCCACTTATACAGGGCTTTTCACTCACATCCGCGAGCTTTTTGCTCAACTCCCCGACGCTCGCGTACGGGGATATGATCCGGGACGTTTCTCCTTCAACGTGAAGGGAGGGCGTTGCGAGGCCTGTGCCGGCGACGGTGTGATTCGGATCGAGATGCACTTCTTGCCGGACGTGTACGTTACCTGTGAGGTGTGTCACGGGCGTCGCTACAACCGCGAGACGTTGGATGTCCGGTACCGGGGCAAGAACATCGCCGAGGTTCTGGACATGACCGTCGGTCAGGCAACCGAGTTTTTGGCCAACGTACCGCCGGCTCGTCACAAGCTCGAGACCCTGACGAGCGTCGGTCTGGACTACGTTCACCTCGGACAGGCGGCGACGACTCTTTCCGGAGGAGAGGCACAGCGCATCAAGCTCGGCAAGGAATTGAGCCGGCGGTCGACTGGCAAGACTCTGTACATACTCGATGAGCCGACGACGGGTCTCCACTTCCACGACATCAACCGCCTCCTGAGCGTGCTGAATCGCCTCGTCGATGCGGGCAACACGGTTGTCATCATCGAGCACAATCTCGACGTCATCAAGACGGCGGACCTCATCGTCGATCTGGGCCCCGAGGGTGGCTCCGGCGGTGGCCAGGTCGTGGCGGCCGGTACGCCCGAGGAGGTTTCGGCCGTTTCCTCTTCCCACACGGGTCGGTTTCTGCGTCATCTGTTGCCGGGGCTGGCTGCGTGAAGGGCGGGTTGACAGGCCAGGCCGGCCCTCGATATGCGACCTTGTGAGTCCATGTTGATTGTCGTCGATCTCCGGCGCGACGGGCAGTTCGGTTCGTCTTCCCAGGGGTGCGTGAGAAGAACCCAGGCCTTATGAAGCGATTCGTGTATATGGATAACCAGGCGACCACCCGGGTCGATCCACGCGTGCTGGAAGCGATGCTGCCGTATTTTTCGGAGCGGTACGGCAACGCTGCAAGCCGGAGCCATGCGTACGGCTGGGAGGCAGAAGAGGCGGTCGAGCACGCTCGGGATGCGGTCGCACACCTGATCAACGGGAGGTCCAAGGAGATCGTCTTCACGAGTGGTGCCACCGAGTCCGACAACCTGGCGTTGAAGGGGGTGCTCGAGTTCTGCCGGAACAAGGGTGATCACATCATCACGGCGGCCATCGAGCACAAGGCGGTGCTCGATACCTGCAAAGTGCTTGAGAGGAAGGGGCTCGCGCGAATCACGTATCTCCCTGTTGATAGATACGGAAGCGTCGACCCGGACGACGTTCGTAAGGCCATCACCGCCAAGACGGTCCTGGTTTCGATCATGCACGCCAACAACGAAATCGGGACGATTCAATCCGTCAGCGAGATTGCTGGGATCGCAAGAGAGAACGAGGTTTTATTTCATACCGACGCGGCGCAATCGCTCGGCAAGTTGCCGATCGACGTTGAAGCGATGAAAATCGATTTACTGTCGATGTCGGCGCACAAGCTGTACGGTCCGAAGGGGTGCGGAGCTCTGTACGTGCGCTCCAGGCAGCCGCGGGTTCGCTTGGAGCCGATGATCCATGGCGGTGGGCACGAGCGCGGAATGCGTTCCGGCACCGTGAACGTCCCCGGGGTGGTGGGTTTTGGCCGGGCCTGCCAGATCGCGGAGGCCGAGATGAACGAAGAAGGGGAGCGCCTGTCGAGGCTCCGCGACCGGCTTCACAACGGGATCCTGGCCGGGCTGGACGAGGTTCACCTCAATGGCCATCCCACCTTCCGCTTGGCGGGGAACCTCAATCTCGGGTTCCCCTACGTCGAAGGAGAGTCGCTCTTGATGGGCATCCAGGACCAAGTCGCTGTCTCTTCGGGGTCCGCCTGCACCTCTGCCACCCTGGAGCCGTCGCACGTGCTCAAGGCAATCGGTGTCGCCGACGAGCTGACTCACAGCTCGATTCGGTTTGGTCTGGGTCGATTCAACGACGAGGACGATGTCGGCTTGGTCACCGAGCTGGTCGTTGGCGAGGTCCGACGCCAGCGCTCCTTGTCCCCTCGCTACGAAATGGCGCGCCGCGCCTCCGTCGATTCGGCGAAGCCGGAACGAGGGCAGTGACGAACGGGGGAAATCCAGCTAAGCTGTTTTGCAAATGAGGAGAGCCACTGGTGGCGATCACGCTTACCGATAACGCTGTATTGAAAATACTCAGTCTCGCTGCTGACCAGCCCGGCAAGGGGTTGCGCGTCAAGGTCGTCGGCGGAGGGTGTTCAGGACTGCAGTATCGGATGGATTTGGACGAACCTCGTTCTAATGACAAAGTCTTCGAGCGGGACGGTGCCAGGGTGGTTGTCGACCGAAAGAGCTTCCTCTACCTGAACGGGACGGTCTTGGACCATTCCGATGGCCTGATGAGTTCTGGGTTTACGCTGCACAACCCGAACGTGAAGCGCTCCTGCGGTTGCGGGGCCTCGTTCTCTGTGTAGAGCCAGGTAGATCCGTCTCTTTCGATTCCGCCTTCCTCGTCGCCGCCTGCGCGCGCGGTCGCGAAACCGCCCGATGACGAAGGCAACTCCCGATTCATGCCGCGGTGCGTTGAATATGGTCCAGGGGAGTCCGTCTATAGGCTTCGGAGTTGGTTCAGGGAATATGCGAGACAACATTGTGGGAGATGGAAGCTTGTTTCAGCCGGATACGTTGCTGCCGTCACAGTTTTTCGCTGCCATGCGAAAGAAGGTGCCCCAGGAGGCCGAGTACCGCCTGATCCTCGCCATCCTGCAGGACGCAGTCGAGTGCTTTCAAAAGCACCTTTTCTCGCCCGACCACAAGGCCCGGCAGTTGTTCGAAGATGCCGAGGCGTGGATCGTGTCCGACGACCGCGACTGGCCCTTTTCCTTCGTCAACATCTGCGAGGTACTGAACGTCCACCCCGAGTACTTGCGCCGGGGCCTGCAGGCTTGGCGGGAACGCGAACACCGGGCTCGCCCGCGCTTTCGTATGCTGGCGTCGCGGCCGACGGTTCGGACGGCCGGTGACGGTGGTCATGCGATGACCGCGCGCGCGAGCTGAGTCGCGTTGAGCACTGCTGAATGCCTCTCACCGGGCACGCCGTCTCGTGACGGCGTGCCCGGTGATTTCTTGCACTCCCTCTTCCCCGCGGCGTAAGTTGTCGCCGTGTGGCGCTTTTTGCGAAGAGGTCTCTCCCTCGCTCTTCTCTCGATCTCCGAGTGGATTCTCACCCTCCTCGGCCGTCGTCGTCCTTACGGAATTCTCGACCTCGACATCCGCGGGGAACTGGCTGAGGAAGGGAGCGAGCAACGCGTCCTGGGCGTACTGCGGCGCCCCGCAACGGACTATTTGAGCCTGATCAGCCTCTTGCGGTGGGCTCGTGACGACAAGCGCCTCAAGGGGGTTCTCGTTCGTTGCGACGACCTGCACGCAAGCTGGGCACGGGTCCAGGGGTTGAGGCGCGCGCTCACCCGTCTGCGTGAATCCGGCAAGCAGGTCTGGGTGCACCTCGATCGCGCTGGCGTCTATGAATACTACCTCGCTCTCGCTGCCGAGCGTATCTCGCTGACGCCTGCCGGGACGCTCGACGTGACGGGAGTGTCCTCGGAGGCGGTGTTCTTCCTCGATACTTTGAAGAAAGTTGGCGTCGAAGCCGACATTATCCAGATGGGCCGCTACAAAGCGGCGGGGGAAGCATTCACCCGCCGCGACATGTCGCCGGCACATCGCGAGATGATGGAGTCACTGGTGGACGATCTCTACGGCCAGCTGATCGATGCGATTGTCGCTGGTCGCGGTCTGGAACCGGGGTCGGCTCGTGAGATTGTCGACCGCGGACCGTTTCTGGCCGCAGAGGCCGGAACATTTGGACTTGTCGACGCCGTCGCCTACGGGGACGAGATCGAAGGACGAATCAAACAGGCTTGCGGTGGTGCCGAGTCGATCGATCGCGCGACCTATGCCACGCGGCGCGGGCGCGAGATACGCCGCGAGGTCTTGCGGCGTGGTCGCGGTGTGCTCGCGATTCTGCACATCAACGGTGCAATCAAGAGCGGAGACAGCGTTCCCGGACCGGAGGGCGCAAATGCGGTCGGCTCCAGCTCGATCGCCAGCGCGCTAAAGGACTTGCGCGAACGCGAGGACGTCCGGGCGGTCGTCCTCCGGGTCGCTAGCCCGGGCGGATCCGGTGCAGCCTCGGACCTCATGTGGCGCGAGCTCGTGCGCACGAGGGAAATGAAACCTGTCGTCGTTTCCTGCGGAGACGTTGCTGCTTCGGGCGGCTACTACGTGGCCGTCGCGGGATCGCCGGTGCTTGCAGAGGCAGGTACGATCACTGGGTCGATCGGGGTCATCGCGGGCAAGGCCAATTTACGCGGACTCTACGACCGGCTCGGAATCAGCAAGGAGATCGTGACACGCGGCAGATACGCAGCGCTGCACTCCGACTATGTACCCCTCGGTGACGAGCAGCGGGCTCGCGTTCAAGCCGAGGCCGAGACGTTCTACCGGAACTTTGTCGACAAGGTCGCCGCGGCTCGCCGCCTGAGTCCGGAGGCGGTAGCCGCTGCGGCGGAGGGGCGGATTTGGACGGGGCGCCAGGCGTGGACGCGAGGTCTGGTCGACGAGTTGGGAGGGTTGGAGGAGGCGCTCGTCGCCGCAAAGGCACTGGCTGGTATTCCCGCGGATGAGGCGATTGCGGTCGAGCGCTTTCCGAAGCCGCGGCGGCTGTGGAAGCTGGCAGTCGATCTGAATCTGCCGAAGCAGGGACGGTTCGGTGAACTGATTGCTTCTCTTCCAGCTCTGCGCTTCATCTGGCGAGAACGTGTCTGGGCTGTGCTGCCTGTACATCTTCGCTTCTTCTGACTCGCATGCCCATTGCCCAGAAGTTCTTCTGTCCCGAATGCGGCGTCGAGATGGTGCGACGTCCAGGCGGCCGTTGCCCACAGTGCAATGCCGACGTTCGCCAGCACGTGCAAGAAGAGCGTGAGCATGAAACAAAAATCGAGAAAGTCGTGGCCGTGATCAGTACGATTCTCGTGATCGGCCTTTCCCTCATGGTCGGAGGATGCACGATTGTCGAGGGGGTTCTGGTATACGCGATTGCGGGCGCGCTGGTCTGGTACTGGGGCAAACATACCTTCTAGGCTTCAGGAGCGCGTATAGGGCTGTCCGAGGGCCGCTGGGGTGTGCACGCGGCCGATGTACCCCGCGAGCACCAAGAGGGTCAGGACGTAGGGCAACACCAGGAAGAACTGATAGGGTACGGGGAGTCCGAGCGCCTGAAAGTGGAACTGCAGCGCCGTGGCCAGGCCGAACAGCAAGGACGCCAGCGCGATGCCCCAAGCAGAACGCCTTCCGACGATGACGATGGCCAAGGCGATGAATCCGCGTCCGGCGGACATCTCTTCGACAAACGTCTTGGCGTAGCCGAGGGCCAAATAGGCTCCTCCTGCGGCGGCGAAGGTGCCGCAGAGCGCCAAGGCGAGGGTACGCACGAGTCCGACGTTGACGCCCTGCGTTTCGGCGGCGCGCGGATTCTCCCCCACCATCCGCAGCTTCAAGCCGGGAAGTGTTCTCATGAGGGTGACGGAGACGAAGGGCACCGAGAGGAAGGCCACATAGCCGAGCGCCGTTTGGCGAAAGAAGCTGGGCCCGAGCACTGGGAGCCGATCCAGGTAAGGGACCGAGATGCTGGGAGTACCGGCGACGGTGAGGGCGGCGCCCGTGATACCAAAGGCGGCGCGATAGGCAACGCCGGTCAGCCCGACGGCGAACAGATTCAAGGCAGTTCCCGCCACCACCTGGTTCGCGTTGCGCGCGACGACGAAAAACGCGAAGCCGCAACCCAGCAAAGCGCCTGATGCGAGGGCGATGACGACTCCGAGGGTGGTCGAACCGGAGAAGAATGCCCCGGCGAGAGCGGCGAATGCCCCGACGAGCATCAGGCCTTCCAAGCCGATGTTGAGGATGCCGGCGCGCTCGGCGACCAGCTCCCCCAAGGCGGCGAGGAGGAGCGGCACTGCCATGGTGATCGTCGAGGTGGTCAGTCCGGTGAGCAGCGCGAGGTCCACCATGATTCCGCTTCTCTACTCCGTCGCTCGCACGGTGTGCCGGGTCGCTCTTTGCTCAAAGGCGATGAGGGAGAAGATCACCGTGGCTTGGATGATCGATACGAGAACCGAGGAGATTCCGGCGACCCGCTGCATCGAATTCGACCCTGCCTGTAGAGCGCCGAACAGGACTGCGGCCAACACGACACCAGCGGGATGCAGGCGGCCGAGCAGGGCTACGGCGATGGCCGTGAATCCGTAGCCGGGAGAGAATCGCTCGTAGAGGCGGAACGTGACGGCGCTTACCTCGATTCCGCCAGCCAGTCCGGACAGAGCCCCACTAATGACCAGTGAGATTCCGATGCACCGGGCGATCGGGATGCCGGCCAGACGAGCTGCCTCCGGGTTCCATCCGGCGGCCCGCAATTGAAAGCCCAGCACCGAACGGAAAAGCAGGAGGTAGGAGGCGAGGGCGGTGACGAGCGCGATTCCGAGCCCGCTGTGGACGCGGTACGGATGGACCAGACGGGATAGCCGCATCGATGTGACGACCGCGTCCGTCTGCGGGTAACGTCCAGCCGCTTCCATGAGTGGTCCGTGGACCAGATAGCCCAGCACCCCGAGCGCCACGAAGTTGAGCATGATCGTACTGATGATCTCATCGACGCCGCGCCGAATCTTGAGGAGGCCGGCGATACCGGCCCAAATGCCCCCGGCGAGCGCCGCGGCACCGAGGGCGAAAGGAAGCCCCAGAGGGCCGAGGAAGGCGATTGGTCGGGACCCGAGCCAGGCCATGACGATCGCACCCATGAGGAGCTGACCTTCCGCTCCGATGTTCCACACGCCAGCTCGAAAGGCGATGGCGACGGCAAGCCCGGTGAGCAGTAGGGGGCATGTCTTTACAGCAACCTCCGACCAGCCATCGACGGAGCCGAAGGCTCCCTCCGAGAGCGCGCGGAGAGCCAACCACGGATCGCCACCGGCCAGTAAGACGACCAGAGCGCTGATGCCGAGCCCGAGCACGAGAGCCCCGATGGCCGGACCGAGATGCTTCATCCCGATTCGCTCGGGACCCCAGCCAGCATGAGGCCCAGACGCTCGGACGAGAGGGGCAGGGGCAGGGCCTCGCTCAAGCGTCCGTGTTGAATCACGGCGACGCGATCGCTGACCTCGAGAATCTCATCGAGGTCGGTCGAGATGAGCAACACGGCCGCGCCACGCCGCGCCACCCCGTGCAGTGCGGAGAAAACAGCGCGCGCAGCGGCGACATCGAGACCGCGAGTGGGATTGAACGCCACCAGCAAACGCGGGCTCAGTGCCAGGGCCCGGGCCACGATCAGCCGCTGTAGATTCCCACCGGACAGGCTGCTCGCCGGACTGCTCAAGCTCTCAGTCCGGATCGCATAGCTGCTGACCAAGTCCCGCGCAAATTGGTCGAGAGCAGTGGAAGACAAAAGGGGCCCCCTGGCGAGCTGGTGCAGGAGAATGGCGTCGAGGGCGGCGTTGTCGCGAACGCTCATCGACAGAATCGCGCCCTGTCGCCGCCGGTCGGGCGGTACGTGACCGATGCCGGCGGACGCCATCGCCGCAGGGTCGAACTTTCGGATCGGCCGTCCGCAAATCTGGACGCTTCCGCTGATCGGCGTTCGCAGGCCCGTCAGGACTTCGAACAGCTCCGACTGGCCGTTGCCGTCGACGCCGGCGATACCAAAGATCTCATTGCGGAGAACCTCTAAGCTGAGATCGTCGATGGCGATTCTGGTTCCCTCAGCCGCCACCCGCAGATGCTCGGTGCGAAGCTGCGGAATCTCGTGCTCTGAGCGCGGAGGTGGCTCCGGTCTCTTCTGTCGCGCCGGCATCTCTCCCACCATGAGGTAGGCGAGCCGTGTTTCGTCCGCCTCGTTGGGCAAAACCCTGGCGACCACGCGCCCGTGTCGCATCACTGTGATGCGGTCCGCAATGGCTACGACCTCTCGTAGACGATGTGTGATGAAGAGCACCGCGGTGCCGTGCCTACAAAGCCGCCGCAGGACGACGAAGAGCTGGTCGGCCTCCGCTGGTGTGAGGACGGCAGTGGGCTCGTCCAGGATCAACGCATCCGTCCGCCCGGCGAGCGACTTCAGAATCTCGATGCGCTGGCGGACGCCGACGGGCAGGTCGCCTACCCGCGCGTCGAGATCTCCCAGGTCCAGGCCAATCCCGGATGCGAGCTCCAGGGCAGCTGCGGCGATGCGCTCTGGGGTGTGGACGACAGCCTTTGGCGGACTCAATGCCAGCGCCAGGTTCTCCGTGACAGAGAATTCGTCGACGAGCGCGAATTCTTGGTGGACCATACCAATCCCCGCCCGGCGAGCGGCCAAGGGTGAGTCGAGGTGGACGCTACGACCGCGCAGCTCGATCGAGCCCGCGTCGATGTTCAGGAGGCCGTAGATGACGTTCATCAGAGTCGACTTCCCGGCGCCATTCTCCCCGAGGATGGCGTGGATCTCCCCGGAGTGAACGTCGAGGTCGACGTCGGCCAGCGCGGTCACGCCGTCGAAGGTCTTCCTGATCCCACGCAGTCGTAGCAGCGGGGGGTTCGCTGGAGACACGTCCACGGAAGGAGGATTCCTCGCCAACGTCGGTGCGGTCTTCCGATCTGCTATTTCAGAATTCCGCCGACGGCACTTGCAGATCGCCGGCGATGATACGTCGCTGCGCGGCATCGATTTGCTTTCGGATAGAGTCGGGGATGCGATCGATCAGCCGCGGGTTGAACTCCAGAGTGACGACTCCGTCCCTCATCCCCAGCCTTTCGATTCGGGCGACGAAATGCCCCTGCTCGACTTGCCGGGCGACCTGGACGAAGGCGCGTGGGATGTCAATCGCCGCGCTCGCGAGAACCACGTCGGGTGCGATCTCGTTCTGGTTCTTGTTGGCGCCGAAGGCGAGGATGTGTCTCTCCTGCGCTGCCTGGAAGACGCCGAGACCGGCGGCGTTGGCATTGTGAAAGAGGAAGTCCGCACCCTGTTGTGCCAGCGCGAGAGCGGCTTCCTTGGCCGCCCCCACGTCTTCCCAGTTGCCTACGTAGCTGGTCACTACCTGGAAATCCGGATTGACGGCGTGTGCTCCGGCCTCGAAGGCGGTGATGGTGCTCTTGACGGAGGGAATGGCCATGCCGCCGACGGCTCCTGCCTTGCCGGTCCTCGACAGCGACGCGGTCAGCATCCCTTCGAGGTAGGTCGCTTCCTCCAGCATAAAGCGCAGCGGAGCGACGTTCTGACGGACGGTATTCCCCGACGTCGTGAGGAAGATCGTATGCGGAAAGTCCGGAGCGACCGCAGCCGCAGCGTCCTGAAACTCGAAGCCATGCCCGAATACGAGATCGTAGCCGCGCCGGGCAAAATCGCGAAAGCCTTCCTCGAACTCGGCGGGAGTGGTGGTCTGGGCTTGCGCGATCTGTGCGCCCAGTTGGTCTCGGATGGCCAGCAATCCTTCGTACGCCAGTGCGTTCCAGCCAGCATCGCTCACCGATCCGGGCGTGAGGAGTGCGACCTTGAACGTGGCGTCGTCCACGGTTGCGGGATTCTCGGACCGCGTACACCCGGATCCGAGAACGGCGAGGCAGAGAAGCAGGAGTGAAAGGCGGGAGGGCATCGGCCGCAGCTTATCCGACGGGTTCGGCCCGTGCCACCCGTGGCGAGAGGATCGACGCTGCGCGGCCGCAGAAGTCGCCCTTCTGCGGCCGCGCTGTCTGTCCTCTAGGGAACGGCCGGAATCGTGAAGGTCGTCAATGCCGCGCCGGTGTTGTCCCGGTACGTCACCGTCGCCTCCGTCGGCGTGACCTCGATCAATCCGTAGTTGAACCGGTCGATGTCGAAGTAGCTGATGGTGGGGAACAGCGCAGGCAGCGTCGGGACGAGGCCGGCGACGGATGCGGGCAGCTCTCGGAAGATCGGATCCATGCCGATCGCCCCGGCCACCAGCTCTCGAATCACCGGTGTCGATGTTCCGCCCACGGCGTCGTTGACGATCAGTCCGTGGATGTCGGTGGAGAGGAAGATCACGTTCTTGATGTTGTTGTTCTTGATGAAGTCGATCATCTCCGTGCGTTCCGCCGCGTAGCCCTCCCAGCGATCGTAAGGCACGAAGAGGAGGCTGCTGAGCAGTGGCCCGTTCATCACGAACTTGAAGGTGGCGGTGGAATTGAGGAGACCGTCCTTGAGCCACTGTTTCTGCACGGTGCCGAGATAGGTACGGCTGGGGTTGTTGATCTCGGTTGTGCAGGCGCCGGCGGGTGGAATGGTCGCCGGCTCGCCGCCCGACAGACATGCCGGTTCGGTGACGTAGGCTTGCGCGCTGCGGTACTGGCGGTCGTCGATGAGGAAGAACTCCGCGGCCTTCCCCCATCGGATGCTGCGATAGAGTTGCATCGGGTCTCCGCCGTTCTCCCGAATCGGCATGTAGTCGCGAAACGCTTGGTTGCCGTCTGCCATTTGTGTCTGGATGCTCGGATCCGTGCCCCAGAAGTCGTTCGTCACCTCGTGGTCGTCCCACATGGCGATCGTTCCGAACTTCGCCATGATGTTGCGCGTCGACCGATCGGAGCGGTTCTCTCTGTACTTCGCGTGGTAGTCGCTCCGCGTCATGGCCACGCCACTGCCACTGCGCGGATCATCCCCGTAAATCGTGTCTCCGATGAAGAGCCAGACCTCCGGGTCGTCGCGCAGAATCCCATCCAGAACTGTGTAGGGTTTGAAATAGGCGTTCGCATCTCCCGTCCAGACGAAGCGGACGGGGGCGGTCGATCCGGGCGCGGGCGCCGTGCGTACGCTGCCGGTAGCACTCGTGTCGCCCCCCTGCGTGAATCGGTAGAAATACTGAGCGGAGGCAGTTCCGGCCGGCAGACCCGTGACCTCGGCCTTGACGGTATTGTCGGCCGCCGGGTCCGGTGTCAGCGATGCGTTGCTGAAGACGATGTTGGAGAAGGCTTCGTCGGTAGCCACCTCTAGACCGACCGTCCCGGCGCCATCCGTACGAGTCCAGGCGATGAACGAGGTGTTGGTCGGGTCGCCGGCGGCGACGCCAAAGGAAAACGGCGCGGCATCGGGGAGAGGGTACGCGGTATCCGCACCCAGGTCGGCATCGCCCGCCGCCGACGCCGCAATGCAGCGAATGAGCCTCTCCGACGGCGGCATCGCGTTATTGTTGGTCATGCCGTCTCGTTGAAAGGTGATCTGGCTGAAGCTCTCGCAGGGGAAGCCGAAGTCCTTCGCCGCGTCGAGGACCTGCGCATCCGTGCATACGGCGAGAACCTTGTCGCGCAGCTTGACGAGGGCCTTGTCCAGCTTCTTGAGCGTCTTTTCGTCCGGGCAGGGGCCCTCGATCTTGCCGCCTTCGAGCTTCTTGGCGCAAACGCGACGGGCCGTCATGCGCGCTTTGGCGTATTTCAGACTTTCCTTGGCGAGGAACGTTTGACAGTCGAGCAGGGCCTGATTCGCGGACAGGTCGCCGGTGTCGTCGTAAACGGTTTCGATCAAGCGATCGGCGTTGAGGCCGTGGGCCTGATCGACGATACAGCTCGAGACCTCCGCGACGGTCGACGCCGTGCCGCACGGAAGGCCGAGCACGACGGCCGCGGGAATGGGGTCCCCACACTTCTTGTCGATCTTCTTCGTCACCTTCTCCGCCGCTTTCTGCAGCTTCGTGGCCGTTTTGGAATCGAGCATGGAGTTCGCCACACAGATGCCGTCAGGGCAGTCCCCCGCGGTCACGCAGGCCAGGCCGTCGTTCGCTCCCCCCGAGCAGACATTCGGCCGGCAGACGACAGATGATGCGAAGCTGCCATCTGCCTTCTTGTTCTCGCACTTTGTGATCGTCTTGTAACGGTCCTTGAAGTAGTTGCGGGCCGTCAGCGCAATTCCATCCGCGCACTTCAGCTCTGGCTTGGTCAGAGCGGCAACCGATGCTCGTGTCGCGACCGCGATGAGCACGAAGACCATCATAACCTGCAGAACTTCCCTCGCAGCAAACTTCGTGTGCATGAGCTCCCCCATTCCCCGGCATGGCGCCTCAGTTCCTGTCGGAAGTCGCTGTCCGCGCCGGACTCTCGTCAAGAAGGCTTATGGCATGTTGCGAAGGACTTTTGCCAGAGAAAAAGGGACCTGAGGAAGCGAGACTGAGGAAGCGGACTTGCAACGGGGGCGGCCGTCGCCTACCGTCAGCGGGCGTCCGGCCTTCGGGCGACGGGTCGAATGGGAGTTTTTACGCGAATCCTGGGCGGCAGCCACCGCCGGGGGGCGGAAGAGGCGATACCCCAGGGGGAGTCAGCGAGGACGAGAAGCTCCCGGCTGCTCAGGCGCGGAACAATTTCATACTGATCGTTCTGGATAGCTGCCGCTTCGACAGCTTCGTCGAGGCTCGACCGCGGACCTTGCTACGCCTGGGTCCGCTCGAGCGGCGCTGGAGCTACGCTTCCTGGACGGCGCCTTCCCATTACAATCTGTTGATGGGGCTGCTGCCCCATTCGAGCCCGGAGCATGTTTACGCGTCCGAGTACTACAAGCGCGATTTCGTCAAGTACAACCAGCGGCTGGGCTGTGAGGGAGTGGAGTTCAAAAGACTGACTCAGGCGGCACGCCCCTTCGCCTGATAGTAGGAAATCAGGATGTCCGCGATCTCGGGTCGCAGAATGCGTGAATCCGGTCGCTCGCCGGCGGTGAGAGCTTCGCGTACCTTGGATCCCGAGATGATGACCGGTTTCTCCTCCTTGTGCGAATCCATGAGGTCCACGCGGCCGACGCTGTCGTAGTAGGCGGCGAATCCGATCTTGCACGGCCGAATGCGAAGGTCCCCTTTCAGATTGTCAAAGATCTCCTGAGCGTCGAAATCCCCCCAGATGGGCTTGCCATCGTCGTACGGAGCGTCCGCGTGCTTGCGCCCGATCACGATGTCGGTGAATCCGAGATTCTGCCGGTAGATGGCGTGCATGACGGCTTCCTTCGGTCCCCCGTACAGCATCTTGATGTCCAGACCGACCAACTCGAAGACCTCGGTGAGATCGTACCCGCGGCGCTCCCAGAGCGCGTCGTTCTTGTCTCCCTTGCCGAGCAGCTTCTCGTCGTGAAGAGTCCGATAGCAACGCATGCGAGTCCGAGCCGGAACGTCGTCCCCTTTGAGCTCCCCGATGAGGGGGTTCAGAACGACGCCGGCGAAGTACCCCTGCTCCGTCAACTGCTCGATGCCGGCCACGAGTGCGTACTCGTGCGCGCGGTGAAGCGGATTGCGGGTCTGGAAGGCGAGGGCGCGGTCCCAGCGCCGCTCGCCAATGAGGGTCCGCACTTGGCGCGGGGACAGAACGAACTGTCCGTACTCGGGGTCTACGGGCTGCGGAAGAGCCCACAGCTCGCCGCCGACCAGCTTCATCCGCGGGTCGTCCATGATCATGTGCCCGCCCGGATGGTCGGTCCGGCTCGTGCCGTAGAAATGCTCGACGTGCTTGTGCTTGTCCCAGTCGAATATGCTGGAGACGCGCAAGGTCGCGACGATCTGTCCTTCGTGAACGAGCGCGGCGGAATGGCCGACCTTCAGCGCGCGGGACTCCTCGTCGGTAGCGGGAAAGGAGATCGGAGCAGTCCATGCATAGTGCCTGAACCCGAAGTCGAGACCATCGTGGTCGAGTACATAGTGCCACGTCTCCTCGTCCATCGGGCCTTCGAGGGGAGAGAGCGTGCCATCGGCGATTCGGTAGATGGTAGAGAGATCTGCCTTGCTGATATCGATGCGTGGATATCGAGCCGCCTCGTTCAAGAACTGCCTTCTTCGGGATAGAGGAACCGTGCGGAACACCGGAACCTCGAGACCTCCATGGACCGGAACCAAGTCGGGCATCTTGTGAACTCCTCTCGAAAGACTGCGGGCATCGGATCGCGCTCCGCGTCGCCGACGAGCCCCTGCGTCTCGTCATCTCCAATGATCAAAAAGAGAGTCGCGGTTGCGGGCAGGGAAGCCTACTCCGAACACGCCGGACGACGCGTCGGAAGCATGCGACTGTTACTCCGCCGCAGCATTGACGACCGACGGCGCGGTGTCAAGCAAGGGGCGTCGGCTCTGTCGTATGCCGTCAGTTCAGGTTGCGGCTATTCGGGCGCTTGCTCTTCGAGGCGATGAGGTGGTCGGAGTCAGGAGCGCCGGCGCGCTCGGGAATTTTCAGCACGCTGCCAATACGAAGGCTGCGCGGATCTCGAATGCCGTTGGCACGCATCAGGGCGCCCGTTGTCAGGCTGTACCGACGGGCGATGGATGAGGGGGTCTCGCCCCGGCGAACGCGGTGCGTACCAGCGCGCGGCTGCGGTCGGTCGTGCGATAGCCGCGCATAGGCGACCTCGAATCGAGGTCGGGTACCCTGGGGGACCTTCAGCGTATAACCCTTGGGAGGGACCACTCCACGGCGCAGAGCCGGGTTGAGCTGCTGAATTGTGGCCAGGTCAGTTCCGGACAGCTCGGCGACCGTTCGGAGGGAGATGGAGCGGTTGACGTGTACCTCTTCGTACGACACGGGCTCGACGCTGTCCACCTCGAAACCATAGTCCTCGGGCGCCTTGGCGATCTCCATCGCGGCCAGGAAACGGGGGACGAACTCAGACGTTTCGTTCGGTAGATGGCCGCTCTCACACATCTCCCAGTAGTCAGCGATCTTCTGGCCGTCGCGAATGCGCGCGATGTTCCCCTCCCCGGTGTTGTAGGCCGCCAGCGACAGATGCCAGTCGCCGAACATGTCGTACAGATCCTTCAGATAGCGCGCGGCGGCGCGGGTCGCTTTCTCTGGATCGCGCCGCTCGTCGACGTAGCCGTCGATCCGCAGACCGTAACGGCGACCCGTAGCGCGAACGAACTGCCAGGGGCCGACCGCGCCCGCGTGCGACACGGCGTTGAGCCGAAATCCACTCTCGACGATCGGCAGGTAGGCAAGCTCGGAGGGAACGCCCTCCTCTTCGAGGATCGACGCCATCTCGGGGATGTATCTGCTCCCGCGCGAGAGTGCCCGGGAGAGGAAGGAGCGCAAGCTAGTCTGGTACTTGTCGAGAAACGAAAGGACCTGTGGATGCGATGTCTCGAAAGGCGAATCCGGTTCCTCGACTTGCTGCGCGTCGCTCGGAATCGAGGGTTCGGCCGGCGACGGTTCGATTGCCTGCCGGCGCGCAATCGTCGGATGCGCGATCCAGCTTCCTGTGGCGGCAACCGATGTGCGACCGGCGGAGCAGCCGGTGAGTGGCAAAAGCAGGGCGGCCGCCACCAACGGCGATAGGGGTGCGTGCCGTGCAGCGCGCATAGGTTCCTCCCTCGAACTGATGATGCCGCTTGGGTGGGGAAGAGCCGGAGTCGCCCCAAAGCAGCGGTGACACTCGCCGCGCGCTTGGCGCCGGCAAGCAATCCGGAGTCGGATCGGCGGGGCGGGTCTAAGATCAAGCGTCTATCTCCACTCCACATCCCTGCGGTCAATCCGCAGGCCCGTCCCATGAACAGGCATGACGCGAGTATCACACGAGGTCGCTTCGAAGCAACCGTTTGGTTGGCGTCTCCTGATCACTCCAGCCCGCGGCGGATATGGTTCAGGAGGTCTTCGAAGCGCCGGCGATACTCCGACAGTGCCTCCTCGGAGTCGGCTTCGAAGCGGAGCACCAGCGCTGGCTGTGTATTCGATGCTCTGATCAACCCCCAGCCGTGCGGCAGCTTGACTCGCACCCCGTCCACGGTGACCACCTCGTGATCGTTGCGGAAGTGGTGCTCGGCTCGATCCACCAGCTCGAACTTGAGCGAATCGGCGCATTCGATCCGAATCTCCGGAGTCGTGTATGTCCGCGGAAGGTCCACGAGAAGCTCGTCCACCCGTCGACCCGTGCGCGAAAGGATCTCCAGAACTCGGCAGGCGGCATAGATGCCGTCATCGTATCCGAAGTAGCGGTCCGCAAAGAACATGTGACCACTCATTTCGCCGCCCAGTGCGGCGCCGGTCTCGCGCATCTTGGCCTTGATCGGGGAGTGCCCCACCTTCCACATGATGGCGTTGCCGCCGTGCGCCGCGACGTCGTCGAAGAGCCGCTGCGAGCACTTCACTTCAGACACGATCGTAGCCCCGGGGGTGTCTCGGAGGACGTCGCGCGCAAAGAGGATGAGCAACTCGTCGCCCCAAATGGTGCGGCCTTCGTGGTCGACGACGCCGATCCGATCGGCGTCGCCGTCGAAGGCGATGCCGATCTCCGCGCCGACGGCTCGAACCGTTCGCGCCAGATCGCGCAGGTTCTCTTCCACCGTGGGGTCCGGATGGTGGTGGGGGAAGCGCCCGTCCATGTCGCAATAAAGCTCGTCGACCCGCGCCCCCATGGCACGGAAGATGGGCGGTGCCACGGGGCCGGCGGTAGCATTGCCGGCGTCGACCACGAGATGCAGCGGGCGGTTCAAGGCCTGAACATGGCAGCCGAGATATTCCTGGTAGCGGGTGATGACGTCGAAGCGCTTCTGATGGCCGCTTCCGGCGGGAAAGCGCCCGGCCTCGAGATGGCCACGCAGGGCTTGGATCTGATCGCCGTGCAGGGAGGATTTTCCGACGCAGATTTTGAAGCCGTTCTGGTCCGCCGGGTTGTGGCTGCCCGTCACCTGAATTCCGCCATCGAGCCCGAGATCGAAAATGGAGAAGTAGCATAAGGGTGTCGGGCAGACCCCCAGATCCACGACGTCGATGCCAGATTCGAGGAGTCCCTCCCGCAAGGCGGCGGCGTAACCGTCCGAGGACAGACGACAATCACGCCCGACGCCGACCAACGGGCGCTCCCGTGACGTTGAGGGCGGCGTCTCCGC
Organism: uncultured bacterium; assembly: GCA_963721115.1. Lineage (GTDB taxonomy): Bacteria > Desulfobacterota > Binatia > HRBIN30 > CADEER01 > CAVRIA01. The sequence goes on from CAVRIA010000006.1 coordinate 692,326, forward strand.
AGCCAGATAGCTGGCATAAGCGCGGCCGAGATTACGCGCGAAGCTGGCGTCGAAGTCGAGCTCCGCGACGCCGCGGATGTCGTACTCGCGAAAAATGGCCGGGTTCATGGAATGCGCACCGGTATGTCGTATCCGGCAAACCTTGTCCAATCCGGCACGGTGAGTCGCCGCTCATTCAGGCGGCACGTCGCGTTGCGCGTTCCCGAGTCAGCCGTGCTGCCAAGCGGAGGGCTTCGCTCATGCTGGTAGGATCTGCAAGCCCCTTTCCGGCGATATCGTGCGCGGTGCCATGGTCGGGCGAAGTGCGCACGATGGGCAGACCCGCGGTGAAGTTCACTCCGTCGGCGAAATGCAACAGCTTGAACGGTCCGAGCCCCTGGTCGTGATACATGCAGACGAGCGCGTCGAATCCGCCGCGGGCAGCGAGAGGGAACGCGCTGTCGGCGGCCAGCGGCCCCCGGGCATCGATGCGCCGGCCCCGAGCGTCTCGGATCGCCGGCGCGATCAGTCGCTTCTCCTCGCCTCCGAACATGCCGCCTTCCCCGGCGTGAGGATTGAGCCCGGTCACGCCGATGCGCGGCCGTCCGATGCCGAAGCAATCGCGCAAGGCGCGGTGGGCGACGACGATGGTGTCGAAGACCAGTCGCCGCGAGAGCGTTCGCGAGACGCGCGCCAGCGGCAGGTGGGTCGTGACCAACACGACGCGGAGCCGGCGCCCGACCATCATCATGCGGACCGTGTCGGCGCCGCAAAGGGAGGCGAGGAGCTCGGTGTGGCCGGGAACGTCGGCGCCGGCGGCGACGAGGTTCGCCTTGTTGATGGGGGCAGTTACGAGCGCCGCGGCCTGGCCCTCTCGTACGAGTCTCACCGCCTCCAGGATCGCGGCATGAGCGGCGCGCCCTCCGGCCGCGGTCGGTCGGCCGGGACGGCACTCCGCACCGGTCAGCTCCGACACGGCACGCACGGGGAAGGCGCCGCGGGGCAACCGGCCGGACGGAGTCCACTCGGCGAAGGAGAAAGGGAGCTTCAAGACCTCGGCGGTGCGCCGATACACGCCCACGTCTCCGACGAGGATGGGGGAAATCTGTCTTCGCACGCCGGGCCGATCGAGTGCCCGCAGTGTCACTTCGGGGCCGATGCCGGTCGGGTCGCCCATGGAGATGGCGATCTGCCGCGACTCGCTCACAGTTGGATTTCCACGTGGTGGCGCTTGCGCAGATCCTCGCGGAGCCATCGATTGTAGCGTTCTTCCAAGGCGGCGTTGTACAGGCGTTCCTTGATCTCGTCGGCTAGGCTGTCGAGCGGCTTGTGGGCGGATTCGGAGCGCTCGTCGAGGCGGACGATGTGCACTCCGACCGGACTGCGCACCGGCTCGCTGTACTGGCCGGGCTCCAGTTTGTCGACCGCATCCTCGAGAGCCTGGAAGAGCTCTCCGTGTTTGAACGTTCCGAGCTTGCCGCCACTGGAGGCCGCCGCGTCCTGCGAGTACTTGCGGGCCAGCTCCGCGAAATCGGCGCCGTCATCCAACTGCTTGTGGATGTCCTCTGCCTGTTTCATTACCTCGGCAACCTGCTCGGGCGAGGCATCCGGCGGCAGTGAGAGGACGATGTGCGAGACGGCGATCTGCGGCGGTGTCTCGTAGTCCTTCAGGTTGGCTTCGTAGTACCGCTCGACTTCCTCGGGGGTCACGTTGACCTTGCCCCGGATCTCGCGGCTGATGAGTTGGGCGCGCTGCAGCTCCTCGCGCACTTGGTTGCGATACTCGTCGAGGCTGACGCCCTGCTGGGAGAGGGCGGCCTTGAGCTGGTCCTCGGTGATCTGATTACGCTCGCGAATGCCGGCGATGTAGCGGTCGACCTCCTCGTCGTTGACGACGATTCCCTGTGCGGCGGCCTCCTTGTCGATGATGCGCTTGGTGACCAACGCGTCCAGCATGGTCGCTTGGTCGACTCCGGTGACCTGCCGGGTTCTCACGTCCTGGGCCGTGAATTCCTTGAGCTCGTACAGGGTGACCGGATCCCCGTCGATGGTCGCCACGACGCGATCGATGAGCTCCGCGCGGGCCGCTGAGAGATGGCAGAGGAGGCCGAAGGGCAGGGCGAGCAGAAGCACGCCCCATCCGAGCCGCCGAGCGATTTCCGCCGTCCTGCTTCGTTCATCGGTACTCATTGGTGGAGACCTCGCTTGTCGGTTTGACTTTCGAGCCGCCCACGCCCACGGGCCGCTCCAGCTCTCTTAGCACGGATTGAATCTCGAGCACGATGCCGTCCCAGTCGGCGTTGGTGGGTCGGAAGCTCAGCTGGAAGTCGGCGGAGAGCTTGAAACGTCCCTTGCCGCACTCGACCATGGCGATCAGTTGGTCCACGTCGACCGGCGCCTCGGGGTGGAACTGAAGGTGGGCCGTTCCTTGCCGAAGCGTTGCACGAACGACCATGGCTGCCTTGAGGTAACGGCGAAGGTCCATGATGCGCAGGAAGCTGTCGACCAGAGGGGGGACCGGGCCGTAACGCTCCCGCAGCTCGACGGCGATGTCTTCGATTTCCGCCGTGCCCTTGGCGGCGGCGAGTCGGCGGTAGAAGGTGAGGCGCTGGTTCTCGTCGTCGACGTAGGAGTCGGGAATATAGGCGGGGAAACCAAGCTGGATTTCCGGCTCGACCTCGCTGTGGCGGCGCTCGCCGCGCAGTTCGCGCACGGCGTCTTCCAGCATCTGGGTATACAGCTCGAAGCCGACTGCCGTAATGTGTCCCGACTGCTGCTTCCCGAGCATATTTCCGGCGCCTCGAATCTCCAGGTCGTGGGCCGCGAGGCGAAAGCCGCCGCCCAGATCGTCGAGTTCCTGCAGCACCCGCAAACGCTTTTGCGCATCTCGGGAGATGAGGTGCTCACCGGGGATCATCAGGTACGCGTAGGCTCGCTCGTGCGAGCGGCCGACCCGCCCGCGGAGCTGGTAGAGCTGGGCGAGGCCGAAGTGGTCGGCGCGATTGATGATGATGGTATTGGCGTTGGGAATGTCGAGGCCGGACTCGATGATCGCGGAGCAGACGAGAACGTCGCTGTCGCGGGAGAGAAAGTGCAGCATCACGCTCTCCAGCGCGCGCTCCTTCATCTGCCCGTGGGCTACGGCGATTCTGGCCTCCGGGACGAGGGTCCGAAGATGGTGGGCCATGATCTCGATGTTCTCCACCCGGTTGTGTACGAAGAACACCTGACCGCCGCGGCTCAGCTCGCGAATGATCGCCTCGCGGATGACGTCCTCGTCGTAGCGCGTCACGTATGTCCGCACGGCCAAGCGGTCGACCGGCGGCGTCTCGATCACGCTCAGGTCTCGAATCCCCGCCAGCGACATCTGCAGCGTGCGCGGAATCGGCGTGGCCGTCAGCGCCATGACGTCGACGACGGACCGGATCTGCTTGATCTTTTCCTTGTGCCGCACACCGAATCGATGCTCCTCGTCGATGACCAGAAGGCCGAGGTTCTTGAACCGGACGTCGGCCTGCAGAAGGCGGTGGGTACCGATGACGATGTCCACCGTGCCCGACTCGAGCCCGCGCAGAACGTCCTGGGCCTGGGCGGTGGTGAGGAAGCGGGACAGCATCTCTACGCGTATCGGGTAGCCCTCGCAGCGGCGTCTGAAGGTGTTGAAGTGTTGGAACGCGAGGACCGTGGTGGGGACCAGGACGGCGGCCTGGCGGCCGTCCATCACGGCGAGAAAGGCGGCCCGCAATGCCACCTCGGTCTTCCCGTAGCCGACGTCACCGCACACGAGGCGATCCATCGGCTTGGGCCGCTGCATGTCGGCGACGCTTTCCTCGATAGCCTGTTTCTGGTCGGGGGTTTCCTCGAATGGGAACGCTGCTTCGAACTCACGAAAATACGTGTCCGGCTCACTGTACGGACGGCGCTCGTCGAGCTCGCGAGCGGCGTACACGCCCAGGAGCTCCTTCGCCATGGCCAGGACGGATTCGCGCGTCCTCTGCTTGGCTTTCTCCCACGTGGTGCCGCCCAGTTTGTCGAGCGCCGGCGCGGCGCCGTCGGAGCCGACGTATTTCTGCACCAGGCTGATGCGGTCGACCGGAAGGTAGAGCCGATCACCACTGGCGTACTCGAGGTGCAGATAGTCGCCTTCGGTGTCCGACACGCGCAGGTGGCGCAAGCCGCGGTAGATGCCGACGCCGTGGTCGAGGTGGACCACGTAGTCCTGCGGCTTGAGCTCGCTGAGACTCTTGAGCAGCTGCGCCACGGAGACGCGCCGCGACGCCCGTCGGCGCGTCTCTCCGAAGACGTCCGCTTCGGTGACCACGACCAGCTTCTCGTCGGGCAGGCGGAAGCCCGCGCTCAGGTCACCGAGAACGACACAGGGGACGGTGTCGGTCCGTTCGAGGATCGTTTCGAACGGCGCCGTCTCCACCCGAGCACTCACCTCGTTGGCTTCCAGCAACCGGGCGAGCCTCTGGCACTGGGCGTCGTTGCCGGCCACGAACAAGACCCGGTATCCGTCGTGGCGCCATTCGCCGACCTGCTCTGCCACCGGGGCGAAGCCGACCTCATGGCGTTTGTGGATGCGTTTGGCTCTGAGGTCGCCGGTGGTGAACGAGCGCAGCTGGAGGCGTCCGCCCGCGTCCCTGCCGAGAAGGTCGAGGGGATCGATTTCGACCACCGGCCAGCGCGCGAGAGCCGCCCGCCACTCGGCGGGGGTCGCGTAGAGATCCTCCGGAGGAGGGAAGAAACGGTGCTCGGCAAGCCGCTCGGAGGCTCGCCGCTCCACGTCGGCCCCGGCCTTCTCGAGTGCTGCCTCGACCTCGCCCGGTTCATCGAGGAAGACGATCGTATCGGGCGGGAGGTAGTCCCACACCGTGTCCAGGGAAGGGTGAAAATAGGGGAGACAGAACTCGACGCCGGGATAGAGCGTGCCCGACGAGAGCCCTTCGATGATCAGGTGCCGTTCCTCGCGACCGAGCTCGATCTCCAGGGCCCGGTGCTCGATTGCGCGCACGACCTCGCGTTCCTGGGCGGTGACGGGAGTGAACTCGCGTACCGGCAGGATGAGGAGCTCGGGCTGGCGCTGCAGGAACCGCTGGGTGACGGGATCGAATTCGTGGATCGCTTCGATCGTGTCGCCGCTCAGCTGCAGCCGCATCGGGTTGGGGTGTGCCGGCGGAAATACGTCGACGATGGCGCCGCGGACACTGACTTCGCCGCGATCCTCCACCAAGGGGAGTCTACGATATCCCCACTCGTGCAGCTGTCTGACGAGCCCGTCCCGGTCGATCTCGTCGCCTTCCACCAGATAGGCGTAGCGAGCCCCGAAGGCGCTGCGCGGCGGAACGCGCTGTACCAAAGCCTCCACCGTCGTTACGATGATGGGATGGCGGCTCTGCGTCAGGTGATACAGCCCTTCGATCCGGGCGGCCACTACCTCCGCGGCGGGAGAGAGATCCTCGAAGGGGGCGACCTCCCAGCCCGGCAAGTAGTGGATGCGTCGCGAGAATGGGGGCTGGGCTTCGTTCTCACCGAAAAAGAAACGCAGGTCGGCAGCCAGGCGTTCAGCCGTCTTGCTGGTGGAGGCGACGACCAGGGCAGGGCGCACGGCCGCGCGCAGGAAGTGAAAGAGGAAGAAGGGGCGGGCTCCCGCCCGCAGCCCTTGAATCCGCCAGAGCCGCTCGCCCGCGCTCCGATCGATGCGTCGCGCCAGGCCATCGAGCGCCGCTTCCCAAGTGTCGTTTTTCTGTGCCACGGTCCAAAGACGAGAAGGGGACCCGGGTCCGGATCCCTTTCGTGAGCGAGGACAGTAGCAACCGTCCCGGGGGGCGACAAGCGATCGCCACGGACAGCGATCGCCACGGCTCCTTCGGGAACGGAACGTGACTCTGCGGGCGTCGATTCTCGTTGCTGGCGCGAAAGCCCGGTAGGCCTCGACGAGGACGTCTCGTTGCTGCTCGGTCAGGTGGGGGTGCTCTCCAGCGCCATCGAGGGTGGTCCGCGGAGAGTCTTGCGGTCTTGGCTGGTGCCGCGGCGGACGTGCTAGGTGAGCAGCATGCAGACGCCCACCGCGCCGACCCCATCGTTCACGGAGGGCCTGGCGCTCGAACACCGGTTTCCCGGGTTTACGTCCGGTTTACCGCGGTACCGATTGACGGATCTGCCGACTCCGGTGCACCGACTGGCGCGGCTGGGGCGGGACGGCGGAATCCCCGATTTGTGGGTGAAACGCGACGACGCGAGTGGCCGTTTCTACGGCGGAAACAAGCCGCGGAAGCTGGAATGGCTACTGGGCGATGCCCGTCGACGCGGTCGCCGTTCGGTGATGACTTTCGGTGGCATCGGAACTCATCATGGGCTGGCGACTGCCATCTGCGCACGACAAGCCGGCTTGCGGACGATTCTCGTGCTCTTGCCCCAACCTCTGACCGACCATGTGCGCCATTGCCTGCTGCTCGATCACGCCTACGGCGCCGAATTGCATGTCGCGCCATCGGTAGCTGCCGTTGCGGCTACTGCGGTCGGGCTGATTGCGCGCGGCGCGGTGCGACGTGACGTGCCGGCGATCATTCCGGTGGGAGGGACATCACCGCTCGGTACGCTCGGCTATGTCAACGCTGCGCTCGAGCTCGCCGAGCAGGTCCGCGTCGGCGACTGTCCGGAGCCCGACTCGATCTTCGTGCCGCTCGGAAGCGGGGGTACGGTCGCCGGGCTAGTGCTCGGTCTCAAGTTGGCGGGATTGCGCAGTCGTGTGGTCGGCGTTCTCGTCACCGACATTCTCCCGCCATCACCGTCTCGTTTGGCTCGTTTGGCGAACCGGTGCTGGAGGCGATTTCGTGGCGCCGCTCCCGAGGTCCCCCGGGCGAGCGTGGAGGCCGGCGATTTTTCGATCGTCGACGGCTTCGTCGGACCGGGATACGGCACGCCAACGGAAGAAGCGTTGCAGGCCATCGATCTGATGCGGGGCCTCGAAGGCATTTCTCTGGAAACTACCTACACCGGGAAATGCCTGGCGGCCCTTCTGCACCTGGCGGCTAAAGAATACCGGGGCCAGACGCTCCTGTTCTGGAACAGCTACAGCTCGGTCGATCCGGCGCGGAATCTTCCACAGCTGCCCGACTTCCGAGAGCTGCCCGCGGCATTTCATCGCTTCTTCGTTTAAAAGCAGAAGCCCTCCGCCCCGGGCGCGATTTTCAACTGGACACGGGGTGAGCGATTCGCTACGAACGAGAATCGCATTCGGTTTCTGGTTACCTCGAGGGTCGAAGTGAACGTCGAGTGCCGTCCGCATCTGCAGACAGTCATCGGGCCGAAGCAGGCCAGGAGTGAGCGAACTCTGTATCGAATCCTCGATGCGGCGGAGCAGCTCTTGGCGGAGAAGGGGCTCGCCGGAATCTCGATTCCGGAGATCGCGCATCGAGCCCACTCGTCGGTTGGCGGGTTCTACGCCCGATTTCGCGACAAGAACGAGCTGCTGCGCGCCCTGGAGGAGCGCTTCTTCTTCAGGTCTCGGCGCGGCTCGACGCCCTCGCCGACGAGAGGCGTTGGGCGAACGCGGCGATCGAAGAGATCGTCGACACGGCCGTTTGGGAGTTGATTACGGTCACGCTGGCGCGAAGACACATGATCGCGGCCTTTCTACACCGAGCCATCCACGACCCAGTCGTCCGGCAGGACGGTTTGCGCTTCCGGCGTACGGTCTCCGAGCGTCTCAGCGCGCTCTTCCTCGCCCGCCGCGAGACGATGAAACACCCGGAGCCGGCCGTGGCGATCGATCTCGGCATTCAGATCGCGTTCGCCCTGATGCAGCAGCACGTACTGATCGAGGAGACGCGCGCCGGAGGAAGAAGACTGTCCGAGGAGGAGTTGAGGCACGAACTGTCGCGCCTTTTTCTCAACTACGTCGGCATCGAGCGCGCCGAGGGGACGCGACCGGCTCGCCGGGCTGCCGATCGGACCGAACCACATCAGGAGGGGTAGGCATGCAGTACAAGCAGAACAATCCGATTCCGCTCGGGAAGTCGGGCGCTTACGAGAGCGTCCGGTCGACGATCGAGACCGTCTTCGACTGGCAATACGAGCTGAAGAAGCAAAACCTGCTCTCGCTCTACGAAAAGGGGAAGACGCTGGCGTGGAATGCCAACGACCTCGATTGGTCGATCGACGTCGACATCGAACGGTTGATGCGCGAGCGCGCTCGCGCCGGAATGGCGGGCATGATCAATACTCTCATGAGCCCGCCGGTGGCCCTCGAGGACGACGCCCTCATCGAGATGCAGCTCCACATGAACGCCTTCATGCTTTCTCAGTTCTTGCACGGGGAACAGGGGGCCTTGTTGGCCACGGCGAAGATCGTGCAGGGTGTTCCCTGGGAGGAGGCGAAATTCTATGCCGCGAATCAAGTCTCGGACGAAGCGCGCCACGTCGAGGTGTATCACCGCTACCTGACCGAGAAGCTCGGAATTTCCTACGAGATCGTTCCGAGCCTCGACCGACTCCTCGACGACATCATCGAGGATCCTCGCTGGGACGTGACGTTCCTGGGAATGCAGATCATGGTGGAAGGACTGGCGTTGGCCGCCTTCGGGATCACGCGCATGCAGATGGGAGACGAGCCGCTCGTGCAGGATCTGATCACGCGCGTCATGGCTGACGAGTCGCGCCACGTGGCCTTCGGCGTGCTTTCCCTACAGGACCTCTATACGAAGGAGATGAGCGCGACCGAGCTGCGGGAGCGCGAGGACTTCGTGATCGAGGCGACTCATCTGCTGCGTGAACGGCTCCTCATGGAGCCGGTCTTCGAGCGCCTGGGCTGGGACGTCAAGCTGTGGACGGACTGGTCCCAGCAAACCGCCTTCATGACCGGGTTCCGACAGATGATGTTCTCGAAGATCGTTCCCAATCTGAAGCGCCTGGGCTTACTCACGCCCCGCGTTCGCGATGCCTACGCAAAGCTCGATCTGCTTCGCTTCGAACACATGAAGGACTCCGTCGAGGATCCGGAGGTCACCCCGCCCGACGAGCTCGTGCAGCTGTTCATGCAGTTCATGCAGACCGCGCAACCGGGCCCGTCCGTCCAGGCTGGCTGACGATGCAAGTGGCATTGCGGAAGCGATCCGTCTTGCTCGTGGAGCGTTGTCCCGGCTACGCTTTCGTCGGCTCGCGCTGGTGAGAGCCGGGAGGGTCTCATGGACGTCGGACTGGCCATGATCTTTCAGGGAACGGACAAGAACCGCAGCGACCTCGAGGTCTATCACAACGAGCTCCGCATGGGAGCGCTGGCGGAGTCCCTGGGCTACCAGTCGATCTGGGGAGTGGAGCACCACTTCACCGATTACACAATGTGCCCGGACGTTCTCCAGATGCTGACGTACTTCGCCGGCAAGAGCGAGAGCCTGCAGCTCGGAACCATGGTCGTGGTCCTCCCGTGGCACGATCCGATGCGCGTGGCCGAGCAGGTGTCATTGCTCGACAACATCTCGAATGGACGTCTGATCCTCGGGCTCGGGCGTGGCCTGGGACGGGTCGAGTTCGAAGGTTTCGGAGTCGACATGAACCACAGTCGCGAGATCTTCGTCGAATCCGCGCAGATGCTCCTGCAGGGCCTGGAAACCGGGTTCTGCGAGTTCGACGGCAAGTACGTCAAGCAGGTACGCCGCGAGATCCGACCGCGGCCGCATGCCACCTTCCGGGGGCGCACCTACGCTGCCGCCGTTTCGCCCGAGTCGTCGCGCATCATGGCGGAGCTGGGGATCGGCCTCTGCATCATCCCGCAGAAGCCGTGGGACATGGTCGCGCGGGAGCTGGAGGACTATCGATCCGTATACCGCGAAGTGAACGGCAGCGACGCTCCCGCGCCGATCGTCGCGGCGTGGACCTATTGCGACGAGGACGAGAATCGCGCCCGAGAAATGGCCACGCGTTACATCGGAGGGTACTGGAGGAGCGTCGTCGAACACTACGAGCTGGTCGGCGATCACCTGAGGCATACCAAGGGGTACGAGACCTATGGGCGCATGCAGGAGATCGCCAGCATGGCGGGCGGTAACGATGCGATGACCGAATTCTTTCTCGGTATCCAGGTCTGGGGTACCCCCGAGCAGTGCTACGAGAAGATCATGACGATAAAGAACATCACTGGTGCAGGGGCGTTCAACGGCGTGTTCAGCTACGCCGGGATGCCCTGGGACGACGCCGAAACGAGCATGCACCTGTTCGCGCGCGAGGTCATGCCGCGTCTGCAGGCTCTGGACGACAAGCCGCTCGGTGTACCGCGGCCCAGCGCCGCCTAAATTGTCCCTGCTGTCTCATGTTGCCGCCCAGGGGCGGGCGGTGTTACTGAAACGGCGTGAAGCTCGACCTGCCGATCGGACGCCGGGCCTTTCTGCGCGGCACGGGCGCGGCGCTCCTGACGCTGTCGCGAATCGGTCCCGTGCCAAGCGTCGTTCGAGCAGCGGAGAGCACTGAGGCGCTGCGCGTATTGAGTCCCGGCGACGCGAGCATTCTCGGTGCCATCGCCGATCGGATGGTTTTCACCGCCGACCCGAGCATGCCGAGATTCGTCGAGACCGGCGGGCTACTCTCCGTCGACGCCGCCTTGCTCCAGCTCCCTGCCGCGATCGTGAAGCCACTGCCCTGGGCGTTGCGGCTGTTCGAATACGGTCCGCCGATCTTCGCCGCGCGCCTCTCGACCTTTACCGGGCTCGACGACGAGGCGAAAGATTCGTACCTGGCGGGCTGGGCAGAGAGCCGGTTCGAGATTCGCCGGCTCGCCTTCGACGCGGTCAAGAACCTATCGATGCTAGGCTATTATTCCCAGGACGCGACGTGGAAGGGGATCCACTACGACGGTCCATGGCTTCCACGCCCGCGTCGAATCGTGGCGCGAGGTTGATGGGAGTGTCCCACCTTTCGGAACGTATGGCCGCGGCCGCGGATGTCCGAAGATGATCACGACCGGAAAGCAGATCGACGCAGACGTCGAGATCGATGCGGATGTTTGCATCATCGGGTCCGGAGCTGGTGGAGCCGTCATGGCGAAAGAGCTGGCGGAGTCCGGCCGCGACGTCGTGCTCCTGGAGCAGGGGGGCCACTACACCAAGGAAGACTTCACCCAGCGTGAAGACGAGATGATGCCGCTCCTCTACGAGGAGATGGGGCAGCGTGCCACGGTCGACAAGTCGATCCTCATCCTGCAGGGACGCAACATCGGCGGCTCGACGGTCCACAACCTCTGCTACTGCTTCAGAACACCGGAGCCGATTCTGGAGAAGTGGAGGCGTGAGGACGGCCTTCGCGGTATGTCGGCTGCCGACATGCTCCCGTCCTTCGAGCGCGTCGAGCGCATGCTGAAGGTCAAGCCGATCCAACCCCACGAGGTCAATGTTCTGAACGACAAGATTCGCCAGGGTTGCGATAAGCTCGGCTACCACGGTTTCGTGACCAACCACAATCGCGAGAACTGCACGTTGTCCGGGTTCTGTCTGCTCGGTTGCCCCTTCGATGCCAAGCAGAGCATGCTCATCACATACATTCCCGAAGCCGACCGGGCTGGCGCTCGCATCTTCGCCCACTGCCCGGTGCGGCGGCTCGTCGCCGAGCGCGGGCGCGTGCGTCGCGTCGAAGGAGAGGTGGTCGACGACCTCGGTCGTCCACGACACCGGTTCGGCGTCGGTGCCCGAGTCGTGGTCCTCTGCGCCGGGGCGATCAACTCGCCCCAGATACTGCTGCGAAGCGGCATCGGTAACTCGAACGGTCAGGTCGGGCGAAACCTGCACCTGCATCCGAGCGTGCTCCTCTCCGGAATCTACGACGAGGACATCTACGGCTACCACGGAATTCCGCAGAGCTACTACGTGGACGAGTTCATCGACCTGGAGAAAGACCCGGACACCGGCTACGTGCTGATGCCGGTCTACGGTTTCCCGGTCATGACGGCGACGCAGCTTCCCGGCTTCGGGTCGCAGCACTTCGAGATCATGCGCAACTTCCACCGCATGGTCGGCATCCTGGTCTTGATGCACGACCAGTCGAGTGGACGGGTGACCGTGGACGGTGACGGCAGGCCGCAGATCACCTATCGAGTCGATGAACGCGAGCGCAAGCTGTTCCTCGAGGGGATGAAGCACTGTGCCGAGATCCTCTTCGCCAGCGGCGCGAAGAAAGTGCTGGCGCCATATCGCCGCCCGCTCTGGTTGAACCCGGGGGATTCGCTCGACGTGTTCGAACGACGCGGCTTGCGCCCGGGCGAGATTCCCGTTGCGTCCACCCATCCCCAGAGCACCTGCCGGATGGGGGAGGACCGCAAACGCTCGGTCGTCGATTCCTACTGTCGCTCACACGAGGTCCACAACCTCTTCATCTGCGACATGAGCGTGTTCCCGAGCTCGCTCGGTGCGCCGCCGCAGATCACCACCGCTTCGATCTCGGATCGGACGGCGCAGTACATCAAGGCCAACTGGGCGAGCCTTTCGCGCGACTGAGAGCTGGCGCGAGTTGCCGTAGCTGGGCGCGATCAGTCGACGCAGGCCAGAATGATTCGCACACCACACTTCCATGCCCCGAACTTCGCCGGCCCGAACCAAGTTGCTCGGAAAGCTGGAGGTCAAGTCGCGCCCGGTTGGAGAGCGGCGAACTTGGGTAGTGTGACGTCCGTCGTGATGTCCTCGAAGACGACCCGGACCCGCATGCCGATACGGATATCGGACGGAGCGACGCCGACCAAGTTGGAGACCATCTTCACCCCCTCCTCCAGCTTCACCACGACGGTAGCGTACGGGACCTGGCCGGCGAACCCCGGGTGATAGACTTGGTGCATGACGCCGAAGCTGAAAACTTCGCCTCTTCCCGATACCTCGACCCAGTCAGATTCGAACGACAAGCAGTTGGAGCAGACCTCCCGGGCCGGGAAGCGCAGTGCTCTGCATTTCGCGCATTGCTGAACGACCAACCGGTGCTCCCGGGCGGCCTCGAAGAACGGTCGCATCTCGTCCGTGACGACCGGAATGGGCTTCGCGTACTGGGCCATGTTGGAACCGGCTCCGATCAATCCCCGGTCTCAAGTCGCAGCATTGGCGAGGACCAGCGTCGAATGGGTCGACAGGATCCCGCCGTTGCCGCTTACCAGCGCGAGCTGGGCGTCGGGGATCTGCCGCTCGGCACCGGCCCCGCGGAGCTGGATGATGGCTTCCGATATCGGTGTCATTCCCCACATGTAGAACGAGGACAGTTGGCCGCCGCCCGTGTTGACCGGCAGCGATCCGCCCGGAGCGATGCGGCCATCGGCGACGAAGGGGCCGCCCTCCCCCTTCTTGCAGAAGCCGTAGTCCTCCAGGCAGACGAGGACGGTGAACGTGTAGCAGTCGTAGAGCTCTACGACGTCGATGTCACCCAGCTCGATACCCGCCATCCGGAAAGCCGTCTCCGCGGCGAGTGAGGCTCCCGATGTCAGCGTCTCGGCGGGATCCCCGCCCGGATGTCCTTGTCCCATTCCCCACACGTAGACGGGCGGTTGCTTCAAGTGGCGCGCCTGTTCGCTCGAAGTGACGATGACGGCGAGACCTCCGTTCGAAACCAGGCAGCAGTCGAAGAGGTGGAAGGGCTCGACGATCCAGCGTGAGCGCTGGTAGTCCTCGAGCGTCATTGGCGTGTCGTGGAACTGCGCCAGGGGATTGCGGTTCGCCCACTGGCGTTGGGCGACGGCGATGCTGCCGAGGTGATCGTTGGTTGTTCCGTAGTGGAACATGTGCCGCCGGGCCACGTTCGCATACATCGCGTTGACACCGAATTGTCCGTAGGCGGCATCCAAGCCGCGTCCGAAGGCGTAGGCGGCGGCGGAGCCGCCGTCCCTCTTCGATTCTTCGCGTGGTCGAGGCGGTTTGAGCGGCGCGTCCGAGAACACGCAAGCGACGGTCCGGCACAGACCGGCTGCGATCGCCTGCGCGGCGTGCTGGATCATCGCGGCGGCCGTGGCACCTCCGGCGCTCATGCTCGACGACAACCGCAGGTTGCGCAGTCCCATCGCCTGTTGGAGCTGGAACGAGGCCATTCCGAGATCCCCCCAGCTGAGCCCCGGGTTGACCAGCAGGCCGTCCAGGTCGTCGCGCCTCAGTCCTGCGTCCTCGAGAGCGAGGTGAACAGCTTCGACGGCGAAACCGACGTGGCTGTGGTCGAAGACCTTGCCCTGTCGGGTGATACCGAGCCCGGCGATGGCGATACGACCTTTGATTGTCATCCGAGTGGCACCCGCGCGACCTGGGGATGGCTAGAGGGTGATCAGGTGCTCGAAGAGAAGAAGAGCGGCGAGAATCGCGGCGCAGGTTAGGGCCCGAGCGCCTCGAATGCGCTTCAGCGTGGCGACGCTTCCCACCATGCAGCACAGTCCCACGAGCAAACCGGCGAGCGCTACCAGGGAAATCTGAAAGGCCGTGCTCAAGATCGAAAAGAGCAGGATGGCCCATGCGGTCCCGATGCCGGCGAGCATCGAGGCCGCCCAGCGCCAGCGCCGCGCTCCGAGAACGGTGGCCAGAGGGAGGCCGAAGAGGACGACGATCCCGAGCGTTTGAATGTACAGGGGCGGGCGGGCGGCGAAGCGACCGTAGCGTCCGCTGATGTCGGCAGCGAGGTTCTTGCCGCCGGGACGACCGTCCGCCCCGTAACTCAGGACGTCGGCCCATTGCGTATCCGACGGTTGATAGACGAACGGGTGTCCCCAGGGGTCGAGCGGGAGACGCTCTATGAACTCCGGCATGAGCGCCCGCAATCCATGGGCGGCGTCCGGCACGCGCTGATGACGGCTCAGATACCGGTCGACCGCGGCCGTCAAGTCGCGCGTTGTCGCGACGGCGGTCGCGTATTTCACGCTCGACTCCGGCCCGCCGTAGATTGCGGTAACGGTCTTGGCGAACAGCAAGACGAACAGGGGCATTACGAGGAGGCCTGCCGAGTAGCCGAGCCAGGTCTCGATCGAGCGGCTCGCGCCGGCCGGTCCGATCTCGCTGCGCCCGTCCATCCGAAGCCTGCTCATAGCGCTCCGGCTGACCGCGAACAACCCTCGATCGTCTGCACCCGCTCACCCTGGCACCGGCTCCGGACGCGCTGCAGGTGCCCGTCAGCGCTTCATGATCCGGAACGACCGTCGCAGTTTGCTCACCTGATCCTGTACGGACGGTGAACGCTTGGCGCCGGTGACGGCCTCAAAGACTTCCAGCTCCGTTGCTTCTCGAGCCGGCTCGGCGACTTCGCGAACCGCCTCCAGGAGATCGTTGATCAACCGGGGGATCTCGCGTTGAGGAATAACCAGGTCGCCGCGGCCGAGACTGCCGCTCCAGTTGGCGGCATATGGGCGAAGCACATCGAGGATCTTCTCCATCTCATGTCGCTCAACCATGACCCTCGACGAAGATAACACAGCCGAGGTGTCCGCGAAACACCATCCCGACCCAATTGGTCGTGCGTGCCCGCGTTCGGTCGTTGCAGGGGACCGGGCGGGTTGATATCAGGCCTGACAGACCTCTCACCACGATTCAGGAGCGAGCTTTTCTATGGCTACGATGATCACGAGCGAGTGCATCAACTGCGGCGCCTGCGAGCCGGAATGTCCGAACACGGCGATTTACCAGGGCGGCGTCGAATGGGAATCGAACGGCGTGAAGCACCCCGCCCTCGCCACGGACGTGTTTTACATCGTTCCGGAGAAGTGTACCGAGTGCGTCGGCTTCCACGACCACGAGGCATGCGCCGCTGTCTGCCCGGTCGATGTCTGTATCCCCAACCCGGACATTCCGGAAACGGAGGAACAGCTCATTGCCCGGGCGCGAGAGCTGCACCCGGCAGTTGACTTCGCCGCGGACTTCCCCTCGCGCTTTCGTACTGACGGGGACCAGAAACCCGCTGCCGGTCCTGCTCCGGCCGCCTCGATCGACGAGAAACCTACTCCACCCGTTCTCCCGGAAACGGTACCGGCGGTGTCAGCGGCTTCGGACGTCCGACTCAACCTTCCTCCGCTCGACGACTGGGAGGTTCCGCTGGACTGTTGGTCGTGTCACGGCACCTACGCCGTTGCCTTCAAGCATCTGCGCACAGGGATCGTCTTGCGCTGTCCGTTTTGCACGGCATCCTACATTGTGACGACATCTCTCTACGGGGACATCAGCCGCGCTTTGCAGGACTTTCATCGCCGGTGGACCGAAGAGTTCGAGTCGTTCCAGGAGCGTCGCCGACGTGAACTCGAGGAGTTCGAAGAACGCCAGCGGAGTACTCTGGAGCGCTTCAACGAGGGGCTGCAACGACTGAGCCGCAGCGTCAAACCGCCGGGCGCGCCGCGCAAACGGGCGTGGATCTTCGGCTGACGGGCGCAGGTGTCAACCGGACGCGCGACACCTTCGGATCAGGGCAAGTTTGGGATCTTGAATGCTCCCGACGGAGCCGGGCCGGCCGCGCCGTGCGGGGCGGGACCAGCGGCGCCATGCGGAGCCGGGCCAGCCGCACCAAACGGGGCCGGACCGGGGGCGCCGTGCGGAGCCGGGCCGGGCGCCCCATGTGGAGCCGGTCCGGCCGCCCCTCTCGGCACGGGACCGACCGCCGAGAAGCCCGCTCGGAGCTGAGACGCGCAGTCGCGCAACTGTCCACCGCTCATCCCAGTCGCCTGAGCGATCTCATCAGCGCCGTACCCTTGCCGTAGGAGCTCGGCCACTTGAGAGCAACTCTGCCCGGCGACCGGTTCAGCGAGAAGAGCGAGCACCGCCAGAAGCAATGCGGCCCGAGACGACCCGAACCCCCAGTGCTCGAAGAACTTGGCTCGCATGATATGCACCCTGTCTCCCTCCCGATCTCGGATCTTCGTTTGGACCTGTCGATCTACCGTCGAGCGCCGCGGCCCACGTGATTATAGAATCGGTTCGACGTTGCGGCAACGAACTTTTTTCGGAGGGTGAGATGCGCACCCCGATCGTGTATTTAGGTACTGCGATGTTCTTCCGAGAAAGGGGTGGTCGCCCGAGCATGGGTGGCGGGACTGAAGTGCTGCTCGAGCATCGGTCCCCGGCATGTCGGGGCTTCGGGAGCCTTCGTGCATAAGCCGGCTCCGCTGCGTCGTGGTGACCTGATCGGCGTCGTTGCGCCCGGAGGCGCGACGGAGGCGGCCGCCGTCAATGCCGGAGTGAAGATCCTCGAACAGGCTGGGTATCGCGTTCGGGTGGGCGAATCAGTCTTCAAGCGAGCCGGCTTCCTGGCGGGAAGCGATGCCGATCGCGTTGCGGACCTCGTCGGCATGTTCGCCGATCCTGAGGTGTGCGCCATCGTCGCCGCACGTGGCGGCTATGGATGCGGACGACTGCTGCCCCTGTTCGAAGCGAGCGTAGCGCGGGAGCATCCGAAGATCTTCGTCGGGTACAGCGACCTGACGTTCTTGATGATCTACCTGCTCCAGAAGGCTGAATTGGTGACGTTCCACGGTCCAATGGTGATCGAGTTCGCCCTCCACGACGCCGGCGCGGCCGCCTTGCTGGCGCTGCTCCGAGGGGATCGCGCGAGTTGGAATCTGGTCGCACGGACGATCGTCCAGCCCGGCACCGCGGAAGGGATGGTTGTTGGGGGCTGTCTGTCGGTCATGGTGGCCACCCTGGGGACTCCGTATGAAATTGCGACTGCCGGACGCCTCCTGTTTCTCGAGGACGTAAATGAGAAGCCTTACCGGGTGGATCGGATGCTGACCCAACTCAGGCAGGCGGGTAAGCTCGACCGGGTGGCGGGCGTCATCTTCGGAGAAATGACCGGATGTGTGTCCGGTCCTCTGGAGGTGGTGACCGTCGTGGACGTTATCCAGGACGCCTTCAAGAATGCGCCCTATCCGGTGGTGGTGGGGTTGCCAACCGGCCACGGCGCCGGTCGGGCGACGCTGCCTCTCGGCGTCCGGGCGCGGCTGGCTGGCGAGCGGCTGACCCTGCTGGAATCACCATTGGCCGAGTGAGGCGATCGAGTGGGCACGGCAGCGAGCTTTAAGCACGTCGAAGAGCAGCTGGATGCGGCGGTTCATCGAGGGGTTTTCCCAGGCGCGGTTCTCTTGGTCCGTGAGGGCGAGAGAGTGTTCTACTTGCGCGCTTTCGGTCAGCGTTCCCTGGAGCCGGAACGCGCGCCCATGCAGGAAGGCACCATCTTCGACCTGTCCTCCTTGACGAAGCCGTTGGCGACCAGTGTCGCTTTCATGCATCTCGTTCGCGATGGCAAAGTTCGGCTGGACGACCGAGTAACGCGCTTCTTCCACAACTTCGGGGTTCACGGGAAAACGCACGCGACGTTTCGGCATCTGCTCAGCCACTGCTCCGGCCTGCCGGCATGGCGCCCGTACTACAAGGAGATCCAGCAGTTCGAGCGCAAGGGCGGCAAAATCAATTTCCTGGCCAGCGAAGGGGCGAAGGAGTACGTCTACCAGGCCATCAGTCGCGAGCGTGCCGAAGCACCGGCCGGGCAGAAGATGATTTACAGCGATCTCGGCTTCATGTTGCTCGGTGCCTTGATCGAAGAGGTGTCCGGCGTCAGCCTGGACCGATTCTGCCAGGAACGAGTCTTTCGGCCTCTCGGTTTGCGGGCGACCTCGTTCATCGACCTTTCGCTGGTACGTGCGAGGCGCTTGGAGCCGATCACGGAGATGATTGCTTCGACCGAACGCTGTCCGTGGCGCAAGCGGGTCCTGTGCGGGGAAGTCCACGACGACAATGCGTATGCGATGGGTGGGGTGGCCGGCCACGCGGGGCTGTTTGCCTCGGCGCGCGATGTGGACATCCTGCTGTCTCGGTTGGAGCAGTGTCACGCCGGCCGGGATGCATTTCTACCTCAATCGATCCTGCGCGAGTTTTGGACGCGAGACGAGAGCGTCGCGGGCTCGACTTGGGCTCTCGGCTGGGATACGCCGTCGCCGACGAACTCCGCTGCCGGCACCCTGTTCTCGCCCTTCACCATCGGTCATCTAGGGTTCACCGGCACCTCGATCTGGATCGATTTGGAACGGGGGAGGCATGTCATCCTGCTGTCGAATCGGGTCCATCCGAGCCGGGACAACGACGCAATCAAAGAATTTCGACCGGTGATCCACGACCTCGTGAACCAGGCGCTGGCCGCTTGATTTTGCATGACGACGGAATCGATCTCCTTCGGACGAGACTCCGCACCTTGCCTGGATCTCAGCAGTGTGCGGCACATTCATCTGACGGCCGTCGCCGGGGTCGGCATGGCCGGGCTCGCGGGGATGTTGAAGCAGCGGGGCTTCGAGGTCACCGGCTCCGACGAGAACATCTACCCGCCGATGAGCCTGGTCCTCGAGCGCCTCGGCA
This sequence comes from uncultured bacterium, assembly GCA_963721115.1. Taxonomy (GTDB): domain Bacteria; phylum Desulfobacterota; class Binatia; order HRBIN30; family CADEER01; genus CAVRIA01. Next base: position 711,633 of record CAVRIA010000006.1, read on the forward strand.
TCTCCGTGCTTGCCGGTTACCGGTCCGAAAACCTTTCGCCCCGTCCGGACCTGGTGATCGTCGGGAACAAGGTCTCGCGCAACAACCCAGAGGTGCAGGCGCTTCTCGCCTCGGGGATCCCGTACCTGTCGTTGCCGGAGGCGATCTCCCGGTTGTTCCTCGAGGGCCGGCGGTCGCTGGTCGTGGCAGGCACGCACGGGAAGACGACGTGCACGGCGATGCTGGCCTGGGTGTTGGAGTGCGCTGGCCGGGATCCGAGCCTGCTGGTCGGGGGAGAGAGCATCAACTTCTCGGGCAACTTCAAGCTCGGCGAGGGAGCAGACTTCGTCATCGAGGGCGACGAGTATGATACAGCGTTCTTCGACAAGGGGCCGAAGTTCCTTCACTACCGGCCGGGCGCTGTCCTGCTCACGTCGGTCGAGTTCGATCACGCCGACATCTACCGCGACATAGAGGCTGTGAAAGACGCCTTTCGACGGCTGTTGGCGCTTCTCCCCGTCGTGGCTCCTCTCGTCGTTGCGGCGGATTTCCCTTCTGCGATCGAGGTGGCGTCGACCGCTGCACGACCCCGGATAACTACTTTCGGACTCGATCCCTCGGCCGAGTGGCGGCTCGGCGAGCTTCGCGACACCGGATCAGCGATTGCGTTTGCCGCATATCGCGCCGGCCGAAAGGAGGGAGATCTGAATCTTCCGCAGCCGGGGCTCATCAACGCGCGCAACGCCCTTGGCGTCTATGTTTTGGCGCGCGAGTTGGGGATCAGCCACTCCGAGATCGCGGGCGGCCTGCAGAGTTACGCCGGGGTGAGCCGGCGACAGGAGCGGGTTGGGAGCTTCGGAGGGGTGGTCCTGATCGACGATTTTGCCCATCATCCCACCGCCGTGTGCGGAACGCTCGCGGCTCTCCGGCAGCGCTATCATCCCCGCCGCTTGTGGGCACTCTTCGAGCCGAGGTCCAACACCAGCCGCCGCAAGGTCTTTCAGAGGGAATATGTCGAGGCATTCGCTGGAGCGGATCAGGTCCTGGTGGGCGGGGTCTTCAAGAAGGCCTCCGACGCGGTAGCTCTATCCGACGTCTTTTCCCCGGAGCAGCTCGTGGCGGATCTGCGGGCGGCCGGGACGGCCGCCCGCTTTGCGCCGACGGCTGAGGAGATCTCGACAATCGTTGCGAACGAGGTGGAGTCCGGCGATGTCGTGGCGATGATGTCGAACGGCGACTTCGGGGGCCTGCGCAGACATCTCGTCGCGACGTTGAGCGCTGGCGAGGGATGAGGAGGGAGGGCGCCGCCTCGCCCGAGACGCCCCTCGTAGATCCGCCGCGGGTGATACGCTATGGGGGAAGGGGCACGAAGGGGGACAGAGGGCCGCTTTTGCGTTCTCGCGGTACCCGAGCTGCCCCAAATCTCTTCGAGCCTGATACCGTGTACATCGCTTCTGCCGGAAGGATCATATGAGTGTCTCCATCTCGAGCTCGGTGCTGGACGAGATCCGGTCGAACAAGTTCGATGACGCGACCGCGGACGACATATTGGTCTGGGGGCTGGATGCGTTTGCGCCGCGAATTGCCCTGTCTGCGAGCTTCGGATCGCCCGAGGGCATGGTCCTACTGGACAAGATGTGTCGGCTGCGGCCCACCAAGACTCGAGTCTTTACGATCGACACCGGCCGTCTGCCGCAGGAGACCTACGATCTCATGGATCGGATCCGCAACCGCTACGGAGTGGAGATCGAGGTTTTCTTTCCGCGCGCAGCCTCCGTCGAGAGTATGGTGCGCCAGCACGGGTTAAATCTTTTCTACGACTCGATCGCTCTGCGGCAGAAATGTTGTGGTGTGCGCAAAGTGGAGCCCCTCAACCGCGCCCTCGAAGGCCTCGACGCGTGGATCGCCGGTCTTCGACCGGACCAGTCGGTCACCCGCACGGACGTCCGAGCGGTCGAGATCGATGACGTTCACGGCGGACGCGTCAAGCTCAACCCCCTGGTTCGATGGACCCGTCAAGATGTGAGTGCCTATCTCGAGGAGCATCACGTTCCCGTCAACGAGTTGCACGCGAAGGGGTATCCCACGGTCGGCTGCGTGCCGTGCTCTCGCCCAGTCGAGTCGGGAGAGGACGAACGGGCGGGTCGTTGGTGGTGGGAGAACCCCGAGACGCGCGAGTGTGGCATCCACGTTTCCTATGAGGAGAAGGGCTCGGGTATCTGAACCCGGAGTACGGCGACTCGGATGCCGAGGATCCGACCCATTCGAGCGCACACCAGCCTGTAAAGATTTTGATTGACTCGTTGACGCATAGGGCGGTAAGGCATGTGTTACCGCACGAAGCGTAGGGCAGTTGAGATCCGAGATCATGGTTGAGTGGCCGAGTTCGCCGCGAGCAAGGCCGCAATCGGTGCCGGTTCGCGCTGGACTTGCTGACGCTGCCGGCCGCAAAATCTGTTGCCGCCGGTGAGTTGGACAGAAAAAGCTTGCATTTGCTGTGGATCTTGCCGTTGAATATGCCTTGTTCAGGTCCGGGACTTCACTCGGCATGATCCCCGAATAGAAGGGGCGCCGTCGATGGCGAATTGGGGACATGCTCGGTTGGCGCGTCGGGCCTTTTTCGCCTGGGGGGGCAGGTCGTGACGGTGATTGATCGGCAACGAGAAGAGGGTGGGGGCATGCGCACATCGTCGAGAATGGCGAGATTGACACGGTCGGCCGCGTGGCGGAGTTCGTGGCTTCTGGCGGTAGTCCTCGTAATCGCAGCTTGGACGGGAGACGCACACGCAACCCATTTCCGGTACGGCCATATTACGTGGCGCCACAAGACCGGGATGGCGAATACCGTGGAGTTCACCGTCCAGAACGCCTGGCGCCGCGACGGGGTCACGGACGGGGAATTTCAATGCGTGGACACGACCAACGGCACCCTGCCGCAAGTGCCGTGTTCGGGAGCAGACGGGAACCCATCCGTTGGCGATGTCTTCGTAGAGTTCCAAGGGGGCACCAAGTTCGACTTTGGGGACGGCAGCACCAAGGTGGGGTCGCCACGTGGACCGCTCGCCTACCTGGTCACTTCTGAGGATCCGGTAAACAACTGGGTCTTCGCGCTCGCTCTCGATCCCTCCAGTCTGCCGTCGGCGAGTCGAGCGCCTGCGGCCCAGGACACGACGATTCAGCACACGTACTCGCAATCGGGAGCGAGAACCGCGAAGGTCTCCGACTGTTGTCGGATCAGTCCCTGCAACTCTCCTAATGCCCACATGAACAACCCCGACGACGACTACGTCGTCAGCACTACCGTGGATGTCGGCTCGGGAAACAGCTCGCCGGTGAGCAGTCTCGCGCCCATCAAGCTGTGCCCGCAAAACGGTCTCTGTACGTTTCAAGTCCCGGTCTCGGACAACGAGCTCGACACCGTTCACTTCCGTATGGCCACTCCTAGCGAGGCGGGAATCACCAGCCAGCCGGGAAGTCCGCAATGTCCGAACGCTGCTTCCATCGACCCCGTCACCGGGATCTATTCGTGGAATACGACCGGCTGCCGTCTAGCAGATGATCCAGGACCCCAGCCGCCGAACGGCGGGTGCAACAACTCGGCGCTGAATACCCTCTATTCGACGCAGATCATGATCGAAGAGCCGGCGAAGGGGACCAAGGTAGCGCTGGATTTCCTCATTCAACTCGTTCCCCAGTGCACGCTGTCGAACGCACCTCCCTTCTTCGAACATCCACCCACTCCCGTGTGTGGTTCGACGCTTTCCGTCAACCCCAACCACACGGTGAGCTTCTCGGTTCAGGCATCCGACCCCGATGCTTCCGACACGGTCACGTTGACCGCGGCCGGCGTTCCACAGAGCGCCACCTTGACGCCTTCCCTCCCTTCGAGCGGACATCCCATCAGTACCGCGTTCAGTTGGACCCCCTCCGCGTCGGATCTAGGCAGCCAGTTCGTCATCAACTTTTCGGCGACCGACGGGTGCCAGGAGCAGGTCGACTGCTCCGTCATCATCGATGTGAGTCAGGAGGATTGCACCGACGGCGTGGACAACGATGGCGACGGTTTGGCCGATTGTGCGGATCCTGATTGCAACGGGACGCCCTGTGATGACGGAGATGCCTGCACGACCGGCGACACCTGCAGCAACGGGGCATGCAACGGCGGTGGGCCCTTGGCCTGTGATGCCTGTCAGGTCTGCGATTCCGGGCTTGGTTGCACGGGCGCGGCGTGCACCGTGACTCCTGTAGATTCGGCGACTCCGACGATTACCGACACCCCCATGGCCACGGCTACGAGTACGCCGACTCCGCCCGCCACCGCCACGTCGACCGCGGTCGATACGCCGACTTCAACTCCGACGGCCACGCAAGAAGTGCAAATCGCCGACACGCCAACGCGCACGCCCTTCATGGGCGACATGACTCTGGTGCTCAACAAGGTCCGGCTTCGCTATTCCGATAAAGTGGACAACGGGAAGATGGTCATCCGCGGCCTGCTCGACGATAACGACACGGGTGGCGATTTGGAGGCAAGCCTTCTCAACGACGCGGTGACGCTTCGCGTCGTGGACAGCGGGCAGTTCGACGCGACGGTTGCCGTGAAAGGCTGTGTGAAAATGCAGGGTTCGGGCATAATTAGATGTAGATACCGAAGCGCTGATCACAAGACCAAGGCGTCCTTCAAGCCGACCGCGCAGGGGCCTTACGTCTACAACGTATTCGTGGTCGGAAAGCGCTTATCCAATGCCGCTACGGGAACGTCGCGGCCTGTGGGTCCCGAGGTCTTGGCGATCTTCAGCCAACAAGCCTTCCCTCGCTCTGACGTGATCGGCAACGTCGAGCCCTGCAAGCAGGTGGGGAAGACGAGTCTCAACTGCCGTGAGAAGTAGGCGTGCAGAAGGAGAGCAATGGCATGAAGAGACGAACGACGTTGCTTGCCGTCGGGAAGCCAAGGGAGAGATGGGCGCTGTTGGTGTCTGCCTTGTTGGCCGTTGCGGTGATTCCGAAGCCGGCATTCTGCTTGGAGTCGCTGGTGCTCAGCAACGTGCGATTGCGGTTCGACAATTCCAGCAAGCGGGACAACGGTTCTTTGAAGGTGCGTGCCTTGGTGGACGACAACAGCACCTTCGGCGAGCTAGCGGCCGACTTAGTGGCTGGCACGGTGACGATCGAAGTTAGCGACGACACAGGCGTATTCAACGTCTCGCTACCCGTCACGGGGTGTGCTCTCAAAGTGTCCGGAAGGATCAAGTGCCGCAGCGCGGACAGACAGATCCGAGTCGCGTTTCTACCGACGCGTCAGGGGCCCTTCATTTACAACATGAGAGTTGCGGCGCGCCGCCTCTCCGATGCAGTCACCGGCACGATCACACCGACGGGCCCGGTGTCCGTCGTCCTCAGGCAGACCAGCGTCGATCGCGCTGATACCATCAGCGCCTGTGTTGCGCGGGGGCCTTTCAAACTACTCGTTTGCCTCGAACGGTGACGGGAGTCGCGTCGGATTTGCGATCAGCAGCCGTGGACGTCCGCCCGACCCACGCTAACTAAGCCGAGCCGTTCGCTCGCAAGGGACACGCGGCGCGGGCAGCCGCATCTCTCGCGGCATGCGGTTGCCCGCCGCGACGATGTCTGGTCCTACAGATCCTTGCTGCTGACGTGCCCGATGAGCGGGGCGCTCCCGTTTTCGAAGTCGACGGGGATTGCGGCCTGAGCGGCCAAACCCTGCATGGCCTTGCGGGCCAAACGGCTCGGCTCGATGTGCCCATTCTCCCAGCGATTGACCGTCGAAACGGTCACGCCGATCGCATGAGCGAACTCCTCTTGCGTCATGCTCAAACGCTGGCGGAGTGTAGAGATGATGCTCCCCTGACCTAAAGTCCTGTCACCCGACATGATCAACCCTCCTTTGTGCCTCGCTTTGTGCCTCGGGGTGTAGTGACGCGTTGAGCACGGCACGTGCCAATCATTTCGACGACATTTCGACATTCACTATGCCAGGACGGACGCCAATCGATTCGGCAAAATTTCGCCGGATGTCCGTTTTCGGTCGGTCCGCGAGAGAAATGTGCGGTCGCGAACCAACGTCGCGACGATGTGGTGGAACAAGGCGGGCGTTGTGCGGGAAGATCCCTCTGGGGAGAGGCTGAATCAGCGTTTTGGCGATCGAGGACGACGCGGACGAACTGCCTTCAGCGTCGATTCGAGTCGGTCGATCCGGCCCGATAGTTCCTCGATGTCCCGCCGCGATGGGATATCGAACCGGTCAAGGAGCGTGCCGAGGCGTCTGGTGAGTTGAGTCTCCAGGCTGGCGAGCAGATCCTCTCGATGTTCGCGAATCCCTCGCGTGGATCGATCTCTCGAATGTCCGCCTCGCGCCTCCGCTCCGGGTTGGGAGGACGCATCGACGCTTTCTTCCGTCGCTCCCGCCGGAAGATCGAGGAGCTTCTCAGCCTCCTCTTGCAACCTGCGCAGGCTGCTCTTCAATCGACCTAGCGGCCGAACCGATGAATGGGACTTGTGCCGAGTCGCCATAGTTGTTGGATCGGATTCTCCAGTTGTCTAGCGCGTGGCGCGGCCGGCCTGCAAACGGAGCTTCATTTGCGCAAAGAAGGCCGTGCGCTTGTTCGGGTCGGAGAAGTCCGGGTGAAGAAACCCAGTTTTGCTGCGATTGACCTGAGCTTTGCGCCTCGGCATAGTACGCGACCGCAGCGTACGGGAGGAGAGTGGTTCGGAACATGGTTCGTCGCGCGGCGCGAGTCTTCTTGGCGGGCGCGGCGAGTTTGCTTCTCGCCACCTCTGCGGGAGCCCTGGAATCGGTACCGGGGGATGCGGACTGCGATGGCCTCGTTACGTCCGCCGATCTTGCCCACCTGGAGGCAGAGCTGTCGGACGGTGACGGGTCGGCGACGGATCTCGTCGCCGGTGGTACGGTAGCCAGTTGTTCTGGAGCCGATGCCAACGGCGACGGCACGGTAACAGCTGCCGATGTAACCGCCCTGATCGCGTTCATGCACGGCCAGGGAACCCTCGGTGTTGGTACGGGGCCGGTCATCACCTTCCTCGGGATTGCCGCGGCAGACGGCACGGTAGTGAAGGCGGTTCGTGATCAGCCGGTCCCAACTTTTCAGTCTGCTGGTGGACTGGGCTTTCGCCTCGTCATCGAAGGGCGCCCCGGTCTGTCCGGTGCCGACGTCGGTCGACAGGTCGCTTCCGGCTCCGCCGACCCAGAAGGACGTCCCGACATCCAGCTCCTCGTTTCGCGGGACCTCGGCGACGGGAGTCCGATGGTCTGCGACGAGGGGGGAGTTCCGGGAGTGTCGCCTGCGAACTTCGGCTCGGAGCGGTCAGTCACCGATGCGTTGAACGACATCTCCTGTCGATTGTCAGTCGTATCGAATCCCGCACGCTCGTGCACGATCGATCGGTTTGGCAGCAATGGTTTCGTCGATCCAGCGAGTCGCATCCAGTTCTGCTTGCCCGTATCCGGGCTGGAATCCTTTCCGGACGGTGGGACGGTTGCTACGGTGCGCCTCCTCGACGTGAATGGAACGCCAGGCGTCGCCTCTCAAATTATTCTGTACGTTGGCAGCGAGCCGCTGCCGACGTACACGGTCACCGCGACCCCCACCCCGAGTCCGAGCCGCACCTCGACGCCAACCGCGACCCGAGTCCCTTCCCAGACGCCGACGCGGACGCGCACGGCAACCCCGACCCCAACCATATCGGGTCCTCCTTCTCCGACATCGACGCCGAGTCGCACCGCCCAGCCGACGGTTACCGCCAGCCGAACGCCGTCCAGGTCTGCCACGCCGACCCACAGCCTGTCGCCGAGCCGGACATCGACGAGCACTAGAACGCCTACGCGAACGACGACACCTACGTCGAGCGTTTCGCCGACCGGGAGCCGTCCACCGACGCACACCCCGACCCGGACGCCGACGAATTCTCGCACCGCCACTCGCACGACGACATCAAGCCGTACACCGACGGCTCCTCCCGGATCCACCCGAACGCCGACGCCACGTCCTTCCGCTACCGATACCCGCAGCCCGACACCGCCCCCGACCCCTACTCGGACGCCCACCCGAAGGGAAACGGCGACGCGCACCTCGACTCCTACGAGGGCCTCAACCCGAACGGCTACGGGATCGAGGACGCCGACGCCGACCCCCTCCCCAAGTTCGACCAGAACCGTCACCAGAACCGCCGCGTCGACTTCAACGTCTACGCGCACGTCAACCGGGACACGAACGCGTACGCCGACGGTGACACGGACCCCGCCCGATACCGCTACCCCGACCCTGACGCGAACGCCGTCGCTAACCCCCACTTTCACGGCGACTCGAACGATCACGCCCACATTCACGAGCAGCGCTACGGCGACGTCGACGCGTACGCCGACGCTGACACGCACGCCGACGAACACCGCGACGGCTACTGCGACGAGGACGTCCACCCGCACGCCGACGATCACGAACACGCCGAGCGTGACGCCGACACCGACCATCACTCGAACGCCGACGGAGACTAGAACTCCGACCTCTACTCCCCGCCCCGGCGCGGACGTCAGCTTCGTCGGAATCGCTCAGCCGGACGATGTCATCACGGACCCGGTGGGGTTCACGGGTGCCGGATTGCCCATCTACGAGCGTCCCTTCGGCAACAGCTTCACCGTGGTCGTCGAGGGCAAGCCCGGCCCGAGCCGGCGCAGCGTGGGACTGAACGCGTTCAACTCCGACCCCTCCAACCCGGCCGCCCGACCGGATCTCGAGATCATCGTCTCGCGGCCTCTCGGCAACGGGAGCCCCGCTGTGTGCGACGACATGCCTCCGCTCATCGGCGGAGTCCCCGCTTCAGCGGGCTTTGCCGAGACCCAGGCCATATCGAATGCGATCAACGACTTTGCTTGCCGCTTTACGGACGGGGTAGGGGATCCAAGAGGCCGGCCTCCCGGGGAGGCGTGTACGCGTTTCCAGGACGGGTCGTTCCACTTCGTCGCGCCCGACAGCACCGCACAGTTCTGCGCTTCGATTGCCCCACCCTTCGCCTTCCCAGTGGGGGATACGACCGTAACCGTTCGCGTGCGGGACGTCACTGGACGCCCCGGACCGTCGTGGGCGTTCGTTGTCCGAATCCTCGAATGAGTGGGGGCCGCTCTCGACGTCAAGCGGCATGGAGGCGCCGTGCGATCAGCAGCTTGAAGTGCGTGGGCCGCTTGCCGAGAAACTCTCCGATCGTTCGCTGTACGTAGCGGCGCACGGGCACCCGTTCGCCAGTGTCATCCTTCCAAGTGAGTGAGGTGCGTCGCCATTCTGTCTCGGGGCCCGCTCCGATCACGGCGAGCATCCAGCCCAGCGTGCGATAGCGGACGATGAGCTCGGCGGCGCTTTCGTCGAGCGCGACTTCGGCACGGCGCGCCAACTCTGCTTGGGGCCCGAAGTAGGTGAGGTCGAAGCCAGCTTCCCGGCAAGCTCGTGAGACCACCGAGAAGTCGACCATGAAAGTGATGTCGTCCCGCCCGGGATCGTCGTAGACGTTCCTTTGTGAGCGCGGGGGGCCGGCGAAAACGCGTTCCTGCTCTGCAGTTTCGAGGTGGAAGTGGTGCGTGTTTCCGTAGTCGATCCAGAGGATTTCCGACCGCTCGTGGAGTGACGCGAGGTTGCGAACTGCGGATTCGATCGCCGGACACGCGAAATACGGGAAGGGGAGAGCGCCCGGTTCGAATGCCTCGGGGCAGTGTCGGCGCAAGAATGTCTGGAGTGTCCGGATTCGACGAATCGGGATGGCCACCTCCTCGAATGTCAGTTGGCCGCGAAGACGCTCATTGCGGAGGGCGGCCGTGAGGTCGGCGGATTCAACGGCCAGGCCCCGGAGTCGTGGAACGACGAAAACAACGCCGGTACGACCGTCTTGTCCTTGTACCACCTTGTGGTGCGCGAAGCAGTCGAGGATCTCGTTGGCGATGACGATCCCACGAGCGGCGAACGGCTTTGCGCGTCGCGTGGGCCTGGTCACGTCCATTCGGCTCCAGGTCACGATTTCCGACAGAAAGTTCAGATGGCGCCGCTGGCGCTCGACGAGAGCTTCACTGCGCTCGACGATCCGATAGCGCAGAGCGCCGGCAAACCGCCCCCAGGATTTTTCGTGTCGGCCGCGTTCCAAGGTCCATAGAACCGTATCCGCGCAAAGCTGACCGTTTCCGGCTCCCACTTCACAGATTTCGAATGAATCCGGCCTTCTCGCCGTTCGCCATCGCCGATAGGCGTATTCCGCCACCATGCGTCCGAAGAGGGGGGACAGCGCCAGGGGATAGGTGTCGTAGTGACCGCCACCACCGAAGCGAACAGTGCCGCTGCTGTAGTAGCCGTAACCGGGGGCGAACAGAGCTGCGTCGACGAAATCACGGTACGAGGGGAAGAGCCGGACGATGGCATCGACCTCGGTGTGGGGCGCCCAACGCACTGGCGTCTGTTCCTGTTCCTTCTCGGTGCGCGGCACACTGCTGTCTAACACGCTAGCCGAGGGCGGCAAGTTGCGCGCTTCCGGGCAGCAAGGCGAAGCGACTCAGCAGCTCCTTGGCTCCGTGTTGGCGCGAGAAGCCTGAATTGACTGTATCTGGGGCTTCGGCTAGAATACAGCGCTATCACGGCCCCTTGGCCACAGTGCACTTTCGTTGCGTCGACAACGTCAGAACCCGAGTGCACAACCAATCAGGTTCACCGCGCAAATGTGGACGGCGCGGATCGAGCGAGCGCGTAAGGAGGAAGTTCATCATGGCGGAGAAGAAGGCCAAAACCGCCCAGAAGGGAAGCAGTGCGGCCCTGCGGCATGCCTGTCCGAGCTGCGGAGCGGACAGCCGTGTGACGTATTTTACCGGCTTCGGTTCCAAGGGGTTTTTCTGGGTGTGTGAGAAAGGGTGCGGGTACATGGCCCGCACGCGGTCGTAACGAGCAACAGCGAGGAGAAAGCCAATGGCTCGAGCGCCGAAGAAGGGCAAAGCGGCAGCAAAGACCAAAAAGGGATATAGCGTATTCGACGCCGACGCTGGTTCCGACACCCAGGAAGACAGCGATCTTCCAAAGGACGAGGCCGGGCGGCGCAAGATCAAACGGCAATACGAGACTCTGCTTGGTATCCGTATCGAGAAGCTCAAAGGCCGTATTCTGAATCGGGAACGGATCAACAAGACAATCGAAGGGGTCTACTTCATTTGCGTCGAGTGCAAGAAGGTTTGCCACAACATGGACGACGGCCTCGTCGAGGACCCGAACAACGTACAGAATCTCTGTGGGACCTGTGCAAAGACAAAGGGCAAGGGAAAACAGGGCGTCGCGGCCTGACCGCCCTCGGCTGACGTGATCCGTGGAGGCCGCATGCTACTCGAGGCAACGGATCACGGCGCGGAAGTCTGACGGGAGCGGTGCTTCGACGAGAAGCGTCGTATCGCGAACCGGATGTCGGAATCCGATCCGGCAGGCGTGCAGCATGGTGCGAGGAACGTCAGCCGGCGGGTGGGGAGCTGGGTCGTAGAGGGGGTCACCGAGAACAGGGTGACCGATCGACGCGAGGTGCAGGCGGATCTGGTGTCGCACACCCGTGGAGATGCTCACCGCGAGCAACGATGCCGATGCCAGGCGCGCCAGCGGCCGATATCGAGTCTCGGCCGGGCGGGCTCCGAGATGGCGGGCACGCTCGGGATTCGGGCAAACGCACATCCGCCGCGGTTGACGGGGGCTGTGGGCGATGGGCACCCGAATGACGCCCCGCTTCGTTACGTCCCCTCGCACCAGGGCGAGGTAGCGCTTATGGATCTCCAGGCGACGAAACTGCTGTCGCAACAGGGCGTGGACCTCTGCAGTGCGAGCCGCGAGCAGCACGCCCGATGTCACAGTATCCAGGCGATGGACGACCCCCGCTTCCAACGGCGCGCCGACTCGGGTCGTTTCGGGATAGCGGGCAATCAGGTAGTTGGCGACGGTGTCGCGGTCACTCCAACGCAACGCGAGCGAAGGCATTCCAGAAGGCTTGTCCACGGCGACGATGACGGGGTCTTCGTAGAGGATTCGAACTGGCAGGTCCGGTTGCGGAAGAAGGTTGCCTATCGACTCGTGAAGGACGATCCGAACGATATCCCCCGGCCGGACGATTTCTCCCTTCCCGGCTCGCTTGCCGTTGATCGTGACCGTGGCCGTTACGAACAGCTTGCGGCTCTGCCGCCTCGAGATCCCGGACAATCTGTCGCGCAAAAAGACGTCGAGCCGAGAGCTCCAGCCGCTCGACACGACCACTTCGGTACCGGTCCCGGATCCAATCCACCAGTCACCGATCGTCGACTCTTTGGATCTATCGGAGGGGTGCATCTGATGCGATCTTCCGCCGCCGCGAGCGGCGTCTTCCCTCATTAGACTTAGATCTCATGAAACGACAAGATGGTGGCGCCGAGGCGGGATCGAGCCAGGAAGAAATGACGACGATCGACTGGAGCTTGTGGAAGAGGGAGTTCCCTTCGTGTTCGAGGGCTGTTCACATGAACCACGCGGGAATCTCCCCTCTGCCGCGCCGCGTTTCGCAGGCATTGCACGATTTTGCCGACGAGGCGTTGTCCCTCGACCCATCCGTCTACGTCGAATGGGAACGGCGAGTCGACCGGGCGCGCTGCAGTTTCGCGAAATTGATTGGAGCCGAGACGTCGGAGATCGCCTTCGTGCGCAATACGTCCGAAGGCCTTTCTCTCATTGCCGGGGGCTTGGAATGGCGTGAAGGTGACAACGTCATTGGGATCGCGGATGAATATCCCTCCAATGTGTACCCGTGGTGGGGGCTGCGCCGCTTCGGCGTCGAAACTCGTCTTCTCGACCGGCCACGGTCGCGATTCGGGGTCGACGACATCGGTCGACTCGTCGATTCCAGGACCCGCGTGCTGGCCGTCAGCGCCGTCGATTGGCAGAGTGGGTTTCGCGCCAACCTCGCCGAGCTCGGAAGCCTTTGCCAGGAGCGCGGAATTCTCTTCTGTGTCGATGGCATTCAGGCGGTCGGGGCATTGGCGGTCGATGTCCGCGCGTGCGGCATCGATTGCATGGCGATGGGCGGACACAAATGGCTGCTGGCTCCGGAAGGTTGCGGCGCTCTGTTCGTCTCGAAGCGGATCGTGGAGCGCTTTCGTCCGCCCCTTCTCGGTTGGAAGAGCGTGACGGATCCGAACCGATATCTGCCCTATCACTTCGATCTGCGCCACGATGCTGCGCGTTTTGAGCCGGGCACGGAGTCCCATGTCGGCGTGCGTGCCCTGGGGACGGCTGTCGATCTCCTGCTCGAGATAGGTCCTCCCGCCATCGAAGCGAGACTGTTCGACCTCACAGGCCAATTGGGAGAGGGGTTGCGCCGCCTCGGAGCGGAGATGCTGAGTCCATGGGCGATCGATGAGCGGTCGGGTATCGTCACGTTTCGTCTCGGCGATACGAATGCTTTGCTCGGTGCGTTGGCGGGCGCGAAGATCATCGCTCGGCCCCGCATGGGAGGTGTACGCCTCGCACCTCACTTCTACAACGATGACGAGGACATCTCCTTCGTCCTCGACGTGGTCGGCACGCATCAGCGCTCGCTGTGAGAGATCTCGGTGGCGTTCAGGTTCTCGATCAGGATGTCGCTGATTTTTCGTGACGCGAGCGCGAAGTAGTGGCCGACGCCTCGCACCTCGATGTTGAAGGCGCCCGGATAGTATGCCCTGTCGGTGGGAGCCAACAAGGCGTCGAAACCGGAATAGATGACGATGATGTTGTCTGGCGACAGTATGCTGTCCGCGGCTGCCAGCTCCCGCAGGACGGGCGAGCCAGGTTGCAGCTGGCGCAACCAGGGGATGCGGCACAGTGGTACTTCCGTTCCCTGGTGCGGGGTGCCAAGGGTGGCTACGGCATAGATCCCCTGGCCCAGGGTCTTCTGATGATAGCGGCGCGCGACGAGTCCCCCGGTGCCGTGCCCGATCAGTGCCAGTTTTACGTTGGCACGCATGAGTCTTCGAAAGCATCGCTCGACTTCCTCAACCGCGGTGTCCAGATCCCCCGGTAGGGCATGGTCGGTTCCCAGGGTGGAAGCCCAGCCTGCCCGGCGCAACCGGCGGCGGAGAAGATCGTACATGTGATCGGGGACACCGATGTCCGGCAGCAGAATGGCGATCGCCCTTGCATCTGCCGTCACCCGGAGGCGGCGTTGCAACCACCGTGATGGCTGGAGAAGCAGAATCACGGCGACTGCGGCGGATTCGGCAAGGAAGGCGCGGAAGGCCGCCGCCCTCGGAAGCCGCTCCTGGCAATCGGGATGCTCCGACACGACGCGGCGCCTAGCCGCGTACAGTCCGGCCGTGACGGCCAGCGGCACGGCCGCGACCGCGGCGATTCCAAGAAGAACGAACGTCACGCAGAAGGCGCTTATCCCAGTGGCGTCCCGGTGCCAAATGCTTGCTTTCACCTGGTGGTTCACCGATCATGCGCGCTTCATGTCTGCCGACGGAGGTCGAGAGAAGCAGATCCGTTACGCGGTCATCATGGCAGGCGGTGTCGGGACGCGGTTTTGGCCGCGCAGTCGGCGGCGACGCCCCAAGCAGTTCTTGGCGATTCAAGGACGGCAATCGCTTCTCCAATGGACGTTTCGGCGCGTGCGGGGGATCGTCCCTCCAGCGCGCGTCCTCGTAGTCGCCAGCCGTGAGTTCGCCGGCCAAATCCGGCGACAGTTGCCGTCTTTGCCGCCGGCGAATGTGATCGTCGAGCCGGACGCGCGAGGTACGGGGCCGTGCCTCGCTTTGGCAGCCGCGCGGATCGCCCGTCGCCATTCGGGTGCGATCATGGCCGTATTTCCGGCTGATCACGTCGTGACCGACCTGCCGCGCTTCCGGCGCGCCATTCTCACCGGCTTCTCCGTCGCCGAGAAGGCGGGGTGTCTGGTTACCTTTGGAATTCCTCCCACAGGACCGGAAGTGGGATATGGCTACGTCGAGGTTGGCGATGTCGTGCGGCGCGTGCCACCGCGTGTGCGTTGGGTGAAGCGGTTTCATGAGAAGCCAGAGCTGTCCACCGCGAAGAAATACGTGAAGGCGGGTCGTTACCTGTGGAACTCGGGAATGTTTGCCTGGAGTGTGGATACGCTGCGGCGAGCGTTCGACGCACACGCTCCTCGGATCGCTTCCGTCATGCGTGCGCTGGAGGATGCGCCGGACGACGGTCCGGGCTCGAGGACGTGGCGAACGGCGTATCGGCGCCTGCCGGTAGTGTCGATTGACGTCGCCGTCATGGAGAGGGCTCAACGGGTAGCCGTGGTCGACGGTGACTTCGGCTGGAGTGATGTGGGAAGCTGGGCGGCGGCAGGAGAGATCTGGGGAACGGATGAAGCGGGGAATGCGCGTAGAGGAAGCACACTGCTCTTGGACTGCCGCGATACTGTCGTGTTCGGGGACGATCGGCTCGTCGCCATGCTGGGGGTCGACGACCTCGTGGTGGTCGACAGTCCTGGGGCGGTGCTCGTCTGCCGAAAGAGCCGCGCCCAGGAGGTCCGTCGCATCGTGAGCGCTCTGACTCACACTCGTCACCGTCGCCTGCTATAGTCCGCAACGGCGTCTCGGTGTCGAATCAAGGCGCCGCAGATGTCGACTGGAAGTGCGATGAGTGAACCGGCGATCGATCACGGAAGAGAAGAAAGGTTGGCTCCGAGCGCCGGCCAGCAAGGTCGCCTAGGTTTGCTCGTTGGGTGGTTTTGCGGATGGGCCTTTCGCTCGATGATGATCGCGCCGAGTGCGGTGGAGCACTTGCGTGCACTGGCCGACCGCGGGCCGGTCGTCTACGTCATGCGGCAGCGTTCGTGGGTCGACTACCTCTTGATCACCTATGTGCTGACACGCGACGGATTGCCTCAGCCCGAGTTCGCGAACGACATCCCGTCGCTTTGGTTCCGTCCGATACGGCATGTCTTGGGATGGTTCTGGCACCGTTTTCGCCGAGCCCGACTCGTCGCCCGTGAGCTACGCGAGTTCGAGGCCCGAGATCGTTGTCGTCGGTTGGTCGCGGCGGGGCGGCCGGTGATGATCTTTATGCGCGGCAAGATGCCGCGCATGGGACTCCTGTCCGGTAGGCGTCGCGCCCTCCGTGCGATGCAGACGGGGAGCGACTATCTGCGCGAGATCGTGCATCATCAGTGGATATCCGGACAAGAGGTGTCCCTCGTGCCGATCGCCGTACTCCGTGGGCGAGGGATGCGCCGCAAGGAATCGCGCCTCGCGACTCTCGTGTACAGCGTCCAAGAGATGCCCGGTGAGCTGCGCCGCATGATCTCGTTGCTGTGGAATCGACACGACACGACGATCAACGTCGGAGTGGAGGTGCAGCTTCGCGATTTCACACGACAGTACCAGCGCGAAGGCGAGGAGCGCATCGTGCGCCGGCTGACTCGCGCGCTGCAGATCTTTCTGTATCGCGAGGAGCGGCTCGTGTGGGGGCCTCTCTTGCTCCCCAAGCGGCAGGTTCGCCAGCGTGTCCTCGAGGACGAAGAGGTGGCGGCAGCGATCAACCGGCTCGCTGCGCAGGGAAGGCAGGCGGAGTCCCAGCTCCGGCGACAGGCCGAGCGATACTTCGACGAAATGGCGGCCAACTTTCACGGCATCTATTTCTCGATCCTCGAGTTCGTTTTCAATCGCGTCTGGCCACGCCTCTTCCACGGACTTGAGTACTCCGGATTGGAGAAGGTGGCGGAACGGGTGAAGCGGCATCCAGTCGTACTCGTACCGTGCCATCGCAGCCACTTCGACTACGTCATCCTGTCTTATGTGTTTCATCTCAACTATCTGAGCCCTCCACACATCGCTGCGGGGATCAACCTCTCGTTCTGGCCTCTCGGCCCTCTGTTTCGCGGCGCCGGAGCGTATTTCATCCGCCGGAGCTTCGAGGACAATGAGCTCTACAAGGTCGTGTTCCGCAGCTACCTCACTTTCCTCATTCGCGAAGGGTACACACAGGAATTCTTCATCGAGGGTGGACGGAGCCGGACGGGAAAGATCCTCACTCCGAAGCTGGGGATGTTGTCTGCTATCGTGGACGCGTTCATGCGCGGCGTGCGTCGCGACCTGTACCTCGTGCCGGTGTCCATCCACTACGGCCGGGTTGTCGAGGAGGAGTCCTATCAGCGAGAACTCGGCGGTGCCGAGAAGCAGCCGGAGTCGCTGGCCGGGCTTCTGCGTGCCGGGCGTCTTCTTCGTCGGCGTCACGGGACCGTCTACCTGACGTTCGCCGAGCCGATATCACTGGCGGAAGCGCTGGGTGCGCGCAAACAGCAATTCCGCTCATCAGAGGACGCGGGCGTACAGACCGAGAAGAGGCGCTTCGTTCAGAAGCTCGGGTTCCGGCTACTGCGCGAAGTGAACGATGTTTCCGTCGCCGGCGCGACGTCGGTGTCGGCCACAGTCCTCCTCAGCATGCTTCACCGCGCCTGTCGTCACCGCGACTTCGTGCGCAGGGCCTATGCGTTGGTCCACTTTCTTGGCCATCGGGGAGTCCGCACAACGGCATCTCTCGAGCGCAACGCTGAGCAAGAGTTCCGCGAGAATCTCTCCTTTCTGGAGAACGGGGGGCTCATCCAACGGCTTCCCGGCGACGATGCGGGCGGAGGTTTGATCCACGTTCCGCGCGAGAAACGGTTGGCGCTCAATTTCTACAAGAACAATACGATCCACTTCTTCCTCCTCCCGGCCCTGCTCTGCGAGGCCCTGTCGCGAGGTCTGCGCGGTATCGCTCTCAAGGAGGACGTCGTTTGGTGGCTCGAGCTGTTCCGTTGGGAGTTCGCTTTGCCTGAGCGGGAGGACATCGCCGGTGAGCTGAGCCGGCTCATGGATTATCTGCGTACGGAAGGCGGGCTCGTCGGAGGGGAGCCCTTCGACCTGGTCCCGAGCAGTCCCTTCGTCGCCAGTGCCGTCGGGATCCTCGACAACTTCCGCGAGGCGTACTGGATTGCCATTCAGTTTCTGATGGCTTTGCCCGAGGAGGGACTGACAGAACGAGCGGCCATCGACGGGATGCAGAAGAAGTACCGGACCGCGCTGCTGTTGGGCGAGGTGCGCAAACCGGAGGGAAACTCGTCCGTCACCTTGGGAAATGCGATCAACCGGTTCGCCGAGATCGACTGCATCCAAGTGCGGGCCGGGAAGGGGCGAGAGCGCCTGGTGAGTCGTGGGTCGAACTTCGCAGAGCTCGGCAACATGGTGGGACGGATCGCTGCCGGCGTCATGGGGGTTTGAGAAGGGGCGCGACCCCGTGTTGACACCGGCCTGCCATACCGTAGTCTCGTAGACTCTGAGTGTCGGATCATGACGGTGTCCCGCCCATTCGATCGGCCCCGACTCTGGCTCGCCCTTCTGGGTCTAGGAGTCTGTCTGGGCTGCTCCGATTCGGGGGTGACGGACGTGGAGGTCACGGTCAGACGGGTCACGATCGATCCGAGCTCGCACTCGCCGGTGGTTCTGCTCGAGGATCGGTCGCACACAGTGGCCCTTCCGATCTGGATCGGTCCGGCGGAGGCGCAAGCGATAGCGATGCGTCTCGAAGGGGTGGCCGCGTCCCGCCCGATGACCCACGACCTCATGAAGAACGTGCTCGAGCAACTCGGAGTCGATCTGCAAAAGGTGGTCATCTCGGAGTTGCGCGAGGATACGTACCGCGCCCGACTGTTCCTGAAATCGAAGAACCGGGAAATCGAGGTGGACAGTCGGCCGAGCGATGCCATCGCTCTTGCTCTGCGCTTCGAGCGACCGATCTTTGTGGCGCCCGCCCTCCTGCAGCGCGATCGCGTGATCGCCCTGCGGAAGGCCGATATCCAAACACTGACCATGGGGGGAGTGACCGTGCAGCACCTATCGCCGGAGCTGGCGGAGCATTTCCACCTGCCTCCTGGCCGCGGCGTTTTGGTATCGGAGGTCGCGGATCGACACGGAGCGTTGCATCGAGGGGACGTCATTCTGGCGGTGGAAGGGCATCCCGTGCGCGACGTGAACGACTTTCGCAGGGAGATGCGCGCACTTGCGGGAGATGCCGACCTCTCCGTCCAGCGCGAGGGCAACCGCATCCACGTCGCCTTTGGCCTACCCCCTGCCGATTAGCCGAATTCAGGTGTTCCATTAGCGGTTTTTTTGCTCCGCCTCTTCGGCTGAGTTGACCGCCGCAGAAGCGCGTGAGAGGAATAAAATGGTTCCAGCGGTCCGATTTGACTCGCTGGCCGAATCATACTAAGCCCCAAGCCCGCCAACCGTAGTGACCAACGAAGGGCAGAAAGAAACCAAGGGAGACGAGACGTTGGACGTCCGGGTCAACCGGCTCGCTCGCGAGTTGGCACGGACGATCAACGCGGGCGTGATGGAGCATCGAGTGCAACTGCGCGAAACGGCGATTCACCTGCTGCGCGACGAAGTCGAAATCGTCGTCGGGCAGGGCGCGACGAGTTCGCTCCCCTCCAACGATTTCAACGCGTTTGGCATCGCGATCCCCTTGTTCCTCGTTGGCGCCGTGATGATCATTCTGTTTCCGCCGGTCGGCCTACTGCTGTTTGCGGCCGCGGTGGTCATGATGGCCTGGGGTCTGGGGGCAGTCGTCCTGCGTCGCTGATGCAGCGCTTCCGAGGTGATCTCATGGCAAAAGCGAAGAAACTTTCTTCCGAGGAACAGGCAGCGTTGGAGGAGCGGAGGCGCCGCCAAGAGCTGGGCGATACGCCATCGGCGGCCGAGGGGGCAGCGTTGCCGTCGAGTCTCTGGTCGCGGCGGGATTTCTTCGGTCGCGTCGGATGGGGCGGCTTCGGGTTGTTCACCGGCCTGTCGCTGCTGGCATTCGTACGCTCGGCCTTTCCGCGCGTGCTGTTCACGCCCCCGACGACCTTTAAGGCGGGGCCGCCGAGCGACTACACGATCGGCGAGGTGAGCGAGCGATTCAAGAAGGAGCATCGCGTGTGGATCGTGCGCGAGGCCGAGGGCTTCTACGTCCTGTTCGCGAAGTGCACCCACCTCGGCTGCACGCCCCGCTGGCTCAAGGTGGAGCAGAAGTTCAAGTGCCCCTGCCACGGCAGCGGGTATCGCAAGAGTGGGATCAACTTCGAGGGGCCGGCTCCTCGACCGCTCGAGCGGTTCAGGATCACCCTGACTGATGACGGCCAGTTGTTGATCGACATGGGCGTGACGTACCGCTACGAGCGCGGCCAGTGGGACAAGCCCGGAGCGTTCTTGCACGTCTGATCGTCTCCGCGGGGCAGAGGTCGGAAAGAGTATGAGCAAGTGGGAAGAGACCAAGCGCCAGATCACGGAATCCCAGATCTGGCAATCGATCTTTCGGCATGGCTACGAGGACACGCCCCGCAACCGCGTCCTGATGGTGTCGGGGAACATCTGGTTGCACCTGCATCCCTCGAAGGTGCGTCGTCACGCGATACGGATGAGATTCACCTGGTGCATGGGTGGAATCACCTTCCTTATGTTTCTGGTGACCGTCGTGACGGGGATCTACTTGATGTTCTACTACCGTCCGACGGCCGAGTACGCATACGCGGACATGAAGTACCTCGAGTTCGACATGCCCTTTGGGATGTTCATGCGCAATATGCACCGCTGGGCTGCGCACGGAATGGTCATCGCGGTCTGGCTGCACATGTTCCGAGTTTTCCTCACCGGTTCGTACAAGCCACCTCGCGAGTTCAACTGGATCGTTGGTGTGATTCTGCTCGTTCTCACGTTGCTGCTCAGCTTCACTGGGTACCTGTTACCATGGGATCAGCTCTCGATCTGGGCGGTGACGGTGGGATCGAACATGGCCAGGGCGACGCCACTCCTCGGCAACGAGGGGCCATTTGCGCAATACATAGGGGCGAACCCGATCTACGATGCGCGCGCGTTTCTCTTCGGAGGAGGGGAAATCGGGCCGCACACACTGCTGCGCTTCTACATCCTCCATTGCATCTTCATTCCGCTCGTGGCGAGCCTGTTCATGGCCGTTCACTTCTGGCGGATTCGGCGCGATGGTTTCTCCGGGCCGCCGGTGTGAACGGGGAGGGGGTGGCCGTGCAGGCCGATAGTAGGTACGCCGTTGGCAGTCTAATCCTGGTCGCTGCGCTCATGGGGGGAACAGCGCTCTTCACCGGGCTTCGTGTTCTGGTGTTACCGACGATCTTCGTATCGATCCTCGCGCTGCTTTATCGGGCGGCCAGGCCGCGTCCGGAGGAGTGAAGTCGCATGGCGCAAGCACAAGCGAAGCCGATTCAATCGGGTACGGCCTCGAGTGCTACCCCGGCAAGTCGAAAAGCGGCGGGCCCTAGGGATGACAAGGTCCATACGTGGCCCCATCTGGTGCGTGCGGAGTTCCTGTGCGCCATCTTTGTCGTCGTTCTCCTGGTGGTCTGGTCGCTTCTGGTCGATGCTCCATTGGAGGAAGCCGCCAATCCGACTCGGACGCCCAACCCCTCGAAAGCGCCCTGGTACTTCCTCGGCCTTCAGGAGATGCTCGTATTCTTCGATCCCTGGCACGCCGGCGTGGTATTGCCATCTTTCATCATCATCGGGTTGATGGTCATACCGTACATCGACATCAACCCATCCGGAAACGGCTACTACGCGTTCGAATCCCGCAAGTACGAGATCCTGACCTTCTTTCTGGGGTTCCACGTTCTCTGGGTTTCTCTGATCATCACCGGGACCTTTCTTCGTGGTCCGGGATGGAACTGGTTCTGGCCATGGCAAGTGTGGGACATGCACAAAGTCGAGGCGATGACCAACGTCGACCTTCCCTACAAGGTGGGCTTCCGGGACTATTTCTGGTCGTCCGTTTTCGGAGGAGTGTTGGTCGTCGGCTACTTCGTGCTCGGAACGATCGGGATGTACTGGTGGATCGTACGTCTCAAGGGGCGAGAGTTCATGGCGCGATGGGGGATGCCCCGCTTCTTCACTACATCGTTTCTCTTCCTCAATCTTCTGGCGGTGGTGGTGAAGATGGTCCTGCGACACGCTTTCAATATCAAATACGTGTGGGTCACTCCGTGGCTCAATATCTAGACGGACCGCGGCGCTGCGACTTTCCAAGGTGAATGTTCTACATCGCCAAGTTGGTCGAGGCGATCGGGGTTGCCGATGTCGGCTACGCCCTCTTCGTCGGGTTGACGGAAGAGAATGCGATGGGGCGGGAACTCCAGTTGTTGATGCTCGGCTTCGCGGTCTTCTACGTTGGACGCTTCATGGAGCGGCGGACTTCCACGCGAGGGTGAGAGGATGAAGCGGCCGAATACGAATGTCGACGAGGAGCGCAAGTCGTACAACGCGGTGTTTCTCCTAGCCGTCGCGCTCCTCTTGGCCGGGGCGGTGTGGGCCGTGTGGGACGACAACATTTCCCGGCGGCCCTGGAAGAAGTATCAAGTCGAGTTCTCGGATCTTCAGATCGAGCGTGCCGAGAAGGCCGTGCAAGACGAAGAATCTCGTCTGGCGGCCGACCCTGCCTACGTCAAGGCGAAGAAGGAGCTGGCCGATGCGCGAGCGCGCATCGCTTCCGGCGAGACCGCTCGCCAACTTGCGTCACTGGAAGCGCAACGCGACGAGGCGAAGGTGCGGGTCGACGAGCGGGAGTTCAATCTTCGCCTCGTCAAGAGCAAGCTCGAGGAAGACTGGTACGAGTACGAGCACGCGGAACTCACCGGCGGTGAGACGGAGGGATTCCGCAAGCACATCGATGAGCTGGACGCGGAGAAGAAAAAAGACGAGGCCAGTCTGACGGAGGCGCAGGCCAATCTCGACAAGATATCGAAGGAAGTCGACGAGATCCGTTCCGTCGAGGACGGCTTGGTAGAGAAGATCCACACCTTCGAGACGGATCTCGATCGTCTGCGCCAGAAGCTGGACAACATCGTGCTTCACGTCGGCCCCTTCGATCTGCCCAAGATTCCGAAGATCCAGCAGGTCGTGCTCAACGAGTTCGACCACAACAACTTCGACGAGCCCGTAGCTCGAGTAGACCGCTGCGAATCCTGCCACGAAGGAATCAACACGGCCGGATTCGAAAACGATCCGGAGCCCTTCACGACCCACCCACATCGGGACACATTGCTCAAAAATCATCCGCCCGAGAAGTTCGGGTGCACTCCGTGCCACCAGGGGCAGGGGGCGGCCGTCAGCTCCGTGGACAAGGCTCACGGAGACGTCCCGTACTGGGAGTTCGAGCTCCGCCGTGGCAAGAAGGTTCAATCGAGCTGCATCAGCTGTCACGTGGATGTGCGAGTGCCGGGGGCGGAAACGATCGCGGAAGGGGAAAAGCTCTTCGAGCAGGTGGGCTGCACCGGTTGCCATCTCGTGGAGGGGTACGGCGAGCTCGGAAAGATCGGTCCCTATCTGCGCCGCATTGCGGCCAAGGACGATCCGGGTTGGCTCGTGCGTTGGGTCGAGAACCCTCACAAGTTCAGGCCCCATACCAAGATGCCCAACTTCATGTTCTCTCGCGAACAGGCCACGGAGATCGTTGCCTATCTGCTCAGTGCATCGCATAAGGAGAGCGAGGAGTGGCTGTCCCAGAATCCGATGCCGACCGGTGTGGATCCAAATGACGCCGCTCTCGTCGCGCGCGGTAAAGAGCTGGCCAACAGTCTAGGGTGTCGGGGATGCCACGGGTTCGTCCAAGGAGAGGCACCAGCACGGTTGGGAACGAACAAGAACATCGTCCCGAATCTCAGCCAAGTGGCAGAGAAGACGAACGCTCGCTGGATCTATCACTGGCTGAAGAACCCGCGCGGGTTCTCGCCCGTGTCGCGGATGCCGAGCCTGCGGCTGAGCGATGAAGAAGCCGCTGCGTTGTCCTCGTACCTGCTTACGCTCGGAAAGCCCAATCCCGGTGATGCGGAACTGCAGAAGGCCCTCGCCTCTCCCGACAACATCGGCAAGGGAGAGGCTCTCGTTCGCAAGTACGGGTGCGAGGGGTGCCACGACATTCCGGGAATGGAGGCGGAATCCCGCATTGGCGTCGAGCTGACGACGTTTGGTTCCAAGCCACTCGAGGAGCTGTTCTTCGGTCAGCACACGGACATTCCCCATACCTGGCGCGATTGGGCGTACAACAAGCTCAAGCAGCCGCGGACGTATGCGACGGAGCGCATCGAACAGCTGATGCCGCAGTTCGACTTGGGAGAGGAGGACATCCAGGCTCTGCTCGTGTTCCTGGCGAGTCGCCAGGAGGACAAGGTCCCGTCGAAGTACTTCCCTGGCGATCTGGACCGGGAACGAACCCTGCAGCATGGTCGTCGCGTGGTGGAGAAGTACAACTGCATCGGCTGCCATGTGATCGAGAAGCGAGGCGGCGCGATTCTCGCATTCTATCAGGACAAGCCAACGTACGCTCCGCCGATTCTGAACGGCGAAGGGGCGAAGGTTCAGCCGAATTGGCTGTTCGGATTCCTAAAGAGCCCGGTTCCCTTGCGACCGTGGCTGAAGCTTCGCATGCCGACGTTTCCGCTCACGGACGAGGAGGCCAATGCCATCGTGGATTACTTCCTCGCCCAGGAAAAGATCCAGGTTCCCTTCGTCTACGTGAATCAGAAGACGATTCCGAAGAACTACATCGAGGCAGGTCGCAAGCTGGCCTCGCCGGACTACTTCAACTGCTTTTCTTGCCACCAGCAGGGCGACAAGAAGCCGGAAGGGCCCGAGGAGGGCTGGGCACCCGATTTGGTGATGGCCAAGCAACGCCTCAATCCGGATTGGATCCTCCGTTGGATTCGCGATCCGCAGGCGCTACAGCCGGGAACCAAGATGCCGGCGTTTTACAACTTCAACGACGACATTCCCGACGGCCCCGACGACGTTCTCGGAGGCGACGATGCGCGTCAGGTCGAAGCGCTGCGCGATTTCGTTCTGACCTTGCAACCGGTCAGCAAGCCGGTCGTGGCCGCCGCCGATTCCGCCGCCAGCATCGCTGCTTCGGAGACGACGGGAGCAGCCGAGGCAATAGAGAATCCGCCTGCTGGCCAGTCTGCTACGAACTGACGGTGGAGCGACGGACCAGGCAACGTCTCGCGGACGTTCGCGAGCGAAACAAAGGAGGCAAATCGATGCTCGAGATCAAGAACAGGACGGACGGGCGCATCGCATGCATCGGTGTTTTTCTGGGTGTGGCGGCAATGTGTGCCGTGCCAGGCCAGGCAAGGGCCTACGAGGGGGGGGCGGTTTCGAATGGTGGAACGATTGCGGGACAAGTAAAATACAAGGGCACCCCGCCGCCGCGTCAGAAGCTCGACATCAACAAGGACAAGGAAGTCTGCGCAGTCGGAGGAGATCACCTCTCAAGGGACCTCGTCGTGGGTCCTGATGGGGGCATCCAGTACGCGGTCGTGTCGATCCCAAACATCGAGAAGGGGAAGCCCTTCGCGGACACGAAGCCGATTTTGGATCAGAAGGGCTGCGAATACGAGCCGCATGTGCTGTTGGCACCTGCCGGCCAGCCAGTCGAGATCAAGAACTCGGACGGTATCCTGCACAACATCCACACCTACAGCAAGGACAACCCGCCGGTGAACCGCGCTCAGCCTAAGTTCAAGAAGACGATGACGGAGACGTGGGCGAAGCCGGAAATGGTCAGGTTGAGCTGCGACGTGCACGGCTGGATGGCCGGCTGGCTCGCGGTCGAGGCCGATCCGTACTATGCGGTGACCGACGAGCACGGCGCGTTCAAGCTGACCGATGTTCCGGCCGGTGACTACGAGCTGAAGGTGTGGCACCCGAAACTCGGGGAAACCACCCAGAAGGTAACGGTGAAACCCGGGGCGGAGACCACCGTGACCTTCGAGCTCGAAGGGAAGTAGGAAACCTCTTCTCGGAGGAGGAGCTCGCATGTTGCCCTGGTTGCCGGAAAACGTCTCGACGTTCGGGCGAGACATCGATTCACTCTTTCATCTGATCTTCTGGATCACGGCGATTGTGTTCGTGTTCGTGCAGGTCACGTTGATCGCCTTTCTCGTCAAATATCGCCGCCGACCCGGGCAACGCGCGGTGTACACGCACGGGAACAACACCCTGGAGATCGCATGGACCGTGGCCCCGTCGATAATCCTCGTGGTCTTGGCACTGCTGAGTCGAGCCACCTGGAACGAGATTAAGGGGCAGTTGCCTCCCAGCAACTACTTCGTCCAGGTGACCGCAAAGCAGTTCAACTGGGATTTTCTGTATCCGGGGCCCGACGGGAAATTCGGTACCGACGATGATCTGACACTGGAGAACGATCTCAACGTGCCGGTCAATCAGGTCATTCGGCTCAACCTCAGATCCCGGGACGTCATCCACAGCTTCTTCCTCCCGAACCTTCGCTTCAAGCAGGACACATTGCCCGGACGCGAGATCCCGATCTGGTTTCAGGCGACCAAGCCGGGACGGTACGAAATCCCCTGCGCGGAACTGTGCGGGTTCGGGCACTCCGGGATGAAGGGTTGGCTCACGGTGCGAACGGCCGACGACTATCAAAACTGGGTGAAAGAGCACTGGCCATCCAAGGCGGCCGCGCCGGGCGTTTGAGCGTTCGCGCCGAGGAAAGGGTTCCAGAGGAGACGTGGTCATGAGTCAGTCCGTCGCTGCCGTTCCGGCCCATCACGGGCACGCCGAGCACGAGCACACCGGCTTCTTCCGAACGTACATCTTCTCTCTCGATCACAAGATGATCGGGAAGCAGTTTCTGTTCATGGCGCTCTTCATGTTCATTCTGGGAGGGCTGATGGCTCTTCTGGTGAGGTGGGAGTTGGCCTGGCCCGAAACGCCGGTGTGGGGATTCAGCTGGGTTCCCGAGCCCTACATGTACGACGGCATCATTCCGC
Source organism: uncultured bacterium (assembly GCA_963721115.1). GTDB lineage: Bacteria > Desulfobacterota > Binatia > HRBIN30 > CADEER01 > CAVRIA01. The sequence continues at coordinate 738,453 of CAVRIA010000006.1, forward strand.
CCGAGTTCTACAACTCGCTCTTCACCATGCACGCGACGATCATGATCTTCTTCGTCGTCATGCCCATCCTGGTCGGATGCTTCGGCAACTTCCTGATCCCTCTGATGATCGGTGCGCGCGACATGGCCTTCCCGGTCATCAACATGCTGTCGTTCTGGATCGCAGTGGTGGCCGCCGCGATCATCATGAGCAGCTTCTTCGTCCAGGGAGGAGCCGCCGCGGCCGGCTGGACCGCCTACGCGCCGCTGTCGGCGAAGCCCGTCTACACAGGCGTCGGCCTGGGGCAGGATCTCTGGATCATCAGCTTGGTCGTGCTCGGCATTTCGTCCCTGCTCGGCTCGATCAACTACATTACCACGATCATCAACATGCGGGCCCCGGGGATGACCTTCTTTCGTCTGCCGCTGGTGATCTGGGCCCTCTTCATCACGGCGGTCCTGCTCCTTTTGGCGCTCCCCGTGCTGACCTCCGCCCTCGCCATGCTGTTTTTCGACCGCACAATGGGGACGCACTTCTTCCTGCCGGAAGGAGGGGGCGAGCCGATCCTCTGGCAGCACCTCTTCTGGTTCTTCGGCCATCCGGAGGTCTACATCTTGATTCTTCCGGCGATGGGGATCACCTCCGACATCATCGCCGTCTTCTCGCGCAAGCCCATCTTCGGTTACCGCGCGATGGCCTACTCGATGATCGCAATCGCCTTCCTGGGATGGATCGTCTGGGGGCACCACATGTTCCAGAGCGGCATGAATCCGACGCTGGGCATGGCGTTCATGACGTCGACCATGGTCATCGCGGTCCCTTCGGCGATCAAGACCTTCAATTGGCTCGGAACGCTGTGGGGGGGTCGATTCGTTTCACCGCCCCGATGCTCTACGCGCTGGCCTTCGTCTCGATGTTCGTCATTGGCGGCCTGAGCGGGATTTACATGGCGGCCACACCGGTCGACATCTTCATCCACGACACTTACTTCATCGTCGCCCACATCCACTACGTGGTCTTCGGGGGCAGCGTCTTCGGAATGTTCGCCGCGATCTCGTACTGGTATCCGAAGATGTTCGGGCGCATGATGAACGAGACCCTGGGGAAGATCCACTTTTTCGGAACCTTCGTGGCGTTCAACTGCACCTTCTTCCCGATGCACATTCTCGGCATCGGCGGGCACATGAGGCGCATCTACAACCCCACCCAGTACGAATTCCTTCTCCCGCTTCAGAAGTGGAACGTATTCATCACCATTTCCGCGATCATCCTCGGGCTGGTCCAGATCGTGTTCTTCTTCAACTTCTTCTGGAGCATGTTCAAGGGGAAGAAGGCCGAGCAGAACCCCTGGCAGGCGAACACTCTGGAGTGGGAGGCGCCGACACCGCCGCCGCACGGGAACTTCCTCGAGATCCCGGTCGTTCACCGGGGGCCGTATGAGTACAGCGTTCCCGGCATGAAGGAAGATTGGCTGCCGCAGGCGGCGCCACCGCGTCGCGAAGCGACGGCGCACTGACCGGAGGCGAAGCGCGAAGCATGAAGGTCGCCCCCCAGTCCATTCCCTTGAGTTCCGAGCGGCTTCGCAGTGGCGTGATCAGCGATCTCCTCGCCCTGACGAAGCCGCGCGTGGTGGTCATGGTCATGATCACCACGCTGGTTGGCTTCTACCTCGGTTCCTGGAACGGGACCGACATTCTTCGACTCCTTGGGACGCTCGTCGGTACGGGACTCGCCGCCGGCGGCACGCTGGCCCTGAATCAATACATTGAGCGCGATCTCGACGCGCGGATGGAGCGCACGCGGACACGCCCATTGCCCAGCGGGCGCCTACAGCCAGTCGAAGCGATGGCCTTCGGGGCGGGCCTTACCGCTGCGGGGCTGATTCTCCTGACTTTTGGAGTGAACACCCTGAGCGGTGTCGTTACGGCGTTGACGGTGGTGACATATCTCTTCTGGTACACCCCGATGAAGCGAGTGAGTCCGCTGTGCAGTGTCGTCGGAGCGATCCCCGGCGCGTTGCCGCCGGTGACCGGTTGGGTGGCCGCCACCGGCGGGTTTGGTGCCGGCGCCTGGGTGCTCTTCGCTATCCTCTTCCTATGGCAACTCCCTCATTCCCTGGCAATTGCCGAGCTCTACTCGGAAGATTATGCGCGCGCGGGTTTTCGACTCCTGCCGATCGTCGACCGGGACGGTCACAGCACGGAGCGACAGGTCGTCAACAACTGCCTCGCTCTGCTCGTGGTGGCGTTGCTACCGACTCTGCTCGGCCTGACGGGCCAAATCTACTTCGCTGCCGCCCTGCTCTTGGGCATCGGTCTTCTGGTGTGCGGGATCGGGATGGTTCGCACCCCGACGCCTGCCGCGGCCCGCCGTGTGCTCTTTGCATCGCTCGTCTATCTGCCGCTGCTTCTGGCGTTCATGGCGGCGGACAAGGTACACCTATGAGAGAACATGTCTCTCTGGAGCGCCGCAATTGGCGCGTTGTGCTGATCCTTGCGGGCGTGACTGCGGTTCTCTACGGACTGGCGATCACCGGGGTGCTGGTGTTGAACTGATGGCGTCGGTGCGCAGCAACGCTTCGGTCGCTGTCGTCTCGGGTGTTGGTCCGGTTTCGACGACCCAGCGAGGGCGTAGAACGAGCACGAGTGGTCGCGACGGCGCGCCACCACCATCTCCGGTGAACAGCGCACACATCGGTTTGGTGATGTTCCTCGTCGCGGAGACCATGTTCTTCTCGGGGTTGGTCGGCGCCTATCTCGTTTTCCGCTTCGGTCACGCGGTCTGGCCACCGCCCGACCTCCCTCGCCTGCCGATTGCGGTCACCTGGGTGAACACCGTCATCCTGTCGATGAGCGGCCTGACCGCATTGGCTGCCGTCCGGGCGGTGCACCGCAATGACCAGGTTGGTCTGCGGCGAGGATTGGCCGTGACGGCGGTCCTGGGTGTTGTGTTCGTCGGCGTGCAGGGCAGCGAGTGGTTGCGCTTGGTGCGCCACGGGCTCACTCTCGGAAGCGGAACCTTTGGTGCGTCGTTCTATACGCTGATCGGAGCGCATGCGGTGCACGTACTGGCGGCGATTCTCTGGCTCATCGTGATCGCAATCGGTGCCTGGCGGGGACGCTTCACGGCACGGAGGTGCGTTGCGGTGGAACTCTGTACAGCCTATTGGGGCTACGTTTGTGTCTTATGGCTTTTCCTCTTCGGGTTGGTATATCAATGAAGAAGTCGGGATCGAGAACGTTTGCTTGCACCAAGACGGCAATACAGGGGCTTGTCCTTCTCGCCCTCCTCGCGATTTGCGTGTCGGCTGCGCCGCACGTCGCGCAGGGATGCCCGATGTGCGAGGTCGCCGTCGATGGTGCCAAGGATCAACTCGGCAGAGGGCTGAACGTCAGTATCGGGTTCCTGATGTCGATGCCCTTCCTCCTCGTGGGATCGGTGGGAGGATGGCTCTTCTACATGAAGCGGCGTGAGCGCGGTCGCCCTTCGCTGCTACGCGTGCTGCGAACACAAAAGGAGGAGGTGTCGTGAGTCAAGTTGCTGCCGCCCTCGAGGCGACCATCGAGCCCACCGAGTCTCCATTGACCCCGGAGAGTTGGGGCAAGCTCGGCATGTGGATCTTTCTTGCTGGCGACGCGATGTCGTTCGGCGGGCTTCTTGCCGCCTACGGGGCTCTCCGCTACGGGAGTCCGGATTGGCCGCTGCCGTCTCATGTGCTCGGTATCGCCCTGACTGGATTCATGACGTTCTTGCTGATTTGCAGCAGCGTGACCATGGTCAAGGGCTTGGCCGCCCTACAGGACGGGGATCGGAAGGGGCTGTGTCGGTTTCTCGCGTTGACGATTCTGGGCGGCGCCACCTTCCTCGGGATGCAGGCGTTCGAGTGGACGCATTTGATCGAGCGCGGCCTGGGTCTGACGACCAATCCGTGGGGAGCATCGCAGTTCGGCACTACGTTCTTTATTCTCACGGGCTTCCACGGCTGCCACGTATTTGCGGGCGTCGTGTACCTGAGCGCCGTTCTGACGAAGGCCCTCAGGGGTGGATACTCGCCGACTGACTACAACGGTGTGGAGATGGCTGGATTGTACTGGCATTTCGTCGATCTGGTCTGGATCCTGGTCTTCACATTCGTGTATCTGGTGTGAATCGAGGTTCGGGGGAGAGGCACATGGACGAGATCTCGAGAAGAGAAGAACACTTCGAGGACGAGCACGCGGCGACCCTGCACCCGAACTACATCGGCGTCTTCTGGTGGTTGCTCGCCTTGACGATTTTGGAGCTGTTCGCTGGTTCGATGCCGATCGGACCGGCATACCCACAGGTGGCCAAGGTTTTACTGCTGGTAGGCATGGCTCTCACGAAGGCGACCCTGGTAGCGATGTATTTCATGCACCTGAAATTCGAGAAGCGCACGCTCGGCCTGATCGCCGTGACACCATTGCTTCTGTGCGTTTTTCTTCTGTTCATGTTGATCCCCGACTCGGCATGGCGTTGAATCCGACGGCGGCTCGACACTAGAGGCCGGATGCGGAGAGCGGGTTACCGTCGCGTCCGCACGGGGAGTCGGTCAGGGTTAGGAAGTTCGAACGAAAACCGAAGCACGAGACATTGATGACCGGAGCCCCGCCGATCGTGGGGTAGCCGGGGGACAACAAGCCGCGGAGCGGCTGATCTGGATTGGCCTCGTTGTCGTCGTTCTCCTCGTTCTCGGGGCTGGGGTCTGGTCCCTTGTCCAGTCGCGAGCGGCCACGACCGACCTCCCCGTCTCTGGACAAGTCCCGCACTTCAGCTTGACGGAGCGCTCGGGCCAGAGAGTCACCGATCGGGATCTCTCGGGCCGGATCTGGGTTGCCGACTTCATCTTCACGCGCTGCTCGGGCCTGTGTCCGGCACTGTCGACGACGATGGCTCGATTGCAGAGGAGCTGCAGGCAGCGGGGCTGCCTGCCACCCTGGTCTCTTTCACCGTCGATCCCGCCCACGATACGCCGGAGGTGCTGCGCGAGTACGCCAGCCGTTACGGTGCCGACGACAAGCGGTGGCTGTTCCTCACCGGCCCTCGCGAGAATCTCCACCGGCTGATCGCAAAGGGATTCCTTCTCGCGGTCGCGGAGCGCTCGGCGGCTGGTGTGACCGACCCGAACCAGCTCATTACGCACAGCGATCGGATCGTCCTCGTCGACCCCCAACTGAGGATCCGCGGGTACTATCGGGGAAGCGAGGCCGACGCCGTACAGCGACTCGTCCGGGATATCGCCAGGCTGCGCGGTTCCTCGTGAGCCGCGCCGGTGTTCGAATCAACGAATCAACCGCTTGGGCGGGCGGCTCGTTCGAAGGCCGTTCTGAGCTCGTCGTACGTGTGAGTAACGGGAAAGTGCGGAAAATCCCGCACCACGTTCTCCGGTGGCTGAAAGAGAATCCCCGCGTCCGCCTCGGCCAACATAGTCGTGTCGTTGTAAGAATCGCCCGCGGCGATGACTTCGAAGTTGAGCAGCTTGAGGGCCATAACGGCTTTGCGTTTGCCGTCGCGGAGCCGAAGCTGGTAGCCCCGAATGCTGCCGTCCGTGTCGACGACCAGGGAGTTGCAGAAGAGACACGGATGATCGAGCTGCGCCATCAAGGGCGCCGCGAACTCGTAGAACGTGTCCGAGAGAATCACGACCTGATGGCGGGATCGGAGCCATGACAGGAACTCACGTGCTCCCTCGAGCGGCCCCATTCTTCCGATCACGGCTTGGATTTCCTGCAGCTTGATGCCCCGCTCGTCGAGGATGTCCAATCGGAAGCGCATCAGCTTGTCGTAATTCGGCTCCTCCCGGGTCGTGCGGCGAAGAGCTTCGATCCCCGTCGCCTTGGCGACGTTGATCCAGATTTCCGGTACGAGCACGCCTTCCAAGTCGAGACAGGCGATCATGGCGCCTCGCTACCGGTTCCGGCGGCGGCAGTTCAAGCGTGCGCGCGTCTTCTCGGCGCCGTCTTCGGTTCAGCGCACGCGGCGCAGTGGAGGAGGCGGGCGCTCTTGCGGATCGATCAGGCAATCGAACGTCAGCCACAAGCTCTTGGCGTGTCGGTAGAAGGCGAAGGGGAAGAGTGCTGCGAAGGTCGTCCAGAGCACCAACTGTTCAGTCAGCGTGAGGGAGGTGAACTGCTCGAGAAGGAAGAAGCCCGACAGCGCCATGACGACCGTTACGCCGTAGTTGATGTAGATCGCGCCGATAAAGTAGCCAGCTTCCCGTTCGAACCGCAGCCGGCACTGAGGGCATGCGGCGCGCATTCGGAATGCTCCTTCGAAGAGCTGCGGACCTCCGCAGCGCGGGCAGCGAAGCCGCAGGCCGTTTCGCAGTGTAGTCCAGATCGACGAGTCGGCATGACCCTTGACCTAGGGATTCGCCGGATCGACCGGCGAGGTACAGAACGAGGCGCGGCCGAAACCGATTGAGCGTACGGGTTTTGACGGCGAGAGTGACCGGAGACACGCACGTAAACGGCGCCCTCACGACCAGCATCGTCGGGGTGACGGCGACCACATCCGCGGGCTGGCGATCAATCAGAACACAGTTCCCGCGCACTGGCCGACAGGTATTGAGTGTGGCGATGGTGGCACAGTCGCGCGCCGGGGCCATTGCCATCGATGGCGTCGAAACCGGTGCCGTAGAGGCGCACCAGATCTCCCTGGGCAGCGAACGACGGGCTCACCTCAATGATTCGTGGTGCGTGTCGCTGCCGGGCCGGTCGTGGGGAAGAGCTGTCGACCTCGCCTCCCGCTGCATCGACGAAGACATCCTGGGCAGCGATGGCGGTTTCGTCGCATCTCCATCCATGACCGCAGTGCTCCCACTGATTGCCGATTGCGCCGACCGGATACGGGGAGAGGTTGCGCAAGTTCGTATCGTCCGGCGGGTTCTTGTCGCCGTTGAAAGCAAAGGTATTGTCGCCGGGGGAATCGGTGCGGCCGAGGTCGGCCTGGGAAAAATCCCCGATCACGACGCCCGCGTCGAGATTCTTGACGATCGCTAATCCCCGCGCGTCCGCGAAGGCCGAGAGCCCGGCCGCGTCCAAGACTCCCAATCCAAACCGCTGTCCCGTCCGGGGGTGCCGTTCCCGCAGACATAATCGTCGCGCAAGGCCGCGTCGGAGCGGCTGCGTACGGAAATACCCCGCAGCGAGTTGCTTCGGCTGATATTGCCGCGCGTGTCCAAGCGGGCGGCGAGCGGCGAGAAATTATCTGGTCCATTGGCGGCCAGTCCGTTGGCGCTGTTGGTGCCGGCGTTGTTCTCGACCAGATTTTCGATTGCGTTCAGCTGTCCGCCCAATGTAGCCTGGAGGCCGCCATCGGAGTTGGCGTGCACGTGACATCTCCTCCACCAGAGCCACAGCTCCGTTCGACACCTTGATCCCCTTGTCGAAGGCTCCGGTTACCTCGCAGCGATGGACGACATTCTCCCCTTCGATTCCGGCGTCACCTCGAATTGCGATTCCGTCGTCACCGCACATGCCCAAAGGGCGGTCGGGAGTGGGTGTGAGGCAGTTGCCGTCGACGACGCATCCCACCCCGCCGTCACCGCAAAGCTGGATGGCGCGGCCGGTGACCCGGAGCGAATCGAGGAGGTTCCGATGTGCCCGCGGACCTTCAATGAGTAGGGTGTCACTGTTGCCGCCGACGTTGCGTAGGTCCAGACCGCGCACGGTGTTGTCGGAACCGGTGATCTTGAGAGCCGCCACATTGAAACCATTCCCATCGATGACCCCGAGCGTGGGGGCGTCCGTCGATGTCGAAAGCGTCGATCGTCACGTTGCCGGTGCTCAGCTCGGGCAGCGCTCCGGACAGGACGATCGTTCCGGCGAGATCAGGCGAGAATTGAATCAGTGCGGGTTTCAGGGCGGCCTCGGCGAGCTGAATCGCCTGCCTCAAGCATCCGGTACAGGTCTCATCATCCGCCAAGGAGGTCACGGTCGTCACCGAGCGATAGAGTGGCCAATCCATCTTGGTCCCGCCCGCCGAGCTGTCGAGGAGCAGTTGCTGGCGCCCCTGGAATTGTCCGGTTGCCGGCCCTGCGGTGACTAGAATTCGATGCATCCAAATCCCCGGTTGGAGCGTGGGAATGGTTGCCTGGCAGGAGTCCGCCCGGGATGGGTCGCAGTGAAGGCGTACCGCGTATCCGCTCTTCAGCGCTCCTTGTCCCGATGATTGGCAAGACGGCGAATCCAGAGTGCCGAACGCCAGACTTGTGAATTCGGCGGACTGCGAGGCGGGCGGCAGAAGTCGGATCACCAGGCTGGCACCCGGAGCGGGGCATTGGGCTGCCTTGACGGCAGTCCCTGCACCTGCCGAAATCAGCGCCAGCAGTGCCGCCGTTCGGACAAACCAGAAGATCGGGGAACGCACTTGGTAATACTGGGACGAGGAACCGGGAAAGTTCAAGACATGGAGGGGGTCCCGCCTCCGTATGATCGAGGCTATGCCGAGAATCAGTGAGTCGCCGTTCCGGGAAAGGGCCTTCTCCAAGCCGAGAATCGGCTTGGAGAACCGGGTTAACACCGCCCCCGGACATCCTGCCGAGAGATGGGCCCGTTTCTTGGCAGGATGTGTGCAGCAGTTTGGGATGATTTCGCTCGAGGCCCCAGTTCGTCGCTCTTGGGTGCCGGCCACATTGCTTCCGGTGCGGCCCCCCGGTCGTTGGCGGCGAATGTCACCCGGATGCCGATGGAGGAAGGAATGAGTGCGAAGCGCATGGTCACGATCGATGCAAACGAGGCGGCCGCATCGGTCGCCCACCGTATGAGCGAGGTGTGCGCGATCTATCCGATTACTCCCTCTTCGCCGATGGGAGAGTTCGCCGATGAGTGGTCCGCGCACGGCCGTCGGAACATTTGGGGTACGATTCCCGACGTCGTGGAGATGCAATCGGAAGGGGGGGCTGCCGGTGCGGTTCACGGAGCGCTCCAAGCAGGCGCGGTGACCACGACCTTCACCGCCTCGCAAGGGCTGCTGCTGATGATTCCCAACATGTACAAGATTGCGGGTGAGCTGACCGCCTTTTGTATGCACGTCTCGGCGCGCACAGTCGCGACGCATGCCCTGTCGATTTTTGGGGACCACTCAGACGTCATGGCCTGTCGGGCCACGGGGTTCGCGATGCTGGCGGCTGGGTCGGGACAGGAGGTCCACGACTTCGCCTGCATAGCGCAAGCGGCCACCTTGCGCTGTCGGATCCCATTTCTCCACTTCTTCGACGGCTTTCGTACCTCTCACGAAGTGACGAAGCTCGAGGAGCTGACCGATGACGATCTGCGCTTCATGGTTCCAGATGAGTTGGTATCGGCTCATCGGCAGCGTGCGTTGACGCCGGACCGCCCGGTTTTGCGTGGAAGCGCTCAGAATCCCGACACGTTCTTTCAGGCTCGGGAGGCCTGCAACCGCTACTACGATGAGTGTCCGGCCATACTCCGGGAGTTGATGCAGCGCTTCGCGAAACGTACCGGGCGCGCTTACCATTCATTCGACTACGCCGGAGATCCCAAGGCGGAACGCGTGATCGTCCTGATGGGTTCCGGGGCCGAGACGGCGCACGAGACGGTCGACTGGCTCAATGAGCGCGGCGAGAAGGTGGGCGTCCTCAAGGTGCGCCTCTTCCGTCCGTTCTCCTGCCGCGATTTCGTGTCTGCCTTGCCGCCCTCGGTGCGTGCACTCGCCGTTCTCGACCGCACGAAAGAGCCCGGAGCTGCGGGCGAGCCGCTCTATCTCGACGTGGTGACCGCCCTGCATGAGATGCGGGAGGCTGGCCTCTCGCCGCTGACCCAAGAGCCCCGTGTGATCGGCGGGCGATACGGCCTGTCCTCCAAAGAGTTTACGCCGGCGGCGGTCAAAGCGGTGTTCGACGAGCTGGCCCGCGAGAGGTCCAAGAATCATTTTACGGTCGGGATCGTCGACGACGTGACGCACACCTCACTCGCGGTCGATCCCGAGTTCGACATCGAGGCCGACCAGGTGGTGCGGGCGATCTTCTTCGGCCTCGGCTCGGACGGAACTGTCGGTGCCAACAAGAATTCCATCAAGATCATCGGCGAGGAGACCTCGAACTTCGCGCAGGGGTATTTCGTGTACGATTCGAAGAAGGCGGGTGCTGTCACGATCTCCCATCTCCGTTTCGGACCGCGCCCGATTCGCTCCGCCTACCTGGTCAAACGCGCCAGCTTCGTGGGCTGCCACCAGTTCGGCTTCCTGGATCGCTATGACGTGCTCGATCGCGCTGCGGAGGGAGCGGTGTTCCTTGTCAATTCAGAGTACGGTCCGGCCGACGTATGGGACCAACTGCCGAAGGAGGTGCAGGAACAGATTCTCGAGAAGCGATTGCAGTTCTACGTCATCGACGCATACCGCGTGGCGAAGAACAACGGGATGGGTAGGCGGATCAACACCATCATGCAGACGTGCTTCTTTGCCATCTCGGGGGTGCTCCCCCGGGAGCAGGCCATCGCCCAGATCAAGCGGGCAATCGAGAAGACTTACGGGAAGCGGGGGAAGGAGGTCGTGGCGCGAAACTTCGCCGCCGTGGACGACACGCTTGCGCATCTCCATCGCGTGACGCTGCCGCCGCGGGCGACCGCGACGCGTGTTCGCCCTCCGATCGTGCCGGCGGAGGCACCGGACTTCGTTCGCAGGGTCACGGCGGTCATGCTTGCGAACCAGGGGGATCTGCTTCCGGTGAGCGCGTTCCCAGTCGACGGGACGTGGCCCACGGGTACGGCCAAGTGGGAGAAGCGCAACATTGCCATGGAAATTCCCATCTGGGACCCCGACGTATGCATTCAGTGCAACAAGTGCGCAATGGTTTGCCCTCATGCGACCATCCGCGCCAAGGTGTACGAGGGAGCACATTTGGCGGACGCTCCGACCTCCTTCCGAAGCATCGACTACCGCGCCGCAGACTTCAAAGGCATGAAGTACACGATTCAAGTGGCGCCGGAGGATTGCACCGGTTGCGGGCTGTGCGTTCAGGTCTGCCCGGCGAAAGACAAGTCGAATCCCAGACACAAGGCCATCGACATGGAGCCGCAGACCGCGCATCGAGAGGTCGAGCGCGCGAGCTACACCTTCTTTCTGGGGCTCCCCGATCCGGAGCGCTCCTCCGTGAAGATCGACAACAAGGGTGCGCAGTTCTTGGAGCCGCTCTTCGAGTACTCCGGAGCCTGTGCGGGTTGTGGGGAGACACCATACATCAAGTTGGTTACGCAGCTTTTCGGGGATCGGGCGCTGATTGCGAATGCCACGGGCTGCTCGTCGATTTACGGGGGGAACCTTCCGACCACACCGTACACCACGGACCGTCACGGTCGCGGTCCAGCCTGGTCGAACTCCCTGTTCGAGGACAACGCCGAGTTCGGGTTCGGTTTTCGACTCGCGCTCGATGCGCACCGCGCCCACGCCGTCCAGCTTCTGACCGATCTGAGCGGCGTCGTTGGCGACGTGCTCGTCGGCGAGCTCCTGAACGCCGACGAGAGTTCCGAGGTAGGTATAGCCCAGCAGCGGGAGCGCGTTGCCGCGTTGCGTGCCACGCTGATCGGTGTGCACTCCGAAAATGCGCGTCGTCTCGAATCCCTTGCCGACTACCTCGTCAAGAAGAGCGTCTGGCTGATTGGAGGGGATGGCTGGGCGTACGACATCGGGTACGGCGGTCTGGATCACGTTATCTCGATGACTCGCGACGTCAATCTCCTGGTGCTGGATACGGAGGTCTACTCCAATACCGGTGGCCAACAGTCCAAGGCCACGCCGATCGGTGCCGCCGCCAAATTCGCAGTCGCCGGAAAATCAACGGGCAAGAAGGATCTCGGAATGATGGCCATGAGCTACGGGCACGTGTACGTGGCGCGCGTGGCTTTCGGCGCCAAGGACCTGCAGACCGTGCGCGCCTTTTGCGAAGCCGAATCGTACCCGGGACCTTCGCTGATCATCGCCTACAGTCACTGCATTGCGCACGGCTATGATCTCGTTCACGGTGCGGACCAGCAGAAGTTGGCCGTAGATTCGGGGATTTGGCCCCTCTATCGGTTCGATCCCCGGCGTCTGTCGCACGGCGAACCGCCCCTCATCCTGGATTCGGGACCTTCCAAGGCGAAAGCCATCGATTACATGCGGAACGAGACCCGCTTTCGGATGGTCGAAAAGATCGATCCGAAGCGGTTTCAGCATTTCCTCGTCGAAGCCCAGCGTCAGGCCGAGCAGCGGGTGGCCGTCTATCGCCAACTCGCTGGCATTACCGTGCCTCTCGTTGGCATCGAAGACGTCACCAGTCCGCAGGAGGCGTAGGATGGATCTCTCGACCACGTACCTAGGTTTCCGGCTTCCACATCCACTGATGCCCGGTGCCTCGCCGGCGGTCGACGACCTCGACGCCGTGCGGCAGTTGGAGGACGCGGGCGCGTCGGTGATCGTCATGCACTCGCTCTTCGAAGAGCAGATCACCGGGGAGCAGTTGGCGACGACTCGCCACATGGACACTCCTGCCGAGTCCTTCGCCGAGGCGCTATCCTACCTGCCGAGCCCCGAATCCTTTCGCCTCGGACCGGACGAATACCTGGAACAGATTCGCCGCATCAAGGAAGCCGTTGCCATTCCGGTCATCGGGTCGCTCAACGGCGTCACGGAAGGCGGATGGCTGGACTACGCGACGCTGATGCAGGACGCCGGAGCGGATGCGTTGGAGCTGAATATGTATCTCCTCGCAACCGATCCCGATGAAACTGGGGAAAGCATCGAGCGACGCATGGTGTCCATGCTGCGGGCCGTGAAGGCTGCTGTGCGGGTGCCCGTTGCGGTGAAGCTGTCCCCCTTCTTTTCGTCGCTGGCGCATCTGGCGCGGCAGCTCGATGCTGCGGGCGCGGACGGGTTGATCCTATTCAATCGGTTCTACCAACCGGACATCGACGTGGAGGAGCTCGAAGTGAAAAGGACCCTCCATCTGTCCAACTCGTCGGAGCTCCTGCTTCGCCTGCGTTGGCTGGCCATTCTCTCCGGCAGGGTCGGTGCCGATCTGGCCGTCACTGGCGGAGTCCACAATGCGTTGGATGCGATCAAAGCCATCATGACCGGGGCCCATGCCGTGCAGATGGTTTCGGCGCTGTTGGAGCGGGGGCCTGACCGATTGCGCACGGTGCGGGAGAAAATCGCGGAATGGATGGAGGAGCATGAGTACGAGTCGCTGGAGCAGATGTGCGGCAATATGAATCTTCTTCGCTGTCCGGACCCGAAGGCCTATGAACGCGCGAACTACATGCACATCTTACAGACCTGGTCTTGAGGATCGGCTTGAAGGATCGGCGTTTCGGGGTACCAGCGACAAACGGGAGTTAGTGCGAGAGCTGCTCGCGTACGGCCTCGATACTGGCACAATCGCTCGCCGAAAGGCGCTGCGCGTTGCGATCGATACGGCGGATGAGGCCGGACAGGACCTTGCCGGGTCCGATTTCGACGAACGTCTCGATCTGATCGTCTGCGACGGCGCGTTCGATCAGCTCCGTCCACCTGACCGGGCGGCTCACTTGGCGCTTGAGCCCATCGCGCGCTTCTTCGGCCCGCTGCACCTTTCGCGCGTCGACATTGGTGTAGAGGGGGATCGCGAGATCATGGAACTCGACCTTCTGCAGATCCGCGGCGAGACGAGCTTCGACAGGCTGCATCAGGCGACAGTGGAAGGGCGCGCTCACCGGTAGCTCGACGACCTGACGGGCCCCCGCCTTGTCGGCCACCGCTCGCGTCGCATCCCGTGCCCCGGCGATCACGATCTGCCCCGGCGCGTTGTAGTTGGCGATGTCCACAACCCCGTCGACCTGGGCAATGGCGTTCAAGATGGTCTCCGTCTCGGCACCGAGGAGCGCGATCATCACCCCCTCTCCGTTAGGGACGGCTTCCTGCATATACTGACCTCGCTTATGGACGAGCGTGACCGCGTCGCAGAATCTGATCGCGCCAGCCACTACCAGGGCGCTGTACTCCCCGAGGCTGTGACCGGCGACCAGCGCCGGTGTGAGGTCGAGAACACGTTGGATCACGATGCTGACGAGCAGGATGGCAGGCTGTGTGTTCGCCGTCCTGCGAAGCGCCTCTTCCGGCCCTTCGAGAATGATTCGCGACAGGTGGTATCCGAGGGCGTCGTCGGCCTCCGCTAGAAGGTCCCGTGCCACGGGGAAGCGATCGAAGACGTCTTGCGCCATGCCGACCACCTGCGATCCCTGTCCGGGAAACACGAACGCGGTATGGGCAAGCTGCATCTCGCTTCCGATCCGGACGAATGGCGCGACGCCCGCTTGGGCGCCGCGCCATTCGCGCCAGTGGGGGTCTGGCCGCGAATCGCCGGCTCAGGCCAGAGAAATGGATTCGTCGAGGTAGACGTCCTGGATCAGATTGAGAAGCTTGACCCCATCTTCGAATGAACGCTGGAATGCCTTGCGGCCCGAGATGAGGCCTGTCCCTCCCGCTCGCTTGTTGATCACCGCGGTCCGCGCCGCCTCGGCGAAGTCGTTCGCTCCCGAGGCACCTCCGGAATTGATCAACCCGATGCGTCCCATGTAGCAGCCCGCCACCTGGTACCGAGTCAGATCGATCGGATGGTCGCTAGTCAGTTTTTCGTACACGAGCTTGCTCGTTTTGCCGAAGTTGATGGCCGTGAAACCGCCGTTGTTTTCCGGCGCCTTCTGCTTGATGATGTCGGCCTCGATGGTGACGCCCAGATGATTGGCCTGGCTCGTGAGATCGGCGGCCACGTGGTAGTCGGTTCCGTCCTTCTTGAAGGCATTGTTGCGCAGGTAGCACCATAGGACTGTAGCCATCCCGAGTTCGTGGGCGGCCTGGAATGCGTCGCTGACCTCTTGGATCTGGCGACTCGACTCTTCCGATCCGAAATAGATCGTGGCGCCGACTGCCGCGCAGCCCATGTCGGCGGCCTGCTGGACGTTCGCGAACATGATCTGGTCGTACTTGTTTGGGTAGGTGAGCAATTCGTTGTGATTGAGCTTGAGCAGAAAAGGAATCTTGTGGGCGTATTTGCGAGCGACGATGCCGAGGACCCCGAGCGTCGTCGCCACTGCATTGCACCCCCCCTCGACGGCCAGTCGGACGATGTTCTCTGGGTCGAAGTACATCGGGTTGGGTGCGAACGAAGCCCCTGCGCTATGCTCGATGCCCTGGTCCACGGGAAGAATCGAGAGGTAGCCCGTTCCGCCCAGCCGACCGTGGTCGAAGATCGCCTGCAGGTTGCGGAGAACCGGGATCGGCCGGTCGCTATTTGCCATGACCCGATCGACGAAATCCGCCCCTGGAGAGTTCAGTGCCGATTTGTCGATCGTGTTGCACCGATGGGTCAAGAGATCGTTCGCTTCTGCTCCGAGTACGTCGCTAATCCTGCTCATTTCTTCCTCACCTCCGTTCGCGTTGCAGCCGGCTGAACCTCGGGACCCTTTCTCCCACCGTACAGCTTGCTTGCCGCTCGCCGATTAATCCATACCCAGGCTGTTTTTTCCAGGGCACGCATTTCGGGGGGCCGCCTCTGAGAATCGGCTTCGTCCGAAGCCGACGCCGGTCCTTGAGTACGATGGGGTCCCCCACCTTGCGGCGGCGCCGTGGAGACTGCTAGACGTCGCCAGCCGACCGCGAGAGTGGCGGAACTGGTAGACGCGCTAGACTTAGGATCTAGTGGGGCGACCCGTGGGGGTTCGAGTCCCCCCTCTCGCATTCCTGGAGGGGCGAGGCTGCAAGGACTTTTCCTTGAATCACCCGGGGGCGTAAGTTAAGAATCGAGCGTGTTGGAATGACGAAAGTTGAGATGGAGAACGTGGGTTCGGTTCGCCGACGGCTGGCCGTGGAGATTCCTGCGGGAGAAGTGACGGCCGAAATCGAACGCGCCTACGATCGCCTGCGCCGTAAGGCGAATGTGCGTGGCTTCCGGCAGGGACGTGCGCCTCGGCCGGTCCTGGAGCGCCTGTTCGGCGACCAAGTTCGTGCCGATGTCTTCGGCAAGCTCGTCCACGACTCCTTTTACGAAGCCCTCAAGGAGCAGAACGTCGAACCCGTTGGTCAACCGGAGATCATCACCGAGCAAGCCGAACTCGGCCAGCCTCTGCGATACTCGGCGACGATCGAGGTGAGGCCTGAGATCGTTGCCTCGGCCTACGAAGGCATCGAAGTGGAGCGACCGGTCCGGAAGATCACTGATGCCGATGTCGACCGTTTCATGGAGGACCGACGCGATTCGCTCGCGCAGCTGCGACCAATCACCGGTCGGACGAGGGCCGTCGCCAACGATGTTGCGACGATCGACTACGAGGCGCGCGGGGACGGAAAGCTGCTCGGACGCGGTCAGAATAGACATGTTTCAGTGGGCGGCGACCAGCCGACCGACATGGGTACCCACCTGACGGGCGCCGAGGTTGGTCGTCCGTTCGAGTTCGAAGTGGATTATCCCGATTCGCATCCGGCGCAAGATCTCGCCGGTCGCAAAGTGGCCTTCTGCGTCGAAGTGAAGGGCCTCGCCGTGAAGGAGACCCCTGATCTGGACGACGATTTCGCAAAGGAGCACGGCGACTGCGAAACGCTGGAGGAGTTGCGCCGACGGGTTCGCGAGAGATTGGAAGAAGCAGCGGCTCATGACGCCGACGGGGCAGTACGCGCCAGACTGATGGAGCAGCTGATCGCCAATCACGATTTCGAAGTGCCACCGGCCATGGTGGAGCGCCGAACCAATGCGCTGGCGGAGGAAGTGCTGGAGAGCCTTGGCTCAAGGCGACCTCCAGCCAGTCAGGAAGCCGAGGTCCGCCGGCGGATGTGCGAGGAGCTGGAGTCCCGTGCCCGTGACCAAGTGAAGGGCGACCTCATTCTGGAAGCGATTGCCTCACGGGAGCAGCTGTCGGTTTCTGACGACGAACTCGAGGAACAGATCAACCGTATTGCCGATCACGCCGGAAACGCCCGTGAACGTCTGCGAGCTCTCTACCAGGATGCGGCTGCGCGTCTGTCGCTGCGCGCGCGAATCCTGCAAGAACGGGCGCTCGATCTGGTCCTGGAGCGCGCACGTGTGCGAACCATGGAGCAGGCATCTGGCGTTGCTGGGGAGCCGGGAAACGGCTAAAATCAGCGCCTGGGAGGCGCGCTTGAGAGAATGAATCTAGTCCCTATCGTTATCGAGCAGACAGGTCGTGGCGAACGCGCCTTCGACATTTTTTCTCGTCTGCTTAAGGACCGCATCATTTTCCTGGGCTCTCCGGTGACCGACGATGTCGCCAATCTGATCACTGCCCAGTTGCTCTTCTTGGAGTCCGAGGATCCGGAGCGCGACATTCATTTCTACGTCAACTCACCCGGTGGTTCGGTGACGGCTGGCCTGGCGATCTACGACACCATGCAGTACATCCGCCCGGAGGTGTCGACGCTGTGCCTCGGACAGGCGGCCAGCATGGCGGCTTGGCTGTTGTCGGCTGGCGCGCGTGGAAAGCGATACGCTCTGCCGCACGCCCGGATCATGATTCACCAACCGCTAGGCGGCGTCCAGGGGCAAGCCGTCGACATCGACATCCAGGCGCGCGAGATCCTCCGATTGCGCGAGCAGTTGAACAACATTCTCGTGAAACACACCGGGCAGAGCCTGAAGCGCATCGAAAAGGACACGGACCGAGACATGTTCATGACTGGGAAGCAGGCGGTGGAGTACGGACTGGTGGACGAAGTGATCGTAAGCCGGTCGATCAAGAAAGTGTGAGCGGTGTCGTATGGCGAAGCACGGCGATGATCGGGGGGGCAATCTGGTTTGCTCATTTTGTGGCAAGAGCCAGGACGAGGTACGAAAGCTCATTGCTGGACCGACGGTCTACATCTGTGACGAGTGCATCGACCTCTGCAACGACATCATTGCTGAGGAATGCGATCAAGAAGAAGGGCTGACGTCGACCTCGGCGGTTCCGAAGCCCGCCGAGATCAAGAAGGTTCTCGACCAGTACGTCATCGGGCAAGACCGTGCCAAGAGGGTTCTCGCCGTCGCAGTCCACAACCATTACAAGCGCATCGATTCTCAGTTGGTCACGGGAGATGTCGAGCTGCAGAAGTCCAACATCCTCTTGGTGGGGCCTACGGGGTCCGGAAAGACGTTGCTGGCCCAGACCCTGGCGCGATTCCTCCAGGTGCCATTCACCATCGCTGATGCCACCAGCCTGACCGAAGCTGGTTACGTGGGTGAGGACGTCGAGAACATCATCCTCAGCCTGCTGCAAAATGCCGACTACGATGTGGAAAAGGCGCAACGAGGCATCGTTTACATCGACGAGATCGACAAGATCTCGCGCAAGGGGGACAATCCGTCGATCACGCGGGATGTGTCTGGCGAGGGTGTTCAGCAGGCGCTACTCAAAATCATCGAGGGGACCACGGCGAGCGTCCCGCCGAAGGGGGGGCGCAAGCATCCGCAGCAGGAGTTCCTGCAGGTCGATACTACCAACATCCTGTTCGTGTGTGGCGGGGCGTTCGTTGGCCTCGAGGATCTGATTCGCCGCCGGGTGGGAATGAAGGGCATCGGGTTCGGTGCCGACATTCGCGCCCGTGAACAGGGGGCGAATCACAGTCTGCTCCACGAAGTGCAGACGGAAGATCTGCTGAAGTTCGGACTGATCCCGGAGTTCGTAGGGCGCCTGCCCGTCATTGCCACGCTGGACGAACTGATGGAACAGGATCTAGTGCGCATTCTCAAGGAGCCCAAGAACGCCCTTACACGCCAGTATCAGAAACTCTTCGAGATGGAGGGCGTCCATCTCAAGTTCACCGACGGCGCTCTGGTCGCCATCGCACGGGAAGCTCTCCGCCGCAAGTCGGGTGCCCGAGGGCTCCGCGCGATTTTGGAGGACACGATGCTCGACGTCATGTACGACATTCCTTCACAGCCCAATATCAAGGAAGTGCTGATTGCCGAGGAGGTAATTACCAAGCACGAGCAGCCGATCGTCCTGTATCAGAAGACCGCCGAGACGGCCTGAGCCCGCCGCCACAGCCAAACGAGGAACGAAGCGCATGCTTTTTCGCAACGACAAGAAGGACAACCGCGATGGAACGCCGGGGGGAAGCTTGCTGAGCATTCCGCTATTGCCGCTGCGGGACATCATCGTATTCCCGCATATGGTCGTCCCGTTGTTCGTCGGACGACAGAAGTCGATCAAGGCGCTCGAGGAGGCGATGAACAAGCAGAAGTTCATTCTCCTGGCGGCGCAGCGTGAGGCCAAAACCAACGATCCCAGCGAAGACGACATCTACCAAGTAGGAACCTTGGGGAGCGTCGTGCAACTGCTGCGGTTGCCGGACGGAACGGTGAAGGTGCTGGTCGAGGGCAAGAAGAGGGCCCGGGTGTTGCGTTACCTCGATCAAACCGAGTTCTTTCTTGTCGAAGCCGAAGAGATCGAGGAGGTGTGCCCGAAGACGACCGAGATCGAGGCGCTGACCCGTTCCATCAACTCTACGTTCGAGCACTATGTCAAACTCAATAAGAAGATTCCGCCCGAGATGATCATGTCGGTGGCGTCGATCGATGATCCCGCGCGTCTTGCCGATACGATCGTGGCTCATCTGGGGATCAAGCTCGAAGACAAGCAGTCCTTGCTCGAAATCGAGAACCCGGCCGAAAGACTCGAGCGAGTACTCGGTTACATGCGTTCGGAAATCGAGATTCTGGAGGTAGAGAAACGCATCCGAACGCGAGTCAAGAAGCAAATGGAGAAGACCCAAAAGGAGTACTACCTCAACGAGCAGATGCGGGCGATCCAGAAGGAACTCGGGGAGAAGGACGAGTTCAAGAACGAGATTCAAGAACTCGAGGAACGGATCAAGCAGAAGAAGATGTCCGCCGAGGCCAAGGAGAAGGCGGAAAAGGAGCTCAAGAAGCTCAAGATGATGTCGCCCATGTCCGCCGAAGCGACGGTGGTGCGGAATTACATCGATTGGCTGATCTCGCTTCCCTGGCACGAATACACCGAGGATAAGCTGGACATTCAGGAATCGGAGCGTGTGCTTGAGGAGGACCATTACGGGTTGGAGAAGGTCAAGCAGCGAATCCTCGAGTACTTGGCCGTTCAGTCTCTTGCTGGTCAGCTCAAGGGGCCGATTTTGTGCCTGGTGGGCCCCCCGGGTGTTGGCAAGACATCCCTGGGCAAGTCGATCGCCCGTTCCACCGGGAGGAAGTTCGTACGTGTGTCGCTCGGCGGAGTGAGGGACGAAGCGGAAATTCGGGGACACCGCAGGACCTATATCGGCGCGCTCCCCGGGAAGATCATCCAATCGATGAAGAAGGCGGGGTCGGGTAACCCGGTGTTCTTGCTCGACGAGGTCGACAAGATGTCGACCGACTTTCGCGGAGATCCCTCTTCGGCGCTCCTGGAAGTTCTGGATCCGGAACAAAACTCTGCGTTCAATGACCACTACCTCGATGTCGACTATGACCTATCGAAGGTCATGTTCGTCACCACCGCAAATACGCTGGAGGGAATTCCGCGCCCCCTGCAGGACCGCATGGAAATCATTCGCATTGCCGGATATACGGAAATCGAGAAGCTCCATATCGCCCGGCGTTATCTGGTGAAAAAGCAGCGCGAGGCCAACGGTTTGAACGAGCAGAACCTCGACATCTCGGACAATGCCCTACTCACCATGATCCGTCATTACACGAAAGAAGCTGGGGTGCGAAATCTCGAGCGTGAGATTGCCGCCATCTGCCGCAAAGTGGCGGTCGAAGTGGTGAAACGCGACCGCAATGCCCAGGTTAGGGTGAGCGGCAAGCGCCTGGCGAAGTACTTGGGGCCACCTCGCTACCGATATGGTAAGGCCGAAAAGGGCAGTGGCATCGGCCTCGCCACCGGCTTGGCCTGGACCGAACTGGGGGGGAGCTGCTCGCCACCGAAGTTGCCGTCATGCCGGGAAAGGGGAAGCTGACGATCACGGGTCGGCTGGGCGACGTGATGCAGGAGTCCGCTCAGGCAGCTTTGAGCTACGTTCGCTCACGGGCGGACGAACTCGGTTTGGACAAAGATTTCTATCAGCGGATCGACATTCACATCCATGTTCCGGAGGGGGCGATTCCGAAAGACGGTCCTTCCGCGGGAATCACCATGGCGACGGCCGTGGTTTCGGCATTGACGAGGACTCCAGTGCGTCATGACGTAGCCATGACTGGGGAGGTCACGTTGCGTGGCCGCGTGCTCCCGATCGGCGGCCTCAAGGAAAAAGTGCTGGCTGCCCACCGGGGCGGAATTAAGACGGTCCTCGTTCCTACCGAGAACGAAAAGGATATTCAGGAGATCCCGGCCAACATTTTGCGGACGGTCAATATCGTCTTGGTCGACCATATGGATCAGGTGTTGCGGAACTCCCTGGTTTTGACCGACCCCGACGGATTTCTGAGAAAGGTGGAGATTCCGGAGGACGAGACTCGGGGGGGCTTTGGGCAGACTGCCGAAAAGCCTTCAGATGTCGTGGCACACTGAACGGTTTTCTTGACTCGCGGTGGTGGCGCTGTTATAGGCGCACAGATTATGGCGTCTATGAGCAGGGGGCAGGATGACCAAAGCTGAGCTGATCGAATCCGTGGCGAGCAAAGTGGACCTGCCTCGCGCCATCGCAGAGCGCGCAGTCAACACGATGTTTGAGGACATTGTTGAGGCGTTGAAGCAAGGTGACAAGGTCAACGTTTCCGGCTTCGGCACGTTCTCCGTCTCGACCCGCAAAGCCCGTACCGGCCGCAACCCGAAGACGGGGGAGAGCATCGAGATCGCAGCCTCTCGTGCGGCCAAGTTCAAGGCCGGCAAGACCCTAAAGGATTGCTTGAAGTAGCGACGGTCGGCGCAACGCCAGAGCGGCGAGCGGGCGGTTAGCTCAGCGGGAGAGCATCGGCCTTACAAGCCGGGGGTCATCCGTTCAAATCGGATACCGCCCACTTGCTCCTCCAGGCGGGTTCGCTCGGTTCCGTCGGCGGGTGGCCAAGGAGGCAAAGCGACCCAATTATTGGGGTGGTAGTTCAGTTCGGTTAGAACGCCGGCCTGTCACGTCGGAGGTCGCGGGTTCGAGTCCCGTCCACCCCGCCATTTGTTTTCTCTCGATCGGTGAGCCGCTGCGGACGGCTCGCCGAGTTCGAGCACAGGTGAAGCCAATGAAATCTACGGTGATGTTGACTCGGGAGGAGGCGCTAGCGGCGCGCCGCTGGTTCGTCATCGACGCCCAAGCGCGGGTGCTGGGCCGCGTGGCCAGTGAGGCTGCCAAGCTGCTGCGAGGAAAGGGGAAACCCAACTTCACCCCGCACGTGGACTGCGGCGATTTCGTCGTAGTGGTGAACGCGGAGCATGTCCGACTGACCGGTACGCAAGGAATATGGCAAGCGGTATTTCCGTCACAGCGGGTATCCAGGAGGAATTCGCTCCAAGACGGCGGAGCAGGTACGGGCCTCCCAACCTGAGCGCCTGATCCGCGATGCCGTCTGTGGGATGCTGCCGAAGAATCGGCTGGGGCGTCAACTGGCCTCGAAGTTGAAAATCTATGCCGGGGGCGATCATCCCCACGCCGCCCAGCGACCCGTTCGGGTGGGTATGGGGCGGCTTGAGAACGATTGAATTAGGAGGACGGGACGATGCCTGAACAATCGACAAACTTTGCGGCGACCGGAAAGAGAAAAACCGCCGTGGCAAGGGTGCGATTGAGCCCCGGCGAGGGGCGCGTTACTGTGAACCGCCGTTCTCTCGAGGACTACTTCGGCCGTCCGACCTCCCGTATGATCGTCTTCCAGCCGATGGAGGTTACGGGTACGACGGGGCAGTTCGATATCGTTGCCAACGTTCGAGGTGGCGGAATCTCGGCCCAAGCGGCTGCTATCCGCCACGGGATCACGCGCGCTCTCATCGAAGTCGACTCGGAACATCGCCCCCCCTTGAAGAAGGCCGGATACGTTACGCGCGATCCGCGTCAGGTCGAAAGGAAGAAGTACGGCCGCCACAAGGCGCGGAAACGCCCGCAGTACTCGAAGCGGTAGCTGCTGGTTGGTCGTTTCAATCGCTGTACAGAAACAGGGCCGCCGCGAGAAGGGCGTAGATCGTATTGGCCGCCCACGCGGCGGCGATGGGGGGAACGGCTCCTGTTTGGCCAAGCGAGTTGGCGAACCCGAGAATGACCCAGTATCCGAACCCGACGGCCATCCCCAGTCCGATGATTGCCGCAATGCTTGGGTGGCGTTGCAATCGTCCACCAATGGGGATCGCGACCAAGGCCAGGACCGCGCTGGCAAAGGGTAAGGCGAGCTTTAGGTGCAGATCCACCAGATAGTGTGAAGCGTCGATCCCTTTGCGAGTCAAATCGATGATTCGCCGACGCAGAACGCTGAAGCTGAGTTCCTCCGGTTCTCGCTGGACTTCGAGGAAATCGTCCAAAGTTTCGGGGATCGACAGCGTGTCAGTCGGAAGCAATACCGTCGAAAATTTCCCGTCACTCATGAAGTGCTCGACTGCGCCGGTCGTTTGCCACTTCCCATTCACCCATCGAGCTCGTGGAACTTCGATGACGCTACGAAGTTCGAACAAATCGCTTAAACTGTATATTGTTAATCCGTATACCGCTTTTCGGGCTCTATCGACATAGTCGATGTTGTAGAATCCATCGACGCCATGGTACCATATCTCCCGATCGCTCAGAATGCCACGGAGTTCCCGTTTTCGGATTTCGACGTTGTTGACGTACTGAAATTCCCGTGAGCTGTAAGGTACCACCGTCTCGTTCCAGACGAATGCGCCTGCGCTGATGAGCAGCGACGCGGCGATGATTGGGACAGCTGTTTGGCCTAGGCTTATGCCACTTGCCCGGAAGGCGATGATCTCATTGCGGCGGGATTGGATACCGAAGGTTAGGAGAACCGAGGAGATCACCGATGCTGGGGTGATCTGAGTGAGCATCAGGGGGATCTTGAATAGGAAATATCGCATCGACGCACCGATGGTCGCTTGGTGTCGGAGGAGGATATCCAGACGGTCGAAGAGATCGATGACGATATACAGCAGCACGAATGCTGCAGTCATTGGTAGGAAGATCGCAAAGAACTGCCAGGTCAGGTACCGATTGACCACG
This sequence comes from uncultured bacterium, assembly GCA_963721115.1. Taxonomy (GTDB): domain Bacteria; phylum Desulfobacterota; class Binatia; order HRBIN30; family CADEER01; genus CAVRIA01. Next base: position 762,561 of record CAVRIA010000006.1, read on the forward strand.
GAAAGAGGCGAGTATTGGGACGCCTGCATTTTGATCAGAGGATGGTGGCTCGGTTCGGTCGGAATCGACGCCTGAGTCGCGAAAGAAGGCATTCAAAGCGGGCGGGTCGTCCGGCCCCGGTTTCTCTCGCGGCGCGCACCAGCAGCATTGCTGCGAAGCCGGAAAGAATCACGTTGGGGAGCCACACCGCGACAAGGGGAGCTAGCGTTCCGCGTTCTCCGAGGTTCTGGCCAAGGGTCAACAGGAGATAGTAGAGAAAAATGAGGGATAGGCTGACCGAAAAACCGCGTGAGTGTACGGCGCGGGTTGGTTGAATTCCGAGGGGCACGCCCAAGGCGGCAAAAACAAGACAAGCAAAGGGAATCGAGAACTTGCGCTGCAGTTCTACTCGTTCGACGAGACTCGGTTCGCCGGCGGCAGCCTTCCGAGCGATCGCTATCTTCAGTTCTGGAACGGTCATCTCGCTGGCATCCTTCGGCCGTGCCTTCAACTGCGCGAGCGCTGTACCCAAGTCGAGGTTGATGTCGTAGGTTTTGAAGCGAGTGTCCTGGTATTCGCCGCTGCGGGCAGAGGCACTGAACATTCCCCCGTTGAAGAGTCTGAGCGTGAGGGTATGGGTTTTTTCGCTGGAGAACAGCACTCCCGAGCGGGCGAATACGGTGTTGTGGAGCTTCTGATCGCGGGTGTCAGAGATGAGGATCCCCTCCAAGTTGTTTCCGGGAGGCTCGATGTGATCGACGTAGATGACAAGGCCGGCGAATTCGTCGTTGAAGACGTGCGGTTTGATTCCCGCGCTGGCGCGAGCTTTGACGATCTCGTACAGCCCGGTTCGCAGACGGCTATTGCCCCACGGCCGGGCGTAGACGGACAGCCCAAGGGTCAAGATCGTGACCACACCGGCAAAGAGGCCGACCGGCTCCAGAAGCCGGTAGAGGCTGACGCCAGAGGCCCGAAGCGCGATGATCTCGCTGTCGGACGACAGTCTTCCGAAGGCGACCAGGGTGGCGAGCAAGAGAGCCATTGGGACGGTCACCTCAAGGAACGCGGGCAGGATGTAGGAGAAGAGCTTCAGAATCTGCAGTAAGGGAACACCTCGATTGACGACCAATTCGACGAGCTTGAGGATTCGAACGATCAGCAAAATGGAGGTGAAGACCAGGATCCCGAGGATGAAGGGAACGCAAAGTTCCCTCAAGATGTAGCGATCGACGATCTTCACCGTAGCCGAGAATGGTAGTGAAAGGGGCGAAGCTTGTAAACGCGGCGTCCGGGGATCGACACCCTGGTGCGGAACGGTGGGTTTACGGGGTCAACGCGGTCTTGAGACGCCTGCTGGTCGATCCCGGCTCCATCTGGGAACTTAGACTTCTTCCGAACGCCTCCGGACGGCGCGTTGACATCCTGCGGGCGGCGGAACGGGCGAGCGTCGTTGCCCGTGATGCGGATGAGAGAACACTGCGCCTTCTCACCCGTACCGACGCGCATCAGGGGGTTGCAGCCCGGACCGGACCATTTCGCTATCGAGAGTTCCCCCTAGGCGGGGATGATGCGTTCTCGGCTCCTCTCGTGCTCGATCAGATCCAAGATCCCCACAATTTGGGGGCGCTCGTCCGAACCGCAGCGGCGGTCCGGATGGGAGCCGTAGTGATCCCCAAACATGGCGCCGTTGGTCTGACTCCCAGTGCGGAAAAGGTTGCCGCCGGGGCAGTGAACGACATATCGGTCTGCCGGGTGACGAATATTTGTCGAACACTGGATGTCCTGCGTGATCGAGGGTATTGGGCCATTGCGCTTGTGGCGCGGGAGGGCCAAAATCTGTTCGAGATGAACATTCCAGAGCGCCCGGCACTGGTGCTCGGAGGGGAAACCGGCCTGAGACCGCTGGTGCGAAGAAGCTGCGATCTCGTTGCCTCAATCCCCCAGTCCCGCGTCGTGGAGTCGCTGAATGTTTCGGTCGCCGGTGCGATAGCCATGTACGAGTTGCTTCGCCGTGGGCTGCTTGACAGAGGGCAGGGTGGGTGGTAGAAAGCAGGTTTCACGCCAGGCGGTAGTGTGACCGTGGCATGCAAGATCCGTGAGATGCCGTTGGGCCGATGTAGCTCAAAGGTAGAGCGACTGACTTGTAATCAGTAGGTTGCCAGTTCAATTCTGGCCATCGGCTCCATGCCGGGGAGAGGTGCCCGAGTGGCCAAAGGGAGCAGACTGTAAATCTGCCGGCGTATGCCTTCGGAGGTTCGAATCCTCCCCTCTCCACCATCAGCCAGCGAAACGACGACAAGGGCGACAGACATGAGGTATGCGGGAGTAGCTCAGTTGGTTAGAGCATCAGCCTTCCAAGCTGAGGGTCGCGGGTTCGAATCCCGTTTCCCGCTCCATTTTCCTCCCTCGCCAACAATGCGCACACGGCACGTCGTCCGGGCATTTTGCGGTCCAGAACCACCCCGGGTGCCCAGGTAGCTCAGTTGGCTAGAGCACGTCCTTGGTAAGGACGAGGTCGGCGGTTCGATTCCGCTCCTGGGCTCTCAACTCGCAGAAGGAAAGATTGGATTCATGGCGAAGGCGAAATTTGAGCGAACGAAGCCGCATTGCAACATTGGGACGATTGGGCACATCGACCACGGGAAGACGACGTTGACGGCGGCGATCACGAAGGTATTGGCGGAAGGCGGGGACGGCGCAGTTCGTGGCGTTCGACCAGATCGACAAGGCGCCAGAGGAGAAGGCTCGGGGGATCACGATTTCGACGGCGCATGTGGAGTACGAGACGGCAAAGAGGCACTATGCGCACGTGGACTGTCCGGGGCACGCGGACTACATCAAGAACATGATCACGGGCGCGGCACAGATGGACGGGGCGATTTTGGTGGTGGCGGCCAGTGACGGGCCGATGCCGCAGACGCGCGAGCACATCTTGTTGGCGCGGCAGGTTGGGGTGCCGGCGATCGTGGTGTTCATGAACAAGGTGGACATGGTGGACGATCCGGAGCTGCTGGATCTGGTGGAGTTGGAGGTCAGGGAGCTTCTGTCGAAGTATGAGTTTCCCGGGGACGACATTCCGATCATCCGCGGCAGCGCGTTGAAGGCGTTGGAAGGGGACCAGGGGGAGATGGGCGCACAGGCGATCCGGCAGTTGATGGACGCGGTGGACAGCTACATTCCGCAGCCGGAGCGGGACGTGGACAAGCCGTTTTTGATGCCGGTGGAGGACGTATTTTCGATCAGCGGACGCGGGACGGTGGCTACGGGAAGAGTGGATAGGGGGAAGGTGAAGACGGGGGAGGAGGTGGAGATCGTCGGGATCCGGCCGACGAGCAAGACGGTGGTGACCGGGGTGGAGATGTTCCGCAAGCTGCTGGACGAGGGGCAGGCGGGGGATAACATCGGGTGTTTGTTGCGCGGGATCAAGCGGGAGGACATCGAGCGGGGGCAGGTGTTGGCGAAGCCGGGTTCGATCACGCCGCATACGCAATTCGAGGCGGAGGTGTACATTTTGACGAAGGAGGAGGGGGGCAGGCACACGCCGTTTTTCACCGGTTATCGGCCGCAGTTCTATTTTCGGACGACGGACGTGACGGGGGTGGCGACGTTGCCGAGCGGGACGGAGATGGTGATGCCGGGGGACAACGTGAAGATGACCGTCGAGCTGATCATGCCGATTGCGATGGAAGAGGGCTTGCGTTTCGCCATTCGCGAAGGCGGGCGCACCGTTGGTGCCGGCGTCGTCACCAAGATCGTCGCCTGAGTCGGAGGCAGTATGCGAGATCTCATCTCCTTCCAGTGTGACGAATGCAAACGGCGAAACTACACGGGAACCAAGAACAAGAAGCGCACGACAGAGAAGTTGGCACTCCGCAAGTTCTGCCCTTCTTGCCGGTCACATACGCTCCACAAAGAGGCGAAGGTGTGAACGCGCTCGCTGTCAGCTACGGTGAATTTCCCAGGGGCGCACTCGGGTCAGTAGCTCTAATTGGCAGAGCACCGGACTCCAAATCCGGGGGTTGCAGGTTCGAGCCCTGCCTGGCCCGTTCGCATACTCGAGAATAGTTCCATGACTCTTCAAGAGCAAGTGACGAAGGTACGGGATGCGGTACCGCGTTCGGTGACGTTCCTGCAGGAGGTCTGGGCCGAGCTGAAGAAGGTCCATTGGCCCAGCCGGAAAGAGACGTATGCGGCTACCATGGTGGTTCTGGTCATTGTGGGAATTGTCGCTCTCTATTTGGGCGTGGTGGACTACGCCTTGTCTCAAATCATCAAGAGCCTGCTGCGCTGAGTGACGTCCATGACAAAAGAATGGTACGTCGTTCATACGTACTCCGGGTACGAGCAGAAGGCCAAGGCCGCCTTGGAGGAAAGGGTCCGCGCTCTCGGTAAACAGGATGAGTTCGGTGAGATCTTGGTTCCGGCCGAGAAAGTGGTCGAGTTGGTCAAGGGGCGTAAGAAGACCTCCTCGCGGATGTTCTTCCCCGGCTACATCCTAGTGCAGATGGAGTTGAACGATGAAACATGGCACATCGTCAAATCGACTCCAAAGGTAACTGGCTTTGTCGGAGGGGCTACCCAACCTGCGCCGATCTCGGAGTCGGAGGTCCGCGAGATCACCGATCAGATGGCCGAGGGGGCGGTACGCCCCAAGCCCAAAGTCCTGTTCGAGAGCGGTGAGCACGTCAAGGTAGTCGACGGCCCCTTCCAGGATTTCAACGGCGTAGTTGAAGAGGTGAAGCCCGACAAGGGCAAGTTGCGGGTGTTGATCAGCATTTTTGGCCGCGCGACGCCGGTGGAGCTTGATTTTGTACAGGTCGAGAAGGCTTGACGAAACGGTAAACAGGAGAGTCAGGTGGCGAAGAAAGTCATCGCGGAAATCAAGCTGCAAATTCCAGCCGGGCAGGCGAACCCGAGTCCCCCAGTCGGTCCTGCATTGGGACAGCGGGGTGTGAACATCATGGAGTTCTGCAAGGCGTTCAACGCCAGGACCCAGTCGCAGGCTGGTATCATCATTCCGGTGGTGATTACCGTCTATGCAGATCGTTCTTTCACCTTCATTACGAAGACACCCCCCGCGTCGGTCTTGTTGAAGCGGGCGGCCGGTATCGAAAAAGGGGCTGCGGATCCCAAGCGGAACAAGGTGGGGACGGTGACACGGGCGCAGGTTGTGGAGATCGCACAGCTGAAGCGGCCAGATCTTACGGCAGGTTCTCTCGCAGCTGCGATCCGTACCGTCGAGGGCACTGCGCGGAGCGTGGGGTTGAACGTAGTCGATTGAGGGTGGAGCGAGAATGGGACGTATGAGTAAACGTTTGAAGGCAGCCTACGCGCAAGTCGATCGCGATAACCGATACGGGCTTGACGAGGCGGTCGAGCTCATCGCTAAGTTGGCGACGTGCAAGTTCGACGAGACGATCGAGTTGGCAGTGCGCCTCGGGGTGGACCCGCGGCAGGCTGATCAGAACGTACGTGGCACGGTCTCGATGCCCCATGGTACGGGGCGCTCGGTTCGTGTCCTCGTCTTCGCCAAAGGCGAGAAGGAGCGCGAGGCGAAAGATGCGGGAGCCGATTTCGTCGGTGGCGAAGAGCTGGTCAAAAAGATTGCCAATGAGGGCTGGCTTGATTTCGACAAAGCAGTTGCGACGCCGGACATGATGGGCATGGTGGGGCGAATCGGAAAGGTGCTGGGGCCACGAGGTCTGATGCCGAATCCCAAGGTCGGCACGGTAACCTTCGATGTTGCTACTGCTGTGGCCGAACTGAAGGCTGGCAAGGTGGAGTATCGTGTGGACAAGGCCGGCATCGTTCATGTGCCCATCGGCAAAGCTTCCTTCGGCGCTGCGCGCTTGCACGACAATGCCACGGCTGTGCTGAACAGCTTGATTCGAGCGAAGCCAGCGTCGGCCAAAGGCAATTACATCGTCTCGGTCGCTGTGAGCACCACCATGGGCCCAGGGGTGAAGGTCAACCCGCTGGCGGTGCGAGCGCTGGCCGCATAGGGGAGGGCGGCGTGAATCGCGAACAGAAAGTTGCGGCGGTTGCTGAACTACACGAACGATTCGCCAGGGCCAGTGTCGCGCTCGTAGCATCCAACCTGGGTTTGACGGTTGAACAGTCGAATTCCCTTCGCACCAGCCTGAAGGCGGTCGGTGGCGAATATAAGGTTGCAAAACATACTCTGACTAGACTGGCCCTGGAAGAGACCAGATACGATGGATTGCAGGTCTTTCTCGAAGGGCCGCGAAGTCTCATCTTCGGATATGATGATCCGGTGGCGGTTGCGAAAGCATTGGTCGAGTTTGCCGCGCAGAACAGCAAGTTGGAGGTTGACGGCGGGGCGGTGGAAGGCCAAGTGCTCCCTGCGGATCAAGTCAAGGCGTTCGCCTCGATGCCCGATGTCAGGACGTTGCAGGCGCGAGTGGCTCGCCAGGCATTAGCACCCGCCTCGCGGCTGGTATCGACGGTCGCGAGCTCCGCTCAGCGCATCGCCGGCGCGATCGAGGCCTTGGTGAAGAAGCTCTCGGAGGACGGCGCTAGCGCCTAGGGTGAAAATCGAAGGAAGGAAACGGAGGAACGAAATGATCGAAGCGAGTGGAAAGGAATGGTCGGCCGAGGTCAAGGACCTAGGTGACAAAATCGTGGGTTTGACGCTCCTGAAGGCCCAGGAGCTGGGCGACTATCTCAAAGATGTCTATGGCATCGAGGCGGCGGCGGCCCCCGTTCTGGCTGCTGGAGTGATACCGGCCGCTGGCGGTGTCGCGGGTGCAGCGGCTGAAGCCGAAAAGGAAGACTTTACCGTCGTGTTGACGGGATCTGGCGATAAGAAGATCCAGGTCATCAAGGTCGTTCGCGAACTGACGAGCCTCGGCCTGAAGGAAGCCAAGGATCTGGTCGATGGAGCTCCGAAGCCGATCAAGGAAGATGTGCCCAAGGCGCAAGCCGAGGAGATGAAGAAGAAGATCGAGGAGGCCGGCGGTACGGCTGAGCTGAAGTAGAGTGGTGGCCCCGGTTCAGGCCGTCATAAGGAGAAGGAATGAGTGTTCGGGTAGCGCATAATCTCCGCCTGCGGCGGAATTTTGGAAAGATCAGCAAGATCGTCAACATCCCCAACCTCATCGAAATTCAACGTCGCTCCTACGACGAGTTTCTTCAGTTGGGTGTTCCGGCCGGCGAGCGACGCGATTCCGGCCTGCAGGGGGTTTTCCGGTCGGTCTTTCCAATCAAGGACTTCAACGAGACGGCATCGTTGGAATTCGTGGCCTACGGTCTGGGCGAGCCGAAATATTCGGTCCAGGAATGCCACGAACGCGGGATGACTTATGCGGCGCCTCTCAAGGTCACAATTCAATTGGTGATCTGGGACGTGGATCCTGAGACCGGCACTCGATCGATCAAGAACGTCAAAGAGCAGGAGGTCTACTTCGGCGAGATCCCGCTCATGACCGAGCATGGCACCTTCATGGTCAATGGCACCGAGCGAGTCATCGTCAGTCAGCTTCACCGGTCGCCCGGTGTGTTCTTCGATCACGACAAGGGGAAAACACACGCCAGCGGAAAACTCCTGTATTCGGCCCGGATCATTCCTTATCGCGGTTCTTGGATCGACTTCGAGTTTGATCCTCGGGACATCTTATTCGTGCGCATCGATCGGCGGCGCAAGTTCCACGCTACCGTCCTGCTGCGCGCCTTGGGTATGACCACGGAGGACCTGCTCAATTACTTTTACAAGAAGGACACGATTCTCCTCGACGACAGCCGCCTGACGAAGGTGTTTAAGCCCGAGCAACTCGTCGGAGCGAAGGCGACTCGAGACATTCGCGGCGCCAATAACGAACTCATCGTCAAGGAAGGTCGGAAGATTACCAAGGCATCCATCAAGCAGATGGAAAGCTCCGGAGTAAAAGAGGTGCCGATCTCCCTCGAGGAAGTGATCGGGCTCATTTCCGCCCACGACGTCGTAGATCCCAAGACCGGTGAGGTGCTGCTGGAGTGCAACCAGGAGATCACGACCGAGATTCTCGACCAGCTGCGTGCAGCGAATGTGCGCGAGGTCGAGGTCCTTCTGCTCGACGACGCTCATATCGGTTCCTCTCTTCGAAATACTCTTCTTCAAGACAAGGTAGCCTCCCCCGAGGATGCAATTCTAGAGATCTATAAGCGCCTCCGCCCAGGCGACCCGCCTACGATCGAAACCGCGACGACCTTCTTCAATAATCTGTTCTTCAATCCAGAGCGTTACGATCTGTCGCGAGTCGGACGCCTGAAGCTCAACCACCGACTGGGTCTGGACGCCCCCCTCGAACAGGGTACTCTTCGGCGTGAAGACATCCTGCGGGTCGTGCGCTATTTGATCGAGCTCAAGAACGGAAACGGGCAGATCGATGACATCGACCATCTGGGCAACCGCAGAGTTCGGGCGGTCGGCGAGTTGGTGGAAAACCAGTACCGCATCGGCCTCGTCCGAATGGAGCGGGCGATCAAGGAGCGAATGAGCCTGCAGGACATCGAGACTCTGATGCCGCAGGAGTTGATCAACTACAAGCCGGTTTCGGCGGTGATCAAGGAGTTCTTCGGCTCGAGCCAGCTCTCGCAGTTTATGGATCAGACGAATCCTCTTTCCGAAATCACGCACAAACGGCGCCTCTCCGCTCTGGGGCCCGGGGGGTTGACACGGGAGAGAGCCGGTTTCGAGGTTCGCGACGTCCACCCTACTCATTACGGACGCGTTTGTCCGATCGAGACCCCGGAGGGGCCCAACATCGGTTTGATTGCCTCCCTGTCCACCTATGCGAGAGTCAATGAGTTTGGCTTCGTCGAGACGCCCTATCGAGAGGTGACGGACGGCCGCGTTACCGATCGGGTTCGTTACCTGTCCGCACTGGAGGAGGAGCAACACGTCATTGCGCAGGCGAATGCTCCCGTCGATGCGCGGGGAGTGTTCACGATCGATCGGGTCTCCGCCCGTCGGGGCGGAGAATTTGTCATGGTACCTCCGGAAGAGGTGGAGTTCATGGACGTCTCGCCAAATCAGTTGGTGAGCGTTGCGGCGTCACTGATTCCCTTCTTGGAGAACGACGACGCAAACCGGGCGCTCATGGGGGCCAACATGCAACGGCAGGCGGTGCCGTTGCTGCGTACGGAATCCCCACTCGTAGGCACGGGGATGGAAAAGGTCGTGGCGCGCGATTCGGGTGTGACGGTCATCGCTCGTCGTGATGGCGTGGTCGAGAACGTCGATGCGACCCGAATCGTCGTACGGGCAGACAAGCCGAGCGGGGGCTCGCGTGATCCGGGAGTCGACATCCACAACCTAACCAAGTATCAGCGCTCGAATCAGAACACCTGCATCAACCAGCGCCCGATCGTGGTGGAAGGGGATCATGTGAACGCTGGTGATGTCATCGCGGACGGATCGTCGACCGAGATGGGCGAGCTGGCGCTAGGTAGAAATGTTCTGGTCGCCTTCATGCCGTGGGGAGGATACAACTTCGAAGACTCGATCTTGATCAGCGAGCGTGTCGTCAAAGAGGACTTCTTCACCTCGGTTCACATCGAGGAGTTCGAGTGCGTCGCCCGTGACACCAAGCTCGGTCCCGAGGAGATCACGCGCGACATTCCAAACGTTGGTGAAGAGGCACTAAAGGATCTCGATGAGAGCGGGATCATCCGAATCGGGGCCGAGGTCCGTCCGGGTGACATCCTGATCGGCAAAATCACCCCGAAGGGTGAGACGCAGCTTTCTCCCGAGGAAAAGCTTCTTCGAGCGATTTTCGGCGAGAAGGCCGGCGAAGTGCGAGACACGTCTTTGAAGGTTCCACCTGGCGTGGAAGGGACGGTCATCAATGCCCGAGTCTTCTCGCGAAAGGGAGTCACGAAAGACGAACGGAGCCGGCTGATCGAAGAGGACGAGACCGCTAAGCTCGAGAAGGATCAAGAAGACGAGCAGCGGATCATCCGCGAACTTACACTCAAGAAACTGAAGAAGCTCCTGATCGGGAAGGAAACGGCGGCGCGACTCACCGACGATAGTCGGAGGGTCATTCTTCCAAAGGGAAGGATAATTGTGTCAGAGGATTTCGAAGCGGTTCCGCCGTCCCTGTGGGGCGAGATCAAGATCGGGGACGAGAAGGTCGACGAGGAACTGACGCGCGCTGTTGAGGCGATGCAAGAACAGTTGGCTCTAATTCGCATGGCCTTTCAAGAGAAGCTGGATCGCCTGAAGAGCGGCGACGAGCTACCCCCTGGTGTCATCAAGATGGTGAAGGTTTTTGTCGCCATCAAGCGGAAGCTTCAGGTCGGTGACAAAATGGCCGGTCGTCATGGTAACAAGGGTGTCCTTTCGCGGATCCTTCCCGAAGAGGACATGCCGTATCTCCAGGAAGGGGCACCGGTCGATGTCGTGCTCAATCCGTTGGGGGTTCCGTCGCGCATGAACCTCGGTCAGATCCTGGAGACTCATCTTGGTTGGGCGGCGCGCTCTCTCGGCGTACAGCTCGCTCAAGATGTGTCGACGAATGGAAAGACGAGCGTGGCGACGACACAACGAAAGTTGCGAGACCTGTATGGCAAGGAACTGGAGTCCTTCATCGACGGTCTCAAAGAAGAAGACGTGGTCCACGTAGCGCAGCGAGCGAGCAAGGGCATACATGTGGCGTCGCCCGTTTTCGACGGTGCCGCGGAGGAGGAGGTGCTCGGGTGGTTGGAGCGTGCCGGCCTGCCCAAAACCGGACAGACGCGATTGTTCGATGGCAGGACGGGGGAGCCTTTTGCTCAGCCCGTCACGGTTGGCATCATGTATGTGATGAAGCTCCACCACTTGGTGGATGACAAAATCCATGCCCGTTCCACGGGGCCGTATTCTCTGGTGACACAGCAGCCGTTGGGCGGCAAGGCGCAATTCGGTGGCCAGCGTCTCGGGGAAATGGAGGTGTGGGCCCTCGAAGCGTACGGTGCCGCCTTTAGTCTACAGGAGATGCTGACAGTCAAGTCGGATGATGTTGCAGGACGCACTCGTATGTATGAAGCCATCGTCAAGGGCGAGAACGTGCTGGAACCTGGCTTGCCTGAATCCTTCAATGTCATGGTGAAGGAGCTACAGAGCCTAGCGTTGGATGTCGAACTCCTTGAGGAAAAGAGGGGCGAGCCGTCCTGAGCCGCGGGCCACGGGGAGAAGAAATGGAAGATCTCTTCACTCTATTCGAGAAGCCAAAGAACCCGCTGAACTTCAACGCATTGCGGATCTCGCTCGCGTCACCGGAGAAGATCCGCTCGTGGTCGCACGGCGAGGTGAGGAAGCCGGAGACCATCAATTACCGGACATTCAAACCGGAGCGGGATGGGCTCTTCTGCGCTAAGATCTTCGGTCCAACCAAGGACTACGAATGTAACTGCGGGAAATACAAGCGCATGCGTCATCGAGGTGTCGTGTGCGAGAAGTGTGGAGTCGAGGTCATCCAGTCGAAGGTGCGCCGGGAGCGGATGGGCCACATCGAGCTTGCAACGCCTGTCGCGCACATTTGGTTCCTCAAGAGCCTGCCCAGCTGGATCGGCACCCTCTTGGACATGACTCTGAAGGAGCTGGAGAAGGTACTGTATTTCGAGTCGTATGTCGTCACGGATCCAGGGAAGACGTCCCTAGAATACAAGGAGCTTCTGGGCGAGGGGAGATACCGCAAGGTTCGGGAGGAATTCGGAGACGACTTTCAGGCCGAGATGGGGGCAGAAGCGATCCGCAAGCTGTTGAAGGACATCGATATCGAGAAGCTTTCCCAGGAATTGCGTGCGGAGATGCGACAGGCCACGAGCGAGGCCAAGCGCAAGAAGATCTCCCGTCGTCTGAAGGTGGTTTCGGCCTTTCGTATGTCCGGGAATCGCCCCGAGTGGATGATTCTCGAATGTATTCCGGTCATTCCGCCGGATCTCCGTCCACTAGTCCCTTTGGACGGCGGCCGGTTTGCGACTTCGGATCTAAACGATCTTTACCGGCGAGTGATCAACCGCAACAATCGGCTCAAGCGACTCACTGAGCTCAACGCTCCGGACATCATCATTCGCAACGAAAAGCGGATGCTCCAGGAGGCGGTCGATGCGCTCTGCGACAACGGCCGGCGTGGAAGAGCGATCACGGGACCCAACAAGAGACCTCTCAAATCCCTTTCGGACATGCTGAAGGGGAAAAGTGGACGCTTCCGTCAGAATTTGCTGGGAAAACGAGTCGACTATTCTGGTCGCTCCGTGATCGTGGTCGGACCAGAGCTTCGTTTGCACCAGTGTGGTCTTCCCAAAAAAATGGCCCTCGAGCTGTTCAAGCCGTTCATTTACAACAAACTCGAGGAGCGTGGATTCGTCACCACCATCAAGAGTGCCAAGAAGATGGTCGAGAAGGAGCGTCCCGAGGTCTGGGACATCCTGGACGAGGTGATCCGAGAGCATCCTGTGTTGCTCAACCGCGCCCCTACCTTACACCGACTCGGTATCCAGGCATTCGAGCCGATTCTCATCGAGGGCAAGGCGATCCAACTTCATCCGCTGGTCTGCGCCGCATACAATGCGGATTTCGACGGAGATCAGATGGCGGTTCATGTTCCGCTGTCCGTCGAAGCTCAGGTCGAGGCGCGGGCTCTCATGATGTCCACCAACAACATCCTGTCCCCGGCGAATGGGAAGCCGATCATCGTGCCGACACAGGACATTGTCCTGGGCCTATATTACATGACGCGTGAACGTCCGGAGGTCACGGATGCGGGAAAGCGCTTCTCGAACATGGAGGAAGTACGCATCGCCTACGACCATGGGGCTGTGGGAATCCACACGCCCATCAGCGTGAGAATCGACGGGCAGCGAGTCGAAACGACCGTAGGGCGGGTTCTTTTGTACGAGATCGTTCCTCCGGAGATTCCCTTCTCGGAAGTGAACCGCGTGATGAAGAAGAAGGAGCTCGGTGGCCTCGTCGATCTAGCGTACCGACTCTCGGGGAACAAGGCCACGGTCATCTTCGCGGACAAACTGAAAGACCTCGGCTTCGATTACGCTACCAGGGCGGGGATCTCGATCGCAATTGGTGACATGGTGATTCCTCCTCAGAAGCCGAAGCTGTTGGATCAAGCGAAGGGCGCCGTACGGGAGATCGAGGATCAGTATAATAAGGGTCTGATCACGGACGGCGAGCGCTATAACAAAGTGGTCGACATCTGGGCCGAGGTGACGGACCGGATTGCGGATGAGATGCTGCGCGAGCTGGCGACCGATACCGTCATCGACGAGAAGGGGCAGCGGCTGACCGTCACCAGTTTCAACCCGATCTTCATGATGGCCGACTCGGGCGCGCGCGGCAGCGCTCAGCAGATCCGGCAGCTCGCGGGTATGCGTGGCTTGATGGCAAAGCCCTCCGGCGAGATCATCGAGACGCCTATTACTGCCAACTTCCGCGAAGGGCTCACCGTGTTGCAGTATTTCATCTCGACTCATGGTGCGCGCAAGGGGCTTGCGGATACCGCTTTGAAGACGGCGAACTCAGGCTATTTGACTCGCCGTCTCGTTGATGTGGCGCAGGATTCCATCATCACCGAAGAGGATTGTGGAACGCTCGACGGAATCGAGATGACGCCGCTGGTTGAGGGTGGTGAGATCATTGAGGGGCTGGGAGATCGAGTTCTCGGTCGCGTCGCCTTGGAGGAGATCCGTGACCCTTACGCGAACGACGTTCTCGTGAAGGCGAACGAGGAGATCACCGAAGAGAAAGTGCGAGCGATCGAGGAGTCGGGCCTCGAGCGGGTCAAGATTCGCTCCGTACTCACCTGTCAGTCCCGTCAGGGGGTATGCATCCGGTGCTATGGTCGCGACTTGGCTCGCGGTCACATGGTGAACCTCGGAGAAGCCATCGGCGTGATCGCGGCTCAATCGATTGGCGAGCCTGGTACACAGCTGACGATGAGGACGTTTCACATCGGAGGCACCGCCAGCAGACGTGCGGAGCAGACCACTCTCGAGTCGCGCAACGAGGGTATTGTAAAGTTCATCAACCTAAGCACGGTCATGAACAAAGACGGCGATTTGGTGGTGATGAACCGCAATGGAGAAGTTGCAATCGTGGAGGTTCCCGAGCCCGGGCGTGAGCGAGAACGCGAACGCTACTCGATCGTTTACGGCGCCAAGCTCAAGCTCAAGGACCGGGATCAAGTGAAGATGGGCCAGCTGATTGCCGAGTGGGATCCGTACACGATTCCGATGCTCACGGAAGTCAGCGGAACGGTGAAGTTCGGTGACATCGCCGATGGCGTGACAATGGAGGAGAAGGTCGACGAACGCACCGGCCTTTCCACCCGGGTGATCATCGACTGTAAGGATCTCGACAAGCGTCCACGCGTGTCCATCAAGGACAAGGACGGCAAGACGGCTCGATTGCCAGGTTCCGAAGCGTTCGCGCGATACTTGCTGCCCGTAGGCGCCCACATCAATGTAGCCGAGGGACAGACCGTATCCGCCGGTGACGTCATTACCAAGATCCCCCGGGAAACCACCAAGACCAAAGACATCACGGGCGGTCTTCCGCGGGTGGCGGAGCTCTTCGAGGCCCGTAAGCCAAAAGAGTTCGCGATCATCAGTGAAATCGACGGCACAGTGTCGTTCGGCAAGGACACCAAGGGGAAGCGCAAAGTCGTCGTCACGCCGGAGGTGGGCGAGCCACGCGAATACCTGATTCCCAAGGGGAAGCACATCAGCGTCCATGAGGGCGATTCGGTACGTGCGGGCGAAGCTCTGATGGACGGGTCTCCCAATCCGCACGACATCCTGACGATCCTTGGCGAGAAAGCCCTCGCGAAATACCTCGTGGACGAGGTGCAGGAGATCTACCGCCTGCAAGGTGTGCGCATCAATGACAAGCACATCGAAGTGATCGTGCGGCAGATGCTACGCCGCGTTCGCATCAAGGAAGTCGGGGACACGGAGTTCCTCGTCGGCGATCAAGTCGAGAAGTGGCGCTTCGAACAAGAAAACCAGCGAGTCCTCGCCGAAAAGGGGGAGCCCGCGATTGCCGAGCCGTTGTTGCTCGGAATCACCAAAGCCAGCCTGTCGACCGAAAGCTTCATTTCGGCGGCGTCCTTTCAGGAAACGACCAAGGTTCTCACGGAGGCGGCGATTCACGGGAAAGTGGATCACTTGGTGGGCCTCAAGGAGAACGTCATCATGGGTCGGCTCATTCCCGCCGGTACGGGAGTCCCTCAGTACCGAACGATGGAACTGCGTGTGCGCGGAGCGGAACCGGGAACGGGTGAGGATGCGGCCCCTATCGTTGTCGAGGCCATCGAGGGCTAGGGTTGACACGAGTCGGGTGGTTCGGTAAAGACTACAGTTTCATTTGCGAATCCTCAAATTGGAGCGATATGCCGACGATCAACCAATTGGTGAAACGGGGGCGGGCGAGGCCGCGACCGAAGACGGCCGCGCCGGCCCTGCAGGCATCTCCGCAGAAGCGGGGTGTCTGCACTCGTGTGTACACCTCGACTCCGAAGAAACCGAACTCTGCTCTCCGTAAGGTCGCTCGCGTTCGTTTGACCAATGGTATCGAGGTGACGAGCTATATCCCAGGGATCGGACACAATCTTCAGGAGCACTCGGTGGTGCTGATCCGAGGTGGCCGTGTGAAGGACCTTCCCGGCGTTCGGTATCACATCATCCGCGGTACGCTCGATTCGATTGGGGTGCAGGATCGCAAGCAGGGGCGATCGAAGTACGGCGCAAAGCGTCCGAAATGATGGACCGAGGCTAGCATGCCGCGCAAGGGAGAGGTGAGACGCAGGGAGGTCCTTCCCGATCCGAAATTTCATGATCGGTCCGTGACCAAGTTCATCAACACGATGATGGAAGGCGGAAAGAAGAGCGTTGCGGAAGGGATCTTCTATCACGCCCTCGACGTCGTGTCGGAGCGAACCAAGGAGGATCCGGTCGCGATCTTCCGGAGGGCGCTGGAGAACGTTCGCCCTAGCGTGGAGGTCCGATCCCGGCGCGTAGGCGGTGCGACGTATCAGGTTCCCGTGGAAGTGCGCCCCGTCCGCCGGCTGTCCCTGGGGATGCGCTGGTTGGTCCAGTACGCGCGAGGGCGGAGCGAAAAATCCATGGCTGATCGCCTTGCGGGCGAGTTGATCGACGCAGCGAACGGTCGTGGGGCGGCCATGAAGAAGAAGGACGATACACACCGGATGGCGGAGGCCAACAAGGCGTTCGCGCACTACCGCTGGTAAGCTCGATCACGGAGGAAGGAAAAACGCGAGCGGCATGCTACGGCCGCTCGCGTTTTCATCATTTATGGCGCGCCAAGTACCGCTCGAACGCACTCGCAATATCGGCATCATGGCTCACATCGACGCCGGAAAGACGACGACGACCGAGCGCATCCTCTATTACACCGGGATCAACTACAAGCTCGGCGAGGTCCACGAGGGCACGGCGACGATGGACTGGATGGTCCAGGAGCAGGAGCGCGGAATTACGATCACGTCGGCTGCTACGACCTGTTTTTGGCGCGAGCATCGGGTCAACATCATCGATACTCCAGGGCATGTGGACTTCACGATCGAGGTCGAGCGCTCCCTGCGTGTTCTCGACGGCGCAGTGGCCGTGTTTTGTTCCGTGGGCGGCGTTGAGCCGCAGTCCGAGACCGTGTGGCGCCAAGCGGACAAGTACAAGGTCCCTCGAATCGCATTCATCAACAAGATGGACCGCATCGGGGCCAATTTCGATCGTGGTGTCTCAATGATCCGCGAGCGCCTCGGTGCCAATCCGGTGCCCATCCAGCTACCTATCGGGCATGAAGAACACTTCCGCGGGATCATTGATCTGATCTCCATGAAGGCTGTTCTCTGGGACGACGACAGCCTTGGAGCCCGATACCGGTTCGAGGAAATCTCGGAATCGGATTGTCCGCGCGCCGAGCAGCAGCGCGAGCGTCTACTCGAAGCGGTCGCCGATGTCGACGAGAAATTACTGGAGAAATATCTGGAAGGGGAGGCGATTGCCGAGAGCGAGATACGAGCGGCAGTGCGCCAGGCTACCTTGGAATTGAAGCTGGTGCCGGTGCTGTGTGGGTCAGCTTTCAAGAACCGCGGTGTGCAGCCGCTTCTCGATGCGGTCGTCGACTATCTCCCGTCGCCTCTGGACGTACCGGCGGTGACGGGGGTGAACCCGGACACGGAAAAGGAAGAGACGCGACAGGCTGATGACCAGGCGCCCTTCGCGGCGCTGGCTTTCAAGATCATGACCGATCCCTACGTCGGGACGCTGTCCTTTTTTCGGGTCTATTCGGGGCACATCGAAGCCGGTGCCCACGTTCTCAATGCGACCCGCGGAAAGAAAGAGCGCATCGGTCGACTCCTCAAGATGCACGCAAACAAGCGCGAGGAGATCAAAGAAGTGTACGCGGGGGACATTGCCGCTGCTGTCGGTCTGCGCGAGGCCACTACTGGCGATACGCTCTGCGACGCCGTTCATCCGATCGTTCTCGAGTCGATCGATTTTCCTGAACCGGTCATCTCGATTGCGATCGAGCCAAAGACGAAGGCAGACCAGGAGCGCCTGGGAGTGTCGATGCAGAAGCTCGCCACTGAAGACCCATCTTTCCGGGTCGAAACCGAGCCGGAGACCGGTCAGACCATCATCAAGGGGATGGGCGAGTTACATCTGGAGATCATCGTCGACCGGTTGCTGCGCGAGTTCAAAGTCGATGCGAACGTTGGCCGGCCCCAGGTGGCATACAAAGAGACGGTCCAGAAGAAGGTCAAGCAGGAGGGGAAGTTCATTCGTCAGACTGGCGGCCGCGGCCAGTATGGGCACGTGGTGATCGAAGTCGGACCATTGCCGGCCGGACAAGGCTTCGAGTTCGTGGACGCCACGAAGGGCGGCGTCATTCCACGAGAGTACATCGCGCCAGTCGAGCGCGGGGTTCGAGAAGCGCTGGAGGGAGGCGTTTTGGCGGGCTACCCAATGGTGGACGTCAGGGTCGCTCTCCTTGACGGCTCGTATCACGAAGTGGATTCCTCGGAAATGTCCTTCAAAATTGCAGGTTCGATGGCTCTGAAGGATGCGGCGCGCAAGGCTGCGCCCATTCTGCTGGAGCCCGTAATGTCGGTCGAGGTCGTCGTGCCCGAAGAGTTTATGGGTGATGTGATGGGCAACCTAGCGAGCCGCCGCGGACATATTCAGGGGATGGAGGCACGTGCGGGAGCAACGGTGATCTCAGCACGCGTGCCTTTGAAGGAGATGTTCGGGTATGCCACCGACCTGCGGTCCGCGACTCAAGGTCGAGCGACGTACACGATGCAGTTCTCGCATTACGACCCGGTCCCACAGATGATCTCGGAAGAGATCATGGCGAAGGCCGTAGGGGCATAACTGCCGCCAGCGGCGCGGGAGGAAGTAACGATGGCGAAGGCGAAATTTGAGCGAACGAAGCCGCATTGCAACATTGGGACGATTGGGCACATCGACCACGGGAAGACGACATTGACGGCGGCGATCACGAAGGTATTGGCGGAAGGGGGGACGGCGCAGTTCGTGGCGTTCGACCAGATCGACAAGGCGCCAGAGGAGAAGGCTCGGGGGATCACGATTTCGACGGCGCATGTGGAGTACGAGACGGCAAAGAGGCACTATGCGCACGTGGACTGTCCGGGGCACGCGGACTACATCAAGAACATGATCACGGGCGCGGCACAGATGGACGGGGCGATTTTGGTGGTGGCGGCCAGTGATGGGCCGATGCCGCAGACGCGCGAGCACATCTTGTTGGCGCGGCAGGTTGGGGTGCCGGCGATCGTGGTGTTCATGAACAAGGTGGACATGGTGGACGATCCGGAGCTGCTGGATCTGGTGGAGTTGGAGGTCAGGGAGCTTCTGTCGAAGTATGAGTTTCCCGGGGACGACATTCCGATCATCCGCGGCAGCGCGTTGAAGGCGTTGGAAGGGGACCAGGGGGAGATGGGCGCACAGGCGATCCGGCAGTTGATGGACGCGGTGGACAGCTACATTCCGCAGCCGGAGCGGGACGTGGACAAGCCGTTTTTGATGCCGGTGGAGGACGTATTTTCGATCAGCGGACGCGGGACGGTGGCTACGGGAAGAGTGGATAGGGGGAAGGTGAAGACGGGGGAGGAGGTGGAGATCGTTGGGATCCGGCCGACGAGCAAGACGGTGGTGACCGGGGTGGAGATGTTCCGCAAGCTGCTGGACGAGGGGCAGGCGGGGGATAACATCGGGTGTTTGTTGCGCGGGATCAAGCGGGAGGACATCGAGCGGGGGCAGGTGTTGGCGAAGCCGGGTTCGATCACGCCGCATACGCAATTCGAGGCGGAGGTGTACATTTTGACGAAGGAGGAGGGGGGCAGGCACACGCCGTTTTTCACCGGTTATCGGCCGCAGTTCTATTTTCGGACGACGGACGTGACGGGGGTGGCGACGTTGCCGAGCGGGACGGAGATGGTGATGCCGGGGGACAACGTGAAGATGACCGTCGAGCTGATCATGCCGATTGCGATGGAAGAGGGCTTGCGTTTCGCCATTCGAGAAGGCGGGCGCACCGTTGGTGCCGGCGTCGTCACCAAGATCGTCGCCTGAGTCGCGCTTCTCATGAACGATAAAATCCGGATCCGCCTCAAAGCGTACGATCACCGGTTGCTCGACCAGTCCGTGCGCGAAATTGTCGAAACCGTTCGTCGCACGGGTGGAAGGGTGGCTGGTCCGATCCCTCTGCCGACGCGGATCGAACGATTTACGGTGAATCGCTCGCCTCACGTGGACAAGAAGTCGCGTGAGCAATTCGAGATCCGCACTCACAAGCGGCTCCTCGACATTCTCGATCCGACTCAGCAGACGATCGATGCCCTCGGCAAGCTCGACTTGGCGGCCGGCGTGGACGTCGAGATCAAGCTTCAGTGAGCCGAAGTGCCGAGTGCGTAAGGGAATAGAACGAGATCTGTGATGCTGGGACTGATCGGCAAGAAGCTGGGGATGACCCAGGTCTACACGACGGAGGGCGAGCTGGTGCCGGTCACCGTGATTCAGGCGGGACCTTGCACGGTGGTGCAAACCAAGGCGGCACCAACGGACGGGTACACGGCCGTGCAACTCGGCTTCGGCGAGAAGAAGTCACAGCGCGCGACGAAGGCCTACCGTCAGCATTGCTTGAAAGTCGGTAAAGGCGTGTTTCAGGTCCTGAGAGAGTTCCGGCTCGAGCACGACCAGCGTGACCTGTCTCCAGGGGACGAAGTCGTCGTCGATGGCCTTTTCAAGGTGGGCGATCTGATCGATGTGACGGGTATCTCGAAGGGGCGCGGTTACAGTGGCGTCGTCAAACGTCATGGATTCAGCGGGTTTCCGGCAAGCCACGGGACGCACGAGTATTTTCGCCACGGTGGATCGATCGGCAACCGATCCTTCCCCGGCCGTGTGTTCAAGGGCAAGCGCATGGCGGGGCAGTACGGCAACGCGAACGTTACCACGCAGAATCTGCAAATCGTGGCCGTTCGATCCGCCGAGCACTTGTTGCTCGTTCGCGGGGCAGTCCCCGGATCGCGCGGTGGGGTTCTGCTGGTCCAGCCGGCAGTGAAGGTGATGAAACATGGTTGATTCGGTGACAGTCCCCGTCCTCGCTCAAAATAAGGAACCTGTGGGTGAGATGAGCCTGCCGGCTGGAGTCTTTGATGGCCCTGTACGGCGCCACCTCATCTATGAAATGATCAAGATGCAGAGGGCGAATCGCCGCGCCGGCACGGCAGCGACGAAAACCAAGGGCCTCGTCCGCGGTGGCGGCAAGAAGCCTTGGCGACAGAAGGGGACGGGGCGGGCCCGTTCGGGAAGCAGTCGATCCCCGATATGGGTTGGAGGAGGAACGGTTTTCGGTCCGCAACCCCGCGATTATTCGTACCGGCTCCCGTCGAGTGCTCGAAAGGCTGCACTGCGGGCGGCACTGGCCATGAAGGCGCGGGACGACCGTCTGGTCGTTTTGGACAAGATTGAAATCACGCCGGCGAAAACGAAACTCGTCGCCAAGATGCTCGAGGACCTCGGGATCTCAAGTGCGTTGTTCATCATTGAGGGAGGTAACCTCAGTCTCGAGCGGGCCTCCCGTAATTTGCCGAAGGTCAAGGTGCTGCGCACGGAAGGTGCGAACGTATATGACATATTGCGTTACCAGCATTTGGTCCTGACGCGGGAGTCCGTGGATGCATTGGGTGGGAGGGTCGCGCCGTGAAGGAAATCTACGACGTCATCTCGTCTCCGCTGATCACCGAAAAAGGGACGATGGTCAACGAGGAGGCGAACCAGTTCATTTTTCGCGTGCGGCGCGAGGTTAACAAGCAAGAAATACGGCGCGCTGTCGAAACGCTCTTCAAGGTTCACGTCGAAAAGGTGCGCACCGTGAATTATCTGGGCAAGACCCGTCGGGTAGGGCGAACTGTCGGCCGCAAGCCGGCATGGAAAAAGGCCTACGTCACCATCGCCGAGGGGCAGCGAATCGATTTCTTCGACACCGTAGGGTAGGGCATGCCAATCCGTCAGTACAGACCGACCTCGCCGGGCCGCCGCGACCAGACCGTTGTTGACTTCAGCGATCTGACGCAGAAGAAACCGGAGCGACGCCTGCTCGAGCCACAGCGACGTAGCGGCGGTCGCAACGGCAAGGGCCGCATGACAGCGCGTCATCGGGGCGGCGGACACAAACGACGCTACCGGCTGGTCGACTTCAAGCGCGTCAAGGACGGCGTGCCGGCACGCGTGGCGGCGATCGAGTACGACCCCAACAGATCGGCGCGGCTGGCCTTGTTGCACTATGCCGACGGCGACAAGCGCTATATTCTGGCGCCCATTGGTCTGCGCGTTGGCGACTCTGTCATGGCGGGCCCCGGAGTAGACATCAAGCCTGGTAACGCGATGTCCTTGTTGCAAATTCCGCTCGGGACGACCGTGCACAATGTCGAACTGCGACCCGGGCGAGGTGGGCAGCTTGGACGTGGCGCGGGTGCGGCGATTCAGCTCATGGCCAAGGAAGGCAAGAGCGCCCTTCTCAAGCTGCCATCCGGAGAGTTGCGGTTGGTGCAGGGGAGCTGTCGAGCGACGATCGGACAGGTCGGAAATGCCGATCAGGCGAACTTGTCGCTCGGCAAGGCCGGGCGCAGTCGTTGGCTGGGGCGGCGGCCCAAGGTGCGCGGTGTGGCCATGAACCCAGTCGATCATCCGCACGGCGGCGGGGAAGGCAAGTCGAAGGGAAATCATCCGCAGACCCCATGGGGCAAGCCGACCAAGGGATACCGCACCCGGTACAATCCGCGCACCGATAAGTACGTCGTCAAGCGGCGCGGTTGAGAGGAGATGTAGTGGCACGTTCGGTCAAGAAGGGGCCTTTCGTCGACGGACACCTTTTGCGGAAGGTGGACGCCCTCGTCGCCTCGGGCGAAAAACGCATCGTCCGCACATGGTCGCGTCGCTCGACGATCACGCCTGAGATGGTCGGCCACACGTTCGCCGTGCACAATGGTCGCAAGTTCATTCCCGTGTACGTGTCCGAAAACATGGTTGGGCACAAACTCGGGGAGTTCTCACCGACTCGGACGTTTCACGGCCACTCCGGTGACCGCAAGGCGGAAGTAAAGGGCACGAAGGCATAATAGGATGGAGACGAGGGCTGTGAGCCGCTACCTGCGGGTGGCGCCGCGCAAAGCGAGACTGGTGGCCGACCTAGTTCGCGGAAGGGCTGTGGGCGACGCCATCGGTCTGCTGCACCATGTTCCGAAAAAGGCGGCCAAGATGGTCGCGAAGACGCTGAAATCGGTGGTTGCGAACGCGGAGAACACCAAGGGCGTGGATGTCGACCGGTTGTACATCAAGAGCATCGCGGTGGACGAAGGGCCGACCGGGAAGCGGTTCATGCCTCGCGCCCACGGGAGGGCTACGCAGATTCGACGGCGGACGGCCCATCTGACGGTCGTTGTCGACGAGAGGGAGAGCTAGGAGCCTGCATGGGACAGAAAGTTCATCCAAAGGGGTTTCGGCTCGGGGTGATCGAGCAGAGCGATTCGAAATGGTTTGCCCGGCGCGACTACAACGACCTCTTGCACGAAGATCTGCGGCTGCGGCGCTTCCTGAAGGAGCGCCTTTATCACGCCGGCATCTCCAAGGTCGAAATCGAACGGGCGGCAAACAAGGCCAAGATCAACATCTACACCGCTCGGCCCGGTATCGTCATCGGAAAGAAAGGGGCCGAGATCGACAAGCTGAAAGCGGAGTTGGCTCGACTTACGGAGAAGGAGACTTTTCTGAACATCCACGAGGTGCGGCGTCCGGACCTCGACGCCCAATTGGTGGCCGAGAACGTCGCTCTACAGCTTGAGCGCCGCGTCGCCTTTCGCCGCGCAATGAAGGAGGCCGTGAGCCGGGGAATGCGCATGGGGGCCCAGGGCATCAAGGTCCAGTGCAGCGGCCGGTTGGGTGGTTCCGAGATCGCACGGTCGGAGTGGTATCGCGAGGGGCGGGTCCCCTTGCACACCCTTCGCGCGGATATCAGCTATGGATTGGCGGAGGCGAAGACCACCTACGGTGTAATCGGGGTCAAGGCCTGGATCTTTAGAGGGGAGATTCTGACTCGCCACGAGGAAGAGCAGAAAGGGGCGCTGGGCGTTTGATCGCGCCGGCCGAGACGGGACATGCTCGCACCAAAGAAGCTCAAGTACCGCAAGAGAATGAAGGGACGACGTCGCGGTACGGCGTATCGTGGCTCCGACTTGTCGTTTGGTGACTACG
Organism: uncultured bacterium; assembly: GCA_963721115.1. Taxonomy (GTDB): domain Bacteria; phylum Desulfobacterota; class Binatia; order HRBIN30; family CADEER01; genus CAVRIA01. Next base: position 786,333 of record CAVRIA010000006.1, read on the forward strand.
GGTTGCAGGCGACCGATCGCGGCTGGCTCTCCGCGCGCCAGATCGAAGCCGCACGTATCGCCCTGACCCGCCACATCAAACGTGGCGGGCGTGTGTGGATACGAGTTTTTCCGGACAAGCCGCTGACCAAGAAGCCGGCGGAGACGCGCATGGGAAAGGGCAAGGGGGCACCGGAGCAATGGGTGGCCGTCATCAAGCCTGGGCGCGTCATTTTTGAGATGGAAGGCGTGACCGAGGCGATTGCGAAAGAAGCGATGCGTTTGGCCGCACACAAGCTGTCCATTCCTACGCAGTTCTGCCGACGTGCAGGAGCCGAACATGCGGGCTAGGGAATTGCGCGAGTTGAGTGATCAGGAACTGGCGGTGAAGGAGCGAGAGCTCAAGGAGAGCTTGTTTCACTTCCGACTCCGCCGGGGGACGAATCAGTTGGACAGCCCTGCCGCGCTGAAGACCACAAGGAAGGACATCGCTCGGATCAAGACGATTCAGGCGGGACGAATCCGGGGTGGGGAGGTTCGATGATACGCGGCAAATCGAAGGTCCGAGAGGGGATCGTGGTCAGCGACAAGATGGACAAGACCGTCGTCGTCACCGTGCGTCGGCTGGTGAAGCATCCCCGATACCACAAGTTTGTGAAGCGACGGGCGAACTACAAGGCGCATGACGAAGAGAACCAATGCAGCATCGGAGACCGAGTGCTGATTGCTGAAACACGGCCCTTGAGCAAAGACAAGCGCTGGCGGGTTCGCACGATTCTCGAAAAGGCCATTTGACACGGGAGGCTGGTCGGGGTGCCGATCCGATGGGATAAACAATGGTGCAATCGGAAACAGTGTTGGACGTGGCTGACAACTCGGGGGCGCGGCGAGTGCTTTGCATCAAGGTGCTGGGCGGCTCGCGGCGCAGGTACGCCTCGCTGGGGGACATAATCGTGGTGTCGGTGAAAGAGGCGAGCCCGAATTCGAAGGTCAAGAAGGGCGACGTAATGAAGGCCGTCATCGTGCGGACCGCGAAGGAAGTCGGACGGACGGACGGTTCGTACATCAAGTTCGACACGAACTCCGCCGTGCTCATCGATAACCAGCGGGAACCGATCGGGACGCGTATCTTCGGTCCGGTTGCGCGAGAGCTGCGCGCAAAGCAGTTCATGAAGATCCTGTCTCTAGCGCCCGAAGTGCTTTGAGTGGAGGCGGAGGATGCGGGCGCACATTAGGAAGGACGACATGGTCATGGTCATTACGGGGCGCGAGCGCGGAAAGACCGGCAAGGTGCTCCGTGTGATGCCGGAGTCTGGGCGGGCCCTCGTCGAGCGTTTGAATTTGGTGAAGCGACACACGAAGGCCCGGGGGCCGCAGAGCCCACAAGGAATCGTCGAGAAGGAGGCGCCCGTTCACCTTTCGAACCTTATGATCATGTGTGACAAGTGCAACGCGCCGGTCCGCATGGGCAAACGGCATCTCGAGGACGGTCGCAGCGTGCGTGTCTGCCGGCGTTGCCACGACCAGATCGACGGGTAGGGATATGGCGCGCCTTCAGGAACGCTACCAGCGCGAGATGATTCCCCAACTCATGACGGAGATGGGGTACAAGAACGTGAACCAAGTGCCTCGCATCGAAAAGGTTGTTTTGAACATGGGGCTCGGGGAGGCGATTCAGAACGCCAAAGTGATGGACTCTGCGGTGGTAGAACTCACGGCCATCAGCGGCCAGAAGCCGGTAGTGACCAAGGCGCGGCGCGCGATCGCAAACTTCAAGCTGCGTGAAGGAATGTCGATCGGCTGTATGGTTACGTTGCGCGGCCCTCGCATGTACGAATTTCTCGATCGGCTGATGAACCTGGCACTTCCACGGGTACGAGACTTCCGAGGGGTTTCGGACCGCTCGTTCGACGGGCACGGCAATTATTCGCTGGGAGTGCGGGAGCAGATCATTTTTCCTGAGATCGATCTCGACAAGATCGACAAGGTTCGAGGGCTCACTGTTTCGATCGTTACGACGGCCAAGAGTGACGCCGAGGCGAAGTCGCTTCTGCGTGCATTGGGTATGCCCTTCCGTGCATAGGAGGAATGTGTGGCCAAGACTTGCCTTCGCGTGAAAGCGCAACGACTACCGAAGTTTAAGGTACGACAGTACAACCGGTGTCCGTTGTGCGGCCGGCCGCGTGCCTTTTATCGACGCTTTCGCATGTGTCGGCTCTGCCTGAGGGATCTTGCTCGCAAGGGGCAAATTCCCGGCCTGACCAAAGCGAGTTGGTAGGACGACGCGTATGTCCATGACCGATCCCATAGCCGATCTGCTCGTCCGGCTGCGCAATGGGGCGCAGGCGCGGAAGGAGTACGTCGACTGTCCCTGGTCCGTTCTCAAGGAATCCGTGGTTCGGGTGATGCTTTCGGAGGGCTTTCTGAAGGAAGTGAGCGTCATCGAGAAGGGCGGCGTAAAACAGGACCTTCGCGTTTGGCTACGTTACGATGAATCGCAGCGGTCCGTCATTACGGGCCTGAAACGGATGAGTCGACCCAGCCGTCGCTACTATGTGGGGGCCCGCTCCATGCCCTCGGTGCGCGGGGGGATGGGGATCAACATCGTGTCCACACCCTTGGGCGTCCTAGTGGACCGGGAAGCCGTTCGACGCAATGTCGGAGGCGAGGTCCTCTGCGCGGTGTGGTGAGACGGATATGTCACGAATTGGCAAGCTACCGATCCCGATTCCCACGGGGGTCATCATCGAGCAAGAGGGCCAGTCGCTGAAGATTACAGGGCCGCTCGGCAGCGAACGGCACGTCATGCCCCCCCAGATCAGGGCCAAGCTGGAGGATGGCGTACTGACCGTAACGCGGATCAACGAGGAGCGAGAGAGCCTGGCGTTGCACGGGCTGACGCGCAAGCTGCTCGCCAACATCGTCGTCGGCGTGAGCACCGGGTTCACGCGTATCTTAGAGATCGTGGGCGTGGGCTATCGAGCCGAAGTGAAGGGGCAGGCGATTCACCTGAGCCTCGGTTACTCACACCCAATCGTCTACCAGCTCCCCGAAGGGGTCCAGGCATCGGTCGAACGACAAACGGTACTAACGGTGCAGGCGAACAACAGGCACATCCTCGGAGAGGTGACGGCTCAGATTCGCGGCCTTCGTCCTCCTGAGCCGTATAAGGGAAAAGGCATCAAGTATGCGGACGAGCGGATCCGGCGCAAGGCCGGGAAGGCCGCTGGGGCCGGCGCGAGGTAGGAGGCCATGGCAACTTCGGAGAAGCGAGTAGCGCGCAAGCGACGGCAGGAGCGCGTACGGCGCGGTGTGCGAGGCACGGACCGCCGGCCTCGACTGTGCGTGTTTCGTAGCAATCGGCATATGTACGCTCAGGTGATCTCGGACGACAGCGGGCGAACTCTGGTGTCCGCGTCGACAATGAAGTCGGGAGAGGCGTCGACCGGAAACCGGGGTGCGGCCCGTCGCATCGGCGAGCTCGTTGCGAGCCTCTGCTTGGAACGTAACATTCACGAGGTGGTGTTCGATCGCAACGGTTTTCTCTTTCACGGCCGAGTGAAAGAGGTCGCCGAGGGCGCGCGTGCTGCCGGATTGAAGTGCTGAGGAGACGTGTATGGCGATTGGTCGCGGCCGAGAGCGCATCGAAATTCAGGGGGTGGAATTCAAGGAGAAAGTAGTCCACATCAACCGCGTGGCCAAGGTCGTCAAGGGTGGCCGCCGGTTCAGTTTCGGGGCCTTGGTCGTCGTCGGGGACTTCAACGGTCGCGTGGGCTACGGTCTCGGCAAGGCCAAGGAGGTCCCTGAGGCAATCCGCAAGGCCATCGAGGCGGCGAAGAAGGCTCTGGTGAGCGTGCCGATCCAGAGCGGGACGATCCCTTTCGAGATTGAAGGTCGTTACGGAGCTGGACACGTGTTGCTGAGGCCGGCGGGCGAGGGAACAGGGGTGATCGCCGGCGGCGGTGTGCGGGCGGTCGTCGAGCTGGCGGGAGTGCGCAACGTGCTCACGAAATGCATCGGCTCCCATAATCCACACAACATGGTCAAAGCGACGATCGCGGCGCTGGCGGAGCTGCAGACGCCCGAGGAAGTGGCGGCCCGGCGCGGTAAGAGTCTCGAGGAATTGAGCGCGTGAGGCGGCAATGACCGAAGGCAAGACCACGAAGATCACGCTGACCGGCAGCCCCATTGGACAGACGCAGCGCCAGCGACGGACGTTGCGCGGTCTCGGATTGACCCGCATCGGCAAGACTGTAACGGTGCAGGCAAATCCGGCCACCTCGGGGATGATCAAGAAGATCGCCCATTTGGTGCGTTTGGAGTCATAAGTGATGGACTTGAGCAATCTGTCCCCGGCGAAGGGCGCAACCAAGAAGCGCAAGCGGCTCGGGCGGGGCCCGGGATCCGGTCAAGGTAAGACCGCAGGCCGTGGGCACAAGGGCCGCGGAGCTCGCTCCGGGGGGAATACGCCCCCCGGCTACGAGGGAGGCCAAATGCCGTTGCAGCGGCGCCTTCCCAAAAGAGGATTCCGGAACCCTTTTCGCCGGGAATTCGCCATCGTCAACTTGAAGGAACTCGAGGTGAGGTTCGAGAGCCGGGCCGTGGTGGATCTCGAGTCGCTGGTCAGCAGCGGTCTGGTTCGACGCGGGCAGGAAGTCAAGGTGCTGGGACAGGGCGAGCTGACGAAGCCGTTGACTGTAAAGGCGCACGCATTCAGCGATAGCGCGAAGGCGCACATCCAGGCGGCGGGCGGAAGCGCCGAGGTGATCGAACGTGCTTGAGGGGTTCCAAAACGCTTCCCGTATTCCGGAGCTGCGGCGAAGACTGCTGTTCACTTTCGCGATGCTGGCCGTGTACCGCGTCGGGGTAGCCATCCCGACGCCCGGGATCGACGGCCGTGCCCTGGCTGAGTTTTTCGATCAGGTCCGGAACTCGGTGCTTGGGTTGGTGAATCTGTTTTCCGGAGGGGCTCTCGAGCAATTCTCGATCTTCGCGCTCGGGATCATGCCCTACATCAGCGCCTCGATCATCCTGCAGCTGATGACCGTGGTCATTCCCCACCTGGAAAGGCTGTCGAAAGAGGGCGAGGCCGGACGTCGCAAGATCACGCAGTACACCCGCTACGGCACCGTGATTCTCTCAATCATTCAGAGCCTCTTCATCAGCATCGGACTCGAAAAGGTGACGTCGCCGGGCGGCGCCCCCGTCGTCTACAACGCGGGCTGGTCATTCCGCATCATGACCATCATCACTCTCAGCTCGGGAACCGCCTTCTTGATGTGGCTGGGGGAACAGATTTCCGAGCGCGGGATCGGCAACGGCATCTCGCTCATCATCTTTGCGGGCATCGTCGCCGCCATGCCGTCCGCCGCCGCGACCACAGCGCAGTTCGTTCGCGAAGGAGAGCTAGGGCCTCTCGTCCTCCTGATTCTCGCTGGGTTCATGGTTGCAGTCGTGGCGTTCATCATCTATGTCGAACGCGGACAGCGGCGAATTCCTGTCCAGTATGCCAAGCGAGTCGTCGGACGGCGCATGTACGGCGGGCAAAGCTCGCACCTCCCACTCAAGGTAAACACCGCTGGCGTGATCCCACCGATCTTCGCCTCGTCCCTGCTAGTTTTTCCGGCCACCATCGCGAGCTTCGTCGCTCACCCTTGGGCCAAGCAACTCGCGGATTACCTGTCCCCTGGGCAGGCTCTGTACACGGTCGTCTACATCGGTCTGATCGTCTTCTTCTGTTACTTCTATACGGCGGTCACGTTCAATACGAGCGACGTGGCTGAGAACATGAAAAAATTCGGGGGCTTCATTCCGGGCATCCGACCGGGTCAACGGACGGCGGATTACATCGACCGCGTCTTGGTACGGATCACCTTGGGAGGTGCGATCTACGTCGCCGCGGTCTGCGTGTTGCCGTCGATCCTGATTCGCCGGTTCAACGTCCCCTTCTACTTCGGCGGTACCGCTCTGCTGATCGTCGTCGGCGTGGCACTCGACACGGTCGCACAGATCGAAACCCACATGTTGACGCGAAGCTACCAGGGATTCATGCGACGCGGGAGGTTGCGCGGCCGGCGAGGAGGTTGAGTCCGGCCGAACGCGACACGGATGAAAACGGAAGCGAGCATGGCTACGTCGACGAGACCTGCGGTCCACACGCGAGAAGGCGGGGGCGCGAACCGCTTCGGCGCAGTCGGCGTTTTGCTGACCGGGTGGCCGCCGGGGTTTCGATGCGCGTAGTGCTGCTTGGAGGGCCGGGTGCCGGCAAGGGAACTCAGGCCCAGCTCATCTCTAAGCGACTCTCGATTCCGCACATTTCCACAGGCGACCTTTTGAGGGCGGCGGTAGTCAAGCAGACGGAGTTGGGCCGCGTTGCGAAACAATTCATGGAGAGGGGCGAATTGGCCCCGGACGAACTCGTGATCAACATTATCGAAGAGAGACTCGGCGCTGGCGACTGCGAGCGAGGCTTCCTGTTCGACGGCTTCCCACGGAATCCGACGCAGGCGACCGTCTTGGAGTCGATGCTGAACCGTAGAAAGCTGGCGCTGGATCACGTCGTCAATCTTCTGGTGCCGCGCGACGACTTGGTTGAGCGCCTCAGTGGGCGCCGCACTTGCCGCAACTGCGGCAGCATGTTCCATGTCAAGTTCGACCCTCCGGAGCGCGAGGGCTTCTGCGACCGCTGCGGTGGACCCCTCTTCCAGCGCGCCGACGATCGCGAGGAGACGATTCGCGCCCGCCTCGATGTGTATGAGGAGACCAGGGCGGCGCTCTGCGACTTCTACCGGGCGCGCGGTCTTCTGAGAGAGGTCGACGGCTTGGGGGCGAGCAGCGATATCCTGGAGCGGATCCTTGCTCAGATGAACGGGGCGGCCGGATGATCGCGCTCAAATCATCCGGCGAGATCGCGAGCATACGGTACGCGAACGTCATCGTCGCAGAAGTGCTGGCCGTGTTGCGCGGACTGACGAGTGAAGTCATATTCAACGCGGGTGATCCTGAGGTTCGCATCAAGGTGGATGGCTGGACGGTGGTGACGCGCGACGGGCATCGACCGGCCAATTCGAGCATCCCGTGGCTATTACCCGTAAGCGCCCTGTGCCCCGAGACAGCTCTGACCGGGCGGCTAAGATCCCGGTTGGGCTGTAGGAGAGAATCGTGAAAGTCAGAGCGTCGATCAAGGCCCTTTGCAAAAACTGTAAGGTCATCCGTCGCCACGGTGTCGTGCGCGTCGTGTGCACCAACCCCCGCCACAAGCAGCGGCAGGGCTAGGGAGTCGATCATGGCACGCATTGCCGGAGTGGATCTGCCGCGAAACAAGCGCGTGGAAATCGCGCTGACCTATCTGTACGGCATTGGACGTTCTGCCTCGAGGGAGATCCTCCACAAAGCAGGCGTCGACGAGGAGAAGAAGAGCGACGAGTTGACGGACGACGAGGTGGTCAAGATCCGCCAGATCATCGACCAAGGCTATAAGGTGGAGGGCGACCTGCGCCGTGACATCGCCGTGAACATCAAACGCCACATGGATCTCGGTACGTACCGGGGACTGCGACACCGGAGGAATCTGCCGGTTCACGGGCAGCGCACGCACAGTAACGCGCGGACGCGCAAGGGGCCGCGGCGCGCGATCGCCGGGAAGAAGCCACCTCCTTCCAAGGGGTGACGCATATTTGAGGAGCTCGAATGGCGAAGCAGCAGAGTTCGACAACCAAGACCGGCGACAAACCCGCAAAGCGCAAGAAGCAGAAGCGCGTCGTCAGCGAAGGAGTGGTGCACATTCACTCGACCTTCAACAATACCCTGGTGACCATTACGGATCAGGTCGGCAACGTCTTGGCCTGGTCGAGCGCCGGGGCGGTGGGATTCAAAGGCTCGCGGAAGGGTACTCCATTCGCCGCTCAGATGGCGGCGGACGCCGCGGCAAAGAAGGCGATGGATTGCGGTGTCCGCAACGTTCAAGTACATGTGAAGGGTCCGGGCTCCGGGCGGGAGTCGGCGTTGCGCTCTCTGCAGAGCGCCGGATTCAACATCACGGTCATCCGCGATGTGACTCCGATTCCGCACAATGGCTGTCGGGCTCCCAAGAGACGTCGTGTCTAGGTCCGTGAACCAGGAGGGAATGACCCTTGGCTCGTTATACTGATTCGGTGTGTCGTCTGTGTCGCCGGGAAACACTCAAGCTCTTTCTCAAGGGCGAGCGCTGCTACACGGACAAATGCGCGATCGAACGCCGCAACTATCCGCCGGGCGTGCACGGCCAGGGCCGGCCGAAGTTCTCGGAGTACGCCCTGCAACTGCGCGAGAAACAGAAGGTCAAGCGCATGTACGGCGTTCTCGAGCAGCAGTTTCGCATCTATTTCCAGATGGCGGAGCGGTCTCGCGGGATTACCGGCGAGATTCTTCTACAGTTACTCGAGCGACGTCTCGACAACATGGTCTACAGAATGGGGTTCGCGACCTCGAGATCCGAGGGAAGGCAATTGGTTCGCCATGGGCACTTCCTGGTCAACGGAAGGAAGGTCAACATTCCCTCCGCCTTGCTGAAGCCGGGCGATGTCGTTAGCGTGAGAGAGAAGAGCCGCAGCATGGGCCGCGTTCAAGAGGCTCTAGCGCAGGCCGAACACCGTGGCGCTCCCGACTGGCTCGAGGTCGACCGCGAAGCGTTTTCGGGCCGGGTGAAAATGCTCCCCGGCCGAGCCGAGTTGACGATGCCGATCAACGAAAAGCTCATCATCGAGCTGTACTCCAAGTGAGTCGAGCTGAAACCGAGGTGAGCGACGTGGAGGTTCCAGATGCAGCCGCAACGCAACTGGCGTGACTTGATCAAGCCGGAGGCTCTCGGGTCCGAGGAAAAGAGCCAAACGCCCAACTACGGCAAATTTGTCGCGGAGCCTTTCGAGCGGGGCTTCGGAATCACGATCGGGAACGCCCTACGCCGTATCCTGCTGTCCTCGCTACAGGGCGCGGCGGTCACCTCGCTCAAGGTCGACGGTGTGTTGCACGAGTTTGCGACGCTGCCGGGCGTGCGAGAAGACGTGACCGATATCGTGCTCAACCTGAAGGACGTGCGCTTCAAACTGCACGAAGGCCTCGAGGCCAAGGCGCGGATCGAAGCGAAGGGCGAGCGCGTCGTGCGGGCCGCCGACATTCAGGGCGGCCCGAGCTTCGAGGTGCTCAACCCTGACGTCCAAATCGCCACTCTCTCAAAAGAGGGTGCGTTGAAGATCGACCTGACGGTCAAGGCGGGGCGCGGCTATGTCTCGGCAGACCGCAACAAGGACGAGGAAGCGCCGGTGGGCACCATTCCGATCGACGCCGTCTTCTCTCCGGTCCGCAAGGTGAACTACACGGTCACCAATGCCCGGGTGGGCCAGCGAACCGACTACGACAAGCTGACCATCGAAGTGTGGACGGATGGAAGTGTCCGACCCGATGACGCCGTGGCATACGCCGCCCGCATTCTCCAAGACCAGCTCGCCATCTTTATCAACTTCGAGGAAGGCCCGGAGGCTGCGGAGCTGGCGGAAGAGGCGGAGCCGTCGCTCAACGAGAATCTGTTCCGTCCGGTGGCGGAGCTGGAGCTTTCTGTGCGCTCCGCCAACTGCCTGCAGAACGCAGACATCAAGTACATCGGGGAGCTCGTGCAGCGTACCGAGGCGGAGATGCTCAAGACCAAGAACTTCGGGCGCAAGTCACTGAACGAGATCAAGGAGATCCTGCGGGAGATGGGGCTCGACTTCGGTATGCGGATCGAGAACTTCCCCGACCGCGAGGAGCTGGATCGGCGCCTGGCGCGAGAGAAGGAAAGCGCGTAAGGCGAGCACACGGGGAAACGCGCCCGGGATTGGAATCATGCGACATCTCAAAAGTGGACGAAAGCTCAACCGGACGAGTGCTCACCGCAGCGCCATGTTTCGGAATATGGTGACGTCGCTCCTCCTGCACGAGCATCTCCATACCACGGATGCGAAGGCGAAGGAGCTGCGGCGGTGGGCGGATCGTATGATCACCCTGGGCAAGCGAGGTACGCTACATGCCCGCAGGCAGGCGCTGGCGTTCGTGCGCAGTCGCCGCGCGGTCGGCAAGCTCTTCGACGAGATCGCGCCGCGCTTCAGCGAACGGCCGGGCGGATACACACGGATTACGAAGATCGGCTTGCGCCGGGGCGACGCGGCGCCGATGTCGGTTATCGAGCTCACCGAACGGGGAGATCGCTCGTTGAGTGAAGCGGAAAAGAAGAGAGAACGCCGCCGGCGCGCAGCGCGCAAGCGCGAGGAGCGCGCGTCGGGCGGAGTTCCACCTTTAGGCTGATTCTCCGATTTTCCGGCGGCCGACCGAAGACTCGTCCTCCGCGCTGCTTCTGGGTCAGTTGGGAAGTTCCAGGACCGTCGCTGCTCCCTGACCCAGGCCTGCCCAAATCGTTGCCAGCCCGTAGCGGGCGCGGCGTCTGCGCAGCTCTAGGGCGAGGGCTCCGATCAATGCCGGACTCGCCCTGAGCCCGGCGCCATGGCGCTGGAGCTGGCCGAGGTAGTCGAAGGGGTCGACCTTGTTCAGCTCGGCGCTCGGCGGGGTGGATCAGGCTCATGAACAGCCCCGTTCTGGGTCTTGTAGAAGAGCGCGTTCTTGCCAGTGCTTGCGCATGTAGCTGACCGGTCAGGGTCCCCTCGGGCATCAGGCCATCGACCGGAATGTGCAGGCACGCTCGTTGTTCATACCAGTCACATACGAAGGGAAGCCGGCCAGGAATTACAGGCTGACGGGGAGGCAGAAAAGGAATGGCGGAGAGGGCGGGATTTGAACCCGCGGTGCCCTTTTGGAGCACACACGCTTAGCAGGCGTGCGCCTTAGACCACTCGGCCACCTCTCCAGAATTGGGAGTCGAACAGAATCCAAGTGGCTTTCTCTTATGCAAATGTGTCCGCAGTTGCAATCCGTGACGCAGGAGACGCCCGCCCCCCCACGCGGTCCGTGGTCTTGCGGCAGCGGTTCCACAGATGAGGCGACTCTTCCTCATCGAGAGCCCGGTGTTGGGCGGCTGCGTCTTGTGTCCCCGACCTTCGGCTGTTACTTCCCATGCGATGCCCGCTCTCCCAGCTCGCCGCCAGGCCGTTCCGGCAGTTGGGATCCTCTTCCTCGCTGCGGTGCTCCTTGTTTGCAGGCCGGCGGCTGCTGCGTCGTACGGCGATCGGGTACACGAGAAGGTGCTGCCCAACGGCCTGAAGCTGATCCTGTTGGAGGATCACAAGGCCCCGGTAGCGGTCTTCCAGATCTGGTACCGCGTCGGGTCGCGCAACGAGTCCCTCGGCCACACCGGGCTGTCCCACCTCATGGAGCACATGATGTTCAAAGGGACGCCGACGGTGGGTCCGGAGGCGTACAGCAGCATCATTCAGCGCAACGGCGGGCAGACGAACGCCTTCACGGCGGAGGACGCGACGACCTATTTCGCCACCCTCGCCAGCGACCGCCTGGGGGTCGTGATCGGTCTCGAGTCGGATCGGATGGCGAACCTGATTCTCAGCGAGGACCAGTTCGTTCCCGAGCGCAACGTGGTCGAGGAGGAGCGTCGCCTGCGGACCGACAACAACCCGGTGGCGGCGCTGTTCGAACAGCTGAACGCCACCGCCTACGTCGCGCATCCGTACGAGTTCCCGATCATCGGCTGGATGTCCGACATCGCCCAGGCGACGGTGCCAGACCTGGCGCGGCACTACCGTACCTACTACATTCCGAACAACGCCTTCATCGTCGCGGTCGGCGATTTCCAGAGCGAGGAGCTGACAAAGGAGATCGAGAAGGCATTCGGTGCGATCCCGTCCGGCGATCCGCCGCCCGCCGTGCGCAGCATCGAGCCCACCCAGAATGGCGAACGCCGGGTCGATCTGCAGCGCGAAGCACAGCTGCCGTTCGTCGTTCTGGCCTATCACGTGCCGAACCTGCACAGCCGCGACGCCGCGGCGCTCGAGGTGTTGTCCGAGGTTCTATCGGGCGGCAAAAGCGCACGCGTCTATCATCAGCTGGTCTATGCCCAGCGCCTGGCGCGTCAGGCGGGGGCGAGCTACGATTACACCTCCGTTGATCCCGGCTTGTTCACTCTGTACGCGCAGCCGCTGCCGGGGAAGTCGGCGGGCGACGTCGAACGCGCCCTTGAGGCGGAGATCGAAAAGCTGGCGACGACGCCACCGGGATCGGAGGAGATCCAGAAGGCGAAGAACGGCCTGGAGGCGAGCTTCATCTTCGCCCAGGACTCGCTGTTCTACCAGGGGATGCTTCTCGGACAGTACGAGGTCGCCGGCGACTGGCATCTGATCGATGACTACGTGCCGTCCGTGCGGGCGGTAACGGCGGAGGATCTCCTTCGCGTCGCGCGCTTCTATCTCGATCCCCAGAGCCGCACCGTGGCGACGCTGGTTCCCCTGCCGAGTGCCGGAGGGCGACCCACCACCGAAGAGGTGCCGCCGGAGGCCGTCGGCCGATGACTCTCATTCGATCGGCGATCGTCGGAGTCGCGAGCGTCCTTCTGATCGGGGGCGCAGCGGCAGCGCTCGGACCATCGGTTTCCACGGAGACCTTGCCGAACGGGGCGACGCTTCTGGTTTCCGAGCAGACCAACTTGCCGGTGGTTCTGGTCGGAATCCTCCTCGACGCCGGAGCGCGTCGCGACCCGTCCGGAAGAGCGGGGGTGGCGAACCTGACCGCAGACCTTCTGACCGAAGGGACGACCACGCGCAGCGCCGCCGAGATCAGTCAGGCGATCGACTTCGTCGGGGGATCGCTCGATTCGACGGCGGACGCTGATTTCGCGGACATTTCCTTGCGTGTTCTGAAGAAGGACCTGGACGTCGGCCTGGGTCTCTTCGCGGACGTCCTGCTGCATCCCGCCTTCGCCGCTGATGAGCTTTCGCGGCGCAAGGAGGCCGTGTTGGCCTCCATCCGTGCCGAGCAGGACGATCCGAACCGGGTGGCGCAGAAGGCTTTCCGCGAAGCCCTGTTCGACGGCGAGCCCTACGGCTCCCCGGTCGAAGGGAACGAATCGACCGTGCCGCGCATCACGCGGGCCGACGTGCGGTCGTTCTACGAGCGCTACTACCGTCCCTCCGGCGCGGTCGTGGTCGTGGTCGGCGACATCACGGTGAGGGAGGCGCGAGAGCGAGTGCAGCGTGCCCTGGCGGACTGGGACGGGCCGCCGATCGCGCCGTTCCAGTACCCGCCCACCGGCGAATCGGTCGCCCGGACGGTTCGAATCGACAAGCCGGTCACCCAAGCCAGCATCATCCTCGGCCAGCGCGGCGTGGCGCGCGACAATCCCGACTGGGAAGCCCTGTCGGTCATGAACTACGTGCTCGGCGGCGGCGGCTTCTCTTCTCGACTGATGAACAGCATCCGCACCGAGGCGGGTCTCGCCTACTCGGTGGGCAGTGGGTTCAGCGTCGACAAGTCCCCCGGAAGCTTCCAGATCGTCATGCAGACGAAGAACGCCTCCACTGCCGATGCGATTGCCCGCGCCCGTGCGGAGGTCGATCGCATCCGCACAGAACCCATCGGGGACGACGAGCTCGAGGAGGCCAAGAAGTATCTCACCGGCAGCTTCCCGCTCCGCTTGGACAGCGATGGGAAGATCGCGGGCTTTTTCTCCCAAGTGTGGTTCTACGGCCTGGGCCTGGACTACGCCGGTACGTATCTGCGCAAGGTCAACGCCGTGACGAAGGAGGATGTCCTGCGCGTGGCGCGCGAGTACCTCGATCCGAACCGCTTCCTCGAGGTCGTCGTCGCCGATCTTTCCCGGGCCGGCATCACCGCCCCGGCCGCCGAGGCGACACCTCCCCCCGCGCCGCAGTGAGGCGGCAGGGGCGATCGCGTCGGGTTTGATGGTCACCGGGAGGGCGTGAGCGGTGAAATCGAACTCCCGGACGGGCAAGCGAGGGCCGGGAACGCGTCGAAAGACACCCCCAGCGACGTCCTTGACAGCTCTTCCCGTCCCGGGCTGGCCTCGCTTCGCTCCGCTCCTGGTCGGTCTGCTGGCTTTTCTGGTCTATGCCAACAGCCTGGGCAACGGGTTCGTCTGGGACGATCCGATCATCCTGAGCAGACAATTGGTCGTCTTCCGCTCCGCGGGAGACGTTCTGCTCCCGCCGCGCGGAATTCCGCAGTTCAGTCCCGATTACTACCGCCCGCTCACCGTTGCGTCGTACCTGCTCGATCGCGCTCTCGGCGGTGGCGGGCCGTTCGCCTATCACCTCTCCGTCGTTCTGGCGCACGCGCTTGCCGCCGCTCTCGTCTGCGTTCTCGCGGGACAGCTCCTCGGTGTGGGCACGGCGGCAGCGTTCGGAGCCCTGCTCGCCGGAGTCGTTTTCGCGGTGCACCCGATCCACACCGAGTCCGTCGCCTGGGCAGCGGGCCGCTCCGACGTGTTCGCCACTTGCTTCCTCGTCGCCGCCCTGATCGTCCATCGCGCCGGCTCGTGGTCCTGGAGGCGCAGCGCGGGCACCGGGATGCTTGCCGCCGCAGCGCTAGGCGCCAAGGAAAACGCGGTGGCGCTCTATCCTCTGCTGTTGCTGTCGGATGTGCTTGTGCCGCCTACCGATCTGCCGCGCCGGCTTCGCCCGGGCGACTGGTTGCGCCGCTACGCCGGACCACTGGCCGTGGCCGCCGTCTACGTCATGCTGCGCCGCGCTGCGCTCGGCGAGTTCGTCGGTTCCGCACCGGGCGAGAAGCTGAGCAGTGTCGAACCTGGGGCCCTGCTCGCAGCCGTCGGTGTGTATGCCGGCAAGCTCGTCTGGCCGCTGGGGCTCGATCCGTACATCGACCATCTTCCGTCGAGCATCGGCTTGCGGGTCGCCGTGGTGGCGATGCTCCTGGCTTCCCTCGCCGGCGCGGTCTGGTGGTGGCGAGCGCGCCGCGGCGTTCCCCTGTTCTGTCTCCTCTGGATGGCACTAACGTTGGCTCCGTCGTTGACCATCCTGTGGAAGATTCCGGATACGCCGGTGGCCGAGCGCTACCTCTACCTTCCATCGGTTGGCTTCTGTCTGATGATCGGATACGGCGCGATGCGCGCCTGGGCCGCCGCACCCGAGCGCTGGCGCACCGTTCTCGCCGCGAGCGGCGTGGTCGTGATTCTGCTCGGCACCCATGCAACGATCCGGCGCAATCCGGTCTGGCACGACGACGTCGCTCTCTGGGCGGACGCCGCGAGCAAGAGCCATCGATCCGGCATGCCCCTGCGTAGCCTGGGGGCCGCATACCAGAAAAGGGGACGACTCGGCGAGGCGCGGCGGGCGTTCGAGGGCGCGCTGGAGCGGCAAAACTCGCCGCGCGGGCTTCAGATCGTGCTCAACAACCTGGGTACGCTGGCGATGGGCGATCACGACTACGCCGCGGCGCAGCGCTATTACGAGAAGGCGCTGCGGGCGAATCCGCAGGGCGCGGATACGCTCTTCAACCTCGGCTTGGCCATTCTCTATCGGGGAGAACGGTCTCCGGACGCCGCCAAAAGGGCGCTCGACTACTTTCTACGCGCGCGCCAGCTCAGTCGCCTGGACGGCGACATCGAGGCGGCGCTCGGGCAGGCGTACGTCATCATCGGGGACGAGCAGCGTGCGGCGGGGCACTTCCGTCGTGCCCTCGAGCTCGGCGTCGCACCGGTTACCGCCGACAGCGTCAGGGGCTATCTGGCGAAGATCGAGTCTTCCGCGACGGGAGGGGAAGGGCGACCGGCCGAAGTGAAGCGCGGAGGTGCGCCGTGACACTCCGCCGAGAGCTAGGACGAGAGAGGAGGGGAAACGAATGAAGACGGTCTGGAGAGGGCTGCTGATCGCCGCTGCCGCCGCCGGCATTGCGGGCTGCGCTACAGCGAAACCCACGGGCGGGGCCGCGCCGGCGGGAGGCCTGGTGATTCGAATGACGGACGTGCAAGTCACCGGTCAGGTCGCGAAGGTGCGCGGCAAGGTGAAGAATACGTACGATCAGACGGTGCAGGGGATCCGCTATCTGGTGCAGCTGTGGGAGACGACGGGGGACGAGCCGCGCCTTCTCGACACCTACCAGCACGAGGTCGATACGACGGTGGCGTCGGGCGAGTCGAAGACGATGAGCCTCGACATCGACAGCCCGTATCTGGCGCGCGAGGACCCGACGCGATTCACCATCGAGGCGACTCCGAAAAAGCTCGGACGGCACGATCTGCCGCCACCGGAGGGCTGGAAGTGAACGTCGCCGCCCGAAGCTCACCGCGTCGCGACGGCCGCCATCGCTAGGATGAGCATGGCGAGAACGGTCGTGTTCAGCATGACCGAGGCGCCGTGTAGGCGCTGGTCGACCGGCGGCGGAGGATCCCCTTGCGGGCGTCTCATGCGCGGCAGCAGAAAGCGTTGCGCGGCGATCGTGCAGAGCAGGGAGACGACCACCGGGAAGGCGAGGCGCACGCGCTCCCCGAAGGGCAGGGTCGGGCTGGAGGGGGCGAGCGAGACCGCTGCCAGGGCCGTCAGGCCACAGACGAGGCCGATCGCGTAGTAGCGCGGGAAGAGTCGGTGCAACAGGTCGCTGGCACGACCGCTGAGCGCGTCGAGGATCGTCGGCAGGACGACGTAGGAGAAGCTGACGACAGTGCCCAACCACACGCCGACGGCAGTGGCGAAGACGAAGCGGCCCATTCGCCCGACTCTGTCAGCCTCGCGGCCGGCCGGCAAGAGCGCGTCGTCTTCCCGCGCCGACGGGCGCGGCCATTGCCTCAGAGCGTCTCCTCTACCGCCACGTGCTCCAGGCCGAAAGCGTCGGCGACACCTCGGTGGGCGACTCGGCCGCCGATCGTGTTGACGGCTCGGCGCAGGGCGGGATCGTCGGCGAGTGCCCGCTTCAGCCCCTTGTCGGCGATGGCGAGGGCGTACTGGAAGGTCGAGTTGGTCAACGCGTAGGTCGAGGTGTGGGGCACGATTGCCGGCATGTTGGTCACGGCGTAATGGACGACGCCCTCTTCGACGTAGATGGGGCGATCGTGGGTCGTCGGATGCGAGGTCTCGATGCAGCCTCCCTGATCGATCGAGATGTCGACGATCGCCGAGCCGGTCCGCATCTTCCGCACCAACTTGCGGGAGATCAGGCGCGGCGCCCTGGCGCCGGCGATCAGAACAGAGCCGATCACCAGATCGGCGCTGCTCACCTCCTCCTCGACGTTGATCCGGTTGGACATGAGCGTCGTAACGTGCCCGCCGAGGATGTCGTGGAGGTAGCGCATGCGGGCCGGGTTCTGCTCGATGACGCTGACGTGAGCGCCGATGGCCACCGCGATCCGGCAGGCACTGCTGCCTGCGATGCCGGCGCCGAGAATGACCACCTTGCCCGGACGCACGCCGGAGGCGCCGCTCAGGAGGACACCGCTCCCCCCGTTCTGCGCCTCCAGACACCACCCCCCGACCTGCACGGACAGACGTCCCGCGATCTCGCTCATCGGCGCCAGAAGCGGCAGCGACCCGTCATCGAGCTGCAACGTCTCGTAGCCGAGCGCGGTCACTTTGCGGCTCAGCAGCTGTTGCGTGAGTTCCTTGCCGCTTGCCAGATGCAGGTAGGTGAAGAGGATCGAATCGGAGCGCAGGTAGGCGTACTCCGACTTCAGTGGTTCCTTGACCTTCAGGATCATCTCGGACCGCCGCCAGACGTCGCGCGTCGAGGCGATCTGCGCTCCCGCCCCGCGGAAGGTCCGGTCCGGTATGCCGCTGCCGACCCCGGCGCCGCGCTCGACTAGGACGCGGTGCCCGTGCGAGGCCAACGCGGCGACCCCGCTCGGCGTGATCGCGACGCGCTTCTCTTCGGACTTGATCTCCTTGGGGATCCCTACGATCATCTCTCTCCCCTGCTCGAGAAGTCGATTCTGCCACTCGACGCGCGCGAACGGCGCCCCGGGAATGCACGCCGGCCATCCCGTATGGCGCATATAGCAAAAACCGGCCGCGAGCCACTGCCGGGCCCTCGCGGACGGACCACCGGCGTGCACTGGCGCCGTCCGTGAGAAAGCGATAGCAGATCTCATGCAGGCGGCGGCCCCCCGGGTCGCTTCGCTCGCGGCCGCCTGCTGGCGCGGCGGCACGCCCGATAATGCGGAGGCGAACATGGCGGAGATCATCGACGGCAAGGCCGTGGCGGAAGCCGTACGCGCCGAGGTGCGGGCGGAGGTGGCGGAGTTCCACGCCAAATTCCAGATCGCTCCGGGGTTGGCGACGGTCCTCGTCGGCGACGACAAGGCCTCGGCGACGTACGTGCGCAGCAAGCGCAAAGCCTGTGCCGACCTCGGCATGGAGTCCTTTGCCCATGAGCTGCCGGCGCACGTCGCGCAGGACGAGCTGCTTGCCCTCGTGCGCGAGCTCAACGCGCGCCGCGAGGTGCACGGCATCCTGGTGCAGCTTCCCTTGCCGGCGGCGATCGACGCGGCGACGGTGCTCGACGCGATCGATCCCAGCAAGGACGCCGACGGCCTCCATCCGGCCAATCAGGCGCGTCTGATCATGGGGCAGGCGGGACTGCGGCCCTGTACCCCACTCGGGATCATGCGCCTGCTGGATCACACCGGCGTCGAGCTGAAGGGGGCGCGCGCCGTGGTGATCGGTCGCAGTAACCTGGTCGGCAAGCCGGTGTCCTTCCTGCTCCTGGAGCGCCATGCGACGGTGACGATCTGTCACTCGCGGACCCGCGCGCTGGAGGAAGAGGTCGCGCGCGCTGAGGTGCTGGTCGCGGCGATCGGCCGCGCCGAGCACGTGCGAGGCGCATGGGTGCGCCCCGGAGCGGTGGTCGTCGACGTGGGGACGAACCGCAACGCCGAGGGCCGACTCGTCGGTGACGTCGAGTTCGCGGTCGCCCGCGAACGCGCTTCGTTCATCACCCCGGTGCCGGGCGGGGTCGGACCGATGACCGTCGCCATGTTGATGAAGAACACGGCCGCCGCCGCGCGCGCGCAGGAAACCGCACGGTTGCGGCACTGAGCCGGTTGACGGAACGGATGATGAGACGGACTCCTCTGTACGACAGGCACCGCGCCCTGGGCGCCCGTATGGTGGACTTCGCCGGCTGGGAGATGCCGGTCCAGTACACCGGCATCCTCGACGAACACCACGCCGTGCGCCGCCGCGCCGGGCTGTTCGACGTCAGCCACATGGGCGAGATCGAGGTGCGGGGCAGTGGGGCATTGGCGGCTTGTCAAAGGGTGACCCCGAACGACGTGGCCCGCCTGGCGGACGGCGGCGCCCAGTACACGCTCCTCCTGCTACCGAGCGGCGGCATCGTCGACGACGTCATTGTGTACCGCCGCGCCGCCGACCGCTTCCTGTTCTGCGTCAACGCCTCGAATCGGGAGCGCGACCTCGAGCACCTGCGCGAGCACGTTCGCGACGCCGAGGTGGTGGACCGCAGCGACGAGTACGGGCTCCTCGCCCTGCAGGGACCCCGCGCCACCGCGGTCCTCGCCGCTCTGGTCGACGTTGCGCTCGGCGACGTGCCGCGCTTCAGCTTCGCCGCCGGGCGAGTGGCCGGGTACGAGGCCGTCGTCGCTCACACGGGATACACCGGCGAGGACGGATGGGAGATCTACTGCAAGGCGGAGGAGACGCCGCCCGTCTGGGACGAGATCCTGTCAGCGGGAGCGAAAGAGGGGGTGGCCCCGGCGGGACTGGGAGCGCGGGACACCCTCCGCCTGGAGGCGGCGCTGCCTCTCTACGGGCACGAGCTCAACACGGACACCACCCCGCTCGAGGCAGGCCTGGGATGGGTGGTTCGCATGGGCAAGGGCGAGTTCGTCGGGCGTGCGGCAATACAGCGGCAGCTCGCCGAGGGAGTGCGGCAGCGGCTGGTCGGTCTGGCGCTGGTGGAGCCTGGGGTTCCGCGGGTAGACTACCGGATCCTCCGCGACGGCGACCCAGTGGGCGTCGTGACCAGCGGAACGCGCTCGCCGACGCTTGGAAAGGGCATCGCACTCGGCTATGTGAACGCGGTTGCGGCGGCGATGGGCTCGCCGCTCGCCGTGGAGATTCGCAACCGCGCCGTCGGGGCGGAGGTGGTGCCTCTGCCCTTCTATCGGCGCGGGCGCGACGATGGGCAAACGGCGGCGGCACCTGAGGGCTGACGGCGGAGGCCCCGGTCATCCGGTTCGACAACACGACAAGGAGAGGGAGATGGAGTTCCCCGACGATCTGAAATACACGCGCGAGCACGAGTGGGTACTGGTCGAAGAGAACGTCGCAACCATCGGCATCACCGACTACGCGCAGGAGCAGCTCGGAGACGTCGTGTTCGTCGAGCTGCCGGCGGTTGGCGATAAGGTCACCAAGGACGAGGCGATGGGCGTGGTGGAGTCGGTGAAGGCCGTCTCGGATGTCTACGCACCCTTGAGCGGCAAGGTGCTCGAGGTGAACGACGACTTGCCCGACAGCACCGAGATGATCAACGAAGATCCGTACGGTGACGGCTGGATCATCAAGATCGAGATCGGCGACCGCTCGGACCTGGAAGATCTGATGACGGCCGAGGAGTACGAGCAATACGTCGCCGAGCAAAGCGATTGAGGTGGTGGGCAGCCTTCGAACACCGAAGACCCGTCTCGTTGATACTGCCGCCCGACGATGACCGTCGATGCCCGCGGATCGCCGCGGCCACGCGCTACCGTGGCGGGGGCGGCCGCCCCGAGCCGGATGGCAGCGTGACGAGCTTTACGAGTTGACGACCCACATGCGTTTCATTCCCCACACCGACCAGGACATCCGCGAGATGCTCGACGCCATCGGCGTGCCCGCGGTCGAGGACCTGTTCCGGGACGTGCCCACCGAGCTGCGCGGGCACGGGGCCATCGACCTGCCTCTCGGTCTCTCGGAACCCCAGGTGCGGCAGCGCATGGAGGATCTCGCCGGGAGCAATGCCGGGGCCGGCCTGGTGTCCTTCCTCGGTGCCGGAGCCTATCCGCACTTCGTCCCGGCCGTGGTCGATCACATCATCCAGCGGGCGGAGTTCTACTCTGCCTACACGCCGTATCAGCCCGAGGTGAGCCAGGGGACCCTGCAGGCGATCTTCGAGTTCCAGAGTCTGATCGCCATGCTCTTCGACCTCGAGGTGGCGAATGCAAGCATGTACGACGGCGCCTCGGCGACCGCGGAAGCGGTCTTGATGGCGCTCCGGTTGCAACCGAAGCGTCACCGGATCGTGATGGCTCGTTCTGTGGCTCCCGAGTATCGCGCCGTGACCACCACCTACCTGAGCGGGGCGGGCGATGTCGAGGTGCTCGAGGCGCCGTTCGGCGAGGACGGGTGCGTCGATCTGGCCTGGCTCGGCGGTCACGCCGACGCGGCGACGGCGGCGGTGGTGGTTGGGTACCCGAATTTCTTCGGCGTCGTGGAAGACCTCGCCGCGGTGCGGGCGGCAATGGGTAGCTCCGGTGCGGTCCTGGTCACCGCCACCGCCGAGCCGCTGGCGCTGGCGGCGATTCGGCCGCCCGGGGCGAGCGGCGCCGAGATCGCGGTCGGGGAAGGACAGAGCTTTGGCGTGCCACTCTCCTACGGCGGGCCCGGCGTCGGGCTGTTCGCCACCCGAACCCGGCACGTCCGCAGCATGCCGGGACGTTTGGTGGGGGAGGCGCAGGACGAGGGCGGGCGGCGCGGCTACGTGCTCACGCTGGCTACCCGCGAGCAGCACATCCGGCGCGAACGCGCCACGTCCAACATCTGCACCAACCACGGCCTGGTCGCCCTCGCGACGACTGTCTACCTCAGTCTGTTGGGGAAGGAGGGGTTGCGCCGGCTGGCCACGATCAATCTGCGCCAGGCGCACCGGACGCTCGAGAGGCTCTGCGCGAACGGCTGGCGGCGCCGGTTCGCCGGCCCCTTCTTCAACGAGTTCGTGGTCAGCGGTCGCGACGGCCGTGCCGCCGTCGAGCGAGCGCGCGAGGGGGCAGTTCTCGCCGGTGTGCCGCTGGGTCGGTGGTATCCGGAGCTCGAGGATAGTGTCTTGCTGGCGGTGACGGAGACGCATGCCGACGACGCCATCGACCACCTGGTGGAGGCTTTCGTTCCATGAGCCGACCGCCGCGTGGCAAGCAGGCCGGTCTCCTGCTCGACGAGCCCCTGATCTTCGAGCGCAGCCGCCCGGGGCGGTCCGGAGCGGACGTGCCCGATGCGGGGGTCGATGCGACGGACCTTCTCCCCGCCGAACTCGTGCGCGGGCCGATCGACGGCTTTCCGGAGGTGAGCGAGCCGGAGGTCCTGCGTCATTTCCTGCGCCTTTCGCAGTGGAATTTCGGCACCGCGACGACCTTCTACCCGCTCGGCTCCTGCACCATGAAGTACAACCCGCTGACCAACGAGGCGGTGGCTCGACTGCCGGGATTCGCCAACCTCCACCCGCTGACCCCTGACGATCTGGCGCAAGGCGCGCTGGAGCTCATGTGGGAGCTGGAGCAGATGCTGGCCGAGCTGAGCGGGATGGACGCGATCTCCCTGCAGCCAGCGGCGGGCGCGCACGGTGAGCTGACCGGCATGAAGATGATCCGCGCCTATCACACCGAGCGCGGCGATCCGCGCAGCACGGTGCTCATTCCGGCCAGCGCCCACGGAACCAACCCCGCCAGCGCCGCTCTCAGCGGCTACAAGGTCAAGCAGGTCGAGGGCAACAAGCTCGGGTTGGTCGAGGCGGAGGCGGTGCGCCGCGTCATGGACGAGCAGGTGGCGGCCCTCATGATCACCAATCCGAACACGCTGGGCCTGTTCGAGCGCGAGATCGCGCAGGTCGCCGAGGTGGTACGCGCGCGCGGCGGCCTGGTTTACCTCGACGGCGCCAACTTCAACGCCCTGATGGGCGTCGTGAAGCCGGGCGACATCGGCGCCGACGTCATGCAGTTCAACTTGCACAAGACGTTCTCGACCCCACACGGCGGCGGTGGCCCGGGAGCGGGACCAATCGGTGTCGTGAAGGCCCTCGAGCCTTATCTGCCGGCGCCGCGCCTCGTGCGCGAGGGGGACCGTTTGCGTTGGGGTAAGGTAGGGGAGAAATCGATCGGCCGGGTGCGTGGCTTCCACGGCAACTTCGGTATGCTGGTGCGCGCCTATGCCTACATCAAGGCACTCGGGGGTGACGGGCTGGCGCGGGCCACGGCGATGGCAGTACTGAACGCCAACTATATCCGGGCCCGGCTGCAGGGCACGTACCACCTCGCCCAGCCGGGCCTGTGCATGCACGAGTGTGTGTTCAGCGACAAGCATCTCGAGGGAACGGGCCTGAAGACGCTCGACGTCGCCAAGCGGTTGCTGGACTATGGATTCTACGCCCCGACGATCTACTTCCCGCTGGTGGTCAGCGGCGCGTTGATGATCGAACCGACGGAGACCGAGAGCAAGGAAACACTGGACGAGTTCATCGCCGCGATGGAGGCGATCGCGAGGGAGGCGGTGGAAGCGGCCGACGAGGTGCGCGGCGCGCCGACCCTGACACCGGTCGGCCGACTGGACGAGGCCCGTGCCGCTCGCCATCTCGTCCTGCGTTGGTCTCCCGGCCGGAAGGAACGATCGGACCCCGGCGGCCCGAGCCGTGCGGAGAACGAGCCGGAATAGGCCGGCCGGCGCTGCCGACACGCAGCGCCGGAAGCGAGCTTGACCCGATCCAGGAGCTATGGGAACGGATACGTGCCGCGCTGTCGTGAGGAGAATGGCATGCATTTGGGACGAGCAACTGTCTGCAGGCTAGCCTGGCTCGGGGCTCGCCTGCCCCTGGCCGTCCTGACGTTCGCGCTCGCGGTTGCGGGGCCGCCGGATACGCCGGCGCAGGCCGTCTTCGACCTCGCCGACGTAGCCGCGAAGGCGGAGAAGCTGGCGCAGGAGCAGTTCCAGGAACCCAAGAACCAGGTGCCGGACTGGTTGTTGAAGCTCACCTACGACCAGTGGCGAACGATCCGCTTCCGGCCCGAGCACGCCCTGTGGAAGGACCGCGGGTTGAAGTTCCAGGTCCAGTTCTTCCACCCCGGGCTCTATTACAATCGCATCGTGACCGTGAACGTCGTCGATGCGGAGGGCATACGGGCGTTGAAGTTCTCGCCCAGCCAGTTCGATTACGCGGACAACGACTTCGCCAGCCGGGTGCCGCAGGACCTCGGCTATGCGGGCTTTCGCCTCCACTATCCGATCAACGCGCCGAAGTACGACGACGAGGTGATCGTTTTTCTCGGGGCCAGCTACTTCCGCGCCGTCGGCAAGGATCAGGTGTTCGGCATCTCGGCGCGCGGCCTGGCCATCGATACCGCCCTTCCCTCCGGGGAAGAGTTCCCCTACTTCAAGGAGTTCTGGCTGGTGAGACCGGCGCCGGGCGCCAAGGACATGGCCGTGTACGCGCTGCTCGACAGCCCGAGCATGACCGGGGCGTATCCGCTTCGGGGTCTATCCGGGAGAGCAGACGGTGGTGAACGTCGAGGCGCGGCTCTACCGGCGCAAGGAGGTCAAGAAGCTCGGCCTGGCGCCGCTGACCAGCATGTTCTTTTTCGGCGAGAACACGCCGCATTGCTTCGACGACTTCCGACCCGAGGTCCACGACTCGGACGGCTTGCTGCTCTCCTTCGCTTCGGACGAGTGGCTGTGGCGGCCGTTGGACAACCCGGAGACCCTTCGGGTGGACGGGTTCGCGATGCACAACCCGCGGGGCTTCGGGCTTCTGCAGAGAGATCGCGACTTCGAGCATTACCAGGATCTGGAAACCCACATGGAACGCCGGCCCAGCCTCTGGATCACCCCGCGCGGAGACTGGGGTGACGGCCGTCTGGAACTGGTGGAGATTCCCACCAAGGCCGACACCAACGACAACGTCGTGGCGTTCTGGGTGCCCGGCCGCCTGCCGGAGCTCGGCAAGCCGGTGGAGCTGTCGTACTCCATGTCGTGGTACGGAGACGACTCCACGCGACCACCCGGCGGACGCGTCGTGGCGACGCGCCGCGACCATGGCACCGTCGAAGGCGCGTATCGCTTCGTCTTGGACTTCGAAGGCAAAAGGTTGAAGGCGGTCCCGGCCGACACGGTCCTGCGCGCCGTGGTGACGGTCGCCTCGAAGGATGGGGAGATCGTCGATCAACACGTGGTGAAGAATCCACAGACCGGCGGCTGGCGGCTGACGTTTCAGGTGCGTCCGAAGACGGACCAGCCAGTCGAGCTGCGCGCCTTTCTCCAGAAGGGCGAAGAGGCGCTCACCGAGACCTGGTCGTATCTGCTGAACCCCTGAACGCAGGGAGACCAGCACCCGCTGAAGACTGGGACGACGACAGATGGCGGACGAGACTCCGAGGGACGATCGCGTTCTGTCCGTCCCGGCGGCGAGACTGCTGCAGGACTGGAAGGGCGCTCACGAGCGGGGAGTTGCCTACCTCGCTGCCCTCGGTATCGCGGCCGAGGAACGGGAGGCTCTGGCCGCGGCGGCCGTCGAGCGCGCCTTGCGCGACGAGCCCTGGGACGATCGCAGCGACGCCACGGCACAGACACTGGCGGCGCTGCGGCGGCTGCTGCCGGAGCGCTACCCCCGGTTGCAGCTCGGCTCCGACGCCGTCACCGACGAGTTCGTCGGCTGGCGCGTGGATGCCCATCTGTCGGCGCGGTTTGCGGCCGACGGTACCGCGGCGGCCGCGCCGCGTCTCCCGCGCATCGAGCGGGGGCGGCTGTGGCCCGGACCGGAGCTGGCGCGGCGAACGATGGTTCCGGACAAAATCGAGCGCAGCTTTCTGCGCCCCTTCCTGTCGCGCATGGGACCGCAGTTTCTCATGCAGAGGCGGTCGCCGCCGGAAGACCGATCGGAAGGAGCCGCGGTGCGCAGCGAGCGCCGCCGACAGTGGACGCGGGTCGCGTCGCATCGCCGTCTGCTGCTCGGTTTCCTCGTCCTCATCCCCAGCATCGTCGCCAGTGGGTTCATGCTCGACGTCTTGCCGCACAAGGGCGAGACGCCCATCGAGCTGGCGATCGTCCTCTTCTTCGGCGCCCTGTTCGGCTGGATCTCCATCGGCTTCTGGACCGCTACGCTCGGCTTCTTCACCCTCATCTTCGGCGATCGCTTCGCGATCACCAAGCTCGACGGCGAGGAAGAGGGCCCGCTCGATCCGGTCTCGCGCACGGCTCTGGTGATGCCCATCTGCGAAGAGCCCGTCGATCGGGTCTTCGCCGGACTGAAGGCCATCCATCGGTCTCTCGAACGGGCTGGAGCGCTTCACCACTTCGACTTCTTCATCCTCAGCGACACGAGCGATCCCGCCAACTGGGTCGCGGAGGAGGCCGCATGGGCAGAGTGGTGTCGCGCCGTCGACGGCTTCGGCCGCATCTTCTACCGCCGCCGGCGCGTGCGGTTGAAGCGCAAGAGCGGCAACGTCGCAGATTTCTGCCGGCGCTGGGGGCGGCGCTACCGGTACATGATCATGCTGGACGCCGACAGCGTGATGAGCGGCGATACGCTGGTGCGACTGGTGAAGATGATGGAGCGCTATCCGGAGGCGGGCATGATCCAGACCGCTCCGGTCTCCGTCAACCGGCGCTCCCTGTTCGCCCGCGCGCAGCAGTTCGCCAGCCGGGTGTACGGGCCGATGTTCTCCGCGGGGCTTCACTTCTGGCAGCTCGGCGACGGACAGTACTGGGGCCACAACGCGATCATCCGTATCAAGCCGTTCGCCGATCACTGCGGGCTGGCGCCGCTGCCCGGCAAGCCTCCCCTGGGCGGGGAGATTCTGAGCCACGATTTCGTCGAGGCGGCGCTGATGGGACGCTGCGGGTGGACGTTGTGGTTGGCGTTCGACCTCGGCGGCAGCTACGAGGAGACACCCCCGTCGCTCCTCGAGGAGATGAAACGCGATCGCCGCTGGTGCCAGGGCAACCTGCAACACCTGCGGCTGATCTTCACGGAGGGATTGTTCGGCGCTCACCGTGCATTGTTCTTGAATGGCGTACTTTCCTATGTGTCGGCGGCGATCTGGTTCTGCTTTCTCAGCCTGAGCACCGCCGAGGCGATTCTCAACGCGCTGCGCGAGCCCAACTACTTTCCGTCCGGCCACGGCCTGTTTCCCGAATGGCCGATCTGGCGACCGGACTGGGCTCTGTCCCTGATGGCGGTGACGGGAATCATTCTCTTCCTGCCCAAAGTCCTCAGCGTCCTCCTGATCGCGATCAAGGGTCGCAATACACGTTCTTACGGCGGAATCGCGCGGCTGTCGCTCAGCGTCTTGCTGGAGATCCTCCTTTCCAGCCTTTTCGCGCCCATTCGCATGCTGTTCCACACCAAGTTCGTTCTTCAGAACCTCGCCGGCAGGACGGTATCCTGGCGCTCCCAGGGCCGGGAGGACGCGGAGACCGGCTGGAAGGAGGCGATCTACCACCACGGGCTGGACACGATCTTCGCTACCGCCTGGGGAACCGGCTTGTACCTGCTCAACCCGGACTACTTCTGGTGGGTGACTCCGATCATCGGCGCCCTCATCCTGTCGATCCCGCTGTCCGTGTATGCCAGCCGGGTGAGCCTGGGGCAGTGGGCCCGCGCCGCCGGGCTGTTTCTCATTCCCGAGGAGGTGTGCCCCCCGCCCGAGCTGCGCGACATGGACGAGAACCTCGAGAGGGCGCGCCGCGCGGCGGCGCAGCTCCCGCAACCGCAGCGGGACGGCTTCGTGCGCTGCGCGATCGACCCCTACGTAAACGCGCTTCGCCGGGCGCTGCTCGGCCGACCGGGCTCGCTCCGGCCCTCGATTCGCGCCGCCCGTCGCGCCCTCCTGGACCGCGCCGTGGCGGGTGGCCCCTCGGCCCTGGCGGCCGGGGAACGGAAAGTCCTGCTTTATGACTCGGGGTTGGTCGGAGAGCTGCACGACCGACTTTGGCAGTCGCTGAATCCCGAAGACGCGCGGCGCTGGGGGCGCCCGCCGGCGCGCCCGCTCTGAAACTCGGTCGGGGGGATCTCTACCCGACTCAGAGAAGACCGGCCTGGAAGACGATCTGATAACCGAGTGGATGGCCAGCCCCGTCGGCGATGACCATGGCGTCGGTGTGCAGCTCGAAGTGGATGTTCCCGTCCTTGGCCTCTGCGCCCGGTGGCGGGTTACGGTCGAAGAAGCCCTGCGTGCACGCTTGCCGCAGCTTGTGGTCGAGCCCCAGGGAGACGCTCGCCGAGCGATCGGTGATACTCAAGCCGATCATGTCCCCTTGGCGGGTCATCACCGCCTCGGCGGCGATCGACTGCCGCGTGCTCAAACCACTGCTCGCCAGCTCGCGGCGCAGCAGGATGATGAGGTTCTGGAATACCCGCAAGGCGACCCGGCGCACGAACGGGGCGAACAGCTCGGCCTTGGTGTTGAGCAGGGTGATGTCGCCTTCCTGTACGTCGGGCAGGAAGTCGAGGACGCCGATCTGCTGTGACGTCGGTAGCCAGGCGTCGCCCTTGCGGCGCACCATGTCCCGGTGCTTCTCCGCCTCGGCAGCCGCAGCCGCCTTGATCTCCTCCTCCGTCTTGCCATAGCCCTGCCCGGCGAGCTCCACGGCGCTCGGCAGGAGCTGGTCCAGGCGCGGCAGCGCGGCCAGCTGCGTCGATCCGGGGCGGGGTGCGGCGGGCTTCTTGCCCGGGGACCCGTTCTCCTTTGCGGCCGCCTTCTTCTCCGCTTGCGGCTTCGGCTTGACGACGTCGCCGTCCTCGGTGCCCGGCGCGGGTTCGCCGCGATGCACCATCTCCTTCTCGACCGTGACGTCGCGCTCGCTCAAGAAGCGTGTCTTCTCCGGGGCCTGGCTCTTGCCTCCTTCCGGCGCCGTGACGATCTGCTGCTCCGGAACCGGGATCTTCATCGCCGGGGGCTCGGGCGCCTTCTGCTCGGGCGCCGCCTCGGGCGGGGGCACCTTGATCGCGGGGGCGGCTCGCGGAGGAACGGGCTTCGCTGCCGCCAGCGGGAGGGGCGGGGACACCTGCTTGGGCAGGAGGACCTTGACCGGAACCAGCTCGGGGGCCGGTCCGAACTCCACGATATGGGCCGCGTGCATCCACAGCAGGACGAGCGCGTGCAGGAGGACCGACAGCAGCACCGCGCCGGAGCGCGGCAATGCGTCGTGGAACCCCCGGGAGCGTAGCTGCACTAACGACATGTCTTCCCGGCGGGGGCCGGCTGCTCGCCGCAGGCGGAGTTGTTCCCCGGTCGCGCGGTCGCGGGGCCTCGTCGCCGGGCGCTTCGCAACTGCCGGCGCGAGAAACAGGACGGATGGGCTCTTTTGCGGTCGGACATGCCGGATGTGCAGAGTAGCGTTGCGCCCTCGATCTTTGAAGAGAACGCGGAGCGAATCGAGCCACGCGATCCCCGCAACTCGGGGATCGTCGTCTCCGTCTTGCGCCCTGCGGCGTGGTTCAACTATAGACGCTCAGGGGCAAGAGGATGTTCGGCTTGGGAATCGGAGAACTGCTGGTCATCTTGGTCATCGTCCTGATCATCTTCGGGGCGGGACGGTTGCCGGAGATCGGCGAAGGCGTGGGACGCGGGATCCGGAGCTTCCGCAAGGCGGTTCGCACACCCGACGAGATCGACATTACTCCGAAACCCGAATCGGAGGATTCTCCATCCGAGGATTCTCCATCCAAAGAGGAGGCGCGCAAGGCGGACGGCGACGCGGAGCCTCAGCCGTGACGCTGCGCCCCGACGACCTCGGTAGTGAAGCTCGCCACGGTGGTCGGCGCATCCGTGAACACGGCGACGAACGGGCACTGCTCGCCGGGCTGAATTCCGAAGCGCTGCGGCGGCTTGAGGCCTCGCAGGATCGAAAGCTGCTGGACGCTCAGGTCGCGGACCAGGTCGATACGGATGGAGTTTCCGCAGAAGCAAACCTGCTGGTCGATCAGCTGATCCGCGCCGTCCAGGAGCCGGGCTGCCACCCGGATGTTCTTGACTGAGGCGTCCGACTGGTTGACGGCCTTTCCGGTGATGAGAAAGACGAGCTTACCCTCCTTCGTGCGCTCGTAGCGACCCTGTACGCCGATGAGCGCCACACTGCGATTGAGAGTCCGCTCGCGGAGGTCGCTGCTGACGAGGGGAATGCGGGCGGTCGTCCGCAAGGCCCACTCCGGGTTGGCGTACAACGCGCGGGCCAGCATGGCATAGGCGGCAACGACCAGAATCAGAAAGACGAAGACGGGCCGAAGACTGATGCTACCACCGCGAGACTCCTCCACCTCCGCCTCCTCCTGGTCGAGGTCGGGACCGTCGAAATCGTCGTCGGCCTCCTCCGCGTCGTCCGCCGCCGCGACCGCGGGCGACTCGCCGACGTCGTCATTCTCTTCGGGCACCGCCGACAGCGGTCCATGGAGGGCGCCCTTGCCTTCGTCGGCAGGCTCTCGCAGGGAGAATGGCTCCTCCTCCGCCCCGCCCGTCAAGGCGCCGTCTCGCCAGTCGTCGTCATCGTCGCTGAAGTCGAACGACAGAGGCTCTTCGCGCGGGGGAGCCGGGGGGCGTCTTCGTACCACCTGTCTCGCGCCCGGGGCGGGGAACACGCGGTGACAACGCGAGCACTTCAACAGCGAGCGGCTCGCGGAGAGACGAGTCTCATCGAGACGGAAGCGCGTTAGACAGTGCGGACACTCGATGATCACGACTACACACGAAAGAGTGGTTGAATTCTATGGGTGAACAGCCGAAAAGCAAGGGGCCGGTGCGGCGGCTCTCGGTGGTCCTGCCGGCATACAACGAGGAGCCGAACGTCGAGCGGGTGGTGCGTGAGGTAGTGGCCCATCTCGACGGTCTCGGTCTGGACTACGAGTTGATCGTCGTCGACGACGGTAGCGCCGACCGCACGGGAGAGCTCCTCGACCGCCTGCAGGCCGAGTTGCCACGCTTGCGGCCACAGCACCATGCGAAGAATCGGGGCTACGGTGCGGCGCTGCGCACCGGCTTCGATGCCGCTCAGATGCCCTACGTCTTCTACATGGACGGCGACGGCCAGTTCGACATCAAGGATCTCGACCAACTGCTGCCCCTGGCGAGCGAGGACTGTATCGTGACCGGCTACCGCATCGAGAGGCGCGATCCCTTCATGCGCCGGCTCAACGCGCGGCTCTTCGGCGGCTGGCTGGTTCGCGTCATGTTGGGCGTTCGGGTCCGGGACCTGAACTGCGCCTTCAAGCTCATCCCCAAGAAGGTGCTCGACAGCATGACCCTCGAGTCCACCGGTGCTCTCATCAACGCCGAGCTCTACGGGTATGCCATCCGGCGCGGCTTCGGCATCCGCGAGGTCGGCGTGCACCACTACCCGCGCGAGGCGGGTGTGCAGACGGGGGCGCACCTGAGCGTGATCCTGCGCGCCTTCTACGATCTGTTCCGGCTGCGCCAGAAGATCGTCTCCCGCAAGTAGCCGCGCTCAATCCTCGTGCGGTACGCCGCGCGGGCGAGCACCGCCCGCGCTACTCGCTCGGCCCCGGCACCCGGAACTTCTGGATCCGGTGGTTGAAGGTGTCGGAGACGTAGACGATGTGGTTCCCCGCCGCGGCGATTCCGATCGGCCGGTTGAACTCGCCGCTGGCGCTTCCCGACTTGCCCCAGACTCCGGTCAGCTTGCCCCCGTCGTAGCGGGCGAAGCGATGGTTGTAGGAGTCTGTGACGAAGACGTCGTCGCCCTCGGTGGCGATGTAGGGCTCGGTGTAGAACTCCTCCCAACCGTAGATCGGCCACTCCCGGACGAAGGTCCCGTCGGGCTGGAAGACCTGCAGGCGGCGGTTGCCCGTGTCGGCTACGATGACCTCGCCCGAGGCGTTCACGGCAATGCCGACCGGCTCGATGAAGTGGCTCGCGGCGGAGCCGTCGCTTCCCCAGACGTCGATCTGGACACCGTCTGCGCTGAAGGACACGACACGCTTGTTGCCTGTATCGGTCACGAACACCGTTCCGTCGGAGGCAACGGCCACGCCGCGCGGACCCCAGAAGCCGGGATCCTGCGCGTTCCACTTGCGCAGGAACGTCCCGTTCGGGTCGAACTTCTCGATGCGGTGGTTCCAGGTGTCGGCGACGTAGACGGAGCCGTCCGGACCGACCGCGATGCCGCACGGGTCCTTGAACTGCCCGTCGCCGGGACCCTGGCTTCCCCAGACGGCCAGCACCTCGCCGCTCGGGCTCAGCTTCTGGACGCGGTCGTTCTTCGAGTCGATCACGTAGACGTCGCCTTTCGAATCGGTCGCCAGGCCGCGTGGCTCGTTGAACTCTCCCCGGGCGCTCCCCTGCTTGCCCCACACTGCCAGCGCCTCGAGGGCGGCGGGCTGGCGCGGATAGCCGCGCGCCGCCGGCGGCGGATTCACCGTCAAGGTGGCGAAGCTCATTCCCGGCGCGAGGTCCTTGTGGACGTACATCACGGAGTCGCTCGATCCGACCGGGCTCCAGACCTGGCGCGTCACCAGGAAGCGCAGGAGCTTGTAAGGGTCCAGCTCGCGCCAGTTGGGCTCCCACCAGCCGCGAATCTCGAACGGGACGCGCTCGTAGGCCTTGAGCAGGACGTCGTCCGTCGACTTGGCGACGCCCTTGTCGACGACGACGACCGGAAAATCGATGTTGCGCAGGTTCGCCGACCAGTTGACCGGGTAGTGGCGCAGGTACCAGCTCAGTGGCCAGGTCGCGTCGCCGGATACTGCCAGGCGCGTCTTCAGTCCGGTGTCCAGCTTCTTGGCCACATCGTCGATGCGATCGACGACCTTGTTGATGTCGTACGTGGACTGCACGTAGGCGAGCATCTCCTCGTGGCGGACCGGCGGGTTCAGCTTGGCTCCCGGCTCGTCGGGCTTGGGCGCGTCCCAGACGAAGTTGGCGGAGATCATCGTCCACACCGTGAGTGCTCCGACGATGCCGAACGGAATGAACACCGCCGGCTTGGCGAGAGCGCGCCTTTCGATCAGACGGCCGTACCAGTGGCCGGCCACCAGGGTCAGGGGCAGGAGCTGTGGGATCAGCAGCCACGGCACCTTCTCCTGTGCCCAGCCATAGACGCACAGCGCGGCGAGCGCCCACAGGACGCTGAACCGCATGAATCGATCCGGCATCCACACGGTCGCCAGCGCCAGCATGATGAGCCCGAGCGCCGCCAAGAGGATGAACGCCGAGGCGGCGGGGAAGGCGAACAGGGCGACGAGGAACGCCAGCGAGGCGACGATCGCGGCGTAATAGCAGAAACGCCCGAAGGCGTCACGCGGCTGCAGCCCGAGGAACAGCCCGAGAACCACCGCGCAGAGGGGAAATAGGTCGAGCGGCTCGTAGAGCAAGAGCTGCGGCAGATAATACGACCAGTGGCCGCCGATGCGTTTGATCTCGTGCTGGCCCACCCAGTAGTGGATCGCGCGCGTGAAACCGTTCCAGTTCTCGGGATGCTGGCCGAACGAGGTGTAGAAAATCAGCCAGATGGCGACGAAGATCACGCCGCTGGTGATCAGCGGCAGCCAGGCCTGTCGGAAAAGACCGGTAGTTTCTCCCCACACCTGCCGCCAGGCCGCCTTTCGGTCGCGCGCGTAGAGGACTTCCCAGACGAGCATGAGAGCGAAGGCGGTCAGAAAGATCGGCGTGAGGAAGTAGTTGTCCTCCTTGGTGCAGAAAGCGAGGGCCAGAAATCCAGAGCTCAGGTAGAGGTAGTGCGGCCGGCGCGTCTCCCCGTAGCGGAAGGCGAAGAACACCGCCGCGAGATTGCACAGGGCGAGGTAGATGTCGTGGCGAACGAAGCGCGTGAAGTAGAGCCACGCCGGCGAGACGGCGACCAGGACGAAGAAGCAGATGGCTCCCCAGCGTCCCAGGTAACGGCGCATCGGCCAGGCGAAGGCGAGGATGCCGAGCCCGAACAGCACCGCGCTGACCCGCCCGGTGAAGTCGCTGTCGCCGAGCACCAACATGACCAGGGCGGTCGCATAGTACAGGACCGGACCGTGATAGACCGGGTCGTAGCGGTAGTCGCCGACTCCCTGCTGGGTGATCTTCCACGAGAAGAAGGCGTGAATGGACTCGTCGTGGTGATACGGCCGTACGCCGAGGTGGTAGAAGCGCAGGAAGAGGGCGAGCAGCAGCACCACCAGATAGATGGTCTGCTCGAGGGTCAGATTCCCCAGCGTCTTGCGGTCGAGAGCGCTCGAGGACGTCGCTGTTGGCACGGTAGACATGCGTTGCAAAATGAAGTCCTCTACCCAGGCCGTTCCACCTTGTCAACAAACGTCAATCGGCGGCGTACTCCCAGTCGATTCCCGGCAGCGGTCCCCCGTCGGCGCCGGCCAGCCGGAAGAAGAAGAGCCAGCGACTGCCGGTGTGGCAGGTGCGCACGGCGACGGTGTTGCGGCCGGCGTGCAGGTGGACCGGCCCGTTGGCGGTGTCGGCCACGATGTCGCTCTCCGGTTCGCGCACCGCCAGCGGCACCGGCTCGCGGTTGACCCACACGGCGCCGTCGTCGTCGAAGCCCGCCGCGACCAGGGCCTCGCGGTCGATATCGGAATGAACGAAGTTGACCGCCCAGGCGCAGCGCGCCGATGCGGTCGTGCCGTAGACGTCCTGCGGGCGCACCGACAGATGGGGCGACGCGAAACGCTGCCACCGGTGTCCGTGCGCGTCGGCGGCCGGCGGCTGCGCCGGATCGAAGTCGGGCGGCGCGCCGGTCGCGCTCGGTGGATCGGTTCCGGCGAGCTGCCACACCGTGACGAAGTCCTTCAGGCGGCGGACGTCGGCCAAGACGAACACCGTTTCTCCGTCCGGCGCGACGATCTCCTTCTTCACGTCGTAGTCGCTGAACAGGACCAGCTCCTCCGGCCGCACCGCCATCAGCAGGCGCTCCCCCTTGTCGTAGGTCGAAAGATCCTCGGGCCAGGCGACCCGCATCGTGTCGGGGGCGGGGAAAGGCGGCGCGCCCCGCGAGGCCGGTCCTCGCAACCCAGCGTAGAACTGCAGGAAGATCTGTGCCTGGTTGCTCTTGCGCGGGGTGAGGACCATGCGGTCGTAGTCGTCCTGGCGATCGACGAAGTACTCGACGGCCTGGCGATTGCCGAACTGGAAGCCCGAGTAGAACTTGGCCGAGTAGAGGGGGTACTCCTCGGAGTACAGCTTCCAGTAGTGGCGCACCTGCGGGACCAGGAAGACGAGGCCTGCGGCGACGGCGGCGAGCTGCAGGCCGTTCACGATTGCGCGGCGCCGGGAGATCCGCGTGGCGAGGCGCAGGGTGCCCGCGGCGCCGATTGCCGCGAGCAGGCAGAAGCCGGGGGCGCCGATGAACCCACGCGAGGCGCTGGGGATCTCGTTCATCAGGGCCGGGGCGATCGGATAGAGCGCCAGCCACCACAGCGGCAGCAGCAGAGCGCGGTCGCGCCGGCCGACGCAGACGACCACCCCGGCCAACAGGAACGGCGCGAAGAACCAGTACAGCTCGCCGTGGTCGCGCACGGCGTGACGGGTGACGGGATCTCCCTCCTCGAACAGGAAGCGCGGGGACAGGAAGGTCCCGTAGTTCCGCCCGAACCGGGCTGCCAGCGCGTACAGCGGCCGACCCTCGTCGAGGATCGTCGTGTGGCGGAAGTAAGAGCCGGCGCGGCGCTGGTGCGTGACGTCGAAGATGATTACCGGAGCGATCGTCATCGCCAGGACGGCGAAGGCCAGCAGAGATTCCTTCCAGCGGCGCAGCAGGAGCGGCGCGTAGAGCGCGGCGAACCCCAGGCCGAACAGGGGGACGAAGAGCTTCGCCGGCGCGTACGTGTAGAGGGAAAGACCGAGGGCCACCATCGCCTGGGTCAGGGTCCGCTTCCCGCGCGCGTAGCGCAGCAGCTCGAGCAGGCCGAGCAGGAAGAAGAAGGGGAACGTCACCAGCTCGAAGGCGATGCGGCTGAAGTGGAGGTGCCAGGGACAGACGGCGAGGAAGAGCGCCGCCAACAACCCCAGCCATGGCCCCATCAGGATCCGCCCGGCGAAGAACAGCAGCGCCACGGTGCCGACGCCGTAAAGCGCCGAGGTGAGACGCAC
Source organism: uncultured bacterium (assembly GCA_963721115.1). Taxonomy (GTDB): domain Bacteria; phylum Desulfobacterota; class Binatia; order HRBIN30; family CADEER01; genus CAVRIA01. The sequence continues at coordinate 822,270 of CAVRIA010000006.1, forward strand.
CGCCAGGTCGGTCGGACCGAGCAGCGCGAGGGGGATCATCGAGGAGTAGAGGAAGACCGGATTCTTGTAGCTGACGTCGAACGACCACGCGTAGAGCGGCAGGAAGGCGCCGGTCTCGTCACGGCCGCTGCGCAGGATGGAGCAGGCATTGTAGCCGAGGCCGGCCTCGTCACAGTAGAAGCCGGCGGGCAGCTCGGACAGGCGATATACGCGCAGGACGAGGGCGACGAGGAGAACCACCCCGAACAGGATCCAGATCAAGGTATGAGGCGGCCGCAGGCGTCGTTCTCGTTCGTCCGGTCCGAAGACGGCACGGCGCCAGCGGCTGCCCCGTCCGACCCCGGCCGGTGGCGCGAACCGCGTCCTCCGCCCGCGCCAGTGCCGCCATCGCAGCGTTCCGAGGACCGCCCCGGCTGCGATGGCCAGCGCGAGCAACGCCACCCCGACCGCGCCGGCGTAGCGCAGACCGGTCGACAGCCGCTCGCGCAAGTTCGGCGCGTTTCCGAACGGTCCACGCACCCTCAGCGGGGGAGCCCGACGGGCTGAGGGGCCGGGCGGCGCCGCGGCCTCCGGAACCACCGTGTAGAAGAGAATCTCTCCTCGTTCGTTGCGCTGCGCTTCGACGTGGGCGGGGCCCACGGCGGCGAGGAGCTGCGGGATGAGATCGTTCCCGCGCGGCATGACGATGAAGACGCTTCGCGCCGGGTCTGGCTTCTGTACGCGCAGGCGGCTGGCGAGGTCGGGAATGTCACGTGTGTCGTAGCCGTGGGTCAGGAAGCGAATGGTGCCGTGGCGTATGAAGAAGGCAGGCGCGCCGCCCACCATGTACGTCGTCTTGCCGGCCCCGTGCTCGCGCACCCAGGCGCTGATCTCCACCGCCGGAGACAGGCGGTGGGAAGGGGAGTACTCGAGAAAGTAGCTGCGCACGTTGTTGCTGAAGATGGCGAGCAACAGCCCGCCGACGCCCAGGGCTGCCGTCCAACGCCCTGCCCGCGCCGGCACGACCGCCCGCAGCGCCGACGACAGGCGGTGCAGCGCGACGGCGACGAACACCGCGACGAATGGGAGGATGCCGCTGATGCGCGGGTAGAACGGGGCGTCGATGGTCAGGGCGGCGCCGGCGATCAGCGGAATCGCCGTCCAGAGAAGGAGCAACTGATAGTGGCGCCGGCACAGCTTCGCTACCGCCGATCCGACGCCGAGGACGAAAAGGACGGCGCTGACCGGCTCGAGCAGGGGGCCGTGAAAGCCGTACTGCAGGGAGGTGTCGGCGGTGAGGTTGAACAGCGACAGCGCCGCGCGCAGCTGAATCATCGCCGCGGTGAAGAGGCTGTCGGTCTTGTATCCGTAGCTGACGTGCGGCCAGGCCTGAGCGCTGAAGATGCTGGTGTCGGCGGTCCGCTCCCAGAGCTCCGCCGGGTAGTGGGAGAAATAGCCCATCATCGGCGCCGCCGTCGCCAGCGCCGCGATCGAGAGCACGGCGAAGCCCGCGATGCGCGCCGGGAGATCCTCGCGCTCCGTTCCGATCAGCCAGATCAACCAGGTCAAGAGCAGCAGCAACGGCACGAGACGCGAGGCGTAGTACGTCTGTATTCCCAGACCGAGCGCGATTCCGCAGCAGACGGCGGCTCCCAGGTGGCGATCGCGCCAGACGCGTACGAACAGCCAGGCGGCGAGGACGCTGAGAAACGACGTGTCGACGTAGTGGAAGCCGGTGCGGCTGAGATGGATGAAGAAGCGCATCGAGGCCAGGACCAGCGCCGCCAACAGCGCGGTCTCGAAGCCCCACAACCGCTTCGTGAAGCCGAACAGCAGCAGCACGGTCGCGACGCCGAGCGCGAAGCTCGTGGCGCGCAGGCCGAGCAGGTTGATGCCGAAGATCTCCAGCCCGATGGCGGTCGGCAGGGCGTGGAAGCGCGGCAGCTTGAACCAGCTGGTCTCGAAGAGGTTGAACGGCCGCCGCTGGATCAGGTCGATCGCGTCCAGGCCCACCTCGGCATCGTCGCCGTGCACCTCGGGCGGCAAGCTGGTCAGCCGCCAGCCGAACAGGAGCCCGGAGACCACCAGCAACAGTGCCACCGCTGCCGCGGTGCGTCGCCGGGGCCGGCCCGACTCGGCGCGCCGCCACGTGCAGGCGGCGGCGCCGGCGTAGGCGGCCAGACCGAGCAGCCAGGCGCCGTGTGTGACCCACGGGCGCATGCCCGCGTAGACCGCGACGCCGGCGCCGGCCCCGAGGATCGTGCCGGCGGCGAACAGCGGCCAGAAGCCGCGCGGCAAGGGAGCTCCTTGGCGTTCTTCGGGCTCCCCGACCTCCTCCTCGGGTAGCGTCGCGGCGCCGAACGCGATCATCGCGCCGGCGAACAGAACGAGGCTCGCCCAGGGGCTGGACGAAACGATCGCCTGCGCCACTGCTGCGGCCGCGCCGGCGGACAGCATCAGCGCCACGCGGGGCCTCTGCGCCTCCCTGGGCGGAAACCGTGCTGCCTTGATCATCGTGTCGACCGAACGCGCGCGCCAGATGGTGAGAGCATCTTCGGGTAGAGGATGCCCGGGAGCGAGTCAAGACGCGGTTGGCGAACGCCGGACCCGCTCGTAAATCTCGCGGTGCCGGCGCGCCGAGACGGCCAGGGAGAAGTGTTCGAGCGCGCGCCGACGCGCCGCGCCGCCGCGCCGCTGGCGTTCGTCGGCGCTCGCCGCCAGCGAGCGGATCGCGTCGCGCAGAGCCGCGGCGTCGGCCGCCGTCTGGATCATCTCCTCATCGCTCGCATAGGCGCTGTAGGTGGGATCCCGCACGGCGACGACCGGCAGGCCGCAGGCCATCGCTTCCATGATGGCGATGGGGAATCCCTCGCCGCAGGAGGGGAGAACCAGGAAGTCGGCGGCGTGGTAGACCGCCGCCATCTCGGCGTGGTCGACGTCGCGTAGCACCCGCGCCTTGCGCTCGGTGCCGGGAGGCAGCTCTCCTCGCCCGCAGAGGAGCAGATCGAAGCTGCCGTCCGCGGTCTCCAGGAGCACGTCCAGGCGTTTCTTCTCGACGAAGCGGCCGACGAACAGCGCGACCGGACGCCGCTCGCCGACCCCGAAGCGCTGTCGCGCCGCGCGGCGCTCTTCCTCCGTCGCGGGGTGGAATCGGTCCGTGTCCACCCCGTTGGGGATGAAGTGCAAGCGCTGCGGATCGGGCATGCGTCGCGCCAGCCAGTCGTAGACGGCGCGGTTGAGTGACACGACGGCGTCGGCGCGGCGCAGGAAGGGGCGGGTGACGGCGGCGAAGGCGGCGCGCTGGATCCAGTTGAGGACGGCGGCGCGGTAGGGCACCAAACCGACGTGCTCGGTGACCACCAGCGGTTTGCCCATGCGGCCCGCCCACAGCAGCGCACTGAGCGAGCCGAGATAGAGAAGGCCGTGCACGTGGACGACGTCGGCGTCGCGCACCGCGTCGCGCATCACCCGCAGCAGGCGCGGCGAAAAGATCGGATAGGGCACGTCCAGCCATCGCTCGAGGAAATTCGCCGCCGGCACCCGCAGCACGCGCCGTCCGTCGCCGCGCTCGTCCTCGATCGCGCTGCCGATGCGGCTCGAGACGATGGTGACGTGGTCGCCTCCGAGCGCCAGTCGCCGCCCCAGCTGGTCGACCAGCACCTCGATGCCGCCGGTGTGGGGCAGAACGTAGTGGGAGACGAGCAGGATGTGCATGCGCCGGACCGAGCCGGTGGGGCCGAGCCCTCCGCGGCGCCGCACCGTATCCGACGCCACTCCGCCGGGCAACTCGCCGGCGGCTGGTCCGCAGACAAATCCGTGGAACAAACATGGACCGATCACAGTTGCTTGCCCGGCCGGCGGCGAGTTGGTACTAGCTCGCGATGCCGACCGTGACCGCGCCGAAGATCCGCGTCGCCAGCGTCGGTGCCGGCTGGGTGACCCAGGCGCGTCACCTCCCCACCCTGCGGGACAACCCGCAGTTCGAGGTCGTCGGTATCGTCGACCGCCAGGAGGACCGCGCCCGCGCCTGCGCCGCGCGCTTCGGGCTGACGCGCTGGGCCGCCGGCGAGACCCTCGAGGCGCCGTGGCTGGGCGAGGTCGACGCCGTGACCATCGGCACGCCGCCGGGGACCCACTTCGCGGTGGCCCGCGCGGCGCTGCTGGCCGGCAAGCACGTGCTGATGGAGAAGCCCGTCGCCCTGAGCGTCGCGGAGGGCGAGGAGCTCGAGGAGCTGTCCTCCCGCCGCGGTCTGATCCTGGCGATCGTCCACAACTTCCAGTTCGCGCGCTCCGCCCGGAGGCTGCGCGAGAGCATCGCCAGCGGCGAGTTCGGCGAGGTGACCAGCGTGCTGGCCCTGCAACTCAGCAACCCGCGCCGCCGCTTGCCGGTGTGGTACGAAAGCCTTCCCTTCGGGCTCTTCTACGACGAGTCGCCACATCTGCTGTACCTGATTCGGAGCTTCGCCGGCGAGGCCGAGCTGACCAGCGCGACCGTCCTGCCGTCGCCGGGCGGCGCCGTGACGCCGGCCGTCGTCACCGCCCAATTCCGCTGCGAAAGGGCGCCTGCTTCGCTCTACATGAACTTCGAGGCGCCCCTCTCCGAGTGGCACCTGTGCGTGATGAGCGATCGCCGCTTCGCCGCCGTCGACGTGTTCCGCGACGTTCTCGTCGAGGTGCCGCAGGACGCCGGCCACGAGGCGCGCGACATCCTGCGCTCGAGCGCGGCGGGGTTCCTGACCCACGGCCTCGGCGTCCTCAGGTCCGGCGCGCTGCTGCTGCGCAAGAAGCTGCGCTACGGGAACGACGAGGTGTTCGCGCGCTTCGCCGGCGCCGTGCGCAGCGGTGTGCCCCCGCAGGGCATCTCGATCGCCGACGGGGTGCGAGTCCTGCGCCTGCAGCACGCGATCCTGGCGGCGAGCGGATCCTGATGCCGGCGGATCGGCATCTGTTGGCGGAGTTTCTGCGCGTCTACCCGTTCCAGCCGGCGACCGCCTGGTGGCGCGCCGTGGAGATCGGGGAGCTGATGCGCTTCGGACACCTTCTCGCCGGCCTCTGCCTGGACGTGGGCTGCGGCGACGGCCTGCTGACCCGAATCATCGACCGCCACGCGGGCCCGCAGCCGCGCACCTGGGTCGGCATCGATCCCGACCCCGCCGAGGTGGCGCTGGCGCGGCAGCTCGGCTTCTACGCGGAGCTCATGAACGCGCCGGCCGACCGAATCGAGCAGCCCGACGCACACTTCGACTGTGCCCTGTCCAATTCGGTGCTCGAGCACATCCCGGAGGTCGACGCGGTGCTGCGCGAGGTCGGTCGCGTCCTCAAGCCGGGGGCGCCGTTCCTGGTCAGCGTTCCGAGCGCCGATTTCCACGGCTGCCTGGGCGGTCCCTCGGCGCCGCGCCGCGCCTTGCTGCGGCAGACGCGCGCCGATTACCTGCACGAGATCGACCGGCGCACGGCGCACGTTCACTACCGCAGCGAGGCCGAGTGGCGCGACGGCCTGGCGGCCGCCGGCTTCGCGGAGGTTCGCTGCTCATCGTACTTCACGGCGCCGCAGGTGAGGCGATGGGAAACGCTGTCCAATCTGACCGCCGGGCTGCTCCACCGGATCCACCGGCGGCCGCCGATCGAGATTCAGCGCTCCCTCGGCCTGCGGCGCTCCCGTTCGATGCCCGCTCGGCTGGCCGGGGCCGTGGCGCCTCTGGTGGCGGCCGGGGTGGGCGGCGCTGCGCAGCCCTGCGGCGGCCTGATGATCGTCGCGTATCGCGGGGCGTGAGCGAGGCGGAGCGGCGGCGCGGTGGTCCGCGCCGGCCGGGGCTCTCCCGGCGTCGCTTGACCGCATGCGCACCCTGTGGCACTCGAACTCGTTCATGCTGGCTCCGCTTCTCACCGCGGTCATCCTGCTGGGCTACGCGGGCAGCCTGTGGTGGTTTCTGCGCCGGGAGTCGGCGCTGGTCGTGGTCGCGCTGGCGGCGCTCTGCATGGTCTCGCTGTGCGCGCGCGTCGTCTACACGACGCAGTATCCGGCCGGCTTCAACGAGGACGAGGTGAAGCAGTTCGCACTCGGGGAACGCGCGCTCGATACGGACCGCCTCTTCGGCCTCGGCGTGCAGGGGCCGATCCTCCTCAACGCGCTGTTCGAGTCGCAGCTCCTGCCCTGGCTCGGCACCTCGCGCTGGGCGATCCGCGGCTACTCGATCGCCTGCAGCGTCCTCGCCACGGCCGCTGCGTTTGCCGCGGCGCGGGGTATGGGTCTGGCGCTGGCGCCGAGCTTCGCCGTCGGCGGGCTGCTCGCGGTGCTCCCCTGGTCGCTGTTCTTCGGGCGCATCTCGATCAGTGGGGAGCTGGTCTTTCACCAGGTGCTTCTGCTCGCCGCCCTGACGTGGCTCGTGTGGTCGAACGGAGGGCTCGTCGAGGCTTTGATCGGCGGCTTCGCCCTGTGCCTGCTGCTCTACGACTACGCCTGCGGGCGCGCGATGATGGGCATGCCCGTCGTCGCCGCCGTGCTCGCCACCCGCCGGCGGCGACTGTACTGCCTGGCGATCCCGGCGGTGGCGCTTCTCGGCTGGCTGCCGCTGATCATCCACGAGCCGACCAACGCCGCGCTGGGCTTCAGCGCCATCGGCGTGCACGAGGGCATGGCGAGCCACCCCCTGCTCATTCTGGGTGCCAAGGTTCTGAAGGCCATGAAGACCCTGATCGCGCCCGTGGCGGCGGACGACTGGCTGACGATTCGCTGGGCCGGCGTGCATCCGACCTGGATTCTCGCCCTGGCGGCGCTCGGCTCGCTCACCGGGGTGCGCCGGGCGATCTTCCTGTGGGCGGGCTTCTTCGCCGGCCTGGCGCCGGCGGTGGTGAGCTGGGGAGACACGATCAGCGCGCACCGCATGCTGATGGCGTACTTCTTCGTCAGCCTGGCCGCCGGCGGCGCGCTCGGCCTGCTGCGCCGGAAATGGCTCGCCGTTCCGGCCTGCGTTCTCGTCGTCGCGGTGGCGGCGGGGCAGAGCCTGGCGCTCTATTTCTCTCCCCAGTTCTGGCCCAATGAGAGCCGCTGGCGCTTCGAGACCGAGCGCAGCGCGATGATGCGCGCCATCGATCTGCCTCCCAACGGGCGCCTCATCGTGGACGGCGACGTCGGCTCGTTCGTGCAACTGCGCACGCTGCTTCACCCCGACTACGAGCCGCTCACGGTCCTGAACTGGTTTCCCGCGGGAGACCGCCCGACGGTCTACGCCTTCGGTCCCGGCCCCGGCTCCGCGCCGCTGCGGCTCTTCTACGAAGCCGTTCTGGGCTCCGAGCGCGTCCAGTCGTTCGGGCAGGCCTTCCTGCTCACGGTGCCCGCCGGGGACTGGAGCTGGATGAAGGAGTCCGGCTGGACCTACGAGGCGCGCTGCGGTACCGACGTCCACCGCACCATCGTGCCGGCGCTCGCCCATCCGCACGTCGGCTTCTCCGGGGTCGTTTGCCGAGATCCGATCGAGCACGTGTGGAGCGGGCGCTGGAACGGCCGCGCGGCGAATCTGCGCGTGTACAGCAGCGACGCGGCGCGCGTGGAGACGGCGGGCGCCGTCGTGGGGCAGAAGCTGGAGGGCTTCGGCCGCATGGACTTTCGGGTCTCTCCGGGAGACCAGATACGGGTCGTCGATTACACGCCCGGGCATCTGCCGGGCGTGTTGATCTCGCTGATGGAGGTCACGCCGGCGGCCGAGCGCCTGCCGCTGTGGGGAAGCGTCAGCCCGCTGCCGGCGGCGGACGACGCTGGGGGGGCTTCCGGTGGCTGAGTCGCGGCGCGGCGCCGACGTTCTCCGCCACGTGCGGGCCCTGCTCGCCCTGCTCGCCGCGGGCACCATCGCGGCGGGGCTGTACCAGTTCCGGATCGACTGGAGCGAGCAGTACGCGTGGTGGCTCGTTGCCGCTGGGCTGGTGCTGGCCGCGTTGGGGCTGAGCCGCATCGACCCCGCCCCGTCGCCCGGAGCGCCGCGCGTCCCGGCCGGAGCCTGGCGCCTCGGAATTGGGACGCTGCTGGCCCTGCTGGGCGCGGCGCTGTGGATCTGGTCGACGCGGCGGCTGTACCTGAACTGGCAGGCCGGCTTCGACGCCGCCTGGTCCGGATGGCTGGCGTCGACCGTCCTCCTCGGCATCGGTCTCGACCTGGCGTGGGGGCGCTGGCCGCGCGGCTCCGGCCGGCGCTGGCCGGCGTGGTCGATCGCGGCCGCGGTCGTGCTGCTGGCGATCGCGGCGCTCTACCGGCTCGGTAACATCAAGGACTTCCCCGGTGAAGCGGCGATCACGCAGATCGAGGATCTGCAGGTCGGCAACTTCGGTGATATCTTCCTGCACGGCGATCGACTGCGCTGGGAGTACCTGGGAGGTACCTGGCTGGCGGCGCTGGGGATCTGGCTCGGGGGGCCGTCGCAGATGGCCATGCGCATCCCCTTCGCGATCGTCAGCTCGCTGAAGGCGGTGCCGATCTTCATCTGGCTGCGTCTCTCGGTCGGCTGGGTCGGAGCGCTGGTAGGGACGGCGCTGTTCGCTGTGTCGTCGTGGGACGTCGTCCTCTCCCGCGTGCCCAACAACCACCACGCCCTGATCGTCGCCATCGTGTTCGCCCTCCTCGCCGGCCCGGCGCGGCGCGGGCGGCCTTCGGCTTACGCATGGATCGGCTTCCTCGGCGGCTACATCCTCTTTCAGTACGTCGCCTACCGCCCGCTCGCCGTCTTCGGCCTGATGGGCGCGACCGTGTGGTCGTTCGGCGACCACAGCGTCGGTTGGGCGCGTCGGCTCCTGCGTCCGGCGATGGTCGCCGCCATGATCGCCAGCATGCTCCTGCCCCTGTTCGCCACCCGCTTGCACAACGACTACCTCCGCCAGGAGTACATCAACGGATGGAACCGCGCGCACGCGATCGAGGACTACTACAACCCGGACGCCACCTGGTCGGCAGCCGTGACCCGGCGCGTGCAACGGGCCGCCGAGGCGGCGCGGCTGTTTCTGGTGCGCGGCGATCGTTCCCCGTCCCGCAACCTCGCCAACCAGCCGCCGCTGATCGATCCCGCGACGTCCATTCTTCTCCTGCTCGGCATCGCGTGCGCCGCGGTGCACCTGCTGCGGCCACTGCTCGGGCTGCCGGTGTTCGCCTTCGCGGTGACGTTCTGCGGCTCCCTCATCCTCACCGGCAACTTCGACGTCGCGCGCATCGGCGGCGCCACGCCGTACGTGTACGTACTGGCCGGAATCGGCGCGGCGGGCTTCGCCGAGGCGCTGCGCGACGCCTGGGGGAAAGTGGGGCGCGCCCTCGCGGCTCTGCTGCTGGCGGCGGCGGTGGCATTCAGCGCCTACTGGTGCACCAACTTCCTCTTCGAGCTGTGGAACTCGCCGCGCGTACACCTGGCGCTGCGCACCAACCTCGCCTACCTCACCATCTGGCTGCGCGACCACGCGCGACCCGATGAGCGCGTGGTGGGCATCGCGCCCGGCTACGACAACGCCATCACCGGTCAGGACGGCGCCTGGCTGCGCGGGCGCGACATCCCCGGCGTGATCGAGTGGAACATCGAGGGGGCCTTGGAGGCGTGGAGGCGCGAGACGGGCGACGTCCTGTTCTTCGTCTTCGCCGGTCCGGAGACGGAGGACACCACGGCCTTCCTGCGCTGGCTGTTGCCGTCGCTCCACTTCGATCTCGATCCTGATCGCCTGCCGGCGGCGGAGGGCGACGTCGACTATGTGCACACCGCCGGGTCGCCCCCGGGGTTGAACGAGGCGCTGGCGAACTGGAACTGCGTCGGCATCGAGGCGGACTATCGCCTCATGGGCGCCGGGCCCGACGAGGTGACGAAGGAGTTCAGGCGATCCGTTCCGCTGATCGGCCGCAGCGCCTGGCCGCGACAGCTGGTCGAAGCGGTGTATCGTGCCAGCCCGCGCCCGAGCGCGGTGCGGGCCGATTTCGAATCGCCCTTCGCGGTGCGGAAGGAAGGGCAGTATGCCTTTTCGCTCGACAGCTACGCCGCGAACGCCACGCTCTTCGTCGACGGGAAGCCGATCAACGGCTATACGCAGAACTCGACCGCGCTCACGGCCGGGCTTCACCGGATCCGGCTGCAGGGCCAGTACGCGCCGATCCCGAACCAGGCCGTGATCCGGCTCTTCTGGTCGGGGCCCGACTCGAACGGAAAGCGCGAGCTGATGCCCTTCTATCGCCTCGTCCCGCCGCGCCCGGGCTGCGAGAGCGCCGCACCGGCGGCGCCCTGAGCCGGCGGCGGATGATCGAGGACTGATGGAGCGGCGCTCGGTGCGATACACGGCCCTGCTGGTCGTGCTGGTGCTGGCGGCAGTGCTGCGCATCCACGATCTGAAGGACGTGCCGGCGGGGCTGTTCTGCGACGAGGCGGGCAACGGTTACAACGCCTACGCGCTGGGGAAGGCGGGCATCGACGAGAACGGCGTCCACTGGCCGCTCTACATCTGGTCGTTCGGCGTGAGCTACAAGAACCCGGTCTTCATCTACGCGGCGATCCTGCCGGTGAAGCTGCTCGGGCTGGACGAGTTCAGCGTCCGCCTCACCGCCGCGCTCTTCGGCATCGCCACGGTCGCCGCCCTGTTCTGGCTCGGCAGCGCTCTGTTCAGCCCGTGGGTGGGGCTGTGGTCGGCGCTCTTCCTCACCGTCTGCCCTTGGCACCTGCACTTCAGCCGCATCGCCTTCGAGCTCATCGCCTTCCCGTTCCTCTTCGTCTGCGGCTTCGCCCTGCTGGTCCGCTACACGCAGGGGCGGCGCACGCTGCCGGCGGCGCTCTTCTTCCTCTGCCTCTGCATCTACAGCTACGCCATCGCGGCGCTCTTCGTACCGCTCTTCCTGCTCGGCTTCGGGCTGCTCTACCTGCCCTCGCTGCTGCGGCGCTGGCGCGAGACCCTGCTCATGCTGGTGCTCGTCGCCGCCACCCTGGCGCCGGCGGCGGTCTTCTTCGGTCGCCAGGCGCGCACCGGCACGCAGTATTTTCGGAACACGACGTTTCTCCAGGCGCAGCAGGCGTGGCGCCCGCAGGCCGAGCGTTTCGCCCACAACTACGTTCAGTTCTTTTCGCCGCAGTTTCTGTTCGAGCGCGGCGATCCGCTGCGCCGCCACTCGGTGCGCGGCTTCGGCGAGCTGTACCATTTCTACCTGCCGTTCCTGTTGCTCGGCGCGGCGGTGGCGCTCCTGCGCCGCGATCGCGCCAGCAAGCTCGTCCTCTGGTGGGTGCTGCTCTACCCGATCGGGCCGAGCCTGATGACCGAGATCCCCAGCGCCTCGCGCGGCTTCATCGGATCGGCGGGGCTCTGCCTGCTCACCGGCATCGGCTTCGCCGCGGCGCTGCGGGCGCTCTCGTTCGCGCTGCGGCGGCGGGCGATCTATCTGCCGGCGCAGGCGGCGGCGCTCGCGGTTGCGGCGGCGTTCCTGGGGCCCGAGGTGAAGAGCTATCTGCACGCCTACTTCGTCGACTACCCGACGTACTCGGCGCTGACGCCGGGCGGCTTCCAGTACGGCTACCGCGACGTCATCCAGTACATGGAGAGTCAGCGCGGCAAGTACGATCGGCTGATGCTGACCGCCACCGACGTCAACCAACCGTACATCTTCCCGCTCTTCTACCGCCCGGTCGACCCGCGCGACTGGGTCGCCCGCCACGACACGGGCTACACGGTCCTGGCACCCAACGAGTTCTCCCGCTACTCCATGCGCCAGAGCATCCTCTACGCCCTCGATCCGCGCGACATGGATCTGTTCAGCGACTACGACATCGAGAAGCGCGTCGTCGCGCCGGGCGGGCGCCTCGCCTACCTGGTCGCCGACGTCAAGGCGCGCAAGCGCTACCTGAGCGACTGGCTGATCCTCGGGCTGTTTCCGAACGACGACCTGCGCGGCATCGATCGCGATTTCATCGATCCGCGCCACCCGCCCCACCAGGCGGTGCGAGGGGCGTTCGGCCCGGTGGACTGGCAGCCGCTGCGCCAGCGCTTCGCCGAGGTCAATCTGAACGTCGCCTACGCCACCGCCGATCCCAAGCATTTCGGCAACCCGGAGCGCGTCTGCGCGTATGCCCTGACCACGGTGCACGCGCCGCAGGCGCGCAGCGCGAGGTTGGAGCTCAGCGGGTCGTTCAACGACACGCTGCGCGCCTGGCTGGACGGCCGATCGCTGACTCCGTGGCCTCTGGCCATGGGCGAGACGCCGCGCTACCGCTCCATCCAGCTGAGCGAGGGGGACAACACGTTGCTCGTGCAGAGCTGCGAGGACGTCGGGACGTGGGACTTCAGCGCCCGCATCACCGACGAGACGGGCCGTGATCTCACCGACGTCTCGTACTCGGCCGCGTGGCCCTCGCAGCTCGTCGTGCGGGCCGACCCCGAGGACGCGCACACCCGGCCGGTCAGCGGCTTCCAGCAGATCGTCGCCTCCGCGCACGAGGAGCGATCGTATCCGGATTATCGCGGCGCCAGCCAGTCGTGGCGCGCGCGCATGGACGACGCCAGCGAGCTGACCTGGCGCACCGCACCTGCTCCCGAGGGAGAGCGGCCGGTGTTCGTGTTCACCGCCTCGACCTCCGACGAGAAGGGCGACTTCGCCCTGTTCGTCAACGGCGAGTACGCGCTGACGTTCGCCAGCGCGTCGGACCGCGGCGTGCGCAGCTGGCGGCGCGACGGCTACGAGCTCACCTTCGTCTCCAAGGCCGGGGCGGCGGGCAACTCGGGCATCATGCTGCTCGCCGTTCCGCCCGACCGCGTCATCCCAGGCCGGCCGGCCGACGTGCGCGTGGCGCCGATCACCGGCAACCGCCTCGCCTGGTTCATGATCAAGGCTTACACCGACACCGTCTCCTACGAGCACATCACCCCGGAGATGGCCGTCGAAGCCGTGCGCGGAGGCTGGAAGGAACGCCCCCTCGAGTTTCCCTGGGAGCCCATCGGCTGAGGCGGTTTTCACGGGTATAGGACCGGGAAGGCCGAGTGAGATATCCAATTCGAACCAGCCGGGTATCGGGAAGCAATCGGTGACCGAGGGCGGCCCCAGCCGGACGGCGCTCACGGCAGCGCTAATGCGCGCGGTCCACACCCGTCTCGATCGGCCGCGACTGATCGACGATTCATGGGGTGATCGACTGGTATCCGCGGCGGAAAAGGCGGCGCTCTACGTGCGCATCCTGGAGGGTGCGGATCCCGAGGCGAAGGCGCGGTTCGAGAGGCTCGGCTCCCAGCAGGCGGTCATCGACGCGGCCCTGCGGGCGCACGACACGTACGGCGGCGTCGTCATCCGATCGCGCAGCGCCGAGGACGCGCTCGAGCGCGCGGTCGCGCGCGGGGTTCGTCAATACGTCGTCGTCGGTGCCGGGTTCGACAGCTTCATCGTCCGGCAGCCCGTCTTCGCCCGCGACGTCGATATCTACGAGATCGACCATCCGGCGAGTCAGGCCATGAAGCGTCAACGGCTGGACGAGTGTGCGGTAGCGGTCCCGCCCAACGTGCACTTCGTCCCGGCCGACTTGAGCCGGGAGTCTCTCTCCTCCGTGCTCGCGCGGTGCGGCTTCTCCGGCTCGCTGCCCGCCTTCTTCTCCTGGCTCGGGGTGACGATCTACCTGCCGCGCGAGGCCAATCTGACCACGCTGCGCGGGGTCGCCACCTCCTCGGCGCCGGGCAGCGAGGTCGTCTTCACCTACACCGATCAACGAGTCCTCGACGGCGGCCGATCGGCGAAGCTGGAGAAGATGCGCGCCGACCGAGCGGCGCAGGGAGAGCCGTGGCTGTCCGGGTTCGATCCGACGACGCTCGCGAGCGAGCTGGGCGGGCTCGGGCTCGCGCTGCTCGAAGACCTGGGCAGTGCGGAGCTGAAGGAGCGCTACTGCGCCGGGCGAACCGACGGCCTTTCGCCGGGCAGGATTGGTCACATCGCCCGCGCCCGAGTCGGTTCGGCCTGAAAGAATGCGGGATGGGGAAGCACAGCCGGGGATTACGACGACAGCATGCCGGGCGGGTCCGGCGGCGCCGCGATGCGCGGCCCGGTCGGCTCGGTCAGGCGCGTGAAGTCCTGGACGTTGAAGGTGAGAAACAGCTCGGCTGCCTCTCCCTCGGCCGTCACGAGGTGAAGCGCATCGTACACGGCACCGGACCGAAGCCCCCGCGCACTGCAACGAGCGACGGCACTGGGGTAGGTGGCGGAGCGGGGGGCTACGAAGCGGAGCGAGCGCCGCACGCGCTGCAGCACCGCGGCGGCCACCTCGCCCGAGACGCGTGGCTCGATGGGAAGCGCCGTCAACACCGCCCAGGCCTCGGCATACGCATGCCAGCTCGCGATCCTCTCGATGTTCCGGTGCGCGCGCAACCACCAGCCAGCACGGGTGTGGTGCGGATGCGCCTCGATCACTCCGGCGACGATCACGCTGGTGTCGAGCGCAACCTTCACCGCGCCGACCGTTGGAGAGAGCGAATCCGCTGTGCGCGTTGCTTGCGGTGATCCGGGATCTCGCCGATCAGATGCCCGCGGATGACGAGCAGGCCGTCGACCTCGGCCGGGGCGCTCTCCTCGGAGACCGGCTCGAGGACGATCCTGCCGTCTTCTTCGCATACGTGCAGGCGCGTTCCCGCCCGAAGGGCGAGCCGGGTGCGGATCGCCATGGGCACGACCAAGCGCCCGGCAGCGTCGATGGTAATGATGTCTTCCATATGGTAATCGTATCAGCCACCACGGTGTGATCAAGGGCAACCGACGGGAAGCGGCAGATCGTCACCCGCCCGCGTCGAAGAGGTGGCGCAGGAACGAGGCCGACGACCGCGCTGTGTGATTCAGGCCGGAGCTCCGTCGCTGTCGGACGCGCCTGGTCGCCGTCCGATCACCAGCAGGGAGTCTCCGAGCACAGGCATCTCGACGACGCGTCCGATTCCCCGCAAGGGCTTGAGGAACGGCGTGCTCTCTCCGATCGAACAGAAGTTGAAGAACGTCCGCCGGGTCAAGATCTCGAAGCCCGCGTCGCGGACTTCGAGAGCCAGCTCGTTGCGAGAGAAGAGGCGTACGTGAGTCGGATCTTTGTACCAGCTCCAATGTCTGCCGAGAATCGGACGCACGGCGCTTCTGGAGTTCAAGGTACTCACGATGAGTCGCCCACCCGGCACCAGGACGCGAAAGCTCTCCCGCAACGCCAGCCGAAAGTCGACGAGATGCTCGATGACGTCCAGCATGGTGACGGCGCCGAACTGCCGATCTGGAAAGCCGAACGCCCCGGTGCAGCGTAAAGTATTCCCGCGCGAAATACTCGGGAACGTCCATTCTGCTCGACTCCGCGTCAGCCGACTCCCCCATCAGGGCAGCGGCTCGCGCACGCGCTCGGCGGCGCGCTCCAGCTCGCCGAAGGCGTTGGCGTGCGTGTCGCGGCCGAGCAGGACGTCGAGCGGGTCACGCAGGTCGCCGACGTAGCCCAGCGCGTAGGCGCCGCGCGCGTACCCCATGAGGCGCAGCAGCGGCTCGGGGAAGGTGCGCGCGATGTCGGCCGGCACGGCCAGGTACTGGTTCTCCTCTTGGCGCAGCCAGCTGAGCGCATACGTGAGGTTGAGCCCCTGGCGCACCTCGGTCGAGCGGTTGGCGCCGCCGCCGTGGTAGAGCGCGCCGGTGTAAAACAGGACCGAGCCCGCCGGCATCTCGGCCGGCTCGGTGTCGCCTTCCTGGAACTGCAGTCGATCCTCGCGCCGGTGGCTGCCCGGGATGACGCGCGTCGCGCCGTTCGCCTCGGTGAAGTCGGTCATCGCCCAGATGGTGTTGCACTGCACCTCGTAGCCGGACGGGAAAGGAAAGAAGTCGAATGCCCACTGGTCCCGGTGGATCAGCTGCCCGGGCTCGTTCGGGCCGATGCCGATCAGCTGCGTCAGGTGCAGCTGGACGCTGGTCGCGTGCCCCAGTGCCGTGCGGACGGCGTCGAGCACCAGAGGGTGCATCACCAGCTCGCGGCAGGTGGCCGAGCGCGCCAGCAGGCCGCCGGTGCGCCGCGTCCGGCGGCCGGCGAAATCGTCGGGCCCGAACGGCGTGGCGTCGATGAACGGCTGCAGCTCGTCGCGCGCGCGGTCGAGGACGGCGCGCGGCACCAGCCGCTCGACGATGGCACAGCCGTCCCGGACCAAGGCCGCCGCGACCTGCGCGCCATTGGCGTCGGCGGACAGACGTTCGATGGGCATGGTGCAGCTCGGTTACCGTACCCGCGGCGATCGAGTCAACAAGGCGCGGGCGTGGCCCCGTGCTCCGCCCAACCACCCAGCCAGGTTGTTCGTTGTTGAGTTGTTGGGTTGTTGGTGCGTTGATGACCAATAACGAACAACGCAACCTTCCGTCCGCGCGCCGGCTGGCGGCCAGCGTGACGTCGTCACTCGTCCCGTGCGACGTAGCTCAGGGCCGTGTAGGCGAAGGACGTCCACGGTGTCGGCGACTGCGTCGCGTCGAGGGTGACGTCGATCGCCTCTCGGCCCGCCGTCAACGCCGCGGGGATGTCGAAGTCGAGGTCGGCCCATCGCAGCAGGGGGTTGACGTCGGCCGTGTACCACGTGCCGGCGGCCTGACCATCGACCAGCACCGTCGCCGCCTGCCGGCCGAGCCCGATGTCGGCGAGGCGCCGCAGGCGGACGCCGCGATTGTCTGGAGTGACGGCGACGCGAAAGCTGGTGCGCGCCGCTTCGATTCCCGCCGCCTCGATCTCGACGTCGCTGTCGTCGCCGCGAAAGGCCGAGCGCAGTGTGCGGTTGACGCGTCCCTCCGCCGCCAGCTGGTGCGCGGACTCGGACGTCGCGGAGCCGATCTCGATGTGGTCGGTCTCGATCAGCGTCGGCTCGTCGATCGCGTAGTAGAGGACGAGGCTCGACATCTCGGCCGGCACGTCGTTCACCGGCCCGTGCTCGATTCCCAGTCGGATGTGGCTCGAGAACGGGATGGCGTCGCCGAGGAAGAGGCGATAGGCGCTGCGCAGGTTGAGGCCGGGACGGCGCGGAGAGGTGGGGGCCTGGGCCGGGTTGCCGTGCGTCGGCAGCGTCACCGGGCCGCCGAGGAAGTAGAAGCCGCCGTTGAAGAAGTCCTCCAGGCCGGTGCCGTGGATCTGCGGGTAGCGGCTGCCGTCGATCGACACGCGCTCGTCGCCTTCGAGATGGGCGCCGTCGATCCCGGGGAGCTGCTCGAGCTGGCAGCGCCCGGCGTCGCCGCAGCCGGCGGTCAGCACGACGGCGACGACGTGCCCGGTCCCCGCGGTATCGAGCAGGATGTAGTCGCGCCCGTCCGGCTCGTGCCGCGCGCTCGCCGAGCGCGCATGGAGAATCGCGGCGCGCGGCGAGGGCGCCGCGGTCGTCGACGCCACGCGGATTCGCCATCCGGCGAACCGCTGCTCGCCTTGGTTGAGGAGAGAGAGGCGCGCCCCGCGGCGGTAGGGCATCGGGAAGTAGAAGTAGAAGCGGTCGCCGTCGCGCCCGAAGGCGAGGCTGCGCGCGGCGGGCCCGAGCGAGGCGCCGAAGAGGTCGTCGAGCGGAGCGTCGAACTGCGCCGCCGAGGCGCCGTCGAAGAACGCCTGCAGGCGCAGCCCGAGCGGGATCTCCGCCCCGGCCGGGGCGGTGAGCTCGAGGCGTAGGATCGCACCCGCTCCGCCGGTCTCCCAGACGGCCTGCGCCGCGCCGGGCGCGACGTCGAGGTCGACCTCGTCCTCGCGAGTGGGCACCGCATTCTTGGGGTCGTGTCCGACATCGGCCAGAACGGCGGCGGCAGCGCCGCTGTCGGCGACGGGATCGAAGCTCTCGACCGCTGTTCCGGGGGCAGCTTCGCATAGGTGACGTGCATCCAGTTCGGCACCGTCGACGTCGTGATGCGCAGGCGCTTCGCGAAGGGGATCGGCACGACGCTGTAGAAGCCGCCCGCCGACGCCTTGTTGTCTCCCGCCAGCGGCGTCACGAACGGCGCCCGCTGGCCGCCGAAGAGCTCGGCGCGCGGCAGCTGTAGGCGCGGCGCCGGCTCGTCGTCGAGCTCGAAGGCGATGTCGCCCTGCAGGCCGCCGAGGAAGAGGGCGTCGAGGCCGGTCATCCAGATGCGGTAGACGACGCCCGGCCCCAGCTCGTCGAAGACGACGTAGCGATCGCCGTCGCGATAGAGATACGAGTTGTCGATCTCCGCCGGCTCGGCGCCGACCTTGCGCAGCAGCTCGGCGGTGTCGGGCCCGACGCCGAAGTCGAGGTTGCCGCCGCTGCGGTCGTAGCTCGAGACCTGCTCGACACGCATCCCGGGCGGGCGCAGCTCGGCGATGGAGTCCAGGTCGACGAGGGCGCCGAGGCCGACGGGCAGAGGGGGCAGGGTGGGGGAAGGAGTCGCGGTGCGGGTTGGCGTCATGGTGGCGGTGTCCTTCTCCGTAGGAGTCATCGTGGATGAAGGCGACGCCGTCGGCGTGGCGCTTGCCGTCGCCGTTGCCGTGGCGGCGGTCGGGGTCGGGCTCGATCCCTTCGAGGAAGAGTCGCATCCGCCGCCGAGGAGCATCGCGATCAGAGCCAGCGCCATGGCGGTCGCGGCGGGGGGCTCCGCGCGGGCGACCGATCTCTTCATGACCGGGCGGGTCAGAGCGGGGGGTGTCCATCGGAGCCTCTCCGGCGGGACAGTCATCGCACGAAGGTCATCGCGCGCCTCTCGCTTGCGTTCAACCTCGCGCGTGGATTTTCTGCTTCCACTAGGACGGCGAGTAGCGCGGGGTCTTCAACGGTGACGTCTACGAGAACTGGGTGAATCCCGCCCTCGCCGGCAACGGTGGCCGCGTCTTCGCCGAGCCGATCCCGCTGCACGGCTTTGCGTACTCCGCGCCCCTGGTCCTGCCGGCGAACAGCATCCTCGTCTTCGCGCGGCCGCCGGGAGCTCGAGCGGCTAAATCTTCGTTGAAGCCGAAGGGTCTTGGTGCGATCGCCCGTAGGGGGAGCACCCCGTGCCGGCCAGGTCGTAACTGCCCTACCAGCCGTAGCCCAGGGCCCGCAGCCGTTCGACGACGTCGTCGCCGAGTGATTCTCTCGCCACCGCCTCGGCCGGCGGGACGTACCAAAGTTGCAGATAGGCAGCTGGCTCGTGCGTCGTGCAGGCGGGAAGTCTCGTATGCAGCAGCGTGGCGCTGTTCTGCACCTCCGAGAGACGCAATCGATTGGCGAGGCGGAGCTGGGCGTTTCTGCCCAGGCGGTATCGAAGTGCCTTCCCGCTCAAGGCCTCGATCACCGCTGATGCGGCATCCGCATTCAGCGTTACCTCGTCGTGCTCTGGCGCCATCAGTGCCCGCAGCGCCTTCTGCTTGCGCGGGTCGTTGACGAGCGATTCGACGGCGGCGGACCATAGGTGCGACTCGCGTGGACCGAGCCGCGACTGCAATTGCATCACGACCTCGAAGCTCCGGTTTTCGCCGCTCTCCAGCCTCGTGATCCTGTCATCGGGCTCGAAGTCGAAAGATTGTACCGTGCCGACATTCCGCAATCGAAATCGCAAGGTGTTCTCCTTCTCCCCTCCGCAACCGCGCAGGTGCCATCCCGCCTTGTCGCCGCGGATGCGCGCCTGAAGAAGACGCCGCAGTTGCTCGGCACGGTCCGGTTCGTTGTCGATGAGGTTCTTCTTCTCGCCAGGGTCGTCCTCCAGGTTGAAGAGCTGCTCAGTTCCGTCGTTGGCATTGACGATCAGCTTCCAACCCTTTTTCAGAATACTGTCGAAGGCGTTCCCGTCGAGATCCAGGCTCGCGATCGATGCCGCGTCACGCGCGTCGGGTCGAACGCCCTCGTCCGTCACGAGCGATTGCCCGTTCTCTCCACTCGGTACCGCAATGCCCACGCTCCGCAGGATCGTTGGCATCAGATCCGCCAACTGAACTCTGTCCTTGCGATGTGTTCCCGCATGACGATCGTCAGGCAGCTTCAGAAGCATGGGAATGCGCAGGACCTCTTCGTACAAGGTGTCGCCGTGCCGTATTTTACCGTGTTCGAGGAACTCTTGTCCGTGGTCGGCGACGACGAGGATCAACGACTGGTCGTACAGACCATGGGCCTTCAGAAACGCGAGGAATTCTCCGATCCGTTCCTCCATCCCCAGGATCTCGGCGAGGTAGTCGGCATACGCCTTGCGCGCTTTTTCGACACGGCGGCGCACGGCCGCGGAGTGCAGAACCCGCGCCAGATCTTCTTCTTCGGGCTCCAGGGGGGCATGGGCATCCATCAGGTGGATGTAATAGAAATACGGGTCGTCGCGGTTTCGTTGCACCGCTTCTTCTACGCGATCAAGAACGACCTTGACGTCCGGCTTCGAGTCTGTGGCCTGGCGTATGTCGGCGAATCGATCGAACCCTTGACCGAAGCCCCAGACCGGAAGAATGTTCGGATTCGTCGACCACGCCAGACTATCGTAGCCGTTGTCGCTGAGAATCTCGGCCAGCGTGGTTCGCCCGCGATCGAGTTTGTCGAGACGCCCGTACACTCGGTGGCGGTAGGGTGGCAGCCCGGTCAGCAAGGTGGCAACCGAGGTCCGAGTCCATGAGCATGGGGCGCGCGCGTTCTCGAAGATGATGCCGTCGCGAACCAGCGGCCCGAGGCCGTCGTTGGGCTCGCCTTCGCGACCGGTCGTGAGAAGACTATCGGCCCGCACGGTATCAATGAGTATCAAGAAGACCGGAGGCTTTGTCGGCCTCCCGCTGCGGATCAAACGGGGCGAGGACATGAACCAGGTCTCCGCCACGGCCGGATCCCGCTCGACCTCGATCTCTATCGGTTCCTTCGTCTCGATGACGGGGAGCCGGCAACTTCGCCAGGGGCGGCCGCTATCGGGCCACCGCGCATCGCATTTCGCGCCGCTCGGTACACCGCCCGATCGCAGGTGGATCGCTGCGGCAGTTCCCGATGAGCCCGGTGAAGGGCCGCCGAGATCCGTCACGATGGTTCCTTCGGAAAGCCGGCCCAGGGGCAGTCGCGCAATGCCATGCTCGTCGAAGGTCAGGCGAACGGACGGCCGCCAGACTTCACCGACGGCGGTCATCTCGATCTCGAACCTACCTGCGTCGACGAGAGGTCTGAGAATCTCGCGCGAGGCCGATGGCTCCGACCGCCGACACGAGGCAAGAAAACACAAGGCAACGCAGGATACGGCAACGGCTGTCGAGAATGCCGAGGACCTGGCCTCCCGGCATTCGGAGGCGAGAGACGACTGCCACAGACGCATGGGCTGACGGTAACCGGAGGCGACGGTGATGGCAATTCAAACATTCTCGGTAGCGCGGCCTCGCGACGCCTCGCGCTTCAATCCGAGGCGAATTCCGCGTTGAGCAGATTGCCCAGCCTCCGCGGGTCAGGCCGCGGACGGCGGGCGACGAATCGACTCATGACGGGGAGGGGCACACCTCGGCGCGGAGCTGCGCGGCCGATCGTCCGCGCATGGCGTTGATGATGCGGACGACGGCGCGGGTGATCGGCACCAGGCTGGGCTCGTGGACCTTGTCGAGCGTGTCCCGGGAGTCGAACAGGTACATCGGCGCGGTGAGGAAGTTGACGATCGGCACGCCGGCTGGGTGGAAGAAGGCTCCGTCAGTCGGGGGCATGGGGCTGCCAGGCGGAAAGCCGTCGGGCGGCATGAGGAACGAGCGGCGCAGATCCTCGGCGCGGATCGCCGCTTCGACCGAGTCTTCGAGAGCGGCAATCCGACTGGTGAACCACCAGCGCACCTCGGGAGCGTCCGTGGCGATGAGCCGTCCGTTCTCTCCGCGCGCCTCGCGCGCCGCGTGCTCGAGGTGGATCTCGAGGACGACGCGCTCGAGGAAGTCGGCGTGCCGGCCGACGAACGCCTTCACGCCGGCGCCTCCGGCCATGTGGCCGGCGTTGAGCAGGAACATCAGGTTGTGCGGGCGCTCGCGCTGCGGCACCTGCGACCAGTAGAGGGCCTGCGCGAGCACCATCGCGATGCCGGAGCCGTCCTCGACCGCCGACGCCCACGGCCCGTCGTGGTGCGATCCGACGATGATCCACTCGTCCGACGCCCCGGGCAGCACGGCGGTCACGTTGTGCGAGGTGAACCGGTCCACGGCGGCGTCGACGGCGATCCGCGCCGAGACCGCCCCCTGCGCCATCATCGCCCTCAGCCGGTCGCCGTTCGACTCGCTGATCCACACGCCGGGAATCGGGCGCTCCTCGGCGTCGTACGGCACGTAGTAGTCGTGCGTCTCGAAGGGCAGGCCGCGCAGCACGCCGACGAAGCCGGTCGCACCGGCGGCGACGGCCGGGTCCATGACCTTCTGGAAGGCGGCACCGAACGGCAGGACCTGGCGCAGCGTGTCGAACTCGCTGGCGGGGTCGTAGGCGCGTGATGCGAGATGCCGGACGACCGACTGGGGCAGGACAAGTACCTCGTTGTCGACGACGGCGATCTTGCCGGTTGCGTCGCATCCTTCCACCATCGGCGACAGCGGTCCCTCGGTCCCACCGGTCGGCGACGAGTACGGCAGCGGGAAGCAGGGGAACTCCCGTTTCCAGTCCGGCGCCGACTCCGGCCACGCTTCGAGGGACCAGCGGTGAGGGAGCCAGCGCTTCACCTCGACCGGATCGAGGGTCACGGACTCCAGGCCGAACGCAGCGAGCTGATCGCGCGCCCAGCGCTCCGCCCATTGATCGGCCGGATAGCCGGGCCGCCGCACGCCCTGCGCCACCACCTCGGCGATCCAACCCACCATCTGCTCGGCGCCGGGCAGCAGGTCCTCGTGAATGGTCGGAATGGGGGTGTTCATCGGCGCTTCTCCGGCGGGACAGTCATCGCACGAAGGTCATCGCGCGCCTCTCGCTTGCGTTCAACCTCCCGCGTGGATTTTCTGCTTCCATTAGACGGCAACGGGCGCACGTCGCGGCTGCTCTCGACACTCTGCCTCTACCGGGCCGGTTACGACTTCAAGCGTTTGTTCACGATCAGCGAGTACTACGACCGCGACCGGCCCGCCTTCTACCGGGCGATCCAGAGCGTGCGCGAACACAGGCTCTCGGTGCGACAGGCGCTCGCCCTCGGCCAGGTGCTCGATGTGGGCCGGCTGACGATCCAGGAGCTCGAGGCCCTCTGCCCGGGGGTGAACCGGCGGACTCTGCAGCGGGACCTGCGGGACCTGGTTGAGAGGGGCCTGCTCGTTGCGCAGGGTCAGACCAACCGCTTGGAGTACGTTGCGGGGAAAGAAGTTGCGCAACTCACGACAGACTCGCGACAAGACTTGCGACACACTTGCGACGGGACTCGCGTCATGAGCCCCGAAATCTCCGAACGCTCCTTCGAGGAGGCGATCGAGTGCGCGCTGCTCCAACGCGGGCCCGACGCCTGCGCCGGAGGGCTGAGGCGCGAAACGAGACGGGACACGCAGGCAGGTGAGGGTGCGTGACAGATCGGTGCCGACCCTCTAGAGGTCAGGCGGCGGGGTCTGTGGGGTCGCGACCCAGGACGCGCGCAAGAGCGCGCGCGAGCTGGTCGCCGGAATCGGCCCCGCTCCCGGGCGAGCGGAATGCGACGTGCTGATCGGGACGTACGAGGAGCGCACCGTCGGGCCGCATTTGCGCGGCCGACGTCCACCAGTCCTCCGGGTCCGCGAAGTCGCGGCCGACCTGCGCGCAGTGCAGCGACGGTGTCATGCCGCGCGCCGCTTCGATCCATGGCGCCCCGTCGGGGCCCGCGAGGATCGTGCAGCGATCGAGCGGCAGCAGGTCGAGCGTCGACAGCCGGCGGCCGTCGCGCTGCACCCAGCCGTGCGGCAGGCGCGCTCCGGGACGACTGGTTGGTACGAATTCCCGCACCGGATTCTCGGGCAGCGGCCTGTCGGTGCCGTCGGGAACCAGGGCGCCGGCTTCGTAGGAGAAGCCGAGCTGCAGGCCGAGCATGTCGAAGTGCTCGGCCTGGTGCTCGATCGCCGCGGCCACCTCGCGGCGCTTCGCGGGGTCGGCGAGCGTCTCGGCGAAGCGCTGTCTCGACACATCTGCATCGTCGCTGAACCCCAACGCCTGCGGCACCTCGAACAGTCGCATCGCATTCTGCAGGCTCTGATCGGCGTTGTACTGGGCGACCGGCCGGCGCTCGGTCTCGTACGTCTCGAGCAGCGCAGGCGCCGCGCTGCCCGAAAGGACGGCGGCGAGCTTCCAGGCGAGGTTGTGCGCGTCCTGCACGCCGGTGTTGAGCCCCAGGCCGCCGGTCGGCGGGAAGCGATGCGCGGCGTCGCCGACGAGGAACACCCGCCCGTCTCGATAGCGCTCCGCCACCTGGCAGGACATCGCCCACGGAGAGATCGTGCGGATCGCGAACTCGACGTCGTCGCGCGCCAGCGCCCGCCGCACCAGCCCCTCGCAGCGGGTGACGTCGTAGCTCTCCGCGGACTCGCGCTCCGGGTCCCAGCTCTGCATGAACACCCACTCGCGGTCGATGTCGTGCGCGACGAACGTTCCGAGGCAGTCGGGGTCGCACACCCAGTAGAGGACGCCGGGGCAATCGCGTACCACGGCGCGCAGATCGGCCTCGAAATGGATCATGACGAAGCTCTGCAGGTGCTGGGGGCCGACCTGGGGAATGTCGAGCCACTTGCGAATGCGGCTGCCCGCGCCGTCCGCCGCCAGCACGTAGCGGCTGCGTACCTCGTAGGTCGCATCGCTCTGCAGGTCGCGCACCTGCGAGGTGACGCCGTCGGGGGCGCGCTCAGCGGACTCCCACTGGTGGCCGTAGCAGGGGGTGGGGGCGCCCGCCGCGGTGAGCGAGTCGAGAAGGATCGGCTCGAGGCGATGCTGGGAGAGGTTGCGCAGCGGGGTCGGCGTCAGCGCCAGCACGTCGTCTCCCTGGCGCTCGTAAGGCAGTCGGCCGAGCACATCTCCGCCCAGCTTGGTCACCCAGTAGACGAAGCCGGCGTCGGCCGGATCCTTGGCTGCCGCCTGAATGGCCTCCATGTCGACACCTGCCTGGCGAAAGATCTCGAACGTGCGGGCGTTGACGGCATGAGCGGCGGGAGCGCGATGCGGGCCGGAGCGGCGCTCGACGATACGACACGCGACGCCGAGCCGGTGCAGCAGCAGACCCGCGATCAGCCCGACCGGCCCGGCGCCGACGATCAGAACGGGTATGTCGATTCGCTTCATCGCTGTTCTCGGCGCCGGCGTCACGTCAGCCCCGGATACGTGCCGCCGTCGAGCTGCAGGTTCTGTCCGGAAATATAGCCCGCCTGTGCGCTGCACAGATAGGCGCACGCGTCTCCTACCTCGTCGGGCCGCCCGAGTCGTTTCGCGGCGATCGAGTTGCGGATCTCCTCGTACGACTCTTCCACCGAGCGGTTGTGCAGCGCCGCGGTCAGCTGCGCCATGAAGCGCTGGCGATCCGTGTCGATGCGCTCGGGCAGCAGATTGTTGATCGTGACGTTGGCGTGCGCCACGTCGCGCGACAGCGCCTTGCACAGCGCCGTCAGGCCGGTGCGCGCGCCGCACGAGAGCCCCATCGGAGCGAAGGGCGTCTTGACCATCGCCGAGGTGATGTTGACGATGCGTCCGAAGCGGCGCTCCACCATGCCGTCGAGCACGTCCCGGATCATGAGCGCCGGCGCCAGCATGTTGGCATCGAGGGCGGCCAGCCAGGCGTCGCGATCCCAATCCTGGAAGCGACCCGGCGGCGGGCCACCGTTGTTGTTGACCAGGATGTCGGGTTGCGGGCACGCTTCGAGCAGCGCCCGGCGGGTCTCTTCCGAAGCAATGTCTCCCGCCACGGTGGCCACGCGTGCGCCCGTGACCTCCCGGATCTCCCCAGCCGTGGCGTCCAGCACCTCCGCGCCGCGCGCATTGATGGCGAGCTCGACCCCCTCGCGCGCCAGCGACAGCGCGCAGGCTTTGCCGAGGCCTTTGCTCGCCGCACAGACGATCGCTCTCTTGCCGCGAATTCCCAGATCCATCCGCGCAGTCCTCCTCTCGACCGGCCGGCCTGCCGCTCAGAAATCCAGGTCCGGCGGTGGCGGCGGCCCCCACTGGCTCAGTGCGTTCAAGATGTGGTGCGACTCGGCTGCGACGCCCGCCGGGAGCAGGTCGCTGTCCGTCCAGTGCTCCACCGTGAACCCGATGGGGTCCTTCCAGTAGTCGAAGACCTGACCGCCGAGGACGTGCCGGCCGATCCCCCAGTAGTGGCGGTGGCCGTTCGCCGCCAGATGGTCGTGGCCGGCCATCAGGTCGTCGAAGTCGGCGACCTCCCACGACACGTGGCCGAGCTTCGCCTCCGGGGTTTCGAGGATCAACAGCGTATGGTGGTCGACGGGAACGTCGCCGCGATCGCAGCGCATGAAACGGCCGATCGGCTTCTCCGGTCCCTCGAGGTAGACGTCGTCGGAGACGAGCAGCCCGAGGTGCTCGTGGTACCAGCGCCACAGCGCGACGAGATTCGTCGTCTTGATCGCCGCGTGTCCGCAGCGCTTCGGCTGCGAGGGGCCGGGTTGGATGCGTTGCAGCGTCACCGCGCGGACGCGATTCTCCCCGGTGTTGAGCGGCGCGTGGGTGCGCAATGGCAAGGGCGGCAGCGTCTCGATGCCGTGTACGACGTCGATGCGGCGGCCGTCCGGGTCGGTCAGGCGGACGACCGAGCCGCCGCCCGGCTCGCGTAGCGGCTCGACGGCCCGCTGCGTCGCCTTCGCCAGTGCGGCCAGATCGTCGCGACTATCCGCCTGGAACGCCAGGCCGAGGAACGCCGGCTCACCGCGATGGGTGACGTGCACGTGGTGGTCGGGGTCGGTCCCGCGCATGTAGAGCGCATCGTCGGTGCGGGCCGAGCGCTGCAGCCCGAAGTCGACCAGAAAGCTCTCCATCCGATCCAGGTCGGGGGCCTGGAAGCGGGGAAAGGCGACGTCTCTGACTTTGATGATCGATGGGGCCATGTCTCCTCCGCGGTTCTTCGTCGATGTGCCGCGGATTCTATCCCAAATGTGGTTTGCCTTGCTTTGCCGGCCGGGCCTATCTTTTGGCCGAACGAGACAGTTTTCGATGAGAGGACTCGACCGCCGGACACCTTCGACGATTGGGAGCTGGAGCGCCGCGATCGTCCGGGCCCTCGATGCGCAGGGCGTCGACGGCCCGCAGCTCGCCCGGCGAGCCGGCATCGACCCCGAGGTGCTGCGGGATCCCGACGCCCGCGTTCCGCGTGCGGCGCTGACGCGGCTCTGGCAGCTCGCCGTCGAGGCCACGGGCGATCCCAGCTTTGGGCTGACCGCGACGCGCTACGTGGCGCAGACCACGTTTCACGCGCTCGGCTACGCGGTGTTGGCCAGCGGCACCCTGAAGGAGGCGCTGGAACGCGTCATCCGCTACCGGCGGCTGATCGGCGACATTCTCGACCTGCGCCTGCTCGAGCGGGGGGATCGCTACGAGTTCGAGATCGACGTATCGGCGCCGCCCGGCGTTCCCTACCAAGCCGTCGACGCGGTCGCGTCCCTGTGCGTACGGCAGGCCCGGCTGCTCAAGGGCGAGCCGGGGTTCAGCCCGCTCCGGGTGCAGCTGCGGCGGCCCGAGCCGCCCGACGCCGAGCCGTTCCGCAAGGTGTTCCGCGCTCCGGTCCTCTTCTCTCGACCGAGGAACGTCATCGAGTATACGCGGGCCGACATCGAGCGGCGGCTGCCCGCCGGCAACGCCGAGCTGGCGCGGCAGAACGACGAGGTGATGATCCGCTACCTGGCGCGCCTCGACGCCGGCCGCGTCGCGATCCGCGTTCAGCAGGCGCTGCTCGACACGCTGCCGGACGGTGCGCCGACGAAGCAGGCCGTCGCGCGCCAGCTCGGGATGAGCGCGCGCAACTTGCAGCGCCATCTCGCGCAGGAGGGGACTGGCTTCAAGGAGCTGCTCAACGAGGCGCGCGTCACCTTGGCGCGCAACTACGTCGACGAGGGCCGCCTGTCGGTCACCGAGATCGCCTTCGTGCTCGGCTTCGCGGACACGAGCACCTTCTCGCGCGCCTTCCGCCGCTGGACCGGCATGTCGCCGCGCGAGTTCGCGCAACGCCGCCGCTGAGAACTCGCTCGGCTGCGCTCGAACTCGTAGGCGAAGGCAAAGGCAAAGGCTCAGGCTGAGAATCGATACAAAGGGCCGCCCGGAGCCCGTGACATCCTTTGCCCGAGCCCGAGCCTCAGGGGCTGTTCCGAACGTCCGTGAGCTTCGCCCGACTCGATGCGCAGCCTTTGGCGTTACCAACAAGCAACAACCCAACAACGGCAGACAGACCCGCCCCTATCTGCAGAACCCTCTTCGTGCACGGGGCGCAGAGGAATTTCCCCTGCAGAGGGGACAGGGTCGATCTCTGGAACTGCGAGGCGACCAGGACCGTCGGAGACGGCTTCAGCCTCGTCGACTTGATCTTGTAGCAGCACTGGTGGAGCGACGGGTCGCTGATGCCTTCCCCGTTCTTGTCGACCGGGGTGCAGAGCAGGAACGGCTTGATGACCGCGGCGGTCTCGGAGACGAACTGGTCGACGAGAGTGACGAGGCGAGGCGCGAACTTCGGCTTCTTCAGGTCCTTGACCTTGTAACACTTGTAGTGGTCGAGCGGGCGCGCGCGGCAGTAGCGCTGGCCGAAGATGCCGCCTTCGTAGCCGTCCTGCTGCCCGAGCGACTGGCACATGCCCTTCTCGCAGCTCTCCAGCGGGTACTTCGGGCAGTCGATGTCATTGACGCACGGGACTGGCGATGAGCGGACGCCGCTCCGCCACACCACGACCGAGCAGCCTCCCCAGTCGCTGGCGACGGACGGGAACCATTGATGCCCCAGTGTGAAGGTGTTGGCCTGGAACTCCAAGCCGATCGGCGTGCCGTCGTTCTCGTAGCGCTGTCCGAAGACGCCGAAGCCCGAACCGTCCTGCCCCGTGCCCGACCCGCTCGCCCAGGTGATGACGAACTCGCCGCCGGCATCGGCCGCCACCGACGGCCCGGCGAAGCCCTGATCGCCGAGGGTGTAGGTGTTGACCTGGAACTCGGTGCCGACCAGCGTCCCCGAGTTGTCCAGGCGCTGCGCGAAGGTGCTGAGGCCGTACCCGGCCTGCCCGTACGACGTCCAGGCGACCACGAAGTTGCCGGTGCCGTCACCGGCGGTGGCGATGCCGCCGTAGGATCCCTGGTTGCCCGTCGTGTAGGTGTTCACCTGAAAGTCGCTCGGCGAGGTGGGCACACCGGTGTTGTCGTAGTGCCGGGCGAACACCCCGTCGCCGTACCCGTCCTGATAGTAGCTCGACCACACCACCACGAAGCTGCCGGAGGCGGACTTCGCGGCGGTGACGCCGCCGTAGTAGGAGCCGAACCCCTGGTTGCCGATGGTGTAGGTGTTGACCTGAAACTCGGTGCCGACCGTCGCGCCGGTGTTGTCGAAGCGCTGGGCGAAGACGCCGTAGCCATAGCCGTCCTGATAATAGCTCGACCAGGCGACGACGAAGTCGCCGCTCGCGTCGGCGGCGACCGAGAGGCCCTGGTACCCCTGCGCGTAGTAGGTGTACGTGTTGACCTGGAACTCGCTGCCGAGCGGCTGGCCGCCGCTGTCGAAGCGCTGCCCGAACACGCCGTAATCCTCTCCGTCCTGGTCGCTGGACCAGACGACGACGAAACGTCCGGCCGCGTCCGCCGCCACGCTCGCCGGTCTCTGTCCGCCTTCGGTGTACGTGTTGACCTGGAACTCGGTGCCGATCGGCGCGCCGCTCGCGTCGTAGACGCGGCCGAAGACCCCGGCACCACTGCCGTCTCCTCCGCGTACCCAGACGGCCATGAACCCGCCTCCCGTCGCGGCCGCGACGTCCGGATCGTTTTCGTCGCCGAGCGTGTAGCTGTTGACGAGGAACTCCGATCCCACCGGAACCGAGGCCGCCGCAGCCGCCAACGGCCACAACCCGACGACGAAAGCACACAAAGCGCGACGTAGATTCATGCTCCCCCCTTGTCTGTCGCCTTGTAAAGGAACGGGCCGCCGACCACCCCCCGGCGACCCGTTCCGCCCTTCGTATGAACAGGCCTATCCGACGCTATAGATCAGTTGCGCGCTGATCGACAAGAACATTTTCGACGAGTCGGGCTGGGGCCTGCTGGCGCGCAAGCCGACGTTCTGGACGCCTCCGTCATCGGCCCGGCCTGACGGCCCGCGATCCGGCCCGCTACTTCCCTGCCTTCGGTCGGATCGCCAGTGCCGACACGAAATTGGCGAAAAGACCGATTGCGGCATTGCCGCGCGTTTGTTCACAGAGCGCATGCTCGGTGGCACGTAGACTGCAAAACCATGCCATTCGGGACAATGCTGGCTCACCGGTGGGTGAGCGCTGCCGGAACATGATGGGGGAACGGATGAATTGGGGCTGGAATGATGACTTGCCAGGAACAAGCCCGATTTGGCCGGCTACCCTGCGTGGCCGGCTGCCCAGTACACTACCGGGAGGTAGGCTGGCCCCGATGCTGTCAGCGACGGTCCGCCGACGGTCGTGGCGGCAGCAGCGCTGCGGCCGAATCTGAACCTCGCCTGCTGCGACCCTACCCGGAGATTCGCTCCTCGCCAGCCGGACATGCGGGACTCCGCGCCGCGGGTGCGGACGTCGCGTTCCACGGGCAGCGCACATCTTGTCCGACGCCGTCCCGCTCCTCGCGCCCCTGAGCGCGATCCAACTCGCATGGGTGGGGTTGTCCGGATGGTGCGCGCGTTGTTGTTCTTCCGCCTCGGATTGTTGGGCCTGCTGGTGGCGGTGTCGCCGGCATGGGGCCAGACCAGGCTGCTCATGCATGATGCGGGCGGGGACATCGCCGGATACCAAGCGACCGATACCGCCTTGGGACCCGGCCTGACGTCGGCTGTCACCAACACCTCCGGCGGGCCCGCTACGCTGCAATGGACGAGAACGGCGGGTGGGACGCTCCTGAAATGGATCTCTGCTCCGCTGGCCTCCGCCGTGACGATCTCCGGTTCGGTGACGTTCAACACCTGGGCACGGGAGTCGTCCAACAATGCGAACGCTGCGGTGAGCGCCTCGGTGCACCGCTACACGAGCAGTGAACAGGCGGCCTTCATCACTGTGTCGGACGCGAACGAGCTGGGGACTTCCATCTCGCAGCGTACGTTCACGGCGTCGGGCTACACCCCAACAGCATTTGCGGCCGGCGATCGGATCGTCGTGAAGTGGTGGATCACCGACCCGGCGGGCAAGACGATGCGCGGTGGCCGCGCGGTGACAGCAGATTACGACGGTGCAACAGCCGGAGTGGACGGCGATACCTACGTTCAGTTCGCCCAGACCTTGAATTTTGCGTCGCCGAGTCCCTGCGCGAATCCGGGTGGCGACGGCGACGGGGGGACTCTCGGCGGCGTGGTCAACGCCTACTGGCAGGGGCTCAACTCGCCGGCCGCCGGCTCTACGACCATCACCCTCGGCGCCCGCTATGGCGCGGCCGTAACCATCACTCCCGGCGACGTGCTGCTGGTGGTGCAGATGCAGGATGCGACGGTCGATGCCTCCAACAGCAGTACCTACGGCGACGGCACTGGCGTCGGGTTCGGCGCCACGAGCCTCGGCAACACGGGGCTGTACGAGTATGTCATGGCGACCGACAGCGTCGGCGCGGCGGGGGGCACGCTCACCATCCAGGGGGCCGTGGCCGGTAGCGGCCTGACCAACTCGTATTTCAACGCCGACGCTACACCGACGCGCGGACAGCGCCGCTTCCAGGTCGTGAGCGTGCCGCAGTACAGCAGCGCCACCCTCGGTAGCAGCGTCGGCTGCCTCGCCTGGCAGGGGACCACCGGCGGCACGTTCGTCGGTGGCATCCTGGCGCTCGACGTCAGCGGTACGCTGACCCTCGACGGGACCATCGCCTCGCTCGACGGGAAGGGCTTCCGCGGCGGCCAGGGTCGGGCGGTGTTGGGTGACACGAGCGGTCAGACGACCAGCGACGACTACGTCAATCTCATCAGCCGCAACGCCCACGGAATCAAGGGCGAGGGCAGCGCCGGCACGCCACAATTGCTGTGGGACGGCACCGCCAACATCGATACAGGCGTGCAGGGCGACCCCAGCGGTGACGCGGCGCGCGGCGGACCCGGCAACGCGGGGGGCGGCGGCACCGATGTGAACCCGTCGGCGAACGACGAGAATACTGGCGGTGGCGGCGGCGGCAACGGCGGCGCGGGGGGTCGCGGCGGCAACAACTGGAGTCCGACCTACCCGACCGGCGTGCTGAGCCGCGGGGGCTTCGGCGGGGCGTCGCTGGGATTCACGGACGTCGGCCGCATCCTCCTTGGCGGCGGCGGCGGGGCCGGCTCGCGAAACAACTCGTCCGGATCGCAATCGTCCGGCGGACGCGGCGGGGGCATTGTACTGATACGCGCCCAGGCGCTGAACGGTGCCGGAACGATCACAGCGCGGGGTACCACCGGCCCGGCTCCCGACAACGACGGTGGCGGCGGCGGTGGCGGCGGTGGGACCGTCATCGTGCTCACATCGACGAATTCCACTGCGGGCCTCACCGTCGACGTCAGTGGCGGTTCCGGCGCGGGCGCGTGGGCAAACGTCGGGGACTCCTCCAAGAATCACGGCCCCGGCGGCGGTGGAGGGGGGGGGTTCGTATACGCGTCCGGCACGCCCTCGGGGGTGACGGTCAGCGGCGGCGCCGCCGGCATCACGGCCGACGGGAGCACGTACGGCGCCGCCGGAGGTGCCCCTGGCCAGACAGCGTCGAACGTCCAGCTCAACCAAGTGCCGGGCCTGTCCTGGAATACAGAGTGTCCTCCTACCCCCTCCCCGACGAGGACGCAGACCAGCACGCGGACCGTCACCGCGACGCCGACGCGCACGTCCACCGCCACGGCGACTCAGACCCCGACGCGGACGGCCACTCCGACCAAGACCTTCACGGCGACCGCGACGCCGACCGCCACGCCGACACGGACGGCGACCGATACGCCGACGGCCACGCCACGGCGACTCAGACTCCGACCAGCACGCCAACGGCTACGCCGACGGCAACACCGACGGCCACCCCGACGCTGACCCCAACGCGCACTCCAACGGTCACCCCGACGGACACGCCGACTCAGACCCCGACTCGGACCCCGACCAGCACTCCGACGGATACGCCGACAGCGACACCGACCGATACGCCGACGGCAACACCCACGGCCACCCTGACGGACACGCCGACTCAGACTCCGACCAGCACTCCTGCCGATACCCCGACGGCGACGCCGACCGACACGGCCACCGCCACGCCGACCGATACGCCCACGGCTACCCCGACCGATACGCCGACGGACACACCCACTTGGACTCCAACCAGCACTCCGACGGCCACCCCGACCGATACGCCCACGGCTACCCCGACCGATACGCCGACTGACACACCCACGGCCACCCCGACGGCCACGCCGACTCACACCCCGACCAGCACTCCAACGGCTACGCCGACGGCAACACCGACCAACACGCCGACTGACACGCCGACTGACACGCCGACTTGGACTCCAACCAGCACTCCGACAGCGACGCCGACCGATATGCCGACGGCAACACCGACCGATACGCCGACTGACACACCCACGAAGACCCCGACGAACACGCCGACGCTGACCTCAACCAGCACCCCGACCGACACCCCGACGGCAACGCCGAGCCACACGCCGACTGACACCCCCACGGCCACCCCGACGGACACGCCGACGCTGACTCCGACCAGCACGCCTGCCGATACCCCGACGGCGACGCCGACCGACACGGCCACCGCCACGCCGACCGATACGCCCACGGCTACCCCGACCCACACGCCGACTGAGACACCTACGGCCACGCCGACTCACACCCCGACTAGCACTCCAACGGCAACTCCAACGGCGACCCCGACCCACACGCCGACTGACACGCCCACTTGGACTCCAACCAACACTCCGACGGCGACGCCGACCGATACGCGAACGGCCACCGCCACGCCGACTCAGACCCCGAGCAGCACTCCGACGGATTCGCCGACAGCGACACCGACCGATACGCCGACTGCCACACCCACGACGACCCCGACGAACACCCCAACGAACACCCCGACGCTGACCCCAACCAGCACTCCGACGGATACTCCGACAGCGACGCCGACCGACACGCCGGCTGACACCCCCACGGCCACCCCGACGGACACGCCGACGCTGACCCCAACCAGCACTCCGACGGCGACGCCGACCTATACGCCGACGGCCACCGCCACGCCGACTCAGACCCCGACGGCGACCCCGACCGACACGCCGACGGCCACGCCCACGGCCACCCCGACAGATACCCCGACTCAGACTCCGACCAGCACGTCGACGGATACGCCGACGGTAACACCGACCAACACGCCGACGGACACCCCCACGGCCACCGCTACGGCCACCCCGACGCTGACCTCAACCAGCACTCCAACGGTCACCCCGACGGACACGCCGACTCAGACCCCGACCAGCACTCCAACGGCAACACCGACGGCGACGGCCACGCCCACGGCCACCCCGACGGACACGCCGACGCTGACCCCAACACGCACTCCGACGGATACCCCTACGGCTACACCGACCGACACGCCGACGGCCACCCCCACGGCGACTCAGACCCCGACCAGCACTCCCACCGCTACCCCAACGGCGAGGCCGAGCCACACGCCGACGGCCACCCCGACAGATACCCCGACTCAGACTCCGACCAGCACGTCGACGGATACGCCGACGGTAACACCGACCAACACGCCGACGGACACCCCCACGGCCACCGCTACGGCCACCCCGACGCTGACCTCAACCAGCACTCCAACGGTCACCCCGACGGACACGCCGACTCACACCCCGACCAGCACGCCGACGGATACGCCGACAGCGACACCGACCGATACGCCGACGGCAACACCCACGGCCACCCTGACGGACACGCCGACTCAGACTCCGACCAGCACTCCTGCCGATACCCCGACGGCGACGCCGACCGACACGGCCACCGCCACGCCGACCGATACGCCCACGGCTACCCCGACCCACACGCCGACTGAGACACCTACGGCCACGCCGACTCACACCCCGACTAGCACTCCAACGGCAACTCCAACGGCGACCCCGACCGACACGCCGACTGACACGCCCACTTGGACTCCAACCAGGACTCCGACGGCCACCCCGACCGATACGCCCACGGCTACCCCGACCGATACGCCGACTGACACACCCACGGCCACCCCGACGGCCACGCCGACTCAGACCCCAACCAGCACTCCGACGGATACTCCCACAGCGATGCCGACCGACACGCGGACTCACACCCCGACCGATACCCCCACTTGGACTCCAACCAGCACTCCAACGGCGACGCCGACCGATACGCCGACGGCCACCGCCACGGCGACTCAGACTCCGACCAGCACGCCAACGGCTACGCCGACGGCAACACCGACCCACACGCCGACGGCCACCCCCACGGACACACCGACGCTGACCCCAACCCGCACTCCAACGGTCACCCCGACGGACACGCCGACTCACACCCCGACCAGCACTCCAACAGCAACACCGACGGCGACGCGGACCGACACGCCGACCGATACGCCCACGGTTACCCCGACCCACACGCCGACTGAGACACCTACGGCCACGCCGACTCACACCCCGACTAGCACTCCGACGGCAACACCGACGGCGACACCGACCGACACGCCGACTGACACGCCCACTTGGACTCCAACCAACACTCCGACGGCCGACGCCGACCGATACGCCAACGGCCACCGCCACGCCGACTCAGACCCCAACCAGCACTCCGACGGATACTCCGACAGCGACGCCGACCGACACGCCGACTGACACCCCCACGGCCACCCCGACGGACACGCCGACGCTGACCCCGACCAGCACTCCGACGGCGACGCCGACCTGTACGCCGACGGCCACCGCCACGCCGACTCAGACCCCGACGGCGACCCCGACCGACACGCCGACGGTGACACCGACCGACACGCCGACGGCCACGCCCACGGCCACCCCGACGGACACCCCGACTCAGACCCCGACCAGCACTCCGACGGATACGCCGACGGCAACACCGACCAACACGCCGACGGACACCCCCACGGCCACCGCTACGGCCACCCCGACGCTGACCCCAACCAGCACTCCGACCGACACGCCGACGGACACGCCGACTCACACCCCGACCAGCACTCCGACGGATACACCGACAGCGACACCGACCGATACGCCGACGGCAACACCCACGGCCACCCCGACGGACACGCCGACTCAGACTCCGACCAGCACTCCGACCGATACCCCGACGGCGACGCCGACCGACACGGCCACCGCCACGCCGACCGATACGCCCACGGCACCCCGACCGACACGCCGACTGACACACCCACGGCCACCCCGACGGACACGCCGACTCAGACCCCGACCCGCACTCCGACGGATACGCCGACGGCGACACCGACCGATACGCCGACTGACACACCAACGACGACCCCGACGAACACCCCGACGAACACCCCGACGCTGATCCCAACCAGCACCCCGACCGATACCCCGACGGCAACGCCGAGCCACACGCCGACTGACACCCCCACGGCCACCCCGACGGACACGCCGACGCTGACTCCGACCCGCACTCCGACGGATACCCACGCACGCCGACCACACGCCGACCAGACCCCGACGGCACACCGACGCGACACGCCCACGGACCCCGACAGCGACGCCGACCGACACGCCCACGGCCACCCCGACGGACACGCCGACGCAGACCCCGACCCGCACTCCGACGGATACGCCGACGGCGACACCGACCGACACGCCGACGGCCACCCCCACGGCGACTCAGACCCCGACCAGCACTCCCACGGATACCCCAACAGCGACGCCGACCGACACGCCGACGGCCACCCCGACGGACACCCCGACTCAGACTCCGACCAGCACGTCCGACGGATACGCCGACGGCAACACCGACCGACACGCCGACGGACACCCCCACGGCCACCGCACGGCCACCCCGACGCTGACCCCAACCAGCACTCCAACGGCCACCCCGACGGACACGCCGACTCAGACCCCGACCAGCACGCCAACGGCTACGCCGACGGCAACACCGACCGACACGCCGACGGACACGCCCACGGCCACCCCGACGGACACGCCGACTCAGACCCCGACCAGCACGCCAACGGATACTCCGACGGCGACGCGGACCGACACGCCGACCGATACGCCCACGGCGACCCCGACCGACACGCCGACTGAGACCCCGACGGCCACCCCGACGCACACGCCGACTCGGACCCCGACCCGCACTCCGACGGATACGCCGACGACGACACCGACCGATACGCCGACTGACACACCCACGAAGACCCCGACGGACACGCCGACGCTGACCCCGACCAGCACTCCAACCGCCACCCCGACGGCGACACCGACCACACGCCGACGGCCCACGGCCACCCCGACGGACACGCCGACGCAGACTCCGACCAGCACGCCGACGGATACGCCGACAGCGACACCGACCGACACGCCGACGGCCACACCCACGGAGACCCCGACGGACACACCGACGCTGACCCCGACCCGCACTCCAACGGATACGCCGACAGCGACCCCGACCGACACGCCGACCGATACACCGACGGCCACCCCGACGGACACGCCGACTCAGACTCCGACCCGCACTCCGACGGATACCCCGACGGCGACACCGACCGACACGGCCACCGCCACGCCGACCGATACGCCCACGGCTACCCCGACCCACACGCCGACTGAGACACCGACGGCCACGCCGACGGACACGCCGACCAGACTCCACGCACTCCAACGGCCACGCCGACGGCACACCCCGACCGGCACGCCGACGGACACCCCGACGGCGACCGCCGACCGACACGCCGACCGACACACCGACGCTACCCCCACTTGGATACTCCAACAGCTACCCCGACCGCGACGCCGACCGATACGCCGACGGCCACCCCGACGGCCACGCCGACTCAGACTCCGACCGGCACGCCGACGGATACGCCGACGGCGACACCGACCGACACGCCGACCGACACACCCACGGCCACCCCGACGCTGACCCCAACCCGCACTCCGACGGAACGCCCACGGCCACCCCGACGGACACGCCGACTCACACCCCGACCAGACTCCGACCAGCACGCCGACGGCTACACCGACGGCAACGCCGACCGACACGCCCACGGCACCGCCACGGCCACACCCGACGGACACACCGACGCTGACCCCAACCCGCACTCCGACGGATACTCCGACAGCGACGCCGACCGACACGCCGACCGATACACCGACGGCCACGACGGACACACCGACGGCCACCCGACGGATACCCGACGGCTACCCCGACCGCACACGCCGACTCGAGACACCCACGGCTACGCCGACTCACACCCGACTCAGACTCCGACCAGCACTCCCACCGACACTCCAATGGCGACACCGACCGCTTCGCCGACGGCTATCCCGACCGACACTCCCCCCGCCACGCCAACCAACACGGCGACGGCAACGGCTACCCCGACCTTCACGCCGACATCGACCCCGACGCTCACGGCCACCGCCACATCAACTCAGACCCCGACGTCGATCGACACCCCGACCAACACCTGTACGGCGACGGCCACACCGACCGCGACCCCGACGCATACGGCTACCCCGACGCATACGGCGACGGGATCGGCGACCGCGACGCCGACTCAGACCCTGACGTCGACGGACACCCCAACCAGTACCTCCACACCGACCCAGACGCCGGCGAGTACGGCAACGGCAACTCCGACCGCCACGCCGTCTCACACACCGCCGCCGACGGCCGACCCACCAGACCCCCCAACCGCAACGCCGACGAGCACGGTCACGGCCACGCCCGGGGGCGTGCGGCTGAACCTCGTCAAAACCAGCTCCGGTACGTTCCTTATGGGCGGAACCGGCGAGTATCAGATCCGAGTCCAGAACGTCGGCACGATCCCCTCGGTCGGTCCGGTCACCATCTGGGACGACTTGCCCGCGGGACTGCTGCTGCAGTCAGCCGTCGGCAGTGACTGCGACTGCAGCGCCTCGACCGCGCAAAAGGCGTTGTGCACTTACGGAGGTCCGTTACCCCCGGGAATGACGTTGTACGTCACGCTGATTGTCGAGGTCACGCCGGCTGTGGTGTCGCCGCTGCACAACGTTGCCTTCGCCAGCACGCCGAGCTACATCGCGTCCGGTTCCAACTCCGTTGCCATCGTGGTGCCGTCGGCCCCGGCTCCGGCCCCGATGCTCTCCCTCTGGGGACTGCTCGCAGCGCTCCTCCTGATCGTCGCCGTCAGCGCAGTCCAGTTTTCCCGCGAAACCTGCGATCGCCACCGCCGGCCGTAGTCTCGTCCTTCAGGCCGGCAGAGGGCGGCCCGCCGAATGACGTTGCAGGAAGTTGCAACCGCCGATGCCGCGGCACAAGGCTAACCCTCTCCCATCCGGGGTGCATCCCGGCGACGGGACCAGAAGCGGAGAGGAATCAGACCATCCCCCGGTCTTGCTTCGAACTTCGGCGCGGCGCATGAAAAACGCGGAGGTGCCCTGATGAAGGAGTTCGAGGACAAGGTCGCGGTGGTCACCGGCGCGGGCAGCGGCATCGGGCGCGCGCTGGCGAACCGGTTCGCGCGGGCAGGCATGAACGTCGTCCTGGCGGACATCGAGCCTGCTGCGCTCGAGGAGGCAGCACACGAGGTCGGCGCCTCGGGAGCGGCGACGCTTGCGGTTCGCACCGACGTCTCCAAGGGGGGCGATGTCGAGGCGCTGGCGCGGGCGACCCTCGACCGCTTCGGCGCCGTGCACGTGGTCTGCAACAACGCCGGCGTCGCTCTCTCCGGGCTGAGCTGGACCTACACCGTCGCCGACTGGGAGTGGGTCCTCGGCGTCAATCTGTGGGGCGTCGTGCACGGCGTGCGGGTCTTCACGCCGATCCTGCTGTCGCAGGGCGGCGAAGGACACATCGTCAACACGGCGTCTCTGGCCGGCCTGCTGTCCGGCGTCGGCCAGGCGGTCTACGCCGTCTCTAAGCACGGCGTGGTGGCACTGTCGGAGACTCTCCACCGCGAGCTGACCAATCTGGGCTCCGCCGTGCGCGTCTCGGTGCTCTGCCCCGGCTTCGTCAGCACGCGCATCATCGACGCGGTGCGCAACCGGCCGGCCGGTCTCGGCGACACGGCGGCACGGCCGCCGGGCTTCGAGCAGATGGAGCAGATCGGGCGCCAGCTCATCGCTTCCGGATCGCCTCCGACCGCCATCGCCGAGTGCGTCTTCGACGCGATCCGCGCCGAGCGCTTCTACGTCCTCCCGCATCCCGAGTGGAAGGATCAGATCAGGACGCGCATGGAGGACATCCTCGAGGAGCGCAATCCCACCCCGCCCGACCTGCAGAGGATTCTCGCGCGACTTGGTGTCTCCGCTCCCGAATGATGCATCACTCGGGAATTTTCGAAGGAGCCGCCATCGACCGCGCGCACCGGCGGCGGCATGAAAAAGGCAACCACGAAGGACACGAAGGTCACGAAGGCAAGAACGGCAGTGCTGGGGCGAAAGTGATGCGATCCGCAGGGGGGCGGGCA
Organism: uncultured bacterium; assembly: GCA_963721115.1. Taxonomy (GTDB): domain Bacteria; phylum Desulfobacterota; class Binatia; order HRBIN30; family CADEER01; genus CAVRIA01. Next base: position 862,878 of record CAVRIA010000006.1, read on the forward strand.
GTGGACACGGATGCGAACGCGTTCTGCTGCTGCGAAATCCTCGTGCCACGCGCAAACTTTCGAACATGGTAGTTCAGGGGCCGACCAGGGCGACCGTGAGCGGGGCCGGCCCGGGCTCGACGCTGAAGCGCGCGTGTACCACCTGACCGTTCGCCGTCCACTGCGCGACGTAATCGCCGTGCGTGGCGCGGACCTCGAGCCAACCGTCCGGCCCGGTCGTCGCGGTGAGGCGCGTGCGCCAGCGATCGTTCAACAGCGACACCACGGCCTCGCCGTGGCGGGACAGATTGCGGGCGTCGTCCCACAGCCCGACGTCGAACTCGTCCCGCCCCGCTACCGGGTTCCACAGCCCCCAGAAGATGATCTGCTGCACCGACGGATGGCCCCACCAGAGCCTCATCAACCCCTCGGCCTGTGCCGCGCGCGCCTCCGGCTCGTCGGGAGCGATGAAGTTGGTCTCGGTGATGTGAATCGGCAGCCCCGCCTCGGCGAGGGTGTCGAGCGCGACCGCATAGTCGTCGATGCGCGTCCGCTGGCTGAGGTCGACCGGAATGCCGGCGAATGCCGCGGCCGGGACGAAGTGCGCCTGCTGGCCGATTGCGTGCACCGGCACACCGGCGGCGAGGAGGTCGAGGACCCGGTCGCGCACGTCGGCCGCCGTCGGCGCGGAAAACCCGGTGAAGACCTCGACGATCCACTCGTTGAAGACGAGCGTGGCATCCGGATCGGCCTCGTGCGCCCAGCGGAAGAGGTCGTTCACGATGCCCGGCCCGAGGCGCTGTACGAACCACTGGGCGAGCGGCTGCAGCGTTTCGTTGGTGACGTCCCAGATCGAGATGTCGTCGCGGTAGCGCGTCACCAGCCCGGTGACGTGCGCGCGCAGGAGGTCGCGTAGCTCTTCCTGCTGGTCGGCGCTCAGATTCGGGTCGGGAAAGCGATCGAATACCCATTGCGGCGCGCCGCTGGAGGAGAACGGCGGAGTGATTCCCCAGTTGAGAGTGTGCCCTTTCACCGCGAAGCCGAGCTGCCTCGCCGTGTTCACGTCCTGGTCGGCGAAGTCGTACACGCGTACTCCCGGCTGCGGCTCCACGACGTTCCATTTGGCGCTGTTCTCGACCACCGCGAGCGTCGTGTGGTCGCGCGCGATGCCCGAGAAGAAGTCGAAGTCGTCCGGCGGACGCGCGGTGAACTTCCGCGAGTCGAGCGCGAAGCCGAACGGGAAGCGGTGCCGCACCTGCGTGATCGTCACCTCCGTCCCGGGTGGCGCCGAGACGCGCAGCGGGCGGCTGCGCAGATCCACGGCGCGGGCGTCGGCCGCCGCGATCACGGCGCGCTCGCCGTCGGTCAGCAGCGACAGATCGGCCGGACGCCCAAGCGGCAGCGAGGGAAGCTCGGCCGCGCCGGCAACGGCGCGCGCCGCGACGAAGCCGCAGGCGGCTTCCGCTTCGGCCCGCGTTTCCGCGCAGCCGCGCTTGCAGAGTCGCCGCGCGGCGCGATCCGCTCCTCCTCGACACGATCGCCGGCAGGAGACGTGCGCGTCCTTCGCCGCCGCGCGGCAGGTGCGGACGCCGGTGACGCACGAGGTCTGCTCACTTCCGGTCGCGGCACCGCATGCGGCGAGACACGGGTCCGCCACCGCCCGGCAGTTGCCGCGCGCCGCCTCGCGTGCGTCGCTGCAGTCGGCCAGGCAGGCCGCCCGCCGGTCGGCGTCGGCGCGCCCGGCACAGCCCAGCCGGCATGCCAGCCTCGTCTCCGCGGCGGCCGCGAAGCAGGCGTGACGGGCAGGTTTGCAAGAGAGCCGGGCCGCCGGCGCGGCGGCGGGCGCCGAGAGCAGGAGGACGAGAGCGATGGAGATCGGCCGGGCGCGCATCGAACGCCGACTGTAGTGGGAGTGCCGGCCGTCGATCAATGGCGAAGCGGCGGATCGCTCGTGCCGCGCATCGAGGTCAGTCGAATGCGAGGTGGACAAGCGGCGCCGGAGGCGGCAAGAGATGGCGCATCATGGCGGGAGCTGGCGTCTCCGCACCGCGCCGGAAGGCGAACGCGCTGCTCGATCTGTTGACCGGACGCGCCCTGTGGTGGCTCGTGTCCCTGGGGCTCACGCCGCGGCGATGGCCCCGTACCGCGTGCGGCACGGTCCTCCTGGAAGTGAGGCGCCGCCGCTCCGGCGGACTCCAGTCGACGCTGGTGACGTGGACGGAGTACGGCGGGCAGCGCTACCTGGTGACCATGCCGGGCGAGGAGCCGCAGTGGGTGAAGAACATGAAGGCGGCGGGCGGCAAGGTCGTGTTGAGACACGGCCGGCAACGCACCGCGGTCTCTCTCGAGGAGCTCGCGTGCGACCAGAGAGCGCCGGTCCTGCAGGCCTGGTACCGGGTGACCTCGCTCTCGGCGTCGCCGCGCCGGCACTTCGCGCTGCGCCGCGAAGCCCCGATCGAGCACTTCGAAGCCCTCGCGGTCAACCATCCGGTGTTCCGCATCCGGGAGCCATAGCACCACCGGCAAGGCGGCGCCGTGGCGGCCCGCGCCTTCTTCTTGCCCGTGTCTGCTTGTTTCTCAGACGGCGGGAAATCGAGCAATTCCTGACGGCACTGGCGGTCAAACGGCGCGTCGCCGCCGCGACGCAGAATCAGGCATTGGCGGTCGCCATGCTGCCGGGTGCTGTCGAAGATCCCCTCCGAGTCCATCTGGAGCGTACGTGTTGTCCACGAACGCGACCTGAAGTCGGGATTCGGCCGCGTGCAGTTGCCGGACGCCCTGGCACGCAAGTATCCCAACGCCGATCGCGAATGGAGTTGGCAGTGGGTCTTCCCCGCGTCACGGATCTGCGCCCCGCCGCTGAAGCTTCGGAGCGCAGGCGGCCGCGACCCGCGCTTCGGTCCGCCGCAGCGATTTCCTCTCCACGAGTCGGTACTCCAACGCGCCGTTCACCATGCAGCACGGAAGGTTGGCATTGCCAAGCCGGTCGGCGGCTTCAGCAGGTCAATTGTTGTTCGACTCCTTGACTGCGGCTCGACGTGATGCCTCCATGCCTGCATGCCCATCCGGTTCGAGTGGGATCCACGGAAGGAGCGGCGTAATCAGCAGAAGCACGGCGTCGGTTTCGACGAGGCGAGCACGGTGTTCGCCGACACCCTATCGATCACGATTCCAGACCCGGATCACTCCGACGACGAAGAGCGCTGGCTGACCCTGGGCTTCTCGCATCGCCAGCGACTGTTCGTCGTGGTACACACCGAGCAAGATGAGCACGAAAGCGTCCGAATCATCAGCGCGCGTCCGGCCGACCCGGATGAGCGGAGGGAGTATGAAGAAGGCCACCCGCGAAAAGGATGACATGCGCGACCATTACGACTTTCGTGGTGGTGTCCGCGGCAAGTACGCTGCCCGCTACGCTGAAGGGACGAACGTCGTCGTGCTCGACCCGGACGTAGCCAAGATGTTCCCCGACCGTGAGTCGGTCAACGAGGCCCTTCGTGCAGTCGGTCAAGTCGTGGAGATGCGGGAGCGCCGGAAGGCTAGGTCGAACAAGGGCGCTCCACCCGACCGCGGCCACGGAGCCGCTCGGGGCAAGCCAGCAGCCTCGCGTTCTGGCCGCGGCGGGTGAGCGCCGGCGTTCGGCGCCTTCTGGCTGAACGCCGGACAACCGGCAGGCGCCGACTAGCCGAGAAGACGTGATCCGTGGAAGAAGGGTTGTGAACGCGCGATGACCCAACCCGAAACCCGCTACACCAGCGTCGGCAACGATCGTATCGCCTATCAGGTTGTCGGTCAGGGGCCGCGGGATCTCGTCGCGACGGCCGGGCAATGGGGACACGTCGACCTCGATTGGGAGGATCCCTCGATAGCGCGCTTCCACCGCAGGCTGGCTTCGTTCGGTCGCCTGATTCGCTTCGATCCCCGAGGCACGGGGCTGTCCGACCCACGTCCAAGCGATGGACGGGAAGTGTGGCAGCACTGGAGCGAGGATCTCTGCGGCCGCCATGGATGCCTGCGGGTCTCAGTCGGCAGCCATCCTCGCCTGGCTCGACGGCGGGATGCTGGCCTTGCACTTTGCCGCGGCCTTCCCAGACCGTGTTCGCTCGCTCGTGCTGATCAACGTCGCTGCCCGCTACTCGGCGGGGCCGGACTATCCGGAAGGTACTCCACCCGAGGCGATCGACCAGTTCCTGGAGTTCACCAGACGGTACTACGGCACCGAGCGATGGGTCCGGGCGAGCAATCCGAGCCTGTCTGGTGACGAGCGCGTCCTTCGCTGGCACGCGAAGTACATGCGCGCGACGGCTTCACCAAAAGCGAGCGCCGAGGGTTTCGCGAACCAGCAGAAGCTGGACGTTCGACCGATCCTGTCCAGCATCCGAGTACCGGCGCTCGTCATGGTGCGCAGCAATTACCGCTGGGTATCGTTGGCACAGTCGCGGTATGTCGCGGAGCACGTTCCGGGCGCCCAATTCCTGGAACTCCCTGGCGCCGATTCTACACCGTTCTGGGAGACGCCGGATCTGACCCTCGATCACATCGAGGAGTTCTTGACTGGAGTGCGGCGCGGCGGCGAGCCGGAGCGCATGCTGGTGGCGTTGCTCTTCTCCGACGTCGTCGGCTCGACCGCTCGTGCGGCCGAGCTCGGAGATGGCGCGTGGCGCGCCCTCCTGGATCGACACGACCACATCCTCCGGCAGCAGGTAGGCATGTTCGCCGGCAAGGTAGTGAATCAGGCTGGCGATGGCTCGCTGTCAACGTTCGAGAATCCGCGTCGCGCCATCGATTGCGCCCTAGCCCTGCGGGACGCCTGGCGCGATCTCGGCATCCAGAGTCGGATCGGCATCCATTTCGGCGAAGTGGAGCGACGTGAGGAAGGCGAGGTCGGCGGCGTCAGCGCGCACGTCGGCGCCCGGGTGATGGCCGTCGCAGGCGCCGGTGAAGTGCTGGTGTCGCGCACGCTGCGCGACATCCTCATCGGCTCGCACTACGAGTTCGCCGACCGCGGCATGCACGATCTGAAGGGAGTTCCCGACCGGTGGCAGCTCTACGCAGTGGTTCGTCCGTGACTTCATCCGCCGACGAGACGCCAGCTCGAGACTGGCCGCCTAACCCAGCGATGGAACCGGCCGGCTCAATCTCCGTTGCGGCTCGCAGGCGCCTGTGCGCCGGCGGCTCATCGCCGATGCGTTGGGCTTGCTGAGTGCGTGCCATGCAATCGCCACCACCGGTCGTGCTGGACGTGCGATCCAGCAGCAGCATGATAGTCTTGGCCTGCAAGGGATGCCGAACATCACCATGTACGCGACGCGCGGGAAAGACGCGCGCGGCTGAGCGCCCGGCTGAGCGCCCGGACGTTCGACCTCATGACGTATCGCGGTTCGTGCCACTGTGGTCGGGTTCGGTTCGAGGTCGATCTCGAACTGGACCACGTTCGATCTTGCGACTGTTCCGTTTGTCGGAAGCGCGGGGCGCTGATTCATCGCGTCGAAGAGCACCGGCTTCGGCTCCTCACGCCGCTCGATGAACTCACTCTGTACCAGTGGCATACCCGCACTGCCGAGGACTACTTCTGTCCGACTTGTGGAATCCTTCCATTTCGGCGCCCACGGCACCGCACCTCGGACGAAGCCGCACAGGGCGTCGCCGAATTCTCGGGATGGAGTGTGAATGTCCGGTGCCTCGAAGGCGTCGATCTCGACTCGATTCCCATCAGGCGCGTGTTCGGAAGCAGACTTCCGTGAGGAATTCCTGTCTACGACGCCGAGCCAGCCGACGCGGCCAGGTGCCGCGCGGCTGAGCGTCGGCGTTCGGCAGAAGAGGCATTCGATGAAGTTGATTCTGTCGATCCGCCTTACTTTCGGTTCCGTTGCTCGCCAAGGTGGCAGGGACTGGAAGGGCACCGACCGTCGGCCGATGCGTCGCGCCGAACCATTGCGTTCCCATGTGCGAAAGGAGGTCGACCCATGCCCGCACCGATGACACCCGAGGAGCGTGAGACCTTCCTGGCCGGCGTCCATGTGGGCGTTCTCAGCATCGACGAGCCCGGCCGCGGGCCATTGTCCGTCCCGGTATGGTATCTCTACGAACCCGGCGGCGAGATCGCCGTCGTCACGCGTCCGGAGGCGCGCAAGGCGCGACTTCTCACTGGTGGTGCCCGCGTGGCTTTTCTCGTGCAGTCCGAGGACATGCCGCCGAAGTACGTCACGATCCAGGGATGCGTCGTATCGGCGGCGCCCGCGGACGTCGAGCGAGACGTCAAACCCATCGTCCGCAAGTACCTCGGTGCGGAGCTCGGCGATGCCTATGTCGAGAATACACGACCGAACGGCACGAATGAGGTCGTGGTTCGCATCCGTCCCGAGCGTTGGTACTCGCGCGATTTCGGTCGATCGGGGTGAGGACGACCTGATCGTGATCCGGATCCTTCGCATTCTACGCAGTGTTCGCAGAGTCTGGAGCCAGCACGTTGCGATGAACATTCCCGACAAGGCCCGCCTCTATCAGGAGATGTACCGCGTGTTGAAGCCTGGCGGGGGCGTCGCGATCCACGATATCCTCGCCGGTCCTGCGGGCCCGGTTATCCTTCCCGTCCCGTGGGCACGCGTTCCTGGAACGAGCTTCCTGGTTACGCCGGACGAGCTCCGCCGGCTTCTCGAAGCCAGCGGCTTCAACATCGCCAGCTGGAAAGACACTACGATGCCGGCTCTGGAATGGTTCACCGCGTTGGCCAAGAAGATCCAGCGGGAGGGCCTGCCGGCGCTTGGCTTTCACCTGATTTTCGGTCCCGACGTCCGGAGCATGGGCGAGAACCAGGTACGGAATCTCAAGGAGGGGCGCATCGTTCTTGTGCAGGTCGTTGCGAGAAAGTATCCGACACCGCACCATCGGCTGCAGCGGACGCCGGTAGGCGGGCGCCGCTAAGCCGAAGCGATGGGCGGACTTCGTTCGTGAAGAATCAGACTTCGGTGGGCAAGAGATGACGGAAGAGACGGCTTATCTGGCTTGCCGTTGCGGGCAGTGCCGCATCACACTCTGTGATCCCGAAATGCGCTATCGCACGGAGTGTCTGTGCGTGGACTGCCGCCAGCGCGGCCTAATTTCGGCGAGTCGGGCCTCGGGGAACGAACTGCCGCCCGAAGTCGTCGCCTACGAGCGCGGGATCGACCTCTACTACTTCACCAACGCATTGGAGGTCGACGATGCGTCCTTTGAGCGGTTGGAGTTTTCCAAGTTGCGCGCCGATGCCAACAATACGACGGGCATGTCGACCTGCTGCGGGACGCTCATGTGTGGGTTCACCCAATCTACTGCGGAAACACTATCTCCGTGAACGCGGACAGCTGCCGGGTCACCATCCCCTCGGTCATGCCTTCTAGAGCGATCTGTTTCGGTAGCGATATTCCGGCGCGAACGTCTCCTTTGGGATCCAGAGATTGTGATCGCGTATCCTGTGTGCCAATAGTCGGTGAGCTCGTTCCGCTGGTCTGGGTGATGGCGGCCGGCCGGCATCGAAACCACTCGAGAAGTCATGCCTAACGGAACCTTCGTCCTGGCCGACATCGGCGGATACACGACCTTCCTCTCGGACGTCGGAATCGAGCACGCCAAGGAGATCACCAGCCATCTCTTCAACGGTTTGTTCGAGGTGGATCAGGATACTTGGAAGGTCGGCAACATCGAAGGCGATTGCTTGTTCCTCTACAGCGATTCCCCGAAGTCACCGCAGGACGTCTTTGGGTACGTCCGCCGCCTGTACGAGAAGTTTCGGGAGTCGATCGAAGAGGTCGCTTCCGGATCGACTTGCCGTTGTGGCGCCTGTGATCGGAGTGGTGACCTCACGCTCAAGTTCGTGATTCATGGTGGCGCGTTCGACATCCAGGAGATCGCCGGCCGCAAGGAGCTGATCGGGTCGGACATCGTCGTAGCTCACCGCCTGCTGAAGAACAGCGTACCGATGCGCGAGTATGCTCTCGTGACGACATCCCTCGCGGGCATGGCCGAAGCCTCGGGCCTGGGTGCTACACCGGGGCGGGACGAATACAGCGACATCGGTGCGGTCGACTACGGCTACATAGACCTCCGGGGAGTGCGCGAGGCCTACGAGAAGAGCCGCGAGATCTACCTGACCGAGGAGGACGCAGACGTCGCGGTATCGATCGAGATCGAAGCACCACCGGACCTCGTCTGGAGTATCACAATGGATTTGGAGAAGGGCCCGCAATGGTGCCCCACCCTGATCGAGGCTGAGACGCTCAGCGGCACAGTGGAACAGGTCGGTAGCGTCCACACGTGCCTCCACGGCGACGCCGGCAAGATGGTCCATTTTCGTGTGGCCTACGACGGAAGGGGTCGGCGCTTCACCGACAGGCTGTCGAACGTTCCGCTGGTCGAGAAGATGATCCAGACCGGTGAGGCGAAGCCGTCCACATTGGGCACGAAGTTCACGCTCTACTACTCCCTCAACCCCGCAGTCCCCGTGACGGATGAGCAGACGAGATCCCTCTTCCTCGACGCCGTCAGGCAGCGCGCCGAGAATGATGTCCGGGGCTTGAAGGCCCTCTGCGAAGCGGAGGCACGAGCCGCGTCGGCAGCGGGGGCTGATTGACGACACGGCATCTCGAAACCGCACGGATGGCCGGTCAACCGTGCTTCGTCACTTCGTCGGCCGCCGAACAAACGCTTGGAACCGACCGCTCCACCCACAGCCCCGCCCCACCCAGCGGCGGTTCAAGCGTAGGGCGTTGGGCTTGCAAGTGACGGTGATGAGATCGCTATTTCTGAAGCCGAACAGTTCCATGCAATTGACGCGCGTAAAGACGCGCGCAAGTGATGATGAGCGTTCGGCGGAACGCGGGCCATGTGCTATCTTGCCAGGGAGGAACGGGGAAATGGACGCTCGCTTTGAGGATATCGTTGCAAGCGCGATGAAGCTGTCGGAACGTGAGCGTGCCCGCCTTGCGCAGGAACTGATCGCTAGCCTTGAGACCGAGATCGAGCCCAACGTCGAGGCGCTCTGGCTCGCGGAAGCGGAGCGCCGCCTGGAGGAGTTGCGGTCTGGGAAAGTAAAGGCGATCCCCGCTGAGGAAGCATTCGCTAGAGCACGCCGTGCCCTTCGTCGATGAGGGTCGTCTTCCATGAGGAAGCGCTCGCAGAGATGCTCGGATCCGCGTCGTATTACGAGGAACGATCAGAAGGCCTCGGCTGGGACTTCCTGACTTCGGTCCAGCAAGCAACTCAGCGTATCACGGAGTTTCCGGAAGCCGGTCCGGTGATGAGGGGTGACGTTCGGAAGCGGCTGGTCGCCGGGTTTCCATTCACCGTTCTATACTCGATCGAACCAGACGAGACTTTCATTGTCGCCGTGATGCACCAAAGCCGGCGACCCGGCTACTGGATCAAGCGTGTTCGAAGTTGAGCGGATGCCGAACCGAGGCGATCCAGCGGACGCGCGAAAGGAGTCGCGCGCCGCTGATCTCCAGCGTTGGGCTTGGCCATGACTCTGTTTCGAACGGCATCCCTATGTTCCTTATGCCTCGGAGTGGCCTTCTGCTTCTTTCGCATGATTCCCACTGACTGCGTGCCGTGGGCCGCTGCCTCCGGGATGTTTTCCGCCCAAGCGGCCATGATTTGGCTGCTCGTTTCTGGGTTCATTCCGGCCGCCATCAGCCGCAGGCGTTTCCTCCTTCAGCCGTTGTTCTTCTTGACTGGATTGGCGGGTTCCGCGGTGCTAGCAGCTCCAGCCACGCACAATGGTTCTCTTCCCGGCATTCTGTCGGGAGTGGCTCTTGTTACGCCGGCACTCGCCACGCGCTGGTTCTCGGCTCTTTCATCGGATTTGCAGTTGCCATGGTCTTTGGGCGATCGTGGCGTGCGGGGGACCAAGCGGTGCAGCCGACGCGAGCCTGCGGCCCGCGCGGCTGACCGCTCACGTTTGGGCGGCGACTCCGCGGGGCGACATGGCAAGGGGAGGGACGATGTCTGGCATTCGGTTGACGATCCTTACCGTCACGCTGATCGCGTTTGCGCGCACGGCCTGGGTGGTCGTTGGCTTCGTCCGTACTCTGCTCCGCGGCCATTCGATCGTTGCTGCGCGGTGGGGGTGGGTCGAGGTTCTCACCGTCCCCGAGCCTCTGGTTCTCGCGGGAGTTACCTATGCCCTTGTTCTGCATGGGACGCCGCAGGCCCTGCCGTCAGTGTTACATGTGGCCGGAGCGGTAGGCGGCGTCGCAATGGCGCTCGGCGGACTCGCTTTGACGGGGTGGGCGTTCTTCTCGCTGCCGAGCGTTGGCAGCGGCCACTACGTTCTCGAGGGCCAGCCGATCGTAGACCGGGGTGCCTACGGCTGGGTGCGCCACCCGCTGTATCTGGCTGCGTTCATGATCTGGTTTGCTCTAGCCCTGGCCTACCTGAGCGTCCTCCCGCTTGTCGTGCTGGCGCTCTACGTGATCCCGATCTATTGGCTGTACATCCGTGAGGAGGAGCGGCTGATGGCCGAGCGATACGGATACGCGTATCGTGAATATCGGAATCGAGTCGGCGGTCTCGTTCCCCGGCGGCACGCCTGAGGAGAAACGGAGGCGTGGTGCGGCGCCCAACAAGGCGATGGACCCGACCGGCTTGAGCGGCGCTGCTCGTCGCGCGCTGTCGTGCGCCAGCGATTCATCGCCCACGCGTTCGGCTTGCTGAGTGCGTGCCATGCAATCGCCACCACCGGTCGTGCTGGAGCCACACTACTTCGTCCCGCTGTTCATCGCGATGTGGATCTCGGTCAGCGGGCTGCTGTCCTACATGGGAGGGTGGCGCGCCTTGTCCAAGGTTTACCCCGACCGAGGTGCCTGCGACGGTGAGACGTTCCGGTTCGCGTCGATGTCCCTCGGCAGGGGCGTGTTCCCAGTAAACTACGGCAGTTGCCTCTCTGTGCGGGTTGGTGTCCTTGGCGTCGGCCTCGCCACGCGGATCCCATTCCGGCTGTTCCATCCCCCGCTCTTCATTCCGTGGTCCGCCGTATCCGCATGCAAGGTCGAGAAGTTCCTCTTCTTCAAGCAAACTGCGGTCTACCTCACGTCGCCAGACACCCGGCTCCGCTTCGGTGGGCGGGTTGGCCGTGCGATCCAGCAGCAGCATGATAGTCTTGGCCTGCAAGGAATGCCGAACATCACCATGTACGCGACGCGCGGGAAAGACGCGCGCGGCTGAGCGCCCGGACGTTCGACCTCATGACGTATCGCGGTTCGTGCCAAGAGATGAAAAGAGGCAAGCGAACGATCTCGAGGCTCGCGACTCCCTTTCCAGGATCGCCTCGCTGGAAGCGCTCCGCGAAGTCAGGGAGCAAGCCGTTGCCGACAAAGCAGTCGTGTATCGACGCAAGCGTCGCCCTCAAACTCGTCGTCGAAGAGGAAGATAGCAAACGGGCCCGAGCTCTTTGGGGAGCGTGGGCTCGTCTTGGCGTGCGGGTCGTTGCGCCGCCTCTTTTGGTCTTCGAGTGTGTATCCGCGCTTCGACGCATGGTCGTTCGAGCCGACCTCGACGCCGAACACGCAGTGACGGCACGCGATCTGCTCCTCGCGATGCCGGTGCGTCTCTCCGCCCCTCGTACTCTCTTCGTCCGCGCATGGGAGCTGGCTGCCGAGCTGGGCCGCCGGCAAGTCTACGATTGTTTCTATCTCGCTACCGCCGAGTTGCTCGGCACAGAGCTCTGGACGGCGGACGAACGTTTCTACAACGCAGCCGCTGTTCGATCCCATCAGCGAATACGGTTACTGCGGATGTTCGTCGACGATGGGAGCGCGCGGGATTGAGCATCTGGCCGTCACCTCAAATGCTGCCGCCGAGGCTCGCCAGGAAGCCCGTCGTTCGTTTCGTGGAGTCCGGATCGCCGGGCGTCGCGAACACCGCGCCGTAGAAGTCGGTGGCGCCGGCCGAGGCGAGGCGCTCCAGACCCTTGCGCACCACCGCCTCGTCCCCGATCAGGGCGAGATCGGTGGGCTGCTTCGCGCCCTCCGCATCCAGGCAGGCGCGGTACACGGGCAGCGTGCCGTAGATCTCGAATGCCTTCGCGGCGAACTGCTTGGCGCTTTCCGCGTTCGAGGTGACGCTGATCGGCAGCGAGGCGACGACGCGCGGCTGCGGCCGTCCGGCGCGCTTCGCCGCCTCGCCGAGCACCGGCACGATGTTCTTTCTGATGTGGTTGGGTCCCGCCATCCAGGTCAGCGTGCCGTCGCAGAGCTCGCCGCACAGCTCCAGCATCTTCGGCATCAGCGCTCCGATGAGCAACGGAAAGGGCCGGGCTCCGGCGACGGACAACGGGGCATGGACGCGGTACATCTTGCCGTCGATCGCGCAGCTGCCGTTGCGCGTCAGATCGCGAACGATCGTCATATACTCGCGCATGTGGGTGATCGGCTTGTCGTAGGGAATGCCGAACATGTTCTCGATCACGATCTGGTGGCTGCGCCCGACCCCGAGCGCCAAGCGCCCGCCGCAGGCGATGTTGACCGTTGCCGCCTGCTGCGCCAACGCGTGCGGGTGGCGCGGATAGGTCGGCACCACGGCGGTGCCGAGCTCGATCTTGCTGGTGCGCTCGCCCGCCAACGCCAGCACCGTCAGCGCGTCGAGACTGAAGACGTTGGCCAACCACACCGACGGAAATCCGTCCGCCTCGGCCTGCACGATCTTGTCGACGAGACCCTTCAGGGTCGCCTTGTCGTCCGGAACCATGGCCAAACCGATCTTCATGACGCGTCCTCCTTCCGTTGCGCGATTACCGCTAGCCCGGTCTGGGTGGAAATGCGAGCCGCGATGGTTCGACGGCGATGGCATGGTACACGGTGTCTACTTCCGCGACGGGAAAGCCAGTTACCGGAGCCGTTTCGTCCGCATGGATGGACGCGCGCCGCTGAAGCACGACGTTGGGCGTGCTACAGGGGCGCCGGCGGCTCGCCGCGGTAGCGAGCGCGCGGGCGGATCTCGCGGCCTTCCTCGTACTGCTCGAGGCCGTGCGCGATCCAGCCGACGACGCGGCCGAGGCCGAGCAGCGCGAGGGGCGCTTCGGCCGGCAGGCGCAGCGCCCGGCACAGGGTGACGACGCCGAAGTCGATCGTCGGCTGCTCGCCCATCAGCTCGGCGACGGCGTCGGCGACGGCGCGTGAGAGGGCCACCTCGGGAGAGCGGGGCCGCGCCTCGGCGATCAGCCGCATGAGCAGCGCCGCGCGCGGGTCGCCGTCCGGATAGAGCGGATGGCCGAAGCCGGGAATCGGCTCTCCGCGCCGCAGCCGCGCGGTCACCGCCCGGCGCGCCCCGCGCGCGTCGCCGGCCTCCGCCAGCAGCCCCTCGGCGCGCTCGCAGGCGCCGCCGTGCTTGGTGCCCTGCAGCGCCGCGAGCCCCGCCGAGACCACCGCGTACGGCGTCGATCCCGCCGAGGCGACACAGCGCGCCGTGAAGCTCGACGGGTTGAGGCCGTTGTCGGCGTACAGCACCAGAGCCGCCTGCAAGAGCGCCGCGACGTCGCCGTGGCGCGGCGCCCAGTGCCGCTGCAACACCTCCGCCGCCGCTCGCCGCGCCGGCCGCGTTCCCGCCGCCACGCCCGCCAGCAGGCGCAGAATCCGCGCCCCCGACCGGCGCACGGCGTCGGGGCGGAGGTCGAACGCGAACGGGTCGCGCGCCGCCGCCACCGGAAGGAAGAGACGGAACGCCTCGAGCGCGGGCAGGTGCGCGGCGATGCGCGCCAGAGCGCGGCGCTCCTCCGCCGACGGCTCGACGACGTCGTCCGGGAACGACGCGTCCGCATCCCCCGCCCACAGCAGCCACGCCACCTGCTCGAGCGTCGAAGAGGTCGCCAGCTCCACCACGTCGCGCCCGGCGTAGTACAGCCGCCCCTCGTGAATCACCGAGATGCGCGACTCGAGCACCGGCAGGCCCCAGTACAGGGCGTCCTGCGCCGCCCGCGCCGGGTCGCGCCGGTGCTCGCGGCGCCGCTTGAGCAGCCAGACGTCCTCGGCGTGGTAGCGGCGCCGCCGCGAGCGCCCCTCCGCCTCCGAGCGGATCAGCCCGCGACTGACGTACGCGTAGAGCGTCGCCGGGCTGATGCCCAGCTCCGCCGCCGCCTGCGCGGCCGAGAGGTACTCCGTCATGGCGTGTAAGGTACCATGGGTTGATTTTCGATTCCAGTATATTGATACAGCGATCAAGATTGACAATATATCTGAACCATCGCAACGTGCGAGGCGGCTTCAGGAGGACGAGATGGAGATCGCACGGGGACTCGAAGGTGTCGCGGTGGCCGAGACGAGGCTGAGCAGCGTCGACGGCGCCCGCGGCAAACTGCTGATCGGCGGTTATCCGGTCGGCGAGCTGGCGCCGCGGGCGTCGTTCGAGGAGGTGCTCTTCCTGCTCTGGCACGGCCGGCTGCCGGAGCCGCGCGAGCGCGCCGATCTGCAACGCGCGCTCGGCGCCGAGCGCGGCCTGCCGGACGAGACGACCCAGCTGTTGCGGGCAGCGACGGCTCGCCGGGTCGCGGTGATGGATGCGCTGGAGATGGCGCTGCCGACGCTGCGGCTGGCGGGAGATCTGGAGTCCGGGCAGGGCGGGGAGGGCATCGAGCAGGCGGCTCGTCTGGTGAGCCGCTTCCCGACGATCGTTGCCGCCTACTGGCGTCTCCAGAACGGGCTCGAGCCGGTGGCGCCGCGAGCGGAGCTCGGACATGCGGCCAACTACCTGTACATGATCACCGGCGCGGAGCCGGCCCCGGCGCCGGCGCGGGCGCTGGAGACCTACCTCAACACGGTGGTCGACCACGGCATGAACGCCTCGACGTTCACCGCCCGCGTCATCACCAGCACCGGCTCGGACATGGTCTCCGCCCTGGGCGGCGCCGTCGGGGCGCTGAAGGGGCCGCTGCACGGCGGCGCGCCGGGGCCGGCTCTCGACATGGTGTTCGCGGTGCGCGAGCGCGCGGCGGCACGGGGCACGGCGCTGGCCACGGAGGCGGAGGCGTGGGTGCGCGAGACTCTGGCGACGGGCGGGAGGGTGATGGGCTTCGGGCACCGCGTCTACAAGGTGCGCGATCCTCGCGCCGAGGTGCTCGGGGCGGCGGCGGTGCGCTTCTTCGAGCGCGCGGCCGACGCGCGGCTGTACGACGACGCGCGGGTGGTCGAGGATGTCGTCCTGCGGGTCCTGCACGAGCTCAAGCCGGGGCGCCGGCTGGAGACCAACGTCGAGTTCTACACGGCGCTGCTGCTGCACGGCGTCGGTCTGGAGAGCGCGCTCTTTACGCCGACCTTCGCGGTGGCCCGCGCCGGCGGCTGGACGGCCCACGTCCTCGAGCAGAGAGCGGAGAACCGCCTCATCCGCCCGGAGTCGGTCTACGTCGGCCCGCTGCGCGGCTGCAACGGCGGCGGCGGCCCTCTTCAGGTGCGGACGAAGGCACTGCGCCCTCGCCGGCTGCGCACTGATCCGGACGGATTGAGAAAGATAACCCTCGCCAGCCTCGCTGACCGTTCCCCTTCGTGCCCGCCGTGGGGCGAGGACGGGAACGGTCAGGGGTAGCCTCGATCTGACAGAAATCCTCACCACGAAGTTCGTCATGAGACTGCGCTCGCCCGAAGACGCATGAAAATGGGCGCGATCGGTCCTGCCCCCTCTCCCGGATGAGACTGTCGATTTTCTCGCAAACGAGGCTTCGACAAGCTCAGCCTGAGCGGTTGGGGTGTTGATTTCAAAGGACTTTGGCCGCTCACCCTGAGCTCGTCGAAGGGTGTCCTCGCATTTATCGACAGCCTCATCCGGGAGAGGGGACCCAGACGCCGACCCCGGCCGGGGCCGAGCCCCGTAAGCCCAATTTTTGGAGGAGCGCACGAAGCCCACGAAGGCACAAGAAGTAGGATAGGGATAGACCGATCCAGACGGAACCGCATTGGCGGTGAACTTCCGTACGATCGCCTTTTCACGCTCTTCTTCGTGCTCTTCGTCCTCTTCGCGTCCTTCGTGGTGAAATCTTTTTCCGATCAAGGTCAGCCGCGCAGCGGGCGGCGGCGTTCGAAGACGATGCCGGCGCCGGTGCTGATCTTGGCGAGCTGCACCTCGCTCGGCTCGGGCGACGGCTCGACGGCGGGATCGATGGCCACGTCCCAGGCGAGGCCGCCGCGGCGTTGCGCGGCCGGCAGCGGGCGCGCGGGTTCGCGGCCCGGGCGATGGCGTCGAGGGCGGGGTGCGGCGCCGCGCCGAGGTGGGCGAACCAGGAGTAGGGGTCACCCTCCCGCAGGGCGGGGGAATCGCCGATCTCGATACGCGCCGAGCCCGGACCGGTGACGGCGACGCGGAAGCCCGTGTAGGTCCGCGGGTGAAACGCCGGGTGGATCTGAAAGAGCTTGGCGACGGCCTCGATGTCGTCACCGTCGATCTCCAGTGCGCGGCACAGCCGTTCCGCCGTGAGCCCGGCGATGCCGGTCCACTGCGCGGTGGCGATCTCGCGCACGACGTCGTCGCCGAAGCGTTGGCCGACGCAGAGCAGGAACGAGCGGGCGAGCAGGTGGCTCTGCACGGCGAACTCCTGGGCGGCGATCACCAGCGCTCGGTGCGAGAGGTCTTCGAGCTGGAAGTCGGGGTCGAACGGTCCGCTGTAGTCCGGCCAGCCGCCGGGTTCCGCGTCGGTGGCGGGCACGTCGGTCGCCACGCCGGCGATCTGCGATGCACGGACGATGCCGAGATTCGCGTGCTGCTCGTAGGGGACGCTCTCGTCGTCGATGAACACCTTCCAGCGGCAGTGGGGCACGCGCCCGGCGGGCACGCGCGGTGGGCGATGGATCGGACGCACCTTGGCGCACGGATGCGTCGCCGCAGCAGTGGCGTCGAAGGTCGGGTCCTCGATGTCGTGGCACATCGTGCGCACCCGCTGCTCGCCGAAGGGCTCGACGTCCATCAGCGCGCCGCAGCGCTGCAGCCAGAACTCGCCGTACGCCGGGCTGTCGAGCCGGTAGCGGAAGTCCATGAACTGATGCGGCGCCCCGATGTCGAGCTGCAGGTTCTTGAAGATGGTGGAGACGTCGTTGCCGGCGAAGCCGAGGGCGCGCTGGGTGCGCCCGGAGTAGATCGGGCTGGCGGCCATCCACTCCTCGATCGCGATGGCGGTCATCGCCTCGTCCCCGAAACGCGCCATCACGTGCGGCAGACCGACGCGATCCTGCAGATGGCCGTTCAGCAGGTACTCGCGCCCGAGCGTGGCGAGCGCCTGCCGGGAGAGGTGGCGCAGATCGAAGTCGGGATCGAAGGCTCCTCTGTAGCTCGACAGCGGCATCGCGATCCCATCTGCCCTGCGCGCCCGCCGCCGTCAACCGACGCCGTGGCGGTCAGTTGCCCCTCGTAATCCGGCGCGCGCCCTGGCCCTGCAGCCAGGTCTCGGCTCGCGCGGCGAGATCGCCCTGCAACAGGAGCCGGCCCGCGTCGACGCTCGACCCGCAGCCGAGCGCCTTGCGGAGCTGCCGCGCCAGGTCCTGGAGGACGCGATCGGGCAGGCCGAGGCCGTCGATCACGGTGACGGTCTTGCCGCCGTGCCCCTTGCGCTCGCGGCGCAGCACGATCCTGCCGCAGCCGGCGAGAGGGCCGTTCGTCGGCTCGGGGGTGTCCGCCTGTGCGGGCTCGGGCCCGACTTCAACCGCGTCGCCGCCCGAGACGTGAATTCCCTCGCGTGCCAGCAGCTCGGCGAGTGTCGCCTTCGCCTCGGTCGAGCGCGGATCTCGCAGCGGAACCCGTTTCGCGGCCATGGTGGTCGGGGCCCAATCAACCTCGATCGGCACGCTTTCGCAACCGACTGCATCGACGGCAAGGCAAGAGGAGCAAAACCCCGAAGTTCGTCATGAGACCACGCACACGGGAAGAGACGTGAAAAAAGGCAACCACGAAGGACACGAAGGTCACGAAGGCAAGATCGGCAACGCTGGGCGAAGGTGATGCGGATCTATTTTAGTCCGGGATCCGACGGACCCCCGCCACCCCTCGGGTGGACCCCCTTTGTCGGTGCGGGACTTCGCCCCCGCGGCCCCTCAAGGGCGAAACCTACGGTTGTCGCCCTTCGAGCTCCGAACTGCAGGTTGTTACGTTGTTGAGCTGTTGGCTGTTGGTTAAGGAATCAAGACTCCAAGGCCTCGACCTTTCGAAGAGGCGGGAGAGACGAGATTGGTAGAGAGTGGCGCGGTGGTGAAGCCGTGCACGAGACCGAGGGAGTCGACTCTCGTCAGTGGCGCGTAGATTCAGGTAGTGAGGCGGGTCCCGTTACGCGCGCCGACCGCGATGTCCGGTGCTGAACGGGGAAGCGGATTCGCCTCGGAGCGGAGCCACCGGAGAGAGGGGCGCGGGGAGGGAACCGCGGCGTCTGAGCGGTTCCCTCCCCGGAGGGGCCGCAGGGGCGCAAGCCCCGCACAAAACAAACCGGTTCCTTGTGATCAAAGGGGAGGTGGAGGGGCTCCTTGTCTCCGACCGATGTCCTGGACTCCCGCCGGACGCCCCGCCGCCCCTCGGGTGGACCCCCATTGTCGGTGCGGGGCTGCGCCCCCGCGCCCTTCGAGGGCGAAACCTACGGTTGTCGCCCTCGAGCTCCCACTTCCCTTGAACGCTGCGCGGGCAAATAGGGTGTAGTGGTCGCCCCGCGGCCAGGTAGCGCAGTCCCAGTGAGCCACCCGATCGAACACCACCATTCTTGCGCGGCTCTGCCCGAACCGCGTCCACGCGCGCGTTCGAAGAGAGCGTTGTGCTCGGAACGATGCATGTGGTCGAAGCACCTCGATCGAGCGTGCGCTGCACGTCACGCAGCGAAGCGCTTCATCGCGAAGCGAAAGAAGAAGAAATCAAAACTCCAAGGCCTCGACCTTTCGAAGAGGCGGGAGAGCGAGATCGGCAGAGAGTGGCGCGGTGGTGAAGCCGTGCGCGAGACCGAGGGCGTCGGTTCCCGTCAGTGGCGCGTAGATTCAGGTAGTGAGGCGGATCCCGTTACGCGCGCCGACCGCCAACTCCGGTGCTCAAAGGGGAAGCAGATTCGCCTCGGAGCGGAGCCACCGGAGAGAGGGGTGCGGGGAGGGAACCGCGGCGTCTGAGCGGTTCCCTCCCCGGAGGGGTTGCAGGGGCGCAAGCCCCGCACAGAACAAACCGGTTCCTTGTGATCAAGGGGGAGGCGGAGGGGCTCTTTGTCTCCGACCGCGATCCGGGATCCCGACGGACCCCCGCCGCCCCTCGGGTGGACCCCCCTTTGTCGGTGCGGGGCTGCGCCCCCGCGGCCCCTCGAGGGCGAAACCTACGGTTGTCGCCCTCGAGCTCCCACTTCCCTTGAACGCTGCGCGGGCAAATAGGGTGTAGTGGTCGCCCCGCGGCCAGGTAGCGCAGTCCGAGTGAGCCACCCGATCGACCACCACCCTTCTTGCGCGGCTCTGCCCGAACCGCGTCCACGCGCGCGTTCGAAGAGAGCGGTGTGCTCGCAACGAGGCATGTGGTCGAAACACCTCGATCGAGCATAGCTGCGCACTGCCGAGCGAAGCGCTTCATCGCGAAGCGAAAGAAGAAGAAATCAAAACTCCAAGGCCTCGACCTTTCGAAGAGGCGTGAGAGACGAGATCGGCAGAGAGTGGCGCGGTGGTGAAGCCGTGCGCGAGACCGAGGGAGTCGATTCCCGTCAGTGGCGCGTAGATTCAGGCAGTGAGGCGGATCCCGTTACGCGCGCCGACCGCCAGGTCCGGTGCTGAACGGGGAAGCGGATTCGCCTAGGAGCGGAGCCACCGGAGAGAGGGGCGCGGGGAGGGAACCGGAACTGCGGGTTGTTACGCTGTTACGCCGTTGGGTTCGGAAGGGAATTGAGATCCAAAAGCCGCGACAGGGGCGCAAGCCCCGTACAGAACAGACCGGTTCCTTGTGATCAAAGGGGAGGCGGAGGGGGTCCGGAAAAGGAGGTTGCTACTGCAACTCGGCGCCCTCGGGCCGCACGAACTGCGGCGGCGGAATCAGCACCTTCTCCCCGCCCGGCGGAGTCCAGAAGAGCTGGAAGATGCGGCGGTTGGTATGCGCCTTTTGCGTGCTGTCCCAGTAGGCCGCGATCGGGTGCAGCCCCGCGGTCAGCGTGACCGAGCCGTGTGATTCCTTCGGCTGATCGGGAACCACGTCGTCGGCGCGCAGCAACTCGCGGTCGTCGAGGCGAATCCAGTACGGCCCGCTTCCGATCGCCGACAGCTCGTAGGTCCCCGGCTGGTCGACGCGCAGGAACCCACTCCAGGCGGCGGTGAACGGCATGCGGATCATCAGTTCGTCGTCGCGCTGGTAGATCTCGTCGACGGCGTAGTTGTCGAGCGCCGGATCGATGGCGCGCAGGACCGTCTCGCCGTCGCGCCGGTACTCGGCGTAGAGCCCCTCACGGGTCGCGTCCGGCCGCATGTCCCAGCGCGTCAGCTCGCGCTCGCCGCTCGGGATCTGCAGGGTCATCGACAGGCGGCGCGGTGCGTCGACGTGCTCCTCGATCCGCAAGGTGTGCCAGCCGACCGGCAGCTCGAGCACCTGCTGGACGCTGCCGCCGTCGTCCGGACGCAAAAGGATGCGGCCCGCCAGGGTCACGGTGGTGGGCACCGTCGAGGTGATCTTCAGCCCTACCGGCCGATCGCTCGGCCAGTACAGACTCCCCTCGAAGACGCGGTGCTGCGGTGGATTCGGCGCGGCGGGGAGAGTCGCGAAGGGGTCGGCGACGACGGCCGGAGGCGCCTCGCCGCCCGCCGCGTCGATCGACAGAGAAAGGCCGGTGCGCGGCAGGACGTCGGCGCGGCGCAGGAGCAGCCCCCGGTAGAGCAGCTGATTGCCGGCGCGTCCGTCGGTCACCGCTGCCTCCGGGTACAGGCGCTGCGCGTAGCCGGCGAGCGTCAGCTGCGTCGGCCCGAGCACGACGGCGAGCTCGGAGTCGATCGGCCGGTGCACCGGAAGGAAGTGCGACGGATCGGGCGCGTCCTGCACGCGGCCGGGAAACTCGATCAGAAAGAACTCGACGTGGAAGACCAGGCCGTGCTCGCTGCCGAGGAGCACCGCCTTGCCGTCGGACGGCAGCGTCTCCACGAAGCGCTCCAGCTCGGACATGGGATCGGCGGGCTGCGCGGCATAGGCGACGAAGTAGGTGCGCCAGTTCTCCCAGGCCGCGCCGCCCAGCAGGGCGACGGCGAGAACCACCGAGATCGCCCGGCGCGGCAGGTCTCTGCCGGCGGTGCGGATCAGCCAGGCCACCGGCAGCGCGGCGAGAATCGCCAGGGCCGGCAGCAGGCCGACCATGCGCACGACCGACGGCGGGTCGATGGTCATGATCCCGCCGGCGATCACCGTGAGCAGCCACCAGTAAGGGACGAAGGCGCCGCGCGGGCGCAGCAGCCGTGGCACGGACATGCCGAGGCCGAGGACGAACAGGGCGGCGGCGATCTGGTCGAGCATGCCGCCGCCGCGGTAGCCGAGGACGTAGCCGCCGCCCGGCAGGACCGCGAAGCCGAGCCACGTCGTCCACACCTGCCGGCGCAGGATGTCGTAGGCCGGCCCAAAGCCGCTGGCGTGCCACGCCTCGATCACCCGGCTCATGGTCTGGCGGTTGCGCGCCATAATCGTCCACTGCCCCCAGTTGGGGCCGAACGCGAAGCCGTCGGTGAAGTAGTAAAGGTAGGGAAACAGCGCCAGGAAAAAACCGAAGAGCACCAGCGCGGCGCCGCGCCAGTGGCTGCGAACCACGCGCGGGGCGAACAGAGCGCAGACGATCATCCACGAGAGCAGCAGTGGCGGTGCGAGCTGGCCGGCATTGTAGGTGAACAGGCAGAAGCCGAGAGCGATCCCCGCCCACAGGAAGTGGATGGCGCGCCCGCCATTGACGGCGCGCCACCAGAAGTAGAAGGCGAGCGTCTCGATGAACAACACCTGGGCGTGCAGGATGGAAAGGCGGCTGAAGTCGATGGCGGTGCGGTTGACGGCGAGCAGGAAGGCGGCGACGAGAGCGGTGCGCGTTCCGAACAGGGCCCGCGCCAGTAGGTAGGTCGACAGGACGGCGAAGGTTCCCACCAGCGCCGAGGACAGGCGCAGGGCGGAGATGTGCAGCCCGAGCAGCGGCGCGAAGATTCCCTGAACGGCCAGGCCGAGCACCGGCCAGGTGTTCCACCCCATGCGGAACAGGCCCGGGAAGCGCTCGCCGCCAAACTCGTTGTGGAGGAACATCGCGACCCGCGACTCGTCGCCGAAGTAGAGCCGTGGCAGGTCGTGAATCCACGCGAAGCGCGCCGCGGCGGCGAGGGCCAGGAGCGCGCCGAGCGCGACGACCTCGGCCGGCGACCAGCGCCGATCGGGGCGGGTCTGCGGCCCCACTCTCCACCCCCGCACCGCCAGGGACGCCAGAGCGAAGCCGCCGAGCCACAGCCCGAGCGCCAGGACGGGCCACCATTCTTTCGCCGACAGGATGGTCGTGGCCGCCACGGCCGCCACGGCGCCGGCGCCCCAGGCCAGCCGCATCCACCGCGAGTCGGCTCGCTCTGCCGCCAGGGCGGCGGCGGGTGCGGCTGGCGCCCTGGTCCAAGCGGCGACCGCCGCGAGCCCCGCGGCGGCGGCGAGCAGCAGCCAGCCGGTCGACGTGGCGCCGCGATCGACGAGCACCATTTGCTGCGCGTAGACGGCCGTACCGATGGCCGCGATGGTCGCTCCCTGCCGCAGCGCCGATGCCTGCATCAGGCGGCGCTAGTACCAGAAGAGCCGTGCGATTGCACGGCGTCGAGCCGTCGTTCCTTCCGACCGGCTGCTCTTTCGGCTACATGTGCACTCCGTGATCCCTCCTTTGGAGATTCGCCCCCGTGCGCGCTTCGCGCTCCGATGGGCTCGGCCCCGCCGGCCAAGCGCACAGGGCCTCCTCGTCCTGTTTCCCTCACTCTTCGGAGGGGCGAAGCCCAAGGCGACTCCGTGGTTCCTCGGTGACCGGAGTAGAGACGTCTTCTGAGATGCGCGGAAAGCTCGGACGAATCCTTCTGCTCGCCGTTTTGCTCGCGTCCCTGGCCCTTGCCTGGTGGGGGCAGCACGCCTTCCAGTTCGGTAGCCCGCGCGCCAGCGGAGGCTGGCTCGCCCTCGCCGGGCTGATCCTGCTGGCGGCGTCCTGGGCGCTTTCGCACCGGGCGGTTGGCGGCGGCGGGGCGGCGGACGCACCGGCGTGGCGCGGCGGCGGCGACCGGCGAGCCGAGTGGCTGGCGGTCGCCGTCCTGTGCGGGCTGGGCGTTCTGTTTCGCGTCGTGCACTTCCACAGCGTTCCCTCCGGCATGAACCACGACGCGGCGTGGAACGGAATGTACGCGATCCACATCACGCAGGGGGCTCCCTACACGCCCTATGTCTCCGCCGCGTGGGGCCGGGAGACGGCGTTCATGTACCTGATCGCGGCTCTTCTGCCGTGGTACGGCAACACGCCCGAGCCGGTGCAGATCGCCGCGACATTGGCGGGGATTGCCACGCTGCCCGCGATGTACCTGCTGGCGCGCTCGCTCTTCGGCCGCCGCGTTGCGTTGCTTTCCCTCGGCTTCTTCGCCGTCTCCGGCTGGCACGGCGTCTTCAGCCGCGTTGGGTGGCGCGCCATCATTCTGCCTCCGTGCGAGATGCTGGCCCTGCTCGGGCTTTGGCGCGCCCTGCAGACCGGCTCGCGGCGCGACTGGCTGCTGGCCGGGGCGGGCGCCGCCCTGTCGATCAATACCTACGACGCCGGGCGCGGTGTCCCGCTGACGCTCGGGGCGCTGTTCCTGGTCTTCCTCGTCCTCGATCGCAACAAGGCGCGCCCGCGTCTGGCCGGCGGGCTGTTGGCCCTGCTCGCCTTCCTCTTCGTCGGCGCGCCGATGCTCTGGTACGCGGCCACGCACTTCGTCCAGTTCGAAGGTCGGGCGGCCCACCTGATGACCGCCGAGGGGGCGCAGGCCGGACTGCCGACCAAGGTGGTGCAGGCGCTGGCGATGTTCAACTACCGCGGCAACGGCAACGACTTCTTCATCAACGAGCCGCTGCTGGAGCCTCTGGCGGCGGTGCTGTTCGTATTCGGCCTGCTGGTGGCGCTGGCGCGCGGGCGGCGGCGGGAGAATCTGTTCGTGCTGATCGGATTCGCGACCACCCTGATCCCCGGCATCGTCGCGGTTCCCAACGGCAACCGCTGCATCACCGCCATGCCGTTCGTCTACCTGCTGGTGGGTGCCGGCGCCGCGGCGCTGGCCAGCGCCTGCGCGCGTCTCGCCGGTGTGCTCGCCGCCCGCCGAGCCACGGTGTACGCCGTGCTCGCCGGGCTGGCGATCGCTGCGGCCTCCGTCGAGACCTACTCTCAGTTCCTCGGCCCGCAGCGCCGCGACATCATCGGCTTCTCCGCCGAGGCCACCGCGGCCGGGGAGTTCATGCGCGGCTACCAGAAGGGCTACCGGACGTACGTCATCGCCGAGAACTGGCCCGACTACACGCTCGCCTATCTGTCCTACGCCGGCGAGGGCACGCCGCTCGAGGACCACTTCGTTCTCGGCCACACCTTCGAGGAGATCCGGGAGCAGATCGATCGCTTCGGCAGCAAGGGCCTGCTCTTCGTAACCGACCTCAAGCCGTCCGGGCGCCAGGCCCTGGACGCGTTGCAGACGATGTTCGCCCACAATCGGGTCGAGCCGATCCGATCGCGGCGCCTCGGCGGCGAGGTGGTCGCCCAAGCGGTCATCGTCTCGCCCGAGGCGCTGTGGAGCTCCGGACCGTGGAGCAATTCGACGCGCACGCTGCTGGTGCGCGCGGCGCCGGGCGGCTCGCGGGCCGGCGGCCTGCGCTGCTTCGATCCTGTGGGCGGCGCCGGCGGGGTATCGGCGCGCTTGCGGCTGATGCTTCCGGAGGTGGGAGAGCCGCTGCCCGTAGGTGAGGTCCGCTTTCTCGACCGCTGCGCGGCGAGCGCCTCGCCCGTCCTGTCGTTTCGCATCGACGCGAGCGGCCTGGCGGTGGTCGCCGACCACGCCGAGATCGCCGCGGACTGGAAACAGCTTCGCTCCGGCGAGTGGATCGACCTCTCCGCCGGCGTTGCGCCGGGCGGCGACGTGCGCGCCTGGCTCGGCGGCAAGGCGCTGGCGGCGAAGAGCCCCTGGCGAGCGGCGGCCGCGGGCGCCCCGCACATCGCGGCCATCCAGGTGGTGGCGACCGACGCCGGTCGCGAGCGGGGTCAGCTCTTCCTCGACGACCTGGCGGTCGTCGAGGGGGTGCACGCGCCGGAGGACAAGGGCTGGAGGCCGGAGAAGCGCCCGGAGACGGAGCACGCCTTCGAGGACGATTTCGAGGCCTCCCCGTTCGGTCCCCTGAACGCGGCAGGTGGCTGGACGGATCTGGTGGGCGCCCTCGGCGTCGCCAAGGGACCGGGAGCTCCGCAGACGGCCGCCCGCGGCGAGGAGACCGGCAACGCGTTCGACGGCGGCACGGGCGACGGTCCGGGACGGTTCCGACAGCCCGTCGGCGTGGCTGTCGATCCGGACGGAAACATCTACGTCGCCGACCGGCTGAACCATCGGATCCAGAAGTTCGCTCCAAACGGCGCCTATCTCCTGGACTGGGGCAAGCTCGGAAACGGCCCCGGCGAGCTGCGCGAGCCGCACGACGTGGCCGCCGACCGCGAGTTCGTCTACGTCGCGGACACGTGGAACGGCCGCGCCCAGATCTTCGATCGCGACGGCCACTTCGTCGCCGAGATCCACGGCGAGGCGGGCCTGGCGAGCCCGCGCGGCATCGCCGTGCGCGGCGGTGAGATCTACGTTGCCGAGTCCGGGCACGGCGTGGTCGGGGTGTTCGATCGCTCCGGCCGCCTGTTGCGCTCCCTGGGCGTGCAGGGCGGCTCGGCCCCCGGCCACCTGATCGAGCCCACCGACGCCGTGGTCGATTCGAAGGGCCGCGTGTACGTCGTCAACGGCGGAAACAACCGCATCGAGATCTTCGCCCCCGATGGCCATCCGGCGGGATCCATCCCGGTGCCGGACTGGAAGGGCAACGGTCTCAAGGAGAGCTATCTGGCGGTGGACGCCGCCGACACGATCTATCTGAGCGACTGGGACCTGCACGCCGTGCGCCGCTTCCGGCCCGACGGCAGCGAGATGGAGCCGGTCGGATCGGACATTCAACAGCCGTCCGGAGTCGCGATCGACACCGGCCGAGTCATCGTCAGCGCCCGGGCGCAGGACCGCATTCGTCCCTGGATCGTCCCCGGCGTACGCCCGGCGAGCCCGTGACCGACGGCCCCGACTCGGCTCGCCGCCCCGGTTCGGGCCCAGCTGAAACGGCGCCATCGCGATCCGCGACAGAACTCGCGGCCCAACGAGGCCTTGCACCGAAGAAACCTCGCTTGACACCCGTACCGGCCGCGGCGACACTGTTGGCGAAGAGGTTGTGCAACGATGGAACGCGCTCAGATTGGAATTGTCGCCGTAGTCGTGGCTGCCGTCGCCCTGTTCGCCCTGACCGTGATCTCGCACCGCGACGCGTCGGACTCCACCCCCGACGTCGCCGGCGGCGGTCGATGGACCGACTCCCCGCTCGTCGCCGGGCAACGGGGCGGCGGAGACGGTGACAGCGCCGTCGCCGGTGGCGGGCAAGGTCGCGCTCCGGGCGTTCCCGGCAAGAGGGATCGCGCCGGCCGTCGCGATCGCCTGGCGAGCCTGCCGGGTTCTGCGCGCGGCGGTCCCGACGTCGTGGCCGGCGGATCCCGATCCGGACTGTCCTCCACGTCGCGCCGCTCGGGATCCTCGGACGCGTCGTTGCGCGAGGCCGTGCGCGCCGCCGGGGCGGAGTCCGCTCCACGTCCCGGTGCCGGGATCGAGGCGAAGCGCGACTTCGACCTGCCGCAAGCGGGACAGGGCCCACCCAGTCTCGAGCAGCAGCTCACCGGTAGTGACTCAGTGGACGGCCAGCCCGCCGACAAGAACAACAATGACCTGCTGCTCTCCCTGCCGCTCGACGGCAAGGTCGTGACCAGCGACAACACCCCGCCCTCGCTGTCGGAGGATCTCAAGGTCGACGAGAACGGGGTCAAGTTCACGGACACCTCGGAGCTCGTCTTCCCCGCCGACGGACACGTCAACGGCGCCGCCGGGACGATCCAGTTCGACATCCAGCCCGACTGGTCGGGCACCGATCAGAGCAACAACTCGCTGCTGCAGATTCGCAACGAGCACCAGTGGGAGGACCGCCTGCAGCTGGTGAAGAACTACAACTCGTTGCGCTTCGTCTTCGTCGACAACAGCGGGCAGGAGCGCAACGTCAACGTCTACATCGACAACTGGCAGGCCGGCCAGCCGCACCAGGTGGCCGCCACCTGGGGCGACGCGCTGCTGTCGCTGTACGTGGACGGCCAGCTGGTCGGCACCAACACCTATCCCGGCCAGCTCGAGATCGCCCCCGGAACGCCGATCCACGTCGGCTCCGATTTCCTCGGCGCCTCGTACTCGGGCGCCAATGGCACGATCAGCAACCTCAAGGTCTACGGACGCGCTCTGGGAGCCGACGAAGTCGTCAACGGCCCTACCACCGCGCCGGCCGCGGCGCAGTAGGGACCGTCGGCGTCGACCGTGACACCGCCGGCGCGACGACGGAAGGTTGTTGAGTTGTTGCGTTGTTCGTTGTTGGTAATCAATGGTCAAACGACCAACAACCCAACAACGAACAACCCGGGCGCGGGGTGGGGCGGGCTGTTGGGCAGGTTGGTCACGCCTTCTCGGCGATCATCAGCATGATGTCGAAGGTGTTGACGGTGAAGCCCCAGGTCGGCGGGACCACCCGCGCCAGGGCGCGGTAGGCGCGCTCGCGACCGAGGCGCAGCACCAGCACCGAGTAGAGGACCTGGCGCAGGCTGCGCGCCACCCCGACGTGGCGCGTTTCGAGGACGCGAAACCCGTGTGCGGCGAGGAGCCGGGTCAGGGTGTCGCG
This sequence comes from uncultured bacterium, assembly GCA_963721115.1. Classification (GTDB taxonomy): domain Bacteria; phylum Desulfobacterota; class Binatia; order HRBIN30; family CADEER01; genus CAVRIA01. The sequence goes on from CAVRIA010000006.1 coordinate 890,796, forward strand.
CGAGAAGTAGTGCAGGTGCGTGGGCGGGTGGATCATGCGCCACTGCCTGCCGCGCCATCGCGCCAGGGCGCTGCCGATGTCGCCGGTGGTGACGTAGAGCAGGGCGCCGGGACGCGACAGCTCGGAGACGCGGGCGACGAAGCGGTCGGGATGCTGCAGGTGCTCGATCACGTCCCACATCACCGTCACGTCCACCGGACCGATCTCCGCCGCCGGCGCGGCCAGGAAGTCCTCTGAGCGCACGTCGATGCCGAGTACCTCGCGCGCGTGGCGAGCCGCCGCGGCGCCGATCTCGTAGCCGATCACGTCGAAGTGCGGGCGCGCGAGATCGAGAAAGAAGCCGTAGGCGGCGCCGATCTCCAGCAGGCGGCCGCCGGAGCGGCGGCGCCGCAGATCGTCGAGGCGCTTGCGAAAGTTGCGCTTGAAGAACGCCTCTTCGTGCTCGTAGTCGAGGTACTCCTCGCCGCGGAAGTAGCCCTCGCCGTAGAGCTGCGCGGCGTCGACCGGCTGATCGACGTCGGCGGTGACGAAGCCGCAGGTCGGACAGCGGAGCAGGATCTCGAGATGCGCGATCAGATCGCCGCCGCCACACACCAGGCAGGCGGAGCTCACGGAGCTTCCGGCGGCGACGTGGCGGCGTCCGGTGCGGCGGCCTGCTTTCGCGCCACGATGTAGATGGGGCGGCCCTTGATCTCGTCGAAGATGGTCGCGATGTATTCACCGATCAGGCCGAGGAAGAAAAGCTGGCAGCCGCCGAGGAACGTCCCGACCAGGATGGTCGACGCCCAGCCGGGGATCACGGCCTTGAAGAACAGGTAGGCGACGACCGCGAACAGGCCGTACAGCAGGCTGAGGGCGCTCACCGCGAAGCCGAACAGGACGGCGAGCTTGAGCGGGATCTTGGAGAACGACACCAGCCCGGTGCGCGCGAAGCTGATCATCCTCAACAGCGAGTAGTTGGTGTGGCCGGCGAAGCGCGGCGGGGCGTCGAACTCGATGCGGCAGTAGCGAAATCCGACCCAGGTGACCAGGCCGCGGATGAAGCGGTCGCGCTCGCGCAGATCCTTGCGGAACACCTCCATCACGGGGCGCGACAGCAGCCGGAAGTCGGCGGCGTTGGGCTCGATGCGCGTCGGCGAGAGCAGGTTGATGCCGTAGTAGAAGACGCGTGCCGTCGCCCGCTTGAACCAACCGGCGCTCTCGGTCTCGGGCCGGCGTGCCGCCTGCACCACGTCGAAGCCTTCCTCCCAGCGCGCGACCATCTCGGGGATGACGGCCGGGGGGTGCTGCATGTCGGCGTCGAGGCAGACGACCGCGTCGCCGCCGGCGTGGTCCATGCCGGCGGTCAGCGCCGCCTGGTGGCCGAAGTTGCGCGACAGGTGGATCACGGTGAGGCGGTCGGGATGCTCCGCCTGGAGGCGGTCGAGGAGATCCCCCGTGCCGTCGGTGGCGCCGTCGTCGACCAGCACGATCTCGAAGTCGTAGGGAAGCCGCCCCAATACGTCGAGCAGCGAGGCGACGAAGTGGGCGATGCCTTCGACCTCGTTGTACACCGGTGCCACGACCGAGAGGCGCTTGCGGCCGCGGCGCTCGGCGGCGGGGGAAGTCGTTGCGGCGCCGGTCATGGGAGGCGGGAGAACGCCCACAGCCGGGCGTGCTCGGGGTCGAGCACCCAGAGGCGGTCGCCGGGGCCGGCCAGGGCGCGGGTCTTGCGGCCGAAGGGCCGGGTGGACAGATCGCGCGCCGGGTCGGCCGCCATGCGGCGCTCGCCGTCGGTCCCGTAGACCTGCAGCGCGTCGCCGTCGGGCAGGATGATCCGGTCGCCGTCGAAGGTCCCGCCCGGCGCCTGCGCGCCGACCGGGAAGCGGCGCACGAACGCCGGCTCGAAGTCGCCGGCGGGCGAGTGGAGGAGGAGAGCCTCGCCGTTCCCCTCTTGTACGAGGACGTCGCCGTTCGGAGCGGCGACCAGGGTGAGCGGCCGATACATCCCGCCGGAGCCGCCCGCGAACGTCGTCACCTCGCGCACCACGTTGCCCTTCCGATCGAAGACGGCGATCGAGTTGCGGTGCGGGATGTTGGCGATGATCTCGTCGGGCCCCCAGAAGACCAGCTCCGACTCCCAGACGAACCAGAGGTTCTGCCAGGAGGCGGTGCGCCGCCCGGCGGCGTCGAAGATCTGTGCGACGTTGCCGGTCAGGATCGCGGTGTTGCCCTCCGGGTCGACGGCGATGGAGCCGGCGTTCTGGTGCAGTGGCTGCTCGACCTCGAATTTCGCCACCCGGTCGCCGTTCGGCGCGATTCTCTCCACCCGCAGCGCGCCCTGCTCGAGCACGGCGACGCTGACGACGCCGCGCGCGTCGGCGCCGAGATCGACGGCACGGCCGCGAAACAGGGCGACCGACCTGCCGCCGGCGTAGCCCGGATACGTCTCGACGGCCGGTGCGCGAGCGGCCTCGAGCGCCGCGACGGCCGGCCCGACCAGATGGTCCGGCGGCAGTGGTGCCGGCGCGGGGGCCTCGGCTGGACGCACGTCCAGGCGCAGGGGCAGCGCGCAGTCGACGGGATCGGGCAGAGAGAGGGAGAACGGGTGAATGCCGGTCAGCATCGGGCGGGGGGCGTCGAGCGCCGCGACTCGATCGTCGATGCGGACCTCCGCCTGCGGGCAGGGTGGATTGACGCCGAAGCCGTACCAGTCGTCGTGATCGAGAAGCACGCCGCCCTGTACCAGCATCCCCCCGGCGGGAGCGCCGCCCGTGGCGGCGGGACGCGGGCGGAGCCGCACTCCCCGGAGCACCCCGGTCGGATCGACGCCGGGCGCGCCCGCTTCGAGCGCCGGCGCGCGCACGGCCGCCATGGCGTCCTCGTCGACCGTCATCGAGAACAGGGTCTGGCCGTTGATCGGGCTCCTGAACTCGCGCGCCTCGGCCGCCGGGTAGAGCTCCCGCAGCAGATCGACCTGCGGCTGGGTCTCCGGCTGCTCGAAGAGGAGGAAGGTGATGCGCTTCGGGTCGTAGGTCTTCTTCAGCTCCTCGACGCGCCCGGGTCGCATGCTCAGCGAGAAGACCAGGTCGTGGAAGTTGCAGCTCGGCTCGAGAGCGGTGGAGAGCCAGTCCTTCGGCTCGACCCCCTGCACGCAGATCGGACGGTCGAGAAACCGGTCGAGGTTGCCGAAGACGATGAGGTTCCGGAAGGCGGTGGGGAAGTTGGTGAAGATCGCGTCGCTGTGCTCGAAGATGGGCTCGGTGAACTGGATGTAGTCGCCGTAGAGGACGTGCTGCATGGGCAGGACGAAGTGCGAGACCAGGTTGGTGAGCGCCACGCCCGCCAGGGCGGCGGCGATCCCGAGGCCGGCGATCCAAGCCAGCAGGGCACCGGCGTACTGCCGCACCAGGCGTACGACGACGCCGCACATGACGCCGAAGATGACCTGGAAGGCGGGAAAGAACATCGCCATGCGGCGCGCCGCCGGCTCGGCGCTCATGATGCCGGGCAGGAGCGAGATGCCAGCCCAGGCGAGCAGCAGGAAGGCGCGGCGCTCGTAGATCTGGGCGAGGAAGTAGCCGAGGCCGATCGCTACGCCCACCACGATGCCGACGTTGATGGTCGTGCGGTGCGTGGGCGGTTGCGAGCGCACGTACCAGTGCGAGAATCCGTGCGCGAAGTACGCCATGTCGACGGCGACGTTGGCGAGGTTCTCGGACATCGACACGGCCTGCAGGCGCAGCAGCTCGAGCGGGCTCGCCTGGTTGAACTCGCCCTGCTTGGTCCACACCGCGCCACCGTAGACGGCGGCCGGGTTGACGAAACGCCACTCCCCGTCGTGCAGCGCCGCCTTGACGAAGGTGAGGCTGAACACCCACATCGCCACGCCGGCGGCGAGGATCGGCGCGACGTACCAGATCTTGCGCCACGCCCCGCGCACGAAAAGCACGGCGTGCGCGGCGACCAGCCCGGGCAGGACGAGAAGCGCCATGCACGTCGTGTAGAAGAAGCGGCACACGGGCGTGAGCAGGGCGGCCAGGAGGACGGCGAAGGGCGAGAAACGCTCCACCATCCACAGGGCGACGAAGGCCGTCGCCAGGGCGAGCGCGGCAATCGGGGCGAAGAAGGTGTTCTCGCTGCGCGCCCAGAAGAGCTGCTCCGGGGCGGAGAGGAAGAGGATGGTCGAAACGACGGCGGGGCCGCTGCCGGCAATGCGCCGCACCAGGAAGTACATCAGCGGCACGGTGGCGATCGTCCACAGGACGGCGCTGAGGCGCAGCGCGTAGATCGACGTGCCGAAGAGGTGGAAGACGAGGTACTGGGGGAAGATCTGGATCGCGCCGCCGTTGTTCTGCACGAAGCCGAAGTCCAGGTACGACGCGACGCCGTGCGCGGTGCGGCTCTGAATCCACCAGGACACCGTCTCCAGATCGAGGAAGTGCGAGTTCTCGGTCAGCGCATAGGTGCGGCTCAGCAGCGCGACCACGGTGAGCGCGAAGACCAGCCCGCATTCCCACGCCCAGGGCGGGCGCCAGAACGGCCGGGGCGAGCCGCCCGCGGGTGCCGGTGTCTCGCGACGGCGCCGCGGCAGGGGCAGGCGCGGGAAGCCGTCGAGCTTCGGTATCGGCCAGCGGAGGCCGAGGACGAAGGCGCAGGCGACGCCCGCCGCATAGAGCGCCAGCGCCAGCGAGGTCCGGTCCTCCTGCAGGCAAACCTGCCCCCAGCTCGCCAGGCCGACCGCCGCCGCGATCAGGAGGACGGGAGCCGCCCGGCGCCCGGCGACGATCAGGCCGCCGAGCCCGACCAGGGCGCAGACCGAGGCGACCGCCCAGCCGAGGAATCGGCTCTGGGCGATCATCCAGGCGGTCAGCGCCGAGCCGTCCGTGCGGAGCCACCCGATGATCGGGTCGAGGAACGGCAGGATGCGTTCGCCGCGGGCGCTCTCGGCCGCGCCGACGAAGCCGACGGCGAGGAAGGCCAGCACCAGAGCCGCCGCCAGGGCCACGGCGCCCGGCCAGCGCCGCGGCCCGGATGCGCGACTGGCGACGTCCTCGCGGTACCGGTCGGAGCCCGTCATGCCCGCTCAGGTCTCGTCGCCGGGCGCGATCCGCCGCGGCACCTCGAGCATGCTGAGGAAGAACGAGGAGAAGACGGTCTGCGCGCCGACGATCATCAGGGTCGAGGCCTGCAGGGCGGGGCGCACGGCGTTCAGGCGGCCGAGGCCACTGGCGAGCCAGTGGATCAGGATCGAGGCGTCGATGACGAAGCCGGCGAGGAAGAGCAGCGAGCCGACCGCGACGCCGCGCTCGAGGTTGAAGTAGCGCATCAGCACCTTGAGCGTGCGGTCCGGCGCGTACAGGCGGGCGGCGTGCGAGTAGACCTTGGCGAACAGGCCGGTGGTCAAGATCTGGAAGCCGAGGACGGTGAGCAGGCTGCCCAGCACCATGTAGTGGAGGTCGAAGTTGATTCCGCCGAGGCGGATGGGACCGCTGCCGAGGGCGATCAGGGGCACCAGGCCGAGCATCATGCAGGCGCCGCCCGGGATCAGGAACAGATAGGTGGGCGAGAAAAGGAGCATGAAGCGCAGGTGCCGCCAGCCGTCCCGAAAGGAGCGCAGGTGGGGTGGCCGGCTGCGGCCGTCCGGATGCAGGGTGATGGGGATCTCCACGACGCGCAGGCCGCCGAGGGCGGCCTTGATCACCATCTCGGAGGCGAACTCCATGCCGGTGGTCTGCAGCTGCATGCGGCGGTAGGCGTCCTTGGTGAAGCCGCGCATGCCGCAGTGGGCGTCGGAGATGCCGGTGCGGAAGAGCACGTTGAGCAGCCCGGTGAGGAACGGGTTGCCGATCCAGCGGTGCAGCCAGGGCATGGCGCCGGGCTCGATCACGCCCTTGATGCGGGTCCCCATCACCAGGTCCGCTCCCCCGCGCAGCCCCTCGATGAACCGTTCGAGGTCGGTGAGATCGTACGAGTCGTCCGCGTCGGCCATGATGAGGAACGGGGCGCGCGCTTCCTCGGCGCCGCGCATGAGGGCGCTACCGTAGCCGCGCCGCGTCTCGTCGACGACGCGAGCCCCGCAGCGCCGGGCGATCTCCTGCGAGCCGTCCGTCGAGCCGTTGTCGATGACCACCACCTCGCCGCGCACGCCCAGCCTGTCCAGTGTTCCCAGCGCCTTCTTGACGCACGTCTCCAGTGTCTCCGCCTCGTTCAGGCAGGGGAGGATCACGGATACCTCGAACACCTCTCCGGTGGCCGCCGGAACGGAAGCGGCGCCGTTCGGGTTCGGCCCCGGCGCGGCCGCCGGGGGCACGCTTTTCGCGTCACCAGCCATCATGGCACGGCGCAGTGTACAGACCGTTGCCCGGGGCGGCAAGAATGAATGATCGCGCCGCTGTTCAATGCCCGGCCTTGGGAAGCGGCACGCGCACGAGGCGGTTCTCGAGGTCGCTGACGATGAGCTCCCGCGTCTCCTTCATCCAGCCGATGCCCATCGGGCGCTGGAAGAGACCGCCCGGATCCTCCGAGCCGACCAGCTCCTTCAACAGGTTGCCCTCGCGGTCGTAGGCCCGCACCGCGCGGAGCAACGGCACGGTGACCCAGATGGCGTCGTCGGGGGCGATGACGACGTGCGGCTCGGAAAACACCTTGCTCTCCCAGCCGGGGACGGCGAACTGCCCGAGCAGCCTGCCGTTGCGGTCGAAGATCTGCAGCCGCCCGTTGCCGTTGTCGCAGACGTAGACGTTGCCCTTGGCGTCGGTGGTGATGCCCGTCGGCTCCGTGAACTGTCCGGGCGCCGAGCCCAACCCGCCCCAGCTGAACTCGTTCTGCCCCTCGGCGTCGAAGCGCCGGATCTTGTGGTTGCCGGTGTCGGCCAGGTAGACCGTTCCGTCGGCGGCGACGGCGATGCCGCGCGGGCCGTAGAAGGCGCCGCCCCACTCGCGCACGTACTTTCCGTCCGGTGTGAACACCTGCACGCGCTGGTTCCAGGTGTCGGCGACGTAGACGTTGCCGTGCGGGCCGACGGCGACGTCGCCGGGCTGCTTGAACTGACCGGGCAGGTTGCCGCGGTCCCCCCAGCCGAGGATGAAGTCCAGGTTGTGGTCGTACTTCTGGATGCGGTCGTTGCCGAAGTCGGCCACGTAGACGTCGCCCTGGGCGTCGATCGAGAGGCCACGCGGCTGGCGCAGCGAGCCCGGCTGCGTCTGGACGGCGACCTCCTCGCCCTCCTCGACACGCGGGACCTCCTCGATGGTCGTGATCGGCATCGCGCCGGTGAACTGGCCGTGCACGGCGAAGATGGTGACGCCGGCGTTCTGGTACACCGGCTCGAGGAGATCGCTCCAGGCGTTGAAAAGGTCCAGGTTGCCGCCGGCGTACTCGCGCCTCTCGAGGCGGCCGACGTAGACCAGTGCGATATGGTACTTCTGCAGGATCTCCTTGACCACCGGCTCCTTGTCGCTGGTGTAGAGAAGCTTGAGGTCCGCCTTGCGGCGGTTGATGTCCGGCCAGTCGTGCGCGCGCTGGTGGACGTGGTAATCCCAGCCGAGGACGGTCGGCAGGCCGGTGTTCATCGAGACGCGGGCGAAGTCCTGATAGGAGGGGCCGTACGCCTCCGCGATCACCGGAATGCCCTCGATGTTGTCGTTCAGCCACTCGTAGGCGGCGCGCTCGTGCGGGTCGCGTTGAACCAGGTACTCGGTCCCGTCCAGCGTCGGCCGCGGGCCCGGGACGCGTTTCAGCGTCACCACCGCGTAGACGCCCGAGCCGGTCGTGAACAGCGCCAGGGCGAGCAGTACCACGAGGCCCGCCTGCCAGGCGTGGCGCAGCAGGCGCGACTGGATGAGGCCGCGCCACAGGTGGAACACCGCCACGGCGCAGGCGCCGCCGAACAGGAACCAGGTCTCCAGGTAGAACTTGAAGAGCGTGTTCATCCGGTCCCAGACGTAGACGATGTCGGTCCCGGCGGTGATGGCGAAGGCGAAGGCGAACATGACCGCGACGATGCGGCGCGTCATGCTCACCGGTCGGTGCAGCGCGACGTTCAGGGCGAGCAGCGAGAGGATGGCCAGACCGATGCGCAGCGTCCCCCTTGCTTGCAGGGCGGGCGGCAGTTGCAGGAACTTCTGGACGACCGGCAGCGACAGCGCGAAGCAGGCCGCCACGGTCAGCCCGACGACCCACATGGCCAGCGTGCGCACCAAGCCGACGCGCTGCCGGCCCGGCGGCAGCAGCACCCGCCGCCAGAGGGCGAACAGGAAGGGGACGGCGATGAACAGGAACAGGCCGAAGATGTTGGCGAAGTCGTAGAAGTTGGCGAACTGCTCGGTCTCGAAGCCCCAGTTGCGCGGCGGCGGCGTGAAGTTGGCCCAGAAGGGCAGGAAGAAGACGTAGGCGATTCCGACGACGCCGATGGTGGGAATCACCGCGCCGGGCAGGAACACCAGCAGGGCGAGAAGGCCGAGCGACACCTCCAGGCTGGGGAGGACCGCGGACAGCGTGGGGCCGAGGTCGGGGAGCCGGGCCGAGAGCTGCGGGGCGAAGTCGTGGACGAGCCTCGGCAGCGCCAGGGTCACGAGCAGCAGGGCGAGAAGCGCGATGGCCACCAGTGTGCGTCGCAGGCTGACGCGGCCGCGCGCCAGGTACACGCAGCCGAGCAGGAACGGGAAGAACAGGACGTAGGTCGGCGAGCTCCAGCCGTTGGTGACCATGATGGCGCCGAGCGTGAGCCCGAGCAGCAGGAACAGCGGCGCCGACTGGATGGGGCGCATGACGTCGTGGCGGCGCACCCACCACACGGCGAGGGCGAGGAAGGTGAGCGAGAACGGCATCACCAGCACGTGCGCGTGCAGGTCGGCGAACAGGAAGCTCCACACCGGGTACTCGTTGATCGTGTCCTTGATGACCCGCGACGTCGCCCAGAAGTAATCGAAGTTCATGACGTGGCGGTGCAGGATCTCGCGCAGCCCGGCGAGGTTGCCGAGCACGGTGACCAGCGCCGCCGCCAGCAGGCCGACGCGCCAGCGCTCGCTGATGGCGCAGCCCAGGGCGAACGCCGCGCTGGCGGTCAGCGCCCCGAACAGGGCGATGCCGAGGTTGAACGTGAGGCCGGGGTGGATGTGGCACGCCTTGCCGAGGGCCGCCACCACGTAGTGCCCGAAGTACGTGTAGTAGAGCAGCGAGCCCGAGAACCACGGCTCCGGCGGCGGCAGGTGAGGGCTGCGGTAGAGGGCGTTGAGGAAGGAGAAGTCCATCGGCTTCTCGCCCCAGAAGATCGCGGGGTTGAAGGCGCGGATGACGAGAAAGAAGAAGAACACCCCCCAGAAGAGAGCCTCCGTCGCCGCCCACTCGGAGCGCAGGGGCACGCGCAGCCAGCGGCGCCGCGCCAGGAAGCCGAGCAGGACCAGCAGCCCGGCCGCGGCGAGCAACGTGCCGCGCGTGAAGTCGAGCTGCCCCAGGCTCACCACCAGCCACGGAGCGTAGGCGAAGAACAGGATGCCGAGGACCTTGGAGAGGGCGTAGCAGCCGGTGACCGGCAGCCAGCGGTAGAGGATCGCGTAGGCGCTCAGGCCGAGCACCTCGACGAGAATGGCGAACCACAGCAGCGCCAGGCCGCTGGAGCGGACCATCGGGCTCTCGTGGCCGCCCTCGGTGGCGCCGCCCTCTCCCGCCTGCGCGAGCAGCAGGTCGGTGCGGTCGAGCTTCTTCGACGGGATGCCGCGCCGCACCTTCTCGAGGATCTCCTCGGAGCTCAGGTGCCCGGTGTTCTTGAAGATCAGGACCTTGGGGTGGTCGTAGACGGTGATCGACTCGTCCGCCAGCTCGTCCGGCAGCTCGAAGCCGAACAGGCTCGGGCGCGAGGCGTAGTCGTAGACCAGCGTGTAGCCGAGGTCGCCGGCGAACAGCAGGTAGAAGTAGTTGTTGGTGAGCGGGTACTTCTGCGGCGCGCGGGTGATGGCGCCATACAGCCGCTTGGTCTGGAAGGCCAGGTAGTCGCCCTTGGCGAGCTGCTGGGTGATGAAGCCCATCTTGATCTCGCCGTCGTAGTAGGGGAGCTCGACCACCTTGAGATCGTGCGGCGGGCGGTGCGGCAGGCTGAACGGGAAGCCCTCGTCCCAGTGCTGGGTGAGCAGGGTGCTGCCGGCCGGGATGTTGCGGTAGACCCAGTCGGAGGCGGTGACCTCGGTGTGCGGGCGCTGGTAGATCGACAGGAAGGCGAGCAGCTGCGCCACCGTCATGCCGACCACCGTCCACAGCGCCACTCGCCCGAGGCGCGAGCGCTGCGCCTTCTCCCACAGCCACGCCGCCGCCCACAGGATGACGATCGGGTAGATCGGCAGCAGGTAGCGGACGAACTTCACCTCGAACCAGCCGGTGACCAGGAAGTAGGGGAGGACCCAGGAGAGCAGCACGAGCTGCGCGCCCGAGCGGTCGCGGGCGACGTTGACGGTCTGCTTGGCGGTGGCCCACAGCGCCGCCAGGCCGAGGGCCGGCCCCATGCACCAGAGGACGATCTGCTCGATCTCGTAAAGGTACTTGGGCACGCCGATGTACTGGTTGGTGTAGGGCAGCAGGCCGGCGTGGCGCACCATGTTGCTCTGCTCGGTGATCTGGCGGCTGAAGGTCGGGAAGTCGAGGATGGCGTAGGGCTGGCCGACGACGAAGCCGGCGGCGACCGCGAGCAGTGCGGCGACTCCCTTGCCGAAGACCGGCGCGAAGCGGCGCTCGACGAAGAGGCGGAAGAGGATGGCCACGCCGAGCGGCGCCAGCAGGGGCATGGCGCTGAACTTGGTGGCGCCGGCGAGCCCGATGGCCAGGCCGGAGTAGACGTAGTCGCGCGTGCGACCGCGCTGGACGAGTCCGATGAGAAAGTACAGGGCGACCAGGACGACCAGGGTCAGGAAGACGTCGGTCGCCATGAAATGCGAGTTCTGCACGTGCAGGACGCAGGCGGCGAGCAGGCCCCCCGCCAACATGCCGACCTGGAAGTTGTAGAGCCGCGCCCCGAGCAGGGCGAGCAGCAGCACGGTCAGGGTGCCGACGAAGGCGCTGACGCCGCGGCCGACGAGGATGCGCTCGTCATAGCCGCGCAGGGCGGGGATGTTGGCCAGCGTCGAGGTGACGATGCCGTCGATGTAGAGGGGGAACGACCCGTAGGCGAAGAACTTCGGGTTGAGCTGCGGGTGGCTGGGATCGAAGGAGAGTCGGCCGACCGCGTCGGCGATGGCGCGCTCGTCCGGGTGGAAGTGGTGGCGCTGGTCGAAGTCGAGCCCGATGAAGCGCACCATGGCCGCGAACAGCACCAGGGCGGCCAACCAGGCGAGTCGAGAGCGGGTTGCCGGAGCGCGGCCGGTTGAGACGGTGTTTCCCATTCCCAAAATGGTGCGCAAGCTATACAGATCGACGCGGCATTGCAATTCAAGATGGCGGTGCCGCGGAGGCCTTCGGGCGCTCGACGGCCACGATCAGGCACTCCCCGAGCACGGCGGGCAGGAACGGGTGCGAGAGCGGCGAGATCAGCTGCAGAGCGGCCGGGGCTCCGAACAGGACCCGCTGCCAGGAACTGGGCAAGAGACCGACGTAGGGAGGGTCCCACATGCCGTCGCCGCGCACCCAGAGCACGTCTAGGCCGGCGCGGCGTGCCAGCATGACCCACTCGCCGCGGCTCAGCAGGCTGACGTGGGTGGGGTCGCGGTAGCCGAACCAGGCCTTGCGCTTGAGGCGGCGGCCGAGACCGCCGGGGTTGGGGACGACGAAGACGAACAGGCCGCCGGGGACCAGCTTGGCGGCCAGCGGCTGCATCACGCGCAAGGGCCGCTCCAGGTGCTCGAGTGTGTGCAGGGAGACGATGACGTCCAGGCTGTCGGCGGCGATCGACTCCCACTCCTCGAGCACCAGGCTCTCCGCGGCGGTCAGCCGGCAGCGACTGCGGGCCACCGCGGAGGCGTCGTAGCCGTAGGTTTCGAAGTGGTCGCAGAGCCGGCGCAGCAGGTGCCCGGTGCCGCAGCCGAAGTCGAGCAGGCGCCCGCCGCGCGGGCGCAGCTTGCGCAACAGGCGCGCGTAGAACCACAGCGCGATGCGGTCCTCGTCGAGGCCGTGCTCCTCGTAGTAGCCCTCGCAGTAGGGCGAGCGGCTCATGCCCCCCTCCCGTCGCGGCCGACGAGGCGCTCGAACAGCGCCTCGTAATCGTCGAGCGAGCGCTCCGGGTCGAAGCAGGCCGCGATCTCGGCGCGCGGCTTGACGTAGGCGGGGCGGTCGCGCAGCACCTCGACGAGGGCGTCGGCCAGCGCCGCCGGGTCGTGCGGCGGCACGATACGGCCCATTCCGGTGCGCTGCACGACCTCGCGCACCCCCGGCAGGTCGGTGGCCACCACCGGCGTGCTCGACAGCATCGCCTCGACCTGCACCTGTGCGAAGGCCTCGGTGGAGTTGAGGCTGGTGACGGCGAGGACGTCGCACAGGGCGAAGAAGCTGGGCATCGCGGAAGCCGGTAGCAGGTCGAAGAACACCAGGCGATCCCGGCAGCGCTCCATCAGCGGCACCAGCCGGTTCCAGTAGTCTTCCTCGCCCACGGTGTCCTTGTAGGCGCCGGTGAACAGGACGCGCGCGTCCGGGTAGGTTTCGAGGACGCGCGGCAGGGCGCGCAGCAGGTACTCCACGCCCTTCTCGGCGGCGAAGCGCGCGGCGAAGCCGATGCGCGTCCCGCCGCTCACCCCCCAGGCCTCGGCCAGCCGTTGCGTCACCGCCGCGTCCGGCGCGGGCAGGTCCACCGGCGGCAGGATGGGAGTCAGCTTGGCGGCGTGGCGGGACAGGAACGAGGAGTGGGCGGCGTAGTCGGCCGTGGTGACGACGATGGCATGCGCGGCGCGCGCCGCCAGCTCGTTGAGCGGGCGCAGGCTGGACTCGACGACCCGGTTCAGCCAGCCGTGCGGCAGGCGCAGGTCGCACTGGTAGGTGAGCACCACGGCGCGCCGCAGGAAGCGCCCCAGGCCGGCGAGAAGCGCCGACTCGAACTGCGGCATGTGGACGTTGACCACGTCGTGGCCGGCGACGAAGCGCAGGGCATAGGCGGGAAAGAGGGGCATGAGGACCCCTTGCTGAGCTTGAGGTGGACGGGCACGCGCACGACGTCGACGCCGTCGACGATCTCGCGCGCGGGCAGGCGCGGGGCGAAGCGCGAGGTGAGGACGGTGACCCGGTGGCCGCGCCGCGCCAGGCCGCGCGCCAGCCGTTCGGCGTAGATGGTCAGCCCGCTGACGTGCGGCTGGTAGTACGTCAGCGCGATGAGGATCCGCATGCGAAGGCGACCCGTGGCGCTCGGTTCCGGCCTCCGGCGCTCATCGCGGCTTGCGGCTGTAGATCACCGTGTTGCCGCTGCGGAAGGCGACGTCGAGAGCGGCGAACTTCTCCACTCCGGCCGGGCTGTAGTCCTTGCGCTCCAGCTCTCCGACCACGATGTAGCGGACGTGGTAGCGGTCGAGGAGCGGCTCGATCGCGGCCAGCGACGGGTCGTTGTACATGCGGGTGACGTCCTGGCGACGCGCCGGGACGCGCGCGTCGCCCTTGCGCCACAGTCCCTCGTGGTTCTCCCATCCGAGCACCGTCGGCAGGCCGGTGTTGGCCGAGTAGCGGGCGTAGTACGAGTAGGGGTTGCCGCTCGCCTCGAGAATGACCTCCTCGTCGACGGCGTGGGCGCGCAGCCAGTTGATCGCGGCGAAGTCCTCCGGGTGATAGCGCTCGAGGTAGGCGTTGCCGTCGAGCGTCGCCCACGGCGAGCCCATGCGGTCGGTGGTGATGCCGAGCGGGTAGCAGGCGGATGCCGCCAGGAGCAGGGCCATCGCCGCCGTGACCGCGCGCGGCATGAGCGACCACTGCCAGCGCTCCGCCAGCAGGCGATGCAGCGACCACGGCGCCGCGATCGCCAGCATCGTCCACGCCTGGAAGTAGAGCTTGAAGACGGTGTTCATCCGGTAGAGCTTGTCGCCGTACGAGTCCTTCAGGTACACCAGCTCGCAGGCGAGCAGGGCGACCGACGCCGCGGCGATCAGCAGGTAGCCCGCCCGCTCCGGCCCCTCGATCGTGTAGGCGGAGATCAGCGCCGCGGCGACCAGGACGACGAGCAGCGGCAGTACCCCGTTTCCGAGCAGGGTGGTGAACAGAACGGCGAGCACGGCCGCCGCCACCAGCAGATGGCGCCCCTCGCCGCCGCCGGGCAGCTGCGACCAGGCGCGCCGGGCGACGAGCACGGCTGGCGCGAACAGCAGGGCGCCGAAGACGGTGAGAAACTGGGCCAGCGAGGTGCGCGCGATGGCGAAGCAGGCCGGACCGATGCACGTCTCGTTGGGGCCGGGTCCGACGGTCGGCGGGATGAAGTGGCGATAGAAGGGCAGGAAGAGAACGTAGCCGACCGCCACCATGCCGAGCATGCGCAGGAGCAGGAGCAGGCGGGCGCGGCTCAGCAACGGCGACAGGGGCTGCCAGCGCCCGGCGAGCAGCAGCACGACCAGCCCGGCGGCGGGCAGCTCCCAGGGGCTGATGGCGATCATGGCGCCGAAGACGAAGGTCACCAGAAGCCACGGCGCGACGGCTCGCCACGCGCCGGCCGGCTGCTCTTCCGGGCGCGACGGAAAGAGGCGCTCGTCGAGCAGGATGGCGAGCAGGAAGATGCCCACCGGCAGCACCATGAAATGCGGGTGCAGGTCGCCGTGGATGGTGCTGAAGTAGGGGAACTCGTTGATCGTGTCGCCCCTCGCGACCACGCGCGAGGAGCGCCAGTAGTCCATGCCGTGGACGGTTCCCTTCTCGAGGAACTGCAGGAAGCCGTCGAGGTTGCCGATCAGCGCCGACATGGCGCCGCCGAGCAGGGCGAAGCCCCAGCGCTGCGTGATCGCCAGCACGACGGCGCCGGTCTCGGCGAGGGCCAGACCGCCCACCGTGGCGACGCAGAGGTTGTAGCTGATCCACGTCGGCAGGGCGGCGATGCGCGCCAAGGTCGCGAACATCAGGTAGCCGAAGTAGTAGTAGTTGATCGTCTCGCCGCTCATCCACGGATCGGGGGGCGGCATGCCGGTGGTGCGCTTCAGGCCGTTGAAGAAGGCGAAGTCCATGAACTTCTCGGCGCCGTTGATGTCGGGAACCATGGAGCGCTGCCAGGCGAAGAACAGGAAGCCGGCCGTCCACAGAAGGTCGTGGAAGAGGATGGTCCGCAGGCCGTCCGCCCGCAGCCAGGCGAGCAGCTCGGCCCGGTTCCACCAGGCCGCGGCCAGGCTGGACAGGGCCAGCGCCCCGATGCCGATCCCGACCGCGGCGGACATCTGGATCGCGAAGCCGCTCAGCCACGACACGTAGGTCAGCAGCAGGACGGCGAGGATCTTGGCGAACGGGTAGCCGTGCGCCGATCGCCGGCCGAACAGAGAGAAGGTCAGAGGCAGCGCCAGCCACCCCAGCCCCTCGAGCAGAGCCCACCACAGTACGAGCGGCCACATTCAGAGCACGACCTTGGAAGAGAGCGGACGAGTCATATGTGGATTCCCGGGGCAATTCAACGCCGCTGCCGAGGGAGAGAGAGGGGACGGCAAGGACTGCAAGGACGGCAGGGACAGCGGACGAAGAACAGGGAGGGCGGCGATTCTAGGCGACGAGATGGGGGCGCTGGGCTTGCGGCTCGGCCTGCGCCGGCTCGGCCGCAGAGAGGGCGGGCAGCGAGACGCGGAAGGTCGAGCCCTCGCCGGGCTCGCTGCTGACCGTGATCTGGCCCTCGAGCTGCTCGACGAAGCGCTTGACGATGTACAGGCCGAGGCCGACGCCGCCCTGGCGGCCCTGATTGCGCACCTGCTGGAACATGCCGAAGATGTTCGGCAGCTCCTCGTGGTCGATGCCGATGCCGGTGTCGGTGACGTGCACGTCGAGCTGGTGGGCGCGCGGGTCGTGCGCCACGCGCACGACGACGTGACCGCGCTCGGTGTACTTCAGGGCGTTGCCGATGAGGTTCTTGACCACGATCTTGAACTTCGCCGGATCGGTGCGCACGAGACGGCGCCCGCGCGGGACGTCCCAGCGCAGGGCGACGCCCGGCTGGTGCGGCAGGGGCGCGACCTCGTGCTGCAGCTCCGCCAGCAGATCGCGCAGCTCGACGTCGCGCAGCTGAGCGCGCGTGCGGCCGGCCTCGATGCGGTTGACCTCGAGCGTGGCGCTGATCAGCTCGAGCAGCGAGTGCGCACTGTCGCGCAGGCGGCCGAGGATCTGCTGCTGCTCTCCCTGCAGGGCGCCGAAGGCCTCGTCGCGCAGCAGGTCGGTGTAGCCGATGATGACGTTCAACGGCGTGCGCAACTCGTGCGACATGGTGGAGAGAAACTCGGATTTGAGATTGTTGGCGTCGCGCAGGTCGCTGACCAGGCGGACGTTGTTCAGCGCGATCGTCGCGTGCTGCTCGATGCCGCGAAACAGCTGGCGCGAGCGATCGGAGAAGCGGCCGGTCTCGCGATGCCGTCCGACCAGGAGAATGCCGCTCACCTCGTTGCCCCGCATGAGCGTCGACGCGAGCAGCGCGTGCGCCTCCCACTGCCGCATGGCATGCGCCGTGACCGGGTCGGCGTCGCCGGGATCCTGGATCTCGAGGTGGTGCTCGCGCAGCACCAGATCGACCAGGGGAAGGATGCCGCTGCCGAGCTCGAGACCGCGCAGACCGGCGAGCGCCTCGGGGTTGCGGCCGGCGCTGCCGACCAGCCGAGAGATGCCGCGCTGCGCCTCGTGCAGCAGGATCAGGCTCCAGTCGCAGTCGAGGGCGGCGCGGATGGCGGCCGCGATCCGGTCGAGTGCGTCGTCGGCATCCAGCTCGCCGTTGATCTCCTTGGCGATCGCCACCAGGCTCTGGCTGACCGACGCCTCGTCCTCGCGCATGGTCGCCTCGCAGAGGATCGCGAAGCGGTGCAGCTCGAGATGCCGCGCCCCGAGGATCGAGATGATTCCGGCGGTGCCGACCGCGAAGAGCAGGTAGATGGGCATCAGGCTGGCCGTGGTCGTGGCGTTGAACGTCACGCCGTAGGCGACGATCGAGGCCGCCACCAGAGTCGCCTGCCCGCGCAGCCCCCAGGGCATCAGGAGCGAGGTGCCGGTCATCAGGCACAGGCTGCCCATGGCCGCCAGCTCGGCCGGTGCCCCCACCGCCAGGCAGTACCCGTTCATGAGCAGGGCCAACGCCACCCACGCGGCGACGTTTGCCGGCAACAGCCAGCGACGCTGCTGCAGCGGCTTGCGCAGCAGGAGGAGCGGCAGGCAGACGAGGATTTCGACGGCGTAGAACAGCAGCCAAACGGGCAGGCGCTCGGGGTAGAAGTAGTACTCGAGCGGCCCGGTGCCGCCGACCAGACCGATGAACATTCCGAACGCCAGCGGGGCGCGCTCGGCATGGAGCTGCTCCGTTTCTTGGCGATAGCCGTTCACGAGGGACCGGGAGCTACGCACAGCGGGCATGGCTAGCAAGACCAGGGCCACCAAGCGGGTGACTACCATCCCAACCGATCGGGGAAGGGCGGTACAGATCTGTGCCGCGGCACGGCGGGCACCGTTGGGGGGCCGCCGCTCGGACTGTCCTTGTCAGTCCAGGAGCCGGCGCAGGATGGCGGTCAGCTCGATGGCACTGAGCGGCTTGGTCAGGTAGGCGTTGGCTCCGGCCGCGAAGCCGCGGCGCTTCTCCTTCTCTTGTTCGAGGGCGGTGAGGATGATGATGGGGATGGCGGCGGTGGCGGGGTTGGAGCGCAGGGCGATGCAGAGCTCGAAGCCGTCCAGGCGCGGCATCATGATGTCGGTGATGACGACGTGCGGCCGAAATGCCTCGACGACGTCGAGGGCCTGCTGCCCGTCCGCGGCGCTCTCGACCTCGAAGTGCATGGGGGTCAGGCGCAGGGCGCGGAGCAGCAGGATGCGCGCGTCCTCGTCGTCGTCGACGATCAGGACGCGATACTTGCCGTGCGAAGCCGGCTCGGTCATCCCGTTCCCATCCGTGTGGCCCTGCTGCAGAGGTGCGGTGCTCGACACTCATGGGCAGCAACGCCGGTGCCAATTCGGCGCTGTGGCGGCGACCTTGCGCTTGCCAGCTCGCCGCCGCGCTGCGTGCGCTCCAGCTTGGCGCTTTTTCCACTTCTCTTCCATCCGGTGCCGCGCGGCAGGAACCGCCCATCCCGCCGTGCGGGCACGGCTCATGCGTCCCCCTCGCGCGGCGCGGTTGCGCCGGCCGGGCTATCCGGCGATAGGAGACGGGCCCCCGACCCGTTGACCGATCGCCGCCCAGAATGCGCCGCCTGCTCAGAGTTCCCTTGCGCGCCCCGCGGCTCACGCTCGCGCTCCTCGTGGCGGCGACGGCGGTGCTCGCCGTGTTCGCGGCGCGATTTCGCGTCGACAGCGCCATCGACCGGCTGCTGCCCGTCGACGACCCGGACCGCCTCTACTACCAGGGCGTGCAGGGCGACTTCGGCAGCGAGGAGGTGTGCCTGGTCGGAATCTTCGCGCCGGACGTGTTCGCCACCCCGGTGCTGCGCCGCATCCGGGATATGACCGAGGCGATCGGACGCGTCGCCGGAGTGCGTGAGGTGTCCAGCCTGTCGACTCTCGAGAGCCCGGTGCTCGACGAGTCGGGCCTGGGCAGACAGCGGCTCATGCCGCCTTTGCCGCTCTCGCCGGCGGACGCCAGGAGCTTTCGCCGCCGCGCCCTCGCGCACCCTCTGGCGCGCGGGATCCTGGTCGCCGAGGACGCCCGCGCGGCGGGGATCCTGGTGCGTTTCGAGGCGATGTCGGACGAGGATTTTCTGGCGCGCGGAATCGACGCTCGACTGCGCGCTGCCATCGCCTCGGTCCCCGGCCCGGGGCAGGTGGGCATCACTGGGCTGCCGACGATCAAGGTCGCGGCCGCCCGCGCCATGCTGAGGGATCTGGCGCTGTTCCTGCCCATCGGCATCGTCGTCGCCGGTCTGGTGCTGGTCTTCGCCTTCCGCACCTGGCGCGGGCTGCTGCTTCCGATGTCGACGGTGCTCCTCGGCGTCGTCTGGACCGCCGGCGTGATGGTCCTGCGGGGCGACGCGTTCACCATGGGCACGGTGATCCTGCCGCCCCTGCTCATCGCCGTCGGGCTCGCCTACGCGATCCACGTCGTCAGCCGCCACTACCAGGAGGCCGGCTCGGATGGGACCGGCGCCGCGGCGGTAGAAGCGACCATGCAGCACGTGCGGTTGCCGGTCTTCATGGCCGCCCTGACCACCCTGGCCGGGTTCGCCACCTTCATCGGCAGCTCCATCCCGTCCATTCGCGATTTCGGCGCCTACGCCTCCCTCGGCATCGCCGTCATTCTCGTCGCCTGCCTGTCGCTCGTCCCCGCCGTCCTGGTACTGCTTCCTCCGCCGGCACGCAGGGCCGCTCCGCCGACCGCCACGTGGCTGCCGCCCGTGCTGGAGGCCCAGGCGCGCTTCGTCCTCGCGCACCGGAGCGCCGTCCTGCTCGCGGCGGCGGCTCTGGTCGCGTTCTCGCTCCTCGGCATCGGCAGGCTTCGCGTCGAGACGGACTACCTGCGTTTCTTCCGGCCGGACAGCCCGGTGCGTACCGACAACCGGCGCATCGGCGAAGCCCTCGCGGGCACGCAGCTGATCGCCGTGGTGGTCGACGCCGGCGCTCCCGAGGCGGCGACGCGGGTCGACGTCTTGTCGGCGCTGCGCGCCCTGCAGCGCTTCGTCGATCGGCAGCCGGGCGTCGACAAGACGGTCTCGCTCCTCGACCACCTGTTCCTGATCCGGCGCGCCCTGGAGCCGCAGAGCGCCGGCGAGCCGCTGGTCGATCAGCGCAAGGCGGATCAGTTGCTGCTGCTGCTCAACCCCGAGGAGACGCGCGGCTCGCTCAACGCCGACCACTCGCGTCTCGACCTGACGGCGCACACGCGGCTCTCCGGATCGCGCCAGGTGCGCGACTTCGTGCGGCGCGTCGAGGCGTTCGCCGCGCACCGCTTCCCGGCCGGCGTGCGCGTCCACGCCACCGGCACCGTCGTGCTGCTCAACCGCTCCGCCGACGCGGTGGTGGCGGGCCAGATCGCCTGTCTCTGGCAGGTGTTCGTCGTCCTGCTGGTGCTCATGACGCTGCTCTTCCGCTCCTGGCGCCTGGGCCTGCTGTCCATGGTGCCCAACGTGTTTCCGGTCGTCGTGCTGTTCGGGGTCATGGGCTGGGCGGGGATCGATCTGAACATCTCGACCAGCATGATCGCGGCGATGGCGATCGGAATCGCCGTCGACGACACGATTCACTACATGGTGTCCTTCGACGCCGAGCTGGGGACGGCACCCGATCGCGCTGCGGCCATCGCGGCCACGGTGCGCAGCGTCGGGCAGCCGATCGTCATCACGTCGGTGGCGCTGGCGGCGGGCTTCCTGGTCGTCTGCCTGTCGAGCTTCCAACCGATCGAATACTTCGGCATACTCGCCAGCGTGACCATGGTCGTAGCACTGCTCGCCGATCTGTTTCTCCTGCCGGCGCTTCTGGCGCGGCCGGTCGGTTCGCGCGGCGCAAGGCGGTTCGATGGGTGAAGGTGGGATGAAAGCAAGAGTGAAGGGCGGGATCGTCTTCGCCGCGTTGGCGCTGGGAATCGTCTGGGCCGCGCCGGCGCCCGCCGCCGAGGCCGGCCCCGAGGCCGGGGACGCGCACTCCCTGGTGCGACGCGTTCTCGACGCCGCCCCCGACGAATCGTTCGTCTCGCAGGTACGGCTGACGACACCTGGCGGTCTGGTGCGCGAGTTCACGATGATGGGCAAGCCGATGGGGAAGGATCTCGATGGCCGCTACATCGAGGTCACGGACCCGCACAACCTGCGCGACGTGCGCTATCTCTTCTACGACCGCAAGCTCGGGCAGGACGAGCAGTTCGTCTACATACCGGCCATGAAGCGGGTCATCCGCCTGACCGACAAGACGCGGCGCGAGCCTTTCCTCGGCTCGACGTTCTACGTCATCGACATGGTACAGCCGGCGCTCGACGACTTCACCTACTCCTTCGTCGGCGAGGAGACCGTGGGGGGTCGCGCCTGCCGCCTGGTGCAGAGCGTGCCGAAGAATCCGGAGAAGGAGCTGTACGGCAAGAGTGTCTTCGCCATCGACCCCGTGGATCTCGTCGTCATGCGCGTGCGTCTCTACGACCAGCGCGGCGAGCTGTTCAAGTCGCTCGCGGTGGAGAAGATCGAGAAGATCGACGGGCACTGGACGCCGCTCCTGCAGCGCATGGAAAACGTGCAGGACCACAGCTCGTCGGAGCTGAGCACGGTGCAGATCAAGTACGGTGAGAAGCTCCCCGACGACTACTTTCACCTCTCCTATCTGGGGCGCTGAGCGGTGCGAGCGGGGCTGCGCCTGACGCTCATCGGCTCGCGGCTTCTTCCAGAAAGTCGACCAGGGCCTCGCCGACCTGGCGCGGGTGTGACAGTAGGAAGTGATGCCCGCCCGGAAAGACAAGCAGGCGCCCCTGCCGTAGGCGGGCCAGCGTCTCGACGCCGTGCTTCTCGCTGATCACCGTGCTCTCCGACCCGCGCAGGACGAGGGTGGGGCAGCGAATGTCCTCGAGCAGCGATGACAGGTCGGCGACCCGGCTGCCGTCGAGCGACAGGACGGCGCGATCGAAGCGCAGCGCCCAATCGCCGGAGTCGAGGCGGCGCACGGCGTGGTGGGCGAGGTCGTCTCGGACGGCCGGTGCGATTCCCGGCTCCGGCGGGGTGAGGCGGAAGGACGCCAGCGCCGCGTCGCGCGTCGGATGCGCGGCGCGGCGCGGCGCGCGAGCGCTCGTGCCGCGCCACTTCTCGACCCGATCTCGTCGCAGGCCGCCGATGCGCGTGTCGATCAGCACCAGACCGCGCACCAGGTCGGGATGCCGGGCCGCGATCCAGGCGCTCACCCGGCCGCCCATCGAGTGCCCGATGAGGGTGAGCGGCGGCGCCGCGATGCCCCGCAGCAGCTCCAGCAGGTCGGCCGCGAAGTCCTCGATCAGGTAGCGCGGCGGCAGAGCCCAGTCGCTCTCGCCGTGGCCGCGCAGGTCGGGCGCGATCAGCCGCCGCCCGGGCGACAGGGCGGGGACGAGAACGTCCCACCAGTGCGCGTGGGCGCCGGCGCCGTGCACCAGCATGACCTGCGGCGCGCCCACCTCTCCCCACAGGAGACAGCGCAGACCGAGCCCACCCGCGCTGACGCGAACCGACCGCGGCAGCGCTCCCCCGGTGACCGCCGCCGTGCGCGCCCGCCCCTCCTCGACGAGATCCAGAGGCTCCCCCCGTGTCCGGCTACGCGTTCGGCTCTCGAGCGCGACTCACTGGTTCACCGCCCACATCATCGCCTCGGGGTATCGGGTGCCGGCGGCGACGCCGCGCGGAGCGATCTCGTCGATGCGCGCCAGCTCGGCGGCGGAGAGCCGGACATCCCCATGCAGCCGAGGCCCAGAGCCGGGCCCGTGCCTGCCGAGGTGAGGGTCTTCATCGAGCCTCTCCTTTCCGCGAGCGTCGTTGACACGACGGGTATCTTCGTCCGGCAGGGAGACGCTCGCAACCGGGCGCCACTATTGCTTTCCCTGCCCGCAGTCCCTAGCCTACGCGCTTCTCTAGGAGGTGTCATGAAAGCATGGATTATCGGTGTCCTGGCGGTCGCCTTGGTGCCCGCAGCTGGGATGGCAGAAACCCTGGCGACGGTCGGCGGCCACGCCATCAGTCGTGCCCAGGTGGAGGAGCAGGTCAAGTCGCAGCTGGCCGACGTCGAAAACCAGCGCTACAAGGCGCTGCGCGAAGGGGTCGACGAGCTGGTCGCCGAGCAGCTGATCTCGATGGAGGCAAAGGCGCGCGGCGTCAGCACGGACGACCTGGTGAAGACGGAGGTTCTCGACAAGGTCACCCCGCCCTCCGACGAGCAGGTCAAGGAGCTGTACGACCAGAACAAGGACAAGCTGGGCGGTGCCAGCTTCGACAGCATCAAGCCGCGGCTGGTCGGCTACCTGGCGCAGCAGGGCGCCGCGCAGCGGCGCGAGGCGTACCTCAAGGAGCTGCGGGCGAAGTACAAAGTGACGATCGATCTGCGCCCGCCGGTGGTCGAGGTGGGCGAGGGCGGCCGCGAGTCGCGCGGCGGCGGCAAGAGCGCCCCGGTGACGATCATCGAGTTCTCCGACTACGAGTGCCCGTTCTGCAAGCGCGCCGAGCCGACCGTGCAGCAGGTCCTCAAAACGTATGGGGACAAGGTGCGCTTCGTCTATCGCGACTATCCGCTGCCCTTCCACAAGGACGCCCTGCCCGCCTCCGAGGCGGCGCACTGCGCCGCGGCGCAGGGCAAGTTCTGGCCCTACCACGACAAGCTGATGGCGAGTCAGGACGTCGGCCAGGAGAAGCTCGACCAGTTCGCCGGCGAGGTCGGGCTCGACAAGGCCAAGTTCGACGAGTGCGTGAAGGACAAGAAGTTTTCCGCCGACATCGAGCGCGACCAGAAGGACGGCCAGAAGGTGGGCGTCAACGGCACGCCGACCTTCTTCATCAACGGCCGCATGCTCGACGGCGCACAGCCCTTCGAGAAGTTCCAGGAAGTGATCGACGAAGAGATCACCTTCGCCAATCAGAAAAAAGGATAGGGGCAGGGTGTTACGCTGTTAGGGGTTAGGCTGTTGGGGTCTTCTCTATCCTCCCCTAACCCCTAACAACCCTAACAGCGTAACACCCTATCTTCACACCCTATCTTCTCGTGCGGGGATCGAGCAGGTCGCGCACGGTGTCGCCGAGCAGGTTGACCGACAGGATCAGGCCGAAGAGCGCCACCGAGGCGGCGCCCAGGTTCCACCACACGATCGGATCGCGCGCCAGCTCGTCGCGCGCCTGGTCGATCATCTGTCCCCAGCTCCCGGCGATGCCGATCCCCAGCCACGACAGGATGGCTTCGGACAGCACCAGGCCGGAGAACAGCAGCACGAAGGTGATCACGATCAGGTGCACGAGGTTGGGGAGGATGTGGCGCAGCACGATGCGCGGGTTCGATCCGCCCAGCGCGCGGGCGGCGTCGACGTAGGCGAGCTCGCGCAGCTTCATGGTCTCGCCGCGCACGACGCGCGAGAAGCCGACCCAGCTGGTGACGCCGAGCGCGATGCACACCTGGGCGGTGCCGTGCCCCAGGACCATGACGAAAGCGATCAGCAGCAGCAGCCCCGGCATCGAGGCGAGGGTCGACATGACGAAGAAGACGGCGTCGTCGACCCAGCCGCCGAAGTAGCCCGCGGTCATGCCGAAGAGCAGTGCCAGCGGGATGACGATCAGGCTGGTGAAGCCGCCGATCAGCAGCGCGACGCGAGCCCCCTCGAGCGTCAGGTGCAGCACGTCGCGGCCGAGGATGTCCGTGCCCAGCAGGTGGCGGCGCGGATAGTGCAAGGGTGCTCCCCCGTAGAACTCGCGCGTCGCCAGCGGCGCGGAGTAGCTGCGCTCCTGGAAGTCGAGCGGAAACAGGCGGTCGACGACAGAGCGCGGCTCGTGCAGCCGCACCGACTGGATCTCCGCGCCGGGGGGCGGCGCGCCGATCCAGGAGATGGAGTCGAGCAGGGCCACGGCGGCGTACAGGGCGAACACCGCGAGCGCGATCGGCCGCCGCCGCAACAGGCCGCGACCGGTCTCGCGCCACATCGGCTGCCGCCGCGCCGCTGCCGCCGCGGCGATCAGGCCGGCGAGCAGAAGGACGACGGCGAGGTTCGAGACGACGTACGCTTCCATGTCGGGCTCGTGAACCGCGCTCTCACTCCAGGCGCACGCGCGGATCGACCAGGGTGTAGCTGAGGTCGGTCAGGACCTGGCCGGCGATGAACAGCAGGGCGCCGATGTAGACCATGGTGCGCAGCGTGGCGAAGTCGTTGCCGTTGATGGCGTCGACGGTGATCGAGCCCAGGCCGGGGATGCCGAAGAACGATTCGAGCAGGATCGAGCCGGTGAACAGGAAGGGGATCTCGATCACCACCTTCGTGAGGACCGGAATCAGCGAGTTGCGCAGGACGTGCCGCAGCATGATGCGGCTGGCGCCGCAGCCCTTGGCGCGCGCCGTGCGCACGTAGTCGCGCCCGGTCTCCTCGACGAAAACCGTGCGGTAGAAGCGCACGTCGGCGCCGAGGCTGGCGAGCACCCCGACGATCAGCGGCAGGGCGATGAAGCGGGCGACGACCGAAGGGGACGGGTCGAAGCCCGAGATCGGGAACCAGCGCAGCAGCTTGCCGATCACGAACTGGGCGCCGATGATGTACAGCAGCATCGAGACGCTCATCATCAGCACGCAGACGACGGCGCCGAAGCGGTCGACGTAGGTCTCGCGCAGGAACGCGACCAGCAGCGACAGCCCGATGGCGAGCAGCAGCCCGAGGACGAACAGCGGCACGGTCAGCGCCAGGCTCGGGCCGATGCCGCTCGCGCAGCCGCTCGGCGATCGGCGCGTCGTCGGCGTCGCTGCGGCCGAAGTCGAAGGTGAGCATGCGGCGGAAGTGCTCGACCAGCATGGTGTCGGCGGGGTGCTCGGGGTTCCAGAAGCGCGGCTCGTCGTAGCCGTGGTTGGCCTTCCACTGCTCCAGGGCCTGCGGCTCGGCCTTCTCGCCGAGCGCCTTGCGCGCGATGTCGTCGGGGCTGGCGACGAGGAAGAAGAGCACGAACAGGAAGAGCAGGACGCCGAGCACGGTGGCGACGCCGTACAGCGCGCGCCGGATCAGGTAGCGCAACATCACCGTTCCTCGCGCAGCACTCGTACCACGGCGGGCGCGAGCACGGCGAGAAGGAGGGCGAGGAGGACCCAGGCGGGCCAGCGCACCGGCCGGTTCCACTCCTCGCGCCGCCGCTGCGCGCTCGAGCGGATCGACGTCGTAGTACTTCTCGCTCGGAATGGAGAGGCCGGTGGGCTTGACGTTGCGCAGCCAGCAATGGTGCAGGGCGTAGTCCTCCGGGTAGAAGACCTCGATCCACGGCCGCTCGCGCTCGAGGATGGCGAGCATCGCGCCGATCAGGCGCTTGCGCTCGGCGTCGTTGTCGCGCGCCTTCATGCGGCGAAAGAGCTCGTCGTACTTCTGGTCGGCGAAGTTGGCGGTGTTCGGGCCGCCGCTGCGCGTGCGCCCCATCGGCCCGTAGAGCAGGAAGAGGAAGTTCTCCGGGTCCGGGATAGTCGGCCACCCAGCCCCACCAGAAGACCTGGTAGGCGCCGCGGCGCACGCTTTCCTGGAACTCGTTGTAGTTGGTGGCGCGGATGATCACGTCGAGCCCGATGCGCCTCCAGGCGTCGACGAAGAACTGGAACTGCAGTGCGGCGCGCGCGCTGGTGTCGCTGGTGTCGAAGGTGAGCTGCAGCGGCGCCTGCGTCTCGCGGATCGATGCCGTTCGGATAGCCGGCGCGCCGCAGCAGCGCCGCGGCGCGCTCGAGATCGACCCGGCGGTACGGGTTCCGGTAGTCGGGATCGTAGCCGAAGATGCCGGGCGGAAGGGGCGACTGCGCGGGGATGCCGCGCCCGTTCATGAACAGCCGCGCGAACTCCTCGGAGTCGACGGCGAGGCTCATCGCCTGGCGCAGGGCGCGTCCGCGCGCCCCGGCCGGCTTGCCGACCACCGGGTCGTCCATGTTGAAGCCGAGATAGTAGATGGCCGGGGTGACGCCTTTCACCAGCCGCATTCCCTTGGCGGCCATCTTGCGCGACAGCGCGCCCTCGCGCACGACGCGGTCGAAGCTCTCGCGCACGATGGTCGAGATGTCGTAGTAGCCCTGCAGGAACTTGACGAAGGCGGGGATCGGCTCGGGCTCGCGCAGGATCTCGATGCGCTCCAGGAAGGGCAGCGGGCGGCCGACCATGTCCGCGTCGAGCAGGCCCGCCGCCGCGTCGGCCGGCTCGCCCTCGTCCGGGTAGACGGCGCCGGGGGCGCGCCACTCCGGATGCCGGATGCCGTACCAGTTCTCGTTGCGCTCGAGGACGATGCGGTTGCGCCGCTCGTAGCGCACCAGCCGGAACGGGCCGGCGCCGACCGGGTGGTCGTCCAGGATGCCCCGCCCGCCCTCGCCGTCGTAGTAGGCCACCGCCTCCCACGGCACGGGCGACGTGAACGGCATGGCGAACCAGTAGAGGATCTGCGGGTAGGGTTGGTCGAGGACGATCTCGAGGTCGAGCGGGCCGAGCACGCGCACGCCGGAGATGCCTCCTGCCAGGGCGTACTGCCGGTCGACGCGCAGGGCGGAGAAGGAAGCGTCATCCGCGCGCCGCTGGCGCAGTGTGTCGCTGAAGGCCTCGAATCCGCGGATCTTGCCGAAGCTCTCGACCACCGGGCTGTTGACCTGCGGGTCGGCGAGGCGCTCGATCTCGAAGGCGACGTCGGCGGCGGTGACGGTGCGCGTCCGCCGTCCGGCGCCGGAGAGCGCGAAGCAATCGTCGTCCTGATAGAGGAGGTCGGGGCGCAGGCGGAAGCGGTACACGACCTCGCCGCCGGCGCCGCGCTGCTTGCTCGGCAGCGACTCGGCGAGCCCGGGGATGAGCGTGTAGGGGCGCTTCAGGTAGTGGTACTCGAGCAGCGTGTCGAAGATCGGTCCGGTCACGACGTGGTCCGTGGTCGAGTAGGCGGTGGCCGGATCGAGGGTGCGCGGCGGGCTGACGAAGTACTCGTAGAACACCTTGCGGCTCGCGTCGGCGTTCGGGTACGGGTTGTTCGTGCAGCCGCACAGGGCGGCGAGCCAGAGCAGGGCGCCCGCGGTGCGCAGCGCGCCGACCGAGGGCCGGGGCGGCCGGGAGATGTGCGGTAGCCTGTTCACGGTCCGGCGTTCGCGCCGAGGATGATCGTCCCCTTGCCCGGTCTCATGAGCGTTGCGGGGAAGATAACAGCGATCGGTGAGCGGAGGCCAGCGAACGACGAACGCGCTGAGCGGGTACAGTTTCGAAAGTTTGCGCGGAGGCGGTAGAAAGGCGCCACATGCACGACTTCCGCGAGCGCTTCGTGACCGCCAACCGCCTGCGCCACCACCTGCTCGAGTGGGGCGAGAGCGGGCCGGTGGTCCTTCTCCTGCACGGGTTTCTGGAGCACGCGCACGTCTGGGACTGGGTGGCGCCGCGGCTGGCGGAGGGGGGCTTTCACGTCTTCGCCCTCGACTGGCGCGGCCACGGCGACTCGGAGTGGATCGGCGCCGGCGGCTACTATCACTTCGCCGACTACGCGGCGGACCTGGCCTTCCTGGTGCGCGAGCTGGGTGGCCGGGCGGCCCTGGTGGCGCATTCGATGGGAGGCGGCGCGGCGGTCGTCTACGCCGGCACCGAGCCGGAGCGGGTGACGGCCCTGGTGTCGATCGAGGGCCTCGGCGTGCCGGACTCGGATTTCGACTCCGCGCCGCCGCGCTTCGAAACGTGGATCGCGGATCTGGAGCGGCTGCTGGGCGCGAAGCCGCCCGGCCCTGACGCTCGAGCAGGCGGCGAGCCGGCTGCGCGCACGCTTTCCTCGCTTCTCGGAGGAGGCCGTCCAGCACATGGCGGCGTTCGGCACGAGGCCGCGCGGCGCGGCGCGCGAATGGAAGTTCGACCCGCTGCACCAGACGCGTTCGCCGCAGCCGTACTACGTCGGCCAGGCGCGCGCCTTCTGGCGGCGCGTGCGCTGCCCGGTCCTGTACGTCGAGGGCGCGGAGAGCGATCTGCGCCTGCCGGAGGACGATCTCTGCGAGCGGCTCGCGGATCTGCGCGCGCAGCGCGTCGCCATCCCCGGCTCGGGGCATCACCCGCACCTCGAACGGCCGCGGGAGCTGACGGCGGTCGTGGCGGAGTTCTTGCGGGGGGCGCTGATGCGCACGTGCTGACGTGCTGATGTGTGGACGTGCTGACGTGTGGCCGTGTGGACGTGTGGCTGACGTCCGAGGAAGACTCGGGACAGACTCAAATCGTCGAGCTCGTTGCAACGTCCCATCCCCCTGTCGTCCTGCGGCATTTCGGCTTTTGCCCATCGGGCGGGATCTGCTACGGTCGTGGCCTGCCATAGAAAAAAGGGGGGGATTCTATGAAGGGCCTGGGCTTCGTGCTGGCGCTGCTCCTGGCAGCGGCGCCGGCGGGTGCGATCACCATCACCTACGTCAACCCGACGCCGAACGAATCGCGCGTCTTCGTCGGCTTCGCCAACAGCTCCACCGGCAACACGACCAGCGACCTGGTCGCCGACCCGGCAGCGTACAGTCGCAACGATACTCTCTTCGGCCCATCGGCGCCGCCGGCAGCCGATTCAGAGGCCTACTCCGGTGCGGAGCTGGGGACCAACCTGAACGCCCCGCTCGGGACCGGTGTCCGGTCCGTCTTCGCGCCCTTCAACCCGACCTTCTTCCGCGCCTCGGGAGTCACCTACACGGCGGCCGGTATCTACTCCGCCAACGCCTTTGCCTTCTCCGGAAACGCGAGCACCACCTCGCCCACGCCGTGGGTCATCCACGTCGATCCGAGCGGCAGCGATGTCGCGGGAACGCCTGCGGACGTGACCGTATCGGCTTCCATCGCCGGCACGCTCACCGTCGCGGGCGCCAGCGTCGCCGACGCGTCGTGGAACGTAGCGACGACCGCCTTCGGCACGGTGATCTCCGGTACTGCCAACCAGAGCGTGGCGGGCACCTCGAACTTCAGCGACACGAACACGATCACGTTCAGCCTGCCCCTGGGCGACACGTTCGAGCTGCTGCTCGACTACGATCTGTCGACCTCGGGCAGTGGCTCCGGCGCCAGCTCGAATAGCGAGATCACGTCGTCCCTGGTGGAGATCTCCGCCGTGATCGCGCCTGTGGTCCCGCCGATGTTCGCTCCGGTGACGGGTGCCAAGCTGCTCATGTTCGACAAGTACGCCAAGGCGGGGAAGGCCAAGGTCGTGCTGAAGATGGAGGACCCGGGCGGCAACATCACCAAAGGGCCGTCGGCGGATCCGCCGGGCTTGAGCGGTCAGCTCCTGCTCTATCAGCAGTCCGATCCGAGCAACCGGGCCGTCTTCGCTCTCGATTCGGCGAGCTGGAAGTCGAACAAGGACTCGGTGGCCAAGTACATCAACAAGAACGCCGGCACCGGGCAGCCCGGGGTGAAGGTGGCGACCATCAAGCCGGGGAAGTTGATCAAGGTGGTTGCGAGGAACCTCGGCGACGGCGACTCCGCGAGCGGAGATCAGGACGCAAACGATCTCGACCTCAGTGCCCTGACGCCATCGGACGTCGTCATGGCGGTGCTGACCATCGACAACGCCAACGACAGCACGACACACCGGATGTGTGCGCAGTTCGAGTCGCCCACCATCAAATCGATCGCCGGCGGCACTGGGTTCAAGTACCTGTCGAAATCGTCGAGTCTACCCACGTCGTGTCCGGAGTAGCGACCGGCGCGGCGCCGTCGATCCGGAGGTGAAGAGCGGTGCGCGCCTCGAGACTCGGGCGCGCACCGCCGCTCAGCATTGGAAGCGAGCGAGGGCACGCGTGCCTGCGGTGAAGCGCCCGAAGAGTCGGGGCGCCGCACGCTTCTCTTGGAGGGAACGTCTCCCGCGACGGGCCCCGGATCACGACCCAGCGGTCGATCTTTTCATCTTTTCAGGAACGTCCCCGTGGCCGACGGCGGTGTACGCCGATCCCCTGAGTGGAATAGGCAGGACGACTACAACTTGAATGGCTGGTTGCATACTGGTCATCGGACCATTCGGAAACGCGTGACCGGAGTCGAGGAGCGTGGCGCGGTGCGACTGGTTTTGCCCTTGTGGAAGAGGTGACGGTGAGATACCTACAAGAGAGATGTGGAGCTAGCGCGATGTGAGATCGAAAACAGGGGAGGGGAGAATGAAGCGACTGTACTTGCTTTCGATCGTGTTCGTCTTGGCGGCCTGTACGGTGACGAAAGTCACGCCGCTCGATCCATCTCTTCGAGTTCGAAAGGTCTGCATCGAGGACAATCCCAAGGTCATCGTGCCGGACTTTCTCGACATCATTCGGGACGGCTTCTCTCGTCATGGAATCGCGACCGAGGTGTACTCCGGCGAGATGCCGGAAGGTTGCGACGGCAAGCTGACCTACACGGCGCTGCGGGTCGGGACCTCGCCCCGTTCCTCTCTTACGCGGAGCTGAGACTGTATCGAGACGGGGCTCAGATCGCGTACGGCGAGTTTCACCTGCGCGGAAAAGGGGGCTACGCCCTGACGAAATACAAGAGCACCAGGGCCAAGATGGACCCGGTTATCGACGAGCTGCTGCGATCGTACTGAAGTGAGCCGGCGATCGCGACAATGGCTGCGACGGCTGTCCCCTTTGCTCCGCGGCGGCGTATGTGGTTGAAACAACTGTTCGAACGGAGACGGTAGAGCATGGCGGGTGAAAAAGCCAAGGAGAACAAGCGGCTGACCGCGGCGTGCGCGGCGTGCGGCAAGGAGCAGTCGGTCGAGCTTCTGACCGGGCGCGTGATCGGCTTCGCGCGCCGCACGCGCATCGTTCCGGTGTGTCAGGCCTGCATCGACAAGGGCTGGACGCCGCCCGGTCCCGAGGCCTCCGAACCGCAGTCGGCGTCCTGAGCGGCGGCTGCTTCCCCTCAGCGGCGCGGCGACCAGGAGGTGGGACGCAGCAGCTTGCTTTCCCAGCGGTCGCGGTACTTGAGGCCCTCCTCCATCCACTCGCCCGGGCGCGATGGGCGCTCTCCCTCGGTGAGCAGGCGCGAGAAGGCGGGCCAGTCTAGGATCTTCTGCAGCAGAACCACCTCGTGGTGGCGGCCGGCGCCGGGGCAGACGGTCCAGCACGCTTCGACGCTGATCATCCGGTAGTTGCGCGTCGCCGGGTAGAAGACCGAGCCGAGCGCGTCCACGTAGGCGTCCAGCTTCCCCGCATACGGCCAGCCGGTGTCGTGCAGGTACAGCGACGGCTCGCGGTCGTCGGGGACGGCCGGGGAACGCAGATCGACCCGTTGCAGGGGCGACCAGCGGGTGGGCTGCAGCAGCTTGCTCACCACCTCGCGGCGCAGGCCCCAGCAGATGTCGTTCCAGCCCCGCCACTCCGGGGTGCCGTGCATGGAAGCCACGATCTCGCCCCACGTCTCCCAGTCGCGCACCGCCGTGATGCTGACCGCCTGATAGCTGAGCCCGGTGCCGTGCGTGAGCGTCCAGTACCAGAGGAGCTGCGCGCGCCCCCCCGCCTCGATCAAGGGCACCCAGCGATCGCGAAAGGCGCCTTCGAACGCCGCCGTCTTCCCACCGATGATCTCGTGCGTCTCGTGCAGAAAAATCATCACCCACCCCTCCTGCGCCATTCATGAGCGGCCGGCGGCGCAGCGTCAAGCACTGGCGCCGGTTCTCATTTCCGCCTTTCGGTCCTAGACTCTATGCTGCAGTAGACGCGTGCGATGAACGGGTCGGGGTGAAGAGGAGGGACGAACGATGATGAGAGCAGCGCTCGGCGCAACGCCGATCGCCGCCGCACTGATCCTTCTCGGCGGGGCGGCGATGGCGAGGGCAGGGGCGGGCTCCGGGGTGATCGGGAGGTTCCTGAGCAGCTTGTACGGGCCGCCGAAGGTCGAGCTGCACGAGGCCTACGAGCGCGTGCCCGGCGGGCCGACATTCGACCACTCGATCTACGACCGGCTGGTGAAGAAGCACGTGCGGGAAGGCGGCTGGGTCGACTACGAAGGCCTGCGCGCCGAGCAGGCCGACCTGAAACGGTACATCGAGGCGATCGGCGCGGCGCCGTTCGAGAAGCTCGGGCGCGACCAGAAGCTCGCCCTGCTGCTCAACGCGTACAACGCGTTCACGCTCGAGCTCATCCTCGAGCACTACCCGCTCGACTCGATCAAGGACATCCCCTCCGACCGCCGCTGGTCGGACGAGCGCTGGAAGGTCGGCGGCCATGTGTGGAGCCTCGAGCAGATCGAGCACGAGCAGATCCGACCCAAGTTCGTCGAGCCGCGCGTCCACTTCGCGCTCGTCTGCGCCGCCATCGGCTGTCCGCCGCTGCGCAGCGAAGCCTACGCGGCCGATCGAATCGATGCCCAGCTCGACGATCAGGCCCGCTACGTGCACGGACACGAGCGCTGGTTCCGTTTCGATCCGCAGGCCGGAGTCGTTCACCTGACGAGGCTCTACCAGTGGTACGGCGGCGACTTCGAGCAGGTCGCCGGCTCCGGTGCTCCAATTCGCCGCGCGCTACTCGCCGGAGCTGAAGCAGGCGATGGCAGCCGGGCGCGAGCCGCAGATCGAGTGGCTGGAGTACGACTGGCACCTCAACAGCGTGGCGAACCGAGGCCGGATCGAGAATGCCCCTTAGTGTAACGTTCCGGAATTACCGTGTCGTATGGCCCAGGGTTCCTTCTCCCGGATGGGAGAAGGTCAGGATGAGGGGGATGAAATTGATCGGCGAAGCCAACCTCGCTCTTTCGCTACGCCGACTCGACGCGAGATACGGTGGCCTTCGGCATCATTCAATCCCCCTCACCGCGATCCTCTCCCATCCGAGACTGTCGATTTTCTCGAGGGTCGAGATTCCCCCCTTTGGAAAAGGGGGGCCAGGGGGGATTTTGAAATGGATTCGTTCGGACAAATCCCCCTCGATCCCCCTTTCCCAAAGGGGGAAGTCGGAGTCGATCGTCTCGCAACGAGAAAATCGACAGACCCACCCGGGAGAGGAGTCCCTTCGAGAGACGTCATCGTATTTCCGGACGGCAGTACTCGGGGCCGTCTTGCCTCTGCTGCTCTGCGCCGCTGCGGCGTTCGCCGCACCCGCGGTCGCGCAACATCCCGCTGCGACGGCATCGCCCGCCGCGGCCGCGCCGGCGGGCGACATCCTCGCCCGGCCTCTGCCCGGCGCGCCGCCGCTCGATCCCGCCGTGGCGAAGCAGCTGCGCGCGGCGTGGAAGAAGCGGCCCGCCGGCTACCGTCCGCGCACCCGGCATCTGAACCCCGACGGCTCGCCGCAGTACACCAACCGCCTCTTCCTGCAGTCCAGCCCCTACCTGCGCCAGCACGCCCACAACCCGGTCAACTGGTACCCATGGGGCGACGAGGCGTTCGAGGCGGCGACCAGGCTGGGCCGCCCGGTGCTGCTGTCGGTCGGCTACTCGACCTGCCACTGGTGCCACGTGATGGAGGAGGAGTCGTTCGAGGACCTGGAGATCGCCCGCTACATCAACGAGCACTACATCGCGATCAAGGTCGACCGCGAGGAGCGGCCGGACATCGACGCCGTCTACATGAGCGCCGTGCAGGCGCTCAACACGGTCGCGGCGGCTGGCCGATGACCGTCTGGCTGCGGCCGGACCGCAAGCCGTTCTTCGGCGGCACCTACTTCCCCGCCCGCGACGGCGACCGCGGCGCCGCCACCGGCTTCCTGACCCTGCTGCGCAAGCTGAGCGATCTCTACCACCAGGATCCCATGCGAGTCGCCGGCGCGGCGTCGTCGCTGGCGGAGGCGATTCGAAAGAGCCTGTCGGGCGGACCCGGCGGAGAAGGGCTTCCCGGCCCCGAGATACTGCGGGCGGCGGAGGCGAGCTCCGAGAGCCAGTTCGACCCGGAGAACGGCGGCACGCGCGGGGCTCCGAAGTTTCCGAGCGGCCTGCCGCTGCGCTTCCTGCTGCGCTATCACCGGCGCGCCGCAGACCCGCGGTCTCTGGCGATGGCGACGCTGACGCTCGAGAAGATGGCCGCCGGCGGCATCTACGATCACGTCGGCGGCGGCTTCCACCGCTACTCCACGGACGCCGAGTGGCTGGTCCCGCACTTCGAGAAGATGCTCTACGACAACGCCCTGCTCGCCGTCACCTACCTGGAGGCCTACCAGGCGACCGGGCGCGCCGACTTCGCCCGCGTCGCGCGCGAGATCCTGCGCTACGCGCAGCGCGACATGCTGTCGCCGCAGGGCGCGTTCTACTCGGCCACCGACGCCGACAGCCCGGGGCCGGACGGCCGCCGGGAGGAGGGATGGTTCTACACCTGGACGCCGGCCGAGATCGAGCAGGCGCTCGGGGCGCAGCCGGCGCGCGTCGCCGAGGCCTACTTCGCGGTGACTGCGAAGGGCAATTTCGAAGGCCGCAACATCCTGCATACGCCGGAGTCGATCGCGCAGGTGGCCGAGAAGGTCGGCCTGCCGCCCGAGAAGGTGGGCGCGCTGGTCGAGCAGTCGAAGGACCGGCTCTACGCGGCGCGCGCCAAGCGGCCGGCGCCGCTGCGCGACGAGAAGATCCTCGCCGCCTGGAACGGGCTGATGATCTCCGCCCTGGCGCGGGCCGCGCTGGTGCTGGGGGACGACCGCTACGCCGCCTCGGCCGCGCGCGCGGCGTCGTTGGTACTCGACCGGATGCGCCGCGACGGGCGTCTCTTTCGCAGCTTCAAGGACGGCGCCGCGCAGCACGACGCCTACCTGGACGACTACGCCTTCGTGATCGCCGGCCTGCTCGACCTCTACGAGGCGGACGGCAACCCGCGCTGGCTGCGCGAGGCGGTCGCTCTGGACGGTGTTCTGGCACAGCACTTCGAGGATCCGAAGGCGGGCGGCTTCTTCCTGACCGCAGACGACCACGAGGAGCTTCTGGCGCGCGAGAAGCCGAGCGACGACGGCGCCGAGCCGTCGGGGAACTCCGTCGAGGCGCTGAACCTCCTGCGCCTGTACGAGCTCACCACCGACGACCGCTACCGGCGGCGCGCCGAGCGCACCCTGCGCGCCTTCGACGGGATCCTGCAGCGGGCGCCGACGGTCCTGTCGGAGATGCTCCTCGCCGTCGACTTCCGCCTCGACGTGGCGAAGGAGATCGTCATCGTCACCCCCGACTCCCGCGCCCAGGCCGAGCCGTTCCTCGCCGTGCTGCGCAAGACATTCGTCCCCAACCGCGTGCTCGCCGTCGTCGCCGCAGGGGAGCCATTGAAGGAGCTGGCCGCGCTCGTGCCGCTGGTCGAGGGGAAGACGGCGCGCGGCGGCAAGCCGACCGCATACGTCTGCGAGCGGCAGGTGTGCGAGCTGCCGACGACCGACCCGTCGCGCTTCGCCGCGCAGCTCGCCGAGGTGAAGCCGCTCGGGGGCGGAGGCGGGACGGCCTCGCGCCGAGAAGCACAGACGCCGGGCGCGAAGTGACCCGTGCGCGGCCGTGCCGAACCCGAACGCGGCGCGCGCGGTTACTTGGCAGAGGCCCCTGTCTCCAAGCAATGGAAGCGCCCCGTCCTGCGTTTCGTCGTTTGCTCGGTGCCGCGTACCATGCATTCTCCAAGGTGTTCTGTTAGCTTTCGGGAACCTCATGCGACGGGCTGTGCTTCTTTTGGTAGTGCTGGTGGCGACGGTGACGATCTGCGCCCTTCTCTTCGCTCCGCCTGCCCCGGGGCCTTCGTCTCGTTCGCCGCGCGACCTATTCCCCGTGCGCAAGGAGGCAGTGGGTTTCGAGGGTTTCCATCGGTCGCCGCGCTTGCCGCCGCGCGGCTCGGGAGCTCTGAAACCCGCAAAAGCAGATCCGCCCCGATCGCAGGGCGGCACCATCACGCGGCTGCTCCACCGGGCCGGTGCACGGAAGGGAGAGTTGGTCCTTCAGCTTCGCTCTCCAGCCAGCTTCGAGGCCGCCCGCGAGAACGCGAAGAAGCACGGCGTCGCGATTCTCGACGAAGACGAGCAGCTTCTTGCGCTGCGTCTCGGATTCGACGATGCCGCGCAGATCGAGGGCCTTCTGAGCGAGCTCGATCCTTCCGAATACGCGGCCGACGCCAACTACGACGTCGTTGTGCCGCCCGATCCGAGTCCTGCCGCCGCGAAGAATCCGGGACAGGAACATCGTGCCGTTCGAGAACGCGAGCCCGCGCCTGGCTCGGGATCGAAGGCGACAATTCCGATTGGGGGAAAGGAGTGAAGATCGCGATCCTCGACACCGGTGTGGTGAACGATGGTGTGTTTGCGCCGGCCCAGGTCCAACGCATACCGCTGAATGCGGGGGGAGAGTCGCATGCCGGCGTCTTCGGCCACGGTACGGCTGTCGCCTCGCTGGCGGCCGGGAACGATCCGGCGGCGTTGGGCGTCGCACCGGCGGCAGATCTGCTCAGCTACGAGATCACCGACGCCAGCGGGCTGAGCGACTCCTTCACGCTCGCGCGGGCGATTTACGACGCCGTCGACAAGGGTGCGGACATCATCAACATCAGCATGGGCTCGTACGGGGACAGCTCGTTGATGCGAAACGCCGTCGAATTCGCTTCCGCCAACGGGGTTCTGGTCGTCGCCTCGGCCGGCAATGCAGGCCTCGACCGGCTCGCCTATCCCGCCGCCTACCCCGACGTCGTCAGTGTCGGCGCTATCGATGCCCTGGGGCAACACCTCTACTACTCGAACGCGAGCGACACCCTGTCTCTCGCGGCGCCCGGCGCAGGGGTGGTCGCCGACTGGCCCAACGCCGGGCAAGTGCTGTTCAGCGGCACGTCAGCCAGTGCTCCGTACGTCAGTGGCGCCCTGGCGGCGGTCATGTCGCAGAATCCGGGCATGACGGCGGCGCAGGCGAGAGATCTGCTTTTCGCTTATGCCAACGAAGCCGGGCGACCCGGGCCCGATGCCGAGTTCGGGAACGGCCTCCTGCAGATCGGCCGTGTCATGGAGCGTAATCAGCCTGGGATCTTCGACGTTGCGGTGGCGAGCCAGACCTTCGCCAGCTCGGCCGCGTCTTTCGGTGGTGCGGGTGCGGAATATGACGTCGTGGTCCAGAACCGCGGTACCGAGCCCCTCTACGACACCCAGCTCAACGTGACGGCGGGCGGCGCGATGCAAGCCTATAGCTTGCCGCTTCTCGAACCCGGGGGCATCTTCGTCCAGCCGATTTCGATCGACCTGACCGGCGCCCGGAACGGGGGCTCGATCGACGTGATCTCGCGCGTGACCGTCCCGGGCCAGGCCGACCGCAATCCGGCCGATAACCGCCTGGGAACGAGAATCAGCATTCAGCCGCCATCCTAGCGTAGCTTCAGAAATCCTCACCACGAAGTGGACA
This sequence comes from uncultured bacterium, assembly GCA_963721115.1. Lineage (GTDB taxonomy): Bacteria > Desulfobacterota > Binatia > HRBIN30 > CADEER01 > CAVRIA01. Next base: position 928,735 of record CAVRIA010000006.1, read on the forward strand.
TGAGACTGCGCTCGCCCGAAGAGCGCAAAAAAAGAAGGCAACCACGAGGTTCGTCATTAGCTGCGCTCGCCCAAAGACGCATGAAAAAGGCAACCACGAAGGACACGAAGATCACGAAGCCAAGAGCGGAAACGCTGGACGAAGGCGACGCCGCTCTATTTTCGGAGGAGGACACGAAGGCACAAGAAAGAGAAGGGAATAGATCGATCGAGATCTGAACCGACATCAGCGGTGAGCTTGCATACGATCGGCTTTCCAAGCTCTTCTTCGTGCTCTTCGTATCTCTTCGCGTCCTTCGTGTTGAAATCTTTTGTCAGATCACGCCTAGGTCATCCGGCTGTTGCTGCGAGGCTAGGGTCCGCTCGGGTCAGCCGGGAGAGCGATCGGCGCCGTCGCCGGGGCGCACCGTCGCTCCGCCGCAGCTCGAGCCGGCGCCGGCCGTGCAGCCGAGGCAGTGGCGCGCGGTCGCGATGGCGGCGCCCTCCAGCGCTTCCAGGTTTTCCAGGTCGAAGACGGTCCGCGGGCGATCGCGCCCCGCGAGCGGCAGCTCGAGCATCTGGTTGAAGTCGCAGTCGTAGAGCGCGCCGTCCCAGCCGACGCTGAGCAGCGAACGGCACATCAGGCCGGGTACGGCGGCCGGGTTGAAGGCGTCGGCGAGGAGCGCCATGTACGTCTCTTCCTGCCCCCAGTGCGCGAGCTGCTCGGAGAAGCGCTTGATCGGCATGTTGGTGATGGTGAGCAGGTGGTGGAACTCGACGCCGAAGGACTCGCGCAGGACGCGCCGGTAGTCGGCTTCGAGGCGCTCCTGCGGCGGCGGCAGGGAGGCGCCGAGCGGGTTGTAGACGAGGTCGAGGCGCAGGCCCGAGTCGGGCCGGCCGTAGCCGAGGCGGTTGAGCCGGCGCAGCGCCGCGATGCTCTTGTCGAACACGCCGCGGCCGCGCTGCCGCTCGACGTTCTCCGCCGTGTAGCAGGGCAGCGAGCAGATGAGGTCGACCTCGTGAGCGCGCAGGAACTCCGGCACCCATTCCATGCCGGGCTCGAGCAGCACCGTCAGATTGCAGCGGTCGATGACGCGGCGGCCCAGGCGGCGGGCTCGTTCGACGAGGTAGGGGAAGTTGGGGTTCAGCTCGGGAGCGCCGCCGGTGATGTCCACGTGCTCCACGCTCGCGCTCGCCGCCAGCAGGGCCACGACGCGCTCGGCTACCCGGCGCGACATCGTCTCCGTCCGCTTCGGGCCCGCGTCGACGTGGCAGTGGTGGCAGGCCTGGTTGCAGAGCTTGCCGACGTTCACCTGCAGGGTCCTCACCGCTTCCCGCCGCAGCGGGGCGAGGCCGTGCCGGCGCAGGATCGACTCGAAGGCCGGTATCCTTCCCGTTGCCGTGCTCTCGGTGTTCGGCTCGCTCGTGATCTCGTCGGAATGCATGGCCGGGTCGCCCCTGCGGTCATGGCCAGAATACCGAAACGCCGCGCCGGATGCGAAGGACCCCGCCACCGGCGAACGGGTGATTGGCAATCGGCATGCGCGGTTGGTATGCAGCGCGACGTCACGAGATTTTCGAACGCGAGGGGGCGAGATGGATTTCAGCATCGGTGACGACGACCGCATCCTGCAGGAGTCGGTGCGCGACTTCATCGAGGACAAGGCCAACGCCGTGTGGCGCGAGATCGAGGAGAAGGACGAGCTGCCGGCGGAGCTGATCGCCGGCGCCGGGGAGCTCGGCCTCTTCGGCGTGAGCATCCCGCCGGAGTACGGCGGCCTCGGCTTCTCGGTGACGCAGAAAGCCCTGGTGCACGAGATGCTCGGGCGCGGGCCGTGGGGCCTGGCCAGCTACATCAGCGTGCACACCGGCATCGGCTGCGTCGGCATCGTGCGCTTCGGCAACGAGCGGCAGAAGCAGCACTACCTGCCGAAGATGGCGACCGGCGAGTGGGTGGGCTCGTTCGCTCTCACCGAGCCGGGGGCGGGCTCCGACGCTGGGGCTCTGCAGACCCGCGCCGAGCGCAGGGGCGACGGCTACGTCCTGAACGGACAGAAGACGTTCATCACCAACGCCCCGAAGGCGCATCACCTCTTCCTGTTCGCGCGTACGGACAAGGGCATCACCGCCTTCATCGTCGACACCGACAGCCCCGGCCTGCAGATCGGACAGGTGTTCGACACCACCGGCCACCGCGGCTCCTACATCTCGGAGATCGTGCTGGAGGACTGCCGCATCCCCGCCGAGGCCCTGGTCGGCGAGGAGGGCAAGGGCTTCGACTACGCCAAGCGCACTCTCTCGGAGGGGCGCACGACGCTCAGCGCGCGCTGCGTCGGCGCCGCGCAGAAGTCGATGGAGCTGGCGCTGGAGTACGCCGCCGAGCGGCAGACCTTCGGCAAGCCGCTGGCGGACCACCAGAGCATCGCCTTCCGGCTGGCGCAGATGAGCGCCCGCACCGAAGCGTCGCGCCTGGTCGTCTACCGCGCCGCGTGGATGCTGGATCGCGGCAAGACGGCGCTGCGCGAGGCGTCCACCGCCAAGCTGCTCGCCGCCGAGAGCGCCTGGCAGACGGTGGACGACGCGATGCAGATCTTCGGCGGCAACGGCTACATCCGCAACGAGTACATGATCGACCGCCTGTGGCGCGACCTGCGGGTCGCCCGCGTCTACGACGGTTCCAGCGAGGTGCAGCAGATCGTCATCGCCCGCCAGCTCCGCAAGGGCGACATCCAGACGAGCTGGGAATGAGAAAGGCAGGTTGTTAGGGGGCTAGGGGGCTAGGGTGTTACGGGGTTAGGGTGTTACGGGGTTAGGGTGTTATGGGGTTAGGGAGGGAAGAGAATGCACATAACTCATTCGGATAAATTACAAGCCCTAACACCCTAACACCCTGCCCTGATGCATTTCTTCTTCCCTCTCGCCCTGCCGTTCATCCTGGCGCTGTTCCTCGCTCGTCGCCTTCTGGATCGTTTCGGTCGAGATCGGGATCCTCAGCTACGCCTATGCGAAGATGGGCGTGAACCGGCGCTACGTCTTCAGCCTGCTGGTCCTGTCCCTGTTGGGCAGCTACGTCAACATTCCGATCGGCTCGCTGCCGGCCGAGCCGATCATGCCTCCGCACGTGGTGCCGTTCTTCGGCATGCGGCATATCGTGCCGTACGTCGAAGGGGCGACGCACACCATCATCGCGGTCAATCTCGGCGGCGCCGTCATCCCGACGCTGCTGTCCATCTATTTGATCGCCAGGAACCATCTCTACGGGCGCGCCGCGGTCGGCGTCGCCATCGTCGCGGTGATCATGCACGTCATGGCGCAGCCGGTGCGCGGGGTCGGCATCGCGCTGCCCATCTTCCTGCCGCCCGTGGTCGCCGCGACGGTCGCCCTCTTGCTGTCGCCGCGCCGCGCCGCCCCGCTCGCCTACGCCGCGGGAAGCCTCGGTACCCTGATCGGCGCCGATCTCCTCAACCTCGACAAGATCCCGGGCCTCGGCGCGCCCGTTGCCTCCATCGGCGGCGCCGGCACCTTCGACGGAATCTTCCTCACCGGAATCCTCGCGACGTTGCTGGCGTAGGGGCAGGTTGTTGGGCTGTTACGGTGTCAGGCTGTTATGGGCCAAAGCAGACCCCCCTAGTAGCGTAACAGCCTAACCCCCTAACCCCTTATCTCCTTGAGTATCTCATCCGCGATCTCGCCGTAGTGGCCTCCGAAGTGGTGTGCGCCGTGGAGGCGGATCAGGCGGGCGGGTGTCTCGGCGAGAAGCGGGCAGAGGGAGTCCTTCTCTTCGTCGCCGTAGAAACAGAGGAGGGGGCGGTCGGCGAGGCGCCGCGCCTCGGGGAGGACGGGGAGGGAGCTGGCGCGGTTCTCGTCGGTGAACCAGTCGGCGAAGTGGAACTGGAACCCCGCCATGCGGCTGGGGCCGAGCAGCGCCACCAGGCGCACCTTGGCGAGCAGGTCCGGCGCCAGGCGGTCGACCATGAAAGGGACGACCTCGGCTCCGCGCGAGTAGCCGATGACGGCGACCTCGCGCCGATCCCACGCAGCCAGGTAATGGCGGAGGATGTGGTCGAGAGCCGCCGCCGCCTCCTGTGGATCGCGCCGCTTCCAGAAGTAGCGCAGGGCGTCCAGGCCGACCACCGGAAGGCCGGCGCGCGCCAGGCGGGCGGCGACGTCGCGGTCCAGCTCGGCCCATCCGCCGTCGCCCGACACCATCACCACGAGAGGGCCCGGGCGCGGAGCGGCAGGGCGAACCTCGACCAGAGGCAGGTCCTTCACGCTCGTTGCGGTAGCGTGTGGCGTCGCTTCCCCGGCCGCCACGGCGGGAGTGCCGCCCGAGACCTGCACGAGCAAAGCGAGAAGAATGAGGGGCATGGGGTAGGGGCTAGGGGGTTAAGGGGTTAAGGGGTTAGGGGGTTAGGGGTTGGGGTTAAGGGAGCATAATAGCATAACACCCTGCCTCACGGCATGATTCGCAGGCCCGTGACGGCGTGGGCGGCGGCGAGGAGCAGCGCGCCGGCTCCGAGCCAGGGGTGCAGCTCGAGGGCGGTCCGATTGCCGCGTTTCATCCAGCGCGCGGTGAGGGCGCTGCCGCTGAGGAGCACGATCATGAGGGTGCCGACGCGGAAGTGCAGGGTGCTGGCCCAGTCGAGGTCGTGCCGCAGCCCCAAGGTGGAGAGCGATCCTGCCAGCCAGCTCAACAGGGCGAGGACGTACGCGACCGGCGCCAGCCGTGCGTGGCGCGCCGCCAGGGCGGCGCGCTGGCGCGGGCGGGTGCGCATGCGCAGGCCGAGCGACCCGACGAAGAGGAGGAGCAGCAGAACGGCGCCGCCGATGACCGGGTGGACGTAGGCGAGCACGGAGCTACTTCTTCGCCTCCAGGATTTGCATGGCCGCCGCCAGACCGGTGCGCACGGCGCCTTCGATGCTCGAGCCGGTGAGCCAGTCGCCGGCGTAGAGCAGCCGCTGCCGCGGGCGGCGCAGCAGGGCGAGCATGCGACGGTAGTGCCCGGGCTCGGGAAGCACGACGGCCTCGGGGCGCAGGTACAGGCGGACCCAGTCCGGATCGGCCAGGCGGCCGAAGATCTCCTCGGCCTCCGAACGGATGGCGCCTACGATCTTGTCGGGTTCTTCGTGGATCAGCTCCGCGCTCCGCCAACCGGCCGCCTGAATGGTCACCAACTCCTTCCCCTCCGGCACACAGCGCGGGTCCCAGGCCGACATCTTGCGCACCCTGGCGATCGGATGGCGCCCGGGGCCGGCCGGGGTGATCGACGGGTACTGTACCGTGATCGATCGCTCGTAACCGAAGCAGAGGGTGATGTTGGGCACGTAGCGGACGCGGGCGAGATCGGCGCGATCCTGATCGGGAATGGAGCCCTGCAGGCGGGCGATCGCGGTCGCCGGTACGGCGAGGATCGCGTAGTCGGCCTCGATCGTGCCGCCCGAGTGACGCACCTTGACGGAGTCGTCGCCGACCTCGACGGCGCCGGCCGAGCAACCGGTGCGGACCTGCAATCGCTGTGCGAGCGCCTCGCAGAAGGACCCCGTGCCGTTGGGCAGGACGAGGATCTGCCACTTGAACGCATGGCGGGTGAGGGCCTTGCCCAGCGCGGCGGACGCCTCGTCGGCGCCGAAGTAGAAGTACGGCTCGACGCCGCTGCGCATCAGGTACTCGTACGCCGTCTCTCCCAGGACGCGGCGTCCCCAGCGCTCTACCGTGTCGCCGCGGTCCATGCGCGCCAGACTCGGCAGGTCGGCGATGTGACTGCGGCGGCGGAAGGCGGCGCGGGCGAAGAGCTTCATCATTCGTACCTTGTCCGCGAACGAGATGAGGGGAAACTGGATCATGCGCCGCGGGGAGCCGAGGTCGAGCGGCAGCTTGCCGAACGGCGTCGCGACGATGGCGGGCTGCTGTGGGGGCGGGACCGCTTCCAGTTGCAGCTCGCGCAGGAGCGCGAGCGTCTCGTGGTGGAACGTGGTGAGAAAGCTGGCGCCGGTGTCCACCCGGAACTCGCCGACGGGCTCGGTGAAGGTGCGGCCGCCGATGCTCGACGAGCCCTCCAGGACGGTGACGCGGATCCCGGCGTTCGCCAGGCGGTGAGCGGCGCTCAGTCCAGCCGGGCCGGCGCCGACCACCACGCAGCTACGACTCATGCGCTCCCTCTCGCTCTCGATTCTCTTGCGCTCGACCGCCTGGCAGCCCGTTGAAAAACAGGGCAGCTACTGCGGGCGGGTCTTTTGCGCCAGCTTTCGTTGCCGAATCCTCGACAAACCAGCACGTTTGCCTCCGGTTCGGCGCCTCGATCTGGCGCAAAATTCCTCGCCCTCGCCACGCCGCCTGTTTTTCAACGGACTGCCAGCGGTATCTTCATAGCGAAGGCGCCGGGCCGGCGAAAGCGAGGGGAGAGGCGCCACCTCGCAGGGAGGATCGAAAAGCAGCCCGCAGCCCGGGCGCCCCGAGAGTGGGGGCCGCGCAAAATCGCGCGTGACAGGGATTCTTTTGCCGACTATATCTGCGCGCAGAGGAGGCGACGCATGAGGTACTTCAGACACGGGTTGATGGCGATCGGGCTGGTGGCTCTGCTGGCCGGTGCGGCGTCGGCGGAGATGGGAGCTCCCACCGTTCGGGAGCCGCACCCGGGGGCGGCGCTTCTGGCTGCATTCGCCAACACGGTGTTCACGCCGGTACGGGTCGCCGTCACCGCGGTTGGAGCGGAGCTCGGCGGGGTCACCGGGCTGCTCACCGCCGGCAACGAGAACGCGGCGAACGACGTGTGGGGGCTGTTCGGCGGCCAGAACGTCCTGCAGCCGGAAGTCCTGCGGGGTAAGGAGCCGCTGCGCTTCGGCGCTTACGAGTATCAGCTTCTCCTTCTCCGGGACCGTCACTGAGCCTTCGGTCGGCCAGCCGATCGCCTCGCTCTCGGGCGGTCTCGGCTGCGGCGCTTCTTTTACCCTGCTGCGCTTAGTATGGACCGGCGTATGAGATCCGTTCATCGCCGCCTCGGTCCCTTTCCCCTGTGCCTGCCCGGGCATCGCGTGGCATAGGGGCACTGCCGTGCAACCCGACGTCGCCATCGTCGGCGGCGGTGTGATCGGCTGCGCCATCGCGCGCGCCCTGGCAGTGGCCGGAGCCGGCCGCATCGTCGTCATCGAGCGCGCGCGGCCCGGAGCCGAGGCGTCGGGCGCCGCGGCTGGGCTCCTCGTCGTGGCGAGCTCGCGCGCTCCGCGCGGGGTGGTGTTCGAGCTGAAGCGCGCCAGCGCGGAGATGTTTCCCGTCCTCGCCGAAGAGCTGCAGCGCGAGACCGGAGTCGACGTCGAGTACTCCTCGGAGGGGCTGCTCGACCTGGCGTTCACGGCGCGCGACACGGAACGACTGACGCGTCTGGTGGAACGGCGCCGCGAGCAGGGCTTCGCGGTCGAGCTGCTCGATGCGGGCGCCGCCCGCGAGATCGAGCCGCGCATCGGCGACGATGTTCGGGCCGCGGCCGGGTTTCCCGGCGACCGGTCCATCAACGCCGGGCGCTTCGTCGAGGCGCTCTACGCCTCGGCGGCGCGGCTCGGGGTCGAGTTCCGATTGGGGGCGCCGCTGAACGGCATCGAGAGCGCTGAGGGTCGCGTTCTGGCGATTCGCGCCGGTGGCGAGCGCCTCTCGCCCGGCCATCTGGTGATCGCCGCGGGCGCCTGGTCGGCGGAGATCGGTTCGCTCCTACGGGTGAAGATCCCGGTGCGTCTCGACCGCGGCGAGATGCTTGCCCTCCGTCCGATCACGCCGCTGCGCAGGGCGCTGTCGTGGGGGGACGGTTATCTGGTGCCGCGCGCCGACGGGGAGGTTCTGGTCGGCAGCACCAGCGCGCGCGGCGAGACGGAGAAGGTGGTCACGGCGAGCTCCCTCAGCCTGTTGCTCGGGCGCGCGCTGCGCATGGTTCCGGCCCTGGCCGAGGCGACGCTGACCCGCACGTGGGCCGGGTTGCGGCCGCTGTCGACCCTGCGGCGCCCGATCATCGGCCCACTGCGCGGCTACCGCAACGTCACCCTCGCCGTTGGCCACCATCGCAGCGGCGTCCTGCTCGCCCCGATCACGGCCCGGCTCGTCGCCGAGCTGCTGGTCGGCCAGACGACGAGCATCCCGCTGCAGCCGTTCTGCTACCGCCCGCGCTGAGCGCGGGAAATGAACCCACGGCCTCGGAGAAGTACGGCTACAGCCCTGCATGCCATTGGTGTAGGTTGGTTCGCAGGCGGGTACGGCGGTACATGATCCGAAGCAAAACGGCAGCGGCGATCCAGGCGGGCGTCTTCTTCGGCCTGCTCGCCTGGGGCTTCGCGGCCGGGGCACAGGTCTACAAATGGGTCGACGAGAAGGGGACGATCCACTTCAGCGATGCCCCGCCCACCCGCTTGCAGGGCACGGCTCCCGTGCAGGTCATCCCGGAGGAGGACAGGGTGCCGATGGTCGAGAATGGTCCGCCGCCGCCCTCCGATTCCGAGCCTCCGCCGGATGAGGAAGATCTGTACGAGCCCGAGGGCGGTGGCATTGCAGAAGGACTCGGGAGCGACGCCGACTCGCCCTCGGTCGTCGTCGTCGACGGAGGAGCCCGAGATCCCGCCGTCCGCTTCCGAGCTCGCTCGCCGCTCAACCGCCCAGGTCAGCCTGTCCGCCCCCGGCTGCAATCGCCTGTCCAGCAGCCCCGCCACCGCCACCGCGCCGCTGACAGTGAGCCGGGCCCAGCGGGTTCCGACCGCCGGTGGTCCGCTCATGCCGGCAGGCGGTCCGGGACGTCGTCGAGGCCGTAGAGCGCCTTGCAGTTGTCGTGCAGCATCTTCTTCACCTCGTCCTGCGGGACGCCGCGGAAGAGGCGGGCGATGGTGTTGCGATTGTTGGGCCAGTCGGTGCCGGTGTGCGGGTAGTCGGTCGACCACATCAGGTGGTCGACGTTCATGTGGTGGCGCAGCTCGATGCCGATGGTGTCGATCATGAACGTCGCCCAGAAGTTGCGGTGGAAGAGGCGGCTGGGCATGGTCGTCATCACCTCGCTGGCGCCGGTGTACCAGCGGTAGCGAAGGAACATGTCGTCGACCTGTTCCATCGCCGTCGGGATCCACCCGATGTTGCCCTCGACGATGACGAAGCGCAGGCGAGGGAACTTCTCACAGGCGCCCGAGAACAACACCTTGGTGGCGGCCGGGATGGAGTCGGCGCCGGCCTTCGATCCGCCGGCGTGGGCGAGGAAGCTCAGCGTATTCTGCACCGACACGGGCTGCAGGCCGCTCTCGCTGAAGCTGCCGATGTGGATGCCGAGCGGAAACTCCGCCTCCTGGGCGAGCGCCCAGAACCGGTCGTCGGCAGCCGACGGCTCATATGTCCCGTTCGGAAAGGCGGCGATGAGGGCGCCCTTGTGACCGCTCTTGAGCGCCCAGTGCAGCTCGGCGATGGCGTCGTCGATGCCGGTGGTCGGGATCAGCGCCTGCGGGACGAGGCGTCCGCCCGACGGCGCGCAGAACTCGCTCAGCCACGCGTTGTAGGCGCGCACGCACTCGCGCTGCAGCTCGCGGTCGTCGCCGTAGGTGCGGGCGCCGGCGAGGGCGACGCTCGGATACAGGAGCTGGGCGTAGATGCCGTCGGCGTCGAGGTCGCGCAGGCGCGCGGCGGTGTCGAAGCTTCCCGGACGGATCGACTCGTAACGCAGCCCGGAGGCGCGAAACTGCAAATAGCTCAGGCCGGCCGTGGCGGTGAGACCGAGGGGCCGCACCTTGGCGCCGTCGTCGAACGACCACACGTCGCCCTCGGGCGTGTGCAGCACCTTCGGCGCGCGGTTCTTGAGCCGGCTCGGCACGCGCTCCTGCCACAGCTCCGGCGGCTCGTTCACGTGCGCGTCGGAGTCGATGATCGGGTAGTCGATGCTGGCTACCTCGAAGAACGGTTCGCTCATGAGCCTCCCCCGCGTCGAGATGACAGAAGACACCAGAACCCGAGTCGCATGCAAACGTAGCGGCTCAGCCGCGCTGCGGGGCGAACATCGGCGCCGTCACCTCGCCGCGCACGCCGGGATAGCGCAACGGCCGGAAGACCGCGCGCACCGGCATGTCGCAGCGCAGGTCCGGTGGGGCGCAGTCGACGACGTAGGTGACGAGGCGCACGACCGGGTCCTCTTCCAGCGCGACCAGACCGGTGACGAAGGGCAGGCGGTCGGCGAACTGCGGGATCCAGGCGTGGCGCACGACCGACCAGGAGAACAGCCGCCCACGCCCGCTGGCGGTCGTCCACGTCCACTGCGCCGCGCCGCAGTGCCGGCAGGGTGGCAGCGGGTACCAGACGTAGCGCCCGCACGAGTCGCAGCGCGGCATGCGCAGCTCGCCGCGCGCGGCCCCCTTCCACAGCTCTCGCGCCGGCTCCCAGTGAACGTCCGGCAGGGGAAACTCGGCATGCATCAGCGCCTCCCCAGGATCAGCGTGCTCGCCTGCGGTCCGGTGTAGCCGCCGTAGATGCCGACCGCGGCGTCCGGCACCTGCGCCGCCGCCTGCCGGCGCAGCTGGCGCACGATCTCGACCACGTGGGCGATACCGAGCACGTAGGCGTGCGACAGCATGCCGCCGTGCGTGTTGTACGGCAGCACGCCGGCGTCGAAGTGCAGCGCCTCGCCCTCGACGAAGCGGCCGCCTTCCCCCTTCGGGCAGAAGCCCATGTCCTCGATCTGCATGAGGGAGACGATGGTGAACGGGTCGTAGCAGGCGAGCACGTCGACGTCGTCGCGTTCGATGCCGGCCATCGCGAACGCGCCGGGTGCGGCGAAGACCTGCGGCGTCGAAGTGAAGGCGCCCTGCTGCGACCAGTACGCGCCGGTGCGCGAGTTGCCGACGCCGACGCCGAGAACCTCGACGATCGGCGCCTTCAGGTCGCGAGCGCGCTCGAGGGAGGTCATGACGTACGCCGCGCCGCCGTCGGAGATCAGGCAGCAGTCCTCCTTGCGGAACGGGTCGGCGATCAACGGGCTGCGCAGGTAGTCGTCGAGCGAGAGCGGTCTGTCGCGCATCACCGCTCCCGGCGTCAGGTTGGCGTGCCGCCGGCAGGCGACGGCGATGGCGCCGAGCTGCTCGGAGGTGGTGCCGAACTCGTACATGTGGCGCCGGGCGATGGTGGCGAAGTAGACCGGCTGCGGGAACCAGCCGAACGGCACCTCGAGGTTCTGCTTGCAGAGATCCTCGGCGTGGACCTGCCCGGGGCCGCCGACCATCTGCGAGCGCTGCGTCGCCCAGGCGACGGAGAACGTGTTGAGCACGCAGGTGGCCTTGCCGGAGCGGATCGCCAGCGCCGCTTCGTACGGTGCCGAGCCCGCCCAGACCATGCCGCCGCCCTTGTCGGAAACCCAGAGGTCGTGCGAGGTGCCGAAGTGGGCGTGAAACGCCGCGTCGTCGAACTGATCGCCGGAGAAGGGGACGTACATGATGCCGTCGACCTCGGCCGCCGTCAGACCGGCGTCGGCGAGGGCGCGCTCGGTCGCCTGGGCCGCGATCTGGTGCGTGGTCCGGCCCGACGCCTTGCTGTAGTCGGCGTCGCCGATACCGACGATCGCGATCTCGCCGCCGACGTCGTCGAGCTCGCTGGCGAATCCCCAGTCGTCCGTCATTGCCGGATGACCGGCTAGCAGGCTTTTCCGGAGAATTCGAATGCGGCGAGTCGTCGGGTTCCCATTGGCCTGCCGAGCAGCGCTCCGCAGAGGGAAAGGCAACCACGAAGTTCGTCATCAGCTTCGTTCGCCCGGGGACAAATGAAGAATGCAACCACGAAGTTCGTCATGAGCTGCGCTCGCCCAAAGACGCATGAAAAAGGCAACCACGAAGGACACGAAGATCACGAAGCCAAGAGCGGAAACGCTGGACGAAGGCGACGCCGATCTATTTTCGGAGGAGGACACGAAGAGCACGAAGGCAGGAACGGAAGTGCCGGGGAAGCGACCCTTCTGGGGGGCGATCAGGGCCACCTGTACGATCCCCCGCGGCGGCCTGAATCAAATGCGTCAGCCGCCGACCTTCGACTCCACGATCCGGTATACCTTGACCCAACTGTCCGGTTCGCTCGATCCGACCTTCTTGATGTTGAGCCGTCCGCTTCGCCCAGCGGCCGTCGGGCGACTCGCCGCCGGTGACCTCGACCACGTCGTAGAACGACGGTGTCCGGTGCAGCGCCTCGCGGAAGCTCTCGGTGACCCAGATCTCGTTCGGCGCCACGTGCGGCTCCAGGCGAGCGGCGGTGCGGAAGGGGAGACCGCTGCGCACGGTGTGGCCCGAAGGCGTCTGCGCGTTGACCCGGACGTTTCCGTAGTCGATGGCGACGCGCAGCACGGGGTGGCCCTCGGCCTCGAACAGGTCCTCCATGATCCGCTTGGCCGCCTTGACGAGGCCGTTCGGGTCGTGGTGGACGATGGTCAGCGAGTCGCCGCCGGTGATCTCGGTGAGCTGGCAATGGGAGGCGTGCCGGTCGACCACGACGGGGAGCATCTGGCGCACCGAGTCCTCGAGCCGCGGGTGGTCCATGATCTCGCTGAAGGCGCGGATGTCGGCATGCAGGACGCACAGCGGGCGCTCCTCGTCCGCCTCGCGCCACGGCCGGCCGTTGCCGACGACGTTCAGCTCGTCGATGTTCTGCACGTACTTGGGGTTGGCCCGCGAGATGATCTCGGACAGTACCGGGTGGACGAGATAGTGCGTCGATTCGGGCAGGACGCCGTCCGGATCGAAGGTGCGCTCGCCGGGCATGACGAAGCGCTGCACGCGCTGCGAGGAGACGAGGTCGACGCCCACGTAGCCGAGCAGGCCGGCCTTGAAGAGCGTGCAGAAGACGTGCTGCTCGGCGCCGGCAGCCGGCGGCGTCGCCGAGGACCGCCTGGTTGTGGGCGCGGAACAGGCGCTCGACCTCGTCGCGGGTGAGGATGTTGCTCGGCAGCAGGGAGAAGAGGGAATCGAGGCGCACGGCGCCGACGTAGGGCGATATCTCGTTCAGGTACTCGCGGGCGATCTCGGTGGCGGCCTGGTTGACGGCGCTCTTGACCACCGGCTCGTTGCGCTCCGCGGGGGCGATGCCCGAGAGCTTCTGTCCAATGGTCATCAGGTCGCGCGGGCGGGCGAGGGTGTGGCGGTGGATGTAGTCGAACAGCGGCTCCTGTTGGCCGGTGTACACGTGCGTGACCTGCGTGATGCCGAGGAAGGCGGCGATCGGATCGGCGCGCAGCGCGCTCGGGTCGACCAGATTGCGGTCCTTCTCGCGGCGGATGTTGTTGAGGAAGATCTCCTTCAGGCTGGTGGCGGAGTAGCTGATGTCGATCGTGCTGCCGCGGTACTGCTGCGCCATCGGCGTCGAGTCCGCGAGCCGCGAGAAGGCCTCCTTGCGCACGGAGGCGAAGACCTTCACGTGGTGGCTCACCCGGCGCAGCTGGTACGCCGTCTCGACCAGCGCCATCTGCGACAGGTGCCAGACGTTGGGCGACGTCTCGCCCGCGTCGCTCGAGCGCGACTCCAGGCTCATGATGTGCTTGTTGAAGTACTCGTCGATGCTGTCGATGAAGATCGCCACCGGCCGGCTGATGGTGCGCAGCCGCGGCACCAGGCGGTTGTCGGTGTCGGTGGCGGACCGGAAGAGGTCGCCGCGGTGGAAGTCGAGCACGTTGACGAAGTGGTCGATGACGCTCTGCAGGCTGGGGTCGGCGACCAGGGCGGCGAGGCGGGGGTTGACGTCGAGCGACTCGACGAGGCCGAGCCGCTTGAGGACGGCGACGGCGACGGAGATCAGCCACACCTTGCGCCAGTTGTCCGTCGAGCGCCCGAAGAGCTCGAGCATCTCGGCGCTGAACACCTTGTCGCCGACCGGCTTGTCGAGCAGGCTGTTCTCCGGCAGGCAGAGGACGCCGCCGCTTTCCTGGTAGCCGACGCGCTTGGCCTTCAGGAGCAGCGTCTTGCCGAACCCCTTGGTGCCGGTGATGATGAACTTGTCGTCGCGGTTCTGGGTGAGGAACTCGTCGATCCAGGGCGTCCGATGCAGCAGCTTGGCATCGAAGTCCTCGGCGACCTGGATGTCATCGGCGTCTATGGTCCAAGCGCGCATCGCGTTCCTCTGTCGAAGGTCAGCCTGTGACAGGCGATTACAAGCAGAAGTGCCCCGCCTTGTCACCCCACCCCGGGGCGATCACTCCGGCACGAGGCGGACGGCGGGGGTCGACGGCGTTGCCGGCTGGCCCGGACCACGTGCCGCGCGTTCCGGCAAGTGAAGATCCACGGGCAGGCCGTTCAGCCGCAGGTCGCTGCGAGCGATCAGGTCGGCCGGCGCGATGCGCGTGCCGATCATGTCGAGTACGTCCCGGGACAGCATGTGCAGATCCATCACCTCGGTCGCCAGCGAGCCCTCTTGCAGGCGGCGCTGCAGATCGCCGCGGTCGGCATAGCTTCCGTGCTGGTAGGAGACGCTGAGGGCGATCCCGTCGGCCGGAATGTCGAGGCTGTCGAGCTGCCGGAGCGCCGGGTCGATGACGTCGATCCAGACACGGGCGGGGCACTCCTCGGGCGACACCGCGGCGGGGTCGTAGACGATGCCGGTGTCGAGGCGAACGACGAGGAAGCTGTGCCCGTCGTGCTGCTCGACGCCCTTGATGCCGCCGCTGGCCGTGAGGACGGAGCCGTGCTCGATGGCGTATTGCAACAAGACGCTCTCGAGGCGGACGGCGTCCCGCCCGTAACGGTCGCGCAGATCCTGCAGGGCATTGGCGACGTCGGCCTTGGAGCTCGGTAGCTCCGGGGTCGCCTGCGCCGCGGCGATTCCCGCCGGGGCGCAGAGAAGGAAGGCCGCCGTCGCTGCGGCGATCAGTGGGCGAGAGATCATCGGAGGCGAGCAAGCATAGCATTGCGGTGACGACAAGCACGCGCGCCCCGCGTCTCTGCGTCCCTGCGCGAGAGTCTCTCTTTTGCCGAGGCTCGGCATCGCGCGCTCAGCGGCCGCGCAGGCCCGCCAGACTGCAGGCGATCGAGACCAGTCGCCGCCGCCGGCGCGCGGCGAGCTCGCGCAGGGCGCCCGCCACGGACGCCGGCGTCCCCTCGGCGAGGGGCGAGCGGCGGAATGTCCGCCAGGCCCAGGGGCCGAGCCGGGCCGAGTGCAGGTACAGCTGATACCAGCGCTCGGCGACGAGACGGCTGAAGGCGGGCTCGGGATACTGGCGGACCGCGTCGTTCGCGGCGCGCAGCCGCCGCAGCCAAACCTCGGCGCGGAGCAGAGACTCCCTCGTCGGCCGGAACTGGAGCAGGGCGATAGCCGCGTGTAGGGAGAGCTCGTCGGGGCTGGCATCGATTCCCAGGCCGTGCAGCTGGGAGCGGTGGATGCGGCTCACCGGCTCGAGCGTCTCCCCGGCGCGCCGGCGAGACACCTGATCGAGGTGGACGCGATACTCGTGCAATACCTCGGGCACGTTGGCGAGCCGCATCGACGAGGCGGAGCGAACCCACAGCTCGTAGTCCTGGGCCTCGGTGTACGCCGGGTCGTATCGCGGCCCGCCGTCGCGAAACGAGGCGCGGCGCATCATCACGGAAGAGTGCGCGAACGCGTTGGCGAACAGCAGCTGGCAGCGAATGGCGGCGTCGTCCGTGCACGGCCGCGAGATGCGGCTGGGCTTCCAGCCGATGGTCCGCACCCGCGTGCCGCAGATGCCCACCTCCGGGTTGGCGTCCAGGAACGCCACCTGGGTTGCCAGGCGGCGCGGCAGGCTGACGTCGTCGGCGTCCATACGCGCCAGATACGGCCCGCGCGCCAGCTCGATGGCTCGATTGAGCGCGGCGGCGACCCCGGAATGCGGCTGGCGGCAGAGGCGCACGCGGCCGTCCCGGCGCCGGTATCGCTCCAGGATGTCCGCCGTATCGTCGGCGGAGCCGTCGTCGACGACGACGAGCTCGAGGTCCGAGCAGGTCTGCCGGAGGATGCTGTCGATCGCCTCCGGCAGGAAGCGGCTCGCGTCGTACGCGGGCATCAGGACGCTGACCAGCGGGGACGTCATCGACTGGAATCGCGCGCCCGGGTGTAGCGGGCTTTCCGGCCGGCCGCAACTTCGACGCGTCGCGTCTGCCGAGCGAGGGGTGAACGCGCCTCGTGTGCGGTACGCGCGGCCGTCGCGCAAGGCGGACGACAAAAGCGAACACGCCGGCGCGACGCCGTGGCGTCCGAGTGACGAACGGCCGCCGATCGCACTCGAATCGCGCCCTCGTGACCGCGCCGGCTCCCTGGCACCCGGGTTGCTGCGGTTCGGGTATCTGCGTCGAAGGCCGAAGTATCCCGCCGGGGCTGCGGCCGGGGAGGACATCACAGCGCATGGCAAGATGGCAGGGCAGTTTCCTGGTGCTGGCCGCGGCATTGACCATTCAGGCCGGCTCGCCCGGGGCTCTGCGACCGCGGGTCGCGCTCGCCGCCGGCGGTGTGGCCACGGCCACGCCGAGCCCCTCGCCCACGCCGACGGACATCCCGGCGCTGGCCGCGGGCGACGCGACGCTCTTGAGCGTCGGCGACGTCGACCCGGCTCCCGGAGCCTCCGTCACGATCCCCGTCCTCATCGATCCGCGCGATCCGGTCGAGGCGTACCAGTTCACCGTGACCTACGATCCGGCGCTGCTCGCCGCCGCCGGTGTCGACCCCAGCGGCGTCGGCCAGGACTGCATGGTCGAGAACAACCACACCGTTCCCGGGCGGATGTTGGTCTCCGGCGCCTGTACTCTGCCCATCGAGCAGGGTGGAACGCTGGTGCAGCTGCGCTTCGACGTCCTCGCGGGATGTGCGGAGACGGCCGACGTCGCGGTGAGCGACTGCAACCTGAACGAGAGCACGCTACCGTGCGAGACCACGCCGGGACACGCCCAGGTGACCTGCGACGCGGGCGGACACATCCTCTACTACAGCGGCAACGGCCCCGTCGACGCGGCCGTGGTGCACGTCGACGGCACGTCTCTTCCCGACGCCGAGAGCGACACGGGCGGCGGCTACGTCGTACCGGACGCCGTGCCGGGAACCTGGGCGCTGCGACCCGAGAAAACGGGAGGGTTCGGCAACGGCGTGAGCGCTCTCGACGCCGCGTACATCCTGCAGGCCGACGTCGGCAGGCGCACCTTCGACGACATGCAACGGCTGGCGTGTGACGTGACCGGCAACGGAAGCGTCAGCGCACTCGACGCCGCGCGCATCCTGCAGTTCGCGGTCGGCCTGCGCTCCCGCTTCGAGGTGGCCGAGGCATGCGGCTCGGACTGGGCGTTCGTCCCGGTCCCGGCCCCCGCCGAGAGACAAGTCGTGCAGGCGCCGCTCATTTCCGGTGGCATCTGCCAGCCGGGGGCGATCTCCTTCGATCCGTTCGGCGCGCCGGTGGCGGACCAGGACTTCCGCGCCGTTCTGTTCGGCGACTGCACGGGCAACTGGTCGTCCGGCGCCGGCGGCGGCGCGGCGGCGGTGGCGTCCGAAAGGACACGCGTCCGGATCGGGCGCGCGCGGCGCATCTCCTTGGGCAGGCTGCGCGTCCCGATCGAGGTACGGACCGGCGCCGCGGCGCAGGCGCTGTCTCTGGGAATCGCCTACGATCCGGCGCTCCTGAACCTGCGCCGCGTTCGGGGGCGCAACGGAGCCGCACATGCCATGGTGCGCTTCCACGCCGATCGGTCCGGCAATGCCGCCATCGCCCTCGCCAGCGCCGACCCCTTCGAGGGCGGCCGCGTCGTGCTGTTGCTGGACTTCGCCGCGCGCAGTCGCGGCGCCGCGCGCGACCCCGTGCGTGTGACGCAGGCCGCGGTGGAAGCGGCAGGCGATTAGGGGGTTAGGGTGTTAAGGGGTTAGGGGGTTAGGGGGTTAGGGGATTAGGGGATGAGAGCGCCCCCCCTCCTGCCCCTAACAGCCTAACCCCTGACAGCGTAACCCCGTAGTCCCCCATGGCGATCCGCCTGCATTCCCTCCAGCACGTCCCCTTCGAGGGATTGGGGAGCATCGAGACGTGGGCGCGGCAGCGCGGCGCCGAGGTCGGCGTCAGTCGACTCCACGCCGGGGAGGCGCTTCCCGGCGCCGATGAAATCGACTGGCTGGTGGTGATGGGCGGCCCGATGAGCGTCCACGACGAGGCCCGGTACCCCTGGCTGGCGCCGGAGAAGCGCTGTATCGCGGCGGCGATCGGCGCCGGCAAGACCGTCGTCGGTGTCTGTCTCGGCGCGCAGCTGATCGCCGAGGTGTTGGGCGCGCGCGTCCGCCGCAACGAGCACAGGGAGATCGGCTGGTTCCCGGTGCGCAAGGTGAGCGAAGCGCAGGAGCTGGGCGTGGCGGCGGCGTTTCCGCCCGAGATCGAAGCCTTCCACTGGCACGGCGACACGTTCGGCCTGCCGGCCGGCGCGATTCACCTGGCGCGCAGCGACGCCTGCGAGCACCAGGCTTTCGTCTACCAGGAGCGAGTGCTCGCCCTCCAGTTCCACCTCGAGACGACGCGCGCCGCGGCCGCCGCGCTGATCGAGAACTGCGGCGACGAGCTCACGCCGGGCCCCTTCGTTCAGACGGCGGCGCAGATGTTTGCCCGCGACGACCGCTTCGCCGCGATCAACGAAGCGATGGAGGGGATCTTGGATAGGTTGTTACGCTGTTAGGGGGTTAGGTGTTAGGGGGCCATTCCCGACACCCTGACCTGAAACGTCCCGGGGCTGTGCCCGGGTTCGTAGGCAAAGGCTGGGGCTCGGGCTGAGGCTGGGTCGATCCCAAAGACCGCGCGAAGCGCGCACCGTCCTCAGCCCGAGCCTGAGCCTCAGCCTCAGCCTGTTCCGGAAGTCCGTGTGTTTCTCAGCTCGAATGATCCGGCGCAGCCCGGGGGCAACATTAACAGCGTAACCCCCTATCGTTTCGTCACATCGACGGGGATGCCGCTGTGCTCGCGCACGGCGGCGCGGAGGAGGGCCGGATCGACGCGCTTCGCCAGCCCCGCCTTGCGCACCTCGGCCTCGGCGTGGCGCTGCATGTTGCGGATGCGGCCGTACAGGTCGTCGTACACCTCGACGTAGATCCGATCGCCATCTGCACCCAGCTTGACCGGCTCGTAGAGCAGCTCTCCGCGGGTCGAGCGGTCGACCAGTGGATAGAGCTCTTCGATGTCCTCGGGGTAGAGCCGGATGCAGCCGTGCGTGGTCCGGCGCCCGATCGACCACGGGTTGTTGGTGCCGTGAATGGCGTACAGGCCCTTGGACAGCCGGATCCGATACTTGCCCATGGGGTTGTCGGGGCCGGGCGGTACGACGCGAACCGGGTGATCCATCGTCCGGTAGATGGAGTCGGGAACGTACCAGGTCGGGTTGCGGTCCTTGGAGCGAATGGCGAAGGCGCCGACCGGGCTCGGTGCCTCGTCGGTTCCGACACCGATCGCCCAGGTGCGGATCTGCACGCGCTCGCCCGGCTGGTCGTGGCGCGGGAACAGGTAGAGGCGCATCTCGGGGATGTTGATCACCAGCGCCGCGGTAGTGCGATCGCGGCAGGATCCAACGAGTCGGCACGACGATCTCGCGGCCGGGCGGCGGCACCCACTCGTCGACGTCGGGGTTGGCGAGGCGGATTTCGTTGAAGCCCAGGCCGGCGTCGCGCGCGATGTCGAGCAGCGTCTCGCCCTTCTTCACCCGGTGCTCTTGCACGTAGCCGACCACCGGCGGCAGCTCGCCCTTCTTCGGAACGCGCGTCTCGAGGCGCGTGATCTTGACCAGGGGGGCGGGAGTGGCCGTCCGGCGGGGACGCCACCGCTCGCGCACCGCCGAACAGCCGGCGAGGGCGAGCGCCAGTGTGGCCGAAGAGAAGGATTCTCGACGAGAAAGCGACGGGTATGCACCCGTCGCAGTGTACGGGGCCGTGCATGCGTCCGCCAGGCGGGGTGGCTCGCCGCCCGTTCGACGTTCGTCTCGATTGCGGGTCTTGATCGGAGCGGCGGGATGGCGGATCAGACGGGGGGAGGGATCGACGTGGAACGACCGGACGAGGTCTGGAAGAGCGCCGAGCTGACGCGCAAATTTCTCCAAGGCGTGCGGGGCGGTATCCCGTTCGAACGCGAGCAGATCGAGATTCTCCTGCGCGTCGTCGCGGCGCGCGGGGAGCCGGTGTCGCGCTTCGCGGATCTCGGCTGCGGGAGCGGCGTTCTCGCCCGCGCCGTGCTGGCGCTCCATCCGCGAGCGCAGGCCACGCTGGTCGACTTCTCGCCGCCGATGCTGGAGGCGGCGCGGCGCGAGCTGGCCGGCCTCGACCCGGAGCCCCGCTTCGTGGCCGCGGATCTGGCCGCGCCGGCGTGGACGGGCGAGTTGCGGCGCGACGCCCCGTTCGACCTGATCGTTTCGAGCTACGCGATCCACCACCTGTCCGACGCCCGCAAGCGGCAGCTCTACGCCGAGATCTTCGACCTGCTGGGCCCGGGCGGCCTGTTCGTCAACGTCGAGCACGTGGCATCGGCCACCCCCTGGCTGGAGGCGATCTCCGACGATCTGATGGTCGACAGCCTGCACGCCTTCCACATCCGGCAGGGCCGGGCGACGAGCCGCGAGCAGGTGGCGCACGACTTCGTGCAGCGTCCGGACAAGGCCGCCAACATCCTCGCCCCGGTGGAGGCGCAGTGCGGCTGGCTGCGCCAGCGCGGCTTCGTCGACGTCGACTGCTACTTCAAGGCCTTCGAGCTCGCCGTTTTCGGCGGCCGGCGGGCGCCGGCTGTTCCGGCGTGAAAGAAGCGCTACAATCACCGTAATGCGCCGCTTTCTAGTCGTTCTGTGTTTCGCGAACGTGCTCGTCGCCGTCCTGGTGGGTGGGCATCTGTATCTGGCCCGCCGCCTGATTCTCGATCCGGGCGTGCCGTCCCCGGCGCGCGGGATCCTGCTCGCCGCGCTGGCCGTCCTGGCGGCGAGTCTGGTGCTGCAGCCCTTTGCCGAGCGCCTGCTGCCGCGGACGTCGGCGCGCTGGATCTCCTGGCCGGCGTCGCTGTGGATGGGACTCGCCTTCTGTCTCATCAACCTGTTGCTGCTTTCGGATCTCACCTGGGTGCTGATGGGCGCGGCGGTGGAAGGGGCCGGGACCGGCGCGGCGCGCGTTCGGGCGCTCGGCGTGCTGGCCGTCGGCCTCGTCGCCGCCGGGGCAGGCCTGCGCAACGCGACGCGGGAGCCGGATCTGCGGCGCGTAGAGATCGAGCTCGAGCGCTGGCCGCGCGCGCTGGACGGCTATCGCATCGTGCAGATCAGTGACGTCCACATCGGGCCGCTGCTCGATCGCCGCTTCGCCCGGCACGTGGTGGAGCGCTGCAACGCGCTGGCACCGGACCTGATCGCCGTCACCGGCGATCTGGTCGACGGCAGCGTGCGTCGCGTCGGCGCGGAGGTCGAGCCGTTCGCCGCCTTGCGCGCCCGTCACGGGGCCTTCTTCGTCACCGGCAACCACGACCACTACTCGGGCGCCGACGCCTGGGCGGATCGAGTGCGCGAGCTGGGCATCCGCGTCCTGCGCAACGAACGCGTCACGATCGGCGGCGAAGGGGAAGACGTCTTCGACCTCGCCGGCGTCGAGGATCACCATGCCCACATCGTCAGTGCCGGTCAGCGCGAGGATCTGGGTCGCGCCCTGGCCGGTCGCGATCCGGCGCGGCCGGTCGTCCTGTTGGCGCACGATCCGGCGACCTTCCCGGCGGCATCGCGTCGCGGCGTCGACCTGCAGCTCTCCGGCCATACGCACGGCGGGCAGATCTGGCCCTTTCGCTACGTGGTGCGCCTGGCCACCCCATACATTGCCGGCCACTATCGGACGAACGGTGCGCAGCTCTACGTCAGCCGCGGCACCGGCTTCTGGGGACCGGCCGTGCGCCTGCTGGCACCGGCCGAGATCACCGAGATCACGCTTCGGGCCAGACGCGAGACGGCTTAGAGCCGTGCAGGTCGGGGGGACTCGGGATGGAGGATGACGGCTCAGGACAGGCTTCGACACGCTCAGCCTGAGCGGCTGGGGGGTGATTTCAAAGGATCTTGTCCGCTCACCCTGAGCTTGTCGAAGGGGGTCCTCGCATTCGTCGACAGACTCATCCGGGACAGGAAGCAAGATGCGGAAGGGGCTACTGGGGCGGGGCGAGGCCGGTGCACCTGCCGGTCAGACAGGCGGGCACCTGGTTCACGCAGCGCGGCGTGACGAACGTGCAGCCGTCCTTCTGGTACTGATCGCAGTAGCGCTGGTCGATGCGGCCGATGAGCTCCCGCAGGCGCGACGCCGGGCGTTGATTGACCCAGGCGCCGCAGGTGGCGCCACAGGCGGTGCCGGTGTCGACGCGCACGCAGTCGCTCGCCTGCTGGCAGTGGCGGAAGTGCTCGACGGCCTTTTCGATCTTTCTGCTCGCCGCCTGCCGGCGCCTGTCGCACATCGCGTCCGTGCCGCAGCTCGGGACGCACAGCCCGAGCTCGCAGTTGTCGCACGCGGCGCAGCTGGAGACGCAGGCGCAGCGGTCGCCGGGGCGCGCGCAGCTGCCGTCCGCGTTGCAGCGGTAGGGGGTCGCGGCCCCCGGCGGCACGCACACGGCGGGCCCGCAGTCCTCGCAACCCGGGCAGCTGGCACTGCACGAGCAGACGCGCCCTTCCCCGCACTGGCCGTCGCCCCCCGGGGTG
Organism: uncultured bacterium; assembly: GCA_963721115.1. Taxonomy (GTDB): domain Bacteria; phylum Desulfobacterota; class Binatia; order HRBIN30; family CADEER01; genus CAVRIA01. The sequence goes on from CAVRIA010000006.1 coordinate 951,351, forward strand.
TCGCAACGCCAGATCTGGTCGACGCAGGCGGCGCCGCAACGGTCCATGCGACCGTCCCGGTATTGACACTGCTCGCCGGCCGGGCACTGGTCGCCCTCGCAGCAGAAGACGGGAGCGAAGCCGGCGATGCACTTCCCGTCGAAGCACCCGAGGCCGGGCGAGCAATCGCAGGCCGTGCGACACTCGGGGGCGGCGGAGCACTGGTCCATGCTGCCGTCCCGGTGCTGGCACTGCTGCCCGGCGGGACAGGGATCGGCGTCGCAGCAGTACACCGGAACGATGCCCGCCACGCACTGTCCGTCGACGCAGGCGAGGCCGGCGTTGCAGTCGCAGGCGGTTTGGCACTCGGCGCTGCTTCCGCACTGCCCAGGACTGCCGTTCTGGTGCTGGCAGGGCTCGCCGTCCGGACACCGATCGCTCTCGCAGCAATACGCCGACGGCTGTCCGGGCTGGCAGTAGGCGCCGATGCAGGCCAGGCCGGGCTCGCAGTCGCACTGGCTGTGACAGGCGATCTGCGTCGTGGCGACACAGACCTTGGCGGCGCAATCGCGACAGTCGATGCAGCTCGGCACGCAGGTGCAGTCGTACCCCGGCGGGCAGGGAACGGCGTCGGCATCGTCGCAGGTCGAGATCGGCGCCGGGCACATCAGCTGGCGGTCGGGATGACTCGCCGAGCCGACGGCGGGGAAGCCGAGGACGATGCTCAATAGGACGGCGATACGCGCGATTCGCATCGGTGCAGTTCCATCGCTCCCGAGAAGGTTTCCCTTCGAGCTACATTCGGACCATACGACGTCTCGCGTCCGACGCGCAACGACTATCGGCGGCAGAGGGCGGCGTTTCACTCGGCTTTGCACAATAATTCCTGATGCGGCCCGAATTCGTCATTTCCGCGCAAGCGGGAATCCACGGGACACCCCGCTACCTCCCCGCCTGGATGCCCGCTTTCGCGGGCATGACGGTTGCTCTGCCGGTGGAGCGACTCATCGTGCAAAGCCGTACTGACCCAACAATCGCGGTCTCCGAGCACGCCCTGGGCGGCGGATCGCGTCCGCAGAGCGCGTTCCACCTGGTCAGTGTTCGGACGGCGCGGCGGGCGCGCCGTGCGGCTGCCAGCGCCGCACCCATTCGTGGGCTCGCTCGACGGCGCGATCGATGCCCGCCGACACGGCCGGGGTGATGCCGTGCGGCTCGCGGGCGGACTCCGGGGCGATCTCGATTCCGAGCAGGCGCCCGCGCCGCGGGGCGCGACCGAGGCGAAGGGCGAGCTCGATCAGCTGCGGCAGATCCAGGTCGTGCGTCGATACGCGCCCGATTCGCATTCCCGGCAGGTGTCGCAGATCGAGGTCGTGCAGCGTGCCCGCGGAGGATCCGCCGCAGACCGCGTCGATGAGAAGCGCATCGCCCGCTCCCTCGAACAGATCGATCAGCCGGCTGCCGGGGCGGTCTGCGATCATGACGACGCAGCCCGGCGGTTGATCGGCGGCCAGCCGGCGCGCGGCCAAGAGGCCGGCGGCGTCGTCGCCGAACGGGCTGCCGATGCCGATGACGTGGATCATCGCCGCTCGATCTCCAGGCGCAGGAAGTGGGTGGCGCACGAGATGCACGGGTCGTAGTTGCGGATGGCGGTCTCGCACAGGCGCGTCGCCTCGGCGGAGGAGCGCCCGAGGATGGCGGGCGCCAGGCCGCGCAGGTCGTCCTCCATCTGCGCCTGGTTCTGCGACGTCGGCGGTACGATGCGCGCCGCGTGGATGACTCCCCGGTCGTCGGTCTCGTAGGCCTGGTAGAGCATGCCGCGCGGCGCCTCGGTGATGGCGCGGCCGATCCCGGCCCGCGGCGTGAACGGCGCGAACGGCTCGGCGGGCGGCTCGTAGGCGTCGATCACGCGCAGCGACTCCTCGATCGCGTAGAGGATCTCGACGGCGCGGGCGACGATGCCGGCGTACGGGTTGGCGCTCGGCCAGGTGATCCCCGTCTCCTTCGCCGCCGCGGCGACGCCGTCCCCGAGGCGGTCGAAGTTCAGGTTCACGCGGGCGAGCGGCCCGACGAAGTACGGGCCGCGACCCTTGACCTTGGCGTGCAGCGCGTTCGAGTGCGGCACCTGGTGCTCCTCGAAGTAGTCTTCGAACGCTTCCTGCTCGCAGTCGATGCCCTTGCTCGACACCACGCGCCCCTCGTTCATCGGGTACTCGTCGGGATGGCGCAGGGAGACGAACTCGATGTCGGCGTGGCGATCGGGCAGGTCGAAGCGGCTCACCCAACGCAAGCAGGCGACGGCGTCGTCGCGCAGCGGCTCGCAGCTGGCGGCGCAGAGCGGCGAGCTCGGCCCGGCGCGGAGCGCGCGTGAAGCCGCCGATGCAGGCGCCGACGGGGTGGACCGAGCGGCCGCCGAGCAGGCGCAGGATCTCGTTGCCGGCCTTCTTCAGGCGCAGCCCGCGCTCGACCGCGGCGCGGTCCTTTTCCGCCAGGGTCACCACGCTCTCGCAGCCGAGGAAGTCGGGGGCGGCGAGCATGTGGATGTGCAAGGCGTGGCTCTCGATCCATTCCCCGCAGTAGTAGAGCCGCCGCAGGGCCCGTACCGCCGGATCGATCGGAACCTGAAAGAGGCGCTCGAAGGCGTGGACGGCGCTCATCTGATACGCGACCGGGCAGATTCCGCAGATCCGGGCGGTGATGTCCGGGGTCTCGTCGGCGTGACGGCCGCGCAGGAACGCCTCGAAGAAGCGCGGCGGCTCGAAGATCTCGAGGCGCAGGTCGACGACCTTGCCGCGGTCGACGGTGAGGTGCAGCGACCCTCGCCCTCGACGCGCGTCAGATAGTCGACCTCGGACGGTCCTAGTCTTGCCCCTTTTCGATCTCATCGCTGGCTTCCCGCAGGGGATGCACGTAGCCGTTGATGCCGCGCAGGCGGCGCACGGCCTCTTCGCCGGACCGAGCCCCTGGCGCTCGAGCAGATCGCGAAAGGCCGCCATGTTGGGGTCGTCGGCGGGTCCGAAGCAGCCGTAGCAGCCGCGCTGCAGCCGCGGGCAGATGGCGCCGCAGCCGGTGCGCGTGATCGGTCCGAGGCACGGCTCGCCGCGCGCGACGACGACGCAGGTGGCGCCGGCGCGCTTGCACTCCATGCACACGCTGTGCGCGGGCAGGGCCGGGCGCGCTCCGGAGAGCAGGGAGCGGAGCACGGCGAGCAGCTGACCCTTGTCGACCGGGCAGCCCCAGATCTCGAAGTCGACGTGCACGTGCTCGGAGATCGGCGTCGAGGTCGAGAGCGCGGCGATGAACTCGGGGCTCGGGTAGACGATGCGCTTGTACTCCTCGATGTCCGCCCAGTTGCGCAGCGCCTGGATGCCGCCTGCCGTGGCGCAGGCGCCGATGGTGACCAGGTAGCGGCTGTCGGCGCGCACGCGGGCGATGCGCCGCGCGTCGTGCGGCGTGGTGATGCTCCCCTCGACGAGGGCGATATCGTACGGGCCGCGGACCTGGCGGCTGCGCGCCTCGGCGAAGTAGGCGATATCGACTTCTCCGGCGAGGTCGAGCAGGTCGTCCTCGGCATTCAGGATCTGCAGCTGGCAGCCGTCGCAGGAGGCGAACTTGAACACGGCGAGGCGCGGTTTCATATGCCGCTCGCTCCGAAGAGCGTCTTGACGGTCGTGTACGGGAACACCGGGCCGTCCTTGCAGACGAAGCTGGGCCCGAACTGGCAGTGACCGCACAGCCCGACCGCGCACTGCATGTGCCGCTCCATCGAGAGATAGATGGCGTCGTCGGGGATGCCCTTGCTGCGCAGGGAGTGAACGGCGTAACTGCATCATGACCTCCGGCCCGCACATCATGACGACGGAGGCGGGGTCGACGACGAGCTCGTCGAAGAGGTCGGTCACCACGCCGACGCGGTAGCGCCAGCTTTTGTCGGGCTGGTCGGCGGTGAGGTACACCTTGGTGCGCGGGTCGAGCCGCCAGGCGTCGAAGCGTTCGCGGTAGAGGAGATCGTTGGGCGTCTTCACGCCGTGCAGGATGTGCAGAGCGCCGTACTGGTCGCGGCGGCGGAAGATGTAGTTGATGACGCCCGACGACCGGCGCGCAGCCGAGGCCGCCGGTGACGATGACCACGTCGCGACCGCGCGCCTCCTCCATCGGCCAGCCGTTGCCGTACGGGCCGCGCACGCCGACGACGTCGCCCACCTTCCAGCTCGGCCATGACGCCGGTGACCCGACCGGCGACGCGGATCGTGTGCTCCAGCCGGCCGGGCTCGTCGGGATCGGACACGATCGAGATCGGGAACTTCGCCGACGCCGTAGGCGTAGATCATGTTGAACTGGCCCGGCGCGAAGCGGTAGGCGCGGCGCGCCGCCGGATCGACGAAGTCGCATGCACGAAGGTGAAGATGTCCTCGGCCTCGATGCGCCGCTCGACGATGCGCGCCGGCTGAGTCAGGTAGGGGGTCACGTCTCGACTCCCGTGCGGCGTCCGGCGCGGATCGCCGCGACCTCCTCGGTCAGGTCGATGGCCGCCGGGCACCAGGTGATGCAGCGCCCGCAGCCGACGCAGCCGGAGGTGCCGAACTGGTCGATCCACGCAGCGAGCTTGTGCGTCAGCCACTGCCGGTAGCGGTGGCGAATCTGGGGCCGGAAGTTCTTGCCGTGGATGTGGGCGTGCTCGCGCGAGAAGCAGGAGTCCCACTCGCCGCTCGCGCCGGCTGACGGCGCCGCTGATCTCCGTCACGTCGACGACCGCGTGGCAGAAGCAGGTCGGGCACACCATCGTGCAGTTGGTGCACGACAGGCAGCGGCGCGCCACGTCGTTCCAGCGCGGGTTCTCGACCTCCTCGTACAGCAGGCGCGGGAGGTCCGAGGTGTCGAGCCGGCGCGACATGGAGGCGGCGCAGGCGGCGACCCGCCGCCGCGCTTCGGCCGCGACGTCCTCGCCGGCGGCGTCCAGCCGCAGGGGGGCGATCAGCGCCTCGCCGCGCGGCGAGCCGATGCGAACCGCGAAGACGTCGTCGAGCTCGGTCAGGGCCAGGTCGTAGCCGCGGCGTCGCTGCCGGCCCAGTGCCCATGGAGGCGCAGAAGCAGGTGCTCGCCGGCCTCGTGCACTCGACGGCGATCAGCAGCGCGCCCTCGCGCCGCGCCGCGTAGTGCGCGTCGCGAAAGCGATCGTCCAGGAAGATGCGATCCTGGATGGCCAGCGCCGCGAGGTCGCACGGGCGCGCGCCGAGGACGGCGACCGGCGGCGCCTCGGGCTCGATCTCGCGGACGCGGAAGCCCTTCTTCTCGCGCCGCATCTCCAGCAGTGGCTCACGGGGAGCGAAGAAGAACGGCTTGAGCGACCCGGGGCCGTTGACGACGCCGAAGATCTCGGCCGCGCCGCCGGCCTCGAGGCGATACTGTCCCGCCTCCTGCCGATCGCGCAGGCCGCGCGCCAGGTCGGACGCGGACCGCACCTCGTCGAAGACGACGGCGCCGTTTTGCACCACCGGACCGACGACGCGAAAGCCCTCGTCGAGCAGGCGGCCGATCAGGTCGTCGAGCCGCGTCTTCGGCAACAGAAGGGCGTCGCTCATGACGACACCTCGTGTCAGGGCTCCAACGCTTCGTGACGACGATGCCACTGGGGGACTCCCTTTGCCGGAGCGGGCGAGGCCGATGGCACCCCTCTGCTAGGAGGCTCCGTTCCGGATCAGATCGCGCGCTCCCCCGTTTCGGAGTGCAACGCCCGTGCCCGGCCGGCGACCGGTGCGGGTGGGATTCAGCGCAGCAAGCCGTTGTCGTGGAAGGCGCAAACGGCCGGCTCGCTTCCGAGTTCTGCGAGAGGAGACTCGCGCTGGTGCGATTGTGAGGCGGACCGAACGGAGCCCTCTCGGCGCCTACACCCCTGAGGCAAGTACGTCCTCGTGCTGCGGCCGCGGGCGCGGGCTGCGGCTCAGGGCCGCGGGCTGAAGCCGAGGGTGTGCGGGTGGCAGGTGAAGCAGGGGAAGGTGAAGTGCTGCGCTCCCGTGCCGTCGCTGCGATAGAACTCCGTCCGCGTGTGGCAGGTCTCGCAAAGGCCCGTGCCCGGATCGGACGCACTGGCCAGGCCGCCGTCGGCGAGGCCGGCCAGCATGGTGAACTGGACGTCGTGTATCGCCCCGCTGGGCGTGGTGACCTGTTCGTTGACCAGGTAGAGGTTGGAGCTGCCGTGCGGCGTGTGACAGACGGTGCACTCCTGTTTCGTTCCGGCGGCAGGGTCGTGGTGGGTCATCTGATCCTGGTGGCAATCCATGCAGGCGGGGACGTTGCGGTGGCCGGGACCGACGGTGCCCGGCGTCAGGTCTTCGCCGTGGCAGAACTCGCAGCGGAAGTCGGGATTTCCATGCCCTCCCGTGGCGATCAGATTGACGGCGATGTCGTTGTGGCAGAAAGCGCACTGGCCGTACAACTCCTCTGGCGTCGGTGTCGTGCCGGAGTACTTGGGCGCGCCGTCCGTGCCGCACGCGGCGAGACCCAGGAGCAGAGCGAGAGTGAGGAGCGGGACCCTCACTTGCGGATTCCTCCGTGGCAGTGGAGGCAGAGAGCTCCGTTGTCGATCGGGAGACGCAGGGCCTTGGTCGACTCGCTCACGAAATCGGCCTTTGGCTCCGCCTCTCCGTACTTGCCGGCCATCGACTGGAGCCGCTCCTGGAGCGATCCGCGAACGGCGCCGGGGAAACCCGTCGACGGCGGAAGCCACCCCTGCGACAGCCAGGGCTGTGTCTTGGAGGACACGTGGTAGAGGTGACAGGTTCCGCAGAAGATGCGGCCATCATCCGTCAGCGGCAGCTCGGGCTCCGCCTTTCCCGCTGTCTCGAGGTGGTGGCGGACCTCTTCGGCGCTGGCGTTCAGGTGCTGGAAGGCGCCGCTGTGCAGCGGTCTCCGAGTGGCAGAGGACGCAGACTTCCGCTTTGGGCAGGGAGAGCTTCATGTCCGCGTCGTGGCAGCACTCGCAGGCGTAAGGGTCGCGGTGCGGATTCGCTTCCTCGCCCGCGGCGGGAAGCGACAGCGCCGCAATCAAGAGCAGAGCCCGACGACGCGATTCATGGCGGCACCCCGTTGTCGCCGTGGCACAGCATGCAGCTCTGCTCGCCGCCGTTGTGGATGATCGACTGGATCTCGGGAAGGTCGATGCAGCTCTCGGCCGCCGGGTCGGCGACCTCGCTGCAATTCGGAAGGCTGGTGCGGTTGACGATGTGCATGCTGCGGATCTCGTGGCAGCCGAAACAGTCGGACCGGCCCCAGCCGGTGCGGTGCTCGTCTTCGACCAAGACCAGTCCGTCCGGGGAGCTCAGGATGTCGCCGTAGTTCTCGCCGTCCTGGGCGCCGCCGTTTCCGCACGCCGCCAATGCCGCCACGATGGCGAGGAGGCAAGCGCCGGCGACCGCGCCGCGCAGCAGCGCCGTGGCCGCGCGTCTGTGGTGCGGCCGGCCGAGCGCCGGGCTAGATCCGATCTTTGGTTTCGAACGCCACATGTGTGCGCGGGCCCTCACGGTTGCAGATCGACCTTTCCCTGCTGGTGGCATCGGATACAGAAGTCCTCGCGATGACAGCTTCCGCACTGCATCGGGTTGGCGCGCGCCTCGATGCCGTGGAAGAAGCGGAAGTTGCGGTCGTGAACGACGGTCTGGATGGTGTCGCGGCGCTCGTGGCAGTTGATGCACTCCGCCTGCCGGTGGCAGCCCTCGCAGCGTTCCGGGTTGGCGCGTGCCATCGCCGCGTGCACCTTCGACCACGCCAGATCGTGGTCCTCCGGGCGCAGCGGCGCCAGGTTCGTGTGACAGGTGGTGCACGCGCTCGGCGCCGCGGTCATCTTCGTATCGCTCGGCAGGTGGCAGTAGTGGCAGGCCTCGCTGCCCGGGTAGAGGGCGCGCAGGGACTGCTCCTTCGCCATCTCCTCGTTGGCGGTCCCGAGGGTGACGTCGAAACGGTGGCAGTCGGCGCAGGTGATGTTGGCGGAGGCCAGAACCGACGAATGGGCGGCGTGATCGAACTTGTTGCGCGCGTCGGCGGTGCTCTGCGCCGGGTTCGAGGAACGCGGCTGCAGATAGCGATTGGTCGGCAGGTACTGGCGGCAGGCGACGAAGAGGGTCGCCGCCGTCAGTGAGAGAGCCGCGAGCAGCAGGAGGCGCCTCACGACCGGTCTCCCGTGAACGGCAGGTGGTCCATGCGGTGCTGGAAGTTGTAGCTGATCGCGAATCCGAACCGGAAGTCTTCGGCGAATCGATTGTTCCGGTTCGCCTCGAAGTTCAGCTCGCCGATCAGGCCGGGGAGCAGAACGTAGCCCAGCCCGACCAGGCTGCTGACCGGAACGTCCGACGTGTTGTTTCTCTTGTCGTAGTAAGCCACGCCGAGCATGGTTCGGAACACGATGCGTTGGTAGACCTGGTTCTGGTAGGACGCGTCGACGCCGTTGACGTTTCCGCCACCGCTGTCGGCCACGTAGTACTCGAGACGAACCGATTCCAGCCCGTCACCACCGGGCAGCCAGGCGAGCCCGACGTGGCCGAGGTGCCCGTTCTCCCGCTTTCCGGCTTTGGACTGGTAACGCTGGTACGAGTAGTCCCCGTAGACCGACAGTGTGCGCGTCAACGGATGGCTCATGCCGCCGCGAAACTGCAGCAGATCGCTGACGGAGAAGAGCTCGAAGATGCTGTCCTCGCGGCGGTTGAGATCGGTCTGCACGACGCCGTTGCTCTGGTCCTGCGGCTTGTAGTAGGTGCCCGCGAGGTTGAGCATCAGCCGCGGTCGGGTGAGGAAGAAGTTCACGCCGGCGTTCGCCTCGTCGAGGTTCTGCCGGTCGGCGTCGTAGGCGATCGAGCCGTAGAGGTCGGGCATTCCCGGCAGCCCGGACAGCGACTGTGTCGCGGTGCCCGTCACCAGCTGTTGCAGGACCCTCTGCTTGCGCTCGAGCTGCTGGAACCCCACGGCGACCTGGCCGCCGTTCCAGCGCTTGGTGCGCATGTTGCCGCCGAACAGGACCTCGTCCTGCGAGATGATGTTCGTCGAGTAGGTCGGCTCGAAATAGCGCGGCGCCCCGCCGTAGACGGTGAAGGACACCGGCCAGCCGGGATCGATGCGGATCTTGCCGGCGTCGGCGACGTATACGCTCCCCGGTCCCTCGCTGAGGAACTGGCGGCCGGCGGTGATGTCGACACCGGGCACCGCGCCGGGAACGTGCGCGTAGCCGGCATAGAAGTCGGTGGCGCCGTCATCGCGGGCGAAATCGTGTTGCAGGCGGAAGAACGTGTCGATGTTGCTCCGCGCCCAGAGGCCGGAGATTCGCGTGTCTCCGTACAGGTTGGCCGGGGCCTCGGTGTCGCGGCTCTGATCGCCGTCGCGCACCTGGCCGAGGAGATCGAAGTTGCCCTGGATGTCGATGGCGAGCGCGTGTGGGCACGCCATCGAAAGCGCCCAACAAATGCCGAGACTCCCCGCGATCACTCGCCGCCAGTGCACGACTCCTGCCCCCTACCCAGCCCGCCGGGTCTCCCCCCAGTTCGGCAATCGAACCGAGCCCGACTACTTCCTTCCCCCGTTCATCGCTCGCGGCCCCGGATGGCGGGGCCGCGTTTCCTCGCCTGCGTCACTCCGCGTGTTCCTTCGAGACCGCAAACTCGCGCCCCTCCTCGTGGCAGACCGGGCACGACTCGACGCCCTTGGAAGTGGTCTGGGCCTCGGCGTGAGCCACCGCGTCGTCGCCGTCGTGGCACGAAGTGCAAACCGTGTTGATCGGCCCGAGGCGCCCGTCCACGACCTGCGCCCCCGTATCCGGATCGAGATGGGCGATGATCGCCCCGACCGCCGATCCAGGGAACGGCGGGATGAGCTCCGTGCCCTCGGCGTGGCACTTCTCGCAGTGCCGCAGGTCTCCCGGGAACAGCACATCGGAGAAGTCGTTGATGGAGAAGTTCGCCGGCGGTGGTCCGAAGCCGTAGATGAGGTACGGCTTGACCTCCAGGTTCTCGCCGCGGTGGATCTTGTGGATCATGCGCTTGAAATCGATTTGGGCGGTCATGTCGCCGCGTGCCACGGCCTCCGGGTCGCGGCTGCGGCGTCCAACGTCGGTTGCGTTCGGGTTGTGGCAGAGGACGCAGTACTGCGTCTGGTTGCGCAGGTTGCCGTGGATCGAGAAGCCGCGCGAGAACACGCCGTGGCAGACCTGACAGTTCATGTCGTCGACCACCACGCGCCGCACCTCGGGCATCGAGTCGTCGAGGGTGAAGGTCACCACCGGGTTCTGCGCCGCCTCTTCGACGGTCTTCGGACTGCCGCTGATCACCTCGAGCTCGACCTCGCGCCGCGCCTCGGCGCCGACCGCCCAGGTGCCCGTGGCGTCGGCCGGAATCGGCATCGGCGGCGTATAGTTGAAGACGCCGTCGCCGTCCGGTCCCATCAGCGTGCCACCGGCGCCCCCTCCGACCGCGGTCGGGGTCAACACCGTCTGATACTCGCTGGTCGGTCCGGCGATCGCGAAGGCCAGCCGGTTGAGCCCGGAGAGGTCGAGCAGCGCGTCGCCCGCGTCGTTCGTCACCTTGAAGCTGATCATCGGCGCCTGGCCCGCGCCGGCGTTGCTGACGTTGGTGATCGCCACGTTCAGACCCTGCAGCTGCGCGGATTGCTCGGGAACCACGTGCGCGCCTTGGATCGAGATGTCGAACTCCTCGCCCTGCGGCACGTGGCAGAAGGCACAGTCGCCGTCGGCGAAGCCGCGGTCCTGGAAGTGGTTGGTTCCCGGAGGGCCGGCGGGCGTGTCCACCAGCGACGGGTTGACGTCGTCGTGGCACGAGGCGCAGGCGGCGGCGGACGGCTTGTCCATGTAGTTCTGCGAAGTCGCGCCGCCGGTGTGGCAGACCTGACACTCCTCGACGGGGCGCGGGAAACCGACGCCCGTGATGTCGCCGTTCTCGTCCTTCTGGGCGAAGACCTGGTACTGCATCGAGAAGCCGCTGAAGATGGCATACTGAGCGCCCGGAGGGCCGTTGACGATCGACGGCAGGTCCACGCCGCGGTGGATCTTGTGGATCATCTGCTTCAGGGCGATGCTCGTGCCCTTCGGGTCCACCGCCTGCTCGGTGTGGCAGAGGGTGCAGAGACGAAACTCCCGCCGGTTGCCGTGCAGGCGCAGCGGGTCGTGGCACATATTGCACTGCTCGGTGGTGGAACCGGCGAGGATCTGCGGGTCGCCCCCGGCGGGGACGACGTCGAAGATCGGATCGACGCCGAGCTGCACACCGTTGACGGTGCGATCGATCTGCTCACCGACCGTGTACGTCTGGGTGGGATTGAAACCCTCAGGGAGCTTGGTGGCGAACACGTACTGGTACACGCCCGCCGCCGCGTCGATCGTGCTCAGCGTGCCGTTGCTGTCGAAGGCGGGATTGGTGGCGTTGATGTCGTTGACGTAGCGGCTGAAATCGTTCCCGAACTCGCCGCCACCGGGGTACTGCTCGACGTGGGCGATGACGAAACGCACGCGCGCCTGCTGATCGCTCTGCGCGCTTCTCAAGGTGGGCTGCAGGGCTACGCCCCGATCGTCGGTCAGCGTGAAGGTCACCGTGATCTGTCCGTCCGAGGCGATATCGACGTTGGTGATTGAGCCCTGCAGGCCGTCACCGGCCATACCGGGCTCGACGGGTGTCGCGGTGCGTGTCGGCGGCGGAGTTCCCGGTTCCGTTGCCGTTGGCGGGACCGTGCCGGTCGTCGGAGGGGTGGCGGTAGGTGGCACCGGCGTGGCGGTCGGCGCGCCGCCGTTGTTGCCGCCCCCGCCGCATCCGACGACTCCGAGAACCAGCGCCCCTGTTGCAACCAACGAAAGAACCGTACTTCTCGTCGACATCCTCTTCTCCTCACGTGGTCGTTCTCGGCATCATCGAAGCCCTCGGAAGCCCTCGCCCCCGCCGGGCCGGTCACTGGCTACCACGAATCGGCCAATGTGTCACCGTCCCAACCGATCTTTTTCCGTTGTTGTACCCGACCCACGCCGGAATTTTCGCCTCGACGCCTCTTGTCTCCCGGCAGTCCGGCACGGACTCACCGCTGGCGACCGACAGATGTGCAACGGAGGTGCCTGCTGCCGCGGCCCCGTGTTTCGCAACTCGCGACGGCGGCGAACTCTCAAATCTGCAAAAGAACGCTGCCGGTCATTCTCCCGGTTGAAATGGCGCTCCCCAGGGACCTCAGCCCGGGCTCTAGCTGCTTCCGACCTTTCCGGTGTGACACTCGTCGCAGCTCATGTCTTGCCACACCCCTCCGATGTCCTCCGGATGTTGGAACGGCAACCCGTCTGGCTGGTCCGAGTACGCCATCGAATCCTTCTTGCCCTGTCCGAGAATGGCGTGACAGGTCGTGCACTCCTTGCTGATCGCCTCGCCCTTGGCGTCTTCGTGCTGCCCGTCGTGACAGCGAAAGCAGCCCGGGAACATGAGGTGACCGACGTTGTCCGCGTAGTCGCTCCACTTCGCCTTCATGTGCGGAAAGAAGTTCTGCGAGTAGATCTTCTGGAGCGCGCTGGCGGCCTGTTCGATGGCCTTCTGCTGCGTGCTGGCCAGCTCCGGATACTTTTCGCGATAGAACTTCCGAAACCCATCCGCGATTGCGGCGTCCGCCGACGCGACCGAGTCATAGGAAGTCGCCAGGAGCTTGACGCCCGTCTGCTTGACGAAGGGCAGGGTCGAATCGATCTCTCTCGCCTCCAGGGCCAGATCCACGGCGAGGTTGGGCGAGTGATAGATGTGGGTCGGCCGGTTGTGGCAGTCGATGCAGTCCATGGTGCGGATCTCGGCCTTGGCGATCTGCTCCTTCGAGAGCTCGGTTCCGCTGGTCTGGTAGATCCTGACCTGGTTCGTCTTCGCATCGGTGACGCGGACCCAGGGGATCGTCTGGCGCTTCTGGTCCGTGGCGATGTACTCGACCTTGTTGGCGATGTGCCAGTGAATCCCCATGGGATGGCCGGCGGGGGGGTTGGCGCCGCCGACGCGGAGCAGCAGGTCGATCTCCCAGCGCGTGTTCTTCTCGTCGGCGAGGTAGTGGACCAGGCGCGTCTGCTGGCCGCCGGAGAAGTGCTCCGGCCAGTGGCACTGCTCGCACGTCTCGCGAGCCGGGCGCAGGTTCGCGATCGGCGCCGGTATCGGCCGCGGGTACTTGTCGAACAGCACGGCGTAGACCTGGTACATGCCGGAGAGCTTCGACTTCACGTACCAGTCGGCGCCGGGGCCGACGTGACACTCCACGCAGGGGACGCGCGCGTGCGGGGAGTTCTTGTAGGTGGTGTACTCCGGCTCCATCACGTTGTGGCAGAGGCCGCCGCAGAAGACCACCGACTCGGTGGCCTCGTAGGCCTCGAAGCTGCCGTACACGGTGAGGAAGAGCAGCATGACGGAGCCGATCGTGAAGATCGCCATGGCGTTCCGGTAGTGGGGTTGGTTGAGATCGATGACCGGAAAGTGGGGGATCGTGTGCTCGCCCGTGCGCTTCAGGTGCTGCCATTCGCGGTACATGCCGACCGGGATGAGAGCGAGGCCGAAGATCAGGAAGGGCGGCACCACGGCGAAGATCAGGATGCCCGCGTACGGCGCCTGCCCTATCGTGCTGAACATGTTGAGTACCATGAGGAACACGAAGACGATGAAGGCGAGCGCGGCGATGGTCGCGCCGGTGTAGCTCAGCCAGTTGTGCACTGTCCTTGGTAGCTTCACGTCGGTTCGCCTTTCTTCTCTGCGGTCGCGGCAGCCCCGGGCGGGGTCTGCGGCGGTGAGCCGGCGGCCGGCTCTTCCGCCTCCGCGGCGCGACGCTCGAGAACGCGCGTGGCGGGCGCGTGTCCGTCCCACCAGCTCCAATCCATCGGGTAGACGTCGGGATCGAAGATCACCCAGTACAGGTGCCAGACGAGGATGGCGAGGGTCGCCAAAACGGCCTCGTAGAAGTGGATGGCGGTCGCGACGTCGGTCGTCCACTTGGGCAGGTAGCGCAGGGCCGCGTTGGTGAACCAGAGCAGAAACCCGGTCGCGCTCATGATGAGCATGCCCCAGACGAACGCCCAGTACTCGGCCTTCTCGATGTAGGTGAACTTCTGTCCGTGCGGCCGCGAGGACCGCCATCCCGTGTAGTAGCCCATCATGGCCAGGAAATGCCGCAGGTCGCGCCACGACCACCAGATCCCGCTCAGTCGCTTGCGGCTCCGCCGGCTGACCACGAGCTCGACCCCGTGCCAGACCAGGGCGGTCAGCAGCACGACCGCGGCACTTCGGTGAATCAGTCCGCGCACGTCGCCGCCGTTCCTCCAGTGCAACAGCGGCGCCGCCCACCAGCTGTCCGGGTAGGTGAGAGCAAAGCCCGAGTAGACCAGCACGGGGAAGCTCAGCATCACCAGGCCGTGTTGCCAGCGCAGCGAGCGCGGCATGCGCTGGCTTTCCTCCGGCGGGATGGACGGCACCAGCCGCAACGGGCTTCGGGCCTTGAGGCCGAGGTCGATCGCGTTGTGCGCCACCATGAATCCGATCACGACCACGATGAGCGATAGGTAGATCAAGCGGATCCAGTACACCCCCGGCGACGAAAATTCCGTCGCGACGACGTGGATCGGACCGAGGGCGAAGCGCTCCCCGGCGCCGGGATGACACTTCCCGCAGGTCTTCGGCAGGTTGCTCGGGTTGATCATCGAGCGCGGGTCGCTGGCCGGGAGGATGTCGTGAATGCCGTGGCAGCTCGCACAGTTGGCGACGGTCAGTTGGCCCGAGCGAAGGGCGAGGCCGTGAAAGCTGTCCTCGAAGGCAGCGACCTTGCCACCCGCCAGGCCGTACTTCTCGCTCAACCGCGTGTTGGAATGACAGCGGCCGCACGTTTGGCCCGGAATGTTGGTCGCGAAGACCGGCGAAGCCGGCTGCTCGTGAGAGAGGATCCGATGCTCACCGTGACAGTCCGTGCAGACCGGGGCCTCGCGTATGCCGCGGATGAGCGCCTTGCCGTGAACGCTGCCCCGGTATTCTTTCAAGACCTCGGTATGACACTTCCCGCAGGTTTCGGGGACGTTCGATCGCGAGATGGGTGACTGCGGGTCGGACGACGGAAGGATGAGGTGCGTCCCGTGACAGTCCGAGCACACCGCGGCCCGCACCCCCCCCTCTACCGCGCGCGCGTGGACGCTCAGCAGGTACGCCTGCACGGGCCGCACGACGGGGATCTGGAACTTCTCGGCCATCTGCAGGTTGGCGTGACAGCGCGCGCAGGTCTTCGCCAGGTGCGACCAGTGCGCCGCGGAGGCGGGTTCGGTGTGGGGAAGCAGGGCGTGGATGTTGCCGTGACAGTCCTGGCACGTCGGGGCTTCGGTGACTCCCTTCAGCCGGTTGCTGCCGTGGACTCCCTTCTTGTAGGCGTCGACCTCGTCGGCGTGGCAGGTCTCGCAGGTCTCCAGGCTGACCGCCTTCAGCTCGGCATGCGGAATCTCGGTCGCATCGGAATGGCAGTCGGTGCACGAGAAGAGGGCGTGAGCGGAATGGCCGAACGCCTCGCCGTCGAGGTACAGAGGGCGATCGTCCGAGCCGGTGAATCCCTCGGTGCCGTGACAGCCGAGGCAGTCGTCATTGGTGATCTCCTCGCCCTCGGCAGCGATCGTCGCACGGGCCGCGACGAACGCCAGCAGCAGCGAGAGGAGGGTCGGCAGCCAGTACCGCATGGAGGGCGGTCGCTCCTACGCCCAAGTGGTGGGAATCTGCGTTTCCGGCATCATTCCTCGCCCGGGGGGCGCTTCTGGTTGACCTCAGGGGCGAGATCGAAGGTCACCGTGCTGGTCTTGCCGGTCTGGACGTCCACCTGGCGATCCTCCCCGCCCAGCATCTCGTGCCAGACCTTCACCGTGTAGTGCCCCGGCGGGACGTCCTTCAACGTGAAGGACCCGTCCGGGCCGGTGACGGCATGATAGGGGTTGTCGCCGACGTAGAGATAGCAGTGCATCCAGGTGTGGCGGACGTTGCAGTTGATGTGAATCAGGCCGGCCTCGGTCAGCTTCTCTTGCACCGTTCGGCCCTGAGGGATGCCGCGGTTGAACAGAGTGCGCGTCCCGATCCGGGCGTGGGCATCGTGCAGAAAGGGATCCGTGTTGTGGATCTCCAGGGTCTGTCCCAGCGAAGCGCTCAGAACGTGCGGCACGAAGGCGCACTTGTGATTGTTGAGCACCACCGGCTTGCTCTGGTCGATGGGCTTCCCCTCGCTCACTCCGTCCAGGTACACGACCGCGTTTTGCAGCGCCCCGCCCTTGCCGACGATCAGACGTTCGTCCGGAACCGTCGTCCCGCAGTACTCCTTCTGCTTGTAAACCGGCTGCGGGGGCAGGACGGGCGCCTCGCCGGTCAGAAGAACCTTGCCGGTGATCGTCCCACCGTTCTTGACCTCGACCTGGCGGTACTCCGCGGTCGCGGGCCCGCAGATGGCCAGAAGCAGCGCTGCCGTTGCGAGGATTCGGGCGCAATGCATGAGATTTCCTTTCCGTCGATGTCTTCTCGTAGCGTGTGTCATCTGGATGCAGGGGAAGCAGGTGACATGCCAGCATATCCGGCGCGCCTGAAGTGGTGCCGACCCGCCGGTCGCAATCGTCCGAGGGCCGCGCGGGAGCCGCCGTTTCCCGTCGCTGGGAATTGGAGTTCCGGTATGGACTTTCATTCCGTGCGCCGTTTCGCTGCCTCCCACCGGGACTCCTTCTCCTCCGCCGATGTCTGGCGGATGTCCCGCCCCTGGCGGGCGAACTGCTCCTCCATATGGCGAAAGCGATCCGAAAACCGGTCGGCGGCGCCGTGCAAGACGTCCTCCGCGCTGACGTCCAGGTGCCGCGCCAGTGACGTGGCGGCACACAGCAGGTCGCCGAGCTCGTCGGCGGCGGCCGCCCGGTCGTCCGCCGACAGGGCCGTTTCGATCTCGCCCAGCTCTTCGTGCAGCTTCGCCAAAACGGCGCGCGCTTCGCTCCAGTCGAATCCGGTGTGAGCGGCCTTCTCTCCGAGCCGCTGAGCCCGCAGCAACGCCGGCATGCCGCGCGGTACGCCCGCCAGCGCGGACCGATCCTCGTCGTTCTTGCGCTCCTCGGCCTTGATGCGCGACCAGTTTCGCAACACGTCCGCCGTGCCCGTGACCGCCGTATCGCCGAAGACGTGAGGGTGGCGGCGCACCATCTTGTCGCTGATCGTGCGGACCACGTCGGCGATGTCGAAGCGATTGGTCTCGCTGGCCATTTCGGCGTGGAAGACGATCTGAAGGAGAAGGTCGCCGAGCTCGCCGGTGAGCTCGCGGTCGTCGCCGCGATCGATCGCCTCGACCACCTCGTAGGCTTCCTCGATCAGGTAGGGCTTGATCGACTGGTGGGTCTGCTCGCCGTCCCACGGGCAACCGCCGGGGCCGCGCAGCCGGTGCATGATCTGCACGAGCCGCTCGAAGGCCTGTGCCGCCGTCATGCCGCGGCCCTACCGCACAGAATCCGGGCAGTCAACGCGAGACCGTGGTGGATCCGACGCCGACGCGATCCACGAGGCGCGGGCCGCGCCGGTCAGTGTTGGTGCTCGCCGGACGACGCCAGCAGGTAGCGCGCGAACTGTGCGCGCGGCATGGTCGTCGCCAGGCAGCAAACGACGTCGCCCAGCTGCATGACGGCGACGGTGACGCCGTCGACGCTGAACAGTCTGGCCGGGCCGACCGTTTCGCCTCCTTTGGGCAGCGGGATCTCGCCGAGGCGGAATCGCCGGCAGACCACTCGGCCGAGGGCCCCTTGGTAGAGGGTCACGGTGGTGTGAATGCCGCCGACCTCTCCGATCCGTCCGCCGACGACTTCCAGCCCGGCGGGCCGGAAATCGTCGGCGGATCGCTCGAAGTGGATCTGCCCCGAGTCGCGGTAGTAGCGTCTCAGCTCGCCGATGTCCCGGGTGTGGAAGGCGAGCGACAGGGAGTGTGCGTCGGCAGCTACGGCGTCCTCGGCCATGACGTCGAGCAGGCCGGGCGTACGGGCACGAAGCAGGGGGATGAGGGCGAGCAGCAGGCCGGCCGCGATCGCCCCGACGAGCAGGCGTCGCACCGGCCAGGAGCGCGACCCGGCAGGGCCGGGCTCGCGGCCGTGCGCCGGGGAGGCGCCGGCGATCGCGGCCGCGATGGTCTGACGCAGGGGCTCAGGTGCCGCCTGGCGGAGGGCATGCCGGCGGACGATCCATCGCGCCAGCGCCTGACGTCGCCGCATCTCCGCGCAGCGAGGGCATTGCGAGAGATGCGCGGCGGCGGCGCTTCGATTCGCCAGGCTCAGCCGCTCATCGACGTCGTCCGCAACGAGCTCGTTGTACTTGCGACAGTCCAGAGTCATTCCCCTTCACTCGTACTACACATTTGAAATAACCCCGATACCCCGTCGATTGGTTCCACTACCGGGCCGTGCCCCGAACCCTGGCTTGCTGGTGAGGGGGGGAGTGGGTAGAGTTTGCCTGCTCGTTTCGAGAGATGGGTGAGCCGATGTTGGACGTGACCGTTTTCACCACCACGATGTGCCCATACTGCGTGCGTGCCAAACGCCTGCTGGACCACAAGGGAATTGCGTACAGAGAGATCGACGTGACTCATGACGGCGAGCAGCGGGAGCGGATGATGATCGAGTCCGGACGGCGCACGGTGCCACAGATCTTCATCGCCGGTCGGCCGGTCGGCGGCTACCAGGAGCTCCAGGCACTCGAGGACTCGGGAGAGCTCGACTCACTGCTCGGGCGCGGCTAGCCCGCATCGTTCATGAACTCCCCGTGGCAAGCGCCGCCGGCACGGCGTCTCGGGTCGTGGAATTCGTGAATGATGCGGGTTGGATCGCCGGGATCGGTTTTTTGAGCGGATGGAATCGGCGTGATATCGCCGCGCTGAATGTCGGGAGACTCCGCCAGTAAGAGCGAGTTCGCCGCGATCGCTCTGCCTCTGATGGACCAGGTGTATACGGCCGCTCTCTACCTGACCCGCAACCGCTACGAGGCCGACGATCTCCTGCAGGACACCTACCTGCGGGCCTACCGCTTCTGGGGCCAATTCACGCCGGGGACCAACTGCAAGGCCTGGCTCCTGACCATCCTGCACAACGCCTTTCGCAACCGCTATCGGGAGCGCCAGCGCGCGCTGCGCACGTTGGAGTTCGACGACGCGGCATTCGCCCCCGAGTCAACGATCGGCGCCGGCGCCGGCGCCGACCCGGAGGATCAGGTGTTCTCCCTGCTCCTGGATGCGGAGGTCGAGTCGGCGCTCGGACAGCTGCCGCCGGACTTCCTCGACGTGATCGTGCTGGTCGACGTTCAGGATCTCACCTACGAGGAGGCGGCCGGGGTGATCGGCTGCCCGATCGGGACCGTCCGGTCGCGCCTCTCGCGCGGCCGCAGCCTGTTGCACGACCTGTTGCTTGACTACGCCCGGGAGCGGGGGCTGGTGAAGCGCGAGCCGGGCTGACTCCGCGTCCGCATCGGCGTGGCCGCGTCGAAATGGGATGCTCGGTCGGCGTCGAGGCGTGCGGTTCGCGTTTACTTCCGCGCCGCCCCTATGCTAACCATCGAGAAGATTTCCCCTGCAGGAGCAGTCATGTCGGGTCATTCCAAGTGGAGCACCATCAAGCACAAGAAGGCAGCCAAGGATGCCAAGAAGGGCAAGCTGTTCACCAAGCTGATCAAGGAGATCACGGTGGCGGCGCGCGCCGGGGGCGGAGACATCAACGCCAACCCGCGGCTGCGGACGGCGGTGTTGACGGCCAAGCAGAACAGCATGCCGAACGACAACATCGACCGGGCGATCAAGAAGGGCACGGGCGAGCTGGAGGGCCAGCAATACGAGGAGATTCAGTACGAGGGGTACGGGCCGGGCGGGGCGGCGGTCCTGGTCAACGTCCTGACCGACAACCGCAACCGCACCGTGTCGGAGATCCGCCGCCTGTTCACCATGCACGGGGGGAGCATGGGGGAAACGGGCTGCGTCGCCTGGATGTTCCAGAAGCGCGGCCAGATTCTGGTGAACAAGTCGGCGGTCGAGGAGGACCGCCTGATCGAAGTGACCCTGGAAGCGGGGGCGGACGACGTGTCGGACGCCGACGACCAGTTTCAGGTGAGCACGCCTCCGGACGGCTTCGACGCGGTGAAGGAGGCGCTGGAGAAGGCGAGTATCGCGGTCAGCGGTGCCGAGGTGGCCATGGTCCCGCAGAACACGGTGAGCCTGACCGGCTCCTCGGCGGAGCAGACGTTGAAGCTGCTCGACGAGCTGGAGGAGCACGACGACGTTCAGGACGTCGCCTCCAACATCGACATTCCACAGGAAGAGCTCGAACGGCTCAGCGCAGCTTGAACGCATGTGGCCCGTCGGGGCCGACTCGGGGAGGTGGGTGGTGCGGTCGTCTCGGGTACGGGCGAGCACGGAGGGCGAAACGGCGAGGCGCGTGCTCGGCGTCGATCCGGGCACGGTCGTCACCGGATGGGGCGTGGTCGAGCAGTGCGGCCAGGCGGTCCTCCACGTCGCCAGCGGCGTCGTCCGGGCGCGCGGATCGAGGGCCGACCGACTGGCGTTCATCCATCGGGCGCTGTGCGAGATCTGTGAGCGCTTCGCGCCCTGCGCCGTCAGCCTGGAGCAGAGCTTCGTCGGCGACAACGTCCAGACCGCGTTTCGCCTCGGAGAGGCCCGGGGGGCCGTCATGGTAGCCGCCGCCGGTGCCGGAGTCGCCGTGGTCGAGTATGCGCCGGCACAGATCAAGATCGCCGTGGCGGGAAGCGGGCGCGCGGCGAAGTCGCAGATGCAGCTGATGGTGGGGCGACTGCTCGGCGTCGACGCGCCGCTCGAAGCCGACGAGGCGGATGCCCTGGGCGCGGCGCTGTGCCACGTGCACGCCAGCCGCTTCCAGGCCACGCTGGAGAGACACGCGGCCCTCGGCGGACGCGCCCCCGGGCGCGCTCGAACCTCCTGGCGACGATGATCGCGCGCCTGGTCGGACAGCTCGCGCACAAGGCCCCCGACGCGTTGATCGTCGACGTGCACGGCGTGGGCTACCGGGTCATGGTTTCGCTCAACGCCTTTGCGGCTCTACCGGAGGAGGGGGAACGGGTCGAGCTGGCGATTCATACGCATCTGCGCGAGAACGCCCTCGAGCTGTTCGGATTCCTGAATGCGGACGAGAAGTCGTTGTTCGGAGCGCTGCTGGCGGTATCGGGGGTCGGGCCGCGCATGGCCCTCAACATCCTGTCCGGCCTGCCGGCGTCGGAGCTGCTGGAGGCGCTGGCGCAGGGCAACGTCGCCCGGCTGGTCTCCGTCCCCGGCATCGGCAAGAAGACGGCGGAGCGGCTGGTCGTCGAGCTGCAGGACCGGGCCCGCCTGCTGCAGGCGGCGAAGCCGACGGCGAACGGACGCAGCCGCGGCGGGCCCGGCGCGGAGGCGGTTTCTGCGCTCGTCAATCTCGGCTATCGTCAGGGCGATGCGGAGCGGGTGGTTCGGGAGGTGACCGGAAGCGGCAGCACCGAGCTGGCCGAGGTGATACGGGAGGCGCTGCGGCGCCTGAGCTCATGAGCGAAGAGCAAACAGCGGACCGGTTGGTCTCGGGGCGCTCCGGCGACGAGGACGCCTCTCTAGACAACACGCTGCGCCCCGGCAGCCTCGGGGATTACATCGGGCAGGAGTCGGTGAAGGCGAACCTCCGGGTGGCGATCGAGGCCGCGAGGGGGCGGGGCGACAGCCTGGACCACGTGCTGCTCTATGGACCCCCGGGCCTCGGTAAGACTTCCCTCGCCTACGTGATCGCGCGCGAGATGGGGGTGAGCATTCGAGCGACCTCCGGGCCCGTGATCGAGCGACCGGGAGATCTGGCCGCGCTGCTCACCAACCTGGAGACGGGGGACGTTCTCTTCATCGACGAGATCCACCGCTTGAACCACGTGGTGGAGGAGATCCTGTACCCGGCGATGGAGGACTTCCAGATCGACGTGATGATCGGGCAGGGCCCGTCGGCGCGCTCGATCAAGCTCGATTTGAAGAGCTTCACGCTGGTCGGGGCGACGACGCGGGCGGGCCTCCTCACCTCGCCGCTGCGCAATCGCTTCGGTGTCAGCCTGCGGCTCGAGTTCTATCATGCCGGCGAGCTGGCCGAGATCATCACTCGCTCGGCTTCCATCCTCGGCGTCCCCATCGACGACGAGGGAGCGAATGAGATCGCCCGCCGCGCGCGTGGCACGCCGCGCGTCGCCAATCGGCTTCTGCGACGCGTTCGCGACTTCGCGCAGGTGCGGGCCGAGGGGGCCATCACCGGTCCCGTCGCCGAGCAGGGCCTGGCCCTGCTCGAGGTGGACCGGCGCGGCTTCGACCGCATGGATCGCGCCTTGTTGCTGACGCTCATCGACAAGTTCGCCGGCGGCCCGGTGGGGGTCGAAACCCTGGCGGCGGCCATCGGCGAGGAGCGCGACACGATCGAGGATGTCTACGAGCCCTTCCTGATCCAGGAGGGCTATCTGAGCCGCACTCCGAAAGGACGCATGGCCACGGCGCTCGCCTTCGACCACTTCGGCCGCAAGGCGAGCGCCGCTCCGGCGATTTCGCAGGGGAAGCTCTTCGGAGGATGACCGGTCTGAGCAGGGCTCTCATGCTGTTCGGGGCGGCGATCTTCGCCCTGGGTGCCCTACTCGCCTTGTCCGGGAAGCTGCCCTGGCTCGGCCGCCTGCCCGGTGACATCGTGATCGAACGGGGGGACTTTCGATTCTATTTTCCTCTCGCGACCTGTTTGCTGCTCAGCCTCTTGTTGAGCGCGCTGTTCTGGTTCTTCCGCCGCTGAGGAGGACGGGCGGGGCGGCTGGTCCGGCTGTGGCCCTTGCCAGCGGTCGAGCCGGGAAATAGGATTCGAGGACGCGCCGAGCGAACCATGCCAGAATCGCTTGACAGGCGGGACGCCGGCCGCCGCGCGCTCCCCGCGGACGAGGTGCGTCGCCGCCGCCGGGAAGCCATCCTCATCCTGGTGACGGCCGTCGCCTTCGTCGTCTTCGCCGTCTTCGAGACGCGCCTGCCGGAGTTCAGCAACGGCCCCTCGCTGTCCGGCAACGTCATCTTCTTCCTGCTCATCAACCTGAACCTGATCCTCCTGGTGCTGCTCGTCTTTCTCGTCTCCCGCAATCTGGTGAAGCTGATCTTCGAGCGCCGCCGCGGCATTCTGGGATCGCGCCTGCGTATCCGCCTGGTCCTGGCGTTCGTCAGCCTGTCGCTGTTTCCGACCATGCTCCTGTTCCTGGTGGCCGAGGGCTTCCTCAGCACGGCTATCGACAACTGGTTCAACGTGCGCGTCCAGAGTGCGATGGCCGGCTCGATGGAGGTGGCGCACCGGTACTACGAGCAGCTCGGTGACGACGCGCTCCACTTCGCCAAGGGGCTGAGTCGCCAGATCGAGGAACGGGGTCTCCTCGCCGACGGAGCGCGCGCCGACTTGCAGCGCTTCGTCGACACCCGGCGGCAGGAGCTGAAGCTGGACGGCGTGCAGGTTCTCGTCGCCGGCCAGCCCGTCGCCTCGTCGCAGGTCGCCAGGCTTCGCGCTCGGCCGGCGGCGATCACACCCGAGGATCTCGCCGCGCTGCAGCAGGGGCGCGATTTCGCCCGCACCCAGGGAGCCGCCCGCAGCGACGTCGTGCGCGCGGGGATGCCGGTCCACGGTCCGGGCGGCGGCACGGCCGGGGCCGTCGTGGTGGACCGCGTGGTGCCGCGCTCGATCGCGCGCGGGGCGCGCCGCACGGCGCGATCGTACGAAGAATACCGCCAGCTCAACATGCTCAAGCAGCCCATCCGCAACGGATATACGCTGACCTTTCTGCTCATTACGTTGGTGGTCCTGTTCTCCGGTACCTGGTTCGGGTTCTATTTCGCGAAAGGGATCACCGTGCCCATCCAGCGCCTGGGAGAGGGTATGCACGAGGTCGCGCAGGGGAACTGGAGCTACCGCGCGCAGGCGGGGGGCGACGAGGAGATCGGCACCCTGGTGACGTCGTTCAATCAGATGACGGCGGAGCTGGACACGATCCACTCCGCCCTCGAAGAGCGGCGCCGGTACATCGAGAACATCCTGGCCAACATCACGGCCGGCGTCGTGTCGGTCGATCCGTCCGGCAGGCTGGCGACCCTCAACCCGGCGGCGGAAGGGATGCTCGGCATCGAAACCGGTGAGGTGCGGGGGCGCGAGTGGCGCGAGGTCTTCTGTCGCCCGGACCTGGAGGGCGTCGGGGAGCTGATCTCGCGTCTGGAAGAGGGCCATCAGGAACGCGCCGAGCGTCAGGTCCGGCTGACCGGTGGGCCGCGCGTGATGAGCGCCTGGATCACGGCGACCACGCTGAGCGACGAGAACGGAGAGCCGCGCGGAATCATCCTCTTTCTCGAGGACGTCACGTATCTTCTGCGGGTCGAGCGGATGGAGGCCTGGCGCGAGGTGGCGCGCCGGATCGCGCACGAGATCAAGAATCCCCTGACCCCGATCCAGCTCTCCGCCCAGCGCCTCCGCAAGAAGTACGGTGCACAGCTGAGCGGAGAGGAAGAGACCCTGTTCGAGGAGTGCACCCGCACGATCATCGGGCAGGTCGAGCAACTGAAGCGCCTGGTGAACGAGTTCTCCACGTTCGCGCGCCTGCCCGCGGTCGAGGTGTCACCGCGCGATCTGAACTCGGTCGTCGAGGAAGCGGTCGTCCTGTTCCGGGAAGCGCACCGCGATGTCGCCTTTCGCTTCATCGCCGATCCCGTCCTGCCGCTCGTCGAGATCGACCCGGATGCCGTGAAGCGGGTCATCGTCAATCTGCTGGACAACGCCGTCACCGCCTGTCGCGATGCCGAGGGGGGAGGGCGGGTCGAGCTGCTGACCGCCTACGACCGGCGCATCGGGGTGGCGAGACTGGAGGTCGCGGACAACGGGCCGGGGATGAGCGCCGAGGTCAAGGCGCGCGCCTTCGAGCCCTACTTTTCGACCAAGAAGGACGGAACCGGGCTCGGCCTGGCGATCGTCTCGGCGATCGTCGCCGATCACCAGGCTTACCTGCGGATGCGCGACAACGAGCCGCGGGGGACGCGCCTGGTGGTGGAGTTCCCGCTGCGGCGAACGGTTCCCCTGGCGGCCGCCGCTGCGCGCGCGTGAGGAGGATCGATGCCGACCGTACTGGTAGTGGACGACGAGAGCGAGATCCGCGCTTCCCTGCGCGGCGTGCTGAACGACGAGGGCTTGCGTGTTCTCGAGGCGGAGAACGGCCGTAGCGCCCTGGATCTGGTACGGCGCGAGCGCCCCGACCTCGTTCTGCTCGATGTGTGGATGCCCGAGATCGACGGGATCGAGCTGTTGCACCTGTTGCGGGGAGAGCCGGGGCGTCCCGAGGTGGTGATGATCTCCGGGCACGGGAGCATCGAGACGGCCGTGCGCGCGACCAAGCTGGGAGCCTTCGACTTCATCGAGAAGCCCTTCTCGATCGAGGCGTTGCTGCACGTCGTGGAGCGCGCGCTCGAGCACCGCGCCGCCCTGACCGAAGCGGGCTCGGCGGAAGAGATGGCGATGCCCAGTGCGGGCGGCGCGATCCGGGCAGCGGTTTCCGGCTCTTCGCGGCGACCCGAGCGAACGATCGGCCGCTCTGTCATCGGCAGCGGGCATGGTCTGCACACGGGGGTCAAGTCCGGTCTCATCCTGCACCCGCTTCCGCCGGGGCGCGGCGTCTTGTTCGCCAGCCTGTCCAGTGCGGCGGGCGTCCCGGCTCACCTCGACTACGTCGACTCGACCGGCTACGCCACGACCCTGCACGGACAGGGGATGACGGTCGCTACCGTGGAGCATCTCCTGGCGACGCTGCACGCTTTCGGCATCACCAACATCCTGATCAAGGTACAGGCGGAGGTCCCGGCCATGGACGGCTCGGCGGTCGAGTTCTGCCGGTTGCTGGAGAGCGCCGGGATCGAGGATCAGCCGGGCGAGGTCGAGGCGATCGCCATCGACCGGACACTGACCGCCGGGGGCGATGGCCAGGCGGGCGAGTCGATCACCATCGAGCCCGCGGATGACTTCAGCATCAGCTACACGCTGCTCTACCCGGAGCCGGTCGGCCGACAGGAGTACACATACGTCCACCGCGGTCCGGAGTCGTACAAGGAGGAGATCGCGCCGGCCCGGACCTTCGGCTTCGTCAAGGACATGAAGGCGATGGCGGCGATGGGGTTGGCGAGCGGCGGCCGCCTCGACAACTGCGTCCTCATCGACGACGAGAAGGTGGTGAATACCGCCCTGCGCTTTCCGGAGGAAATGGCTCGCCACAAGATCCTCGACATCATGGGCGATTTCTACTTGCTGGGGCGCCCCATCCAGGGCCGTATCATCGCCCGCATGACCGGCCACGCGGACAACATCGCGCTGCTGCGCAAGGTTCGGGCCGAGATGATCGGTTGACGGCGACTCGCGGTGCCGCGGGTCAGATGCGGTTGGCGAAGATCAGTGGGTCGATGCTGAAGGCCGCTCCGAGGGCTCGCGCCGCCCGCCGCGCTGAAGCGCGCGATGCGAAGTTGCGCACCGTCACCCGGTACATCGTGCGCTGGCCGGCTCGCGAGCGCTCGACGGCCGCGGTGTAGCCGCGCTCGGTCACCTGTTGCCGCAGTCGAACGGCGCGGGAACGCGTGGCGAACGAGGCCAGGCGAATGTGGTATCGGAACTTCTTGTCGGCGCGGACGTCCGCTGCGGAACCCTGCTCCTCCGGAGCAGCGGCCTCTTTCCCGCCGGAACGCCACGCCTGCGATCCGTCCTCCGGTTCTGCCTGTGCTGTCGCCTCCGTCCGGTCTTCTGGGCCCGGTTCGTTCGACACGGCGACCGGGGCGCTCGGCGCCTCGGCGGAAGCCTGCTGGACGGCGGCCTCGGCGGGCCATGCCGCGGGCGGCAGCGTCAGGCCGTAGTCGAGGAGATGATCCAGGTCTCCCCACAGATCGTTCGAGCCCAGCATCGCGACGATGATCTCGTGCCCCCCCGACGACGCGGCGCCGACGAAACACTTGCGCGCTGCGCGCGTCCATCCGGTCTTCCCGATCACGTGCATGTCCTGGCGGGACAGGAATCGGTTTCTGGTGTGGAGGTGGATTCTTCGCGTCGAGCCGCGCGGGTGAATGATCGTGGAGTCCGTGTTGAGGACCTGCCGCAGGTGAGGGGAGCGCAGAACTTCCTGCATGATCCTGGCGAGGTCGTACGCGCTGGAGTAGTGGCCCTTGGCGGGCAGTCCGTTGGGATTGACGAAATGCGAATCCGCCGCCCCGACGGAGCGAGCCGCAGCGTTCATTTGTCTCGCAAACTCCGGGACCGATCCGGCGATCCCCTCGGCCAAGGCGACGCTGGCGTCGTTGGCGGAGTTCAGGAGGATGGCGTAGAGGAGATCGCGGTTGCTCATCTCCCAGCCCGCCTTCAGATAGATCTTGGACGGCTGCATCGAGCTCGCGTAGCGGCTGACTCGGACCGTGCGGTCCAGCGCGCCGCTGCGTTCGGCCACCAGAGCGCTGAGGATCTTCGTCGTGCTCGCCGGGGGAAGCCGCAGATGCGGATTCCGGGCGAACAGCACCTGTCCGCTCTGGTTGTCGATGAGGATCGCGGCCTTCGCCGTGACCCTGCCCAGCTCCCGGACCGGCGCCGCGTTCACCAGGCCGGCCCAGGTCAGGGAGAACAACAGAACGGCTAGCCTCAGTGCTCTTCGATCATGCATCAGCCACCTCATCCACCACAGGCAAGGTCCAGATCTAACTACGCGTACTTTCAGCCAAATAGGGCAGCCTGTCAATCGGAAATCGGGTCCGGGGAGGGGAAAATCGTCAGCGCACCGGCGATCCGGGGCCGACGTGAGCCTGCGGGCCGACCAGAGCCAGGTGCCCGTCGGGGTCGGTGGCGGCTAGGACCATGCCCTGACTCTGCACCCCGCGCAGGGTTGCCGGAGCGAGGTTGGCGACGACCACCACTTGCTTTCCCGGCAGATCCTGGACCTCGTAGTGGGCGCGGATGCCGGCGACGAGCTGGCGCTGTTCTCCGCCCAGATCGACGGTCAGAACGAGCAGTCGGTCGGCTTGCGGGTGCGGCTGCGCCGCGGTGATCGTCGCGACGCGGAGATCGAGGCGGCGGAAATCGTCGATGGTGATGGTTTCCATGCGACGAGCATGTAGCACGAGCGCGAGCCGCGCCCAACGAAGTCGCGCGTTCGTGCCGGGGCGGGGAGGGCGCTTTCGCTCCGCGGCCGGCTCGATTGCCGGCAGCCGCTCTTTGCCCTATGGTGCTGTCCCTTCGACATGGCCGACGACAGCGCGCGCAAGCTTCCCCCGCACAGCACCGAGGCGGAGGAGTCCGTCATCGGCGGCGTGCTGCTCGACAACACGGCTCTCGATCGCGCGCTCGAGATCCTCATCCCGGAGGACTTCTACCGCGAGGTGCATCGCAAGATCATGCGGGCGATCTTGAGCCTCAGCGAACGCCACGAGCCGGTCGACCTGGTGACGCTGGCGGACGC
Source organism: uncultured bacterium (assembly GCA_963721115.1). Taxonomy (GTDB): domain Bacteria; phylum Desulfobacterota; class Binatia; order HRBIN30; family CADEER01; genus CAVRIA01. The sequence continues at coordinate 979,844 of CAVRIA010000006.1, forward strand.
CCTGCGGAGCCGAAACGAGCTGCAGGACGTCGGAGGGGCGGCCTACCTGGCCGAGCTCGCGGAACGTGTGCCGACGGCGGCGAACGTCGGCTACTACGCCCGCATCGTCAAGGACCGGGCGATCCTGCGCACTCTCATGCAGACAACCACCGAGATCGCCTCGCGCTGCTACGAGCCCCAGGCGGACGTCGAGAAATTTCTCGACGAGGCCGAGCACAGCATCTTCGAAATCTCCGAGCGCAAGACCCGCCCGTCCTTCGCGCGGTTGCGCGACATCGTCATCGAGTCGATGAAGGCGGTCGAGCAGCTCTACGAACGGAAGGAGCTGGTCACCGGCGTTCCCACCGGATACGTCGACCTCGACAAGAAGACCGCCGGCCTGCAGCCCGGGGATCTCGTCATCATCGCCGGGCGTCCGAGCATGGGGAAGACCGCCTTGGCGCTCAACATCGCGCAGCACGCTGCGATGGAGGCCGGCACGGGGACGGCGGTCTTTTCCCTGGAGATGTCGAAAGAGCAGCTCGTGTTCCGGCTGCTCTGCTCCGAGGCGCGAGTCGATCAGTCGAAGGTGAGGGCGGGGTACGCCGGAGAGCGCGACTACCCCAAGCTGGCGATCGCCGCCGAGCGCCTGTCGGAGGCGCCGATCTACATCGACGACACGCCGGCCCTGAGCGTGCTCGAGCTGCGCGCCAAGGCGCGACGCCTGAAACGCGAGCGCGAGGCGAACCTCGGGCTGGTCATCGTCGACTATCTCCAGCTGATGCGCGGCTCGTCCACAGAGAGCCGTGAGCAGGAGATCTCGAGCATCTCCCGTTCTCTCAAGGCGCTCGCAAAGGAGATCAGCGTTCCGGTCATCGCGCTTTCGCAGCTCAATCGCCAGGTCGAGCAGCGGGCGGACAAGAAGCCGGTGATGGCCGATCTGCGTGAATCAGGGGCGATCGAGCAGGACGCCGACGTGATCATGTTCCTCTATCGGGCCTATGTGTACGATCCCAAGAACGCGGACGAGCGCGACGCCGAGGTCATCATCTCCAAGCAGCGCAACGGGCCGATCGGCTCGGTGCCGCTGACCTTCTTCGCCGAGTACACGCGGTTCGAGAATCGCACCGCGGAAGAGGTCAGCTTCGGCGACGAGCTCGACGAGCTCTGAGGGTCTGCCCCGGGGCGGCGCCGGTCATTGCTGCCGCCGCGTCGCGCAGCAGCTCCCGCGTCGTCTCCGTGGGGTCGGCGCCGGAGGCGATGGCGCCGATGATGGCGACTGCATCCGCTCCGGCTCGAAGAACGTCCGCGAGGTTGTCGCGTGTAATGCCGCCGATGGCGACCAGCGGCAGCGAGCAGAGCTGTCGTGCCCGTCGCAGCCCGTCCAGGCCCTGCACCGGGTCGGGGTTGGCCTTGCTGCGCGTCGGGAAGATCGGGCCGAAGGCCAGGTAGTCGACGGCACCGGATCGCCCGGCTTGTTCGACCTGGCCGGGGTCGTGCGTCGAGAACCCGATGATCGCGCTCTCGCCGAGGATGCGTCGCGCCTCGTGGGGGGGCAGATCCTCCTGGCCGAGATGCACGCCGGCGGCGCCGATCAGGGCCGCGATATCGGCCCGGTCATTGACGACCAGTGGGACGCTTCGGCGATCGGCGACTGTTTTGACGGCGCGAGCCGCGTCGACGAAGCGACCTGTCGGCGCGTCCTTCATGCGCAGCTGCAGCAGGCCGGCGCCGGCGGCCAGCACCGCGTCGGCCAAGTCTACGGCATCGCCCTGCGCGCGAGCAGCCGGGTCGACGATGGGGTAGATCGGGGTCGGGAAACGAAAGGGATACGTCACAGCTGGTCGGCCACGACTGCCGATCGGCGAGGGGTGATCTTCAACGTCGCAATCTTCTTGCGCAACGTGTTGCGGTTGATGCCCAAGATGGCTGCGGCCTGTAGTTGGTTCCCGTTCGTGCGTTCCAGGGTGAGCTCGATCAGCGGGCGCTCGATGCGCTCGATGATCAGGGAGTACAAGTCGGACGGCTCCACGTCTCCCGTCTGCCGGAAGTACTCGCGCAGCTTGAGGCGTACGATCTCCTCGAGGGACATGTCTCCGTACATCGGGGGTGGCGGTTCCTGCGTCGCCAGGGCCAGATCGCGGGGCATCAAGGTCGGTCCCGCCGCCAGCACCGCCGCCCGAACCAGCGTGTTCTCCAGCTCGCGCACGTTGCCGGGCCAATCGTGTCGAACGAGCAGGTCGCGCGCCTCGGTCGAAAGCCCGGTGATCGACGTTCCCATCTCGCTGTTGATCTTCTGCAGAAAAAAGCTGACGAGCTCCTGGATGTCACCGCGCCGCTCGCGCAGGGGAGGGACGAAGAAGGGGACCACCTTGAGCCGGAAGTAGAGATCCTCGCGGAAGCGCTGCTGCTTTACGGCGCGCTCGAGAGGCTGGTTGGTCGCGGCGATGATCCGGCAGTCCACCTTGATCACCTCGCGGCCGCCGAGCCTGGTCACCTCCCGCTCCTGCAGGACGCGCAGTAGCTTCGCCTGCAGCTCCAGGGGCATGTCGCCGACCTCGTCGAGGAGTAGCGTTCCGCCCTGCGCGATCTCGAACTTTCCCGGCCGCTGTTCCGTGGCTCCGGTGAAGGCACCGCGTTCGTGTCCGAACAGCTCGCTCTCCAGCAGCTCGCGCGGAATCGCAGAGCAATTCAGGGCAATGAACGGACCGCTCCAGCGGCTGGAGTGATAGTGGATCACCTTGGCGATCAGCTCCTTGCCGGTTCCGCTCTCGCCCTGGATCAACACTGTCGCGTCGGTCGCCGCCACGCGGCCGATCGTCTTGTAGATCTCCTGCATGGCGGGGCTGTTTCCGACGATCGCCACCCCCAGCTCGAAACGGCCGCGCAGCTCTCGCTCCAAGCGATGCATGTCGGTCGACATCCGCGACATCTCCAACGCCCGGCCGGCGAGTGAGCGCACTTCGTCGATGTTGAAGGGCTTGGTGATGTAGTCGTAGGCGCCGCGCTTCATCGCCTCGATGGCATTGTCCATCGTGTTCTGCGCCGTGATGATGATGATCGGCGCCGCGATACCCGATTCGCGCGCGCTGGCGAGAACCGACAGCCCGTCGATGTCGGGCATGCGCAGGTCGACGAAGGCGAGGTCGACTCCCGCCTTGAGCATCTGAAGCGCCTCGTTTCCCCCGCAGGCCTGGACGACGGTGTGCCCGACTTCCTCCAGGGCCTTCGCCAGGACCCAGCGAATCGACTGCTCGTCGTCGGCGACGAGGATCTTGCCTTTCGGCGATTCCATCTCAGAACGACTTGACCGGTAGGCTGACGGTGAAGATCGTGCCGCCCGGGGGATTGGGGGCGGCGCGCAGGATGCCGCCGTGCTCGGCGACGATGCGGTGCGAGATTGCCAGTCCGAGACCGGTTCCGCGCGGCTTGGTCGTGAAGAATGGCTCGAACACGCGGGCCGCGTCGCCCGGCTCGATGCCGACCCCGCGATCGGCGAACTCCACGCGCAGGAAGGTGCTGTAACGGTTGTGGCTCCTGAGGATGTGGAAGTCGTTCTCCATGCGGGTGCTGATCGTGATCGTGTCGTCGGGCGGGCGGGCGGTAGCGTCGACGGTCATCGCGTCCATGGCATTCGTCAATAGGTTCAAGAAGACCTGACTCAACTGGCCGTCATCCCCCTGGATGTCCGGGAGACTCGGGTCGAACTCGCATCGTAGATGAATTTCGCGGCGCGTCAATTCTTCACCGAGGACCACGAGGACGTGTTGAATGACGCGGTGAATGTTCAGGGGAGCGAAGCGGGGCTTGGGAGGCGACCCGAGCGTGAGAAGGTCCTCGACGAGAGCGGACAGACGATCGACCTCGAGGGTGATGACGCCGGTGTACTCGTTCAGCTTGGGGTCGCCGCCGAGGCGGGCGGCGAGCAGCTGGGCGGCTCCCTTGATACCGGCCAGCGGATTGCGCACCTCGTGGGCCAGGCCAGCGACCATCGTGCCGAGGCGGGCCAGGCTCTCGTTGCGGCGCGCCGACTCCTCTAGAGTCCGTTGGTAACTGAGGTCATGGATGACGAGCGCCGTGCCGAGCACGCGGTCGTTCTTTTCCCACAAGGGCAGACAGGTGAGCCGCACGGGCAGGGGATGTCCCCGCCGGAAGAGCTGTTCCTCGCTGCGCGACTCGCTCTGCCCCGTCTCCTGGACGCGCGCGGCCATTTCAGCCACCAGCGGTGTCCGCGCGAAGACCCGGCCGCAGGGCTGGTCGAGAACCCGTGCCTGCGGCTTGCCGATCAGCTCCTCGGCCGCCTGGTTGAGTAGGACGACGTACGTTCGGTCGTCCATGACGAAGACGGCATCGGTGAAGCCGGCGAGAACGTCCTCCCAGTGGATCGTCGTGCCGGTCGGGGAGGGGGGGCGTGGGCGTGGTTTCATGGCGAAGCGGCTCAGTCGTCGATTAACACAAAGAACGGGGCCCGGGGAACGCACCCTCCGACCGAGAGGTCCGACCGCTCGTTGACAAGGGAAATGGGGTCGCATAGCTTCCCGCCCCGGCTCGATGATCAGTGTCCGCGAAGCGCTCGACCAAGTGCTGAGAGACCTGCCGCGGCTGGGGGGCGAACAGGTAGCCCTGCCCCGCGCCACCGGCCGAGTCCTCTCCGACGGGGTGTGTGCGGCGAGGGACGTGCCTCCCTTCCGCAACTCCGCGATGGACGGATACGCCGTCCGGGGCGCCGATGTCGGGGAGGCGAGCCCCGAGCGCCCGGTGCGGCTTCGAGTCCTCGAGACCGTCGGCGCGGGCGGCTTTCCGAGCTGCTCGGTGGAGCCGGGCACGGCGACGAAGATCATGACGGGTGCGCCGATGCCGGACGGAGCCGATACCGTGGTCCGCGTCGAGGACACCAGGGATGCGGACGGGACCGTGGAAATCAGCGCCGCAGCGAGGCGGGGGGCGAACGTCCGCCACGCCGGGGAAGATGTACGCGCCGGCGAGGTGGTGCTCGATCGCGGTCGGCGGCTGCGACCCGCGGACATCGGACTGCTGGCGTCGATCGGCGTGACGGCGATTCGGGTCTCGTGCCGGCCGCGCGTGGCGATTCTGGCGACGGGCGACGAGCTGGTCGACGCCGGTCAGCCGCTCGGTCGCGGGCAGATCGTCAACAGCAACGCCTATGCGCTGGCGGCCGCCGTTGAGGAGGCGGGGGGCGTCCCGGTGATGGCCGGTATCGTGCGCGACCGGCCCGAGCTGATCCGCACCGCCTTCGAAGAAGCTTTTCGCGCCGATGTCGTGCTGTCGACCGGGGGCGTCTCGGTGGGGAGCTTCGACTACGTTCGGTCGATCCTGCGTGAGCTGCGAGTGGAGGAACGCTTTTGGCAGGTCGCGCAACGGCCGGGCAAGCCGTTGACCTTCGGTGTCCGCGATCAGACGCCGGTCTTCGGGCTGCCCGGCAACCCCGTCTCGAGCATGGTCTGCTTCTACGTTTACGTGATGCCGGCCTTGCGGATGATGATGGGACTGGAACGGGTTCATCTTCCGACGACTTCGGCCACCATGGCGGAAGCGCTCCCGAAGGCGCCCGGTCTGACCGAGTTCATCCGCTGCCGGCTCGATGGGCCGCCCGACGATCTCCGGGCTCGATCGACCGGCACGCAGAGCTCTGGTGTGTTGCGGTCCCTCTCCCTCGGCGACGGCTTGATCGTCGCGCCGGCACAGATCGCTCTTCTCGAGGAGGGCTCGCGCGTTCGGGTTGCGTTGCTGAGGTCGGACGAGGCGAGCGCGCAGGCGCCGCTGTGAAGCGCGGCGCGCGCGACCGGCGCGGACTCCGGGAGCGGGGAGGGACGCAGCGTTGAGCCGCGTCGGTCAGGGGTGGGACATTCACCGGCTCGTCGAAGGAGGACCTCTCCGCCTCGCTGGCGTCGACGTTCCATTCGATCGCTCCCTGCTCGGTCATTCGGACGCAGACGTGGTCCTGCACGCACTCGCCGACGCGCTGCTCGGCGCCGTCGCGGCGGGAGACATTGGCACTCATTTTCCGGATACCGACCCGAGCCTGCGCGGCGCCGACAGCGCCGTACTCCTTCGACAGGTCGTCGCCCTGCTGCAGGCGCGCGGGCACTCGATCGAGAACGTCGACGTGACCGTTCTGGCGGAGCGTCCCAAGCTCGGACCCCACTTCGATCGGATGCGCCGTCGTCTGGCGGACCTGCTCGGCGTTGCGGTGGAGAGGGTCAGTCTCAAGGCGAAGAGCACGGAAGGACTGGGCGCCGTCGGGCGTGGCGATGCGATCGCGGCGCTGGCGGTAGCCCTGGTCTCGTGATTCGACGGCGGATTCCTCACGAATCGTCGCCGTCGTCCCCGCCCGTTGCCCCGCCCTCCACCTCTTCGACCATCTCGTCGAAGTCCGCCCCGCCGAGGTCGTCGCCCATCTCGCGCCCCATTCTCCGCATCCAGCGCCCCACGCTCTTGGGATCGCTCTCGTCCAGGTCTCCGAGCCGACCGGGATCGGACAGCGACTCCAGCCGTGCTTCCTCGGACTTGGGCATCGCGAAGCGGGACAGCAGGCGATCGGCGTCGCGGCTCCCGCACCTTGCGCACTGGGGCGACACCCGTTCACTGGCGCGCAATGTCAAAACCGAAAAGCGTTTGCCGCACTTTCTGCAGCAATACTCGTAGATCGGCATGCGCCCGGACCTCCCGACGGCCGTGGATAGCAGAACGGGTTCGCCGGAACCAGCGTGTTCGGCGGTGGTTCCGGACGGCTGGGCTCAGCGCGCCTTGACGGAGAACCCTCGGTCGTTGTGTACGAGCAGAGACGGCTTGCCGTTGAGGACCGTCTCCAGCAGGATCTCTCGCTGCCACAATGTGTGGACGAACGCCAGGGTCTTCTCCGCGTACTCGGGGTGGAGATCGCGCCCGTCGTGAACATGCTCCAGATAGAGCCCCCTCTTTCCGCCGCTGTCGCCGTCGACGACGCGAATCACCGGCACGGCGTTCATGCCGACGTTGGCGATCAAGGTGCTCTTCACCTCGCGCCAGCCCTCTTCGTCGCCGACGTTGGTGATGACCAGATCTTCCCCCTTTGACTGGTACCGGAAGAGATCCAGCTCGCGAATGAGCTGTTCCGTCAGGTGGCGGCGCAGGAAGGACGCGTCGCGGTCGGTCTCCCGGACCGCGAAGAGCATCTCGGTGCCGTCTGCGGCGAGCGGCGGCCGCTTCTCGCCGGGAGGAGGGGCCTCGTCGTAACGGCGCCGCAGATCTTCCCAGATCCGCAGGCCCAGATGATAGGGGTTGATGCCACCCTCGTGAGGTCGCACGACCTGGTTGTGCCGCACCACGAACTCGATTCCGAGATCGGGGGGAAGCTCCAGGCTGTCCAAAATCTGCTTGTGCCAGTATGAAGCCCAGCCCTCGTTCATGATCTTGGTCTCGATCTGCGGAATGAAGTACTGCGCCTCTTCGTGGACGATCGTCAGCAGATCCTTCTCCCACTCGGCAAGGAACGGATTGTGGTCGCGGACGAAGAGGAGCAGGTCTTCGTCCGGAATCAGGGGAACCCTCCGTAGGTCGGGCTCCACCTGCTCGGGGCTGCGGTGGATGTTCTGGAAGGGGTCCGGTGGCGGTTGCGCGGCGTCTCGGGCCGCTTGCCGCGCCTCTTCGGGCGTGACCTTGTGGATGGCAAGGTTGCGCCGGCATTGCAGGGAGAGCGCGTGGGCGGCGTCGAGGATCGCCTCGACCTTGTCGATGCCGATGCCGGGATCCTCCGCGTAACGCCGAACACGCGTCGCGTGAGCCTTGAAGCTGGACAGCATGTACTCGGCCCGCGTCGAGCGGAAGGTGAAATTGTTCTTGAAGAAATCGTTGTGCCCGTAGACATGGGCGATGGTCAGGATGTTGAGCAACAGCGAGTTGTCGCGCATGAGATAGGCGAGCGCCGGATTGGAGTTGATGACCATCTCGTACGGCAGCCCCGAGACGCCGTAGTCGTAGAGGGTCTTCAGCTTCTCGAACGACTTGCCGTACGACCAGTGCGGGTAGTGAGAGGGCATCCCCGAGTAGGCCATGTACCCGAGCATCTGGTTGTGATCGCAGATCTCGAACTCCTGCGGGTAGCAATCGAGACCGAACTCCGCGACCCTTTCTCGGATGCGCGCGTCCCAAGCTTCGAGCTCTTTCGCGTCGCTGCTCGCCATGGGGTGCCGGCTCAGCTCGGTGTCTCGCGCGCTCGATCCTTCGCCAAGAGAGCCTTGAAGCTCGGCCACACGTCCTCTTTGCGCTCGATCAGCACGGTCTGGAAGTTGTCGGCGTCGAGACGGCGGAAGATGTTGAGCATCGAGCTCTCGTAGTAGCGCGATCCGAGGGGCTTGATCTCTCCGTAGCCGAAGAGGTTGCACATCTCCGTGAGCTCCTTCGCGGTCCGCAGGGCCGCCGCGTTGTCGGCGTCGAAGTTGTCTCCGTCGGAGCAGTGGAACGCATAGTTGTTCCAGATCGAGGGGTGGTACCGCTCGGCGATGATCTCCAGCGCTCTCTGATAACCGGAGGAGATGAGGGTGCCGCCCGACTCTCCCTTGTGGAAGAATTCCTCTTCCGTGACTTCCTTGGCTGCGGTGTGGTGGGCGATGAAGACGATCTCGACGTTGCGGTACTTGGAGCGAATGAACTGGTACAGGAGGAAGAAGAAGCTGCGCGCCAGATACTTCTTCATGGTGTCCATGGAGCCCGAGGTGTCCATGATGCAGAACACCGCGGCGTTCGACTCCTCCTTCACGTCGTCGACGACGTGGCGGTACGTCAGATCGTCGTCGTGGAACGGGAACCGCGGCCCGTCTTCCCGCGACTCGTCCTCCTGCGCTCGGCCCGTGGCCTGCACTCGACCCGTGGCCAGACGCCGACGCAGCTTGGCACGCACGGTGCGGCGCTTGTCCAACCGGACGCGGATGCCGACCTGTCGGTAGCCCTTGCGTTTCGTCAGGCGCGCAGCGGGGATTTCCCTCAGTCGCTTGCGTTCGAGATCGGGCAGCTCGAGATCCTCGAACATCAAGTTGATGAGCTCCTCCAGGCTGACGTCGGTTTCGTAGTAATCAATGCCTGGGCGGTCCCCGGCCCGCTTGGGCTGGCCATCCCCTTCTCCGTCCTGCTGTCCCACGACCTGCCCTGGCTCCGAGTTGCCGTTGCCTTGGGCGACGCCGGGCGCCTGATTCCCGTAGATGAAGCGATATTCCTTGATGCCCCGGATGGGCACCTTGATGATCCGATCGCGGTCCTTTCCGATGATCGATTCCTCGGCGATGATATCGGCAATGTTCTCGCGGATCGCCTGGCGGACCTTCTCGCGATGTCGGGCCCGATCGCCTGCGGCGCGATCGCTGCGCTCGGCGTCGGAGGGTTGAAAAGGGCGAAAGACACTATCGACGAAAGACATGGAAACATCCGGCGGAGCCCGAAACGCGCCTCGCGGCGTCGCGCTTCGGGGCCCCGCGCATCAGTCCTTCCACAGATTGTTCGCCGCGTACTTGAGCACGACGTCGACGCAGCTCGGGCAGTACCCGTTCTCGAGCAGGTTCTGAACCATCGCGTTGTACTTATCCGTCTGCTCCTCGTCGCGCGTGCGTGCCTTGGTGATGATGCGGCTGATGTCGCGAACGGAGGTCATCAGTCGCTTTTCGATCGCTTCACGCAGCGGCTCGTAGCTCTGATACGAGACCTTTGCGCCGCGGCGGCTCGCCGCCCACAGGTAGGCGATCACTTCTTGTCGGAAGCCGTCGGCGGCGGAGCCGATGATGGCGATCTGCTCCTCGATGGATTTGAGGAACCCTTCGTCGGGCTGCAATTCCTCCTTGGTGTTTCGGTCGCGCACCTTTGTTTTGTTCACGTACGCCTCGGCATGATCGAGATAGTTCTGGAACAGGGACTCGGCCTGCTCCTGGTAGGAGTACACGAACGCCTTCGTGATCTCCTTCTCCAGCAGGTCGAGGTATTCCTTGTGCAGAACGTCCTGCAGGAACTCGAGGTACTGCTTGCGCGTGTCATCCGCCAGATCCGCGTCCTTCACCATGTTGATCAGGGCTTCGCGGACGTTGATCGGGTTGATGCAGTTGCCGCTCAAGTTGTCGGAGAGGGCGTTGTCGAGAGCCTTCATGATGAACCGCGTCGAGATCCCGCTCATGCCCTCCCGCTTCGCGTCGTCGCGCAGCTCGCGCACGTCCAGCTTCTTGGTGCGTCCCTTCTCGATGACTTCTTCCCCGTTGTAGAGCTTGAGCTTCGTCATCAAATCGCACTTCGGCGTCGCTTCCAGTCGCGAGAGAATGGCGAACATGGAAGCGACATCGAGCGTGTGCGGCGCCACGTGTGCGTGGAAGTCGGAATGACGGATGATCTTCCGGTAGATCTTGATCTCTTCCGACAAGCGCAAGTTGTAGGGCACCTTGACGACGACGATCCGGTCCAGGATCGCCTCGTTGGTGTGATCCGCCTTGAACTTCTGCCACTCCGCTTCGTTGGAGTGAGCGATGATGACGGTGTCGACGTAGACCATCCCGTGACGCCCGGGCGCGGGCATGACCTTCTCCTGGGTCGCCGTGATCATCGCGTGCAGATACTCGGTCTCGTTCTTGAAAACCTCGATGAACTCGACCATGCCTCGATTTCCGACGTTCAACGCGCCGTTGAGGTCGAGCACTCGCGGGTCACCCTCAGAGTACAGGTCGAGCTTGGAGATGTCCTCGCTGCCGATCAACACGGAGGTGTCCTGGTTGTTGGGGTCCACCGGGGGCACGACGCCGATTCCGTTTCGGTTGCGCTTCGAGAAGGAGCGCACGCCGACCGGCACCTCCTCGTATCGATTGCCGAACTCCTCCTTGAGCCGGAACCGACACACGGGACAAAGATCGCCCTCGATGTGCACGCCGAGCATCTTCTCGAACTCGCGTCTCAGGTGACGAGGGAGGAGGTGCAGCGGCTCCTCGTTCATGGGGCAACCGTCGATCGCATAGACCGGCTCCACCTCCTCGAGACCCCGCTGGAGACGCTCGACCAGGGAACTCTTTCCCGAGCCCACGGGCCCCATCAGGTAGAGAACCTGTCGGCTCTCCTCTCCCTTCAGGGACGCCGAATGAAAGTAGCGCACGATCTGCGCCACGGTCTTTTCGATGCCGAAGAACTCGTCCGAGAAGAAGTTGTAGACTCGAACCGGTTCGTCTTTGAAGAGGCGCTTCACGCGGGTTTCCTCGGATTCGAGGATGTCGCTCGCGCCGGGCTTCATGATCAGGTCGTACAAGCGCGCGTGCGCGAGCTTGGGAATGGTCAGATCTTCGCGAATGAGTTCGAGATATTCGAGGAAGGTGCCGTGCCAGTCTAGGGCCTCGCGTGCGGCCCGATCTTCACGAATCAATTTCTCGAAGATGGCCTTGTCTGTCTGCATTGAGCCGCTCCTTTGCGGATGACGCATCCCGCCTCCGCTACCCGACTTGATGACTCACTCCACCACCTCATTCGACGAACGCACCCGTATGAGCATTCGGGGGGCATCCTCGATTTCGGATTATAGCACCTCGGGGGGCCTGTGCGCGGCGAGAAGAAGAAGCAGAGATGCAGCGCTCGACGAGGCGACTGGTCAGGGACCGGAGAACGACGTACCGTTGAGGTAACATCATTGCACTCCCTTCCCGGATGCCATCAAAGTGGATTTACCGTAACACTAGGTGTTGTGGGGTGTCAAGAAAAATTAATACAGGATGTAGGATTTCTACTGGTGGTGCGCGCCTCTGCGGCGCCTTGCGCCGACATCGCGAGGGCGGATGGGGCGCCAATCGAAATCGAAATGCGTGCCTCTCGCCAGTCGTGACTTGGCGCGACGCTCTGTGTATGTTCCGGATCGCAATGGATGACACATGGTGAGGCCAGTGAAGGATCTGATGCGGACCGAGGTGCTGACGATCCCGTCTGCCGCTACGGTGGCGCAGGCGTCGCGCATGTTGCGCGAGCGCCAAGTCAGCGGAGCGCCGGTCGTAGACGAACGGGGCGCGCCCGTCGGCGTGATCTCCCGCACCGATTTGGCGCTCGGCTGGGAACGCGAGGAGGCGCAGCGCCATCGCATCTACTACAGGGCCGCGGTGGGTGAGATCGTCGGGACGGAAGAGGGCGACCTCGGGCGGAAATTCGGCGACCGGCCGGTCGCCGACGTGATGATGCCGCTCATTTTCAGCGTCCAGCAGAACGATTCCCTGCGCAAGGCGGCGGCCCTGATGAGAGCCGAGGGAATCCACCGCGTCATCGTTCTCGATGGCCAGGATCTGGTGGGCGTCTTGAGCGCCTCGGATCTCGTCGCGGCGGTCGCGCGCGGTGAGCTCGTGGAGCCGCAATGAGCGAGACCACCTTCCCGGATGCCGTCGTGGTCGCGATCGATTTTTCTGCGTGCTCGTTGCGGGCGTTGGACACGGCTTTGAGCTGGCGGCGACCAGGTACGGAGTTGACGGTTCTGCACGTGATCGACACGGCCTTTGTCCGGCGCATGGAAGAGGATGGCATCTGTCCGTACGCCGACGCGATCGGGAGACTGAAAGCGCGCGCTCAGGAGAGCTTTGCCTGGGTGAAGAACGAACGCGACGCGGCGGCGTTCGAAACGATGACCGTGGAGGGCTTGCCGTTTCTCGAGATCGTCAAGATCGCGAGCGATCTCGACTGCGGCTTGATTGTCCTGGGCAGCCACGGAGGTAGCGGCGTGGAGCAGCTCCTCTTCGGCAGCACGGCCGAAAAGGTGTTGCGCGGGGCGCGCCAGCCCGTTCTGTGCGTTCCCTGAAGCGGCGGTCGGCGGCGTTTCGCCCGCCTCGCCGCAAGGTCAGCGCGGCTGTTTCTTCGATGCCGCCGCGCGGCGCTTCGGGCGCGCTGCAGACTTGTCGTAGCCGCGCACCGTCAGGACCGGACAGGCGGCCGTGCGCACGACCCTCTCGGCCACGCTTCCCATCAGTAGGTGGGACAGCCCGGTGCGGCCGTGCGTAGCCATCACGATGAGGTCGGCCTTTTGTTTGCGGGCGGCATCGGTGATCACCTGGTAGGGGACGCCGGTCTCGAGGACGGTACGGGACTTGAGGTTCCGTTTCTCCAAGCGTCGCGCGAGGCGTGCGAGCTGCTCCCTGCCGATGCGCTGCTGCTCTTCGAGCAGCATGCTCAGGTTCGTCGATGCGCCGTACATGTCGGCCGGAGTCGCGTAGTAGACCGGCTCGACGACGAACAGAACGACCAGCTCGGCGCCCGAGGGCCGAGCCAGCTCAGCGGCGTAGTCCAGCGCCTGCAGTGCGCCGTCCGAGAAGTCGACGGGTACGAGAATCCTCTTGATCGCCATGGTCCTCTCTTCCTCTGGACGCGCCGACCATCTGAATGCGGTCGGTCGCGGAACTTCTCCAATCCCTTGCCCGGGACCGCCGAAGCCGCGGATCGATACCTCGCAGATCCCGTTTCGTCTGTCGAGAGCGAGGGGGAGGCATCACCGGATCGGTGACACCGCGAAGACGCTGGACCCTCCGGAGTAGAGACGGCGGCAGCTTTCCGGGTTGCCGCAGCAAAGCTTGAGTCTACGGCTGCGCACCGGAGGCCGCAGGGGCGGGTTGGCGGGCGTCGAGGCCGCGTAGATAGCCGAGTATCCCTTTGAGCTCCTCGACGCTCATCGACGAAAAATGCGGCATCCGCGGCTTCTCGCGTCGGAGCATGTGCCAGATCGACGCTTGAATCTCGTCGGGAGATCGGTGCCGGAAGTACTGGTCATCGAAGGCGAGGCCCGCCGTTCCCGAATCAGGAGCGGCCTTCCCCGCCCCTTCCCCTCGCGGTCCGTGACAGGAGCGGCAGTAACAATCGTACAAACGATACCCGGGAGAGAGCCAGCGTACGAACCCCGTGACCCGGACGGCTTGGGTCTCGGTCAGACGGGGGACCAGAGCCGGCATGGTCGACTTCCCGTGGCGGCAGAGAAGGCGTAACTCATTGTCCGAATGCGAGTGTTGGAAGCCCGGGTCGCCGAGGGCTCGGCTGGGTCGCTGGACGCCCGGGGGCATGGATTCGGGAGGATCCCCGTAACGGCCGTGACAGTCGGCGCAACGCTCGAGATAGATGGCTTCTCCGGTTTCCAATCGTTCCCACGGGGCCGTGGGGAGGGCGCGCAGGTACGAGTAAACAGCATCCGTTTGCCGGGCCTGCTCCCGCAACGCCGCCGGCTGCAGCTCGAGCGCCCGCTGGCGTCCGGTGCGCAGCCGATCGATGACTTTCTCCTCTTCCCTCTGCGTCGGCAGGTCACCGCCCCGCAGGCTGGTGGGACGACGCGGGAATGCGGACGCTTCAGGCCCGTCGCCCCGAGCGTCGACCCCGTGGCATCGCGCGCAGTTGCGTAGATAGGCAAGCTGCCCGGGGGCCGCAGCGCTCGCCGGCACTCCCATGACGAGGATGAGCACCCCGCCGGCGACCGCGGTTACGAACATGGACCTGGCGTTCTTCGTCTCGAACTCCATGGGTTGGGAGAGAAAGGCCGCCGACAGACCTACGCGCGGGACGATACCGTCGCGGAAGGTGAGAATCAACGGGCGAGCCGGCCTGGCGCGCCTCTTGAATACCCAATAGGAGTCCCCGTCTAACGTGCAGCGCGGGGAAAGTGCAAACGCGCAAAAAACAGGCACTCGAGGCAAAAGACAGGCAATGGAGTTGATCGAAGAAACCGATTCCGACATCGACGATGAGTTCGATGCGCCGGACATGGACGACGAGTCCGAGACCAGTCCGTCAACCGAGGTGGAGGAACAATCGGACGAGGAGGCACCGCGTGATCTGGTGACGGCTTTTTTCGCCGATGTGGCGCAGGTCGGGCTCTTGACGCGCGAGGAGGAGGAGGCGCTCGGAGGAGAGATTTCGGAGCACCGGGCCCGAATTCTCAAGCTGTTGCGGAAGCATCCTCGCCTGGTCGGTCAGGCCTTGGAGAACGTCGGGCGCGGGCTGGTGCATCCGGAGGAAGACTTTCGGGAACGCGAGGCCTTGACCGTCCTGACGTATGCCCGCAGGCGGCTGCACGGAATGCGACGCAACCAGCGCGGGCGCAAGACGCTGCGCGAGTTCGTGAACGTCCTAGAACGCGAAATGAATGCCTACCGCCGCTTTCGGGATCGCATGATGACCGCGAACGTCCGCCTGGTCATGACTCTGGCGCGACGCTACCGGCACCCGACGCTCTCCTATCTCGATCTGGTTCAGGAGGGAATTCTGGGTTTGATGCGCGCCGTGGAGAAGTTCGAGCCGTCGCGCGGAATCAAGTTCAGCACCTACGCGGTCTGGTGGATCTGGCAACAGATCTCCCGCGCGGCGGATTGCCAGGGTGCCATGATCCGCACCCCGGTTCACTGGAACCAGATGCGCCGCAAGCTGGGGCGGACTAGTTGGCAGGCGGAACGCGACCTCGATGCGGGCGCGATGGCAGAGGAGCACGGAGTCAGCCCGGAACGGCTGGCCGCCATGGCGCAACCGTTTCAGTGCCTATCCCTGACGGCACCGCTGGCGGAGGGCGACGACCGGACGCTTGGGGATACCCTGGCGGCCGACAGCTCCGAAGATCCGGAAGGCGTGATGTTGGCGTCCGATCTCAGCCAGCGCTTGGCGACGGCGGTAGAGGAGCTGCCGGACCGCGAAGCGCAGATCCTGCGCCTCCGCTTCGGCCTCAACGGGGTACCATGCCGCACTCTGGAGGAGATCGGTCATCAGTTCGGAGTCAGCAGGGAACGCATCCGGCAGCTCGAGGCGCGGGCTCTCAAACAGATGAAGGCGATCTGCAGTGCGCAGGGGCTCGCCGACATCCTGAATTGAGCTCCCCCCTCTCGTCCGGCCCTCATCTCCTCAGCCTTGGCCGGTGCCGAGTTTGGCCGGTGCCACGCGGGCCGCTTGCGGCCCTTTCTCTCCGTGCTCGACCTCGAAATCGACGGCCAGCCCTTCGCTCAGTTGCTCGAACGCGACCGAATGGACGACGTCTCGGTGGAAGTAGACCTCCTGGTCCTCTGGCGTGCGGATGAAACCGTAGCCGCGATCGCCGAAGATCTGTGAGACGACCCCCGTGTAGGGCGGACCGTACTCCAAGGTCGGCCTACGCCGTCGAGCCTGGTACGACGCGTACTCCTTCTCCAATGCCGTGAAGGCCGCGTGCAGGGCATCGCCCATGCTCCCTTTCTTCTTCTGGACCCGCAGGGTTTCCCCTGAGACGGTGGCCAGAATGCGCACTTCCTCGTTGCCCTGCAGATGATGCGTGCTGTGTACGAGAGTGATGTGGAGACGCACGATGCTGGCGCCCATGCCGTCGAGCTTGCCGACTCGCCGATCGATCAACTCCCGCCACCTGGGATGTACCTCCGTGTGTTGCGCTTGGATTTCCAGATCCATTCCAACTCCACTTCTTCGCCTCGGTGTGTCCGGTCAGGTATGATCGAGCCCGCCGTTGGCGATACGGCCGACCCGACGGTGCCCCGAGACACCGTTCGTATCTGCGATGCGGCCCCGGATTCAGCAAATCGGCTTCGAGGGAACGCTTCAACGCCCCGGTCGCCCTCCTTCGGATCGAGCGGCATGCGACGTCACAAACCGGACCAGGTTCCCGAACTCAGCTGAAAAGCTGACGCCACCTTCCCGATGCATCCGCGTCCCCATTGGTTCCGAAGTCCAAGGAAACGCTCTGGCATGCATTCTGCTCATCCGCTTGGTCGTAGGACACAACGGAAGAGAGGAGCCAGCCCCCATGAGAAGCCATCGTTTGGAACCCGTGAACACGAAGCTGCTCAAGGTCGGCCTCGAAGTGTTTCCGGTCTACGGTGATGAATGCTCCGGATGGAGCATGGATCCGATTGATCTGGGGCCAGAGACGCCGAAGGCCTTGCGGTACGATTCCCTGGGCGAGCTCTTCTTCGCACTGGTCAACCTGAACGTCTCTCCGGAGGGTCAAGCTTGAGATCCCACCCGGCTGCCATGTACCTCTTTGACGACGTAACCGCCCTCGCGTAACGCGTGCGTGAGCTTTTCGAGATCCCGCGCCAAGACTCGCAGATAGAACGTCCGCCGCTCGGCTTGGTCGTCCTCCAGCAGGGTGCCGAGTCCGAGGATCGTGCCGCCGGCCGATTCGGCCAGCCGAACGGCTTCGGCAAATGTCTGTTCGAGATTGGAGAACTCGATGTCGATGCGGACGCTCTCGTGCTCTCCTCCCCGGACCATTCGAAGCAGGCCGCGCAACAGGTCGGTGACGGTGACGATTCCGAGCAGGCTTCCACTCTCGTCCAAGACCGGTAGGCCGCCAACCTTCTTGTCGAGGATCAAGGCGGCTGCCGTCTCGATCGGCGTGTCCGGGTGGACCGTGAGGGGCCGCTCGACCATCGCTGCGGTCACCCGAGTCGAGGAAAGGTATCCGAGATGCTGACGCAAGTCGCGATCGGTGAGCATCGCGATCAGGTTTCCCCGGTCGTCGAGGACGGGCAGGCTCCGGAACGATCCTCGAGCCATTTTGTCTCGAGCGGTCTCGAGAGTGTCGTCGGGGCGGACGGTCTCCGGGGGGGCGGTCATCCAGGAGCGGACTTTCATGGGTCTCTCCTTCGCTCGGGTGCGCGAATCGGACACTCCTCAGGATGAGACCGCGTCAGGGTAACCGGAACTCGAAGTCCTCGGGTCTCACGGACAGGACCGAGCAGGGGGCCTCGTGGCTCGTGCGTTCGGCCACACTTCCGAGCAAAATGTGCATCAGCCCGGTGCGGCCATGTGTTCCCATGACGATGAGGTCGGCGGACGATCGCCGTGCCGTCTCGACGATCGTCGTCGTCGCATATCCCTTGACCGTCTGTTGCTCGCATTGGATGCCGGTCAGGTCCAATGGTGCCAGGAAGCCGCGCCATTCCGACTGCAGGTCCTCCGGTTCGGCGAGGAACAACTGCACCGCGGCGGAATCGGCCGGCCAAACGTACGTCTGCGCGATCGGTTCGATGACGTGGAGCAGAATCAGACGGGCGCCCCACGAGCGAGTCAGGTCGACGGCCAGCTTCAGCGCCGGCAGGGAAGCCGGGGAGAAGTCGGTGGGGGCGAGCACGACCCGAGGCGGCGAGGGCAAGTCCGCCTTCACCAGCAGCACCGGCATCGGAGCCTTGCGCTGGATACGCTCGGCGGTGCTGGACAGCAACAGTCGCTCCACTTCGCCGTGGTGGCACGTGCCGACGGCGAGCAGGTCGGCTGCGCCAGCGCGGGCGCCGCCAATCAGCTCGACGAAGGGTGTGCCGACGCGTACCTCCGTCGTCACCATCACTCCGTCCACTGACGGCGTCGCGACGAGATCGGCCAGCCGACGGCGGGCCTTCGCCGCCAACTCCTCCGTGGACACCAGACTGGATTGAATCGGGTTGATGACGCGGCGATAGATTGCGGGCGGTTCCACGACGGTCACGATCCGCAGCCGTGACCCGAAGAAGCGCGCCAGGTTGACGGCTGTGCGCAACGCCGTTTCCGACCAAGGCGAGAAGTCGACTCCGACACAGATGACCTCCAGCTTGAGCATTTCTCTACCCCCACCAACGGTCGGCTTGCGGTGAGTCGACGACCGGTCACGTTCGTACGCGGCCGCGGTGTCCACTGGCAACTCAGTCCCGTTGCGCGAGCTTCGCAAGCTTGGGCTTCACCAGGCGGGCAAAATTCCCATAGCCCATCTTTACCGTCTGGGTGTGGGTTCCGGCGTTGAAGACGATCTCCGCGTCCTCGGCCAGTGCCTCGTCGACCCAGACGGGGAGCCCATAGAGGTTGCCGAAGGGCGGCATCGCCCCCGGCTCGCAACTGGGAAAGAGACCGGCGAATTCCTGCTCGGTGGCCAACCGAACGTCCGACGCTTTCAGTAGCGTCCGGACATGATCCAGATCGACCCGTTCGGGTGCCTGCAACACGGCCATGATGAACTCGTCTCCGCGGCGCAGCATGACGACCTTGGCGAGCTCCTTGCCCGAGATGTGTTGCGCGGCGGCTACTTCCTGGGCCGTGAACGCCTGACGGTGGTCGAGCACCTCGTAGGCTACGCCGCTCTTGTCGAGGAAGTCTCGCAGCTTCGTCAGGATCGGCATTTCGCTTTCCTCCTGCCGCTCAGAATAGTCCACGATTCATACCCGGGCCAGTGGCTCGGAGTCGACGGGCCTTCGTCCTCGGCGTCTTTCCCAGCATCGCCATTGAAGCAAGGGGCCGCTTCCCGGCTCTGCGAACGGCGGCTCCCGAGCTTGAAAGAGAGGTCCGAAGCCCCAGTCGCAACCGTACCTGCCGAATCATTTCGCCGTAGTCCCGGGTGTGGACGAGCGTCTTTTCGGCAATCGTCCCCGCCACCCGCGGTTGCGGGCTTGAAGCGCGCGGTTGGCCCCCGCCTTGCTCAGACGACAGTGAGAACCACGGGAGGTTCGCATGCTGGTTTGGCAGCTCATGTCGAGCGACGTGCTCACGCTCGACATTGGCGAGACGCTGGACATCGCCGAGGACGTGATGAAGCAGAAGCGCATTCGCCATCTGCCCGTGTTGGAGGATGACCGGCTGGTCGGCATCGTCAGCCAGCGGGATCTCTTTCGCGCCGGCCTGTCGAGCGTCCTGGAGTTTCGCCGCCACGCGCAGAAGGAGTGGCTGCAGCACATCCGGGTCGCCGAGGTCATGGTGCGGGATCTGGTCGTCGCCGCACCCGAGGGCGATATCGAGGATGCCGTGGGGCTGATGATCGATCACAGGATCGGGTGCCTGCCGGTCGTGTCTGGCTCGAAGCTGGTCGGGCTGCTCAGCGAATCCGACTGCTTGCGCTACTTGCAACGGATTCTGCAGATCGCGGACGTGAAGCGTCGCATTGCCGAGGAGGAACCTGCCCTCGACCCGGGTTGAAGAATAGGGGACGGGGACGCCGGTGTCCGTGCGTCCGAAAGGCACGCCCCGAAGCAGGGTCGTCGTCTCGCGCGCGGCGCCGTGTGACGGCGCAAGCCGGGCCGCGCCAGAATCTCCCGCCGCGCCGAACGCGGAGGTGGTTTCACGGCGATCGCACCCGCAACGCCCTCTCGATCCTCCGGCAGAGATCCTCGGGGGGTGCGGCGGTGTCGAGCACCAGGCTGTCTCGCGTCTCGGAACCGACCAGCGGTTCGTACGCCTGGCGCTGGCGAAGGTGGATGTTCCAGTTCGCATCCGAAGGGTCGTCGTCTCGACGTTCTCGCTGCCGCAGTCGCTTCCTCACGTCTTCCTCTCCGGCTCGGCACTCCACGATCAGGTAGGGGACGGAGCGCTCGCTCGCGAGACCTCGGGCGGTGTCTCGATCGACGCGTCGTTGGAAGGTGGCGTCCAGAATCACCCCTCTTCCGGCGGCGAGAGCCTTGGAGGCTCTGTCGTACAGAGCCCCGTACGTGCGCTCACTCTGCGACGCGCCGTAGAGCCAGGTCGTCTCGGCTTCCGACGGGCGGTGATTCGGAGGCAAGCCGGCGAGCTCCTTTCTCACCACATCGGAGCTGATCCGCTCGAAGCCGGTGCGGGCGCTCAGGGCGGAGGCGATCGTGGACTTGCCCGTACCGCTCAGCCCGCCGATCACGACGAGGCGCGGATCGTCGGCCCACGTGTACCGATAGGCGAGCGCGAAGTGCCGCTCGGCGCTGCGAAAGGCCGCCTGCCGGTCGCCTGGGTCGACGTCCTCCTCGCCGCTCTTCAGACTGTCCACCTTGCCGCGCACGTAGGCCCGGTAGCACTTGTAGAAGGTGAGCAGGCGGGGCAGATCGGCGTCCCTCGCCACCTCGCCGTAGTGCGAGGCGAAACGGTCGGCGAGGTCCGGACGGTCGTGGTAGTCGAGATCCATGGCGAGGAAAGCGATTTCCGAAGCCACGTCGCAATGGCGGAAGCGCTCGTTGAACTCGATGCAATCGAAAATCACGAGCGGGTCGGTGAAGCAGACGTGCTCGCTGTGCAGATCTCCGTGGCAGTCGCGAATCCGATGTTGTTCCTGGCGGCGGCGAAACAGCGCCCTCCGGGTCGACAGAAAGGTGCGCGAGAAGGAGCGGATCGCGTCGTCGTCGAAGGCGCGGATGGTTCGATCGCGAAACCGGTGGGCGGCGCTGAAGTTCTCCTCGAGCAGGCTCTCGATGCGCTCCGGGTCGCCGTTGGCGGTGATCGCGGGGCCGTGATCCGCGGCGGCGTGGAAGCTCGCCAGCCGATCGGCCAGAGCGTCGATCATCTCGGCCGATGCTTTCCCGCTGTCGAGCAGCCTGGTCAGGATTCTGTCGTCGGGGATGCGGTTCATGTGCACCGCGTACTCGACCGCCCGCGGGTCATCCTCGTCCCCGAGACGGTAGGTGTCGCTGGCGGGGCAGACGGAGACCACTCCTCGATACATGTGCGGCGCGAGACGCCGGTTGAGGCGAACCTCTTCGGTACAGTAGTGGCGGCGCAGAGGCAGGGAGGAGAAGTCCAGGAAGGAGAAGCGCACCGGCTTTTTGACCTTGTAGACGTGGTCGCCGGCCAGAAAGACGTACGAGATGTGGGTCTGGACGAGATCGGCGGCACCAAGACAGCCCGGGAAGAATCCCGGACTCCGCATCGCCTCGATTAGCGGGGGTAAGCTCACTAGGTCGGGTCCCGACGACGCCCGCGTTTCGATTGATTCGGGCGTCAAGTCCCACGGGCGGGACCGGTCGCCGCCGTCGCCATCGTCAGCCCTTTCGCGACGGGGCGACGACCGCTGCCACCTCGAAACCCGTCGCCTCCAACTCGGTGACCACGTCATCCAGCCGCCGCGCCCGCAGGCGCAGATGGAACTTGGGAGGGCGCTTTCGCTCGTCGCGATGGAGCCACTTCAGCTCGCCGCGGCAGTGCTCGACGACGCGTCGGATGCGCGACTCGGGCTGGGGTACGCCTTTCGCCGCCAGGACGATGCGATACGTGGGCTCGGCAACGCCGGAAAGGTCGACGAACGCGTCGAGGACGTCCGTGGCGGTCAGAATGCCGCGTAGAGCGTTGCCCTCGACCACCGGCAGCGCACCGATCTTGTAGGTGCGAAGCAGCCGCGCCGCCTCGTCGACCGAGGCGTCCGGCGAGATCACGAACGGCTTGGCGGTCATGACTTCGCCCACCGTCCGCACCGCCTGCCGGGCGGAGCGAAGGTCGCGGTCGGTCACGATGCCGATCAAGCGTTCCTTGCGCATGACCGGAAGCTGTCGGATGCGGTGCCGCTTCAGCAGAGTGCGGGCCTCGGCCACGCTGCGCTCCGGCTTGGTGACGACGACCTTCTGCGCCATGTGGTCACGTACCAACATCGAATCCCCTCTCTGTTCGAACAGCAATCCAGGTGCCAATGGTCCCGTGCGACGGTGGGCCGACGAGCGAGGCGGCCGCCTTCCCGATCCCGACAACCCTCTTGCTCTTATGCGTCCCGTCGCATGCTTTGCTTGACTAAATGTTCAACCGCATTCTACCGTCGATCAGCGGCTGGGGCTAGATCAACGATGCGCTTGGGGAGACAAGGAGCCGGCAGCGGGATGGCGCCTTCACCTGAGCGCTCTTTGCGAGGAGATCAGTCGGAGCACGAGATGCGAAAGTTCCAGGCGACCGTCCGGGTGAACCTTGACGGCCGGGATGCCGTAACGGTTCGACAGCTCTTGGAGGAAGAGCTCCGGAAGACACAGCTGACGCGCTGGCGGCTCGTCAGCATCGATGGCGAAGACACGAAGCCGCGCCCCCTCCGTGGAATGCGCCGGCCTGCCGTTCGCCATCGAGAAATCAACGCCGGTGCTCTCCTCTTGGTCGGCGCCGTGACGTGGGCGGTCTGGTTCTTCTGGCTGCTCGTCGGCTGAACCGGGCACAGCCTGGTCACGGTTCTTCGGTCACGACCAGGCCCGCCTGTGCGATTCGCGGTACCCGTGCCCCGATGCTCCTCGGCTCGGCGAAGTGGATCTGACCGTCGCTGACGCGCCGGTAGATGCCTTCCGCGATGATCGCCAGCTTGTACAGCGAGAACGCCTGGTAGAAGCGGATCGCCGTCATCTCTCGACCGGTCAGCGTCTCGTAGCGGGCGACCAACTCCGCCCGACTCGGAAACCCAGGCAGGGCCGACACCGCGGGGACGACCTCGCGCCGCACCTGTGGGTCGTCATCGCTCGGCCAGTACGCGAGCGCGTACCCCAGATCGGCGAGCGGGTCCCCGATGGTGGACATCTCCCAGTCGAAGACGGCGACGACCTGCAGGGTGGCGGGATCGAACATGCAGTTCTCCAGACGGAAGTCGCCGTGCACGATCGTCGCCGGTGGTGACTGGGGGACATGCTCGCCGAGCCAGCCCTCCAGCCGGTCGATCTCCGGGATCTTGCGCGTCTTGGAGCGCCCCCACTGATCGTGCCAGCGCTTGAGCTGGCGCTCGAGATAACCGTGAGGCCGGCCGAAACCATCCCCCAGCCCGACCGCGCGCCAGTCGACCGCGTGCAGCTTGGCGAGAGTGTCGATCAGCGCCAGACCGACGCCGCGGCGCCGCTCGGGATCTGCACCCAACTCGGGGGGGACCTCCTCGCGGATGATGAAGCCGCGCCGTCTCTCCATCACATAGAAGGGAGCGCCGATCACGGACGTGTCGGTGCACAGGGCGAGCGGTCTCGCCACCGGCACGTCGGTGTCGGCGAGCGCCGACAGAACGCGGTACTCGCGCGTCATGTCGTGCGCCGTCGGCAGCAGATGGCCGGCCGGCGGTCGACGGAGCACCCACTGGCGCTCGCCGTCGCTCAGGAGGAACGTGTAGTTGGATGCTCCCCCGCCGAAGCGCTGCGCGGTCAGGGAGGCAGGCGGATCCTGCAGGTGCTCGCGCAGAAAGCGCAGAACCGCATCGAGGTCGATGGGATCGCGCTCGCTGAGCGGCTGCAGACGCTCCGTCTCGGAGTTCATGCGATAGCGTCCGGTCAGCCCGCGGCGCGATCTTCCTCCGGCGGCCGTTCCGGTGCCGCGGCAGGGCGTTGGTCGAGGTAACGGCTGTAGAGGAAGGCGAGGAAGCGCTCGACTCCATGAACGACGTGAACGCTGCGCAGCGACGGGAAGAGCTCGAAGGCGTGCTGGGCGCCCGGAATCTCGGCGTAGACGAGTGGCGCGCGAACGATGCGCCGGAACTCTTCGCAGAAGCGGCGCGCCTCGGCGACCGGTACCATGGTGTCCAGAGCGCCGTGAATCACGAAGAACGGCGGATCCTCCGGGCTGAGCTGGGCAATGGGTGACGCCAGCTCGTAACGCTCGGGCTCCTCCTCGATCGACGCCTTCATGACCTTGGTCTCCAAGAGGTCGCGCAGCCCTTCGTGGGGCCAGAGGCGATTGCGGTCGGTGAAATCGTAGACGCCGTAAAATGCGACACAGCTCTGCACCGAGGTGTCGACGTACTCGAATCCCGGCTGGAAGCGTGGATCGTTCGCCGTGAGGGCGGTCAGCGCGGCCAGGTGGCCACCTGCAGACCCGCCGGTGACGACCAGAAAATCGGGGTCGGCTCCGTAGTCCGCTCCGTAGTCACGGATCCACTGGATGGCCCGTTTGAGATCGATGAGATGGTCCGGGAACGTCGCGTGCGGGCTCAGCCGATAGTCGGCGCTGACGCAGACCCAGCCGCGTGCCGCCAGGTGGTTCATCAACGGCAGACCCTGCTCGTTCTTGCTGCCGAGGACCCAGCCTCCGCCGTGGATCTGAAGAAGCGTCGGACACCCGGTCGGGCGCGAACGGTTGCGATAGACGTCGAGCCTCAGATTCAATCCGGCGACGCGGCTGAAGGTGATGTCTCGAATCCGCTCCACCTCCGGGTGGCGGACCGGGAAGGGCAGGACGATCGATTTCCAGTCGATTGCGCGCGCCATGCCGGCATCGATCTCCGGGTGGACCTTCTGCCGGTAATCGGCGCCGAGCCCTTCGCGCAACGCCTGTTCCATCACCGCTGCCGACTCGCGGCCCTTCCAATAGACGTTGGCCAGCGCTGCCCAGGAGGCGACCGTGAGGACGAGCCCGAGCCAACCGGGCCACGCCGAGAGTGCGCCGGCCCAGATCAGGACCGCGGTCACCAGCGCCTGCAGCGCGATCTGGTGAAGCGCCAACTCGACGGTGAGCCATCCGACGAAGAAGCTGAAGACGGCCCGCCGCGACGGTGCGTACTGCGGGCGGTAGGTATTGTAAGTCAGCCCCGCTCCGACGAGGCTCAACAACAGGAACAGCCACGGCATTGTGCTCTCCTTTTGCGAGCGGCGTTGCGCTCCAGACGACCAACTTTGGCACGTCTGTCCGGCGAGGTGAAGCGTTCGATCGGAACGATTGGTGAGTTGCGACATTCTCGCGCGGGGACTAGGGTTGTTCCATGCGATGGCGGTCGCTTGCCGTGGCGGTGGGCTTGCTCCTCACAGCCGGTGTCGCCCGGGCCGAGATCTACGAATGGACGGATGCGGCCGGAGCGCGTCACTTCACGAACGTGAAGGAAGCGTTACCCGCCGACCAGCGAGACACCGCCCGGGTCCTGATCTCCGAGCCGGAGATGCCCGCCGCGCCGTCTGCGCCGATGGCGGCCCCGTCGTCGTCGGCGCCGCCCGCCGAAGCGGAAGTCGTTTACGATCGCGCCGGCTGGCAACAGATGTATGCCGCCGGAGTGCGCGCCGGGCTGGCGCTTGCGGACGGGGCGGCAGGATCCGGAGGAGGAGGAGTTCAGATCAACGGCCCGCTCGCCGTGGCCAGCGCACGCTCCGAGGCGTCGCGGCCTTCCGGCTACCCGTTTCCCTACTATCCGGACTACTATCCGTTCGTCACCACCTCGTTCGATCGCGGCCGTTCGCGCCATCTGACTCTGCGCATGCTGCTGCAGGACCAGTTTCAGCTCGACCGGGACGGTCCGTTCTTGTACGAGCGCATTCCCCCGGTCGGTCTCGGCCCCAACCTGCAGGGAATTCTGCCGCGCGGTTTGCCCAGCCACGTCACCCCGTACGGAGCGCGCGTCCTGTTCCGTTGAAGCGGGATCCGGCGGCGACATCTCGGGGCTGTAACGGGCAGTCGAGCCTGGGAATGGGACATCCTCGCTTACTGGATCGCGCCGCCAGCGCCCTCCTGATCATCGACGTGCAGGAGGCCTACCGGAACCAGACCTTCGAGCACGACCGCATGGTCGGTCGGGTGCGCTGCCTTCTCGAGGCGGCGAAGGTGGTCGGTGTGCCGATCCTCGTGACCGAGCAGTACCCGAAGGGGCTCGGCCATACGCAGCGCGAAGTGGCCGAGGGGTTTGCGCACGGGCAGGAGATCACGGAGAAGCTGTCGATGAGCTGTTGCGCGCAGCCGCTGTTCCGCGAGCGGTTGAGCGCCCTGCGGCGTTCGCAGATCGTGGTCTGCGGTATCGAAGCCCATGCTTGCGTGAACCAGACTGCGCACGAGTTGCTCGACCTCGGTTATCAGGTCCATGTCGCCTTCGACGCCATCTCCGCCCGCTCGGAGGTCGACTATCGGATCGGCTGGGAGAAGATCATCGGATCCGGTGCGATTCCGGCGACCGTCGAGATGATCTGCCTGGAGTGGGTGCGCACCGCGGAGGCGCCGGAGTTCAAGGCCATTCACAGACTCATCAAATAGCCTGGGCACCATGCCGCACGGGCCGGGGGCGCGGCTCGCAGTGGGAGGAGGATCGGCGAGCGATTCGTACGTGATCGACGACGATGACGGCCTGCGCGCCTCGATGCGCTGGTTGCTCGGATTCTCCCCATCATCCGCGCCGGTGAACGGCGCGCCTCGCGGCGCTGTCGGCGGCGGCGTTCGATGAGCAGCGGTCAGGGCGGCAACGGAGCGGGCCGGGGTGACTTGCGCGGCACGCGCCGATGGGCCATGGAGTTGGCGTCGCGGAGGCGCGCGCGAAAGATGACGGTCGAACGCGAGATCAGCGAGCTGCTGTACCGGATCGGCGCGGTTCGTTTCGGGGAGTTCACTCTCAAGGACGGCCGCCTCTCGCCGTTCTATCTGGACCTGCGGATCGTGATTTCCTACCCCGATGCTTTGGCAAGGGTGGGGCGAGCCCTCACGCGGTGCGCCGCCGAGCTCGAGTACGACCGCATCGCGGGGATTCCCTACGCCGGGCTGCCGCTTGCGGTCGCCATGTCGCTCATCGGCGGTCGGCCCCTGCTGTACGCCCGCAAGGAGCAGAAGGAGCATGGTACCCGAAGGCGGATCGAAGGAGAGTTCGAGCCCGGGGAACGCGCGCTCGTCGTCGATGACGTGGTCACCAGCGGCGCCGCGAAGATCGAAGCGGTCGCGCCGTTGCGCGCCGCCGGGCTGGTCGTGTCGGACGTGCTGGTGGTCGTCGACCGGGCGGACCGAGGCGCCGACGTGCTGGCGACGGCGCAGCTGCGCCTGCACAGCGTGCTCAAGGTGGGATCCCTGCTGGAGCATCTGAACGATGCGGGGGCGGTGTCGGATTCCGATTACCGCCGCTCCCTCGGGTTTCTCGCGCGGGACCGGGATTGAAGGGCGGGCCCGTGAACGGAAGACCGAGAGTCGCGCGCCCCACGGGGGCGTCGTCCGCGATGTCGATGGGAGGCTCGAAGGCGTCTCGTCCGCCAGTGGTCACGCGCTTTCGCCATCGCGGCCTGCGCATCGTCCACCAGGCGCACCCGGGCAAGCTGACGGCCATTGCACTGACGGTCCGTGCGGGGGCCCGCTTCGACGGCAGACATCCGGGGCTGGCGCACCTGGGCGAGCACATGTTGTTCCAGGGCACGGTCTCCTTCGATCAGGTCGCCCTGAACATGCGCGCCGCGGAGCTCGGCGGCGAGCACAACGCCGACACCGGGTACGAAGACATCTCGGTCACCTTCGAGGTCTTCAACGAGGATCTCGACGCGGCGCTCAGCCTCCTGGCGGACCAGTACTATCACACCCACATCGACGCGAAGCGGCTACGCAAGGAACAGCGCGTCGTGATGGAGGAGATCCGCGGTCGCCTCGACGATCCGGCCGAGCGCCTGCATCGGCGCGCCTGGTCGCGGGTGTTCCCCCGAATCATGGCGCACCCGATCTCGGGCACGCTGGCCAGCGTGCGGCGGATCGACGTGGATGACGTGAAGGGGTTTCTGCGCCGCCACTTCTCGCATCCCAACACCGTGTTGGCAGTCGTCGGCGGCGTCTCCGTGGCGGAGCTTCGCCGCGCCGTGCGACGTCGCTTTCGCCACGGGCAGCCCGGCGCGCCGTGCCGTGTCCCACCCGTGCGGATGCGCCGCGGTGGCCGGCTGCGCCTCACGGACGAGGACGGAAACCAGTCCTATCTGATCAAGCTCGTTCCCGTGCCGTCCCAGTCGCGCCGGCTTCTGGCGACCGGTGTGGCACTCGACCTGGTCGGCAGCGATCCGGACAGCCGTCTCTTTCAGGAGCTGCGCGAACGGTTGGGGCTGAGCTACGAGGTCGGGGCGCATCTGGAATGGGGACCGGACTGGGCATTGGCCGTCATCAGCGCCAGCGGGCTGCGGGGCAGGGCGGAACGGCTGTTGCGTGCCGTGGAGCAGACCTGCCGCGCCGCGGCGATCCAGGGCTTCAGCGCCGAGGAGCTCGATCGGGCTCGCAAGAAGCTGCGCTATCGGTACGCGGTGCTCGCCGACACTCGGCTCGACCAAGCGATGGCGCTCGCCGAGAGCGCCCTCTGGGGCTTCCCCACGCCGCAGGAAACCGAGCGAATCGTCGCCGGCCTGACTCGCCAGGAGATCGAGGAGGCGTGGCGCCGGGCCATGTCGTCCGGCGCCGTGACCGCCTCGATGGAGTAGCGTCTCACTCGAGCGGGCGTAGGATCGGGTCCAGACCCGTCGTTCCCCGGTCGACGCCGGTGGCGGCGAATGCCAGCTCGCCCTGACCGAGCGCGCGCATCGAATTCCCGCCGGCGGCGGTCAGGCCTCCGTCGGCGACCAGCGCCTCTCCCGTCACGAAGCGCGCATCCTCGCTGGCGAGGAAGAGCGCGACACCGGCGATGGCGTCCGCGCTGCCCGCCTCGGGCCAGGGCTGCATCTTCGCGAGCATCGTTTCCGTGGCGTCCGGGCTCCCCCGGTGAAGGAGCGGGGTGTTGATGGCTCCCGGGCAGATCGCGTTCACCCGAATCCGGCTCGGCGCCAGCTCGACGGCGACGGCGCGCGTCAGGTTGATCACCGCCGCCTTGGCGGCCGAATACGCCTGCGGGGCGTCGCCGCCGCTCAGTCCGGCGATCGAGGCGGTGTTGATGAAGCAGCCGCCCCGGCCGGCCGCCTTCATCGCCCGCGTGCCGTGCTTCATCCCCAGCATGACGCCGCGCACCAGAACCGCGAAGGTGTAGTCCCAGTCCTCGACCTCGAGATGCGTGATCGGACCGAACGCCCCGGCGACTCCGGCGTTGTTGAACACGCAGTCGAGCCGCCCGAACTCCGACGTGGCGCGGGCGATCACCGCCTCCACGTCGGATTCGTTGCCGACGTCGGCGCGGACATAGCGGATCCGATCGGCAAAGCCCGCCGCAGCGGCGAGTTGCAGCGTCTCGCGGCCGCTGCTCTCGTTGAAGTCCGCCGCCACGACGCGCGCTCCCTCACGGAGGAAGCGCAACGCCGTGGCGCGCCCGATGCCGCTACCCGCGCCCGTGATGACTGCCACCTGACCCGCAAGACGCTCCGCCATGCTGCTCTCTCCTTCGATGGTTCGTGAGGCGCGGATACTACCGGCCCGAGGGTGGGTCAAGGAAGCGCATTCGGCCGGCGGGCGGGCCGTCGCTCCGCCTGGCGAATCGCGGTCCATCATGTGCTATGCACCAGGATTCGGGCCGCGGCCCGCGCCATCATGCGATACGAGCTGTTCATCGGGTTGAGGTACCTGCGCGCCAAGCGCCGCGAGGTGTTCATTTCGCTCATCACCTTGATCGCGACGGTCGGCGTCGCGATCGGTGTGATGACCCTGAATATCGTGCTGTCGGTCATGACCGGATTCGAGGAAGACCTGCGGGATCGCATTCTGGGCTTCAACGCGCACGTGATGGTGTGGAACACCGCGGGCATGATCGAG
Source organism: uncultured bacterium (assembly GCA_963721115.1). Taxonomy (GTDB): domain Bacteria; phylum Desulfobacterota; class Binatia; order HRBIN30; family CADEER01; genus CAVRIA01. The sequence goes on from CAVRIA010000006.1 coordinate 1,009,844, forward strand.
AGCTACGACCAGGTGCTGGCTCGAATCGGCCGCATCGAGGGCGTGGTCCACGCCGCTCCGCTGATCAACGCGCAGCTCATGATCACCACCGCCGACCACGTGACCGGCGCCCTCCTGCGCGGCGTTCGTCCCGACCCGGAGGACGCGGGCGACCTCGGGCGGCACATGCGCGAGGGCTCCATCGAGGAGCTCTCGGACCACTTCGCCGTTCCCCTCGGCGAGGGCCAGGGTGCCACCGTTCGCCTGCCGGGCATCATCCTCGGCGCCGAGCTGGCGAGACGGCTCGACGTCGAGGTGGGCAAGACGGTCAACGTCGCCCTGCCGCTCGGCCGCGGAGGGCAGACCTCCCTGGTGCCGCAGCTCACGCGCTTCGTCGTCGCCGGCATCTTCGACTCGGGCATGCCGGAGTACGATGCCAGCCTCGCCTACGTCGGACTCGCCGACGCCCAGCGTCTGTACGGTCTGGGAGACGCGGTGAACAACATCGAGGTGCGGGTGAAGGACCTGTACCAGGCCCCGGAGGTGGCCGCGCGGATGCGCGCCACACTCGGCCCGTCCTATCGCGTGCGCGACTGGATCCAGGCCAACCACAACCTGTTCTCGGTCCTGCAGCTGCAGAAGACGGTGTACTTCATCGTGCTTCTGCTCATCATCCTGGTCGCCGCCTTCACCATCCTGGCGACCCTGATCATGGTCGTGATGGAGAAGAGGAAGGACATTGCCATCCTCAAGTCGATGGGGGCCACGCGCGGCGCGATCGGCCGGATCTTCGTGTTCAAGGGCCTGACGATCGGTGCGGTCGGCACCGTGGCCGGAAACCTCGGCGGCTACACCGGCTGCTGGGTGCTCAAGCACTACCACTTCATCAAGCTGCCCGCGGCATTCTACGTGACGACGGTGCCGGTGAAGATGTACCCGGAGCTGTTCGCTGCCGTTACCCTGGCGTCACTCGCCATCTGCCTGCTGGCCTCGATCTATCCCGCGCGCCAAGCCGCGCGTCTCGCTCCGGTCGACATCATCCGCTACGAGTGACGGCGCGCACCTCGCCGGCCTCCGCGCTCATTTCACCGGGCCGCCACGCGCCTTTGGCGGGACGCGCCCCGACGCCCGGCCCCGCCCAATTGGGGCTCGGGCCGTCGGGCGACCGACCGACTACATGTTCAGAGACGCGATCTGCATGAGGAAACCCATGTCCCCCTCGACGCGGATCTTGCCGGCCATGAACGCCTGCTGGCCGTTGAGCTTGCCCGTCTGCATGTCGGTGTAGTCGCCGATCGACATCTTGAGCAGCGTCCGCGGCGCGGCGGCGTTGTTGAAGCACATCTCCACCTGGAACGGGTCGAGTCCCTCGCGCGCGAGCGCCAGCGCCATCGTGCCCTTCAGTTGCCGGGCGCGTCCGCTGTTGTCGGGGCGATCGGGCCGGCTCTGCGGCAGGATCAGGCTCATCGACGCCCCGTTGCGCCCGACGACGGCGTCGCGCCAGTGCTCGATCGGGATGGTGACCGTCAGATTGGCGTCCCCGCTGCCCTTCTGAACGTTCATCTTGCCTTCCGCGATCTTGACGGCCCAGTCGCCGCCGCCTTCTCCGGTCACGTGGTACTGGATCGTGAAGTCCTGAGGAATGTTTCCGCTCTCCGCTGCCTGCGCGGTGAAGCCCGCTGGCAGGAGCTGCTCGAAGAACTGCTCCGGGGTGACGCTGTCGGGAACGGGCGGCTGCTCTGCCATCGCTGTGTCTCCTCTTCTCGGCTCGCTGGAGCCGGATCTGTGATGGGAAGGTGAAGTCGAACCTTTGCCACGAGGACGCCTCGGTTGGCAATGACGCCTGCCCGAATGGTCGACTCCACCGCGCGATCCGCCGTTCGACGTTTCCTGCGGCCCTTGGTTTCGACCTTCCGACACGATGGGGGATTCGATATAGACGGCGCATGCCCTGTTCGCGCCGCCAGCTCCTGCCTGCCGGTAGGGCGAGCACTTTGCGTTTCCGCGACGTGGAATCCCTGAATCATGCCGGCTAGCGGACCACCCTCGGCTCGGGGCGCCGAGGTCCCGGAGGAGATCCTCTCGTTCCACCGGGAGAGCCTGGTGCTCGATCTGCACATCGACACGCTGCTGTGGATGCGGCTCGTGGGCTACGACATCGGCAAGCGGCATCACAACTACCTGCCGTACTCGCCCTTCTTCTGGCACCTCGATCTGCCCCGCGCCGCCGAAGGAGGCCTAGATGCCGCCGGACTCGGTCTCGTCATCAACCCCCGGCACGTGGCCGCCGAGCTGATCGCTCCCCTCAAGCTGCTGGCGTACGTCGAGTCGGCGTCGGGCATCGAGCAGACTCTGGAGACGATCGACTTGCTCGACGCGGCCGCGCGGCGCTATCCGGAGCGGCTGGTCTTGGCCCGTTCGGGTAGCGACATTCGCGACGCCGTGGCCGCCGGGAGGTTTGCCGGCCTCGCCTGCCTCGAAGGGGCGCAGGGAATCGAAGGCGACCTGCACAACGTTCGCACCGCATACGATCGCGGGTTGCGCATGATCGGCCTGGTCCACTTTCAGGCCACGGAAGCCGGGTACCCGATGACCGTTCCGGCCTTCGACCACGAGGGCCTGACCGCATTCGGGCGCGACCTGATCGCCGAGATGGAGAGACTCGGCCTCGTGGTCGATCTGGCCCACCTCAACGCAGTGGGCGTCGACGACGCCCTGGCCGCGATCGAGCGGCCCTGCGTGGTCAGTCACAGCGCCTGCCGCGCTCTGCAGGACCACCCGCGCAACCTGAGAGACGACCAGATCCGCCGTCTGGCGGATGCAGGCGGCGTCGTCGGGATCGCGGTCGGCCGTATGTTTCTGGGCAATGTGGGGCTGGACCGGTTTCTCGACCACGTCGATCACGTGATCGACGTGGGAGGCGCGGAGACGGCGGCCCTGGGCAGCGACTTCGACGGAGCGATCGTTCCCGTCTCCGGCATGCGCGACGTGACGGTCTATCCGCGCATCACACGCGGGCTGCTCTCGCGCGGGCACGCGCCGGAGGTGGTCCGCAAGGTCCTGGGCGAGAATGCCATGCGCGTGCTGACGGAAGTTCTCGGCTGAGCGCAAGCGCTGTGCGGGATGCGCGGCGACGCCGCAACTGTCGGGTCGCCGTCTCTACAAAGAAGATGACGGGACCGCACATTTGTTGTTGACCTGTGCAGCATTTGGAGTAAGAGAACGCGCAGCGTTGCTCATGCCATGCGCATCTGCGGGTTCAATTGACCCATGGGGCGCGTCGAGGTGGAAACGAGGATGGCGGAGTAAGGATAGGAGTGATGGAGGCGATGGCGACACAAGCGCACCCCGGCCCAGACCCCGGTCGAGAATTCTTCGATGCACCCTGCGGCTATGGCTGCTCGTCGCTGCGTCGCTTCTCGGCGTGGCCCTGCCCGCAAGGGCGCAGCAGCTCGCGCCGCGCAACCTCGACGTTCACGCCGTGACCGGCTGCTGTGTGTGCCGCGGCGTGAAGAACGGTGACGTCAACTATCTGAACAGCTGCGTCGACGGCAGGACGGTGGATTCCTGCCTGCAGAAGTGCCAGTCCGAACAGACGCGATCGTTCATCTTCGGTTACCAACAGACATGCTCGGAGGGTTGCGTCGGTTTTCCGACCGCGGCGCTTCCGAACCAATGAACGCCCGGAGACCAGCCGTGTCCGCCCACACCCATTCGGCATCCGCAACAGCCCGCATCCTTCCGTCAATGGTCGCCGCCGTGGCGGCGATCATCTTGGTGGTCGGATGGGCCGTTCCCTCGCTCGCGCAGCCCGAGCCCACCGGCTGTTGTCTGTGTCTCGACTGCCCGGGCAACGCCGGGTTCTGTACGGCGCCGCAGACGGCGGCGAACTGCACCGACATCTGCCTGAATACGACCGGTTGCAACGCCCTGGTGTTCGGGCTCGACGAGGGCTGCGGCGTCGACGGATCGTGCTTCGGGGTCGCTCCGCCGACATCCACACCGACCCTCACGCCGACCGACACGCCAACCGACACGCCGACGGAGACCCCGACCGAGACACCGACGGAGACGCCGACCGCGACGGTGACCGACACGCCGAGCGAGACGCCGACGGAAACCCCGACCCCGACGCCGAGCGAGACGCCGACGGAGACGCCGACCGCGACGGTGACCGACACGCCGACGGAGACCCCGACGGAGACCCCGACCCTGACGCCAAGCGAGACGCCGACGGAGACGCCCACCCTGACGCCGAGCGAAACCCCGACGGAGACGCCGACGGACACGCCGAGCGAAACCCCGACCGAGACCCCGACCGAGACGCCGACGCTGACGCCGAGCATGACGCCGACCGAGACGCCGACGGAAACGCCGACCGACACCCCGACGGCGACACCGACCGAAACGCCGACCGATACGCCGACGGAGACCCCGACGGAAACCCCGACGCTGACGGCCAGCATGACGCCGACGGAGACGCCGACATCGACGCCGACGGATACACCGACCGTCACGCCGACGTCGACACCCACGTCGACCCCGACGGACACGCCGACGGAAACCCCGACGCTGACGGCCAGCATGACGCCGACGTCGACGCCGACTGCGACGGTAACCGAGACGCCGACGGAGACACCGACGTTCACGCCGGCACCGCCGATGATCCAGGAGCCGGTGGAGCCCGGCGACGGTACGGTCGACGGCACCTCGTCGCCGAACTGTGCGGAGATCCGCATCTGCCTTGCGGCCGTGGGCTCGATCGTGGGCACGCCGCCATGCGGCGAGATCGGGTCGCCGGACACGCTGCTCGGCAGCGGACCGACCGACGGCAGCGGGATGTTCAGCATCGCTCTGAGCCAGCCGCTGGCGGCCAACCAGTGCATCTACGCCTACGACACGTGTACCGATCGACTGAGCGATCCGGCCTGCGTCCGGGTGCCGGCTCCGGCGCCGGCGATGTCGCCGCGGCTCATGCTGCTGGCCCTCTGCATGCTGTGTCTGATCGCCCTGTTCAGCCTGGTGCGGATGCGCCGCGAGATGTGAGACGGCGGACGCGCCGCGTTCGATCCCTCGATGTCGGGGGCGACTGCCGTGCGGTCGCCCCCGTCTCTTTTGCAGGCAGCCCGTCCTTTGACTCGAACCACCTCGGCCTTGACCTCGTCGGCGGGGAACGTTATCGGCCGGCGGATCATGAAGGTCTTGCGCGTGGTGTCGGCGAACCTCTGGAACGGTAGGGCCGATCCCCGCGCCTTCGCGGAGCTGGTGTCGGAGCTCGAGGCCGACGTGGTCGCCGTACAGGAGCTGTCGTTCGCCCAGGCGGATGCCCTGGGACGCGTGCTGCCGCACGGCCTTCTCGAACCTTCGAGCGACTACATGGGCATGGGGATCGCGCTGCGGCGCGCCGCCGCGGTGCGCCGCATTCCGCTGCCCTGCCGGGACGCGCGGGTCATCGACATCGAGCTACTCGACGGGCTGGAGACGACCCGGCCCATCGAAATCATCAACGTACACGTGCAGGCACCGCATTCGCCGATCTCCTGGCAGACGGCGCGCCGCCGGGCCGGACAGCTGCGCGGCTTGATGCGCCACTTGCACGACTCCCCCGAGCGACCGCGCGTCCTGGTGGGCGACCTCAACGCCACCCCGCGTTGGCCCTTCTACCGCCGGCTTGCCGCCTTCATGAGCGACGCCGCGATCGTCGTGGCGCGGCGCGAGGGGCGGCGGCCCGAGCCGACCTGGGCACCGCGACCGGGATTACCGCGGCTGCTGAGAATCGATCACGCTTTCGTCAGCCTCCTGGCCGTGCGCGACTTCCGCGTGGTCTCGGTCAAGGGCGGCGACCACAGTGCGATCGTGGTCGATCTGTCGAGCGAAGCGGCGGGAGCCGTCGCCGCCGGCGAGGCATGATTCAGCTGCGCGTGGCACGCCACGATTGCGGCGCGTGACCGTCGGGGGTGACGCGGCGGTGGCGGAACAGCCAGCGCGAGCCGGCCGGGATCAGGCGGTCGCGATAGCGCCCCCAGTGGTCCGGGCCGCGCTCCGTGATGGCCAGGAAATAGCTCGCCGCGGCAGCCTCGACCGGGCTCGCGACGTCGATCTGCACGCTCGACAGGTGGTGGCGGATCAGAGGGCGTCCGGTCGTGTTCGCGATGCTGGTCTTGGTGCCCTGCAGGAACTCGCGGATCGCGTCGCGGCCGCGGAGCGGAGAGAGCCCGTCGATCTCGAGGACGCCGTCCTCGGCGAACAGCGCGACCAATTCGTCGAAGCGGCCCCGGTCGGCGCAATGCGCGTAACGCGCCAGCGTGTCGCGGATCAGCTCTCTTGCCACCAGCTCCCAGGTTTCCATGCGGCGCTGCCTAACAGATGTGGGCGATCCGGGAAACGAGGACGCCGTCGGTTCCTTCCCGAAAGTCGGCTCGGCCTGCGGGCGGACAGTTGCCGTCGCGGCAAGGGTGCGCTTTAACAACCATCGAGAGAGCGGATGGCGCGGCACGCGCGCTCCCGTGCTTCGGGACCGTCGCGGCCGGATTGGAGTTGGCGATCGTCGGCGGATCGAGAGGAGAGTCATGCGTGCGACCGTGATGCGAGGCGGAAAGCTGGTCGTCGATACGGTGGACGAGCCGGAGCCGGGGCCAGGAGAGGTGCTGGTGAAGACCCTGGCCTGCGGGATCTGCGGGTCCGATCTGCACGCGCTGCGCCATGCCGACGAGCTGGTCGCGGCGGCGCGCGACTCGGGGGCGCCGTTCTCGATGGATCCCGGACGCGACGTGGTCATGGGCCACGAGTTCTGCGCCGAGGTGATCGACTTCGGTCCGGGGTGCCAGCGCGCGATCGCGCCAGGCAGCCGGGTGTGCTCGATGCCCCTGCTGCTGCGCCCGGACGGGCTGCTGGGGGTCGGCTACTCGAACGACGTGCCCGGTGGGTACGGTGAGCTCATGGTCCTCTCCGAGATGCTCCTGCTTCCGGTGCCGGAGGGAATGCCGACCGAGCACGCGTCCCTGACCGAGCCCATGGCCGTGGGCTTGCACGCCGTCGAGAAGGCGCGTCTCGCTCCGCAAGACGTGCCGCTCGTCATCGGCTGCGGGCCGGTCGGGCTCTCCGTGATCGCGGCGCTCAAATTGAAAGGCGCGGCTCCCGTGGTGGCGGCCGACTTCTCCCCCGGGCGCCGCAGGTTGGCGGAGGCGATGGGAGCCGATGTGGTCGTCGATCCGGCGTCGTGCTCTCCCTACGAGAGCTGGCGCGAGGTGGCCACGCCTCAGGACGCCGCCGCGGCGCCGATGCTGGCGTTTCTCGGCCCGCCGCTGCGCCCGGGTGTCTTCTTCGAGTGCGTCGGCGTTCCCGGCGTGATCGACCAGCTGATGCGCGGAGCGCCGCGCGGCGCTCGCATCGTGGTCGTCGGCGTCTGCATGCAGCAGGACCATATCCGTCCGACGCTCGGCATCAACAAGGAGCTGAACCTGCAGTTCGTTCTCGGCTACGAGCCGCACGAGTTCGCCAACACGCTCTTCGACATCGCCGCCGAGCGGTTGCCGGTGCAGCCGTTGATCACCGGGAGGGTGGGCGTGTCGGGAGTCGCAGGCGCCTTCGAGGAGCTCGCCAACCCGGAGCAACATGCCAAGATCCTCGTCGAGCCCTGGCACGACTGAGCAGTGACGCGGCCGGCGAGAAGCTCCTCTGCAGCGCTTCGCGGAATGGACGGGGGCCGTTGCAGGCCCCGGAGGGGCCGGTATGCTGTTGTGTCATCCCATTCGGATCGTGAAGGAGGATGACCATGAGAGTCCGCTACGTCGGAATCCTGCTGCTGGTCCTGGTCTTCGCGGCGCCGGCCAGCGCAGCCGGGCACTGCCGAAACGGAAAATCCAAACAGGCCGCCATGTGGTACTCGATCCTGCACCCCGGCCTCGGGGAGTACTATCTGCGGGACTGGGGGCCGTGGTCGAACTGTCCGCAGAAGAAGTTCTGGCTGGGCCTGATCCCGGGCTTCGGCTGGCCCGGCTACCTGCAGGTGAAGAGCGCCGTCGACGCCTACCACTGCCGGACGAACGACAGAATCGGCACTGGAGGGTGACGGTTCCTCGACCGGCTCTGGCCGGGCGGATATCGCCTCGCCGCGGTGCGCTTCGAGGTGGCTACGTCTCGCTGCCGGGGAGGTGAGGAAGCACGGCCGGGAGGTCGCGCAGTGCGGTCGAAGATCACCAGGGACAACACGGTCCTGTCGAGAAAAACGACGTCGGCTCTCAACGCGGCGCGAAGATCAGGAAGTACTGGTAGGGGAGAAACGTCGGCTCCCCAACCAGGCGGTAGCCCGACTTCTCCATCTCGTCCAGAACCTGTTGCCGCGCCAGCTTGTGCTCGGGGGGCGGACCTTGGGGCAGCGGACCCTTCTTCCAATCGACGATCGCCACCCGCCCTCCGGGGCGGAGGAAGCGCCGCAGGCGCGGCAGGTAGTCGAGACGCTCTGTCCAGGTGGTGATAGGTGTCGGCGATGAAAATGAGGTCGACGCCGTGCGCCGGCATGCGCGGGTCGTCGAAGGAGGCGAGAATCGGCACCAGGTTGTCGAGCTTCTCCTGCTCGGCGCGCTCGCGCAGGTGAACGACGAGGTTCGGCTCGACGTCGACGGCCAGGACACTTCCGTCCGCGCCCACGGCCTTCGACAGGTACGGCGAAAAGTATCCGGTTCCCGCACCCAGATCGGCCACCGTCATCCCCGGTTGGATGCCCAGCGCGGCGACGATCTCCTGCGGCTTCTGCCACTCGTTCCGCTTCGGATCGTCGAATACCGACTCCCAGTGCGGAACGTCCGCGAAGTCGTGCCGCGCCGTCGCGGCGTCGGAGCGCTCTGCCGTGGCCGGCGGCGTCGCCACGGGTGTCGTCTGGGCGAAGGTCCGGGCGGGGAGCAGCGTGGCCAGAAGCAGGACGCCCGCCGTGGTCGCCCGCAGCGGGCGCGAGATCGCCGGTCGACTCATTCCCTCTCTCATGCCGCGGCGTGCTGGCGAACACAACCGGGGCGGCGGGCGCGCTGACGCGGGATGTGGGAATCGAGCGGATCAGTCGAGCGCGTTTCCCTCGCCGTGGGTCTCGATCCAGGCCAGAATCTCGCAGAGGGGAACCTCCCCGACGTCGAGGGCGTGCAGGCCGGCGGCGCGCGCGCCGGCGACGTCGTCGTCCGCGTCGTCTCCGACGTAGAGCGCCCGGCCAGCGTCCACGCCGAGGCGCTGCAGTGCCAGTGCGAAGATCCGCGCATCGGGTTTGGCGGCGCCGGCGTCGGTCGGCAGCGCCACGGTGTCCAGGAGCGGCGCCAACCCGAGAGACTCGAGCAGGGGCCACAGTCGATGGTCGAAGTTGGACACCATCCCGGTGCGAAGGCCGCGGCGCCGCAGGCTCTCGAGCAAGGCGCCGGCGCCGCGGCGAGCTCGCCATGCGGTCGCTTGCCCGTAGTGGTCGAAGAGCCGGTCGAAGAGGGATTCGAAGGCGAGGAGATCCCCGGCGCCGGCGGCCGCGAACGTCCTGCGGACGAGCGTTCGCCACCAGGAGCGCTCGAGTGCCGGGCGCTCGGCGGGATCGGCATCCGCGAACACCATCGGCGCCATCGCCCGGTGCGTCGCGGCGAACGCGTCCTGGACGCGACGCGGCGACAGGTCGACGCCGGCTTCCCTCGCCGCGCGCGCGTAGGTCTCGCCGACCGGCTCGCTCAGCTCGATCAACGTGCCGACAGCGTCGAACAGGACGGCCCGCACGTGAAACCCGTCCGTCAGCGGGGTCGTTCCCGCAGGCCGTGCTGCTTCAGACGCCAGAGCAACAGGTCGATCCGGTCCTGGCCGAAGAAGGGTTCGCCCTCGAAGACCATGGTGGGAACGCCCCAGTGGCCGGCCGCTTCGAGGTCGCGTTGGTTCTTTGCGACGACCTCGTCGTGGCCGGTCGGGTCGGCGGAGATCGCCGCGTCCAACTCGGCGAGATCGAGGCCGGCCCGCGCCGTCGCGTCGGCCAGGTGCGAGCCCTCGTGCCAGCCCTGCACCTTGCCGTTCCAGATGATCTTCGAGACCTCGTCGATGAACGGCAGGCCGCGATCGCGCCGCGTCGCCGCGATGCCGAGGCGGGTCAGCCGGTGGATGTACGGCTGCTCCGCCGCGACCTGGCGGGTCGCGTAGTCCTGTACGATCGGGTCGGGATGGGGCCAGCCGTAGTCGATCCCGTAGTACTGCGCGACGCGCATCGTGTCGCGCAGTAAATAGGGCGGCCAGAGCGGGTTGACCCGATCGAAGAAGCCGGGCACGCGCACGGCCAGCGGCAACACCGGCCGCAGCCGGATCTCGACGTCGTGGTCGTTCGCGATCTGCACCAGGCGCCCCGTCGCCAGATACGAGTAGGGGCTGCGGAAGGACCAGAACAGCTCGAAGGAAAGGCTCATGGGCGCAGAAGATCAGACCGCGAGGGAAGAGGGAAGGGCGTCTCAGCCGCTTCGGGCGAGCTCCTCGATGATCTCGCGCACGCGGGCTTCTTCGGGCGGATCCTCGCGCGGCTGTGGAAAGCCGATGCGCGCGACGCCGTGAAAACGCTCGCGGAGGCGCGGAACGATCTCGTCGTAGCGGCCGACGGCGGCGAACGCGTGCACGACGTCGTCCGAGATCGATCTCGCCATCTCGTCCCACTTTCCGTCGCGCGACAGGCGGTTTAGCCGCTCCCCGAGGTCGCCCCAGCCGTGCGCTTCCAGAACCCCGAAGTACGAAGGCGTGGAGCCGTAGAACGACAGCTGGCGGCGGACCGACTCGAACTGCCGCTGTACGGCCTTTTCGTCGGGGCCCGTGACGATGAATCCGCCGCCCGCGAGCTCCACCTCCGAGGCCGCGCGCCCGGCCTTGGCCGCCCCGCGCGCGATGTTGGGCAGGATCACCTCGTCCAGGTACTTGCGGGTGCAGAAGCTGTGCAGGCGGACGCCGTCGCACACCTCGCCGGCGAGCCGGCACATCGCCGGGTTCACCGCCGAGATGGCGACCGGAATGCGCGGATGATCGATGGGGCCGGGATTGAAGAACGGCGTCGTGTACGTGTAGCGGTAGAACTCGCCGGTGAACGACGGTCGCGTGCCGTTCTGCCAGGAATCCCAGATCGCGCGCAGGACCGTCACGTACTCGCGCATGCGGGCGACCGGAGCTTCCCACTTCACCGAGAAGCGCTCTTCGTTGTGCTTGCGGACCTGGCTGCCGAGCCCGAGCGTGAAACGCCCCTTGGAGAAGCGCTGCAGATCCCACGCGACCTGCGCGACGATCATCGGCGCGCGCGGGAAGGCGATCGCCACCGAGGTGCCCAGGCCGAGACGCATGCTGTGCTCGGCGGCGACGACGAGGGGCAGGAATGGGTCGCGGTTGGTCTCCGGCGCCAGCGCCGTAGCGTAGCCGAGAGCCTCGATGCGGCGCGTCGCCGCCGGCACGCGCCACAGGTCGTCGGTGGGAACCGCGGTCTCGACGATGAACCGCTGCGAGCTCGTGCTGCGCATCACACCTCCCGATTGTCCGAAGCGCGAGCCTACCGTCCGCGCCGGTGACGAGACAAGCGCGCCTCCCGCCTCAACCGTCTCGGTACAGCTTGGGCCGGTGGCGTACCGCGTCGAGAAGAGTGAGGTCGTTGGGCTCCATCTCGTAGCCCTTCGGATGAGGCGGTCGGGGCTCGAGCCCCAGCGCGGCGACGACGCGCGGATGCTGGTAGTAGCCCCCGTAGGTGTGGAAGGTCAGCGGCAGGACGAGGGCCTGCTGGTTCAGCAACTCCAGCCGGTCCGCCTTGGGCAGCGCTGCGAAGTCCCGCGCGCCGCGGGCGCGCGCCTGCTGGTCGAGATCCGACAGACCCTGCGCGATCATCGGCCGCAGGTCGGGCATCTTCCGCAGCGCCTCGTCGACGTAGCCGGCCAGGCCGAGCTCGCCCGCGCCGGGCAGCCTGCCGTCGCCGCTCGGCGGAATGATCTCGTCGAGCACGCCGGCGAGCGTACGCCGCTCCTCTTCGGAGAAGCCGCCGTCGTTCCTCTCGTTGGTCATGTCCGGGACGCCTCCACCCGCCTGTGCCTCAGTCGAAGAGATTGGCGAGGTTCTTCTTGATCGTGTCGGCGATGTAGAGGGCGAGGGCCTGGATGGTGTTGGTCGGGTTCACGGCCGCCGCCGTCACGAAGATGCTGCCGTCGATGACGAAGAGGTTGCGGACGTCGTGGCAGCGCCCCCATTCGTTGACCACCGACGTCTTCGGATCGGTTCCCATCCGCGCCGTTCCCATCAGGTGCCAGCCGGCGAAGGGCAGCGGAGCCTCGGCGACGGTTTCCCGCGCGCCCGCTGCCTCCAGCACCTCCTTCCCCCTGGCGACGCTGTGCTCGAGCATCTGGCGGCTGTTGTCGCTCAGTCGGTAGGTGATCTTCGGCGCCGGGATGCCGTCGGAGTCGGTCAGATCCGGATCGAGGGTGACGCGGTTCTCGCCCTCCGGAAGGTCCTCGCAGATGACGACCATGCCCGCCGTGCGGTCGAAGAGGTCGCCGTAGGCGCGGTGGTGGTCCGGCCCCCAGGGGATGCGCCCCGACCCCATGCCCCACAGTGCGGTGGAGACGGGGCCGAATCCGCGCAGCATCTCGAACGAGTAGCCGCGCACGAAGCCGCGCGCCCGATCGGTCTCGTAGAACTCCTGGCTCATGATGCAGCAGCCCGTCGGCCCCTTGTAGCCTTCGAGGGGCTGGTCGAAGATGCCGGTCACCATCGCGTAGGGGTGGAACATGAGGTTCTTGCCCACCAGGCCGCTGCGGTTCGCCAGCCCGTCGGGGAAGAGCTTGGAGCGCGAGTTCAGCAGCAGCCGCGGCGTGCCGATGCCGTTGCACGCCAGCACCACGACCTCCGCCCGCTGGCGGCGCTCCGCGCCGTCGGCGTCGTAGTAGATGACGCCGTCCGCCATGCCGTTCGTCGTCGACCGTGATCTCGCGCACCCGGCAGCGGGTCTGCAACTTCACGCCCGCGCGCAGCGCCGCCGGCCAGTAGGTGATGTCGGTGCTGGCCTTGGCCCCCTGCGCGCATCCCGACAGGCACGTGCCGGCGTTGATGCACGCGGCGCGGCCCTCGTACTCCTGCGTCGTGATCGCGCTGTCGGAGGGCCACCAGTGCCATCCGAGCCGATTGAACCCCGTGGCCAGGGTCTCGCCCAGCTTGCCGAGCGCGACGGGGGGAAGCGGCACCTCCTTCGGCGGATACGCCGGGTCGCCGGCCAGCCCCGACACGCCCATCATGCGGGCGTTGACGTCGTAGAAGGGCTCCAGGCGCCGGTAGTCGACCGGCCAGTCGTCGGCGACGCCGTCGAGCGTCCTGACCCGAAAGTCCGCCGGGTGGAAGCGGGGAAAATGGGCGGCGTAAAGGATGGTGCTGCCGCCGACGGCGTTGAACATCGAGGCGGCGATCGGCGAGCCGGAATCGTTGACGGGATAGTCCTCGCGCCGGCCGCGCGTGTTGGGGCTGAAGCTGAAGTCGCCGGTCTGGCGAATCTCCCAGTCGCCGCTCATGCCGGGGTACTGGCTGGGGTCCATCCAGTCGCCCTGCTCGAGGCAGAGGATGTTCATGCGCGTGTCCGCCAGGCTCCAGGCGAAGGCGGCCCCGGACGCCCCGGCGCCGACGATCAACACGTCGACAGGCTCTTCCGACATCGACAATCCTTCGAGCTGTACCCGTTGGCCCGCGATACGGTCGCCGGTCCAGCCGAAGGGCCCGTTGCTGACGGCAGAGGCTTCGACGTGGCCCGGGGCGGGAATGGAGGTGAGGGGACGGAAACCGGGGGCCCGGCGGCGGACCCCCGGCGACTTTCAGGCGATGACGCTGCGGATGACTTCGCCGGCCTCCATGGCGCGGAAGGCGTCGTTGACGCCCTCGAGCTTGATGGTCTTCGAGACCATCGAGGAGATGTCGAGGCGATTCGTCTCGATCAGCTCGACGAAGCGCGGGAAGTCGCGCCGCACCTGCGCCGAGCCGTACTTGGAACCCTTCACGGTCTTCTGCTCGAAGAACAGACCGAAGGCCGGCAGGGTGATCTGCGCGTCGAAGCGCGCCATGCCGACGATGATCACCTCGCCGCCGCGGCGCGCCAGGTTGTAGGTGGTCAGCATCGTTTCCGGCAGACCGATGACCTCGAACGCATAGTCGACTCCGCGCCCGCCGGTGAGGGCCTTCACCTGCTCGACCGGGTCGCCCTTCGACGGGTCGATGACGTCCGTGGCGCCGAGCTTGGCGGCGGTCTTGCGCTTCAGCTCCTGCGGGTCGATGGCGATGATGCGCCCGGCGCCGGCGATGCGCGCTCCCTGGATCACCGCCTGGCCGACGCCGCCGCAGCCGAGCACCGCCACGCTCGCCCCCGGCCGGATCTTCGCCGTATTGAGCGCCGCGCCGACCCCGGTGGTGACGCCGCAGCCGATCAGCGCCAGCTGCGAATCCGGAAGATCCGTCTCGACCTTCACGACCGACGCCTCGTCGACCGTCATGACGCTGGAGAAGGTCCGAGGCCGGTCATGCAGAAGTACATGCTGCCGTCCGGACGCGTGCCGCGCACCGCCATCGAGACGTCGTTCTCGCGCTCGCACAGCTCCGACTGATCGCGCAGGCAATTCCAGCACGCGCCGCAGGCGGGAACGAACGAGGCGACGACGCGGTCGCCCTTCTTGACGCGCGAGACCTCGGGGCCGACTTCGACGACGCGGCCGGCGCCTTCGTGGCCGAGCACCATGCCGGGCGGCACCGGGACGTAGCCGCGCATGATGGACAGGTCGGAATGGCAGACGCCGCTCGCCCCGATTTCGACGACGACGTCGCGCGGTCCCGGCGGGTTGGGCTTCAGGTCCTCGAGGGCGAGACTGGTGGCATCTCCGGTGTAGACAGCAGCTTTCATTGGCATCCTCCGAAATTGGGAATTGGCAGTCCGCCCCCTGTACCCTGTTTCGGCGGGCAAGGGTAGAGGCGCGACGCGATTGGATCCGACCGGAATCTCCGAGCGCCCTCTGGATCCGGCCGGCGCGCGCGAGCAACGCGTCCGGCCGGTGCGGATTCATTTGCACGCCGGCATGGCCCCGTATAGCTTCGCCTCCTTCGCGCCGCTTCCGCGGCGCGGCTCATCAAGAAGAAAAAGGAGGAGACCATGCTGACCGTCGTCGCCAAGCTGAAGGTTCAGGCCGGGAAGGAAGGGGAGGCCGAGAAGGCCCTGCGCGAGATGATCGAGTACGTCGGCAAGAGCGAGCCGGCGACGAAGCGCTACGTGCTGCACCGCTCCTCCGGCGACCCGACGCAGATGCTCATGTACGAGCAGTACGAGAGCCAGGAGGCGATGAA
Source organism: uncultured bacterium (assembly GCA_963721115.1). GTDB lineage: Bacteria > Desulfobacterota > Binatia > HRBIN30 > CADEER01 > CAVRIA01. The sequence continues at coordinate 1,025,156 of CAVRIA010000006.1, forward strand.
CACGCACAGCGGCAGCGCCGCCATCCAGAAGCTGTTCGGTGTGCTCGGCCCGATTCTCGACGGGCCCGCCTCGATCGAGACGTACGAGGAGGTCGCCGGCAAGAAGTAGGCGGCGTCGCTCTCAGCCGAGCGCCGCCTCCAGATCCTCCGCGATGCGGAGCAGGTGTGCCCGGTGGGGCTCGTCGATGCGCTCCAGCACGGGCCGCAGCCGGGTGCGCACGTACGCCCGCGCCTCGGCGCGGCCGCCGTGGCTGAGGAAGGCGTCGACCTCCCAGACCAGATTGGCGCTCGCCAGCGGCCCCGGCGCACCGGCGGGAAAGGCCGCGGCGGGCAGGTGGCGCAGGCTGTGTCGCAGAACGTCGACGAGCTCGAAGTCGCGCGCGAAGACCAGCGTCCGCTCGTGGAAGCCGAAGCCGCGCACGGGCTGCCCGGCCATGATGCCCTGGATGCGCGTCGGGCCGCTCCAGTACTCGATCGGCAGGGCGTGCGCGGGAGCCGGCACGAGAGGCTCCGAGAAGACGTCGAGCTGCCAGGCCGGTACGCGCAGGCGGTAGCGATCGGCGAGGTAGCGCGCGCCGCGCGTCAGCGAGTAGAGCGGCGCGACGTCGCCCGGATCGCGCACGAAGGACAGGCGATCGAGGTGGAACTCGGTGGTCGCCAGCACCTGATTCTCGGGGCCCGCGGCGGTGACGCCGGTGAACGGGATGAGCCGATTGCCGCGCTTGCGGTCGAGGTGCATCCAGACGCTCATCTCGAAGCCGTTGTCGAGATGGATCTGCCGCCACTCGTGGCGGTAGCCGGTGTTGCGGCGATCGGAGTGGACGCCGAGGTATCTCGGCGTCCACTGCCGGTCGATCCAGCCCGAGTCGCCGTCGACCTCCTCGCGCACGTCGCCCCACTCGAGGGTGCCGCGAAAGCGCGCATCGCTCTGGAAATACGAGTGGGTCCCGTACTGCCCCATGCAGGTCTTCACCCCGCCGTATTCATCTCCGCCGACCGGCATGGGCGGCTTGAAGGTGTCGATGTCGAGGTCGAGGTGCATGGCGCGCTCTTGTGCGTCTCGCCCGACCAGCGTCGCATGGTACGAGAACGGAGCCAGCTCGCCGTCCTCTCGCCGCCTCGTCGTCCACGCGCTGGTCCCGGCGCTGGAGGCGAAGCCGACCTCCAGATAGCCGCGCGCCACCGACAGCTTGTGGCGCCGGCGCAGGCGCAGCGGGCGCGGAAGGTCGAACTCGGAGAACGTCGCGTACTCGCCGCTGGCGAGGTCGAAGAGGGCGAAAGTGTAGAAGTCGGCCCGCAACCGGTGGCGGATGTCGTTGAAGGCGAAGATGACCATGAAGGCCCACTCGCGCTTCGTCTGCCGCCCGCGCAGCCGGCCGGCGACGTAGAAGGTGTTGGACTCGGCTCCCTGATCGCCCTCGGCGGCGGGGAAGACGAGCTCGGGGTCGTTGGGCAACAGCGTGTAAGGATAGGTCTTCCAGGGCGCTGACCGCCGCTCCGTTTCGGCCACCGTCGTCCTCCTCTCCTGCCGATGCGAGATCGCAACGCGGCCTCGTCTTCTACATCAACGGGTATTCTCCGTACATCTCGGTGATGACACCGCGCAAGGCGGCCACGACGGCGGCACACGGCCGAGCCGTCCGCCTCGAAAGCGAGGTCCGGTCGGCCTCGCCCATCGTCCCGACAAGGACCATCCTCGACACTGGCGGGATGCCGCTCAGCCGCCGGCGTCAGCAGCCGTCTACCGGATCGAGCGCCGCGAGGCGCGCCAGCGCGGCGTCCGCGGCGTCGATCTCGAAGATCTCCACGCGCGTCGAACGCCCGTCCTCCACGGTGGCGACGACGAGGAAGTCGCTCTCGAACGCGCCGCCGTCGGGCAGCGTGCCGAAACGCCGGGCGGTGTACACGCCCGCGTGCGGCGCGATCGCGAGCCAGCACCACCCGGCTTCGAAACGCGATTCGGGTGCGAGCTCCCACAGGGCGATTACGCTCTGCAGGTACGCCTCGCGACCCTCGCTGCGCCCGGTCCCCGTGCGCCGGTGATCCTCGACGACGAGGTGCTCGGCGAAGATCGCGCGCAGGCGCTCGGGGTCCCTGGCGTTCCAGCCGTCGATGACCTCGCCGAGCGCCGTCGTCATCGCCGCGACCGTCGGATCGATCGCCGCCCAGCGCGCCCACGCCTCGCGCTGCGCACCGCGCGCGTCGTCGGCGCCGAAGAGGATGGAGGCGGTGAGCAGGCCCGTCGCGTCGACCTCGATCACCGTGATGTACTCGATCTCGAAACGGCCGTCGGCCGGACCGCCCGACCACAGCATGCGCAGGATGGCGACGCGCTCGCCGGCGGTGCCCAGCAGCCGGCGCTCGATGCGGGTGGCGCTGGCCGCCCGCTCGCGCAGCGAGGCGATCATCAGCTCGCGGTCGCCGGTGAGGCGGGCGAACCCCTGGCGGTCCTCGAAGACCAAGCCCGGCGCGCAGCTCGCCCGCAGCGCGTCCCAATTCGTGTCGACGCCGGCGTCGAGCAGCTGCCAGCGATCCACCACGGCGGTCGCCGCGTTGCCCGTGGCGATGGCCGCCGTGCCGCGCCCCAGCGCGCGCGTCGCGGCGTTGGCGAAATGCTGATCCACCCGGGAGGGCGAGCCGGGGGCGGGGTGTGGCTCGCCCTCCCGGGCGTGTGGTGTCCCGACCAGTACGGCGAAGCGCGCCAGCGCCTGGTCGATCTGCTCCAGGTCGTAGATGTCGGCGCGCGCCATGCGGCCGCGCTCGTCCATCTCGATGACGGCGATGAGCGGGATCTCGTAGCCCCCACCGTCGCGCGTGCCGTGCCACGTCCCCACCGAGCAGAAGCCGCGCGCGGCGGAGCGGAAGTGATCGACGCGATAGACCGTGTCGGGGGCGAGCTCGGTCAGGGTGCGGAAGTTCTGCACCCACGCCTCCGCGCCGCGCGTCGTGCCGAGCACGGCGAGGCTGCGGTGATCGTGCTCGATGAATTCCGGGGCGCACAGCGCCAGCACCGGGTCCCAATCGCGGCTGACGACCGCCGTGGTGAAGGCGCGCATCCCGACGCGGTGCATCCGGTGCGCCGCGTCCTCGGCGGCCTCGTAGCACCGTTCCAGCTCGGCGACGGCGTCGTCGAACGCCTCGGGGTCGAACACCGTCAGCGCGATGCGCCGGCCGACGGTGTCGACCTCGACCAGGTCGAGCACCTCGACCTCCATCGGTCCGGTGTCCTCCGAGATCAGCCCCCGCGCCGTGAAACGGACGCGGAAGAGCGCCAGCCGCTCGCCGCGCGTCGCCAGCAGATCGCCCCGCCACTCGCTCGACGCGCCGTCGAAGAGCAGGCGCTCGTTGGCGAGGAAGGCCTCCCCCTCGACGGCGACGTGCATGAGCCGCCGCCGATCGTCCATCCGGTGCGCCGGGTGATAGGTCGCGCGCACGCCGTCCCAGTCGCGGGCGCGCCAGGCGCGTTCGAAGGTGCGCATCGCCCGCGTCGCCGCGTTGGCGAAGCGCTCTTCCAGCTCTTGGGAGGGCGAGGCTCCTGCCGGGCCATCCCCTCCCACCCACGGCTCGCCCTCCCGCGCGTGTGTTGCTCCGACCACCTCGTCGAAGCGCGCCAGCGCCTCGGCCTCGCGGTCGAGGTCAAAGCTCTCCCAGCGCGCGACGCGGCCGTCGGCATCGAAGACGACCAGCGCATGGATGGTTCGCTCGAAGGCACCGCCGCCGGCGCGGTCGGTCCCGAGATTCGTCGCGCGCGTCAGCAGGGCGTCGGCGGAGCAGGCGAGGACCTCGTCGACACGCCAGCGGACGTCCACCGTGAGGTCGAGGAAGGCGTCGACGGCCGCCAGCACGGCGGCCTCGCCACGCAGCGTCCCGACCCCGACGACCCGGCGGTCGATCCACTCCACCGCGGGGGAGAACGGGCTGGCCAGCCGATCGCGATCCACCAGGCTGAAGAACATCCGCTCGATCGAGCCCGCGGCCGCCGCGGCGCGCGTGCGAGCGGGGCCTTCGGGCAGCGCGTCCGCGGCGCGTTGGTACAAGCGGATGACGGCGTCGGCGAGATGGTCGGCGGCGAAGGTCTCGAGGCCGCGGCAGCGGCCGACCGCGTCGAGCTCGAGCACGCCGACATGCTCCATCTCCCACTCGGCGACGTCGAAGTTGCCGCCCGCCGTACCGCTGGCGGTGACCAGGCGGCGCAGCAGGCAGAGTCGCTCGCCGAAGGTCGCCAGTGGCTCGAGGCGAAACACCAGGTCGGGCAGGCGCATCATCCGCCGGCTCGAGTCGAGGTGCCCCTCGCGTCCGTACGCGCTCCCGGTCGGGTGATCGACGGAATCCATCGATTCGCCGAGCAGCGCATCGACCGCATCCAGGTCGCCCGCCGCAAAGGCCGCCTCCATCCGTGCCATCACGGCGGTGGCGGCGTTGGGGCGGACGCGGCCCTTCGCCCGGGCGTGCGAGCTGTGGGAGGGCGAGCCGGGGGCGGGGCGGGGCGGCTCGGCGGGAGCCTCGCCCTCCCGCGGACCGTGCTCAGGTCTGTCGTCGCGCCGTACTTGCTCGGCAAGCAGCGTCGCGCCCTTCGCCTCCCACAGCTCGATGGCGCGGCGCTGCTCGGCATCGGCGTCGACACCGCGACCGGCGGCGCGCAGCGCCGCGGCGAGGGCGAGGCGCGCGTCGGCGTGGTCGAGCAGCGCGTCGGTGGCGGCGGCGATGGCGACCGCGGCCTGCGCCAGCTCGACCGCTTCGTCGTGCAAGCCGCGCTGCGCCAGCGCCTCGGCGCGCACGCCGCGCCAGGCGATGGCCGCCTGCAGGTCGTCGCCGGCGAGCGCCTCGCTGTCGCGGCTGAGCGCCTCCGCCTCCGCCGCCCGGCCCTGCGCCAGCAGCGCGCGGGCGAGCAGCGCCGCCGCCTGCGCGGCGTCGATGCCGAGGCCGAGATCGCGCAGTCCTTCGTACGCCCTGCGCAGCGAGGCCTCGGCCGCGGTCGCATCGCCTTCGAGCAGCTCGATGCGGCCGGCGAAGGCGTCGGCCTCGAGCAGGCGATGGGTGATGCCGAGCTCCTCGACCATCTTGCGCGACGCGGCGACCATGCGCCGCGCCGCGTCGGTGCGGCCGCGCAGCGCCTCGAGCACGCCCTGGCAGCTCAGGGCCACGGCCTCGACCGCCGGCGCTCCCTGGGTGATGCGCAGGACGCGGACGACGTCGAGGCAGCGGCCGCTGGCGCGGGTCACCGGGCTCGGTCCCCACAGCGCCGCCAGCGGCGCGCCGGCCAGCACGGCGTTGGCGCGGCGGCGGTCGCCGGCCCGGCGCGCCGCCGCCAGCGCCTTGTCGAGCGCCGCCTCGCAGGCGCCCACCCGGCCGAGGCGCGCCAGCGCCTGGGCGTGCACCTGATGCGCCTTGGCCTCGCCGGCGGCGTCGCCGAGTGCCGCCAGCGCTTCGGCGGCGGCAGCGACCGCGTCGGCGGTGCTCTGCAGCGCCTGCGGCGCGGTCAGCACCATGAGCTGGCCGGCGAAGCAGGTGTGCCAGGCGCGGAGTCGCACGATCTCCCGACCGGACGGATCGGTCCGATCCGTCCGATCGGCAGAGTGTCCCCCGCCCGCGAAGCGGGCAAGCTCGTCGATGGCCTCCGCGGCCGGGCCGACGTCGCCGGCCGAGAGCAGAGCCTCGCACCAGTCGAGGGCCAGGTCGGCGCGGCCCGGGTCGTCGGCGTCGAGCCGCTCGACCGCGCGCCCCAGCAGGTCGGCGGCCACCGGCAGGTCGTCGCGCGCCAGCGCCCGGCGTCCGGCGGCGGCCAGCCGGGTGGCGGCGCGCGCGCCCAGCGCGGTGCCCGCCGCGTCGAGCGGCCCCAGCTCGCGCCGCAGCTGGTGCGCCTGCTCGAGGTGGCGGCCGATGGTCTCGTCGTGCTCGGGGGCGTCGCCGGCCCGCGCCTCGATCCAGTCGGCGAGGCGTTCGTGCAGCTCGGCGCGGGTGCCCTTCAAGAGGCGCCGGTAGGCCGCGTCGCGGATCAGCACGTGATGGAAGCGCAGCAGCGGCTCGCCGAGCAGCCAGCCGGTGTCGCGCTCGATCAGCTCACTGCGCCGCAGCGATTCGAGGTGTGCGTCGAGGTCGCCGGCGTCATGCGCCAGCAGCGCCGCGACGGCGCTGCGCGAGAAGTGGCGGCCGACCACCGCGGCGCGCTCGAGGACGCCGCGCTCGTCGGAGCGCAGGCGCTCGATGCGGGCGGCGAGCAGGGCGTGGATGGTGGGCGGCATCTCCAGCCCGGCAAGGCCGGCGCCGATTGTCCAGCGCTCGCCCTCCTTGGTCAGGGCGCCCTCCTGCACCAGCATGCGCACCAGCTCGCCGACGAAGAGCGGGTTGCCCTCGCTGGTGGCGAGCACCTTGGCCGCCGCGGCGGCGGGCAGGTCGGCGGCGCCGATGACGTTGGCGGCGAGCCGCATCGCCGCGCCGGCGTCGAGGCCGGCCAGGGTGACGACGTCGGCGACGGGTCCGCCGGGCGTTACCAGCGCCGAGCGCACGTCGCGCAGCTCGAGCCGCGCCCCGACCAGCACGAAGAGCGGCACGCCGGCGCCCCACTGCACCAGGTGCTCGACCAGGTCGAGCAGCAGCGGCTCGCCCCACTGCAGGTCGTCGATCACCAGCAGCACCGGCCGCGTCCGCGCCAGGCCGGCGAGGAAGCGGCGGACGACGAAGAAGGTCTCCTCGGGCGAGCCGGGCGAGCCGGCCAGCAGCGCGGCGATGCCCGCGGCGATGCGTCCCCGATCGGAGGCGTCGGCGGGTATCGCCGCCTCGAGCGCGGCGCGCAGCGCAGCCGACCGATCCGACGGATCCGCGGGATCGGTCCCCCCGATTGCGAGGAACTCGCGTAGCGCCTCGGCCAGCGGCGCGAAGGTGGCGCCGCCGGCCGCGTCGCAGGCCGCCGTCAGCACGGTCGCCGCCTCGCCGCGGCGGCGGGCGAACTCGTCGATCAGCCGCGACTTGCCCAGCCCGGGCGAGCCGAGCAGCACCGCCAGGCGGGCGGCCGGTGCGGCGACCGCCGCCTCGTACACCGCGCCGAGGCGGCCGAGCTCCTCGTCGCGGCCGACGAACGGTGTCGCGGTCGCCGGCGCGGGCGGCTCGAGCGACGCCACCCGGTACGCCGCCACGGCCTCTGCCCGCCCCTTGAGCGCGACGCTGCCGAGCGGGACCAGGGTGACGCGCGCGGCGACCAGGCGTTGGGTCGCCTCGCCGATTACGACTTCGCCGTCGCCGGCCTCTTGCTGCAGGCGCGCCGCGACGTTGACCGGGTCGCCGAGGAGGTCGTCGTAGGTGTCGCTGACCACCACTTCGCCGCTGTTCACCGCCACCCGCAGCCCGAGCGCGCCGAGCCCGGCATGCTCGCCGACCAGGGCGCGAAACGCCTCCTGCATGGCGACCGCGGCGCGCACCGCGCGCAGCGCGTCGTCCTCGGCCACCTGCGGCACGCCGAAGGCCGCCATCACGCCGTCGCCCAGCAGCTTCATCACCGTGCCGGCGTGCGCGGCGATGGCGGCGCGCATCGCCGCGTAGTAGCGCGCCATGAAGGCGCCGGTGGACTCCGCGTCCAGCCGCTCCTGCAGCCCCGTCGACCCGGCCAGATCGGCGAACAGGATGGTCACCACCTTGCGCGCGCTCGAAGAAAGCAGGGGCTGGGCGACGGGGGTCAGGGGTTAGGGGGGAGGTGGAGGCCCCTGACCCGGTAACACCCTGCCGTGCCCCGCACTCGAGGCAGAACTTGGCCGCCGGCGGCAGCTCGGTGCCGCAGCTCGCGCAGCGCGCGGCAAAGGGCGCGCCGCACTCGAGACAGAACTTCGCGCCGCTCGGGGTTCGCGTGGCCGCAGCGCGCGCAGATCACGGGTCCCTCACTCCAGCCGCCTGGCGCAGGGCGGCATCGCGGCGCGCGTCGGACCGAGTCCACGTGCATGCACGCCTGTCCATAGCTCGTATTGCAGCAGCCGGCTCGACACGATCGGTTCGTCCCAGAGCGCTGCCGGCGGTATGCGGTCCTCCGCCAGGAGCTGCGCGAGCGCAACCGACGTTTCGAGGTAGATCACCGTTCGGCTCGGTCGGCCGCGAGCTCGGCGAGCAGCGCGTCTTCATGCATATTGGAATCGATCTGCGTTCGGCGTGACAGGGGAGCATGCCCGCTTGGCGAGGGGCTCTGCAGCGGAATCTCCCATCAGTCGTCCACCGCCGCGGTGATTGCGTTCTGGAAGAGGTCGAAGTTCCACAGGAACTCCCAGTTCTCGGTGACCTTCGTGGCTACCTCGAAGTAGGCGCCGACCAACTCGTGCTGGCGATCGACCCAGACGTTGGCACCGCCGGCCCCGGGATGGCTCAACGTGCCGAGCGGCTGCAGGCTGCGGGAGCCTCGCCCTCCCGGGGAGGCGCCCACCAAGCGGGGCGCGCCGGAGTGCCGTGCAGATCGTGGCGATTCGGCGGCTCACGATTCGAGCTCCTGCGCCAGCCGGTCGGCGGGGTCCGGGGCGCCCATGGCGCGGTACATGGCCTCGGCGTCGCGCAGGCCCGCTTCCAGGATCGCGCGATCGCCGCGGCCGTCGAGGCGCGCCTCGGCCTCGCGCAGTCGCGGCAGCAGCGAGTTGCCGCCGGTCCTGCGCACCAGCTCGCGGGCGGCGGCAATGACAGCGGCAACGACGCGCTCCGGCGCGTCCGTTCGGACGAGGGCGTCGGCCAGCGCGGCGCGGGCGAGCGCGGCTTGAAAGCAGGCGCCGCCTGCATCCGCGAACTCGATCGCCTCGCTTGCCTTGCCGATCGCAGCCTCGGTGTCACCGCGAGCCAGACACGCGTCAGCGAACACCGCGAGACTATAGCTTTGCCAGTCGAGCGCGGTGCCCGCATCACGCGCCCGCGCCAGGGCCTCGGTAAAGCGCTCTTCGCAGGCGTCGTAATCGCCGCTTACGAAATGGGAGATGGCGAGATTTGCCGAGGCGCCGATCTGCGAGTACCGGCTGCCGACCGCCTCGGCGATTTCCACATACTCGAGGCTTGCCCGGCGAGCCTCCATGAGGGGCACCCGAGAAGTACCGCGCGCGAGGTACGCACAATGGCCGAGCCCCCCGAGCGCCCATCCGAGGTTCTCTCGAGCGCCGTGCTCGCGCGCCAAACGGACGGCGCGTTCGACCCGCGGCCAACACTCGTCGAAACGGCCCGCCTGTGCCAGCACCCAGGCCGCCAGGCCTTCGGCAAAGATCAAGGGGCTGTAGCCGACCAATTCACGGCCCATTTGCGGATCTCCGCCGCTGAGGTCGACGATGCGATCGAACTCCTCGAGGGCTTGCGGAAGGCGCCCGACGACAAAGAGCCAGTACGCGTGCGAGGTTTCAACGGCGAAGGTTTCCCCAGGGCCCATGGCGTCGTTGAGCATCCCCCGGGCCTCTTCGGCGACACCGAGCGCCGCTTCCGCTCGACCGAGCACGCCAAGATGCGACGCAGAGCCGGTGAGTGCGGTAGCTACGACAGCTGGGCGCCCCAGCTCCCGTGCCAGCGACCGGACCTCGTCCATGCAGGCGCGCACCTCGTCCTCGCTCATCCCGAGGCGCCACGTGCCGCTCGCCATGATGATGCCGCAGGCGCGCAGTCGCGACTCCTTGGTGAATGCATCGTCGAGCGACTGGCCGAGGTGGCGCACCTTGTACCAATGCCGCAGGCCCTCGACGGGATCGCGGGCACCGGCCCACTCGGCGGCGCGGTGATGCCAGCGCACGGCCTGCGCGGCATCGGCGGCCTCTTCCCAGTGGTGCGCCAGCAGCCCCGCCTGCTGATCGAGGTCGTCGTCGTGCGCCGCCTCGATGACGCGCGCCACGGCCCCGTGCAGCCGTCTGCGCCGCTCCTGCAGCTGCGTGGCGAGCGCGACCTCCTGCGTCAGCGGGTGCTTGAAGAGATACTCGGCGACCGGATACAGCGACTGCTCGTAGACGAACTCGGTGTCTTTGAGCTTCTGCAGCGCTTCGCGCAGCTGCGGCGCGTCCTGCTCGACGACGGCGGCCAGGGTCGGCTCGTCGAACTCGCGCCCGATCACCGCGGCGGTCTGCAGAACGTCCTTCTCCCGCTCCGCCAGCCGATCGATGCGCGCCGCCAGCAGCGCGTGCACGGAGGTCGGCACCTCGAGCTTGTCGACCGGTGTCATCAGGCGATAGGCGCCCTTGCTGCCCTGCAGCTTCCCCGACTCGATGAGGTTCTGCACCACCTCCTCGGTGAAGAACGGATTGCCGGCGGTGCGGGCGTGAATCGCGTCGGCGAGGCCGGCGGTGCTGGGGTGGTCGCCGAGCAGCGCATCGATCAGCTCGCGGATGGCGTCGGGGCCGAGCGGCGCCAGCGGCAGCTGGTGGTAGTACGACTTGCCCATCCACGCCGCCTGGTACTCGGGACGGAAGTTGAGCAGCACCAGGGCGCGCGTCCCCACGGCGGCGTCGACCAGCGGCTCGAGGAACGCCGTCGCTGCCGCCGTCGAACCAGTGCAGGTCCTCGAGCAGCGTGACCGTCGTCTCCTTCTGCCCGCGCGCCTGCACCACGCGCCGCACGATGTCGAACATCTGCCGCTGGCGCGCCTCGGGGTCGATGCGCGGGGCGGGGTTCTCCGGGTCGGCGACGCCATGAAGTCGAACATCACGCGGCAGACCTCGCGCAGGCGCTCGTCGAGCAGCAGCAGGCGGCCGGCGATGCTTCTCGCGCGCCGTCGCCTCGCTGTCCTGCTCGGTGATGCCGAAGAAGGCGCGGAACAGCCGCAGCACCGGCAGGAAGGGGATCGCCTTGCCGTGCGCGACGCCGGTGGCCTCGTAGGTCATCAGCCCGCGCGCCCGGCAGCGCTCGAGGAACTCGTAGCACAGGCGGCTCTTGCCCGAGCCCGGCGTCGCCGACGATGCCGACGACCTGGGCGCTGCCCTCGCGGGCGCGCGCCAGCGCCGACTCGAGCACCTGCATCTCGTCGCCGCGCCCGACGAAGCGCGAGAAGCCGCGGCTGCGCGAGACGTCGAGGCGCGTGCGCATCTGCCCGATCCCCTGCAGCTCGTAGACGTGCAGCGGCTCCCTGCACGCCCTTGATCTCCATCGCGCCCAGATCGGCGAGCGCGAAGTAGCCCTGCGATCTGGGCGGCGGTGTGCGCCGTGAGGTAGACCTTGCCGGGCTCGGCGAGCTGCTCCATGCGCTGCGGCGAGCCCGACCGTGTGGCCCTGCGCCGTGTAGTCCATGCGCAGGTCGTCGCCGATCTTGCCGACGACGACCTCGCCGGAGTTGAGGCCGATGACGGGCCGAGAAGTTGAGGCCGCGGCTCAGGCGCAGCTCGTTGGCGTAGCGCGCGCAGCCCGTCGCGCAGGTGCAGCGCCGCGTAGCAGGCGCGGCTGGGCGTGGTCCTCGTGCGCGATCGGCGCGCCGAACAGCGCCATGATGCCGTCGCCGGTGAACTTGTCGACGAAGCCCTCGAAGCGCTCGACGCCCTCGGCGAGGATGCGGAAGAAGCGATCCATGATCTGCGACCATTCCTCGGGGTCGAGCTGCTCGGCGAGCTCCATCGAGCCCTTCACGTCGGCGAACAGCACCGTCACCTGCTTGCGCTCGCCTTCGAGGGCGGAGCGCGACGCCAGGATCCTGTCGGCGAGGTGTTTCGCCGTCTGCCGGGGGGTAGGCGCCGCGGCGGCGCGTGCGACGAGCGGCGCACGGCACTTGCGGCAGAACTTGGCGGCGGGCCGGTTGCCGGCGCCGCAGCTCGGGCAGGCGGCTTCCAGCGCCGCACCGCACTCCTCGCAGAAAACGGAATCGTCGAGATTCCCGGACTGGCACTTGGGGCAATTCATCGGGTCACTCCGGAGATGCGAGGGCGAGGCTCACGGGGAGGGCGAGGCTTCCGCCCGAGCCTTCTTCATTCCCGGGGAGGGCGAGGCCGAGCCTTCTTCATTCGGCGCACAGAACAGGTGCAAGTGATCCGGCATCAGCGCGTAGCGCCCGACCAGCCAGGCGTCGGCCTCGGTCCACACTGCGCGCAGGAGGGCGTGCACCGCGGCGTTGGCGAGCCACGGCTGGCGGTTCCTGGTGCAGGCGGTGACGAAGACGATGGTCGGGGCATGGGCGCAGGCGAGGACGCCGTGGGCGGGGTGGCGCCGGTGACGTGGAGTGGGGGGCGCGGCGCGAAGAGGCTCGGCGGGAGCCTCGCCCTCCCCGGTTCGCTGTGTCGTCATTGGAGATTCGGATAGCGGCGCGTCATCTCGGCGAGCATCCAGTCGCGCACGGCGGGGTTGCCGGCGACGAGGGCGCGCAGGCGCTCGCGCGAGATGGCGTAGGTGATCATGTGGGTGATGGCTGTCACGGTGGCGGCGCGCACCGTGTCGAGCAGCACGCCACGCTCGCCGACCACGTCGTGCTCGCCGACCGATCCGACGCCCTTGCGGCCGATGGTGACGACGGCCCGCCCCTCCTCGACGATGTAGCACTCCGGCGACTCACCCCCCTCCGTGCAGAGCAGGTCGCCGGGCTCGAAGCTCATCGGATAGGCGGTGGCGGCGAGCTGCTCCAGCTCCGGTGTGGTGCAGCGGGCGAACAGGCTGTTGCCCGACAGCAGGGCGACCGTCGCTGCCAGGCGCGCCCCGGTGCGCACCGGCACCGAATCCCGGCGCGCCGGCTCGGTTTCGATCCGCTGGCGCAGCTCGGCGCGCCAGCGCAGGTCCGCCCCGCCGTCTCCCGCCCGCGGCCGCAGCCCGCTCTCGATACGCTCGCTCGGAGCCGCGGTGACCGCCGGCGCGGCTGGCGCGGTGACGGCGGCCGCGGGGCGCGCTACCGCCGCGGCGCTGCAGGCGACCTCGAGGGCGGTGAGGCCGCGCAGGGTCAGCCGATCCTGGAAGCGCGGCGCCTCGCCGGCCAGCTCGATGTGGCCGAAGCGCTGCAGCAGGGTGCGGAAGGTGATCTCGATCTCCGCCCGCGCCAGGGCGGCGCCGAGGCAGAAGTGCACGCCGCCGCCGAAGGTCAACGGTTGGATCTCGGTGCGCGTGATGTCGAGCCGGTCGGGGTTCGCGTAGCGGGCGGGGTCGTGATTGCCGGCGCCGAGGAGGGCGAAGACCTGCTCGCCGGCGGGAATCGTCACGCCGCCGACCTCGACGCTCGCTTCGGTGACGCGGTTCGCCAGCTGCGCGGTTCCGTCGTAGCGCAGGAACTCGTCCGGCAGGTTGGCGAACAGCGACCCGTCGCGGCGCAGCAGGTCGAGCTGGTCCGGATGGCGCAGCAGCGCCAGGAGGCCGTTGCCGAAGAGGTTGGTGGTGGTCTCGAAGCCCGCCCCGAAGAGCAGTGAGGCGAGCGTAACCAGCTCGTCGTCGGTCAGCCGGTCCCCGCCGACTTCCGCTGTTGCCAGGCTGCTGAGCAGGTCCTCGCCCGGCCGGCGGCGCTTCTCGGCGACCAGGTCGAGGAAGTAGGCGCGGATGACGAGCTGCGCGGCATCGGCCGCCGCCAGCTGCTCGGCGGTCGCCTGCATCTCGAAGATGGCGACGAGATCGCGCACCAGGGCGCGGAACTGCGGCCGATCCGCCTCCGGCACGCCGAGCATCTCGCCGATGATCGTCACCGGCAGCGGGAAGCCGACGGCCTCGAGCACGTTGCCGCCGCCGGCCTCGGCCACCGGGTCGAGCAGCTGGTGGACGACCCGCTCGATGACCGGCTTGAGGTTGTCGATCATGCGCGGCGTGAACGACTTGGTGACCAGCTTGCGCAGCCGCGTGTGCTCCGGCCCGGTGGTGTTGAGCATCGAGTGCTCGCCGGCAGTCAGCGAGGGATGCTTGCGCCAGTCGGGGCCGAAGCGCTGCGCGATCTGCGGCGCGTAGTCCTTGCCGAGGCGCGGATCGCGCAGCGCCGCCCAGCAGTCGTCGTAGCGACTGAGCAACCACATCCCCAGACTGGTGCGGTGCACCGGCCCGGCCTGCCGGAGCTGGTGGTAGAGCGGGTAGGGGTTGGCGCGCCCCCCGGCGGTGAGGAAGAGCTGTGTGTAGATCGCGTCCGCGTTGCTCGCGGCGTCGGCGGTGTCGGGCGGCATGCACTCTCCTTGCGCCAGTCGCGCCCCTTCAGATCGATCGGTTCCTGCCGACCGTCGAGGAGGGGAAGTGTTCCATCTTGGTGTCGTCTTCGTGGTGTGCGGAGGGCGCCCCTGCTGGGACAGTGCAACGTAAGCGCGTCTAGTACATGCCGCGAACCGGATCGGCAAGCAGCGCGTCTTGCCAAAGGTCTCCTCCGATCCTCGCCCTTTGTTTCGCCTTCGCCTTTGTCTCCGCTGAACACGAGCAATGATCAATTGATCCCCGACGTGGATGGCGCCGAGACCATCGCCTCTCCCACGTCGCCGAGCCCGCCCGGTACCGCCGCCTGAACCGGACGCTGCTTCGAGGAGCTGTTCCTCTCCTTTCTTGACCGTGCAGCGGCGTACGCACTATCTGCAGCGGATGGGTCGCGTGGGTCGGATCGGCGAGGGGCGACGACGTGCCGTCGGTCCGTCCGGCAGCTCGCAGTCGTCGTTGCGTCGCGGCTCTCGACTCGTTCGGCGAGCCTCTCCGGTCTTCGCCGTTTCTCTCTTCCTCTTTACCCTGGCCGACGTCGGCTGTACGCGACGGGACCGTCGGTTGGCGGGATCGAGCGTACTGCTCGTGACGTTGGACACCGTGCGTGCCGACGCCCTCGGGTCGTATGGTGGGCCTGCTTGGACGACGCCGACGTTGGACCGGCTGGCGCGGGAGGGGGTGCGCTTCGAACAGGCGCGCACCGTCGCGCCGATCACGCTTCCCGCGCATGCCTCGCTGCTCACCGGCAAGTTCCCCTTCGAGCACGGAGTTCGCGACAACGGAACCTTCGTCCTGGCGGACGGCGCCAACACCCTGGCGGAGCGGCTCGCCCACGCCGGCTACAGCACGGGGGCGGTGGTGGGAAGCTTCGTCCTCGATTCGAGCTTCGGGCTCGCGCAGGGATTCGAGCAGTACGTCGACGTGCCCAGGAGACAGATCGGCACGGTGGGCCCTCAGGACGAGCGCCCGGCGAAGGAGGTCGTGGACGAAGCGCTGCGCTTCCTTCGGGGCGCGCCTCGCCGGTCGCCGTTCTTCCTCTGGGTCCACTTCTACGATGCCCACTGGCCCTATTCGCCGCCTGCGGAGGTCATGCGGGAGCTGCCGGCGGAAGCGTCTCCCGAACGGGCCGCATCTGCCGACGAGGCTCGGCGACGGCGTTACCTGGGCGAGGTGGCGGCGGTCGACCGTGAGATCGCACGCCTCCTCGAAGCGGTCGATCGACTGGGTCGCGGTCCCGTGCTGCTCGCGGTCGTGGCCGATCATGGGGAGGGCCTGGGCGAACACGGCGAAGACGCGCACAGTTTCCTGCTCTACGACTCCACCCTTCGCATTCCGCTCTTGCTGCATCATCCGTCGCTGCCGCACGGCCTCGTCGTCCGCGAGCCGGTGTCGATCGTCGACGTGGCCCCGACGCTGCTGGCGCTGCTCGGCCTACCGGCCGAGGGGATGAGCGGAATCGACCTGAGCCCGCTCCTTGCCGGCGAGGGAACGTCGGCGGAGCGGCCGATCTACGTCGAGACCGGCGCGACCTGGTTCAGCTACCGATGGTCGCCGCTTTATGCGCTGGTGGAGTTTCCGTGGAAGGTCATCGTCGGACCGGAGCCGGAGCTCTACGACCTGGCCGGCGACCCCGCCGAGCATCGAAACGTCGTCGACGCGCATCCGGAAATCCTCCAGCGCGCGCGGCGGGTGCTGGCAGGATTGGCGCGGAGGACGGCGCCGTCCCAGAGGCGACAGCTCACCGAGGCACAACGCGACGCGCTCGTCGCCCTCGGCTACGGAGCGGGCGGGGTGGACGACGATGCGCGAGCCACGCTCCCTCCGGGCTGGTTGCCCGACGGCGCACGCGACCCGAGGGCGGCCCTGCCCGGTTATGCGGAATCCTTCCGCGCCATCGACCTGTGGAGGAAGGGGCGAGGCAACGAGGCGGTGCAAATCGTGCGGGATCTCGTGCGGTCCGAGCCGCAGAACCCGCACTACGTCTCGTTGTTGGGTACGCTGCTCGTCAACACCGGGCGACCGGCCGAGGCGCTCCCCGTGTTGCGACGGGCGATGGGGCTTTCCTCGGCTGCCTATATCCGTGACAGTTTCGCGGCTTGTCTTTCGGCTATGGGACGCGAGGACGAGGCGATTCGGGTCTTTCAGGAGACGATCACCGAGCACCCGGCGGATCTCTACTCGCGGCTGTCTCTCGCCGAGCTTCTCCTGCAGAAGGGCCGTCAGCGGGAGGCGATTCCGCACCTGATCGGTTTCCTCGACGTCTTCCAAGGCGACCCAGCCGTGCGACAGAAGGTGGAGAACCTTCTCCGGCAGGCGAGGGCGGAGGCTCGGTAATCTCCGTCGCGGACGCGCTGCACCGAGTGACCGGAAAGGCTCGGTACCAGGCAACTTTTCTTTTCATCTTTTCAGGAGCGTACCCGCGGTCTCCTTCCCTCGCTCGATGCGGTCGGTGCCGAGCCCCCCGAATTGACATCCGACAGTTTTTCCTGACAGATGTCAGATCGTGACGACGCAGATCACGGCCCGGGCCCCGCATCTCGCCGATCGCGGGCCGAAGGGCGTACGGACCCGCGAGCAGCTGTTCACCGCCGCGCTGGCCGAGTTCCGCCGGGTCGGCGTCGAGGCGGCCAACATCGGCGACGTAACCCGCCGTGCCGGCACCTCGCGCGCCAGCTTCTACTTCCACTATCCCTGCAAGGAGGCGGTGCTGCTCGACCTGCAGTGGCGGGCGGAGCACGAAATCGTCGAGCGGGTGCGCGAGCAGCGCACGTTGCGCGACACGCTGACGGCGATCATCGACGGCCTGATCGAGGTGCAGGCGACCCTGGCGCCCGGCGACCTCATGCGCGACATGCTCAGCGTCTACATCCGTCCCCCGGCAAGCCTCGACCTCATGGAGCAGTCGTTCCCGCTGATGATGGAGATCGGCCGCCGCTTCGCCGCCGCCAAAGGCGGGGAGCTGCGACGCGGCGTCGATCCGGCGCAGGGCACGCAGCTCTTTCTCACCAGCCTGTTCGGCCTGGTGGCCAGCTCGCGCGAGCCGCTCTCCGAACGCCGCGACGAGCTCCGGCAGCTCGCCGCCCTGTTCCTCGAGTCGCCGCGCCGCGTCGCGCGGCGGTCCTGACACGATCGGAGTCCCCGTGGAAGCCTACGCCCGTTTTCTCGTCCGCCGCGCCTGGCTGGTGCTGGTGGCCGTCGCCCTGGTCAGCCTCTGGATCGGCATGGGCCTGCGCCAACTGCACAGCGAGTTCAACATCGAGGCCAGCCTGCCCGCGCACCATCCGCTGATCGAGATCGATCGCCAGATCCGCCAGCGCTTCGGCGGCCGAAACACCGTCATCGCCCTCATCGTGCCGCGCCAGGGCGACGTCTGGCGCAGCGACGTGCTCGACGTCGTTCAGCGCGCCACCCTCGCCGCCCTCCAACTGAAGGGGGTGATGCCGCAGAACGTGGTCAGCTTGGCGGCGCCCGGCGTGCGGGTGGTGGACGACACCGAAGGCCGGCTCGAGATCAACTACCTCATGCGCGAGGTGCCGCAGACGCCGGAGGCGATCGCGGCCCTGCGCGCCCGGGTGGACGCCGACCCGCAGTTCCGCGGCATGCTGGTCACGCCCGATCAGAAGGGCGCGGTGCTGGTGATGGACTTCTGGGACGGCAACGCCGGCATCGACATCGCCCACCGCGTGCTCGGCCTGCGCGACCAGTTCCGCGACCAGCCGGTCGACTTCTACTTCGCCGGCGAGCCGATCATGGCGCTCACCGACGTCGAGCAGGCGCGCGAGATGGCGCTGCGCATCCCCGCCGCCTTCGTGGTCATCGCCATCATCCTGCTGATCTCCTTCCGCAACCTCCAGGGCATGCTCATCCCGATGCTGACCGCTGTCCTGAGCACGATCTGGGGCCTCGGCCTGATGGGGCACACCGGCCTGGTGATCGACGCCTGGAACGTCGCCACGCCGGTGCTGCTGATCGCCGTCGCCGCCGGCCATTCGGCGCAGATGCTCAAACGCTACATCGAGGAGGTCGAGCGCCTGGGCGACAATCGCGCGGCAGTGATCAGCTCGACGGCGTCGATGGGACCGGTGATGATCGCCGCCGGCGGCGTGGCCGCGCTGGGCTTCGCCGCCCTGGCGCTGACCGGCATCCCGGCGATCGTGGGCTTCGGCCTGGCCTGCGCCTACGGCATCGCCAGCGTCGTCGTGCTGGAGATGACCTTCGTCCCGGCGCTGCGCTCGCTGCTGCCGGCGCCGCGCTCGGCGCCGCGCCGCGACAGCCCCGTGCAGCGCCTGCTCGACGGCCTCGAGCGCGCCATCCTCCATCGCCGCGGCCGCCCGGTGCTGATCGGCTCCGCGGTGGCGCTGCTGTTCGCGGCGGTCGGCGCGACCCAGATCCACACCTACGGCTCGACCCGCGAGTACCTGGCGCGCGGCGGCCTGCCGCGCGAGCATCTCGAGGAGATCGACCGCCACTTTCCCGGCACCGTCACCATGACCGTGCTCTACGAGGGCCCGCCGGAGAGCGCCAAGAGCCTGGCCGAGCTGCAGCACATCGACGGCCTGCGCGCCGAGCTCGAGAAGGATCCCATCGTCTGGCGCACCGCCTCGCTGGCCGATCTGGTCAAGTCGCTGCACAGAGCCTTCAACGCGCGACGCGCCCAACCCCTACCGCCTGCCCGACAACCAGCAGCTGCTGTCGCAGTTGCTGTTCCTCGGCAACTCGCCGGCGTTCGAGCGCTTCATCGACCGCGAGTACGCGCACTCGCTGCTCATCGCCTACCTGCGCGACGACGACTCGGCCGTGGTCGGACCCCTGGTCGACCACGCCCGTGCCTGGGTCGCCGCCCATCCGCCGCCGCCCGGCGTGCAGGTGCTGATCGCCGGCGGTACCGGGCCGACCGTGCTGGCGGTCAACCAGCACACCACGCACACCAAGGTGCTCAACATCCTCCTGGTGCTGGCGGCGATCTACCTCGTCTCCTCGCTGGTGTTGCGCTCGCCGCTCGGCGGGCTCTACGTCGTCACCCCGATCGCCACCAGCATGGTGCTGCTGTTCGGTCTCCTCGGCTGGATCGGCATCCGCCTCGACATGGGCTCGACCTCGGTGCTCGCGATCGCCGCCGGCATCGGCGCCGACTACGCCATCTATTTCCTCTACCGCCTGCGCGAGGAACGGGCCCGTGTCGACGACGATGCGGCAGCCCTGCACGCCGCGATGCAGACCTCGGGCCGCGCCGTCGTCTTCGTCGCCACCAGCATCGGCGCCGGCTTCGCCGCCATGGGCGTGTTCTCGCGCTTCTTCGGCCTGCGCCTGTTCGGCACCCTGATGCCGATCGCCATGGCGGTGTCGTGTATCGCGGCCCTGTCGCTGATGCCGGTGCTGGTCCTGCGCATGCGGCCGGCATTCATCTTCGGCCGCGCCCGCGCCGACACCGCACCGGAGGGCCGCCCCGCCCTGGGCTGAAATTCTGGGTCTTCTCCAAAGAGTGTGGGTGAAATTGAAAGTCGGACCGGTCAAGGGCGGACGAAGGAGGAGGCGCGAAAGAGCCTCGCTCACTGATGGACCCAAACAAGAATGCGGAAGAGCCGGCGCCTCCGGGTCATTTTCGTGTATCTCGAGCGAGGCCAGCGGCTTCGTGACGACTGTTTCTCATTTCGGTTGCGCCTGACCCGCCGAGTCTTTGATGCTATCTTCGCGGCATGGACTCCGCCGCCATCCCCCCCGACGTCGTCCGCTACATCGAGCGCACCCGTGCTCTCTACGCGACGCAGGCGCCGTATCGCTGGGTCGAGAACGATCCGGAGACCGATCCCCCGCCGTGGGCGCCGCTGCGGCGACCGTTGGCGCAGAGCCGCGTCGCCCTGATCGCCTCGGGCGGGATCTACCGCTCCGATCAGGAGCCATTCCACTTCCAGAACGACACCTCCCATCGCGAGATTCCACTCGACACCGATGCGTCCGCGCTGCGCATCTCTCACTTCGGCTACGACTCCCGAGACGCGCAGGAAGACCCGGGCTGCGTGTTTCCGGTGCGCGCCTTGCGCCGCTTGGCAGCCGAGCGCGTGATCGGCGGCGTGGTCGATCCGGCGCTGACCTTCATGGGCGGCATTTACTCCGCGCGCCGGACCCGCGACGAGCTAGCGCCGCGGCTGCGTGACATCGTGCTGCGGCAGAAGGCCGATCTCGCCTATCTCGTCCCGGCCTGACCCGTCTGCCATCAGTCCGTGGGACTGATCGCGCGCGTGATCGAGGCCGCCGGGGTGCCGACGCTGACGATGACCTCGGCGTGGGACATCACCGCCGCCGTTTGCCCGCCGCGCTCGGCCTTCGTGCACTATCCGCTCGGCCATCAGACCGGGCGGCCCAACGACCTCGACGGGCAGACCGCCATCGTCCGCGCCGCGCTGGAAGCGGCCTGGCGCCTGGAGCACCCCGGCGAGATCGTGCGGCTGCCGTTTCGCTGGGAAGGTGACGACGGCTGGGAGGAACGCGCCTACGCGCCGGGCCTCACGCCCACCGGGCCCGACGGCAAGCCGCTGCGGGTGGCGCGCTGAGGGACGCTCCCCCCCGGCACCGACGAAGCGGTGCCCTCCAGGTGAAGGCGCGGAAGTCAGCGGTTCGCCCGCGGCTTGGTGCCGGTCACGCGGGTGAGCGAGCCGGGGATGAACTCGTGGGCGGCGGCATCGACGAAGCCGGCGCGCTCGAGGTAGCCGACGACGTCGGCCGCCGAGTGCGCCACGCCGGTGCTGCCGTACGGCGCTTCGTTCAGCGCCCACAGCGCCGGGCCGATGGGCCCCCTGTGGTCGTTGCGCAGCATCTCGCCGATCAGGTGCATCTCGCCGCCGGGGACCAGGGCGTCGTAGGCCTTGCGCACCACTTGCAGGATGATCTCGCGGCTGTACTGCGGCAGGTTGCTGGCCATGATGACGACGTCGACCTCGTTCGGGAAATCGTCGCGGGTGAAGTCCCCGGCGCGCCTCGATGCGATCCGACAGGCCGTGCTCGGCGATGAACTCGCGCGTGACCTCGACCACCGCCGGCAGGTCGAAGACGATGCCGCGGATGTTGGGTTGCGCCTGCGCCGCCGCGATGCAGTAGCAGCCGGACCCGCCGCCGAGATCGAGGATGCGCTTGCGCCGCGTGAGGTCAACGTGGCGAGCGAAGCGGCGACCGGCCCCGAGACCGATGCTGTACGTCGCCTCGTGCAGCCGGCGGGCATCCTCGACCTTGAAGGTTTCGTACATCCCGAGAACGCGCGGCGGCTCCTTGCTTCGCAGATGCTCCGAGAGTCGGCGCCACTGGTCGCGGTCGGCGCGTGCCAGCAGGATCCACGGGCCGGCGTAGGCCTTCTCGCCCTTGACCAGGAACTTTTGCACGTCGGCGGCGTTGGCGAAGTGCTCGCCGTCGGGAACGACCAGCCCCAGGGCGGCGCACGCCATCAGCAGGCGCTCGGCGTTGGTGGGGGTGACATCGAGTGCCGTGGCCAGGCGCGGGATGGTGTCGATGCCCTGCGCGATCAACGTGAACAGGCCGAGCTCGACGGCGGCTATGAGCACCGCCGAGTGCCGGTAGGCATAGGCCATGTCTTGCAGGCGAACGCTGTCGACGGACTTCTGATGCATGGGCCCTCCTCAACGAGCGGCGAGATCGGCCAGGCGCACGGCGAGTGCGGCCGCTTGCCGCAGAATGTCTTCGATCAGATCGCGGACTGGGCGGACGTCGCGGATCATGCCGGCGATCTGCCCCGCGGCGACGGCCCGCTCCTCGGGGGTTTGCTCCTTCGGGTTCGCGGCCCGATGCGCCAGCGAACCGGACACCGGATCAACTCCTTCCGCTACAGCGTCAGGGGCAACTCCAGATGCTTCTCGTAGATCTAGTACCCACCATGAAGACACGCAGCCCCGATCGCTGCTTAGCTTCTTTCACCGATACGAACTCGACCAAGTCGCTCCTCCCCCGGCGAAAAACCGCCCGCGAACGCGCTTCAGCAGAACTTACGCGAGCCGATTCTCCGGCAAGGGATCGAGGAGAGCTACCGGAGCTGTGCCTCGCCTGGCCTTCCGTGGTCATCGGAGAAGACGCAACAGGCCCGTCTCGACGAGCTGAGCGATGGTACGGACACCTATGTCCTCTACGCCGTCGCCGACGCGAGCAATCTCGACACGATGCGTCTCCACGGGTGGAGCTACGGCTCGAACCATCGACAGTGAGCTGGTTCTGGATTCGGGAGCGTTTCCCGATGTGTATCGGGATACCCAAGGAAACCTCTGGCAGAGGGTTACTCCCGCTCTGACGCGCGAGGACTCTGCGCCATGTCCTCTCATGGATTTCATTTCGCCCGATGGTGTGAGGCTCCGCTATGAGCTGCACGGCTTGAGCGGTGATCCTCTGGTCTTCGTCCATGGATTCACAGGCGACATCACCGACTGGCGACCCAGGGAAGGAAGCGACGGCCGACCATTTGCCGAGGCCGAGCGTGAATCCCGATGGCGCAGCGCCGGCAGGGGCCCGGGCGCCCCCAGCGTCCGCGGCCTATGTGCGACCGAGGGACTTTGCGTGGGCAGACCTTCTGCGCTCCTTTGAGATCGACATTTTGGCAAGGGGCTCAACCTGATGCTGTGCCCGACTACGCTTCCGGACGGAACGGCCAACCGCATCCGCATCTCCCGAGTCGAGTCCAAGATGGGAATTCACGGGTCGACGTGCGTGGTCGAGTTCGACCATGCCGAGGGGTCCTTCGCCTTCTGATCTTGCGCTGGTGCCACCCGTGCGAGGCGCGAAGCGCCGACGTAGATCCGCCGAGCAGATCGACCGCGCCGTTGACGGGCAGTGCTGCGGCGGTGAAAAAGGGGGAGGTGAGGTTCGCACACGAAGAGGGTCCCTCGAGCACGACATGGCTACCGAATCGGAAACCGACAGCAGCCTTCTGCCGGCATTGACGCGCGTCGTCTCCGCCTTTCGCAACGCCGCGGAGATCGCCCGCGTCGGACGCTCCGGCGGAGCGGCGCATACGCCGTACGAGGTCGCTTCCAGCGATCGCATCTCGCGCCTGCGGCACTACGACGGCGCCGACCGCGCAGCGAAGCGCCCGCCGCTGGTTCTCGTTCCGCCGCTGATGCTCACCGCCGAGGTATACGACATCGCTGCCGACGCCAGCGCAGTGCGCTGCCTCATGGAGGCGGGCATCGACCCGTGGGTGGTGGACTTCGGCGCGCCGGAGCGCCAGGAGGGCGGACTGCGCCGCACCCTGGCGGATCACGTTCTCGCCGTATCGCGGGCGATCGACGCCGTCACCGCGCGCACCGGTCGCACGCCCCACCTCGGAGGCTATTCGCAGGGCGGCATGTTCTGCTACCAGGTCGCGGCGTTTCGGCGCTCGCAAGGGATCGCTTCCCTCATCACCTTCGGCAGCCCCGTTGACGTGCGGCGCTACGTGATTCCGGGGCTGCCCGACGCGCTCGTCGGCAGCTTGCTGGAAGGACTGGACACGGTTCTCTCCCTGTCGTTCGCGCGCACGGCGCTGCCGGCCTGGCTGAGCCGCAACGCGTTCCGAATGCTCAGCCCGACCAAGGAGATCCGCAACCAGATCGAGTTCCTCACCCGGCTGCACGATCGCGACACGGTCGCGCGCCGCGAGGGTCAACGGCGCTTCCTCGCCGGCGAGGGCTGGGTGGCGTGGCCGGGACCGGCGCTGCGCGAGTTCATCGAGGAGTTCGTGATCGAGAACCGGCTCTTGTCCGGCGGCTTCGTCATCGAGGGGCGGACCCTGGCGCTGTCCGACGTGAGCTGTCCGGTCCTGGCCTTCATCGGGACCGGCGACGAGATCGCGCGACCGGGCGCCGTGCGGGCGATTCGCGGCGCGGCGCCGCGCGCCGACGTGTACGAGGTGGCGGTGAAGGCCGGACACATGGGCCTGGTGGTCGGCTCGCGGGCGATGAAGGAGACCTGGCCCGCCGTCACCGCGTGGATTCGCTGGCGCGAGAAGATGACCAAGCGCCCGGCGCGCATCCGCCACGCGCCGCGCGCGGTGAGCGGCGACGGAAAGGGGCCCGCCGCGACCACGCTGGCGCGCGAGATCGGACAGGACGTCGTCGAGCTCGTCGGCGACGCCGTCGGCGAGGGCGTCGACACGCTGCGCTCGCTGGCGCGCAACGTCGTCAACGAGCTGCCGCGCCTGGCGCGCCTGCAGCGGGTGCGCCGCGACACGCGCATCGGTATGGCCTGACGCTGGCGGAGCAGGCGCAGAGCGACCCGGAAGCGACCTTCTTCCTGTACGAAGGCCGCGCCTACAGCTACGAGACGCCGACCGGCGCGTCGACGCGATGGTACACGGTCTGCTGTCGATCGGCGTGCGCCAGGGACAGTACGTCGGCGTCTAGATGCGCAGACGGCCGAGGGCTCTGGCGATCGCACGGCGATCAACCGACTCGGTGCGGTGGCCGTGTTTCTGCTTCCGAAGAGGACCTGGAGCGCGAGATCGAGCTCGGCGAGGTCGAGCACCTGATCGGCGATCCCGACAACGCCGTCGAAGCGCGCCGCCGTTCGGGCGCGACGTGCACGTGCTGGGCGGCGGGGGCGCGCATCGAACATTGCCGAGGGGCTGATCGACATGGAGCGCATCGATCCGGAGCGGTGGTGCGGTGGTACGAGCCTCGCGGGACGCTCGAAGACGTGGCTTCGTGTTCTTGCGGGCGCGGCGACGCTTGCGCGCAACGCATCACAACGGCGCTGGGCGCTTTCGGCTTCGGGACGCTTCAGCGCGGCGATGTGACACGACACGGTTTTTGCTGGACGCGATCAGCACCACGGGGCTCTGGTCTCGATGAGCGGCGCGGTGGCGGCGGCGCGCGTCGTGGCAAGGGATTCGCCGAGGATTCTGGGACGAGGTGCGGCGTTACGGCGCAGCGTGGTGTTCTACTCGGGCACGATCTGCGCGAGCTCGTCGACGGTGGCGCCGGCCGAGCGCAACATCGGTGCGCATGTTCGCGGCAGCGGCATGCGGCTCGGTGTGGCGGCGACTGATGGAGCGTTTCGGGGTGAGCGTGCTCGAGTTCTACGCATCGACGAGGGCAACGCGATTCTCGCAACGTATCCGGCGCGGAGTTCGGCTGCTGGGTGGCCGTTCCAGGGCAGCGCGTGCGTCGGCCGCCTGGAACCTCGAGAAGGACGAGCCGCGTTGACGCCTCAGGCTACTGCGCCCCGCGGCCGGCGCTCCCGGCATGCTGCTGGCGCGCGTGGAACGCGAGCGCGGAGCATCGAGGGCAAGCGCTGCGCAACGTTTCGGTGCGGCGACGCCTGGCACGTGACGGCAGCTGTTGCGCGACGAGGATGGCGACTACTGGCTGGTCGACCACGCGAGCGATGTCGTGCACACCGCGGGTGGCCACCTCGCCATCGAAGAGACGTCGGCGAGGACGTGAGCTCGCGGCGTTACGCGCTGCGCCGGCGGGAGCTGAGCACGATGTCGCGTCGCTTTTTTTTTTTTTTTCTCACCACCGACGACGTTCGATGCGATGCGCGAGACAAATGCTTCTCGATCCTCGTCGTCCACAAAGATGTCGCCACGGGCAACTCCACGAGCCATCGCGTGGTGGAGAGCACCCGGGTAATCGAGGCGCGGCTGCCGAGGCACCGCCTCAAGATGCAGCCTGAAAGCCTATGCGTCAAGTATCACCGGCCATCCTCGCCACCTTCGTCCGCTTCGTTCCTACGACCCCCTTCCCAGTTTCCTTTTTCATTCATCGCCGCGTGGTTCGATTGCGGCGCGCTCGTTCTTGCGAGAGGCCCTCTGCTTCCTCCGAGTATCTACCGTCGCCCTGTAGGTTCGCAAGATCGTCGCGGAGCCACGGCAAGCGCGGGTTCAGCCCCGAGACCTCCACCACGGCGGCGGTGAGCTCGTGGATCGACGCGCTCACTGCGCCGGCATCGTCGATCAGCCGCGCCGCCACTTCCTGCTCCAACTCGGCCTGCCTGGCTTCGCGGCGTACGAAAGACGCGTACAGCCGCAACGCGACCCGCGCCACGAAGAGCTGGGCGATCGCCTGCCGATTGCGCTCGCGCTCGAGGGCGTTCTCCGCGGCTTGCAGGCGTTCCTCCGCCAATCTGAGGTGGCGGGGCGACAGCGCTACGGTGAGGGTGTTCGTCCGGAGGCGTGTCAGGCCGACGTACGCGAGGTGAAACAGATCGGTGATATTCGGGTAGGCGCAGTACTGCTTGATGCGCAGCTCCGGATCCCCGAGCACGACCATCTGCTCGAAACCCGTCTGCGTCGTTGAATAGGGCCCGACGTCCAGACCCGCTTGCTCGGCGGCGTCGTACGCCGCCTTCAATCCGGCGTGGAACATCTTGCCGATCTGCGCCGAGTTGCGCAGCTCCTGGTACAGGCCGTCGGCGAACATGTACTTGTAGCCGTAGCCTCCGCCGTCTCGCGTCGCGCCGATGTACCCAATCGCTCCGGAGGCGGGCGAGAGCACCAGCTGCTCACCGAGCGACTGGTACAGATCGAAAGCGAAGTTCCCCGTCGAGCAGCCGCCGCTGATGATCAAAGGTAGCTCGTCGTTGACGAGCTGACTGAGCTCGTGGACGCAGAAGAAGCCGCTGAAGCAGGCGGGGCTGCCGTGGCCATAGTAGGCGACCAGCAGCCGGCCCTGGTTGATCTTGTCGAACGCCGTCTGTCCGGTGGCCGGCGGAGCGTAAGCGGTGTCGACGGCGAAGCCCTCGTTCTGCAGGATCTTCTCGTCGCCGTTGGCGTACGTGGTCTCGGGGTGTGAGCCGAACAGCAATACGCGGTTGCTGCTCCGGCACGCGTCGAAGCTCAGTATCTTGTCGACCATGGCGCCGGCTTCGGCCGGCGTCGTCACCGGCAGGCGTCCGAGGTATACGTCGGGAAAGTAGTCGACGGAGTCCATGGTGGAGTAGGGCAGGTCGCTCGCGAAGCTCACCGTGTTCCCGCAGGTGTCACACGGGATGCGATAGTGGGTCGGTACGAAGGCGACGTCGCCGACGAGGAGCACGTATTCTGGTTTCGGGTTCTTGGTCGCGTACTCGTTCCGAATGAAGGCGGTGATCTGCTCAGCCGTGGGGTTCGCGCCGATCTGCGACGTCTTCACCACTTTCGTGAGATAGCCCCTCTGCCGCTTGTCCTGGGCCAGCGGCTGAATCGCCGCATAGAAGTCGTCGTGGGTGATGATCAGATAGGTGGAGCCGGCGGCGGTGATTGTGATGTCGCCGAATGCGATTGCATCCGCGGAGGTCGGAAAGGTCGTGGTCAGCAGCAACGGTGGGAACACGTCGTTGGAGACGATCAGACTGACCTCGACGTTGAAGCCCACGGTATCGTCTTGGCCGAGGCGAAAGTCATGGCCGATGTCGCCGCTGTCCAATGGGTGGGCGATCTCGTACACGGTCTGCCCCGCCACCGCCGTAAAGGCCCCGGCGCCGTCGTTCGTACCGCCCCGGTCCGAATCGGGAACGAAGCAGGCGCTTTCGGAGGTGCACGGAGCCCCCGCGATCAAGACTTCGTCGTGGAAGCCGCCCGTATCGACGAGCAACCCGTCGTCTCCTCCTCCGCGACGCCGTCGTGGTCGTTGTCGAAGTTGACCCGGACCATGCTCTGCGCGCCCGTGAAGAACACGACGGCGATGTAGAGGTTCTCCGCGTCGTTCATGACGTAGAGCGAGGCGTCGGCGGTGCCGCCGGTGGGCTCGGCCACGGTGAAGTTCACTCGTGCTGCGGCGTCCCACTCACCGGGTCCCAGCTCTCCGTCGACGGAGGCGGTGCCGAAAGCGGACAGATCGATCCCGGGAAAATGCGCGTATGCCGTCGCGGAGGCGCAGAGGATCGCCAGTGAGAATGCCATCAAGGCGCACCGCGGGCGGCCCCGCATCCTCCCTCGCCCCAGCGTTTCAAATCCTGCCTTGGTTTGCATTGAACCCCTCCCTTACCCGTGACAGCCGACCGACTATCCGCGCCACCGGGACACGCAGACGATGACCGATATCAGGTGTTTGCCTGAGATCTGCGGGTGAACGCAGGCGCCGTGTCGAGCCTCATCGGGTGATCGAGGCGGTGTTCGAGGTTTGGATGACATCGCCAGTTGCGCCCGGATCGCCGAGGACGCGCTGCGGCGCCTCCTCGGGGTCGGACCAGCGCAGGTACCGAGAATCATTTGACAAGTAGCTCGCAGATGTCGTGTCTAGAGGCTTAGATTAGATGCCCCATTTTGACTAGAGAATTGCACCTGTAAGGAGAGCAGCCCCCATGCCGCGTGCCAACCGCCACCGTATCGCCGGGCAGGTCTGGCAAATCACCGAGCGCTCCCACCGCTAACATTTCTGCTGAAATTCGCGCGCGATCGGCGCGCTCGGCTGAGCTGGCTGTACTAGGCGTAAAACGCTTTGGTCCCTGCGCAATGGGCGTTTCTGAGGCAGACTTCTGAGGCAATGACACTCGACCGGGATCGTTTCCCGACGCTCACCCTCGCGGCGAGCCCGCTGCAATCATCGGCAAGGGAGCAGGTCACGGCGAATGGCATCCAGAACGAAGCCGAGGGATTCGAGTGTCACCGCGCCTAGAAGCGCGGCATCGCCGGGCTCACCGAAGATGACCGGCGCGGCACCGCGGCGACCGGAGTAGAAGAACAGCGCGTCGCGATCGTGCTCGATCAACGAGCCGTCTGCGAGCCGGAAGCGTTCGCGGCTGTGGGGACGAATGCCGAGCTGCTCGAGAATCGCCCGCGGCACGAACGAGTAGACAGCCCCCGAATCGATCAGGAACTTGACGCCTTCTCTCCGGTCGGGCTCGCCGGATTCGCCACTTCGATTGTGAGTACGGTCAGTCCCATGGGCGCCGTCCGAAGAATACGCTCGCGGTCCGCGCCCGGTCAATGAACCTGGCGTTCCGCGTCCTTTTCCAATTGGCCTTGTTGGAAAGAAATCAAACCGCCGAGACGCCAAGAACGCCAAGAGCAGAACCTGGATCGGGGGAAAACGACATCGAGCTCAAAATGCAGGCAAGCCCGTGTCGGACCTTGGCGAACTCGGCATCTTGGCGGTTCGTATTTTCGTTGAGGTTCTGACAGCAGCGTTTGTCGCGTTTTCTGCGAGTCCGGCAGCTTGCGCGAACCGGTACCGCCCTTCCATAGTTCGAGCATGGCGCGACGACGGTCGCTGTTCCCGCGGCGGCGGAGGGTATCGCTGTTCCCGCGCCGGCGAAGAAGATCGGCCGGATCGGAGACGACGCTGATCGCCGTCCTGCTGGTGCTCGGTGCGGTGGTCTGGGCGATCGAGAACCTGTGGCCCGTTCTGCTGGTGGCGGGAATCGCCTGGGTGGGCTGGCAGGTGGCGGTGCAGGTGGAGCGGCAGAAGAGGCTGAAGGCGCTGCGGCTGGCGGACGTCGACTCGATGTCCGGCCCGCAGTTCGAGTCCTCTCTGGTGCCGTTGTTCCGCCACCAGGGTTACGAAGTGCGGCACACCGGCCGCGCGGGCGACCAGGGCTGCGACCTGCTGCTCGAGAAGGACGGGCACCGCATCGCCTGCCAGGCGAAGCGGTATCACCACCGGGTGACGAACGACGCCGTCGCCGAGGCGGTGGCGGCGAAGGCGTTCTACGGCTGCGACGACGCGATGGTGGTGACCACCTCGCGCTTCACGCGCAGCGCGCGCAAGCTCGCGCAGGTGAACGGCTGCGATCTGATCAACCGCGACGATCTCGCCGACATGATCCGCAGCTTCTCGGGGGGCTGAGGGGGGAACGGGGAAACGAGCTTTGGCCAAGAACTCGAAGGACCGCCCACTCGTCATACCCGCGAAAGCGGGAATCCAGTGCGGGGACCACCGCCGCCCCACCTGGATACCCGCTTTCGCGGGTATGACGGCGCGAGTTTCCCCACCCGCCAGGGACTTTTGGGCGAAGCCGGGGAAACGAGGAAAGGAGCTCGTCCGGCCGACTTCCCCCTTTTGAAAAAGGGGGATTGAGGGGGATTTGTTCGAACGAATCCGTTTCAAAAATCCCCCCTGACCCCCCTTTTTCAAAAGGGGAAACCTCGGACTCAGTCTGATCTGATTTTCTACGGGCACGCGACGTTCGCTGGCGCTTCCCTGCTACCTTGGCCTTCCGCCGCTTCCGTGCCGGCGCCTTCTTCTGGAAGGGGGTCGTAGGAACGAAGCGGACGAAGGTGGCGAGGATGGCCAGTGATACTTGACGCGTAGGCTTCCAGGCTGCATCGTGAGGTGGTGCCTCGGCAGCCGCGCCTCGATTACCCGGGTGCTCTCCACCACGTGATGGCTCGTGGAGTTGCCCGTGGCGACATCTTTGTGGACGACGAGGATCGAGAAGCATTTGTCTCGCGCCTCGCATCGAACGTCGACTGTGGCGAGCTGACGCTGTACGCGTGGGCCCTGATGCCGAACCACCTTCATCTCCTCACCGGCTCGCCGGCGGGCTGTTTGTCGGCCGCGATGCGACGGCTGTTGAGCAGCTATGCCGGCTATTTCAACCGTCGCCACCACCGAGTCGGCCACCTGTTCCAAAATCGCTTCAAGTCGCTGCTCGTCGATGCCGACGAGTACTTCTTGGAGCTGGTCCGTTACGTGCATCTGAATCCCGTCCGCGCTGGGATGGTCGCGACTCTGGACGCGCTCGAGGACTACCGCTGGACAGGGCACCCGGCGCTTCTCGGAGGGGCAGCTCCGTCCTGGCAAGCGGTGGAACCGGTGCTTGCCTTGTATGGCTCACGCGTCGGGCAGGCGCGTGCCGCGTATCGATCGTTTCTGGCCGAGGGGCTGGGTCTGCCGGCACCGAAGAATCTCGGTGGTGGCGCGCTGCGGTCGTGGCTGGGGAAATGGGTGCATCTCCCGGTGGCACGAAACGGCCGTGAAAACTGGTCGCGCGACGAGCGAGTGCTTGGGTCAGCCGTTTTCGTGGAGAGTGTGCGCGGGCGCGTCGCGCCGTGCGTGCCCGCCGATGCGGTGTCGGAGGACACCCTGCAGGACCTGCTTCGCCAGGTGGCGGCGGCGCACAGTGTGCCGGTCGGCCTGGTAGCCAGTCGTAGTCTTCGGCCTGCCGCCGTGGCTGCGCGCACAGCTTTCTGCCGACAGGCGGTCAGTCTTCGCGGTTGCACGTTGAGCGCCGTCGCTGCCCATCTCGGCATCTCTCGGAGTAGCGTGGCCAGAGCCCTTGCGCGCTCATGAACGACCAATCCATGTCCTCACGCCTGGCGCTTCGTTCGCTTCGTTCCTACGTCCCGCGGCATTCAACGGTCTGCCCCGCCACCGCCGTAAAGGCCCCGGCGCCGTCGTTCGTACCGCCCCGGTCCGAATCGGGAACGAAGCAGGCGCTTTCGGAGGTGCACGGAGCCCCCGCGATCAAGACTTCGTCGTGGAAGCCGCCCGTATCGACGAGCAACCCGTCGTCTCCCTCCTCCGCGACGCCGTCGTGGTCGTTGTCGAAGTTGACCCGGACCATGCTCTGCGCGCCCGTGAAGAACACGACGGCGATGTAGAGGTTCTCCGCGTCGTTCATGACGTAGAGCGAGGCGTCGGCGGTGCCGCCGGTGGGCTCGGCCACGGTGAAGTTCACTCGTGCTGCGGCGTCCCACTCACCGGGTCCCAGCTCTCCGTCGACGGAGGCGGTGCCGAAAGCGGACAGATCGATCCCGGGAAAATGCGCGTATGCCGTCGCGGAGGCGCAGAGGATCGCCAGTGAGAAGGCCATCAAGGCGCACCGCGGGCGGCCCCGCATCCTCCCTCGCCCCAGCGTTTCAAATCCTGCCTTGGTTTGCATTGAACCCCTCCCTTAGCCCGTGACAGCCGACCGACTATCCGCGCCACCGGGACACGCAGACGATGACCGATATCAGGTGTTTGCCTGAGATCTGCGGGTGAACGCAGGCGCCGTGTCGAGCCTCATCGGCGGCTCATTCCGAGCCGGTGTGTCGGCAGGTTTGGATTGAGCATCGCCAGCTTGCGCCCGGCTCTCCCATTCTCGGCGGCTCTTTCAGCTTGACAGCCACTCGCGCCCCGTACTACCCGCTTCCGTGTGAGGTGAAATGGTCGTGAAGGAAAGTTCGGTCTCTCTGAAACCGTGTCCACAACGTCCGATACTTTCCCGTTACGTCAAATTCTCAGCTAATACGGCCTATGCGCACACGCCGCCCGCAACACCCATCAGTACCGCGAGCACCATTCCCACCACGAGCGCTGCCCCGCTGATCCGGAAGGCGAAGCCGATCTCCGCGAAGTTCGTGCCCATGGCCGCCGCGGTTATGCCGTCGGCCGGCAGGGCGAGCAGGCACCCCAGCGCGCCGCCGACGAGGGCCAGCAACGTCGATTCGACGACGAACGCTGTCAGCGGCTAGTTGGAGTGGTCAGACCATGGATCCGGCGTCGGCCATCAACTCCGACAGTTTCGCCCGTGCGTCATCGATCGAGGCGCTCGACATGCTACCCTCCAACGGTTCTTTCAATCATGGAACATGGGAGCGATTCGATGCTCGCTAGCCCAGCCGGTGGAGTGTCCTCCCAAGTCCTACCGGTCGACAAGCTCTTCGGAACTTACCATCAAAGCCCGTCTCGCCGATAAGAATCGGCTCAAGCAAGAAGCTGTTGGCAGTTGCTTGGCCCAAGCGTGAGGATCACGCTGCTGTGCCAAAGCATCCGGTGCCCTGAAAGTCGAATCGCGAACCCTGGCAAGGCCGTGCTGGTAGTAGTCGACAAGGCTGTTGGTCTGCCGATCATCGACTTGCCACCTCGATCGTGCGGGCTACCTTGGGCATCTCGTTCCAAGTCCGCCCATCCAGGACGCGCCCCGATGCTTTCTTGCTCCGGCGATTCCCGTGCGCATCATAGATGCCCCACTGCTTGAAGAAGAACGGCACTTCAGCGGCCAGACATTGGTCTCGAACGGCGCGGGCCCAGTCCGGGTTCATGGGTCGGGCACGCGGTCCACTTTCGCCGCCGACGATGACCCAGTGAATCTTCCGCAGCAGCGTGACTTTGATCTTCATCGGGCCGAGCAAGGGCTCAACCGAAAGAAAGCGGACGTCCGCCGGAACCTCCACCAGATGTTCTATGCGACCGACGCAATCCTGAGATTCGACAGATACCCCCGTCCAGATATTCTTTGGCCAACGGCGCCGCCCGTTGACGTGACTGGCGCCGTCGACGTAGTGCTGTTCGATCCAGCGGGCCAGCCGTTCGGCCCTCTTGGTCAGAAGCTGGAACGTGTGCCACGACGCTCGCTCCATCGTGTCGAACACACGCGCGACAAAGGCGTCAGGTACGTCCTTGTGGAACAGGTCAGACATGGAGTTGACGAAGATGGTGCGTGGCTCCTTCCACATCAGCGGGAGGGTCAGCCGCTGGGGCCAGAGCTTGAGGTCGAAGCCCTGTTCATAGGGGTGGCCGGGAATCCCTCGCCACCGCTCGGCGAACTTCTCCGCATAGCAGAACTTGCAACCCTGGCTGATCTTGGTGCAGCCAGTGACTGGGTTCCAGGTGCTCTCAGTCCATTCGATCGCCGACTCGAAGGCCATCTACAAACCCAGGTTGGGCACGAACTCGATCATCGCGCCCTCGACCACCGTCGTCTTCTGCTGTCTAGGCTTCCTGTCGATCTTAACCTTGCCCTCCTTCTCCAGTTCGACCAGAGCCGCCTTGATATGGCGAGCCACGCCCGCTGTTCGCTCATACGCCCAGTCCTCCACCTTGGAATACTCGATTCGAGAGCCCGGTGCTTTCTCGACGAAACCGAGAAGGGCTGCCTTGATCTGTGCCTCGGGCGTAGCGACGAAGAGGTCCAGCTGCTCGCCTGCTCCCACACCGATGGCCTCAAACTTGAACTCGCCCTCGCTCATCCGATCCATCGCGTTCTTCATTTCCTTGAGGGCCTTGATGTGGTTGGAGGCGTGGATAAGAAAATACCGCGCGCGGCCTTCTTGGTCAGGCGTGTTGATGCGGAAGGCGATGACGTGCTTCGCCTTCGCGATCAACAACAACTGCCGCCGGTACAGAGTCGTTATGAAGTTGATTCGCTCCTCGGGCGTCTTGCACTGCGACGAGTGCCGCTTGTATTCGTCGGTCCCAAACAGTTCGAGCATCCTTTTTTCGGCGTCGTCCTTCAGCATGAAGCGCACGATGTCGTAGGTCATGAACGTGATGAAGACCTCAGTGCGCTCGTGCTTCAAGATGTCGGCGAGCAGCGACATTGGGAAGCCTGAGTATCCAAACGGGTCGATGAAGAAGAACGTCGGGTAGTCGCGCCCCAGGCGAGCAGCGAGCTTGTCCATAAGTCCCTTCGTTCCCGTAGAGAAATCGGCGTGGATCGCCTCCCAGTCCTGGTTGCTTTTGTTGGCGCTCTTGAGCAGCGGCTTCAGATACTCAACCGTCTGCTTGTCGATGTCGAATGCAACGATGTCGAGCTTGCGCTCACCTTTCATCAGGTCGTTCGCGATCTTTCCCACGATGATCGGCGAGCCATCGACCTTGGACGACTTTTGGGCAGTGGCCCAGTATTCGCCAGGCCCCGAGAATCCATCAACGAAGATCAGATGGGGCGGCCGACGAAGTGCTTCCTGCTGTTGCCAGAGGATGTTCATCCACGTCGCTATATACGAGCGGAGTAGCTGGTGTTTGACCGCCGTCTGCTGCTCGATCACCCACGGGATCGTCCGGGAGTCCGATGTCGCCATGTCGTTATCCGAACTGCCTCACTAGACCAACCACGCGACCGACGATGGTGATAGACCGCGCGCGGATGTTTGGATACTTGGGATTCGTCGCCTCCAACCAGACTTGCCCGTTTGCTCGCCGAAGTCGCTTCACCGTCGCGTCGCCATCGCCGACGCGGGCAACGACGTGCTCACCACTGCGAGCTTCAACTGCCTGCTGCACGAGGAGCAGATCGCCATCTACCATGTCGGGCTCCATGCTGTCGCCGCTGACGCGTAGGACGAAATCGGCATTCTTGGCGATCGCGCGGTCCAAGACCATGTGGTCTTCCACGTTTTCGATCGCTTCTACCGGCAACCCCGCCCGCACCTGACCTAGCACCGGCAGACGAACCTGTCCCGCGACATCCTGGGCGGCCACAACCCGTAGGCCGCGTGCGGCACGGCCACGCGGGCGTCCGAGCACGCCCTTGGCTGTCAAAGCTTTGATCTGCTTTTGGAGGCCGCCCACGGTGATCCTAAAGTGGGTGGCGATCTCCTGGTAAGAAGGCGGGATACCGTTGTCGCGGGTCGCGGAGGAGACGAAATCGAGGATGGCGCGTTGCCGATCGGTGAGGGGCCTGGGCATGCGCGATAGGATTACAAATATAATCCTATCAGGTCAAGTTGAAATGCGGCGCGGGGGCGCGGCGGATTGGACGGGCCAGATCGGCAGCGTGTCCCGTGGAAGCCTCTGGCGGCGGCGGACTATCCTCTTGCGCCCGTCGCGCCATAAGGGATCTCACTAAGATCTTCAGGGGGCGAGAAGACCGGTGATAGCCAATGACACTGTGACAACTTGGCCTTCATGCGGACTATGCGCACGGCAACACCGGGGAGTTGACCGCTACGACCGTCGGCGCGGCCGCCGGCACGCGGTGAAGAGGGACGATCGTCCCGACGAGCGCAGAGGACGGCCGGAGAACGGGGGACGTGGTAACGATCGTCACGAGGCGAGCGGTCTCCGGCTAGCTGTGACCGTCGTCCCGTCCCACGCGTCCTACGTACCGGGCTCAGTGGTAGAGGCCGATCATGCGGCCGGCGAGGGCGATGACCGCGACGGCCAGCACCGGACGGATGATGCGCTCCCCGCCGTGCACGGCGAGGCGGGCGCCGACCTCTCCACCCAGTCCGTAGCCGGCTGCCAGGACCAGGCCGGGCAGCCAGGCGATCTCGCCCTGCGCGAGAAAGACGGGAATGGCGACGCACGTCAGGATGGCGTTGACGACGACCTTGATGCTGTTGGCCATCACCAGGTCGTAGCCGGCGTACGACAGCGCCAGGACCAGCGCGATTCCGACGCCGGCCTGGAATGCGCCCCCGTACAGGCCGATGCCGAGAAAGACGAGGAATGTGGTGGTGGTCGACCACGGTCGTCGGGGTAGGCGCTTCCGGGCCGCGGGGCGCCACAGGATCGGGATCAGGAGAAGCACCATCAGGACACCGAACAGCTTCTCGAAGGTCCGGTCGGCGACCCGGGAGATGACGAACGCTCCGACGGCGGAGCCCAGTGCGATGGGCAGCAACACGGGCAGCGCCCGCCGGAAACCGGAGACGCCCTGGGCGCGGAAGCGCCAGGCGGCGACCGCGTTCTGTGCGAGAATGCCGACGCGGTTGGTTCCGTTGGCGACCGAGCCCGGCAGGCCGACCAGCACCAGCAGGGGAACCGAGAGCAGCGAGCCGCCCCCCGCCAGCGTGTTGAACACGCCGGCGACGAGCCCGCCGCCGGCCAGCAGGGCGGCGTCGTGAAGGCTCACGCGAAGGACCCGGACCGCACGACAACCTCGTCCCGGCGCGCGCCGCCGATTGGTTCGACGGGCCGCGCGTGCCCGGAGGTTGTCGAGTCGTCGGGTCGTTCGTTGTCGGTCATCAAAGCTCCAACAGCCAACAACTCAACAACCAACAACCTGGTGTGGTTGGGCGGATTGGGCAAAGTCACCCGGCCACCTGCGCGTGCCCCAGGTGGCGCAGCGAGGCGCGGATCGTCTCCGCCGCCCGGTCCATCTCCGCCGGGTCGGGATTCTGGTTCTGCTTGGCGAAGTCGAGGTCGGACAGCTGCGTGATCGGGACCAGGTGGACGTGGACGTGCGGGACCTCCAGCCCGGCGATGATCAGCCCGACCTTGACCGGCCGGAAGCCGTGCTGGAGGGCCTTGCCGATGCAGTGGGAGACGCTCATCAGGTGCGCGGCGAGAGGCGGCTCGAGGTCGAGCCAGTGGTCGATCTCGGCGCGCGACACGACCAGCGTGTGCCCGGGCCGCAGCGGCGCGATGGACAGAAACGCCACTGCCTGCTCGTCCTTCCACACGAAGCGGGCCGGAAGCTCTCCTTCGATGATGCGGGTGAAGATCGATGCCATGAATGTCTCCTCCGAAAATTTCGGCGATGCGGGGCTACTGTCGCGTGTTGGGCTGCCGGCTCCTGGGTCCTCTCTCCCGGATGAGGCTGTTTTTTCTCCGAAACGAGGCTTCGACAAGCTCAGCCTGAGCGGTTGGGGGGTTGATTTCAAAAGACTTTGTCCGCTCACCCTTCTATGAGCTCGTCGAAGGGTCGGGGTCTCCTCACTCCTCAGTAGGGTGCTGCATACCAAGGGAGCGGCGGCCGCAGCAACGCGGGCCGATCTCTTCGGCCGTCGACGCGGCCCCGGCCGCCGCCGGTGTAACCTTTTCACTGCCCCCGGCGTGAAAGGGGCAGGAGGTGCGAACATGAGCAATCATCGGAGCTCCGGAACCGACGTGATCGTGGTGGGAGGCGGCCTCGGCGGGTTGGCGGCGGCGGCGCTGTTGGCGCGCGCCGGTCGTACCGTGAGACTGTTCGAGAAGGCTTCGTCGCTCGGCGGCCGCGCGGCCACGCAAGAGAAGGACGGCTTCCGATTCAACCTCGGCCCCCACGCCCTGTACTGCGGCGGAGCCGGGAGCTCCGTCCTGTCGCGAATCGGGGTGTCGTTCAGCGGCGGGGTGCCGCGCGCCTCGGGCGGCTACGCGATCGATCGTGGCGGCAAGCACGCCCTGCCGGGCGGATTCCTCTCCCTGCTCAGCACCGGACTGTTCGGTCTTTCCGCCAAGCTCGAGACAGCGCGACTGCTCGGCTCGCTGCCGCGCGTCGATCCCGAACCGCTGCGCGACGTCCCGCTCGGCACCTGGGTGGAGTCGGCCGTTCGCGATCCGGCGGTGCGCCGTCTGATGCACGCCCTGGTGCGGGTGGCGACCTACACCGACGATCCGCAGCGGCTCAGCGCCGGCGCGGCGCTGCGCCAGGTGCAGATGGCCCTGCGCGGCGGCGTGCGCTACCTCGACGGCGGTTGGCGGGTGCTGGTCGACGGCCTGCGCGACGCGGCCATCGCGTCGGGAGTGCAGATCGAGACCGGAAAGAGGGTCTCAGCGGTGGAGCACGACGGCAGCCGTGCGCGGCGTGC
The DNA here is from genome assembly GCA_963721115.1 of uncultured bacterium. Lineage (GTDB taxonomy): Bacteria > Desulfobacterota > Binatia > HRBIN30 > CADEER01 > CAVRIA01. The sequence goes on from CAVRIA010000006.1 coordinate 1,063,326, forward strand.
GCCTCGCCAACGGCGACACCCTCGCCGCCGCGGCGGTGGTGATCGCGGCGGGTCCGGACGTCGCGGCCGGGTTGGTCGGCGGCCCGGCCGCGGCGAGCCTGCGCCGCTGGTCGGACGAGGCGATCCCGGTTTCGGCCGCCTGTCTGGACGTGGCGCTGCGCGCGCTGCCGCGCCCGCGCGGGCTCTTCGCCCTGGGCATCGATCGACCCCTGTATCTGTCCGTGCACTCGGCCGTCGCACGGCTGGCTCCAGAAGGGGGAGCGACGATCCACGTCGCCAGGTACCTGCGGCCGGATGGGGATGCCGACGCAAAGGCGGACGAGCGCGAGTTGGAGGGCCTGCTCGATCTCGTGCAGCCGGGCTGGCGAGAGCTACTGGTGGAGCGGCGCTTCCTGCCCCACCTGGTGGTGTCCAACGCCGAGGTGACGGCGGCGTGCGGCGGCTTCGCCGGCCGCCCGGGTCCGGCGGTGCCCGAGGTGCGCAACCTCTACGTCGCCGGCGACTGGGTCGGCGGCGAGGGCATGCTGGCGGACGCGACTCTGGCGAGCGCGGAGCAGGCGGCCCGGCGGATCGGCTCCGACTGGGCCAGCGGCGCGGTGGAAGCGGCCTAGTCGGCTGGTGTAGCCTCGTTCCGTCTCCCATGAACCGACCTGCGCCGGACCTCGAGCAGCTGTTCCGCGACGAGCGCCGCTTCGTCTGGGGGCTCTGCTACCGCATGACGGGGTGCGCCGCCGACGCCGACGATCTCGTCCAGGAGACCTTCGTGCGCGCCCTGCAGAGTCCTCCCGCCCGCACCGACGAGCCGTGGCGCCCGTGGCTGGTCCGGGTCGCCGTCAATTTGGGACGCGATCTTCTGCGCCGCCGCCGGCGGCGCGGCTACACGGGCCCGTGGCTGCCGTCGCCGATCGAGACCGCGGAGGAGTCGCCTCCCGCGTACGAGATCTCGTCCGATTCGACGCCGACGACCGAGGGGCGCTACGAGCTGATGGAGAGCGTGTCGTTCGCCTTTCTGCTGGCGCTCGAGGCGCTGACGCCGCAGCAGCGGGCGGTGCTGTTGCTGCGCGACGTCTTCGACTACTCCGTGCGCGACACGGCCGACGCCCTCGGCGTCTCGGAGGCGAACGTGAAGACCACGCACCACCGTGCGCGCCGCGCCATGCGCGCTTACGACCGGCAGCGCTGTCGCCCGACCGCGTCGCTGCAGGCGCGTACGCGCGAGGTGCTGGAGCGTTTTCTCGGCGCCATGATCGGTCAGGACGTCGCCTCCATCGAGTCGCTTCTGGCCGAAGGGGTGCGATCGCTGAGCGACGGCGGGGGAGAGTTCGCCGCCGCCCGGGTTCCGGTGCTCGGCCGCCGCCGCGTGGCGCGCCTGTGCGCCGGCCTGGCCCGCCACAGTCCGCCGACGACGCGCTTCGAAGTGCGTCTGATCAACGGGCTTCCGGCGCTCGTCGCCGATTTTCGCGTCCGCTCGCCGCGCTTTTCCCCGCGCCTGGTCATGCAGTGCGAGGTCGACGCGGATGGCCGCATCGCGGCTCTCTACACGGTGCTCGCGTCGCGCAAGCTCAGCGCCCTTTCCCTCGACTGAGCGGCCGTTGAAAAAGACGGAGAACCCTTCGACAAGCTCTTGTGTCGTCACGGGATGGGCGAGCGGAAGGTGTGGAGTGTGGTGCGGGTTCCAGCGCAGCAGATCGAGGATGCCCGCCAGCTGCATCGAGAGCTGGCCGCGCTGGTCGAGGAGCGCACCCGGATTCGCAATCGCAACTGTGGTCTGCTGGCCGTGCACGGAGTATCGGTCAGGCGCTGGAGCAAGGTGCGGGAGGAAGTGGCGAGTCTGCGGCTGTGGGATGAATCGGTGCTGGGGGAGGGACTGCGCCGGCGGCTCGAGCGGGAGATCGAGCGAATGGAGATCGACGAGCGACAGATACACGGCAACGAGGAGGAGATGGAGGCGGAGCTGAAGGAAGCGGCCGAGTCGGGCAGCGACATCGATATGATGCAGTGCTAGGCGAGTCTGCGCGGGATCGGGCCGCAGGGAGCCCGCATGCTGGTGGTGGAGCTGTATGCGTGGCGAGAATTACGCAACGGCCGCGAGGTGGGAGGGAGCACGGGGCTGACAACGACGCCATATCAAAGCGGGGACACTCTGCATGAGCAGGGAATCGACAAGGCAGGGAAGCGGTGGCTGCGCCGGGTGGTGATACAGATCGACTGGTCAAGGGTGCGCTGGCAGCCACAAAGAGCATAGACGGAGTGGTACAATGAGAGATACGACAACGCGGGACGGCGGCAACGACGAGTGGGGATCGTGGCTGTGGCTCGCAGGCTGGTTATTGCACTGTGGCGCTGTGCGTTTGGGGCAACGCTGCGCAATGCCAACACGGGCGAGATGGAAACGTATGTGTTGAGAGCGGCCTGATCTCGTAAGCCAAGGCAGAGCGCGCGAGAGTTGCAGAGGAGATTGCCAGCGCCGATGCAAACGGAATGCAACATGGAGAACACTGAGGCGAACATACAGCTCGACGCTCACCCGGGCCCGCCTTGTGCGAGCCGCAGCTCTCAGAAGGAGCGTATGTTCCCTCGGTCCTGCGCACAGCGAATAGGGAATCTGGTGCACGGTGAGAATGATCAAGGGTGAGCGCAAGAAGATCATTGAAATCGGGGAGGGGAACCGCTCATGCTGAGCCTGTCGAAGCACTGGGCGGGGTTTTTCAATGGGCTGTTAACCGGTCCTCGACGGCCGCGCCCGCGAGTCTCTCGCGCTCCTCCGATTGGCGGTTCGGGGTAGCTCTGGTAACGTCGGTCAGAGGGAGGGGAAACAATGTCGACGTTCATCGAACGCATGATCCGCGCCGCTCGTCTCGACGCCCGGCTGTACGAGGAGGTGGAAGCCGATCAAACGGCTCTGGGACAGGCCATGGGCGTCGTCGTGCTGTCCTCTCTCGCCGGTGGCATCGCCAATTTGGGCGTCCTTGGCGTGGGCGGCCTGATCGTCGGGGCGATCGGGGGGCTGATCGGTTGGTTCATCTGGGCCCTGCTGACCTATTTGATCGGCACCAAGCTGCTCCCGGAGCCGAGCACGGAGGCCGACGTCGGTCAGATGCTGCGGACGATCGGCTTCTCCGCCTCTCCCGGACTCATCCAGGTGATCGGCATCGTCCCCTTCCTCTCCGGTATCGTACAGCTCGTCGCGGCCATCTGGATGCTCGTCTCCTTCATCATCGCGGTGCGCCAGGCGCTCGACTACAGCAGCACCCTGCGCGCGGCGGCGGTCTGCGTCATCGGTTGGATCATCCAGGTCGCGATCCTCGTCATCCTTCTGCGGGCGGCGGGATACGGCCCGCACGGTCCCGCATTCTGACGCGGAAGAGACCGGAGAGGCCATGCCCTACGTAGAAGGTCGCGTCGTTCACGACGCCGACTCCCACGTCGTCGAGACCCCCGATTGGTTCGAGCCCTGGGCCGATCCCGACGTGCGCGCGCGCATGGATCGCGTCTACGTCAGCGTCGTCAAGCCGGGCGAGGAGAAGTTCATCGAACGAATCCTGGAGAGGCGTCTCGATCCCGACGACCGGCGGCGCGCCGAGGCCGAGATCATGCTGCGCAAGAACTGGAGCGCCATGGGATCGTTCGTCAAGGACGACCGCCCGCGCGCCCTCGACTTGCTCGGCTTCGCCTCGCAGCTGGTCTTCAACACCTTCTTCAACAAGTACCTGGTCGACGTCGAGCACCGGGGGGACGCGGCGCTCACCTACGGCGTGGCGCGCGCCCACAACCGCGCCATGGTCGATTTCTGCTCCGTCGATCGCCGCCTGCTGCCGGTCGGCTACGTGCCGCTCGCCGACTTCGAGCGGGCCGGCGCCATCGCCGGCGAGGCGATCGCGCTGGGGTGCAAGGCGCTGATGATTCCCTCCGCCTGCCCGCCGGGGCATTCCCCCAGCCACGTCGGCCTCTTCCCGGTGTGGGCGACGGCACAGGAGGCGGGAGTGCCGATCGTGCTGCACGTCGGCGGCGGCGGTCGGCTGATCGATCCGAGCTACTTCCGGAACGGCCTGCCGATGGTCACCGACTTTCACGGCGGCGCCGAGAACTTTCGCTCGGTGGACTACATGGCGATTCCCGTTCCGCCCATGCAGACCCTGGCGACGATGATCTTCGACCGCGTGTTCGATCACTTTCCCTCGCTGAAGGTGGGGGTCATCGAGCAGGGCGCCGTGTGGCTGCCGAGCTGGATGCGGCAGATGGAGTCGGCGGTGGAGGCCTTCGCCAAGAGCGAGGAGCGCCTGCGCAAGCTCGAGCTGCGGCCGAGCGACTACGTGCGGCGCCAGATCCGCGTCACTCCCTATCCGACCGAGCCGGTGGGCTGGATCATCGAGCAGGCCGGCGAGGAGGTCTGCCTGTTCTCCTCCGACTACCCACATGTCGAAGGCGGCCGCCATCCGGTCAAGCGCTTCGAAGCCAGCATGGGGAACCTCGGCGAGGCGGCCAGGCAGCGTTTCTACTGCGACAACTTCGTCGATCTGATGGGCAGCGCTCTGCCGCTTCCGTGAACCGCGGCGTCGCTCGCCGCAACGGCCAGACGAGCTGGCGGGGCGGCCGGCTTTCGCCTTGACGTCCGAACTTTTCATTCACGCGGCTGCAATAAACCTCGGGACCGCTGCACCCCCTCAGGCAGGCGGGGGACCGAACGATGAGCGGGAGAGCATGATTTCGACCGGGGGGAGACCGACATGCGCCGCTGCCCGTTGCCGTCACGCCATCTCTTCGAGTCACGAGACGATGCGAGGACGAGCTCAGCAGTCCGAGGTTGCCTCTCGCTCGCGCTGTTCCTCTCACTGGTCGCGGTCGCTCCGGCGGGGGCAACCACACCGACTCCGACCCCGACGGTCTGCGCCACCGTCACCCCGGAGCCGCTCTGGGTGGATCCGGTGATCTCACACACCGACGAGATGTCGCAGATCGTCAGGGTCTACGTCGGCCACGGCGACCGGGTCGATATCGAGACGGCCTCCGGAACGTTCACGGCCACCGGTGACTTCGACGCCTACGCCAACCCCGCCGAGGTTCGGGTGGATCTGTTGCCGGACACGACGCACCACCTCCAGGTGACGGCACACGTCGGCAAGATCGAGTCCGAGGGCTGCACCTACGGCGACTATTCTCTGTTCACGACTCGCGACCGCTTCGGCGACGCGTTGACCATCGTGCGCGGGACAGCGGGCTCTTCCCCCAGTGCGACGCCGACGCCCACGCCGTCGCCGCGGCCGCAGCGCACGGGCGACCTCGGCACCAAGGTCGTTCACGGCAAGGTCTACGACGCGTCGGTCGGCCCGTCGACACCGCTCGCCGGCGCCACCGTCAGATACGCTCACTACTCGCCGGTCAATCCCGGCGGTTCGGGCAGTCTGGTCACCGGTGCGGATGGCCAGTACGCTTTCGATCTGTTCCTGCACGACACCGACGCGATCCAGTTCACCGTCGAGGCGCCCGGCTTTCGGACGGCGACCGCCTACACCGGCGGCTACGAGCTGTGGTCCGGGCCGGCGCCCGATTTCGCGATGATTCCCCTCGGCGGAGAGATCGAGGTCGATCCGGTCGGCGAAACCCTCCACTGCAGCGGCTCTTTCGACATCACGATCTCCAACGTCGACACCTCGGGCGAGTCGCTGCTGATCACGCGTCTGGACCTGCACCACGGGTACAGCCAGGGTTACTACGGGACCGGGTTCACCTGGGATCTCGGCGGCGTCGAGCTGCCCCTGTCGCTGCCGAGCGGCGAGAGCCTCGTCATCCCCGTCTCGTTCAGCGCCGCCGGACAGAGCTTTCCGTCGCGCCTGCACCTCGATCTCGAGAGCGGCGCCCGCAACACCGACGACCTGGAGAGCCACGGGCTCATCGTCTACTACGGTGAGATCGGAGGGTGCGGGGAGCCGACCCGGACGCCACCCGCTTGCACCGGAGACTGCGACGGTGACGGCGAGGTCGCCATCAACGAGCTGGTGCGGGGTGTCTCGATCGGCCTCGAGGCGATGGACATCGGTGTGTGCTCCGCCATCGACGGCGACGGCGACGGCGAGGCGTCCATCGCCGAGCTGGTCACGGCCGTCGACCACGCCCTCTACGGTTGTTCCGAAAGTGGATCGAATCCGATTGTCGCGGCACGTCCTTCCGCCTCTCTGCGTGTCCACGCCCCACGCAGGGACAAGCGGTGAGCGATGAGCGATGAGTGTGTCGGGCCCCCCGTCTCCTCCCGCACCTCATCGCTCATCGCAGACCTTGCCGAGGAGGGCTGTTGGCGGTTAGGGGGTTAGCTGTCAGGGGAAACCAACAGCCAACCCCCAACAGCTAGCAGCCTGCTTCTCCATGGCCGTCGAGATCGGAGTCTACATTCCCCAGGTGGGGCTGTCGTGGGACGAGCTTCGCGCCCGCGTCGTCGAGTGCGACGAGCTCGGGATCCGCTCCGTGTGGTTCATGGATCACCTGTATCCGCCGGGGCTGCCGCAAGTGCCGTCCTTCGAGGCGTGGACGACGGCCTCGGCGCTGGCGGCGGTGACCAGCCGGGTGCGCCTCGGCCACCTCGTCCTGTGCAACGGCCTTCGGCATCCCGCGCTGCTGGCGAAGATGGCGACAACGCTCGATCACGCCAGCGGCGGGCGGTTGAACCTCGGCCTCGGAAGCGGCTCCTACCCGCCCGAGTTCTCGCAGTTCGGGCTCGATTTCCCCTCCCCGCGCGAGCGCGCCGAGCGGCTCGGCGAAGCGCTCGAGGTCCTGCGCCGTCTCTTCGAAGAGGAGGCGCCCTCGTTCGACGGCCGCCATTACCGGCTCGACGCCGCGCCCAGCCTGCCGCGCCCGGTGCAGCGGCCGCACCCGCCGATCCACGTCGGCGGCGCCGGCGAGAGATGGACCCTGCCTCTGGTCGCGCGCCATGCCGACGTGTGGAACTGCCCGACGTACGCATTGGCGGATCTGCCCCGCAAGCTCGAGGTGCTGCGCGCCGAGTGCCGAGGATCGGACGGGACCCGGCGACGCTGCGCGTCACGGAGGAGGCGGTCCTCGCCCTGGTGGAGCGCCGCGATCAGGTGGAGGCGGCGCGGGTTCTGGCGCAGCGCCGCTTCCCCGGCCCGGGCTGGGGATTCGAGGCCGGTGGTTACTGCGGCACGCCGGAGGACGTGGCGCGGCGCGTGCGCGAACGGGCGCGGCTGGGGGTGGGCGGAGTGGTCTTCTTCCTCCACGACCGCGGGCAGCTCGAGACGTTGCGCCTCCTCGCTCGCGAGGTGCTGCCTCTCGTGTCGGAGAGCCCGCGAGGCTGAGCGGCGCCGGCCGGCGGAGACTCTCAGCTCGCCTCGGCGGGTGCGGCGACGCGGAGGTGCTCGCACAGGAACTCGCGGCTGCGGCGGATCAGGGTCAGCGCCTCGGCCTTCGGTGCCACGCGATCGAAGCCGTGCACGCCGTCCTGGACGAGGTGGAGCTCGTGCGGCGCGCCGAGCGCCGCGAGCTTCTCCGCGAAGCGGACCGCCTGCGAGTGCGGCACCAGGAGATCGCGTGTCCCCTGCAGAAGCAGGATCGGCGGCAGGCCGCGGTGCACCTGCTCGCTGGGGGACGCCTGCCGCCATCGCTCCGGATCGGCCTCGGGCTCGACGCCGATGAAATCGAGCACCGTCGTCGAGACGCCGCCGCGCTGCTCGGCGCGGTGCAGGCGCAGCAGGTCCGTCGGCGGATAGAAGGCGACCGCCGCGCGCAACCGTTCGCCGTCGACGCGCAGTCGCGGGCCGGAGTACGACCGATTCGTCTGCGAGGTCACCAGGAGCAGCGCCAGGTGACCGCCGGCGGAATCGCCCCACAGGCCGATGCATTCCGGGTCGGCGCCGAGGTCCGTCGCGTTGTCGACCGCCCAGTCCACGGCGTCGAGGCAATCGCGAAACGAATCGGGGTAGTGGGTTTCGGGAGCCAGCCGGTAGTCGATCGAGACGACGGCCAGCCCGGCCGATGCCAGGTAGCCAGCCCACTTGGTCAGGCCCATGTCGAAGCGCCCGCCGCGCGCCCAACCGCCGCCGTGAATCATGACCACCAGCGGATGCCGGTCTCCCGCCGCCGGCCGATAGGCGTCGAGGAGCAGCGGCCCCGCCGGCGTCTCCTTGTACGCGATCCCGGCGCGCTTGCGGTAGAGGCTCTTGTCGACGGCGAGCGGAAATCCGATCTGCTCGGGGCTGACGTCGCCCATCCATTTCGGGATCGCAATTGCCTCTGCCATGTCCGTCTCCTCGTGCGTGTGCCGGTCGCGGGTTCCTTCCCGGCACGTCGTGCTAACGGTGCCGCCGTCGCCGCGTCGAGGGCGTTGCGGGCCGCATGGACGCGATGCTGGAGGCGACGTCGCTCGCCGGATGGATGTCGATCTTGAGGCTCGGTCCGTAGTGCAGGACGAACGAGTTCAGCACTTCGACGGTGTCGGCGTCGATGACCGCAATGCCCCGAAACGGGGGGTCGCGGTCCTGCCAAATGTACTCGCCCACGAAGCGAAACCCCTCCGGCCGCAGCTCGTCCCACTCGAGCCGCTTCGCCACCGCGGCCTCCAGGTGTTCCCAGGCGATCTCGTACTCGGCGACAAAGAGCATCAGCATCCTCCCCCTCGGCCAGGTTCAATGTGTCCGTGTCCGGCTCGTCGACCGGGAAGCGCGCGTGGCGCGACCGTTTCGATGCCGCGCGCCGGGACGGGGCGTGCGGGGCCGCGCCTGCGAACGCTTCGCCAGCCACTCCGCGGCCGGTGTCCAGACCTGGCGCGGCGCCGTGGCGCCGGCGAATACGCCCATGTGTCCGCCGGGGGCGAGACGGTAGGTGACGTCGGAGCTGCCGACGGCGTCGACGACGGCTTGCACCGCCGCCGCCGGCGCAATCTGGTCCGTCTTGCCCGCCACGACGAACATCGACGCATGTACCCGGCCCAGATCCGCCAACCGACCGCGGAACCGCATCTTCCCCTTCACCAGCTTGTTGTGGCGCACGAAGTCGTGCACGAACTGTTCGAAGGCGGCCTGCGGGTAGTCGATGAACTGGCTCACCCACTGGTTCATGGCGTCGAAGCCGTTGACGTACTCGCGGTCCCACAGGTTGAGGAACAGGTCGGCGTAGCGGGTGACGTTCTTCATCGGCGCGAGCAGGCGGAAGGCGAGGCTCGACATGCCGCCCGGAATGTTGCCGATGCGATGCGTCATGAACTCCAGCTGTCCGCCGCCGATCTTGGCGGCCCAGGCGAACAGCCCCATCTTGTTGACGTCGAGCGGCGCGCCGATGGATACGATGTTGCGCACCGTCTCGTCGCGGTTGGCGGCGACGTGCATGAGGGCGAACAGCCCTCCCATGCAGTAGCCGAGCAGCGACAGCTCGCGGCTTCCCGAGTCGCGGCGCACGGCGGCGCAGGCGGCGGGCAGCCAGTCGACCACGTAGTCGTCCAGCGTGACGTAGGCATCGGCGCGATCGGGCTCGCCGAAGTCGACCAGATAGACGGCGAAGCCGCGGTCGAGAAGGAACCGTACCAGGCTGCGTCCGGGATGCAGGTCGAAGACGAACGGCTTGACCATCAGCGGCGGAATGAGAAGCACGGGAACATCGTGGCGCCGCGGACCTTCGTCTCCCTGTGCGTAGCGGCGCACCTCCAGCTTGTCGCGCCGATACACCACGTCGTACGGCGTGCGGCCGACGACCTGCCTGGGGTCGCGGATCAGCCAGTCGATACCGTTCAGGAAGCGCAGCACGGCGCGGTTCGCTTCGACGCGCGCCAGCGCTTCCCCGCGGGAGAGAACGGCCTCGAACATTTCGACTCGCAGCGTAGGGACCCAGCCGCCGCCTTGTCAACGTCGTCAAAGGCCGGAATGTGGCGTTGGCCTTGATCTGATAGAAATCCTCACCACGAAGTTCGTCATGAGCTGCGCTCGCCCAAAGACGCATGAAAAAGGCAACACGAGGAACACGAAGGACACGAAGGACACGAAGGACACGAAGAGCACGAAGCCAAGAGCGGAAACGCTGGACGAAGGCGACGCCGATCTATTTTCGGAGGAGAACACGAAGGGCACGGAGAAACAGAAGGGAATAGACCGATCCAGATCTGAACCGCGTCAGCGGTGAACTGCCATACGATCCGCTTTTCAAGCTCTTCTTCGTGCTCTTCGTACTCTTCGCGTCCTTCGTGTTGAAATCTCTTGTCAGATCAAGGTTGGCTTGTGCCCCGCCAGTCGATGTGAGAGTCGTCGCCGCCATGGACGCCTTCGAGGAGGTGGCGCGCCGCGCCGTGGAGGAAGCGGCGCAACGACTGCGCGCGACCTGGCGGCGGCAAAAGAAGATCGAGTACAAGGGAACGATCGATCTGGTGACGGAGACCGACCGCGAGATCGAGACCCTGATCGTCGGCGAGCTGCGGGACGCCTTCCCCGATCACCTGATCGTGGCCGAGGAGGCGTCGTACGGGTTCGAGAAGGCGCGACCCCGCGGCGATCAGTACGCATGGTACCTCGATCCGTTGGACGGGACCACGAACTTCGCGCACGCCCATCCGCAGTTTGCCGTCTCCCTCGCCCTGGCGCGCGGAAGCGACCTCGAGCTGGGCATCGTCGTCGATCCGATCCGCGACGAGACCTTCTTCGCGCGCCGCGGTGCCGGAGCGTGCCTGAACGGCGAGCCCATCGCGGTGTCCGACACGCGGCTGCTCGAGCATTCCCTGCTCGCCTCCGGTTTTCCCTACGATCGCCGGGAGCGCGCGGATTTCTACCTCGCCTTCTTCAAGGCATTCATGCTGCGGACGCACGGCGTCCGCCGCGCCGGGGCGGCGGCGCTCGACCTCTGCTACCTCGCCTGCGGCCGCTTCGACGGCTTCTGGGAGTGGAAGCTGCAGCCGTGGGACACGGCGGCGGGGGTGCTCATCATCCGCGAGGCGGGCGGCACGGTCACCGACTTCGCCGCTCTGGACTTCGATCTCTACGGCCAGCAGATCCTGGCCAGCAACGGGCACGTACACGCGGAGATGGTCGAGGTGTTGGGGGGAGTGCTGAAGTGCTGAAGTGCTGACGTGTGGACGTGCTGATGTGCTGACGTGCTGAAGTGCTGACGTGTGGACGTGCTGACGTGCTGACGTGTGGACTGCTGTTTGGCATTGCTCCTCTGTCCAGAGCCTCCTCCTGGTACGGGCAACCGCGCAGCGGTTCGCTTTGTACCTCCCCCTCCCGACGTCAGCACGTCCACACGTCCACACGTCAGCACGTCGACACAGCGCCGCCGGCGGCGCGGTGTGCGCGGGGGAAATCGCGCGCCGGTTTCGGGAGCAGGGGAAGTCCGGCGCGGGTCATGGCGGCGATGGCGTCGAGGGCGCGTTCGCGCCGCGGGCCCCAGGCGAGGCCGTATCGGCGCCGGACGATCGGCGGAAGGAGGCCGCTGGTGAAGAAGCGGTTGGCACCGACGATCTGTCGCGCGCCGGGAGGAAGGGGAGGGCGGAGGATCGAGGCGGCGATCTCGCGGCTGTCCGTCCCGACCGCCAGGACCGGCCCGCGGATCATGTCGTCCATGTAGCGGTTGAACGACGCGAGGGTGGGCGGAATGTCCGAGTCCGGTACGCCGAACAGCCGGGCCACGACCTTGGACTCCTCGTACAGCGCGGTCTTGTCCGCCAGCGCGAGGGGCTGGACGAACCGCTCGTAGACACGTACCGCGGTGTCGGCCAACGTCGCGTGCACCCAGAACAGGAGCTGCGGATCGTTGGCGTCGTATGCCGTGCCGCGCCGGAAGGGGCCGACGTCCGCGGGCAGCTCGCCGCGGACGCGCGAGTGAACCGCCTCGATCTGTCGCACCGCGCCGATGGCGCCAGCGGCGTCGGCGAACACGACGGTCGTGGTCAGCTCCAGGGTGCGCCGGAGGCGCTGGAGCGGGCGGCTGCGGAAGTCGCTGTGCCGGGCGACCCCCGCCGCGACGAGAGGATGGGCGACCTGAAGGAGCAGGGCGCGCCCGCCGCCGAGGAGCAGGGCCGCTTCGCGGTTTACGCGCCACGTCAGGCTCTGCGGCCCGAAGAGGCTGACGCGGGGATCGACCGCGCTCCGTCCCGTCGCGGCGCGCAGGCGCTCCATGTCGGCGGTCGAAAGCCGCATCGACTGCCGCCTGCTGGACCGGCGACTGCGAATCAGGCGCGCAGCTTGTCGAGAAGGCCCTTGATCGTGACCTCTTCCTGCTTGAGGTTCTCTTTGAATTCCCTTCCCTCGGTCTTGTAGATCTCCTCACGCAGGCTGGCGTAGTACTGGTCGACGACGCGAGTCAAAAGGTCTCGTTCCTCTCCGGTCAGCTTGAGTTCCACGGCTTCTCCTTCCCTTTTCTTCGTTCGATGCACGGCCGGACGGCCGACCCTAGGATCGCCGCGATGGCTGCCCATCGTGTAGCGCACGTAGGGAGGGGAGGGGAAGCGGGGACGGCAGAATTTGACGGTACGGAAGGGCAGCCGCGCTTTCGGGGAGACGTCTCGAGGGGTAGACCTTGCGGCGAGATCGGTTACATTGCGCCCCCGAGATGGAGGAGATGTGAACGAGACCCCACCCGCGCCGCCGAACGGCTCGCGCGACGCGAAATACCAGCTGGCCCTCTCCTTGACGGCGCTCGGCGTCGTCTACGGCGACATCGGCACCAGTCCACTCTATGCCATCCGTGAGTGCTTCTTCGGCGAGTACGGCATCGAGGCCAACCCGGCCAACATCCTCGGCGTGCTCTCGCTGATCTTCTGGTCGCTGCTGGTGGTGATCTCGATCAAGTACCTGGTGCTGATCCTGCGCGCCGACAACCGGGGCGAGGGAGGCATCCTGGCCCTGATGGCGCTGGCGCGCCCGGAGGGCGGGTCGCGGCAGAGCGGGCGCGTGGCTCTCATCGCGCTCGGGCTCTTCGGCGCCGCGCTGCTCTACGGCGACGGCATGATCACGCCGGCGATCTCCGTCCTCAGCGCCGTCGAGGGACTGCACGTCGCCACGCCCTTCTTCGATCCGTACGTGATTCCGATCACGATCGTCATCCTGGTCACGCTGTTCTTCTTCCAGCACCGCGGCACCGCAGGCATCGGCGCCGTCTTCGGTCCGGTCACCCTGGTCTGGTTCGCCGTCCTCGCCGTGCTCGGCCTGCGCGGCATCGCTCAGAACCCGCGCGTCCTCGGCGCCGTCAGTCCCGCTTATGCATTGGAGTTCTTCGTCCGCAACGGCATGAGCGGCTTCCTGGTCCTGGGAGCGGTCTTCCTCGTCGTCACCGGCGGCGAGGCGCTCTATGCCGACATGGGCCATTTCGGGCGCCGGCCGATTCGCCTCACGTGGTTCGGCGTGGTCCTGCCGGCGCTGCTGCTCAACTACTTCGGCCAGGGAGCTCTGTTGCTCGGCAGCCCGGGGGCCTCGCACAACCCGTTTTACCACCTGGCGCCGAGCTGGGCGCTCTACCCGCTGGTGGTCCTGGCCACGGCGGCGGCGGTGATCGCCTCGCAGGCGGTGATCTCCGGGGCGTTCTCCCTCACCCGCCAGGCGATCCAGCTCGGCTACAGCCCGCGCCTCGAGATCGACCACACCTCCTCGGAGGAGATCGGGCAGATCTACATTCCGCCGGTGAACTGGGCCCTGATGCTGGCCAGCCTCGGCCTGGTCGTCGGCTTTCGCTCGTCGAGCAACCTGGCGGCGGCCTACGGCATGGCCGTGACCACGACGATGGTCATCACCACGGTGCTCTTCTACGTCGTCGCCCGCGAGCTGTGGGAGTGGAAGCCGTGGAGCGCCGGCCTGGTGGCGGTCCTCTTCCTTTCGGTCGACCTGTCCTTCTTCGGTGCCAACGTCATCAAGATCGAGCACGGCGGCTGGTTTCCCCTCGTCGTCGCGCTGGCTGTGTTCACGCTGATGACGACATGGAAACGCGGGCGCGAGATCCTGGCGCAGCGGCTGCACGACAGCGTCCTGGCCATCGAGCCCTTCTTCGCCGACGTCACCGCCCATCCGCCGGTGCGCGTCCCCGGAACCTCCGTGTTCATGACCAGCAGCGCCGAGGGAGTGCCGCCGGCGCTCCTGCACAACCTCAAGCACAACAAGGTGCTGCACGAGCGGATCGTCCTTCTCACCGTCATCACGACGGAGGTGCCGCACGTTCCCATCTCCGAGCGCCTGGTCGTCGAGCCGCTCGGCAACGGGTTCTTCCGCATGATCGCGAACTACGGGTTCATGCAGGACCCGAACGTCATGCATCTGCTGCGCCTGGCCAAGAGCAAGGGGGTGGACCTCAACGTGATGGAGACGACCTTCTTCCTCGGTCGCGAGACGCTCATCCCCACCAAGCGCCCGGGCATGGCGATCTGGCGCGAGGGCCTGTTCTCCTTCCTGTCGCGCAACGCCCAGGGCGCCACCGCCTTCTTCGGCATCCCGCCCAACCGCGTCGTCGAGCTGGGAACGCAGATCGAGCTGTGACGGGCGCGCCTTCCCCTTCACGCGAACGCGGCCGAGGCTCGGGCTCGGGCAAGCGAATCCTCAGCCTCAGCCCGAGCCTTCGCCTTTGCCTACGAGCCCGAGCGCAGCCGGGGGAGTTTCAGGTGAGGGGCGTCGCCGTTTCAAAACGGCTCACTGGGCCGCGTGGCTGGCCCGTTCCACCGTCGCCCCGTGACCGCACTGCCTGAGTGCGTTGAACACGCTGGCAATGAGGCAGTCGATATGGATGCCGAGGTGCCCGTTGCAGTCGATCGCGGCGGGGCACTCGCTCGCGTCGTCGAGAAAGAGTGCGATCCGCACGGCGCGGACCAGCTCGTCGATCGTGACGCATCCATCGCCGTTGCAGTCGCCGGCCGAGCTCAGCGGAATGTGCGTCGCGGTTGGTGTCGCCGCCGGCGTCGGCGTGCCGTAGGCGGGAAGGACGGCGAGCACGAGCACGAGGAGCACGGCCAGCATGCCCGTTTCTAATTCGGGGGCAACAAGAGCGTCAAGAGAACAACGCCGAGAACAATGCCGAGGCGGTCATGCCGCCGGGTTGAGGAAGAGGCTTCGGTCCCCGGTTGAAGAAAAGAAAATGGGCAGGGAGTGAATCGAACACTCGACACAAGGATTTTCAGTCCTTTGCTCTACCGACTGAGCTACCTGCCCGTGCCGAACGCGAGACGCCACTCGTTACCGGAAGGCCTGCAGGCGGTCAAGCCGTCCCTATCGAACGTTCGTGGGGTGACGCCGGCGCGGCGGGTCAGCGCGCCAGCGTCGCGACGCGCCGCTCGACGAAGTCGATCACGTTTGCTTCCAGCGCCACGCCGTCGAGCGCGTCGATCTCCTGAATGCCGGTCGGGCTGGTGACGTTCACCTCGGTCAGCCACTCGCCGATGACGTCGAGGCCGACGAAGTAGAGGCCGTCGGCCCGCAGGCGCGGCGCCAGCGCGGCGCAGATCTCCCGGTCGCGCGGCGTGACCTCCGCCTTGATGCAGGTGCCGCCGACGTGGATGTTGCCGCGGTGCTCCTCGTCGCTGGGGACGCGCAGTACGGCGCCGAGCGGCTCGCCGTCGAGGGCGATGAGGCGCTTGTCGCCCTGGCGAATCTGCGGCAGGTACCTCTGCCCCATCACCGCGCGCCGCCCGTTGTCGGTCGAGATCTCGAGGATGGCGTTGAGGTTGCGATCGGCCCGGTGCAGGTGGAACACGCCGGCGCCGCCCGCCCCGTCGAGTGGCTTGACGATCATCTCGCCGCCGAGCTCGTCGAGGAACGTCTTCAGGCGCTGCATGTCGGCGGTCACGACGCTCGGCGGGATCACCGACGGGAAGTGCAGCGCGTAGAGCTTCTCGTTCGCCTCGCGCAGGCCGCGCGGATCGTTGAGGACGAAGGTCCGCTGCGGGTCGACGAATCCGAGCAGGTGCGTGGCGACGAAGTACGTCATGTCGAACGGCGGGTCCTTGCGCATGAAGACGGCGTCGAACCAGGTGAGCGGCGTCACCCGCTCCTCGAAGAGCCGGTAGTGCAGCGGCTCCGCCGGCCGCGGCCGCTTCACCTCCGCGCGCCGCACCCGCCCGTAGGCCGCCGACTCGCGCGCGAACAGATCGTCGATGCCCAGCACGTAAATCTCGTGCCCGCGCGCCTGCGACTCGAGCATGAAGACGAAGGTCGTGTCCTTGTCCGGCAGGAACCGCTCGATCGGGTCGATGACGAAGGCGAAGCGGTGCGGCATGAGCGCCGTTTTAGGGCGCCGCCCGCAGCGGCGCAAGCGCGTTCGCCCCACACGGCTTCTCCCGCGGCGGCGTTTCGAGCTATGAACGGAGCGAAAACCAGAGGAGTGATCATGCGCTCCGCGCACCCGAAGACTGGTCACAAAAGGGCCGAGGAGGTCCCGCGGGCTTTGCTCGTGGGGCCGAGCCCATCGGAGCGCGAAGCGCGCACGGGGGCGAATTTCCAAAGGAGGCGAGCACGATGAATCGCGAGGCCGTACAGGAGTTCATGTTTCGGTTCATGGAGATGGCCACCGGCGCGGCGGTGATCGGCGTGGTCGGGGTCGGCGACCGCACCGGGCTGTTCCGCGAGATGGCGGGCAAGGGCCCGCTCACGCTGGAGCAGATCGTCCAGGGCACGGGGCTGCAGGAGCGCTACCTGCGCGAGGGGTTGGCGTGCCTGGCCGCCGCGCGCATCGTGACCTACGACCCGGTGCACAAGACCTACGAGCTGCCGGAGGAGGCGGCCGCCTGTCTCGCCGACGAAGGCAGCCCCTACTTCCTCGGCGGTTGGGCGCAGATGATTCCCGCCGTGCTGCGCGTCGTCCCCCACGTCGCGCGCGCGTTCCGGGAAGGGGGAGGGGTGCCGTACTCGGAGTTCGGCGAGGAGATGGTCGCCGGCATCGACCGCTCCAACAGCCCGGGGATGCGCATTCTGCTCACCCGCAAATGGCTGCCGGCCATGCCCGATCTGGTGAAGCGACTGGAGAACGGCATCCGCGTCGCCGACATCGGCTGCGGCTCGGGCGCCGCTTCGATCACGATGGCGAAGGCGTATCCGCGCTCGACGGTGTTCGGCTACGACGTCGACCCCACCTCGATCGCGCGGGCGCGCGCCGCCGCCGCGGCCGAGGGGCTCGACAACGTCCACTTCGAGCAGGTCGGCGCCGAGTCGATTCCCACCGAGCCCGCCTTCGACTTCGTCGCCAGCTTCGACGTGATCCACGATACGGTGAACCCGCATGCGGTGGTGCGCCGCGTGTGCCAGTCCCTCCACCCGGACGGCACCTTTCTCATGGTGGAGCCCGCCGCCGGCGACACGCTGGAGGAGAACCTCCACCCCGGCGGCGCCCTGCTGTACGGCATCAGCACCTTGCACTGCATGACCGTATCGCTGGCGCACGGCGGCGAAGGGCTGGGGACCGCCTGGGGCCCGAAGGCGGCAGAGAGGCTGTGCCGCGATGCCGGCTTCACCCGCTTTCGGCGCCTCGAGGTCGACAACCTCTTCAACGCCTTCTACGAGATCAGGCCTTGAACCGAGCACCGCGCGTTTCTTCCGCTGCCGCGCCGCGTGTGCCATAGCCAGGCACCGTGGGCACGACGTGGACAGCGGTGACGGTCACCGCCCCCGCGGAGCTGGCGGAGAGCATCGGCAGCTTTCTGCTCGACCAGGGGGCTCCCGGGCTGCAGACCGAGGAAGACGGCGACTGGGTATGCGTGACGGCGCACTTCGGCGGGGAGGCGCCGCTCGCGGCCCTCGGTCGGTTTCTCGACGGCCTGACGGATCTGTTTCCGGGCCGCGCCCGCCCGGAAGTCCGGCACACCGAAGTGACGGACAGCGGCTGGGCGGAGAACTGGAAGGAGCACTTTCCGCCGCTCGAGATCGGGCGGCGATTCTTCGTGCATCCGCCGTGGATCACGGAAGTCCCGGCGGGCCGTATCGGCATCGTCATCGATCCGGGCATGGCGTTCGGGACCGGTCACCACGGCAGCACCGCCGGCTGCCTGCGCCTGCTCGAGGAGGCCATGGAGAGGCGGCGCGCCGACCGCGTGCTCGATCTCGGCACCGGCTCCGGCATCCTCGCAATCGCGGCGGCCAAGCTCGGCGCCCGGGAGATCCTGGCGGTCGACATCGATCCCGACGCCTGCCGCATCGCCGCGGAGAACGCCGCCGCCAACGCCGTGCGTGACGCGATCCGGTTCACCGAGCGGCTGTCCGACGCGCCAGGGCCGTTCGATCTCGTCGTCGCCAACCTCTTCGCGCAGCAGCTCGTCGACCTGGCCGGAGAGATCGAGACGCGCCTGGCGCCGGGAGGCCAGGCGATCGGTTCGGGCATCCTCGTCGACGAGGCGGAGTCGGTGCGCGATGCCTGGAGCGCCGCGGGCCTCGAGGAGCGGGCGAGCTGTGCCGAGGAGCGCTGGGTGAGCCTGGCCTTCGAGAAGTGAGAAGCAGGTGCGCCCGCATCTCCCGCGCTTCTTCCTCCCTGTCGTCGCCGCGCCCGGACAGTGCGTGGAGCTCGACGCCGAGCAGGCGCGGCACGTACGGGTGCGCCGCCTGGCGGCCGATGATCGCGTCGCTCTCTTCGACGCCGCCGGCCACGGCTGCGAGGGGCGCCTGGAAGAGATCGCGCGCCGGCGCGTGACCGTGCGGATCGAACGCGTCCTGCCGGAGCGCGAGGGCGAGTCCCGCCTCGACCTGACGCTGGCGCTCGCGGTTCTGAAGTCCGACCGCATCGAATGGGTGATCGAGAAAACCACCGAGCTGGGGGTGACGGCGATCCGCCCCTTCATCAGCCGCTTCGGCCTCGCCCGTCCGTCGCCGGCCCGGCAGGGGCGCTGGCGGCAGATCGCCCTCGCCGCCGCCAAGCAGTGCGGGCGCAGCGTCGTGCCCGAGATCGCGGCGCCGGTCGCGTGGGACGAGCTGCTGGTAGGGGAGGAGCACGGACGCTTGCTGTGTTGGGAAGGGGAAGGAGGGCGAAGCCTGGCGGAGATCGGCATGGCGCCGGGGCGGCCGGATCGACTGACCGTGATCGTCGGCCCGGAAGGCGGCTTCGCCGCCGAGGAGGTCGACGCGGCGCGCGCCGCCGGCTGCCGCCTCGTCGACCTGGGGCCGCGCGTGCTGCGCGCCGAGACCGCGGCGATAACTGCCGTGGCGCTCTGCCAGGAGCGATGGGGGGATCTGGGCAAGGCCGATGGTGAAGCGCAGAATGCGGATTGACGAGACGGCGCGACCGGCGTGTCTCGAATTCCCTTGCAACCAGAGAGGTGGCGCGTGGGTTGGCTGAAGATCGGACACCGGGGGGCGGCGGGCACGCGGCCGGAGCTGACGATCCCCTCGTTCGAGCGCGCCATCGAGCTCGGCGTGGACATGATCGAGCTCGACGTGCAGCTCACCAGCGACGGGGGCCTGGTCGTCTTGCACGATCGGGAGCTGGGGCGGACGGTGCGTGCCGCCGGGCCGGTGCGGGAGCAGTCGCTCGCCGAGCTGTGCGCCCTGGACGCCGGGGCCTGGTTCGGCCCCGACTATGCCGGCGCGCGTGTGCCGTCGCTGCAGGAGGTCCTGGATCTCACCCGAGGGCGGGTGGAGCTGAACGTCGAGATCAAGAGCCCGGCGCCGGACTGGGAAAGGACCGCCGAGGTGCTGGTCCGCCTGCTGGAGCGCGCCGGCCGCCTGCCGGCGACGATCATTTCGTCCTTTCAGGCCGGCGCCCTGCGCGCCGTGCGCGAGGCGTCGTCGTCGGCCCGCATCGGGCTGCTGTGGCAGGACGCCGACCTGGAGACCGCCTGGTCCGAGGCGGCGGCGCTCGGGGCGAGGTCGGTGCACCCGGTGTGGGCACTCGTGGACGCGGCCGCCGTGTCGGCGGCGCACGCGCGCGGTCTGGACGTCATCGCCTGGACCGCCAACTCTCCCGCGGTGATGGCGCAGCTGGTGGCGTGCGGCGCGGACGGCGTCATCAGCGATTACCCCGAGCGATTCGCCTCCATCTAGCCCGAAACTCGCCCGGGCTGTGCCCGGGTTCGCAGGCAAAGGCTGGGGCTGGGGATGGATCCCAAAGACCGCGCGAAGCGCGCATCGTCCTCAGCCCGAGCCGGAGCCTGAGCCTCAGCCTGTTCCGGAAGTCCGTGTGTTTCTCAGCTCGAATGATCCGGCGCAGCCCGGGGGCGACACCGACAGCTGCTCCGGCTGGGAGAGAGAGGCCGGATATCGACGCCAGACATCGGCGCCCGACTTGACAGGGCCGGTGGATCGATTAAGAAGATGGGTTCGAGATTTCAGATCGGGCACGCTCGGTCTGCACACCCGACCGGCGAGCGAAATCATCGGTCCGAGGAGGGAGTCACCAAATAGATGGCAGGGGTGCGAGTCAAGGAGAACGAACCGATCGAGGTCGCGATTCGTCGCTTCAAGAAGCAATGCGAGAAGGCCGGCATTCTCTCCGAGCTGCGCAAGCGAGAGCACTTCGAGAAGCCCAGCGTGCGCCGCAAGAAGAAGGCCCTGGCGGCGAAGAAGCGCTACCTGCGTCGCCTGGCTCGAACCGGGACGGGAGGATAGTCCGCGACGATGAGGAGAGCGGGAACCCAGGAGCGCCGAGGATGAATGCCGTCGACGCCGTGCTCGTGGTCCTGCTCCTGGTCTTCGCCATCCGCGGCTTCTGGCGCGGGTTCTTTCGCGAAAGCTTTGGACTGCTGGGGATCGTTCTCGGCCTGGCCGCCGCCCTGCGCCTCGCCGACGGTGGCGCGGCCCTGCTCTCCCGCGTGGGCGCGCTCCCCCTGCCGATGACCGCCCGCCTGGGCGTCGCCTTCGTCGGCATCTTCGTTCTGGTCGATACGGCGCTGATCTTGACCGGTCTGCTGTTCGACCGGCTGCTGGGCTCCGGGGTGATGCGCAACCTGAACCGGGCCGGCGGGGCGCTGTTCGGCCTGGCGAAAGGGGCGGCGTTGTTGGCGTTCGTCCTGCTGTTCTTCCACCTCTTCCCGGTCGTTCCTGGCTTCGACGAACGACTCATGGCGTCGCAGGTCGCCCATCCGATGGTGTCCGTTGCCGGCTCCGTCCTGCGCGCCGGCTGGGGGGAGGGCGGGACGGGCAACGGGCCCGCCTGAGGCGGCGATGGCAGGCAGAATCCCCGACGAGACCCTGCAGGCCATCCGAGATCGCGTGAGTCTCGTCGACGTCGTCTCCGCCTACGTCAGCCTGAAGCGGGCCGGCCGGAACTACCTGGGGCTGTGCCCGTTCCACGACGAGAAGACGCCCTCGTTCACGGTCAGCGAGGAACGCGGCCTCTTCCACTGCTTCGGCTGCGGCGCGGGCGGGACGGTGTTCAACTTCGTCATGCGCATCGAGCGCGTCGAGTTCCCGGAGGCGGTGGCGCAGCTCGCCAAGCGGGCGGGAGTCGCCCTGCCGGAGCGGGGCTCGGATCCGGCCGCCGGGCTGCGCGAGCGCATCTACGCGGCGAATGAGCTGGCCGCTCGCTTCTTCCGGCAGGCGCTGGCGAGCAACCTCGGGGAGGCGGCGCGGAGCTACCTGCGCGAGCGCGGCCTGCGGCCGGAGACCATCCAGCGCTACGGCCTCGGCTACGCGCCGCCGCGCGGCGGCGCGTTGGCCAACTTTCTGGCCCAGCAGCGCGTGCCGCGCGATCTCATGGCCCAGGCCGGCCTGACCGGCCGGCGCGACGACGGCAGCGCCTACGACCGCTTCCGCGGCCGGCTCATGTTTCCCATCGCCGACCGCCGCGCCCGCGTCGTCGCCTTCGGAGGGCGCACCCTGGGTACGGATCAGCCCAAGTACCTGAACTCTCCGGAGACCCCCGTGTTCCGCAAGGGGCACGGCCTGTATGGCGTGGGTGAGGCGCGCGACGCCATTCGCGATGCCGATCGCGTCGTTCTCGTAGAGGGGTACATGGATGCCCTGCTGCTGGTGCAGGAGGGGATCCCGTACACCGTCGCCACGCTCGGCACGGCGCTGACCGCGGCACAGCTCCGCTTGCTGCAGCCGCTCGGCGGCGATCAGCTGACGATCTTCTTCTTCTTCGACGGCGACCGGGCGGGTCGCCAGGCGGCGCTGCGCGCCTTCGCGGTCTGTGCCGAGGCAGGGGTGTGGGGGCGAGCCGCCTTTCTGCCCGACGGGTTCGACCCCGACAGCTACATCCGCCGTCACGGTTGCGATGCGACGCTGGCGTTGCTCGACGCCGCACCGCCTCTGGCGGACTTCTACTTCGACTCGGTCGTTCCTCCCGGCGCCTCGATCCAGCAGCGGACGCGGGCGGCGGAGGAGGTCAAGCGGATCCTCGTCACGGTGCGCAGCGACGTTCAGTTCGAGATGCTCGCCCGGCAGGCGGGACAGCGGCTCGGTGTCGACGAGGGGATCTTCCGCGCGGCGCGCCGCGGAGCGGTACCCTCGGCCGCGGGCGCGCCACCATCCGCGGCGCCGCGCTGGCCGGCCGAAGAGCGCCTTCTCCTCGAGGCGATGGCCGTCGATGCCGAGGTTGCGCAGTGGGTGACGCGGCGCGGAACCCTGGCGCTGTTCAGCAACGGGGACCTGGCCGAGGCGGGCCGGCGCATCGTCGAGGCGCGCGAGCGGCAGCGTCCGGTCGCGGAGATCCTGGACGAGCTGCCGCCGGCGCTGCGCCAGGGGCTGACGGCGCTCATGATCGGGCGCGGGCCGGTAGCGGAGCTGGCGGATCGGATGAAGATGGCGGAGGACTGCGTGGCGCGCCTCGAGGATCAGGCGGCGCGACGCCGGCGACAGGCCATCGAGGCGGAGCTGAGGGCCGCGCAGCCGGGAGAGGAGCGCTGGCGCGATGCGCTGCAGAACCTGAACCAGCTGCTGCGCCGGGAAGGCGGTGTCACGTGAGCGGCGAGCGGTCGCGGCACGGGGCTGGAGGCGCCGGTGCGAGCCGGCGCAGGACGCCCAAATCGGTGCGCCAGGTCGATTGCGGCTGGCTGGCGCGGTTCCGAACGGAGGAGGAGCCGGAGGCGCCTCCCTTCGACCCGCAGGAGCTGCGGGAGCGCGCGCGCCGCGCGCTGCGCTCCCTGAGCGCGATGGAGGCCGAGGTGCTGCAGCTCCGCTTCGGCATCGACGTCGCCGATCATAGCCTCGAAGCCGTGGAGCGGCGTCTCGGGGGCGATGCTGGGAGCGCGGCTCGCGTCGAGACGGAAGCGCTGCGCAAGCTGCGCCGTGCCGGGCGGAGAGGTCGGGAAACGGATTCCTTTGCGGAGTGAGAGGGGATGAATCGAACCACGGGCCCATAGCTCAGTCTGGTCAGAGCCGCCGGCTCATAACCGGTAGGTCCCAGGTTCGAATCCTGGTGGGCCCATTTTCGAGAAAGAGAGATGTCGACTGTGGAAGGAACATTCGAGGCGGAGATCGACCGGCTGGCGGCTCTTCAGGAGCTCGACCGGCGACTCAAGGTGAAGCAGGAGCAGATGGCCGCGCTGATTGGCGAGGCGGAAGCCTTCGAGCAGGAGCTGACGCGGCAGCGGGAGCAGCTGGCGAGCCTGACGCTCGAACGCGACGATCTGGAGAAGCAGCGCGCCGAGATGGACGGCCGGCTGGAGGTCGAAGGCGGTAAGATTCGCGACAGCCGTATGCGTCTGAACCGCGTCCGCAATGATCGCGAGATGATGGCCCTGCAGCGGGAGATCGACCTCGGCAAGGAGGCCAACCACCTGCTCGAGGAGCAGCTCATCGAGGTCATGGAGCGGCTGGAAAGCCTCAACCAGGTGTTGAACGAAGCGCGCGCGGGCCTGGATGCGCTCGATGGGCAGGCGGAGTCCGAGGTGGACGCGAAGCGCAACGAGGCGGCGACGATCGACCGCGAGACGGCGTCGGATCGCGAGCAGCGCGACCTCCTGGTCCGGGGCATGGACCCGGCGCTGCGCGGCAAGTACGAGCGCATCTTCGCCCGGCGCGACGGAACCGCGGTCGTCGAGGTGCGCGGCGGCACCTGTCTGGGTTGCCACATGAACGTGCCGCCGCAGCTGTTCAACGAGCTGCAGCGCTACCGCGACATCCGGCAGTGCCCCAACTGTCACCGCATCATGTATTTCCGGCCGGAGAACAACGGCAGCGCCAGCGACAGCAAGTCGACCGGCGCCTAGTCAGCCCGTTGAAAAAGTCGAAACGCCCTTCGACAAGCTCAGGGCGAGCGGGAAGAGCCCTTGAGAGACAAGGGCCAAGCACCGCTCATGCTGAGCTTGTCGAAGCATGTCCGAAGTTTTCCAACGGGCTGCTTGGTCACTCGAGGCGTCGAGGCAGATCGGCCCGCCCTTTCGGAGCTGCTCATTCCATTCGCCGCGGCCGGTGCGCTATGCTGCGGTCGGACCGGAGAGGGTCAGGCAGTCGCTCACCCCATGGGGTGGGAGGAAAGTCCGGACTCCAGAGGGCAGGGTGGCCGCTAACGGCGGCCCCGAGCGATCGGGGGAAAGTGCCACAGAAAGTAGACGGCCCCGTTGCCGCGAGGTGCGGGGAGTCGGTGAAACGGAGGCTTTGCCTCCCGCGGCGCCGGTGACGGCACCGCGCGGCAAACCCCACCCGGAGCAAGACAAACGGAGGGTTGCGTGGCCCGCGCGTCCCCTCGGGTAAGTCGCTAGAGCCGGCGGGCAACCGCCGGTCGAGAGGAATGACTGCCGCCCCCGCCCCGGCGGGGGAACAGAATCCGGCTCACGACCCTCTCCGGTCCTCTCTTCGGTTCGGCGAGACCGGAACCCCGTGGCACGGCCACCATCGGCCCATCGGCGAACAGACTGGGCGTACTTCGGTAGGCGTCGCCGTAGTGGTCGACAGGAAAGCGGCAAGCCTCACTCGGATCCCCACGCGGTTTTTCTAGTTCAGGGGCGGGGCCGAAGAACGACTTCCTCGTGGACCGGAGCCCGCGGGGGTTTCCCGTCTGGGGGCCATAAGTTGCGTTGGGGCCGCGGGAGGGTCGGATGGTGGCTGTTTGGCGGGACTCCCGAAACGCCTCCAACAGTGCGCTATATACGCGAGTAGGTACCTACCTGCCGTGACGAGGTGGCGATGATGTCGAAATTCGGGGCCTGGGTCTTGTTCATGTCGCTTTTGACGGCCGCAAGGTCGACTCGTGCCGCCATCCACTGCGTCGGCGACTGCGACTCGAATGATGCCGTCACGATCGACGAGCTTGTTCGCGGCGTGAGAATTGCCTTGGGCCGGGAGCCAGTATCGGCCTGCCGCGCCCTCGATCGGGACGGGGACGGCGTGGTGGCGATCGCCGAGGTGATTGCGGCGGTCGAGAACGAGCTCGAAGGCTGCCATGCGACTCCGACAGCGTCGATCACGCCCTCGTACTCCCCGACGCCGAAGCCAGGGGAGTGCGGCGAAGTGTGCGATGGGCGGTTTTGCGGTCAGCAGAAGTGCGGCGAGCGACCGTTCTTCGGGCCTGTGTTCGGCACGGCCTTGTGTATCGGCGAAACTCAGAATGGTTGCGCATGCAAGCTGCACGAGTGTGACCAGTGTGGCAACGGTTTCGTCGACGGCGATGAAGAGTGCGACGTGCAGGACTCGCTCGGCGGCATGGGGTGTGCGGTCAATTGCACCAACGAAAGGGAGGTGGTGGGAAGAATCTCAAATCTCGTCCTCGAGCAATATCGCGATCGTTCGTTCGTGGGCGACATGGCGCTTTACGTGGGCAAAGTCAGGAATCCTCCCCCGCCGCCATGTGTGCCGGCAGTCGTTCGAAGCTTTCGAGGGGAACCATCGTGTGTGGCTGAAACGTGCCTCTGTGTGGAAGCGCAGGTCGATCCAGACTCGTATGGAGTCGGCAACGCCGGCCTGGCGAAGCTCGGGTGTTCGGGGACATTGCAGGACATAGAAGGAATTGCCACGCTCGAGGTATGGACGGCCGAGGCGGGAGGATACGGCAACGACCACCTGCCCTGTACGGAAGATGACCCGGGACGCGATGGCGCCCAGCGATTGGTAACGGCGCCGTTTCACGCAGCGATCGATCTCTGCGGTGGCAGCTGCGCGGGGCGAGGCGCCGGAGGAGGCGCCTCGCCATGACGGGGAGCGGAGGTTCGATCTCAGGGGCGAAGCGACCAGCCCTCGTGCCTCATCCCTTCCCGAACGCCTCGCGCAGCTCGACTCCGGCCACGCCGCCGCTGGCGATGCCGAGGCGGAGCGGACCGAGGCGCCGCAGTCCGAGAACGGCGGCGCCGAAGAAGAGGACGTTGAGGCCGCCCAGCACCCAGAAGGCGGCCAGGCAGATCGATTCGCTCAAGGGCAGGGAAGGGGCGGCGATGCGGCCCACCAGCCACGCCGCCAGGGGCGAGCCGACCGTTCCCGACAGGTGAAACGCAATCCGCGCCGCTCGCGGAGCCGCCAGATAGGTGCCGTAGCGCATCTTGAAGCGCGGCTCGCCGCTGCGCAGGTAGGCGTAGTCATAGCGGACGCCGACCGCGAGCCCGACCGCGATCTTCACCAGCGGCTCGAAGGTGGTGATCCAGAGCGCCCCGGCCAGCACCACTGCGGCATCGGAGCCCAGCCGGAGGCCGGCGGCGAGGAGTATGCCGCCGACGGAGGTCGCCGCCACCTCCAATGCTACGCCGGTACCGACCGAAACCGCGCGCGGCCCGGCGCGGCGATGGACCTTCTCGCTGACGCGGCTGACGTCGGCCGCCAGCGCCCGGCGCTCGCCGCGTGGCCGCCGCCGCGCCTGCCGGAGGAGCCGCTCCCACGGCCCGGGCCGGTAGAGGCCTGCGTCGAGGGCGTGCTCGATGGCCTCGAGCTCGGCACGAAGGTCTTCCATGGTCTGCCTGTTCGCCAGTCAATGCGGACCAAGGGCCTCGATGTAGGTCCCACGTATCCCTTATCGGAGCGGGTCTGGGATGGAAAGGGCCGCATCCCTGGCGACGATAGCCAAGTCGGCGCCATTCCCGCCGAGATCCTGGCCGGGTCCCGCTTGGACCAGAGCCCGCGATCGATTGCCCATCCATTGAGCGTTCTACGTCCGAGCGGTGCACCTCACGTGGGCATCGAGAGAAGGTACGCGGTTCGGAAATCGTTCGAGGCAGCGGGCGAGGCCTGGGCACGCAATTTGCCTCTCCGCGGTATTCGAACTGTTACAACTGCGTCCGTTGCGAATGTCGTGGAAGCGTGAGTTGGCCATATTGAGTCCCGGCGGGTCGGCCGGTGTGCGCGAGGCCGCGGGCGGCCTGCCGGGCGAGGAGCTCAGGGAGCACCTGCGGGCCCTGGCCTCGAACCTGTGGTGGACGTGGAACCCCGACGTCGTGAACATCTTTCGCGACCTCGACCCCGTCCGCTGGCGCGAGCTCGATCACAACCCCGTCGTTCTCCTGAATGAGCTGACGCCCGAGCGCATCGATGCCCGCGCCCGCGAGCTCGCGCTGCACAGCCGAATCCATCAGGCGCACCGGCGGCTGCAGGAGTATCTCCGCCCCGGGGCGACTTGGGGCGACGTTCATGCCGGCGTGTTGCTGGGCAGGCGGGTGGCCTACTTCTCGGCCGAGTTCGGGCTGCACGAGTCGATGCCCATCTACTCGGGCGGCCTCGGGGTGCTCGCCGGTGATCACGTCAAGAGCGCTTCGGATCTCGGGGTGCCCCTGATCGGTATCGGTCTGCTGTACTCGCAAGGCTACTTCGTTCAGCACCTCGATCGCTCCGGCTGGCAGCAGGAGAACTACGTCGACGTCGACGTCGATCGACTCCCGCTGAGCCGCGTATGCGGTGCCGACGGGCAGCCGCTGGCGGTCGAGATCGAGACCCGCGGCGGTAGCCTCGCCGCCCGGGTGTGGCGTCTGGCCGCCGGACGCGTCGTCCTGTTCCTGCTCGATCCCGACTGCGAGGGCAACGCCCCCGAGGAGCGCAAGCTCATGGCGCGCCTCTACGGAGGAGACGCCGGCACCCGCATCCGGCAGGAGCTGCTGTTGGGCGTCGGCGGTGTCCGCGCCCTGCACGCGCTCGGCGTCACGCCGGGCGTCCTGCATCTGAACGAGGGCCACAGCGCCTTCGCGATCCTCGAGCTGGTGCGCCTGCAGATGGCGACCAATGCCCTCTCCTTCGAAGAGGCGGCGCGCGCCGTGGCGGAGATGACCTGCTTCACCACGCACACGCCGGTCGCCGCCGGTCACGACCGGTTTCCCCCGACCTCGTGGAGGAGTACCTGGGGCCGCTGCGCGACGCCTGCGGACTCTCTCAGGATCACCTTCTCGCTCTTGGGCGGATCGAGCCGCAGAATCCGTCGGAGGAGTTCTGCATGACCGTTCTGGCCCTCAAGCTGAGCCGCTACGCCAATGGGGTCTCGGCGCTGCACGGCGGCGTCAGCCGGCGCATGTGGAACGGCCTCTGGCCCGAACGGCCCGCGCACGAGGTCCCGATCGGGCACGTGACGAACGGTGTCCACGTGCACTCGTGGCTCGCTCCCCAGATGCGGGGGCTGTACGACCGGCACATGGGGGCGGGCTGGGTCGAGCGCAGCGGACAGCCCGAGGTCTGGGCTGGCGTCCACGCCATCGACGACGGCGAGCTGTGGGAGACGCACCAGGTGCTGAAGGCTCGCCTGCTCGATTTCGTCCGGCGACGAACCGTTCGCCAGCTCGCCCGCAACGACGAATCGGAGGAGAGCATCGAGGCGGCGCGCCGCGCGCTGGACCTCGAGGTGCTCACGATCGGCTTCGCCCGGCGCTTCGCCACCTACAAGCGGGCGACACTCCTGCTGCAGCAGTTGGAGAGGTTGCGGCCGCTCCTGCAGCATCCGTTCACGCCGATTCAGCTGATCTTCGCCGGCAAGGCGCACCCGCGCGATGACGCCGGGAAGCGTCTGTTGCGGGAGATCGCCGATCTGGCGCGTTCCCCCGGGTTCGCCGGCCGCCTGGTGTTCCTCGAGGACTACGACATCAACGTCGGCCGGCACCTCGTCGAGGGCGTCGACCTGTGGCTGAACACGCCCCGGCGACCCTTCGAGGCATCCGGGACCAGCGGCCAGAAGGTGGTCCTGAACGGCGGGCTCAATCTCTCGGTGCTCGACGGCTGGTGGGCGGAGGCATACGACGGCCTGAACGGATTCGCGATCGGGAACGGGGCGACGCACGCGGATCCGGGCGTCCAGGATCGCCGCGACGCCGCCGACCTCTACGGCGCGCTGGAGGGGCAAGTCGTTCCCCTCTACTACCAGCGCGATCCCGACGGCCTGCCCCGCGCCTGGATCGCGCGCATGAAACGCGCCATCCGAACCCTCGGCTGGCGCTTCAACGCCGACCGCATGGTCATGGACTACGTGCGCCACTGCTATCTTCCGGCCGCGGGCGGCATCTCCTGCCGCATGCCCTGAGGGGAGAAGGGCGAGGGGGACCGCAAAATCCGATGCGCTGCGCGATTTCCGTCCACGCCCCGTCCATTGCCGCCGCCCCGTACCCTTTGCCTCCGAACACGTCGGCGCCGCTTCCGTGCTCGGCGTCGTGGTGGTCCCGCTGGTCGCGCTACTGAGCAGCGCCGGCGACGCCCTTCCCCGGGACGTCGTTTCCTACGATCGCCTCGTCGCCTCCGACCCTCTCGGCGAGCCGGCTGCGGTCGATCCGGACCGGCCGGCAACTATCGCGTACACCTCGGGGACGACTGCGGATACGAAAGGCGTCGTCCATACTCATCGCAGCTTCCTGGCGAAGATCCGCCAGCTCGCGGCCATTCAGCTCGCCGGCGCGCCGGCGTCCCAAACATCCGCGAGATGGACCGCGACCATCGAGAGCACCCCCGACGAGCGCATCCTGAGCTGGGACAACGCGCGGTTGGGAAAGGTCTGACGGGCCGCCCCGCCGAGACTTGCCGGCCTCCTCCCTGTCCGGAACGGTACGCGCCGAGCCGCTGGCACCCCGCTCAGGTGATGCAGTCGAACGTAGTTTCCGTGAGGAAAACTTGCGCTCGAAAAAACTTTCTCTTGACAGTGGAACCTAGACGGCGGTATGGGGCGAGGTGGGTAAACGTGGGTGGATGTGTCTAATCTTGGTGGATAGGTGGGGTTCAGGGGGCTGGTGAGCGATGTTTCGTGGCACCTTCGAGCAGCGGATCGACGAGAAGGGCCGGGTCAATGTGCCGGTCACCTTCCGCGACGTTCTGAAGGGTCCCGACGAGCTGCAGTTGATGGTCACCAATTTCACCGTTCGCAAGGTCCGCTGTCTGGATGTCTATCCCTATGCCGCCTGGTTGCGCCTGGAAGCTAGACTACAGGATGAAGATCTACCTTCCAACGTCATCGAATTCTTTCAGAACTATTACTTCCCCGGGGCCCACGAATGCCAGCTCGATCGACAGGGGCGGCTGCTGATCCCGCCGCGCCTGCGCGATCACGCCCGGCTCGGAAAGGACCTCGTCTTCACCGGCGTCGGATCGAAGTTCCGCATCTGGGATCGCGATGCCTGGCAGCCGGTTTTCGACGGTGCGGAGGAGAACGTGGATGATCCAAACGTGGTCTCGACTCTGAGAATCTAAAGGAAACAGGCATGGTACCCGCTTCCTTCGCGCGACCAGCGACCGCTCCGATTACCCGCGTCGAAACCGCGGGTGGAGGAGTGCGGTGGTGGCCGGCCAACGTGCCGGGCGCCGTCCGGGCCGAGTTGCGCGCCTTGGTGGTGTGGGGTGGTCTGCTTGGCGTGCTGGGCGTGTCGCTGTTGCTCGGCTACGTCTGGGTGCGGATCAAGGTGGTGGACGCTGGGTACCGTCTGTCGGTGACGCGGCAGCTCGTGGAGCGGTTGGAGCAGGAGGGGCGGGAACTCGCAGTTCGGGCTGCCGCAGCCGATGGACGACTGGAGGAAAGGTCGGCGCAGCGCCTCGGCATGCGCCGGCCGGGGCGCGAGGAAGAGGAGCTGCTGCCGTGAGAGGCCCCTCGATGCGGCTGCGCATCGCGGCGACGGCGGGCCTCTTCGTGGCCGTCTTCGCCGTGCTGACGGCGCGCGCCGTACAGCTCACGGTCGTGCAGGGGGCGGCCCTGCACGAGAGGGCCGATCGCCAGCACTTGCAGAGCGTTCCGATGTTGGCGCGGCGCGGGCCGATCGTCGACCGCAACGGCGAGCCGCTGGCATTGACTCGCGAGTCGGCGGCGGTCTTCGTCCGGCCGCAGGAAATCGATCGGAACCCGGAGGTGCTGGGCGCGGTGGCCCGGGTGTTGGACATCCCTGCCGACGTGGTCGCCGAGCGCGCTGCGGCCAAGGCGCCGTTCGTGTGGTTGAAGCGCCAGGTGTCCCTGGACCGCTGGGACGATCTGGCGAGGCTCGGGATCGACGGCATCGGCAGCGAGCAAGCGCGCCAGCGGGTTTATCCGCAGGGCGCCGTTGCGGGACACATTCTGGGATTCACGGGAATCGACGGCCAGGGCCTGGAGGGCGTCGAGCGCATGCTCGACGCGGATTTGCGGGGCGAGGTGGAGGCCATGGCCGTCGAGCGCGATGCGTGGGGGCGGAGGATTGCGGTGGATGGGCAGTGGCGGCCGCTCCCACGCGTCGGCGCCAAAGTCGAGCTCACGATCGATGCGCCATTGCAGCGCGTCGCGGAGACCGAGCTGCAGAAGGCGGTCGACGAGTTCGGCGCCAAGGCCGGCTCGGTCGTCGTGCTGGTTCCCGACACCGGCGAGGTGCTGGCCATGGCCAACGTCCCGCGCTTCGACCCCAACCGGTTCCGCGAGGCCTCGCCGAGCCAGTGGCGCAACCGCGCCATCACGGACTGCTACGAGCCGGGGTCGACGTTCAAGGCGGTGCTGGCCGCCGAGGCGCTCGAGCGCGGCGCGGTCTCGCCGCAAGACAAGATCTTCTGTGAGAACGGCCACTACGCGGTGGGCCGGCGGACGATCCGCGACTCGCATCCGCACGGCGTCCTCACCTTCGCCGACGTGATCGCCGAGTCGAGCAACATCGGCGCCGCCAAGGTGGCCGAACGGCTGGGCCGCGACGACTTCGGGGCGGCTCTCGAGCGCTTCGGCTTCGGCCGCCCGACCGGCATCGACCTGCCGGGCGAGGCCTCCGGGCTGGTGCGGCCGACCGACAAGTGGGGCCGAATTCACCTGGTCACGACGGCGTTTGGACAGGGCATCGCCGTCACCCCGCTGCAGCTGGCGCGCGCCTTCGCCGCCATCGCCAACGGCGGCCGCCTGATGCGCCCCTACGTGGTGCGGCGCGTCGTCGGCCAGAGCGGTCACGTGCTCGAGGTCAAGCGCCCGCACGTCGACGCGCGCGTCATGTCGCCGCAGACGGCCTCCACCCTGACCGGCATCCTCACCCGCGTGGTCGAGATGGGCACCGGCAAGCAGGCGCAGATGGAGGGGTTCACGGTGGCCGGGAAGACCGGCACGGCGCAGAAGGTGGACCCCGGCAGCGGGCGCTACAGCGCCCGCGACCGCGTCGCCTCCTTCGTCGGCTACGTGCCGGCCGAGGATCCGGCCCTGGTGATCCTCGTGGTGATCGACACGCCTCGCAAGGCCACCTATGGCGGCGTGGTCGCGGCGCCGGTATTCAAGCGCATCGCCGAGTACGGGCTCGCCCGGCGCGGCATCCTGCCGCGCGACGTTCCGGCCCCGGAACGCCTGCCCGAGCCGGCGCCGCGGGCGCCGCGACCGGTCCCCGACCTGGTCACGGTGGGCGTTCCCAGCTTCCTCGGTCTGAGCATGCGGGAGGCTCTCGTGCGCGCCCACCGCAGCGGCTGGAAGGTCGAGGTGTCGGGGTCCGGATACGTGGTCGCGCAGGAGCCCCTGCCCGGCGCCCAGGCGGAGGCGCGAGAGATCACTCTCACGTTTGGATCGGCCACGTCGTGAGGCTATGAAGGAGGCGGCGGCGCGCGAACGCGACTGGTCACGCATGGGCTGGACCCGACAAGAGGTTGTGGCGGCCACCGGAGCCGTCGCCGGCGCGGAGCCGGCGCGCGACGAGCTCTTCGACGCGGTGTGCATCGATTCGCGCCGCGTCGGGGCCGGCTCGCTCTTCGTCGCCCTGCGCGGCGAGCATCACGACGCCCACCGCTTCGTCGCGGACGCCCTGCGCGCCGGAGCGCGTGCCGCTCTGGTGGAGCGAGTTCCGCCCGGCGTCGATCCGGGGTGCGCCCTGGTCGTCGCCGATGGGCTGCGTGCGCTCGGCGACCTGGCGGCGGCCACGCGCTGCCGCTACCCCTTGCGCGTGGTCGGGATCACCGGCAGCAACGGAAAGACGACGACCAAGGAAATGGTGACCGCCGTCTGCCGCCAGGCTCGTTTCCCGCCGCCGCGCACCGCGGTCCTCAGCACGCACGGCAACGAGAACAACCTGGTCGGCCTGCCCCTCACCCTGCTGCGCCTGACCGGTGACGAGGCGGTCGCGGTCCTCGAGATGGGGATGAATGCCTTCGGCGAAATCGCGCGTCTCACCGAGATCGCGGCGCCGGACGTCGGCGTGATCACCAACGTCGGACCCGCCCATCTCGAAGGCCTCGGAACCATCGACGGCGTGGCGGCGGCGAAGGGCGAGCTCTTCGCCGGCATGGCGCGCGACGCGACCATCGCCGTGAACACGGACGACGAGCGGGTGGTGCGCGCCGCCGCCGCCTTCGCGGGCCGGCGCATCGAGTTCGGCGCGGTGGGCGAGGTGAGGGCGCGCTCGGTGCGCGACCTCGGGCTCGACGGCATCGCCTTCACGCTCGACGTCGCCGGGCGCACCGCCCCGGTGCGCCTGCGCGTGCCGGGCCGGCACAACGTCGCCAACGCGCTCGCTGCCGCCGCCGTCGCGCACGGTCTCGGGCTGGACATCGAGACCATCGCCGCCGGACTGGCGGAGACGCCGCCGCCCGCCATGCGCATGCAGGTCGTCCGCCTGGCGAACGGCGTCACGGTCGTGAACGACGCGTACAACGCCAACCCGGCGAGCATGGAGGCGGGCCTGCGGGCGCTGGCGGCGATGCCCGGCCGCGCCCTGGCCGTGCTCGGCGAGATGCGCGAGCTCGGGCCGGAGAGCGACGCTCTCCACGAGGCGCTCGGCGCGTGCGCCGCGGCCAGCGGCGTCGCCGTGCTGGTGGCGGTCGGGCCGCAGTCCGACCGCATCGCGGCGGGGGCCCGCGCCGTCGGCGGCGAGCGCCCGGAGGTTCGCGTCTGCGCGGATGCCGCGGCGGCGTCCGCGGCGGTCGAGAGCCTGTGGCGGGCGGGCGACGTGATCCTGGTCAAGGGATCGCGCGGAGCGGATACCGAGACGGGCGTGCGCGACTACGGCGCCCGCATGGCGGAAGTGGTGGCGCTGCTGGAGAGAGCCGGGGGCCAGCCGTGATGCTCTATCACCTGCTGTACCCCCTCCATCAGACGTACGGGGTGTTCAACGTCTTCCGCTACATCACCTTCCGCACGGTCATCGCCGCACTGACGGCGCTCCTCATCTCCTTTCTCTTCGGGCCGTGGCTGATCCGACGCCTGACCGCCAAGCAGATCGGCCAGCACATCCGGCCCGACGGACCGCAGAGCCATCTGTCGAAGGCCGGCACCCCGACGATGGGCGGCACGCTCATCCTGTTCTCGCTGGTGCTGGCGACGCTGCTGCTCGCCGACCTGACCAACGTCTACCTGTGGATCACGCTGGCGGTCACCCTGGGCTTCGCCTCCGTCGGCTTCGTCGACGACTATCGCAAGCTCCGCCTCGCCAACTCGAAGGGGCTCAGCGTACGCGCCAAGTTCGGCTACCAGCTCGCCATCGGCTTGGTCGCCGGCCTCTGCCTGTACGTCCTGCCCGGCTTCGATACGACGCTGCACTTCCCCTTCTTCAAGACGGCGGCGATTCCCCTCGGGTTTCTCTACGTGCCCTTTGCCGCTCTGGTCGTGGTCGGTACCTCCAACGCGGTGAACCTCACCGACGGCCTCGACGGCCTGGCGATCGGCCCGGTGATGACCACTGCCGTCACCTACGGCGTGTTCGCGTACGTCACCGGCAACGTCAAGCTGGCCGAGTATCTGCAGATTCCCTACGTCGCCGGCGTCGGCGAGATCACGATCTTCTGCGGCGCCCTGTTCTGCGCCGGCCTCGGCTTCCTCTGGTTCAACGCCTACCCGGCGATGATGTTCATGGGCGACGTCGGTGCCCTCCCGCTCGGCGCGGCGCTCGGCATCGTCGCGCTGCTGACCAAGCAGGAAGTGGTCCTCTTGGTCGCCGGCGGCGTCTTCGTCGTCGAGGCGCTGTCGGTGATCCTGCAGGTGGCGTCGTTCAAGCTGCGCCGCAAGCGCATCTTCCGCATGGCGCCGATCCACCATCACTTCGAGCTGCTCGGATGGCCGGAGCCGCAGATCATCGTGCGCTTCTGGATCGTGTCGATCATCTGCGCGCTCGCCGCCCTGAGCACGTTGAAGCTGCGATGACGATGCTCGACGGCACATCTGCGGTGGTGATCGGCGCCGGCCGCGCCGGCCGGGCGGCGGTGCGGCTGCTGACGGCGCGCGGGGCGCGGGTGCGGGTCCTCGAGCGCTCGCCCGACGCGCGTCCCGACGCCGACTGGCCGCCCGACGTCGAGCTGCGCTGCGGCGACGACCGAAGGGAGGATCTGGGCGGAATCGATCTCGTCGTGCCGAGCCCCGGCGTGCCGCGCGACCACCCGGTGCTGCGCCGCGCCGTGGCGCTGGGCATCGAGGTGTGGAGCGAGATCGAGCTCGCGGCGCGCTTTCTCACCTGCCCGATCCTGGCGATCACCGGCACCAACGGGAAGAGCACGACCACGGTCCTGCTCGGTGCGATGCTCGCCGCCGACGGCCGCCGCGTCTTCGTCGGCGGCAACCTCGGAACGCCGCTGAGCGATGCGCTGACAGGCGGAGAGACCTACGACGCGGCGGTGGTGGAGGTCTCCAGCTTTCAGCTCGAGTGGGCCCCGAGCTTTCGGCCCCGCGTCGCCGTGCTGTTGAACCTCACCCCGGATCACCAGGACCGCTACCGCGACCTCGCCGACTACGGCGCCGCGAAGGCGGTCCTGCTGGCGCACCAGGAGAGCAACGACGTCGCGGTTCTCAACCGCGACGATGCGTGGGTCTGGGAGCAGCGGCGCGGCACCCGCGCCTCGGTGATCTCCTTCGGGCGCGATCCGGTGGAGTTCGGCACCTTCGTCGACGGAGACGAGGCGGTGGTGTGCGGGACCGGGCGCACGCAGCGCTACGATCTGCGCGACACGCCGCTGCAGGGAGCCCACAATCGCGAGAACATCCTCGCGGCGGTCACCGCGGCGACCGCCTGGGGCGTCTCGAGCACCGCCATCCGGCAGGCCTTGCGGGTCACCGGCGGCCTGCCGCACCGCCTCGAGTTCGTGCGTGAGCACGGCGGCGTGCGCTACTACGACGACTCGAAAGCGACCAACCTGGGCGCCGTCGAGAAGTCGATCGCCAGCTTCACGAGCGGCATCGTCCTGCTGCTCGGCGGCTACGACAAGGGCGGGGATTTCACCGCCCTACGCCCTCTCGTCGAATCGCGGGGCGCCGCGGTCGTCTACTTCGGGCGCGCCGGCGCGCCCATCGCCGCGCAGCTCGGCGACGACGCGGCGGGCCGCATCGCGCCGGATCTGGCCACGGCGGTGCGCCTCGCTGCGGGCCTCGCCCGCGCCGGGCAGGTGGTCTTGCTGGCGCCCGGCTGCGCGAGCTTCGACGAGTTCACCGACTACGGCGAGCGCGGTCGCCGCTTCCGCGCTCTGGTGGAGGCGCTGTGAACCGCCTGCGCCACCTCACACGCCTGCAGACGCGCGTCGTCATGCCCCGGCTCACCCGCCCGGACGGCTGGCTCATCGTCGCCGTTGCGGGCCTGGTCGGCCTCGGCGTGGTGATGATCTTCAACGTCTCCTACTTCTACGCCCGCGAGCAGTACGGCGACCCGTACCTCTTCTTCCGCAAGCACCTGATCTCGCTCGCCATCGGCGCCCTCGGCATGGTGGCTGTCTCGCGCATCCGTCCCGAGGTGCTCGAACGCTGGGCCAACGTCATCCTGCTGATCAGCGTCTTCAGCCTGCTGCTGGTCTTGATCCCCGGCATCGGCGTCGAGCGCGGCGGGGCGCGCCGCTGGATGGTACTCGGTGGCTTCAGCGTCCAGCCGTCCGAGGTCGCCAAGCTGGCGGTGGTGATCTTCCTGGCGCGCTGGATCAGTCGCCGGCGCGACGGCATGCGGGACTTCTCGGCCAACGTGCTGCCGGTTCTCGTCGTCGTCGGCTTGTGTGCCGGTCTCATTCTGCTGCAGCCCGACTTCGGCACGGCGGTGATTCTCGGCGCTCTGCTCATGTTCATGCTCTTCGTCGGCGGCGCGCGGCCGGCGCACGTCGGCGCGCTGGCGCTGGCGGGCGTGACGATGATGGCGTTCGGGGCCACGCTGGCGGAGTACCGCATGCGCCGCCTGCTGTCCTTCCTCGATCCCTGGCAGCACAGCCGCGACAGCGGCTTCCAGCTCGTGCAGTCGCTGATCGCCTTCGGCTCCGGCGGCGTCACCGGCGTCGGGCTCGGGCAGAGCCGCCAGAAGATGTTCTTCCTTCCCGAGGCGCACACCGATTTCATCTTCGCGCTCATCGGCGAGGAGCTCGGTCTGCTCGGTGCTCTGGCGGTGCTGACGCTCTTCGCGCTGATCGCCGTACGCGGGTTCCGAGTGGCGTCGCGGCACCCCGAATCTTTCGCCGGTTTGCTAGCATTCGGGCTTACGTTGGTGATAGTACTCAGTGCGGTGGTGAATGTGGGGGTGGTGTTGGGGCTTCTCCCGACCAAAGGTCTTGCGCTTCCGTTCTTGAGCTATGGTGGCTCCGCGCTCCTGTGCGCGATGCTCGAAGTCGGGATCCTCACGGCGCTCTCGCGGATGACGGGCTGAGGATGCGCATGGTCGTGGCGGGCGGTGGTACGGGAGGGCATCTCTTCCCCGGGTTGGCGGTGGCGGAACGCCTCGTCGCCTCCGGAGCGGACTCCGTGCTGTTCGTCGGCAGCGAGTTCGGCATCGAGGCGCGCGTCATTCCGCGCACGCGCTTCGAGTTTCGCGCCCTGCCGATCCGCGCTCTGCGCGGGCGCGGCTGGCGCGGCGCGGCGCAGCTCGCGACGGCGCTGCCGCGGGCGGTGGCGCGCGCCTGGGGCATCCTCGGCGACTTCGGTGCCCAGCTCGTTCTAGGCGTCGGCGGTTACGCGTCCTTCCCGGTCGTCGTCGCCGCCCGGCTGCGCGGGATCCCGAGCGTTCTGCTGGAGCAGAACGCGCGTCCCGGATGGACCAACCGGCTGCTCGGCCGGCTGGCGGCGCGCGTGTGCACGACCTTCGCGGAAGCGAATGCGTACTTTCCCGCCAGGAGCGTCGTGCTGACCGGCAACCCGGTGCGTCCGCTCGAGGCGCGCCGTCCCGACACCGCGGCCGGCTTCACGCTGCTGGTGTTCGGCGGCAGCCAGGGAGCGCACCGGATCAACGAGGCGCTCGCCGACGCGGCGCCGGCCCTGCGCGACGCAATCCCCGGCCTGCGCGTCGTTCACCAGACCGGCACCGCCGACCGCGAGCGGCTGCGCGACCTCTACGCCGAGCTCGGCGTGCAGGCGGACGTACGCGAGTTCATCGACGACATGGGCTGGGCCTACTCTCAGGCCGACCTGGTGATCTGCCGGGCCGGCGCCACCACGGTCGCCGAGCTGACCGTGCTGGGCAAGGCGGCCATCCTCGTCCCGTATCCCTTCGCCGCCGACGATCACCAGCGCGCCAACGCCCGCGTGCTGGCAGAGCGGCAGGCCGGAGTTCTCGTACTGGATCGCGAGCTGACCGGCGAGCGGCTGGCGGCCGCGGTGATCGAGCTGGCGCGCGATCGCGGCCGATTGGAGGCGATGGGAGAGGCAGCGCGGCGTCTGGCGGTTCCCGACGCGGCGGCGCGAGTGGTGGAGGTCTGTCGAGAGGTAGGAGGGGGGATGCGCGGATGAGCAGCCTGTTCAAGACACGCAGAATCCACTTCGTCGGCATCGGTGGCGTCGGCATGAGCGGCATCGCGGAGGTATCGCTCACCCTCGGCCATCGCGTCAGCGGCTCGGACATCCAGGAGACCGAGGTCACCCGCCGGCTGGCCCGGCTCGGGGCGACGATCACGTACGGCCATCGCGCCGAATCGGTCAGCGGCGGCATCGACGCGGTCGTGATCTCCTCGGCCGTGAAGTACTCGAACCCCGAGGTCGTGCGGGCGCGCGAGCTCAAGATCCCGGTCATTCCGCGCGCCGAGATGCTCGCCGAGCTGATGCGCCTGAAGTACGGGATCGCCATCGCCGGCAGCCACGGCAAGACGACCACCACCTCGCTGATCGCCACCATCCTGGCGCGCGCCGGCCTCGATCCCACCACCGTCATCGGCGGTAGGCTGCACTCGATGGGGACCAACGCACGGCTCGGACAGGGCGAGGTGATGGTGGCGGAGGCGGACGAGAGCGACGGCACCTTCCTGCTGCTCTCGCCGACGATCGCGGTGGTGACCAACGTCGATCCGGAGCACCTCGACTACTACGGCGACATGGATCGCATGCGCTCGGCCTTCCTCGAGTTCATGAACCGGGTGCCGTTCTATGGCGTCAGCGTCCTCTGTCTGGACAACGTCAACGTGCGCGCCCTGGTGCCGCAGGTGCGCAAGCGCGTCATCACCTATGGCACGACGTCCGATGCCGACTATGTCGCCCGCGATCTGTGCGTGCTCGGCATGGAGACGATCTTCGAGGCGGTGCGGGGCGAGAGGCTCCTCGGCACGGTGCGGCTGCGCCTGCCCGGGCGCCACCACGCGCTGAACGCGCTGGCGGCCATCGCCGTGGCGACCGAGGTCGGGGTCGACTTCGAGATCGCGCGCGAGGCGCTGGCGGACTTCGGCGGTATCCACCGGCGCTTCGAGCTGTGCGGCGAGGCGGGCGGCGTGACCGTGATCAGCGACTACGGCCACCATC
This sequence comes from uncultured bacterium, assembly GCA_963721115.1. Taxonomy (GTDB): domain Bacteria; phylum Desulfobacterota; class Binatia; order HRBIN30; family CADEER01; genus CAVRIA01. Next base: position 1,103,121 of record CAVRIA010000006.1, read on the forward strand.
CGGAGGAGATCCGCTCGACGCTGGCCGCCGCACGCGAGGGGTTCGGCCGCCGTCTGGTGGTCGTCTTTCAGCCGCATCGCTACACGCGCACGCGCGACCTGTTCGGCGAGTTCCTCGACGCCTTCGACGCCGCCGACCGGCTGATCCTCACCGACATCTACGCGGCCGGCGAGGAGCCGGTCGACGGGCTGTCGGGCGACGTGCTGTTCTGGGCGTTGAAGCGCCGCGGCCACCTGGACGTGGACTACTGCGCGCGGCGCGAGGACCTCATCTCGGAGGTTCTTCCCGTCCTTCGCGTCGGCGACCTCGTCGTCGTCCTCGGCGCCGGCAACATCCACGCCTTCGCGGAGGAGCTGGTGCGCACCCTGGCCGGAAGCCAGAGCACATGGACGGTGCAGTAGGAGCAGACGTGGTGGAGCGCTTGAAAGAGAGCTTCGGCGAGCGCGCGCGCTTCGGCGAGCCGCTGCGGCGCCACACCTCGTTCCGCATCGGCGGGCCCGCCGATGCCTGGGTCGAGACGGCGAACGCCGCGGAGATCTGGGAGCTGCAGAAGCTCGCGTCGCGCGCCGGGCTCCCCCTCGTGGTCCTGGGGATCGGCACGAACGTCCTGGTCAGCGACCGCGGCGTGCGCGGGATCGTGATCCGTCTGGGGCGCGAGTTCGCGGGCTTCACATGGCGCGACGAGGGGAATCGGGTACGCGTCCGCGCCGGCGCCGCGGCGCCCTTCAAGAAGCTGGTGAACGAGGCGGCGGAGCGCGGCCTCGGCGGCCTGGAGTTCGCCGAGGGCATCCCCGGCTCCATCGGCGGCGGCCTGCTGATGAACGCCGGCGCCTTCGGCGGCGAGATCGCCGGCGTGGTCGACGGGGTGGTGGTGGTGGATCCGGCGGCGGGCGAGCGCGTGCTGCCGCGCAGCGCTCTGCGCTTCGGCTACCGCCGCTTCGACCTGCCGGCCGGGCTGATCGTCACGCACGTCGACTTCGGTCTCCAGCCGGCCGACCGCGAGGCGGTGCGGGCGCGCATGGCGGAGCTGAAGCGGCGCCGCGACTCGAAGCAGCCGCTCGGCTGGCCGAACGCCGGCTCGATCTTCAAGAATCCGCCCGGGGAGTTCGCCGGCCGCCTGATCGAGGCGGCGGGCTTCAAGGGACGGCGCGTCGGCGACGCGATGGTGTCCGAGCAGCACGCCAACTTCATCGTCAACGTCGGCGCGGCGCGGGCGGCGGACGTGAAGCAGCTGATGGACGAGATCGCCGAGGCGGTCTGGCAGGCCAGGGCGGTGCGGCTGGTAGCGGAGATCAAGCTGGTCGGTGACTGGGGGGCGGCGTGACCTGGCAGCCCGTTTTCCGTGCGGCCCCTGCCAGCGGGCTGTCTGACGGCGGTGCTCGCCGTGGCGCTGAGCGCCGCCGCGTGGGTCTTTCACGGCCCGGTGTGGGCGGCGCTGCGCGACCACCCGTACTTCGCGATCGAGCACCTGGTCATCCGCGGTTGTGGGCCGCGTCTGAGCGAGGACGCCGTGCGCGACTGGCTCGGCCTGCACGACGGCGCCAGCATGTGGGACGCCTCGCCGACGCGGGTCAAGGCGCGCCTCGAGGCGCATCCGTTCATCGCCCGCGCGGCCGTGCGCCGCCGCTTCCCGGACGACTTCGAGATCGACATTCGCGAGCGCCGGCCGGAGGCGATCGTCGTGCTCGACCGGCTCTACTACGTCGATCGCAGCGGCAGCGTCTTCGGCCCGCTCTCCGAAAGCGACAGCCGCGACTACCCGGTGATCACGGGTCTGAGCGAGAACACGCCCGGCGGCCAGCGGGCGTGGGCGCTTCGCCGCGCGCTGCAGCTGGTGCGCCGCTGCCAGCGCGGACGCTGCTTCGCGCCGGTGTCCGAGGTGCACATCGATCCGAAGCTGGGCGCGGTGCTCTATCCGGCCGCGCCCCCCGTGCCGATCGTGCTCGGCTGGGGCAGCACGGGGGAGAAGCTGAGCCGCGCGGCGCGCGTCCTCCAGCGCTGGGAAGGCGAGGGGTCGGCCGAGCGCCTCCAGAAGATCGACCTGCGCTTTCGCAATCAGGTCGTGGTGAAGCTGCGAACGCCACCTGCCGCGGAGCCTCGCCGCGCGGGGGCAGGGGGTAAGCGAGTCTAGATCATGGCACGCAAGCCGGAACTGCTGGTCGGGCTCGACGTCGGCACCGCCAAGGTGGCCGCCGTCGTCGGTGAGCCGTCGGTGAATGGCGGGCTGACGGTGGTTGGGGTCGGGTCCGCGCCGTGCGAAGGCCTGCGCAAGGGCGTGGTGGTCAACATGGAGGCGACGGTGCAGGCGATCGCCAGCGCCGTGAAGGAGGCCGAGGTCAGCGCCAGCTGCGAGGTCCACAGCGTCTTCGCCAGCGTCGGCGGCGGTCACGTCAAGGGCTTCAACAGCCATGGTGTGGTGGCGGTGAAGACGCGCGAAGTGGGCCCGGCGGATGTGGACCGGGTTCTCGACGCGGCGCGCGCGGTCGCCCTGCCGCTCGATCAGGACGTCTTGCACGCGCTGCCGCAGGAGTTCCTGGTCGACGGGCAGGACGGGGTCAAGGAGCCCATCGGCATGTCCGGTGTGCGCCTCGAGGCGAGGGTGCACATCATCAGTACCGCGATCGCCTCGGCGCAGAACGTCATCAAGTGCTGCCAGCGGTCGGGGCTGCACGTCGCCGACCTGGTGTTCTCTCCCTACGCCGCCTCGGAGGCGGTGTTGACGCCGGAGGAGCGCGAGCTCGGCGTCGCCCTCGTCGACGTCGGTGCCGGCACGACCGGGATCCTGGCCTTCGCCAACGGCGCGGTCAAACACACCGCGGTGCTGTCGATCGGCGGCCATCACGTGTCCAGCGACATTGCCGCCGGCCTGCGCACTCCCTTCCGCGACGCCGAGGTGCTGAAGCGTCGGTTCGGGGCGGCGATGGCGTCGGTGGTGCCGGAGGACGACAAGGTCGAGGTGCCGACGGTCGGCGGGCGCGAGCCGCGCGAGCTGTCGCGCCGCATTCTCGCCGAGATCATCGAGCCGCGCTTCGAGGAGATCTTCGCGCTCGTGCAGCGCCAGATCATCCGCTGCGGTCTGGACGAGATGCTCGCCTCGGGAATCGTGTTGACCGGCGGCAGCGTGCTCATGGAGGGAGTCGTGGGGCTGGCGGAGCGCGTCTTCCGGGTGCCGGTGCGCGTCGGAACGCCGCTCGCCTGCGAGGGGCTCGACGAGGCCCTGGCCGGGCCGGCCTTTGCCGCGGCGATCGGGCTGACCCGCTACGGAGCGGAGCCGCGTGACCGCCTGCCGGCTCTCGTGGAGGAAGGTCCCCTGTTCGGCCGCGTTCGTCGGCGCATGGTCGGGTGGCTCAAAGAATTGGTCTAATTCAAAACTACCGTATGCGGGTCGGGAGCGGTCCGCGGGGTGGAAGGAGGTCGGTGGAATGATCGAGTTGGTTGGGAACGAGGCGGTGGGAGCCCGCATCAAGGTCGTCGGAGTCGGCGGCGGTGGCGGCAACGCGGTCAACACGATGATCGCGTCCAGGCTGTTGCGGGGTCGAGTTCCTCGTGGCGAACACGGATGCCCAGGCGCTCACCAAGAACAAGGCGCCGTTGAAGGTGCAGCTCGGCGACAAGGGGCTGGGGGCGGGCGCCAAGCCGGAGGTGGGACGCGAGGCGGCGGAGCAGAACGTCGACCGCATCCGCGAGCATCTGACCGGCGCCGACATGGTGTTCATCACCGCCGGCATGGGCGGCGGCACGGGAACCGGAGGCGCGCCGGTGATCGGACGGGTCGGTCGCGAGATCGGCGCGTTGACGGTCGGCGTGGTCACCAAGCCTTTCCTGTTCGAGGGCAAGAAGCGCATGCGCCAGGCCGAGGCGGGCATCGAGGAGCTCAAGAGCGCGGTCGACACGCTGATCGTGATCCCCAACCAGCGCCTGCTGGCGACCGCCGCGCGCAACACCTCGATGCTGGACGCCTTCGGCAAGGCCGACGACATCCTGCTGCAGGCGGTGCGCGGCATCTCCGACCTGGTCACGGTGCACGGCCTGATCAACCTCGACTTCGCCGACGTGCGTACGATCATGTCGGAGATGGGCATGGCGATCATGGGCTCGGGGACCGCGAGCGGCGAGAACCGCGCCATCGAGGCGGCCCAGAAGGCCATCTCCAGCCCGCTGCTGGAGGACATCTCGATCCGCGGTGCCAAGGGGGTGCTGATCAACATCACCGGCAACGCCGAGCTGTCGCTGCACGAGGTCAACGACGCCGCCAGCCTCATCCAGGAAGAGGCGCACGAGGATGCCAACATCATCTTCGGGGCGGTCATCGACGAGAGCATGGGCGACGAGCTGCGCATTACCGTCATCGCCACCGGCTTCGGGCAGGAGGCGATGGAGGAGGAGGAAGAGGAAGAGCAGCAGGGTTCGTCGTCGGCGCCGCCGCGTCCGCTCTTCGCCACCGGCAACGGCGGCAGCCACGCCTTCGCCAACCGTAACGGAAACGGAAACGGAAACGGGCACGGCCACATGCCGCCGCCGCGACCTGTGCAGCCGGTGGTGAGGCCGGTCCTCGCGGGGGCGCGGCCGACTCGCCGTCTGGGGAGCATCACCGACGTCGGTGGCGAGCCTCACTTCAAGCCCTTCGAAGAAGAGCCTCGCGCCGCCGAGCACGGCGGCGAGTCGGACTACGTGATCTGCGAGGAGGGTGAGGACGACTACGACACCCCCGCCTTCCTTCGCAAGCAGGCCGAGTGAGAGCCGCGCTCTGAAGATCGACCCCGTCCGCCGCGGAGACGGACGGGGCGAATCGCTTCCCTTCCTACTCTCCTCTCCTTCAACTCCCCCTAGGGGCGGGGCCCGCGCCCGCCCTCCCTCCTTCCGGCGGCAACGGAGGGACGGCCGTCGGCGGCGAGCGCCGCTTCCCTCCCTTGAGTCGGCCGTCATCCGCCTGTACGCTCCGCGATCGGAGAGACCTTGCCGCAAGTCGAAACTTCCGAGGACCGGGCGCGCCGGCGACGCGCGGGAGAGAAGCTGCGCTTCGAGAAGAAGCACGACGCCCCTCTGCGCGTCTGCCTCGTCTACCCGAATCGCTATCCGGTGGCGATGGGCAACCTCGGATTCCAGGTCGTGTACGAGCTTTTCGACCGCCATCCGGAAACTGTTTGCGAGCGCGCCTTCCTGCCCGACGGCGACCTGCCGGGCCTTTCGCGCGGCGGCTTGCGCTCGCTGGAGAGCGGCCGTCCGGTGTCCGAGTTCGACGTGGTGGCCTTCTCGATCTCGTTCGAGTGCGACTATCTGAACGTCATCCCCCTCCTCGAATTGATTGGCCTGGATCCCTTTCGGGCGCGGCGCGGCAGCGAGGCGCCGCTGCTGATCGCCGGCGGACCGGCGATCTTCCTCAACCCCGAGCCCGTCGCCGACTTCTTCGACCTCTTCCTGATCGGCGAAGCGGAGGAGATGCTGCCCGAGTTCCTCGACGTGTACGCGGCGGCGGCAACACGGCAGCCGAGCGGCGCCGTTCTCGACGAGATCGCGGCGCGGGTGGCGGGCGCCTACGTGCCGGCGCACTACGAGCCGCTGTTCGATGGACCGCGCCAGGTGGATCTGCGCTACCGCGGCCCCGCCGCGCCGCGCGTCGAGCGGCGCCTGATCTGGGACCTCAATCGCTTCGCCACCAGCACGCGCGTTCTGAGCGAGGAGGGCGTGTTCGGCGACATGGTGATGGTGGAGGCGAGCCGGGGCTGCCAGTGGGGCTGCCGCTTCTGCGCCGCGGGATTCATGTACAGGCCCATCCGCACCCGCGACCCGCGTGATCTCGCCGCGTCGGTGCACGAGGGTCTGCGCGAGCGCGACACGATCGGCCTGGTGGGGGCCGAGATGGCCAGCCTGCCGGGAGTCGACATGCTGGCCGAGCTGGCGTCGGCGCAGGGCGGGCGCCTGTCGCCTTCGTCGCTGAAGGCGGACTGCGTCACGCCCCGTCTCGCCACGGCGCTCGCCCGCGGCGGCACGCGCAGTGTCACCGTCGCGCCGGAAGCGGGCTCCGAGCGCATGCGCGCGGTGATCAACAAGAACCTCAGCGAGGCGGACATCCTGCGCGCCGCCGAGCAACTCGTCGGCGAGGGCGTCCAGTCGCTCAAGCTCTACTTCATGTTCGGGCTGCCGACGGAGACGGAGGAGGACGTGCTCGCCATCGCGCACCTGGTGGAGAAGATCCGCGCCCGGCTATGCGAGGGAAGCCGCAGCAGGGGACGGATCGGCGGCGTGACGGTTTCGCTCAACCCCTTCTCCCCCAAGCCGTGGACCCCTTTTCAGTGGGATCCCATGGAGCCCATCGGCGCCCTGCGGGCGAAGATGAAGACGCTGCGCCGCGCCTGTGGCCGTATCCCCAATCTGCAGTTCGACATCGAGTCGCCGCGCGAGGCCTACCTGGCCACTCTCCTGTCGCGCGGCGATCGACGGCTGTCGCGGGTCCTGGTGGCCATTCACGACGCGGGTGGCCAGTGGTGGCCGGCCATCCGGCGCTGGCGCCACGAGGGACTCGACGGCCTGCCGTCTCCGGACGACTACGTGCACCGGCCCTACGGCGAGGCCGAGATGTTGCCCTGGGACTTCATCGACCACCGCATCTCGAAACACTACCTGTGGGTGGAGCGGCGCAAGGCGCTGGCGGCGCGCCAGACCGCGCCCTGTGACACCGCCACCTGCACCTCGTGTGCCGCCTGCTGAGCAGGCGGCGAGTCGAACGGCGACTCAGTGATCGTTCGTCTCCGGCGTGCCGCTGCGGCGCTTGGGGAGGAGGATCAGGATCGCCACCGCCCAGATGCCGAAGACGAAGCCGAGGGCGGTCCACACGTTCTTCGGGTAGTGGTTGTTGTAGGCGAACAGGCGACACATGATCGCGTCGCAGGTGTGGACGACGAGCACCGTGCGCACGAGCGTCGACGGATCGAGCCCCGGGTGGATGAGACTGAGTCCGCTGAAGTAGCCGAGCAGCACGTACCAGGACACTGTTGCGCCTCCCGCAGCGCGACACTATAAGACAAACGCATGCCTACCAAAACCTCGCCGCGCAACGAAGCGCTCTCCATCCTGACCGGGCTGTTCGAACGCGGTGAGGAGGTCGTGAACGTCTTCCTCGAGGAGATGCTCGGAAACCGGCGCGTCCGCGAGCAGCTCGGCAAGACCGTGGGTCGAGCGGCCCACGCCAAGAAGCGGGTCGACAAGAACATGGATCGGGTCCTGTCGGCGCTGAACGTCCCCTCGCGGGGCGACTACAACCGGCTTCTCGCCAAGGTCGAGGCGCTGCAGGGAAGCCTGGTCAACGTGAGCATGAAGCTCGATCGCCTGTTGGCGACGCAGCACCAGCACCCGGTGCCGGCGCCGCCTCCGCCCCGGCGTCGATCCGCGCGCAAGCGGCCGAAGCGGGCTTCGTCCGGGGCCTGATCCCCCGCGCGGGGCGCGCCGCCGCCGTGATCAGGCGCCGAGCAGGGCGGCGAATGCCTGCAGGCTTCGCAGAGAGGTGGGCGGCTCTTCCAGGACCGGCAGCGCGGCGAGCAGGGGTACCTCCGACTCGCTCTGCAGCCGGCGCAGGGAGCGCCGGTCGCGCGCGGCCAAGGCCGCGAAGTCGGCGTAGTTGGTGAGCAGCTTGTGGCGCAACGGCTCGGGGTACGACCGGGCGGCACCGCCGGGGAGAGGAGCGAAGTCGTACACGCGATTGGCGATCACGCCGGCGATGGGGAATCGATCCTCGCGCAGCTCGCGCTCGAGCTCGATGGTGGCGGTGATCGTGTCGGGCTCGGAAGTCGTGACCAGCACGAAGGAGGTGTCGGCGCGGTGCAGGGCCAGGTCGATCTCCTGGGCGCGCGTGCGGAAGCCATCGGCCAGGAGCTCGAAGTTGACGGCGAAGTCGGAGAGGTCCTGCAGAAGGTGCATCCCCGTCCAGCGCTCCAGCGCCCTGAGCAACGCCGTCATCGTCGCCTTGCCGAGCCGCGTATCGGCGCCCCACAGCAGCGACGCCGGGGTCTTCAGGATGCGCACGGCGCTCGACGCCAGCAGCGCGGTCATGCGCAGCGGCGCGCTCAGCAGATCGCGGGCGTGGGAGCTCGGCGGCGTGTCGACGACGACCAGATCGTAGATGCCCTGGTGCAGCAGCTCGTGCAGCTTCTCCATCGCCATGTACTCGGTCGAGCCGCCGAGCTCGTTGGACAGCTCCTGGTAGAGGTGGTTGGCGCGGATGCGGGCGGCGATCTCGGGAGTGGGGGCGGCACGCTCGATGAGGGCGTCGAAGGTGCGTTTGGTGTCCAACGCCAGCGCGTCGAGCTGCCCGCCGAGGCCGTCCAGACAGACGCGCTGCGGATCGATGCTGAGCTCTTCCAGGCCGAGGGCGTCCTTGAGCCGCCGCGCCGGATCGACGGTGATGACGGCCGTGCTCGCCCCCCGCGCGGCGCCCACCACCGCCAGAGCCGCGGCGGCGGTGGTCTTGCCGACGCCGCCGCTTCCCAGACAGACGACGAGCTTCTGCCGCAGAAGGCGTTCGAGGGGAGTGCCGGGCGGGACCGACGGCCCGGCCCGGCCGGGGCCGGGCTGGCGTCGTTCCGCACGGCTCGCGGCCGCGTTCGGTTTCTTCGTCCTCACGTCGAACCCGGCTCAATCGGCGATCGGGTGGAACAGGGCGCGATCCAGGGTGCGGCCCATGTGGTCGAGGTCGGCGCGCTCGACCCGGTCGCTGCACACCTGGCGCAGACTGATCGGCGGCAGCCCGAAGGCGCGACGCAAGCGGCTCAGATGGCGCTCGGAGTCGTGCCTGGCGTTGACCTGCAGGCGCGCGGCTCGCAGCAGGGGAGCGTCGGCGCGGGCCGAGATGTCGGCGATGCGCCGGGCGTCGTCGGCGCTGAAGCGGCGCGGGAAGACGCGGTTCAGGATGGGCCGGGCCAGCTGCAGGGCGAGCCCGCCGGCGAGCGCGGCGTGCGCTTCCAGCGTCTCGTTGACCGCCATCTCGTCGGCGATCGTCACCAGGAGGACCTGCGTTCGCGCGTGGTCGCCGAGCAGCTCCAGAAGGCGGCGGGACGTCGATCCGATCGGTCCGGCCGGCACCATGGTCGCCAGCTGTCGCGGCGTGCGCAGGAGACGCAGGGCGTGACCGGTGGCTGGAGCGTCCACCAGAACGACGTCGTGACGGTGTCTTCGGAAGGTGCCCGGATCGAGCCACTGCAGGAGGTGATCGAGGACCAGGAACTCGGTGACGCCCGGCGCCGCGGCGGTGATGGCGTTGAAGGTGACGCTCGAGAACAGCCGCCGCGTCAGGAACGGGAGGCGCAGGAGGCGCGTGAAGTAGGACTCGACCAGGGATTGGGTCTCGACCCGTACCCCGTGCAGGCGCGGTGCCAATAGCGTCGGCTCGGTGGGCAGCCGCTCGCGGCCGAAGAGGCTCGCCAGGCCGCGATCGCCCGCCAGCTCGACGATGAGCACACGTTGCCCGCGCCCCGCCAGGGCGGCGCCGAGCGCGGCGGTCACGGTCGTCTTTCCGACCCCCCCCTTGCCCGTGACGAAGAGTAGCTGTGGCCCCGGCATCGGCGCCGACAATAGGGTTCCGGGGTTGCGCCGTTCAAGAGCCGCCCTGCGCCGCTCCACGGCAGGCTTGAACCGGTCGACTTCCGGGCCGTATGTTGCCGCGGCGAAGAGGAGGGGGCATGGCGCGACGCTTCGTTCTGGCGATCGATCAGGGAACCACGGGCAGCACGGCGATGGTATTCGACGACACCGGCGTGCTGCGCGGGCGCGGATACTCCGAGTTTCCGCAGCACTACCCGCGCCCGGGGTGGGTCGAGCACGATCCGGAGGAGATCTGGAAGGTGACCCTGCGCGTCGTCAAGGCGAGCCTGCGATCGGCGCGGTTGAAGGCGGCGGACCTGGCGGCGCTCGGCATCACCAATCAGCGGGAGACGACGGTTCTCTGGGATCGCCGGACCGGTCGCCCGGCGCACCGCGCCATCGTCTGGCAGGACCGCCGCACGGCCGCGCTGTGCGATCGGCTCAAGGCCGACGGAGCCGAGGAGATGGTGCGCGCCAAGACCGGCCTGGTGATCGATCCCTACTTCGCCGGCACCAAGCTGCGCTGGCTCTTCGACAACCTGCGCGGGCTGCGCGGGCGGGCCTCGCGCCTGGCCTTCGGCACCGTCGACAGCTGGCTGGTGTGGAAGCTCACCGGCGGTCGCTCGCACCTCACCGACTACACCAACGCCTCGCGAACGCTGCTCTACGACATTCACCGCCGGCGCTGGGACGACGACCTGATGCGCCTGCTCGACGTCCCGGCCGAGATCGTCCCCGCCGTCGTGCCGTCGAGCGGTGTCGTCGCCACCACCGACCGCGCCGTGCTCGGCGCCGAGGTGCCCATCGCCGGCATCGCCGGCGATCAGCAGGCGGCGCTCTTCGGCCAGGCGTGCTTCCACCCCGGGCTGGTCAAGAACACCTACGGCACCGGCTGCTTCGTGCTCATGTTCACCGGCGACCAGGCAGTCGATTCGCGCAAGGGCCTGCTCACCACCATCGCCTGCGCCGCCGACGGCCGCCCGGCGTATGCGCTGGAGGGCTCGATCTTCGTCGCCGGCGCCGCCGTGCAGTGGCTGCGCGACGGCCTCGGGGTGATCAAGACGGCGAAGGAGACGGAAAGGCTGGCGCGCCAGGTGGACTCGACGCTGGGCGTCTACCTCGTCCCCGCCTTCGTCGGGCTGGGAGCGCCCTACTGGGACGCGACGGCGCGCGGCGCCCTGGTGGGGCTGACGCGCGGCGTGCACCGCGCCCATCTGGCGCGGGCGACCCTCGAGTCGATTGCCTACCAGACGCGCGACGTGGTCGACACCATGGCCGCCGAGTCCGGTCGTTCGCTGGCCGGGCTGCGCGTCGACGGCGGCGCCGCTGCCAACGACTTCCTCATGCAGTTCCAGGCCGACATGCTCGGCACCGCCGTCGACCGCCCGAAAATCGTCGAGACCACGGCGCTCGGCGCGGCCCTTCTCGCCGGGCGCGGCGTCGGCTTGTGGGACAGCAGCGCCAAGCTCGAACGGGTTCGCCACCGCGACCGCGTCTTCAAGCCACGCATGAAGGCGGAGCGCCGCGAAGAGCTGTACGAGGGCTGGCGGCGCGCCGTCGCTGCCGTGCGCGGGCTCGGTGGTGGCGAGTGACGGCGCGGGCATGACGGGGCCGGCGAGGGGACGGCGCGAATGAGTGCGGCCTCGGCTGCGGTGGGTCGATGAGCGCGGAGATCGTCCTGGAGGTCGTGCGCCTGGGTGTCCGCTTCGGGGCCACGGTCGCCCTGCGCGAAGTGGATTTGGACCTGCGGCGCGGCGAGGTGCACGCGCTGGTGGGGGAGAACGGGGCGGGAAAGTCCACTCTGATGCGGGCCGTCGCCGGCGTGGTGAGGCCGCACGAGGGGACGATCCGGCGGCCCTCCGGGACTCGCCTCGCGTGGGTGCCGCAGGAGACGGAGCTGCCGGCGGATCTGCGCGTCGGCGAGTGGATCTTCCTCGGCCGCGAGCGCCGCGGCCGCCTCGGCTGGCTGCGCCGGCGCGCCATGCACGAGGAGGCTGGCGCGGCGCTGCAGGCGGTCGGATGCGACGCGCGGCCGGCGGAACGCCTGGGGGCGCTCGGCGCCACGCAACGCAAGCAGGTGCAGCTGGCGCGCGCGCTGCACGCGGCGCCCGATCTGCTGCTGCTGGACGAGCCGACCGCCGTGCTCGGCGCCGCCGAAGCGCGGCGCCTGTTCGATTGCGTGCGTTCTCTCAGCGCGGCGGGAACCGCGGTCCTGTACGTCAGTCATCGCCTCGAGGAGGTGCTGGCGCTGGCCGGACGCGTGACGGTCCTGCGCGACGGCTGCCGCGTGTCGACCGATCCGATCGGTGCGGTGGACGTCGACACGCTGGTGCGGCGCATGGTGGGACGAGAGATCGCCGTCGTTGCGGGTGGATCGGCACCGCTCGGCGAGCCGGTTCTCCAGCTGGACGGGCTCGCCGTCGCGCAGGTGCGCGGCCTCTCGCTCACCGTGCGCGAAGGGGAGGTGGTCGGCCTGGCGGGCCTGGTCGGAGCGGGGCGGAGCGAGATCCTGGAGGGAGTGATGCGACTGCGCCCGCTGCGGTCCGGCCGCGTGCACTGCCTTCACCGGCCGGCGTTCGTTCCCGAGGACCGGGCTCGAAAGGGCCTGATCCCCACCCTCGGTCTGCGGGAGAACGTCTTCCTGCCGGTGCCGGCGCGCTGGATCCGCCGGGCGGCGGAGCGGCGCCAGGTGCAGGAGTGGATCCGGCGCCTCGCCATCCGCGCCGCGGGAACGGAGGCGCGAGTGGATTCCCTGTCGGGGGGCAACCAGCAGAAGGTCCTCCTGGCGCGGGCCCTGCGGCACCGGCCGCGACTGCTTCTGCTCGACGAGCCGACGGCCGGGGTCGACGTCGGAGCCAAGGCGGAGATCCACGACACCATCCGCCGTCTGGCGGCGGCGGGCACGGCCGTCCTCCTCGCGTCGAGCGAGCTGCCGGAGCTGCTCGCCTTGTGCGGCCGCATCGTGGCCCTCTACCGCGGCGCCGTCGCGGGCGTCGTCACCCGCCCGGCCGCCAGCGAGGAGTCGCTCGCCGCCTTGATCACCGGCACGCAGCGGTCGCCGGCATGAGGCTCCGCCTGGTTCCCGGTTGGAGCGCCGCGGCGATCCTTCTCGCCGAGTTCGCCTTCTTCACCCTCCTGCTGAGCAGCGAGACCGGGGGCCGGCAGACCTTCGCCAACCTGGAGAACGTCGCCCTCATCCTCAAGTACTCGAGCATCTACGGCATCGCGGCCATCGGCGCCGCCATGATCATCGGCGCCGGCGGAATCGACCTGGCGCCCGGTGCGGTGATCGCGCTCGCCTCGGTGGTGACGGGCCACCTCTTCGTCATCGAGGGCTGGCCGGTGTGGGCCGCGGCCGCCGCCGGCCTCGCGGTGGGCTTCGCCAGCGGCGCGGCGGCGGCCGCCCTGGTCGTCGTGGCGCGGCTGCCTCCCTTCATCGCCACCCTCGGCGTCATGGGCATCGCGCGCGGCACCGGGTTCCTGATCACCGAGGGCCGCTTCTACGACCTGTCGCGCTGGCTGTCCGCCGGCACCGCGCCGCTCGGGGTGCCGCTCTCGGCGTGGCCCGGGCTCTTGATGGTCTCGCTCGCCGCCGTCTTCGAGGTCGTCATGGTGCGCATGGCGATCGGGCGACACGTCCTGGCGACGGGAGGGAACGAGACCGCCGCCCGCTACGCCGGTGTCCGCGTCGACCGGGTGAAAACCTTCGTCTACGTCGCCGGTGGCGCGCTGGCGGCGCTTTCCGGAGTCGTCCTGGCGGTGGTACAGGGACAGGGAAAGGCGGACTTGGCGACGGGGTACGAGCTCGACATCATCGCCGCGGCGGTCGTCGGTGGCGCATCGCTCTCCGGCGGCCGCGCCTCGGTCGTCGGCGCCGTCATCGGCGCTCTGATCTTCGGCGTCCTGCGCAACGCCCTGGCGCAGATTCCCGGCGGCACCTTCGCCGACCGTCTGATCCTCGGCGTCGCGGTGCTGGTCATCGTCGTCATGGATCGACTGGCGACGAGGGAGTCGAGCTGATGGGCCGCCGCAGCGTTCGGCTCGCGGTCGCGGCGGCAGCGTTGCTGGCGGCGCTGCGCGTCGCCGGTTGCTCCCGCTCCTCGCCCGACGCGCCGCGTCCGCTGCGCTTCGCGATCATTCCCAAGGCGCTCCACATCCCCGTCTTCGACTACGCCCGCACGGGTGCCGAGCGGGCGGCGCGGCGCATCGGCGGGATCGAGGTCCTGTGGCGCGGCCCGGAGAGCACGGACGAGATTCGCCAGAAGGAGATTCTCGAGTCGTTCATCGCCCAGCACGTCGACGGCATCGCCATCTCGTGTCTGAACGGTGACCTGCTGACCGACGCCATCGACCGGGCCGTGGACGAGGGGATCCCGGTGGTGACCTGGGACTCGGACGCGCCGAAGAGCAAGCGCCTGGCCTTCTACGGCGTCAACGACTTCGAGGGCGGCCGCGCCCTGGGAGAGGGGCTGGCCCGGCTGCTCGACGGGCGCGGCAAGGTCGCGATCATCACCTCGCTCGGCGCCGACAACCTGCAGAAGCGCCTCGAGGGCGCGCGCGCGGCGCTGGCCGAGTTTCCGGGCATCGAGGTCGTCGAGGTGTTCGACGTGCGCGACGACGCGGTGCGCGTCGCCGAGGTCATCGCCTCCGCGTCGCAGCGCTATCCCGACCTCGACGGCTGGCTGTCCGTCGGCGGCTGGCCCGTCTTCGTGCGCAACGCCCTCGATCCGGTGGACCCCACCCGCACCAAGGTCGTCGCCTTCGACACCATCCCGCCGGCTCCGGATCTCCTGCGCCAGGGCAAGGTACAGCTCCTGGTCGGCCAGAAGTACTTCGGCTGGGGCGAGGAGTCGGTGCGGCTGCTCAAGGCGATTCACGACGGCGAGCGGCCGCAGAACGTCTACCACTACTCGGGCATCGACGTGGTGACGCGCGACAACCTCGACCAATACCTCGAGCAGTGGAAGAGGTGGGAGGCGGGCGACGGGGGGCCGTGACCTGCCCGTTCAGGGAGGTGGCGTGCGATCGACGTATCGCTGCAGGTCGGCGAGGGCGGCGCTCTCGCCGTCTGCGATGCGCGCCTGCGGAAAAAGCCACCAGTCCTCGCGCAGGGCGATTTCCTCGCCGGGGGCGATCGTCGTGAGCGGGCCGAGGTTCTCGAGCTCGAGGAATTCGGCGCTCGAGTAGATCTCGACCGTGGCGCCTCCGTCCGGGTAGTCGCCGGCCGCGTCGTGCGGGAAGCGCTTGAGATAGAGGGTCCCGTCGAGCAGGTAGCCTGCCCACCCCTGCGCCGAATCCACGCCGATCTTGCTCTCGTCGTCGCGCCGTCCGCTCTGAGCGGCAGGGGGCACGGCGACCTTCGAGTGATCGATCTCGACCAGGCGGTCGCCGAACCGGTAGCGCGGGTCGTCGATCTCCGTGTAGCTCCAGAGAAGCAGCTTGCGCACGGCGTCGAAGGCGGTGAGCGGGCCGACGTCGAGCGGCGCGAAGGCGCGGCCGCCCGGGCGCAGGACCGACAGGCTCCAGAGCGCGTAGCGCAGCGGACGGTCGCCGACGTTGCGCGCCCGCGAGGTGAGCCGCAGGCGGCGCTCGCCGGGCGCCAGCGCGATCTCCACCTCCTTGCGGATCCCGGCCGCCGGCTGCGGCGGGGCGGTCACCCGCAGCGTGTTCCCGTTCTCGACCGTCGCTTCGCAGCTCGCGTTGTCGAGGGCGTAGGTCGTTTCGCGGCGCTCGGGTGAGACCCAAAGGCGCCAACCGCCGCGGAACTTCCACTCCGCCTCGCCCGTGCCGCCGGCCTCGGCGTCGCGCAGGTGGAGCAGGTTCGGGCCGCCCGCCACGTGCAGATCGACGATGCGCGGACCGATCGCGGTGACGACGCGCGCCTCGATCAGCCCGTTGCTCAGGCGATAGGTTCGCGGCCAGCCGCGATAGCTCTCGGCAACGATGGTGACGGCCGGCTTTGCGCCGTGATCCGCTGCGTCGCTCCGCGCGCTCTCGGCCGCCACAGACGGGGCGAGCCAGCAGAGAGCGGCAATCGCCGCGACCGTTGCCGCCGTGCTGCATCTGCTCCGGGCGAACCTCATGTGCCGTTCTCCTCGCGGGGCCGCCGGGTTGATACTACGGCCGTGCTCTGTCGCCAAACGCCGCCTTCGGCCCACCCTTCCCGGGGGAGGCAGGGGGAGTCCGGCGCTGGTGGGTGGTGCCTCGCGAGTCCGATTCAGGGCGTGCTGTCCGTGTCGAGTTGCCGGCGACGGTGCTTCCCCCTCGGCCTGTATGGCGATGGGTTTGGGGCGTGACCCGTTCGGGAAAAAGATGTTCGATCCACCCCCGCCACTTGCGGAGTCGGAAAAAATCCGGAAAAAGGATAGGTGGCGGGTCGGTCCAAGGCTGCAAATTTCGCAGGGAAGATTCGCAAAAGTGGGTTGGGTGTCTTTGGGAAGGGCTGGAGTGGGTTCGAAAGACCATCCGAAGTGTAATGGCGTCCGAATTGCATTTTGGTTGCGAGACTCTCGACTGAGAAGGGGACGTAGGACGGTCGAAACCAACTGCGGCCTTTGCAGTTTATGCGGCGCCGACTACTTGTATACGGGCGGCTCCTGATGTCATACGCAACTTTATCTGGTGAGGGAGGAGGCATATGAAAAGGCTCTCAACGTGGATTGTTGTGGCAGTACTCGGTGCGGTGTTCGCCGTGTCGTTCCCCGCCGCCCAGGCTATGGAGGGAATGGGCGAGGGCAAGGTCATCGGAGGTGTGGATGTCGGCGTCCTGCAGCCGCTGAACGCCTTCGATCGGTTCTCGGACGCGGGCGGTGTCTTCAGCCCGTTTGTCGGGTACATGTTCAACGATTACATCGGCTTGATGGGCCAGCTGCAGGTGTTCGGAACCCCGCAGGTGAACCGCCCGAACACTTTGGACGACGATGCGACCTGGGCCATCGCCGGTGCCGCCGGGCCCCGTCTGGCGCTGCCGCTCAGCGACATTGTCGAGTTGTATGTCACCTTCCAGGGCGGCATTCTCACCGGCCTGGCGCCGCACTCCTCGATCACCGATACGTCGGGGGGCTTCTCGACCGGTGGCGGCGTGAACTTCCGGGTGACCAAGACTTTCTCGGTCGGCGCCTTCGGCCGCTGGGACCGCTGGTATCAGCGCGTTCACGGCGTGGGTGACGTGCGCTATGCGACCGCGGGCATGGGCCTGACCTGGAATTCGCCTCCGCCCGCTCCGATGGTCGCGCAGGCGCCTCCGCCTCCGCCTCCGCCGCCGCCGCCGCCGACGCCGGCACCGAAGAAGAAGATCGTGCTGCGCGGCGTGAACTTCGACTTCGACAAGTCGAACATCCGTGCGGATGCCCGGCCGGTTCTGGACGAGGCCATCCACATCCTGAAGATGGAGGGTGGGGTGGCGGTCATCGCCGAGGGGCACACCGATTCAGTCGGATCGGACGCGTACAACCAGAAGCTGTCGTTGCGCCGTGCCAACGCGGTGAAGGACTATCTGGTGAAGGGCGGGGTCGCTCCGTCGCGAATCCAGACCGAGGGCTTTGGGGA
Organism: uncultured bacterium; assembly: GCA_963721115.1. GTDB lineage: Bacteria > Desulfobacterota > Binatia > HRBIN30 > CADEER01 > CAVRIA01. The sequence continues at coordinate 1,120,242 of CAVRIA010000006.1, forward strand.
GTCGAGACCGGTGGCGAGCAACGACACGGCGAATGGGCGTGCCCAGAACCGCCGCGTCGAGCTGCGCGTGATGGGCGACTAGCCCGAAGCGCGGCCGGACCCCGCTTTGGGGTACGGTCAAAATTCCAGCGCGAGGGTGCGCCGGGTCGGGTCAGCCCGATTCGGTGCACCCTCGCGTTTTTTTGTAGCAGCCGCCGGCGGGCGGCGTTTCCGGGCCGCACTGTCCTCTCCTGCGCAATGGATGTGGGGCCGGGGTCCCGGGGGCCTGTTGTGGCGGCCGTTGTTGCAGCACCGCCCGGGTGTTGCTATTAGAAACGTTTTGGAGATTTCTCATGCGAGAGGGCATTCATCCGCGATACGAGAAAGCGACGGCCAACTGTGCGTGCGGAAACACTTTCGAGACGCGGTCGACGGAGCGAGAGATTCGCGTCGACCTCTGCTCGGCCTGCCATCCGTTCTTCACCGGCAAGCAGAAGCTCATCGACACGGCGGGTCGCGTGGAGCGGTTCCGGCGCAAGTACGGCTTGCAGCAGAAGTAACCGCACCAATCTCTACGGCCGCGAGGTCGCGAAAAGGGCGCCGGGATCACTCCCGCGCCCTTTTTTCGTCGGCGGGCGAGAATGGGCCGGGTCGCGCCGCCGGGGCCCTACCGAGCTGCGGACGCGGGGCGTGACCAGACATGCTGCAGAAGCTTGAGGACGTCGAACGCCGCTACATCGAGCTGGAGGACCGGCTCGTCGATCCGGATCTGCTGGCAAACCGCAAGGACTTTGCGCGCTTGGCCAAGGAGCGTTCCGAGATCGAGCCCATCGTCGCGGCGTACCGGGAGTGGAAGAAGCTCCGACAGGAGATCGAGGGCCATCGCTCCCTTCTGGAGGCGGGCGACGCCGAGATCCGCGAGCTGGCCAAGGAGGAGCTGCCGGCGTTGCGCCAGCGGTGCGCCGAGACGGAGGAGCGCCTGCGTATATTGCTGCTGCCCAAGGACCCCAATGACGATCGCAGTGTCCTGCTCGAGATTCGCGCCGGCACCGGCGGCGAGGAGGCGAGCCTGTTCGCGGCCGAGCTGTTCCGTATGTACAGCCGCTATGCGGAATCACGAGGCTGGCGCAGCGAGGTCCTCAGCGCCAATCCGACCGGCCTGGGGGGATTCAAGGAAATCATCACCCTGGTGGGCGGCCAGGGGGCCTACAGCCGTCTCAAGTACGAAGGCGGCGTGCATCGGGTACAGCGGGTTCCGGTGACCGAGGGCTCGGGGCGCATTCACACGTCGGCCGTGACCGTGGCGGTTCTGCCGGAGGCGGACGAGGTCGAGGTCGCCATCGACGAGGTCAAGGACCTGCGGATCGACGTCTACCGCTCCTCCGGCCCCGGCGGCCAGAGCGTCAACACGACCGACTCCGCCGTCCGCATCACCCATCTGCCGACCGGCCTCGTGGTGTCCTGCCAGGACGAGAAGTCGCAGCACAAGAACAAGGCGAAGGCGCTCAAGATCCTGCGCGCCCGGCTGCTCGAGCGGGCACAGGCCGAGCAGCACGCCGAGCAGGCCGAGAGCCGCCGCGGCATGGTCGGCAGCGGCGACCGCTCGGAGCGCATCCGCACCTACAATTTTCCTCAGGGGCGGGTCACCGACCACCGCATCAATCTCACCTTGTACAATCTGGAGCGCATCGTCGACGGCGACCTCGATCCTCTGATCGATCCCCTCAACACGCACTTCCAGGCGCAGGCGCTGTAGGCGGTGGGCGGATGAAGCGCGGGGTCGAGGTGACGACGTACGCGGCGCGCCTGCGGGCGGCGGAAGCGGAGCTGCGCGACGCCGGCGTGCCCACGCCGCGGCTCGATGCCGAAGTACTGCTGTGCTGGGCCGCGGGCGCCGGCCGCGCCGCTCTGTACGCGCGTCTTCGGGACGAGGTCGCGCCACAGGTGGAGGAGCGCTTCGCCGCCGCCCTGGCGCGCCGTGCGCGCCGCGAGCCGGTAGCCTACGTCACCGGGGTGCGCGAGTTCTGGTCACTCTCGTTCGCGGTGACACCGGCCGTCCTGATCCCGCGACCCGAGACCGAGTTGTTGGTCGAGACGGTGGTCGCCGCGAGCGGGCGCCGGCCGGCGCTCGTGTGCGACCTGGGAACGGGGAGCGGCTGCATCGCCGTCGCCATTGCCCACGCCTTGCCGGCGGCGCGCGTGATCGCGGTGGACATCGACCCTCGAGCTCTGGCGGTGGCGCGGCGCAACGTCCTCGCGCACCGGGTCGCCGATCGCGTCGAGCTCGTCCGCGCGGACGGCATGGATACCTTGCGCGCCGGTCGCTTCGACGTCGTGGTCAGCAACCCCCCCTACGTGACCACCACCGAGCGGTTGCCGCCCGAGCTGGAGTACGAGCCGCGGCACGCCCTGCGATCGGGAGTGGACGGCCTCGATCTGATCCGCCGGTTGGTCGCCGCGACCCCGGCGCTTTTGCGCCCCGGGGGGCGCCTGGTCATGGAGCTCGGCCGCGGGCAGGAAGGCGCGGTGCGCCGCCTGGCCGCCGCGGCCGGGTTCGGCGAGGTCTCGGTCGAGCCCGATCTGGCGGGAGTCCCGCGCGCCCTGATCGGGTGCCGGAACGCAGCGGAAGGCGGCCGCCCGGCGGCCGCCCGCGTGGAGGAGCATGGATAAGATCGTCGTGCGTGGCGGCCGGCCACTGGTCGGAGACGTGGAGACGGCCGGGTCCAAGAATGCGGCCCTGCCGATTCTGTTGGCGTCGCTGTTGACGGATGAGCCCTGCGTCCTGCGCAACCTGCCGGATGTCGTCGACGTGCGCACGACGCTGCGCCTGTTGCAGGAGCTGGGCGCCAGCGTCGAGAGGCTCGACGGAGGGGTTCGCATCCGGGCGGAGCGCCTCACCGGCGCGGAGGGGCGCTACGAGCTGGTCAAGACCATGCGCGCTTCGTTTCTGGTGCTCGGCCCGCTGCTGTCGCGCCTCGGGCGGGCGCGCGTCTCGCAGCCCGGCGGCTGCGCGATCGGCGGCCGTCCGGTGAATCTGCACGTGCAGGGGCTGCGCGCGATGGGCGCGGAGATCGATCTCGTGCACGGGTACACCGAGGCGCGGGCGCAACGACTGCGCGGGGCGCGCATCTGGCTGGAGATGCCGTCGGTCGGCGCCACCGAGCACCTGCTCATGGTCGCGGCGCTGGCGGAAGGCGAGACGGTCATCGAGAACGCCGCCCGGGAGCCCGAGGTGGTCGACCTGGCGGGGGCGCTGACGGCGATGGGGGCGCGAATCTCCGGTGCCGGAGAGTCCGCCATCCGCATCGAGGGGGTCGAGCGGCTCGGCGGGCTCGACTACGCCGTCATCCCCGACCGCATCGAGGCCGGGACCTTCCTCATGGCCGCCGCCGTGACGGGTGGCGACGTGCTGGTGCGCGGCGCCCGCGCCGAGCATCTGCAGGCGGTCCTGGTCAAGCTGCGCGAGGCCGGGGCAGTCGTCGAAGAGGAGGGTGAAGGAGTGCGCGTTCGCTCACCGCGCCGTCTCGACGCGATCGACGTGACCACCATGCCGTACCCCGGCTTTCCGACCGATCTGCAGGCGCAGATGATGGCCGTTTCGGCTCTGTCGCAAGGGACCAGCATCTTCTCGGAGACCATCTTCGAGAACCGCTTCATGCACGTGCAGGAGTTCAACCGCCTCGGAGCGGACATCACGCTGGACGGCCGCCAGGCGATCGTCCGAGGCGTGGTGCGGCTCAGCGGCGCCCCGGTGATGGCCACCGATCTGCGCGCCAGCGTCTCGCTCGTGCTGGCCGGCCTGGCCGCCCACAACACCACCGAGGTGCTGCGCGTCTATCACCTCGACCGCGGTTACGAGCACCTCGAGGCGAAGCTGTCGGGCCTGGGGGCCGACATCCGGCGCGTTCCGGGAGCGCGCGGATGAAGCCCGCGGTGCGGCTCCTGTCGACGGGCGACGCCGGCTTCCGGCGCGCCTTCGCGCGCCTTCGCGCCGTGCGGCAGAGCGACGCGGCGCGCGTCGATGCGATCGCGCGCGACATCGTCGCGGGCGTGCGCCGCGGCGGCGACCGGGCGCTGCTCGCCTATACGCACAAGCTCGACGGCGCGCGGCTGGATCGCCGCGGCCTGCGCGTCGATCCCGCCGAGCTGCGCGCCGCGGCCGACTCCCTGCCGCGTCGCGTTCGCGCCGCCCTCAACCTTGCGGCGCGCCGCATCGAGGCCTTCCACGCCCGGCAGCGCCAGGCGTCGTGGGCCTATCGGGACGCCGTCGGCCTGCGCCTGGGACAGCAGATCACGCCGCTCGCCAGGGTGGGCGTGTACGTTCCGGGCGGCAGGGCGGCGTACCCGTCCTCGGTCCTGATGAACGTCGTGCCGGCCCGCGTTGCCGGGGTCGGCGAGATCGTCATGGCATCGCCGGGCGGGTTGTCCGGTCACGCCCCCGCGGTCCTCGCCGCCGCCCACATCGCCGGGGTGTCCTCCCTGTATCGCATCGGTGGCGCGCAGGCCGTTGCCGCGCTCGCCTACGGCACGGAGAGCGTGCCGCGGGTCGACAAGATCGTCGGCCCCGGCAACGCCTTCGTCCAGGCGGCGAAACGGCAGGTCTACGGTCAGGTCGACATCGACTCCACCGCCGGGCCGAGCGAGATCCTGGTCATCGCCGACACCAGCGCCGACCCGCGCTTCGCCGCCGCCGACCTGCTCGCCCAGGCCGAGCACGGCAGCGGCGACGAGTCCGCCCTGCTGCTCACGCCGTCGCGGCGCCTGGCGGCCGCCGTCCAGGCGGCGATCGCCGCCCAGCTTCCGGCTCTGCCGCGCCGCGCCGATATCGCGCGCGTCCTACGCCGGCGCGCCGCGCTGATCGTCGTCCGCGACCTCGACGAGGCGGTGGAGCTGGCCGAGCAGGTGGCGCCCGAGCACCTCGAGCTGATGGTGCGCGAGCCGCAGCGCCTGGCGAAGCGCCTTCGCAACGCCGGCGCGCTGTTTCTCGGCCACTACGCGCCGGCGCCCCTCGGCGACTACCTCGCCGGACCGAACCACGTGCTGCCGACCGGCGGCAGTGCGCGCTTCTTCTCGCCGCTCGGCGTCTACGACTTCGTCAAAAGGACGAGCGTGGTCGGCGCCGACGCCGCCAGCCTCGGCAAGCTGGCTGCGGCGATCGAGACGCTGGCCGAGCTGGAGGGGTACGCGGCGCACGCCGCCGCGATCCGCGTGCGCTTCACGGGCTCGCGCCGGCCCTGATCCTTGATGGCAATTGTGGTGCGGGCGTCTCGCCTGCACGGGGTTGGGGAGGAGCGCAGCGGCCCGGTGGGCCGCCGTGCAGGCCGGAGGCCCGCACCACAACGGGAGGCGGAGGCCGAGATGCGGCCACTCGTTCCACGCCCGACGAGACGCGAAGCGCCGCCCAGCTTGACTTTGCCACGGGGAGCTTGGAGCCTGGCCAGGTCGCAGCGACGGAGGGGACTCGATGCCACGTGACCAGAGCCGCCGCCCGGCGGCGCGCCGCCTGCGCCGCGCCGAGGTGGAGCGCACCACGAAGGAGACGGAAATCGCCTTGCAGGTCAACGTCGACGGCACGGGGCGGGCGTCGGTCGACACCGGCGTGCCTTTCCTGAACCACATGCTCGACAGCTTCGCCCGGCACGGCTTCTTCGACCTCGAGGTGCGGGCGCGCGGCGATCTCGACGTCGACCTGCATCACACCGTGGAGGACGTCGGGTTGGTGCTCGGCGAGGCGCTGCGCCAGGCGCTGGGCGACAAGGCGGGCATCCGCCGCTTCGGGGAAGCGTCGTGCCCGCTGGACGAGGCCTTGGCCCGCGTCACGGTGGACCTGAGCGGCCGCCCGTTTCTGGTCTACGAAGTGACCATCGAGCAGGATCGGGTGGGGAGCTTCGACACGGAGCTGGTGCACGACTTCCTGCTCGCCCTGAGCAACCAGCTCGGTATGAACCTGCACGTCGACATGGTGCGCGGCCGCAATCCGCATCACATCATCGAGGCCGTTTTCAAGGCGCTGGCGCGCGCCATGGACCACGCGACGCAGATCGACTCGCGCATTTCCGGTGTCCTGTCGACGAAGGGGTCGCTGTGATCGCCATCGTCGATTACGGCATGGGCAACCTGCGCAGCGTGCAGAAGGGCCTGCAGCGCGTCGGAGTGCCGGCCGAGGTGACGCGCGACGCCGGGCGCATCGGCGGTGCGGCCGGCGTGGTGTTGCCCGGCGTCGGCGCCTTCGGTGCCTGCATGGAGAACCTGCGCGCCTGCGGGCTGGTCGAGGTGGTGCGCTCGGTCATCGAGCGCGGCACCCCGTTTCTCGGCATCTGCCTCGGGCTGCAGCTGCTGTTCGACGAGAGCGAGGAGTTCGGCCCGGTGGCGGGGCTCGGCGTCTTTCGCGGCCGCTGCGTGCGCTTTCGCGCGCGCGCCGATCACGACTTTCGCATTCCCCACATGGGCTGGAATCAAGTGCGGCCGCGGCGCGACGTACCGCACCTGGACGGAATCGCCGACGGCACGTTCGTCTACTTCGTGCACTCCTACTACGTGGTTCCGGAGGATCCGGCCCTGATCGCGACGACGACCGCCTACGGCGACGAGTTCGTCTCCGCCATCGCCCGGGACAACGTCTTCGCCTGCCAGTTCCACCCCGAGAAGAGTCAGCGCGCCGGGCTGCGGATCCTGGAGAACTTCGGCCGTCTGGTGGCGCACGCGGCGTGAAGGACGGCGGACGCCGACTTCGCGACGCGCGCAACGAGCGATAGGCTTTCGGACGATGATCGTTCTCCCCGCCATCGATCTCAAGGGCGGCAAGTGCGTGCGCCTGCTGCGCGGCGACATGCGCGCCGAGACGGTCTACGGCGACGATCCGCTCGCCATCGGGTGCCGCTGGGTCGACGCCGGGGCGCAGTACCTGCATGTCGTCGACCTCGACGGCGCGGTGAGTGGCGCGCCCGTCAACACCGACGCGATCGCGCGCCTCTGTGCCTCTCTGCCGATTCCGATCCAGGTCGGCGGCGGCGTGCGCACGGTGGAGCGGGCGGGAACGCTGCTCGCGGCGGGCGCCGACCGGGTGATCTTCGGGACCGCGGCGCTGTCGCAGCCCGAGGTCGTGGCCGATGCCTGCCGCCGCTTTCCGAGCCGCGTCGCGGTCGGTATCGACGCCCGCGACGGGAAGGTCGCGGTACAGGGGTGGACCGAGACGAGCGACGTGTCGGCCGTCGACGTCGCTCGGCGCGCCGCGGAGTTCGGAGCGGCGTGGATCATCTACACGGACATCAATCGCGACGGCACGCAGCAGGGCGTGAACGTCGAGGCGACGCGGGCGCTGGCCGAGGCCGTCGGCGTTCCGATCATCGCCTCGGGCGGGGTGGGCTCCCTGGCCGACATCGAGGCGCTGCTGCCGTGCGAGGCGGCCGGCGTGGCCGGCGTCATCGTCGGGCGCGCCCTGTATACGGGCGCCGTGGACCTGGCGGAGGCCATCCGGGTCGCCGGCCGTTCGGCCGCGCCCGGAATCGGCGGCCGCTGAACGCGCGAGGCGAGCGAGGGGCGAGCAGCAGCATGTTGGCCAGACGCATCATTCCGTGTCTCGACGTGAAGGACGGCCGGGTCGTCAAGGGGGTGAACTTTCTCGAGCTGCGCGACGCCGGCGACCCGGTGGAGATCGCGCAGCGCTACGACGCCGAGGGGGCGGATGAGGTGACGTTCCTCGACATCACGGCCTCGCACGAGAAGCGCCGCATCCTCTTCGACGTCGTGGCGCGCACCGCCGAGACGGTGTTCATGCCGCTCACGGTCGGCGGCGGGGTGCGCGAGCTGCGGGACGTCCGCGAGCTGCTCAACGCCGGCGCGGACAAGGTCGCCGTCAACACGGCCGCCGTTCAGAACCCCGACTTCGTCGTCGCTGCCTGCCGGCGCTTCGGCAGCCAGTGCATCGTCGTCGCCATCGACGCCAAGCGGGCGGCGACGCCGCCCGGCGAGTCGCGCCCGCGCTGGGAGGTGTATACGCACGGTGGCCGCCGGCCCACCGGTCTCGATGCCGTCGAGTGGGCGGGGCGCATGGAGGCCGCCGGCGCCGGCGAGATCCTGCTCACCAGCATGGACCGGGACGGCACGAAGGAGGGCTACGACATCGAGCTGACGCGGGCAATCGCCGATGCGGTTCGCGTTCCGGTGATCGCCTCCGGCGGCGTCGGCAACCTCGAGCACATCTACGAAGGCCTCACCGCCGGCGGCGCGACCGCCGCCCTCGCCGCGTCGATCTTCCACTACCGCGAGTACACCATCCAGCAATGCAAGGACTACCTCGCCGCCCGCGGCGTGCCGGTGCGTAATCAGTGATCAGTATTCAGTGTTCAGTTGTCAGTAGCTGATCACTGACCGCTGTTTCGCTGATACTCCCCGTGCAGGACGCCGACGCGGCGGTAGCCTTCTTCCGTGCGCTCGGTGATCAGGCCGAGTCGTTTCAGGTTCGGCATCACCGTGTGCATGAAGACCTGGCTGTTCAGGGCCGGCCACTCGGGAAGGGCGAGCATCGAGTGCACGACGTTCTCCGGATCGAGGCCGTACTTGGGGCCGAGGAGACGCAGCATGTCGAGCTGCTGGTTGGCGTTGAGCGCCTCGAGGATGGAGAAGGCGAAGTCCTCCATCTCCTCCATTTCCTCCGGCGTCGACTGCTTGACCACCTGGCGCATCGACAGGACGCCGAAGGCGGCGTGCCGCGACTCGTCGACCTGCACCCGGCGGATGATGTCCTTGAGCAGCGGATTGGTGCTGGCCTTGGCGATCTCGTCGAAAATGCCCACCGCCATGCCTTCGAACAGCGTTTGCATGCCCAGGGTTTTCATCTTCCAGGTCGGCGCCTCGAGCAGCATGTCGAGGAGGATCTTCAGGGTCGGGTCGATCGGGTAGAGCGTGCCCATCTTGCGCTGCAGGAACTTCGACAGCACCTCGACGTGGCGGACCTCGTCGATGACCTGGGAGCCGGCGTAGAACTTGGCGTCCATGGTCGGGCAGGAGTTGGTGAGCTGGCCGCACAGCTGCATCGCCGCCTGCTCTCCGTGCAGAAGCTGCGACAGCAGGTGGGCGAACTCGTCCCACGCCGCTTCGCGGCAGACGTCCTCGTCGACACCCATCTGGGTCAGGATCGACGGCAGGAGGAGAACCCCGACCTGCGGCAGGAACCACTCGTCGCGCGAGAACGGCATGTCCCAGTGGATGTCCGTCTCCGCGTTCCACTGGCCCTTCTTGCCGCGCTCGTAGAGGTTGCGCAGCTCCTCGACCTCGCTGCCGTACTCCCAGCTCCAGTGCAGGTCGAGCGGCACGTCGACGTCGAGACGGGCGCGGATGTCGCTGATCTTGTCCTCGTCGGCGAAGTCGACGGCCTCGAAGTCGCCGAACGCGCGGCGGTGGTCGGAGAGGATCTTTTGCGGCATGGAAGCTCCTTTCATTCGAATCATTCGGAAGGCGATCGCGCCACGAGACCGTGGTGCAGCAGCGCCCGGACCTCCTCCTTGCGACGGCGCACGGCGGCGGGCGTGAACAGGGGACGTCCGAGAACCTCGCTGCCGAAGTCGCCGGAGGCGAAGTGGTAGACGATCATGCCGATCATGCTCTGCAGCGTGTGGGGAATGCTGGCGGCGCGCAGCTCGCCGTGCGCCATGCCCTCCCGCAGCAGCTTGCCGACCGCGTCGAGAATTCGTGCCAGGGCGCGGTCCGCCGCCTGCTCCTCCTCGAGCGCGCCGCTGAGCTCGTCGTCCTCGAACATCGAGCGCAACAGCAGCCGAGAGTGGGAAGGGCGTTCGCCGAGCAAGTCGATGATGGTGTCGATCCAACGGTCGAGCCGCTCGACGGGCGAGCCACCGGCGGCGAGCGCTCGCACCAGCGCGTTCTCGATGTCGATCAGGATCCGTTCCACCACCGCCGCGTAGAGCTGCGCCTTGCTGCGGAAATGATGGAACAGCGACGATTTGCCGAGCCCGACCGTCTCCGCCAGCTCGCTCAGGCCGACGCCCGCGAAGCCGCGCCGTGCAAACAGGTCCTCCGCCGCGTCGAGAATCTTCTCCCGGGCAGGGATCTCCGCAGCTGCGCTCTTTACCATACGACCGACCGATCGGTCGAAATCTACCGATCGAGCGGTCTGCTGTCAACGAAGAAAAGGGCGCGACCCGTCACCGGTCCCGGAGGTACGCGGGTGAGCCGGTGAGCGAGTGGGGGCCCCCTCCGACCGGCACACCCGCTCACCGGCTCACCCCAGAGTCACGCATGTCTCGTCCCTCGGTCACCGACGTCAACGATCACTGGTAATCACCCGTCACGCCTTTTCCTCCTCCTTTGCTGTCCCGCCGCGTTCCGGGTAGAAATGAACGCCTACCGGCCGGCGAAGGAGGAGAAGATGAAGGGCGCCCCGGTCCGTTCGCGGATCTCGTCGATATGCGTTTCGACCCTCCTTCTCGCCGTGCTCTTCGCTCCGGCGACCGGCCGGGCGCAGCCCTGTGCCGGCGACTGCAGCGGCGACGGCGTGGTCTCGATCAACGAGCTGATCACCGCCGTCAATATCGCGCTCGGAAACGCGCCGCTGAGCGGCTGCCCGGTGACGGACCTCGACGGCGGCGGCAGCCTCGAGATCAACGAGCTGATCGCAGCGGTGAACAACGCCCTCGCCGGTTGCCCGTCCTCGGCCACGCCGACCCCGACGCGGACTCCCGGGGGCACGATCGGGCCGCCCGGCGTCGCCCGACCCGCATCCGCGGCCCTGACCTCTCACCTCGCTCTGCTGACCGCGATTCCGCGCGCGCTGATCGGCATCTTCGCCTACGCGCGCCCGCCCGCACAGGGCTCGGGTGCGTCGACGGCGTTCGACTTCCCGGTCGACTGTCCGCTCGGCGGTACGACCATGGTGCGCTGCGACGAGGAGGTCTTCGACGTGCCGCTTCAGCCGCCGTCCTTCCGCCTGACGGCAGACGGGTGTGCCACGGCGGCGCCGGGAGGAAGCATGCTGACGACGACCGGCGAGATCCGGCTCGATGGAACGACAGACGCCGCTTGCGGCCCGCTGCAGCGCCAGCTCCAGCTCTCCATGCCGGACCTCGAAGTGGACATCGGGTCCGACGCCGGGAGCGTCGATGCCCTGTTTCAGATCCCGCCGCGCGACCAGATGACACTCGGGCTGACGGGAACGGATGCGCAGTGCCAGTTCAAGGCCGCCACGTTGACGCTGACCGGAACCCTGCGCGTCGACACGGCCGAGGTGGGCGGCGCAGCTTCGACGGTCACGGCGACCTTCGACAACACCCGGATCGATCTCGCGGTCGACCAGTTCGGGCCGGGGTGCGTTCCACAGGTCTACCGGATGACCCTTCACAACGCCGCCTCGCTGTCGAGCGGGGACTGGATCTTCGATGCGACGTACCTGAACTTCGCCTTGGCGGACGACCTCTCGAGCGGGCACCACGTCATCAGCGATGTCTCGGGGTCGATCAACTCGTCCTGCTTCGGAGGAATTGTGGACTTTCAGAGCGCCAGCCCCGCTCGAGCTGACGATCGGGGAGGCCTGTCCCCGCGCCGGCGAGGTCACGGTGACGTCGACCGGCGGAACGGATACCATCCGCTACGGCGCCGACGAAAGCGTCGACATCGATCTCGCCGCGGGAGGAACGGACTCCTTCCAGAGCTGCCTCGATCCGAGCCTCTTCATCTGCCTGTGATGGCGCGATCCGGCTCGATCAGAGAACATCCCAACGGCGAAGCTCGTCATGCGCTTCGCTCGGCCGAAGGGCATGGAAAAAGGGACGCATCGGCAGCATTGTTGTGGTGCGGGCGTCCCGCCTGCACGGGGTTCGGGAGCGGGGAGGTCAGCGGTCCAGCGGACCGCTATGCAGGCCAGAGGCCTACACCACAAGTGGCCGCGGCAATCCGCAGCTGGCGCCGACGGCCGCAGATGCAAGATCGGAAGTAACGAGCGACCCTGCGTCTCCACCCCTCTGTGCGAGAACCTTCCGTCTCGTCGAGATCAGCTCTCTCGAGCCTCGAGCCAGCGCTCCGCGTCGATGGCCGCCATGCAGCCGCTGCCGGCGGCGGTGATGGCCTGGCGGTACACGTGATCCTGGACGTCGCCGCAGGCGAACACGCCCGGAACGCTCGTATAGGTGCTCTTCGGCTTGGTGACGATGTAGCCGGTCGGATCGAGCTCGAGCTGCCCCTCGAACAGGCTGGTGTTCGGCTGGTGGCCGATGGCGACGAAGACGCCGTCGCACGCGAAATCGCGCACCGAGTCGTCGCCGGTGTCGCGCAAGCGGACGCCGGTGACGCCGCCGGCGTCCGGCTCGCCGTAGATCTCGTCCACCGCGCTGTTCCAGATGAAGTGGACCTTGTCGTTCCGCTCGGCGCGTTCGGCCATGATCTTCGAGGCGCGGAGCTGGTCGCGGCGGTGCACGACGTGCACCTCGGAGGCGTACTTGGTGAGGAACAGCGCCTCCTCCATGGCGGTGTCGCCGCCGCCGACCACGCACAGCTTGCGGTCCTTGAAGAAGAAGCCGTCACAGGTCGCGCAGGCCGATACCCCGTAGCCCATCAGCTTCTTCTCCGACTCGAGCCCGAGCAGCTTGGCCGAGGCGCCGGTGGCGACGATCAGCGCCTCGGCCTCGTAGTCATCCTTGCCGACTCGAAGGGAGAAGGGATGGCGGCCGAGGTCGACCTTGGCGACGTCGCCGTAGATGCATTTGGTGCCGAAGCGCTCCGCCTGCTTGCGGAACAGCTCCATCATCTCCGGGCCCATGACGCCGTTCGGGAATCCCGGATAGTTTTCAACGTCGGTCGTTATGGTAAGCTGCCCGCCGGGTTGCGAGCCCTCGATGACGATGGGCTCGAGGTTGGCGCGCGAGGCGTACAGGGCCGCCGTGAGGCCGGCCGCTCCGGAGCCGATGATGATCACTTTGTGTCTCGACATGATTCGAGGATGATAGTGGGAGTTGCTGGCCACGGCAAGAAAGGGGCGGCGCGGCTGTCGCACGTCGACGAGAGCGGGCGGGCGCGCATGGTCGACGTCGGCGCGAAGGCGGTCACCGAGCGCGTCGCGGTCGCCATGGCCACGATCCGTATGCAGCCGTCGACGTTGCGGCTCATCCGCTCCGGGAAGATCTCCAAGGGCGAGGTCCTGGCCGTCGCCCGCGTCGCCGGCATCATGGCGGCGAAGCGGACGGCCGAGATCATCCCGCTCTGCCATCCGCTGCCCATCGAGGTGGCGGGCATCGACTTCGCGCCGCGCTCGGGCGGCCGCCTGGAGATCCGGGCGACCGTGAAGGTCACCGGCAAGACCGGCGTCGAGATGGAGGCGCTGACGGCGGTGAGCGCGGCGGCTCTGACCGTGTACGACATGTGCAAGGCCGTCGACCGGGGCATGACGATCACCGACGTCTGCCTGCTCGAGAAGCGCGGCGGCCGCAGCGGAAGCTACCGCCGGGAGAGGACCCGCCCTGGCGGTTGAGCTGGTGCGCGACGGTTCCTCTTCGCCGAGTCCTCTGGACATCCATCTGAAGTCCGGCAAGGACCGCCCGGTCCGCTTCGGACACCCCTGGATCTTCTCCGGCGCGATTCGCGACCTCGACCTGTCGATCGAGCCCGGCAGCCTGGTGCGCGTGCGCTCCGCCAGCGGCGACGTCCTGGGCAGCGGGTACGTCAACCCGCGCTGCACGATCGCGGTGCGCCTGTTGAGCGCCGCCGACGAGCCGATCGACGCGGCCTTCGTGCGGCGGCGCGTGGAATCGGCCCTCGCCCTGCGGCGCGCGGTGATCGCTCCCGGCACCACCGCCTACCGGCTGATCAACGGCGAGGGCGACGGGCTGGCCGGTTTTCTCGCCGACCTTTACGCCGACGTGATCGTCCTGCAGTGCCTCACGGCCGGGGCCGACCGGCTGCGCCCGCTGCTGCTCGAGGCGCTGCTCGACACGGTTCGTCCGCGCGCAGTCGTCGAGCGCAGCGAGGGCAGCGTCCGCCGCGCCGAGGGGCTGGAGCCGCGCCTCGGCGTTCTGCACGGCGAGCCGCCGTCGGAGGTCGTGGCGCTGGAGAACGGGCTGTGGTTTGCCCTGACGCCGGCGGGAGGGCAGAAGACCGGCCACTTCTGCGACCAGCGGCCCAATCGCCGCCTGGTGCGCGATCTCGCCAGCGGCCGCCGGGTGCTCGACTGCTTCGCGTACACGGGCGGCTTCAGCCTGCATGCCGCCGCCGGCCGCGCCGCGCGCGTGGTGTCGGTCGACAGCTCGGCGCGGGCGCTGGCCGACGCGCGGCGCAACTGGGACCGCAACGGCTACCCCGCCGACGCCGTCGAGCTCGTGCAGGCCGACGTGCCGCGCTACCTGCGCGAGACCGGCGACAGCTTCGACCTCCTCGTCCTCGACCCGCCGGCGCTGGTGAAGCAGCGCAAGGACCTGGCGCGCGGAACCCGCGCCTACAAGGACCTGAACCTGTGGGCCTTGCGGAGGGCGGCGCCCGACGCCCTGCTCTTCACCTTCACCTGCTCGCAGCACGTCGATGCCGAGTTGTTCCGCAAGATCGTCCTCGCCGCCGCGGTCGACGCTCGGCGCCGAGCGCAGATTCTCCGCCACCTCGGCCCCGGACGCGATCACCCGGTCGCGCTCGGCCATCCGGAAGGCGAGTATCTGCACGGCCTTCTCCTGCGTGTCGAATGACGCGTCTCCACGCCCTACGTCTAGACGCCAACTATCTGAATGCGCTATTCTATGCTTTATCCATGGCCAACGCGTCCGCCATCAAGAACTGGCCGCGCGCCGACCGGCCGCGCGAGAAGCTGCTCGACGCGGGGCCCGGCGCTCTTTCGGTCGCCGAGCTGCTGGCGGTGATTCTGCGCACCGGGACGGAGGGCGAGAGCGTGATCGAGCAGGCGCGTGCGGTGATGGAGTCGGCGGGGCAGAGCTTGCGACGGCTGGCGTCGGTTGGGGGCGCCGACCTGTGTGCCATCAACGGCATCGGGCCGGCCAAGGCGGCGCAGATCATGGCCGCGCTCGAGCTCGCCAAGCGCTTCGGCGAGGAGGAGTTCTTGCCGGGGGCGCCGTTTCGCGGCAGCTACGACGTCTACGCGCACTTTCGCGAACGCCTGGCGGAGGAGCGGCACGAGCAGTTCTACGCCGTCCTGCTCGACAACAAGAACCGCAAGATCAAGGATATCCGCGTCTCGCAGGGGTCGCTGACTGCCAGCATCGTCCACCCGCGCGAGGTCTACCTGCCGGTGATCCGCGAGTCGGCCGCGGCGGTCATCTTCGTGCACAACCACCCGAGCGGCGACCCGACGCCGAGCAAGGAGGACCTCGAGATCACCCGCCGCCTGCGCGAGGTCGGTGAGCTGGTCGGCGTGCGCGTCCTCGACCACGTGGTGATCGGCAAGGGGCGGTACGTCAGCTTCGTGGATGATGGGTATTGGTGAGGGAGTGTTCCAGTGCTGGTGTGCTGACCTTGATCCGACAGAAGTCTTCACCACGAAGTCGACATGAGACTGCGTTCGCTCGAAGAGCAGGAAGAAAATGCAACCACGAAGGACACGAAGGTCACGAAGGCACGAGAAGCAGGAGGGAATAGACCGATCCAGACTGAACCGCACTGGCGGTGGACTTCCGTATAATCGGCTCTTCCGGCTCTTCTTCGTGTCCTTCGTTCTCTTCGCGTCCTTCGTGTTGAAATCTTCTGGCAGATCGTGGATCTGGGCTACAGCACCTGAACACTGAATCACAGGATCGCTCCGCATGGCCATCAGGATCGAGGATCTGACGTTCGAACGCGACGGCGACGTTCTGCGCGGCTGTGCCGCCTGTCCGGGCGGAGAAGGCCCGCATCCCGGTCTGGTGCTGATCCCGGATGTCCGCGGCCTGTACGATCACTACCGCGACGTGGCGTGCCGCTTCGCGCGCGAGGGGTTCTTCACCTTCGCCGTCGACCTGTACAGCCGCGAGGCCGCGCCCGAGCTGGCCGATCCCGCGGCGGCGCTGCGCTGGATCCGCGCGCTGCCCGACAGGCGGGTGCTGGCCGATCTGGACGCGGCGGTGCGCTTCCTCGCCGACCGCCGCGACGTGCGCGCCAACGCGATCGGCATCACCGGGTTCTGCATGGGGGGCCAGTACGCGCTCATGGCTGCCTGCTCCTGCGAGCGGCTCGCCGCCTGCGTGAGCTGGTACGGCATGCTCCGCTATGCCGAGACGAACGAGACCAAGCCGAGCAGCCCGCTCGATCTGGCGCCGCACCTGCACTGTCCGTACCTGGGCCTCTTCGGCGCCGAGGACGCTCTGATCCCGCGGGCGGACGTCGACGAGCTGCGCTCGATCCTGAAAAAGGCGGGCAAGACCTTCGAGATCGAGGTCTACGAAGGAGCTGGCCACGCCTTCTTCAACGACACCCGCCCCGAAGCCTACCGCCCGCGCATCGCCGAGATCGCCTGGCCCCGCGCGGTAGAGTTCCTGCGCAGGAGGATAGGGGCGTGACCGGTGGCCGGTGACCGGTGACGGGTGGACGGGTAATGCGCGATTGTCGGGTGAGCCAGTCAGCCGGTGAGCCGGTGAGCCGGTCGGAAGGATAGGCCACCGGCTAACTGCCCAACTGGCTAACCTGCTAACTGGCTAACCGGCACACTGGCTCACTGGCACACTGGCTCACTGGCACACTTCCGGCCCTGGTCACCGGTCACGCCCCTTTCCCCCTCGGTGCACCATCGTCGCCGCGGCCTGGTCGGTCGGCATGAGGAGCATGTCCTCGACGTTGACCGAGGGCGGGCGGGTGGCGCACCAGACGATTGCCTCGGCGCAATCGGCCGCCGACAACGGGCGGGTCCCTTCGTAGACCTTGCCGGCGCGCTCGCGGTCGCCGTGGAAGCGGACCTCGCTGAACTCCGTCGGCACCAGGCCCGGATCGACGCTACTGACGCGGATGCCGGTGCCGAGCAGATCGAGGCGCAGCCCCTTGTTGATCGCTCGCACGGCGGCCTTGCTGGCGCAGTAGACGTTGCCGTTCGGGTAGGTCTCGTGTCCGGCCACCGAGCCGAGGTTGATCACGTGGCCGCGCCCGCGCGCCACCATGCCCGGAAGCACGGCGCGGGTGACGTACAGCAGGCCTTTCACGTTGGTGTCGATCATCTCGTCCCAGTCGTCCTCCGAGCCCTCGTGAATCGGCGCCAGGCCGCGCGACAGGCCGGCGTTGTTGACCAGGACATCGACGTCGCGAAAGGGTTCCGGTAGCGCCTCGACCGCCCGGTGCACGGCGGCGCGGTCGCGCACGTCGAGCTCGATCAGATGGCATTCCACCGGCAGCTCCTTCGCAAGTGCGCGAAGCCGCTCCACTCGCCGCGCCGCCAGGACCAGCTTCGCATTCAAGAGCGCAAACGCGCGCGCCGTCGCCTCCCCGATCCCGCTCGAAGCCCCCGTGATGAAAACGATCATGTCACCTCCTCTCCGCTTCCACCCCACCACGCCCGCCACCGCCTCGCAACAGGAGGTTGTTGGGTTGTTGGTTCTTGGTTCTTGAGCCCCCAACAACTGAACAACTCAACAACCGAACAACCCGCGGTCGTTTGGGCGATTGGACAACCGGTCACTGGTCGGGTTCCTCTCCTCCCCGGGTTGTCTCGCCCACAGTCCCATGGTAGACCCAGCCCGTTCGTCGGACACGCGCCCTTAGCTCAGATGGATAGAGCGTCTGACTACGAATCAGAAGGTCGGCTGTTCGAATCAGCCAGGGCGCGCTTAAAAACCCCTTGCGCCGCAAGGGGTTTTCCATTTTCGGGGGATGCGGGGCCGTCAGGTCTCGTTCTCCAGTGCCCGGAGCGGGAGTGGGAAGGCCGGGATCTCCTCGTTGACCATTCTCCACACGACGTCCCAGAACGGAGTTGCGACTCGCGTTCGGAAATTGGATCTTGAACGACGAGGGGGGATTTGTCGATGGTGAGCGCTGGCTACTACGTTTTGGGCACCGAGGGCCTCGCTCTGCTGCGCACCTGGCTCGACGCGGGCGGTGATCAGCTCGAGCGCCGAGTCGACCGGCTGGCGCGAGTCGCCGGCGCGCCGAGCGAGGCGCCGATGTCGATCCGGTTCGAGGTTCCGCGCCTGAACGTCGAGGCGGGCTACGCGCGATGGTCGGCAACCTACGACGCGGCTCCCAACCCGTTGATCCGCGTCGAGGAGCCGGTCGTGCGCGCCATGATCGACCAGTGCCCGCCCGGCGTCGCCCTCGATGCGGCGTGCGGCACGGGGCGCCATGCCGCGTACCTTCGGTCGCGCGGGCATCGGGTGACCGGTATCGACGCCACGGCGGAGATGCTGGAGAAGGCGCGCGCGCGAGTGCCCGACGCCGACTTTCGCATCGGCAAGCTGGAGGCGCTTCCGCTGGAGACCGGGAGCGTGGATGTCGCCGTCTGCGCGCTGGCCCTCACGCACAGTCGGGAGATCGGCGCGGCGATCGCCGAGCTGGCGCGGGTGCTGCGTCCGGGTGGCCGGCTGGTCCTTTCGGACTTCCATCCGACGATGGTGCTCCTCGGCGGCAGCGGCTTCTTCGTCGGCGCCGACGGCGTGGCCGGAAACGTCGAGACCTTTCACCATCCGCACGGTCGATACATCGAAGCGTTCCGCAGGGCGGGGCTCGACGTCGTGGGCTGCGTCGAGCCCGCCATCGAGGAGGAAGACCTCAACGCTCTCTCGGGCGGGCTCGTCACGTTCGACGAAGCCGCGTTCCGGTCGGCGTGGGTCGGGATTCCCGTCGCCCTGGTATGGGAGCTGGAGCGCGCCGCCTGACGGCGGCTATAGCAGGCCGCCCTCGGGGGCGGGGCGGGCGCGCTGGTGGTACAGCAGCTTCTGCAGGCGCTCCCTCTCCTCGGCGGAGAGCTTCGACGGGTCGGCGGAGAGGTCGGCGCCGGCTGCCATGCCGCGCTGCACCGCCGGGCGCGCGCCGATCTCTTCGAACCAGCGCTTGAAGTAGCGGAACTCGTCGATGTCCTGGCCCTGGTTCGCCCAGCCGACGGTCCACGGGTAGCAGATCATGTCGGCGATCGTGTACTCGTCGCCGGTCAGGTAGCGGCGGTCGTAGAGGCGATTGTTCATCACGCCGTACAATCGATTGACCTCGTCGGTGAAGCGGCGCACGGCGTAGGACTGATCGCCCTGCGAATCGCCGAGGCGGCGAAAGTGGCCGCACTCGCCCGTCTTCGGCCCCTGATTCGCCATCTGCCACATCACCCACTGGACGACCTCGTACCTCGCCCGCAGCTCCTGCGGGTAGAAGCGGCCCGCCTTCTCTGCCAGGTACATCAGGATCGCCCCCGACTCGAAGACGGCGATCGGCTCGCCGCCACCGGCGGGGTCGTGATCGACGATGGCCGGCATGCGGTTGTTCGGGCTGATGCGCAGGAACTCCTCCTCGAACTGGTCGCCCTGCCCGATGCGGCAGGGGACGATCCGATACGGCAGCCCGCACTCCTCGAGCAGGATCGTCACTTTCTTCCCGTTCGGCGTGGGCCAGAAGTGCAGATCGATCATGGTTCACCTCCGCGTCGATGTCGTGCGGTCACTCTTGTCCAAATCAGCCGCATGGGGAAGAGGTCTCGAGAACGGTGCGGACACGCCTCCAGAGGGTTTCTTGTGCCTTTGCTGAGCCTCGCCTTTGCCTGAATTTTTGCTCCTGTTTTCGGAGAGGCAAAGGCACAGGCGAGGATTGGAAGAGAATTCTTGTACAGAGCCGCTTCGTCTCACTCCCGGTGCAGGGCGGCCGCCGTCTCCTGCACCGCGTCGCGCGGGGCGAGGGCGGGGACCTCGAGCACCAGGCGCTCGATCGTGCCCGTGAACGGGAACGGCGGCCGGTAGTCGTCGCAGACCGGGAAGCCGCGGTCGCGGCCGACGAGCAGGCCGGCACCGCCGATCTGCCAGCGCATCGGCATGCGCCGCGGCATCGGTCCCTCGGCGACGACGTCGCCGTCGGCGGCCAGCTTCATGCGGCTCGTCTTCCCCGCCCAGTCGTACTCGATCACCAGGTTGCGCCGGCCCGCGGCCAGGGGCCGGTCCGAGGCGTAGCGGAAAACCTCGCCGAGGAGGTTGAAGACGAGCACCGGCACGCCGTCGAGCAGATACCACGCCCAGCCGTTGTTCCAGTCGCCCAGGGCACAGAGCACGCCCGCGGCGCTGGCGCCGATCTCGATCTCCGCCAGCAGCCGGAAGCCGCCGCCGAGCGGCGGCAGCGCGTCTTCCGAGACCGGGCCGCCGCCGGGGCGCAGCACGGCGCGCCAGCGCGGTCCCCACGGCGACGGCTCGAGCGCGGTCACCCGGCCGAGGAACGAGTCGGTCACCGGTAGCACGTTGTTGCGCCCGGCCTCCGCCCACCACAGCTCGGTCAGGGCCTTCAGGCGCTCGGGGTTCTGCGCGCCGACGTCGTGCGCCTCCGCGAAGTCCTTCTCGAGGTCGAAGAGCGCCCAGTGGTCCTTGTCGAGGTCGTGGCTGCCGGCGACGCGCTCGAGCTCGACGGTGAGCTGCGGGCCGACGTGGTCGGTCGTCGCCTTCCAGCCGTCGTGGTAGATGGCGCGGCTCCCCAGCATCTCGAAGTACTGCGTCCGCCGCGGCGCCGGCGCCGCCGGGTCGACGAGCACCGGCAGCAAGGAAGCGCCGTCGAGCGGCTGCTGGTTCACGCCGGCGATCGTCTCGGGCGCCTCGACTCCCGCCGCCTCGAGGATCGTCGGCATCAGGTCGACCGCGTGGCAGAACTGCGGGCGGATCGCGCCCGCGCCGGCGACGCGGCGCGGCCAGCGAACGACCAGCGGCGTGCGCACGCCGCCGAGCCAGGTGTAGCGCTTCCACAGGCGGAGCGGCGTGTTGCCCGCCCAGGCCCAACCCCAGGCGTAGTGATTGTAGGCGCGGAAGCCGCCGAGATCGTCGATGCGCGCCAGCGTGTCGCCGATGTCGTCGAGCCGATCGTGGATGAAGCGGTGCTCGTTGAGCGAGCCGATCGGGCCGCCCTCGGCGCTGGCGCCGTTGTCGGAGGCGATCAGGACCAGCGTGTCGTCGAGAACGCCGAGGGTCTGGAGGAAGTCGAGCACGCGGCCGATCTGCGCATCGGTGTGCGACAGGAAGCCGGCGAAGGCCTCCATGCCGCGCGCGAACAGGCGCCGCTGCTCGGCCGGCAGCTCGGCCCAGGACGGAACCCACGCCGGGCGCTCGGTGAGCATCGTCCCGGCCGGGACGATTCCCGTCTCGACCTGGCGCGCGAAGGTGCGCTCGCGGCAGCTCTCCCAGCCGTCCGCGAAGCGCCCGCGGTAGCGCTCGATCCAGGCGGGCGGCGCCTGGTGCGGCGCGTGCGTCGCGCCGGGGGCGAAGTAGAGGAAGAACGGCTTGCGCGGCGTCGCCTGCTGCTGGTCCTGAATCATCCGAATCGCCGTGTCGGCCATGTCCTCGGTGAGGTGGTAGCCCTCTTCCGGCGTCCGCGGCGGGTCGACGAAGCCGTTGTCGCGCACCAGCTCGGGCGTCCACTGGTTGGTGTCGCCGTTGAGGAAGCCGTAGTAGCGCTCGAAGCCGAGGCCGAGCGGCCAGCGCTCGAACGGCCCGGAAGCCGATTGCTCCCAGCGCGGCGCCAGGTGCCATTTGCCGACGGCGAAGGTGCTGTAGCCGGCATCGCGCAGGACGCGGGGCAGCGTGCCGGCGCTGGCGGGGATGCGGGCATTGTAGCCGGGCAAGCCGATGGGAATGTCGGTGAGGAACCCCATGCCGACGGCGTGGTGATTGCGTCCGGTGAGCACGCAGGCGCGCGTCGGCGAGCACAGCGCCGTGACGTGGAAACGGTTGAAGCGCACGCCGGCCGCGGCGGCGCCGTCGATGGCCGGCGTCTCGACGTCGGAGCCGAAGCAGCCGAGCTGAGCGAAGCCGAGGTCGTCGAGGAGGACGAGCACGACGTTCGGCGCGCCGTCGGGTGGGCGGGGAAGGGGCTCGTAGGCCGCCGTCGACTCCGCCATCGTCCGTCCGAGCACCGCTCTCCTTCGCATCGCCGTCTCCTCTGGTTGCGTCACTTCTGGTTGCGTCACTTTACGGTGGGATCACGTGTCAGGCCGAAACCATACGCCGGCGCGAGATGCCCATCAAACGCGACTCTTTGCCTGAGCCTGAGCCCAAGCCCAAGCCTGAGCCGGCTCTCCTTTCAGAGGGGCAAAGGTGCAGGCGAGGCCGCCCCCACCTGGATGCCGGCTAGAAGACTGCCGGCATGACGGTCCGGGGCAGAGCCCGTCATTCCCGCAATCTTCAAGCGGGAATCCACAGCCCGTTGTTGGGTTGCGGACGTGAGCCCGCGGTATGACTGTCTGTGCGAAGTCCGCTTCCCTCTCTCCGCGCTTCCGAAGAGAAGGTCCTCTGCCTCAGCCGGCGGCGTCTTTCAGGGCGCGGAACAACCGGGCCAGATCGTCGACTTGATAGTGCGCATTCAACCCGCTCGGGTTCGGCAGCACCCACAGCGCAACGCCGGCGACCACCTCGGCCTGGGGCCCGATCTGCGCCTCGGGCCGGCCGAAGGCGGCTCGATAGGCCTGTATGCCGAGCACGGCGACGCATCCGGGGCGATAGCGCCGCAGCTTGCGCGCCAGGCGCCGCCCTCCCTCCCGCAGCTCGTCCGCCGACAGCTCGGCGGCGCCGGCGGTCGCCCGCGCCACGATGTTGGTGATCCCGCACCCGTAGCCCAGCAGCGCGCGTTCCTCGTGCGGCTGCAGCAGCCTGTCGGTGAAGCCCGCCCGATGCAGCGCTCGCCAAAATCGGTTGCCGGGCCGCGCGAAGTGATGTCCGGCGGCGGCCGAGTACAGTCCCGGGTTGATGCCGCAGAACAGCACCCGCAGGCCGGGCGCGATGAGGTCCGGGACGGTCTTGCCGGCGGCGGCCTGGAGCGCGTCCTTGCTCGGTCTGGGTTCCCGCATCGAAGCTCCGTGTCGCAGCCCATCGGAGCAGTTCTCGATGCCTGTGTCGACGTGGTATCCCTGCCGCATCCTGGCTCTGGTGACACGTGACGAGAGAAACAGCGCCCCCGATGCCTCCCTGTCGCATCTGCCGGCAGGTGACCGAGACGATTGGTGCCTGCCGGGTGCTCGGGGAGTACGACGTGCAGGTACTTTCAGTGCGTGCGCTGCGGCTTCGTGCAGACCGAGACGCCGCACTGGCTCGCGGAGGCCGACGCCCGGAGCCCCGGTGGACTGTCCCGGCCTGTGGAACAGGAACTTTCTGCTCGCCCACAAGACCGTCGCGGTGATTCGGGCGTTCTTCGATCCGCGCGGTCGGTTTCTCGACTACGGCGGAGGGTACGGCATCCTCGTCCAGCTCATGCGCCAGGCGGGACTCGCCTTCTACTGGTACGACGAGTATGCCGCGAATCGCTACGCGGCCGGATGGGAAGGCGGCGTCGACGAAGGAGCCCGGTACGATCTGGTGACCGCCTTCGAGGTGTTCGAGCACATCGAGGAGCCGCTGCCGGTGATTCGGCGAGGCTGGTGCGCCTGTCGGGCAGCGTCCTATTCACGACCGAGCTGGTCTCCCAGGCCGACTCCTCGACCTGGCGAGTGGTGGTACTTCGCGCCGGAGAACGGGGCCAGCACGTCTCCTTCTACACACTGAAGGCGCTCGGCGAGATCGCCACTCAGCTCGAAATGAGGCTCTGCACCGACGGTCGGCGGGTCCATCTGCTGACCCGTCGAGCCGTGCCCTCCTGGCTGTTCAACCTCGTGTCGCGGGGCAAGGTGGCTCGCCTGTTGAACCGGCTGGGCGGCTATCGCGGCCCGCGCTGGATCGACTCGTGCCACCCGCCGGATCGCCTGTCGCCGGAGGGGCGACATTCGATGGCGTCACGGACCCAGGCGCGGGTCGAGGAGAAAGGGCACGGGTCTTCCGAATTTCAGGCGGGCAAAGGAAGGATGAGCGGTATTGACGAGATAGCTCGATTCTTCCGGCACGATGGCGCTCGGAACGGCCAGCGCCGATCACGGTCGTTCGCCTCGCCGCGGCTCAGCGCTGCTCGACGTCGGGGACGCCAGTGAAGAAGCACGGCCCGGGGCAGAAGTCCTCGACGCGGCCAGCTTCCGCGGGCATGACGGGTTGCCGCGCGCCGGTGGATCGAATTGTTGGGCCATACCTCGCACCGGCTGACCCGCACCCGGCTCACTCGCTCACCAAAGGCTTCACTTCCCCAGATAGCTCCGATCTCGCGCTCGAACTCGGGGAAGTAGCGGCCGATCACCGTCACGTCGAAGCGCGACAGGATCGACTCCTTCGGCTCGCGTTCGAGCAGGAAGGTGAAGGCGGCGCGGACCAACTCCTCGGCGCCGCGCCCCGGTGCGAGCCGGGCCAGGGTGTCGCGACGGACGGTGACCCGATGCCGCGTCTGCCCGCCGCCTTCGCGCACTTCCACGTCGAGCTCGAACGGATCGCCGTCGCCTGTCTGTCGAACCTGGATGGTCATGTGCGACTCCTGTCAGATCTGAGCGGTGGTGATCAAGAGCGCGAGCCACAGCGCTCGTGCGCGCCAGCGCCATGCCGCTGCGCGCTCGATCGGCGCTGGCGCATTGGCGGGAAGCTGGCTATCTGGTGGTGACATTTCGTGCGGCGAGAATGAAAGTCGAATCGGAAGGGAGGGTGCATGTCGGACAGCTGGTACGTCGCAGACGGAACGGAGCGGCATGGGCCGTTCTCGAAATCGGAGGTCGAGCTGCTCCTCGACGCCGGGAAGATCTCGGCCGAAACACTCATCTGGCACCCGGGCCTCGGTGAATGGACGGCTGCGGCCGCCGTGCCGGAGCTGCGGCACGCCTTCATCCAGCTCCGTCCCGGCCCAGAGCCGCTTCCTCCCACCGCCACGCCGCCGCCACTTCCTGCTTCTCGGGAATCTGGAGGGCAGGTTCGCCCGTGGGTCCGCTACTGGGCACGGAACCTGGACATGATCGTTGCCGTCCTGCTCCTGGGGATCGTCCTCGGGCTGCTCGGCTTCTCGTTCGAAACGACGAACGGCGCCGGTTACGGAATGCTGACCCTCTTTCTGTGGGTTCCGGTCGAGGCGCTGCTGCTGTCCACATGGGGGTACACGCCGGGCAAGTGGCTGCTGAGGATCCGCGTCACGGGCGACGACGGGAAGCAGCTCGACGCTCAGCGTGCGTTTCAGCGCTCGTATCGGGTCTGGCTCGCCGGCATCGGAGTCGGCTTCCCCCTCGCTACCCTGGTCACCCAATGGTTCCAGTACGACAAGCTGACGAAGACCGGTGAGACGACGTATGATCGAAACGGACATTTCGTGGTTCACCATCGAAACGTTGGCCTTCCGCGCGTCGTTTTCACGACTCTCCTCTTCGCCTCGTTCGTCGGACTGGTCGTCTCGAGCCAAGCCTGAAGTGCAGGTTGTTACGTTGTTGAGCTGTTGGTTGTTGGGTCTTGAAGGAAATCAAAACTCCAAGGTCTCGACCTTTCGAAGAGGCGGGACAGGGCAGGTTGTTACGTTGTTGAGCTGTTGGCTGTTGGGTTCGGAAATCAGAAAACAAACGAGGCTCGACCTTTCGAAGAGGCGGGAGAGCGAGATCGGCAGAGAGTGGCGCGGTGGTGAAGCCGTGCGCGAGACCAAGGGAGTCAGCTCCCGTCAGTGGCGCGTAGATTCAGGCAGTGAGGCGGATCCCGCTACGCGCGCCGACCGCCAACTCCGGTGCTCAAAGGGGAAGCACATTCGCCTCGGAGCGGAGCCACCGGAGAGAGGGGTGCGGGGAGGGAACCGCGGCGTCTGAGCGGTTCCCTCCCCGGTGGGGTCGCAGGGGCGCAAGCCCCGCACAGAACAAACCGGGGTCCTTGTGATCAAAGGGGAGGCGGAGGGGCTTCTTGTCTCCGACCGGATTCCGGAATCCCGCCGGACGCCCCCGCCGCCCCTCGGGTGGACCCCCATTGTCGGTGCGGGGCTTCGTCCCCGCGCCCCTCGAGATCGAGAAGGAGCGGCTGCAGAACCGATTGGAAAGGAGAAGGAGGTGGCACGTCGGGCGCGAAGGGCTTGTCCTTGACGATGCCGATGGCGGCGACCGAGGCAGTCTGCGGATCGGATGCCGAGTCAAGGCACCGGTGTTGCGCCTCGCGTAGCGAAAGCGCCCCGGGTCAGCGGGCGAGGTCGGCGATCGAGACGACGGTGGCGCGTGGGCGCGGCGGCAGGTCCTCGGCCAGAAACCAGCGGAACCAGATCAGCCCGGCGCGGTGGCCGGCGGTCGACACCCAGTTGGGCACTCCCGGATCCCGCGCGGCGATGACGATGCGCCATGAGCCGTCCTTCTCGTGCTCCACCTGCCCGCCGTTGATGGTGACCCGCTCGTAGCGGTAGTCGTAAGTCTGCATATACGGGTTCCACAGGCACATGTTCCAGAAGGCGCACGGCGGCGAGCGTCCCTCCAGAACCAGCGCCTGCTCCGGTGCCAGATCGAAGCGTCCCATCGCGTACGACGCGTCGCCGGCCGCCCAGCCGTAGGTCTGCTGCGGGACCGGGTACGGCTCGCCGACGCAGTTGATCAGCTCCGGGTTCACCGGCAGCGGGTTGATGGCGAGGAGATCGCGCAGGAAGTTGGCGGCGGCGCGAAAACGGCGCGCCAGATCGGCGTCGTCGGCGCGCGGCGGAGGAACCGGATCGAGGGCCTCGATCGCCCAGCGCGTCGGCTCGCCGCGGCTCGGATGGATGAGGTAGTCGCGGGTCACGAGCGCTACGCTGTCCGGCTCCAGCTTCAACCAGTTGCGCGCCCCCGCCGGCCGAACGCCGGGAGCGAGCGCGATCTCGAACGAGCCGTCCGCGTCGAAGGCGAGGTCGCGGTCGTTGAGCGTGCCGACGATGCGGCTCGACCAACGCCCGTCCGGCGGACCGCCGTACACGGTCAGCGACAGGTAGCAGCTGTCGCCGCGGCGGCCGCGGACGCGGTAGGACCGCGCCGGATCGAGCGGCGCGAAGCCGTAGTACGAGTCGCTGTTGTCGCCGCCCCACTTGCGCGTCGGCATGCTCGGCCCGGCGATCGGCACGATGGTCGGCCGCGCCGGATCGGCCCACAGGTAGCACTCGAGGGCGACGGAGAGGATCTCGGTCAGCCAGCGATAGCCCTCCAGGGCCGAGACGTCGTCGACGGCGCGCGGCCCGGCGAGGAAGATCCCGTCCGCCTCGCGCACGAGATCCATCAGCTCGCGAAACGCCGCGCTCGTCTGCAGCTCTCTCTCCGCCATGCCGACCTCCGTCGCCGATCGAGAGTACGGTGCCGCGCCGACGCGGCGCAACCGGCGGAACCGAGCATGCCGAAGACCGGCCGTTCGTCTTGTCCGTTTTTGCCGGTAGCTTGTCATTGCAGACAGCACCGCACCCACCTAATGTAGTGTCTCAACTTGGGCTTATGGACCGGCTGACGCAAAACAGGGAGAGCCGCACTGTGCAAGCCAGACGGCTCGCCCTCCCATTGTGGGATTTCTGTAGAGGCTTTCTGAGGCACTACACTAGGATCGCGCCATGACGCGGGACCGATCTCCCCGCGCCAGCACACCGCGGCGGGTCTGCATGCTGGCGTACGACGGGGCCAATGCCATCGACGTCATCGGACCGCTGGAGGTCTTCGCCACCGCGAGCCGCTATCGCGCGGTCGACGACCCGAAGGCGCCGCCGCCGTATACGATCGAGATCCTGGCCGCGCAGAGGGGGCCGATTCGCATGCACTCCGGCATCACGGTGTACGCAGAACGGGCGTACGGCGCGGTGCGGAGCGGAGTGGATACGCTGCTCGTCGCGGGGGGAGACGCGCGAGAAGCGGCCTCCGATGCCGAGATCCGGCGCTGGCTGCGGCGCATCGAACCGCGCGTGCGGCGTCTCGGGTCGGTGTGCACCGGCGCCTTCGTCCTCGCCGCGGCGGGGTTGCTCGACGACCGCCGCGCGACGACGCACTGGCGTTCGGCCGACGCCTTGGCGCGACAGTTCCCGAGTGTCCAGGTCGAGGCGGACGCGCTCTTCGTCTGCGACGGCGGCATCTACACCTCGGCCGGTGTCACCGCCGGGATGGATCTGGCCCTCGCCCTGGTCGAGGAGGATCTCGGCCGCAAGCTGGCGCTGGAGGTGGCGAGAGGGCTGGTTCTCTTCCTCAAGCGTCCCGGCGGCCAGTCGCAGTTCAGCAGCCATCTCGCGGCGCAGGTGATCCCGCGCGGTCCGCTCCGGGATCTGCCGGAGTGGATCCTCGAGCACCTCGACGAGGACCTGACCGTCGAGCGGCTGGCGGAGCGCGCCGCCATGAGCCCGCGCAACTTCGCGCGCGTCTTCCTGCGCGAGACCGGCGTGACGCCGGCCAAGTTCCTCGAGCGGGCGCGCATCGAGCGGGCGCGGCGCACGCTCGAGGAAACGCGGCTGTCGATCGACGAGGTGGCGGGGACGTGCGGCTTCGGCAGCGCCGAGCGCATGCGGCGCACGTTCCAGCGCCACCTGCGCGTCGTGCCGCAGGACTACCGCCGCCGTTTCGAGCGCACCAGCGCCTGACGGAGGCTGAAAAGGCAACCACGAAGGACACGAAGATCACGAAGGGGAGAGGCGGACAACCACGGTACATGGGTGATCCGAACCGCAGATGAGGCAAAGACTCATGAAAATGCGCGCGAGCAGTCTGGCTCCCTCTCCCGGCTGGGAGAGGGGACCCAGACGCCAGCAGCCCGTGGACAATTCGGCACGGTACCGCGCGGCCCTAAATTTTGGAGGAGGAATGATGGCGGAGCAAAAGACGAAGGTATTGGGAGCGGTTTTCTATCCGGGGTTCGAGTTGCTCGACATGTTCGGGCCGCTGGAGATGTTCGGACACCTGACCGGCGTCGTGGAGATCAAGACGATCGCGCAGCACGCCGGACCGGTGGCGAGCGCGCAGGGCCCGCAAGCTGTCGCCGAGCACGGCTTCGACGACTGCCCGAAGCTCGACCTGATCCTGGTCCCGGGCGGGATCGGCTCGCGCACCGAGGTCGAGAACCCCGCTATGCTCGGGTTTCTCGAAAAGTGCGCCGGCGAAGCGGAGATCGCCATGACGGTGTGCACCGGCACGGCGCTGCTGGCGCAGACGGGCGTCCTCGATGGCCGGCGGGCGACCACCAACAAGGCCTGGTTCGGTTGGGTGGCGAGCTGCGGTCCGAAGGTCGAGTGGGTGAAGGAGGCGCGCTGGGTCGAGGACGGAAAGTTCGTCACCTCGTCCGGCGTGTGCGCGGGAATCGACATGGCGCTGGCGGTGATCCAGCGGCTCGCCGGCGCGCAGGTGAGCGAGACGCTGGCAACGCAGACCGAGTATGAGTGGCATCGGGATGCGTCGTGGGACCCCTTCGCCAAGGTGCACGGACTGGTGTGACGGCTGCCCGACTCGCCGCGACCGCCTCTGCCCGCCCCGGCTCGGGCCCGAGCAAAGGGCAGGGCGCGCAGCGCCCGCTCTTTTCGATCCTCAGCCCGAGCCTGAGCCTTCGCCTTTGCCTGCGGAGCCCGCTCAGGACTGGGACGCGGCGCGCAGCTGCTGGGCGGGAGTCGCTCCTTCGAGGGCGAGCTCGAACACCTCCTCGACGTTGTCGACGAAGTGGAAGGTCATCTCGCGGCGCACCTCTTCCGGGATCTCCTCGAGGTCCTTCTCGTTGCGGCGCGGCAGGATGATGATGTTGATGCCGGCGCGGCGCGCGCCGAGAGCCTTCTCCTTGACGCCGCCGACCGGCAGGACCTTGCCGCGCAGCGTGATCTCGCCCGTCATGGCGACGTCGTGGCGGACGGGGCGTTGTGTCAGGAGGGAGGCGAGGGCGGTGGCGATGGTGACGCCGGCCGAGGGGCCGTCCTTGGGCACGGCGCCGGCGGGGACGTGGATGTGGATGTCCTGGTTCTCGAAGAAGTCGGGTGGAATGCCGAGGCGGTCGGCGCGCGAGCGGATGTGGCTGAGAGCGGCCTGCGCCGATTCCTTCATCACGTCGCCGAGCTGGCCGGTGAGGATGAGGCCCTTGGTGCCTGACATCTTGGTGGCCTCGATGAAGATGATGTCGCCCCCCATCGGCGTCCACACCAGGCCCGTCGCCACGCCCGGCTCACCGGTCCGCTCGGCGACCTCGGGGAAGAATCGCTCCGGGCCGAGCAGCTCGCGGATCGTCTCGGCAGTCGCGATCACCTTTTCGGGCTTCCCCTCGGTGATGCGGCGCGCGACCTTGCGGCAGATGCTGCCGATCTCGCGCTCCAGGTTCCGCAGTCCGGCCTCGCGCGTGTACTGATGGATCAGGTAGAGGAGGCCCTCGTCGGTGAACTCCACGTTGTCCGCCGCGATGCCGTTCTCCGTCTGTTGCTTCGGGATGAGGTGCTGGCGGGCGATGTGCAGCTTGTCCTGGTCCGTGTAGCCGGCGAGAGCGATGACCTCCATGCGGTCGCGCAGCGGCGGCGGGATCGGATCGAGCAGGTTCGCCGTGGTGATGAACATCACCTTCGACAGATCGAAGGGGACGTCGAGGTAGTGGTCCTGGAACGAGTTGTTCTGCTCCGGGTCGAGGACCTCGAGCAGCGCCGAGGCCGGATCGCCGCGAAAGTCGGCGCCGAGCTTGTCGATCTCGTCGAACATGAAGACCGGGTTGTTGGAGTTCGCCGTTCGCAGGCTCTGGATGATGCGGCCGGGCAGGGAGCCGATGTAGGTGCGGCGGTGGCCGCGGATCTCCGCCTCGTCGCGCATGCCGCCGAGCGAGATGCGCACGAACTTGCGCTCCATGGCGCGCGCGATCGACCGGCCGAGCGACGTCTTGCCGGTGCCCGGCGGCCCAACGAAGCAGAGGATCGGCCCCTTGGAGTCCTTCTTCAGCTTGCGCACCGCCAGGAACTCCAGGATGCGGTCCTTGATCTTCTCGAGATCGTAGTGATCCTCGTCGAGCACCTTGCGGGCATGCGGGATGTCGAGGTTGTCTTCCGTCGACACCGACCACGGCAGGTTGACGATCCATTCGAGGTAGGTGCGGACCACGGTGTGCTCGGCCGACTCGACCGGAATCATGCGCAGGCGCTCGATCTCCTGCTCGGCCGCCTTGCGCGCCTCTTCGGGCGGGTTCGCCTCCTGCAGCTTCTGCAACAGGTCGCCGATCTCCGACTCGCGCGAGTCGCCCTCGCCGAGCTCCTTCTGGATGGCGCGCATCTGCTGGCGCAGATAGAAGTCCTTCTGGCTCTTCGACAGCTCGTCCTGCACCTGAGACTGGATCTTCGAGCCCAGCTCCAGCAGCTCGATCTCGCGGTTCAGGATGGTCGACAGCTGCTCGAGGCGCTTGCGCACCTCGAGCGTCGACAGCAGCTCCTGCTTCTCCTCGATCGAGATGTTCAGGTTCGAGGCGATCAGATCGGTGACCTTGCCCGCGTCCTTGATGTTCATCGCCACCACCTGCAACTCGTCGGGCAGGTAGGGGATCATCGAGACGAACTTGCCGAACTGGTTCACCATGTGCGCCTGCATGGCGTCGAGGTTCTGCTCGCCGCCGTAGGCGTCGTCGAGCTGCCGGATGCGGGCGCGGAAGTGTGGCTCGGTCTGCGTGTACTCGATGAACTCGATGCGGCGCAGGCCCTGCACCAGGATGCGGACGCTGGCGTCCGGGTACTTCAGCATCTTGAGGATGCGTCCGGCGGTGCCGCGCGTGTAGAGGTCCTCGGCCAACGGGCTCTCGTCCTCCGGCTTCTTCTGCGTCACCAGCGCCAGCATGCGGTCGCCGGCCAGCGCCTGCTCCACGACCTTGAGGGAGGGACCGCGAGAGATGAGAAGCGGCACGATCGCGGAGGGAAACACCACGACGCCGCGCAGCGGCAGAACCGGCAGCTCCTCCGGGACGTTGACGGCGCTCAGGTCTTCTTCGAAGCCGAAGACCCGGTCCTTCGGATTGATCGCTCGCTCTTCGGATTCGCTCATGGCTCGTCAGTCTCGCTCACCCGCACGTGGACGGTTTGTTTGCGTTTGCGCAAGGGGACGTGCACGGCCAGCATGCCGTACCGGAACCGGGCGCTGATGCTCTCCGGATCCACGTCCCCGGCCAGGGTGACCAGTCTCTCGAACGGTCCGTAGTCGATCTCGAGCTGCAGCGGCTGGACGCAGTGCTCCACGTCGGGGGGCCTCCGGGTTCCGCTGATGCGCAGGCGGCCGTTGTCGATGGTGACGCTCAGCTGGCGGTCGTCGACGCCGGGGAGCTCGGCGATCACCAGAACGCCGCCTTCGACCTCGTAGACGTCGACGGCCGGCCGCCAGCTGTGCTGCAGGACGTAGCGTGGGGAGGAGGCGAAACCCAGCACGCGGTCGAAGAAGTCGTCGATTCGCTCCCCCAGGCGCTGGATGTCCTCGTCCCACTCGAATGGGCCACGCGACATTGCCGACAATCTAATACACGCATCGATTCCCAACAACCGGATGGGTGATTTGACTTGCCGGGGCGCTCCCGTTAGGAGCGCAGCAGCAGGTGTTCTCGTGAACAAACCGAAGAGCGGCGTTCGCCTGTTCAGCGTTGAAGAGGCGAATGAGCTCATCCCCAAGCTGGAGATGATCATGGAGCGCATGCAGCGCCGCAGTATCGAGCTGCGGCAAGCGCTGGATGCCGCGGCCGCCGAGCTCGACCGCCCGCTGCCCGACCTCGAAGAGGAGGAGCTACTGGCGCAGCGGCCGGAGCTGCATCGTCTGGTGGAGGATATGAAGAAGCTGGTGGGCGAGATCGAGGCTGCGGGCGGCGAGTTCAAGGGCCTCGACCTCGGCTTGGTCGACTTTCCCGCCGAGATCGAGGGCCAGGTGGCGTACCTGTGCTGGCAGTACGGAGAGAAGGACATTACGCACTGGCACCCGGTCGAGGGCGGCTTCGAGGGCCGCCGGCCTCTCCACGACGCCAAGCGCGGGTCCTATCTGCAGTGAGGAGCGACGTGATCGCCGTTGTAAAGTGGATTCAGCTCCTGGCTCTGGGCGTCTGGGTGGGCGAGACGGTCTTCCTTTCCTTCGTCGTGGCGCCGGCGGTGTTCGGCCGACTTCCCGAGCAGGCGGGGCAGGTCATGAGCCTGCTGTTCCCGAACTACTACAGGGTGGCCTATGTCTGCGGCGCGCTGCTCGTAGTCACCGGCGCGGTCCTGTGGCGCGCCGCGCGCGACAGGGCGGTGCGCTGGGGCGCCTTTACGGCGCTGGCCGCCGCCATGCTGGCCGCCAGTCTCTGGGCAGGGGTGGTGATCCAACCGCGCGCGCACGAGCTGCGCCCGCAGCTGCACCAGGAGTCGGCGCCACCCGCCGTCAAGGAGGAGTTCGACCGCCTGCACGCGCGCGCCGTGCAGCTCAACGGCGCCGTCCTGCTCGGCAATCTGGTCCTGCTCGGCATCGCCGCCTCGAGAATCGAGGTCTGAAGATCGGTTCGGAACGACGCGACGTCCCGCGCGTTCGCCCCGCTGTCTCGAACCGACGATGGTGAGTGCGGGTACGCGGCGAGGAGCGCCATCGGTATTTTCAGAATGACCGGGCTCGAAGACGAAACGGGGCGCCGCGCCGAGGCGGCGGAGTGGAACGCGGTGGTCACCTCGCGCTCGGCCACCCAGCGCGACCTGCGGCGCGCGCTGCGGTTCCTCGTCCGCCTGCGCCGCGGCGGGTTCCGCAACGTCCTGCTCGGTCACGTCGAGGACCCCGCCGCCTTTCTCGACGGGGTTGCCGCCCTGCTCGAGCGCCAGCCGTTTGTCGAAGCCTGGCTCGGGAAGCTGTTGGTGGTGGAGCGCACCTTCCCCATCGAACCGGAGCGCTTCGAGGCGCGGCTGAAAGAGGAGGCGGTGCCGTTCCTGGATCGGATCGCGGGCCACAGCTTCCACGTCCGCGTCGAGAGACGCGGGCACAAGGGCGCCATCCACACGCAGGAGATCGAACGCGGTCTGGGCGATTTCGTGCACACGGCGCTGCACGAGCGCGGCGACACCTGCCGCGTGTCCTTCTCCGATCCCGACCTGGTGCTCGCCGTCGAGGTCGTCGGCGACGTGGCCGGGCTGGCGCTGGTCTCGCGTGACCTGCGCCGGCGCTACCCGTTCGTCCGCATCGACTGAGACTCGCCCGGCTACGCCGGGCTTCGTAGGCTGAGGCTGAGGCTAAGGCTGAGGCTCAGGCTGAGGGTTGATACGAAAATCGCGCGGAGCGCGCACCACCCTCAGCCTCAGCCTCAGCCTTAGCCTCAGCCTCAGCCCATTCAGACCGATCCGCTGATTCCGCTGGCGAGACCGACAGGGAAAACGGCACGCCGCCCGCCCTCGACTCGCAATCCGTATCCGGCAATGGTACAGGGATCGATTGCGGAAAGACGATCCATGGGGCAGAAGAATCTCGCGGTCATCTCGATCATCGGTCGCGACCAGAAGGGCGTGGTGGCGCGCATCTCCACCTTCCTGGCGTCGTGCGACGTCAACATCGAGGACATCGAGCAACGCGTCCTCGAAGGCCTGTTCATCATGACCATGCTGGTCGATCTGATCGACGTGAGCGTCTCGCTCGACGAGCTCGTGCTCGGGCTCAAGCAGATCGGCGAAGAAGTGCGCATGGAGATCTCGGTGCGCCTGCACGGCGAGCGGGAGCGCAAGCGCGTCGCCGTTCTGGTCAGCAAGGAGGCGCACTGCCTCGAGGAGCTGCTCGCGGATCAGGCCGCCGGACAGGCAGCCGGCGACTTCGTCGTCGTCCTGTCGAACCACGAGATTCTGCGCCCGATCGCCGAGCGCGCCGGCATCCCGTTCGAGTGGATGGCGTCGACCGACAAGGCGGCGCACCAGGCCTTTCTGCTCGAGCGGCTGCGCGAGCACCGCCCTGATCTGGTCGTGCTGGCGCGCTACATGCAGATCGTCAGCCCGGATCTGGTGGCGCAGTACCGCAACCGGGTCATCAACATCCACCCTTCTCTGCTGCCCTACCACCCGGGGGCGAACGCCTACAAACAGGCCTTCGAGGAGGGGGTTCGCGTCTCGGGCTGCACCGCCCACTTCGTCACCGAGCAGCTCGACCAGGGCCCGGTGATCTTGCAGGACGTCTTCCACATCCGGGTGGGGGAGGACACGCTGGACGACGTCAAGGAGCGCGGCAAGAAGCTGGAGGCCAAGGTGCTGTCCAAGGCGGTGCAGCTCTTCCTGAGCGATCAGCTGGTGGTGAAGGACAAGAAAGTCCTCTTCCGTCCGGGCCACGCTCCGGCGGCGATGTGAGCGAAAGTTTTCCTTGAGTGCCTTGGCAGGAGCTGACATAAGGGAATGGTATGCGAGAAGGAAGTGTGGCAACGGCCGCCGGGGCTGTGCCCGTGAGCAAGGCCGAGACGAGCGCGCGCGGCTTCTTCGGCCGGGTCTTCGATCGATGGAAGAAGGCGGCGCACGCGATCGGCGTGGTGCAGACGCGCTTCTTGATGCTGGTCGTCTACGTGATCTGCGTCATCCCGACCGGCCTGCTGATGCGGTTGGCGCGCGATCCCCTGCAACTGAAGCGGCCCGAAACGACCAACTGGACCCCGATCGAGCCCAAGAGCCACGATCTCGACAGCGCTCACCAGCAGTTCTGAGCGCAAGCGTCCGGCGGGGCGAGGCCGGTCGGATGGACGGTCGTGCCGGCGGCCGCCCGCGGCCGCGGGCGGCGGGTTCGGAGAGCCAGCGTCATGACGGATGACCGACCGGAGCCTTTCTTCGGCGAGCTGCCCGCGGGCCATCGCTCCGGCTTCGTCGCCATCGTCGGCCGTCCCAATGCAGGCAAGTCGACCCTGCTCAACCGGATCCTCGGGACCAAGATCGCCATCGTCACGCCGAAGCCGCAGACGACGCGCCGGCGCATGCTGGGGATCAAGACGCTGCCGCAGGCGCAGATCCTGTTCGTCGACACCCCTGGGATTCATCGCGCCGGCGATCTCATCAACCAGCGCATGGTGGAGCAGGCGAAGCAAAGCCTGGTACAGGCCGACGTCGTTCTGTGGCTGGTCGACACCGAGCGGGGGCTCGACGAGACCGACCGCGAGATCGCGGCACTGCTGCCGCCGTCGCGGCGCGTGCTCATCGCCCCCAACAAGATCGACAGCGGGCCGAAGACGAAGCTGCTGCCGATCCTGCATCAGCTCTCGGAGCTGTGCCCGGACAGCGAGCTGATCCCGGTCAGCGCCCTGACCGGCGAAAACGTCGACGTCCTGCTGCGGGCGATCGAGGCGGCGCTGCCCGAAGGGCCGCGCTACTACCCGGAGGACGAGATCACCGACGAGCCGGAGCGGGCGATCGCCGCCGAGATCATCCGCGAGAAGGCGATGCTGCAGTTGCGGCAGGAGGTTCCGTACGCCGTGGCGGTGACGGTCGACTCGTTCGAGGAGAAGCCCGAGAAGGGGTTGGTCGTGATCAAGGCGACGATCCACGTCGCGCGCGACTCGCAGAAGCCCATCGTGGTGGGGCGGCGGGGGCAGACGATCAAGGCGATCGGACAGGCGGCGCGTCCGGAGATCGAGCAGCTGGTGGGCGCGCGCGTCTTCCTCGAGCTCTTCGTCCGCGTGCAGGCGGACTGGAACAAACAGGTCGCACGCCTGCGCGAGTTCGGTCTATGAAGGCCGCACGGTCGGGCGGCGCGCGCGGGCCGGCGCGCGCCGCCGGACGCGACACCCCTCTGCCGCGCGCCGAGGAGATGGAGCACCTGCCCGTGGTGGCGCTGGTCGGGCGGCCCAACACCGGCAAGTCGACCCTGTTCAACCGCCTCACCCGCTCGCGGCGCGCCCTGGTGGCGCCGACCCCCGGTGTGACGCGCGACCGGAACATTGCGGTCGCCGACCACGGCGGCCGCCGCTTCCTCCTCTTCGACACCGGGGGCTTCGAGGCCGACGAGCGCGAGGAGCTGGGCAAGGCGGTGCGCCTCCAGGCGCTGGTGGCGGCGCAGGAGGCGGACGTGGTGGTCCTGGTCGTCGACGGCCGCGCCGGCCTCAACCCGCTCGATACCGCCCTTGCCCACGAGCTCCGCCCGTTGCCCAAGCCCGTGTTCGTCGCCGTCAACAAGATGGACACGCCGAAGCAGGCGCACGAGGCGAGCGACTTCTACGCGCTGGGCATCGACGCGCTGCACCGGATCTCGGCGGAGCACGGCGTCGACGTCGACGAGCTCATGGACGCCGTCGTGCGGCACCTCCCGGAGCCGGAGCCGGTGCCGACGCCGGAGGCGGAGGGCGTCGAGGGGCAGGCACCCACCGCGGTGGCGATCATCGGGCGGCCGAACGTCGGCAAGTCGTCCCTGCTCAACCGCCTGGTCGGCTACGAGCGCTCGATCGTGACGGCCGTTCCGGGTACCACGCGCGACGCGATCGACACGCCGTTGACCCGCGACGGCCGCGCCTACCTCCTCGTCGACACCGCCGGGGTGCGGCGTCGCCCCAAGGTGCAGGCCCACCTGGAGCGCGCCAGCGTGGTCCGCGCGCTGCGCGCCCTGGAGCGCGCCGAGGTGGGGCTGTTGGTGATCGATGCCGTCGAGGGCATGACCGAGCAGGACGCCCGCATCGCGGGCTACGCATGGGAGCGCGGTCGCGCTCTGCTGCTCGCGGTCAACAAGTGGGACGCGGTGCCGGCGGAGCGGCGCGACCGGACCGCGGTGGCGAGAGACATCGACCGCCGCTATCCGAGCCTGGCGGTGGTGCCGAAGCTGTTCCTGTCGGCGCTCACCGGGGGCGGCGCTCACCGCGTGTGGGGAGCGATCGACGCGGTGGTGTCCTGCCACCGCGCGCAGCTGCCGACCGGGCAGCTCAACCGGGTCGTCGGCCGCGCCGTCGAGCAGCAGCAGCCGCCCATGGTGAAGGGAAAGCGGGCGCGCTTCCTGTACGCCACCCAGACGGCGACGGCGCCGGTCACGGTCACCATCTTCACCGGCGCACCCGACCGCGTGACCGCGGCGTACGAGCGCTACCTGACGAACCAGATCCGCGCCGCGTTCGAGCTGCAGGGCACGCCCCTGCGGCTGCGCTTCCGGGCCCGCGAGCGCCGCGACGCCCCGAGCCCCGGGCGCCGCACGCGGCGATAGCCTTACTCCTGATCGGCAGAAGTACGGCCACGTATCTTCATGAGCCTCCTCTCCCGAAGTCTGTCGCTTTTTCTCGAGGGTCGAGATTCCCCCCTTTGGAAAAGGGGGGCCAGGGGGGATTTTGAGATGGGTTCATTCGAACAAATCCCCCTCGGTCCCCCTTTTCCAAAGGGGGAAGTCGGAGTCGGTCGTCTCTCAACGAGAAAATCGACAGCCTCATCCGGCGGGGACAAAGGTGGGCTTCGCCGAACCGTTTCATCCCCCCTCATCCTGACCTTCTCCCATCCGGAGAAGGAACCCTTGCCTCGATACGTTGCCAAATTTGTGAAGCGAAGCGCTTAGAGCCGGGCCTGGCGGCGGGACACGTCCCGCCACCAGGCCCGGAGTGTGTTCAGCGCAGCGAGCGCACCTTGCGCCGCTGCCGGCTGGCCGGCTGCGTCGGGCGCGACGACGAGGTCTCGCTGTTCGCTCTGGCGCGGTCGTAGACGAGCGCCACGGCGGCCTCGGAGGTGAGGACGCGAAACGCCAGGCTCTCGATCAGGTAGAGCCGTACTCCGGCGCTGTTGTGGCTGTGGTAGCCGACGGAGACGTCCTGGCCGACGGTGAGCTCGAAGTCGCCGCCGCGCAGGCTGAGGACCACCGCGCCGTCGACGGCCGGAGCCCAGACCACCGGCCCGTCGATGACGCGCTTCACCAGCTCGAGGACCGGATAGCCACCGCGCTCGGTCGCCTGCATCAGGCCCGTATAGCAGCGCGGCCCCAGGGCGATGGCATAGGGGCCGCCGACGCCCGCCCCGCGCAGCAGGCGGGTCGCCTCGGCGACCGTCCCCGGATACGCCTCGTAGCTCTCCGAGATGGCCAGCGCGGCGTGGTTCGAGCACTCGGCGATGCCGCGCATCGATCCCATTCCGTAGCCGTGGAAGACGATGCCGTCTTCCGCGTGCGCGATGCGCGATGCCGCCTGGAGGAGCGGATCGAGGTCCGGGTCGGCGGCGCCGCGGTCGATGGCGTCGAGCTCGGCGCGCGAGAGCTC
Organism: uncultured bacterium; assembly: GCA_963721115.1. Classification (GTDB taxonomy): domain Bacteria; phylum Desulfobacterota; class Binatia; order HRBIN30; family CADEER01; genus CAVRIA01. The sequence goes on from CAVRIA010000006.1 coordinate 1,159,250, forward strand.
GAAGTCGGTGCTCAGCTCGATCAGCGGGAGCACCTCGCGGCGGGCCGCCGAGACGTCTTCGACCGGACCGCGCTGCAGGGCCTCCAAGCGTCCGAGGTTGACGCTGGCGGCGTCCAGCCCGAGGGGGCCCTTGAAGTCGACCAGCTTGCGGGCGGCGAGCTTGAGCTTGAGGATCCGCTTCGCCTGCTCCTCGATTTCCTTCCAACCGGCGGCCGAGATCGGCGCCAGGTCGTGTCGCAGAATGCCCATGATCACTCCTTGCCTCGCAGGCTGCCGAGGCCGAGGGAGCCGTCACCAGGGCCCTCCGTTTCCCCGCCGGCGGCGGCGCCTTCCTCGACCACGATCGAGCCGCTGGAGAACAGCCGGTTCTTGAGCTCCTGGCTGAACTTCGGATCGCGCCGGCGCAACCACTCGAGAAGCATGGTGAAGTGCTCCTTCTCCTCGTCGCGGTTGTGGGCGAGGATCTCCTTTAGTTCCTCGTCGCTCGCCGCGTCGACGCGCTGATCGTACCAGTCGACCGCCTCGAGCTCCTCCATCATCGAGGTCAGCGCCCGATGGTTGTCGGTGGTCTCGGAGCGCAGCTTCTCTTCCGCTTCGTGCAGGCCTACGGAGTTTGCCATTGTCCGTGTCTCCTCTTCCGGTTCAGGTTGCAGAGAGCCCTGTCGGCGGCGGCGGGTTCTTCTTCCACGCGGAGGGCCGCCGCCTCGCACCACCACCGCATACTACCGCGCGCTCCCTGTCTCGCAAAGGCTCGTTGGGTCAGAGACGCTCGATGATCGTGCCGGTGCCGAGCCCGCCGCCGCAGCACATGGCGATGAGGCCGTAGCGGCGTCCCGTCCGCTCCAGCTCGTGCAGCGCGGTGGTGATCAGCCGCGCTCCGGTGCAGCCGGTGGGATGGCCGAGGGCGATGGCGCCGCCGTTCGGATTGACCCGTTCGGGATTGGGCTCGAGCTCCTTCATCCAGGCGAGGACGACGGAGGCAAAGGCCTCGTTGACCTCGAAGACGTCGATGTCGTCGATGCGCAGGCCGCTCTCCTTCAGCACCTTGCGCGTGCTCGGGATCGGCCCTTTCAGCATGGTCACCGGGTCGACGCCGACCAGGGTCGTGGTGACGATGCGGGCGCGCGGCTTCAGGCCGAGGGCCTTGGCGCGCTCCGGCGACGCCAGCAGGACCGCGGAGGCGCCGTCGGAGACCTGCGAGGAGGTACCGGCCGTGTGGATGCCGTCGGCCTCGACCGCTTTCAGGCTGGCCAGCTTCTCGAGCGACGTCTCGCGCAGGCCCTCGTCGCGCCGCACCACGTGCACCGCCACGGTGGGCTCGCCGTTCTCGTCGAGAGTCGGCGCCTCGACGGGCACGACCTCGCGCTCGAAGCGCCCCTCCTTCCACGCCTGCTGCGCCAGCGCCTGACTGCGCAGCCCGAAGCGGTCGGTATCCTCGCGCGTGATGCCGTACTCCCTGGCGATCATCTCGGCGCCCTGGAACTGCGACGCGTAGGCGTAGTGGGCGCGGTAGCTCTTGGGCAGCGGCGAGCCGCCCTTCACGTTGGAGCCGAGGGGCACGCGGGTCATCATTTCGACCCCGCAGGCGAGCACCAGGTCCTCGATGCCGGCGCCGATCAGCCCGGCGCCGAGCGTGGTCGCCTGCTGGCTCGATCCGCACTGGCTGTCGATGCTGGTGGCGGGCACCTGCATCGGAAACCCCTGCGCCAGCCAGGCCGTGCGGGCGATGTTGAAGGCCTGCTCCCCGACCTGGGAGACGCAGCCCCCGATCACCTGGCCGACCGCGCCCGGGTCGACGCCCGCGCGCTCGACGGCCGCTCGTTGCACGGCGCCGAGCAGATCGGCCGGGTGCAACCCCGCCAGTCCGCCCTTGCGGCGGCCGATCGGGCTGCGCACCGCTTCGACGATCAGAACTTCTTTCATTGCTCTCCACGCCCTTTCTTTTTCTGCTAATGTGATGGTCCCAGCTTGTCAAAATCGGCTGCCGAGGAAAAGGCGCCCCGCGCAGATCTCCTCTTCCGGCGAACCGGCATGTCCCAGCTCACCTTCGCGTCGTACAACATTCACCGCTGCATCGGTCTCGACGGTCGCCATGACCCGGACCGGATCGCGGACGTACTGCGCGAGCTGGAGGCCGACGTGATCGCCCTGCAGGAGGTCGACGCCCGCTACCACGTCGACGACGGCGTCGATCAGATCGCCCATCTGGCACAGGCGACCGGCTACCAGGCGGTGCCTGGGCCGGTGTTGAAGAACCACCGCGGCAGCTACGGCAACGGCCTGTTGATCCGCCATCCGCTCGTGCGGGTGCGCCGGGTCGACCTCAGCGTGCCGGGGCGCGAGCGGCGCGGCGCGCTGGACGCCGATCTGGAGATCGACGGCACGCGGGTCCGCGTCGTCGCCGCCCACCTCGGCCTGCGCCCGCGCGAGCGGCAGGTCCAGGTGAGCCGCCTGCTCGACGCGCTGCGCGGCCACGACGGCGGCCCGCTGGTCCTGCTCGGCGACTTCAACGAGTGGCTGACGGTATCGCCGGTGCTGAACCGCCTGCACCGCCGTTTCGGCCGCTCGCCGGGCGTGCGCAGCTTTCCGTCGCGCTTCCCCGTGTTCGCCCTCGACCGCGTCTGGGTGCAACCGCGCGCCGCGCTCCTGCAGGTGGAGGTGCACGCCAGCCCGCGCGCCCGCGTCGCCTCCGATCACCTGCCGGTGCGCGCCCGGATCGACGGCCTGGGCGGCAGCCGCGCCGCCGTTGCAGCGGCCGGATGGGGCGTGAGCTCGGCTGCCAGAAAGGGGGGCCGGTCGGTATTTTGTGTTGACGCCGACACCTATAGCGTGCGATTAAAGCGGAGCTTGAAGGGGAGGCGGAGATGGACACCACCGCTCGCAGAATGAACGGTTTGGGGAAGGTTGCGACGGCAGCCTCTTTCTCGCCTCGGTCCTTCCCGCCGCGGCTGCTGGCGACCCCGCCGTTCGGCAACGAGTTTCAGGTCAACACCTTCACGACCGAAGAGCAGGGATGTCCGGACGTGGCGACACTCGCCGGGGGCGGCTTCGTCGTCGTCTGGGAGAGCGAGGACCACAATAGTCCTCCGTCGTCTCAGGACGGCGACCAGGACGGCGTCTTCGCCCAGCGCTTCGACGGGACGGGCATGTTTCTGGGCACGGAGTTCCAGGCCAATACGTACACGTCCAACGAACAATCCGAGCCCGCGGTGGCTGCGCTGGCTGGCGGGGGGTTCGTCACGGTCTGGAACAGCCGCAACCAGGACGGATCCTACCTGGGAGCGTTCGGCCAGCGCTTCGATGCGAGCGGCGGCTTCGTGGGAACGGAGTTCCAGGTCAACACGTACACCAGCGAGAGTCAGGAGTATCCGATCGCCGCCGGATTCTCCGACGGCGGCTTCGTGGTGACGTGGTACAGCTACAGACAGGACGGCAGCGGAAACGGAATCTTCGCCCAGCGCTTCCAGAGCGGCGGCGGCTTCGCCGGCACCGAGTTCCAGGTCAACACGTTCACGACTGGCCGATCAGGAGATCCCCTCCGTCGCCGTGCTCGGAAACGACGACTTCGTCGTGGTCTGGGAAGAGGAGTACGGCAACAACATCGACGGGCAGAGATTCGACAGCGGCGGCGGGGCGATCGGAACCGAGTTCATCGTCAGCGCCTATACGTCGGACGAGCCCGATCCCCCGACGTCGCCGCGCTGGACGGCGGCGGCTTCGTGGTGAGCTGGGAGCAACGCGCCGGCACCCTCTACGAGGCAGTCTTCGGCCGGCGCTATGCGAGCGACGGCTCGCCGATCGGCGGCCCCTTCCAGGTCAGCACCTATGACACCGCCTATCAGAACCAGTCGTCGGTGGCAGGAGTCGCCGGCGGCGGCTTCGTCGTCGCCTGGCGGAGCACCTACAACGTGACTCAGGACGGAGATTACGACGGCGTGTTCGCCCGCGAGTTCGACAGCCTCGGCAACCCGGTTGGTACGACGGCATTCCAGGTCAACACCTACACCAGCTCCTACCAGTACGCCGCGGCGGTGAGCGGCCTGGGGGCGGGATTCGTCGTGACCTGGCAGAGCCGGGGCCAGGACGGCAGCAAGAGCGAGCCGGGGGTGTTCGCCCAGGTCTACGGGGTCGCTGCCGGAACGACGGCGACGCGCGACGCCGACCGGCACGCCGACCGAGACGCCCACGGCGACGCAGACGGAGACGCCCACGCCGGGGTCTCCGATGATCACCAGCGGCACCGAGGACGGCTCTTCGACGGTCGGCGGAACGGGCCCGCCGAATCTCGGCCCGACCTGTCTGCGCGTCTACGAGGTGGGTCCCAACCGCGTGCCCGACGGCGGCATGCCGGACGACGAGTTCCTCGGCCAGGGCGGGACGGACGCGAGCGGAAACTTCTCGATCATGCTGAACCGGCCGCTGAAGACCGGCGACGTCATCTTCGCCATCGACGTCTGCGATCCGTATACCCCGGAGGATCCGTTCGTCGGCCCGGTTCAACTGGTGACCGGCGTGGCGCCGGCCCCGGCGCTCTCGCCGGGTGCCTTTGCGGTCGCCCTGATGATGCTGGGACTGATCGCCTTCGCCGCCCTGGCGCGCCGGCGCGGCCAGCTCTGATTCCTCGAGCGGAGAGACCCGGACCGCGGCGTCCGGGCCTCTCCGCCTCGCGCGACGGTCGCGTCTTCGCCTTCCGAGCGACAAACGTTCAAATTCTCGTTGCGGTGCGAAGGTCTCGAGCAGCCTGATCCAGTCGGAATCGGGGTCGGAATCGAGGGCGCCATGACTCGGTCCGGACGCGTTGCGTCGGAAATCGATTCCGATACCGATAGCGATTCCGACCCCGAGACGTGTGCCGTTGAAACATAGTTTGGTTGCGGGCGCCAGCCCGCGATAGGGACTCAGGCTCGGGCAAAGGATGGTGCGCGGTCTTCTGGATCGATCCTCAGCCTCAGCCCGAGCCCCAGCCTTTGCCTACGAGCCCGGGCGCAGCCCGGGTGAGTTTCAGATGAACAGCAGCAGGAGCGCCGCCAGGCGGTCGACGAGGCGCTCGAACGGACCGCGCGCCTCGAGCGCGGTGGTGTCGACGCGCGTCGCGTGCTGCAGGTCCTGCTCGAACATGTCCGACAGCTCGCCGGGAATCGGACCGCCCTCGATCACCAGGTTGACCTCGTAGCTGTGCTCGAAGCTCTGCCGGTCGAGGTTCGAGGTGCCGACGACCGCCCAACCGTCGTCGAACACCGTCGCCTTCGCGTGCAGCATCGACTGGGTGTACTCGTAGATGAGGACTCCGGACTCGATGAGCCGCGGCAGCAGGGCGCGGGCGGCGCGCCGCAGAATCGGATGGTCCGTCCGTCCGGCCAGCATCAGGGTGACCTTGACGCCGCGCTCCGCGGCGTGGCCCATGGCGCCGAGCACCTTGCGGTCCGGCGCGAAGTAGGGGCTGGTCAAAGACGCCTCCGAGGTCGCGCTCGCCAGCCCGGCGACGAGCAGGTCGCGCACGACGCGGCGCCGGTAGGCAGGGCCGTCCGGAACGACGGCGCAGCGCTCGCCCCCGGGCTGCTCGGCGGAAGGCTCCAGCATCTGCCCCCAGGGCAGGTCGGGCGCGTCGGCGCGAAACCAGCTCTCCAGGAAGATGCCCTCGAGATCGCGCACCGCCGGGCCGACCACCTGTACGTGCGTGTCGCGCCAGGAGCGCGCGTCGTCCGCCGGGCCGGCGTTGTACTCGTCGCCGATGTTGAGGCCGCCGGTGAACCCAATGCGCCCGTCGACGACGAGGATCTTGCGATGATCGCGCCGCCGCGGCAGCCAGTGCGGGTAGAAGCGGCGCAGCGGGTTGAACGCCACCACGTCGGCGCCGGCGGCGCGCAGCCCGTCGAAGGCGCGCAGGTCGAGACCGATCGAGCCCACGGCGTCGTAGAGGACGCGCACGTCGACGCCGGCCCGCGCCCGCGACTCGAGCGCGTCGATGAAGGCGCGGCCGGTCGTGTCGGTGCGGAAGATGTAGCTCTCCAAGTGGACGCGCCGGCGGGCGGAGCGAATCGCCTCCAGCATCGCGGCCAGACCGGCATCGCCGCTGGCGAACAGGCGCAGCCGGTTGCCGTTGGTGAAGCGCAGGCGCTGCGTGCGCAGGAAGCGCCGCAGGGGCCGCGGCCGCCGCACCAGACCGTGGCGCCGCAGCACGGCGCGCATCCGATCGGGCGGCGTCTTTTCGGGCTCCGACACGTTCTGGGAGAGTATATCGGCCGGCGGTGCAAGCGAAGCGATACGGAGTGAGTCAGCGCTGGACGTGCAGACGTGCTACGTGCTGACGTGCTGAGGTGCTGACGTGTTGACGTGCTGAATGGATCGTCGCTCCGTGCTGAGGTCGCTGCCGTCGCCGCCTGTGCCTTTGCCTGGGTTCGCTCGTTTCCGGCGAAGCGCAAAGGCGAGGCTCGGAGAACTGACTCGCGTGCAAAGCCGGGGTGGATTGACTCTGCTCGGCGCGCGGCCGTAGGTTCTCCGCACCGAGGGAGGATCGAAGGGATGAAGATCTACGATTTCGTCGGGGCGCCGAACCCGAAGAAGCTGCGCGTCTACCTGGCCGAGAAGGGGCTGCACATACCGATCGAGCCGGTGGACATCATCAGCGGCCAGAACCGCACGCCGGAGTTTTTGCGCAAGAACCCGCTCGGCGGCCTGCCGGTGCTGGAGCTGGACGACGGGACGCACCTGACGGAGTCGCTGGCGATCATCGAGTACTTCGAGGAGCTCCATCCCGACCCGCCGATGATCGGGACGAAGCCCCTCGAGCGAGCCCAGGTGCGCGCGCTCGAGCGCATCGCCGAGATCGGTGTCATGTCCGCGGTCGGGACGATCTTCCAGAACACCCACCCGTTCATGGCCGGGCGCATCAAGCAGTCGCCCGAGGCGGCGGAGAACGCGCGCAATCGCCTGAACGCGAGCCTGCGCGTTCTGGACGCGAAGCTGGCGGAGCACCCGTTCGTCGCCGGCGACCGCCCGACGATTGCGGACTGCACGCTGTACGCCGCGCTCGACTTCGCCGAGTTCGCCCAGGCGCCGATCGATCCCGAGTGCAAGAACGTCGCGCGCTGGCGCGCCGAGTTCAAGAAACGGCCGAGCGCCGAGGCGTAGACGCGCTCCGGGGCCGGCGCGGCCCGCGAGGACCGGTCTCTCGCCTGCGTGGGCGGCTTCTTCTTTCTCCAACCGAGAGTCGGGAAATCCCAACGGACCCCCGCCGTCCCTCGGGTGGACCCCCGTTGTCGGTGCTGGGGCTCCGCCCCTGCGCCCCTCGAGGGCGAAACCTACGGTTGTCGCCCTCGAGCTCCCACTTCCCTTGAACGCTGCGCGGGCAAATAGGGTGTAGTGCTCGCCCCGCGGCCAGGCAGCCGAGTCCCGCCGACGACCGATCGAGCACCACCATTCGCGCGCGTCTCCGTCCGAACCGCGTCCACGCGCGCGTTCGAAGAGAGCGGTGTCCTGGCAAGGGGGCGCGCGGTCGAGACGCCTCGATCGAGGCGCGCCCCGTCATCGAGCGAACCGTCAATCGCGAAGCGAAAGAAAAAAATCAAAACAGCAAAGGCCTCGACCTTTCGAAGAGGCGGGAAAGGGCAGGTTGTTGGGTTGTTGAGCTGTTGGTTGTTGGGTTTGGAATTGAAATCCAAGGCTTCGAGCTGATTCTGCCGGGTTCTCTGCCCGCCTTCCCCCGCCCTCAGGTCTCAGCGCTCCACACTGTCCGCCGCGGCTTGGCTCGCAACGTCTTCCTGTACCGGAGCTGCAGGACGCCGTACGTGAGCGCGGCCGCCACCACGCTGGCGAACGCCATCATCTGGAGATCGGGCTGAAACTCGAAGCGAAGGGTCTCCAACAGCCCCTTGCCGGCGTCGTGCAACATGATCCCGAGCAGGAACACCTCTCCATCGAACGTCCGATGCCGCAGCTTGAACGCCATGAGCCCCGCGACGATCGCCGCCCACGCCATGAAGTAGAGCTGCAGCGGATGGACCGGCGTGGTTCGGGCGGAGTTCACCGAGATCACACCCGCCGCGACCTGCGCTGCCCAGATCTTCGTTCCGGCACCGTACCGCACCGCCCAAGGCAGGCTCGTCTCGATTCCCCCACAGCACCCGGTGATGAAGCAGCTCAGCCGCGCCACAGCCATCCCCGCCAGCAGCGGCAGGATGAAGAGATCCAGGATCTTGCCGATGCCGTGTCTCGGCATGACCCAGCGCCGAGCGGCCAGGCCGCCGAGGATGACGCCGGCCACTCCGCCCGGGTAGCGCAAGCCGAGAAGGCTCATTGAGATCGGCTGATGCGCCGCCCATTGATCCACGACACCATAGATTCTGGCGCCGAGGTACGCCGAAACCGTGCAGATCAGGATCAGGAGCGCACACTCCCTTCTCGTCACGCCCAGAATCGCTCCGACTCGGATCAGCACCCAGCTCGCCACGATCGACGCAGCGGCCAAGATGGTCGGCTCGTAATGGGGAGTCACGTCTCAGCTCTCGAGCCCGACCGTGACCGCGGCGATGATCTCGTCGATCGTCACGGTGCCGTTGCAGTCCCGATCGGCGCGCTGACATCTCGTCAGCGGGGCAAGGCCCAGCCCGATGTTGACGGCTGTGATCACATCCGACACCGTCACGTCCCCGTCGAGGTTGCAGTCGCCGACCTTGCCGCTGCGGCCGGGCGGCTCGAGGAGCGTCGCGAAGCCGCCCGGGCCCGCTGCCGGACTCCCGAAGTCCGGCGAGTTCGTGGAGCCCACCACCAGCACCGCACCTTCCGGCGTTCCCAACGCCGCCGAGCAGCCTTCTATTCCACTGCCGCCGATGTAGACACCGATGTCCTTCACATCGCCATTCGGCAGCATCGGCTGCAGGAAGCAGTCGTACAGACCTCCGCCATAGTTCGGTCCGATCCCCGGCCCTTGGAGGTCGATGGAGTTGGTCTCCAGCAGGAGATAGGCGGAAGAGGAGTCGAATGACCCAAAGTAGTTGCTGAAGTCATCATCTCCGCCACCCACGTAGCGAGCAAACTTCCGCCTGCCCTCGGCATCCATTCTCAACGCGAACGCATCGAAGCCGCCGTGGTTTCGTGTCGACCCGTCCACCGGAAGATCGTTTGATATGCTGGAGCCAGTGACGAACAGATCGCCGCCGTCGCCCACACGCACCGCGTGAGGGGCCACTCTGTCCTCCGCTGAGCCGCCGAAGTAGGTCGAGTACTTCAGCTCGCTTCCGTCTAAAGAGAGCTTCGTAAGGAACACGTCGAGACGGCCGCCTCCGTACTCGGTTTGCAGCGCGCCTTTCAATGGGAAATCCGCAGAATTGGTGTTGCCCAGTACCCACAGTCCATCCGGGACAGTCTCGACGGCTATCGCGTCGTCCCCACCACTTCCTCCGAGATACGTCAGCCAGTCAATATCGAGGCTGGCGGCAGCGAGCTTTCCCACGAAGCCATCCCCATCGCCATTGCGGCTTCCCTGCAAGGCTCTCTTCACTGGGAGGTCCTCCGACAGAGTTGACCCTACGATGTACAAGTTGGCGTCTGTATCGAGAGCTGCGGCGAGGACCCCGTCAACACCGCTGCCGCCGAGGTAGCTACTGTGGATGAGGTCGCCCGATGCGGAGAGGGCGAATACGAAGCCTTCGTCCCCTCCTCTCGCATGGGTCCGGCCGTGGGCGTTGACGGTTGGGAAATCCACGGAGTCCGTCACACCAACGACGTACAGTACGCCGTCCCGGCCCAGAGCCGCGCCACCAACCGCATCGAGGCCGGTTCCCCCGATCACCACCTGAGGGGAGACCTCGCCGGTGTTCAGATCGAGATGGCTGACGAGAATGTCCTGCCTCCCAAGAGGCCCATAGGTCTTCGCAACGCCCGTTACACCGACCCCGGCTTCCTCGACCAGGATCGCGTCACCCGGCCCTGCCATGAGCGCCGTCGCGACACGGCGCGAATCAGTTCGCTTGATGAACCGCGGCGCGCAGGCTTGCTCCTGGGCCGGCGCCGCGAGCGCCGACACGACACCTACAGCGAGAGCAACAGCACCGAAGACGTTGCGCCTCAAGACGCGGGACATTGGCCGGTGAGGCTCCCGTGACAGGGTAGCTTGGCATTGCCAGTGGGACATCCCGAAAGCCCGACGTTCACTGCCGAGAGCACCTCGTTGATCTCCACCTCGCCGTTTCCATTCGCGTCAATCGCCGGACAATCTGCCAAGGGCCGCAACTGGAGGGGAATATTGATTCCCAGCTCCACTTCCTCAATGCGGACTTCCCCATCGCCGTTGCAGTCTCCGACATCGCTCGGGAGCGTCGCGACCGCTGCACCCAGGTCGATCCTAGGAAATGAGAGGCCATTCCCAGGGTCGGGCACCCGTACGCCGGAAGACTGCAAACGGCTCAGGATACAGAAGCTCGAATCGGCAGGAAACGCTTGCTTCACAACCGCCGCGGCACCTGCAAGGTGAGGAGCTGTAAATAGAGGTCCCTACAACATAATATCCAGGCAGCGTGTCGAGGATCAAGCCCCAGCCAGGCGCAGCTATCGCGGCATTCGGCGCTTGCTGTTCGACCCACTCGCTACTGCATCTACGCTCTCGCCCGGGTAAACGAATTCAGGGCGGTTGTTCCAGGTTCCAACATACACTCACGATACTTCAGACATGCAGGATAACCGATCTCACTCTTGTCGCCTGAATTGCCGGGCGATCCGGCAATCATCCAGACCCGCGTAACGAATGCGTCTCGATACACGTCGCCATCCCGCTGATTGTCACAAGAGCCTGTGTAGTTCGACTCCAAAGCTGAGATTGACGGATGCTATGTTGTAAGATGCTCTGATTCGCTATTGCCCACTGGATTGCATCGGTACCCCTCCCGTTATCCCCGTCGGTTCCGAGCTGATTGTCCACCGAGATCAGCTTTGCGTCCCGGCGACTCGCGTTGCAACGTCCGCGACGTTCGTTCCGTGTCCGAACGGATCTCGGTCATTGCCGTCGTCGTCCAACAGCTCTACGTTGGCAACGACGCGACATGTTGTGGCCGGAACTCCCGGCTTGGAGCAGGGGCCGAAAACGTCCTTCGTGTAATCAATGCCGCTATCCACTATTGCGATCGCATAGCCAGCACCGGTGTAACCGGCCGCCTGAGCCTCGGGCTGATCAATCAGAACAACGCTCTTATCGATGTTGGGCTCCAATCGTTCTCCGGGCTCCGGGGAGATGGATGCCACCATGCCACTCGAGGCGAGAACGGAGATCTCCGCGGGACTGGCCGCATCCACAACGAACGAAGATGCGCCGGATTGATAGGGCCCGAGCTTCTCCGCGCTTCTGCCCACCTTCGCTGCCAGCGCCGCTCGCGCCTCCGCGTAGGCGGTCGCGAGACGCGGCCCCAGCACATCTGGCCGCAGACGACTTCCCAACCTCGCCTGGCTCGCGGCCTCGTACCACATGGCCCTCGTGGCGAGATTCACCCGGATATCTTGCGTCTCGCCACGCCCGGCCTTTTCTTGAACTTCCGGCGCGACGATGGAGGGGGGAGGCCGGAGGCGCCACTCGCCCTTCCAGACGCCCTGGCTTGCGGTGCCCGCAAAAGTCCCGCTGACGACCGCACCGGGCTGCGCCCCGCGAAGCCGCAGCGAGGAACCGTCAACAGAGGCGAGCTCGAAGGCATCGGCTGTCACCCTTCCCACAACGTTCGCCCACGCACCACCGGTGAGCGAGCCCGCGAAAAGCTTCCCACTGAGCCCCGCCCCTCGGCGTGATGCGGAACGTCCCAGCCATCGAACCGGCATCGCCCGCGCCGTTCCAGGAACCGGTCAGATTGACGATTATCGGGGCTGTCTCCGAGGCGGCGACGCAATCGATCGACACGAACAAGCATGCCGCGGCCAAGCAATGTACAAAGAGATGGCGCATCGTCTCTCTCCTCTGATGTCATGGGCATGTGCCGCCGGGCTCGCCGACGACGACTTGGCCGTTGATGATCGAAAGACCAACGGCGTCTCCGGAGGGAGACGCGCCGCCGAAGTTCGATCCAACCAGAGGGTATACGCCTGTGGACGCTTCGAGCTCGATGTCGAGAGAGCAGGTGAACAGCTGTCCGGTTCTGGTAGGGACTGATCATTGTCCAGCCCGAAGACCATGGCTCGTATGCCCAGGCAGTACGGATCCGAACAGGCCGATGGAAAGAAAGAAAACGCACCGGTCTTGCCTGTCGCAGGGGTTGATCACACAGTTGGGAGACCCGTCCGCATTGTGCTGGATCGTCATCTGGGCCGCGGCGAACTCGATATCGAGCTGCAGAGCGGCAACATCAACGCCCGGGCTCGCCTGGAAATCCACGGAGATCGGCAGAGTATGGCCGGGGTCTGCCTGGGGCGGACCCGATGGTCACCGACTGCGCAAATAGGTCGGCAGGAAGCAGGGAGAGGCTCAGGACCAAGATCGCGAGGCGCCGCCGTGCACGAAACTTCACTCTTTCCATGCCGCTCCCTTCTACTTGAGTCATTTTCAACCGTGGATGAAAAGCAAAAAGCATGTATCATGAGGAATCGTCGACTGACAAGAGAAGACATGGCTCTCCCCCCTTCGCCTCACTTCACGCCCCGAGATCAGCAACACTTATTTTACTTCAACCGCACCAGCAAAGGCATTTTGCTTGCGATGCAACCTACAATTATTCTAGTTACTTCATATGAACCGAATCTCATTGGCGCTTTTCCTGTTCGCATCAACCACGGCGGCATTGGTCGACCCTTCTTTCGCCGGACAGCTTCCGCGAACGGCCCGGATCGATGCCTCGGGTCATTGGGCGACGGCGGACGGCAACCTCCAGGGAAGGTGGGAGATGCGAGGCAAGGGCGTCCTGGGGGAGCTGATCGCTCCTTCCAAGGCATGATCCACCTCGATGGCTTTCCGGGAGTTTCCACCGCGCCGGTCCAAGGAAGCTTCACCAACCAGCGCCTGCAGCTCTCCGTCGGCTCGGCACAACAGGCGACAAATACCCTCAGCAGCGCCGATCGGGCCTTCGCGGAAGCCGCTAAGGATCTGGTGTTTACGGCCGACGTCAAGGGCGTACGCATCGAGGGAAAGTTTTCAGGCCTCAAGGGACTCGCGGGCACGTGGGAAGGCTGGTGGACGTTGCATCGCCGGAGTCGGCCGAAGCTCACGTCGAGTTCGGTGCAGGAGTGACCGTCGAGCGCTGCGACGAGATCACGAAAGGTGGGAGTGCTGATGAAAGTTCAACCGACGATTCCGATACCTTGGCGAGGCCTCGAAGCAGGGGTATTGCCCCTGCTGGCATTGCTGTGCTTGGTCGCGTTCACCCCGCTGTCCAGCGGCGCGCAGACAAATTACCATGTCAGTCGCGTTCCACGGCGACGGTCTGAGCCAGGTCTGGCTCGACGTCACCTTGCTCACCGAAGGAGCCACCATAGCAGCCACCCAGAATGACATCTCCTACGATGGGCAAAACACGACTGTCATTGGGTGCGTGAAGAACGACGACCTGGATAAGGACATCTCCTATGCGTTCTATCCGGCGGGGTGTGTGCAATCGGAATGTAACCGCATCCGGGTCTTCGTACTCAGCACGTCCAACCAGACCGCCATTCCGGACGGGTCGGTTCTCTATCGCTGCTTGGTGAATATCGACGTGAGCGCGCCCGACGGGGTTTATCTGTTCGACAACGAGGGGGCGAAGGGCAGCGATATCGGCGGCAACCCGGTAGCGATCACTCCGGAAGACGGTGGCATTGGCATCGGCGTCGGCGGCTGCTGACCGGCGCCGGCCTCCGTTCCAGCTGGAAGGGATTTCATGAAAACATTTCACATGACCTGGGTGATGCTTTCCGTGCTCGCAGGGGCTCTCCTCGCGCCGTCGGCAAGCGCGCAGCAATGCGTGGGAGACTGCAATTCGGACTTCGAGGTCACCATTGACGAGGTCATCACGGGCGTGAACATCGGCCTCGAGTTCACTCCCCTCTCTGCGTGCCCAGCGATGGACGGCGACAGCAATGGGTCGGTTGAAATCAATGAGGTCATTGAGGCAGTCAACAATGGGCTGGGCCTGCTGCCATGCGACTCGCCTGATCCCAGGGGGAGGGTCCGCATCAAGGTCAACAACCCGGCGGGGCTGGGATCCAGCGCGGGTGTGATCTTCGCCGGAAGAGTGGTAGACGGTACGGCACGCGGTCGGGACCGTGACCAGTCGTATGAGGTAGCGATGCCCTCGAGCTGTGGTATGTCTTGTGAGGTCGATGTCAAGGACGCGCAGGGCCAGTGGATCGACCTCCAAGCGGGTATCTGGGTTCACCGCGTCGAGGTCGCGAATACGCCGAACGGAAACGCGGATCAGATAGAATACCGGAAGGCTCTCGTGGTCGGCGACACCGGGGATTCGAATCCGAACATCGTGCAGTGGACGGTGTTCCCCACGGTCTATCAGGTGAACAACGATACCGATGCCGGCGGGACGACGTGCGACTCCTCCTCCTGTTCCCTGCGGCAAGCTATCGGTGCTGCCGACATCAGCGCTCAGACTCCGGTCCTGATTCAGTTCGATCACGAAGATCCCGGTTTCACGGGAGACATCCGGATCGGGCAGGTGTCGGAGAACGTATGCGGAGCCACGAAGTCATCGATCCCCGCGCTGAGCATCACGAAGCCGGCAACGATCGACGCGACCGATGCCGACGGCAACCCGTCGCCGTTCGCCGTCTTCACCCAGCGTATCTATCCGGTGCAGATCGGCATCTGTCCGACGAGCGGCGCAAACGATAGCTCGGGTCGTCTGAGCGTCGCCGCGGCCAAGGTGAAGCTCATTGGTCTCTCCCTGTCGCGCATTCTCCCTCCTCCAAGCCAATGCCTCGGCGGGACAAACGATGGCGGATCCTGCACGACTGATGCAGATTGTCCCGGCGGAGCATGTCTTCTTCCCCCGGTCTTCAATAACAAGGACGAAGACGTGGTCGCCCTTGGCACTGGCAGCTCCGACAGCGGGCTATTGACCTGTCTGGTCGATGGGGGAGCCGGGGAATTCCCGAGCTCGGTGGCTGCGAATGACACCAACGCGAAGGGCAAGGATGGCATCGACGCTTCCGGATTTGGAGGTACCATCATCGAGAACACCGAGATCCGGAACGTGCTCGACCGACCTCTGAAAAGCATGAACGGTACGGCTCAACTTCTGAGCAGCTGGGTCCACAACAACCTGCGCGGCGGGCCGCTCTGCATGGGTACAGGGACGATTGACTCGCAGGACAATCTGATCGAGTACAACGGCAGGAACGAGACGGGACAGGTCACGCTCGCGGGGCGCGCCCAGCTGACTGCCGAAAAGGGAAACACAAGCGCACGGGCGAGGGTGATGTCGACCCGAGACATCGTGCGGCACGGCACGGACCTCGGCAGCGGCTTCTTCTTCCGGCAGTACTCGCTCGGCTCCGTCACCGATTCCTTTGCTTGCGACATGCCGAACTACGGCATCGAGATCAACACCGACGTCGGCACAGCCTCCGACCCGGTCACCATCCGGGGGACGGCCTCGGTGCTGAGCAAACGAGGGGCGTTGTTGCAAGGGGGCGGCACTCCGCCGATCGTGAGCTTCGGCGAGCAAGGCTCCGATCTGGGTCGCAATGCTTTCGTCAAGAACTTCGGGACGAACCCTTCGGTGCAGTTCCGTTCCGACGTCAGCGGCACCATCGACGCCGTTGGCAACCAGTGGCAGAGCTGCGGAACCGGGAACGCCTGCAACGAGTCTTCGATCCTGAGCAACGACATCGAGGCGACCGCCGGCAACGTCGCCATCACTCCCGCATATCCGCAGCGTGTCTACGATCCAAACAACCCCTCCTCCACCTTCGCCGTGCAGAACGTCTACCCGGAGAACGTGGCGCGGGTCGGGGCCACGGTGCGTCTGACGGGTATCGGCTTCAACGCGATCGACGGCTACGAGGGCGTGCCGGGGGCTCCGTCGGGAGGCGCCACGAGCTGCGAGACCCTCCAGGCGGGGAACTTCTGCGGCGCCACCGTGCGGGGGACCTGTGTGGAGTTCGGCGTCGACATCGATGGCCAGTTCGAGTTTTTTCCAGCTGCGCAAGGGCAAGGGATTGTGGCGGTGACGCCGACGATGATTGCCTTCAATACGGTGCGCCGGTGCTCGGTGCCAATGCAGATCCGGGTGCGAAAGCTTGACCCGGACGGTCAGGTGGTGCGGACAGACCCTCCCGTCGACTTCTGCTCGGAATCCACTCCCGGCACGGTCGAGAGCATCGAGTATTGACGGTGATGATAGGAACGGCTCTACGAGGATATCTCGTCGCCGCAGCTGCTCTCTGCTTTTCCGCTCGCTCCTTCGCTGTGCAGTATAGCCAGCGGGGCGATTTTGCGGTCATCCCGGTCCCGGAGCCCGCTCAGAACTTGAGCATCAGCCAAGACGGTAAGTACGTTGCCTGGGGCAATCGTCTTGGAGTGGGGCGATTCAGCTCCTCGACGTGGACGATTCTTCCGTGCGGACTTTCCTACCTGGTGAGTCGCCGAATTTTTCGCTCCGGGCACCGACATTCGTGTTTGGCGGTATCCCTGGATTTCCTCCCGGCTTCATCATCCACGACGCTGAGCAGGACATCACCACCGAGCTGCGGATGGACGGGCTGCAGGGGTCGCGGACCTCGCGCATCGACTCCTTCGGGAGCCGGATCGCCTTCATCAGCGACAACGCGACGAGCACTTTCATGCCGCGCCAGAACGACGACAGGAGCCTGGAGGTCTACTTCTTCGACGTGCAGGAGCGCACCATCCGCCAGATCACGGACTGGGCTATCCCGCTGGACCCTCCCTTCCCACGGCCGAACTACGGGGCTGCCATCGTCAATCTCGAGATGAGCGCCGACGGCGAGCGGATGGTCTTCGAGTCGTTCATCGACCTGGCGCCGGGGAAGGACACCGGCGGCGAGGACCAGATCTTCCTCTACGACGACCGCAGCGGCGAGATGCGCCAGCTCACCGGGCCGGGCACCATCGCCTCGTACTGCGTGCTGCCGTCGATCAGCAGCGACGCGGCGCTGGTCGCCTGCCAAAATGAGGACGGGCTGTTCCTGATCGACGCCGATTCGGGGGCGATCGAGCAGCTCTTCGGCCCCGACGGGCGCCCGCAGCTCGCCAAGCTCTCGGGCGACGGCCGCATGCTCGCCTTCGAGAGCTTTCTCGATCTCGATCCGCGCCTCGGCAACCCCGACCACGGGTTCGAGATCTTCCTGCTCGACCTGCAGACCCGGGAGATCACCCAGGTAACGAATACGACCGATCTGACGCCCAGTCTGGACGGAATCGACCGGACCGGCGACAACATAACGGGAGAGATCATCGAGCCGGCCGACGTCCCGATCGACATCACCGCCGCCCGTATCGTGCGCAAGAAGCGCCAGAGCAATCTCGCGCCGGTGCTGGAGCCGCTGCCCGATCGTCTGGTGCTGCGAACCCACCGCACGGCCAGCTTCGTCTTCCAGGCCGAGGACCCGGACGGCGATCCGCTGGCGTACTGCCTGCAGAGCCCCGAGGGCTCGTCGAGGATGGCCGGCAACCCGGTGCTGCTGATCGACTCGAAGGTGGAGCAGGACGGCTCGGGCACCGCTACGCTGACCATGAGCCCCGGATCCGGGGATGCGGGAGACTATCGGCTGCGGGTGGCGGTGTTCGACGACGAGGGCGGGGTGGCGATCGAGGACACCGACCTGGCGGTGATCTCGAGCTGCCCGTCGGACTGCAACGGGGACGAGGAGGTGAGCATCGACGAGGTGATCAGCGCGGTGAGCATCGGGCTCGAGATCCAGCCCCTGTCGCACTGCGAGGCGGCCGACACGAGTCAGAACGGCGAGGTGTCGATCGACGAGGTGCTGCAAGGGGTGGGCGCGGGACTGTCCAGCTGCGCGCCGTTCCTTGCGGGGCAGCCGTGAGCTCGGGATGAAGCCGGAGATCTTCGGGCTGCCCGCCTATCACCTCCTCTGGGGGCTGGGCATCGCCGTCTGGATCGCCGGGGCCGGGCGGCTCGGCAGGCGCGGCGGCTTCGCGGCGGGGCGGAGCATGCTCTTTGCCGCCGCGATGATCGCCGCCATCCTGGTCGGCGCCAAGGCGCAGCACCTGTGGGAGAACCCGCAGCACCTGTCGGCGAGCTGGTCGTCCCTGCTGCTGCAGGGCTATCGCCTGCCCGGAGGCCTGGCGCTGGTCGCCGCCATCGTCTTGATCGGCGCCTACGGTCTGCGCCTTCCCATCCTCCCCTTCGTCGACACGGTGATCCCGCTCGCCGGCGTCTCCCTGGCGGTCGGCCGCTTGGGCTGCTTCTTGAACGGCTGCTGCTTCGGCAGGTCTCTTCGCGAACTTCCGTGGTCGCTGAGCTTTCCGAAGTTCAGAAGAAGGCAAAAGAATCAATTCTTGCGCAGAGACGCAGGGACGCGAAGAAGAATGTCGGCGCCGGTCAATCCCGCTGCAGCTCTACTACATCGTCTTGTACGGCGCCATGCGCGGCAGTCGTTCTCGTGGCGCCGGTCCGCTACGACGGCTTCCGCTCGCGGCTGTTCCTGGCCCTGTGGGGCTGGGGCACGGTGTTCCTGGAGGGCTTCCGCGCCGCGGACCTGCTGCGCGGGGCGCCGCTCATCCGGCCGCTCGCCTTCGTGGTCGGCGATCGGGATGATCCCCCTGCTAGTGAGTTCGGAGCTGCTGCGCCTACCGGCAGAGCCGCACCCACGCGCTCAGTCCGGCGGTTGGCTCGCGTCAATGAGCGGGGAGCTAGATCGGAGCTGCAGTCGATAGGATCGTACGTCAGCCCCGCGTAAGCGCGTCATCCCCGCGAATGCGGGGATCCAGGGGTGGGGCTACCCCGCTTTGCCAATTCGACAATTCGCTAGCACCGGCACACCGTCATGCGCTCGCTCCTGCGAACGCGGGGGACGGGTATCCAGAAGGGGAGGTAGCGGGGTGTCCCGTGGATTCCCGCTTTCGCGGGAATGACGGTGCGCGGGAATGACGTTCACGGGATCTCACTCAATGACCTTGGCCCCGCCTGTTCACCATCTCGAAATCTACCCACTCGATTTCCTGCAAAACAGAAGAAAAGGAATCAATTATTGTAGATCGAGGCTACCGAGTCGCAGGCGACAGGGGCGCGACGATCAGTCGCGCGTCGAGGACCACGGCGCCGACGCCGGCGTCGAAGATGCGGATCGGCTCGAGCTCCACCTCGCGGATCTCGGGGGCGACGTCGAGCAGGGCCGAGAGGCGGACCAGGATCGACACGAGGGCGGTGCGGTCGGCCGCCGCGGCGCCTCGGTAGGCATCGAGCAGCGGCGCCCGGCGCAAGCGCGCGATCATCTCGCCCGCCTCGGCGTCGCCGATCGGCGGCAGGCGCAGCGAGACGTCGCGCAGGATCTCGCCGAGCGCGCCGCCGAGGCCGCAGGCGACGACCGGGCCGAAGGTCGGATGCGTGACGACGGCGGCGAGGGCATCGCGTCCGGCGGGGACTTGGCGCTGCAGCACCAGGTCGCGCAGCGGGACGCCGGCGGGCATCCGGCCCGCGAGCGCCGCCACGGCCTTCTCGACCGCCTGCGGGGAATCGATTCCCATCGCGACGGCGATGCGCCCGCCGCCCTGCGCCGGGTCCGCGTATGCCTTGGCCACCAGCGGATAGCCGAGCCGCTCGGCCGCCTCGAGCGCGTTCTCCGGATCGGTCTCCTCGCTCGTGGCACAGCGGATGCCGGCCGCGTGCAGGAGCGTGGTGAGGTCCTTGCGCGGCATCGGGATCGGCCCGGCGGCACGCGCCAGCAGTCGGTCGACGACGGCGCGAACGGCGCTGCGGGCGAAGGGGTGAAAGGAGAACGGCTCGGGCGGCGGCCGGGTGCACCACTGCCGGTAGCGGTGGGAGGCGGCGAGGGCGAGGGCGGCGTCCTCCGGGAACGCATAGCAGGGCAGCGAGGCGCGCGGTCCGCGGACGCGGACGGCCGCTTCGCCACCGGCGGAGAGGAGGACCGCGAGGACGGGCTTTCGGTCGGCCAGGGCGCCGGCCGCGACGGCGACGGCCTCGGCGATCTCGTCGGGCGCCGGCACCAGCGGCGGGATGCAGACGGCGATGACCGCGTCGACGTTCGGGTCGTCGCCGAGGGCCTCGACGGCGCGGGCGTAGGCGGCCGGCGCGGGAGCCGGACCGAGATCGACGGGGTTGCCGGTGCTCCCGCCGGGCAGCAGATCCCGCAGGACGTGCCGTGTCTTCGGTGCCGGAGCAGCGATCGACAGGCCGTGCGCCCGGCAGGCATCGGCGAGCAGCGCCACGGGCGCCCGCGCGTTGGTGACGACGCCGACGCGCGGGCCGCGCGGCGGCGGCTGGGTCGAGAGCAAGGCGACGGCGCCGAACAGCTCTCCCAGCGTCTCGGTGCGCAGGACGCCGAGCTGCTCGATCAGGTCGTCGCCCGCCGCCTCGATGGCCGCCGCGAGGCCGCCGCGAGGCGGAGCGATCGGATGCCGCGCGCCGCGGCCCGGCTTGACCGCGACGATCGGCTTGCGGCGCGCCACCTGGCGGACGATGGGCGCGAAGGTGCGCGGGTTGCCGAAGCTCTCGAGGTAGAGGGCGACGACCGCGGTGCGCGGATCCTCGGCCCAGTACGCCAGCACGTCGTTGCTCGAGACGTCGGCGCGGCGCCCGACGGCGACCAGCGAGGAGATGCCGATGCCGAGCCCGGCGAGGTGGTCGAGCATGGCGAGGCCGAGCGCGCCGCTCTCCGACAGGACGCCGACGTTGCCCGCCAGAGCCGCTCGCGGCGCCAGCGCCGCGGCGAGGCGAACGGCGGGATCGGTGTTGATGACGCCGAGGCTGGTCGGTCCGACCAGCCGCATCCCGGAAGCCCGGGCGATGCGCACCAGCGCCGCCAGGTCGGCGTCGCGAGTCGCCGCGGCGGTCTCGGCGAACACCACCGCGCTGCGGACCCCGGCCCGCGCGGCGGCGGCGACGCGCTCTTCGAGCGACTCCATCGGCGCGACCAGCAGCGCCAGGTCGATCGGCTGCCCGATCGAGGCGAGGTCGGCATGGGCGAGCGGGGAGGAGCGCCCGCCCGGGTCGACGGCGTAGAGCCTGCCGGTGAATCCGGCTCGCTTCAGGTTGGCGAGCAGGCGCGGCGCCGCGGCGCCGCTCTGCCAGCTCTCCGCCACCACTGCGATCGACGTGGGCTGGAGAAGGTTGCGCACGCTGCGCGCCTCGGCCAGCAGCTCGCGCTGGTCGGTCGCCTGGCGCGAGCGCTCCGTCTCCTCGGTGGGAAACGAGACGTGCATGATGCCGTCCCGCAGCGACCGCCGCACCAAAAACCCGCTGGTGGCGAAGAGCTCGAGCATGCGGTTGTTCTCGCCCAGGACGTCCGCCTCGAACTCGCTCACACCGTCGGCCCGGGCGATCGCCGCGAGGTGCTCGAGAAGCACCGTGCCGATGCCGCGTCCCTGATGCCGGTCGGCCACCGCGAAGGCCACCTCGGCGCGCCGCCCCGGCGCGTCCGCTGCGAGGACGATGTAGCGCCCGACGCCGATGATCCGCTCCTCGCCGTTCTCCTGCAGCGTCGCCACCAGGCCGACGTGGCGCTCGAAGTCGAGCTCGGTGAACCACGCCAGCTCGCGCTCGCTGAGGTCGGTCTTGCCCTGCAGAAAGCGATAGTACACCGACTTGGCGCTGAGCCGGTGAAACGTATCCCGCAGCCGCTGCTTGTCGTCCGGCCGGATCGCCCGCACGTGGATCGAGCCTCCGTCGCGCAGGATCTCGTCGGCCGAGTAATGGCGCGCGTCGATGCCCATCAGCGGCCTCCCTCTTACCACATTTGGAGATCGCGCCGCGGGAGAGGCACGAAAAAGGCAACCGCGAAGTCGCTATGAGACTGCGCTCGCCCGAAGAGTGAAGAAAAAATGCAACCACGAAGTTCGTCATGAGCTGCGCTCGCCCAAAGACGCATGAAAAAGGCAACCACGAAGGACACGAAGATCACGAAGCCAAGAGCGGAAACGCTGGGGGGCCGATCTATTTTCGGAGGAGTTCGTCATGAGCTGCGCTCGCCCAAAGACGCATGAAAATGAGCGCGATCGGTCCTGCTCCCTCTCGCGGATGAGTCTGTCGATTTTCTCCTGGCGAGAGAAGCGACTCCGACTTCCCCCTTTGAAAAAGGGGGATTGAGGGGGATTTGTCCGAACGAATCCATCTCAAAATCCCCCCTGACCCCCCTTTTCCAAAGGGGGGAATCTCGATCCTCGAGAAAATCGACGGCCTCATCCGGGATCGGGAACCCAGACGGCGACCGCGGCCGGGACCGGAGCCCCGTAAGCCCATTTTCGGAGGAGGACACGAAGGCAAGAACGGCAACGCTGGGCGAAGGTGATGCCGATCCATTTTCGAAGGAGGAGACGAAGGGCGCGAAGGGCGGCCATGGGAACCAACGGCAGGGGTGATCCACGTCCCACGATTGGGCTCGGTCGGGCCTGGTCCGGCTCGGCCTTCGTCTCCACGCCCGTGCGACTTCCTTGTCAATTCCGGGGTCGTGCGTCATGTACGATGCGGTGTCGCCGCAGACGAGCTTCCCCGGCGCCGTGGCGCCCGAGCGTTCCCAAACCGGCTCGAGTCGGCGGGGGTGCGCCTGCACCTGCTCGAGTGGGGCGATCCCGCCGCTCCGCCGCTGGTGCTGTGCCACGGCATGTGGGACCACGCGCGCAGCTTCGCCGTCTTCGCGCCGCTGCTCGCCGAGCGCTTCCGCGTCGTCGCCGTCGACGCGCGGGGTCACGGCGACTCCGAGTGGGCGGACGCCTACACGTGGGCCACGGACGTGCACGACATCGTCAACGTCGTGCGCTCTCTCGGGCGCCGCGTACATCTGCTCGGGCACAGCAAGGGGGGCGGACAGGTGACGGACGCCGCCTGCGCCGTGCCCGACCTGATCGACAAGCTCGTCAACATCGACGGCTTCGGCCCCCCGTCCGCCGACGGCTTCGGTCCACCGATGCAGCCGGGCCGAGGCAAGCCGCCCCCCGAGCAATTTGCCCTCTACCTCGACGCGCGGCGCGCGTCGCGCCGGCGCAACCGCTGGCGTCATTACGCGGCTCTCGACGATCTCGCCGAGCGCCGGCGCGCGCAGAACCCCCGCCTGTCGGTCGAGTGGCTGCGCTACTTCGCCTTTTACGGCGCCCGCCGCGAGGAGGGCGGCTGGGTGTGGAAATCGGATCCGCACATGGCGTCCGGCTTCTCACCCTGGACCCCCGACTGGATCGGTCCGAGCTACCGGCGCCTGCGCGCTCCCATGCTGGCGATCATCGGCTCCGAGCCCGACACCTGGGGCCCGTTGCCGGAGGAGATTCTCGCCGAGCGTCTGTCGCACGTCCCCCACCTGCTTCGCCGCACGGTGCCGGGGGCGGGACACTTCGTTCACATCGAGAAGCCGGTCGAGACCGCGGGAGTGGTTCTCGACTACCTGGAGTCGTGATGCGGGTCGTGCACGGCCGGGTCGCTCTCGAGGTGGCGATGCTGTCGCCGCCGCCTTCGCCAACGCCCGTCGGCGTTCCGCCGCTGCTGCTCCTGCACGGTCTGTTCGGCAGCTCCGCGGATTGGGCGGAGGTCCGAACCGGGTGGCCGGTGGCGATCCATGCCCTGGACTTCTCCGGCCATGGTCGCTCCCAGCGGGTCAAGGGAGGCGCCTACACACCCGAGCTCCTCGCCGGGGACGCCGATGCGGTGCTCGCGGAGATCGGCGGGGTGGCGCTGGCCGGCGCCGGGATCGGCGCCTACGTCGCCCTGCTTGTCGCCGGCGCGCGACCCGACCTCGTGCGCGCGGCGCTGCTGCTTCCGGGGCCCGGGCTCGGGGGCGGAGGGCCTGCGCCGCGCTTCGAGCAGCCGCTTCCGGGGCTCGAGACGCGGGTCGCCGGGGAGCCTGAAGGGGGCCGGCACGATCCCCTGGTACGGCAGCTGAGCTGGGACGTGCGGCCGCCCGATTACGCGCGCGCCTTCGCCGACGGTGCATCGCGCCTGCTGTTCGCCGGGGACGGTACGCCGCGCCCCCCTTGGTGGGAAGCGGCGCGAAGCGCCGAGCGCGCGCAGGTGGTGACCGCCGCGCTCGCCTTTGAAGAGTTGCGTCGCGCGGTCGAAGGCGCACGGGGCGTCTGAGCATCGACCTGATTCCACGGCGAACCTCGTCTTTTTCCATGCGTCTTCGGGCGTGCGAAGCTCATGGCGACTTGGTGGCGAAGCGGTCGGGGCGCAGCCGCTGGTGCCATGGATCCGTCTCGCCGCGCAGCAGCGACACCACCAGCCGCGCCGTGATCGGCGTCAGCAACACGCCGTTGCGGTAGTGCCCGGCGGCGACGACGTAGCCCTCCACCGCGTCGTCGCGCCCGACCACGGGCAGCCCATCCGGCGTCGCCGGGCGCAGCCCCGCCCAGGTCTCGTGCAACGGCATCTCTCCCAGGGCCGGCGACAGCTCGAGAGCGGCGCGCAGGATCTTGCGCATTCCGCCTCCGGTCACCCGCTTGTCGAAGTCCACCCGCTCGCGCGTGCTGCCGAGCAGCACGCGGCCGTCGCGACGCGACACGGCGTAGCCGCGCGCGGAGTAGATCGCATGGCGGAAGGGCGCACGCGGCGCGAGGAGCGACGCCATCTGCCCGCGCACCGGCACGACCGGCAGCGGCGTGGCCAGTGCCAGGCGCCCCGCCCAGGCGCCGGCGGCGTTGACCACGGCATCACAGGCGACGCGCCCGCCGTCCACCTCGACGCCCACCACGCGCCCCCGCTCGACGGCGATCGCCCGCACCTCCGCGCCCTCCCGCACCGAGCACCCGGCCGCCGCCGCAGCCGCCGCGTACGCGCGCGTCAAGGCGACGTTGTCGAGGCGCGCATCGCGGCGGAACAGCCCCGCACAGCACAGGCGCCGGTTGAGCGCCGGCTCGCGCTTCAGCGCCCGCTCCGCCGACAGGAGCTCGCTGTCGAAGCCGGCCGCCCCCTGCCACGTCCGGCGCTCTTCGAGCTCCTCCTGGTCCTCGGCCGTGAAGCACAAGTAGAGCGTCCCCTGCCGCCAGAACTCCACGCTTCGCCCGCTCTCCTCCTCCAGCGCCGGCAGCACGGCGTCGTAGAGGGCGCGGCTCTCGGCGCCCAGCCGCAGCAGATCCTCGCTCTCGGTCTCTCCCTGCACGCCGAGCATGCCCGCCGCCGCGCCCGAGGCCTCCGCTCCGACGCGGTGGCGCTCGAACAGCGCGACGTGGGCTCCGCCTCGCGCCAGCTCGCGGGCCACGGCGCACCCGATCAACCCCCCGCCCACGACGACGATCTCCGTCCGCTCCATGACCGGACATTCTCGCACCGCCGTCGTACCGCGCAAGGTTTCTTGCTGCACCGGCGGTCAGCCGCTATGGTTCAGCCCCCGTTCCCGACATGCGCATCCTTCTCGCCAACCACAGCAGCTACCCGCGCGTCGGCGCCAGCAAGCACGCGCAGCGCCTGCGGCGCGCCCACGATTCCCGCGCGCGGGGCGAGATCGCTCTCGCCGAGTTCGATCAGACCGAGCACTCGGTGATCGACGAGGTGATTCGCGAGCAGGAGACGGCCGGCCTCGACCTGGTGACCGACGGTCAGGTGTCCTGGGCCGACCCGGTGTCCCACCTCATGGCCAAGCTGGACGGCGTGCGCTCGAACGGATTGCTGCGCTTCCTCGACACGAACTTCTACTTTCGCCAGCCGGTCGTCGAGTCGAAGCTGCGGCGCCGGCATCCGTTGATCAGCGGCGAGTACCGGTACGCGGCGCGCGTGGCGCGCGTGCCGGTCAAGGTCGTCCTCACCGGCCCCTACACGCTTGCCCACCTCTCGGTAATCGCCACCACCGCCTACCGCAGCATCGAGGCGCTCGCCGTCGATCTCGCCGTGCACCTCGCCGAGGAAGTGTCGGCACTGGTGGCAGCGGGGGCGCGATTCCTGCAAATCGACGAGCCGCTGATCCTCGCTCGTCCGGGCGACGTGCGGCTGCTGCGCGAGATCCTCGAGCCGCTGCGCGACGCCGCCGGCGACGCGGCCCAGCTGGCGATCGCGACCTACTTCGGAGACGCGGAGCCGCTCTACGCCCAGCTCAACTCCCTGCCGACCGACGTCCTCGCCGTCGACTGCTCCGAGAGCCCGGCCCTGCTCGACGTGATCGCGGATACCGGATCGGCGAAGATCCTCGCCCTCGGTCTGGTCGACGGGCGGTCCACGCGCCTGGAAGAGGCCGGAGCCATCGCCGCCGCCCTGGACCGAGCGTCGCGTCGCTACCCGCACGACGCGCTCTTCGTCCAGCCCTCCTGCGGCCTCGAGTACCTGCCGCGCGACCGCGCCGCGCTGAAGCTCGGCCAACTCGCCCGGGCGCGCGAGCTGGCGAGAGGGGCCGATCGATGAACCGCAGCAAGCTGCGACGGCTGGGCATCGAGCTTCCTCTTCTGCCGACCACGACGGTAGGCAGCCTTCCCAAGCCGCCCGAGCTGCTGGCGGCGCGTGCGGCTTTCCGGCGCGGGCGGATCTCGCAGCGAGAGCTCGACTCACTGACCGAGGAGGCGACGCTGTTCTGGCTCGAGCGCCAGAAGGAGATC
Source organism: uncultured bacterium (assembly GCA_963721115.1). GTDB lineage: Bacteria > Desulfobacterota > Binatia > HRBIN30 > CADEER01 > CAVRIA01. The sequence goes on from CAVRIA010000006.1 coordinate 1,185,870, forward strand.
GGTATCGACGTCCTGGTCGACGGCGAGCTCTACCGCGGAGACATGGTCGCGTACTTCGCCGACGCCCTGGAGGGAATGGTCCTCGGCGGCCTGGTTCGCTCCTACGGTAACCGCTACTACCCGAAGCCCGTCATCCAGGGCGCGGTGCGCTGGCTGGAGCCGATCACGGTCGGCTGGTGGCGCTTCGCCAGCGCCCACGCCGAGGCCCCGGTCAAGGCCATCGTCACCGGGCCGTACACCATGATGGACTGGTCGTTCGACGAACACTACCCCAGTCGCAAGGAGGCGTGCCTGGCCTTCGCGGTGGAGCTGCGAAACGAGGTCGCGGCCCTGGCGGAAGCCGGGGCACGCCTCATACAGATCGACGAGCCCGCCCTTTCGGCGCGCCCGGCCGAGCTGCCGACCGCCGTCGAGGCGCTCCGCATTCTGACGGAGGGGATCGACGCCTACTTCGTCGCACACGCCTGCTACGGCGCCTTCGAGACGATCTACCCGGCGTTGCTCGACCTGCCGGTCGACAATCTCGATCTGGCCATCTCGCACACCGCGCTCGACTGGCTGGATGTCTTCGCGCGCCAGCCGTTCACCAAGGACCTTTCCGTCGGCGTGCTCGACGTTCACGATCACCGCGTCGAGACCGCGGCGCAGGTCGTGGCGCGCGGGCGCGCCGCCCTGCGCCTGGTGTCGCCCGAGGCCCTCTGGATCAGCCCCGACTGCGGGCTCAAGACGCGCACCATCGACGAGGCGACGGAGAAGCTGCGCAGCATGACCGGCGCGGCGGCGCGCCTGCGAGAGGAACAATGAACCGAGCCTCCATGGCGCGCGCCCTGGCCGCGCTGGAAGTCGAAAGCCTCGACGTCGTCGTCCACGCGGACCTCTCCGGCGATGGGCTGGACGAGGCCGGCGCCGTGGCTACGTGCGAAGCGCTCATCGAGCGCGTCGGCCCGGACGGCACCATCGTGATGCCGGCCTTCACCTACGAGGAGACGCTGGTCGGGGAGAGCGCTTGCCCCGTCCCCTTTCACCCGGAGCTGCCGGTCAGCGCCAGCGTCGGGCTGATCGCCGAGACGTTCCGCCGGCTGCCGGGCGTCCTGCGCAGCAATCACCCCTCCCACTCCTTCACCGCTTACGGGCGACAGGCCCGCGCGGTCCTGTCGACGCAGCGCGACAACAACCCGCTCGGGCCGATCAAGAAGCTCAACGTCATGCGCGGCCACGTCTTGCTTCTCGGCGCCGCTCTGCGCTCCTGTACGGCGATCCACCTCGCCGAGGAAAACTCGCCGCTCGCCTACCTGGGCCGCAGCACCGCGGTGCGCATCAATGCCGGCGGCTACGAGGAGCGCGTCGTCCTCGAGCACCTGCCGGGTTGCGACCGCGCCTTCGACCGGCTGGAGGCGCGCCTCGACCCGGAGCAGGTGTTGACGGCGCCGTTGGGAAGCGAAGTGGCGCGAAGGATACCGGTGCGCCACCTGGTGCAGCTCGCCGCCGCGGCGCTGGCGGAGAACCCGGAGGTCTTCGTCTGCGAGGATGCGGGTTGCCGGGGCTGCGCCCTCAAGCTCGCCGCCCTGCGCCGCGGCCGAACGGGCTGACCTCGCTCTCGTCCCGCCGCGTGCTCTTGCGCGGGCGAAGGCGCCCGGGGCTATCCGGTCAGCTCGCGTAGCGCGCGGTCGGTGAGCCGAATGATGTCTTGCCGGCGGTCGACACAGACGATGCCTTCATTGGACAGGTACGTCAGCGCGCTCGCCACCTGACGGGGCGGAGCACCGATCAGTCTCTTTACGCTCGTCAGGGAGAGGGCGGCCGCACCGCACACGATGCGCCCGGCGAGCAGAACGTTCATGACGCGAAAGACGACCTCGGCCTTGGAGCGCGAGCAACGCGCCCCTGGTGGCATTGGCAGCTGGTCCACGGCCGAACGGGAAAGCAACGCTCATGCCACGTCGACTTCGGGGCAGCGCCGAGCCTCGGGGACGGAGTGTACGGATTTGGAAAGCCGGCCGGCGAAACGGTGTCGATTTTCGCCTTCCGGGGCGGCTTCCGGCGGGGCGGCTGCCGAGGCCCGGCTGCGCACCTCAGGTGAGCAGCTTGTAGAGCTCTTCCAGCTCGCGCCGGACCCGGGTAAGGGCCTCCCGGTAGGTTCGTTCGCCGAGGGGCAGGCTCATCTGCTCGCGCTGCTCTTGCGGCGCGGCCTTCGCGCCCGGCGTCTTGAGGCAGCGCTTCGCCCCCTCGATGGTGTAGCGCTCGGTGTGTAGGAGGCGCTTGATCTCGAGCAGCGTCTCGACGTCGCGCCGGCGGTAGAGGCGGTGCTTGGAGCGAGTCTTGCCCGGCCGGATCATGGAGAACTCCGTCTCCCAGTAGCGCAGCACGTAGGGCTTCACGCCGACGATCTTGGCTACCTCTCCGATCTTGAAGTACAGCTTGTCGGGAAGGTCCGGACCGGCGGACATGGGATCAGGTCTCGCGGTTCATGCTCTTCTTGAGCATGGGGCTCGCCTTGAAACCGAGGACGCGCCGGCCTCGGATCATGATCGTCTCGCCGGTCTGGGGGTTGCGCCCTTTGCGCGGCTTCTTTTCGTGCAGCACGAAGTTGCCGAAGCCGGAGACCTTGACCTTGTCGCCGTCCTCGAGGTGCCTCTTGATGACCTCGAAGACCGAGTCGACCACCTCGCTGGCCTCCTTCTTCGAAAAGCCGACCTTTTCGTAGATGCGCTCCACGATGTCGGCCTTGGTCATCGTCACGATGCTCCCCCCCTTGGACGTCGCTTACTGCCGCGGCTCGACTCCCAGCTCGCGACTCAGCGCGCGTGTCAGCTCGTCGTGAAGAGAGTTCACCTCATCGTCGGTGAGCGTGCGATCCGGCGCGCGGTAAGCGATGGAGTACGCCAGGCTCTTCTTCCCGGCCGGGATCGGAACGCCCACATACTCGTCGAACAACTCGATGTCCTCGACCAGATCCCGCCCGCGGCTGCGGACGAATTGCACGACACGGTCGGAAGCGAAGTCTTCGTCTGCCACGATTGCCAGGTCCCGTACCACCGCCGGGTAACGCGGCAAGCCTCGGAAGACCAAGCGCGCGGGACAATACGGAAGCACCTTTTCCAAGTCAAGCTCGAACAGCCAGTGCGCGCCGTCGACGCCGAGCTCGACCTCGACCTCGGGATGCAAGGCGCCGAGCGCACCGATGATCTGACCGCCGAGCGTGGCGACGCCGGTCTTTCCGGGATGAAAGGGGAGCCCCTCTGCCCAGCGCTCCCAGCGCACCGTGTCGAGGACATGCAAGCGGTCGAACACCGCTTCGACGACGCCCTTGGCGTCCGCGAACTCCACCGCCCGGGGCTTGCCGATGCCGGTGTGGGAGAGATCCCCCGCCAGCAGACCCGCCAGCCGCCACCCTTCGCGGTTGCCCTCCGCCTGCCAGAAGACCTTGCCGATCGAGAAGCCGCCGACGCCGGTGACGCCCTGGTTGCCGTTGGCGCGCCACGCGGTCACCAGTCCGCCGAGCAGGCTGCGCCGCATCTCGCTGTCCTCGCGCGTCATCGGATTGAGAACCGCCACCGCTCCTCCGTTCGTCGACACCCCTGGGAAAAGCTCGTTCTGGCGCGACGAGGCGAAGCTCAGGCTGATGATCTCGCTGAGCCCGTGGGCGGCGAGCAATTGCTTCAGCTCCCGCTCCCGGCGCAGGCGGATCGGCAGCGCGCCGCCCTGCATCCGTACCTGGGGCATGGTCGTGGGAATGCGCGCGTACCCGGCGATGCGGGCGATCTCCTCGATGACGTCGATCTCGCGCGTCAGGTCGAGTCGAAAGGTCGGCGGAACGACGCTCAACACGCCGCGCGGGCCCGCGCCGACAGCCGCCCCGAGGAGCTTCAGCGTGGCGGTGATCTCGGCGCGGCCGAGGGCGAAGCCGAGCAACTCCTCCACGCGCCGTGGCCGCACCGCGATCGGCGCCGGAGGATGCGCGCCCGGGTACGCCTCGACGACCCCGGGCGCCACCTCGCCGCCCGCCACCTGCCGCAGCAGGGCGGCGGCGCGGTGCAGGGCGATCGGCACGCCGTCGACGTCGACGCCGCGCTCGAAGCGGAAGGCCGCCTCCGAGCGCAGGTCCAGGCGCCGCGCCGTGCGCCGCACCGTGCCGGGATCGAACCACGCCGCCTCGAGCAGGACGCCGGTCGTCGCGTCGCCCACCTCCGAGTCGAGCCCGCCCATCACCCCGGCGATGGCGATCGGTTCCTCGCCGGCGGTGATCAAGAGGTCGTCCGGCGCCAGGGAGCGAACGACGCCGTCCAGGGTGCGAATCGAGGCGGTCGCGCCGGCGCGGCGGACCACGATCTCCGGCGCCGGCAGGCGGTCGTAGTCGAACGCGTGCAGGGGCTGCCCGCGCTCCATCATCACCAGGTTGGTGACGTCGACCACGTTGTTGATCGGGCGCAGCCCAACGGCGAGCAGACGCCGCTGCAGCCACAGCGGGGAGGGTCCGACGCGCACCCCGCGGACGAGGCGCGCCGCGTAGCGGGTGCAGCCGGAGGGGTCGTCGACGCGCACGCGGATCGAGTCGCTCGCCGCCGTCCCGCGCTCGCGCACGCTCAGGCGCGGGCGCAGCAAGCGTTGGCCGGTCAGCGCCGCCACCTCGCGCGCGATCCCCAGCACGCTCAGGCAATCGCCCCGGTTCGGCGTGACCGACACGTCGAGCACGGTGTCCTCCACGCCGAGGTGGGCGCCGAGGCGCTCGCCGAGGGGGGCGTCGGAAGCGAGGATGAGGATGCCGCTCGCCTCGCCGGACAGCCCGAGCTCCGCCTCCGAGCACAGCATGCCGGCGGACTCGACGCCGCGGATCGCGGCGCGCTCGATGCGGCGGTCCCCCGGCAGCACGGTTCCCGGCGGGGCATAGGCGACGTGGTCTCCGGCCTTCATGTTGGTCGCCCCGCAGACGACCGTCACCGGCGCGCCGCCGCTCCGCACCTGGCAGACGGTCAGCTTGTCGGCGTTCGGATGAGGCTCGGCGCGCACGATCTCGCCCACCACCACGCCGGCGATCTCGGCGCCCAACTCCTCGACAGACTCCACCTCCAGCCCGCCCATGGTCAGAATCTCGCACAGGCGCGCGATGTCGAGGTCCTCGAGGCGCACGAACTCGCGCAGCCAGCCGATGGGGACTCTCATCGTTCACCGCGCACTAGAACTGCCGCAGAAAGCGCAGGTCGCCGCCGAAGAGCAGGCGGATGTCGTCGATCTCGTGCTTGAGCATGGCGATGCGCTCGATGCCCATGCCGAAGGCGAAGCCGGAGAATTCCTCGGCATCGTAGCCGACGGCGGCCAGGACGTTCGGATCGATCATGCCGGCGCCCAGGATCTCCACCCATCCGGTTCCCTTGCAGATGCGGCAGCCGCGCTCCCCTCCCCGGCAGCCGAAGCAGCCGATGTCCACCTCCGCGCTCGGCTCGGTGAAGGGAAAGAAGCTCGGCCGCAGGCGCACCGGTGTCTCGGTGCCGTAGACCGCCTGCAGCGCGTGGGTGAGAACGCCCTTGAGATCGCCGAAGGTCACGTGGTGGTCGACCATGAACCCCTCGATCTGGTGGAACATCGGCGAGTGGGTAACGTCGCTGTCGTGGCGGTAGACGACGCCCGGAGCGATGACCCGCAGCGGCGGCTGCCGGCTCTCCATGACGCGGATCTGCACCGGCGAGGTGTGGGTGCGCAGCAGGTGGTTGTCGCCGACGAAGAACGTGTCCTGCATGTCGCGGGCCGGGTGGTCCTTCGGGAAGTTGAGAGCCTCGAAGTTGTGGTAGTCGTCCTCGATCTCGGGCCCCTCCGCGACGCTGAAGCCGAGGGCGAGGAACACGTCGGTGAGCTCGTCCAGCATCTGGGTGATGGGATGCAGGCGCCCGGCCCGGGCTCGCCGCCCGGGGGCGGTGACGTCGATGCGCTCGGCGGCGACTCGGAGCGATCGGATCGCCGCCCGCGACGCCTCCAGGGCCTCGGCGATTCGCTGCTCGACTTCGTCCTTGACGGTGTTCAGCAAGGCGCCCATTGCCGGGCGCTCCTCCGGCGCCACCTCGCGCATGTGCCGGACCAGCGTCGTCAGCTCGCCCTTGCGTCCGAGGAAGCGGACGCGAACCTCCTCGATGGCCTCCTCGCCGTCGCTGCTCCGCAGAGCGGCCAGCGCTTCGGCGCGAATGCGTTCCAGGGCATCCTTCATCGAGCGTCGAGGACGGGGTGGTGCGCGGCCGGGTGGCGCAGCCCGGTCGCGTTGCGCTCCGCAACGGGAGCCGGGCCGCCGGGGCGAATCACGCCGCCAGCTGCGCCTTGGCGACGCCGGCGATGGCGTTGAAGCCGTCCGGGTCGCTCACGGCGAGATTCGCCAACATCTTCCGGTCGATGGAGATGCCGCCCTTCTTCAGGCCGTGAATGAGCTGGCCGTAGGTCAGGCCGGCCAGGCGGGCGGCGGCGTTGATGCGCACGATCCACAGGCTGCGAAAGTCGCGCTTGCGCACGCGCCGGTCGCGGTACGCATAGGTCAGCCCTTTCTCCACCGTCTCGCGCGCCTGCCGGTACTGCTTGCGGCGACCGCCGACGTTTCCCTTTGCCAGTTTCAGCGTCTTCTTGTGACGCGCGCGCGCCTTCGTTCCACGTTTCACTCGAGGCATGAGGCTCTCCTGCTATGCGCCCGCCACGGCGGGCTTCCGCCCCCGCGGGGGCTCTCCATCCGTGCGCCCGCGCTCACAGATACGGAATCAGCTTGTGAATGGCCTTGGCGTTGGCCGGCGACACGAGCGTCGCCTTGCGCAGCCGGCGCTTCTGGTTGCGCGTCTTGCTGGTCAGGATGTGCCGCAGGTACGCCCTGCTGCGCTTGATCTTGCCGGATCCCGTCACCTTGAAGCGCTTGGCGGCACCCCGGTTCGTCTTAATCTTCGGCATGGCTCGTCTCCTTCGCTTCGCCCGCGGCGCCGCGCGCGGCCGCCTCGCGGCCGAGCTGTGCAATGAACTCGTCGAGGTGCACGGTCTCTCCACCCTTCTCGCCGCGCCGGCGTGGCGCGACCGTCCCGTCATCGGCTTCCTTGTCGCCGACCACCAGCGCGTACGGGACCTTGGCCAGCTGCGCCTCGCGGATCTTGTATCCCAGCTTCTCGTTGCGATCGTCCAGATCGGCGCGAAACCCCGCCCCGACCAGCCGCTCCCGCACTGCCCGCCCGTACGCCTGCTGTCGCTCGGTCAGTGTGAGCACGCGCACCTGGACCGGGGCCAGCCACAGCGGGAAAGCGCCGGCGCAGTGCTCGATCAGGATTCCCATGAAGCGCTCGATCGTGCCGAGGATGGCACGGTGGATCATCACCGGCCTCGCCTCGCTGCCGTCCGGGCGCACGTAGGAAAGATCGAAGCGCTCGGGCAGGGCGCCGAAGTCGAGCTGAATGGTGGCGAGCTGCCACTCGCGCTTGAGCGCGTCGAGCAGGACGAAGTCGATCTTCGGGCCGTAGAAGGCTCCGTCGCCGGGATTGATCTCGAACGCGACGCCCGCCCCGCGCAGCGCGCCGGCGAGAGCTCCTTCGGCGCGCTCCCACATCTCGTCGGTGCCGATCGACTTCTCCGGCCGCGTCGACAGGAAGACCTTGCGCTCGTTGAACCCGAAGGCCCCGTACACCTCGTCGATCATGCGCAGCAGCAGAGTGATCTCGTCGCCGATCTGCTCCGGCATGCAGAAGATGTGTGCGTCGTCCTGACTGAAGCTGCGCACCCGCGTCAGGCCGTGCAGGGTTCCCGAGCGCTCGGCGCGGTGCAGGCGACCGAAGTCGGCATAGCGGATCGGCAGCTCGCGGTAGGAGCGCTTGCGCGACGAGTAGATCAGGCAGTGCGACGGGCAGTTCATCGGCTTGATGGCGTACTCGCGCTCCTCCAGCTGCGAGAAGAACATGTTGTCCTTGTAGTTCTCGTAGTGGCCGGAGCGGTGCCACAGCTCGACGTCGAGGATCTGCGGCGTGATCACCTCGTCGTATCCGTAGCGCCGGTAGAGGCCGCGCACGTAGTCGACGAGCTGGTTGTAGACCAGCGCGCCCTTGGGATGGAAGAAAGGGCTGCCCGGCGCCACCGGGTCGAAGCTGAACAGGTCGAGCTCCTTGCCGAGGCGGCGGTGGTCGCGCCGCTTCGCCTCCTCGAGACGCGCCAGATGCTCCTCGAGCTGCTGGCGCGAAGCGAAGGCCGTGCCGTAGATGCGCTGCAGCATCTCGTTGCGCTCGTCGCCGCGCCAGTACGCGCCGGCGATGCCGGTGAGCTTGAAGGCGCGCAGCCGGCCGGTCGACGGCACGTGCGGGCCGCGGCAGAGATCGACGAACTCGCCCTGCCGGTAGAGCGACACCCGGTCTTCCGGGATGTCCTCGATGATCTCGCACCTTGTAGTCCTCGCCCATGTCGCGAAAGAGGGCGATGGCGTCATCGCGCGCCACTTCCTCGCGGCGTGACCGGAAAGTCGCTCTTGACGATGACGCGCATCTCGGCCTCGATGCGCTCGAGGTCCTCGGGAGAGAAGGGAGTGTCCTTCTTGAAATCGTAATAGAAGCCGTCCTGGATCGTCGGCCCGATGGTCACCTGCACGTCGGGGAACAGCCGCTTCACCGCCTGCGCCATCAGGTGCGCGGTCGAGTGACGAATGACGTCCAGCCCGGCGGCGGAATCGCTCGACACCGGCTCGACCGAGCTCCCTTCCCGCACCGGCCGCGACAGATCGACCAGGGCGCCGTCGACCCGGGCGGCGACGACCTCGCGCAGGTTGGCGGTTCCCGCCGCCTTGATCGCCGCGAAGGCGGTCCTTCCGGAGGCGGCGTCCTTCGCCCGGCTCTGTTCGTCTGTGCTGGTGATTTCCATCTTCGAGCTTCGAAAACCGCGCCGGGTAAAAGAGAGGCGCCGCTCGGCGCGGCGCCCCCTCTCAGCTCGCTCGCTGGCTGGCGCCGGCGAAGCAAGTCATGGTAGGCACGGGCGGATTTGAACCGCCGACCCCTTCCGTGTCAGGGAAGTGCTCTCCCCCTGAGCTACGTGCCTGCGGACGAGTGTTTCGCCACTCTCGCGAGCGACTCTCTGTTCTTCCAGCGACTCCTCGTTTCCTGGGCGCGCGACCGGAGCTGAAGCAGCTCGCGAGCCAAGTGCCCTAATTGGCCGAAATCCCGATGAAACTGAGCTTTTCTACGTAGCAACTTCGCTCCGGGGGGTCAAGAATGGACTACGGGCGTCGGAACGCGAAAGGGCCGCGAGGACAGAAGCCCCGCGGCCCTTCGGTCGCTTGCAGGCGGCGCGGCGCGCCTAGAACTGATAGGTCACCTTGAGTCCGGTCTCGTCGCGACGCGCCAGCAGGCCGCCGGCGCCCCAGGGATCGATGCTGGCCCGGCTGGCGCCGAAGTTGGTGTAAAAGTTCTGCCGCAGCTGGATGATCACGTTGTTGGTCACGAAGTAGTCGACCTTCAGCTGGACCAGGAAGTTCTCGTTCACTGGGTCGAGGGCCATGGCGCCGAAGGGGACGACCGTACCGCCGCGGTAGAAGCTGGTCGCCGCCAGCGTCGACAGCAGCTCCCAGCGGCGCACGTTGTCGGCGTTGCCGTTCAGGGCGCCGTTCGTCGCGTCCTGGTTCTGCGTGCGCTCGTACACGCCGGCGAAGGGCCCGCTCGTCCACTGCCCCAGGCCCTGATTGGCGGTCAGACTCGCGGGCCATACCGTCACGTTGGCCGGGTTTTGCGGCGTGATGTACGGCGACTCGGAGGCGGTCAGGACTTGGCCGCGCAGATCCGATGTCGGGCCGTCGATGTAGCTCCAGAAGAACTGGCCGGTAATGAACCAGGTCGTCCTGGCGTTGAGCCATTTGATCCAGGTCGGACGGTCGAAGCCGACCATACCGGCCCAGATGTTGCGCTTCGTGAAGCCGAGCGGCGCGATCTGCGATTGCTGCACCAGCGTGCCGTTGTTGCGCCGACCCTGGACCGGCACTCTCAGGTTCTGGTCGATCGACTGGAAGGGTGCGCCCATCTGGTAGGCGGTCTCCAGACGGAACACGGTGTTCGTCCAGTTGCCCTCGAAGTAGTTTCCGGTGAGGCCGAAGATGTGTGAATAGGGGTGGACCAGCTCCGCCGTCACCTCCGCGGGGAACACGGTCAAGCCCGAGAAATTATAGGGCAACGCGTTCGCCGTCGTCGTCGTGGGAGTCGGAATCTGGATGTCCTTGATCCTCAGGGCGAACGGGCTGCCGGCCGATGCTCCGATGCCGCGCCCGCGGATGTACAGATAGTTGAGGGTGAACTCGACACCCTGCGGAGTGACGGCGTGGAAGCGGGTGCCGACGTCGCTCGCCTCCGCCGGGTTTCGATGGAAGTCGCCCTGTTGGAAGTTGGTTCCCCCGAGATCGAAGATGGGCATCAGCGCGATCGGCTGGGGGGTCACGGGGTTCCCGTTTGCATCCACGGTGGCGGTGCTCGGAAGCTGGACCTGCCCGGGGCGCAGCGGGTTGGCGATGGGAATTCCCCAGGGATGGGGAAGGAAGTCGACCTTGGCGCCGGGCTGGTAGTCACCCGGGTTCCACACCACCTCGACGAAGGTGTTGGAGAGAGGGCCCAACTGGCCGATGTCGTAGATGCCCTTGGCCAGCCAAAGCGGGACGCGCAGCTTGTCCCACTCCTCCTGCTGGACGTGCCAGGTCAGATCGAGCGGGTTCCAGATGTCCATCAGGCGGAACTGGTCGCTCTCGCCCCAGATCACCTGCTGGCGGCCTAGCCGCAGGCTGATCGGCAGATCCCGCATCCGAAGGTCGATGTACGCCTCGCGCAGCCGGTTCTCGAACCTGTCCTGGTTGATGTTGTCGTCCTTGGCCAGGTACCCGGAGTAGATCGTCTTGAAGTTGGGTCTCAGCCAGGTGGGAACTTGCAGGTCGGCGCGCCCGGCGTTGAGGTTGCTGTGCCGATAGAGCCGCTGGTAGAGGCCGCTCAACAGAGTCCCGTTGGCGTTCAGATCGCCGCGGTCGTGGCCCGAGATCGGACCGCCGACGATGTCGTCGTAACGCGTCAAGCCGACCTGCCGGCCGCCGGGCAGGATGTCGTAGAAGCTGTCGTAGACACCCCGGTAGAGCATGTAGAGCTTGGCGCTCTTGAAGAAGGGAATCTCGTACTTGTCGATCAGCTTGCCGTTCTGGAACATGTCGTAGTCGAGCCGCAGCAGCGCCGTGTTGCGGTTCTGTACGAACTGGTACTCGCCGATCGACCGATGACGCACCCAGGTCTGGGTGTCGACACTGCCCGAGAGCTGCAGCGGCCCGTACTTCAGTGTCGCGCCTGCCGGCCCCGCAGCGAGGAAAAGGAGACCCAGAGTCACCAGCACCGCGCCCGAGATCCGCCACCCCTCGACTCTCCCACGTCGCATCATAGCCCCCTCCTTGGCGACCCCCCTGGCCGCCTAGCGATGTGCCCGTCACATACTCAAGAAGGCCGAAAGATTGCAAGCTTTTCGACGCGCCGCGATCGCGTTGACTCGATTTCGGACGACTGGTACTCGCAGCGGATGGCAACCGTGCGCACGCGCTTCGCTCCCAGCCCGACCGGACACCTGCACATCGGCGGAGCGCGCACGGCTCTCTTCAACTATCTGTTCGCGCGCCATCAAGGCGGCGTGCTGGTTCTCCGCATCGAGGACACCGATCGCGAACGATCGACGGCCGAGTCGATCCAGGCGATCCTCGACAGCCTGCACTGGCTCGATCTGGCCTGGGACGAGGGCCCGTTCTACCAGAGCGAGCGCAGCGAGCTGTACCGGGAGCACGCCGAGCGCCTGCTCGCCGGCGGAAGCGCCTATCGCTGCTACTGCACGCCGGCGGAGGTCGAGGAGATGCGCAAGATCGCGCTCGTGCAGGGGCGCAAGCCGATCTACGACCGCCGCTGCCGAACGCGCGCGGAACCTCCCGGCGACCGGCCCTTCGTCCTCCGCTTCAAGGCGCCACTGGTGGGCGAGACGGTGGTCAACGACCTGGTCAAGGGAAGCGTGCTCTTCCAGAATGCCGAGATCGACGATCTGATCCTCGTCCGCAGCGACGGCACCCCGACCTACAACTTCTGCGCCGTCGTCGACGACGCGCTCATGCGCATCACCCACATCATCCGCGGCGAGGACCATCTGGCGAACACGCCGCGGCAGATTCAGATCTACCTGGCTCTCGGCTACACCCCGCCCGCCTTCGCCCACGTGCCGCTCATCCTCGGTCTCGATCGGACCCGGCTCAGCAAGCGCCACGGCGCGACCTCGGTCACGGCGTACCGCGACGCCGGTTATCTGCCCGAGGCGCTCAACAACTACCTGGTGCGCCTCGGCTGGTCGCACGGCGACCAGGAGATCTTCACCCGCGCCGAGCTGATCGAGAAGTTCTCGCTCGAGCAGGTCGGCAGCGCGGCCGGCATCTTCAACCCCGAGAAGCTCGACTGGGTGAACTTCCAGCACCTGAAGCAGCTGCCGGCGGCGCAGCTGGCGCAGGTCGTCAAGCCCTACATCGCGGCGCGCGACTGGTCGATTCCCGGCGACGACCGCTGGCTGGAGAAGATGGTGGCCACCCTGCAGGAGCGCGCCAAGACCCTGGTGGAGCTGGTCGAGCTGGCGCGATTCTATCTGCGCGACGACATCGAGCTCGACCCGAAGGCGGTGGCCAAGCACCTCGCCAAGGCCAACCCCGAGGCTCTCGCCGAGCTGCGCCAGGCCCTCGCCGCGCTGCCGGAATGGACGGTGGCCGGAATCCAGGCGGCGTTCGAGCAGGTGCTCGGTCACCACCAGCTCGCTCTCGGCAAGGTCGCGCAGCCAGTGCGCGTCGCCCTCACCGGCGGCACGGTCAGTCCCGGCATCTTCGAGGTCGCCGACGTACTTGGCCGCGAGCGGGTGCTGGCGCGGCTGGACCGTGCCCTACCCGCCGCCGGGCAGACGAGCGGCGCCGCCACCGCCTAGCCGAGTGGTGCTCGGAAGAGCCCTTGGGAGATCCGGCAACGGGAGGGCGAGCCTCCGGCGAGGCGGCCACGGCTCGGCAGGACCTCGCCTCCCGGTTTGCTCGGCCGACCCTTAGACTCGAGCTGGACCGTCTTTCGCCTCACGACAGGCCGCGCGCGGTGTAGGCGAAGAGCACCGCGCCGGCGCCGGCCAGGAAGAGCCCGAGCCAGCGCAGCCAGATGCCGCGCCCGGTGAGCGCGAAGTCGCCGAACACGTTGCACCAGGTCCAGAGCAAGACGCCGAAGATCGTCACTACCAGATAGGCGAACGGGTCGAGGTCGAGCAACGTGACCACTCGGTCGAGAAACGGCATCTTCGCACTCGCTCTCCGGAGCTGACGCAGCGCCTTCGCCTATGCCCAAAGGCGGCGCCCAGATCAAGGATGGATTCGGGCCGCGACGGCTCCCGCCGACGGGTCTACTTCGCGACGCCGCGCGGCGATGGGCCGGCCTCGCGACGGCGCGGCGAGAGCAGGGTGCTGGCGAAGAAGAACGCCGTCGCCGACAGAACCATGGTGGCGCCCGAAGCCGTGTCGAGCCGGTACGACAGCAACAGGCCGCCGACGGCCGAAACGTTGCCAATGGCGACGGCCAGGACCATCATCGTCCGGAAGTCTTCCGTCAACTGGTAGGCCGAAGCGGCCGGGATGACCAGCATGGCGGAGACCAGGATGATCCCCACCACCTTGAGGGACAGGACGATGGTCAGCGCCATCACCGTCAGCAGCAGCATGTAGAGGCGGCGTACCGGGATGCCGCTGACCTGCGCCGCCTCGGGGTCGAAGGTGATGAAGAGCAGCTCTTTGAAGAAAAGCCCGACGATGGCCAGCACCACGACACCGAGGACGCCGCTCAGCCAGAGGTCCTGCCGCGTGACGGAGAGCACCGAGCCGAAGAGGTAGCCGAACAGGTCGACGTTGTACTGGCCCATCAAGCCGATGAAGAGGACGCCGAGCGCCATGGTGGCGGCGAAGAAGACGCCGATCGCCGTGTCCTCGCGCACCTCGGCGCGGCGACTCGTCCAGGCGATCGCCCACACCGTCGCCAGACAGAAGAACACGGCGGCGAGCGTCGGATTGACGCCGAGCAGAAATCCGAGCGCCACGCCGCCGAAGCTGGCATGGGCGACCCCGGCGCCGATGAACGCCATGCCGCGCAGGACGACGTATACCCCGATCACCGCGGTCACGGTGCCGATCAGCACCGAGGCCAGGAGGGCCCGCTGCATGAACGTATATCCGAGCACGTCGAGCATCTCAGCGCCTCTCCCCAGGATGGCGGTGCACGACCATGTGCGGCAGCTCGCCGTGACCGACCAGCGCCGCGGCGCCGCCGTACATGCAGTCGAGCACCTCCGGCTGCAGAACCTCGCCGGGACGCCCGTGCACGATGAGCGAGCGGTTCAGGCACGCCACCTGCGTGACGTGACGCGCCACGACGCCGACGTCGTGCGAGACCACCACCACCGTCAGGCCCTCGCGGTGAAAACCGCCGAGAAGCTCGAACAGACTCTCCGTCGTGCCGACGTCGACTCCCGTCGTCGGCTCGTCCAGAATCAGTGCCTCCGGCTCGCTGGCCAGCGCCCGTGCCACCAGCACGCGCTGCCGCTGTCCCCCCGAAAGTCGCCCGATCTGGCGCCCGGCCAGGTTGGCGATGCCGACCCGTTCGAGCGCCAGCCGCGCCGCGTCGCGATCCTTCCGCGACATGCGCCGCACCAGTCCGACCTGCGCGTAGCGGCCCATCAGCACCACGTCCAACACGCGGATGGGGAAGCGCGGATCGATGAGCGATACCTGCGGTACGTAGCCGATGCGCGACCAGTCCTTGCCGAGGTCCTGCGGCGCCCGGCCGAAGAGCCGCACCGTCCCCTCGGCCGGCTCGACCAGACCGAGCGCCACCTTGATCAGCGTCGTCTTGCCCGAGCCGTTCGGACCCAGCACGGCGAGGAAGTCGCCGCCCGCGATCGTCAGGCTGACGTCCTCCAGCGCGACGACGTCGCGGTAGCGGACGGTGACGTGGGACAGCTCGACGACGGGTTCGCGCTCGGCGTTCAACGCAGCGCTCCGGCCATCTGGTTCACGTCGTGGCGCATCAGCGCGACGTAGCCGCCGTCCTTCACGGTCGACCCCAGCGGGTCGAGCAGCACGACGCGCACGCCGGTCTCCGACGCGATCGCCTCTGCGGCGCGCGTCGAGAACTGCGGCTCGGCGAAGATGGCGCGAGCGCCGATCCGCTTCACCGTCTCGATGAGCCGCGCCACCTCGGCCGGCGACGGCTCGCGTCCGGGCGACTCCTCGATCACCGCCGCCTGCACCAGGCCATAGCGCCGCGCGAAGTATGCCCAGGCGGGGTGAAAGGAGACGAACTCCTTCTGGCTCCAGCCGGCGACCCGGGCGGCGATCTCCTCGTCGAGCTTCTTCAGCTCGGCGAGGAAGCTCTCGGCGTTGGCGCGATACACGTCGGCGCCGGCACCGTCGGCGCGCACCAGCGCGTCGCGCACGTGCCCGACCTGGACCATCGCCTGGCGGACGTCGAGCCAGATGTGCGGGTTTGCACCGGCGCGGCCTTCGTCGATCAGCGAGATGCCCTTCGAGGTGTCGACCACTTCGAGCTCCGGGTTGGCGGCCGACTGCACCAGCTTCGCGGCCCAGAACTCCAGGCCGACGTCGTTGATCACCAGCAGGCGGGCGTGCGAGACCTCGATCACCTGCGACGGCTTGAGCTCGTAGGTGTGCGGGCTGGCGCCGGGCGGGACCAGCACGTCGACGTCGACCCGCTCGCCTCCCACCCGGCGGACGAAGTCCGCCAGCGGCGCGATGCTGGCGGCGACGATCATCCGATCGGCGGCCGCCGCCGGCGCGGCCGCCAGCGCAACGATCAGCAGCAGAGCCACGCCCGCCGGCCGCGCACCGGCGCACCCGCTCCCCGCCGCACCGTGCCCGCCTCCGACCTCGAACATCTGCCCTCTCTAGTTCGGCGACCCCGTCGCGGCAAGCCATGCGGCCGCATTGCGGCGGCACGCCCCCGTCGATAGCCTGTCGTCCATGGGCAGAGAGAATGCCGGGCGTTCGGGGTTGCGCGAGCAGGCGCGGCCCGTCGGCGAGGCGGTGTGGGAGATCCCGAAGAGCGCCAAGCCGGGGATGCGCGTGCCGGCGCGCCTCTTCGCCACCGCCGAGCTGATGGCGCAGATGGACGACGGCGTGTTCGAGCAGATCACCAACGTCGCCATGCTGCCGGGAATCGTCGGCCACGCCTTCTGCATGCCGGACGGGCACTGGGGCTACGGCTTCCCGATCGGCGGGCTGGCGGCGATGGACCCGGAGCACGGCGTCATCTCGCCCGGCGGCATCGGCTTCGACATCAACTGCGGCATGCGCCTGGTGCGCACCAACCTCGTCCTCGACGACGTCCGCGACCGCATCCGCGATCTGATCGACGCGCTGTACCGGCGCGTCCCCGCCGGCGTCGGCGCGCGCGGCCTCCTGAAGCTGAGCGACGACGAGTTTCGCGACATCTCCGTACACGGCGCCCGCTGGTGCGTCGAGCACGGCTACGGCTGGCCCGAGGACCTCGAGCGCACCGAGGAGCGCGGCGCGATTCCCGGCGCCGACCCCGAGCGCGTCAGCCCGCGGGCGTTGGAGCGCGGCCGACACCAGGTCGGCACGCTGGGCTCGGGCAACCATTATCTGGAGATCCAGATCGCCAAGCCGGAGGACGTCTTCGACCGGCGCGCCGCGCAGACGATGGGCATCGACCGGCCCAACCAGGTGGTGATCATGTTCCACTGCGGCAGCCGCGGCTTCGGCCACCAGATCGCCAGCGACTACATCCAGGGCTTCCTGCCGCTGATGAAGAAGAAGTTCGGCATCGATCTGCCCGACCGCGACCTGGCCTGCGCGCCGTTCGCGTCGCCGCAGGGGCAGGCCTACTTCGCGGCGATGAAGTGCGGCATCAACATGTCCTTCGCCAACCGCCAGGTGATCCTGCACCGGGTCCGCGAGGTGTTCGCCGAGGTGCTGCGCCGCGACCCGCGCGACCTCGGCCTGGAGATGGTGTACGACGTGGCGCACAACACCGCCAAGCTGGAGGAGCACGAGGTCGGCGGAAGGCGGCGCCGCCTGCTGGTGCACCGCAAGGGGGCGACGCGCGCCTTCGGCTCCCGGCATGCCGGACGTTCCCGCGGCCTTCCGCGACGTCGGCCAGCCGGTCATCATCGGCGGCAGCATGGAGAGCGGCTCCTACCTGCTGCGCGGCCTGCCCTCCGGCGCCGCCGCGTTCTTCACCACCGCGCACGGCAGCGGCCGGACGATGAGCCGCAAGCAGGCGAAGAAGCAGTTCCGCGGCAGAGAGCTGGAGAGCGATCTGGCGCGGCGCGGCATCTACGTGCGCAGCGTCTCCTACGCGGGCCTGGCCGAAGAGGCGGGCGCGGCGTACAAGGACATCGCGTCGGTCGTCGCCGCCACCTCGTCGGCGGGCCTGAGCGCCGCCGTCGCTCGCTTCACGCCGGTCGGAAACGTGAAGGGCTGATCGGCCGTGCCCTATCGCTTCCTCGACGACGCGCCGACGGCCGACACGGGCTTCGCCGCCAGCGGCGCGACGCTCGACGAGTGCTTTCGAGCCGCCGCCGACGCCACCCTGGCGACCATGCTGGCCAACCCCGAGTCTCTCCGCGCCGCCGAGCGCCGCAGCGCGACGGTGCGGCACGAGGACCTCGAGCTGGCGTTGGTGAAGTTCCTCGACGAGCTCGTCTACTACAAGGATGCCGAGAGCCTCCTGCTGCGCGCGTCGAACGTGCGCGTCGAGCGCCGCGGCGACGAATGGGTGGTCACGGCGGACCTCGAGGGCGAGGCGATCGATCCCCGCGCCACCAGCTCGCCGCCGACGTGAAAGCGGTCACCGTGCACCGCCTGCGGGTGGCGAGAACCGCGCACGGCTGGGAGGCGACGGTCGTGCTCGACATCTGAGTCCATGCAGCGGCAGGCCGAGGGGCACAGGCTGGCACATCCGCCGCCTTCGGTGGTAGTCAACCGCGTCGAGCACCGAAAGCGATCATGCCGATTCCGAACAGAGCCTGCAGACTTCTGATTCTCGGCGCCGTCCTCGTCCTCGCCGGCGCCTGCGGCGACGACAACGACGGCCGCACCACGCCCTCTCCGACTCCTTCCGTCACCGCTACCGCCACCGCAACGCCGGCCGATACGGCGACCGCGACCGCAGCACCCACGACGACGCCGAGCCCGACCAGCGCAGCGACGGCGACGGCGACAGCCGACGCGGGCCTCGCCTTCGGCCTGCCGGGCTCGATCGCCGCGCCGTCCGGTCGCGGCAGCTTCCGCTTCGGCGCCGCCACCGCGGCGACGCAGATCGAGGACCTCGACACCTCGACCGACTGGTACCTGTGGACGGCGCCGGCGCCGGACGGCCTGGCGAGAAGCCCCTTCGTCGGGCAGGCCTCGCAGGGGTTCACCCGCGCCATCGACGACGTCGGTCTGATCGCCGACCTGCACCTGGACGCCTATCGCTTCGGCGTCGAGTGGGCGCGCGTCGAGCCGCAGCGCGACGCGATCGACGAGGACGCTCTCGCCCACTACGACGCCGAGATCGACGCGCTCGTCGCCGCCGGCATCCGGCCGATGATCACGGTGCACCACTTCTCGAGCCCGGTGTGGGTCGACGACCCGCGCGCCCCGGACTGTCCGGGCGGCCCGAGCGACACCAACCTGTGCGGCTGGGCGAACCCGGACGGAGCGGAGCAGATCATCCGGGAGCTGGCCGATCACGCCCGCCTGCTCGCCGCCCGCTACGGCGACCGCGTCGACGACTGGGCGACCGTCAACGAGCCGATCAACTACCTGCTCGCCAGCTACGGCATCGGCCAGTTCCCGCCCGGACGGACGCTGCTGCTCAGCGATTTCACCGCGCTGACCAACGTCATCCGCAACTACATCCGCGCCCACGTGGCCATCTACGACGCCATCAAGGAAGCCGACACGGTCGACGCCGACGGCGACGGCGTGGCCGCCCAGGTCGGCTTCACCCTGAACGTCATCGAGTGGCTGCCGAGCCGCAACAACGCCCCCAGCACGGATCCCGCCGACGTCGCCGCGGCCGATCGCGTTCGCTACGTCTACCACTACCTCTTCCCCGACGCGCTGATTCACGGCGGCTTCGACGCCGACCTCGACGGCACGCGCGAGGAAGACCACCCCGACTGGACCGGCAAGCTCGACTGGCTCGGCGTCCAGTACTACAGCCGCCAGGGCGTCAGCTCTGAGCCTCCCATCATCCCGGTGCTGAACCTGGCGGTCTGCTTCGGCAGCTTCGACTTCGGCGCCTGCGTTCCTCCCGCCGATCCCACCCACTGCGTCCCCGCCCTGGGCTACGAGTACTACGAGCCCGGCATCTACGACATCCTGCAGGACTTCTCGCACCGCTGGCCGGATCTGCCGATGACCGTCACCGAGTCCGGACTGGCGACCGAGAGCGGCAGGCGTCGCGCCGAGCACGTGGTCCGCTCCCTCGAGCAGATCCACCGCGCCATCGACGCGGGCGTCGACGTGCGCGGCTACTATCACTGGAGCCTGATCGACAACTTCGAATGGGACTCCGGCTTCGCTCCGCGCTTCGGGCTCTACCGCGTCGACTACGACACCTACGAGCGCACGCCCACCGAGGGCGCCAACGTGCTCGCCGAGATCGCCGCCGGCCGCCGCATCTCGGCGCCGATGCGCGCCGAGTACGGCGGCCTCGGCCCGATGACGCCCGAGCCGTCCGCCCAGGAGTGAGCCGTGCCTCGCGGAAGTTGGTCCACGCGGACGGGGTTCGCCTGACACCCTGAGCCGGCGGCGAGTCCGCTAGCCGCCCGTTGGGCTCTCCGTCTCTCCGCTCTCGGCCGCGCGTCCGTCGTCCGCGGCGCGCGCCCGCTCGAGGTCTTCGCTCTCGCCGATCGCGCTCAACAGAGACTCGATCGCTTCCTCGTCGGAGATCCGCCAGGCGTCGATCCAATGCGTCGCCGACGTGTAGTACTCGAGCGCGCGCGACGGCGGAACGTCCTCGATACGGAAGGGGATGACTTTTCTGCCTTTCGAGCAGGCCCTTTCCACCTCGTTGCGGACGTGAACCGAGTGGTTGGCATTGGCCGACAGGATCACCACGAAGACCGGTGCCCCCTCGATGGCGGTGATGAGCTGCTCGCCGAAATCGCGTCCGGGGCGCACGTCGCGGGGAGCCATCCAGCAAGTGATTCCCCGTTCCTCGAGAACGCGACAGATGTGATCGGCCGACTTTCGATCCTGCGAGGAATAGCTGACGAAGACCCGCCTGGCGACGGGCTCGTCGTCCGGCGTCGAGAGTAGAGCGGCATCGGTGCTGCCGTCCCAATCGGCCGGCGGAGGTGTGGCCATCAGGCTTCGGCAGCGCTCGAGGTACAGTCGCAGCGGGCCGTCCTCGGGGTACTCGGCCGCCGTCCTCTCCAAGCGCTCGATCGCCTCCGCCCAGTCGCGCGCGCGATAGGCGGCGAGGGCGCGCGCGAAGGCGTCCTCCAGGCGGCGCAGCCGTCCGTCTCCGTCGTCCACTCGACGTGCCATCAGCTCTTGCAAAGCTACCGGCTCCGGGGAGCCCGCGCAGGCGCACGAGATCGAGGCGGCGGCAGACGAACTCGTCGCCGAGCTCGTGGCGCGCGGCGTCCGTGATCAGGACGTTCGTTCCGTAGATCTCGTTCAGGGGCTCGAGCTCGGAGGCGAGCTTCAGACACTCGCCGCGCACGTCGTAGGCGACGCGCTGGCCGGTACCGAAGTTGCCGACCGTCGCCTCGCCCGTGTGCACGCCGATGCGGACCCGCGTGGCGACGCCTTCTCCTCGCGCCGTTTCGAGGGCGAGCGTGGAGTCGCGCAGCTCCAACGCAGCTTCGCAACAGCGCGCCGCATGATCCGGGGAAGAGATCGGAGCATTCCAGATCGCCACCGCCGTGTCGCCAGCCGGTTGAGCAGAATACCCGAGTGCCGGTCGACGACCTTCTCGAGCGCCGTCATGCAGCGGTCCTGCAGGCTCTGCGCGGCATCGCGCGTCACGCCCGCGGAATCGAGCTTCCACCGCAGAAGAGGATCGTCACCGTGCCGCGTCTTCGGCTCCAGCTCGCGCGGATCGCGCAGGAGGAGATCCATCACCTTGCGCGGCACGTTGCTGCTGATCTCGAGCCGCAGAATCTCGCTCGACAGATGGCGGGCGACGGCACCGAGGAACGCCAGGTCCGTTTCGGTATAAACGTCGCCCGAGCGCTTTGGCCCCAGGGCGAAGAACGCGACCATGGATCGCCCCCGAAGAATGGGAAGGACGACGGAGGCCTGCAGCGGCTCGAGAGCCGCCGCCGCGGCTGCGTCGGTGGCGCCGCCACGCCCGGCCCGCCGCCTCCCTTGGAGGTCGAGTGGGGCACCGTCGCCCTGCATCGCCAGGGCAACGGGCCGGTCGGCGAAATCTCCCGCGACTCCGGCGTCGCAGCCTCGCCGAGCGGGCTGAACTGCGGCGCGGCGCTCGGCCCGCCGAGCACATAGGCGTCGCAGCGTTCGGGACGGAGCAGAGCGACGAGTCGGGCGCGCGCCTCGCGAAATCGAGGTCTGCAGCGCTCTTGCCGGCGACCACCTCGCGAAGAAGACGATCGATGCCGTGCGCAGGGCGAAGCGCTCCGCGAACAGAAGGCGCTCGACCGGACGGCGCACGGCGTTGCGCGCCGGGAAGACCGCAGCGGCCAGACACGCGGAGACGACGATCTGACCGACACACGGGTCGATTCCCAGACTGCGCTGCTGGCGCTGGCGGCGAGCGGAGCGAGGATCAGGAGTCCGACCAGGACGAAGAAGGACAGGATGCTGTAGACCGCGGTCGCGGTGATCAGGCGGTCGACGTCGAAGAGGTTGAACCAGGCGATGCCGACCAGCAGCCCGGCCGGAATCGCCAGCAGGAAGACCGCCGCCACCTCGTGCATCCACCACCAGCGGGGCAGGAAGGTGGCGACCGTATCGACGGCAAGCATGGGCGTCAGGCCGACGTAGAGGCCGAGCAGCGCCCATTGAGCTGGCGGCGGCCGACCGGTCCGGAGCGCCGGTAGTTACGGGTCAGGAGCAACCAGCAGCGTGGTGATGAACGCGACGTTGAGCAGCATCGGCGCCTGCTGCCGAGTGGCGGCGGCAGCGGCGTGCCGAAGACCCAGCTAAAGGCGACCGGACCGTAGATGGCGAACAGCCAGGGCCAGTACGGCAACCGGTTTCCGGCTGGCGCCGCGTCGGCCGGATAGAGCAGGGCCACCCGCAGGCAGAGCGGAAAGACCAGCAGCGAGGCGGCAAAAAAGAAGATCGCCCAGGCCTTGGTCTGCAGCGGCGGTCCACCGGCGAAGAAGGTCCATTGGGCGGCATAGGTGATCGCGGCGAGGAAGAAGGCGCGTCCGATCGGCAGGTCGGGCACGCGCAGGAGGACGGCGACCCCTGCGATCACCAAGCCGGCGACGAACGGGGCAATGCGCCACGGGAAGCGGGCGGGGTCGAGCGCAGGACCGCTTGCCGGCGAACGCCGTCCCGTTCGAAAGCGACGGGAACCGTCAGATCGGCCGCCGCCGCTTGCGCCCGTGCTGCGAATCCGACCGGGCCGGCTCCTCTCAGGTCCACGCCGCCGACACTCGTCAACCGATCGCCCACGCCAAACCGGATCTCTCTCCCGCCATGCCCCGCCAGAATCCCCGCACCTGCGGGTACTCGTCCGGTGCGGGCGAAGTGACGAAGACACCCACCCAGGCGAGGCGTCCGGTCGCGACCTGGCGAACATGCAGGGAGAAGGCAGCGATCCACAGTGGAACCAGCGTCGCCAACAGGGCGACGTCGAGCACCGAAAGACGCTTCAAGCCGCCCTCGGCGGCCGCCAAGCGTCCGGCGGACGATCGGCGCATGCACCCTCACGCGTGTCCCGCCCAGCTCGTCCGCAATCTCGGCTCGTTTCATCTGCTCGTGAAGAACGCGTGACTATCCGCCGGTGTCCGCTCGGGAGTCAAACCGGCGCCGGCACTTTCGTCTCGCGTTGACGCGCGTACCCCGGTGTGCGCTACTCGCCGGCCTGCGGGATTCGACGTCAGGTGGCCGTCCCGGCGCCGACGGATTCGTGATCGGATGCTCCTTCGCTGCTGTTGGTCGCCTCTTCGGCTCTGCTGTACTCTCTCGCCTTCCCTCCTCTGTCGCTGGGCTTTCTGGCCTGGATCGCGCTCGTCCCCTTCCTCGTGGCGGTGGCTCGCCTGTCGCCGACGAAGGCGGCCGGCGCCGGGCTGCTGTGGGGCGTCGGCATCGCGTGCGGCGTCGGCCTTTCGCTGCCCGGTATGGTGTCGTACTACTTCGAGCTGCCCGCCTGGATCGGCTGGGCGGTCTTCGCCGCCGTCGGCGTCGCCCTGTCCGGCATCTACTACGCCGCCTTCGCCGCTTGGGTGAGCTGGCTCGCACGCCGTTCCGCCGCCAGGCCCGCTGGCAATCGCGGCCGGCTGGGGCGCCTGCGAGTTCGCCCGCGGTCACCTGGTCGTCGGCAACCCCTGGGCTCTGTCCGCCTACTCCCAGGTCGGCTTCACGCCCCTGATGCAGATCGCCGACGCGAGCGGGCCGTACGGCCCCGGTATGCTGCTCGCCGCCGTCAACGCGGCCCTGGCCGCACTGCTGTGTCCCTCCCTGCGGAGCCGCCGTCCCGCTCGCTCGATGGCTGCCGTAGGGGCGGCTCTCGCCGCCGTGCTGGTCTACGGCGGCATCCGAATGCGACAGACCTTCTCGGTCGGCGAGCCGATCGAAGTGGCGGCCGTACAGGGAGCGGTCGAGCGCGGCATGCGTTGGAAGCCCGAGTACCAGGGACTCGGCGTCGCCGAGTACGTGTCCCTCACCCATCGGGTCGCGGCGCGCCACCCGGCTCTCGTCGTATGGCCGGAGTATGCGATCAATTTCTATCTCGACGAGCCCACCCGCGAACGCCGCGCCGTGCTCGACGGCATTCGCCCGCTCGGCGCCGATCTGATTCTCGGCGGACCGCACTACGAGTTCACCCCGAGCGGCGCCACCGTCTACCACAACTCGATCTACCTGATCCGGCACGACCGCGTCGCCGCGCGCTACGACAAGATGCGACTCCTGCCACTGGCCGAGGGCGAGTTCCTCGGCCACACGCTGGAGTCACGCTCGGCACCGTTCACCCCGGGACAGGCGGCCGTCCTTCTCCCGACGTCCGTCGGCCGCGTCGGCGCCTTCGTCTGCTTCGAAGCCATGTACCCTGAGCTCGTGCGCCGCTTCGCGGACGCCGGCGCCGAGATCCTGGCCAACCTGTCGAACGACGACTGGTTCGGCTCGCGCGCCGCGGCACGGCATCACCTCGCCATCGCTTCGGTGCGCGCCATCGAGAACCGCCGCTTCCTGGTGCGCGCCACGTCGAACGGCTACTCCGCCATCGTCGACCCGCACGGCCGCATCGTCAGCCGTAGCGGCTTCGGCTACCCCGAGGTGCTCAGCGCCGCCATCTACCGATCGAATGCGAAGACTCCCTACCAGCGCTGGGGCGATGCGGTGGCGTGGCTCGCCATCGGCGCCTGCGTCCTTGTCGCGATCAGGTCCGTCGCGTTTCGTTCCGGCGTCGCGGCACGAGCTCGGACACACTCTCCGCTCGGCCGGCAATGAGCTGCCCATCCACTTGTCATCGTGAAGTCGGTGCCTTTTTTTGGGCCTGGCGCGCTTTGGGTCTTGACCGATCGAACGATCACCGGTTAGGACTGCCGCCTTGGCGGAACGACGAGCAGGCGGCCTTTCGAGCTGGACAATGGAGATCTTCTGATGAAGTGCGTTTCGATCGCGGCAACTGCCGCCCTCGCCCTGACCATCCTGGCCCGACCGCTGCTCGCCGGTGGCCCCGGACCGGCGGAGCGCAAGCTGCGGTTGGGAAAGTGCGCCAAGAGCGGCGCCGCCTGCACCTTCGACTGCGACGCGTTCTCGGCGACCTGTGCAGACCCTCACGACCGCTGCACCCTGGACTCCACTGATGTTCTGACCGGCCTGCTGACGCTGAGCATGGACGAATCGCCCTGCTCTCAGAGCGGTGCCGTGCTCGAAGCAAGGCTCGACGCCGAGACCACCAGCACCAGCTTCAGCACCTCAGACAGCTTCAACTACTGTGATACGGCGGCTCCGCATTGCGACGGTTCGATTCCGAGACCCAATGTCTTTCTCTGTGACACCGGAGACGGCAACTTGGACGAGGCGCAATTCGTCAACAACGCTCTGTTGTCCAAAGACTGGCTCGTCCTGAGCACGTTTCCGACCTCCATGGCCAACGCGATCCGATCGCACGTCGGCAGCGGCGAACCCGTCATCGTCAAGGCGGACGATTGCCCGGGCGCCGAGAATCACTCGGGGAACGACTCTTTGCCCAGTGTCAAGCACTTCTGCGTCAAGATCCACATGGTCCAGCGCGGGTCCGCACCAAGCGTGCCCCCCTGCTTCTGACGGATCGACAGGGGCCCATGCACTCGACGCGCTCGATGGTCGCCGCAGCGGCGATGCTCGTCTTGGCCGGAGCGGTGACCCCATGCCGCGGCGGCACGGCGGATCCGAATCAGCCCGGCCGGGCCGAGCATCGAGCCGCGGAACGTCTCGCCGCGACCGCCCCGGTGATCGCGACTGACCCCCGTATCGTCCCCCTCGCGATCTCGTTGGTGGATCCCGCCACCCTGACCACCGACAACCTGGCCACCTTCGACGACCTCGGCGCCTCCGGGACGAACTACGACAGTGTCATCGACCTCCCCGGCGTCGCGTTCGGCGAGCACTTCGCCGGACAGACGCTCTCGTTCAGCGGCGACTTCGACGTTCTCTCCGGCACGCCGAGCGCACCCCTCGCGCTGGTAGCCGGCCAGCCGGGCCGGAATCTCTCCGTGTTCGACAGCGCCAACAGCGGAACGGGGAACCTTCTCGAGGGAAACGGGCCGGCGGGATTTCCGGCTTCGGCGGCCATCGGCGAGGGGGCCATCGCCATTCTCTTCTCCGCCGATCAGCGCGAGGTCGGGTTCGATCTTCGCGGCGGCAGCGGCGGATCGGCCACCATCAGTTTCTTTCGCCGCAACGGCAGCCTCATCACTACGAACACTCTCACAGGTCTAGGCGAATCGGCCTACGCCTTCCGTCGCATAGTCTTCGCCACGGCCGACATCGCTGGCGTGACCATCGAGAACGTCGACGCGGGTGGCATCGGTCTCGACAACGTCAGGTTTGACGCGCCCGTGTGCGGCAATGGGACGGTCGAGCTCGGCGAGGTGTGCGACGACAACCAGTGCTGTACCTCGGATTGCCAGCAGCGCGAGTGCCCGTCCCCGTTCGATCTCTGCGGCGACGGTCAGCTCGACCCGGGAGAGGAATGCGACGACAACAACTTCGTCAGCGGTGACGGTTGTGATTCGGGCTGCAACGTGGAGCCCGGATATCTCTGCGTCCCAGACTACGGTTATCGGTCCGTGTGCACTCTCTGCGGCAATCACGTGGTCGAAGGAGTGGAGGAGTGTGACGACTCCGTGTGCTGCACGAGTGACTGCAGCGGACGCGAGTGTCCTTCACCGTACGATCTTTGCGGCGACGGGCAGCTCGACCCCGGCGAGGAATGCGATGACGGAAACTTCCTAGCGGGCGACGGTTGCGGCCCGTTCTGCACGGCCGAGCCGGGATACGTTTGCTTCCCCGACTACGGCGAACGCAGCGTCTGCCTGCCGTGCGGCAATGGAGTCCTCGATCCGGGGGAAGAGTGTGACGACGGCAACACCGTGGACGGCGACGGGTGCTCGTCCGCGTGCCAGGTGGAACAACGGGAGTTCTGCCGGACGCCCAACCTGTCGATTCCCGACAACGACCCCGCCGGCGTGTCCGACGACCTGTCCATTATAGACTCGGGCTCGGTCTTTGGCGTCGCGGCGACCTTACGGATCACACACACGTACGTTGGCGACCTCATTATCACGCTGACCCACCTCTCGACGGGAAAGACGATCACCCTCTTGAATCGTCCCCGATGCGAGGGAGACGACATCGATGCCAATCTGCGCGACACGGCGGCAAGTTCCGTGCAGGAACAGTGCGATTTGAGCGGCAGCGGTCCCGCCATTGGCGGAGACTTCCGTCCGGCCGAGGCGCTGAGCAGCTTCGTCGGCGAGAGCATCGCAGGGACTTGGAGGCTCACCGTTTCCGACAACGCAGGCGTCGACGTCGGAACGCTGGACCAATGGTGTCTCGGCTTCCCGCCGACCGTGACCATCCACGGCCGCGTTCTGTACTATGCCGGGGGAGGCCCGGTGCCGGGCGTGGGGGTACAGCTCACCGGGCCCTTCTCCGAATCGACCTCGACCGATGCCACGGGGGCCTACGCCTTCGACGGCCTTCCGCCCGGAACCTGGACCGTCCGGCCGTACAAGATCGGCGACTTCGGAAACGGAGTCTCGTCTCTCGACGCCGCGCGCATCCTGCAGAGGATCGTCGGCATCCGGGCGTTCACCCCCGAGCAGACCCTGGCGTGTGACGTCACCGGGAACGGAACGTTGAGCGCTTTGGACGCCGCCCGCGTCCTCCAGTTCCAGAGCGGCGTCGTCACTCGCTTTCCCGTCGCCGGCCCATGCGCTTCGGACTGGTTGTTCCTGCCCGTTCCCGCCGCCGCCCCGAACCAGGGCCAGATCTCGGTCGAGCCACAGATCTCCTCGGGAGTATGCGAGAGCGGCGCCATCGGGTTCGACTCGCTGACGTCGAGCGTATCCGACCAGAACTTCAGCGCCATCCTGTTTGGGGACTGCACGGGGAACTGGACGCCCGCCGCGCCGTAGACATCTGTATTGCTTCGCCGCCGTCAGCGCGGCAGGATCGCCCCCGGTGAATCGGCGCAGTCTCTTCTGGTGGAAGTCCGCCGCCGTCTTCTTCGGCAACGTACCGAACATCCTCCTGGTGCTGTGGGTGTTCTTCTGGCTGTCGCGCACGGGCGCGGCGCCGGCGCCGCACGCGCTGTGGCTGAACCTGGGGCTGTTCGCGCTCTTCGCCGTCGTGCACAGCCTCATGGCGACCCCCGCCTACAAGCGCCTCTTCGCGGCGCGGTTTCCGCCCGCCTACGAGCGCGCCGTCTTCGTCATCGCCTCGGGCGTGCTGCTGCTCCTGCTGATGGCGTTCTGGCAGCCGATGCCGGCCGCGATCTGGGACCTGCACGGCGCCGCCGGCATCGCCCTCGACGCCGTCTTCTGGGCCGCCTTCGCCGCCACGGCCAGCGTCGGGCGCGCCTTCGACTCCGCGGCGTTCATGGGAACGCGCCAGCTCGCCAGCCACTCCGAAGGAGCGCCGCCGCCGGAGGAGGAGTTCGTCGTGAAGAGCTGGTTCCGCTACAGCCGCCACCCGATGTACTTCTTCATGATCGTCATGCTGTGGTCCGCGTCGACGTTGACCACCGGCCGCCTGCTGTTCAACCTGCTCGCCACGAGCTACTTCCTGATCGGCGCGCGATTCGAGGAGCGCCGCCTGCGCGCCGCCTTCGGCGACGCCTACGCCCGCTACCAGCGCGAGGTGCCGATGTTCCTGCCGCGTCCGAACGGCTACTCGGCCGCTGCGAACACGAAGTCGAGCGAGGCCTAGCAGCCCGTTGAAAACCCCCACCCCATGCTTCGACAAGCTCAGCATGAGCGGATCCCCTCCTTGGTTCACAACGACTTTTTCCGCTCGTCCTGAGCTTGTCGAAGGGCGTCCGGGCT
Source organism: uncultured bacterium (assembly GCA_963721115.1). Taxonomy (GTDB): domain Bacteria; phylum Desulfobacterota; class Binatia; order HRBIN30; family CADEER01; genus CAVRIA01. The sequence continues at coordinate 1,214,625 of CAVRIA010000006.1, forward strand.
TTTTCAACGGGCTGCTAGGTCTGATGCGAGTCCGTCGAACGGACGAGACGGATCCGCCGGGAGAGAAAAGCTTGCGGGGACTCGACCTCGGCATAGGCAATGGAAACCGGATAGCCTTCGACTGGGATCGCGGTCCGCACGGCGTTCGTACTCGTGTCGATCACGCTGACGCCCCTTGGCAAAGTCGAACGCGGCGATCTGAGCGATGCTCAGGAGCTCAGGAGATCGCCGACGGGCCGCGTGGGATGGAGGACCAAGGCCCCGGCGCCTCGATGCCCCTACTCACGCATCGTGTGCAGATCGACCCCCAACAGCGGGCGATAGCGCTCGAAATCTCGATCGGTGGTGAAGACGGCGAGATCGCAGCGGCGGGCGATCGCACAGATCAGCAGATCGGTCGGCGCTCCCGTCACTCCCTTGACGCGACAGCGGTTGAACAGCCGAGCGGCGTCCTCGTAGTCGTGTGTCTCCGCCGCGATGTCGTCGAACGGCGACAGCCGCTCGCGAACCCGCTCGAAGTCTCTGTCGTTGCGGATTCCGGAGAGCACTTCCTGGCGAACGATTCCGATCAGTCGAGCCCGCCCTTCGCGAATCAGCGACTTCCACTCGTCGACGAGCCGCCGTTCCCCGGCGTTCAGCTGCTCCGATCTACGCCGCAGAGCCAGCGACCATACCGAGGTGTCGATCAGCACGTTCATCCGCGCTTTCGTCGTCGAAGAGATTTGTAGTCGTACGCCGGGTCGAACGCGATTTTTCCCGCCAGGTCGAGGATCTCCTGCTGGCGGTGCCGCTTCACGTATTCCTGCAGCGCCGCCGTAACGGCCTCCCTCTTCGTGCGATGGTGACCTACGGCGCGCGCCTCCTCGATCAGCGTGTCGTCGATGGCAAGATTCGTCGGCATCGGCGCCTCCATTCCACACGTTGAGGTGTGGGCGCTGACGTGTAGAACTTGCGGGGGCCAAGCGTCAACGCGAGAATTCCACGAGATCGAGCCTGCAGGAAAGCTCACCCCCGCGCAGCCCGGCAGGGCCCTTCATCACTTCCCCGCCAACAGCTCCTCCATCACCTTGCGCGCCGCGGTGACGTAGGCAGAGCCGACGGTGACCTCGCCTGGCGTCGCCACCGGACTGGCGCGGCGTTCGGCGCTCCACAGGACGCGCCCGCTCGCCACGTCCAAGATGCTCACCCGCACGCCGGCGATGACGTACGAGGGGTGGATCGGCGCGTCCCCTTCCCAGTGCCGGATCTCCAGGTACAGCACGGCCCCCTCGAGCTTTCCCTGGCGGGCGATCTCCGCCGCCTGCGCCGCGCTCTCCGGCACGCGGCCCTTCGTCGCTTCCGAAGTGGAACGAGCGTCGGCGACCCGGATGCCGCGGCGCTCGAGCAGCCGGCGCGCCTCGACCGCGAGCACGTCCGGCACCGTGATGCGTTCCGTCTCGGCGATGTACTTCTCGTAAAGGGAACCGCCGGCGACCAGCAGGGGATCGCCGGTGCGGTTGTTCGGCGGCAGCACGGCGACCGAGGAGGCTACGTTCGGCGGTGGCGGCGCAATGCCGGCCCGCAGGCAACCGGCCAGCAGCGCACTCAGCCCGAGAAGAAGAGTGAAGTCTCGCAGAGATCGATTCACGGCCCTTCTCCTTTATCGTTCAGATCGTGGAGCTGCTCTTCCATCGCCTCGAGGCGCCGCCGCAGGCGGTCCTGCTCGTAGCGCAGGGCGCCGAGACTGCGCCGCACGTCGACGAGTCGCGCCGCCGAGCCGGCCCCCTGGTCGGCCGCGACGACCTCCGGTACCAGGTCTCTCACCTCGCGTTCGAGACCTGTGGCGCGCTCGTCGTCGCCCCGGGCCGCCGCCAGCGCGTAGCGATACAGGTCGCGTCCAGCACGGCGCGCCGCGGCCGCCGGCGCCGACGGCGGGAAGGGTCCATCCTCCGGCCTGGCGGAGTGCTCGGCGAGCGAGTCGGTGAAGTCGGCGAGCGGCTCGCCGATGAACCAGTCCTTGTCGCCGGCGCTGCCGACTCGGGTGAGGCGCGGCGCGAGGAACTCGATCACCGGACGGTCGTCGGTGTTGAGGGGACCGGGCCCGAGGAGGTCAGCCGCCGTTAGCAGCGGCCCGAGATACAGCATCTGCAGGCCGCGCGGCACGGCGAGCAGCGCGTCGCGCGTCCTCGGCGGGCAGCGCCGCCAGGCGCGTTTGCAGCCGATCGTCGGTCGACCGTCAGGGGTCGGAGCGAGCCGACGAGGCCGACCACCGGACGGTCGGGGTAGAAGTCCGCCCGCCACAAGCTGGCGTGCGGAAAGGCGGCCAGGAACGTCCGCACGATGACCTCGAACTCCTCCCGCGTGAGCTGGTAGAGCGGCAGCCACTGGCAGAAGAGACCGCCCGGCGCCAGGCGGCGCGCGGCGCCGCGGTACATCTCGCGCGAGTAGAGGTTGCCTGCGCCGGCGTGCCAAGGGATGAAGAGATCGGAGACGATGACGTCGTAGCGCTGCGCGGTCGACGCGAGGTAGTGGCGACCGTCGTCGAGGACCAGGTGCACGTCCGCTCGCTCGAGCAGCCTCGCCGTTCCACGGCGCGAAGTAGCGGCGCGCCGCGGCGGCGACCTCCGGCACCAGCTCGACCACGGTGGTTCTCTCGACGCCGAGCGCCGGCGCCGCGCTGGCGCTGATGCCGGTCGCCAATCCGACGAACGCCACCCGGCGCGGCGACGGATGAAGGAGAAGAGGAATCAGCCCCAGGCGACGCTCGGTCGCTGCGCGGCGCTGCCGCCCAGCAGGTAGTAGTTATCCATACGAAGCTGGAGATCGTCGCCGGTGTCGACCACCTCCACCACTCCGGCGGGTCCCTCCTCCATTGAGCGCAGCGCCTCGCCCTATCCGAGCCGCACCAGCACTCCTCGCGACGGGTCGAGAATGGCAGCAGGAGCAGCGCCACCCAGCCGAGCGAACGCATCTTCCGGAGGCGGCGCCGCCGGTCAGATTCGCCAGAACCACGTAAGCGACTGCGGCGAGAAGAAATCCACCGCGCAGACCGATCGCCGGAAGCAACGAAAGCCCATCGCGACCGCGCCGGCGACGCCGCCGAAGGGTTCGCACCCGTCAGGTCGCCCATCGGCCGAGCGGCGCCGCCGCGATCGCCGAACGCCGCCCACAGCGCCGGCAGCACGGCGCCGGAGGCCAGGGCTGCCGGGCCGGCGGTGACCGCCGCCAGGCCGACGATGCGGATGAGGTACTCGCCAAGGCCGGTTTGCATTCCGAAGTACGCGAGCCCGTCGGTCGCGAAGAGGAAGACTCGGTACCCCGACAGCGTCGTCACCGCCGCGGCCAACATCGCCGCCGCGGCCACCTCCGGCCGCGCCAGCGAGAGCAGCGACGCGCCGGCGAACCACCGGCTGCGACGGCGAGGATGAAAACCAGACTCACGGCCGCGAAGGAATAGACGGAGTTGTGCAGGACTTGCGCGAACAGCCTCACCCACAGCACCTCGAGACCGATCGCGAGGGAGCCTGCGCCTGCCGCGCGCCAGGCGAGGCGCGAAGCGGGCCTGCGGCCGGGGGCCTGCGGGCTCGCACCGCCTCGTCATCGATCCACAGCGCGAGGCCGCCGCCGAAAGCGGCGCTCGCAGCCGCCACAGAGATAGCTCGCGCGCACGCCGATCCAAGCCGGGAGCCCGAAGCCCATCGCTGCGATGCCGACCACGCCGCCGAGCGTGTTCAGCGAGTAGAGCAGGCCGCCGCGCGGCCCACCGTCTCAGGCGTCGCCAACGCGTGGCCGAGCGTCGGCAGCGTGGCTCCGACGAAAAACGTCGCCGGGAGCGATCGCCAGCGAGACAACCGCAAGCCCAGTCACCTTCCTGCTCCCACCAGACGCTGCACCCGACTCCGTGCCTGCAGCCGAGAAGACGACGTAGGACCACAAGGCACCCGCCGCGGCGGCGAGCTCGAGAAGCCCGTATCGGCGAACGGGCTCGGGCGGAGGTTCTCGCGCGCCACCGCCCGCCGAGGGCAAGTCCGGTGAAGTAACTCGCTAGAACCGTCGCCGCCGTCGCCGCCGTCTGCCCCGACGACCAACCCCGCCGAGCGCAGCCACAAGAGCTCCAGCGCGAGCGCCGCGGCCCCGGAGAGCGTGAAACACAGCCAGAAGAGCGCTCTCACGGACAACTGCCGGAGCGCGCCGCAGCTCGCCGACGCCCACGACGGCCAGCACGAGGCTCGCGACCGCCACCTCCGCTGGACCGAGCGGCAGATCGAAGCGGTAGGCGCAATAGAACCCGGCGAACGAGGTGAGCCCGCCGATGGCCGACGAGGCGAGAGAGAACGCGAGCATGTGGCGGGTCACCAGACGTGCGCTGAGGGGTGGAATCACCAAGAAGCCGAATGTCACGATCGGCCCGGCGGTCATCACGCCGAACGAGATCGTCACGCCGATGATCAAGTACAGGAGCGTGTCCCAAAGCCCGGCGTGCTTGCCGAAGACGATCGCGAGATCGCGGTCGAAAGAGACGAGCAGGAACTCCTTGCGAAACGCGAAAAGCAGCCAACACGACGGCGGCGAAGACGGAGGTGAGCACGGTCAGCCCGTCCCGGTCGTTGCCAGCAGGTCGCCCTTCAAGAGGTTCACCATTTGGGCTTCGCCGAGCGGATCGGCCGCGAGGAAGAGGATCGTCGAGCCCGGCAATGCCGTAGGTCGCGCCGATGCGCGCCTCGACCGTATCGCGGCCGCGGCGTTCGAAGGCGGCAAGCATCAGAATGCCGGCGAGCGTGAAGCCGGACGAGCCGAGCAGGGCGAGGACTCGCTCGCCGATCTCGAAGTGCTGGTGCATGCCGACGACCGTGCGGTAGGCGAGAAACGCGAACGCGATGCCGGCCGCCGATAGCTGGGGTAGCGCGACCCCGAGGAAAATCATCCGCGCGGAGCACGAAATAGACTCCGACCAGCGGCAAGACCGCTCCGACGAGAACGCTCCCCAGCAGCGCGTCGCGAAGTAGGAAGCCGGGGCTCAGAATCTGGAAGAGCGGGTTCATGCACCGGCTCCGATTGCTCCGAGCGCCTCGGCGATGCGCTCGGGAGCGAGCACTCGTCGCTGGACCGCGCCGGGCCCGCCCATCCTCGCACCCAGACGACGACGCTGCAGCGGGCGGAGCATGCGCGATCTGGTGCGTGACCAAGAGCACGGTCAGCCCCGCTCGCGATTGAGCCGTGCCACGACATCCATGATCGCCGCCGTAGCGCCCGGATCGACGCCCGCGGTCGGCTCATCGAGGAAGAAGGAGCGGGTCGGCCGCCAGCGCCCGTGCGATGAGTACGCGCTGCTTCTGTCCACCCGAAAGTGCCGAGAAGCGCTGCTCGCGACTGCCTGCATCCCGACCTGCTCGAGGCACTTCAAGGCGAGATGGTGCTGTGCCCGGGCCGACCGGGCGCAGCGGCGGCAGGCGCGCATACGTGCCCATCAGCACCACCTCGCGGGCCGTCAAGCGGAAAGATCGGGTCGAGGGCGTCGCGCTGGGGCACGTAGCCGGGCGGATTCGAGCGCGGTCGAATCCGTATTCGAGAGTCCCGCGAGGACCGGAGCAAACCGACGATTCCGCGTAGCAGGGTGGTCTTGCCTGCGCCGTTGGGACCGAGCAGCGCAACGAAATCCCCTCGCTCGACCGCGAAGCTGACGTGCTCGAGGAAGGGCGGCTCTCGTAGCCGAGGCTGACGTCTCGCAGCGGCGACGGTTGGCGCGCATCAGTGCCCTGCGCGGCGCTTGAGCATGGTTCGCAGGTTGTAGTCGATGAAGCTCATGTAGTCCTTGGCCTCGGCACGCCCCCCACCATCACCGGAAGCTCGACGAGCGTCGCGCCGGTCGCTGCGCCACCGTTTCGGCAAGGCCGGCCGGGTACTGCTCCTCTCGCACGACGACGTCGACGTGGGTGCGGCGCATCTCTCCTCGAGGTCGGCGATGTGGACGGGGTCGGATCGACGCCGGCTCGAAGCTCGATCGTCCCGAACGGGACCATGCCGAAGCGCTCGGCGAAATAGAGCATGTCGGGGTGATAGCTCACGAGCTTCTTGCCCCGGAGCGGCGCCGCTTCCTGCTTCCAGCGGGCGATCGCCGCGTCTAGCTTGG
>CAVRIA010000007.1:0-69059 GCA_963721115.1 uncultured bacterium
TACGCGCGCGATCTCCCCTGTCTCCCCTTCCGCCGCAACCATTCGGCCTCGGAACTCTCCAACGAAGGGTCGGCGACCTCGTGCTTCGCCGCCAGCCGGCTCTTCATCTTCATCGCCGCGTACGTCGCCTCCTTGCAGAAGAGAGCGTCGTCGCGCTGGCTGGCGAGGCCCGCCAGCACCCCGACGACCTCCTTCACCCACGGGCTGCCGGCCGCCAGCACCTTCGCGTCTCGGAGCAGGGCGTCGACGCCACCCCAGTCGCCGCGCGCGACGGCCGCGCGCGCTTCGTCCTGCAGCTCGGCGGCGCGGATCTCGGCGCTCCGGCGCGCGATGAGCTCGTCCTCGGGGAGCCCGGCCCACGCGTCGTCGCTCATCACCGGCAGCGCCAGGCTCTCCACCAGAAGCTGGTTTCGTCCGGCACGGCGGTCGTGAAAGGCAACGGTGGCGGCGAGCAGCGGCACGGGTCCCGCTGCCGGTACGGGAACGGACACCTCGAGAAGCGCCCAGGCCTCCGATCCCAGCGCGATGTCGGGCAGACACCAGGTCGATGATGCCGGGTCCGATGGACGTGAGGAGGTGTTGACGTGCGGACGTGCGGACGTACTGACGTGCTGAGGTGCTGAAGTGCTGGAGTGTTGGGATGCGGCGGAACGAGCGCCCGAGCACGGGTAGTCGTTGCGCAGGGTTGCCTGGGCGCCGTCGGCGGGGAGCACGCGCGAGGGTGACGTCGGTTGCCCAGGTGGATTGGAGCAGCGCGAGCTCGTCGCGGAAGGGCTGGCGGAGATCGGCCGCCGTCTCGCCGTACCAGGCGGAGCCGTGTCCGGCTCGAGCCATGGCGGTCATCAGCAGCTCGTTGAAGGAATGGCCGAGGCCGTACGTGGAGGTGGCGATGCCGCCGGCCGCGGCCGCCGCGGCGTGCTCGGCGATGGCCGCGGACTCCACCAGGCCGCGGTTCGCCTGGCCGTCGGAGAGAAGCAACACGCGCGAGAGCGCATCGGTGTCCCGGAAGGGCTGGAGCTGTTGCACGCCTTCCTGCCATCCGGCGAAGAGGTTGGTCGAGCCGCCGGAGCGCAGAAGCGAGAGGGCGCGGCGGATGTCGCCGCGCTCGCCGACACCGCGGTTCGCGACGAGGACGATGGGCTGGTCGTCGTAGGCGACGATCGCGACGCGGTCGGTCGGCAGCAGCCCGTCCACGACCTCGATCGCGCAGCGTTTCGCCTCTTCCAGCGGGCGCCCGTCCATCGACCCCGAGCGATCGAGGACGAGCGCCAAGTTGAGCGGCGGCCGCGTGCGGCCCTGGGCAGGATCCGGGTCGGGGGCCTGGATCCGGACCAGTACCTCCACGACTTCCCGCCGGCCGGCGCGAAGTCCCGGCTTTCGCGCCGAGATGCCGAGTGTTCCTCTCTGGTCTGTCGTCGTCTGAGTCATCGCTTCCTCCTTGGTCGTTTTCGCTCGTCCGTCGCCGAGCCGGTGGAAGTCTAGATGCCATAACTAAATGGAAATGACAATAGAAAATGTTACTCTCGACAAGAGAATAGACAGATGATAATGGCAAGATCGTGAGCGCGCTGGCGGCATTGCTGGGGTGGTCGGGGGGCTACGACGAGCTGGTCCGGGTCGCGCGGCAAGTGCTGGAAAAGATTGACGATCCAGCCCGCGCGCCGGAAGGCAAACGCGAGGCCTATGCGAAGGCCGCCGAGGTCAACGAGCGGCTCGTCCGCCAGTACGTCGGGCTGAAGATCGTCTCGGGCGCTGACCGCACCGGCCGCAAGCTGACGTTCCGCTACCCGCAGCTCCTGCAGCTCCTCGTCGCCCGCCACCTGATCGCGGTCGAGGGCTGGAAGCTCCAACAGATCAAGGCGTACGTCCAGGGGGCAACGGTCGAGGACCTGGAGCGTCTGCTACCCGCCCTGCCGCCCGCCGCCGGCGACACGCGCGCGCCGGCACCGGGGGACACGGCCACCTCCTTCGACCGCCCGGAAGCTAGCGTCCCGTCCGGAGGGGCGTCCGGCAGCGAACCATTCTCCATGCTCGTGCGCGAGTCGCGCGGCCGCGCCCAGTTCGCCCGCGAGGTACAGGCCCTGCGCCAGCTCGATATCGATCTCGGAGCCGAGCCCGAAGACTGGGTGCGCTTCCGTCTCACGCCGTGGACGGAGGTGCTGGTGCAGGAATCGGCGCTCGAAGCCTGGGACGACTCACTCGTCGAGGCGCTGGCGGAGAGGCTCAAGCACATGCTGCGGCTGGCCGCGGCGAAGCGGCGCAAGCAGCGGCGATGAAGCGGGACTCGCTTCGGTCGCGCGAGAGGCGTTTCTTGACACGACCCTGAGCAGCAAAGACATCGCCGGCGACCTGCGGAGAACGGAAAAGGGGACAGGCTACTTTTCGGCTTCCAAGTCCAGCTCACGAGGACGTCCACCCGGCCGACGCTCGCGAGCGCCACATGCAGCGCGTCCGCGTGGGAGCCCGGACCGATGATCCCGCTCCAGGTCGGCATCGGCCAGCTGTGTCGCCTCCGCGCTGTCGGATGGAATGACCTGGTGGGCGGGTGGAACCTCGGTCAGTCGCCCGCGAACGGCCGCCGGTGCCCCCTGTAGCTCGCGCAGGGTGTGCGCCGACAGGACCACCGTGTGCCTTTTCCTACCGCTCTCGTTCCTCATCTACCTGTTCGCGGTTCCCGGCGGTTGCTCTCACGGCGAGCAATCCGGGTACAAGCGGGTCGACGGGATGGAGCGGTCGCTAACCAGCGCGTGGTCCGGTCAACGAGAGCGCCAGTAGCCGGGCATGCGACTCGTATGAGCGAAGGCAATCACTTGCGACTCGTCCGTGCGTTCACGGTAGACGAGCATATACGGAAATCGGCGCAGTGGGACTCGGCGCGTCTCGTGTCGAGTTTGGACGTGGGGTACCTGCGCGCCGACACCGGGAACATTTTCGATCAAGTCGATCACGCTTTGGACCTCAGCGATGCTACCATGCGTGCCATGACGTCCACCGCTCAAAGCGTACTCGAAGATGCTCTGAAGCTTCCAGAAGAGGACAGAGCTGAGATTGCAACTCGGCTGATCGCCAGTTTGGATGCTGAGAGCGACGAGAACCGGGAGGCTGTACAGCAGGCGTGGGCGGCGGAGATTGAACGCCGCTGCGAGGTTTTGGATGCCGGTACCGCCAAAACCCAACGTCGGGGTGAAGTCCGTCGCGCCATTGGGATCGACCTGCTCCGCAAGTGACTGCTCGGACGCCGCGTCGATTTGGTGACCGACAAGGCCCTCACCGAGGCTGATCCTCCCGACCGTTCGCTATGCTTCCGTCCACGCTCGAGTTGCTGCGCGACATCTTGCGCGAAGCGGAGTTTCTGGAGAGCGAAGCGCAGCGGACCAGCCAAGCGGCGTTCCCGGCAACGAAGTCCTCAAACGCGCCTGCGTGCGAAGCGTGGAGGTCATCGGCGAGGCCGCCAAACAGTCCCCGAGGAGACGCGCACACAGTTCCCGAATGTCGAGTGGAAGAAATCGCCGGCCTGCGCGATCGCCTCGTTCATGACTATGCTGGCGTGGAACCTGATCGTCCGGGACGTCGCGGTCACCCACGCTTCACAGCTCACCGCAAAGCTCCGGCCCATCCTGAATGGATAGAACAACGCGTGATCCAGCGCCCCTCGCCGGTGCCGGCCGGTGAAAAGACTGCGCCGCCAACTGCCGAAGGACATTTTCTACTTTTCCACCGTGCCGGTGAAGATGTACCGGGCGTTCTTCCGCATCGTCCCCGTCGCCTCGCTGGCCATGTGCCTGCTGGCGACGATCTACCCGGCCCGCCAGGCGGCGCGGGTAGTGCCGGTCGACGACCTCCGCTACGAGTGACCGGCCCGCATCCGGATACCGTACTCGTCACGTACTCGTCTGCGATCGAAAACCGTGGTACGAACCACAACCTCAGCGCATCAGGCGGCGGGTCGCGACGCTGGAGGCCGCCAGCAGACCGGCCAGCAGCAGCGCCGCGATCAGCACCGGGGCGGTGAGCAGATCGCGCCACGACTGCAGCGCGGCAAGCTGGTCGGCAAACGATACCGTGAGCAGAATGCCGGGCACGATGCCGAGCGCCGTGCCGGCGAGAAAGTGCGGAAAGCGCACGCGCGACGCGCCCATGGCCGGGTTGAGGGGCGGCGCGAGGAAGAACACAGACGCAGGCCGAGCACGGTGAGGAAGCCGTGCCGCTCGAGGCGATCGTCGAGCTCGGTGAGGTGTCGGAAACGCGCGATGAAGCGGTCGCGGATGACATCGCGCAGAAAGCGCCGGGCGACCAGAAACATCGCGGCGGCGCCGATGGTGACGCCAGCCAGCCGTAGACGACGCCGCCAACCTTGCCGAACACGACCCGCCCGCCACCACCATGGGAATCTGCGGCGTGTGCAGGATCATGCCCAGCGCGCAGAGGACGATGAACAGCAGCGGTCCGAGCGCTACCCGGCGCCGCGCCGAGGTCCTGCAACCCCGCCACGATGCGCGGCGGCGACAGGTTCACCGTCTGATGTGTCCACAGCGCCGCCGCGACCAGCACCGCGGCGACGAGCAGGCGTAGAAACCAGCGCACCGGCACCCGGCCCTACATGGTCAACGTGGCGATCTGCATCAGGAAGCCCATGTCGCCCTCGACCCGCAGCCGGCCCGACATGAACGCCTGCTGCCCGTTCAGCTTGCCGGTCTGCATGTCCGAATCGTCCTCGATCTTCATCTTCAGGACCGTGCGCGGCGTCGGCGACTGCCCGAACGACATCTCGAGCTTGAACGGGTCCTTGCCCATCGCCTCGCGCGACAGCTCCAGCGCCATCGTGCCCTTCAGCTTGCTGGCGCGCTCGCTGTTTTCGGGACGGCCCGGACGCCCTGCGGCAACAGAAACGACAGGTCGGCACCGTTGCCGCCCAGCACCGCGTCGCGCCAATCGTCGAGGCCGACGCGCACGGTCAGGTTGGCTTCACCGCCCCCCTTGGAAACGGCCATCTTGCCGTCGGCGATCCGCACCAACCACTCGCCGCCGCTGTCGCCGGCGACGTCGAAGTGAATCGTGAAGTTCTGCGGCGTGTTGCCCTCCTGCGCCTGGGCGGTGAATCCCATCGGCAACAGCGATTCGAAGAATTGCTCCGGGGTGACCTCTTCGGAAACCTGGGGCTGCTCCTCCACGTGACTCCTCCTGTTCGCTCCCGCTCGGCGGGAGCGCGTGAATCTCGCCAGCTCCAGGAATCTACCACTCATTGGGATTGACTTGCTCGCATCCTTCGTCGATGGCGGCAGCAATCAGGACCAGGTCCTCCTTCGCGATCGTACCCGCGAAACGGCTCAATGCTCCACCATGGGCTGCCCGAGGCTCCTTCGCTGCTAGTGCCCGCGCGAAGTCCAAAACCTGCCGCTGCTGGGCGGCCGGCAGTTGCTCGAGTTGCTCGCGGAGTTCCTTCTCGATGGCCGGGGTCATTCTCGCTCCTGTTTCTCTCTTCGGAATCTTACCCCCATCTCGGCGAGATCGCGAGCGCCGTTCGGCCGAAGGATTCAAGCACCCGGAGGTTCCGACTCGCCGAAGTCGTCTGCTCTCGGCGCATACATATGTCCGTTCGGCGCGTCGCGGTAGGGACGCCACGCGTTCAAGAAGCCCACGCAGACGACGTCGCGCCTCTCCGCGTTCGAGGTCGGGTCGAAGAGAAGAGCGCGAGCGCTTGACGTCATGTCATATCCGACATACGCTCTGATGGTGCGCGAAAGGAGGCTGGAGAAGGTGGATAAGCCTCTCGTGTGGCTCCACGGTGAGCTCAAGACGCCGCCCTTCTCGCGCGAAGCTAGAATCGAGGCTGGCTTTCTGTTGAGGAGACTTCAGAAGGGAGAGCTGCTGTCGATGCCAGCTCGCGGCCGATGTCCGCGCTCGGCAGTCGGTGCCACGAGCTTCGCGTCGCGGACCGGCAACCGAGCTGGCGGATCGTCTATCGAATCGATTCGGACGCCATCGTGATCGCGGACGTGTTCGAGAAGCGAACGGCGAGAACTCCGCAGAACGTCACAGAACGATGCCGCGATCGATTGCGCAGATACGATGAAGCGAGTCGGGAGAAGGATCGAACATGAACAAAGCGAAGAAGGAACGGATCCAGGCAGCAGGCTGGAAGGTCGGCTCGACGCGCGAGTTCCTCGGGCTATCGGATAGGAATCCGCTCTCATCGACGTAAAGCTCGAGCTCGGCCGGGCGCTCCGCACCGAGCGAACACGGCGACGGATGACGCAGGAGGACCTGGGTCGACGGCTCGGCTCGAGTCAGTCCGCGTCGCGAAGATGGAGGCCGGTCACCCGTCGGTGAGCCTGGATCTGCTCGTTCGTTCCGCTGTTCAACCTCGGCGCAAGCCGGCGAGACCTTGCTCGCTATTTCTCCGGCGCCGCGAGGCGGCGGGCGGCATGAGCTTCGCCGCCGGAGGGTAATTCGCTTCTGTGAGGGGGCCAGAGAGGGACGATGGTACTTTGAGTACGCTCCCGAAGGTTTGTAGCCGAGTTACTCCATCGCTCCCTCATCATCGATCGCAAGAGGTTCGTCCTATGAAAATCGAGAGCATTCGCGAGGTCAAAGCAAACCTGAACAGGATCGTCGGCGCCCTTCCCGAAGAGGGATCGGTGGTGATCACGAAGAACGGCCGCCCCTGCGCGGTACTGATGCCGGTGACGGAAGATACCGATTTGGAGATCGTCGCGATCTCGCAGAACAAGCGCTTCTGGCAGACCTATGACCGCGCGATTCGCCGCGGCGAAAAAGAAGGCTGGACCTCGCTCGACGACATCTGAAACGTTCTGGCAGCCCGGGGTCGGCCGCCCCCCGGATCAGGTCAAGACACCCCCTGCGCCGATCTTTTCCCTTCGGCCAGATCAAGCTTTCCCGAGCTCCCTGGCAATGGCTTCCAGCACCTATCGAGTCGTCTACGCCTCAGCCTCGGTCTTCGGAAGGCTCAGGCTGAGGCTACGATGCCGCATCCGGTGCCCTGCCGACCCGACCAGTGCTCGAGGGGCTGCCAGCTCATGAAACCTTCCTACGGCGCGCATCCATCCAATGCGCTGTTGACGGCGGCGATCAGCTCGTTGATCGCCACGCTGTCGTCGCCGTTGAGGTCGAAGGCCGGGCAGGAGTCGAGTGGGAGGTAACCGAGCGCGACGTTCACGCCGGTGACCAGCTCGTCGATCGCCACGTCGCCGCTGCCGTCGCAGTCGCCCGGACAAGGCAGCAAAGCGTAACGCTGACCGAAGACGCCGAAACGGTCGCCATCCTGTCCGTAGCTTTTCCACACCACAACGAAATCCCCGCTGCCGCTGGCAGCAATGGCGGGGGAGAGCTGGCCGTACAGGGTGTACGTGTTCACCTCGAACTCGGTGCCGAGCGCACTGCCGCTGCTCGCGTAGCGCTGGCCGAAGACGCCGTCGGAGTCGCCATCCTGTGTGTAGCTATTCCACACCACGACGAAATCCCCGTTGCTGCCGACGGCGATGGCGGGGTCGGCTTGCGAGGACGGGGTGTAGGTGTTCACCTGGAACTCCGTACCGAGCGCACTACCGCTGCTCGCGTAGCGCTGGCCGAAGACGCCCAAGGAGTGGCCGTCCTGCCCGAAGCCACTCCACACCACGACGAAATCCCCGTTGCCGCCGGCGGCGATGGCGGGCGGCGTTGACCGGGTGTAGGTGTTCACCTGGAACTCGGTACCGAGCGCACTGCCGCTGCTCGCGTAGCGCTGGCCGAAGACGCTGGAGGTGGGAAAGTCCTGCCCGAGGCCAACCCACACCACGACGAAATCCCCGTTGCCGCCGGTGGCGATGGCGGCGTCGCCCTGGAAGGGCGCGGTGGTGCAGGTGTTCACCTGGAACTCGGTACCGAGCGCACTGCCGCTGCTCGCGTAGCGCTGGCCGAGGACGCTGGTGCGGTAGTCCTCTCCGAACCTATTCCACGCCACCACGAAATCCCCGTTGCTGCCGACGGCGACGGCGGGGGAGGTGGCGAAGGACTGGTGGGAGGTGTAGGTGTTCACCTGGAACTCGGTACCGAGCGCACTACCGTCGTTCGCGTAGCGCTGGCCGAGGATGCTGAACGTGTAGCTGTCCCGTGCGTAGCTATTCCACACCACGACGAAATCCCCGTTGCCACCGGCGGCGATGGCGAGATCGTTTTCTGCGGACGCAGTGTAGGTGTTCACCTGGAACTCGGTACCCAGCACACTGCCGTTGCTCGCGTAACGCTGGCCCAAGACGCCGACGGAGTGGCCGTCCGGCGCGATGCTAAGCCAAACCACGACGAAATCCCCGTTGCCACCGGCGGCGATGGCGGGGGCATACTGCACAGACGCGGTGTGGCTGTTCACCTGGAACTCGGCACCCAACGGAACCACCGCCCCTACAGTTCCCCTGGACGTGGCGCAGACGAGTAGAGGGACGAGCGTCACGTAGACCGCGCAGCGACTCCATCTGCAGCTTATCGGCGTGTAGCCGTTGAACCTCATGGCGCTGCACTCTCCGTCGTGGCTAGCTGACGTGGCCATATCAAGCCTCGAAAGTCAAACTAGCTACCACCCACCGTAAATGCGGCTCCGGCTTGTCATCGAACGCATCGCACCTCATTTGTTCATCCTGTCGGCGTTTGCGTCGTCGCGCGGCGGCCCGGGCTGCCGATGTGCCCGTCAGAATGACAGCCGCCAAGAGCCGAAAGAAGCCGCCGCGAAACCCTGGAATCACGCGCAAATCGACCTTCGACCCCACCCGCGCCCAACGTCGGGCTACCTCAGCGGCCGGCTGCGGATCGTCCGCCGCCCAGACGAGTGTCACCGGTGTTCCCCGCTCTTCGCTTCCAGTCTTTTCCTCCAGGCTTCGTACTTGAGTAGCCGCTTTATTCTGGCTAGTCTGGCCATATGAAAGCAGCCCCAGTGACCGATCTGAAGAACCGCCTCAGCCACTACCTCCGCCTCGTCGCGCGCGGGGAGACGGTCACCGTCCTGGATCGGGGGAGGCCGGTGGCGCAGATCGTTCCGCCGGGCGAGGCGTCGGCAGACCTGCAGCGTCTGGTGCAAGCCGGATTGGCTCGTCTGCCGCGCCGGAAGGCGGCGAAAGACCTGTGGACCCGGCCGCTGCCGAAGTCGAGGGCATCGGTCTCCGAGGCCCTGCAACGGGACCGGGACGACCGGGCGTCCTGAGCGATGCGCTACTGGGACGCTTCGGCCCTCGTTCCCCTCGTCGTCGCCGAAGAGCGCAGCAAGGCGTTGCGCCAGCTGGCCAGAGGCGGGGACATCGTGACCTGGAGTCTCTCTTCGGTGGAGATCACTTCGGCCATCGAGCGTCGGGCCCGCGAGGGAGCCCTTTCCCCGATCCATCGCCAGACCGCCTTGCACAATCTCGCCGAGCTTCGCGACTCGTGGACGGAGATCACCGGTCTGGCACCGGTGAGCGAACGCGCCTGCCGTCTCCTCGCCGTACACGCGCTGCGTGCAGCAGACGCGCTGCAGCTCGGCGCGGCACTGGTGGCGGCCGGCGAACGCCCCCAGCTGCACGAGTTCGTGTGCACGGACGAGCGCCTTTGCCACGCCGCCGGACGCGAGGGATTTCGGGTCATCCCGAAATAGCTCGCGGCAGTGCCCCCACAGCCCGAGCCTCAGCCTTTGGTCTCCGAAGACCCAATCGTCAGGAAATCGGGATCGTCGTCCACATCTCCGGATCGTGGCCCGTCGTCGTGCAGTGGGCGCAACCGCTACGAAGGACACTCGCTGTCGATGCTCCGGCGCATCGCCGCGGCGCTGAGCAAACGGGTGGAGATTCGCTTCGTACCCGCCACTCGGCGGCACCGCGCCGCGTGAGCACCTCGCCGCCGGCTTCGGAAGGCTTGGGCTACGGCTAAGGCTGAGGCTGAGTTCGCTCCGGATTCCCCCTCACCCTGAGCCTCAGCCGTAGCCTCAGCCTCCGGCTTCGCAAGGCTCAGGCTACGGCTACGGCTGAGGCTGAGTTTTCTCCGCGAGCAAGACAGGGGACGTTGCTAGATAGCTAGATTACCAAGAGATCCGGCCGACGCTCAACAGCGTCTCGTTGGCCGAGTGGTCCCGCTCGCAGCAGCGCTCAGCCCCGACAGCGTAAAGGGGCGTTGCCAGTTGTGCTGCCTTGCGGCTTCGACTGAGCACTAGTCTGCGGTCGGCGCTCTGCCGCTCGTCGATTCATGAGGTAGGACGGGTCCTTGGAGAGGTCAGACCACGATCGGGCCACCATGGTTTCATCGCTGATTCCGTCCCGTCACGGAGCGTGATGCCCGAAGAGCCCCCGTTCCTTGATGATGGTCGCCACGGGCTCCGGAACAGCCGACTCCCAACCGGGATCGCCGCTCTGCAAACGATCCAACACATCATGGGTACGGATCTGAAGGATCGAGGGATCATAGCGATCGAGAGCTTCGATGTACCGGTTGTCGAGGAGGAATCGGTAGAGGTACCGCATCGGTTCGGGGACCTGCATGGTGTTCGCGGTGACGACCTCACCACACCCCGGTTCGATCGTCGGATACACATAGACCTTTACGGCGTTCTTGAAGAGACGGCCGATGGCTTCGAGCCTGCCGCCCGCTAGGTCCTCGTATTCATCGCCGATGACCGCGCGCAGCGCGGGCACGCCGAGGGCAATGCCGATTCGAGATCGCGTGTACCGCGAGAGGACCTCGACGAGGGCAAAGTTTCGCCGCGAGCGCGAGATCAGGACGTGGTGCCCGAGCGCATGGAGTATCTCCGCTCGGTCGACGAAGTCGCGGTGATCGATCCCGCTCTCCCCGGAAAGGCTTCCCAGCGTCATTTCCAGCAAGATGGCCGGCTCACCGCCGTCGAGGTCGGGTTCCCGCAGAAATCGCTCCCGCGCGCACGCGAGAACATCGAGCGTCACCTTCGTCGGCGGCCGGAAGGTCCCGCGTTCGACAAGGAGCGGCCGCTTGTAGAGGACTTCCGATGGCTGCACGACCTCTCCATCAGAGGCGAGCATCACCGCGTCGGTGAAACCGAGCTCGACGAGCCGAAGGCTCGCCAAGCGGCTGTCGAACCCGCCGAACGCAGGCCCCGAAAGTTTGACCATGTCGATCTCGACGCGCGCTCGCTCGACGCTGTCCATCAGTGACTCGACGAGCTTCGCCGGTTCCGAGTGATGATAGAAAGCGCCATGGGCGAGATTGACGCCTACGATGCCGAGCGCCTCCTGCTCGCGCACGGGATCCGAGTCGAGAAGATAAACGTGAATGAGAACATCCGAGGGTCCGCCACCGGCCTGCGTCTGAAAGCGAACACCGAGCCAGCCATGGCCCTTCTCGTGCCGCGAATAGCTCCGCGCGGCGACCGTGTCGGCGAGGGCGAAGAATGCGCTCCGATCGCCTCGACGCGGCCCGAGCCCCTCGACTAGAATCGTATACTCGCGCTCGAGCATCGCCAGGAGGCGCTGGCGACTCACGTAACGATCGGTCGGTCCATAGAGAAAGTCGCTCACGGCGGTGTCGTATGCCGAGATTGTCTTCGCCACCGTCCCCGCCGCCCCGCCGACGCGAAAGAACCAACGCGCCACTTCCTGGCCGGCGCCGATCTCGGCGAAGGTTCCGTACTTTGCGGCATCGACGTTGATCCGCAGCGCCTTCTCGTGGGTTGTGGACTTCGCCGTCATGCGATCCCCTCTCTCGAGTCATTCCGTGCCGACGCTCCATACGTATGCCAACGACGACAATCGATACGCTCACCGCGCACACAATCAAACCGACCCAAGTGTGAATCGGCGTCAAAGATTGACCCCCGCCATTTTCCGCGGAACCCGTTGATGCGCGGTCAACCTCCCTTCCCTCTCGGAATGAACCCGGGAACACCGGTCTCCACGACGGGATTGAACCTGACCCGCAACTTGATTCCTTCGCTAATCTCCCGCACGGCCTCTTCAGGAAGGGCGGAGACTTCAAAGTTCTCCTTGATCCGGCTGGGGGTCTTCGAGGTGGTCAGGAGGGCCGTCCCGCGCTGGATGGCCCAGGCGAGCAAGACCTGCGCCGGGGTCTTGTTGACTCGCTTGGCGATAGCGGTGATGACAGGATCTTCCAGCAAGTTGGGTTCACTGCTGTGCCCCAGCGCTGCGAACGCTTGCAACACGATGCCATTCTTTCTGCAATAGTCCAAAAGGTCCCATTGCGGGAGATACGGATGGGATTCGACGTGAACAACTGCAGGCTTGATCCTCGCCGCTTCAAAGATATCTTTCGCCTGGTCCAGGCTGACGTCGGATAATCCGATGGCCTTGCACTTGCCTTCGTCCACCAGGCCCTCCAACGCCCTCCATGTATCCAGCAACGTCACCCCCTTGTCATAAATCACATTGCCATTCGCATCCCTCGGGTCTTGCTCGTCTCCAGGTTGGAAGGCAAAGGGGGTGTGGATGAGATAGAGATCGACGTAGTCGAGTTGCAGTTTCTTGAGACTGGCCTCGAAGGCGGGTTTGACGCGTTCAGGACGATGATTGTTATTCCAGAGCTTCGTGGCGATAAACACTTCCTCCCGCTTGATCTTCCCCGCTCTTGAACACCTCCTGCATCGCTTCGCCGACCTCTTTTTCATTTCGGTAGCGTTCCGAAGCGTCGATCAGGCGAAATCCTGTCTCCAGCGCCGCCCTGGTCGCGGTTCTGGTTGCCACGGGGTCGGGAATCAGTGTGCCAAAGCCGAGGGCGGGGATAGCACCGGATCCGTTGTTGAGGGCTATCTTCGTATAGCGAAGGTTGTCGGCTCTCTACCATTGCTTCACCCCTCCGATATCAACCAGGTGGACCTCAGCCCGCGACATCGCGGACCAGCTCTAGATGTCGATGACCAAGTCTTCCCGGGGGCGCGAGCAGCAGGTCAACAAGTTGCCGTCCGCCGGAGGCTCAAGCGGCTCGGTATCATACGTCACCGACCCGGAAACCAATCCGCACTCACAGGTGTGGCAAACTCCGGTCCGGCAAGACCAACGCACCGGGACATCGCAGGCTTCCGCGAGCTCCAGCAGGCTCTGGAACTTGGAGTCCCAGGAGACTGTGAGGCCCGCGCGAGCAAAGGAAATCCTTGGCCCCCTGCCGGGCGACCCGGCAGGCACGTGCGGTGGCCGGCGCGGCACCTCCTTCACACCTGGCGTGATGGCCTTGCCCGAACCGAAAATCTCCGTATGGACGCGATCACGGGCCACGCCCCAATCGCCCAGGCCGGCGGTGAAGTCCTCGAGGAAGGTTGGGGGGCCGCACAGATAGAAATCGGCTTCGCGGGGTACGCCCAGCGTTTCGACGGCCGCGACGGTCAGCCGCCCGGCAGCATCGAAGTCGACGCCCAGCCGGTCCGTCGCCTCGGGCAGGCTGTACCGGACGTGGCTCCGGGCCTGGGGCAGCTCAGCCAGCAAATCGCGCACTTCTCGGGCGAAGGGATGATCCAGACGGTTGCGCGCTCCATAGATCCACCAGACCGGGCGCGGCGACGCCTGTGCCGCTAGCGCGTGGAGCATGGCCATCACCGGGGTCACACCCACGCCGGCGCTCAACAGCACCACGGGACCATCACCGTGACGAAGAATGAAGGCGCCGCGGGGCGCGCTGACGTCCAGCACGTCGCCCGTACGAAGTCGTGTGCTCACGTAGGTGCTGGCGATCCCGTGCGGCTCCTTCTTGACGGTGATGCGATAGCGACCGGCGTCCGGCAGATCGGACAGCGAGTAGCTGCGCAAGACCGGAGGCGCGTGCGCTTCGGGGCGGAGTCGCAACACCACGAACTGCCCGGGCAGCGGGAACGGTCAGCGGACGGCCGTCCACCGGCTCCAGCACCAGGGAGACCACACGGCTGCTCTCGCGATCCATTCTGGCCACTTTCAGCGGCCGAAATCCCGTCGTGGCCGTGACCATCTGTTCTGGCGAAGCCAGGCCGGGATTCCCGGTGTGCGGGCCGGGCAGCGCCACCTGCCGGAGAAGAGCTTCAAAGGAACCTTTCCAGCCGGGGCTCAGAGCCGGGATACGCAAGGCCCGCTCAATGTTTCCCTTGGCGGGCCCGGGAAGATAGAGCAGCGCGTTGACTGCGGCGACAGTCATGCGCTCAGGGCCCTCGGCCACCCTGACGATTTCATCTCCGGCGCCCACCTCGCCTTCTTCGAGCACACGGAAATAGAACCCCGGGCGCTGATGCGCCACCAGCAGGGACGCCATCCTGCGGCTCATCCATGCGGATGCCGACGCGGTAGCAGGTCACGCGCGGTTGGGTCACTTCAAACAGCGCCCCACCGATCCGATAGCGGTCGCCGACGCAGACCTCGCGATCGGCTAGACCTTCCACGGTGAAGTTCTCTCCGAATTGCCCGAAGGTGAAATCACCTCGCTTCAGCTCACGCTCCCAGTAGCGATAAGACTCCATCTGGTAGACGAAGACGGCGCGCTGCTCACCCCCGTGACCGGCCACGTCGCCTTGGCCGTCTCCGTCGAGATTCAAGCGGCCGACTCGACAGCGACCGGCGACCGGATGCTTCCAGATTCCGGTGTGCACGGTGCGACCCTTCCACTCGATGTCGCGTGGAAGTCCGACGTTCACCGACAATAGTCGCGCCATATCGCTCACCTCGATGGGGCTCGTCGCGCAGTGCGCCGCGGTCTATTTCCGACCTCGCTTGTTCCATCCGTGGAAGTGAGACAGGTCGCCGGCGTCCCAAGCGTCGCGGAGTCCAGGCGTGCTGAGGTCCCAGTCCGGGCGGATCTCGCGCGTCACGGCGCGCAGATCTCGTCGGAGGTCCTCGACCGAGGGGCGACCCCAGAACCAGTAACCATTGTATACGCTGTGGATGACGAGCCCCGGCTTGAGCACGAGCGTGTGCGGGATCATCGGATCGTGCTCCGGGTCGGTGTACTCCTGGATCTCGAGATCCCGCTGGATCGTTCGCTCTGGGTCGGAGAGGAAGGTCCACTGGGCGCCGACCGACGCACGGAACTCCTGGAGCGTATGGTGGTCGTCGGTCGAGATCGTCACGATCCGAGTGTACGCCACGGCAACCTGCGGATAGAACGCGGCGAGCTGCAGATGCTGCTGGTGCTCCTTCGGGCAGTAGTGGCCGCGCGCGAGCGTGAGGATGAGCGGGTCATCGCCCTGGAGCTCGCTGAGCTTGCGTGGAGCCGATGTGTGATCGGGCAGCTCGTAGTCGGGAAAGGGACCTCCGGGCGCGATGTCAGAACGCATGGTCGGCCTGGCGCAGAATGGCGACGGTCTTCGAGCCGATCAGGCCGGTACCGCCGATCACAATGATCTTCATTGCGAACCTCCTAGTTCGTAGCCCGCAAGCTGGGGATTGTGATGGTTGTGCAACAAGCTGCCGTCATCGACTGTGGTCCCCCACGAGGGAGTCGTCAATGTAGGGTCCGCCAAACTGTGCCATCCACATTCCCCCTCAGCCTTAGCCTAAGCCGTTGCCTCAGCCTCCGGCTTCGCAAGGCTCAGGCTAAGGCTACGGCTGAGGCTGAGTTCTCCGCATTCCCCCTCAGCCTGAGCCTCAGCCGTTGCCTCAGCCTCCGGCTTCGGAAGGCTTAGGCTAAGGCTAAGGCTGAGGCTGAGTTCTCTCCGCATTCCCCCTCAGCCCGAGCCTCAGCCGTAGCCTCAGCCTCCGGCTTCGCAAGGCTTAGGCTAAGGCTCAGGCTGAGGCTGAGTTTCTCCGCATTCCCCCTCAGCCTGAGCCTCAGCCGTAGCCTCAGCCTCCCGGCTTCGCAAGGCTCAGGCTCAGGCTACGGCTGAGGCTGAGGTTCTCCGGATTCCCCCTCAGCCCGAGCCCCAGCCGTTGCCTCAGCTCCGGCTTCGCAAGGCTTAGGCTCGGCTACGGCTGAGGCTGAGTTCTCTGCCCGCATTCCCTCCTCAGCCTAAGAGGCCTACAGCCGTAGCCTCAGCCTCCGGCTTCGCAAGGCTCAGGCTCAGGCTACGGCTAAGGCTGAGTTCTTTCGGCATCCCCCCTCAGCCCGAGCCTCAGCCAGATGGACGTCACCGAGCGCCCGGCGCGCTCGGCCAACTGGGCCATGGAGATCTGATCGAACGACTTCGTTTGGGCGGACCAGCTCGCCGAGCGCGGCGAGAATGCTGAAATCCGATTACACTATTGCCGAAGAGGCGGCAGCAGCGCTGGGGGTTGAGACGCCGCTTCGTTCCGGCGCCCTTTTCTCTGACCCGGTCCAAGCCTATGCTCTCGGCATGGCAAAGAAACCACTCCTCTTCGTTCCCCGCTCTTGTTCTTCTGCTAGGCTCGCCATCGCCGCGCCCTCCCGAGCCGAGGAGCACTCGACGATGTCCATGAGCGCAGGCGATACGCGGCAGCCGCTTCCCCCTCCCGGCAATGATGGCTGAGCACCAGAAGCAAAACATGCGAGAGCACCTTGCAGCGGTCCAAGCCATCGTCGCTGCAATCAGCGCGCGACGACATGGGCGCCGTCGCGAAAGCAGCGGCGAGCATCGGCTATTCTGAAGCCATGGGGCAGATGTGCGAGCACATGGGCGCCGCGGCACCCGGCTTCGCGGCCATGGCCCTCAACTTTCACCACACCGCCGACACCGTAGGGGACGCCGCCCGGCGCGGCGACCGTGCCGGAGTCCTATCCGCCCTCGACCGGACGCTGCAAACCTGCGTGGGCTGCCACGCCACGTATCGGCAAGAGGTTGTCGACGAAGAAACGTGGAAGAAGCTCACCGCTGCCGCAGCCTCACATTGACGGAGAAAGGTAACGGGGCCGTAATTCACTTGTTGGTCTTCCCCCGCACTCAGCCGTAGCCTCAGCCTGGTCTTCGCAAGGCTCGGGCTACGGCTCGGGCTACGGCTGAGCTCCCGCATCCCCCTCAGCCCGAGCCTCAGCCGTTGCCTCAGCCTGGTCTTCGCAAGGCTCGGGCTACGGCTGAGGCTGAGGCTGAGCTCCCCGCATCCCCCCTCAGCCCGAGCCTCAGCCGTTGCCTCAGCCTGGTCTTCGCAAGGCTCGGGCTACGGCTCGGGCTACGGCTGAGCTCCCCGCATCCCCCCTCAGCCCGAGCCTCAGCCGTTGCCTCAGCCTGGTCTTCGCAAGGCTCGGGCTACGGCTCGGGCTACGGCTGAGCTCCCCACCGTCCCCCTCAGCCCGAGCCTCAGCCGTTGCCTCAGCCTGGTCTTCGCAAGGCTCGGGCTACGGCTCAGGCTGAGGCTGAGCTCCCGCATCCCCCCTCAGCCCGAGCCTCAGCCGTTGCCTCAGCCTGGTCTTCGCAAGGCTCGGGCTACGGCTCAGGCTGAGGCTGAGCTCCCCGCATCCCCCTCAGCCCGAGCCTCAGCCGTTGCCTCAGCCTGGTCTTCGCAAGGCTCGGGCTACGGCTCAGGCTGAGGCTGAGAATCTCCCCGCATCCCCCCTCAGCCCGAGCCTCACGGAAATTCGCGCCTTCCGGCCCGACGTCCCGTTCCGCGACCACCCGCCTGGCGAAGAACGAGCGGCCGCATGATTTTCTTGGACTAATACGTCTCGCCCATGGTACGCGGCATGTGTCCTGGGGAGAGACTTGTGCATCGTTCATTCGGGGATTGGCCGTTCTCGTCCTGGACCGGATCTCTGGTGGCGAAGGCGACCGAACAATCTCGGCCAAGCTCCGCCGGCGGACCGCAACGGCTGTTCTTCAACTCGGCGGAGACGCAAATCACGCCGGCGAACGCTGCCTCGCTCCGCGTCAAGTGGCGGTTCCACACCGGGGCGATCATCACCGCCTCGCCGTCCGTGGCGATGGTCGACCTCCCGGCGAAGGCCCCACGCAGGTCGTCTTCATCCAGTCGTGGGACGGGAATCTCTACGCGATCCGCCTGCGGGACGGCACCGAGGTGTGGCGGTTTGCGATGCCGCAGTACGCGGGTGTGAGCTACCCGAACGTCAGCTCGGCGGACGTGAGCGTGGCCGCCGGTACGCAGCGCGTCTTCGTCTCTGCCGGCCAGACGATGTACTCGATCGATGCGCGCACGGGCGCCAAGGCCTGGGAGTTCAGCGCCGGAACGGGATGCCTGAACCCGCCCGGGCTGTGCGCGTTCAATGGCGAGCGGAACGAGATCGAGTCGTCCCCTCTGGTCGCCGACGGCAAGGTGTTCTTCGGGATGGACGTGAACGACCGCACCGGCGGCAAGGGTGGGTTCTATGCCGTCGATGCGACCGATGGGCGGCTGGCGTGGTTCTTCGACCTGGAGAGCGGGATGACCTGCCGGCCGGATCCCGGCGACGACATCCGCCGCTACGACGGCTATCACAGCGAGACCGAGCTCGGGCTGCCGGCTGGGTTTCTTTCCACCCGCGCCGGCTGTGATCATCCACGCACACCGGACGGGTGCGGCCTAGTGTGGTCTTCGGCCGCCTACGACGCCGACCGCGGGCTCCTGTACATCGCCTCCGGCAATTGTGACACCGATTCCGACCCGAACACGCCCGCACCACCGCCGCCCATGCCGCCGTACGACGAGGCGATCTTCGCGCTCCGCGCCGGACGGCACGCCGGCTTGGCGCTGGCGTCCGCGCGAGGTGGACAACCTCGACTACGACTTCGGCGGCGCGCCGAATCTGTTCACGATCAACGTCGATGGCACACCGCGCGACGTCGTCGGTGTCGGCGGGAAAGACGGCACTTACTACGTCATCGACCGCGATGGCGTGAACGCCCGGAGCGGCGTGAGCTGGGACGACCCGGATCCGGCCGGGCTGCCCTATTGGGCGACGAACGTCGTGCCCGGCGGCGACCAGGGCGGCGTCATTGCCACCGCGGCGGTCGATCAGACCGCGCGGCGCGTGCACTTCAGCACGGCGCCGGGGACCTCGGTCTTCACCCCGCAGCGGCCGACGGTCCACGCGCTCGATCTCGATACCGGCGCGATCCTCTGGGAGAACACCACCGAGGTGAACGCGGACGCGAGCTTTGCATCGACCAGCGCCATCCCGGGCGTGGTTTTCGTCGGCGGTGCGTTGAGCGGGGCCCTGCGCATCTACGACGCGGCGATCGGAACCAAGCTCGCGGCCGTGCCGATGAGCTTCGTTCTCGCCTCGCCGCCGGCCATCGTCGACGGACACGTGCTGGTCGGTGGCGGAGTCGGGGTCCGCACCGCCAACCCGAACGACCCGTCCGACATCGTTTCGCACACCGCCTCGGACGTCACGGCCCTGTGTGTGCCGCACAGCCTCGCCTGCGACGGTGACCAGGACGGGTTCGATTTTCCCGAAGACTGCGACGACCAGAACCCGCAGGTGCACCCGGGAGCACGAGAGATTCCGGACGACGGCGTCGACCAGGACTGCGACGGATTCGACGCACATGCGAGAGATGCGTGTCTGCAGGGCGGCAGCGCCGGCTCCGATCGCCGCGGATCTCGACGCCGTCCGTGCAGCGATGGAGTCGCAATGCCCGTGTGCGTCGCTCGATGGCAGCCCGGGCCGAACCCACCACGCGTACCAGGCGTGCGTGCGGCCGATCATCCGCGCGGCGATCGACGGCAAGACGGTACGCCCGCGTTGCAAACGGCTGCTGAAGCAGTCGACCTGCGGCCAGCCGCAAAAGGTCGTGTGCTGCCAGGAGCGCCTCGCCTCCGGCAAGCGCTCCTGTCGCGTCGTACGGACGAAGGCGTGCGTGAGCACGAGCCGGTCGACCCGCAGCATCGAGGTCGGCGCGACCAGCTGTGCCGATACCGACTGCACGCTCGTCCTGCCGATGAACACGCCCACGGCGACCGCCACACCGACCGCTACGCCGGTCGCTCCGACTCCGACCCCCACCCCGCTGCCCGCATCGTGGGCGGCGATTCAAGCGCAGGTGATCGGCCCTGTCGTGCGGGGGGTGCCACGGCGGGGCCGGCGGGTTGAGCGGGCTGGGGTCGTGCGCCAGCGGCTATGCCAACCTGGTCGGCGTCACCAGCACGCAGCTGGCGACCATGCATCGAATCGAGCCGGGCGACCCGACCATGAGCTGGATCATGCAGAAGCTCGACGGCACACAGTCGGCGTTCGATGCCCAGTGTATCGGCGGGTCATGTGGCAGCCAGATGCCGCTCGGGCAATCGCCGCTGCCGCTCGCCATCCGCGATGCGATCCGCACCTGGATCGCCAACGGCGCCGTGAACGACTGTCCGTGAACCCGAGGCGCGACGAGAGGAAAAGGCGATGTCGAAGATATCCTACACCACGCTGGCTTTGATCATACTCGGCGCCGCCGCCGCGACCGCGCGCGCGGACGTGCCGCTGTGCCCGGCCGGCGAGATCACCCTCGGACCGGGGTCGTTGCGAGCGATCCGCGGCGCCGGCGGCGCCGGCAGGGTGACGAGCAGCCGAGCGATGTTCTCGTTGCCGACCGGGGTCACCATCGATCCCGCGAACGAGCCGATCGTCTTCGCCCTCGAAGGCGATCGCCAGCCGATCGGCCAGGTGTCGCTCGCGCCCGGCGCACTCGTCGCGAAGGGCGGGGGCGCGCGCTTCCGCTATCATCAGAACGGCACGCGTCTGCTGCTCCGTCGCGTCCGCAACGCCTACCGGCTGTCGGCGCGGTTCGCCAACTTCGATCTCACGGCGCTCGATCCCGCGCACCCGCCGCAGTTCATGAAGCAGATCCTGAAGATCGGCGACGATTGTTTCTCCTCGGTGCTGAAATGCGACGTGCGCAACGGCAAGGTGCTGTGCAGTCCGGAGCGGAGCGCTCTGCTCGCCGGCAAGGTCGACCATGGTAGGCGCGCGCCGGCCGCCGGCACCATGCTGACGCTCAAGAACGACACGGGACTCGAAACCGTCTCGGTATTCGCGCAGGAGGACGGCCACTATGCTTTCCCGCGCGTGCGCCCGGGCACCTACACGCTGCGAGCGCGCCTGATCGGCTACGAGGACCTCGTGCAGCAGAACGTGACGCTCACCAAGGGACACAACAAGCGCATCAATTTCACGATGACGCCGACCGCCGACACCAACGACCAGTTGCCCGCGAGCGAATGGTTCTCGCTCATCCTCGACAAGTGGCCCGATCCCAAGATTCGCGCCGACTTCACGTTGTCGTGCGGCAACTGCCACCAGATCGGTGCCTACCGTTTCCGGCGCTACAAGACGGAGGACGAGTGGCGAGCCGAGCTGGCGGAGATGATGCTCAACCTGCCGCCGTATTTTCAGGAGACGCGCGATACCATCGTTCAGAATGTGATCGACACTTATGGGCCGAACGCGACGATTCCGACGCTGCCGGTGCCGCCGCCGCCCTCGGGCGAGGTGCTGAAGGCGGTGATCTACGAGTACGTGATCGGCACCGCGACCAGCAGTCCGGGGTGCCATGATCTGGAGCTCGGCGCGGACAACCGCGTGTATTCGGATGCGGGTCTGCGCTGGGTCGATCCGCGCACCGGCCAGCACGGCACGTATCCGTTCAGCGGCGGGTCGCACTCGATCGAGCGCGGTCCGGACGGCAACATGTGGATCACGCAGGCGGGCAGCGACAGCCTGGCCGAGGTGTACGTCGACGGCGTGACCCCGCCGCGATACTTCCCGCTGCCGAACATCAACGGCGTCCAGGGCGCCTACCCGCACACCAACCGCTTCGACTCGCAGGGCCAGCTCTGGATGACCCTGACAAAGTCGAATCAGCTCGCGCTGTTCAAGCCGGCGACGGCGCAATGGGCTTATCATCCTCTCCCCGAAGCCGATCCCGCCGAAGTGGGGCTTTCCATCCCGGTCGCCTATGGGTGCGATGTCGCACCGGACGGCTCGGTGTGGTGGTCGCAGCTCTTCGGCGAGCGCATCGGCCGCTACGACCCGTCGACCGATACGATGAAGGCCTGGCGGCCGCCGTTCTACGGTCCGCGCCGGCTCGGGGTCGCGGAAGGACGGACGTCGTCTGGGTGCCGGAATGCAGCTAGGGCGTATAGGCGAATCGATCCAGGCGATGGAGCGCTGGAAGGTGTACCCGCTGCAACCGGCCTGGCCGGCCCGCCCGGCTTCGGCACGTCGGAGATACCCTACGACCTTGCCGTGAACCACACCGACGGCTTCGTCTGGATGAACGGCACCAACTCCGACACGATGATCCGCTTCGATCCGGAAAGGACGCTTGGCCTTCCCATTGCCAACCGGCGCGAGCTACACGCGCGAGGTCGAGTTCGATGCCGACAACAACGCCTGGGCGTGCACCTCGAGCGAACCGGCCGATGCGAATACTCCCGGGCGCGGCAAGTTCGTGAAAGTCGAGCTGCCGCCACCGAGCGCCGAGTGCGGCAACGGCCGGGTCGAGTCGACCGAAGAGTGCGACGACGGCAACACCACCGACTGCGACGGCTGCAGCGCACGCTGCCGCATCGAGACCGGGTGTGGTGACGGCGTGGTGTGCGATGGCGAGGCCTGTGACGACGGCAACACCGTGGATTGTGACGGCTGCTCATTTGCGTGCCAGGTGGAGATCGGCCTCCTTTGCGGTGACGGGATCCTGAACGAACCGTGCGGCGAGCAGTGCGAGCCGCCCGTCCCCGGTCGCTGCGATGCGCAGTGCCAGCTCGTGCCCTACTGCGGCGACGGGAATGTCGACCCGGGTGAGCAGTGCGATGAAGGATCGTTGAATGGCATGCCGGGCCATTGCACCCTCGACTGCATGCTGCCCGGGTGCGGTGACGGCGTCGTCGATCCGGGCGAAGACTGCGACGACGGCAACACCCTCGATTGCGACGGTTGCTCGTCCACCTGCCAGACGGAGATCGGGTGGCGCTGCGGCGACGGCGTGCTGAACGCCGTATGCGGTGAGGGATGCGATCCGCCGGATGCGGGTCCGCCGGAATGCAACTATCAGTGCCAACTCGGCGCGGCGGCGGCGCTCGGAACGCGCAGCTTCTCGTTTGGCGGTGCCCTCTACTCGTCGCCGCTCGGCACCGGCGTGGCGCTGGGCACGCCAGTGGGCAGCATCGACCTCGTCGCCGATCCGCCCACTTATGACGGCAGCGCCGCCGTCACCGTGAGTGGGCCTACGTATTATGAGGTCCCGATTCTCGGCGGCGCCTTCGGGTACTTCTGCGGCCGGATCACGTCGTGCACCGGTACGGTCTACTGCAACGGCGGGGTGCCGTCCGGCGTCCTCGTCGAGCAGGACAGTGCGGGTGCCGGTGTTCAGGGAAATCCGGTCGTCACCACCACGGGTCTCGGGCCCGATGGCGGCCCGGGCACCGTGGTGCTCACCTGCAACATGTCGACCCTGCAGGTGAACCCGCCCGAGCCCGACTGTTCCACCAAAACCTACCCGGCGGATCAGCCCACCGCATTCACGACCGGCTCGATCACGGCACGGTTCGACAACGCGCACGCGACGATCGGGACCGGCGAGATCTCCGGTGCCGGGGCGAACTTCCTCTGCTCGCAGTGGTCGACGCCGGGAACCGGCGCGCTTGGCGGCGCGTTCTTGATCGAAGAAGCGCCGCAGGCTGGCGACACGGCGAACCTGCTGCGGATGTCGGAATGAACGGGCACGTGTACCGCGGCTTTGTCCAACAATCCGCCCAGCCGCCCCCGGCAGGTTGTTCGTTGTCCGAGCCGGCATCGTCTTCGTGGACGGCATGCAGCACGAGGGGAAACCCAGCAAGCGGGCTCGGGCAGCCTAGTCCTGGCGACGGACCTCCGCTGTCCCCAGCAACCTCCCATTGCGACAACTCAGACAGCAGCGGCGCAAGTGAGCGCATGACTCATGCCGGCGGTGCCGCACCGGCGCTGATGCGCTCGATCGCGTCCGCGGCCAGCTCCGCTCCGTCGGGCTCCAGGCCGAATCGCCGGCCTGCCTCGCTCGCCCGACGTGCCAGCGCGTCGTCGACGAGGATGCGCCCGAGGATGGCGGCGAACTCGGCGCGTGTGCGACGGGTGACGGGTACGCGCACCCCGACACCGAGCCGCTCGACGCGTGCGCAGAGCGAGAACTGGTCGTACGCGAACGGCACCCCGACGATCGGGCGGCCAGCGCGCAGTGCTTCTCCAATGGTCCCTGCCCCACCGTGAACGACCAGCGCAGCGGCGCGCGGGAAGATGCGGTCATACGGAGCCGACCCGACGGCCAACGTGTGCGAAGGAAACTCCACACCAGCGGCGTGGCCAATCACGAGACACCGACGGCCGACGTCGCTGCACGCCTGCGCGAGAGCGAGAAGGCTCTGCGTCGCCCTGCGTCCGTAGACCGATCCGAAGCCGACGACGATCGGCGCCGGATCCGACGCGAGGAACGCGTCGACCTCGGGGGAAAGCGTCGTGCACTCGAGCCCGCTAGCACGTGCGTACCCGCAGATGGTGCCGTTCGGCGGATCGCTGGGTATCGACCCGCGCAGGAGCGGTGACCAAAGCCCGAGGCGGATCGCCGCCATCCGCTCCGATCCCCTGAACGAGACGTCCGGGAGCGGCGTGCCGATGCGCCGCGCGACGCCCCGCAGGAAGCGCGTCATGTACCAGTCGAACAG
Organism: uncultured bacterium; assembly: GCA_963721115.1. Classification (GTDB taxonomy): domain Bacteria; phylum Desulfobacterota; class Binatia; order HRBIN30; family CADEER01; genus CAVRIA01. Next base: position 24,459 of record CAVRIA010000007.1, read on the forward strand.
CCCTCGCATCGCGATCGTCAGCGGGGGCAAAAGCACGGTCGGAAGCGACCGCCCGATCACGACCGGATCGCGCCAGCTCATCCAGATCATAGGCGAGGGATGCACGAGGACGCTCGGCACCTGAGCTTCGGCCGCCGCCCAGAGCGCCCCGTGGCCCACATCGTTCGCTACCACGACGTCGAACGTCGTGGATCGGAGGAGGTCGCCGACCATCCGGTACGTTGTCTCGATGTGCGGCGCGACCAGGTCTTCCAGCATCCTGGCCGCCCCGCTGACATCCCCGTAGCTCGGGTTCTGCTCGAACTTCGCTCCGACGTCGACCGCTGCGCCGGCCGGGATCAGGTCGAGCCCAGCGCCGGCGACGCGCGCCGCGTAGGCCGGATTGGCGACGAAGCGGACATCGTGCCCACGCCGTCGGAGCGCCGCGGCGACCGCGAGTGTCGGCAGAAAATCGCCCGCCGAGCCGAAGCTGGAGGCGAGACACCTCACGATGCCGCCGTCACCACGCGCATGATGCTTAGACGGAGAGAGCGTCGGATCGCTTCAACCCACCGCTAGCGCGTACGAGCATGCACCACCACGACGCGTGGCGGGCAGCCCGGCGCGCGCTTCTCCGTCTTGCGGGAGGGTCCGACCTCGGCGGGGGCGATTCCCCTTTCCGCGACTGCGACGTGTGCCGGTGCCGCTCACTGCTTGAGGTTGAATCCCATACTCGCTAGGAAACAGCGACTCGTGCGGGAGATTGGCACAGTGAGGCACCGGCTGATCCATTGGACCCTGCTCGTCTGCAGCCTGCTTTCCGCGTGTGCCAAGCACGAGTTTCGGCACCATCCGCCGAACATCGTCCTCATCGTGATCGATACCCTCCGCGCCGACCACGTCGGTGCCTACGGGTATTCGCGCACCACCACGCCGGCGCTGGACCGCTTTGCCGCCAAGGGCGTCGTCTTCTCGCAAGCGATCACCCCGGCGCCGTGGACCGCGCCGACGCTGGCGTCGGTCATGACCGGCGAATACCCGTCCCGTCACGGCCTGCTGGCGACGCGCGACACCAAGCTGACCGTGGCGACGATTCGCGACGACGTGCCGATGCTGGCCGAGCGGTTGAGCGCGCTCGGCTATCGCACCGTCGCGATCGTCAACAACGACTGGATCAATGCCGTCGGCAGCTTCAAGCGCGGTTTCCAGACGTGGCACAAGCTGCCGGCGACGCAGTTGGCCGACTCCGTCAACACGTTCGTACGCCAGGAGATGAGCGTCGACGACCCCCGACCGCTCTTCCTCTGGGCGCACTACTTCGATGTCCACGCGCCCTACGTCGGGCACCCGAAGCGGGGTAAGGAGCCGCCGATCCCGGACATCCCGGAACCGGTGCCCGCGCCGCAGGCCGATCAGCCGGCGCGCCGCGTTCCGAATCCGGAATACATCGCCGGCCTGGAGACCATCGGCGACTACCTCCGCACCTACGATCGCGGCGTGCGCTCATGGGATCGCTCCTTCGGTGAGTTGGTCGAATGGCTGACCGCGCGCAACACGTTCGCCAACACGATTTTCATCGTGATCTCCGACCACGGCGACGCGTTCGCCAAGCACGGCCGCTGGTCACACGGCTTCGCGCTCTATCAGGAGATGCTCGGCGTCGTCTGGATCATGCGGTCGCCGACCCTGCGCCCCGCCCGTATCGATACGCCGGTCAGCCTGGTCGACGTCCTGCCGACCCTCGCGCGCGTCGCCGAGCTCGATTTGGGCGACGATGCCGACGGAGTGGCGGTCCTCCCCTCGCCGCCCTCGCCTCGCGTCGTATGGTCGGAGCGGCTGATCCGCCACGACGAGACGCCGCGCGAAATGCGGCGCGCTGCGGTGAGTACAAGGTCGTCTTCTCGCCCGATGGTCGGTCGCGCACCTACGACCTGCAGGTAGATCCGCTCGAGCGCACGCCGCTCACGGATACGCACGATGCCGCGGCATGTTTCGACGCCTGGGCGCAATTCCGCCAGCGCCCCCTGCGCATCGCGTCGACGGTCACGCTCGACGCGGGCACGCGGGAAAAGTTGCACGCGCTCGGCTACTGAATTCGCCGACGCCGGATCCGACTACTACGCCGACCTCTTGCGCGCCGAGCGCCAGCGCAGGGCGGCGAGGCCGATGAGCATGACGACGGCGAGGGCACCGCCCAGTGGGCTGATGGCCGGCGCGCCGGCAGTGGAAATCGCCGTTCCCGAGTTGTCGTCCGTGGTGCTGCCGCCGGCGCCACCCATTGCCCGCGCCTGGTTGGTGATCGGCGTCCTCTCTGCCGCGGTCACCTGGGCCTTCAGGGTGATGACGGGGGCGGCACTCATGGGCGGAATCGCGGCGTTGTAGGTGCAAGAGACCGTCGAGGGCGGGCTCGATGCGGAGCAGTCCCAGCCGGGCCCGCTGACTGAGATCAAGGTCAGGCCAACGGGCAACGGGTCGGTCATCAGGATCGGACCCGCGGTCGCGGCCGTACCCTCGTTGCTCACGGTGATCTCGTAGGTGACCGGCCGGCCGACGAAGAGCGGCTCGCTCCGGTCCTTGGCGATGCCGAGCATCGCAGTACCGACGGCCGTCGCCGTCGGCGTCTGCGTCGGGGTGGAGGTGATCGTCGGCGTGTTGGTCGCCGTGTCGACCGGCGTGGGCGTGCTGGTCGCCGTGTCGACCGGCGTGTTGGTGATCGTCGGCGTCGCGGTAGCCGTCACCGTCGCGGTAACCGTCACCGTCGCGGTGCTGGTCACCGTCGGCGTCGGCGAGGGAAGGATGTACGTGTATTCCACGCACATCGCCGCGCTCGCCTGCGTCGCGACCTGCGTCTGCAGGTTCCCGGCGCCGTCCGCCGCGAAGTTGGCCTCGGCGGTGATGCCCATCATCACCGTGCCCGGGCCGAGAAAGTCGCTGATCGGCATGTACGGCGATTGGATCGCCGTATCGCTGGCGGTCTTCGTCGCCGCGGTGACGCCCGACGGCGGCATGAAGTCGGACGTCCCGTCGTAGGCGGCGAGCGGGTACATCTCGCTGTAGCTCGGCAGGGCGATCACCACCGTTGCGTTCGGCGGCGTCAAGGTCACCGTCGCGCCGCCGCTGACGTTGACGGTGACCGCGGTGGCGTCGAGGTTCTCGAGCTTGACGTCCTGCGCGATGGCGCCTTCGACCATGACCGAGACGGCGCTGAGCGTTCCGAGCGACGGATCGAACTTGGCGACGCTCACCGAATCGCTCCAGTCGGTCGGCTTGAGCGAGATCGTGGCGCACAAGGTCTGCACCGCGGCGACGCTCGCCGTCGCCGTCGGCGTCTGCGTGGGGGTGGACGTGGGGGTGACCGTGCTCGTCTGCGTCGGGGTTCCCGTCGGCGTGTTGGTCGCGGTCGTGGTGTTGGTCACCGTCGGCGTCGTGCTCGGCGTGTTCGTGACCGACGGGGTCAGGGTGAGCGTCGGCGTCTGGGTGATCGTCGGGGTGAGGGTGAGCGTCGGCGTCTGGGTGATCGTCGGGGTGTCGGTGACGGTGGGTGTCAGCGTGACCGTCGGCGTCTGCGTGGCGGTATTGGTGACCGTCGGCGTCTGCGTGATCGTCGGAGTCGAGGAGACCGTCGGCGTGAGCGTGATGGTCGGTGTCTGGGTGATCGTGGGCGTCTCCGTGATCGTCCGCGTATTGGTCACGGTGCGCGTCGGCGTCGCCGTTCGGGTGATGGTCGGCGTGTTGGAGGGCGTGCGCGTGGGCGTGGACGTGGGCGTGGACGTGACGGTCGCGGTCGGTGTCGTCGGCAGATACGTATACTGCACGCAGACCGTCGCACCGGCCGTCGTGGTGACCTGGGTGATGACGTTACCGGCGCCGCCCGTGGAGAAGGAGGCCGAGGCCTTCACCGGCAGCGTCACGGTATCCATCGGACCGCCGATGAAATCGCTCACTGGCGTGTACGAGGCGATCGTCGTCGACTTGGTGTCCGTCAGGTCCGCGTCCGTGCTGCCCGAGGTCGGCATGAAGTCGGTGTTGCCGTCGTAGGCGGTGTACATGTGCGTGACCGCGTTGACCGGGTGCACGACGATACCCGGCGTCGGCAGGGCGGATGGCGTCGTCACCGTGATCGTGCCCGTGCCGGTCCCGGTCACCGTCTGCGGCGACGAATCGGTGCTCTCCATCTTGATCGTCTGGATCATCGTCGCCTCGAGTGAGATGCTGACGTTCGTCAGCGTGCCGAGCGACGCATCGAACTTGTCGAACGTCAAGTCCTGCATGTAGTTCGTCGACGCCTGCGGAATGGTCATGCAGACCGGGGCCAGCGTGACCGCGCCGGCACGGCTCGCGCCGAGCAACATCGCCCAGAGGACCGTCGCGGCAAACGCGGCCCGATCCGCCCACCGAATTCCACCCAGCGCGCGCCGACTCCTCGTCTCGGTGCTCTTGACGATTGCGTCGGTGGGCGTGGTGATTTCCGGCATCGGCCGGTCATCACGCGTCTTCTTCCCTGGGCCCTGGTACGCTAAAGGTTTCACGATTGGCCTCCTACCATGGCGACCGCCGTGTCCCACGAGCGACAGACGCTTTTGGGGAGTTTCGCCTTTTTGCAACAGCGCCGTCTAGACCGTGGAACTACGCGCGTAGAACCGCGCGGTTCCCAACCACCAATCCTTCCGTACGGCATCTTGACAGTTTTGACTGTAACGGTTACTAGTGGCGTATGGAAGCCACACGCAGGCATCGCCGTTCCCGTCGTCGGGTGCCAGGGCGCGAGACCGATCCCGCCGGCGCGCCCGTGTATACGATCGACGAGCTGGCGGCGGCGACAGGCGTGCCCAGCCGGACCGTGCGGCACTACCAGTGGGTGGGCGCCCTCCCCCCACCCGCGCGCAAAGGCCGTATCGCGCTCTACCGGGAGGAGCACCTCCAGCGGCTGCGACTCATTGCCCAGCTCCAGGACCGCGGCCTGCACCTACGCGCCATCCGCGACGCCTTACGCCAGGCGGCGCATCGCCGGCTGTCGCTCGAGGAGTGGTTGGGCATTGGGGAACAGCTGCGCCAGCCGTGGTCCGCGGAGACGCCGCTGGTGCTCGGCGAGGCGGAGCTCCGCCAGCGCCTGGGAGACCGGCCTGCGGGATTCATTGCCACGCTCGTGCGGGCGGGTCTGCTGCGCCGGCAAGGCGATCGGCTTGCTCCGGCCTATCTGGTGCCCAGCCCCGGCCTCCTCGACATCGGGCTCAAACTGCACGACGCCGGTCTGGACATCGAGACCGGGGCGGAAGCCGCGGCGCTCGTCCGCCACAGCATGCGCCGCGCCGCTGCGAAGCTCGTCAGGCACTTCGCGAAGCGCAGCGGTCGTGGCTTTGCCCGCAGTCGGTCCGCGGTCGACATTGGTGAGGCGCTCGCGGCACTGCGGTCCCTCGGGGCCGAGGCGCTGCGTCTGGTATTCGCGCAAGAGATCGAACGCGCCTTGCGCGCGGCGATGGAGAAGGGCGCGATCCCGGCCCCGCAAAAGAAGACGTGATGACCTTCCTGCGCGGGTTCCAAGCGACCAGCAAAGACCCAAGCGGCGGATCGCCGAGCTTCCGACGGAGAGGGCGGCACTGAAGATGGCGGCGTTCCGCGTCGATACCGGAAGGTGACAGATATGGTCGTCGCGAATTCCGAGAAGCCGCACCGAGAGCCGGTGGAACCGCGTGAGATCAAGCTGCACGGCCACCGGTTCAGCTATCGAGCCGCGGGGAGTGGCCCCCTGCTGGTACTCATCCACGGCATCGCCGGAAGCTCGGCGACGTGGGCGGAGGTGTTGCCTCAGCTGGCCGAACACTACACGGTCGTTGCCCCGGACCTCCTGGGGCATGGCTCGTCCGCGAAGCCGAGGGCCGATTACTCGCTCGGCGCGTACGCCAGCGCAATTCGGGACCTCCTCGGCGTTCTCGGCTACGAGCGCGGCACGATCGTCGGGCATTCACTCGGCGGCGGGGTGGCGATGCAGTTCGCCTATCAGTTCCCGGAGCGCTGCGAACGTCTGGTACTCGTCTCCAGTGGCGGACTCGGACATGACCTTCATCTCCTCCTGCGGGCGGCGGCGCTGCCGGGCGCCGAATGGGTGCTGCCGTTGCTCTGCAGCAGCGGACTGTGCGACGCGGTGGACGGAGTGGCGCGCTTCCTCGGACGCGCCGGGCTACGCGCAGGGCCGGACCTGGACGAGATCTGGCGCAGCTTCGTATCCCTGTCGGACCCCGAGGCCCGCCAGGCGTTCATTCACACGGTCCGGACGGTCATCGACATCCGCGGGCAGCGCGCGAGCGCCGGCGACCGTCTCTATTTGGCCGCGGAGATACCGACGATGATTCTGTGGGGCGAGCACGATCCGCTGATACCGGTCGCTCACGCCTACTCGGCGCATCAGCGCATGGCGGGGAGTCGGCTCGAGATCTTCCCGAATGCCGGCCACTTTCCCTACCGTAACGACCCGCTGCGCTTCGTGAAGGTGCTCGTCGACTTCATCCAGTCGACCGCACCGGCCCGGGTGGATGAGCAGAGGTGGCGGGAGCGGCTGCGCCACGGAAGCCGCCCGTCATAGTCCGTGAATCGGCATGCCGATTCACACGCTAGCGAGACCGAGAGGCGGCCGGCGAACGTCCCCAGCTGCACGAATTCGTGTGCACGGACGAGCGTCCGTGCGACGCCGCCAGCCGCGAGGGATTTCGCCGCCTACTTCAGTAGTCCTCCGCGGCATGCGTTTGGCCGTTGGGCACGTGCTCGGAATGCCTGCCGGGGGGCTGCCCAAACTCCCGCAGCGTCAGGCCGCCGCGCTGCCAGCGTGCCAACGCGCAGCGCAATGAGTCCACTCGGCCTTCCGTGAAGTTTCCTGGAACTTTCCAGACTTGCTCGAGCCGATCGTGGTACATTTCGATCCCAATGCGGCCGAGGTGGTGGCGGCGGTGGTCGGCGACGATGAGCGGCTCCCTCGTGCCGCTCAGACCAGCACGCCCCGCACGCTGGTGAACACCCGGCCGCCGACCGAGACGCGCGGCGTGGCGCCGTCGAGCTCCGCTCGCACCCGCAACAGCGACGGGAGGCCGATGTGTCGGCCCTGCTCGACGCGGATGTCGACCGAGTCGCCGCCGAGGTAGCGGTGGCGGACGAGATACGCGCCCAGGCACGTGTTGGCGCTGCCCGTCGCCGGATCCTCGCGCGGACCGTTGGCATCGAAGAAGACCCGCACGCTCATCTGGTTCTCGGGCTCTTCGGCTTCCGGGCAGATCGCAAACAGGATCCCGGCGGCCACCCCTTCGGCGAGGCGGCGCTGGCGCGCCTCCAGGTTCATTCGACAGCGGTCGAGGGCGGCACGGGTGCGCAAGGGGACGAGCAGGAAGTCGATCCCCACCGCGACCTCCTGCACCGGGAAGCGCCGATCGACGTCGGATGGAGACAGGCCGAGAAGCTCGGCGCCGAGCTCCGCGGGCCGGATCTCGCCGAGGGTCGGCGGTGGCGGCTGCGATGCCGCGTTCCCTCACCCCTTTGAGTTTCCGGTCCGCCAGACCTAGGGTGCCGGCATGAACCCACTCGTCGAACTCGTCTTTGGCCCGTTGCTCACCGTGCACCAGTGGCTCTACGAGCAGAGCGACGGACGGATCGGCGCCAGCCTCGGTGGCCGGCCAATGCTACTGCTGCGCACCGTCGGGCGCCGCACCAAACAGCCTCGCACCGCCGCACTGCTCTACGTGCGGGACGGCGACTCGTACGTGGTGATCGCGTCGAAGGGGGGCGCACCCCAGCACCCGGGGTGGTTCCACAACCTCACCGCGCAACCCGACGTGGAGATCCAGGTGGGACGCGAGCGAATCCCGGTGCGTGCCCGTATCGCCGAGGGCAGAGAACGCTCCCGTCTGTGGGCACGCGCCGACGAGGTCAACCAGGGCCAGTACGCCGACTATCAGTCCCGTACGAGACGCGTGATCCCGGTCGTGGTGCTCGAGCCCACGCCGGCGAAGCGTTCAGAGCGCCGGTCTGGAAGCGACGCACCGGCCCGGGGTTCCCAACGACGGCGGGCGAAATGACGGGTCGTATCCATTTCGATCGCGAGCCGAGCGCAGGCGCCCTTTCGCCCCGTAGCGGGATGGGAACGCAAGAGGAGGCCTTCCGCCCGCAGAATTGCCGTTCCTGTTTCACGGCGTATCCGTCACGGCGGGGCTGGATGCAGTCGCCCTCGAGTCAGACCCGGGTGGCGTGCGGAGATCCTGCTGCAGCTGGGCAGACCGCGGTGTCAGGCGATCGGGGGTCGCTGGGCTCGTAGTCGGCGGCGCACGTACGACGCGCCGATTGCCGCAAGTGCCAGAACGAGTACGACCAGGCCGTACGGGCTCGCCGCCGGGGCGGGCGCGACAGGCGGACAGGCCACGAAGCAGCAACCGTTGGGCTCGCACCCGCAACGCTGGAAGCTGCAGAGCAACGGCTTTGGAACGGGGCAGTTGTCGTTGCAGGGGTTCGCGGTGCAACAGGTCTCGTTTGCCGTGGAAGGTCCCGGCGGGCACACCGCCACCGGAACGGTGAGGCACACCGGCTCGCAGTCTGCGGCAGGACGGCACAGGTTGCACCCGACGTCCCTCGCTCTGGGTAGTGTCCTAATTTGCTCTCATGCGGACAATCGAGGTCCGCGGCTTGCCCGAGGTGTGGCAAGGCGTGTCATGCCACGCTGTTCACAACGTGGCCGATTTGGTAGAGCCTCCGCAGATCTCATGCTGCGGAGTGCAGTCGCACCTTCGATTCGTCCTCGGCCGGTTTGCGGCATGGAGCGATCTACTACGGCCCGGCGCCTGTCACGATCGTGAAGGACCCGCTCTTCAAAATGGGAGATCTTGCGCTTCCAGCGACTCAGTTGTCGACGGAAGGCGACGTTCCGACCTGCGTCGCATGCGGCACGTACCGATACGGAGCGGCGGCGTTCCCGCAGGAAGGCCCTGTGCGGCGCTGCCCCGACTGCGGAACCGGGGCGACTGATCCCCGACCGTCGCCCGAGGCACTCGACGCCGTCTACTCGCGTGCCTATTACGGCCCGGACAACGTCAAGTTCACCCCCGCCATCGAGCGCCTGCGGTCGGCCGCCGTGCTTCGCCGCGCCCGCTGGATCGACCGGCAGCTCGGCCGGCGCGGGCGGATTCTCGAGATCGGCTGCGGCCCGGGGGCGCTGCTGGCCGCGCTGGCCGGGCTGGGGCACGAGTGCCACGGCACCGAGCGCTCCGAGCTGGCCGCGCTCGGGGCGAAACGCGTGAGAGGGATCGCCGTCCACGCGCGGCCGATCGAAGAGTGCGGCTTCGCCGCCGGCTCGTTCGACGCCGCCATTCTGTGGCACGTCCTCGAACATCTGGAAGACCCACCGGCCGTGCTCGCACAGCTCCACGAGCTCCTCCGATCAGGAGGGCTGCTGATCCTCGAAGTTCCCAACTATTCGAGTTGGCAGGCCCGCGCCTCCGGGTCGCGGTGGTTTCATCTCGACCTCCCGCGACACCTGCATCACTTCTCCGCCGAGGGCATGGCACGGCTCTTCGCGTCGTCGGGCTTCCGCGGCGAGTCGCTGACGACCTTCTCGTTCGAGCACGGCCCTTTCGGCGTGCTGCAGAGCGCCTTCAACCGCTTCGACTCTTCTCCCGAATACCTTTATCGGATCCTCAAGCAGGAAGTTCGGCCCGCTCCGGGCGCCCGGCTCGCCCGTTACGCGCTCGCGGCCGTGCTCCTCCCGCCAGCGTTTGCGCTTGCCGTCGCCGAGTCCATCGCGGGACGGGGCGGAGTGCTGCGGGTGGTGGCACGGCGCGCTGGATGAACACGGGAGCCGGTCGAATCACCGCGCCCTCGACGCCACCTCCCTTCCCGTTCGAAGCGCGGGACAGGGCGATTGTCGCCGCCCTCCTGGGGCTCTTCCTCGTCACTCGGCTCACCTGGCTCGCCTGGAATCCGCTATCGGTCGGCTACTTCGAGGAAGCGTACCGCTGGATGGTGGCACACGAGTGGCTCCACGGCGCCGCGCTCCCTCTGCTCGAGTATCAGGCGGACCACTACCAGGGCGGCTCGCTGGTCATGGCGCTGCTCGTCATGCCCTTCTTCGCCTTGCTCGGAGAGTCGCTTGCCGTCCTCAAGCTGGCCGCCGTCACGGTGTCCGTCGGCGTCCTCGCAAGCCTCTACGTCATCGGGCGGCGGTTCTTCGGTCGCCGGGTCGCCGTGCTCGCGGCCCTCGGCTACGTGGCCGGCCCGCCGCTGGTCGCGTACAACGGCCTCGTCGTGATGGGGAGTCACACCGAGTCGGTGCTCTTCAGCCTTCTGCAGATTCTCGTCTTCCTGCACATCCTGTACGGCGCGCGCCGGCCGGCGGCCTGGGCGCTCCTGGGATTCGTCTCGGGCCTGGGAATATGGTTCTGCTACACGGCCGGGCTGAGCCTCATCGCCTGTGTCGTCGCATGGCTCGTCCTGGAGCGACTGCCGCGGCCGCGCGAGATGGCCACGCTGGCAGCGGGCCTCGTCGTTGGCCTCACGCCGTGGCTGATCTACAACGCGTACTACCACTTCGACGGTATCGTCCGTATCCTCCAGGTCTTCGGGATGCGAAAGACCGTCGATCCGTGGGAGACGATCGGCATGCTCGGCAAGCTGGGCCGACTCCTCGATCGCGATCTCGCCTACGGCTTGCTGGCGCCGATGGAAGACTCGCTCGGCTCTCGGACCGTGTGGACGCTCGCCGTGGCCTATGGTGCGCCGCTGCTGCTCGCGCTCGCCGCAGCGACGGTCCGCTGCGCCCGAACGGTACGCGCACAGTGGTTGCGAGCCGGACGCCGGCTCGAGCCCTCCGCGAAGGCCGAGGTGGTATTCGTCCTCTACGGCTTCGTCTTTCTCGCCCTCTATCTCGCCTCGAGCTTCACCGTGGACCGCCTGCAGTGGCCGGTCGCGTACCGGCTGTTCGTCCCTCCCGCCGTGCTTCTGCTCATTCCGGCCGCGGTCTCTGCGGCGCGCGCGTACGCCGCCGACGCACGACTCTGCCGGATGGCGACCGCGGCGGCGTTGGTGCTCTGGCTCGGTGCCCAGGCCACCGGTGACGTCGCCATCGCGATGCGCCGAAGCCACCCGGACTTGAACGTGTTCTCGCTCGACGGCGGGTACCTCTGCATGGGTCTCCTCACCTTCCACAAGTACCCCGATGATCCCGCGCGGGTGGTCGAGGTGTTGCACAGGCTTCCGGGCTCCGAACAGCGCCGGGCTGCCTTCACGGGTGCCGGCTGGCGGATGGAGTTCGGCTTCGAGAACACGCCCTCGGAACGAGAGTTGGTGAACACTCTCGAGGCCATGCCGCCCGAGGATCGGCTCGCCGCGCTCGACGGCGCGATCAATTTCGCTCACGAGCGCATCGACCAGGTCCGCCGCTGGGAGCGGGCGGAGTACCCGCTCGACAGCTATTACACGGCGCTCCCCGCGCGGCTGCAGATGCTTCTCGACATCGCCCATCGCGAGCGCAGCCGCACCCAGATGGCGCAGTATCGCGCCACCGACCTCCGCTTCCGACGGCGGGCGCGGTTGCTGCGTTCCGGCGAGCGGCTGCGAATCGCGCTATCCGCCGCGGGGGTGCGGGTCGACGATCGGCTGTATCCGCTGTCGCTTCCCGCCGGCGATCCGCCGGTCGCGATCCGGATCGGCGCGTGGATGCCGACCGGCACGACCATACGCGTCGTCGAGCCGCAGGCCAGCGAGACGCTCGACGCGACGCGGGACCTGTCGGTGATCGAGCATCCCATCCGCGGACTGCCCTTCGACATCGAGCTGCGCAACGCCGGCAAACGGGGCGTGCTCATTGCCGGATGGCTCGAGCTGCGGGGCGCGGGCGCGCTCGATCTACCCAACGACGAAGAGCGTCTGTTCGCGCGCTACCGCTCCGCGGTGCTGCCGGGCTCGGCATTTCGCGTCGTCGACGGTTGGGACCGACGCGAGCCGGCCTCGCGCTGGTCTCTGCGTCCGGCGCCGGCCCACCGCTGGACCAACGAGCGCCGCGCCGTCGCGGTGTTCCCGAACCCGCACCGGCTCATCGGCCTGAAGATCGAGGGTATGCTTCCCGAGTACCTGGCGGGAGAGCCGCTGCGTTTGGACATCGCGGTCAACGGCCAGCCCATCGGTGCCGTCGAGGGCCAGCAGGATTTCGCCTTCACACGTGTGCTCGATCCGGAGCTGCTCGGCGCTGCCTCCTGGGCCGATCTCGAGCTTTCCGTGAGCCGTACCGTAAACCCGAGACACCTCGGCGTTTCGAATGACTCGCGCGACCTCGGGGTCTACTTGCGGCGTCTCGACCTCGTCGAGGCCGGGCTCGATCTTCCTTCCGACGGAAGGATCGACCTGGGCACGCCCGCCGCCCGCGACTATCTCGAGCAGGGGTGGTCCTACGCCGAGCGCGACGGGGAAACGACCTTCGCGTGGGCCGCCGCGAACGAGGCGCGGGTGCAGTTCACGCTGCCCGCTCCTCTCGACCATCGACTGGAGCTGCGCGTCTACCCGCTCCCCGAGGCCCTCCCGCGCCGAGTCACGGTGTACGTCAACGGCGAGCGCCTGGCCGAGATCCTCGTCACGAACGGCGGCTGGCAGACCCTCGCGATCGAGGTGCCGGCCGCCGCCCTGAAGGCGGGGCTCAACGGGATCCGCTTCGTCTTCGACGCAACGGCATCGCCGGCGGCGGGAAACGACCGCCGCGCCCTCGCCCTGGCGTTCGATTCGATCACCCTGCGCTGACGAGGCTCGAGCCGTGTTCCCTCCGGGTCCACCACCGTCGTGGGGATTGGGCCCGTCGGGCCGTCGGGTCGCGGTCGCCGCCGCCGCCAGACTCAGATCCGCGACGCCGTGAGCACGACGTCCGCGTGCTGCCAGGCGGCCTCGAATCTCCGGCCCGTGGCGGCCGCTTCTCGCGTCTTGCCCTGCGCTTCCAGGCTCTGCATCAGGCCGAAGAGCGCCCAGCCGTTGTCGGGGTTCCTCTTCAGGTCCTCGCGATAGACGGCCTCCGCTTCACGCGGCCGGCCGGCGGCGAGCAGCACGGCGCCGAGCGAATGGCGCGCCGGGTACTGCCAGTCGGGCGGCTCCTGGTAGTGGAGGGCGTCCTCGCGCGCCACCGCCCGGCGCAGTGCGACGATGGCACGCCCATACTCGTGCTGCGCCGCGGCGATCTCGCCGTCGAGAACGTCCGCGGCGACGTTCAGCACGTCGGCAAAGGAGTTGAAGGCGCCGACCACGGGCTCCTGTGCCTCTTTGCGGGCCGCCAGCTGGCGCACGTCGCCGAGCTCCCCGCTTGCCGCCTCGAAGTCGCCCCGAGCCGCGAAGGCGCGGCCGCGCGCGTAGTGCCAGATCCCGTTCGGATAGAGCAGATCGCCGGCCGGCGCGGGGGTCGCGAGGATCTCGTCCCACTTGCCGAAGCGAACGTAGGCAAACAGCGGCATCACCGAGAACGGCTGCAGGAGGGCGAGCTCGGGGTCGCGCATCGCGTCGTGCTGCGTATGGGCATCGGTGGCTTTGGCCGCCTCGATCGCCTTGGCGCTCCAGCCCTCCATGCTGGCCGCGGTGAAAAGGAAGTGATGGTTGTGCGGCACGTAGGCGAGCGGATAGACGCCTTGCGCGCGGCACTGCGTGACGTACGAGTTGTCCGCCTGGGTCGCACGGATGTTGGCGAGCACCGCGTCGTGGTAGCGGCCGATGCGGATGTACGTGTGCGACGGCATGTGCACCAGGTGGCCGGCACCGGGGGCGAGACCGCCGAGGCGGTCGGCGTAGGCCGCCGCCCGGCCGGGATCCGGCGAGGCCTCGGTGGCGTGGATGTAGAAGTGGATCGCGCCGGGGTGCTGCGGATCGCGCTGCAGCACCGACTCGATCGTCTGCAGGATCTCGGGCGTCCACGGCTGCGGCGTACCGTCCTCGTTCCAGAAGTCCCACGGGTGAAGATCCATCGCCGCCTCGGCGGCCAGCGCAGCCGCGTCGAGATCGTCCGGGAAGCGCTGCGTCACGTCGCGCATCGCCCCGGCATAGGCGGCGTCCGCGGCCGAGCGATCGCCCGCGGACGCCGACGGATAGCGCTTCACCAGCGCCTCGATGTAGGCGCGCTCGTTGTCGCTGACCTGCGGCGCCAGGGCGAGGGCCCTGCGGCTTGCATCGTACGCCGCGGGCGCATCACTCGCGTTCATGGGCAAGTTGATGTTCGGCCCGAGCACCAGCGCCACGCCCCACCAGCACATCGCACAGTCGGGATCGAGCTGCGTCGCCTGGCGAAAGGCGCGCCCGGCCTCGGCGTGATTGAAGCCGTACGTCAAGATGAAGCCCTGGTCGAAGTATCGCTGGGCCAGCGGCGAGCGCGTGGTGATCGGGCGGTGGTAGCTCCCGAGATCGTTGAAGAGCGGCGCACGGGGTCCTTCCGATGGCGGCGGCCGGTGTGAAGAAGCGCAGCCGGCGATGGCGACGATGATCAGAGCGACAACGAAGCGGTGCATGTCCGCCCTCCTTTCCCCAGCCTCACGTTGCATATCGCGAGCCCGGGCTTCAACCACCGAACCCTGAAAGAGGAGCCCCGGGCTCGAGGAGGTTCGGATCGTCCCGGTCACAGCCAAGGGCCGGGAGGTGGACCGACAAAGGGCCGGGAGCTCGTCCGCTCGCTCGTCTGGGAGAAGAGCGACCGGTGAAGACGCTTCGTTTCAAGAAGGGGCTCGAGAACGTGTGCTTTCTCCTGTTCGAGTAGTTTGCGGTGACGCCCGGGACTTGGCCGCACGGGCGGCTACGATCACCGCGAAATCGCTATCGAAGCGGTCCAGCTCTTCGGCGCGAAGCTCTTCAGCCGCCAGCCCGTAGAGGGAGGAGGCAGCGGCAAAGACGTTTCCGTACGCCTCGAGCGCGATGTCGCCGCAGGGGAAAGCGTCCCGCAGCATCCTGCCCAACGACTGGCCGGTAAAGCGCCAGTACTCCCCCCACGGATCCACGCCTTCTTTGCGAACCACCTTGCCGACGCCGTGAGCGGTGACGAGAAGCACGCCGCCGGGCTTCAGAAGACGGAAGAGCTCCCGCACGGCGGCGCGCACATCGTAGATGAACTGAAGCGTCTGTACGCAGATGATGCAATCGAAGGTGTCGGAGGGCAGCGAGTTCGCACCGATCAGGTCGGCGACGAGCGTCGCCTTCGGGTTGTCGGTCCGGACGTCGAGCACGTCGCTCCCGGTGACCCGCTCTTCGCCGAACCTTCGCGTGTACCGATCGTCTCCGAACTCCAGGACGCGGCCGCGGATGTCGCCGGCGTGGCGACACAGGAACTTCTCCATGTAGTAGCGGTCGATCGGCGAGCCGCGGTCGAAGCCGCACACGGGGCTCGCCGGCAGCAGATGCCGCAGCCTGCGGGCCCCGGGATTGCGCCAGCGGCGCCAGCGACGGCGCTGGCTCGAGATCCACCGGCGAGCGCGAGCGGGGAGTACCGCTCGGCCCAAGTGCCGCGCCCGAGGGGTCATCGCAGCGCGCCAGCTTATCCGGTCCGGGAGCCTCGTACGACACGTCGCCGCAATTCCAAGACCAAGCCCTACGGCATGGGCGGGCACGTCGCCGGGGCGGGGCTGCCCGCGTTGGCCTTGAACAGGCCGGGGCGGTCGGTCTTGGCAGTCGAGGGCGGACTTCCCTTCGGGCTCGCCGCCGTCTCGGCACACCAGCCGGCATCGCTGCCGAGCTGCAGGCGTAGCGCCACCTGCCCCTGTGCCGGCTCGTCGAGCGAATAGGCCCAGCTACTCTTGCCGCCGCGCACGACGATGCGATCGTCCTTCACCACGACGGTGCGGATCGGCGTGCTCGCGTCGCCGCGGAAGCGCCAGCCCCTCGGCGCGCTCGCGCGTCCGAGTGCCTTCCAGCCGCTCGCCGGCAGCGTCACGGTGACCGCATCGCCGGTCAGGCCGGCGGCGTTGTACACCTGCAGCGTCGCGCCGCCCAGCGTCGGGTCGCCGCTGCTCCCCGGCAGGGGCGCGACGACGCGCTGCACCGCCGAGTCGTGCGCGGTAGAGGCGACGAACACCACCCGGCGCCTCCTCGTGTTGATGGGCGGGCGCACGTCGTCCTTGAGGATCAGCTTCGAGGTGCGGATCAGCGTCGCCAGCGACAGCGGCGTGCTGGCGGCATCGGCGGGATCCGAGCCCGCATCGAGCTCGTCCCGATCGTAGAAGCCGTCCTCGTCGCGGTCGATACCGGCGCGCGTACCCGAGCCGGGCGGCACGCAGGTGTAGGTCAGCTCCTGGTCCGCCGACGCCGAAGCCACCCCGCGCAGGGCGGCGTCGCTGAGCGGCGTCTCGGCTTCGCGATCGCTGATGAACTGCCCGCCGGCGCCGCGCAGCCAGCCGCGCGCCTCGCCGTCCATGGTTCCCTTGACGATCAGGTCGCACTCGCCCAGGCCGGCGCGCGCGACGAGCAGGTCGAGACGCGCCCCCACGGCGCCGGCATTGGTCGACGTCAGCGTGATCTGCTGTCCGACGATCGGGGCCAGGTTGCTGTCGAAGGCGAGCAGGAACTGCTCGACCTCATGCCGTTCCGTATCGCTCGGGAAGCCGACGCTGGGCCCGCCGACCGAGTTGTTCGAGAAGACGTTGGCATTGAGGAAGCGGAACAGGGTGTCGACGCTGCCGTCGTGGAGGAAGCCGAAGCCGCGGATCTGAGGTCCCTGCGGCGGCTGATTGAGCGGCCGCGTCCCCGCCACGTCGAGCTCCCCGAACATGCCGATCTTCTGGTACAGGTTGCGCAGGTGCGGAATCTTGATGATCTGCTCCTCGTTCTCGAAGCTCGCGCGCCCGTCGGTGCCGAAGTGTCCGAGCTCGGGCTGCAGGCGGTGACACCCCTCGCAGGTGAAGCCCAGCGGCTGGTTGAGGATCGTGCCACTGGTGCCGTCCGACAGCCGAGGCCCGAGAAAGAAGTCCCGCCCCGCCTGCTGCGCCGGCGTCAGCGAGTCGTCGAGCGCGCGCACCGGGTTCGGGGGCAGCGTGATCTGCAGGGCGAAGTCGGTGAACTCCTGCATCTCCGCCGCCGGCAGCTGGCTGTCGCGGCCGACGAGCGACACGAAGGCGCCGTTGAAGTTGTTGAACGAGTTCACCTCGTCGAAGGCCGAGGCCGCCGTTCCGGGCGGATTGGAACGATCCCCGCGCCAGTGCATGGCGCCGCTGCCGACCAGGCCGCGCAGGGTCTGCGTGGTCATCGGCCCCTTCATTGGGTGAAAGTCGGTGACCTGACCGGTGCCGTTGATCGGCGCGGGCAGCGGAAAGATCCCGAGGCCGACGGCGAACCCCAGGTTGATCGGGATCGGATTGTTCTTCACCGCGTCGTCCGGGTTGCCGAGATCCCAGGCGAGGTTGTCCATGGCGCCGAAGATGTGACAGCTCGCGCACGACGCCTCGCCGTTGCTCGAGGTCGCGACCGCGTCGTAGAGGAACGGCCGTCCGGCGACGACGCTCGGCGGCTCCGGATTGTGCAGGGCCAGATGCGCGGTCTCGGCCTGGGCGGTCAGATCGACGACCGAAACGCTGTCGTCGAAGCGCGTCAGCACGTAGAGCCGCTGCCGCGCCGCGTCGAGCACCAACCCGCTCGGGCCGCCGCCGCTCACCGGGATGTAATCGGCGCTGTCGACGATGGGGTCCAACATGTCGCCTTCCAGGGCCACCGTGTTGAACACCCCGATCCGGCTCGACCCGAACGCCGCGACGTAGAGCGTGGCGCCGTCGGGCGAGACCGCCATGCCGACCGGCGTCGCCAAGCTGTGCTCCTTCGTTCCGGCCGGAGCGGGCAGTTGATTGTAGTCGATGTGCTGGTTCAGGTGGCGGGGAAACACGCCACCGGGCGTGACGACGGTGATGCGCGATTCGGCCAGGTCGCCCTGCACCGTGCTGCCGCCGAAAACCCCGGGGCCCTCGAAGCGGACCTCGTTGCGCGCCTCGGTGTTGGAGACATAGAGCGTGCCGGTGGCCGGGTTGACGGCCATGTTGAAGAGCGTCGTCCCGACGTGCGCGAACGCCGCGGTCTGCGCCAGGGTGTCGGCGTCGATGGCGAAGACGTCGTCGTCGGGCAGATCGAAGCGCACGGCCGCGCTCCAATCGCGGCCCAGCGGGTCGTTCCATTCGCCGGTGGCCGGATCGAACTTGACGATCAGCCCCGTCTCCGGCGCCGGCTCGCCGAGCGCGTCCGTGCTCGGCGGCGGCAGGCCGCCCGGCATCGTCTGGCCCTGCACGGTGCACGCCGCGGCGGCGCCGAAGCCGTTGCACACCGCCCCCTCGGAGAGCACGGTGGTCTGATTGCCGGACTTGAAGACCGCCGCATAGACCGTCGCTCCGTCCGGGCTGACGGCGAGGGCGCGCGGTGTGTCGCCGAACAGCGTGAGGATCGCCAGCGGCGTGCCGCCCAACGTGTTGCCGAGCGCCGTGGCGTCGAACACCCACACATCGGCGCGCCCGACGCCGGGGGTGGTGAGCTGCGGATCGCCGGCACCCGGCACCGCCGCGATCGACGGGTCGGTGCGCTGTTGGCCGCGATGCGCCGTGGTAATGAAGGCGCGGTTGCCCCCGGCGCCGGCGAAGACGATGTCGCGCGGCTCGTCGCCCACCAGCAGCGTGCGGACGACGCGCGGCGGGTCGCTGCCGACGTCGACGATGCTGACGCTGTCGGAGAGGTTGTTGACGACCCAGACCTCGGAGTCGGAGCGGGCTGCCACGGCCACCGGCTCGAGACCGACCGGCACCGAACCGCTGGCGACGAGGCCGCCGGCCGTAACGTCGAAGATCGCCAGCCGTGCGTCCGGCGTGTTGACCGCAAAGAGGCGAGTGCCGTCCGGGGACAGGGCGAGGGGTTGAACCTGGCCGCTCTCGAAGGTGGTGAAGGATCCTGCTGCCGCTGCCGTTCCGCCCCATCCGCTCATCGCCCCCAGCACGACGAGAACGGCCGAGGCAAAGCGCCGCCCTCCACGCACTACGGCCCTGGAACGCACCATACTGTTCCCCTTTCGATTCGAAGCATCACCCGCCCGATGTCCGCCCACCGTACCCCGAGCGCCAAATTGTTTCCAACCGGAATGTGGCGAATGGCTGCTGAGACGTGCCAGTGGCCGCCAAGCGGCAACCAGATACCCGCTCCTCCTCTCCCCGTTCCGCCGGCCAATCGAATGATTTTGAAAATGATTGTCAGAATCGATTAGGTCTGCTATACCCCCCGAAGGGAGGACGAACATGATCACCAGAGTCGGACCGTCGGTTGGGCTACTGGCGCTCCTCGGGCTCGGAATGGTCCTGCGCCCGTGGCTTCACAAGCGCCGCTACGGAAGCTGGGGCGTGCTCCTGTTCCGCTCCAGCAGTCCGGCGCAGCACCTGCGCGAGGCGCTGCTGGTGGGCGTATTCCTGATCCTCGCGATCCAGGCGTATCTGACGGCGGTCGACTCCGCCGCCCTCGGGCCGCTGCGCCTCGCGGGCGAGGCTCCGCGCGCCGCCTGGCTCGGCTTCCTGATCCTGATGACCGGCGTGGCGTGGCTGGTCGCGGCGCAGGTCCATCTGGGCGCATCGTGGCGCTTCGGCATCGACGAGAGCGCCCGGCCGGGACTCGTAACCAGCGGGCTGTACGCCTTTTCGCGCAACCCGATCTACCTGGGCCTGTTCGTCGCGCTGGCGGGGTTCGCGCTGCTCGTCCCGACCTGGCCGTCCGTCGTTCTCCTGGCCGGCGCCGTGATCGGCTTCCACAACCAAGCGGTCCACGAGGAAGCGTTCCTGCGCCGCACCTATGGGGAGGACTTCGAGCGCTATGCGCGGCGCGTCGGACGCTTCATCCCGCTCGTCGGCCGCCTGCGCTGAACCCTGGCCCGGCACTGGCGGGCGAACATCTCCGCGATCTGGCCCTGTCGTCGATTCGCAAACTCCTGGAGCTCGTCGCGCGCCCACTGCGGCCGCACACGGGCGACGAGCCGCGAAGCTGTCGCGCTCGCCGAAAGGATCCGCACCCCTTACCTCCGGACGCAAGCGGCGATCTTCGCGGCCAGACCCCGACCTCGGTCGAGCGGGTCGGGGCAAAGCGTGCCTTCTCAGATCTGACTCGCGGCGAGCGACGACAGGCTCGGCGGCGGGCAGCCGGTCAACGCGTTGTTGACAGCGAGGATCAGCTCGTTGATCTGCACGCTGCCGTTCCCGTCCTGATCGAACGAGGAACAGCGCGAGACCGGGAACAGGCCGAGCGCGATGTTGACCCCCGTGACCAGCTCGTCGATCGTCACGCGGCAATCGCCGTTGCAGTCCCCCACACACGGGCCGCAGATCAGCGGACTCGCGCTCGGCGTCGGCGTGGAAGTCGGAGGTGTGCCGGTCGGCGTCGGCGTACCGGTCGGGGTCGGCGTGACGGGCAGCTCTTCCGTCCACGTCTTGGTCCCCGTGCAGGCGACGGGCTGGCCGTCGACCACGCCGCTGAACTCGATCACGTCGGTACCAGCCTGCAGGCCGCCGGTGTAGCGAAACTCCAGCTCGCCGGTGGCGGTCGTCACGCCATCGCCGAACAGCGGTGCGTTCGGTCCCGACACGATGCCGACCGAGACGTCCACGCCGGAGGCGAGAGAGCCGTCGCCGCGGCGGAAGACGGCGCTGACGGCGTGCTCGGTCCCGGGGGGGTTCGCCGCGATGGAGGGGGCGACGTCGCAGGTCGGCTGCCCGGCGACCCAGTTGGTCGACGCGGTGCAGCGCACGACCTCGCCGTCGATCACGCCGCTGAACTCGATCAGGTCCCGACCCGCGTCGGGTCCGCCTGTGTAGGAGAGCTGGACCTGCCCGCGCGCGTCACTGACGGCGTCGGCGAGCATCGGCGAGTTCGGTCCCGAAGTGATGCCGATCGAAACGTCGACTCCGGGGACGGGCGAACCGTCGCCCCGCAGGAAGGTGGCGGTCACCTCGTGGGGGCTCGCCACCGGTTTGTCGGACGCATTGGGAACGGCGCTGCAGATCGGCTGTCCGACCACCCAGGTCTTGGTGGCGCTGCAAGAGACGCGCTGGCCCTCGACCATACCGGAGAAGTCGATGACGTCCGTGCCGGCGTTCGGACCGCCCGTATAGGAAAACGCGTACTGCCCGGTGGTGTTGGTCACACCGCTGGCCTGTCGCGGAGCGTTCGGCCCCGAGGAAATGGCAATGGAAACGTTCACTCCGGCGGCGAGCGTCCCGTCGGTGGTCCGGAAGATGAGGTTCACCGTGTGCTCGGTTCCCGCCGGGTTGGCGGCGACGCTCGGTGCCGCGTCGCACGAGGGCGGGCCGGCGGCGACCCACGTCTTGTCGGCGCTGCACGTCACGGCCCGCCCGTCGACGAAGGCGCTGAACTCGATCACGTCGGTGCCTTCACCGCCGCTTCCCGTGTACGAGTATGCGACCTCGCCGTTCGCGTTGGTCACGCCATCGGCCAGCAACGGGGCGTTCGGTCCCGAAGAGATCTGGACCGAAACGTTCACGCCTGCAGCCGGCGACCCGTCCCCCGCCGGAAGGTGGCGGTGGCCGTGTGCTCGCTGCCCGTGGGATTGTCGTCCGAAGCCGGCGCGACGGTGCAGGAACCCGGTGCCGACTCCCACGTCTTCCCGGCTCGACAGCTCACCGGCTGACCGTCGACGGTGGCGCTGAAGCGGATGACGTCGACGCCGGTGTTGCTGCCGCCGGTATATGTGAACGACGCCTGGCCGCTGGCGTTGGTGACCCGGCCGACCATCGCCCGTACATTCGGCCCGCTCGGAATGTCGACGGACACACTCACTCCGGACGCCGGCGCTCCATTGCCGCGCCGGAACGTGGCGGTGACGGTGTGGCTCGTTCCGGTCGTGTTGACGTCGTTGGGCGGGGACACGCTACAGGTCGGCTGGTCCACGACCCACGTCTTGGTGGCGCTGCAGCGCACGACCTGCCCGTCGACGAAGCTGCTGAACTCGATCACGTCCACACCGCCCGCCGTCCCGCCGGTGTACGTGAACGCCACCTCGCCTCTCGCGCTGGTGACACCGTCGGCCAACACGGGGGAGTTCGGACCCGAGGCGACGGTGATCGACACCGGCACACCAGCGGCGAGCGAGCCGTCGCCGCGGCGGATGACGGCCCGCACGGTGTGGTCGGTTCCGACCGAGTTGGCCGCGACGCTCGGCGAGGTGTCGCAGCTCGGCCGGCCGGCGAGCCAGGTCTTGGCGGCTCTACACGTGACGAGCTGCCCGTCGACGAAGCCCCCGAACACGATGGTGTCCGTGCCCGCGTTCGGACCTCCCGTGTACGAGAACGCCACGCGCCCGCCGGCATCCGACACCGCGTCGGCGAAGAGCGGCGCGTTCGGCCCCGACGAGACGTTGACCGAGACGTTCACGGCGCCGGCGGGCGTGCCGTCACCTCTCCGGAACACGGCGGTGACGTCGTGCTGCGCGCCGACCGGATTGGCGGCGCTGGCGGGAATCGCCGTGCAGCTCGGCTGCCCGGCGATCCACGTCTTGGTCGCACGGCAGGTGACGAGCTGGCCGTCGACGAATGCCGTGAAGTCGATCGCGTCAGTTCCGGCGTTCGATCCGCCGGTGTAGGACAGCGTCACCTGCCCCGCCGCATTGGTGACGCCGTCGGCCAGCAGCGGCGAGTTGGGCCCCGTCGAGACCGCGATGGAGACGTTCACTCCGCCGGCGAGCGAGCCGTCACTGCGCCGGAAGATGGCGGTCGCGCTGTGGTCGGTTCCGACCGGGTTCGCGGCGATGCCCGGAACGACGTCGCACGAGGGGCGGCCCGCGATCCAGGTCTTCGTCGCCGCGCAGCGCACGACGCGCCCGTCGACGACGCCGGCGAACTCGATCACATCCGTGCCGGGAAACGGTCCGCCCGTATACGTGAGCGAGACCCGGCCGTCGCCGCCGGCGACCGCATCCGCGAGCAGCGGGCCGTTCGGGCCGCTGAAGATGGCGATCGAAACAGGCACGCCGCCGGCGAGGAAGCCGTTGCCGCGGCGGAACACCGCGGTCACCGTATGGTCGGTGCCGACCGGGTTGGCATCCGACGACGGGATGACCGTGCAGGGCGGCGGAGGGAGATCCCAGGTCTTCGTGGCGGCGCAGCGCACGACGCGCCCGTCGACGACGCCGGCGAACTCGATCACGTCGGTGCCCGGCGCGAGTCGTCCGACGTAAGACAGCGTCACCTGGCCGCTGGCGTTGCTGATGGCGTCGGCGAGCAGCACGGAGTTCGGCCCCGAGAAGATGCCGATCGATACCGGCACGCCCGCGGCCAAAGAGCCGTTGCCGCGCCGAAAGACGGCGGTCGCCGTGTGGCTGGTTCCCGCGGGGTTCTGGTCGTTGATCGGAGATACGCTGCACGCGGGTTGCGCGGCCACCCAGGTCTTGGACGCCCGGCATCGCGCGATCTGACCGTCGACGGCGCCGGCGAACTCGATCACGTCCGTGCCGGGAAGAACCCCGCCGACGTACGACAGCGCCACCTGCCCACCCGCGTCGGTCACGCCGTCGGCCAGCAGCACCGAGTTCGGGCCCGAAACGATGGAGATCGATACCGGCACACCCGCCGCGAGCAACCTGCTGCCGCGCCGGAACGTCGCCGTCGCGGTATGTCGGCTACCGGTCCGATTCTCGCCGAACGCCGGAGCGACCGTACACGCCGGCGGCCGCGCGTCCCAGGTCTTGGTGGCGGTGCAGCTCACGACGCGGTCGTCGAGGAAGGCGCTGAACTCGATGACGTCGGTGCCTCCACTCGAACCGCCGGTGTACGAGAAGGAGACGGCGCCATTGAAGTCGGTGATGGCATCGGCGAACAGCGGTCCGTTGGGTCCCGAGGTGATGGCGACGGACACGCCCAAGCCCCACGGGCGAGAGCCGTCGCCGCTCCGGAAGTACGCCGTCACCGTGTGCTCGGTTCCCGTCGGGTTGCTGTCCGACGACGGTACCACGACGCACGGCGGCGGCGGGATCCGCCAGGTCTTGACGGCACTGCACGTGACGATCTCCCCCTCGACCACGCCGGTGAAATCGATCACGTCGGTGCCGGAGCGGGGCCCGCCGGTGTAGGTGAAGGTGACGCGTCCGGAGGCGTCGGCGGCGGCGTCGGCGAGCAGCAAGGAGTTCGGTCCCGACGAGATACTCACCGAAACCGGCACGCCGGCAGCGCGCGAGCCGTTGCCGCGGCGGAAGATCGCGGTCAGGGTGTGGTCGGTCCCCACCGGGTTGGTGTCGGAGGTCGGGGTGACCGCGCAAGAGGGCTGCCCGGCGATCCAGGTCTTGGCGGCGCGGCAAGAGACCGCCTGATCGTCGACGAAGCCGCTGAACTCGATCACGTCCGTGCCCGGAAACAGGCCACCGGTGTAGGAGAGCGTCACACGGCCGAGAGCATCGGTCACCGCGTCCGCCAACAGCGGTGAATTCGGGCCGGACGTGATGGAGATGGCCACCGGCTCGCTGGCGGCCAGCGAGCCATCCGCCCGTCTGAAAATGGCGGTGACCACGTGCTCGGTTCCGACCAGATTCGCCGCCACGGGAGGAACGGCCTCGCAGGTGGGCTGCTCGACGACCCAGGTCTTGCCGGCGCTGCAGGAAACCAGGTCGCCCTCGACCAAGCCGCTGAATTCGATCACGTCCGTGCCGGCGGTCTGACCCCCCGTGTACGACAAGCCGACCTGACCGGCCGCGTTGGTCACTCCGTCGGCGAGCAGCGGCGAGTTCGGTCCCGACGCGACACGGATCGAAACGTCGACGCCGGAAGCCGGCGAGCCATCGCCCTTGGTGAAGATCGCGGTGACCGTATGCTTGCTACCGACCGGATTCTTGCTCTCGACCGGGATCACGGTGCAGGGCGGCGCGGGCACACGCCACGTCTTGCTCGCGCTGCAGCTCACGAGATGGCCATCGACGAAGCCGCTGAACTCGATCACGTCCGTGCCGGCGGACTCCGAGCCCTCGTAGCTGAAGACCACCTGACCGGCGGCATTCGTCTGGGCATCCGCGAGCAATCCGAAGTTGGGTCCGGCGGTGATGCCGATGGAAACGTCGACACCGGAGGCCGGCGAGCTGTTGCCGCGCCGGAAGGTGACGACCACGGTGTGCTCCGTTCCCACCGGGTTGGTATCCGAGGCCGGATTGACGGTACAGGGTGGCGGCGGCAGCTCCCACGTCTTGGTGGCGCTGCAGGTCACCATGTGGCCGTCGACGAAGCCGCTGAACTGGACGACGTCGGTTCCGGCATCGGGGCCACCCGTATAGGTGAAGCTCACCTGGCCGCCGGACGTCGTCACACCGTCGGCGAGCAGCGGGGAGTTCGGGCCGGAGGCGATACTGATGGAGACATCGACACCAGGAGCAGGAAATGCATTGGCGCGCCGGAAGGTGGCGACAACGGTGTGCTCGGTTCCGACCAGATTGGTATCCGTGACTGGGTTCACGGTGCAGGGCGGAGGCGGGGGCAGCTCCCACGTCTTGCTCGCGCTGCAGCTCACCGGCTCTCCGTCGACCACGGCGTCGAACTCGAGCGAGTCGGTGCCCGGGTCGAGGCCGCCCGTGTAGACGAACGAGACCTGACCACTGGCATCGGTCACCAAGTCGGCGAGCAGCGGCGCGTTCGGGCCGCTGGCGATGCTGGCGGAGACGTCCACCCCGGAAGCGGGCGAGCCGTCGCCGTGCTCGAATGTGACCAGCACGCTGTGCTGGGTCCCGACCGTGTTGGTGTCGGACGCCGGAACGGCCGTGCAGGGCGGCGGCGGCGCCAGCCAGGTCTTGCTAGCGGTACACGAGAACGCCTGCGCATCGGCGATTCCGCTGAACCGGATCGTATCCGTGCCGGCGCTCGTTCCCGTGTAGCTGGCGACAACGACGCCGCTGGCGCTCGTCTGCGCCGTGCCCGTGAACCCGGCATGTGGGCCGGCGGTCACCTGCGCCGTCACGGTGATGCCGACGGCCGGCGCGCCGTTGCCGCGCAGGACCGTCACGGTCATCTCGTGCTCCTCTCCGATCAGGTTCGTGGCGGAGGGTGGGACGACGGTGCAGCTCGGCGGCGTCGAGACCCAGATCTTGGTCGCGCTGCAGCGGGCGATCTGCTCGTCGACGACCCCGGCGAACTCGATCACGTCGGTGCCGGGGTTCGGGCCGCCCATGTAGGAGAAGGTCAGCTGCCCGCTCGCATTGGCCATCCCGTCCGCCAGCAGCGGCGAGTTCGGTCCCGACGTAATGGAGATGGAGACGGGCGCCCCCGAAGCCGGCGAGCCGTCGCCCTTCTCGAAGATGGCGGTGACCGTGTGCTCGGTGTTCACGGGGTTGGTGTCCATCTCGGGGACGACCGTGCACGGCGGAGGAGGCGCCGCCCAGATCTTCGTCGTCGTGCACGAAAAGTCGTCGCCGTCGAGCGTGCCGCTGACCTCGATCGTGTCCGTACCCGCACCGTTCGTCTCGTCGTAGCTGAAGGTCACCACGCCGGAGGCGCCGGTCGTCACGCTGCCCCCGAACCCCGTGTGCGGTCCGGAGACGATCTCCGCGTCCAGAACGACGCCGGAAGCGGGTGTTCCGTCGGCGTTCTTGACCGTGACCGTGAACGAGTGGCTCGTCCCGAGCGGATTCGTCGCCGACGGCGGCTCGATGGTGCAGGTCTGCGCGACGATCGTTCCGATCTTGCCGCGCACGGCGACGGCGAAGTCGTCGAACGAGTCGGTGCGGATGACGAAGCCCGGACCGGTGAACGGCGGCGCCTCGATGCCCGGCTGCGGGTAGACCAGCTGGTTGATCAGGAAGTCGAAGGCCGACGCTGGGGCGGCGACGGCCTCGGCGTTGATTTCGTCCACCCCGGCACCGATCGCGGCGTTGCGCGCCGAGATGGTGGCGCTCTGGCTGTCGGGCTCGCCGTCCGTGACCACGTTGATCACCTGACGGCTGGTGCCGCAGGAGCCGGTGATGAGTGAGCTGCACGACGCCACGGCGCCGGACATGTTGGTGCTGCCGTTGTCCTTCACGATCGCGCGAAGCTGACTGGCCACCGAGTTGGCCGCCGCCTGCGACGTGATCGAGGTCGGGGAAACGGCGATCGCGACGGAACCGCCGAACTGCACGGCACTGATCTCGACGGCTCCGCTCTGCGGAACCACGGTCGGGTCGACGATCGCGTCGGCCAGACCATTGACCATCAGGCTGAACTGCGAGCTCGTGATGCTGCCCGATCCGTCGATGGCGATGCACAGCCGGACGCTCGGACAGGTGCCGGCGTGAATCGGTTCTGGAGAGGTGGTGAGTAGGACGACCAGCCCCAACACCCCCAGCGCGAGCCTGTATCCTCGGGTAACCATCGCCATGCTCGGGCGTGCGAGCATCTCCCCGCGGCCTGAAAGCGGAAGCAATCACCGAACCATGTCGAGACAGATCACAAAGCGAGGCGCACAAGCTCGCGAATCAGCCGGGGCACGGCTTGCCGTGCGCGTCCTTGGGACGGGTTTTCCCAGTGACGGGAGGATGCCTCCCGGCACGGCAATGCTTCGGCCGTGCCCCGGCACGAAGCTCATCGAGGCCGCTTCCCGCGACGAAGTTGGAGCCTACGGAGAGGACTTCGAGCGCTACGCGCGGCGCGTCGGACGCTTCATCCCGCTCGTCGGCCGCCTGCGCTGAGCCTCTCAGGCCGCCAGAGCCCGCGCCGCCGCCTCGACGGCGGTGCCGTCGAAGAAGCGCGGGTTCATCGACAGGTGCAGGCGCGCCGGGTTGGCGAACACGAAGTCGCGATAGTCCGCCTCTTCGAGGAGCTTCTTGTCGACCAGGCGGCGACTCTCGAGAACCACGCGCGAGAGATCGGGTACGTCCCAGTGCCCGATGTCGGACGAGAAGATGGCGTTGAGCCGCAGGCCGAACGGGTTCCCCTTGCCCTCGAGCGCGCGGTAGACGCTGCGGTCGTCGGCTTCGCAGCCGAGAAAGAACTGGCGCGCGAACATCTCGGCGATCTGCTCCTCGTTCTCGATCGCCGACTCCTCGAACTCGTCGCGCGCCCACTGCGGCCGCGCCTTCTCGCCCGTCGAAGGAGATCCCCTTTCGCTCGGGGAGGGGAACCCGACGCGCGCCAGCTCCGCCCGCAGGGCCTCGCGGTCGAGGCGGGCGGGGTCGTAGCTCTCCAGGCCCTCGGCGTTGCGCTTCTCGTAGTGCTCCTCGAGGTGGTGAAGAAGGTCGCAGGCCCAGCCGGCGCCGCCCTCGAGAAAGCCGAAGGCGAGGCGCGGAAAGCGGCGCGGAACGCCGCCCAGCACCAGTGACTTCGCCAGCTCTCCCTGCTGAAACGCGTGCGCGCCGATGTGGTTGAAGACGTAGCTCGACGGCGAGCGGCGGCCGCACTCGAGGTTGCGCAGTCCCACCGCCCCGTGCGAGGTGACCGCCACGCCGAGGTCGACGAAGGCGCGCCACACCGGGTCGTAGTCGTGCGCGCTGTCGATGCCGAAGCGATCGACGAACTGGGCGGCGGGAAACGCCTCTGCATGGGCGGCGAGCGGCCGCCCGACACCCGGGGGAATCGACGCGGCCTTCAAGCCGAGGACGCGCACGCTGTGCTCGAGCTCGGCGACGGCCTCGGCGGGAGTGTGCATGGGGATCGCGGCCGCGACGGTCATCCGCTGCGCGCAAGGGCCGGCGATCTCGGCGTTCATCGTGTTGAGCGCGCGGCAGGCGAGCTGCCGCACCTCGTCGTCGTGAATGGTCGGAAACACCAACCCCACCGTCGGATAGAGCACCGCGAAGTCGAGCCCGATCTCCTCCATTCGCTCGGCGAGCAACTTGGGGCTCATCACGCAGGCGAGGTCGCGCGCGTCGTTCGTGACCCCCCACCAGGCCCCCCGCGCGTCGCCACGACCCGCGTCGCCGAGCCCGGTGGTCGCCTCTCGCAGGGCATGGAGTACGGATCCCGGGGCGTCGGCGCCGCCCACTCTCTTCACGTAGTCCAGCAGCACCGACAGCGACTCGATCAGGTGCCCGTCCGCGTCGACCACGGGGTGGTCGAGCGTCTCTCGCAAGACACGGACGCGGGGTACCGATTCCCGGGTGACGTGTTCCATGGTCCCTCCCCTACCTGCCCGTCCTGCTAATGCGGGCTCTCGGTGGAAGTCAACCGAAGCTCACACCTCGTCGCGGCAGCGCGAGCACACCCCGCGCAGGACGACCCGGATGCCTTCGAGTCGGAAGCCCTCCGGCAGCGACGTGCGGGCTACAACGTGCTATGCATAGACAACACTCAGTGTTGTCTTCATCCGGGGAGGAAGGCGAATGAGAGACCAGCGACCCGGTCCCGGGACCGGATGGAAATGGCGGGAGCGGGCAGGCACGTGTCTCGCCGTCGCCCTGCTGTGTGTCGTCGCCACCGCGGCGCACGCCTTCGGACCGTACGATGAGAAGCAGCTGCCGAAGGAGAAGCGCGGGGAGCACGGCGCCCTCTCGATGGCGGCGCAGATGAAGGCCCTCGATCAGCTCCTGCCGGAGCGAGACGTGACCGAGCCGCCGCCGGGCGTCGACCCGGTCATGTGGGCGTTCCTCGTCCCGAAGGACAATCAGATGACGCCGGAGCGGGTGGCGCTCGGGCGCAAGCTCTACTTCGATCCACGGCTGTCGGCCGACGACAGCGTCGCTTGCGCCACCTGTCACGACGTCACCCGCGGCTTCACGGACCAGCGCCCGACGTCGGAGGGCGTTCGCGATCAGCTCGGCCAGCGCAACGCCCCGACGACGATGAACGCATTCTTCTTCGACACGCTGTTCCTCGACGGCCGCGTCGGCAGCCTCGAAGAACAGTCCAAATTTCCCCCCGTCAACCCCGTCGAGGGCGGCCTGCCGAACCACGCCGCCGTGGTCGCCGCGATCTCCGGCGATCCCGCCTACCAGAAGGCGTTCCAGCAGGCCTACGGCCGCGAGCCGAACCTCGACGACATGACCCGTGCCATCGGCGCCTTCGAGCGCACGCTGGTCTTCCTCGACGCACCCTTCGACCGCTTCCTCGCCGGCGAAGACGGCGCCCTGTCCGCCCAGGCGAAGCGCGGCTTCGATCTGTTCAACGGCAAGGCGAGGTGCGTCAGCTGCCACATGATGAACCCGTCGAGCCCGCTGGGAACCGACAACCGCTTCCACAACATCGGCGTCGCGGCGCGCACGCAGAACTTCGAGAAGCTGGCGCGCGACGCGCTCGATGCCCTGGCGAAGGGAAACGGCGGCACCGAAGCGGTCGACCAGCTGGCGCTGCAGACGAACCTCTCCGAGCTCGGCCGCTTCATGGTCACCAAGGACCCCGCCGACATCGGCGCCTTCAAGACCCAGGGCCTGCGCAACGTCGGCATCACCGCCCCGTACATGCACGACGGCTCCATGCGCACCCTCTGGGACGTGATGGATCACTACAACAAGGGCGGCGAGGCGAACCCCTACCTCGACGGCGGCATCGAGCCTCTGGCGCTGACCGAAGGTGAGATCGACGACGTGGTGGCGTTCCTCTTCTCTCTCACCGACGAGCACTTCGCCGACCAGAACCGGCAGGAGATGGCGACACAGAGAAAGATCGCCGGCCAGCGCCGCCCCTTCCGGGACGACGACCTGGCGTTTCGCCGCGTGCTGCCGTTCGAGCGGCGCGTCGAAGGCAAGACGGCAGCGGAGGGACAGCAATGAGCCGAGGCATCAAAAGCATCGAGACCAAGCACGTCGAGCAACGGCTCGATCTCTTTCGCGGGCTGCATCGGCTCGACCGGCGCGGCTTTCTGAAGGTGTCGCTGGCGGCGATGGGAGCCGCGGCGGCGAGTCGCGTCTCCTTCCATCCCCATTCCTTTCAGCCCGTCTCGGTCGCCCAGGCCGACACGGGGGAAGCGTTCCGTTTCGCCTACATCTCGGACTCGCACCTCTACGAGAAGAAGATCAACGACCGCTTCATGCGCCAGCTGCTGCGCGCCGTCGACGACGTCAACAACCTCGACCCGCCGCCCGACTTCGTCCTCTACGGCGGCGATCTGGGGCAGCTCGGACAGGCTGTGGAGCTCGAGCAGGGAGCGCAGATCCTCAAGAACGTGAAGTACCCGGTGCACATGATGGTCGGCGAGCACGACTGGTACTTCGACCTGGGAGAGAAGTGGCGCGATCTGTTCGGCGCCGCCCACCTACTCGTTCGACCACAAGGGCGTTCACTTCGTGGTGCTGAACAGCGTCGTGGAGAAGGACTTCTGGACCGCGCGCGGCATGACGCCGATGCAGCGGATGCAGACGGTCGCCGGGCTCGACAACCGCCTGCAGAGCCGCTTCGAGGTCGGGGACGAGCAGCGCGACTGGCTGCAGAAGGATCTCGCCTCCCTGACCGACGACCAGCCGGTGATCGTCTTCTCGCATTCGCCGCTCTACAAGTACTACCGCCCGTGGAACTTCTGGACGGAGGACGCGGAGCAGGTGCAGTCGATCCTCGGACGATTCCACAAGGTCGTCGTCATCCACGGGCACACCCACCAGATACTCACCAACCGCATCGGCAACATCCAGTTCCACGGCATGCTCTCGACTGCGTGGCCCTGGCCTTACGCCCCCGAGGGGCTGCCGCCGCTGACCGTGCAGATGGGCCGCCCCAATCCCTTCGATCCGAACGACGGCCTCGGCGACGGCTACGCGACGGTCAGTGCCGACCAGATGGTGGACAAAGTGTACAAGCTCTGGAACCGCAACCCGATCGAGGTCTCGAGCGCTTACCTGACGTCGAATGGCGAGAAGGACGTGCCGCCCAAGCCGGGCCTGGCCAGCTACTGAAGTTCGCTCAGCTTCCGAAGGAGAACACGGGATGAAACCAACGCGGATCGTCTTCCATGGGCTCGCCGGAGCGGTCGTGCTCGCTCTCCTGCTCTCCGCCGTACCGCACCTGCGCGAGGTCGGCGTCCGCCGGCGAGTCGCTGGTGGTGAAGCTCTGCGACGACCAGACGACGACGACCGTGCCTGCGGACGCGCCGCGGACGCGCGAGCAGGGCATGGCGATCTCGCAGTCGCTGATGGCGCAGTGGCAGAGAAAGCATCCCGATCAGAGCTGGGTGCAGGAGGAGCAGGAGAAGCACGAGATCAGCCCCCGGCCGACAACAGCCGATCTCGATCGGCAAGACGCAGGGGGCGACGTACTCGCGCATCACCGAGCTCGACGTGGAGATGTGGCGGCGCGAAACGGTCAAGGCGGTCACTGAGGGCTCGCGCGTCTTCCACAGCGCCGACGAGCTCGGCAGCCAGATCGCCGTGTCCTGCGACATGTGTCACCCGAACGCGGCCAACACCCATCCGGAGACCTATCCCAAGTTCCAGGAGCAGCTCGGGCGCGTCGCCCTGCTGCGCGACATGATCAACTGGTGCATCGAGCACCCGGTGCGCGGCACCAGGCTGGCGCCCGACGATCCGAAGATGCGGGCCCTGGAGTCGTACATCCTGGCGCAGCGCAAGGGAAAGGTCCTCGACTACGGCAAGCGCTGAGACGCGACTCCGGCCAGGAGCCGAAGCGCCGCTGTCGTGGTGCGGGTGGCCCCCGCCTGCACGGGCTTGGGTCGGGAAGATCAGCGGCCCGGAAGGCCGCTATGCAGGCCGGAGGCCCACACCACAATTCTGGCTGCGACCGGGCTCGCGGTCGGTTATTCGATGCCGCGGTCTCGCGTCGCGCCGACCTCATCGACGAGCGCCCGCATCATGACGGTGGAGGCCGTCAACAACACGCCGTTCGCTCGCATCGACCGCAGCAACACCACGCCGGCCTCATCGACGAACGACACGCCGTCGAGATCCACCGAGGATCTCGTGGCCGCCCGACGGCAGCAGACGCTGCCAACAGTTCCTGAGCTCGTCGACCCAGACTCCGGCGATTCGCCCTTCGAGTCTGACTACGGTCCCGTGCGAGCCCGTCGTGACACTGATGCGCAACATCCGACCCGTACGAACGCAACTCCCATGCCGTTGACGCCGACCTCTCGCAAATGCCCCGGCGCGGAATCGCACGCCGAAACTTCGGCGCCGGCCGACATATCGGCACCGCGCCGGAAGCGCATCAATCCAGGGGGCGGCATCGCACGCTCATCCGAATGACCCGCCGTCTCAGGCCGCCTTCGGCAGAGCCGCCGGATCGATCCGAACGCCGGAGGTGCGTGGCACCTTCATCGGATCGAGGAATTGGCGCCGAATGCCGTCTACGTCCAGATCCAGAACCTCGCAGAGATTGACGAACGAGAAGGGCCATTCCCGATCGTCGTCGCCGACCCAGGCGTAGGCCTCCCAGTAGAGCCGCTGCGCGCGACGGCGGCGCGCGAAGCGAAAGCGGACGAGATCGTTCAGGCCCTCCTCCACGACCGCGAGCGCGAGGTTACATTCCGGCGACAGCGCCGCCGGCCTGGACCACAGATCACGAAACTGAACCGGCATCACGGCATATGTCAGAATGTCCTCCGGGCTCCCGAACGACGTACCGTCTCTGGCCGGCCGCTCGAGTGCAATCGTTGCACTTCTGTCTCCACCCATCGAGAGCCTCCTTGGCTGCACTCCGGCGACGACCGCAATCGCGATGCCATCGGTCCAGTCGTGTCCATTGCGCGCCCCCCGTGCACCCGACCGCTCGTCTACTGGAGCGCAACCGCGGCGGCTCTGAATCGCGGCGCCGACATTTCGGCTCACTGCCGAACCGTCGGCATCTTGCGGGGGGGCGATTTCGCGCCCACCCCTCCCGACACCTTGGCGGGCATCCGCGGCTGCGGACGCTCCTCGGAAGAGATCGGGGCGCCGCCGGTCTTGCTACGGTGAGGGACGACGGGGTTGGATGCCCAGCTTGCGCATGCGCGACTGCAGCGTCGTCCGCTTCATTCCCAGGCGAGCGGCGGCGCCGCGCCCGCCGCCGAGCACACCGTTGCTCTCGCGCAGGGCGCGGAGAATGGCCTCGCGCTCCGCCCCCTCGAGCGTCCCATCCGCCGGCGACGGTGGCTCGCGGCGCCGAAACTCCGCCACCGGCACCTGCAGGGCGGATCCGCTGGTGACGATGACCGCGCGCTCGATGGCGTTCTCGAGCTCGCGCACGTTGCCCGGCCAGTCGTACGCGCACAGAGCCGCCATGGCGTCGGTCGGTATCGTCTCGATGCGCTTGTTCAGGCGGCGCGCGAAGCGCTGCACGCAGTAGCGGACCAGGTCCGGAATGTCCTCGCGCCGCTCGCGCAGCGGCGGCATGGTGATCGGAAAGACGTTGAGGCGGTAGTACAGATCGCTGCGAAACTTGCCGGCGGCAACGGCATCCGCGAGGTTCTGGTTGGTCGCCGCGACCACGCGCACGTCGACGCGATGCGTGCGCGTGCCGCCGACGCGTTCGAACTCCTGCTCTTGCAGCACGCGCAGCAGCTTCGGCTGCAGCTCGAGCGGCAGGTCGCCGACCTCGTCGAGGAACAGCGTGCCGCCGTCGGCGAGCTCGAAACGCCCGGCGCGCTGAGCGACGGCGCCGGTGAAGGCGCCGCGCTCGTGGCCGAACAGCTCGCTCTCGAGCAGACCGGCCGGGATGGCGGCGCAGTTGACCTTCACGAAGGGTCGCTCGCGGCGCCGGCTGAGGTCGTGGATGGCGCGCGCGACGAGCTCCTTGCCGGTGCCGGTCTCGCCGAGGATGAGCACGCTCGAGTCGGTCGGCGCGACCGTGCCCGCCTGATGCAACACGCTCTTCAGCGCACCCGACCGACCGACGATCTCCTCGAAGTTGTAGTCGGTGCGGATCTCTTCCTCCAGATAGACCTTCTCCGCGGCCAGCTTGTCTTTGAGCGCGGCGATCTCCTGGAACGCGAGCGCGTTGTCGACGGAAAAAGCGACCTGGTTGGCCACGGCGGCGAGGAGCTCCTCGTCGTCGGCCGTGAACGGCTCGCCGCCGGCGCGCCCGATGTTCAAGGTCCCCAGCCGGCGATCGCGTACCGTCATCGGGGCGGAGCACACCGAGTCGATGCCTTCGGCGAGCAGCAGGCCGACGATCTCGGCAGGCATCGACTCGAGATCGCGCCGTACGAAGCGCACGGGCCTGCCGGAGGCGAACGCGGCACCGGCCGGCGATCCTTCGATGGGAATCAGGGTGTGCTCGCGGATGAGACCCTTGACGGCAAACTCGATCGCCCACATGTCCAACGCCTCGTTCCTGCCGTCATACACCGCGAGACTGGTGTACTCGTGCGCGACCACCCGCCGCAGGCACGTCGAGACGGCGCTGAACAGAGCCCGGCGGTCGAGGGTCGAGGCGAGCGCGTTGGTCACTTCGAGCAGTAGCTGGAGGCGATCGCGCTCGCGCCTCAGCTCGCGTTGTGCCTGCTCGGCGGCTTCGTGATGGAGAGCGTTGTCGACCGCCAGCGCGATCTGACCGGTGAGCTGGCGCAGGAAGTCGATCTCGCCGTCCTGAAACGCGCCGGCGTCCCGGCTGGCGATGCTGAGGCCGCCGAGCCGGCGCAGCGGTGAGGTGAGCGGGAGGACGAGCGCCGAGCGCATGCCCTCGGCGCGCAGGATCTGCGCGACGGTGGGAAACTGCGTTTCCCGATCGAGGTTCGCCAGCATCACCGGCTCTTGTGTCCGCCAGGCAACGCCGGCGGGCGAATCCTCGACCGCCAGCTCGCTCTCGGTCACCAAGGGGGTTTGGAGGGCGGCCAGCGTGTGCAGCCGCATGAGGTCGCGTTTCTGGTCGTACAGCACGATCGCCACGCGGTCGAAACGGGCGAAACGGCGCAACACGGCTCCCAGGTCGTGCAGCAGACACTCGAGGTTGCGGCACGAGGCGGTGGAGCTCGACACGTCGAGCAATGCCTGAGTGAGATCCGGGGCAACGTCGCCGTCGCGGCATTCATCCCCCGCCGGTGCCTCTCCCGTCTTTGGAGACCTGTCGAGCACGCCGCGATGCATTCGTTTCCGTCTAGCCCGGCGTCGCTGCGAAGTCTATCGCCCCCCGAAAGCCCTTCGAAAGCGCGGTCACGCCAGGCGCCTCGGCACGAGAATGGTCTTCCCATCCGGTCAAGCCCGCTCCCAGCCGCCGCCGAGCGCCTTGTAGAGATTCACGACCGCGAGCAGCTGATCGCGCTGCGTCTGGGCGAGGGCGTTCTCCGCCGGGTAGAGAAGCTGCTCCGCCTCCAGCACCTCGATGTAGTTCGAGAGGCCGGTCTGGTAGCGGAGGAGGGACAGCCGTACGGCTTCCCGGAGAGCCGCGACCTGCGCCTCTTGCGCCCGCCGTTGCTCGGCGAGGCGTGCCTGCGCCGCCAGCGCGTCCGCGACCTCGCGGAACGCCTCGACGATGGTGGCGCGGTACTGCGCGATCGTCTCGTCCCAGAACGCCTTCTGGGCGTAGTACGACTCGATCAGCCGGCCGCCCTGGAAGATCGGCCCGGCCACATTGGCCGCGATGTTCCAGATGCTGGCGCTGTTCTTGACCACGTTCTCGATCCTGGCGCTCTCGCCCCCGTAGAGCGTCGAGAGTCCGATGACCGGAAAGAAGTTCGCCACCGCGACACCGATCTCGGCGTTGGCGGCGATCATCGTCTGCTCCGCCTGCCGGATGTCGGGCCGCCGCTCGAGGAGCGCGGTCGTCAGCCCGGGGGGCGTCTCGGGGGTCGTCTGGGCGATGAGCGGAGTCCCGCGCTCGACCGGCTCGGGGTTGGTGCCGAGGAGCACGCTGATCGCATCTTCCTGCTGAACGGTCTGCCGTTCCAGGGAGGCAATGGTCGCGATGCTCGACTGCAGATTCGCCTCCGCGCGCGAGGTCGAGATCTTGGTGTCCGTGCCGCCGCGGTACCGCTGCGTGAACACGCCCAACGTGCGGCGGTACGCGTCCTCGCTCTCGTGCGCGATCGCGAGCTCGCGATCGAGCTCCAGAAGCTCGAAGTAGCCGCTCGCCACCTGGCTGACGAGAGTCACCGTGATCCCGCGGCGGGCCTCCTCGCTGGCGAGGTAAACGGCGCGCGCCGCCTCGGTGGACCGGCGTATCCGGCCCCATACGTCGATCTCCCAGGCGACGTTCAAAGCGCCGGTGAAGGCGTTGAAGGTCGTGTTGCCGATCCCCGCGGCACCGATGAACTCGCGCTGCCGGCTGGCACCGCCGTGGTAGCCGACCTGCGGCCACAGCTCGGAGGCGGCGACGCCGACCTGCGCGCGGGTCTGCTCGAGCCGGGCGACGGCGCGCTGCAGATCGTAGTTGCCGGCGAGCGCGTCGCCGACCAGCCGCCGCAGCGCGGGGTCCCCGAAGACGTCCCACCAGGGCAGGTCCGCGAACGACGCCGCCTCGACCGGACCGATCCGCCCGCGGAAATCCTCCGGCGGATCGACCGTGGGCCGCTGGTACTGCGGCCCCACCTCGAAGCCCCAGATCCTGCCCAGCAGGCCGCGCGGCGCGGTCACCGGTGCGCAGCCGGCGAGCAGGACTGTCGCGGCGACGGTCGCGAGCCGGCGCCCGATCATCGCTCCCCGACGGCCGCCGATCGCGCCACCATGAGGCGCGTCGGGGGTACACCGCTCGACGCCGCGATGAGCTGTTGCCCGCGCAGGCTCTCCGCCCTGTTGGCGCGGCGGACGGCGAGGCGTCCGATCCACGCCGCGCCACGGGCGAGATCGACCATGAGGGTTGATCTGCCAGCCATCGCGAAGGTCAATCGTTCGCCGTGATGGCTTGGTGTCGTGTCAT
Source organism: uncultured bacterium (assembly GCA_963721115.1). Taxonomy (GTDB): domain Bacteria; phylum Desulfobacterota; class Binatia; order HRBIN30; family CADEER01; genus CAVRIA01. The sequence goes on from CAVRIA010000007.1 coordinate 62,093, forward strand.
TGTTCCTTCTCCTCGCCCGCCGAAGGGCAACCACCGTGCCGCAGCGTCCCCCGTCCACGTCTCTTCACTGCCCGCCGCGGTGGCATTGCCGGAACGGGGCACCGTGCCGACCAATCGGCAGTGCGCCGACATGTCGGCACCATAGGATGGAGCGCCTCGCGGATTTGCCCAACGATTCCTGGGACGGGACCAACTTGTCCTTTCCCACCGGATCGGCAATCGACGATTTGCGAGGCCCACCGGCGACCTTCCCGGCCTGGGTACCGCTTTCGCGAACCCGAAGGCTCGCGACTTCGTGATTTCCCGCGACGGGACGAGTGCCGCTCGCGATCGTTCTCCGCCCGGCGCGGGTTGGCACGAATACAGCTTCCGAGCGGGGGCAGCACGGGCCGGGATCGAATCCAGGGAGGGCATGCGATGGCAGCGTCGGCGACGAAGCGCGGTGCGCTTCTCTCTAAGATGGAAGGTCGACGAACGGGACGTCTGCCGCGCCAACGAGATGTTCCACGAGGGAGAGTCCTGCACCCATGACGGCAGTCGAGGGCGCAGCGGACGCAGGCGGTGTCGCGGCACCCGCACGGCCCGCGGCAACGAAGCCGCCCGAGCGGCCCCGAACCGGCTGGCGGCGCTGGCGCTGGGCGATCGCCGGCATCTTCGCTCTCCTGCTCCTGATCGCCGGCATCCCCTGGGTCATCACCGCTTGGAATACGGTGTCCACGGACGACGCCTACGTGAACGGACACGTCACGTTCGTCGCGCCGCGCGTTCCCGGCCAGGTGGCGCGTGTGCTGGTCGACGACAACAATCGCGTGCGCAAGGGCGATCTGCTCGTCCAGCTGGACAAGGAGCCGTACCAGCTCCAGGTCGACACCGCCCGCGCCGCCGTTGCGGCCGCCCAGGCCGACCTCGTCGCCGCGCAAGCGCAGGTGCGCGGGCTCGAGGGGTTGGCGCGCAGCCAGCGGTTCAACCTGGCGCACGCCATGGAGGACCTCGACAACCAGGTCGCCGAGCTGCGCGCCAGAGTCGCGACGCTGCAATCCAAGAAGGCGACGCTCACCAGAGCCCGGGCCGACTACGATCGGGAACGGCCGCTGGTCAAACAGGGGGCCGTGTCGAAGCAGGAGTTCGACTCCTACGCGGAGGCCCTCTCGGTGGCCCAGGCACAGCTGGACAAGGCACGGGAAGACGTCTACGAAATCCGCGCCGGACTCGGGCTGCCGCGCAAACCCGCGAACGGCGATGACCTCGCCGAGGTTCCCGCCGACCTGGACCAGACCTTCTCCGGGGTGAAGGAGGCGCAGGGCCGCCTCATGCAGACCGCGGCGCAGCTCGGGTGTGGTCTATTCGTTCGACGCCTCGCCCGAGCAGATGCTCGCCGATTTCTACAAGCGCGATCCGGAGCGGCAACATCGACCGCATCTTCGCACAGATCTTCAAGAACGCGCCGGCCGTGAAGCAGGCCGAGGCCAAAGCGGCCGAGGCGCAGGCCAATCTCGACCAGGCCGAGCTGAACCTCCGCTACTGCGACGTGGTGGCGGAGATCGACGGCGTCGTGACGCGCCGCAGCGTCAATCCCGGCGATCACGTGATCGCCGGGCAGAGCATGATGGCGGTGCGCTCGCTGACCGAAATCTGGATCGACGCCAACTTCAAGGAGACGCAGCTGGCCGAGTTGCGAATCGGACAGGCCGTGGATCTGGACGTCGACATGTACGGCAGTCGCCGGCGCTTTCGGGGCCGCATCTCCGGCTTCACGATGGGAACCGGCTCGACGCTGGCGCTGTTGCCGCCGGAGAACGCGACCGGGAACTTCGTCAAGGTCGTGCAGCGCCTGCCGGTGCGCATCGACCTGCTGGATTACGACCCGGACACCGCTCCGCTGTTCGTCGGTCTGTCGGTCACGCCGTACGTCCACATGAACGAGAAGCCCACCGGACCGGACGCCGGCAAGATGCTGCAGCCATATTTGGCAGGGCCGGTCGCCGCGCCGCCAGCCTGATGGTCGATGACCGCCGCAACGGTCGCCGGTTCCGCTGCCCAATCGGTCGATCAATCCGTGGCTGGTCGCCGTCGCGGTGGTGATCCCGACCTTCATGGAGGTGCTGGACACGACGATCGCCAATGTCGCCCTGCGCTACATCGCCGGCGGGCTGTCGGCTCCCGCCACCGACAGCGAGTGGGTCATCACCAGCTACCTGGCCGCCAACGCCATCATCCTGCCGATCTCCGGCTGGCTCGCGTCGCGGCTCGGCCGGCGAAACTATTTCCTGCTCTCGATCGCGATCTTCACGCTGGCGTCGGCGCTGTGCGGGATGGCCGCCAGCCTGGATCGCTCTGATCGCGTTCCGCGTGCTGCAGGGGCTGGCCGGCGGCGGACTGCAGCCCTCGAGCCAGGCGGTGCTGCTCGACGCCTTCCCCCAGGAGAAGCAAGGGGCGGCGATGACGATGTTCGGCATCGCGGCGCTGCTCGCGCCGGTCGTCGGGCCGACGCTCGGCGGCTACATCACCGACAACTACGGCTGGCGCTGGATCTTCTACCTCAACGTGCCCGTCGGGCTGTTGGCTCTCTTTCTGTGCCGCGCCCTGGTGGTGGACCCGGACTATCTACGGGCCGAACGGGCGCGGGCGCGCGATCGGCGCCAGCCGCTTCGATACGCTCGGGCTGTGCCTGCTGAGCGTGACCATGGTCTGCTGGGAGGTCCTGCTCAGCAAGGGGCAGGAGTGGGACTGGCTGGGCGATCCGTTCCACCGCGTGCAGACGCTGCTGGTCTTGTTCGTGCTCGGCCTGTCGCGGCCTGATCTACCGCGAGTTGCGGATCGCCAACCCGCTGATCAACCTCCGGACCCTCGCTCGACCGCAACTTCCGCGCCTGCTGCATCATCATCTTCTGCGCCTTCGGCGTGCTCTACGCCAACACGATCTCTCTTCCCGCGCTGCTGCAGTCGCTTTTCGGCTACGACGCCACGACCTCGGGCCTGGTGCTGTCGCCGGCGGGGGTGTTCGCCATCGTGATGCTCGTCGTCGTCGGCGCGCTGCTGGTCGCGCGGCGTCGATGCCCGCTACCTGATGGCCGGCGGCCTGCTCACGATGGCGGCTGGGCAACTACTGGATGTCGCGGCTCAACCTGGACATCAGTCCCTGGCAGGTGGTCTGGCCCAGGGTGGTGCTGATCGCGGGCCTGTCGATGCTGTTCGCCCCGCTCAACGTGGCGGCGTTCATCTACATCCCCGCAAGGAGATGCGCGGCGCCGCCGTCGGATTGCTGGCTCTGCTGCGCAACGAGGGCGGCAGCGTCGGCACGTCGGTCGCCCAGATCGTCCAGCAACGCCGCGAGCAGTTCCACATCCTGCGGCTCAACGAAAGCCTCGACGCGTTGAACCCTGCAGTCCATCATCTGCTCGCGCAGGGCCAGGCATTCTTCCTGCAGCACACCGGCGACGCGTCCCTGTCGCACCAGAATGGCGCTGCAGGTTGCTCGACCATCTGCGGGCACGGCAGGCGTCGTCGCTGGCCTACTTCGACGTCTTCTCGCTCTCGGCGGCGTTCGGCGTGGCGTTGGTCGTGGTTCGTTCTGCTCATGCGCCGCTCGGTGGCGGAGAAGGGAGCCCACATCGGTGCCGAGTGACTCGAGGACGCGCAACGCCATTTGGGCACCGGCAGATGGAGCCGGAATGGCGCGAGCGAGGGGCACCGGGGCGATGAACCAGGGGCGGCCGTCTCTGACTCCAAGGGAGGCAAGACCATGCCAGATCCCGACAACCCCAACGTCGACAGCGCTGCTGCGCGGCTCCTGGCGCGGTTTACGGAGCAGACGGCGATCCGGCGGCTGGCGCGCGGGCTCGCCGGCGAGCTGCTGCTCGCCGATCACGAGGGCGACATCGTCGATCCGACCCTCGACCCGAAGGTGTTCACGCGGGTTCCCGCCGATCTCGCGCCCGAGCGTTATGCGTACGTCAGCCTCCTCATCGGCGGCGAAGCTTATTTTCCCGGATGTCTCGTCGTCGGAGCAGCGCTGCGCTGGCACGTGCACACCACCGCGACACTCGTCTGCCTGGTGGACGACTCGTCCCGCCGAGCGCACGAGACATGCTCGGTCGCATCTACGACCGGGTGTCGGTGGTCCCACGCCTGCGCGCTCACGACAGCGGCTATCCGCCGGAGTTGCTGTCGGACGCCTACCGCGACATGTACACGAAGCTGCACCTCTTCGACGCGGCGCTGTTCCCGTATGAGCGGGTCTGCTTCGTCGATGCCGACCTCCTGCCGATGCGCTGCTTCGACCACCTCTTCACACTGCCGGCGCCGGCGGCGGTGATCGAGAGCGTCGATCCGACCAGCCAGTATGCCTACGTGCGCCACATGCACGGTGTCCGGCACGGCGAGCCCGTGCCGCCGGCGATCCTCGAAGTGACATCGGACGATGACGTCACCGGCGGGATCAACGGCGGACTGATGGTGATCCGGCCGGACCGCGCGCGTTTCGAGGACATGGTGGAGCGCATCCAGCGGCCGATGCCCGAGTGGGGTCCACGTCACCGCCAGCTCTACGATCGCGGTATCCGCTACGGCTTTCCCGAGCAGCACTTCCTGCAGGTGGAGTTCCAGGACGCCTGGACGGCGATCGACCCGCGATTCAACTCCATGCGCACCGATCTACCGCACAGCTTCGGCGTACATTGGACGATCGGACGAAAGCCGTGGCAGAACCTCGGCAACCCGGCGCGCAGCGTGAGCCTGGCCCTGTGGGCGATGGCGTGGGAGACCCTGCGGTTGCACCACCCGGACATCTGCGCCGACGCCGAGCGGCGCGGGCTCGTGCGGGACAAACCCGGCGGCGCGCCCGCGACGGAGCCGGGACCGCCGACGTCGGCCGGCTGAAGGAGAGCGGCGGTGCGCCGGGCCAGTCTGCAACTGTGCGCGGGAACGGCAGCGCTGCTGGCGGTATGCACGGTCGGGGCCGCCGAGCGCGTGGACGTCGGACAGGTGATGAAGGACTTCGGCATCTCGGCCGCCGCGGCGGCGCGCGTCCGCAGCGGCGAGATGGTGGAGGCGGACCCGACCGAATCGTCGGAGCGCGAGCTCACCGTGGGCCTCACGTTTCTCGTCCAGCAGCCGATTGCAACCGTCTTGGAGGCGTTCCGGTCGGCGGTGGATCTGAAGGCCGATCCCCAGCTCTTGGCGGCGGCGGTGATCCGCGGCTCACCTACCGATTTCCCAAACCTCACACTGCCGTCGGACGAAGCGAGACGCTATCTCGAAGCTCGCCCAGGAGACACGCTGAATCTTTCTCTCGACGAGATCCGGGCATTCGACGCGCTGGCGGCGGCGGGGCACGACTCCAAGTCGAACGTCGAACGGCAGCTGAGGCGAGTGCTGTTCGCCCGCTACGGCGCCTATCTGACCAACGGGCTCGACGGCATGGCTCCGTACGCGCGCAGCGGCGGGCTCCGCAAGTCGTCCGACGAGCTGCGGGCCTCCGCCCGGTCGGCGTCGCTCCTCGACAAGTATTCGCCCGCCCTCTGGCACTTGCTGCTTTCGTATCCGCGCAGAAAGCCGGCAGGACTGGAGGAGAGGTTCTACCTGCTCGAATATGAGCTCGACGGGCGCCCGAACTACACGTTGCGCCATCGGATGGCCCTGCCTTTCGACGGCGGGGTCGCGCTGGTGGACCGCGACTTCTATGTGAGCCACGGGTACAACACGTCGCAAGCGATCTCCGGACTGATGCCGGCACCCGAAGGGACGGTCGTCTTCTACCGGAGTCGGGTCTCCACCGACCGGGTCGGCGGCTTCGGATCGTCGGTGAAGCGGAGCATAGGGCGAAGCGTCATGGCGAAGCAGCTGCGGGAGATCTTCCAACGCACGCGCATGTCCTTCGCGCGGGATGAAATGTCCCCGGCGCCGCTCGGCACGCACCCCGGACTTCTGCGCTGAGCACCCATGGTGGGTTGCCAGCGGAACGGGGAGACCCGGCCCCGGTCAACGCGCTGTGAGCACGACCACCGGAATGTCGCGCTTCGTCCCCGCCTGATAGGTGTCGTATGGGGGCCACTGCCCGGTCATGATCGGCCACAGCCGTTTCTTCTCGGCGGCCGTCGCGGTGCGCGCTCTGACGGGAATGACTTTGTCACGCACCTGAATCTTCACATCGCCGTGCGCGAGCAGGTTCTTGTACCAGCCCGGATGGTCGGGCGCGCCGCCCTTCGAGGCGACCACCAGGTAGTCGTCGCCGTCGCGTCCGTAGATCAGCGGGAACTTCCTGGTCTCCCCGGATTTCCGGCCGACGGTGTGCAGCACCAGGCAAGTGGCGCCATTCCAATCGTGACCGACCTTGCCGCCGGTCGCCTCGTACTGGCGGACGTGCTCGTCTCCGAACAGGCTGTAGTCTGGCATCCGTACAGATTGCCATACCGGAAGCCCGCTGGCGAGCCCGCGCTCACGGCGCGCTCTAGCGTCAGCCTGCGGGACGCCGCTGGCTGGCCGCGGCGCGAGCATCGTGCGACGGTCGTCACTCACCAAGGGTTTCCAGCTCCACCCGCGGCTGCCCCATGAGCCGATACGTGGTCAACGCCGCCACGACGAGTGGTACGACGCCGAGGCCAATGAAGACCAGATCTCCCGGCAGCCGCGCCCACTCGATGAGACGCACCAGGTGATCGTTCAGGAACTCCGGGCCGCGGGCATGCCAGTAGCCGTGGTTGAGCACGTCCCACAGTTGCAGCACACCACCAGGAAAGAGATTGCTCACGACCATCAATCCCAACCCTAGGTTGAGTCCCCAAAAGGAGACACGAACGTACTTGTCCACCCGTGTCCACTGCGCATCGTCCAAGATCTGGCGGAACGCAAACACCATGAGCGCGACCGCCAGCATTCCGAACACCCCCATCATCGCCGCGTGACCGTGGTTCGGCGTCAGGATCGTGCCGACCTCGAAGTAACTGACGATCGGCAGGTTGATGAGAAA
>CAVRIA010000008.1:0-585795 GCA_963721115.1 uncultured bacterium
GACGTCGCCGGTAATGGTAAAGAAGAACTCGTCTCCGCCCTGATAGTGCCGATACATCTCCATCGTAGGCTCGCCGGCTTCAAGGAGCGGCCGTCGGTGCACCTCATGGACCTTGTAGATCTGCTCATCGCGGCGCATTGCCGAATAGGGGTTGCCTGCGAAGAAGCGAAGCACTTCGTCCGCATTTTCTTCGGTTGCAACCGTTCAGCCATTTCAGGTTCTCGAGGTCTACGAGAATCAGGGAGTGCTGCTTTCCGCGGCGTTGCTCCGACGCCCAGTTTTGCAGGTCGAATTCCCAGGCTCTGAAGTTCGGTATGCCAGGAACTTCCTCGTCATGGAGTCGCGACTTTAGGTTTTGTAGATCGCGATCCTTCTCGCGAAGCTGACTTGCGTTGTCGACCGCTTCGTCAATCAGCTTGCGCATTTCGCGATCCCGTGTCGCGTCGACCACCTGCATCACCGCGATCAGGCAGGCACTGACAAGCAAGGCGACGCCGAGCAGGACGACAATCGCGAGCCACAGCGGTATGCGATAGGAGGTGTTGGACGACACTTCCCATGCACCCTTACTCAGCGTTGTCCGGTCGAGGATTCCGAACAGCGCCAGTAGCAGTCCTCCAACGAAAACGACGAGGACAGGCTAGTTTTCTGAGGTCTCGCTAACGCAAGATCGATGATTTGGAAGCCGAAAAATAGCCTGGCCCCTTTTTCTCCTCTTGTTGGGAGTTCTAGAGAGTCGGCTCGCAGGTGTACACGAGGAGTGAATCGAAACGGCGCTGGCCAACCGGGGGGCGATCACGGGAGCCGAAGTTGGAGTGATGCCATCGCGGTGGGGCGGCTGTCGTTCGTGGAGGAGGTCGAGCGCAATCTGGGCACGCGAGCACACTATCGGCAGGTCGTCGCGGAAGACGGGCGTCGGCGCTGCGATACTGTGGCCGACGGCTGAAAACGGAAAGCCGAAAGCAAAACAGGACACGACTCGGCGGAACCCCCCTCGCCCCCTGATCGGGAGCATGGCATAAAGTTCTCATGCGACCTCATTCGCAGGAGAGACACCCGTGACTGGCCGCGTCGCAATCGTCACCGGCGCTTCGAGTGGGATCGGCCTGGGGATCACGCGCGCGCTTCTCGAGCGCGCCTATCGTGTCGTCGCCAACTCGCGCACCATCAGCGACTCGAAGGATCTGCGACCCTCCGCGAATCTCGTCCTCGTGGACGGGGACATCGGCAAGCAGGAGACGGCCACGAAGGTAGCCGATGCGGCCGTGGAACACTTCGACCGCGTCGACCTGCTCGTCAACAACGCAGGGATATACCTTCCGAAGCCGTTCACCGATTACACGCCGGAGGACTTCGAACGGATGACCAGCACGAACATCGGCGGATACTTCTTCGTGACCCAGCGGGCGGTCGCGCAGATGCGCAAACAAAGGTCCGGTCACGTCGTGAGCATCTCGACGATGCTGACGGATCAGCCGCTGGCCGGCGCGACCATCTCGCTGCCTGTCATCACGAAGGCCACGATTCCGGCATTCAGCCGTGCCCTGGCCATGGAGTACGTGGCCGACGGCATCCGGGCCAATACGATCTCGCCCGGTGTCGTCGACACGCCGATGCACGCCAACGACGATCGCGAGCGCTGAAGAAGCTCCATCCCATTCCGCGCCTGGTGCAGATCTCCGAGATCGTGGACGCGTTGCTCTACTTGGAGTCGGCGCCGATGGTGAATGGAGAAAACATCCGCATCGATGGGGGAGCGCATGCCGGCGCCAAGTGGTAGTGCGGCCGCCGCCAGGGACCGTACACGTCCGGCAGCAGCCCTCGCCTGACGAGGTGACCACTACGCCACTGCGATTGGAGCGACCAAGGAAGTGGTCGAGGCGATTTTCTTCTCTCGAAGGTCAACCCGGCACTGAATCCGGCGGCGTCCGATGACTCCTCGGTTCGAGCGCCGAACGCGGCACGTGCTCTTCAACGATTTTGCAGGAGGACTGGATGGCGACAAAAGCGGTGGGAACGATGAAAGCCGCTCAGATCAGCAAGGCAGGCGGCGATTTCGAGTTGGTCGAACGCGATATTCCCGAACCAGGTCCGGGGCAAGTGCGGGTTAAGGTGGAAGCCTGCGGGATCTGCCACAGCGACGCGTTCGTAAAGGACGGGGCCTGGCCGGGCCTGCAATATCCCCGTGTGCCGGGACATGAGATTGCCGGAGTCGTCGATGGCGTCGGAGGGGGAGTCAGGGGCTGTGAAAAACTGGCCAGCGCGTCGGGATCGGCTGGCACGGTGGCAATGATTTCGCTGCGATCAATGTCGGCGCGGCGAATTTTGCCATGTGCGTCAATCGCAGGTCACGGGAATCGACTTCGATGGCGGCTATGCCGAATACATGATTGCTCCGGCGGAAGCGCTGGCCGCGATTCCTCACGAGGTACCAGCGGAAGAGGGCGGGCCGTTGATGTGCGCAGGCGTGACGGTCTTCAATGCCCTGCGCAACTCCGGCGCGCGTCCCGGTGACGTCGTCGCGGTCCAGGGATTGGCGGCCTCGGGCATCTTGGCGTGCAATACGCTCGCAAAATGGGCTTCGAAACGGTTGCGCTGGGACGCGGCGAAGACAAAGAACCGCTCGCGAAGAAACTCGGCGCGCACCATTATCTCGATGCGTCCGCCGTCGATACGGTGGCTGAATTGCAGAAGCTCGGTGGCGCGCGAGTGATTCTTGCGACGGCGCCGAGCGCGAAGGCGATTTCCGACGTCGTCGGTGGACTGGGGGTGAACGGCAAGCTCTTGGTTCCGGCTGCGCCGAACGATCCGCTCAGCGTGAGCGCGACGGCGTTGTTGATCGGACGCCGGCAAATCTCCGGCTGGTATTCCGGCACCGCCCGCGACTCGCAGGACACGTTGGAATTCAGCGCGCTGAGCGACGTACATCCCATGATCGAGAAGTATCCTCTGAGTCGCGTGGCGGAGGCGTACGAGCGAATGCACAGCGGCAAGGTGCGCTTTCGCGTTGTTCTCATGATGGGTAGCTGAGCCAGCGGTCGCCTACCGATTCGTCGCGCCCCTTCCGTAGTAGAAGTGAATGCAGGGCGCGCACTGGGGATCGACCGCGGAAAGACGCGGGTTTGCGCGCGTGAGATCCGAGGGCGGCCGCGTTCAGGTGCCGCAGAACGTCTTGTAGCGCGCCGTGAACTCGCGCGGCGCGGGTTCGGCGTAGCGCTCCCAGCCGGGGCGCTCGTCGAATGGATGGGTGACGACGTCGAGCAGGCGATCGAACGGAGCCAGGTCGCCGTGCTCGGATGCGGCAGCGAGCGCTTCTTCGACGCGCTGATTGCGCGGAACGTACAGTGGATTGACGCGGCACATGGCGGCCCGCCGTTCGCCTCCCGAACGCGATTCCCGCTCCGCCCGCCGGTGCCATCGCTCGAGCCAGGCCGCGAGCGCCGTCGGGTCCGCGAACAGCGACGAGAGCGGGCGATCGTCGCCGCAGGCGGCGTCGCCGAGCCGCCGCCATGCCATGGTGAAGTCGACCGCTGTGCCTCCAGCAACGCGAGCCAATCGGCGGCGAGCTCCTCGTCGCCATCGTCCGCCGTAACCAGGCCCAGTTTCGCGCGCGCGCCGGCGAGCCAGCAGGACGAGTATCGGCCCGGGAACGCGTCGATCACCTCCGTCGCGCGCGCGACCGCCTGCGCCGTCGACGTCGGGTCGACCAGCGGCAGCAGAGTCTCCGCGAAGCGGGCGAGGTTCCAGCGCGCGATCAGCGGTTGGTTGCCGTACGCGTAGCGTCCGTGCGCGTCGATGGAGCTGAAGACCGTCCGTGGATCGTAGGCCTCGAGAAAGGCGCAGGGACCGTAATCGATGGTCTCACCGGAAACGGTCATGTTGTCGGTGTTCATGACACCGTGGATGAAGCCGACCAGCATCCACTGCGCGACCAGCGCCGCCTGCCGCGACGCAACCCGGCGCAGCAGGCCGAGGTAGAGATCGGGATCGGCGATCAGGTCGGGATCGTGGCGGTCGATGACGTACTCCGCCAGGGCGCGCACGGTGTCGTACGCGCCGCGCGCGGCAAAGAACTGGAACGTACCCACCCGCACGTGGCTCGCGGCCACTCGGGTCAGCAGCGCGCCGGGGAGCGGCTGTTCGCGCCACACCACCTCACCGGTGCGGACGGCCGCCAGCGTCCGGGTGGTCGGGATGCCGAGTGCGTGCATCGCCTCACCCATCAGGTACTCGCGAAGTACCGGGCCGACCGCGGCCTTCCCGTCGCCATCGCGTGAGAACGGCGTGCGGCCGGAGCCCTTGAGGGCGATGTCGCGGCGCCGGCCGTGGCGGTCGATCACCTCGCCGAGGAGTACCGCGCGCCCGTCGCCGAGCTGCGGCGTGAACCCGCCGAACTGGTGTCCGGCGTAGGCCTGCGCGATCGGCGTCGCCCCCGCGGGCACGACGTTGCCGGCGAACACCGCGGCGGCGAGCGCGGGATCGAGCGCGGCGACGTTCAGGCCGAGCTCGGTGGCGAGCGCGCCGTTGAGGCGCAGGAGCTCCGGCGCCGGCACGGTCGCGGGCGTCACCGGCGCGTAGCAGCCCGTCAGCTCTCGGGCGTAGGTGTTGTCGAATCGAAACAGCTCTGGGTTGGCAGCGGTGCTCATCGGCGGCGATTCTGGCGCGGACGGTGTGGGCGACGCGACGGCCGAAGATTCCACGCTCGGCGCCGTCCCGCAAGCGAGCGCGGAGAGCGTGAAACCGTAGTATCGCACGGCGACATAGCTCGAGATGGGGCCGGGCGGGGCTGCAGCGGGCCCGTCTAAGGCGGCGGAAGGGTGCACATGCCGAGCGCTGCGTAGCAGCGATGGTTGACGCACGCACCTCCTGGACAAACACCGTCGCCGGCGCACGGGGTGCGGACGCAGCGCGAGACCCCGGTCTCGTCGGCGAGGCAGGATGAAGAGTGGCCCGCACTCGCTACCGCTGCACGGCTTCGGGACGCAGCGCAGGCTGGTGTCACAGATCTCGTTCGTGCCGCAGGCGGCGGTTGTTGCGCATCCCGGCACGCACAGGTGAATGCCAGGGTCGCAGACGCAGTCCTCCGGCTGGGCAGGCTCACAGATGTACCCCTCACCTCGGTCACGGCAGTCGGTATCCCGCGTACACTCGTCCGAACGCTCTTGGCAGATACCGCAACCGATGAATCCGCCCGGCTCCACGCACGGCTCGGCGTTGGGGCATTCGAGCGAGTCATGACACTGGCCGCAGCCGATCAAGGCGTTGTGCACGGCGGCGACAAGCTCGTTCACCGTGATGCGCCCGTTGCCGTCGGTATCGAGACGCGCACAAGTGTCGCCGGACTGCCCCTCGAGGGCCAGCGTGACGCCGAGGACGACCTCGTTGACCTCGACCGAGTCGTTACGGTCGCAGTCGCCCGCACAGAAGATTGCTTCGGGGGTGACGCCAAAGGCGAGGGACTTGCGGGCGAAGGGCGCCACCAGCTCGATGACGTGTGGTCCCGGGGATGCATCGCCCGGAACGGTGAAGCCGGTTCGATAATCCGGCCCTTGGCCGTCGAAGGCCTGCACCTCCTGCCCATCGAACAAGAGGGAGACGGTACGATGATAGCGAATGCCGGTGCAGAGACCGCGCACGCTGATCGACGTGTCGGGGGGAGCAGCGAGCGGCGAAGCGTTGATCGTGCAGCTCGTCGTGTCCGAGATTTGCCCGAGCACCCGGCCGCACTGCCCGCCAGCGGCTGCGATGACGAGGACAGGCAGGAGCATTCGCGACAACGAGCGGCGTGGCGTTGGTTCCTTTGGGGGCGTCATCCGACTACCTCAGCGCAGGATCATTCTAGCACGACATCTTCATTGGAGTGACGAGTCGGCTCGGCCGCTCACCAGCCAATCCAGTTCCAGCCAAAGGACACGCGCGAGTCGGAACATAGAACCGCACCATTTTCCGGGCCGCGGCCCAATCGCCGCGCCGAACCCTACGAAGAGGCGACCCTGCACTGCGAGGAACCTCCCCGATCGCAAAGTGGGGGGCGGCATTGCGGCACGCCTTCTTGCGCTGCACACACAGAGTCACTTGCCTTGTCGAGCACCGTATGTACATCGTAATGATGTGACGTCACTCCGATTCGAATGGGACGACAAGAAGGCCGCTCTGAATCTGCGCAAGCACGGTGTCTCATTCATCGAGGCTTCGACGGTCTTCGAGGATGAGAACGCTTTGTGCATGGAGGATCTGGAGCATTCCGAAAGTGAAGAGCGCCTTCTCATTCTCGGTCTCAGCGCGAGGTCGCGCATTCTGGTCGTCGTCCATTGCTATCGCAAAGAAGACGAGGTCATCCGGATTATTTCGGCACGCAGGGCATCAGCGCGGCAGCGCCAGACCTACGAACGGAGGAAGGAATGAAAGAGCCAGATTTCAGCAGGGCGAAGCGAAATCCGTTTGCCAAGAAGCTCAAGCGTCAGCGGCGGTCGGTGACGATCCGCCTCGATGCCTCGACGATCGAGTACTTTAAGGGCATGTCGGAAGACACGGGGATTCCCTACCAAACCCTGATCAACCTGTATCTCCGCGACTGCGCGGCGACGGCGAGAAGCCTGGGCCTTGCGTGGAACACGAAGCACCGTTCGACCGCAGCATAACCGTCCCGGCGGCCAGGCATCTGGCGACACGGAAATCTCGGAGCGCGACCTGAGGGAGGAGCTGCGGCTCAGCGGCGCCCACATCGACGACCCAGCGGAGGTGGAGCTCGCCTGCCTCGAGCGCAACGGCCGCATCAGCGTTCTGCCGCGCCGCCAGACCGACGGCTGAGCGGGGCCGCGCGTGCACGCCGTCTTGGTCTTTGCTGTCACCCGCTGCCATTTCGCTTGATCGGCCACTCAGAAACCAACAAACGAAGTACGTCCCTTCTGTTCCCTCGCTGCAGCGCTATCGTTCTCGCCTTCGTGTCCTTCGCGGTTGCCATTTTCATGCCTCTTCGAGCGTGCGAGGTTGGCGACTTCGTGGTCCAAAGTTTGTCGGATCAACGCTAGTCTATTGATCCATCACGTGACGCCGGAAGCTCGTCGTCCGCCGACTCCGCCACGCGCCGGATCTCGGTCTCGATGTCCGAGACGTTCTGCAGCACCACGGCGCGGCTACGGCCGAGCGCGCGCGCGACCTCCCCGGCGTCGCGCCCGCCGAGCCAGATCTCGACCTCTTTCGGCAGCTCGGCCTCGATCCGCCGGATCTGTTCGACCGCGCGGCGCCGGTTGTCCCTCGACACCACCGACAGACCGACGATGCGCACGCGCGTCTTGCAAGCGGCGGCGAGAACCTCGTCGGGAGGTAGATCGACGCCTGCATAGGCGACGCCCAGGCCCGCCTGCAGACAGAGCAGCGCAACGACGGAAAGGCCGAGCTCGTGTCGCTCCCCACTCGGCGACGTGAGAAGCAGGGACGGAGCGCGGCGCGGAGCGCGAAGCCGGATCATCCCACCGAAGAGATTTCGCAGCATGGTCGACACCAGATGCTCTTCGGCGACCGAGAGCTCGCCGACTCGCCACCGTTCGCCGATGCTTTCGAGCAGCGGAACGCCGATGCGGCTCACGAACTGCCGCGCCCCCAACGCCATCAGTGACTCGCCGAGTAGCCGTTCGACCTCGGCGGAATCGAAGGCGTTCAGAGCGGACAGAACGCGATCGAGGACCTCCTCTTCCGTTCCGAGCGCGGATGTCGTGCTCTCGCCGTGGGCGGGAGAAGCTTTCTGGACGATCTCCCGCAGAACCTCCGGCTTCATGCCCGCGATGTCGCCAATGGCGCGGCCGCGCGCCACCAGGTGGGCGAGCAGTCGCAGGTGGGCAATGTCGGCGCCGCTGTATAGGCGCGCCCCGCGCGGCCCGCGAACCGGAGAGATCACGGCATGCCGCCGCTCCCAGGCGCGGATCACGTCGGGGCTGAGCCCGGTCAGCCGCGCCACTGTTTTCATCGGATAGGCCTCGTGCACCACCTCGGTGTTCTCCGCCTGTCGGGGCTTGTTCTTCATCACTGGCCTCCAGTCCTGGGCACGTCGCGCCACGGCGCTGTTCGATCTTCGGGAAGAGGCGCGGTCAGAGGAGAGTGTTTGCCCGGCGCTTCCCTGTTCTCGCTCTCCGGTCGACCCGCGGCCGTCCGCTTCAACGGCGCACGAAGCGGTGGTGCCGGACTCCCCATTCTCTGCCGGCGGAGAACGCGAACATCTCCGCGCAGCCGAGGAAGAAAAGCCGCCAGCGGCGGATGGAGCGCGCCGGCTCATCGCGTCGACCAGCGCGACTGAAGAGCGCCGCGAGCTCGCGGGACGCGCGGTCGAGGTTCGCCAACCAGGCCTCTGCCGTGCGTGCGTAGTGGGTTCCGTCGAGCCACCAGCTGGTGTCCAGCGCGAGGTCGTCCTGGAAGTGGGCGAGCAGGTTCGCGGACGGCATCGTCCCGCCGGTGAAAAAGTGGCGCGCCATCCAGTTCGACGCTCCATCGGCATCGTAGAGGTAGGCATGATTGCGGTGGCAGAAGATGTGAACGAAGAGCTGGCCGCGCGGGCGCAGCCAGCTGCGGATGCGTCGGAGTAGAAGCTGGTAGTTCCGCGCGTGCTCGAACATCTCCACCGAAACGACGCGGTCGAAGCGCTCGGGAAATTCGAGGCGGTTGATGTCCGCAGTGACCACATCGACGTTGGTCAGGCCGGAGCGCGCCGCCCGCGCCGCAATGAAGCGGCCCTGCGCCACCGAGTTCGATACGGCGACCACGCGCGTGCGGGGTTGGCGCTCGGCGAGCCAGAGCGAGAACGATCCCCAGCCGCACCCGAGATCGAGCACTTCCATGCCGTCCTCCACCCCGGCGCGCTCGGCCGTCAGGGCGAGCATCGCCTCCTCGGCGTCGTCGAGCGTCGGCGTGCCGTCCGACCAGTACCCGCAGCTGTACTTCAGACGTCGCCCCAGCACCCGCTCATAGAACTCCGGCGGTACCTCGTAGTGCTGCTGGTTCGCCGTCGCGACCGCTACGGCGATCGGCATGCTCTTCAGGCGCTCCGCCAGTGCCGCGGCCGACCTTCCGGTTGCCGCGGCCGACCCTCCGCTCTGGCGCTGCTCCTGTAGGCGATCGCGAACGAAGCGCCGGATACCGGCGCGGATCAGCGGGTCCGGTAGCCAGCCCCGCTCGGCGAGGTCGATCGCGGCGGCTACCAGCGCGTCCCGACCGGGAGCCGTCGGGGACTTACGCAGCGCGATGTCGTTCATCATGGAACTCGACCTCCTGTTGATCGGTTTCGCGACTCGACTTCGGTGCCGTCGGTCTTGGAGGATGCGCCTCAGATCGGTAGCGGGGATGGGGAACGAACGGCGTCCCCTTCATCCACAGGCGCAGGGCTTCGAAGTAGATCGCCGCGGTGATGCGAACCGTCGTGAGCGGCGGCAGAACGAGGCTTTTCGCCAGCGAGGCGCGGGTCAGAGCCTGGCGCCGGAGGGTCATGCTCGCATCGAACAGCTTCCGCCCGTCGCGACGGTTGGCGATGTGCACGGAGACGCGATCGCCGGGCGCAGTCACGCGCCAATGATAATCCTGATGCATGTCCATGAACGGCGAGACGTGCAGCTCTTTCGCCGTGACGAAGCCGTGGACTCTCTCGCGGCGCCGGTGGGCGGGGACGGGTAGCACGTAGCAGTGGCGCTCGAGCCACGGGGTGTTCGTCACCTCGGCGACGATGCATTCGATCTCGGAACCGTTCGCGCCGTAGCAGAAGTAGAAGCTGAGCGGGTTGAAGCAGTACCCGAAGAGGCGGGGGCAGGTGAGAAGACGTATGGGTCCGGAGGGGCGCGAGCCCGTCCGTTGTCCGACCACGTCTCGAACCACCTGATCGAGAGCCAGGCGTGGGTCCCCGAAGTGGTCCGTCCGCCGAAAGGAGATCGGGGCGCGCTTCTCGTAGCCCCACAGCGGCTCGAGTCCGTCCAGATGCGGTAGCTCGTCGAGATCCAGGAACGCCAGGCACAGGTGATAGCGGAAGTCATGGCGCACCGGCTCATGGCGCCGGTGCTGCACCGCGCCGGTGTACAGGCAACTGACGGGCGTGCTCGATTCAGGAAGCAAGGCGACCTCCACGTGCACGCGCGGCGCGACGACCTCGGTAGTCGTCCAGTCGCACGAGCGAGCCGCCCAGCCCGAGGCCGAGACAGCGGCCCACGGCAAGGGCGCTGTTGACGCCGTCTTCGTGGAATCCAAAGCCCCAGTACGCGCCGGCATAGAAGGTGCGGTTCGCGCCGTTGATTTCGGCGTGGCGCGTCTGTGCTGCCACGGCGCGCGGCGTGAAGACCGGATGGTGATACGAAATGCGGCGCAGGACACGGGCCGGGTCGATGGCGCCCTCGCTGTTGAGCGTGACGCAGAACGGCCGCCGGGAGCGGAGCCCCTGCAACAGGTTCATGTTGTAGGTCACCGCGACCGGCCCCGGCTCGCGGGGAATGCGGTAGTTCCAGGCCGCCCATGCATCCGGGCTGTTGGGCAGCAAGCTGGAGTCGGTGTGAAGAACCGCTTCGTTTCGCTGGTAGGTGATTCCGCCCAGAATGTCTCGTTCGGCGGGTGTCGGGTCGGCGAGCAAGCGCAGCGCCTGATCGCTGTGAGTCGCGAGCACGACGCGGTCGAACGTCTCCGGCGGATGCTGTCGAGGGGTGATCTCGACGCCGCTCGGGGCGCGGCGTATTCGTTGCACGGGGCAGCGCAGGCGGATCCGGTCGCGAAACGGGGCGATCAGCCGTTCGACGTAACGCGCCGATCCGCCGCGGATCACCCGCCAGCGCGGTTGATCACGGAGAGAAAGGAGACCGTGGTTGCGGAAGAAGCGGACGAAATGCGAGGCCGGAAACTCGAGAACGCGAAGGGGATCGGTGGACCAGATCGCCGCGCCCATGGGAACGATGTATCGATCGATGAACTCGCGCGAGTAGCCGGCGGCGCCGAGGTAAGTTCCCAGAGCGATCTGTTTGATGCCGGGAGAGAGCAGGCGTGGAGCCTCGTGGTTGAAACGCAGGATGTCGCGCAGCATTCGGTAGAAGCGCGGCCGAATCAGATTGGCGCGCTGCGCGAACCAGGCGCGGGGCGACGCGGTGCCGTACTCGAACCCGCTGCGGTCGCAGCGGATGCTGAAGCTCATCGACGTCGGCTGCGACGCGACGCCGAGGATGTCGAGCAGGCGCACGAAGTTCGGGTAGGTTCGGTCGTTGTAGACGATGAAGCCGGTGTCGACATCGAAGGTCTGCCCGTCCTGCTCGACGCGCACCGTGTTGGTGTGACCTCCAATGTAGTCGTTGGCCTCGAAAACCGTCACGTCGTGCTCGCGCCCGAGCAGATGGGCCGAGACCATTCCGGAGATGCCGGTACCGATGATGGCGATGCGCATTGGGGTCTCCTCAGACCGGCAGCCGGCGCGGCTCGAGCGAGCGACCGAGCAGCATCTGGACGTTGCCGATGTAGCGGGTTGCGAACGCGGCCTCGCAGCTCGCCAGGTAGAATTCCCACATGCGGACGAAACGCTGGTCGAAGCCGAGCCGCCGAACTTCCGCCAGGCGGCCGAGGAAGCGCTCGCGCCAGTGCCGCAGCGTGGGCGCGTAGTGCGGGCCGATGTCGCGAAGCCACTCGATCTGGAGGTCGGTCTTCTTCAGGGCCGCGCCGATGGCGCCCACCGATGCGAGGCATCCGCCCGGGTAGATGTACTTGCGGATCCAGTCGAACTGCTTCCGATAGGCATCGAAGCGACGGTCCGGCACGGTGATCGCCTGCAGGAACATGCGCCCGCCCGGTCGCAGGAGACGGTCGCAGGACTTGAAGAAGGCGTCGTAGTACTTCGCGCCCACGGCCTCGAGCATTTCGATGGAAATGACGTGGTCGTAGGAACCGCGCGCGTCGCGGTAGTCGCACAGACGGAAATCGATCTGCCCCGCCAGACCCGCCTGCCTGGCACGCTCGCGCGCCAAGCGGAGCTGCTGCTCGGAGAGGGTCAGCGAGGTGACGCGGCATCCGTAGGCGCGGGCGGCGTGCATGGCGAGCGATCCCCAGCCGGAGCCGATCTCGAGCAGGTGCTGTCCCGGGCGCAGGTCGAGAGCGCGGCAGGCGCCGTCGATCTTCTCGCTCTGTGCGTCGCCCAGGGTCGCGGCGGGTCCGGAGAAGACGGCGCCGCTGTACGTCAGGGAGTCGTCCAGAAACGTCGCGAACAGCTCGTTGCTGAGGTCGTAATGGTAGCGGATGTTGCGGCGGCTGCCGGACCGCGTGTTGGCATCGAGAATCCGCCTGCCGCAGTGTGCGACGCGCGAGAGCCACAGCAGGGGCGAACGGTAGTCGATCGCGCTCTGGTCGAGAAGGAAGAGTCGGACCAGCTCGGGGAGGTCGGCGCAATCCCACTCCCCGGCCATGTACGATTCACCGACGCCGATGTCGCCGCCGAGGAGCGTGCGGCTGAAGAAACGCCAGTCGTGAACGCGCAGGTGAACCGGTCGCTCCGAGCGCTGGTTGCCGTAGCGGCGCATCGTGCCGTCGGGCAGCTCGAGCACAATGGAACCATGACGCCAGCCCTTCAGCCTCTGCAGCATGAGCCGGGCAGCGACGTCCGGAAGACGGCGCCCGATCGTCCAGGCCGCCGATTTTTCGGTCGCAAGCGCATTTTCCATCGTGGTCCACCCTCCGGGATCGGCGCTCGTCACGCCGTATGGAACGTCTAGCGCGCGGCGGCGCGTCTGTCAAGATACTGTCCTGGACAAAAGCAGACAACCGCCCCGAAGGCTGTCCAGGCGCAGACGCAAGAATGCGAAGGTCGAACGGCGCTTTGGGCTGCGGTCACGACGATGTCGGCCACCCCCAGCGGTGCAAAGGTCTCATCGTGAACCTTCTGGTCCGACTTGGCCGGCCTGTGATCGTACTCGTGTTCATGGACTCGCGACGAGCCGCTCTTCGAAGCGATGAGTTGCCTATGAAGGTCCTCGGACAGCGAAGGTGGCGCGGCGGGCTCGCCGACGCCGCAGGCCGGCTGAGCGCCTTCAGCGGTGGGTAAACCGCAGATCGGCGGACACGCAACGACTGGCGCGATGACACGATCGTAGGATCGCTTGGCTTGACCCGACACGTACGGCCGGGTAGCGAGCGCGGCAATGGGGAGGCCGTTTCTGGCCCGCACGCAAGTTCGGGCGCAGCGGCATGCGGGCGACGGCTACGCGTCGGCCGACATGGCGTTGTGGGACTGCGGCGCCGAGGGCACGGAAGAGCCGCGACTGGTCGCCTATGCGACGCAGCTCTTCTTGTTTCGCTTTCCGTGACGGGTGGGGCGAGGGAAGTCGGCTGTCTGCAGTCTGCAGGCGGCAGCGGCGGAGAAGCCCGCGATCGGGTGAATCATCCGCAGTCAGGAGTCGGCGGTTGTCAGCGCGGTGCCTTGCGGCCCAGCCACCTGCGCTTCGCGCCTCATGCGGGTCTGACCAGCCCGCCCGTCGCTCTTGTAGGCCGATCCTTCATGGAGAGCTCGACGGCCACCAGTCGATGGCGGGGATCCACCTCGTTGAGGTACGAGCCGCGCAACTCGGTCGGGTCGTGGCGTGCCGTGACGAGGTCACGCGCGACCTTTCCTTGTCCCGTTTCGAGCCGCGTGGTACGCCTCGCTCATGACCCCCTGGACACAAGTGGGTCGCGCCGCCGCCGCGGCGTTTGCTCGCCGCGCCGGCGAATCCTTCGGCGACCGCATTCGCAGCGTAGTGCTGTTCGGGTCGGTCGTGCGGGGCACCGATGGACCGGACAGCGACGTCGACGTGCTGGTCGTTACCGAGGACACGCGACCGGACCTTCGCGACGGTCTCGACGCCATCGCCTTCGACGTCACCATGGAGTCGCGCCGCGCGCTGGTGTTCACGCTGTACCCGGCGACGGCATACGCTGCGGCGCGTGCGGCGGGCTCGGAGCTCATCGCGGCTGTCGAGCGCGAGGGGGAGGCCTTATGGACGAGGAGCGGCGCGCCATCGTCCGCGCCCGCCTGAAGAAAGCGGCCGCCAAGCTCGCTACCGCCGACGCGGATCTGGCCGAGGCGCGTTACGACGACGCCGCGTCGCGCGCTTACTACGCCATGTTCCATGCGGCGCGCGCCCTCCTCGCCGCGCGAGGATTGACGGCGCGCTCCCATGCCGGCGTTGCCGCTGTCTTCGCGGAGCACTTCGTGCGCACCGGTGCGCTCGACGTGCAGCTCGGCCGCTGGCTCGGCCAGGGCCGCCGCACGCGCGAGATCGGTGACTACGACGACTTCCTGGAGATCGAGCCCGACGAGGCCACACAGGCGGTCGGCCGCGCACGGCAGTTTCTGGACGAAGCGCGACGCTGGTTGACCGCCGACGGCTGGGTCTGAAGGTCGCGAGCGCAGAGGTTGAGCAGCGCGGGGCGTCCGCCCGCCGACTCTGGAGCGACGATCTCTTCGAAGCGCGAGGGCGCTAGATCTGGACTGAGCCCCCCAGCAGCTAGCCCCCTAGCAGCGTAACCCCCTTCTTCTGACTCCCTTCTTCTCACTTCACCGTGATCCGGTAATTCCCGTACCGGTCCAGCGCCGCCGTCTGGCGCGGGTGCAGGACGATCGTGGTGAAGGGCTCCTCGATGATCGCCGGGCCGCGCACCGCGTGGCCGACGCGCATGCGCGGGCCGTCGTAGATCGGCGCGTTGACGAACTTGCCGCCGAAGTAAGCCTTGCGGCGGCCCTTCAGAGGGGCCGCGGCGGAGGAGCGGCCGAAGGTCGGCAGGCGCGGCTTGTCCGTCACGCCGATCGCCGTGAGGCGCAGGCCGCGCAGGATCGGCTCCTCGTCGCGCGACGCGTAGGTGTGCAGCTCCTCGTGCATGCGGTGGAACTGCTCGACCGTGGCGTCCAGCGCGGCGCGGTTGAGCCGGCCGTTGGTCGAGGTGACGGGCACCGCCATGTCGAAGGTCTGGCCGGGATAGCAGAGGTTCAAGAAGCGCCGCAGCTCGATCTTGCGGTGCGCGCCGCGTCGCCGCGAGAGAACGCCGCGCGCTGCCCGCTCCATGTCGGCGAACAGCTCGGCGACGCGGCCTACGTCGGCCCCGCCGACCGGCGTGATGTAGGCGCGGATCTCGTCGACCAGGTGGTCGGAGAGCTGCAGGCCGAGGGCGGAGAACGCCGGCGCCACCTTCGGCACCAGCACCGTGCCGATGCCGAGCTCGTCGGCCTGCGCGGTGGCGTGAACGGGGCCGTTGCCGCCGTACGCGACCATGGTCAGGGCGCGCGGATCGGCGCCGCGCTGCGCCGCGACGCGGCGAATGGCGTTGGCCATGCTGGCGTTGACCAGGCGGTAGATGCCGTGCGCCGCCTCGACCGCGTCGAGCCCGAGCGGTCGCGCCACCTGCTCGGCGATCGCCGCGGCGACGCCCTCGGTGCGCAGCTGCATGGTGCCGCCGCAGAAGTCGCCCGGGTTGAGGTAGCCGAGCAGCAGGTTGGCGTCGGTCACCGTCGGCTCGGTGCCGCCGCGGCCGTAGCAGATCGGACCGGGCACGGCGCCGGCGCTGCGCGGACCGACCTGCAGCGAGCCGGCGACGACCGACGCGATGGAGCCGCCGCCGGCGCCGATCGACTGGATGTCCACCATCGGCAGGCCGACCAGGTAGCGGTGGTGCCAGTTCCATCCCGCCTTGATCTCCGGCTGGCCGCCGCGGATGAGGCAGACGTCGTAGCTGGTGCCGCCCATGTCGGCGCAGATGAAGTCGGTCGTCTTCGCCGTCGACGCCACGGCGCAGGCGGCGATCACGCCGCCGGTCGGGCCGGAGGACAGGACCGTCACCGGGCGGCGCGCGATGTAGTCCGGCGTCATGATGCCGCCGTTCGACTGCATCACCAGCAGGTCGCGGTCGTAGCCCGCCTCGCGCAGGCGGTCGACCAGGCGGCCCAGGTAGCGCTCGATGCGCGGCCCGACGTAGGCATTGACCAGCGTCGTGCTGGTGCGCTCGAACTCCGGCGCCGACGGCATCACCTCGTGCGAGAGGGAGAGGCTGACGCCGGGGCACTCCTCGGTGGCGATCTCCCGCGCGCGCCGCTCGTGCGCCGGGTTGACGAAGGAGAACAGGAAGACGATGGCGAGCGACTCGACGCCCTGCTTCTTCAGGCGCCGCAGCGCCGCGCGCAGCGCCTCCTCGTCGAGCGGCGTGACGACGTTGCCCTCGTAGTCGAGGCGCTCCGGCACGCCGATGCGGCGGCGGCGCGGCGCGATCGGCGGGCGGCGGCGGCAGGGCCGGGTCCCAGATGTCCTCCTTGAAGCCGCGCCGCAGCTCGATCTCGTCGCGGTGCCCCGCGCTGGTGATCAGGCCGGTGACGGCGCCGCTCATCTCGATCATCGTGTTGTCGGCGGTGGTGGTGCCGTGCACGATCGCGCCGGTGCGCGCCAGCAGCTTGCCCGTCTCCAGCCCCTCCTGCTCCGCCAGCCATCGGATGCCGTTCAGGACGCCGACCGACTGGTCCTGCGGCGTCGTGGCGCTCTTGCCGAGCCGAATCGATCCGTCCGCGGCGGGCCAGGACGAGATCGGTGAAGGTGCCGCCAACGTCGATGCCGATGCGATACATCGAACGGCAGGTTGTTAGGGTGTTAGGTTGTTACGCTGTTGCGGGGAGAACTGCTTCGGCGCATCTCGTGCTGCGGAGGGTGCGCGTGGCGGGTTCGTCGACGGCGAGGTCCAGCTCTTTCAGCGAACCCGTCAGGACGACGCCGTAGTCGCGGCGGGCGCCTTCCTCGGAGACGTACTCGTCGAGGACGTCGTCGAGCACCTTCTCGGGCTCGCGCTCGAGCGGATCGCCCCAGCCGCCGCCGCCGCCGTAGCGGTACGCGTAGCACTCGCCGGGCTCGTGCGGGACGTAGAAGGCGGTGGTCTCGACCTCCTGCTCGTGCGGGCCGCCGACGCGCAGGCGCAGCTCGTTCGGCGCGCCGGGCCGGCCGCCGGCGATGCCCGGCATCGGGTACTTCGTGCCGACGACGTAGGTGTAGACCTGCGACGGCGCCAGGATCTGCTTCACGTAGAGGGTGCCGGGACAGCCGCGCCACTGGCCGGGACCGCCGGTGTCGGTGGCGTAGTCGCGCGACAGGTGGCGAACCGGAAAGATGCTCTCGTTGATCTCGCCGGTGGCGCGGATGAGGTTGCCGAAGCTGACGTTCATGGCGCCCCAGCCGTCCTGGCCGTGCACCGCGCCGCAGTAGGCGCCGAAGGTGTCGACGGAGTGGTCGATGAAGAGCTGGCCGGTCTTCGGGTTGGTGCCGAAGATCACCGTCGGCATGCCCATCTTGTAGATCTGCGGGCAGCAGCGCTCGGGAATCACCTGCTCGAGCGCCATGGCGATCGCCTCGCCCGACCTCGGTGCCCGGGATGGTGCGTGCCGGCGGCGACGGACTTGTTCGGGCGGCGGGTTGAGACAGCAGCCCTCGGGCACGATGAGGTCGATCGAGTCGAAGAAGCCCTCGTTCTTGGGGATCGACGGGTCCATCATGCTGGCGATCTGCGCCACGACGTAGCCGCGCGTGTTGCCGAAGGTCGAGTACGCCTGCAGGTTGTCGCGCGCTGTCGGAGCCGCGTGAAGTCGACGGTCAGCTTCTCCCCGTCGCACGGTGATCTTGCAGTGGATGTGGATGTCCGGGTTCCCCTTCGGATCGTGGTCGACGTAGGCGTCGGACTCGTAGACGCCGTCCGGCCAGCGCGCGACCTCCTCGCGGAAGCGGCGCGCGGCGTAGTCGATCATGTACTCGGAGGCGGCGCGCACGGCGGCGACGCCGTGCCGCTCGATCACCTCCTTCAGGCGGCGCACGCCGAGCTGCGCGGCGCCGACCTGGGCGCGCAGGTCGCCGATGAAGGTCGGCGTGCGGTTGTTGACCTTCATGAAGTACGAGATGTCGCGGCGCTCGACGCCCTTCTCGAAGATCTTCACCGCCGGGAAACGCACGCCCTCGGCCCAGATGTCGCTGCGCGTCGACGTTGTAGCCGCCCGGCATGCCGCCGCCGGTGTCGGCGTGGTGGCACTGGATGGAGGCGATCAGCACCAGCTCGCCGTCGGTGAAAGACGGGCGCGAAGATGTTGTAGTCCGGCAGGTGTCCGCCGCCGTGGTAGGGGTCGTTGGCGACCAGCACGTCGCCGTCGTAGAGACCGTCGGCGCCGAAGAACTCGAGGGCGAAGCGCACCGGCAGGGTGGAGCTGAGCATGAACTGCGGGATGCCGACGCTCGAGCGCGGCGAGCGCGCCGCGCGCGTCGAGGATGGTCGCGTTGCGCTCGTTGGACTGGTTCAGGATCGGCGTGGTGGCGGTGAGGCTGACGTGCGTCGCCATCTCGTAGCAGACCGTCTCCATCGCCCCGCGCATGATCTCGGCGGTCACTGGGTCGATGCGGTTCGACGCCTTGCGCGCCTTGCGGCGCGCCGCCGGCCGCGCGGCCGGGCGAGGCGCCCGCTTCAGCTTCCGCTTCACTCGTACCGCCATGCAGATTCCTCCGCTCGTCTCACGTCGGTGCGAAACGACTCGGCGCCGAGCCGAAAAAAGATCTCACCACGAAGGACTGGTGAAAAGATCGCACAAGAAAAAGAAGATCTCACCACGAAGGACACGAAGATCACACGAAGCTCACGAAGAAAAGAAGGGAACAGGGATTCATCGATTTGGACGGGGGACGAACCTGGTCACTCCGTGGTTGCCTTTTTCTTCGATTCTTCGTGGTTGCCTTTCTCACGCATCCCGGGTGCGGGGGCGGAACTTCACCAGTGAGGTATCGTCGGAGACCTTCTCGAAGACCACCTCGACGGGCAGGCCGATGTGGATGTGGTCGTTCGGGCAGTCGACGATGTTGGTGTGCAGGCGCGGGCCCTCCTCCAGCTCGACGATGGCGACGTTGTAGGGCGTGTCGGCGTTGAAGGCCGGGTGCTGCGATTGGTGGATGACGATCCAGCTGAAGACGGTGCCGCGGCCGCTGAGCCGCACCCACGCCGATTTCTCGGACAGGCAGCGCGAGCAGAGCAGCGCGGGAGGGAAGCGCACGTGCCCGCAGTCGCCGCACTTCTGCATGCGCAGCTCGCCCTTGTGGGCGGCCTCCCAGAACGGGGCGCTGTCCTCGTTCGGACGCGGAAGCGGTTTCTCGATCACGAACATGAGCACCTCACAGGGAAGGTGAGCGGGTGAGCCAGTGAGCCGGTATGCCGGTGAGCGGGTGAGCCGGTACATTCTCTCATCGGCATACCCGCGTACCCGCACACCCACACATCTACACACCCACAAACCCGCTCACCGGCATACCCGCTCACCGGCTCACCGTCTATTTCCCCAGGACCAGGGCGCTGTAGCTCACGGTCGGCGGCGCCTCGTGGGGGGCGCCGCCGTAGCCGGTCACCAGACAGAGCTCGGCGTCTTTCACCTGGCGATCGCCGCACTCGCCGCGCAGCTGGCGGACGCCCTCGCGGACGTGGCCGAAGCCGGAGAGGTGTCCCTCCGACAGCAGGCCGCCGGCGGTGTTGGAGGGCAGGGAGCCGCCGAAGTCCAGGTTGCCGGCCTCGATGAAGGCGCCGACCTCGTCCGGCTTGCAGAAGCCGTAGGCGACCAGGTCGTGGACGACGCGCGGCGTGAAGGCGTCGTAGAGCTGCGCGACGTCGATGTCCCGCGGCGTCACGCCGGCCATGCCGTACGCCAGATCGGCCGCCCGGGCGCCGCCGATGCGCTCGGCGTCGCGGCCGATCGGATGGATGATCTCGGAGGCGTGCGACTGTCCGGCGCCGAGCAGGCGTACCGGCGCCTTCGCCAGATCGCGCGCGCGCTCGAGCGAGGTGACCAGGCAGGCCCCGCCGCCGTCGGTGTTGGGGCAGCAGTCGAACAGGCGCAGCGGCTCCGCCACCCAGCGCGAGCCGAGGTAGTCGTCGAGCGTCATCGGCTTGCGCATCTGCGCGTCCGGATTGAGCTGTGCGTGCTTGCGCCAGGTGACGGCGATGCGGCCGTAGTGCTCGTCCCGCCAGCCGAAGTCGAACTGCTGCCGGCGCTTGATGTGCGCCATCAGGGTGATGGCGCCGACGTCGCCGTACGGCACCTGGAACTCGGAGCCGAAGAGCTGCATGACGACGCCCTGCGGCCAGTTCTGGGTGGCAAAGCAGCACAGAACCGTGTGGCAGTATCCGGCGTCGATGGCCGCCATCGCCGTCTGCACGCTGCCGCATGCCGTGGCGCCGCCCATGTCCATCGTCGCCGAGAAGGTCGGCTCGATCCCCAGGTACGCCGCCACGCGCGCCGCCCAGCCGTGCTGCTCGCCCATCACCGCCGGCATCATCACCAGGACGCCGTCGACCGCGTCGCGCGACAGGCCCGCATCCTCCAGCGCCCGCTTGCTCGCCTCGAGCGTGAAGCCCATCGAGCTCACGCCCTGCAGCTTGCCGAAGCGCGAGGTGCCGACCCCGACGATCGCGTACTTGCCGCTCGGATTCGCCATCCGCCGTCGCTCCTGACCCCGCATTTCTCGGAAAGAGACCTCGCGCGAAGTCGATCGCGGCGAGATTCAATCAACTGGTCTAATCAAGCGCTCGAATGCAGCATCGTGCCCGAGTTGTCAACCGGACTCCGCACATCCGCCACTCCGGCGGAGAATCTCGCGCCAAGACGCCAAGACGCAGAGTCAATATTCCTCGATCCCGTTCACCGCTCGGCTGATCCCATCCTTCATTAGGGCCTGACCGAAGTTCAGCAGAAACCCGAGCTTGCACCCCGTCAGCCGCAGGTACGTCTGGATCTGTTTGCGGTGAGCAGCCGTGGCTTGCTCCACGGACTTGAGCTCGAGAATGACCTTTCCCTCAACCAAGATATCCGCCCGGAAACCTTCGTCGAATTTCACTCCACCGTACACGATCGCAACGGCTACCTGTCGCTCAACGGCCAAGCCACGCCGGCGCAGCTCGTGCGCCAGAATCAACTCGTACACCGACTCCAGTAAGCCGGGTCCCAGGATGCGGTGCACGGCTATGGCCGCATCGACAACGACCGTCCCGATCTCATTTTCAGTCATTCCGTTGGCTTGGCGTCTCTGCGTCTTGGCGCGAGATTCATTCCGGACTTTTGTGCCGAGAGGGGCGCCGGCTTCCACGGGCGGCGCCGTTGATGAACGTCAGTGTTTCGCGGACTTGCCGGTCTTCGCCTCCCCTCCCACCGTCACCTGGGGACGCAGCTGCTCGAGCAGATTGTCCCCGATCCCCCGCACCATCTTCAGATCGTCCACGCTCTTGAAGGCTCCGTTCGCCTCGCGGTGGTCGACGATCGCCTTGGCCTTGGCCGGACCGATGCCCTTGATGGAGGCCAGCTCCTGCGCCGAAGCCGTGTTGATGTTCAGGGCCGGGCTCTCCGCCTTCGCCACCACCACCTGCCCCGCCAGCAGTGCCATGACCGCCAGCAGCCCCAGCATCGTTCTCCTCATCGTTCTCTGCATGTCTCTCCTCCTCGCGGCGCTCAACGCCGCTCCTCTGTGAAGCCCGTGGAAGCCGGTACGCGTGAAGCGTATAGAATACTTTCTAGTCTGTAAAGAGCATAATTATATTATTTGTCTACTTGATAATCCATCCGCCGCGGGGGATCATGGCGCGTGTTCTCTCGGGATGTCTCGCCGCGCCGGGCCTTCGCCGCCGTGCGGGGCGCGCCTCTTCCGGCTGCCGCTACCGCTCTACTGGATGACCGGCGGGCTGCTGCTCGGGCAGGCGGTGGCGCCGCAGACGCCCGGACCGGGGCTGGCGGTCGTCGCCTGCCTGCTGGCGTTTCTGGTTCGCCGGCCGCCGGTCGCCGTTGCCGCCCTGGCGCTGCTCGCCGCCGCCGCCGGGCACACGCAGGTGGATCGGCTCCTGCATCCACGACTGCCGGCGGGTCACGTGCGCCACTACGCCGGATCGACCGTCGAGATGCGCGGGCGGGTGGTCGCGCGCACGGCGCGGCCGCACGGGCAGGCGCGGTTGCTGATCGAGGCGGCGGAGATTCGGCGTGGCGGCGACTGGCGGCGGACGAGCGGGCGGGTGCTTGTCTCGCTGCGGCGGGCGGAGCGGTCGTGGCGGCGCGGCGACCGCGCGCAGGGGGTGCTGCGGCTGCGGGCGCCGCGCAATTTCGGCAACCCGGGCGAGTTCGACTACGAGGCCTTCCTGGCGCGGCGGCGCATCTACGTCACGGGTTTCGCGGCGGACGACCGGCGCTGGCGGCGGACGCCGGGAGGCGAGCCGTGGCCGGCCCGTCTTCTGGAGGCCTGGCGCGCCCGTGCGTCGCGCGCCATCGATCGCAACGTCGGCCAGCCGCAGGCGTCGATCCTCGCCGCGCTGCTCCTCGGCGAGTCGGGAGCCCTGGCCCCGGAGGTCCGCGACCGCTACGCCCGCGCCGGGGTCAGCCACGTCCTGGCGATCTCCGGGCTGCACGTCGGCATCGTCGCCGGCGCGGGCTACGCCGGCGCCCGGTGGCTTCTGGCGCGCAGCGAGTGGCTGCTGTTGACCGCCAACGTCCCCAAGCTCGCGATGGGATTCGGCGCGGTGCCCGTGCTGCTCTACGCTGCCATCGCCGGCGGCAGCACGGCCACGGCGCGTGCCGTGACGATGGTGCTGCTGGTCATGCTGGCGACGCTGGTCGACCGGCAGCGCGACTGGCTGGCGGGGCTGGCCGCGGCGGCGGCGGGGATCAGCCTGCTGTGGCCCGGGTCGATCTTCGAGATCTCCTTTCAGCTCTCCTTCGCCGCCGTGCTCGCCCTGGTTCTCGGCATGCGGCGGGTGGCGGCGTGGTGGAACGACTGGGAGGAGCGCCGGCTGGTCCGCCTGCGCGGGCCGCGCTGGCGCCTGCTGCGCTGGTTCGTCCTCTACAACGCCGTGACCGCCTGCGCCGTCGTCGGTACGGCGCCGCTCGCCATCCGCCACTTCAACCGCATCTCGCTCGTCGGCATCGTTGCCAACGCGGTGGTGGTGCCGCTGCTGGGCCTGCTGCCGGTCGGCATCGGTCTGCTCGGCGTCCTCGCGGTACCCGTCGTGCCGCCGCTCGGTGCGTTCCTGCTTCGCGTCGCGGGTGCCGTGGTCGCGGTTGCCGACCGGCTGGTCGCCGGCCTCGCCGCCCTGCCGTTCGCCGCCGTGCGCGTCGTCACGCCCACGCGGCTCGAGATCGCGCTCGCCTACGTCCTGCTGGCCCTACTCCTCGCCGGTGGCCGTCGCCGGCGCGCGCTGCTCGCCGCGGCCCTGGTCTTGGTCGCGGCCGATGCCGGCTACTGGTGGGCGCGGCGTTTCCACCGCACCGTCTTGCGGGTGACGTTTCTGTCCGTCGGCCAGGGAACCAGCACCGTCGTCGAGTTCCCCGGCTCTCAGGTCATGGTCGTCGACGGGGGCGGATTGTCGGCGACCTTCGACGTCGGCGAGCGCCTCCTCGCCCCTTTCCTGTGGCGCCGCAAGATCGCGCACGTCGACACCCTGGTGCTGAGCCACCCCGACTTCGACCATTTCGGCGGCCTCGACTTCCTGGTGAAGGCGTTCTCGCCGCGGGCCCTGTGGTGGAACGGCGCGCGGAGCCGCGGCGTCCTGTTCGAACGCTTCTGGAACGACGTGCGCGCGCGCGGCCCTCCGCCGGAGGTCGTGACGCGCGGCTTTCATCGCGACATCGGGGGAGTGGAC
This sequence comes from uncultured bacterium, assembly GCA_963721115.1. Classification (GTDB taxonomy): domain Bacteria; phylum Desulfobacterota; class Binatia; order HRBIN30; family CADEER01; genus CAVRIA01. The sequence goes on from CAVRIA010000008.1 coordinate 23,647, forward strand.
GTGCGGGTCCTCCATCCGCGGCGGGCGGCCGCCGGCAGCGACAACGACCGCTCGCTGGTGCTGCAGCTGCGCTACGGGCCGACTACGCTGCTCCTGCCCGGCGATCTGGAGGCCGAGGGCGAGCGCGCCCTGATCGTCGCCGAGCGCGGCGGGCTGGCGAGCACCGTCCTCGCGGTGCCGCACCACGGCAGCCGCACCTCCAGCACGCCGCCCTTCGTCGGCGCGGTCTCGCCGCGCCTGGCGATCATCTCCTGCGGCTACGACAACCGGTTCGGCATGCCGCACGCCAGCGTGCTCGCGGAGTACGAGAGGCGCCGCATCACAGTGTGGCGAACCGATCTCGACGGCGCGATTCTCCTCACCATCGACGCCGCCGGGCACCTGTCGACTGCGCTGGGACGCCCGCAAGCGCCGCCGCGGCGTTCTGCTCTTGACACGCTCGCGAGGCGGAGTCTAAAACGCGGCGTCAATTGATCAATTGATACAACGGGTTGGGAATCGGGGTTCCTCGTTGTGAGAGAGAACAGGGGGACGGTGAGGTCGAGCGGCACGAGCCCGCGCTCTCGAATCGGAGACGCGACGACCTCCTGTTGCCTCGGGCGCCCGTGGCGGAGCGCCTGTGCGACACACGAGGGGAACGGGTCGCGGCGGCGCGGCCACGGGCGGCCTCCGGAAGCGCGAGAGATGCTCGCGGCGGTGAGGCGCCGGCAGGGGCGATCGGTATCGGCGGAGGCCGGCTCGAGAGCCGGCGCGAACGCTGTGCCGTGAGTGGGCGAGCGGCGACCGCGGAGCCGCGCGAGGCAAAGGAGGGGGACATGGTCAGAACGCAGCGACCCGGGCTGGACAGGCTTGCGGCACTCGCCTGCTGGACGATGCTGTTGCTGCTGGTGTCGAGCAGCGCGCGCGCCATCTACCTGGACGAGGATCAGAACATCACGTTCCGGGCACGCATCTACAGCCAGGCCTCGATCCGGACGGAGAACTCCGAGATCGACACCGTACCCACGGCCAAGACCGGGCAGCTCGTCCAGCACCGCAACTTCTTCAACCCCGAGCTCGACGCGAAGCTGACCCCGTACACCACCTGGATGAAGGGAAGCTTCCTCGACTTCCTCGCGCCCGACGACTTCCGCTTCCGCGCCGCCGCCTGGGGCTTCTACGACGGTATCTACGACTACGGCTCGGGCCAGTTCAACGACGTGCAGAAGCACATCAACGACAACTTCGAGAACTACAGCAACGGCATCTGCTCGCCCAACTCGACCAACGCGGGGCAGTCGTGCAATTCGAACTCCGACTGTATGGGCGGCGTGTGCGCACCTGCCGGCGCGTGGTTTCTGAGCGGGCCGAAGCTGAACGTGCCGGCGGGCTGCAGCAGCACCGTGCCCGGCAGCTGTCTGGTCGACAACATCAAGCAGCTCCTGCCCCACAGCCACCTCGAGAACCCGCGCGATTTCTACGCCCTCGACCGCCGCATCAACGAGCTCTACCTGAGCTACAGCAAGGGGCCTTTCTTCCTGCGCCTCGGACGGCAGGCGATCTCCTGGGGCGAGTCGGACACCATCGCCCTGCTCGACCAGACCAACCCGTTCGACATCAGGCTGGCCGCGCCGGGCCTGTACGAGGACATCGACGAGGCGCGCATCCCGCTGTGGACGATCCGCTCCAGCTACAACCTCTTCGACACCCTGGGACCGCTGTCGAGCGGCTTCGTCGAGGCCTACTGGGTGCCCGGTTGGATCGACACCACGACGGCCCAGATCCCCATCCTCACCGCCAGCCCGTACGCGGCGCGCGGCAAGAACCCGCAGTTCAGCAGCGGGTTTCCGAACGAGAGCTACCAGTTCATCCTCTTCGACCACACGCCGGAGCAGAAGTTCCAGAACAGTCGCTACGGCTTCCGCTTCCAGACCGTCCTCAACCGCTTCTTCACCCTGCAGGCCTGGCTGTACACGACCTTTCCGCAGCAGCCGGTCCCCCGTCATACCGCTCCGGTCATCGTCAAGCCGGGAACGGCGGGAGCCGCGAACGCAGCGCAGCCGGTCTGCTCCCCCTTCTCGAGCTGCAGCCCGCTGTTCGTGACCGAGCTCGTCCACAAGCGGATCACCGTGTACGGTCTCGCCGGCACGTTCTTCTTCGAGCCGCTCGACAGCATCATCCGCCTCAACGCGCAGTATGTTCGAGAACGAGCCGGGATTCATCCCCGAGTACAACCTGAACATCGCGAACCCGAATGGAAAGAGCCCGGTCACCGACGCCGGCACGGTCCCAGTTGCGGACATCCTGCGCTGGGAGATCGGGCTCGACCGCTTCTTCTTCTTCCGGCCGCTCAACCCGACCAACAGCTTCACCATGTCGGTCTCCCAGGTGGGCGCGTACAACCTCGACGAGACGGGCCTGAAGGATTTCCGCTACGGCGGCCAGCGCAAGCCGGGAACCGACGTCATCGGGCGTGACGCCCGTTCCCAACGACTTCGTGCAGCAGAAGAAGGTCGAGGCGTTCGCGCAGATCACCCTGATCACCGACTACATGCACGGCCGCCTGAGCCCGCAGGTCACCTGGATCCAGAACGTCCGCGGCACCTACGCCTTCCACCCGCAGATCACCTATCGCTGGAGCGACTCCCTGCTGTTCCGCCTCGACTACATCAACATCGGCGGCGAGTACGAAGGCGTCGGCTTCTTCCGCGACCGCGACCAGGTATCGTTCCGGGCGACGTACCAGCTGAACTGAATCGAAATCGAGAATCCCGTTCGAGGCCCTCTCGCCGCCCGGCGAGAGGGCCTTTTTCGTTCGCAAGAGTTATTGGGAAAAGAACCGCGGAATGATCTCGCGCAGAGACGCAGGGAATTTCCCGACCCATTCCGAGCTCTTCCCTCTGTGTCCCTGCGTCTCTGCGCGAGATCATTCCGGGGTAGTCGAGGGTAGTCGAAGAAAACCCGGCCTCACCTCGGATTGCGCAGCGGAATCACCGGAGCCGCCTTGCGGTCGCGCCCGCGTACATCGCGGACGATGGTGCCATCCCTCAGCTCCACCGTCCGGTGGCCGCTCATCGCCGCCACCATGTCGTGCGTCACGGCGATCAGGGTCAGTCCGCGGTCGGCGTTGAGATCGGCAAGCAGGTCCAGGATTACGCGCGCGGTCTGAGAGTCGAGGTTTCCCGTCGGCTCATCGGCAAGGAGAAGCTTGGGCTCGATCGACGAGGGCGCGAGCGATGGCGACGCGCTGCTGCTCGCCGCCCGACAGCTCCGCCGGCCGCCGGCGGAAGTGCGTCGTCGCGACTCCGACCTGCTCGAGCATCGCGGCGGCGCGCCGCTTCACCGTTCGGCCGGAGAGCCCGGTCAGCTCGAGTGGCAGCCCGACGTTCTCGGCCACGGACAGAGCGGGAAACAGGTTGAAGCTCTGAAAGATCATGGCGATGTGACGGAGCCTGAGATCGGTGCGCTCGTCGTCCGAGAGCGCCGACAGCTCCTCGCCCGCCACGCTCACGGTCCCGCTGGTCGGCGTCTCCAACCCCGCGATCAGATTGAGAAGCGTGCTCTTCCCGCAGCCGCTCGGCCCCGTAACAGTGAGGAACTCACCTGCCGGGACGGTCAGGCTCACACGATCGATCGCGATCGTCTGGCCGAAGGTTTTATGGATGTCTCGGACCGAGACTGCGGGAGCCGAGGGAGATGCCTCAGCAGGCACGGATCCCATCTCCCCAGCGGACCAGCGACATATCGCATGTGATGCCAGCGCCCAGCGCAACGAGCATCCCGAGGTCACTGTGCTTTGGGCACGCGCTCTCAGCGAGTGTGCCGAGGGCAAAGAAGATGCCGGCGGAGAGCATGTTGCCGTGATTTCGCCATACCTTCCGTGTGGCGGCCATGCCGTCCGCCGCTATGGCGAGCCGCCGGGCTGCGCTCTCGAGCAGGCGCAAATCGCGAGGGCTGCCGACGCTAAAGCCCAGCTGCGCTGCACGGACGTCCTGCGACGTGAAGAAGTCTTCCAGCGAGCCGCACAGATGCTGGAGTAGGAGCCGGGGCATGGTGGGGGAGCTGTAGTGACGCCAGCCGTTCTGCGTCAAGCGGGCACCGCGTGCGTGCAGACTATCGGGCCAGTGGGCATGACCGCTGGCCATGAGCTCCAGCCCGGGGCCCTCGGCGTCAATCACCGCGGCGGCAGCCCCATCGCCGAACGTGAGATAGGTCGCAATGTCTTCGGGCGACGGCTCGACGGGATCTAGCCAGATCGAGGGCAGTTCGACGCAAACGACGAGTACGGGGCCTTCCGCCTCGCGCAGCAACCTCGAGGCCACCGCCAGCGACCGAAGCCCTCCTCCACAGCCCAGGCCGTTCATGGGAACCGCGAAAATGTTCCGGCGCAGCCCCAGACGCTCGATCAGATGACTGGCCAGTGGTGGAACGAGGTTGCCGGTGGAGGTTGCGGTGACCAGCGCCCCAACTTGCTCGCGATCGATCCCGGCCGCTTCCAAGGCGCGCGAGGCAACGCGATCACCAAGCGCGACGCCCTGGCTTTCGAATACGGCGTTGCGCGCTTCGACGCCGCCCAACTCGGCGATGGACCTGAGGGGCATGGTTACCTTGCGTGACTCCACCTCCGTTGCCGTAACCGCTTGCTGCACCCGCTTGCTCTCACTCATGGGCACGAGTGAAGAGATGACGCTCGCGGTCTCGGCCGAGTCGAGAAGATGCGGCGGCGTATCGGTGCTCAAGCTCAGAAGCTTTGCCATGAACTTTACCTCCGTGTCGGTCTGTATCTACTCATTCCCAACGCAGTGCCGTCGCGGGATCGAGGCTGGCAATCCTGCGGGCCGGCACCAGAGCCGCGAGCGCGGCACTTGCGAGTGCGACCGCGAAGATGCCGGAGACCGGAAGAAGCGGGAAGCGGAGCTCGATCACCCACCCCAGGAGTCCGGGGATCGTCGCGTTTACCCAGAGCGCGCCCACCACCAGGCCGAGGACGAGGGCGACGGCGAAACCCAGAACACAGATCATCAGGGCCTCGGCCACGAGCATGAGCCGCATCCTTCGGCGCCTCACGCCGAGCGCGCCCAGCATTCCGATCTCCCATGTGCGCTCCGCAACGCCCGCGCTCAGGTTGTCCATCATGCCGAAGACGATTACTGCGAGAATCACGGCTGCGAGCACGTAGACGGGCACGAAAGCGCGCCGTACCTGACTGCCGAAATGTCGAACCAGATTGGCCGCGGAGATGATGCGCCAGGCACGGTCCTCACCCCCCAACCGGTTGTGGATCTCCGCAGTGACCAGTTCCGGGTCGCTCCCCGTGGCGGTCCTGACGAAGAACCGCGTCACCGTCGGATCGTTCCAGTGCCGCTTGTAGAGCTCGCGACTCATCTCCACAGTGCCACGAGGAGAGGCAAAGTCCGTGGTCACGCCGACAACGTCCAGCGATAACGGGCCGTTCGGGGTCTCGAGAGTGAGCCGATCGCCGATGTGCACGCCCAGATTGTGCACGAAGCTGGTCGAGATGACGACGCCCTCGCCGCGAGCCACCGCCTCCCAGGCGTTCGGCGCTCGCTTCCCCAGCAGCGGCCACTCGCCGAAAGACGGATCGCGAAAGTACTCGGGATCGAATGCGTCGATCACGATCGGGCCACCTTGATACCCCCAGTTGACGAGCCGGATTCCGACCACCGACTCGACCCTGTCGATCCCTTTGAGCGCGGCGGCAAGGCGGTCGTCGACCGGTTGCTCCAGCAGCGCCGCGCCGACGTGCGAGGAGCTCACCACGAGATCGGCGCGCATCGCCTGCCCGAAAACAGCGGTCAGCGAGGTCTCGAACGAATGGGCGACGACGGTGAGCCACACCACGGTTCCGAGCCCGATTCCGACTGTTGCGACCAGGAGACCGCTGCGGCGCGGATTGCGGGTCAGGTTGCCGAGTACGAGTCGCGAGGGGGCACCGAGTCTTGCGACTTTTTGGCCGAGAGCGCCGCGGGTGGCGAGCTGGAGCACGGGAGCCGCAATGCTCTTCGCAGCCAGCACCAACAGAATGGTGGCCGCCATACTCCACACCGCGCCGCGGGCGGACATGGCCAGGCCTACGGCCACCGCGACAGCAGCAAGCAGCGCCGCCCTCGCGGCGGTCACTCCCCGGCCTGTCCACGCGGGCATCTCGATACCGCGACCGCGCAGGACCTCCGCAACGCTGACGCCCGACGCGCGCCAAGCCGGCAGGAGCGCTGCGGCCAGGGCGGCCCCGAGTCCCACCAGGACCGCGAGCAGGAGCGATATCGGTTGGACGGACAGCGCGGCTCGCGGAGCCACGATACGCGCGTCCAGCGCGGTCGTTGCGGCGACGGCGGGCAGGATGGCTCGCCCGAGAAGGATGCCTCCTGGTATCCCGAGCGCGATGCCCCCGAACGCGAGGAGGAGGCCCTCCTTGACGAGCTCCCGCCATACCACCTTGCGGCGAGCCCCGAGCGCCCTCATCACACCGATCTGCCAGGCGCGCTCTTCGAACATGACACTCAAGCGGCTGAACGCGATCAGGCCGGCCGCAACAAGGGCGACCAGGCTCAGCCCCTGAAGAAGCGCTTGCAGGGACCGCATCACCGCGTGCAGATCGGCCTTTCGCTGGCTCGGCGTCTGGACCTCGAGACCCGCTGGAAGCACCGCGCGTACCGCCACCGCCACCGCCGATGGATCGGCCTCCCGATCGACCACGATATCGACGCGGTTCACGTAGCCTCGTTTGGTAAAGGCTTCTTCGGCTGCGAAGACGTCCATCACTATCAGTCTTCCGTCGAAGGCACGCGCGATACCCGTGGGCTCGAGCAGGCCGCGGACGGTGAACGTGCGCCGGCCGGTCGGCGTGTCGAGTACGAGGTGGCTCTCCTCGCGAAGCCCACGTCGCTCCGCGAACATTCGCGGCACCATGATGGAGTCGGGCTGGTTCAGAAAGACCAGCGGGTCCTCGACCTCGAGCCCGTCATCCTTGTCCGACTGGTAGACCCGGACTGCGTTCTCGTTGCCGAGGTCGAAGGCGTGCACGGTGAGCGACTCGGGCTTTTCCTCCACCGTGAACGCGGTCGCCGCCACCACTGGGATCGCCAGCTCCACCCCCGGCACGGCGGCGATCGCGGTGGCGAGATCCTCGGAAAAGAGGCCGCTCTCTCCCGTGCTCACCTGTAGGGAGGCGCGCCCTGCCATCGTGTCGATGACCTCGGCGAAGGCTCGATAGACGGCCCGGTTCACCAGGTCGAGGGCGCATACCAGTGCCACGGCCGCCCCCAGGGCGCACAGACAGAATGCCAGGCGGCTCCAGCTTCCGCGCAGAAACCGCAGCGCGACCCTGAAGCTCAACACGGAGCGCAGCGTCCGCACCATACTGATGAGAGGTTAGCGTTGATCCGAGAACAATTTCTCGCGCAGAGGCGCCGAGACGCAAGGCCGGAAAGATCTCTTGGGAACGTTGTCGAACCCTTCGACCGCACTGGCGTTGAGCACCGCGATCCTCATCGGACTCGTCACGTGGTTCTCTTCTCTCTGCGTCCCTGCGTCTCTGTGCGGGGAACAATCGTCCGGTCAAGGTTGAGCTGCACTACACCTGGCGCTTTCCGGCGGACGCCCGCAGAGGCTCCTGCGGCACCTTCCTGCCACCCTCGTGAAAAAATCTGCCGCCAAGGGTCCCTTGCTCGTGAAAATCAACAGCAGGTTCAGGTTTATAACAGAACGTCTCAGCAATGGGACAATGCGGGGCCTGTGGTTGGCACCGGAACTACGATTGCGATCCCGGAGGATACCTTCGGGAGCGGCAATCCGCCCCTGTATCAGTGGATCGTAGGGGCGGTGGCTACGCCCCCCTGGACATCTTCATACTGGTATCGCGCGTGTGGATTCCCCTTACTGGCGGCCAATGGGGCACCTATATGTGGAAGCTACGTGCGCTACCGCGTTAAGTTTACCAATCCGCAAGGGGCGACGAGTTTTGCGGGGGTCGGTCGAAATTATGGGTTCGACCAGGACTATGTATGTCTGTACTCCGCAATAACCGGATTCGGCTTCAATTGGGCACAGGCTGCGCTGGCCTGCAGTGCCGACCCGCTAGCAGGAACCTCCTCTCCTGAGCGCCGAATCTACAACGACGCCTACGTTCCCAGCTCCTGAGCGAAGCGCGGGAACGGTCAACACGGACCGCGGTATGTCGTCCGGTGCGTCTACTTCCGCGACCGCGATCAAGTGTGGTTCCATCCGACCTATCAGTTAGAACTGACGCGAAGCGGGTTCCTCCTGTTCGAAGGCCCTCTCGCCGACCGGCGAGAGGGCCTTTTTCGTTCCACAAGCGGCGGCCGTGCGTCTCAGCGCTAGACCCTAGCTCGGAGCGGCTGTGCCTTTCATCGTGGTGGCCGCTTCCCTTGTGAACCGTTCCAAGCGCGCTTCGTCAATTGCCCCGTCACTTTTGACGTCGGCGGGAATTCAGGCGACAGGCCTCCTGAAGGAAGGCGAGGCGGGGCCGGCGCTGCAGCCGGCCCCGCGGGAGCTCGCTTACTGCGAAGCTGGCACTCTGTCGGCCAATACGAACGCGTCGACGGTGTCGATGAGACTGGGGCCGATCTGCTGATCCAGCCCCGAGATCGGTGCTACGAGGACGCCGGGACCGTTTTCGGTAGTCCAGTCGCCGCAGGTGAAGTTCATACCCGTGGCCGAGATCATGATGGGCATCGGACCGGGTTGCGGATTGGTAACAATCCCGATGGCCGTGGTGGTCGTGAACCCGAGAGGGGTGATCGTCACCTTGGTCGCGTCGATTCCGAGCGCGGCGAGCTGGTCGGGGTTCAGCGGGTCGTCGTAGTTGAGTGTCATGCAGTCGGCCGTCGTGAATCCCTTGTTCGGCGGCAGGTTGATGGTCACGGCATGCGGGACCGTGAAGCTCGCGGCGCCTGGTCCAGCGGTAGCGCCGTCCCCCACGCCCGTCATGATCATCGGCTCGTCGGCTTGCGCCGGCCCCGTTGCTGTTCTGTGAGTACTCGATCCCCTGCGCCGTTCCCCCGTCGCAATCGATGACGCCCATGCTACCCTCGGCGAAGATCTTGGTGCACGCGACACTGGCGTCGAGCGGCGATGAAGCCGAGGAGTACGTCTTCGGCGAGCGCGACCGGTGCCGAGCACGCTTCCTCGCCAGGCAGGTTCGGATCAGGCCGGCCTGCCATCGAGTTTGAGGACGCTCGGCAGCCAGCTGCCGGTATTGGAAACGCGGTTGCCGCCCAGCGCGCTGCTGAGGAACTCGCTCGGGGGTTGTTGGCGAGACTGAAGTCGCGCTCTCCCAGCTCCTGGTCGGGCTGCAGGCAGAGGCAGCAGACGCACGTGGCGCCGCCGGAGCAGTCGGTGTCGGCCTCGCACTGCTCGCCGACGACGGGGTCGATCATGCCATTGCCGCAGAGCTTGGGAATCGGAGTTGGCGTCGGGGCAGGCGTGAAGGCGATGACTCCCGAGCTGCTGTCGTTCGAGCCACCGCAGCCGGCGGCAAGGACGAGACAGCCCGAGACGAGAAGCAGACCCAGCAAACGCCACGACTTCATAGCGACCCCCTTATTCTGCGCTTTCGCCGCTGCATGCGATGCCCGCGCAGCCGGCTCGCACGTAGCGGAGTTGAAAAGCCGTTGTCAAGCGAGTGGGCCGGTGAGCCGGTGGGCCGGTTCGTGGCCCACCCCACTCGCACATCCGCACACCCGCACACCCCGCATACCCGCATACCTGTATACACGCATCATACCGGCTCACTGGCGCACTCGCTTACCGGCCCACCCACCTGCGCTCACCTCCCCCGCTCCGTCAGACGCTGCAGCGAGAAGAGGCTCGGGGAGAGCGGGATGCGCGAGTCGGCGGGGACATCTTCGCCGGCGACGATGCCGGCGGTGGTGGCGCGGTCGAGCTTCCAGTTGAGCGCCAGCGCGACGGCGCCGCCCGCCCAGCCCCAGATCTCGCCGGGAGCGACCCGGATCAGATTGGTGCGCACCGCCGCATAGGACGACAGCAGGTTGCCCTTCCAGTCGTACTTGGTGCTGTAGCTGCCGAGATAGACGTCCTTGTCGAAGCGGAAGACGAGCTTGCCATAGAGGTAGTACGGGTCCTTCGGCACCGCTTCGACGACCCAGTTCGGGCGCCGGATCAGCACCTCCTGCACGGGGCACCACGGCGCTCCCTGCCAGCCGGGCAGCTGGAAGCCGACCCGGGCGTTGCCCGGAATCATCATGCGCCAGCCGCCGCCCGGGAGGCGGCGCAGCCGCGCCGGCTGCTCGAACGACAGCCGGTCGAAGAGCACCAGCAGGTCCTGCTCGCCGACCAGCTTCCACTTGAAGTCCTCGACCTTGCCGTCGAAGTAGGCGCCGTCGTCCTGCGTCATGTCGGAGCCGAGGAAGCCGTCGGAGCGGTTGGCCGGAGAGACCTGGCGGACGCGGCGCAGGGCGGGCACGTAGGCCCAAACGGAGTCGCGCTTGCCGGCGTCGCGGTAGCGCCAGCTGAGCGACACGATGCCGGCGACGTCGGAGGGAGCGAGGACGTCGGCCAGGCTCTGCGTCAGCAGATCCCCGGCGCCGTCCTTCTCCCGGAAGCGCGGGTGCTGGCCCTGGTACTGCTTGACCCAGCTGTCGACCTGGATGGAGCGGTCGAGCCCGTGGCGCGAGATCCACAGCAGGTCGGCGCGGTAGTGGGCGTTGCCGGCGTAGTACATGGTGTAGAAGTAGTTCCACACGATCTTGACCGCCGCCTTGGGGTCCTTCGCGTCGATGTCGGGAAAGGGCCAGGCGTAGACGTAATCGGGCGGCTTGCCGGTGCGCGCGTCGACGATCGAGCCCTCGGCGTTTACGTCGTAGCGCCCGCGGTTCGCCTCCAGCGCCTTCTGGAACACCGGGTCGTCGCCGATGAGGTCGAGCTTCCAATTGCCGATCTGGTGGCGGAAGTCGCCGCGGCGATACGCCTGCAGGAACTCGTCCGGCAGCAGCCCCCGCGCCTCCTGCCAGTTCTCCACGCCCAGCGTGTCTCCGGGGGCGAGCTCGGCGGCGGCCGCGCTCGCCGCGACGGCGAGCAGGAAAAAAGCGAGGGCGACTCGTCGAATCATGTACCCGCGCGGCGGCGGTCGGCGAGGAGGTCGGCGAGCGTCTGTCGCCACTCGATCCGGGGCCGCCAGCCGGTCTCGCGCCGCAGCTTCTCCGCCGAGCCGACGATCACCGGCACGTCGGTGCGCCGCAGGCGATTCGGATCGACGTCGATCCCGACGTCCAGGCCGATCAGCTCGATCAGCGCCGCCAGCATCTCGCGCACCGAGCGGCCGACGCCGGAGCACACGTTGTACGCTTCGCCGGGCTCCGCCTTCCGCCACGCCGCCGCGTACGCCGCCACGACGTCGCGCACGTCGCTGAAGTCGCGCACCGCGTCCAGGTTGCCCACCGTCATGCGCGGCGGCCGCCGGCCGCGCTCGATCTCGACCAGCTGCGAGGCGAAGTCGGCGCAGACGAACGACGCGCGCTGGCCCGGTCCGGTGTGGTTGAAGGGGCGCATGCGCACGACGTCGAGGTCGTAGCCGCGCGCCCACTGGTAGGCGATGAGGTCCGCCGCCGCCTTGCTGGCGCCGTAGGGGTTGAGGGGGCGAAACGGGCACTCCTCGCGTACCGGAAGGTCCTCGGCGCCGACCAGCCCGTAGGCGTCGGCGGAGCCCACCACCAGCACGCGGCAGCGCGGCTGGTGACGGCGCACGGCGGCGAGCACGTTGACCGTCCCCAGGGCATTGGTGCGGAAGGCGGCGGTCGGATCGACGTGCGCATCGGGGACGAACGTCATCGAGGCGAGATGGAAGATCCCGTCCGGCCGCACCGCCGCGACGACCTCCGCCACGGCCGGCGCGTCGCCGACGTCGGCGACGTGGACGTTCTCGTCCCGCAGGGCCGGGAAGCGCGCCGCCAGCTCGGCGAGGGCGGACCGATCGGCAGCGTGGTGGACGGTGCCGTGGACCTCGTCCCCGCCTTCCAGCAGCAGGGCCGCCAGATGCCTTCCGGCGAACCCGCCCAGCCCGGTGATCAGGAAGCGCATTCGCTCCGCAGGGAGCGCTGGACGGCGAATCGACCGGGTCGGCGTGCCCGCGGCGCGGCGCCGGCCCGCGTCCTCGACGTGTTTCTCCCCACATCCGCCATGGCCGGACGACGCCCGCTCTCCGCTCTCAACCCCGGCCGTTGCCGGCCCGCCCGTACAGGTCCGCCAGCCGCACGACGTCGTCGAGCTCGGACGTCGACGCTTCGAGGACCTCGCACGTGTCGGCGGCGATCAGCCGGTGGCGACGGCCGGGGGGCAGGTGGATGCTGTCTCCCGCCCGGAGATGGAGAACCTCCAGACGGCTCTCGTCGTCCCCGACCTCCAGCTTCAGGGCGCCCGACAGCACGTGCAGCGTCTCGTCCTTCACCCGGTGATACTGCAGGCTGAGCGCCTGGCCGGGCTCGATGTGCAGGATCTTCCCGACGTAGCGGTCGGTGCGGGCCCAGATCAGCTCGAACCCCCACGGCTTCGCGACGCGCTCGCCCTGGAACGGCCCCCCGTCGTTCATCAGCGCCAGTATAACACCAGGGACGCGGTGAGAATCCACAGCAGAACGTCGACGAGCAGCGGTTTGTCGCTCATCAGGAGCTGGGTCGGATTTCCGCCCTCTTCCTTCTGATGAACGAGGTAGAGGTAGCGGAAGATGCCGAACAGGACGAAGGGAATGGTCAGGTAGAGCTTGTCGGTGCCGAGCTTTCCCTGCACCTCGGGGGAAGCGGTGTAGATCGCATAGGCGACGACGGTCGACGCCGTGACGACGGAGATCATCTGGTCGAGAAAGTAGGGGCTGTACTCGCGCAGCGCGGTGCGGTGATCGGTGGCGCGCCCCTCCAGCAACACCAGCTCGTGGCGCCGCTTGGAGAAGCCGAGGAACAGGGCGAGCAGAAAGGTGCAGATGATCAGCCAGGGCGAGACCGGGACGTCGATCAGGACGCCGCCGGCCACGGCGCGAATGACGAACCCGGTGGCGATCGACATGACGTCGAGGATGACCATGTCCTTCAAGGCGAAGGTGTAAGCGATCTGCAGCGCCAGATAGACCGCGGTGAGAAAGAAGAACCCGCTGCCGAGCGCGGCGGTGCCGGCCAGGCCGACCGCCATCAGGGTGACCGAGAGGACGGCGGCGGTGCCGCGGCCGATGCGTCCGGAGGGCAGGGGGCGCAGGGACTTGAGGGGGTGCTGGCGGTCGCGCTCGCAGTCGCGGATGTCGTTCATCACGTACGCGCCGCTCGCCACGCAGCAGAAGGAGACGAAGCCGGCGAAGACCAGGAACACGTCTCCGAGAATGAAGAGGTGCTTCGAGAAGATCAGCGCCGCGAAGAGGACGGTGTTCTTCGACCACTGCGCGGGACGCAGGATCTGGACCATGTCGCGCAGCAGCGTACTTTCGCGCGCCGCCGCCGATCGGGCGCGCGAAGCGTCGCCGAGCCCGAGATTTTGCGTATCCGACAGGGGAACCTCCGCGCCGCGTCTAAGCCTGGTCAGCCACGGCGAAACCGCCGGGTACGCATCGAACCGGAGCTTCGATCCGCTCCCGGCGCGTTCGAATCGAGTGGCATCTTCCCGTTCATCCTCCGCACGGCGACGATCTGCGGTTCCTTACCAGATCGACCTGGGGGTTCCTAGCCTGCATTTCCCGGCCCGTGCACGTCACGCGGCCCTTGTGCCGATTCGCCCAGAAGAGTTAGAGCAACGGCATCCACGGACCGAGGGGGAGCGCCATGCGACGCGCGCTGTTGTTGGGAATCACTGCACTGGTGTTCACGGGCTGGGTGCCGGGGGGACGCGCCACGGCCGCCGATTCGGCGACCACGTGCATGGCCGTGTCCGGCGCCCTCGCCGATCGCTGCCTTCAGCAGTACACGCTGGCGGTCGAGAAGTGCCGCCAGCGGCCGCGGTCGGCATGCGAGACCGCGCTGCGCGCCGAGGGCGGCCCTCTGGATGCTCTCCTCGCGGCGCCGGAGAGCGCGATCCGCAGCTCCTGCCCGGCCGATGCGGCGGAGACCCTCGGCTACACCAGCGAGGACGACGTCGTGCTGCGCGTCTCCGATGCGTGCTCCGATTTCGGCGAAGACCAGCTCGACATCGACTACACGAGCGACCTCGCCTCGCTCTCCGGCCGGACGCTCCTCTGCCAGCGCTTCATCGCGCGGCGCCTCGACCAGCTGCGGGCGATCACGGCGCGTGCCTTCGGCCACGACTGTTTCCTCAGAGGCTTCGCCGGCGGCACGTGCGACCGCGCCCAGCGCGATCGGCGAGTCGAGCGGGCGCGGGCGCGGGTCCGCCGCGACCTGCTCGATCACTGCGCGGCGGAGATCGACCTTCTCGGGCTCTCCGACCTCGATCCAGGGGCGAGCCCGGACCAACAGGTCGACGAGATCCTCGACCGCGTCGTCGATCACGCCCGGCACTTCGCGCAGCGCGTCTATCCTCCCAACGACCTCGGCCCGACCGCCGAGTTCGGGCCTTACCCCATCGGGGTGCGCACCCTGAACCTGGCCGACCCGTCGCGACTCGCCGTGGGCGGCGAAGGCCCGCGCCCGGTGACCGTGGAGGTCTACTACCCGTCCACGCCCGAGGCGGTCGCCGGCGTGCCGCGCGACGTCGTCCAGGTCCTCGGGTTCCCCGTCGTCGCCACTCCGGCTTTCCGCGACGTCGCCATCGCCCCCGGCCCCTTTCCGTTGGTCCTGTTCTCGCACGGCAACAACGGCATCCGCTTCCAGTCCTTCTTCTTCGCGGGCCACCTGGCCAGCCATGGCTTCGTCGTCGTCGCCCCGGACCACCACGGCAACACGTTCGTCGACACCTTGAACGGCATCGTCGACCCGAACGTGGCGACGAACCGGCCGCTCGACATCAGCTTCCTGATCGACCAGTTTCTCGACTTCTCCGCCACACCGGGGAACTTCTTCTCCGGCGAGATCGATCCGCAGCGCATCGGCATGTCCGGACACTCGTTCGGCGGCTACACCGCCCTCGCCGTCGCCGGCGGCGCGTTCTCGCTCGGGACCTTCACCGACGCGCGCATCAAGGCGACCCTGCCGCAGGCGCCCGTCGATCTGTTCCCGGACGAGTTCTTCTCCTCCATCACCATTCCCACGCTGCTCGTCGGCGGCTCCATCGACGAGACGACGCCCTTCGGCCCCAATCAACAGAGGCCGTTCGACCTGCTGCCGTCCGGCGCCGCCGTCGTCGCCCTGGCCGAGGTGATCGACGCCGGCCACTTCACCTTCTCCGATTTCTGCGAGGTGCCGCGCAATCTCCTGTCGTTCCTGGGCGGCTTCGACGAGGCGTGCGAGCCCCGCCACATCGCGTGGCGCTACGCGCACGACATCGTCAACTACCTGTCGTTGAACTTCTTCGACGGCGTCCTGAACGGCAACGCCGACGCGCTCGACCGCCTGTCGGCCGAAAGCGTCGCGCCCATCGAAGATCTGATCTATGAGAGGAAGTGAATTGCTGCAGGTTGTTGGGTTGCTAGGTTGTTCGTTGTTGGGGGATGAACGATCCGATCCCAACCAACAACTCAACAACGAACAACCTGTCCTTTGGAGGATTCTATGAAGCTCATCGAAGGGAAGGTCGCGATCGTCACCGGCTCGGGACGCGGCATCGGGCGCGCGGTGGCCGAGCTCTTCAGCCGCCACGGGGCGCGCGTGGTGGTGAACGACCTGGACGCGAACGTCGCGGAGGAGGCCGCCGAGGCGATTCGCAAGCAGGGCGGCGACGCCGTCGCCTGCGCCGGCTCGGTCACCGACAAGGAGTTTCCGAGCCGCCTGGTGAAGAGCGCCGTCGACCGATTCAAGGCGCTCGACGTCATCGTCAACAACGCCGGCTACACCTACGACGGCGTCATTCACAAGATGAGCGACGAGCAGTGGCAAGCGATGCTCGACATCCACCTCACCGGTCCGTTTCGCATCCTGCGCGCCGCCTCGCTCTACTGGCGGGACTGGGCCAAGCAGGAGAAGGAGAGCGGGCAGCGAGTGATGCGGCGGGTGGTCAACGTCTCCTCCACTTCAGGCGTGGCCGGCAACGCCGGACAGGTGAACTACGCGGCGGGGAAGATGGGAATCGTCGGCGTGACCAAGACCCTGGCCAAGGAATGGGGGCGCTTGAACATCACCGTCAACGCGGTCGCCTACGGCTTCATCGAGACGCGTCTCACCGCGGCCAAGGACAAGAGCCACAAGGCCGATGTCGACGGACACCTGGTGGAGCTCGGCATTCCGGAACAGATGCGGCAGATGGCGATCGCGACCATTCCGCTGGGGCGGGCGGGAACGCCGGAGGATGCCGCCGGCCCGGTGCTCTTCCTCGCCTCGCCGCTGGCCGACTACGTCACCGGGCACGTCGTCCTCGTCACCGGCGGCTCGTACATGTGACGCTTCTCTCCCCGGATCTGGGGCTTGTCGAAAAATCCGAAGACACACTTCGACGGGCTCAGTGTGAGCGGAAGAAGTCCTTCGAGATCAAACCCCCAACCGCTCAGGCTGAGCTCGTCGAAGCCTGTCCTGAGCGTAGTCGAAGGGCCTCGTTCCGGAGAAAATCGACAGACCCTTGCTGGGAGAGCGTCAGGGTGAGGGGGATCTGACGATGCCGAAGGCCAACGCGTCCGAGCTCGATCGCCGCAGAGTGCGGAAGATCATCGCGGTGCTGGGGCGCGAGCATCCGGATGCACGGCTGGCGCTCGACTTCGCCTCGCCGCTCGAGCTTCTCGTGGCGCTGATCCTCGCCGCGCAGTGCACCGATGCCAAGGTCAACGAGGTGACGAAGACGTTGTTTCGCCGCTTTCGCACGGCGCGCGACTACGCCGCCGTGCCGCAGGAGGAGCTCGAGGAGGCCGTCCGCTCGACCGGCTTCTACCGGCAGAAGGCGAAGGCCGTGCGCGCCTGCGCCGCAGAGCTCGTCGAGCGCTTCGGCGGTGAGGTTCCGGCGCAACGCGAGTCGCTGCTCACCCTGCCCGGCGTCGGGCGCAAGACCGCCAACATTCTGCTCGGCAACGCCTTCGGCGTTCCCGGCATCGGTGTCGATACGCACGTCGCGCGCCTCTCCCAGCGCCTCGGCCTCAGTCGCCACACCGACCCCGACAAGATCGAGGCCGACCTGACCTGCGTGGTGCCCGAGAAGGACCAGATTCGCTTCTGCCATCTCCTGCAGTACCACGGCCGCCGCGTCTGCCTGGCGCGCAAGCCGAGCTGCCCCGCCTGCGCCATCGCCTCGCTCTGCCCCTACCCGGACAAGACCGCGGCGCCGCCGCCGAAGGCCCCGGCCGGGACGTCGCGCTGGGTCGGTCGACCCACGGCGGCGAAGCGCCCCGCAAAGCGAAGAGCAAAGCCCCGGCGCAGCTGACCCGGCCCCCTCCAGCTTCTCATGCCCCGGGGGGCAGCAAACGGCCACCTTTTTTGCTTGGCAAGGACGGCGCGTTCACGTTATGTAGGGGCCGTGCGGTGGGGAAGGGTTGGAAGGGAACCCAGGTGCCCGAGGACGGTAGCGCCCCATGCGCACACGGGTGAGCGTGCAGCGGACCATGAATCGAGTCGAGATCCATGATGTGCCCAAGCAGGAAGTGGTCGCGCATCTGGCTCGGCTCGGTCACCAAGTAGAGGCGGCGGCCCCCCAGGCGCGCTTCGATTTCATTGTCGGCGGCCGCGTGCGGCTGGCCCTGAGGGTCGCCTACCCGAGCTCGTCGCGGAGACAGGTGCACGTCGGCGGCCGCCGCTACAACTACGTGTACCGAGCCTGGAACTTCAACTTCCACCACCGCGGCAAGGTCGGAGATCGCTACGCCGACTTCTTCGCCTGCATTCCCCTCGCTCCGGGGCAGCGGCTCGATCTCGGCCAGGCCTTCGTGATTCCCTGGGAGGCGATCAGCGGCAAGACGTTCTACCTGCCGGACTCGCGCCGCGCGTATGCCGGAAAGTTTGCCACCTACCGCAACGCCTGGCATCAGATCGGCTCCACGGAAGACGCGCCGCGGGACACCTCTCCGCACCGGCAAAGGCGCCGCGCGGTCGAGAGGTGACCGCGCGATTTTTTCCCGAGACAGCTGAACTGCAGTTTCTGGTCGGTGGGTTTGGTCAAGATCCAAAGCCTCGACCTTGGCTACGGGCCAAGGCTCCCCGGTTGCCGGGCACGCCGGCGGCTCAGGACGACGTGTCGAGCCGCCGCGTCTGCGCTCCCATGATCGAGATGGTTCGGCGCCGCGGCAGCATGCGGCGCATGAACAGGGAGGCGAGGCGGTTGAGGCGCCCGGGGATCACCAGCGGGCCGCGCCCGAGCCCGGCCAGCGCTTCCTGCGCCACCTGGTCGGGCTCCAGCTCGCCGGGCGCGCCCAGGGGCGACCGCCGCAGGTAGCCAGGCGTCCGCGTGGCGCCGGGGCAGACCGCGAGCACGTCGATCCCGCGCGGCGCGAGCTCGAACCACAGCCCCTCTGCCAGCGCCAGATCGAAGGCCTTCGAGGCGCCGTAGGTGGCCACGAACGGCGAGCCCTGAAACGCGGTCAGCGACGACAGCAGCATCAGGCCGCCCCTGCCGCGCGCCGCCAGGCGGTTGCCGAAGCGATGCGCCAGCGCCAGCGGCGCGCGCACGTTCACGTCGATCGCCCGCAGCTGCTCGTCGAGCGGGATGTCGAGGAACGCGCCGATCGGCGCATACGCCGCGTTGTAAACGACGAGCCCGACGTCGAGGTCGGCGACGTTCGCTTCGATCTGCGCCGCGGCGTCTTGGCGCGCCAGATCGAGCGGCAGGCAACGCACCTGCACGGTCGCGAGACGGACGATCTCCTGCTTCAGCTGCTCGAGCACCTCCGCCCGCCGTGCCACCAGCACCACGTTCAGCCCACGCCCGGCCAGGGCGCGCGCGAACGCCGCCCCGAGCCCCTCCGAGGCGCCTGCGATCAGCGCCCACGGGCCGTACCGCGTCACGAACTCACTCACCTCGTCGCCTCCGTATCGGAATGGATCGTCAGTAGACACCGGGAATGATCCGGCTCGGCACGCGCTCGCAGTACTCCTCCCAGAGCGGGCCGTACTTCTCGGCGCAGCGCCGGTCGTCGTCGATCTGGCGCGGCACGAGCAGCGCCACGTAGTACAATGGATAGAGCCAGGGGCCGAGGGCGAGCGGGTATCCCAGGCTGAGGGTGAGCCCCGACGCCATGAGGATCTCGCCCAGGTAGTTGATGTGCCGGGACAGCCCCCAGAAGCCGCTCGCGAGGACGTGCTTGCCGTCGCCGGAGATGGCGCGCGGGGCGAGGACGCCGAAGGCCTTCGCGTTGCGGTCGCGCTTGAACTGGAACTTCTGCAGGTTGGCGCCGCGGGCCAGGATCCATCCGGCGAAGAAGACCAGCGCATAGACCGCCAGCAGCGGCGCCGGCGTGTGCGGGTCGGGGCGATCGGCGACCGCCCACAGGCCGACGGGATAGAAGAAGGGGTAGAACACGAGGCAGCCCCAGCCGAGCTTGAAGCCGACGCGCTCGGCCATGAAGTCGTACGTGTAGAGGTGCACCTGCTCGAAGTGCAGGTACTCGGTGACGAAGAAGGTGAAGAGCAGCGCATACAGGATGACGCCGCTCGACGGATCCGACGGGTGGGTCTCGACGTGGTAGGCCGCGAACGACAGCACGTTCAGCTCGAGCATCACCGCGCCGACCAGGTAGAGGAACATCTTGGCGTCGAGCCGCCCGCCGCCCCACTGCGGGTTGGCGAGCCGCCCGAGGTAGAGATCGGCGAGGAGGCCCTGGCGCGGCGGGGCCGGCAGCACGATGGCGAGCGTGAACAGAATCCCCAGCGCGCACGCCCCGGCCGCCATCTCCCAGCGATGCAGGTAGAAGAAGCCCCAGGGAATCCAGCCGAGCAGGCAGGCGGTGGCATAGCCGGCGATGGTGACGCCCAGTACCGGCAGCCCGTTGAGCCGATAGCGCAGCGGCTGTGCCGTCGCCGGATCGAGGACGTACCCGTCGGTCCAGCGGCCGGGCAGGACCAGGTGCAGCAGGAGAACGGCGGTGTACACCGCCAGCGGTGCGAAGAAGGCATCGTGCATCGCCGCTGTGTTTACTCGGTCGGCGAAGGCAAATCGAACACGTGAGCAGAACCGGATGCGGCGTGCTTCCCTTCAGGCCGGGGCCGCCGGGAGAGGGAGCGCGCGGAGCAGCTCGCCGCGGCTGCGGATCGGCGCGGCGCCCGCCGGCGGTTGCGGCGCGAGGCGGCGGAAGCGGCGGAAGTCGCGCCGGGCCGTGAACGTGAATGCCGTCGGCACGTAGTTGAGACCGCGGCGGATGAAGAACAGCGCCATCTCGGCGGCCTTTCCCGCCCGGGGCTCGTCCGCGGCCTTGCCCGGCGGCAGGACGATGGTCCGGTAGAGGACGCGCACGTCGCGGTAGTAGTGGCGGGCGAGGCCGTCCTCCGCTCGCGCGTGTACCGACCACACCTCGGGCGGCAGCTGGCGCGCCCGCGTCGCCGCGACGAAGGCTTCGACGAACGACGACTCGGGGGCCGAAGCGTCGCACAGAACGAGCACGTCAACCTGGGACAGCAGCGGGTCCGCGGCGCTCTCGATCTCGGCGATCGCCTGCACTCCCTCGCGCCCCAGGGCCTGCCGCAGGGCGCGGCCGAACGGAGTCGACGCGCCCTGCAGGGCGAAGCGCCGAGAGCGGAGCTGGATGCCGCCGCCGACGACCCAGTCGACGAGCTTGGCGTAGGCGCTGAAGTAGGCGTCCGGATACACGTGGTGCAGGGCGTGATAGGCGGGCTGGGCGAACCAGGAGGGCTGATACGCGTCGAGGATCTCGATGGCGCGGTGGTTGATGTCGAGGCCCTTGTAGGAGAGCAGGGCGGCGAAGACGATGGTCTGCAGGGCCAGGCACCCGAGGACGACGCCCGTCGGCAGCACGAGCCAGGTCGCGCCCGTGAAGGCGGCCTGGGTCAGGTACTCGGGCACCAGATGGCACCAGATGTTCCTGGTCTGGTTCTCCCAGCGCGTGCGCAGCGAGCGGTCGAGCCACTCGTGGTGCACCGCGTGCGGCCAGGCGAGGGCGTGCAGCAGGCGCCAGCGCGATTGCAGCATCAGGTGGAGAACCCAGTGCACGGTGTCGAAGACGACCGTCCCGGCGCACCACAGCGCCACGCTGCCGAGGAGCGTCAGGGGGATTTTCAGCCACAGGGACACGATCTCGTACCTGACTCCACAGTTCACAGCTGGACGGGCGGCAGTCAATGGATCCCGTCGCCGCCGTCTTTGTCCTGCGCCGTCCGTCGGCGGAGCGAAGGGCGGCGGGCGCACGGTATGGCGAGATTTCCGTGTCTCGCTCAAACTGCGCTCGGAGCTCGTGTCATGGACAGAGCGCAGCGCCGCAGAGGTTGGAACCGAGTTGAGTGCCGCCCGAAACGGCGCCCAGAGTATTGTTCCACATACGCGTTGTTTCCGTCGGCCGCTCGGTCGAGCAAGAGCCCGTTCTGAACGGTCGACGCGCGGCTTGTCGAGCACGACACTGCCCCCACGCCGGCGTAGACTCCGCTCTCGCGGGTTGTTCAGGGCGACGTTACCCCTGATCGCCCCAGGAGTTGTCTGCCAGGATCCCGTTTCCGCGATTGGCAGCGGAGGTGTTGCCCGTCGCGACGCTGCTTCCGCCCAGGGAGATCCCGTCTCCGCCGTTGTCGAACGTCGTGCGCGATCCACCGTTCCCCAGGCAACGCGGATGCCGCGGCCGCCGTTCTTCGCGCCGTGCATCCGATGACGATGGCGTTAGCGAAATGCCCCGCTTGCGCGCGCGCAGGCGAGCTCTCGGCAGTATGATGAATGTCATGTTTGCATTGATCTATTCTCTCTTTCTTTGCCGCTCAGCGTGGCAACTGATTGCAGATATCTTGTCGATGCAGTCGGATGTTGATATGAGCGCACCAGCGAGGTTGCCCCGATGCGAGTAGCTGCAGGTGTGGTGATTGGCGCGCTTCTGTTTTCTTCGGTGGCACGCGCGGGCGTGATACCGGCGGGCAGCGAGTTCCAGGTCAACACGTTCACGACCGACTTCCAGGGAACGCCGGCCGTGCTCCGCGACGCCAACGGGTTCGTCGTCGCATGGGATACATATACGGGAGACGTGCTCGCCCAGAGGTTCGACAGCCTCGGCGCCCGGCTCGGCACCGAGTTCCAAGTGAACGATCCGGCCTACTACGCCTCCTTCCCCGCCATGGCGGCCGGTGGCGCCGGCGGCTTCGCGGTCGTGTGGATCAACCACAGTCGAGACGGTAGCCTCGAAGGCCTCTTCGCTCGCAAGTTCGACAGCCTCGGCACGGCGACCGGCACCGAGTTCCAGGTCAACACGTACACCCCGAGCCGCCAATACCAGCAGGCCATCACGGCGGACGGGTCGGGCGGCTTCGTCGTCGTCTGGAGCAGCAATCTCCAGGACGGCTCGGGGCGCGGCGTCTTCGGCCAGCGCCTGGACAGTCTCGGCGCGAAGGTCGGCGGCGAGTTTCAGGTCAACACCTACACGACCGAAACTCAGGACCAGCCGGCGGTCGGTGGCGATGGTGCGGGTTTCGTGGTTGCCTGGCGCAGCTCGGACGGCGAGCTCGGAGGCGTGTTCGCGCAGCGCTTCGACAGTGCCGGCGTGTTCGACGGCACGGAGTTCCAGGTCAACACCTATACGCCCGGCCAACAGTTCAAGCCGGACGTCGAGAAGCTCCCTTCCGGGTTCGTGATCGTCTGGGCGAGCCGCGACCAGGACGGCGACGCCTACGGCATCTTCGGGCAGCGCTTCGATAGCGCCGGTGCGCCCAGCGGCACCGAGTTCCAGATCAACACCTATACGCCGGGCGGTCAGGAGTTCCCCCTGGGCACGGGGACGGTCAGCCCGTCGTGGGTGGCCAGTGACGGAAGCGGAGGATTCCTGGTCACGTGGATCAGCGACTCCGCGACCCCCAGTCAGGACGGCGACCGGGACGGTGTGTTCGCCCGGCACTTCGACAGTACCGGCGCGCCGAGCGGTACGGAGTTCCAGGTCAACACCTACACGACGCACCGGCAGTTCGACATGGTCCTCGCCGGCGATGGCGCCGGAGGCTTCGTCGTCGTCTGGGACAGCTATGGGCAGGACGGCGACACTGGCGGCATCTTCGCTCAGCGATTCGTCGAGCCGCAGGCGAACGGCGCGCCGTGCGGCGAGTCGGTCGCGTGCGCGAACGCGAACTGCGTCGACGGCGTGTGCTGCGACACCCCGTGCTCCGGCGCCATGCAAGCCTGCAACGTCGCCGGCTCCGCAGGCACGTGCACGTCCACGGAGGCCCCCGGCGATCCGTGCAACGACGGCACCCAGTGCGAATCCACCGACTGCGCCGACGGCGTCTGCTGCAACGATCCGTGCACCGGCGCCATGGAGGCGTGCAACGTCACCGGCTCGGTGGGGACCTGCTCGTCCACGGACCCCCTCGGCGAGCCGTGCGGCGACGGCACCCAGTGCGACTCGACGTTCTGCGCCGACGCCGTCTGCTGCGATCAGGCCTGCACCGGGCCCGGCCTGGCGTGCAACCAGATCGGCCGGGTCGGCACCTGTGCCGAGGTCGCCAGCCCGGTCCCCGTGGCGTCGACGTGGGGGGTCCTCGTCCTCGTCGCCGGTCTGATCCTGATCGCGTTCGTTGCGATCCGCCAGCGCGCCGAACCGAGCCGGTAGGGTCTGCGGCGAGATTCCCGCCCTCAGTGCTGCGCCAGGAGCTCGCCGGGAAACCAGGACGAGCACGCCATGACGTGGGTGATGGCGCGGTCGCAGAAGTCCAGAAAGGGCTTTCTCGTTGGCGAGAGCGGCGCGTCGGGCTTTGCCACCAAGTGGGCCGGGCCTCGTCAGCGGCGTCGGCGAGCCAGGTCGTGATGCCGAGCCGGCGGAGAAGCACCGCGCTCGATGAACGCCACCACCTTCGACCACACCGCTTCGAACTGCGCCCGGTCGAAGCCGCTGCCGGTCGTCAGCCAGTCGTAGTGTGGCGGTGTTTGATCGGGCCCTCGGAAGTGCCCGATCACGTCGAGGTGGTCGGCGTCGACGGCGGCGATCACCTCTCCCCATACCTGTGACCGCGTCGGCACCACCCCGTCGTTCGCCTGCGGGGAGAGCGTCCGGCCGTAGGCTCGTCGCAGCGCTCTGGCTTGCGACGCGCGGAGAGGACGAAGACCGCGCGGCATGTGCGCCGTGATGCGATAGAGCGTGTTGTAGATCGCCCGGGTGGCGTGTGCGGAGGGATCGATTCCCGCCGCGAAGGTGGCGCGTATCCCCGGCCGCCGCGCGCGGGTGACCACCGAGCCGCAGCGGACACCCGGCGGCGCCGCGATCACCGCGTCGAAGAGATCCATGGCTTCGGGCGTGAGCTGCAGCAACAGGGCCTGGTCGCGGGCGATCTGGCCGAGCAGCCGCTGCACGGCGCGGCGCCGGCCGACGGAGAAGTCGGCCAGGAGGTGTCCGAACAGCTCGTCGAGCAGGGCGCTGTTGGCGGCCAGATTGTCCAGGCGCGTGAAGATGGTGGCGAGCTGCAGCAGGGCGCTGATCGGCAGGTGCCCGAAGCGCAGGAGGTAGATCGTCGACAGGGACAAGTTCTGCAGCAGCCGCTGGCCGAGCATGCCGGCGAAGAACGAAGCCAGGGGCGTGCCGAGGTGCGGGGTCGCCACTGCGACGACCGTGCGAACCCGCGCGGCACGACGCGCAGCGCGGGCGGACACCGGCAGGGCGACGCCCGGCGCGATCATCAGGCGCGCGTCGAGCCCGCCGCTGGAGTGGCCGACGAGATGCACCGGATCGCGCGGCGAGGCGGTTCTGTCGATCGTCTCCGCCAGCCGCGCGGCCCGCGCCGTGAGCGAGGACGTCGGCGGGGTTTTCACGACGTGGATCTCGGCCCGCAGACCGCGCGATGCGCACTCGCGGGCGAGGAAATCGCGCACGTGCCCGAAGTACTTCAGCTCGCCGAGGTTGGCGAAGCCGAAGAAGCCGGGAACCAGGTAGATCCGGTGCATTCGGCTCACGACCAGAAGTCGTCGACGGCGTAGAGATCCCAGACGAACTCCCACACCTCTTCGACCCGGCCGTCAACGAGGCGCATGCGCAGGCAGGTGGGGTTGTCGAGGGTCTTGCCGTCGCGCGTGGCGTGGCCGCGGAAGAGCGCGACGGCCCAGTCGTCGTTGGCGAGGACGTCGATGAGGTCGAGGTGGAACGTGTTCCCGGTCAGCGCCTGGACGTTCAGCAGGAAGGCCAGGATCGCGTCGCGCCCGCGGTGCTCGCCGGCGAGCTTGCCGCGCCGGCCGGGGAAGCGCCACACGGCGTTCTCGGGGATCACGTCGGTGATCGTCGCCAGGTCGGCTTCCCGAAAGGCCTGGAAGAGGCGGCGGATGCGAGCGGCGTTGGCGTGCTCCTGCGTCATGGGCTCCCCCCTCGTCTCCCGCCCCTGTAGCGCATCTCCGGATGGCACGCGATCGGCGTTGACGCCGCCGTGCGGGCGACTGCTGTTGATGAAGCATGCCCGACCAGTCGGCTCGCGCGTATCGATCTCCCCGAGTCTCCGCGCGCGACGACCGACATCATGGGCTCGTTGCTGGCCTCGCTCGATGTGCGCGACCGGGGTCTCCAGCGGGGGCAAGGACGATCTCTGTCATCAAGCGAGGCCGTTCCCGGTGTCCGAGTGTCAGCGCGTCGGGCGCGGCTCGACGACCGGGAAGAGCCGCGGGTACGGATCGAGCATTTCCAGCAGCTCGCCGAATTTTTCGCTCCTGCCCGTGACGGTGATCTGCCCGGACTGCAACGCGGCGGCGAAGGTGGTCTTTCGCAGCGAGATCTCGTCCAGTGTTTTGCGGGTCAACGTCACCGTCGCGTCGGCATCGTCGGCTTGCCAGTCCGGCACGCAGGTGAGCGCGCTGTTCTCCAGGTTGAGCACATAGCTCTGCTTGGTGTCGGTCAACCTCCAGTTGAGCACGATCGTTTTGCCGGCGGCCTTGTCGCCGTCGAGCCGCACGGCCATGAAGTCGAAGTAGAGGTCGAGCGGCAGCGACCGGAGAATATCCGGCGCCGCGGTGTTTTCTCCAGGAATGTCGGGCACGCCGTTGCGCAGCTCGGACGCGCCTTGCAGATAGGCGTTTCGTGCGGTCGCCGATTCCGCCTGGTAGCCCAGCTGCTCGAACGCGTCGGCAGCAAGCTCACGCGCGTCGCGACGGGTGGGGTCGGCGAACACGAGCTGTGACGCCACTTGCGCTACCCAGCGGTATTCCGCGCGTGCGTAGTCCCGGCGTGCCTTGGCGAGCACCGCCTCGGCACCGCCCATGTACTCGACGCTCTTTTTCGCCGCCTCGACCGGCGGCAGCGCGTCGAGGTTCGCGGGGTTCCCGTCATAGTAGCCGAGGTAGCGCTGGTAGATCGCCTTGATGTTGTGTTTGAGGTTGCCGTAGAACGAATGCGTCGACCATTCCTGATTGAGGCTTGCCGGCAGCCTGATCAGCTCCGCGATCTCGGAGCCGACGTAGCCGAGATTCATCAAGCGCACCGTCTGATCGTGCACGAACTTGTAGGCGTCGCGTTGCTTGCACAGGAAGCTGCGCACGCGATCCCCGCCCCAAACCGGCCAGTTGTGTTGCGCGATCAGGACGTCGCTCGACGCGCCGTAGCGGTGCAGTGCGCCGCCGATGTACTTCGACCAGGCAAGCGCGTCGCGCACCAGCGCTCCGCGCATCGGCAACAGGTTATGGAAATTCTGCGTCGTGATCTCGGTCATGTTGAGGACGCCGAACTGCGGATAATACATGATCAGCTCGGCCGGCGCCTCGGCATCGGGGGTCAGCTCGAACACGATCTCGATCCCGTCGATCTGATGGGTCTCCACCGGCTTTTCGATGAGGTTGGTGGGTGCGATCAGCGTGACGGTGCCGAGCGAGACGCTCTTGCCGAGGCCGGTATCGATCTGGCCACGTTCGCCGCGCGGCAACAGCGCGCCGAATTGGAACATGGCGCGTCGCAGCATGGCGTCTCCGGCGATTACGTTCTCGCCGACCGCCGCGGCCATGAAGCCCGCGGGCGCCCAGATCGTCACCTTGCCGGCGGCCACCTCGTCGGCGCTGACGACGCCACGCACGCCGCCGAAGTGATCAATGTGGCTATGAGAGTAGATGACCGCGATCACCGGCTTCGCGGGCCGATGCTTCCGGTAGAGGTCTAGAGCCGCTTTGGCGACCTCGGTCGAGATCAGCGGGTCGATTACGATGAGACCACTGTCGCCTTCGATGATCGTCATGTTGGATACATCGAAGCCGCGAAGCTGGTAGACGCGATCCGTCACCCGGTACAGGCCGTTGGCCATGTTCACACGGGCGTGACGCCACAACGCCGGATGAACCGTGTCCGGACA
Source organism: uncultured bacterium (assembly GCA_963721115.1). Taxonomy (GTDB): domain Bacteria; phylum Desulfobacterota; class Binatia; order HRBIN30; family CADEER01; genus CAVRIA01. The sequence continues at coordinate 51,072 of CAVRIA010000008.1, forward strand.
CTTCTCGTTGGAGAGAAACTCGTATCCCTGCAGAGTCCACACGAGACGGCCGTCGGGGCGTGTGATCAATCGGTCGCCGAGCGCTTCGATGAAGCCGCGCCGAGCATCCTCGAACGATTGCTGATCGGCGAGCGGCAGATCTTCCAGCGCGTCCCGGTTCGCCGCGCGCGTTGCCTCAGTCGCGTCCTTCATCGTGGTTGCCTCCGATCGTCGCACGTTTTGCGGACCTGTAGCGCATCCCCGGGCGCGGCGCGACCGGGCGTTGACGCGGCCGCCCGAACGGCTGCTATGGATGCGACATGCGCAAGCCGTCGGCTGGCGCGGCGAGGAAGGGCGAGACTTCCGGCCGCCATTTGGGACGAGCCGGCCTGAGGGCCCTGATCGCCGCCGGGATCGTGGTGATGAACGGCGCGCTTCTCCTGCAGGCCGGCGACGAGTGGAATCGCGTCGTCACCGCCATTGCCGCGCTCGGCCTCACCGGCGCCTTCGTGGTCCGAAAGACGGCGACGCCCCTGTTCCGCGCCGGCGCGTCGCGCCTTCTGCTGGGCATCGTGTCGGCGCTGCTGCTGTACGGAGCGGCGCGTGCTCTGGCCCTTCTGCCGCCGGTGGCCGCCGGCTGCCGCTATCTCATTTCCTGGCGCGACGGGCACTCCGCCGCGTTTCTGGCCGCCACCGTGCTCGCCGCCGTGGTCGGCGAGGAGATCTTCTGGCGCGCCGCCGTCCTGCACGGTCTCCTCGAACGCCTCCGTCCCTCCGCTGCGATCGCCCTGGCCAGCGCGCTGTTCGCCGTCGCCCACGTGGCGGCGGGCGTCTGGCTGCTGCCCGTCGCCGCCCTGGGCATGGGCTTCGTCTGGAACGCCTTCTACGCCGCCACCGGCGATTTGACCGCCTCCTTCGTCTCTCACCTGCTCTGGGACCTCCTGGTGGTCGTCGTCGCGCCGCCGGGAGGATGAGAAGCCGCGCCACGTCGTCCCGGTGATTGACAGGCCGCCAGGCGAAAGACCATCGTCCCCCATGCCGCGCCGACACGACCGCGACCCGGCGGCCGACTTCCTGGGCCTGTTGGAGCGGCGCGCGCCGCGCCCGCTGACCATCGAAGAGATGGCGCGCTTGCTGGAGCTGGATCGCTACGATCGCAAGACCATCCGCTCGGCGCTCGAATCGGCCGTCGCCGAGCGCGTGCTGCGCCGCATCGGCAAGACCCGTTATCAGTGGCTGCGCGAGGTCGACCGCCGGCCTGGGGCGAAGCGGCGCGGGCCGGGCGGGAGCGGACCGAGAGAGCGCCGCGGCCCGGGCGGCGCGCGCGTCGAAGGTCGCTACACGCGAGTGCGCGCCGGGTACGGCTTCGTCGAGGTTCTGGGACGCGCGGCGGATCGCTACCCGCGCGACATCCTGGTTCCCGAGGGTATGGAGGGCGCGGCGCTGCACGGCGATCGGGTCGAGGTCGAGATCGCGCGCCGCGATCCGGTGCGCCGCCGCGTTCTCGGTCGAGTCGTCGCCGTCACGTCCAGCGCGCACGAGCGCATGATCGGTACGCTCAAGCCGCTGCGGCACGGCTGGGTCCTGATTCCGGAGAGCGATCTCCTACCGCCGGTCGAGATCATCGGCGGAGCGGCGCTGCAGCGGCAGGATGCCGACCTTGTGGCTCTGGTGCGCCTGACGCGCCGGCCGACGCCGGCGCAAGGGCTGGCCGGCGAGGTCGAGAGGGTGCTCGGGGCGGCCGATGACCCGGAGGTGCAATTTCTCGGCATCGCCTTCGAGCACGGTCTGCGAATCGACTTCCCGGAGGAAGCGCTGGCCGAGGCAGCCCGCCTGCCGGCGGATCCGGCGGCGGCGGACTTCGCCGGCAGAAAGGACCTGCGCGATCTGCCGCTGGTCACCATCGACGGAGAGACGGCGCGCGATTTCGACGACGCCGTGTATCTCGAGCCCCGGGCCAACGGCGGATATCGTCTGGTGGTGGCGATCGCCGACGTCTCGCACTACGTCCGCCCCGGATCAGCCCTCGACCGCGAGGCGGCCGAGCGCGGCACCAGCGTTTACTTTCCCGATCGCGCCATTCCCATGCTACCCGCTGCGCTGTCGAACCAGCTATGCTCGCTCAACCCGGGACGCGAGCGGCTGGTGCTGGTGGCCGACATGGTGCTCGACCGCGCCGGCCACCGCAGGGAGGTTGAGCTGTACCGAGCCGTCATGCGCAGCCGCGCCCGCCTGACCTACATGCGCGTGGCGGCGGTGCTCTCGGACACGCAGACGGCGGAGATCGAGAGCTGGCGCGCGGAGCTCTCCGACGTGCTCCCGCAACTGCGCCTGATGCGCGAGCTGATGGGGAAACTCTACCGAAACCGGGTGCGCGCGGGATCGCTCGACCTCGATCTGCCGGAAGCGCTGGTCGACCTCTCGGAAGAGGGCCGCAGCGTCGGCGTCCGCCTCCTGCGGCGCAACGACGCGCACCGCCTCATCGAGGAGTTCATGCTGGAAGCCAATCGCGCCGTGGCCGCGTTTCTGCGCGACCGGGAGATTCCGCTTCCGTACCGCATCCACGAGCCGCCCGATCCGGACGACGTCGACGAGCTGAACCAGTTCCTCGGACCTTTCGGCTTTTGCGTCGACTACGAGGACCGGGTGGAGCCGGCGGACATCCAGCGCCTGCTCGATGCGCTCGAGGGTCACCGCCTGGCCCGCGTGCTGTCGCGCCAGGTGCTGCGCTCCTTGACTCGGGCGCAGTACGCGACGTCGAATTCGGGTCACTTCGGCCTCGCCTTTCCCATCTACTGCCACTTCACCTCGCCGATCCGGCGCTATCCGGACCTGCTCGTCCACCGCCAGCTCGGCCGCGTCTTCGACGGCCGCGAGGAGGAGGCGCGCGCGGTGGCCGAGGAGATGGAGGCGCTCAGCGTGCAGAGCTCGCAGGCGGAGCGCAACGCGATGGAGGCCGAACGCGCCATGCTGGATCTGAAGAAGGCGGAGTTCATGCTCGAGCATTTGCTCGAGCCGGAGATGGGGACGATCGTGTCGGTCACCTCGTTCGGCTTCTTCGTCGAGCTCGACGCATACCCCATCGAGGGATTGGTCCGCGCCGACTCTTTGGCCGACGACCAGTATCGGTTCATCGAGGAGGAGCGGGCGCTGGCGGGAGCGCGCAAGCGCAAACGCTTGCGCATCGGCGATCGCGTCAAGGTGGAAGCCGTCGACGTCTCCCTGCGACGCCGGCAGATCGACTTCGCTCTGCTGGAGCACAGCGGCGGCGCCCTTCCGGAGCGTCCCGGACGCCGCACCACCCGCCGCGACGGCAGGACCGCCGCGCGCGGCGCGCGCGGGCGGCAGCGCTGACGGCGTCGTCGCCCGCCCGGCTTCAGGTCAGCACGTTTCGAGAATCCGCGTCAGGTTCTCGAGCACCGCTTCCTCTTCCTCCGAGACCTTGCTTCCGAAGCCGAGGAATCCGCCGGCCGCCTCGGCGACGTTGCGGGCGCGACCGAGAATCTGCGCGCTGAGGGCGGCCCGGTGCTGAGGGTCCAGCCGGCTGTAGAGAGCCGTCGTGTACTGCTCCCAGGCAACGCGCAGCGTCGGTTCCGGCGGAGATCGAAGCCAACTCTCCAGCAGCTTGTGCGCCGTGCTTCCCTCGACCAGGCCCTCGGCGTGCGCGGCAGCGAGGATTGCGGCCTTCTCCTTCTCCGCCATGCGGCCGTCCGCCCAGGCAACGGCGACCAGCGGGACCAGAGCGAGCGGTGCAACGGTAGACGCGGTGATCCCGAGCTCGAGCAACCTCGACAGCAAGGCGTCGTCGGTGATGCCGGACGATTCGGCCAGAGCGCGTTTTCGCTCGGCCGTCTCGGCCGCGGGCCGCGGCCGCTCCCGCGGCCCGCCTTCCGCCTCGCGAAAGAACTCGTCCTCGAGCGCTCTGCGTTGTTCTTCCATCCGTCACTCCTGGTTCGGCTGCGATGCGAATCACTCCGGATCGCGGAACTTCGGGGGCCGCTTCTCGAGGTTCGCCTGCACCGATTCGACTTGATTCGGGCTGCCGAGCAACGTGCGCTGGAGACTCTCCTCGAGGCGCAGTCCCTCCTCGACGCCCACCACGCCGGCGCGGTCGAGCAGGCGCTTGCCGGCGCGGATCGCCTCGGGGGACTTGCGGGCGATCTCGTGGGCGAGGACCATCGCGTCCTCGCGCGGCGTGGCGCTCAGATGGCTCGCCAGGCCGAGGCCGACGGCTTCGTTGGCGAACACGACGCGGCCGGTGAAGGTCAACTCCTTGGCGACGTCCAGGCGGACGAGGCGGCGCAACGTCTGTGTACCGGTCATGTCGGGGATCAGCCCCCACTTGATCTCCATGACCGACATCTGCGCCTCGGGGTGGACGAAGCGGATGTCGGCGGCGAGCGCGATCTGCAGCCCGCCGCCGAAGGCGACGCCGTGCACCGCCGCGATGACCGGCACAGGGACCTCCGTCCACACCCAGGCGGCGCGCTGTGCGTAGTTGGCGGCGCTGTCCCCCCGCCGCTCGAGCAGGTTGGCCCCGTTCCCGCTTCCCGCCATGGCCATGAAGCTGGAGAAGTCGAGGCCGGCGCAGAAGGCGCGGCCTTCGCCGGACAGCACGACGGCGCGCAGGGATGGGTCGGCGGCGAGCGCCTCGCCGGCCTCCACCAGGGCTTCGAACATCGCCAGGTCGAGGGCGTTCAGCTTCTCGGGGCGATTCAGGCGCACGTCGGCGACGCCGTCCTTCTTCATTACACTCACGCGGTCGGACATTCGGGCTCCTTTCCATGCAGCTTAGCCCGCATCATTCATGGATTCCACGTCGCCAAACGCACTCGACACTTGCCGCGGGGATTCACAAATGACGCGGGTCAACCTCGCATCGCCCGGTCGGCGAGGTCAATCGCGGAGAGGCGCCGGTGGCGCCAGCCGGTGTAATCGATCTGTGCGCCGACTGCAGCCGAAGATATGCAGTCGAGCGCTGCCTGACGGTGTCTGAGCACCTTCCTCTAGTGAACGGCGAGAGGCCCCGTCTTGGCACGGCCGATGCTGCGCTCCGATGGAGGAGGTGCACGCGATGTTTCCACTCGCTTCCCTGACGTCAATTCCCGTTGGCCTGTCTTTCGGCTGGGGGTCGGCCATCCCGGTCTCGATGGTGGTCGTGCTCCTCGTCAGCGCGGCCGGTGTGCTTCACGCCGCCTTGGCCGCCCGGCGGCAGCCGCCTTCGCCGCGGGTCCGCCGGCAAGACGCGATCCCGGCTCCGCCCGAATCCGCGGGCGAATCTCAGCACTCGACCATTGCCGCCTAGCGGGCTAATAAGGGGGGGGACATGCAAGACGCCGGCAAGCCGTTCGTACGCAAGATCCAGTGGCGCCGCGCCTGGACGGCGCTGGGGAAGCTGATCGAGGACCCGCAGCGCACGGACCAGGTGTTCGAGATCACCGAAGCCCTGGCGGGCAAGAGCTTCGAGAAAAGCTACCAGCGCTTCATCCGGCGCCCGGAAGGGCGTCATTTGCTGGACGAAAAGCCCAATTTGCTGCAGGCGTTGTCAGACCGCGAGTCGCTGCGCCGGCTGCCGCCGGGAAGCTTCGGGCGCGCTTACGCCGAGTTCATGGAGTCGGGCAAGCTGACGCCCGAAGGCTTGGTCGAGGCGGACGAGATGGTAGCCAGCCGGCACCCCGACGAGCAGCCCCCGCCCGACCCCGACCGGCAGTACTACGGCGAGCGCCTGCGCGACATGCACGACCTGTGGCACGTCCTCACCGGCTACGGGATGGACGAGGCCGGCGAGGCGGCGAACCTCGCCTTCACCCTCGCCCAGGTCCCGACCGGCGGCATCGCCTTCATCGTACTGGCCGCCGCCGTCATCGGTCCGAAGGACCTCAGGCTGACCTGGCAGCGCTATCTCTATCGCGCCTGGAGCCGAGGCCGCCGCGCCCGCCCGCTGCCCCTGGTACCCTATGAAGAGCTGCTCGACAAACCCTTGAGCGAGGTGCGCCGGCAGCTGGACATCGAGCCGCCGGAAGTCGCGCACCCGGAGGGCGTGGTAGTGGCGCAGAAGGACGCGTTGTTGAGTAGTTGAGTTGTTGGTTGGGGAAAGAAGAAACCCAACCGCCCCGCAACAACCCGCAGTTCCCCCGTCAGTCCTCCTCCCCGTCGCGATCGAGCTCGAGAGCGAGCGAGTTCAGGCAGAATCGCTGCCCGGTCGGCTGCGGTCCGTCGTCGAAGACGTGGCCGAGATGCGCGTCGCAACGGCTGCACAGCACTTCGACCCGGTGCATGCCGTGGCTGAGATCGGTCTCGGTGCGCACGGCTTCGCCGGAAGCGGGCGCGTAGAAGCTCGGCCAGCCGCTTCCCGACTCGTACTTGGTCTCGGAGCGGAAGAGCTCGTTGCCGCAGCACACGCACCGATAGGTGCCCGATTCCTTGCAGTCGTGGTAGCGTCCGGAGAAGGGGTGCTCGGTGGCCTTCTGACGGGTGACCGCGTACTCCTCGGGTGTGAGCTGCCGCCGCCACTCGTCGTCGGACTTGTGTCCCGTGTCGCTCATGCCGTCCCTCCTGGTTCCGCCCTGCGCGTGCGGAACCCGCCCATGATAGCCGGTCAAAAGACCGCCCGGAAGTCATTTCCCCCGGATTGGCAACGAGAGGGGCGTCTGTTAGACCGGGAACCTCATTCGCGGGAGCATCGGCAAGCGGGCGGCGATCCGCCGTCTCGGCCATCGAAACAGCGAACAGATCGGGGGTTGGGAAATGGGGTATATCGGCTTTCGTCGCAGTCTCTTCCCGTGGCTTGGATTGGCGTTGATTCTGGCCGTCGGCATCGCGGCCTGCGGTGACGACAACGACGGACGAGCCACGCCGACCCCGATCCCGACGCAGGTGCCTCCCACGGCGACGCCGACCGAGATCCCCACGGCCGTGCCCACCGAGGCACCGACGGCGACGCCGACCGGGACGCCGGCTCCGCAGTCCTGCGCGCCGGTCGACGGGCGCTGTATCGAGATCACGCCGAGCGCCGACGATACCGGTACCATCCTGGCCGCGCTGTTGGACGCGCAGCCGAAGGACGTCCTGCTGCTGAAGGCCGGCACCTACCACATGAGCGGGCAGATCTCGCTCGACGGAGTCGACGAGGTGACCCTCCGCGGCGAGGGCATGGACGAAACCGTCCTCGACTTCGGCACCCAGAGCACCGCCGGCGAGGGCGTGCTGGTGACCAACTCGAACTCCTTCACCATCGAGGACCTGGCTCTGGTCGACGGTCCGAGCGACCTGATCAAGGTACTGAACTCCGATGGTGTCGTCATGCGGCGCGTGCGCGCCGAGTGGACCGGCGGGCCCGATCCGAACAACGGATCCTACGGCCTGTACCCCATTCAGTGCAGCAACGTTCTCATCGAGGACTGCGTGGTGCGCGGCTCGTCGGACGCGGGCGTTTACGTCGGCCAGTCGCACAACATCATCGTGCGCCGCAACCAGGTGTTCGAGAACGTCGCCGGGATCGAGATCGAGAACTCGCAGGACGCCGACGTCTACGAGAACAATTCGCACGACAACACCGGCGGCATCCTGGTCTTCAACCTGCCCGGCCTGCCGGTCAAGGACGGCCGCCGCACCCGCGTCTTCGACAACATGATCGTCCACAACGACACCACCAACTTCGCTCCGGGGGGGACCGTGCAGGCGGTGCCGGACGGGACCGGCATGATGGTCCTCGCCAACGACCAGGTGGAGGTGTTCAACAACACCTTCAAGGACAACGGCAACTCCGCCATCACCGTGATCAGCTTCAATACCGCGGCGCTGCTCGGCGGCTTCACGTCGGACGACCCGGAGCTCGACCCCTACTCCGAGGGGATCTTCATCCACGACAATACCTACATCGGCGGCGGCGAGAACCCCGACCCCGAGCTCGAACCGGTCCTCGGCGACATCGTCGGCGGCCCGCCCTACCCGCAGATCGTCGTCGACGGCGATCAGGACCCGGACAAGCTGGTCGACGGCATGCTGCCGGCCGACCTGAGGATCTGCATCCAGGAGACGGCCGCGACCTTCGTCAACCTCGACGTCCCACACGCCTTCGCCAATGTCAGCCACGACCTGGCGCCGTACGACTGCACGCTCGATCCGCTGTCGCCCGTGGTGATCCCGGGCGTCGAGTGATCGGGTCGGAGGAGAAACGAATTTGCTCGCATCGATCGGAGGCCGCCCGCTGATCTCCCTCCACGCCGGAGCGAGGAGCCTCGCCCGCCTGCTGGCGGCGCTGGCCCTGCTGCTTCCCCTCGGCAGCGGCGCGGCCGCGCAGAGCTGCACGGGCGACTGCAACGGCGACGGCGAGGTCACGATCGACGAGACCGTGACCGCGGTGAACATCGGGCTGGCCCGCCTCACGCTCGATCACTGCCTCGCGGCCGATCGCAACGGCGACGGCGAGGTCAGCATCGACGAGGTCCTGGCCGCGGTGAACGCCGGTTTGAGCAGTTGCCCGATCGTCTCCGCGGAGACGCGCTGCGCGGTGCCGTCCGGGACGGGCGTGAACTTCGATCCCGACCAGCCGTTCTGCGATTTCCTCTCGAGCTACCGCTTCTTCCGCGGCAACGGCTCGACCCAGCAGCCGAACGACGGCGTTCTCCCCTACGACCTCAACACGCCGCTGTTCTCCGACTATGCCTTCAAGCACCGTTTCGTCTGGATGCCGTCGGGGTCGGGGGCGACGTACACGGACAGCGGCAGCTTCGATTTTCCGGTCGGGGCGGTGATCATCAAGACGTTCGCCTTCCCGTTCGACTTCCGCCATCCCGAGGACGGCGAGACGAGTGATCGAGACCCGCCTCCTGGCCCATCGCGCGAGTGGCTGGGACGTGGTCACCTACGTCTGGAACGACGCGCAGACGGTGGCCACTCGAACGGTGATCGGCGCGACGACGAACGTGCAGTGGACGCACTTCGACGGCACGCAGCGCCGGGTCGACTACCACGTGCCGAACACCAATCAATGCAAGGAGTGCCACCGGGAACACGACGGGCTGCTCGGCCCGCTCGGCCCGCAGTCACGGAACCTCAACAAGGACTATGCATACGCCGACGGTCCGCAGAACGAGCTCGTGCGCTGGGGCGAGGTCGGCTACCTGCTCGATGCCCCCAATCCGGCCGATGTGCCGCGCGCGCCGGTGTTCGACGATCCGAGCACGGGCACGCTGGAGGAGCGCGCGCGCGAGTACCTCGACGTCAACTGCGGCAACTGCCACAACCCGAGCGGACTGGCGCGCACCTCGGGGCTCTACCTGAACATCGAGGAGACGACCCCGGTGCACTACGGCGTCTGTAAGATCCCCGTCGCCGCCGGGCAGGGCTCGGGTGGCCGCGCCTTCGACATCGTCCCCGGCAAGCCAGACGAATCGATCCTGATCTTCCGCATGGAGTCGACCGTGCCCGGCATCGCCATGCCCGAGCTGGGCCGCCAGACCGTTCACCAGGAGGCCCTGGCCGTCCTCCGCGCCTGGATCGAGTCGCTGCCGGGGGCGTGCCGCTGAGGCGGAATCCGGGCCCGCGAAAGGCCGCAACGCCCCTCGGGGCGCCAGGCGCGCACGGGCGGCACCCGCCGCCGATTCACAGCTCGGCGTTGCGCAGACGTAGCGCGTTGCCGATGACCGACACGGAGCTGAAGCTCATCGCGGCGCTGGCGATCATCGGGCTCAGCAGGATGCCGACGAAGGGATACAGGACACCGGCGGCGACGGGGATGCCGACCGCGTTGTAGGCGAAGGCGAAGAAGAGGTTCTGGCGGATGTTGCGCATGGTGGCGCGGCTCAGGCGCCGCGCCCGCGCGATGCCGCGCAGGTCGCCCTTCACCAGCGTCACGCCGGCGCTCTCGATGGCGACGTCGGTGCCGGTGCCCATGGCGATGCCGACGTGCGCGCGCGCCAGAGCCGGCGCGTCGTTGATGCCGTCGCCGGCCATGGCGACGGTGCGCCCCGACTCCTGCAGGCGCTTGACCACCTCTCCCTTGCGCTCCGGCAGGACTTCGGCTTCGACCTCGTCGATGCCGAGACGGCGGGCGACCGCGGAGGCGGTCGTGTAGCTGTCGCCGGTCATCATGACGATGCGAACGCCGCTGTCGTGCAGCATGCGGATCGCCTCGGGCGTGCTCTCCTTGATCGGGTCGGCCACGGCGATGAGCCCCGCCGCGTCCTCGCCGACGGCGACGAACATCACCGTGGCGCCCTCGCGGCGCAAGCTCTCGGCGCGCTCGAGCAGGTCGCTGACATCGACGCCGAGGTGGTCCATCATGTTCTGATTGCCGAGCGCCACGGCGTGTCCACCGACCGCGCCGCGCACTCCCTTGCCGGTGATCGACTGGAAATCGTCGGCGTTGGCCAGGGGCAGGCCGCGCTCCTCCGCCGCCGCCACGATGGCCGCGGCGAGCGGGTGCTCGCTGCCCCGCTCCAGACTCGCCGTGATCCGCAGCAGCTCGTTCTCGTCTCGCCCCGCCGCGGCTGCGATCTCCGTCACCCGCGGTTTGCCCTCGGTCAGCGTTCCCGTCTTGTCCACCACGACGGTGTCCACCTTCTCCAGGATCTCCAGCGCCTCGGCGTTCTTGATCAGCACGCCGGCGTGCGCGCCGCGCCCGGTGCCGACCATGATCGACATGGGAGTGGCGAGGCCGAGGGCGCACGGGCAGGCGATGATCAGGACCGCCACGGCGTTGACCAGCGCGTGCGCCATGCGCGGCTCGGGGCCGGCGGCCGCCCACGCCGCGAAGGTCGCCGCCGCGCACAGCACCACCACCGGCACGAAGTACGAGGCGACGACGTCGGCAAGGCGCTGAATGGGGGCGCGGGTGCGCTGCGCTTCGCTGACCATGCGCACGATCTGGGCGAGCAGCGTATCGCTGCCGACGCGTTCGGCGCGCATGACGAGCCCGCCGGTGCCGTTGACGGTTCCGCCGGTGACGCGATCCCCCGCCGTCTTTTCGACCGGGATCGGCTCCCCGGTCACCATGGACTCGTCGATCGCACTGCGTCCTTCCAGGACGACACCGTCGACCGGCACCTTCTCGCCGGGGCGAACGCGCAGCCGGTAGCCGCGCTCGACCTGCTCCAGGGGTACGTCGCGCTCGCTTCCGTCGTCCGCCAGGAGGCGCGCCGTCTTCGGTGCCAGACCGAGCAGCGATTTGATCGCGTTGGTCGTGCGGCTGCGGGCCCGCAGCTCGAGAACCTGTCCGAGAAGGACCAGCGTGGTGATGACGGCGGCGGCCTCGAAGTAGACGGCGACGTTGCCGCCCGGACCGCGGAACGAAGGCGGAAAGATCTCCGGCAGGAGGGCCGCGACGAGGCTGAAGACGTATGCGGTGCCGGTGCCCATGGCGACCAGGGTGAACATGTTCAGCCGCCGGTTGACGATGGATGCCCAGCCGCGCTCGAAGAACGGGCGCCCGCCCCACAGGACGACCGGCGTGGTGAGGGCGAGCTGCATCCAGACCAGCGCCCGGCGCGACAGGAGGCGACCGACCGGGTCTCCGGGGATGATCTCGGACATGGCGCCGAGGAGCACCGGGGCGGTCAGCGCCAGGCTGATCCAGAAGCGCCGCGTCATGTCCTCGAGCTCGGGGTTGCGCTCCTCCAGGGCGACGGTGCGGGGCTCCAGCGCCATGCCGCAGATCGGACAGCTTCCCGGCTCCGGGCGCACGATCTCGGGATGCATCGGGCAGGTGTACTCGGTCCTCGTCTGCGGCGCGGCGAGGTTCGCCGGCTCGAGCGCCATGCCGCAGTCGGGGCAGGCTCCCGGCCCCGACTGTCGCACCTCGGGGTGCATGGGGCAGGTGAAGCCGCCGCCTGCGGAGGCCGCGGCGGCGGTCCGGTCCGGTGACCGTGCCCGGGCGCCGTCGCCTCGGGATGCAGAAAGCGCTCCGGATCGGCGCTGAACTTCTCGCGGCATCGGGGTCCGCAGAAGCGATAGGTCTCGCCTCGGTGGACGAACGTTCCGCCGCGCGGCTGCTCGGCGCTGACGGTCATTCCGCAGACAGGGTCCTTGGCCTGTGTGGCCGGATCGGTTGACTCCATGTGCCAATGTCACCCGTTCGGCCGGCCGCGCGCAAGTGGCGCGCTCGGCTCGACGTCACGGCGGAAGAGTTTCCGGGCTCGACGTCATCGAGCTGACCACGCGGACTCCGGAAAGGCTGAGGCTCAGGCCGGGCTCGTGCTAGGACGGGCACGCCGGCGCGATGGGCGATATCAGCCCGAGCCCCAGCTTGCCTACGAACCCGGGCACAGCCCGGGCGAGTTTCAGTCAGGGGCAGACCGGCGCGAGGGAATCGAAGTTGCCGCCGCCGTATCGAGGGTTCCGCCTGCCGCAGGCAGCCGGCGCTCTGAGCGCGCAGCCGGCCGCGCGCGACCAGGTTGCCCCCCGCCTGACCCGTGATCATGCCGCCCGATTTGCCGCGCGCATCGAGGTCGCCGCCGATCGTCAGATCGCCTTGCGCCGAAAAACGCATCGTTCCGCCGAAGTCTCCCGTTGACCTTCAGGTCGCTGAGATTGGTCAGGGTCACCGCACCGCCAGTGGCCGCCACCGTGCCCCCCGCCATGCTGCCCCCCGCCTCGATGCTTCTGGCCGATCGAAAGGCTGTCCGCCGCGTTCAGGAAGACGCCGCCCCCGCGGCCGAAGATGCCCTTGGCGCTGAGGGCGGCCTCGAGGGCCACGCTGCCCGAGCCGCTCGTGACGGTGAGATTCCCGCCGTCGACGTGCCCCTCGACACTGATGGGCTTGCGGATCGTGATCAGGTGTCCGCCGGAGACCGCGATGCTGCCGCCGCCGCCGCTCTTGCCGATGGCGTCGATCGGAGCATCGGTGGTCACGGTCAGCCCGGACAACGCAACCGCCCCCCCACCGGAGCGCCCGTTGGCGTCGATGTCCCGGTTCACCTGAAGGTTTCCGCCGGCGGCGAGGAGAACGACCCCACCCGATCCGTTGATCCCCTCGACCTCCACCTTGCCACCCAAACCGATGCCGCCGGCGGTGCTGGAGGCCAGGACCGAGCCACCTGACGCGTGCCCGCTGGCGGCGATCTTGCCGTTCACGGCGACGGTGCCGTCACCGGCCAGAATCACACTGCCGCCGCGACCCGAATGGCCGCGGACGCGAATCTGACCGTTCCACGTCACGGAAGAGCCGGTACACTGGACGGTTCCGCCGTCCGATCTGCCGTCGGCGTCGACCGTCTCGGTAACGTCGACGGAGCCCGCCGCGTCGATGGAGATGCTGCCCGCCGCCGATCTCCGTCCCGTCACCTGCAGGCGGTGTCGCAGGATGACGTCACCTGCGCTGCTCGTGATTGCGATCGAGCCCCCGTTGCTCCCGCGTGCGTCTATGCGGCCGGCAAGGTGAATCGAGCCGTTGGCCTGCAGTGTGACGTCTCCGCCGCTGCTCGAACGGCCGCCGCGGATATCCACCACCCGGCCGTGGCCGGTGGAAAACAGCGTTCCACCGGCGCGGACGGTCACGTTGCCTCCCGTCGCTGTCGCCGACAAACCTCTCGCCGCGCTCCGGATGACGTCGCGCAGCACGACGTTCCCGCCCGAGTCGATCAGCACGGAGCCCGAGGCCACCCGCCCTGACACGTCGATGCGGCCGTTCAGGGCGATGCCTCCGGTGGCGATGAGAGAGACGTCGGCTCCCTTGCCCGCCGAGTGCGTCGTGTGGCGGCCGAGGATGCCGCTGCGCACGCTGATGGTGCGGGCGGTCAGCGACAGCGTTCCGCCGTTGGGCACGCGCAGCTTCCCGTCGATGATCAGGTCCCGCGAACCGAAGTCCGCGACGCAAGGGGAAAGGACGTCGACCGACCCGATCACGCACGGATTGCCAGCGCACAGGTTGGCGGGGTTGGCGCACGAGATCTGGGCAGCGACTGGGGCCCGGCAGAGAAAAATGCCGATCGACAGAACGAGAGCCGTTCGGGCCGATGTGCCGCATCGAGAAGCGGCAGTGGATTTCACTCCGCGCACAAGGGCGCAGCTGTTCAATGGTCCCCCCATTTTGAATCCCCTATGTTCAACGCAACTTGGTGGTACCGCGATCTTTTCCCGCCGGACTCCGGGATGTCAAGAAAGAAGAGCATTGGGCACAGGCGCCGCGCCTCCCTGGCGGCGGTTCAGGAAAGTCGTTCGCGGCCCGCGGCCGGGGGGGCGGCGGCGAGCTCGATCGGAAACGTTCCGACCGCACGCAGGCGCCGAAGGAGAGCGGGCAGGCGGGTCGGGAGGCGGTTGCAGTACTCGATGAACCCGGGAAGCGTGGCGAACGTGCGCTCCGCGGCGGCGAAGCACGGATCGTCGCGCAGGGTCTGCTCCGCGCGCACCGGCGGCGGCGTCAGCGGGTCGCGCCGAAAGCGGCGCACGTAGTCGAGCAATCGCACGTGGTAGTCCGGGTCCTCGACGATGGCTCCGATCGTGCCGCGGCGGGGATGGGTGCCGTCGACCATCGCCTGCACCTGGCGCTCGAAATCCTCCAGGCCGTCGGGGAACATCTGGATGAGCTGCAGGTCGTAGACGGGGTTCAGGTGCACGACCTGCATGACGTGTCCGACGATGGTGTCCCGCTCGGAGAGGAAGCCGGTCGGGTCGATCATCGACACCGGGTCGTCCAGGACGCGCAGGAGCTGGTGGAAGCCGAAGGAGATCCCCTTCTGGCGGTAGTAGTCGCGCGAGGCCGGCTCGATGACGAAGCGCAGCATGTCGAGGCCTCCGAAGAAGATCTGGCCGCGCGACGGGCGCCGTCGGACGTATCCCTTCTCCTCGAGAGTCCGCAGGCGCCGCTCGATCTCTCTCCCGTCGACGTAGAGGCGCAGCGTCCGGCCCAGCCGCCGCACCTTGCCGGCGATCTGCCGCGGTCCTCCGACGGCGGCACGGACGAGCGTCCAGGAGCTCGCTGTCAGACGCGGGGACCGTCGTTCGTCATCGCGCGCCGCTGCGGGTGTTTCCATCCCTTCGTCACCGGTACCCAAACGAGTGTAGGACACGCCCTGCGGATTCGTCCACCGACTCACCCGCTCACCAGTGCCCCGGGCCAGTGCCGGTCCAGGAACTCCTGGGCGATGCGGTTGAACTCCTCGGGAGCTTCGAAGTAGGGCGAGTGGCCGACCCGCGGAATCTCGTGGAAGTGCGCCCCCGGAATGGCTGCCGCGACCTCGCGCAGCACCGGCGGCGGGAACAGGCGGTCGTTCTCGCCGCCGACGAGCAGCGTGGGGACGCGATGGCGTCGCAGCGCTTCCGGGTCGGCGCGCACCTCGTGCAGCGCGCTACGCAGGACCGCGCCGGGAGGGTTCAAGCCGGCGATCTGCCCGTACAGGAAGGCGCGGCTCGGATCGCGCTCGAACGCGTCCGCGGCGATGGCCGGGTGGGCGGTGTCCCAGCGCGGAGAGCGGTTCATCTCGGCGCCGACCGACTGCGCGAGCGCGGCGAAGGCCTCGACCACCTTGGGCGTCTGTACGCCGGCCGGTGTGCCCGACAGCAGCAGGGCGTGGACGCGCTCCGGCCGTCGCAGCGCCAGCTGCAGACCGGTCCAACCCCCCATGGATTGGCAGATCAGAGCCGCGGCCTCGACGCCGGCGGCGTCGAGCACGGCCTCGAGGTCGGCGGTGAAGTAGCGGGCGCCCTCGCTGTCCGGCGCGCAGCGCGAGCGCCCGAAGCCTCGCTGGTCGAGCACCACGACGCGATAGCGCGGCGCGAAGTAGGGCACCTGCTGCCACCACACGATGGTGCTCCCCCCGGCGCCGTGAACGAGCACCAGGGGCGGACCGTCGCCGTGCGTCTCGTAGTAGATCTCCGCGCCTTGGCGCTCAATTGTGGGCATGGACCGTCGACCTCATCCTCGGCGATCCCGCTCTTCCTGTCAAAGTCCGAGTCGTGGCGACTCCCTTGCCCGAGCCCCAGCCCTGGCCTTTCTCCGCCACCGGGGAAGTCCGCTAATTCGGCGAGCGCGAGGGCGGGGGCTCGGGCGGGCGGAGGTCGGATCGACTCGAGAGGCAGAGCCGGGTGGAGCAGACCCGTGGGCGCTCAGGCGACCTGGGGCAGCTCGACGATCTCGAGGAACATACCGAGCCGGTTGAGCTTCTCTCCCAACGAGCTGATGTTCACCGGCTTGGACACGTAGCCGCTGGCGCCGGCGCGATAGCACCGGTCGACCTCGGTTTGGTTGTCCGTCGAGGTGAGCATGATGACCGGAAGGGCGCGCAAGCGCGTGTCGCTCTTGATTCTCTCCAAGACCTCGATGCCGTCGACCCGAGGAAGGTTGATGTCGAGCAGGATGAGCTGCGGACGGCTGAACTTCTCGCTGTCCGCGAACCGGCCCTGATTGAGCAGGTAGTCCAGAGCCTCTTGACCGTCAGGGACGCGCTCGATCGGGTTGACCAGGCTCACCTTCCGAAGGTTGCGCTCGATGAGCCGCGCGTGACCGTCGTCGTCCTCGACCAGGAGGATCTTAATCGATTCTCTGCGCTGCATGTCCATCCGTCTTCTCCTCGCTTGCCGCGCGGGGCAGCGTGAACCAGAAGGTGCTGCCCTCGCCCGGCTCGGACTCCACCCAGATTCGTCCTCCGTGCCTTTCGAGAATCTTCTTGACGGCCGTCAGGCCCAGGCCGTCTCCCGCCGCGGCGCTTCCCGCGATGCGGGTGAACAGCCGAAAGATCTTGGCGTGGTCTTCGGGGCGAATGCCGACACCGGAATCTCGAACGAAGAAACAGTCGAGGTCGTCTTCGCGGCGATGGCCGATCTGGATTCGCGCCTCTCCCTCCGGCTTCATGTACTTGACGGCGTTGTCGATCAGGTTGCCGAACACCTGGTTGATGCGCATCGGGTCCCCGACCACGGTGGGAAGCGGGTCCACGTCGACGCGGATACCGCGTTCGCTGATGTTGTAGTGGAGAGATCCCAGAATCTCCTCGACGACCCGATCGAGGTCGATCGGCTGCGAGAGCTTCGGACGCGAGTCGATGCGCGAGAGCTCGAGAAGCCCCCGAACCAGGAAGTCCATCTTGGCGACGCTGCGCAGGATGAAGTCGAGCGATTCCGTGATGTCCTCCCGGAGCTTCGGCCAGCCGGGTGGCGAGGCGCCGTGCGCGGCGGGGCCCTTCCCGTTGCCGTTGCCGCCGCCGGCGAGGGCCTTGTCGAGCGAATCGACGCTCTCCTCCAGGGCTCGCGAAAAGCCCTCCAGGTTGATGAGCGGAGCGCGAAGATCGTGCGAGACGACGTACAGGAAGTCGCTCAGCTCGTGGTTCTTGCCCTCCAGTTGCACGGTCCGCAGCTCCAGCTGCCGGGTGCGCTCGCCGATCAGCCGGCTCGCGTCCGTGGCCGCCCGCGCCAGCTCCCAGGCCTCGTTGCGCGAGGCCGTCAGGTTGGTGCTGAAGAGCCAGAAGAGTCCGGCGGGGTAGGCCAGTCCCAGGGTCGACGCCACCAGCAGCGACGCTACCGAGAGCACCCGCGGTAGCTGGACAGGCTCGACGACCGGAAAGCTGTGCAGGAGTGCTCCGGCGAGGGCGGCGCCGGTCAGGACGAGAGCCAGGACGATCCACTGACGCCCCTCGACGACCAGTGCCGCGATGCTGATCGCAACGCAATACGTGATGATCCCGGCCCCCTCGGCGTTGGCGATCAGGGCGAGGTTGATCGTGGCGATGCCGATCAGCGCCAGGACGTTCAGATAGGTGGCGGCCTGCAGGTGGCCGAGCCGGCAGAGGTAGAGTGCCAGGACACCGGCGAGGCCGAGGAATCCGGCGTGGGCGCTGACGACGGCCATTCGCAGGTCCATGCCGCCGCCGGCGAGGCTGGGCCAGAAGTAGGCCGCGCACCAGAGGCTGCCAAAGATCGCGACGCCGAGCGAGTAGAGCCGAATCAGGCGCAGCCGCTGGTCGCGAAGCTGCCGGTCGAGGGCTCCCCGCGCCGGAATCTCCGCCTCCCCTGCGGGCGAGGGGCTCTCCTCGAGAGGGGGGACGGCGGTGCGGTTGAAGAGTGCGATCGTCTGTGTGTCCATGCCTGGCGCGCGGCCTCGGGCAAAGAATCGCCGAGCACGTGGCATGCCAGTAGGCAGGTGCTGGTGCGAAGGCCCCTGCCGGCATGCTTCGAACGGGCCCAGATGGTCGAGCCTCGGTTCAGTGCCGAGGTCCTGCCAGCTCGGTCAATTTTGTACCGGGGGGAAGGGGCGTCACCGGTGAACGGGCTTTGCCCCTTTTCTCACACCCAGCCGGCGCGCTTGAAGCGCGAGTGCACGAAGGCACAGAGGGCGGCGAGGGCCCCCATCAAGCCGAAGTAGCCATAGCGCCAGTGCAGCTCGGGCATGTTCTCGAAGTTCATGCCGTAGATCCCGGCGACGAGGGTGGGGATGGCGATGATGGCGGCCCAGGCCGCCAGCTTCTTCATCACGTCGTTCTGGGCGACCGAGATGAGCGATAGGTTGGCTTCCAGCGCCGCGGTGAGCAACTCGCGCAAGTTGTCGACCGTTTCATTGATGCGGATCACGTGGTCGTAGACGTCGCGGAAGTAGGGTCGCATGTCTTCCTGGATCAGGCTGGTGTCGAAACGCACCAGGCGGTTGCACATCTCGACCAGCGGCGAGATGGCCCGTTTGATCAGGACGAGGTCCCGCTTCAGGTCGTAGATCTGCTGCGTCAGCTGGCGGTTGAATTGCTCCTGGAACAGGTCCTCTTCGAGGCTCTCCAGCTGGTCTTCGAGGGCGTCGACGATCGGGAAGTAGTGATCGACGACGAAATCCATGAGGGCGTAGAGGACGAACCCCGGGCCCCTGCGCAGCAGTTGCGGCGCGCTCTCGCAGCGCGCGCGGACCTCCGTGTAGGGCAGCGACGCACCGTGCCGGACCGCGACCACGTAGTGCGGGCCGATGAAGATATGGGTCTCCCCGAACCCGATCTCCCCGTCCTGCAGGCTCGCGGTGCGCAGCACCGCGAAGAATCCATTGCCGTACTCCTCGAGCTTGGGGCGCTGATGAGCACAGAGCGCGTCCTCGACGGCGAGGTCGTGCAGGCCGAACTCCTTCTGCAGCTTGCGGAGCAGATCCTCGGTCGGTTCGTGGACGCCGATCCAGACGAACTGGTTCTCGGTCTCCAGGATGGTGCTGATGTCGTCGATCGCCACGTCGCCGACCTTGTGGCCGTCGGCGTAGGCGGCGCTGTTGACTACCGTGCTCATCGATCCAACCCCGCGTTCGGCTCAGCCGGCGGAGCGCGGGCTTAGGTAGATCGGCGACGACCAGGCCCTCTCCTCGTTCGGGCTCAGGCAGTCGTCGTCGTAGGGGGTGCGGTAGTCGCCGTAGCAGGGGTTGACCTTCACGCAGTTGCCGTCTGCGTCGTACTGGCAGCGCAGGCCGCCGGCGTTCACCGCCGGCGTCGGCTCCTGGATCGCGCGGACGTAGTACGTCGCCTCGCGGCCGGCGCCGACGTAGTCCGGGTCGTCGAACTCGAACGAGCAGCCGTCCGGGTCGGACGGGCAGTCGAACCGCTTCCAGGGATCTTCGATCAGCTTCCCGATCGGCTCTCCCGGGCGCGTCTGCGGGCGCACCCGCACCACTTCGATGCGCGTGATGCGCCGGCGCCGGTCGCTCGGGTTGTAGCACTCGCCGCGGCACAGGTACTCGAGACGCTCGGGCGACAGCGACTTGACGGAGGAGTCCGGGCAGCCGGGCTTCTGCTCGAAGGCGCCGGCGGCCCGCACGCGGAAGCGCGGCGTGTCGCTCATCGTCACCTCGGAGCCCATCGGTTGAGCGCCGTTCGGGCCGTTGAGAAGGTCGAACCAGAGCAGGATGCGATCGCCGCTGGTGCCGTAGACCTCGCGCCGCTTGAGGGCCTTCCAGATGCTGTCGCGGTCGCGTCCCTCGGAGTGCACGGCGACCAGGCCGCCGGTCATGAAGAAGGACGCCTGGCGCTCGAGGTCGACCAGCTGGAAGCCCTGCAGCTTGGTCTTGTCGATGTCGAATGGCACGGACTCCGCCGTCCGCGCCGGCTCGGCGCCGAGGACGCGGCGCCGGGTGGCGGCGTCGACGGCCCCCGCCGCCTCGGTCATCATGCGCCGATCGTACTCCTTGTAGCCGGTGCCCGGGCGCGCGGTGTGGTTGTCGCTGGAGCCGATGAAGCCGAAGTGGAAGCGCGCGGGCTCGCCCGGCTTGTCGAAGTTGCCGAGCGCCAGCACGTACTGGGCGGAGTTGCCGGGCCGCATGTTGAAGGACGGGTTGAAGCAGTCGCGGCACTGGCCGCAGTCCTTCCACTCTTCGATCTCGGTGCCCGGCAGGGTGACGTGGCCGGCGACGCCGGCGCGGGCGTAGTTGATCCGCGCTTCCTCGACCCGCCGCTCGCACTCGGTCGGCCGGGATGTCGCCGCAGCGCGAGCGGATGATCTCCCCCGCCTGCCAGCAGCAGGGCAGGTAGTCCTTGGTCGGACGCGGGCACTGCACCTCACCGTTGGCGTCGAACGTCACGGCGCGCCAGTCGCGATAGAGCTCGGAGTTGCCGTGTCCGGAGTAGATCTCGAACAGGGTCTGCTTCTCGGGATCGTTCTGAGCGGCGGTGAGCTGCTTGTCGAACGTAGTGCCGGGCGGCGTGTACATGCCCCAGGTGGTGCCGTGCGGGATGACGATGGTGTCGAAGCCCCACTGCGCGAGCTTCTCGTAGAGCTCCTGCGGCGTGTCGGCGGACTCGTGGCAGTCGAGCGGCAGCTGGCGCGTGTCGACGCCGTGCGGGCACAGGGGGACGGCGTTGATCTCCTCCTGGTAGAGGCCGAAGTCGAAGTAGCGCTGCCGGTGAGCGAAGTCGAAGAGCGGGAACTGAATGCGCTGCCACAGCGACGGCCGCTGGCGCAGCGCCCCGGCCAGCGCGAGTTGAGGGCGCTGATCGGGCGCTTCGGAACGCGGTCCTCCGCCGTGTCGCGGAAGATCACGTTCTTGTGGCCGTAGTGATCCTGCGGCGTGAGTCCCACCTGCGTCCACTCCCAGCCGAGGAAGGCGACGAGGTCCGGATTGGCCGGATCGCCCGCCACCGCGTTGCACTGGCGGATCGCCTCTTTGGTCTCGGCCCAGTGCCGCGGCGTCACCCCTTCGGCGTGGTCGTTGATGCTCCAAAAGTCGAGCTGCGAGCAGAAGCGCGCGAAGTCGCAGGCGTCGGCCGGTGGGTGCGCCCCCTCGCCCTGCAACATGGGCAGGCTGCGCATGAAGGCGTCGGGAGAGAAGGTGGTGTGGACGTGCAGATCGCCGAACAGGATCTGCTCGGCCGGCCGTTCCCCGGACGCGGCGGCGAAGAGATGCGCCTTCGCGTCGTCCTGGCGGCGCGCCCGCTCGGCGACGACCGGTGCGGGCACCGCCTCCTTCGTCACCTCACCCGGTCCCTGATGGTGGCCGCGGCATCCGGCGATCGCGCCGACGACCATTGCGAGCCCGATCGAGACCAACCTTCGTCGCATGTCGCCCCCTCCGGCGCTCCTTTACGAACTTTGGAGCCAAATCGCCAACGTCGGAAGCTCGCCGGCTGCGCCTGGGCTTCGCAGGCTTAGGCAGGCAAGGCCAAAACCGAAAGCGTGGCGCGTGCACTGGGCTGGAGCATGCTCAGTCAGCCTCAGCCTGAGCCTGAGCCTCAGCCTGCGAAGCCCGGGCCTCAGCGCGGGGGCTCGGTGGGCGGAGTCGATTCCTCCCGTTGCGGTGCGTCCGGCATGGCGATGGGGACGGGCTCGGCCGGGCCGAGGGAGAGCGGCGGCAGCTCGCTCTCGATCAGGTACTCGAACTGCTTGCGGAACTCCTGCAGCGACATGCGCGCCGCAGCGGCGAACTTCGCCAGCTCGTGCGGGTCGTCGAAGTCGTCGCGGCGCAGGCGAATCATGTAGCGGCGCGCGATGGCGTAGCGCGTCGAGGCGATGTTCACCAGGCGGATGCGCGTGTGGCCCGTCTGCGGATCGAGCATCTGCTCGAACGGGATGGGAACGAAGTGCCCGCCCTGCATCGACACCATCACTGCGCCGCCGCCCGAGAGCAGGTACTTCGCCGCGCAGTAGCCGAGGTCGCGCGTGTACTCCATGTCCAGCGGAATCGGATCGGCGCAGCGCAGCTCGTAGCCGATGTTCTTGGACACGATCGTCGCCTTGATGCCGAGCTCCTTGAGGCGCGCCTGCACGGCTCTTCTTCAGAATCTCGCCGATGTCCACCTCGGAGATGCGGAGATGGCCGTGCTCGTCGTGCTCGACGTCCTCGAGGTGGGCCAGGTCCTTGGGGTCGATGCTCTCCACCACCCCTTCGGCGATCACGGCGACGCCGTGGCGCTGGCCCTGACTGAGCCGTTTGATGATGGCACCGAGGAGCGTGTCGACGATCGCCTTGAAGCGGATGTCGCGGCCGTCGAATTCCTCCGGGATGAGCGTCAGTGTCGCGCCCGCCGCCTTGCCCATCCCCAGCGCCAGGTGGCCGGCCTTGCGGCCCATGGCGATGACGAAGTACCAGCGCGACGTCGTGTGGGCGTCGACCATGAGGTTCTTGACGATCTCCGCCCCGTAGTGCCGCGCCGTCTGAAACCGAAGGTGTCGATGGTGGGCGGCAGGTCGAGATCGTTGTCGATCGTCTTGGGGACGTGCACGACGCGGATGCGTCCGGCGGACTTCTCCTGCAGCTTCATGGCCGAGAACGCGGTGTCGTCGCCGCCGATGGTGACGAGCTGCGAGACGTTCATGTGCAGCAGCGCCAGACACCGTGTTCTCCAGGTGCTGCGGGTCGAGCGTCGGGTTGGCGCGCGAGATGCCGATGACCGAGCCGCCGCGGAAGTGGATGCGGCTGACGGCGTCGATGGTGAGCGGCAGCACGTGCTCGGTGTTGCCCTGCATGACCCACTGGAAACCGTCCCGGATGCCGATGACCTCGACCCCCTCCAGGACGCAGCGGATGGTGGCCGCGCCGATGACGCTGTTGATCCCCGGTGCCGGACCACCGCCGACGAGGATGGCGAGCTTCTTCCTCTGGCTCATGATGTCCCTTTCGTGGTGCCCAACGCGCCTTCCCCAATGCTCCTCGAAGGGCGAAGGGAGGTCAAGCGGGTGCCCGTTGGCGCGAGCGGGAATGGAAGGACCGGCGGACTCCGGTGTCGCCCGGGCGAGGCGGCTGGTAAGACGGCGGCGGCGATGACGATGGGAATCGATCACCGGCTGCGGCTGCCCGACGGACGGCGGCTGGGGTACGCCGAGTTCGGGGACTCCGTCGGCGCACCTGTCCTCTACTGCCACGGCGGCTTCTGTTCACGGCTCGACGTCGCCTTCGCCGCCGAGACCTGCCGGAGCAGCGGGGTCCGTCTGCTCGCCGTCGACCGCCCCGGTATCGGCCTCTCGGACCCGCAGCCGGGCCGGCGCCTGCTGGATTGGCCGGACGACGTGACCCGTCTCGCCGATGCGCTCGGCCTGGATCGCTTCGCCGTTCTCGGCTGGTCGGCTGGCGGGCCGTACGCGCTCGCCTGCGCACATCGGCTGCGCGAACGGATCTCGCGCGTCGGGCTGGTGGCCAGCATGGCGCCGCTCGAGTCGCCCGAGATGCTTCGGGGTCTCGGGTTGCCGGCCGATCGCGTCCTCTTCCAGCTCGCCGCCCGTGCGCCGTGGTTGGCCGCCGCGCTCCTTTCCCCGCTGCGCTTCGTGCCGGCTCGGCTGGTGCGCACGGCTCTCCTGCGCGACCTGCGATCGCCTTCCGACCGGAAGATCCTCACTGCTCTGTCCGTCGGCGAGGCGACGGGTTTTCTCTTCGAAGGCCTGCGACAGGGAGCCGCTGGCGTCACCGAAGACTACCGCGTCACCGGAGGCCCGTGGGGGTTCGATCTGGAGGAGATCGCCGGCGAGGTCGTGATCTGGCACGGCGCCGAGGACGACCTGGTGCCGCTGCGGCACGCGCAGCGTCTCGCCGAGCGACTGCCGGAAGCCCGCCTCCTCGTCGTCCCCGGCCGCGGTCACTTCCTGCTGCGATCGGAGTTGCGGGCCGTCATCGCCGAGCTCGTTTCCGCCGACCGCTCGGCGTGAAGGTTCCTCTTCGGCGGCGCGCCGGCCGCGGTTGGGCCCGGCGATCGCCGAGTGCGGGCGAGTCGCTCGCGAGGCGGGGAGGACGCGCCCCCCGGTTTCCTTCCGCCGATCTTGCGCAGGGAGACGGAGCGGCCGGCGGGACGTGCCGCCGCGCTTCGTCCCGGCCCACGCCGCGCTCGCCTCACTGTCGGGGCCGCGGTGTGCGGGATCGCGCAGCGTTCGATCTCGTCGACCGCCATGTCCAAATAACGGTGCAGGAGCTCGGGATCCGGAATCGCCGCTGGATCGGAGTCGATCCCGATGCCGTACGTGTCGGCATAGGACAGCAGGGCGATGGAGAGCGGGACCCCCAGCGCAACGGGCGCGAAGGGGAGAATCGCCTCCACTCCGGCCCCGGCCAGGTAGCGCCGCCCCGGCGGGCCCGCCATGTTCGTGCAGATCAGGTTGATCTGACGCGTCGCCATCTGCGCGAAGTACCGATAGGCGAAGCCGGGCATCAGCGCCATCACTCGCATGAGCGTGGGATAGACGGCGCCGCGGCGGTCGCCCTTCGCCGCACCGGTCTGGCGCCGAATGCGCTCGAGCCGCAACAGCGGGTCGCGCTCCCCGACCGGGAGCGCGATGTTGAAGGCCCCGACCCGATTGCCGAGAGTGTGGCGCTCGCTGTCCTGCCGCAGGCTCATCGGCACCATGCAGTGCAGCTCGGGGACGATGACCTTGCGGTGCGAGTGGTAACGGCCGACGGCGCCCGACAGGATCGTCAGCACCACGTCGTTCAGCGAGACGTCGAGAGCGTCTTTGATTCGCACCAGGCGCGGAAGGGACAGCGTCATGCCGTCCAGACGGCGGCCGATTCCGGTGGACTCGCTCGCCAGGGGATCGTAGGTGCCGGCCACGGTGAGGTCGGCGAGCAGCCCGCGCACGCTCCTCACGGTCCGCGCGACGTCGCCGGCGAGCTCGCCCGGTCTCAGCATCGCCCGGGCGGTAGAGGCCGCCGCGGCCGCGGCGGCGGCGGCTCCGTTTCCGACCGCATCGCGCGCCATCCGCGCCAGGCGGGTGCCGGCCGGGCTGGGAGGTCGCAGGGGCAGATGGCGGGGGACGCGCACGGGCTCGGCCCGGTGCGACTGGGTGAAGGCGTCGAACACGGCCAGCGAGCCCACGCCGTCCATCACCGCGTGGTGCGTCTTGAAGAAGCAGGCCGCCCGACCGCCTTCCAGCCCCTCGATGAGGTACGCCTCCCACAGCGGTCGCATCGGGTCGAGCGGCGTGGCGAAGACCGCTCCGGCGAAGTCGAACAGATGCCGGTCGGTCGCGGGCTCGGGAAGGATGACCTCCCGGGCATGGTAGTCCAGGTCGAAGTGCGGGTCGTCCTCCCACTCCGGCAACCCGAGACGCAACGGTGCCTCGACCACCCGCTGGCGCAGCCTGGGCAGGCGGGCGACCCACCGTTCCACGGAGGCCCGGAGCCGGTCGGGATCGGGGCGGCGGTCGAGCATCAGCATCCCGGCCACCAGAGGCCGCAGCTCCGGCGTCGCCTCCTCGGCGTACCAAAAGAGCGCGTCGGTGGGCAGCATGCGCGATTCGAGCTGCAGCGGGTAACGCAACCGATTCATCGCGGCCATTGGCGAGCCCTCCCTGCCAGGTGGGTTTGCATATCCGGCGCCAAGGGCGCCGGGGCCGATCCGCAGAGGGACGGACGCAGCGGTTTCGCGGGAGTGGGAACGCGGACGCGGCAACCGCCGGCGGAACTCTGGCGGCGGCTACCCGTCGCCCGAATTGCAGACTCCATCCAGAGAATCAGGCTGAGGCGAAGGCTCGGGCTCAGGCGGAGGAGAATGCGAAACCCCGGCTGGCCTCTCAGGGGAATCTACTCGGCCGTGCGGCGCAGCTTGCCGGTGGGCGTGAGCGGCAGTGCCTCGACGACCTCGAACTGGCGGGGGATCTTGTAGGCGGGCAGGTGCCGGCGGCAGAACGCCGTGAGCTCCTGTCGGGTGGGGACCGCGGTCGGATCGGTGGGGACGAATTCGGCGACGGGAATCTCGCCGAGATGAGCGTGCTCGCGCGCCAGCACGCGGCTGCGGCGGATATCGGGGTGGGCGTCGAGCACCGCCTCGACCTCCTCGCTGAAGAACTTCATGCCGGCCATGTTGATGCGGTTGGTGCGGCGCCCGGCGAGGTGCAGGTCGCCGTCGGCGTCGAACCAGCCCTGGTCTCCGGTGCGGAAGCCGTCCGGCCGCAGAATCTCGTCGGCCGGAATCCACGGGTCGAGATAGGCGTCGAAGAGACCGGGGCCGCGGATGCAGATCTCGCCGGTCTTCTCGGGCGAACCGGACTCGCGGACCGGGTTGCCGTCCTCGCCGCGCAGCCAGACGTCGTACTCCGGCAGCGGGCGGCCGAGCGCCTCGGGCTTGTCGCGCGCGTGCTCGAGGTTCATGACCGACAGCCCGACCTCGATGATCCCGAGCGCCTGGACGATCGGGAATCCGTAGCGCTGCAGGAAGCGATCCGCGACCTCGGCGCGCAGCCCCTCGGCGGTCGATACCGCCAGGCGCACGGAATCCAGCCGCGCGTCCGAAGTGTCCTTGCCGAGCAGGTTGTAGTGGAAGGGCGAGGCGTAGAGCACGGTGGCGCCGAGGTCGGCGCAGCAGTCGAGGACCGCGCGCGCCAGCGAGCCGGCCGGCAGGAGCAGCGTCGCGCCGTTGCTCAGATAGAGGAGGATCGAGACGACGAAGTGGTGAGCCATCGGCAGGAGCCAGAGGATGCGGTCCTCCGGACCGATGCGCATGCCGCGGTTGGCCGCCGCCAGGCGCCGCAGGATGGAGGGGTGCCCGATGATGACGCCCTTGCGCTGGCTGGTGGTTCCCGAGGTGAAGCGCAGGTAGGCGGGCGCCAGTGCGCGGAAGCGCTCGTCGCCGGCCCCGTCGACCGGCGCCGGGCGTTCGAACCCGCGGCCGGCGAAGCCGTCGCCCTGCTGTCGCAGCAGGTAGTGCAGGCGGGCCCGGCGGACGAACTCCTCCAGGGCGAGATCCGCGGTGTCTTCGGGGATCGGCACCAGACAGCCGCCGGCCGCGAGAATGCCGAGCGCGGCCTCGACGAAGCCGGCGCCCTGGCGCGCGATCAGGCCGCAGCGGTCACCGGCGGCGACGCCGGCCTCGCGCAACCGGCGGGCGTGCTCGTCGCCACGGCGGACGAGCTCCGCGTAGGAAACGATGCGGCGCGCCGTCCCGTCCGCGATGATCGCCGCATGCCCGGGCCGTCGTTCCGCCTGCTCGCGAATTCGGTCGATGATGGTCACTGGGATCACCCTCCGCCGCGGGTGTCGTCTGGAACATCTTCCTTTCACCCCGCGATTTCAATGTGATCGGACCGATCGGTCAGTGATCCGACCGATCGGTCCGATCACTGACCGATCGCCGCGCGCACCTCGGCGGCGTCGATCTCGCGCAGCGTACGCGCGCCGTCGGCGGCGAGGGCCGCCGCGGCGCCGATGGCCTCGCCCGTGGCCATCGAGGTGCCGATGACGCGCAGCGCGCCCAGCGCCTCGTGGGTCGCGGAGAGGCAGCGACCGGCCATGCCGAGACTCGGGTGCGAGCGGCTGACCAGCGACCCGAGCGGCACCGAGCAGGGCCCTTCGGCATACTCGAAGCGCGCGCCGCGGTGATCGTGCCACAGCTCGATCGGCCAGGTGGAGACGGCCACCTCGTCGTCGCGCCTCCGGCCCGCGAGGACGTCGGCCCGGGTGATCTCGCATTCGCCGCGCAGCCGGCGCGTCTCCCGAATGCCGATGCGGCGCGGCCACTCGGCGACGGTGGCGTCGCGAAAGGCGGGGCGCGTGCGGCGCAGGTAGTCGACCAACACCGCGGCGCCGGCGCGCGCGTTCTCCTCCAGCGCGTCCAGGTAGTCGGCATCCAGTGGCGCGTACGCCCGATCGGCGAGCTTCGGCACGTTGAGGGTGACGTAGACTTCGTCCGCCTCGGCACCGGGGCGCACGAGCACCGACTCGCAGCCCGCCGGCAGCTCGCCGAAGCGCACGGCGCCGGCCACGGCGTGGCTCAGCTTGAGGCGGGAGAAGCCGCGCGCGGCGCCGCCGTCGACGCCGCGCAGGCGGAAGATCAGCGACGGAAACTGAAGCCGCTCCGGCGCCTCGTCGACGATCTCGGCGCCGCCCAGCGAGCCGACCGCGGCGTCGCCGCTGGCGTCGACCACCACCTGCGCCTCGATCTCGCGGCGCCCGTCGCCGGCGAGCACCAATCGGGAGGGCTGCGCCGAGGTGGCGAGCTGCGCGCCGATCAGCTCGCACCGGCTGCGCACCTCGAGGCCGGCGGTGCGCTCGCACAGCCGCGCGGCGCAGGCGGCCAAGACCGGCGGGTAGGTGGGCAGAACGTACACCCTGCCGGCCCGCTCCGCTGCCGCGGCGCCTCCGGCACGCTGCAGCTCTTCGGCGAAGCGCCGCGGAAAGCCGGGATGGGCGTGGACTCGCCTCGCCCGCGGCGGCGGGCAGATAGAGGCCGCAGATGGTGTGCACCAAGGCCTGCGTCGCATTGCCGCCGAGGACGTCGGATCGCTCGGCGAGCAGGGTCCGCGCGCCGCATCGCGCCGCCGTGACCGCGGCGGCGATGCCGGCCGATCCGCCGCCGATGACGGCGACGTCGTATCTCTCAACGCTCATCAGATGGAAGGAACGTCGTTGGGTCGTTGGTTGTTGGTGATCGAGCCGCCGGTCAGGTCGTCGATCAGCTGGCAGCGAAAGACGGCCAGCTCCTCGTCGGTGAAGACGCGGCGCTGGTAGACGTGCGTGGCGTTGAGGTGGTCCTTGCGCAGGCTCATCGCGGCGCAGCTGCCGGGCGACGGCGGCACCGCCGGGGCGTGGAATCCGTTCAGGATCTCCGCCCCGAGAAAGCGATCCAGCCCGGGGAGAAACTCGCCGGTGTAGGCGAAGAAGAACGAGCACAGCTCGCCGCCGAAACCGCGCCGCGTCATGTGCGCGTAAAGACGCTGGGGAACGAAGCGAGCGAAGTCCATGGCGTGGACGCCGCACTCCACCAGCCCGTTCTTGATCGACGTCCGGCGCTGCTGCTTCAATTCCGCCACCAGCGCGTCGAAGTCCTCGACGACTTCCGGCAGCACCTGGAACCACAGCATCGATACGTGCGTCCGGAACATCGCCTCGCTGCCGCCCTTCGGGCGCAGGTTGACGGGGAGCGGAACCACGTAGCTCCTCGGGTCGAGGCCGCGCGCCTTGAAGACCGCGTGGTGGGCGCGGATCGCCGCCGCGAGGTAGAACAGCATCGGAGTGAGGAAGCCGGCCGTCCTCTTCGCCGCGTCGACCGCGCGCGCGGTCTCCTCCGAGGTCAGGGTGTCGATCCGATAGCGCAGATCCTGTGGCTCCCGCCGCAGCGGCCCGGCGAGCGAGCGGGGGGCGCGCGCGGCGAAGCTGCGCACCAGTGCCTGCCAGGCCCCTGCCTTCTTGCCGCGCGCGCCCAGCGTCAGGCCCGCTCCGTTCCCGGTCCGCATCTCCACCGGGTCGAGCTCGCGCACGTCGTCCACCCGGCGCGCGCCTCTCCGGCAGTCTTCCATCCAGTGCAGGAAGGTCTCGCTTCCCGAGCCGTCGAACAGCATGTGCAGCCAGCTCATCGCCAGGTCGGTTCCGCTCCGGCCGCCGTCGTAGCGGACGACGTCGAAGCGCAGCACGTCGCCCCGGCGGATACCGAAGGGCTCGTTCATGCGGGCCTGGAACTGGGTCGGGAGACAGCCGTCGGGCGGTGCGGTTGCGGCGTCCGTCACCTCGATACGGGGCGGAGGGGAACCGGCGGCCGCGGCCAGCCGGTAGACCGGGGCTCCGATCGCGAAGCGGCGGCCGATCGGCGCGCGCACGATGGGGTTGGCGCGCGCGACCTCGGCGAGCAGGTCGCGAAAGGCGCCGACGTCGAATCCGGGGCCCAGGCGCAGCACCAGCTGGGAGACGTGGCTGGCGTGGTTGTAGCGCC
Organism: uncultured bacterium; assembly: GCA_963721115.1. Lineage (GTDB taxonomy): Bacteria > Desulfobacterota > Binatia > HRBIN30 > CADEER01 > CAVRIA01. The sequence continues at coordinate 81,062 of CAVRIA010000008.1, forward strand.
GCACCTCGTCGTCGAAGGCGCGCAGGAAGCAGTCGGCGCCGGTGAGGGGAACGAAATCAGGCGCCGGTGAGCTGGGCATAGATGCAGGCCGCGAGGCTGTCGGCCGACTCGAGGTTCTCGGGGGTGAGCAGGCTCTCGTCCACCCAGACGCCCGTGCACTCCTCGATTGCCAGCATGAGCTGCGTCACCGCCATGGAATCGAGGCCGGCTTCGACCAGGTTGGACTTGGCGTCGAAGTCGTCACCGACGTGAAGTAGATCGTTGCGCAAAATCTCCACCACGCGCCCGGCGAGCGCCTCCTGAGTCCACTCCGCCATTGCTCTTCACCTGCTCGTGACCGGGACACTCGCACGGCCGGGCGTCCTCAGGTACGTTGATCGGGGGATTGGGGTGGTTTATAGATCGCTCGCCATGACGCGGCAAGCCATCAGAACCGTAGCGGTGCTCGGCGGAGGGCCGTCCGGCGCCACCCTGGCGGCGCTTCTCGCCCGCAAGGGCCTCCGCGTCGTCGTGTTCAGCCGCGGCAAGCGCCCGCCCATCATCGTCGGCGAGTCGCTGGTGCCGGCGATCGTGCCTTTCCTGCGCGAGCTCGGAATCGAGCAGGAGGTAGCGAGCTACAGCATCTGGAAGGGTGGCGCGACCTTCGTCTACAATGGCCACGACCGCTTGAGCTTCCGCTTCCACGAGGTGCGCGGCGCCAAGACGACCTACTCGTACAACGTCCCCCGCGACCGCTTCGACGCCTCGGTGCTGGAAGCGGCGCGGCGTGCCGGTGCCGCGATCGTCGACCACGGGGCGCGCCTGGTGCGCGACGGCGATTCGGATCGCCTGCGTGCTCGACGACGAGACGCTCGCCGCGGCGCGGGCCGCCGGCGCCCTGGACGCTCAGCCCGACCTGATCGTCGACGCGGGCGGGCGCGCGCGCCTGATCCCGAACCTGCTCGGCATCCCCAGTGACACCGGGCCGCGGCGCGACACGGCGCTGCACGCCCACCTCTCCGGCGTCGAGGTCGAGATCGAGGGCAACGTCCACACCGACCGGCTGGAGCACGGATGGTGCTGGCGCATCCCGCTGCCCGGCCGCGTCTCCGTCGGCTTCATCGTCGACACCGAGTATCTGCGCACCTTCGGCGACACGATCGAGGAGCAGTTCGACAACTACCTGCGCCGCGATCCGGTGATCCGCGACTGGGCGAAGCCGGCGACGCGGATCACGCCGGTCGTCAAGTACTCCAACTACCAGCTCCTCTCCTGGCGCGGCGTCGGCGAGAACTGGGCCCTGGTGGGCGACACCTTCGGCTTCGTCGACCCCGTCTTCTCCAGCGGCCTGCTGATCGCCTTCGAGAGCGCCGCGGCACTGGCCGAGGCCGTGCTCGACGGATCGGCCGAGGCCTTCGCGAGATACGAGAAGCTCGTGCGGCGCAAGCTCGCTGCGTGGCAGCGCGTGGTCAGCTACTTCTACGACGGCCGGCTGCTGACGCTTTTCCGGGTCGGCGAGTACGTGCAGAAGAAGCCCTGGGGCAAGCTTTTGGACTTCCACTTTCGCAAGCACATGCCGCGCATCTTCACCGGCGAGGACGCCACCAACCCCTACAGCCTGTGGCTGGTCAATTTCATGGTCACGTACGGGCTGTATCAGAGGGACCCACGCGAGCTGCAGATCAACTGAGCGGGAAGCCGAGGATGTCCCGCCGCACCGACCGGATGAGATTTCACCCGGAATCGAGCCGGTGCTCCTACGACGTCGTCGTGGTCGGCAGCGGCATCGGGGGACTGACGGCGGGAGCGCTCCTGGCGCGCGCCGGGCGCAGCGTTCTGGTGATCGAGCGGCACGACCGTCCGGGCGGCTACGCGCACGCCTTCCGGCGGCGCCACTATCTCTTCGATTCCGCGGTCCACTTGGTGGGTGGCTGCGGGGCCGGGCCGGCCGAGGGTGGCGGGTTGATTCACGATCTGCTCTGCGCCCTCGACGTCCGCGATCGCTGCGCGTTCGAGAAGATCGATCCCTGCTACGCCGTGCGCTATCCGGGCTTCGCACTCGACGCGCCCACGGGTCTCGAGCCCTTCATCGCGGCGCACGTGGACAAGTTCCCGGGCGAGGAAGGGGGCATCCGCGGTCTCGTCGGCCTGTGCCACGAGGTGCGGCGCGAGGCGCGGCGCGCCAGCGACATCCGGTCGGCGCGCGAGGTGGGGCGTGCGCCCCAGGTCTTCCCGACGCTGCTCGAGTACCGCCGCGCCACCCTCGGCGGGGTCCTCGACCGGTACCTCTCCGACCCCAAGCTGAAGACGGCGGTCGCCACCCTGTGGCCCTACCTCGGCCTGCCGCCGTCGCGCGTCTCGTTCCTGTACTGGGCGACGATGCTGATGAGCTACGTAGAGGACGGCGCGTACTACTGCCGGGGCACGTTTCAGAGCTTCGCCGATGCCCTGGCCGACGCGGTGGAGAGGCACGGCGGCGAGGTGCTCCTGCGCGCTCCCGTGCGCCGCATCCGAGTCGAGAGCGGGCGCGCGGTCGGGGTGGTGCTCGAGAACGGCCAGCGCATCGATGCCTCCCTGGTGGTGTCGAATGCCGACGCCGTGCAGACGGTCGAGGAGCTGGTCGGACCCGCCGCCTTCCCGTCGCGCTATCTCAGCAAGCTGCGCCGCATGAAGCCGTCGGTCTCCGCCTTCGTGGTCTACGCGGCGGCCAAGGTGGAGCTGCCCGCCGGCGTCTGCCACGAGACGTTCTTCTACCAGGGATGGGACCACGACGAGGCTTATCGAAGCGTTCTCGCCGCCGAGCCGTCCTGGCTGACCATCACGATTCCCACGCTTGCCGATCGGCAGCTCGCCCCGCCCGGCGAGCACCTGGTCGTCCTCACCACCCTGTTTCCCTACGACGCGGTTCCCACCCGGCGCGCCGACAAGCAGCGCCTCGTCGAACGGCTCGTATCCGTCGCCGATCGCTGCCTACCGGGGCTGCGGAAGGGCTTGACGTTCGCCGAGGGCGCCACCCCGCGCACGATGGAGCGCTACACGCGGAACACTGCCGGCGCGATCTACGGCTGGGATCTCTCGCCGGGCCAGATCAGTCCGGCGCGGCTCGGCAACGAGACCCCGCTGGCGGGTCTCTATCTGACGGGACACTGGACGCAGCCCGGGGGCGGCATCTACGGTGTCGTCACCTCGGGCGTTCAGACCGCCCGCGCCGTCCTCGGCAGCGCGTGCGAGGCCGACCTGTGGGGTCGGCTGCGCGGCGACTAGTGGTCGACGGGCGCTCCACCGGAGCGCCCGTCCCGTCGGTCTACTTCGACGGATCGTAGATGACGCGGACGACCTTCAAGCCGCCCGTATACCGATTGCGCGAGAAGACCACCTCTCCCTGCCCCGCGTAGGTCCATGCGCTGCGCGCGGTATCGGACCCGTAGTACCAGGGAATGAAGGCCTTGCCGGTGATGTAGTCGCGCGAGCTGGTGGGCTCGCCGAGGGTCTTGCGGACGTCGATTTCGGTCATCCCGACCTGGATCTGGGCAAGCGGGCTACCGGCGGGTGGCGGCGTCGCCGGAGGCGCGGGCTGGCGGGCCCTGCACGCCGCCAGGGTCAGTAAGAGAAGGATCACTGCGGAGCTGGTGAGTCGTCGTCGCATCATGTTTGCACTCCTATCGAAAGTCCACGCGCGGGTCCGAGCAATTGCTCGACGATGGCGCGGCGGTTTCTACCGGAGCGTACGTTGCAGCGCAAGGGAGGTCGGGCGGGCGAGGGCGCTCCGGCCGGTGCGAGACCATCCGCGAAGCGGCCGTGACTACGAGATCGTGGCCCACGCCTTTTCGTGCGAATGCAGGAAGCGGTTCACCTTCATGTTGGCGACGAAGTACGCCAGGGTCTCCAGGTAGCTCCCCGCCGGCGGGGGGAAGAGGCGGCGGGCGATGGCTCGCGCGGAGTAGAAGCCCTCGTAGACGTATTGGAAGCCGCTCATCATCTCGTCCGCCGTCATGTTGGCCGGGCGGATGAGGGGGCTGCCGTAGTCGTACCGGCCCCAGTCCTGCACCAGGATGCGTCCCGCCGCGCTCATGTCTTCGTAGTACTTGGTCCCCGGATAGGGACAGGGCGTGAACAGCTTGAGGAACGAGACCTTGTTGTCGATCAGGAAGCGCAGCGAGCGCTGAAAGGTGTCCAGCCCGTCGCCGTCGAGTCCGACCATCAGCAGGGCGATGACCTGGATGCCCTTGGCGCGGATGGCGCCGAGATCGCGGTCGAAGCGCTTCGGCAGGTTGAACCCCTTCTTCACCGAGTCGAGGCTGCCCTCGTTGATGCTCTCGAGGCCGATCGAGAGGCTCACGCAGCCGCTGCGGGCCGCCAGGTCGAGCAGCTCCGGATCGCGCGCGATGTTGATGGTCGACTGGCTCGCCCACTTCAGCCGCAGCGGGATCATGGCCCGGAAGAGCTCCTTGGCCGGCTCGGGATGGGCGATCGGGTTGTCGTCGAGGAACAGGATGCGGTTGGCGCCGAGCGCCTTGATCGCGCGCAGGTCCTCGATGACCTCGGGAACCGGCCGCGTGCGGTAGCTGCGCTTGTAGTAGGTCTGCACCGCGCAGTACTCGCACGGATGGGGGCAGCCGCGCGAGAAGACGACCGGCCAGTGGAAGTACATGCGGTAGAGCCAGCTCTGCTTGAAGGCGTCGTACTTGAGCAGCGGCAGGCTCGTGTAGTCGACGCGCGGCAGGTTCTGCAGATCGTGCCAGCGCTCGGCGCGATAGATGCGGCGGTTCAACCCCTCGCAGAAGTCGGCGAGGAGCTGTGGCCACACCTCTTCGGCTTCGCCGGCGACTACCGCATCGGCGTGCTTCAGCGATTCGTCGACGTTCAGGGTCACCCAGGTGCCGCCGAGCACGACGCGCCGGCCGCGGGCGCGGAAGTGGTCCGCCAGGTCGTAGGCGCGCTTGATCTGCGGGCCCATGGCGGTGATTCCCACCAGGTCGCCTTCCCAGTCCGAGGTCGACGTCGTAGAAGAGCTCGTCGACCATGCTCACCTCGTGCCCCGGCGGCGTCAGCGCCTTCAGGTAGGGCAGGGTGAGCCCGCTGGTCCAGTAGCGGGTGGTCTTGTGGAGCTCGCCGGCCGGACCGTAGTGCGTCGGCGATATCAGCAGGATCCGCACGGCGAGAACTCTGCGGGGGAATCGAGCGCAAGTCAACGAAGGAGACGACGCCCGGCGCCTCGATTTCCCAAGGCGTTGGTTCGGTGTTACGGTGCGGCGCATGACGGATTCCGGCGCGCAGGCCGAGGCTCTCGTCGCGTCCGTGCCGCGGACGCGCATCTTCCTCAACCGGCTGATCTTCCGCGGGATGCTGTTCTCCATGGGGGCGATCGCGGTCGTCATGTACCGGCTCATCCCCGACAAGAACGTCACCTGGCGCTTCGCCAAGGCGTCGGCGCGCAACCTGAGCAAGATGCTCGGCGTCGCGGTGCGGGTGCGCGGGCTCGAGCATCTCGGCGCGGGGCCGTACATGTTCACGCCCAACCACCAGAGCAACTTCGACATCGTTGCGCTGCTCGGCTACCTGCCGGGCAACAACCGATTCGGCGCCAAGAAGGAGTTGTTCAAAGAGCCGATCCTCGGCCTCGTCCTGAAGACCATGGGCATGATCCCGATCGACCGCGACGACCCATCCGCGGCGATCGAGATGCTCAACCGGCTGACGCGCGACCGTTTCTCGACCATCATGTTCCCGGAGGGCACGCGCAGCCGCGACGGCAACCTGCTGCCGTTCAAGAAGGGCGCCTTCGTCACCGCCATCGAGCTCGGCGTCCCGGTGGTGCCGGTCGTGTGCAAGGGCACCGCGGAGATCATGCCGAAAGGCCGCTACCTGTCGATCCTTCCCGGCGAGGTCGAGCTGGTCGTGCTGGAGCCCATCCCGACGGCGGGGATGAGCTACGAGGATCGCCAGGGCCTGCGTGATGTCGTGCGCGAGCGCATCCAGGCCGAGCTGGCGAAATGAGATCGAAGCCGGGCCGCGGAAGCCAACGCCGCGAACGCGGCTGACATCGCTCGCGATCTGGTCAGCTGACCACGGACGACTGGGCGCCGACGGCGCCGCGCCGGTCGATCGGATCTCCCGCCCGCGGGCCGTCGCTTTCCGCGCGCGCGGCCGGGGGTGACGCCTGCCAGAAGGGGGCGAACTGGAACCACTGGGTGGGGCGCTCGCGGATGACCGCCTCGAAGGTCTTGACGACCTCGAGCATCGGCAGCTCCAGCGCCTTGCCGCGCGCGCTGCGCGGCACGGTGAACGAGCCCCCCATGCGCACGGCGTAGTGCCGAACGCCGAGGCGCGGTCCGAAGGCGGGGATGATGGGCGCGGTGGAGAGCCGGGCCAGGTCGAACGGGCCGGAGGGAAAGGGCACCGGAGAGCCGAAGAAGGGGATCATGCGGTATCCCGCCCCGGGCGGCAGCCGGTCGAGCTGCAACGCCACCACCTCGTTGCGGCGCAGGGCGCTGAGCAGTGTCAGGGAGGAGAAGACCGAGGTGTCCGAGTAGATGACGCGAACGCCCGCTTGCTCGCGCATCTTGCGCACGTACTCGTTGGCGGCCGGATGCGCCTCGTGCGCCATGACGACGTTCACCGGCCGGCCGTAGGTGCGCATGAGTCGGGCCGTGATGTCCCAGTTGCCGAAGTGCCCGGTGACGACGATGGCGCCGCGGCCCTGCTGCAGGGCGGTCACGGTCGGGTCCTCCTCCGGCACGTCGAGGCGCACCGGCTTCGGCCGCGGACCGAAGTACTCCATGGTCTCCGTCATGCAGTGCGAGAACTCGGCGAACATCTTCAGCGCCAGCAGCGTCGCGCGGCCGCTCCCGTCGTCGCCCAGGACGTGCCGCATGTTGGCGATCGCCCCGCGGCGGTTGCGGCCCACCAAGGCGAAGATGATCGACGCGAACACCGGCGGCGAGTAGCGCTTCCACCACTCGGGCCCGTACACGCTCCCCAGGTTGGCGAGCTTGCGCCAGAACAAGCTGTCGAACCGGAGAGCCTGCGCGAGCTGCGCGACGCGCGGAGGCGTGGAGGCCATCTCGCCTGGCTAGCACGGCGAGCTTGAGCCAGGCAATCCGCCGGTGCAGTATGCCGGCTTCGCTCATGACAGGAGACGGTGACGCGGCGGTTCTGATTCCCGCTCTCGACTGCGAGCGCACGATCGGCGACGTGGTGCGCGGCGCGCGCCGCTTCGCCGCACATGTCCTGGTGGTCAGCGACGGCTCGTCCGACGCGACGGCCGAGGTTGCGAAGCAGGCCGGCGCCGAGGTGCTCCGCCACGAAACCAACCTCGGCAAGGGGGCCGCCCTGCAGAACGGGATGCGGCGCCTGGCCGAGCAGGGATTCTCCCGGGTGCTGACGATGGACGGCGACGGCCAGCACCTCGCCGATCAGATTCCGTTGCTGCTGGAGGAGTCCGATCGCGACCGGCGCGCCCTGGTGATCGGCGCCCGCCAGATCGAGCCGGGCACGGTGGCGCCGATCAAGCTGTTCGGCAACCGCTTCGCCAACCGCTGGGTGGAGATCGCCTGCGGCCGGTCCCTACCCGATACGCAGTCGGGGTTTCGGGTCTACCCGCTGCACGAGACGCTCGCCCTGAACGCGCGGGCCGGGCGCTTCGCCTTCGAGACCGAAGTCGTGATCCGGGCCGCTCGCGCCGGCCTGCGGACCCGCTCCGTGCCGGTGCGGGCCTACTACCCTCCCGCCGATCAGCGCGTCAGCCACTACCGCCCCTTCCTCGACACCGTGCGCATCATCTTCGTGGTCGTGGGGCTGATCATTCGTGATTGGACCGATCGGACCGATCGGTCGGATCGGTCCGATTCCTGATCAGCCCCCCTCCCTCCTCCTCAGCTCGACGCGGCGGATCTTGCCGCTCACGGTCTTGGGCAGCTCGTCGACGAACTCGATCTCGCGCGGGTACTTGTAGGGCGCGGTCACCCTCTTCACGTGCTCCTGCAGCTCGCGCACCAGTGGCGCGGAGCCCTCGACGCCGGGGCGCAGCCGGACGAAGGCTTTGACGATGGCGCCGCGCTCCGGGTGCGGCTTGGCCACCACCGCCGACTCCATCACCGCCGGGTGCTCGAGCAGCGCGCTCTCCACCTCGAACGGTCCGATGCGGTAGCCGGCGCTGATGATGACGTCGTCGGCCCGCCCGACGAACCACAGGTAGCCGTCGCGGTCGCGGTAGGCGCGGTCTCCGGTCAGGTACCACTCGCCGCGCCGGCAGGCCTCGCTCTCCGCCGGGCTCTTCCAGTATTCGCGGAACAGCGAGGGCGGGTCTCCGCGCACCGCGAGATCGCCGGCCTCGCCGGCCGGCAGCTCCCGTCCGCCGTCGTCGATCACGCGCACGTCGTGTCCCGGGAAGGGCAGGCCCATCGCCCCCGGCCGGATCTCCATGCCCGGCAGATTGGCGACCAGGAGAATGCTTTCGGTCTGCCCGTAGCCGTCGTGGATCGTCGGTCCGAAGGCGTCGCGCCAGGCGTGGATGACCTCGGGGTTGAGCGGCTCGCCGGCGCCGGTACAGTGGCGCAGGTGCGGCAGGCGATGGCGCGACAGGTCCTCCTTGACCAGCATCCGGTACTCGGTAGGAGGCGCGCAGAAGACGCTCACCTCGTAGCGCTCGAGCAGCTCCAGCTCCTTCTGTGGATCGAAGCGGCCGTCGTACATCAGCACCGGCGTGCCGCAGTGCCAGGGACCGAACAGGACCCCGTATGCCGCCTTGGCCCAGCCGGTGTCGGAGGTCGTCCAGTGCAGGTCCTCGCGCCGCAGGTCGAGCCAGTACTGCCCGGTGTAGCGATGGGTCCAGGTGTAGGCGTGCGTGTGCAGAACCGCCTTGGGCTCCTTGGTGGTGCCCGAGGTGTAGAAGACGATGGCCGGCTCGTCGCTGCGGGTCGGCTCGGAATCGGCGGCGACGGCGGCGGAGCTCACCAGGGCGTCGAAGTCGTGCCAGCCGGCGGCGCGGTTGCTCACCGCGATGCGGACCGACAGCTCCGGGCAGTCGGCGCGCACCGACTCCACCAGGTCGACGTGATCCGCCGTCGTCACGACCGCGCGCGCGGCGCTGTGCCCGGCCCGGTAGGCGACGTCCTTGGCGCGCAGGCTGGTGGTGCACGGGATGGCGATCGCACCGGCGCGCAGCACGGCCAACATCGCCACCTGCCACTCGGGGATGCGGGGCAGCATCACCAGCACGGGATCGCCGCGGCGGACGCCGAGGGCGCTCAGGGCGTTGGCCAGCCGGCGGCTGGCGCGGCTGAAGTCCCAGAAGGTCCAGCGCGCCCGGCGGCCGGACTCGTCCTCCCAGTACAAGGCGGCGTGGCCGCGGTCGGCGGCGAAGCGGTCGACGACGTCGGTGGCGAAGTTGAAGCGCTCCGGTACGTGCCACTCGAAGCCGGTCTGCTCCCTGCTCATATGCGGCGGGTCATGGCCTGCGGCGTCGGCGCGGTCAAGATCTCGGCGATGAAGTCGTCGAGGTCGAAGGTGTGCCTGTACTCGGGCAGACCCTTGAAGCTGCGGTCGATCATCATGTGGGGACCGTCGGTGTCGACCGCGAGGGCGTAGGGGCCCTCGCTGCCGGTGCGCACCAAGTCGACGGCGCCGATGCGTACGCCGAGCACCTCGGCGGCGCGCATGGCGAGCTTGCGAGCCGCGGTGCTGGCGTCCGGCAGAAGCCGGTAGCGGGCACCGAACGCCACGTTGACGATGAAGTCCGACGGCCGGCGCACGCGCTCGCGGTAGCGCTCGGTCCAGAACACGAGCTGGCTGTCGACGATGTACGCGCGCAGCATCTGCGCCGGCCTCAGCACGCCGCCGCGGCCTACGTCGGCGACCAGCCTCTGCAGATAGAAAGGCGGCGGGCAGGTCAGCACTCCGTGCTCCAGGCGGCGCCTCTCCCCCGCCGCGAGCTCGACGAGGTAGCGGCGCCCGAACGCCTCGCCGGCGATGGTGCCCTGGTCGGCGGCGAACACGACCAGGTGCCCCTGCCCGGCGCACGAGCGCGGCTCTTTGAGGATGGCGTAGCCGTGCTCGCGGACGAAGTCCCGGGCCTCGGCGGGATCGGAGGTGATCAGGGTGGCCGGCATGGCGACGCCTCGCTCGAGCAGCCGGGAGGTGGTGGCGATCTTGTCCCAGCACAGCTCGTGCGCCGCCAGCGAGTTGACCAGCACGGCCTCCGGGAAGAGGAGCCGCAAGAGCGCCGCCGGCGCGGCGGGGAGCTCGGGAGACAGCGAGGCGGGGACGTCGAAGGGCAGCACGTACAGGCGCTCGACCTCGCGCCACGGCCGGCGCGCCGCCACCAACTCCTCGATCGTCACGGGCGTGACCTCGACGCCCCGCCGCGCCGCGGCGCGGACCAGATCCGCGACCACCGGCTCGACGAAGGGCGCCGCGGTCTTGCCATAGAGGCAGGCGATCATGACCGGGGCGGCCTCAGGCGAAGAACTCTTCCGCGTCGGTCCCCTCGACGGAGATCTCCCGGACGTTGTTGTTGCGGAACACCTGAAAACGGATCGCCTCGCCGGGGCGGTGCGCCCACAGGTGCTCGTAAAGGGTGCGCCGGTCGTGCACCTCGACGCCGTCGACACTCAGGACCACGTCGCCCGGTTTGAGCCCGGCGCCCTCGGCGGGACCGTCGGGAAGAACGCCGGCGACGACGACGTGGTTGCGCAGCACGTGGCAGTAGAGGCCCACCCAGGCGCGCGGCGGTCGCGTCACGCGCCGCCCGTACTGCAGCAGCTCGTCCCGATGCTCGAAGAAGAGCTCCACCGGGATGGCCAGAGTGAAGCGCCCGACCTCGTTGAAGTCGAGCGACACGACGCCGACCAGCTTGCCCTGGTTGGAGAACAGGGCGCCGCCGCCGAGACCGGGGTTCATCGCCGTCGCGATGATGCTGCGCTCGAGCCTGTACTCCCAGAAGGCGTCGAACGCTTCTAGGGAGAAGACCGCGCCGCTGTTCACCCGCCGCCCGCTGTTGCCCGACGACGCCAGGATGAAGACCTCCTGCCCGGGGTGCAGGTCGGCGGGTGCCGCCGCCTGAGCCGCCAGGTAGGGGCCGCCGGGGATCTTGATCGCCGCCAGGCCGCTGTAGAAGTCCTGCGCGACGAGGTCGGCGCTGACGATGCTGCCGTCGGGCAGGGTCGCTTCGATCTTGTCGGCGCCGAGAACGACGTAGTTGACGGTGAGGACGATTCCGCTGCCGTCGACGATCGTGCCCGACCCCATGCGGTCCGTGCCCAGGATGCCGGCCGAGGGGTGCCCGGCGGGGACGCCGACCTGTAGACTGACGCTGGTCGGAAGCACCGAGTGGAGCAACGAGACGGATGCGTTCATGCCTGCTTTCGACCTGAACCCGGCGGGACGTGTTGCATGCCCTCGGGGCGGTGGGTAGATAAGTCTGTCGATTGAAAAAGCAGGAATCCCATGCCGACGCAAGAAGTCGCCAGCGCTGTGCGTCCCGCGACGTTGCTGCGAGTGGCAGATCGAAGGCCCGGCGCGGTCCTGCTCGACGGCGGCGGGCCCCGTTCGTGGGGAGACGGCGGCGTGCTCTACGCGGACTCGCCGTGCGCCACGCTGGAAGTCCTGCCCTCCGGTTGGGGGCGCTGGTGCCGCGGCGCCTCGGTGCAATGGCGCCAGGACTGTCCGCTGCGCCAGTGGCAGGACTTCGCCGACGGGGCCGCGTCCGCGCTGCCGGTGAAGGCGGACCCGGCCGCCGCCGGTATCCTCACCGTTCTCAGCTACGATCTGAAGCACTGGATCGAGCGTCTGCCGCGACGGCTGCCCTGGCCCGAGACCCCGGTGCTGTACAGTGCCGTGTACGACTGGCGGTACACGGCCAGCTACCGCGACGGGAGCGCCAGCATTGCGGCCGGGTCGCCGCAGGATCTGCGGGCGCGCTTGCACTGGTACGAGGAGAGCGCGGCCGGAGCACGCGCCGCGGCGCCCGCTCCCTGGCGGGCGCGCTGCCCGAAGCCGCGCATGAGCAGGGCCGAATACCTGCGCATGATCGAACGGGCGCGGGAGTACATCGCCGCCGGCGACGTGTATCAGGTGAACCTGGCGCAGAGCTTCGAGCTGCCCGGTCCGCCGCCCGACGCGGCGGCGCTGTTCGAGGCCTGGTGCGGGGCGTATCCGATGCCCTTTGCCGCATTCGTTGACGGCGGCGACTGGATTGCCGTATCGAATTCACCGGAATGTCTCCTGGCCGTAGAAGCCGAGCACGTCGCCACCTATCCGATCAAGGGAACGCGCCGTCTGGCCGGCGGCGAAGGTGCGCCGGACATGGCGGAGCAGCTATGCCGCGATCCCAAGGAGCGCGCCGAGCACGTCATGATCGTGGACCTCGAGCGCAACGATCTCGGTCGCGTCTGCCGGCCGGGCACCGTCGAGGTGGCCGACTTCGCCGCGGTGTCCTCGTATCCGCTGCTCCTCCACATGGTCTCGGAGGTACGCGGCCGGTTGCGGGCCGGAACGCCGCTGGTCGAGGTGCTGCGCGCCACCTTTCCCGGCGGGTCGATCACCGGCGCGCCGAAGATCCGCGCCATGCAGATCATCGAGGAGCTGGAACCGGCGCCGCGGGGGCTGTACACGGGAAGCATCGGATGGACCGATCTGAACGGGCACGGCCATTTCAACATCGCGATCCGCACCGCGGTGTCGAACGCGGCGGGTCTGGTCTACCATGCCGGCGGCGGCATCGTTGCGGACTCCGAACCGCAGCGTGAGTACGAAGAGACCATGTTGAAGTCGGAGACCCTGTTTCGGGCACTCGCCAAGCTCGGGGAGAGAGCATGAAAGAGAAGGAAAGGTACGTCTACCTGAACGGTCGCATTCTTTCCGCGGCGCGCGCCTCGGTCAGCGTCTTCGATCGCGGCCTGCTCTACGGCGATGGTCTCTTCGAGACCATGCGCGCCTACAAGGGCGTCGTCTTCGCCATCGAGCAGCACTTGGATCGCCTGCGGCAGTCCTCGCAGGTTCTGGGCATCGCGGTTCCCGACCGGGACTGGCAGGAGGAGATCACTGAGCTGCTGGTGCGCAACGGGCAGCTCGACGTCGACACCTGGGTGCGCCTGACCGCCACGCGCGGGCCCGGCGAGCCGACGGTGCTGCCGCCCGAGCCGCCGCCGCGACCGACGACCATCATTCTCAGCCGCCCGGTCGACAGTCAGCTTCCCGACATGCAGAAGAACGGCATCACCGTCTCGTTGCTCCCCTACTCGTGCCAGGGCTTCATTCCCGAGCACAAGACGCTCAACTACCTGCCCGGCGTGGTCGGCAAGGTGCTCGCGACGCGCCACGGCGCCTACGAGGGGCTCTTCGTGCGCCGCGACGACCACCTGACCGAGGGTACGACGAGCTCGCTCTTCGTCGTCCGTGGAGACGAGCTGTGGACGACTCCGGTCGGGGGCATTCTGCCGGGTGTGACGCGGCATCTGATCATCGACCTCGCGGTCGGCGCCCGGATTCGCGTCGTCGAGCGCGAGATGATGCCCCGCGACCTGCTGACGGCGGACGAGGCTTTCCTCACCTCGTCGGTGATCGAGGTCATGCCGATTGCGCAGGTGGACCAGAGCCGCGTCGGAACCGGGCAACCCGGGGCGATGACGCGCAAGCTGCAGAAGCTGTACCGCGCCAGCGTCGATCGCTACCTGAAGAACGCCCGCCGGCGCGTCAGGCCCGCTTCGCCCGCGCCGCACAAGAGCCGCCGCCGGACCTCGTCCGCCGCCAGGACCTGAGACTCGCCGGCCCATCCCCGAATGCCGGTCGTGAGCGAGGCTCGGGGCCTTCGTGATTCTCTGGGCGGGGCGCTGCTCGTCCTCCTGGTGACGTGCCTTGCGCAGCCCGCCCTGGCGAGACGGTGTCCCTTCGGGATCTCGCCGGAGACGGCACGGCGGTTTTTCGACCAGGTGAAGAAGGTCGATCTCCCCGAGGGGTACCGTTTCGAAGGTTTGTCGACGAGCAAGACCGAGATGGCGGTTCTCTGGTCCCTGCATGGCAGGGTATGCCCGCTCGTTCCGGTCATCATCGAGGGCTGCACGCCGCTGCTCGGACTGCCCACTTTCCAGCTCGCAGCACCGCCCGAGTTTTCCGCCAGCTGTCCCGGGCTGGACGAGGTCGTGAAGGACCTTTCGCGCCGCCTGCCTGCGGAGCATCTCGCCGGTTTCTCCCATGCGCCCGTCGCCGTGACGCTGGCGTTGGGCGTCATGTGGGTCGTCTTCGCCGCACTGCTCTTCGACCGCGATCGTCTGTGGCGCTGTCGCAGGCCCTCGACTGGCGCGCCGCCCGGTCCCCATCGCAAGCGCACCGAAAGCCGCGCGCCGCCGGCGTCGCTGCTCGCGCTCTTCTGCTTCTCGCTGCTGCTGAACTGGTCGCTGTCGTCGGGTGGACCGGGCGATCTCCGCCTGAATCTGGCCGCCGTCTGGTCCCCGGAACTGGAGCTCCGCTGGGGTCCGGCGCCGATCGCCCTCTTTCGTCTCTTGGCGTTCGCCCTGGGAGGCATTCGGGACACCCAGATCATCTGGTCCAATCTCATTCTCGGGAGCCTCGTTCCCATTTTGCTCTATGGCATCGTCTCGGAGCTCGGGGTGGATGAGCCGGCCGCGCTGCTGGCGGCCTTCGTGGTAGCCGCCCATCCGTTGCTGATCGCTTTTTCGGGCGTCTTGGGGCGCCAGCCGGCGTACATGTTCGCGGCGTGCGGTTCGACCTTGGCGTTGATCGTCTTTCTGAGGAGCGGCAGGTGGGGTCCCTTCATCGCGTTCCTTCTCGGAGCCATTCTCTCGACCACTTCGCGTCCCGAGGGCGCCCAGGTGCTGATCCTGTATGCGGCGGTTCTGCTCGCGACTTGCGATTGGAAGCTCGTCAATCCCGCGTCGAGGTTCGCCGGGACAGGGCATACCGACCCCACGGAGAGCGGCCGCGCCGAGTCGATCGCCGGCGGCCCTGCCTGGCCAGCGCGTCGCCGGGCGCAAATTGCAGCGGTGCTCGCGCTGGCCCTTCTCGTACCGCTCGCCTTCGCGTACGCCGGTCACGTCTTGGAGTCGAAGCCCCCCGGTCGCGGGAGTGCGTTCACCGGTCGGATTCCGCTGTTGTGGACCATTCTGTTCGACCGCGATTTCACACCGCTCGCCTGGATCGTCGCCTGGACGTTGGGGCTCGTGCTCGGCATTCGACGGCGCGCCGCCTGGGTGGCGTTGTTGGTCCTGCTCGGGCTGGACTTCCTGTGGAAGTGGACCGGCGTCTATCACATGTTCGTCGGTCACGTGCGGCAGGTGGCCAGCTCGCGGTACGAATCGATTCTCCTGATTCCGTTTGCGATCGGGATGGGGCTTCTGATTCAGGCCTTCCTCGAGACGCGCACTTGGCTGAAGGTCGGCCTCGCCGCCGTCTTCGTCGCGTTCACGGCCGTGACGTGGCGGGGACCATACGAGACGCTGCTCGAGCCCTTCACGGTCGACCACGAGTATCGGTTCCTCGAGCGTTACGCCTTGACGCTGCCACCGCACGCCCGTCTCTACGTCTTCGACTCACCGATTGATGACATCGGGTTCCTCGACGCGAACCTGGTCGGACAGTTCGCCGGCAGCCCGGTGAGCGTCGGGGCCTGGAGCGACCGGAACTGCAACGATCTGCTCGGCGATCCGTTGCAGACGTACCTGTACATTGGCTCGTCCTGTGCCGAGCTGGTCGACTCTGCGGAACGTCCGCTGCCATCCAATTACGCGGACTGGATGCGGAGCTGCGCAGCCATGCGCGCGCGGGTGAGCAGCGATCCTGTGGAGATGATCGACGTCCCGGCTCACAAGATGTCCTGGTACGACTTCAGGGACGCCACCGTGCGTCTGGCTCTGTACCGGTTGAAAGATCCGTCGATCTGCCCCCTCGGCCCGAGCTACCCGTGGCGAGCGCGGGATTCTCGTGCGCAAGATCAACAACGTCGCGGTCCTGCGAAAAGACCGCGGCCTCGTGCATAGCTCGCTTCACGTGCGCTGCGGGCACGGCCTTGGCAAGCCGAGCTACTCCTTCGAGGGCTCATGCTCCACTTGCGTCATCTCTCGATCGTCGGCCTGCTGCTGCTCGCAGCCGCTCCGGCACGTGGCGACCATGGCATCGGCACCGATCTGACCTCGCTCAACCTCTGCCTGTACGGCGACTGCGAGGCGCGCGGTAGCTATGCCGCCGACCCCTACGGTCTCTACAATCCGGGGATTCTCACCGTCGGCTCGCTCGAGCACCTGCCGCGTGGCGTGATCGTGAGCGGCAGCTACTTCGATCTCGGCATCGGCGGGATCGACAGCGATATCGGCACGGGCGTGTTGACCTTCGCGTACACGCCGGTCGCGTTTCAGGTCGCCGTCGGCTACGGCGAGGCACACGGCGCCGTACGTCGGTTGCCCGGCGTCGACATGAGCTTTCGTACCCGCGCCGTGCGCCTCGCCGCCGGGGTCGACGCCGAACGAGTCTTCGGCGTTCGGGGGCTTTCGCTCGGGCTCGCCGGCGTCGTGCCCGGCATGCACAGCGATCTGCGACTGAAGGCGGCGGGCTCGACCTTCGTCGAGTCGACGGAAACCCGCGAGGTCGAGATCATCCCCGGCGTGCACTGGCGCGGCGGCGACCGATACTGGTTCATGGCGGGGGCTTTTCTCGACGCGGTGCGCAACGGGGTGAAAGCGAACGGCCTCGACCCGGAGAGCGGCACCCCGCTGCACCGTTCCGGCACGACCAATGCGTGGTTTGCGCGCGTCGGCACCAGCATTCTGCCCTTCGTGCCGCTCGGGCTCGCCGACGGCGAGTCGCCGCGCGCCGAGTGGTTGGGTTGGCTGCGACTCGGGATCGACGTCGAGTACCGCAACATCTCGGTGCCGGACGAGGGGGGCGACAGTGCCACGATCGCCTACTTCGGCGCCGATGGGATGTTGCTGCCCGACGCCTACAACCCGCTCGCGGATTGGGTACGCCCGTGGATCCTCGGCGGCGTCGACACGCGGGGCGGTTGGGGCGCCGGGCTGGGAGCGTACGGGCGCGGCCTGCTGCGAGCCGTCGGCTGCAACGCGGCCGTCTCGTCGCGCCCCATCACCCAATACCTCGGTAACCGCGTCGAGGCGCTCGCCTTCACCTGCAGCGTCATGGTGCCGCTGTGAACCTCGGCAATCCGCGCCGACGCGCGCGGGTGTAAGGAGCCAATCCGGGCGAGGGGAGAGGAACACTCTGAACACGCGCCCCGTCTGGAAAATGATCACGCCGGCTCGCGCAGGGCCGCCGCGCCGGCGCCGCTGTCGCCGCCTGGCGCGGAGGTGGCGCGCTTGCCGGGGAAGAGCAGCAGGAGCGGCAGGGTGCCGAGGAACAGCAGGCCGATGACCCAGGCCGCGTCGTTGTACGCCATCAGCCCCGCCTGCTGGTTGACGAACGAGTTGATGACCGCGGTCGCCTTCTGACCCGCCAGTCCCGCCGGCACGCCGCGCTGGGCGAGCAGCGCTCCGAGCTGGGAGTGCGAGGTGGCGTAGGCGGGGTTGGTCGCCGTCACGTTGGCGACCAGCTGCGAGCGGTGAAACTGGCTGCGCCGGTCGATCAGCGTGGCGAGCATCGCATAGCCGATGTTCCCCCCCACGCGGCGCGACAGCGTGTAGATGCTGGCGGCGGCGGTGACGTGCTGCCTCGGCACGGTGCTCACCGATACGGCGGTCAGGGTGACGAACATGAACGGCATGCCGAGACCCATGACCACGAGAATCGGCAGCAGGCTCCAGAACTCGACGTCGGCCGAGAGATGGGCCAACCCGCCAAACGAGAAGTGGATGAGCAGCAGCCCCACGGTGATGAGCAGGCGCGGATCGAAGCGGTTGTACAGCCATCCCACCACCGGCATCATCGCGAAGATCGTCAGGGCGCGCGGCAGGAGGGTGACGCCGGCGTGATACGCGGTGTAGCCGAGCAGCGTCTGCAGCATGGCCGGCAGCAGGAACGTGGATCCGTAGAGGGCGATGCCGAAGAGAAGGCCGATCGACGAGCCGGCGCTCAGAGGGCCGTTGCGCAGCAGGCGCAGGTCGAGAACCGGCTCCCGAACGCGCCGCTCCCAGAGGATCAACCCGATCATGCTGACGGCGGTGATCGCCGTCGCGATCACGATCCAATGTGATTCGAACCAGTTGAGCTCCTGACCGCGTTCGAGAACCACCTGCATTCCGGTCAGCCCGATCGTCAGCAGCGTGATGCCGAGCCAGTCGATCTTCTTGACGCCGCGCTGCAGGTAGGGTGGATCCTCGAGGAACACGCTCACCATCGCGATGCCGACGATGGCGAACGGGATGTTGATGTAGAAGATCCAGGGCCAGCCATACTGATCGGTCAGCCACCCGCCGAGGACGGGTCCGATCGCCGGCGCGAGCACGACGCCCATGCCGTAGATGGACATCGCCTGGCCCTGCTCTTCCGGCGGGAAGGTCTCGCGCAGGATGGCCAGCGACACCGGGATCAGGCTGCCGCCGCCGATTCCCTGGATGGTGCGGTAGAGGAGCATCTGCTCGAAGCTCCGCGCCGTGCCGGCGAGAACCGAGCCGATCGTGAAGATGACGAACGAGGTGATGTAGAGCCGCTTGCGGCCCACCAGGGTGCTCCACCAGCCGGCCATCGTCGCCATGATGATCTCGGCGATGCTGTAGCTGGTGGCCACCCAGGTGATCTCGGACAGGGTGCGTCCGAAGCTGCCCATCATGTGCGGCAGCGCCACGTTCACGACGCTGACGTCCATCACCGACATCAACGCGCCGAACACGACCGACACGGCGACGATCCAGCGGCTGGCCGCCGAGGCGTTCGCCGGGCCGGCGGGCGTTTGCGCAAGCGGGGGGTGTGGAGCCGTCATTTCGCGGGTGAAGGGGCGATGCGCGTGCCGCGACCCGAGAGCGGAGGCGGGTCACATCGACAGATACCGAATCCACGGCGGCATTCCAACGCAGGGGGCGGCAGATGGCTTGCAACGAGCGACTGCCTCGGGAATGGTTGACGGATGGCCGTGCCAGCCCGGCGCCTGCTGATCGTACCGATCGTCCTGGTCGTTCTGGCCGCGGTCTTCTTCGGCGCGAGCTGGTGGTGGCGCCACCGCTTTCTGGTCGACACCGACGACGCCTACGTGCGGGCGACGGTCTCTCTGGTCACGCCCCGCATCGCGGGAACCGTCGTCGAGGTTCCGGTCGACGACAACTGGCGAGTGAAGCGGAACGATCTGCTCGTGCGTCTCGATCCCGCCGAGTACCGGTTGCAGTTGGACGAGGCGGACGCCACCCTGGCCAAGGCCGTGCAGGACATCGAGGAGGCGCGCGCCCAGGTCTTTGCCGCCGACAGCGAGGTGAAGCTGGCCGAGGCCGAGCTCGACATGGCGGCGCGCGACGACGCCCGCATCGAGCAGCTCGCGAAGCAGAAGGTGGTGTCCACCGAGGAGGTCGATCAAGTCCGCACGGCCCTGCGCGTGGCGCGCTCGCGCCTGGAGGCGGCGCGCCAGGAGGCGACGCGCGCCCGGGCGGCGCTGGGAATTTCCACCGACGCCACGCCGTCGACTTCCCCGATCGTCCGCCGCGCCCAGGCGGCGCGTGACGAGGCGGCCCTGAAGCTCTCCTACACGGAGCTGCGGGCACCCCGGGCGGGCATCGTGGCGACCAAGTCGGTGCACGTGGGACAGCACGTCGACCCGGGCCAGCCGGTGATGCGCATCGTTCCGATCGAGCGCGCCTACGTCGAGGCGAACTTCAAGGAGACCCAGCTCTCCGACGTGCGCATCGGCCAGCCGGCCACGGTCGTCGCCGACATGTACCCCGACTACGAGTACCGCGGCGTCGTGGACAGCCTGGCGCCGGGAACCGGCGCCGCCTTCGCCCTGCTGCCGCCGGAGAACGCGAC
This sequence comes from uncultured bacterium, assembly GCA_963721115.1. Classification (GTDB taxonomy): domain Bacteria; phylum Desulfobacterota; class Binatia; order HRBIN30; family CADEER01; genus CAVRIA01. The sequence continues at coordinate 100,952 of CAVRIA010000008.1, forward strand.
CGGCAACTGGATCAAGGTCGTGCAGCGCATTCCGGTGAAGATTCGCCTCACCGAACCTCCTCCCGCCGACCGCCCGCTGCGCGTCGGCCTGTCCGTCGTGGCGACCATCGACACCCGGCAGCACGCCGGCCCCCTGCTGACCCCGCTCGGTCAGAAGGAGACGGGGAACCCGAAGGCGCCTGAAGAAACAAATGCAACCACGAAGGACACGAAGGTCACGAAGGAAGGACCGAAGGATGCGATCCGCAGATGAAGCCGACGGCCGCGGAGGGAAGATCGAAACCTAGGGCAACACCCCTGTGGTCGGGAGCTCTTCGAAATTCCGACTTCGCGCTCTTCGTGTTCTTCGTGGTTGCATCTTTCTCAGGTCATCTCTGCGCGGCGGCGGACGTGCTGGCGGCGCATCTCGATGGTGCGCGAGCGTTCCTCACGGCTGACGCGTGCGGTGCCGGCGGGGATGTGGTCGCGCAGATCGGCGAGGCGCACGACGCACGTCGCCGGAACCGGCGCGGCGTCGGCGAGGTTCCACCGGTAGATCATCGTGCCCTCGCAATGACCGGCGGTGTCGAGCCAGTTCGGCACGCCGGGGTCGCGGTGGGCGACGACGGCGCGAAAGACGCCGTCGCCATCGAGCACCGCCTGGTGGCCGTTCAGGCTCGACTGGTGGTTCGCGTAGTCGAGTGACTCGAGCCAGAAGTTGCACAGGTGGAGGCTCCAGTACACTGCCGCGGGTGGTTTCACCTCGACCAGCAGCGCCTCGTCGTCGGCGAGCGCGAAGTAGCCGGTGCCGGCCGTCTGGTGCTTCTGCGCCCCCATCTGCGCGCCGCCGAACGCCTGCGGCGGAAACACGTTGCGCAGGCGCTCGCGCTGCGCGGCGGCGACGGCCGTCCACAGATCGAGGTTGGCCTCGACGTTGGTCGCCACGGCCTCGAGGCGGCGCGCCAGAAATCCGGCGTCGAGGACGCCGCCCGGCGCCGAGCGCGGCCCTGTGTCGATGCGGTCGATGCGCAGCGATGCGGGCGACTCGTTCTCCCAGTCGTAGAAGAACTGGCGCACCCAGATGGTGTCGGCGCCGGCGCCGATGGGCATCCAGTTGGCGGGGAGCGGATCGCCGCCGGCGATGATCTCGAAGCTCCCGTCCGGCGCGATCTCGAGCTCACCGGCGTGCGCATTGTGCAGGGAGCGAATGCTCGCCATCACCTGCAGGCCGAGGAAGTGCACGGTGCCGCGCCGTCCGCTGATCCGGTAGACGGCGTCGTCGCGCACGGCGACCCAACCGTAGAGGGCGTCGGCGCAGTCGTAGCCGATCTTGTTGCGGCGAGTCAGCCAGCGCAGGCGCGGCCGATCGGGGTCGTGGTCCTCGATGGCGACGTCGAAGGCGTTGCGGATCAGCATCGCCACGTAGCGGTAGCCGTCGGCGCGGGTGACCGGGTCGGAGGGAACGTTCTGCGCCTGCACCCGGTCCGCCAGCCGGCCCATGCGCTCGGCGAAGCGCCGCCAGGCCGCACCGCCGAGTAGATCCTCGGCGCTTCCCGGCGCCCACGCGTCGGCGGAGAGGATGTTGGTCACCAGCCAGCGGTCGTTCTGGGCGAGCGCGGCTCCGGTCTCCGCCTGATCGGTTTCGTCGTTCGCGCTCACGTCGACTCCTCGTTACGAGCTCCGCCGTCAGTTTTCCAAGGGTATGCGGAACCGATCGGTGTAGAAGCGAAACTCCCGGCGCACCTCGCTGCGATCGAGGCCGAACTCCTCGAAGGTGTAGCGGTGGGCGCCGTGCTTGCCCTGCGGGTTGGCCTGCAGCCAGGCGCGCATGCGGCGCTCCGCCTCGCTGCCGAGGACGAGGCCGAAGCGCTCGTAGACCCGTGCCACCGTTTCGATCGGGCGCACCATCAGGTCGGACATGAGGACGTCGGCGAACATCGCGTCGCCGGCGCGCTCGCGAAAGGCGATGGCGCGCCGCATCCCCTCGCTCCACAGGGCGAGCTGCTCGCGGCCGAGGCGCTGGCGGTCGACGGTGGGGCAGAAGATCGAGCGCACGGTCGCGATCAGACTGCACACCGAGGGCAGGACCCTCGTTGGGTCGCGGTGCGTCCACACGAGCCGCGCGTCGGGGTAGACGCCGGTCATGGCGTCGAGGAAGAAGACGTCGGGCGGGTTCTTGAGGTTCCAGCGCCGCGGCGGGCAACGCCACTGCAGGAGCCGCAGCACGCGCGCGTGATGGCGATAGGCGGGCGCCATGTCGCAGCGGAGCCACCACGCGACGTAGCTCGGCACGTCGGCCATGCCCTCGAAGTGCTGGGTGCGGAAGTGCTGGCCGAGCAGGTCCTGGTTTTCGGTCGGGCTGCTGCCGGTGTCGTCGTGCATCTTGGCCAGGTCGGGGGCCACTGCCTTCATCCCGGCGAGGGCCGCGTCGGCCTCGGCGATGCGCGGGTCGGTTTCCTGCGTGGCCGCCTCGGGAGGGGGAGTCGGCCGCGTCGACTCCCAGTAGCGCAGCGAGCGTGCCTCCGGATCCCGCGCCAGCAGGTTGGAGAGCGCCGTCGTTCCGGTGCGCGGCAGTCCGGTCACCACAATCGGCGCCACGATCGACTCGGCGCCGATCTCCGGATGGCGGCGGTACCAGTCTTCGATGCGCAGCCGCTCCGCCAGATATCCGACGATCTGCGCCCGCAGGGCGAAGCGCCCGGCTTCTCCGAGCCCACCGTCTGCGTCGAGGGCTTCGGCGAGCGCGACCAGGCCCTCGCGGAACGACGGATCGCCGAAGTCGTCGAGTCCGGTGTCCCGGCGCGCGGCGTCGAGCAGCGATTGCGGATCGAAGTGCATCGAGACTCCCTGTGTCGTGTCGTTCTTGTCAACCGGAGAGTGCCGCCGTCAAGCGGCGCGACTGGCACGAGGGAGGAGGGCTTCTCGAAGCGAAAGAAAGAAATCAAGACTCCAAGGCCTCGACCTTTCGAAGAGGCGGGAAAGGGCAGGTTGTTACGTTGTTAGGCTGTTGGTTGTTGGGTCTTGAAATCAAAATCGAAGGCCTCGACCTTTCGAAGAGGCGGGAGGAACGAGATCGGCAAAGAGTGGCGCGGTGGTGAAGCCGTGCACGAGACCGAGGGAGTCGGTTCCCGTCAGTGGCGCGTAGATTCAGGCAGTGAGGCGGATCCCGTTACGCGCGCCGACCGCCAACTCCGGTGCTCAAAGGGGAAGCGGATTCGCCTCGGAGCGGAGCCACCGGAGAGAGGGGCGCGGGGAGGGAACCGCGGCGTCTGAGCGGTTCCCTCCCCGGAGGGGCCGCAGGGGCGCAAGCCCCGCACAGAACAGACCGGTTCCTTGTGATCAATGGGGGGCGGTGGGGTTTTGTCTCCGACCGAGTCCGGGATCCGACGGACCCCCGCCACCCCTCGGGTGGACCCCCCGTTGTCGGTGCGGGGCTGCGCCCCCGCGGCCCCTCGAGGGCGAAACCTACGGTTGTCGCCCTCGAGCTCCCACTTCCCTTGAACGCTGCGCGGGCAAATAGGGTGTAGTGGTCGCCCCGCGGCCAGGTAGCGCAGTCCCAGTGAGCCACCCGATCGATCACCACCCTTCTTGCGCGGCTCCGACCGAACCGCGTCCACGCGCGCGTTCGAAGAGAGCAGTGTGCTCGGAACGAGGCATGTGGTCGAAACACGTCGATCGATCCTGTCGCGTGCTGCGAGCGAAGCGTTCATCGCGAAGCGAAAGAAGGAATCAAAATCCAAGGCCTCGACCTTTCGAAGAGGCGGGAGGACGAGATCGGCAGAGAGTGGCGCGGTGGTGAAGCCGTGCGCGAGACCGAGGGAGTCGGTTCCCGTCAGTGGCGCGTAGATTCAGGCAGTGAGGCGGATCCCGTTACGCGCGCCGACCGCCAAGGTCCGGTGCTCAAAGGGGAAGCGGATTCACCTCGGAGCGGAGCCACCGAAGAGAGGGGTGCGGGGAGGGAACCGCGGCGTCTGAGCGGTTCCCTCCCCGGAGGGGTTGCAGGGGCGCAAGCCCCGCACAGAACAACCCGGTTCCTCGTGATCAAGGGGGAAGCGGGGGGCTCCTTGTGCGGACAGTTCGACTCCTGCGGCCGGTTGTGGAAAGTGCAGGTCTGTGGCGCGGGCGGGGAGCAAGCCGCGGCACCAGGAAGGAGAGAGAAAGATGGCGACGCCGAAAGTGGATCCGAAGATCGCGGGCACGAGGTTCAGCGCGCACGAGTTCGCCTGGGACTGGAGGACGAGCCAGCTGCTCGCCCGCGCGACCGGCTGCTCGATCCGCGACGAGCTCGACCGGCCCTCGATGCTCAAGGGCTCGGACCGTCCGGGGCACATCATGATTCCGTTCAACGGCGCCCTCGCCGCGCGCAACCGGGCGGAGGTGATGGATCGGCTGATCGGCGGCTACGACGTTTGGCAGGACGTTGGTCGCTGGGGATCCGGCGGAGCGAAGTTTCTCGGCGCGGTGCCGCGCTCGGGGCGCGGCCGGGTCGGCTGCGGCTTCACCGAGGTGGGGGCGACGTCGAAGGGGCACGCCCTGGTGCGCTTCACCTTCGAGGTCGACGACGCGGACTCGGGACAGCGCCTGATGGAGGGCTGGATGCTCCTCTTCCTGCTCGGCTGCGGATCGGAGGACGCCGGTAAGCTAAACCCGCCGCGCATCGCGATGCCGGAGCGCGCCCCGGATCAGGTGGTCGAGCACCAGACGCCGGTGAACGTGACCTTCGACTGGGCGGTGCCGTCGGAAGACTGGAACACCACCCACTTCGAGACCAAGGGGACGAACGCGGCGCCGCTCGTGCACGGGCCGCGCAACATGGCCCTGGTGCTGCAGGATGCCGCGCACACATTCACCGGCGGCCGACTCGAGCGGGTCAAGGAGATCACGCTCGGCAGCCTGCCGGCGCCTCACTACCCGCCCGAGCCGACGCAGACACGCTTCTGGAAAGAGGCGGACGGCCGCGTCCTCGGGCGGCTGGTCGTTCCGGCGGCGGGCCGCATCGACGGCGGCACAGACGACAAGGTGGTGATCGATCAGGTCGAGCTGAAGGTGGGGTGAGGAAGTTGTGACGTGCGGACGTGTTGCAGCGCTGGGGTGCACCTGATTCGGCTTCAGATGCCGCCGCATTCGAATCGACAGGAGTCGCACACCCCGCTGCAGGTAGAGCGAGCCCCCGAGCCCCAGGTGAAAGGCGTGGCAGTTGCGCACAGTCGTCGCAGAGGCTGCGGCAGTAGTGGGACCGTTGCGCGTTCGCCGCCGGGGCAACTGGAGAGGCCGCTCTGCACGCCCGCGACCAGCTCGTCCACGGTGATCGATTCGTCACCGTTGCGGTCGAACGCCGGGCATGCGGTGATCGGCGCCAGGGAGAGGCCGATGTCCACGCCTGTGACGATCTCCGAGATCGTCACCGCGCCGTCTCCGTTGCAGTCCCCGACGCAGGTGACAGGCTCCGGCGTGGCCGTCGGAGTGGGGCTCGGTGTTCCCGCTCCCGCCCCGATCTCGACGACCAGCGGTTCGGACGACGCGCCCAGAAAGGAGAAGATGGGATTGTCGACGCAGCCCTCCGCGGTCTCGTAGGTGACGGACGCCACCAGCTGCGCCGTTCCCGCCTGAACCGCGTGCAGCTCGTAGATCTGATCGTCCGGGCCGAACTGGGCCGAACGCGGCCCGACGTCGCCGGTGAAGAAGGGGTTCGTTCCGTACAGCGTGTACTGCGGGATGCCGACCGAGTCCGTCGACGACGGTCGAGATCTTCGCCGTCAGGACCACGTCATCGCCGACGCGCGGGTGCGCCGGCTCTATGGATAGCTCGAGATGCAGCTGGGCGAAGTGCAGCGACCCGCCCACGCATTCGTCGGGAGTGGGGCTCGGGGTCGGAGTGGTGGCGCTCCCCGGCGCCGGCGCGAGAAACAGGCCCAGGGCAACGGCGGTCGACAAGACGAGACGAATGGTCGAATTCATGCTGGCCCTCCCCCGGAAACAGAATCCGACTCGCCGTGATCGATCACGGCTGTCCACTGGTTGGGATGCGACGAGCCGGCGCTTTTGCTGCCGCGGTCAGTCCCCCTCGTCCCGGTTCGGCCCGATCGGCGTGATCCCGAGCACCTGGTCGATGCGGCGATGGATGCGGGCGACGCGCTCGACCTGGCCCTTGGCGGGGAAGCGCTCGTAGAACCCCTCGACGCGAAAGTCGGGCTCCAGCTCCTTGAGGCGGCGCACCTTGCCCGTCCAGCGCCGCACCCGCTCCTCCGCGTCCGGGTCGGCGTGGTAGAGGTCGGCGCACACGCGTACCAGGGCCTTCAGGGTGACGGCACGAGTGACCATGTGGCGCTCGTTGCCCCAGGAAGCCTCGAGGACGCCGCGCGCGGCGTTCAGAAAGTCGCGCAGGGGCTCGTAGAGATCGCGTCGGGCGGTGCGTTCGATGTCGCGCGCGCCTTTGAGCTGCTTGAGGTGCAGGCGGCGCGACTCGATGCGCGCCCAGCGGTGGATCTCGTTGAAGAGCTCCGCCTGCAGGATCCATTTGCGCTGCTGCGAACGGCCGCCCAGACGGTTGACCTTGTACTGCAGCGGACTGTCGGACTCCGCGTAGAGAAGCTCGCACACCTTGGCGGCGAGCTTCTTGTCGGGGGCGGCGTAGGCGACCTTCTCGTACAGGTCGACCAGGTGGCTCTTGTTGATGCGCGTCGGCGTCGAGTTGATGGTGACGAACATCTCGGTCGCGAAGTCCTCCGTCTTGCCGTCGAAGATCATGCACGGCACGTAGATGCCCTTCGCCTCGTCCGGATACTTCTCGCGGAAGAAGTGCAGCGCGGCGAGGCGGTGCTGGCCGTCGATGACCAGGTACGGCTGGCGCGGCTCCTCCAGGTTGCCGACGTTGTCGAAGCTGCCGATCGACTCGAAGTGCAGCGTCTCCGGCGTGAAGAGAAGGATGGCGCCGGGGATCGGCGGCTGGTTGACGGCCTCGGCGTAGAAGTCCTGGATGGCCTTCACCTTGCGGCGCGCGAGCTGGCGCTGGAAGGCCTTGTCGGAGTGCTCGATGCGGGTGATGAAGGCCGCCACCTCGTCGTCCTTACGAGGCGCCGTCGGCTGGATCGTCTCTCCCTCGCCGTAGTAGCGGCTGATGAACCGCACCCGCCGCAGGAGATCGTCCGCCGGGTAGGAAACGAAGTAGAAGCGGCTGTCCTTTTGCCGAATCTGCGTTCCCAGCATCACCCTTCCTCCCGCGCCGATGGTGTGCCTCCCGGCGCCCGCGTGTCAAACGCCGGCGCCGGTGAAACAGTGACCTCCGGGCGCGGTCCCCGGTTCGTTGCGGCCCGCTTGCCGAGAGCGCTCCCCCTCTCCTCAGTAGACCGTCTCTCCGTCGACCGGCTGATCTTCCTCTACCGGTTCGCCTCCGACCGCCTCTCCGCCGATGGCGTCGTTGCCGACCGCCTCGCCTTCGACCGCCTCCCCGCCGATGGCGTCGTTGCCGACCGCCTCGCCTTCGACCGCCTCTCCGCCGACGGCCTCGTTGCCGACCGCCTCGCCCTCCACGGTATCTCCCCCGATCGGCGCGTCTTCCACCGGCTCCCCGTAGGTGTCCTGCGCCACCTGCAGAGCGCCCGCCGGCGCCAGCGCCGGTGCGCCCCGCATCTCGCACTCGGGGACGTGGCGAACGGGAGCTCTGCACGACCTAGGCGGACTCGCCGCGATCGCGGAGCCGGAAACCGAAATGCACAGGGTCAACGCAGCGGCAACGAGCAGAGCCTTCATCGTGATCTCCTTTTGGCGAACTATAACACGTTTCTCCACGCCACGGACCCCAAATCGCCCACCCTCATGTCACTGGGGCACTGGTCACCGGCCACGTCTCTCTCCTGTCCCGTCCGTCTCCTCCCGATTCCGCTCCAACGCTCCGCCGCGCCGCCACATGTAACACGAGTCCGGCATTCCGATCAGGCCGGGATGCGCGGGTCGAGTCGCCGCCACGTTCAGCCACTTGTCGGGGAACGAGGCCCGACATTGAATGAGCGTCGGGCCGAGCATGAGCATCGCGTCGAGCAGGGGAGGGCTGTTGCCGAGCCGCCGCACAAGCTCGCGCGTGGCTCCCTTTCCGAGCGACAGGCCGCGCAGCGGAGCCAGCAAGCCGTCGCAGTCACGCCAGCTCGCCTGCGCGAAGTCCGCTCTCGTTCTGCGCCGCTCGGCGCCGTCGATGCGGCGGATCGTCGCCGGCCAGCCGTCGAGCTCGATGCTCAGGCGGAGCTCGAAGTGGCTCTCGAACGATTCCATCGGCGCGGCGAAGCGCGGCGCCGGAGACGAGTAGAGGTCGCCGAGCTGGACGCCGATCGCCATGCGCCCTTCCTCCAGCTCGGAGCCGTCGAAGACGAGGTCGCGCCGCAACAAGCTTCCCTCGGCCGGACGCTCGAGCGCGCCGCACCGCGCTGCCCAGGACACCGTCGCGCACAGAAGCTGCGCCGCGACCAGAAGGTGGGAGCACCCGCGCGGCCCGCCCATGACCTCGCGCAGCTTCTCCGACGAGCGGGCGTCCAGAGGCGTGCCAGTCAGCCCGGACAGCGCCCCGGTGACGTCGCGGCAGCTCTCGCCGCGCGTGTCGGGCGAGGCCTCGAAGGCGACCACGGCCTGGCGCGCCTCGACTTTCTCGAGCACCAGGGGATCCGTGCCGACGATCGCGTAGACGCCCATCTGATGGATGACCCCGGCGCCCTGCAGCGCGGTGCCGACCGGACAGAAGCCGCGCTTGCGCAGATCCACCATGTCGGCGCCGGCGGCGAGCTTGCCGTCCGCCCGTCGCGCCAGCACGACGCTCAGTGCCCGCGTATGGATCGGGTGTCCGCCAAGGTCGAGCTGCATGGCGTCGAGCATACATCAGCGGCACCGCGAGCCGAACCCGGCACGCGCCGCGCCGGCACAACGGGCGCTTTCCATCTCGGCGAGCGCTGTGGTAGGCCCCGCCCGAACCGAAGCGGCCGAAGGATCGGGAGGAAGCCAGGCATGGACGCTCTGCAGGAGATCGAGGCGATCAAGCGGCTCAAGTACCGCTACTTCAGGCTGCTCGATCTGAAACAATGGGACGAGCTGGCCGCGTGTTTCGCCGAGGAGGCGACCTCGGCGTACGGCGACGGGAAGTACTCCTTCGCCGGCCGCGATCAGATCATGAAGTTCCTCGTCGACGCGCTCGGCCGCCCCTCCATCCTGACGGCTCATCACGGTCATCATCCGGAGATCGACCTCACGGGCGACAGCAGCGCCACCGGCATCTGGGCGCTGGAGGACACGGTCATCGACGTGCAGCACGGTGTGACGATCCGCGGCGCCGGGTTCTACAGCGACGAATACGTGAAAGTGGACGGGCAGTGGAAGCTGCAGTCGACCGGCTACCGGCGCACCTTCGAGGAGATGGTGAGCCGGGCCGACACGCCGAGCCTGACGCTGACGGCGAAGCGCTTCTAAGGCACTGAGAACCGGAGAGATCGGAGAGAGACATGCGACGTTTCGAAGACAAGACCGCCGTCGTGACCGGCGCGGGATCGGGCCTCGGGCGCGCCACCGCCGCCCGGCTCTCCGTCGAGGGGGCGCGGGTGGCCTGCCTGGACCTGGTAGGGGACGCGGCGCGAGATACCGCGGCGAGCATCGGCGACGCGGGAGGCTCGGCGCGCGCGTATGAGGTCGACGTGGCGGACCCGGAGTCGGTTCGCACGGCCGTCGATGCGGCGGCGAAGGACCTCGGGCGGCCGTCGGTGCTGGTCAACTGCGCCGGCATCGGCGGCTTCGCGCACTCGCACGAGATGCCGTTCGAACAGTGGTCGCGCATCATCGCCGTCAACCTGACCGGCAGCTTTCTCATGGCGCAGGCGGTCCTGCCGTACCTGCTCGAGGGCGGCGGAGCGATCGTCAACATCGCCTCCAACGCCGGCCTCATGGGCCAGCCGTACAGTGCCGCCTACTGCGCCTCGAAGGGAGGCGTGGTGCAGCTCACCCGGGCGCTGGCCGACGAGTACCTGAAGCGCAACATCCGCGTGAATGCCATCGCTCCGGGAGGTATCAACACTCCCCTACAGCACCACTTCCGTCTGCCCGAGGGGGCCGACCCGAAGCTGATCCGCAAGCTGATGACGCCGCTCGGCAACGCCCAGCCGGAGGAGGTCGCCGCCCTGGTGGCCTTCGTCGCCTCAGACGAGGCGCGCTACATGACCGGATCGATCGTCTCCATCGACGGCGGCCTGACGATCTGACCCTGATCCGCCAAGATCCAAACCACGAAGTTCGTCATGAGCTGCGCTCGCCCGAAGAGAGACGAAAAAGGCAACCACGAAGGACACGAAAGTCACGAAGACAGGAGATACGCTGCGCACTGGTCCTTCGTGGTTCTTTTTCTTACCTCTCCGGCGCCGCCCCAGCCGCTCCGCTCGCTCAGCGCGCCAGCCAGCGGATGCGGCGCCCGTGTGGATCCGCTTCCGCCAGGAGCGCCTCGTCTCCGCCCGGCCATGTCGTCAGGCGGACCTCGCTTCCCTCGCTACTGAAGACTTCCATGCGCAACCAGGCGAGCGGGGCGTTCGACGTGGCGCGGCGCCCGGCGGCCTCGATCGCGTCGCGGACCGCGTCGCGCTCCGGCTCGGACAGGTACCACCAGAAGATGGAGTGGAACACGACCGTCGCCACGCCTTGCGGCACAACGGCCAGCTCGCGCTCGAGCCAGGCGGCGGCGGGTGCCCGCTCGACCGCCGGCGGATCGTGCCTTGCCACGGCGATCGCTCCGCGCAGCAGCGCCAGCCGGTCGAGCTGGTCGGGCCAGACGAACGACTCCAGCGCCAGCTTTTGATCGGGATCGGCGACGTCCACCGGTGAGAGGTCGCAGCCCGAGCGACGGGCGACGCGGGCCGCCGCCGTCTTCGGCGGCGCGCCCTCCCAGGCGGCGCGAATGAGGACCGGCGAGGCCGGATCACCCCAAGCGTGCTCACCCAGCGCGTAGCGGTAACGGTCCCAGAGCTGATTCAGCCCGGCGCTCGATCCCAGCTCGAGGAGGCGCAGCGGCAGGCCGCTGCCGGCCGCCACCTCCAGGAAGCCGCCGAGCAGGGCCGCGGAGCGGTTGACCTCGTTCGTCTGAACCCCGCGCGCCAGGCCGCGCCGCACTTCGTCGAAATGAATCTCGGCGGTGTCGCGATACGCGTCCCAGACCTCCGGCCAGTGCGGCTCGCCGCCGGTCGACGGGTAGAAGCGCGCCAGTCGGGGCGCCCTTCCGGCGAGGACGATGCGGTGCACTGCGCCCATCAATCGCAGGACCAGGGCATCGGGCACCGGGTTGCCGGACCACCCGTCTACCAGGCGGGCGATCACGCCGCCGGCGGCGAGGTCGGCGCCCGCCCTCTCCAACAGGCCGCCGTACAGCTCGGAGCCGAGCCGCCGGCACCAGAGGGCCTGCAGTTGAAACGCCTCGGCGATGCCCGCGGCGGTCATCAGCGACCGATGAAGTCCACCACGACGCGAGCCAGCTCTTCTCCCTTGTCCTCCTGCAGGAAATGTCCGGCGCCGGCGATCGTGGTGTGTGCCTGCCCTTTCGCGCCCGGAATCGCCTCTTGGAGGAGGCGGTCGGCACCGCGCGTGATCGGGTCGGAATCGCTGAAGGCGGTCAGGAAGGGCTTGTCCCAACGGCGCAGCACCTCCCACGCCTTGCGGTTCGCCGGCGCCGCCGGATCGTCGGGGGAAATCGGCACCAGCGCGGGGAACTGCCGCGCCCCGGCCTTGTAGCGGTCGTCGGGGAACGGCGCGTCGTAGGCGGCGACGATCTCCGCGGCGAGGTCGGTGACGCAGCCGCCGTTGACGATCCCCCCGACCGGCAAGTCCGGCGTGGTCTGCGAGAACTGCAGCCACATCTTGAACGCGTCGCCGGGTGGAACATCGCCGGTCGGCAGGAACGTGTTGGCGGCGACGACGCGGGCGAAGCGGTCCCCGTGCTCCGCCGCCAGACGAAGGCCGATGAGCCCGCCCCAGTCCTGGCAGACCAGCGTGACGTCGCGCAGGTCGAGACCTTCGAGGACGGCCCGCATCCAGTCCACGTGCCGTTGATAGGTGTAGTCGCTCCGCTCGACCGGTTTGTCCGAACGGCCGAAGCCGACCAGGTCGGGCGCGACGGCGCGGTGGCCGGCCGCCGTGATGACCGGGATCATTCTGCGGTAGAGGTACGACCACGACGGCTCGCCGTGCAGCAGGAGCACGGCCGAGGCCTGGCGCGGCCCCTCGTCGACGTAGTGAATGCGCAGGCCGCCGCTTTCGATGTAATGAGGCGCGAAGGAATAACCGGGCAGATTCGCGAAGCGATCGTCGGGTGTGCGCAGTGCTTCCATATGAGACCTCCTCCGGCCAACTTGGAGAAGACCCTCTCAGAACCGCGTCCCCCTGTGCAACCTCGCAGGGCCTCTTCCGTGCGAACAGCAGGCGCGGGCCAAAGAGGGCGAATACCTCGTTGCGGCGACGCGGCACGCGTGCTAACCGCAGCAAGGTTTGCGTCTTCCCTCCGCACCGGTGAGCGGCGGAAACGGAGATCCCTCGGTTCGAAAAAACGGAGAAAAGGAACCTATCGACGTGAAACGACACGAGCTCGAGCGGCCGCGGACCCGACGGGAGGTACTCAAGCTGGGGGCGTTTGCCGCCGTGGCCGTGGCCGCGGCACCGAGCTCGGTGCTCGCCGCCCTGCCGCGCGAGCACGAGCGTTCCCTGTCGTTCGAACATCTCCACACCGGCGAGCATCTGAGGGCCGTCTACTGGGAGCGCGGCCGCTACGTCAGCTCCGCTCTCGACGAGGTCGATCACGTCCTGCGCGACTTTCGGACCGGCGACGTGATGGGGATCGATCCGCACCTGCTCGACGTGCTGTACCAGCTGCGCCGGTCGTTGGGCACGCGGGAGCCGGTGCAGGTCATCGGCGGGTACCGTTCGCCGCAGACCAACGCCATGCTCGCCGCGCGCAGCCACGACGTCTCGCCCCGCAGCCTGCACATGAAGGGAAAGGCCATCGACCTGCGCCTGCCGGGCCGCCGCCTGTCGGTGGTGCGCAGAGCGGCCATGGCTCTGCGCCAGGGCGGGGTCGGCTACTATCCCGATTCGGACTTCGTCCACGTCGACACCGGCCGCGTCCGGCACTGGTGAAGGGCGAGGCGCGGGCGTGTGCAGGCCGGAGGCCCGCACCACAATCTGCGCAGGCCGGAGGCCCGCACCACAAATCTGTGCAGGCCGGAGGCCCGCACCACAATCTGTGCAGATCGGCGGCCTGCACCACAGTCTGCGCAGGCCGGAGGCCTGCACCACAGTCTGCGCAGGCCGGAGGCCCGCACCACAGTCTGTGCAGGCCGGAGGCCCGCACCACAAATCTGTGCAGATCGGGGGCCCGCACCACAATCTGTGCAGGCTGTGCAGGCCGGAGGCCTGCATCACGAGCCGATGCTTGCCGGGGGTTGTGGTGCAGGCCTCCGGCCTGCACGGGCTTCGCACCGCCGCGCCGGCTTCAATCGCAGCGGAGATTTCCACGCGCGCGCGAAGATTCCACTTGCAGAGCGCCGCGCGAGGTCTAATGTACGCGTCCGGAGGTCGTCGATGTCGCCGTGTCCAACAAGCCGTCGTTGAACGCCTCCGCGCTTCCGGGGGGCCTGAGCGCCCCTCTTCCGCGCCGCCGGTTGCTGCTTCGCCGCTGGGCGGTGAGACTGTTCTGGACGAGCGTGGCCGTTCTGCTGGCGACGGCAGCGGCCCACGAGCTGAGGACATCGGCTTGCAGGCGCGCCTGTTTTCCGCCTGGGCCGCGCGCATGACCTACCTGGTGATGCCGGGAGCGAGCCCGCGCATCGCCTTCCCACATAGCGGTCCCTTCGACCGCCTGCGCGGCTATGCCGAGCTGGCCAAGTTCGAGAGCCGGCTGCGCGAGCGGGGCTTCGAGGTCGCGCGCCAGGCGCGCGTTTCCGAGGACCTGGCGCGCGCGGTGGCCTGGGACATCTCGCCGCCGTACCGCGAGCCGGTGGTTGCGGCGCTGAGCATCCGGGGAGCCGACGGCAGCCTCCTGTACGACGCCCGCCGCCCGGACCGATTCTTCACCAGCTTCGACGACGTCCCGCCGCTGATCGCGAGGACCCTGGTCTTCATGGAGAACCGCGAGCTGCTCGACCCGTTCGACCCGCGCTCCAACCCCGCCATCGAGTGGAAGCGCCTCGCCAAGGCGGGGCTGGTGTTCGCCGGCGGGAAGCTCGGTCTGCCCCTGCCCACCGAGGGCGGTAGCACGCTGGCGACGCAGCTCGAGAAGTTCCGCCACTCGCCGGGCGGCCGCACCGCCTCGCCGCTGGAGAAGCTGCGCCAGGTCACCTCCGCCAGCCTGCAGGTCTACCGGAGCGGCACGGACACGCGCCCGGCGCGGCGCGAGATCGTGGTCGATTACCTCGACACCATGCCGCTCGCCGCCGCGCCCGGATACGGCGAGCTGTACGGCCTCGGCGAGGGCCTCTATGCCTGGTTCGGCCTCTCCCTGGCGGACGTGCGCGCCAACCTCGAGTCCGACCGAATCGAGGTGCGCGCCGGCGCCTACAAGCACGTGCTGACACTCCTCGCGGCGGTGCGGGCCCCGACGTTCTACCTGATCCGCTCGCGCCAGGCGCTGCGCACCCGGGTCGAGAACTACATTCGGCTGCTGCGCGACGCGGGGATCATCGAGCCCGACTTCGCGCGCGCCGTGTCGACCACGCGCGTCCGCTTCCTGCCGCGCGCCCCGATCGTGCCGCCCCCCTCGTTCGTGACGCACAAGGCGACGACGGCGCTGCGCGCGCAACTGGCGGATGTGCTCGACGTGCGCAGCCGGTACGACCTGAACCGGCTCGATCTGGCGGTGGAGAGCACGATCGATCCGAACCTGCAGGACACGGTCACCGATCTCTTCCACCAGCTCGCCGACCGCGACTTCGTCGCCGCACACGGACTGAACCAGAAGTACCTGCTCGAGGGCGAGGATCCGAGTCGCGTGGTCTACGGCATGATGCTCTTCGAGCGCACACCGCAGGGGAACCTGTTGCGCGTCCAGGCCGACAGCCTGAACGAGCCCTTCGACGTCAATCAGGGCGTCAAGATGGAGCTCGGCAGCACGGCCAAGGCGCGCACCCTCGCCCACTACCTGGAGATCGTGGCGCAGCTCCACCACGAGCTGTCGGGGCTTCCCGCCGCCGAGCTGCGCAAACGCGAGCGCGAGGCGCGCGACCCGATCACGCAGTGGGCGGCCGAGACGCTGGCGATGCACGGCGGCATGGGCCTGGAAGAGCTCCTGGAGGCGTCGCTGGACCGCCGCTATTCGGCCAACCCCGGCGAGGCCTTCTTCACCGGCGGCGGGCGACACACGTTTCACAACTTCGATCGCGACGACAACGGTCGCGTGCTGCCGCTGCGCGAGGCGCTGCGACACTCGACCAACCTGGTGTTCATCCGCTTGATGCGCGACCTGGTGCGCTTCCACCGGGCGCGGCTTCCCTACGACGTCGACGCCGTCCTGCACGACCCCGCCGACCCGACCCGCAAGAGAATGCTCGAAGAGATCGGCGCCGGCGAGGCGCGCCAGGCGTTGCGCAGCGCCTATCGAAGCTATCGGTCGCTGGCGCCGGCGGCGATCGTACAGCACCTGCTCGGCAGCCGCGCCGGCGCGCCGCGCCAGCTCGCCATGCTCTTCTATGCGTGGCACGTCGGAGCCGACGGCGAGCAGCTCGGCGCCTGGTTGGCGCAGCACGGCGCCGCGGTCGCGCCGCAGGAAGTGGCGCGCCTGCAGCGCGCCTACGGCAACCCGCGGCTGAACCTTTCCGACTTCGGCTACCTGCTCTCCCGCCACCCGCTCGACGTCTGGGTGGCCGGCGAGATGGCGCGGCAACCCGATCTGTCGTGGGCCGACGCGCTGGCGCGCAGCGCCGAGGCGCGCCGCATCTCCTCCAGCTGGCTGTTCAAGACGCGCAACCGCAGCGCCCAGGACCTGCGCCTGCGCATCCGCGTCGAAGAGGACGCCTTCCTGCGCATGACACCGTACTGGCAGCGCCTCGGATTCCCCTTCGAGCGCCTGGAGCCCACCTACGCGACCGCCATCGGTAGCTCCTCCGATCGGCCCGCCGCCCTCGCCGAGCTGATGGGCATCATTCTCAACGACGGCGTGCGACGGCCGCCGATCCGGCTCACCGAGCTGCGCTTCGCCGTCGGCACTCCTTACGAGAGCGTCTTCCGCCCCGGCGTGCAGGAGGAGAGAGTGATGGAGCCCGCGGTGGCGCGGACAATGCGCCAGGCGCTGGCCGGCGTCGTCAGCTCGGGGACGGCGCGGCGGCTCTCCGGCGCCTTCAAGACCCGCGACGGCTCCCCCATCATCGCGGGGGGAAAGACCGGATCGGGTGACAACCGCTACCGGACGTTCAGCCGCTCCGGAGCCGAGACCTCCTCGCGCCCGGTGAACCGCACCGCCGCCTTCGTCTTCTACATCGGCGACCGGTACTACGGCGTCCTGACCGCCTTCGTCCCCGGTCGCGCCTCGGGCGCGTACAAGTTCACCAGCGCGCTCCCCGTCAGCGTCCTCAAGCTCCTCGCGCCCGAGATCGACGCCCGCCTGTGAAACTCACGCGGCTGCGCCTGCGCTCGTAGGCAAAGGCGAAGGCTCAGGCTAAGGCTGAGGATCGACACAAGGGTCCGCGCGAGCGCGCACCGCGCTTTGCCCGAGCCGGAGCCTCAGCCTGAGCCGGAGCCTCAGCGCCGTTCCGAGAGTCCGCGCGCCTCTCTTGTGCTCGGGGGCGCCGCTCACTGCCTACCGCTGGCGCCGCGCATCGCGGTTCGGGTACAACGTCGCACATGGACTATCGACCTCTCGGACACAGCGGATTGAAGGTATCGCGTCTCTGCCTCGGCACCATGATGTTCGGCCGCTGGGGGAATCCGGACCACGACGACTGCGTTCGCATCGTCCACCGCGCCCTCGACGAGGGGATCAACTTCATCGACACGGCCAACCGCTACTGCTGGGGAGAATCCGAGGAGATCGTCGGCAAGGCGGTGCGCGGTCGGCGCGACTCGGTGGTCCTCGCCACCAAGGTCTTCATGCCCGGCGCGGAGGGCGTGCTCGACCGCGGCACGTCGCGCCGGCACATCTTCCTGCAGGTCGAGGCCAGCCTGCGCCGGCTCGGCACCGACTGGATCGATCTCTACCAGCTGCACCGGCACGATCGCGATACGCCGCTCGACGAGACGCTCGGCGCGCTGTCGGACCTCGTGCGCCAGGGCAAGGTGCGCTACGTCGGCGTGTCGACCGGGCACGCCTCCGACCCGATCGACCTGCAGTTCAGCGGCTGGCGCATGGTCGAGTCGCTGTGGATCAGCGAGCGGCGCGGCATCGAGCGCTTCATCTGCACCCAGCCGCCCTACTCGATCTTCTCGCGCGACGTCGAGCGTGACGTCTTTCCCGTCTGCGAGCGTTTCGGCTTCGGCGCCATCGTGTGGAGCCCGCTGGAGGGCGGCTGGCTGGCGGGGCGCTACCGGCGTGGCAAACCGGCGCCGGAGGACTCGCGGGCGACCAACGAGACCGAGTTCGGCATGTTCGTGCGCGACAACTTCGACCTGTCCGGCGAACGCGGCCAGCGCCGCCTCGCGGTCATCGAGGAGTTGGTCGGCATGGCCGAGGAGCTCGGCGCATCGCTCGCCGCGTACGCCACCGCCTGGGTGCTGCGCCATCCCGCCGTCACCTCCGCCATCGTCGGTCCGCGCCTCATGCACCACCTCGAAGGCAGCCTGCCCGCACTCGGCCTGGCCCTGCCCCAGTCCCACCTCGACCGTATCGACGCGCTGGTGGCGCCGGGCACGCGGGCTTAGGAAGTGACCTCCTGCTCCTCGGTCACAAGGACGTGGCGACAACGATGATTTACACTCACCTCCTCGAGCGAAGGGGCCACGGGGTGGTCAGCCCGGCGGACCGACTATGATTGGCGGCCTGTCGCTCAATGGGTTGACCCGCCGCGGTTGGCGGGTCAACAAGAAGGGGCGGTGATGAAGGAAACGGCGTATCCCTGCGAACGTGCGACGCAACCAAGGTCGGCTGGGCCAACCAGTGCCAGGCGCCGACATGGTCAGCGCGATGAAGCGGAACTCGCGCCAATGGAGCCACAACTCAAGAATCCCGGCGAGCAGATCGCCTGGGGCACTTCGCGATGCACGTGAGCATCACGCCCGACAACATGACGCAAGAGCACTCGTTCAGATTCGAAATGGACCAGGCGTTCTTGCCCGAGATCCAGCGACAATGTTGCACGAATCGCCAGCACGGTTTCCTATCCGCGGAATGGAAGGTACGCATGCTGTCTAACCCGCGCGTCGAGCCGACTCACCGCCACCCGTACCCCTCCACCCGCGGCTCACGCGCAGCGCGTTCGGCAACTTGAACGCCGTGGGCTACGATGGGGGCGCGGGACGGGAAGGAACAAGTGATGAAGAGTCCGCGGCTCCGCCGAAGAATCCTCTGCCCCGATCCGTATGCCCACAATCCTTTGGCGGGCTCGCTCGAGCGCTCAAACCGACAGGGCCTGAAGGGTGGATCAGGGGGCCGTCCCGGTCGAGTGGCGCGCTTCGTTCATCTCGCTGATCTGCGAGTTCAGCGTCCAGAAATCGTAAAGATATCCGACTAGGAACAACCCGCCGGTGACCAGGAACAGCAGTCCCGTGATGATCTTACCCATGTAAAGCCGGTGGATACCAAACATGCCGAGAAACGTGAGCAACAGCCAGGCGACCGAATAATCAATCGGCCCGCCCGCGAACCGGCGGTCGGCCTCGCGGTCCATGGAGGGGATCAGGAACAAATCAATCAGCCAGCCGATGCCAAGCAGGCCCAGTGTAAAGAACCAGATTGTCCCACTCACCGGTCTTCCAAAGTAGAATCGATGCGAACCGGTGAATCCGAAGATCCAGAGCAGGTAGCCAATCACCCTGCTGTGCGTGTCGTTCGTCGCTCCCATGGGAGAGCTCAATATTGCACCGATTCGAGCGCGCATCCAGTTTGCTTTGGGAATCACCTCGTCAACGACTCGCTCATCCTGCCAAGGTGGCGGTGGCGCGTGGGTCATTCAGCTTCGGCGCGCAGGCGGTGGCCGCGCGCGGCCATCGCCTCGCCGCGCTCCTCGAGGAGCCGCGCCAAGCGAAGGTGCTCCGCGGCGGTGGGTACCGCGCCGCCTCCGGCGTCGCCGCCCAGGCTCACCTCGACCGCGGCGATTCGCTCCATCTCGGCCCGCACCTTGGGGATGAGGTCGGCGGCGCGGAAGCCGGGAGCGCTGGCGAGTGAGCGCGGGTTGATGCGGGCGGACTGTTCCAGGGCGGCGAGCGCCTCCGGGTACAAGCCGTTGCGCAGGTAGATCAGGCCGAGACTGTAGAAGAGCACGTCGTCGTTCGGCGCCACTGCGGCGGCGCGTTCGAGATGGCGGCGCGCGCGCGGCCAGTCGCGTCGCTCGAAGGTGACGCCCTGCATGAAGTGATACTGGCCGATCAGGTTCTGCGTCAGATAGTCCTTCGGCACGGATGGATCGGCCGCGCCCGGCAACTCGTCCGGAAGGGGCGTCAGCGCGGGAATCGGCAGGCCGACCTTCCAGATGCGGAACGCCAGCCCCATCGGAACGGCGACGAGGCCGGGATCCTCGAGCGTGGGATTGTGGGTGAAGTAAACGGGCGTTGCCCGCGGGTCGAAGCGCGCCGCCGGCGGCAACGGCACCGATCCGTGCACGACCACCGACACGTCGTGCCGATAGCCCTCGACGAGGGTCAGGTAGAGCAGCACGAACAACACGTTGTCGTCCGCCGCCTCGACGATCGCGCCGTGCGGGACCGCCTGCAGCAGCTGGCGCGAGAAGTCCTCGGCGATCCGATAGCGGCTGCGATCGAAGCGCGCCCAGCCGCTGACGAGCAGAAACAGCGGCACGGCGAGAGGCAGGGCGCGCAGCAGGGGAGGGGCGCGGCGCAGCAACGCGTCGGCGCCAATGCCGACCAGGAGGGAGGCGACGAAGTAACTCGGGATGTAGTACCGGTGCCAGATGAAGAGATCGCTGCGCGAGCCGTGCAGGATCATCACGACGAGATTGCCGAGCATCGCCGCCAGCAGCAGCAGGACGGGGGCGCGCCGGTCCCGCAGCGCTGCGACCAGGCCGGCGAGCGCCAGCAGGGCGCCGGCCCAGGCCAGCTCGCGCGCCACGCTGACGGCGTAGTCGGCTGTGACCATCAGGGCGTCGGCCGGCGTCTCGACCCAGGCGCGGCTCCAGAACTCGCGCCGTAGGACGATGTCGAAGAATCCCCCCAGGCTGCCCGGATCGCCCCATACCATCGGCGGATGGAAGCGCACCGCGATGGGCAGATACAGGTAGGGAAGCAGCCCGGCCAGTGCGGCGCCGATCGCCAGCGCCAGGGCGCGCGGCCGCAGGACGAAGGCGGCATCGGTCGCCAGCGCGGAGATCACGAAGGCGGCGGCGAACACCGCCATGTAGGTGTGATTGCACGCGCCGAGCGCGGCGACGAAGACGGTCAGTCCGAAGCTTCGCAGGTCGCGCCTTCGCCACCATGCGCAGGCCAGCAGCGTCGCGCCGGCGAGGAACAACGCGTTGAGCGCGTAGACCCGCTGCACGTTGGCCTCGCCCCAGAAGCTCGGCCCGAAGGCCAGGCAAAGCGCGGCCGTCAGCGCCGCGAGCACGCCGGTGCCGAGCCGCCGGCAGAGGAGGAAGAGCAGCGCGCACGCCAGTGCCGCGCAGGCGCTGCTGAAGAGGCTCATGCGGTAGGCGATCGAGCCGACCCGCACCAGCTCGGTCCACGCCTTGCCGAGTAGCACGTAGAGCGGATACCCGGTCGGGTGCGGCACGCCGAGCACGTGCACGGCCGTGACCAGCTCGCCGCTGTCGCCAACGTAAATGGTACGAGAGGCGCCGGCGGCGTACACGCAGAAGAGCGCCACGGCGAGCGCCAGCGCTGAGAGCCGGTCGCGTGCGGCGGAGGTGTTGGCGGTCTCTGGCTCGGTCGTCGTCCCGCCTTTGAAGCACACCGGCGCGGACGGCGGCAAGCATGCCCGGGCGCGGCGGCGATGGGATCTTCCTTCGAGCCAGCGATCGTCCGTGCCCCCAACCCGGTGTTGTCGACCACACGCTCCGCGGCGTCTTTGTCGCTGTGGCAGTTCACGAGCACGTCCGCACCGTGTTGACCGAACAACAACGCCCCTGCGCGCCCCATCCCCCTCGACGCTCCGGTGATGATCGCCGTCTTCCCCTGCAGCTTCCGACACGGTTCGTTAATCGGTCCAGCCCGGCGATTGAAACGGCAACCGACCGTCCAGAATGCGCCGGGATGAAGGGAGACGTCTGAGTCTGCCTGTCAAATGACGCTCGTTCCCTGACGCGGCACATTTGTTGCTGTCTGGATGGGGCGATGCCATGCGCGCCTACCCAACGTCGTCCCAACGGGCCGGTATCTCGTTGGCGACCCGCGCCATGCGGAAAGGAGTGGCCATGACCGGGCGACCCCCTTCACTGCAGCGGCTTCACGCTCGTGCGTGCGGTGCCTTCCGAATCCTGGCGCTGGCGATCGGACTGGGAACCGTTATGGCGGCTGCCAACCCGGCGCTCGCCCAGCCGGATTGCACGGTGAGCTGGGTCAACCCGGGCGACGGCGACTGGAACACGCCCGAAAACTGGGACACGGGCATGGTGCCGGGCGAGGGGGACTCCGTGTGCATCCTCGTCGACGGAGCGTATACGGTCACGCTCGGCGGCTCCGCGACGATTCGCCTTCTCACCATCGGAATGCCGGGCACGAGCGGCGCTCAGACCCTCCGGATCCAGGCGTCTGCCGGACAACCGGCGCAGCTGTGGGTGCAGTGGTATGCGCTCAACGCGGCGCGCATCGTCCTCGACAGCGCGGGAGGCAGCGGCGCGGCGACATTCTTCGCGCCGACCGGCTACATCGATAACTACGGGAGCATCGCGATCCAGCCGGGCAGCGGCGGCGCGCGCACGGTGGCCACCAGCATCTACAACTATGACCAGGGGACCATCGATGTCGAGACGGATACCTCGATCGGTACGAATTGGACCTCCGCCTTCCTTGCCAACGCCGGCGCCGTGTACGTCGCGGCGGGAGCGGCCCTCACCTTCGACGAGCCGTCCAACGAGTTCTCCCAATGGCAGGGCGCGCTGGTCGTCGACGGCGCCTTCGAGATCGCCAACGGGAGCTTCTCCGTTTATGGTGGCACGGTCTCCGGAACACCGTCGGTCACCTATTGCTACGTGACGCTGGACCCGGCCGTGCCGCTCACCCTCGAGGCGCGGGGCCTCAACTCGCTGCAAAGTACGGGAAGCGGCATCGGTCCCGAGCAGACGGTCATCGTTCACGACGCGGATGGGGCTGGCACACTGGAGGCGTATTCGTGGGGCGGTTCGTTCGAGAACGCGGGAGCCTTGGTCCTGGAGGCGGTCGAAGGCGCCAACCCCATCACGCTCACGGTGACGGGCGGGCTCGAAAACAGCGGCACGCTCCTCGCGGCGCCGGGCGCCGGCGGGGCGCGCGCCGTCGCCGCGAACGTCTACAACCAGGGGACGATCGAGATCGGCGCCGACACCCTGATCGGCGCCCCGCTCGGGATCGTCGACAACTTCGGCGATCTGCACATTGCGGCGGGGGCGACGCTCACGGTCGACGAGAACGGGAACTTCTTCGGGCAGGGCGCCGGGAGTCTCGACATCGAGGGCGCGTTCGCGCTACGCACCGGCACCTTCTACTTCGCCGGCGGCACCGTGACCGGTGTGCCGGCGATCACCGACAGCTACCTGAACCTGTCCACCGACGCCCCGCTGACCGCCGAGCTGCGCGGTACCACCACGCTCTACGGCAACGTCTCGGCATCACAGACCCTGATCGTGCACGACGCCGACGGGGCGGGCGTTCTGCAGACCGACACCGGAACGTATCTGGGCAACGCCGGGACGATCGTCCTCGAGACGGTGGAGGGCCCCAACCCGGTATCCCTTCTGGTGCCGCAGGGCAGCCTCGACAACCAGGGAACGCTCGTCCTCGGAGCCGGCGCCGGCGGGACGCGCGCCGTCGCCGCGAACGTCTACAACCAGGGGACGATCGAGATCGGCGCCGACACCCTGATCGGCGCCCCGCTCGGGATCGTCGACAACTTCGGCGATCTGCACATTGCGGCGGGGGCGACGCTCACGGTCGACGAGAACGGGAACTTCTTCGGGCAGGGCGCCGGGAGTCTCGACATCGAGGGCGCGTTCGCGCTACGCACCGGCACCTTCTACTTCGCCGGCGGCACCGTGACCGGTGTGCCGGCGATCACCGACAGCTACCTGAACCTGTCCACCGACGCCCCGCTGACCGCCGAGCTGCGCGGTACCACCACGCTCTACGGCAACGTCTCGGCATCACAGACCCTGATCGTGCACGACGCCGACGGGGCGGGCGTTCTGCAGACCGACATCGGAACGTACCTGGGCAACGCCGGGACGATCGTCCTCGAGACGGTAGAGGGCCCCAACCCGGTATCCCTTCTGGTGCCGCAGGGCAGCCTCGACAACCAGGGCACCATCACGGTCGCTGCGGGGACCGGTGGCGCCCGCACGATTGCGGCGGACCTCTTCAACGAGGGTATGCTGAGCCTCGCCGTACCCACTGACCTCGTCTCGCAGGGGGCAGCCCACGCGAACAGCGGAACCATCGCGATCGCCGGCGATCCGTCGCCGGGGAGCCTCGCCGTCACCGGCGACTTCTACCAGTTCTCCCCCGGAGCTCTGAACGTGCAGATCGGCGGCGTACCGCAGGCCGGCGATCCCATCTCGATCAGCGGCAACGCGGGCCTCGACGGCGCGCTGAACGTCGAAACGCTGGGCGATCTCTGCCCCGAGACGAGCTTCGAAGTCGTCGCCTACGGCTCGCACAGCGGAGAGTTCGCGTCGATCACCGGTCTCGATCTGGGAGGTGGCGCGGAGCTCGTGCCGACGTACACGACGAGCGCCCTTCGGCTCGACCTCGCAGGCGCGCCGTGCTCCGGCACGCCGACCGACACGGCGACGGCGACGGCGACGGATACGCCGGCGGAAACCGCGACGGCGACCGCCACGGCGAGCGAAACGCCGACCGCCACGCCCACCGAGACCGCGACATCGACCACCAGCCCGACTCCGACGCCGACGGCGACCGAAACCTCGACCCCCACCCCCACGCCGACCTCGACGCCCCACGCCGGCACGCTCGACGAGACGTTCGGAGACGGCGGCCTGGTTCACACCGACTTCGGCGCCGGCAGCGAGGGGATCGAGGCGCTCGCCCTGCAGCCGGACGGCAAGCTCGTCGCGGCGGGCTACGCCGCCGGACACGCGCACTTCGCCTTGGCGCGCTACGAGACCGACGGCAGTCTCGACGCCTCGTTCGGTATGGGGGGGAAGGTCACGGTCGAGATCACGCCCGGCAACCAGGAAGCGGCGCACGCACTCGCCGTCCAGCCGGACGGCAAGCTCGTCGTCGCCGGCGAGTCGATCGGCAGCCCTTCCTACTCGGACTTCGTCGTGGTGCGTCTCAACACCGACGGCAGCCTCGACCCGACTTTCGGCGGCGCCGGCAAGGTGACCACGCGCCTGCGCAACGTGAACGACCGCCTGCACGCGCTCGTGCTGCAGGCCGACGGGAAGATCGTCGTCGGCGGAGAATCGTACGACGGAAGCATCGGCGGGACGCACTTCGATTTCGCCCTGGTGCGCTACCGGGCGGACGGCTCGCTCGACACCGGATTCGGCAACGGAGGGATCGTCTACACCCAGATCGGGCCCTCGGCCGACTCGTGCTGGGCCCTGGCTCTGCAGTCGGACGGCAGGATCGTCGCCGGTGGAAACACATACAACGCGGCGACGGACCACGACTTCGCCCTCGTCCGATACAACGCCAACGGCACTCTCGACACGACCTTCGGCAGCGGCGGCAAGGTGACGACCACGATCCTTCCGGGCTCGAACAGCTGGGACGTGCTCTATGCCCTGGCCCTGTCGCCCGACGGGAAGATCACCGCGGCGGGCCACACGACGAACATCGGGTGGGACTTCGCACTGGCGCGCTACGGCTCCGACGGCAGCCTCGATGCGAGCTTCGGCAACGGCGGTATCGTCACGGCGTTCCGGCCCTACGACGACGACGCGCGCGCGGTGCTGCTCCAGCCCGACGGCAAGGCCGTTGCCGGCGGCTTCGCCTTGCCGTCGTACGACTTCGCGCTCAACCGCTACAGCGCCGGCGGCAGCCTCGACCCGACGTTCGGCGACGGCGGGCTGGTCACCACCCAGTTCGGCCTCCATGCCGAGATCGCCCTGGACGAAATCAACGCCATGGTCCTCCAGCCCGACGGACGGATCGTCGCGGCGGGCGTCACCGTCGGGGCCGACGGCACGCTCACCTTCGCCCTCGCCCGGTACCTCGGCGACTGCGGTAACGCGACGCTCGACCCCGGCGAGCAATGCGACGACGGCAATGTCGTCGACGGCGACGGCTGCGATGCGAACTGCACCGCCACCGGGTGCGGCAATGGCATCGTCACCGCGGGCGAGGAGTGCGACGACGGAAACCTCGACGACGGCGACGGCTGCTCTTCGAGCTGCCAGGTGCAGCCGACCTACACGCCTACGCCGACCGACACGGAGACATCGACGCCGACTCGGACCTCCACCGCGACGTTCACGGCGACCAGGACGCCCACGGTCACCGTCACAGCGACGGCGACTCACACCCCGACCGCGACGTTCACGCCGCCGCCGACGTGGACCGCGACCCCGCCGCCGACTCCGACGGCTACCGGAACGCCGACATCGACCGCAACGCATACCCCAACCGACACCCCGACGGCGACGCCGACCCCGACGCCCACCGGAACGCCGACGTCGACTGCGACCGATACTCCGACTCATACGCCGACCGCCACTCCCATCCCGACGCCGGTCTCCCACGCCGTCCTCTTCTTCTCCTGGGAGAGCGTCGGGAAGGGAACGACGAAGTACGCGCATCACTACGCCCTCGCCGGCGAGGACAAGACGAGCTTTGCGCTGCCGAGCGGCGGCAGGCTGAGCGATCTCGTCGTCACCTGTTCCGACCCGATCGCGACCGGCACCCATACGGTCACGCTGCGACAGAACGGTGTCGACACGTCACTCGGCTGCGTGCTCACCGGTGGCGTGTCGAGCTGCTCCGATGCGTTCGACGCGGTCGACTTCGCCGCGGCGGATCGGCTGAACCTGAAGATCGTCAACAGCGCCTCTTCGCAGAAGCCCGCCTGCCGAGCCACGGCGACTCTCTCCGGCAACGGCGGCGGCGCCCCGCATGACAACGTCGTCACCCTCCACACCGACCCCGAGTCCCCGGCCGCCGGTCGCTTCTGCGGCATGAACGTCTCGGCCGGCAACGGCGCGACGACCTGCACGAGCGCGAGCCCGGACGACGTGGCCATCGCCATGCCGAGCGGGGGAACGCTCACGGGGCTGGCGGTGGTGCTGAACAATACGCTGCCGAGCGCCAAGTCCGAGATCTATACGGTGCAGAACCTGACCACGGGAGCCGACATCGGCCTGTCGGTCTTGATCGGCGGCGACGAGGACGCAGCGAGCACGACCGTCTGCACGTCGAACTGCCTGTTCCTCGCCGGCGACCGTCTCGTCATCCGCTACGAGCGGGTCGGAACGGGCACGTCGCGCACGCGCTCGATCGCGCTCTCGTACACCGGCGCCGGCTCGGCGTTCACCTCGCGCAGCGCGCACTTCTCCTCGGGTCCCCGCTACGGCGGCTACCACCTCGCCTTCGACACGACGCAGGCCGGCGGCGCCGCCATCCGCATGGACCGAGCCGCCGTGCTGCGCAACCTCTACGTCGACTCGACGACGCTGCCTTCCGCCGCGTTCACCGTCACCGTGTGCTCGGGCGCTACCTCGCCGCCGAGCTGCGCCGGCGCGCGTCCGCGGTGCACGGTCGCCCTCGGCTCGACGAGCTGTAGCGACACGGGCAGCTCCGTTCCCGTGGCGGCAGGCGACTACGTCGAGGTCGAGATCGGCGGCCAGGGCAACACGGCGGGCACCCTGGGATTCTCCTTCGAGATGGCGGAGCCGTAAAATCGACAGTCTCGCGGGAGAGGAAACCCAGGTTCAGCTTGCCGGAAGCAGGCGCGCGTGCACGTCGGCGGGCGACGGCCGCGGCGTGAGGGGCCGGGGGTGGCCGTCGCGCCAGTCCTCGAGCAGGTTGGCGTAAAAGGGCGAGCTCGGCCAGCCGCTCTCGCCGCCGGCCATGGTGAAGATGGCTGCCCAGGGATCGGCCATGTCGACCGTGATGCGCAGCAGAGGGCCGACCGTGGGGCGCATGTGGCGGCGATCGGAGCGCGGGTACTGCTGCTTGAATACGGTCTCGGTATCGCCGCCGATGGTCAGAGGCGGGCTGTTGAGCAGGCGTCCGAGGATGCCGTCGTTGGAGGCGAACAGGTGGCGCAGCACGAACGGCCGCACGGTTCCCCACTTCCAGGCGTCCATGTTCGCTCCCCAGCGCTCGGTTCCGTCGGCGACGGCGTCGGCGAACGACGCCCGCACGATGTCGGCGCGCGTCTCCACGGCGGGCGTGGTGACGTCGTCCCACACCGGGTCGTCGGCCGGCCGGCGCGGCAGCCACTGTGCGTCCGCCTCGAACTGCAGGAGCGACTGCACATACTGCCACACCTCGCCGTGTGGGCCGCCGGGAACGTCGTCGGCGAGGGCGCGGTCGAGCAGCGCGTTGGTCCACAGGACATAGAGCGTCGCGGCGCTCGAGTCGGTGCTCATCGAGCCGTCCCAGGTGCAGAGCAGGCGGCGCGCACCGCGGAGCGCCGCCGTGTCCCCGTCGCGATCCGCACAGAGATCCGCCCCGAGAGTCCGCCGCACGAGCGGCCAGCGCTCGTACTTGGTGTCGAGCTCGATCGCGGCGGATCTCACCGCGGTGAGGCCTGCCCTTCTGCATCTCCTTCTGCAGGCGTGCGGAGATGCGCAGAAAGCGGTTCGGATCGGCGGCGTCGACGTTGTACGTAGTCGGAAAGCGACTGGACGGCACGATCTGGTTGTTTGCGGTCGCGAGCCAGCCGCGCGTCGGATCGGTCGATGCCGGCAGGTCGCTCTTCGGAACGAAGCCCTGCCAGTCGTAGCGGCGCAGCCAGCCCGGAACCGGGAAGGTGCCGCGCCAGCCGTGGCGCACCGGAACCAGGCACGGGCTTCGATAGCCGATGTTGCCGTCGGCGTCGGCGAACACCCAGCTCGAGCAGCCGAGGTCGAGAAGGGAGATGCCGGCGGCGAACTCCCCGCCGTTGCGGGCGCGATTGATCGCCCGCGCGCCGTCGAGGTCGGTGCCGCGTCCGAGCGGCGGCAAGCGCAGAGCCGTGAGCGGAATTCTGCCGGCCAGAAACGGATCGAGGTCGTTCAGCAGGGGGCCGTCGCGGGTGAAGCGGACGGTGACGCGAACGGGGGAGCCGCCCTTCACGTCGAACACCTCGGTGCGGCGCTCGAAAGGGACGAACTCGCCCTCCAGCTCGTAGCCGTCCTCCGTCTCGCCGCGCTCCATCTTGGTGCGCCCGCGATGCACGACCAGGTCCTGTCGGTCGACGTGGTTGGTGGTCGCGCCCCACGCCACGTGCCCGTTGTGGCCGAACACGACCCGGTGCAGGCCGGGAAGCGTGAAGCCGGCCGTCCGGCTGCCCGGGAACTCGATGTCCACGCCCCAGGCCATCGGCGGGTTCAGGTGCGGCAGGTGCGGGTCGGAGGAGAGGATCGGCTTTCCGGAGGCGGTATACCCGCCGGCGACGACCCAGTTGTTGCTGGCGCTCCAGCCGTCGCGGAAGAGATCCGCCAGCGTCCCCAGGTCCGCCATCGCCAGCATGTCTCCCGGCGGCACGGGCGCGGACGCCTCGCCCGCGGGGCTCGCGTCGGCGGCGCCCTGAGCGCACAGCGCGTCCAGCGCCTGCGCCAGCTCCGGCGGCACGGCCGGCTGCGGCGGGTAGTGCTCGCGGCGCAGGTCCTCGTCGGGCAAGGCGTACACGTCGGCCTCGATGTCCTGCGGCCACACCCGCTCGGCGGCGTCGAGACCCGACGCGCAGGCGATGACCAGGCGGCGGATCTCCCGGTCCCAGTTGCCGCCCAGGCCGTGCATGACCATCAGGTAGATCGACAGCGAGTCGTACGGCGTCCACGGCTGGACCTTGTCGACGCCCAGCAGGCGGTGCTCGAGCGAGCGGTGCCCTTCGGCGATCCAGGCGTTGATGCCGCGCACGAAGGCCTGTAGGGCGAGCCGCTCCTCGGCCGAGGTGCGCTCGTACAGAAGGCGCGCCTGATCGCGGAAGCCGAGGAAGCGGTTCATGCGGTCGGCGTCGAGGGCGCTGCGGTCGCCGAACGGCCGGTTGCCGATGAGCGCGGCCAGCTCGCCGCGCGCGAGGTGGCGGAAGATGTCGAGCTGCGCCAGCCGGTCGCGCGCCTGCAGATACCCTTCGGCCAGCAGGGCGTCGTGCTCGTCGCCCGCCGAGATCTTCCACAGCCCGTCCGGCCGGCGCACGACCTCGACCGGCGCGTGGAGGTCCGGCAGTCGATGCGCGTCGCCGTCCGCGAACTGCGGGTAGTCGGGAACGAGGGCATAGCGTACCAGCTCGACCGCCTGGCACCCCGCACACAGGGCGAGCAGCGCGCCCAGCGCGCCCGCGCGAATCCTGGCTGTTCCCCTCACTGGCTCCGGCTCCCCCCCGCGGGCACATAGCGCACCCGCCGTGGACAAGCCAGGAAACGCCGGAACTGCGGGTTGTTGGGTTGTTGAGTTGTTGGTTGTTGGGAATCAAAGGTCAGCGGTCTCGACCTTTCGGGAAGGCGCCGCGGGGGGGAGAGAATCGGCATTGTGGTGCAGGCCTCCGGCCTGCATAGCGGTCCACCGGACCGCTAACCTCCCTCCCACCCAACTCCGTGCAGGCGGGACGCCCGCACCACAACAAGGCCGGTCAGCGCACCGTCCTGCGGACGCGCTCCTCCGCCTTCTCTCCGAACGCCGCCCGCATCAGCTCGATCGTGTAGTCCTGGCGCGGGCGCTCGAAGATCTCCCGCGCCGCGCCCTGCTCGACGACCACGCCGTTGCGCAGCACCAGGACGTAGTGGCTCATGGCGCGCACGACCCGCAGGTCGTGGCTGATGAAGAGATAGGCGACGCCGTGCCGCTCCTGCAGGCGGCGCAGCAGCTCGACGATCTGCGCCTGGACGGAGACGTCGAGCGCCGAGGTGGGCTCGTCGAGGACGACGAAGCGCGGCTTCAGCACCATGGCGCGGGCGATGGCGATGCGCTGGCGCTGGCCGCCGCTGAACTCGTGCGGGTAGCGGTGGCGCGTGTCGGGGTCGAGGTCGACCTCCGCGAGCGCCTCGACGATCAGGCGCTCGCGCTCCTCCACGCTGCCGCCCAATCCGTGAACCTGCAACCCTTCGGCGACGATCTGTCCGACCGACAGGCGCGGGCTGAGCGAGCCGTAGGGGTCCTGAAAGACCACCTGCATCTCGCGCCGCAGCGGCCGCAGCGCCTTCGACCGCGCCCCCTGGATCTCGCGCCCGCCGTAGCGGATGCATCCGTCGCTCGAGATCAGCCGCAGCAGGGCGAGGCCGAGAGTGGTCTTGCCGGAGCCGCTCTCGCCGACGACCCCGACCGTCTGGCCCTGCGCGACGTCGAGCGAGATGCCGTCGACCGCCCGCACGTGGTCGACCGTGCGGCGCAACAGGCCGGCCTTGATCGGGTACCACACCTTCAGGTCCTGGCAGGCGACGATCGACGGCGCGCCGGCGGGCGCCGGCTCCGGCGCGCCCTTCGGCTCGGCGGCGAGCAGGTGGCGGGTGTACGGGTGTTGCGGCGCCGACAGCAGAGCGCGGGTCGCGCCGCTCTCGACGATCTCGCCGCGCTGCATGACGCAGACGCGATCGGCGATGCGGCGCACGATGGTCAGGTCGTGAGTGATGAACAGCATCGCCATGCCGAGGCGCGCCTGCAGGTCGGCGAGCAGCGCCAGGAGCTGCGCCTGGATGGTCACGTCGACGGCCGTGGTCGGCTCGTCGGCGACCAGCAGGTCGGGCTCGTTCGCCAGCGCCATGGCGATCATGACCCGCTGGCGCTGGCCGCCGGAGAGCTCGTGCGGCAGCGCGTTCAGCCGCCGTTCCGGCTCGCCGATCCCCACCAGGCGCAGCAGCTCGAGCACCCGCGCGCGCGCCGCCGCGCGGTCGAGCCGCTTGTGCAGGACGAGCGTCTCGCTCACCTGCCGCTGCACCGAGTGGAGCGGATTGAGCGAGGTCATCGGCTCCTGGAAGATCATCGAGATGCGGTTGCCGCGGATGCCGCGCAGGGCCGCGGCGTCGGCGCCGATCAGCTCGGTGTCGCGGAAGCGGATGCTGCCGGAGGGATGGCTCGCCTGCGGGTAGGGGAGGAGCTGCAGGATCGACAGTGCGGTGACCGACTTGCCCGAGCCGCTCTCGCCCACCAGGGCGAGCGTCTCGCCCGGGGCGATGGAGAAGGAGACGCCGCGCACGGCGTCGACCGCCGCGGCGCCCCGCCCGAAGCGCACGCGCAGGTCGCGCACCGCCAGCAGGGCCTCTGCCGTCGGCGCGGCGTCCGGCTGCTCGACGGCGGACGCCGCCGGCGCGGCCGTCTCCGCCACCGCGCCCGGCTCGGCGACCGGCGCGGCGCCGAAGATCTTGCGCGGGTCGAAGGCGTCGCGCACCGCCTCGCCGACGAAGACGAGCAGGCTGAGCATGACGGCGATGACGAAGAAGCCGGTGAAGCCGAGCCACGGCGCCTGCAGGTTGTCCTTGCCCTGCTTGAGCAGCTCGCCGAGGGACGGCGAGCCCGGCGGCAGGCCGAAGCCGAGGAAGTCGAGCGCGGTGAGGGTGACGACGGCGCCGCTGGTGACGAAGGGCAGGAAGGTGATCGTCGCCACCATGGCATTGGGCAGGACGTGGCGCCACATGATGAGCGGGTCGGCGACGCCGAGGGCGCGCGCGGCGCGGACGTAATCGAAGTTGCGGGCGCGCAGGAACTCGGCGCGCACCACGCTGACCAGCGTCATCCAGCTGAACAGCAGCATGATCCCCAGCAGCCACCAGAAGCTCGGGGTGACGATGCTCGCCAGGATGATCAGCAGGTAGAGGATGGGGAGGCCCGACCAGATCTCGATGAAGCGCTGGAAGAGCAGGTCGATCCAGCCGCCGAAGTAGCCCTGCACGGCGCCGGCGGCGACGCCGATGAGCGAGCTGAACACGGTCAGCACCAGTCCGAACAGGACCGAGAGGCGATACCCGTAGATCAACCGCGCCACCACGTCGCGCGCCTGGTCGTCGGTGCCGAGCCAGTGCCGCGCCGAAGGCGGGGAGGGGGCGGGCTCGGGCAGGTCCAGATCGACGGTGTCGTAGCTGTACGGGATGGGCGGCCACAGCATCCATCCCTTTTCGTCGATCAGCTTCTGCACCTCCGGGTCGGTGTACACCGCCTCGGTCTCGAAGAAGCCGCCGAAGGTGGTCTCCGGGTAGTAGCGGAAGGCGGGGACGTAGAGGCCGCCGTCGTACCAGACGAGCAGCGGCTTGTCGTTGGCGATCATCTCGGCGCAGAGGCTGAGCAGCAGCAGAGCGGAGAAGATCCACAG
This sequence comes from uncultured bacterium, assembly GCA_963721115.1. Classification (GTDB taxonomy): domain Bacteria; phylum Desulfobacterota; class Binatia; order HRBIN30; family CADEER01; genus CAVRIA01. Next base: position 133,629 of record CAVRIA010000008.1, read on the forward strand.
CGACCAGTAGCCGCGCCGGTTGGCGCGGAAGTTCTGCAGGCGTCTGCGGGTGAGCGGGCTCGGCTCGCGCACCCTCACACCTCGCGGCTCTCGAAATCGATGCGCGGGTCGACGGCGACGTAGGTGAGGTCCTCGACCAGCTTCATGACCAGGCCGAGCAGGGTGAAGAAGTACAAGGTGCCGAAGATGACCGGGTAGTCGCGGTTGATCGCCGCCTCGAAGCCGAGCAGCCCGAGCCCGTCGAGCGAGAAGATCACCTCGGTGAGCAGGCCGGCGGTGAACAGAATGCTGATGAATGCCGCGGGGAAGCCCGCGATGACGATGAGCATGGCGTTGCGGAAGACGTGCCCGTACAGGACCCGGCGCTCGCTCAACCCCTTGGCGCGCGCGGTCAGCACGTACTGCTGATTGATCTGGTCGAGGAACGAGTTCTTGGTCAGCATCGTCAGCCCGGCGAAGCCCGCGATCACCATCGACAGGATCGGCAGCGTCATGTGCCAGGCGTAGTCGAGGATCTTGTGCCACCAGTCGAGGCGGCTCCAGTCGTCGGAGACCAGACCGCGCAGCGGAAACCAGTCCAGGTAACGCCCGCCGGCGAACAGCACGATCAGCAGGATGGCGAACAGGAAGCCGGGAACGGCGTTGCCGACGATCACCACGCCCGAGGTCCAGACGTCGAAGCGCGAGCCGTCGCGCACCGCCTTGGCGATGCCGAGCGGGATGGAGATCAGGTAGACGAGGAGCGTGGTCCACAGCCCGAGCGAGATCGACACCGGCATCTTCTCGAGCACCAGGCCGACCACGGAGCGGTCGCGGAAGAAGCTCTTGCCGAAGTCGAAGCGCGCGAAGTTGCCCACCATCAGCAGGAAGCGCTGCCAGGCCGGCTTGTCGAAGCCGAACTGGTGCTCGAGCTGCTTGATGAACTGCGGGTCGAGCCCCTCGCGCGCCGCGGTACTTCCCGATCACCCCCTGGGCCGCCGAGCCCGGACGTCTTGCCGCCTCCCACCTCGCCCTCCCCGCCGCCGCTGAAGCGCGCGGTGGCGCGCACCTGCGTGCCCTTGACGCGCGCCAGCACCTGCTCGATCGGGCCGCCGGGGGCGGCGTTGATGATGACGAAGTTCAACACCATGACCCCGAGCAGGGTGGGAATCAGGAGGAGCAGGCGGCGGAGGATGTAGGCGGCCATGGTCTGGGTCGTTGCCGGTCGGCACCGCCGCCGGCCGGTGAAGATCCGGCCGGACCGCGGCGGGGCTCTACTTCTTCTGGAGCTCCTTCTTGCGCTCGGCGAGACTGGCGGCCTTCTCCGGATGGACCCACCAGGCGTCGAACTGGAAACCCTGCAGGGGCGTCACGGCGGGGCGGCCGAACTTGTCCCAGAAGGCGACGCGGTCGTAGCCGATGTACTACTGCGGGATCGACGTACTCGCGCCATTGCAGGACCCGGTCGAGCGCGTGCACGGCGGTCACCAGGCCCGGCGCGGTCCGAGGCGGCGACGATCTTCTCGATCAGCTCGTCGATCGACCGGATCCTTGATGCCGATCAGGTTGTCGCTGCCCTTGCGATCGGCGGCGTCGGATCCCCAGTAGCCGCGCTGCTCGTTGCCGGGGGAGAGAGACTGCGGCCAGCTTCCGACCACGATGTCGAAGTCGAAGTCGTCGAGGCGGCGCCGGTACTGGGCCGAGTCGACGGTGCGCACCTTGGCGTCGATTCCCAGGCGCTCCAGGTTCTTGATGAAGGGCAGCGTGATGCGCTCGAAGAGCGGCTCGACCAGAAGGATCTCGAACTTCATCACCTGCCCGGTCTTCTGGTTGGTGAGCAGGCGCGTCTTCGGGATCGATGTGCCAGCCGGCGCCGCGCAGGATCTCGACCGCCCGGCGCAGGTTGGCGCGGATGTCGCCCGAGGCGTCGGTCTTCGGCGGCTGGTACTCCTTGCGTGAACACCTCGTCGGGGACGCGGCCGCGGTAGGGCTCCAGAAGCGCCAGCTCCTGCGGGCTCGGCAGGCCGGTCGCCGCCAGCTCGGAGTTGTCGAAGTAGCTGCGCGTGCGCGTGTACTGGCCGTAGAAGAGCGTCTTGTTCGTCCACTCGAAGTCGAACGCGTACGCCATGCGCCTCGCGCACCCGGCGGTCCTGGAAGAGCGGCCGCCGGATGTTGAACGCGATAGGCCTGCATGCCGGCGGGGCGGTCGTTGGGGATCTCTTCCTTGACGAGCGCGCCGCTGCGCACGGCGGGGACGTCGTAGGAGGTCGCCCAGTCCTTGGCCGACATCTCCTGGCGGAAGTCGTAGTCGCCGGCCTTGAACGCCTCCAGCGCGACGGTCGAGTCGCGGTAGTAGTCGAAGCGGATGGCGCCGAAGTTGTTGCGCCCGGCGTTCACCGCGAGGTCCTTGCCCCAGTAGTCGTCGACGCGCCGGTACCTCACCCAACGGCCGGCCTCGAAGCCGTCGATCTTGTAGGGGCCGCTGCCGAGCGGGGGCACCAGGGTGGTGTCGCCGAAGCTCTTGCCCCGCCCAGTAGTGCTTGGGGAGGACGACGAGCTGGCCGACGATCAGCGGCAGCTCGCGGTTCTCGCCCGGCTTGAACGTGAACTTCACGCTTCGCTCGCCCGGTCTTCTCGACCGCGGCGACGCTGGGCGTAGTAGGCGCGGTAGAAGGGGTGGCTCTCGGCGCAGCGTGTCGAACGTCCAGACGACGTCGTCGGCCGTGACCGGCTTGCCGTCGTGCCAGCGCGCCTCCTTGCGCAGCGTGAACGCCACCCAGGAGCGATCGGCCGGGACCTCGACCTTCTCGGCCAGCAGGCCGTACTCGCTGAAGGGCTCGTCCGCCGACGGCACCAGCAGGGTGTCGTAGATCTCGTTCAGGCCCGCGGCCGGGTTTCCCTTGATGATGAAGGGGTTGAAGCTGTCGAAGGTGCCGGTCGCGGCCAGCTTCACCTCGCCGCCCTTCGGCGCCGCCGGGTTGGTGTAGTCGAAGTGGGTGAAATCCGGCCCGTACTTGAGGTCGCCGTACATCGCGATGCCGGGGCCGGTGTACACGTCGCCGGCCGCGACGGCGGGGCGAGGGAGAAGGAAGAGCACGGGCAGGGCGCTGCACAAGGCGACGATGGCTCGCATGCAGACGTGGATAATGCACGCGGCGCCGTGCCGCAATGCGAGGTCGGCGGGAGCCCGGCCGCGAAGCGCTGCGGGCGAGGTCGGCCTGGGATGCCCGGCTAGTTTCCGTGTCGAAATGCCCCGGTTGCGCCTTCGACGAGCTCAGGCTGAGCGGAACCGGCTGAGCCTTCGACAAGCTCAGGCTGAGCGGAAAAGCCTTGAAAACAAAGGCCTGAAGACCGCTCATGCTGAGCTCGTCGAAGCATGAAGCTCATTTTCGAGACAGAAGCCAGCTACGGGCCCGCGGCTCGCTCGACCTGCAGGCTCGGCGTCGCGAAGGCGAGCTCGGGCCCGCTGCCGGTCGGGGTCTCGAGGCGGCCTGCCGGAAACTGCGACACCAGCGAACGCCGACGCCTCGGTCTGGAAGCAGGTGGTGGCCCGTCTGGCAACCACCCGACCTTTGGTCTATTCTAAGTCAGCTCGTTTCTCGTAAACGCGCCCACACATATGCCGCTAGCTTTGGTCGTAGAGGACGATGCCAACTCACTCTCCGCGCTTGCCGAGCTGGTCGAGCGCGAGGGGTTCACCGTGCGGACGGCCGAGACGCTCGGCGCCGCGCGCGAGTTTCTGAGCAGCAACGTCCCGGATCTCCTGCTCGCCGACCTGGTGCTGCCCGACGGCAGCAGCATGGATCTGCTCAAGGACATGGAGGCCGGTCTCTCGGCCGAGGTGGTCGTCATCACCGGGCACGCCTCCGTCGACACGGCGGTGGAGGCCCTCCGCATGGGCGCCTCGGACTATCTCACCAAGCCCCTCGACATCCCGCGCCTCAAGACGGTTCTCGCCAACATCGCGCGCACCCGCGAGCTGAAGGACGAGATCGACACGTTGCGCACCGAGCTGCGCAAGCTGGGGCGCTTCGGGCCGATGATCGGCGCCTCGCCGCAGATGGGCCGCGTCTACGATCTCATCGCGCGCGTGGCCCCCACCGACGCGACGGTGCTCATCACGGGAGAGAGCGGGACGGGAAAGGATCTGGCGGCTCAGGCGGTCCACCAGATCAGTCGGCGCCGCAAGGCGCCGATGCTTCCCCTCAACTGCGGTGCGGTGTCTCCGAGCCTCATCGAGAGCGAGCTCTTCGGTCACGAACGCGGCAGCTTCACCGGCGCCGATCGCACCCATCAGGGCTACTTCGAGCGCGCCTCCGGCGGCACCCTCTTCCTCGACGAGATCACCGAGATGCCGCTCGAGCTGCAGGTCAAGTTGCTGCGCGTTCTCGAAACCGGCCAGGTGGTGCGCATCGGCGGCGAGCGCCCGACCGACGTCGACGTGCGCGTGATCGCGGCGACCAACCGCAACCCGCAGGAGGCGGTCCAGGAAGGGAAGATGCGAGACGACCTGCTGTACCGCCTCAACGTCTTTCCCATCGACCTGCCGCCCCTGCGCGAGCGCGGCGACGACATCGTCCTGCTGGCGAACAGCTTTCTTCAGGAGCTCAACAAGGCGCAGGGCACCGACAAACAGTGGAGCCGGGCCAGCCTGGAGCGCCTGGAGCGGTTCGCCTGGCCGGGCAACGTGCGGGAGCTCAAGAACACCGTGCACCGGGCGTTCATTCTCGCCGACGAGGAGGTCGGGCCGGAATGTCTGCCCGGCGTGGTGGCCGGGGGCCTGAACTCGTCCGACGTCGTGCAGAGCGGCGGTGGGCCCTCTCTGCGGCTGCAGGTGGGCAGCTCGGTCGCGGACGCCGAGCGGCGCCTGATCGAGGCCACCCTCGAGCACTTCCAGGGAAACAAGCAGAAAGCCGCCGAAGTCCTGAAGATCAGCCTGAAGACGCTTTACAACCGCCTCAACGCCTACGCGGCGGAGTGAGGACGGGCGACGCCTCGCACGGCTGTTCCCTCTCGGACTCGCCCTCCCCGAATCCTTCCCCCGAGCACCCCGGACACTCGCAACGACTCCGGCACTCTGGCGGGCCGACTCCCTTTGTAATTCGGGATCGACACTTTCGGCAGTTCTACGGCACGAGGTCGCTCCGAGACCGGTGGGCGGCGCGAGAGCTGCGCCGGCGCTCCTGGCATCTGATCTGCAGGTGTATTGGGCGGGAGACCATATGACACAGGCGAGCCGGAAGACGGCCGAGTTCCGGAACAGGAGAGTGCTCGTCATCGACGATGACGCGGGTTTCCGGGAGGCCCTGTGCGAGCTCCTCAGGCTCGAGGGGGTGGAGGTCGAGATCGCCTGTGACGCGCAGGGTGCCGTCGGCAAGCTGCGCCATCACCGCTTCGACGCCGTGCTCAGCGACGTCATGATGCCCGGTAACGGGCATTCGGTCGTCCACTACGTCGAATCGATCCAGCCGCAGGCGGCGGTCATCGTCATCTCCGCCTATGACGAGTCGGGCGAGATGCGCGACTCCATCGAGAGGCACGCCTTTCGATGGCTGTCGAAGCCGGTCTCGCCGAACAACCTCCGGTCGGCCCTGCGCCAGCTGTTCGACCGGGCCCAGCCGCACTCGTGAAGACGAACCGGCACCGCGGAGCTCCACCGGAGGCAGGGAGGGAGGCCCCCGCAGGACATGGGCAACGCCGCGGCTACGTCTCCGCCGACACGAGCGGCAGCTCGACCCGGAAGCAGGTCCCGCTGCCGGGCGCGCTTTCCACCTGGATCTTGCCGCCCTGCGATTCCACCACCGAGCGGGCGACGAACAGACCGACCCCGGTGCCGCCGCTCTTGGTGGTGAAGTGCATTTCGTAGACCTTCGCCAGAACCTCGGGGGGGATGCCCGGACCGTCGTCGCTCACGCGAATCTCCGCGCGCTCGTCCTCGCGGGCGAGACCGATCGACAGGTTCCCGCCGTTCGGCATGGCTTCGAGCGCGTTGATCGCGATGTTGAGCATGGCCTGCTTGAGCCGGTCGCGATGTCCGGTGAACAGGATCTCGTGCTTCGGGACGTCCGTCGTCAAGTTCACCCGCTGCTGCTTCGCCTGCGGACTGAGCAGATCGCCGAGGTTGCCGATGAGCTCGCACAGGTCGATCTGCTCGGCCGCGTCGTTCGTCGGCACGACGTGACTCAGCAGAGTGCGGAGCTGGCGGTCGAGGCGCCACAGCTCCTGCCGGATGACCTCGGCGTACTTGAGCTGGCGCTCGTGACGCGGATCCCCACCGTCCTGCTCGCGCAGGGTCTCCTTCAGGAGCTCGAGGTTCATCACCATGGCGTTGAGGGGGGCCTTCAGGTCGTGGGCGAACGCCTTGTAGAAGCGCGCCAGGCCGCGCATCTGCATCGCCAGGCCGAGCTCGTTCTCGAGTGCCGAGATGCTGTCGCGGTTCTTGACCAGGACGAGGTATCCCTCGGCGTCCGGCTCGTCCAGCCGGTAGAGCTCCAGGCGCAGGCGACGCGTCTCGCCGTCGGCGGGCACGTCGACGTCGACCTGCCGGCTGAGCTGCTCCTCTTCCAGCACGCCATCGAGCCTGGCACCGATCTCCGGCCAGCGGCGCTCGAGCTCCTCCGGCTCCGGACAGCCGAAGAGCTCCCGGGCGGGCGGGTTGGCGAAGTCGAGGTCCTTCCCTCTTCCCAGCAGCAGCACGCCGACGTTCATCGCCTTCATCAGCGCCCCGAGGCGGCGGTGCGCGTGCGATTTCTCCTCGCGCGCCGCGGTCAGCTCTTGGCCGACGCGGCGGGCCGTTGCCAGCGCGGAGGCGAACTCGTCCCGGCTGGAGAACCGAACGTCTTCGCCACCAGCCGCTCCGCTCAGCGCGTGGATGAGGGCGTCGCTGCGCTTGGACAGCTGGACGTGAAGGATCCATCCGATCAGGATCACCGCCAGGAGCCCGGTCGCCGCCGCGACCAGCAGCTCGCGCCGGGCGCTGTAGTACAGCTTCGAGATGCGCCGGCTGCGGAGGCCGAGCCGCACGTAGCCCATGACCTGGGCGTTCTGATCGAGCAGCGGGACGAAGAGGTGGTAGTCGCCGCCCGCCAGGTGCACCTTGAAGGCCTGCGGCTTGCCTCCGCCCTGGTGGAAGATGGCCTTGGGAATGGCGAGCTGGTGGCCGACCTCGATGCCGTCGCTGGCGACGACCTTGCCCATGTCGTCGACGACGGCCAGGGAGGCCACGACCTGCGAGTGCTCGGTGACGTCGTCGACGATGTCGACGAGCCTCTTGCGGGTGTGGGCGTCCTCCTTGAGCAGCTGCTCCGTCGCCGAGTCCGAAACCGTTCGGGCAATCTCGCTGCCGATCAGCCAGGCGGTCTTGTTCATCATGTCATCCGCCACCGATTGCAGATAGAACTCGATCCAGAGCGCGACCGCGCCCAGGATCACCACGTACAAGACGAGAAAGGCGAGGCTGCCCTTTATGGCCAGACGCATCTTCTTCTTCCTAGCGGCGGGATCGAGTAGTTCTTACACGTGATGCCCGGAGTTTTCCCCGCGGCCGGGGCACAAGCGACGTGGGTCGGCTTCCATCGTCTCCTTCGAGAGGCCTCCCATGACCGCTTCGTGGCACGAGAGTTGCCATATGCGAAGGCTACGCGACAAGACCAGTCTTCAGACGGAGAGCGGGTCCCTTTCGTTCATGCGCCACGGGAATCTGTGGCGATGAATCACTCTAGGCCAGGAGCCGATGGCGAGCAAAGCGTCCGAGCAGGAAGAAGGCGAGACGAGCACGGCGGATCTCCGGCTTCGAAGCCAGCGGCGCGCCGCGCGGAGCGAAGGTAGCGTCGTGCCGTCGCCCGGTCCGCATGGCCCGGACGCCCTTCGGGCCGGTCGAGAAGAGATCGCCGTCAGCCGCACCATTGCCGCGGAAGGACGGAATTGCTGGCGCCGCGCCCGTGCCAACCGGGTGGCCTTCCTCGTCGACGGCGCGGCGTATTTCGATGCCTTCGCCCGGGCGGTGGAGCGAGCCCGGCACTCCATTCTCGTCGCCGGTTGGGACTTCAACACCCGCATCCGCCTGCGCCGCGACGGGTCGCAGCGCGACGTTTCCGATCGACTGGGAGAGCTGCTCAACACGGTCGTCTCCCGCCGCGCCGGGCTCCACGCTTTCGTGCTCGACTGGGACTTCGCCATGATCTACGCCATGGACCGGGAGGTTTTGCCCTCCTACCGGCTGGCCCGGCGCACCCACCGCCGCTTCCACTTCCATCTCGACGACTGTCATCCGGTCGGTGCCGCGCACCATCAGAAGATCGCGGTGATCGACGACGCCATCGCCTTCGTCGGCGGCCTGGATTTCGGCGCCGCGCGGTGGGACACCCCCGAGCACCGGCCGGACGACCCGCGCCGCGTCGACCCGTGGGGGCAGTCGTATCCGCCGTTCCACGACGTTCAGGTGGCGGTCGACGGCGCCGCCGCCGCAGCCGTCGCCGAGTACGTCCGCGAGCGCTGGCGGCGCGCCACCGGTCAGCGCCTGCGAGCACTGCCCGCCAATGAGGGCTGCTGGCCGGAAGGGCTGGAGCCCGACGTCGAGAACGTCGACGTCGCCATCTCCCGCACCGAGCCCGCTTACGACGGCCGGCCCGAGGTGCGCGAGATCGAGCGGATGTACGTCGATGCGATCCGCGCCGCGCGCCGCTTCGTCTACATCGAGAACCAGTACCTCACCGCCACCCGCGTGGGCGACGTGCTGGCCTCGCGCCTGGGCGAGGAAGACGGCCCGGAGATCGTGATCGTCAACCCCCGCCAGTGCGCCGGCTGGCTGGAGGAAACGACCATGGGCGTGTTGCGCGCCCGTCTCCTGCGCCGGCTGCGCGAGGAGGACCGGCACGGCCGGCTGCGCGTCGTCTACCCCGACGTCCCCGGTCTCGGAGAGGGGTGGATGAAGGTCCACGCCAAGCTCCTGGTGGTCGACGATACGCTGCTCGTAGCGGGCTCGGCCAACCTCAACAATCGGTCGATGGGGCTCGACACGGAGTGCGACCTGGCGATCGAGAGCGGCTCCGAGGAGCGCCTCGAGCGGGCGATAGCCGCCTTTCGCAACCGCCTGCTCAGCGAGCACCTCGGCGTCGACCCCGATCGCGTCGCCGCGGCGCTGGCGCACCGTGGCTCGTTGATCCAGGCGATCGACGACTTGCGCGGCGGGCCCCGAACCCTTTCGGACTTGACCGGGGAGGTGCCGGAGTGGTTGGAAGCGCTGGTGCCCGAAGGAACCGCCGTCGATCCGGAACGCCCGGTGGATCCGGATCAGCTGCTCGACCTGCTCGCGCCAGGAGACTTCAGCGAGCCCCGCCCCCGGCTGTGGTTGGCCGGAATCGCCGTTCTCGCCCTGCTCGCCCTGTCCGCCGCGTGGCGCTGGACCTCGCTCGGCGAATGGCTCGACCCCCAGATGATCGCCGCCTGGGCGAGACCTCTGCGCGCGAGCAGCCTCGCCCCGTTCGTTCTCGTTGCGACGTACGTCGTCAGCTCGCTCCTCATGATCCCGGTCACGCTGGCGATTCTCGTCACCGCGCTGATCTTCGGTCCCCTTCTGGGGGCGGCCTATGCTCTCGTCGGCTCGGTGGCGAGTGCGCTGGCCGCTTATGGCCTCGGCAGTCTCCTCGGCCGCCAGAAGCTGAACCGTCTCACCGGCTCCTCTCTGAATCGTCTGAGCCGGCGCCTGGCACGACGGGGCGTCCTCGTCGTAGCCATGATGCGCATCGTGCCGGTGGCCCCGTTCACCGTCATCAATCTCGCTGCCGGCGCGTCTCACATCGGCCTGCGCGATTTCCTCGTCGGAACGGTGCTCGGCATGACGCCGGGAATCTTCTTGATGACGTTCTTCGCGGATAGCCTCGCCCGCGCCGTGCGCGAGCCGCACTTGGGCAACGTCGGTGCGGTGATCGCCGTCGGTTCCCTGCTGCTCGGGGTCGGCTACCTGTTGCGCCGCCGTTCGTCGCGGCGCAACGGCGAGCGCGGAAGCCAGGACGAACTCGCGGATCGCGGCGAGCAGCCTCGCGGCTGAGACACGGCGACCTCCTCGGGCGCTCCGATTTGCGGGCGACCCAGCAATTCTTACAAGTTGCCCCCTTCCGGCGGCTGAGAGACGACGAATGCTGTGCAGTTCGGCCGGCGTGCCCTTCTGGCACAGATTCCGCTCCCTTCAGGACGAAAAATAGGTGAAGGGAGTGAACGGATGAACTGGGATCAGATAGAAGGAAAGTGGAAGCAGTTCCAAGGCCGTGTGCAGGAGAAGTGGGGCAGGCTCACGGACGATGATCTGAATACCATTCAGGGGAAGCGCGACCGACTGTTCGGCAAGCTGCAGGAGAAGTACGGAGTCGCGAGGGACGAGGCCGAGAAGCAGGTCGACGCGTTCGAGCGCGAGCTCGATCGGGCCTCCTGAGCGAATCGGGGAGCGCAGGGACAGTGGTGGCCCGCGCCCCGAGGCGCGGCCGTTGCGCCCCCGTGCGGATTGCCCATGCAACCGAATCCAGTGCACGAAGAGGAGGTCTCGACGGCTTCGGCTCTGGCTCACGTGTTCGAGGCGGGACAGCGCGTCGTCATCGATCGCATCGACTTGGCGCTGCTCGAAGCTCGTTTTGTCGCGGACCGTTCGATCCGCGGCGCGCTACTGCTGGGCTTGGGCGCCTTTCTTGCTGCGGTCGGCTGGTGTGCTCTGAGCGCGGTGGCAATCCTGCTCCTCGCCCCGCGTCTCGAGATGATCGTCAGCCTCGCCATCGTCGGCGCGGCGAACGGCAGCCTCGGCGCTGTGTGCCTGGCGGCCGGGGGCCGCCACACCAGGCGACTGCTGGCCGGGGGCTCCAAAGGTCGGGAGTGAGGGATGCCAACCGCGATGGACGACTCCGGACACGACATCGACACCCTCGAGAGAACCGTCCAGCGCGACGAGGCCGAACTGCGGGGCGCGTTGCGCGAGTTGCAATACGCCATCGAGCATCCACTCGGTATCGCCGATCGAATCAAGCAGCGGCCGCTTCCCTGGCTGCTCTGTGGCTTTCTGATCGGTATCTGGCTGGGAGATCGCGAACCGTAGGGCGGATGCCGCCGAAGGGAAACGGAGGAAACAATGGAAGCAGGCATCGGCGAACGCGCCCGGCAAGGCGCGCACCGCCTCGAGCCGGCGGTGGCGAGGCTGCGCGGCGACGTGCGCCGCGCCGACCGCTACACGCGCCGCATGGCGGTGGAGAGACCGTTTCTCTCTCTCGCGCTCGCCGTCACGGCCGGATACGTCGTCGGGCGCATCATCTCGCGCCATGCGTGAAGAGAGGAAAGCGATGTCGGAAGCGAGTCGCAGCGCGGAATCGGAACAAGTCGTCACGGGTAAAGACGTCTACGAGCGAAGCCGCCGCGTCGGCCGCGAGGCGGCGCGTTTCGCTCTGGCGACTCGCCAGGCGGAGGGCGACTGGGAGGTCTATCTCCGCCAGTGCATGAGAGCCCGTCCGTACGCCACGCTGGCGACGGCGGCGGGGGTGGGATACGTGCTCGGTGCGACGCTCCCGGGCTCGGTGGCGCGCTTCGCGCTGGGGATCGGGACGCGCCTTGCCGTCACGACCGCGCTCGGCTCGCTCCTCCAGGAGCACCCGGCGCCGGCCTCCGGCGGAGCGGCCGGGAAGCCCTCGGAGAGCGGCTCCACGTCTCGTTCGGCCTGACTGAATCGGGGTCGGAATCGCTATCGGGATCGGAATCGAATCAGATCAATGAGCTTCGGGCACGAGCGACTGGATGTCTACCGAGCCACGGGCCGAGTACTTCGTGGTGGGAATCGATTCCGATGCCGAATAGCGATTCCGACCCCGAGGCGAAAAGAGGCAGAACAACAGCTTGCAGCGGGCGCGCCGAAAGGCGCGCCGCTGAAGCATGGCGGATAGAGAGGTGCAATCGAAAACCGAAGAGAGAGGTGGTGAAGAATGGACCTGGCGAAGAATTTTCCATCGACGGACGACATCCTCAGGGCCCTCGGTCAGAACCGGCGCACCGGCAACGACATCCTGCCGGGCCTGGCCCTTTTCGGCGCCGGCTTGCTGGTCGGAGCGGGTCTCGCCCTTCTCTTCGCTCCATCATCGGGTGAGGATCTGCGCGCGGAGATCGGGGAGCGGGCCAGAGAGGTGGGTAAGGGGCTGACCGACGGCGCCGACGAGGGCGGAGGGGCGGAGCCACAGGGCGCTTGAGCGGTCGCCGGCGGTTCGTGCAAGGGCTTCAACGTCTTCCCGCGGTGGCGCTGCAATGCTGGTGCCGCCGAAGCGAGCCAGCCGATCCGGATCGCCGGGACAATCTGTGGGAACCGGTGCCCGGGGACCACGGCGCCCACGGGCGCTTCGACGCTCGCGCCAGCCGGAGCGCATTGCAGCTGCGGGCGACGACGCACCGGAGGTGGGTGGCCGCGGCGGCCGCCCTGGCGGCGTTCGCTCTGACGGTCGCGGCGAAAGCCATCGCCCAGTGAAGGGCCGCTCGGAAAATCGGGCGAGACCAGGGCGCCGAAGGCGAGCAGCGCCACGACCTTCGGATCTCGGCGACGATGCGCCTGAAGTCGTGGAGCTCGCCCCCCAGGCTCGGGCGCCCCCGCTCAGCTCTCGCTGCGGCGGCGAGGCAGAACGCTGATGTGGCCGTTGCGTTCGAGACAGGCGAGAGCCACCTCCGCCGGGTCGTCGATGTGTGCGCCCAGCCGCAGCTCCTCCCGCAGGTCGCGCTCCGAAAGGTCGGCGGTGCGCAGCGCCGCGCGCTCGATCTGCCCGTCCCGTACCAGGACGACACGGCGTCCCTTCACGGCCGACGCGACGGTGTCGGAGGTCGATCGCCAGGCGGGCGAAAGTCCAGTGCAGGGCGACGAGAACCACCGCGGCGACCAGCGTTCCCATCAACGGCGCGGCGCCGTTGATGGCGCGGCTGAGCATCGAGCCGAGGATGAAGCCGAGCACGATGTCGAAGGCGGTGCTTCTTCCCAGCAGGCCGGTTCTTGCCGACGCGGACGACGGCCAGGCCGGCCACGTAGACGAGCACGGCGCGGCCGCCCATCTGAAGGGCGTCGAGGTTCTTCGCCGGCGCGTTGCCGCCGAAGAGAACGTTGAACGCCTCGGTCAGATGATGCATCCCGTCATCCTGCTCCCCGTTTTCCGTTCGCCGCGCCGGAGTGGCCTTCGCGCAGGGCGAGACGCATGACCTCGGCGAGATGCAGGGCCGCGCGGCCGGTCGCCTGCACGATCTGCTCCCGGCAGCTGAAGCCGTCCGCGACGACGAGGGCTGTCGGCGCGCGGCTCCGCACCGCGCGGCAGCAGCACCCGCTCGCCGCAGGCGATCGAGACGTCGTACTTTTCGCTTCTCGAAGCCGAACGATCCGGCCATGCCGCAGCAGCCCGGAGTCGGGCAGCTCCAGGTCGAGCCCGAGCCGCGCCAGCAGCTGCTTCTCGCCCTCGAAGCCCAGGATCGACTTGTGATGGCAGTGGCCGTGGACGAGCGCCTTGCGGTGCAGCTTCGGCGGCTCCCACGCCGTCGGCATGGCGCTCGAGGAACTCGCTCAGCGTGAGCGTCTGCCCGCTCAGCCGCCTGGCGTGCTCGTCGTGCGGGAAGCAGGTTCAGCAGCTCGTCGCGGAAGACCGCGACGCAGCTCGGCTCGAGCCCGACGATCGGCACGCCGCGCGTCGATCTCCGGCCGCCAGCGTGTCGAGGATCTGGCGCAGCAGTCGCTTGGCCAGGTCGAGCATGCCGTAGTCGTAGAGCGGGCGGCCGCAGCACAGCGATGCGCCTCGGGATCGCCACCTCGAAGCCCGCCGCGCTCCAGCACCTCCACCGCGGCGCGCCGGAGTGCTGCGGGTGCAAGTAGTTGTTGAAGGTGTCGGGCCAGAGGATGACGCGCGGCCGCCCGCCGGCTCGCCTCGGCGGCCGCGCGCTCGAACCAGTGCCGGAAGGTGCTCGCGCGCGAAGGGCGGCACGTCGCGCTGCGGCGCGATGCCGCCCAGCCGCCTTCAGCGCAGCGCGCCCAGAGCGCGGGCGTGCTGCGTCACGAAGTTCGCCAGCGCGCGGCAGCGTGCGACGCGAGGCGCGCCCACCAGTAGATCAGGCCCATCGCGTAGGCGGCGCCGCGGGCGCAGGCGGCCGCTCGTAGTAGTGCGAGCAGGAACTCGGCCTTGTAGGTCGCCATGTCGACGTTGACCGGGCAGTCGCTCTTGCAGCCCTTGCACGCCAGGCAGAGGTCGAGCGCCTCCTTGCACCTCCTCGCTGCTGCCAGCCGTCGGTGATCGGATCGCCCTCGCAGCATCTCGAACAGCAGGCGCGCGCGGCCGCGGGTCGAGTGCTTCTCCTCGCGCGTCACCATGTAGCTCGGGCACATGGTGCCGCCGCCCTGCGCGCCGGCACTTGCCGACGCCGACGCAGCGCAGCGCGGCGCGCGGCGAAGCTCGCCGTGGTCGTCGGGATAGCGCGAAGTGCGTGGCCGGCTCCAGGGCCGGTAGTCCGCGCCCAGCCGCAGGTTCTACGTCGAGCGGGTACGGATCGACGACCTTACCCGGGTTCATGCGTCCGTCCGGGTCCCAGATCGCCTTGAACTCGCGGAACGCCTCGCATCAGCTCGGCGCCGTACATCTTCGGCAGCAGCTCGCCCCGCGCCTGCCCGTCGCCGTGCTCGCCGGAGAACGACCCGCCGTAGGCGGACGACCAGGTCGGCGGCCTCGTCGACGAAGCGCCGGTAGTCGCTGCGATCCCGTCCGGCGTCCTGAGGTCGAAGTCGATGCGGCGTGTGGATGCAGCCCTGGCCGAAGTGGCCGTAGAGCGACGCCGTCGTAGCTCGTAGTCGTCGCAGCAGCTCGCGCAGGTCGCGCAGGTAGTCGCCGAGCTTGCTCCGGCGGCACGGCGCGCGTCCTCCCAGCCCGGCCAGGTGTCGCGCTGGCCCGGCACGCAGGCGGTGGCGCCGAGGCCCGACCTCGCGCACCTCCCAGATCTGCCTCCTGCTGGCGCGGGTCGTCGAAGCATGCGCATGCCGGGCGATCGCCCTTGCCGGCCGCAGCCGCGTCCATGCGGCGCTCGCGCGCGCGCGCCATCGGCCTCGGCGCGCGTCTCGCCGCCGAACTCGACCAGCAGCCAGCCGCTCGCCCTCCGGCAGCAGGTCGCAGGTCGTCGACGTTGCAGGCCCTTGGTGCGCATGTAGTCGATCAGCTTGTCGGTCGATGCCCTCCAGCCCGATCGGCTTCGTGCTCCAGGATCTCCGGGACGTGGTCGGCGGCCTCGTAGACGTCCCGGTAGCCGAGGACGAGCAGGAGCGTGCTCGGCCGGGCTCGGGACCAGGCGCAGCGCCGGCCTCGAGCACCGTGACGCAGGTGCCTTCGCGTGCCGACCAGCGCGCGCGCGACGTGGAAGCCGTTCTCCGGCAGCAGCTGGTCGCAGGTTGTAGCCGGAGACGCGGCGCGGGATTTCGGGAAATCGCTCGCGGATCAGCCTCGGCGTAGTCGGTCGCGCAGCTCCGCCAGCGCGCGGTAGATCTCGCCGCGCGGCCGCCCGCCGGCGCGGATGATCGCTCGAGCTCCTCGTCGGACGGTCGGCGCCGACGCGCATGCGCAGGCCGTCGTAGGTGAGGATCTCCAGCTCCTCCACGTTGTCCGCCGGTGCCGGCCCGGCGCATCACCGAGTGCACGCCGCAGGAGTTGTTGCCGATCATGCCGCCGAGCGTGCAGTGGTTGTGCGTCGCCGGGTCGGGACCGAAGGTGAGGCCGTGCTCGCTCGGCGGCGTCGCGCAGGTCGTCGAGGACGACGCCCGGCTCGACCCGCGCGCAGCGCCGCTCCGGGTCGATCTCGAGGACGCGGTTGCATGTACTTGCGACATGTCGAAGACGACCGCGACGTTGCAGCACTGTCCGGCCAGGCTGGTGCCGCCGCCGCGGCTGAGCACCGGCGCGCCATGGCTGGCGGCAGATCTCCACCGTCGCGCACGACGTCCTCGCGCGTCGCGCGGAACGACCACGCCGATCGGCAGCTGCCGGTAGTTGGAGGCGTCCGTGCGCATAGAGCGCCCGGCTGCCCGCGTCGAAGCGCGACCTCGCCGCGCGACGCCGCCGGCCAGCTCGTCGGCCAGCGCGTCGACGATCTCCGCTCCGCGCGGCGCGTCGGGCGCACGCCGGTGCTTCGTCGCTTCGCTCGGCTCTTCGGCATCGCCGCAGTCGCCATGCTCGCATCCGTCTCTCACTCGCCCGAAGGCGTACGCTCCGCATCGGCTCGCTTGACCGCGAGCCCGAGGCCGGGCCGGCTGCGGTCCGGCACGCAGCACCCCGTTCTTCGGCGACAGGCGCGCCGTCGAAGAGCATCGCGCTCGATCCGCACGTGGTCGTGGAAGTACTCGAGGTGCCGCACCGGCAGGACGCGCGCAGCCGAGGTGGCCGTGCACGCCGGGCGCGGTGTGGGCGGACAGGGGCATCGATCGACGCGTCGGCAGAGCGCGGCGGCCTCGCAGAAATCCGGTGATGCCGCCGCAGCGGGTGGCGTCGGCCTGCAGGACGTCGACCGCGCCGGCCTCCAGCATGCGCCGGAAGTAGAAACGAGTCGTACCCGTATTCGCCCGCGGCGATCTCCATGCCGGCCGGAGCGCGGTCGCGGAGCAGCCGCAGCCCTTCGAGATCGTCCGAGGAGACCGGCTCCTCGAACCAGCTCACGCCGTCGTCGGCGAAACGGCGCGCCTTCGCGAGCGCCTGCTTGCGGTCGTAGGCGCCGTTGGCGTCGACGAACAGGCCGACGTCGCGATCCGATCGCCTCGCGCGCGATCCGCACCCGGTCGCGGTCGCGCTCCGGCTCGCGGCCGACCTTCATCTTGACCGCGCGAGATGCCCTCCTCGACCCAGCCGCCGAGCTGCTCGCGCAGTGCGCGTCGGCGTAGCGAGGTGAAGCCGCCGCTGCCGTAGACCGGGATCGCCGTCGCGCACCGCGCCCGAGCAGCGTCGACGAGCGGGACGCCCGAGCAGCCGCGCCTTCAGGTCCCAGAGGGCGATGTCGACGGCGCTGATGGCGCATCGAGCACGAGGCCGGGCCGGCCGAGGTTGCGGACAGCGCCCGCAGCATGGCCTCGCCAGCGCCGCCGGACGTCCATGGCGTCGCGGCCCGCACACGACGCCGCGCAGCTTGCCGGCGACGAGGTGGGCGGCGGCCGCGGCGGCGTAGGTGTAGCCGCACGCCGCGCTCGCCGCCGCCGCTCGCCTCCGACGATGACGACGGTCGTCGAGTCCCACGCCAGCGTCCCGTCCGATTCGGGCGAGTCGGTCGGGATCTGGTAGCGCCGAGACGCGCAAGCGTCTCGATCACCGTATGGGGCCGGCTCATCGTCGCATCACCTCGATGACGGGAGGATCTCCTCGATCTTCCCCTTGAACGCCTGGCGGATCGACGTCGCCGGCGTCCGGGTCGCCCTTGATCAGCGACGTCATGCATCGCCTTTCGCCTGCTCGAACGAGATGTGCGGCGGCAGGGGCGGGACGTTCGGGTCGGTGCGAGCGTCGAGCACCACCGGCCGGTCCGCCGACAGCGCCTCCTCCCACGCCGGCCCGACGTCGTCGGGCGGCGTCGACCCGGATGCCCCTGACAGCCCGACCAGCTCGGCGTAGCGCGGCGTAGTCGAAGTCGGGGATGCTCCTGCGACGCCTCGAACTTCGGGATCGCCCTCCATGGCGCGCATCTCCCACGTCACCTGGTTCAGGTCGTTGTTGTGCAGGACGCAGATGACGAGACGCGGATCGCTCCAGCGCTTCCAGTACTTGCCGATCGTCATGCAGCCTCGTTCATCCCGTTCATCTGCATGGCGCCGTCGCCGACCAGAGCGATCGACCGACGCGGTCGGGATGGGCGAACTTCGCCGCGATGGCGTACGGCACGCCGGGGCCCATGGTGGCGAGCGTGCCGGAGAGGGAAGCGCGCATGCCGGGCCGGATCTTGAGGTCGCGCGCGTACCAGTTGGCCGACGACCCGGAGTCGCAGGTCAGGATGCAGTTCTCCGGCAGGCGCGGCGAGAGCTCCCAGAACACCCGCTGCGGGTTGAGCGGGATCGCGTCGTTCATGCGCCCGCGCCTCCAGCTACCTTCCACCAGCTGGCGACCGACTCCTCGATCTTCTCGCGCCACGAGCGGTCCTGCTTGCGGTCGAGCAGCGGAAGCAAGCGTGCGTGAGGGTCGCCTTCGGCGTCGCCGACCAGGTTGACCTCCATCGGATAGCGGATGCCGATCATCTTGCCGTCGATGTCGATCTGCACGCCGCGCGCCTGGCCGTAGGGCGGCAGGAACTGGCGAGTAGGGGAAGCTCGAACCGACCATCAACAGGGTGTCGCAGCCCATCATCAGGTCGTAGCTCGGCTCGCGTTCCGAGCAGGCCGATCGAGCCGGTGACGTAGGGCAGATCGTCGGGCAGAACGTCCTTGCCGAGCAGCGCCTTGGCGATTCCGGCGCCGAGGCGGTCGGCGAGCTCGCCGATCTCGTGCGCTCGCCCGGCGGGCGCCTTGCGCCGGCGAGGATGGCGACCCTCTCGCCCTGGTTGAGGACGTCGGCGGCGCGCTGCAGATCCTCGTCCGCGGGAACGACGCGAGGCTGGTGGTAGCCGACCCCACCGGGCGTGATCTTGAACTGGTGCGGCGGCTCCTCGACCGCCTTCATCTCCTGCACGTCGGTCGGGAAAGATCAGAGCAGGTGACCGTGCGCTCGGCGCGGGCGATGCGAACGGCGCGGTCGACCAGCGCCGGGAGCTGCTCCGGGGCATTGACGGTGTGGACGTACTCGTGCGCCACGTCCTTGAACAGGGTCTGCAGATCCACCTCTTGCTGATAGTTGCCGCCGAGGGCCGTGCGCGGCTGCTGGCCGACGATCGCCAGCACCGGCTGGTGGTCGAGCTTGGCGTCGTACAGGCCGTTGAGGAGGTGAATTGCTCCGGGCCCGGAGGTCGCCAGGCACACGCCGACGTCGCCGGTGAATTTGGCGTGGCCGCACGCCATGAACGCGGCCATTTCCTCGTGGCGCACCTGAATGAACTCCGGATCGCCTTCGGCTCGATTCAGCGCGCCCAGGATGGCGTTGATACCGTCGCCGGCGAAGCCGTAGATCCGGTGGATGTCCCAGTCCTTCAGGCGCTGAATGAGAAAATCACAGACCATCTCGCTCATTGGGATTCCTCCTTGTCGATGTGAACCGCCGCCGCGGCCGTCTGGCGCAGCGGTGAAACCGCGGGCCGTCGGTGCCGCTACGAGCTCGCATACGATGGTGCTCGTCAGAGCGTTCTCCGCCTGGCGCGAGTCGAGGCGCGTGTGCTGCGATGTCGGGACGAGTCGGGACCGGTCGCCACGCCAGTGAGATGCAGCCGAAAGACCGCAACTCGTGTGCCAGCCTTCGTTTCGGTGACGGCCCCTGAAGATCCAACCGAGGGCGATCGAAAACGGGCTCGTCGATTGAAATGATTGCAGATGGCCGTCGCGCCGGGAGCGCTTCGTACACGCGGTGGTACGAGGCACCGCCGCCGGGCAGTCGCTTGCGCCGCATCTTCACCGGATGACGATTCGCTCCCGATTCGACGCCGGCTGCGGTCGGCGAGCGCGGTCGTGCATGGAGGCGACACGGCCGCCCCACCGGTCGCTCTCGGCGCCCCTCACGGACGGGCACCCCAACACCCCACACTTCAATTTCAATAGTCACGTTTGCCTCTTTCCGGGCTCGACCTCCCCGTGCTAGGAGGTAAGAGACCAGTAAACGGGGGGGATCGTGCAAGCCACTGACGTTCAGTCCGGCGACGAACCGTCGTTGCAACGCCAGTTGATCGACCGACTCCGCTTCGTCCTGGCCATCATTGCGTCGATGGCGTCGGTCTTCGTCGTCGAAGATCTGGTCGCCGACGACAAGGCCCTCGGCAGCTTTTTTGCCTTTCGGGTCGTCGGTGCCACGTTGGCATTGATCGGGTTCGTCGTGCTGCGCCGGCGGTGGGTCGAGGCATGGGCATGGCCGCTGACGATGGCCATCGTCGCCTTTGCCTACCTCCTCGTCGCGGCCGCGGGCTTGGTGAGCCCGTCGGGCGAATACGTCACCACGACGATTCTCTTCGTGGGCGCGGCGCTGCTCACGGCGACGGTGCTTCCATGGGGGCTCGGACCGCAGTGCTTCACGGTGCTGGTCGGGGCGACGACCCTCACGGCGGTCATCCGGTGGACGGACGGATCGTTTGCTGCGCTGGCGAAAGACCCGGGCGTGGTCGTCCTGATGGGGTTCGTGCTCTCCGCCGTGATCGCGCGCGAGTTCGAGAACTACCGGTCGGCGCACCGCCGCGAGCTGGAGGAGCGCCGCCGCGCCGAGGGAGAGATACGCCAGCTCAACGCTACGCTCGAGGGGCGGGTCAGGGAGCGGACGGCGGCGCTGGAGAGGTTGAACGACCGCCTCGCCGCCGAAGTCGCCGCGCGCCAGCGCGTCAACGACGCCCTGCACGCCAGCGAACAGCTGCTGGCCGACACCGTCGACCATTCGTCGGCGATCGTCTCGCTGAAGGACATCGAGGGGAACTATCTGCTCGTCAACCGGGAGTTCGAGCGCGTGTTCGGACGTCGGCGCCAGATGGTGGTAGGGCGGTGCGACCGGCACCTGTTTCCACCGGACCTCGCCGCCCTCCTGCGGGTGCACGACGGCGAAGTGCTGGCGACCGCGGCGCCGCTGTCGTTCGAACAGGAACTGTCGGCCGGCGACGGCAAGCGCCAATACATCTGCGTGAAGTTTCCCCTGCACGGACCCGGCGGCACGCCGTACGGCGTCGGCAGCATGTCCACCGACATCACGGCGCTGAAGCACCTCGAAGAAACGCTGCGTCACCACCAGGACGAGCTCGCGCACGTACTGCGGCTGCACACCATGGACGCTATGGCGGCGGCGGTCGGACACGAGATCAACCAGCCGCTCTGCGCGATCACGAACTACGCACAGGGCGGGGTACGTTGGCTGCGAACCGGGCCGGTCGATCCCGGCGTGCTGCTCGACGTCTTCGAGAAGATCGCCGCGGAGGGGCTGCGCGCCGGGCAGGTCCTGCGCTCCATCCGCAGCCTGATTCGCCGCGAAAACGCCGAGGAGACGTTGGTCGACTTGCGCGCGCTGGCCGGCGAGGCGGTGCGAGTGCTGGAGCCGCAGGCGCGCCAGCACGGGGTCACCGTTCGGCTGGAAGACGGGGAGGTGCTGCCAACGGTGAGCGGCAACGCGACACAGATCGAGCAGGTGATGGTCAACCTGATGCTGAATGGGGTGGAGGCGGTGGCCGCACACCGCCTGGCGCGGCGTGAGGTGGTGGTCGCCGCCACGTGCAACGGTGATGCGGTGGAGGTGGCGGTCAGCGACAGTGGCGGTGGCATTGACGCCGGCGTGGCGAATCAGCTCTTCTCGCCCTTCGTCACGACCAAGGCGCACGGCCTCGGGCTCGGTCTGGCGATCAGCCGGACGATCGTCGAGAACCACGGTGGTCGCCTGTGGGCGACGAGCACGCCGGAGGAGGGCGCGACGTTCCGCTTCTCGCTGCCGCTCGCCTCCGCGCATAGAGACGTGCGGCCCTGGCTCGAGCGCGTGTAGCCGGCGCACCAGCGCAGCTCTGGAGGAAAACCGAGGGCTTTGGTAATCCGTGCAAGGAATGAAAACGAATCTGGCAGCTTTGCAGAACACTCCGCCCTGGGAATGGCCTGAGGATGCCGGCACGGTGCTGCTCGATGTCCTTCGCGGATCTGGGTTCGCGGAATCCGATCTCTCGCTGGCAGTGGATCTGGCCGGTGAGCTCGCCGTGATCAACGACGATCTGGTCGACGCGCTCCTGGCCGTCCTGCGCCGCAGCGATGAGTCCGAGGAGACGCGCGGCAAGGCGGCGATCTCCCTGGGAGCGGTTCTCGAACAAGCCGACTTGGACGGGTTCGGGGATCCCGACGACATTCCAATTTCGGAGCGGACGTTCCACACGATCCAGAAGTCGCTGCAGGAGCTCTACAGGGACGCCGGCGTTCCCGAGGAAGTGCGGCGGCGGATCCTGGAGGCAGCGGTACGCGCCCCGCAGGACTGGCACAAGGACGCGGTACGCGCCGCATACGCCAGCAACGACGACCTCTGGAAGCTCACCGCCGTCTTCGGGATGCGCTTCGTTCGCGGATTCACGAAGCAGATCCTCGAAGCATTGGACAGCCCGAATCCGGACATCCACTACGAGGCCGTCCTCGCGGCGGGCAATTGGGAGGTAGAGGCAGCCTGGCCGCACGTGGCAAACCTGGTCGCCTCGGAGGAGACCGACAAAGTCCTGCTGCTGGCCGCAATCGAGGCGGCGGGCAGCATCCGACCGCAGGAAGCGGCGCGGGTCCTCGCCGACCTCATGGACTCCGACGACGAGGACATCGCCGAGGCGGCCCACGAAGCCGTGGGGATGGCCGAAAGCCTCCTGGGCATGGACCTCGACGAGGACGACGAAGACCTCGATTGACGGGCGTCGCACGGATCACGCGCGGCCTCGGCCGATTGTAGAGCTCCCAGCTCCGGATCGCCTCCGCTAGAGCTAGCGTCGGGCGAGGGGCGAAGAGACGGCGACGTCGGCGCCGGGGCCGCGTCGGCCGCGGCGCACGGCGAGGCCAAGCAGCACCGCGGCGGTCAGCGCCGAAAGGGCCGCACCGAGCTCGAGAGACCACGGATCGTAGACCATCCGCACCCGGTGCGTTCCCGCGCCAACCTCGAGGCCCCGCAACACGTAGTTGGCCCGCACGAGGGGAGCTTCCGTGCCGTCGACGTAGGCCTTCCAACCCGGGTAGTACGCCGCGCTGTATACGAGGAAGGCTGGTGTCGCAGAGCGGGTACGCAGCTCGACGGCGTTGGGCTCGGTAATCAGGACATCGACCTCGGCGGACGTGTCGGCGGGCTCGTACTACTCGCCCAGACCCCTCTTCGATCAGCGCGACCTCGCTCGGGTCGAACGCCCGGCCGTCGGAGAACTTCCCATCGCTGATGGTGTGCACGACCTCGTCGGAAGGAAGACGGACCGTTTGACCGACCAGCCAGGCGCGCGGCTGCGCCAGGCGGTTTTCGAGGACCGTGAGGTTGCCCCGGGACAGTCGCCTCACCCATCGTGTCGAATCGCTCCACGCCGGTGGCGCGTCCTTTGGTGAGGGGCGGTGCAGCACGAGGTAGCGGGCGTTGAGGATGTCGAGAATCGCCGCGTGCGACTCGAGGTCGGCCGGCAGGTTTCCCCAGAACGCCACACCGGTCAGATCGCGGTAGCGGGAGAGCAGGAGTGGATCGTAGCCGCTTACGAGAGACACGCCCGACAGAATGGGCCGCAGATCCGTGGCTGTGGAGGCGATCACCGCCACTCGCCCGTCACTCGGCGAGGCGCCGATCTCCTGCAGGGCGCGGACATCGGCGGACGGGCTCAGGACCGTCGCGGCCCGGGGATCGTATCTGGCCCAGACGGCGACGAAGAGGAACAGATCGACGCAATGGATGGCGAGGAGCGCGGCTCGACGCGCGCCCGGCTTGTGGCGCCGGAACAGAATGATGCTTGCCACTGCCGAGAACACCAGCGCGATCGGCACCCAAATGACCGAGCTCGAGAGCGCCGGCGCCGCCATCAGACCACGGTCCGTGGCCCCGCCGATGAAGGCGATTCCCAACCGGCCTTCCGTCGAACCTCCCTGCGTCACCGCGAGGCCCGCGATGAGGAGTACGGCGCCCAGGACCCCGCCGGCGCTCAACGCGAGAGCACGTCGCGGCAGCGCCGTCAGGCTGAGCGCTGCCAGCATCGCGAGCGCAAAGTCGAACGCCATGAAGTTGCGCGCCGGGGCGCGGAAGAGGTTGTAGAGCGGGACATGGTACATCAACGCGCAGAGCGGAGTGGCGGGGCCGAGGACGAGCAGGAAGGCAAAGGCGGCCAGCCCGAGCCAGAAACGCGCGTGAAGGTCGCGTCCGATCAGTGCGAGCGACGCCGGCCCGAGGATGAGCGGCAGCACGCCCGCGTAGCCCGTCAGCTCTTCCAGAAACCAAGCGCCCTGGTACGGCTGCGGCGGATTGCCGCCGAACAGGAAGGGGAACAGCAGCATTGGCAACTGTCGCACCGGCAGCGAGTACGCGGCGAACTCGTCGAACGTCATCGCCGCGCGCACGCTGTGTGCAGCCAGCTCCGCGGTCGGCAGCAGCTGCACCGCGGTGAGCGACACGCCGGCCGCCACGGTGGCCGCGCAGGCGAGCAGATAGCGCCAGCGGCCGACCCGCGGCCTCTCGACGACGGCGAAGAACGACGCGTAGAGGCCGCCCACCATCAACAAGTACAGCGCTGTGGGTGGATGCCCGGCCGTGATGGACAGGGACACGGCTGCGATCCCGACGGCCGCGAAGCGCAGTCGCAGGGTCGTGCGCAGCTTTTCGAGGCTCCACACGAGCCACGGCAGGCACGCCGCCCCTTGTGGAATCGCCGACGGCCCCATGTGGGCGATCATGAAACCGCTGAAGCCGTAGGTCAGGCCCGCGAAGCTCGCCGCGGCTGGCGTGCACCCGAGCGCGCGCGCGTAGGCATAGGTGCCGAGAATCGCGGCGGCGTAGGTGGCGAGCATCTGGAGATTCATCGCCGCCACCGGAGGAAGCAAGCAGAACAGCCAGACGCCCGGATGGAACACACCCACCTGCGGCTCGGCGAGGAGCGGCATGCCGCCGAACTCGAACGGGTTCCACAGCGGCAGATGCCCCTGCATGAGAATGCGCGCCGCGAGGAGGCGCAGCGGCAGATAGTAGCGCAGCCCATCGTTGGGCCCGAGCATCACCTCGCCGACGGTGGCTCGCCAAAAGTACAAGAGTGGGGCGAGCACCAGCGCGCCGATCGCGAGCGCGGCGGGCAGTCTTCCCGGCCAGCGCTTGGAGATGCCCCGCATTCGCTTGCTGCTCGACGAAGACGTCCCGGTTGCCGGTCACGCCCCTTTTACGCTGTCAAAGCAAATGGCCTCGGGGAGACTCGAACTCCCACGCCCTTTCGGACAGCAGATTTTGAGTCTGCCGTGTCTGCCAATTCCACCACGAGGCCGAGGGGGATGCTGCGGAGCTACTGCGGCGGCGGAGGCTGTTCGGGCTTCAAGAACGTGTCGAGGGGCTGCTTGACCTCGGTCTTGATCACCGCCTGGTGGTACTTGACCTTCTCGGCGGCTTCCTTGGCCAGCCTCTCGATCGTCTTGTTGCCGTCGGTCTCCGCGATCTTGTCGAGCAGCGGCAGCGAGTCGACCGAGCCGATGTCGCCGAGGGCGTAGATGGCCGTGCCGCGCATCGCCGGGTCGAGGTCCCGCTCGAGGAACTCGCCGATCGGCTTGGCGGCGCGCGGGTCGCCGATCTTTCCGAGCGAGGCGAGGATGCGCTGCTTCACGTCGGCATCGGTGTCGCGCAGGAACAGGTGCTGGACGAGGACCGGCGTGGCCTCGGTGGCGCGCAGGTTGCCGAGCGCGTCGATCGCCTTGGCCTTGATTCGCATGTCCGAGTCGCCGATGGCCCCCACGATGTACTCGATCGCCTTGGGGTCCTTGCTGTCGGTGAGCGACTTGAGGCCCTGCAGCCGCTTGGCCGGATCGTCGCTGTTCAGGTTGCGGACGAAGTCGTCGAGATTGGAGCCCTTGGTCGTCTTGTCGTAACGCTGGCGCACCTGGTCCGCCGAGATCTGTGCCCAACCCGGTGCCGCCGCGAGCAGCAGCATCGCCATCGCCACGCCGCCTCGAATCACCAGCCGTCGGCCGTTGATCGTCATGCGCCGGAGGTTAGCCGCTGCGTTCCGGGGCATCAACCGTACGAGGTCTCGGTCTGCCGGCGGCTGGTAGCAGGCGGCGCGAGGCGCACCATGATGTAGTCGGCCAGCTGCTGAACCGTGTACGGCGGCAGCTCGTCTGTTTGCAGATCGAGAACGATCTGCAGCCACCCGAAGGTCTTGGAGACCCGCATGCTGGTGACCAGCTCGTCATTTCCCGCGTACACCTGCTCCGGCGTCTCGGCCCCGGTCGGGCCGGCGACGTCGATGATGATCCGTGCCGGGTTCGTCTCACCGCGGACCCTGATGGAATCCGGCAGGCGCGAGAGCCTGAGGAAAACGCCGCGATTCCCCTCGGCGTTGACGACCTGGAAGTTCTGCAGGTCGAGTGGAGCCGACAGCGACGCCAGGGCTTTGGCCGTGGAATCCGGTTCGCTCAGGCGGCTCTCCCGCCTCGCGGCGCAACCGTCGAGCAGCAGAGCGACGGCGACGATTGCCACCGAGAACCGAGGCCCAATTCGCATGGGACGCAGATACAGCATCGCCGATGCCGCGGCAAGCATGCGCGGCGAGCATCTTGACTCGCCGGTACGCCGTCGGTAGAAGCGGCGGATGATCCGAAGCGTGACGATGGTGCGGCGTTCGAGCCGATTTGCAGTCTTGTCGTTTCTGGCCGCCGCCGGTTGCGCCTCGATGAGTCGGTCGGCCCCGACCCCCCCGCCGCCCGTCGCGACGCCGATCGTGATTCCCACCGTGCCGCCGGGCACACCGACGCCCGTTGGCGGTGTCACCCCGTTGCCGACTCGACCGCTCGAGAACCCGGCCGCCGAGAAGGCGAAGGCCGCCGGCAAGGCCATCGGCCCGGTCATCACCTTCCTCGGAATTGCGCGCGCCGACGGCAAGCCGATCGAGCCGGAGTCCAAGACGCGTACGGGAACGCCCATCTTCGTCAACTACGTCGGATCGGGCTTCATCCTGGTGGTCGAGGGCAAGCCCGGAATCAGCAACCTCGTGGTCGGACGCCGTCTGACCTCCTACGATCCCAACGACCCCTCGCTCCGCCCCGATCTCGAGGTCCAGTCGACACATCCCCTCGGTGACGGCAGCCCCGAGGTGTGCGACTCGCGGCGCCCGCACATCGGCGGCGTTCCCGCGATCGACCCGCCCAGCTTCGCCGAGACCAAGAAGATCGCCGCCACGCTGGTCGACTTTTCGTGCCGGTTCGAGACGTTCAACCAGTCGTCGGAGTCCTGTACGCTCGATTCGCACGGCGACTTCTCGTTCGTCTCCAAGGACACCGCCACGCAGTTCTGCATGGTCGTGGCGAAGGCGTGGAACTTCCCGAAGGGGGACACGCTGGTCAGCGCGCGGCTGCGCGACGAGCAGGGCAACCCGGGGCCGGTCTCTCACTTCATCCTGCGGCGCCCGGACCGACCCACGCCGGCACCGCGCCCGTACGTGACCCCAACCCCGACCATTTCGAGGCGGCGCCCATGAGCTGGCGGCTGAAGGTCCCTGTCGTTCTGGCCATCTCTGCGGCCGTCGCCCTGGCCGGCTGCGGCAGCTGCGAATCGGGAAAGCCCCCGGCGCCGCCTGTCGCCACGCCGACCGCCGTCGCACCCGCGGCCCCGACCGTCGCTCCGACGGCCGCGGCGCCCGCTGCCGCCGCTCCGCAAGAGGCGGAGGCCGACTGCTTCGTCATTCTCGACGGGGAGCCCGACTACGGGCCTCCCCCCCTCAAGGTCGTGTTCGAGACCGAGGTCGACTGCACGTCCTCTCCACTGACGTACAGCTGGGATTTCGGCGACGGAACGAAGGGAGGGAACGAGGCCAATCCGACGCACGCCTACGAGAAGCCCGGCGACTACGTTGCGACGGTGACGGTGACGGCGCCCGACGGTGGCAAGGGAACGGACGACATCGACATCTCGGTCGACGAATCAGCCGACGCCGAGTAGCCCGCCGCCGCTGATCGGGCGCCGACGCGTCGCGATCGTGTGGCCGGCAGAATCCGGCCCGCAAGCGTTCACGCAGCTTTCCGAACGTTTGCGCCATCCCTGACAGGGAGGTCCAACTTCCGAGCCTTTCTCCCGGACGGGAGCAGGTCGGGATGAGGGGGACTCTGCAGAATCGACCGATGAAGATCGCCCCGCCCCGAATCGCCCGCCTCGTCCTCGCCTGCGCGAGCATCGCGCTCGTCGCACTGGTGCGGCCCTCGGCGATACACGCCCAGGTTCCGGGCGACGCCAACTGCGATGGAAAGGTCGACGACGCCGATCGCACCGCCGTTTCGAGCGATCTCTTTGCCGTGACGCGGCCGGCGTGCGCCAACGCCGACACGAACCTGGACGGCCGGATCTCGGTGGCCGACGTCACCGGCACCTCGCTCGGCGCGCGTATCACCTTCCTTGGCATCACCGCCGCCGACGGACGACCGGCGCCACCACTCGGCAGCCTCGAGGACGGCACGCCGGTCTACTTCCGCAACTCGGGCTTCGGCTTCAACCTGGTGATCGAGGCCAGCCCCGGCGCCGGCGGCACTCAGGTCGGAACGACGGTGTTCAACAGCCAGAACGGAGACCCGTCCAGGCGTCCGGATCTGCAGATCGAGGTCGACCGGTCGCTCGGCGACGGCAGCCGCTCCGTGTGCGACGAGGGCGGAATTCCCGCCGTCGCGCCCGTCGACTTCGCCCTCACGCAGCGAGTCTCCGACGCGCTGAACGACCTCGCCTGCCGGTTCGCGGTGGCGACGACGCGCAACGCCACCTGCACGCTCGACAGCTTCGGACAGTCCAATTTCGTGTCGTCGAAGAGCCGTGCGCAGTTCTGCTTCCTGGTGAACGGCTACAGTCAGTTTCCCAGCGGCGACACCGTGCTCACGGTCCAGGTGCGCGACCAGTCCGGCCGCCTGGGCCCGGCCAGGCGCATGATCCTGCGGATGCAGAACGGCCCCATACCGCCGACCTTCACGCCGCTGCCGGCGACATCCACCCCGACGCCTTCCTCGACGGCCACCGTCACCGCCACCCGGACGTTCACCCGGCAGCCGACGCCGACCCGCACCGCGAGCCCGACGCCGCCCTTTACGAGAACGCCGACGCGCACGGCCACGCGCACCGCGACTCCGCCTCCGACGCGTACGACGACCGCAACGCCGACGCGAACCCGCACTCCGACCGGCCCCCCGGGGACGCCGACGGCGTCCGGAACGCGCACGGCGACGGCAACGGCCACGCGAACGATTACGCCTGGGCCGAGCCCGACGGCCAGCCGCACTGCCACCGGCACGGCGACCGCGACGCCGACGCCAATGCGAACGCCGACGCGGACGAGAACGCCGACGCGCACGGCCACCCGCACCGCGACCCCGCTGCCCACCGCGACCCGCACGCGTACGCAGCCGCCGACGCCGACGTTCACCGCCACGCCCGCGCAGGCGCTGGGTCCGCGCATCGTGTTCTTCGGCCTCGCCCGCGCCGACGACGTTCTCATCGCGTCGAGCGGCAAGACGCAACAAGGCGTCGACATCTACGAGCCCCTGTTCGGCTCCGGCTTCTCGCTCGTGGTCGAGGCGACGCGCGGTATCTCCAATCGCAACGTCGGCACGCAGACGTACAACGAGTTCGCGCGCCCGGATCTCCAGATCGAGGTCAACCGGCCTATCGGGGACGGCAGCCCCACGGTGTGCGACGACATGCTGCCGAACATCGGCGGTGTCCCGGCCACGAACCCGCCGAGCTTCGCCGACGACCCGGCGATCACCGATCACCTGAACGACCTCGGCTGCCGCTTCGTCGACGGAACGGGACAACGCCTCGGCCGCGTGTGCACCGAGACCGCCGCCTGCGTGCGCGGCAGCGACGGTCAGTTCGGCTGCGTGTCGCCGCAGACGACGGTGCAGTTCTGCGGCCTCATCCCCAAGCCGGTCGAGTTCCCCGTCGGCGACACGGTGGTCACCGCCCGCGTGCGCGACGCCCTGGGAAACACGGGGCCGCCGGTCCAGATCGTCGTCCGCATCCCGCCGCCGGAATAGAAACCTGGTGAGCCGGTGAGCGAGTGAGCCGGTGAGTGGTTGGGATGGCGGGAGAGTCAGAGCCGGCTCACCCGCAAACCCGCACACCGGCTCATTCGTCTGTCAGTGTTGCCCCCGGGCTGCGCCGGATCATTCGAGCTGAGAAACACACGGACTTCGGGAACAGGCTGAGGCTGAGGCTCGGGCTCGGGCTGAGGACGGTGCGCGCTTCGCGCGGTCTTTGGGATCGATCCCCAGCCTCAGCCCGAGCCCCAGCCTTTGCCTACGAACCCGGGCGCAGCCCGGGCGAGTTTCAGGTGAGCCGGTGAGCGGGTTGGGAGGGCGGGAGAGTCAGAGCCGGCTCACCCGCAAACCCGCACACCGGCTCATTCGTCTGTCAGTGTTGCCCCCGGGCTGCGCCGGATCATTCGAGCTGAGAAACACACGGACTTCGGGAACAGGCTGAGGCTCAGGCTCGGGCTCGGGCTGAGGACGGTGCGCGCTTCGCGCGGTCTTTGGGATCGATCCCCAGCCTCAGCCCGAGCCCCAGCCTTTGCCTACGAACCCGGGCACAGCCCGGGCGAGTTTCAGGTGAGCCGGTGAGCGGGTTGGGAGGGCGGGAGAGTCAGAGCCGGCTCACCCGCAAACCCGCACACCGGCTCATTCGTCTGTCAGTGTTGCCCCCGGGCTGCGCCGGATCATTCGAGGTGAGAAACACACGGACTTCGGGAACAGGCTGAGGCTGAGGCTCGGGCTCGGGCTGAGGACGGTGCGCGCTTCGCGCGGTGTTTGGGATCGATCCCCAGCCTCAGCCCGAGCCCCAGCCTGAGCCTACGAACCCGGGCACAGCCCGGGCGAGTTTCAAGTCAGTGAATCGTCGGCAGGACGGTCTCCGACTTGCCTTCGATTTCGCGGACGACCTGACGGGCGATGTCGCGGAAGGCTTCGCTCTGCGGGCTCTCGGGCGCGGCGACGACGATCGGCTCGCCGCCGTCTCCGGTCTCGCGGATGGCGCGCTCGAGCGGGATCTCGCCCAAGAAGGGAACGCCGGCTTCGGCGGCAATGCGGGCGCCGCCGCCGTGGCCGAAGATCTCGGCCCGGTGCCCGCACTTGCGGCAGATGTGGTAGCTCATGTTCTCGACCACTCCGAGAACCGGAGCGTTGACCTGGCTGAACATGGTCACGCCGCGCTGTACGTCGAGCAGGGCGACGTCCTGCGGCGTGGTGACGATCACGCCGCCGGCGAGCGGGACCTGCTGTGCCACGGTGAGC
This sequence comes from uncultured bacterium, assembly GCA_963721115.1. Lineage (GTDB taxonomy): Bacteria > Desulfobacterota > Binatia > HRBIN30 > CADEER01 > CAVRIA01. The sequence goes on from CAVRIA010000008.1 coordinate 164,656, forward strand.
TGGGCATCGCCGGTGCCCGGCGGCAGGTCGAGAACGAGGAAGTCGAGCTCACCCCATTCGACGTCGCGAAGGAACTGGGTGAGCAGCTTGTTGATCATCGGCCCGCGCCAGATGACCGGCGTCCGATCCTGGATGAACAGGCCGAGCGAGATGATCTCGATGCCGAACTTCTCGATCGGCAGGATGCGCTCGTTGGCGCCGGTGCGCGGGCGCTCGGTCAGCCCCAACATCACCGGAACGCTCGGGCCGTACACGTCGGCGTCGAGCAGGCCCACCCGATAGCCCATGCCGCGCAATGCCAGGGCGAGGTTGACCGCGACGGTCGACTTGCCGACGCCGCCCTTGCCACTGGCCACGGCGACGATGTGCCGGATGCCCGGGATGTCGGCCTGCCGGCCGGCCTCGCGGGGGCGTGGCCGATCGGGCTGCTGGACGGCGACTTCCACTTGCTCGACGCCAGTCATCTCGCTCACCCGTCGGTGTACCTCGGCTACGATCTGCTGCACCGCGTCGGGGTTGGCCGACCCCGGGGTCAGAGTCACGGTGATTCCCGCCGTCGCGATCTCGATGTCGCGAACCATGCCGAACGATACGATGTCCCGGCTGTAGCCGGGATACTTGATGTTCTTCAGCTCTTCGAGGATCTCTTCGGGAGTCGGCATCCTGCCTCCGCTGGGTCGCGCGCCCCGGGCAACGGCCGGCGCGATTCGGGTGCTCCTTTTTTTCTAGCAGTCTACCGCCTGGCGAAGCGAGAGGGGCGGGATTACGGAAAGGGGATGCGCCTCTGCGGGTTGTGACCGGCGACCGCGGGGGCCGGCTCACGGGCGAGGAGCGAGGAGACCTCATCGCGGTAGATGACGTGCCAGGCGGGATCCCGCCGCACCGCCGGGGAGAGACCCGGCGCGGTGAGGATGAGGTCGGTGGGATAGTCGGTCAGCAGGCGCTCGCTCTCGTTGCGAAAGAAGGCGAAGTTCTCCTCCACTACACGCGCGGGGTAGACGGTTACGAAGCGGCCGTCGAGCGAGACCTTGACGGCCGGCGACGCGTGCCACAGCACGTAACCTCCCCACTCGAGCGGTAGGGCGAGATTGCCGCCGATCCCCCTGGCGCGCAGGAACGCCACCGCCCCCACCGGGTAGTCGGCCGCAGCGTACACGATACGCGGTCCCTCCCGCAGCAGTTGCCGCGCCAGCCCGGCGACCTGCACCGCGGCGAGTCCGACCAGCCCGGCGCCGATAGCACCGAGCGCCGTGGCGGAGAGGGCGAACGAGCGCTGTCGCAGCCTCGACAGCAGAGTCTCCAGTCCCTCGGCGACCGGCGCAGCCGCGCACAGGGCGAGCAGCGGAGTGTGACGGCGGTGGACGAGGCCCAAGATCGCGACGATCGCCACCAGCGCCGCCCACCACGGGCGCCGGAGCAGGGTGCGGGCGAAGGGCGCCGCGACGATGAGGGCGGCGAGCAGCAGCAGGAAGGGGAGGTGCGTCGGGTCGAGGAACGATACCGACTGCCACTCGGTGATGGGATGCGGCGTCGAGATCTCGCGCGCGACGTAGACGAACAACGAGAGTCCGTAGGGGTTCAGGGCGATGGCCCCGCCGGCGGCGAGCAGGGTCGCCCAGCGCCACGCGTCGCCCTTCCACGGTGGCAGGAGCGCCATCAGGCCGAGCACTCCGATGCCGATGGCGAAGCCCGCATGGGCGTTTCCCCACAGCGCGAAAACGGCAGTGACGCCGGCGATTTCGACCCAAGAAGCGGCGCCCTCGCCGTCGCGCCGGTCCAGCCACGCCAGCAGCGCGGCGAGACCCAGGTAGGTGAAGAGCTGTGGGCGGGCGGCGAAGCCCCGCCCCAGGACGGCCAGGGCCAGGACCATGACCGGACCGCGCACCCAGAACGAGCGGCTGCGCCTGGACACCGGCAGCCACACCAGCCAGGCGGTGAGCAAGCCGATTGCCGACTTGAAGAGCCACAGGCCGGCGCCGCCGCCGAGCTCGAAAACCTTGGCCAGGACGATCTCGGAAAGCCACTCGTGGTCGACCCAGGCGGCGCCGGCGGCGGTGTACGAGAGATCGTCGAAGCGGGGGAGATGGCCGGACAGGAGGATTCGCTTGCCCGTCAGCAAGTGGATCCACAGGTCGTTGTCGGCTTCGTTGTCGCCGAGGAAGTGGATCGCGCTGGTGATGATCAGCAGGATCCAGGCGGCGCGCGTCCAGGTGGGCGCCGCCGAGCTCGAAGCGGTCATCGCCGGCGCCTCTCGCCGCCGTGTCGCGCGACGCGGGCGGCGCGCTTCGCCGCGGGGTTCCCTTCCGGCCTTGTCACGGGTTCCAGAGATAGAGGAACTGCGGATGGCGCTGCAGCGGGTCCCAGTCGACGTTGATCAGGTTGACCCGGGTCGGTCCCGCCTCGGAGCGCGAGTAGACGCTCTCCGCGTACTCGTCGGGCCGCCGGTAGAGAATCACGCGCGCCTTTTCCACTCCGACCCGGCGCTTCGCCAGCTCGATCGTGTCGTCGAGGTAGCCGATGCGGTCGACGAGCCCCATTTCGAGAGCCTGTCCGGCGCTGACGACGCGCCCGTCGGCGATCAACGCCGCGGTCTCGTCCGTTACTTTCGGCCGCCGCTCGCGCACCAGGCCGAGGAAGCGCGCCTGCATCTCGCCGAGGAGACTCTGCAGAAGCCGCCGCTCGTCCTCGGTCATCGCGCGCAGCGGCGACCCGATGTCCTTCTTCGCTCCGGTCTTGATCGTCTGATCGCGCACGCCGAGCTTGTCGAGAAGCCCCGCGACGCTCACCCCGGTGAAGATCACGCCGATGCTGCCGGTGATGGTGGTCGGATGGGCGACGATCTCGTCCGCCGCCAGCGAGGCGTAGTAGCCCCCGGAGGCGGCGACGTCCATGAACTGGGCGATGACCGGCACCCCGTGCTCGGCTTTGAAGCGCATCAGCCGGTGGTAGATGATGTCGCTGGCGGTGACCGTCCCGCCCGGACTGTTGACGCGCAGGAGGATCGCCTTGATCGCGTCGTCCTCGCCGGCGAGCTTCAGCTCCGCCTCGAGCCTGCCGATCGTGCTCTGGCGCGTCCCGATGCCCAGTGGACCCTGCTTCTCCTCGCTGGTGATCGGGCCGTCGATGTCGATGAGCAGGAGCTTGGCGTCCCCTTTTCCGGAGACGACGTGCTCCTCGAGCGGGTGAGGCCGCCGGGAGAAGGGGTTGAGGTCGCCGGACACGAGCACGCATCCGGAAGCGAGCAGCGAGACGAGCAGGAGCAGTCCCGCCGGCCACGCCGAGCCGCCGCGTGGTGCCATTCGAAACCCGTTGCGCGATCTTCCCGTCATCGAGAGCTTCTCCCTGCCGCGCACCGGACGGCAGCGGGCCGCCTTGGCACGGGCGGCCGCAGCCTATAGTCATGAAGATTACGAGGCAAGGAAGATTCGAGTACCGTGGCGACTGGCGATCGGGAGGCCTGAGGTTGGTTTACGACGAGTCGAAGAGGGGTCCGCGAGCGGGCCTGGCGTTTCCGCCGGGGAAGGGGGGGAGACGGATTGTCCTGCTCGCCTTGACCGCCTGTGCGCTGCTGCTCGCTCCCCGGCGCTCGCGCGCTGCCGACGAGCGCATCGAGATCACGAAGGCGAACGTCGCGCAGTACCGGAAGCTCCTTCCCACCTCGGTATACGACCGCGTCCAGCTCGGGCAGTATCGCCTCACCTTGGTGCCCGTCGATGCGGAGCGCTTTCGCGCCAACTACAGCGATCGGTTCTGGAAGGCGAGCGCCGCCAACGCCGGCAAGTACGGCATCGACGCGGAGACCGGCGGGCTGACCGACGTCTCGACCGGAAAGATCCCGCAGAAGGTGTTCGGCCTGCCCTTTCCCCACATCGATCCCGCCGACCCGCAGGCGGGCGCCAAGATCGTGCACGACTACCGCCTGCGGCGGATGCAGCTCGACGGCAACGTGCACGAGTTCGATCTCAGCGACGTGCGGCTGAGCGGCGAGGTGCTGCGCACGGTGAAGGTCGTGCTCTCGCACAAGTACTATGTCGGCGTCACGCCCCCGGCCCCCGATGCGCTGCCCGACGACACCGAGTCGCGCCAGCTCGCGGCGGCGCTCGCCCCGAAGGATCTCGAGGGAGTCGGCGTGCTGACGTGGCGGATCAACGACTGGACCACCTGGGACAAGATGTGGGCGTACCTGCCGACCATCCGCCGGGTGCGCCGCGTGCGCAGCTCGACGCGCGGCGATCTGGTTCCCGGCTTCGAGGTGCAGGGAGACGATGCCGACTGCTACGACAACAAGACGACCTACTTCTCGTGGAAGCTGGTCGGCAGCGAGGAGGTCATCGGTCCGGTCGGCAGCGACACGCCATACGCCTACACACTGAAGGAGGACGGCGCCCACCGCTGGACGACGCCGCTGCCGTACAACCCGGCCGTGTTCGAGATGCCCGGCGCGACGGGAGCGGGATGGTGGACACTGAAGAACGTCTTCATCCGCCGTCCGGTGTGGATCGTCGAGGGCACCCCCAAGGATCCGTACTACGAGTCCGGCAAGATCGTTCTCTACGTCGATCGCGATCTCTACCACGGCTACTACAAGATCAGCTTCACCAAGGCGGGCGAGCTCTACCGAACCAATCTGTGCGGCCAGGTGTGGGCGAAGACGCCGGACGGCAGCTTCGCCGCGCCGTCGGCGCTGCTCATGCTCGGCGTCAACGAGAAGGAGAACCGCGGCACGCCGGCCGGCCGCTACACCAAGGAGACGTACGATCTGGCCTTTCCCGACGAGTGGTTCACTCCGACGCATCTCGACGAGCTCAGCAAGTGACCGCGGCAGCGGCTTTGCGCGGAAAGTCGGGCTCGAATGCGCGAGGTGTCCACCAGAAAGACTTTTTGTGCAAAACCGGCGGCGGAGGCGACCGGCGCGGTCGCGCTCTGCGCAGGGCGTCGTGGTAGTCTCGAATCGACGGCAGGGGCGCATGAAGAACATCGCGGTGGCGATCGATTTCTCGGCGGTGACGGGTGCGGTGGTGGAGCAGGCCGCTCTCCTGGCGCGCGCCTTTCGCGCCCATCTGTGGCTGATTCACGTGGCCGCGCCGGAGCCGGAGTTCGTCGGCTACGAGCCGGGGCCGCAGACGGTGCGCGATCAACGGGCGCTCGAGCTGCGCGTCGAGCACCGCTCACTACAGGCGCTGACCGAGCGCCTGCGCGCCGAGAAGATCGAGGCGACGGCCCTGCTCATCCCCGGGCCGACGGTGGAGACGATTCTGCACGAAGCCGAGAAGACGAAGGCGGATGTCATCGTCCTCGGCTCGCACGGGCACGGCTTCCTCCGCCGCGCCCTGCTCGGTAGTGTGAGCGAGGGAGTCCTTCACGATGCCCGCCGGCCGGTGCTGATCGTTCCGTCCTCGCGGGAAGAAGCCGGTTCGGCCCGGCGAGACGATCGAACGCAGGAGGTGTGATGTATTGTCCCCAGTGCGGCGCGGAGTACCGGGAGGGGTTCACGCGTTGCTCCGATTGCGACGTGGAGCTGGTCCCGCAGGGGCCGCCGGAGGGCGACCTGGAGCCGGTGGAGCTGGTTACCATCCTCGAGACGGCCACCCCCTCGGTCTTGATGGTCGCGAAGTCGGTTCTCGAGGGTGCCGGGATCCCGTTCTTTCCGGTCGGCGAAGGAGTTCAGGATCTCTTTGCGGTCGGGCCGGTCCATCTGCAGGTCGAGCGCGAGCGTGCCGACGAAGCGCGGGCCCTCCTCGCCGAGATCACGGAAGAGCCGCCGGAAGAGGAGTGAGCGGAAGATCCTCGAGCGAAGTACGCCTATGGCTGGGGGCTGGCGGCGGGTCCCTGACTCGCGAGGATGAAATCTGCCAGGGCATCGACCGAGGCGAAGGCCTTCTGGCCCACCTCTTCGTCGACGATGCTGAGGTGAAAGTTCTCCTCGATGAGGACGACCAGCTCGAGCGCGTCGATCGAGTCCAGACCCAACCCCTCGACGAAGATGGGCTCGTCGTCCTTGATGTCCTGCGGCTGGATCTCCTCCAGCTTCAGCCCGTCGATGAGAAGGTGCTTCAGGCGCTGCTTGAGCTCGTCTCGATTCAATTCATTCCCCTTCTCTGCCTTCTTATACGGAGCTTTCCGGGTGGGGCAAGGGGAAGGGACCGCGCGGGTCGATTGCCGCGCCGCAGGGGCAGGGCTCAGAAGGACTGGCGCGTGCCGAAGAGGAACTGGACGTTGCCGGCCTGGTCGGGCTGGTCGAGGCGGGTGGCGACCTCCACGTACGCGATCGAGGGGAAGAACCCCATGAAGTCGTAGACGGCAGCCAGGCCGACGCCGACGCCGAGGGCCCACCGGCCGACGTCGTAGACCCGGCCGGCCGAGTCGTCGACCCGCCCGCTGTCGGCGAAAAGACGGAGCTGGTGGCGGCGCAGGACCAGCAAGTCGAGGAAGTTGAAGTCGAGCTCGGGAAAGATGTCCTGGCGAAGCTCGGTGCGCACGAGGAAGATGTTGCGCCCCAGCTGCTCCTCGGCGCCGATGCCGCGGATCGAACGCGATCCGCCGAGGCTGAACAGCCCCTGGTTGGGCACCAGGCTGGAGCCGATCGGCTGGCTGAACCCGTTCAGCACCTGCACCGCCCCGATGCTCCGGTAGCTCCACAGGGGCTGCGTCGCGACTGCGCTGAAGCCCCAGTCGGCGTAATCGAAGTCGCTCCCCAGGGAACGGTCGTACCAGTCGGCGAAGAGGCGCAGCTGCCGCTCCGCTGTGGGGTTCTCGAAGGAGAGCTGGTTGGTGTACTCGTAGCGGAGGCCGAGCCACGCCAGTCGGCCGGACGTGTGGCGCCCGGGGCGGCTCTTGTCGTCGAACCCGGAATCGAGTCCCTCGAACCCGTAGAATCCGTAGACGTTGTGGCGATAGCTGGTCGGGTCGATCGGCTCTCCCCAGTGCAATCTCCCGCCGGCGGTGAACCCGAGGCCGCGGTTGGTGAAGAAGCCCGCCGCGGCGAGGTCCTTGCGGTAGTCGTAACGGGCTCGCCCGACCAGCAGGCCCGAGATGCCGAACTCGGTGGAGCTGACCTCGACCTCGGCCGTGTCGAGGACGACCTGCGGCGTCGGCGGCCGCGCATCGTCGTCGCGCCGATCCTCGATCAGCAGGCGCTCCGGGTCGATGACGGCCTGGCACATGCGCCCCGGCGTTTCGACCGAAACCTGCCCACTGTCGCCCCGGCCGTCCCAGCGCACGTCGACCTGGTGTCCGCCGATGCCGCGCAGGCGCACGGTCACCGGCTCGACGATCGGCCGCGACGCGTCCCGCCGCACCGTCACCGTGTGCCGGAACGCGCCGTCACTCGGCTGGTTGAGCTCGACCTCGCCGAATCGATAGTCGATCGACGGGTACGGTTGCGCCCACTGGTCGAAGACCCAGGCGACGTCCCGCCGTTCGGAGGCGCAGCGCCGAAACGGCATCTCGGTGCGGATGCACTGCGCCATCAGGGCGTCGAACGCGCCGTCGCCGATGACCTGGCGCAGCTTGCCGAGGATGACGCGCCCGGGAGGCAAGTCGGTGTTGAACGTGCTCACCCGCGCGTGCAGCGGATCGTCGCTGCGCGCGCGCTGGAAGAAGGCGTCGACGAAGGGAATCTTCGGCGCGCTCTCGAAGCGGTCGACGATGGCGAAGACGTCGAACAGGCCGATCCAGTCCCGCACGCTGCGCGTCCCCGGCCGGGCGCGCTCGAAGAAGCGATCGGCGAGGTCGCGCGATAGCCCCTCGCTCACCCACCAGTAGTCGCCCGACGGCTCGCGCGGCGCCAGGATCGGCCGCAACAGCTCCGCGTAGATCGCCTGCGCGAGCTGGAGGTCGTGAAACGGACGCAGGAGCGAGCTCACTTCCAACAGGCGATCGGAGACGACGACGGCACCCTCGCCCGGCGCCGTGAGGTTCAGGCGCAGGGGAGCCTGGACGATATCGACTTCCGCGGGTGGCGCGGGCGTCTCCGCCGGCCGTTCGAGCAGGGCCTCCCGCGCGGTCTCGAGCAGGAGACGGCGGAGATCCGGATCGACGTTGATGCGCACGCTCCAGGGGCGCGGGCGCTCGTAGTACACCACCCGCGTACCGCCCGCGTCGATCTCCGAGCGCAGGAAGCGCGGCGCCGCGATCAGGGAGAGGTAGTGAACGGAAGCGACGGCGGCATCGGCCGGCTCGGGGCCGGCCGGCATCCAGCGTCCGTTGAGCACGACCTCCAGCGGCGTGTCGGACGACAGCTCGACGTCGAAGTCGGCGAGCGGCGGCGGTGTCTGCACCTGCCACTCTCCGTCGTCGCCCAGGGCGGCCAGGTACGGGTGCCAGCCGCCGACGAGGGTGATCTGCCCGTCGAAGCGGCCGAAGCTGCCGAAGCGCTCGGGCACGACCGTGCGGAAGCGCAGCGTGAGCCGGCGGCTGGCGCCGGGAGCCAGGGGAGCGATCGGGATGCGGGCGAGCGTCCCGTCGGGAACGCCGGCGGCGCTCGTCGGCAGTACCTGGGCGGGTGTGCCGGCGTCCTCCGCGTCGAGGATCTGCATCGATCCGGGGTCGAAGTCGAGCTTCGGATAGACGAACTGCCGGTTCGTGTCGTCGACGGCGTCATCCGGCTGCGCGAAGCGGTTCGGAAACAGGAAGATTACCGCCTCGTCGAGTGGGCGCGAGCTGTCGTTGGTGAAGGTCACCTCGACCGTTCCATCGACCTGCGGAGCGCGGTCGTGCAGCGAGGCGCGCACCCGGTAGCGAGGATGGAACGCGGCGTGAGCGGCTCGTGCCGGGGTGCCGGCCGCGACGAGAAGCAGAGCGGCGCAGGCGTGGCGAAGGCGAATACGCGGCATCTTCCTCTCGTCGTTCGGAGCGAGCGTGTCTGGTGCGGCGGCCAACTCCTAAACGGCGCGGCATTCTCGGTCAATGCGCGCCGCGGCTGGACGCGGCGCGCCGGATCGCCTACAGCGCGTCGAAGGCTCGATGCGGAGAGATCGGATTGCGGGGAGGGGACCGGGAATCGCCACGGCGGTCGTCGTCGTCGCCGGCTCGATCGCCGCCCTGGCCCTGCGCTACTGGATGCGGGACACGTGGAACCCCGATCTGTGGCGCTATCTGGTTCCCTGGTACCACTACATCCGCCGGCACGGCGGCTTCGCCGCCCTCGGCGAGCCGTTCTCCGAATATACGCCGCCGTATCTCTATCTGCTCGCCGCGGTCACGTACGTGCCCTGGTTCGCGACCCCGGTCGCGGCCATCAAGTCGATTTCCGTTGCCTTCGACTTCTTCGCCGCGGCGATCATGTGGAAGCTGGTGCGCCACAGATACCCCTCCGGCCCCGCTCCGCTGCTCGCCTACTTCGCCGTCCTGTTCGCCCCCACCATCGTGCTCAACGGCTCGTACTGGGGCCAGTGCGACGTCACGTACTCGGCCTGGCTTCTCGCCTGCGTGTACGGCGCCTGCGCCGACAGGCCGGCGGTCGCCATGCTGTGCTTCGCGGTCGCCTTCGCGTTCAAGCTCCAGTCGGTGTTCCTGGCGCCGTTCCTCCTCGTCCTGCTCCTGCGCGGGCGAATTCCCTGGCGCTTTCTGGCGCTCGTGCCGCTCGTCTACGTTCTGTTCGTGCTCCCCGCCGCCCTGCTCGGCCGCTCCTGGATCGATCTGCTGACCATCTACTCCCACCAGTCGCAGATGTACGCACGGCTGTCGATGAACGCGCCCAATCTCTACGTGTTCTTCGGGCGCGAGTCCTACGACACCGTCTATCCGATCGGGCTCGCGGTCGCCGCCGCCGCCGTGCTCGGCTACGTCGTCGCCGGCGTGCGGAGCCGGGGGCGCCTCGATCCGGCGCGCCTCCTCGCCGCGGCCACGTGCTCGGTGGCGCTCGTGCCCTTCGTCCTGCCGAAGATGCACGATCGCTACTTCTTCCCGGCCGATCTTCTCTCGATCGCCCTGGCGTTCTACATGCCGCGCCTGTGGTTCGTGCCGCTCCTGTTCCAGATCAGCTCGTCGCTCGCCTACGTCCTCTTTCTCGGCTTCCGCGCCATCGATCCCGCGGTCGCGGTGAGAGCCGCGGCGCTGATCAATACCGGGCAGGTTGTTATGTTGGGGGTTGTTACGTTGTTGGCTGTTGGTTGTTGGGTCCAGAAGAAAACCAATCGCCTCAACAGCGTAACCCCGTCGCGCGTAACAACCTGCAACGAGTCCAAATCCGATCCAGCGCCGGAACCACTCAAACACTTGCTCCGCCTCCTGTCCGGCGGAGACCAGGTCGTCGATGACCTCGCCGAGGCGGCGGCCGTCGAGCAGCGCCGCCAGGGCCCGCGCCTCTTCCGGCGAGATCGGTTCGGCGTGAACGATCAGACCATCGCGGCGGACGAGGACGTGCTCCGGGTGGTCGTGCAGATCGATGTCGATCTCCTCGACGGGGGTCTCGCGGGCTTCCCAGATCCGCAGGATCGGCCAGGCCGAGGAGACGACCGCGACCCACGGCTGGAAGCGCAGCACGGCGCGTTCCCAGTCCGACAGGCTCCACTGCGCCAAGCGGCGCCGGATCGAGAGGCGGCTCCGGGCGCGCGTGGAAGGAGCAGGTGATGCACCACTCCAGGCGGGTCAGGTCGGGCAGGAACGGGTAGTCGGCCGCGAGCGGATCACCGGCCACATGCTCGGGCAGCCCGGCGCCGGCGTGGTTGAGATTGTACGACGGCAGGCCGCACCGCTCGACGTAGCGCCGGGCGAGCTCCGCGAAGCGCCCCTCGCCGACCACGTGCTCGACGGCCGGGAAGGTGTCGCTCAGCGCCTCGCGCACGCGCGCCGGATAGCCGTTGACGTACACCGCCAAGCGGTCGGCCGCCTGCACCGGCTCCGGCAGGCGAAGCCAGTCCTCCAGTGCGAGGTCGGCGCGGGGGGCCGGCTCAGACGGCTTCGGAGGCAGCACGCGCGCCGCGAGCGAGCGTTGCAGCTCGAGCAGGGCCGGCGGCCGTTCGTCCTTCGATGTCATCCCGGATCTCTTCGGCGGTTTGGGTTTCGGCGCGCGCCGCCTCGCGGCCGGCGCGCTCCATCTCCTCGAGCAGGCGCCCGAAGGCGGGAATGTCGGCGTCCCACTCGATCAAGGTCGGCACCGGACCGAGGCGCGCGATGGTATAGCGATAGAGCCTCCAGACGTCCTCGTGCACCGGCGCGCTGTGCGTGTCGAAGAGGTACGTCCCCATGTCGGTGAAGCCGGCCAGATGGATCTGCGCCACGCGCGGCGCCGGCATGGCGTCGAGGTAGGCGAGGGGATCGAAGCCCAGGTTGTGGGCGCTGACGTAGACGTTGTTCACGTCGAGCAGGATGCCGCAGTCCGCCCGCTCGGCGAGCGCGGCGAGGAAGTCCCACTCGGAGATCGTCGAGTGGCGGAAGGCGAGATAGGTGGACGGGTTCTCGAGCAGGATGCGGCGGCCGAGAACGTCCTGCACGCGCCGCACCCGATCGACGACGTGGGCGAGGGTGGGCTCGTCGTAGGGCAGCGGCAGCAGGTCGTACAGGCTGCGCCCGTCCACCCCCGTCCAGCACAGGTGGTCGGTGACCAGGGCCGGCTGGATTCGCTCCACCAGCGCGGCCAGGTCGGCGAGGTAGCGCTGGTCGAGCGGATGCGCCGACCCGATCGACAGTGCCACGCCGTGCAGGGCCACCGGGCGGTCGCGGCGCACCCGTTCGAGGACATCCAGCGGCCGGCCGCCGGTGCCGACGTAGTTCTCGCTGATCGCTTCGAACCAGTCGGCGCGCGGCGGCCCGCCGAGGACGTCGTCGTAGTGCTCCGCGCGCAGGCCGACGCCGAAACCGAGGCGCGGCCACGGGGATTTGAACGCGGAGGCGACCATCGCTCTTACTTGGACTCGTCCGCCGTCAGGCGCCCGCCCTGGATCTTCAGGCAGATGTCCTTGTCGATCGGCAGCCAGCCCTGTCCCTTGCAGGCGTTCTCGCCCGCGCAGGTGTGACCCTTGCCGCCGCACTCGCCCATGGCCTTGCACTTGTTGACGCCGTAGCAGTGGGCCGTCCCGCCTTCTTCCGCGGCCATTGCGGGGGGGGTCGCCAGAGTGGTGAGGGCCATCAGGCCGGCGACGGCCGATGCCAGAAGTAAAGTGTTGGATCTCGATGCCATGTCTCCTCCTCGTTGGGGGTTGATGAGCCTGCTCGCGCTCGTTGTGGCGACCCGGAAGGGAACGTCAGTTCTCGACGAGCCCCTCCGCGTCGATCTCGATCTCGATATCGTCTCCCACCAGGACGCCGCCCGTCTCCAGTGTCTCGTTCCAGGTCAAACCGTAGTCCTTGCGGTTGATCGTCGTCTTGGCGGTGAAGCCGGCGCGCTCGTTGCCCCAGGGGTCCTTGCCGGCGCCGAGAAAGGCGACGTCGAGCACGACCGGCTTCTCGACGCCGTGGATGGTGAGGTTTCCGTGCAGCTTGCCGGTCTTCTTCGCCATGTCGACGTCCGACACCCCGGTGCTGGCGAAGGTGATCTTCGGGTACTTCTCGGCGTGGAAAAAGGCCTTCGAGCGCAGGTGCTTGTCTCGCTTCTCCTCGTTGGTGTTGATGCTGGCGGCGTCGATGCTGCCCTCGACCACGGTCTTTTCGAGCTGGCCGGGATCGAAGTCGATCTTGCCGTCGAACTTGTCGAAGCGTCCGTTGACCTTGGAGAACAGGTGGCGGACCTGGAAGGTCACGGCCGTGTGGGCGGGATCCACCTTGTACTGGACGGCCGACGAGGCGGCTGGTCGAAGCAGGACGAGGGAGCTCAGGATCGCCAGGCCGATGATGCGGTTGCGCATGCTTTTCCTCCTCATTTCTCTGTTTTGGCGCGACGCCGCGAAAGCGCCGGCGCATTCGATTCGTGAGATGCGCCGGGACCGCAAACGTTTCACCGACGGGGGTTCGCGTCGGGCGGCCGGTCCGCGCCCTTCGAAGTCGAGAAACCGGTCGGAGGGGTACAAAGTTCCGCTCTTCATGAGGATCGATCCAAATCGGGCGGTGCCGGCCGGTGACGCTCCGTCTCTTCCGCCAGAGGGGCGCGATGATAAGGTCACGGACGGCGGGGTTCAAGGGGTCGCGCCGGAGCGGGAGGCTCGAAACGGCGGCGCCCGAGACGCATCGAATTCCGCGAGGAGAGAGCCATGCCCGCAGCCGGAGACACCGCCGAGAGGCAGCGACTCGCCGACGATCACGCCCGCATCCGCGACTGGAAGCGCTGGGGACCCTACCTCTCGGAGAGGCAGTGGGGAACGGTGCGCGAGGACTACTCGCCCGACGGGTCGTGCTGGACGTACTTCCCGCACGAGCACGCGCGCAGCCGCGCCTACCGCTGGGGAGAGGACGGCCTGCTCGGCATCTGCGACCGACAGGGGCGGCTGTGCTTCGCCCTCGCCCTTTGGAACGGACGCGATCCGATTCTCAAGGAGCGGCTCTTCGGTCTGACCGGGCCGGAAGGCAACCACGGCGAGGACGTCAAGGAGTGCTACTTCTACCTCGACTCGACGCCGACGCATTCCTACATGAGCGGGCTGTACAAGTACCCGCAGGCCGAGTTCCCCTATGCCCGTCTGGTCGAGGAGAACCGCCGCCGCGGCAGGTCGGAGCCGGAGCTCGAGCTGGCTGACACCGGCGTCTTCGACGAGAGCCTCTACTTCGACGTGACCGCGGAATACGCCAAGGCCTCGGTCGACGATATCCTCGTTCGTGTCACGGTCGCGAACCGCGGCCCCGACGCCGCGACGCTGCACCTCCTGCCGACCCTGTGGGCGCGCAACACGTGGTCCTGGGGCCGCGAGGGCGAGGGGTACTGGGGCAAGCCGCGCCTGGCGGCGGACGGCGACGGCGTCCGCGTCGAACACGAGTCGCTCGGCGAGTGGCGGTGGCACGCGGCGCCGTCGCGGCAGGGCGCCCCCGAGCTTCTGTTCACGGACAACGAGACCAACGCCGAGCGCCTCTATGGCGTCTCCAACGCGAGCCGGTGGGTCAAGGACGCGTTTCACGACTACGTCGTGCACGGTTGCCGCGAGGCGGTGAACCCGGAGCGGGTGGGCACCAAGGCGGCGGCGCATTACCGCCTGGACGTGCCCGGCGGCGCGTCCGAGCAGGTGGAGCTACGCCTCTTCGCGGCCGAGGTGGCCCCGGCACAGATCTTCGACAGGGAATTCGCGGCGGTCTTCGAGCGCCGGCGACGGGAGGCGGACGAGTTCTACGAGCGGCGCTTACCGGAGGGGCTGGAGGAGGACGAGCGGCGCATCATGCGCCAGGCCGATGCCGGCCTCCTGTGGAGCAAGCAATTCTACCACTATGATGTCCGAACCTGGCTCGCCGGAGATCCCGCCCAGCCGCCACCGCCGGAAGGGCGCCGGTGGGTGCGGAACGGCGACTGGCTGAACCTGTACAACCGCGATGTCCTGTCGATGCCGGACAAATGGGAGTACCCCTGGTTCGCGGCCTGGGACCTCGCCTTCCACATGATTCCGTTCGCGCACCTCGACCCCGAGCTCAGCAAGGAGCAGCTCGTGCTGTTGCTGCGCGAGTGGTACATGCACCCGAGCGGGCAGATCCCCGCCTACGAGTTCGCGTTTTCGGACGTCAACCCGCCGGTTCACGCCTGGGCCTGCTGGCGCGTCTACAAGATGACCGGCCGGGCGGGGAGCGCGCGACCGACTCTTCCTCTCGCGGGTCTTCCAGAAGCTGCTGCTCAACTTCACCTGGTGGGTGAATCGCAAGGACACCGAGGGCAACCATCTGTTCTCGGGCGGGTTCCTCGGCCTCGACAACATCGGCGTCTTCGACCGCTCGCGGCCGCTGCCGACGGGCGGCTTCCTCGAGCAGGCGGACGGGACGGCGTGGATGGCCTTCTACTGCGCCACGCTGCTGTCCATGGCGGTGGAGCTGGCCAGGGAGAACCGCGCCTACGAGGACCTCGCGTCGAAGTTCTTCGAGCACTTCGTCGCCATCTCGGACGCGATGAACAGTCTGGGCGGCACCGGGTTGTGGGACGAGGAGGACGGCTTCTACTACGATCAGCTCCACATCGAAGGGCGCGCCGTGCCCCTGCGGGTCCGCTCGCTGGTCGGTCTGATCTCCCTGTGCGCCGTCGAGGTGTTGGCGCAGGACGTGCTCGACCGGCTGCCGGGCTTCTCGAAGCGCATGCAGTGGTTCCTCGACAACCGCAAGGACCTGCACCAGCAGATCTCCTGCATGGCCCGGGCGCGGCGGCGGGCACGGCGGGCACCGCCTGCTGGCGATCCCTTCGCGCGAGAGGCTGGAGAGGGTGCTGCGCTATCTCCTGGACGAGAACGAGTTCCTGTCCCCCTTCGGTATCCGCTCCCTGTCGCGCGTCCACCGCGACCATCCGTACGTGTTTCGAGCCGACGGGGGGGACTACCGGGTCGACTACGTTCCCGGCGAATCGACCAGCGGCCTGTTCGGCGGCAACTCCAACTGGCGCGGGCCGATCTGGTTTCCGATCAACTACCTGCTGCTCGAGGCGCTGGAGCGTTATCACCACTTCTATGGCGACGCGCTGCGCGTCGAGTGCCCGACGGGCTCGGGCCGGATGATGAACCTCGACGAGGTGGCGCGCGAGATCGGCCTGCGTCTGGTGAGGATCTTCCTGCGCGACTCCTCCGGCCGGCGACCCTGTCACGGCGGCGATCCGCGTTTCGCCGAGGATCCGCACTGGCGCGACCTGTTGCTGTTCAACGAGTACTTCCACGGCGACACGGGACGCGGTCTCGGCGCCAGCCACCAGACGGGCTGGACCGCGCTGGTGACGCGGTTGTTGGAGGAGCTGCCGCGAAAGCGGTAGGGGAGTGTTGACGTGTTGACGTGCTGACGTGTTGAGTGCTGACGTGTTGACGTGCTGAATCGCTGAAGCTACAGAATCACTGGGTACCGGAGGAAACGATGGACGCGACGACGGCGACGCCGGCGAGATCGCGGCTGAAGCCCGCCCTGTGGGCCGCCGCGATCATCGCCCTGATCGTTTTGGCGAGGGTCTTCGACGCCCAGGGGGTGTTGATGGGCATCCTCACCTGGATCTCCGGTCTCGGCCCGCTCGGGCCGGTGATCTTCGTCGGCATCTACGTCGTCGCCACGGTGCTCTTTCTTCCCGGCTCCATTCTCACGCTGGGGGCGGGCGTCGTCTTCGGCGTCGTCGAAGGGTCCATCGTGGTCTCGATCGCCGCGACGCTCGGCGCCACGTGTGCGTTTCTGGTTGGTCGCTACCTGGCGCGAGACTGGGTCGCCGGAAAGATCGCCGGCAACGACAAGTTCAAGGCGATCGACGAGGCGGTGGCCCGGGAGGGTTGGAAAATCGTCGGCCTGACGCGGCTGTCCCCGATCTTTCCGTTCAATCTGCTCAACTACGCCTACGGCGTGACCAAGGTCGGCCTGCGCGACTACTTTTTCGCTTCCTGGATCGGCATGATTCCGGGCACCGTGATGTACGTCTACATCGGCTCCCTGGCGGGTGACCTGGCCGCGCTCGGCACCGGGCATCGCTCGCGCACGCCGGCGGAGTGGTCCCTGTACGTCGTCGGCCTGCTGGCCACCGTGGCGGTGACCGTCTACGTCACCCGCATCGCCCGCCGCGCTCTGGGAAAGAGAATCTAGGGGCAAGGTGTTAGGGGTTAGGGGGGTTAGGGTGTTAGGGGTGGGCCGTGGGGACCTAACAGCGTAACACCCTAACAGCCAACACCCTGCCTTTCATGTGGAATCCCGAGCAGTACAGTCGCTTCCGCGAGGAGCGCAGCCGCCCGTTCTTCGATCTCCTCGCGCTGGTCCAGGAAGCGCCGGAAATGTGCGTCGTCGACCTCGGTTGCGGCACCGGCGAGCTCACCCGCGCCCTGCACGAGCGGCTGCGCGCGCGGGAGACGTTGGGGCTCGACAGCTCCGAGACGATGCTGGCGAAGAGCGCGGCCTTCGCCACCGAAGGGCTCCGCTTCGAAGCGGGAGATCTGCAGCGGCTCGAGGCGGTGCCGAGATACAACCTCGTGTTCTCCAACGCCGCCCTGCACTGGGCGCCCGGCCACGAAGCCCTGTTCGGCCGGCTCACCGCGGCACTGCTGCCGGAGGGCCAGCTCGCGGTGCAGATGCCCGCCAACCACGACCATCCTTCGCACCTGGTGGCTGCCGAGGTGGCGCGGCGCGAGCCCTTCGCGACAGCGCTCGGCGGCTACGTGCGGACCGCTCCGGTGCTGGCGCCGGAGGAGTACGCCGTGCTGCTCGACCGACTCGGCTACCGGCAGCAGCACGTGCGCCTGCAGGTGTACGCCCACTCGCTCGCCGCGCGGGACGAGGTGGTGGAATGGGTGAAGGGATCGCTCCTCACCGACTACCAGAAGCGCCTGCCCGAGGACCTGTTCCGGCTCTTCCTCGATGAGTACCGGAAGGCTCTGTTGCCGCTGCTGGAGGACCGCCGTCCGTACTTCTACCCGTTCAAGCGCCTGCTGATCTGGGGCCGCTTGTAGGAGGGAGTCGCCTTGAGGCGGGTGACGCACCGGTGTTACACTTTGCGGAAAGGGAAAGTGCAAATGCCTACAGCGAAAAAGCGTATCAACATCACCGTGGACGACGACGTATACAAGGCGCTCGAACGTCTTTCCGGGAAGCGTGCCCAATCTGTTGCCGGCGTCGGCCTGAGCCTGATTGAAGAGGCACTGGAGTACCAGGAGGATCTCTACTTCTCCCGCATCGCCGACAAGCGGCTTGCGAAAAAGGAGAAACGCATCGCTCACGACAAGGCCTGGGAGTGAAGTACAGGATCGAATATCTCGAAAGCGTCGTCCGTGACGACATTCCAGGGCTCTCCGCATCGGCGAAACGACAGATCCGTGCGGCGATCGATCAGAAGCTCGGTTCTCATCCTGTCGAGTTCGGCAAGCCACTCCGATACAGCTTCAGAGGGGCGCGTCGGCTGCGAGTGGGTGACTATCGAGTCATCTACACGATCGAGCCTCCCGACGTCGTGGTCGTCGTAAAAATCGGCCATCGGCGCGACGTCTATGAAGAGTAGGCGTGGGAAGGTTTGCGCCCATCCTGTCAAAGGGGTGGCATGGTTTGTCGGAAACTGCCGCACTGATAATCGCGCCGCGCAAAAGGTCGACCGGCGCTTCTCCGAACACCTTACCCGTCGCCGCTCGAAGACCGCCCCGGTTTCACGCCGTTGTCATTCTGGTCGTTGAACTTGAACACGCAGAGCTCGGCGGAGCACGGCGGCGTCGGCGTGGGGGGCGTCGGTGTCCGGCTGAGCGATGGCGTGGGCGACGAGGTGCGGGTGCGTGTCTCGGTCGGCGACGCCGTGCGGGTGGGCGGAGGCGTCTTGCACTTGCCCGACGAGCCGGAGCCGGCGAGGGCGCCCACCTCGGCCCTCTGAAAAGAGCCTGGAACGCCGCGATGATGCGTCGTATCCCCACCAAGTGCCTGCTCGATCTCGTCGAATGCTGGAAGGGATATTCCGCCCTGGGGCGAATCTCCGCGGCGCGACGATAGAACGGCACCGCCTGCGACCATTGGCCCGTGTAGCGATAATGATTGCCCAGGTTGTAGTTCGCGACAAAGCCGTTTGGATCTTGGTCGCGCACGCGTGTCCAGAACGCCAGATTGTTCTGCCAATGCCGGCACTCCCGGTACGTCTGCACGCTACAGCCGATGAGCAACAGCAGCCCGGCGGCGGCGATGACCGGTTGCCGCGATGGCGGCCGCCACACGACGGACGCGCGCTCGGCCGCGATGGCCACCGCCAAGCCACCGCCGAAGACCGACAAATAGAGGAAGTGATCGGCCACCAGTGCGTAGGTCTGGAAGTTGAACGAGAACAGGCCGATGACCGGAATGAGGGCGATGTAGAAGTGTGCAATGCCCCATAGAACCAGGTCGGGAATGCGCCGCCGCCAGAGCACCAAGGCGCCCACGCCGACCGCGCAGACGATGGGGCCGGTCCACCACTGCACGTCGAACGCTGCCACGTGCCACTCGGGATAGATGGGTGACAACCAGAACGGGGCGAAAAACGTGCGCGCATAGAATGCCGCCGCGTTGGTGATGACGAGCAGGCGCTCGGTCATCGCGAAGGTGCGCGTCCACGGCTCCTGCTCGAAGCGCATCGTGATCCAGCCGGCGACAGCCCCGAGCACAAGCATGGGGAGGAGGCGCGCCACGACGTTGACGAAGCGGGTGCGGCGAATGCGACCGAGGCGCTGCAGCGCCCAATCGGCCAGCAGCACCGACGCGGGCAGGGTGACCGTCTGTGTCTTGCTCAAGAGCGCGCCGACGAAGGCGAGCAGGCAGAGGCCGTAGGTCGACCACGCGCCGCTGCGTCGATGCCGTATGTAGGCCCAGGCGCACAGCAAGTCATGCGACTCTACTGGAGCCACCGTCCGTCCTGCCGCCCGGAAGCGGCACGTGGAAGCCGCCGGCCATCGTGGTAGCGAAGTGATTCCTTCCCTTATCTAGGAAGGGGGCCGTCTCGGAGGCGCCCGAAAAAGAGAGGGGAGGGAGCCCCGCGGCTTCCTCCCCTCTCTTTGTTGCGAAGCGGTTCTGCTTCTCTTCAGGGTGCCGCCGGGTCGGTGTCCGACAGGCGCAGGTAGTTGGCGACGTCGCCGCCGGCCTCCGCCTGGTTGGCGACGGACGGGTTGAGGAGCATGCCGGGTCCGTCGGTTTGGGCGAAGTTGGCGCAGTCGAAGGCCTCGCCGGTGCCGATGATCGATGCCGCGCCCTTGGTCGCCGTGATCATGGTGGTGGTGTAGGCGGTCATCACCGGGGGATCGTACGTGGCCGCCTCGCAGTCGGCGAGCGTCGCGCTCGAGGCGAGTTGGACGCTCTGCTGCATGAGAATGAGATCGGCATTGCCCGCTCCGGCCGGATTCCCCTGGCCGGTCATGGGCGTCGCGGGCGTGACGCCGGCGCCCGGGTCCTCGGTGAGCGTGATGTCGTAGGCCGTGCCGCCGTCGCAGTCGATCGAGCCGCTGCTGCCGGCCGCGATCAGCTTGAAGCAGACGACGCCGAGGGGCTGGGTGACGGCGATGATCTCGTCCTGGGCCAGCGCCAGCGACGCCACGCCGTCGGCGTCGGGCGTGCCCCCGACAAGCATCATGGGCTGCTCGGCATCGAACCCCGTGGAGACCTGACCGCCGGTCAGGGCGGAGCTGAAGAGGCCGGAGCGTGCCGCTTGGGCGGTGCCGCCGAACGTCACCATTGTCGAGATGGTGAAGGCGCGCGTTCCGAGCCCGCCCGGCTCCGGCGTGCCGGTCGGCGTCGCCGTCGGGCCGGAGGGCTGCGTCGCGGTTGGAGGCGCCGGTGTTGCTGTCGGGGGGACGACCGGCGTGGCGGTGGGCGCCGCCGCGGTGTTCGTCGGCGGGGGCGCGGTGTTCGTCGGAACCGGCTCGCCGCCGAGGCTGTTGTTGTCGTCGCCGCACCCGGTGACGAACGCCAGTACTGCCGTGAGCAAGAGAACACCGAACAAACGCAGCTTCATACTGCCCCCTTTCCGTTCATCAGACGGGTGACGCGACTCGCAGCCGGTCGAGCAACAACGCTGAACCATTGGCGGGTGAGGTACTCGACGCCCGAATCGCTTGTCAAGCGGCCGTCGGGGCGGGAGAGGCCCGCACCGGGCCTCTCCCGCTTCTTGCAACGTCGGGCGCCGGCTTCCAAATGAGGATGGCGCGGCGCGAGGACGCCGTCGGCATGAGTATCGGTCTGGGACGCATCGTGACTCCTTTCGAAACCCTGGTGGCGCGCTGGCGCGCGGCGGCGCACGTCGTCGTTCTCACGGGCGCGGGGCTGTCGACGGCGTCGGGGATTCCCGACTTCCGCTCGCCCGGCGGCCGCTGGGAGCGCTACCAACCAGTCCCGCTGCCGGACTTCCTCGCTCGACAGGATGCGCGTGCCGAGTACTGGCGCTACAAAGGGGAGACCTGGAAGGTGATCAGCCAGGCACGGCCCAACCCCGCGCATCTCGCGCTCGCCGGCCTGGCCCGGGCCGACCGCCTGCATCTCTTGGTGACGCAGAACGTCGACGGCCTGCACGAGCGCAGCGGCCTGCCGCTCGAGCGCCTGATCAACGTGCACGGCACCGACTCGATCGTCGAGTGCATGCGCTGCCACCGGCGCGAGCCGCGCGCCGTCGCGCAGGAGATGTGGGAGCGAGGCGAGGCGGTGCCGCTGTGTGCCTGCGGCGGGCCGTGGAAGCCGGCGACGATCTCTTTCGGCCAGAGCCTGGTCGACGCCGACCTGCAGCGCGCGATGCGCGAGGCGGCCGAGTGCGACCTCTTCGTCGCCGCCGGCACGTCCCTGGTGGTCGGGCCGATCAATCAGATGTTCGCCATGGCCAGGTCGGCCGGCGCCTTCACCGCCATCCTCACCGCCTCGGAGACTCCGTTCGACGACGTCGCCGACGGCAAGCTCGGCGAGCCGCTGCAGGAGGTCCTGCCGGCCTTGACCCGCGCGGTCCTGGCGGACGATTCCGGTGGGGGGTGCGGATGAAGGCACTGGTCTTCGACGGCGGTACGGTGCGCGTCGCCGACCGACCGCCGCCGCAGCCGGCGCCCGGCATGGCGATCGTGCGCGTCGCGCGCGCCGGCGTCTGCAACACCGACCTCGAGCTGGTGAAGGGATACATGGGCTTCCGCGGCGTCCTCGGACACGAGTTCACCGGACGCGTCGAAGACGGTCCGCCGGAGTGGAAGGGACGCCGCGTCGTCGGCGAGATCAACTTCGCCTGCGGGCAGTGCGAGACGTGTCGGCGCGGCCTGGGTCGCCACTGCCCGACGCGGCGCGTGATGGGCATCCTCGGCGCCGACGGCGCCTTCGCCGAGCGCGTCGCGGTGCCGGTGGCCAACCTGCACGAGGTGCCCGACCCGGTCGACGACGACGAGGCGGCGTTCGTCGAGCCGCTGGCCGCTGCGTTCGAGATCCTCGAGCAGGTGCATGTGCGGCCGGGTGCGGACTGCACCGTGCTCGGCGACGGCAAGCTCGGATTGCTGGCGGCGCAGGTCCTGCACCAGGCGGGGGCGCGCGTCGTGGCGGTCGGCAAGCACGAGGAGAAGCTCGCCATCCTGCGCCGGCGCGGCATCGCGGTGGCGACGCTCGACGCCTGGCGCGGCGAAGCGGCCGACCTGGTGGTCGAGGCGACGGGCAGAGCCGAGGGCTTCGCCGCGGCGGTCGCCGCCACTCGCCCGCGCGGAACGCTGGTCCTCAAGAGCACCGTCGCGGAGCGCGCAGCGCACGACCTGGCACCGCTGGTCATCAACGAGATCAACGTCGTCGGCTCGCGCTGCGGGCGCTTCGCCCCGGCGCTGAGTGCCCTGAAGAGCGGCGCCGTCGACGTGCGCTCGCTGATCTCCGCGCGCCGCTCCCTGGCCGACGCCGCCGAGGCGCTGGAGATCGCCGCGCGCCCCGGCGTGATCAAGGTGTTGATCGAAGCTGGGTGAGCGCCGGTGGCGGGCTGGGACGCGGGCTAGCAGGGCTTTGCACAACAATTGCTCCACCGGGCACACGGCAATCGTCATGCCCGCGAAAGCGGGCATCCAGGCGGGGAGGTAGCGGGGTGTCCCCTGGATTCCCGCTTTCGCTTTCGCGGGAATGACGAATTCGGGCCGCATCAGGAATCATTGGGCAAAGCCGGCTAGCCACCGACCCTTCCCCAGGCTGCCCAGTGCCGGTCGCTGACGCGCTCGCAGCGGAGGTGAGCGAGCTCGCCGCCGAGCTGGGCACACACCTCGTCGACCGCAAAAGCCGCGAGCAGGGAGTGATAGAAGTCCTGCCGCAGCACCGCGGCCTCGCCTGCGGCTTGCTCGCGAACGATCTCTCGCGCGACTTGCTCAGATGGCGGCCGGAGCAGGTCCATCACCAGAACCGCCCCACCGGGGCGGGCGCAGGCGCGGACGGATCGCCAGAAGATCTCCGGCTGCGGAAGATGGTGCAGCAGGCTGTTGGAGATCACGGCGTCGAAGCGGTGGGCGGGGAAGGGAAGGTGCGGCAGCCGCGCCCGGACGAGATCGACGCGGCGCCCGGCGGGATTTCCGCCGGCCGCCGTGCGCCCGTGTGCCAGCATCGGCGCCGAGGCATCGACGGCGGTGACGCGGAGATCGGGGAGAAGGCTCGCCAGGCGCAGCGGAATGTCGGCCGGGCCGCAGCCGAGGTCCAGGACGCGGCCCGAGACGAGGTCCGGAAAGGCGTTCCGGAAACGCTCCGCGAAGCCTTGGTTCACCTCGGCGAAGTCGGCGCGCGCGTATGCCCGCGCCTGCTCCGGCTCGTCCATCAGCTCCGGTTCCGGGACGCGCTCCATCGGTGACGCGCTCGCGGCTCACTCCGCCCGCGCCCGGCGGGCGAGCGTGTCGCGGAAGCCTTCGACGAGCGGCCGGTTGTGCCAGCCCAGGTCCCGGGTGGCGCGGCGGTGGTCGAAGGACTGGCGGAAGGGAGTGGGAAGCGGAATCTTCACCAGCGCTTTCCTTCCGCCGGCCGACTCCCAGGCGCGGATGACCTCCCGGAAGGTCGCGTCGTCGCCGGTCGTGTTGTAGGCGCGGCCCTGCGCTACGGCGCTCTCGAGCGCCAGCGCGATCGCCTCGGCGACGTCGCCGGCGTAGACCAGGGGAAGGTGAAGGCCTGCCGGAACGATGGTCACCGGCAGGCTCAGCAGGCGCTCGAGGATGCGCGTGAAGTTGGGGTCGAAGGCGCCGTAAATCGCACACGGGCGCACCGTCGTCAGCGCCAGGCCGCGCTCGCGGGCGAGGCGCCAGGCGAGCTGCTCGGAGAGAGCCTTGGAGACCGCATAGGCGTTGAACGGCGTCGGCCGCGTGCGCTCGGAGAGCTGCACCTGATCCTCGCCGCTGTACCCCCGCCGGCGGCCGTCGTAGATCGCGACCGACGAGACGTGCACCACGCGCCGCACCCCGGCGGCGGTCAGCGCGTCGAAAACGTTGCGCGTTCCGTCGACGTTGGCGCGCCGATGGTCGCGCCGGTTGTGGGGGCTGAGCGACGCCAGGCGCCGCAACGAGAACAGGGCGGCATTCGACACCACGGCATCGGCGCCCTCGAATCCGGCCAACAGCGCGTCCCGATCCGACAGGTCCGCCCGCCGCAGCTCGACGCCTCGCGCGGCCAGCTCCGGTACACGGTCGGGGTTGCGTACCACGCCGATGACGCGCGCGCTGCGCCCGAGCAGCGCGTCGACGATGTAGCGGCCGAGGAAGCCCGTGGCTCCGGTCACCGCGACGGTGCTGTCGTGCAGATCGATGTTCGGCTCCGTTGGTGGGTGCGAATGGCGGACAACGCTACCAGCTCGGGATGCGCGAGTATAGCGACGGACGCGGCGGCGCCGGAGCGGTAGGCGACCTCGCATGCCGCACCGCGTGCGGTTGCGCGGCGCGCTTGCGTTGGATGTCACCGGAACGATTGAGACGCCTGCCGTCTGCAGCGGTGAGGAGCGAGGCGAAAAGCGGACGAGCGGTCAAAACATGGCACTTTTGTCTGATGCGGTCGACGATGCCGTAACGCAGCTGCCAAAGCGCGCCGGCGGTGAATCCCCCGCCCGAAGTGTCCTGCGGCGTGGAACGACTCTTGGAGAACCTCCCAGTGCCGGAGGTGCGCATGATTCGCATAGTGGTGGCTGATGATCACGAGATGTTTCGGGAGATGCTGAGAATCGCTCTGCCGCGTGACGGGCATCTCGAGGTGGCGGGGGAGGCTGCGGACGGTGAGTCCGTTCGATCCGTGGTGGACCGCGTCCGGCCCGATGTCGTGTTGCTCGACTACAAGATGCCGCGGGTTCGCAACTTCACGGCTCTGGTGCGCGAGATCCGCACCCGGCACGAGGATACACAGGTCGTCGTGCTGTCCGGCTTCGGCAGCGTCGAGGTCGCCGAGCAGGCGGCGCTCGGCGGCGCGCTCGGCTACGTGTTGAAGTCGACCCGTCTCAGTGCCGTGGCGGATGCCGTGCGAACCGTCGCTTCCGGCGGCCTGTGGATCGACCCGACGCTGCCGCCGAAGATCTTCGACATCTTCCAGCGCGAGAGCTGCAAGGCGGGGACGGTGCCCGACAACGGGCTGGCGGGGCTGACCCGGCGCGAGCTCGAGGTTCTCACCTGCGTGGCGCAGGGGATCAGCAACCAGGCGATTGCGCACAAGCTGTGTATCAGCGAGCAGACGGTGAAGACGCACCTGACGCGCGTGTTCGCCAAGCTGGACGTCAAGAACCGGCTCGCCGCGGCCCTGGCGTACTACGGCAAGAGCAACGGCGTCGATCACGTGCACGCGTCGTCCTGACGCGGCGGCAGTCGATCAGGCGGCCGGGCTGGCGCCGGGGGGCTGCGGTTGGTCGGTGCGAGGCCGCGGCGCGGGAGCGGGTTCGTGATCGGCCTCGAAGCTGGCGAACTCGGCGACGAAGCAGCTCCCGACGCCGTTGGTCAGCACGTCGAGCGAGCCGCCGAACCCCTCCTCGACGAGGTTCCTCGCAATCCACAGCCCGAGACCCGTCCCGCGCCCCGGTCCCTTGGTGGTGTACAGCTCGTCGAAGATGTGGGGCAGGACCGAGGACGGGATGCCGCCGGCCCAGTCGCGCACCCACACCGTGGTGGTGCCGGCGGCGCGCGCCGCACGGATCTCGATGCGAGCGCCGGTCGTTCCCTTCTCCTCGTACGCGTCGATGGCGTTGGTGACCAGGTTGACCAGCACCTGACCGAGGCGACCTGCGTCGCCGACCAGCGCGATTCCCGCCGGGGTCTCCTCGAAGTCGATGCGGCAGGAGGCGGCGCGCAGGCGGTGCGCCACCAGGCTGCGCGCGTCCGCGACGACGTCGCTGATACGGAAGCGCTGCGCGCCTCCGGAGCGGCTCTCCCGCCCGTGTGATTTGACGCTGCGGATGTAGGCGGCGGCCTTGTTCGCCCACTCGACGGCGGCGAGCGTGTTGGTGACGATCTCGGTGGCGATCTCGTGGTGGTCCTCGGGAAGCACCTCGCGATCGTCGATGGACGAGGCGTACTCCTTGCCCAGGTCGCCGATGACCTTGAGGGAGTTGAGAACGGCGCTGAGGGGCGTGTTCATCTCGTGTGCGAGGCCGGCGGTGAGTCGGCCCAGGGTGGCGAGTCGGTCGGCCCGCAGGAGGCTGGCGTGACTCTGCTCGAGCTGAACGTAGGCGCCCCTGAGCTTTTCGAGGGACCGGTTGAGCTCGGCGTTGGTTTCGTAAAGGGCGGAGGTGCGTTCCTCGACCTGCGCTTCCAGGCTCTCGTTCAGGTGCTCGAGGTGCTTGTTGAGCTCGGCGAGCCGGTCGTAGGCGACAGCGTTGGTCACCGCGAGGGCGATCTGGTTCGCCGCCGTGCGCAGGAACCGCAGGTCGTGGGCGTTGTAGGGAAGACGGGACTCCTTGGGACCGAGCGCCACCACGCCGACGAGAGAGCCGGCCATGCAGACGGGGACGAGCACCTCGGCATCGAGGCCGGCCCAGCTCGACAGCGCCCGCGCGGAGTGGCGGCTGTCGCACTCCGAGCGCAGGCAGAGCTCGCCGGCCTCGAGCCGACTGGCCAGCGCCTCGTAGAGGGCGATCGTGCGCCCGTCGGGTTGTCCCGCCGGACGCAGATAACCCCCTTCCACCCGCAGGAGGAGGTTCGCCTGACTGGGGTGGATGGTCTCGCCCAGCACGTGTCGCGTATGGCCGACGACCTTTTCGATCGTTCGCGCGGAGGCCAGTCGTTGGCTGAGGGCCGACAGCGCCTGCTCGATCTCGTATCCGTTGCGGAAGAAGACCCGGTCGATGGCGCGTTGGATCCGCTCGTGGATCGGCGCGATCAGGAAGAGGAGGGCCAGATTGACCAGCGCCGCGACCACGGGGGATCGGGCGAGCAGAGCCGGCCCGGGAGCCAGTACGCCGAGGGTGAACGAGGTGGCGAAGTAGAGGAGCGCGACCGTCGCGACGGCGACGACGTAGGAGATTGCGCGGCTCATCGCGCCCTCGACCAAACCCTTCAGGTCACGCCGCCCGCACGGCGCCCACCTGCGAGATGCGAAGGACCGATTCCTCCTCCGCTGCGCGCACCCGCTCGTCGATTCGCAGCGGCAGGCTCAGGAGGAACGTCGAGCCCACCCCCGGTTCACTCTCGACCGACAGCTCGCCGCCCAGGATCCTCGCCAGCTTGCGCGAGAGGGCCAAGCCGAGGCCGATGCCGCGGTACAGCCGGGTCGCCGATCCGTCCAGCTGCCGGAAGGGCTCGAAGATGATCTCCTGATCGGCCGCGGCGATGCCGGAGCCCGAGTCGCTCACGGCGAGCTGCAGCCGCTCTTCCTCGCGCCAGAGCCGCAGCGCGATGGAGCCGCGGGTGGTGAACTTGACGGCGTTGGTCACCAGGTTGCGGAGGATCGTGCGCAGCTTGACCAGATCGGCGGCGAAGCCGTCGGGTGCCTCGTCGACGTCGACGGTGAAGGTTACGTCCTTGCCCTCGAGGAGCAGCCCGGCGAGCCGTTCCATCTCGGACGCCAGATCGTCGGTGATCACCCACTGCGCCGCGGCGTCGGCCATGCCGGCCTCGAGCCGGCCGTAGCGCAGCAGATCGGAGACCAGCTCCGCCAGGTTGTTGGTCGCCGACGCCATGCGGTGCAGGGACTGGCGCGCCGCCTCGGGCAGGTCGCCGAACTCGCCCTGGAGAAGCAGGTCGGTGTAGCCGCCGATGATGTGAAGCGGCGTACGGAACTCGTGCGAGACGTTGGCGACCAGCTCGGTCTGCAGCCGTTCGCGCTCCCGCAGCTTGCTGATCAGCCGATGCGCCTTCAGCCCCACGTCGACCCAGAGCAACAGCTTTTCAGGCCCGTCGGCCTTGTCGTGGTACCCCTGAATGTCGAGCTCGGCCATCATCTGATTGGCCGGCTTCTCGCCGGAGTAGCCCGTCTGCAGGATGATCTGCACGTACGGGTCGAACTTCCTGATCTCGCGGATCAGATCCTCGCCCGTGATGCAGGGCATGAAGTAGTCGACCAGCAACAGATGGATGTCGTGCGCCTTGAACAACTCCAGCGCCCGTGCGCCGCCCTCGGCCGTCAATACCTCGTGTCCTTCGCGTTCCAGGACCGCCCGCACCGACACCAGCATCTCTTCCTGGTCGTCGACCACGAGGATCCGGTAGCCCGTCCTGGTTCGCTGCGACTTTCGCGCCATGGAGTCCTCCACTCTGCCTGTTCAGTGAAGAGTGCGCCCCGCGCCCTGCGCGGTGTGGACCGCGAGCGGGCTCGGGAGGCTCAAGACGAACACGGTGCCGTGGCCGGCTTTGCGGCGCCGGACGGTCAGGGAAGCCCCGATCAGGGAGCTCAGGCGCTTGGCGATCGCCAGCCCCAGGCCCTGACCGGGCATGCTGGCAAACAGCTCGCGGCGCCTCTGACGAAAGGGGACGAAGAGGATCGGAAGGTCCTCCTCGTCGACACCGGGACCGCGATCGGCGATCGCGAACTCGGTGCGGCCCGCCCGCGATTGGACGACCAGACGTACGGTCCCGTTGGGGGAGAACTCGACGGCATTGATCAGAAGCTGGGTCAGAATGGCGCGCAGCTTCGCTCCGTCGCTGAGCAGAAAGCCGCAGGGCGTGGCCGGCGAGACCGCGAAACGCACCGGGCGGTCGCCGATCAGCCGCTCGGCGAGACGGGTCAGCTCCCCGGTCAGCTCGTCGACGTCCACCTGCTCGCGTCGGACGGCCAGCCCCGGCGCCTCGAGGCGCGCCAGGTCCAGGTACTCCTGAAGCTGGCCGATGGCGCTGTCCGTCGCGCCGGCGACGCGCTCCAGAACGTCGTCGAAACCTGCCGCCGCGGGGTCCTGGCGCAACATGTCCGTGTAACCCTGGATGACGTGCAGGGGCGAGCGCAGGGCGTGGCAGAGCTTGGCGAGGATCAGTCCGCGCAGGTCCTGTTCGGCCAGCAGGCGCTCGAAGGTGGCGGCGATGGCGAGGGCGGTGCGCACCGTTTCGACGAGCCGTGCGGGCTCGCGGTGGCAGGCGGCGATGGCATCGACGTCGAGGTCGGCGACCAGTGCCGTCGCGGCACCGGCATCCAGAGCTCCGGTCTGGACGATGATCGGTACCGCCGGGGCGAGAGCGCGCACGCGGCGGACGAACCCCGGCCCCCCGGTTGCGAGGACGCCGTGGTCGACGAGCACCGCCTCGCTGCGCTCGCGGACGAACACGTCGAGGGCCGCCGGGCCACTGGTCGCCGTGAGGGGCCGGTATCCCGCCCCCGCCATCACGGCCGCCAGAGCCTCTGCCCTGTCCCGGTTCTCGTCGGTGATCAGGACGCTGGGGGCAATGGCTGCAGGGGCCGGAGCCTCGAGCAGCCCGGCGTCTTCCCCGACCTCCGGGGGAGGCTCGGAGAGGAGTCGCCGGCCCCGATGGGAAGGGCCGAAGCGAAGGATGCGTGCCTTTCTCGTCATGATTCTCTTTCTCGCCTCCGGCTTCGCCGTGTCGGCGTCTGTTCGTATGATTCCCCAGATTCCGCCGTCCAAGAATCGCGGGGACGTATGATTTTCGTGCGCCGTCGCGATTCGGGTACGACGTTGGTCGTAGGAAGGCGGGGGAAGGGATCCGAACCGGGAGGGGAAGGGGCAGGGCCCAGCCCGGGGAGGAGGGCTGGACCCTGTTTGGGCGGTGCGTGGCACGTCGGAGCGGAGTCCGAGGCCGGGAGTCGCGGCTACGCCGCGAGTGTTGGCCGCAAGCCGCCGCGGGGGAGCGAACGCTTGGCGTGCTCGGGGGGAGGTCCGGCCGGAGCGCACGCCGCGTCTCCGGCCGGCAGGAGAAGGGTGAACGTCGAGCCCTCGCCGACCACGCTCTCGACGCGCAGGTCGCCGCCGAGCATGCGAGCGAGCTTGTGCGAGAGGGCCAGACCGAGGCCGATCCCGCCGTAGGTTCGGGTGATGGAGCCGTCGAGCTGCCGGAACGGTTCGAAGGCGAGCGCCTGCTGCGCGGGGTCGATCCCCGGGCCCGTGTCGCTGACCGAGAAGTGAACGACGCCGCCCTCGCGGCCGGAGCGGAACGAGATCGACCCGCGAGGGGTGAACTTGACGGCGTTGCCGAGCAGGTTGCGCAGGATCGCCTGAACCTTCGACGCGTCGGTGAAGAAGGTGTCGAGCGGGTCCTGTACCTCGACGGAGAAGTCCAGGGTCTTGCAGGCGAGCAGGAACCTGGCGTGATCGCACGCGTCGTCGACGACCTCGCGGGCGCTCACCCATCGGCGGTCGACTTGCATCGCCCCCGCCTGGGTCTTGGCGTAGAGCAGGAAGTTGCCGACCAGCTCGTTCAGGTTCTGAACGGTGGCGCCGAGCGAGCGCAGGGGAGTCTGCGCAGGCGGCGGGATCTCTCCGAAGACCCCGTCGAGGAGCAGCTCGGTGAAGCCGCGGATCAGGCCGATCGGATTCTTGATCTCGTGCGAGGCCTGCGCGACCATCTCGCTCTGCTGGCGCTCGCGCTCGCGCAGCCTGGCGATCGTCCGATACGCCCTGAGCCCCGCCTGCACCCAGAGCAGGAAGCGCCGCGACCCGTCCGTCTTGTCGTGGTACCCCTGGATGTCCAGGTCGGCGAGCATCCGGCGCGGCGGCGCCTGTTCCGTGTATGCGGTCTGCAGCAGAATTTGGACGTAGGGGTCCACTTCGCGGATACGGCGGATCAGCTCCTCGCCGTTCATCCCCGGCATGACGTAGTCGATGACCATCAGGTGGATGTCGCGGTTCTTGAAGAGGTCGAGTGCGTCCTCGCCGTTGGAGGCCGTGAACACCCGGTGTCCTTCGCGCTCGAGCAGGCTGCGAGCGGAGAACAGAGCGTCCTCCTCGTCGTCGACGACGAGAATCGTGTGGCCGGGCTCCGCTTCTTTCTCACGGGAAGCCGTTTGCGCGCCTACGTTGGTCCCGGGGTTCATTCTGTGTCTGCCTTCGTGTCTCCGCGGCTCATCATGAGACGACCCGCGCCGCGCGGAAATCGCGGAACGGTGTGATTTCTCGAGCGGGGGTCCTGCACCGGTACGACGTTGGTCGTAGTGTGCGTGCCCCGCGTGCGGGCGACGGGCGGCGCGCCCGGTTCGGAGTGCCGTGACGGAGCCTTCGTCGGCGTATCATCGTCGGGTCCGCCCGCCCACGGCCGTGTCACGAACGATGACTTGTCCGCGGCGCAAGAGGCGGGCGATGGTGGCGACCGCCTCGTCGTCCGACCGCGCGCCATCCTGCACCTGCATCACCAGTTCGAGAAGCGTGCAGCGGACCGGTCGCCCGCGCCGTGTGCTCGGGAGGTCGCCGATGCGGCCCCCGCGCGGCACGCGGGACGAGGATTCGAGGCGGTTCCGGCACCGGGAGAGCGGCCGCGAGGGGCCGTCCGGCGTGATCGAGATTCGCGCAACCGATCCCATGAGCTAGCCTTTCGTCGACTTGCCAGGTGGGCGCTGCGTATCCATGACTCGAATGAGCCCTCAAAGAGTCAACAACGCGGCAGATCGTGCGGAGCCGGCTGCAACGTCTGGTCGACCAACCGCGTTCCGGCGCGGTTCACCGCCGGCAGGCGCAGGGTGAAGGTCGATCCGCGCGGGGGATCGCTGCAGGCCTCCAGCCGGCCTCCGAGCTCTTCGGCGAGCATCTTGGAGAGGGCGAGCCCCAGGCCGATCCCCCCGTGCTCGCGCCGATGCGATACGGAGCGGTCGAACGGTGCGAACAGGCGCTCGAGCTTGTCCGGCGGGATCCCGACGCCGGTATCGGTCACCGTGAACAGCATGTGGGACTCTCCCGCGGCGATGCGTACGGTCACCGTTCCCTCGTCGGTGAACTTCGCCGCATTGCTCAGCAGGTTGCGCAGGATGGTCCGCAGCATGATCGGGTCGGCGAGGATCCGTGCGGGGGCCTGCTCGAGGTCGAGCACGAAGCAGACGCCGCTGCGCTGCAGCAGGAGTGTCGCCAGCGTCTCGAGCTCGCCGGCCAGATCCTCGACGTCGAGCCACTGAGGAGTCGCTTCGATGAAATGACCGTGCAGCTTGGCGTACAAAAGGAAGTTGGTCACCAGCTCGTTGAGGCTCTGCGCCGTTCCGGCCAGGGCGCGCAGAGGCGACTCCGCCTCCGGGGGAATGGAGCCGAAGCTGCCGTCGAGCAGCAGCTCGGTGTAGCCGGCGATGACGTTGAGCGGGTTGCGAAGCTCGTGCGACACGTTGGCCACCAACTCCTCGCTGGAGAGCTCCCGGCCGCGCAGGTGGGTGATCGGCTCGCGCGCCTTGATCGCCGCTTGCACCCAGAGGAGCAACCTCTCCGGCCCCTCGCTCTTGTCGTGGTACCCCTGGATGTCGAGATCGCGCATCGTCTCGCGCGGAGGCTTCTCCCCGGAGTACCCGGTCTGCAGGACGATCGGTACGAATGGATCGAGATTGCGGATCTCGCGCACCAGGTCCTCGCCGGTCATGCGCGGCATGAAGTAGTCGACCAGCAGCAGATGGACGCACTGCGAGCGAAACAGCTCGAGCGCTCGCGCCGCCGACTGCGCGGTGATGACCCGGTGCCCCTCTCTCTGCAGCAGTCGAGAGACGGAGATCAGGACCTCTTCCTTGTCGTCCACGACGAGAATGGTCACGCCGGTGCTCGGGTTCCTTCCTCGTCTCGCCATCTCGATTCCTTGCCGCCCGGCGATGACCGCGGCGCCGGCGCGAGCGGACGGGTGCGGGGGACCCGCCCGTCCGCGCCGGCGCTACGCGGTTGCCCGTGGCGCGTGCCACTCCCTCAGATACTTGCTCACCTCGCGCAGCAGTTCCTTCGAGTTCACCGGCTTGGCGATGAACCCGTCGCAGCCGATTTGCCCCGCGCTCTGCGAGATTCCGTCCCAGATGTGGGCGGTGATCGCGACCACCGGAATGCCGCGCATCTCGGGGTCGCTGCGGACGCGGTTGATCACGGTCACGCCGCTGACCCCGGGCATGGCGAGATCGGTGAGGACGAGGTCGAAGTGATCCATGTCGAGCTTGCGCAGGGCGTGCTCGCCGCCGTAGGCGGGCACCGCGACGTAGGAGGCGCGGTTGAGAACGTGGGTGATGATTCGCAGGGCATCCGGCTCGTCGTCGACGACCAGGATCCTGTATGGGCGGTCGGGCATCCGAAACTCCTTCGTGCTTCTCTCAGCTGGCGCGCGCCAGGGCGATCGGCGACGATACTGCGTCGACGAGGTCGCGAAACCGGCCGGCCCCGTCGAGTGCGTGTGCCGGCTCCTCCTGCTCCTCCACCTCGCTGCGCAGATGCACGTCCCCGTTGGCGTCCATCGCCGGCAGGACGAGCGTGAAGGTCGAGCCCGTGCCGGGCCGGCTGATCACGGTGACGTCGCCTCCCAGGACCCGTGAAAGCTTGCGGGAGAGCGCCAGACCGAGGCCTGCGCCGGCGCATCGGCGGTGCCGGTCGCAGTCGAAGGGGGGGAAGGCCTCGAAGATCGACTCCAGGTCGGCGGGCAGAATGCCCGGGCCGCTGTCCTCGATCGCAAAGCGGATCGCATGACCCGATGCGGCGACACGAAGCGTGATGGTTCCGCGGTCGGTGAACTTGGCGGCGTTGGCGATCAGGTTGCGGAGGATGGTGCGCAGCTTGAGGCCGTCGGCGAAGATCTCGGCGCCGGTGCGAATCGGCTCGAGGACGAAACGAACGTCCTTGCCGGCCAGACGCAGCGTGGCCAGCTCGCGAAGCTCCTGCAGCAGACCGTCGATCGACACCCATCGCCGGCTGACCTTCATGTGGCGGGATTCGAGCCTGGCGTAGAGGAGGAAGTCCTTCATGATCGGTGCCTCAGGGGCAACGTCCAGACGGCGGACGAGAGCCGGCGCGCGCGCGGCGGCTCGGCCGAGAAGCCCGTTTGCGAGAGTTGCCCGCGGCGGCCCAGGTGGTTGCGCAGATGGGCCAGTGCCTTCTCGTCCTCATCGACCACGAGCACGTCGTCTCGGTCCGTCTGTCGCCTCGGATTCTTCATCGTACGCGGCTCCTTCCATCCTTTCGGCGCAATCCCGATCGGCAAGAGGATGATCGCGCAGTCGTCGCGCGCGAAGTATCGCAAGGAGGTATGATTTTCCGTGCTCGCCGCTCCCGGTGTACGACTTTGGTCCCCACCGGTCCGCCAACCCCCTCCAAGCGGTCCTGGGAGCACGATGCCTCAGCGGCGGCCTCCCATCCGGGGCCGTCGCCATCGGCGAACGGAATCAGGCAGGCTGGCGCGATCATGACTTCGTCGCAGGGCAACGCCGCGCTGGACGCGCCCGCCGAGTACTCCCGCCGCCTGGCGGCGCGGCGGGCGCGCGCCGGCCGTCTCGCTGCCGCCGAACGGCGCATCGGCAACTGGCGTCTGGTCGTCTTTCTCGCCGGCGGCCTGCTCGCCGGCGTGACCCTGGGCTTCGGCGCGGCCTCCGTCGATTGGCTCGTTCTCCCCGCCGTCGCCTTCGCGGCTCTGGTCGTCGCCCACGCGCGCGTGATCCCGGCGCGCCGCCGGGCCGACCGAGCCGTCGCCTTCTACGAACGCGGCTTGTGCCGGATCGAGGACCGCTGGGCGGGTCGCGGCAAAGGGGGAGAGCGCTTCGCGTTTTCCGAGCACGCCTATGCCCGGGATCTCGACCTGTTCGGCAGCGGCTCGCTCTTCGAGCTGCTCTGCACGGCGCGGACGCGGGCCGGAGAGGAGACCCTCGCCGGCTGGCTCGGCGAGGCCGCCGATCCACGGGAGATCCGCGAGCGCCAGGAGGCGATCGACGAGTTGCGCGCCAGGGTCGATCTGCGCGAGGAGATGGCGCTGCTCGGGGAGGACGTCGGCACCGCGCTCCACGCCGAGGCGCTGGCCGCCTGGGGGAGCGCCCCGGCGCGGCTCGAAACGGGCGCCCGGCGACTCGTCGCGGCGGCCCTCGTCGCCGCGACCGCGGCCGGGCTGGCCGTCTGGCAAGCGGGTTGGGCCAGTCCGGTTCCGCTGGTCGCGGCCGTGGTTG
Organism: uncultured bacterium; assembly: GCA_963721115.1. Taxonomy (GTDB): domain Bacteria; phylum Desulfobacterota; class Binatia; order HRBIN30; family CADEER01; genus CAVRIA01. The sequence goes on from CAVRIA010000008.1 coordinate 199,582, forward strand.
GCGAGGCGCTCTTCGCGCTCCCCCGGCGCCGGCGCGTCCAGGAAGTGGCGCGCGCCGTCGAGATGCCCGGCCGCGACCTGATGCTTCTCTCGCAGCTGCTGGAGCGGATCGAGGCCGAGCCGCTTCGCGCCTTGCGTCTGACCAAGCTGCGAGCGGCGCTCGACACGCGGGGCGTTCCGCCGTCGCGCCGCATCGCCCAGCTGCGGCGCCTCGTCGATCTGCTCGACGCGCGGCGCAACCAGTTCTTCGCGCCCCTCGCCCCCTTCCTGCTGTGGACGACGCAGGTCGCCATGGCCGTCGAGGACTGGCGAGCGGTGTCCGGCGCCGCGGCCCCCGAGTGGATCCGCGCCGTGGGGGAGTTCGAGGCCCTGTGCGCTCTGGCCGCCTACGCCTACGAACACGGCGAGGATCCGTTCCCGGAGATCGTGGAAGCGGGGCCGTTGCTCGAGGGAGAGGGCTTCGGCCACCCGTTGATCCCCGAGGGCCGCTGTGTGCGCAACGACCTCCACCTCGGCGCCGATCTCGCGGTGCTGGTCGTCAGCGGGTCCAACATGTCCGGCAAGAGCACTCTGCTGCGCACGGTGGGCATCAACGCGGTGCTGGCTCTGGCCGGCGCGCCGGTGCGGGCGCGGCGCATGCGCCTGTCGCCGCTGGCGCTGGGAACGTCCATGCGCGTGCAGGACTCTCTGCAGGCGGGAACGTCGAAGTTCTATGCGGAGATCAAACGCCTGCGGCAGCTCGTCGATCTGTCCGCCGGCCCACTGCCTCTCCTCTTCCTGCTGGACGAGATCCTGCACGGCACCAACTCGCACGACCGCCGGATCGGCGCCGAGGCGGTGGTGCGCGGCTTGGTGGAGCGGGGCGCCATCGGCCTGGTGACCACACACGATCTGTCGCTCGCGCACATCGCCGAGAGCCTCGCGCCGCGCGCCGCCAACGTGCACTTCGAGGACCACCTCGAGGGCGGCGAGATGCGCTTCGACTATCGCATGCGCCCCGGCGTGGTGAAGAAGAGCAACGCCCTGGCGCTCATGCGCGCGGTCGGCCTGGAGGTATGAGCCCGGCATCGCCGGGAAGCGCACCTCGCTTTGTGCGGCGCGACCACCTACGATCGGGAGACTTGCGAGCGAATGCGAGGAGAGAGGATGAATGATCTCGAAGAAGGCAAGGGCCTGCGGCTCGACTTCCGCAAGCTGCAGAAGGCCGTGGCGGCGTGTCCGGAGATCCTGCCGGTGGCGGTTCAGAACGCGGACACGGGAGAGGTGATCCTGGTTGCCTATGCGAACGAGCTGGCGCTGCGCACGGCGCTCGAGACACGTACGGCGGTGTTCTGGAGCACCTCGCGCAACGAGCTGTGGGAGAAGGGCAAGACCTCCGGCGAGACCTTCGATCTGCTGGAGGTGCGCGTCAACTGCGAGCAGAACTCGCTACTCTATCGCGTGCGCCCCCGCCGCGGCGGCATCTGCCATACCAAGAACCGAGCCGGGCAGCCGCGCAACTGCTACTATCGGAGACTCGACTTCGCGACCGGCGAGCTCGAGAATCTCGACCCCTGAACGCCGTCCTTGTCAGTGCGGCCGCGCCTGGCTACGGTGTCGCCAGACCGCGATGGAGGAGAGCCGTGAGTGACCGCCCGTTCAAGGTGCTGGGGGTGCAGCAGATCGCCGTCGGTGGACCCGACAAGGCGGCCCTGCGCAAGCTGTGGATCGACATGCTGGGGCTCACCCAGACCGGCACCTTTCGCAGCGAGACCGAGAACGTCGACGAGGACATCGCGGCCGCCGGCTCGGGGCCGCTTCGGGTCGAGGTCGACCTGATGCAGCCGCTCGATCCCGACAAGCGTCCCAAGGTCCACGAGCCTCCCCTCAACCACATCGGGCTGTGGATCGACAATCTACACGCCGCGGTCGAATGGCTGACCGAGAGCGGGATGCGCTTCGCGCCGGGGGGCATCCGCAAGGGGGCGGGCGGCTACGATGTCTGCTTCGTCCATCCGAAGGGGAACGAGGCGGCTCCGATCGGCGGTGAAGGCGTTCTGATCGAGCTCGTGCAGGCGCCGCCCGAGATCATCGAAGCGTTTCGCAAGCTGGCTGCGGGCTAGCCCCGGACGCCCGCGCACTTGCCGCCGAGGCTCAGAGCGTGTGCCGCTCGTGCCACCAGTCCTCGGCGCGAAAGTACCCTTTGATGGCCTTGCTCACCAGGTAGCGCAGGGGTTCGGGTGGCCATGGGACGACGCGCCGGTCGACGAACCAGACGTCCGTCAGGTCGGTCTTCCGCTCCAGCACCAGGTCGGCCAGGGTGCGGCCGTTGAGATGCGTGAGCGAGACGCCGTGGCCGACGCAGCCGAGGCTGTACAGGACGCGGCGGTCGCCGACGTAGCCGATGGCGGGGACCAGGCGCACCGGCACCGATACGGGTCCGCCCCAGCGATGGGTGAACGCCACTCCCGCCAGAGCGGGAAAGAAGCGCCCCACATCGCGCTCGAGAGCGTCGAAGGTGCGGAAGCTCGCGTCGCAGGCCATGTCGCGTCCGTACGCGAGGGTGACGTCGCTGCCGCCCATGGCCAGGCGGCCGTCGGCGGTCAGCCTGAAGTAGTGGACCAGATTGCGCGCGTCCTCCAGACCCTGCCGGTTGCGCCAGCCGATGGCCGCCAGGCGGTCCTCGCCGAGCGGTTCGGTGACCACCATGTGCGTGAAGACGGGCGCCTGCTTGGATCTGAGCTCCGGAATGAGGTGGGAGTAGGCGTTGGTGGCGAGCACGACCTTGTCGGCCGTGATCGCGCCTTCCGGGGTCTGCAGCGTCAGCGACGCGGACCGCCGGATCTCCGTCACGGGGGTGCCTTCGAACACCTCGGCGCCGACTTCCTGGGTGATCCGCTTGAGCTCGCGCACGTGCTTGGCCGGGTTCAGCAGCCCGCAGCGCGGCTCCCACCACGCTCCCAGGAAGAGCGGTGAGTCCACCTCGGCGCGGACCGCGTCGGCCTCCATCCACTCGATGCCGCCGATTCCCAGGTCGGACAGGATCTTCAGGTCCCGCTGGATGCGGCTCACGTAGGCCGGGGTGGTCGCGACGCGGAGAAAGCCGGGCCGCCAGTAGTCGGACTGCAGATCGTGCTCGCGGACGAGCGCGTCGACGTGCTCGACGGCGCGCTCCATGTACCCGTGTGCCTCGGCGGTGCGCTGGGCGCCGAAGAGCAGCTTGGTGACCGCCGGCTCCAGCCCGAACAGGGTCATGGAGAAGCCGCCGTTGCGGCCGCTGGCCCCGTAACCGATCAACTCGGCCTCGAGAACGGCGACGCGCAGCCCCGGCTGCTCCCGGCGCAGGTGATACGCCGTCATCAGACCGGTGAAGCCGCCGCCGACTACGGCGACGTCGACCCTCCGGTCCCCGCGCAGGGGGAGATTGGGCCGATATGGCCCGTAGGTATCCAGCCAGAAGGACTTGTCGCGATGGTCGGGCGCCGTGCTCATGAGTCGATCCCCGCGGCGATCACCGGCAGGATCTCACACCGCGCGGCGCCAGAGAAGAGGGCCGATCAATCGGGGGGCATCCACTGGGCGATCAGCCGCAGGGGGCCGGGAATGCCGAAGAGGTTGCGCAGCGACTGGTCGTAGTGGATGGGCGAGTTGCCGTGCACGGAGACCGAGGCGCCGACGAGGGCCCCGAACAGGGTGCCGTTGCCGTTCAGGGACACGGCGGAATTCGGGGCGTAGACCGTTCCCGCGAACGAGGCGTTGCCCGAGAACGACGCGCCGCCGTTGCCGATCTGCACGATGGAGAGCTGGCCCGGCGCCCCGCCGAGGTTGGTGATGCCGTTGCCCGCGATCGAGAGGGAGCCCGTGACGTAGATCGTCACCGGTCCGCTCGACGGGTCGACGATCAGGCCGGCGTTGCCGCTGATGGACAGGTCTCCCAGGTAGTACGTGCCCGAGCTGATCGTCTGCGTCGCGTTGCCGTGGAGATCGACGTTGCCCAGATTCGCCGCGTTGGACGGAATCGTTGCGGCCGGGTAGTCCGTCGTCGACGCGGCGGGGTCTTTCAGCCCGGTCACCTGCGCGTTCCCCGTGGTGGTCACTGACGAGTTCGGACCCGGAATGGCGTCGCCCTTCACCATGGCGTTTCCGACCAGGCTGATCGAGCCGTTGCTGCGCACGCTGCCGGTCTCGAAGCGATTGGCGCCTCCGTATGGTCCGAGCGACGAGTCGTAGCCGTCCGTGTACGCGTTGCCGTTCAGGGTCACGTCGTCGCGTCCGAAGAGGGCACCGGGGAACAGCGAGTCCTGCTGGCGGGTGAGCAGGGCGCCGACCTGGCGTTGCACACCGCCGACGAGCGCGGTGGCTTGGATCTCCCACAGCTCGGGCTGTGTCGAGATGAGCGCGGCGGTGACGCTGTAGGTGCCGACGGATGTGCTCTGGTTCGTCAAGTAGCTCCTGTAGCTGACGACGACGCCGCTGCGCGCCCCGCCCAGGCTGTCGGTGTAGCTGTTGGGATGCGTGGCTGGCAGGAGGAGCGCCGTGTTGGAATGCGCCAGGCTCACCGGAACCGCGGTCGGGGAGATGCTGGCTCCATTCGGGATCTGATAGTTCTGCGAGTTGAACCAGCCGACCGCCCGGGCGATGCCGCCCATGGCGACGTACTCGGCGGCGACGCTGCGTCGCTCGGCGCCGCTGGCGCGAAGCTGCCGGACGACGAACGTGTGCACTCCGGCGGCGATGGTCAGCAGGACGAGCAGGAAGCCCAGGGCCAGGATGATCGCCGAGCCATTGGCGTTGAGACGGGGGCGTTTCATTCTCGCACCTCAGAGAGTGAGGTTGGGGGGAGCCACCTGGGTGCTGACGGTGACGGACAGCCTTTCTCCGCTGCTGACGTCGACGGCGCGGGTACGCAGGGTGAGACGAATGCCGATCATGGTCACTTGATCCGGAGACATTCGCGTCGTAGGTGAAACGCAGGTCCTGCACGTCGGGTACGAAGACGTGCCCGTTGCGGAGCAGCTGACCGTCCGCCAGCTCGAACGTGATCTGCTGTACGGGCGTGACCAGCGCGCCCGCGGTGAAGTTGTACGAAAGCTTCGGCGTGATCTGCAGAGTCGTACCGTTGGCCGTGGCGATCTTGCCGAAGTACCAGTCCTTCATATCGGTGATGTAGACGCTGCTCCCCTCGGTCATCTCCTGCGTCGAGAGTACGGAGACCGATCTGTCGCCCTTCGCCGCCAGGGCGCCCAGGTAGGTTCGAGCCCCGGAGACGTTTGCCCAGAAGGAGAGGCGCTGTGGCTCGATGGTCAGCAGCACGGGCGCGACCGAGGGGGCGATCGCGATGGGCACGCCGAAGCCGGCCATCGCGATCTGTTCGGCGAGGATGTCGAGGGTCGTGCGTGCCGTGTGCATCGTCTCGGCCATCATCGTCTGCGCGGCGTAGGCGCGCACCTGGCTGATCAGCCCGGTATAGGCGGCGCCCATGATCAGGCCGAGCAAGCTGATGGCGACGAGCACCTCGATCAGGGAGATGCCCGTGTTCCGTCGCGCCACGTGCGGCGGGCGCGGGGTTCCCATCGTCGTCCTCGAGCGAGTCATCGAAGTGCCTCCCTCACCCCCGGCCCTTCTTTCTTCTTCTTCTTCGGGCTTTCGCTCTCTGACTCCTCGCCGTCGCCTCCCGTCGGGGCCGGCGCGGCGGAGGCGTCTTGCACGATCTCGGTCGAGAACACGCTCTGCCTGGGCCCGTCCTGGTACCATGTCATCATCACCGTGACGTTGCGCGTGTTCGGCAGCGGCCCCTGATTCACCGTCGTGAAGCGACCGAAGGGCAGTGCCAGCTCGCCGTCGAGCCGCAGGATGACCTCCGACGTCGTTACCACGGACGCGGCGTCGTAGCCGGCGTTGCGGACCTCCTCGAGCTTGGACTGTGCCAGGCGCGTCGCATCGTCGTTGCACCGCACGCTGACGTTACCGCGGATCATCGATACGGCGAGACTGCTCAGGCCGATGACTCCGAGGGTCAGGATCGCGAGCCCGACCAGGACCTCGACCAGGCTGAAGCCCTGCTGCCGTGTCATTGCGCTACCTTCTCGTCGTCGAGCCCGCGGCGCAGATCGTCGATGCGAGCTTCCTCGGATCGGATCTCGTCCGTCAGCTCGTTCTCGAGGCGCAGCTGGTGCGGGCTCCGTTCCCCGGCCACCTGGCTCAGCAGGCTCAGGTGTGCGCGGTGATTTTCGAGTCGCCTTTCGCGGCGGCGGAGCTCGTCGAGCCGTGGATGCAGAGCCTCTGCCGGTGTGGGGGTCGGCGTGGGCGATGTCGCAGCGACCGAGGCGTGTGGTTGCGAGCTCGGGCCGGTGTCCACGACGGCCAACCCGTTCGGGGCGGCCGGTTTCTCTGCGAGCTGATTGGTCACCTGCACGGTGCCGTTCACGTCCGTCCAGACGTACCACTGCGCCCTGGCGGTGGGGACTGGAAGGAGAATGATCAACAGGGCGAGGAACCGGCGTTGCATGCATCCTGGCAGTGCAAGCGCTGTACCGCTACCGGGCGGGGCTCGAATGATCTCGGGGACCAGAGCGCGCCAGAAAGGGGGCTCACCCTCTCGTCGTAAAGGGCGGTTCTGATGAACGGATGACGCTGCCTCCGGCAACCGACCGGAAGGGCGGGCAGCTGTCTCGCGCCGGATGCTGGGGAGGAACGCGCTCTACACAGAGAGGGAGAAAAGGCTGCGCAGAGGCCGGAGCGATCCCGGGGTGAACGGGGTCCACCCCCGTGTCGCCGGGCGGCACGGGGGTGGGTTTATCGAATCGCAACGGAAGGCGAAGGCCGAGACGGGCGGCCGAGGTCGGCGCGGCCGTTCGGTCGGCGTCACTCTTTGGCGGCGCCGCTGCCTTGGGCGTTCCCGCCAGCCGGGCCGCCGCCCGGAGCTTTTCTCCAGGCGCCGTGGCGGGACATGCCTTCGAGGCTCTTCTTGCAGGCATCGCTGAGGTCCGCCTCGTGTTCCTTCAGGCAATCGACGTAGCGACCGCCGCCCGGTTTTACATCCTTGCAGAACTTGTCCAGCTCCGCTTCGCAACCCTTCAGGCGGCGGGGAATCATGCGCTTGCCCGCTCGGGGCGTGGCCTTGGCCTTGGCCTCGACGTGTTCCCGGCAAGCCGGAGACAGCTCGTCGAGATGGGACTGCAGGCACTCTCGGATCCGGCCCTGGCCGTTCTTGACGTCCTTGCAGAACTTGTCCCGGTCCTGACGGCAGGCCGAATTCCCCGCCGCGTGCGCGGTGCTGGCCGGCAGGAGGAGCAGGCACAGGAGGGTACTGATTCCGGTGGTGGTGGCGATCCGCGTGAACGCTTGCATAAAACCTCCGTTTTCTCTGTGAAAGCGAGTTGGCCAGCCGCTCTTATACCGATTTGACCACGGGCGTGAAAGCGGTCGGCAAGCGATCTGGCGACCGCTGTCGGCTTCGCCTACTATCGGCGCCGTGACGGATCCCGTCCTCTACCATGTCGCGTTGGCCGTCGCCGTCGGTATGGCCGCCCAGGCGGTCGCCCTGCGCTTCGCGCTGCCCAGCATTGTCGTGCTCTTTGCGGCCGGGGTGTTGATCGGCCCGGACATACTCGGGCTGTTCGATCCCAGCGTCTTCGGCGAGGCCCGTACGGATCTCGTCAGCCTGGCGGTCACGGTCATTCTCTTCGAAGGCGGCCTGGCGTTGCGCGTCGAGGAGATGCGCAGCCAGCAGCGCAGCCTGACGATGCTGCTCACGCTGGGTGCGGCGATCTCGATGGCCGTGGGCACGGCGGCGGCCCACTACGTCCTGGACATGCCCTGGCCGATCGCGTCGCTGTACGGGTCGCTGATGATCGTCACCGGGCCGACCGTGGTCACGCCGCTGCTCACCCGCTTGAGCGTGGAACGCCCGCTTCGCGAGCTGTTGATCAGCGAGGGGGTGCTGAACGATCCGATCGGCGCAGTCATCTCCATCGTCGCGCTCGAGTACGTGCTCGGCCACCGCGGGATGTGGGCGACCGGCTCGGTGGCGCTCGTTCGCCTGCTGCTCGGCGCCGGCGTCGGCGCCGTCGCCGGCCTGGGCATGACCGCGCTTCTGCGCCGCCACTGGATCCGCGAGGAGCTGTGGAATCCGGTCGTTCTCGCCTCGGTGCTGCTGGCCGCGGCGGCGGCCGGTCGCCTGTCGGCGGAAGCCGGTCTCATGACTGCGGTGACCCAGGGCATCGTCATGGCGAATACCGGCCTGCGCGAGCTACGCCTGCTGCGCAGGTTCAACGAGGAGATCACGGTCGTTCTGCTCTCCTTCATCTTCGTCCTCCTGGCCGCCGGTTTGCCGCTGAGCCAGGTGCGGGCGCTCGGATGGTCGGCGGTGTGGGTCGCGATCTTGCTCGTCTGGGTGGCGCGTCCCCTGGCGGTGTTCGCCTGCACGGTCGGCAGCGACCTCAACGTCAGGCAGCGTCTCTTCCTGTCTTGGGTCTGCCCGCGCGGGATCGTCGCCGCCTCCGTCGCGGGGCTGTTTCGGCTGCTGTTGGACCGGGCCGACATCCCCGGCGGGAACCAATTGAAAGCTCTCGTCTTCGTCACGATCGCGCTGACGGTCACGGTGCAGGGGTTGACCATCGGACCGGTGGCGAGGTTGCTGCGCGTCGATCTGCCGAGCCTGGGCGGTACGATCATCGTCGGGGCGCATCGCTTCGGCCGCCTGCTGGCGCGGCTGCTCATCGCCTACGGCCGTCAGGTGGTTCTGATCGACCGCAACCGCGAATATGCCCGGGCGGCGCAGAAGGAGGGGCTGCCCGTCTACCACGGTGACGCGCTGTCGGTCGATGTTCTGGAGGAGGCGGGCACCCGCTACGTCGACACCGTGCTCACCCTGACCACGAATACGGAGCTGAACACCTTGGTGGCCGACCGGGTGCGAGACAACTTTCGCGTGCAGCGGCTGTTGATCGTCGTCGACGAGTCGACCCGCCAGGCACATGGCGAGCAGATGTATCCGTTCCCGGGAAACTTCCCCGGTCCGGACGACGTCAACCGCGCCTTGCGCCTGGGGCGGTTGCGCGTCGTCGAGTACCAGGCCCCCGAGGGCGCCGAGGAACGCTCGGTCGAGGCCTTGCCCTATGGGCCGGGCGAGTTCGCTCTGTTCGTCCACAAGCGCGACAAGGTGTTCTTCGCCTCGACCGGACAGACCCTCGCCGCCGGAGACCGCCTGCTCTGCGCAACGGAGGGCGAGGATAGCCCGCTCTCCTCGTCGCTCGTCCGGCTTCGTGAGCTGGACCCGCGCCACCTTCCGACGATGGTCTCGGCACCGGCTTGAGCGAACGAGGGGGCGCCGCGACGGCGTTCACCGGGGTCGCGCTTCGTCGCGGTCGCGCTGCACGGTCAGCACCCCCGCGCCCTCGAAGCCGTCGTTCTTGAGCTGCTGCAGCGCCCGGTTGGCTTCGGCGAGGGGGAAGGGCACCGTGTGAGGTCGGATCGGAATCTCTCCGGCGATGCGCAGAAGCTCTTCGCCGTCGCGCCGCGTATTGGCGGTCACGCTGCGCAGGTTGCGCTCGTAGAAGAGGTGTTTCTCGTAATCGAGCGGCGGGATCTGCGAGAGATAGATCCCGGCGACGGCGAGTGTTCCGCCGCGGTCGAGCGCCTCGAGGGCGGGCGGTACGAGATCGCCGGCGGGGGCGAACAGCACGGCGCTGTCGAGTTTCTCCGGCGGCCTGGCGTCGGCGGCTCCGGTCCATTCGGCGCCGAGCTCGGCGGCGAGCCTGCGGTGCTTCTCGTCGCGTGTCATCACGAACACGCGGCAGTCGAGATGGCGCGCCACCTGGATCGCGATGTGCGCCGAGGCTCCGAACCCGTAGAGACCGAGCCGGCATCCCGGCCGCATCTCGGCGCGCCGCAGGGCGCGGTAGCCGATGATTCCGGCGCAGAGCAACGGCGAGGCCTCGGCGTCGCCGATCGAGTCGGGAATCGCGTAGGCGAAGTCCTCGTCCACGACGGCGTACGCGGCGTATCCGCCGTCGGCGTCGTATCCGGTGAACGACGCCATTTCGCACAGGTTCTCGTCCCCGCGCCGGCAGCGCTCGCAGGTACCGCACGTACCGCGCAGCCAGGCGATGCCGACGCGCACGCCGCGCGACCAGCGCTTGCACCCCTCGCCCAGCTCGTCGACCACGCCGACCACCTGATGGCCGGGGATCACGCGGTCGCGCCGCGGCGGCAGGTCTCCTTCGACGACGTGCAGGTCGGTGCGGCACACGCCGCAGACGTGCACCCGCACCCGAATCTCGCCCGCACCCGGTTTGGGCGTCGGCACGTCGCGGAGCTGCAGGGGGGCCGATTCCACTTTTGCCGGAGCTTGCAGCACCATCGCCTTCATGGCGCCATTGTGGAGCCTGTGCGAACGGCGGACAAGCGCCGCCATCGCCTGTCCGCCGCCGCGAGCCCGACCCTTGCTGCCACTCGGGGCGGGCGCTAGAAAGCGCGAGTTCGAAGCCCGAAATGCCCGCTCGCAAAGCCACCCGTGGACGGTCCCTCGCGACCGCGCCCCGGCGCCCTGCCGCCGCTGCGCCTGCGCAACCGTCGAGCTCGGCGCGCCCGCGAGGTGCCGCGGCGCTGCTCTTCTTCGCCGTGCTGGCGGTCTACCTGGCCAACATGCGCGTTCACGGCGCCGGCGACAGCATCCCCACTCGGCTGCTGCCCTTCAGCATTCTGCGCCAGGGCAACCTCGACCTCGACGAGTTCAGCTGGGAGCGTACGCCGGCCGGCGCGTTGCCGTACTACCTGGCCCAGGTCGGGGAGCACATCTACTCGAGGTCGATGATCGCCACCTCCCTGGTGGTCACGCCCCTCTACGTGGTGCCGGCCTGGCTGCTGTCCGCTCATCACATCTCGTACGACGACGTACGTGCACGCGTCGCCATCGTCGTCATGGAGCGGTTCAGCGCTGCGCTTCTCGTCGCGCTCTCCGCCGCCTTGCTTTTCGTGGCGCTCTGCCGGCTGTTGGAGTGGCGCGGGGCGCTCGCCCTCGCCCTCGTTTACGCGCTCGGCACCAGCACTTGGTCCATTTCCAGCCAGGCGCTGTGGCCACATGCTCTGGGCGAGCTGACGCTGGTCGTTCTCTGCGTCGTCCTTCTGGAGCCGCGACCGTCGCGGTGGATGCTCGCACTGGCCGGGCTGGCGGCCGCGGTAGAGGTCGCCAACCGGCCGCAGATGATCATGTTCGCCGGCCTCGCGTTCCTCTTCGTCTGCCTCCACCACCGCCGCCACATCGTCGCCTTTGCCGGGTTGCCCGCGGTCGCGGGGGCGGCCCTGCTGATCTACAACGTGACGATGTTCCAGGGAGTCGCCGGCGGCTACGGCGGCTTCGACCATTTCCACAACGCCGTGCTGACGGGGCTCGCCGGTCTTCTCGTCAGCCCCAACCGGGGCCTGTTCGTGTTCACGCCGATCGCGATCTTCGCCTTCTGGGGCGCCACCCGCGTCTGGACGCCGGAAGTCCCCGCCTGGATGCGTTTCCTGGTCGTCGGCGTCGGCCTTCACATGCTGCTCTACGCGAAGTTCGACGAGTGGTGGGCGGGATACACCTTCGGGCCGCGCTACATGACCGACGTCCTTCCGGCCCTCGTTCTCCTGCTCGCCTACGGCCTGCGGCCGATCGTTCGGAAACGGGCGATGCTGGCGTTGGTGGTGGTCCTCGGTCTCTACGGCGTGGCCGTGCAGGTGATCGGCGTCTACTTCGCGGACGATGACTGGAACCGGGCCCCGGTGCCGCTCGAAGCCGATCCGCAACGCGTGTGGGACTGGTCGGACCTGCAGATCGTGCGCGCCGCGCAGAGCGGCTGGCACGGCAGCGACCTGGAGGGAGTGCTGGTCGAGTCGTTCACCGAATCGCAGCCGGTGCTGCTGGCGGAGCTGTCTCAGGACGACCTGGCCACGCGTTTCGAGATCTCCGGCCAGCCGGCCCAGATGGCCGCGGGTGGCACGGTCACTCCGCGTCGTCCGCCTGACCAACCGCGGGAGCCGGGGGTGGCCCGCCTTCTCGGGGAAGGGGCGAATCAGCATCCGCTACCTCACCGTTCTCGTCGTTCGCTGGTTCGCCGGCGATCGGGAGGTCGCCGGCAGCGGTGACGTACTGCGTCTGGAGGAGAACCTGGTACCCGGTGAAACGCTGCGCATGCCGGTTCCGCTCACTGCTCCCGGCACGCCGGGCACGTACGAGGTCGAGCTGCGAATCGCCCAGGCGATCGATGGCCGCCACGGGGTGGTCAGCCGCGACGCGCTGCGTTTTCCCGTGTCCGTGAAGTAGCGTTATTCCGGAAGCGGCGCGAGGCGGTCGATGAGCCGCTCCAGGCAGTCTTTGATCTCGTCTCGGCAGGCTGCGTACACACCCTCGTCCTGGCCGGCCGGATCCTCGATGTCTCCGGGCCCGCCGGCGAACTCCTTCAACGTGTAGACTTCCTTGCCGTCGGCCTCGGGAAAGTCGCGGCGCAGAATTTCGACCTGCTGCGCCGTCATCGCCAGGATCAGGTCGGCGTCCGCGACCAGGTGCCGGTTCGACTTCAGGTCGGTGGCTACGCGCTCGGGGGAGATGTGAATGCCGTCGTCGCGCAGCACGAGACGCGCGTCCATCGATACCAAGGCCCCGTTTCTCGCATAGGCGGCAACCCCACCGGAGCGCACCGTCAGGTGCTCGACCGCGCGTTCGCGCAGCATCTTGACGAGGAGCGCCTCGGCGATGACGCTGCGGCTCGTGTTGGCGTGGCAGATGATCAGGATCTTTCGGTAGGTCGAGGACACGTCAGGACTTCCTGAGCGCAGCGGGGCAGAGCGTAAATCGCCTTGCCCCGCTTGCGCTGGCGGTGGTTCACCCGAGGCCGCTGGCGAACACCTCGGCGATGTTCTCCTTGGCCGTGACGCCGGTTGCCAGCTGTGCCTTGAGCTTCGCTCCGAGATCGGCGGGCTCCCAGGTGGCGCGCTGCTTCACCTGGCCGACCGAGTGCCACCCTTGCATGAGCCAAACCGTGCCGCCGCCGACGCGGAACACCTCGCCGTGCACGTCGCCAGCGTCGTCGCTGGCGAGCCAGGTCACCAGCGGCGCGATGTTGCGCGGGTTGAAGACGTCGAACTCCCCCTCGCCGGCCGGGGCGCCCATCATCGCCGCGGTCGAGGGCGTGGCATCGGTCGTGAGGCGCGTGCGCGCCACCGGGGCGATGCCGTTGCACGTGACGCCGTACTTCGACATCTCGCGGTCCATGGTGATGGCCATCAGGGCGACGGCCGCCTTGGCGGCGCCGTAGTTGGACTGCCCCACGTTGCCCAGCAGGCCGGCGTCGGACGACGTGTTGATGATGCGGCCGTTGAGGACGTTCCCCTTCTTGTGCTCCTCGCGCCAGTACTCGCAAGCGTGGCGGCTCATGTTGAAGGTGCCCTTGAGATGAACCGCGAGCACGGAGTCCCAGTCCTCCTCGGCCATGTTGAAGATCATCCGATCGCGCAGGATGCCAGCGTTGTTGACGACGATGTTGAGCTTGCCGAAGGTGTCGACGGCGCACTCGACGATACGCTTGGCGGCCTTGAAGTCGGTCACGCTCTCGCCATTGGTCACCGCGTCCCCACCCGCCTGCTTGATCTCGTCGACGACCTGCTGGGCCGGGCTGGTGTCGGCACCCGTGCCATCGAAGTGGGCGCCTAGATCGTTGACGACCACCTTGGCGCCGTGCCTGGCCAGCAGAAGCGCTTCCTCGCGTCCGATGCCGCGCCCGGCCCCGGTGATGATCGCAACCTTGCCCTCGAGCAAACCTGCCATGTTGTCCTCCTTCCTAACTTTTGTCGACTGTGGATTTTCCGTGCGTGATCGAGTGTTCTCCCGGCGTCGCGCCGGCGGCGAGCGAGAGGGGAAAGACCGCCAAATCTGCCCCGAAAGATCTCGGCGTGTCAAGGCGAAGACAGCCGCTGGCGCAGCGCGACGATCACCTGCTCGTCGGTCGGGAAAGCGAGCGGGGGCGGCTCGACGAGCGGAAAGTAGCCGACGCGGTCGAGGTCGTCGCCCGCGCGCGCGCGGCCCGCCGGGGCGCTGCCCCAGAACCAGACGCCGACCGTCTGTCTCGCCCTGTCGTGGAAGTTCGAATGGACCGCGCAGACCTCGCCGATCTCCACTGCGAGCCCGGTCTCTTCGAGCATCTCGCGCCGCGCCGCATCGCGGATGTCCTCGTCCCACTCGACGTAGCCGCACGGAATGCACCACAGGCCGGCGCGCGCTCCCCGCCTGCGGCGTCCGAGCAGGATCTCGTCTCCGCGCAGCAGGACGACGGCGACACCGACGGCCGGATTGCGGTAGTGGACGCGCCCGCACGCCGTGCAGGAGAAGCGGAGAACGGGGTCCTGGCCGAGCCTCTTCGCGCTCAGCGGAGCACCGCACGTCGGGCAGTGGCGCGGTGCGTCGATCCGCATGAAAGCATTTGTAAACCAGGTGTTTATGGCGCCGCAAGGGCGCTCGGCTTTTGGGTTGATTTCGGTGCGGTGCGCGCCTAAGATGCGGCTCGTTTGTCGGTCGGCAGAGGGGAGTGCGAGGCGTCGATGGAAAGGTGTTGCGGGTTCGTAGCGACGGTTGCCGCCTTGGTCGGACTGCTGGCCGTGCGCTCCGCGGTGGCGGGTCCGCCGCCGCAGCGACTGCCGTCCGCCATCTTGGTGTTCCCCAACGTCGTCGTCGAAGGGGGCGGAGCCGTTCGCGACACGCGCATCGAGATCGTCAACCTCACCGGGCGCCCACAGCAGCTCTCGTGCTTCTACGTCGACGGGTCCTTTTGCAGCGAGTTCGGCTTCTTCATCCGGTTGACCCCAAACCAGCCGATCACGTGGCTGGCGAGTCAAGGATCGTTCAGCAGTCACTCGCTCTCCGCCGTCCCCGCGTTCGGCGGCACGGGCGAGCTGAAGTGCCGGGTCATCCCGCAGGAGCCCGGTGTCGATGCTCACAACACCGTGCAGGGCCGGGCCATCGTGTTCGGCGCCGACGGCAGCACGGTGTCCTACGGGGCGGTCGGGTTCCAGCGCTTCACGGACGGCGACTTTTCGGGGACGGCCGACCTCGACGGTTCCACGTACGCCCAGTGCCCCGATGAAATGCATTTCGCTTTCGTGGCCAGCGAGCTGGGATCCGAGAGCGAGATCGTCCTCGCCCCGTGCTCGGAGGACCTGGAGAACCGCATTCCCACTACGACCACGGTACAGTTTCTCATCTATAACGAATTCGAGCAGGTACTGAGCGCGGCGACCAACGTCACCTGCTACGAGCGCAAGCGCCTGCAGGACATCAGCCCTGTGTTCACGCGGGATACGCTGGGGACCGAGACCGGGCACGTCATCGTACGCGGTGTGCAGAGCCCCGTGCTCGCGATGTTGATCGATCGAGTGCAGGTCTCGGTACAGGCGAGCGCGGTGGCGGGAAACGAGCCGGCCTTCCGCGGCGGCCGTTCGGCGACCATACGCTTCCCGTGAAACGGGCGGGGCGAGCGGTGTTGAGACGATGAAGCGAACGTTGTTACGACTGGGACTGCTGCTCGCTCTGGTGGCGTGGATGCCGGGACCGGCCCTTGGTGGGGTTGCGGGGACCGACGCGGGGTCGATCGATTGGCATGCCATCCTGCGAGCGCTCGGCATCGCCTTGGACTCGTGGCGCTTGTCGCCGTTTCCCTCTCCGACAGAGACACCGCTGCCGGAGCAGCTGGATTCGCCCACCGCGACGGCGACGGGTACCGCCACCCATCTCCCTCCGCCTCCGTGGACGCCGACGCCGGCGCGCACATCGACCCGTACCCTGACACCGACGCGCACGACTTCGCCGACGCGCACCATGACGCCGACGCGCACGACGACGAGAACGAGAACTCCGACCGAGACGCGTCCTCCGACGTCGACCCGAACCCCGACATTCACGCGTACGGTGACGCGCACGGCCACCGCCATCCCGACCCGTACCGCAACGCGAACGGCGACCCGGACGCGCACTCCCACGTGGACGCGTACGCCGACGTGGACGCGGACACCCGTTCCGACGGCGACGCCCACCCCCACCCTCGATCCGTCCGCGGCGACCCCCACCCGCGCCGCCAGTGGACAGATCGCCTTCGACTCGGCGCAGGGGGTTCCGCCGGCGCAGCGACTGGCTTCGGCTCTGCTCATCTTTCCCTATGTCGTGTCGGCGGGAACTCGGGATACGCGTATCGAGCTGATCAACATGTCGGACGCCCAGCAGACGCTGAACTGCTTCTACGTACGCGAGAGCGACTGCGTGGAAGTGGGTTTCTTCTTGACTCTGACCGCGCAGCAGCCGCTCTCCTGGCTGGCCAGCGAGGGAGCGAACAACCCACTGACCTTCTCCGCCGTACCTCCGTTCGACGGCATCGGCGAGCTCAAGTGCGCCGTGATGCCGAACACCCCGAATCTCTCGTCACACAACGTCCTGCAGGGCCGCGCGACCACCTTCGACACGGTGACGGGCGACACGGTCGGCTACGGATCGATCGGGTTCCAACGTCTGGTGCCGGGGGCCTTCACCGGCGTCGTCGATCTGGACGGCTTCACGTATGAGGAGTGTCCGGAGCGGTTGCACTTCCAGGTGCTGAGTCGCCAGGGCACGGCCGACAGTGAGATGGTCCTCGTGCCCTGCGCGCAAGATCTGCTCACCCAGACGCCCACCGAGACCACCGTGCAACTGCAGATCGTGAACGAGTTCGAGCAGGTCTTCTCGTCCTCTTTTCGCTTCCGTTGCCACGCGACGCTGCCCTTTTCCCGCCTCGGCACGCTGGGCAACGCCCTGCTGGGTAGCGACTCGGCGCACGTCATCGTTCGCGGAGTGAGCTCTCCCCTGGTGGGTCTAGTGATCGACCGTTTCGACGCTCTCGCGACGCATCACAGCGCAGCCAACGATCCCTTCCTCGAAGGCGGGAGCCCGGCGACCGTCATTTTCCCCTGAGAGGCCGGCGATCGATCGCCCCTCTCGAGGGTGAAAGTCCGTCCGACTTGGCCCGGTCGAAAACGCGCTTTGACGAGACCCCTCGGGGCGCTATAGTTCCGGCGATCCAGGAGAGGTCGTCGTGCGTGAATTCTTTTACGGTCTGCTTCTCGGTGCGGTGTGCATGTACTGCTTCGAGTACTTCGATGCCCCGGGTGTTCTCGCGTACCTGAACAGCGCGACCGAGTCGGCGGTCGAGTCCACACACGGGTACGGCGGCAAGGCCAAGTAGGCCGGACGTCGTCCGACGTTCCGGCTTCAGCGCAGCGCCAAGACGCGACTGCCGCATCCCGAGCGAACTGCGTCCCGCATCATCTCGCGCACCTCGGACCGGGTCAGCTTCTTCTGTCGGTACAGCTGCTTGAGGACACGCGCGACGCACTGCACGTACTCGCGCGGAGTGCCCCATTCCTTGTCCGGTGCGGGGCCGTCGCAGGCACAGTGCTGGCTGGGCGCGCATCCGTCGTCCAGAACCGGGCTGCCGAGCTGAGTGTCCGCGCACTCGTCGCAAGCGTCGCCGACACCGTCCTGGTCCTGATCCTGCTGATCTCGAGTGGCGATCTGCGGGCAATTGTCGAGGGTGTCCGGGACGCCGTCGCCATCCGCATCCGGTCCGTCGGTCATCACCGGCACGGCGACGATGTCCACCGCGTATCCGTTGTCGACGTCCCGCGGCGTGACCAGGTGAATTCGGATGTCTCCAGGCGTGGATCGCTGGCGGTGTCCGGTGGTGAGCAGCGCCGGCTCCTCGTTGAAGTGAGCATCGACGACCATGGCGATGCTGTCCGCGGCTAACCGCTGGAGGAATCCGGTCCCGGTGATCGAAAAGGAGTCGCTGCGCCAATCGACGCCGGTGATGGCCTCGGCTCCGAAGACACCAGGGACGGGCATCACCGTCACGTCGAAGCTACCCTCGAGCGGCTCCGCCGGTAGCGGCGGCAGCTCGCACGACCGGCATACCGTGACCACGCGGCTCTCGTCCGTGAGCACGTAGTGGATGGTATGGGCAGTCGCCGTCTTCGGCGTCACGCCGGCGGCAACCAAGGCGAAGAGCGCAACCGCGAGCGACGAACGCCGGGACATGGCTTAAAACCATACGCGCGGCTCGGAAGGGAAGCAAGTACGTTCCTCTGGTGCTGTCCATTGAAAAAGGACAGCACCGGAGGACGCTCAGCGAAAACGCAACGCGCGCTGCTCCCGCTCGGCGCGAACGCGTTCTTGACGAGCCGCTTGCTCCGCCTGCTGAACGGTGATCTGGGTGCAAGCTTCTACGCGTGCGGCGGTCGTACCCAGGTCGGAAGCAATCTGCGCTCCGGACTGTCCGCCCTCGCGGGCGACGACGATCTCCTCGCAAGTCGCGCGGCGCGCGTACGCAATCGTCGCGTCCGTCCCCAAGACGAGTATCGATGCAATCGCGAAGAGCGCGAACACCATGACTCGGGACCGAAACATGGTGCACGACTAGTTGTCGCGACGGGAATTGTCAATCGCCTCGTACGGGTTACCCGAGCGACCGCAAAGGTTCGCTGGGTGTCCGCGGCGCGAGGCGGAAAGCGCTACGCGATGTTGCGCTTTGGCTTCGTGATCACCACCACCTCCTGCCCATTCACCCGTACCGTTCGCCGGTCGGTCGGCGACTGCCGCGCGCTCTGCTTGCGCGCCTTCGCCTCACGCCACTTCAGCAACTCCTTTTCCAAGTCGTTCGTCTTGATCATTGACTGACCTCCCTTGCTCCCCTCCACCTACGAGCCGCCCACCACCTCAGCCGACAACGAAGGACTCGATCGATCGGGCGCGGCTCGGATGGCGCAGCTTGCGCAGCGCCTTCGCCTCGATCTGTCGAATGCGCTCCCTGGTCACTGCGAAGCGCTGGCCAACCTCCTCCAGGGTATAGTCGGATTTTTCACCGATACCGAAACGCATCCGCAGGATCTGCTCTTCACGCGGCGTGAGCGTGGCGAGCACCTTGCGGGTCTGCTCCTCGAGGCTGGTGTAAACGGCGGCGTCTGCCGGCGACACCGTTTGTCGATCCTCCACGAAGTCCCCCAGGGAGCTCTCTTCCTCATCGCCGATCGGCGTCTCCAGGGACACGGGCTCCTTGACGATCCGCAGCACGTTGCGAACCTTGTCGAGCGGCATCTCCATCTTGGTCGCTATCTCCTCGGGGGTCGGCTCGCGGCCGAGCTGCTGGACGAGGTAACGCGACGAGCGAACCACCTTGTTGATGGTCTCGATCATGTGGACCGGAATGCGGATCGTGCGAGCCTGGTCGGCAATCGCGCGGCTCACCGACTGGCGGATCCACCATGTCGCATAGGTGGAGAACTTGTAGCCCCGCTGATACTCGAACTTCTCGACGGCCCGCATCAGGCCGATGTTGCCTTCCTGCACCAGATCGAGGAACCCGAGGCCGCGATTCGTATAGCGCTTGGCAATGCTCACGACCAGACGGAGGTTGGCCTCGATCAGCTTCTTCTGGCCTTCCTGGGCGCGACTCTCGCCGGCGCGAATGACCCGCAGGTCCTCCGCGAGCTCGTCGCGGGTCATCCCGACCTCGCGCTCGAGCTCCGCCATCCCTTTGCGCGCGGCCTTGATGTCCTCGATCATTCTTCGCGCGTCGTCCGGACTCATCTTGAGGCTGCGACTGACGGCGGTGGCTCTGCCATCGTCCGCCCGCAGCTTGCCCGCCAGGCGAAGGATCTGGGCCGCGGACTGCTTCGAGCGGCGTTCGTAGTTGTCGATGATCTGCTGTTGTTGCGCGAGGAAGCGCTCGGCTTTCTTCAGCTTGTCGACGACCGCCGTGATGTGCCGCCTTCCGAGCTGCAGCTCGTCGAGGATGCGCCGCAGGCGTTGCTGCACGTTGCTCATCTTGCGCGCCAGTTGCGGGCTCGGCGCCTTGCGCTGCTTGCGCATCGCTTCGGCCGCCTGGGCACGCTCGGCTGCCAGCTTGCGAAGCTTCTCCAACGTCTTCAAGATGATACCATCCGTGGCCGCAGCGCCTGCCTCGCCACCCTCCGCCTCCTGGGAGTCGTCTTCGGCCTCTTCGTCGAGAAGCTCGCGCTCGGTCAGCTCTCCGGTCTTGATGCGATCGGCAATGTCGAGCAGGTACGTCAGCACGAAGGGGTGGTTGAGCACGTGCTCGCGCACCTGCTTCTCCCCCTCCTCGATCTGCTTGGCGATCTCGACCTCCTGCTCACGACTGAGCAGGGATACGGCGCCGATCTCTTGCAGGTACATGCGGACGGGGTCGGAGGTGTCCTCGGCGAAGCTGCTACTGCGCTCCTCGCGCTCTTCCTCGACCCACTCGCCGTCCTTTTCCTCCGCCTCCTTGCTGAGCCCGGCATCGGCGAGCGATTCGACGCTGTCGACGTCGATTTCGCCCAGCATTGAGATGACGCCGTCGATCTCCTCGTTGGCCGTCTCTCCCTGACCGAGCCGCTCGCCGATGTCGTCGAACGACCTCGGGCTGTCCTTAGTGTCGTCCGTGAGCGTCCGCTGCTTGGCGCGGGAACGGTTTCTGTCCATAGTCCTCACCCCTCTGTGCCTGCACCAGCGCCGCAAGCTGACCACCGCACCTCACTCGACTGGTGGGGGTACGCGCCCTTTGCACGGGACTCGTGAGCGCGCTGTCGCGTCAAAATGAACGGCACCAAAAGACGTTGAACTCGCGGAAGTGACCAGAGGTCTTCCTCCGGGGGGATAGGCTCATGCTAAAATGACCCTACCGGGCGCTTCTCCTTTAGACGCGGCGCCTACTCTAGTCAAGAGGGGATTGACCGTGCCGGGCGCGTTTTTTGCGCTTCCACGCGCGTTTGCGGCTCGACGGCGTCCGGACGGCGCCCGTCGACGGACCTGTTTTCCCCCCGGTCGTCGTGTTAGGCCCCTGACATGCCGCGGCTCCTGATCACCAATGACGACGGGATCGACTCCCCGGCACTTCCGCCGTTGGTCGAAGCTCTGCGCTCCGGAAACGAGGTCCATGTCGTCGTGCCCGCCTCGGAACGAAGCTGGATCGGGAAGGGCATCACCCGTTTCGGGCCGATTCGGGTGCGCACGGTCGAGCGCGATGGCGTGCTGTGGCACGCGGTCGACGGTACGCCGGCCGACTGTGTCGCCCTCGGCGTGCACGAGATTCTGCCGACCCCCCCCGACCTGACCGTCTCCGGAGTCAATCTCGGTCTCAACTATGGGACCGGTTTCCTGTGGTCGAGCGGAACGGTGGGGGCAGCCGTCGAGTCCTGGATCGCGGGGTGCCCGTCGATCGCCTTTTCCATGGCGATTCCGGCCGACGCGTTCGGCCTGACCGGAGTGGCGAGGGAGCGGTTGCTCGGAGCCGGCGCCGAGCGCGCCGCCGAGACATCGGCGAGCATTGCACGGACTCTGCTGGAACACCGCTTTCCGGAAGGGGTGGATGTTTTCTCCGTCAACCTGCCGGCGGGCGTGACCCCCCGAACGCCGCGCCGCGTGACCCGTGTGACGCGAGCCCGCTACGGCCCGATTTTTTCTCCTCACCCCGACGGCGGGTACGTGCATCGCTTTCGCTGGTACCGGGCCACGGAAGACGCGCCGGAGGGCGATATGGAGACGGTGAACCGCGGCATCGTGTCGATCACGCCGCTGCGGTTTGAGTTTGGAGCCTCTCTGCCGGAGGGTTTGCGGCGAGCCTTGGAGGGGACGGACGGAGACGGCCTACGGGAAGACGCTAGTCGTAATATTCCAACCCGAGGTGGGTGATCAGCTCGGCGCCGCGGAGATGCCGGAGCGTGTTCTTCAGCTTCACGAGCTGAATGAACAGGTCGTGCTCCGGATACAGTCCCGGAGCCGTCTGCGGGCTCTTGAAATAGAACGACAACCACTCCTGGATTCCGTGCATCCCGGCGCGCTGAGCGAGGTCGAGGAAGAGGGCCAGGTCGAGAACGAGGGGCGCCGCGAGGATCGAATCTCGGCACAGGAAGTTGATCTTCATCTGCATCGGGTAGCCGAGCCAACCGAACAGATCGATGTTGTCCCACCCTTCCTTGTTGTCGCCGCGCGGTGGGTAGTACTGGATGTTCACCCGGTGGATGTAGTCGCCGTAGAGCTCCGGATGGAGATCCTTGCGCAGGATCACGTCCAACACCGAGAGCTTGCTCTCTTCCTTGGTACGGAACGACGAAGGCTCGTCGAGCACCTCGCCGTCCCGGTTGCCGAGGATGTTGGTGGAAAACCACCCGCTCAGACCCAGCATGCGTGCCTTCAGCCCCGGCGCGATGATGGTTTTCATCAGCGTCTGCCCGGTCTTGAAGTCCTTCCCGCAGATGGGTACCCGCCGACTGTCGGCCAGTTCGACCAGGGCAGGCACGTCGACGGTCAGGTTGGGGGCTCCATTGGCGAAGGGAATCCCCTGGCTCAGGGCGGCGTAGGCGTAGATCATGCTCGGGCGGATCGTGGGGTCGTTGGTGCGCAGTGCCGCCTCGAAGTCGGCGAGGGTTCGGTGTGCCGGTCCCGGATGCAGGAAGCTCTCGGTGCTTCCGCACCACACCATGACGGCGCGCTTCACTCCGGTGCGGTGGCGGAACGCGTCGATGTCGGCCATGAGCGACTCCGCCAAGTCCAGCTTGGTCGCGCTTTGCTTGACGTGCGTGCCGTGCAGTCGCTTCACGACGCCGGGATCGAAGACGCCGGGCCAGGGGCGGATCGCCTCGAGCTCTTCGCGGACGTTGTCGAGCAGTGGAGGGGCGATCACACCGGCGTGGGCGGCGCTCTCGTAGGCATTGTCGGGGAAGATGTCCCAGGCGCCGAAGACCAGGCTGTCGAGACTCGCCAGGGGGACGAAGTCGCGAATCGACGGGGTGTTGTTGTCCGTCCTCTTGCCGATTCGGATCGTTCCGAGCTGGGTCAGCGACCCGATCGGACGCCCGAGGCCTTTCTTGATGAGCTCCACGCCGGCGATCAGCGTCGTGCTGACCGCTCCCAGGCCCGGAAGCAGTACGCCCAGCGAGCCGTCGGCGGGTGCGATCTTCGCTCCGGCCTCAATCATCGAGCGCTGCCTGCTTAAAGGAGTGACCCCGACAAGGCAAGGGTTCGCCGATGTCCTGTTCGCCGATGTCCGGGGCGAGCTTGACTTGGATCGATCCATCAGGAACCGTCGGGTCTCTCCTCGGACGACTCGTCGTGAAGCGATCGATTCTCTTACTGTTGCTCGTTCTGACCGTTCTGGCGGGTGCTTTCCTGTGGTGGGCGAAGTTCGAATCCCGTCCGCCGAGCGTTTCTTTCGAGCGCGAGCCGAAGGCGGTCGGGCGACACGCGGCCTGGGACATGACCGTCCGGGCCTCCGGGCGGCCCGGGTTGCGCCACGTCGAAGTTCGTCTGATGGCCGCGTGGTCGGGCATACCAGCTCTTCACGGAAGATTTCCCTGCCCGGAGCTGGATAGGCAGTCGGATCGACGAGGGGCGGGTCCACGTCGACGTCGATCTCGGCGCCGCCCACGTTCCGGAGGGAGTCGCGCAGCTCCAGGTCCTGGCCGACTACCTATGCCTGGCATCTCATCCCGCGGCGAGCGGACACGATCGCCGAGCGCGATATCTCCGTCGACCTGACGCCGCCGCGCGCGCAGCTGCTCACGACCCAGCACAACATGCGGCTCGGCGGCTCTTCCGTAGCGCTCTTTCGCGTCTCGCCGGACACCACCCGCGCCGGTATCGCCGTCCAAGACTACTTCTTCCCCGCCGTGCGCGGCTACTTCGCCGACCCGGCGATCGCGCTGGCAATCTTCGCGGTACCGCAGGATCTGTCGCCCGACGTGCAGCCGGAGCTTCACGTCGAGGACGAGGTCGGGAACGTCCTCGAGGTCGCCGTTCCCTGCCACATCCGCGACCGTCACTTCCAGGAGCGGACACTCGACATCAGCCAGTCGTTTCTGCAGCGCAAGGTACCGGAGATCTATGCCGCCAACGGCCTGACGCCTCCCGCCGATCTCGTTCAGGGGTACCTGTACATCAACCGCGACCTGCGAGCGCAGTCGGAGGAGAAGCTGCGGGCCCTGACCGCCTCTTCGGTCGGCGAGCCCCTCTGGGACGGCGCGTTTCGCCGCCAGTCGAACGCCGCGGCGATGAGCACCTTCGCCGACCGCAGATCGTACGTCTACGAGGGCAAGGTCATCGACCGCCAGACCCACCTCGGCTACGACCTGGCGTCACTGCGGCTGGCTCCGGTGGAGGCGACCCAGAACGGCATCGTCGTCTACGCCGGCAACCTCGGCATCTACGGCAATACCGTCGTTCTCGACCACGGTCTCGGCGTGTTCTCCCTCTACGGGCACATGAGCACCCTGGCCGTGCAGCCGGGGCAGAAGGTTCAGGCGGGGGAGACCCTCGGCCAGACGGGCGAGACCGGACTGGCCGGGGGGGACCACCTGCACTTTTCGATCCTGCTGCACGGGATCCAGGTCGACCCGGTCGAGTGGTGGGATCCGCATTGGCTGCGCGATCACGTCACCGCCAAGCTCGATATGTTCCCGCACGCCGCGGACGGCGGGTCCGGGTCGCGAGAGAAGGGCGATGGCCAAGACCAGTCCTGACGAGGCGATCGAGGCGGGCGAGATCCGTCTGCGCGAATGGGGCATAGGCGAATCGCCGACGCTGGCGGAAATGGCCGCGGCGCTCGGTCGGGAGCCGGAAACCGACCTCGCCATCGCGCATCGCCTGGGTCGTCGGACCGAGGTCGAGAGCGTGCAGCTCTTGTGGCGGCTGGAACGGGAGTCTGCCGACAAGCGGGTCCGCAAGGAGGCGAAGCGGGCGCTCTACCGCTTGCAGCAGCGCGGCGTGCACGTCGAGGCCCCGACCGCGCCGCCGATCCCCGTCCTGGCGGTCGCCCCCGAGGGCTACCTGTCTGCCGTCGACGGCCGCGGCGACCAACTGGTGTGGCTGGTGAAGCCGCGGCCGGGAGGAATCGCGCAGCTCTTTGCGGTCATCAACGATCCGCAGGGGCTGCGCGAGGTCGATGTCAATCTCGCCACCCGGAAGGCGCTCAAGGAGATCCGCGGCGAGCTCGCGCGCAAACACGACTTGCGGCTGGTCGATGCCGACTGGCGCTATTGCGACTTTCTCGTGCATCGGGCCTTCGAGTGGGCTCGCGCGGGCGGAGTGCGCGTCAGCGGCGACTATCCGGCGCTGCGGGCGCAGATGACGAGAGAGCCGCCACCCGCGGAATGCCCGCCGTTGATCCTCTCCCACGTCGATGTCGGGGCGGTGCGGGCCGATCCGGCGCTGTTGACGGAGTCTGCGGAGCTGACGGCGGAGCGCGAGTTCCGCACCTGGTTCTTCGGACCGGACGATTTGCGGCCGTACCTGGAGGAGATTTCCAGCATCAAGAACAGCCCTCTGGTTCTCAACCGGATGCAGCAGGAGGAGCGCTTTGCCGACGTGATCGCGCGCGCCGTCGCGGAGCTCTTCTCCGGGGAGCTACGGGACTCCTGGCCGCGGCGGCTGTACGAGATGGCCTATTTCCTGTGGTCGACCGCGCGCCGCCGACCCGCGCAGCAGGCGGTGGCGGTTGCGCGGCCCTGACCGACGGCTCGGGCGGCGGTCGCGGCATTCCCTTCTGCGAGCAACTGGTGCGGACGAGCCTGGCGGCGTATCTCGAGATGACGGTTGCGAAGGAAGAGGAGGAGGCGAAGTCCTCGCTCATCGTCACGCCGCAACAGGTTCGCGCGCAGCGCGACCGTCGTTGAGCTGCGCCGTGGATCGGCCTCACAGCTCGACGACGAGACCGTCGTACGCCAGCTCGAGCGTCAGCTCCTCACGGCGCTGCAGGACCTCGCGTCCGAGGTGAGTCAAGACGAGGCGTCTGCATCCGAAGCGGTGGTGGTTCTCGGCCAGCCTCGGATAGTCGAGGTGGAAGTCGACCCGGGTCTCGAAGAAGCAGCATTCGCAGATGAACAGGTCGGTACCGACCGATTGCGCGACAAGGTCTTCCGTCCAGCCCGTGTCGCCGGAGTAGAGTACGGTCTTGCCTCCCACCCGAAGCCGCAAACCGAGAGAGACCTCGCTTTCCTGATGGGGGACCCGGAACGGCAGCACCTCGGCCCCCGCGGCGGACACTGCGGACCCCGGTTGAACCTCGACGTAGCGCAGCTCGAAAGGCAGGGGGCGCGCCGCGAATTCTTTGTACATCGCCCGGTGGAGATCGCCGACCCGCGCGGCGGTGCCGGGCGGACCGAGGATCGTCAGGGGACGTTGCCGGGGCGTATCGTAGACGCAGTCGAGCAGGAGGAACGGGATGCCGGCGAAGTGGTCGCCGTGCAGATGGCTGATCATCACCGCGTCCACTGCTTCCGCCGCAAGGCCGGTTCGCTTCAGGGCGAGCAGCGTCGTCGACCCGCAGTCGAGCAGAATCCGCGAACCGTTGCCGTCGACCAGATAGCTGGCATGGCAGCGGGCACCGGCGTTGAAGGCGTCGCCGGCGCCGAGAAACGTGACCCGTACCGTCAATTCGCCATCCTTGGGGAGGGAGGGGCCTCGTCTGCGCCCCGCTCGACGAGATTATCGCTCGAAGTGCCCGATCAACCAAGCGGCCGACCGATCAGGCTCGCGTCAACCGCCCGAGCTCGCGCATGACGACCAGCAGGCCGGGCAGCGTGGGCTTCGGGGCCGCCTTCAGATCGTCGATGAGTCCGCGCACTCGAGCCAGTTGCGCTTCGTGGTCGGATGCGTACTGGGTGAGACATTCGTCGACGGAGCTCGCCGGCCGCCGGCTGGCGAGAACGTTCACGGTGAGCTGGCGCCGCGCGTAGAGCAATCCTTCGAGGAGGCCGCCGATCGCGCGCTGTTCCCATTGGGCGTCCCCCGGAACCGTCTCGGGCAAGCTTCGCCGGACCCAATCCAGATCGGCGAGCTCGGCGGTCCGCAAGTATGCCTCCGCCACCCTGGGCGGCGGCGCGTCGATCTGGATCGCGAGGTGACTGATCTCGAGCGCGTCGTCGAGGGCGCCCAGCCGCAGTAGTCGAGCGGCGAGGTCCGCGCCGACGCCTTGCGCGGCCAATGCCTCGATCTCCGCCGCGTGAATCTCACGCGCTCCCGCTGGCAGCCGTTCCGCCCAGGTCTCGAGCAGGTCGGCGACCGGTTCGCGGAAGCGAGCCGTCAGATCTCCGAGCCGTTCGAGGGGAGTCAGGGACTCGATGATCCACTTGGTGGATCGCTCGATGGCCAGCTCGATCTTGAAGTGACACACCTGCTCGGCTTCCGCGGTCATCGCGCAGCGTGCCACCCCCAGGTCGTGCAGAAGGTCCTCGGCGCCGCCGACCGCCATCGCCGCGGTCCACGCCGTGACGATCTCCGGAACGTCGCGGCCGGTGTCCCGCGAGACGCGCGCGAGGAAGGTCATTCCCATCGAGTCGACGAGGCGATTGGCGAGCTCGACGGCGATGATTTCCCGGCGCAGAGAGTGGTGCTCGACCGCGTCCGAAAAGCGCTCGTTGATGGCGGGCGGGAAATAGTCGCGCAGGTAGCTCTCGACCTCAGGCTCGTCGCAGAGCGATGACTCCCGGATGCGGTGCTGGAGGTGGAGCTTGGAGAACGCCAGCAGAACCGCCAGCTCGGGCCGGGTCAGCCCGAGATACGTGCCGCGCCGAGCCCGCAGTGCTTCCCGGGTCGGCAGGTGCTCGAGGTGGCGGTCGAGGCCGGCCTCCGCCTCGAGAACGGCGAGAAGGTCGCGAAAGCTTCCGATCGACGAGCGCGAGCGCACTTGATCGAGGCTCAGCGTCAGCGTCTGACGCCGATTGTGGGTGAGCACCGACTCGCAGACGTCGTCGGCGAGCTCGGAGAGCAGTTCGTTGCGTTGCTCGGTGGAAATCTCACCGCGGAGGAGCGGGAGCTGCAGCGCGATCTTCAGGTTGACCTCGTGATCGGAGCAGTCGACGCCCCCGGAGTTGTCGATCGCATCGGTATTGATGCAACCTCCCCGGAGCGCGAACTCCACCCGTGCCGCCTGCGTGAAGCCTAGGTTGCCGCCCTCGGCGACGACGCGGACTCGCAGATCCTTCGCGTCCACGCGCACGCGGCCGTTGATCGGGTCGCCGACATCGGCATCGGTCTCGTCACTCGCCTTTACGTACGTTCCGATGCCTCCGTTCCAGAGCAGGTCCGCCTCCACATGCAGGATCGCGCGCACCACGTCCTCTCCCGAGAGAGCCGTGGCTTCGGTGCCGAGGAGTGCTCTCGCCTGTGGGGCGAGGTCGATCGACTTGGCTGCGCGTGGAAAGACGCCCCCGCCGGCGCTCAGACACGACGGGTCGTAGTCGTCCCAGCCCGAACGCGGCAGGTGGAAGAGCCGCGCCCGCTCCAGGAACGAGCGCTCCGGGTCGGGCTCGGGGTCGAGGAAGATATGTCGATGATTGAATGCCGCGCAGAGACGGATGGTGCGCGAGCGCAGGACCCCATTGCCGAAGACGTCACCGCTCATGTCGCCGATGCCGACGACCGACACTGGTTCCCGATCCACGTCGCGTCCCATTTCGCGGAAGTGCTGGCGCACGCACTCCCAGGCGCCGCGGGCGGTGATGCCGAGCTGCTTGTGGTCGTACCCGTGGGTACCGCCGGAGGCGAACGCGTCGCCGAGCCAGTAGCGATAGCGGGCGGCGATCTCGTTCGCGATGTCGGAGTAAGTTGCCGTGCCCTTGTCGGCGGCGACGACGAGATACGGATCCGGCTCGTCGTAAACGAGCAGCGATCGGGGTGCGGCCGTGCGGCCCTCGTCGATGTTGTCGGTGAGCGCCAGCAGCGCGCCGATCAGGGTGCGATAGGCGCGCTCCGCCTGTTCCGCCGTCGGCGATCCCGCCGGCGTTCGTGCTTTGATGATGAACCCTCCCTTGGCGCCGACGGGCACGATGACGGCGTTCTTCACCACCTGCGTCTTCATCAACCCGAGCACCTCGGCCCGGAAGTCGTCCGTGCGGTCGCTGAGGCGTATCCCGCCGCGGGCGACCCGTCCCGCGCGCAGGTGAATCCCCTCCATGTACGGAGCGTGCACGTAGGTCTCGAAGAGCGGCTTGGGCGGCGGAAGGTGGGCGAGCCGTGCTGAGTGAATCTTGATCGCCACCGCATTCGCCTCCGGAGCCTCGAGATCGCGGCGGTAGAAGGTCGTGCGCACGGTGGCGGCCACAGTGTCGGCGAGGGTGCGCAGCACCCGGTCGTGAACGAGGCTTTCGACCCCGTCCAGACTGCCCAGGAAGCTCGCCAGCGCCTCGGCGGCGAGCCCCGGCTCGCGGTCGGCCGGCGCGAGCGGCGAGGCGTCGGGATCGAATTTCGCGGCGAACAGGCGGAAGAGGAGTGCGGCGCTGTCCGGATGCTCGGTGAGAGCCTCGACCAGGGTGGTGCGCGGAGCCAGCCCGACCTGGCGCGCGTGCTCGACGTAGGTACGCAGAACCTCCACGGCTCGCCACTCGAGCTTGGCCTGCAGAACCAGCGTGTTCAGCCGGTCGTTCTCCACCTGAGCGGCGCGCAAGGCCTGCAGGGCGGGCACCAAGAGAGGAGAGGCGCCGACGACATCCGTCGCCGGGTCGGAGGCCGCCTGGACGAAGAAGGTGCGGATCCGAATGCCGGCCGGCTCGCTCAACGTCAGGTCCACGAAGTCCTCACCGAACACGCGCAGACCGAGGTTCTCGAGAACCGGTATGAAGTCGCTCAGGACCAGCGCCTCACCGGCCGAATAGAGCTTGAGGGCTGTCAGGCTGGGCGCGACGTGGCTCTGCCGTTCGCTCAGCTCGATCTGACTTCTGCCGGTTGCGATCAACGCCTCGAGGCAGCGGATATCGCGCACGGCGTCGGCGACCTCGGTGCCCGCCTTGTACTCGGGTGGGAACGCGCTCTGATACGTGGCCGCGATCCGGTCGGCCGTACTCGCGCCGTACTCTCGCCCGAGGTGGTCCCGCAGCTCATCGTCCCAGGTGCGCAGCAGCACGGCGAGGTCGCGCTCGAGCTCGGCGACCGGCGGATGATCGAGGACCGCCGGCGAGACCGCGAGGTGGAAGTGCAGGCGGGCCTGCGAACGTTCGTCGAGCGCGACGTGCTCGTGCAGTACCGAGGCTCCCAGGCTCTGCCGCAGCACGCTCGCCACCCTCTCGTTCAGCTCGGTGGAGAACCGTGCCCGGGGCAGGATGACTGTCGCGAAGAGCCCGCGCCGCAGGGCGTCCGGCCGGCAGAACAGGTGCAGCCCCGAGCGGACCCGTGCGGAGGCGATCTCGTGTACGAGGTCTTGCAGGTCCGTGAGGCGACGCGCGAAGAGCTCCTCTTTCGGGATGCTGTTGAAGAGGGAGATGACATCCTTGAAGTCGTGCGACTCCTCGACCGCGCCTTCGATACGGAGGAGAGCGTCGAGCTGGCGGCGAAGGACCGGAACACCGCTCGGCGGCTCGTAGTACGCCTTGGATGTGAAGAGACCGAGCAGACGTCGCTCCCCGACCACCGTGCCGCCGGCGTCGACCTGCGAGATGCTGATGTCGTCCATCGGTGCGATTCGATGGATCGGGCTCTTGGCGTTGGTCTTCGACACTCGCAACAGGGCGGGCTCGGCGAGGCGATGGCGCAATGCCTCGTCCAACGTATGTGGTGTCCGGTAGCGCGAGCGGGCGTCATCGCGCAGGATGCCGAGGCCGGAGCCGTGGCGAACCGCGGCCCGGCGCTCGCCGCCGCTACCTTCGTACTGGTACTCGCGGTACCCCAGGTAGACGAAGTTCTTCTGCCCCAGCCAATCGAGCAGCGCGGCCACCTCCTCCGCGTCCTCACCCCACGGAGCCGGTAGGGGTCGCGAACGCAGCTCCGCGGCGATCGCTTCCACGCGACTGCGCATCGGCTGGTAGTCGCCCGTTGCCAGCAGCACCTGACGCAGTCGGTCCGTGAGGAGCTGCTCGAGGTTCGGCGACGGAGCGAGATTCGTCACCTCGGCGTGGAAGAAGGACTCGTGTGACGGGAAGCCGTCCGCAGGGCCGATTCTCTCGATGATGCCGTTGGTGTCGCGCCGCACGCCGAGCAGGGGATGCAGGATCTGGCGGATCTCGCCCCCCTCGGCGCGGAACGTCTCGCACAGGGTGTCGACGATGAACGGGCGATCGTCGAGGACGGCCTCGACCACCGTGTCCGCTGAGCTCCATCCATCGCGTCCCTTCTCGGGACGATACATACGCAGCGCGATGGGTTCGGTTCCGCGCCGGCACAGGAAGCGGAAGGCGTTGGCGCTCATGCCGACCAGCGGGTCTAGATCGGCGGAGTCGAGGAGGGCGGGGCTCGCTTTGGCGAAGAGAGCGCGGCCGAAGGCTTCGATCAGGGGCTGCTCGGCTGCCGATACGCGATCGCGCAGCTGGAAGAGGAGTCGGGCGAGGGCCGGCGGATCGCTGCTCTCGGTCGTACGATCGCGCCGCTCCTCCATGAGCTGGGCGATCGCTTTTTGGAATACCGCCACCCTCGTGCTCCCGTGTCCATGTCCGCCGAGCACGCGACCGGCCGTCTAGCCGGCGAATTCCGGGCCCGTACGGCGATTTCGCAGCGTACCACAGGTCGGAGCGCTCCGCATCCGCGCTCTCGCCGAAGACCTCAGTCCCTCGCCGCCGCGGCGGTGGAGAGGTCGCCCCGCAGTTCCTCGCCCACCACTTGCCAGCCCTGACCGGTCAGGAACTCGCGGCTGGCTCCGGCGGACACCGCGCAGCGGACCTCGATGCACCCCCTGCGCCGGGCGCGTTGCCGGATGAGCTCGACCAGAGAAGAGCCGACTCCGCTTCTCCGTTCCGCAGGAGCCACGACCAGGAGCTCCACCCGCGCCGTACCACCCAGCGCGATCCGCCGAGCGTAGGTGACGTGGACGAAGCCGACGACGCGCTCGTCCCTGACCGCGACGTAGAGATCCGACCCGAGGTCGCCGACCATACGGCGAAAGCGGTGCAGCGTGGCTCGATCCGGCACCGGCGTGGGCAGTTCAGCATCGGAGAGCAGGCGCGCGACCTCCGCGAAGTCGGTGCGGCGGCACCGGCGGTGTCGGATCGGGCGGGTCGGCATAGGCGCCCTCTACCACAAATGACCGCTTCTCGAAGACTCGCGGGGCGGCGTATCCTTCCAGCGGCCGACGTGCTTGTATCGATCGGATGGGAAGCGACCGTGCGCGAGTGACGGACGGCGAGACGTGCCGGGTGACGACGGGCGGCATGGCGTACGGTCCCCATGCCGTGGCTCGCCACGAGGGAATGGTGCTCTTCGTTCGCGGTGCCGCGCCGGAGGAGGAAGTCGAGGTGGCGATCCACGAACGCCGCCGCAGCTTTGCCTACGCGCAGACGCTGTCCGTCCTGCGTCCGTCGGCGGTACGCCGCGACCCCCCTTGCCCGTATCTACCGGATTGCGGCGGGTGTCCGTGGCAACATCTGGGATACGAGGCGCAACGAGACGCCAAACGCTCGATCGTGCAGGAGCACCTGCGGCGCATCGCCAGAATCGACTTTCCCGTCGCTGCGGTGCTGCCCTCGCCGCGTGAATACCGGTACCGCCGCCGGCTCAAGCTCCGGGTGGAAGACCGTGAGGTCGGCTTCTTCGCCGGCGCGTCCCATCGGCTGGTTCCGGTGCGGCACTGCCTGCTCGCCGAGCCGGCCGTCGACGCGGCGATTCCGTGGTCGGCGGAGCTCGTGCGCGGCTTGCGAACGCGCCTGCGGCGCGTCGAGATCGCGGCCACGAGCGCCGTCGGTGAAAGCGTCGTCGTGTGCGGGGAAGCGGAGGGGGCGTGGGTCGAGAGCGACGCCGAGTCCTGCGCGCGATGGCTCGCTGCTCATGGCGCCGTTGGCGGGCTGCGGCTCGCCGGTCGCGGCTGGTGGCGTGGATGGGGGGACCTGCGGATGGCGGTATGCCCGGAGGAGGAGACGGAGATGCAGGTCCGCGCCCAGACGTTCACGCAGGTCAACGCCGAGGCGAACCGCCTGCTGGTGCAGACCGTCCTGCGTCTGGTGGAGCCGCATGCCGGAATGCGGGTGCTGGACCTGTTCGCGGGAGCGGGCAATCTGTCTCTGCCGCTGGCCCGCCGTGGGGCCGACGTCCTCGCCGTCGAGCAACACCCGCAGGCTAGCGAAGACGGTGGCGCGGCCGCAAAGCAGCTCGGTATGACGGCCTATCGGGCGCTATGCGCGCGCGCCGAGGATGTCGTCGAGCGCGCGGCCGCCGCCGGGGACCGCTTCGACGTCGTTCTCCTCGATCCCCCGCGCAGCGGGGCTTCCGCCGTCGTCCCGCCCTTGCGCGAACTGGCGCCGGCGCGCCTCGTCTACGTCTCGTGCGATCCGGCTACCCTGGCCCGTGACCTGCGCTCGCTCGGGGATCGGTACCGGGTCCGTGCGGCTCAGCCGATCGACATGTTCCCCCACACGTATCACATCGAGACCGTCGTGCTCGCCGAGCTTGCTTGCTAGAGGTGTGGTCGTGATGTATCGTCCGTCCCGTGGGCGCCCGACGAAGAGCGCTCCCGCCGGCGAAGGTGCGGCAGCCTGGTGGATTGTGTCTGCGGAGGTGTAGGCACGGATGGCAAAACAGCAGAAGTCCCTGCAACCGAAGATCACCATCATTCCGGGGAAAGGGGTCGCGCAGACCATCAACTACCTGCTCAAGGACCGGGACGAGTTGGACTGGCTCGTCGCGGTCGGACGAAACAAGGAAGGTGAGATCTTCTTCTACGATACGGGTGGGGACATCATCGAGGATCTCGGCACTCTCGAGTACCTGAAGGAACGCATCACCCGGGCTCATTTCGGCGAAGAGCCGGAGTGACGCCATTCCATTCCGCCCATCACGCCCCTCGGCAGACGCGAACCGATTCGTCAATCACTTGACGCCGACACGTCAGTTTCACGTTCCGGGCAGAGTCGGCTGCCCCTCTAGATAACGGCTGCTGGAGCGGCACGAAAATCGCTCTCCCTGGCGTCGAGACACATTTCAAGCCCAAAACGGAGACGACGCCATGGAAGATCTGCGCAAGCAAGCGAACGACCTGCTCTGCTACTACGGGAAGATGCAGAACCGGCTATCCCAGGCCGGGGTGAGCGACACCGGGTCGCTGGTGACGATGTTCAACCAGCTGCAGCGAGGCCTCGAGGCCGTGGCGCTGGAAGAGCTGGATCCGGCGATCCAGGAAGTGAGCCGCCTGGTGGACTCGCTCAGCAAGATGCAGTCGGATCTGCAGGTATTGAAGGAGCTCAAGACCCGTGTTTCAAAGATGCGGTCGCTGGTCGAGGGCGGGAGATCCGAGGACAACCTCGGGGGCAACGGACGGCGCGCCGCATAGCTTCCGCTCTCCCTCCGCCCGCGCTGGAACGGCTCAGCCCTTGTCGCCGCTCGGAAAGACGTCGGACAAGCGCACTCGCCGATAGTCGTTGGGAACGTCGAATTTGCTGGGCGGCACGTCGGCCTGCTTCACGCTCGTCGCCGTCCGCTCGTAGCCGCCGGCGATGTGGTGGACGTGGGCTTCGAGCGTGTAGCCCTTTTGCAGCAACTTGACGTAGTCGTCGCTGCGGTACAGCGCTTCGTACTGGGCGGCCGCCTTGCCGAGCATGGCGCCGCTCATTTTCTTCTGGTAGGCGAGGAATTTCTTCGGATCGAGATCCTTCGAAAGATCGATGTCCTCGGCGATCCAGAGCTCCTGGAACGGCTCGTCGTTCGACAGGATCTCGTACTTCCAGGTCTCGTGACCGGCGACGGTCTTTTTCTCGCCGGTCTTCTTGATGACGATCCCGGGCAGGGAGTTGGGGTCGAGCTTGGGCACGGCGAACTTCGCCTTGGCGTCCTTGCCGAGCCGCTCGTTCATCGCCTTGGCTCGATTCTTCGTCATCTCGTCGACGTACTCGTCGAGCGACCCGCTCCAGAAGTATTGGCGGTCGGTGTTGAGAAGCGTGAGACGCCCCTTGTCGTAGTCGATCAAGCTCGTGGTGTGCGGTTGTTCTAGGCGAACACGTCCACCCGAGACGTACATGGTGGCCGGTTCCGGATCCATTCGTTCTCCGGTGTTCTTCACCGCGGAGTTCTGCCACTCCACGATCCAGCCGGCTCGCGCCGCCACGGGGAGGCTTGCCAACAGGGCGGCGCCCAGCGCGACACTCAACACGCGATGCATGAGGACTCCTTTCCTTCTCCGGTGCGCGCAGTCTAGTGACGCCTCTGGGGCAAGTCAATTTTGCCCCCGTGCCCGGTCAGCGCACGGCGCTGGCGTTTCCTACCAGGGTTTTGGTGCCATCCGCCTTCTCGCACCAGACGTCGGCCTCGACGCGCCGGCGGTTCCCCTCGGCTACGGTTCGGCGGACTCGTCCGCTCGTGACGACGCGTTCCTCTGCCCACAGGACGTTCACCAGCTTCACGTCCAGCTTGCCGCCACAGTACCAGCCGATGCCGAACTCGCGTGTCATCAACTCGGAGACGAAGCAGATCGACATCATGCCCTGTACGACGATGTCCGGGAATCCGAGCGCTCGCGCCATTTCCCGGTCTGTGTGGTAGTTCCTCGCCGGTCCGGAGAACGCCTCGCACATCGCCAGCGTCACGGTCCTCGCGATCGGGCCGATTCCCTCGCCGCTGCCTTCCTCGAGATCGAAGCGACGGTCCGGGCGCCGCTCTCTTTCCTTGTCGACGACGACGGCTCCTGCGGGATCGTCGACGAGAAAGCTCTGATGGGTCCGGCTGCGTTGGCACCAGCGGCCCTCGGCGTCGGTGATGAGTACCTCGTTGACGACGTAGTCCCGGTTGCGCTTGCGATACCGTTCGACCACCGTCGAGCGCGTGGACACCGTTTCGCCGATCGGCACGGGACGAAAAAGCTCCCACTCCTGCCGGGCGTGGAGGTTGCCGATCAGGTTCGGGAGGTACCAGCGCAGATCCCGGTACACCTCGGAGTGATGAAGCAGCGCCGGCGCCACCGGGCCGCCGAAGGGCGATTCGGAGTGGTACCAGGGATGATGATCCTCTGTCCCGGTCTCGTAACGGACGACGTCCTCTTCGCACACCGTGGTGTATCGGCCGCCCATGTCGCGCCCCACGTAGACGTCCTCGGCGGGAAAGAACTCCATACCCACTCCTCCGCAGTCAGAAGGCGCGACGATAGCCCGGCCGGCCGGCAGATTCCACGGCGTGGCCGCCTCGGATCGCCTGGGCGTCGCGATCCGATGCCCGACCGCGCGGCGGATGGAGTGCCGGATGACCGGTTGCGACAGGGGGGCCATACGCGCTAGACCCTCGTCGCCGCGCAGTCCCGGCAACCCAATGCTGTATACGCTCCTCGCCGTCGCTCTTCTGGTCCTAGCCGCGGGACTCCTGCTCTATCTGGGCAACTTGCTGTGGAGCGCCGCCAGGTTGCCGATGGGAGCGGCGCTCGAGCGGCGGCGCTTCGAGAGCTACGTCGCTCGTGCCCGGCGCGGGGACCGCTACCTCCGCGAAGACCAGGTGACGCCCGCGGTCGAGCAGTTCGTGGCCTCCTTCTATCCGTTTCCCGCCCGCAGCCGCAGCATGGCGCAAGCGGTGATCAATCATCACACGGGTCTGCTCAGCCGGTTGATCGCGGCAGCCGACCAGTGGCAGGGCGAGCGCGTGCGCCTGATTTCTCTCGCCAAGGTGGACCGGCTGTTGAGTGAGCGAGACGTGCTGCAGCGGCGGTATCTGACCTTGCGACAGAGCGGCTCCCGGCAGCGCTTGAAGGCGTTCGAAAAGGAGTTGCGTTCGAACACGCACGACGTACGCGCCGCCCTGGACAGCCTCGCCGCGGAGATCTCGACGCTGAGTCGTCCGCCGCGCTACCACTGAGCACCGCGGGCCGCCGGGAACGAGCGAGACGGCGAGGTGTTCGGCCTCACGCCCGCTCGGCGATGGCGACGGCCGCCATTCCGGGCAGGTCGGACATGATGCCATCGACCCCGAGGTCGAGGAGGCGATCGACCTCGGCGCGCTCGTTCACGGTCCACACGTGAACCTCGATGCCGAAGCGATGAGCCGCGGCGACGCTCTTTGCGGAGACGACCTCGATGCCGGCATAGAAGGCCGGCACCTGCAGAGCCCGGCCGGGGGGCGTGTACCCCGTCCAATCGTCGCGGCTCACGCGGTCGATGAACTCGCCGGCCTCGCCGGCGCTGATTCCGGTGTCGATCCGTCCTCTCGTCGCCGTGCGGATCTCGCGCATGATGGTATCGTGCTCGGCGGCGAGTAGGGTGCGATTTCCCGTTCCGGTTCGGTCGAGAAGCTCGATTACGGACGAAACGATCGACGGAGTCTCCTGCTTGATCTCGACGTTGAATCGCCGCTCCGGGAAGGCGCGCAGGATCGATTCGAGCGTCGGAATGCGAATGCCTTGGCCGCGATAGGGGAAGTGAGAGCCGTCCCAGCCGAATTGGTAGCCGGCGTCCAGGGTCGAGACCTCCTCCCAGCTGCGGTCCGAGACCCGCCCCACCGCATCGGTCGTTCGTTCCAGGGTGGGATCGTGCAGCACAACCACGGTGCCGTCCCGGGTGGCGTGGACGTCGAGCTCGAGATACGCGGCGCCGAGTGACGCGCCGACGGCAAACGACACCATCGTGTTTTCCGGCGCGACGCCGGCGGCGCCTCGATGCCCGAACAGCCGGGGGCGTGGCGGCGCGAAGTACGACATGCCGCCCCGCGGCGCTACAACGTGAGAATCACCGGCCCCAGACGCCGTGCCTGGGCGAGTGCGGAGAGAACGATCGGGGGCGTGCTGGAGGCCGGGCGATAGTCGCCGGGCAGGGCCCGCAGTCGTTCCACCAGCGCCGTGCGGAGGTGCTCGAACTGCTGGGGGTCGACCTGCGTCAGCTGCGTGGTGCGTTTCATCTTGAGCGGGTTCGTGTAGTGGCCGTTCTCGAAGATGGCGAAATGCAGGTGAGGTCCGGTGGCCAGTCCGGTCTGCCCCACCCATCCGAGCAACTGGCCGCGCTTCACTTTCGCCCCGCTGTGGACGGCGCGATCGATGCCCTTCAGGTGCGAGTATGCCGATACCAGGCCGCCACCGTGGTCGACCTCGACATGCCGTCCGAGGCTGCCCTTCCACGCCGCCCAGGTCACGACTCCGGCGCCGATCGAGCGGACCGGTGTCCCGGCGGGCGCCGCGAAATCGACGCCGAGATGCGGGCGCCGCTTCTTCAGGATGGGATGGAATCGCGATTTGGAGAACGTGGAGGTGATGCGCGTGAACTCGAGCGGGTAGCGCAGCAGAGCCCTGTCCAGCGCGTGTCCTTCCTCGTCGACATAGGTCGTATCGCCGCTCGCGTTCTTGTACAGGAACGCCGCCGCCGACTGAGAGCGACCGATGAAATCGGCAGCGAGCACGCGCCCCGGTTTGAGGAGCCGTCCGTCCTCGTCGGTTCGTTCCTCGTACAGGACGCGGAAGCGATCGCCGGGATGCACGTCCGAGCTGAAGTCGAGCCGATAGCCGAGGATGTCCACCATCCCCGAGATGACCGCGTCCGGAATCCCTTCGCGCTGCGCGGAGCCATAGAAGGTCTTGCGGACGACGCCGCGCACACCCACGACGTGAATCTGAACGGGCCGTTCCACCAAGCCGGCGAAGAGCCCGTGGTTGCCGGAGCGACGGAGAATCAGGCGGTGCTCGGCGTCGACGTCGTAGGCGATCTGGTCGAGACGACCCTGCGGCGAAAACACCAACACCAACGAGGATCCGATCGCGATGCGACGCAAGTCGACTTTCGGACGCGCCGCGCGATACCACCGCTGAATCTCGGCGGCGGAGAGCCCATAGCTGCCGAGAACGCTGGCGAAGCTGTCACCCGCGCCGATCGGTTGACTGACCGTGGTCACGGTCTGCATGTTCGACTCGTGGCCGAGCAGCGCGGCACGCAGCCTAGCTTGACTCGGACCGGCGGTCAGAAGCAAAGCCGCAGGGATCAAGGCGAGGCTCAGGAGCCGCAGGCGTACGGGAGTGACCTTTCGTGTACGCGCCCCCCCGGCTGCCTCGACCAGCCCCGCTCCGTACGGAAAAATCACGCGCGTCGACCCTGCCAATGGCCTCCGCCGATGTCAAGAGCTGATTCGTTGCTGGGCAAGGCGCAGGTTGATAGCGTGCGCTCGCGCCGTGCGCGGTTGCCGGTGCAGCGACGTTCGATGTTGCGGAGGATGTTCCTTTTCGCGTTGGTGGCCGTACTCGTGTTCGGGACGTCTACGGTCTGGTACGTCCGTCGCGCGCTTACCACGGAAGTCCGCCCTCCGGCCGCCGGCGTAGTCGTCACCATTTCCCCCGGCGCTCCCTTTCGCGCCATCGCGGCGAAGCTGCATCGCGCCGGTGTGCTGCACCATCCTCTGCTCCTCACTCTGTGGGCGCGCTACCGCGGCGACGACCGCGCCGTACGCAGCGGCGAGTACCGGATCGAGGAACCGGTTTCCCCGCTTCGACTTCTGGAGATCCTACAGTCGCCGAGCCGCGCGCTGCGCTGGGTGACCATTCCGGAGGGGTTCACTGCCAACCAGGTGGCGGCAGCACTCGAAGAGGCGGGTTTCGACGGCAAGGACGTATTCCAGTGCCTCATGGAGGATCCGGCCGTCGCGGCGGAGTTCGATCTTCCCGCGACCGGGGTCGAGGGGTACCTCTTCCCGGATACCTACGCCTTCGACTGGGCTACCCCGCCGTTGGAGATCGTGCGCGCTCTGTTGGAGCGCTTCCGGCAGGAGAGCGCCGCTCTGCGCGAACGCCGGATCGCAAGCGGATTGACCGAGGCGGAGATGGTGACGCTGGCGTCGGTGATCGAGAAAGAGACCGGTTCCCCCGAGGAGCGCGCCTTGATCTCCGGGGTGTTTCACAACCGCCTGAGAATCGGCATGCGGCTGCAGTCCGACCCCACGGTTCTGTACGGCCGTGGACAAGCGAGCGGCCCGATTACGCGAGAGGACCTGGCCAACCCGTCGCCCTACAACACGTACGTCCATTCGGGACTGCCGCCGGGACCGATTGCCAACCCGGGACTGGCCTCGCTGCAAGCGGCCATCGCGCCGCGCGAGACGAAGGCGCTCTACTTCGTCTCCCGCAATGACGGGTCACACGAGTTCTCGAACTCCCTCGCCGAGCACAACCGAGCGGTGCAGCGCTTCCAGCGCGGGCGCTGAGTCGCGCCTCGGTCAGGCGCGGGCCTCGCGCGCGGCTGGCAGCCGCTCCATCCGCTCGAGCTTGGCGTAGAGCGAATCGATGTCGCGCTTCAGCTGGGCGTACCTGCTGAACACCGCCTGCGGGTTCGGATCCGTCTGGTAGAACTCGGGCCCGTTGACCAGCGCGGTCAACGAGGCGAGCTCCCCTTCCTTTGCCTGGATCTCCTCCTCCAGGCGAGCCGTCTCGCGGGCGCGGCGCGCCTCGGCGCGCGCCAGACGCTTCGCCTCGTCGCGAGCGGGCGGAGCGGTCTCCGGACTCGGCTCGGGCTCGGCTCGTTCCGAGGTGTGATCCGCCACCGGAGGAGGAGCGCTGCCGTTCGCTTCGGCGGCCTTGCGCCGCAGGTAATCCTCGTAGTTGCCGAGGTAGCGTACGCCGCGTCCACATCCGACCTCGACGACTTCGTCCGGCAGGTGGTCGAGCAGATAGCGGTCGTGCGCGACCAGCACGAGCGTGCCCGTATACCGCTGTAGTGCTCCGAGCAGGACCTCCTTGGCGGTGATGTCGAGGTGATTGGTCGGCTCGTCGAGCAGCAGGCAGTTCGATGGCCGGAGCAGGAGGATCGCCAGAGCGAGTCGATTCCTCTCGCCTCCGCTCAGGACTCCGACGGGTTTGTCGACGCTCTCGCCGCGGAAGAGGAAGGCTCCGAGGATGTTCCGGAGCTGCGGCACCATGTCGAAAGGGGCAGCGGCGGTGGCCTCTTCCAGCACCGTGCGCTCGGGAGCCAGGATGCCGGTCTGGTCCTGCGCGAAGTACCCCAGGGTGACGTTGTGGCCACAGCTTCGCTTCCCGGCGGTCAGCGTGTCCACTCCGGCGAGCATGCGGATCAGCGTCGACTTGCCGGCCCCATTCGGTCCGACCAGGGCGACCTTCCGCCCGCGTTCGATGGTCAGGTCCAGACCTTCGTAGACCGTCAGGTCGCCGTAGCGCTTGGTCGCGTTCTCGAGCCGCAGGACCAGGCGGCCGCTGCGTTCGCAGGCGGGAAATCGAAAATGGATGGTCGCCGCTCCCTCCGCTGGGGGCGGCAGGCGATCCAGCTTCTCCAGGTACTTCACTCGACTCTGCACCAGAGCCGCCTTCGACGCCTGGTAGCGGAAGCGCCCGATGAAGGCCTCGACGCGCGCGATTTCCTCCTGCTGCTCCCGGTATGCCGCGACCTCTCTCTCGCGCCGTTCCTCGCGCAGGACCAGGTAACGGCTGAACGAGGCGTCGTAGTCGGTCAGCTTGCCGCCCGATACCTCGGTGATGCGCTGCACCGCGACGTCCATGAAGTAGCGGTCGTGCGCGACCAGAATCACGGTGAAGGGATAGGAGGCGAGGAAGTCCTCCAACCAGTTGCGCGCCTCGAGATCGAGGTGGTTGGTCGGCTCGTCCAGAAGAAGCAGGTTCGGACGTTGCAGCAGCAGCTTGGCCAGGGCGATCCGCATCTGCCAGCCGCCGGAGAATTCCCCCGCGTCGCGGTCGAAATCGTTCTGCCCGAAGCCCAACCCGGACAGTACGGCCTGCGCCTGGGCTTCGTGATCGTAGGTGCCCTCGGCATCCCAGCGCTCTCGGGCGCGCGCGTACTGCCCGAGGATGCTCTCGTAGCCCGGTTCGTTCGGGTCGATATGGGCCAAGGCCTGCTCGAGATCGCGACACTGTCGTTCGAGCTCCAGGACGTCCGCGAACGCCTCGAGCGCTTCCTGGAGCACGGTGCGTCCAGCGGAGGCAAGACCGTCCTGTGGCAGGTAGCCCACCGTGGTCCCCCTCGGGACGGCGATCTCGCCGTCATCAGGCTCCTCCAGCCTCGCGATCATGCGAAGCAGGGTCGATTTCCCGGAGCCATTGGCGCCGACCAGCCCGATCCGGGCGCCGTCCGGCACGAACCAGCTGGCGCGGTCGAAGACCGTCTGTGCTCCGAAGGAGCGGGTCAAGTTGGAGACCGACAGCACGGGCCGTTCTTGTAGCGACGGGATCGCGCCCGGGCAAGCGGGTCGGAGCGCGGAGCGCGCCCGAGCTTGCAACTTCGCGGCGGCTCTTCTATCCGGGGCGTGAGCGGGGGCAGCACGGTTGTCGGTCCTCTTACGTATCGCGAGCGCACTGTCGTTGATTTGGGCGGCCGGCTTGTATCTGCTGCCCGCGTCGGCCATCGGCGGAGGCGAGGTGCCTGCCGGCACGGCCCTGGCGAACGGCTTGGCCGCGGCGAACCTCGGCTTCGCCTATCTCTTCTGGCGGGCGGCAGCGAATCCGGCGGCGGAGCGCGGCGCGATCTACACGGCGCTTCTGCTGTTCGGGCTGCGCGCCGCCAACGGGACGTACGAGGTCCTGTACCGTCTCGAAGGGCGCGCCGCCGTTGCGAGCCTGGTCGACATGGTGCTGTCGATCGCGCTCTTC
This sequence comes from uncultured bacterium, assembly GCA_963721115.1. Lineage (GTDB taxonomy): Bacteria > Desulfobacterota > Binatia > HRBIN30 > CADEER01 > CAVRIA01. Next base: position 242,075 of record CAVRIA010000008.1, read on the forward strand.
GTCGGGGTTCTCAACGCGCTGCCTTCCACGCTGGGCGCGCATGGGCGGCGTTCCCGGAACGTCCCGGAGGGCTGACAACCGGTTGGAAAACAGGACGGCTACTGTGGACGGGCCCTTTGCGCCGGCCCTACGTTGGCGAATCCTGGACGGAACCAGGAAGTTTGCCTCCCGTTCGGTGCGTCGATCCGGCGCAAAATTCCTCGCCCTCGCCACGCCACCTGCTTCTCGCCAGGCTGCTAGCCCGCATCTCAGGTGGTGAACGAGGAGCCGCAGCCGCAGGTCCGGGAGGCGTTGGGGTTGACGAACTTGAACCCGGCGCCGTGCAGCCCGTTGACGTAGTCCACCGTCACCCCCTGCAGATGGGGACGGCTCGCGGTGTCGACGAAGACGCGTACGCCGTCGAACTCCAGGACCTCATCGTCCTCCCCGGGGAGGGGCTCGAAGGCCAAATGGTACTGGAACCCGGAGCAGCCGCCGCCGACGACGCCGACACGGAGGCCGTGGCCCGTGACACCATCTCGCTCCATTGCGACCTTTACCATCTCCAAGGCCTTATCGGTCAGGGAGATGATCGGTGTCGTTCCCTCGGGCTCTCGCTGCTCGGTGACTGCGGTGGACTGGGGGCCTTGCGACATGCTGTCTCCTCCGGGCGCGGTGAAGCTTTCCATCGCCCCGTTCGTCTACAATGAGCGCTTCCCTTCAAATGCGTACCGACGCGCCACATGCGAGTCAAGGTACGGCTCGCCAGCTTGAATTAGCCAAACGCTTTTGCCTATAGATGCCCGGTTTGCGAACAATGACAGTTTCGCCCCAATATCTGGTGGCCGTCAACCTCGCGCTCCTCGCGCTGGCCGCCTATTCGGCATCCGCCATTGTCGGCACCGTGCTCGGGGCGAAGCTGATGCCCCCGCCCGCCGTTGAGATCAGTCCGCCGCCTCCGCCGATTCCGCAGGAGGGAAACAAGCCGGAAGCCTACTACGCGCTGATCCATCAGCGCGACATCTTCAACTCGACGGGACCCGCCGCCGCTCCGACGGCGGTACCGGTGATCGAAAAGACCCCGCTGAAACTGAAGCTGTGGGGCGTGGCGCTGCACGGGGACGGAACGTCGTACGCGATCATCGAGGACCTGACGCAGCGCAAGCAAGACCTGTATCCCGTCAGCGCGGAGGTCCCCGGTGGGGCTACGGTCAAATCGATCGAGTGGGACCGAGTGGTCCTGAGTCGCAACGGGCAGGACGAGATTCTCGATCTCGAGCAGGGGGTCGGCGCGCCCAACCTCCCCTCCCGTCTGGCGCGTCCGGCCATCGGCCGCCCGGCCACCGCTGATGCGCACATCCAGGAAGTCTCCGAGAACGAGTACGTGATCGACCGCTCGGAGGTCGACAGCGCCCTCGAGAACATGAGCCAACTGTTCACGCAGATCCGCGCGGTTCCCCACTTCGAGGGCGGCAAGGCGACCGGGTTCCGGCTCTTTGCCATCCGCAGCGGTAGCCTCTTCGACAAGATAGGGCTGAAGAACGGGGATATCATTCAGAGTATCAACGGGAGCCCGATGAACGATCCGAGCCGAGCCATGGCGCTGTTCCAGGAGCTGCGCAACCAGAACGACCTGACGGTCGAGGTGATCCGAAACCGACAGCCGCAAACGCTCACCTACAGCTTCCGGTGAGTGCGACGTGCGAGGTGGTATGCAGTTGTTGCGTGTGTGGCTAGCGATTCTTCGTTCTGGCCGCCGTCGTCCAAGGGATGGGAGTTGCGGCGGCCCAGCCGCCCGCGGCTCAACCACCTGCGGCTCAACCGCCGGCAGCTCGACCGCCCGCGCCGCCTTCGCCCGGAGGGAAGGGCCAGCCGGCGGACGACAAGCAGATCACGATGGACTTTCAGGACGTCGACCTCGGCGTGCTGGTCAAGTTCATCAGCGAGATCACCGGACGCAACTTCATCGTCGACGACCGCGTCAAGGGTAAGGTGACGATCATCTCGCCCGGCAAGATTTCGGTGGACGAAGCCTACGCGGTCTTTCAGTCGGTGCTCCAGGTGAAGGGATTCACCACCGTCCCCAGCGGTCGCATCATCAAAATCCTGCCGGCGCAGGAAGCCAAGACATCGACGGTCGAGACGGTGTTTCCCGGCGCCGCGGCCGGGCTCACCGACGAGTTCGTCACCAAGCTCCTGCCCTTGCACAACGTGCAGGTGAACAACCTTCTGCCCATCGTGCAGCCGTTGGTATCGTCCAACGGCCTGCTGGCCGCCTATACGGCCACCAACACCCTGATCATCATCGACAGCGCCTCCAACATCTCCCGCGTCGGCCGAATCATCAAGGAGCTCGACGTCCCCGGGTTCGAGCAGAAGGTGGAAGTCATTCGCCTGGTGTACGCCTTTGCGACCGATGTCGCCGCCACGCTGGCGCAGGTGCTCGAAGACAACAGTGGGGGCGGCGGGCCGGTGGCGAACCCGGCTGCGGCGTCGCCCCGCAGCGCGGCAGCGCGGCGCGTCCGGCGACGGGCGGGGGTGCCCGCGCAGACGTCGACGGTGACGACCGGCGAGGGCGGGGAAGCGTACAAAATCATTCCCGACGAGCGCATCAACGCGCTGATCGTCGTCGCCGGCCCGCTCGACATGAAGCGGATCAAGGACCTGGTCACCCGTCTCGACGTACCCCTGCCGTTCGGCACCGGCAGGATTCACGTCTATTATCTGAAGTACGCCAATGCCTTCGAGATCGTTCCGGTGCTTTCCGATCTCATCGGCGGAACCGGCGGGGTCGGCGGGCTCGGCGGGGGACTGCTGGCGCGTCGGCGTCGGCGGCTCGACGGCGGCGCGCGGTGGCCGGCTGGGCGAGCGCGGTGGTCTGGGCGGCATCGGGAGCAACCTGGGAGGCAATCTGGGAGGTCGGCGGTCTCGGGGGCCTCGGCGGGTCGGGCTTCGGAAGCCGCTCGCAGACCGGCCTCGGCGGGTCCCGCGGCAACCTGGGAGGCGGTGTCGGGGGGGGGTTCGGAGGCGGAGCCTTCGGTCAGGGCGGTGCGGCGGAGTGACGTCGGTGACCGGCGGCGGCGGCGGGGAGTTCGAAGGCGAGGTCCGCATCACGGCCGATCCGTCGACGAACGCATTGATCATCAACGCGTCGCCGCAGGACTTCGAGACGCTCAAGCGGGTCATCGAGCAGCTCGACGTGCGCCGGCGCCAGGTATACGTGGAGGCGATCATCCTGGAATTGCGCCTCGACGCGACCCGCGCCCTCGGGATCGAGCTGCAGGGCGGCACCGGACTCGGCCAGGGAGTCGGCCTGGGGCGGGTCAACTTCGGTAACATCAACAACGCCGTCACCAACCCGGCCGGTATCGGCGGTCTGCTCCTCGCCGCCGCGAGCAACCAGACCGTGCGCCTGCCTGATGGGACGGTGGTCCCGGCCCAGGTGGCGTTGATCACCGCCTCCCAGGGGAATACCGACGTCAACATTCTCTCGGCACCCAACATTCTGACCACCGACAATCAGGAAGCGGAGATCGTGGTCGGCGAGAACGTGCCCTTCGTCGCCTCCCGTTCTACCAGCGAGACCAACCTGTCCAACACGTTCGCCACCGTGGAGCGGCGCGACGTCGGCATCACGCTGCGCATCACGCCGCAGATCTCGGAGGGCGGAATGGTGCGGCTGGACCTCTTCCAGGAAGTCTCCGCAGTCATTCCGTCCGCGAGCGCCGACGCCCAGCAGCTCGGGCCGACCACGACGATCCGTTCGGCGACCACGTCGGTGGTGGTGCGCGACCAGCAGACCGTCGTGATCGGCGGCCTGATCTCCGACGACATCGAAAACAACGAGCAAAGCATCCCCTTCTGGAGCGACATTCCCGTCTTGGGCAATCTCCTGCGCGCGTCGCAGGGCGTACGTCGCAAGATCAACCTGCTCATCTTTCTGACCCCGCACATCATTCGCGACGCTCGCGAGCACCGCGATCTGTCGATCGAGAAACGCGACGAGCTGCAGGCGTTCATGCGCGAGCACAAGTTCCGCAATCTGCGGCGCGAGCAGCTCAACACGCCGTCCTGGAACCCCGAGCTGCCGCCGGAAAATCCCGAGGAAGAGGAAGGGAGCACGACGGACGACGAGGGCGGGCACTTGCCGTCCACCGGGCCCTCCTGGCAGGGCGCGGACTCCGGGGCCGTGAATGCGTCGGGCCGAGATATGGAGCCGCCGGTGCGCAATGAATACGTCTTGCTGGCGAGCTTCGCGTCCTGGGGAACCCCGCCTCCGTCCCTGCAGTCGGCCACCGGTCTCCTGCCCGTCAAGCTGTCGCCCGACTCGAAATTGACCGAGCTCTTCCGGAAGGGCAAACGCTATCGCTTCCACAGCGATACGTACCACGGCGTCTTCGAATGCCTCGAGGCCTATCCGTCGGCGCAGCAGGCACTGATGGTCTATCCGGAGGGGATGCCGGTGGATCCTTCGAAGAACGCCTATCTCCATTGGCACGAGCTGAGCGACCCATCTTCCACTAACCTTGCGGCCTGGAGCACGCTAGAATAGAGCCCATGGCAGTCGCGGCGAAGTCACTCGAAGCAGTCCTCATCGAGCAAGGGACGATCTCCGAATCGATCCTGGAGAAGGCCCGCGAGCGCCAGCGCGACGGCAAGCGGCTCGGCGAGGTCCTGCAGGAGATGGGGGCCGTCGACGGGCGGACCTGGGCTCAGGCGCTCGCCAATCACTATGGGCTGCCTTTCGTCGAGCAGCTACCGCAGGACGACGCGGCGAGCGAGTGGGTGAATACGATTCCCATCAACTTCGCCAAGCGCCACCAGTTGCTGCCGATCGGTCGCGACGGCGACACCGTCGTGCTGGCGACGGCGGACCCCGGCTCGCTCGGGCCGCTCGACGACATGCGGGTGCTCCTGCACCGCCCCATCCGCGTGGTGGTCGCGCCCGGGCCGCTGATCGTCGATGCCATCAACCGCGTCTACGACCTCGCCTCGGGCTCCGCCTCAGAGCTGATGGACGACCTCGACGAGGAGCGGCTCGACCTTCTGGCGACGGAGCTGGACGAGCCGCGGGACCTGCTCGACGCCGACGACGAAGCGCCCATCATCCGCCTGGTCAACTCGCTTCTCTTCCAGGCGGTCAAGGACCGCGCCAGCGACATCCACATCGAGCCGTTCGAGCGCGACCTGACGGTCCGTTTCCGAATCGACGGCATCCTGTACGACATCATCACGCCGCCGAAGCGCTTTCAGCCGGTCATCATCTCCCGCGTCAAGGTCATGGCGGGCCTCAACATCGCCGAGAAGCGGCTTCCGCAGGACGGCCGCATCCGCATCCGACTGGCCGGCAAGGACGTCGACATCCGCGTTTCGACCGTGCCGACCGCGTTCGGGGAGCGCGTCGTCATGCGCTTGCTCGACCGCTCCTCGACCATCCTGCAGCTCGAGGAGCTCGGTCTCATCGGGCACAAGCAGGACGTGGTCAATCAGCTCATTCACCAGTCGCACGGCATCATCCTGGTGACCGGCCCCACCGGAAGCGGCAAGACGACGACCCTGTACGCGGCCCTGTCGAAGATCAACACCAGCGACAAGAACATCATCACCATCGAGGATCCGATCGAGTACCAGTTGCACGGTGTGGGACAGATTCAGGTGAACCCGAAGATCGAGCTGACCTTCGCCAGCGGTCTGCGATCGGTCCTGCGCCAGGACCCCGACGTCGTGATGGTCGGCGAGATCCGCGACGTCGAGACGGCGAAGATCGCCATTCAGGCGGCCCTCACCGGCCATCTCGTCTTTTCCACCTTGCATACCAACGACTCCTGCGGCGCCATCACTCGCTTGCTCGACATGGGCATCGAGCCGTTCCTGGTCTCCTCGTCCGTCATCGCCGTCATGGCACAGCGCCTGGTTCGCCGCGTCTGTCAGGCTTGCCGCGAGCCCTACACCCCTGGTGTGGAGGAGATTCGGCAGCTCGGTCTCTCGACCGATCGCCTCGATGGGGGTTCGGTCTACCGCCCGGGACCCGGATGCCCGGAGTGCAAGCTGACCGGATACCGCGGCCGAACCGGTATTCACGAGCTGCTGGTGATCGACGACGAGGTCCGAAACCTGGTCATGCGGGCCGCCGATTCGTCCACCATCCGACGCGCCGCCGCGGCCAGGGGGATGACCTCGCTGCGGGAGGACGGTGCCGAGAAGATGCTGGCCGGCACCACGAGCGCGGAGGAGGTCCTGCGGGTGACCCAGGAGGACCTCATCTGACGGGTCTGGCCGGGTCTCGAATTTCCCGCCACGCTTCGCGTCGATAGGAGTGCGCCATGCCGGTCTACGCGTACAAGGGCTTGAATGCCAAGGGGCGCAACGTCGGCGGCATCATCGACGCCGACAGTCCGAAGACCGCTCGGCTGAAGCTACGGCGTTCGGGCGTCTTTCCGACCGACCTGAGCGAAGAGACGCAGGCCAGCGCCGCGTCGTCGACCAGTCGCCTTTCCGTCGATCTGAGCAGCTACTTCGAGCGCATCACCCCGCAGGACCTGGCGCTCATGACGCGCCAGCTCGCTACCCTGGTGGGAGCCGGTCTGCCGCTGGTGGAGTGCCTCGGAGCGTTGGTCGATCAGGTCGACAACGCCCGCCAGAAGCGCATCCTTTCGCAGGTTCGGGAGCGAGTCGTGGAAGGAGGTACGCTGGCGGACTCCCTGAAGGCGCATCCTCGCGTCTTCGGCGACTTGTACGTCAACATGGTCCGCGCCGGGGAGGCGAGCGGCGCTCTGGATCTGGTTCTCCTCCGTCTGGCGGAATACACCGAGCGGTCGTCAGCCCTGCGCAACAAGGTGCGGGCGGCACTGACGTATCCGACCTTGATGGGCATTGCCGGCGGGGCGATCCTGTTCTTCCTGCTGTCGTACGTGGTGCCGAAGGTGACCCGCATCTTCAAGGACACGCACCAGGCGCTGCCGACCATGACGGTGGTGCTGCTGGCGATCAGCAACTTCGCCTCCCAGTATTGGTGGTTGATCCTGGGGCTTCTCGTGGCGGCCGTCATCGCTTTGCGCGTGTCGACGCGGACCCCAACCGGCCGCCTGCGCTTCGACCAGGCGGTGCTGCGCATTCCCTACTTTGGCAAGGTTCTCAAAAAGGTCGCGTTGGCCCGCTTCTCGCGTACCCTGTCTACATTGCTCCTGGGGGGCATCCCCCTGCTCCAGGCGCTGGACATCGTCAAGCACGTGGTCAGCAACATGGTGCTCCAGAACGCCATCGAGGACGGGCGCAACAGCATTCGCGAAGGCCACAGCATGGCCGACCCCCTGCGCCGCAGCGGCCTCTTCCCGCCGTTGCTGATCCACATGATCGCGGTGGGCGAGAAGAGCGGCGAGCTCGAGGCCATGCTGTCGCGCGCCGCCGATGCCTACGACAGCGAGGTCGAGTCTGCGGTCACGGCGCTGAGCAGCATCATGGAACCGATGATGATTCTCTTCATGGGTGGCGTCGTCTTGTTCATCGTTCTGGCGATTCTGTTGCCCATTTTCGAACTCAACCAGTTGGTGCGTTGATGGTCCGGGCACGGACTGTTAACGATTCCACTGGTCCAGGAGGAATCCACATGCGTCGTCTGTCCATGCAAGCCGGTTTCACGCTGATCGAGATCATGGTCGTGGTGTTCATCTTGGGGCTGCTGGTCACCCTCGTCGCCCCCAAGATCATCGGCCGTACCGACGAAGCTCGGGTCGTGAAGGCGAAGGCCGACATTCGCGCCATCGAGGAAGCCATGCACATGTTCAAGCTCGACAACGGCTTCTACCCGTCGACCGCCGAGGGAATCGCCGCGTTGGTGACGCCGCCGCCGCGGGCGCACGGCTTCAGTCCGGACGGATACCTGCCCAAGGTGCCGACGGATCCATGGGGCCAGGAGTATGCCTACTTCAGCGACGGCAGGGACATCGTGATCAAGTCGTACGGGGCGGATGGGGTCGAGGGGGGCGAAGGGTACAACGCCGATCTCGACAGCCAACATCTCGACTGAGAGCCCCGGGAGCGTGTGCGCGAATGACGGAGGACGGGGAAAGCGAGCCTGCCCTCGATGCGCGAGCCGTTCGGACGTTCGCGCCCGCGTCGCCGCGATGACGTCGTCGCCGCGATGCAGCCCTTCGCGGCCGCCGAGAATCCCGAGCCACGAGTCGGGCTTCACCCTGATCGAGCTCGGCCTGGTGCTTCTCATCATCGGCGTGGTGCTGGCGTTGACGATCCCCAGGTTCCAGGACCGCTCGCACGCCGAGCTCCTCTCCCAGGCGCGCCGCATGGCCGTGACCTTCCGCTTCCTGCGTCAGGAGGCCATCCTGGACGGCCGCACGTACCGGCTCAACTACGATCTCGATCAGCAGCGGTATTTCGTGACCCAGGCGCAGAACGGGCCCGGACAGGCGGCCTTCGTCCCCGCCGAGGGTATCCTCTCGCACGGCGTCACCCTGCCGGCGCCGGTCGCGATCTCCGACGTCTCCCTGCCCCTCATCGCCGGCAAGCTCCACGAAGGCGTCGCCTACACTCACTTCTATCCGGACGGATATGTCGATCTGACGGTCGTGCACATGGACAACGGCCAGGAAGCGTACACCCTGCGTGTCGATCCGCTTTCCGGTCGCGTCTACGTCACGGCTGGCTATCAGGACTTTGACTTCTCTGCGTAAAACGGCGCGCCTGGGCGACGGTCGAAGCGCGGGCTTCACGCTCCTCGAGGTGATGGTCGCGCTCACCGTGGTCGCCATCGCCTTCGTCGGATTGCTCGGTCTGCACAACCGCAATCTGGCGATGGTGGGTCGCGACCAGGACATGACCCAGGCGACTCTGCTGGCTCGCCAGTTCATCACCGAGATGGAGCTGATCGAGCAGTTTCCCGATCTGGGCACCTCGAGCGGCGAGTTCAACAACGCCCCCGGCTTTCGCTGGGAGCGGGATGTGACCGAGACGCCGCTGCCGGACGTGCGCGAGGTCCACTTGCGGGTGATCTGGGACGAGCGCATCCCCAATGCCTGCGAGCTCATCTACTACATTCGCGACCACCGGGATCCCAATGCCCAGTCGTAGGCTCGACGGATCGCAGGGCGGCTTCACGCTGCTCGAGATCATGCTCGCCGTCGTCATCCTCGGCATCATCCTGCTGACGGTCTACGGATCGCTCTCCCGCACCCTCTCCTCGAAGAGCTTCGCGGAGGACCAGGCGGAGCTCTACTCGACCGGTCGCGAGGCGGTCCTGCGCATCGCCGGCGACGTCGAAACGGCGCTGCCGCCCCGCTTCGGAGATCGCATCTTCTTTCGCGGCACCGGCGGCTCCGGACAGGCCCCCGAGCTCCAGTTCGTCGCCATGAACCGCGGCGGCTACGGGCTCAACCGGGTGCGCGCCGGCCGCGTACTGATCGTCTACACGCTTGACCCGATCCCCAACCAACGCGGCATCTTCGCGCTGCGCCGCGAGGAGCACCTGTTCGCCGCCCTGCTGGCGCAGGCGGACGGCATCGAGCTTCCGACGCCGGACGAAGAGGACGATCAGCCCCCGGCCCCCGACGCCGTGGCCAACTACGTGCTGGACTGTCCGAACGTCCCGGACGAGATCAACATACCGGGAAATTGCACCCGGCTGGTGGGGCTGAGCTTTCGCTATTACGACGACGCGGTGCGGGACTGGCGCGACGACTGGGACACCACCCAGCAGCAGAGCGCCACCGAAAACCGCCTGCCGGCGGCCGTCGAGATCCACCTCACGTTGGCGGATGAGCACGGCGTTGCCCACGACTTCACCACCATCGTCGATCTGCCGCTAGCGCGCGGCCAACCGACGCCACGTCCCGACGGCAGTCTCGGCGAAGACGGCCAGGCCGACGATACCACGGGAACCGGAAACGACTTGAACCTGCCCGGGAGGGGTCGGTAGCAATGTCCGGGCACGTACAGACGAGCGAAACGCTGCGCAACGAGCGCGGCATCGCCCTGATCATCGTTCTGGTCATCGTCGCGCTGCTGACGATCACCGTGACCGAGTTCACATACAGCGTGCAGCTCGACCAGCACCGGGTGCGCAACTCCATTCACGCCTTGCAGGCGGCGCTGCTGGCGCGCTCGGGGGTGAATCTCGCCGAGGGGTTTCTGGCCGAGGACGACGAGCCGGCCTACGATGCCTATACGGAGCAGTGGTGGCTCGACCTCAACGAGTTCTGCCGCGGCGTCGAGCTGGAGCCGACCATGCGCATTCGCTGCCGCGTCCAGGACGAGAGCGGCAAGATCAACGTCAACCTGACGCGGGTGACGGGCACCGGGCCGCGCGTTTCAGAGAACCAGCAGGTGACGCGCGACGCGGTCGTGCGCGACGCGCTGCGGAGGTTGTTCGAGGCGCACAACATCGACGTGCAGTCCGTCGACCGACTCGTCGAGTACTGGCAACAGGACCCCACGGAGCTTCCCGACGGTACGCGCCTTCCGGTACCGGACTTCAACTCCCTGGAGGATTTCGGGGCGACCTTGGGGATTCCGACGTCGCAGCTGCGCGAGCTGCGCGACACCCTGACCGCCCAGCCGCGCGGCTTCCTGCGCGGCATCAACATCAATACCGCGCCGGCGGAGGTGCTCTCCGCCGTGCTCAACGACGGGAGCTCCGTCGCCCAGATCCTCGATCGCCAGCAGCAGGAGCAGCCGTTCACCAACGGCGGCGAGATCAACGCCGTGCTGCCAGACGTCGAGTACCGGAGCGCCTTGCGCAGTCTGTTCACGGTCAACAGCCGCCTCTTCCGCCTCGAGGCGAGCGCCCTGACCAACGTCGATCCCTCCGACCCGGACAGCGGCGGCATCGGGCAGACCCTGAGCGAGTTGGTCTACCGGCGCCCGGCCGTCGGCCAACCGCGCGACAACAGCCAGGGGCCGCGCTGGACTTTGCAGCCGCTGGACTGGCAAAAGGAAGGGGGCGCTCGGCTCTTCTGGCAGACCGGAGCCGACGCGGACCAATCGGCGACGCCGGGCGCGACGGACACACGCGACAACTCTCTCGGTAGGTGAACCGCAACGCATGCCACAGCGCATTCTCGCACTCGACATCACGGATTCGGAGCTCAAGGCGACGGTCGTCGAGACGACCTTTCGCGACTACAAGGTGGCGGGCTTTCACCGCGAGTCGCTGTCGGCCATCAAGGGCACCGTCGAGGAGCAGGTTCGCCGCTTCGTCGAGCAACATCTCCGCAGCGGCGACACGGTTCTCAGCGCCCTCGCCGGCGATCGGGTGACCTGGCGTATTCTGTTTCTGCCCTTCCGCGACCAGAAGCGGTTGGTGCAGACCGTCCCCTTCGAGCTCGAGAGCAACGTGCCGTTCGGGCTCGATGAAGTGGTCGTCGATTACCAGGTGATCCACCGCGATCGGGCCGGCACGCTGGTGCTGGCGGCTCTGGCGCCGAAGGAGGAGCTGGAGCGGCATCTCGAGCTGCTGCGCCAGGCGGGCGTGGATCCGAAGGTGGTCGACGTCGGACCCCTGGCGGCCCTGAATACCCTCAATCTGGTCCCCGACCTTCCCTCGTCGTTCATCTTCGTCGACCTCATGCCGCGCTACACCACGCTGGCGCTGTTTCGCGACAAAGAGCTCGTCGGCCTGCGGACGCTGACCCACGCGACGATCTACGGCGGCGGCGAAAGCGGAAACGGTGCCGGACCTCTGCACGAGACGTCCGAGAGCCCGGTGCCGGGGCTGATCGGAGAGATGCGCTGGAGCCTGCTGGCGCTCAACGGAGCACCGCTCGACGACCAGACCCCGTGTTACGTGGCGGGCGAGCCGGCGGTCGTCGAAGAGGTACAGCCCGAGCTGGCGTCGTCCCTGGCGTTGGATGTGCGCCGGCTCGACCAGCTCCGCCTGCGCAACTCCGCGGCGTTGACTGCGGAGGCGCCGGCGTACGCGTCCACCCTGGGGCTGGCCCTGCGTGAAGTGGCGCCGTCCAACTTCCTCGGGGTCAACTTCCGGCGCGGCGCGTTCGCCTTTCACCGCAGCCAGCAGGAGCTGCGCCGCGCGCTGCGCGGGGTGGCGGCTCTGGCGGCGCTCGTCGTCGCGTTGACGGTCGCCGACCTGTACGTCGAGTACCGTCAGATGGCCGTGCGCTCGGCGGCGATCGACACGCAGATCCAGAAGGTCTTCAGCGCCACCCTGCCCGACATGGGCCGGGTTCCCGACCCCAATGCGGCGCTGCAATCCGAGATCGATGTCCTGTCGCAGCGCGTCGAGCTGTTGAACGACGTCGTGCCGGTGAGCAGCTCGACCGGCGTCGACATCATGCGGGCGATCTCGTCGGCGGTGCCGAAAAAGATTCGCATCGACAGCGAGGAATACAGCATGGACGCGGACGCCGTGCGCCTGCGCGCCAATACGGATACCTTCGAGTCCGTGGACGCCATCAAGCAGGAACTGCTGAACACGGGCTACTTCAGCGATGTACAGGTGAAGGATGCCAAGGCGGGCAAGGACGGGAACGGCGTGGATTTCCGGCTGAACATGGTGCTCAGCAAGGCGTACCGGCCGCACCGAGGTCAACTGCCGTGAACTTCGACTGGCGCCAGATCTTCAACTTCTACCAGCGACTCTCTCCGCGCGAGCGCACGCTGCTGGTGGCGGCCGGTGTGGCGGTCTTCTGTATCGGCCTCTACTCGTTCATCTGGCAACCCCTGGCGGACGGGCGCGTGCTGCTGGCGCGGCAGATCGGGTCGAAGGAGAAGCAGCTCGAGAACATCCAGCTGATGCGAGAGAAGTACCTCGAGCTGCTGCGCCAGTTCGAGGCGAGCCAGGCGGTGCTGGAGAAGGCGGACGAGAAGTTCTCCCTGTTCCCGCACATCGAATCGACGGTTTCGCAGGTGCTCGGCGGACGCGACAAGATCCTGTCGATGAACCCGCAGAGCAAGATCATCGGCGGCGCCTACCGGGAGGAGTCGGTCGAGCTGAAGCTGACCGGCATCTCACTGAAGGAGCTGGTCGACATGCTGTACCAGATCGAGAAGGGGCCGCATCCGTTGCGTGTGACGCGCCTGCAGGTGAAGAAGCGCTATCGCGATCCGCACACGTTCGACGTGACGGCCACCGTCTCGATGCTGAAGAAGGCGGAGGCGTGATGCGGCTGCCGGCGCTGCGGCTGCCGATGTCCACCTCCGGGCGATTCGAGGGCATGAGCGGGCGACGTTTTCTCCTCTACACGCTATACACCGCCGTACTCTTCGCGCTCTTCCTGGCGGTGAACTTTCCGTACGACGTGATCGTCCAGCGCGCGTTGCGGGAGGTCAGCCTCGGCCCGGTACACGTGCAGGTCGCCGCGACCCGCTTCGCCTGGTTCAATGGCTGGGAGCTGCGCCGGGTGCAGCTCATCCAGGATGCGACGGAGAGTCCGGTACTCGAGAGCCCGAGCGTCTACGTCAGACCGGGGCTGAGCGGGCTCTGGGCCGGCAAGCTGTCCTCTCTTTACGCGAAGGCGGACATCTACGGCGGCAAAGTTCACGCCAAATGGGTCGCAGGGGGCGACATCGACCGAACCAACCTGCAGTTCGATCACATCCAAATCGGTCTCAACCCGTTTCTGAACGGCCTGCTCGACGAGGGACAGCTGGCGGGGCTCGTCGGCGGGGTCGCTACCGTGGAGGATCACCATGGCGACCTGCGGGCGGGGCGCGCGGCGGGGGAGATCCAGCTGCAGCACGCCAACCTGACCGGAGCCAAGATCAACGGCATCGGCGTGCCGGACCTCCACTTCGAGACCGTGGCGCTGAAGTTCGAGTACGAGGGCGGGCAAGCTGGATCTGCAGGAGCTCAATGCCGACGGGGCGGAGTTGAAGATCGGAGGCACGGGGCAGGTGGTCCTGGCGCGGCCGATCCAGAACAGCATCCTCAACCTGCGGGTCACCGTCCTGCCCGGTGCCGAGGCCCCGGACGAGATCCGCGGCCTGCTGTCGTTGATCCCGCGCTCGAAGAAGGCGCGGCCGGACGCGCCGGTGGTCATCGAGGGCACGTTGAGCAAGCCGCGCTTTCGCTGATCCGCCGCTTTCGCCGGTCCTCGGCGCGGCAGCCGCGGAACCCGGTGAGAAGTACGGGCGGATCATCGGTTCCGCTGGCGCGCGATTTTCGTTAAACAGCAGGCGATGGACACTCTACCCGGTGAGAGGAGAACGATCGAGGTGCTCGATCCGACGGCGCGCGGCCCGGCGGGAATCTCGGCGCCCCCGGCGCGGCTGCCGAGCCTGCGAGGCAAAGTGCTCGGGCTCCGCGTCGATCACACCTGGCAGTCCTACAGCCGCTTCGCCGCTCGCTTCGCCGCACTGGCGCGCGAGCGCGCGGGGGTGAGCCGCACGCCGCTTTTCGATCCCGGCATCCGCATCGGAACCACCGAGGAGGAGCGCCGCAAGGTGGCCGGCTTCGTGCGCGACCTCGACGCCGCGATCGTCGGCCTCGGCACTTGAGGGTCGTGCACGTCGTGGAGTGTCCACGACACGATCGAGGTGCTGCGGGCCGGCAAACCGGCGCTGGCCGTGGTCACCGAACCCTTCGCCAACCTGGCCCTGACCGCGGCCCGCGCCCGCGGTATCGGCCCTCTGCCGTTGCTGGTTCTTCCGCATCCCCTGGAAGGTCGTGCGGCCGAGGAGATCGATCGAATCGCCGAGGAGCGGTTCGCGGAGGCGCTCGGGCACCTGGCGGAACGAGTCGACTGAGGGCGAGGCGACACCATCGCCAGGAGCCATGCGCGGCACCCTGACATCGGAAGGCGTCGCGGTCGAGGCTGACGCGGAGGCGTTCTTCGAGCTCGCGGAGGCGCGGGGTTGGGGGGACGGCCTGCCGCTGGTTCCGCCGACCGCCGAACGGGTACAGGCGATGCTCGAGACCGTCGAGGAGTCTCCCGATGCGGTGATGGGCGTCGTCGAGCCACGCCGCGGAGAAGCGACGGCCGAGAAGGTGGCGATCAACGCGGTCATGGCCGGATGCCGCCCGGAATGCTTTCCGGTCGTGGCGGCCGCGGTGCGGGCGGTGTGCGACCCGCGTTTCAACCTCTATGCCCTCAACACCACCACCTGCTGTGCCACGCCGGCGTTGATGATCAACGGCCCGGCGCGGCGCGCCCTGGGGATCGAATGCGGCTACAGCTGTCTCGGCAACAACGGGCGCGCCAACGCGACGATCGGACGCGCCTTGCGGCTGGTCATGCGCAATGTCGGGGGTGCCATCCCCGGCGCCGTCAGCAAATCCACGTTTGGCCAGCCCGGCCGCATCTCGCTCTGTTTCGGGGAGTGGGAGGAGAAGAGCCCCTGGGAGCCGTTCCACGTGCGCCGTGGCTTCCAGCGCGACGCCAACGTCGTCACGGCCCACTGTGCCACGGGCACGCAGGACATCGCCGACATCTATGCCGAGAGCGGCGAGGAATTGATCTGGATCCTCGCCCGCTCCATCGACTGGATCGGCAACAACAAGGTCCTGGTGCCGCAGGCCGACGGCGAGATGCTGCTCCTGCTGTGTCCCGACTTCGCCCACAAGATCGCGCGCGACGGCCTGGGGATCGCCGACGTGCAGCGCCTGCTGTACGAGCAGACACGCACGCCGATCGAACGCTGGCATCGCCGGCACTGGAAGAAGCTCGAAGAGAAGGGGTACGTCGACGACGGCACCGTGCCGCTCTGTGCGTCGCCGGAGCAGTTTCTGATCGCCGTCGCCGGCGGCGAGTCCGGGCATCACGCGCTGAGCTTCTGCACCTTCGGCTTGACCTGGTCGGTATCCGTCCCGTTTTCGCTCCAGCCGCCGTCTGCCGGCGAGGTCTGCGAGCTTCCGGAGCGATCCTGATGTCCTTCGCATCCCGGCCACCCGCCGACCTGAGCGACCTCCTGCGTCTGCTCGCCGGGCGGCTCGGAGATCGCACGGCCGTGATCGGCGAACGGGACCGGCTGCGCTTCACCGACCTGGATCGCGCCGCCGACGATTGGGCCGCCGCCTTCGCCAGCGCGGGGCTCGGCCCCGGCGCGCACATCGGACTGCTTGCCGGCAATGGTCCCGCGTGGCTCGCCGTCGCCTTCGGCGTCTGGCGGAGCGGCGCCACGCTGGTGCCGGTCTCGACCTTCGCGACCGCGCGCGAGCTGGGCGAGGTACTCGATCACGGCGACATCGCCACGCTGGTCGTGCAGGCGCACCTGCGCTCACACGACTATCTCGCGTCGCTGCGGGAGCTGTCGCGTCCGCCCGGCAAGCCGGAAGTCATGGTCCTCGGCGACACACCGCCGGTGCGGCGCCCGCGAGCCGCGCCGGAGGTCGTCGACCCCGATTCGATCGCATGCGTGCTGTACACCTCGGGAACGACCGGGCGGGCGAAGGGCGTGATGCTGAGCCACCGGGCGATTCTCTCGACCGTTCTGCCGACCGCCGAGCGCTCCGGCCTCGACGATACGGATTGCTTGCTGTCGACTCTCCCGCTGTTCTGGGTCGCCGGCCTGGTCATCCGCGCGCTGCCGACTCTGGCGGCCGGCTGCGCCCTGAGCCTGGTCGAGACGTTCCGGTCGGAGGCCGTCCTCGCGGCGCTGCGCCTGGAGCGGCACACCGCCCTACATTTTCGCCCTCCGCAGGTCGGACAGATCCTGTCGCATCCGGACTTCGACCCGGCGTTGCTCGCGGGCGTGACCAAGGGCAACGGCCGCGTCGCCTGGTTTCACCCCCATCTCGACGCCGATCGCGCTCGCTTCATCACCGGATACGGCATGACCGAGATGTCGGGCTACGTCACGGCCCTCGACTGGCGCGACCCGGCGGCGGTGCGCCAGGCCCAGATCGGGACACCGCTTCCGGGGGTCCGGATGCGGATCGTCGACGCCGAAGGCCGCGAGGTCTCGTGCGGAGAGGTGGGGGAAATCCGGGTGTGGGGGCCGGGCATGTTCAGCGGCTACCACCGGCAGCCGGCGGGGGCGGGTCGCGACCGCGACGGGTACTTTTGCACCGGCGATCTCGGTCGGATCGATGCCGGCGGCGTGTTCCACTTCGTCGGCCGCAGCAAGGACCTGCTTCGAGTCAAAGGCATCAACGTCTCCCCGCTGGAGGTGGAATCGGTTCTCGCCAGCCACCCCGCCGTCGAATCGGTGTATATCGTCGGCCTTCCTCCCCAGGCCCTGGAGCAGCGGTTGGTCGCTCTCGTGATCGAGGGCGCCGCAGGGGTGGGGGAAGTCGAGCTGCGCGCCTTCGCGCGCCACAACCTATCCCACTACAAGTGCCCCGAGCACTATCTGTTTCTCAGCCGCGCCGAGGTGCCCCTCGGCGCGACGTCGAAGCCGCAGCGAGACGCGCTCGCCGAGCTGGCGGCGGGCCGGCTCGGGAGGCAGATCCCCCCGCGGTAGATCGCGCCGGGCGGCCGCCCCTCGGTTGACATTGTGATCTCCATTGCCGATCGTAGCAGCCGCAACCGAACGACGAGACGGGCTCCACGACCAGTTTCAGACGACTGAAGCAGAGGCGAATAGGCCGGCGCGCGAGTCGCCGGGGTCGACCGGCGAGACGGGGTGTTTCCTGCCGGAAAGTGCGGGGTTGGGAGCTACCTTCAGAAGAGGAGAAGAGAGGAATGGCGTACATCATCACGAGGCTCTGCAGGGATTGCGTCGACACCGCCTGTGTCGCCGTGTGTCCGGTGGACTGCATCTACCGGTATACCGGAGACGACCACGAGACGTTTCCGAATCAGCTGTACATCCATCCGGACGAATGCATCGACTGCGGCGCCTGCGAGCCCGAGTGCCCCTGGCAGGCGATCTTCGAGGAGGCCGCCGTTCCCGAGGTGTTCAAGGATGACACTCCTCTCAATTACAAGATGATGGAGCACAGCGATCAGTTCGAGGTCTGCCCTGCCGAGGAGAAGGAGAAGCCGAGCGCCGAGCAGATTGCGGCGAACAAGGCGAAGTGGGGCTGGACCGGCTGATCGCGGCGCCACAGTGCGCTACTATGCATCGTCAGCGGCGGGGTATCGACACACCCGCCACGACGAAGGAGTCGCGTATGAGCTACGACGAGATCCACTTTGAGAGGGACTGCGAGGCGGTGCAGATCCCGGACGGGACCGCGGTCGTCATTCCCGCCGGCACCGGGGCCTTCCTGACCCAGTCGCTCGGAGGCAGCTACACGCTGCAGGTGCCCAGCCTGGGCGGCCTATTTCGGGTCGCCGGCAAGGATGCCGACGCGATCGGTCACGAGCCGACGGGGAGGCCTTCCGCCGCGTTGCCGGGCTCCGACGGGCCGGTGAGCGAGGAGAAGGTCTGGGAACAGCTCAAGGACGTGTACGACCCCGAGATCCCCGTCAACATCGTCGACCTCGGCCTGGTCTACGACATGATCATCGAACGCTTGCCGGTGGGTGGAAGTCGGGTCGCGGTGAAGATGACCTTGACCGCTCCAGGCTGCGGGATGGGTGGCCCGATCTCCATGGATGCGAAGCATCGGATCGAAGCGCTTCCCGGCGTCGCGGAGGCCGACGTGCAGGTCGTCTGGGACCCGCCCTGGAATCCGCAGATGATCTCGGCGGAAGGGCGGGCAAAGCTGGGGATGGACTGAACCGGTCCCGATCTGCCGCGCAACCCGAAAGAGGACCGAGGGCGCTCCGTCGTGGAGCGCCCTTTTTTTGCTCGCACGCCGCCCTGCGCGCGGGCCGTACGCAATCCCCGAGGCTCCCCCCACATTCCAAAAGAGTGGAAAACAGCCCATTGTGGACCCAGTGCCTCTATGATAAGAACACTCCCTAGCCGCGCAATCGACGGTGAAGTATTACTAATCCTCCTATAAGTGGGCCCATTCTCGGGGGCCGGGTCGAGAAGCGGCGAGGAAAGGGATAGCAGGCATGGTTCCCAAGATGTCACCCGTGATCGTTCCCGAAGAGCTGCTGGCCTCGGAGCCGGCTCTTCCCAGCCAGTTCCACGATACCTGGCATCGGACGCGCTACATCGCTCCGGAGCGGGCGCTTGCCCTTGCCGTGTTGTGGCAGGCGGTCATCGACCTCCAGAAGTATCGCTTTGCGCCGCGCCGCCGGCAGCAGAGACTCTACATGGAGGCGTACAAGTGGGTCGCCTCGCAGCGTCGGGAGTGGCCCTACTCGTTCGAGAACCTCTGCGATGTGCTCAATCTGTCGGTGGAACCCGCGCGGGCCGAGCTTCTCGGTGACGCCGCGCCGGCCGGCCACGTCGTGCCCTTCGACAGCGCGCCCGAGGTCGAAGAAGCAGCCTGAGCGCCCATCCGACTTTCCGAAAAGGGGGAAGGGGGACCTCGAGTTCCCTCTTCCCCCTTTTCGTTGCGCTAGGCACCGCGCCGGGAATCGCGCTTGACGGCGATGCGGCTGGTCGTCTTGCGTACAGGAGTGTTGGGGTGCTGGAGCGACCGACGAGCTCCGGCAATCCACTGCGCCCCAGCCGTTCGGCGGGGAGACCGGCATGAGACGAGGCGCGTGCAGCGGAGGGGCGTCGTGATGGGGGATCGGTGGGAGCCTTTGGTGCTCCCCGAGCGCCGCGCCCGACACGAAGGCGCCGGCGAATGGCCGCGGCCGAGTCTGACGGAGCTGCTGACCGAGCGGGTCGGTACAGACTCCGATCGGCTGTTTCTGGTCGACGGTGAACGCCGTTTGACCTTCCGCGACTTCGCCGTCGCGGTCGGGCGGCTCGCGGCGGGACTGACTCGCCTGGGTATTGCCCCGGGCGACGTCGTTTCCTGGCAGCTTCCCAGCTGGTGGGAGGCGGCCGTGGTCGGGGCCGCGGTGGATCGCATCGGCGCGATCAGCAATCCGATCATTCCGATCTACCGCGAAAGCGAGGTCGGCTTCATTGCGCGTCAGGCGGAAACTCGCCTGCTGATCGTCCCCGGCGTCTTTCGCGGCTTCGACCACCGCGACCTGGCGCGCGAGGTTCGGCGCGGCGCGCCCGGCGTCGAGCATGTGGCGGTGGTCCGCGCCGAGCCCGGCGACCGCATGCTCGCCTTCGACCGGCTTCTCGACGACGCGGCGCAGGTTCCGCCGACGCCGCGCGATCCGTACGACGTCGGGATGGTGTTCTACACCTCCGGGACGACCTCGGAGCCGAAGGGGGTCCTGCACACGGCGTCGACGATGGGCGCCTTCGCCCGCGTCAACGCGGCGGTGTCCGGCGCGGGGCCCGACGACGTCGGCCTCCTGCAGTTTCCGCTCACGCACATCGGCGGTCTGGCGGCGTTTCTGATCCTGCCGATCCTCGTCGGATCGCGCGTCGTCTACCTCGACGTCTGGGACCCGGAGAGGGCCCTGTCGCTGATAGAGCGGGAAGGCGTGACGAGCGCCGGCGGACCACCGGCGATCCTGCGAGGCATCCTCAATGCCAAGGGTTTCGCGACCGAGCGCGTTCGCACCGTGCGAGCCGCCGGCACCGGCGCCGCCGACATTCCCCCCGAGCTGGTGCGCGAGATACGACGCCGCTTCGGTGTGCCGAGCTTCCGGTCGTACGGATTGACCGAATGCCCGATGCTGACCTCGGGGAGGCGCGACGATCCCGAGGAGAAGTGCGCGAACACGGACGGACGCCCGTCGCCCGGGTGCCGGGTGCGTATCGTCGGCCCTTCCGGAGACATCCTACCCCCCGGCGTGGAAGGAGAAATCGAAGCCTTCGGGCCGCAGATGTGCGTCGGCTACCTCGACGCCGCGCTGACGCGGCAGGCGTTCACGCCGGACGGTTTTCTGCGCACGGGCGACCTGGGAGTCGTCGATCCGGAAGGCTATGTCCGGGTCACCGGGCGCCAGAAGGACATCATCATCCGCAAGGGGGAGAACCTGAGCGCCAAGGCGATCGAGGACGTGCTCCACGAGCATCCGGCGGTCGCGGACGCCGCCGTCGTCGGGGTGCCCGACGCGGCGAGCGGGGAGAGGGTCTGCGCCTGCCTGGTCATGCGCGAGGGGGCGTCTCCGCTGACCGTGGACGACGTCCGCTCGTTCATGCTCGAGAAGCAGATCATGCGCCAGAAGATCCCCGAGCAGGTCGAGATCTTGACGGCCCTGCCGCGCAACGCCACCGGGAAGGTGATGAAGTTCGACTTGCGGGCCCGGTTTCGCCGCCGCTCCTGATCGGCGGCCTCAGCTCCCGAAGCCGTCACACTCGATGGAGCGAGTGGAGGCGGCCCGCCGCCGCGTCCACCACGCGCCGCTGCTCGCGAGCTCCGACGGCGTCGTGAAGTGATACTGCCAGAACACGATCCGCACCGCCTCGGGGTGGGGTGGGAGCGGATCCGGGAAGAGGCCCTGGACCGCCTCGGGGTCCAGGCACAGGCGGCGCACGAGGGCGGCGACGTACGCCGGCGTCCCCCGCCGGTAGCCCAGGCCGTAGAACCAAAGCTGGAAGTCGACGCGCGGCTGGTGCGGCGCGACGAAGCGGGGCGCCCGCCGCGGATCTCCCGGCTTGTAGCGGAAATCGTGCGCGGTCCACGCGCCGTCGCTAGACGTCTGGAACTCGGGTTCGATGCGCTCGCGCGTGATCTGCCCGAAGAGGTGGTACGTGTTGACCAACCGCCAGGGCTGGTAGATCGCCCGCACCGGCTCCACGACCGCCCGCCATGCGCCTCCGCCGCCGAAGGCCAGCAAGCCATCGAGCAGGGACAGGGAGACGAAGACGGCGACGACGAGCGCGGCCCCGGCGGTGCGCAGCCACCCCCCGGCCGTCGGCGGCCGTGCCGGTCGGACGCGGAGCGGCCGCCCGAGGCGCAACCGGAGCCATCCGCCGATCCGAACGAGGTCCCCGTCGTCGAGCAGGAAAACGTGCAGGGCAAGGGCGAGGTAACAGAAGAAGCCGTAGTTGGCGGTGGCGATGTTGACGACCTGAAAGCCCGTCAGGAGGGCACAGGCGGCCAGGCGGAGGCGCCGCGGTCCGAAGAATCCGACCGGGACGAGCATCTCGAGCACCAGGACGGCGCGGCTTTCGAAGTGGTGCCACCAGGCGGGAAGGGCGTGCGCGTACAGGGCGAGCCAGGTCGGCAGCGGTGCCGTCTCGTAGTAGTAGGTCATCGCGCTGCCGTCGAACCAATCGCCGATGTACGACTGCATCTTGGCGATGCCCGATTCCCAGTAGAGCTTGAACAGGAGCAACCGAAAGAGAACGTGAATCCAACGTGCCGGCCGGTCGGTGGGGAGGAAGACGGCGAGGATGCCGCACTCAAGCAGCAGGTTGTCCCACTGAAAGGAGAGAAAGGTTCGGCAAGCGGTGGCGTAGCTCAGGTAGAGCAGCGTGGAGAGCAGGAAGCAGAGGCGGGGGCGGAGACCGGCGAGAGCGGCGAGGGCGAGCCCGATGCCGGCGACAATCCCCGCTTCCAACGCCAGGTCGCTGGCGCCGAGCCAGAACAGGGTCGGGAACTGCGCAAACGAGGGTCCCCCCGCACGGCGCGCCGCCTCGAGAAAAGGCGCGACCGGCAACAGGCCGCGGCTGCCGACGAGGATCGCGACCTGAGCGCCGAGCGACGACCACGCGATCAGAAAGACCAGCGCCAGCAGGATCTGAAAGGCGCGGGCGACGACCGGACCGGAGCCGCTCGGGCTCGGAATCCGAGCGGGGCTCGCCCGCTCGTCGTCGGGGAGGGACACGGTCAGAGACAGTTGAGGTCGAGCTCCACGCCCTCGTGGTCCGAGGGCCAGCACATGGGCAGCGGCGCCGGGCCGCAGGTGGCAAACGGGTTGGGCTGGTCGGCGAACAGACGCGTCGCGGTGCCGTCTCCGTCGTCGTCCGCGGGCCCGTCGATGCTCGCCCCGCAGGCCGACGCCGGCCCTGGGGGAACGACGAACACGTAGTCGATGCGCTCGTCGACGTTGGAGTCGGTGGATTCCATCTGGGTCAGCGTGTCACTGGCGCGGCCGGACGTGCAGCCGACGCCGGTCATCGGGTCGCACTCCGGATTTCCCGCCGCGCGGTAGACGTCCGTCCAGCCGCGATCGGCGAGCTGGTGGTAGACGAAGCCGTCGGGGTGGGAGTTCAGGTCGCCCGTGACGACCGCCGGAGTGGCGACGTCGTGGCGGGCGGCGGCGTACTCGGCGAGCTGTACCGCCTGGCACTCCCTGATGGTCGAGGCGCCGGCGGCGACGCACTCCGCCGGGCACGGGGCCTGGCAGGGGTTGGACGCGCCGTCGGAGCTCGAGGCCAGATGGGTCGTGAACACGTCGACCGCGCCCATCGGGTGGTCGATGCGGGCGAACAGAACGTGGCGAAAGCCGCCGTGCAGCCCGTGCAGCTCGCTCTCGAGGACCGGGTATCGACTGAGAATCATCTCCTCGTCGATGCCGAAGGTGCGGATGAAGACTTCCTGGTAGGGGAACGGGCAGACCGTGGCCCGCCGGGCATCGATGAGCGGCAGGGCGCTCCCCGTCGAGAGATCGAGCACCTCCTGCATCGTCACCACGTCGGGACAACCCCGGGCCGCGATCCACTGAAACAAGAGATCGATGCGGTCCGCCTGGCGACAGTTCCCGGGACAACCCAGGCCGTGCAGGATGTTCAGGTCCGCCACCGTCAGGTCCGCGTCCGGACAGGCGGCGGGAGCGGGTGCGCCGCCGGCACGAAAGCGGCCGCCGGCGTTGCGGGCCACCGTGCCGCCGAAGGCGCTACAGTAGCGTTCGCCGACCATGCGCAGCTCGACCGAGACCGGAAGCTGCTGCTCGGCTCCGAGGTCGCAAGGCCAGGAGTCCCCCCGGGCCACGACCTGAATCCGTCCCGGCCGCAACGCGATGCGACGGATTCCCTGCGATCCGGAGCCGGCGTCGCGATAGACGTACCCTTTGTTCGGTCCGTCGCCCCGGATCGGCTTCCAGTTGGTGGCACCCAGGGGAATCTCG
This sequence comes from uncultured bacterium, assembly GCA_963721115.1. Taxonomy (GTDB): domain Bacteria; phylum Desulfobacterota; class Binatia; order HRBIN30; family CADEER01; genus CAVRIA01. Next base: position 265,894 of record CAVRIA010000008.1, read on the forward strand.
GCGAAGCACTGGCCCGGCCCTGCCGACGACCGGACGATCAGCGACGACGAGCCGGTCGTCGGATCGGCGAAGGGTGGCCCGATGGCCGGGTCCAGCGCGACGAAGGAGAGCCGGCGCCTCTGCCCGTCATTGTCCACGAGGATGAGCTTGCGTCCCGCCACCGGATGCTCGATCGCGCCAGCGGAGCTCGCCGGCGTGGTCAACGCCAGGGCGCAGAGAACCGCCGCGAAGCGAACGGAGCCTGCCATGACGATTCCTATGGCACGCTGCCTTTCCGACCGTCAATCGGAGAGGCCGGCGACCCGTACGCTCGGCGCGTCGTCCCTGCCCGCGTCGACTCACCGGTTCAGGAAAACCGGGCAGTCGGCGTTGCGCAGCACGTACTCGGTCGTGCTGCCCAGCACCATCTCGATGATGCGGCTGTGGCCGTAGGCGCCGATGAAGAGGATGTCGTGATCGCGCTCGCGGATGTAGCTCGCGATGCTCTCCGGCGGATTGCCCGTCTGTTGCATCTCGAACTCGGCCTTCAGGCCGTAGGGGTTCAGATAGGCGTCGGCCTCGTCGAGGACCTTGCGGCCCTGCTCCTCGTCGCGGTTGACGGTCAGGATCGTCAGGGGCAGCTTCAGCGTCGAGCAGAACTCCGCCGCCACCTGCATCGCCGCGGAAGCTCGCGCGCTGCCGTCGTAGGCGAGCAGGGGACGCGTGCAGGGACGGAACTGCTTCGGCGAGATGAACACCGGCTTCGGCGACTTGCGGCTGACGCTCTCCGCCGTCCCGCCGAGCAGCCCGGTGGAGAAGCGTTCGTTGAGCCCGCGGTGTCCGATCACCACCAGATCGGCCGTGCGGGCCCGCTCCGCAATCTCGTTGGCGACGACGCCCATGCCGATCGCCGTCTCCGCACGCACGTTCTCCTGCTGGGCCCGCTCGGCGAAAGCCTCCAGGAGCCCCCGGCCGCGCTCTTGCAGGACTCCCCGCATCTTCGAGGAGAAGTCGAGGTAGGGCTCGAAGCCGAGGGAACCGGAGATGTCGTGGAAGAAAGATCCCTCGATCGAGACGATGTCGATCACGTGCAACGCGACGACGCAGGCGTCGAGCCGACGCGCCAACCAGAGAGCGTAGCTGGTGGCGGTGCGCGCATACTCCGAGCCGTCCAAGCCCAACAGAACCGTCTTGATCATGAGCCTTCCGACGGTGCGGCATCTAGCAGCTTTCGGGGCGATCGGCCAGCCGGGATGCGGTCCGACCCCGGACGCGAACGTTCATGCGCGCCGCGGTGTCGCACTCCCGCCTTTACAAGCCGCAGGGGCTTCACTAATAGTTCGACTCCAGTGGCAGCGAAGACGAAGGAGAACACCGCGGCGCAGTTGGCGTTGCTCGAGGAGCTGAAGGCGGCGGCGCAGAAGCTCGGTTTCCAGGTGCGCGAGGAGCGGCTGCTGCGCGAGGTGGGATACCGGGTCCGCAGCGGAAGCTGCCGGGTACGCGAGAGCGACATCATCTTTCTCGAACGGGGCTTGCCTCCCAGCGCGCAGATCGACGTGCTCGTGGACGAGCTCTCCGGCCGGCCCATGGATGAGATCTATCTTTCGCCCGCTGCCCGAGCGCTCGTCGAGCGCGCGGCGGCGAAGGACGTCCGGCGCGATGGCGGAAGCGAAGCCCTCTGCGGATGATCGCTTCGTTCGCTTCAAGGAACACCTGCGCGGGCAGGGTCTGAAGTCGACGGCGCAGCGCGACACGATCGCCAAGGTCTTCTTCAACACGCAGCGCCACATCAGCGTCGAGGAGCTCTACCAGGAGGTCAAGCGGCGCAATCCCCACATCGGCTACGCCACCGTCTACCGCACCATGAAGCTGCTGACGGAGTGCGGGGTGGCCGCGGAGCGCCACTTCCGCGATGGCGAGGCCCGCTACGAGAGCGCCCAGAAGCGGCACCACGATCACCTGATCTGCGAGGCGTGCGGCAAGATCGAGGAGTTCGAGGAGCCGCGCATCGAGGCCCTGCAGGAGGACGTCGCCAAGCGCCTCGGCTTCCGCTTCACCGGCCACAAGATGGAGCTCTACGGCCTCTGCCGGGACTGTCAGCGCTCACGCCGCGCCGCCGGCTGAGCCCCTCGCTCCGTCGCCCGGGCGAGAGGCGAGCCGTTCGGGACTCCTTGACTTATCAGCGGGGCGGCGATAACTGAAAATGAGTTTCAAAATCGCCGATGAGATTCCCCGGACGTCTGCAGATCCTCGCCGCCTGTGGGCTCCTGCTGGGCGCGCTGGCGCCGGCGGCGCGGGCGGCGGTGCCGGCGGACCCGCAGCAGACGGCAGAGGTCCGCCGCGTTCTGACGCTGCTCAACGTCGTCGGTGAGGAGTATCGCGAAGGCGTCGCCGACGGCGCCGTCGTGCTTCCCGTCGAGTACGACGAGGCGCGGATGTTCCTGGAGGAGGCGCAGTCCCGCCTGAAGACGGCCGGGTTGGCCAATCTCGAGGGCCTGGCGGAATCGTTCGAGTCGATTCGCGCGGCCGTCTCCGACAAGCGTCCACTCGACCAGGTGCGACCGGCGATCGAGGATCTGCGGGCGCGCATCTCGCAGCTCACCGGCGTGACCGAGGTCGTCTTCCCGCCCGCGCCGCCGTCAGCGTCCCGTGGCAGCCGCCTGTTCTCCGAGAACTGCATGCCGTGTCACGGAGCCGCCGCCGACGGAAAGGGCGAGGACGCGGCCGATCTGAAGCCGCCGCCGGCGAACTTCACCGACCCCGAGTTCATGCGCGCCGAGACCCCCTTCGATTTCTTCCACGTCATCTCGGTCGGCAAAGGGAAGTCGGCCATGCCCGCCTGGGGGGACGTCTTCTCGGTGCAGGAGCGCTGGGACCTGATCGCCTATCTGTGGAGCGTCCGTCAGGGGGCCGGCAAGCTCGCCGAAGGGCAGGGCGTCTACCTGGCGCACTGCGCCGGCTGTCACGGGCAGGCGGGCGACGGAAAGGGGGCGTACAGCGCCGGCCTGCTCCAGCCGGTGCCGGTGCTCGACGAACCCAAGGCCCTGGCCCGCAAGAGCGACAGGGACCTCTTCGCCGCCGTCGCTCACGGCGTCACCGGCACGCCGATGCCCGGCTTCTCGCGCTCGCTGACCGAAGACCAGATCTGGTCGGCGGTGGCCTTTGCACGTCTCCTCTCCCTCGGCGGCAACCAGACCGCTGCCGCGGAGGCGGACCCCGCGGCGACGGCGCGCCACTTCGCGGGCGCCCTGCGCCTGTTGGCCGAGGAGTACGGGAAAGCGATTCGGCCGGGCCAGGCGGTCAACGAGACCGAGCTGACGGAGAGCGCGATCCTCCTCGATCAGCTCGTTGGGCAGAAACAGGCGGCGCTCGACGCCGTGTCCGAACGCGACTCGGAGGCCGCGGCCAAGATCGGCGGCCAGCTCGCGCAGATCGAACGCCGCATACGCGACCGCGAAGCTTCCGCTCCCATCGCCGCCCTGGCGACGGCGGCGGCGAAGGAGATCGAGGCCCGCTTTCCGGAAGCAACCGAGCCGCCGGGCGCCGCAAAGACGGACGCGCTGGCGGAGACGAAACACCTGCTCGACGATGCCGCCGCCGCGTATCGCGACGGGAATCCGCGCGCGGTGTACACGGTGTCGGATGCCTACTTCCAGTTCGAGCCGTTAGAGAAGCGGCTGGCCCTGATCGATCCGGACATCACACGCCGCGTGGAGGAGAAGTTCGTCAGCCTGCGCGCCGCCGCCGCGGCCACCGGCAACGGCGACCGTGTGAAGGCGCTGGTCGCCGAGATCGGGACCGATCTGGATGCCGCGCGCCACGCGCTGCAGCCGCGGCAGGCGGAGAGCCGCTGGAGCCTCGCCTTCCAGTCGGCCACGATCATCCTGCGCGAGGGCTTCGAGGTCGTGCTCATCATCGGGGCGCTCCTCGCCTACGCGGTGAAGTCGGGCAACACTCGCATGAAGCGCCCGATCCTCCTCGGCACGGCGGCCGGCATCGCCGCCAGTCTGGTCACTGCCTACGTGCTGGCGCGTCTCGTCCTCGCCTCGGGTGTCGCCGTGGAGGCTCTCGAAGGAGCGACCATGCTGCTCGCCGCCGCGGTGCTCTTCTTCGTCAGCTACTGGCTGATCTCGAAGGCCGAGGCCGACAAGTGGCAGCGCTACATCCAGGGGAAAGTGAAGACCGCGGTCGTCCGCGGCAGCGGCTTCGCCTTGGCGGGCGCCGCCTTCCTCGCCGTGTACCGAGAAGGCGTCGAGACGACGCTTTTCTACGACGCACTCGCGGCCAGCGCTCCCGGCGACCTCGGTGCCGTCGTCGGCGGGTTCGCGGTGGGCCTCGTCGCTCTGGCGTTCGTCTATCTGATCTTCGCCCGCTTCGGCATGCGGATCCCGATCCGCCAGTTCTTCTTCGGGACCAGCGTTCTGCTCTACTACCTCGCCTTCGTGTTCGCGGGTAAAGGCGTCGCCGAGCTGCAGGAGACCGGCTGGGTCGGGGTGACGCCCGTGGCGGGCGTGCCGCGGATCGACTTTCTCGGCATCTATCCTACCCTGGAGTCGCTGCTGGTGCAGGGGATTCTGCTCGCCTGCCTTCTCTATGCCGTCTGGGTGACCCTGCGCCGGCGCCGCGCGTCGACGGAGGAGTCGGTGGTGGCGGAGGTGCGTCGGTTGCGCGAGCTGGCGGCCGAGATCCGCCGTGAGATTGCGCAGAAGGAGCGGCGCGAGCCGGAGGGTTCGCGGCAGGCGGGGCAGCGGCTCGACGTGCTGATCGCGCGCGTCAGCGAGCTCGAGGACCAGATGACGCTGAAGTCCCCGAGCCGGAGCGGAGCCAAGGCCTGAGGATTCCGCGCTCGCACCTCGGCCGTGACGGGGACGAGCGCCCTATCGAGCGCGGTCGGCCAGGCGGGGGATGAGGATCGTGAACTCTCGGCGCAACACCCCGACGCCCGCCGGGCAGGATGTGGCGCTCAGGTCCCAGCGCGCGGCGATCCAGGCGGCCAGGTCGCGCTCGGCACGCCTGTGGGTGTCGTCGACGAGGACCACGGTGCCGCGCTCGACGCAGCCGCTCAGCACCCGCAGGATGCCGAGGCGTCCGATGCGGCCGGGAGGGCCGTCCACGAGAATGAACTCGAACGGGTGCGGGGGCTGCCAGTCGTACCAGGCGGGGCTGCCGGTGAGGGGACGCAGCACGACGGACGCGCACGCAGGCGCATGACGGGCGTCGTGCTCCAGGGCGACGTGCGCGCAGCCGCGGCTCTCGAACAACGGAGTGCTGCGCCCCGAGCCGCATTCGAGTGTCCGCATGCCGGGGCGGGTGCGCGCCGCGATCTCGTGCAAGGCGCGGTCGCAGAGCGGCATAAACGGGGAACGAATGCGCTCGATCAGGTTCATTCCGCGCCTTCCGTGCGCGGCGCGGCCACGGGTACGAAGCGCTCCTTCCAGCGCACGCCGCGCCGCGAGTTCGTGTGCAGGCCGGACTGCACGAGGATGGCGGCCCACAGGAGACCGCCGAGCCACGAGCAGAGAACTCGCAACGGCCGCGGCACCGTGCCCATGAAGCGCGCTCCACGGCGCTGGGCGGCGAGCATCGAGGCGACCGCCGCGGCGCCGAGCAGCACGGCCGGCGAAAGCGGCCGGCCCTTTGCCAGCCCGGCGATCACCGCCAGCCACGGTCCGATGGTCACCAGGACGAGGCCGAGCCCCGCCGCCAGCGCCACCGGCCACCGGCCGCCGACCGCCGTGAAGGCGTTCTTGCCGAATCCCTGCCATACCTCGCGCAGGGAGCTGTACATCCGCGTCGACACACAGCCGCCCGAGCCGAGATACCGATAGCGGAAACCGAACCGGCGCAGTCGCCGCGCCAGCGCCACGTCGACCAGCACGTTCTGCTCGATGCTTTCGTAGCCGCCGACCGCCTCGTACGCACCCCGCTCGACGAGGAAGTAACCGCCTGCGGCGGCCAGGCCCACCGGCGACTCGTCGTCGTTGCATCCGCGCAGCGCGCAGCCCTCGTAGGCCAGCCAACCGGTCGCGAGCAGGGTCACCTGCTCCCAGAACCCGAACGCCAACGTCGTGGGCAGCAGGGAAAGCGCGTGGACGCGCCGCCCGATGGCGAAGCTCACTCCCTTTGCCAGGGCGTCGGGCTGGAAGAGAATGTCCGCATCGGTGAACAGCAGCCAGGCCCCGGTGGCGGCGCGCGCCGCCTGAGCGATGACGGCGCGCTTGCCGCGGCGTCCGGCGCCGGCGGCGAGGACGCGCAGCGCCGGGCAAGCGGAGGCCAGCGCCGCGGCGACCCGCCGCGATTCGTCCGTCGAGTGGTCGTCGATGGCGACGACCTCGAAGTCCGGATAGTCCTGCGCCAGCATGCTCTCCAGGCTCGGCAGGAGAAGTCGGTCCATCTCGTTGCGGAAGGCGACGACCACGGAGACGCGCGGCGGCCGTCCGGCGTCGAGCCGCGCCGGGGGCAGCACCTGCAGCGGCGCAGCCCTCCGGTGGGCCAGCACGAGGACACGTCCCCAATGGGCGAGCAGCCCGGCGGGCAACAGCCAGGAGGCGACGGCCGCGGCGCTCATGCGGCCCGCCGTCTGCGCGCCGGCGCCGCCGGCGAGCCGGGACGCTGCGGAGGAGACAGACGCAACCTCCTCGTACAGCCAGCGCGCATTGCGGCGCGGCTGAAGGGCAGCCTCTGCACGCCGCCGCTTCGCCAGACTTCGAGCTGGTCGGTGAAGTGCGGGCTGTGCGGGTCTCCCGACTGGCCGAGGTTCAGCAGCAGCGAGGAGCTGTCCCAGTCGGAGGGGTCGAGGACCAGCCGAGCCGACACTCCGAAGATCGCGCCGTCGCCCTCTTCGCTGCGCAACATCGTGGTCTGCTGCGAGGAAATGTAGTCGCCGACGCCGCGCGCTGAGAAGACGCACTCGCCGTCGCCCCCGACCTCGACGGGCGCGATGCGGAAGAGCCCCTGCGACGGAACGGTGCCGCCGAGCGGATGGGCGAAGTGGGCGGCGTTGCGCCGTCCCCAGCGCCAGGCGTGCGGGTCGCCCCCGTCGAACCACCGGCGCAGGTTGTCGACGGCGTCGGCGAAGACCTCGCGCAGGAAGGCATCGATGCCGCCGCCGGCCGGCGGCAACCAGCCGGCCGCGCCGTTGCGAAAGATCCATTCGACCGCCAGATTGTGGGCGGGCCAGTTGCGCTGAAAGGCGAATAGGAGCGTTTTGCCGAGGCGCGGTCCGAGCAGCCGTGCCTTGACGAGCGTCGAGGCCTCCTTCACCAGAGAGGCCGCCGCGCTGTCCGGATCGAGGCGGCCGTTCCAGGCGGCGAGAAGGTCGCGCGCCGAGCGCAGCGCGGGATCTTGCGGCGGCGCGGCGGCGAGCGCCTCGAGCAACCGGCGGGCGAGGAAGCTGCCGTGCGACGAGTGGCGGTCGAGCTGGATGGAGGAGAAGCTCTGCACCGTGTGCTCACCACGCTCCTCCGCGAGCCGCTGCTGCACGCGCTCGGCGCGGTAGGGAGGGTGCCAGCGCCGCGAGAAGAAGTACCGCCCCGCGCCGGGGTGATTGTGGTTGGAGCGGACCAGACGTCCCGCACTCGGACGGTAGGTGCTGGGCAGCTCGTCGAAGGGGACGTAACCAGTCCATTCGCCGTCGCCGGTCCAACCGAGCGCCGGTAGGGCGCCGTCTCCCGACGACCGCAGCGGGACGAATCCGGCCGACTGCGCGCCGATGTTGCCGCAGGTGTCCGCGTACGTGAAGTCGGTCGGCGGGATCGCCGCGCCGCGCAACGCATCGCGGAAGGATTCCCAATCCGACGCCGCGCCCAGGGAGTGGAAGGCCGGGTCGCCCGGCGGGCCGTCCAGTCGCTCCCAGCGCAGCGCCAGGCCCCACCGCCCCCTCCGTTTGATCAGGGGGCCGTGATGCGTGTGGTCCACGCGCAGCGTCTCGGTGCGATCACCGCCGCGGATCTCCTCGCTGCGCGTGCACAACGCCAGCCATTCGCCGCGATACCGGTAGCGGCTTCCGGATTCGTCGAGGCGCTCGAGAAACAGGTCCTGCGCATCGGCCATGAACGCCGCCGAGCCCCAGGCGATGCGCTCGTTGTGGCCGACCAGCACGCCCGGCGCGCCGGGGAAGCAGATGCCGCGCACGTGCAGGCCCGGCGCCTGCAGGTGAACCAGGAAGTTGGGGTTGGGGACCACGAGCCCCATGTGGAGGTCGTTGGCGAGAAGCGGTTTTCCCGACCGCGTGTGGCTGCCGTCCACCACCCATGTGTTGGTGCCGATGTCGCTGTGCTGCAGGCCAGCCAGGCGCAGGGCGTCCTCGCTGTCGCGCACGGCGTCCAGCCAGTCGGTCACGAACGGGCCGTCGTCGGCACCGGCGTTTAGCGAGCGCCGTCCCCCGTCCGGCAGCTCGTAGTCGACGAAGAGATCGCGCGCCGCCGCGGCGCCGGCCCGCGCCACCGACTGCAGGCGGACGAGCTTCGCCCGCCACGAGGCGTTCAGGACGGCCCGCAACTCGGCGCAGAGCAGGGCATCGGAGACCGTCCAGGGCTCGGGCTCGGTGCCGAGCAGGCGAAACTCGAGCGGCTGCGGAAGGGTCTCGGCGGCGCGGTTGACGCCGCGCGCGTACGCCTCGAGGCGCTCGGCGACGTCGGGCTCGAGCATTGCCGTCTTCGCGCGCGCCAGATGCAAGAGGCCGAGCGCGCGCTGAAATCGGTCCCCCGCCAGGGCCGAGGCGCCGAAGCATTCGGCGAGCCTGCCGGACGCCGTGCGCCGGTAGAGATCGAGCTGCCAGAGCCGCGCCTTGCCCACGACGTATCCCTGCGCGAAGTAGGCGTCCATCTGCGACCGCGCCCGGATGTGCGGAACGCCGACGCGGTCGTGGAAGACGTCGACCGGGCCCGAGAGGCCTTCGATCGTCACCCTCGGGGTGCTCACGGCAGGGGCTCCGCTTCGACCCAGCGCACCAGGCGCTGCAGCTCCATCGCGCCGTCGCGCAGCGCCCCCGCCGCGGGCTCGTTCATCCGCCCGATCGCGCAGAGGCGCCGCGCGCCGCAGCTCGACAGCAGGTCCTCGTAGGGCGTGCGCTCCTCCGCTGCGACGGCGAGGCCGACGGTCTGCAGAAGGCCGCGCGTCGGCGCCAGCGCCGCGCGCAGCTCGGCGCGCGAGCGGTACGGCTTGACGCGCACACAGCGGCGCAGCGGCGACGGAGCGAAGGCCGGGTCGGTCTCGAAGACCACGGTGGCGGTGCCCGGCGCGCGCGGGACGAAGAGGCGACCGAGCCCCGTGGCGTCGGCGAATCTGCCGAGCTCGCGAAAGCGCGCCACCTCGATCCGCTCGTCGATGCCGACCTCGCCTTCCGGAAGCCGGGCGGCGAGGCGTCCCAGTCGCTCCGACAGGCTCTCCGCGACGCGCCGCCCGTCGTCGCCTCCCTCGACGTAGACGCACTGCGCGGCCGTGCAGGCGAGCTGGTCCCACGCGGCGACGTCCCGCGCCAGAGCGTCGGCGTCGAGCGACCGCAGCCCACGCGACGAAATGACCGCGGCGCTCACGCGCGGGCCGAGCTCGACGATCGCCGCGCGGGGATCGGTGCGCCGCCGATAGGCGTCGACCGTTTCCGGTCCAGCGGCGACGACGACACCGTCGACCAGCCGCCCGAGCTCGCTCTCGACGTCCTCGCGCCCGCCCGCCCAGCTCACCATCGCCACCGCCTTTGCCAGTTCCGGCGCGGCGTGCTCGAGCGATCGGACGAAGAAGCGACAGAAGTCCGCCCCCTCTGCCGGACACTTCAGAATGCTCGCATTCTTCGTGCACAGCGCCACCAGTACGGACTCCGCCGGCCCGAAGAAGACGTTGCCGGAGACGACGTGCAGCACCACGCCGAGGGGCTCGGCGCGCCGCCGGCCTGCGTCGAGCTGGACGAATCCGTCCAGGCAGTCGATGCTTCCGAGTTGGTCGGCGATCCTGCGGCACGCCTGCTCTGCGTCGAGTCGGGCGGAGAATCCGTCCAGGGCCCAGAGCACCATCTCGCGGCTCAGGCCGAGCCGCCGTTCTGGCACCGTCGCCAGAAAGGCATCGCGCATGGTCCCCTCGCGGCTCCAGAGCGAGCGCAGACCGCCGAGCTGCCGGCAGATCTCATCGGCCGGAATCGCCCGCAAGATCGCGGCCTGGTCGCGGCCCTCCTCGACGAGCCGGCGCAGGACGCCGGCGCTCAGGTCCGGGTCCTCGATCCATCGTCCGAAGGAGAAGGTTTCCGCGCTCACGGGTCGACCCTCGCCAGCGTCGTCGCCGCGCAACCGCGGTAGCGGGTCGTTCCCCCGCGGCCGCGAACCTCGAAGGCCGGTGTGCCGCGGCCACAGGAGCAACGGTCGACGAACCGGCCGACGTCGGCGGTGAGCAGGGAGTGCAGCGGCATGGTGGTGAAGCCGGGATTGAGGAGATGCAGGACACCCTCACTGCCGGCCGGCAGCGGCTCCCGGGTCAGGGGATCGAGGATGCGCACCCGGGCGAACAGCGGCGGGTGAAAGCGATGGCGGCGGCACTCGAGGTAGTGAACGGCGTGCTCCGTCATGCCGTAGAGATCGCGGATGCGGTGGTCGGGAACACCCCAGGCGCGCTCGATCAGCTCGCGGAACGCTTCCTTGGGAAGTGCGGCGGCCGCCTCCGCCTTCCAGCCGCCGCCGGTGAGCACGAGGGATTGCGGGGCGAGGCTGACGTGGCCGGGCGGGCACGCGCGCGCGAGCCGCGCCATGAGCGCGGGCAGGCCGATCAGACGCACCGGCTCTCCGGCAGCCGAGAAGCGCTCGAGCGCGGAGACGACGGCGGCGGTGTCGAGGCGCAGCTCGCCCTGCGGGCCCTCCGTCAGGGCGTAGAGGGTCTCGCGGGCGGGCGCGAAGGTGGCGAGGGAGGCGAAGAAGTGCGCGTTGCCGTGCCGCGTCGAGGCGGCGGGCGAGGGCGCCAGGAGGACGTGGTGGACGGGATCGTCGGTGACGATTCCCTCTGCCCGGGCGGTGGCGAGCCCCATCGCCCACATCCGGCCGAGGGTCTCGTGGTCCAAGGCGATGGTCGTGCCGCGCCCGCTGGTGCCGCTGGACGACAGATGCAGGCACTCGGGTCCTCGCAGGGTGGAGAGGTCGAAGTGCTTGAACACCTCGGCCGCCAAGATCGGAACGCGCTCCGGACCGGCCGGATCGGCGGGCTCGAAGCCTTCCCGTCGGCAGAGGCTGCGGTAGAGCGAGTTGCGCTCGAAGTGCCAGGAGCAGATCTCGCGCATGGCCAGGGCGAAGAGCTGGTCGCGCCCGCCGCCGATGCGGTAGATGTCTTCCTGCCCGATCAGGTCCCAGGTGTGCGCGTGCTCGCGGCGCAAGGGCGGCTCGGCACCGCGTGCTTCCTGCACGAGGCTCACCGCGGCACCTCTACGGCTTCGTACGAGGCGGGCGCCGACCCCGTCGCGTCGAGCACCGGACTTCCGGCGCACGTCAGGTGGAGGAGCAGGTTGTCGAGGAAGCCCCGGGCGCGAAAGAGGCCGCGATGGTCCCGGGCATCGACCTGAAGGAGATAGCTTCCCGCCGGCACCGATCCGGTGTCGTCGTTGACGAGCGGCGCGGCACAATGCCGGCGCACGTCCTCGAAGGCGATGTAGCCGTCGCCCGGCCCGATCGCCCGCGCCCTCAGGTGCGGCGTTGCCCTCTCGATCTCGGTCGCGGTGGCCAGCGTGCGCGCCTCCGCCCCCGAGCGCATGACGACCAGCTTCGTAGCGGTGGCCAGGCACGACGCGGCGCAGGTGACCGTCCGCACCGTTTCGTCGGCGGGATGCGCGGCGCCGAGGCGCTCCCAGAGGCGGCGTCCAAGGCGCAGCCGGCGCTCGACGAACAGGTCGAGAGCACCCTCCATCTCGCGCTGCGTGAGGCGCGGCCGCCGCCGCTGCGCGCGTTGCCGCAAGGCCTCGAAGGAGGCCGGCTGGTAGGGACCCCAACGGTGCCGCCGCCAGGTGTCGACGCAGGCCAGATCCTCCGCGATCGGCCGCCCTCGCTCGTCGATGACGAGATCCCGGTCGTAGGGCAGCAGCTGGTACGCCGTATCGCTGGCGGCCATGTGGTGCGGGGCGACGGCACGGCCGAACGGGCCGGCGGGAGCGAAGCCGTGGTTGATCTCGTAGAATGCCCGCAGGCTGCCGGAGTACGGGGCGCCCACCGCGAAGAACGTGTCGACGTTGGCGAGCCCGGGCCGGGCGCGCTCTTCCTCGTCCCCGATGACGTCTGCGCCGCCGTAGCGCAGGTAGTAGTGGATGATCACGCTGCCCCAGGAGTGGCCGATCAGATGCACTCGCCGTATGCGCAGCCCGCTCTGGAGCTGCCGGACGGCCGTCTCCACGGCGCGCGCGCCGGCGACGACACCACGCCGGAAGTCGTAGCGAAGCGCGTAGAGACCGCTGCGCCGGCGCGGCTCGTCGATGCGGTCGCGCTCGTACCCGACCGACTCCACCGTGCGTGCGAACTCTTCGTACACGGGAATGGCGAGCAGGTGGGGAATCACCGTGAAGCTCCACAGCACGCCGCCGGGCACGAGGCCGTTGTCCTCTCCCGGCAGGACCGGCAGGTCGATGTCATCGTGGTGCCGCCGACGGAAGAACAGGCCGCGGTAGTCGCCCCACACCGGGAATCCGCCCGCGCCGGCATCGATCAGCGACGTTCCGAGGGCGCCCGGAACGAAGAGCAGCGGCACGGCGGCCGCTGGATCGACGGAGCGCCCGCGGGCGGCCCGCCGGGCGCGCAGGCGCAGAGAGACCTGGTTCGCCTTCGCCGCCCCGATCAGCGAAGCGGCGCCGAGTGTCCACAAGAGGGGCGAGGTCATCGCCGCCGCTCCTCGGCGGGCGGATCGATCGCCGCGAAGGCGGCGGTCAGGTCGCGGCGCAGGTCGTCGGCGTCTTCCAGGCCGAAGCAGAGACGCACCAGGTTCCTTCCGAGACCCATCGCCGCCTTCTCCTCCGTGCTCAGCGAAGCGTGGCTGCCGCTGTAGGGCTGCGCCACCATGGACGTGACGCACGCCATGCCGGTGCCGGTGCCGAACAGCTGCAGCGCCCCGGCGAAGTCCGCGTAACGCTCGGCCAGATCGGCGCGCAGCTCGAAGCACAGGATGCCGCCGTAGCCCGTGAGCTGACGCCCGTCGACGATCGGATGATGGACGCGCGCCACCTGAGGACACGCGGCGAGGAAGGCGTGCATGATCTGCATGGAGCGCTCGTGCTCGCGCATGCGCAGCGGCAGCGTCTGCAGGCTCCGGCGCAGCAGCCACGCGCTGTGCGGATCGAGGATGGCGCCCTGATAGAAGCGCGCTTCGCGGAGCTCCCGATGGAGGTCGTCTCGCTCGGTGAGGAGCATGCCGCCCATGACGTCGCTGTGCCCCGAGAAGTACTTGGTGGCGCTGTGCAGCGAGATGTCGGCGCCGTGCTCGAGCGGGCGTTGGAAGAGAGGCGTGGCCCAAGTGTTGTCGACGACGACCAGTGCGTTGCCGCGCCGCTCGGCCACCTCGGCGATGCGGCGAACGTCGATGGTTCGCAGGAACGGGTTGGTCGGCGTCTCGAAGAGGACCATGCGCGTCGAGGTCGGGAAATCGTCGGGATCGACGCCACCGGCGAGGTCGAGGACGCGAACGGCGAAGCCACGGCGCTCGCGCAGGCGCTGGATCAGCCTGAAGGAGCAGCCGTACATCTCGCGGTTGACCACCAGCGTGTCCCCCCACTGCAGCAGATCGAGGACGAGCGAGATCGCCGTCATCCCGGTGGTCACGGCCACGGCGTGGGCCGCGCCCTCCAGTGTGCTCACCGCTTGCTCCAGCTCGGCGACGTTGGGGTTGTCCTTGCGCGCGTAGAAATATGGGGATTCACCGCCGAAGGCGCTGCACTGGAATAGTGGCGTCACGACCGCGTGCGCCCCGTCCGCCGGCACCCTCGTGTGCAGGGTTCGCGTGATTCGATGCATCGGCTCGCCTCACGCCGCCGCTGTGCCCGGCGCGGCGACGCCGGGCCGTAGGGCCGCCGGGTCCGGCCGCTCGGGCAGGGCGGAGACCGGGTAATGGGCGCGGTCCAGGACCGGCAGGAAGGCGACCGGTTCGGCCGCGCGCGACAGCAGAGTGACGCCGCTCTCGGCGAGCGAGGCGCGCGACACGATCACCCTCGACAGCCCGGCGCCGAGGCAAAGGTGCTCGCGCCGTCCCGAAGGCTCGCGGACGACGCACACAGCGACCCTCTCCGTCGTCCGGGCGGGCACCGCGACGTGCAGGCTGTTGACCTCCTCACTCCAGCTCCAATGGAAGGCGCGCTCGCCGCCGGTCTCCGGGCCGAGCACCCGGGGCGGTTGCTCGTGAAGGGGCTCGCGAATGGCGGAACGGGCTCCGCAGCGCGCGCAGCGCGCGTCCGCGGAGAGCGCTCCGACGCGCACCGCCAGGCCGCAGCGCTCGACCAGGACGGTGCCGCAGCCGCGGCAGGCGCTATCGGCGACGCCGGGCTCGTATGTGTTGCCCAGGTAGCAATGCCGGATTCCCTCACCGAGGGCGATGCGGCGCGCCCGCAATAGGGTCGACACAGGAGTCCGGCTCACCTTCGTCCAGCGGAAGGCGGGGTGGAAGCGGACGAAGTGCAGCGGCACGTCCGGGCCCAGGGTATCGACGATCCAGCGCGCCGCGCGCCGCGGCTCCTCCTCGTCGTCATTGAGACCAGTGACGATCAGCTGGCTGATCTCGAGGTGGCGTCCGGAGCGGTGGACGATCTCGATCGCCTTCAGGACGGGCTCCAGCCGCCCCTTCGTCACCCGGCGGTAGAAGTCCGGAGACATCGACTTGAGGGAGATGCTGAAGACGTCGATGACCTCGCACAGCTCCCGGGCCGGCTCCCCCTCGATGTAGAAGGCCGACTTGTAGAGGTTCTGGATGCCATGTCGTCTCGCCAGCCGCGCCGTGGCGGTGACGAACTCGTGCCAGACGACCGGATCGTTGTACGTCCACGAGAGCATGCCGATGCCGTGCTCGAGCGCCAGGTCGACGATCTGGCGCGGCGAGTAGGAGCGCACGTGGCGCGGGTTCAGGTGCTTGACCTGCGAGGTCTCCCAGTTGTGACAGAACGAGCAGGCCATCATGCAGCCGACGTTGCCGAGGCTGAGAATGCGGCTGCCCGGCCGGTAGTGGTAGACGGCCTCGGTCTCGATGGTCTCCTGCGCCGGCTCGACCGAGACCCCGAAGTTGAAGGTGTGGAGCGAGCCCGCGACGTTGCCGCGCACGCCGCAGAACCCCTTCTGGCCGGGCCGCAGCTTGCAATGGCGCGGGCACAGGTGGCAACGCACGGCGCCTTCGGCGAGCGGTTCCCAATGCGCGGCGACTCGGGGGCGTGATGTCCACGTCATCCGCATCTCCTCTTCACGCCAGATTCAGACGCCGCCGCAGGCGCGCGTCCCGGCTCGGCCGCCAGATGAATTGGTCGAGCAAATAGTGATGCATGGTGAAGCCCAAGAACACGCACGCCAGCACGTCGCGCATCGTGATGTTGTCGAGCACGACGATCGACGCCGTCTGCAGGCGGGGCGCGCAGCCCGGAAAGAGATCCAGCGCGCAGCCGAGAAAGCCGAAGATGGCCCCCTGGGCGAGCGCGCACGAGGCGTACAGGCCGAACGAGCGCCGCAGGCGCGCCTGGAAATCGTTGCGCTCGTCGCTCACCCGCCCGCGGCAGTTGGTCTGATAGAAGCGCACGATGGCGTGGTACTGGACGTCGTGAAAGACGGTGACGAAGGCTCCGAACGCGAGGAGCGGCGCGGTGAGGGCGGCGGGGTGGTAGCAGACCAGCGAGTGCAACGACACCACGGCGGCGAGGAAGAGCAGCTTCGGCAGATTGAGGGAGAGCCCGCGCCGCCGGCGCTGCGCCTGACGCGCGGCGAAGACCAGCACCGCGGTGACGACGACGGCGGCACTGGCGGCGCAGACGATCCGCGCCGTCGTCGGGTCCGACGGCGCGGTGGCCAGGCCGAGCGCGGCGCGAACCTCCGGGTGGCGGATCCCGAACGCGAGCACGGGGGCGATCGTGCCGACGTAAAGCAACGCCGCGTCGATGCGCCGATCGGCGGGGGCGGTGTCGGCGCCCTTGCGCTGGTATAGGGCGAGGATTCCGTAGTGCTGCCGAACGACGTGCCAGTACGCCCAGAGCTGCACCAGGCCGACGAGGACGAGAAGCGGGGCATTGCTGCCTCCGACCTGCCGGCGGAACAGCAGCCGCGACACGACCAGGACGGCGGGACCGATCAGAAAGAGAGCCAGGCTGCCGAGGAGGAGAGAGCGGCGCTTTCGGCGCTCCTCGCCGTCCAGGTATGTACGGGCGTAGGTGGCGAAGAAGTGCGGGCTGTCGAGCAGGACGAACCACCAGAACCACACCACCAGCATGTCGGCGTGCAAGCCCGCGTGCAGGTAGAACATGGCGTAGCCGCCTGCGGCACCGCCGACCAGCCAGAGCAGATCGCTGCGGCGGTCGATGATCCAGTCACATCGAAGTGATACGGCAGGGCGGGCGACCGGGGCGACACAGCTCGTCATGCCAGCAATCCCCCTCCACATCCGTCTCGATTCGACCGCACCAAGTCGTCCTCACCCACAGTAGCGCGGCATGTTATGCCCCCACTGGCAACGCTTCAACCGGAATTTTACGCACGTCATTTTGTTGACGAAGAGTGCGAGACTCCTTGATCGCGGTTCGCCCGAGCCGGTACAAATTGGGTAGAAATCGGAGTTCCAACGGTGCGAGGAGCGAAGCGATGGTGGAAGCGGCGAGACGGATCGGCGAATACCGCATCGAAACGGAGGTGGGACCGAAGGGGCTGCCGCTGGTCGTTCGGCCCGCCGGCGAGGTGGCCCTCGAGCCGCTGTGCGCCTGGTTGCGGGAGAACGCCGACTGGGTGCAGGAGCGCCTCGTGCGGCACGGCGCCCTTCTGTTCCGCGGCTTCGACGTGCCCGACGCCGGCGCTTTCGAACGCCTGGCGCGCGCCGTCGACGACGAGCTGAAGAACGAGTATCTCGGAACGTCGCCGCGCAACGCGCTGACCGATTACGTCTTCTCGGCCAGTGAGCTGCCACCGTATTACCCGATTCCACAGCACTGCGAGATGAGCTTCGTCGCCCATCCGCCGCGGCGCGTCTTCTTCTGCTGCCTCGTGGAGCCGGCGGCGGGCAGTGGCGAGACCCCGCTGGTCGACTTCCGCAAGGTCTACCGCGACCTGGACCCCGCCGTGCGCGGTCGCTTCGAGGAGGGCGGGGTCCGCATCGTCCGCAACTACAGCGGGCCGGCCGGCGGCGGCTTCGATCTGTGGAAGCTCAAGCGCTGGGACGAGATGTTCCAGACCACCGACCGGGCCGCGGTGGAGGCGAAATGCCGGGAGCAGGGCTTCGAGGCGGTCTGGGCCGGCGGCGATCGGCTGCGCCTGATCAGCACCCAGCCGGTGTTTCGCGACCACCCGGTGACCGGGGAGCGCGTCTGGCACAACCACACGCAGGTGTTCCATCTCTCGGCCGCGCCCGGCGAGTACCGGCGCATCGCCCGGCTGCGCCCGAGCCCGCGCCACTGGCTCCTCTGGGGGTTCGCCCGGGCGATGGTGGCTCTGCAGCGGCGCACCCGGGAGAGCGACGAGCAGTCGATGCACTGCACGTACGCCGACGGCGGCGAGATTTCCGACGCCGACATGGAGGCGCTGCGCGACGCGATCTGGAAGAACCTGGTGATCACGCCGTGGCGGCGCGGCGACGTCGTGGCGATCGACAACCACTCGGTCGCGCACGGCCGCCTGCCGTACCGCGGCCCGCGCCAGATCGCGGTCGCCTGGGCGTAGACCGAGTTCAGTTGACGCGCTTCGCGCGCCCCGTCCACTCGGCGTCGCGCAGGACGAACTTCTGGATCTTGCCGGTCGACGTCTTGGGCAGCTCGGTGAAGACGACCGACTTCGGGCACTTGAAGTGCGCCAGCCGGTCGCGGCAGAACTGGATGATCTCCTCGGCCGTCGCGACGGCGCCGCCCTTGAGGGTGACGAAGGCCTTCGGCACCTCTCCCCACTTGTCGTCCGGGACGCCGATGATCGCCACCTCCATCACCGCCGGGTGCTCGTAGATCGCCTTCTCGACCTCGACCGTCGAGATGTTCTCGCCGCCGCTGATGATGATGTCCTTGCCGCGGTCGCGGATCTCCAGGTACCCGTCGGGATGGCGCACCGCGAGGTCGCCGCTGTGGAACCATCCGCCGCGAAAGGCCTGCTCGCTCGCCTCCGGCTGGCGGTAGTAGCCCGACATCACGCCGTTGCCGCGCATGACGATCTCGCCCACGGTGGCGCCGTCGCTGGGCACCTCGCGCATGTGCTCGTCGACCACCCGCATCTCGCCGCCGGTGATGTTCGGAACTCCCTGGCGCGCTTTCAGCTGGGCGCGTTCCTCCTGGCTGCGCTCGTCCCACTCCGGGTGCCACTCGCAGAGGGTGAACGGCCCGTAGGTCTCGGTCAGGCCATAGACGTGCACCAGCTCGGCGCCGCGGCCCTCGATCGTGCGGATGATCTGCGGCGAGGGCGGCGCGCCGCCGGTGCCGATGACGAGCTTGCGGGGCAGGTCGCGATCGCGAAAGCCGGGGAAGTTGGCGAGGGAGATGAGCACCGTCGGCGCCGCGCACATGTGGCTGACCGCGAGCCGGTGGATCGCTTCGGTGACCGGGGCCGGATCGGGCCTGCGCAGGCAGACGTGCACGCCGCCCACGGCGGTCACCGCCCAGGGGAAGCACCAGCCGTTGCAGTGGAACATCGGCAGCGTCCACAGGTAGGTGCTGCGGCTGTCGAGCTTGAAGTGAACGGCGCTACCGAGGGCGTTCAGATAGCCGCCGCGGTGCGTGTACACGACGCCCTTGGGAGAGCCGGTGGTGCCGCTCGTGTAATTGATCGACAGCATCCGCAGCTCGTCGTCGCAGGGTTCGTCGAGCGACTGGGGATCGGCGGACGCCAGCAGGTCCTCGTAGGCCGGCGCCTCGAGCGGGTCGGACGCCTCGGCGTCGCCGACGCTGACGACGTGCCGCAGATCGGCGCGCGCGGCGAGGAGCGGCTGCAGCGCCGGGGCGAGCTCGGTGTCGACGATCAGGACCTTCGCCCCGGAGTGGTCGAGGATGTAGGCGATCTCCGGCGCGGCCAGGCGCGTGTTGACCGTCACCAGGGCGGCGCCCAGCAGGGGGACGGCGAAGTGGCCTTCCAATACCGCGGGCTGGTTGGGGCACAGGTACGCGACCCGGTCGCCCGCTCCGACGCCCAGCCCGCGCAGCGCTCCGGCCGCCCGTGCGACGCGCTCGCCGAGCTCGCGATAGGTGTAGCGCCGCTCGCCGTCGATGACGGCGGTGCACGGCGCGAAGACCCGCGCGCTGCGCGCCAGAAAGCTGACCGGGCTCAGGGGGACGACGGAGACGGAGCCGCTCATGGGCGACCTTTCCCGTCGGCGGCGCCTCCGTCCGCCCGCCGCTGGCGTTCATCGGCGTCCTTCTGGATCGCCTCCACCATTCCCTGCGCCGCCGCACCGAGGAAGGGCGCCCGGTTGTCCTGCACCCACTCCATGCTGCGCCGCGTGTACGCGTTCGAGTCCTGAAAGCGCGGCATGACGTAACGCGCGATGAGCTCGTAGCTGCGCCGGGTGGCGTCGCGATTCGCCCACTCGTGCGCGGTGACCAGGAAGGCGCCGAAGCCGCCGGTCTGCTCCTCCAGCCGCTCGATCTGCCGGATCAGGTCGTCCGGCGTGCCGACGACGACGAAGCCGGCCTGGATCATCGCGTCCAGGCACTCGTCGATCGTCCCCTCCTCGGGGATGCCGGGCAGAGCGACCACCTTCTGGAAGTAGTAGAGCCACGCCCCGAGACCGAACTTGACGTCCTCTTTCGCTTGCCGGAGCGACTCGGCCACGTGCACCGGGCCGGCGATGCGCCACCCGGCGCGGTCGACCGTTTGCCCGTGCTCCCGCGCGGTCTCCTCGCAAATGCCCCAGTGGTGGGCGAGGGCGCTGAACCCGCCCTGGCTGGTGGCAGCGGGGGAGAGCATGCAGATTCCCCAGCGCCCGGCGGTGCGCGGTCCGGAGGGAGAGACCGAGGCCGCCACCGCGATCTCCAGATGCGGCCGGCTGTACGGAGCGAGCTGCAGGCGGGCGTCGCGCAGCTCGAACCAGTCGGTCTTCTTCGTCACCACCTCGCCGCGCAGAAGCGGAATGATCGCGTCGAGAGCCTCGCCCATCATGTCGCGCTGCCGGCGCGGATCGATGCCGAGCATGATGGCGTCCGAAGGCAGCAGCCCCGGACCGACGCCGAACATCACGCGCCCGCGTGTCAGGTGGTCGAGCAGCATCAGGCGGTCGGCCACCATCATCGGGTTGTGGTAGGGCAGCGACACGACGCCGGTTCCGAGCCTGATGTGCCTGGTGCGCGCCGCCACGTCGGCGATGAACAGCTCGGGACTGGCGATGATCTCGTAACCGGCTGAGTGGTGCTCGCCGATCCACGCCTCGTCGAAGCCGAGCTGGTCGAGCCACTCGACCAGCTCTCTGTCGCGCTCGATGGACAGTGTGGGGTTGTCGGCGACCGGGTGAAACGGCGCCATGAAGACGCCGAAACGCATACGGGAACGCAGCATCGGTGAACCTCCCTCGCAAGCAAAAGCCCACTATAGCGGCAGGCATCCCGACAGCGAAACCGCGGCGCTTCGGCGACGGTAGAAGGTCGGTGCCGCCTCAGCGGCGCGCCAGAGCCTCGGCGAGGCGCGCCCGCATGTCGGAAGTGATTCCCGGTAGCTCGACGTCGCGGCGCAGCGCGGCCTGCCATTCGGCGCGCGGCAGCGGTGGAGAACGATCGATCTCACGCAGCAACTGCTCGTCGACGCGGCCGATGGCGCCGCGCAGGGCGGTCAGCCCGGGGCCGGCCGGCACGGACGGCGACTGGCGCTGCACTGCCTTGGCCATGTCGATCAGCTGGCGGTAGACGGCGGCGGCGCGCTCCGGCGCGGAGGCGGCAGCGCGGACGCGGGCGATCACTCGCTCTTCCTGCGCGAGATCCTCGACCGGCAGATGGGCGGCGCGCTTGGCGGCGGCGACGTACGGCATGAGGCCAAGGCGCAGGGCGACCAGGGCGGTAACGGCATCGCGTGTGGCGGCGCGCGCGTCGACGGCCGCGCCGGGGCCGAGCCAGCGTCGCCGTTCGCGGTCGAGCCAGCCGTCGCGCTCGCGCTCGACCATCCAGGCGTCGACGCGCCGCGCCAGGTCGGCGTTCCCGGGCGGGAGCAGGAACGCCTTGTGGTCGGTGGTGAAGGGGCCCAGGACTCGCAGCGACGGCTGCAGCCAGGCGCGCGCCTCGGCGGAGTCGCTGATCGCGGCGTCCGCCCGTCCGTCGAGAACGCGCTGCGGCAGGGATTCGTTGTCGGTGACCGGCTCGATCGCGGCGCGCGGGAACCGGGCGCGCGCGATGCTCTCGAGATGGCCGCCGACGTTGACGGCGATCCGCACGCCGTCGCGGTTCACCTCGCCGGCGGATGGGAAGCGCTTCGCGTCCGCGGCGCGGACCAGCACGACTGCGCCGGTCGTCGCGTAGGGGCGCGTATAGCGGCCGGCGACGGCGCGATCGGGCCGCATGGTGACGCCGCTCATGGCGATGTCGAAGTCGTGCCTGCCCAACCGATCGAGGAGGTCGGGCCAGGAAAAGAGAACGAGCTCGACCGGCGTACCGAGATCGAGCGCCAGGCGGCGGGCGATGTCGATGTCGAGGCCCTTCGGACCTCCGGAGCCGGCGGCGAGGCTGAAGGGCTGGTAGTCCGCGCTGGTGCCGACACGCAGGGGCGGGGCCGCCGATGCGGAGGCCGGGGGCGATGTGCTCGGCGTCGCCGCGCTGCACAGGAGGGCGACCAGCAGGAGGGCGACGGCGCGCTTCGCCGGCTCGACCGCTCGGGGCGGGAACGTCACCGGACCATGGTTGACACGCTGGTACACGGCAGGCAAGACACGAAGAACATGGCAAACCTGACTCCGGACGAGTTCTCCCAGGCGATCGGCTTCCTCGCCGAGGACATCGGGCTGCAGCGGCTGCGCGACCGCTTCGTGCGCCTGAACGCGCTCGTCACCCGGCGCCGCGCCTCCTCGGCCGAGGCGCTGGCCAACCAGCTCTACATGCTGACCGGGGCGCTGCGCCGCCAGGTACCGGCGACGGTCGCCTTCCACTCCATCTGGGCCGAGCAGGTGAACGAGAAGCTCGGCGAGGAGGGCGAGAAGGAGCTCGAGCAGCTGGCGGAGAAGGTCAACGGCTGCCTGGGCGAGAGGGACAAGCTGGCGGAGGGGAAGGAGGCGGAGCTGGAGACGGCGCTGCTGGAGTACGAGCAACGACTGGCGGGCACCATCGGTGCCGGGCGGGCGCGCCTCGACATGCTGCTCAAGGCCGTGCCGGACGTCGCGGCGAAGCTGCGGGCCATGCCCCCCGCCGAGCCGAAGGCCGCGGCCTCGAAAGAGGCCGAGGCCGAGCAGGCCGCGCCCGCCGGCGTCGCAAAGGAGCCGCCGGGAGAAGACTGATCCGCGGATCGGTTCCCGTCCCGGCCGCCACGTCGTCATGCCGCTCCTGGGGGACCTGATCGAGCCCGGCGAGATCGTGTCCGCACACGGGTCGCTCGCGGTTGCGGTGAACGAGATCCGCACCGACTCGCGCGAGGTCCGGCCCGGCGACCTGTTCGTCTGCCTGCCGGGCTACCGGACGGAAGGCGGCGAGACGCGCGCCGACCGGCACGAGTTCATTCCCCTGGCGCTCGATCTCGGCGCCACCTCCCTGGTCGTCGAGCGCGACGTCGCCCCGCCGGACGGCGTGACGGTTGTCCGCGTCGCCGACGCCTGGAGCGCGGTGGCGCGGATGGCGGCGCGCTACTACGGGCATCCTTCCGAGCGCCTGCGGGTGGTCGGAATCACGGGCACCAGCGGCAAGACGTCCACGAGCTACTTCGTCGAGGCGGTTCTGGCGGCGCGCGGGGACCGGGTGGCGCGTTTCGGCACCATCGAGTACCGGATCGGAGAACGGGTCCTCGCCGCCGCGCAGACGACGCCCGAGGCGCCGGTGCTGCAGCGGCTGCTGCGGCAGGCGGTGGAGGACGGCTGCGCCTCGGTGGTCATGGAGGTCTCGTCGCATGCCCTCGAGCTGCGGCGGGTCGCGGAAGTGGCGTTCGACGCCGCGGTGTTCACCAACCTCAGCCAGGACCATCTCAACTTCCACCCGGACATGCACCACTACGTGAAAGCCAAGGGCAGGCTGTTCGAGGAGCTGTGCAGCGGCGGCAAGCCCGGCACGGCGGTGGTGAACGTCGACGACCCGGCCAGCGAGTACATCAGAAAGGTGAACCGGGGCGGCCTGTTGACGTTCGGCATCGAGCGCTCCGCCGACGTGAGCGCGGCTGACGTGAAGGCGAGCCTGCAGGGGGTGGCGTTCGTCCTCGAGACCCCGCACGGACGCGCCCCGGTGCGGCTGCGCCATCTCGGCGAGTACTCGGTCTACAACGGGCTCGCCGCCGCCGCGACGGGCGTGGCCGTCGGCGAGGGGCTCGAGACGATCGTCGCCGGGCTGGAGAGCGCGCCGCCGGTGCCGGGGCGCTTCGAGCTGATCGACGGCGGGCAGGACTTCGTCGTCGCGGTCGACTACGCCCACAAGCCGGACGCCTTGCGCCGCCTCCTGGAAAGCGCCCGGCGCCTCGAGCCGCGCCGCTTGATCACCGTCTTCGGTTGCGGGGGCGACCGCGATCGCGGCAAGCGTCCGATCATGGGACGCATCGCCGCCGAGCTGAGCGACTACGCGATCGTCACCTCCGACAACCCGCGCTCCGAGGAGCCGATGACGATCATCGACGAGATCCTCGCCGGGGTTCCGGCGCCGGATCGCGCCCGCTGCGACGTCGAGGTCGACCGCGACCTGGCCATCCAGCGCGCCGTGCGCATGGCCGCGACCGGCGACATGGTTCTCATCGCCGGCAAGGGCCACGAGCCCTATCAGCTGGTCGGCGGTCGGCGCCTCGAGTTCGACGACCGCGTCCAGGCACGCGCCGCCATCGCCGCGCGCCGCGATCCGGAGCGAAGCTGAGCCTCCCGCCGCGGGACGATTAC
The DNA here is from genome assembly GCA_963721115.1 of uncultured bacterium. Classification (GTDB taxonomy): domain Bacteria; phylum Desulfobacterota; class Binatia; order HRBIN30; family CADEER01; genus CAVRIA01. The sequence goes on from CAVRIA010000008.1 coordinate 290,011, forward strand.
TGGTTGTCGGTGCGGAAACGGCCTACGACGACCAACAACCCAACAACCAACAACTCAACAACTCGCCCTTGGCGCGCCGACGACGAGCACCGGCCGGTCGCTGCTCTCGATGACGCGGCGGGCGATGCTGCCCATCAGGATGCGGCGCGCCCCGTGGCGGCCGATCTTGCCCATGACGATGAGATCGGCGTCGAGGCTCGCCGCGGTCTCGCAGATCACCGCACAGGGGTCCCCGTTGCCGATCCTCTCGCGATGCGCCACGCCGCCTTCCTCGGCCAGGCGCGCGACGTCGTCCAGGTGCAACTGCCCCTGGTCGGTCAGCCGTTGGCGGGCGAGGCGCTCTCCGTCGTCGCTCTCGTGCTGCGCCAGCTCGGCGAGGACGGTGTCGCTCACCACGTGCAGGAAGATCACCTCGGACGCGAACGTCTGCGCGATGCGGACGGCGTGCCGGGCGGCGTGACGGGAGTACACCGAGCCGTCGACCGGGACGAGAATTCGGGAGACCTGAAGCGCATCACTCATCGGCTACCTCCTCGCGCGCGTCCGCCGGCGCGAACCCGTCGCGCCGGCCCTTCAGACGTTTCAGGTGGAAGAGCGCCTCGCGTTCTCTCTCCTCCAGCGAGCTCTCGATGAAGTGAATGGTGTCGCGGTACTGCGGGAGGAAGACGTTCTCCAGAGCGTTGACCTTGCGCTGGGTCTTTTGAAGCTCGACGGCCAGGCGGCGGCAGGAGATCTCGACCTCGGCGAGACGGACGATGGCGGGGAGCACCTGCCGCACTCGGCGCCGCACTTCCGCCGCACCGGCCGGCGCCATTCCCGGCGCCGCCACCGGCACCGGCACCTCGGCGACGGTCAGCTCGAGAAGCGGGACGATCACGCCCATGACGCTGCGTTCGCGGACCTGAAGCTCGTGCGCGTCGTCGGCGGCGAGGGCCTCCCCCTCCAGCACGGCGCGGCCCTGGGCGAGCAGCGCATTGCGGAGCACTTCGTAGAGCTCCTGCAGCTCCTTTTCGAGCTGCCGTCGCAACTGGCCCGCTTCGCGATAGATCTCCACCAGCTCCTCCAACAGCACTTCGCGCTTCTGATCCAGCAGCTCGTGTCCGGCCTGGACGAATCGGAAGTCTTCCTTCAGTCGCAGCAGGTTGCTCTTGGTCGAGGCGACGTTGGTGAGGCGCATCCTCAGCTCCCGGCGGGGCCGCCTTCCGGCGGCTTGCGGTATCGTTCGATGAGCTCGCGGCTCACCCGGGTCAGCTCCGCATCGGGCAGCGGTCGCAGCATCTGCCACCCCAGGTCCAGCGTGTGGAGGAAGTTGCGGTTCTCGTACGGGTCCTGGGCGAGGAACTGCCGTTCGAACTGCTCGCCGAACTGCAGATAGCGGCGGTTGATCTCGGACAGCTCTTCCCGGCCGACGATGCTCGCCAGCCGCTCGGTCTCCTTCACCTTGGCGTAGGCGGCGTACAGCTGGCTGGAGACGGCCGAGTGATCCTCGCGCGTTCGCTGCGCACCGATGCCGTCCTCCATCAGGCGGGACAGGGAGGGGAGAACGTCGACCGGCGGGTAGATGCCCTTGCCGTATAGATCGCGCGACAGAACGATCTGTCCTTCGGTGATGTAGCCGGTCAGGTCCGGAATCGGGTGGGTGATGTCGTCGTTCGGCATGGTGAGCATGGGAATCTGCGTGATCGAGCCCGGCCGGTCCTTGATGCGCCCGGCGCGCTCGTAGATGGAGGCCAGGTCGCTGTACAGGTAGCCCGGATAGCCCTTGCGGCTCGGCACCTCGCCCTTGGCGGTCGCCACCTCGCGCAACGCCTCGCAGTAGTTGGTGATATCGGTGAGGATGACGAGCACGTGCATGCCGAGGTCGAAGGCGAGGAACTCGGCGAGCGTGAGCGCCGCGTGCGGCGTGACCAGGCGTTCGACGCTCGGGTCGTCGGCGAGGGTGAGGAAGAGCACCGCGTTGTGGAACGTGCCGCTCTGCTGGAAGCTGGTCTGGAAGAACGCCGCCACGTCGTGCTTGACGCCGATGGCGGCGAACACGACCGCGAACTCCTCGCCCCTGCCGGGCAGCGTCGCCTGGCGAACGATCTGCGCCGCCAGCTCGTTGTGCGGCAGGCCGCTGCCCGAGAAGATGGGCAGCTTCTGGCCGCGCACCAGAGTGTTCATGCCGTCGATGCAGGAGATGCCGGTCTGGATGCCGTCGCGCGGGTAGTCGCGGCGAACCGGATTGATCGGCTCGCCGTTCACCTCGCGCAGCTTCTCGGCCAGCGGCGGCGGGCCGCCGTCGAGGGGCCGGCCGAGACCGTCGAACACGCGTCCCAGCATCTCCCGCGACACGGGGATCTGCAGCGGCCGGCCGAGGAAGCGCACGCAGGTCCGCTCGATCGACAGCTCGGCGGTCCCTTCCAATACCTCCAGGACCGCGAGGTTCTCCCGTACCTCGAGCACGCGGCCGTGCAGGATCCGGCCCGCGGGCGAGACGACCTCCGCGAACTCGTCGAAGCCGACTCCGTGCACGCCCTCGACGAAAAGGAGCGGCCCCTGAATGCGGTGCACACCGCGGTACTCGAGGCCGGCGTGATTCGGACGATCGGCCACGGCTCACTCCTGCGCCAGCGCGTCGACCTGGGTATCGATCGCGCCCATGAGCGCCTCGAACCGCGCGGCGCCGTCGTTGGGGATCTCGAACCGCATTCGCATCAGGTCGGTGCGAACCGGCAGCTCCTTGACGCGATAGACGGGGATCTTGCGCTCGATGATGCCCATGCCGCGATCGATGAAGTGAAAGACGGCCCGCAGCATGCGCACCTGCTTCTCCGGTGTCGTGTAGCGGTCGATCGCGTCGAAGGCGTTCTGCTGCAGGAAGGCGTTGCGCAGCACCCAGGCGCCTTCGAGCAGCATCCGCTCCCGGTCGGGCAGCGACTCCTCCCCGACCAGTCGGGCGATCTGCTGCAGCTTCGCCTCCTCGTTCAGCAGCTCCACGCCGCGCGCCCGCAGCTCCGGCCAGTCGGCGAAGCCCTGCTCCCGCCACCAGTCGCTCATCGCGCCCGCGTACTCGCTGTAGGAGTCGCGGAAGTTGATCGCCGGGAAGAAGCGGGCGCTGGCGAGCTCCTTGTCCAGGCCCCAGAAGCAGCGGACGAAGCGCCGCGTGTGCTGCGTCACCGGCTCGGTGAAGTCGCCGCCGGGCGGCGAGACGGCGCCGATGGCGCTCACCGAGCCGTCCCGCCCGCACAGCGTGGTGACGAGACCGGCGCGCTCGTAGAACTCGGCGAGTCGCGTCGCCAGGTAGGCGGGGAATCCCTCCTCGGCGGGCATCTCTTCGAGGCGCCCGGAGATCTCGCGCAGCGCCTCGGCCCAACGCGACGTCGAGTCGGCGAGCAGGGCGACATCGTAGCCCATGTCGCGGAAGTACTCGGCCATCGTGATGCCGGTGTAGATCGACGCCTCGCGCGCGGCGACGGGCATGTTGGAGGTGTTCGCGACCAGGACGGTGCGCTCCATCAGCGGCCGCCCGGTGCGCGGATCCTCGAGCTGCGGCAGGTCGGTGAGGACGCCGGTCATCTCGTTTCCGCGCTCGCCGCAGCCGATGTAGACGATGATCTCCGCGTCGGCCCACTTGGCGAGGTTGTGCTGCGTCACCGTCTTGCCCGTGCCGAAGCCGCCGGGAATCGCCGCCGTGCCGCCGCGCGCGAGCGGGAAGAACGCGTCGATGATGCGCTGCCCGGTGAGCAGCGGCTCCACCGGCGACCGGCGAGCATCGTAGGGACGGCTCTGCCGCACCGGCCAGCGGTGGAAGAGACGCAGCTCGCGCACCGACCCGTCGCCTTCCACCCGCGCCACCGGTTGGTCGAGCGTGTAGCTGCCGGCGGGCGCGACCCAGGCGAGAGTGCCGGAGACGCGCGGCGGCACCAGAATCCGGTGCTCGACGAGCTCCGTCTCGGGCACCGTGCCGAGGATCTCGCCGCCGTTCACCCGGGCGCCCTCCGCCAGCGCCGGGGTGAACGGCCACCGCCGGCCGCGGTCGAGCGGCGCGGCACCGGCGCCGCGGTGGATGAAGTCGCCGGTGCGGGTGGCGAGGGTCTGCAGCGGCCGCTGCATGCCGTCGAAGATCGTCCCCAGCAGCCCCGGTCCGAGCTCGACGGAAAGCGGCGAGCCGGAGCCGGACACGGCGGTATCGGGGCGCAGGCCGCCGGTGTCCTCGTAGACCTGGATCGTCGCCTCGTCCTCGGCGAGACCGATGACCTCGCCGACCAGGCGCTCCTCTCCGATCCACACCAGCTCGGACATGCCGAGCGCCCGGCGCATGCGGGCCCGAACCACGGGGCCGTTGACGCCCGTCACGGTTCCGGCGCGGTCCTCTGTCTGCGCGTCGTTCATGGCGCGTGCGCGAAATCCCCCGCGTCGGGAAGGAGCACCGATGCCGCCAGCCGCCGTAGGTCATCGCGCCGGCGCCGGCCGCGGGCGTCGAGGGAGTTGTCGAAGCGCAGCCGCCCGTCCGCCGTTTCGAGGATGACCCCGCCGCCGGGAACGGCGGATGGCTCGAGGCTCAGCTCCCATCGCCCCGCTCCGAGCGCGGCGAGGGCGGCCGGCGCGAGCAGGGCGGCGTCGCTCGGCGCGACGCGCGCCCGCACCGGTCCGGCGGGCAGGGAGGCCAGCCCCTCGCGGATCAGCTCCGCCAGGAGGTCGGCGGCCGCCGGCCGGCTCGCCGCGTCGCTCAGCCGGGCGCGTACCTGCGCCAGCGCCTCGTCGATGAGCGACTCGCGTGCCTGCAGCAGGCTCATACGCCGCCGTGCCGTCGCCACGGCGAGGATCTCGGCGGCGCGGCGCCGTCCCCTGGTCTCGCCCTCTCGTTGCGCGGCGGCCCGGATGGTGTCGGCCTCGGCCCGCGCCGCGGCTCGGATCTGCTCCGCCTGCTTCCCGGCCTTGGCGGCGGCCTGCGCCGCCTCGTCGTCGCCTTGCCGGCGAATCAACGCCGCCAGGTGCGCCGCGTCGTCCTGGCGCGGGCGGTCTGTCTCGTTCGCCTTCACAGGTGCATCCCCAGCACGCGCTCGACGAAGCGCTCGACGGGTCGTTGTCCCGCCGTCTCGCCGAGCCCGGGGATCTCGATCACCAGCGGCCCGGCGGGATCGAGAATCACCCGGTCGAGATCGGCGCGGACCCGCTCCGCCGCGCCGTGGGTCACCAGCAGGAGGGCGAAGCGGTGCTCCGCTCCGCCGCCGCCGCGAGCGGCGGCGACGGCGGCATCGAGCGCCGCGCGCGTCTCCTCCGCGCTCTGCACGACCCGGCCCGGCACGCCGCCGAGCTGGAAGGCGAGCACCGTCTCCCGGTCGCCGAGGACCTCGATCGGCGTCATCCCAGGCGCCCCAGGATCATGATCGAGATGATCAGGCCGTAGATGGCGATGCCCTCGGCCAGGCCGACGAAGATCAACGCGCGTCCGGCGATCTCGGGCCGCTCGCCCATCGCCCCGAGCGCCGCCGCGCCGACGTGCCCGACGGCGTAGGCGGCGCCGCAGGCGCCGAGAGCGGTGCTCAGGGCGGCGGAGATGAAGCCCCACATCAAGACCGTGTCCGAGACGGCGCGCGCGCCGGCCGGCCCGCTCGTTGGCGCTTCGGCGGCGGGGGAGATGCCGGCCAGGGCCAGCAGCACGGCCACCGTCGCGACCGCGGCGATGCCGACGTTGGCGGTGACGAAGATCCGGACCGCGCGGCGGAAGCGCCGCGCCGCCGTCGAACCCGACCTCCCCGCCGTTTCCGCCGGGGAGATCGATGTCGATCGCGTCATGTTTCCTCCTTCTTCCGCCCGGTCACGCCTGGGCGGACCGCGCGGCGCCGAGGCGCAGAGGGCGGTACTCCTCGCCGCCGCCGCTGTAGAACTTGCTGAAGAACTCGTAGTACTCGAGGCGCACGCTCTGGATCGCGACGATCATTCCCTCGAGACCGATGATGACCGCGTTGCCGACGACGAGGACGACGGCGGCCCCGGCGGTGCCGGCGGCGGTGCCGGACCGGGACACCGCGTCGGCGACGCTGAAGGTGGCGAGAAACAGCCCCGCGTGGCTGATCGCGAAGGCCGCCAGACGGATGAACGTCGCCGTGTTCGATATCGTGCTGATGGTCGTGTCGAGAACCTCTACGAGCGACTCGACGACCAGGGCGAACATCTCGCCCGCCCCGGGCCATCGATGCTCGCGCCGCCCGGCGAGGACGGCGCGCGCCGGCTCCTTGAGCAGGATCAGCGCCGCCGGCACGGAGAGCCAGAGCACCGCGGTTCCCAGCGTCACGCTGCCCGGTCCGCCGGTGAGGTGGCGGACGAGCAGGCCGACGGCGATCCAGTAGGCCAGGGCGGCGAGCAGACCGTTGCGCTCCCACAGGGCGGCGGTGTCGCGGCGCCGTACGGCGTTCACCAGGTTGAGGCCGAGGCCGAGGCTGATGAACCCGATGCCGAACCCGATCGCCGTCTGGATGAGGGTGCCGATGTCCTCCATCGGCCGCAGCCACAGGGCCGGCAGCCAGCGCTCGAAGCCGAACACGCTGCCGTAGAGGAACCCGAAGAGCGTCGCGAACACCCCGCATTCCATCAGGATCACGGCGTAGTCGCGGTAGCGGAACATGCGGCGATAGATGAAGTAGCCGATGGCGAAGAGCACGGCGCCCTGGCCGACGTCGCCGAACATGAACCCGAACATGGTGAGAAACGCGACCGCCACCACGGCGGTGGGCTCCACCTCGCCGTAGCGGGGCAGGCCGTAGGAACGCAGCAGGCCTTCGAAGGGGCGGATCAACACCGGGTTGTGGAGGAGAATGGGGACCGGGATGCGCCCGCCCCGCACGCCTTCCAGCCCGGACGGATCCGCCCACCGAACGACGCAGCGCCCGGCGGTGGTGGCACGGACCGCTTCCTCCAGCGCCGGCGCGAGCACCGCCGGGACCCAGCCGGAGACGACGGCGGTCCGCTCCGAACGCCCCATCCGCCCCCGCGCTTCCGCCAGCAGGCGCTCGCGCTCGATCCGCAGGCACAGGGTGCGGAGCTCCGGACCGATCCGCGCCGCCAGTGCCCGGCGCTCCGCTTCGACGCCGGCGCGAGCCTGCCGGTTCGCCGCCAACTCTGCTTCGATCTGTGCCGCCACGGCCTCGGGCGTTCCGTCGAAGCGCGCCGGCAGCTCCACGAACTGGAGCTGCGCGCTGTGCAGGGCGCGGTCGAGAACCTCCCGATCCCGGCGCAGACAGAGGGCGGTGACCAGGAGGCGCCCGTCGGCGCCCGCCCGCCCGGCGGGAAGGACGACGTGCGGAATCCGCGCCAGACTGTCGCGCAGTCGTGCCAGGCTGCGCTCCGGCAGCAGCCCAGAGACGAGGTGCGCGTAGCGCAGCTCGCGAAGCTGATCGATCGGCGCCCCGAGCGGGGCCAGCGCGCGCACGTTGCGCAGAAGGCTTTCCAGCTGCTCCCCCTCGTCCGCGACTCGCGCCACATGCCGCCGCAAGGTGTCGACCTCGGCGGTCAGGGCACTGGCGCGGTCGGCGGCGGCCTGCAGATCGAGCGGCCCGGCGGCGTCGTCCAGCGGCTCCGGCTCGGCAGAGGGCGGGCCGAGATCCCGCAGGGCTCCGTCGATCGGCCGCGACAGCGCGTCCAAGCGGGCCACCAGCTCGCCCACGTCGTAGGGGCGAATCTCCGCCAGAGGCTCGACCGGGCGCCGCACGTCGAGGAGGTGCAGGACCCCCACCCGGGCGACGGCCCGAGTGACGGCTTCGAGCTCCGCCGCGAGGACGACCAACGTGAGGTGGCGCATGGGTTCCGGGCTGAGCACGGCTGGCGCTCCTTCAGTGCCGCACGCTGGCGACTCGTTCGAGCGCCTCGGCGAGCGGAACGCCGAGGCTCTTCGCCGCCAGCAGCACCCGCAGGTCGCGGATCTCGATCTCCTGGGCGAGGAGGAAGCCCAACGGCACGCCGATGTGAAAGGGATAACCCACCAGAGCGCGTTGAATCTGCAGGGCGAGGAGGCGCCAGAGCGCGGCCGAGGACGCGTCGATGCCCGGTATCTGGGCGTTGGCGAGCAGAGGCCCGTATGGCGTGGAGGCCAGCGTCGCCGCCCACGGCGCTTCCCGGCTCTCGGCCAGCGCGCGGCGGACCTCGGTCGTGATCCACCTTCCCTGGCGCAACGTGTAGTTGAGGATCTCCTCGGGAGAGAGGCCGAGCACGTCCCGGTAGCGGGCGATCCACGCCAGGTTCAAAAGGTCGAACGAAATGCCCAGCAGTGCCCGCGCGCGCTCGGCGTCGTCGGACCGCAACGTGCTCGCCGCGGCCCAGAGGCGCTCGTAGTGGTCGAGCTCGACGGCGACCTCGAGGGCGAACGGCCCGGCCTCTTCCAGCCGGTGCACCGCGGCGCGCAGGGCGGCGCCGTAAGCGCTCCTGGCGAGCAGATCGACGAGCTCGCGCAGGTCGCGCGCCTCCGCCAGGCGCATCGGCTCGACGGTGGCGATGCCGGTCAGGGGCTGCAGATGGGAAGCGATGTCCTGCGGGGCGAGGCCGCGATGCACGGCGCGAATGACGATCTTCAAGTTGTCGACCTCGTACCGCAGCAGATATTGGCGCAGAAACGCGCGCTCCGGATCGGCGAGAATGCCGAGCACGGAGCGTCCGACGGCGGCGAGCCGGTGCGCCAGGCCGCGCTCGGGCGCGCCACCGCCCGGCGACGCGTACGGCGTGCGCGTCAAGGCGTCGCGCATGGCTTCCTCGCTGGGGTAGCCGTACAGGGCCTCCATGCCGCTGCGCCCCAGCAGGGACGCTAGAAGGACCCGCGCCCGCGCGTTCGCGGCCCCGTAGCGGCGCAGCTCACCCGCCATCGCCGTCTCCGGGACCCAGCAGCGAACGGATCATCGCCTCGACCGCCTGATCCATGCGGGGGCGGGCCTGCTCGCGCATCGCCGCCGCCGCCGCGGTCGCATCATCCAGAAGGCGCTTCGCCTCCTGCTGCGCCTGTGCAACGATCTTCTCCTCGGCGGCACGGGCGATCTGCTCGCGTTGCTCGCGCGCCGAGCGCACGAGATCCTTGGCCTCGGACTCGGCTTGCCGGGTCTGACCGGCGCTCTGCTCGCGGGCGGCGTCGGCCTGCTGGCGCGCCGCCGCCTCGGCGGCCAGGATGACTCGCAGCTGCTCCAACACGGGGTGGAACCTCTCCCCTGGTGCAATGCAAGGATCGTACGTGCGCCCCGCGCGCGCCGCGGACAGGCGTCGCGCCAACGGCCCGTGCCCCTCGTTCCAGATACCGGTCCGCGCATTCTCGGGAACCGGAATGACCGCTTCCCGCCGACGCGATGAGCGGCTCTCAGGGCGATCCGGACGGCGGCGGGTTGCCCTCCAGCGCCTTCTGCAGCGCGTCCATCTGGTTGCCGAACTCCTGCCAGTTGCCGTTGCGCAGAGCGTCCAACGCCTGCCGGTAGTGTTGGAGCGCCCCCGGCGGCGAGCCGGCGGCGCCGGGCGGCGCCGCGCTCGTTCCGGGCGGCGCGGCTGCAGCGGTGCTGACGACGACAGCCGGCTTCTTCTTCCCCTCCAGCAGAGCCGGAAGCAGTGTCTCGACGCGGTCGCTCATGGCGACCCGGTCGCCGGAGGATGCGATCACCCGCTTCAGCTCCGGTAGCTGGCGGTTTTCGGCGCTGAGATAGAGCGGCTCGACGTAGAGCAGCGTGTCGTCGATCGGGATGACCAGCAGATTGCCGCGGATGACGCGGGAGCCGGTCTGATTCCACAGCGACAGCTGCTGCGAGATGGTGGTGTCCTGATCGATGCGTGCCTCGATCTGCGCCGGCCCGTAGATCAGCTTCTCCTTCGGGAAGCGGAACTCGATCAGCGAGCCGTAGTCGTCCCCGTCGCAGCGCGCCGCCAGCCAGGCGATCATGTTGTCCCGGTTGTTCGGCACCATGGGCAGCATGAGGATGAACTCCTCGCTCGACTCCCCGGGCAGGCGCATGATCGTGTAGTAGGGCTCCATTCTCACTGTCTGCCCGCTGTAGCTCTCCTGCGGGAAGCTCCACAGGTCTTCCTTGTTATAGAAGACCTCCGGATCGGTCATGTGGTAGGTGCTGTACAGGTTCGCCTGCAGGACGAAGAGGTCCTCCGGATAGCGCAGGTGACGGCGCAGCGCCGCCGGCATGTCGTCGAGCGGTTCGAAGAGAGACGGGAAGATCCGCTGGTACGTCTGCAGGATCGGATCCTTCGGGTCGGCGACGAAGAAGTGCACCGTGCCGTCGTAGGCGTCGACCGAGATCTTGAGCGCGTTGCGGATGTAGTTGATGCCGGCTCTCGTCGCCGGCTGCGAGTACGGCAGCGCGTCGCTCACCGTGTAGGCGTCCTGCATCCACACCAGCTTTCCGTCGCTGACCACCAGGTAGGGATCGTGATCGAGGAAGAGGAAGGGCGCGATGCGGCGGATCCGTTTCTGAATCAGGCGGCGGAACAGGATGCGGCTGGAGCTCGTGATGTTGTTGCTGATCAGCAGCTTGACGTCGCCGAGGTACCAGGCGAACAGCAGCCGCCGCCACAGGCTGTCGAGCTTGACGCCACCGGCACCGTCGTACGTGGTGTACACGTTGTCGTTGCCCTTCGGGTAGTCGAACTCCTTGGTGTCGCCGCCGACGACGACGTAGTTGGATGTCTTCTCGCCGAAGTACACTCCAGGGCGATCGATGCGCAGCCCGGCGGGCGAGACCGGCGGGATGTCCTTGACGGAGAAGATCGGCAGGCCTTCGCGGTCGAAGAGGTTCACCGGGCTCATCGCCAGGCCGATCCCGTGCGTGAACTTGAAGTGCAGGTTGATCCAGGTCTGCGCGTCCTGGGGGAGGCGGGACTGATCGAGCTCGCGGGCCGCGAGCATGACCTGGGTGTACTTTCCGTCCAGCGTGTAGCGGTCGATGTCGACGTCGTTGAAGTCGTAGTAGAGACGGATCTCCTGCAGTTGCTGGTACGTCTGCAGCAGAGGGCGCGGGTCCCACCAGCGGATGTTCTGGATCGTCGCGTCGTTGGCGGCGAGCAGCTCGGATGTGAGCCGGCCCTTGGCCGGGAACTGCCTTGGCGCCAACGTGGTCGAGGCCGTAACCGTAGCGCGTCAGCGCGATGTTGTCGGCGATGTACGGCGACTCCACGCGCAGCTCGTCCGGCTTGACGCGATAGCTCTGGACGAACGGCGGCACGAACCACTCGATCAGCGAAGCGCCGAACACCAGGACCGCCGCCGTCACGGGGAGGCGGACGTCGCGCCGGACGACCGTCGCCGCCGAGAGGAGCACGGCGATCAGCGACAGCGCGGCCAGCGCCGTCAGCAGCGGCAGCCGTACGTGCACGTCGGTGTAGGCGGCGCCGAACACGACGCCGTTGTTGCTCATCAGCAGGTCGTAGCGCTGCAGCAGATAGTCCCCCGCCTTGGCGAGGAAGAACGCCGCCAGCAGCAGCGAGAGGTGCCGGACGGGGGCCGGTGTCAGGCGCGGCGGCCCTTGCCCGAACTCGATGGCGCCGCGGCCCCAGTAGACGGCGGCGGACATCGCCGCCGCGAGGAAGACGACGAGCAGAGACCAGTCGCGCGCTGCGCCCCACACCGGCAACGTGAACACGTAGAAGGCGAGGTCGCGCCCGAAGAGGGGGTCCGTCTTCGCGAACGGAACGGCGTACCACCACTTCAGGAAGCTCTCCCAGTTGCCCGCATAGGTGAGGCCGATGAAGAAGCTGAGCAGCGTCGATACAGCCACCACCACGAGGCGCCAGGGGAAATGCTCCAGTGAGAGCTCGATCACCTCGGGGGTCCCCATCGGATCGCCGCTCGGGCGCACCATGCGCAGCCGTCGGGCCCGCGGGCCCTTGACGCGCGCGGCGAGAAGGCCGTTGAGGGAGAGGAAGAGCCACGAGGCGACGGCCGCGACGGCGAACACCGCCAGTCGCGCCCGCCAGGCGGTGGAGAAGACGGCGGCGAACCCCAGCGATCGGAACCACAGCCAATCGACCAGGACGCCGCTCGCCGACGCCAGCACGACGAGGAGGGCGATGGGAAGCGCGGCGAGGATCAGCGGAATGGTGACGCGTTTCATCTGGCTCCGATCACCGGCGCGGCGCGAGAGCGACGCGGCACCGGGTTGGACCTACTGGCTCTCGGCGTCGATGCGGCGGACGTGCTCCTGCACGACCTCCGGCGGGCACAGGTACACGAAGAGGCGGCAGAGCGCGATCAGCAGGACCACGTCGTCCACCTGTCCGATGACCGGCAGAAAATCCGGAATGAGATCGACCGGCGACAGCACGTAGCCCGCGCCGGCGACCAGGAGCGCTTTCGGCCAGATCGAGATCCGCGGGTCGCGGAACAGGCGCCAATAGAGACGGCCGAAGTGCGGCAGGTGGCGAAACAGATCCGGTCCGCGGATGCCGGACGGGGAAAAGGGCCACGACCGACTGGCGCGCATGTTCATGGGTTCTCTTATAGAATCCACGGCCGGCCGCGTCACCCCCTGTTGGAAGATTGCGGGGCGGCCGGTTCCCGGCCCGATCGAACCCCCACGACGGCCGGCGCAGCTGGCTCTTACGGTGTTCATCGGCGCTCCCCTCCGGTATTGACTCGTTCCGCGTTATGCTCGCGTCCCCCATGCCCCTCCTGACCTGCCTGCACGACGAGATCGAATTCTTCGGCGGCGGGGAGCAGATGCTGCTGCGCGTCGCCGGCATCGCCCGGCGCACCGCGCGCACGGATCTCGGTGTTCTGTGGGGAGCGAACGCCCTCGCCGTCGATCCCGCCGCGCTGCGCGAGTTCGACCAGGTGGGGCGGTTTGATTTTCCGGCGGGCGGTATTCGAGCTGAGCAATGCGCTCCTCCACCGCCGCGCGGCGCACCGCCTGCACCGCTGGTTGGAAGCGCGGGGATCGTCGGCGGTGCTGGCGTTCGGGCTGCGGTCCGCCCTGTACGCGGCGCCGCTGGCGCGGCGCTCGGCGCTTCCGCTCGCCTGGATGTGTCAGGAGGGCTTTCCCCTGTACTCGTCGCGCCTCGGGGAGGCGAAGCAGTGGATGATCGCGCGCTTTCTCTCCCGCGCGGGGGCGCAGATCGTCTGCGCCACCGACCAGGCGTGTCATGCCCTGGAGGCGCTGGGGGTGCCGCCGGCGCGCCTGTGCCGGATCCGCAACGGCGTCGACTTCGAGCGCTTCGCGGCGGCGCGGATGAACGAGGAGGAGAAGCGCCAGTGGAGGGCGTCGCACGGGCTTCCGCGTGGCGAACTGACGGCCGTTTGCGTAGCCCGCCTCGACCCGATCAAGGATCACCCGGTCCTCTTGAAGGCCGTTGGCGCCGCCGCGCAGTCGGGGGTGAGAGTCGTGCTCGTCTGCATGGGTGCCGCCTCCGCCTGGCCGGGGTACGCGGCTCGACTTCGCGCCCTTGCCGAGGATCTGGGCGTGGCGGAGCAAGTGGTCTGGGCGGATCACCAGGACGACGTGCGTCCCTGGCTCGGCATGGCGGACGTCGCCGTTCTCGCCAGCCTGCGCGAGTGCTCCAGCCTGGGGCTGGCCGAGGCGGGTGCATGCGGCTTGCCGCTGGTCGGCAGCAATACGGGAGGAATCCCGGAGATCGTTCGAGACGGCGTGACGGGGCTCCTGTTCGAGCCCGGCGACGCCGCGGGCTGCGCGGCCGCGCTGGTCCGCCTGGCCGGCGATCCGGGTCGCCGCGTAACGATGGGCGAGCGGGTCTGCGAGTTGGTGCGCAGCGAGTTCAACGCCGCCGCCTGCGATCTCGAATGGGCTCGCTTCCTCGACCGCTTGCTCGGGCGGGCCGGCGATGACTGAGGCGCGGGCCGCGCTGGGGCGCTTCAAGGCGGGGCTGGCGCGCCGGCTCGACGCGGCGGGCGTGCTCTCGCGGCTTCGCCGCCGGCGCGCCACGCAGGGGCAGGTCCCGGTCCTCGCCCTTCACCGCGTCTGCGGCAGCGACGAGGCGCGCCTTCCGCAGGCGATTCCGCCCGGCGATCTCGATCGCCTGGTGGACGAGGCGGCACGGCGCTACCGCATCGCGTCCTGGACGGAGTGCGAGCGCGCCTCGCGGCGGCGCGACCCGCAACCGCATCTCGCCCTCACTTTCGACGACGGCTATCGCGATGGCGCCGAGACCGCGTGGCCGATCCTGCGCCGGTACGGCGCGACGGCCGTGTTCTGCCTGACGACGGCCTTCGTCGACGGGGGCGAGCCTCTGTGGTGGGAGGTGGTGGCGGCGGCGCTTCGCGCTCCCGGCGACCCCTTCCCGCGCGATCGCTCGGGGGAGGCCACCTATGGCCCGCTGGCCGAAGCCGAGATCGGCCGCCTCAAGGGCTTGCCGCGCGCCGAGATGCGGCGGGCGGTGGAGGCGATGGCGGCGCGAGCGCCGTCGGCGTCTCTGTCGGCGCCGATGTCCTGGGACGAGGCCGAACGCCTCGCCGCCGAGGGCGCCGAGATCGCCGCGCACGGCGCCACCCACGCGATCCTGACCGGGTGTGACGATGGAGAACTGGCCGCCGAGCTCGAGGGCTGCCCGCGCCGTTCTGGAGCGGCGCCTGCGGCGCGAGGTTTCGCTGCTCGCCTACCCGAACGGCGATCACGACCCGCGCGTCGTGGCCGCCGCGCGCCGGGCGGGATTTCGCTTCGCCTTCACGACGCAGCACGCCTACTACGGGCCCGGCAGCGCCCCGCTCGCCGTTCCGCGCATCGCCGTACGCGCGGCGATGTACCGCGACGGGCGGGGCTTCTGCTGGCCGCTGCTCGAGGCGGAGATGCTGGGAGTGTTCGATTGGCTGCTGGCGCGCCGCGCGCGCGGGGTGCGCGGCAGACGGTGAACGGGTGGGCGCGTATGCGAGCGGGCGGCGCTCTCTGCCTGTGCAGCCTAACAGCCCGTTGAAAAACCCCACCCCATGCTTCGACAAGCTCAGCATGAGCGGATCCCCTCCTTGATTCACAACGACTTTTTCCGCTCGTCCTGAGCTTGTCGAAGGGCGTCCGGGCTTTTTCAACGGGCTTCTAAGCCTGAGCCTGAGCCTGAGCCTTTGCCTACGAAGCCCGGCGCAGCCCGGCGAGCTTCACAGCGCGTCGATGTCTCCCGGCACGCACTGCCACTGGTTCAGGTCGCGCGCGTCGGGCGACGGACCACGCGCGAAGAGGAAGAGGTCGGACGGCCGGTCGAGGAAGCCGGCGGAGCGCAGCAGCGGCCAGTGGCGCCAGCGCGGCGGAGCGCTGAACTCGAGCGCCGCGCAGCCGGCCTCGCGCGCCACGCGGGTCGCTTGCAGCAGCAGGGCCGCCGGCGCGTGGCGCGGCTCGAGCGGGGCCGCGAGCTCCATCAGCCAGGCGCGTTCCGCGCCGATGCGCACGACGCAGTAGCCCTCGAGCCTGCCGCCGGCGGACAGGGCGAGCGCCACGTGTCGATGCGCCGGGTGATCGAGGTAGCGCCAGTTGAGAAAGTCGCTGCCGTGCGGGCACCAATATCCGGGCCAGGACATGCAGCGCTCGGTCGCCTCGTCGAAGGCGGCGTCGAAACGCCGCACCGGATCGACCGCCACCCTGCGCAGGGTCGGGCGCAGCAGCGCCTGGCGCGCGCGAAGAGCAGCCGCGGCCGCCAGCCCGGCGGCGACGGCCGCGACTCGCGGCCAGCCCCGCCGCGCCAGCGCCAGCCCGGCGCGAAGGGGGAGGACGCGGCGCGGCACGACGCCGAGTGAGCCGTCGCGCCCGTGCTTTCGGGAGGCGCCGCGCGATTTCTCGTTCGGCCAGCTGAGGGCGATCGAGCGATCTCGCCACGGGTCCTGGCGATGAAACGCCAGGCCCAGCTCGTTCAGCCCTTGGCGCTGCCAGTCGGGGGCGACGACGGAGTCGCCCGCGACGTAACCAGCTCGCCGGCTCGGTGTCGCGCGCGACCGGCCAGGGCCACCTCGCCTGGCTGCCTACGATCCGGCCGCTCGCCTTCTCGACGACGAGGGTGCAGCGCGCCACGCCGCTGGGGTTGCGGCGATAGATCCAGTCGTACGCCTGGCGCGGGCTCTTCCTCGCGAACGCCTCGTCCACCAGGTCATAGATCGCCTCGAACTCCGCCGGCACCGCGCGGCGCACGTCGAAGCGCGGGTCGGGACACCGGTAGGAAATGGGGACGCGCAGCCACTCCTCGAAGTCCTGCGGGTCGGCTTGCAACAATACGGGCAGCACGGCCATCTCCATCTGCCGGGCCGCACGCCGCGGCTGCCGCCGGCGCGCCACTGTGTCCCCGCGGCCCTCCGCGGTCAAGCCCGGTTCGGCGCCCTACCTTGCAATTGCCCCCCGGCTGGGCAAAGCATTCCGCCTCGGCTCGATTCGAGAGGAAGGATCCAGGAATGAAGGCCAGCGACTGCATCTTGTTCAGCGGCGGACTCACGGGGGCGGAGGCGAAGTTCGGCGAGATGGCCGAGAAGTACGGGATCGAAGAGGTCAACTTCACCTTCGCGGGCCGCGAGGCGGCGCGGACGCGCGGTCTGCGCACGCTCACCCACGAGGAGCTGCAGAAGGGAGACGTCAGCATGAGCTACGTCTCCAAGCTCATGAAGCGACGCTACCCGCACACCGACTCCATCAAGAAGATCCTGCAGACGATCTGGTACCAGGTGAACAACGCCCAGCAGATCTTCGTCGTCGGCTCCGTGCTCGAGAACGGCACGGTCTCTGGCGGAACCGGATGGGGAGCCGAGTTCGCCAAGCTCTGCAACAAGTCCCTGTTCGTCTTCGACCAAGAGAAGGGCGCCTGGCTGCACTGGTCGGGGTCCGACTGGGAGCCGGCCGAGCCGACCGTCACCGAGATTCACTTCGCCGGGACGGGCACCCGCTTTCTGGGTGATCAGGGGGCCAAGGCCATCGAGGACCTCTTCGCCCGCTCCTTCGCGAGCTGAGGCGGACTACACTAGCGTGGTGCCGCTGCGAGGAAGGTCGGCGCGCTGGCGCGCCTGGCGTTCGGCCCCGACGGTACGGCCGCAGTCGACCTGGACGGCGACAGCGTTCCGGACGCCACCTTTGCGAGCTGCCCGTAGAAGAGCGTGGCGTCTTGACGGACGGCGCGTGATTCTGGTGCCCAGGCTGTTGTCGTTGCTCGCGGTCGTGGCACTCGACAACGGCTACGTGGAGAACGGGCCGAACGGCCAATTCTTCGATCTCGCAACGTGTGGGTTGTGCAAGCCCCGCACGAGACAAACCGGTTCCTCGTGACCAAAGAGGCGGCGGGAGACTTCGCCGGTTCGTAGCCGGGAAGTGATGAGACCCGGCACCGCTGGCGGCAGTGCCGGGTCCCCTTGGCATCTGAGACACTCTACGGGTTGAGCGGGTCGCAGATGGTCGCCACGCAGGTGCCGCCTCCGCACTCGCCATCGCTGGTGCACAGCTCTCCCGGGTTCGAGCTGAGGACGTCACAGATGCCGCCGCCCGGGATTTCCAGCGGGTCGCCGGCATCGCAGGTGCCGTTGCAGAAGTTCTCCACCTCGCCGCCCGGCTGCAGGAACTCGACGAGCTGCTGGACGGCAGCGGGGATCCTCCTCGGCCCGCTGTGCGGGTCGCACACCCCGCTGGGGATGACGTTCGACAGCGGCGGGATGAACGGCTGGTGCGCCGGGTTGAAGATGTCGAAGGCGCCGGTGTCGTACAACACGTAGGCCGAGTCGAGAGGACCGGCCTGGTCCGGAATGTTCTGCAGCCCCTGCTGCAGGGAGCCGGTCAGGTTCGGCAGGCCGAGCGTGCGCGCCTCGGCCTCGGTGCACTGGTTGGACACCTGCTTGTCCAGCCAGGACGGGGTCATCAGGATCCGCTTCGCGCTGCCGCTGCCGGGCAGCGGGTCGGAGGTGATGTGGGTGGCGTAGCCGGCCGGCTCGGCGCTCACCCACAGCTCGTGCGAGAGCCCGATGAAGAGCGCAAAGTGCATCGGATCGCTGATGCCGATCGAGTTGATGACCGCGTCGAAGGCGGTGAACTGTGTCGACCGTTGCAGCAGACAGGAGAAGTTGATGCCCGGCACATCGAGGCCGAAACGATCGACGTCCGGCGTCAGCGCCGAGAACCAGGTGCCCATGATGCCGCCGAGGCTGATGCCGTAGTAGTACTCGTCCTCGCCCGGCCCCGGGAACACTCCCACGCCCGGCGACTTCTCGAAGGCGGTGTCGCGGTTGAACAGGCCGAGCTTCATCATCTTGCCGAGGACGAGCGTGTTGAGCATCCCCTGCCGCAGCCGGTCGGCGAAGGCCGGGAAGTTGTTGAGCTGGCTGGAGCCGAGGCCGATGATGTAGACCCCGACCCAGCCGTAGTCGGTGTCGTCGTCGCGCCTCGACGACAGGCCGATCCAGTCGGTCGCGCCGGCGATGTAGGTCCAGTCGGCGAACTGCGCCTTCAGGTCGGGGATCGAGTCGGTCATGTCCGTTCCCTGGCCGAAGAGACCGTGTCCGAGCACGATCGGGCGCGAGACGACCCCGCCGTTGAACACGCTGCACGGGATCGAGATGTCGAAAGGCGCCTGCATGAACCCGTTCTGCACCGGCAGGTCGTTGCCGTCGACGTTGAGAAGCTGGACGCCGGTCTGCACCGGTTGCCCGTCGAGGAAGAGGGGGCTCTGGAAGGTGCCGCTGACCTTCTTCCAGACGACGTCGTCGCCGTTCAGGCAGTTGCTCACCGGCGTCGTCGCGGCGACGCTGAAGGTGACCAGGCCCGGGGTCAGGTCGACGGTGTCGAGCCAGGCGAACGCCTGGTCGCGCATCGACAGCATCTGCCGCGTCAGCTGGCTGTCGCTCTGCACCGTGAAGTCGTAGGCGAGGATGAGATCGCCGCGCGGGACTCCGGCGGAGACGAGCGGGCCGAAGACGTCGCTGTCCATCTGCGCGCGCCGGCTCTCGATGGCGGGGATGCCAGTGACGACGTTGTCGCGCAGGGCGGCGAAGGCCCCCTCGGGCAGGACGTCGTGGCCGTCCGCCGTCTTCAGATGGCGGATGCCGATGACGTAGCGTTTGCCGGGCACCAGGCTCTGGCCGGCGCGCAGGAAGACGGCCTGGCGGCCGGGGATCTGCGCGCCCTGGGCGCGGCCGTCGACCTCGAGCCAGTGCAGGATGTGCTCGCCGGTGTCGGCGCGGATGAGGACGCTCGGGCTGTCGGCGTCGAGCGAACGCGAGTCGTACGTCCGGGTGTCGATCCACGGCGGTCCCGCCGGCTGGCCGCAGCAGCCGGGCTCCAGCAGCCGCGCCGCGTCGGAGAGCTCGAGATCGACTCCCTGCGGAAAGTGCATGATCGCCTGCACCATGGGGCTGAAGCCGTCGAGCTCGTTGTACGGCGCGGGGAGTAGGCCGGGCCGTTGACGCTCGGCATGCCGCTCGCCGGCAGATCGACGCGCAGCCCGGTGGCGGTGCCGCCGTCGGCGACCAGGAAGTGCGAGGAGGGGTAGGGCAGCAGGCACTCGGCGGCGTTGAGGATCTCGCATTCCGCCGCCGGGACCGGAGTCGGCGGGCAGGTGCCGATGATGTCGTTGTCGATCAGGTCGCAGTCGATGTCGAGCCCGTCGGCCTGCTTGATCGCCTGGCAGGCCTCGCACTCCGCCAGGTCGTCCAGACACTTCCCGACGTCGCCCTGCACGCCGCCCCCGACGCAGGCGCCGGGCGCCAGGGCGTCGAGGTCCAGCCCCTGGCACTTGCCGGCGACATCGTCGGCCAGCTTGGAGCTCTTCTTCTCGATCTTGCCTTTCGGGTCCGGCAGACCGGAGCCGAAGCCGCGCACGGGGGCCGCCGACAGGCAGGCGGTGATGACCTCGGCCGCGGTCGTCGCGCCGTCCTTCATCGCCGCCTTCTTGCACTTGCGGAACTCCTTGAGCCAGGTGTCGAAGACCTGCCCGGTGCGCTGCGCGAGCTTGTCCTGGCACTTGGCGTCGTTCTTGTCCTGCGAGATCTGTCCCGCGTCGAGATCGGCGCCGAAGATGTCGTGGATCAGGTCGATGGACGCGTTCACGTGCGCGCCGTTGATCGTCGTCGCATCGGTCACCAGGTCCGTCGCCTCGTTCCCCTCGCAGGCGCCGCCGGCGGCGAACAGGCTGCTCACCTTGTTCTTCTTCTTCTGCACCTTCTGCTTCGCGTCGGCGGTCAGGCACGCCTCCACCGTCGTCTGCAGCTTGCCCTTGCCCTGGTTCTTCACGCAGGAGCGGTTCTCCTTGTTCTGCGTGGCGGAAACCTTGGCGGCGAACTTGTTGGCCTTGTCGGCGCACTTCGGGTCGGCGATCTGCCCGAGGGCGATGCCGCAACCGAGTGTGAAGACCAGAGCATTCAGGACGACTGAAGCGTGGATCGACCGATGGATCATGGAACCCCCCTCCTTCTTGGCGAACGCGCGTCCCCAAGGGACGCCAGCGCCGCGTCCGCTGATCAGACACCCTCTGCAGAAATGAGTCAATCGGGTTCCGGGGGATGACGAACCGGGACAGCAAGGACACCAAGCACAGCAGGGACGGGAAACGATCCATGCGCGCCTTGCCTCGTGGTGGGGAAGAGTTCTATGCCGCAACGTGTCCCCCGTACGGAGAGAGCCGTGAGATTCGATCCCTTCACCGATGCCGCGATCGACGATCCGTACCCGCAGTACGATCGCTTCCGGGCGCGCGAGCCGGTGCACTACAGCGACAAGCTGCGCAGCTGGCTGCTCTTCCGCCACGACGACGTGGCGGCGTTCTTCCGCGACGACCGGCGGCTCAGCAGCGACCGGTCGAAGGCGGCGAAATTCAAGGGGACCGGTGCGCCCGCCGCGCTGCGCACCGTGGCGACCGATCCTCCGGAGCACGTGCCGGTGCGGTCGATGCTGACCGCGAGCCTCAACCCGCGCGTGCGCGCCATCGGCCCGCGCGTCGAGGACATCGTCGCGGCGCTGCTCGACCGCATCGGCGAGGCGGTGGGGCGCGCGGTGGAGCGCAGCGAGCTGGCCGGCGAGGTCGACCTGATCGGCGAGTTCGCCTACCCGTTGCCGATCAACGTGATCGCCGAGCTGTTCGACGTCCCGCAAGCGGAGCGCGGGCGGTTCCAGGAGTGGTCGCGGGCGGTCGCCCGCGGCATGGACCGCTTCTACTCGGCGAGCCAGGCGGGCGACGGCCTGCGCGAGATCGGCGCCTACTTCTACGGCCTCCTGCAGGAGCGCCGCTCGAGCGGCGGCGACGACCTGGTCCGCCGCCTGCTGCGCGCGGAGTACCACGGCGATACGCTCAACGAGCTCGAGGTGGTGGCGATGTGCACGGCGCTGGTGTTCGGCGGCCACGAGACGACCGTCAACCTGATCGGCAACGGCATGCTCGCCCTGCTGCGCCACCCCGATCAGCTCGAGCGGCTGCGCGCCGAGCCGGCGCTGATCGACACGGCGGTGGAGGAGCTCCTGCGCTTCGACAGCCCGGCGCAGATGATCTCGCGCACGGCGGTCGCCGACCTCGAATGGCGCGGCGCGCGCATCGCGGCGGGCGGGGCGGTGCTCGCCCTGCTCGGCGCCGCCAACCGCGATCCCGAGGTCTTCGAGGGCGCGGATCGGCTCGATCTCGGCAGGGAACCCAATCCGCACGTCGCCTTCGGCCTCGGCACCCACTACTGCCCGGGCGCGCAGCTCAGCCGCATCGAGGCGCGCGCGGCGATCCCGGCCCTGCTGCGCCGTTTCCCCGCGCTGCGCCTCGGCAGCGCCTCTCCGGTGCGCTGCCGGACCGCGGTGCTGCGCGGGCTCGAGCGCTTTCCCGTGCGGGTCGACTGAAGGCTCGCCGCGGGCGATCTGTTACGGTGCGCGTATGAGCGACGAAGCGGCGAGGAACGCGAACGAGGCCCCGTGGTGGAAATCCGCGGTCGTCTATCAGATCTACCCGCGCTCGTTCGCCGACTCCGACGGCGACGGCATCGGCGACCTCGAGGGCATCCGGCGCCGCCTCGACCACCTCACCTGGCTCGGCGCCGACGCCCTGTGGCTGTCACCGATCTATCCGTCGCCGATGGCCGACTTCGGCTACGACGTAGCGGACTTCTGCGCCGTCGACCCCGTCTTCGGAACGCTCGCCGATCTCGACCGCCTCATCGGCGAGGCGCACGCGCGCGGCATCCGCGTGCTGCTCGACTGGGTGCCGAACCACACGTCCGACCGGCACCCGTGGTTCGTCGAGTCGCGGCGCTCGCGCAACGACCCGAAGCGGGACTGGTACTACTGGCGCGATCCCGCCCCGGGCGGCGGACCGCCCAACAACTGGACCGCCGCCTTCCGCCTCGGCTCGCCGGCCTGGACACTCGACCCCGCCACCGGGCAGTACTACCTGCACTGTTTTCTCCCCGAGCAGCCCGACCTCAACTGGGGCAACCCCGAAGTGATCGAGGCGATGCACGGCGTGCTGCGCTTCTGGCTCGACCGCGGCGTCGACGGCTTTCGCGTCGACGTCGTGCACGCGCTCGGCAAGGACCCGTCCCTGCCCGACGATCCGCCGCAATGGGCGGGGGTGCCGCACACCGCCACGCACAGCGATCCGTCGACGCACGCCATCCTGCGCGGCCTGCGCCGGCTGGTCGACGCGTATCCGGGCGATCGCATGCTGGTCGGCGAGGTCTGGCTGCTGCTCGAGCACCAGACGGCGCTCTACTACGGCCGCGCGGACGAGCTTCATCTGGCCTTCGACCTGCCCGACGCGGTGCGCACGCCCTGGGAGGCGGCCGCCTGGCGCGATTACGCGAGCCGCCTGATCGGGGAGATCGGGGCGGCCGGCGGCTGGCCGACGTGGGTACTGTCCAACCACGACACGCCGCGCCACCGCAGCCGCTTCGGCTCGGAGGCGCGCGCGCGCGCGGCGGTGGTCCTGCTGCTGACCCTGCCCGGTACGCCGTTCCTGTACGCGGGCGAGGAGCTGGGGCTGGAGAACGCCGAGGTCGCCGACGACCGCCGCGTCGATCCGGGCGGTCGCGACGGCTGCCGGGCGCCCATTCCGTGGACGCCGCAGGAGGGCCACGCCTGGGGAGCCCGGCCGTGGTTGCCGTGGCCGCCCGAACCGGAGCGGCGCAACGCCGAGACCCTGCGCGCCGACCCCTGCTCGATCCTGCATCTGTACCGGCGCCTGCTGGCCGTGCGGCGGGCGTCGCCGGCGCTGCGGCTGGGCGAGTGGCGGCCGTTCGAGGCGCCGGAGGGCGTGCTGGCCTACGAGCGCAGCCGCGGCGCGGACCGGCGCGTCGTGCTGGTGAATTTCTCTGCCGCCGCGGCGCGCGTTGCCGCCCGCGGCGCGATCGAGGTGGCGAGCGACGGCTGCGGCGAGGGCGGTCCGTTTGGCGGCACGCTCGAGCCCGACCAGGCGTTGATCCTGAAGCCGGTCTGAGCTCGACGAGACAGAACGCAACCACGGAGTCGCCATGAGTTCCGCACGCCCACAGAGAATGAAAGTACGCGCGTGCGGTTCCGCCCCTTCTGCCGGATCGGGACCGTCGACAAATGCGAGGACACCCTTCGACAAGCTCAGAAGGGTGAGCGGACAAAGTCCTTTGAAATCAACACCCCAACCGCTCAGGCTGAGCTTGTCGAAGCCTGTCCTGAGCGTAGTCGAAGGGCCTCGTTTCGGAGAAAATCGACAGCCTCGGTCCGCAAGAGGGAACCCACACGCCGGCAGCCCGTCCACCCTCGTGGTGTGAGCTTTTTCCCCCATGTTGCACGAGATTCGCCAGCGGCTCGCCATCGTCTCCCCGCACCTGCGGCTGCGCTGGGCGCTGCTCTCTCCCCTGTCGCTGCTCTCGGCCTTGATCGAGAGCGCGGCGGCGGGCGTGGTCTTCCTTCTCGTCGCGGTTCTGCAGGACCCGAACCAGCTCAGCACCGTGCCAGTCGCGAACCGACTGCTGGCGTTTCTGCCCGACGCCGAGCCGCGGCAACGGGTGCTCTATCTCTGCGCCGCGATCGGCGTCTTCTACGGATTGCGCGCCGCGTTCAACATGAGCACCGGCTTCGCGCGCGCCCGCGTGGCGGGTCGCACGCGCGCCGAGGTGTCGAGCGCCGTCTTCGGCCTCTACCTGTGGGCGCCGTACGAGATGCACCTGCGGCGGCAGACGTCCGAGGCCATCTCGAACGTCGAGCGCGGCGCCGACGCGCTCGCCGGTCCGGTGCTGTCCTCGCTCTTCAACCTGATCACCGAATCGCTGGTGGCGGCGGGGATCTTCACGGTCCTCCTGTTCGCGTCGCCGACGGCGACGCTCGTGGCGGGCGGCTTCCTGGCGTTGCTCGTCGGGCTCTCGCTCTGGTCGACGCGACGCGCCGCGACGTGGCTCGGGTCGAGAAGCTACGAGCTGGATCGGGACTCGCTCGAATCCGTGCAGCGCGGCCTCGGCGGTCTCGCCGAGCTGCGGCTGCTCGGCCGGGCCGGCTTCTTTCAGCGCACCTTCGAGTCCCTGCAGGAAGAACGCGGGCGCCTCGGTGCGTGGGAGACCGTCCTCAAAGATGCGCCGCGGCTGGCGATCGAGACCGTCTTCGTCGTCTCGATGCTGATCGTCGTCGTCGTGGTCCTGTGGAGCCGCGGAGGCGGCGGGCCGGCTCTTCCGATTCTGAGCCTGTTCGCCTACGCCGGGTTCCGCGTCATCCCGTCGGCAAACCGCATCGTGTTCAACTACGCGGTGCTTCGATACGGGCTCGCCGCGTCCCGCTCCCTACAGCGCGACGTCGACAGCCTGCGCCGCGTCGCGTCGCAACGGTCGGAGGGCGGGGAGGTGAAGCCGCTTCGCCTCGACCGGGCGATCGAGGTGGAGAACGTCTCCTTTACGTACCCCGAATCCGAGCGGCC
Organism: uncultured bacterium; assembly: GCA_963721115.1. Classification (GTDB taxonomy): domain Bacteria; phylum Desulfobacterota; class Binatia; order HRBIN30; family CADEER01; genus CAVRIA01. Next base: position 314,776 of record CAVRIA010000008.1, read on the forward strand.
CGCTCTGAACGAAGTCCACCTGACCATCCCGCGCGGCCAGGCGGTCGGCTTCGTCGGCGCCAGCGGCAGCGGCAAGTCGACGCTGATCGGCGTGATCCTCGGGCTTCTCGACCCGAGCCGCGGCCAGGTGCTGATCGACGGGGTCGACATCGCGGCCAACCGGCAGGGTTGGCAGCGCAACCTCGGCTACGTGCCGCAGGCGATCTTTCTCGTCGACGACACGCTGCGCCGGAACATCGCCCTCGGCATGCCGGAGCGGGACATCGATCCGGAGAAGCTCGCCTTTGCGGTTCGGACGGCGTGTCTCGAGCGGCTCGTCGCCGCTCTCCCCGACGGGCTCGAAACCCGAATCGGGGAGAAGGGAGCGCGGCTCTCCGGCGGTGAGCGCCAGCGCGTCGTGATCGCGCGCGCCCTCTACCGAGGGCCCGAGGTGGTCGTCTTCGACGAGGCGACGTCGAATCTCGACATGGCGACCGAGAACGAGCTGACCGAGGAGCTGCGGCGCCTGCGCGGCGACAAGACCCTGCTCATCGTCGCCCACCGGCTCGCCAGCGTACGGCGCTGCGACACCCTCGTGTTCCTGCGCGACGGCCGGATCGAGGACTGCGGAACCTTCGATGAGCTGCTCGCGCGCAGCGCCGCGTTCCGGCGCCTGGTGCAGGAGAAGGAACCCCCGGCGGCAGACACGGCTGCCGCGGGGTAGGCGGGGTCACCGATCGCCGCGCGTCAGGGCGAAGGCGCGGATCAGGTTGTAGACGTGCGACCGGGCCAGATCGAGGCGATGCGCGGTCTCGACGACGTTCCACCCGGTCTCCTCCAGGGCATCGCGCAAAAACCCCGCCTGAAAGCGGCGGGTGGCCTCCTGAAACGTAATCGGCCGGCCGCTCGAGGCCGGGGCCTCCAGCTCGTCGGGGAACAGGTGGTGGCGTTCGACCTTGCGGTCGCCGCCGCCGGCGGTCCGGATCGCCGCTGCCTCGATGGCGTGAGCGAGCTGCCGTACGTTGCCCGGCCATTCGGTCGACTCGGCCGCCCGGATCGCGCCGCGCGACAGCTCGAGGTGCGGGAGCCCGTGGCGACGGCAGGCCGCGTCGCAGAAGAACACCGCCAGCTCCGGGATGTCCTCCCGGCGCTCGGCGAGAGAGGGAACCCGCAACGGCAGGACGCTCAGCCGGTAGAGCAGGTCTTCCCGAAACCGCCGCTCGGCCACCGCCTGCCCGAGGTCGGTGTTGGTCGCGGCGATCAGCCGGACATCGGCGCGCAGCGGCCTGTTCCCGCCCAGCGGGTAGTACTCCTTCGACTGCAGCAGGTGCAGCAGCTTCGCCTGCACGGCCAGGCTGCAGTCGGCGATCTCGTCCAGAAAGAGGGTTCCACCCTGGGCGGCGGCGACCTTGCCCTCCATGCGCCGCGTGGCGGTGGAATGAGCGCCCGGCAGGGCCCCGAACAGCTCGCTCTCGGCCAGCCCCTCCGGCAGGGTGGCGCAATTGACCTCGATGAACGGCTGCGTGGCGCGCGGGCCGTTGTCGTGGATCACGCGGGCGATCTGACTCTTGCCGGTGCCCGATTCCCCGGTCAAGAGGACGTTGACGTCCAGCGGCGCCACCAGGGCCAGGTGCTTCAGCACCGCCGCCAGAGCGCGGCTGCGGCCGATCACCAGGTCGAGGCGTAGCTTCTCGCGCCAGGGGGCAGTCGGGTCCTGGCTCGCGACCGTCTGCTGGCGGCTCGTGAGCACCTCGACGAGCGGCGCCAGGTGGCGGGCGACGCTCTCGGCTCTCTCCTGTTCCTCGTTCGAGAACAGGCCGGACGAGGCGCGTCCCTGCAGGTAGAGAACGCCGTGCGGGACGTCTTCGCCGATCGGTGCGCACAGGACCGCCTCGATCTTGCCGACCAGGACGCTGTTCCGCTCGTTGAAGCGCGGGTCGAGGAGCGCCGAGGGGGTCATGATCGTCTCGCCCGTGGCGAGGGCTTCGGCGATGATGCCGCCCGAGATCGCCGTCCGGACGCCCTCGATCTGCTCTTCCGAAAAGCCGTGCGCCATCCACCAGCGCGAGCCGGCGGTGCCGTTCTCCTCGTCGTACAGCTCGATATAGCCGTAGATCGCCCCGCTGACCTCGACGACCAGGGCCAGCGCTTCGCGCAGGAAGGACTCCGGATCCTGCTGCTGTCTCAGGTCGAGCAGCCGCCGGTACAGATCCCGCTCCGCCCGCAGGTGTGCGATCTCCGCTTCGCTGCACGGGTCGAGGTTGCTGCCGTTCGTACGAAGACGGTTTGCGGGGTCCACCATTGGTGACTCCGTTACTGAGGTGGCTTCCCTCCGTCAAGCTCGAACTTCGTCCAGTCTGGTGGACACAGGGCCCATCCGCCGTCCACTGAAGTGGACACGCGCCCCCCGCCTTGGCCCTTGCCGGGCGTCGAGGAGCGCGCCGCGACGGCGGACGCCGGATGGCACGTCTCTTGGGGAGGTTTGCCTCGGAAGCCCAATGGCGAGGGGGAAATCGCCTGCCCGCGGACGCCACCCGAGCGGTGGTCGAGCAGCCCGAGAGGAGCAAGTCATGAAGGCCCACACGGAACGCAAAGATCAGCCTACCGTCTTCGTGGTGGAAGACGATCAAGCGCTGCGCCGTTCGTTCGAATGGCTGCTCAAGTCGCTGGGACACGCGGTCGAGGGGTTCGGATCCGCCGAGGAGTTCCTGCAACGCCTCGATCCCGACCGAGCTGGATGCATCCTGCTCGACGTGCGGCTTCCCGGTATGAGCGGCCTGAAGCTGCAGGAGGAGCTGAACGGACGCGAGGTGATCTCGCCGGTCATTCTGCTCACCGGCTACGCGGACGTGCCCATGGCCGTGCGGGCGCTGCGGGCAGGGGCCTTCGACTTCCTGGAAAAACCGGTGGCCCAACAACAGCTCATCGACAAGATTGGCGAAGCGCTGGCGCTCGACCGCCGGCGCCGCGAGGCCCTGCTCGAGCGCAAACGCCTGCAGGGCTTCCTCGCCACCCTGAGCCCTCGCGAGAGCCAGGTCATGCACCTGGTGGCCAGCGGGCGATCGAACAAGGAGACCGCCTGGGAGCTGGGGATCAGCGTAAAGACGGTCGAGATCCACCGCGCCCGCTTGATGCGCAAGCTCGGCGCCGGATCACTGGCCGAGGTCGTCCGCATCGAGTACGCCTCGAAGATGAACGGCGAAGAGCCGACGGCGGACGTCGATCCCTGGAGCCAGCTGCGGTCGGTTCGCGCCGCCTGAACGGAGGGCAGGTTGTTGGGTTGTCGAGCTGTTGGTTGTTGGGCTGAGCTGGTTACCGGGTTACCGGGTTACCGGTCTCCGGTCACGCTCCCCGCCTCAGAGGTCGTTCTTGTCGTAGACGTCGATCTCGAGCTGGGCGGAGTTGTCCTGCGGAGACGGGTCGGTCCCGGGGCCGACGGCGGTGAACCGCAGGACGCAGCGCGCCGGTATCCTGCGATTCGGCGTATGGAACGAGGCGCTGTCCACGTTCAGCCACACGATCGCCCGCTTGCGGCGCCCGCCGCGCACCATCAGCTGGTCCTGATCGCCCGGCTGGCGGCGGGAGAAGTCGGGCTGTCCGTACAGAATCCCGGGGGGACACGTGCCCGGGTCGGCCGTCACGCGGATCTCGTGCCCGGCGCGCTCGCCCATGTCGGCGTTGCGGACGACGATCGCGACGCGCTTCATGGTCGAGGTCTTGCCGCGCGGGATGCGGATCTTGATCGGGCGCCGGAACGGGCGCAGCCGTGAGTCGTGGATCGGGGCGGTGGCGCTCAGCGTCGGAGAAGCGGTGGCGGTCGCCGTCTCCGTTGGCGGCGCGTTCTGCGTGGGGGCCGGCGTTTCGGTGTCGGTCGTGGTGGCCGTCGGCGAGGGCGGTGGCGGGGGCGTGCCGGTGAACGTGGGTGTAGCGGACGGCGTGGCCGTGGCGGTGGGTTGCGGCGCCACGTCGATGACGGCGCTGCGCGTGCTCTCCAGCACGCCGTCGGACACGGTCAGGTTGACGACGTACCGGCCCAGCGAGGCGTAGCGGTGCCGTACGTCGTAGCCCGTCGCGGCGGCGCTGCCGTCGCCGAAGTCCCAAGTGTAGGTCAGGGGATCACCGTCGGGATCGACCGATCCGTAGCCCGTCAGGTGCAAGGTAGCGTCGGGCGAGATGGAGCGGTCCGGGCCGGGATCCGCCCAGGGGTGGTGGTCGTCTTCGGACATCGCGGCTTCGTCGGGGCCGATGTCGACGCGGGAGCCGACCGGGCGTGCCGTGGCGTCGCGATCGTCGGTCGGGGCGGCGTCGGCGGTGCCGGCGTCGACGGCGACGCTGTCGCTCGACAGGCGGTACTCCGACGCGTTCGCGAACTGCGGGTCGATGGCGAAGGACCCGGCTCCCTGGCCGCTCTCCGCGCTCCACACGCCGGCGTTGATCTCCTGACCCGTGTAACGGCGGATGCCGCCGTTCTCGTCGTGCAGGACGAGCAAGCCGGCCGTCGTGTCGTTCCGGAACCACAGGTCGTGGTCCTCGGTCACCGCGACCGGCCATTCCGCCTCGACGGCCTTGCCGGGGCCGCTGGCGATCAGGTTGCGCAGCAGAACCGAGTAGATGGAGACGGCGGCTCCCGCAGCGGGCTGGGGAACGCGCAGGAAGATCTGGGTCCCGCTGTTGTCCGCCAAGGTGCTGTTGACGATGCTCGCGCTCACCGGCACGTTGTAGAACGAGGTCGTGATGATGCCGGTCGTGTTGCCGGTCACGAGCGCGTTCTCGATCGTCGCGTTCTGGTAGACCTTGACGCCGGCGCAGTTGTTGTCGCGGCTCTCGATGCCGCTGAGCAGGATGCCGTCCCCCTGCAGGTCGAAGCCGTCCTCGCCGTTGTGCTCGGCGCGGCAGTCGATGAACGAGACGTCCGCGGCGGTGTCCTCGACGTCGAAGCCGTCGGCGTCGCCGTCGCACGCGAGCCCGTCGTCGTTGCCGGCGCTGACGGTGTTGCGAACCGTCACCCGGCGACTGCTACCGGAGATCCGCAGGCCGAGCACCGAGTTGTCGCGGATGTCGCAGCCGTCGACCTCTACGTCGGACACGCCGTCGAGCCAGATGCCGAGGTTGTTGTCGTGAAGCCGGCAATTGGCGATCGTCAGATCGTGCGCGCCGGCGCGGCCGAAGATCGTCTCGTGATACCCGCCGCGCGCTTCGAAGCCGTCGAGGACGACGTAACCGACGTTCGGGCGGATGTCGAAGGCGCTCAGGCTGGCCACCGGATCGGGACTCTCCAGCACCGCGCCCGAACCGAGGTAGCGGATCGGCGCGGCGGCGGTCCCGGAGATCGAGATGGACACCGACTCGGCGTAGATCCCGGGCTGGACGACGACGTCGTCTCCCGGCTGCAGCGTTGCCGCGGCGTGCTGGATCGTCCGCCAGGGCGCTTCGAGGGTGCCCGCCGCCTGGTCGCTTCCGGCCGGATCGACGAAGAACGTGATCGCTGCCGCCGAACCGCTCGCCGCGGCGAGGAGAAGGAGCGCGGCAAGTGATGTCCGCACGCACCGTGGCACCATACACAGGGCTGACCATGCAGCGCTTGTGCCGGTATCGGGTCGTCAGGCGGCCCCGCGGCCCCGCGCGCCGGTGACCGGTCAGTCTCCATGCCGTCTCGCCTGCGCCCTCGTCGGAAGGTCGCCGTACGTCATCGATGCGTCGGTCCGACGGCAGTGTCTCAGAAAAGCCCTTGCAGAGATCCGACAATGGGAGGGCGAGCCGGTTGCGGCTGCGGTCGGCGCGGCGTATGGCAGCGGCCGCATGACGGCCTCGGATCCCGCGCGCCCGCCCGGCTACGTCGAGCTGTTGCGGCGCAATCGGAACTTCCGCCGCTTGTGGCTGGGGCAGGTGGTCAGCCAGCTCGGCGACTGGCTCGACTACGTCGCCCTGCTCACCCTGCTTCTCCGGCTGACCGGGTCGGGGACCGTGGTGGCCGGCATGCTCGTCGCGCGCTTCCTGCCGATCTTCTTCACCAGCCCGATGGCCGGTGTGGTCGTCGATCGCTTCGACCGCAAGCGCATCATGGTGACCGCCGACCTGGCGCGCGCCTGCTGCGTACTCGGCCTGCTGCTCATCCGGCGGCCCGACCAGGTGTGGATCGCCTACGCCGTGGTGGCCGTCGTCGTCAGTCTGACGGCGTTCTTCGAGCCGTCGCGGACCTCCTCGATCCCCAACGTCACGAGCGGAGCGGAGCTGATCGTCGCCAATACGCTCGGAGCGGTGACGTGGTCGGCCAGCCTCGGGTTGGGCTCGGCGCTCGGCGGCCTGATCACGGCGCTGGCCGGCTGGCGCACCGCCATCGCTCTCGACGCCGCCAGCTTTCTCTGCTCGGCCTGGCTGATCGGCGGCGTCGTCCTGCCACGCCGTGAGCGCGCCGCCGAGACGCGCACCGGCTGGCGCTCGTTGCTCGGCGTCAACGATCTGCTCGAAGGCGCGCGCTACCTGCGGCGGCGGCCGCCGGTGGCGGCGACCGTCCTGGTCAAGGCGGGTTGGGGGCTGGCCGGCGGCGTCATCCTGCTGCACAGCATCTTCGGCGACCGCATCTACCCGGTCTGGGGAAGCGCGGCGGCGGGAATCGGGCTGCTCGCGATGGGGCGCGGGCTGGGCACCGCGCTCGGTCCGGTGGTGGCGCGGCGTCTGTTCGGCTCGACGCCGGCGGACCTGGCGCGCGGCATCGGCGCGGGGTTCTTCTTCGCCGGCTCGCTCTACGTCGTGTTCGCCGCGGTGCACGGGCTGCCGCTCGCGCTGCTGGTGCTGATGGCCGCGCACATGGGAGGCAGCACGATCTGGGTGTTCAGCACGACGCTGCTGCAGATGCTGGTGCCGGACGACTTGCGCGGTCGCGTGTTCGCCGCCGAGCTGGCGCTGATGACGCTGGCGATGACGGTCTCCAACTTCGTCACCGGCTGGGCGCTCGACGCGCTCGGGCTCAGCCCGCGTTTCCTGGCGGCGACCCTGGGCCTCGTCGCCCTCGTTCCGGGCACCGCCTGGGTCCTGCTGCAGCTCTCGCCGCGCTTCGGCGTCCGCCGCGCCGCCGCCTGACGCGCCTTACTCCTTGGCGAACGGCAATGGCTCACCGGGCTTCCCCGCCCTTCCTCGGTGGCTTTGCACAAAAAGTCTTTGTGGTGGGAACCCTCGCTCATTCAAACCCGTCATACCCGCGAAAGCGGGTATCCAGGTGGGGTGGTGGTGGGCCCGCGCCCTGGATTCCCGCTTTCGCTTTCGCGGGAATGACGAGTGGGAGCTCGCTGAGCCTCGCATTTATCGACAGCCTCGTCAGGCCGTGGGCAGGCCCGGCTCCATGCGCATGGAAGCGATCAGAGCGCCGACCGCCAGCACCGCTCCGACGAGGAAGGCGTGGGCGAGGGCGGTGCCGGTGTTGATGCCGCCGTAGATCATGGTGAGGATGGTGATGCCGAACGCCACCCCGACCTGCGAGGTGAGGCGGCTGGCGGCCGCGGCGATCCCGAGGTCCGTGTTGGGGACGGAGCTGGCCACCGCCGAGGTCATCGGCGGAACGCCGATGCCGTTTCCCAGCCCCTGCAGGACGAGACCGACGCAGAGCACCGCGAGCGAGGTCGTGGCGGCGCCGTAGGCGACGACGACCAGCGACACGGCGACGATCGCCGAGCCGAGAGCCGACGCGGCGCGCTCCCCCATCTCGGTGCCGAGCCGCCCGCCGAGGGGGGAGGCGAGGGTCAGCGTCAGGGTGCGCATCAGCATGATGCCGGCCGTCACGGTGATCGAATAGTGGAAGATCTGCAGCAGCACGATGGGCGCGATGACGAAGGCCCCCATGTAGGCGGCGCCCATGAACGCGCCCGCGATCATCGCGGCGGTGAAGTTGCGCCGCCGGAAGTACTCGAGCGGCAGCAGCGGCACGGCGACCCGCCGTTCCGCGCGCACGAAGGCGAACAGGCTGAGAACGCCGATCGCCACCGACGCCCACAGGGTCGGGGATCCGAGGCCGGCGTCGCGGCTGCGGCCGAGGGCGAACATGAGCCCCGCCACACCGACGGCCAGGGTCAGCCCCCCGGCGACGTCGAAACGGGCGCGCTGGCGCGGCGTCTCGCTCAGCACCACGGTGGCCACGCCGAGGGCGACGAGCGAGAAGACCGCTTGCAGGACGAAGACGATGCGCCAGCCGAAGAGGTCGACCAAGGGCCCGCCGGCGATCAGGCCGGCGGCCGGCGCGGCCGCTCCCATCATCGCCCACCAGCCCATCGCGCGCACACGATCCTCGGGCGGGTAGACGCTGAAGATGAGGGCCATCGACGTCGGCTGGGTGGCGGCGCCGACGACGGCGGCGACGATCCTGAGTCCGATGAGCGAAGCGGCGTCCCAGGCGCACGCGGTCGCCAGGGCGGCCACCGTCGCGGCGGCGGAGCCGATCAGGAAGATGCGCCGGTGCCCGTGCAGGTCGCCGAGCTTGCCGAGCAGCGGCAGGGCCACCGCCGACAGTAGGACCGGCGCCGAGATGACCCAGGCGATGGTGGTCTCGCGGACGCTGAACTCCGAGGCGATCGAGGTGAGCGAGATGGTGAGGATGGTGATCGGGAAGCTGGTGGCGAAGACGCCGGTCAGGGCGGCGATGAGCACCCAGGTGGGATACGTCCCGCGCGCCTCCAGGCGCGCCACGACGCGCGCGCGCAGCTTGGGCGCTCCGGGGTCCTCCCGTCTTTGGCGGCCGGTCTGTGGGTGTGATGAGCTCACGGGCGTGGGATGGCGCGCCGAGGCGGCGCGCCAGAAGTCCAAATCACGTCTGGCGACCGCTGGCCAGACGGGGTCGTCCTGCTTTTCAAGCCGGGTTCACCGGCGCGCCACTCGTCGGGCTTTCTCTGCTGGGCCTCTTCGAAATCCGCCCGCGGTCCCCGCGGCCGCATCGGCAGTTGATTGTGGTGCGGGCGTCCCGCCTGCACGGGGCTGGGTTGGAGGGGGGAGAGCGGTCCGATGGACCGCTATGCAGGCCGGAGGCCTACACCACAAGAGAGATTCCCTCCCCGCGCCCCTCTCTCCGGTTTTGGCTTTTGCTCGCGGTCGCGGCGCCTTCTCTGCTGGCCTCTTCAAAGTCCGCCCGCGGTCCCCGCGGCCGCATCGGCAGTTGATTGTGGTGCGGGCGTCCCGCCTGCACGGGGTTGGGTTGGAGGGGGAGAGAGCGGTCCGATGGACCGCTATGCAGGCCGGAGGCCTACACCACAAGAGAGATTCCCTCCCCGCGCCCCTCTCTCCGGTGGCTCCGCTGGTTGTTGGGCTTTTCAAGCCGGGTTCACCGGCGCGCCACTGTCGGCGCTTTCGCCTTCTCCTCTCGGAGCCGACCTGCGCGACGGCGCCCGCAGAATCCTGAAGCTGGTGGTGCGCGCCAACGCGCGGCGCGACAAGGCTCCGGTGCTGCTGGAGCTCAGAGAGGAGGTCGAACAGCTGAAGGTGCTGCTGCGGCTGTCGCACACGCGCCAGGGGACCGGTGTCGGTACCCACCAGTGATGGATGGGGCACACGTTTTCGCTGGCGCTCAGCCCTCTGCGGGATGGAGAAGCCGGGGGCGTACTATCGCCGCTTGATCCGCTGCGCGCGCGCGGATTGGCTCGTGTTCTTTCGCGTCGGCCAGTACTTCGAGTTCCGGGGCGCGCAGCGCCTGCTCGGACAAGAGTTGCTCGGCCTGCGTGCGCGCCATCGCGCTGCCGCGCTTCGGATACGCTTTGACTGCCGGCTTCCCGGTCTGGTTGGCGGCGCGCTTCGCGTGTCGCGCGCTTCGTCTGAGAGTCGGGGTGGTGCTTGTCCGGGAGGCCGAAGCGATCCCGCGACTCAGCCTCCTTTTTCCCACGCCATCGGCACTCCCTCAAAACGAGCATTGGCAGGCCGTTGCCGCGTCGCTGCAGGTGCAGGGCACGCCGGTACTGGATGCACCGGAGCCTACGCCAGAGCAAGCTGTCCACCACGCGGCCGGCTCGCGGACCGGAGCCCTCACGACACGAAGCCGAGCTCGCGCGCGATGAGGAGGTGCTGGATCTCCGAGGTTCCCTCCCAGATCGTCCCCACCTTGGCGTCGCGGAAGTAGCGCTCGACCGGCAGCTCGCTCATGTAGCCGTAGCCGCCGTGGATCTGCACCGCCTCGCCCGTGACGCGTACAGCCGTCTCGGTGGCGAAGAGCTTCTCCATCGAGACCTCCTTGGGTGCACCGAACGACCCCGCTTCGGGGGCCGGCGGCGCGCCACACGAGCAGGCGCGCCGCGTCGACGTCGGTGGCCATGCGCGGCGAGCTTGAAGGGCGATGGCCTGGTGCTGTCCGATCGGCTTGCCGAAGGTCTTGCGCTCCTTCGCATAGGCGCACGAAGCCTCGAACGCCGCCTGCGCCAGGCCGAGCGAGATCGACGCGACGTACATGCGGCTGTGGTCGAGGACCTTCATCAGCGCCAGGAGGTTCGCCTTCTGGCCGCCGAGGCGGCTCGACGCCGGAACGCGACAGCCGTCGAACACCAGCTCCCCCGTCTCGGACGAATGCATGCCCAGCTTCTCGAGCCGACACGCCCGCTGCAGACCCGGAGCGTCGCCCGGGACGAGAAAGAGGCTGAGGCCCGCGGCGCGCTCTATCCCGTGGCGGTCCGCCATCTCCGCGAGCACCGCGGCGACCAGGAACAGGTCGGCGGACGGACCGTTGGTGATGAACGTCTTGGTGCCGTCGAGAACCCAGTGCTCCCCTTCGTTCCGCGCGATGGTGCGAATCCCCATGACGTCCGACCCGGCGTCCGGCTCGGTGAGCGCGATGGCGGCGAGAGCGCTGCCGCTGATCAATTTCTCCAGCCACTGCTCGCGCTGCTCCTCGCTGGCGAGGCGGATCAGCAGCTCCGGACCGACCACGGACGGCAGCACCGACACGGCGAAGCCGCCGCAAACCCGCGCCAGCTCTTCGGCGAAGAGGCACTGCATGAGCGCGTCACCGCCGGCGCCGCCGTCCTCCGGCGGCGACGCGGATGCGGAAGAATCCCGGACCGGCCATCGCCGGAAGCAGCTCGCGGGGGAAACGCCGCTGCGCTTCCGCCTCCTCGACCAGCGGGCGCGCCTCCCTCTCGCAGAGCTCGCGCACCGTCCGCCGAAAGATCTCGTGCTCCTCGCTCAGCTCGATCACACCGCCTCCCCCTCCGTCGGGCCGCTCGTCATGGATCGTGCGGATGACGCTCTTTTCCTCTTTCGCGTTCCCTCTTTCAACTTGGGTAGCTTTGCCTATTGGTTCGAGCCGTCGGGGCGACCGCCGAAGGGTGCCCCCGGGCTGCGCCGGATCATGCGAGCTGAGAAAGACGCGGACTTCCGGAGCAGGCTGAGGCTGAGGCTGAGGCTCGGGCTGAGGACGGTGCGCGCTTCGCGCGGTCTTTGGGGACGATCCCCAGCCTCAGCCCGAGCCCCAGCCTTTGCCTACGAGCCCGGGCACAGCCCGGGCGAGTTTCAGCTCAGTGTTGCCCCGGGCTGCGCCGGATCATGCGAGCTGAGAAAGACGCGGACTTCCGGAGCAGGCTGAGGCTGAGGCTGAGGCTCGGGCTGAGGACGGTGCGCGCTTCGCGCGGTCTTTGGGGTCGATGCCCAGCCTCAGCCCGAGCCCCAGCCTTTGCCTACGAGCCCGGGCACAGCCCGGGCGAGTTTCAGCTCAGTGTTGCCCCGGGCTGCGCCGGATCATTCGAGCTGAGAAACGCACGGACTTCCGGAACAGGCTGAGGCTGAGGCTCGGGCTCGGGCTGAGGGCGGTGCGCGCTTCGCGCGGTCTTTGGGGTCGATCCCCAGCCTCAGCCCGAGCCCCAGCCTTTGCCTACGAGCCCGGGCACAGCCCGGGCGAGTTTCAGGTCAGTGTTGCCCCCGGGCTGCGCCGGATCATTCGAGCTGAGAAAGACACGGATTTCCGGAGCAGGCTGAGGCTGAGGCTCGGGCTGAGGACGGTGCGCGCTTCGCGCGGTCTTTGGGGTCGATGCCCAGCCTCAGCCCGAGCCCCAGCCTTTGCCTACGAACCCGGGCACAGCCCGGGCGAGTTTCAGCTCAGTGTTGTGGGGTTGTTTGTTGTTGGCTTTTGAGCCTCCAACAGTTAACGACCCAACAGCGAACAACCCAACAGCGAACAACCTGGCGGGGTGCCGGCGGGTTGTTGGGCAAAAGCCCGGTCGCCGGTCACGCTTCTCGAAACGACACGGGAGGGATTGCCGTGAAATTCGGTCTGTTCGGAATCAACATGGGACCCTGCGCGACGGCCGAGGTCGCCGCGCGAGTGGCGCGGGCCGCCGAGGCGGAAGGCTTCGACTCGGTGTGGACCGGAGAGCACGTGGTGCTTCCCGACCCACAGGTGGCGCCGTCGCCCGCGCCGCCGGAGACGCCGTTGCTCGATCCGGCGGTGGCGCTGGCATACGTCGCCGCTCATACGAAAACGCTCCGGCTCGGCACCGGCATCATCATCCTGCCGCAGCGCAACCCGCTCGTGCTCGCCAAGGAGCTCGCGAGTGTCGACGTCGTCTCCGGCGGGCGGCTGATCTTCGGGCTCGGCGTCGGCTATCTGAAGCCGGAGTTCGACGCCCTGGGGATCCCGTTCGAGCACAAGGGCGAGCGGGCGATGGAGTACCTGGCGGCGATGCTGGCGCTGTGGACCGAGGACAGGCCGTCCTTCCGCGGCCGCTTCGTCTCTTTCGGCGGCATCCAGGCGTTGCCGCGCCCGCTGCAGAAGCCGCACCCGCCGATCGTCGTCGGAGGGGCCTCGCCGCCGGCCTTCCGGCGCGCCGTGCGGCACGGCAACGGCTGGTACGGGTTCGCCCTCGACCTCGATGCCACCGCGGCGTGTCTCGACGGGCTGCGCAAGGCCGAGGAGCGATCCGGGCGCGGCGCGGATCTCGGCGAGCTCGAGATCAGCGTCACGCCGCGCGGCCGGCTCGACGCCGAGGCGGTGAAGCGCTTCGCCGACCTCGGCGTGCACCGCCTCATCCCCTACCGGCCCACCACCCGCGAGGAAGACGTGCTCGCCGTCGTGCGCGACGTCGGGAAGCTGATCGCGGGCCATTGACGGAGAGCAGAGCGTGACCACCAGTGACCGGGCTGACGGAAATCCGCCAGCCGGTGAGCCGGTCGTTCGTTGTGAGCGCGGTTGCTGGAGCCTTACCGACCGGCTCACAGGCACCCAACAACCTATCGCTCACCGGCTCACCGGCCACGCCTCCATCTACCTCCGGTAGCGCATGATCCCCTGCACCGGGTCGGTGTCGACGACGCGGAAGCCGCGTCGCTCGAGCTCGCGCAGCAGCAGGTTGTCGACCCTCTGGACGGCGAGCCGGCCCGGCGCGGTGGCGAACTTGCCGAGGACGACGTGCACCGTGCCGCGCTCCGAGGGCAGCCCGAGCAGGAGGTCGTCGACGTCGATGCGCACCGTCTCCGGCGCCGCCAGCACCCGGCTGGGGTCGAACACCGCCGGCGCGCTCTCCGTCTCGCGCGGGTACATCCGGCAGGTGAAGCGCCGCCCCGACGCGGGGTTGGTGCAGTGCTCGTCCTCCCAGCGGTACCCGAGGCGCCCGAGCTGATAGATCACCGGCAGCCCGCGCAGGTCGGTGAACACGACGGCGTCGCCGTTGTGCACCGTGGCGTCGAGGATGCGCGCGGTGAGCCGGAAGTTGTCCTTCGGCGGCACCTCATAATACTGCACCAGCTTCACGCCGACCGGCACCAGCAACGCGGCGGCCGCGAGCGGAGCGAGAAGAGTCCCGCGCTCGAGGCGGCTGATCTTGGCCAGCGCCAGCCCGGCCAGAAGCGGGAAGGCGGGGAACGACACCAGGTCGTAGCGGCCGGCGATGTAGACCGGCGTGACGAGAAGAGAGATCGTCCACATCGCCAGCAGCGGCCCGAGGAGGAGGATCCACAGCGCCGCCTTGCGCCGCGCCATCCACGGCAGGCCGATCGAAGTGTCCCCCCACGGCGCCGCCGCCACTACTCCCAAGCCGATCATCGCCGCCAGGCCGAGCAGGCGCAGGGGCAGGGGGAAGTGCATGGTGAACTGCTTGAGTACCAGGGGCAGGAACCGGGCCTGGCTGCCGAGGCCGAACACCTCGAGGCTCTTCGGAATCGCCAGGACCGGCGGAATCTTGCGCCACAGGTCCGAGATCCAATCGGCTCCCGCCAGTGAGTGGGGCGTGAGGAAGAAGCTCCACAGCACCCACGGAATCACCAGCGCGCCCGTACCCGCGGCGGCCGCGACGTAGCCCTTCCAGCGCCCGGGCTCCGGCCACAGGGCGACGAGCGCGGCGGTGGGAAGCAGCCCGAAGGCGGCGAGGTAGTGGGTGTACAGCGCCGCCGTCGCCGCGGCGGCGAAGCCGAGCCAGGCGGCCGGCGCATTGCGGCGCAGGGCCCGCCACAACGCCCCGTAGGCGACGGCGAGGAGGAGTACGAGCAGCGAATAGGCGCGTGCCTCCTGCGAGTAATAGATGTGGATCGGCGCCAGCGCGGCCACCAGACCGCTCCACAGGCCGACGCGGCGGTCGAAGATCTCGGCGCCGACCCAGATCGTGGCGGCGACGAAGAGCGTTCCGAACAGCGCCGACGGCAGGCGCAGCGCGGTCTCGCCGGCGCCGGCGACCACGACCCAGAGGCGCACCAGCAGGTAGTAGAGCGGCGGCGTGTTGGCGATCGAGATCTGTCGCAGCCACTCCGGACCGGTGACGATCCGGAACGTCGACGCCTCGTCCAGCCACAGCTCGTGCTCGCCCAGATGGTAGACGCGGAGAAGGAACGCGAGGGCGATGATCGCGCCGGCGCCGGCGGCCAGCCTGTATCTCCCACCGGTTCCCGGCACGCGGCGGTTCTAGCGCGGATCGTGGGTCGATTCCACGCGGGGAAGTCATTCAGTGCTGGAATGTCGAAGGACGGGTTGTTGAGTTGTTGGTTGTTGGGCTTGAGATCAAAACCCCAAAGGCCTCGACTTTTCGAAGAGGCGGGAAAGGGCAGGTTGTTGGGTTGTTGAGTTGTTGGTTGTTGGGAGCCACCGGAGAGAGGGGCGCGGGAGGGAATCTCTCTTGTGGTGTAGGCCTCCGGCCTGCATAGCGGTCCATCGGACCGCTCTCTCCCCTCCAACCCAGCCCCGTGCAGGCGGGACGCCCGCACCACAATCAGCTGCCGATGCGGCCGCGGGGACCGCGGGCGGACTTCGAAGAGGCCAGCAGAGAAGGCGCGGCCGAGTGGTGCGCTGGTGAGTCCGGTTTGAACAGCCCAACAACCCTGGACTCCCGCGGAAGGACCCCGCCGCCCCTCGGGTGGACCCCCTTTGTCGGTGCGGGGCTGCGCCCCCGCGGCCCCTCGAGGGCGAAACCTACGGTTGTCGCCCTCGAACTCTGAACTGCAGGTTGTTACGTTGTTGAGCTGTTGGCTGTTGGGTTTGGAATCAACCCGGTCGACCACCACCCTTCTGGCGCGGCTCCGACCGAACCGCGTCCAGGCGCGCGTTCGAAGAGATCGCTGTGCTCGCAACGAAGCATGCGGTCGATACACGTCGATCGATCATGTCACGCGTGCCGGAGCGCAGTTCTCCGTCGCGAAGCGAAAGAAGAAATCAAAACTCCAAGGCTTCGACCTTTCGAAGAGGCGGGACAGGGCAGGTTGTTATGTTGTTAGGCTGTTGGCTGTTGGGTTCGGAAAGGAAATCAAAACCTCCAAGGCTTCGACCTTTCGAAGAGGCGTGAGGGCAAGATCGGCAGAGAGTGGCGCGGTGGTGAAGCCGTGCGCGAGGCCGAGGGAGTCGGCTCCCGTCAGTGGCGCGTAGATTCAGGCAGTGAGGCGGATCCCGTTACGCGTGCCGACCGCCAGGTCCGGTGCTCAAAGGGGAAGCGGATTCGCCTCGGAGCGGAGCCACCGGAGAGAGGGGCGCGGGGAGGGAATCTCTCTTGTGGTGTAGGCCTCCGGCCTGCATAGCGGTCCATCGGACCGCTCTCCCCCCTCCAACCCAGCCCCGTGCAGGCGGGACGCCCGCACCACAATCAGCTGCCGATGCGGCCGCGGGGACCGCGGGCGGACTTCGAAGAGGCCCAGCAGAGAAGGCGCCGACGAGTGGCGCGCCGGTGAACCCGGCTTGAAAAGCCCAACAACCCTGGACTCCCGCGGAAGGACCCCGCCGCCCCTCGGGTGGACCCCCTTGTCGGTGCGGGGCTGCCGCCCCCGCGGCCCCTCGAGGGCGAAACCTACGGTTGTCGCCCTCGAACTCCTGAACTGCAGGTTGTTACGTTGTTGAGCTGTTGGCTGTTGGGTTTCGGAATCAACCCGGTCGACCACCACCCTTCTGGCGCGGCTCCGCCCGAACCGCGTCCACGCGCGCGTTCGAAGAGATCGCTGTGCTCGGAACGAGACGCGTGGTCGAAACATGTCGATCGATCATCCCACGCAATGCAATCGAAGCACTCCATCGCGAAGCGAAAGAAGAAATCAAAATTCCAAGGCCTCGACCTTTCGAAGAGGCGGGACAGGGCAGGTTGTTATGTTGTTAGGCTGTTGGCTGTTGGGTTCGGAAAGGAAATCAAAACTCCAAGGCCTCGACCTTTCGAAGAGGCGTGAGAGCAAGATCGGCAGAGAGTGGCGCGGTGGTGAAGCCGTGCACGAGACCGAGGGAGTCGGCTCCCGTCAGTGGCGCGTAGATTCAGGCAGTGAGGCGGATCCCGTTATGCGCGCCGACCGCCAGGTCCGGTGCTCAAAGGGGAAGCGCATTCGCCTCGGAGCGGAGCCACCGGAGAGAGGGGTTCGGGGAGGGAACCGCGGCGTCTGAGCGGTTCCCTCCCCGGGGGCGGAGGTGTGGGGGGGTCGGAGGTGCGGACGTGCGGCGTACGAGGTGCGGCGGCGCCGCTTCAAATAAGGGCCGCCTTTTGCTTGTCGCGCCCGTCCGTGACAGAAGCGAGTTCCGACCCATGATTGCACGCATCCGCGCCTATGTGGTCGACGTCGATACGGCGTGGGCGGCACTGCTCGCGGTGGCGCTCTTCGCCATCTACGCCGCGGGGGCCACCCGCACGATCTACGTCGGCGACAGCGGCGAGCTGGTCACCGCCGTCCACATCCTCGGCATTCCGCACCCCACCGGCTACCCGCTCTACGTCATGCTCGGCAAGCTGTGGACGCTGCTCGTCCCGATCGGCTCCATCGCCTTCCGCATGAGCCTCTTCAGCGCCGCCTGCGCGGCGCTCGCCTGCGCTCTGCTCTACCGGATGTGCCGCGCCTTCGACCTCCACCCCGTCGCGGCGCTCCTGGCGGCACTGCTGGTCGCCTTCGCCCCCAGCTACTGGGGCGAGGCCAACATCCAGCGTGTCTACGCGCTCGACGCCGTGTTCGTCGTCCTGGCGCTGACCTCCGCCTGCGGCTGGCACCGCACCCGCGAGCCGGGCTTCATCGTCCTCACCGCGTTCGTCTGCGGCCTCGGCGCGACGAACCACACCGTCATGGGCTTCTTCGCCATCGCCTTCGCCATCTTCGCCCTGGTCAACGAGCCGGCGCTGCTTCGGCGCTGGAAGGTGATCGGCCAGGCCGCGCTGGCGCTGGTGATCGGGCTCCTTCCGTACCTGTACCTGCCGATCCGCTCGCGCATGAACCCGCGCCTCGACTGGGGCGATCCCGAGACTCTGGAGAAGTTCCTCGACGTCGTCCTGCGCCGCGGCTTCTGGCAGCGCGCTTTCATCGAGCGGCCGAGCGACGTGCTGCTGATCGCGGCCGACTACGCGCGCGGCATGGGCGTGGAGCTCGCCTGGGTGGGGACCGCCCTCGCCGTCTACGGCGCCATCGCCGGCTGGAAGCGGCGCTGGCCGGTGCTGCTGGCGCTGCTGGTCATGGTGCTCAACCTCACCGCCCTCACCATCCACGGGTCGCGCAGCGACATCTTCATCTGGCACCGCTACTACATCCCCTCCTACATCATGGCCGCGATGCTGGCGGCGTTCGGCTGCCACCTGCTGCTGCAGCGCCTGCCGCGGGCACTGCGCGTGGCGCCGCTGCTCATCCCCGCCTTCCTGCTGGTCACCGGCTGGCGGCGCTTCGACCGCTCGCGCTACCGGATCGCGGACGAGTTCTCGCGCGCGGTGCTGAAGACCGTGCCGCCCGGCGCCAGCCTGATCGCCACCGACGACAACATCCTGTTCGTCCTGATCTATCTGACCATGGTGGAGAACCTGCGGCCCGACGTGAACCTCATTCTGCAGGGCGTCGGCAGCGCGGACCTGCCGCCGCTGCGCTTCAACCCCGACACCGATCCGCTCTTCTTCACCCACCACCCCAACTGGCACATGCCGCAGCTCGAGATCGTCCCGGTCGGCCTGGTCTTCCGCGCCTGGCGGGCCGGCAAACCGCCACCCGAGCCGGACATCCCGATCAGCGGTCTGGACGGCGAGCACGATCCGCGCGTCCCCAAGGATTACCTGACGCAGAACCTCATCGGCCACTACCACTACATGCTCGGCTTCACCTACGAGAAGCGCGACTGGCTGAAGGCGCGCCGCTACTTCGACGAGGCGGCCGCGGCGGCGCCGGGAAACGACGTCCTGTTCTACAACCTCGGCCTGATCTACGAGCGCAACGGCCTGATCGACGACGCGATCGCGGCGTTCCGGCGCTCGCACGAGATCAACCCCCGCCACATCGCCAGCTCGAGCAAGGCCAACGCCTCCGACCGGCTGGGCGACCTGTCCGCCCTGCGCCGCCGCTGGGCGCAGGAGGAAGCCGCCCTGGCCGCCGATCCGTCTCTGCGCGCCATGCAACCCGGCACGCCCACCTACCACCTGCAGCTGGCCGACCTGCTCGAGGCGCACGGCGAGGAGCTCGATGCGCGCGGGCATCGCCTGATGGCGCTCGAGATCGGCGCCGGCCTGCGGTGATCGCCATGCTGCGCCTGCGCGGGTGGAACGCGACCTCCGGGCGCGCCTCGCAGATTCCGCCGCTGCTCCTGCTCGGCGTCTTCGCCGCCCTGGCGGTGTCGAGCATGGCGCGCATGTCCGTCACCGGCGACGAGGTGACCCACCTGCCGGCGGGCTACACCTACGTCACCACCGGCGACTTCCGCCTCAACATGCAGCACCCGCCGCTGATGAAGGTGCTGGCGGCGCTGCCGCTGCTCGCCCTGGACCTGAAGCCGGCAACGGACAGCCGCGCCTTCCGCAAGGGGCGCGAGTGGCGCTTCGGGCGCGACTTCCTCACCAACAATCGCACGCCGATGCGGCGCATCGTATTCCTCGCCCGCCTGCCGATGATCGCGGTCGGCGTCCTCACCGGCGCACTGCTCTTCCTCTGGGCGAGCGAGCTGTGGGGATACTGGCCGGGGATCTTCGTCCTCTTTCTCTACGCCTTCTCGCCCAACTTCCTCGCCCACACCGCGGTGGTTCACACCGACGTCGGCGTCTCCTGCTTCACGCTTCTCACCATGTACCTGCTGTGGAAGCTCACGCGCACCGGCCGCCTGCGCTGGGCGCTGGCGTGCGGCGTCGGCCTCGGCCTCGCGCTGCTGGCCAAGTACTCCGGCGCGGTGACGGCATTGATGGTTCCCGCCACGCTCGCCGCCTGGCTCGTCCTCGGCGACGAGGGCGGGGACGCGTACGGGTCGTGGCGGGATCGGGTGGACCTCTCGCGCCTGCCGGGCCTGGCCGCGGTGGGTATTCTAATCGCGCTGCCGGCCATGGCGCTGGTGGCGTTCGGCTTCGGCTTCCCGCACGGCCTGTCCAACTACTACCACGGCTTCACCCTCATCCACGCCGACGCCAACCCCTACTGGCAGGGCTTCCTGTGGGGCCAGTACGCCGACACCGGCTTCTGGTACTACTACGTGCTCGGCCAGTTCTGGAAAACGCCGCTGCCGGCGCTGCTGTGCTTCCTGTTCGCGCTGTTCCTGGTGCGGCCCGACGACGCGGTGTCGCGGCTCGACTGGTGGTTCGTGCTCTTCCCGTTCGCCGCCTTCCACGCCGCCGCCATGTGGAAGCACCCGAGCATCGGCATGCGCCACGTGTTGCCGGCCTTCCCCTTCCTGTTCCTCGCCGCCGGCGCGACAGCGCGCTGGGTCGGTCGCCGCGGCGCCGGGTGGAAAACGGTCTCTGGCCGCCCTCTGTCTGTGGCAGGCGATCGGAACGCTGCGCATCTATCCCTACTTCATTCCCTACTTCAACGAGCTGGCGGGCGGACCGAGCGACGGCATGCTCTACCTCGACGATTCGAACATCGAGTGGGGGCAGGAGTGGTACGGGCTGAAGGAGTATCTCGACACGCACCGCCCGCAGACCGCCCGCATCCTCGCCTTCGAGCCGATCGACCGCCGCCACTACGGCATCACTGCCGAGAAGATCGTCCTGCCCGACACCGTGTGGCCGAAGCCCGGCGTGACCTACTTCGTCGGCGCCAGCTACCTGCAGCGCAACTCGCTGTTCAACCAGTACCCGGGCGTGCGCTTCCACTGGTTGCAGCGCTATCGCCCGGTCGACGAGATCGGCTGGTCCATCGACGTCTACCGATTCTCGGTCGACCCGGCCGACCGCGACGATCCGTCGGTCTTCTACATCCCGCGCAAGCGCTGGTACGCGCAGGCGATCGCCAGCCTGACCGACATCCTGTCGCGCTCGCCGACCTTCACGTACGCCAGCGATACCCTGGCCGAGGTGTACGCCGACCGCGCCGCCTGGCGGCGCCAGCACGGCGAGGCGGAAGCGGCCCTGCTCGACGACCTGCGCGCGGTGCGATCGGCGCCGGCGAACGGGCGGTTGCGCGCCGCCTTTCGCGACGACGTCACCCGCCTGGCGACGTCGATCGAGGTGGACGAGAGCCTGCCCGCCGGCCTTTACTACGAGCGCGCCTTCGCGGCCGCGGACGAGAAGAGCGACGAGGCCCTGCTCGACTTTCTGCGCTGCCAGAGGCGCGATCCGCGCCATCTCGGCGCGCACTTCAACCTCGGCCAGACGTATGCGCGGCTGGGCTTCCTCGGACTCGCGCGCGCCGAGTGGCGGCGCTGCCTCGAGATCGAGCCGGGCTACGCGCCGGCGCAGCAGAGCCTGCGCGCGGCGGAGAAGCTCGAGGCGGCGGCCGCGCAGCGCGGCAAGTGAGGGCGATGAACGCGGCGCGGCGAGCCCTGATTCCGGTCTCGATGCTGGCTGCCTTCGCCACCCTCGCCGTTACCAGCCTCTGACGGCAAGTCGCCAACCGTCGACGAGATCTACCACCTCGCCTCCGGCTACTCCTACCTGGCGACCGGGCAGTTCGAGCTCGCCATCGATCACCCGCCGCTGGTGAAGATGCTGGCGGCGGCGCCGCTGCTGCTGATGGATCTCGCCCCGGCGGCGCAGACGCCCGGCTGGAGCGAGCGCGACCGGCCGAAGTTCGAAGGCGAGTTCGCCTACCACAACCGCGCGCCGCTGCGCCGCATGCTCTTCTTCGCGCGCCTGCCCATCGTCGCGCTCGGCGTCGCCCTCGGGGCGGTCGTCTTCCTGTGGGCGAGCGAGCTGTGGGGATACTGGCCGGGGGTGTTCGTCCTCTTCCTCTACGTGCTGTGCCCGAACATCCTGGCGCACACCCGCCTGGTGACGACGGACCTCGGCGTCACCTGCTTCTCGGTCATGGCCGTGTACGCGGCCTGGAAGTTCCGGCGCAGCGGGTCGCTCGTCCACGTCCTCTGGTGCGCGCTGGCTCTGGCGGCGGCGCTGCTCTCCAAGTACTCGGCGGCGGTGACCGCGCTGGTCGCGGCGGCGCTGCTCGGGGTCGAGGCCTACCGCCGCGCCGCGCGCGGCCCCGGTGGGGCGAGGGCCGGGTGGCGGCGCGTCGCGGCCGTCGGCCTGATCGTCGCCGCCGTCGTGTTGCTCTCGATCGCGGTGAGCTGCGGCTTTCCGCACGGGCTGGAGACCTACTACCGCGGCGTGCGCCAGCTGCTCGCCGACTTCGCCCCGGCGGCGCGCACCAAGCCGTCGTTTCTGTGGGGACGGTACTCGGACGACGGGTTCTGGGACTACTACCTGCTGGCGCAGCTGTGGAAGACGCCGCTCCCGACGCTCGTCTTCTTCGCCGTCTCGCTCTTCGTCCTGGCGCGCGACCGCAGCCGCTGGGGCGACGCCGCCTACCTGCTCGCGCCCATCGCCGGCTTCCATCTCGCGGCAATGACCAGCTCGGTCGACATCGGCGTCCGTCACGTCTTGCCGACATTCCCGTTCGTCCTCCTCACCTGCGGCGCGGCGGCGCGCCGGCTGGTGGAGCGGCGCCTGCCGGTGCGGGTCGGCTTCGCGATGCTGTGCGTCTGGCTCCTGGCCGGCACGCTGCGCGTGTACCCGCACTTCCTGCCCTACTTCAACGAGCTCGCCGGCGGGCCGGACGGCGGCATCCGCTACCTCGACGACTCCAACATCGACTGGGGCCAGGACTTCTACGGCCTGGCGGGCTGGGTCGCGGCGCGGCAGCCGGCTGAGATGCGCGTCTCGCTGTTCGGCACCCGGCCCGGCCAGGACCTCGGCTTCCCGAGCCGGCCGATCCTGCTGCGCGACCTCGTCTGGCCGCGACCGGGCACGACCTACGCGGTGTCGGCGGACATCCTGCAGCGCCGCTCGTTCCGCGGCGACAATACGGCGCTGCGCTTTCGCTGGCTCGACCGCTACCGTCCGGTGGACAAGATCGGCTGGTCGATCTTCCTCTACCGGTTCTCGATCGATCCGCGCCAGCGCGACGACCCGGCGACCTTTTACATTCCGAAGGAGCGCTGGTACGCGGACGCGATCGAGCAGCTAGACGACATCCTGGTGCAGTCGCCCGGCTTCGACGAGGCGCGGCGGCTGCGGGCGGCCGTCGCCGCCGCGCGGGCCGCGGGAGGTGCTTCTTGAGCGCGCCCGCCGGAGTCTCGGCGGCGTCGCCCGCCGGCGCCCCGCGCCGGCGCGTCGCCCTGCGCTCGTCGGCGACGACGGCGACAGCCCTGGCCCTGGTCCTCTATTTGGGCGGGCTCGCCCTGTGGCGCGAGCGGGTTCCGCAGGGCCTGCACAACGACACCGTGGAAGAGGCGCAGCGGGCGATCTACCTCGTCGAGGGGCGGCACCTCGAGGCGATCACGACGGCGATCGGCAACTCGGCCGAGACGCTCTACCTGTACCTGGTCGGCGCCTCGATCGCGCTCCTCGGCCCGACCGCGCTGGCGATCCAGGTGGTGAGCTGGGCCTTCGCTCTGCTCTGCATCTGGCTCGGCACGCGCCTGGCGCTGCGTCTCGACCCGCGGCTGCCCGTCTGGGTGCCGCTTCTGCTCTTCGCTTCGTCGCCCTGGCTGTTCCATTACGCCCGCTGCGGCCTGCGCGCGATCTCGGCGCCGGTGTTCCTGCTCGCCTTCTGCCTCCTCCTCGACAGGGCCGAGGCATCTTCCGCGCGGCGCGGCGCGGCAGCCGCCGCCGGCGCGGTGCTCGGCCTCGGCGTCTACGCCTACACCGCCTGTCGCCTGCTGCCGCTCGCGTGGCTGGTGCACGCGCTGCTGGCGGTGCGGCGCGCCGCCGGGCCGCGCCGCCGGGCAGTGCTGGTCTGTCACGCGTGGATCGCGGCGGCGCTGCTCCTGGTGTCGATCCCCAACCTCATCCTTCTCATCTACGCGCCGCGCGAGCTGCTCCTGCGCGGCAGCTATGTCGTGCGCGGCGGCGCGCGCGGAGTGGCTGCGCCAGGTGATGTGGACCTTCCTCCTGCCGCTGCACTACCCCGCTGGGTACGCCGTCGGCCCGCCGGCGAACCTGATCGACGGCGTCAGCACCAGCCTCAAGGCCGCCGGCCTCGAGCCGGTCTTTCCCCTCGTCGGGCTGGCCTTCTTCGCCGGCGCGGTCGTCGCCTGGCGGCAACGGCATCGGCCCGCCGTATCCTTCCTGTTGATCGTCTGGCTGCTCGGCAGCGTGCTGCTGGGGTTTGCCGGACCGAGCCTCACCCGCCTGCTCCTGCTGCTGCCGGTCTACCTCGTGCTGGCCGCGCTCGCGATCGGCGCCGCGCTCGCCGCCTTCCCGCGGCTGCGCCCGGCCGCGGCGGCGGCGCTCGCGGCGCTTCTCGCCTTCGAAGCGCACGCCTACTTCTTCACCTTCGCCGGCAGTGCCGTGGCGCAGTCCGTCTACAGCCGCGCCGCGACGCCGATCGGCGAGCGTGCGGCGGTGCTGGCGGAGGAGGGCAAGCGGGTCCTCGCGGTGACGTCGCGCGAGTTCAACACCGTGCGCTACCTGACACACGGCCACGAGGACCGCGTGCGCATCGTCGAGTTCTACCGCCGCCACCTCGACCCGCGCCGCCTGCCGCTGCGCGAGTTCCAGCCGCAGGTGCTGCTGCTGGAGAAGAACCCGCGCTTCGAGCGCTTCGCCTCGGTCTTCCCCCCGGCACGCCGCACTGGGCATCCCGCTTTCGACGAGATTCGGCTGGAGTGAAGGAAGTGCTGAAGTGATTCAGTGTTGGAGTGCGGCTTCGCCCCTGCGAATCTCACCTCGCCACGCGGGAGCGGCCGCGTGAGACGACTCCGCCCCCTGCTGCCGCTGCTGGCGATCGTGGCCCTGGCCGCGTTCTTCCGCCTGTACCGCCTCGACCACGTCCCCCCCGGCCTGTTCGGCGACGAGGCCGCCAACGGCGTCGAGGCGACCGCGATCCTGCGCGGCGAGCGCTTCCCCATCTACATCGAGGAGGCGGGGCCGGCGAAGTGGGGCAGCCGCGAGGCGCTCTACCACTATGCGATGGCCGGCGTCTTCGCCGTCTTCGGCGGCAGCCCGACGACCATCCGCCTGACCTCGGCGCTGCTCGGCATCCTGACCGTCGCCCTCTTCTTCCCGCTCGCCCGGCGCTGGCTCGGTCCGCGCGCCGGCTTCTTCGCCGCGGGGCTGTTCGCGGTCAGCCGCTGGCACGTGACCGCCAGCCGCCTCGGCCTGCGCGCGATTCTGGTTCCGCTGTTCGTCGTGCTGGTGCTGCTCGCCTTCTCCGCTTTGGCGACGAGCCGCAGATGGCGCTGGGCGCTGCTTCTCGGCGTCCTCACCGGCCTCGGCTTCTACACCTACCCGTCGTACTGGGCGGTGCCGCCCGCTCTCTGCCTGGTCGGATTCGCCGCCTACCGCGCCGGGTCGCCGTCTCGCCGCGGGCTCGGGCTCGCTCTCTGCACCGCGCTCGTCGCCGTCGCGGTCGCGGCGCCACTGCTCGGCTACGCGCTGCGCCGGCCCGACTACTTCTTCGGCCGCACGGCGAACGTCCTGCAGATCCATGCATCGAACGGCCACGCCGACTCGCTGCGCGACCACGTGCAGGGCGTGCTCTTCAGCCTGCATCTGCGCGGCGACGAGAACCCGCGCCACAACATCCCGCTGGCGCCGCTGCTCGACCCGATCACCGGCGTCCTCTTCCTGATCGGCCTCTACCGCCTGCTGCGCCACTTCGACCGCGCCTCGCCGGTCCACGTCGCGCTGCTCGCCTTCCTGCTGCTGCCACTGGTCCCCGAGGCGCTGGGCGACGCCGCCCCGCACGCGTTGCGCGGGCTCGGCGCGCTGCCCGCCATCTTCGCCATCTGCGGTCTGGTCTTCGGCCTGCCCGAGGCGGCGCGCGCGGCGCTAGGCCGTCGCGCCGCGGGGCCGCCCTCTCGCTGCTCGGCCTGGCCGCCGTCGCGGCATGGAATTACAACGGCTACTTCCACCGCTGGGCGCAGGACCCGGCCGTGCACGCCGCCTTCAACACCGGGGCGATGGAGTTCGCGCGCCACTGCGCCGACCTCGCCGCGCGCGACGACGTCTAC
Organism: uncultured bacterium; assembly: GCA_963721115.1. GTDB lineage: Bacteria > Desulfobacterota > Binatia > HRBIN30 > CADEER01 > CAVRIA01. Next base: position 340,505 of record CAVRIA010000008.1, read on the forward strand.
GCCTCGCCCGAGGTGTACGCCATTCCCCAGCTGCGCTTCCTGCGCCGGCACCGCGCTGGCTCGTGGCACCGGATCCGCGGCGAGAAGGCGTTCGCGGCGCCCGGCGGGGCGCGGCGCGATCGGGTATACATCTCCGACTCTCCCGCGGTGCAACGGGCCATCGAGAGCGTGTACCCGAAGGCCGAGGTCGTCGGTCGCTACACGTTGCGGCCCGGCATGCCGGGCCGCATCTACCGCGTACGGCGCGACGACCTGGCGACCGCGCTGAGCGGGGCGCAGCGGGACGCGCTGCGCGGGTGGATCGGCGCCGGTCGGCCGGCGGGAGCCGCGCCGTGAGCGGCGGCGGATTCCTCGCTCGGCCCGGGGTACGGCTCTTCGCCGGCCTGTGGCTTCTCTATGGCCTGTCGATCAACTCGGGGAACCTGGAGGCGTTCAACCTGCAGCAGATGGGCGTCGAGGCGATCGTCGAGCGCGGGCGGCTGTCGGTCGACGGCTCGCCGACGCCGCAGCTGCAGCCGGGACTCGACCTGTTCGAGTACGGGGGGCACCTGTACGCCGCCAAGCAGCCGGGGCAGTTCCTCGCCGGCGCGGCGGTGTACTGCGGTGCTGCACCGCCTCGGGCTCACCTACTACGACCGCTACCTGCTGGTCGCCGCGCTGGTGACCTTCTTCACCTCGTCGCTGGCCACCGCCCTCGCCGCCGCCTGCGTGTACGGCATCGCGCGCGACTGGACGCGGGACGGATCGATGCGCTGGGCACTGCTCGCCGCGTTGACCTTCGGCGTCGCTGGCACCGCCTTTTCCTACGCCGGCATCGCGCATCACGACGCGCTGGCGTCCGCCTATCTGATCGTGGCCTTCGCTCTGGTGTGGCGTCTGTCCGGCGGCCGCGCGACGCGATCGGGGATCGCCGAGGCGCTCGGCGCCGGCGCCCTGCTCGGCTGGACGATCACCACCTCGATGCTGCCCTTCTTCATGGCAGTCGTGGTCGGCGCCTACTTCCTGTCGCTGCGCCGCTGGCGGCTGCTGCCCTGGTTCGCCGCCGGCGGCGCCGCCGGGCTGGCGCCCCTCCTCGTCTGCAACTGGCTCAGCTTCGGCAACCCGTTCCTCGTCCCCAACTTCGCCGGTGCCTTCTCCGACACCTACTTCTTCCTCGACGGGCGCAACTTCCTCTCCAAGCTGCGCTTCTACGCCCGCATGACCGCGCTGTACGCGCCGGTCGTGTGGCTCGGCCTGGTGGGCCTGGCGTTCCTGCCGCGCCGGCTGCGCCGCGAGCAGGTTGTCCTCGTGGCGGCGGTCGGCGTTCTCCTCCTCTACGTCCTCGACATCCAGACGGAAGGCTTCTGCCAGTACGGCCCGCGCTACCTGCTCCCCGCCATGCCCTTCGCCGCCCTCGGCGTCGCCGGCTTCAGTCACCTGGCGCGTCCGTCGCTGCGGCGGTCGGCGGCGGTGCTGATCGGCGCGGCGTGGCTCTTCGCCGCTGCGGTCAACGGCGTCGGCGCGGCCTACGGCGCGATGTACTGCAAGGAGACCAAGTACGGCTTCGCGCACTACCTCACCGCCATCCACTACCGCATCTTCCGCAGCTACCCGCTCGCCCCGTACGTGCTCGCCGCCGCCGCCGTCTGGATTCTCGCCCTGCTGGTCGCATCGCGCTTGCGGTCGCATCGGATGGGGTATTCAACCGACTCCGAAGGGAACGGGTGAATGCGAACTGTCGAGGTCCTCGCGGCGAAGGGAGAGGGAAGCGGGCAACGCCTGCCGCCGTGGCTGCCGCTCGCGGCCGCCGTCGCCGCCAGCCTCTTGTACCTCGTGGCGCTCGCCGTGTGGCGCGACTCGGTTCCGCGCGGACTGAACAACGACGCGGCGGAAGAGGCGCTGCGCGGCATTCAGCTCCTGCACTCCGGCCGCTTCGAGGTGATGAGCTCGTCGCTGGGGATCCCGCAGGAGACGCTCTACCTGTACCTGGTCGCCGCCGTGACCACGGTCTTCGGAACCACGACCCTGGCGATCCAGTTTGTCAGCTGGCTGACGGCCCTCGGCTGCCTGTGGCTGACGGCGCACCTGGCCCGCCGTATCGACTCGCACCTGCCGCCGTGGATTGCCTGGCTGGTGGCGGGTTCGTCGATCTGGCTCTTCCACTACGGGCGCGCCGGCGTGCGGGCGATCAGTGCGCCGCTCTTCCTGCTCGGGGTGGCGCTGCTGCTCGACCGCGCCGAGCGGCGCGGCGAGCGCGGCGCCGCCGTCGCGTGCGGGGCGGTGCTCGGCCTCAGTCTCTACGCGTACACCTCGTGCCGCGTCCTGGTCCTCGCCCTGATCGCCCACGCCGCCGTGCACCTCTACACGAGGCCGCGGGAGCGCCGCCAGCTCGCCGACCTGTACGGCTGGATGGCGGCGGCCGCGCTCCTGGTCTCGATCCCCAACCTGCTCTTTCTCATCGACCAGCCGCGGGCCTTCCTGCTGCGCGGCAGCTACGTCGTGCGCGGCGGCCTGACATCGATCCCCGGCCATCTCCTGTGGAGCTTCCTGCTCCCCTTCTTCTATCCGGATCGTTTCCGCGACCTCGCCGGTACCACGCACATCTTCGACGGCGTCAGCGCCGGCCTGACCGCGGCGGGCATCGACCCGCTGCATCCGATCGCCACCGCGGCGTTCGTCCTCGGCCTGGCGCCGCTCTGGCGCCGGCGGAGCTCACCGTTGGTGTCCTTCCTGATCGCCGTCTGGCTGATCGGCACCGTCACCCTCGGCATCTCGGGCCCCAGCCTGACCCGTTTCCTGATCCTGCTGCCCATCTACCTGGCGGTCGCCGCGGTCGGGGCGGGAACGGTCTTGCGCCGTGTGCCGTCGTCGTGGCCCGTCGTGGCGGCCCTACTGATCCTCCTGCTCGGCACCGACGTGTACGCGTACTTCGTCACCTTCGCCCGCGACGACGTCGCGCAGGAGTACTTCAGCCCGGCCGCGACGCCGATGGGCGAGCGCGCCCGCGTTCTGGCAGCCGGGGGCGAGCGCGTCGTCTGCGTGGTGGCCAAGGACGCCAACGTGGTGAACTACCTGACGTACGACTACTCGACGCGAGTCCACGTCGTCGAGTTCTACCGCCGTCCCCTCGACCCGAGCGACATCCCCCTCGTCAACTTCCAGGCCCAGGTCCTGCTTCTCGAGCGAAATCCGCGCTTCACGGCGTTCCGCAAGACGTACTTCGCCGACCGCCACATCGATCTCGACGCAGTGTTCGACGAGTTCCGACTCGACTGAGGGCGGCGGCGCACTTCCGCGGCTCAGTATTTTGATCCTTGCGCCACGCCTCACGAGCGTGGCATCTGAGCGAAAGGAGGCGGTCCAACGGGCGACTATTCGAATGGCTGAGACGATGTGCGATCACGGCGGTCGCCGGAGACGGCGATGACCGCCGCGCTGCTGCACCAATTCACCTTCTCGCACTACAACGAGAAGGTGCGCTGGGCGCTCGACTTCAAACGCATCCCGCACCGGCGCCGCTCGCACCTTCCCGGTCCGCACGCGATCGCGATCACGCGTCTCTCGGGCCAGAAGAGCGTGCCCGTCCTCTGCCTGGAGGATGGCGTCACCGCGGGCTCGGCGGCGATCATCGATGTGCTGGAACGGCGCTATCCGGAGCCGCCGCTGTATCCGGCCGCCGAACCCGAGCGGGCGCAGGCCAAGGAGGTACAGCGCTGGTTCGACGAGGAGGTCGGCCCGCACCTCCGGCGCGCGTTCTTCTTCGCTCTGCTGCCCGATTCGCGATACATCGCCGAGCTCTTCCTGATCGACCGCGGAGCGCTGGTACGCGCCTCCTACCGAGCGGCTTTCCCCGCCATTCGCGCGGTGATGAAACGCGACATGGCGATCACCGCGGATGGTGCCGAGTACGGGCGCGCGCGCACGAAGGAGGCGCTCGATCGCGTCATACAGCGCGCCGCCGGCGGCGGTTACCTGGTCGGCGACCGCTTCGGCATCGCCGATCTCACCGCCGCCGCAATTCTCTCTCCGGCGTTCCTTCCGCCCCAGTTCCCCTATCCGCTACCGCAGCCGGTCTCGCCGTTTCTCGAACGCTGGTGCGCCCTGTGGGCCGACCATCCCGCAGCGTCGTGGGTACGCGAGATCTACTCACGCCACCGCGGAACCGCGATGGGTGGGTGAGACGCGGGGACGGTCTCAGTAGACCGTGTCTTGCTGGTCCGCGATGCCGAACTCACCGCACGCGTACCCATCCGCCTTTTGCCCCTTGGGCTCGATGAACATCGGATTGATCAACCACTTCCCGTCGGCGTTCTCGTAAGCGTGGCACATGACCTCGGTCTTGTTGCGGTTCAGGACCAAGCGCAGGTCTTCCGCGTCGCCCAGCATCCAGAGGTCCGTGGAGGAGTCGCCGGCGGTGAACGAGAGCGGGCTTGGACTGTCGAGTTGGGCCGCACCTTCGGGCACACCGAAGATGACCTTGTTGATCCAGCAGCGCTTGCCCTGGCGGAACGTGATGATGGCGGTGTTGCCGTCGGCGTATGTGCCGCAACCCTGGAACGTGTATCCCGCCTTGCCCGCGCCGTCCAAGCTCGCGCGTACACCGATGACGTGATCCGCCGCTATCCCGACCTCGGCAGCGAAGGGCTCGACGATGAACTGCGAGGAGGCGGACACCACCCAGACATCGAAGCCGTTGTCTTGCATGACCGAGATGAGATCGCGGATCTGGTCGTACACTCGAATGTAGGCGTTGTATGTTCCGGTGCCCACCGTCTGGGTTGCACCGATCGGCTGACTCAGGGCGAAGTCCCGCGCCTGCTCGGCAAAGGCGCGGATCTCGTCGCCTGTGTAGCCGGCCTGAAGTTGGACCGCCAGGCCGTAGGCCGTCTCCAGCGTCTCGGTCTCGCCGACCGTGTAGGCATCCTCGCCGGACGGCGCCACACCGTCGTAGTACACGGCCAGGATGGCGTCGGCGCAGGCTCGGCTGGCGTCATCGGTCTGATCCGTGACGAGCGGCTGTCCAGGTTCGGCTTGTGCGTCGCAGGCTCGCGCCAGACCGGCGACTGCGGGCGCGGAGAGGAGTGGAGTCACCTGCCTCCAGTCGCGCGCCGGCGGCTGCAAGATCAGATTGTTGTTGAGCGTCCAGAAGATCACCATGTCGGCGATATCGTTCTTGATGACGGTGTTGTCCCAGTCGAACACCGCAACGGGTGGCTGACTCGGATCGTAGTTCTCCGCACGGACGCCGCGCTCGGTGATCAGCGCCTCGAGTCGCGCCGCATTGTCGCCGTACCACTCGAGATTTGGATCGAGCATGGGTGCATTCGACCCCGTGCCGGTGGCGCAGGCGGCGAGAACCGACGAGAGACAGGACAACACAACGAGATTTTGGATCGACATGAACACCTCGTGAGCGAATACGGGTGCAGTACTGGGCAGGCAGACTCGGCGGATGATAACACCGACTTCGGCGCCTCGTCGAGCAGGCTCCCTGCCCTCCGGTACAAGAAGGCCGAGACAACCGGGCGTGACGGTGCAGCTCCTCAGGGGCGACGGGCCCGGCTGTTGGCAGTCCCATTTCGCGCCGCCGTCGAAGTGCTAGGCACCGAGAGCCGCTTCAAGGACAGGCTACCCTGAAGCGCTCGACGGCCTCGGCTCCGCGCGGCCGAAAGGTCGGGGCTTTGGCGAGGGACGCGCGACCGACCGCGTAGAACTACGCGCGTACTATTGCGGGATATTCATGTGATACTATTTGTTGTACGGTTCTTGGTAGGCGTTGCGTGTTGCTATGTATTATGCGTTGTTGCACTTTTCCCCTGCGCGGCCTTGCGGCTCTCGCCACCGTCGGCGATCTAGGCCGCGGCGCCCGAATAGATTTAGAGAAATTGAACGCTATAGGGAGCCTAACGGGGTGTACAAGACAACAGTGTTCAGTCATTCCTAGTCGCCGGGGGGCTTTTGATGAAGAGCCTGTACTTGAGGTTATTTGCGGGCGCGGGGGCCGCTATCCTGCTGTGCAGTCCCTCTGTCTTATTGGCGACCGGCATCGCTCCCACCTTGGGGGCCGCCGACAGCTTCGGGATACTAGGAGCCTTGGGGGTGACCAATACCGGCGCGACCGTCGTCAATGGAGATCTGGGCATCAGCCCCAATGGCCTGAGCTCGGTCACTGGCTTCACCTTTTCCACTTCTCCGGGCCCGGGGGTGGTGACCGGAACGACGCATTTCGCCGATGTACTTGCCGGTCAGGCCCAAGCTGACACCACGACTGCGTACAACGCGCTTGCGAGCCAGGCTTGTGATTCCGGCCCCTCGGCCCCGACGGATCTGGTCGGGCAGACATTGTTCGAGGGCGTATATTGTTTCTCGTCGTCGGTATCGAATACGGGAACACTCACGCTCGACGCCCAGAACAACAGCGATGCGGTCTGGGTGTTCGAAATCGGCAGCACGTTGATCACCGGTCCCGGCTCGTCTGTCGTCTTGACGAATGGCGCTCAAGCCTGCAACGTGTTCTGGCAAGTCGGCAGCTCGGCGACGCTCGACACAACTACTACGTTCGTAGGAAACATCCTCGCGCTCACGAGCATCACGATGAATAACGGCGCAACCCTAAACGGTAGAGCGTTGGCGCGAAACGCTGCGGTGACAATGGACGATAACAGTGTCACCGTCGCTACGTGTGCCGCTACGGTCACACCGACCGACACTCCAACTGCACTGCCCACCGAGACGCCGACGGCAACGGAGACCGAAACCCCAACCCAGACGCCAACTCAGACTGTCATCGGAACTCCGACCGACACTCCGTCAGCGACCCCGACCGACACGTCGACGGCAACGGAGACCGAAACCTCAACCCAGACGCCAACTCAGACTGTCATCGGGACGCCGACCGACACCCCATCAGTGACCCCGACCGACACGTTGGCGGCAACGGAGACCGAAACGGCAACCCAGACGCCAACTCAAGCTGTGACCGGGACGCCGACCGACACTCCCTCGGCGACGCCGACCGACACGCCGAGCGTGACCCCATCGTCGACAGGGACTCCAACGCCGCTGCAGACCACACCCACCGTAACGCCGACGACGGCTGCTACGTCTAGCCCAACCAACACCATCACGCCGACTGGCACTCCGACCTCTACCTCATCTGCGACGCCGACCGTGACGGCAACGCCGAGTGCGACCCCGACCGTCCGCCCGACGCGGACGGCGCTGCCGATTCCGCTCATTCCGACACCATCGTCGGGCTCGGGGCTGTTTCTACTCATCGGCCTCGGCCTCTCGATGGCGTGGATGTTGCGGCGATCGGGACGGTCGATAGGAAGCTGAGATCGGAGTCACGTAGGTGTAACGGCTTCGTTCGCTTCCTTTGGACTCCGGTCCAAGTGGCAGCGCCTTTAAGACACGGACCGCGAGCCAAGCGCGGACCATTCCGCGTAGAAGCACGAACCACGAGGCCGCAGCCGAGGTAGTGCCGGGAGCGATCGGGCTATCGAGCTCGACGGTGTCGTGAAAGTTCATCCAGGCCAGTATGCTGGCTCGGGACGAAGGCCCCGTCGTGGTAAGATTGTGGGCTCATGATTTCTCCGCGCGGTAAACGGATCGTCGTCGAGGGATAAGGGGACGTGATTAGTTTGTGGGCCGGCCACCCGACCTGCCGTCGTTGGCGGCGGACGTGGCGCGCCGCTTCAAAATGGAGGTAGCCGTGCTATGTGGCCGCGGTCGCGATGCAACCACCAGCGCCGCTCGGCGAGAGCTGGTGCGCCGTGCAGTGGTAAAGGGGCGGGGAGGCGACGGATTGTCCTCCAGGCACAGGGATCGATCGGATTTGGTGGAATTTTGGGACGAAGTTGATCGCCGATCGAGAGGAGATGTCGCCATGGCTCACCAGCAATACGAATATATGGCTCTCCGGGTCGGCCTGTGTTAATCTTGGTTCGTGCCGAAAGCACGGTTCGAGTGGGACGCTGCGAAGAATCGTGAGAACCAGAAGAAACACGGTGTCTCGTTCGTAAAGGCGCAGCACGCGTTCGTCGATCCGAACCGTGTGATTGCAAGGGATTTGTCCCACAGCTCGAAGGAGGAGCGATACTACTGCTTTGGCCAAGTCGAAGGTGGAGTTCTCACGGTCCGGTTCACGTACCGCGACGACGTGATACGAATTTACGGCGCGGGTTACTGGCGAAGAGGGAAGCGAGTGTATGAGAGAGAAAATAACTTACACGGATGAGCCGCTGGGAAAGCTGGAAATCGTTGCCGACTTCCTGCCTCCGCCCGAAGACCTCGTCCTCCGCGACGAAGGCGTCAAAGTGACCATTGCCTTGAGCAAGCGAAGCGTCGATTTCTTCAAGTCCGAAGCCCGGAAACATGGCACCCAGTACCAGAGAATGATTCGGCGGCTGCTCGACGCCTATGCCGAATACCAAACGGGATCTCGGACCGGCCGTATCAAGCGACCGAGAAAAGTACGCCGCGCCTGATACGTCTTCTCGTCGTCTTGCTTCGGTCCGGACGGCACTAGTCGGCAATTTCCTCTTCGCTTTGCCCGGCCGGTTTTTCTACGAGAACTTGACGACGGGCGCGCAGGTGATGGAAGAAGGCAAGCGCCGGCGTCGAGAAGTTCGTTGCCGTCGGTACGGTCTACGCCTATCCAAAGTTCACGCCGGTGCCGTTCCGAGAAGGCGATCTGTGGAACGGCTGCCCGAGGGAACCAATGCCGCCTGCGGAGAGAACCAGAGAATGGAGCCGCCGGGGGCAGATTGCGGGGCGCATAGCGGCGCTCGGCTGTGCCGATGAGAGAGGTCCGAGAAAAACGGTACGCGAAGCGCCATGCCAAGACCCGGGGCTGCAGCAGCCCTAGTTTCGACACACTCCGACGTATCGCCGCGGCGCTTGGCCTGGAACTCGTCGTCGAACTGCGGCCGCGTCGTGCAGCGGGCGTAGAAGGGACTAACCCGTTCGTCCCAAGCTTTGCCGACCATCAAGGTCAATGAGATCTTCGCCGACGGCGTCACCGCCGGCGCGCTCTGCAATCTCGGCGACCACAGCGGCGTTTCTGTCGAATATCCGCCTTCGTTGTCTCGCGCTCACGGAGCGGGGCGATTGTCCGCCAGGCACTGGACCGTCGGCGGGGGGCCCTCGAGGATACAGGCCGGATCGCCGCCGGGATACGGGGACGTCGAGCAGATCCGTTCCAACTCTCCGTTCATCCGAATCAGGGCGAGGCCGCAGTTGTAGTCCCGTCGCAGGTCGTCGGACACATGTTTGCGATGCGTGCTCGGTGGGTACACGGCCAGACCGAGCTCCGGTCCGCATGTGGCGATGCCGCGGCCGACGAGGTGCGCGCCCTCGGGTACGGTCTCCGGGTTGTCCCAGAACGCGAGGTCGATCTTTCCGTCGACCAGCGCCGCGACCATCTCGCTGCGCCCGTCGGAGTCACTCGGAAAGACCGCGATGTCGAAATCCTCGTAGCGCATGCCGAGACAATTCGCGTCGTTGAAGAAGCCTGCCAGGAAACCGACGCGTGCCCCGGCGAGGCTTCCACTCTCACCGAGATCGTCGAACTGCTCGTTGGCGTCCGAGGCGATCAGCTGAGGGACTGGCCCGGTACTGTACCCGTCGCCGAACTCCGCACCGAGCCGCCGGCGTTCAGGTGTGTTGAACCAGGTTACGCATCCGTCGATGCGCCCCGATGCCAGGGCGGGACCGACGAACGCGTTACCCTGCGCGTCCGTGTCGAAGCAGTCTTGGGAGGGCAACACCACGATCTCGCATCTCATCGGTCCGTTCGCCGCACAGATCGCCCGGAGCACGTCGCTGCTCACCCCCTGCATCGGGCCGACGTCCCAGGGCGGAAACGGGAAGCCTTGTCCGATCTTGTACGAGCGCGTTTCCGATGCCGAGCCCGACATGGCGCAGCCGACGAGCGTCGCGGCGAGAACCATCCAGAGTCGATTCCACTGTCGCATGAAGCCGGCGCCGCCGGTGACCAGGTACGTCTTCATACTTCGAGGCATCTTCTCATCGGCCCGCCGCACGGTCAAATGAGTCGTTGCCGACGCCGAGTCGGCTCGCGCGGCGCCTCGCAGCGTCGTTTTGACGCTGCGCACGACTTCTGGAGGCGTTGCAGGCTCTGTGTGCAGCGCGAACAGCCCTGCGCGCCGGCGTTCGCCACTGATGCTCCCTCCGACAAGCGAGATCGTCCAGCCGCAAGCCCGCCTGGCGTTTCACCGACGCCACGTCCCTTTCGGCATTTCGTCACCGGGATGACCACTGATCGTGAGGCGGCCCGGCTTGGAGGGAGGCTTGTACTGTCGACGACTCCCTTCGGTGACAACTCTCTGCCACCCGTCAGCTTCGATCAACCGGATCACGTCTCAGACCTTCACGGAGGCGAGATACCACTTCCGGTGCGACGTCGCGAGCGATCCGAACGCGGCCGGTCAGTCGCGCCGCTTCGCGGCGTCGACTGGAACGGCTCAGTTAGATCCAGAACCGCCACCAAGGCCTTGTGACCTTCAGCTCTCTATGGAGAATCCTACAGTTCGCCTGCCTCACCAGTGACAGCGTCTCGTCGGACGGATCCAACGGCCATATGTCGAGGTAGACTCCTTTAGGTAGAAGACGACGCAAACCTGCGGCGACACCTTGAAGCACTTGATCGCGGGAGGCCGAAGGGTCGATCACGACTATCAGAACCTGCGCGGGAGCCTCCATCGCATCCTTCGCAAAGACCTGAGGAAGATGAGCCTCCTGGATTCCCTTGGTGCCCGCTACCAACTCTGAAATGGCCTGCGACAGCTGCTGCGGCATCGGCCTTGCGGGCCGACCGACGTAAAGCTGGGACCCTGCCTTTATTAATGGCGTAACCACTTCCCGCCTCTGTAAACCTAACGCGGGCGGTCAGCCGCGCGGCGTCCTCGCCGCGTCGGCTGGAACGCTTGAGTTAGGTCCCCGGCACGCCACGATCGCTCAAAGACCATGGCAACGTGGACATGGGCAGGCTCGTCGCGGTCGCTCGCATAGAAATAGAACCGATATGGACCCTCATGAAGTACGGTCGGCATCCGCCATCATCCGCCATGGTCCGATGGATACCACTGCGACCCTTCACCGACAACGACGGAATCAGCCGTCACCCGGCCGCCCGGCCGAACTTTGGGCGTCGCGCGCCGCGGCCGCCTTCGACCGTCTCGCGGTCAGCAGATCAGTCCGTCGCCGCGGTCGCGTGGCCCACCACCTTGTTCGGACGTGTTTCGAGGCCCAACGTTGCCTCCCGAGGACTGCTGAGTCGCTTGCCAATATCAAAACTCCTCCATCGGAGTTTCTTGTTCCTTGCGTTCAATCTCGAGTGACCTCCAGGATAATCTCGACCACCCGCATTGTCCGGCCGCAGGGGGGCAGGTCGATGAATCGGGTGCGGTGTCCGTCGTGTTCGTTACCCGCGATAAACTAAGAAACTACTTACGTCCCCTTTGTGTTCCATCGGCTCAAGAACGAGGACAAGGCTTTCGCCCGCCCAGGTCAGCCCGGACAAAGATGCCATCCGTCACCGTCGTCCACCGTTGTCGCGCTCCCTCGCGCGGTCTAACGCTCGGCGCATGAGCCGCCACTCTTTGCCTTGGATGGGTAAGCAATGTTGAGCAGTTGCGCGACCTGTTCGAACCCTCGATCGCCGCGATACGACTCGATGTCGAGGCCTCGGGTCCGCACCTTCTCCCACGAACTGGTCGCGTTGTGATGGTCCCGAATGAACTGCGCCGGAAACGTGAAGAACTCAGGGGCGCAACGTCCAGCTTCGGGGGGACCATTCTTACTCTTGCCGAAGAAGTAGCCGACGTTCAGGAAGACGACGACCAGGAAATCGAACGCAGCGATCGTGCGCTCCTTGACCGGAAAGCCTCGATCAGAGTCAGTGGCGAGGCGACTCTTGACCTGAACACGAACCTGACGACCCGCGGCGCGCGGATCCGGATGGATACAGATGAGGTCGTATCCCTCGTTGTTCGGCGGCGCCTTGTAGGTGAGAATGTTGCGACGAAGGAGATGGCCCATGACAAGGTACTCGGCTCCAAGCGAGACCACCGGGAACCGTGTGAAGGATCGTTTGCCGCTGCTTCTGGGCGTCGTCATTTCTCTCGCCGGTGAGTTAGGCACTCCAAAACCCACGGGGTCCTCATGTGCTGCCTTCCGGAGGGTTCCGGTGTGCAATATCGCCGGCTGCAGACAAGACGCGCTCCTTGAGCTGGCTGGCCGCCATGAACATCGGCTCGAGCAGGCGTGGTGAAGTGTCCAAGAAACCGACCGAGAAAGGCTCCATGATGACCCGCCGCACCGCCATGCCGCCCGGACTCAAGATACGGTCAAACCGTTGCGCATCGATCGTACCGCCACGCGCTAGGGCGGAGTCCAAGCGCTCGTCAAAATGCATCCAGTGGTCTCTCGGCCCGCGATCCGAGAGGAGATGGTCCTTGTCGAGTGCTAGCACTCCACGAAGATAGGCGCCTCGCCCCGAGTACTTCGCGCGGGCTGGGTACAAAAGGAGCGACGCTCGCCCCCAGGCAGTCAAGAAGCATTCGAGCGGAAGCCAGAGTTTCCACTGCTGCCGGAGCCTCTCGGCGACTAGCGTCGCGGTACCGGTTGATACCGGAGACAACCCAAACCGCACTTCCAGCATCCCATGGGCGTTGATCCACTTGGAACGAGCAGTCTTTAGACTTGTTGCGTGAGCCAACATTACCGAAGCGAGGATCTCAAGCTCGCTGAGGTACGCCAGTTCCGCGTCAAAGGACAATTGCAAATTGGGCATCGACCGGAGACAACGCCAAGCGTGACCCGCGCAGCCTTTCAGGCGTCGGCTCGACGCTATTGTTCGGCTCTCCTTCTTTAAGCCACGATTCTCAGCGACTCTCCGCGATTGTGCAGGAGCACCAGCTGATCGCGCCTCAGGGCGAGCTCCGCATATGTCTGCCCTTGATCGTCGCTGAACTCCACCTCGAAGATGTTTGGCGCGAGAATCTCGACAACAGTGCCTACCTCGCCGCGCTTGAGCTTACGTTGCGGAAGGTCCTCAAGTAGCGCCACCGTGTCGAGCAGTTTTATTTGTCTCCGTTGTTGGGTCATCGCCCTTTCCTCCGCTTGACGTAACACGTCGTCAACCGCGGCACCTTCGTACCACGAAGCACGATCCACCCGCTACGGATACTTGCCGTTCCAGCCGCAGTCTCCATTGCGAAATCGATCGTGTACCGTTGCCCATAGGCATCTCGTTCACCCGGCTTCGCCTCTCCGGTTCGTGCAATCGCCCGCAGCTTTGCTCGTGTTTCGAAGAGGCGCGGAAGGGCAGGTTTGTTGGGTTGTTGAGTTGTTGGTTGTTCGGAGCCACCGGAGAGAGGGGGGCGGGGAGAGAATCTCTCTTGTGGTGTAGGCCTCCGGCCTGCATAGCGGTCCATCGGACCGCTCTCTCCCCCTCCAACCCAGCCCCGTGCAGGCGGGACGCCCGCACCACAATCAGCTGCCGATGCGGCCGCGGGGACCGCGGGACGAGTGGCGCGCCGGTGAACCCGGCTCGAAAACCCCAACGCCATGCTTCAGCGGCGCGCCTTTCGGCGCGTCCGCTGCAACCTGTTGTTCGGCCTCTTTTCGCCTCGGGGTCGGAATCGCTATCGGCATCGGAATCGATTCCCACCACGAAGTTCGTCTCGGCCGGGGCCTCGCGGACTGTGCAGCCGCGTCGACCGAGCTTCGTCAGCATGGCTACGATGCGTTGCATCCGGGTCTCTCGGTTTCCGCTCGGATTCGTCGCGGCGAGGACATCCAGAGTCGATTCCACTGTCGCATCGGGAGAAGGAAACCCTCTCGAGATACGTTGCCGCAATGGCCCACGCGACTCCAAGGTTTGTGACAGAACAGGTTCACAAGCTGCTGCCGAACCGCTAAACAGCACCGTCCAACTGCGGAGGTAAAATGCGAGGGTCGGTCACTCTGGTTCTTTGCGGTCTCTCATTGACGGCGGCGTGTACCACCCAGCATGTGAAGTGCGGACGGGTGGTGGGTACCCACCAAGGTACGGACTCGAGCGACGCGACGGTGCAGCTCACGCCTTTGCTGGTGGGCAGTGGTCCCGATGTCGTGCCGGTGAAAGGCTCCGACGGCAAATATCACCTTCTCTGGGAGGTACCGTTGCAGAACGCGACGACTCTGCAACTGACGGTGACCGGTGTCGAGATCCAGGGAGACGGTTCGACCCTTCACTCTTTGGACGAGACCGAGATCGCGAAGTCGGTCGAGGTCATCGGAACGCGGCGAGCAAGCGCGGTCATCGGCCCGGGACAGGGCGCGTTCATCTTTTTGACGCTCACATTCGACACCCGTGCAGATCTTCCGCTCCGGCTCAAACACCGAGTGACCGTCGCCTCCGATCGGCTTCCCGCGTCAATCACGACGAGCGGGGGCGAGGTTGCGGTCGACGCCAATGCCTTGGTCCCGGTTCTGGGCCCGCCGCTGGAAGCCGGCCGCGGTTACATTGCGGCCGACGGCTGCTGTGGCTCGATTCGGCACATTCGGGCGCCACTTCCGATCAACAACGAAGAGTGGTTCGCCCAACGGTTCGCCATCGACTGGGAGCAGGTCAATGAGCGAGGCGCTTTCGTCGTCGGGGATCCATCCGACCCGCGCAACTACGTCGTCTACGGAAAGCAGGTCCTGGCAGCGGCCGACGGCGAGGTCATCCACGTGCGCGATGGCCTCGAGGACCAGGTCCCGGGGCAGCTACCGGGCACGGCGCTGCCGCTCGATGAGGTGGACGGCAACTCGGTGGTGATCGACATCGGCGACGGCCTGTACGTACTGAACGCCCACATGCAGAAGAACTCGATCCGGGTCAAAGTGGGCGACAGGGTCCGCCGCGGCCAGTCGATCGGTCTGGTCGGCAACACCGGCAACAGCTCGGCGCCCCACCTCCACTTTCACGTCATGGACGGGCCCTCACCGTTGGCCTCCAATGGCAGGCCGTATGTCATCGACTCGTTCACCCTCGCCGGCCGCGGCGTATCGACCGCGGAATTCGATCGCGTCGAAAACACCCAGGAGCCACTTGCGACGGTACCACCCGAGGGCGAGCCGCAGCGAAAGAACGAGCTGCCGCTGGATCTGGTGATCCTGAACTTCAATTGAAAGGACGAGGCTTCACTTCAATGAGGTCGGAGCCCCGATCCGACATCGAATCCCATTCGTGACGCCCTCTCTACCGCGCGGCACGATCGTTCCGAGCGGCTTCCCGCCCTTCCTATGAGCGCCGGCGACGGATCCGTCCCGAGTGGCGCGATCGGACACGCGGCGAATATCATCCTCGATCCGCAAGGATCGCATCGAGCAGTCGTTTCGCTTCCTCGCTGTAGAGAACGATCCGGTCCCGATCGAGCTCGACGTTGTTGAGGTACTGGAGCCGCAGGACGTCTCCCTGCCGCAGCTCGGGGAGGATGCCGCCGAAGAAGAAGCCGAGGGCGGCGAAATCGTCGACGGCGGCCACGGCGGTTGCGTCGCCGAGCGCGAGATCGAGATGGATCACGTCGAAGCGGTTTTGACAGAGCTGGCGGAACCGCTGGCCGACCTGCGCGGCAACGTCGCATCCGGCGGCCTCCACTTCGATCCGAGCGAGGCCGCGGCGCGCCTTCATCTCGACGTGGATGGAGGTCGACGCCGGTGCGTTGGTCTTCCGCGGATCCTGCAACGTTCGCCGCAGCCCGAGCCGTCCATAGATCGATTCGAACAGCGCCCGGTAGCGCTGCGGCACGAAGACCGTCCGCTCGGGTACGTCGCCGATCGGGTGAAAGTAGAGCACGACCGAGCCTCGCTGGCGCGGTTCGCGTTCGAAGCCGCGGAAGATGGTGAACGCCGGGATCTCCGCGAGAAGCAGACCCGTCTCGACCGCGCCGATGGCGGCATTCGCCTTCTGCGTAATCTCGTGCACGGCGACGGCGTCGGCGTACGTGCCGACGAGTTCCATGTCGCGACCGAAGTCCACCAGCCCGCCCTTGAGGGTCCGCAGCAGGTGGTGGTTGCGGTAGCGTGGGTCGACGACGGCCATGCCGCTTTCCGCGACCCGCGACTCGGCGTGGTCGCGAAGCAGGCCACTATGGCCGACGACCTCGCCCTGCTCACTGAGCCCGACCAGCGAGCGCATGAGGCCGCGCTCGATCAGGGACAGCACCTGCTCGGGGTAGTAGATGAAGTCGTTGGCATAGGTGTAGCCGTAGCAACGGTAGATACAGCGCGCGAGAGACGGCGCGTCCGCCGCCGTCAACGCATGCACGGTGACCGGCGCATCGGCATCGACGAGAGCCGTGCCGGGATCTTCCTGCGCTGCGAGATGGACCTGCCGGTCCGGGGCCGGGAGCAGGCAGAGCTCGACGCTGTTGCCGTCGACGCCGCGGCTTTCGAAGCGGATGGCGTCGGCGACGCCGTGGGCGAGCAGCCGGCCGATCAGCGTAGCGTCGTCGAGCACGAGCGAGTCCATCGGATAGGGGAGGCCCGTGTCTTCAACGCGAACTTTCAGAGCGCCGTGACTCTCGGCGAGAATGAGTGTGAACTCGGCGGTCGCCGGGTCGTCGAAGTGACGCGCGACGACCTCGCGGCAGAGCGCATCGACGACCGATCGCACGCGCTCCGCGTCATCGTCGGCGAAGCCGAGCACTCGAGCGACGCCAGCCGCCGCCCCTGCCGCGACACCGACCAAAGGCCTGCCGCTCGGAACGCAAATCCGCAGCAGCTCGTCTCCGGTTGTGGACTGTTCGCCCATACTCGGTGTCGATTGTGACGGAACCAAGCGGGGACGCAACCTTTCCTTGCTGGAAGCCCCCGCGGTCCCGATCTTCGAAAGAGGGCAGCGGTGATTCTCCGGCACATCTGCCACGGCTTGCGGCATCGCCCAACCGCGCATACCCTCGAACTCGATCTGCGGTCACGAGAGAGGAGTGACGCATGCAACTGATCTCAGTCAACGTCGGGTTGCCGCGCGAGGTCGACTGGCGCGGGCGCAGGGTTCGCACTTCGATTTGGAAAATTCCGGCGGAGGGGCGTGTTCGCGTCACCCGGCTCAATCTCGACGGCGACCAGCAGTCCGATCTCTCCGTGCACGGCGGTGCGGAAAAGGCTGTCTATGTCTACCCCTCGGAGCACTACGCGTATTGGGGCCGAGACCTCCCCGGAGTGGATCTCCCATGGGGCGCGTTTGGGGAGAACTTCACGACTGAAGGTCTGCTCGAGGACGGCATCCAGATTGGCGACCGCCTCCAGGTGGGCTCCGCCGAGTTCGTCGTCACACAGCCACGCATGCCCTGCTACAAGCTCGGCATTCGGTTCGGCCGCGAAGACATGGTGAAGCGCTTCCTGAAGAGCGGGCGCACCGGCTTCTACCTCTCAGTACTGCGCGAGGGCGACGTGGGCACCGGCGATCCCATCGCGTTCACTCATCGAGATGATCACGGCGTGACGGTCGCCGACATTTCCGCGCTCTATACCTACGACGCCGACAATCAGCCGCTGCTGCATCGCGCCATCGAGCTGCCCGCACTGCCTGCGAGCTGGCGCGACTACTTTCGCAAGCGTGCTTGGAAGCCCGACGCCTGACGTCCCGCAATGGCCGCTTCCGACGGATGGGAGAGAATCAGGGTGAGGGGGATAGAATGCCCGCAGCCGCAGGCTGCCTCCGCTCATTGGACCGATGCGCGCACCAGCGGTGCCGCTGAAGCGGGAGAGGTGACGGAGTCATCAGATCCCCCTCACCCCAGCCCTCTCCTATCCGAGTCTGTCGATTTTTTCCGAAACGAGGCTTCGACAAGCTCAGCCTGAGCGGCTTGCGGGTTGATTTCAAAGGACTTTGTCCGCTCATCTGAGCTTGTCGAAGGGTGTCCTCGCATTCATCGACAGTCCCATCCAGGGAGAGGGAGCAGGACCGATCGCGCTCATTTTCATGCGTCTTCGGGCGAGCGCAGCTCATGACGAACTTCGTGGTTTAGATTTTGGCGGACCAAGGCTGACTACGGCAGCCCTGCGGTTCCGCGAAGCACGTCGATATCGAAAGTGCCGATGGGGACCTTCTCGGCTCGGTAGGACGAGTTTCCCTGGTTCACGAACGACATATCGAGCACGTCGTTACCGATAGCGTCGACCTCGGTGAACACGAGGTTGGCGGGACCGGTGTAGTCGCCCCAGCCGATCAGGTTGGTACCGTCCGCATAGCGGCGGAAGCTGCCCAGAAAGGCGCTGTTGGCGGCGCCCTGGTACTGCCACACGACATGGGCGGTGCCGGCGCAGAGGTCGAGCGCGTACTCGACGCCTCGAGCCACGCCAGGAACCGCAGCCGCCGCCGAGTGGTCATCGAAGAGCGAGATGTCCCCGTTCGACTGAAAGCGCGCGTCGTGCTGCAGATAGAATGCCCCTTCTGGATCGCCTTGGATCGTCAGAATCTGCGCACCATCCTTGTTGTACGGAGTGCCGCCCAACTTCCACACGACATTTCCGGTGGTCTTCGAGACCAGGAGCACTGAATTCATGTTGCGGAAGGAGATGAGCACATCACCGTCGCCGCTCACGTCGACTGAGTTGCAGTGGTACACGTCGGCCGGATCCGCGTCAGTGCCCGCGTGCGTCGGGGCGACAGATTCCTTGACCGGATCGGTGTGATTGCTCGCCCGCCAGTCCCACACGAGGTTGCCCTGCGCATCCACCTCCTGTACGGCGCAATCGCGGATCGTGGAGTTAGGACCGTAGGTGCTCAGCCCGGTGAGATCGACCCCCGTGCGGTTCGGGTACGATATGAGCATGAAGTCGCCGTTGGGCAACAAGAGTAGCTCGTGGTTGTTCAGGGGGATGCCGACGGTGGTGATGGCCCGGGTCGTCCCTGTCTCGAGAAAGTAGAGCGTGCCGATGGAAGGGTTGGACGTGGTCGTTATGCCCACCGTCGAGTCAGGGAGCGGCGTGACCACGGTGGGATTCGCTTCATCCGTGGTCGTACGGTGATACCAGATGGGAGTTCCGTTCGCGTCGACGATCATGGCATAGGGTCCAGACGCCGCGTCGACGAAAGCGTTGCCGATCAGATACCAGCCGGGAGTGGGGTTGCCGGCTGCGGGGTGGCGGCTGGGAACCACGAGCGGAAAGTCGTGAGGTAGGCAGCGTATCCAGTACTGCTGAGTGAAGCCGGTGGCGTCCTGAGCCAGCACCACCGCGGCTTGATTCTCGGTGAGCGACACGGGCACCGAGGCGGATGGGGCCCACGAGGTGGTGACGGGGCCGCTCAGCGAGACGGCTCCCCCGGCGATCGCGGTCATGTCGAGCGTCAGGGCGTTCGTCCCGGGGCTGCAGACGACCGCGTAGTCGTAGATCGACGGCGAGAAATCCGGGCGCAACGTCAGCGGGGACACGGCGAGCGAGGCCAGGGGCGGGGTCCTACAATGCCCTGCCACACAGACAGCTGCCCCGTCGGTACACGCGGTGCCGTCGGGGACGGGCAGGTAGGAACAGGTGCCGTCGCCGTTGCAGGTGCCGGCTTGGTGGCACTGATCTGGCGGATCGCAGCTGCACGCCGGTAACTGTCGCGGCAATCGTCGGCGAGGTCGTTGGCGTGCAGGTTGCCCCGGCTGTCGGCGTGGGTGTGTTGGTCGGCAGCGCCGTGAACGTTGCCGTGGGCGCCGCTGGAACGTTGCCGGAGCCACCGCAAGCGGCTAGGCCGCCGATCATCAACACATATGCACAGACACAGCCCGCGCCTCCCCACCAGCCCAGCGCTCGCTTCATCCTCGATCTCGTCGTTTCAGATATGGTTCTCGCTCGAGAACGCCTGAGGACGGGGCCGTTCGGGTCGGACTGTCCCTCCGGCCCCTCGCAGATGACGTGATCGGGCAGCATGATGAGATCGAAGCCGCGCTCCTCGGCGGCGTGCGACGCCTCGCGCAGTTGGTCGCGCTCGAGCGGAAAGAACTCGCCCGCCCCTCCTCAAGGATCCTTGTAGCGGTCGAGATCCAGCAGCCCCGCCAGGATGGGCTGGCGGGCGGCGAAGTCCGTCTGGAACCAGTCGGCCGTTGCCCAGAAACGAGGGCTGCTACGGCGCACGCCCCAGCGGGCGACGAAGGCCTCGAAGGCGGCGTCTCCGTCCACGGCGCGCAGCTGGCGGGCGAAGTCGCCGATCGACGGCAGCGGCACATCGAAAAAGAAGTTGGGATAGCTTCCATAGTAGCCCGACAGGATCGTGAGTATGTCGTCTTTCGGAAGGCGTCGCGATTTCTCTCCGAACATGAACGCGACGTTCTTGTGCGCCTTGTCGTGTACGATGGTGTAAACGAGCACATCCCCGCTCGCCGCATCCCGCACGCGCAGAAGTGACAGATCCGGGAGATAGCGAACGAACGGCCCGCGCACCGACGCCAGCGTCTGCAGCTGCGCGTCGACCTGGCGCTGCGCGGGTGAGGCGCCGCTGCGCTCACAAGGCGGGAGCGGAGCAGCGATTGATCGGATCGGCGACCGGATCCAATCCGGCACCGCGTTGAAGAAGCGCCATCAGCAGCTCCCCCTTCGGGTCGTCGGTATGGAAGTCGATCTGCGTGCCGCGCTCCCAGCCGGGATCGCGGTCGGTGGCGAAGAGGTCAGCAGCCGGCTTCGCCAGCCCAGGTACCACGAGTCGCGCAAAGGGGCGCGCCGCTCCTTCGGCAGGAAGCTCAAGAAAAGGTCCTCCGACTCCATCCGTAGATAGTCCATGTAGAGCCGCGTCGAGACCTGATGGGCGACTCCGCCGAAGACGTTGAAGCCGGCCACCAGGTCATAATAGAGGCGCTCGAGAATCGGATAGTCCATGACCCACGCCGTCTTCGGAACGGCGCCGACGAAGCCCTTCACGACCTCGGCGTTGTCGAAGTGGCGGAAGACCGTCAGGAGCGCGTTGGGGTTGACGCCGCCGCCGTCCCAAATGGCTGCCAGCGGAAAGCCGCGGCCTCTGCGCATCGCTCTCCGAGTAGCGGCGGTCGCGGAAACGCATGTATCGCCGCCACGTCACCCAATGCTTGGCCCAGAGATCCCCCGGATCGAAGTCCCCGGCATCCTCGGCGGGCAGAGCCATCTCGGGCGCTGCGGCGGGTAGATACGTGGGGTCGGTGACCGAGAGATCGTAGTTCGGATCGAGGAACGAGACCCAGAACCGGTCATCGATGACGTCGACGGCGATCTGCCCTCGGCATACGGGGCCGCGAATGAACGTCATGACGAAATAACCTGCGTCGTCGAGCATGAACTGGTATCGCGAGCGCGCCGGTATGGCGGCGAAGGCGACGAAGGGGTTGGCGGCAACCTCTTCCTCGTAGGAGGGCAACGTCTGAACGTCCCAATCCGAATCGAGGAAGAGGGCGCGGTAGCGCGCCAGCCGCTCGGGGCCGAGCGGATAGACGATGTGCGTCTTGTGAACGATCGTTCCCTCGACCGGGCGCAGCCGATAGTAGAACGGGCGATCGCCGGGATCGTCATAGGGCCGCGCCGTGGCGATCTCGTCGATCGGCCTGCCGGGCGCCGTCCGCGACCGAACGAGTACGAAGTAGTGACCGGGTGTCGCGTCCTCGAAGTAGAGGTGGGCGGCGAAGAGGTGCTCGTAGAGATACCGGGCCGCGAGTTGCTCCTTGTTGGAGCTTCCGTTGAAAAACGTCTCCCAGCTATGCACCCGCAGCTCGACGTCGGGCGGCAGCGCGGCTGCCGATGATGGCCCGGGGGCGCCCTGAGAGAGCCAGCGCTCGAGGGTCAGGAACTCGTCGTCGGAGAGAGGCGCCATTCCGTACGGCATGCCGCCCCAAGGATTCCTGGCGGCGTAGTCGTCGAACTCCTCTCGCGTGGCGCACTGCAGCGGCCGCTGGATGTCGAGGAACACCGACTTCGGAAGCTTCTCGTTCGCCGGCAATGGGTGGCTGTGGCCGAGGGCGATCATGCGCTGGAGCAGAGAGCTCGACCAGCCGCGCGCGCTGGCACCCATCTGATCTTCCACCACCGCCCGGAATCCGCGTTCGCGCCACTCGGCGGTGCTGGACGCGTCCACGAACAAGCGCGTGGGCGGAGCCGCCTCGAGTCGGCTCGAGTCATACACGGCCTCCTTGGTCGTGCCCCGGGTGATTCCTTCGTACGAGGACAAGAGAAGCTGACAGGGCGCGTCGTAGCATCCGTGACAAACCACGCAACGTCTTTCGAGCACCGGCTTCACGTCGGACTCGTACGAGACGGCCGGTCCTGCAGGCAGAGCCGGCGGCGGCTCGGGCGGAGCCGGCTTGGGAGTTCGGGCGCACGCCAGGAACAGGAAGCCGACCAGGGGCAAGAGGAGAAGTCTCCAAATCGAACGACTCGCCAACACGTCCTCCGTCTCCGCCAGGAATCACAGGCGGGCCGTGGGGAAGCTCCCCGAGCGCGACAATAACGCATCACCGTGCTCATTCATACCGGCGGAACACATCTCCGGTGACGTCCGCCCCTACGTGATGGTCGACACCTACCCGGCCCGGATCGAGACGGTGAGCGTTCCGTAGCTCCCGGTCGGGCCAACGTCCCTGGCCTCCGCGGGGCAGAGCGTCGTCCTGTTCGTGATATGGTGGGCGCTCGATTGAAGGAGGGAGACGTGGGAATCCTCGAAGTGAAACTGGGGTCGGCCGCGCTGATCTTCGCATGCGGTCTGGCGGGCGGATTTCTGCCGCTGCGCTTCGACGAGT
This sequence comes from uncultured bacterium, assembly GCA_963721115.1. Classification (GTDB taxonomy): domain Bacteria; phylum Desulfobacterota; class Binatia; order HRBIN30; family CADEER01; genus CAVRIA01. Next base: position 363,226 of record CAVRIA010000008.1, read on the forward strand.
CGGAACGCAGCAGGCGCTTCCTCGCCTTGGGAAACGGATTTGCTGGCGGCATCTTCCTCGGCGCTGGGCTCCTCCACATGCTCGGCGACGCGCAGCGGACCTTTTCCTCCTTCGGCACCGGCTACCCGATCGCCCTGCTCATCGCCGGCTGCGCGTTTCTCGCCGTCCTCTTCCTCGAGATGGTGGCGCTCGCGGGGCGGGAGAACGTTGGCTCGTTGCCCGATGCCAAGACCTCCCCCTACCCCTTCATCCTGATGGTCGTTCTGTCCGTGCACTCGCTCATCGCCGGTGCCGCGCTGGGGCTCGAGGGGTCGGTGTTTGCGTCCTTCGCGCTCCTGATCGCGATCCTCGCCCACAAGGGCTCCGCCGCGCTCGCACTCGGCGTCAGCCTCAAGATGGCCGCCTTCGACCGGCGCCGATTCATCGCGATGATCGCACTTTTCTCCTGCATGACGCCGATCGGAGTCCTCGGCGGCTTCGCCTACTCGCGGACCGTCTCCGGCGAGACGGCGCTACTGGTCGAGGCCGTCTTCGACGCCATGGCGGCCGGGTCGTTCGTCTACGTCGCGGTCCTCGACATCATCGAGGAGGCGTTCGCCGAGAAGGTCGACCTGGGCGTGAAGTTCACGGTACTGACGCTCGGCTTCGTCGGCATGGCGCTGCTCGCCGTGTGGACCTGACGGGCCGCGCGAACGTCCCCATTCTTTGCCCCTGCCCCTGGGCTAGAGGCGCTCACCAATTCTCGCCATACGGACGGATCTCGACGTTGAACGACCAGGCGCAACGGTCCTGGTGGACGACGTGCCAGATCTCGTCGGCAATCGCCGACGGCCGGATGAAAAAGTCGTCGGGGGCTTCCTTGCCGAGCCTGGCGCTCATCATCTGGCGGGTCCACGCCAGATCGATCACGGCGTCGATCACCACGTAGGCAACGTGGACGCCCTTCGGGCCGAGCTCGCGCGCGATCGATTCAGCCAGAATGCGTTGCGCCGCCTTGCTGGGAGCGAAGCCGGCGAACGTCGCCCTGCCGCGCAGCGCGGAGGTGTTGCCGGTGACCACGATCGCGCCGCTGCCCGCTTCGATCATCGCGGGCGCAAGGCGCCGCGCGAGGTAGAGCAGCGCCATCGTGTTCACCTGGAAATTGTGATTGAGCACCTGCGGGTCGATGTCGAGGAAGCTGCCGAACGCGCCGCCGACGGCATTGTGGATGAGCACCGACGGTGCCCCGAGATCCTGACGTACACTGGCAATCGTCGAATCCAACTGCGCCTCATCCGCGACGTCGCACGCAAAACCGCGACCGCCGGCGATCTCCTGCTCGAGCGCCGACAGGCGTTCGGCGTTCCGCGCCAGCATTGCGACCGCGTAGCCTCCGCCGGCGAAGCGGCGGGCGAGTGCCGCCCCGGTGCCCGGACCGACACCTGTGATGAGCGCAACGGGTTTCGCCATTGTCTCGTCCCCCCTTGCGTGTGCCTTGTCGCGAAGGCTCCTGGTGAGGACAGTAGCTCGGTCACGAGCTCAGAGTCGGCGAAGGCTCCACGAGATGAGGAATGCTCGTCAGGGCCCGAGAGCTTTGAAGAGTGCGCCGTCCGCTTTCTTCACGCGGCCGAGGCTGGCGCCGAAGCAGGAGGCATCGCTGGTCAGGACCTGGACCGTCGCGCTGGTCGAGCCCTGCAGCGCGGCTGCGACTCCCAGGGGCATGGTCGAGGTCGCGTTCTTGCCGACGATCACGATCTTGCCCTTGCCGAAGCTCTTTCCGAGCAGCTTGATCTTCAGGATTCCGTCGGCGCTGGTGCTCTTGTCGAGATACTTGTAGCCCTTGCTGGACACGGTCCGCCAGCACGACAGATCGCCGCAGATTGCCCCGCCCTGAGCGACGGTGTACTCCCCGCTCGGCTGGTCCGCGTCGTCGTAGATGCAGACCTTGTAGGCCGTGGTGCCGACGACCGGGTCGCCGAAATCGCTCTGCGCGACGGCCGCCTGCAGCTTCTTGAGCACGACCTTCAGCTTTTCCTTGCCGGGCTTCTTCTCCTTGACGAGCAGGACGGCTTTCCCCGCCGCGATGCAACCGCCGGCCGGCGCCGACCCGCAGTCGAACGGCGGGCTCGTCGGCGCGGCCGTGGGCGTGGCCGTGGGCGTGGGGGTATCCACCGGCGGGCAGTTGATGTCCGCCGGATAGTCGGCGAAACCATTGCCGTCGTTGTCCAGACCGAGGGAGTCGGCATCGAAGTCTTCCTGAAAGCTCGAGCACGGGTTCGTCAGGTTGCTGAACGCCGGGTTGTAGTAGGGTGGCGCCACGTTCTCTGGAAGCACCGGCGGGAAGGGATTCGGAGAGCCGAGCGCTCCCGGCACGTGACAGCTTGCGCAGACGGTTACGCCGTGGTTGGCGTGGACCTGCCGCAGGCCATAGGCCGTCGCCTTCGGCTGACCGCTGTGCGGCGCCGTCTGCGACGTCTGACCGTAGTCTCGACCGTGACATCCGGCGCAGCCGAAGCCGTTTCCGCTCCAGAACGTGTAAACCGGCGTACTGCCCCCCCCGCTCGGATGGCAGTTGTTGCAATGCGTCTGAAGGCCGAACATTTCCTTGTGCTTCTGATGCAACGCGCCAGTACCGCTCTGGAATTCGTTGTGGCAGTCAACGCAGCCGGCTCCCGGGCTTGGAGAGCCATTGTCGTACATCGGGTATGCGTACGCGTTCGGCGCCCACGGCGTCACACACAGGAGAGCGACGGCGCAGCCGACCTGCAGCACGACTGTCGTCAAGAGCTTCCCCAGCCTCGGTCGAAATCGAGTCACTTCACTCCTCCTCCCTCGTGCGTGGCGGCGAGGGTTCGCACCAGCCGAGTCGCGGCACTGATCCGAACCAGCGCGCCTGAAACCACTCGCAACACTCCAAGGACTACACATTCCCAAGAAGGCTCGACGAATGTCAAGGCATAAGAACACCGACGGCGCCGGCTACCCCCTCCGATCGATGTAATGTCCCCATGCGGCCCGACTGCTCGTCGCGAATCGCGACGGGATGGCTCTTCGCCTCACCGAACCGAATCCAACGCCTTCGCCTTGGCGAATTGCTCCGCCGCCTCATCCGTTTTGCCGAGCCCGCGCAGGACGGCGCCCAAGGCGTTGTAGACGGCCGCGCTCGGCTTTTCCGCGAGCGAGCGCCTGTAGTAATCTGCCGCCTCTTCGAGCTTCCCCTGCTTCGCCAGCGTGCCCGCGAGGTTGTTGTAGGCAGGTGTGAAGTGCGGGTCGACGTCGATCGCCTTGCGAAATTCCGCAATCGCCTCGTCCGTGCGGCCTTGTCGGGCGAGAACATATCCCAGGCCGTTGTGGGTCTCGGCGGTGGGTCTTCCAGGGAGGGCCTGGCGGTAGTGGGACTCGGCCTCCCCGAACGCCCCCTGCTGCACGAACGCGACGGCCAGGTTGAAGTGCGCCGACGCGCAGCTCGGATCCAGCTCGAGCGCCTTCTTGTAGTCCGCGAGCGCTTCCTCCGGCTTGCCCAGCTGCGCCATGACGAATCCGAGGTCGCTGTAGATTTCCGCCTTGGGCTCGAGCCGGAGTGACGTTTCGAAGTGACCGGCCGCCTCCTCGAGCCGACCGAGATCCACCAGCGCGAGTGCCAGGTTGTTGTGCGTCTTCACGTGATTGGGATCCGCCCTCAGGGCTCGCTCGAATTCCGCCACCGCCTCCGCGGATCGCCCTTCCTGGAACAACGTCCATCCCAGCGCATTGCGCAGCTCGACGTCTTCCGGAGCGATCTTCAGCCCGCGTCGATAGGCACGCTCCGCTCCCTTGTGGTCCCCCGTGTGCTCGTTGGCCATTCCGGCCCGCAGGAACGAGTACGGATCCAGGAACTGCTCGCGGATGTCCGCGATGGCGTCGCCGGGCAGCTTGACGAACTCCGGAATGTTCGCGGCCCGGTCGGGCGAGGTGAAGCGCTCGAGCAGCACCGGCGGGCTGTCGTTTCCGTTCTCGTCGATGTGCGTGAGGAACAGCTGGGTGTAGGGGGTGTTCACCTTCGAGGAGAAGACCAGCCAGCGGCTGTTCGAGGACCAGCTGTGCCAGGAGTTCATGCGCGCGGTGTTGTAGCGCAGGCGCCTCGCGACGCCGCCCGCGGCCGGGATGATGTAGAGCTCGCTGTCGGGCTGCAGCAGCATGTAGCTCTTGGCCTTGCAGAAGACGATCCACTTGCCGTCCGGCGAGTACTTCGGGAAGAAGTTGCTCATCCCGTCGCCCGAGGCGCCTTCGAGCGGCTCCGGCGTTCCGCCCTTCCCGTCGTTGAAAGGGATCCGGTACAGGTCGTAGAGAAAGGGCTTCTTCTCCACGGTGAACTCCGGGACGTCCTTTTCGTCGACCAGGGCGCTGTTCTGCTGTTCGAGGCGCTGCGCGTAATAGGCCTTCGCCCTGGCGAACACGATGTACTTGCCGTCCGGGCTCCACACCGCGTTGGTCTGCACGTACTGCGGGTCGTCGGCCCCCGGCAACGCCGCGAACGTCTTCGTCTCCCGATCGTAGACGACGAGAATGCCCTTGATGGGAAAGAAGAGCTGCGAGATCATGATGTCCGGGAGGGCGACGAAGACGGACCGGTCCTTGACCGTGCTGATCACGTAGCGTCCCGTCGGAGATACCCGCGACAACAGCCCGAAGGTGAGCTCTCCGTCCTCACGCTTGTAGTCCGCCCAGGTGATGATCTTCTCGTCGTTCATCACCATGTGCTTGGACACCGGCAGGATCGCGTAGGCGCCCTTGTCGTTGCCGTAGTCGACGTCGAGCCCGAGCACGCTGCCGTTGTCCGCGAAGGAGTGGCAGTTCCCGCACACCGGCAAGTCGTGCAGCACGATCGGCGGGCCCGACTCGGAATCGATGGTTCCAAAGCGCCAACGGATGCGGGAGGGATCCTGCACGGCCTTCAGAAACGGCAGGGGAACCTCTCGATAGAACAGCGAATCGCCGACCGGGTCCTTCGACGTGCGAACGTGGACGCGTGCCGACGACAAGACGGTCGCGCGCTTCGTTCGGTTGACGCCTGCGACGATCACCTCGGCATCGCGCTCCGAGCTCTGCCGCTTGATCTGCTTCCAGCTTTCCTCCGAAGGTCGCCAGCGCGGCACATCGACCGCAGCCTTCAGCAGGTCGCCGCCGGTGTTGCCGCGAACCACCACGTACCAGCGATCGACGCTTCCCGTTTCGTCCTTCCACACGAAGGTCGGAGCGACGCTCTCGGGGGGAAACAGCGTTCCCTCCTGGGGATAGGTGATCCGCAGTCGTGCTCCGGTCGCATCGGCCGCGGCGGGGGCGGCGGCGATGATCTCCTGCGTGCTGGGATCGCGATCGCAGCCGGTGAGGAAGAGACCCGCGGCGAGAGCAACCGGAACGATGGCGGTGACCGAATGGCGAAACCTCGGCATCGTGTCACACTACTACGCTCCTGGCGTCGCCAGGGGAAGAATGGCCACGGCTTCCGTTTCGCAGAGCAGCTCGGGCCGGCACAGCGGGGCCTCGACCAGCGCGCACGGAAAGCCGTCGAAGCCGCGCTTTCGAAACATCGAGCGCAGCACCGGCGCATCGTTCTGGTTCCTCAGATACCCGACCCCGGAGACCAGGTTCTCGAAGGTGGCGCCCTGCCGGGCGAGCAGCGATGCGATGTTGTGCAGCATGCGATCGACCTGAGCCTCGAAGTCGCCCACGTGGACGGTCCGCCCCGCTTCGTCGATGCTCGCGGTTCCCGAGACGTAGAGCGTCACCTTGTTCCCGTCCGCGACCCTGAGACCGCGCGAGAAGTCCGCACCGTAGGTCCACGCCTCACTGAGAGACGGGGTGGACACCGGTGTGACGCCGAGCGGTCGCGGGGACTTCACGGCGTGCAGACTCATGGAAAAGTCGTGCGCGTCGGGGAAGGGAATCCCCTGGACACCGGTGCTGGCGGGCCTTTGCTCGATGCCGCAGCGCCGGAAGAACTCGCGCCGGGCTCTGTTGAGCTCGTCGTAGTCCCGGTCGATGTCGCGCAGGTGGATCCAGGTGCGGATCACGTCGCCGAAGCTCATCGCGGCGTCGGCGAGCAGGCCTTCGGCGACGCGGAACATGTCGCTCGCCTCCTCGAATGCGTCTCGGCCCGAGCCGTAGATGTTCCCGGCGTACAGGTGGGTCTGGCCGCCGAGGCGAACCACCCTTGCACGCACTCCCGGCGCGCAGGCCTCGCACGGGCAGGCGACGGCCCGGATCACGTCGTGTGCCGACGACGAGCCCGGGGATCGAGGAAGCACGGCGACCGCGGAGAGCTCCAGCTGGGCATCCTTGCTGAGCGGAGGCTGCCCGATGAAGGTCGTCGCCGGACCGCATCCCTGCAGCCCGACGCCCCCGAGCACCCGAGAACGCGCAGACCTAACCGCCTCGAAGTCCGCTCGAATGCGTCGAAAGAACACCGTCTCGCTCACCATCGACGCGGGGTCGACGCCCTCCGAGGCCAGGACCTCGAGCATGGCCTCGTAGACGGTTTCGGCTTGCCGGGCCGCATCGGCCACGCCGCCCCCCGGCCGGCACAGCACAAAAAGCTCATCCGCCATCGGGCCGCTGAACCGACGAACGGCGGTCGAGGCCTTACTCGTCTGGATCCGGCGTTCGGGGTGGTATTGCACTGCGGCGTTCTCTCGACCAAGCGCGACCTGTGCTTCTCCGCGCGCGTGATCGTCGATTGTCCGCGTCAACCAGTGCACTCGTCAACCGGGGAAGACCGTACTCTCGTCGATCCCGCCTCTGGCTCAGGACACGGCTCGACTTCTCCGGTGCGTGAGAGTCAAAGCCCCCGGCCGCCACGAGGCGTGGCGAACCGAGGGCTCCGAGAAACCGGCTCAACAGCGCTAGTCGCAGTGTTTGGCTAGAGTGGGGGCCGCCAAGAGATACTTGAGGGTGCCGGCGTCGTTTTTGGCGAAGCAGTTCGAGTGACCGGCTGTCACGATGTACGTGATGTCCGCCGCAAAGAGCTCGAAGCCGCCGAAGGAGACCGGGTTCGTTCCGTTGCCCGACAAAGAATTGTACTCGTACGTGTTGTCGTCCGGCGCCGGCTCGACATCCGGCGTGTGCGTCGTGCAGTCGAAAGCCGTTCCGGCCACCCCAACGCAGTAGTCGACCACGCCAATCCCGTAGAAATCGTTGTTCTCGACCCGGTTCCGCTTGAGGTGGACCCTGTCGGCGCCGAGGACCAAGATGCCGCCACCGGGCGGCAGGCCCGCGGACATCGATCCCGGCGGCGCGCTGTTCGGCTCGTTGTTGTTGTACACGTGGTTGTGGATGATGTTCCAGTCGCCGTTCTAGTTCGACCGGGTCGAGCGGCGGCAGCCCCGCCGCCGAAGGATGGTAGAGGCCGACTCCAGTGGAATTGTCGTGGATGTCGTTTCTCTTCGCCACGATGTTGTGGGAAACCGTGATTTCGAGGCCCGTCGGGCTGTGATGGAGCTCGTTCTTGATGACGCGGACGTTCTCGGAAGCCTCGATCCACATAGCGCTGTCTTCCGAGCCGTAGGAGACGTTCTTCCTCACCAGGCCGTTGGCGGAAAGGGTCGGCCAGATTCCGTTCTCCAGGTTGTCGATCGACTCGTTGCGCTCGATCTTGTAGTTCTTCACGTGGCGCAGCCAGATGCCGTTGTTCGGGAAACCCTGGACGGTGAAGCCCTTGATCACGAGGCCGTCGATATCCGGATCGCTCGGGGTTGCGGGCTCGACGAGGATGCCGTCGGTCTGTCCCGCGCCCGGCAGGATGCGGACCTTCACCCCCTTCTTCAGGTTGCTCTTGGCGATCAGCTTGAGGCTCTTGGTGATCCGCACGGCGGCCGAGCCGAACCCGCGGGCACCCCGAGGTAGTCGCCGGGGAACACCTTGACCGTGTCGCCCGCCGAAGCGGCGTCGACCGCCGCCTGAATCGAGTCGCCGGGGTGGACCGTGAAAAGAGCCGCCATCGCCGCCGTAGTCGTACACGCGACGGCCAAACCCACAACCAGAACTGCACAGATGCTCACTCGGACTGATTTCATCAAGCTTCTCCCCCGCTTCCCTCAAAGACGTCTTTCTATTGGAGATATGATTCTTAACCCGGCTGTCGGAACTGAGTCAAGAAAAAGCGTGAGGCTCGGTCATGCCTGCAGAGCGTGTGCCGCGCGGATCAGCGAGCGTGCCGAACCAGTTGCTCCGGGCGACGACAAGGGCTGCCGCGCCGCAGTGCCGCAATGTTGGGCGGGAGGGCCTAGTCGCCGCCCGCAAGCCGATAGGCGATCCCCTGCACCTGGACCGACTTGCCCGATCTCCCGTTTCTGCAAACCACTCGACCCATCCAGCGCCATCGGCCGCGAAACTTCACGTCCTTCACGCCCTCACCGCCCACTGCTTCGGCTTGAGAGAGCAACTCTTTCAGCGCCCTGGCCGCGACCACCGAGCAGTCCTCCGCGCCCGTGGCGAATGCCTCGACCGTTGGTAGGTTCTCTCCCCTCGGGTCTGGCTGTCCCGTGTAGAGACTCACCTTGCGGAGCTCGGGATTGGCTCTGTAGTCGATGCTGCCTCGAGCATAGCTACATCCAGCTGCCAGGATCGCAATCCCCAGAGGTAAAATTAGTCGGTGCGTCATGGGTCTCCTCCAGGGCCATTTGACCACACGGACTGACGCCCAACAACAAACCGTTCGAGTCGAACGGCCGCCAGCCGAGCTCTGTGGCGCTGTTCTCGCGCAGCCTATTCGACAGCCGTGAACGCTCCGGTCATCGGCGCGCCCTCGGCTGGGGGTTCAGCCTCGACAATCGCAGCGTTCGCCGTGTCGGTGCGCATGATCGGCGCGGTGACTCGAGTAGCCGCTCATGCGCTCCCCGCTTTCACTCGAACTTGCCGTGCCGGCCGGCGCCCGACGCGAAGCGGCCGGCGCCCTCGGCTGTCTCGCCCGACTGGATCACCGCGAACCCGAGCCGCGTCTCCTCGGCGAGCGCCTGATCGAGCGGTAGATCCCATTGGCGATAGGACGAGATCCGGTCGCTGCGCAGGCAGCGCTGCGGAAATGCCGCCAGCTGCCGCGCCACGGCGACGGCCTCGGCGAGCGCCGCGCCGCGGTCGACCAGCCGGTTGGCGAGCCCCATCGCGCGCGCCTCCTCGCCCGACACGCCGCGACCGGTGAGGATCAGGTCGAGGGCATGGCTGTGCCCGATCAGCCGCGGCAGGCGGATCGTTCCACCGTCGACGAGGGGAACGCCCCAGCGGCGGCAGTAGACGCCGAAGACGGCGTCGCGGGCGGCGACGCGCAGGTCGCACCAAGCCGCGAGCTCGAGCCCGCCGGCCACCGCGTGCCCTTCGACCGCGGCGATCACCGGTTTGCCGAGCAGCATCCGCGTCGGCCCCATCGGGCCGTCCCCCGTCTCGGTCACCCGGTTGCCGCGGCCCGAGGCGACCGCCTTCAGGTCGGCGCCCGCGCAGAACGTGCCCGCCGCCCCGGTGAGCACGGCGACCGCGAGATCGGGGTCGCCGTCGAAGCGCCGAAACGCCGCGGCGAGCTTCTCGGCCGTCGGACCGTCGACGGCGTTGCGCACCTCGGGCCGGTTGATCGTGACGATGGCCACCGCGCCGTCGGTCTGCCACTGCACCGTGCTCATGGCTGCCCCCTCCTCGGCACCCTTGTATCCCAGCCCGTACCCTCGCCCAAGCCCTCGCCCCGCGCTCGACCCCGCTGATGTTCGATGTACAGGTGGTCAAGACCGTCCGACCAGGCTTTCCACCGCATTTCCACGCTTGACCGCCGCTCTCGCCCCATACTAATGACGCTGGGTGGGAAGATCCGGTTGTAACCGCGGCCCAGACGCACGCCGGAGCCTGTCGGACAGCACGTCTCGAACGCCCGATCCGAGCGAGATCTACGGCGGAACGTTTCCTTTCCGTGGATCACGGACGCGCATCACAAACGACTGGCGATGCACGGGGGAGCCGTTCCGAGGGTCGCGGCGTGTGAAGCGCGGTACGATCTGCCCGGCGCTCGATGCGGAAGGCCGCTCCACGGCCGAAGCAGAATGGTGAGCCCGCCACGCGGAGGACTTCCGGCATTGCGAGGCTCGCACGTCTGGATCGTCTTCGGCCTGCTCGCAACGCTGCTCTTACCCCATGTGGCACACGCCTGCACCGGGAACTGCAACGGGGACGGCCAGGTGACCATCGACGAGATCATCGTCGGCGTCAACATGGCGCTCGGGCTGCTGCCGCTCACCGTCTGCCCGATCTTCGATCGCGACGGAAGTGGTGCGATCGAGATCGACGAGCTGATCGCGGCCATCGACTCCTCCCAGCGGGGATGCCCGATCACGCCGGCCAGTGGGACGGCATCGCCTACGACCACTGCGCTCGCTACACCGACGGCGAGTCCCACCCTCCCTCAGCCAACCCCAAACGCGACTGCAACGGCCACCTCGAAGTCGTCGGCGCAAGGGCAGATAGAGGGCCAGTTCCAAGTCGTCAGCGACTTCTTCGGCGACGGCCCCGGCGAACGCCAGACGGTGCTGGGGGACTGCAACGGCGACGGCCTCCTGGACGCGGTCCGTCTCCAGTGGACCGAGCACGACCCGCCAAAGCTCTACATCCAGGAGGAACCGTTTAAGTTCGTCGCCGCCGAGCTGGATGAGCAGTGCCCTCCGATTCCGGGATTTGCCGATGGACGGTGACGGCATGCAAGACATCGTGTTGTCCGGCGGAGTCGCTTCGTCCTGCGCGGGCACGGCGACTGCACCTTCGACGCCCCTCGCCTGATCGGCCAAGCTTGCGATTTCCCAATCGACCAGACACTGGTGACGGACGTCGATCTCGACGGCCTGGCCGACGTCGCGCTCAGCTGCCTCGGGGCGAATCCGACCGCGATTCTCCTGGCGCGGGGCGACGGCGATTACGACCTCGTCTCACCCGCGCCCGCGGTTCCATCACAGGACGGCTACCCGATGTTCGGTACTCTGTATGCCGACTTCGACGGCGACGGCACGCGGGATCTCCTGATGATGGTCGACCAGCAGAAGAGTTGGTTCTCCTGGGGCATGCCGGGCGACATGCCACAATATTCCTTCGATGAAGCGCTCTCGGAGGAGATCAATCCGATCAACCCGATGGGGGTGGCGCTGCTCGACTACGATCGCGACGGGAAGGTCGAATTCTTCATCAGTGGGACTTCCACGAACCGGCTCTATCGAAACGCGGGCGGGCGCAATCTCGTGGACATGGCGATCGAGGCGGGAGTCGCCTCCAACCCCGACGCGACCCCTTTTTCGCCTTATGCGTTCGACGTGAACCTCGACGGATGGACCGACCTCTTGATCATCCGCAGAGGAGGCTACACCCCTGAGGACGAGCACCCCGTTCACCCGTATCTGTTCATCAATCAGGGCAACGGCTATTTCCGCGACGCGGGCAAACAGGCAATCGATACACCCATCATCTCGACGATGATGACCTGCGGTGATCTCGCCAGCGACGGTCACGTCGCCTGTTTTGCCGGAGACGGGAGGGGGACGTTCCTCCTCCGCAATCAGGTGAAGCCGGCAGGCAATTGGGTGGGCGTTCGGTTGCGTGGCACCGTGTCCTCGCCCGAAGCGTCGGGCGCGCAGGTCGCCCTCGACGGCGCGACACCACCTCTCGTCGTTGCAACCGGGCAGTCGCCGGCGTGGGGAGACCATGCGCGCGACGTCATTCTCGCCATTGGCGACCAGACCTCCGCCTCGGTGTCGATCCTGTGGCCGAGCGGTATCGTCCAACACGTGGAGAACCTGGCCGCCGGAACGTACACGACCGTAACCGAGACGAGGGCTTTGGCCGTCTCCACCCGCATGGCGCCGGCCGACGGTAAGACGATCGTCGAGGTCACGGTCGACCTCGGTGCGGCCGCAGCCCTCACGGCCTCGATCGAGCGCGAAGGGGCGGGGACATGGGTGGGCCCGGCGACTGTTTCGGGGGACCTTCTCCGCCGGCAACTCCGCGCGCCCGAGGAGGCGGGATCGGCTCGCATCGACGTTGAACTCGACGGGGTTGCCCTGCGGGTACGGCCGCGGGTGCGCTTCGTCCCGTGATGCCCGTGATACCATTACGGCACCATGTTCAGGGCGACGTAGCGCGGTAGATTCCCGCTTTTGCGGGAAAGACGAATTGGATCCGCCCCAGGAATTGGTGGGCAAAGCCTCTTACCTTTTTACACCGGCAGACAAAAAGGGGGACCGACGATGGAGTACGGCGTTCAGTTCTTTCCGCTCGAGTGCGATCGACTGCGCGAGGCTGCGCAGGCCGCCGAGGAGCTCGGCTTCGATCTCATTACACTTCCCGATCACGTCATCTACGAGGGGCCGGAGGGGCAGTACGACCCGAACGCCCTCGCCTATGATCCGATGATCTGTGCCGCCGTGGTCTGTCAGGCCACCCACAAGGTGCGCGTCGGGCATCTCGTTCTCTGCAATCTGTTCCGGCATCCGGTGATGACCGCGATGAGCCTGACGACGCTCGACCGCATGAGCGGCGGCCGCCTGGTCGCCGGGCTGGGCACGGGCTGGACCGAAACCGAGTTCAAGATGACCGGCATTCCGTTTCCCGACATCACCACCCGCCTGCGCATGCTCGAGGAGGCGCTGCACTGCATCCGTTCGCTGTGGACGGAGCAGAAGACGACGTTCAAAGGTGAGTTCTATCACTTCAACCAGGCCGTCCTGTCGCCCAAGCCGGTGCAGAAGACGCCGCCGATCCTGCTCGGCGGGGGCGGCAAGGGTCTGCTGCGCCTCGCCGGCAAGCACGCCGACTACGTCAACATCATCAGCGAGGTCGGATCGAAGGGAAAGATCACCTTCGAGAACATCCGCAAGATGACCGACGACGCCTTCCGCGCCAAGGTGAAGTTCGTCCGCGACGAGGCGGCACGCTGCGGACGCGATCCGCACTCGGTCAGGATCAGCAATTTCGTCTTCAACCTGGTCCTCACCGACTCCCCCGAGATGACGCGCAACGTCGCCGAGGGCATGGCACCCGTCTTCCGGCAATCGACCGAAGGAATCCTGCAGTCGCCCCTCGCCCTCGTCGGCACGCCGGAGGAGTGCGTCCGCGAGCTGCGCCGCCGCCGCGACCAGTGGGGCGTCGAGCAGTTCATCTTCTCCGTCCCCGATGCCAACCTCGACACCATGCGCAAGCTGTCCGAGCAGGTGATCAAGAACGTCTGAAGACGGGATCAGGGGCCAGCAAGGTCACGCGCGGCGCCGATCGAGTTCATCAACACCGGGTCCTTACAGTCAGATAGAACTCGAATACTGACGTCGCGGCAGAAGCCACCTCGGGCTCTGCGAGAGAAGAAGAAGGTCCTTGCGGTCGAGCACCGCGACCTGTTACACGTCGCACGCGTTTCCGCTTGCCGGATGGGGAGCGTGTTCTGCCCTGCGCACGGGAGGTCCGAGATGAGGGAGATGCCGACGGCACGTTCACTCCTGCTCTTCGCAGCCGTCGCCCTGCTGGGGGCCTGCGACAACGGCGACAACACGTCGAGCACGAACCCGCTGCCGCCCGATCCGGCGGAGTGGGTGTGCGCGGAGTCGGCGCAGGGTGCGAGCCAGCAGGAGATCGACGCCTGGTGCCAGACGAATCCCGATCGCGGCGCGCCGGCTGACCTCCCGATGCCGCCGCCGCTCAGCCGACTGGCGGACCAGAACGCCTTCGAGACCGGCGTGCTGCAACCCTTCCTGCGCGAGCGCCAGTATATCGGGCTCGGCTGGAAGAGCGATGCCGAATGGCGCTTCACCGGGCCCTACGTCGGGTCGATCGGAGACGGGGACAGCTACGGCACGCACCCGGCAGTCCGCATCTACTACTCGCCCGAGATCATCGACTGGCTGTGCGACGGGCGCGACGGCGAAATTCCCGACGGTGCCGTCATCGTCAAGGAGATGCACTCGATCGAGCCCTGCCTCGACGTCACCCTCGACGACGAGGGCTGCATGGTGATCGGGACCGATCCGACGCCCGACTCCTGGGCGGTGATGATCAAGGCGAGCGCCGCCTCGCAGGACGGCTGGTACTGGGCCGGCGCCAGCCAGGCGCCGAGCGATCCGCCGATGTTCGAGTGGCAGATCGGCAACCCGCCGATCTTCGACCGCTCGGCCGTCACCAGCGAGGACTTCTTCGCCGGCTCCTCCTCCCCGCCCAGCGAGCCCAACCCTCTGTGGTATCCGACCGGCTACGTCTTCCAGGACATGGAGAAGCTCTCCGACGCCGTCCCGCCCTTCAGCGGGTTCGGCACCGACTGCATCAACTGCCATGCGTCGGCCGTCGCCGAGTCGACCTTTTCGGCGATCGACAACATCATCGGCCCCGGCATGCGCTTCAAGGGCTTCGACTTCGCCCCCGGCCAATGCGGCGACGACGTCATGGACGACAACTTCCCCGGCCGCGAGCACGCGCCGCCGGTCAAGTCGCTGATCGACGTCGAAAACAGCAGTGACCCCTATCCGTCACCCTTCACTACGGCCCTGGCGCAGCCCCTCCCGGCGTTCACCGACTTCTTCGACCAGATTGCGCCGGTCAGCTTCGGAGAGGCCTGGGAGCAGCGGCTGCCGGCCGAGACCTACGATCACGTCGTCGCCGCCGCCGACTCACCGGCGGAGTTCCTCACCTCGGACCAGTGCGCCCCCTGCCACGACGCCACGGTCTCCAATGCCTCGATGCCGAACATGATCTTCGAGAACATCGAGCCCGACGGCTCCAAGACGAACTTGAACCTCTCGCCCTACGGCGAGTGGAAGGCGTCGCCGATGGGGCTCGCCGGACGCGATCCCATCTTCTTCTCGCAGCTCCAGAGCGAGACCAATAACCTGCCGCAGCTCACTAGCTGCATCGAGACCACCTGCCTGCACTGCCACGGCGTGATGGGACAGAGACAGCTGGCGATCGACACCGAAGGCGAGAGCGACGAGGGCTGCGAGCAGGTCGTCTTCGCTGTCGCGCCGCCGCCGCAGGTACCCTTCGGTCGCCCCTTCCGACGCGAGATGGTCACCCAGTGGCCGGAATCGGTGCCGTCGACCGAGCAGCGCTACGGCGCTCTCGCCCGCGACGGCATCTCATGCGCCGTTTGTCACCACATCGCCGACACGGATCTGGGCGACGAGTCGACCTACACCGGCAACTTCGTCACCGGCCCGGCCGACGAGATGTACGGCCCCTATCAAGACGACACCGTCGTCACCAAGCCGATGGAGCAGGCCCTCGGCATCACGCCTCAGCTGGGCGACCAGATCACAGGCTCCGACCTGTGCGGCAGCTGCCACAACATCCTGCTGCCGGTGTTCGACAACCAGGGAACGCTGCTGGGCCACGGCTTCGAGCAGACGACGCACCTCGAGTGGGTCAACAGCGACTTCGCCCCCGGACGCTCCGGCTTCCTGTCCTGTCAGGACTGTCACATGCCGACCGAGTACAACGGCATGCCGCTGCAATCTCTCATTGCCAACATCGAGTCGAACCTGTTCGCGCCGGCTTCCTATAGGCTCCCCGACGACGAGATCGAGCTGACCGAGCGCACCCCCTACGCCCGCCATTCGCTGCACGGACTGAACGTCTTCATCAACCAGATGTTCCAGCAGTTCCCGCTCCTCCTCGGCTACCGACAGATCAGCTACCAGACGGGGACGCTGCCCCAGCCGCCGCTGGTGACCGGCCTGCAGTCGATGTTCGACATGGCGGCGAACAACACCGCCGCGGTCGAGGTGCAGGAGTTGGAGAAGACCGCGGACGGCAAGCTGCGGGCACGCGTGCTGGTGACCAACAAGACCGGTCACTATCTGCCCTCGGGTGTCGGCTTCCGGCGCCTGTTCCTGGAGTTCCTGGTTCTCGACGCCGACGGCAACATGCTCTGGGCCTCCGGCCGTACCAATGACCTCGGCGCCATCGTCGCCGGACGCACACAGCAGGTGCTGGCGGTCGAGAACGTCGTGCCCGACGGAATGGACCAGTGCGCGAAAAATCCGGACATCCCTTATGAGCCGCACCACCAGGTGGTCGACAGCGAGAATCAGGTGCAGATCTACCAGGAGCTGGTGAAGGACTCAGAGGGCGTGCTGACGACCAGCTTCCTGCGGCGCGTCGACGAGGTGAAGGACAATCGCCTGCGCGCCAAAGGCTTCGACCCGGCGCTCTTTGCGGGCTCGCCGTCTCCGTTCATCCAAGAGCTGGCGGTCCTTCACGGCGAGGCCCGCTTCGACGATCACTACTTCGACCCGGCGCTCACCGGCAGCGACGAGATCGAGTACCTGGCGCTCCTCGACGAAGGCGACCTCGCCCGCGCCGCCCGCGTCCAGGTGACGCTCTACAGCCAGTCGATTCCGCCCTTCTACCTGCAGCAACGCTTCCGGGACGCCAACTGCGGACCGGGTCTGCACGACGACATCGATCGCCTCTATTACCTGACCAGCCATCTGAACGTCGATGACCCCACGGACGCGAGCGGCACCCACCCGATCGCAAGCTGGAAGCTGCGGGTCGCCAGCACGACACGGAGCCTGCCGTAGCCGCATTTTTCGAACCGATCGAGTTTCTCGAACACGAACCAAAATCTTATCGGAGGTGTCCTTTGGCAAACCGGTGCGTTGCTACAGCCGTTCTTTCCCTTTTGCTCGTTGCGCTGTCGATAGCGGTGCCACGACGCGCTTCCGCGTTCGACGAACGTGTCTATGTGTTTCGTTCCTTCGAGGATCCCAACGTCATGCCGGACCTGTCGGTGTGCGCGGCGGCTTCGTTCACTCCGAACGCCGTGCTGTCCGCCAGCCTCTACGCCATGCAGAGTCGGTCGTCCGACGGCAAGATCGTCAACCAATCGACCAAGAAGATCGGCTCGGGAACGGCTTGTGTTTTGATCACGTCGCTGGCAGTCGGAGCGACGGTGCCGTTCATCGGATCGTTCGAGCTCAGTGGACAACGCGTGCTCGGCGAGGGCGCTTGTGTCCTCGCGACCGACACAGTACCGACGCCGGGTCTGATTCTGGCCGGTTGCACCATTCCTCTGTATCCCGCTCCCGGAGTGCTGGGTGGTATCGCCACCAGCAACACCGTCTTCAATCCGTTTGGTTTGCCCGGCTTCAACACCGGGTCGATCTGGACGGTTCACGTATTCACCAACTGACCGCCCCTTGCGCCAGGCTGCGGTGCTCGAGTAGACGGCGGCACATCCCCCCGCCGTCTACGGCTTGACGCGAATCCGAGGGGTGGTGCCGGGTCGCCGGCTCGGGGACGGCGGGCGGAGGGGCGCTACGAGACCTGCGCCGCCGCGGCCTCGCGTATCTCCCGCCCTTCACCAGTGGTGAACTCCGCCCGGCACGCCGACGGAACCGACTGGCGATTCATGTGAACAGAATCGATCGATCGATGAAATCGGCGTCCGGAACCTTCGTGCTGCGCCTTCCCCCGGATCTGCACGGGCGCCTTCGCTAGGTGGCGGCGCACCGCGGTAAGTCGCTGAACGCGCTCTGCCGCGACATCCTCCAGGACGCCGTCGGATCGGGGGCAGAACGGGCCGCCCCCCCGACCCGCGGCAAGGTGGGCTCCTCGCCCCTCGATCGTCTCACGCAGGCCTGTCGCCGGACGTTCGGACCGGATCTCGCCGGGCTCGCGCTGTTCGGCTCGGTGGCGCGGGGCGAGGAGTTCCCCGACTCCGATCTCGATCTCCTGCTGGTGATGGTCGATTCGCGCCCCATCCGGCGCGAGCTGTACACGCGATGGGAGAAAGACGTGGCAGCGATCGCGGAGGCGCACTTCACGCGCGAGGTCACCCCTCACTTTGTCCACTTGCCGGCCCGGCGGGAGGAGGCCGGCGGATTGTGGCTGGAGGTCGCACTCGACGCGACGGTGCTCTGGGAGCGAGGCCGAGAGCTGTCGGACGCGCTGCGCGCGATTCGCGCCTACTCGGCGAGCGGAGGGGCGACCCGGCGGATGAGACGTCCCCTTTCCTGCCGCCGCAGGCCGTTGCGCTGGCGGTAACGGAGAGGGACAGCCCGAACTCGGCGCGGAAGCTGGTTTCGTGGTCATTTTTCCTCGCCGAAGAGCGTATTGACCCACCAAAAGGTCAGCGTACCCGTGCCGACGACCGCACAGGTGGCGACGGTGCGCCAGAGGACATCGGTGCCGGTGAACTTCCAGATCGCAAGCAGGGACGCGGCAACGGCGACGAGGATGCAGAGACTGGAGATCCAAAATGCCAGGGCGCGCACCGCTTTCGGGTTCAGAAAGCCGCGCCTCTTCGAGCCCGGTACCAGGGGTTGCTCGGATTCCGTCATGCCTCACGCCCGGGTGTCCCGCCGCAATCGCGCTCTTGCGTGGTTTCCGTTGGATTCATGATTCGTTGCGTCGCGTCGCTAACTCATTTTACGCGCTTCTCGAAGCAAACGCCGAACGGCGCCGCCCTCGGCGGCAAGCTACGAAGCGGGCAGCCCGTCAGGGCTCTGCCGACGCCGGCGACGAGCTCGTCGATCTCCACTGCGCCGCTTCCGTTGACGTCGAACGCGGCGCACGCGCCCACAGCGTCGAAGTCGAGTGCGATGCGTACTCCGCGCAGCAGCTCATCGATGGAGACACCACAGCTGGCATCGCAGTCACCGATGCAGGGATCGGTGACGGGATTGCTGGCGGCATTGGCGGGGTCGCTGCAGAGGTCGCGCTCGTCGCCGTCGAGAAAACCGTCGCGGTCGCGGTCGATGGCGATACGGACGCCGGAACCCGGCGGCACGCAGGTGTAGGTGACGCGATCGAGCGCGGCGAGATCGGCGTGTGAGGCGATCTCGCCGTCGCGATCCGAGCGGAAGCCGTCTTCCGTCTCTAGCCAGCCGCGCATCTGTCCCTCGACGACGGCGCGCGCCACCAGATCGCAGTCGCCCGCCAGGTGGCGCTCCTCGAGCAGCCGAGCGCGCTCGGCGGCACCGTCGCCCGCCGTGGCGCCCACCGTCACCTGTTGGCCGACGATCGGGGCGAGATTGGAATCGAAGGCCAACAGAAACGCCTCGAGCTTGCGTTTGTCGGCGGTGCTCAGGTTGAAGATGCCGGCGCTGAGAAAACGGAACAACGTGTCGACGCTGCCGTCGTGGATGTAACCGAAGCCACGGATCTGCGGCCCCATGTACCCCGAGCCGCCGACGCCGAACATGCCGCCGCCGGCCATGCCGAACATGCCGACTCTGCGCGTACATGTTGCGTAGCTGTGGCGTCTTGAACGTTTGCGTCTCGAGCGCCTCGGAGTGAGTTGCATTGGTGCCGAAGAGTCCCCGTCCGGGGTCGAGGGTGTGGCAGGCCGCGCAGGTAATCAGGGTGGTGAAGTAGAGTTGGCGCCCGGCCGCCTCTTCGGCCGTCAGCGAGTCGTCGAGCGCGCGCACCGGGTTCGGCGGCGGCGCGATCTGCAGCACGAAGTCGCGTGAACGCCCGCATCTCGTCGTCGCTCAGCTCCCGTCGCGGCCGAGCAGGTCGACGAACGCGCACGTTGAACTGCGCGAAAGCGGCGCGCTCGTCGACTCGGGCTCGCCGCCGAAGCGGCCGCCGGTGCGGTCGCCGCGCCAGTGCATCGGGCCGTGCCCGCCAGGCCGCGCAGGCGTCTGCGTCGTCATCGGCCCCTTCAGCGGGTGGAACGTCTGGCGCGCTCGCCGATCGAGCCGGATGGGTTCGGGATTCGTCGACGCACGGCGTCGTCGGGGTTGCCGAGGTCCCAGGCCAGGCTGTCGAAGTCGCCGAAGACGTGGCAGCTGGCGCACGACGCCTCGCCGTTGCTCGACGTGCGGCGCGCGTCGTAGAGGAAGCGGCCGTCCCGTCGACGACGCTCGGCGGCTCGGGGTCGTAGCAGCGGCACGTGCGCGATCTCGGCTGCGCTGGTCGCGCGTGTCGACCACCGAGATCCGCGTTGTCGAAGCGGGTCAGCACGTAGAGGCGGTCGGCGCGCCTCGTCGAGCACCAGCCCGCTCGGCCCGCCGCCGCTGACCGCGATGTGGTCGTCGGCGTCGGGCACGAAGCGTGTCGGCCTCGAGCGCCGCGCGTCGAAGACGCCGACCGCGCCGAGCCGAAGGCGGCCACGTAGAGCGTCGCGCCGTCGCCGCGTGACGGCCATCCGAGCGGCATCGCGAGGCTGTCGCTCCTTGCTCGCCGGCGGGCTCGGTACGCACGGTCGTAGTCGATGTGCTTGTTCAGGTGGCGCGGCAGCCGCGCCGCTGGCGCCGTCGATGACGGTGATGCGGCTCTCGTGCAGGTGGCCGCGCACCGCGTGCCGGCGACGATCGCCCGGTCCCTCGAAGCGGACCTCGTTCCGCGCCTCGGTGTTGGTGACGTAGACGCTGCCCGTCGACCGGGTTGACGGCCATGTTGAAGAGGACGGTGCCGACGCGCGGCGAAGCGTCGCCGACTCGACGGCGGGTCGCCGCCGTCGGCGTCGATCGCGAAGACGTCGTAGTCGGGCAGGTCGAAGCGCACGGCGTCGCGTCCAGTTGCGGCCGAGCTCGTCGAGCCAGTGCCCGCTGCCGGGTCGTAGCTTGACGATCAGCCCGACCTCGGGCCGCGGCATCGCCGTCGACGTTGCGCGTAGGGCGGCGGCAGCCCGCCGGGCATCTGGACGCCGCCGACGATGCATGAGCCGGCGTCGACGCCCGCCGTTGCACACCGTCGCTCTCGTTGATGCGTGGTCGTCTGGTTGCCGGAGTGGAAGACGGCCGCGTAGACCGTGCTGCCGTCGGGCGTACCGCCAAGCGCGCGCGGCGTGTCGCCGAAGAGCGTCGACGATCGGTGAGCGGCGTGCCGCCGAGCGCGGCGCCGAGGTCGTCGGCGTCGAACACCCAGACGTCGGCGCGGCCGACGCCCGCGGTGGTGAGCTCGGCGGATCGTACGGGCAGGTTCTGGCCGCGGTGGGCCGTCGTCACGAAGGCGCGGTTGCCGCCCGGCCCGGCGAACACGATGTCGCGCGGCTCGTCGCCGATCAGCAGCGTGCGGACCACGCGCGGCGGGTGCGGCGGCGACGTCGACGATGCTGATGCTGTCGGAGAGGTGGTTCACGACCCACACCTCGGTGTCGTCCAGCGCGCGCCACCGCCACCGGCTCGAGCCCGACGGGCACCGAGCCGACGACGTGCGAGCCGGGCGCCGCCGACGTCGAAGATCTCCAGCCGGTTGTCGGGCGTGTTGACGGCGAAGAGCGGTCGCGCCGTCCGGCGACAGCGCCAGCGGCCGCACGTGACCGCTCTCGAACAAGGTGAAGTCTCCCGCCCACACGGCCGGCTCCGACGGCGGCGCCAGCAGTGCCAGGACGGCGAGGAGTGACGGCGCCCTCATCTCACTGCTCCTCCAACGTTCGCGAGCATACCACTTCTGTGGTTGTCCGTGGCAAGGAATGCGCTGCGCGCCATCGGCGCAGACCCTCCGCCTCCCCCGCGTCGCCCCGGGGGCTGTTGACCGAATTTTCTCGCTGCTCTTGCCATTGCCTCGTCGAGGAGACGAGAATCGAGCCGGTACGTTGATACGGTGACGGGATCATGGACGAGCTCGACTACTCCGCCGGCCCGGTAGCGGTGCGCGATGATCTCAGGGAGACGCACGCGTTTCTCCGGGAGCACCTGCGTTCGCCCGGGTGCTGGTGGAGCGGCGCCGAGCGGCTCGCCATGGTGCGGGCGGCGCGCGGCGCGGCGGAGTGCCGCTTGTGCCGCGAGCGCCAGACGGCGCTGTCACCGAACGCCGTGCAGGGAACGCACGACAGCGACGGAGCGCTGCCGGAGAACGTCGTCGAGGTGGTGCACCGCGTGCGCAGCGATCCGGGCCGGTTGTCGCGCGACTGGTACGAGCACCGCCTCGCGGGCGGGCTGACCGACGCCGCCTACGTCGAGATCATCGGCGTCGTGGCGCTGTCCGCGGGTGTCGACTATTTCGCCCGCGCGCTCGGCGTGCCGCCCTTCGCGCTGCCCGAGCCGAAGAGCGGCGCGCCCTCCGGGTATCGGCCGGCCGGCGCGGTCGGCGGCACCGCGTGGGTTCCCATGGTGGAGCCGGAGGGCGCGGTCGGGCCCGAGCTCGGCCTCTACGGGGATGCGCCGTTCGTGCCCAACATCGTCAAGGCGCTCAGCCTGGTTCCCGACGAGGCGCGCGCCCTGCGCCGCTCCTCCGACGCGCACTACGTGCCGGTCGAGCAGATTCCCGATCCCAGCGCGCGGCGGGTCCTCGACCGCATGCAGATGGAGCTGGTGGCGTCGCGCGTCTCGGCGCTCAACCAGTGCTTCTACTGAACGACGGCGCACGCCACGCTGCTCCGTGCGAGCAGCCAGCTCAACCAGTCGGAAGTCGACCTTGCGGCGGTCAACGGCGGCGTGGACTCCGACTGCGGCGTCGCGCACGGCGCCCGCCTGGTGGCCTTCACCGAGGCCGTCATGGCGGACGACCGCGAGCGCATGGCGTGCGAACGACGGGCCCTCGTCGACCTGCTCGGTGACGAGGCGTTCGTCGACGTCGTCGCCACCATCGCCGCCTTCAACGTCGTCGACCGCGTCGCCGACGCCACCGGCATCCCGCTCGACCCGATGATGCGGGCGATGAGCGCCGACGTGCGACAGGAGCTCGGCCTGAGCCGCTTCGCCTCGGCGGCCAACACGCCGCAGGAGTGAATGTCGCTCGCTGCTGCTGCCCAGCCGGCACTTTCGGCGGGAAGCGCAGGCACGCTGACGCGCGGTTGAACGTATCGTTTGTCCTTTCGCTCGCCGGGACCGTTGTGCGACTACTAGCTACTATGAGGAGGCGCACGGTATTGGCATCCGGAGCTGCAGCCCGCGGTCGAGTCTTCCTGACGGCGAGCCTCGTGCTCGTTTCCCTGGTCCTGGTCCCTCTCGCTCTGTGCGCCCAGGACTGTGAAGGCGTGTGTGACGGCCGCTGGTGCCTGGTGCCGGAAACCGGCGCGGGAGGGAATTGCCTGATTCAGCCCGGCGGGTGCGCGTGCGTTCCGGAGGTCACTCCCACGGCGACACCCGTGGTCGGCCAGTGCGAGGGAGACTGCGACGGTGACGGCGCCGTTCGCATCGACGAGTTGATCCTCAGCGTGAACATCGCGCTCGGAATCGCGCCGCCCAGCTCGTGTCCGGCCGGGCAGTGCTCCGACGGCCCGCCGATCGCGGTGAGTTGCACCATCAGGGCGGTCAACAACGCGCTTGCCGGTTGTCCCACGGCAGCGGCTGAGCCGACGCGTACCGCGACGCCGAGCCAAGCCGTATCGCCCCAGCCGACGGCGACGCCATCCCCACCAGAGCTTTCGCTGGCCGTGCGGGCGGTGCCGCTGCCGGACGAGGGCCGGGTGGAGATCACCGCCGAGCTTCTCCAGCTCGGCGGCTCGGCCGTCTGGTACCTGGCTGGCTGCTCCGCCCTCTGCCGGCCGACATTGTATCGCGCAATCTCATTCTACATCGTCGGCCCGGACGGCGAGGAGGTCATCATCGACGACCCGTGCGTCGGCCCGTTGTTCTGTGCCGAGTACCTGGAAGAGCTGGCGCCCGACACGTCGCGGACTCAAACGGCGTCGGTCACGGGCACCGCGTGGGTCGAGGGTGAATCGAATTTCCAGTGCTACGGCTGCACCACGACACCGCTTGCGACCGGTCACTACACGGTCGTAGCGAGCTTCGTCTACCGGCTCGGCCAGAGCTTCGCGGATCCGATCCAGCCCGCCCTCACGGCGACCGCCGGATTCGACTGGCCGCCGGTGGCGGAACCGTGAGCCGGAAGAGAATCGTTGCTCGGCTGGCCGTGCACCGTCGAAGGAGACGCTCCGCAGGCCAATTGACTCTCCCCCACTCGTCCCTGCTACGTTGTCCAGCAGCGCGACGAGGAGACCACGTTGCAGAGCTTGCGGAGCACCCCACTGTCGATGCGGGTCTTCACGACGACCCTCCTGCTGACCCTCGGCGTCGGCTACGCCCTGTCCCTGGTCTACCTGTACGTCAAGAAGGTCGAGCCGCACCGAGTCGCGGGGCACGGCCTCGTGCAGGGGGTGGCGTACAACTACAACGGCATCGAAGACCAGGCCCCCATCCTGACCGCGCTGGAAGGGAGCATGGGGAACTTCCTCGATCCGGACGAGCTGCGGGCGATCGACCGTTGGATCGGGACGGGGGCGACGGAGGCCGTCTACCGCCAGGAGATCGAGCCGATCCTCGAGAAGAACTGCGTGCCTTGCCACCGCAAAGGTGCGTACGAGCCTGCGCTGACATCGTTCGCGGAGGTATCAAAGCTGAGCGCGGCCGGCAATGGGATGGACGTCGTCAAGCTCGCACGTACGACGCACGTCCACGTCCTCGCGATTCCGCTGCTGTTCTATGTCCTCGGCGCCCTCTTCGTGCGCACACGCTTCAGCGAAGGACTGAAATCCGTGATCGTCGTCGTTCCGTTCGTCGGCGTCGCTCTGGACATCTCTCACTGGTGGCTGACCCGACGGGACCCGTCCCACGCGATGGGGGTCGTCATCGGGGGCATGCTCATGAGCCTCGGCTTCGGACTCATGTGGCTGATGACCTTCTATGACCTCTACGCACCGCTCGGAAAGGGGACCACCACGGGCGACTGACGCGCGTTCTCGTTCCCGGAGACGAAGAGCTGCTGAACCGACTGTCCGCCGTCCCGAATGGATCGATGATGACACGCCCCGAGATCTCGATAGGGCTCGCGAGCGTATCCGACGCCGTCGAGATCGCCCTCATGTCGCGAGATCTGATCGAGATGGGGTTGCGATGGTCCTGGGCGCCCGGAAGGGTCGCCGCCAGTGTTCGAAGTCCGAATGCGATCGTGATCGTTGCTCGTGCCGGGGATCGGATCGCGGGCTTTGGAATCATGCGCTACGGCGATGACGACGCGCACCTGGATCTTCTCGGTGTCGATCAGGACTACCAGAGAGGAGGCGTCGGACGCCGGCTCGTGGAGTGGCTCGAGAAGCCGGCTCTCGTCGCCGGGATCTCCGCGGTCTTTCTGGAGGTGCGGGTGCGGAACCGCGCGGGGCAGGCGTTCTATGAGCGGCTCGGGTACCGGGAGCTCGGACGCATCGCCGGCTATTACGAAGGCCGCGAGTCGGCCATCCGCATGGGTCGCGAGCTGGGATGCTGGGCAAGCCGGAGCCGGCGATATGGCCGGTCTGAGTCGACTGACCGCGATGCCGCAGGGATCTCGACCTCGCCGTCCTTCCCTTCTTCCGCATGGCGCATCCCCGTTGTTCGTTCCATGGAACACCTCGAGACGAAAGCTCGACATGACTCTTCCATATCGAGCTCACTTCGAAGTATCCAGAAATCGCGTCTCTCGGACCGCATGTAAGCACTGCTCGACGCATTCTACTCGGGTGCCGTGGAGCCACCGGCCGACCTTGGATCTCGCGAAAAGCTCTCACGCCGAGACGCGATCAACGTCCCGGCGTTGCGGCGCTGAGGTCGCCGCGGGCGGCGTGGAGCTCAGCGCCCGAACCGAGGCCGGGAATGCCGATCTGCTGGATGCGCCGCGCGTTGTCGCCCTGCTCGTAGCGGGGCAGACGGCCTTCGGTGCGCCAGACGCGAAACCCCAGAGCGGCGGAGAGCACGCGAATCGGATAGTCGCGCGGCAGGTTCTGCAGGTAGGGCTGGATGGTGACGAAATCGCGCGCCCCGTACTGCTTCATGATCGAGAGCAGGCCGCCGTTGCGCGGTCCGATGTTGTAGGCGAGCAGGCCGAGGAACAGATCGCCGCGCATCGCCGCCAGGTAGTGGCGCAGGGTGGCCGCGGCGACGAAGGCGTTGTGCCGCTGGTTGAGCGGATCGAGCTCGGCGACCCGGAGCTTCTTCTGCGCCATGGCGACGCGCCACTTTCGGCGGCGCGGTGAGCTGGAAGAGGCCGCGCCCGCCGTCGCGGCTGTCGCGCGGGTAGAAGGCGGACTCGGTAGCGGCGACGCCCATGAGCACCTCGGGGTCGACATCGAATGCTGTGGCGGCCTCGCGCACCGTCGGCTCGAACACCCGCGAGCGCTCCAGGATCTGCAGCAGCGTCTTCTGATCGGCGCGCCGGTAGGCGGCGTAGACCTGGTGCGCGACCGTGGCCCGCGCCGCCGCCTCGGCTCCGCCCATGACTGTGCGCAAGCTGCTGAGCTCGTCGTGGAAGCTCGGTTGGCGTACGAACCAGGCCGCGGCGATCGCGATGCAAAGCGCCAGCATCGCCGGCAGCCACCACGCGCGCGCCGCGATCGGACGGCGCAGGCGGGTCCAGCCGAGCAACAGCAGCGCGCCGGCGAGGACCAGAACGAGAACCGAGCCGGCAAAGGGGACGAGGCTGTGCCAGGTGTCGGCGCCGGCGAACTGACCGGCGGCGCGGCCGAGCACGGCGGCGATGCCCACCAGCGCGGCCGCGAGCAGGGCGAGTAGCTCGAGCGCGCCAAGGACCCAGGGCCAGCGCGAAGCGTGCGGTGTGCGACGGTTCCGTTGCGCGGCCCGCCGCCTCTGCGTCGCCGCCGCAGCCGTCTTCGACGCCGATGTCCGCGCCGGTACCACCCGGCCTGCCTCTTCCACTGTACCTGCCTCCCCGCGCACGCCGCTCCCCGGGCATGGTAGCGCCGGCGGCGGCGAAAGCGAAATGCGCGGAATTGACTCTCGCGCACAGACGCGGTGCGCGGGAATTCCGGAGCCTCGGTCGGAGACAAGAAGCCCCTCCGCCTCCCCTTTGATCACAAGGAGCCGGTTTGTTTTGTGCGGGGCTTGCGCCCCTGCGGCCCCTCCGGGGAGGGAACCGCTCAGACGCCGCGGTTCCCTCCCCGAACCCCTCTCTCCGGTGGCTCCGCTCCGAGGCGAATCCGCTTCCCCGCTCCGCACCGGACCTGGCGGGTCAGCGCGCGTAACGGGATCCGACTCACTGCCTGAATCTACGCGCCACTGACGGGAACCGACGCCCTCGGCCTCGCGCACGGCTTCACCACCGCGCCACTCTCTGCCGATCTCGTCCTCACGCCTCTTCGAAAGGTCGAGGCCTTGGAGTCTTGATTCTTTCTTCTTTCGCTTCGCGATGAAGCGCTTCGCTTCGAGTGCAGTGTCGCGCTCGATCGAGGTGCTTCGACCTCCTGCATCGTTCCGAGCACAGCGATCTCTTCGAACGCGCGCGTGGACGCGGTTCGGGCAGAGCCGCGCCACGAAGGATGGTGGTCGATTCGGTGGCTCACTGGGACTGCGCTGCCTGGCCGCGGGGCGACCACTACACCCTATTTGCCCGCGCAGCGTTCAAGGGAAGTGGGAGCTCGAGGGCGACAACCGTAGGTTTCGCCCTCGAAGGTTACCATGTATGCGGCGGCGAGCTGGTTGGACGGAGAAGAAATGGGAGCCATCCTTCGTACACGTGAAGCACCACGGTGGTGCTCACAAGGCTGTACTGCCAACAGCAGTACGATAGCGGGCGCAGGGGCAGAGCCCCAGCACCGACAATGGGGGTCCACCCGAGGGGCGGCGGGGTGCGTCCGGCGGGAGTCCGGGTTTCGGGCTCCGGAGTCAAGGCGCCCCTCTCGCGCCTTCTCTTCTTCGATCCCAGGCCCCGGGCCGATCGGTAGCTGTTTGGTGCGGGCGCCCGCCTGCACCTGCGACCCCAGCGGGGAGAGCGGTCCGATGGACCGCTGGCCGGAGGCACGCCGCGGTTCCCTCCCCGCACCCCTCTCTCCGGTGGCTCCGCTCCGAGGCGAATGTGCTTCCCCTTTGAGCACCGGAGCTGGCGGTCGGCGCGTAACGGGAGACATCCCACTGCCTGAATCTACGCGCCACTGACGGGAATCGACTCCCTCGGTCGCGTGCACAGTCTCATTACCGCGCCACTCTTTGCCGATCTCGTCCTCACGCCTCTTCGAAAGGTCGAGGCCTTGGAGTTTTGATCTCTCAAACCCAACAGCCAACAACTCAACAACCTAACAACCTGCCCTTTCGCGCCTCTTCGAAAGGTCGAGACCTTGGGAGTTTGATTTTTTCCGACCCCAACAACGAACAGCTCAACAACGTAACAACCTGCAGTTGATGCTGTTCCCTCTGCGCCGCATCGTGTATGGGGCGCGCATGCATCACCCGTTCGTGCCGCTCCTCGTGCTGCTGGTCGCGCTCGCCGGTCTGGCGGTCCATTTCGGCGTGCTCGAGCGGCGGCCGGTGTGGTGGGGCCTGGTGGCGCTCGCCGCCGGCGCGGCGGGCGCGGGCGCGTGGGCCGGCGGCGTCGACTTCGCCGTCCTCAAGCGGGTGAAGCTGATCCTGACCGCCCTGGTCGCCGCGCTGGTGCTGATGCGCCACTGGCGCGCCGGGCCGCTCGGCCGGCGGCGCGTCTACGTCGGTGCGCTGGCCGTCGCCGCCGGCCTGTCGTGGGTCGTCCACTTCAACTTCTTCGCCTTCCACGGCACCGGCGAGCGGCGCGTCTACATGCACCTGCACGAGATCGCACACTACTACCTCGGATCCAAGTACGCCCCGGAGCTCGGCTACGGGGAGCTGTACACCGCCATGCTGCGCGCCGAGGCGGAGCGCTACCACGACCACTTCACCACGCTCGAGGCGCGCGACCTGCACACCAATCGCCTGGTCGACATCCGCGCCCTGCTGCGCCGTAGCGGCGCGGTGAAGGACCGCTTCAGCCCAGAGCGCTGGCGCGCGTTCACCGACGACGTCGCCTTCTTCCGCGACGCTCTCGGCGCCCAGTACGGCGGCATCCTGCGCGATCACGGCTACAACCCGTCGCCGCTGTGGACCCTGATCGGCGGCAGCATCGCCAACCTCGTCCCCGCCGGCAGCGGCACCGGCATCCTCCTGCTCACGCTCCTCGACCCCCTTCTCGAGGCGGGAATCTTCCTCGCCATCCTGTGGGCCTTCGGCGCCGAGGTCGCCCTGCTGTCGATGCTCTACTTCTGCCTCCTGTTCGGCGCTTCCTTCGGCTGGCTGGGCGGCGCCTTCCTGCGCCACATGTGGCTCTTCGGCGTGGTCGTGGCGGTGTGCTGCATGCGGCGCAACCGCTACCTGCTGGCCGGCGCGCTGCTGGCCGGTGCAACCCTGCTGCGCATCTTCCCCGCCTTCCTTCTCGCCGGCGCCGGCGCCGCGGCCGCAGCGGACTGGTGGGCCGGCCGCGGGGTGCGAACCCACCACCTGCAGATGTTCGCCTCGTTCGCCGCCGCCGCGCTGCTGCTGCTCGGCGCATCGGCGCTCGGGCGCGGGCGAGGCGGCGACTGGCTGGCGTTCCGCGACAACCTGCAGCTGCACATGCAGAACACGGCGTTCAACACCATCGGCCTGACGCAGATCCTCGCCTACCCGGGACTGCCGGCGTTCTCGACGCCGGGGACGGAGGCGCGCGAGGGCGAGCGGCGCCACACCATCTACGTCGCGCAGCTCTGCACCGTCTTCCCGCTGGCGCTGCTGTGGTTCGCCCGCCGCAGCCGGCGGGAGACCGACGTCGGCGCCACCGCTATGGCGATCGCGCTCCTGTTCGTCGGGCTCGACCTGGCCTGCTACTACTACCTCGTCCAGATGCTGCTGATTCTCGCGCACCGCGATCGGCTCGACCGCATCGCGCTTCTCTTCACCGTCGAAGTGGCGACCTACGCTCTGCTGTTGTTCGAGGACCGCGACGCGGCGATCTTCTTCTACCGCAACGTCCTGGTTCTGTTCCTGCTGATCGCCCTCTACGTCGATCCGATCGCGGCGCGCGGCTGGCGCTTCGCGGCAACGCTGCGACGCCGAGCCCATGCCTGATCTCGACGGACGAAGCGGCGAGGCCATGGCGGACAGCGCGGCGGCCGAGGATGGCTTCACCGTGGCCGAACTCGGCGACGAGCCTTCGGCGTCGCCGCTTCCGGACGCGCCGCCGCGCTGGCAGCGCCGGTTGCTGCTCGCCGCGACCGTCTTCGCCGTCGCCGTCTTCGTCTTCGACTTCTGGCGCTACGCCGGCTACCTGATCGACGACACCTTCATCAGCTTCCGCTACGCGCGCAATCTGGTCGACGGCCACGGACTGGTCTTCAATCCGGGAGAGCGCGTCGAAGGCTACACCAACTTCCTCTTCGTCCTGCTGTCCGCACTGTCGCTGCGCCTCGGCATCGATCCGGTCGTCTTCACCAAGGTCGTGTCGCTGATCGCCGCCGCCGCCACCCTGCTCCTGATGGCGCGCCTGGAGCGATTCGGCCCGCGCCTGCGGGGCGGCGTTCTGCCGGTGTCCGTTCTTCTCCTGCTGCCGCTCTGCACCTTCGCTTACTGGTCCTTCGCCAGCTTCGAGACCATGCTCTTCGCCGCCCTGCTGGCGGCGGCGCTCCTTCTCTTCCTGCGCGAGAGCCGCGCCGGGCGCGGGCACGGCTCGGCTCTCGCCTTCGTCGCCCTGGCGCTGACGCGACCGGAGGGCGTGCCGCTGTTCGCCGTCGCCAACGCTGTCTTCTGGGCGATCGACGCGCTGCGCACCAAAACGCGTCGCGCGCTGCGGCGCTATCTCGTCAACGCCGCCGTCTTCGCCGCCGGCTTCGGGCCCTACTTCGCCTGGCGCTGGTGGTACTATGGCAACCCGCTGCCGAACACGTTCTACGCCAAGGTGACGGGAGGTCGCGAGCAGATCCTCACCGGCCTGCGCCACCTCGGCATGTGGGTAGCTTCTTTCCCGCTCCTCGCCGCCACGCTGCTGCTGCCGCTCGGGCTGCTGTCGCGCGCTGGGCGCGAGGTGGTGCGCCGCCATCCCGCCGTCGGCGCGGTCTACCTGATCGCGCTCGCGCACACCGTGTACATCGTCTCGGTCGGCGGCGACTTCATGCCCTACTACCGCTTCTTCCTACCCATCCTGCCGCTCTACTGCCTGCTGCTCGCCTGGACGTTCGGCGCGCTGGCCGATCGGTCCGGCGCCGGGAGGCGCGCCGCCGGCGTTCTGCTGCCGGCCGCCGTGCTGATCGGCTTCGCCGCCAGCCACGCCACCACCCAGCCGTACGTCGCCTTCGTCTCGCACCGCACCACGGTCGTCGGCGAGCGCGTCGGCCAGTGGTTTCGCGGCCACCTGAAACCCGGCACCCTGATGGCGGTCAACACCGCCGGCGCCGTTCCCTACGAATCGGAGCTGCCGACCATCGACATGCTCGGCCTGACCGACGCCCACATCGCGCACCGCCAGATCTTCATCATCTCCACCGGCTGGGCCGGCCACCGCAAGGGCTGGGGCGAGTACGTCGTGCGCCGGCGGCCGCGCGTCATCCTCTGGTACAACACGGCCGGCTCGCGGGAACCGTTCTACCTCGGTGATCACGAGCTCGCGGACAACCCCTACTTCCGCTTCTTCTACCGCCCGCGCACGGCGCATCTTCCGGCGCGGAACGGCGATGGCGGGCCGCTTCTGCTGGGGCGCTTTCTCGGCGACCCGTTCGAGGTCGGCGCCGGCAAGGAGGGGCGCGGCCCGGATCTCGGGCTGCGCGCCGACGTGCACGAGCTGCTGTCGGTGCGGTACACGGAGATCTACGACGCGCCGGTCGCCCTCAACTACTTCGAGCTCGATCCGCGCGACGACGAGCTGTGGCCGCTGGCGCAGGAGTACGGGCCGCGCATCGACGCCTTCGTCGACGCGGTGGCCGATCGATGGCGCGTCGAGAACGACGCGGCGCCGCCCCCCGACGCGGCGGCGCGCCGCCGCGTGGAAGCGCTCTGCGCAGCCGCCCTCGCGAAGATCCGCGCCGGCGACTACGAGACGGCGAAGAGCATCCTCGCCGACGCGGTGCACGAGAACGGGGCGGCGCGCTCGCCGCTGGTCTACCAGTACGTCGCCAACGTCGGTGCCATTACCGGCGATCTTTTCGTCGCCATCGGAGCCCAGAAGGAAGCGCTGCGCCTGGCGCCCGACCTGCCGCTCTACCGGGCCAACCTGAAGAGGATCCTGACGCTGCCCTACGAGAAGGCGGTCGAGGTCCGAAAACCCTAGCGCCGTGACTCGCAATTGGGCTCACGGACCGGCTGATGCAAACGGGGAGGGCGAGCCGCACGGCGCAAGCCAAATGGCTCGCCCTCCCATCGTCGGATCTGCGTAGAGGCTCTTCTGAAAACGCTACGCTAGCGCCGCCTTCCGGCGCGCCAAAAATCGACTTGACCCTCGAAGGCGAGTAGATGAGGGAGGTCGAAATTCCGCGCGTATGAGAGGTTTCCTCCGACCCGATTCCCGGGGCCACTCCGCCCTGATCCTGTTCCTCCTGATCGCCATCGCATACGGCGGCAGCCTGTGGAACGGCTTCGTCTACGACGACGCCCTGTTCATGACCAAGGACCCGCGCGTGCAGTCCTTCTCCCTGCTGCCGCGGCTCTTCGTGCAGGCGCGCTGGGACTTCGACCAGCCCGACGCGCGCCCGACCGTCCATCACTACTACCGGCCGCTCGAACCGCTGCCCTACGCCGTCTCCCACCTCTTCTTTCATGCCGCCCCCTGGCCGAGCCACCTGCTTCACCTGCTGATCCACTTCGCCAACGTCCTTCTCGTCCTCGCCGCCCTGCGCCGCCTGCTCGGGGAGGAATCCGCGGCGCTGGCGGGCGCGGCGGTGTTCGCCGTCCATCCGGGCTACTCGGAGGCGGCGCTGTGGGTGGCGGCGGAGGGCGGCCTCGGCGCCTTCCTGTGCACCATGGCGATCTTCCTGCTGCACACCGGGCCGCAAGGCCGGCGCTGGAGCGGCCGTCTGTCGATGGCGGTGCTCTACCTGCTCGCCCTCTGGTTCAAGGAGACCGGCGTGCTGGCGCCGGTCTTCGTCTTTCTCTGGGACCTCGTCGCGGCGCCGGACCGCGGCCCGCGCCGCGTGCTGCGCTCGCTCGGCCACTACGCGCTGTTCGTGCCGCCCTTCGTCCTCTATGCGCTGCTGCGCCGCCACGCGCTGGGCGACCTCGTCCCGACGCTCTACGTTCCCTACACGCGCTGGGAGCTGGTGCTGAACGGCATCGCCCAGCTGCCGGAGTACGCCCGGTCCTTCCTGTGGCCCTTCCACCTCCGGCTGTACCACGACTTCGAGCCCCTCCACGACGTGGCTCATGCGTCGTTCTGGGCCGGCGCCGCGATCCTCGCCGCGGCGGCGCTCGGCTTCGCGGCCACCGTGCGCCGTCGCCCGCTCGTCGCCTTCGGGATCGCTTGGACGCTCGTCGCCGTGGCGCCGTACCTGGTCATCCACAAGCCGCAGGACAACGTCTACTCGGAGAGATACCTGTACGATCCGGCCTTCGGCCTTTGCCTTCTTCTCGGCTGCGGCTGGCGCTGGCTCGAGGCGCGGCTGGCGGTGGCCGGCCGGCGGCGAATGGTGACGGGCCTCGCCGCCCTGATCGTCCTGTTCCTGGTGCTCGACGTGCGGCGGACCGGCGTTTGGCGGGACGAGGTAACGCTGTACGAGAACGCCCTGGCGCAGAGCAAGCGTGCCGAGGTGATCCGGGTCAATCTCGCCGTCCGCCTGCTCCACCTCGGCCGCTACGACGAGGGCATCCGCGTCCTCGAGGAGCTGGTGTCGTTCAGTCCGAACTACCGCGGCGCCTGGCACAACCTGGGCGACCTGTACCAGGCGAAGGGGATGAACGAGAAGGCGATCGACGCCTTCCAGAAGGCGATCCGCGACGACCCCTTCGACGCCGCGTCGCTGCTCAACCTCGGCTACCTGTACGACAAGGAGGGGCGGCGGGAGGCGGCCGTGAAGATGTATCTGCGCGCCACTCGCGTCGCCCCGCACGGGCCCGCCGCGTGGTACAACCTCGCTCTCGTCGCCGCCGACGCGGGGCAGCGCGAGAACGCGCGCCAGGCGGCGATGACGGTTCTGTCGGTGTCGCCCGGCGACGCCGGGGCGAGCGCCCTGCTGAAGCGGTTGAACGCCATGCCGCAGCAGGCACCGGCGCGGCGCGAGCAGCCCGCGCCGGAGACGCTGCGCCGCTGCGAGAAGGGCCGCCGCCTGGCCGACCGGCACGATTACCGGGCCGCGGTCGTCCAACTCGAGATGGCGGCGTGGCTCGACGAGGCGGCCGCCCTGCCGCACCACTACCTCGCCAACGTCCACTACCTACAGGGACATCTCGCCGAGGCGGTGCGTCAAGAGGCGATGGCGGTCGAGCGCGCCCCCGGGGTCGACCTGTATCGCAAGAACCTGGCGGCGCTGAGGGCCGCCCTGAAGACGGCGGCGGAGAAGCCGGCGGGGGGCGGTACGCCGGCGGGGAAGACGGCGGGCCCGACCGCAGGCGTCGAGCGGCGATGAGGAAGAGCGCGTAGTGACTTCTCTTCCGAAGTCTCGGAAGGGTCTGGGTGCGGCGCTGCTTCTCGCCGCTCTGGTGGCAGTCGCCTACGGCGCCAGCCTGCGCAACGGCCTCGTCTTCGACGACAAGCTGCTGATGACGCAGGACGACCGCATCCGATCGGTCGAGCAGCTGCCGCGACTTCTGGTCGAATCGCGCTGGGGCTTTCGCGACCGGTTGGGCGCGCGCGGCTCCGTCGACCAGTACTACCGGCCCCTCGATCCGCTGCCGTTCGCCGTCTCCGCCCTGCTCTTCGGCGGCGCGGCGTGGCCGGGCCACGCGCTCAGCCTGCTGATCCACCTTCTCGACTCGCTGCTCGTTCTGGCGCTGCTGCGCCGCCTGCTCGGCGATGCGCGCGCGGCGCTGTTCGGCGCCGCGCTGTTCGCCCTGCACCCCGCCTCGTCGGAGGCGGTGCTGTGGATCTCGGCACAGGGCGGCTTGAGCGCCGTCGCCTGCATCCTCGGCGTGCTGCTGCTGCACGCCAGCGACCGCGCCGAGCGCTGGCGGGGCCGCGCCCTCATGGCCCTGCTCTACCTGTTCGGTATGTGGTTCAAGGAGCAGGGCGTGCTGGCGCCGGTCTTTCTCGTCCTCTACGACCTGCTGGCGGCGCCCGATCGCGGCGCCGCCCGGCTGTGGCGCCTGCGCGGGCGCTACGCGGCTCTGCTGGCGCCGCTCGCGTTGTACGTCGCGTCGCGGCTCTACGTGCTCGGCGCGCCGGTGCCGGCAATCGAGTACGTGCCGTACACGCGCTGGGAGCTGTTTCTGAACGCCGTCGCCCTGCTGCCGCAGTATGCGCGCACGGCGCTGTGGCCGTTCCGACCTCAACTTCTACCACGACTTCGACGCGGTCCGGTCCGCGGCCGACCCGCGCTTCCTGCTCGGCGCGCTCCTGGCAATCGCCGGCGCGCTGGCGTTGGCGCGCGCCCGGCGCCGCCACCCGCCGCTCGCCTTCGGCATCGGCTGGACCTTCATCGCCCTGGCACCGTATCTGCCGATCCGCCTGCCGCAGGGAGGGAACATCTTCGCCGAGCGCTACCTCTACGACGCCATGGTCGGCCTGTGCGTCGTCGCCGCCTGGGGATGGCGCTCGCTGCTCGCCCGCGAAGAGCGGGGATCTCGATCGACTCGGGCGGCGTTCGCCGCGGCCGCGG
Organism: uncultured bacterium; assembly: GCA_963721115.1. Taxonomy (GTDB): domain Bacteria; phylum Desulfobacterota; class Binatia; order HRBIN30; family CADEER01; genus CAVRIA01. The sequence goes on from CAVRIA010000008.1 coordinate 398,621, forward strand.
GTGTCGCCGCCGTGTTTCTCGCCGCCGACGCACGGCGGACGCTCGACTACCGGGACGAGGTGACGCTGTTCTCCAAGACCGTGGCGCAGTCGCCGCGTGCCGAGGTGATCCGCGTGAACCTCGCCGTCGACTTCCTGCGACTCGGGCGTTACGGCGAAGGCATCGATCTGCTCGAGGAGCTGGCGCGGATCGAGCCCGACTACCGCGGCCTGTGGTCGAACCTGGGCACGCTCTACCTCGCCGCGGGAAGGAACGAGGATGCCGCGGCGGCCTTGGAGAAGGCCATACGTGCCGAGCCGCGCAACACCTCGGCGCTGCTCAACCTCGGCTATGCGTACGACCGGACGGGGAAGCGGGAGGAGGCGGTCGAGACGTACTTCCGCCTGCTGGCGATCGATCGGCACAACGCCGCCGCCTGGTACAACCTGGGCGCGACGGCGTTCGATCTCGGCCAGCTCGAGAACGCGCGCGCGGCGGCGCAGCGCGTGCTGAAGCTCTCCCCCGGCGACGCGGAGGCGCGCGGCCTGTTGGGCCGTCTCGACGCGACGCGGGGGGGCGCCGTGCCTCCCGGACCGGACCGCGCGCAGACGCGGCGCCGCTGCGCGGCGGCGAAGCGGATGTTCGACGGCGGCCGCATCGACGACGCGATCGTTCAGCTCCGCGCCGCCGCCTGGCTCGACGAGGCGGCCCCGCTTCCCCACCACGATCTCGCCAACGTCTACTACACGAAGGGGAGGCTGGACGCGGCCCTGCGGGAGGAGGCCGAAGCGGTGCGCCGCGCCCCTCGGGTCGAGCTCTACCGCCGCAACCTCGAGGCCCTGCGGGCGGCAACGGCGCATTGATCGGCGCTTTCCCTCAGCCTCAGCCTCAGCCGTAGCCTCAGCCTTTCTTCTGCATCTGAACGGAAGAGGCGGTGAAGGGAGGGAACCGGGATGGGTGAGGCTGAGGCTCAGGCTCAGGCTGAGGCTGAGGCTGAACCGAGGCACTCTTCTTGACTCGCCTGATCGATCGGCCTAGCGGAAGTACCCTATGCGTCTGCAGCGGTGGTTGGCGGTGGCTCTGGTCCTTCTCCTCGTGGCCGGGTGCCACGGGGGCTCGTCGCCCGGCAAGATCATCGTCGTCGGGCTCGACGGCATGGATCCCGAGGCTCTCGACCTGCTCATGTCGGAAGGCAAGATGCCGAACTTCGCCAAGCTCCGACAGGAAGGGGCGTACGGGCGGCTGCTCAGCAGCAAGCCGATGCTGAGCCCGATCCTCTGGACCACGATCGCCACCGGCAAGACGCCCAACGAGCACCACATCGGCCACTTCGTGGCGGTGAACGAGAAGACCGGCGAGCAGCTGCCCGTGACCAGCCAGATGCGCAAGGTGAAGGCGCTGTGGAACATTCTTTCGGAGGGCGGGCGCACGGTCGACGTCGTCGGCTGGTGGGCGACGTGGCCGGCCGAGGACGTGCGCGGCGCCATCGTCAGCGACCACACCTGCTACCATTTCCTGTTCACCGAGGGGGCCACCGGCGCACCGGACGACACGGGCCTGGTCTATCCCCCTTCGCTCGAGAAGCAGATTCAACCGATGATCAAGCGCCCGGGCGACATCACCCCGCAGGAAGCCGCGCCGTTCGTCGACGTCCCGGCCTCCTACTTCGAGCGCCCGTTCAGCTTCGAGGACGAGTTCAGCCACTTCCGCTGGGCGCTGGCGACGGCGCGAGACGTACAGCGCCATCGGCAAGTACCTGTGGCAGGAACAGAACCCCGACGTGCTGATGGTCTACATCGAGGGCACCGACTCGACCGCCCACCTGTTCGGCCATCTCTTTCGCGCCAAGGGGCTGGCGGGCGAGCTGGCCGAGCAGCAGAAGCACTACGGCCACACGGTCGAGCAGATGTATCAGTACGCCGACGGCATCGTCGGCCAGTACATGAAGCTGATGGACGACAAGACCACTCTGGTGGTTCTGTCGGACCACGGCTTCAAGCTCGGCGAGCTGCCGGAGGATCCGAGCAAGCTGCGCGACATGCGGCGCGTCAGCGAGCGCTACCACCGGATCGAGGGCATCCTCTACATGTACGGCTACCGGGTGAAGCCGCACAGCCGCTTCAACGAGCCGAAGCAGCTCGACATCGCCCCCACCCTGCTCACCCTGCAGGGCCTGTCCCCGGCACGGGACATGCCCGGGCGCGTGCTCTCCGAGGCGCTCGACGTCAAGCCCGAGCCGCGCGTGGTCGCCAGCTACGAGACCGGCGAGCGCGTCGCCGGCAACAACCAGGACCGCTCGGTCGACCCCGCCATCCTCGAGCACCTGCGCGCCCTCGGCTACCTCGACACCGACTCGCCGAAGGGCGACCGCAACCTGGCGGCCGTGCTCTTCCAGAGCGGGCGCTACGCCGAGGCGGCCGACGCCTACAAGAAGCTGGTCGAGGAGAACCCGAAGGACGGCGGGTCTGCGCGCCAGCCTGGCGGGCGCGCTCGGCGCCCTCGGCCGCTACGACGAGTCGCTCGCCCAGCTCGACAAGTCGATCGAGCTGGAGCCGCTCAACCCCGAGGCCTACCACAACCGCGGCGTCATCTACGAGAAGCAGGGCAAGCGCGACGAGGCGATCGAGGCCTATCGGACGGCGCTGCGCTACAACCCGCAGTACCAGCCCTCGGAGCAGGCGCTGACGCGCCTGACCGGCAACGCGCGTGTCAACGGACCGAAGACCGAGCAGCAGCAGAAGGCGGCGCAGCTCGCCGACGAGGCCAGCCAGGCGGCGCGGCGCGGCGATTACAAGGGGGCCATGGCGACGCTCGACGAGGCGGAGAAGGTCGCGCCGAACTACGCCCTGGTCTATCAGTACCGCGCCAACGTCGCCTTCCTCATGGGGGACCGCGCCGCGGCGATCGCCGCCCTGAAGAAGGCTCTGGAGATCGAGCCCGACAACGCCCTCTACCGGACCAACCTGCAGCGCCTGCAGCAGCAGAAGGGCGCCTCGCGCTGAGGGGCGCGGGCGCCGGCCCCCGATTTCGAGTAGACGCGACAGTGCGAGAGCAAACCTCTCCGGGCCGGAACGAACGGAGGAGCCATGAAGATCAGCGGTCGAAACTGCCTGAAGGGCAAGATCAAGGCGATCGAGCACGGCAGCGTCAACTCGGAGGTGGTACTGGAGCTGCCGGACGGCACGGAGATCGTCGCGATGATCACCAAGCAGTCGGCGCAGCGCCTGGGGCTGGCGAAGGGCAAGGACGCCTACGCGATCATCAAGGCGTCGAGCGTGATGGTCGGAACGGACTGAGCGACCGGAGCAAACCCCTCTCCGGCCGGCCGCCGGCCGCAGAAGCCCCCGATGTCGAACGCGAAGTCGGAAACGCGAGCCCGCCGGCGATTCCGCGTCGGCGCCCCCGATCCGCGCCAGCAGAGCTGGCTTTTGTGGCTCATTCGCGCCGTGATCGCTTTGAACGTCCTCGACGCCGCGTTCACGCTCGTGTGGGTGCGAGCCGGGCGGGCGGAGGAGGCCAACCTCCTGCTGCGCGAGCTGGTGAACGACCATCCGGTCTGGTTCGTGGTCGTCAAGCTGGCGCTGGTCTACCTGGGATCCTTCCTGCTCTGGCGGTCGCGCCACCACACCGCGGCGGTCATCGGAATCTTCGTCGCCTTCCTGGCGTACTATTCCGTGCTCCTCTATCACCTGCACTTCTATGGCTTGCTGCTGTCGACGCGGTGAACCGGGGTGCTGCGCGCCCGCGCTGGGCAGCGAGACGGGTCGCTAAGCCGGCCTATACTGAATAGGCAGTTCGCTGGTACGTTTCATTAAGAAACAAAATCATCAAAAAGACCGAAAAACAGATTGACGAGGGCACACGGTGCGGATAGAAGGAGGGAAGATCCTCGACCGTTCCCGATTTTCGATCCGCAGACGAGAAGGAGGCAGCATGGCCGTACTGGCGACGCCGGCAAGCACGAACCCGATCGAGAAAGAGATCGACACCATACTCACGTCGTTCGACACGAACTATGCCTGGAACTACGGCAGCGTGAAGGAGGGCCTGCGCGACCTGTACGAGAAGGCCAAGCGCGAGCAGTGGAACGGCAGCGACCAGCTGAAGTGGGACACGCCGGTCGATCCGGAGGGCGAGATCATTCCCCAGATCTACAACCCGCTGGAGGACTACGCTCCGTACCGCAAGCTCGACGAGAAGCAGGTCGCCAAGTTCCGCCACGCCACCATGTCCCTGCAGCTCTCCCAGTTCATGCACGGCGAGCAGGGCGCGCTCATCGTCGCCTCGCAGCTGGTCGGCGCCGTGCCGTGGATGGACGCGAAGTACTACGCCGCCACGCAGGCCATGGACGAGGCGCGCCACGTCGAGGTGTTCAGCCGCTACCTGCGCGAGAAGCTCGAGTGGGAGTGGCCGATCAACGCCAACCTGCGCAAGCTGCTCGACTCGATCATCCTCGACAGCCGCTGGGACCTCAAGTACCTCGGCATGCAGATTCTCGTCGAGGGGCTGGCGATGGCCGCCTTCGCCAACATGTACCAGATGGCGACGGAGCCGCTCATCAAGGACCTCGTCCACTACGTGATGAAGGACGAGTCGCGCCACGTGGCGTTCGGGGTCATCTCGCTGCGCGGGTACTATCAGGACATGCCGGAGAACGAGCGGCGCGACCGCGAGGACTTCACCATCGAGGCCTGCGAGCTGATGCGCGACCGCCTGATCGGCGAGGAGATCGCCCACTACTTCGGTTGGAATCCGACCGAGGTGCGCGAGGTCGTGCTCGCCTCGCCGGTGATGAAGATGTTCCGGCAGGGCCTGTTCGCCCGCGTCGTGCCCAACATCAAGAAGCTCGGCCTGCTGACGCCGCGCGTGCGCAAGGGCTTCGAGCAGCTCGAGATCATCCAGTTCGAGGACTACGACCCCACGGAGTCGGACCGCGCCATCGGCCTGGTAAACTGATGGGCAGGTAGGGGCTCGAAGAGCCTCACTCCGGCGGACAGAGGTCGAGCGTCGACGCTTTCGTCCCCTTGGCGTCGGACCACGCACATCCGCGACCGGCCCGGGCAGACCGTCCTGCACCAGGTGGTGCACGAGCACCTCGAGACGCTTCGTCCGCGAGGCTTCCTGCCAGAAGTCCCACCGCCCCCATTTTCTGGGAGTGGCGTAGCTGCTCCTCGAACGCCTCTTCTTCGATGACGCCGATCCGACTGCCGAATTATCGATCGTGTCGAAAGAACCTACGGGCGGGGTATTCCGCGTCCACATGCCCGCGCCCGATCCTCACCGACCGGTGCCGCAAGACTCCACAGCGTTGCCCGCATCTTCCACGATTGCCCGAACGGTCAGAAAAACGATTCAACACGAAGGACATCAGGATCGTCTGGATCGCGGCCTGACAAGACTGCTCGTAGCGGAGCTAGCCCGACGGCGCAGTTTTTCGTTGACAGTCGGGCCACGACAATCGTATGGAGCCCGCCATCAGACAAAGGGGGGGCGCACGATGATGCGGAGAAGTGTTGCGATCGCATACGTGGTTGCACTGCCGTTTCTACTACTGCTGGGGGGATGCGTCTTGGATGCCTCGGGCTTCTGTGACCCCGGCGAGCAGTGTCCGCGCGAGCCCGAGGTGAGCAACGTGAACTCGTACGTCTGCTCGTGCAGCTGCACCCCCGAGTCGCGCCACCGCGAGATCCAGGTGAGCGCGAGCCACGACGACGCGGAAGAGTTGCCCGCGGGAATCGCTCTGATCAACCCGGTGTTCCACCTCATGCCGCCGCGGGTCAGCGGCCTGCGTTTTGCCGGCGTAGGAGTGCCCCCGGGAGCAAACATTCTCGACGCCTACGTGCAGTTCACGGCGGCGGCCTCCGGACAACGTCGCCGTCAGCTTCGACATCTACGGCGAGGCGGACGACGACGCCGGGACGTTCTTCAACGCGGCGAACGACATCAGCGGGCGCCCGTTGACGTCGAGCTCGGTCCCTTGGCCGCCCGCTGCGTGGACGGCCGACGACGCCGGACCCGGTCAGCGGACTTCCGACCTGACGTCCGTCGTGCAGGAGATCGTCGATCGTCCGGGCTGGAGCGAGGACAACGCGATGGTCCTCATCTTCTTCGTCAGCAGCGGCACGGGCGCGCGCCAGGCGTACTCATGGGACGGCAAGCCGCTCAGTGCCCCCCTCCTCGTCATCGACTACGAGGACCCGTCGCCGCCCGTCGTGGGCCCGCAGGACCTGGCGGTGTGCATGCTGCCCGATTCCAACGAGAACATCGGGGGCACGGCGCCGAGCGACGTGCAGCTGGCGGGCGACTGCCAGGGACGCGTGCAGGACACCTTCAGCGGCCTGGCCGAGGCCTGCGGCTATCCCTCGCACTGTAGCTGCACGATGCAGGAAGCCTCCCAGCGTTTCAGCGCCGCGTGCGACAATCCCTGCGTGGAAGATCCCCTCGACCCCGACTGCAAGGACTTCGATCCGGTCGGCGGCATCGTCACCGCAACGAATGCGCCCGGCGACACTCCCGTCTGCGTGGCCAACTCGCCACTCGCCTCCGGCCTCTTCGGACGGCGCACGGCATGCCTGGTCAGTGGAACGGCGCACGTCGGCATCGACGGCGACGGAGCCGATCCCGGCGCCGGAGGAATCGCATACTTCCGCGGCAACCCCTGTCCGGGGGAGAGCTGCGCCGTCGGAATGGAATATCGCCTCGACATCGGGTCCGTCACCTTCGGCAACGCCTTCGGCTCCGAGACCTTCTCGGACCTCGCCGGATTGGGGGAGAGCCCCGGCGACAGCGCACTGCTGGCGTCGAATGGCAACGGCAATTTCGCGCCGGAGACGCTCCTGCTGTCGGCGCGCGGTCAGCGCAGCGGCGAACAGCGCAGCGTGGCGACGCGCAACCGGGGGAGCATCCACGTCAACGTGACGTTCGGCGGCGACGCGCCGACCTGCAGCCTCAACGGAACCGTTCTCGGCGATGCCAATCCGGAGACCAAGCGCTGCGAGAGCGGCGGCAATCTCTGCTCGAGCGACTCGGACTGCGCCGACGACGATTCCTGTTCCGAGGTCGGCAGCTCGCCGCTCGCGCTCAGCCTCGATGTCGGCGGCCCGATCGTGAACCAACCACCGACCGCCGATGCGGGTGCGGACCAGACGGTCGAATGTCCGGCGTCGCCGGTGCTGGACGCCAGCAACAGCAGCGATCTGGACGGCAACATCTCGATCTACAGCTGGCTCCTCGGGAGCCGCCGCGGCCCCGAAGTGGGGTTCGAGAAGTTTTCCGCCGTCCTGCAGGGGCTCGGGACGGAGACCTACGTCCTGCGCGTCATCGACGACTACGGCCAGGCGGACGAGGCCACCACGTCGGTGACCGTGGTCGACACGACTCCGCCGGTGGTGAGCTGCTCGCTGGCCGTTCCCGTGATCCAGCAGACGAACCACAATCTGATCGACGTCGGTCTCGCCGGCCAGGCGCGCGACGCGTGCGACGGAGAGCTGCCGGTCGCGGTGTCCGTGTTCGGCGACGAGGACGACGAATCGCAGACGGGAGACGGCAACTTCTCCCCCGATGCCGCGGACGTCGACGTCGGTTCGCTGCGCCTGCGCGCCGAGCGCAAGGGCGACAGCGACGGGCGCGTGTACCTCGTTCTGGTCGAGGCGACGGATTCGTCCGGGAACCGCGGCATCGACTGCTGCACTGCCGTCGTCCCGCATTCGAAGAAGGCCGCCGAGCTGCAATCCGCACAGGCGCAAGCCGCCGCGGCGCAGGCCTTCTGTCTGGCCAACGCCGGAACGCCGCCGCCCGGCTACTTCGCGGTCGGCGACGGACCGGTCATCGGCCCGAAACAGTAGCTCGAAGAAATCGGCAGTCTGCGGTCGGCAGCCAGGGGACCGGAGTCGGCTTCCCCTGCCGCCGACCGCAGACTGCGGACGTCGACGTTCAGTCCGCAGCTGCCGACTGCGGACTGCAGACGCTCGCTCCTATGCTCCACTGCCAAAGGCGAGACGGCCGACCGCCGCCAGATATTCCCGCACGTGGTAGAGATCGACGATATGAATCGCCCCTGGGAAGTACGCCTCGGACTCGTCCTCGCTCTCGAGGTACACGCTGCCGGTCTCGGTCATGCCGAGCATGGCGTGGCGCAGATCGGCGCTCGCGGGTCGTCTTGGCGCGAGAATTTTCGTCCGATCGAGGTCAGCTCGGCCCCCGGGTGCGCCAGAGCAGGACGAGAACCGCGAGCAGGCTGATTGCCGAGAGCAACGCTCCCAGCCACAAGCTGCGCGGTGAGTATCGGAAATCCACGGTCGAAGTGCCCGCCGGGACCTCGACGAGACGAAAGACGTAGTCGGCGCGTTCGATGGCGGCGGGGGAGCCGTCGACGGTCGCGAACCATCCCGGGAAGTATTGGTCGGTGAGCAGGACGAATCCGCGTTCGGAGCGGCGACCTCCAGGGTGACGTGCTCGGGATCGTTGCGGATGAAGCGGACGTCACCCTGTGCGGTCGAATTGCGGCGACCGAGGAAACCCGACGCCGGGGGCTTCTCGAGGAGGGCGGCTCGGTGCAGGTCGTCGTTGCCGTTGGCGAGACGTCGCATGAGGCCTCCGGTTCGGGCACCAGCTCGACGCGGGGAACCCAGAGACGCGCGCGGCAGCCGCTGCGGATTCTCGAAGACGCTGATTTGCTCCGACGAAAACGTCGGCAGGAAGGGCGGACGAGCTTTCTCCACGTCCGGGACCAACTCGGTGTCGACGATCAGATAGCGTACGCCGGTGAGATCGAGGAGCCGGCGGTTCACCTTCTGCGGCGGCGGCCGGCGACCATAGAGCGCCTGATTCAGGCTCTGCAACGGCCGTCCCGTTCGCAGGAAGGAAGAGAACTCGGCGTATCGCTGCGTCCCTATCGGCTCGTAGTCGGAGATGGCTGGCAGACCGAGGATGGACGCCGTCTTCGGCGTCAAGCGGTATTCGAGATCGAGGTGGCGGTGGATGAGATCCACACGGTCGGCGGGCCCCAGAGCCGCTTGCACCTGTTTGAAGACCGGGGATGCTGCCAAGTAGCTCGGCAGCGCCGGCATCAAGAACAGCGGGCCGGTTGCGACAGTGTAGACGACCTGGAGGAACATGGCGGCGGCGATGATCGCCGGCGCCCCGAGCGGCGCGATGCGACCGGCGAATCCGGCGGCAGCGGCGAACAGCACGAGTCCGGCCGCTCCCCACTCGACCCACGACAGCCCGTGGGGTGTCGAGAAACGGAGGGCCGCCAGCGCCAGCAGCGCGGCGCCGAGAGCAGCCAGCGGACCGCGCCCGCCCGCGGCTCGAGCTGGCGAGCGCCTCCGTTCCCAGGGCGGCTAGGACGCTGAGGCAGAAGCTGGTGACCCATAAGAAGCGCGCGGGCATGCGGAACAGCGTCGCCAGTGGGAGATGGCGGTACAAATCGTAGACCGGCGAGCCCGGCCCACACGCCAACGCCACCGACAGGGCGGCGGCGAGGAGGTAGAAGGCCGCCACTCGACGCATGTCTCTCCCTGCCAGCGCCACCACGGCCACCGCGCCCACCAGCACGGGTACCACCAGGAAGGGCTGCGCCGTGCTCCGTATGGCCAGGCTCGCCTGCAGCTTCCGGAAGCCGAACTGGCCCAACGGGCTGAGCTCTTTCGCCGCCAGGGCGAGGGGGCGCAGGGACTGCTTGACGACCTCCAGCTCCGGCAGCAGCTCGATGGCCGCCAACCCGACCGCCAGGGCGAATGCCAACAGGCAGAATCCAACCGCGCCGCGGGTCGGACCGCGAGTGATCAGCTCCCAGAGGACCCGCAGGGCAATCAGCTGATAGGTCAGAAACACGGTCTGCGGCATGCCGGGCAAGATGGCGACCGCCAGCACGCCGGCGAGGACCAGCGCGCGCCGCAGCGACGGTGTGCGCAGAAGCCGCTCGCAGGCCCACAAGGCGAGAGGCAGCCAGGCGAACGGCGCGCAATGAATCGGGCTCGAGATCGTGAGTGCCTGCATGGCACTCCCGGTCTCGAACGCAACGGCGCCAACGATCGCCGCCAGCGGCCGCGCGCCGAGGCTTCGCCCCAGGAAATAGGCGCCCGTGCCGCCGATGATGAGATGCGCATACAGCACCGCCGAGAGTGCCGTCCCCGGCTCGAAGACGAGGAAGAGAAGGTACACCGGATACCAGATCCCGGTCTGAGGCATCGCGAGGAAGGGCTCGCCGCAGTTCTGGTAGGGATTCCACAGCAGCCCGCGACCGCCGTGGGCGAGACAGCGCAGAGCGTAGAGGACCTTCGGGTAGAAGTAGGCGTACAGATCGGTTGCCGGGTACCAGCCACTGTGCGTCCGGTGCTGCACCACGTAAGCTGCGCTCGCGACGCAGACCAGCACAGCGAGTGCGGCCCACACCCATCGCCCCAGACGCATGCGGCGCATCGTATCAGAACGGCTGCGTCGATCGCATCCGAGCTGGGTCTCAGTTCGATTCCAGACCCAACCTTCGCGGTCGCATTCTCCTGCCTTCATCCCCCGCGGAAGACGACGCGCAGCGGGCTCGCCTCGGGCGACCAGACGCCCTTGTCGATCGCCTTTCGGCCGTCGAAGACGAGAAAGCTCTCGCTGCCGTAGTGCGGCAGCGGTCCCGCGACCGCGCGCAGGGCCGCGGCGTCCGTCCCCTCGACGACGAGCAGCGTGGCGCCGTCGGGCCGGCGCGCCGCCCAGGCGCGCGCGGTGCCCTTCCCCGCCACTCGCGACGGCGATGGTTGCTCCTTCAAGCGCGCCAAGAGCGTCTCCACCTCCGCCGTGGTCCCGACGATCAGCACCGGTCCGGCGGGAAGAGAGACGGCCGCATCGACGAAACGCGGCTCCTGCTCGAACAGGCGGGCGGCGACCTCGCGCGCGGCGGAGCGCGCCTCGACGCTGCCGGCAGCGATGACCGTCGCGGCGCCGGCGTCGAAGGCGACGCCGCGCAGGATGGGGGGGACCTCGGCCGGAGCGAGGCGGCGAAAGAGGCGGAAGTCGGGATCGATGGCGAGACTCTGCGGCCGCGTCGCGACGCCGACCTCGTAGCGCTGCCTCCCCGCGGAGAAGGGCAGCGACTCGTTCGTGGGCGCGACGCCGCCGGTGCCGACCTCGACCGGAATGTCGAGCGCGTAGGGCGGCTCGCTCTGCGAAAGCGTGAACGACACCGCGAACGCCCCGTCCGCCGGCTTCACCGCGGCGCCCTCGAGCGACAGCGACGGCGCGCCCTTGCGCTCCAGCCACTGGCGGAAGAAGGTGTCCAATCCAGCTCCGGACGCGGCTTCGAAGGCGCGCTTCAAGTCGCTCCAGGTGGCGAAGCGGAAGCGCTGCTCCTTCCAGAAGCGGCGCACCCCGGCGTCGAACGCGGCGTTGCCGATGCGGTCGCGCAGCATGAGGAAGACCATCGCCGCCTTGTGATACCCGACCACCTGCGAGGCGGTGTGGCCGCGGCTGCGGAACGCCGTCAGCGGCCGGTCGCCGTCGGGCGGCAGCACAGCATACTCGCGCAGCCAGCGCAGGCGCATGTCGCGCGCGTCGTCCGCTCCCTTTCGCTCCGCGTAGGTGTAATCGGCCATGAAGGTCGTCAGCCCCTCCGCCCAGTTGCCTTCGCTGACGTCGATGAAGACCCCGTTGCCCCACCAGCTGTGCAGCACCTCGTGGCCGAGCGACGTCTCCGGCAGAAAGGGAAGGCGCAAGACGTTGGCGCCGATGTAGGTGAGGCCCGGAAAGCCGAGCCCGACCGGCAGCGGGCCCGACACCACGTCGAAGAACGAGTACGGATAGGCGCCGATCCATCCCTCGTACAGGTCGAGATAGCCCGCCACCTTGTCCAGGTAGAGCGCGGCGAGGTCCGCCACCTCGGGAGCGAAGTACGTCCGCAGCCGCCGGCCGCGGTGTATCTTCTCCGTCACCTGGTACGGGCCGGCGAACAGAGAGATGTCGTCCGCCGGCCACTCCGACGCGAAGCGCGCCCGGTAGCCCTCGTCCGTCGTCTCCTCGGAGAGAATCTTCCCCGGCGCGACCGCGACCTGGCCGTGCGGCAGGCGCACGGAGAGATCGTACGAGAGTGGGCCGTCCGCGAAGGTCGGATACCAACCGCCGCCGGCGAGAAAGGTTCCGGACGTCCCGACGAGGAGGTCGGTCCCCCCTTCCCCGCCTCCCTGGCCGGGCAAGCGGCCGTGGTAGACCACCGTCACGTCGTGCTCGGGGTGAGCGTCGAGATGGAGAGTCCAGCGGCCCGCGGTGGGCGCGGCCGGCACCGGCTTGCCGTCGACGATCAGCCGATCGACGGTCAGCTCCGGTGCCAGGGTGAAGGTGATCGGGGCGGACGAGAGGAGGTGAATGTGGTCGATGACGAAGAGGGAGGACGACTCGGGCTCGAGGCGCACCTCGAGCCGGTGTTGCAGCGGCGCGGGCGGCGCCGGTGCCGCCCGCACAGCCGTGGCCGCGAGCACCGCCGCCAGGCTGGCGAACAGCGCTCTCTTCATTGCTCGCTCGGGAAGCGAGCCACGATCTCGAGCGTTCGCTTGCCGCGCCGCACGCGCAGGGGCAGCCACGTTCCCGGAGCCTGGCGGGCGACGATCTGCTGCAGATCGCCCGGCTCCGCCAGCGTCTCGCCCGCCGCCTCGACGATCACGTCGTCCTTGCGAAGCCCGGCCGCCGCCGCGACGCTATCCGCCGTCACCTCGACGATGCGGACGCCGTTCTCGTCCTGCCCAATCGCCACGCCGAGGCGCGGCGGCGGGGCCGCCTGCTCGGGCTCGCTCTCGACGCCGAAGACGGCGTCGGCGAGATCCGGCGTCAGCTGATCGCAGTCCTTCGACTCGTCCCACGGCAGCAGCACCGACACGTCCTTCCAGCCGAGCGAGGCGAGCTGAGCCGGCACGCCGTAGCCGTGTTGCAGGTGGCCGTTCCCCATCACGCCGATCACCAGCGCGTCGGGACGCGCTCGCGCCTCGCGGTCGATGGCCTCCGCGAAGGCCCGGTCCCAGGTGAGCTGGGCTTCGATGAAGTGGCGCAGTGCGGCGGCGTCGTTCGCGCCGTCGGTCGCCTCGACCTGCTGCCTCTCCGCGTGCGCGCGGTAGGTCTCGGCCAACCACTTCTCGTAGCCGGGTCCGGCCGGAGCGGGATCGGAGAGGCCCTCGCGCTCCGCGGCGGGAATCTTGTCCCAGCCCTCCTTGGCGATGCGGGTGACGAGGGAGCGGTCGACGGAGAGGGCGAACATCGGGGCGCGGTTCATGCGGGCGAAGCGGAAGAGCGGCAGGTACAGGTCCGCCGGCAAGCCCCAGACGTGGCCCCAGCCGCTCTCTTCGAGAAACTGCTGCTCGTCGAGATCGCCTTTCACCCAGCGATCGAGCACCGGCTGGTCGCGGCGCGGGAACGCCTCGAAGCCGATGGCGAGCGACGGCCGGCGACCGTACAGGGCGGCGACCGTCTGCAGCTGCCAGCGGTGGTCGGCGGCGGAGTCGTGGCGCTCGCCGAGCAGCACGATGCGGCCGCCGGCGGCGCTCTCGATCACCACCGCGTTGTCGGGCCGCTCGCCGCTGGCGGGGATCACCCATTGCCCCACCGGCACGCACGCCGCGCCGTCCGCCGCCGCGGGCGCTGGCGCTGGCGCCGCCGGCTTCGGCCGCGCGGCGCCACAGGCACAGAGTGAGAGGAGCACCAGGGAAAGGGCGGCCGGGCGCAGGCGCATGAGGCTCTCCATCATGCCCGTTCACCGCCGCGCCGCAAGGGGATTGACGGTGCCGGTGGCTCCGCCCAGAGGCGAATGGGCTTTCCCTTTGAGCACCGGAGCTCGCGGTCGGCGCGCGTAACGGGATCCGCCCCACTACCTGTTTTGCGTCCATGGCACCGGTGTTCGCGCATCTGCATCTCGGTAAGGGGATGCACGAGCTCATGGCGACTGCGCGGACAGATCCTGCGGATCGCGCGTGTGAGTCGGCGCCGGGGCATCGAGCCCGCTCGGGTGCGGCCGGCGTGGGGGAAGCGCGATGTCGGCACGAATGGCGCGTTCGAGATCCTTCAGGTCCGCGTCGGCCGACCCGCGCGCGCCGGCAAAGGCGATGCGGCCGTCCTTGCCGACCAGGAACGCGCGAGCCGGGTAGGCCGCGTAGGCCTTGGCGGCGGTCGTCATCCACGCCGTCGACCAGGCAGGGCGCGGCGATCTTTCGTTCGCTGACGAAGCTGTTCGCGGCTGCGCATCCGCTCCAGGCCGGTGCGCGGGCCCTCGCCGGGGCGGGGCTCGTCGATGTAGACGAAGAGGAACTGCAGTCGATCCCCGTACTCTTCGTAGAGCCGTCCGAAGGCATCGAGCTCGTCCGGCCGGGTCGCGCCCGTGTCGCCGGCGAAGAACAGCGCGACCGCCTTCTTGCCCCGAAAATCGCTCAACCGAACCCCGTCGTACAGGGCTGCGGCGTTTTCGCGCGTGATCTCGCGCTGATCGATCTCGAAGTCGTAGAAGCGCAGCGGAGTCAGCTCGAAGTCGGGGGCGACGTCGCCGCGAGCCGGTGCGGCCTGGGCGCCCTTTCTCGCCTGCGTGTACGCCGCCGCGGTCTGCGGCAGCATGAACCAGCTCGCCAAGCCGACGGCGAGCAACACGCGCCTCGCCGGTGAGCGCGGCGGATGGTTCATCGCCCGGTCTCCACCTTGGCGAGCTCCTTGCGGATCGCCGCTTCCAGATCCTTGGCGCGGAAGCCCCAGGGCCCGTGCCCGCCCTTGAACGCGATCCTCCCGTCCCTGCCGACGAGATAGAGGCGATCCGGCAGTGCGTTGTAGGCCTTCATGGTGGCGTCGTCCATGCTGTCGATGAGGCAGGGCATGGAGATCTCGAGGTCGTTCACGCAGCTGTTGGCCACCTCGAACCGTTCCACGCTGGTCACGGGTTGCTCGATGTAGCGAAGCCTCGGATTGACCTGCACACTCCAACCGTCCGCGGGATGGGCTTCGCGGATGTAGACGAGGAAGAATTGCACGTCGTCCCGGTAGCGCTGATAGAGCTCGTCGAGGGCGCCAACCTGGCGCCGAAAGGGCGGTCACGTATAGCTGCCGAAGATCAGCGCCACCGGCTTCACGCCCTTGAAGGCGCTGAGTCGGACCGCCGCGTCGGACGTCGCGAAGTCGCCGAAGCGGTAGGACCGCAACGGCGTCAGCTCGAAATCGGGTGCGGGGTCTCCGACGCCTACGAGATCGCTCCGTTTCAGGTAGCCGACGAGCTCGTGAAAGAATCCGACGATGCGCCACCCCGGTCCGTCGTCACTCGATTCGCTCCCCCGTGCCGGGGATTCGAAGCTTCCGGCGAGGACGAATGCCAGAGAGAGCATGATCAAGCAGGATCTCTTCATTGCCGCGGCGCGGGCGCAGGGTCACCCGAGCTGCCTCCCCCACATCCCGCAAAAGCAACGAGAGTAGCTCCAAGGAAAGCACTCATGCTGCGCATGCGGGCTTGTACGAAAGATGCTCGCCGCTGTCCAGCAAGGTATTTCAGCGCTCAACCTCGCCGACGTGCTCGATCGCGGACCCGTCGCCGAGCAGCAGCAATCCAACGCGACAATCTCGTCCGGCGGCTGCCCTAGGGCAGGTTGTTGGGTTGTTGGGTTGTTGGTTGTTGGGTTGGAAGAAATCAAAATCCAGAGGCCTCGACCTTTCGAAGAGGCGGGGAAAGGGCAGGTTGTTAGGTTGTTGAGCTGTTGGTTGTTGGGGTTGGACATCAGAACTGAAGGTCTCGACCCCGCTGTGCCAATGACGGTGAGAGAGGGGGGAGGTGGTTCTTGTCTCCGACCGAGTCCGGGATCCGACGGACCCCCGCCGCCCCTCGGGTGGCCCCCCAATTGTCGGTGCGGGACTAACGTCCCCGCGCCCTTCGAGGGCGAAACCTACGGTTCTCGCCCTCGAGCTCCCACTTCCCTTGAACGCTGCGCGGGCAAATAGGGTGTAGTGGTCGCCCCGCGGCCAGGTAGCGCTGTCCCGAGTGAGCCACCTGATCGACCACCACCTTTCTGCCGCGGCTCGACCCGAACCGCGTCCACGCGCGCGTTCGAAGAGAGCAGTGTGCTCGGAACGAGACATGCGGTCGAAACACGCCGATCGAGCGTGCCGCCCACTCCAAAGCGAAGGCTTCATCGCGAAGCGAAAGAAGAAATCAAAATTCCAAGGCCCCGACCTTTCGAAGAGGCGGGAGGGCGAGATCGGCAGAGAGTGGCGCGGTGGTGAAGCCGTGCGCGAGACCGAGGGAGTCGATTCCCGTCAGTGGCGCGTAGATTCAGGTAGTGGCGCGTATCCCGTTACGCGCGCCGACCGCCAGGTCCGGTGCTCAAAGGGGAAGCGGATTCGCCTCGGAGCGGAGCCACCGGAGAGAGGGGTGCGGGGAGGGAACCGCGGCGTCTGAGCGGTTCCCTCCCCGGTGGGGTTGCAGGGGCGCAAGCCCCGCACAGAACAAACCGGTTCCTCATGATCGAGGGAGAGGCGGAGGGGTGCCTGGTCTCCGACCGGGATTTCGAGATCTCCGCCGGACCCCCGCCGCCCCTCGGGTGGACCCCCATTGTCGGTGCTGGGGCTCTGCCCCTGCGCCCCTCGAGGGCGAAACCTACGGTTGTCGCCCTCGAGCTCTCAGCTGCAGGTTGTTACGTTGTTGAGCCGTTAGGCTGTGGGTTTGGAATCACACCCATCGGACACCACGCCGCATGCGGCGATGACCATCACCTTCAGCCGCGACCGGAGGCCGAGCCCGTCAGTCGCCACTCCAGCACCGGTAGGCTGTCGATGCCCCAGAACGGCTCGCCGTCGAGAGTCATCGTGGGCACGCCGAAGATGCCGGCCTCGTCCGCATCGCGCGTCCGCGCGGTGAGCAATTCGTCGACGTCCGGTCTCGACGCGGCCGCGACCCAGGCCGGATCGCCACCGCTTTCGCGCAAACATCGCGCCACGACCTCCGGCGATGAAATGTCCTGTTCCTCCGCCCAAGCGGCGCGGAACAGGGCCCGCCGCAGCGCGTCGAACGGGCCTCGCTTCTCCGCCAGCAGCGAGACGCGCAGCGCCAGGTCCGACTCTACCGGGAACGGCTTGGGAATCCGGATCGTCGCGCCGTGGTACTCGGCCTGGCGCTGCGCGTCGACGAAGACATAGGCGCGCTTCTTCGGCGAGTAGGGCAACCCCTCGGCGAAGTTCGACAGGCGCTGCAGGTGGATCGGCATCCAACGCAGCGTCAGGCCGTTGCGCTCGGCGAAGGAAGGCAGCACCTCCGACGCCATGTAGGCGAAGGGGGAACGGTAGTCGAAATAGACGTGAACGAGGCGTTCGGACATCGGGGCTCCTCGGTGCATGGTTGAGCGGTGTGTTCCCTTCGACTCGTATCGCAGTGAGTGGCCGGACGGGAAGCGGGGAGCCGAGGGAAAGCACGTTCGTGAATCCGTTCCGGCGGCGCGCCGTCCGGGTCCCTCCATCGGTTGAGCTGGGCAAGCCGCTTCGATAAAGCTGCCGGGGCGCGCCGACTCAGGGTCGGCGACTACCGAGTCATCTACACGATCGAGCCTCCCGACATCGTGGTCACCGCCGAGATCGGCCATCGGCGCGACGTCTATGACCATTCGGGAAGGTGCGATCTCACCGCCTGACGATTCACATGCCACTGCTGCTGGGAGTACAAAAGATCACCAAGGCGTACGGTGCGGCGCCGTTGTTCTCCGACCTGTCGTTCGGCATCGAGGACGGCGACTGCATCGGTCTGGTCGGACCGAACGGCAGCGGCAAGTCGACGTTGCTGCGCATCCTCGCCGGCGTCGAGGCACCCGACTCGGGTACGGTGAGCCTGCGCCGGCAAATGCGTCTGGCGTACGTGCCGCAACAGTCGGAGTTCGCCGACGACGCGTCCGTCGCGCAGGTGTTGGCCGCGGCGCTGGCGGATGACGACCTCGACGAAGTGTCGCGCCGGACGCGCGTGCAGACCACGCTGAGCCGTTGCGGGTTCGCGGATCCGGCGGCGACGCCCGCGTTCCTCTCGGGCGGCTGGCGCAAGCGCTTGGCGATCGCCCGGGCGATGGTGTGCCAGCCCGATCTGGTCCTCATGGACGAGCCCACCAACCATCTCGACCTCGACGGAATTCTCTGGCTCGAGCGCTTCCTGCAGTCGGAGCCGGCGGCCTTCCTGGTCGTCAGCCACGATCGCTGGTTCCTCGAGCACGTCGCGCGACGCATGCTGGACCTCGACCCCGTGCACGCCGGCGGGTTTTTCGAAACGCGCGGGCGGTACAGCGAGTTCCTCGAGCGCAAGGACGCCGCGCTGCGCGAGCAGGCGCACTGGCAGGAGACGCTCGGAAATCGCGTCCGCCGCGAGCTCGACTGGCTGCGCCACGGTCCCAAGGCGCGCACGACCAAGGCGCAGGCGCGCGTGCAGGGGGCGGCGCGGCTGGCCGACGACCTCGCCGCGGTGCAGAAGCGACGGGAGCGGCGCGTTGCGGCGATCGACTTCACCGCGACCGAGCGGCGCACGAAGCGACTCGTGGTCGCCGAGCACGTCGCCAAGCGTTTCGGGGAAAAACGGTTGCTCGACGACGTCAATGTCGTTCTCGGCCCGGGGACCCGGCTCGGTCTGCTCGGCCCGAACGGCAGCGGCAAGTCGACCCTCATCCGCCTGCTCACCGGCGAGCTGATGCCCGACACGGGCCGCATCGAGCGCGCCGACGGGCTGCGCGTCGTCGGCCTCGATCAGCACCGCACTCAGTTCGATCCGGACATTTCGCTGCGGCGCGCCCTGGCGCCACAGGGCGATCAAGTCGTCCTCGGCGACCGATCGATCCACGTCGCCGGCTGGGCGCGCCGCTTTCTCTTTCGCTCCGAGCAACTCTCCATGCCGGTCGGCCGCCTGTCCGGCGGCGAGCAGGCGCGCGTGCACATTGCCGCACTGATGCTCGAGCCGGCGGATCTACTCGTTCTCGACGAGCCGACCAACGACCTCGACATCCCGACTCTCGAAGTACTGGAGGAAAGCCTGGTCGAGTTCCCGGGTGCCGTGGTGCTGGTGACCCACGACCGCTTTCTCTTCGAGCGGGTGACGAACACGGTTCTGGCCCTGGACGGGAAGGGCGGCGCGACGGCCTTTTCGGACTACCGCCAATGGGAGGCGGCGCAGCGACAACCGCGCGCCGCGTCGGAGCGGCCGGCCGCGGCGGCGCCGGCCGCGGTGCAGAAGGCACCCGAGAAGCGCCTCTCCTGGGCGGAAAGCCGCGAGTGGGAAGGCATGGAGGCGGCGATCCTGGCGGCGGAGGAGAGACTGGCGGAATGCCAGGCGGCGGCGCACGACCCGGCGATCGCCACCCGTGCGGACGAGCTGGCGGCGGCCTGGCGGGAGGTGGAGGAAGCACGGCAGACTGTGGATCACCTCTTCGCCCGCTGGGCGGAGCTGGACGCCAAGCGCGGCTAGCAGCCCAGCCTCCCGCATGTCCCGCCGGCTCACTCGCGCAAGGCGCGCAGCCGGCGCATGTAGAGGCGCGCGCCGGCGAGGAAGAGCTCGGGCTCGCCCGGTGCAGCAGCCAGAGCAGCCGTGGCCGTGGCCCTGCGCGATCATCCGCGGATAGGCGGCGTCGATGCCGTGCAGGACGCCCATGAGGTTGACATCGAGCATCCGCCGCCAGTCTTCCGGTGACAGGTCCTGCGCTTCACCGCCCATGCCGATGCCGGCGTTGTTGAACACCAGGTCGAGCGATCCGCGACGCTCGGCGACCTCGTCGTAGGCCCGCCGGACCGCCTCGCGATCGGTCACGTCGAGCACGCGACCGTCGACGTCACGCCCCTCGCCCCGCAACTCGGCGAGGGCGCGATCGAGCGACGCCTCGTCGCCTTCCGCCAAAGTGACCCGCGCCCCCGCTGCCGCCAGCGCACGACCGAGCGCCAGACCGATTCCCGATGCGCCGCCGGTGACGATCGCCGCCTGGCTCATTCTTCCACCTCCCCGCCCGCTGCCTTCTGCGCCTCGCCTTCACCCGAATCAAGCTGCCTCCCGCGTCTACGGCACTCTCCTCCTCCCCGCGGCCGACACCCCTGCGCGATGATGTCGTCCGTTTCCGCCTTTCAACGCGCGCCCGCAGGACGTACCATCGCGGTCGAACTTCACACCGGAGGGCATATGATCGGACGCGTTTCGTTCAGAAGCAGATGGGGAATCATCGCGACGGGGCAACAGCTCGGTACCGCCACAGGGCGACTGGGAAGGGTGTGCGCTCTACTGCTCGTCGGGTTGCTGCTGTTGGCGCCAGGCTGCGGGTCGGACAACGCGCGCGCCAGCTCGTCGCAACACACGCTCTTCCAGACCTCGACGCTGGGCGCGTTGAACGTCGGCGTCTTCGACGGCGAGCTGACGATCGGCGAGCTGCGCCGGCACGGCGACTTCGGGCTCGGTACGTTCGACGCGCTCGACGGCGAGATGGTCGTCCTCGACGGCGACGTCTTTCGGGTGCCGACCGACGGCGTGCCGCAACGCGTCGCCGACGACGCCACCACCCCCTTCGCCGCCGTCACCACCTTCGCGGCGGATCAGGTGTTGACCCTGGACGGCCCGCTCGAGTACGCCTCGCTGCAGCAGGCCCTCGACGCAGAGCTGTCGACGTTCAACGTTCCGGTGGCCTTCAAGGTGACGGGACAGTTCCCCTGGATGCAGGTGCGCAGCGTCGCCCGACAGTCGAAACCGTACCCGCCGCTCTCCCAAGCGGTCGCCGAGCAGACGGTGTTCGACCTGACCGACGTACATGGGACGATGGTCGGCTTCCGCACGCCGGCGTACCTGGCCCAGGTGAATGCCGCCGGCTACCACTTCCACTTCCTCAGCGACGACCGGTCCTCCGGCGGACACGTGCTCGACGCCGTAACCGGTCCGGTGCGCGTCGAGCTGCAGTACATGCGCGACTTCCGCATGCTGCTGCCGCAGAACGACGCCTTCGCCGGCGCTTCCCTCGCCTCCTGCGGCGCCTCGCTGATCGCCCATCCTTGAGGCGCCGGTTCACGTCGCGCGGACGAGACGGAAGCCTGGCGGCAGCCGTCGGGCGTTCGGGTCTTCTTTCGGGAGCCGCGCTTCGGCCCCCGCGGCCGTTACCCGCCGTCCATCGGTCCAGCCGGGGCCATCGAGAGATCTCCCGGAACGAGCACGTTGAAGGTCTGCCGCGTGCGGGGGTCGATCAGCCTATCGCAGTCGAGGTGGATCTTCGGCCGCGTGTAGAGCAGCCGCAGTGCGGTCGTGTGCGGCAGACTGAGGTAGCGCTCGCCGTAGAGCCGCCGCAGCACCTCGCGCACGGACGCCGCGTGGCGGCCGCTGACGGTCGGAAAGATGTGGTGCTCGACGTGGTAGCCGAACTGGAGATGCAGCCGCTCGAGCCACCCCGGCGAGCGAACGGAAAGCGAGTTGATCAGCGGGTCGTTGACGGCGGTGAGCGAGCTCAGGAAGTGGTTGGTCGCGATGTAGGACATGGACACGCCGTTGGCGATGAGCGCCGGCAGGACGCCGATGAACAGGAACTTCCACGGCCCGACCAGCAGCAGCAGCGCGATCCAGAAGCAGGCCATGGCCGCCGACTCGGCATATACCGCCCGGCGCGAGATGCGGGCGTAGTAGTTTTCGCGGTGACTGCGCACCAGCAGCACGACGGCGGAGTGCAGCGAGAAGGTGACGAACAGGAAGGCCGCGCTGCGCTTGCGTCCCGACCCCGGCGAGGCCTCCTCCATCGCGCGCTCGACGGCGCTGCGCTGCCAGGAGTGCCACGTACCGAGGCCGTCCGGATCGGCGTCCGGATCGCCCGTGTTGCCGTGATGCGACTGGTTGTGCCAGGCGATCCACAAGGTCGGCGACAGGCAGAAGATCGTCAGGGCAACGCAGCCGACGACCCGCTCCACACGACGGCTCCTGACCACCGCGTGGTGCAGCACCTCGTGCGCCAGAAAGCCGAGACAGGCCCAGCTGTGCCCCGCCATCAGGGCGCAAGCCACCGCCAGGTACCAGGGGGGACTGGCCAGAAAGACGTACAGCCCCGAGCCGACGATCACGCTCAGATGCACGGGCAGCCACAGCAATCGGGTGGGCGCCGGCTCGAAGACCGCGGACGGGAGCAGGGCGCGCACTTCGCGCGCATAGTGCTGCACGGAGAACTGTTCGAAACGACTCGCTGAAGTCTGCACGGTGCGAACTCCTTCGACTCCGACATAGCAGGAGGGGTGTCACCGAACGGTCACGGAGCGGTCACTGATTCCCGCTTTCGCCGGAATGACGCATTGGGCCCGCCCCAGGGATTGTTGGGCAAAGCCACGAAACCTTTCGCGTGATGCCCTGTGCCTGTGCCTCGCCTCTGCCTGGGTTTGCTCGCTTTCAGTGGAGGCAAAGGCGAGGCTCAGGAAAGACTTTCTGTGCAAAGCCCGGCCACCGGTATCAGTCTCGATCGGTTTCCTTGCGGTACCCGGCGGGGGACAGGCCGGTCCAGCGCGTGAAGGCGGCGCTGAACCCGAAAACGTCGCGGAATCCGCAGCGCGCCGCCACCTCGTCGAGGCTCAGCACCGGAACCGCCAACAGCTGCACAGCCAGCTCGCGCTGCACCGACGCCTTGACCTCGGCAAAGTCGGCGTGCTCCTCGCACAGACGACGCCGCATCGTTGCGGAGCTGACGCCGAGGTCGTAGGCGATCGGCTGGTGCTCGCAGCTCAGGCGCGACAGCAGCGCCGAGCGGATGGCCAACTGGGCCCTCTCTCGAAAGGAGAGATGCCCGGGGAGCGGCGCCTGCTCGCGTGCCGCTCTTTCGATGAACGCGGCGATGCTTGGGTTGGAGGTCGGCACGCGGTAGTCGAAGACGGCGCCGGGAAAGCACAGCGCGTCCTCCGTCTGATCGAAGCGGACCGGCCCGGCGAAGACTCGTTCGTACTCCGTCCGGGGACCGGCGGCGCTGATGTCGAAGGCGGACTTCCTCGATGTGCAAGGGCTGCCCCAGCATTCTCTGAGCCTCGAGAAAGAGGCTCGCCAAGAACAGCTCCGTCAGGTGACGGCTCTCTCGATGTAGATCCGATGGCAAAGTGATCAGCAGCTGGGACGACCCGCGCTCGACGACGATCAACGGCAGCCCCAGCCACAGCAGGTGCTGGAACCGACAGAGCTGCCGGAGCGCCTCGCGGACGGTCCGTTGCGTCCGGGCGAGATAGACCGGCACACTGCGCGGCTCCATCTCCTCGGCCAGATGCATCCCGATCAGCGGGTCGCCCGACAGATCGGCGGCGTCCTCGAGCATCTGGAGAACTTCGTCGCAAGGGACGCGATGCGGAGCGTCGTGCGGTCGATCGTACGCGATCACGGTCTTCCGACACAGGCTCGTCACATCGACCCGGTTCGCCAACGCCTGCAGGAGATCGACGACCCATTCTCCCGGAAAGCTCTGTCGGATCGACAATCTCGTGCTCGCGTCGGTCGTTGCGCCGGCCTGCGTCCACGGCGAAGCGGCTCGTTCATCGGGCGTCGGTCGCGCCGCCTGGGCTCGGCACGAAGCCGTCCCGGGACCGGGCGCTCCGGCCGGCGCCGGAGAATGGCGGTGCGACCGAGGGAAGCGGCCGCGGTGGGCGTGTGTCATGGCTGATCCTCCTCTCGGATTGGATTGCAGCCATTGACGGCAATGGGCGTGCCAGCGGCCGAGGATCTCGTTGGGGGGTCGCCCTTCGAGCCCCGGCACGCCGCCGCACGCGCCGAGGCTGCGGTTGCCGCAGCCGGCGATGCGGCTTCCGCACTCCCTTCCAGGCTCTTCCGATTGGCTCCCGGTCTTCCACACCTACGACAGCCTCGGCAACACCGTGAACACCGGGACTTGCGACCGACGCCGTCGTCTGTATGTTCCGCACTGTGACCGCAACCAATCGTCTCTTCGCAATGGGCGGCGCGAGCGCTGCGATCTCAGTGCTGGCCGCGGCCGCTCACGCGCTCTCCATCCCTGCGACGCCGCTCATGACGGTCTACCAGTTCGACGGCCCGCTCCAGGTTCCGTACTACGACGTGGACCGTTTCCTGCGCGACGGGCCTTCGGCGCCCGCGGGCACTGTGGCGCAAGGAACGTCGGTCATCCCCTGTCTGGTCATCCGCGGGGGGAAGGCCGTCACCGACGGCGCGGGAACCCCATACGTCGGGTTCCAGATCGTCGTCGATGCGAGCCTCGCTACGCCCACCTCGGCCGCCCGGTTCGAGGAGGTGTCCAGGCAGCGCAAGGCGATGACTGCCGACGACCATCGCTGTCCGAAAGGGACGTCGCACGTGATCAACGTCCGCAACCTGTACGCGCTCGACAAACCGCCGCGCTTCGATCCTCCCCCTCCCCAGAGTGCCGCGCCGGCCAGTCCGCGCGGTCGCGACGAGCTCGACCAGATCGTCCGCGCCTTCCACGCCTCGCGCCAGTGCGAGGCGGCGAACCAGCGCCTGGTCGGCCGCAGGGATGCCCTGCGCACCGCCTGGACCAGCTTCATCGCCGAGAACCGAGCGCACTGGCCGGCGGCGACGCTGGCTCGCGCCCGGCAGCTCGACTTCGTGATGCGCACGGTGCTGTACGAGGGGCATCTGGGCCGCGGCTGCAGTGCCTACGGCGCCTGCGAGCGGGACGTGATCGCCCTCTCCATCCGCAATCGCGCCCTCGAGCGCTGCCTCGCCGGCCAGGGTTGCACGTCGAGGGGAGACTTCGAAGGCGTCGCTTCGGCGGTTTCGCAATACAACATCTGGGACGAATACGTGACGCAGACCAGCGGCCTGACCTCGTGCTTTCTGCGTCCCGACCTGGCCCGCCACGAACACTACGCCAGACTGCAGGCGATGTACGAGCAGAGCGCCGGCGACGTCGAGCGGATTCTCTTCGGCGGCGCGCGCGATGTGGAGGAGCTGTTTGCGGGCAGCTCGCTGCCGCAGCTGACCCGGATGCGCAACTACTACCATCCGCCGGCGATGGGCAAATGCTTTCCGAACCGCAAGCGGCTGGAATACATCTCCGGCGCCGTCGCGCGCCGAGGCGACCGATTCGCCCTGATTGCGAACATGCGCATCAGCGTCGGCGAGCACCGCGGAAGCGGCTATCTCTTCCGCCAGGCGGTGGTGGACGAGGAACCCGACCGCGACGTCGTCAGGCTCTTCGACCGCTATCCGGGATTCGTCATCGACGGCCGCAAGGTAGAGCTCAAACCGCCCTCCAGGTGCACACCGTACGGAACCCCGCCCGGCTGCCGATTCGCCGCGATCGGCCGCCATCGCAAGACCCCGAGCTGGCTGGCCTCGGGCCAGCCGGCGCAGATCACCTGCCGCATCCGGTCGCGCGGCGAAGACTGCAGCGGCGAGGCCACCCTCGAGACGACGACGGTCGGCGGTGCCTGCGATACGCGCATGCAACCCGTCGCCGGCGTTCCCTAGCCCACATTGCACCCCGCGGCGCTCAGGCAGGCGGCGCGCAGCTCCGCCGCACAGTCGGCGGCCCGCGCTCGCATCCGCCAGGCGACGTGACCGTCGGGGCGCACCAGCACGGCGCCGTCCTCGTCGATGCCGTACAGCTCGCACCACTGCCGCGCGTCGCCGTCCTCGACCGTCAGGTCGCGCCCGACGACGTAGGTGCGCAGCGGCGGCGCCGTCGCCGCCGCGAACGCGCCGGCGGCGCTCTGCCAGGCCTCGCCGCGTGGACCCGCCAGCAGAACGAAGCCGGCGCCGAAGAGGTCGAGCAGCGACAGGTGGCGCTCGCCGATGCGGATCCAACAGTGCGGCGCCCCGCTTCCCGGGCTCGCCGTCGGCACGTACTCCTCGACGCTGCTCCGCGACTCGCTCGTCGAGGGGCCGTCGGGGACGATCGCCGCCGACTCGTAGGCGAACCCCTTGGCCTGCCCGGTGGCGCTGAAGTGCTCGCGCGTTCGGCCGATGCCGCTGGCGACCATCTCGCGCAACGCCGCACCCTCGGGTGTGTCGTCCTCGATGATCGCCAGTGGGCTCTCACCGCTGTCGCCGCTGCGGGTGGGGGCGGGCATCTGACGCGCGTTCTTCAGGCTCTGGTCGGCGTTGAAGCGGGCGACCGGCCGGCGCTCGCTCTCGTACGTGTCGAGCAGCGCCGGGTCGGCCCAGCCGCGCAGGACGCCGGCGATCTTCCACGCCAGGTTGTGCGCGTCCTGCACGCCCGTGTTCATGCCGAAGCCGCCCGTGGGCGGGAAGCGGTGCGCCGCGTCGCCGGCCAGAAAGACGTGGCCGGCCCGGTATCTCTCCGCCACCTGCGAGCGCATGATCCAGGGATCGATCGAGCGCACGTCGACCTCGAGCGCCGGATCGCCGACTGCGCGCACCACCTTGGCGCGGCAGGTCTCGGCGTCGAACCGGTCGGCGCTCTCGCCGGGCGCGAGGCGAAACGGCGTGTTCAGCAACCAGCGGCGCCGGTTGTCGAGCGCGATGAAGACGCCGGGAACCTCGGCGTTGACGATCCAGTAGAGCGCTCCCTCGCGCCCGCGGACGTACGGAGTGAGGTCGGCGTGGAAGTAGATGTTGAGCAGGCTGCCGATGTTGTCCGGACCGAACATGGCGATCCCGAGCTGCTCGCGGATCGAGCTCGCGGCACCGTCGCAGGCGAGCAGGTAACGCGCGCGCACGCGTTCCTCGCCGCCACCCGCGGGGTTGCGCACGAGCGCGTCGATCCCGTCCGGACCGTCGCGAAAGGAGGCGAGCTCGCAGGCGAATCTTACCTCGGCGATCGAGGCCGCTTCGGCGCGCCGCTTGAGGATGGGCTCGTAGACGTCCTGCGGGCAGATGCTCGTCATCGTCGGGCTCAGCCTGCCCAGCGGACGCGGCGGCGCGCCGTCGTCCGCACGGGTCTCGGGCGAGGCACCGGCCGCGAGATCGAGGCGCCCGAGCTCGTACCCGGTCAGCGTCGTCGCCCACACGATGTAGCGCGACCTGTCGAGGGGAAGCCCCCCGGCTCGCACCTCTTCCTCGATTCCCCACTGGCGGAACAGCTCGAAGGTGCGCGTGTTCACCACCGTCGCCTTCGGGTGCGTGGTCGTGGTCGCGTGCCGCTCGACCAGCAGCGAGGGGATGCCGAGGTCGGAGAGGCAGATCGACGCCGCCAGCCCGACCGGGCCGCCGCCGACGATCAGCACCGGCGTTTCGCGCTCCGCCACGTCCACCTCAGCTCTGGCGCGGCGCCGATCCCTGACGGACCAGCTCGGCGACGGGATCGCCGCGATCGAAGCGCTCGCAGAGCACGTCGGGGTCGAGCTCGACGCCGATCGGGTTGCGCTTGAAGGCGCCCGAGCGCAGCCACACCTTCAGCTCCTCTTCGGAAGAGAAGTTGTCGATCTGCAGCTCGACCTGGATGCCGTTCGGGTCGCGGTAGTAGAGCGAGGTCGTCGGGCCGTGGTTGATGCACCAGTAGGGAGCGATGCCCGCCTTCTTCAGCCGCCGGTAGGTGTGCAGCAGGTCGCCCAGCCCGGCGTAGGTGAAGGCGACGTGATCGATCCCCGCCGCCGGGCCGGGTGACTCGGCGAGACCGGGCAAGTTCAGAACGGCGACCCGGTGGTGCTCGTCGTCGTAGGTGAGAAAGCTCAGCATCGGATTGCCGAAGACGACGCGCGCGCCGAGCACGGTCTCGTACCAGCGCACCGTCTCCTCGTAGTGCGGGGTGCGGACGACGAAGTGGGCGAGCTTGGCGGGAACGCGCGGCGCTTCACCGGCGGCATTCTGGTCGGACATTTTTCTCTCCTCTCGGAGCCAACCTCGATCCCGGCCGGGGGTCGGCGCCTGGGGGTCTCCTCTCGCGGACCATCACTACAAAAGGGGGAATGCGTGAAGCCAATGCGTGGGTCTCCTCTCCCGGACCATCACTACAAAAGGGGGAATCATGAAACCAATGTAACGACGCGATTGCGCTGGACGCCGAGGTCGATGACGCCGTCGCGGCTGCGGATGCGCGACTCGATCCGGTCGCCCGGCTGGAGATACTGCGAGCGCGCCGCCTGCTTCTTGAAGAAGAGGCTCCACTTCGTTCTCTCCGGAAGGAGCGCGGCGAGGCGCTGTATCAGCGGCGGCGGGATCGACAGCGCGCAGCCCGCCGGCGTCCCGGTCGAGAGAAGATCGCCGGGCGCGAAGTCGTGCACTCCCGACAGCTCCGTCAGCGTCTCGGCCGGCTTGTAGACCAGGTTGGCGGTGTTGTCGTCCTGGCGGACCTCGCCGTTGACGCACAGCGTGAGCTGCAGCTCGTCGACGTAGTGGAAGTCCTCGGGCTCGAGCAGGCAGAGATAGGGGCCGATCGGTCCGAAGGTGCGGAAGCTCTTGCCCTTGTAGAACTGCATCTGCGGGACCTGGATGTCGCGCGCCGTGACGTCGTTCACCATGACGATGCCCGCGACGTACTCGTGCAGGGCGTCGCGGGTGACGTGCACCGGCGCCTCGATGCCTCTCTTCAGCACGACGCCCAGCTCGATCTCGTAGTCGAGCAGGCGCGAGACCGCGGGACGGACGACGTCGCTGTCGGCCGGGACGATGCAGCTCGAGGCCTTGGTGAAGATCATGTTGAAGTGCTTGTCGTCCGGGTCGAGGCCCGACTCGATCATGTGCTGCCGGTAGTTCGCTCCCTGGCAGACGAATCTCTGGTTGCGGGTCACCGGCGACAGGAGGCGCAGGTCGCTCTCGGGAACGGCCGCTCCGTTCAGCTTCTGCAGATCGGCGACGCGCGCCGCCTGGACGAACTCGCCGGTGCTCGCGTAGTCGCCGGGGATGGGCACGACCGCGCCGTCGCGAACGACGCCCCAGCCGCGCCGGCCGTCGCGCTCGTAGTGCACCGTGTTGATGCTCATGACCGCATCTCCTCGCGCGCCCGTCAGCCGGTGAGGCGCGCCATCATCAGCAGCTTGCGCACGCTCAGGTCCGGGCTGCGGTACAGGTGGCGGATCCCGTCGGCGAGGTTGGCGAAGCTGGCCTTCGGCCGGATGAAGCTCGCCGGAAGCGGCGGCCCCCATTGGGACAGGCTGGCGCCGCTCGCCGCCGACACGCCGGTCGGTGCATCGGCGGTGAACACGTCGCCGTCGCAGTAGTGCTCGTGCTTGTCCCCCCACGGATCGTTCCAGTAGTCGAAGACCTGGCTGCCGAGCAGATGGCGTCCGATCCCCCAGGCGTGGCGGTACCCCTTCTCGCGCAGAACGCGTTGGCCCATGCCGACGGCGTCGAGATCGACGACCTCGTAGGCCGAGTGGTTGAAGCGCGGGGCGAACCCCTGGCCGAGCGCGAGCGTGTGGTGGTCGGACGGCACGTCGCCGCGATCGAGGCGCAGGAAGGCGACGGCCGGCGAGCCGTCCGGCAGGACCTGGACGTCGCTCGGGATGAAGCCGAAGTGTCGCGTGTACCAGCCGCTCGTCGCCTGGTAGTCGGCCACCTCTAGAACGATGTGGCCGAGCCGCAAGACGTCCGGCGGGGCGACCGGTGGGCGCTGCCCACCGTTGACGCGCGGGACTGCGTCCGCGGTGTTCGCGATCAGGGCGTGGCGGACGGGCAGCGCCGGATACGACGCCTGGCCGTGCACGGCTTCGACGCAGAAGCCGGACGGATCGCGCAGGCGGACGACGGCGCCGCCGCCGGGCGCCGAGAGCGGTTCGATGGAGGAGGCACCATCGACGCGGCTGAGTTTTTCGAGCTCGGCGCGGCCGCCGACCTCCAGGGCGAAGCCGGCGAATCGCGCCGCGGTCGCGCGGCGTACGACGTAGCAGAACGGCGCAGCGGCGGCGGCGCGCAGATGGAGTGCGTCCGCCGTGCGCTCGACCGTGACCAGGCCGAAGGCGTTCAGAAAGGCCTCGGCGCGATCGAGATCCGGACGTTCCCAGATCAGGTAGGCGAGCCGCTGCGCCTTCGCCGTCGGGTCCGGGTGGCGCGCGGGCTGGGGTGTGCTCAGCTCGGGCATGCGTTCTCCTCTTCGATCGCAACGCGCATCGTGTCGATCGGCGACGGCAGCGGAATCGCCGGCGCATCGGCGGCGGCCGGGAGGCCGAGAAGCGCGCGCGACTCTGCGATCAGCCGGGCCGCCTCGGTCACCGGCCCGTCGTGCAGGATCGTTCGATCGGGGCGCACGACCGCCGCCCAACCGAACGGCGCGGCTCGTGGAATCAGAAGGCCGGTCAGGTCCTCCCAGGCATCGGCGCCTCGGTGAATGGCCTGTCCGCGCATCGCGATCTGGACGACGTCTCCGCCGATCGCCCGCCACGCATCGACGACCTCGGGAGCGAGGTGGCGCCGCGGATCGACGCCGAAGCCGACCAACGCCAAGTGATCGCCGAGGGCCTCGTCGCTCAGACAGCAGGCGCCGTTCGGAGATCGAACCAGCCCCTGCGGCAGCCAGGCGCCGCGGCACAGCCGCTCGCCGTCTTTCAGGAAAAGGCCTTCCCGGTAGCGATGCAACGGCTTGAGCTTCATGCCGTCGATGAAGCGCCGCAGCGGCGGAACCAGACGCAGCGCGCGCATCAGCCCGTGCATGAAGATCGCCTTCAGGGGATGGCGCGGTCTCACCAGCTGTCCCAGCATCCTCGCCAGGTCGATCATCGCCTTGGCGTGCGGCCGCCTCTCGACGTCGTACGAGTCCAGCACGGTGGGCGAGGCGCCGCCGCGCAAAACCCAGGCGAGCTTCCAGCATAGATTGGCCGCGTCGCGCAATCCGGAAACCAATCCCTGCCCCACGAA
Organism: uncultured bacterium; assembly: GCA_963721115.1. Taxonomy (GTDB): domain Bacteria; phylum Desulfobacterota; class Binatia; order HRBIN30; family CADEER01; genus CAVRIA01. The sequence continues at coordinate 429,285 of CAVRIA010000008.1, forward strand.
GGGCGGCGTGATGTGCGCGGCATCGCCGGCGAGGAAGACGCGACCGCGGCGGAAGCTGTCGCAGCAGCGGGCGTGGAAGCGATAGACGGCCTTGCGCTCGATGCACATCTGCGCCGGATCTCCCCACGGCGCCAGCAGCTTGGCGATCTCGTCGTCTCGTTCCATCTGCTCGGCGGTCTCGCCGGGGCCCAGCATGAACTCCCAGCGCTCCCGCCCGCCGGGCGCGGGGATGTGCGGGCTCGCTCCGCGCGGCCGGCAGTGGAACTCGATGTGATCGATCGGCCGGGAGGAGTTGCGAGCGTCGACGATCAGCCAGTCCTCCGCGTACGAGCGACCGCGAAACTCCTGGCCGATCAGCCGGCGCACCATCGAGCCGGCCCCGTCGGCTCCGATCAGGTAGCGCGCCGCCAGCTCCGCCCGCGACCCGTCGGCACGCCGCAGCCCGGCGCGAAGCCCGTTTCCGGTTTCGGAGAAGCCGAGCAGCTCGACCCCGGGCGCGCACACGACGCTCGGGTGCCGAGCGGCTTCGGCGCGCAGGGCGCGTTCGAGATCGGGCTGATAGAACGTCACCAGCTTCGCGTAGCCGTCGATGACGCCCGCCGTCTGGAAGCGGGCGAACTCACCGAAGTACGGGCTGTACATCCGGCACTCGGCGAGCGCCACCTTCGCGAAGGCATCGTCGCCCAGGCCGGCCATCTGCAGGATGCGCTGCGCCTCGTTGTCCAGGCCGATCGCCCGCGGCATCATCAGAATCTCGGTCGCCTTGTCGACGACGACCGCGCGCACTCCGTAGCGCCCGAGCAGACACGCGATCGTCGCGCCGACCGGTCCGTAGCCGACGACCAGCACGTCCGTCGACGCGGGCAGCTCTCGTTCCGCCGCCCCCGCGGGTCCGGGTCTCTCCGCCATCCGTTCGAATCCCTCTTGCAACTCCAGGGTAGCTGACTATATATTCATAGCTGATGACATTGTCAATTCTGATCTCACATCTCTCTGTCGCGGGGCAGGAGGTGGGCGAAAATGCGGGCTAGCCGGCCCCCCTCCGGAGACGGTGCGTCGCGCACGAAGCGCGGGCAGCGCGGGGCGGCGGCCGCACCGAGACCGAGCGCCGCGCCGGCCCGCGAGGCACGGGGCGACCGGCGCAAGCGCGAGACGCGCGAGAGGCTGCTCAAGGGGGCCTTCGTCTTGATGGCGGAGCGCGGGATGGCTGGTGTCGCCATCAACGAGATCACCGAAGCCGCGGACGTCGGCTTCGGCTCGTTCTACAACCACTTCGAATCCAAGGAAGCGATCCACTCCGCCGTCGTCGACGAGGTGCTCACCCGCTTCGGCGAGGCGCTGAGCCGCATCTCCGAAATGCTCGACGACCCGGCCGAGATCCTGGCCGCGTCGATCCGCTACGTGGCGCTGCGGGCGCGGGAGGATCCGCTGTGGGGTCGCTTCCTCGTCCGCAACGCGTTTCCCCTGCGCAACATGTCGCGCGGGATGGGGCAGTATCTGCTGCGCGACCTGCAACGGGGCGTCGACGCCGGCCGGTTCCAGTCGGACGATCCGCTGATCACTCTCCTGACGGTCGGCGGCACGGCGGCTGGCGCGATCGCCGCCGAGCTGGAGCTGGCGGCGAAGGGCGGCACCGTCCGCCGGATGGCGAAACAGCTCGGCTTCGAGGTCGAGAGCATCCCCGAACGCGCTGCCGCCGCCGCACTGCGCGTTCTCGGCGTGCCGGCCGCCGAGGCGGACGAGATCGCGCGGCGGCCGCTGCCCGCGATCGAGCTGCCGCACGGCCCGCTCTGAAGGGGAAGCGCCCGAGCGTGTAGGGGGCGTACCGGCAGCTGTCAGCAGCACCCTACATCTGCTATTGAGGTTTCCTCCTCACTCGGGTCGCATGAGGGGGGGCCGTACGTTCGGTCATTGAGCCCTCTGCGCACCCGTCGGGTGGCGCTCAGGACGCCGCTTCGCGGTCGCGCAGGACGCGCTTGAGCACCTTCCCGGTCGGGTTGCGCGGGATCTCGTCGAGGAACTCGATCGCGCGCGGCACCTTGTAGCGCGCCAGGTGCTCGCGCACATGGGCCTTGAGCCCGTCCTCGCCGATCCGCCGCCCGTCCCGCAGCACGACGAAGGCCTTGAGGCGCTGCCCGAACTCCTCGTCGGGCACGCCGATGACGGCCACGTCCGCGACGGCGGGATGATCGGCGAGCAGGTTCTCGACCTCGAACGGGAAGACGTTCTCGCCGCCCGAGACGATCATGTCGTCGTCGCGGCCGGCGACGAACAGCCGCTCCTGCTCGTCGAAGTACCCAAGGTCGCCGCTCGACATCATGCCGCCGATGATCTCCTTGCCGCCACCGCCGGTGTAGCCCTCGAACTGGGCCGCGTTGGCGACGAAGATCCGCCCGATCCGGCCGGTGGGCACTTCGCGCCCCGCCTCGTCGAGGATCTTCACCACTGTCCCGCGCGGGACGCAGCCTGCGGTGCCGGGCGCCGCGCGCAGATCCACCGGCGTGGCGATGCTCGCCTGCGCCACCTCGGTGGAGCCGTAGAAGTTGTAGAGATTGTCGCCAAAGGTATCCATCCAGCGGATCGCCAGCTCGCCCGGCAGAGCCGAGCCGCTGACGGCGACCATGCGCAGGCGGCCGGTGTCGTAGCGACGGATCGCATCCGCATCGAGCGCGAGGATGCGCTGCATCATGACCGGCACCACGGCGAGGACCGTGGAGCCCGACTGGGCGACGGCGTCGAGCGTGCCCTCCGGATCGAAACGGCGGCGCAGCACCACCGTGCAGGAGAGGATAGACGCGACGAGCAGCTGCACGAGCCCCCAGGCGTGGAACGTCGGCGCGGCGATGGTCGTCCTCTCGCCCACCCGGTACGGCATCCGGCCGAGGAGTCCGACGAGGGTATCGAGATCGGTGGCCTTGGTCGGCCGGCGGGCTCCCTTGGGCGTACCGGTCGTTCCCGAGGTGAGGATCGTCGTGCGGCCCGGTTTCGCCACCGGCGCGGGCTCGTCCGCCGAATGCCGCGCCGCCAGCTCGTCGAGCGTGGGCCGGCCTGGGCCTGGTTCGCTCCAGGCGCGGACGAGCTGGCGTGCCCCCGCCCCGGCCTCGACGACGCTCGCGAACTCGTCGTCGTACACGACCGCCGCGGCCTGCTCCCGATCGAGAACGTCGCCGAGCTGGGGGCCGGCGAAGCCGGTGTTGAGAAAGAGGGCGTCGGCGCCGAGCTTGGCGGTCGCGATCGCAGCTTCGACGAAACCGCGGTGGTTGCGGCACAGGATGCCGACGCCGTCCCCGGCGCGGACCCCCGCCGCCGCAAGGCCGTGGGCGATCGCATTCGGTGCGGCGGTGCAGCTTGGCGAAGCTGATCTGTCCTGCGTCGTCGACGATCGCGATGTCGTTGGGGCGCCGCGACGCCGAAGCCGCAAATCCGGCGGCCAGCGTCGGGCCCCAGCGGCGGTTGGCGCGCGCCAGGCCGAGCACATAGCCGGGGTTCAGGAAGCCGGTTGCACCCAACACACGTAGTGCTTCGCCCCAGCGTTGGAGAGTGTTTGCGCGCCGTGCGGAGCCGGATTGCATGCCCCCGCTCATAGCGACCCGGACCGGCCAGCGCCAGCCCAGGTCAGGTTGCTGGGTTGTCGAGTTGTTGGGAGGTGGGAATCAAAAAACCAAGGCCTCGACCTTTCGAAGAGGCGCCGCGCCGTGGACTCGAGAGTGGCCCGGGGTCAGTTCACCAGGCCGATGGCACGGTCCGACTCCGTCGGGTCGTCGTCCTCGAAGTGGATGACCTCGAGCTGCTCGAAGCCCTTGCGCACGCGCGGCGTCAGCAGGCCGAGCTTCTTGATGTTGGGCACGACGCGGGCGAACAGACCCTGCCGGAACATCTTCATCCCTGGGACTCAATCCGCCGGCGGTTTCTGCGCGTAGAAGCGGAGAATCGGGCCCTTACCCATCTCGAGCCAGGACACCGGCACCGCGACCATCGAAACGAAGAGGTAGCCGCGCATACGTTCGGTCTTGCCGCCCCCCGGCGGGCGCTTGCGCCGCAGATAGTTCTGCAGCGACAGCGACCAAGCGAACGCGTCCGTCACCGAATCGAGGTGCACCGAACCGAGCCGGCTGCGTTCGAAGACGCTGGCGAGCGTCTCCCGGGTGAAGAAGAGGAGATGATAGGGAAGGTGCAGCAGCGACCAGTACTCACCGAAGACGCGGTAGCTCAGGCAGTCGATGTTCTCCGTCTCGCCGATCACCCAACCGCCTGGCTTGAGGGCGGTGTGGATGTCGTTGAGCAGGCCAACCGGGTCGGGATCGTGTTCGATTACATGGTTGATATGGATGAAGTCGACGGTGCCGGGAGCTATCTCCTCGGTCGGAAACACGCTGTTGATGACCTCGAGCCCGTAGCGCTCACGCGCCTTGTTGGCGGCGTATGCGTTGGGCTCGACGCCGATCGCCTCTACCTTCATCTTGTTGCGCAGCAGGTTGAGCTTCTCGCCGGCGCTGCAACCGATGTCGACGAGGCGATCGCCCTCGCGTACGCCGAGCTTGAGGAACGTCTTGACGATGCGACCGACGTAGAGGTTCATCAGGAACGCGCGCAACCAGGTGTCGTCCGGATTGTAGTGCGCGTATCCATCCGGGTAGTACGACAGCGCCTGCTCCCTGGTCGGCATCGGCCACTGGTGAATCAGACCGCACCTGGAACAGCCCGCGATCGCCCCCTGCCACGTGCTGCCGTACTCGTAATCCCGCTGGTTTTCGGCGACCCGCTTGTCGACTGGGCCGCCGCAGGCCACACATCCGTCTCCCGCCATGCTGGTCCTCCACTCGAGTCAGGCCAATCGGGCGACGGCGCCGATGAAACCGCCCTCGACAGGCCTGGCCCCTTCCACCCCGGCCCGCAAGGCAACTTCGTGGACGTCTGCAAGTCGGTGATGCGGAACGGTCGGAAACAAGTGATGCTCCCAATGATACTGGAAGAATGGTGACAGGAGGCCGGAGATAACGATGTTGCTGTGATGGCTGCGGGTGTGCTGCAGTAGCTCGAGGTCGTCGGGGAATCGGTGCTCGACCATGCTGCGAATCCCTTCCAGCGTCGGGGTGATCGTCATGACGACGACCAGCCAGGCGATCCACAAGTTGACGAAACCGGTCGCGTAGGCGAATCCTCCAACGGCCAGCTGATAGACGGCGACCATGATCAATCTCGTCCGGTCGACGGCCTTCATTTCGTCCGCCTCGCCGGCCGCCTGCGCCGCGAAACGCCTTCCGAGCAGGCTGCGTGCGGCGAGCTCCCAGACCAGACGGCCTCCGAGCAGCGCCAGCAGAGTACGCCGGATGTCGGCGCGGCTCAGCCCGGGCCCCGTAACGTAGCCCGATGGGTCGTTGACCGAGCGCAGGTAGCGGTGATGGTCGACGTGCGTCATTCGGTAGCTGGCCACGGTGTGACAGATCGGCAGGGCAGCGAACAGGTTCGCGATGCGATCGTTCCACCGACGATCGGCGAACAGCAGATAATGAGACGCTTCATGGGTGAGATTGAGCATGGCGTGCTGGACGATACCGATGCAGGGCAAGAGCAGGAACAACGCCGCCCAACTCGTGGCCTGCCAGGTCCAGGCGATCGCCGCTACCGCGCCCCACACGATGGCGAAGTAGCGCAGTGCGTAGCGCTGGTCGACGACCTGCAGGCTCTTCAGTTCGATGCCGCAGCGCTCGAGTGCTTCCCTCACCGGCCGCCGATCGCGGTCGAGCGCCGCCAAGATGCGAGGATCCGCGACAGGTTTACCCAAGAAAACCACTCCAGCGCAGCGAACTCCACCGTCGGCGCCGCGTTCCACCTGCAACGCGCGCGGCCCGTGGACGTGCGCCCTGATCGGCGCTTCTTAGTTAGCCGGATGAAGTGATTGAATCAAGCAAGGCGCCGGCGGCGCCTCCCTCGGGTCTACCAATGCAACCGGTTGAAAACGTTCGACTTCGGCCCCCGATTCGCGCTCATCTTCGTTCTTACCTCTCAGACCTTCTCCACGCTCACGCCGGTTGCATGATCGGCGAGCGCCTGGAGATCGTCGAGGTCGGAAGTGAGTGCCGTTCCACCGGGTTCCGCAGAAGCGATGACCAGTGCGTCGACGGCAGAACCTCGACGGGCTTGCCTGCGGAGCAGCGCGGCGCGGCGCGCCAGCGGTTCGGCGATCTCCTCCACGACATCGCACGTCTTCAGGAAGCGGTTCGCGACCGCGTCGCGACCGGCATGACCTTGCAGACACTCAACGAGGACGACTGAGGGGACCACTGGCGGCCAAAGGCCCTCCTCGCGCAGCGCAAGGATCAGCGCGGCCGCCCGCCGGGATCGCTCAGCAAGCCTGCTGACCCCGCCGGAATCGAGGACGAGCACGTCCGCTACCCGGCCTTGCGAACGGCGCGTCGCGAAATGCGCCGAGCGACGGCAGCGGCGCGGGCGCGCTGGGCGGCGCTGGGTGTCCCGACCTCCGCGACCAGATCGCCGAGGTACTGATCAGCTTCCGCGAGCAGATCCCGCCGACGCAGCTCCGCTTGCACGGCTTTCTGCAAGAGTTCAGAGACCGGGAGGCTACGTGCCTTGACCTGCTCGTACATGGCTTCGGGGAGGTAAACCTGCATGCGAGGCATACGCCTATCTATACACCCTTCACGGGAAACCCACAAGCGCGACGCTGAAGCCACCGTCGCCGCGGTGAGCCTCGCCAGAACGAGCGCCGTCAGCTCACTTGTCGTCGGGCGGCATCTCGCGAAGCGAGCTCGGATCGTGACGGGCCGGCGCTATGCCGGCCGCCAAACGCGATACTCGACGCCGAGCCCCGGCAGGATGTGACCTTCGCCGATGAAGAAAGTCGTGTTGACCCAGGCGTAGCGCGCGTCGCCGGTCTCGATGCGCGGATTCGTAAAGAAGTACTGCTCGCCGTAGCCGGTGCCCTTGCCGCTCGCGAGCGCACCCTGGACGGCCTCGTTCACCTCGAGAAGGCCGCTGTACTGGATGTAGAGGTAGGCTCCATCGTGCGTTTCGACCTCCAGGCGCACGTCGATCCTGAGGAAGGCGTCCGGTCCGACCAGCGCCCACTCGCCACCGCCGAGCACTGTCCCGCGCAGCCGATCGCCAATCATCTCCCCGCCCGTCACCTCGTAGTACATGCGCGTGCCCATCGGGCCGGGCCCGATCGGCAGCGGCGGCTTCAGCATGGCGGTGAACGTGAACTCCTGAACGAGATTCATGACGGTTCGACCGCTATCGCCTGAAGCCGGTGCTGGACGGCTCATCGAACCGTTTGCCGGAACCACCGAGGGGAGCTGGCAGGTCCTCGAACTTCGGCAGCCCATCGGCCATGTGCAGGACGCCTTCGCCATAGAAGCAGTGAAAGGTGGGCTCGAACACCAGACCCGAGCCGTCGAGAGTCATCGCGTAGACCACCGTCATCCCGATCCTCGGCTTGCGGTTGAAGACGGCGCCGCCGCAGCGCTTGCAGGACGAGCGACCGCTCGGCCCGTCGGAGCCCTGCTTGTTGAACTCCAGGAGCTGGTCCCGTCCGGCGGTCACCCTGACCATGGCGTCAGGCCATATCGCCCATGCGTTGACGGGCGCGCTATGCCACTTACGGCACGATTCGCAATGGCAGATTCCGGCGGCGGCGGGTTGTCCCTGCACCTCGACCTCGACCGCACCGCAGAAACACCCGCCCTTGAACACCTGCGTTTCCGACATGAGAGTGCCTCCATCGGGACGCCGTAACACTGCCCCCGGGGCGCATGCAATCCAGACTGGTCACGGCGACCCCGCAGTTCGTCGGACCGACGAGTCGGGAGCGACGAGGGACGCGGGTTGCGACCCGTACGAGATGAAGCGAGTCGGCCGTATAACAGAGGCTGGAAGCGAACAGCTCGGTGCTGAAGAGCAGAGGTTTTCCAGGGCCTGCGACGAGGCGCCCACCGGTGCGAACGATGGCGAACCCCGCTGCCGCGCAGCCGATTGCAACGAGACCCATGCAGGCCCGCTCCCGCCGGCGCCCGCAATAGGCGAGAATCGCGGCGATGCCCAACTCAAGCGCGCCGTACACAGCCCCGAACTCGATACGAGCCGTCGATGTGGGGAGATCGATCTCGATCAGACGGGCCAGAGGCACGGGGCACCAAACGAGTGCACTCCCTCCAGCTGCAAACGCGGCAGAGGACAGCCAGAGCAAGATCCTACGCAGTGCCATGTCGGATTTCACTACCGCTCGGCCGCCGAACGCCCTGGCCGTCAGCCGCGCGCAGGTTTTCGCGCGTCGGCTGGACGGGTTTGTTCGGCCCAAGTCGCCAGCTGTGCCCATCAACATTTGGACCCACCCCCCATGCGCTGTCCCGCGTGACGTCGACTGGCGATAAATTCGTGCACCGAGAGCCCCACAAGAACGAAGAGCGCAAGGAGCCCTGGCAACGCAACTACGCCCGGATCGATCTCTCCGATCGCGACGCCGCCCAGGGCAACGATCAGAATCCGCGGCCAAAGTGTCGCGGCGGAAACACCTCGCCTTTCTTGCAGCCGAGCCCACAACAGCGCACAGAGAGTGACAAGCCCGAATGCGAAGAGCCGCAGGAGAATCCAGTACTCCGGCGAACCCATGGCTACTTCGAAGAACATCTCAGTGTCTGACTGGCCGAACGCGGAAGCTCATGCGCGCGCGGCGCTCTTCCGCGCGTCGCATGCAGCGCGTTGTTAGCGTCGGTCTTTTTGCCCTTCATGATTTCACACCACGCTACCAAATCAGTTGCGACCCTGCAGCTCGATTCGCTCGGCGGATTCAATGTGAAACCTGCGGTGTTGGCGACTCCGACATTGGGCCACGGTTCGGCGAGATTCGCGGGGCAACCAAGAAGGCAAGCATCAGCAAAATAATGGTCATGATGATCGCGCCAGGCCATGCAGAACCCTTGGGCTGCCGCTTCGCTTCTAAACCGTCGGCAAGATTGTTGAGCTTCGCTAGATGTTCACGAAGCCGCTTGACCTTGGCCTCGCGCGTTTCCGATTTCGAGCGCTCAGCTTCCACAACCTGCGCAGTGAGCCGCGTGAGCTCGGCGACGCCGTCGATCAATTCTTGATACTCGGCGTCGGACAGGTCCAATGGATCGTCGTTTGGGAGTGTCATCCTAGTGCCCGTGCCGCTTGGCCTTCCGGCCCATCGCTTCGGAGACCGCTAACGCCTACGTTCACGCGCGCGCGTTTCGCGCGTCGCGTGGAACGGATTGTTCGGCTCGTTCGTGCCATCGCCTCCGCACCACTCGCCCACTTGTACGTTCAATTGCACCACCGGAGACCCCAGCCTTCGACCCAAACGGCAGTAATCCACAAGAACGGTCCACCAATGAGCAGGAAAAAAGCTCCCAGCGCGATGCGCCGACCGATGGTGAAGCGCGTTAGCGACGCGGCAACAGCGAGCATAAGAAGGATTCCGACGATGAAAAATGGAGCCGCCGTGTCCTCCAGAGCGAGCGCTGCCGCGGGATCGCCGCAACTGGCAGCTTTGACATCGCCGACCGTACCAGCATGGAACGCGAACCACATGCAGACGGCAAACGACATGCAACTCAGCGCTCCGAGCAGCAGCGAATATCGTGACGATTCACTGATCACAGAAACTCCGCCGGGCCAGCCGAACGGATGGCCGCTAAGCTGCGGCCGCGAGTGACCCCACCACGATTCGTGTCAAGCATTGCGCTTCGAACGGCTGAAACCCGCGGCCGTCAGCTTCAGCGGCTTAGGCGGCATCCAACGCATTCTCGGTTGCCTGTCTTAGAAGTCGTGGAAAGCGGTACGTGGTGATCGCGATGTTGCCACCAGCCAACCACAACCAGGCGATCGCGAGCACAGCAACCTTGCCTGCGGGAGACAGGTTGCCCGCTCCCACTATAGGGAGGCTTAGGAACCCGCCGACCATGATGGTCACAACGACTAGGAGTTGGGTAAACCAAATCTGATACCGAACAGAGATGCCGGACGTCTGGCGCTCGACGCGAATCTCACCGCGGCTGATCGCGACGAGCTGGTTCCAGCTTGAGACGAAACGCAGGATACCGCCCTTGAACTCGATGCGATCGCCGGCCTGCGAAAGACGCTTGGGCTTCTCGCGCTCGAGGCGTGCCGTGATCGAAGCAAGAACCGCGTCCGGAGCACCTGGCGAGACGGAGGGTCGATCCACCGTGAACGCTCCGGAGAGAGTCATCGGGAACATCGATGCCGCCTAACAATAATTGACCTTCCGAAGGGTGCTCAACGCGCAGTATAGCATCCTCCAGTACAGTTCGATTCGTGCTCGAAACCCCTTACGGATCGATCGGTTGCGCCGAAGGAACTCGGTTTCCGATCGGACTGCTATGCGACTCGACGGGCGCGGCATAGCAGACCGAATCTGCTCGGTTCCGAGCGGAAAGGCGAAGCCCGCGAGGCTTTGCAGCATAGCATCCCTCCGGTGGGTCTTCTGACGGCGAACTATCTCCCGGTAGCTCAAGTGCTTAGCTCACGATGGTTGCTCCCCGCCTGGATTGCTATGCCGCTCACCTACGCGGCCTAGCACGCCGGGGGATGCCGTTGACAGTCGATCGGCTGGGCTCTGAACGCCATGCCCGACTCGTGGAGATGAAATCGTTGCGGCGGACCGAAGCGAGGATCTTTGCAGATCCGTGATGCGGGGAAGACCCGCTGCCAATTCCATTCGCGATCGGCGTTGGGATACTTGCGCGCCAAGGTGTCCGGCAACTGCACGCGGCCGAATCCCGACTTCAGGTCGCGTTCGTGGACAACGCGAGCACGATGAAGATGGATTCGGAGGGGACCTTCGACAGCACCCGGCAGCACGGTGACGCGGTCCTTGTTCCCCTTACCCTCGCGAACGAGGATCTCGTACCTCGTGAACTCGAGATCGACAGCCTCATCCATCCGCTGGTGATGCTCCACTCATCCCCGGCCCAGCAGGGCGCGCACGGCGCGCTCGATGCCAGCGGCGTCGATGCCGTGGATGCGCAGGAGGTCGGGGTAGGGCGCTACCTCGGTGCAGAAGACGTCGCGAACGCCGACGCGGGCGAGGCGGCCGGTACCCAGCTCGGCGAGGATCTCGGCGACTGCGCCGCCGAGGCCGCCGGCGATGAAGTGCTCCTCGACGGTGACCAGGTGCCCGGTCTCGCGCGCCGCGCGCGCCACCGCGTCGCGGTCGAGCGGCTTGAGCGTGTGCACGTTGATCACCCGCGCGGCGATTCCGGCCCCCTTCAATGCCTCGTGCGCCTGTAGCGCCGACTGCACGGTGCCGCCGGTCGCCAGGATCGCGACGTCGCCCCCCTCGCGCAAGGTCACCGCCTTGCCGACCTCGAAGGGCGCGTCGTAGCCGCTGATCGGGGTGAGGAAGCCGAGGCGGATGTAGACCGGGCCGTCGATCTCGGCAGACGCGCGCACGGCGCGCATGCTCTCGTTCGGATCGGCCGGCGACAGAATGGTCATGCCGGGAATCGTCCGCAGCAGCGCGATGTCCTCGATCGCGTGGTGCGTCGCGCCCCAGGGGCCCGCCTCCAGGCCGGCGAAGGGGGCGATGATCTTCACGTTGTTGCGGTTGTAAGCGCAGTCGTCGCGGATCTGCTCGAAGCCGCGCATGCTGACGAAGGGCGCCATGGCGAGCACGAAGGGCAGCATGCCGGCGTGCGCCAGACCCGCCGCCACGCCGATCAGGTTCTGCTCGCTGATGCCGACGTCGAAGTGGCGGTCGGGGAACTGCGCCGTGAACTGGCCGACGGGGCCGAAGTCCTGCGACACGAGCACGACGTTCGGGTCGCGGGCGGCGAGCTCCGCCAACACCTCGGCCGACGACATGGCGGTGAAGTAGCCGCTCATGACACGGCCTGCAGCGCCGCCGTGGCGGCCTTCGCCTCGTCCTCGCTCAGCATCGTGTAGTGCGCGCGCCCCGTGCCCTCGACTCCGGGCACGCCCTTGCCCTTGATGGTGTTGGCGATGATGGCGGTCGGCCCGTGCGCGGCCGGCACCGCGCCGAGGGCGTCGAGGATCGCCGCCACGTCGTGGCCGTCGATCTCGCACACGTTCCAGCGAAACGCCCGCCACTTGTCGGCGAGCGGATCGAGCGGCAGGATGTCGTCCACCCGCCCGGCCGCCTGGAAGCGGTTGTAGTCGACGATGGCGACGAGGCGCTCGAGCCCGAAGCGCGGCGCGCACAGCGCCGCCTCCCACACCGTCCCTTCCTGCAGCTCGCCGTCGCCCAGCAGGACCACCGTCCGCGCCTGCGATCCCCGGTGCTGCTCGGCCATGGCGATGCCGACGCCCACCGACAGGGCGTGGCCGAGGGAGCCGGTAGCGAACTCCACCCCGGGCGCCTTCAGCGTCGGATGGCCGCCGAGCCGGCTGCCGAGCTGCATGCAGGTCTTCATCTCTTCGGCGTCGATCTTGCCGAACTCGGCCAGGCAGCCGTGCAGCGCGTGCACCGCGTGTCCCTTGCTGAGCAGGAAGTGGTCGCGCTGCGGCTCGTCGTCCCGACCCGCAGCCAGTGGAAGTAGAGCGCGACAAGGATGTCGGCGCACGACATCGAGCCACCCAGATGGGCGAACTGCGTCGAGGCGACGGTGACGACGTGGCGGCGAACGGCGGCGGCGCGGCGCCGCAGGGCGCGCAGCGTTTCCGTGTCGGTCATTCTCCGTCCCTCACTTCGGCGTGTACTTCACCAGCACCCGGGAGCCGTCCTTGAATCCCTTGCGGAAGTCCTCGGCGAAGCGCGACCACCCGTCGGGGTACTTCTTGGCGTAGGTCTCCAGCAGCGCTTCCTGCGCCTTCGCATCGTCGACGATCTTCCCCGTCGCCATGAACGACGGCCCGTCGCGCTTTCCCACCCAGATCTTGGCCTCTGTCCGCCCGGCCTTGATGCGGCGCACTCTCCACGACGTCGGCCGCGTGCCGACCCAGACGGCGCCGTCGCGGTACATGAACCAGATCTCGGCCGGCGCGCCGAGCTGTCCGCTCTTGCGCGTCGAGGCGATGTATACGTAGGTGGAGCTCTGTAGCTGCTCCTGGATCGCGGGCGAGAGCTCCGCCCGCCCGGCGCCGGGCGCGAGAAGAAGCGCCAGCAACACCACGGCGAATGCCGCTCGAGTTCCGATTCTCCGCATGTGCCCTCCGCTCTGCCGTGCCTTTGTAGTGCCGCGCGCGCACCGGATTCAAGACGAAGCACGTTGTTCGAAGCGGGTTGTTGGTTGTTGAGTTGTTGGGCGAAATCCGTAGAAGCCGGCGTAGCCGGCTCTGCGCTGGCCAACAACCCAACAACCAACAACCTGCCTTTCCGCCTCTCCGCCTCTAGGCCTTCGCTTCGGTCCATGGTAGCCAGGTGCATGCTCGACCGAGAGAGAAACGAACGGGGGAACGTCGTCCTCATCGCCGTCGCCGCGGTGCTGGTCCTCTTCTTCGGCGTGACGCTGGCCCTGCACTTCACCCAGAAGAGTCACGACGTTCTGCCGTTCGACGTAGAGAAGGCGTTCCCGCCCGACAAGAAGATCGTGCCGGGTGAGGTCTTCGCCACCACGGCCTATCAGATCATGGAGCACGAGCTGTCGGGAGGCACCGGATGGCGCCCGAACGACTTTCTCCTGTGGGGGCCGAAGGTGATGGCCGACAACAACGCCAATCGCCAGCTCGGCATCATCCAGGCGCTGCGCGAGAGCATCAGGGTGTTCAAGGACCACCTGACCAAGGTGTCGTCGACCGAGTTCGATTCCAATCTGGTCACCGCGGACACCTTCCTGCGCAACGACGCGGAGAAGTTCTGGTTCCCGTCCGCCGAATCCCGTTACAGCGATGCGGTCAAGGCGCTCAAGAGCTACGTGGCGGGCCTTCACACCGACCCGCCGAAGTCGAAGCCGATCAACCGCCGCAACGTCGAGCTGATCCGCCTCTTCCAGGCCTGGACCGACCTGCTCGGCGACGCGCACGCCAACCTGTACAAGGAGACGGAGAGCGACGGCAGCGCGGTTCCGATGTGGCGGACCGACGACTACTTCTACCACGCGCAGGGCTACTGCCACGTGATGTACTACCTGACGCTGGCCACCCGCCGCGAGTACGGGGTCGACCTGATCAACCGCCCGACCATCGCGCAGCTGTTCGACGAGATCGCCGCGTCCCTGCACGAGGCGGCGCTGATGAAGCCGCTGATCGTTCTGGACGGCAGCCCCGCCGGTCTGCGCGCCAACCACCGCCGCAACCTCGACGTCTTCGTCGCCGACGCGCGACAGAAGATGTACTCGATCCGCGAGGAGCTGGAGAAGTAGCCGCCGCGCCCGACTCAGGGCAGCAGGGCGTTGGCGATCTTGGCGAGCTCGAAGTCGAGCTCGGTGAGGCCGCCGGCGTCGTGAGTGCTGAAGTCGATGATGACCTTGTTGTAGACGTTGAACCACTCGGGATGGTGGTTCTTCGACTCCGCCACCAAGGCCACCGAGGTCATGTAGCCAAAGGCGGTGACGAAGTCGTTGAAGTTGATCTCGCGGTGCAGCTTGCCGACGACGAGCTCCCAGCCGGGCACCTCCGCCAGCCGCTCCTGGACCTCCTCGTCGGTGAGCTTGCGATTCTCCACCATCGCGTTCCCTCCGGTTCCCTTTCAATACAGCACGGCCGCGACGTCGGTTCCAGGCGCAAGACCCCAAGCGTCCCGGAACGCATCGATTCTCACCTGCGTCCAACTCCCCCTTCGTACTCTTCGTGACCTTCGTGGTTGCCTTTTTCTCCTTCCCCCCGCCGATCACATGTCGAGCTTGCGGCGCTGCGCGGCGCGGGCGGCGCGACTCTCGTCGCTCACCCATACGGCCGCGGCGCGCGCCGCCTGCTCCGGCGTCTCGCCCTGCACCGCGGCTGCCGCCTCGGCGATCAGGGCGGCCTTGGTGTGCGCGTAGGCCTCCCGGGGGAAGGAGCCGAGGCGGGCGGCGCGGCGGAGAGCCGTGGGCTCGAAGGTGTCGGGAGGGAAGAGCTCGTCGACCACGCCGAGGCGCGGCCCCTGGCCGGCCGGGTAGAGTGCGGCGCCGAGCAGCAGCTCGCTGGCGCGGGCGGGCGCCAGGCGCAGGCGGACGATCTCGAACGCGATCCTCGGAAAGGAGGCGCCGATGGCGACCTCGTTGAGCCCGATCTTGTAGCTGCCCTCGACACCGAGACGGTAGTCGCAGGCGAGAACCAGGACCAGACCGCCGGCGGTGGCGTGGCCGTTGACCATCGCCACGGTCGGCTTGGGGAGAGCGAGCAGCTTCAGGTGGGAGTCGCGGTAGAGCCTCTGCAGCGCGCGCGTCTGCTCGGCGTCGCGCCGCGGCGCCCCGAGGTCAAACCCGCCGCTGAAGAAGGCGCCGGCCCCGGTGAGCACGACGGCGCGGACGGAGTCCGTGTCGCGCGCCTCGTCGAGGACCCGCTCGAGATCCCCGAGCAGCGTCTCCTCGAGGGCGTTCGCCGGCGGGCGATCGAGAACGACGAGACGCACGCCGCCGTCGACGTCGCGCGTGCGAACCGTGCTCACGGGCGTGCCTGCGAATGGGTGGCGATCATTGCGGCATCACCGTCATGCGCGGCGCTTCCCTGTCAAGAGAACGGACAGCGGCAAGCCTGGGGAAGGGGGCAACCACGAAGGTCACGAAGAACACGAAGATGACGAGAGTGTTGAAGCGCTGGAGTGGAACAGGCTGAGGCTCAGGCTTGGGCTCAGGCTGAGTGACGGTGCGCGCTTCGCGCGGTCTTTGGGATCGATCCCCAGCCTCAGCCCGAGCCCCCAGCGTAGCCTCATTCGAGCTGCAGGCGGGCGAGGTGGACGCGGCCGGCGAAGTCGGGGGCCGGTTCGTAGTAGCTGAAGTAGACGGTGCGCCCGGTGCCGAGGGCGGGATGCAGGGTGCCGGCGTAGGACGCCGGCGTGGCGCCGAGCGGGGCGAGATCGACGACCGCCGGCTCGCTCCATGGCCCCTCCGGGCGCGGCGCGCTGCGCACGTGTAGCTGATTGCCCCCGGTGCACGCGTCGCTGAAGGCGCTGAGGTAGAGGCCCAGATAGTCGTCCCACATGACCGAGCCGAGCTGCCCGGCGATGCCGCTCAGAATGGGGCGCGCCGCGGCGAGAGCGGCCGACCAATCGCGGCCGTTCCAGAACTCGTAGGCGCCTCGCTCCGCCGCCCGGTCGCGGGCGACGCGCGAGACGACGACGTCCGACGTGCAGTCCCCGCGCTCGATCGTCCCGTAGACGTACAGGAACGGCCGCGCCGCGCGGCGGCCCGATACGGCGCGCAGGAAGTTCGGCTCGGGGGCCGAGAAGAGCAGCGGGGAAACATCGGCGGCGACGGACGCCCGGCGGGCGACCGCGTCGCCTTCGGCGAAGCGGACCACGCCGTCTCCGACGTGGCGAAAGTCGTAGGGCGCGACTCCGATCACGAGCTTCTGGAAGTAGGCGAGGCCCTCGCCGGGCGCCGTGGCGACCGGATCTCCCGGCCACAGCGCGAAGCGGCGCGCACAGTCGGTCCCGGCGCCGCAGTGGCAGTACGGAGCACCTCGGTCGCATCCCGACTGGTCGGCGCAGCAGGCGGCCGGCGCGGCGTGCGCCTCGTTGAACGCCGCCTCCTCCGCCGTGAAGGGGAAGAACTGGAACGGTGCGTCGCGCGCGTCCATCGCCTCTTGCAGGCGTAGAGGGCTTTCCGGCAGCGACCAGGCGGCGGTCGCCGAGCGCAGTCCGCTCGGGGTGATCGTATCGCCGAAGATCCAGACGATGCTCGAGCCGATCAAGGCGGAGCTGCCGCCGTCGCGGTCGTGCGCCGCGGCCTCGGTGGTGAAGGTGCCGACGGCCTGCACCGCCGCGACGCGCGGCGGCGCGGGGACAGAAGCGCGGTGCGCCGCGCAGGCGGCGAGCAGCCAGGCGAGCAGGAGCGCGAGTGCGATCGCCTTCGCCAAGGGCTGCCCACGGCCCGCAGAGGCATGAAAGGCAACCTCCCCTCGCCCCTCCTTGGCAGAGTCTGTCGATTTTCTGTTTGAGAGACGATCGACTCCGACTTCCCCCTTTGGAAAAGGGGGATTGAGGGAGATTTGGCCGAACAAATCCATTTCAAAATCCCCCCTGACCCCCCTTCTCCAAAGGGGGGAATCTCGACCCTCGAGAAAATCGACAGACTCGGCAAGGAGGGGAATCGAGCTCGGGTGCCCCCTCCTTGCCAAGGAGGGGGTCAGGGGGAGGTTGATGGACGTGTTTTCCAATCTCCGAAGCGGCGCGACAGCCCCATACCGCCGCACGTCGAACGGCCGCCGCGCCCGCGTGGGCGCGGCGGCCATTCTTTGCTTTTGCTACTTCTCCGGCGTCAGGCGGCCGCCTTCCATCTTCAGGCAGGCGTCCTTGCTGCTCGCCTCGACGAAACTCTGGCCCTTGCAGCCGTTCTTGCCGGCGCAGGCGTGGCCCGCTCCGGCACAGGCGCCCTGCCCCTTGCACTTGTTGGCGCCGTAGCACTTCACCTTGGCCTCGTCCGCCGCCGACGCCGTGCCGGCGGTGCCGACGACGTTGATGGCGAGCATCCCGGCGATCGCCGAGGCGAGGAGCACCGTCTTGCCGAACTTTGAACCTACTTCCATCGTCCCTCTCCTTTCCCGCCCGGCGCGCCGAGCGCCGGGTCCATGGACGGACGCAAACGCCCGTCGCGGTTGATTCCGTTCCGTCTCGAATACGCGCCCTGTATCGCAGCGTCGATGCTCAGATGCCGGCCGAGGAGAAACGTTTCGTCACCACTGACAACCCCGTTTGGGGCGCCGCGGTTCCATCGATCGCCGCCCCTACCCCCAACGGGCTGAAATTTCCCCCTGACACCTTCACGAATCCATGGCATCTCACAGCACGGAGCTCGATCGCAAACGAGGAGGTTCGAAATGAAGCGCATCTTTACATGGCTCGGCAAAGCACGGCGGCTGTCTGAAACCGTGGGGAATGCCCTGAGCTGGCTCTCGCCGACCCTGGCCCGGCTGGCCGTCGGGCTGGTGTTCTTCCAGTCCGGATGGGGGAAGCTGCACGACCTCGGCAAGGTCACCGACTTCTTCACCCAGCTCGGGCTGCCGGTGCCGGGCTTCCAGGCTCTCCTGGTGTCGTCGACCGAGCTCGTCTGCGGCTCGCTGCTGCTGATCGGGCTGGCGACGCGGCTGGCGGCGGCGCCGCTGATCGTCACCATGGCCGTGGCCATCCGCACGGCACAGTGGTCGCAGGTCGACTCGCTCGGCAGCCTGTTCGGTCTCACGGAGTTCCTCTACATCACGCTGCTGGTGTGGATCGGCACCAACGGACCGGGCCCGATCTCGGCCGATTGGCTGCTCGATCGCTTCGGCGGCCGCAAGTCGGTTGCGACTTCCGACGGCCAGGCGCCTCCCACGGTCATCGGTTGACCCGGGCCGAGTCGCGGTCGGCGAGCTCGTTCCCGACCTCGCCGATGGCGACGTCGAGGGCCGAGACGATCTCGTCGATCTGCTTCGGCGTGACGATCAGCGGTGGGCAGACGGCGATCGTGTCGAGGCTGGCGCGCACGATCACGCCGCGCTCCAGGCAGGCGTTTCGGATCCGCGCCCCCGCCTTCAGCTCCGCCGCCAGCGGCTCCTTCGTCTCGCGGTCGCGCACCAGCTCGACCGCACCCATCAGGCCGATCGAACGCACCTCGCCGACGATGCGGTGCCGGCGCAGGCTGCCCAGCGCCCGGGCCAGATACGGGGCCAGCTTGCGCGCCCGGGCGATGAGCTTCTCGCGCTCGAGGATGTCGAGGTTGGCCAGCGCCGCGGCGCACACGACGGGATGACCGGCGTAGGTGAAGCCGTGGTGCAGGGCGAAGTCGGGGCCGGCGTCGACCAGCGTCTGGTAGATCGACTCGCGCAGGACCACGCCGCCGAGCGGCAGGTAGCCGCTGGTGACGCTCTTGGCGAAGACCAGCATGTCCGGCGCGACCTTCCATCGATCCATGCCGAAGCGGGTGCCGAGGCGGCCGAAGCCGGTGATCACCTCGTCGGCCACCATCAGGATGTCGTGCCGATCGCAGATCTCGCGGATGCGCCGGAAGTAGCCGGGCGGCGGAATCACCACGCCGCCGACGCCCTGCACGGGCTCGGCGATGAAGGCGCCGATGGTGTCCGCGCCTTCGCGCTCGACGATGCGCTCGAGCTCGTCGGCGCAGGCGACGCCGCACTGCGGGTAGCGCAAGCCGAGATCGCAGCGGTAGCAGTACGGGCGCATCATGCGCACCACGCCCGGCATCAGCGGCTCGTAGTAGCGGTGGAAGTGCGGCAGCCCGGTGAGGCTGGCGGCGCCCGTCGTCGACCCGTGGTAGGCGCGGTCCAGAGCGACGAACTTGATCTTCTCCTCGCGCCCGCGCAGGCGCCAATAGAGGCGCACCAGGCGGATCACGGTCTCGTTGGCCTCCGAGCCGCCGGAGGTGAAGATCACGCGCGTCAGCCCCTTCGGCGCCATCCGCGCGATGCGCGCCGCCAGCTTCTGGGCCGGCTCGGAGGAGAAGCCGAGGAGAGTGGGCGCGAAGCTCAGCTGGCGGGTCTGGGCGGCGATGGCGCGCGCGATCTCCGGGCGGCCGTGTCCCACCGCGACGTTCCACAGCGATGCCAGACCGTCGAGGTAGCGGCGCCCCTCGCTGTCCCAGACGTAGACCCCCTTGCCCTTCACGAGGGTCAGGGCGCCCTCGGCCTGGATGACGGCGGGCGAGGCGAAAGCGTGCACCAGGTGCATCGCGCCGGCGCGCCGCCGGCTTCGCGCGGTGGGGCGGCCCTTCATCTGGCCTCAGGAGGCCGGCGCCGGAGCCACCGGGGTGGGTGCGGGCGGCGCCGACCACTCGGCGAGGCGCGGGAACTCCGAGCGGCCGACCCAAAGGAGCAGGGTGAGCAGGGCGAGGAGGACGACGAGGTCGAGCAGGGAGAGATGTCGCATCGGGGCGGTCCTCTTTTTCTAGCGGCGTGCCCCGACCAGGGCGTGAAGCGCCTCCGTCAGTCCGTCCACGCTGAGATGAAACATCGGGAAGAGCTTCTGCACGATGCGCCCGGTGTGCGAGCCGTCCCAGTAGGCGGGCCCGTCCGGGTTGATCCAGACGGAGCGGTCGAAATGGCCGGCGATGCGGTGCAGCCAGACGATGCCGGGCGTCGGAGAGGTGGTGCGCGGATCGATGCCGCCGTGCGGCTCGAGCAGCTCCGCGGGGTGCATCGCCGCGTCGCCGATGATGGCCACCTTCCAGCGGTCGTCGAGCTTGCGCAACACGTCGCCGGTCGGGACCGCGTCCTGGCGCGTCATCTGCCCGCGCGTATAGACGTGATCGTAGACGCAGTTGTGGAAGTAGTAGGAGCGAAACTCGCGCAGCCCGTGGTACTCGTGCAGGGCGGTGAGAAGCTGGCTGACCGGCTCGAAGTACGGGTCCATGGTGCCGCCGACGTCCATGAGCAGCAGCAGGCGCACGTTGTTGCGCCGCGGCGGCCGGAAGACGAGCTCGATCTCGCCCGCGTTGCGGCAGGTCTCGTCGATCGTCTCGTCGAGGTCGAGCTCGGTGGCGGTACCGCTGCGCGTCAGCTGGCGCAGGCGGCGCAGCGAGACCTTGAGCTGGCGCACGTCGAGGGTGAGGTCGGTGCGGTAGTCCTTGAAGCGGCGCTCCTCGGCGACCTTCATCGCCGAGCGGCTGCGGCTCTGTCCGCCGACGCGGATGCCGCTCGGATGCTGGCCGCCGTGCCCGAAGGGCGACTTGCCGCCGGTTCCCACCCAGCGATTGCCGCCATCGTGGCGCTCGTCCTGCTCGGCCAGGGTCTCCAGGAAGCGCCGCATCAGCTCGTCGGCGTTCAGGCGCTCGAGCTGAGCGAGCTCCTCGGGCGACAGATTGGGGAAGTTCTCGGGGTTGCGCAGCCACTCGAGCACCTGCTCGGTGACATCGTCGCCGAGAGCGCCCTCGACGCCCTTGAACACCTTGGCGAACACCCGGTCGTAGGCGTCGAAGTACGTCTCGCTCTTGATCAGGCAGGCGCGGCCGAGGTGGTAGAAGCGCAGCAGGCTGGATCCGTGCAGCCCCTCCTCGAGAGCGCGCAGAAAGGTCTGCCACTCCTGGATGGCGATCGGCACGCCCTCGTCGCGAAGGCCGTAGAAGAGGTCGAGAAACATACGGCAAGCCCGGCTGTTCGCCTACCATCTTTCTCGGGCGCCTCAAAGAGGCGGGGATTGGATTGGTTGTTGGGTTGTTGGGCGCGGCCGGGGTGTTGCCAACAACCAACAACCAGCAACCAACAACCTTCTTCCTCTGTTGTTGGGTTGTTGGTTGTTGGTCTATTGAGGAAGCAGAGCGCTGCGGAGGTCGCGATGCCAAAGAAACGACGAAAGGCGACGCCCCTGCCCGACGGGTACTTCGTCACCGGCGGAACGGGCTTCATCGGCCACCACCTGATCGCGCGTCTGCTCGAACGGCGCACCGGTACGATCTACCTCCTGGTCCGCGAGCAGTCGCTGCCGCGCCTGGAGGTGCGGCTGGCGCGCTGGAAAGCGGAGGCCGGTCGTATCGTGCCGGTGGTCGGCGACGTCACCATGCCGCGGCTCGGCTTGCGACCGCGCCAGCTCGCCGAGCTGCACGGGCACGTCGGCCACTTCTTCCACGTCGCCGGTCTCTACGACATGGCGGCGACCGAAGAGGCGCTCGATCTCGTCAACGTCGCGGGCACGAAGCACGCCGTCGCCGCCGCCGAGGGCATGGGGGCTCGCCACTTTCACCACGTGAGCTCGATCGCCGCCGCCGGGCGTTATCGCGGCGTCTTCCGCGAGGACATGTTCGACGAGGCGACCGGGCTCGACGACCCCTACTTCCGCACCAAGCACGAATCGGAGCGCGTCGTCCGCACGCGTTGCTCGATTCCCTGGCGCATCTACCGGCCGTCACTGGTGGTGGGACACTCCGAGACCGGCGAGATGGACAAGGTCGACGGTCCCTACTACCTCTTTCCCATTCTCGAGCAGGTCGCCGCGGCGCTGCCGGCGGTCCTGTCGCTTCCCGGGATCGAGGGCGGGTTTCTGAACCTCGTGCCGGTCGACTTCGTCGCCGCTGCCATCGACCACATCGCGCATCTGAAAGGCCGCGACGGGCGGACGTTTCACCTCGTCGATCCGCAGCCCCGCACCTTCGGCGAGGCGCTCGATTGCTTCGCGGAGGCGGCGGGGGCTCCGCACTTCTCGTTCCGCGTCAGCGGCATCGAGACGGCCCTGACGCCGCTGACGCGCCTGCTGGCGCGCAACTCGAACGGGCTGGCGGGCCGGCTGGTCGGGCAGGCCTTCGGCATTCCGCCGCGCGCCTTCGACTACATCGGCAACCAGACCGTTTTCGACTGCCAGCAGACGACCGCGGCGCTCGAAGGGTCGGGCATCGCCGTGCCCCGGCTCGAGTCGTACGCCCGCCACCTGTGGGTCTACTGGGACCACAACCTCAACACGAACACGTCGCACGCCCGAAGCCTCGACAAGGCGGTCGGCGGGAAGACGGTGCTGATCACCGGGGCGTCGTCGGGGATCGGGCGGGCGACGGCGCTCAAGCTCGGCGCCGCGGGCGCCCACGTGCTGCTGGTGGCGCGAAACGCGGAGCAGCTCGAGGAGGTGCGCGGCCTCATCGAGCGCACCGGCGGCACGGCGACGGTCCTCGCCACCGACCTCACCGACGCGGAGAGCGTCGAGAATCTCTGCCGTCGCGTGGCGCAGGAGGTCGGAGCCGTCGATGTACTGGTCAACAACGCCGGCCGTTCGATCCGCCGCTCGCTGCGGATCTCGGTGGATCGCTTTCACGATTTCGAGCGCACGATGGCGATCAATTACTTCGCCGCCGTGCGCCTGATCCTCGGGCTTCTCCCCGGCATGCGGCGGCGGCGCGACGGTCACATCGTCAACGTGTCCTCGATCGGCGTGCAGACCGGGCCGGCCGCGCTTCGCGGCCTACGTCGCCTCGAAGGCGGCGCTCGACGGGTTCTCCAAGTGCGCCGCGCCCGAGCTGATCGGCGACGGAATCGACATCACGACCGTGTACATGCCGCTGGTCAAGACCGAGATGATCGCGCCGACCCGCCTCTACGACTCGTTCTCCGCGATCACGCCGGCGCAGGCGGCCGACCTGATCTGCTCGGCCATCGTGCGGCGACCGAAACGGGTGAGCACCGCTCTCGGTCTGATGGGAGAGATCAGTTCCAGCGTGGCGCCGCGCTTCTTCGACGTCGGGCTCTACCTCGCCTATCGGCTGTTCCCGGACTCGTCCGCCGCGCGCGGAGAAGTCCCCTACCACGACGAGCAGCCGAGCAGCCTGGGCAAGGCCTTCGCTCGGCTGCTGCCGGGCGTGCACTGGTAGCCGCGATCGCCGGTCCCCTCATGGACGCGGGAGGAAGATGAAATGGCCTACTCGTTCTGCGAACCCCTGTCGGCGGTCGACGCCGCGTTCCTGGCGGTCGAGGACTCGAAGGCGCACATGCACATCGGCGCCGTCACGATCTTCGAGGCGGCCAAGCTGCAGCGGCCGGAGGGCGGTCTCGACATCGGCCGCATCCGCGCCTTCGTCGGCAGCCAGCTGCACCGCGTGCCGCGCTTCCGCCAGAAGCTGGCGTTCGTCCCCGTGTCCGGGCGGCCGGTGTGGATCGACGATCCGTCCTTCAACCTGACCTATCACGTCCGCCACACGGGCCTGCCGTTTCCGGGCGACGCCCAGAAGCTCAAGGACCTCACGGGGCGCATCATGTCGCAGGAGCTGGAGCGCGCCAAGCCGTTGTGGGAGCTGTGGTTCGTCGAGGGCCTGGAAGGCAATCGCTTCGCCATCATCTCCAAGATCCACCACGCGCTGGCCGACGGCATCTCGGGGCTCGATCTCATCGCCGCCGTCGTCGGGCCCAATCCCGACTACCGGCCGAAGCCGTCGCCCGCGTGGATGCCCCGCCCCGCCCCGACGGGATCGGAGATGCTCTCCGGGGACGTCGCCCGGCGACTCTCCCTGCCGGCGCGCATCCTCGCCCGCCGCGGCGTGCCGGCGAGTGCGGCGCCGGTCCCGCGCGGGCTCGCCGACCTTCCCGAGACGTTGCGCAAGACCGCCCGCGCCGTCGCGTCCGCGATCGAGGCGCCGGCCCCGACCCCGCTGAACGTCGACATCGGCCCCTACCGCCGCTTCGACTGGACGCGCGTCGACCTCGCCACCGTCAAGTCGATCCGCTCCCACTTCGGCGGCAAGGTCAACGACGTCGTGCTCAACGCCGTCAGCGGCGCGGTACGCAACTTTCTGATCCGTCGCGGCGTACGGGTGAACGACCTCGACTTCCGCGCCATGGTGCCGGTGAGCGTGCGCAGTGAAGACGAATACGGCAAGCTGGGCAACCGCATCACCCAGATGCTGACGCGGCTTCCGCTCG
Source organism: uncultured bacterium (assembly GCA_963721115.1). GTDB lineage: Bacteria > Desulfobacterota > Binatia > HRBIN30 > CADEER01 > CAVRIA01. The sequence goes on from CAVRIA010000008.1 coordinate 453,705, forward strand.
AAGAGTCCGATCCGGTCGCCCGCCTGCAGCGCGTGATCGAGATCACCGGCGAGCTCAAGAGCTCGGGCGAGGCGCAGGGCGGCGAGACGCTCGCCTCTCTGGCCGAGCTCCTCATCGCCCCTCTGGCCGCCACCCTGGCGCGCGTGGCGGCGCGCCGCAGCCTCGGCAACATGATCGTGACCAACGTGCCCGGCCCCCCGATGCCGAACTACATGCTGGGGGCGCTCAGCCGCGAAGCGTATCCGCTGGTGCCGCTCGGTCCGGTGCAGGCGCTGAACGTGGCGGTGCTGTCGTACAACGGCGTGCTCCACTGGGGGTTCAACGCCGACTGGGACGCGGTGCCCGACCTGGCCGACTTCGTCGCGCTGGTGGACGGGGAGATCGAGGCGCTGCGCCGAGCGGCGGGCGCGCCCGCCGTGGAGGTGTCGGCGCCGCCGGCGGTGAAGGAGCCGCGCAGACCGAAGGCGTCGTCACATCGCAGGCCGAGGCGGGGACGCGAGTCGCGCGCCCGCGGCTGATCTCGATGCGCGGCCTGCGCGCCCTTCGTGAGAGCGGCCCCTCCGCCTCCCCTTTGATCACAAGGAACCGGTCTGTCTTGTGCGGGGCTTGCGCCCCTGCGGCCCCACCGGGGAGGGAACCGCTCAGACGCCGCGGTTCCCTCCCCGCGCCCCTCTCTCCGGTGGCTCCGCTCCGAGGCGAATCTGCTTCCCCTTTGAGCACCGGAGCTGGCGGTCGGCGCGCGTAACGGGATCCACCTCACTGCCTGAATCTACGCGCCACTGACGGGAACCGACTCCCTCGGTCTCGCGCACGGCTTCACGACCGCGCCACTCTCTGCCGATCTCGCTCTCCCGCCTCTTCGAAAGGTCGAGGCCTTGGAGTTTTGATTTCCTTTCCGAACCCAACAGCCAACAGCCTAACAACATAACAACCTGCCCTTTCCCGCCTCTTCGAAAGGTCGAGGCCTTGGAGTTTTGATTTCTTCTTTCGCTTCGCGATGAACGCTTCGCTTGCAGTGCGCGGCACGATCGATCGAGGTGCTTCGACCGCCTGCCTCGTTCCGAGCACAACGCTCTCTTCGAACGCGCGCGTGGACACGGTTCGGGCAGAGCCGCGCAAGAAGGGTGGTGGTCGATCGGGTGGCTCACTGGGACTCGCGCTACCTGGCCGCGGGGCGACCACTACACCCTATTTGCCCGCGCAGCGTTCAAGGGAAGTGGGAGCTCGAGGGCGACAACCGTAGGTTTCGCCCTCGAGGGGCGCGGGGGCGGCAGCCCCGCACCGACAACGGGGGTCCACCCGAGGGGCGGCGGGGTCTTTCCGCGGGAGTCCGGGTTATTGGGCTGTTCAAACCGGGTTCACCAGCGCGCCACTCGGCGGCGCCTTCCCTGCTGGGCCTCTTCGAAGTCCGCCCGCGGTCCCCGCGGCCGCCGGCAGCTGATTGTGGTGCGGGCGTCCCGCCTGCACGGGGCTGGGTTGGAGGGGGAGAGAGCGGTCCGATGGACCGCTATCAGACACCGCGGTTCCCTCCCCGCGCCCCTCTCTCCGGTGGCTCCGCTCCGAGGCGAATGTGCTTCCCCTTTGAGCACCGGAGTTGGCGGTCGGCGCGCGTAACGGGATACGCGCCACTGCCTGAATCTACGCGCCACCGACGGGAATCGACTCCCTCGGTCTCGCGCACGGCTTCACCACCGCGCCACTCTCTGCCGATCTCGCCCTCCCGCCTCTTCGAAAGGTCGAGGCCTTGGCGTTTTGATTTTGATTCCCTTTCAGACCCAACAGCCTAACAGCTCAACAACGCAACAACCTGCCCTTTCGCCCTTTCCAGACGCCCCTATCCCAGGCGCGGCTTCATGCGCCAGCGGATGGCCGCGAGGACGACGGCGAACATGCCCGCCAGCACCAGGACCGGGAGCGCCGACTCACCCAGGCTGGCGCCGCGCTCGATCACACGCCGCAGCGCGATCTGATACCAGCGCAGCGGGAAGAAGCCGCCGATCTCGCGCACGCCGTGCGGCATGAACTGATACGGGAACATGACGCCCGACAGGACGAACGACGGCAGGATGAAGAACACGGAGATGAACACCGCCTGTGCCGAGGTCCGCGCCAGTGCCGACACGAAGACGCCAATGCCCAGCGACGCCAACACGAAGGGCAGCGTGATGATCAGCAGAGTCGCCCAGCCGCCGCGCGGCCAGATGCCGAAGACCAGCCCCGGCATGATCACCGCGAAGAGCATCACGGCGTAGCTGACGCCGACGTAGGGCACGAGCTTGCCGAGGACGATCTCCACCGGACGCGTCGGCAGGGCCAGCACCTGCTCGTAGGCGCCGCTCTCGCGCTCCGCGACCAGCGCGAGCGCGGTGCCCGACAGACACAGGTTGGTGAGCAGCATGCCGGCGAGCGCGGCGAGAAAGAAGTTGCGGTCCGCCAGCGTCGGGTTGAACCAGAAACGCTGTCGCACGTCGAGCGGTCCCTGCGCGCGCACCGGGTGCGGCGGCTGAGCGGCGGGCTCGCGGCGCGGCTCGAAGGAGGCGCCGACCTGGCCGATGTAGGCGCCGACGCGCGCGGCGGAGAGCGGGTCGCTGCCGTCGAGCAGCAGCTGCACGCGCGGCCGTCCGCGCTCGGCGTCGCGCCGGAAGTCCTGCGGGACGACCAGGAAGGCGAGGATGTCCTCGCGCCGCAGCATCGAGTTGCCCTCGTCGTAGCTCGACACGCGCTTCGGGGGCAGGAAGTAGCCGGTGGCCTGAACGCTCTCCACGAAGCGGCGCGACATCGACGTCCGGCTCTGGTCGAGCACCGCCCACGGCACGTTGGCGGGCTTGTTGGAGAGCGCGAAGCCGAAGAGGAGGAACATCATCACCGGCTGCGCGACGACGGCGGCGATCAGAGCGCGATCGTGCCGAAACACGGTCGTCTCCTTGTACGCCACGGCCGCGACGTTGGACCAGAAGCGGCGTCCGGCGCGCTTCATGCGTGTGCCTCGATGGCGCGCCGCGCGTAGGCCATCAGCACCGCTCCGAACAGGAGCAGCAGCGCCAGCTCCGGCAGCAGCGCCAGGGGGCCCTCGCCGCGCATGTAGATGGCGCGGCTGACGCGGATGTAGTGGGTGGCCGGAAAAACCTCGGCGACCCAGCGCACCAGGCGCGGCATGTTGCGGATCGGAAAGGCGAAGCCGCTCAGCTGCACCAGCGGGATGCTGAACAGGACGCTCTTCTGCACCGCCTCGGCCGCGGTGCTGGAGGTGGCGGAGATGATCATGCCGAGGGAGAGGGAGACGAGGACGTAGAACGAGGAGACGACGAAGAAGAAGAGGACGTTCCCCGCCGGCCAGACGTTCAGCGTCAACCCCGCCGCCAGCATCATGAGCAGCACGTCGAAGGCGAACACGAAGCCGAGCGGCAGGAGCTTGCCGAGCAGGATCTCCAGCGGCGTCGCCGGCGTCACCTGCAGCTGCTCGAAGGTGCCGGTGATCTTCTCGTTGACGATCGATACCGCCGTGATCAGCGTGGTGAGGAACGACAGCACGAACCCGAACGTACCCGCGACCATGAACGGCTTGCCGTCGAGGCGCGGGTTGAAGGCGGCGCGGGTTACGACCTCGACTCCTGCGCCGCCGCGGGGCGGCGGATGATCCTGCAGGAGCAGCGCCGGCGCGGTCGCCGCCATCAGGCTGCGCAGGAATCCTTCCGCGTTGCCGGCCAGCACCGCCTCGCCGCCGTCGTAGAGGACCTGCACCTGCGGCGGCGGGTCGCCGGCGCCCCTCGCACCGAGGCGGCGGTCGAAGCTCGGCGGGACGACCAGGCCGGCGCCGATCTCGCCCGACACCAGGCCGCGCTCGAGGGCCTCGCGGGTCGCGTAGGGACGCAGATCGAAGGTCCCGCCGGCGGCCAGGTCGGCGATCAGACGCCGGCTGGCGCCGCTGCCGCTGGCGTCGTGAACGCCGAGAGCCAGGTGCCGGACCTCGGTGGAGAGGACGAAGCCGAAGACCAGCAGGGCGGCGAGCGGAACGGTGACGAGGATGGTCATCGTGAACGGGTCGCGATACGTCGCGCGCATTTCGCGCAGCATCAGCGTGCGCAGCCTTCGCCAGCTCATGCCGCGCTCCCGGCCTCGCGCAGCACACGCCGGAACACGTCGGTCATCTGCGGCTGGCGGACGCCGACGCGCGCCGCCGGCACCTCTCGTTCGATGCGATCGAGCGCCGTCAGCGCGTCGCCGTCGAGCACCGCTACCGTCGCCCGCAGGGGTCCGTCGCCGGCGGCGGTCTCCGCCCCGGGTACGGAGGCCAGCAGAGCGGCGGCGCGGCCGCGTTCGGCCGCCGGCGCGTCGACCTCGATCGCGTAGCCGCCCGCGTAGCGGCGGCGCAGCGTCTCCGGCTCGTCATTGGCGATCAGGCGCCCGGCGTCGATGAACGCCGCCCAGTCGCAGTACTCCACCTCCTCGAGAAAGTGCGTGGTGACGAAGACCGTGACGCCGACCCGCGACGCGTCCTGGATCAGCTCCCAGAAGAGGCCGCGGTTGTGGATGTCGACCCCCGCGGTCGGCTCGTCGAGAAAGAGCAGGCGTGGCTCGTGCAGCGTGGCGAGCGCCAGGCCGGCGCGCTGGCGAACGCCGGCCGGCAGATCCTCGCTCCTCTCGCGCTCGGCCTCGCCGAGCTCGAAGCGGTCGCGCAGCGCGCCCCAGCGCCTCTCCATGTCGGCTCCGGACAGGCCGTACAGGCCGGCGTAGAACTCGACGTTCTCGCGCAGCGACAGGCCCTGGTAGAGGCTCACCTTCTGGCCCATGTAGCCGATCAGATCGCGCACGCGGCGCGGCTGCTGGATGACGTCGATTCCCGCCACCTCGACCTCGCCCCGCGTCGGCGTCAGCAGGCCGATGAGCATGCGGATCGTCGTGCTCTTGCCCGAGCCGTTGGCGCCGAGGAAGGCGAAGATGGAGCCCGGCAGGACCTCGATGCTCAGGTCGTCGACGGCGATGAAGTCGCCGAAGCACTTGGTCAGGCCGCGCACGCGGATGATCGGCGCGGTCATCGCCGCTCTTCCTGCAGCGCCGCGCCGGCGACGCCCTGGGACAGGGCGAGCAGGGTCGACTCCATGTCGGTCGGAGCGGACTCGGCGAAGCGCACACCGGCGGCGGACAGCGCGCGCAGGTCGTCGAGAACGCGACGCTCTCCGGGGCTGTCCGCGGCGCGCACCTCGACGCGCGCGAAGCGCCCGGTGACGCGCGCGCCCGTGACGTAGGGGAGCTCGCGCGCCGCGTGGGCGATGGCGCGTGCGTCGTCGCCCCAGGCGCGGTAGAGCTCGATCGGGACGCTCTCGCGCAGCTCGGCCGGCGTGCCGCTGGCAATGATGCGCCCCCGGTCGAGGTACAGCAGCCGGTCGCAGGACTGCGCCTCATCGAGGTAGCTGGTGCTGATCAACACCAGGGCCTGCTGCCGTGCCTGCTCCAGCATCGCCCAGATCTCCGCTCGGGCCAGGACATCGACGCCCGCCGTCGGCTCGTCGAGGAGCAGGAGGGGCGGGCGGACCAGCAGGGCGTTGGACACCGCGAGCTTCTGCTTCATCCCGCCCGAGAGGGCGCCGGAGGGGCGGTCCGCGAAGCGTGCCAGCCCGGTGCGCTCCAGCAGATCGCCGCTGCGTGCGGCGAACTCATGCGCCGGCAGGCGGTGCAGGCGGGCGGTGAAGCGCAGGTTCTCGATCACCGACAGCTCGCGGTGGAGGCTGAACGCCTGCGTCACGTAGCCAATGCTCGCCTTCAGCTCGGTGACTTCGGCGCGCAGGTCGTATCCCAGGACGAGCGCCTCGTCGGCCTCGATCTCGAGCAGCCCCGCGAGAGCGCGCAGCAGCGTCGTCTTGCCGGCGCCGTCGGGGCCGGCGACGCCGACGATCTGCGCCCCGTCGAGGTTCAGATCGATGCCCGCCAGCGCCTCTCGCCGCCCGTAGCGCTTGCGCAGACCGCGCAGGCGGATCACCTCCTCGCGGCGCGCCTCGTCTCGGGACGTCTCGCTCATCCCTCCGCCGTCGGTCGCCGATCGCCTTGCCCTTCCGTCTCGAGCAGGTAGACGTTGCCCTCGGTGCCGGGCTGGAAGCGTTCGACGTCCTCGAGGATGCGGACCTTGGCTCGGTACACCTGCCCGAGGCGATCGCTGCGCGTCTCGATCTTCTCCGGCGTGAAGTTGGCCGAATCGGCGACGAAGCTCACCTCGCCCGGCACGCGCCGGCCCGGCTCGCTGTCGAGCTCGATCTCCACCCGCCGCCCCACCCGCACGCGGTCGACGTCGGCGACGGGGACGTAGATCTGGACGTACTTGTCGACCGGATCGAGGACGGCGAGGATCGCCGTGCCGGGCTGCGCCAGCTCGCCGGGCCAGATGAACTTCGTCTGCACCACCGTCGGCACCGCCGGGGCGCGGATGACGTACTTCGACAGCGTCACCTTCAGCCCCGCGAGCTGCGCCGCCGCCAGCTCGCGCTGCTGCCGCAGCACCTCGAGCTCGTGGCGGGCCACGTCGACGCTGCCGGACTCCGCCTCGGCGCGGGCGAGCAGGTCGCGGGCGCGATCGACGGCGCTCGACGCCTGATCGTGCTCGGAGCGCATCTCGTCGAGGTTCTGCTGCGTGCTGGCACCGGTGGAGGCGAGAGACTTCTCGCGCGCGAACGTCCTCTCGGCCAGCTGCGCCGCCGCCTCGGCCTGGCGCAGCTCGGCGCGACGCGCTTTGACGTCCTGTCCCCACGTCTGGTCGGTGAGCTGGATCTGCTGCTGCTGCCGGGCGATCTGTGCATCGAGCACGGCGATCCGCTGCTCCTGCGCCGCCACCCGACTGCGGATGTCGCGCTCGTCGAGCCGAGCGACGACCGCGTTGGCCGGCACGGAGTCGCCTTCGCCGAAGATCACCTCGAGAACGCGGCCGGTCACCTCGCTGCGCAGGACGCGATCCTCTCCCTCGACGAAGCCGGTGTAATGGTTGGGGCGGCCGCCGCGGTCGAGGTATGCGTATCCGGCCGCGCCGGCGGCGGCCAGGAGAAGGAGGGCGACGACGAGCTTCTTCGGCATTCTCTCACCTCCGGGCGGAGACCAGGTCCTTCAGCGGCTCGCCCATCAACTGCTGCAGCTCGGCGCGCCGGGTGTGCGCCTCGTACAGGGCGGTGGCCAACGTGGCGCGCTGCCTGGCCAGCAGGGCGTCGGCGTCGAGAACGTCCTCGCTGGTGGCGCGCCCGGCGTCGAACTGCTGCTGCCGGATGCGCAGGTTCTCCTCCGCCTGGTCGACCGCGGCGCGAGCCGTGTCGAGCGCGCTCAGCCGTTCCTGCGCCGCCCGCTGCGTCGAGCGCACGGCCTGCTCGATCTCGCGCAGCAGGCGGTCGGCGCCGACGCGGTTGCGTTGCGCGGCCGCCGCGGCGGCGGCGATCTGCGCCTCGCGCCGGGTGTCGGTGCCGAGGTCCCAGGTGAAACCGACGAAGCCCGAGCCGATGTCCTGCGGCTGCAGGATGTCCGAGCTCGAGTAGTCGACCGCCGCGCCGGCGGAGAAGCGCGGCAGGCGGCTGCGGCGCAGCGCGGTCATGGAGTCCTGCAGGCGCCGCTGCTCCTCGAAGACGGCCGTGAGGACCGGATTGTCGGCGCGCGCGGCGCGCAGCGCCTCGTCGGCATCGGGAAGCTGCGGCCGATCGCGCACGTCGGCCACCTGCGTCGGCGCGTCGATGTCGAGACCGAGGGTCTCGTTGAGGGTCCAGCGGGCGCGATCGACCGCGAGGTCGTCCCGCACCAGGCGCTGCTCCGAATCGCGCCGGGCGACCTGCACGACCAACAGCTGGTTCTTGGTCAGGCGCCCGTTGTCGTAGCGCTGCTGCGCGTTGTCGAGCTGCTCGCGGTGCAGGGCGACCGTCTGCTCGGTGACCTCGCGCAGGCGCTGCGCCTCGAGCACCGCGAAGTAGGAGCGGAGGACCTCGACGTCCTGCTCCAGGCGCGTCGCCCACAGGCGCGCTGCCTCGCCGCGGTAGCCCGCCTGCGCCGCGGCCAGGGTGTGGCGCAGCTCTCCGGACAGATCGAGCGGCAGGGTGAGCGTGCCGTTGAGAACGCCCGCCTGGTCGTCGCGGGCGCGTACCTCGGGCTGCGTGCCGGCGGGCAGGATGCCCGGGGGCAGGTTGACGCTGGTCGTCTGCGGGTCCGTGTACCACGTGTAGCGCCCGGAGGCGGCGGTGCTCGGCAACAGCCGCCCGCGCGCGTCGAACACCTGCTGCCGCGCCACGTCGAGCTGCCAGCGCGCCTCGGCGACGCGCCGGTTGCCGCTCGCCGCCAGGCGCAGGGCTTCCGCCAGGTCGATCGCCTCGCCAGCCACCGGTCGCTCGGCGGCCGGGGGCGCCGCCGCGAAGTCGTCCTCCAGACGACGGATCTCCTCCTGCCGTCGCTCTCCGCTCCAACCGCCCCCTCCTTCCGGCCGGGCGAAGCTGCGGGCCGTGCCGCAGCCGGCGGCGAGCATCAGGAACATGGCGACAGCGCTCCATCCGCCCCGATCGGTGCCGCATCGCCGCAGGCCCAGGTGTCTCTTCGCGGAGACGATCGCGCACCTCATGCCGGCCTCCGCGGCGCCCGCTTGCGTTTGCGGCGCGCCGCCAGGCGTTCCATGCCGCCGAGCGAGAACTCGGTGACGTGCGCGGCGACCTCCCGGGCCCAACCGCGCCGGTACGCCTTGCGGTCGAGCAGGAGACGCATCGCCGGCAGATGCGTTCGGTAGAAGAACACCTGGCCGACGATGCTGCAGACGCAGCGTTCGATCTGCTCGCCGTCGAGGCGCGGAAACAGGCGCGCCAGGATGCGCTCCATCAGCTCTTTCTGCGGCGCGATGAACTGGCTGACGATCACCGGCAGGGCCTCGCTCGGATCGCACATCTCGCGCTGCATCAGGGTGCCGTGCAGGCCGACCGGCGGGCCGAGGAGCAAGTCGAGCATGGCGGCGACGCGCTCCTCCAACACCTCGACCAGCCTCCGACGCGAGGCATGGCGCAGCTCCTCGGCGTCCGGCGTCGCACCGCGGCGCTCGAGCTCGCCGGTCACCTCGCCGAACTGGGCGCGCAGCACCTCGAGGTAGAGGGACTCCTTGGATCCGAAGTGGTAGTTCGCCGAGGCGAGGTTCACCCCCGCCTGCGCGGCGATGTCGCGCATCTTCGTTCCGTGAAAACCGCGCGCGGCGAACAGCTCGCTCGCCGCCGCCACGACGCGCTCCTTGGTATCCACCGCCGCCGCCATGAACAAATGTTTAAAACATTCGTTTCGTCAAGGCAACAAGTGAGATTTCCGAGGCGAATCCGCTTCCCCGTTTCAGCGCCGGGGTGGATCGAATCGTTCGGCAAGGCCCAGTGACCGGGCACGGACGGGCTTTGGGCGACAATTCCGTCAAGTCCCGAGTACGTCATTCCCGCGAAAGCGGGAATCCACGGACCACCCACGCAACCTCCCCGCCTGGATGCCCGCCTTCGCGGGCATGACGGTTGCTGCTGGACCGCGAACAGGATTGTCGGGCAAAGCCCGGTCACTGGGCGCCGGGCACGCCCCTTCCTCACCCCGTCGTCTGCTGCAGGTATTCTTCGATGAAGCGGTCGATGTCGCCGTCCAGCACCGCATCGGCGTTGCCGACCTCCAGCCCGGTGCGGTGGTCCTTGACCATGCGGTAGGGGTGCAGCACGTACGAGCGGATCTGGCTGCCCCAGGCGATCTCCTTCTTCGTCTTGTGCAGCTCGTCCATGCGCTCGCGCTGCTTCTGCATCTCGAGCTCGTAGAGGCGGGCACGGAGGATCTTCATCGCCGTGGCGCGGTTCTTGTGCTGCGAGCGTTCGTTCTGGCAGGCGACCACGATGCCGGTGGGAAGGTGCGTCAGGCGCACGGCGGAGTCGGTCTTGTTGACGTGCTGGCCGCCGGCACCGCTGGACCGATAGGTGTCGACGCGAAGATCGGCCTCGTCGATCTCCACATCGACGTCTTCGTCGACCTCCGGGAAGACGAAGACCGACGCGAAGGACGTGTGACGGCGCGCGGCGGAGTCGAAGGGAGAGATGCGCACCAGCCGGTGCACGCCGGCTTCGCACTTGAGGTACCCGTAGGCGTACGGGCCCTCGACGGTGAAGGTGGCGCTCTTGATGCCGGCGCTCTCTCCGGGCTGCTGGTCGACCAGCTCGATCTTGTAGCCGCGCCGCTCGCACCAGCGCAGGTACAGGCGCAGCAGCATCTCCGCCCAGTCCTGCGCCTCCGTCCCGCCGGCTCCGGAGTGCAGGTTGACGATGGCGTTGCCCTGGTCGTGCTCGCCGCCGAGCTTGCGCTCGAGGTCGAGCCGGTGCATGGCCTCCTCGATCTCGTCGAGCTTGCGGGCCGCCTCGCGGGCCGCTTCCTCGCCCTCCTCCTCGGCCAGCTCCAGGTAGACCCTGGCGTCGCCGAGCTCCTCGATCTGCTTGCGCCACGCCTCGAGCGGGGCGCTCAGCATGGAGCGTTCGCGCAGCGTCTTCTGGGCCGCCTCGCCGTCGTTCCAGAAATCGGGCGCCGCCGCGACGACGTCGAGCTCCTCTATGCGGGCTTCGCGGGAAGCCGGGTCAAAGATACCTCCCGAGGGCGTTCAGGCGTTCCTCGACGGCGGTGGCGCGGTCCTTCAGCTCGGTGAGCTCCAGGTGCATGGGCAGACTCCTCAGTTCTCAAGGTTAGAGGCGCGCTTCGCGCGTCGCAACGCGGCATCTTTCAACGCGCCGAATTCGAACACAAGCCGGGGGAGGAGCGGCCGGGCGCGGCGGGGCGCAGCCGCGCCAGGAGCCGGCGCTGCTTGCGGAACATGCGCCGCGCCTCGGCGGCGGAGCGCTCGTGGTCGTAGCCGAGCAGATGGAGTACGCCGTGCACCAGGAGGCGGGAAACCTCCTCGTCGAGCGCCAGGCCGCGATCCGAAGCCTGGCGCGCCGCCGTGTCGAGCGAGATGACCACGTCGCCGAGAAGGGGCGAAGGCGGGCCGCCACGCTCTCCCTCGCGCATCGAGAACGCCAGCACGTCGGTGGGCCGATCGACGCCGCGGTAGGCGGCGTTGAGGCGGTGCATTTCCGCGTCGCCGACCAGCGCGACGCTGAGCTCGGCGTCGACGCCGAGCTCGGCGAGCAGACGGCGAGCAGCGGCCCGCACCGCGGCGAGGCGTACGCCGCGGCACCGGCGCCGGGAGGTCACCGCTACCGGCATCGCCCTGGCTCGCTCGGCGCGGTCACGACTGCGGCGCCGAGCCCGGCTCCTCGCCCTCCCGGGGATTGCGCTGCGCCTCGTGGCGCTCGTACGCCTCGATGATGTTGCGCACCAGGCGGTGCCGCACCACGTCGCGCTCGCTGAACCGGCAGAACTTGATGTCGGGAACGGAGGAGAGGATCCGCGCCGCCTCCTTGAGGCCGGAGGGCTTGCCGGCGGGCAGGTCGATCTGGGTGACGTCGCCGGTGATCACCGCCTTCGATCCGTAGCCGAGGCGGGTGAGGAACATCTTCATCTGCTCGCTGGTGGTGTTCTGCGCCTCGTCGAGGATGACGAACGAGTCGTTCAGGGTGCGGCCGCGCATGAAGGCCAGCGGCGCGACCTCGATGGTGCCGCGCTCGAGCATCTTGCGGGCGCGGTCGAAGTCCACCATGTCGTGCAGCGCGTCGTAGAGCGGGCGCAGGTAGGGGTTCACCTTCTCGGCGAGATCGCCGGGCAGGAAGCCGAGCTTCTCTCCGGCCTCGACCGCCGGCCGGGTGAGGATCATGCGCGCGACGTTGTCGCGCATCAGCTCCGCGATCGCCATCGCCATGGCGAGATAGGTCTTGCCCGTTCCCGCCGGGCCGATGCCGAAGACGATGTCGAAGTGGCGAATGGCGTCGATGTACGCCTTCTGCGCGACGCTCTTCGGGGTGATGACTCGCTTGTGGGCGGTGATGTAGATGGAGTCGAGAAAGATGTCCTTCAGCTTTGCGTTGCGGTCGCGGCTGAGGATGCGGACGGCGTAGTCGACGTCGCTGGTGTACACGGGGTAGTCGCGTTCGAGCAGGCCGTAGAGCTCGGTCAGCACGCGGGCGGCGAGCTCCCGCTCGACCGGGTCACCGCCGATGAGCAGCGAGGTGTCGGCGATGCCGATGCGCACCCCGAGGGCGCGCTCGACCGTTTTGATGTGCTCGTCGTGCTGACCGAGCAGATCGTGAAAGCGGTGGTGATCGTCGAACCGGACTTCGAGGGTGTCGTCGGACACGGCTCGGGGCGTCTCCACCACTCAGGGGACCAGCTCGAGGGCGCGCGCCAGCGCGTCGGGGATCTTCGACGGGTCGGTGCCGCCGGCCTGGGCCATGTCGGGACGCCCGCCTCCCTTGCCGCCGAGGATCGGGGCGAGCTGGCTGATGAGCTTGCCGGCGTGAACTTCGGAGGTCAGGTCCTTGGTGACGGCGGCGAGCAGGCGCACCTGACCGTCCTGTCGGGTGGCGAGAACGACGATGCCGGAGCCGAGACGCTGGCGCAGCTGGTCCGCCAGCTCGAGCAAGCGCTTGGGGTCGGTCGCCTCCACCTCGCTGGCGATCACCTTCTTGCCGCGCACTTCCTTCACCTGGGCCAGCAGGTCGCCGCTCTGGTTGCCGGCCAGCCGGCGCTGCAGCTGGGCGAGCTGCTTCTCCATCTGCCGCTGCTGGGCGAGCAGCCGCTCGATGCGCTGGGGGAGGTCGTCCTCGGAGCCGCGCAACAGCGCGCCGATCTCGCGCAGGGACTGCTCGCGGGCGCGGATCGATTCCAGCGCGCCGATCCCGGTCAGCGCCTCGATGCGGCGCGTGCCGGCGGCGACACCGCTCTCGCCGCGCAGCTTGAAGACGCCGATGTCGCCGGTGCGTTGCACGTGCGTTCCGCCGCACAGCTCGGTCGAAAAGTCGCCCATGCGCACGACGGTGACGCGATCGCCGTACTTGTCGCCGAAGAAAGCCAGCGCGCCGGCCGCGATGGCGTCGTCGTAGGACATCTCCTCGCTGGTCACCGGAGCGTTCTCCCGCACGTGCACGTTGACATCCTCCTCGATCCGGTCGAGCAACGCCGCGTCGATCGCGCCCGAGTGACTGAAGTCGAAGCGCAGTCTGTCGGGGGCGACCAGGGAGCCCGCCTGGTGCACGTGCTCGCCGAGCAAGCGGCGCAGAACGCCGTGCAGGATGTGGGTCACGGAGTGGTTGAGACGCGTGGCGTCGCGGCGCTGGCGGTCCACCTGCAGGCGAACGCGTTCGCCGCGGGACAACCCTCCGCGGACGACGTGGCCGAGGTGGACGATCAGGTCGGGGCGCGGCTTCTGCGTATCCGTGATCTCGATCAGAGCGCCGCCGGCGGTCTCGATGATGCCTCGGTCGCCGACCTGCCCGCCGGACTCCCCGTAGAAGGGGGTCTCCGCGGTCACCACCTGGACTACGTCTCCTTCGCGCACTTCGCCTCGCGGCTCGCCGTCGGCCGCGAGGCCGACGACCTCGGACTGCCAGTCGTAGACACGGTCGCCAGTGAAGTGGGAGGAGGCGTTGCTGGAGATGGTCGCCACCTCGGGATCAGCCCCCTTGCGGGCCTCGCGCGCGCGACGCCGCTGCTCGTCCATGCAGCGATCGAATCCCTCGGTGTCCACCCGTAGGCCGTCGCCGCGCAGAATGTCCTCGGTCATGTCGAGCGGAAACCCGTAGGTGTCGTAGAGGCGGAAGGCGACGTCGCCGGACAGCACAGACTCGCCGCGCCGCTCGAGGTCGGCGCGCTCCTGCTCGAGCAGGGCGAGGCCCTTGTCGAGGGTCTGGACGAAGCGTTCCTCCTCACCGCGGATGATCTCCTCGATGGAGCTGCGGCGCTCGACGAGCTCGGGGTAGGCCGCGCCCATCGTGTCGATCACCGGCTCGCTCATCCGGTAGAGGTAGGGCTGATCGAATCCCAGCACCTTGGCGTGTCGAGCGGCGCGGCGCAGAATGCGGCGCAGAACGTATCCGCGCCCGTCGTTGGCCGGCGCGACGCCGTCGGCGATCATGAAGTGGAGAGCGCGGCTGTGATCGGCGATGACCCGCATGGCGAGGTCGTCGTCCTCGTTGCGGCCGTATGTCCGCCCGGACTGCTGCTCGGTGAAGCGGATCAGGTTGCGGAGCAGGTCCGTGTCGTAGTTCGAGGATACGTTCTGCAGCACCGCGGTGATGCGCTCCAGCCCCATTCCGGTGTCGACGTGTTTGGCCGCCAGCTCGCTCAGCTTCCCGTCGGCGCCGCGGTCGTACTGGATGAAGACCAGGTTCCACAGCTCGATGAAGCGGGCGCAGCCGGTGTTCACCGCGCACTGGTGACCGGGCACGTGCTGCTGGTCGCAGCTACCCGGGCCGCGGTCGATGTGGATCTCCGAGCACGGCCCGCACGGCCCGGTCTCCCCCATCTCCCAGAAGTTGTCCTTCTCGTCGAAGCGCAGGATCTGGGCGCGATCCACGTCGGTCTGCGAACGCCAGAACGCGTCGGCCTCGTCGTCGCTCCGGAACACCGTCGCCCACAGCGCTGCTTTCGGCAGACCCCAGACCTCGGTGAGCAGCTCCCAGGCCCAGGCGATCGCCTCCTTCTTGTAGTACTCGCCGAACGACCAGTTGCCGAGCATCTCGAAGAACGTGTGGTGGTACGTGTCGCGTCCCACCTCCTCGAGGTCGTTGTGCTTGCCGCTCAGGCGCAGGCACTTCTGGGTGCTGGCCGCGCGCGGGTTGGCGCGCCGTTGTTGGCCGAGGAAGACGTTCTTGAACTGCACCATGCCCGCGTTGGTGAACAGCAACGTCGGGTCGTTCTCGGGGACGAGCGGCGAGCTGCGCACGATCTCGTGCCCGCGAGCGCGGAAAAACTCGAGAAAAGCGCTGCGAACCTCGGCGCCGGTCATGCGACCAAGATCTAGCAGGCTTACCGGGCGATGGCGAACCGGGTATGGGGCGTGCCGGTGTGCCGTTGTGCCGGTCCGCCGGTAGGCGGGCGTGTAGGTTTCAAACCCGCATACCGGTATGCCGGCTCACCGTCCTGGTGAAGCGGGAGAGCCGGTACGCGGGCGCGCAGGGATCACATCACCGGCCGACCGGCTGACCGGCTCACCAGCTTTCAGAACCGCTCGATGTCCAGCTTGTGGCTTTCGTCGACACCGTTGCTGCTCGGGCTCTGTTCGAAGTCCTCCCACTGCGAGTCGCTGGTCGAGGCGATGCCGCGCACCTTGAGCTCGAAATCGGCGGCGTTGCTGCAGTGTAGCAGCGCTTCGTCGTAGCTGATGAGCCCGCCTCGGAAGAGCGCCATGAGGGACTGGTCGAAGGTCTGCATGGCGTAGCTGGTGTGCCCCTGGGCGATGACGTCGTGAAGATCGCGCGTTTTCGTCTTGTCGGCGATGTACTCGCGCACGCGGGCGCTGGCCACCAGGATCTCGACCGCCGGCACCATGCCGAGTCCATCGGCGCGCGGGATGAGGCGCTGGCTGACGACGCCCCTGAGAACGCTCGCCAGGATCAGGCGGGCCTGATCGCGCTGGTGCTCCGGAAAGGCGCTGATCGTACGGGTGATGGTCTCGGGAGCGTCCAGGGTGTGCAGGGTGCTCATCACCAGGTGTCCCGTCTCGGCCGCCATGATGGCGGTCTCGATGGTCTCGATGTCGCGCATTTCACCGACCAGGATCACGTCCGGATTCTGGCGCAGGGCCGACTTGAGAGCGGCGGCAAAGCTCGTGGTGTCGTAGCCCACCTCGCGCTGGTTGACGAAGCCGAGGCGGTCGGGATGCTCGTACTCGATCGGATCCTCGATGGTGATGATGTGCGCCTGCCGGGTGCGGTTGATGTGATCGATCATCGCCGCCAGCGTCGTGCTCTTGCCGCTTCCGGTGGTGCCCGTGACCAGGATCAGACCGCGCCGCTCGGCCGCCATGCGCTCCATGACCGGCGGCAGGTTGAGCTCGGCGATGCTCCGGAGGCGGCCGGGGATGACGCGGATGACCAGGCTCAGATAGCCGCGCTGGCGGAAGATGTTGACGCGGAAACGGCCCAGATCCGGGTGCGCGTAGGCCATGTCGAGCTGCATCTCTTTCCGCAGGCGCTCCCGGCGAGGGCCGTCGAGGAGACCCTCGACGATGCGCTCCAGCGTCGCCGGGTCCAGCGGCGTCGCGCCTTCCAGCGGCAGGAAGTCCGATCGCACCCGAAAGGCCGGGGGAACGCCGACCTTGAGTAGGATATCAGACGCCTCGTTTCTTACGCCCTCAGCCAGAATCTCCGACAGTTCCATAGCGCCCCAAGTATCCGTCAACGAGCGTCGCAAGCACTACCCCGGTCGCCCGTCGGCGCCTCAGGGCACAAGCCCTCAGGTGCTGGACTTCCCGGTCTTCTTGGACGCGGATTGGCCTTCCTCCACAACCTTCTCTCCTCCCCCAGTCGCCCCCACCCCAACCTGAGTGCGGATCTCGCGGTTGATCTGGTCGGCGATCTCGGGATGCTCGCGAAGGAACTCCTTGGCGTTCTCCCGTCCCTGTCCGATCCGATCTCCCGCATACGAGTACCACGCACCGCTCTTCTCTACGATTCCACGATCCGTGCCAAGGTCGATCAGCTCGCCTTCCTGGGAAATGCCCAGTCCGTACAGGATGTCGAACTCTGCCTCTTTGAACGGGGGCGCCACTTTATTCTTCACCACCCGCACGCGGGTACGGCTGCCGATAACGGCGTCTCCCTGCTTGATCGCGCCGATGCGGCGGATGTCGAGACGCACCGAGGAGTAGAACTTCAGGGCGTTGCCGCCGCTGGTGGTCTCCGGATTTCCGAACATGACGCCGATCTTCATGCGGATCTGGTTGATGAAGATCATGATCGTCTGCGAGCGGGAGATGGTGCCGGTGAGCTTGCGCAGGGCCTGCGACATCAAGCGGGCCTGCAGGCCCATCTGCGGCTCGCCCATCTCGCCCTCGATCTCGGCGCGCGGCACGAGCGCGGCGACGGAGTCCACCACCAGGACGTCGATGGCGCCGCTGCGCACCAGCGTCTCGGCGATCTCCAGCGCCTGTTCTCCGTTGTCCGGCTGGGAGATCAGGAGATCCTCGGTCTTGACCCCGAGCTTCTTGGCGTAGTGCATGTCCAGGGCGTGTTCGGCATCGACGAAGGCGCACACGCCTCCGTCGCGCTGCGCGCAGGCGACGACCTGCAGCGCCAGCGTGGTCTTGCCCGAAGACTCGGGGCCGTAGATCTCGACGACGCGGCCGCGCGGCAGACCGCCGACGCCGAGGGCGACGTCGAGGCCGAGCGATCCGGTCGAGATGATCGGCAGGTCGGGTACCAACGCACCGGCGTCCATCTTCATGATGGAGCCCTTGCCGAACTGCTTCTCGATCTGACTGACGGCGAGGTCCAGCGCTCGCTCGCGATTCGCATCCAATGCCATGGGCTTCTCCTCCTCCTAGGCGGCGTCGAACGGGACGGTCCAGAGCTTCGTATAGAGTGCGCCGTCGGGGCGCAAGTCGCTGCGATAAGCGGCCAGCTCGCTCGCCTCGCAGATCCCGAAGTCGTCGTTCCAGTGAACCTTCAGAGCCTCCTCGAGACGCGCCCAGCCCTTGGGGCTGCGCACGCGACCCAGGGTGATGTGCCCCTTGAACGGACGTGACTCCGGCGCGACGCCGAGCGGATCGAGCGCCGCGTCGATGGCCGCGGACAGGCGCGCCAGCTCCGCGGCCGGCGTTCCGACCCACACCACGCGCGGCCTTCGCAGGCTGGGAAAGACCCCGAGGCCGCGCGCCTCGACCGCAAAGACGGGAAAGGATCGCAGCGCCGCCGCGAGCGCGCCCCGGGCTCTCGCGAGGTTCTCCGCCGCCATCGAGCCGAGGAACTTGACGGTGACGTGCAGGGCCTGGTCGCGAACCCAGCGCACGTCCGCCCCGGCCGCCGCCAGCTCGCGTTTCAGCGACACCAGGCCCTCGCGCACGGCGGGTGTGACCTCCACCGCCAGGAAGGACCGTACCCGGGTTCCCTGCTCGCCTTTCGTGACCCAAGCCTCCATCTGCCGCCGCGTCCGCGCGCCGCACGCCGGCGCGGCACCATCCGGGTCCGCGCGGCGCTATTTGCGAAGGATGGCGGAAGCGGTGGGATCTTCGCCGTTCTGGATCCGGCGCACCCAGTCGAGAGCGATCTGCGAGGTCAGCAGCTTGATCCACTCGCGCGTGCCCCAGAGCTGGTAACGCCGGCTGTAGCGGCGCTCGGCGGTTGCCAGGCCGAGGCACACCGTACCGACCGGCTTGTCGGGCGTGCCGCCGTCCGGCCCGGCGATGCCGGTCGTCGCCAGGCCGACGGTGGCGCCCGTCAGCACGCGCACGCCGGCCGCCATCTCCTCCGCCACCTCGCAGCTCACCGCCCCGCACGCGTCGAGTGTCTGCGGGCGCACGCCGAGCACGGAGGTCTTGACGGCGTTGCCGTAGGCGACCACGTCGCCGAGGACGTAGGCCGAGCTGCCCGGAACATCCGTCAGGCGATGGCCGATGAGGCCGCCGGTGCACGACTCCGCGACGGCGATGGTGGCGCCATCGCGCCGCAGCGCCGCGCCGACCACCGCTTCCATGGTAGTCTCGCCCTCGCCATAGCAGTAGGGCGCGATCCGCGCGCGCACGCCGGCGGCGGCGCCGGCCAGGCGCGCCTCGACCTGATCGGGTGAGCCGTGCACGGTCAGGCGGACCGAGATCTGCGGAAAGGCGGCGCGGAACGCGACCCGGGCCACCGCCGGGTCGACGGCGCCGGCGACCAGCTCGTCGAGCGCCGACTCGCTGATGCCGAAGGTCTGGAAGACGTGACTGCGGTAGACGTCGGTGCCGCCGCGCACGTGCCGCAGCCAGGGCAGCACCTCCTGCGCCAGCATCGCCTTCATCTCACGCGGCACGCCGGGCAGGACGACGCCGTGGCGCGGACCGTGGGCGGTCTCGATCTCGAAGCGAAAGCCGGGCGCGGTCCCCAGGGCGTTGGGAATGACGATCGCCCCCTCGGGGAACATGGCCTGCTTCAGGTTGTTCTCCGGCATGACCCGGCCCATGGCCTCGAACATCTTGCGGATGCGGTCGGCGACCGACTGGTCGAGCAGCAACCGCCGCCGCGCGAGTCGGCCCACGGTCTCGGTCGTGAGATCATCGGCGGTGGGGCCCAGCCCGCCGGTCGAGAGGACTACCTCCGCCTGCTCGAACGCCACCTGCCAGGCCCATTCGATGCGTTCCGGGTAGTCCCCGACCACCACGACCGCGGCCACGTCGACGCCGATTCCGATGAGCTGGTCGGCGATGAAGTTCGCGTTTGTGTCGAGGGTGCGCCCGGTGGTCAGCTCGTCGCCGGTGCTGAGAATCGCCGCTCGCATGTCTCAGCTCCGCACCCGGCGCGTCGGGCGTCGCCGCGCCCCGCGCGCGGACTCACAGCAGAGCGAAGAGGATTCGCGTGGCGACATTGCTGTAGAGACCCGATACGACATCGTCCAGCACCACACCATACCCACCGGGCAGATGCTCGTCGATGTATCCCGCCGGGAAGGGCTTGATGACGTCGAGAAGGCGGAAGAGGAGGAAGGCGACCAGGGCGTGCTGCCAGGTCGGGGCGAGGAACAGGGTCGCCGCCAGGTAGCCGACCACCTCGTCGATGACGATCTTGTGGCTGTCGTGCTCGTGCAGGATCTCCTCCGCCTTTCCGGCAACCCAGCACGCGCCGGCGATCATCAGGACGAAGGTGAAGAGGTAGAGCGGCACCGACGCGGTGCGGAGGCGGTCGAACAGCCAGAACAGGGGAACGGCCACTGCGGACCCGACGGTACCCGAGGCGACGGGAAAGTAGCCGGTGAACGCGGCCGAGGCGATGAACAGAATGACGAAGCGCATCTTCGTGAAGGGCGCCGCATGGTAGGGACGGCCCGGAAGCGAGTCAAGGAATCTCGCGCGGCGGGCCGTATGGTTCGCGACGCCGGCTCCGCGCGCCGGGCCGCGTGGCGCGCGAGCCGCGGCGGCGCCCGCCGCTCACTTCCTGCCGACGAGCTTTCGGATCTGTCCCAGGCGCGCGTTTTCCTGGCGCAGCGCGACGACCTCCGCCGCATGCTGCCGCAGAAGCGCCGCCGCCTGCTCGAGAGCGGCGAGAGCGCGCCCGATCGCCGTTTGGCCCGCTCCGGCCGCGCCGCGCCGCCCCGCCCGCTTGCGCACCTTGGCGCCGCGCTTGCGCGCCACGCGATAGTAGTTCGCCGCCACCGTACCGGGTTGCCGACCGGTCTTCTCTCCAAGACGCCTGAAGGCGGCACTGCGACTTACCTTCTGATCGGCTACGATCTTTTCAATCTGCTCGAAGATCTCGGCGCCTACACTACCGCGCTTCTTCTTCCTTGCGCGCTCGGCCATTCTTCCCCCTCGTGCGGTGACGTTGCCTTCTTATTTCGCACTTTTCCGAACATTACAAGCCATTCCACCTTACAATTCTGCCTATCTTCAATGCAATATTCGCACTGTGGCTGAGCATTAACCTTCCTCTCTCAGCCTCCCCTGACGCAAGCTCCAATTGCACGTCATCTCCGTCGAAGACGTCGCGTCGACGGGAACGGCCCCCGGGCGAACCGGTTGAGCCGCAAGGTGATGTCCCCTATGACCTGGAGCGTTTCGCGGGGCGGCGCCGCCGCGCCCGAAGGGGAAGCGCTGGCGCAGCGTGCATCGCTTCAGCTACAGTCTGCGCTCCGAACCGTTTGGGAGGCGATGAATGAGTACGACGACCATTGCCGATCGCATCGCCGATTGGGTGGCGAAAGCACAGTACGAAGACCTGCCGCGCCGCGTCGGCGAAGAGGCCAAGAATCAGATCCTCAGTGTGATCGCATCGGTCCATGCCGGTCACTTCAGCGAAGCCGGGCGAACGGTCAGTCGGGCGGTCAAGGAGTGGGCGGGAGGCAAGGAGGCGACGCTGATTCCGTCCGGCGAGCGCACGTCGGTGCACGACGCGATCTTCGGCAACACGGCGCTCAGCATGGCGCTCGACTACGACGACTACCTCTTCGGCGCGCACACCGGCCACTCGGCGGTGCTCGTCACGCTGGCGCTGGCGGAGAAGATCGGCATCAGCGGCAAGGACTTCCTGCTGGCGCAGGTTCTCGCCAACGAGGTGGCGGGTCGGGTCGGGGTCGCCACCCTGCTCGGACCCCTGAACGGCCAGATGTGCTCGCACGTCCACACCATCGGCAGCGCCGTCATCGCGGCGAAGCTGCTGAAGCTCGACCAGGCGCAGACGCTGAGCGCCATCGGGATCGCGATGCTGCAGCCCGCCTTCACCTTGCGGCCGGCATTCTTCGGCTCCGAGGCGAAGACGCTGCTCGCGTCCACGACGGCGCCCATCGGCGTCCGGGCCGCCGAGCTGGCGTCGACCGGCCTGCGCGGATCGGCCGACGTGTTCGAGAGTGACCTGGGCTTTCTGCGCGTTTTCTCGCCTCATCCGCTGCCCGGCGCCTTCAATGGAATGGGCTCGGTGTGGCTCACCGAGACCTTGAGCTACAAGGTCTACCCCGGATCGGCTTGCGTCGGCGCCGTGGTGGACTGCGTGCTCACCCTCGTCCGCCAGCACCACATCGACGCGCGCAAGGTGCGCGAGGTGCACGTGGCGGCGGGGTCCCTGGCGCTCAGCGCGGACGCCCTGTCGGCGCCCTTCGTCAAGGGACCGGACACGCTGCCGACCACCCTCAGCTCATCCCTGGGGTACAACGTGGCCGCGGCCCTGATGGACAAGGAGCTGTCGCCGCGGCAGTTCAGCCGCGACCGCATCAAGGACGCCGCCACCTGGGACCTGGCGGCACGCGTGCGCCTGACGCTGGACCCCGAAATGGAACGCCGCGCCGCCGAGCGTGCGCCGGTGAAGGACGCTCCCGCGCAGGCGGAGAGCAGCTTCGATCTGGAGACCGCCGACCTGAACGGCTTCAAGATGGACTTCGCGGCGCGCGTCCGCATCGACATGGAGGACGGCCGCTCGTTCGAGCTCGAGCAGGAAACCCCGTTCGGCAGCGGCGCCCGCCCGTTCGACGATCGGCGCAAGGCCGTGGAGGACAAGTTCCGCCGCGAGACCCGCTACACGCTGCGCAAGGAGAGGATGGAGAAGGCGATCGACCTCGTCCACCATCTGGAGGACGCGAGCGCGTCCCATGTGCGCGAGCTGGTCCGCCTCTGCTGCTCCGAGCGGGGGTGAGCCCGCACCCGGGTCAGCGGATCTCCCAGTCGTCGCCGTCGCGGCGCACGGCGCCTTCGCGTTCGAGCTTGCGCAGGTGCGCGGCGACGGACATCGCGGCGGCGGGGTGGAGGAACACCGGTACGTCGGTGTAGATGCGCTCGACCATCTCCGGCACCGTGCGCGCGCCGGCCCGCAGGCCGTCCAGGATCTGCGCGTCGCGCAGGGCGCGATGGGCGAGGTAGGACTCGACCTTGGCGCGCGGCTGGCGGATGGCCGGGCCGTGGGCCGGATAGATCACCGCCAGGTCGAGGTCGAGGAGGCGGCGCAAGGAGTCGAGGTAGTCCCCGAGGTCGCCGTCCGGCGGGATCACGGTGGTGCCGGCGCCGAGAACGACGTCGCCGCTGAACAGAGCCTTCTCCTCGTCGAGGTAGAAGCAGAGGTGGTCCCAGGCGTGCCCGGGCGTCCACAGCGCCCGCAGCGTCGCCCCGTCGGTCTCGACGACGCTCCCCTCGTCGATGGGATGCGCCGACAGGGCACCGTCCAGCTTCGCCCACGGCTTCTTCGAGACGCGCAGCGGGCCGAAGCGCTGGCGCACGCCGGCGCACGCCGCCGAGGTGGTCCTCGTGGCCGTGCGTGAGCACGATCTCCTGCAGCTCCTCGGCGCCGCGCGTCTCCCGCAGCCCGCGCTCCAGCAAGGGCAGATACTGCGGCACTCCCTGACCGGTGTCGAGCAACAGCGGCCGGCGGCCGGTGCCGATCAGGTAGGTGTTCGTCCCCGGGCCGGTGAACGGCCCCGGGTTCTGTCCGAGCACGACCGCGACCCGCTCCGACCACACGTCGACGTCGGGCATGGACAGCCCGAGCATGGAATCGGTCACGACTCGTTGGGGCCGATCGGCCATGCCGTCAGCGACCGCGCGGCAGCCCGAGCACGCGCTCGGCGATGATGTTGCGCTGGATCTCGGAAGAGCCCGCCGCGATGGTGCGCCCGCGCGAGTAGAGGAAGAGGTGCGGCCAGCGCCCGCCGTCGACGGCGCGCGGGGAGCCCTCGACCAGCTGGGCGTACGGCCCTTCCATCTCCAGCGCCGTCTCCAGCATGCGCTGGTACATCTCGCTCCAGAACAGCTTCTCGATCGATCCCTCCGGTCCGGGAATGCCGCCGCGCAGGACGCGCGTCAGGTTGCGCAGCGCCGTG
Source organism: uncultured bacterium (assembly GCA_963721115.1). Lineage (GTDB taxonomy): Bacteria > Desulfobacterota > Binatia > HRBIN30 > CADEER01 > CAVRIA01. The sequence continues at coordinate 477,069 of CAVRIA010000008.1, forward strand.
AAGCGCATCGCCTGGCTGTCGATGTAGGCGGCGGCGAGCCGCTGCCGGAGCAGCGGGTCGACGGCCGCGGGGCGGCCGTTCGACGGGAACCGCGCGGCGGTCTCGATGAGCTCGGCGAGGGCGATGCTCGACTGCAGCTGGCGGCTGAAGGTCAGCGTCTGCCGCTCGTGCATGAGGGTGGTGATGGTGATCTCCCAGCCGCCGTCGACCCGTCCGACGACGTTGGCGCGCGGCACCCGCACATCCTCGAAGAAGACCTCGTTGAAGTCGTCGTCGCCGCTGATCTGCCGCAGAGGCCGCACGGTGATGCCGGGGCTGTGCATGTCGACGAGCAGGCAGGTGATGCCCTTGTGCTTGGCCGCCTCGGGATCGGTGCGCACCAGCAGAAGGCACCAGTCGGCGTAGCGCGCGAAGCTGGTCCACACCTTCTGTCCGTTGACGACGAACGAGTCGCCGTCGAGCACCGCGCGGGTCTTGAGGGCCGCCAGGTCGGATCCGGCGTTGGGCTCGGAGAACCCCTGGCACCAGATCTCCTCGGCCGACAGGATCGGCTCGAGGTAGCGCCGCTTCTGCTCCTCCGTGCCGCAGGCGATGAGCACCGGGCCCACCATCGTCAGACCGGCGAGGTTGATCAGCAAGGGCGCCTTGGCGCGCGCCATCTCCTCCTGGAAGAGAATCTGCTCGATCAGGGAGGCGCCACGGCCGCCGTACGCCGCCGGCCAGTGTACGCCGCACCAGCCTGCTTCGTAGAGCCGGCGCTGCCAGGCCTTGCCGTAGGCGACCCAGGCGTCGAGGTCCTCGGGCTCGGGCCCCGGCGGGTGGGCTCGCAGCCAGCTTCGCAGCTCGAGGCGAAAGCGCTCCTCCGCCGGCGAGTACGAGAGATCCATTCCGTCTGGCTAGCCCGAAGGGCCGCATCGGGTCAATGCGCACACCGCTGCGGCTCCGGTCCCGTGACCGTTTTCCCGTCTTCCCGTCATCGCAGCGACGTTTTCGCCTGACCAAGGGCCGGGGTGACGCCGTTGTCGGGCTCCCCCCGCCGGTTCTTGCTACCAAGACGTGCCCTCGTTGCGCCGGGCACGCGAAGTGCTTCCGCGTAAAGGCTGACGCGGTGGTATGCGGAATGAAATGTGGCCGCGGCGCACGGGCCGCGCCCGAGCGGGGCCGAGCTGTGAACGCGACAGGGCCGGCGGTCCAGGGACGGAGCATGGAATCGGCAACGGAATCGATGCAAGCGCGACCGCGGCGGGGAGCTGAACCCGCCCCCGAGACGACCGCCAAAGCAGCCCTGCCGCAGGCCGAGGGGAAAGAGAACCTGCGCGAGAAGCGGCGGCTGCTGCTGCTGGTGCGCACCGGTCTGACCTTGGCCATCGGCTACCTGCTGGTCTTCAGCTCCGACTCCATGCACGTGCCGCCGGCGCAAATCCTCCTCGTCGTCCTGTACCTCGGCAGCAACCTGATCATCGCCCTGCTCCCCGACCGCTACCTGGCCCGTGCGCCGTTCGACATCGGCCTCATTCTGACCGACACGGCGGTCATTTCCCTCGCCCTCTACCTCCTGCCCAACGCCAACACGGACGTCTTCGTCTTCTACTTCGTCATCATCCTGCTGGCCTCGATCAGCGACCGCATGCTGGTGACCATTCTCGCTCCGGTGGTGACCTGCATTGCGTACCTCGCGTTCCTGCTGGCCCGCCACGGCCTGGGGGAGGTCCTGCAGCCCGCCATCCTCCTGCGCCTCCCGTTTTTTCTCCTGGCCGGAGCGTTCTACGGCTTCTTCGTCGATCGCGTGCGCCGCGGGCAGGCGGCCGCGATCGCGGCGCGGCAGCGCGAGATGGCGCGCACCGAGTTCCTCTCCCTGATCACGCACGATCTCAAGCAGCCGCTGTGGGCGGCGCAGCAGTCGGCGGCGATTCTGTACGATCAGCTGGGCGAGGCTCACTCGCCGGAGCGGACGATGGCGGCGCAGGTGATGGTCAACCTGCGGCGCATGGAGGCGCTGACCCTGAACTTCCTGAACTTCGCTCGCATCGAGTCGCGCGGCATGCGGGTTGTGCCCCGCCAGGTCTCGCTCAACCGGATCATTCAGGACCTCTTCGACGTCTACGGGCCGTCCTTCGAGCTCAAGAAGCTGCGCGTCCATCTGGAGCTGGCTCCCGATCTTCCAGCCGCATGGGTCGACCCGCAGCAGATCGAACGCTCCCTGGCCAACCTGCTCGACAACGCGGTGAAGTTCACGCCCGAGGGCGGAGAGATCACCTGTCGCACCCGGGCGGACGGTGCGTGGGCCGAGACCACGATCGGCGACAGCGGCCCGGGAGTGGCTCCCGAGCGCGCCGCCCACCTGTTCGCACAGTTCCAGAGCGGCGCGGAAGTCCGCGGCCGGCGCAGCACGGGTCTCGGCCTCTACATCGCGGGCGCCATCGTCGACGCGCACGGCGGCGCGATCGAGCTCGATCGGGGCGCATCGAAGGGCGCCTGGTTCCGCATCCGCCTGCCCCTGAGTGCGTCTCCGGGCGCGTCGGCAGGCACGCAGACCGAGGCGTCGTCGTCTCCGTCCGAGCTCTCCGGTCGCGCGGCTCCCGCCGCGGTCGGCTGGAGCTGACATCGCCACCGCGCCGGCGAGCGGCCCGCCCGCGGCGCGCGCCTCAGCGCTCGGGCGTCCGCAGCCGGGCCGCCGCGTGGTGCAACGCGGCAATCGACTTGGCGTCGCGAATCTCGCCGTCGCGGATCATGTCGATGGCGCGGGTCAGCGGGACCTTGCTGATGGTCAGCACCTCGTCCTCGTCGAGCTGCTGATCGCAGGACGAAAGACCTCGAGCGAGGAAGAGCCAGATCCGCTCGTCGCAGAATCCCGGCGTGGTGAAGATCCAACCGAGCTCCGTCCACTCCGCGGCGTCCAGCCCCGCTTCCTCCCGCAGCTCTCGCGCCGCGCAGGAGCCCGGCGTCTCGTCGCCTTTCAGCGTCCCCGCCGGAACCTCCCAGATGAAGCCGCCGGCGGCGTGGCGGTACTGCCGGAGCAGCGCCACCTCCTCACGGTCGTCGACGGCGACGATCGCCGCCGCCCCGGGATGGTGGACGATCTCCAAGGTGACCACGGCGCCGTTCGGTAGGCTCACTTCCTCGAGACGCAGGCTGACGATGCGACCCTCGTAGACCTGGCGCACGGCGGACATCGACTCCTGGCTACCATCGGCGAGCGGCCGCCGCCAGCCCCATCGGGGCCGATTGCGCGTCAGTGCAAGATGGCCGCGCCGCGATCGAACGCCGCCGGGACCGAGGTCGCCAGCGAGGCGCTGCCCGCCGCGGAGCGGCGCGGGACGATCACGAGACGCTGGTGCAGGCCCCTTCCACGCAGGCTCCGGAAGCTGTCCTTCACGTGACCGAGCAGAGGCAGATCGTATCCGGAGGCGATGACCTCGACGTACCACTCGGCGCCCGCCGCGCCGCCGGTGAGGATCTCGACGTGTTGCAGAAGCGCGACGACGACCAGAGCATCGCAGGCGCCGACGTAGGTGAAGACCCACTCCATGTCGCTTCCGGTCGTGCGCCACACGATGATGCTGAGAGCGGTAGACATCGCCGCGTGGCCGCTACCGTATCGGAGATGAAACGCTTCCGTGCACGCCATATTCGTTCTCTCGCCGACGAATCAGCTCGTCCGCTAGGCTAGTGAGCAACGGCAATGCCATGCACGGTACGGCGACCGGATCTAGGCGACGACGAACGGAAGAATCGCCGCAGCGCTGCTTCCGCGCCGTTTGCCGACTCCTTGAACGGCCAAACGCCGCCGGCGCGTTCGGCGCGCGCCCGTGCGCAGTCGGCGCGGCCTGTGCGAGGCGGCCAGCCAGATCGCAACGGAGAGGACGTGCGGACGTGCGGACGTGTGGACGTGTGGACGTGCAGACGTGCTGGGGTGCGGCCGGTCAGAAGCCGATCGCGCAACCGTCTTTGCGGCAGTCCGAGCCGCCCCAGTAGGCGCCCGTCGCGGGATCGACGGCGATCGCCTGCCCGCCGCCGAAGCCGCCGCGCGGCCAGCGCGGCGAGCTCGTCCTCGATCACGTGTCCCATGCGGCGCAGCTCCTCGCCTGCGCTGCGGGCGAGATCGCGCTCCAGGGCGACGCGATCGGTGTCGAGGTAGTGGAAGCGCGGCCGGTCGAGCGCTTCCTGGACGTTGCAGTCGAAGTCGACCAGGTTGGAGACGAACTGCACGTGGGCCTGCGCCTGCATGTCGCCGCCCATGATGCCGAACGAGACCAGCGGCGCGCCGTCTTTGAACAGCATGGCCGGAATGATGGTGTGGAAGGGGCGCTTGCCGGGCGCGATACAGTTGCGGTGGGCGGCGTCGAGCGAGAAGCCGAAGCCGCGGTTGTGCAGCGCGATGCCCGTGCCGGGGACCACCATGCCGGACCCGAACGGAAAGAACAGGCTGTTGATGAAGGACACGACGTTGCCGTGTGCGTCGGCGGTGGTCAGGTAGACCGTATCGGTTCCGAACGGCAGCGCGCCGGGCGCCGGCGACTTGCGCGCCTTGGCCGGCTGGATGAGGGCGGCGCGTCCCTGCGCGTAGTCCTTGGAGAGGAGCTGCGCCGTCGGCACGGCGGCCATCTCGGGGTCGGCGATGTAGCGGTCGCGATCGGCATAGGCGAGCTTCACCGCCTCGATCCGCAGATGGCTCGCCGCCGGTGAATCCATGCCGAGTCGCGGACAGATCGAAGCACTCGAGGATGTTCAGGGCCTCGAGCGCCGCCAGCCCCTGGCCGTTGGGCGGGATCTCGCACAGACGAAAGCCGCGGTACTCGGTCGAGATGGGCTCCACCCAGGTCGAGCGGTGCGCGGCGAAATCGTCCAGCTCGTGCCAACCGCCGTGCGCCTTGGAGAAGGCGACGATGCGCTCGGCCAGCTCGCCGCGATAGAACGCGTCGGCGCCGCCGGCGGCGACGGCGCGCAGGCTGCGCCCGAGATCGGGCAGGCGGACGACCTCGCCCAGACGCGGCGCCCGCCCGCCGACGCCGAATGCCGCGATTGCCTCGGGCTCCTGCAGCAGGCCCATGGCGAGGCCCCACTGGTGCGCGATCACCTCGCTCACCGGGAAGCCGTCCTCCGCGTACTGAACGGCGGCGGCGAGCACCTCGGCGAGCGGGCGCGAGCCCAGACGCGACAGCGCCTGGCACCAGGCGTCGACGGCGCCGGGAACGGTCACCGGCAGCATGCCGTGGGCGGGCATGCGCTGCAGCCCGGCGCGCGCGAAGGCCTCCGGTGTCGCCGCCCGCGGCGCGCGGCCGCTGCCGTTCAGGCCGTGCAGCGTCTTCTCCGCGGCGTTCCAGGCGAGCGCGAAGCAGTCGCCGCCGACGCCGGTGCCGAACGGCTCGACGACACCCAGCACGGCTGCCGCGCACACCGCGGCGTCCATCGCGTTGCCGCCGCCGCGCAGCATCTCGGCGCCGGCGAAGGAGGCCAGGGGCTGACTGGTGCAGACCATCCCTCCTCGCCCCAGCACCATCGAGCGGCGGCTGCCGCCGGGCTCCGCGCGTCGCGTTCGAAACATCACGGCGCTGCCGCTTCAGTCCCGCAGCACCTCGTAGGTGACGCCCTCGCTCTGCAGGCCGTCGAGGAACTTCTTCGCGTCGAAGGCCGCGGCGGGCGCGAGAACGCCGGCGGCGCGCCGCCCGCCTGCCGACAGCAGCAGGGCGCCCTGCCTGGCGATGGCGGCGGTGAGACCGTACGGGTCGCGCCCGCGCACGATCACGCGCTGGCGCGCCGGTTTGCCGCGGCGCGTTCCGTCGACGTCGACCGCGACGTGGAAGGTGTCGCGCCGCCGCGTCGCCTCGTCGGGTCCCTCCGTGCCGTCGCCGAGGAAGCGCGCCACGAGGCCGCCGAGCGGCGAGCGCGCCATCCCGGTGAGCGCCGCGCCGGTCGAGGAGAGCACGCGCGCGGCGATGCGCGGGACGGCGAGATAGACGCGCACCTGGCGGGCGGGAACGTGGCTCGGGATGCTGATCACCTCGGCGCTCGGGAAGCTGATCGCGGCAACGCGGCCGACGGGGTCGGGGAGATCGACGAAGGTCATGCGGCGGGCGGGGGCCTCCTCGATCCACTCTCCGTCGACCCAGGCGAAACCGCTCGACTGCAGCATGCGCAGGGCCGTGCGCTTGGTTCCCTGGCTGGCGTGGAAGCGGGTGACGTAGGTGACCGTGACGGTCCGCACCTCCTCCAGGTCGGCGGCGGCGAGGTCGGCGGCGCAATCGGAGATCGCGATTTCGAAGGCGAGGGCGGGGATGACCGCGACCTCCTGCCGCTTCGCCCACGTGTCGTGCACGAGCATGGCCTTGAGGAACGGCTGCTCGCCGGTGGTGTCGACGTAGTGAGCGCCGGCGGCGATGGCGGCGCGCACCACCGGCTCGCCGTAGTCGACGAACGGGCCGACGCAGTTGACGATCACCCGGGCGCGCTGCGCCAAGACGTCGAGCGACGCCCGATCGCGCACGTCCGCGACCAGCGTATCGGCCTTCGCGAGGTCGGCGGCGAGCCGGCACAGCTTGTCGGCGTTGCGCCCCGCCAACAGCAGCGGCGCCCCGTGCCGCTGCAGCTCGTGCGCGATCAAGCGTCCGGTGTAGCCGGTCGCCCCGAAAACCGCGATCTGCCGCCTGCTCTCCGCCATTCGACGCCTGCGCATATCGCCTGCGCGCCGGACGCGTCAATCCAGTGGGAATGGGGCGCGAGCGGCGAGGGGTTTCCTACTCGAGTTTCCTGCCTCGGGTCCGGCATGGTGGAATGTCGAGGCAAGAAGCCCCTCCGCCTCCCCGTTGATCACAAGGGACCGGTTTGTTTTGTGCGGGGCTTGCGCCCCTGCAGCGGCTTTTGGATCTAAATTCCCTTCCGAACCCAACAGCCAACAGCTCAACAACGTAACAACCCGCGGTTCCGGTTCCCTCCCCTCCCCCTCTCTCCGGTGGCTCCGCTGGTTGTTGGGCTTTTCAAGCCGGGTTCACCGGCGCGCCACTCGTGGGCGCTTCTCTGCTGGGCCTCTTCGAAGTCCGCCCGCGGTCCCCGCGGCCGCATCGGCAGTTGTCGGCAGTTGATTGTGGTGCGGGCGTCCCGCCTGCACGGGGCTGGGTTGGAGGGGGAGAGAGCGGTCCGATGGACCGCTATGCAGGCCGGAGGCCTACACCACAAGAGAGATTCCCTCCCCGAGCCCCTCTCTCTGGTGGCTCCCAACAACCAACAACTCAACAACCAACAACTCAACAACCCAACAACCTGCAACTCAGACCGCATGCCTCGTTCCGAGCACACCGCCGTCTTCAAACGCGCGCGCGGACGCGGTTCGGGCAGAGCCGCGCAAGAAGGGTGGTGGTCGACCGGATTGCTCACTCGAACTGCGCTACCTGGCCGCGGGGCGACCACTACACCCTATTTGCCCGCGCAGCGTTCAAGGGAAGTGGGAGCTCGAGGGCGACAACCGTAGGTTTCGCCCTCGAGGGGTGCGGGGGCGCCAGCCCCGCACCGACAAAACGGGGTCCACCCGAGGGGCGGCGGGGGTCCGTTGGATGCCGGACTCGGTCGGAGACAAAAACCCCACCCCCCTTTGATCACAAGGAACCGGTCTGTTCTGCGCGGGGCTTGCGCCCCTGCGGCCCCTCCGGGGAGGGAACCGCTCAGACGCCGCGGTTCCCTCCCCGAGCCCCTCTCTCCGGTGGCTCCGCTCCGAGGCGAATGTGCTTCCCCGCTCAGCACCGGACCTGGCGGTTGGCGCGCGTAACGGGAGACGCCCCACTGCCTGAATCTACGCGCCACTGACGGGAGACGACTCCCTCGGTCTCGCGCACGGCTTCACCACCGCGCCACTCGTTGCCGATCTCGCCCTCCCGCCTCTTCGAAAGGTCGAGGCCTTGGAGTTTTAATTTCTTCTTCCTTCGCTTCGCTCGGTGTGCGCAGCTACGCTCGATCGAGGTGTTTCGACCGCATGTCTCGTTGCGACACACCGATCCCGTCGAACGCGCGCGTGGACGCGGTTCGGGCAGAGCCGCGCAAGAAGGGTGGTGGTCGACCGGATTGCTCACTCGAACTGCGCTACCTGGCCGCGGGGCGACTACTACACCCTATTTGCCCGCGCAGCGTTCAAGGGAAGTGGGAGCTCGAGGGCGACAACCGTAGGTTTCGCCCTCGAGGGGCCGCGGGGGCGCAGCCCCGCACCAACAACGGGGGGTCCACCCGAGGGGCGGCGGGGTCTTTCCGCAAGAGTCCAGACAAACGGCGGAGACAAAGAGCCCCGCCGCCTCCCCGTTGATCACAAAGAACAGAGAACACTGCATCACTCCAATACTCCCACCGCTTGACCGCGTCTCGCCGCGCCCATCTAATGCCGCCATGAGTCGGCGGTTTGCGCTGGCGTTGGTGCTGGCGTTGGCGGTGGGCGGCAGCGCGCGCGCCGAGGTGGTGGGACGCGGGGCGATGGATCGGGTGCGCGCCGACGGGCAAGCGACCGTCGCCATCGTCTTGAAGACACCCGACGGCGGCGGCGCTTCGATCGGACGGCGGCGCTCTCTGATCGACGGCGTACGCTCGCGGGTCCTGCAGCGCATGGCCCGGCGCGATGTCGAGGTGATCCACGCCTATGCGACCGTACCCGGCTTCGTCGCCACCGTATCCGCCGACGGGCTGGCCGCGCTCGCCTCGTCGCCGGATGTCGTCCGCGTCGACCTCGACGCGCCCGGCCATGCCGCCCTGGCGCACTCGGTGCCGCAGATCCGCGCCGATCGGGTGCACGAGCGGGGCATCGGCGGGAACGGCGTCGTGATGGCCATCGTCGACGCGGGGGTCGACGCCAGCCACCCGGACCTCGCCGGCGCACTGGTGCACGAGGAGTGCTTCTGCGGACGCGAGCTGTGCTGTCCGGGGGGGATCGCGCGGGCGTCGGGGCCGGGCAGCGCCGCGCTCGGCAATCCGCACGGCGAGCACGTCGCGGGCATCGCCCTGTCGCGCGGGCACGTCTCCTCGGTCGGCGTGGCGCCGCAGGCGAAGCTGGTCGCCATCCGCGTGCTCGACGACAGGAACAACGGCTATCTCTCCGACTGGATCGCCGCACTCGACTGGATCGACGCCAACCGGCCGGACGTCCGCGTCGTCAACATGAGCCTGTCGAGCTTCGCGGTGTACACGGGCGACTGCGCCAACAACTGCACCGGAGACGGCTGCGCCGACAACATGCTCTTCGCCGGCGTCATCGGACACCTGCGCCAGCGCGGTACACTGGTCTTTGCCGCCGCCGGCAACGGCGGGAACGCGCGAGTGCTGACGTCACCCGCCTGCGTCGAGCCGACCATCGCCGTGGGCGCCGTCGACGGCGCGGATCGGGTCGCGCCGTTCAGCGATGGCGGTCCCCTGCTCGATCTCCTCGCGCCGGGGGTGGGCATCGTCTCGGACGGACCCAACGGCGGGCTGTCGACGATGGAGGGGACGTCGATGGCGACCCCGCACGCGGCGGGCACGGCCGCCCTCCTGCTCTCGGCCCGCCCGTCGGCGAGCGCCGACGAGATCGACGAGGCCCTGCGCCGCACCGGCGTTCCGGTATTCGATGCGCGCAGCGGCCGCACGACGCCGCGCGTCGACGCCTTGGCGGCGCTGAACGCGGTGAGCGAGAACGTCGAGGTCGCCCGCGGCGGCGGCAGCCGGGCGAGCGACTGCATGCTCGAGTGGAACTTCATTCCCCCCAACATCGTGCGGCAAGGACGGCGTCCGCTCGCCGTCTGCACCGACAACGATCCGGCGTGCGACGCGGACACGCAGATTGGCCATTGCACCTTCCTGCTATCGCTCTGCTTCAACATCCCCGACCCCTTGCTGCCGCAATGCGCCATCGACGAGCCACTCACGTCGTTCCACCTCTTCTCGCCCCGGTCCGGCGCGGCGCCCGGGAGCGTCGAGCGCTCCAACGCCGACAGTCTCAGCGCCTCTCTGCCCCTTTTCCCACTGCAGGCCTCGAGCACGTGCACCGAAGCGTTTCCGCTCGTCGTCGAGCGCCGCGGCGGCGGCTCCGGTCTGGCCGACGTGCGGCTCGGCGTGACCAGCCCGACGCGGCGGGACGACGATCGCTTCTCGCTCCTCTGCGAGGCGCCGTGACCGGAGGCGGCGGCTCGAGCCGCTCCTCCGCCGCGTCCCCAACGCCAACGACGCACACCAGGTCTAGCAGGCCACGGCCGCGTAGAGGGCCAGCAGCTGCCCCATGATCTCGTCGGGAACGAAGCAGCGGGCGGCGCGCTGGCGGCCGTTGCGCCCCAACCGCTCGGCGAGCTCGGGCTGCGCGGCCAACCGGTCGGCCGCGCGCGCCAGGGCGGCGGCGGAGCCGGGCTCCACAAGAAGGCCGGTTTCCCCGTCGGCCAGCCAGTCGGACACGCCGCCGCCGCCGCTCGAGATCACCGGCACGCCGGCGGCCATGGCCTCCAGACCGGCGATGCCGAAGGGTTCCGCCCACAGACCGGGCAGCCAGAGGCTGCGCGCCCGCCGCAGCAGCGCGGCCAGCGCGCGCCGGTCCGCCCAACCTTCGAAGCGAAGTCGTGCGCCGGGGCGGTGCGCCGCCGCCGCCACGGTTCCGGCGAGCGGTCCGTCGCCGGCGACGACGAGGGGGAGATCGGTGCGCAGGGCGCGGGCCGCCGCCAGCGCCACCTCGACTCCCTTGTGCGACGTGAGGCGGCCGGCCATGAGGTGAAACTCGCCGCGTCCCGCGCCGGCGAGCGGAGCGGGCTCGATCGCCAAGCCGTCGACGAAGGGAGGAATGCGGGCGATGCGCTCCGGCGGCACCCCGACGGCGGCGAGCTCGCGCGCCATGTAGCGCGACAGCACCGTAATGCGCTTCATCCTGTGCAGTGGCGCGAGGCGCTGGCGCGTGAGGTCGATGACGCGCTCTCCGTAGGCCGCGTCCTCGAAGCAGCGCAGGCACGACTCTCCCATCGGATCGTGGCAGGGCCGCTCCGCGGCGTCGACCTTGCCGCGGCCGGGACAGAAGAAGCGGTGGTCCTGAACCGTCTGCACGCCCCGCCCACAGGCGGCGACCACCTCGAGAAGGTCGGGGTCGGTGACGTCGTTGGCGTGGACGACGTGCGGCGCGAAGTCGTCGATCAGCCGGCGCAACCGCTCCGCCGCCCCCGCCGCGCGCCGTCCCAGGCCGCGCCCGTCGAGCCCCTTGAGGCGCACCGCGCGTCCGATGCGCGCGCGCTCTGGCGCCGGCAGGGCGCCGTCCTCGTAGCCGACCGCCAGCAGCGTCTCGACTCGTCCCTGCAGGCGCGCCAGCACGCCGAGCAGCCAGCGATCCGCCCCCCCGCGCTCGGAGAGGCGGCTGTTCAGGAGCAGGACGCGCACGCGGACGACTCTACCGGCGCCGGCGGTTGGAAACCAGCATGGGACGGATTCAAGCCTCAGTGATGAAAGGGCAGGTTGTTACGTTGTTAGGCTGTTGGTTGTTGGGTCTTGGGTCTTGATCAAACTCCAAGGTCTCGACCTTTCGAAGAGGCGGGAAAGGGCAGGTTGTTGGGTTGTTGAGCTGTTGGTTGTTGGGGTTGGAAATCAGAACCGAAGGTCTCGACCGTTCGAAGAGGCGGGAGAGCGAGATCGGCAGAGAGTGGCGCGGTGGTGAAGCCGTGCGCGAGGCTGACGCCCGCCCGGTCCCGCCAACGCCTTCAGAGCCGATTCCTACTGGACGAACGACGGCACGTGAAATAGAAGCGCGGCCAGCCCCGTCATGGAACTTCCCCCCGCAGCATCGGAGACCCTCTCGACCACCGCGCCCCGGCGCGACGAGATCACGCTCGATCGCCTGGCCGGCGATTGGTGGATCCATCAGCTGCGATACGGCCACCGCTACGCGAGCGACGACGTCCTGACGGCGTGGGCGGCGGTCTCGAGCGGTCCGACCGCACAGCGGGTGCTCGATCTCGGCGCGGGCGTCGGCGCGGTCGGCCTGCTGGCGCTGCTCCGCCTCGAGGCGACGGCGCGCCTGACCGCCGTCGAGGTACAGGAGGTCAGTGTCGGGCTGCTGCGCCGGACCCTGTCGCACAACGGCATCCAGGACCGAGTTTCGATTCGACACGTCGATCTGCGCGACGCTGCCGCCCTACCGGAGGGCGCGCTCTTCGATCTGATCACCGCCAACCCTCCCTATCTACCGGCGGCGCGGTCGTCGCGCTCTCCCCATCCCCAGCGCGCCGCCGCGCGGCTCGAGCTGCACGGCGACGTCTTCGACTACTGCCGGGTGGCGGCCCGTCACCTGGCTCGCTGCGGGCGCTTCTGCTTCTGCCACCGCGACGGCGACGAGCGTCCGGAGCAGGCCGTGCCACGCGCCGGGCTCGCCCTGCTGAGCCGTCGGGGGATCGTCTTTCGCGAGGGAAGATCGCCGTCGATCGCGCTGTTCGTCTGCGCGAGGCAGGGCGAGGCTCGCCGCGCCGACGCGCCGGCGCTCGTCCTACGCGATCGGGACGGGCGGCGCACGGACGAGTACCGCGCGGTGCGCCGGGCGATGTGGATCGAAGCGTGAGCGGGCGCGACTTTGGCCACGAGCTGCGCCACGACCGCTGCTGGGATCGCCGCACGCAAGAGGTCTACGAGCGCTGCGGCGAGCCGCTCGACGATTGCATCCTGCAGAACCGCGCGGAGCTGATCGCCCTGTGCGAGTTCATCGAGGCGAGACGCGTTCGCAGCTACCTCGAGATCGGCATCTGGACGGGACGGCTTCTCTGCGCGCTGCAGCGCCTCTTCTCCTTCGACCGCGTGGCGGCCTGCGACGACGGCTACGCCCGCAGGCACGGCCTCTCCATCTCGCTGCCGCCCGAAGCGCGGTACTTCGAAGGCGACTCCGCGTCGGACGCGTTTCGGTGTTGGCGGGAGTCGCTGGGCTCCATCGACCTGGTCTTCATCGACGCCAACCACCACTACCGGGCGGTGCGCCGCGACTTCGAGATCAACCGGGGCTACCCGCATCGCTTCCTCGCCCTGCACGACGTCGCCGGCGGGACCAGCCACACGCGCGGCGTACGGCGCTTCTGGGACGAGGTGGACGAAGGCCAGAAGCTCATCCTCCTGCGCCCGCACCGCGAGATCGGCTCGGACCGCACGGCGATGGGCATCGGCATCTGGACAGCGAGCGAGGCTCTCTGATCTCTGCGCTTGCTGGAAGCCTCCTCCGCCTCGCCTCGCTCTACCGGTCACCGGTCTTTGCCCAACAATCCGCCCAGCCGCCCCGCCAGGTTGTTGGTTGTTGAGCTTTTGGTTGTTGGAGCCTCAAGAACGAACAACCAACAACCCAACAACCTTCGGCCGCCGCACCGACAGCTCGAATGAATGGACAAGGCCCGGTCACGCCCCTCTTCCACACTCCAACATTGGAGCACATTTTCAGAACTCGGAGCGCGCACGCGGCTCGACTCCCGGAAAGCGCATGAGGCCCCGTGGATGAGCCGATGGCACTGCCAATGCTGCACTGTTCCTCCGTTCCCGGTCGTGTCCGCCCGGAAACGGCGGATCGTTGGATCGGCTCATGTTCAACCGCAGAGATCAGGCGCGCCGGCAGCCGTTCGGAGCCGCACGGCATTGCGCAGGAGGCGCCGGAATCCGTTGTCTGGTCTTGGCGTTGCTCGGTGCAGCGGCGCTGGCGGCGCCGGCTGGGGCGCAGCCGTCGAGCCGCTCGACGGCGTGCTTCGTCTCGCTGAACGATCCGGACGAGACGGCGGTGTTCAAATCGACCCTCGATCCAGCAGCGCTTCGCGTTCGTCGACATTCGAGCCGCCAGCCCGTCACCGCAGCCGGGCGCATCCAGAGCCGCTGGGACGTCCTGGCTCGCCGACGCGTGCACACCGCGGACGTCCTGCGATCTGCTGGTCTTCTCGGGCGAGTTCGCCGGGCGCTTCTTCGGCAAAGACGGTCCGTCGCTGAGCCTCCAGCAGATGGAGGAGGCGTCCTGTCAGGCGCGTTGCGCGGGCCTGTTCCGGCGGCCGCGAGAGGTGTTCCTGCTGGCGTGCAACACGCTGGCGACCAAGAACGAGGACAGCCGCAGCCCCGAGCAGTACCTGCGCGTGCTTCTCGACCACGGCTTCGATCGGGCCGCGGCGGAGCGCGTCGTGCAGATTCGCTACGGGCCTCTCGGGCCGAGCTTTCGCGAGTCGCTGCGCCGGATCTTCGCCGGGGTCCCGAGAATCTACGGCTTCTCGTCGGTCGCCCCACGCGGGGAGTACTCCGCGGCGATGCTGGCGCGCTATTTCCGCTCCACCGGCAACTACACCGAAACCCTGCGGCACGCGGGGCACGACACGACCCGAAACCGCGCTCTGTTCGCCGCCTTCGGGGGCACGTCACTCTCCCAGGTGACCGGGCTCACGCCCGAGGAGAGCGGCGAGATCGACCGCAGGCACATCTGCGCGCTCTACGACGAATCCATTCCGCTCGTCGAACGCCTGCGCATCGCCTACGGACTATTGCTGCGCCAGGACGCTCTCACCTTCGCACCGACGCTGCAGGTGCTGCTGTCGCGGCACCCGCCCGAAAGCCTTTCCCCGAGCGAGGCGTCCGTGCTGGCGGAGATCGAGAACCTGGACGGTGCGCGCCGCCAGGTCATGCAGCTCGTCAGGAGCCTCAACGTGTCGGCGCTGCAGCTCGAGCTGGCGCACTTCGCCGTCCTGGTGGGCTGGCTTCACCGCGCCGAGTTTCACGCCATCGCGGCCGACGGAGCGGCAAAGCTTCTGCGCGAGCCGTTGACCAGCGAGGTCGTCGACATCATGTGCGAGATCACGAAGCACGAGTCGCTCAGCGACGACTTCGGCGTCGGGGACATCCCGCCGCTCCTCTATCGCGATGCGGAAGGACTCCGCCTGCTGTCGTGCCTGGCGCCGTCCGACCCCCGCATCGTCCCCCGCGTCGTGTCCGCGCTCGCCACTGCGGACCCCGCCATCCGCGAATGGGCCGCACACACGCTGACTCGATTGTTGCCGCGCGACGCGGCCGTGCTCGAGCAGCTCGTGCCGTACCTGCGCGATCCATCGCCGGCCGTCTCGGACAGGATCCGTTGGCTGTTCCAGGTGGTGCCGCTCGGGCCGCCGGCCCTGGAGCAATCGATCCGGGCGATCGATCCGGCGCTGTTTCGCATATCGCTCCGAGCGATTCACTCGAGTGGCGACGGCGGGCGGGAGGGGCGCGCGCTAGCGCCGCGGGGTTGATCGGAGCGGGCACGCTCGGGTATCGACGCCGCATGGGCAGCGGTCGTCGTTGGTGGGCAGGGATCGGCGTCGCGGTTGCGGCCGCCGCCGTAGTCGTGTGGTTTGCGGTCGGGCGGCGCGCGCCCGAGCCGCGCAGGGCCGGCGTTCCCGGCTTCGATCGAGAGCGGGCGAGCCAGGGGGCGCACGCCGCGACCACGCCGCGCGGCAACGCCTTGTCCGAGCCCGAGCCACCCGCCGCCGAAGGAAACGATGAGGCGAGCGCCTCCGGGCTCGACAGCGATGCCATCGCCGCCGCGTGGGACACCGTCGACCTCGATGCGGTCCGCGAGGCGATGCCCGACAATCTCTACTGGAAGCTCTCGGCGCCGACCAAGGACACGCACGTGATCGAGGAACGCGAGGCGGAGCGCGCGCGGTGGAACGTCGAGTACGGCAAGGTCCTCTCCGGCACGGCGACCGATGAAGAGATCCGCGCCTACTTCGACGAACGCGCCCGGCTGTCGGGAGATTACATCGAGTTCACCACGTATCTTCTCGATCACTACGAGGACACGCTGCCCGAGCGCGACGTCGGGCTGCTGAAGCTGTCGCGGCGGCTCCACCAGGCGCGCCTCGAGGAGATCCCGCGCAAGATCGAGGAGGCGTTCGAGCGCAAGCGCGCGCAGGACGCGGCGCGCGAAGCCTGGCGCAAGGATCAGGAGAGATTCCGCGACGTCGAGCACCCCGCCGCCGGCGAGTGAAAAGCGGGGAAAGGTCCGCCGGGTCGAGGTTTCGCCTTGACCCGACGCAGAAGCTCGTGTTATCCGCTCCGCGCAACCTGGTAATACTCATCCGACCGAACGGTGCGGTGCCGTTCGGCGGTCAACGCAACCAAAAAGGGGGGGAGCGTATGAGCAACACCAGCAAGCGCCTCGGCGCATGGGCCATCGCCGTACTGGCGACTCTGCTGCCGGTTCGATCGGCGTCGGCTATCGGCATCGAGGACGTCGTCGACGGCGGCAACAACTATGCGTGGCAGCTCGTCGAGCTGCCGGGGACCATCTGCAGCGACGGTTCCCAGTACCGGTTCTGGTACTACGATTCGCCGACCTCGAACAGCATGGTCATCTCGTTCGAGGGGGGCGGCGCGTGCTGGGACTATCCGACGTGCAGCGGGCAGGCGGGAGCTCTCGGAGCGGCGCACCCGAACGGCATCCCCGTCGACTACATCCACGAGTTCGAGCCGACGTACGTGTCGCCGCTCGTGAACGGCGCCGATCCCGGCATTCCGTTGTTTCGCTCCAAGACGAACATCGCGACCAACGGCTTCGACGTCGTCTACATGCCCTACTGCACCGGCGACGTCCACGTCGGCAACCGCGTCGTGACCTACACCGATCCGACCGGCCAGAACCCGCCGATCGTGTTCCGCCACAACGGTTACAACAACGCCGTCGCGGCGCTGAACTTTCTCCACACGCGTTTCCCGAGCATCAACAAGCTGGTGGTCACCGGCTTCAGCGCCGGCGGCGTGGCGAGCAGCGCTATCTTCTACCAGGCGCGGCGCACGCTGGTGCCGTCCCGGGCTTACCTGCTGAACGACTCGGGCCCGATCTTTCCGGCGCCGAACGCCACCTACAACTCGCGGCCGCTGCACGACCTGATCAAGGAGCAGTGGAACCTGCAGTCGCTCTACGACCAGCTCCCCGCGTCGTTCAACCCGAACGACTTCGGCAGCATGAACGCCATGGTGGCGACGGAGTTCCCGAACGATCGCATGGCGTACACCGGGTACTCGAGCGACTACAATTTCTCCCGCTTCTCGTACGAGCGCTTCTACCCCGGCATCACCAAGAGCGGCGTGCTGCAGAAGTGGCGCCAGGATCAGGCGAACCTGATCAACCAGATCAAGAACTATTCGAACTACAGCTATCACGTGCCGTGGGAGCGTCCGATCAACGACAGCCACTGCGTGTCGATCATCACGTTCATCGGCAGCCACGCCTGTCCGACCATGCGCAAGAAGAAGTGGTACGAGGTGTTCGAATGGCCGTGGACGCAGTCCTGGAAGTGCCCGAGCGGCATGATGCCCTTCGATACCTTCCTGACGCGGTTCATCACCAACAGCCAGCAGACGCGGACCATCGAGCCGGAGAACTATTACAACGACGAGGATCCGGGCATGCAGATCGTCGCGCCGTTGATCAACGACGCGATTGCGGGCGGCTGAGCACGATCTGTTCGAGAACGAACGCGAACGGTTCGGCCGGGGGCGCGCCGCGCGCCCCCGGCCACCTCGGCGTCCGACCGTCGCGAACGGGAGGGCGATGTCTTCCCCGCTGAGCCGCGGCGCGCGCGGCCTCGTTTTCGTCCTGGTGCTCGCGGCCGCCTGTGACGCGGGGTCGACGCCGCCACCGCCCGCCGCGAAGGCGTCCCCCTCGCCGGCCGCGAAGCCTTCTTCATCGCCGGCGACCAGCGCTCCGGCGGCGCAGCGCAACCTTCTGATGGGCACCGGCGAGCCGCGCAACCCGCAGCCGTTCACGCTCGAGCAGCGCCTGCTCGACGCCGTGCGGCGCAACGATCGCCCCACCATCGAGCGCGCCCTGGAACTCGGCGCGACGGTGGCCGCCGAGGACGACCTGCACCGATCCACGGTGCTCCTCGCGGTCCTCGACGCGCAAAGCCTCGAATTGGTGCGTTGGCTGCACGACAAGGGGGCAGCGCTCGACGAGCCGGACGTCAGCGGCCGCGCGGCCCTGAGCTTCGCTGCCGCCACCGGCCAGCTCGACGTGGTCCGCTACCTGGTCGACAACGGCGCCGAGATCGACCGCCGCGACGTCCAGCAGCGGACGCCGCTCTTCCACGCCGCGCTCGGCGGTCACCGCGACGTCGTCGCCTTGCTGCTCGATCACGGCGCCGACCCCAACGTGCGCGATCAGTTCGGCGACACGCCGCTGATCGTCGCCTGCGCCAAAGGGAACGGCGCGACCGCGGCGCTCCTGCTGGAGCGAGGCGCCGACCCCTCGTCGAAGGATCAGGAGGGGCGCACGGCCGCGCAGCGCGCGGCCCCGGGAACGGCGCCCTGTCTCGCTCCGCCGACGGCGGCGCCTTGACGACGCCGTGACCGCGTCGGACGGTCGCTGGACGAGCTCGCGTCCTTTCGCCCTGGCCGCGGCCGGCGGGGTCCTGCACTTTCTCGGCTTCGTCGGCTTCGGCCTGTGGCCGCTGGCGCCGTTCTGCCTCGCCTTTCTCTGGCAGGGGCTCGAGGAGACGCGGGGCCGAATCGGGGCGGCGGCGCTGGCCGGCTTCACGTTCGGATGGGTCTCCTACGCCGGCGGCTACCTGTGGATCTGGCGCATCCTCGACGTGTTTCTGCACGGCGACGTTCTGCTGGGCGCGGCGGTCTGGCTCGCCGACTCCGCGTGGTTCGCGCTGCGCTACGCGCTCTACGCCGCGCTGTACGTCCTGCTGCGCCGCCGCGGCCGTTCGGTTGCGCTCGCCGCCGTGCCGCCGCTGGTCGTCGTCGAGTGGCTCTACCCGCTGTTGTTTCCGTACTACTTCGGTCACGCGTTCGCCGGGCGGCGGGTGCTCGTCCAGATGTCCGACCTCGGCGGCCCGCTGCTGATGACCGCCTTCGCGGCCCTCCTCGGCCTGGCGGTCTTCGAGACGTGGCGCTGGATGCGCGGCGAGCGCCGGCCGCCGACGTCGACCTGGGGGGCCGCCGCCGTCGCCGTGGCGCTCGCCTGGCTGTACGGCACGACGCGCATCGCGGCGGTCGACCGCGCCATGGCGGCGGCGCCGGCGCTGCGAGTCGGTATCGTGCAGGGAAACCTCGGCGTGCAGGAAAAGGGGAGGGATGCGGAGCGCGACCACCGCCGCTACCTGGAGCAGACGCGCCGCCTCCTGTCGGAGGGCGACATCGACCTCATCGTATGGCCGGAAACCGTCTACACGCGCGGCCTGCGCGGTCCGCTGCCGATCTCGGGCGAGCTCATCCGCCGCGACCTGCGGGCGCCGCTGCTGTTCGGCGGCGCCTTCGTCGGCACCGGCACGGGACGCCGTCTGGTCTACAACTCCGCCCTGCTGATCGATGCCGACGGCGTGATCCGCGAGGCGTACGAGAAGAACCTCCTCATCCCGTTCACGGAGTACGTGCCCTTCGCCAGCCTCGTGCCGTCGATCGGCGACCGCTTCCCGGTCGCCTCCCATTTCTCCGCCGCGACCGACGCCTCTGCGCTCTCGCTCGGCCCTTGGCGCATCGCCACGCCGATCTGCTACGAGGCCGTGCGGCCTGCCTTCGTGCGCCGGATGGTCCGCGAGGGAAGGGCCAATCTGATCGTCACGCTCGCCAACGACGCCTGG
Source organism: uncultured bacterium (assembly GCA_963721115.1). Lineage (GTDB taxonomy): Bacteria > Desulfobacterota > Binatia > HRBIN30 > CADEER01 > CAVRIA01. The sequence goes on from CAVRIA010000008.1 coordinate 496,607, forward strand.
TTCGGCGACTCGCAGGGGCCGTGGCTGCATCTGGCCATGGCGGAGCTCAGAGCCGTCGAGCACCGCCGCTACCTGGTGCGCGCCACGAACAGCGGCGTCAGCGCCATCGTCGACCCCACCGGCCGCGAGGTGGCGCGGACCGGTCTCCTGACGCGCGAGAACCTGCGCGCCGAGGTCCGGATGCTGGACCAGACGACGCCGTACACCCGCTATGGCGACTGGATCGGCTGGCTCGCCGCCGCCGCGATCCTGGTGACATTGCGGCGGCGGTAACGCGCCACGGTGCCGGTCCCGAGGGGCGGCGGGGTGTCCGGGGATATCGAATCTCGGTCGTCGATCAAGACCCTCCGCCTCCCCGTTGATCACAAGGAACCGGGGTGTTCTGTGCGGGGCTTGCGCCCCTGCAGCCCCTCCGGGGAGGGAACCGCTCAGACGCCGCGGTTCCCTCCCCGTGCCCCTCTCTCCGGTGGCTCCGCTCCGAGGCGAATCCGCTTCCCCGCTCAGCACCGGAGTTGGCGGTCGGCGCGCGTAACGGGATCCGCCTCACTACCTGAATCTACGCGCCACTGACGGGAACCGACTCCCTCGGCCTCGCGCACGGCTTCACGACCGCGCCACTCTCTGCCGATCTCGTCCTCACGCCTCTTCGAAAGGTCGAGGCCTTGGAGTTTTGATTTCTTCTCTCGCTTCGCGATGAAGCGCTTCGCTTGCGTGCGCAACATGATCGATCGGCGTGTTTCGACCGCCTGCCTCGCTCCCAGCACAACGCTCTCTTCGAACGCGCGCGTGGACGCGGTTCGGGCAGAGCCGCGCCAGAAAGGTGGTGTTCGGTCGGGTGGCTCACTGGGACTGGGCTACCTGGCCGCGGGGCGACCACTACACCCTATTTGCCCGCGCAGCGTTCAAGGGAAGTGGGAGCTCGAGGGCGACAACCGTAGGTTTCGCCCTCGAAGGGCGCGGGGACGGTAGTCCCGCACCGACAAAGAGGGGTCCACCCGAGGGGTGGCGGGGGTCCGTTGGATGCCGGACTCGGTCGGGGACAAAAACCCCACCCCCCTTTGATCACAAGGAACCGGCTTGTTCTGTGCGGGGCTTGCGCCCCTGCGGCCCCTCCGGGGAGGGAACCGCTCAGACGCCGCGGTTCCCTCCCCGAACCCCTCTCTCCGGTGGCTTCGCTCCGAGGCGAATCCGCTTCCCCTTTGAGCACCGGAGTTGGCGGTCGGCGCGCGTAACGGGAGGCGGCTCGCTACCTGAATCTACGCGCCACTGACGGGAACCGACTCCCTCGGTCTCGCGCACGGCTTCACCACCGCGCCACTCTCTGCCGATCTCGCTCTCCCGCCTCTTCGAAAGGTCGAGGCCTTGGAGTTTTGATTTCTTCTTTCGCTTCGCGATGAAGCGCTTCGCTTGCGTGCGCAACATGATCGATCGGCGTGTTTCGACCGCCTGCCTCGTTCCAAGCACACTGCTCTCTTCGAACGCGCGCGTGGACGCGGTTCGGGCAGAGCCGCGCAAGAAAGGTGGTGTTCGGTCGGGTGGCTCACTGGGACTGCGCTACCTGGCCGCGGGGCGACCACTACACCCTATTTGCCCGCGCAGCGTTCAAGGGAAGTGGGAGCTCGAGGGCGACAACCGTAGGTTTCGCCCTCGAAGGGCGCGGGGACGGTAGTCCCGCACCGACAAAGAGGGGTCCACCCGAGGGGTGGCGGGGGTCCGTTGGATGCCGGACTCGGTCGGGGACAAGAAGCCCCCACCCCCCTTTGATCACAAGGAACCGGCTTGTTCTGTGCGGGGCTTGCGCCCCTGCGGCCCCTCCGGGGAGGGAACCGCTCAGACGCCGCGGTTCCCTCCCCGCACCCCTCTCTCCGGTGGCTCCGCTCCGAGGCGAATCCGCTTCCCCTTTGAGCACCGGAGTTGGCGGTCGGCGCGCGTAACGGGAGGCGGCTCGCTACCTGAATCTACGCGCCACTGACGGGAACCGACTCCCTCGGTCTCGTACACGGCTTCACCACCGCGCCACTCTCTGCCGATCTCGCTCTCCCGCCTCTTCGAAAGGTCGAGGCCTTGGAGTCTTGATTTCTTCCTTCGCTTCGCGATGAAGCGCTTCGCTTGCGTGCGCAGCATGATCGATCGACGTGTTTCGACCACAGGCATCGTTCCGAGCACACTGCTCTCTTCGAACGCGCGCGTGGACGCGGGTCGGGCAGAGCCGCGCAGGAATGCTGGTGGTCGATCGAGTTCTGATTCCAAACCCAACAGCCTAGCCTGAAACTCGCCCCGGCTGTGCCCGGGTTCATAGGCAAAGGCTGGGGCTCGGGCTGAGGCTGGGGCTCGATCCCAAAGACCGCGCGAAGCGCGCACCGTCCTCAGCCCGAGCCTGAGCCTCAGCCTCAGCCTGTTCCGGAAGTCCGTGTGTTTCTCAGCTCGAATGATCCGGCGCAGCCCGGGGGCAACACGAACAGCATGACAACGTAACAACCTGCAGCTCGGAGCTCGATGGCGACAACCGTAGGTTTCGCCCTCGAGGGGCGGCGGGGACTCTGTCGAGGTTCGAAAGGGCCAAATATTTCGTATCTTGCCTCATTGCGCCGATTGGTGTAATGATTGTTGCTCGCGAAGGCGCGCAACGTACGCACTGCGACATGCAGCTCCCCCCCAAGACTCTCATCGTCGATCTCCTCTCGACCATGCCGCGCGAGCACCCCGTGGCGGTGGGCGCCTTGGTGCGCGCGGCGGGCATCTTCGGCATCGGCGAAAACGCCGTGCGCGTCGCGCTGGCGCGACTGCGCTCGCGCGGCATCATCGAGTCCGACGAGCGCGGCCTGTATCGCCTCGGCCCGGCCGCGCTGGCCGTGAACGACCAGGTGCGGTCGTGGCGGTCGGTCGAGGCGAAGGTGCATCCGTGGGACGAGTCGTGGGTGGCGGTCGAGACCGAGAGCCTGCCGCGCGGCGATCGGGCCGCCCTGCGGAGGCGCGTGCGCGCCCTGCGCCTGCTGGGGTTCCGCCCACTGGCCGCGACCCTTCACCTGCGCCCGAACAACCTCGCCGGCGGCATCGAGGCGGTGCGGCGACGCCTCGAATCGCTCGGTCTCGGACGGCGCGCTCTGGTGTTCCGGATCTCCGAGCTGGACGGCAGCGCCGACCGCCGGGCCCGCGCGCTGTGGGATGCCGGGGCGCTGGAGATCGGCTACGAGTCCACGCGGGCGCGGCTCGAGGCGAGCGCGGCGGGCCTGTCGGCGCTGGCGCGCGAGGCCGCCATGGCCGAGTCGTTTCTCCTGGGAGGGGAGGCGGTGCGGCAGATCGTGCTCGACCCGCTGCTTCCCGCTCCCATCGTCGATACGTCGAAGCGCCGCGCCCTGGTCGACGCCATGCGTCGCTACGATCGGCTCGGGCGCCGTTTCTGGAAGTCGTGGGCAGGGGAATCCGTCGCGCTCGAGCAGAGCCCCGGCGACGTTCGCGGCCTGAGCGCCGAGGAGATCCTCCCCGCCGAAGGGCTCGCCTGAGCCGCGCAGGAGAGATCGAAGACAAATGCACAGGAGATCCGAATGAAGGTAACCGATGTCCTTTCACGGGAAGAGCTGCGCCTGTTCACCGAGAGCAGCGACTGGCAGGGGGCGAAGGCCGTCGCGTTCAACTGGGCCTTCGTGGCGGCGATCTTCGCCGCGGTCGCCGCGTGGCCCAACGTGCTGACCGTCCTGGCCGGCATCGCCCTCCTCGGCGGCCGCCAGCTCGCCTTCGCCGCACTCATGCACGACTGCGGACACGGCGCCCTGTTCGCCAGCAAGAGGGCCAACGCCCTGGTGGGCCAGTGGCTGTGTGCGTACCCGATCCTGTCGGACCAGCCGCGCTACATGAAGGGCCACCGCAGGCACCACGCCCTGGCCGGCACGGACAAGGACCCCGACCTGCCCAACTACATGAGCTACCCGGTCACCAGGCAGAGCCTGCGGCGCAAGATCGTGCGAGACCTGACGGGGCGGACCGGCTGGAAGGCGCTGCGGGCCACCTGGCGCAGGGGGCGGAGCGATCTGTGGAAGGCGCCCTGGAACGGCAACGCGCTGCTCGGACATCTGATCGTGAACGGCGCCATGTTCGGCGTCCTGCTGGCCACCGGTCACGGGCTGCTCTTCCTGATGTGGCCGGCGGCCTACGTGACCGCGTACATGTTGATCGCCCGACTGCGCCAGGTGGCGGAGCACGGGGCGGTGCCCGATCTCTACGACCTCGACCCGCGCAGGAACACGCGCACCACGCACGTGCGCCCCTGGGAGCGATTGTTCCTCGCTCCCTACAACCTCAACTACCACCTCGAGCACCATTTCCTGGCGTCGGTGCCCTGCTATCGCCTCAAGGAGCTCCACCACTTCCTGGCGGACAAGGGGATCTACGCGGAGACCGACTTCCCGCGCGGCTACTACGACCTGTTTTCGAGGGTGGCGACGGTCTCCTCGCCAACGCTCGAACGCCAGACGGCCTAGCGGTGCTCGGAGAGGGGCGTGACCGGCGACCGGGCTTTGCCCATTCATTCGAGCTGTCGGTGCGGCGGCCGAAGGTTGTAAGTTGTTGAGTGTTGTTGGTTCTCGAGGCTCCAACAACCAACAACTCGACAACGAACAACCTGGCGGGGCGGCTGGGCGGATTGTTGGGCAAAGCCCGGCGACCGGGAACCGGGTGACATCACTGATCCCTGATTCCGACCGGTCACCGGTCACTGGTGATCTGTGATCACCGGTTGGCCATGAACCTGATCGTCCTGTACCCGGAGGACTTCGTCGCCCCGGACCGGGTTCTCCTGCGCGGGCGGCGGCTACGCCACGTGCGCTACGTTCACCGGGCGAAGGCGGGAGACACCCTGCGCGTCGGCCTGTTGAACGACCGCATCGGAAGCGGGCGCGTCGAGGCCCTGAGCGAAGATCGGCTGGAGATGCGCGTCGACCTGGATCGGCCGCCTCCCGCGGCGCTGCCGGTCGTTCTGCTCCTCGCCCTGCCGCGTCCGAAGAGCCTGAAGAGAGTCGTTCAGACCGCCGTGACCATGGGGGTGAAGCGAATCGTACTGTTCAACGCCTGGCGGGTAGAGAAGAGCTTCTGGCTCAGTCCAGCGCTCTCCGCCGAGAGCCTGCACGAGCAGATGATCCTCGGCCTCGAGCAGGCGCGGGACACCGTCCTGCCCTCGATCGAGATGCGCCGCCGCTTCAAGCCCTTCGTCGAGGACGAAATGCCGGCCCTGATCGAGGGGAAGCGGGCTCTGGTGGCGCATCCCGCGGCCGAATGCGAATGCCCGCGCGGCCTCCGCGCTCCGGCGGCGCTGGCGATCGGGCCGGAAGGCGGCTTCATCGCCTACGAGGTCGACCTGCTTTGCGCCGCGGGCTTCGAGGCGGTCTCGCTCGGCGCGCGCCGCCTGCGCGTCGAGCAGGCGCTGCCGGCGTTGCTGGGCCGACTGTTCTGAAAGCCGCGGGGGAGCCCGCCGCTTCTCACCGCGTGACGATGCTCTGGGCGCCCTTGACGAGCTGCTCGGCCGACTCGCCGTCACCGCGGGTGATGTCTTCGAGCTTGAAGGGAATGGATACGCCCTTCTGGCAGGCCGGGCGGGCCGCCAGCGCGTCGAGCCAGCGCCGCAGGTTCGGCAGGTCGTCGACGTCCACACCCGACCAGGCGTGCGTACGCACCCACGACCAGTTGGCGATGTCCGCGATGCTGTAGTCCCCGGCCAGGTACTCGTGCTCCGCCAGTCGCGCGTCGAGCACCGTGAACAGGCGCTTGCACTCGTGCTGGTAGCGGTCGATGGCGGGTTGGATCTTCTCCGGAAAGTAGCGGAAGAAGACGTTCGCCTGCCCCATCATCGGACCGATCCCGGCCATCTGGAACATCAGCCACTGGAGGACCAGCGAGCGGCCCTTCGCATCGGCGGGCATCAGCTTGCCCGTCTTCTCGGCCAGGTAGATCAGGATGGCGCCCGACTCGAAGACGGCGAAGTTCCCCTCGTCGCGGTCGACGATGGTCGGAATGCGCCCGTTCGGGTTGATCTCGAGATACTCGGGCTTCTTCTGCTCCCCGGCCCACAGATTGACCGGGTGCACCTCGTACGGGAGGCCCATCTCCTCGAGGGCGATGGAGGCCTTCCAGCCGTTCGGCGTCGGCGCCGTGTAGAGATCGATCATGAAGCTCCTCCTCGCGTCAGGGTGGGTATGGCGCCGCCCAACCTGACAGGTTTCGGTGGTTGTGTACACGCGGCCGTCCCTCGGTCGGAGTTGGGTCGTTGCACCGTTCGGACCATCGATTGCCAACAACGAACAACCCAACAACCAACAACCTTCAGGGGGGGTTCGGCCGGTTCGGTTTGGGGTTGTGGTTTTAGGCTCGGTGCGGATAGTTGGATCGTTATCGCAACGACGCTTCTCGAGTCTCTCAACGAAGAAGGAGGTGCAACATGAGAGTTTTGCTCAAGGTCAACATCCCCGTCGAGGCGGGGAACACAGCAACGAAGGCCGGCAAGCTGGGCGCAACGATTCAGGCCATACTCGCCGACCTGAAGCCCGAAGCGTCCTATTTCACCGACGACCACGGGCAGAGAGCGGCGTTCGTGTTCCTGGACCTGCGCGACGCCTCGCAAATCCCGACGATCGCGGAGCCCTGGTTCCTCGCATTGAACGCCCACGTCGAAGTCCATCCGGTCATGGTGCTGGACGACCTGATGAAGGCGGGCCCGGCCATCGAAAAGGCGGTCAAGAAGTACACCTGATCTCGGCAGAACATCGAGAAGGGAGCGGGCGCTGCGTGAGGACGGAAGTAGGCGCCCTCTCGAGGAGGCGAAGATGAAGGGGCAGCCGCCCGTCGTCTCCGCGGGGCCGCCGGCCTTCACGGCTTCTTGCCGACCGTCAACCTGATCCCGCGCCTGACGATTCGGTTCCTGCGCAGAGACTTCGACGCGGACTTCTGGGCGACTCCGGCGCCCGGTGTCGCCCAGCCGACCTGGCCGAGTTGGCTGAAACCGAAGAGGTGAAGGCGCCAGCGCCAGTCTTCCGCCGCGAGTCGCGCAACCAATCTCCCGCAACTCAACAACCAACGACGAACAACCTGCCCCTCCGCCCTTGGCGATTTCCCGCGAAGCCTCTATGAAGAAGGCAGCGCGACGGCAATGGAGAGAGCATGATCATCGTGATGAAGGCGGACGTCCTGCCGGACTCCACCGAGGTCCAGGACGTGGTTCGGCGCGCCGAGCGCTATCCGAACGTGCGCGCCGAGGTACGCAAGATCCAGGGCGCGACGCGGGTGCTGACCGAGGTCTACCTCCTCGGCTCGACGGCCACGATCCCGCAGGAGTCGTTCGAGGAGTTCCAGGCGGTCGAGAAGGTCATCCGCATCCGCGAGCGTTACCGGGCCATCGGGCGCCACGAGGGGCAGGCGGAGGCGGTCGGGTTCGAGTACCAGGGCCTGCAGTTCAGCCAGGATACGTTCCACCTCTTCCCGGGCCTGTGCGCGGTGGACTCACCCGAGAACACGGAGGCGATGTTCCGCGCTCTCGCGGAGCACGGAATCGTCACTACCCGGGCGGGGGCCTACAAGCCGCGAACCAGCCCCTACGACTTCCAGGGACACGGGAAGGCGTGCCTGCCGTACGTCTTCGAGCTGGCCGGCAAGTACGGGATCAAGGTCATCTCCATGGAGATCACGCACGAGTCGCACCTGGACGAGATCCGCGCCGCGCTCCAGTCGTCCGGGCAAGCGACCGGGGTGATGCTCCAGATCGGCACCCGCAACGCGCAGAACTTCGAGCTGCTCAAGGCAGTTGGCCAGCAGGCCGACTTCCCCGTCCTGTTCAAACGCGGCATGGGCATCACCCTCGAAGAATCGCTCAACGCGTGCGAGTACCTCGCCACCAGCGGCAATCACCGCATCGTCTTCTGCCTGCGCGGCATGAAGACGAACCTCGGCGATCCGCACCGCAACTTCGTCGACTTCGCGCACGTCCCGGTCGTCCGCCGGCTCACCCGCCTGCCGGTGTGCATCGACCCGTCGCACGCGGTGGGCAAGAAGCTGGTGGCGCCGGACGGGCTGCTCGACATCCTGCACGTCACCGCGCAGGGGATCGTCGCCGGGGCGAACATGGTCCTCGTCGACTTCCATCCCAAGCCGGAGGAGGCGCTGTGCGACGGCCCCCAGGCTCTCCTCCTCGAGGAGCTCGAGCACTTCCTGCGCGACGCCGAGCTGGTCCGGCGCACCTACGAGGAGCGGCTGCGCCTGCACGAGCAGATGATGGGCGGGTGACGCCGGCTCTCCCGTCGCGGCGATGCGCTCACCGGTTCCCCTCGACGACGCGACCGTCGGCGACTACCTGCGCCGCACCGGCATCGCGCCGCCCGGCGTCGAGCTGAGCGTCGCGCCGGCGGGCGACGGCAACATCAACTGGGTGCGGCGCGCCCGCGCGGCGGACGGGCGCTCGTGGATCGTCAAGCAGGCGCGACCCGCCCTGGAGCGATTTCCCCAGTATCGCGCCAGCACCGAGCGCATCGTCTTCGAGGCGCGTTACTTCGAGCTGACCCGGCCCCTCGACGGCGAGGGGGTGTGCCCGCGCGTGCTGCTCTTCGACGCCGAGGCGCGCGTGCTGGTACTGGAGGACCTCGGCGCCGCCGAGCGCCTGGACGACCACCTGGCGCGCGGCGCCGACGCGACCGCGGCGCTGCGCACGCTGGGCTCGTTTCTCGGCCGCGCGCACGCGGCGCTGCGCGGTCCCGATCTGGGGGAGCGATTTCGCAACGACGAGATGCGCCGCCTGCACGGCGATCACATCTTCCGGCTGCCCTTCCAGCCCAACGACTTCGAGCTCTCGGCGCCGGTCCGCGCCCGGGCCGAGCGGCTGTGGGCGGACGCCGAGCTGTGCGACGTCGCGGCGCGCGCCTACGCCCGCTACCTGCGCCCGCAGGGGGCGCTGCTGCACGGCGACGTGCAGGCCGGTAACGTGTTGCTGCCCTCCTCCGGCCCGAAGCTGCTCGACGCCGAGATCGCCCACATCGGCGATCCGGCCTTCGACGCCGGCACCCTGCTCGCTCACCTTCTGCTGCCCGCCGTCGCCTCCGGCGCGACCGCCCGCGCTCGGGCTCCTTCCCGTGCTCTCTGGTCGGCCTACCGCGCCGCGCACGGTGCCGACGGTTGCCCGCTCTTCGCGGACGTCGCGCTCTACGCGGGAATCGAGATGATGCGCCGCACCATCGGCGCCGCCCGCGTGCGCGCCGTCGCGCCTCCCGAAGCCGCGCTCGCCGTCGTCACCGTCGCCGAGCGCCTGATGCGCCGCCCGCCCGCCGCCGTCGAAGATCTCCTCGACCGCTGAGTGCGCTGGGTTGGCGCGCCGATTGTGGTACGAGGTCGGGCTCCGATGCTGGCCAACTTCGTACCTCGCGATCTCGATCGGCGCCTGGTGGTGTTCTCCTGCGCGTCGATGGTGCTGATGCTCGGCGCCGGGATCATCTCTCCCATCCTGCCGCTCTACGCCGACACCTTCGGCGTCTCCTACACAGGCGCCGGCGCGCTGGTGTCGGCCTTCGCCCTGGGGCGCCTGCTCTTCGACTACTTGGGGGGCATCCTGTCGGATCGGGTCTCGGCCCGCCTCATGGCGGCCGGCGGGGCGGCGCTGACCGCCGTCGCGTCGCTGCTCTGCGGCCTGGCGGGCAGCTTCTCCTGGCTCATCGTCTACCGCACGCTGGAGGGAATCGGGTCGGCATTCTACGTCACCACGGCGATGTCCTTCATCACGCGCACCGTGCAGCCGGCGGGTATGGGCCGCGCCATGAGCTTCTACCAGGGGATGCTCCTGCTCGGCGTCTCGTTCGGCCCCGGCGTGGGCGGGTACATCGCGCACGTCGCCGGCCTGCGCGCGCCGTTCTTCGCCTACGCCGGCCTCAGCGCGCTGGTGGCGGTAACGGCCGGGAAGATGGTCGGCGACATGCCGCCCGCCCATTTCGTCTCCGGCGAGCGCGGGGGAACCGTCCGCGAGATCCTGCGCGACCGGACCTTCGTCTTCGCCCTGCTGTTGACCGCTCTGATCTTCATCACCCGCGCCGGCCTGCGCCTCAACCTGATCCCTCTCTTCGCCCATCTGGTGGTGGGCCTGAACGAGTTCTGGATCGGCATCGTGCTGACCGCCACGGCCTTCGTCAACTTCCTGGTCCTGTGGCACGCGGGAAGCCTGATCGACCGGCACGGCCGGCGGCGCGTCGTGCTGCCGATGCTGGCGGCCACGGCGATCATCGTGGCGGCGTTCCCGTGGGCGAACACCTTCTGGCGGCTGATGCTCGACGCCGGACTGCTCGGCGGGGTTCTCGGATATCTGGCCCCGGCGCCGGCCGCGATCATCGCCGACGTGACGCCGCCGGCGATGAGCGGACGGGCGATGGGCATCTACCGCATGGCCGCCGACCTGGGATTGCTGGTCGGCCCCCTCCTCTTCGGGGCCATCGCCAGCGGCTTCGGCTTCGCCGCCGCCTTCGGGTGGGGCGCCCTGCTCGCCGGCCTCACCTTCGCGTTCGGCCTGCGCAGCCGCGAGACCCTGCACGGCCATGGCGCCGTCTCGTCTCGCAGCGGCGCGATGGCGTCCTGAACGCCGCGGCTTGACGCGGCGGAAGAGCGGCCGGCAGACTTCATCCCGAAGACGAGGACGGCAGCGACGTGCGAGACGATCTGATCAGGGGTTTCGCCTCCCTCAGCACCGGAATCTACGTGATGACGGTGCGCGAGGGCGAGCACCGCCACGGCATGTCCTCCTCCTGGGTGACGCAGGTATCGGCCACGCCGCCGCTGCTGGCCGCGGCGGTCGATCGAAAGCACTTCACGCACGACATCGTGGCGCGCAGCGGGCACTTCGCGCTCAACGTCGTCGGCGAGACGGGGAAGCATCTCGAGGATTACTTCTACTCCGCCTCGTCGCGGCGGCCCGACAATCTGGCGGGGATCGCCCAGGAGGATTCGCCGCGTGGTCTGCCGTTGCTGCGCGACGCCCTGGTGAGCCTGGAGTGCGCCGTGCGCGAGACCCACGCAGCCGGCGACCACTCGCTGTTCGTCGCCGAGGTCACTCACGTGGTCTGGCGCGGGGGAGACCGGCCGATGACGTCGCGCGATCTCGAGTACGTCTACGTCGGCGAGGTGGTGAAGCGGCCGTCCTGACCATCTCGCCTGAAGTGGACCTCGGGGCTCGCTCGCGCTATGCAACCAGGATTCGCCAGGTAGGCGATCGGGCTCCACCGCGCCGCTCTCCGCGGCGCGGCTCACCCCAGTCAGTGACGACAGAGGCATCGATGACAGCCAACGATCTCGCCCGCGACACGGCCGTGACCCGCCTCAAGGCGGCGCCGGGGTGGTATACGGCCAGCCTCCCCGATGCCTGGGACTTCCGCACTCCGTCCGGCGGTGCCCTCATGACGGTCGCCATGCGCGCGATGCAGGAGGAGCTGGCGGATCCCGATCTGCGGCCGCTCTCGGCCAATACGCATTTCTGTACGCCCGTGCCCGCCGGACCGCTCGAGGTCCGCGTCGAGGTCCTGCGCCACGGCGGCGCCGCGGCGCAGCTGCGCGCCCAGCTCTCCTCGACGACGATGCCCGGCCCCGGCCTGGAGGTCAGCGCGACGTTCGCGCGCCGGCGCGAGGGCTTCGATCTGATCGATACCTCGCCGCCCGACGTGGCGGGGCCGGACGACCTGCCGCCGGTGGAGGACCTACCGGGCCTCGATCTCGGCGAGCGGCCGCGCTTCTTTCGCAACCTCGACTGTCGGATCGCGCTCGGCCACCCGTGGTGGACGGGCGACTGGGAGCCCGGGCCGGCGCGCATCGCCCGCTGGTTCCGCTACAAGATTCCGCAGCGGCTGGCGGACGGCCACTTCGATCCTCTGGCCATTCCGCCCATCGCCGACACCATGCCTCCGGCGTTGATCCAGAAGCTCGGCCCCAAGCACCCGCCCTTCTTCGCGCCGAGCCTCGACCTGACGGTGCACTTCCTCGAGCAGACGCGCTCGCAGTGGATCCTCGCCAACGTCCACGCCCGGCGGGCGCTGGCCGGGTACGCCACCGCCGAGGTCGAGATCTGGGACGACGGCGGACATCTGCTCGCCTTCGCCACGCAGATGATGTTCCTGCGAAGCGTCCCCGAAACCTTCCGGCCGCGCACCGCATGACACCGCCGGAACCGATGTGCCGCCTTCCCCGAGGCGAGGCAGGAGCCGATCGCGCCGGCCGGAGTCGGACGTCGACCTGTCTTTTGCTCCGACACTTGTTATGAGTCGGGGGATATCGTTCGGTCCGGTCGTCGCATGCAAGAGAGCCCGAGCATTCATCTGTCCGTGGTCATTCCCGCCTACAACGAGGATCTGCGCCTGCCGCAGACCCTGACGGACGTCCTCCGTTATCTCGAGGGGCAGAGCTACGCGTCCGAGGTGATCGTCGTCGACGACGGCTCGACCGACGACACGGCGCGGGCGGTGAACGAATGGGCGCGCGGGGCGATCCCGCTGCGTCTGATCGGCCAGCCGGACGGGGTCAATCACGGCAAGGGGGCGGCGGTGCGGCGCGGCATGAGAGAGGCGACCGGTCGCTTCCGCCTCTTCATGGACGCCGACAACTCGACGACGATCGACCACCTGGAGCGGTTCTGGCCATTCTTCGACGAGGGGTACGACATCGTGATCGGTTCGCGCGACGTGCGCGGCGCGCACATCGGCGTGCGCCAGCCGTGGTACAAGGAGCTGGCCGGAGACCTCGGCAATCTGGTCATCCGCGCCACGGCCGTGCCCGGAATCTACGACACGCAGGCGGGCTTCAAGGTCTTCACCGGCACGTGCATCGAGGACATTCTGCCCGATCTGACAATCGACCGATGGGGCTTCGACGTCGAGCTGCTCGTCGCCGCGCGCTGCCGCGGCTATCGGGTGAAGGAAGTCCCCATCAACTGGGTCAACGCCGCCAACAGCAAGGTGCGCGCGCTCACGTACTTCGAGGTCCTCGGCGAGGTGTGGCGCGTGCGCCGCAACCGCAAGGCGGGCCGCTACGGAGGCCGCGAGTCCAAAGCCTGAAAACAACGCGGGCTAGCGGTCCGTTGCAAAGGCTGAGGGCCCTTCGACGAGCTCAGGGCGAGCGGAAAAGTCCTTTGAAATCAGGGCGGGGTTCCGCTCATGCTGAGCCTGTCGAAGCATCGGGTGGGCCTAAGCTTTCGACTGCGGCGCGCCGGCTTCCGTCGCGGGCGGCGACGCGTAGAGGCGTTCGACCCACTGCTTGAACCAGCGCGGGCGGGCGATGATCACATAGGCGAGCCCGAACGCCGTCAGCGGAAGGGCGACCGCGACCAGATCGACGGCGATGAGCGCCAGCGCCAGAACGACTCGTTGCATCCACGTCATGAGCCCGATGGTTCCTCCCGGTTTGCCGCGATTCTGATTCTACCGCGCCGCGGCGGCGATCGACAGCGCTCCTGTGGGACCCTTGACGCGCCGACTCCGGCGTGAGAGCGAATCTGCCATGCGCGCCCAGGAGCGCCTCACTGCGGTGGCATTGTGCCTGCTCGTGCTGGCCGGCTGCGCCGCGGAGCTCGCCGGCGACCGGCTGCGAGAATACTCGAGACTCTCGAGCGGCGCGCTTCTGCCCGTCGAGCGCAAGGACTTCCCGGACGGCGACCCGCGCCGCGGTTCACCGAGCGTTCCCGGCTCGGCCATGTTGCGCGATGCGTCGATCGCCGACGACGGAGTCGCCGGTTTCGTCCGCCGGCACGGATTGCCGGACGGCATCGCGTTGCACTCGATGGCGCTGGAGATCCAGCTCGCCTACGTGGGAGAGGGCAAGCTGTACGTGCTACGCCACACCGCCCTGGAGGCGGTGACGCCGCGCGCCTGGAACTCGAGCAGCCTGGCGAGCGAGCGCAAGCTGAGCGAGGCCGAGATCGACCTGCTCGATCCCGAGCGGCGCATGGCGCGCCGAGTGGAGTCGACGCGCGTCTACATCGACGCCTACGCGCGTGTGCATTCGGTCGGGCGCAAGGTCTTGCTGGCGTTGCCGACCGAGGCGGCGGGCGAGCCTGGGTACGACTTCGGCTTCCTCAGCACGCGGGTGAACGACGTGACCATCCGGCTGTTCGATCTGCCAGCCGATTCGAGGGGCATCCTCGTCGCGTCGGTCGATCCGGAGGGCCCCTCGGCCGCGGCCCTGCAAGCGGGTGACCTGATCGTGGAGATCGACGGGCAGCCGATCGGCGGCGGGTCGAAGTCGGCGGCGCCCCCCGGTCAGGCCCGTCACGTGAAGGTCGTGCGGGCGGGAAAGGAGCGAGAGCTCGCCCTGGCTCCCGAGACCTGGCCGTGGCGCGTGGTCTTCGTCACCCTCGACAGCCCCGAGCCCAACGCCTTCGCGGTCGAGGGCGCCGTCGCGGTCACCACCGGGCTGCTGGCGCTGCTGAAAAGCGACGACGAGCTGGCGGCGGCGATCGGCCACGAGCTCGGCCACATCACGCTCGGCCACGTCGAGCCGAAGGTGACGGTGGGAGGAGTGATCAAAGGCATCCTCGGCCTCGGCGTCCTCGTTCCCGCCGAGATCGCGCTGCCCGGCTCGGGGCAATTGATCGGCGCCCTGGTCCAAGGGGTGTCGAATCGCTTCAATCGCGACCAGGAGCGCGACGCCGACCGTCTCGGCGTGCGCTACGCCGCCGCGGCGGGGTACGATCCGCGCGGCATGCTGATACTGATCGATCAGCTCCAAAAGGAGGCGCCGGTCGGCGCGATGGCGCAGTTCTTCAGCTCGCATCCCCCGTATCCGGAGAGGCGCGAGATCGTGAGCCAGGAGATCGCGGCGCTGCCGTGAAGACCGATCGAGCGGGTTACGGAGCGCGGTGCGGGGTTCGATGAAGTCGCGGCGCTCTGCCGATCACCGTCGGAACACGGCGCGTGGAGCACCATCGCCTTGAATTGGCTCTCGAGGCCTACTATCGGCTCCAGACCGGCGCGCGAACATGTTCAACATCATCCTGCTCGGCCTCACCTCGCTGTTCACCGATATCGCCAGCGAGATGGTGTACCCGCTCATCCCCTTCTTCCTCACGGTGCGGTTGGGAGCGAGCCCGGCGGTGCTCGGCCTGATCGAGGGTCTGGCGGAGAGCGTGGCGAGCCTGCTCAAAGTATTCTCCGGTCGTCTCTCCGATTACCTGCAGGAGCGCAAGAAGCTGACGATCGCCGGCTACACGTGCTCGGCGTTCGGCAAGCTTCTACTCGCTCTCGCGGCGGGATGGGGCATGGTGCTGGGAGCGAGGGTCGTCGATCGCGTCGGCAAAGGGATCCGCACCGCGCCGCGCGACGCGCTGGTGGCGGACAGCGCCGGCGCCGGCCGCCACGGCCGGGCCTTCGGCCTGCACCGCGCCCTCGACAGCTTCGGTGCCGTGATCGGGGTGACGCTCGGCTACCTCTTCTTCACGCGCTACACCGGCGACTACACGCTCGTCTTCCTCTGGTCGCTCGTGCCGGCGGTGATCGCGGTGGCGCTGCTGCTGTTCGTGCGCGAGCCGAAGAAGCATGTGGCTTCGGCCGCGGCGGCGGCGGCATTCCGCTGGAGCGCGCTGCCGCGCCGGCTGCGTTGGTTTCTCATCGTCATCTTCCTCTTCACGCTCGGCAACTCGTCGAACACCTTCCTCCTGCTGCGCGCCCAGGATCTCGGCTACACGCCGGCGGACGTGATTCTGCTCTACCTGGTCTTCAACGCCGTCTACGCGCTGGCGTCGTACCCGGCCGGCTGGCTGTCGGACCACATCGGCCGCAAGACCCTGCTGGTCAGCGGCTACCTGTTCTACGGCGCCGTGTACCTCGGATTTGCCCTGTTGCATCCGTCGAATCACTTCTTGCTGTGGGGACTGTTCGGGCTCTACGGCCTCTACATGGGGGTCACCGAGGGAGTGGAGAAGGCGCTGGTCGCCGACCTCACGCCGGCTTCGCTGCGCGCCACCGGCATCGGGCTGCACGCCACTCTCGTCGGCGTCGGCCTGTTCCCGGCCTCCCTACTCGCCGGGCAGCTCTGGGAGCACGTCGGCCCCACGGCGGTCTTCTACTTCGGCGGCGCCATGGGCCTGAGCGCCGCGCTCGGCCTGCTGCTGCTCTGAGTCGCCCGTTCTCGCGCCACGGTCGTCGAGACGGGGAGCGTCGGACGAGAGCCGCGTTCGAGTTTGACGGGGAGTATCGCGAAAGACTAGTTGACGGCCGTGCACGCGAGCATGGCTGGCGGCGCGCGACCGTTCTGGTGGAGCAACACGGCGCTCCTCGTCTATCTGGCGCTCGCCAAGGTCGTGCTTCACTTCGCCACCAACGGCAACTACGGCTTCTTCCGCGACGAGCTCTACTACATCGCCTGCAGCGATCACCTCGCCTGGGGCTACGTCGACCACCCTCCCCTCTCGATCGGGGTCCTGGCGGCGACCCGGGCACTGCTTGGCGATTCGATCTTCGCGATCCGCTTGCCCGTCGTTCTCGTCGGCGCGCTCTGCGTCGTTCTCAGCGGCTTACTGGCGAGGGCTCTGGGCGGCGGTCGCTCGGCGCAATGGCTGGCGGCGCTGGCCTATCTGATCATGGGCTCGACGCTGGCCATGTCGAGCTTCTTCTCGATGAATGCCTTCGACCTGTTCTTCTGGCTCGCCTGCATGCTCATCGCGGCGCAGCTGCTGCGCCGCGGCGACACCCGCTGGTGGCTGGCGCTCGGCGCGGTCGCCGGCTTCGGCATACTCAACAAGTACAGCGTGGGATTCTGCCTGTTCGGCCTGGTCGCAGGGATGTTGCTGACGTCGAGCCGCCGCTACCTGTTCAGCGGCTGGACGATCGCCGGCGGCGCCGTCGCGGCGGTGATCTGTCTGCCGCACGCCCTGTGGCAGGTCGCGTACGGTTTTCCGACGGCCGAGTTCATCCGCAACGCGACGCTCTACAAGATCGTTCCTCTACCTCCGGCGGCGTTTCTGGGAGCACAGGTGATTCAGAGCAATCCGTTCACGGCGCCGTTCTGGTTGGCGGGGCTCGCCTATCTATTGTTCGCGCCGTCGATGCGTCGCTTCCGGGCTCTCGGACTGATGTATCTCGTCGTACTGGCGGTGTTCGTCTTCCAGCAGGTCAAGCCCTACTACCTGGCGCCGGCATATCCGGTGCTGATGGCGGCTGGCGGGTTGGCCGTGGAACGAGTAGCGCGGCGCAGGAGCTGGCGTTGGCTGCCGGCGGCGTGTGCTATCTGGCTGGGGCTCGGCGGCGTCCTCGTCGCTCCGCTGGCGGTTCCGGTGTTGGCGCCGGCGACCTATGTTCGCTACGCCGAGCTCGTCGGCATACAAGCGCCGCGGGAAGAGCGCAGCGCCGCGGCCGAGCTGCCGCAGATCCTCGCCGACCGCTTCGGTTGGCAGAATATGGTGGCGACGATTGCGCGGGTGTACGACTCGTTGCCGTCGCGGGATCGCGCTCGGGCCGCGGTCCTGACCGGCAACTACGGGGAGGCCGCCGCCGTCGACTTCTTCGGCGGGCGTTACGGCCTGCCCAAGGCGATCAGCGGGCACAACAGCTACTGGCTCTGGGGTCCCGGCAATGCCGGCGGCGACGTCGTCATCTCCGTCGGTACGCCGAAGGCGGAATTGGAGAAGGAGTTCGCCTCGGTCGAGCAGGCCGCTACCATCGTCTCGCCCTACGCCATGCCCCTGGAGACCAACCTTCCAGTCTACGTCTGCCGCGGCCTCGAAGCGCCCATGGGAGAGGCCTGGCGGCGAATCAAGCGTTTCATGTGAGCGGCATCTCTGCGCAGCGAAGGCATGCGCGACGGCAGCTACTTCCTCCAATCTCTCGGCACCGAGCTGCTTTTGGGTTGCGAGGGGCCCCTCTGGATCTGCCTCTACCCTCCCGTGGGTTCTCACACGCTCGGGCGCTCGGCGCGGACGATCACATCGATCGCCTCGCGCATTCCCTCCGGGGTCTCCACCGGCCGGCGCACGTGCACGGCGCGGTCGATCGCGAGGCCGAGGGAGGCGAGCTCGGAGCGGACCACCTCCGGGTCCCAGAGAACCTCGGCGCGCTGCGGGCCGCCGTAGCCCTCCGTCAAGTTGCGCACGGCGTGTCCGATCAGGAAGAGCGTGCCTCCCGGAGCAAGGGCGCTGGCGGCGTGGCCGAGCACGCGGCGCCGCTCTTCCGGCGGCAGATGGAGGTAGGCGATGACGACGAGCGCGAAGGCGCCGGCGCTCGGTTCGACGGCCGTCACGTCGCCTTCGATCCACTCGACATCGATCTGCTGCTCGCGCGCCAGGCGGCGGGCGCGCTCGACGGCGACGCTCGAATAGTCGACCGCCGTCACCTGCCAGCCGCGCTTCGCCAGCCAGATGGCGTTGCGTCCCTCGCCGCAGGCGAGGTCGAGCGCTCGCCCCTGCGCCGGCAGGGCGGCGAGCTCCTCCGCCAGAAACCGATTCGGCTCCGCGCCCCAGACGAGATCGTGCGCGGCATAGCGTTCGTTCCACCCCTGGCGATCCATCGTTGCAGCGTACAGGGCACAGGGCACGGGGTACAGGGCTCAGGTACCGGCTCACCGGCTCACTGGCACACCGGCACACCGGCTCACTCGATCACCGGCCGATCCCTGGTCACGCCCTCTTCCCGGCGGTACGCTGTCGGGGAAACGATATGGGAGGCAAACGATGATCTCTGCAGCCGAGCGGTATGCGAAGAAGCGCGCGCAGGTACTGGGCAAGACGATGGCGTACGTCGAGGTGGGGCGCGGGGAGCCGATCGTCTTTCTACACGGCAATCCGACCTCATCCTATCTTTGGCGCAACGTGATCCCGCATCTGGAGAAGACGGGCCGCTGCATCGCGCCCGATCTCATCGGCATGGGCGATTCCGACAAGCTCGACGACAGCGGCCCCGGGAGCTATCGCTTCGTCGAGCACCGCAAGTACCTCGATGCTCTCCTCGAGCAGCTCGGCGTGCGCCGCGACGTCACCTTCGTCATCCACGACTGGGGATCGGCGCTCGGGTTCGATTGGGCCAACCGGCATCGCGATGCCGTCAAGGGGATCGCCTACATGGAGGCGATCGTCATGCCCCTCATCTGGGACATGTGGCCGAAGGCCGTCAAGCCAGTGTTTCAGGCGTTCCGCTCACCCGTGGGGGAGCAGTTGATCCTCGAGCAGAACGCCTTCGTCGAGCAGGTGCTGCCGGGCGCCGTGGCGCGCAAGCTGACCGAGGAGGAGATGGCGGTCTACCGGCGGCCGTTCGCCGAGCCCGGCGAGGGCCGGCGGCCCACCCTCACCTGGCCGCGCGAGATCCCGATCGACGGCGAGCCGGTCGACGTCGTGGAGGTCGTGACCTCCTACGGGACGTGGCTCAAGAAAGCGACGGTTCCCAAGCTCTTCATCGATGCGGACCCGGGTGCGATCCTGCGCGGCGCGGCGCGCGACTTCTGCCGCGGCTGGTCCAACCAGAGGGAGACCGTGGTGAAGGGGATCCACTTCGTCCAGGAGGACTCGCCGGACGAGATCGGCGATGCGATCGCCTCCTGGCTGCACTCGCTCTGATCGCGCGCCGGCGGCTTCGAGGCTCTTCTCCGAGACCGAGAGGGTTGCAGGATCGAGCGGAATCACAGAAGTGCTTGCGCGACAAGGGCTAGCCAAGCTCGACCCCCAGTACTTCCAGATACACTCCGCGAATGGCTCCGGTGTGATGCCGGTAGTCCTCGAGCAGGCTGCGGCGGGCGCCGCCGGCGCGCTGCGGCGAGGCGTAGCCGAGGCGGTGCGCCAGGGTGTCGAGGTCGCCGCGCTCCTCGTCGAGGTCGGAGATCGAACGGTTCTCGACGATGCGCAGCCGGCTCGAGAGCAGCTGCAGGAACTGCCAGCCCTGGAGCAGGATGCGCGCGTGCTCCGCCGACAGGAGGTCGAGAGCCCGCAGCCGCGCCAGGTGGGCGGCCATGTCGTCGACGGCGAGTAGCTCCTCGTGCTCCGCGCCGTGGCGCAGCTGCAGGAACTGAACGACGCTCTCGACGTCGAGCAGGCCGCCGCGCCCGGTCTTGAAGTCGCGGCGCCGCGTCGTTTCCTGCGCCAGCTCGCTCTCCATGCGCAGGCGGACGCGGTGGATCTGTTGGCCCAGGTCCGGAGGCGCCGGGCGCCGCAGGATGCGCAGCCGCAATTCCTCGAAGGCGCTCGCCAGGCGCCCGCCGCTGCCGACTGGGCGCGCCCGCAGGAGCGCCTGTCGCTCCCACACCTGGGCCGTGCCGGCGTGGTACTGCTCGAACGACTCGAGCGAGCTCACCAGCATGCCCTGATTGCCCGAGGGGCGCAGGCGGGCGTCGATCAGGTAGCACACCCCGTCCGCGGTTCGCGTCTGCAACGCCCAGATGAGCTTCTGCGCAAGGCGCACGAAGTACTCCTGCGCCTCGAGCAGCGCCAGTTCGTCTCCCCCCTCGACGTCGTAGAGGAAGATGACGTCCAAGTCGCTGCCGTACGTGAGCTCGCGGCTCGCCAGCTTGCCCATGGCGACCACCAGGAACTCCCCGGCCTGCGCCGGGTCGGGAGGAGCGGGCGCGCGCCGCGCCATCTCGTCGCGCGCCACCTCGAGCGCTCCCTCCACGCACACCTCGGCAACCTCGGTCAGGCCGTGCTCCGCCTCGAAGGGCGAGATCTTGCCGCCCAGATCGAGCAGGCCGACGTTGACGAGCTGCCGGTTGTGGAAGAGCCGCAGGGCGTCGAGGCCGAGCTCGGCGCCGTCGCGGCGCTCCTCGCGCGCCAGGTCGCGGCGAATCTCGGCCAGGTTCTCGCGCAGCTCGGGGCGCGACAGAAGCAGGACGTTGGGATCGCTGAAGATCGGCTCGATCAGGCGCGGGTGGGTGGCGAGGTAGCTGGACAGGTACTCCGAGTCGCTGAACAGCGCGGCCAGCCGCGGGGCGAGCTCGGGACGGTCGAGCAGCAGCTCGTAGTAGAAGCGGCGCCCGCCGACGCCCTGGATGAAGCGGTCGAGGTTGTTCATGGCGCGTTCGGGGCTGGAGGTCGCGTCGATGGCGCGGGCGAGCTGCGCGGCGAGATCCTCGATCATGCGCCGCGACGCCGCGTTGGCCGACAGGGAGGGGGCGTTGCGATCGAAGAGCCCGAGGATGCGCTCGCTCTCCTCCTCGTCGAACAGCGCCGCGAAGCCGCGCTTGATTCGCTCGCGGTGCGCGGCGAGCCGATCCTCGAACGCGGTCACCGGGTCGTCGCCCAGGAAGCCCATGGCGCGGGCCAGCTTCCGCAGCGCGGCGCGATCGCGCGGCAGGCTGTGCGTCTGGCGCTCCCCTTCCATCTGCAGGCGGTTCTCGGTGCGGCGCAGAAAGCGGTAGCCGGCGAGCAGGTCGTCGCACTCGCTTTGCGCCAGGACGCCGACCTGGGCCAGGGCGATCAGGGCGCGCTGGGTGGAGCGCTCGCGCACCTGCGGAATGCGCCCACCGTGCAGGAGCTGCAGGGCCTGGGCGACGAACTCCGCGTCGCGGATGCCGCCCGAGCCGATCTTGACGTTGAACGTCTCGGCGCCGCGCTCCTTGGCCTGGCGGATCTTCTCCTTCATTTCCCTGATCGCCGCGACGCCGGCGAAGTCCATCGACGACCGATAGATCATCGGATCGACGTCGCGGATGATGCGCCAGCCGAGGTCGCGATCCCCGGCTACCGGGCGCGCCTTCATGAAGGCCGCCTTCTCCCAGGTCGCCGCCCACGCGTCGTAGTAGTCGGCCAGCATGTGGCTGGACACGACCAGCGAGCCCTGACTGCCCTCCGGGCGCAAGTCCAGGTCGACGCGGTAGAGAAACCCCTCGCTCGTCGAGTCCGTCACCAGCAGTCCGAACTCCTGCGCGACGCGCGTGAAGTACTCGGTCGGCGCCAGCCCGCCGGGTCCGCCGCCCACTCCCTCGGCGAACGGCGGGCTCTCGAAGACGTAGATGAGGTCGACGTCGGACGAGTAGTTCAGCTCCTCCGACCCCAGCTTGCCGAGGCCGAGCACGGAGAATCCCAGAGGAACGTCCTCGCCGCCCGGCCCCGTCCAACGCGCCGGTCCGAGGCTCGCCGCCACCGCCTCCGCGGCGCTCGCCAGGGCGCGGCCGAGCAGGGCATCGGCGAGGTGGGAGAGCTCGGCAAGGGTCTCCCCGGCCTGCGACTCCGGGACCAGGTCGTCGGACAGCTCGCGCACCGTGATGCGCGCCAGCTCGTAATATTTGAAGCGGCGCAGGGCCTGGCCGACGTCGCCGCGGTCGCGCGCCAGGAACGCGGCCAGCAGTCGATCGTAGTCAGCCGCCGAACGGCCGGCGGCAAAGTCCTCGCCGGCCAGGCGCGCCAGCCAGTCGGGGTGACGCGTCAGAACTTGGACGAAGAAGGGCGCGGCGCCGCAGAGGGTGGCGAGCACCCGCGCCACGGCGTCGGGACGCCGCGCCCACGCTCGCGGCAGGTCGGGGTCGGCGCCGGCGGCCTCGAGGACGCCGGCCGCTAGCTGCGCCGCTCGCTCCTCGTCTGCGGCTCGCGCGAACGCCGCCTCCAGGCGCGACGCCAGGCCGCTCAGGCCGAGCGTCGCTTCGAGCTGCGTCAGTCTCTCGTCCATGCGGGGCTACGTACTCATCGGCGGAAGATACGGCGACCTATCCCATGGGTCTCCTCTTCCTGGATGGGGCTGTCGATCTTCTCTTGTGCGGGGTGGACACGACGTATTCCCCTCTCCCCGCACTTCCGCGGGGAGAGGGTTGGGGTGAGGGGTCCCGTTCAGCCGGCCAGAAGGTTGCGCGCGATCTGCGAGATCTGAATCTCGTCGGTACCGCCGTAGATCTGCAGGACCTTGGCATCGCGACACAGTTGCTCGACCTGGAACTCGGCCATGTAGCCGTTTCCGCCGAACAGCTGCACGGCCTCGAGCGCCACCTCCATGGTGGCCTGCGCCGCGTACAGCTTGCAAGCCGACGCCTCGGCGAAGCTCATCTGTTTCCCCTGCTCCGCCATCTCGATCTGGCGGAAGACCAGGTTCTGAACGTTCATGCGCGCCACCTCCATCTTGGCGAGCTTGAGCTGGACGAGCTGGAACTCGCCGATGGGACGGCCGAACTGGACGCGCGTGCGCGCGTAATCCACGCACAGATCCAGGCACTGCCCGATGATGCCGAGCGCCATGGCGGCGACGCCCGAGCGCTCCATCGAGAACGTCGCCTTGGTCGCCGAGCGGTCGGGCACCTGCTCGGTCTCGCCGATCAGCCGGTCTTTGCCGACGCGCACGTCTTCGAGGAACAGCTCCCCCGTCGGCGACGAGTGCATTCCCATCTTGCGCATCGCCTTCGACTGCGTCAGGCCCGGTATGCCCTTGTCGAGAACGAAGCTGAGCACCTTGCGGTCCTTCGGATCGTTGCCCTCGTCGAGCTTGCAGATGAAGACGATCGTGTCGGCGTAGGGGCCGTTGGTGATGAAGGTCTTGCTGCCGTTCAGGACGTAACCGCCGTTGCCGTCGCGCCTGGCGGTCGACTTCATGCCGCCGAAGGCGTCCGAGCCCGAGCCCGGCTCGGTGATCGCCCAGGCGCCGATCTTCTCCAGGGTGAGCAGCGGCGGCACCCAGCGTTCCTTCTGCGCCGTCGTTCCCCTCGACATGATGGCGCTGGCGGTGAGGCCGGCGCTGACGCCCATGGCGGTCACCATGCCGGGGCAGTAGCGGCAGAGCTCGATGATGGGAATCAGGGTCAGGGCGATTCCATCGCCGCCGCCCGACGGCTTGTGCGCCTCGTCGCCCTTGCTCTTGCCCGCCTTCTCGCGCGCGATCTGGCTATCGAATCGGGTCTTCGCCACCTGATCGATGCCGAAGGTGGAGAGCATCTTGCGGAGCACGTCGTATGGGGGCGTGTCGCCGTGCTCGAACTCTTCGAGATTGGGCTTGATCTCCGCCTCCACGAACTTGCGGACGGCGTCGCGAATCATCAGGTGCTGGTCGCTCCACTCGATCATCGGTTCACTCCTGCTTCTCTTTTTTCGGGTGCGGCGCCCGGAACCCGGCGCCGAGAGGAAATCGACAGTGTAGAGTACTCGAACCGCGCCAGCCGGTAAACCGCGCCAGCCGGGGGATTCGATAAGACGCTCACCACGCAGGTCGCAAGAGGAGAACCAGCGCCGGTGCGACGGCACGCCCGCATCGGCAGCCCGTTGCTCGTTGTGGTGCGGGCGTCCCGCCTGCACGGGGTCTTGGGGTTGGGGAGGTCAGCGGTCCTGTCACGCCCCTCTAGAAGGCGATGCGGCTGTTTGCCCTTCGCCGCGAACGCGATAGAGAGGAGCGGAGGGAGGGGAGAATGACGACGGATCTCTGATGCTGGTCTGGACCGCGCTGCTCTGTCTGCTCATCCCGGCGATCTATCTCACCGGGGAGATGGTGACGCCGGGGGGCATGGAATGGGGGCTCGGGAACCGCGACGTGCCGCTCGAGCTGCCGCCCTGGGCGGCGCGCGCCAAGCGGGCCCACGCCGAACCTGGTCGAGAACCTGGCGCCGTTCGCCGATCCTCGTTCTGGTCGCCCACGTCGCGGGCAAGGCCAACGGGATGACGGCCCTCGGCGCCGTGATCTTCTTCTGGGCGCGGGTCGCGCACCTCGGCATTTACACCGCGGGCATCGTCGGTCTGCGCACGCTGGTCTTCTTCGCGGGCGTCGCCGGCGAGATCCTGATCCTGATCCAGCTCTTCCGCTGACGCAGTGTCAGGAAGGGGGTGTAACCGGCGCCCGGGCTTTTCCAATAACTCGCGCACGCGGGCGAACCCGTCATCTCACGAAGCGGGACTCTATCGGACCCCTGCTACCGCGAACTTGATACCGCTGTCGCGTGCATGACGGTTGCTGTACGCTGGGGGGCGAATCTTTGTGCAAAGCACTGGTGAAGGTCACTGCCTCCGCACTCACGCAATCGTCGTGCAGCCGGATGGGCAACCCGTCCATCGGCCTGGAGATCGGTGCCTGTTGGACGGGCATCGTGTAGCCTTCCGGCACGCTCCATCGGTAGCGCCGCACCAGCTGGTGCATGACGGTCTTGATCTGGATCTCGGCGAAGCGCAGGCCGAGGCACATGTGCGGCCCGGCGCCGAACGGCACCCACGAGTGACTGTGGCGCTCGTCCTCGGCGCGCTCGGGCGAGAAGCGGTCGGGGTCGAAGCGGAAGGGATCGTCCCACCACTCGGGCATGTGGTGGGTGTGGATCGGCGACACCACCACCATGGCCCGCGCCGGGATGCGGTAACCGTCGAACTCGACGTCCGCGGTGGCGACGCGCGGAATGACCGGCAGCGGCGGGTAGCGTCGCAGGGTCTCCTTCATCACTCGCGTGTGCACCTCGAGCCCCTCGATGTCCTCGAAGGAGATGTGGGGCTTGCCGAGCGCGAGGCTCTCCTCGCGGACGCGTTCCTGCCACTCCGGGTTGCGGGCCAGCTCGTAGGTCATCGACGAGAGCGTGCTGGTGGTCGTGTCGTGCGCCGCCATCATCAAGAAGATCATGTGGTCGACGATCTCCTGGTTGGAGAAGCGATCGCCCTCCTCGCTCTCGGCCCGGCGCAAGCGGCTGAACATGTCCGAGCCCTCTTCGGCGCTGCGCGCCTCGAAGAGGTCGGCAAAGTAGCGGATCATGAAGGCGCGCCCCTTGAGGCCGCGGTGGAACTCGAGGCCGGGGACGGGCAGGCGCAGCCGCGACATGGAAGCCGTCACCATGTCCTCGAAGGCGCGGTTCATGAGGCGCGTCTGCGGTCCGAGCTCGACGCCGACGAAGAGCGACGCCGCCAGGTCCAGTGTCATCTCCTTGAAGGCGGGGAACGCCGGGAAGGGCTGGCCGTTCGCGGGCCAGGCGGCGATGCCGCGCTCGATCATCGGGCCCATGCGCTCGGTGTACTCGCGCAGGGCCGGGCGCGTGAACGCCTGGTGCATGATGCGGCGGTGGAGCTTGTGGTTCTCCCCGTCGCGCAGCAGGAGCCCGTTGGGAAAGACCCGCCCCATGATCGTGTGCCACGGTCGCTTCGCCGAGAAGACCCGGGCGCGATCGAGCAGGACGAAGCGGTTGGCGTCGGGGCCGTAGAGGTTGACGAACTTCAACAGGCCGACGTTCTGCATCACCACCTTGCCGTGGCGATCGTGCAGCCTGCGCAGATTGCCGAGCATGTCGATGCGCTCGCGCCGCCCGCCGGCGATGATCGGCAGCATCTCGAGAAACCCGGCGCGCGGAATCTTCCGATAGGGGCGAGCGGAGCCGTTCGAGACGGGGACCTGTGCTTGTGACGACATGCGGCGGCCATGTTAGCCTTGATCCGGCACCGCCGGTCAAGGAGGAATCGCCCGCGCCCTCAACTCATCCACGGCACGCCCGGGCCCAATTGCGACTA
Organism: uncultured bacterium; assembly: GCA_963721115.1. Classification (GTDB taxonomy): domain Bacteria; phylum Desulfobacterota; class Binatia; order HRBIN30; family CADEER01; genus CAVRIA01. Next base: position 522,960 of record CAVRIA010000008.1, read on the forward strand.
CCGGCCGCTCTGACCGGACCTGGCTGCCGAACGAGCACCTGCAATCGAGCGGGTGCTGCGCGTAAGGATTGGCTTCGTGGGTAATACCTGTCATACTACTCGGAGATGAAGACCGCCGTCTCTCTCCCGGACGAGCTATTCGACGAGATCGACGCCGCGGCGCGGCGGATGAAGATGTCGCGAAGCGGTTTGCTCGCCAAGGCGGCGCGCGAGTTTTTGGCCAAGCAGCGCCAGCCGGACGCCACCGATGCCTGGAATCGGGCCATCGAGAAGGGCGGTCAGCCGGGAGACGATCCGGCAGCAAAGGCGCTGCGCGGGCGAACGAAGCAGGTCATTCGGCGCGCAAGCTGATGCCGGCGATACGCCGCGGGCAGGTGTGGTGGGTCGACTTCGGAGAGCCGCGCGGTTCGGAGCCCGAGTACCGGCACCCAGCCTTGATCCTCCAGCGCGACGAGGTGAACGCAAGTAGGATCAACACGGTCGTCGTCTGCGTGTTGACCAGCAACCGGGCGCTGGCGGGAGCACCCGGCAACACGCTCTTGTCCCGGCGATCGACGGGTCTGCCCCGGGATTCGGTGGCGAACGCGTCGCAGATCGCGACGATCGACAAGGCGGATCTCCACTCCCTGGTCGCAACGATCCCGCCTCGGTTGATGCGCGAGGTGAACGACGGTATCCGCTGGTTTCTGGAGCTCGACGCGTGATCGGAATTCAACGCGGGGGTCACGGCGCCACAGGACTCGCCTTTGAGCAGGGAGGCGGCGGGATATTCTCCCGACGCGGATCGCCAAGATCCCGCGCGACGGGCGCCCTCGCGTCCGAGCCACGGACCAGTTCGGTACGATCGAGCTGGAGCTCTCGAAAGCCCCGCTGCTCTGCGTTCCGTCGATGACGCCGCCGCCCTGATTGCTCGATCGGCGAGAAGGCCGGCTCGGTTGGCGAGAGCCGAGGGAGAGACACCGACGCACCTCGGTTGAGTTGGCTCGACCGGTTCGGGTCGAAGCACCGATTCAACTCGGTTCGCGAACCGAGCTCCCGTTTGCTATTGGGAGCGGCCAGCCCGATGTCGGTACTCGTTCTCGCAGGTCCCTCATCTATCTCTATCTGACATTCCTCGGTTGGGGCCTGACCCGTATCGCGCTGCCTCGAACGCTGAGCCCGTATCGAGCATGGTTTGCTCCCTGGGTCGGATTCATGCTCGCGGCGATTCTGGCGGTTCGGCTGAGTCGCTGGGGAATGGGAACCAGCACCGCGCTCTACCCGATTACCGCCGTCGGTGTCGGCTTTGCGATCTGGAGTGCTCTGCTACTAAACCCGAACCCGGTCCGAAGCGCCACATTCCGCGCACCGCCTTCGTGCTCGCCTGCCTGGTCGCGCTTCTCTTGGCCCTGTATCCGCTACTCCATCTGCATGTCGGACCGACCGCGGTGTCCCTCGGCAACAACGATCCCGGTTGCTATTCAGCGACTGCTCGCTTCCTGCAACTCGGAAGCATTCGCCACCCTCCGGCCTGCAACAATCTCTTGCCGCTGAGCTGCCTGGTGCACGACCAGGTCGTCGCGAATTCGCGTCCCGGGACCTTTCTATTGATCGGTCTTTTCGCCGATCTCTTCCGCCTGCAGACGTATCAAATCTTCACCGTCCTGCTCGCGGTTGTCCTGGCTCTGACGCCGCCACTGGTTGGAATCTTCGTCGAGGTCGCGAGCGGGAATCGGTTCGCCGCACTGCTCGCCCTGTTGTTGAGCGCCCTGAGCGTCAATCAGCTCTACTTCTTCTATCACGGCTTTGCCGGTCAGGTGTTTGGCGAAGGGTGCCTGATCATCGCGTTCATTCTGGTGTGGAAGGCAGAGAGCGACCGGAAACACTGGGCATCGTATGCGTTCACGCTGGGTCTGGCGATGTGTGGAATGCTCGAGTTGTATCAGGAGAACGCGGCGCTTTTTTTCGCCCCTTGGGGCGTTTACTTCCTGTGGCAAGTACTCGAGGCGAAGACGTCGAGGTGGCGTCTGGTCTGTCGCTTTGCCGTTCCCGTGGGGATCGTGTTTGCCCTTGATCCCTTTGCCTTCTGGTACGGTCTGGTCTGCTTGTGGCACGTCCGCGCTGCGGCACCGGGTTGGTCGATGCCGCGCTGGGCACTGCCTGCGGACATCATCGGCCTGATGAATGTCTACCTGCCGAGTGCCAGCGAGCGCTTCGCGTCGGTTGCCGGTATGCCGGTGGCCCGTCTCGCTCGATGGTTGCTTCTCTACGGGCGCGTGGCGGCAATCGCCAGTATACCGGTGACCGGCGTTGCTCTATTTGGGTTCCTGTACTGGCGCAATCCGCGTCTGACACTTTCGGTCACGTTGGTCATGCTGGCACTGCTCCTCTATGAATTCGGAGGTCGCCATTTTTCGTATGGTTATCACAAGGTCGCCGCCAACGTATCGTTCCTGCTGATTGCCGCCTTCGCGACGGGAGTTGCGCGGGCCGTGAGAGGTCGGGCCGGTTTTCGAGCACGTCGTCGTGCAGCCGGTGCAGTGGTGACGCTCCTCGCTGCGGGATGCCTTTTCGCTACCATTCCGCTCGTAGTGGAAATGCAGCGCCTGCAACAATTCGTGGGCCCCGACCTGGTCGAACTGACGACCATCAAGCGGTTGGCGGGGAACCGCCCCGTGCACCTCATCGAAAACAGGCACTGGCAACAGCTGTGGGCGGTGTATTTTCTGGATCCCGTACCTACTCTGCTGGATGATCCGGGTATCTACTTCGGGGGACTCGTGAGCCCGCCCGCGTCTCCGAACGTTCTGACTCTGCTTCCCGAGTCGCCGGATACGCTCGCAACCTCGAGCGAGGACTCCAGTCCACCAGAACGAGAGGACTCACGGGGGGACAACGAGGCCGTGTCCGGCCCGGAGCGGAGGCGTGTTCTCTGGCACAACGAGGCCTACTTGCTCCTCTCTCCCGGATCGTAGCTTGGGGCGCTACCAGAAGGTAGCGTCGGGCCTGTGCAGCGAGTGGGGCGTTCGGAGGTCTGTACCCTGGCTGAACTCGTCGAACGAGCTCGTCTCGTCGGCCGTGTTCATCTCCCGGGTCCAACCGAGTTCGAGGCTCTTGACAGCGAGCGCAACAAAGATTCATCTCGGGTGCCCGCGGGAATGTCGGGCTCGTTTCGGGCTGGCTACCTCGGATGAGGTCATAGGAGGAGGACATGAAGAAACGGCTGCAAATCCAGGCAACGGTCCTGCTGCTCGGGGCAGTCGTGGCGTTGGGGAGTGCACCCGCTGCACTGGCGGGTAGCCGGGAAAATCTCGAGCGAGACGCCGCCAAGGCGCTGAAGAGCCTCTATGCGAACAACACCGCGGCGACCCTGCTCGGCCACAAAGCCAAGGCCGTTCTGGTCTTCCCGAACATCGTCAAGGCCGGTTTCATGTTCGGCGGGCAGATAGGGGACGGGGTCCTCATGAAGAACGGCCGGGTGGCCGGTTACTACAACTCACTCGCCGCATCGTACGGCCTGCAAGCCGGGCTACAGGTATTCGGATACGCGCTCTTCTTCATGAACGACAAGGCCCTGTCCTATCTCGACAAGAGCGGCGGCTGGGAGCTTGGTGTCGGCCCGAGCATCGTCGTCGTCGACAAGGGCATGGGCAAGTCGTTGACCAGCACGACGATTACGCAGGACGTCTATGCGTTCATCTTCGATCAGAAGGGCCTGATGGCCGGCCTCGGCATTCAGGGCTCGAAGATCACGAAGATTTCCAGGTGAGTGGCGCCACTCGGGCGATGCAGATGAAGAAAGGAGCCGACACCATGTCGAAGATACGTCTCTTGCTCGCCGCCGCTCTGATGTTGAGCGGTTCCGCCACGATCCTTCGCGCAGCGGCGCCCGCCGGCGAACAACCGGCGGACACGAACCTGACGATCTTGCTCGACGCCATTCGGGCCAATCGCAAAGCCATGGTCGCCGTGAACCTGCAGCTGACCGACGCCGAGGCCGCCGAGTTCTGGCCGGTCTACGATCGCTATCAGAAAGAGATGGACGCGGTCGGAGACCGCTTGCTCGCCTTGATCGAGGACTACACGGCGAGCTTCAGCGACATGTCCAACGACAAGGCGATGAAGATCGTCGAAGACTACCTCGCCATCCAGGCAGACCAGGTCAAGGTGCGCCGCTCCTATGTCGACGAGTTCGCCAAGAGCTTGCCCGGACGCAAGGTCGCCCGCTTCTACCAGATCGAGAACAAGATGGACGCGGTGATTCGCTACGAGCTCGCCTCGAAGATCCCGGTGATCGACGAGGGGAGCGGCACCCCTGCGGAGTGAGGCGAAGCCATTCGCGTTCGCAGTCGGGGAGACCTATCTGGTCGTGGGGAACGGGCAGGGTGGGTCGGTGACGACGGACATCTGCAACGGCAACGTCTCGGGGCTCGACGCGATCGATGCTCGGGCCGCCGCGATCCGGGACATACTCGACCCCCCGCCGGTGCCGCAGAAGACGCGCGGGCGGCCTTGATCTGCCCGTGACGCTCGGGAACGCGCATCTCCGGTTCGACAGGGTGCCGTCCGCCTCGATGTCGAAGGCGATCCGTCGGCGTCAAGATCGCCTTCGAGGAGGGGTTCGGACCTACGCGACGTGAAATGGACCATCCGCGAGGGCATCGCCCACACGCCCGCGGAGTGGATGGGGAAATGAGCTCGACCGGCGCAACGACTACTCGCCTTCCGCCGCCTTCCTCAGATCCAAACGGACGTAGACGCGGACACCCGAGCCGTCCTCGAACCAGGCGTTCCAGTAAGGCGGGTGGCTGAGCGCCCTCAGTCGATCGATCCATTCCCGGCCACTCAGTCGCTCGTCCAGATCGATTCGCCGGAGCGCCGCGAAATCGCGCTTCGTGTTCAGGTTGCCCTCCTCCTCGGGAGGCTGCGCCGAGAACGTTCCCTCGTAGAGCGCCTCGACGTGCTCCTCGAGGAGCTGGAACTGCGCTTCGACGACCTTGCGATACACGTCGTCGGATCGTTCCCACGGCTCGATCGACACCGCGCGGCGCGCGATGATCGGACCGTGGTCGATCTTCTCGTCCATCACGTGCAACGTCGCGCCCGCTCGCTTGCCGTTCATGATGGAGAACACGTGCGGATACCAGCCGCGGTTGAAGGGGTTGTAGCCGGGGTGAACGTTGACGCAGGTTCGAGCCCGCACCAGATCGGCGGGGAAGATCTGCCGGCAGTTGAGAGAGAGAATCAGGTCGTAGTCGCGGATCACGTGTTGCCACTCCTCGCGCAGATCCACCTCCTTCAGATCGGCCTCGCCGCGCTCCACGGCGCTGAGAGTGCCGGACGAGCAGCGAAAGGTGGTCTGCTGCAGAAGTCCCTTGCGCGACAGCAGTTGCTCGAAACGGAGCTTCAGATCCGTGCGGTCCGTAACGACCAGAACGCGTTTTGCCATAGGCCTCCTCAGCGCAGCCACACGGCCGGTTTCGTCTCCGAGCTCCCGAGGCCCTCGGCAATCTCGTGCCTCGCCCGTTTCACCATCGCCCGCCAGCGAGGGTCCGTCGGTGAGATGGCTCGTTGCTCTCGCGGATCCGCGGCGAGGTCGAAGACGGAAACATCCTTCGCCGTCCGGAACGAGCCGGATCGCGGATACGAAAACCTCACCTTCAGCGCACCGGCCCGATACGCTTTCCTGTTGCCCCTGGGCACCCTCGATTCGGAGAGTACGGGCGGCCGGGTCGCCTCCTCCTCCCCGGCGACCAGCGGCCGCAGCGACGTGCCGAAGAGCGGCCGGGGAGCGCGCGGCAAGTTCAAGTAGTCGATGAGCGTCGGGAGCACGTCGACCAGGGAAACCGGCGTGTCGACCCTCGCCTTTGCGCCGTCGAACTCCGGAAGTCGCGGCCAGCGGAAGAGAAGAGGTACGTGCACCTGCTCCTGGTACACGTCGTGACCGTGGCTGTAGCCGTCGTGCTCGAAGAACTCCTCGCCGTGATCGGCCAACACGACCACCAAAGTGGAGTCCGCCAGGCCGAGGTCCCGCAGATCGTCGAACATCCTGCCGATGGCCCGGTCGACAAAGGCGATCTCCGTGTCGTAACGAGCCACCATCTCCCGCAGCGCGGGCGTTCCCCGGTATCGCGCGTTCGCCGGATTGCCGTTGCGAACGCGCAGTAGGTCGACGTGCGAGTACGGCTTCACGTCACGGAGATCCGCCGCCAGGGGGGGAGTCCCCCGGTCGTAGTAGGGCCAATGTGGATCGAGAAACTGGACGTACAGAAAGAACCTTCCCCCGCGATGTCGTTCCAGCCAGTCGCGGGCGATTCCCCTCACGTTCGGGGCCGGTTCCTTGTGGAGATGGAGGCGGGCCATCTCGCGGAAGGATTCCCAATAGTCGCGTCCCGAGAGAAGGTCGAAGAGAAAGAACGAACCGCGGAAGTATTTGTGTCCGCCAAACGCCGCAAACTCGTCGAAGCCATTCTCGAAACCGAGGCCATCGACGAGGCCGTTCGCGGAGAAGCCGGCCGTTCTGTAGCCCGCTTCTGGAAGGCACTCGCGAGCGTCCACGCGGACGGCGGAGGAGGGAAGTTGATGCCGCGGTCGGCACCGAAATGCGAGGGGGGAAACCCGGTGAAGAGCGCCTTCACAGAGGGAATCGTGCTGGCGCCGGCCGACGTCGCATTGCTGAAGTACGTCGCCCGTCGCTCGGCGATTCTCCGCAGGTTCGGCGTCGTTCGCTTCGCGTAACCGCCGAGCTGCGTGTGATCCGCCCGCAGCGTGTCGACCAGGATCATCAGAACATTCACGCCCGGCTCGGCGGCTTGGACCGAGGACGCGCCGATCGCGCCACCGGAACCGGTCTGCATCAGAGTGAGCAGAACCCCGACGGCCGCAAACCCCGCGGCGAGCCCTCCGAAGAACGGAATCCGACGGAAGGGTGCGAGCGACCCCCGAAGGAGAATCGCGACGACCGAGATCGTACAGAAGGTCAGAATGATCAGCTCGTAGATCGAGGAAGCGACCTCGAACCGGTCGAAGACCGCGTGGCCCCAGAATCCGAACGCAGAGAGACAGAGAATCCAGGCCAGGAGCGGGGCCCGCCGCCGGGGCAACGACGCGAATATCAAGACGACAGCGCCGGTGGAGGCGGCGAATGCGAGAAGCACCGCGGCGAGAAGCCCGACCTCCGGGTCGAGGTGATAGTGCCGGTAGAGCCCGTGTTGGACGGAGAGGTGAAGCCAGAGGAGGAGGGCCGACCCGAGAGGAGGCACGGTCATCGACGCGACCCAGGGGACGTTCGTGCCGGCGAGTCTCGTCCGCTTCACCGAGCGCGCCGCCACGACGGACCCGACATAGAGAGCGAATACGATGCCGAAGTACAGCAGGCTCGCCAGGAAGAAGCCCCTGCGAAGCACCGGGCTGAGAAGAAAGCGATCGAGCGGATAAGGATGAACGAGCTCGAAGGAGAGCAAGGGCAGCCAGAGAAGCAGGGATAACGCCGGCGAGGGTCGCGATACGCTCGGTGACGGCACTACGGGGCCTCCTTCATCGCTCAGCCCCGGGCAGGTCCGCGCCGATGACGGACTCGATCACGTAACTCGGCCGCCTGCGGGTTTCATGGTAATTCCGCCACAGGTACTCGCCGATGATCCCGAGCATGATCAGCTGCAGGCCGCCGAGCATGAGGATCGTGATCATGATCGGTGCCCAGCCCTCGACGGGAACTCCGTAGAGGAGCCTCAGGAAGAAGATGAAGATGGCGTACGAGAAGCTCAACATCGAGACCGAAAGCCCGAGAGCCGTGATCAACCGAATCGGGGCGGAGCTGTAGGTCACGAATCCGTCGACGAAGTATTTGATCTTCCTACCCGTGCTCCATCGCGACCGGCCAATCTCGCGTTCTCTCCTCGTATAGCCGATGACGTCGGGCTCGTATCCGGTCCAGAGGATCTGCCCCTGAATGAAGGTGTTCTTTTCTCCCCACCGCGTCATCTTGTCGACGACGCATCGGTCCAGGAGAAAGAAGTCGAACCCCCCCTTCGGCATGTTCGGTAGCGCGTACCTGCGCATGAGGCCGTAGAAGATGCGCGACGTCCAGCGCGCGACGAAATCGTCGCCCCGCGCCGTTCGGGTGGCCAGGACGATCTTGCGCGCGCCGAAGTTCCAGCGCTTCACCATCTCCAGGATGAGCTCGGGAGGATCCTGCAGGTCGGCGGACATGGCGACGCAGCACTGGCCTCGTGCGACCCGAAGACCGGCCATGATGGCGGGGATCTGACCGAAGTTTCTCGTCAACTTGACGAGACGAACGCGGTCGGGGTGGCCCTCGTAGACGCGTCTCATCGCCTCATACGACCCGTCGCCGGAGCCGTCGTCGACGAAGATCACCTCCCACTCGACGGTTGCCGGCAGGGGACCGAGCGCCTCCTGCAAGGCATCCCAGGTCACCGGGATGTTGTCCTCGTTGAAGTAGACGGGGATGACGACCGAAAGGACGATCGGGCTCTGATCGGGCATCTGTTCAGCCGAGAGCCGCGCGAGCGACGGCGGGCGCAGCGGCGCGGACGGTTCGGATCCGATCGACGATGAGGTTGACGTGCTCTTCCGACATTCCTCCGTAGAGAGGGAGACAGAGAATGCGTTCCGCGACGCGGTGAGCGTTGCGCAGCAGCTCCGGCCGGGCGCTGGGCAACGGGCGATAGAGCTCGTTGTCCGAGCAGAGAGGCCAAAAGTACCGGCGCGCCAGGATGTTCTCGGCGCGGAGCGCGCGGTGCAGCTGATCGCGCGTCAAGCCGAACTGCTGCGAATCCACCTCGACGGCACAATACGCGGCGTTGTAGACGACGCCGGCGGCCAGCTTCTGGAACTTCAGCCCCCCGAGCTCGGAAAGCTGCTCCCGGTACAGGGCGAGCAGACGCCGTCTCGCCTCGATCTCTTCGTCGACGCGGTCGAGCAACAGCAGCGCCAGAGACGCATGCAGCTCGGACATCTTGCCGTTGGTGCCCAGGCCCTTCACCTCGTCTTCGTTCACGATGCCGAAGTTCTTCAAAAGGGAGATGCGCCGAAATCGCTCCGGGTCCTTGCCGACGATGGCCCCCCCCTCGCCGCAGTGGAACAGCTTCGTCGCATGAAAGCTGAAGACGGACAAATCCCCCCAACTTCCGATCGAGCGCCCGCCGACGGACACTCCGAACGCGTGTGCTGCGTCATAGACGAGCTCGAGCCCGTTCCTTGCCGTAAACTCGGCGAGGGCCTCGACGTCGCACGGGTTGCCGAAGACATGGACCGGGAGCACGGCGCAGCGTCCGTTCCGACACCAGCGCCTGCGCCTGGCTCACGTCGAGGTTGTAGGTGTCCGGATCGATGTCGCAGAAGACGGGAGTGAGCCCGTTCCATTGGATCGCGTGAACCGTCGCCGGGAAGGTGAACGGCGTGGTGATGACTTCGCCGGTCTCGACGGCGGAGCGCAGCGCGATTTGCAGGGCGATCGTCCCATTGCAGAGAACGGCGCACTGCTCCACCTGAAGGTAGCGGCGGAGGCGGCTTTCGAGCTCGAGCAGCACCTCCCCGTTGTTGGTGAGCCAACGCGACTCGAAGACGCGGCCCAAGAGGGCGTCGAACTCCGCCTTGTCCGGCAGCATCGGGCGCGTGATGAACAGCGGGACGGCAAAGGCCGGCGCGCCGCCGAGGATCGCCGGGGTCGGCGAGCCGCTCGCGCGTCGCCCCGCTCCGTTCGCCCGGACGTTCTGCCTCGGCCCCCGACTGCTCCCACGGCTCATACTGGATCTCCCGAAGCTGGCTCGGTCGTTTCGGGTCCGACACGAGCGGCTGCCCGAGCGCCTTGTTTCTCTACCCCTCCGCCATGCCAGCACAACGAGGAAGCCCAGCGCAAGGCTTGACAGGCGGAAACCCAGGCCCCGGCGCGGCGGCTGAGCGGCCGATAGCTGAACTCGACGGTCGATACGCCTTCGGGCACCGCGACGGCCCGGAACGCGTAGTTCGCCCGCAGGATCTCGGCGGGCAGGCCGTTCACCCGGGCTCTCCAGCCGGGATAGAGCTGATCGGACACGAAGAGGAAGCCCTTCCTGGTTGCTTCGACTCGCATGACCACCTTTTCGCCGCGATCCGTGCGGATCCTCACCTCCCCGCTCCCGCCTTCCGACCCGAGACCGCCCTCGGGTGTCTTCTCGACCAGAACGACGCGTTTCGGTTCGTGCCACGGGCTCGCCAACATGGCCAGCAGGCGGTCCGGATCGGAGACCACCTCGGCCCTGGGGACGTAGAAGGCGCGGGGGTAAGCTTGCGGGTTCTCGAGAATGCGCACGCCGGCTTTCTCCCGGACGACCTCGAAACCGGCCGGTCGCCAATCGAATCGACGTGCATCGACGATCACGAAGCGGACGGCCAAGAGATCGAGCAAGGACCTGTTCTGCGGGATCGGGCTTCCTTGATAGTAGAAGTCGCCCACCCCTCGCATCGGGCGATCGCGCAAAAGCCTGACGAACAGCGCCGCGTAGCGTTCGGACGTCTGTGTTTCGTAGTCGGTGATCGACGGGATCCGGAAGATCGAGGCCGATTTCCGCTGCATGGAGTAATCCGTATGTTGCGTGACCTGATACATTCGGTCCTGCAGCGACATACGCCCTCGGACGAAATCGAAGACGTCCTCGTCTTCATAGAAGAGAGATGGCCGGGCCGAATAGCCGAAGGGCGGATAGACGCGCCCCACCACGAGTGCGGCGAGCGCCATGACCGGCAACACCCACCTGGCGAGCCGGTTCGAGGTCGATGACCAGAGGGCGGCGAGCAGGATCGCCGAGAATGCGGCAACAACGACGTACCCTTCGATACCCCGGCGAAAGGCGAGTAGGTAGCTGAGGCCGACCCCCACGAGAAACAGGCACACCAAACGCTTCGCCGCGGGCCTGAGGCGGCGAGAATCCCGGGTCAGGACCTCCACGCCGACGGCGCCCGCCATGCAGAGACAGAAGCTCGTGAGCCAGAGAAACCGCATGGGCATGCGGAACTGACTCCCCAGGGGCAGAAATCGATAGAGAGTGAAGAGAGGCGTCTCCAACGCAAGTGCCGTATAGAGCGCGGCAACGAGAAGGAAGAAGAGCGCCTGCCGGCGAGTGGATTCGAGGGCGAGCCCCAGGCCCGAGAGCGCCAGAGGGATCAGCGCGAAAGCCGTCGAATATCCCTTTTCCAAAGCGCGCTCTTCCAGAACGCCGGCGTGGTCAGACTCAGGGATGCCGGCCGGATCTCGCCGAGCAACAGCGGGCGTTGGCGAAGCGACTGTCGAGCGAACTCCAGCGACGGGAACAATTGCACCGCGGCGAGCGCGATCGGCAGAACGAGCCCGAGGGCGATGACGGCAATGCCTCTCGTGGTCGACCGGGAGAGCCCGGAAGTGACGCATTGCCAAACCACGCGGAGGGCGATCAGTTGATAGGTGAAGACGGTAAGCGGAGGATACCCGGCCAGGAACTGCAACGTCAGCAGGACGCCGAGGAGCACGCCGTTCGAAGCTTTCGGGCTCCGCAGGCCGCGCTCGCAAGCGGCCATGGCGGCGGGAATCCACGCGTAGTGTCCCACCAGGTTCGGTTCCCACATCGCGAGCAGCAGCGTCAGGCCGCTGAGCTGAAAGAAGAACGCCCCGCAGATCGATGCGGTCGTCCGGAGCCCCAACTCGCGGCAGAGCCAGTATGCCCCCGCACCCGCGATCAGGAGATGAACGACGAGTAAGACGTACAGACCGCTGTACGTATCGAGAAACAGGTAGATGAGGTGAGGCGGGTAGAGAATGCCGTTGATGGCGATGGAGAAGAACGGCTGGCCACAGTTCTGGTAGCGGTTCCAGAAAAGTCCCTCTCCCGTCTTCAGGCTATCGAGCGCATACAGGAGGTTCGGGTAGTACAGACCGTACGTGTCGAAGCTCGGAGCGCCGAGGCCCGCTTCGGCTCTTCGCCAAACCACGCCGAACGAGTAGTAGACGCTCACCAGCAGCACGGCGATGGCGGCGGCCCCGTGCGTCCGAAGAAACCGCCTCATCTCCCGGCGTGCGCCCAGAATGGCCGTCCCGTCAAAACCGCATCCAATGCGTCCCATCCGCGCCGCGTACGAGACCGATCAGCGCCGCCGGATCGGCAGGCACCCGATCTCGACCAGCACCGCGCCGGCCGAGAGCCTTCGCCGGACCGACTCCAACCGCCCGGGTACCCGACGACCAGGACCAGGGCTCCGTAGGTCTGACGCGCGCTCATGGTCCGAGGGCTTATCGCCCATCCTCGAGCCTTCGGTCAATCCACCTGCCGTCAACTCAGGTACGACTCATCCGAGAATGACGCGCAGGTGATGCGTCCCGCCGTCGTCCGCAAGGTCGACTCGCGCCTGGTTTCCCGAAAGCGCCGCGCCGTCGAGCTCCGCGCGGGCGACTCCGCGGGCGACTCCGCGTGGGTTCTCCACCGCGATCTCGTAGCGCGCGGAGTGGTAGCGGAAGACGATCTCGAAGCCGCGCCATGCCTTCGGTATGCACGGATCGATGAGCAGCGTCGCGCCCTGCACGCGGAACCCCAGGATCCATTCGAGACCCGCACGGTACATCCAGCCGGCCGAGCCCGTGTACCAGGTCCAACCGCCGCGACCAGCGTGCGGGGGTTGGGAGTAGACATCGGCCGAGGTGACGTACGGCTCCACTTTGTAACGAAGCAGCGCGGCGCGGCTGCCAGCATGATTGATCGGGTTCAGCAGCGAGAACAGCTCCCCCGCCCTGTCGCCATCGCCGAGCATGGCGAAGGCAATGACCGCCCAGGTGGCGGCGTGGGTGTATTGACCCCCGTTCTCCCGGATTCCGGGCGGGTAGCCTTTGATGTACCCGGGGTCGAGTGGGGTCTGATCGAAGGGCGGGGTGAACAGGAGGACCAACCCGTCGCTGCGGCGCACGAGGTGCTCGTTCAGCGCCGCCATCGCCCGGAGACCACGCGCCGGATCCGCCGCTCCGGAGAGGATTGCCCAAGACTGCGCGATGGAATCGATGCGGCATTCTTCGCTCGAAGCCGAGCCCAGCTTTGTGCCGTCGTCGAAGTAGCCCCGCAGGTACCATTCGCCGTCCCACGCCTCTCGTTCGAGCGATTCCCGCAGCACAGTCGCATGCCGCTGCCAGGCGGAGGCGCGCTCCGATTCGCCGCGGGCCTTCGCCACGGGAGCGAAGGCCGAGAGCGCGGCGTGCAGAAACCACCCGAGCCAGACGCTCTCGCCCTTCCCGCCCTCACCGACGCGGTTCATGCCGTCGTTCCAATCTCCCGCGCCGATCAAGGGCAGGCCGTGGGCGCCGACGGACAGACAACCGTCGAGGGCGCGAGCGCAGTGTTCGAAAAGGGTGGCGCGTTCCTCGGCCACCATCGGCTCGAAGTACGCATCGTGCTCGTCTGGGCGTAGGGCCGGCCCCTCGAGAAAAGCGGCCGTCTCATCGAGCACCGCGAGGTCGCCGGTCACCTGAACGTAGTGGGCGGCGGCGTACGCCAGCCACACCCGGTCGTCGGAGATCCGCGTGCGCACCCCGCGGCCCGACGGCGGCAGCCACCAGTGCTGCACGTCTCCCTCGACGAACTGCCGTGCGGCGGCGCGCAGCAGATGCTCCCGTGTCAGAGCCGGCTGCGAGACCGCGACTGCCATCACATCCTGCAGTTGGTCGCGGAAACCGTAGGCGCCGCTCGCCTGGTAGAAGGCCGACCGCGCCAAGACCCGACAGGCGAGGGTCTGGTAGAGCAGCCAGCGATTGAGCAGGATGTCCATCGAACGATCGGGCGTCTTCACCTGCACCGTACCGAGGATATCGTCCCAGTGCTCGGTCACCGCGCGGAGGATCCCGTCGAGGTCGGCGGCGCGGTAGCGCGCCGCCATGGAGAGCGCCTGTGCCCGCGTCGGCGCCTCGCCGAGAAGGAAGACGATCTCGACCGTGCCGTTCGGCTCGAGCGTGAGCGGAGCTTGCAGGACGCCACAGGGATCGAGGCCGGCCCCGACTCGCTTGGAGAGGGCGACGCGTCCGGCCAGCGCCGCCGGTCGAGCCAGCGTTCCGTTGCGGCCGAGAAACTCGGTCCGGTCGCCCGTCCAGGCGAGTTGCCTTCCCGCCAGGTCGGCAAACGCGACGCGGCCGCCGAACTCGGTGCTCCAGGGATTGCGCGCCAGAATCACCGTCGTGTCCGGATCGATTTCCGTCACCACGAACTGCGCCGAAGCGCCGCGCGAGGTGCCGAGCACCCACTCCGCGTACGCGGTCACGGAGAGGCGGCGGGATTGGTTCGAATGATTGCGGACCTTCAACCGCGAGATCTTGATCGGATCGTCGAGCGGCACGTACTGCAGCAATTCGAGGCCGATACCGTGTGATGTGTGCTCGAAACGGCTGTATCCCTGTCCGTGTCGGACGAGATAGGAACCCCCGTCGTCACGAATCGGCAGCGCGGTTGGGCACCAGAACGCTCCGCTGTCTTCGTCGCGAACGTAGATGACTTCTCCCGGGCGATCGCCGACGGGATCGTTCGACCATGGCGTCAGCTGATGCTCGCGACTGTTGACCGACCAGGTGTAGCTCCCACCCTCGACCGAAACCTGGAAACCGAACGACCGGTTGGCGATGACGTTGACCCACGGCGCCGGTGTCCACTGCCCCTCGCCGAGGATGGTGACGTACTCCCGTCCACCGGCGGCAAACCCGCCGAGGCCGTTGAAGAACTCCATCGCCGGACGCAGCGGGGCCGTCTCGGGCGGCGGATCGAATCTCTCTCTCACTCCCTGCTTGAGAAGAAGCGGGAGAGACACGCGCGGCGGCGACGGTACGGGGACGGTCCACTCCGCCCGCGGCTCTTCTTCCAGATGTTTGACCTGCTCGGAGACGCTGCCGCGGCGGCTGAGAAGCACCGCCCGCGCCGCGGTTTGCAGCAGAGTACGGACCTCCACCGAAATCTGGTCGGCGCGCAACACGAACACGCTCCCCCGTACCCCCTCTCCTTCGGAGCGGGAACGCGATTGACTCGTCCGAACCAGCGCCTCCACGGCGGCGTGCAGGTCCTGAGCGTACGACGCCGGCCTTTCGTTCAGGATGACCAGATCCACGGCCAGTCGCTTCATCTGCCAGTACCGATGGGCACAGAGGAGCTGCCGGACGATCTCCAGATCTTCCACTTCGTCGATGCGCACCAGGACGATCGGCAGATCGCCCGAGATCGCATGGGGCCACAGCGTCGACGGCCCGAGCTGATTTCTCATGAGGATGGCCGACGAAGGTCGCAGTGTCGGATTGGAGTAGATCACGTGGTTGGCGAGACGCTGAAAAAGGTACGCTTCCTCCGGAGCGCAGCCCAGATGGCGGAGCTGAACCTGGGCTTGGGTCCACGCCAGAGTGACCGCGCGTTCGAAGGCCGTCGCGTCGCGATGCTTGTCCGCCAGGTCGAGTGCCTCACTGCGGGATGGCGCGACCAGCGTCCAGAACGCCACACGGGCCGTGGCCCCCGGTGGAATCTGCACGCGGCAGCGCAGGCTGAAGATCGGATCGAGCACGGTGCCCACCGTGTTGGACAGCGGTTGGCCGTCCAGCATCGAGATCGCCGTGTGGATCTCGCGGCCGCGCCCGAGGAAGCGCGCCCGATCGGTCTCGAACTGAACATCGCCGAGCATCTCGCCCTGCACGACGGCGAGGTGGGCCGCCCAAACCTCGGCTTCGCCGGGCGAGCGACGACGGCGCGTCGCCAGCAGTACGCCGACGTCGGCGGCGAATTCCGTCTGCACGAAGAGCTTGGAAAAGGCCTGATGGGCTGTGTCGGCTGCCGGTGGCGCCAACACGACCTCGGCGTACGACGTCAGCTCGATCTCCCGGGCGCGGCTGCCGAGATTCGAGATCGACACGTGCCGCACCTCGGCGTCGTCCTCGGCAGACACCACCACCTTGAGGGTCGTTGCGATCGTTCCGTCACGCCGCGCGATCTCGGCCCGTCCCTCGGCGAACTCCACCTCATAGCTCTCCGGATCGACGCCGCTCGGTTGGTACCCGGCCGACCACACGTTGCCACTGTCCATATCGCGCAGGAAGACGTAAGAACCCCAGCAATCGCAGGTCATATCCTCTCGCCAACGCGTCACCGCGAGGTCTCGCCACCGGCTGTATCCCGAGCCGGCTGCGGTCATCATGACGGCATAGCGGCCGTTCGACAGGAGGTGGGTGCGAGGGACCGGACCGTGTGGGGAATGAAAGCGACGCACGATCGGCGGAACGATCTCGCGGACGTCGGTGGTGCCCTTCACCTCCTCGGCTCGGGGGCGGGCGACGGCGACATCGCGCGGAGTGCGTTCCTGCAACAAGAGCTCGGTCGCCTGGATGATCGGCTCGGCGTGGAACCGAGAGCGCATGGCGCCGTCGTGAAGCGCATTGGCAATCGCGATCAACGACATCCCCTGGTGATGCGCCATGTAGGCGTGCACGACCGCCACTGCCTCACCTTCGGGCAGGCGTGTCGGCGTGTAGTCCAGGGCCTCATAAAACCCGTAGCGGCCACTGCCGCCGGCGGCGGCGAGCCGCGAGAAGTTCTGGGCCGCGGCCTTTGCGTCGACCATGGCCGCCAGCGCCGTCGCGTAAGGAGCGATGACGGCATCCTCGCTGAGCCCACGTTTCAACCCCAGGCCGGGTACGCCGAAGTTCGAGTACTGATAGGTGAGCTCCAGATCTCGGACGTTGTAAGCGGATTCGGAGACGCCCCATGGCACCCCGAGCTTGGCGCCGTATCGGATCTGACGGCGGACGACGAGGCGGTTCGTCTGCTCCAACAGGCTCCCCGCCGGCGCGCGCATCACCAGCCCGGGCATCAGGTACTCGAACATGGAGCCCGACCAGGAGATCAGCGCCGAACCACGGTCGACCGGGGTGAGGGGGCGCCCCAGCCGCGACCAGTGGATCACGGGCACATCCCCCTTGGCAATCGCGACGAAGCTCGCCAGGCGCGCCTCGGAGGCCAGCAGGTCGTAGCAGCTGGGATCGAGACCGCCTTCCGCGACCGACAACCCGATCGAGAGGAGCTGCCGCGCGGGGTCGAAGAGAAGCCCGAAGTCCATGGCGTCGAACATCTCTTTCGCAAGCTTGCGCAGCCCCACCAGCCGTCGATGCAGGGCCCGGGCATTCCGCCCCGAGCGCTCGAAAGCGTCGATCACCGCCTCGATCCGCCCGCACAGGCTGGGATCAGAATCGGTCTGCGCCGTGCCTGTCACGCGACGGCGCGCCAGAATCTGGGACGCCACGTCGCAACGGTCCGGCAGATCGACCAGTGATGGGAACGGGTCGAAGAGGGATTCGAGCGAGTCCTCTGGAGAGGCGGCGCCGAGCGCGGGGATCAGAGGCGCCCAGGGCATCAGTTGTTCGAGGTCGCGCTCGTGGACCCGAACGCACGCCCGCACGGCCTCTGCCCAGCGCAGCACTTCGCTGCCGCTATCATCGCCGCGCTCCGCGGTGAGAGTTCCGGCGATGTCGACGATACTGTCGGCCTGGCGAGCCAGCTCCCCCAACTGTCCGGCAACCGCCGACGGCGTGGCTGGCGCCGGCTCCAACAGCGCGGCAAGCCCGTCGAGGGCCTCGTCCAGCTGCTTCCGCGTCACCGTTTGCGTTCGCCGGTCGTCCGTCAGCGCGTGCAGGGACTCCCGGGTGAGCTCCAGCGCATCCGCGATCCCGGCGAGCGACTGCGGCCAGACGACGGTAGCGTCGCCGAGCTCCCGGCAGGCGTTGCCGAGGGCGATCAGGTGTCCGGCCAGATTCCCGCTGTCCACGGAAGACACGTACTTCGGCTCCAGGGGCCGAAGGTCACGTGTGTCGTACCAATTGTAGATGTGGCCGTGGAGGCGCTCGAGCCCGCTCATCGTCGCCAGGGTCGCCTCCAGCCGCTCCACGGTATCGAGCGTGCCCAGCCAGCCAAAGTCGCGGGCCGCCACGACGGACAGCAGGTAGAGCCCGAGGTTGGTGGGAGACGTTCGATGGGCCACGACCGGTTCTGGGTCTTCTTGAAAGTTGTCGGGAGGGAGATGGTTGTCCTCCGCCACGACGAAGGTATCGAAGAAGCGCCACGTGCGGCGTCCGATCAACCTCAGCGCCCGCGTATCGGCAACCGAGCGCGACGTTGGACCCGGCAGAGGCGGTGGACGGCTGGCCCACTGCGCGACGACCGGCGACAGCATCCACAGGATCACGAATGGAGCTGCGACGAGCAAAGCCATGGGCTCGACCAACGCGACGATGCCCGCTGCCGCCGCGCCGAGCGCCACGCCGCCCGCCATTCGCTGGTAGAACCCGCGGACATCGAGGGGGAGGTTGAACCTCGCCTGAGCGGCGGTGACCCACTCCAGCATGTGCCGCCGCGTCCCGAGGAGACGTACGAGGGTGCGCACGATGGCGTCACTCATCAACCACGCCTGATGCGCGAGAAGGGTGACGACGAAGGCGATCTGCAAGAGCGCGAGGCCGAGATCCTCCCCCATGGCGCGCAAGTGGCTGCGTTTCGAGAACCCCAGGCGTCGCGGCACGATCCCGGCGAAGAAAGGCAGGAGAGCGGGCAGCGCCAGCATGGCGAGCACCCCCAGGCTCCACACCACCGCGGCAGGGGGTGGCAGAGTCCACCCCACCAACAAGGCGAAGAACGTGGCCGGCGCCGCCAGCGTTCGGCGCAGGTTGTCCATCATCTTCCAGCGGCCAACGAACGGAATCGCCCTGCTCGCCGAATCGGCATTCGATCCCCGCCCACGGCCGAAGATCCAGGGGATCAGTTGCCAATCGCCCCGCGCCCAACGATGCTGGCGCGCCGCCGCGACGTCGTAACGCGATGGGAACTCCTCGACGACCTCGATGTCGGAGACGAGGCCGGCGCGCGCAAAGATCCCCTCCAGAAGGTCGTGACTCAGCACCGCGCTCTCCGGAATCCGGCCGGCGAGCGCGGCTTCGAAGACGTCCACGTCATAGATTCCCTTGCCGGTGTAGGAACCCTCTCCGAGTAGATCCTGGTACACATCGGAGACGGCAAAGGCGTAGGGATCGATCCCGCCGGGGCCGGAGAACACACGCTGAAACAGCGATCCCTCGCGCCTGGTCGGCAACGTCGGCGTCACCCGGGGTTGCAGTATCGCGTACCCCTCGATCACGCGCTGCGCGCGCGCATCGAGTAGCGGGCGGTTGAGGGGGTGCGCCATCTTGCCGACCAATCGCCTGGCGGTCCCGCGCGGCAGCCTCGTGTCGGTGTCGAGCGTGATCACGTAGCGAATGCCGGGGGGCACGGCCGGTGCGCAACCGCCGACGGTCAGGAAGGTCGTGTCGGTGGCGCCGCGCAACAATCGGTTCAGCTCGTGCAGCTTCCCGCGTTTGCGTTCCCAGCCGATCCACTTCCCCTCCCCGTCGTTCCAGACGCGGCGGCGATGGAGCAGGAGAAAGCGATCACCCTCCGGCCGCCTTCCGTATCGTCGATTCAGGCGTGCGATGCCGTCCGCGGCGACGGCGAGAAGGTCCTCGTCGCCGGGCACACTCTCGGTACTGGAATCCGTCCAGTCCGAGAGCAGAGCGAAGCAGAAATCGTCCTCCGGACTGGCGAGGTGATGCACCTCGAGGTGTTCGATCAGCTCTTCGATCGCCTCGCGCGTCGTCAGCAGCGTCGGCACGGCGACCAGTGTACGCAAGCCGGACGGGACTCCGTCGCGCAGTTCCATACCGGGCAATGCCCTGGGACCGAACTGATTCGTGACGTGGCGGTTGACCAGCACGACCGCGGCGTCCGATGCAGGGACGAGCGCAGCAAGAGCGAGGAGCGCGAGGACCCATCCGCCGACCCCGAACGGCGTGAGGCCGCACAGCAGGATCGCGAGGAGGACGCCGGTGACGACGGCCATGGTTGCCAGGTAACCGAGCATGCCCGCCGCAGCGTAGGTGCGCACTACCCAATCCCGGATCGGAATACGAAATCCGATCTCTCTTTCGAAGGCCCGACGCCCCCTCGAGATGAGGAAATACCCCGGGTCCTGCTCGGGGCTGATCGCGTTGAGGCAGCTTTGCCGCTCCTTTCCGACTCGCCCGGTCGCGGCGATCGCGCGCCGGGTCACTTCCAGCTCGGGGAGCCCCGAGCCGCGTGCCAACTCTTCGACCGCGTGGCGATACTGATCACGCGTCGGGAAGTCCATGGCGGCGAAATCGCTGTCGGCGCGCAGCGCCGCATCGACGAGACTGACGCTCTCGAAGAGCTCCGCCCAATCGACGGCGGACATGAGGCGCATGCTGGTGATCACGTTGCGGACGGTCACGTTCATCGCGCCCTGCCGCTGATGTTCTTCGCGAACGATCTCGTCGGCGGTCGTTCCCTGCGCCGCCAGGCGTTCGTCGAGCCAGCGGAGCGCCGGCGTCACCGCCGGGTCCTGATCGCGCAACCGCTGGACCAGCTGGACCGCGAAGGCCCGCGGCAGAGCTCTCTGCTCGAAGGGCTGCAGAGCCGTCGCCGCCGCTTCCGCCGCGCCGCTGCCGGCGCCGAGGAGCCGGTCGGCCAGGGCGTCGGCTTCCTGACGCGCCGCACGACTGGTGACGATCCGCTCCGCCGCGCGTCGCAGATTTTCGACCAACACGATGCGCAGCGTAATCGCCACCGCCCAGAGCTCGCCGATCGTCAGCGGTTGCACGCGCTGGTAGGCGCGCACGAAGCGGCAGAGCGTCTGCGGGTCGAACAAGCTGTCGGTGTGTGCGACGAAGGCCCAGGCCAGGCCGAAAACGCGCGGGTAGCCTTCGAGGGGCCCTTCCGCCAGCTTCGGCAGCTGGCGATAGAAACCGCGCGGGAGATCGTCGCGGATCTCGCGAATCTGCTCCTCTGCGATGTGAAAGTTGTCGACCAGCCACTCGGCCGCGGGGGTGATGGCGCGTTCGTCACGGATGGCGGCGCCGATGGCGCGATAGGCAACGAGCAGCACCCGATAGTTGTCTCGGAGCCGCGTCGCCAGCGATCGGCCGCGCCCGGGCGTCCCCGTAACGCGCTGGGCCGCCGCCAGACTCTCGGCATGCTGCTCCAGGCGCTCGATGCTGAACAATTCGCCGCGGATCGGCTCTTGGGGTTCGCGCGCGGCCACCGCCGGCTGACCCGTGAGACCGCGAAGGATCGAATGCTTCAATCGTGCCTTTCCGCTCGGTGAATGCGCCGCGCCGAGCTGCAGGAAGGTTCGTCGAACCGCCTCGTTGACACCGCTGGTAACGGACTTCCCCCTCGGCCTCAGCGACGCCCGACGATCGCCTCGTGCACGAATCGCAGCTTGTCGATCGCCGCGGGGGGAAGGACGAACGGGTAGCCGTCACCCAACCCCAGGCTGCGGTTGAGGTTGGTCAGTACGTAGGTCAGCGGAAACCAGTCATCCATCATTCGATCAAAAGGCTCGAGAGAGATGCCGGAGGCATCAGGCTGGAGAGACGGTTCGTCCGGCCGATGGGGCCGCAGCGTCAGCCCGCAAGCGGCGGCGGTCTCCAGGGCGTCGGTCATGAGCAGGTAGAGGGCCCACGTTTCGGCCCAGTCCTCCCAAGGGTGCGAGCTGGCGTAGGCGCTGACGTATCGCTGCTGCCAGTCTGAGGGCGCCCCTCTCTCGTAGTGTTGCTTCAATGCCTGGTTGTAGCTGTGTCGTTCGTCGCCAAACAGCTGGCGAAAGGCATTGACCCGGTCGCCGTTCTGCACCAGTTGGTCCCAATAGTAGTGACCGATCTCGTGACGGAAGTGGCCGAGGAGGGTGCGGTACGGCTCGTGGAATTGGAGCCGGCGCTCCTCGCGCTGCGCATCATCCGCCTCTGTCACGCTGATGGTGACGACTCCGCCCTTGTGCCCGGTGAGTACGGGTGCCGTTCCGGCCACACGGGAGTCGGCGAGGAACTCGAAGGCCAAGCCGTGCATCGGGTCGTCGACCTTGTTCTTCACAGGGAGCCCTAGATTGAGGAGATTGTAGACGAGGCGTCGCTTCGCCACTTCCAGGCGGTACCATGCTTCCTTGTGCCCGGGATGGCTCAAATCCGGAATCACCCTGGTGAGACGGCACGATGTGCAGAGCCGATCGCGGTCAGCGGCGGGAACCGCCCAGTTGCAGATGTTCTCACGGTCATAGTTCCCACACAGGCGGTACGTCTGTCCTTCTGCCCCAGGCATCGGAAACCGCCAGGTGTCACCGCCAGCCGGATCGAGCGAGCCGACCACCCCCAGGTCTGGCAGGTAGGCAAGGGGGTGGTCGCAGGTCACACATCGGCTGTTCTCAAAGAAGATGAGCTGCTGACAGTGTCCGCAGTGGAAGATTTTCATCAGCTCGTCTCGAGTCGCGCGAGATGCACGGATTGCCGGTGGCGCCGCATCATCGAGTCCGACCCGTCATTAGGGTGCCAGAGCCGAGTAGCGTGCTCCTCTCTATCGCCGGGAAACCGAGATCCTTACCACGCGTCGGGCGGGAATCCAGCCCCGATCTAGCCCGACTCACCTTCTCGCGCGCTCAGTACAATGCGGACCAGCTGGGCAGCCGCCGAGACGTTCATCTTGGAGAGCACCATGCGGCGGTGCCCTTCGACGGTGCGGATGCTGACGTTCATCGCCGCAGCGATCTCCTTGGACGTCTTGCCGGCAACGAGCAGCTCCATGACTTCGCGCTCGCGAGGCGTGAGGTGCGCGATCTGGTCGACCACGGAGGCCCGTGCCGTGGTTGCCGCGCGGGCTTGGCGATCGGTCTCGATCGCCGCCTGAATTCGCTCCAGCAACACTTTCGGTGGCGCCGGCTTTTGCAGGAAGTCGACCGCCCCCGCCTTCATCGCGCGCACCGAGGTCGACACATTTCCGTGCCCGGTCAGGACGATGATGGGAAGCATCGCCTTGCGGCGGTGCAGCTCGTCTTGCAGGTCCAGGCCGTTCTTGCCATGCCGCAGGCGAACGTCCAGCACGAGGCAGCCCGCGCGCGCGGGATCATAGGCGGCGAGAAACTCTTCACTCGCCGTGAACGTCTCGACGGCGAGTCCCGCCGCCTCCAGCAGCGCGCGCAACGACTGGCATACACTGACGTTGTCGTCCACAACGAAGACGGTCGCTTCCGGCGTCATGTGGATCTCCCTTTCTG
Organism: uncultured bacterium; assembly: GCA_963721115.1. GTDB lineage: Bacteria > Desulfobacterota > Binatia > HRBIN30 > CADEER01 > CAVRIA01. Next base: position 546,060 of record CAVRIA010000008.1, read on the forward strand.
AGCCACGCTCGGCGACAGGGGCAGCCAGAGGCAAAATGTGGTTCCCCTGCTACCGTCCTTGGGGCACGCCACCCAGATTCGGCCCTGATGGGCTTCGATGATGGAGCGGCTGATCGCCAGGCCCATTCCCAGACCGTGTGGCTTGGTGGTGAAGAAGGGCTCGAACAGCCGCTCGGTGGCGTCGTTGGGGAGGCCGGCGCCGCTGTCGCACACCGACAATTCCGCCATGCCATCCACGGCTCGGGCTCGCAACTGGATCTCGCGGCAATCGCCGGGCCCTTCCCGAATGGCGTCGATCGCATTCTGCATCAGGTTCACGATGATCTGCTCGATCTGGATCCGGTCGGCGTGAATCGGGAGCGGTTGGCTGCCCGAGTCGAGGTGGAGGGTGATCCTCTCCTGCTGCAGCTGGCGCCCCAACAAACGCGGAATACTGCGGGCGATCTCACCCAGGTCCGCGGGTTGGAATCTGGGCTCTCTCTGTTGGATGAAGCTCCGCAGATGCTCCACGATGCTGCCGGCGCGCAGGGCCTCCGACGATGCGTTCTCCAGCAGGGCGAGGAACTCGCTGGGCTTCGCTTTGCCCGATCTCACATACTGTGCGCACGCTTCCACCCCGTTTGCGATGGACGAGAGCGGTTGGTTGAGCTCGTGGGCCAGGTTGCTCGCCATCTCGCCGATGGTGCTGATGCGCAGCGCGTGTGCGAGCTCGGCTTGCCGCTGCCGGACCTGTTCCTCCGATTGCTTGAGGGCTTCGCTTTGCCGCAGCGTTTGCTGGGCCTGCTTGCGCTCGGTGATGTCTTCGATGGCCAGGAGGATCAGGTCGGGACGATCGCCGCCGTCCCGGATGGCTCGTGCATTGAGCAGCATGATGCGCGGGCCGATCGATTTGAAATCGTGCTCGACTTCGAAGTCGTTCAGCACATGTTTTCCGGGCAGAATTTCTCCCAGCAGCTTGCGCAGCCCGGGGATGTCCCACTGGTGGTTGCCCAGGTCGTACAGCAGCTGTCCGACGGTTCCCTCCGGGGAAGCCTCGAAGGTCGCGTAGAAGGACTGATTCGCCGAGCGGACGCGCATGTCTCCATCGAGCACCAGCAGCGGCTCGCGCACCGTGTCCACGATGGACTCCGCGTAGAGCCGCGCCTTCTGAAGTGCTTCCGCTGCCACGTCGGAGAACGTGATCACCACACCTTCGGTCCGCTGGTCGTGTGTATGGTAGGGAAGCACCTGGCGAACGTACCACTGGCCGTCTTGGGATTGCACCTCTGTCTTCGGCGCTATCGGCCGGTGTAGGACCGCGGCAGCATCGGACAAAAGCGCGGGATCGACGAACTTCTGCGCGATGTCACTGATGGGCCGGCCGACGTCCGTTGCCACCAGGCTGAACAGCCGAGTCGCGGCCGGCGTAAAGCGCCGGAGGCAAAGGCGCGTGTCGAGAAACAGCGTCGCGATGTTGGTGCTGGTCAGCAGGTTGTCGAGGTCGTTGTTGGTCCCCCGTAGCTCCACGATCTTGCTTTCGAGGTCGATGTTGGAGGTGGTCAGCTCCTTGTTGAGCGATTGCAGCTCTTCTTTCGAGGTTTCCAGCTCCTCGTTGCTGGACTGCAGCTCCTCGTTGACCGACATCAGCTCTTCCTTCGAGGTCTCCAGCTCTTCGTTGCTGGATTGGAGCTCCTCGTTGACCGACAGCAACTCCTCGTTGGTTGCCCTGAGGTCCTCGACGTTGAGCTGCAGGTCCTCTCTGGCCACGTCCAGCTCGAGCTCGAGCTGCTGCACCATCGCGGCGTCCGGGCTGATCGAGTCGCTGATCGCTTGCATCGGGGCCGGTGCGGATACCGTCGTGTCGGGTTGGTCTTCAAAGGACACCAACCACAGCCCCCCGACCTCCCGCGTTGCGGCGAGTGGCTCGGCGGTTATTTTCAAGCGCTGGAATGCACTACCGCGACGCATATGGACGCCGTCGATGACGACCCGCTGCTCTCCCTGGATCGCCTCTCGGACGGCTTCGCGCAGCTTGCTGCGCAATCCGCTGCGCGCCTTCGCAATCAGGTTACGCGTCGGCGGACCGCTCGGGTGGACGAGGTAGTCGTCGATCCGGCCGTGAAAATAGAGGATCTCGCAGGCGCGGTTGACGATCACCGACGCGGGCGCATAGCGTTCGAGCAACAGTTGCTGCGCCAGCGCCGCCACGCGGCCGGCGTTCGGGAAGCTCGAGGTTCGCCCCGCCGCGAGAGACGAGACGCTTACCGTGCCGACGGGAAACCGGACCTTGTCGTTACGGGTCGGTCCGATGCGCCGGTAGATCCGCCACTTCTTGGAAATCACTTCGAACGAATCCGCCCGCGAGCCGATGCCCTCGGCGCTGCCCAGGAACAGAAAACCGCCGCCGAGCAGAGCGAAGTGCAGTAACGCGGTGACGCGGTCCTGCAGCGCGGGCTCGAGATAGATGAGGAGATTGCGACAGCTGACGAGGTCGAGCTTCGAGAACGGCGGGTCGGTGAGCAGATTCTGTGGGGAAAAAACCACGACGGCGCGCAACTCCTTGTTCGCCCGATAACCCGGCTCTTCGACGGTGAAGAATCGATTCAACCGCTCGGCGGACATTTGAGCGGCGATGCCGTGCGGGAAGACACCGGTGCGCGCCACTTCGAGCGCTTCGACATCGACATCCGAGGCGAACACATGCACGGGGCAGCTTTTTCCCGCCGCCTCCACTTCTTCGATCAGCACCATCGCGATGGAGTACGCTTCCTCACCCGTGGCACAGGCGGGCACCCAGGCGCGCAGTGGGGAGTTCGTATCCTTCTCGGCCACCAACGGCCGAATCACCCGCTCCTGCAAGATCTGCCATGCGGCGGGATCGCGGAAAAAGCCGGTCACGCTGATCAGCAGGTCCTTTTGCAACGCGGCGAGCTCGGTCGGGTCGCTCCGCAGCAGCTCTGCGTATATCGGCATGCGGTCGATCTGCTTCAGGCTCATGCGGCGTTCGATCCGCCGACGCAAGGTCCCGGTCTTGTAGCCGCTGAAGTCGAACCCGGCGCTCGACCGGAGCAACGCCACCACGCTCGCGAGTGGATCGGGCGTCTTCCCGGGCGGCGGCGCGCTGCTGGTTCGGGTGAGGTATGCTTGCTTCACATAGCCGAGCAGAGCATCGGCCAACTCCTCGGCCGGCAGGACGTAGTCGGTGCTGCCGCTGGCAATGGCGCTGCGGGGCATGCCGTCGTGCTGTGTGGTCGCCGGGTCCTGGGCCATCGTCATGCCCCCGGCCGCCTTGATCTCCTTCAGGCCCAAAGTGCCGTCGGTGCCGGTGCCGGACAGTACGATGCCGATGGCGCGTTCCTGTTGATCCGCCGCCAACGAACGCAGAAAAAAGTCGATCGCCATCCGCAGGCCGCGCGGCTCGGTGGGCGGGCTGAGGTGCAGCGTGCGCGCGCGGATGCTCAGATATTCGTTGGGCGGGATGACGTAGACGCGGTTGGCTTCGACCCGCATTCCTTCTTCCGCCTGCACCACGCCGCATTCGTGTGTACGTGCCGACCAGATCCGCGGTGAGACTGTGGCGCGTCGGATCGAGGTGCTGGATCAGCACAAAGGCCACGCCGCGGTCGGCCGGCATGGCGCTGAAGAATTTTTTGAAGGCGTCGAGCCCACCCGCCGAAGCGCCGATGCCGACGATCGGAAACTCCACCTTCCGTTCCGCCCGGCTTCTGGATCTGGCGCGTTTCACTGCTGAGCTTTTCTCACCGCTAATATTCGAGGTCAACGAGCCGATGCTCACCTCAAAGAGATGTGCAGCCGGGCTGAGCATGCTTGGCCGCGTGCCGAGGATCAGAAAGCGCAGGCCACATCCCTTCCAGTACCTCCTTTTAGAGGAGGTACGGCTGCGCCGTAAGCTCGGACTACTACGCGCGTGGTTCTACGCGGGTGGTGGCGCGCCGTCACTGCGCCGGGAAGGTGCGCGATGCGCCATGTCTCCGGCGGGCACATCCGAACCGGACGATCCCGCGCCGACTCCTTCGACTACGGCGCTACCCTTCTCGTTCGCGCTCGCGCGGGAGGTCGCGCCATCGGCTGGGCGCGGCGAGCACGGCGCCTCGTGCCCGCCGCCGCCTTGCCGAGGCCTGTCTGAATTGCCACACGCTCGGGCGCCTCGGAGAGCTCGCGGAACGACGCCTCGATGTCGCCGGCGAAGTCGTGCAGGTCCGGCAGCAGATCCCACTCGCCGGTAAACCCCCAGCACAGCTTTCCCGCGTAGCTGAAGAGCACGATACCGAGGCACAGGGAGTCGATCAGCGGAAGGAAGCCGAAGTTATCGACCATCCTGGCGCCGAGCATATGGAGCGGCAGCTGGGGCCCGGGAACGTTGGTCACCACGAGATTGAACGGGAGAACGCGCGTCGCCAGCCGCGCGCCGAGCGACAGCAGGGTCGATGGCGTCCACTCGCCCACTTGGGTCAGCACCGCGGCGCTGAGGGCTTGCTTCGAGTCCTTGAGGTGCTCCGTGGTCGCGCGGATCCTCTCGAGCCGCCGTATCGGATCGGGCTCGGCGAGGGGCATGGGAACCATCCACGCCGAGATCCGATTGCCGAGTGTGCCCCGCTCCTGCTCGGTGCGGACGCTCACCGGGGCCATCACCCGAAAGTCGAGCGGCGCCAGATCCACGCCGCGTCGACGCAGGAAGCGGCGCAGCGCACCGGCGACCGTGGCGAGCACGACATCGTTCACCGTCCCGCCCAGACGCTGCTTGACTCCCTTGACCGTGTCGAGGTCCATCGTCAGCCAGTCGAGGCGCCGATGCGGCCCGATGCGTCGATTCAGCGGCGTCTCCGAGACGCCGCGCATGCCGGTGCTGAGGGTCTGGCGCAGGGCGTTCAGGTTGGCGCGGATGCCGGAATCCGGGTCGCCTGCCTCTTGCAGGCTGTGCGGAAAGCTCTTTGCCATGTCGGCGGGCAGTCGCGCGTAGCGCCCGAGCGCGTCACTCGCCAGCTCCCAACGACTCGGCGCCGGGCGCGGCTTCCACCGCGGTGGTGGGTCGAACGCGTCGGTGGATTCCGGCTTGAGCAGGACGTTCAGCAGATCGACGCTCGACACCCCGTCGACCATGCAGTGATGGATCTTGCTGATCATGACGAAGAGCGCCGGATCCGCCAGGCCTTCGAGGATCCAGATCTCCCACAACGGCTTCTGGCGGTCGAGGTGCTGCGCCATGATGCGCGCTGCGAGACGCCTGAGCTGCCGTGCATCTCCCGGCTTCGGCAGCGCACTGTGGCGGACGTGGTAGTGAATGTTGAAGTGCTCGTCGTCCACCCACACGGGATGATTCTCGATCGGGACGTGCGCCAGGCGCTGGCGGTAGCGAGGAATGAGGTGCAGGCGGGAGGCGACGTAATGGCGAACCTTGTCGATGTCGATGCCGCCGTCGGCTGTCCGCAGCGGCCCGGCCTCGAACGTTGCAATGCCGGCCACGTGCATCGGGCTGGTCGGCGTCTCCATGATCAGAAAGGAGTTGTCGAGGAAGGTGAGGCGGTCGTAAGCATGCTCGGGCATCGCGATGTCCTTTCGATGAACTGGCGCAGTAGATATCCGCGCCGCCTCGGTCTCCGTCCCGGATGACCCGGAAGTCGAGGCGTGCGATGCGTTCAGACGTTGAGGAAGGGGGTTGCCCCGGTGGGGCTCGTGCGTATCAGGGTGGGGGCCGTTGGACCCCGCGCGCGGGCTGGGAACGAGTCAGGTGATGCGCCGCTACCGTACCATCCGGGGGCGTCGTTGTCGAACCGCATCGTTTCAACGGTTCATTCACGAGGAACCAGGCCAGAGATCTGGGAATGTTCGTCGGGTTCAATCTTCGTTCTCGTCGGCGTCCCGCTCCTCGGTGGTCTTCTCCTCTTCGCCCGATTCGAGCCGCAACAGTCGGGCGTCGATGTCGGCCAGCAACTTCTCGTGAATCTCCTGGCTGAGAACTCCTTGCCGGAAGGAATCGATCACATGGTTCTTCTCCGTCAGCAGCAGATGCCGGCGAGCCCAATGCGACTCTTGGGCCGCAATCGCCGCGCGGTCGAGCTCCAACTCGCCGATCTGGTCTTGCTCCTTCTCGATCCGCTTTTCGTATTCATCCTTGAGCTGGGCGCGCACGTCGTCGCGGGTGAACCGGACGTACGACATGCGCTCCACTTCGTCGAGCGCCGCGCTGGCCGCCTGCAATTTGCCGCGCGCGAGCTCGTAGGCTTCCCGGTGCTCTCGCCCTTTGACGACGCCCAGCCAGTGCAGCAGGGGCGAGATGCTCATGCCGTGCACCAGAATCGACATCATCACCACCCCGAACGTCATCGTTACCAACAGATCCCGATGGGGGAACTCCCTCGTCAGACCCAGTACCAGCACCATCGGCAAGGCGCCGCGCAGCCCGCCCCACGTCAGTACGACGCTCCACCGCCACGGAATTTTCTCGCGGGTCTTTCGCAGCAATCCCGACACGACGAAGATCACCAGGGCCCGGCCCGCGGTCACGACCAGATAGGCGACGAGAATCACCTTCCACGAACCGAACAGCGCATCGAGGTGCACCTCCAGCCCGATGAGCAGGAACACGATCGAGTTCAAGGCAAACGCCACGTACTCCCAAAAGGTCTCCACGGCGACCCGCGTGGAGGGCGTCATGCCGACGCGCGCGCCGTAATTGCCGCAGAGCACCCCGGCCACCACAACCGCGATCACGCCCGAATAATGAAAGTGCTCGGCCGTCACGAACGAGCCGTACGCCGCGATGGTCGTCAACGTGATCTCGATCATCGCATCATCAATCTGCTTGATTACCTGCGACACCGCCAGGCCGACCGCCGCGCCGATCAGCCCGCCGAAGCCGACAATCTCGAGGAAGTCCGTCGCCAGTTGTCCCGTCGTGACGCTGGCGCCGGTCACCAGCGACAGACTCAGCGTGAAAAACACGATTGCCGTGCCGTCGTTGAGCAAACTCTCGCCGTCCAGCAATACCGACAACCGCCGCGGCGCCCCGAGACTGCGAAACACCGCCATCACCGCGATCGGGTCGGTCGCCGCGATCAACGCCCCGAACACCAACGCATACTGCCACGTGAAATCCCGCTCCAGATGCAGCGTGCTGACGACGGGCGTCAGGATCACGGTCGTCAACGCCACCGCCGCGGCTACGCCCGGCACGGCCAGCGCCGCGATGGCCAAGCGGTTGCGCCAGAATTCGCGGAACTCGATGTGAAACGCGGCCTCGAACAAGAGGCCCGGCAGGAACACCGAAAAGAGCAATTCCTTCGTCAAATGGGGCGGCGTGAACAGACTCAAAATACCGAGCCCCAATCCGGTGAGCACCAGCGCCACCGTGTACGGCACGTGCAATTGCCGCACGGCAATCGCCACGGCCGCCGCGACCGAAAACAGCAAAATCAATATCGTCTCAGTCTGCACGGCTTGTCACCCCGACAACCTCGCCCGCCGACTTCGGCGCGAGGGGAAGGATACGAGCGCCCTCTGTGTCGATGATCTCCTGCACATTCATATGCAGCCCTTCCTCCACCCGCCTCGCCATCGGCGGGAACAACGGACTACGGCGCGTGGGGCGTGCTCGTCGCGGTCCGGTCATTCGTGCAATCGGATCTCTCGATTCGCCAGCCGATAGGCGCCCTCGATCGTCACCGCCAACGCGACCATGGCCGCCAGCACCCACAACTTTGCCGGTGCGGTCATGAATGTCTGCCAGACCAACGCGCCCAATGCCGTCAGGCACGCGACAGCGCCGGCGACCGAAACCCAGCCGCGGCTGTTGGTATGAGGGGCGCTCCGCGCGTTGGCGACGTTCACCGCGGCGAAGATCAGCAGAAACCCGCCGCTGCCCAGCGTCGCAATGCTCGTCAGGTCGAAGGCGTTGGCCACGAACAGCGTCAACCCGGCGGTAATCAGCAGTCCTTCCACCGGTTCGCCCCACACTTTCCGCTCCAGCATTGCCGGCAATTCGCCATCGCGCGCGACGCAGTAGCTCAAACGCGCTGCGCCGTAGAGCGTGGCGTTGATCGCGGAAGCGGTGGACAACATCGCCGCGACTGCGATCAGCGTGAAGCCGGTCTGCCCGAGAAATGGTCGAGCCGCTTCCGCCAACGCGTAATCCTTGGCCGCCACGATCTTGTCTACCGAGAGATTGCCGACGGTGACGAGAGCCACCAGCACGTACAATCCGATCACGAAGCCGACCGCCGTGTAGTAGGCGCGCGGCAGGGTTCGCGCCGCGTCGCGCACATCGTCCGCGGTGTTGGCGATCAACTCGAACCCTTCGTAGGCCAAGAAGATGATCATCCCGCCTGCCGCCAACTGCAGCGGCGGCGCCCACGAGCTTGGCGCGATCTGGGAAGTGTTGACGCCGGCAAGGCCAGCGCCGACGAAAAACAGGAGGATCACTACTTTCAATCCCACGATCCAGTCCTCCGCCTCGCCGATCAACTCGGCGCTGAGCAGGTTCACTCCGGCAATCGTGATCACGCTGAGACTGATCAACGCATGCTTGCCGATCGCCTGCCATGTCTCCGGCAGGAACGTCGCGCCGTAGCTGCCGAACGCGAACGCGTACAGCGACAGCATCACGACGTAACTCAGCCACAACAGCACGTTCAGGCTGCCGGTCGACATACCGGACCCGAAAACGCGATCCAGGAACGTGACCGTGCCGCCGCGGCTCGGATAGGCCACCGAAAGCTTCGCGTACGAATACGTCGTCAGCAGCGCCACCACGCCCGCCAGCGCAAAGGCCACCGGCGTGCCGCCGTGCGCCAGTTGCACGGCCAGGCCCAGCACCGCAAAAATCCCGCCCCCGACCATCCCACCGACGCCGATGGCCACCACCGCCCAAAAGCCGATCTTATCGTCGCCTGCTTTACTCATGCGCCGGTCGCCTTCTACACGAGTTCGCGGCTGGCGAAGCTCGGAGTAGTACGCGCGCGGAACGCGCGTACGATCGTCGTGTCCCGAAGTTATGCCATTTGGGGTCTCGCAGCGGAAGGTGGTGCCGCTCCCGTGCGGACACGATGGAGAATGCGAGGAAGTGGAGCAGCGTCAAGAAGCTATGCGGACCAACCGGTGTCCCTCTGTCTCGACCGTCGCGAAAGCCTACCGCGGATCGGCCAGCGCCTCGAAGCCGGAGATCACGTCGAACAGTTCCTCGTCGATGCCACTCTGGCGCAGACGGTGGAATGTCCCGTTGAGGTCCTCCAGCAGTTCGTCGATATTCTTGTCGGCGCGTTGCATCGCCGCCAGACGGCTCGCGTTCTCGCTCGCGAGGGATTCGGCGCACGCCCGGAAGAGCGAGACGAAAAGATATTCGCGGATGAGCGCCCGCAAGGTCGCGGTGCCGCCACCCATGACCTCGGGCAGGTTTCCCGTCGGCCAGGGAAGTTCGGCCAGCTTGCGCGCCAGGTTTCGTCCAGCGGCAGCAGTCGCTGACTGACGGGCGCATAAACCGCCCCGGACGTGGGGCGGTTGTAGAAGAGGTGGAGTTCGGCGACTTCACCCTGGCTGCGGCGCGTCTCGCTCTCCACGAGAATCTGCCCGACGAGCGGGGTGATGGCCTTGACGGAATTCGGCACGGTGAAGAGTCCCACCAGCGGCAGGCCCGCGTCCGCCAGGCGCGCATGAACGCGCTCGCCGACGGCCCAGACTCGGGGTTTGCCGGGCAGAGCCGCCAGCGTCTTGACCGCATAATCGGCCACCACATCATTAAACTGGCCCACCAGTCCCTGGTCGGAACCGAACACGACCGCGCCAATCGCACCCGCATCCGTTTGTCCTTGTCGTCTCGGTCATCGATGCCGCTGCCCCGCTTTCCCGAAAACACACGCTCAACCCCAGCTCCACGGTGCGATAGTAGTCGCCCAACGCGCGCACCGATTGCTCGTATTGGCCGATACTCGAAGCGGCCAGGGCTTTCATCGTGCGGACGACGGATTGGAGATCCCGGCGCTGTTGATCTTTCGGCGCAGGCTCGCCGTGGTGTCGCTCATGACTGTCTCCTCGGGGCTCGTCCCGGGCTTCGGTTTGACCTCGGTTGATCCGGTCGGACTCGGGCTCGGCTTGGGCTGGAAACGTGCCGAGCGTCTGGCGGGCGATTTCGATGATCGTTTCGCGATCCTCATCGCTCAACTTGTCGGCGGTATCCAATCGCTCGCGCACCTCCGCCGGGATCTCCGCCGCCGCCTCGCGCACGGCCTGCTCGGCTCCGTCATCTGGTCGAGCGGCACCGCGTCGAAGAGTTCCGCGGTCAACGCCAGCAGGACGGCGATTTGTGCGGGCACGGACACCGGGGCGAATTCCGGCTGCTTGAGGCAGGCGCGGATTCGCCGTCCATGCTCGATGATCTTGCGGGTGTCTTCATCCAGGCGGGCGCCGAACCGGGCAAAGGTCTCGAGTTCCTCGAACTGCGCGTAGGCGAGCTTGAGGTCGCCCGCCACCGCGCGGTAGGCCGCCCGTTGCGCCTTGCCGCCGACGCGCGAAACGGATTTGCCGACATCGACCGCGGGCAGCACGCCCAATTCGAACAGCGACGGCGAGAGGTAGATCTGCCCGTCCGTGATGGAAATCAGGTTGGTCGGAATGTAGGCGGAAATGTTCTGCGCTTCGGTCTCGATGATGGGCAGGGCGGTGAGCGAGCCGCCGCCGAGTTCCTCGCGCAGATGCGTGGCGCGTTCCAGCAGCCGCGAATGGATATAGAAGATGTCGCCGGGGAAGGCTTCGCGACCGGGCGGACGGCGCAGCAGCAGGGAAAGCTCGCGATAGGCGCGGGCGTGATGGGTGAGATCGTCGTAAACGATGAGCACATCGCGGCCCGCTCCATGAAATGCTCCGCGATGCTGGTGGCGGCGTAAGGGGCGATGTAGGCGAGACCCGGCGGGTCGTTGCCCTCGGTGACGACCACGACGGTGTAATCCATCGCGCCCTTTTCCCGCAAGGTGGCCACGGCCTTCGCCACGGCGGAGGCGCGCTGGCCGATGGCGCAATAGACGCACAGGACATCCTTGCCGCGCTGATTGAGGATGGTGTCGATCGCGATGGCGGTCTTGCCCGTCTGCCGGTCACCGAGAATCAGCTCGCGCTGGCCGCGTCCGATGGGAATGAGCGCATCGATGACTTTGAGGCCGGTCTGGAGCGGCACGGTGACGGGCGCGCGGTCCATGATGGGCGCGGCGGGGCGTTCGATGGGCAGGCGCTCGCTGGCAGACCACCGGCCCGTTGCCATCGAGCGGCCGGCCGAGCGGGTCGATGACGCGTCCCAGCAATCCGTCGCCCACGGCCACGTCCATGACCCGGCCCGTGCGCTCGACTTCATCGCCTGCGTGCAGATGCCAGTATTCGCCGAGCAGCACGACGCCGATTTCGTCCTCGTCCACGTTGAACGCGATGCCGAACACATCGCCGGGAAATTTCACCAATTCGTCAAAGCCCACGCCGGGAAGGCCGGAGACCTTGGCGATGCCGGTGGAGACGCTGGTGATCGTGCCCACCTCGCGCGGCGTCAGTTGCGGCGTGAAGGCTTCGCGCGCCCTGGCTCATTCCAGCGAACGCGCTGTCGAAGACGCTCTGCAAGGATTCGGGCGGCGCGCTCATTTGGTCTCCTCGGGAGCTGTCAGGTTTAGCCTCGGACTTCGGCTTGGTCTCAGGTTTGACTTCCGGTTTTGACTGTTCTTTCAGCAGTTCGCCGACGCTCTTTTCCAGTGACGCGAGATAATCCGCGATGCTCCAGGCCACCTTCTGTCCGTTCGCGGTGAGTTCGATGCCGCTGATCAGGTCCGGCGCGGTCTCGAACCGGACGTGGATTTCAGCCGAGAAGGTTTCGTTGAGCGCATTTTGTATCGCCGCTCGTTGCTCCGCCGGCAGGTCGAAGGCGCTGCGCACGAGCGCGGGGTCGGACGCTGTCTTCAGGGCCTCGGCGAGGCCTTCCTTCGCCTCACCGTCCAGCTCTCGCAAGCGGCGCGCGAACACCTCGCTCATGCGTTCTTCCAGACTTGTCCCGGCGAGGTCCGTCAGCGTCTTTCGCGCGATGGCAAACACTTCCTCCCGGGTTCGGCGGGTGATTTCGTCGATTCAGGCTCTGTTGTTCGCGTTCTCAACGCTTCCTGTCGTTTGGCACTCAGGGCGTCGGCCGCCTTCCGCGCTTCGTCGAGGAGCCGCTGACGTTCGGCTTTCGCCTCGTCCGTCGCCTGGCTCAAGAGTGCGGCGCGCTGCTGGTCGAACTCCTCGTTCTTGTGCTGGAACTCGTCGCGCTCCTTTTGGGCTTCGGCCTTTTTCGCGTCGGCGTCCGCGAGTTCCGCGGCGATCCGCTTCTCCCGCGCGTCGATGGCGTGGAGGATGGGCTTGTAGAGAAAGCGCTTCATCAACCACACCAGGATGAGGAAGTTGAGCGCCTGCGCACCGACGGTGAACCAGTCGATGAGCATGGGTTACTTTCCCGCGGTTTGGGCGATGACGTGGTTCCAGAACGGATTGGCGAAGATGAGAATCATCGAGACCACGAAGCAGTAGATGGCCGTGGACTCGATCATCGCCAGGCCGACGAACAAGGTCCGGGTGATGGTGGCGGAGGCGTCGGGCTGCTGGGCCAGCGAGCTCAGCGCCGTCGCGACCGCCTTCCTTCCGCCAGCGCCGGCCCCATGGTGCCGAAACCGGTGGTGATGCCGGCGATGACAATGGATGCCACCGCGATGATCGTCATGCTATCCATGGTATCTCCTTTGGTTGTTGTGTTCATGCTTCAATGGCTGGGTTCCGGTTCGGGTTCGGGCTTGCGGACGCGCGTGGCGGCCGCGATGTAAACCGTGGCCAGGATGATGAAGATGTAGGCCTGCACCATGCCGGTGAGCAGACCGAGCGCCGTCATGACGATCGGAAAGATGAACGGCGTGATGGTGAGCAGGATGCCGATGATCATCGCCCCGCTCATCATGTTGCCGAACAGGCGGACGGCCAGGGCCAGCGTGCGCGAAAGCTCGCTGATGATGTTGAACGGCAGCATGATGAACGTCGGCTTCACATAGGACTTGAGGTAGCCGCCCACCCCCTGCTCCTCGATGCCGAAGAACGGCACGGCCACAAACACGCACAGCGCGAGTGCCGCCGTGGTCGAGAGCGAGCCCGTCGGCGGCTCGTAGCCGGGAATGATGGTGCAGAGGCTGGCTGCGGCGACAAACAGGAAAAGCGTGCCCAGAAAGCCGAGATATTTCCGCGGCTGACTCAGGCCGACTTCTTCGATTTGTTTCTCGATGCCGGTGACGACGATTTCCAGAAGGTTCTGCCAGCGGGAACGTTTCAGACCCGTGGAAAGTTTGCGCGTGATGAGTTTTGAACCGACGGCCAGCACGAGCATCAGCCCCCAGGTGAACACAATGGTGGCGTTGAGTTTGAGAAACCCGTGTTGCCAGAAGATGATCTCGTCGGGACTAAGGCGCATGGCTGGCCTCCTGTGCCGGGCGAGTTACGGTGTTCGATCGGCGGCCCGGGTGAGCCGCGTCACGACGAGGCGTGCCATGACAAATCCGAGGAGACACACCAGCAGCCGCTCCCAATGACCGCCCGCGACAAAGTAGAATCCAGCCAGGACAATGCTCATCCGCAGCAGCAGGCTGCCGAGGAACCAGAGCGCCGGCCGTCGGGACGAAACGCCCTTGCGAACCGTCCACCAGAGGCCGCCGAAGAAAATCGCGCCGAGCAACACGCCCGCCACCCACGCCAGCACCAGCGTCACGGCTTCATTCATCGTTGTCCTCCTGTTCCTCCCGCATTGCCTTGTCTTCCTTGGCGACCCAGAGCCACGCATTGAAACAGCCGATCGCGAGGCCGGCACCAGCAGCGCCAGCGTCCAGGAATGGCTTCCCGGATAGTGCTTGTCCAACCAGATACCGAGCGCCGCGCCGAGCAGCGTCGGAATCGCCACCGACCAGCCGATGAGCCCCATCATACCCAGGCCGAACCAGACGCCCGGCGCGGCGTTGCGCCGCGCCTTGAGCTTGCGCGCCGCCTTCGCGCCGACCTCTCGGCTGAAGCGTCGGCTTCGGTCTTCGGGGGCTTGTTTTCCGGTTCGTCATTCATGTTGAAAGTTGCGAAGCGACGCAGAAATCCGGTTTCCAATTTCGCCATCACCGAGCGCACGTTTTGCTCGTGCTCGTCCAGGGTCAGAAATTCCTGCTCCACCGCCTCGCGCAATTGGCCGAGGTCCGTTCCGCCCATCGCCCGGCGCACGGAAACCAGCACGTCCGGGCCGGTCTTGACCAGCACTCCTTCATCCACGGCCACGTAAACCTCGCCGTCCGCTTCGGTTTCGTAGATCAGAATCCCCGGCGCGAGCGCCGCCACACAATCGAGTCGGTGCGGCAACAGCCCAAACGAGCCCGCGCGCGTCTCCGCGACGATGCGCGACACGCCGGTTTTCTCGGCGAAGATCTGGAACGGCAGGAGAACCTTAAGATTCATGAGTGTCGGCGGCTGCATGTTCGATCTCCGGTTGAGGTTCCGGCGCAGGCTCAGGATGCGGTCGGCTCGGCTGCGCCTTGGCCGGGCTTTCGCTTTTCGCTTCGCTTCGTCGATCGCCCCGATCATGTAGAGCGCGCTCTCCGGGTAGTCTTTGAATTCGTCGCGCAGGATTCGCTCACAGCCGTCCAGCGCGTCGTCGAGGCTGACGAGCTTTCCTTCGAGGCCGGTGAACTGCTCGGTCGTGAAAAAGGGCTGGGTGAGAAAACGCTCCAACCGGCGGGCGCGGGCGACCACGTTGCGGTCCTCCGGCGAAAGCTGCTCCAGGCCGAGCATGGCAATGATGTCCTTGAGTTCCGCGTATTGCGCGAGCGTCCGCCGGATTTCCTGCGCCAAGCCGTAATGCCGTTCGCCGACGATGCCCGGCGTGGCCATCTTGGAACTGGATTGCAGCGGGTCGATGGCCGGGAAAAGCCCTTCGCTCGCCCGCTTGCGCGAGAGCACGATGGAGGCGGAGAGATGCGAGAACGTATGCACCGCCGCCGGATCGGTGAAATCGTCCGCCGGCACATACACCGCCTGGATCGAGGTGATGGCGCCGGTATCGGTGTTGGCGATGCGCTCCTCCAGCCGCGACAACTCGGTGCCCATGGTTGGCTGATAGCCCAGGCGCGACGGCATTTGCCCCATCAAGCCGGACACTTCCGTGCCGGCCTGAATGAAGCGGAAGATATTGTCGATCAGCAGCAACACATCGCGGTGCTCGTCGTCCCGGAAATATTCGGCCATCGTCAGCGCCGCGTGGCCGACGCGGAACCGGCTGCCCGGCGGCTCGTTCATCTGGCCGAAGATCATCACCATGTTCGGCAACACGCCGGCTTCCTTCATCTCGCGGTAAAGCTCCTCGCCTTCGCGGCAACGTTCGCCGATGCCGCAAAAAATGCTCACGCCCTCGTGGTGCCCGATCATGTTGTGGATCATTTCGGTGAGCAACACCGTCTTGCCCACGCCCGCCCCGCCGAAAAGTCCCGCCTTGCCGCCGCGCTCCAGCGGCATGAGCACATCGATGACCTTGATGCCCGTCTCGAAGATCTCGGATTTGGTGGAACGCCGTGCCAACGGCGGCGGGGCCCGATGCACGGAACGCCATTGGACATCTGACGGCGCCGCTTGGCGGTCGATGGCGTTGCCGAACACGTCGAACATGCGCGAGAGAATTCCCTTGCCGACCGGCGCCTTCAACGGCCCGCCGGTGTCTTCCACCGCCATGCCGCGAGCGAGACCTTGCGTGGGGGTCAACGCAATCCCGCGCACGCGATGCGCATCGAGTTGCGCCAGAACCTCGATGACGATCTGTTTCCCTCCCGCGCGCGCAGCAACGAGTAGATCGGCGGCAAATGGGCATCGAACCGTATATCCACGACGCTGCCACGCACCGAGACGACCGCGCCAAGATGCGACAGACCGGCTTCGCCCTCCATGTTTGCTTCCGCTGGTCGGTTTAGTTCAGGCACGCGCGTTCTCTTTGCCGGCGGCTTCCGCCATATTCAGCCCTTTCGCAACAGCAGGATCATGCCGCCCAATGCCGCCAACAACACCACCCACAGCCCGATGGCGATGCGCGTGGCTTTCACGGCCCGATCTTTCTCCCACCAGGTCGCCGGGCGAATGCCCTGCACCAGAAACGTCGTCACACCGGCCAGGTTCACGCAGATCAGGTTCATCAGAAACAGCGACAACGCGCCCATCGCCAGCGCCGAATGCCCGCCGCCCAGCAGCAGCCCGAACGTCACCAGCGGCGGCAACAGCGCCACCGCCACCATGACGCCGATCAAGGTCGCCGACACGCCCGTGGTGAACGCCAGCGCGCCCGCGCAGCCCGACGCCAATGCCACCGCGATGTCGCCCAGCCCCACCGCGTTGCGCGACGCCACTTCGGGCGCTGCGGGGTTCACGTGCACCAGCACGCCGATGATCACCGACAACACCATCGTCGTCGCAATCCCGGCCAGCGCCGTCAGGAGCGCGCGCCGAAGCAGCGACAAGTCCCCCAACGTCGTGGCGAGCGACAACGCCACGTTCGGCCCGAGCAAGGGCGCAATCACCATCGCCCCGATGATGATGGCCACGCTGTTGTAATACAGACCGACGGCCGCCACGATGGTCGACAACACCACCATCGCCAGATAGACGCGCGAACACCGCGCCGCATCTTTGATGTCCTCGTACAGCTCCTCCCGGCCGATCCGCTCCGGTGATTTTTCCTCCGCTGCCGGTTGTCCGGGCGCGGCCCGCTCCGGCTCGTCGCGCGGCAATGTCGCTTCGACGGGCAGAATCACCAGCCGATTGCCCTCCTCGGCGGTGTACCGTTTCTCCAGGACGTCCAGCACCGCCTCGCTCTGCTCCGCGTCCAACAGAATCCGCACCAGCACTTCCCCGTCCGATAGTCGGACCTGCCGGTGTTCGAGGACCTTGTGCTCCTTGAGAAGCTCGCGGACTTCCTCGCCGTCCTTCTCCGGCAACACCATCTCGATCAGTCGCAGCGCCATCGCGAGTATCATCCTTTCCACTTCCAGTTACGATTCTCCGGCTGACCGCACGATCATTTCTTGGACTGCTTGCTGATCACGACGACCAGCAGGACCACCAGCAGGACGCCGATCACCGGCCAGATCCACATTCCTCCGCCCATCCATCCGTCTGTATGGTTCATCATCTGGTTCATAACAGACTCCTTTCGTTGCGCTGCGACCCTGGGTAATCCAGAGCGTGAGCGGAGGACGTGTCATGCGAGCCAGCCCCCGGTGAAACCCGCTCGTCGCAAACCGTTGACGAGGTATGGGCAGTCTCGCATCAGTCGCCACAACAAGCCGCTGCGATGGTTTTCGACCATCAAGACAACGGGGCCTTGGTTGATCCCGTAATGCCACGGTGAGACCCACCAACCATAGGGATTGCCGGGCTTTCCCGGGTGGGAGGGATTGAAAGACGCTTTGAAGCCGTACGGGTTCAGGTCGGTCAACTTCGCCTGGTGTACGCAGTAGTCGAGCATGGGCAGCACGATTTCAGGCGCAAACGGCAACGACGCCGCGACTGCCCAGGGCGCAACGGTGCCATCATCGGGCCCGTACGGCACTCCGCGCGCCAGATAGGCGAAGAACTCCCGCTCTATACCGTCGACCTCGAGGGTGTCGGGCCCGGGGCCATCGCTGGCCGTGATCCCCCAGCAACACCGGCCGTAGCCCTTGAACTCGAGCGGATTGTCGATCGCGTACCGTTGCTGCACATAGGTGGCGCGGCGGCTGTTCTCGAAGTAATCCATCCCTTTGTCGCGCATGAACACGTCCTGGATGCCGCGAAAATCGATCCAAACATGCGCGAGTTGGTGCGTGAAGAGCGATCCGGCGTAAAGGTAGTCGTATCCGTACGAGTGCTGCCATCGATAGGTCGAACCCCATGCGGCGTAGCTGCGGTCAGGCAACGGATATGTGGGAGAGCCGAGCGCAAGCATGTAGAGCAGGAGCGCTTCATCGTAGCCCTCCCAACGATACTGGAGGAAGCCGCTTTCGGGCTTCCAGCCGTGCGACAACGTTTCCCCCCGATTTTGGGCCCAATGCCAATTGGCGCGGCGATAGAGCGCGTCGGCGAGGGTGCGGATCTCATGCTCGTCGGCCGTATCCGCGTCGAAATACCTTCCCGCCGTCAACGCACCGGCCAGCAGAAAGGCGCTGTCCACCGTCGACAGCTCGCATTGCCAGGCGCGCCGTCCGGTCCGCATGTCGAGAAAATGATAATAGAGACCCTGATAGCCGGTGGCATCGGGCTCAGGGCCGTGCGGGCTGTTCCAGAAGAAACGCAGCGTCGCAAGCGTGCGCTCCACCGCGGCCGCACGCGACATGAAGCCGCGCTCGATCCCCACCGGGTACGCTGTCAAGGCGAAGCCCGTGGCAGCAATGCTGGCAGGCCAATCTGGCGCTGTCTTGTCGATGACCAATCCGTTGGCGGGATTTGCCTCGTGCAGAAAGTAGCTGAACGAGCGGCGCTGAAGAATTTCCAGCTCGGCGTCGGCGGTCAGTTCCTTTCTGCCTGAATGAGAGGCCACAGCTCAGGCTCTACTTCACCGGCGGAGCGGAAAGGTGGGTTGGTTATTCATACTCTACGACCTCAATGATCGCTCGAGCACGGGGTTCCGGTGCGAGTGGCGAAACTTCTCTGGCTGCGGCGCGTTGCTCTCGTTGTGATCGATTATTGTTCATTGTAATTCCTTCGTTGGTTCTTGGGTTCACAGAACCTGCTCCGAACCGAGCGATTCGCGCACAATCGCCAAGCGGCTCTCAAACCGTTCCCGATCGTGCGGCGACTCAATGGTGCGTTCGGCCAATTCGGTGATCCATTGCGCTTCTTCACGGAGCGCGCGTCGCCGGCTCGGGTTGGTCGTGAGACTGCCGATGGTTTGCAGCGCGCCGAGCATCCGCAGCATCACGCCGAGATTGCCCGTGGCGCTGCCTCGGATTTGATCGAATGATTCGGCCACCAGGCCGGCAAAGGTCGGCCCGATGGTGATCACTCTCAGTTCCCCTTCCTCATAGCGATGCGACGAAGGGATGTTTCGAGAGGCCAGCCGCGCCAGAATCGCCGTCAGATAATCCACGCACATCACAGCCGTCGTGGTGTCATTGATGCCGGGCGAGAGGGCGCGCAACGCCATGTCCACGATCTGGCGGATGCCAAAGGCGGCATCCTGTTCCACCCCGCGATGGCGGTGGATGCTGTAGGCCGCCTGCAACGCGGCGATGAGTTCCGGTTCCGGCGGAACCGCCAGTGCCAGCGAGGCGAGCGTGGTGTTTTGAACCACGAACTCACCGATGCCGCGTTCCATCCGCACGATGGTCTGATGCTCCCGCGCCAGGCGCAGGAGCGTCGCGTTATCCACGCTTTGGATGTAGCCGTTCACCCGGGCCGGGATGGCCTGCCAGTTCCGTTCCGGCAGCGGGAGTGGTGACTGATCCTCATCGTCGTCCACCGGCGTTTGACCAAATTTCTGCGGGAAAAGCCGGTCAATGGCCGCCAGGGTTTCTTCGGCCACCGAGGCAATGATGCTCGACGCCTGGATCGAAGCGGCGATGTGATGAATGAAGAAAATGAGCGCGCCGGTGCCGCTGATCGCCAGCACGACGCCAAAAGTCACGGCCAGGCTCGGAATAAATCCCGCCGCGTCCCCGCCGCGAATGGTGCGCAGCACGATCAGACAATAGGTGAAAATGCCGGCGAAGATGCCGAGCACAACCTGCGTGACGCGGTCGCGCATGAAGTTCCGCAGGATGCGCGAGGTGTATTGGCTGGAAGCCAGCGCCAGCGTCACCAACACCATCGAAAACGTGACGCCCACCACGGTCATCATCGAGCCGGCGATCGTGGACAACACCCCGCGTGCGCCCGCCGCGCTGGCGCCGAACAGACGCGGCCAGCGGGACATCCACTGTTGGCTTCCGGCGGTGTCCACTTGAATCAAGACGAACGCGACCGCAAGGCTGCCCGCCACAATCAGCGCGGGCAAAAACCAAAAGCTGCCCCGCAGGTTGCTCCAGAGCTGTTTGAGCTTGTTCATGAATTTACGCTCGTTCATCTTTGCTTGGCCAGTTACTTAAATGTGCGACGTTCACTCACCCGCCGGTTGGTTGCAACGGACATCATCGGATTTCGCCCGGACCTCCGCCAGCGCCGCGCAAAAACAGACGCCGAACACGCAGACGCAACTTGAGAGATAAATCCAGAACAGAAACGCCACGATGCCGCCCAAGGCACCGTAGAGGGCGTTGAAGCTCGTGAAGTAAACCGCGTAAAGCAGAAACAGCCATTCGCCAATCCAGATCAAGAGCGTCGCGGCCAGCGCGCCGAGCCAGACTTCGGAAAACCGGGTGGCCCGGCTGGGGGCCAGCCGATAAATCATGATCAGCCCGTAGAACAAAACCAGCCATGGAATGAGCTGGAAAATCAAGGCGAACATCCAACCTGGAAATCCGAGCCGGGTGTCGAGCCATTCCCGGAACATCCGCGCCATCCCGGGCAGCAAAATGCCGATCAACACGGCGCTCACCGTGATGCCGAGCAGGGCAAGGCTTTTCAACGGCAACCGCCACCAATTGTAAGTCGGCGAATGCCAGAGGCGGTTCGTGGCCCGAATCAGCACGCTTAGGAATTGCAGCGCGCTCCAAAGCAGCAACGGAATCGCCGCCAGGCTGATCTGGCCGCGCGCCCCCAGCACGCCGCCAACGGTCGTCACGGCGGAGTGCTCCTGTTCGCTGGTCAGCGGCATGTAATGTTTGACCCACTGCACGACCGCCTGCGTCGCCACGTCGCGCTCGACGAACAGCGATCCGGCGGCCACCAGCAGGATGACCAGAGGCAGGAATGACAGCAGCAGGTAATAGGCAAAGGCGGCGGCGCGCTCGTTGGCGTCCGCTTCCGCCCACCGCGTGCAAGCGCGCCGGGCAACCTGCCACGCGGTTGACTGCTCAACTTTGCGCAATAACTTTCGCATTGGTTGGATCGCGGTGGGTGAGGTGCCCTCGGTGCCGGACCCTCGACTCGCGGGCTAAACCTGACCAACACCTCCTCGACCGCTCCGTCATAGCTGGCGCGTATGCGCTGGAGGCTTCAAAGTTCTTTGCGGATGGCCTGCAATTCCTTGCGCCGCGCCTTATCGACTGTCGGATAACTCATCCCGAGTTCCTTCATGGTATCGAGGATGATCTCGGAAACGATCAGCCGGGCGTTCTTCTTGTCGTCGGCGGGAACGACATACCAGGGCGCATGAGCGGTGCTGGTCGCGTTCAGACACGCCTCATACGCTTTCATGTAATCATCCCAGCGCTTCCTCTCGCGCATGTCCGCGAGGCTGAACTTCCAGTTCTTGTCCGGTTCATCGATGCGCGCCAGAAACCGCTTTCGTTGTTCGTCCTTCGAAAGGTGAAGAAAGAATTTGATGATCCGGGTGCCGTTGCGGTGGAGATGTTCTTCCATGTCCACGATGGAACGATACCGCTCCTCCCAAATGGCCTGCTTCGTCGATCAACCCGGCCGGCAGCCCTTGGCTGCGCAGAATTTCCGGATGCACGCGAACGATCAGCACTTCCTCGTAATAGGACCGATTGAAGATGCCGATCCGTCCGCGTTCCGGCAGACGGCAGGTCGTGCGCCAAAGAAAATCGTGTTCCAGTTCTTCGGTGCTCGGCTGCTTGAAACTGAACACCTGACAGCCTTGCGGATTGACCCCGGACATGACGTGCCGGATGGCCCCGTCCTTGCCGGCGGCGTCCATCGCTTGAAAAATAAGCAGGATCGCATAGCGATTGGACGCGTAGTGAAGACGTTGCAGCGCGCTCAACGCCTCAACGTGTTCTCCCAGGAGCTTTTTGTAGCGCTTCGTCGACTTGCAAAAGGGCTTCACGTTCGTCGGCCACTCCGCGAGCTTGACCTTTTGTCCGGCCCGGACCCGGAAATCCTTTTGAACTGATTTTCATCTTCGATCCCTTGCGGCGGCTGCTGCCAGTCCGTATTGGCTCGCGCGATCTGCCGTCATTTAGTGCGGCTTTGGCAGGATCGAAAATCCGATACGCGAGCAGCTTCACGCGGTCATTCAGCAGGAACCACAGCAGCGCATAGCCCCACACGAGCCCGGCCCACTCCCAGCCCAAGGGCGTCATGAACAACCCATAGACCGCAATCAACGTCGCCACGATTTGTGTGCCGAGAACCGCCAGCCACAAGATCTTTGCCGGCCGGATGGACCAGAACGGGCCGCGCGTGCGCGTCAGGAAAATCGTCAGATGCCCCGCCACGGACAGCTTCAAATACATCAGCGTCTGGATGTGCGCGCGGTCGAGGTGAAAGACGCGCTCGGCAAGATAAAACAGGCCAAACGCAGCGACGACCCCGATGATGCCCAGCACCGTGGAGATCCCCAGCACCATACGCATGTTCCAGGCTTCGGGCTGATCCTTGTAATGAACGTTGTCATAGGCGATCGACAGGATGGCGCCGTCGTTGAGCAACGCCAGCATCACGATCATCACGGCCGTCAGCGGATAGAAGTTGAATACCAGGATCGCCAGCGTCATGAAGAACAGCACGCGCAGCGTCTCGGCGATGCGGTAGATCGCGTAGCTGTTCATGCGCTGGAAGATTTTCCGGCTCTCCTTGATCGCGTCGATGATCACCGACAGACCGGACGCCAGCAGCACGATGGACGCCGCCGCGCGCGCCGCGTCCGTAGCGTCCGAAACGGCGATGCCGCAGTCGGCCTTCTTCAGCGCCGGGGCGTCGTTCACCCCGTCGCCGGTCATGCCGACGATGTGGCCGCGTTGCTGCAGGACGTCTACGATGTGGAACTTGTGCTCGGGAAACACCTGGGCGAAGCCGTCGGCCTTCTCGATGGACTCGGCCACCTCTGTGGTCTCTTTCTTTTTCGAGTCGCCCAGGCTGCTGGCATCGAGGATGTTCGCGCCCATGTCCAGCTTCTTGGCGGTCTCCTTGGCGATGGCCAGTGCATCGCCCGTCACCATCTTGATCTTCACGCCCATCTGGCGCGCGGTCGCGATGGTTGTCTTGGCATCGTCCCGTGGCGGATCGAACAAGGGCAATACGCCAACGAGCTGCCATTGCCCGTCGCCATCGGCTCGCCCGTCCTCCGTAGCAGCACTGCGGAGGGTGGACGCCACGCCCAAGGAACGAAAGCCGCGTGCGGCGAATTCGTTGACGGCCTTGTCGACGGCGTCCTTCACCTGCCCGGCATTGGCCGACAACTTCAAGATCACCTGCGGTGCGCCCTTGGTCACCTTGAACGTCTTTCCGTCTTGGGCCTTGACGGTGGCCTCGGTGCGTTTGTGCACCGGGTCGAACGGCTGGAAATGAGCCACCTCATAAGCCTTCAACGAGTCCTTGTCCTTCAGTCCGCCCAGGACGGCCAGATCAATGGTGTCGTTGTCGTCCGCGCGCGACGCCAGCGCGGCATCGAGGATGAGCTGATCGGTGTCGACATTGTTCACGCTGAACGGATCGCCCAGCGTCAGCTTGTTCTGGGTCAGGGTGCCGGTCTTGTCGGCACACAGCACGTCCACGCCCGCCAATTCCTCGATGGCCACCAGCTTGCTCACGATCGCCTGCTTCTTGGCGAGCAAGCGCGCACCGACGGCCATCGTCACCGACAGCACCGTGGGCATCGCCACGGGAATCGCGGCCACGGTCAGCACCAGGGCGAACTGCAACGTGGTGAGGATCGGGTCGCCGCGGAAGATCGCGACGCCAATGATCACCGCCACCAGAGCCACCGCCAAGATGATCAGGTAATTGCCGATCTTCAAAACCGCCTTTTGAAAATGGCTGGCGGTGTGCGCCTCCTGCACCAGCTGTGCTGTCTTGCCGAAGTAGGTGTTCGCACCCGTGGCATAGACCAGGGCGCCGATTTCGCCCCGGCGAATGATCGAGCCGGAAAACACCGCCTCGCCCGGCTTGCGCGTGGCGGGCAACGACTCTCCGGTCAGCGCCGATTGATCGACCTCCACCGGGTCGCCGTCCAGCAAGCGCGCATCCGCCGGCACGATGTCGCCCAGCCGCAGGCGGATGACGTCACCCGGCACCAGCTCACGCGCCGCTGGCGTGACCCACTTCCCATCACGTTTCACCTTGGCCTTGATCGCCAGCTTGGCCTTCAGGGCGGCGATGGCGTTGCCCGCCTGGCGTTCTTCCCAGAATCCGACCACGGCGTTGGAGAGAAGCAACACGAAGATGATGAAGAAATCCGGCCAGTGCCGGACCACGCCCGACAGAATCACCGCCACTTCGATCATCCACGGGATGGGCCCCCAGAAATAGCTGAGGAATTTCAGAATCGGATTGGTCTTCTTTTCTTCAATCTCGTTGGGCCCATATTGAGTCAGCCGTTTCTGCGCCTCGGCTTGACTGAGGCCGTCTGGCGACGACTCCAGCTTCTTCTCCACTTCCGGCATGGGCAGGGTTTTCAGATCGTCTTTCGCGTCGGGCTTCACATCAGGCTTCGATCCCGCCTTCGATTCGGGAGCCTTGGGTTGGTCGGTATTCGGTTTCATGAGGGGTATTCCTCTTCTTTGCCGTTTGAGACCGGCATCATCCCGGCTGATATTCTGATCGATCCCGCGGAGGCCGCAGTGTCATTTGAGGGAGCCGAAAGGGGATCCAGCCGGGAGATCTACTTCGTCGCATGGTCCAAGCCCGAGCGCTCGGCACACCGAGCGCGCGATCATCAGCTCTTCGTCCGTAGGAACGACGCGGACGGCAACCCGGCTGGTCGTCGCGGAAATCACGCCCTCCGTCGCCGCGTTTCGCTTTTCTTCGAGCTCGATTCCGAGAAATCCCAGCCCATCGCAAATGCGGGCGCGGACCGGGGGCGCGTTCTCTCCGATGCCGCCGGCGAACACCAGCGTGTCCAGTCCGCCCAACGCCGCAGCGAAGGCGCCGATCCATTTCTTGACCTGGTAGCAAAAGAGCGCGACCGCTTCGGCCGCCCGCACGTCCTGCGTTTCACGCTCGAGCAAGTCACGCATGTCGGAGCTGGTTTCGGATATCCCGAGCAGCCCGGACCGGGAATTGACCATCTCGTTGAATTGCTTGGCGCTCATTTTTTCGGTGCGGGCCAGATACCAAACCAGTCCGGGATCGAGGTCGCCGGAGCGGGTGCTCATCGGCACCCCGGCGGTGGGAGTGAAGCTCATGCTGGTGTCCACGGGTTTGCCGTCATGCACCGCCGCCAGGCTCGCGCCATTGCCGAGGTGGGCGAGGATGACCCGGCCTCGAGCGGCTTTCGTTCCGGCCAGGCGGGCCAGCTCTCCCATGAGAAACGCATACGACAACCCGTGAAAGCCGTACCGACGCACCCCCTGCGCTTCGTAGCGGCGCGGGATCGGCAACAACTGTGCGATGCGCGGCAGATCGTGGTGAAAAGCCGTATCGAAGCACGCTACTTGGGGCAGGTCGGGAAAGCGGCGATGAAATGCCTCGGTCAGCAGGATCTCCTCCGGCAGATGCTCGGGATCGAAGGCGCTGAGCCGGTGCAGCTCCTCGACCATCTCCGCCGTGATTCGCTGCGGCTTGCTATACTTCGGCCCGCCATGCACGACGCGATGCCCTACCGCGGTCAATGCATCACGGCCGCTGCGTTCCTCGATCCAATCCATCAGAACGCTCACCGCCACCGTGTGATCCGGGGCCGTCACAGGGCGCGAAAAGTTGTCCGCCTGCTTCACACCTTTCACCCGCAAGGTGGCCTCCGGCAGTCCAATCCGCTCAATCCCGCCCTCCAGAATCCGTCGCAGCGAGTCACCGGCCTCGAAGAGCGCGAACTTGATGCTCGACGAGCCGCCATTGATCGTCAGGATGCGTGGGTTAGCTGGTTCCATGGATGACGCTTCCGTCATTCTGCAATCCGAACGAAGCCAGTTTCGCGCAGGTGGACGTGTAGTCCGTGTGGAGAATGCTTCGAATCCCCAAACCTTCCGCGATCTGGACGAACATCGGGGTGTTTTCGATGTAGACGACCTGCCGGGCCGGCGCCTGGGCGATGTCGAGCGCAAGCCGAAAGATGTCGGCATCGGGCTTACGAAGGTGGACGAAGCAGGAGGAAATAAAGAAATCCACAAGCCCATTCAGTTTGAACTGTCGAATCCGATACGCGTTCAGCTCGCGCGCTTCGTTGCTGACCACGGCGATCGTCAGCCCGTGCCGGGCCTTGAGCTGCGCGACCAACTTGATCATCTCGGGGTACGGCTTCGACTGCGCGAACATGAAGCGCCGAAACTGAGCCCGGGTGAACGATCGCCTTTTGTAGAAGACCACTCGGCCTAGATATTCTTCCAGCGTGAGCTTGCCCTCCTCGTAGGTGGCGAAGTTCAACTGGTGCCGTTCCTCCATCTCGGCCCACTCCAGCTTGAAGTGCGTCGCCGCCCGTTTGCGGGCATGATGATCCCATCCGTTGGTGAGCAGGACACCGCCGATATCCAGAAACAACGTCGTGATCGGGACCGCTTTGCTCATCTTTCCTCCGTCGAACTTGGTCACCGTTGCCACAGGATTTGAGCGGCTTCCAGGGGAATCGCAACACCGTGGCAGTGCGGGATCATTCGCGCCGTATAGTCCGTCGCCGGGCGGGCCGCAGACACAGCCGCGCGGTACACGTAGCCGCCCGACGCGCCGGCCGGTTGGCGACCGCGCTTCATCTCCTGCCGCACGGGAGGACCGCCCTCGACGCCGTCGGCATAAAGCTCCACCTCGCACTGCCTCGGGGTCGAGGTCGTCGAGATAGACCTGAACCTCAAATACGTGTTGCTCGCCACGAGTCTCAACCTTCACTTCGCCGAAGTGCAGCGTCGCCCATTTCTGTTCCAGACGTGTGCTGCCAATCGACGATCTGCTTGCCCACTGCGCCTTTAGCGGCCGCGCGCTCACGGTAGGCGGCCGCAGCCGGGAGGTAGTGTTGCACGGTGTATTCGCGCACCGCGCGGTTGGCGGAGAAGCGCGGTGTCAACCGCGCCATGCTTTCCCGCATCCGCTTGACCCATGCGGTGGGAATGCCGCTCTCGTCTCGGGCATAAAACTCCGGGATCACCTCGCGCTCGAGCAGATCGTAGAGCGCGTCGGCTTCGACAGCGTCCCAGGCCGGATCGTCGCCGTGCTCCTGGCCATCCCCCAACGCCCACCCGACTTCCGGCGTGTAGGCCTCCGCCCACCAACCGTCCAATTCCGAGAGATTGATGCCGCCATTGACGAGCACTTTCATCCCACTCGTCCCGCAAGCCTCCCAGGGGCGGCGTGGCGTGTTGATCCAGACATCCACGCCCTGCACCAGGTGCTCGGTCAGAAGCATGTCGTAGTCACTGAGGAAGATCACATGGGGGCGTGCCTCGGGCCGCCGGATGAAGTGCATCCATTCCTGAATCAGGGCCTGGCCCGCCTGGTCCGCCGGATGGGCCTTGCCGGCGATGACGAGTTGCACCGGGCGCTGCCGGATTGGTCAACAGACGAAGCAGCCGCTGCGGGTCGTGCAGCAACAGGTTCGGCCGCTTGTAGGTCGCGAAGCGCCGCGCAAAGCCCAGGGTCAACGCGTTGGGATCAAAGAGATGCTTCGCTCCGTCAATCGCCTCGGCGGACGCGCCGGAGGCAGCCAGTTGCCGGGACAATCGCTCGCGAGCGTATTCGACAAGAGCCTTGCTGGCGGCGATGCGAAATTGCCAAAGGCTGGCGTCGGAGACGCGGCGAATGTCCTGCTCCAGGGTTTCCGTCGTCCCCAGCCAGCGGTCCTTTCCGCAGGCTTCCGTCCACAGATCATCGGCCTCGGCCGAGTCCCAGGTCGGCATGTGGACGCCGTTGGTCACGTGCCCGACCGGCACTTCGTCCTCCGGCCAGCGCGGAAAGAGCGGCTCGAAGATGTGCCGGCTCACCTTTCCGTGCAAGCGACTCACGCCGTTGACCGCCCCGCTCCCACGAATCGCCAGATAGGCCATGTTGAAAGGTTCCGACGAGTCGTTCGGGTTCTGACGGCCCAGGGCCAGCAAATCGTGGAGGGTAATGCCGAGCTTCTGCTCGGCATAACCACCCAGGTATTGCTCGATGAGAGCCGGAGCGAAACGATCAAAGCCGGCGGCCACCGCCGTGTGGGTGGTGAAGAGGTTTCCCGCTCGCGTGACGGCCAGCGCGACTTCGAAGGGCTGCCCGGTCTCTTGCATGAAACTGCGGGCGCGTTCCAGCACGGCGAAGGCCGCATGCCCTTCATTGAGATGACAGACTTCCGGCTGGAGGCCGAGTGCGGCGAGCAAGCGCCATCCGCCGATCCCGAGAAGCAGTTCTTGCTTGAGGCGCAGCTCCGGCCCGCCGCCATAGAGCTCGCTGGTGATCCCCCGATGGGCGGGGAAGTTCGCCGCGTCATTGCTGTCCAGCAGGTAGAGCTTCACCCTGCCGACCTGGACCTGCCAGGCGCGCAGCCAGACCGAGTATCCCGGCAACGCGATCTCCAGCCGCAACCACTCCCCGTTTGGTTGACGCAACGGCGTAATCGGCAACTGTCCGGGATCGTTATACGGGAAGAGGGCCTGTTGCGCTCCGTCCTTGTCGATCACCTGGCGAAAATAGCCCTGCTGGTAGAGCAGTCCCACGCCGACCACCGGCACACCCAGATCGCTGGCGGCTTTGAGCTGATCGCCGGCCACATTGCCAAGCCCGCCCGAGTAGATGGGCAGAGCTTCGCTCAACATGAATTCCATGCTGAAATACGCGACACAGCCCAGCGGAGATTGCGGGTAGGTTTGCTGAAACCACGCCGGCGCCTCCGCCGCATCCCGCCTGCTTTGCACCAGGCCATCGACGTCCTTGCGAAAAACGCGGTCGGCCAACACGCGCTCGATCCGGTCGCGCGAGACCGTCTGTAGGACGACCCACGGATTATGCGTGATCTCCCACAGTTGGGGATCGAGCTGCCGCCACACTTCGTCGGTGGCATGATTCCACGACCAATGCATATCCAAGGCGAGCTCCGCCAGGGAATCGAACCCCTCGATTTCGGTGGGTAGAAGGTTGTAGATGGGGTGGCTGATGCGGGTTCGGTTGCTCATGATTTGTCCTTCGGATCCGGCGCGGCCAGTACATCGCTGACGATCGCCTGTGCTTCCGCCAGGATGCGGCGCAGATGATCTGCTCCCCGAAAGCTCTCGGCGTAAATCTTGTAGATATCCTCGGTTCCCGACGGACGCGCCGCGAACCATCCGCTCTCTGCCACCACCTTCAACCCGCCGATGGGCGAGCCGTTGCCTGGCGCGCGGGTGAGGATGGCCTGGATTTTCTCCCCCGCCAGATCTTTGGACCGGACCTGCTGCGGTGAGAGTTTCTTCAGACTCTCCTTTTGTACCGGCGTAGCCGGCGCTTCAACGCGGTCGTAAACGGGCTCGTCGAACTCGCGCGTGAGCTCGCGGTAAATTTCGCCGGGATCGCGACCCATCCGCGCCGTGATCTCCGCCGCCAGCAAAGCCGGCACGATTCCGTCCTTGTCCGTCGTCCAGGCGCTGCCGTCCAAGCGAACAAACGACGCACCCGCGCTCTCTTCTCCGCCAAAACCAAGCGAACCGTCGAGCAGACCATCGACGAACCACTTGAAGCCGACCGGCACTTCGTAGAGCTTCCGGCCGAGCTTCGCGGTGACGCGATCGATCATCTGGCTGCTCACCACGGTCTTGCCGACCGCCGCCGTCTTGGGCCACTTCGGCCGCTGTTGGAAGAGGTAGAATATGGCGACCGAAAGGTAATGGTTGGGTGGCAGTAACCCCGCGCTTCGGGTCACGATTCCGTGACGGTCATGGTCGGTGTCGCAGGCGAAGGAAAGGTCGAAGCGGTCTTTCATTCCTATCAATCGCTGCATCGCATAGGCCGAGGAAGGGTCCATCCGTATCTGGCCGTCCCAATCGAGCGTCATGAACCCGAAAGTCGGGTCGACGGCCTCGTTGACGACCGTGAGGTTCAGCCCGTAGCGCTCGGCGATCGGCCCCCAGTAATGGACACCGGCGCCACCGAGCGGATCGACCCCCAAGCGGATCTTTGCGCCGCGAATGACATCCATGTCGAGCACGTTGGCGAGATCGGCAATATACGCATTGAGGTAATCGTGCCGGTGCGTCGTGGGGGCGCGAAGAGCTCTCTCGAAAGAAATCCTCTTCAAACCCTGAAGGCCGTTCTCGAGAAACTGGTTGGCCTTCGCTTCGATCCAGGCGGTGACGGCGGATTCCGCCGGCCCTCCGTTTGGAGGATTGTATTTGAACCCGCCGTCATGTGGCGGATTGTGTGACGGCGTGATGACGATGCCGTCGGCGAGTCCGGTCTTGCGCCCGCGGTTGTGGGTGAGAATCGCGTGGGAAACGGCAGGAGTGGGGGTATACTCATCCCCCTGCGCGAGCATGACCTCCACCCCGTTGGCCGCCAGCACTTCGAGCGCGCTGGCAAGAGCCGGCACGGAAAGGGCATGCGTGTCCATGCCGAGAAACAGCGGGCCATCGATCTTCTGCTGCGCCCGGTACAGGCAAATGGCCTGACTGATGGCGAGGATATGCAACTCATTGAAAGCCTGGTTGAAGGACGAGCCGCGATGCCCGGAGGTGCCAAACGCCACGCGCTGCGCCGGCACCGAGGGATCAGGGACGTCGGTATAATAGGCGGTGATCAGTCTGGGCACGTTCACGAGCATCGATGGCTCGGCCGGCTTTCCTGCAAGAGGGCTTACTGTCATGGCGTTCCCTCCTTTGTCGTGGCGACGTCGTTCTTCTCCAGCAAGGCTAGCGCCCGCTTGCAGACGTTTTCGGCGGTAAACCCGTATTCGCGCATCAGCACCGGTGCGGGCGCGGAAGCGCCGAAGTGGTCGAGGCCGATCACGTCGCCGAGATCGCCGACGTAGCGATGCCATCCCTGCGTCGCCCCTGCTTCCACCGCCAGCCGCGCGCGGATCGAAGGCGGGAGCACGGAGTGGCGATATTCCTCCGCCTGCGCATCGAACAACTCCCAACTGGGCATGGACACGATGCGCGTCGGAACGTTCCGCTTCTCCAACTCCCGCTGCGCTTCGACGACCAGGCTCACTTCCGAACCGGTGGCGATCAAAATGATCTCGGGCCGGCCGTTGGCCGCCTCGGCCAGGATGTAGGCCCCACGTTTCAGCCCGGCGGCGGAGGCATAGCGGCTGCGGTCCAGGGTCGGCACATCCTGGCGGGTAAGGATCAACGCGACCGGGCGGTCCCGCGTCTCGATCGCGACACGCCACGCGTACGCGGTTTCGTTCGCATCGCAGGGGCGGATCACGACCAGGCGCGGAATGGCGCGCAGGTTGGCGAGTTGCTCCACAGGTTGGTGAGTGGTCCCGTCTTCGCCGAGTGCAATGCTGTCGTGTGTGAACACGTAGATGACCCGCTGCTCCATGACGGCCGCCAGCCGCAGGGGAGGGCGCATGTAGTCGGAGAAGATCAGGAACGTTGCGCCGTATGGGATGAAGCCGCCGTGCACGGCCAGGCCGTTCAGAATCGAGCCCATCCCGTGTTCGCGAACACCGAAGTGCAAGTTGCGCCCGGCGTAGCTCCAGCCGCCGCCGCTCGAGCCTTGCGTGTCGCCCGAGGCCCGCGCGAGACATTCAAAATCGCCGGCGCCTTTCAGCGCGGTGTGCGTCGAGGGATCCAGATCCGCCGAACCGCCCATCAGCGACGGAAGCTTGGGGGCGATCGCGGTCATCACCTTTCCGGAAGCGACGCGCGTCTTCATCCCCTTCGGGTCCGCCGGAAAGACGGGAATGTCCGCGTCCCAACCGGCGGGCAGTTCCCCTCGCAGCCTTTGCTGAAGCTCCCGGGCCAGGTCGGGATGTTCCGCGGCGTAGCGGGAGAATCGATCCCGCCACTCCGACTCCGCGTGCTGGCCGCGCGGCAGGGCCTGGCGAAAATGGGCGAGCGCTTCGGGCGGGATATGGAAGAGAGGCTCGACAGGCCAACCCAGGTTCTCCTTCGTCAGCTTGACCTCTTCTACGCCCAACGGCGAGCCGTGCGCTTCGAACGTGTCCTGCTTGTTCGGGGAACCGAAACCCAAGTGGGTGCGGACGAGAATCAGCGAAGGGCGCCTCGTTTCGTTCCGTGCCGCGCGCAGGGCCAGATCGATGGCCTCCACATCGTTTCCGTCCTGCACCGATTGCGTGTGCCAACCATACGCATCGAAGCGCTGCGCGTGGTCTTCGTTCGAGGCGATGTTCGTGCCGGCGGAGAGCGTCACGCGGTTGTCGTCGAAGAGGTAGATCAGCTTGCCGAGCTCCAACTGTCCCGCGAGTGAGGCCGCTTCGGAAGCCACGCCCTCCATCAGGTCGCCGTCGCTGACCAGCCCGTAGGTAAAATGCTGGACGATCTCGAACCCCGGCCGGTTGTAGCGCGCCGCGAGATACGCTTCCGAAATCGCCATGCCCACGCCGTTGCCGAATCCCTGGCCGAGCGGGCCGGTGGTGGTTTCCACGCCCGGCGTCACTCCGCGCTCGGGGTGACCGGGCGTCTTGCTGCCCCACTGGCGGAACCGCTCGATGTCGTCCAGCGAGAGGTCGTAGCCGGTCAGGTGCAGCAGGCTGTAGAGCAGCATCGAGCCGTGTCCGGCCGAGAGCACGAAGCGGTCGCGATCGAACCAGTCCGGATTGCGCGGATGGTGTTTGAGCACTCGCGTCCACAGCACGTAGGCCATCGATGCGGCGCCCAGCGGCATGCCCGGGTGACCACTGTTCGCCTTCTGCACGGCATCCACCGACAGGAAACGCACGGTGTTGATACACAGCTGATCGAGGTCGTTCGACATGATCTCTCCTCGACGATGTGCAACGCCCTGGTTGTCGACCCCGTCCGATCGCGCGTTCTACGAAACCGCCGGCTGTCTGCACGACGTGATCCGGAACCACCTGTTGTGGTCGTGATCCTATCGCAGGAACAACGCCCACGCACTCAAGCTGAGCGCGGTCCATAGCAGAAGACTGAGCGACCCGCCGACCATCAATCCGAGCAACGGCAGGCCGGACGCGCGATCCACGTAGTCGGGATCGGATTCACTGAGCCACCCCGCACCGATTGTCTCATCCGCAATTGTGTTCTTCTTCATGATGCATCTCCAACTGGTGGGGGCCGGCGATCTTCGTATCCCCACTGCCGCGCGGGAGCCGAGCGCAATCTCTCCGGGTCCTCAGTCGTGCTTGTGGCCCTTTCCCTTCCCATGACCCTTTTCGTGTCCGTTGTCCCGGCCATTCCCATGACGCCGGTCGTGATCCCCGTTGTGGCTCTCACGGTAGCGCGGCGCATAGTCATGCTCGTACCAGCTATCTTGCACGAAGTAGACCGGCCGGCCGCAGGCGTTGTACTTGCGGCAGTGCTTGCTCCAGTTCTTCGCCTGGCCCGGAGGCACGCGTAGGTAAATCGGCTGGCGCACCACGCCCACCGGAACACGTTGGATCACGACCGGCTGCGGGTAGATCAGTCGCGGCTGCGGGAAGCCGCCGATGTCGATCCGGCCGTAGAACCCGGGCTGGCCGATCTGGACGGATACGCCCACATCGGCGGCAAACGCCGGAAAGGCAATTGCGGCCATTGCCGCCACGAATAGGA
Source organism: uncultured bacterium (assembly GCA_963721115.1). Taxonomy (GTDB): domain Bacteria; phylum Desulfobacterota; class Binatia; order HRBIN30; family CADEER01; genus CAVRIA01. Next base: position 579,704 of record CAVRIA010000008.1, read on the forward strand.
AACGCTTCATGTTCGGGCTCCTCGTGAGTAGTTGGGTTTGTTGTAGGATGAGGCACTCAGCATCTCAGGCTCGTATTGCCACGCGCGTAGGACACTACGGCGACTGCAAGGGCGTATCGGGGCTCGCCGTTGTCACGGGCGCCTTGCGGTTCTTCGTCTTTTGCTTCTTGGTCGCGTTCGGGTGGGGTTTCGTCGTCTCGATCTTCACCTTCGCCACGCCCTTCTTCGACATTCCGATTTTTCGGGCAGCGGCGCGAGAGAGATCGATTTTCCTGCCTTTCGCATACGGGCCACGGTCGTTGATCGTGACCTTCACCGATTTCCCGGTCTCCAGATTGGTCACCACGGCCTTGCTGCCCAAGGGCAAGGTGCGATGTGCCGCGGTGAGCTTCTCCTGATCGAACGTTTCTCCACTGGCGGTCTCTTGCCCGTCTTGCTCTGGCCCGTACCAGGAGGCGTTTCCGACCTGCTCTACCGTGGCTCCCTCGGCGTCGGGCACTTCCTCCTTCACCTGGGGGGCCACCACCGGCGGCGGAAGAGTCTCCGGCCGGCGCAGCGGCAGCGCGCAGCCCGTCAACAGCAACGCAAGCGTCGTTGCTCCGATTCCAAGCACGACGAGCAATGGACGGTGATGTCTTCCATCCGAGCTCCGTCCGGCCACCCGGGTGGTGGTCGGTGTCTCCGCGGCGTGCTCGCGTCCACCCCGGCCGCAAGGCTGACGTTGAAGACGTCGTTGCGCTCTCAAGACATCCGCCTCAGGGACCCACTTCAGTCAAGCCGGTGACATCCATCGTCGTGACGAATCGACCGTCGGAGCGCTCCGGCAAGGGAGGGATCTGGAAGGTAAACGGCGCGCTGCCGTTCGGGGCGACGTCCCCAGCAAACGTGAACGGCAGCGTCCTCCCCGGGCTGTCGGTCCCGGGATGACGCTCGTCATTCCACAGCCACGTTTGCCGGAGCAGCAACTGGACTCCACGAACAGTGGCAGACGATTTGTTGACGATGGTGCCTGAGACCGAGTCGTCCCGGACGGTCAGGTCGTTGATGACGATCGTTTGAGCGGCTTCCGAAGACGGCACGACTCCCGCCGTAGCGGTCGCGCCGTGCAGCGGCAGAATCAGAATGCCCAGCAGCGCGCCGAAGGCGAAGAGTACGGCTTTCCTTCCGATCATGATGTTCTCCTTTTCGGTCCAGGTGACAGAGCGGCTGCATGAGCCGCCCGCGGAAACCACTCGCCCACGGACCACCGTGGCTGCGTGGTTGTGTGTACTTGTACAAGGCCGCGGCACCGGCCGTAAGCTCGGACTACTACGCGCGTGGTTGTACGCGCACAGTCGTACGATGCCGCCGCCGGAGATCGGCGATCTCGAGAGGAGCTCACAGCCAACCGAACAGCGGTAAGCTCGGAGCTCTACCGGCGCAGGGTCTTGCGCGACAACCGGCGGCGCCGCCGCCACAGTAAGACGATCGGGAGCGCGAGCAGCCATGCCCGGTGCGTTCCACCCGGCGCGGTCACCTGACAGCCGTCATGGTGTTTGCCGCCTGGACTCCGGCTGGGGGTCCTGGTCGGCGTCCCCGTAACCGTGACGGTGGCCGACGGCGGCAGCGGCGTCCTGGTCGGAGTCGGAGATGCGGTTCGCACCGCGCCGACCTCTATCGAACCATCGACGCACGCGGCCGACAGCGCGTCATTCGCGCCGGAGGTGGCGCAAACCAGCGGATACGCGCCCGAGGTAGCATTGAGGGCGACGCTGATCTCACAGCTGTAGAGGATGGAGCCGTCCGGAATTGGATCGGGATTGCCGGACGCGAGAAGGAGTGCGCGCAGCGTACAGAAGCCAGCTTCGTCACAGTCGAGCGTGAAGGTCGCATCCTTGTAGATCTCCGGATTCACCGTGCAGCTCGGTTGGCCATCGGCGGCGGTGGCGAACCGGATCTCGGGACCCAGTATGATGATTTTGTTCATCGTTCCGACGACGTCGACCGTCGTCCGTAGCACCACATCGATCAGCGTGGTTTCACCTCGCAGGCCGATCGCCGAACCGACGACAAATGTCATATCGGCGCCACCCACGGTTGGCGTGCTGGTAGCCATGGGTGTGGGCGTCGGTGTCGGTGCCTCGGTCCCGGTTGGGGTGACGATCGGCCGGGGCGTCGGTGTGTCCGTGGGCATCGCGGTAGCCGTCTGCGTCGCTGTGGCCGTACTGGTCGGTGTCGCAGCCGGCGTGTTGGTCGGGGGCTGAGGCGGCGTGGGAGTCGGCGTCCCTGTCGGTGTTGTGGTCGGGGTCTGCGTCGGCGTCGATGTCGGTGTCTCAATCGGTGTCGTCGTCGCGGTGCTGGTGGGCGTCGCGGTCGCAGTACTCTTTGCGGTGGCGGTCGGGGTCTCGCTCGGCGTCGCCGGTGGCGTACCGGTCGGAGTCCCCGTCGGTGTCGTGGGCGCCGTCTGCGTCGGGGTCGACGTTGGCGCCTGCGTCGGTGTTGTCGTCGCGGTGCCGGTTGACGTCGCGGTGGCCGTACTGATCGGTGGCGCGGTCGGCGTGGCGGTCGGGATCTGCGTCGGCATGGGAGTCGGTGTTTCGGTCGCGGTTGCGGTGGCTGTGCTCACCGGTGTCGCCGTGGGCAAATCGGTTGGAATGGTGGTGGTGGTCGGCGTGGTGGTTGAGGTCTGCGTCGGCGTCGATGTCGGTGTCTCCATCGATGTGCTCGTCGCCGTTGGCGTACCGGTCGGAGTTTGAGTCGGTGTATCTGTCACGGTCGCTGTGGCCGTGCCTGTCGGTGTCGCCGTGAGCGTCTCGGTCGGGGTTGCGGTGGCGGTGCTGGGGGGCGTCGCGGTCGACGTCCGAGACGGCGTGTCTGTCGCAGTCGCCGGGGCTGTTGGCGTCTCCGTCGGAGTTTCCGTCGGCGTCGCGATCGCGGTCGACGTCGGAGTTTCGGTCGCGGTACCGGTCGGCGTCGCCCTGGGCGTGTTCGTTGGTGTGGCCGTAGGCGTCTCGGTCGGGGTTGCGGTGGCGGTACTCACGGATGTCGCTGTCGGCGTATCGGTGGGGTTGCCGGTCGGCGTCGCAGTCGGCGTACTGGTCGATGTCCCGGTCGGTGTCTGAGTCCATGTGGGAGTCGGCGTATCGGTCGCCGTCGCCGCACCCGTTGGGGTATCGGTGGGAGTTGCCGTGGGTGTGTTCGTCGCGGTCTGAGTCGCCGTCTCGGTCGGCGTGGCTATCGGCGTCTCGGTGGGCGTCTCCGTGGGAGTGTTCGTCGGCGTAACCGTGCGCGTCTCGCTCGGGGTTGCGGTGGCGGTACTCGTGGGTGTCGCCGTCGGCGTATCCGTCGAAGCTACAGTGGGGGTGTTCGTCGGGGTCTGAGTCGGCGTGTCGGTCGCCGTCGCCGTAACCGTTGGGGTCTCGGTCGGTGTGTCGGTGGGCGTTCTGGTCGGCGTGACGTCGGTGTCGCCGTCGAAGTGTCAGTCGCAGTGCCGGTCGCTGTCGCCGTGGCTGTCGGGGTCCGTCGGGTGTCGGTCGGCGTCTTCGTCGGCGTGTCAGTGGCGGTGCTGGTCGGCGTGACTGTCGGGGTGTGAGTCGGCGTGTCGGTCGTCGTCGGTGTCGGTGTGGCGCTCGTGGTTCGGTCGTACGGTTGGCGTCATCCGTGGAGTTTCGGTCGGCGTCTCGGTCGGGGTCTGAGTCGGCGTGTCGGTCGCCGTCGCCGTAGCGGTCGGTCGGCGTCTCCGTCGGGGTCTCAGTCGGCGTGTCGGTCGCCGTCGCCGTAACCGTTGGGGTCGCCGTCGGCGTGTCAGTGGCCGTGCTGGTTGGCGTGACTGTCGGCGTCTCCGTCGGCGTGTCGGTGACGGTGCTGGTCGCCGTGGCTGTCGGCGTCTCCGTCGGGGTGTCCGTGGCGGTGCTGGTCACCGTGGCTGTCGGGGTATCCGTCGGCGTGTCGGTCGGGGTTTGAGTCGGTGTGTAGGTCGGCGTCAACGTGGCGGTTGGCGTCTCCGTCGGGGTGTCGGTGGCGGTGCTGGTCGCCGTGGCTGTCGGGGTGTCCGTCGGCGTGTCAGTCGGGGTTTGAGTCGGTGTGTAGGTCGGCGTCGCCGTGGCAGTTGGCGTCTCCGTCGGGGTGTCGGTGGCGGTGCTGGTAACGGTCGGAGTCTCCGTCGGGGTGTCAGTCGGCGTGTCGGTCGCAGTCGGCGTGACCGTCGGAGTCTCCGTCGGAGTCCCAGTCGGCGTGTCGGTTGGGGTCTGAGTCGGCGTCAGAGTGGGGGTGTCGGTCGCAGTCGGTGTTGCCGTCGGGGTCTCGGTCGGGGTCAGAGTCGGCGTAGCGGTCGCCGTCGCCGTAGCCGTTGGGGTCTCCGTCGGCGTGTCAGTGGGCGTGCTGGTCGGCGTGACGGTCGGCGTTTGCGTCGGTGTGTCGGTCGGCGTGGCGTCGGTGTCGGCGTCTGAGTCGGTGTGTCGCGTCGCCGTCGCCGTGGCTGTTGGCGTGTCCGTCGGGGTGTCGGTGGCGGTGCTGGTCGGCGTGACGGTCGGAGTCTGAGTCGGCGTGTCGGTCGCCGTCGCCGTCACCGTTGGGGTCTCCGTCGGTGTGTCGGTCGCCGTCGCGTGCGTCGGCGTCTCCGTCGGGTGTCCGTCGGCGTATCGGTCGGTGCTGGTCGGCGTGACCGTCGGCGTCTCGGTCGGCGTCCGTCGGCGTGTCGGTTGGGGTTTCCGTCGGTGTGTCGGTCGCCGTCGCCGTGGCTGTTGGCGTCTCCGTCGGGGTTTCCGTTGGGGTGTCGGTGGCGTGTGCTGGTCGCCGTGGCTGTTGGGGTCTCGGTCGGCGTTTCCGTCGGCGTGACCGTCGGTGTGTCGGTCGGAGTGCTGAGTCGGCGTCTCCGTCGGAGTGCCGTGCGGTTGGCGTGTCCGTCGGAGTGTCGGTCGGCGTCTGTCGGCGTGTCGGTCGGGGTCTGAGTCGGGTGTCGGTCGCCGTCGCCGTGGCTGTTGGCGTCTCCGTCGGAGTTTCGGTCGGCGTCGCGGTCGGCGTGTCGGTCGGGGTCTCAGTCGGCGTGTCGGTCGCTGTCGCCGTACGGTTGGGTCTCGTCGGCGTGTCGGTCGCGTGCTGTCGGCGTGACGGTCGGCGTCTGCGTCGGCGTGTCGGTCGCGTCGCCGTGGCGGTCGGCGTCTCCGTCGGGGTGTCCGTCGGCGTGTCGGTCGGCGTGTCGGTCGGGTGTCGTGGCGGTCGGCGTGACGGTCGGCGTCTCCGTCGGCGTCGCCGTCGGCGTGTCGGTCGGGGTCTGAGTCGGTGTGTCGGTCGCGGTCGGCGTCGCCGTTGGCGTCTCCGTCGGGGTGTCGGTCGGCGTTGCTGGTCGGCGTGTCGGTCGGGGTCTGAGTCGGTGTGTCCGTCGCCGTCGCCGTGCGGTTGGCGTCTCCGTCGGGGTTTCCGTCGGCGTTGCTGTCGGCGTGTCGGTCGGGGTCTGGGTCGGCGTGTCGGTCGCCGTCGCCGTGGCGGTTGGGGTCTCCGTCGGGGTTTCCGTCGGCGTCTGTCGGTGTGTCGGTGGGGTGTCTGCGTCGGCGTGTCGGTGGCGGTCGCCGTAGCGGTTGGCGTCTCCGTCGGGGTGTCCGTCGGCGTGTCGGTGGCGTCGGTCGGCGTGACGGTCGGGGTCTGAGTCGGCGTGTCGGTCGCCGTCGCCGTCACCGTTGGTGTCTCCGTCGGGGTTTCAGTCGGCGTTGCCGTCGGTGTGTCGGTCGGGGTCTGGGTCGGCGTATCCGTCGCCGTCGCCGTGGCGGTTGGAGTCTCCGTCGGGGTTTCGGTCGGCGTGCTGTCGGCGTGTCGGTCGGGGTTCCGTCGGCGTGTCGGTGGGGGTCTGAGTCGGCGTATCCGTCGCCGTCGCCGTGGCGGTTGGAGTCTCCGTCGGGGTGCGTGTCGGTCGGCGTCTGTCGGGTGTTGGTCGGCGTGTCGGTCGGGGTCTGAGTCGGCGTATCCGTCGCCGTCGCCGTGGCGGTTGGAGTCTCCGTCGGGGTTTCGGTCGGCGTTGCTGTCGGTGTGTCGGTCGGGGTCTGAGTCGGCGTATCGGTCGCTGTCGCCGTAGCGGTTGGTGTCTCCGTCGGGGTTTCGGTCGGCGTTGCTGTCGGTGT
>CAVRIA010000009.1:0-287184 GCA_963721115.1 uncultured bacterium
CGACCACGTCGCGCCGCCGCCGGTGACCGACGAGCGCAGGACTTCCGTCGCCTCGGCTTCCGCGTGCCCACGCTGATCTCGGGCCGCACATGCGCAAGGGCTGCATCGACAGCACGCTGATCGAGCACTCGTCGATCATCAGACCGCGACGACGCGCTTCGGACTAAGACCATCGACGATCGCATCGGCGAGTCCGACACGTTCGCGTCGGCGATCCCCGACTTCCTGTCGGATCCGCAGTCGCCGATCAAGCTGCCCGAGGTCGAGATCGACGAGGCGATGCTGATGGATCACCTCCTGCCCGATCCGAGGCGGCGCCCGAGCTGTGGCAGATGGCCGAGAACGGCGAGAATCCCCGCCGGAGCTCGACCACCGGTTCTCGTACAGCGAGGACATCGAGTCGCTGCTCAACACGGCCCGCGACTTCGGCCTGGTCCACGACCGGCTGCGTGGGCAAGCCGACGAAGTAACCGGCTCGACCGACCCGCTGCAGATCCAGCTCGCCCTGGCCATCGCCGCCCTTGCGCGTGGCCGGGGCGGTTTCGTTTCGGCGGCGTCGGCCCGAGGTGCGCAGCGCCTTGCCGGTGACCTGCCGCCCGCGGGGCGTGGGGCCAAGAACCCGCGCTGTAGCAGAACAGCTCGTAAACGTCCTCGACGGCGATGGGTCGACTCGGTGGACCTGGGCTATTTCACGCCCCCGATGGGGCTGGAGAACGCCGCCAGCAGCCGCTCGCTGACATTCATGGAGATGGGCTCACCGGGGCAGGCGCTGGCGCCGGGCTATCGCTCGGGCATCGCCGTGGCCGGGCATCGGGAGCCCTGGCGCACGGCTTGGAAGGCGGGTTTCTTCTCGACCGGCCAGGAGCAGTTGAGCGGCGACGCGTCCAAAACCTCGGCCCAGTTCATCGGCCGCGTCGCCTCGGTGCCCTGGCGCGAGTCCGCCGAGGCGGGCGCGGCGTTCGTGCACCTCGGATTGAGCACGAGCTACGCCTTTTCGGGCAACAACAGCATCCGCTACCGCGCGCGCCCGGAGAGCTTTATCGCGCCGTACGTCGTCGATACGGGCGCCACGGAGGCCGGAAGTGCCTTCCAGTACGCGCTCGAGGGCGCCTGGGCCGATGGGCCCCTGTTGATTTCCAGCGAGGTGCTGCGGTCGCATGTCGCCGTGGCGCAGGGGCGCGATGCCGATCTCGGCGGCGCCTACGGCATGGTCAGCTGGATCCTGACCGGCGAGCCGCACCCTTACGACACGAAGGTGGGCCTGTTCCAGCGCCTGCGGCCGCGCCGGCCGTTCTCCTTCGGTGGCGGCGGCTGGGGCGCCGTGGAGATCGGGCAGCGACTGTCGTGGCTCGACCTGAGCGATGGCAGCGTGCGCGGGGGGAAGATGCTCAGCCTGACCAGCGGTATCACCTGGCACCTCAATGCGCAGCTCAGACTGTCCGCCAACTACGTCTTCGCACACGTCACCGGCGGCCCGCAGAGCGGCGACGTCAGCATCTTCCAGGCGCGCGTCGAAATCGGCATCTGACTCTGTGACAGAACACGAAATTGGTGATGGCTCCGCCATGCGTTTGATTCCCCTCATCCTGACCTTCTCCCATCCGAGACTGTCGATTTTCTCGTAGCGAGAGAAGCGACTCCGACTTCCCCCTTTGAAAAAGGGGGATTGAGGGGGATTTGTCCGAACGAATCCATCTCAAAATCCCCCCTGACCCCCCTTTTCCAAAGGGGGGAATCTCGACCCTCGAGAAAATCGACAGACTCATCCGGGGAGAAGGAACCCCTCGTAAGATACGTTGCCGCAATTGTGAAACGGGGTACTACGCTTCGCTCTGGATGGGGCGCACGACGCGGCGCAAGGCGGGACGCAACACCCGCCACAGCGAGGGGGCGACGAGAATCCCGACGAAGGCTCCGAGCCCTCCGTAGACAATGAGATCGCCGAAACCGGGGATCGGGCCGGCGTAGAGACGGAAGGCGGTGACGCCGGCCAGGGCACCGATGGTCGCCGCGGTTGCCGAGGGAGTGCCCGACTCGACGTGGAGAGCGTCGATCGTCAGTGCCGCCAGTGTCAGCAGGAATCCCAGTCCGGCATAGAGCGCCAGGGGAAAGGCGGCGGAGTAGACGTGAAGGTCGACCGAGTCCCCGACGCTGGGGCCGATCTGGTCCAGCTTCAGGGTCAGGTCGCTGCCGCTCGGAGCGCTGACGCGTTGCTGGCTCAACGCGTGGACGGTGTGCACGGGCGCCGAGCCGCGGCGCCCGAGGCGCGTGCGGCCCCATTCTTCGGTGAAGTCCCCTTCGAAAACGTGGTGGTCCGCGCCCGCATCGAGATCGAGAACGTAGTGGGCCGAGCGGTTGACGCCTTGCTCGGCGGGGGGGAAATGCCCTTGCAACAGGAGCTTGTACGACCCGCCCGCGCCGTGCAGCGGGATGGTCACCGGCGCCCCCGCGTGCAGCTCGGTGGCGAATACCGGCGGCGGCGGGTTGACGTCCCGGTAGAGGGCGGCGAAGTTGACGGCGAAGAAAGCGACGGCAAAGGCGCCGGCCAGGGCCGCCGTTCCGAGCTTCGTTCGCTCGTGGATGAAATCTCGCAGGCCCGCGAACAGCCCCGCCAGCAGGGCGAGGGCCCCGGCCAGCGCGACGGCGCGGGCCGGCGAGACCAGCTCGATGTTGTAGAGGACCGCGAGCACGAGAGCCGCGGCCCCGAGCGGCAAGGGGATCGCCCAGTTGCGCAGCGCTTCCAGCAGCATGATCTTGCGGATCATCGCCCGCTGCTCGGCCGCCCGCTTCGCCGCGGGCTTGCGTGATGTCGCCATGGTCGGGAATTCTCCTCCGCGGCCTTTTAGCATCGCGCAATGGGCGCGGCCATCGGCGCGCCGGGGACTGCTCAGTCCGTTGAAAAACCCACCCGATGCTTCGACAGGCTCAGCATGAGCGGAGCCCCGCCCTGATTTCAGAGGACTTTTCCGCTCGCCCTGAGCCCTTCGACGTTGCTCAGGACATGCTCGTCGAAGGACCCTCAGCCTTTTTCGACGGACCGTTAGCCGCGCGGCGCCTTTTCGCCGGTGGGGAACGGCGCTCCTGTCTGCGAGCCGATCCAGATCTCGCCGCCTTCGAAGTGCTCCTTCTTCCAGATCGGAACGACCTGTTTGAGGCGGTCGATGGCGAAGTGGCACGCCTCGAAGGCCGCCAGCCGGTGTCCCGCGGAGACGGCGATCACGACGCTCGCCTCGCCGATCGGTACGACGCCGATGCGGTGCGCGATGGCGACCCGCTCCACCGGCCAGCGCCGGCCGGCCTCGTCGCCGATCTTGCGCATCTCCGCGACGGCCATCTCGGGATACGCCTCGTACTCGAGGCGGAGGACGCGCCGGCCGTCGTTGTGGTCGCGCGTGGTGCCGACGAAGGTCACGATCGCTCCGGCGGCGGGATCGCCGGCGGCGGCGCTGACCGCGGCGACGTCGATCGGATGGGAGACGATCTCGAACATGCGTTCTGCCGGCTAGCCCCCGCTCACCGGCGGGATGAGCGCCACCTCGTCGCCGTCCGCCAGGGCCGCCGCCCGCTCGACGTACTCGCGGTTGACGGCGAAGGAGATGGAGGACGTGAGCTCGCGCAGCTCGGGTCGCTCGCTACACAGAGAGCTCCACAGATCCTCCACCGTGGCGCCGTCCGGAAGGGTTCGCTCCGCCTCGCTGCTGCGCAGGCGCTCGCGCAGCGAAGCGAAGAAGCGCAGCCGCACTCTCACGACAGCCCCTCCCGTCGCGCGATCTGGTCGAGCGGCCACGACTCCAGGCGGTGGGCGTAGAGGAGGGCCGCGGCGACGAGGGCGAAGGGAAAGAAGTCGGCCGTCCGATAGCTCAGCAGGCCGAGGACGAAGCCGAGGATCGCCACCATCTCGCACATCGCCCAGGTGATGACGCAGGCGACGCGCAGCGTGTCGAGCGCCGCCGCGGTCTCGGCGCCGCTCTCCTCGCCGCCGGTGGCCGTGGACGAGTCGGCGGTCAGCCGGCGCGTGAAGGTGCGGCGCGCCTGGACCGATCCCCAGACCCCGGCCAGGCCCAGGAGCCAGAAGACGGGGCGCAGCGTCGTCGCCAAGGAGGAGTCCAAGACTCCGTTGCCGCGACCGGTGACCAACACGAACGCGACCGCATAGGCGCCGATCGAGAAGAGGAAGGCGCCCCACATCAGGCGCAGGGCGAGCCGCGTCTGGGAAAGGGACGTTTGGTTCACCGGCCGCCTCGTACGAGCCCGACCAGGTGGCCGATCTCGGGTAGGATCAACTTGGTCATGGCCAGATCCACCGCCTTGGTGGATCCGGGCAGGGAGAAGATCACCCGTTCGCCCGCCACGCCCGCCGTGGCGCGGCTCAGCATCGCGGCGGCGCCGATCTGCTCGTAGCTGAGCATGCGGAACAGCTCGCCGAAGCCGCTGATCTCCTTCTCGAGCAGGCGCGAGATCGCCTCGTACGTCGTGTCCCGCCGCGCCACGCCCGTGCCGCCGTTGCAGATGATCACCTCCACGTCGGGAGGGGCGGCGCGCAGCAGGGCGGCGATCTGCTCGGGCTCGTCCGGCACGATGCGATAGAGCGACACGCGGTGCCCCGCCTGTCGAAGCAGATCGCCGATGCGGCGGCCGCTGCCGTCGTCCGCCTCCGTGCGCGTATCGCTGACCGTGACCACACCGCACTCGACCGGCCCGGCGTCGTGCTGGCGATGCGCATGCTGACTCACGCCGCCGAGACTATCAATTCGATGCGGTGGAATGAAGATCGCCGGGCGCCTCTTTTCGTCGCGCCGCGAGCGTGGTAGTCGGACGACGAGTTGTTGGTTGTTGGGTTGTTGGGCGATTGGATGTCCGTAACCAACAACCGACAACCAACAACCCAACAACCATGAGCGATCTCCTCTCCTCCCTCAACCCGATGCAGCAGCAGGCGGTCCTGCACGGGGACGGCCCTCTGCTCATTCTCGCCGGCGCCGGATCGGGCAAGACGCGCACCCTCACGCACCGCGTCGCCCGCCTGATCGGCGAGTGCGGCGTCGAGCCGTGGCGCATTCTGGCGGTGACCTTCACCAACAAGGCGGCCGCGGAGATGCGCGAGCGCATCGCGCGCCTGCTGGGCGAGTCGGCGCTGCCCTGGGTGTCGACGTTCCACTCGATGTGCGTGCGCATCCTGCGGCGCGAGATCGAGGCCCTCGGCTTCCGCTCGAACTTCGTCATCTACGACGACCGCGATCAGGAGCGGCTGCTCAAGGACTGTCTGAGCGAGCTCGGCGTCCCCGAGCAGACGATCAACGCGCGCATGGCCGCGTCGCTGATCGACGCGGCCAAGAACAAGGGGTGGAGCCCGGCGGACTGCGAGCGGGGCGACGTCTGGCGGGAGGGAATGGCGCGCGTGTACGAGCGCTACCAGACGAAGCTGCAGCGCGCCAACGCGCTCGACTTCGGCGACCTGCTCCTCTACACCGTGCGCCTGTTCGAGAAGCACGGCGCGACTCTCGATCGCTACCGGGACCGCTTTCGGCACGTCCTGGTCGACGAGTACCAGGACACCAACAGCGTGCAGTACCGGCTCACCAATCTGCTCGCCTCGCGCCACCGCAATCTGTGCGTGGTCGGCGACGACGACCAGTCGATCTACCGCTGGCGCGGCGCCGAGATCGGCAACATCCTCGACTTCGAGCGCGACTATCCGGATGCGGTGGTGATCCGCCTCGAGCAGAACTATCGCTCGACGGCCAACATCCTGACCGCGGCGGGGGCGGTGGTGGCGTGCAACAGCGAGCGCAAGGGGAAGACGCTGTGGACCGAGAACCCGAGCGGCGACAAGGTCGCCGTGGCGCTGCTCGGCGACGATCTCGAAGAGGCGCGCTTCGTCACCTCCGAGATCGGCCGCCTCGACGCGCAAGGGTACGGCCGGCGCGACATCGCGATCTTCTACCGCACCAACGCGCAGTCGAGATCGGTCGAGGAGGCGCTGGTGCGCGAGCGCATTCCCTATGCGATGGTGGGCGGAGTCAAGTTCTTCGCCCGCGCCGAGGTGAAGGATGTCCTCGCTTATCTGCGGCTGCTGGTGAACCCGGCGGACTCGCTCTCGGTCCGTCGCATCATCAACGTGCCCGCCCGCGGCATCGGGGCGACGACGGTCCAGCGTCTGGCCGATCTCGAGGAGGAAGCGGGCGGGCTGCTGGCCGCCTGCCGCCTGGCCCTGGAGCGCCAGGCGCTGCGCAGCGCCGCCGCCGAGAAGGTGAAGGCCTTCGTCGACCTGATCGAGTCGTTCCGCCAGCGCCTGGAGCGCCTGCCCTATCCGCAGCTCACGGCGCAGCTGATCGAGGAGACGGGATACGGTCCGGCCCTGCGCGAGGACGGCAGCGCCGAGGCGCGCGACCGGCTGCAGAACCTCGAGGAGCTGCTGAAGGGGATGGAGGAGCACGCCGGCTCCGAGCGCACCCTGCAGGACTACCTGGAGCGGGTCGCGCTCGAGACGGACCTCGACTCGTACGACGGGGCCGCGGAACGCGTGACCCTGATGACGCTACACTCCGCCAAGGGCCTGGAGTTTCCCGTCGTCTTCATGATCGGCATGGAGGAAGGGCTCTTCCCGCATGCGCGCGTGGAGGAGAGCGGCATCGAGGAGGAACGGCGGCTCTGCTACGTCGGTATGACCCGCGCCATGAAGAAGCTCTATCTGGCGCACAGTGTGCGCCGGCGCGTGTACGGCGATTTCCAGTCGAACCCGCGCAGCCGCTTCGTCGACGAGATCCCCGCGCATCTCCTGCGCCTCGCCGGACCGCCGCAGCGACCCGCGCCGCGGCCGGTCGCGAGCGCGCCGTCGTTCGCGCGCCGCCGGGAGGCCTCACACAACGGCTGGCACGCCGTGGCGGAGGACGAGGGGGACGGTATCCGCGTCGTCTACGACGCGGACGACGGGCTGCGCATCGGCAGCCGTGTCCGACACGGGTCCTTCGGGGTCGGAACCATCAAGCGCCTGGAAGGAGCCGGGGAGCAGCAGAAGGTGATCGTCGCATTCCGCTCCGTGGGCGTCAAAAAGCTCCTGCTCAAGTTCGCCGGACTCGAGCCGGCGTGACCTGAAGCGGGGTTTAGATCTCCTCCGGATTGACGCCCGCCTCTTCGGCGTCGCGCTGGATCTCCTCGTCCAGATCGTCGATCGACTTCTTGTCGTCCTTGCGCGCTTGTTTCTTCCGAAGCTTCTCTTCCTGCTTGAGCTTGCGAGCCATTTCTTTGCGGCGCTTCTGGTCACGCTTGAATGTCTTTCCACCGGCCATGGCACGACTCCTTTCGGGTTCGGCGTGCGAGACCGCAAACCTAACAGAGTCGATTTGACGTCGCAATTCGCGCCTTTTCGGAGGCGCTTGCCCCGCTCAACGCAGGCGGAAGAGGTCTCGGGAGCGGCAGCGAGACGGCGGCGCGAGCGGAAGGGCGCCGGCGGCGGGCGCGGCGCTGGCGACCGTCGATCTCACCGCCCACTCACTTGAAATCTTCGGTGAACAGCACCTGCTGCACGTAGACGAAGCGCGGCGTGAGGGGGGGCAGGTTGGCGGCGTCGTTGAAGGCGGGGTCGTAGTTCCAGTTGCGGTCGGGCGGGTTGTAGATGTTGCATCCGTTCCCGGTGCCGCACCAGGCACCTCGCACGTGCTGGGGTTCCCCCAGCGAGACGAAGGAGCCCTGGTAGTTGAGGGGAAATCCTGCCAAGTCCTCGTGAAAGCGCGGGTAGTTCTCCAGGCCGCCGTTGTAGGCGCCGCTGCCCGGGAACGAGGCGGGTGTGGTGTCGACGCCGCCGAGGAAGGCGGCGTTGATCCGGGTCGTCGCGCCGTCGCGCCACGTCTCGCTCAGCGGGCGCACGCTCTGGCCGTCGCGGCAGTAGTTGCCGATGCAGCCCGGAAACCAGTAGCGCTGGGAGAGAATGTTGACGCTGTCGCCGATGATCGACGCCGGCTGGCGGGGCAGATCGCCGGCGCTGATCGGCCCCCGGTTGTAGTCGCCGAGAACGTACATGGCCTGGTCGCTGGCGACCGTCAGGCCGGTCGGGTCGGCGGACACGCCGATGCCGCCCGGGATGGGGAGGTTGGCCGATCCGAAGAGCCGTACGCCGTAGTTGTTGGTCGTGTTGGAGCTCGGCCCCTCCACGGAGGCGAAGATCACCAGGCCGCCGTCGGTGTTGTCGCTGTTGGCGAAGAACGGCGAGCCGTGCTGCTGGTTCCAGAGCAGAAGGTCGGCGACGTTGATGTCGAGCAGCCGCATCCACTTGCCTTCGCGCTGATTGTAGAAGCCGCCGCGCCGGTAGTCGCCGTCGAACTTCATGTCGCCGCCGTAAACGCGGCTGGCGTCGGCGGACAGCGGCGGCGCCGGAATGCGCGGGCTGTAGCAGGTGGCGGTGGCGTTGCCGCAGGTAGGGGTGCCGTTCGCGCAGCCGCAGCCCGAGCTGGACAGGGGGACGTCGGTGTAGAAGATCGGGACGGTGCCCGGGTAGCCGCTGTTGGCGGTGTTCCAGGGCTTATCCGCCATGAAGGCGTGCAGCTGGGTCGTCTTCGACGTGTTGCGAAGGCCGTCCACGTCCTGCACCTCGATGGCGTTCGGCAGGGTGATTCCCGGCGCGATCGAGTCCGAGGTGCCGAGGACCAGGACGATGCGGAGATCAGCGTGCTGCCAGTAAGCGCCGGAGCCCTTGGCGATGATGTCTGGCTCGGGAACCGCGATGTTGTCGATGCGGCTCACCATCGAGCCCTGCCACTGCGCCAGCTCGGAGATCGGCACCAGACGCGTCCCGCCGCCGCTGCAGGGCAGACTGCGTGGATCGAGGTCGCCGAACGGCGAGACGGTGTCGCGCAGCATGTCGACCGTGACGTTGCCGGTGCAGGTGTTGGTGTCCTTGCGGCCGCGGTAGATGTCCTCGGCGGAGGAGACCTGCACCGTGAACACGTTGGCCGCCGGCTTGTCGGCGATGTAGAGGCCCGGATCGTTGGCGTTGAGATACAGATTGCCGTTCGTGTGGACGCGCCCGTTGAGGTTCATGAGCGGCCCCGGCGCGATCTCGAGATCGCCCGTGTAGAACGCGACGAACTGGAAGAGGGGGATGTAGCCGACCAGGAACTCGGCACCGACGCTGGCCTCGATTTCGCTCAGCGCGTTCTCGGCGTGCGAGTTCACGATGTAGCGGTACTGGATCGCGTTCAGCCCGGAGAAGAGCTCTCCGGAGGGAATCACGACGCTCTGCGGGTTGTTGGCGCGCGGGGTGAGACCGTAGACGACATCGCGGTCCCCGAGAGCAAAAGAGCGCTGGTCGAAGTCGGCTCCGCTGGGGACGTTGTACGCCAGGAAGATGTTCTTGTACTCGCCTATCCCGTGGTTGAGCCCCGCCTCGGCGGCATAGAAGCCGCCCAGGCTTCTGCCCAGAGCGCCGCGCAGTTGCGTGTCCGCGATCACGCTGAAGGCCAGGCTGACGGCGAGCGACATGAGAAGGCAGATGACGATGAGGACGCCGATCAAGGCCATGCCTCGATCGCTGCGAGGGCGATCCATTGCTCTTTCTCTCGATTCCTGGGGAAGTTGTGTACCGGCGCGGTGCGATCCCCACTTTTTTCTCGAAAGGGGAGCAACGGCCGTGCCGGCCGCGCCGCTCAGGGGCGGCGGCTCCGTGCTGCCGCGGCCCGGGCGCCTCGGACCGTCACTGCCCGGGCGCTTTCCGGGATTCAGCTTCGGGAATGGCGGCGCGGGTCAGGGCGTGACGATGGGGAAGTTCCCGCCGGGCGTGTCGAGGAGGGAGAAGAAGGACACCAGCTTCAACCGGCTGCCTTCAATAGAGAAGTCGCCCGAGAAGACGAGGTCCTTGATCCCCAGCTTCTTGGTGACCAGCTTCAGCCAGACGTCCCGCGTCAGGGTCACGGTCGTGTCGGCCTGCGGGTCGGGCGGTGCCTGCTTGTGGTGCAGGACCGCGTTTTCCAGGCGCAGCACGAAGCTCTGCCCGACGTCCTTGAAGACCAGGTTGATCGTCATGTTCTTCCCGTCCGCCGCCGGCCCGTCCAGCCGGGTCGCCATGGCGGTGAAGAACAGGTCGAGCGGGACATTCTGTAGAATGTCGCCGGCCGCGGCCAGCATGTCCCGCGAGCGCACGCCGTGCCGCAGCTCCTGCGCCCCGGTCAGGTAGACGTCCCTCCACGGGCCCGATTCGGCCCGGTAGCCGAGCTGGTCGTAGGTGCTGGCGAGCAGAGCCTTGGCGGCGTCGTCGCCGGGATCGGCGAAGACCAGGTGATTGAGCAGTGTCGCCGCCCAGCGGTACTCGCCGCGGTCGAAGGCGGCCTGCGCTTTGGCCTGCACCGCGGCGGCGCCGCCCATCGCCTCGACGTAGTGCTTGCTCTCCTCCTCCGGCGGCAGGGGGTCGAGATCGGCCGGATTTCCGTCGAACCAGCCGAAGTAGAAGTCGTACACCGCCCGGGCGTTGTGCTTGACCGTCCCGTAGTAGCCGCGATTCGGGAACGAGCGGCGCAGGCTCTCCGGCAGGACCAGCGTCTCGGCGATCTCGCCGGGCGTCATGCCGTTCGACGCCAGGTGGAGCGTCTGGTCGTGGATGTACCTGTACGTGTCGCGCTGCTTCTTCAGGTAGTCGATCACCTCGTCGTGGCCCCACACCGGCCAGTGATGGCTGTTGAAGACCACGTCGGTCCGGTCGCCGAACAGGTCGATCGCCTGGTCGATGTAGCCGCTCCACAGCAGCGCATCGCGCACCTTGGCGCCGCGCAGCGTGTAGAGGTTGTGCATGTTCTGGGAGACGATCTCGGCGCCGCAGAACGCCCGCAGCTGCGGCAGGTAGAAGGTGAGCTCGGTCGGCGCCTCGGAGTGGGGGACGTACTGGAAGACGAAGTCGACGCCGTCGATCCGCATCTCCTGTCCGGTGTGGTCGACGGTCTCGGTCGGCGGCAGGATGGAGATGGTGCTGAGAGCCGGCGCCTTGCCGAGACCCGAGTCGACGTGGCCGCGCGGGCTGCGGGCGAGGGGGGCGCCGTACATGTACATGGAGCGACGCGCCATGACCGGGCCCGCCAGCACGTTCTCGCTCACCGCCTCGATCAGGAAGTCTTTCGGCGCGATGACGCGCACCGCGCCGGAGCGAACGTCCTCCGCGCTGATCACGCCCTTGATGCCGCCGAAGTGATCGATGTGGCTGTGCGTCAGGATGACGGCGACGATCGGCCGCTCGCCGAGCTGCCGATTGACCAGCGCCAGCGCCTTGCGGGACGTGTCCACCGTGGTCAGGGGGTCGACGAGGATGCGGCCGCTGTCGCCTTCGATGACGCTCATGTTGGAGAGGTCGTAGCCGCGCACCTGATAGACGCGGTCGGTGACCTCGAACAGGCCGTTGATGTCGTTGAGCTTGGCCTGGCGCCACAGGCTGGGGTTCACGCTCGCCGGCGCGTCGCCCTCGATGAAGTCGTAGGCGGGTCGGCTCCACACCACCTGCCCGTCCGGCGTGCGTGGTGACCAGGGGATCGTCGGTGGCGAGGAAGCCGCGGCGGGCGTCCTCGAACTCGGCCTGGTCGTCGAGCGGCAGCTCCCCTGCCGCCGCCGCGTTCAGGCGCGCCGTCGTCTGCGACGCGGCGACGTGTCCGTCCGCGTCGGCGCCCGAATCGGGCCCGGTCTTGCCGCGCGGGCCGGAACACGACGCCAGGAGAAGCAGGGCCCCCGACAGGCCGATCCAAGCCGCGGAAATTCGCATGCGCTTCCCCCTTCGGTTCATCCCGACCTTCTTCCATTCGGGGCCGTCGATTTTCTCAAGAGGGTCGACGATTCCCCCCTTTGGAAAAGGGGGGTCAGGGGGGATTTTGAAAGGATTCGTTCGGCCAAATCCCCCTCCAATCCCCCTTTTCCAAAGGGGGAAGTCGGAGTCGATCGTCTCTCGACGAGAAAATCGACAGTCTCTTCCGGGAGAAGGAGCCCGAGCCCCGGCCTACTGGATCAAGTGGCCGAAGCGGTCGATGCGGGGCCAGCTCCGGTCGCTGTCCCACGACCAGTAGACGAAGGTCGCCTTGCCCTTGATCGTCGAGGTGTCGGCGAAGCCCCAGAAGCGGCTGTCGTAGCTCTTGTCGCGGTTGTCGCCGAGGACGAAGAACTTGCCCTGGGGGACGACGACCGGGCCCATGTTGTCGCGCGGACCGGTGTGGTTGACGTGCGAGTCGTCGAAATGCGCGTGCTTGTCGGGGACCTTCTCGCCGTTGACGTAGACTTTCTTGTCGCGGATCTCGACCGTATCGCCGCCGATCGCGATCACCCGTTTGATCAGATCGGTGGTGTGGTCGACCGGCGAGATGAAGACCACGATGTCGCCGCGGTGCAGGGCGCCGGTCTTGGCGACCTTGCCGATGAAGGGCAGGTTGACGTCGTAGGCGAGCTTGTTGACGAAGATGTGGTCGCCGATCTGGATGGTCGGCAGCATCGAGCCGGAGGGAACCCAGAACGCCTGCACGACCGAGGTGCGCACGGCCAGGGCGATGATCAACGCCAGGCCGATGGACTCGACGTTCTGGCGCAGGCGGGACTTCTCGGGACGGGGCTTCTTATTGAACAGCTTTTTGTCTGCCATGGTTCGTCGTTTGGTGGGCTCGGAATACTATCGCCGTGCGGCCGACCATTTTCAAGGTCGACGAGGGAGCATTTTGCTCAGTGCAGCTCCATGCCGCCGTCGACGTTGACGGCCTGGCCGGTGACGTTGGGGGCGGTGGCCAGGTAGACCGCCAGCTGGCCGATGTCGTCCGGGGTCTGCGGCCGGCCGAGCGGGATCAGGTTGCGCGTGTAGCGCTGCCACGCATCCTCCTTGGACTCGCCCGGCGCCGCCAGGGTCTCGCTCAGATACTCCCACATCTGCGTGCGGAGGATGCCGGGACAGATGGCGTTCGCCCGGATGCCGAGGCGCGCCACCTCCTTGGCCAGGGCGTTGGTGAAGCCGACCACGGCGAACTTGGAGGCGCAGTAGTGGGCCATCCCCGGCGCGCCGTTCTTGCCCGCCACGGAGGCGACGTTGATGATGCAGGTCTCGGGCCGCTGCTTGAGGGCGGGGATGGCCGCCTTGCAGCAGAGGAAGACGCCGCGCACGTTGACCGCCATGGTGAGGTCCCAGGCCTCCTCGCTCAGGTGCTCCACCGGGGAGATGTGGACCACGCCGGCGTTGCAGACCAGGATGTCGAGACCGCCGAGCTTCTCGACCGTCTGGTCGACCATCGCCTTCACCTGCGCCCACTGCGTGACGTCGGCCCGGATCGCCTCGGCCCGCCGGCCGGCGGCGCGGATCTCGTCCGCGGTCCGCACGGCGGCTTCGTAGCCGCTCAGCGCCGCATCTCGGTACTGCTGCGCGTCGCTCGCCACCCGGTCGACCTCGCCGATGGCGACGTCGGCCCCCTCCCGCGCCAGCGCGAGAGCGATGCCGCGGCCGATGCCGCGCCCGCCGCCGGTCACCAGCGCCACCTTTCCCTGCAGGGAGATCATGCGCCGGACAGTAGGGCGGGCGCCGCCAAACCTCAAGCAGCGGGACGCCGGCTCAGAATTCGACCAGGACCCCTTCCGCCTCGCCCGTTGCCGCGTCGGTCATGACGACGCGAGCTCGCCGGTACTCGGCGAGGGGGAAGTAGAGGTAACCGGTGACGTCGTCGCCCGGCTTCACCTCCGCGGCAGAGATCTGTTCGCTCTGCAGGCGGCCGGCGACGGCGCTCTCGCCGAGTGTCGTGACGGGCTCGCCGCCCTGGCCGCGTGCGCCGGCGATGCGCGCGGCCGCCTGTGCCGGGGTCAGGGCGCGGACGCGCTCGCGGTCCTTGCGGGTGAGGCGGACGTCGGCGGGGTCGAAGCCGTAGCGGCGGTCGGTGAGGTTGAGGAGGTGAACCCGCACCGGCAGCACGCCGGCGGCCGCCAGATCGAACTCGAAGTGCAGCTTTCCCTCGTGCCCGGCCAGCGGCTCGACTTCGACCTCGAGGTCGTGGCGCTGTTGCGAGGCGGGTGCCGTGCCGGCGGCGATGCGCTCGTCCATCTGCTCGCGTGCCCGGCTCATGGAGACCACGCTGGTGAAGGAGTTGTGGAAGCCGCGCTTGAAGTCGATCTGATTGAAGAAGGCGCCGTCCTCGCCGGCGTCGACGTCGACCCCGGCGGGCGTGCAGCGGATGGTCACCGTCACGTGCTGTACGCCGGAGTCCGGGGCGCTTCGCGCGCGCGTTCCCTTCAACACCCCCTGGCCGCCGGGCGCCGCCGGCTCGAGCTCGTCGATGGAGAAGCGCATCGCCTTCAGGGTCTTGTACGCGAAGCGATTCGCCTCGTCGCAGGAGAGCGCCTGCCGCTTCAGATCGTACTGGCGCACCGGCGGCGTGCACGCCGTCAGCGCGGCGGCGAGAGCCAGGGCGCCGAGGCGCGCGACTCCGGATCTGCCACTCGCCGTCTGCACGCTGCCCGGCTAGTGGATTCGCCCTGCCCGCGCAAGCCGGACCACTGCCTGATCTCCGCGCCGGCTCGCTCCCGAGTCCGCGGCTTTGCGGGCGCGCCGGCATGAGCTAGGAACGGCGGGAGGATCGAGGGGGAGATGGACTCGGAATCGCGGCCGATCGCCGGCCTGCCGCGCGCGCTCGCGGCTCTCGCCATCGCCCTCCTGCCGTTCGCCGCCCTCGCCCGTCCCGCCGCCGCGGCTGACGCACCGCCGCCGTTCGCGCGCACGGAGTCGAGGCAGCCCTGCGCCGACTACGACCCGCTGCGCACGCCCTTCTTCGGCGACCTGCACGTCCACACCACCTACTCCCTCGACGCCAGCACGCAGGGGACGCGCAACACCCCGCGCGACGCCTACCGCTTCGCGCGCGGCGACTCGCTCGGGATTCAGCCGTACGACGACCACGGCCACGCGATGCGACAGCTGCAGCTCGCCCGCCCGCTCGACTTCGCGGCCGTCACCGACCACGCCGAGCTCTTCGGCGAGCAGACCATCTGCACCACCCCCGGCATGTCCGGGTACCACTCCCCCGTCTGCTTCATCTACCGCCACTGGCCGCGGCTGGCGTTCTTTCTGATGAACAGCCGCTCGACGAACAGCGAGGCGCCGGTGCGCTACGGCTTCTGCGGGGAGGAAGGCAAGGGATGCCTCGCCGCCGCGCTGACGCCGTGGAGAGCGATCCGGGACGCCGCCGAGGAGGCCTACGACCGCAGCGCCGCGTGCACGTTCACGACCTTCGTCGGCTACGAGTGGACGGGCGGGCCGGGCAGCAACAACATCCACCGCAACGTCCTCTTCCGCAACCGAGGTCGTGCCGGTGCTGCCGATCAGCTACATCGACGCGCCGCAGCCGCAGGAGCTGTGGCGCAAGCTGGCGAGCGAGTGCCTCACCGGCCTGCCGGGCTGCGACGTCCTGACCATCCCGCACAACTCCAACCTCAGCGGCGGCCTGATGTTCCAGACCGTCAATCGCCGACGGCAGCCCCATCACCGCCGAGGACGCCCTGGCGCGCGCGGCCTTCGAGCCGCTGGTCGAGATCATGCAGCACAAGGGCGACTCGGAGTGCCGGCTCGGACCGGAGACCACCGACGAGCTGTGCGGCTTCGAGAAGCTGCCGTATCAGAACTTCATGGCCCACTACCTGCCCTGGACGGCGAAGAAGCCGGGGCCGATGAACTTCGTGCGCAACGTTCTGAAGGAAGGGCTCGTGCAGGAGCAGAAGCTGGGCGCGAACCCGTTCAAGTTCGGCCTCGTCGCCAGCACCGACACCCACATCGCCGCGCCGGGGCAGGTGGCGGAGGATCAGCACCCCGGCCACGGCGGCGCCGGGGCGCCGGCCGCCCACGAGCTGCCGCGCGGCCTGCCGGACGACGTCGAGTTCAACCCCGGCGGCCTGGCGGTGCTGTGGGCGGAGGAGAACTCGCGCGACTCGCTGTTCGCCGCCATGCGGCGCCGCGAGGCGTACGGCACCAGCGGCCCGCGCATGATCGTGCGCTTCTTCGGCGGCTGGGACTACCCGTCCGACCTGTGCGACGGCAAGTCGTTCGTCGAGACCGGCTACGCGCGCGGCGTGCCGATGGGCGGGGACCTGCCGGCGCGGACGTCCGCGGCGCCGCGCTTCGCCGTCTGGGCGCTGCGCGATCCCGGCGTGCCGGGGAAGGATGGGGTGCCGCTGCAGCGCGTCCAGATCATCAAGGGATGGGTCGAGGACGGACGAGGCGCGCGAGAGGGTCTACGACGTCGCCGGCGATCCGGACAACGGCGCCACCGTCGACGTGGCGTCCTGCGTTCCGCAGGGGCGCGGCTTCGACGATCTGTGCACGGTGTGGAGCGATCCGCACTTCGATCCGGCGCAGCGGGCGTTCTACTACGCGCGGGTGCTGGAGAACCCGAGCTGCCGCTGGAGCACCTATGCGTGCAACGCGCACGGCGTGAAGTGCGACCGGCCGGAGACGGTGACCGAGGGCCTGGAGCCGTGCTGCGATCCGGACCGTTCGAAGGTCATCCAGGAGCGCGCCTGGACCTCGCCGATCTGGTACGCGCCGCAGCCCGCCGGCGCAGCGAGGGAACCCGGGTGAGACGCGCGCTGCTCCATTTCTTCGCGATCGGGGCGATCCTGGTCGCCCTCGACTGGTGGATCGCCCCGACCTGGCAGCCACCGGCCCGCCCGGGACTGCCATTCCCCAATGATCCCCCAGCCTCAGCCTCAGCCGTAGCCTCAGCCTCAGCCCGAGCCTCCTCCTGTCCCTCCGACTTCCCGGAGGAGCAGTCAGAGGCAGAGGCAGGGCCTGAGACCGAGCAGGTCGGACCGAGCTGCGAGGCGAAGCTCTCTACCCCGGCCGAGCCGCTGGACGGCGCCGCGCTCGACGACGAGCTTCTCTACCGCGAGGCCCTGGCCCTCGGCTTGGATCGCGACGATCCGGTGGTGCGGCGCCGTCTGGTGCAGAACATGCGCTTCATCGCCGGGGAGGGCGGCGACGAGCGGCTCCTCGGAGACGCGCGCGCCCTGGGCATGGACCGCTCCGATCTCGTCGTGCGGCGGCGCCTGATCGAAGCGATGCGGCTGCGCTTCGCGCAGGAGGCGCGCCGCGCCGAGCCGACCGAGGCGGAGCTCGCCGCCTACCTGCGCGAGCACGCGGAGAGCTTCGCGTCGCCGCCGCGCGTGCGCCTGGCGCAGGTGTTCGTCAGCCGCCGCCGCAAGAATCCGCGGCGGGATGCGGACGCAGCTGTTGGCGCGGCTGCGCGCCGGCGCCGTGCCGCCCGAGCGGGCGGTCGCGCTCGGCGATCCTCTTCCCGTCCCCGGCATTCTGCCGTCGAAGTCGGAGCGCGAGCTGGCCAAGCTCTTCGGCGCGCCGTTCGCGGCGCGCGTCATGGGCGCCTCCGAGTCTCTTACAGGCATCGCCGCGTGGGAGGGGCCGATCGCCTCGCCGTACGGGCTGCACCTCGTCTGGGTGTACGAAGCGGTGCCCGCGCGACGGCCGGCGCTGGCGTCGGTGCGCTCCCGCGTGCGCGCGGCGCTGCTCGCCGATCGGGAGCAGCGCGCGGTCGTCGAGGCGACCAGGCGGCTGCGGCGGCGCTATGCGATCTCCGGCGACGGTTCTGCACGACAGTTGCCTCCACCGGCAAACAGCAACCGTCATGCCCGCGAAAGCGGGCATCCAGGCGGGGAGGTAGCGGGGTGTCCCCTGGATTCCCGCTTTCGCGGCAATACGAAGTCGGGCCGATCCGAGGCCGCCGTCGTGAAACGGCTCCTCTTCGCCGGTCTCCTCGTGGTCGCGGCGGCCTCGCCGCTGCGCGCCCACCCGCTGGCGCCGCATCTTCTCGAGCTGCGCGAGATCGACGGCAAGCGGGTGCAGGTGCGGTTCAAGACCTCGCTGCTGCAGCCGACGGGAACCGAGAGCCGTCCGCTGCTGCCGGAGCGCTGCCGCACGGTCGCGACCTCGGCGCCGGCGACGGACGCCGGCAGCATCACCTTTCAGTGGACGGCCGACTGCGGCCCGCAGGGGATCGTCGGCGCGGTGATCGGCGTCTCCGGGCTGCAGGCGAGCAAGACGGACGCGCTGGTGCGCGTCTTCTTCCGCGACGGCCGCGTCGCGCAGGCGCTGCTGTACGGAGAGCATTCGTCGTGGACCGTCCCCGACGGCGCGTCGCCGGGGCGGGTCGCGCGCGACTATCTGCGCCGCGGGCTGCTCGCCTTTCCGACCGGGCTCGAGCACCTGGCGTTCCTGGCCGCGCTGGTCCTGCTGGCCGCGGACGGAGGTGGGCTCCTGCTGGCGATCGTCTCCTTCACCATCGGCCACAGCCTCAGCCTCTCGCTCGCCGGCCTCGGTCTGCTGCGAGCGGACACCGCCTTGCCGGGGATCGCGATCGCCGCCGCCCTTCTGCTCGTCGCCGCCGAGCTGGCGCGGGGAGACCAGAGCGAGGCGACGCTGATGCGCCGTCATCCCTGGCTCCTGGCCGCTGCCGCCGGCCCGCCGTTCGGGCTCGCCCTCGCCGCCGCCCTGCCGCGGGCGGCGCTTCCCTCGGCGCAGCTTCCGCTGGCGGTGTTCTCGTTCAACGCCGGCCTCGAGCTCGGCCTGCTCGCGGTCGTGCTGGTGCTGCTCGCCGCCGCGCGCCTGTGGCGAGCGTGGCGCGGTCGACTGCCGGCCTGGGCCGCGCAGGGCCCCGCCTACGTCATCGGCTCGCTGGCGGCCTTCTGGTTCATCGAGAGGGCGGCGGCGCTGCTGTGAGCTCCGTACGGCGCTGCCTCATCCCTCGTACCCCGGCACTTCCGCACCTCCGCACGTCATCCCGATGGGGGCTTTGCATAAAAGATCGGGTCTTCTCCAAAGTGTGTGGGTGATTTTCTCCCACTTGCTGGGAGAGGGTCAGGCTTGATCTGACAAAAACATTCTCGCGCAGAGACGCAAAGGCGCAGAGAGGAAAAAGAACAGGAACGCTTTCGATCAGATCAAGGTTAGCTATCGGCCTGCGAGGAACCAGGCTTCGACCTTCCGGCGTGCCCAGGGTGTCTTGCGCAGGAACGTGAGGCTGGACTTCACGGAAGGGTTGACCTGGAAGCACCGCACCGGGATGCGACGCGCCATCGCGCTCCAGCCATGCCGCCGGACGAGCTCATTGACGATGCGTTCCAGGGTGATGCCGTGCAGCGGATCGCGCGGATGGGAAGAAGGCAATGTCATTTCAGAGCGCTCAATCGAGCGCGGTGAGCTCGGCGACGAGGGCTTCCAGGAGGGCGGTGGCGAGCTGGCTTTCCACCTGGTCCACCAACGTCATCAGTTGATCCACCTTGGGGCCTTCTTCGCTTCGCCGCGCTTGACCGTCTTGCCGCGAACGATGACGCGACCCCTCGTGAAGTAGATTTCCTCGCGAAGCTGGGTCATCACGTCCCACTTGCCGTCCGGGGCGACGAGTGCGGGGGTGATGAACTTGGTGCGGATGTCCGCCTCGGTGAGCTCCTTCTTGTTCATTCGCGTCATGCCATGCACGCCGAATGAACCCTGAACCGGCCAACGCAGGCGGGGTTGGCGGCTTTCATCACCTCCGGCTCGTCAAGCTGCCAGTGCGCGAGCATGGGGGTTGTCTAGCGCAACCCGATCTCGAGGTCGACCAGATGGGCAGCTCGTTCAGACGCTGCGCAAAGAGGGAGACGATCTGCCGCTGAAATCGCACGCCGGAGGCTTGCTTGCCGCGGCCGTCTGGGTTCTCGAGTGGCGAGCTGGCGAGCCTGGTGAAGGAGATCCTCGTGAAGGCTCACTCTTCGGTCTCGGAAGCGCCGCGGAAGCGAACGTAGACCCACGGTTCTCGCTTGCGAAGTCTGTCGTGAACGGCATCACGAACCAGGGTGCGGAGTCGCGCTCTGGTCTCTCGGTCAAGGTCCTCGTCCTTGAGGGTGACCCACACCCAGATTGCTTCGTCGCCGGTGCTGTCCTCGCCCGTCTCTACCCGCCAATCCAGCACGGCGGCCGGAAGGCCCTTCACCTTTCGGAGTGCGCTCTCGATTCCCTCGCTGAGCATGGATGTCTTCTACCTAATTCCGAGCTCCCGGTCGACCGGTTATACGTTAGGAGATGCCTTTCGCCTCCACTCCGATCACCGGTTACCTTCCAGTGCGTGGCGCTCGGCGCCTACTATCCCGACAGCCTTCACGAGGATCGGTTCATCCTGATCGGGTATTCCCGCCGGCAGCGGCTGCTGTATGTCGTTCACGCCGAGGTCGAGGCGGCCGCGATCCGCATCATCAGCGCACGAAAGGCGACGAAGCATGAGAAAACGCGCTACGAGAACGACTGATCCCCTCGACGGCCCGGTGGATTTTTCCCGCTTCGGACCGATGCGGCGCAACGCGTTCGCCGGCGCGGGCGAGCCGGGCGGACCCTCTCTCCTGGCGCTGTGGGAGATGCCGCAGCTGGCGACCGATGCCGTGCTGATGCGGCGCGGCCACCCGGGGAAGGGAAAGCATCGAACGACGGTGGTCCGATCGGTGCGGTTGCCGGAGGAGCTCTGGAAGGAGCTGGAGCGGAAGGCCCGCTCCAAGCACCTCAACCTGCACCAGGCGATGCGCGCCGCACTGCTCGGCTGGATCCGCCGGGCCGGTTGAGCGGCGTCTCACTTCGCCTGCCCGCTGCCGTCAGGGCTGGTTCATCGAGCGGGCCGCCGCGCTGCTGTGACGGCGAGCGATTCGTGGAGGAGATGCGCCGGACCGGCAGGTGTCGCCTCCTGGGCAGGGAGCGCTCAGTCTTTCAGGAACGTCACCTTCCCTGTCGCCACGTCGTACATTCCACCCACCAACGCGACCTTCCCCTCGTCGAGAGACTTCTTCAGATACGGGCTTCTCTCGCGGATCTCTTTCACCGCCTGGCGGACGTTCTCCTCGGCGACCTTCGTGACACAGGCCTTGTCCTTCGCGTCGCTGCAGCCCGCGGCCGCGACGGCAGGGTGGATCTTCGCCAGAAGGCCGGTGAGGTTGCCCAGCTCGACGCCGTCGATCGCCCCTTTGACGGCGCCGCAATCGGTGTGCCCGAGCACGACGATGAGCTTCGTGCCCACCTTGACCGCGTATTCGAGGCTGCCGAGCTCGTCGTCGTTCACGACGTTCCCGGCCACGCGCACACCGAACACGTCGCCGATCCCCTGGTCGAAGACGACCTCCACGGGAACGCGGGAGTCCATGCACCCGAGGACCGCCGCGAACGGGAACTGTCCCGGTGCCGTGGCCAACACCTTCGCCGACCAGTCGCGCCGCTTCGCCGTGTTCGAGGCGAAGCGGAGGTTGCCCTCCTTCAACCGTTCGAGCGCCGCTGCCGGCGTCATCGCCGCCTGGGACTCCCGCGTCTGGATCTCAGGCTTGGCCGCCGGGGCCTGCTGGGCTGCGAGGGGGGCGGGCAGGGTGGAAAGGCAGACACCGATCGCGACGATGAGTCGTTTCATGGTGCTCAGTATCCTTCTTTCGGGTGAGCCGTGTCTACCGCGAGCGCGGGGTTAGCCCGTCTAAACGGCCACGCCGACAGTCTGCACAGGGCAAGAGAGCCGCGACCCGACATCGATGAATTTCCTTGCCCGAACAGATGAAATATTGTAGCCAAGAGATCGAGATCAACCGTCCACTTTCTCTGTATCTGTATGAAGTGCACATCAACCAGTGGCGCTCTTGCCACCAGAAAAGGGGGAGAATGATGGGTACACTGAGAAAGGTCGTGTCAACCGCGGGGGCGTGCGCGTTTGCGCTGCTGTTCATGCAAACCAACGCGAGCGCTCAGGTCACCAAGCCCGAGGCAGGATGCATCAACACGATCAACAAGGATGCCGCCAAGGTCGCAAAGACACAGGGCAAGGAGAACAGCTCGTGCGTCAAGAACAAGGGCAAGGGCAAGCTCGGCGCGCAGACGACCGACGACTGCCTGACCGCCGACCCGAAGGGCAAGGTCGCGAAGGCCAGGTCAAAGACCGGCGCCGATGACACGAAGAAGTGCGGCGGCGGAGCGCCCTTCGGCTATACCTCGCCAACAGCGGCCAATGACGCGGCAGAGGACCAGGAAAGGGCCTTAGTCGGGGACATCTACGGCTCGCCTGTCGATGCCGCCATCGTCGATTGCGGCACGAACAAGAACGACTGCAAGTGCCAGCAGGCGGTCAGCAAGGACGTCGAGAAGATCGCCGCGACGAAGTTCAAGACCTTTCTGAAATGTAAGAAGATAGCGTTGGCGAACCTCGCCGGCGCCACCGCGGCGGACCTCGAGGGCTGCGTCGACGACTTCTTGAACCCGAACTCGATCGCGGCCAACCCGAAGGGCAAGATCGGGAAGAGCGTGGCCAAGCTGGGCTCCGACATCACCAAGAAGTGCACGACCAACGTCTTTCCGGGCAATTGCTCGGGAGCAACCCTCGGCACCCTGGCCGACTGCCTCGACGAGCGGGTCGAGTGCCGCGTCTGCCTGGCGATCAACGCGATCGACGGCCTGAGCGTCGATTGCGACCTGTTCGACGACGGCGCCGCCAACGGCTCGTGCCCGCCGCCCGTGGTCGCCGCCTGCCCGCTGAGCCCGGGCTCCTACACGACCACGCAGGTCTCGGGTGGAACCCTGAAGGTCTCCACGTTTGCCCCGTTCGCCTTCCCGACGGGCGGTACGATCGTACAGGACGTGGGCCCAGGGGATGCCAACTGCGTGCACCAGACCATCGTCCCGTACCCGGGCGGCTTCAGCGCGCCGACCTTCTGCGTGCCTGCGCTCGGCTACTCGGTCCACATCGACCAGACCGGCTGTGGCGTCGGCGAGATCGACTCGGACGGCGGCTCCGACTTCACCGTCACCGAGCTCGGTGACACCAGCGACGCCTTCGGCCCCTGCAGCCTGCCGAACGTACCCTGCTCGGTCGGCGTCGATGGCTCGATCCGCGTCGACATCACCGTCGGCGACAGCGTGACGGACGTCTGCGGCGGCCCCGGCACGGCGAACGCGATCGTGGCCATCCCGGTCACTGACGACCACATGGCTGGCCATGGACGCTTCCTGTCCGGACGGGGACGGCGCGTACGATCCGGGCACGGACACCCTGATCACGCAGTTCCCGCAGAACCTGGACTTCACGACCGACAAGAATACCGCGACGTTCACCGACCTCGACGGTGACGGCTGCTCCATCGCCGGCGCCGGCCCGGCCAGCCTGTCGGGGACCGGTGCCTGCATGGACATCGGCGGCGGAACGGTCACCACGGCGGCCGCGGGAACGATCGGCTCGCCCGCCCTGCCGTTCGACATCACCTTCGACAGCGTGCTGCCGAACTCGATCACCGGTCCGGGCGCGCCCTTGGGTGCCACCTGCGCCACGCCGCCGCTCATCAACTTCACCGGCAGCGCCACGCGCTGCATCCCGTAATGACGGGACGAGCAACACCTAGTTCGTAAGTGTCGGAAGGCCCCCGGGCAAACCCCGGGGGCCTTTCTGTTTTCGCAGAGGGTCTTTGCGAAAAAAGTCCGGATGCGGGCTGAATCCGTCATTCCCGCGAAAGCGGGAATCCATCGGACACCCCGCTACCTTCTCACCTGGATGCCCGCTTTCGCGGGCATGACGAGTGGGAGCTCGCTCGACCTTTTGTGCAAAGCCCCGCGGAGGGCCTCCGCCATCACTCGTTGACGAATACCGCGCACCCTGCTCTTGTCGGGCATGGTCTTTCGCGTCGCCCCGAGCGGCGCGCGGGGTCCGATCGGCGAACCATGAACAAGCGCTTTTGCTCGGCAATCGCCCTCGCTCTGCTCGTGGCGGTACCGTCCGCCCTGCTGGCGAACGACGAGCCGGACGAGCCGATTCCCGGCAAGATGCTGGTGGTCAGAGCCGAGCGGCTGGTCAAGGTCGTCGGCCGCCCGTCCGGCGGGGACCTGGCGCTGCCGGCCGTAGGCAACCCGACCGTGGATGGGGCGACGATCCGCTTCTTCGACACCGTCACCTTCCCGGGCGGCGGGGCGGGCGACGTCACGTACGACCTCGACGCCAGCGGGTGGAAAGGGCTGGGCAGGCCCGCCGGCTCGAAGGGATTCGAGTACAGGGGCAAGGACGCGGTTCCGGCCGACGACGTCTGCAAGCTCGTCATCCTGAAGCCCAAGGTCATCAAGGCCGTGTGCAGGGGAACGGCGGTCGAGATCCCGTTCGCGCCACCGTTCCTCGGGCCGGCCGGCGTCATTCTCACCGTCGGTACCAGCTCGCAAGAGATACTGCATGGAGTTCGGCGGCGCGGAGAAGAGAAACGATGCGAAGGCTGACGAAGCGCAAGGGAGCGCCAGCCCCCGAGCCAGTGCTCGGAGCTCGCGCCGACGCCGACGGCCACGGCGACCGAGACGCACGCGCCGACCGACACACCGACCGCGACCGCCAACGCCGACTCTGGAGCCACTCGAGGTCCACTCCGACGCCGAGTGGGTGCGCGACAGCGCCGATCGGGTGGTCCTCCTGCGCGGCGCGAACTACTCCGGCCTGGAGTTCGGCAACTTCATCGGCCACCCGCACGGGCCGGAGGAGTCGGACTTCGCGCAGATGGAAGGCTGGGGCTTCGACGTCATCCGCCTGCCGATCGCCTGGAACTATCTGGAGCCACAGCCGAATCAGCTCGACGAGAGCTACCTCACCGACCAGGTCGACCCCATCGTCGGCTGGGCCGACCAGCACGGCATGCTGGTCGTCCTCGAGATGCACCAGTTCCAGTGGTCGCCGTTCTTCACCAACGGCAACGGCGCCCCCGCCTGGACCTGCGCGGGCCGCGGCTACTCGGACGACTACGCCGGCACTCTCGCCGCGGCCTGCGACTTCTTCACCGGCGCGACGGCGACCGACGGGCGCACGCTCATGGATCACTTCGCCGACGTCTGGCGCCTGGTCGCGCGCCACTTCGCCGGCGATCGCCGCATCGCCGGCTTCGACTTCTTCAATGAGGCGCCCGGCGTCGGCTGCGCGCCGTTGCCGCCGGGGACGTTCGAGCGCGACGCGTTGATCCCGTTCTATCGCACGTTGCGCCAGGCGGTGAGCGAGGAGGGCGCCGACTCGATCCTGTTCTTCGACCCGCCCGTGTTCCGCAACCTCGGCGTCGGTATCTACGCCGAGCCGATGGGGCCCAACGTCGTCTACGCGCCGCACCTCTATACAGAGACCTACGGCCTTCCCAACCTCAAGTACGACGGCAACGCGGCGGCGATCACCGCCGACTACGACCTCGCGGCGACGGAGGCGGCGACGCTCGGCGGGCCGCTGCTGTGCGGCGAGTACGGCGGCAACACGGCCGTCGCGGGAGGGTATCTCGACGCCACCACGCAGTTCGTGCGCGACACGCTGGCGGAGCAGGACCGGCGGCTGATCGGCGGCGCCGTGTGGGCGTACTTCCCGTCCGACAACACGTTCAGCGTCGTCGACGCCGCCGGCAACCCGAAGGGGGATCTGGTCGACGTCCTCACCCACCCGTACGCCAGGCGCGTCGCCGGCGTGCCCCTGTCGATGAGCTTCGACGCCGGGAGCGGCGAGTTCTCGTTCTCCTTCCAGGACGATGCGGCGCACGACGTTCCGGACCCGACGGAGATCTTCCTGCCGGCGAGCGTCTCCGGGACGATCGAGGTCAGCGACGGGAGCTACACGCGGTCGGGCAGCCGGCTGCTCTACTACCGCGGCTCGCCCGGCACGCACACGATCCACGTCCTGCCCTGAGCGGGCGCGACGCACTAGCGCCACACTCCGAGCAGGTTGGGGTGCAGGGAGCCGTTCGACAGAGGCGCGCGGTAGATGTCGAACATGGCGGCGGCGAGCAGGCCGGCCACGACGGCGGTCACGATCAGCGCGTGATAGGCGGCCGGAGTCCGCTGGTGCACCAGGCGCGCCACCCAGCGCGCCAGGGCGTAGCAGAGGACGACGTACAGACCCGCCTGCAGCACGAAAAGGGCGGCGACGAAGCGCGAGGCGTAGTCGGGCTCGGCCAGGGCGGCGGCCGAGGTGAGTAGAGCGAACAGGAACAAGCGCACGGTCGGCACCCGCCCGCTCTCGATCATGAAGTAGGGGACGGGCAGCGTCAGGATCAGCGCCAGCCACAGGATCCACTTCGTCGCCCTCACGGACATCTCGTCTCCGCCGCCTCGACGTCTCTCTTACCGCAGGAGCGGCTCGATCGCGAAGGGCGCCGGCATTTCGATTGTTCCGCTCCCGACCGTGGGTTAGCATGCGTCGCCGATCATGTTCTGGCGACTCTTCACTCCCATGCGCCTGGCCCTTCTCATCGGCGTGGCGCTGTCGGTCCTGCGCTTTCAGGGCTGCCTCTACCTGAGCCTGACCGACATACGCGCCATGGACTACCGCCTGCTGCAGCGCGGCGTGCTGAAGCCGGGGCCCGAGGTGGCGATCGTGGCCATCGACGACGACAGCGTGGCCGCGATCGGGCGCTGGCCCTGGCCGCGTTCGATTCTCGCCCAGCTGGTGACCGACGTCGCCGCGGCGGATCCGGCCGTCATCGGCTTCGACATCGTCTTCTCCGAGTCGTCGGCGTTTCGGGAGGGGGAGGGGTTGTCGGCCCGCCCCAAGCACCTCGATTTGAACACGTGGGACATGGTGCAGGCCGCCATGCAGGACCAGGACACCACCCTGGTCGAGGCGGTGAAGAAGTCCGACCGCGCCGTGCTCGGGTACTTCTTCAACTTCGAGGGTCCGAAGAGCCCCGACACGTCGTCGCGCGTGTCGATGTACAACGTCGTCCAGGGCAGCGCGATCGGCCGCTCGCGTGTGCCGATCGGGCGAGAGATACGGCCCAACCTCCCGCCGTTCAACGCCGCGGCGCGAGAGGTCGGCTACTTCAACGTCATCCCCGACAAGAACGACGGGTCGATCCGCCGCGCCCCGTTGGCCGTCCGCTACGGCAACGACATGGCGATCCCGCTTTCCCTGGCCATGCTGCGCGTCTACAAGCCCGACTGGCCGCTGGGGATTCGCTTCGGCGACTTCGGCGTCGACAGCGTTCGCATCGGCAAGATCGACGTCCCGGTGGACGAGAACGGCCAGCTGGTGATCAACTACCGCGGCCCGGGCATGACCTTCCCGCACTACCCCGCCAAGGACGTGCTGTCGGGCAAGATCCCCGCCGAGCGTTTTCGCGGCAAGATGGTCCTGATCGGGATCACGGCGACGGCCGTGCAGGACATTCGGGTGACGCCGTTCGACGTCGTCTGCCCCGGCGTCGAGATCCACGCCAACGTGATCGACAACATCCTGAAGGGCGACTTCATCATTCAGCCCAACTGGCTGGTGCTGGTCGACATCGCCGCCCTGCTCACCCTGACCCTGATCATCGGCTTCACCATGCGCTACACGCGCGGTCTGGTGGCCGCCGCCCTGGTCGTCGCCCTTCTCGTCCTCTATCTGGTCGCGACGCAATGGCTGTTCGTGAACGATGGCCTGCCGCTGACGATCGTGTACGCGCTGCTCGCCATCGCGCTCACCTACGCCAGCATCGCCGTGCAGCACTACATGACCGAAGAGCGCGAGAAGAAGAAGATTCGCAAGGCGCTCGATCTCTACCTGAGCCCCTCGATGGCGAAGCTGGTCAGCGACCAGCCGGAGCGGCTCAAGCTGGGCGGCGAGAAGCGCGAGCTGACGGTGTTCTTCTCCGACATCCGCGGCTTCACCACGATCGCCGAGCGCCTGCAGCCGGAAGAGCTGGTCGAGCTGCTCAACGTCTACCTCGGCGACATGACGGACATCATCTTCAAGTACGACGGCATGCTCGACAAGTACATCGGCGACGCCGTCATGGCGGTGTGGGGCGCCCCCCTCCCGCAGGAGGACCACGCCCAGCGCGCCTGCCGCGCCACCATGCAGATGCTGTCCCGCCTGGAGACGCTGAACGAGGAGTGGCAGGGCCGGGGATGGCCGAGGCTCTCCATCGGCATCGGCGTCAACACCGGGCCGATGGTGTTCGGCAACATGGGATCGGCGCAGCACCTCAGCCTCACGGTGATGGGCGACAACGTCAACCTGGGCGCGCGCCTGGAAGGTCTCAACAAGCTGTACGGCACGCACGCGATCGCCACCGAGAGCACGCTGCATGCGGCGGGCGACCTGGTCGTGGCGCGCGAGCTCGACCTGGTGCGCGTGAAGGGCAAGTTCGAGGCCGTGCGCATCTTCGAGATGCTCGGCATGAACGGCGACCGCGCCCGCTGGGCCCTTCTGCTGGAGCGCTTCAACGCCGCGATCGAGACCTACCGGCAACAGCGCTGGGAGGAGGCGCGGGCCATGTTCCGGGCCATTCTCGACGAGAATCCCGACGACGGCCCGTCGCGACTGTACCTGGCGCGCTGCCAGGCGATGCAGGCGACTCCCCCTCCTCCGAACTGGGACGGCGTCACGGTGATGGAGACGAAGTAGGGGTGGCGAGAGGCGTGATTCGGGCTTTGCCCAAAAATCCGCCCGCTGACCCCGCCAGTTTTCCGTGTAAAGTCGCTGGAATGTTGGATCCTCGAGAACCGACAGCCTACATACCGAAGAACTCGACAAGCTTACGGCCGCCGCACCGCCATCTCGCGATCAATGGCCAAAGCCCGGTCACCGGTCACGCCCCTTTTTGAACAGTCCTGCCCTTCTCCCCTCTCACGTGAGGAGGAACGAGCGCAGGGCGTGCGGCGGGATGCGAGCGGCGAGGATGCCGTTCCGCAGCGAGATCGGCACCTCGGATACCGGCGCTTCGGACGGCGACTCGTCGAGACGGACCGACAGCGCCGCCGAGACCGGCAGGCGCAGCCGCACCGTCGCGTCGATCTCGGCGTCGGTCGGATTGAGCAACCGCAGCACGACGGCCGATTCGGTGTCGGCGGGCATCAACGCGCTGAGCAAGACGTCGCGCGGCGCGATCTCCAGCAGGGAGGTGCCGGTCGGCGCCAGGGGCTCGTCCCCCGCCGCCACCGCGCGCAGGCCGAGCTCCGCGGCGCGCACCGCCGCCGGATCGAGTCCGGCGTGCAAGGTCAGGCGGGCCTCGATCGGCTGCAGGCACTGCGCGCCCGGCGTCGGTATGGCCGGGCCGGCCAGCTGCGGGCGCGAGCGCAAGTCCATGCGCGACAGCCAGCCGACGGAGCGGAGCAGCGTGATCGCGATCACGCCGTCGGGGGTGACCTCGGCCTCGGGAAGCCCCGGTGCACCGACGGTGAGGCCATTGGCGCTGACGAAGCCCTGCTGGGGGAACGTCGACGGCGCCGCGTGGAGCCAGCCGGCCGCCTGGCGCGCACCGGTGTAGCGGCGCGCGACGTCGAAGGTCGTGGCGGCGTGAAATTCGCCGGCCGGCTCTCCGGTCGGAAACAGCAGGCGCAGGCGGTGATCCCGTGCCGTATTGTCGGCGCGCACGCGCAGATCGACGCGGTCGATACCGGGTGCGAGGCGCGCCTCGGTGAAGACCTCCAGCGCAACCGTTCGCTCGTCGCGCCGCTCGCGATCGGGGGCGAGCGCGGCCGCGATTGCGAAGGTGCGGCGTACCTCGAGGTGCTGCATCCCGTTCGGGTGCACCCGGCGGCTGATGCGCACTTCGTCGAGCCGCGGCGCGGCGCCCGGCACGGGATCGAAGTCATAGGTATCGCCGCGGTCGCCGATGTCTTCGACGGCGCACAGGCCGCTCCAGGTAGAGGAGCCGATGCGCACCGTCAACGTCCCGTCTTCAGCGGCGGCGACCGACATGTCGCCGAAAGAGACTTCGCGCCCCTCGTCCTCGTGCTCGGGATGGGGATCGGACGGTTGCAGCCTGATGCGCCGCCAGCCGAAGGCTGGGACGTCCTCGGCGACGATCTCGATGCTCTGTGCCGGGTGGTCGGGGAGAAGGCGCATACGCGGCGCATCGGGATCGGCGACCAGGCGGGCCGGCCGGCCGTCGGCGGTGTAGCCGCCGGCGCGCAGGGCGGCGAGGAGAAGGGGGTGGACGGCGATGGCGCGATTCTCGTCGCCGCGAATCTCGAACCACGTGCTCGGGTCGAGCGGCATGCGGACCACGTCGGTGCGCGCGAACGGGCTGGGGTTGAACACCGCGATGTCGAAGGTGTCGCTCCAGGGCGTGCGCCGCTCCGGGCCGAGCCCCGCGATGCGTTCGAGCACGCGCGCCGTCGTCTCCGTCGCCAGCTCTTCGGCTTCGTCGTAGCGCGCCGCCATCTGCTCGTGCACGCGATCCTGCGAGCAGCCGCAGATCGAGTCGTGCGCCTGGTTCTTCAGCAGAGCGCGCCACGCCGCGCGCAGCGACGGTTGCTCGTCGGCGGCGCCGAGCGCGCGCGCCAGCGCCGACCACGGCTCCGCCCATCCTTCGAGCAGGCTCTCGGCGCCGCGGTTGCGGAGCTTGAGCGGCGCCCGCGTCGACCAGACGCCGGGTAGGAGGTTGGCGACGCGGCCGCCGAGCAACTCGCCCCGAAAGCTCGGCGCGTCGCGCGACAGACCGTCGGTGAAGTCCTCGAGCAGACCGCGCTTGACGGTCCAGCCCGTGGCGGCGGCAAGGGCCTCGGCCACGGCGGCCGTGTGCGTGGCTGGCAAGGCATGGTCGATGCCGTTCATGAGCAGGACCGAGTCGTTGCGCGTGCGCTCGGCGAGCTTGCGGCCCAGCGTCTCGAGGCAGCGCGCCGCCGCGCGTGCGTCGTCGGGCAGCCCCGAGGCGGCGAAGTAGCCCTCGCCGAGGTGGTGAACGAGGACGGCGCTCCCATCCGGCGCCTCCCACAGGTACTCGGCGGGTAGGGCGTCGATCTCGTTGCCGTTGCCGCGCCAGTAGACGAACGGCTCGAGGCCGAAGCCGGCGAAGATCTGCGGGAACTGGGCGGGATGGCCGAAGGAGTCCGGCGTGTAGGCCACGGTCGAGACCGGGCCCAGCTGACCGCCGACGCGCCGCCCTTCGAGGAGGTTGCGCACGTGCGCCTCTCCGGAGGGAAGAAGCGAGTCCGGCTGGACATACCACGGGCCGATGGCGATGCGGCCGAGGTGGCACGCCTCGGACAGCTCGGCGCGGCGCTGCGGGCGAACCTCGAGGTAGTCCTCGAGCACGACCGCCTGGCCGTCGAGCAGGAAGTGGAAGCCGGGATCGCTTCGGATCAGGTCGAGCACGCGATCGGTGGCGTCGACGAGACGCGCCCGGAACGACTGGAACGTCCGGTACCACTCGCGGTCCCAGTGCGTGTGCGACACGAGGACGCATTTCATGCCCGCATTGTCCGAGTGTCGCGGGCGAGGTGCAAGGGAAGTGGGGAAGTGGGGAAGTGCTGACGTGTTGACGTGTTGACGTGCTGACGTGCTGACGTGCTGACGTGCTGACGTGCTGACGTGCTGACGTGCTGACGTGCGGACGTGCGGACGTGCGGACGTGTTGCGGTGAGCGGGTTGGCCAGTGAGCCAGTGAGCCGGTTAGCCAGTGAGCCGGTGAGCCGGTGAGGGAGGCGGCGGGGTCGGAACCCGCGCACTCGCTCACCGGCTCACCCGACTCGGGCTTACTTGCCGTCCTTGGTGGACGTCGTGGTCGATGCCTGCTGCTGGGTGTCTTTCGCGCCGTCACAGGCGAAGGCGGGGGCCATCGATACGGCGAGCGTCGCGCCCGCACAGAGAACGGCCACGGCGATCCGGGTTTTCAGGCTCTTCATGGGATTACCTCCTCCCTCACCGTTTACACGAGATCCGGGGTCGCGCAAGCGAGGGGTGTTGGTTGGAGTGATGCAGTGCTCGAGCTCTGTTTGCCGGTGAGCGAGTGAGCCGGTGAGCCGCATCACTTCAACACTTCCTCCGCATTCCTCCACAACCACTTCTCCATCACCTCGCGGCGCAACGGCAGGGCGCGCATCTCGGCGACCAGCTCCCCCGGGTCGCGGCCGAGCAGGAAGGCGCCCGTTCCGTAGAGGATCTTGTCCTGGATCGTCGTCTGGCCGTAGCGCAGCAGGGGCTCCCAGCCGGCGCCCGGCGCGGTGAAGTAGCGCGGCCGGTGCGCCGCCAGCTCGAGGTAGACGTTGGGGTGCTTCCAGGCGAGGAGGCAGGCCTCCAGCACCCACGGATAGCCGGCGTGGCTGAGGATCAGCTTCAGGTCGGGGAACTCGCACGCCACAGCGTCGAAGTGGCGCGGGTGACCGAGGTCGCTCGGCCGGGAAGTGGTCCAGTTGGCCGAGGCGTGCATGCTCACCGGCACGCCGAGCTCGACGCACTTGGCGTAGAAGGGGTAGTAGCGCCGGTCGTCGGCCGGCAGGCCGGTCATGAAAGGGCGCAGGCTGAGGCCGCGAAAGCCGCGTTCGCGGACCCAGTGCTCCAGCTCGCGGAGCGCCGTCGCGCCGCGCAGGATGTCGGCGCCGGCGAAGGGTACGAAGCGCTGCGGATGCCGTTCGGCGATCGCCGCCACCGATTCGTTGGTGACGAAGGTGCAGCCGGCGCTGGACGCCTCGTCGAAGCCGGTGATCAGCGTCCGCGAGATGCCCGCGGCGTCGAGCCGTGCGAGAATCGCCTCGTCGTCGCTCGTCAGGCCGTGCGCGAAATCGCGGAACGCCTCCACCGTGGCGTTCATCTTGAAGAAGACGCGCAGATAGCCGAGCTGCGGCTCGGGGAAGTGGTTCGCGGTGTGGGCCATGATCTCCCGCGACGGCACGATTGGAGCCCACATGTCGATCACCGGGATGGTTTCAGTCATCGCTTCCTCCAGCCGTGTGCCCAGTCCGCGGGACGCATGTACGACCCTGTCCGAACCAATATCCGATTCCGAATCTCTTGACCAATATCGAATGAACATTCATATTCGAATCACCAATTGGCGGCTCGGTGGGGGTGGTAACGGGATGGAGTCCGTCGGAAAGGCGAAGATCACGCGCGGCGAGCGGCGCCGGCTCGAGACGCACGCGCGCCTGGTCGCTGCGGCTCGCGCCGTGTTCGGGCGGAAGGGGCCCGAGGCGGCGACGGTCGCGGAGATCACCGAGGAGGCGGATGTCGGCCTCGGCACGTTCTATCACCACTTCGAATCCAAGGAGGCGCTGCTGGGATCGGTGGCGTCCGAGACGGCGGAATCGATGGGGCGGGCGCTGGACCAGGCGACGGCGACGATCTCCGATCCGGCCGAGGTGATGGCGGCGTGCACGCGGCACGTGGTGCGCAAGATCCGTTCGGATCCCATGTGGGGGTGGTTCGTCGTGCGCGCCGGAACGAGCCTGCCGCAGTTCTCGATCGGCCTGCTGCAGCGCAACCTGCGCGACCTGCGGCGCGGCATCGAGTTGGGCCGTTTCCGGGTGTCGGACGTTCCGACCGCGCACGCCGCGCTGTGCGGTGCCGTCCTCGGCGTTCTGCAGGCACACCTGGCCGGCGGCCTGCCGGCCGATGCGGACGTGCACCTGGCCGCACAGATTCTGCGCATGCTGGACCTGCCCGCCTCGGAGGCGGACGAGATCGCGCGCCGCCCCCTGCCGGCCGTCGACGAGCCGGCGGTGTCCTCGCCCCCTGCCCAGGCCGTCCTGAACGGCGTTCCCGGCGCGCCGGGTTGATCGGAGGTGCTGAGATGACCACCCCAAGGAAGTCTTCCCGTTCGCGTCACTATCAGCCGACGGACGCCGAGATCGCGGCGGCCGAGGTGCTGCTCGAGCCCTGGCACTGGCTGACCGCACCGGAGCTGTCGGGGCTGCGCAACGTCCCCGCCGACCGCCCGTTCTTCCTGGTCGGCAACCACACGCTGATGGGCGTGCTCGACGTCCCGTTCATGGTGCTCGGTCTCTACGAGCAGCGCGGCGTCTTCGTCCGCTCGCTCGGCGATCACCTGCACTTCCGCATCCCCGTGTGGCGCGACCTGCTGGCCCGCTTCGGGACCGTGGACGGAACGCGCAAGAACTGCCGGGCGCTGATGCGAGCCGGCGAATCGCTGCTGGTGTTCCCGGGAGGCGGGCGCGAGGTGTTCAAGCACAAGGGCGAGAAGTACCGGCTGATCTGGAAGAACCGCATCGGCTTCGCGCGCCTGGCGATCGAGTTCGGCTACACGATCGTGCCCTTCTCCGCGGTCGGGGCGGAGGATTGCTACGACATCCTCGTCGACAGCGACGAGTTCCTGAAGACGCGGCTCGGGCCGGTGCTCGAACGTCTGGCGCCGCGCCCGGACGAGATCCCGCCGCTGGTGCGAGGCGTCGGTCTGTCGCTGCTGCCGAAGCCGCAGCGTTTCTATTTTCATTTCGGACGGCCCATCGAGACGGCGCAGCTGGCCGGCAAGCAGAACGACGAGGCGGTCTGCTTCGCGCTTCGCGACCAGGTGCGCCACGCGGTCGAGCGCGGTATCGCGCTGCTGCTGGCGCGGCGCGAGCGCGATCCCGACCGGCAGCTGGGGACGCGGCTGCTGCACCAGCTGGAGGGATCGCTGGCGGGCAGAGCGGTCAGCCCGGCGCGGCGGCGGCGCCCCGTGAGGACGCGCAAGGCGCCGCCTCTCGCCCGGGCGGCGCGAACGGTCGCCCTGCGGCCGCGCGCGGGCTCGAAGCGGCGAGGAGAGGCATGCCGCTGACGGGGAGGTCGGGGCCGAACGTCTCTCGACGAGAAAATTGACGCACTCATCCGGGAGAAGGGCCCCTCGTGCAACGCGTCGCCGTGATTCCGAAACGGGGAACTGAGGGGAGCGGGCCGGCGGGTGGGCGAGACATGCCGGTGGTCGCCCGACGCGAGCCTTGACAGAATCGGGGTGCGGCCGGTGTACTGGGGGTCCGCCGGCGCGTGCCGGCGCGAAACGGCCTCTTGGGGAGAAAACGATGCAGCGATCCGCGGCCTTGGTGGCGATAGTGGTGACGTTCGGTGCGGGGACGATCGCTCGCGCGCAGACACGCGTCGGGGGCGAGTTCCAGGTCAACACCTACACGGTGGACGATCAAGCGTACCCGGTGGTGTGTCGCGACTCGGGAGGCGGCACCGTCGCCTGGGAGAGTCGCACGCAGGACGGCGACGGGAACGGCGTGTTTGCGCAGCGCTACGACGGCGCCGGCGCCCGGCGCGGAACGGAGTTCCAGGTGAACGCGTTCACCGCCGACAACCAGGAGGCCCCCGCTCTGACCTGCGATGCGGGCGGCTCCTTCGTGGTCGTCTGGCAGAGCCGCGGCCAGGACGGCGATTACCTGGGCATCTTCGGGCGGCGCTACGACGCCAACGGGGCGCGGCTCGGAAACGAGTTTCAGGTGAACACGCAGACGTTGGACTCGCAGGCGCTGCCCGCCGTGTGCTCGCGAGGCGGAGGGGGCTTCGTCGTGGCGTGGGAGAGCTACGGGCAGGACGCCGACGGCTACGGAATCTTCGCGCAGCGCTACGATGCGGCGGGCGCGCCCTCGGGCACCGAGTTCCAGGTCAACACGTACACGCCGTCCACGCAGGACCAGGCGGCGATCGGCTGCGCGCCGGCCGGTGGCTTCCTGATCGCCTGGAGCAGCGCGGGCCAGGACGGCGACGGGTACGGCGTGTTCGGCCGGCGCTTCGACCAGTCCGGTGCGCCGCTCGGCACCGAGTTCCAGATCAACACCTACACCAGTGCGACTCAGGATGCGCCGAACGTGTCGGCTGACGGCGTGGGCAACTTCGTCGTCGTCTGGCAGAGCGCGACTACCAGGACGGCGACAGCTACTGGCATCTTCGGCCAGCGCATCGACGCGTCCGGAGCGATGCTGGGCACCGAGTTCCAGATCAACACGTACACGATGTACAGCCAGGAGGCGCCCTCGGTGGCGTCCGAGGCAGGCGGCGGCTTCGTCGTCGTGTGGTCGAGCGGCCAGGAGCCCACCGCTGACGGTAGCTACTACGGCATCTACGGCCAGCGCTACGACAGCAACGGCAACCACGCCGGTGGGGAGTTCCACGTCAACACGACCGTGGCCGGCGATCAGGGCTCCTTCTTCGGCTCCGGCGACGGCGTCTCGGTGGCTTCGGACGCGTCGGGCAACTTCACCGTCGTCTGGCAGAGCACCGACCTGCTCGACCCGGCACAGGACGGCGACTTCTCCGGCGTCTTCGGGCAGCGCTTCACCTCCGCTGCGACCTCGTGCCGCGGCGACTGCAACGGCGACGGAATGGTCTCGATCAACGAGCTGGTCACCGGTGTCAACATCGCGCTGGGGAACAGCGACGTCTCCTCGTGCCCGGCATTCGATGCCAACGGAGACGGCGAGGTCACGATCGACGAGCTGATCGCCGCCGTGAATGCGGCGCTGGGCGGCTGTCCGGTCTGATCGCGCCGTCCGAGATGGAGTGACGATGGAAGACACGGACGAGAGGCCGCGGCTGCCGTTCCCGCTGTGGGACGTCT
This sequence comes from uncultured bacterium, assembly GCA_963721115.1. Classification (GTDB taxonomy): domain Bacteria; phylum Desulfobacterota; class Binatia; order HRBIN30; family CADEER01; genus CAVRIA01. The sequence continues at coordinate 36,238 of CAVRIA010000009.1, forward strand.
CCAACGGCGAGTGGTGCCCGCGTCCGCCCAACCGCAAGCAGAAGCTCGCCGCCGAGTCTGCTGATGCAGGAGGCGGACCGGCGCGCCAGGCGACTCGGCATGTCGCGGCGGCGCTTCCTGTCTACGGCGGCGGGCACCGCCACCGCGTACATGGTGCTCAACACCGTGTACGGCGTCGCCTCGTCGGGCGATGCCGCCGTCCTTCCGGTGCGCGCCGAGCACTGCGACGATCCGCAGGCGGCGCGAGAGCTGTTTCAGGCCGACTACTTCGTCATGGACGTCCAGCTCCACCACGTCGACGTCGATCGCTTTCCCTTTCCCCAGCTCGCCTTTCTGCGCTTTCTGGAGTCGAATCTGTCCGAGGAGGAACGCCTGCAGCACCTCTCCCAGATCAACATGGTCAAGGAGGTATTCGTCGACAGCGAGACGGCGGTCGGGGTGATCAGCGGCGTCCCCAACGGGGTGCCGTTGCCGGTCGATACCATGGCGGAGACGCGCGACCTGGTGAACCGACTGGCCGGATCGCGGCGCGCCCTCTCGCAGGCGATGTGCGATCCGCGCAACCCGCCCGCCCACCCGACCTCGCTGGCCAACCTCGAGCACCAGGTGCGCGACCTCCGAGCGACGGGCCTCAAGTGCTACACGGGAAACGGCAACTGGTTCCTCGACGACGAGGAGGTTTCCTACCCGATGCTCGAGGAGGCGACGCGCCTCGGCATCCGTGTCGTCAACGTGCACAAGGGCTTCCCGCAGCTGCTCGGCTCCATGGCGGCCGACTACGTGCGCAGCCGCGACCTGCCTAAGGTGTCGAAGGACTGGCCGCGCCTCAAGTTCGTCGTCTATCACTCCGGCTATTTCCCCGGGGAAGGGATCGACGAGTTTCTCGGCGTCATGCGCCAGATTCCGCACCGCAGCAACGTCTACGCCGAGATCGGCAGCTCGTTCGCCACCGCGATGACGCAGGGACCGACCGCCGCGGCTCACTTCATCGGCTCGCTGCTCGCCGTGCTCGGCTCGGAGCGCATCGTGTGGGGAACGGATTCCATCTGGTGGGGCTCTCCGCAGTGGCAGATCGACGCCTTCAAGGTGCTGACGATTCCGCCGGCGATGCAGGAGGAGTTCGGCTATCCGCCCCTCACCGAGCGCGACAAGCGGCGCATCCTCGGGTTGAACGCGGCGCGCCTGTACAAGGTGAGGGTGAGCCAGAAGCGCTGCGAGATCGCGAACGACCAGCTGAGCCAGCTGAGCGACGAGCTGGGCGGCCCGGAGAGATCGAGGACGCACATGGTCTACGGGCCGCGCACGCGGCGCGAGTTCCTGCGCCTCCTCGCTCGTCAGCGAGCGTGAGAAGCGGGCGCGAGTGAGCCGGCGCGTGCAGGTCGGGGATCTTCTCTCGCACCCGCTCACCGGCCCACTGGCTCACCGGCTTCCCATCGTCGAGCTCTTCTACAGGCCCGTGTAACAATTGCAGCCGAGACAGGTAGCGAGGACGAACGGTAGCCCTACTGCAGACCCTTCTGCAGCAAGCTCATCGCGGAGCTGCCGCCTTGCGTCTGCACGTAGTCGAGCACGATGGGCGTGAACTTGCCGACCATGTCCGCGCTCAGCCCGAGCTGCGAGAACGAGCTGGCCAGGCTGGCCATCGTGCCGACCTTGCCCGCCGTTCCGCCCAGACCTCCGAGCATTCCGCCGACTCCCTGCGCTTTCGGGGCGGCCTCGAGGTAGCTCCCCATGTTCGGCACCGCGCTCGAGATCTGTCCGAACTCGGACGGCTGCAGGTTCTGTTTGGCCGCGCCGAAGATGGCGCCGGCTCCGCCGAGCGCCTGTGGCTGCGTGACGCCGAGCTGGCTGGTGAGCTGATTGACCAGCGGCGACTCGGCGGCCGGCGTGGCTTCACCCGCTGCGGCTGCGCCCCCGGCTGCCGCGCCGGCCTCGTCCGTGCCGCACGGTTCGTCCGTTGCGGCTCCGCCCTCGGCTGCGGCGCCGGCCTCGTCCGCCGCGGCTCCGCCCTCAGCGGTGCCCGCATCTTCCGCCTTTTCCTGGGCGGCGGCGCCCGCGGCCGCCTTCATCTCGCCCACGCCTGCCGCACCCATGCCGGAGAGGCCGTCTTGCATGTCGCCGGCGAACGCCGTCAAGGCGCTACCGGCCAGGAGCAGAGCAACCCACTCGTGACGATCAACATCTTCTTCATTTGTCGTACCTCCCCTTGTCTAGTTGAGGGCGTCTTACTGGCGATTCAGCACGGACCGACCGAGCTGTCGATTCTCCGATTGTACCCTCGTGCTCGAATCTGAACAGGGGGAGGGGCGGGAAAACGTGGATAGAGGGTGAGCCCGTTGAAAAACCCCACCCCATCTTCACAACTCAAACCCCTCTTATTCACAACGACTTTTTCCCTCTCTGACTTTAGGCGTCCGGGCTTTTTCCGGGCTGTGAGCCGGTGAGCCGGTGTGGAGGGTGGTGCATTCAGAACCCGCACACCGGCACACTGGCACCGGCACACCGGCCACCGACTGAGTAGCGCAGCAGGCCCTCCTGCGCGACCGTGGCGATGCGGGTGCCGTCGCGCGTGTACATCGCTCCGAGAAGCAGGGCGCGGCCGCCGTGCGCGACCGGGCTCTCGCTGGCGTAGAGAATCCAGTCGTCGAAGCAGGGGGGCCGGTGCAGCCAGACGGCGTGATCGAGGCTCGCGGCGGTGCGAAGCTGCCAGGCGCCGTGCGGGCGCGCCGCGGTGCGGAGCAGGGTGCGATCGCTGGCGTAGACCAGCAGGGCGGCGCGCAGCAGCGGGTCGTCGGGCACCGTTCCGCGCGGCCGCAGCCAGACGCGGCGGCGGGCGGGAAGCGCGACGGACGGGTCGGCCGAGTCGGGATCGCAGACCCGCACCTCGATCGGTCCGTCCGCCCGGCGTGCCGAAGGGTCTCCTCCCAGAGCCGCGCGCATGTCCTCCCATTCCTCGAGCCCCGGCGGCTCCGGAGCTTCCGGCATGCGCTCCTGCTGGTGCGAGATTCCCTCCTCGTGTCGCGTGAAGTCCACCGTGCAGCTGAAGATCGGTTGCCCCGACTGCTCCGCGAGGACGGCGCGCGTGGTGAAGGTGCGCCCGTCGCGCAGCCGCGTGACGTGGAAACGGATCGGCACGCCGTGCTCGCCGGGGCGCAGGAAGTAGCCGTGCAGGGAGTGCAGCCGGCGACCGCCGGCGTCGCGTCCCGCGGCCGCCACCGCCTGCGCCGCGACCATGCCGCCGAAGAGAGCCCCCCGACCTTTGCCGGAGACGCCGACGAAGCAGGCGTTCCCGGCGACCTCGAGGTCGAGGCGGCGCAGCAGGCCCTCCAGGGGACCGTTCGAGGAAGTCATCCCGGCGCACTATAGCAGAGCGGTGGTGGACTGCCGGGCCGCAGTCGGGCAAAGGCCTGACCGGCGAGCTCGCGCTCGAAGCTCCGAATGAGACCAAGGTCGTACGCGCGGCCGGGCGGAGGGGGACAATCATACCTGCTGGCGATTTCGAGGCCGGGCTCGTTGGGCGAACCTATGGGCATGGACTTCATTCCCAACGGTTCCGAAGCGACGGGCGACTCCGACGACATCCCCTCCCTGCTTGGACTGTGCGGGGGGGAGCAGCGTTCGGGCCCGATGACCGGCACGAAGGCCCTCATGGTGGCCCTGCTCCAAGACGGTGTTCGCGCCTATCTCAGCCACAACTCGCGCGACCGGTTCGAAGCCGAGGTGTGGATGCTCAGCCGGCAGCGTTTCGTGTTCTCGTTCGAGGTGGTGTGCGAGACGCTGGGCCTCGAGGCGAGCTGGGTGCGCGCCGTTCTGAAGCGCATGCGCGAGCGCAACGTGTCTACGCGCTCTATGCATCGGCTGCGGCCGAACGTGCGCCACACAGGCCGACTGGACCGAACGCGCAAATCGGCCTGAGACGAGAGAGCCGGTGCGCGGGTTCGCCGGTGTGCCGGTGAGCCAGTGCGCCGGTGGCCGGGTTGTGATCCTCCCCTCCTTCCCCGGCTGACCGGCGCACCGGCGCACCGGTGCACGGGTTCGCCGGTGTGCCGGTGAGCCGGTGTGCCAGTGGCCAGGGTTGTGATCCTCCCCTCCTTCCCCGGCTGACCGGCGCATCGGCGCGGGTGCGGGTACGCCAGCTGGACGGAGAGGCGATGGCCGCGTTGTGGACTCGCCGCCGTCCCCGGCGGACCGGCTCACCCATCATCTCATCTGTCATCTCGTCTTGGCGCGCCGCCTGCTCCCTTGATAGGGTGCGGCCATGAGGTGCGCCGGATCTACCGCCAGTGGCGGCCGTCGCCCGAGGCCAATCACGCCGTCGCCGGCGCGGTGCGCGAGGCGCTCCGGTGCAAGGAGGAGGGCGTCAGCCGCTCCATCCTTTTTCAACCTCCGCGGGCACGGTCACTACGACATGCAGGCGTACATCGATTATCTGGCCGGCGGGCTGAAGGACTACGAGTATCCGGAGGCGGAGATCGCCATGGCTCTGGCGGGGCTGCCCGCCCTGTCCGATTGACGGGCGCGGGCGCCGCCGGGGGTGGACGGAGGAGGGATCGAGCGCGTGTTGATGGGCGGCGAAGCGAGAGTGGTGTTCGTGTTCACGGCGGTGGCGGCGATCATCCTGCTGGCCGCCTTCATGCTGGCCTTGCGATATCGCTGGTTCACCCGGTTTCGGCACGGCTTCTCCATCACCCTGGCGATCGGCATCGGCGGCCTCAGCATCGTGGTCGCCGTGCTCTACGGGCTGTGGGGCTACTCCGAGGCACGCCGGCTCTTCCTGCACACGCTGCACAACGCGCTGACGAACGTCGCCCTGGTGGTCGAGGGCCAGACCGGGAGCCGCATTCGCAACGGGAGTGAGCGGCTGGCGCGGCTCGCCGCGATCCTGGCGGCGGGGGCGCCCGCGTCGGACATAGACGCGGAGCGGCTGCGCAAGACGTTGACGAACCTGCAGCGATACGATCCCCGCCTGCTGCAGATCCAGGTCACCGATCCCGCGGGGAAGCTGCTGGTGACGGCCTGCCTCAAGGACGGCGAGGAGCCCCTCGACAGCGCCGCGGTCGGCTACGACCTGAAGGGAAGGGAGTACATCTCCGATATCTCCTATTCCAAGGTCTTCGGGCGCAACGTCTTCTCCCTCGGCGTTCCGATCCGCACCGCGCCCGATGCGCCGGTCCTGGGATCCCTGACCGCGCTCTACGACATCCAGGACGATCTGGTGGCCATGCTCCATGCCATTCAAATCTACAAGTCGGGCCACGACGTTCTGGTCGACGCCGCCGGTCGGGTGGTGGCCGACGACGACCCGAAGCACATCGGCAGGAATCTCTCCTCGCTGACGGCGGTACGGCTGGGACTGCAGGGCAACTCGGGCTGGTTGGTGGAACCCGGCCCGCTCGGCACCGAACGGCTGTACGTCTACCGCCCGATCAGCAATCCCGCCACGGCGAACGCCCGTCTGTGGGTCCTGCTGACCTCCGTCGAAGCCCAGGTGGCGTTCGCGCCGATCCGCCTTCTGGCGATTCAGTTCGGGGCGGGGCTCGCCATCTTCCTGGTGGGGGCCATACTGGTCGCGCTGCGGCTGTCTTCTGCGATCCGCAAGCCCATCCACGAGCAGACGCGTTTCGCCGACGCCGTTCGCCAGGGCGATCTCGCCCGGCGTGTCGAGGTGGTGGGGCGCGACGAGATGGCCCAGCTCGCGGACTCGCTCAACGAGATGGTGAAGGGCTTGCAAGAGCGCGACCGGGTCAAGGACGTGTTCGGCCGCTACGTCACCAAGCAGGTCTCGGAGAAGATCCTCAAGGGACAGCTCAAGCTCGGCGGCGAGCGGCGTCGCGTGACCGTTCTGTTCTCGGACATCCGCAACTTCACCACGATGTCCGAGACCATGCCGCCCGAGGAGGTCGTCTCGTTGCTGAACGACTATTTCTCGGAGATGGTCGACGCCGTCTTCGAGCAGAACGGGGTGCTCGACAAGTTCATCGGCGACGGCATGCTCGCGGTCTTCGGGTCGCTCGAGGAGATGCCCGATCACCCGCGCAAGGCGGCGCTCGCCGCCCTGCGGATGAAGGCGCTGCTCGGCAAGCTCAACGCCCAGCGCGCGGCGGCCGGACAGCCGGCCCTGCACATCGGGATCGGGATTCACACCGCCGAGGTCATTGTCGGCAACATCGGCTCGCGGCGCCGGCTGGAGTACACGGTCGTCGGCGACGGGGTGAACACCTGCTCGCGGGTGGAGTCGCTCAACAAGAACTTCGGCACCACCATCCTGGTCACCGAGGACACACGCACGGAGCTCGGGGACGAGTTCGAGTGCCGTCTCATGCCCGAGGCCCCGATGAAGGGGAAGACGCAGGTCCTTCGCGTCTTCGAGCTGGTCGGCACGAAGGCGGGCGAGCCGGCGCCGTCGTAGGAGATCTGCGGCCCGGGCGTGATCAGTGACGATCCGCGCCGGCCCGAGCGTTCGACGACACCAACGCGACCTTGGCGTACATCTCGGCGAGCACACTGGCCCAGTAGCGGTCGCGACAGGCCGAGGCGTTGACGCGCGCGATCTCGAGGGCGAGCTGCGGGCCGTACTCGCCCAGAAGGAGCTTGGCATGCCCGGCCGCATCCGGGCCGTTTGAGTGTCTGATCATCGTCGACGCTCCCAGCTCAGAGACGCACCGAGAGTGCGGTGACGGCCACCTTCGTCAGCGCGCGCTCGGCGAGCGGGCGCGCGGCCCGGTGACTCGGTTGCAGATAGCCTCGCCACAGGCCGTTCTCGTCGTAGACGTTGCCCTGCCGGTCGACGTACCCCCGGCAGATGCCGTTGTCGTCCGCCAGGTCTCCGCGCGCGTCGATGCGGCCGAGGAAAGTGCCGCGCGCGTCGTAGTATCGGCCGGTCGTGTCCAGGTAACCCAGGTAGCAGCCGAATCGATCGAAATGATACTGGGTCATCGCTCTCCCCCTGTTCCTTCCGCGCGACTGTTGACTGGCCCGTCTCACGGGGAAGGAAGCCGTTGGACACTTCTCGATTGGAACCTGGAAAGCAGCAAAAGCCGAGCCGCTTGCATGTTGCTGAATCGTTGCTCGTCGCGCGATTCATTCCTTGTCTCGGAAGCGAAATTCGGGTGTTCCCCGACTGTCACCCCTCTCAATTTCGAGAAAGCGCGTGCCCCGCAAATTGCGAGGTCGCATGCGCGAACATTCGGTGGGATGACGCGAGCTCTTTTTTTGTTGCCCTCCTGTCGGCTTTCTTCAGGTGCGGCTCGGTCTCGGGTCGTCAGCGGACGAAGAGGGGGGCGAGGACCAGGGTAATCGTGGCGAGCAGCTTGATCAAAACGTGAAGGGAGGGGCCCGCGGTGTCCTTGAAGGGGTCCCCGACCGTATCGCCGACGACCGCCGCGAGGTGGGGCTCGGAGCGCTTGCCCGCCTTCATGCCTTCGAAGGTGTACTCGCCCGACTCGATGTATTTTTTGGCATTGTCCCAGGCCCCTCCAGCGTTGTTCATGAACGTCGCCATGAGGATGCCGGCGATGGTCCCCACCATGAGGAGGGCGGCGACCGCCTGGGTCCCGAGCTGCCCGGTCGAGGACATGTATTTGAAGGTGAAGCCGACGAAGACGGGCGTGGCGACCGCGAGGATGCCGGGCAGGACCATTTGACGCAGCGCCCCGGCGGTGACGATGTCGACGCAGCGCGCGTAGTCGGGCTTCGAAGTGCCGGCCATGATGCCGGGGTCTTCGCGGAACTGGCGGCGAACCTCTTCGATGACGATCTGGGCCGCCTCTCCGACGGCTCGGATGGTCAGGGAGCTGAAGACGAAGACCAACGTGGCTCCGATGAGAGCGCCGATGAAGACCGGAAGATTGGCCAGGTCGACGTCGACCGCCGAGCCGGTGATCTTCCGCACCTCGTCCGTGTAGGCGCTGAACAGGAGGAAGGAGGCGAGGGCGGCGGAGCCGATCGCGTATCCCTTGGTCAGTGCTTTGGTCGTGTTGCCGACGGCGTCCAGCCGGTCGGTGCGGGCGCGCACCTCGTCCGACTGGCCCGACATCTCGATGATGCCGCCGGCGTTGTCGGTGATCGGTCCGAACGTGTCCATCGCCAGGATGTAGGCGCAGGGGGCCAGCATGCCCATGGTCGCGATCGCGGTCCCGTACAGACCGGCGCCGGGCAGGCCTTGCAGGGCGGTGGTGCCGCACCAGTAGGAGCCGAGCAGGGCGAGGGAGATGACGAGGACGGACAGGCCCGTGCACTCCATGCCCACGGCCAGGCCGCTGATGATGTTCGGCGCCGGTCCGCGCCAGGACGCGTCCGCGATCGACCGCACCGGCCGGTAGCGGCTCTCCGTATAGTACTGGGTGATCCATACGAAGGCGTAGGCGGCGGCCATGCCGATGGCGCCGGCGCCGAGCAGGTAGAAGCGGTCGACCGCGACCGGGGCGCCGGGAACGGGGCCGAGGAGGGCGTAGACGCTCACCGCGAACCCGATCATGGCGAGCGATCGTCGTGACCAGATAGCCGCGGTTCAGCGCGTTCATCGGATCTTCGTCCTCGCGGCAGCGGACGGAGAACACCCCCACGGTCGTGGCCAGCAGCCCGAAGGCGCGCGCCAGGAGGGGGAAGAGGATGCCCGCCAGGCCGAAGACGGGGAAGAGCGCGACCCCGAGGATCATCGCCCCGACATTCTCGGCCGCCGTCGATTCGAAGAGATCGGCTCCGCGGCCGGCGCAGTCGCCGACATTGTCGCCAACCAGGTCCGCCACCACCGCGGGGTTGCGCGGGTCGTCCTCCGGGATGCCCGCCTCGATCTTGCCGACCAGATCGGCGCCGACGTCGGCGGCCTTGGTGAAGATTCCTCCGCCCAGCTGCGCGAACAGTGCCACGAAGCTGGCACCGAAGCCGAAGCCGACGATCTGCAGGGGCACGTGCTGGTAGTCCGTCTGGCCGCCGAACAGGAAGAACAGACCTCCGACGCCGAGCAGGCTCATGGAGACCACCACCAGCCCGCTCACTGCGCCGGCGCGCAGCGAGATCTGCAGGGCGCTGCCGAGGCTCGTCCGCGCCGCGGCCGCGGTCCGCAGGTTGGCGCGGATGGAGACGAACATGCCGACGTACCCGGCGAACGCGGAGCACAGGGCGCCGACGATGAACGAGATGCTGATGCGCCAGGCGGTGCCGGCGCCCATCTCGGCGATGTTCTTCACCTCCCGGTTGTGGTGGTAGAAGCCGAAGATCGCCACCGTGGCGACGATGGCGAGAACGCCGATGGTCCGATACTGCCGCGCCAGGAAGGCCTCGGCGCCGACCCGGATCGCGTCGGCGATCTCGCCCATTTCCGGGCTACCGGACTCCGCGCTCAGGACCTGTCGCGCCAGCCAGGCGGCCACCGCCAGAGAGAGCAAGCTGATGATCAAGACGATTGGCAAGACGAACTCGGTCACGTGAATACCCCTTCTTCTCTTCGAGCTGGATGTGCGGGTCCGATGGTCGAGCCGAGGACGCAGACCCGGGCAGACGACTCCGTCTCCGAACGCGCCCTTCATCGGCCGGAAGACGGGGATGGTCGGAGCCGCGGCAACCGTCAGCCAATCGGCCGAGGCGCGCGGCGCGGCGTTGCGTCAGGCGGGCTCGTCGTCGCCCGTCCGGCCGAGCTTGCGCCGGAACTGAACCCGCCGGTGGCGTGCGCGGCGCCCATCCGCGCGCGCCCGAGCGTCACTTCGTCCACCCCGGGACCATTGCCGCTGCCGCCCCAGCGGCTGGCCGGTTGGCAGCGGCAGACCGTCGGTCGCCGCCTCGGAGACCAGGACTCGCTCAACCGCCGGGGTGCCGGTTCTCGACAGACCGTCGACGGCCGCCCCGATGCTGGTTTGGAGCGAAGAGGCGCCCCCCCCTTGCGACCGGGCCGCCAGGGGCCAGGCCAGGCAGAGCAGCAGGCAGACGCCCGCGACGAGAGCGGTGAATGTGCGGATCATGTCGGCTTGAACCGGCGATGCTTAGCACGAGGCTTGGGGAGAAAGAAGGGGAAGAGGGGCGTGATTCCCTTGCCCAACAATCCACCCAGCCGCCCCGCCAGGTTGTTCGTTGTTGGGTTGTTGGTTGTCGGAGCGGCCTGCGCCATGGCGGCGAACGGCGGACCGATTCGCGGACGGGCCGGGGCTGCGTAGCAGGAGTCCGGGAGTGAAGTGAGCGTTCAAACTGGCGGCCGGTAGGTCTTCGGCATAGAGTGGCGCAGCGATGGGGCTCATCGATCGCGACACGATCAGCGATGCGTTGCAGCGACTGAACCGGCGCCTGGAAGCGCGCGGCGAGCGCGCCGAGCTCTTTCTGGTCGGTGGTGCGGTGATGTGTCTCGTGCACCGGGCTCGGCCGTCGACCAAAGACGTCGACGCCTGGTTCAGCAACCCGCAGGTCGTCCGGGCCGCCGCGCGCGAGGTGGCCGGCGAGATGGACCTGCCGGAGGACTGGTTGAACGACGCCGCCAAGGCATACGTTCCGGCCAATGCCGGATACGAGACCTGGCAGGCGCTGTCGCACCTGACCATCTCGACGGTAGATGCCCGCACGCTGTTGGCGATGAAGTGTGCCGCCGCACGGACCTCCGAGGACAGCGGCGACATCCGTTTTCTCGCCAATCTGCTCGGCCTGCATTCCAGCGAGACGGTCCTGAACGTCGTGCTGGAGTTCTTTCCCGCGCAACAGCTGCCGGTGCGAGCGCGCCTGCTGCTCGAAGAGATGTTCGATGACGGTCAATGAAATCTTAGCGGTGCCGGGCTCCTCGGAGCTGGATTTCCAGCGGCTGATCAACGCGTTCGTCGACGACTTCCGCACGGCGACGCCCGCTCGCCGCGCCGCGATGATCGCCGATGGTCCATCGCGACCGGGCAAGCGCGAGGGGCTGGTTGCCGCCGTCGTGAGTGCACTCTGTCGCGAGACCGGTCCGCCGCCGCCGCAGTGGGTTGGCGAGACCTACAGCCCCAAACCGTACTTCGCATTCCCCGCAAGGGGCTTCGCTCTGCGCCTGCGGCTCATGCTCGAATCGCCGCCGCCTTTCCGCGCCCGCAACGTCTTCGTCCCCGAGAACTACCTGGCGCGCGCGTAGGGGGCGGGAGAGCCGCGTACTGCCGGGGCATGTTGTCCAGCGCAGTCCGCTCACACCATTCGGCGGGCGTGGCGCAGGGCATTGCGGACGAACCGGTTGCTGCGCCGCTGGTGGGCAAACTCCTCCGGGGTATAGATCAACAGGTCGACGGCCGCCGGCGCACCGAGCCATAGCTCGGGGAAATCCTGGAAGCGATCGACGAACGGCCGTTCTGATGCGGTGACCACGAGAAGGTCGATATCGCTCTCGGCGTCCGAGCTACCACGCGCGCGCGAGCCGAACAGATACGCCGCTTCGACGCCGCGCCTTCGCAGCAGGCGCGGCAGGCGGTCGAGCCAGCGCTCTACTTTCGAGCGCGCAGCTGTTTGCGAGCCCATTGCAAAATCTTTCCGGCCGAGCGCACGGCCGCCCGCGCTTGGTCGCGCGAGAAGGCGTCCGCCGGCGCGATGCCCGGAAGCGCGTCCGGGTACCGGCTGGAGACGTAGTACTGGTCCAGTCGCCCGCCGATCTCGCGCAGATCCTCGGTCACGCCGGCACGGGCGTTCAGCTTGCCGAGGAGCACCTGAATCGAATGGCCGATGACCGTCCTCGCGCCGAGTGAGTAATGAACGGCCTTGACCGCTTTCTCGGCGACCTGCTGTGCAACGAAGCACGCCTGCGCGTGGAACCTGCCGGCCAGCGCTGCCCGCGCAAAACGGTAATCGTCCTCGGCTTGCCGCATCCACAGCTTGGCGTCGGCTCGCTGCACGCAGAAGCGTATAGCAGATCAGCGCCGTTGCGGACCATCGGCAGGCTGTTGCGCAACGTCACCGCCCGGGGCGAATCCGAATGTCGTAGGCCTCGAACTGCGGATCGACGGTCACCAGGGTGAGCTTCTCGATCTGTGCCTGCGCGACCAGCAACCGATCGAACGGGTCGCGGTGGTGCATCGGGAGCTCGGCGACGCGCAGGCAGTGGGTGTGCTCGACCGCCATGCCGCGGGAGCCGCTCGCCGTCATGCGGCGCGGCACGTAGCGGCTCGGCGGCTCGGGCAACGGCAGCTTCCCGAGGGCGTACTTGATCGCGATCTCCCACGAGCTCGCCGCCGATAGGAAGAGGTCGTTGGCCGGATCCGCGAGCAGCGACAGGAGCTCCGGCGACAGGCGCTCCGGCGTCGTCTGGAGCCACAGCCAGCAGTGCGTGTCGAGCAGAAATCTCACGACTCGAACGCGTCCAGCACCTCCGCCGGGAGAGGCAGGTCGAAGTCGTCGGGCACCTCGAAGGCTCCGCGGTCGAGGCCGAAGCGCCGCTCGGCGCGATCATCGATCGGCACCACCTTCGCGATGGGCTTCCCGGCCCGGGAGATGATGACCTCCTCCCCCGCCGCCACGCGGCGCAGGAGCTTGGAGAAATGCGTCTTTGCTTCGTGAATGTTGACTTTCATTGGGGCAGAATAGACTAGACTTTGGACTAAGGCAACTTCGCCGTGTCCGTTCTCTGATCTGCTTCCGGCGGCGCGGCTGAGGCGCGAGACGTCGCGGCGCGCCACGCACCGCGATTCGCTTTTGACATCAACGCATCATTCTCTTATGCGTTGAAGTATGAGAACGACGCTGACGCTGGAGGACGATGTGGCCACCGAGCTGGAGCGCCTGCGTCGCGCCCGGCGCGAGCCGTTCAAGCGAACGGTCAACGAGGTTCTGAGGGCCGGCATTGCGGCTCTCCGCGGCCGCAAGCAGCAACGGCCCGAGGCCCGTTTTCGTACCGAGGCGGCGTCGCTCGGAAGGCCGCGGCTCAAGAGCCTCGACGACATCTCCGAGGTGCTCGCCTACGGCGAAGGCGAGGAGCACCGTTGATCCTGGTGGATGCCAACCTGCTGTTGTATGCCGTCGTCTCGGACTACGAGCAGCACCGGGCGGCGATCGAGTGGCTCGATGATCGCCTCAACAGCCCGATCCGCGTCGGCCTGCCCTGGCCGAGCCTGCTCGCTTTTCTGAGGATCAGCACCAATGCGCGGATCTTCGCCGACCCCCTCTCCATGCCCAACGCCTGGCGGCGGGTCGCGCGCTGGCTCGATCTTCCCAACGTCTGGTGTCCGGAGCCCACCGAGCGTCACCGAAGCTTGCTCGAGCGCTTCCTCACGGGTCCCGCCAGCGCGCCCAAGCTGGTGGCCGACGCGCACCTCGCCGCGCTGGCCGTCGAGCACGGCCTGTTGCTCTGCAGCACCGACGGAGACTTCGGGCGCTTCGCCGAGCTGCGCTGGGAGAATCCGATCGCGCGCGTCAAGCCCGCGGCTGACGAGGGCTGATCGCCGACGGATCGATCGCGATTCGCCTGTACCAGGGCGCTTCGGCGTCCGAAACTCTCTGCGACCCCTTGCACAGACCGCCGGCAGACGCTGTGCCCATCGAGAACGCGAGTTCTTTGACTTCCTTCCGGCGGCGCACCCGCCTACTGGCTTACCCGCCACCGCGCACTGGTCACCGGTCACGCCTCTCAGCGCTCCAGGTTCGCATCGACGAGCTGCACCGCCGAGTTCTGCGTCCTTCAACGAAGCGTCCGTCAAATCCGCACCGGTGAGATCTACATGGCCCAAATTTCCAGGCAGAACTGCCCGTTGTGACCTCAGGGATCGCCCTGGATCCGGCCAGTCATGATCGCCTGCGATCCGGCCAGTCTGAACACACTTTTTGGCTCGGAAACGTAGGCCAGTGCAGAGCTTTCACCCCAAGAGGAAGGTTGCACCCGTTTAGATTTGTTCCGTGTAGATTGGCCCCGCTCAGGTCGCATACGGCGTCCGCATACGATGCCCCTTGAGGAACCGCCGACCTCGCGTCAGAGGGTGCGACAGCATCGCGAACGCCTGCGTGCTCAGGGCTTGCGCCCTATTCAGATGTAGGTACTCGATACGTGGTCGCGGAAGTTCGCCGCCGAAGCCTCGCGGCAGTCACGGCTCGTCGCATCGAGCCGGCACGCCGCCGAGGACCAGGCGTTCATCGACGCAATCTCCGAACGGGGCGGTGAGCGCAGCGCGGCGCGAGCTGATCCGCGGTTGGCAGGGTTCGTCCACGCTGCTCATTTTGTCGAACCGGCAAGAGACCGTGCTGTTTGAAGTGCACGAGAAGGCACTGGTCCTCAACCGTTGACCCTTTCGGCCACCACGAGTGGATCGTGTGTTCCCGTCAGCCCCAACGCCGCGAGCGTCTTCGGACCCGCGACCCCGTCGATGACCAGGCCGTTGTTGCGCTGGAAGTCGCGGATCGCTTGGCGGGTTGCCGGACCCGTGACCCCGTCCAGCTGGAGGTTGGCGCCGTGGGCGTTGAGAGCGCGCTGTATGTCCAGGGTCGATGGAGCGAGCCAACCCCCGGCGTACTTCGAGTAGGCGTCGGCGAGCTTGTCGTCGTACCGATTCTGCTTGTAGCCGGGACCATTGTAGCCTGCTGCAAAGTCGGCCCACCGTTTGTCTCGCAGCTCGTCGTCGAGCTTGTTGGCGATGACGAAATTCACGAACGACTCGAGATGCGCACCCTCGGAGACCAGCTGGGCCTCGACGTATTGCTCGACGTCGGGGAAGCCGGCCAGTCGGTGATTCACCCCAAGGATCTGGAACATCCCCCAGCTCGTGGACTTCAGCGCCGCCTCGCGATCCAGATCGAGCGCCTTGCTCAGACGCCCATACTCGGCGGCCCCACCCTTGTAGTTTCGCACCCACGTCGGCGTCGAGATGTCCGGGTGCTTCGAGTCGAACGTGCCGTCGGTCAGTTTGTGAAACCAACGAGATTCGAAAAGGATCTTTGGTCGCTTGTCGCCCAGGAAACCCGAGCCGCCGCCAGACTCGATCTCCGCAACGGCACGGACTGCCGCCACCTCGCAGAAGAGCCGTTCGGCCGCTTCCTTCATGTCGGCGTCCTTCAGTTTCAGAGCCTTCCCCTTGAACTCGGCTTCCTTCGCCATCGGAGCTTCTCCTCTGAATCAACGTTGTATCGGTGGGTCCTCCCAACCTGAACTCTTCCTCACCCGTGTCTATCGAGTGTCTCGAGCAGCGTCTGCCGGCCGTCTTCGCTGGGGCGGCGCGGGAGATCGATCGCCTATCGCTTCCTCGTGTGATGTTCCCTTTGTTCCTTCACTTCCCCATGAGCGGAGGAGACGCACGATAGACGCTCGCTCAGACGCCGGGCAGACGCCCGCATGGTCGAGTGCGCGCAGAATCCACTGAGGAGGTGCGCTCTGAGTGTCGTCGACGGCGTTCCCGCGCGTTGCGCCGACGACCGCAGACGAGGAGACGACGATGTTGGGACTCGAAACGCTGGATGTTCTGATCGGACTGGTCACCATCTACCTGGTCTTCGGCATCGCGTGCACCGCGATCGTCGAAGCGGTCGCGTCCCTGCGGGGAATGCGCAGCGCCACTCTCGAGAATGCTCTGCGAGAGTTCTTCGCCGGGGACCTCAAAGAGGCGACGCCGTTCGTGACCGCATTCTACGCGCATCCGCTCATCCAGGCGCTGAGCAAGGGCAAGGAGGGGCGGCCCTCGTACATCCCACCGGAGATCGTCGGCCAGGTCGTTCAGGGATTGCTCACGACCGGTGGGGCGGCGACGTCGCTGGCGGAGGCGGTGAAGGACCTGCCCGGAACGCCGGAGACCAATCGCGTCAAAGGCGTGCTCGACCTGCTCGTTACGGAGGCGCGCGGGGATGCCGCCGCGTTTCGCGACCTGGTCAAGATGCACTTCGATGCAACGATGGAACGCGCGGCGGGGTGGTTCAAGCGCCACGCCCAAGTGATTACACTCGTCGCTTCCGCAATCCTGGTCATCGCGGCGAATGTCGACACCGTCGACATCGCGAGGTCGCTGGCGTCGAGCCCGGCCGCGCGCGTCAAGCTGGTCGAGATCGCCGGCCAGAAATTGAAGGATGCCGAGGCGGTGCGCGAACAGGTGAAGACCGAACAAGGCCAGAACGGGGATGCCTTGAAGCAGGCCCAAAAGGAGGCCGCCGCCGCCCTGGGCACGTTCCACGAAGCGGAAGACCACATGAAGTCCGCGGGACTGCCGTTCGGATGGAACGGCTTCGCAAGCAGAGCGAGCTTCGGGGATTGGCTGGCGAAGCTTGCCGGACTGATGGTCAGCATCTTGGCGGTGTCGCTGGGCGCCCCGTTCTGGTTCGACGTGCTGCAGAAGTTCATGCAGGTGCGCAGCTCGGGCATGGCGCCGACCAAGACCCCGAAGCAGCAACAAGGATAGCTGTGAGTGTGAACAGGACCCGACCGGACAGACCTCGAGGAGGGGACGGAGATGGAATTCCTGGTCGTGCTTTTTCCGCGCAAGCGGCAGGTCAAGATCGACGGTGAGGTCAACGGCTCGACGAACGAGTTGATCGAGATCGAAGGCGGCGAGCACTCGGTGACGCTGGGCCCGCCCAAAACCTTCAAGCCGGCGTCGCGCAACGTCGACGTGCGCAACACGTCGGCGCTGATGCCGATGACCGTGTCGTTCGAGGACAAGTGATGCGCAACGCGCGGACGTTCCTCGCCCTGCTGGCGGCACTGACGGCGGGCTGTGCGCACTACGCCGTCAACCGCCCGAGCTCCGACATACGCAGCGCCGAGATTTACGACTTCGACGCGCTCGCACACCCGGGAAACGGGGACGCGCTGTTCTTCTGCGTGACCTTCTCGGGCGGCGGCACGCGCGCGGCGGCGCTCGCCTACGGCGTCATGCAGGAGCTGCGGCACGTCGAGCTGGGCGGGGGCCGCCATCTGCTCGACGAGCTCGATTGCATCTCGTCGGTCTCGGGCGGCTCGTTCACGGCCGCCTACTACGGTTTGTTTCGGGAGCGGTTGTTCGAGGACTTCCGCTCGCGCTTCCTCGATCGCGACGTTCAGGCGGCGCTTCTGCATCAGGCCCTGCTGCCGTGGAACTGGGCGCGGCTGGCGTCGCCGTACTACGGGCGCATCGACATCGCCGGCGAGCTCTACGAGAACGAGATCTTTGCCGGCAAGACCTTCGCGGATCTCGAGAAGCAGGGCCGCCCCTTCGTCATCCTCAACGCGACGAACCTCGAGACCGGCGGTCGCTTCGAGTTTACCTCGCCCTACTT
This sequence comes from uncultured bacterium, assembly GCA_963721115.1. Taxonomy (GTDB): domain Bacteria; phylum Desulfobacterota; class Binatia; order HRBIN30; family CADEER01; genus CAVRIA01. Next base: position 53,398 of record CAVRIA010000009.1, read on the forward strand.
CGCGGCGATGGGATCGGAAGTGGCCGACTATCCGATCGGCCGCGCCGTGGCCGCCTCGTCGGCTTTCCCGTTTCTGCTCAGTCCGATCAGTCTGGCCAACTACCCGCTCGCGGCGAACTACGAGACACCGGGTTGGTTCGCCGGCGCGAAGAAGGCGCTGCACACGGAGCGCCGCCGCTTCCGCGCCGCGGAGGAGCTGTCCTACTACCTCGACAAGGAGCACCACTGGGTTCATCTGATGGACGGCGGCCTGGGGGACAACATCGGCGGCCGTGCGATTCTCGACGCCTACTCGCGCGGCTTCATCAACACCCGCATCAACAACAAGAAGATCGACAAGCTGGTGCTGATCGTCGTCAACGCTCGGACCGAGCCACAGGAGGACCTCAGCCATCGCGAGAGCCCGCCGGGCCTGGCCTCGGTGGCCTTGAAGACCGCGACGGTGAGCATGGACAACTACAGCTTCGATACCGTCGCTCTCCTGATCGAGAGCCTGAAGCAGCGCGTGCAGGCGCAGCGGGACGTGGAAGGATGCCAGCGCGCGCTGTCGGCGAGCTGCCCGAGCGCGCCGGCGCTCCCCACGTTCGGCAAGAACATCGACCCGTACGTGGTCGAGGTCAACTTCGAGGGTGCCGCCGAGGTCGGTGAAGATCCGCAGTACTATCTGAATCTTCCGACGTCGTTCAGCCTCGAGCCGGCGCAGGTTGAGCGCCTCGTGCAGATCGGGCCCAAGCTGCTGCGCGCCTCTCCGCAGTACCGCTGCTTGCTCGCGGTCCTTCAGGCCGAGGCCGACGGCCAGCCGCGCCCACAGGAGTGCCCCATCGGTGCGGGGCTGACGGGGCTGTGAGGACTGCGAAATCGGTTCGTGTGGCGGTTGCCGTAGTGGCGCTGGGACGGCCTGCCACGGTGCTCGAGGCAGAGCGAACTCGGCGTGCTCCGATGAGCTCGCGGCAGCGCGTCCATGACGCGGTTGACTGGTGATTCATGAGTCGACTATGTGTATGGATCATGAGGCCGTTACAGGTATACGTCGACGAGGCGGAGCTGGCTCGCTTGGAGGATTGGGCCCGAGGGCGCGGCATGACCAAGTCGCAGGCGATTCGCGCTGCCATTCGCGCCATGACGCGGGGCAGGGAAGAGGACCCGTTGCTGTCGCTCAGCGGTATCGTCCACGACCGACTGCCCGCCGACGTGAGCGAGCATTTCGATCGCTACTTGAAGGACACCTTCGTTGCCGAGCCCCCGGCATCATACGCGAAGCCTCGTCGGCGATCGCGAACGCGTCCTCGTCGATAGCGGCGCGTGGATCGCGCTCGTCCGCGCCGCCGATGCGCATCACGCGGAGGCCGACCGACTGTTCCGCCACGCCGTCCGCCGGCGCATCCCGCTGGTCACGACGAACCTGATCGTCGCCGAGGTGCATCGCTTCATCCTGTTCCACATCGGCATTCGCCCGGCGGCTCTGCTGCTCGACCGCATCGGCGCCAGCCCGCTCCTGACGGTCCAGTACGTCACCGCCGCACACCACGCGGCCGCGCTGCGCTGGCTGGCACAGCTATCGGATCAAGTCATCACCTATACCGATGCCGTCAGCTTTGCGGTCATGAAGGCGGCGCGCTGCTCTGCAGTGATGAGCTTCGATCACGACTTCGCCACCGACGGCTTTTCGCTCTGGCAGCCGAGCTGAACTAGCCTCGATCTGACAAAAGATTTCAACACGAAGGACGCGAAGAGCACGAAGAGCACGAAGAAGAGCTTGAAAAGGCGATCGTATGGAAGGTCACCGCTGATGCGGTTCAGACCTGGATCGGTATATTCCCTTCTGTTTCTTGTGCCTCCGTGGCCTTCGGTGCGCCAGGGAAGCCTGGCCGTTCTAGTGACCTGAAAGGAGGTCATTCTGTCAATTGCCCGTTCAACAGATAGCCAACCGAGCGAGCGCCGGAGTGATCCGGCGGGCGAAGCCTCGGGCGGTGAACTCGCGAGCCGTAGCGCAAGCGAACCCGATTCGGCCTCGTTACACCAATCGAAGGCGGCCAGTCTTCCGAAGCTGCTGAAGCCAGCTGCCAGCGGTGAAGCAACGGGCACGTGCAGCCGCTGGGCCTTCCGGGGTGAGAGGGGACGGCGCGTGAGGACAGAACGGTCGAGGAACCTGGGAGGCCCGGCGCAGCCGAGCGGCCTGCGCGTTCGCGCCCGAGCGGGAAGACATAACCGCGCGGGCGGCTGCGGTCGGGAGTCGGACCGGCTCATAGTAGCGCGGAAGCGGGTAACGACCGTGGAGCGAAGGGGCCGGAGCCATCGTGTGCTGATGTCAGAGGGGTGGTGAGCCGCTTGGACAAGAGTCCCACTACGGAACAACCGGGAGCGACCGACAGGGACCCGCGTGCGGGGAAGCGTGTGGCGCTGCCGGCGAAGCTGACCGCTCTGCGACAGAAGCTCGGCCACAAGGCCAAGCAGGAGCCGAAGTTCCGGTTCTACGCCCTGTACGATCGGATCTATCGGCGCGACGTGTTGTGGGCGGCCTGGTTGCAGGTGCGAGCCAACGGCGGCAGCGCCGGAGTCGATGGCGTCACGATCGAAGCGATCGAGGCCAGCGATGAGGGGGCGATGCAGTTGGTCGAGCAGCTCCACGAGGAGCTGCGCACCAAGACCTACCGACCACAGCCGGTGAGGCGCGTCTACATCCCCAAGGCCAACGGCAAGCTGAGACCACTGGGCATCCCGACGCTGCGAGATCGGATCGTACAGGCGGCAACGCTGCTGATCCTGGAGCCGATCTTCGAAGCGGACTTCCTGGACTGCTCCTACGGGTTTCGCCCCGGGCGATCGGCCCACCAGGCGCTGGGGGAGATACGCGGTCATCTCCAGGCCGGGTATCAGGCGGTGTATGACGCGGACTTGAAGGGCTACTTCGACTCGATTCCGCAAGACAAGCTGATGGCCTGTCTGCGCATGCGAATCGCAGACCGGTCGGTCCTCCACCTGATTCGCAGCTGGTTGGAGGTCGCCGTGGTCGAGCCCCCCGCCACAGCAGGCGGGCCGAAGCGGACCACGTGGCCGACAAGCGGCACGCCGCAGGGCGGGGTGATCTCGCCCCTGCTGGCCAACCTCTACCTGCACTGGTTCGACAAGGTGTTCCATGCGCCGGGAGGTCCGGCGCACTGGGCGAAGGCGAAGTTGGTGCGCTACGCCGATGACTTCGTGGTGTTGGCGCGCTACCAGAGCCCGCAGCTCAACACCTTCATCGAGAAGAAGCTGGAAGCCTGGATGGGCTTGGAGATCAACCGGGAGAAGACCCGCGTGGTGCATCTGCAAGAGGAAGGAGCGAGCCTGGACTTCCTCGGGTTCACGTTCCGCTACGACCGCGACCGACTCGGACGCGGCCAGCGCTACCTGAATGTGTTCCCGGCGAAGAAGTCGGTGGCACGGATGCGAGAGGCGTTGCGTGAGCAGACCAGCAGTAAGCGATGCTTCAAGGCCTTGCCGCGGCTGATCGGTGAGACCAATCGACGGCTCATCGGCTGGGCGAACTACTTCCGCTTCGGACACCCGCGCCAAGCCTTCCGGGAGGTCAATACCTACACACGTCAGCGGCTCACGCGCCACGTGCGCCGCCGCAGCCAACGGCCCTTCCGACCGCCGGAAGGGGTGACCTACTATGAGCACTTCAAGCGTTTGGGCTTGGTGTATCTGTGAGGCACAACCGCTCAACTGCCTGCGCATGCCGACGGCGACAACCATGGCGAGAGCCGGATGCGGGAAATCTGCATGTCCGGTTCGACGAGGGGGGAGTGAGTCGCAGGTCTTCTCCACTGTCGCTCACTCCTCTACTCTACTGTTCTTCGTGGTGAGGATTTCTGTCAGATCGAAACGAGTACTAGCTCAACGAGGCAGCCCTCTGCGCCTTCGCGTCACTGCGCGCGATTCATTCCGGACTCAGACGCGCTCCTCTCCCTCTTGAGTCTGTCGATTTTCTCGAGGCTCCATGTTCCCCCCTTTGGAAAAGGGGGGTCAGGGGGGATTTTGAAATGGATTCGTTCGGCCAAATCCCCCTCAATCCCCCTTTTCCAAAGGGGGAAGTCGGAGTCGCTCGTCTCTCGACGAGAAAATCGAGAGACTCTCTTGGCGCAAGGCGCGGTCCTTCCCGAGCCAGCGGTGGAGCTGCTCGTAGACGTCGGGGTGGTTGAGGAGCTGGAGGTGGTGCATGGGGCCGAAGTGCCGGCCGGTGGGGAGCGGGAACTGCATGTGGCGCAGGCGGCCGCGGCCGGAGGCGCTGGGCTCGCGCACCAGCAGGTCGCCGATGACGACGCCGAGCGGGTGGCGCGGATCGCGGGTCAGCGTGGCCGCGACGAAGTAATGACTGGCGCTTTCGAGAAGCGGGACGTGGCCGGTGCGATTGGCGAGCAGGGCGTCGAGATCGACTCCCTGCCAGTCCTCGTCGCGGAGCGAGCCGAAGCGCAGGTCCTTGATGCCGGCGCTGCGCCCATTCACGAGGTCCGCAAACGGCCGCGTGATGTCGGTCAGTCCGAGCAGCCACCCGGCGACGTTCGCTCCCTTCTCCAGCGGCGCTCCCAGGTGCGGCGAGCCGAGAAAGACGAGATGGCGCACCGCGCGAACCCAATCGCGGCGGGCCTCTTGGCCGTAGTGGCAGGCGCTGCGGCTGACCAGGCCACCCATACTGTGCCCGATCACGAGGAGATCTTCGACGGGCACGGGCCACTCGGTCGCGACCTGATCGAGAAGCCGGGCCAGCTGCCGGCCATTGTCGGAAACGTGCAGGCCGGTGTTGTAGCGCACGTAGAGCGGCGTGTAGCCGAAATCCTTCCGGAGGCGCGCGCCGTAGGTCGTGTGGCGATCGCCGTAGTGCCGCTCGGCGTGCAGTCGCCACCAGCTCTCGTCGCAGGCCAGGCCGTGTACGAAGACGGCCAGCCGTGGTGAGGCGTCGGGAAATGCGGTGGCCAGCGATGCGCGATCCGGGGACACGTGGCGACCGCGATGCCGGAGACCCATGGTCGTTGCGAGAGGATTGGCGTCGCGCACCAGACGGTCGCCGGCAAATCCGTTCAGCGCCGCCACGGCCATGCCCGCCGCCGAGCCGGGCTCGATCTCCCGGTTCTCGTCCGCCGCCAGTATTGCCGCCCGGCGCGCCGCGCCCCCGGCGGCGGTGACGGCGGTGCGAAGCCCGCCGTAGACGAGGCTCGTGACGCCGTCGTGAACGAAGCGGACGACTTCGGAAACCTCGGCGACGCCCGGCGCCAGGCGAAGCGGAGCGAAGGGCTTGCGGGCAATCGCCTTGTGGACGCCTTCGATCGTCGCCAGCCCGCCCTGAAGCGCCGCCGTGGCGGCGTCGACGGCTCCGTGAAGCGGATTCCTCTCTCGCGACGCGCTCTCTGTCTGCATCCGAGCCCTCCTTTGGAAATTCGCCCCCGTGCGCGCTTCACGCTCCGATGGGCTCGGCCCCACGAGCCGAGCGCGTGGGGCCTCCTCGTCCCCTCCGCGAGTCTTCGGGTGCGCGCAGCGCGTGGTCACTCCTCCGAATCGCCTCCCCGCGTCACAGCGGCATGCCGGGCGCAAAGAGAGGAAAAATCAACGCCCAAGTGGAGGACAATCTACTGCCGCCGCGGGAATGCCGGCAAGGGCAAAATGCGCGACACCCGCGAAGAACGGCATCGATTCACTCTGTCCGCCGACTCAGATGTGCAGCCTGCGCCCCGACGCCGGGTGAACGGCTTTCATCGAAGCGAGCGGCGGCATGGACTTCCCGTCGAGCGCCCGGCGCACCAGCGCGATGTTCTGATGAACCTCTTCCTGCAACGTGCCCAGAAGTCGCTTCACCTGCTCCAGATGACTCAGGATCTCGGGCAGGGCGGCAGCCGACGGCGGCGGCGGAAGGAGGCGGGGAGCCACGCGGATGGACTCCTTCTCGTCGCGAATCTGCTCGTAGAGGGCGACGGTGGCGGCCGAGGGCTCGACCGCGAGCTCCTGCGCGAGGGCGGCCGTGCAGCGCTCGTATTGGCGCAGGGCCGCGGCGCGATCTCCGGCGGCATAGTGGAGGCGCATCAGTTGACAGTGCGAGCTCTCTCTCGCCCGATCGTGTCGCAGGATCACGGCGCCGCAGGCCAGACCGTCGTCGAGATTGCCGCGCGCCGTGTGGTAGGCGAGGAGCTTGTCCAGGAGGGCCAGTGGGCCTCCTGCAGCCGGTCGCGCTCCGAGAACAACCAGTCCGAGTACCATCCGTGCAGGAGCTCGCCGCGATAGAGGTCGACCGCTTTCTGGACGAGCTCCAACGCTGCGACGTCGAAGCTCTCGCCGTCGATGCCTCGCACGGCGGCACAGGTCGCCTCGAACTCCGTGACGTCCGTTCTCACCGCGCTCGCCGGATTGATCCGCACCGTATCCGGCGTCAGGAGCAAGACGCCGGGCTTTCCCCCCTTCTGGCGCAGCGCCGTCTGCAGCTGCCAGAGCGCCTGGCGCAGGTACTTCTTCGACTGCGTCGTGGACGCTTCGCCCCAGAGCATGCTCGCCAGCGTTTCGCGCCGATGCGTGTGCGGATGGAGAAGCAGGTACGCCAAGAGCTCGCACGGCTTCTGCGCGCGCAGGCCGGCTCCCGAATCTTCCGCAGCCTTCATGGAGAACGGACCGAAGAGGCAAACTCGCACCATGTCGCCGAACCTCCCGTGCGACGCACGATGTCACGCCGGAAAGCCGGCCATCAATTGGGGAATTCCCCTACTTCAGTGTCCCAGTGTTGGATCTCCGTCGCTTTCAGCTCTCCGGGCAAAGCAGCGTGCATGATGACTCGCACGGCAGAACGGAGGGCGGCGTGCCGGAGTGCGAAGCGAGCGCGGAGTACTGCCTTTCCGGCGCGGCAACACCCCCCGGCACGGCTACACCGTCCTATTGCAGATCTGCGCAATTGGATATATTAGTGCAGATATGCATAATCTGGAAACACGGGAGTCGGCTCTTCCGGAGCAGGGCAAGGAGGAACGCCAACGGCTGGCGATGGTCGGCTTCTTCCGGATCATGGAGATCTGGGGAGTGGGAAACGCCGAGATGCGGCGCCTCCTCGGATCTCCGCCGGAGAGGACCTTCTTCGAGTGGAAGGCGGCGCGCACGCGGCGCGTGCCGGAGGATACGATGCGGCGTATCGGATACGTCGCCGGCATCTACAAGGCGCTGCAGATCCTGTACGCCGATCCGGCCCAGGCGGATGCCTGGGTGCGCAAGCCGAACCGGCACTTCGGCGGCCACTCGCCGCTCGAGCGCATGGCGGCGGGCGACGTCACCGATCTCGCCGCCGTTCGCGCCTATCTCGACGCGGCCCGCTCTCCCTGGTCGTAGCCCGATCGGGGAAGGCCCTCATGGGAGTGTGGAGATCGCGGGCTAAGAAACCCCTCTTCGAGAACGGATGCGAAGATGCGGTACCCGAAAAAGGCAACCACGAAGGACACGAAGAGCACGAAGAAGAGAAGAACACGAAGAAGAAAAGAAGATGAGGGCTCGACCGGCGGCATCTGCGGATCGCATCATCTTCGCCCAGCGCTACCGGTCTTACCTTCTTTACCTTCGGGTTCTTCGAGGTTGCCTTTTTCATGCGTCTTCGAACGAGCGCGGCTCATGGCAAACTTCGTGGTGAATTCCTTCTTTCAGATCGAGGATCGAATTCTGGTCATCCATGCCGACTGACCCGCGCCAGCGGCGCGTCGCGTGGTCGCGCGCGACGCGCATCGTCGCCGAACGCTATCCGCCCATCGATCTGTTCGAGCGCGTTTCCGCCGACCCGCGCGTGTGGGAGGCCCTGATCGCGGCGGAAGATGCGGTCAACCCGCGGCTGCGCGATCGAGGTCGGCGAGATCCGCCTCGTCCCGCTCGAGGAGCGGATCAGCGGGCCCGGGGCGAGCTTCGTGATGGCGTCCTTCACGCACCTGAACCCGACCGGCTCGCGGTTCAGCGACGGGTCGTACGGTGTGTACTATGCGGCGCGCGCGCTGCGCACGGCGATCCGCGAGACGGCCTACCACTTCGGCCGCTACGCCGCCGCCGGCGGCGACGGGCCGCGGTACGAGAGCATGCGGGTGCTGGTCGGGCGAATCGACAACCGCTTCGCCGACGTCGCGTCTCTGCCGGCCGCGCTGCGCGCGAAGATCCTCGCTCCGGAATCCTACGCCGACAGCCAGCCGTTCGGAGCAGCTCTCCGCGCCGCCGGCAGCAACGGTGTCGTCTACGCGAGCGTGCGCGACGCGGGCGGCCAATGCGTCGGCGCCTTTCGCCCGCGTGCCGTGGGCATCCCGGTCCAGGCGCGACATCTGCGCTATCACTGGGACGGCGCGCGGGTCGCCCGCTACTTCGACTACGAGAGGGACGAGTGGATCTCTCTATGACCTTACCGAAGGTTGTTGGGTTGTTGGTTGTTCGTTGTTCGTTGTTGGTAAAGGGACGGTCGGGCCCTGACCACTCACCAGCAGACAACAGAGCACGGGGATGGGGCCGATTTCGGGCAAAGCCGATGCGGCTTTACACAAAAAGTCCGGATGCGGACTCAATTCGTCATTCCCGCGAAAGCAGGAATCCAGGGACACCCCGCTTCCACCCCGCTGGATGCCCGCTTTCGCGGGCATAACGGCTGTCGCCAGAGCGAGGGAGCCGAGCCAACTGGGGCCATGAACGCACCGTCCTTCGGAGATCCGCGCGGTCTAGGGCAGCGGGCGATGGAGTCGCCCTTCGTCGTCTCGATCTACGAGAGCCGCCTGTGGCGGCGCAACCCGATCGTCACCGCGCTCATGGGGATCTCGTTCGAGCGCGAGCTGGAGTGTATCGCGCGCGCGGCTCGCCTCGAGGAGGCGAGCGAGGTCCTCGATCTGGCCTGCGGTCCCGGGATCTACTCGCGGCCCCTCGCCCGGCGCCTGCACGGCGGGCGCATCGTCGGTCTCGACTACTCGCCTGCGATGCTGGCCTACGCCCAGCGCCGGGCGCGCGCCGAGCGGGTGCCGAACCTCGATCTCCTGCGCGGGAACGCGCTGTCGCTGCCGTTCCGCTCCGCCACCTTCGACGTGGTCAACTGCTGCGGCGCGCTTCACCTCTTTCCCGACGTTCCCCAGGCGCTGAAGGAGGTGCATCGCGTCCTGGTCGAGGGTGGGCGCTTCACCACCGCGGTCGTACGGGCGGACGATACGGATAGAGGACGTCGCGCCGCCGCGACACGCGACCGGCTTCTCGGCCTCCACTCGTTTACGCGTCGCGAGCTCGAGGAGAGGCTCGAGCAAGCTGGGCTCGCCGGCGTCGAGGTGCTGCACGAGCACCGCTTCTGGATGCTGGCGGTGGCGGAACGGAGGTGATCGTTCCGCTCGCAGGGCCGAGAAAGGCAAGGGGCTGGGGCTGAGGAACCCTCGGCAGCCTTCTAGGACTCTTCGATGCGGCGCACCGGCATGCGCTGCGCGCGCAGGCGCAGGGGCTCGGCGCGCTCGGCGATCAGGGCGCGGTTGCCCTCGCTGTACGAGAAGCACGTGTTGCGCATGCCGGGTACGTTCTCCATGACGTAGGCGTGACGCCGCGGGGGGTCGTCTTCGCGCGCCCGCTCTTCGGGCGGCGTCGACTGGAAGAGACGTACGAAGTGGAGCTGGTACGCCGCCTGGGCGATCTCGACCAGCAACTCCGAGACGCGATGGCATCCCACCGGTCCCCCGACGATCCCGCGCGCTTCTCCGGTGAACCCCCGCTCCACCCGCATACCCACCAGGCGGTCCATGTTCGGGTGGGTCATGTTGCAGACGTTGGTGAACGGTCCGTTGCGCACCTGGCTGCGGGCGGCGACGATCTCCAGCGACGGATGGAGGATCTCGACCTCGGCGTGCACGTCGTGCACCTCGTCCTGGAGGAACGCCTCGATCAGGAAGCGGTCCCCGCCCAGCGGGTAGATGTTCACTTCCTTGGTGCGATGATAGATGGCTGCGACGTCGGGCATGCGCTCCATTATAGCGGCGGTGGGGGCTCGTACCAATGTCCACGCCGAGCCGAGGCGGTGTGGCGTGCGGGGAAGAGTGCAGGCGGGACGCCCGCACCACAACGCTCGTGCAGGCGGGATGCCTGCATCACAACGTTCGTGCAGGCGGAGACGCCCGCACCACAACGAGATTCGCGCAGGCGGGATGCCTGCGGCTACGAGATTGGACGATCCACCATGTCTGCCCCGTTGTGGTTGTGGTGCGGCCGTCCCGGCTGCACGGATCGAACTGACCCAGATCCGTGAGACACCCTTGACATGGTTTGTCTTATTCGGTCAGGCTCGGGGCCACGTTGCCGGCGCGGGCGAAGCGGCTCGAGCGGCCGGCCAGGACACATCTCGAGGAGGAAGCATGGCGACGGCCAACCCAGATCCCGAAAGCGGGGAGATCAATTTCATCGATCCCGAGTTCACCGCCCATCCCCAGCCGGTCTATGCGACGGTGCTCGAGCACCACCGGGTGGCGAAGACGATCTTTCTCGGCCATCCGGTGCTGTCGCGCTACGAGGACGTCATCTGGGCGCTGCGCCATCCGGAGATCTTCTCGTCCGAGGTCGACATGCACGTCGGGCTCGGCACCGAGCGGCCGATGATCCCGCAACAGATCGACCCGCCGGCGCAGGTTCGCTACCGCAAGATCCTCGACGTGCGCTTCTCCCGCAAGCGGGTGCAGGAGATCGAGGACGACGTCCGCCGCCACGCCAACGAGCTGCTCGACGGCTTCGCCGACGCGGGCGAGTGCGAGTTCGACGAGGCCTTCGCCATTCCGCTGCCGTGCCGCGCCTTTCTGTCCCTGATGGGCCTGCCGCAGGAGGATCTCGACCTGTTCCTCGAGCTCAAGAACGGCATCATCCGCCCGCCGGTGGCGCCCATGGACATCGAGGCCGCCAAGGCCTACCGGGCCAAGACCGGCAAGCGCATCTACGCCTACTTCGAGAACCTCATCGAGGAGCGCACCGCGCACCCGCGCGACGACATGGTCACCTACTTCACGCAGGCCGAGCTGGACGGCCGCAAGCTGAGCCACAACGAGATCCTCGACATCGCCTTCCTCTTTCTGCTCGGCGGACTGGACACGGTGACCGCGACGCTCGGCTGCTGCATCGCCTTTCTCGCCTCGAATCCCGACCACCGCCGCCGCCTGGCCGAGGATCCGGCCGTCGTTCCCGCCGCGGTCGAGGAGCTGCTGCGCTGGGAGACGCCGGTGATGCTCGTGCCGCGCATTATGAAGCAGGACGTCACGGTGGGCGACGTCGCGCTGAAGGCGGGCAGCATGGTGAACCTGCTCATCGGCGCGGCGGACATCGACGAGGCGGAGTTCGAGGAGGCGCGGCGGGTGGACTTCGACCGCCAGCGCAACCGGCACGTCGCCTTCGGCGCCGGGCCGCACCGCTGCCTGGGCTCGCACCTGGCGCGCATGGAGCTGCGCGTCGCCCTCGAGGAGTGGCACCGCCGCATTCCAAACTACGCGATCAAGGCCGGCGAGATCCCGCGCGTCAGCCCCGGCATCCGCGAGGTGCAGTACCTGCCGCTGATCTGGGAAGCGAAGGGAGGTGCGCGATGAAGATTCGCGTCGACCCCGACAAGTGCGTCGGCCACGGACGCTGCTACGAGCTGGCCCCGGAGCTGTTCGAAGAGGACGAGCGCGGCCATTGCCGCATCCCGAACGCGAGCGTGCCGGCGGATCTCGAGGATGACGCCCGCCTCGGAGCGGACAACTGCCCCGAGGACGCGATCGAGGTCGAGGAAGAGTGAGCGCCGCCGCGACGTCGCTGGCCGGGAAGGTCGCGCTGATCACCGGCGGAGCCTCGGGGCAGGGGCGCGCCGCGGCCCTGCTGTTCGCCGAGCACGGCGCGCGCGTCGCGGTCGCCGACCTGAACGACGACGGGAGCGCGCGAGACGGTCGGCCTGGTGGAGGCAGCCGGCGGCGCGGCGGTCGCGCTGCACGCCGACGTCTCGGTCCGCGCCGACGACGACCGCATGGTGAGTGAAACGATGCACCGCTTCGGGCGCCTCGACGTCCTGTACAACAACGCCGCCGTGCAGATGTCGGGCCGCCTGGTCGACTGCACCGAGGAGCAGTGGGACCTGACCATCGCCACCAACCTGTCGGCGATCTTCTGGGCCTGCCGCGCCGCGGCGCCGCACATGCTCGCCGGCGGCGGAGGCAGCATCATCAACACGGCCTCGGTGCTCGGCCTGATCGGCTCGGAGGGCTACGCCGCCTACGGGGCGGCCAAGGCCGGGCTGGTGGCGCTGAGCCGCCAGCTCGCCACCGAGCTGGCGCCGCGCATTCGCGTCAACGTCATCGCCCCCGGATCGATCGACACGCCGCGCTTCCGCAAGGTGGCCGAGGCCATGCCCGACCCCGAGGGGTTCCTTTCCGGCCTGCGCAAGAACCTTCCCCTCGCCCGCCTCGGCACGGCGGAAGACATCGCCCGCGTGGCGCTCTTCCTGGCCGGCGACGCGTCGGCCTATACGAGCGGGGCGGTGATCCCCTGCGACGGCGGCCTGGCGGCGCTGCGATGAGCGACAGGCGCTTCAGCGGCAAGGGGGCGATCGTGACCGGCGGCGCCTCCGGTCTCGGCGCGGCGATCGCGACGCGGCTCGCCCGCGAGGGCGCTCGCGTCGTCGTCGCCGACGTCGACGGACCGGGCGCCGAGCGCGTGTCGCGCGACATCGCCGACCGCGGCGGCGCGGCGCGCGCCGTCGCCATGGATGTCACGCGTGCCAGCGAGGTCGAGTCCCTGGTGCGCGTCGCGGAGGAAAGCGGCGGCCTGCACGTCCTGGTGCTCAGCGCCGCGGTCGAGACGCGGTCCGATCTCGGAGAGACGTCGGACGACGCCTGGCAGCGCGTGCTCGACGTCAACCTGAAGGGCCCCTTCCTGTGCATGAAGTACGGCATCCCGGCCATCGAGCGCAGCGGCGGCGGGGCGGTCGTGGCGCTCGGCTCGACACTGGGCGCGATCGGACAGCCCGGCTATGCGGCCTACTGCGCGTCCAAGGGGGCGCTGGTGAACCTGTGCAAGCAGGCGGCGATCGAGCACGCGCCGGCCGGCGTGCGGGTCAACGTCGTCTCCCCGTCGGCCTGCGACACCGGCCTGTTCATTCGCACCGCGGAGCGCAGCGGCGATCCGGAAGCCATCGTGCGCCTGGTCACCTCGAACGTGCCGATGCGCCGTCTCGGCAGCGCCGATGACGTCTGCGAGGCGGTGCTGTTCCTCGCCAGCGACGCGAGCTCGTACGTCAGCGGGACCGTTCTGCCGCTCGACGGCGCCCTCGCCGCGCGGCGGCAGTGAGGAGGACGCAGATGCACGACGGCCGGCGCATCCTGGATGCCGACGCTCACGTCATCGAGCCGGGCGGGCTGTTCGGCGCCGCCGGCGGGGCGGAAGCCATCGACCTGGCGCCGAACACGCCGATGATCCCGTGCGGGAACATCGACCTCCTGCGCGACCAGATCGAGAACGGCTTCGATGCCCGGTCGTACCTGCGGGCGATGGACGCACAGGGCATCGACGCCGCGGTCGTCTATCCCTCGCTGGGCCTCTTCGTTCCCTTCCAGCCGCACCTCGACGCGGCTTCCTCGGCGCGCGCCTGCCGCGCCTACAACGAGTGGATCGCCACCTACTGCGCCACGGATCCCAAGCGCCTCGCCGCCGTCGGCATCGCGCCGCTCGCCGATCCCTCTCTGGCCGCGGAAGAAGCGCGGCACGCTGCCGATCTCGGTCTGGTCGGGGTCCTCGCCCGCCCCAATCACCTCTACGGCCGCAACCTCGGCGACCGCGCCTACGACCCGCTCTACGACGCTCTCGAGGAGCGCGGGCTGGCGCTCGCGGTGCACGAGGGCCTCGGCGTGCGCGGGCCGACGATCGGCGCCGAGCGCTTCGCCGGCTTCACCCTGCGCCACCTGCTCTCCCATCCGATGGAGCAGATGGCGGCGCTCGCCAGCCTGTTCGTCGAGGGGGCGCTGGAGCGACACGCCGGGCTGCGGGTCGCCTTCCTCGAGTCGGGCACCGGCTGGCTTCCCTACTGGCTGACGCGGCTCGACCAGCACCGCGAGTGGATGCGCGACTCGGAGTGCAAGGACCTGTCGCTGGCGCCGTCCGAGTACTTCGCGCGCCAGTGCGCCATCTCCTCCGATCCCGAGGACCGCCTGGTCGGCGCGACGGTCGCCCGCGTCGGCGCCGGACACGTCTTCTGGGCGAGCGACTTCCCGCATCCGGACGCGCCGTTTCCCAACGCCGTCGACGAGTTCCTCGAGGGAGCCGAGGAGAGCGGCCTCGCCGGCAGCGATCTCGACGCCGTGCTGTGGGACACGCCGCTGCACTTCTACGGCCTGAAGAAGCGCTTCGCGGCCGACTGAGGGGGCGATTCCCATGCCGACCTTCACCCACCTGATCGACGGACGGCTCGTCGCCGGCCGCGAGTCCTTCGACGTGGTCAATCCCGCTACGGGCGCGCCGTTCGCCACATGCCCGCATGCCTCGCGTCGAGCAGGTCGACGAGGCAATGGCGGCTGCTGCGCGGACCTTCGCCGGCGAGTGGTCGCGCGACGATGAGCAGCGGCGGGCGACCTTGCGCGGCATGGCCGATACGATCGAGGCCGCGGCGCAGGACATCGGGCGGCTGATCTGCACGGAGCAGGGGAAGCCGCTCGCCATGGCAGTGGCCGAGGCGCAGGGGGCGGCGCAGATCTTCCGGCTGTACGCTGGCGAAGCCGTGTCCTGCGAGGTGCTGCGCGAGGACGCGGGGACGCGCGTCACGCTCGAGAGGAGGCCGCTCGGCGTGACGGCGGCGATCACGCCCTGGAACTATCCGGTGGCGACGCTGGCGATGAAGATCGCGCCCGCCTTCCTGGTCGGCAACACGGTGGTCGCCAAGCCGTCGCCGTTCACGCCTCTCTCCTCCCTGGCGCTCGCCGCCGCCGTCCGCGACGTGGTGCCGCCGGGGGCCCTCAACGTGCTCGGCGGGGACGACGACGTCGGCGCCCTCCTGGTGGCGCACCCGCAGACCCGCAAGGTGGCGTTCACCGGCAGCATCGCCACCGGCAAGCGCATCATGGGCGCGGCGGCGGAGGACCTGAAGCGGATGACGCTCGAGCTCGGCGGCAACGACCCCGCCATCGTCCTGCCCGACGCCGACCCGCGCGCCATCGCCCCGGCGCTGTTCTGGAACGCCTTCTTCAACTCCGGCCAGATCTGCATGGCGGTCAAGCGCATCTACGCGCACGAGAGCGTCTACGAGGCGCTGTGCGAGGAGCTGGCGGCGCTGGCGCGCGGCGCGAAGATGGGCGACCCGCTCGACGCCGCTACCGAGCTCGGTCCGGTGAGCAACCGGCCGCAGCTCGAGCGCGTGATCTCCCTGGTCGACGACGCCCGCGCCCGCGGCGGTCGCATCCTGGCCGGCGGCGGCCGGCTCGACGGCGAGGGCTTCTTCTACAAGCCGACGATCGTCGCCGATCTCGCGGCCGAAGCGCGCCTCGTCGCCGAGGAGCAGTTCGGTCCGGCGCTGCCGATCGTTCCGTATCGCGACCTGGACGACGCGCTGGCGCAGGCGAACGCCACGCGCTTCGGCCTGAGCGGCTCGGTGTGGTCGGCCGACGTCGCCCGCGCCGCCGAGGTGGCGCGCCGCCTCGAGTGCGGCACGGTCTGGGTCAACAAGCACATGGACCTCAGCCACGACGCTCCCTTCGGCGGCGTGAAGTGGAGCGGCGTCGGCCGCGAGAACGGGCACTGGGGGATCGACGAGTACTGCGATCTGCAGGTCGTGAACGTAGCGCTCTGAGCAGAGTGCGCGGGGTATCGAGGTGAGGCAGGCGGTCCATGGGTCCGGCGGGAAGTGCGCGGGTTCTGATCTACGATGCGGCGATCGTCCGCCTGACGGCCGGCTGGTATCGGACCGTTCTGGAACGTTTGCCGCGAGGTTGCCGACTGCTCGACGTCGGAATGGGCACCGGTGGCGCGCTGCTCGCCAATGCGGATCTCGTCGTGGGCAAGGACGTCTCCGTCACCGGCGTCGACGTGGACGCCTCCTACGTGCGGCACTGCGATCGCCGCATCGCAAAGGCCGGACTCGGGAGTCGCGTCACCGCCCGGCTCGAGTCCGTCTACGATCACCACGGCGGTCCCTACGACGCCGCCTATTTCAGCGCCAGCTTCATGCTGCTCCCCGACCCGCCAGCGGCGCTGCGGCACGTCTGCTCTCTGCTGGTGCCGGCCGGGCGGCTGTACTTCACCCAGACCTTCGAGCACGAGCGCTCGCGCGCCGTCGAGATCCTCAAGCCGCTGCTGCGGCTCGCCACCACCATCGACTTCGGGCGGGTCACCTACGAGGCCGACTTCCGCCGCACCCTGGCCGCCGGCGGCGTGGAGCTCGAAGAGCTCGTAGCCCTGGACGAAGGGCGGCGGCGCTCCTCGGTCCTCGCCGTGGCGCGCGACCTCTGAAAAACCGTGGCCAGTGACCGGTGACCAGTGACACCGGCGGGTAGTTTCGCTGCGATGTTGCGCTCAGCCTCGTGAACCGCCAACGGCGAACTCACACAATCGATCAGTGTGAGCTCGGATAGCTGGAGAAGGATGTGGCTGGCACCCGTCGTTGATGCCGCGCCGGCAATCAGCACGTCGGCATCGCAAAAGACGCGAACCAGGCGTCCGGTGCCGTGGGCGCGGTCAGCTCCGCTTGCGGGAGCCACGACGCTTCTGCCGCGCGACCCGCCCCGAGGTCAGATCCGCGATGTCGAGACCAGCCGCCCGCCGGAGTCGCTCGATCTCAGCGGCACGCTCTGACACCACCGGCACCTCCGGTGTGAGCAGGATGCTCCCACCCAGATCAATGACCGTCAGGTTGTCTCCCTCATCAAGTCCGTACTTGGCGCGAAGCCTGGCCGGAAGCATCACGTTTCCGCGAGGTAGAATTTGTACCGTCGCCGCGCGCATCAGTCCTCCATAAGGTCGCAGGCCTAGTTTCTAGCACAAATGGGCAGGATTTGGGAGCAAGCTCCCGACCAGCAGCGTGGGCTGGTGAGGGCATGGGCCGGAGGTCTCCGGCTACGACCGGCACTTCGTCGCGGCCAGCCACCCGCCTGGTCACCGGTCGCGCTGCACTCGACACGTCAGCACGTCAGCACGTCAGCACATCAGCACGTTCAGCACGTTCAGTAGAAGACCCGCTTGGCGGCGGCGGGGGCTGGGGCGGCTCGCGGCGCGTGCGCCCGGGTCTCCTCGGCCTTGGCGTGATCGCCCTGCTGGTCGTAGGCGCGGGCGAGGAGGATGTACGACGAAGGCTCCTGCGGGCTGAGCTCGATCGCCTTCTGCAGGTGGCGAATCGACTCGTCGAGCCGACCGGCGTCGAGGTAGGCCTCGCCCAGGCCGATGTGCGCGTAGGCGGACGTTTCCGTCGGGTTGAGGGCGGCGGAGCGCGACCAGTGGTCGATGGCCTCCTGGATCTTCCCCAGCTTGAGGTCCCAGAAGGCCAGACCGTCGAGGGCCTCGGAGGAGCGCGGGCTGACACGCGACACCGAGCTGTAGAGATTCATCGCCGCGCGCGAGTCACCGGTCCGCGACACCTGGTTCGCCTGCAGGATGCCGAGCCGGTAGTAGATGTCCGTTCCGGCCAGGGCCAGGGCGGCGACGCACGCGAGCGCCCAGGCGGGAGCATTCCACCACGGGCGCTCCGCTGCCGGCGCGCCGCCGGCCGGAGCCGGGTGCGCCGCCGGCTGGCTCGTCTTTCGCGCCTTGCGTCGCTGGCGCGCGCTGGCGTCCGGTCGAACGAGCGGAGAAGCGGCTTGCCGCTCCGCGGTCGCGGGCGTGATGAGCAGCCGGGCGATGCGCCCGTCGCGCAGCTTCCAGATGGCGCCGTCCATCAGGAAGTGATGGATGTTGATGAGCGACAGCATGATCAGGAAGGAGATCCCGTAGTCGAGCGAGAAGACCTGAGAGAGGAGGCGCGTGGTGCCGATCCACAGGAACACCGCGCCGATGATCAGAACGGCGAAGTAGCGCACGAAGGAGAACGATCGGTTCTCGCTCGTCTGGTCGCGCTTTGCGTAGTAGGCCGTGACGCCGAGGTACTGGGCGCAGTGCATGAAGGCGATGGTCGGGAACAGCACCTCGATCGGCAACCACTGCAGGCGCAGCTGCTCGGAGAAGAGCGGCACGCCGGTCGCGGCGGCGAACCAGGCGAACTGCGCGCCCATCAACAGCAGCACGGGAGTCATCGTCCGCCGCGTCGTGCGCGGAACCACTCCGGCCAGGAAGCCGGCGCCGCAGCCGACGCCGACCACCAGCAGGACGAGATAGGCGACCCGCACTGTCTCGGGCGGCAGCCCGGCCGACACGAACGGAAACAGCGGCGCCGCTCCGGAGCCACCGTTGATGGAGGCGACGTACATCAGGAAGCAGCAGATGAAGCTCAGGTACAGCAGCCACCGCTCGCGGTTCGACGGCTCGGTGCCGCCCCGCCGCAGGTACATGAGGCTGATCCCGTAGTTCTGGCCGGTGTAGTGGAAGGGCGACCAGGTGAAGTACACGGTGTAGAGGACCTTGACCCAGAACGCCGCCATCAGGTGGCCGATCAATGCCGTGAGCACCAGTAGGCCGGTGATGTAGATGGAGAAGATCTTGTAGCGCTCGATCTGCGAGCGGTTGCGGTAGATCCGGTAGTTGGTCGCCATGTAGTGCGGGTAGTTCACGAAGAACAGCAGGACCAGAAACGTGGCGACGTCGAGCCGCGAGGAGATGGACAGGCAGAGCGGGAAGAGGAGGAACGTGAGGCCGCCGGCGATCACGGAGAGATCGACGCCGGCGTTGAAGAGGTACAGGCGGGGCGGCGCGGTCGCTGCCGGTGCCTGCGCGGCCAGTGTGGACGCTCTCGAGGTCATCCGCTCTACTCCGTGTAGCCGAGCTCGCGCAGGCGCTCGCGGGTCGCGGCGTCGACCGGCGCGCGCGCGTGTTCGGGGGTGGCGAAATTCGGAACGGCGCCGCGCAGCGCCGCCGACATGGTCTGGAAAACGCGGTCGCTGTCGGCGGTCCGGTTCGCCGCCAGCAGCAGGTCGCGTCGCTCCTTCGGATCGCGCGCCACGTCGTAGAGGGAGTAGGGGTTCGGCGCGACCTTCCCGTCGCCGCGCGGGCCGTTTTCCCAGAGCAGCTTGTACTCCCGGTTGCGAATGGTGCGGTGCTGGGGTCTCCGGGCCACGCCCTCGGTGACGATGTAGCGGCGCCCCTGCTGCCGTGCCCCGCCGTCGGTGCGCGGGATGAAGCTGACGCCGAACATGTCGGTCGGGCAGGACATTCCCAAGTAGGTGCACAGGCTCGGCATGATGTCGATCAAGCCGACGGGGCAGTCGACACGGTGCCGGGCGGCGCGGGCGCCGGGGAAGCGCGCCGCCAGCGGGACCGCGACCTCGTCGTCGAAGAGGCCGGTGCCGTGGTTGCCGTAGCCGCGCTCGAACAGGGCTTCGCCGTGATCGGAGGTGACGATGATCACCGTCTTGTCGGCCGCCCAATGCCGCGCGAACTCGTGCAGGAAGAGCCCGAGGGCGCGGTCGAAATGGGCGATGCCGTTGTCGTACGCCATGTCGATGAAGCCGAGCACCGGCCGATAGCCGAGGTTGAGCGGAGACGTGCCGTCAGGGAAGCGGGCGATCATCCGGACGGCCTGCGTCGACTGCTCGTTGAGCGGGCGCCGGTCGGCGGCGAGCTGCGCGGCGTGCCCTTCGACTTGCTCGCGATCGAGAGCGCCGTAGGGCAGATGGCTGTCGAGGTAGTGGAGGTAGAGGAAAAACTTGCTTCCGGGGGGCTGCTTCTGCAGCCAGCTCAGGCCGGCCCGGCTGACGACCTCGCCCTGCGCTCCCCACTGCGCGAACGAATCGTCGTAGACGTCGAAGCCCTGGGCGAAGCCGAAGCGCTTCTCGAGCCACGGGTTGCTGACGAAGGCCGCCGTCCGGTAGCCAGAGGCCGCGAAGACCTCCGCCAGGGTCTGCAGGTCGCCGCTCATGCTGTCCGTCTCCATGATGGCCCCGCTGCGCTTGACGTCGAACGGGTTGCGCAGCTGCGGGTCCGTGGCCACGCCGTGCTGCGACGGATAGAGCGACGTGAACAACGTGGCGATGGACGGCTTGGTCCACGGCGCCTGCGTGAACGCGTGCTCGAAGAGGAGATTCTCCTTCGCGAAGGCGTCGAACGCGGGCGTCTTCGCAGCCCCGCCGTAGGCGCCGACACGGTCGCGGCGCATCGTGTCGTTGACGATGAGGATGACGCTGGTGTCGGGCGCCGGGGGCGCTGGCATGGAGATCTCGTCGCACGCCCGAATCCCCTCGCCGGGTTGCTCATGCGTGCAGCCGACCCCGCAGAGGGCGACGACGAACACGACCCCGATCGAACGCCCGATCCCGCTCCGCCGAGCGCGGTTATACCGGCGACCATTCCCGCCCGGTACGAAGGGCGCGCGGGAATCGGAAGCCGAATCGGAAGCGTGGTGCCTCTCCCCCATGTCTCACAGGAGGGTCCAATAACGCCAGGGGCCCTTCGATTTGTCAATCAAAACAAACGCCCTTCGCCACGAAGTGGCCACGTTCTCGGTTGTCTATCGCCGTTCGTTCGTAGTACCAGGATCTCGGAGGGGGGGACATGTTCGGGGGAAGAGCTCTTCTCCGCGCGCCCGTGTGGGCGCTCACGCTCGTTTTCATCTCCGCGCTCTCGGCTCGGGTGTGCGCCGCGTCGTTCACTCTGTTCGAGAGCGGACCGGTACGGCCCCTCGCGATGTCGCCGGACGGGACCCGGCTGTTCGCCGTCAACATTCCGGACGCGCGGCTGGAGATCTTCGACGTCGATGCGATGGGCGACCTGACGCACGCGGGTGCGGTGCCGGTCGGGCTCGAGCCGGTGGCCGTGGCGGCGCGCACCAACGGCGAGGTGTGGGTGGTCAACCAGCTGTCGGACAGCGTCAGCGTCGTCGACGTCGCCGCCAACCCGCCGCGCGTCGTGCGCACGCTGCTGGTCGGCGACGAGCCGCGCGACATCGTCTTCGCCGGTCCGGGCGGCAATCGCGCCTTCGTCACCACGGCCCACCGCGGCCAGAACGATCCCAACGACCCGCAGCTCACCACGGCGGGCGTCGGCCGCGCCGACGTCTGGGTGTTCGACGCGACCAACCTCGGCGCGACGCTCGGCGGTACGCCGCTCACCATCCTCACCCTGTTCGGCGACACGCCTCGCGCTCTCGCCGTGTCGCCCGACGGCACGCGCGTCTACGCCGCCGTCTTCCAATCCGGCAATCGGACCACCGCGGTTTCCGAAGGGGCGGTGTGCGACGACGGCAACAAGACCGACAATCTCGTCGCCGGCTCGTGCACCATCAAGGGCGTCACCATGCCGGGAGGTCTTCCCAATCCCGAGCGCAATCACGCCGGCGCCGAGCGTCCCGAGACCGGTCTGGTCGTGCACTACGACGGCACCAAGTGGACCGACGAGCTGGGGCGCGACTGGAACAACGCGGTGAAGTTCAATCTGCCCGACAAGGACGTCTTCGCCATCGACGCCACCGCCAACCCCCCGGCTCAGCTCGCCGGCGCGGCAGGCTTCTACGCCGGCGTCGGCACCATCCTCTTCAACATGGCGGTCAACCCGGTCAGCGGCGCGGTCTACGTCTCCAACACCGACGCGCGCAACGAGCGGCGCTTCGAGGGCCCGGGCATCTTCGCCGCCGCCTTCGGCGGGACGACGGTGCAGGGACACCTGCACCAGGCGCGCATCACCGTGCTCGACGGGTCGAACGTCCTGCCGCGCCACCTGAACAAGCACATCGACTACGACGTCCGCCCGGCGCCGGCCGGCGTGAAGGACGCCAGCCTCGCCACCCCGCTGGAGATGGCGGTCACCTCGGACGGCGGCACGCTCTACGTCGCGGCCTTCGGCTCCGGCGAGGTCGGCGTCTTCGACACCGCCCAGCTCGAGGCCGACACGTTCACGCCCGAGCGCCGCCGACCACATCGCGGTGAGCGGCGGCGGACCCGGCGGCCTGCTGCTCGACGAATCGCACGATCGCCTCTACGTCTTCACCCGCTTCGACAACGGCATCTCGCTCGTCGACACGGTGACGCGCGGCGAGGTCGGGCACGTCCAGCTCTACGATCCCGAGCCCGCCAGCGTCGTCCTCGGCCGCCCCTTTCTCTACGACGCGCACTACACCTCCAGCAACGGCGAGGCGTCGTGCGCCGGATGCCACGTCTTCGGCGACTTCGACAGTCTGGCCTGGGACCTCGGCGACCCGGACAACGACGTGCTCAACAACCCGCTGCCGGTCAAGCTCGGCTCGCTCGCCTCGAGCGGCACCTTCTTCGACTTCCATCCGCTGAAGGGCCCGATGACCACGCAGAGCCTGCGCGGTCTCGCCAACCACGGCTCGATGCACTGGCGCGGCGACCGCACCGGCGGCAACGACCCCGGCGGCGACCCGTTCGACGCAAACGCCGCGTTCAACAAGTTCAACGTCGCCTTCCCGGGCCTGGTCGGGCGCGACAGCCAGCTCAGCACGGCCGAGATGCAGGCGTTCACCGACTTCGCCCTGCAGATCACCTATCCGCCCAACCCGATCCGCAGCCTCGACAACTCGCTCACCGCCAGCCAGCAGGCGGGGAAGAACTTCATGACCGGCAGCCGGCGCGCCGACGGCCTGCCGGCGGGCGGCGGCCTGGGCTTCAACTGCGTCGGCTGCCACGTCCTCGATCCCGCCGGGGGCCACTTCGGCACCGACGGTCAGGCGAGCTTCGAGAACGAGCCGCAGATCACCAAGATCGCCCAGCTGCGCAACATGTACCAGAAGGTCGGCATGTTCGGCATGCCGGCCGTGGACTTCTTCAACAGCGGCGACAACGGCACCAAGGGCGACCAGGTGCGCGGCTTCGGCTTCCTGCACGACGGCAGTGTCGACACCGTGTTCCGCTTCCTGCAGGCGACGGTGTTCAACAGCGCCTTCCTCGACACGGTCGGCTTCCAGAGCGATCAGCAGCGCCGCGACGTCGAGCAGTTCGTTCTGGCCATGGATTCCAACCTGGCGCCGATCGTCGGCCAGCAGATCACCCTGACGAACGCCAATGCCGCTACCGTTGGGCCGCGCATCCAGCTGCTGCTGCAGCGCGCCGCGCTGGGCGAGTGCGAGGTGATCGTCAAGGGCGTCGTCGGCGGCGAGCAGCGCGGCTGGTACCGCACGGTGGCCGGGCTGTTCCAGAGCGACCGCGCGGCCGAGACGGCGCTCAGCGACGCGGCTCTGCGTTCCTACGCGACCGTGGCCGGGCCAGGCGCTGACGTATACCGCCGTGCCGCCCGGGGGGTCGCTGCGCGCCGGTGTCGACCGCGACGAGGACGGCTACTTCGACCGCGACGAGATCGACGCCGGATCGGATCCGGCCGATCCTCTGAGCATCCCCGCCAGCCCGACGGCGACGCCGACGCAGACCGCCACCGCGACGGAGACCGCCACCGCGACGGCGACGCAGACGCCGACGCAGACCGCGACGCCGGCGGATACGCCGACTCCCCCGGCGACGGCAACCGCGACGCCGACCGATACCAGCGCGCCGCCGGTGGATACGTCGACACCGACCGCGACGGATACGCCGACACAGACGCCGACGCTCACCGCGACAGCGACGGCGACTCAGACGCCTACCCCGACGCTGACCGAGACGGCGACGGCGACGGCCACGGCGACCACCGCGGTCTGCACGAGCGGCGTGACGATCGCCGAGGTGAAGCTGAAGATCTCGCGCAACCTGGTGCCGGCCGGCGACGAGCGCCTCAAGATCAAGGGTGAGATGCAGCTCGCCGCGCTGTCCCCGCCGATCGACCCAGTGGCGAACGGCCTGGAGATCTCGATCGCGGATCAGAGCGGGGCGCCGTTGTTCGACCTGCCGATTCCCGGCGGCGCGCTGTGGAAGGTGAACAACAGCGGCACGCGCTGGACCTACAAGGACCGCGACGGAACGATCGGCGGCATCGTCAAGGTCGTGCTCACCCACCGCGTCAACGAGTCGCCGGGGCTCTTCCGAATCAAGGTGGTCGGCCGCGACGGCAATTTCCACCTCGTCCTGAGCCAGCTTCCGCTGAGCCTGCAGATCGTCCTCGGCGGCAGCGCCCAGCTCGCCGCCGACCAGTGCGCGGCGCTTTCGTTCAACCCGAGCTCCGGTCCGTCGCCGCGCTGCGTGATGTCGGGGTCGCGATCGGCGGTGCGCTGCAAATGAGAAGGCAGGTTGTTGGGTTGTTGGGTTGTTAGTTTCGCCCCCGGGTCTACGCCGGATCATTCGACGAGAAACTTTCGGAACAGGCTGAGGCTCAGGCTAGTAGGGCTAAGGCTCAGCCTCGGGCAGGCTGCTCCGGCATCGCTGGAGCACGCCCCACCGTCTGCCCTCTTGACCCTATACTCGGCTATAGCGTGTACACTGCGGGGCATGACTCAGGCAGAGCGTCCCCGGCGCCCCCT
The DNA here is from genome assembly GCA_963721115.1 of uncultured bacterium. Classification (GTDB taxonomy): domain Bacteria; phylum Desulfobacterota; class Binatia; order HRBIN30; family CADEER01; genus CAVRIA01. The sequence continues at coordinate 77,876 of CAVRIA010000009.1, forward strand.
GCGAATCGGCGCCGCCGCCTCGGCGGCGGGCGTTCGCATTCAGACCATGCGCTACTACGAGCGTCGTGGTCTCATCCGGCGGCCACCGCGCACCGTCTCGGGCTACCGCCAGTATCCGCCTGATACGGTGCGGGCCGTGCGCGCCATCAAGCGCGCCCAGAGCCTGGGGTTCACCCTCGACGAGATCCAGGAGCTGATGCGGATCCGTGCGCGCGGTCGTTCCGCCCGTGCGGCCGGCGAGCTGGCGCGCAAGAAGCTCGCCGACGTCGAAGCGAAGATCGATGACCTGGCGCGAATGCGGGATCGGTTGCGGACCGTTCTGGAGACCTGTTCCTGCGGAGGCGATCTGCGCCGATGCGACGTCCTCGACGGCCTCGGCGACTGAGAGAAGAGAGAGTATGCCCAAAGAAAGACACGCCGGCCGCGTGCACGCTACCCGAGCCGGCGCAGCGAGCGCGGCGCGACGAATCGATCGGACCCTGGCGCGCGAGATCGCCGAGATCCGCGAGCTCTCCGATGGTTACGCGCTGCGCTTCGAACCGCGGCCGGGCCTGGTCGAGGATCTCGGCCGCTTCATCGACGCCGAGCGCCTCTGCTGTGCCTTCCTCGACTTCTCCCTGCGCGTGCGGGGCGACCGGACCCGTCTGGTTGGAGCTCACCGGTTCCGGCGAAGCCAAGAGCTTCCTGAAGAAGCAAGTTGATCAGTTGCTAGGCGGTTAGGTTGTTAGGCTTGAGCCAGGCCCAACCCCAATAACAACAGCCTGATTCTAGCGGCGCTTCGCGGCGGATCTTTGCGGCCGCTTCGCCGGCGGGCGGACCGGAGCGGCGCGCGCGGCGGGCACGCCGCGTCGTGAAGTGAAGATCCACAGCCCTACGGCCACGGCGACGATGCTGGTGACTTGTGCGACCGTGAGACCCATCACGCTGCGGGTGTTGATGCGGACGAACTCGACCAGAAAGCGCTCCGCGCCGGCGAGCACGAGGTAGAGGCCGAACAGACCTCCGTTCTGTGCCCACGATCGGGTGCGCAGCCGCCACAGGACCGCTGCCGCGAGGCCCATCGCCAACATCTCGTAGACGGGCGTGGGATGCACGGGCACGAGCGTGGGGACCACGCCGTGCGGATAGGCCATGGCCCAGGGCAGGTCGCTGGGCCGACCGTAGTCCCCGTCGCCGGCGAGCTGACAGCCGATGCGTCCGATCGCGTAGGCGGCCGCCAATCCGGGCGCGAACGCATCGCAGACGCTCCACAGCGGCTGCTTGCGCCATCGTGCCCAGACCAGCACGGCCAGGGCACCGCCCGCCGCGCCGCCGTACCACGTGAGTCCCGAGTTGGTGAACAGGGATCCCAAGGGGTCGCCCAGAAACCTGTTCCAGTGCTCGCCGAGGAAGTACAGCCGCGCACCGACGAGGCCGCCGAGGAGCGCGATCAGGGGGTAGCCTTCCACGTGCGACGGTTGGATGTTTCGCCGCGTCAGCTCGCGCGACACCATCCAGCTCGCGGCCAGAAAGGCCAGCGCGACCATCAGGCCGAAGGTGTAGAGCTTGACGCCACCGAGATCGATGAGGACGGGGTGCATCGGTCACCGGAACGTAGCGGATAGCGCGTCGCAACGGAATGATCGGACGGCTCGGCGTTCCGAGGTTCGCGGCGAACGCTCCGCCGCACTGTCCTCGTAGCGTCTCAGGCGAGGAGGCGGATCACCCACCACGCGTAGATCAGGATCTGCGCGAAGAACAGGGTGGCGCGCAGCTGCACCGCCGGCACACTGGTCGATGCGACGTGCACCGCCGATTGGCCGATGCGCGCGTACAGGACCCACATGGCGAGCGGGTCGGTGACGTCGAGCCGCCCGGTGATGCTGGCCCCCAGGGCAAGGGCGGCGAACAGCGGCAGCGTTTCGAAGCAGTTGTCGCGCGCGCGGGTCAGCCGGTGACCGAACGGCGCGAGGTCGGCCCCATCGGTCGCGAAGGTGTTGGCCACTTTCTTTCCGCCGAGCACGAGCCCGACGCGATAGACGCCGAGCACGATGCTGAGCAGCGCAAACCAGCCGGCGAAGCCGATGAGTGCAATTGCCGTCGCTCCCATGTTGTCCTCCTCGAGCTACTCGCCGTGGCGCCGGCGGTGCTCGGCGTAGAATTCCTCGATCGGACGGAAGTCGGGTTCGTTCTTGAACTGCTCCTCCGTCTGGCGGCGCAGCTCTTCCTCGCTCATCGAAAGGTCCCAGGGCTTGCCCTGCGGCTGGCGCACGCCCCACGGGGAGTCGCAGAAAACCTCGAGACCGTTGCCCTCGGGGTCCTTGAAGTACACCGACCAGGCGTTGCCGTGATTGAGCGGATTGAGGTCGGCGCCGCGGCCGTCGGCCCGCAGCCTGTCGGCCACCGCCTTGACGTCGGCGAGCGAGTCGACTCGAAAAGCGAAGTGGTCGACCTGCCGCGCACCGTCGGCTCCGCGTGCCGGCACGAAGGCCAGCTGGTGGTGTTCGCTACCCACTTGGGAGAGAAAGGTCATCTCGAATTCCGGGTGCTTGGGATCGAGCAGCCCGCGGTCGCTGACCTCGAAGCCGAGGACGTCCCGGTAGAACCGGGTCATCTGCTCGAGATCGCGGACGTACACAACGGCGTGGGACCAGCGCAGCTTCATCGCAGGAGCCTCCTCGTGTTTGCCTTCCGTCTGGACGGGACATAGCGCATACTCGCATGCACTTGCCAGAAAGCGGCCGAAATGACCGGAGTCCAAGCGGCCCGCGCGATCGACGAACGTCCGCGGCGGCAGCGCGGAGCAGCCGAGAGAACGAGCTCGGAAAGGAGACCAAGGGATGGCTTTTCGCCTCGCGACGATGAACGACCGCGCCGTCTTGATTGCCGGCGACGGCATCTACGACCTCGAGCGGCACAGCAAGGGCCGCTTCTCGGCCGATCCGATGCAGGCCATTGAACGCCACGAGGAGCTGCACGACGTGGCCGTCGCTCTCGCGAGCACGGCGGACGCCGCGCTCGGGTCCGTCGCGCTCGGCGCCTGCGTACCACGGCCGCAGAAGGTGTTCGGCATCGGCCTCAACTATCGCGCCCACGCCGAAGAGTCGGGCATGGAGGTCCCCCGGATACCGGTGGTGTTCGCCAAGTTTCCGAGCTGTCTCACCGGTCCGACGGGCAGACGTCATCCTCTACGGGCCGACGACCGACTGGGAGGCCGAGCTCGTCGTCGTCATCGGCAAGCGCGGCCGCGACATCGCCGCGGCGGACGCGTGGAAGACGGTTGCCGGTTTCACCTGCGGTCAGGACGTCTCCGAGCGGACGACTGCAATTCGCCGCCAAGCCGCCGCAGTTCGCTCTCGGCAAGTCGTACGACACCTACGGGCCGATCGGCCCCGCGATCGTATCGCTCGACCAGCTCCCCGATCCGAGCGATCTGGCGATCACCTGTGACGTCAACGGCCGGCGCCGCCAGAGCGCCCGTACGAGCGATCTGATCTTCAAGGTTCCGGAGCTGATCGCCTATCTCTCGGCCATCTGTACGCTCGAGCCCGGCGACCTCATCTTCACCGGCACGCCCTCGGGGGTCGGCGGCACCAGCGGCACCTTTCTGAAGCCCGGCGACACGATCGTGACGACGATCGAAGGCATCGGCACGATGACCAACCACTGCGTCGCGAAGGTCGGCTGAGGTGGGCTTCGCATCAGGCTTGCTGCTCTTTCCGCGAAGAACAGAGCGCCTCGATCTTGGCGACATAGGCGTCGATATCGCACTTCCGCTCCAGTCCCGAGGCGGAGAGATAGCGCACGGTGCCGAAGACCTCGCGTTCGCCCCACGGGCGGTCGTGCAGGCCGAAGATCCATCCGACGTTCGCGTAGGAGCTGGGGTCGCGGCCGTCGAGGAAGTACTCGTTGTTGAGCTCCAGGGCGGTGCGGAAGGCGAGCTCGGGTGAGTCCGTCCACTCCAGGATCTTCTTGCCCCAGTACATTCGCATATAGTTGTGCATGTAGCCGGTGTGGCGCATCTCCTTCATGGCGGCGTTCCAGTACGGATCGTGCGTCTGCGCCGCCTCGAGCTGCTCTCGGGTGTAGGCGAACGGGCGCCGGTCGCGCGCGTGTGCGCGCAGCGTCTGCCGCGCCCAGCGGGGTAACGCCTCGAAGTCGTCGTACGCCTCGGTGAAGAGGACGAAGTTCTGCGCCAGCGTGCGCCGCACCAGCAGCTCCTCGAGATAGCTCTCGCGCGCTCGGTCGGCGCCGTCGCCGATGCGGAGGGCGACGTACAGCGGCGAGATCTGCCCGAAGTGCAGGTACATGCCCATGTGGGACACGTCGTCGGTCTCCGGCCGATTGCGGTTCTCGTCGTAGCGGTCGAGGCGGCGCGCCAAGAACTCCCGCAGGAGGCGTTTCGCCTCGCCGGTGCCGCCGCGGAACAGGTGGTCGACGGCGGCGACGCCGCGATCGAGGCGCAGCGCGGCCAGCGTTCCGTCGAGATCCTCGAGATCGAGCCCGTCGTCTCGGAAGCCGAGGGAGTCCCTGTCGGCGGGCGTCGTTCGCAGGTCGACCAGGTACGGCGCGAGAAGGCGATGGATCTTCGGCCGGATCGTGCGCGCCGCCCACTCGGCCTTGTTCGAGACCGTTTCCACGGGCACGACCGCGTCGGATTCGACCTGCACGACCGGGCAGGCGACGGCCGCGGCGACCGCCGCGCGCCACTGCCTCTGGTGGCGCAGGTAGCCGCGGTCGCAGACGAGCAGGATCGCGTCGCCGGCCGCCTCGCAGGCGACGTCGACCGGATGGCCGTGTCTCACCACCAGGCGAATGCCGCGCCGTTCCAGCGCCGCGCGCGTTTCGCGCAGCCCCTCGAGCATGAAGCGGTAATGGCGCAGGTTGGCTGCCGGGTAATCGTCCAACAGGCCGAACACCACCAGCAGGGGCTTGCGGTGATGGTTGGCCTGCTGGACGGCGTACTCGAGCGCGTGGTTGCGTTCGGCCCGCTGCGACTGCTGCATCCAGTATACGACGCAGTGTCCGTCGCGCGGTCGTCGGTCGTTGAGCGGCTTCAGGCGCTGCGGCTGGATGGTCGCTGTCGACGGCATCCGCGGATCATAACACGGGTTTCTCGTGCGGCTTTACGACCGCGGCACTCGGTGCCGGTCTCGTCTGCCCGATGACCATTGGATGCCCGCGTGCGCTCCAGGTAGCGAAGATCCCGGCGGGATCCGGACCGGGGGCGCACCGTGCCGCCGGCCTGAACCGTTGAGATCGAGTCGAAGCCGCGCAAAGATGGACGGGTGATGCCACGCGTCGCCTCTGCGAAGCCCTTCGGCTGGACGGGCGTGCCGGTGCCGGTGGTCGGCCAGGGCACCTGGCACATGGGTGAGAGCCGCCAGGCGCGCCGCCGCGAGATAGACGCACTGCGGCTGGGACTCGACCTCGGCCTTACTCACATCGACACCGCCGAGATGTACGGCAGCGGCGGCGCCGAAGAGGTGATCGCCGAAGCGCTGCGCGGGCGGCGCCGATCCGAGGTCTTCCTCGTCTCCAAGGTGCTGCCGCACAACGCCAGCCGCGCCGGTACGGTTCGCGCCGCCGAGCAGAGCCTGCGCCGTCTCGGCACCGATCACCTCGACCTCTACCTTCTGCACTGGCCGGGCCGACACCCGATCGCCGAGACCATGGCGGCGATGGAAGAGCTCGTCGCCGCCGGCAAGGTTCGCTTCATCGGCGTGAGCAACTTCGACGTCGCCGAGATACGTAAGGCCATCGCGGCCCTCGGGCGCGAGCGTCTGGCCTGCAACCAGGTGCTCTACAATCTCGGCCACCGCGGCATCGAGCGCGATCTGATTCCCTTCTGCGCCGAGCAGGGTGTGGCCGTGGTGGGGTATACGCCGTTCGACGGCCTCCCGCGGTCCAACAGCGGGGGCGCCGATGCGCTGGATGAGATCGGTCGCCGCCACGGTAAGACGCCGCGGCAAGTGGTGCTGCGCTTTCTCACCCGCGAGCCGAACGTCTTCGCCATCCCCAAGGCGATCGACCCCGAGCATCTGCGCGAGAACGCCGGCGCCGCGTCGTTCGAGCTCGACGCGACCGATATGGCGATCCTCGATCGCGTTTTCCCAGCTCCGCGCCGAAGGGTACCGCTCGCGTTCGGGTAACGGGATGCGTCGAACACCCTTCGGGGCTGACGGAGCGCGACCGGCCGATCGAGTATCGTGGCGCCGGCGCACGCCCCGACCGCTCACGCCGGCAGCGTGCCGGGGATGGTGTGCGCGATCTTGGCGGAGACCGCCAAGATGGTGAGGGTCGGATTCCACCGGGAGGGCGAGGCTCCGTCCGAGCCGCGGAACGACGCTCGCGCACAATTGCGCCGCGCCTCCGCCCCGTTGTAGACGACGCGCCATGAGGCCAAAGGCTCTGGCCGATGTGGGTGTCGCTCCGTGCCGCCGCCGAAGATCGACTCGTCGTCCGAATGCGGCGATACGACGGCGTCACGCGGCTGGGCGCGCGGCGAAGAACTCCTTCTCGAGCGTGCTCCAGTCGACCTGCGGCGCACCGTCGTCGGCAGGCCCTCCAACCTGGCGCAGGCGCGTGATCTCCGTCTGGTACCAGTCGACCACCGGCTTGCCGATGCGCAGCGACACGAGCTCGGCGGCGAGGTCGTCGGCGTCGACGAGACACACCCAGCCGCCGTCGTACGGGCTCTGCCAGATCCTGTCGGGGTGCTTGACCAGCTCGCCGTTCACCGCTTCGACGCGGCCCGACAGCGGTGCCAGGAATCGCACCGCGATGCCGCCCCGGTGCAGCGTGAAGATCGGCTCGCCGCGGCGGACGGTCGTGCCCTTGGCCGGCAGGTCGACGCGCTCGATGCGACCGAGGGCCTTGCGAGCGAAGTCGTCCAGGCCGACGCGCACGTGCCCCCAGGACTCGATGCGCGCCCATGCGTGGCCGTCGGAGAGGAAGGCGCCGCCGGGTACGCAGAACGCGTTGGCCGGCGCCGTATCCGCCAGCGCCAGCGCGACGACCCGCACCGGCGGCAGACGTTGCGCCTCGAGACGGGCCTGTCGCTTCACCAGCAGTTGGCGAGCAAAAGCGGTCATCTCCGCCGGGGTGAAGGGCTTCTGCACGTAATCCGCGGCCCCGTCGCGCATCGTTTCGACGGCGGAATCGATGGTCGCATAGCCGGTGATGACGGCGACGTCGACGTCCGGGCGCAGGTGCTTGACGCCCTTGACGACCTCGACCCCGTTCATCCCCGGCATCTTCAGATCGGTGAAGACCAGGTCGTAGTCGTTGCGCTGCACGAGTCCGAGGGCTTCCGGTCCGTTCTCCACCGTGTCGACGCTGTAGCCGTCGAGGGTCAGGATCTTGCGCAGCGCATCGAGAACGACGGGCTCGTCGTCGACGGCGAGAATGCGCGCCTTCGCGCTCGGCAGCTCGGCCCGCTTCAGGCTCGGCGCCTCGTGGGTGAAATCGAGCCGTAGCGCCGTATCGAGTGCCGCTGCGCGTTCGCGCATCTGGCGCCGTATCTCCAGGCGGTGTGTCGCAGCACGGACGATCAGGTCGAGCACGACGAAGCCGGCGAACATCAATAGGACGATCAGGACGGTCATGGCCCCTCCTCCTTTGCGGGCTGGCCGGCCAGGGCCGCGCGCACGGCGTCGATGAGCTCGTCCGCCTCGAACGGTTTGGCCAGAAAGCCCGCGGCTCCCGCTTCCCGAGCCCGTGCTGCGTGCTCAGCCGTCGCATAGCCGGTGATCACCAGTATCGGCAAGTTCGGACGCCGGCCGGCGATCTCTTCCAGCACCTCGATCCCCGAGCGATCGGGCAGCATGAGGTCGCAGAGAACCAGGCGGCAGGCCGCCAGCCCCGGATGGGCGAGCCCCGCGGCGGCGTCGTCCGCCGTCGCGACGCGCAGACCGTTCGCCTCCAGCACACGGCGCACGGCGTCGCGCACGACGGGCTCGTCATCGATCACCAGCACGTCGCAGTCGGTCATGCGACGGCCTCGCTTCGCTGCGGTACGACGAGCGGCAGGCGGACGCTGAAGCGGCTCCCGGCGCCCGGCTCGCTCTCGACCTCGACCGTTCCGCCGTGGCTCTCGACGATTCCCCAGGTGACGGCCAGCCCCAAGCCCATGCCGCGCACCCCCTTGGTGGTGAAGAACGGCTCGAAGAGCTTGGCCAGATCCTCGCGCGCGATGCCGTGCCCGTCATCCTCGACAATCACTTCGACCACCGGCAACGGACCGCGCTGCTCGCGCGCTGCCCACGAGGTGAAGTGGCAGCCGATGCGCGTGCACCAGCGGATCGGTTCGTCGCCGGGGCCGCGGACGGCAAACGTCGGCGCGCCGCAGAGCTCGCACTCGCGCTCGGGCTCGACCAGGGAGATGTGGCAGCGAGGGCAGGAGGCGGGCGCCACCACGCCGTCGTCGCAGGGTTCGGCCGAGTGAATGAAGCGGCCGTATACGGGATCGAGACAGAACGCCCACTCCTTGCCGCCCTGCTCGCGTAGGATGCGTATGGCCACCAGCCCGCCGACGTGTGTGCTGGCGTCGAGCAGATTGCATCCGTTCGGGCAGACGGCCCGACGGATGGGTTCGTTACCGAGCGGCGACAGCTCGGTGCGGTGGCTGGCGAGCCGGATCGCGCCTCCCCGTTCGCCGATCGCGTCGGCGGCGTTGAGGAGCAGGTTGACGAATACCTGCTGCATCTGACTCGGGTCGGCCTCCACCGACGGCAGGTCCTCGGCGAGGTCGAGGTTGAGGGCTACGTGGCTGAGCTGCAACTGGTTCATCACCACCGCCACCGCTCGCCGCGCCACGTCGTTCAGGTCGGTGGCCTGACGGCGCGGCGGAGTCTGGCGCGCGAAGTCGAGCAGGCAGCGGACGATCTCGCGGCAGCGCTTGGTCTCGCGCACGATCACCTCGAGATCGGCGCGCTGCTCGGGGTCGTTCTGGGCGCGATCGAGCAGCAGCGACGAGTAGGTGAGGACGCCGGTGAGGGGGTTGTTGATCTCGTGCGCGACGCCGGCCGCGAGACGGCCGACCGAGGCGAGCTTGTCGGCCTGCGTGATCTGGCGCTGCGCCTCCGAGAGCCGCGTCGTCATGGCGTTGAACGCACGCGCCAGCTCGCCGAGCTCGTTGCGGCCGCCGGCCGGGATGGCGGTGGTCAGATCGCCGGCGGCGACGCGCCGCGTGCCGGCGGTGAGAGCCTCGACCGGACGACCGACGAGACGCCGGCTCAGCCACCAGAAGAGCAGGCTGGTGACGACGACGGCGCCGATGGCGAGGCTGGCGATGCGGTTGCGGCTCGCGGCGATCTGCCGGTCGACCCCTTGCAGGGAAACCGTGACGTCGAGCACGCCGAGCACCGTCTGCTCGGGAGTGTGGGCGTGGCAGGCGGCGCTGGTGCAGGAGGGCTGGTTCTGGATCGGGTTGACGACGCCGAGCACGCGGTGTCCGGAGGGTGCCTGGAAGATACGCGCCCGTTCGCGGACGGACGGCTTCTCGATCGGCTGTCCCTGGGCATGGCAGGCGAAGCAGGACTCGGCCTGCTTGTCGAGGGTGCGGCCGACGTCGGCCGGGACGGAGGAGAAGACGATGGTGCCCTGCTTGTTGAATACGCGCACGCGCTCGATACGCTCCTCCAGGCCGATCGCTTCGATCTGCCGCCGGATGCTCTCGCGGCGGTTCTCCAGCATGTATTCCTGCGTGCTGCGCTTGACCGTTTCACTGAGCAGGTCGGTGCTCTGCGTCAGCTGCTCGATCATCTCGCGGCGTTGCGTGTGCAGCGTGAGCGCCGCGAGCAGCGCGATGCCGAGGGCAGTGACGAGTCCCACGGCGACGACGATCTGCAGTCCGATGCGGGTGTGCACGGCTCAGCTCCGCCGGCGGCCGGGTTCTGGAAAGACGGGCAGGTAGCGGACGGCGAGAGCGAAGAGCGTGAAGCCGATCGCCACCAAGCCGAGCGACACGGTGATCTCCATCCATGAAGGAATGTAGTGTACGCCGGCTGCGCTCTCCATTCCGGTGACGCTGACGTTCAACCGATTGATGACGAAGCCGAGGACGGCGAGCAGCGATCCGACCACCAGTCCGGTCGGATGCGTGCGCACGCGCTCGAACAGCAGCAGCCCGACCGGCAGCGCCACGCCGACGGTGAACTCGAGCAGGAACATCGAGCCCTCGTAACCTGGCGAGAGCAGCGCCGCGAGCGCGCCGTTCTTGGCGATGACGATGAGGCGCAGCAGTCCGTAGACCCCGAGCGCGACGACCATGCCGCGGGCCAGCGGCTCGAGCAGATCCATCTCCAGATGGCGGCCGAAGGCGCGCTCGCTCAAATGCGATTCGAGGATCGTCATGCCGATGCCGGCGCCGATCGCCGAGATGAAGAACAGGTAGGGAAGCAGCGGCGTGTACCAGAGCGGATGCAGCTTGGCGGGCACGATCAGGTACAGCGATCCGAGCGAGGATTGGTGCAGCGTCGACAGGATCACGCCGAGGATGACCAGAGGTGTGGTGATCGTGTGCATGATCCGCTGCGGCCGCTCGAGCCGCAGTCCCTCGAACACCACCGGCGAGAACTCGAGCGCCAGGACGGCGGTGTACAGCATCACGCACCACGCCACCTCGAACATCACCGAGTGCGGATTCCAGAAAAACAGCGCGTGCCAGATACGCCACGGCTGTCCGAGATCGAAGGCCAGCCCGGCGATCACCAGCAGATAGCCGAGCAGCCCGGTGAGCACCGTCGGGCGCACGATCGGCTCGAAGCGGCGCAGGTTGAAGATGTGCACGATGCCGGTGAGGGTGAAGGCGCCTGCGGCCAGACCGACGCCGCAGAGGACGTCGAACCCGACCCAAAGGCCCCACGGGAAGCGGTCGCTCAGGTTGGTGACCGCGCCGAGCCCGCGCGTGAAGCGCAGCACGGCCACGCCGGCGAAGAGCAGGAGAATCAATCCGCAGACGGCCGGCCAGAAGCCGATCCGGCGCGCCGCCTGCCGGCTCGCGACGGCGAAGTTCACCGCTCCTTCTCCCGTTGCGGCGCCTCGTAGGCGCTGACCTCCTCGCGCCGCTTGGTGATCCAGTGGATGCCGAGCAGGAGGACGCCCCAGACACCGACGAACGAAGGGATCTTGGAAAGGACGTTCCAGGTGAGCAGAGGCAGCGGCTGCCGGGGGACATCGGTCTTCATTCCGAGCTCTGCGAAAGGTACGGCCGCGAGCATGAGAACGGAGGTGCCACCGGCCTCGTTGGCGCCGTAGACGTGGTCGACGTAGCGGTCCGGTGTGGCCGCGATCCGTTTCCGCGCCTCGCGCAGCAGCGACCCGTGCTCGCCGAACAGAGTCGCTCCGGTCGGACACACCGCGGCGCAGGCGGTCGGCAACCCCTGCGCGACACGGCCGGCGCAGAGGATGCACTTGCCGACGATGGGGACGGGTTGGTCCCACTGGTACTTGGGCACTCCGAACGGGCAGGCCATGATGCAGTAGCGGCAGCCGATGCACCGCTGTGGGTCGTAGACCACGGGTCCGGCCGCCGTCTTCTGCAGCGCGCGCGACCGGACACACGGAAACACAGGTCGGCTCGGCGCAGTGAAAGCAAAGCCGGCGGATCTTCGCCCCGCCGACGTCTTCCACCACCGTCCACGTGTAGGCGGTGGTATGGTCTTCGATCGGCAGCGGCAGGTCGTTCGCCTCCTTGCAGGCGGCGCTGCACGCGCCGCAGCCGATGCAGCGGGTCGAGTCGAACAGGAGGCCGACGCTCATGGTTTCTCTCCCGACCCGTGACAGTGGGCGCAATCGTCCTCGACGCCACTCGCCGCGACGCCGTCGTGGCAGGCGCCGCACTTCTTCCCGGCGCTCATCTCCGCGTGCGTGATCTTCTCGGTGGGACGGAGGATCGGGAAGAGGGCGGGATGGCAGGCGACGCAGCGGTCGCCGGCCAACGGTACGTGCACGGTGTGACTGAAGACCACCGGACCGGGCGAGTTCTCGGCGCTTCGGTAGGTCACGTCGGCGGGCAGCCGGACCTCGGGAGCTCCTTCTTCCGCGGCGAGGGGCGTCGCCCCCCAGGTTGCGGCAAACACGAACGCGAAGAGCAGGCAGCAAAGCAAGGTTCGGGATTCCATCGTGCACACACCACGGCTCGGAAAGTAAGCAACGCGCATGCCGCGCGCGTCGTGGCGGCGGCGTTCGCCACTATCGCTTCCTTGGGTGAGCGTATTCTCGTTCTTGGGGCTGCTTTCTGGACCGCCCTTTTCGGATGGCTCAAAAACGAGCCCAGGGACCAACGGAGTTGCCCCTGAGCGCGGTCGCCCTGAATGCCGGCGAAGAGTGGCCCTTGCCATCCTCCGGCCCCGGCAAGACGAACCTTGCGTCAAGGCCCAGGTGAGCGGGAGAAGCTTTCGAATGCCGAAAAAGGGGTGACCGACGCGCACTTGGTGGCGCTGGCGTCGGTGCCCCGACCGCTCACGCCGGCAGGGTGCCGGCGATGGCGTGCGCGATCTTGGCGGAGACCGCGAAGATGGTGAGCGTCGGGTTCCAACCCGCGGAGGTGGGGAAGACGCTGCCGTCGCAGGCGTAGAGGTTGTCGACGTCGTGGAAGCGCCCGTTCGGCGTCCACCACCGAGGTGGCCGGATCGTTGCCCATGCGCAGGGTGCCCATGACGTGACGCGACCCCGGCGCCCCGCCGAGCGTCACATCGCACGGATTGACGAACACCTGCGTGGCGCCGGCGTTGAGCAGCACCTGCTTCATGATCGGAACGTAGAACAGCCGCGCCTGCTTCTCGTAGTCGTGCTGGGAGTAGGTGACGCGCGGCACGGGGCGGTCGAAGACGTCGACGATGGTGGGATCCAGATCGACCCGGTTGGTGAGCTGCGGCGCGTCCTCCGCCTGCATGATCAGTGCGAAGAGGTGCTGCCCGAGGGCGCCGTCGCGCATGGCGTTCTTCAGGCCGATGCCGATTCCTCCGGGAGGGCGAGGCTCCGTCCGAGCCGCGGAACGACGCATGGGTACAATTGCGCCGCGCCTCGGCGGTCGCGGGGCTGGTTGTGTCCGCGGTGCTCGTTGTTGACGCTCCGTGCGGACACGTCTAGACCGAGCGGGACAGCCATGACCTCAGGGATCGCCAATGCCGTCGACGTGCGGGTCAGCGTGACCATCGAACGTCCGCGTCTTCGCGTCTGGAGTGTGCTCACCGACGTCCGACGCCAGCCCGAGTGGATGCTGGACGCTCTGTCCGTCGAGGTGCTGACCGACGGTCCGCTGCGAGTGGGCACGCGCATGCGCGTTCCGACACGCATCGGCTTCCTCCGCACGACCGATCTCATGGAGGTGACCGCCTTCGAGCCGCCCGAGCGCTGGGCGGTGGTGCACCGCGGCCTGGTCACCGGCGAGGGGACGTTCACGCTGCACGAGTCGGACGGAGGCGAGAGAACCCGCGTGGATTGGGACGAGCGGCTGGCAGCGCTGCTGGGAGCGATCGGCCGCGTCGGAATGACGCTCCTTCGGCCCCTCTTGCGACGGCAGTTCGCCGCCGACCTCGACCGCCTGCGCCGACTCTGCGAGGTCTGAGGGGCACCCGGGCGGTTCGATGCTGTCTCGCAATTCGGCGTTGGCGGGCATCGGCAGTGCGTTGCTGTCGCCCTTGGGAGATGCCGCGCGTTGGTCTTACGCTTTGTGCACAGTATAGTTCTATTCCCGCCCAGCAGCGGAACCTTCCTGCAGTCAACGGATCCCGGCAGTGCTCTGGAATTGGTACCGGGGTCGGCCGGGCCAGCAAAGCTGCATCGTGTGCCCACGTCGCACTATCTTCGACTCGACGGTGTGTCAGAACCGGAGCGCGAGCGAGAGAGCGCCGGTGGGTTCCTCACGAGGATCGTCGGTTACCTGCATGACTCCCCGGCGCAGTTTCACGATTGGTGGTTCGACGGTGCCGTGTCGATCGCCGAGAAGGCTCTTCATCCTGGGCCGAGAGCGGCAGAGGCGTTTGTTTCTCAGGCGTTCACAACTTGGAGGGGATGGGCGACCGATGCGCAGCAATTGATGATAGCGACGCTGAAGATGCACAGCTGGGCGCCTGGGCACCAATGGAACTGGGAGCGTTTCGCGTGGGAATACGCAGTGACGGACGCATGTTTCAGGATTGCCGATTCAGCATGGCCGGGACGATTTCGGCAGAAAGGAAAGCGGGGGAAGCCTGGACGAGAGCCAGCCCATGCCGACCGGATTCAGATCATGTGCAACGAATTCGGGATTCCCTTTGGAGCAGACGAGGAAAACTGGACGAAGCACGCGGTCGACCTCCGCAACAACTTGATTCACCAAGCTCGCTGGTGCGGCTCACAGATATCAACAAAAACGACCGATGACGCCGAGCGCGCGCCCCTCATTCTTCACAAGTTGAACCAGCGTCTGATCGCCGCTGTCCTGGAGTATCAGAATGTGTTTGTTCGCAGCGGCTGGTGCACATTCGGAAGTCCCCTCTTCGATTGATTGAGCCGCCGAGGCACACCTTCCTCAGGGAGTGCGCGCGTCATTTGACCGTCGAAGGCCGCGTTCAGTAAGGCTCAGAGCAATGAACGGCGAGCCGTCGATCAAGGTGTTCATCTCTAGCACCTACATGGACAACGCCGAGCGGCGGAGAGTGGTCGAGGACGCCGTCCTTCGCGCCGGCATGCAGCCGGTGGGGATGGAGCGGTTCAACCCGAGCTACAGGCCGACGGTCGAGGAGTGCAAACGCCTGGCGCGCGAGTGCGATGTCTACGTCGGAATCGTCGCGCATCGCTACGGCTGGGGGCCGGACGGACGCGAGATCTCGATTACGGAGATCGAGTACGATGCGGCGAAGGGGGAAGGGCGCGACCGGTACATGCTCGAGATCGACCTGCAGCTGCCGGTCCATCCCGACAAGGATTTCGACGAAGGTCCCGAGCGCTGGGAGAAGCAGAAGAAGCTCGAGGCTTTCAGGAAGAAGTACAGGACCGGGTTCGTTGCCGTTGAAACCACGCTCGGGGAGGACACGGAAAGCGTGCGGTACAGGGGGCGCGAGCAAGGCGTCCGGCTGGCAGCTCTCATCGCGGAACGCTCCGAACTGAGGGCGCTGGCGGCGAACCCGCTGATGCTGCAGATCATCGCTCTCGTGCATCGGGATCGCAACGTTCTACCCGACCGCCGGGTGGAGCTGTACGAAGCGTGCACCAACGTCTTGCTCGAACACTGGGACAGGGCGCGGGGGATGAAAGTCCCACTGACGGCACGCGAGGCGAAGCGGGTCCTTCAACCCGTTGCCTACTGGATGCACCAGGTTCCCGACCGACGCTATGCCCCTGCGACACAGATCGAGGGCTTGATCGCAAGCGGTCTCGACGAGATCGGCAAGACCGACCTGACGGCTGCGAGCTTCCTCGAAAGCGTTCGCGATCGGAGCGGGCTGTTCACCGGCTACGGCGTTGCGGAATACGGCTTTCAGCACCTGAGCTTCCAAGAATTCCTGGCCGCCTCCGAGGTTCGTCGTCGCTCGGCATACGAAGGCCTGGTGGCGCAGTACGGCGAGAGCTGGTGGCGTGAGGTGACGCGGCTGCTCATGGGACTCGAAGCCGCTTTCGTTCCCTTCATGGAATGCTTGGCTCAGTCGCCGCGCTTTCGACCCAACACCGCGCTGACCGCCGACTGTATTCGGGATGCGATCGAGCCGTCGGTGGAGCCTTTTGCTAGCCGCTCGGGGCCCGATCGGCGCATGAGCATCTCGCGTTGAAGGTCCTCGATGTGCGGCGGCGTATCCGTCACGAGCGTACCTCGGCGAGAAGATCGGACACAGAGAGGTCCCGCGCCCACGACTCGATGTACCGCCAGTCGAGGTCGGCAGCGCCGCGATCAGGTTCCGTACGTCTCTCCTCTGCAGCTCGGAACCGCTGTCCTTGGCCCAGTGAAGCTTCGACAGGACGAGGTTCTCGGGGCTTCGCCGGCTACGGCATTCATTGCGCATCTGCATGGTCCTTCGGTACACTTCCCTTCGTGAAAGGCGCATCTCATCGCACAGCTCACTCCCCAGATGCTCTCCCGGTCGCGAGTGATCGCGAGAGGCAGGCGAATTCGCGATGTCCGGCGATTGGTGCGTGTCTATGGGGGAAGGGCGGCGGGATGGTGCAAGAAGGCCAGCCCGCCCTTCGGGATGGGGCGTCGCTGGTACGAGTATCACTGGTATGAGCATCGGAGCATCGGCCGCGTCGAATTGAAGCGCGTACAAGTGGAGAAGCCATGATCGTGAAACTGCGCCGCCGCCATCCACGCTATCGCGATCTCAGCGCCGGTCGGAGGTATGTGGTGATCGGAATCGAAGCCAACGATCTGCGCATTCTCAACGACGAGGGGCGGCCTTTTCTGTATCCGGCGCGCATTTTCGAGGTCGTCGATCCACGTGAGCCCGACGACTGGATCAGCGAAGTCGGAGAAGACGGCGAACGGTACGCGTACCCGCCGGCACTCAACGCGACCGGCTTTTTCGAGGATCTTTTCGAAGGCGACAAACGCGCCGCGCGCCGGTTCTGGGGGATCGTCAACGAACGGTTGGCGGCCGCAGCGGAGCGCTGACCGAGCAACGTCAAAGCGCTTGCCGAGGGCAACAGGTCCCGCTGCGCGCCGCTCTACCAGCGGTGGTCGAACTCCTCTGCCCAGCCGATCAGATCGCGGACGTCGCACGGTCGCGCCGTCGAAGCGGATGGCGCCGTGCCAGCGGCCGAAGCAGCACACGCCGCCGGTGCGAAGGACGCCGAGACTCATGCGGGTGCGATGGGCGAAGATCGGCTCGAGGGTGAGATCGACCATGCCCGAATGCTCCGCCCGCACCTGCCACGGCCGCATCCAGTCGCTCGGGTCGTAGCGCCAGCGCAGGTCCTCCATGATCTTGTGGAGGCGGCCGTCGATGCACAGGGCGTTCTCGTTGACGCCCGTGCCGGTGGTCCAGCGCCCGCCGACGTTCACGCCGATGCGCCGGCCGTCCTGCACGCCGGTCGCCACGCCCCAATTCCACCACGAGCGATAGGGCCACACGCCGCGGCCGAAGTCCTGAACGCCGTGACACTCCGCGGGGATCATCGCGTAACGCCGCTCGCCGATGGTCACCTCGCCTTCGCAGGGTAACGTGTTCTCCTTGCAGTTGAGCTGGAAGCGCGTGGCCGACCAGGGCACGACGAGGTTGAGACTCTCCTGCCCCGGCGGCGTGCGAACGGTGAAGGCAGCGGCGATGCGCTCGCCGTCGCGGGCCGTGGCGGCGATCTCGACCGCGCGGTCGCGTCCGTCGTGGAGGTTCGCATACGAGAGCGAGGGGCGGCGAAACGCCACGCTGGCGCGCACGTCCTCCGGCATCGAGAGCGACCCCGGCCACGCCAGCGCCGTCGCCTCGGCGGTCCGCCCGGTCTCGAAGTCGGCGAACCACAGCTGGCAGAACGCGGCGTAGTCGATGTCGGCCAGCGTCGCGGAGAGGACGAAGCGGGGGCTGATCCAGTTCCAGAAGTTCCACCGCTTGCGGCGCGGCCAGTGCCCGCGCAGGTTGGCGCGCACCAATGGCCCGCGCGACCAGCCGACGGCAGCGGCATCGAGGCGGCCGCGCGCGTCGCACAGATCGGCCGCGCGGGTGATCTCCGGCTCGACGTAGGCGGAACGATACCCAGCGCCTTTCACGCGCGCGGCGACGATCGGCAGACAGTCGGGCAGGGGTACCGGCATCGCCATCGCATGCCACCGGGACGGCGGGCGGGCAAGCCTGCGTCGTGAAGCCTCGCGAACGAGGGTACGTCGAGTACGAACCCCCACGGCGCCGACGCGAATCGTGCGCACCGTACCATCATCCTCGCCGGAAAGGTTGGGCTGGCGCTGTGTAGCTACGCAATGTATATATACTTCGGCAAGGAGGACCGGGCATGAACGAGCGCGCAAAGCTCTTCGTCAGCGGCGGCAGCCAGGCCGTGCGCCTGCCCAAGGCGTACCGGTTCGAGAATCAGGCCGAGGTCCGTATCTCACGGGAGGGAGAGCGTGTCATTCTCGAGCCCGCTCGGCGCAGGTGGAGTCGCGCGTTCATCGAGCTCTCCGGCACCGCTCCCGACTTTCCGTATCCCGACGAACCGCCGCCGGCCGAACCCGGCCCCGACTTCGACTGAGCGCCGATGAAGTATCTGCTCGACACGAATGTCTGTGTCGATTACCTCAACGGCCGTCACCCCGCCGTTACGCGTGTGATTCAGAGCTCCTCGCCTGACGATCTGTGCGTGAGCTCCGTAGCCGTTGCCGAGCTGCGGTACGGAGCGGAGAAGAGCGCTCACCGCGCGGCGCAACCACGCTCGAGGCCTCGATCGTCTTCCTCTCTTGGGATACCCAGTGTGGCCGTCGGTGGCGAGGCGGCAGGCTCGTTCGCGGCGTGTGCGACCGTCTGGAAGAGAAGGGGAGGCTCATCGACCGTACGACCTGGAGATCGCAGCCACGCGTTTCCCTCGGGCTCTGCGGTCAGTGACAACACTCGGCGAGCTCGGCGCGATCAGGGGCTTCAAGGTCGAAATCGGCGGCGATGATTCCCGCTCCGCTGGCCGCAAACGACGGGGGGCCCGGTCGGGCACCTTGTTTCGCGACGGGCCAGGGGGACTCATGAACCCATTGGGCGGATACGAGGCGGCGCGGTGGCGATTCACCGCGTGGTACGGTGGCGAGGAAACGAGAAGGGGGGCGAATGCGAGCATCGGCGCGGTTGAGGCGGGCAATGGCGCAGGCGACCTGCGTGGCAACGGCGGCGCTGCTCTGGTGCGGCTGCGGCGACGGCGGCGGGTCGAAATCGTCCGCGACTCCGACGGTGAGCTCGACTGCCGT
This sequence comes from uncultured bacterium, assembly GCA_963721115.1. Classification (GTDB taxonomy): domain Bacteria; phylum Desulfobacterota; class Binatia; order HRBIN30; family CADEER01; genus CAVRIA01. The sequence continues at coordinate 96,711 of CAVRIA010000009.1, forward strand.
CGCGACGGTCACCGCCACGGCGAGCGCCGCGGCGACGTCGACTGCTGCGCCCAATACGCCCACGGCGACGTTTGCCGCGAGCCCCGACGCTCACCGTTCCGCCCACGCCCACCGCCACCGCAACGGCGACCGCGACGCCCTTCGATCCGTTGCTGGTGCTCACCGACAAGGGGCCGGTGCGCGGGGTTGCCGGTCCGGGCGTGCGTCGCTTCCTCGGCATCCCCTACGCCGCGCCGCCGGTCGGCGACCGGCGCTGGCGCTCGCCGGTGCCGCCCGAGGCCTGGACGGAAGTGCGCGACGCGACGGAGCCGGCGGCCTTCTGTCCGCAGGTCGTCCCCTTCCTCAATGTGTCGGCCGGCTCGGAGGATTGCCTGGTGGTGAATGTCGTCACTCCCGATCCGCCACCGCCGACCCCGGCGCCGGTGATGGTGTGGATTCACGGCGGCGCCTTCGACACCAACGACGGCCGCCAGCTCATCGGCGGCACCGAGGGCGGCGTCATCGCCAGCACCAGCGGCGCGGTCGTCGTCACCCTCAACTACCGCCTCGGCCAGCTCGGCTTCCTCGCCCACCCGGCGCTCTCCGCCGAGGACCCCGGCCACCCGGGCTCGGGCAACTTCGGCATCGAGGATCAGATCGCCGCCCTGCAGTGGGTGCAGCGCAACATCGCCGCCTTCGGCGGCGATCCGAACGACGTCACCATCTTCGGCGAGTCGGCCGGCGGCTGGAGCGTCTGCATCCTGCTCGCCTCGCCGGCGGCCGGCGGGCTCTTCCAGCGCGCCATCGTCGAGAGCGGTCTGTGCACGCAGCCGCTCTCCGACCTCACCGAAGCCGAGCGCCAGGGGCAGCGCTTCGCCGAGCTGCTCGGCTGCGGCGACGCGCCCGACGTGCTCGCCTGCATGCGCGCCGCGCCCGCCGATCAGGTGATCGCCACCCTGCCGTCGGACCCGAACGTCGTGTTCGGCAAAGGCGAGTACGGGCGTTGGTTCCCGGTCGTCGACGGCAACGTCATTCCGCAGCCGCTGGAGGACCTCTTCCGCGCCGGCGAGTTCAACCGCGTCCCGGTGCTCATCGGCTCCAATCGCGACGAGGGGACGCTGTTCGTCGCTCAGGCGTTCGACGAGCAGGGCGGTCCGCTCGCCGCCGACGCAGTATCGCGACGCGCTGGCGTACTTCGTTCCCGATCCCGCCGCGGCCGACGCGGTCGCGGCCCGCTATCCGCTCGAAGCCTATCCCGTCCCGGGCGCCGCTCTCGCCGCCGCCTTCGGCGACGGCTTCCTCGCCTGCCCGACGATCGACACCGCCTCCCTGCTGGCGCCCTACGTTCCGACCTACCTGTACCAGTTCGACTACCCCGACGCCGAGTTCCCGGTCGCGATTCCGTCGAGCTTCGACCTCGGCGCCTTCCACTCGGCCGAGGTCCAGTTCGTCTTCGGCGTGCCGGCCCGCGACCCGTTCACCCCCGAGCAGAGGGAGCTGTCGCGCCGGATGATGGGCTACTGGACGCGCTTCGCGGCGAGCGGCGACCCCAACGGCGGCGGCGCGCCGGCCTGGCCGCGGTTGGACCAGGCCGGACGCTATCTCGCCTTCGATCGCGACGTCGCCACGGCGGCCAACGCCAAGGGCGACGAGTGCGCCTTCTGGCGCGACGTGAACGAGCAGTCGTCGCAGACCCTGCGCGAGCTGGCCGACCGCGCCGGCGTGCACGTCGGCGCCGCTTTCGTCGAGGGCAGTCAGGAGCAGCAGTTCCGCGAAGTCCTGGGGCGAGAGTTCAACTCGACCACCGCGGGAGTGTACTGGTCGGCGACGCAGCCGCAGCCCGGCGTCTTCGATTTCTCCGGTCCGGACACCGCCGTCGCGATCGCCGAGGCGAATGGACTGCGCGTGCGCGGCCACCCGCTGATCTGGGGGCGACTGGCGCTGCCGGCATACGTCAACGCCGTGACCGATCCCGACGAGCTGCGCGCGATGATGACCGAGCGCATCCAGACGATCCTCGCCCGCTACCGCGGCCGCATCGCTCAATACGACGTGGTCAACGAACCGATCACCCTGCTCGGCACGCCCGGGCCGCTGGGCGACGGCCTGGAGGACTACGTCTTCCTGCGCGTGCTCGGGCGCGACTACATCCGCGAGGCGCTGGAGACCGCCCGTGCGGCGGATCCGGATGCGAAGCTGTTCATCAACGACTTCTTCGTCATGCAGCCGGGAGCGAAGCAGGACTACTTCTACGAGCTGGCGCGCGACCTGGTCCAATCCGGCGCGCCGCTAGACGGCGTCGGCCTGCAGGGACACATCATGCTGCCGTTCGGTCCGAGCTACCGTCCGACCCGCGCCGAGATCGCCGACACGGTGCGGCGCTTCGCCGCACTGGGTCTCGAGGTCGAGATCACCGAGGCCGACGTCACCCTCAACGTGCCCGACCCTTCCTCCCAGTTCGACGCGCAGGCCGAGGTCTACCGCGATCTCTACGCCGGCTGCTTCACCACGCCCGGCTGCACCGGCGTCACCACGTGGGGCATCACCGACCGCTTCTCGTGGATCAGCAACCTGTTCCACGTCGACGGCGCGCCGCTGCCCTTCGATCTCGACTACCGGCGCAAGCCGGCCTACTACGCCATGCGCGACGTGCTGCGCGAACTCGCGGCGGCGAAGGAGAACTGAAGGACTTCCGCCTCCCACCTGAGGGACGCGAGGCAGGTCGTTGGGCGTCGAGTGACCGAAGCGCGGCGCCGCGCGCGTCACCGGGAATCGGCCGGTGCCTGCGCGCGCAGCAGCCGCGCCATGCCCTCGAAGAGCGAGGCGAGGGTGCCCGCGGCTTCCGGAGGGGCTTCGATGGCGAGGCCGCCTTCGGCGGTGGGGCGGATCCGCAGGCTCGCCAACAGCTTCTCGACGTCGGCGGACTCTCCGCTCGGCGCCGCCTCCGACGGCGCACGACCAGCGGGCGCGGACCCCGCGGGCTCCGGGAGCGTCCGGGGAGTCGGGTCCGCGCTCTCGTCGGCCGCCGCGATGATCTCTTCGAGCTCGCGATCGGGCGGGGTCTCTTCCTGTTGGAGATCGGCGTCCTCGGGCTCGGGAACCGTGACGGGCTCGATGACGCGCTCGATCTGGGACAGGAAGGAGCCCGAGCGGTCGAAGCGGACCTCGTCGCTGGAGCCGTCGAAGAGGCTGGAGAACAACGCCTTCTTGTCGGCCACCAGCGCGGCGATGCGCGCCTCGATGCTCGCCTGACTCACCAGGTTGTAGACGTCGATCGGGCGCTTCTGTCCGAGCCGGTAGATGCGGCCGATGCGCTGCTCCAGCACGGCCGGGTTCCACGGCAGGTCGATGTTGACGCAGCAGCTCGCCGCCCGCTGCAGGTTCAGGCCGACGCCCCCCGCGTCGGTGGCGAAGAGCACGCAGACCGAGGGATCGTCGTGCAGCTCGATCAGGTTCTGGGTCCGCCGCGCGCGTTGCTCGCGGCCGGTGAAGAAAACCGCGCGACGGCCGCCGCTCGCAAGCACGTCGCGCGTGGCCCAGCACGCCAGCTCGAGCATGCGGCGCCACTGGCTGAAGACGACCACCTTGCGCCGCTGGCGCAGGACCACGTGCTCGAGCAGCTCGCGCAGCTCGAGAAGCTTGGGGGCCGAGAGGCTCTCGATCAGGGCCGCCTCGGGAGGGGATTCGGCGAGCGCCGGCCAGATCTCGGTGAAGCGGAGCTGCGCCAGTCCATTGGCGATGATGCGCTGCGTGGTGAGGAGCTGCATGAGCTTGAGGAACTCCGCCTGGGTGAGCGGCCGCCGCCGCCCGCGCTGGGTCAGCGACGCGATCGGCCGGATCAGGGCGTCGTGCTCTTCGGCCTGCGCCGCGGTCATGTCGACCGGAATGATCGTGTCCGTCCGCGAGGGGAGCTGATCGAGCACCTCCTGCCGGGTCCGGCGCAACATCGTCGGCGCGAGCCGCAGCCGCAGCGTGTCGAGATTTCGCGCTCCGCCGACCTCCTTGGACCCGTCCACGGCGGCCACGTGCCACGGAGCCAGCCGCCACTTGGGCTCCAGGGCGAAGCTGTCGACCCAGTCGTAGATCGAGGCCAGCTCATCGATCCGGTTCTCCATCGGCGTTCCGGTCAACACCAGGCGGTAGCTCGGCCGCAGGCACTTGACGTAGGCGGCGCTCTTGGTCGCCCAGTTCTTGATGCGCTGCGCCTCGTCGAGCACCACGATGTCCGGCTTCCAGGCGGCGACCTCGTCGAAGTCCCGCAAGAGCTGCTCGTAGTTGATCAGCAGATGGCCGCGCTTGACGCGCCGGTAGGTGGCGCGGCGCTCGCGCGGCGAGCCGTCGACGACCTCGATCGGTGCCGCCGTGAACGACGACCACTCGTGCAGCCACTGTGGCTTCAAGCTGGCGGGGACGATCAGCAGGCCGCGCCGGACCCGCTCGGTCTCCCAGAGCACGTGGCAGGCCGTGATCGCCTGCGCGGTCTTGCCGAGGCCCATGTCGTCGGCGAGCAGCAGGCGGCCCTCCTCGAGAAAGCGTTGCACGCCCTGGCGCTGGTACCCGTACGGCTTCTGCTTCATCGTCGCGACGGCGCGTTCGATCTCTCGCGGCTCGAGGCCGTGAACGGTGAGCTGCCGCAGCCGCTCGCGCTCGGCTTCGAGGAGAGCCGGGCACGGACGGCACGGTGGCGAGCCGCGGGGAGCCGTTGCGCCCGCGGATCAGACCCAGCAGCTCCTCGACCGTGCGCAGGCGCAAAGCCGGATCGCCCGCGTGTGTGCGGCGCAGCACGCCCGCGGCGCCGGATTCGCCCGCAAAGAGGCGGCGCGCGGCCGCCGGAAGCCCGGTCGCGTTCCCGCCGTTCCGCGCTCCCGGGTGAACGGAGATCACGTTCCAGCCAATCCCCCGCGCCGCTGAGCGGCCGGATCGGATCCCAGAGGACCGTCGGCTGCGCGAAGAGGGCGCCCGTTCCCTGCAGCTCCGTTGCCCGGCGCAGCAGGCGCGGGCGTCCGTAGAGGTCGTTGAGGACGACCAGGGCGTGCTTGCAGAGGCCGAGGGAGTTGCGCAGGAAGTCGGGGCAGTCGCAGCTCGCCCCGATCGGTTGGACTCCCGCGATCAACGTGCGGTAGGGCCGGGTCGATTTGCCCTCGCGGGCCGTGCGGTAGACGCCGAGCGGACGGCCGCCGGGGGGACGCGCGGTCACCCGCAGCCCGTCTCGCTTGGCGAAGGCGCAGCGCCGCAGCACCGCCCGCATGGCTTCTCGCTGGACGGGCCAGTCTCCGTCCGCCGTCACCGCCATCACCTGGTCGACCAGGACCTCGGGCGAGACCGCGCCCGTCTTGCCGTGCGCCATGTCGAGAAGCTCCGAGCGCGCCTCGCTTTCCGTCATTTCGACGCCGACTTGCTCCTGCATGGGTCCTCCCTCGTGCGCTGTGCGGAGGCCGCACCTCTAGAACGCCTGGACCGGTGGATCAACGGGTCACCGGCGCAGTACTCCATTTCACAATTGCGGCAACGCATCTTGCGAGGGGTTCCTTCTCCCGGATGAGACTGTCGATTTTCTCGCAAACGAGGCTTCGACAAGCTCAGCCCGAGCGGTTGGGGTGTTGATTTCAAAGGACTTTGTCCGCTTACCCTGAGCTCGTCGAAGGGTGTCCTCGCATTTATTCGACAGCCTCGGATGGGAGAAGGTCAGGCGTCGATCTGGATCGGCGTCGCGGCGACGATGAGCGAGGACAAGGAAGCAAGTCGTCGGTTGTCGGCTCGCAGGCCGGCGGGTTCAGGACATCTGTACGTCTCGCGTCCACATGTAATTCCTGCGCGCCGAGTGATGCTGCCCGCCTTCACCCGCCGCCTGTGAAGGCGACCTGGATGCCGGCACGGTGAATGCACCTTCGTGAGGGAAAGGGACGGCCGGCGCGATCGCGGGGCGTCGAACCCGACGGTCGCTCGGCGCCCCGGAAGGGAGGCTCAATGCGTGCTGTCAGCGGAATCTTCACTCGGCTCTCGAAGGGTGTGGACGCGGCGGAGAGGCTCGGACCTCTCGTCGGTGTGGACAACGTGAACCTTCTGACGCCGATGCCCGGCGGCGAGCGGCCGGGCGAGGTGCCGACCACGGAGGACATGCCGCCGGTCGGCGGGGCGATGGGGGGAGTGATCGGCGGCGCTCTCGGAGTCGCGACCGCCATGGCGATCCCCGGCATCGGTCAAGTGGTCGTGCTCGGTATGGCGGCTGCGGCGCTGCTCGGTGCCGGCGGTGGGGTGATCGGGTGGACCTTGGGAGACGCGATCGACCGCGCCTCGTCGGCCGGGCTGCCGGTCGATGAGCTCTACGTGTACGAGAACGCCACTCGACCAGGGGCGGACGGTGGTCATCGCCCTGGTCGGCGACAAGGAGAAGGAGAAGGCGGCGCGCGAGATCCTCGACGAGGCCGGCGCGGAGAGCCTGGACGCGGCTCGACATCGCTGGTGGGGTGGGCTGCGCGACGCGGAGAAGGAGCACTACGATGCCCCGGACGGAGAGTTCGCGCGCGACGAGAGTCCTTTTCGAAAAGGGTTCGAGGCGGCTCTTTCGGCGCGAACGCGCGGCAAGAGCTATGCCGAATCGCTACCGTCTCTGCGCGCCCAGCATCCCGACGCGTACGCGATGCCCCGTTTCGGCGAGGGTTCGAGCGCGGCAAGAAGTATCTCGCGGCGCGGCGCGCTCGCGCGACGACGCGTCCGCCGAGCGCCGTGCCCTTCTTCTCGAGCGCCGTGTAAAAGTTGCGGGCTGGTTGATCAGGACATCAGGGCGCGCGCCTCGCGCGTTGATCTCGGCTACCGCGTCGCGCTTGGCGGCGACGATGGGGATATGGCGGACCAGCCCGTCGAACTCGGCCTGCTCGGCGTCGAAATGGGTGTCGGTCCTGATCTTCTGCGCGTCCGCGTCGGCGCGCCGAGCGATGTCGGCTAGCCGGCTGTCCAGAACGCGGTGGGCGGCGTCCTGTGCGGCCTGCGCGGTGCCCGCGAACCACTCGGACTGCGAGGCGAGATCCTCCGAGATTCCGTTCGCGTTCGAGCGCGCCAGCCCGGGAAGGTACCAGCGGCGCCACAACGCCCGCCGCAGCAGCCGCGCCCGTCCGGTCGCCGCTCGCTCGACGCGCTCCTGCGGCGCTATCGGGGACGCGGTCGGCTCCGCGCGCGGGCGGGGCGCGGCGGCAATGGTGGTGCCGAACTCCCTCGCTGCTTCGCGGACCCCGTCGAGGGTCGATCGGTGGGTGGTGTCCACTTGATCGGCGTACGAGGCGATGGACTGTGCGACCGTGCCCTCGAGGGAGGCCAGGTCGCCGCTGCGGATCCAGCGGCGCCGGGCGGTGCGCAGGTCCTTTGCGAGCCGGCCGGTGAGGTCGGCCGCCTGGGCGGTGCGCTCGTCCCCGATGCGGGCAACGGTGCTCTCGAAGTGACTGAATTTCGCCCGCGCCGCCTCGGCCTTCGCATCCGAGGCGTTCTTCACCTTCTCCAGCCGCTCGCGCACCGCGGACAGCGCCGCCTCCAGCTTGGCGCGTCGCTCCGAGAGGATCCGGTGTGCCTCGTCGAGACGTTGCTGGGCGCGCTTTGCCGCCTCGCGCAGCGAAGCGATCTCGCGCTTGTCGGAGGAGGCGAAATCCCCCAGGGCGCGACTGAACGCCGCGAGCCCGCTCGCCTCGACGCCGGCGGCGTCCTTGGCTCGCGCGGCACGGAGCCCGCTCCGGGCGTCGACCACAAAGAGCTCGTGCGCGCCCGCGACGTTGCGCCGCAACGTCTCCGTGTGCCGAGCGCGCTCCTCCGCGCCCAGCTCCGCGCAGTCCGCATCCAGATTCCAGATGACGAACAGCTTGCCGATGTCGTTGTCGAGGTCTTCCATGATATTGCGTGTGAACTGGGTGAACAGAGCGGGATAGCGCACGACCAGCACGACCGCGTCGAGCGAGCTCAGGGTCGCCGCGCTGATCTCGTCGAAGCGCTGCTCGGCGCCGACACCCGGCGTGTCCAGCAGATCGACCTGCCCGCCGAGCTGCAGGAGGTCGAGATCGGTCTCGACCACGACCTCGCTCGCATCGCCCGGCCCTTCCCGCATGACGCGGGCCAGCTCCTCGACGCTGTCGTAGACCCGGCCGTCGACGTGCCACGCGGTGCGGCTGCCGTAGGTGATGCGGACGGGCACGGAAGTCAGCGGGTCGAAGGCGGAGGGCGACAGCTCGTCCCCCGCGATGGCATTGATCAAGGTCGACTTTCCGGCCTTGACCTCGCCGTAGACGGCGATGCGCACCCGTCGCCGCGCGAACTCCGCCAACAGCTCGTCGAGCTCGGCGAGCCGCCCCTTGGGGAGCAGAGCGGCGTGAGGTTCGAGCGCCTGGCGCGTCTCGGCGAGCGCCTCGTTCAGGCTGGTCGCCAAGACTCCATAGACTCGCTTCGCGGTTTCGCGATCGTCTTGCCCCGCAACATCCGGCATGTCCCCACCTCGGAAAGAGTTCGGCTGACGTCATACGGGGTGGCGCTGCCGAGTTCAACTCGGGGAGCGAGCGGGTTGCGGGCGTTGCCAACAACCAACAACCAGCAACCCAACAACCTTCAGGAGGCGCCCCGCTGTCGCTGGCGGTACTTCTCCTTCTCGCGCTTGCCCTTCTTCGCCATGCCCGGGGCCAGCAGCCTGCTCAGCCCGGGGAAGAGATAGCCGGTGGTGGCGAGAAAGCCGGTCAGACGCGGAATCACGCGTTCGGGGGTGCCGTCCGCGGCGCAGTCGAGGACCAGCCTGGCGACGTCGTCGGCACTGCTCATCGGCTGCGCGAAGACGAGGTCGGGGACCTCGTCGAGGTTGTCCATGACGAAGCCCGTGTCGACCGGTCCCGGCGAGACCGCCGATACGGTCACGTTCGAGCCCTCGAGCTCCTCGCGCAGGGCGAACGTGAAGGCGCGCAGGCCGAACTTCGTCGCCGAGTAGACCGCTTCGTGGCCGACCGGGATGCGGCCGGCGATGGAGGCGACGTTGACGATCGCGCCGCCGCCGCGCCGTCGCAGATAGGGCAGGGCGAGCCTGGTGAGGACGATCGGCGCGATCAGGTTGACCTGGACCACGGCGGCGAGCTCCGCGGGCGGGTGACCCTCGATCGGGCCGCGCCGATTGGCTCCCGCGTTGTTGACCAGGACGTCGATGCCGCCGAAGACCTCTGCGGCGCGCGCCAGCAGCGCTTCGGCGGCGCCGAGATCGCCGACGTCGGTGGGAACCGCCACGGCGCGACCGCCGGAAGCGCCGATCTCCCGTGCCACCGCTTCGAGCGGCTCGGCGCCGCGCGCCGCGAGGACGACCGCCGCGCCCTCGCGGGCGAACTGGCGCGCCGCGGCAGCGCCGATGCCGGCCGACGCGCCCGTGATGACCACCCCCTTGTCGGAGAAACGGCTCGCCATGGATTGGACTCCCTTCCGCTTGCGGTGCCCGGCGCCGAACGCCCTACCTTACCTTGGAGCGCTCGGCGTAGGAGCGCGCGCCCTTCGTCCAGTCCGGGCCGTTGCCCCAGTCGAGCCGCGTCTGCTTCTTCTTGTGGTCGGGATCGAGCTCCCGGCACGCCTGCTCGTACTCCTGCAGCGTCGCCTGCGCCTTCGGGACCGCCCAGAAGTCCTCCTCGAGCTTCCACTTGCCGCCGCCGGCGTACTCGAGGATCGTGATGCCGGGGAAATCGATCGTGCCGCGGCCGCTCGGATGGTCGCGGCGGTTCTGCATGTAGACGACGACGCGGCCGCTGCCCTCGTCGACGGCGTGCCATTCGTAGGCGGTGTAGATCTCGCCGAACTGCGCCATGATCGGCTTGATCCAGGCGCGGATCGCCTCGCGGCCCTTCATGCGCCCGAGAACGTGCTCGACGTAGTCGGCGTCCTCGGTGAACAGCTCGGCCCAGGCGTCCCAGTCCTCGCCCACGGCGCCGGTGCGCCAGTAGGTGCGGAACGCCTGCTCCAGCTCCTCGCGACTGAACTCTGCCATGCCCCCTCCGCTCTGCGGTGGGGGGATCTTACTGTTCGGGGTTCGGCGGTTCAACGGCGGCGCGGGAGGGACGGCGCGCGACCGCGGCTCAGTTCAGGGAGGCCTCGCCGCTGCGGACGCGCCGCTCCTCCTCGATCGCCTGGTCGACGTCCGAGGTGGTCTCGTGCTCGAACTGCAGGATGCCGAGGGCGGCGAAACGCTCGCGCTGGCGGTCGGAGAGCAAACCGAGGCTCTTCACGTTGGGCACGATCTTGGAGAACAGGCGGCGGCGGAACTCCTGCGCGATGGCCGACTGCATGGTGATGTCGACGCAGGCGTCGGCGTCGAGCCCCATCGCCTCCCAGACCTCGCGGTTGATGAGCCGGTCGCGCATGAGGACGGAGGCCTCGTAGACGAAGTCTTCGCGCTCGGCGCGCTCCTTCTCGCTCGCGTTCTGGAAATACTCGCGCAGGGAGAGGACGCCGAAGGCCACGTGGCGCGATTCGTCTTCCATCACCGCCGCGGTCAGGTCGCGCAGAAGCGCGTTGCTGGTGGTGTCGCGCATGATGCCGAAGGCGGCCAGCGCCAGCCCCTCGACCATGATCTGCATGCCGAGCAGCTTCATGTCCCAGCGCGAGTCGGAGAGGATGGTGTCGAGCAGCTGCTTCAGCTGCGGGTTCACCGGGTACTCGTGCTCGAGCTTCTCCTGGACGAAGCGGCGGTAGACCTCGACGTGGCGCGCCTCGTCCATGACCTGCGTGGCGCCGTACTGCTTGGCCTCGTACCAGGGGACGGTGTCGACGATCTGCGCCGTCGCGAGCAGAGCGCCCTGCTCGCCGTGCAGGAACTGGCAGAGCTGCCAGGTGATCGCCTCGTGGCGCAGGCGCTCGCGCTCGGACGGCGTCAGCTTCTCCCACATCGGGCTGCCGAAGATGCCGATCGCCAGATCGGGCACCAGCTCGGAGTGCGGGTCGACGTCGGTCGACCAGTCGAGCCGGCTGGTGGCGTTCCACTGATCGCGCTTGGCGTGCTCGTAGAGGCGCATCAGCTTGTTGCGGGTGGCGTCGTACTCCCAGTTGTAGGCGAGGTCCTGCGGTACGCGGAGCTGCTCCACGGGCTGCTCGGGGTGCAGGTGCAGACATGGCGCTCATGGTCGACTCCTCTCGAAGGGTGATGTGCGAATGCCGTTCGCGTCCGCTCCCAGGTAGGAGAGGAAGACGCGGGAAAGCTCGTGTGCGAGGCGGTCGTCGTGCAGGCCGAGGGTGGGTGGCTGTATCAGCACGACGTGGTTGAGCGTGCCGAGAACGACCTGCAGCCCGAAGCGCGCTCCCAGCCTCGGCTCGGGGTGCGCGACCCGCCGTCCGTCGAGGAGGGCGGCGAGGCGCTCGGCCAGGTACTCGAAGAGCCGATTGGACCGCTCGCGAACCTCCGGGTCGGAGATGCCGCATTGCAGGAAGGCGCGGAAGAAGCCTTCGCGGTCTCGGTAGATGCGGACCAGGAAGGCGGAGAACTCGTCCCAGATCTCCGCCACCGGAGCATCGGCCCAGCGCTGCGGGTCGAGCGCCACGTCGGCCGTCGCCTTCGCCTCCTCGCAGAAGCGCTCGTGCAGCGCGTGCAGCAGGCCCTGCTTGTCGCGGAAGCGCCGGTAGAAGCCGCCCACCGACGATCCCGCCCGCTGCGCGATCTCCGCGATGCCGGCGTCCTCGAAGCCCTTCTCCGCCACCAGCGCCTCGGCCGCGTCGAGCAGGCGCGTCAGCGTCTTGCGCGTGCGGGCCTGCTGCGGCGGGCGGACCCACTCGAGAAACGTCGGCGGCTGGACGGTGGCTAGCTGCGGCATCTTGCATTTCAACCGAAACCGGAATTACGGTTCCTCTATTACGTCAGATTGCGTCGCTCGTCAACTATTTTCGTGATCTCGGTCAGTTCCGGTGCTGGGGAGATCAGCGGCCCGGTGGGCCGCTATGCAGGCCGGAGGCCCGCACCACAAGTCGTGGAGCGAGGCCATTGTGGTGCGGGCATCCTGCCTGCACGGGGTTTGGGCTTGGGTGGGGGGAGATCAGCGGCCCGGTGGGCCGCTATGCAGGCGGGAGGCCTGCACCACAATGCGGCCTCTTTGCCGACAACCAACAACCCAACAACCTTCCGGTGCCCCCTACTTCGGCTCGTCCACCCGCCCGGTCATCGGCACGAAGACCACCTCGCCCTGCGAGCGCAGCTCGAGTGCACCGCCGCGCTTGACGCCGACCACCAGCTCCTGCGCGCCGTCCTGCCGCAGCGGCCCGACGATGCGTCCGCCCTCGCGCAGCTGATCGACGAGCCCCTGCGGAAAGCGTGGGGTGGCGGCGGTGATGATGATCGCGTCGAACGGCGCGGCGTCCGGCCATCCGTAGAACCCGTCGCCCGCCCGCACGTGCACGCGGTCGTAACCGAGCGCCGACAGGCGCTGCCCGGCGCTCTCCGCCAGCTCGGGGTGGATCTCGATCGAGTAGACCGATTTCGCCAGATGGGAGAGAACCGCGGCCTGGTACCCCGAGCCCGTGCCGATCTCGAGCACCCGCTCGTCGCCGCGCAGCGCGAGGAGCTGTGTCATGAGGGCGACGATGTAGGGCTGGGAGATGGTCTGTCCGATGCCGATCGGCAGCGGGTGGTCCCCGTAGGAGAAGCGCCGCTCGTCGGGGGGGACGAACTCGTGCCGGGGAACCGCCGCCATCGCGGCCAGCACCCGCTCGTCGCCGATGTCGCGGCCGCGCAGCTGGTCGCGCACCATCGATTCGCGCTGGCTCTCCCAGCTCTCGCCGTCGGGAAGCATGGACGCGCCCGGCTCCGAGCACCCGACGGCCGCCACGACGAGGGCAGCGGACAGAGCACTCCACGTGCCGCGCAGGGCGCGCAGCACGACCGAGCCTTCGTCCTCAGTCCTCCCCGCTTCCGGCCACGAGCTCCTCGTAGTCTTCGGTGGCGAGGAGATCTTCCAGCTCGTCTTCATCGGCCAGCTCGACTTCGATCAACCAACCCTCATGGTACGGATCCTCGTTGGCCAGGGCCGGATGGTCCTCGAGATCACCATTGACCCCGCACACGGTCCCCGACACCGGCGCCACGAGCTCCTGTACGGTGCGAACCGACTCGAGCTCGCCGAAGGGCTCGCCCTTCTCCAGGCTGTCGCCGATGTCCGGGAGCTCGACGGCGATGACCTCGCCGATCTTGTCCTGTCCGAGGTCGGAGATGCCGATCTGCGCGCGATCGGCCTCGGCGCGGATCCACAAGTGATCCTCCGTGAACCGCAGCACCGTGACCGGGCCCGCGTCTTTCTGTCGTTTTGCCACCGCGCGCTACTTACAAAGGGGTCCTTCGACGTGTCAAGCCTTTTCGACGCGCCGCGCGAATCCGCGACGAGGTGCGCGCGGCGCCCGCTCTTGCTTCCACCGGAACACAACTTTAGCATCGCCGCCATGGGTACGAGGGAGACGCTGCGCCGCATGAAAGAGGAGCTGGCACAGCTCTTCCTCGAACGCACGGCGCTGATCGACGGGGCGCTCGCGGCGCTGCTCAGCGGTCACCACGTGCTCATCATCGGACCGCCGGGGACGGCGAAGTCGATGCTCGCCGACGAGCTCTGCCGGCGCCTCGAGGGCGCGACCTACTTCCAGTGGCTGCTGACCAAGTTCAGCACCCCCGAGGAGCTCTTCGGCGCGGTCAGTCTCTCCGCCCTGGAGCGCGACGAGTACCGGCGGGTGACGACGCACAAGCTGCCGGAGGCGCACATCGCCTTCCTCGACGAGGTGTTCAAGGCCAACTCCTCGATCCTCAACGCCATCCTGACGCTGATCAACGAGCGCCGCTTCCACAACGGGCGCGAGATCGCGACGGTGCCGCTGATCACCCTCTTCGGCGCCAGCAACGAGCTGCCCGAGGACGACGAGCTGCAGGCGCTGTACGACCGCTTCCTGGTGCGCTTCGTGGTCGGGTTCATCGAGGAGGACTTCCGCTTCCTCAAGATGCTGCAGTCGCGGCCGCCGCGCACGCGCACCTCCGTATCGCTGCAAGAGCTGCGCGCGGCGCAGGCGGAGGTGGCGTCGGTCGCGGTGCCCGACGCGATCTACCGGGCTCTGGCGGATCTGCGGCGCGAGCTCGGGCGCGCGCAGCTCGTCTCGTCGGATCGGCGCTACAAGCAGGCGATCGACGTCCTGCGCGCGCACGCCTACCTGCAGGGCCACGACCGGGTGTCGGAGGAGGATCTCTTCTTTCTCGAGCACGTGCTGTGGCGCGATCCCAGCGAGCAGCCGGAGGTGCGGGCAACCATCCACCGGCTGCTGCGCGGCTATCTCGACGAGGCCAAGGCGCTGCTCTACCAGACGCGGGAGCTGCGCGACTACGCGCACCGGCAGTGGGAGAGCAACGAGCTGCGCAGCCGCGCCGTCGTCGAGGCGCACACCAAGATCCGCAACATCCTGGCGCGCCTCGGCTCGATCCTCGACGACGCCCGCGGCGCCGGCCGGCCGGTCGAGGCGGTCGAGGCGGTGCAGTCGGAGATCGAGACGATCCAGCAGGAGATGCTCGAGGTCCTATGAACGGCGCGGAGGAGTCGCCGCGCCTCTACGAGCGCACGCACTGGATCGAGTGCGACAGCTACGACCGCCAGGCGCTGGCTCGTCTGATCGAGGACTCGCCCTCCCTGCAGGCGCTGCAGGCGAGCGGGGGGAAGCTGCTGCCGCACTTCGACGGCTTCCTGCTCGACCTCTTCTCCCTTCTGTTCAAGCTCAACGTCATCGTCCATGCGGACGAGACGGTGAGCCCGAGCACGCGGCTCTTCCGTCTCATTCTCGACGAGCTGCGCGCGTCGCCGGCCCTCGAAACCATCCGCCAGCATACCGTGCTCGACGAGTCGCCGGCCGGTCTGGCGACGCTGCTGCTGGGCGAATCTCTGCTCGAGCTCCTCAAATCAGAACGCGTCCTGACACGCGCCGAGATGCTCGACGCCTGGAACGTACAGCAACAGGAGGAGGACGTCCGAACGCGCGTCGAGCACGCGGAGACGGCCGAGGAGCTGCGCGGCCAGCAGGAGGGGCGGGCGGCGGAGCGGCAGCTGCGCGAGCTGCGCAACCGCATGCAGCGCGAGGCCGTCGCCGCCGGCCGCCGCCTCGAGCAGCGGGCGAAGCAGATGGAGCAGAGCTTCGCCGAGAGCGCGTCCCGCCAGCGGCCGCGCATCGCCGCGCAGGTCGAGCGCACTCTGAACGACCTGGAATCGTCCCGCCAGGAAACCGAGCAGTGGAGCGTGCAGCTCGGCGGCGGCCAGCGCTCCTCGCCGGGCGCGCAGATCGAGCTCGGCCATCGCCTGGCGCGCAATCCCAAGCTGCAGCGCATGGCGCGCCTGGTCGGGCGCATGCGCGAGAGCGCCCGCGCCCTGCGCCAGAAGCTCTTCGAGCGCGCCAACCAGGAGATGTACTCGGTCGGCCTCGGCGCCGAGCTGAGCCGCCTGCTGCCGCCGGAGCTGCTCAGCCTGCGCCACCCGATCCTGCGGCGCGACTTCGCCCGCCGCCTGATCGACGGCGAGCTGCTCGTCTACGCCCTGCGCGCCCGCGAGCAGAAGGGCAAGGGGCCGATGATCGTCTGCCTGGACGGCAGCTCGTCGATGGCCGGCGACAAGGAGGTCTGGTCGAAGGCGGTGACCCTCACCCTGCTCGACATCGCGCGCCGCCAGCGCCGTCGCTTCCGCTCGATCTGCTTCTCGTCGGCGGACACGCCGCTGCAGGTCCTCGATCTCAACCTGCGCCGGCGCTACTCCCCCGACATGCGGCACGTCTACGAGCTGGCCGAGTACTTCCCGGGCGGCGGCACCGACTTCCAGAAGCCGCTCGACGCCGCCCTCGACTGCCTGCGCCATTCGAGCGGCAAGCGCGGCGACATCGTCTTCATCACCGACGGCGAATGCCGCGTCGATCCCGACTGGCTGCGCGAGTTCAAGCGCGAGAAGGAGAAGCTCGACTTCAGGCTCTTCTCCGTTCTCATCGACGTCGGTCCCAGCTCTCTCGGCGCCCTCAAGGACTTCAGCGACCAGATCACCTCCGTCCGCCAGCTCACCAGCGAGGCGACGAACGAGATCTTCCTGAAGGTGTGAGGGGCCCGCTACGGCTTCGTGGCCGTAGCTCCAATGCGCGGCGCGGCCGGAGGCGCGGCTGAGAAGCGCACCGGCCAGGCTCGGAGGTACTCGATCGCCGCCGCGATCTCCTTCGTCGCGAACCCTTCGCCGCGGCAGCGCTTCTCGAAGTTCTGGAGTCGCTCGACCGCTACTTCGAGATTACGGGCCAGCAGCTCACCCGCCACATCTGGTTCGGGGATCTGCGCACGGCCTTCAGCCCGATCCAGACCCCGCCGAGCCTGCTGGCCGCCGCGGCCGGCAGCGAGCAGGGGACGGCGCTGGCCTTCTACAAGGTGTCGGGGAGCGCCGACGGCAGCGTGGTGCGGTACTACCGCTACAATCCATATGGGTTTCCGCGCGCCTACAACGCGTCGGGCAACGCGACGGCGAGCCTGCTGACCGACCGTCTCTACACCGACAAGCGCTACGACGCGGGAGCGTTCCTCTACGACTTCTGGGCGCGCTTCTACGACCCGATGATCGGGCGCTTTCTGAGCATCGACCCGCTGCGCGAGGGGCTGAACCCGTACGCATACGTGCAGTGGAACCCGGTCAACCGCCTCGATCCGCTCGGTCTGTCCAGCCAGCGCATCGACAACCCGTCGTGGCTCGGTGTCATTGGCACATGGGTCGCTGCCACCCTCACCCTTGTCGGCAGCGGACCCACCGCCGTCACTCTCCCCAAGCTCCTCCACAAGCAAGCAGATCGGCCAAGCGCGATCATCGTGTTGAGGAATCGGCAAGACGGCGTGCGCGGGGCCGGACCTGGCAAGTATGAACTCGGTTCAAAGGTCCCTGCCCGGATCGAAGGTTGGATCAGATCGTCTCGGCGAGCTCGCCGAGATGCGCAACTGGGATCGCGCTGATGTCGTCGGAGATCGAATACTCCGACTTTCCCGGGTAGACGACCCAAAGGTGTTCGAGCCCCAAATCGTGCGCTGCGACGGTCATCGATCTGCTGCGCCCTGGTGCGTCGGAGTACTTGAACTCGAAGCCGAAACGTTTGCCGCGGCTGTGCACGAGCAGGTCGAGCTCCGCACCTCCGTGGGTGGCCCAGTAGTAGACGTCTCTCGCCTCCAAGGCGCTAATGGTCTGCTGCAGTGCGAACCCCTCCCATGAGGCTCCGAGCTTCGGATGACCATGCAGCTCGCGGAAATGGGTCAGATGGAGCAGCGAATGGAGCAGTCCGCTGTCCCGCAGGTAGACCTTCGGAGCCTTGACCTGGCGCTTGCCGAGATTCTCGAACCATGGAGGCAGCACGCGAACCATGAACGCACCATTTAGAATGTCCAGATAACGGCGAGCGGTGTTCTCCGATGTCGAGAGAGACCGCGCGAGCTCGGCCGCGTTCCACGTCTGACCGTGGTAATGTGCAACCATGGTCCAGAATCTTCGCAGCGTTTCGGCGGGCACGGTGATTCCCAGCTGCGGGATATCGCGTTCGAGGAACGTCCGCGTAAAGTCGTCGCGCCATGCGGCGCTCGCCTCTTCGTCCGGCGCCAGGAACGAGCGCGGGAAACCACCGCGCAACCACAGCTTGTCCAACCGATCGACACCCACTTCCCAAAGATCGAACCCGGCCAAGTCGACGAAGCCGATCCGGCCCGCCAACGACTCCGACGTTCCTTTGACGAGCTGAGGCGACGCCGAGCCGAGCAAGAGGAAGCGTGCCTCGTTGTCGGGGCGATCGACGAGGACGCGCAGCAATTCGAACAGGTCGGGACGTCGCTGAACCTCGTCGATGATGACCAACCCCGATAGGCTTTCCAGGGCGCGCATCGGTGCGGAGAGACGCCGCAGATCGACTGGATTCTCGAGGTCGAAGAGCTCGCACGGCTCGGCTTTTGACAGATCTCGCGCCAGCGTGGTCTTTCCACACTGCCGCGGCCCCAGAATGGCCGTCACGGGATTGCGTTCGATCGACTTCCGGACGCGTTCCAGCGCACGCTGCCGAACGATCATGCTGCCATGGTAAACCTTGAAAATCCTCAACTCAATAGAGGATTTTCGTTGCTCCGGCGCGCGTGGAGGTTCGGGACCTTCGGGCATCGCTTCGCAAGAAGCTACCGCGCTATCCCCTCCCCGTTCTCCCCGATCAGGCTCAGGATGGAAGAGGCCTGCGCCGTGTCGCGGAGGTCGTCGAGCAACAGGGCCGCCGGCTCCTCGTGCAACACCCCGAGAGGGCTGAGAACCAGCTCTTCGTTCGCGCGTGCCAGGCTCCTGCTCCATCTTGCGCTTGCCTCGGCCGCTACGGCTCGTAGCCGAGCGCGCGCAGGCGGTCCAGGGTCTTCTGGTCGACCGAAGGTGCGCTCCGGCGCGGTCCTCGCTCCAGCCTGGCGATCTCGGCGGCGAGGGCGGCGCGCAGGCGATCGCGATCCGGGGAGGGAGAGTCGATGCGGTTGTCGAGCTCGTGCGGGTCCGCGGCGAGGTCGAAGAACTCGTCCCTTCCCGCCGTGTGGAGGATGTACTTGTAGCGCGCGTCCTGCAGCGAGAACTTCTCGCCCGCTTCGTAGTTGGCGTCCGCGCCCGTTTTTCGCCCGCGCCGCGGAGCGAACTCCCGGCGCTCGGAGAACCCGTACTTCGCCGCGAGCGCCTCGCCGTCGCCGCGCAGGATGGGCAGCAGAGACCGTCCTTCGAAGGTCGCGCCGGTCGCCGTACCGGCCGCTCCGACGAGCGCTGCCACGGTGGGGAAGACGTCGACCACCTCGGTCACCCGATCGGTGCTCAGTCCCGCGCCCGCTCCGGAGGAGAAGTAGAAGATCAACGGCACGCGGACCTGCTCATTGTAGATCATCTTGCCGTGGTCCAGCCACCGGTGATTGCCGAGACCCTCGCCGTGATCGGCGACCAGGATCCACAGCGCCGGGCGGTCGCCGAGCCGGTTCTGGACGGCGTGGAAGAGCTGCTCGACAGCGGTGTCGAGGAACTTCAGCTCGCCGTCGTAGGCGTTCATCTGCTCGGCGACGTCGACGTGCCGGCGCCGCAGGTACTCGCCGTCGATGCGCTGGCTCTCGATCCAGAACTTCCGCATCCGCTCGCTCTCCGTCCCGGTCCCGGCCGGGTAGCGGTGCCGCGGATCGTAGGGCCTGTGCGCATCGAAGAGATGGACCCAGAGGAAGAGGCGGTCCGCCGGGCGCCGTCCGTCCAGCCAGGCGATCGCGTGCTGCACGGTCTGGTCTGCGGGGCGATAGGCGCGGCGCGCGATATCGGGCTCGTCGAAGACGTCGAACCCCTGGTTCAGATGACCCGGGCCGAAGTGCTGGCTGGTGCCGACGAAGGCCGCGGTGGCGTAGCCCGCGGCGCGCAGGAACTCCGCCATGGTCAGAAAGGAGTCGTCGAGCACCTCGCCGTTCCTGCGCACGCCGTGCTGCAGCGGGTAGCGGGAGGTGAAGAGCGAGGCGTGCGACGGCACGGTGGTGGCCATCTGCGAGATGGCTCGATCGAAGCGAACACCGTGTGCGGCGATCCAGTCGATGAAGGGAGTGGTGTCGCGCGGGTAGCCGTAGCAGCCGAGGTGGTCGGCGCGAACCGTGTCCAGCGTGACGAGGACGATCCCCGCCGGGGCTGGTGGCGCGGTTGAGGGCCCTTTTCGGCAGCCGGCGATCAGCGCCGCAGCGACAGAGAGGCAGAGGAGAAGTGAGCCGGAGCGTGTCCGCATGTGCCGCGCAGTGTGTTCGCTAAATCGCAACGCGCGCAAGTGCGGCGGCATATTCGGTTCGACCCGATTCTGATACAGGCCGAGGGCCGCGCCGGGTCGGGCGCGATGGAGAGGAGGAGCATGCGATGAGAAAGCTGCATTTCCCCGAGCCCTTTCGCCACAGGCACCCGCCGATCGAGAACGTCAACAAGGTGATCGAGGCGTCGAGCACCGTCGGTCAGCGCGCCGCCGACGCGGTGGCCCGGACGATGGGGAGCTGGTCGTTCATCATCCTCCAGTCCATCCTCTTGACGAGTTGGGTCGTGCTCAACGTCGTGGCCGTCATCCGCCACTGGGACCCGTACCCGTTCATCTTGATGAACCTCGTCCTGTCCCTGCAGGCGGCGTACGCAGCGCCGATCATCATGATGAGTCAGAATCGCCAGGCGGAGCGAGACCGGCTCGAGGCGCGCAACGACTACGTGGTCAATCAGAAGGCGGAAGAGGAGGTCCGCGCCGTCCTCGACCATCTCGCCGCGCAGGACCAGGCGCTGGCGGTGATCCACGAGATGCTGCTCGCCCGCGACCCGGGAGCGGCCGAGCGCGCCGGCGATTCACCGGGAGCCTGAGCGCGGGCGAGAGCGTCGAAGCATTCTCACCACGAAGTTCGTCATGAGCTGCGCTCGCCCAAAGACGCATGAAAAAAGGCAACCACGAAGGACACGAAGAGCACGAAGCCAAGAGCGGAAACGCTGGACGAAGGCGACGCCGATCTATTTTCGGAGGAGTCGCCATGGGCTTCGCACGCCCGAAGATCGGGAGGGCGAGGCTCCCGGTGAGCCATTTGGCTTGCTCAGTGCGGCTCGCCCTCCCCGTTTGGATCAGCCGGTCCGCAAAGCCGATTGTGAGAGGCTACATCAGCTCTTCACGCCGGCGAGGAAGGAGAGCACCTCGCGGTTGAACAGGTCCGGCGTCTCGAAGTTGAAGCCGTGACTGCCGCCGGGGATCTTCACCAGCACGGCGCCCGGGATGTGCCGGGCGAGGACGTCCGAGTTCGCCGGCGAGATGAGGCGGTCGGCGTCGCCGGTGATGACCAGAGTCGGCGACTCGATGTGGTGCAGCCGGTCGGTGGCCTTGTGGCTCATCACCGCCGCCACCTGGCCCATGATCGCCTCCAGGCTGAAGCCGTACTGAAGCGCGCCGCCGAAGATCTGGATCAGCTTGGGCAGCTCGCGGTCGATGAACTCCTGGTTGAAGACGGTGGGCAGCAGGTGCTGGAAGAAATTGAGCGGGTTGATGGCACTGACGTCGACCTGCATCTCGCCGGTGGTCGAGACCGAGCCGCCGAACTGCTTCAGGGAGAACTCCCGCTGCCGCTCGACGTCGGCGTCGGGCTCCGGATACGTGCAGGCGAGCACCAGCCCTCTCACCCGGCGCGGATGATTCAGCGCCAGCTCCTGCGCGATCATGCCTCCCATCGACACGCCGACGACGTGGGCGCGCTCGATTCCGAGGGCGTCGAGCAGACCGGCCGTGTCGTTCGCCATCTGGTGGATCGAGTACGGGCCCTGCGGCTTGTCGCTGCGCCCGACGCCGCGGTTGTCGAAGACGATGGTCCGGTAATGCTTGGCGAAGTCGGGGATCTGGAACATCCAGGCGACGGAGTCGGCCGCCAGCCCCATGATCAGCAGCAGCGGGTCGCCGCTGCCGTGCTCCTCGTAGTACAGCTCGATCGAATCGACCTTCACCTTGCCCATGTCGTGTGCTCCGAAGGCAGAGGCGGCCGCGACGCGTGGACTCGCCGTCCACCCGTCGCGGCGCGCGTTGACGGGAGGGCGCTCAGCGCTTCAGCGCCGCCATGATGAGCTTGAGCTCGTCGGCGATGCTCTCGGGGACGACGTAGCCTTCGAGGTCGCGGATCTGATCGATGTGGTCGGCGACGTCCTCGGCCGCCACCGCGGCGCCCTTCGAGGCGGTCCAGCCCGGCGTCACGCCGACGAAGATGCGGGCGAAGCGGCCGCCGCCGCAGGAGAAGATCTCGTGCGTGCAGGCGCAGCTCTCGGATGCCAGATAGGTCACGATCGGGGTCACGCTCTCCGGGTCGACGAGCGCGGCGAGCGGGCCCAGCAGGTCCTCGGTCATGCGGGTGCGCGCCGTCGGGGCGATGGCGTTGCACTTGATGTTGTACTTGGCGCCCTCGACGGAGAGGACGTGCATCAGGCCGACCAGGCCCATCTTGGCGGCGCCGTAATTGGTCTGGCCGAAGTTGCCGAAGATGCCGGCCGCGGACGACGTGAAGATGAAGCGGCCGTAGCCCTTGTCCTTCATGGCGCGGAAAGCGGGCTGGGAGACGTAGAAGGCGCCCTTCAGGTGCACGTCGAGGACGGCGTTGAGCTCGTCGGGCGTGAGCTTGGCAAACGTCTTGTCGCGCAGGATGCCGGCGTTGTTGATGACCACGTCGACCCGGCCGAACTCGTCCAGCGCGGTCTTGATGATCCCCTCGCCCCCCTCCGGGGTCGACACCGAGTCGTAGTTGGCCACCGCGGTGCCGCCGGCGTCCTGGATCTCCTTGACGGTGTGGTCGGCCATGCTGGTGCTCTTGCCGGTGCCGTCGGCTTTGCCGCCCAGGTCGTTGACCACGACCTTGGCCCCGCGGCGGGCCATGTCGAGGGCGTAGGTCTTGCCCAGACCGCCGCCGGCGCCGGTGATGATGACCACCCGATCATCGAAACGAATTGCGCTCATGAGGAAGCTCCTTTCGGTGGGAAAATCGCGATGTACAAAGCAGATCGAAGGACGAAATGCACCCGCGGCCGCGAGGCGCGCCAATCATGCTGGTTCATCGTTCCGGGCACAAGGGCTGGGCGGGGAGGGGAGAGGATCCACGCCGCAATCGCGAGACGGGATTCTCAGGCCGCCGGCGACGCCGGGGAAGGAGCATCGCCGCGGATGAAGACCGGAATGACGTCGAGCGGGGCATCGACGGTCACCGTCGACGGTCCGTCGAAGCGCTGATCCTCGTTCCAGAAGCTCCTCCAGGTGCCGGCGGGGAAGTAGATCTCGCGCGAGCGCTGGCCGACGCGCCACAGCGGCGCCACCATGAGGTCCGGGCCGAACAGGTACTGGTCCCAGCGGTCCTGCAGCTCGGGATCCGCCGGGTCGAGGAAAGCGAGCGGGCGCACGATCGGCATTCCGGTGGCCCCGGCGTCGCGCGCGGCGGCGACGATGTAGCCCTGCAGCGCGACGCGGAGCTGCGTGTAGCGTCGATAGATGTCGATCATCTCCTGATCGTAGTTGGGGTCGGTCGGCATGTCCCACGGCGCGTGCGTGCCCTTGCCGCCGATCTCCATGATGCCGGAGAAGGCGCTGAGCTCGATCCAGCGCGCGAACACCTCACGGTCCTTGAACTCGTAGTAGCCGCCGGTGTCGGAGCCCCAGATCGGATAGCCCATGAAGGCGGCGCGCTGCTGGCTGATGATGGCGCTGCGCAGCCCCAGGTCGGTTCCCGGGCCGATGCCGAAGCTCTCGCTGCCCGGGATGTCGCCGCCCCAGACGACGGCGTCGGCCTGCACCCCCGTGATAGCCGGCGCGGGTGAAGAGGACGAAATCCCCGTTGGGGCGCAAGGCCTCGAGCGCGTCGTTGTGCATGTCGGTCTGCAGGACGACGTAGTCGTTGTGGACCTCGCGGCCGGTGCGCCCGTCGTTCCAGACGTCGCCGGCGGTGGAGGGGATGTGCTCTTCGCCGCGGTCGAGCTTGATGCCGTCGAGATCGTACTTCTCGACGAAGTCGTGCAGCTTGGTGCCGAACCAGGCGCGCGCCTCGGGCGTGGTGACGTCGAGGATGAAGTTGGACCCGCCGATGTCGGCACATTTGGGCGGGTCGTCCGGACCGGGGGCGAGGAAGCCGAGCTGCCGCGCCAACATGCCGTTGTCGCCGGGCTCGTTGCCGCACATCCAGCCGGCGCTCCACATCAGGATGCGGTAGCCGCGCCGCCGCAGGGAGCTCAGCATGCTGTCGATGTTGGGCAGCCGGTCGGTGTCCCACTCGAAGCGGGCGAAGCCGTACTCGCCCTTCAGGACCGGCCGGTCGAGGAGGTAGACGCCCGCCGGGATGCCCAGCTGGTCGAACATGTCGACGTCCTCGGCGACCTTGGCGTTGACCTCGGCGCCGTCGAGCTCGGCGGTCTCGCCGACCGGCAGCTCGTCGCGCCAGCGCCAGTTGAGGAACGCCCAGTCGGGGGGCACGAACGGGCGCCCGATCAGCGCCGTGTACTCGTCGAGGATGGTCGGGTAGTCCGGTCCGGCGAACAGGTCGAAGGTGAGGCGCCGGTTCTCGGCCACGGTTCCGGTCTCGAAGCGGAAGCGGATCGTCCGCGCGTCCGAGTGAGCGACGTCGTAGACACCCGGCATCGTGCCGGCGACGGACAGGCCGTAGCCGCGCGAGCTCTGATAGAAGGGAGCATAGAGCGAGAAGGTCGGGCGCACGAACATTTCGATCGTCTCGCCGCGCCGGTCGAGCGAGCCCACCTCCGGCGGCTTGATGTCGTCGGCGGGGACGTCGACCACGCCCGGGGCGATCAGAGGGGAATCGCGCAGGCGTTCGGTGAGACCGTAGATCACCTCGTCTTGCGGCGACTCCCAGCGCTCGCCGACGGCGGCCAGAGCGCCGGAGCCGGGCGGCTCGAAGGTGACCTCCAGGGTCCGCGCCGTGAGGAAGCGGAGGGTCACGCGCGCCATCGATGCCTCGTCGGTGGCCACCTCGATCTGCACGCCGCGGTCGATGCCGCGCTCGTCGACGACCCGACCGAGCCCATGGGTTCCGTCGCCGGCCTCGTAGAAGAGACCGCCGCCTTCCGCCTCGCGCGTCAGCGTGGACCCGTCCGCCAGGAACACCGCCAGGCGGAACGCCTCGCGCTGGATCTCGGCGCGCGCCCGGGCGGTCTCGAGTCGGATCGACGGACCGGACAGATCGACCGTGACGTCGTCACCTCCGCCGTTGCCGGCGCAGCCGGACACGGCGGCGATACACGCCATTGCGATCAGAGGCGCAAGGGCTCGCTCGACGAGGTGGCGCATGGCGCGCTTATGCATCGAGGGGAGGCGGAGAGGCAAGGGCGGAGGAGGAGAGGCGAGCGGAAACGGGGGGCGGGAACTGGTATAGGCGGGGCGATCTCGATGAAGGGAGACCGAGGATGGCACAGTATGGTCGCGAGGAGATCGAGGCGGCGTTCCGCAAGCGCATGGCGCTGCAGGACGCCAACGACTGGGCGGGGTTCGGCGGCACGTTCACCGACGACGCCGTGTACCTGGAGCACCACTACGGCGTCTTTCGTGGCAAGAAGGCGATCCTCGAATGGATCGTGCCGGTGATGGAGCACTGCAGGGACTGGACGTTTCCGGTCGAGTGGGTGTGCATCGACGGCAACCGCGTCGTGCACAAGTGGCAGAACCGCCTCCCCGGCCGGCGACCGGACGGCTCGTTCTACGAGTTCGCCGGCATCACGGTCATGGAGTACGCGGGAAACGGGCTGTTCTCGTTCCAGGAGGACATGTACAACCGCCACGAGACCGACAAGGTGTTGGCGGAGTGGCAGGCGGCCCAGAAGTGAAGCGGGAGGCGGCCGGCCGGGGGGTCGCCCAAAGCGGAAGCGGCGACCCTCCCGGCGGCATCTCGGGGCTTGCTTGATTCGTCGCCGCGACTATCGTGGAGACATGATCTTCCGGGAGATCATCGAGGTCCAAGCGCGGCCGCGCGACGTCCAGGCATTCGTCAGCGACTTCAAGAACCTGCCGGAATGGGACCCGACGATCATCGGCGTCGAGCAGACGTCGCCGGGCCCCGTCCGGAAGGGGACGACGTACCGCGTCGTGCTGCGATTCATCGGTGCCCAGGCGGTGATGGACTACACGATCACCGAGTATCGGCCCGGTACGCGGACGGTGCTGACCGGCGTCGGGGCCCGGGCGACCGCGACGGATACGATGACGGTCGAGAGGACCATCCACGGCTCGCGTCTCACCTGGGAAGCCGACATCCGGTTCGTGGGGATCGCCAGGCTGTTCGAGCCGTTCGCCCGGCTGCTCTTCTCGCCGAACGTCCGGCAGGCCATGGGCAACCTCGAGTCGGCGCTGAACGCCCTGGAGAAGCCGCGTCCTTCCTCCAAACCGCGACGCCGGCACAGGCGCGTTGCCGACTGCGGCAACCGCTGACTTCCGTCTCGTCGTCGGAGCGCGCACTCGAGGCGGGCGCCTTGACCGGCTCCCATATATATGAATAGGTATTCACATATGGCCAAGGGTGAGAAGGTCGTGGGCCTTGACGGGTGTGCGGTGAAGGCGATCGATGAGCGACGGGTCGCGGTGGCGCGCGGCCGGCTGATCACCGTCGCGGAGGCCGGCCGACTGGCCGCGCTCTTCCGGCTACTGGGGGACGCGACGCGGACGCGGATTCTGTACGCCCTTCTCGAGGCGGGCGAGCTGTGCGTGTGCGACCTGGCCGCGACGGTGGATGCTCCGGAGACCTCCGTCTCGCACGCGCTGCGGTTGCTGCGGATGGCCGGCGTGGTGAGGGTCCGGCGCGACGGGCGAATGATGCACTACGGTCTGGACGACGTGCACGTGCGCCTGCTTCTCGACCTGTCCCGCGAGCACGTGCGCCACGGCGACGCCGGAGCCGGCCCGGCCGGGACCGGTGGCCGGCGCTCGAAATTGGCCGTGCCTGCCGCCGGGGCGGGCATCGGTCGGAGCGCCGGTCGGGCGCGGAAGAGCTGACGCGGCCGGCCCCCGTCCGAATCGCCGGCAATCCGAAGCGGAAACCATGACCACGAGTCACAGCCACGACCATCCGGCGCGCTCCGAGAACAAGAGACGACTGAGCATCGTCTTGGTCCTCGTCGGCACGTACATGCTGGCGGAGATCGCGGGCGGACTGATCTCGAACTCCCTGGCACTGCTGGCGGACGCCGGACACATGCTCGCCGACGTTGCCGCCCTCGCTCTCAGCCTCTTTGCCATCCGCATCGCGCAGAGACCGCCGACGGCGAAGCGGACCTACGGCTACTATCGGGCGGAGATCCTCGCCGCCCTCGCCAACGGCGCCGCTCTGGTGGTGATCTCGGTGTTCGTGTTCATCGAGGCGTATCACCGGCTGGGTGCGCCGCCGCACGTCGCCGGCGGCCTGATGATGGGCATCGCCCTCGGTGGCCTGGTCATCAACCTGATCGGCCTGGTGCTCCTGCACGAAGGCAGGTCGAGTAGCCTCAACGTTCGCGGTGCCTGGTTGCACGTGCTGGGCGACACACTCGGCAGCGTCGGCGCGATCGCGGCAGGGGTGCTCATCTGGATGTGGGGCTGGAACTGGGCCGATCCGCTCGCCTCCGTCCTCATCGCCGCCCTGATCCTCTACTCTTCATGGGCCTTGCTGCGCGAGACCGTCTCCGTCCTGCTCGAGGGCGCCCCCGGACACATCGACGTCGACGAGGTGCGCGACTCGATCGCCGGGTTGCACGGGGTGAGCGCCGTACACGACCTCCACGTGTGGAGCATCACCAGCGGCATGATCTCGCTCTCCTGCCACGTCGTCGCGTGCGACGGCCCGTCGCGGCAGACTCTGCTCGAGTCGATGAACCAGCTGCTCAAGGACCGCTTCGAGATCAGCCACACCACCATCCAGATCGAGCCGGAGGGCCTGGAAGGCTGCGACACCTGCCGGTGAGGAAGGGTTGGTTAGGGTGTTAGGCGGTTAAGGGGTTAGGGGGTTAGGGGGTTAGGGGGTTAGGGGGTTAGGGAGGACTG
This sequence comes from uncultured bacterium, assembly GCA_963721115.1. Lineage (GTDB taxonomy): Bacteria > Desulfobacterota > Binatia > HRBIN30 > CADEER01 > CAVRIA01. The sequence continues at coordinate 124,227 of CAVRIA010000009.1, forward strand.
CGGCTGGTCGATGCGGACGACAGGCGCGCCATCGTCGCGGGCATCGCGCCGCTACCGCTGAACCTGATGGCTACCGCGGGGCTGGCGCCGGCGGAGCAGCTACAGGCGCTCGGCGTACGCCGCTTGAGCGCCGGCGGCGCCATCGCAGCGGCTTGCCTCGGCGCGCCGGCTGGCGTCCGCCTTCCTCGCCGACGGGCGGTCGGACGGCGTGGTCGGGCAGGGCGTCGATTACGCCGCGACGAACGCGCTGCTGGCGCGGCGCTGAAGCGGCGTCAGATGCGCTCGAACTTCGGCGGCCGCTTCTCCATGAAGGAGACCACCCCTTCGCGGAAGTCGGGTCGCTTGAAGCTCTGCAGCATGAGCTGGACGGCTTCCCGCTCGGCGTCGACGAGCTCGGCCGTCCAGTGCTGGTAGACCTGGCGCTTCATGATCGCCATCGACGTCGGCGAGCAGTTGGCGGCGAGATCCTCGACGTACCGGCGCGCCTGCGCGAGAAGCTCGTCGTGTGGGCAGACGCGGTTCACCAGGCCGATGCGCTCGGCCTCGGCGGCGTCGACCTTGCGGGCGGAGAAGAGCAGATCCAGGGCGTGCGCCGTGCCCACCAGGCGCGGCAACAGCCAGCTGATGCCCCACTCGGCGATCAAGCCACGGCGCGAGAACGAGGTCATGAAGGAAGCCTGGTCGGAGGCGAAGCGCAGATCGCAGCTCAGCGCGATCGGCAGTGCCATGCCGGCGCAGGGACCGTTGACGGCGGCGATGATCGGCTTGCGGATGGACATTGGGTACGTGTAGGTGCCGCGGAACGAGTCGCCGGCGGCCGGATCGCCCGGGTCGGCTCGCAGTTCCTCCGGAATCGCGGCGGCGCCCTGCCCCTCGGTGATTCCCTTCAGCATGTGGAGGTCGGCTCCCGAGCAGAAGCCGCGCCCCGCACCGGTGAGGACGATGGCGACGACGCGCCGGTCGTCTTCCGCCTGCGCCAGCGCGTGCTTCACCTCGGCGCCCATGCGGTCCGTCCATGCGTTGAGCTGCTTGGGGCGGTTGAGAGTGATCGTGGCGGCCGGCTCCTCGACCTCGTAGAGAATCTCCTCGTACATGCGGTCCTCCGTCTGCCCACCCGCATAGCCGATACGACCCCGGCCGGTCCAACCCTTCCCGCGTACCGGCTGGGCAAACGGACGGTACATCCGGTATTCTCGCCGGCAAAGCGTCGGACCGGCAGCGCGCGGGGGTCGCGCCGCCGGCCGAGAGGGGGGGCTTTCGTGGAGACTGCAGATCGCGCGGTTACCGGATCGGCCGAGCAGGCAAGGGCGCCGAGGCGGCCGGCGCGCTCCGGCTTCTTCGCTCGCTGGCGGGGCGAGCCTCTGCTGCATTTCCTCTTGCTGGGAGTGGTGCTTTTCGCCTGGCAGCGGTGGGCGGGAGAATCGCCGGGCGCCGGCTCGATCGCGGTGCCGGCGGATCTCGTTCGCGGTCTGCGCCGCGAATACCTCGAGCGCAACGGCTCGCTTCCCACGGCGGCGGAAGAGGAGGCCCTCGTCCAGGGCTACATCGACCGCGAGGTGATGTACCGCGAGGCGCTCGCCCTGGGGCTCGACCGGGGCGATCTCGTCGTGCGGCGGCGCCTGATCCAGAAGATGCAGTTCCTGCTCGAGAGCGACGCATCGCTCCGACAGCCGAGCGATGCGGAGCTCGACGCGTACCGGCGACAGCACGCCGAGCGCTACGCCACGCCGCAGCGGGTCGCGCTGCGGCACGTCTTCGTCGACGCCGATCGCCACGGCAAGGCCGCGCCGCGAGTCGCCGCCGACCTGCGGCGGCGCTTGCTCGCCGGCGCCGACCCGGCCGACCTCGGCGATCCGTTTCTGCGCGGGCGCGTGCTGCCCCTGCGCAGCGAGCGCGAGCTGGCGGGCACGTTCGGAGCGCGGTTCGCCGCCGCGGTGATGGATCTGTCCGCGGGCGAGTGGTCGCGGCCGCTTCGCTCGAGCTACGGCTACCACCTCGTCCGCGTCGAGCGCCGGGAGGAGGCGCGCGCGCCGGCCCTTTCCGAGGTGCGGACCGAGGTGCTGCGCGACCTGCGGGCCGAGCGCCGGGCGGCCGCCGAGCGCACGGCAATGCGTCGATTGCGCGAGAAGTACCGCGTGCGCGTCGAGAGCCCGCGAGCGGTGCTGGCCGAGGTGGCAGCCCGATGAGGAGCGGGAGGAGAGGCATGCCGAAGCCACCGTGGCCGTTTTTCCTTCTCGTCGCCGCGATGCTGCTCGCCGGCTGCGGCGACGACAACGACGTGGCGTCGAACCCCACCCCACCGCCGCTCCAGCACTGCGCCGACTACAACCCCCTCCGCAACGTCTACTTCGGCGACCTGCACGTCCACACCTCATTCTCGTTCGACGCCTACGTCTTCGACGTGCGTACGACGCCGGAGCAGGCGTATCGCTTCGCCCGCGGCGAGCCCCTGTCGCTGCCGCCGCTGGACGCTGCCGGGCACGGCACGCAGACGATCCGATTGAAACGTCCGCTCGACTTCGCCGCGGTGACCGATCACTCGGAGTTCCTCGGCGAGGTCGAGGTGTGCACGACGCCGGACGCGCCCGGCTACGACTCGGCGGAGTGCCGGGCCTTCCGCGTCGGCGGCAACGCCGGTCAGGGCGGTCTCGGAATCCTGACCACGGAGGTGATGCCGCAGCGCCTGGAGGGAATCTGCGGCGCCGACGGTCAGGTCTGTCTGACGCAGGCCGGCGAGGTGTGGCGGCGTATCCAGCAGGCGGCGGACGAGGCGAACGACGACGCACCCGACTGTCGCTTCACGGCGTTCAAGGCCTACGAGTACACCGCCAACACGAGCATCAGCACGCTGCACCGCAACGTCATCTTCCGCGGCGAGCGCGTCCCCTTTCCGATCTCCTACATCGAGCGCCCGACGCCACAGGGGCTGTGGGCGGAGCTGAAGGCGACGTGCCTCGACGCCGGGGACGGCTGCGACGCGCTGGCCATTCCCCACAACCCGAACGAGAGCAACGGCAAGATGTTCCTCGCCGAGTACCCCGGGGCGCAGAGCGTCGACGAAGAGCGGGCGCAGGCGGAGCTGCGCGCCTCGATGGAGCCGCTGGTCGAGATCTACCAGCACAAGGGCGATTCGGAGTGCATGAACGGCCTGTCCGGGATTCTCGGCGCGCCGGACGAGCTGTGCGATTTCGAGAAGCGGCGACAGCCGCCGTTCGAGGACTGCGGCGACGGCGTCGGCTCGGGTGGGCCGGCGAATCTCGGCTGCCTGTCGCGGCGCGACTTCGTCCGCGGCGCCCTGTTGACCGGCCTCGAGGAGGCGGAGCGGATCGGCGCCAACCCGTTCCGCCTCGGCGTCATCGCCAGCACCGACACGCACAACGGCACACCGGGGGCGGTCGAGGAGGACGGTTGGATCGGCCATCGCGGCAGCGACGACGCCACGGTCGAAGCGCGCCTCGGAGCGCCGACGCGGCGCACCGGGCCGAGCTTCAGTCCCGGCGGTCTCGCCGGTATCTGGGCCGAGGAGAACTCGCGCGCCGGCCTTTTCGACGCCCTGCGCCGACGCGAAGTGTTCGGCACCAGCGGCCCGCGCATCGCCGTCCGCTTCTTCGGCGGGTGGCATCTCGACGGCGGTCTGTGCGGCGACCCCGCCATGGTCGAGAAGGCGTACGACAGCGCCGTGCCGATGGGGGCGTTCCTGCCGGGCAAGCCGGCCGGGACGGCCGCGCCGATGTTCGTCGTCTCGGCCCTGCGCGATCCGGGAACGCCCGACGAGCCCGGCACGCAGCTACAACGGCTCCAGGTCATCAAGGGATGGGTCGAGAACGGCGAGGCGCACCAGCGAGTCTTCGACGTCGCGGGCGATCCCGACAACGGCGCCGGCGTGGACACGCAGACCTGCCGCACGGAGGGGCCCGGCTTCGACAGCCTGTGCACGGTTTGGACGGACCCGAATTTCGACCCGCGACGGCACGCGTTCTATTACGTCCGTGTCCTGGAGAACCCGAGCTGCCGCTGGAACACCTACACCTGCAACTCGCTGCCACCGGATGCACGTCCCGAAGGCTGCTCGGATCCGGCCGTTCCCCGGATCATTCAGGAACGCGCCTGGACCTCGCCGATCTGGTATGAGCCGCAGGGGAGCGGGTGAGCCGGTCAGCCGGTGAGCGGGTCAGCCGGTGGGCGGCGGGGGAGGGGTCGCTGCCCGCGCGGCTCGCGTGTGATGCGAACCCACCGGCGCATCCGCACACCGGCTCACTGGCTTACCGCCACACCGACCCGACTGAAATTTCCCGTTGAGGAGGGGGCCCTCGCCTGAGAGAATGTGCCGCCATGAGCGCGATGCCCACGATCCCGTGCCGGCTGCTGAGCGCCATGGCGGTGCTGGTGCTGTACGGCCTGGCGGGGCCCGGGACCTCGAGCGCGCAGGACAAGATTTACAGCTGGAAGGACGAACGCGGCGTCCTGCACTTCTCCGATTCGGAGATTCCGTCCGAGTTCGCGGGCAAGACGGAGGTCCACACCGGAGTGAAGTCGGCTCTGACGACCGGGCGCGCCGAGTCGACGCGAAGCATCCCGCTGACCTCGGTCGACGGGAAGCGGATGGTGCGCGCCGTTCTCGAGGGCACCTTCACCAGCCGTGACGTGACCATGATCGTCGACACCGGCGCGCAGATCACCATGATCGACGAGGACCTGGCCGCCGCGCTCAACGTCAAGTTCGTGCAGGATGCCGCCATCTTCGGCGTCACCGGCGCCTCCCGTGGCTGGATGGGCCGCTTGCGCCGCATCCGCCTCGGCGACTACCAGGTCCTCGACTGGCCGGTCATGGTCGGTCCCGTACCCGGTCTGGTGCTGCTCGGGGCGGACGTCATCGACTACCTGCACCTGACCGTCGGACCGGACAGCCTCGAATCCAAGTAACGCGCGGAAGGTTGTTGGGTTGTTCGTTGTCGGCGCGACCGCCGTCCAAACGACCCTGCGACGAGTCGCCCGAAGCGCATTTCGAGTGCGCGGGTCAGCGCGCCAGCTTGCTCGCGATCTTCGCCACGTGCTCGCCCTGGAAGCGGGCCGCCGCCAGCTCGTTCTCGCTCGGCACACGGCTGCCGTCGCCGGCCGCGATGGTCGAGGCGCCGTAGGGAGAGCCGCCGGTGATCTCCTCCATCTTCGTCTGCCCCGCGAACGCGTAGGGGAGGCCGACGATGACCATGCCGTGGTGGAGGAGCGTGATGTGGAAGCTGAGGATGGTCGATTCCTGGCCGCCGTGCTGCGTGTTGGAGCTGGCGAACACGCTGCCCACCTTGCCGACCAGGGCATTCGCCGCCCACAGCTTGCCGGTCGCGTCGAGGAACTGGCGCATCTGGCCGCACATGTTTCCGAAACGCGTCGGCGTGCCGAAGAGGATGGCATCGGCCTTGGCCAACTCGTCGACCGTGCAGACCGGCACGCCCGCCTGCTGCTTCTGCGCGTCGGCGGCGCCCATCTTGCGGAGCACTTCGTCGGGCAGCGTCTCGGGAACGCGGCGCAGGTCGACCTCCGTTCCGCTCACCGCGCGAGCTCCTTCGGCGACGGCCTGCGCCATTCGGTAGATGTGGCCGTAGAGAGAGTAGTAGACGACCAGAACCTTCATCTGTCCGCTCCTTTCTCTTCAGGCGAGATCGAAGAGAAGAACCTCCGCCGAGCGAGATCGTAGTATTCCCCGAACGAGAACGTGTGGCGGCTGTCGAGCCAGTCCAGCTGGGTCGCACCGCGATCGTCTCCCCGCCGTACGGTGATCATCGGCACCGAATGTACACCGCCGCGCGGGCGGGGCAACGGGGGTCGCTCGGGCGGCTAGACGGCGCGCCCGGCCTTCGCCCGGCGGAGGTCCGATGCGGCGTCGAGCCGCTTCTCCGTCTCGAGGATCCGCAGCGTCGTCTTCATCACCGCGTCGGGGTTGAGCGAGATGCTGTCGATGCCCTCCTCGACCAGGAACTCGGCGAACTCCGGGTAGTCGCTCGGCGCCTGACCGCAGATGCCGATCTTGCGGCCCTTCTCCCTGGCGGCGCGAATCGCCATGGCGATCATGCGTCTTCACCGCCGGGTCGCGCTCGTCGAAGATGTGGGCGACGATCTGCGAGTCGCGGTCGACGCCGAGGGTCAGCTGCGTGAGATCGTTCGAGCCGATCGAGAAGCCGTCGAACAGCGCCGCGAACTCCGCGGCGCGGATGACGTTGCTCGGGATCTCGCACATGACGTAGAGCTCGAGGCCGTTCTCGCCGCGCCGCAGGCCGTGCCGTTCCATCTCTTCCTGGACGCGACGAGCCTCTTCGACGGTCCGGCAGAACGGGATCATCAGCTTCACGTTGGTGAGGCCCATCTCGTCGCGCACCTTCTTCATCGCCAGGCACTCGAGCGCGAAGCCGTCGCGGTAGCGCGCGTCGTAGTAGCGCGACGCGCCGCGAAAGCCGATCATCGGGTTCTCTTCCTGGGGCTCGTGGGCCTTGCCGCCGATCAGGTTCGCGTACTCGTTGGTCTTGAAGTCGCTCATGCGCACGATGACGTCGTTCGGGTAGAACGCGGCGGCGATCATGCTGACCCCCTGTGCGAGCTTGTCGACGAAGAACCGGGGCTTGTCGGTGTAAGCCGCGGTCAGGCGGTCGATCTCCGCCTTCACGGCGCGATCCTCGATGCGGTCGTACTCGAGCAGGGCGAGGGGATGGATCTTGATGTAGGTGCTGATGATGAACTCCTCCCGCGCCAGGCCGACGCCGTCGTTGGGGACGAAGGACAGGGCGAACGCCTCCTCCGGGTTGGCGACGTTCATCATGATCTTGGTGCGCGGGCGCTGCAGCTCCGCCAGGGCGACCCGCTCGACCTCGTACTGCAGCTTGCCCTCGTACACGAAGCCCGTGTCGCCCTCCGCGCACGAGACCGTGATCGACTTCCCGTCCTCGAGCAGCTCGGTTCCCTTCTCGGTGCCGACGATGGCCGGCAGGCCGAGCTCGCGGCTGACGATGGCGGCGTGGCAGGTGCGGCCGCCGCGGTTGGTGACGATCGCCGCGGCGCGCTTCATGATCGGCTCCCAGTCGGGGTCGGTCTTGTCGGTGACCAGGACCTCGCCGGCGCGGAACTCCTGCAATTGCTGCGGGCTCTTGATCACATGCGCCGGGCCGGCGCCGATCTTGTCGCCGACACTGCGGCCGGTCACCAGGACGCGCCCCTTCTCCTTGAGGACGTAGCTTTCGAGCACGTCGCGAGAGCGCTGCGACTGCACGGTCTCGGGGCGCGCCTGGACGATGAACAGCTCGCCGCTGAGGCCGTCCTTGGCCCACTCCATGTCCATGGGCACGGGCTGCCCGCGCTTGGCGCTGTAGTGATCCTCGATGATGCAGGCCCAGCGCGCCAGGGTCAGGATCTCGTCGTCGCTGATGGCGAAGCGGAGGCGATCGTCCGGCGGTACCGGAACGTTTTTCACCCCCTTGCCGCCGCCGACGTCGTAGACGAGCTTGAACTCCTTGCTGCCGGTGATCTTCTGCAGGATGGGGCGCGCTCCCGTTCGCAGCGTGGGCTTGAAGACGTAGTACTCGTCCGGCGTCACCGACCCCTGTACGACGTTCTCACCCAGGCCGTATGCGGCGTTGATCAGGACCGCGTCCGCAAACCCGGTCTCGGTATCGATCGAGAACATCACTCCCGCCGCCGCCAGGTCGGAGCGCACCATGCGCTGCACGCCGATCGACAGAGCCACCTTGAAGTGGTCGAAGCCCTTGTCGGCGCGGTAGGAGATGGCGCGGTCGGTGAACAGCGAGGCGAAGCTGCGCCGGCACGCGTCGAGCAGGGAGGTGTGGCCCTGCACGTTCAGGTAGGTCTCCTGCTGCCCGGCGAAGCTGGCGTCGGGCAGATCTTCGGCCGTGGCGCTGCTGCGCACCGCCACGTCGAGCGGTTCGGCGCTCCCCTCGCCGAGCCGGTCGTACGCCTCGGCGATCTGTCGCTGCAGATCGTCGGGGAGGGCGACCGCCATGAACGCGTGCCGCACCTGGCGGCCGCGCTGGCGCAGGTTGGCCAGGTCGTGCGTGTCGAGCCCGTCCAGGATCTCCCGGATGCGGCGGTCCAGGCCCGTCTGCTGCAACAGATAGCGGTATGCGTCGGCAGTGACGGCGAAGCCGTTCGGGACCTTGACCCCCTTCGCGGCCAGCTCCTGGTACATCTCTCCCAGAGAAGCGTTCTTTCCGCCCACCAGAGGGACGTCGTCGATGCCCACTTCCGCGAACCAGCGGATGAGGGCTGCCTGCTTCGCCGTGCTCATGAGAAACCTCCTGCGAATCGTCGGTTCTCCACCGGGGCTGTGCAAGATGTCGGCCGATCGGCGGACGGGCGGCGGACGGGGCCGGGAGTGGACCGGCCTTGCAGGGGTGAGAAGGCCCGATTCTCGTTTCCTCGAAGGCCGATCCGCGGCCGGCTTGACCCGCCGTCCCGGCCGGCCGTATGTGGGCGCCATGAATGGTGCGACGCGAACGGGTCTGCTGGCGGTCCTCTCGGACGACGACTTCGCCGAGCTCTGCCAGTGCGCCAAACAGGTGTTCTTCGTGAAGGACCAAGATGTCCTGCGACAGGGGCAGCACAACGCCTCCCTGTTCGTCGTCCAGGACGGCCTGCTGCACGTGCGGCGCCGGGTGAAGGATCACGACACGATGCTGGGACGCCTGGAGCCGGGGGGCTTCTTCGGCGAGATCAGCCTCTTCGATCCCGGTCCCACCACGGCTACCGTCCGCGCGCTGTCGAACGGGACGTTGATCGAGATCGGCCGCGAGCACCTCGATCACTTCGTCGAGCGACGTCCGGGGGGTGGTGCGAAGCTGCTGACCGCCCTCCTCGAAGAGGTGGCGTCGCGCCTGCGCCGCACCGATCAGCGCCTGGACGACAGCATCCTCTGGGGCGGGCTGCGGCGCGACAAGCCCTGAAGCTCGCCCGGCTGCGCCGGGCTTCGCAGGCAACGGCAAAGGCAGGAGCTCGCGATAGCCGCGACTTCTCGCGCGACCCCGGGGCTTGGCGAGGCGAGCAGCAAATCGACCTGTCTGCGCATCACCCTAGGCGGTTGCGGCAGGAGGGGGGAGGCGATCCAGCGGTGCGGGGAAACCCCTATTGCCTCCCTCGGGGCCTTGCGTCACAGTGCTTCGAACGACGGCCGCGGGGCCCGGGAACGCCGTCTACCGAGGAGAGCATGAAGAAACGGCTGGTGTTCGGGGTGCTTGTCGCGCTCGCTGCTTGCGGCGGGGATCCTGCACCGTCAGGGACGTCGGAGCTGCTGGTCGTTCCCGACGTGCCGGAGTACCGCAGCATCGACGGGGTCGGAAACAACCTCGACCACCCGAGGTGGGGCAGCGCCGGCGTCCAGCTCGTGCGCACGGCCCCGGCCGCCTACGCCGACGGGGTCTCGAGCCCGGCCGGGGAAGACCGGCCCGGTCCGCGCGACATCAGCAACGCCGGCTGTGCCCAGTCCTCGTTCGAGCCCAACGCCCGCGGCGCTGCCGACTACCTCTGGCAGTGGGGGCAGTTCGTCGATCACGACATCGATCTGACGGGAACGGCGAGCCCGCAAGAGGCGCTCGACATCGCGGTTCCCTCCGGCGACCCGTACTTCGATCCGGACTCCGCGGGCGACGTCACCATCCTGTTCGACCGCTCGGTTTACGACCCCGCGACGGGAACCGGGGGAGGAAATCCCCGCCAGCAGTTGAACCAGATCACGGCCTTCCTCGACGCCTCGCAGGTCTACGGTTCCGATCCGGTGCGCGCCGCGGCGCTGCGGACGAACGACGGCACGGGCAAGCTGGCGATGAGCCGCGGCCGGCTGCTGCCGTTCAACACGCAGGGCCTACCCAATGCCATGGGTCCCGATCCGTCCTTCTTCCTGGGCGGTGACGTGCGCGCCAACGAGCAGGTGGCCCTGACGGCGATGCACACCCTGTTCGTCCGGGAGCACAACCTACGCGCCGGCCTGCTGGCGCGCCTGCACCCCGAGCTGTCCGGAGACGAGATCTACGATCGCGTGCGCGCCGTGGTCGGTGCCGAGATCCAGATCGTCACCTACAACGAGTTCCTGCCGATGCTGTTGGGGCCGGGCGCCCTGAAGCCGTATGAAGGCTACGACCCCGGGGTGAACCCGGGCATCGCGACCGAGTTCTCGACGGCCGCCTTTCGCGTCGGCCACACGATGCTGTCGCCGGTCCTGCAGCGCCTGCGCAGGGACATGTCGCCGATCCGCGAGGGAAATCTTCCTCTGCGCGACGCCTTCTTCGCCCCGCAGCGCCTGCGCTTCGAGGGGGGCTTGGATCCGATTCTGCGCGGTTTGGCGTTCGAGCGGCTGCAGGAGCTCGATCTGCACATCGTCGACGACGTGCGCAACTTCCTGTTCGGAGCGCCCGGTGCCGGCGGCTTCGACCTGGCCTCGCTCAACATCCAGCGCGGCCGCGACCACGGGCTCGCCGACTACAACCTGGTCCGTCAGGCGTACGGCCTGGATCCCGTCACCACCTTCGCCGAGATCACCTCCAATCCCGACGTGCAGCGGAAGCTCGAGGAGTCCTACGGCACCGTCGACGACATCGACCTGTGGATCGGCGGACTGGCCGAGGATCACGTGCCGGGAGCGATGGTGGGCGAGACGTTCTTCACCATCATCGTGGATCAGTTCGAGCGCCTGCGCGACGGCGACCGCTTCTGGTACCAGAGAATCTTCTCCGGCCGCGATCTCGAGTTGCTCGAAAGCAGCGCGACGCTGGCCAAGATCATCCGGCGCAACACTCACATCGGGCGCGAGATTCCGGACTCGGTCTTCTTCGCCATGAACCAGCAGACCTGAGTCCCCTCCGGCGGCGACTTCCGCGCTTGACACCTCGCGGCGGACGGTCTGGAGTAGGCACCGTGCTCACCGTACGCATCCTGGCCGGGTTTCTTCTTCTTCTGCTCGGCCGGAGGCTGTTCTGGGCGTTCGTCGCGGCCCTGGGCTTCCTCTTCGGAATGGATCTCGGCCGCGAGCTCTTCCTCGGCCAGCCGCACATGGTCGTCTTCGTCATCGCGGTGCTGCTCGGCTTCGCCGGCGCCCTGCTCGCCTACTTCGTGCAGGAGGTCGCGATCGTCATCGGCGGCTTCCTGGCCGGCGGGTACGTCGCCGTCGCCTTCATGTCGGCGGAGACCGGCCAGCTCGGCCATCCGTTCTCGGCCGCCTTTCTCGTCGGCGGCCTCATCGGTGCGATTCTTCTCTACGCGCTCTTCGATTGGACCCTCATTGCGATCTCCTCCCTGCTCGGTGCCGCCATGGTGGTCGAGTCCCTGCATCTCCACTCCGCCGTCGGCCTGGTCGTCTTCCTGGCCCTGGCCGTGCTTGGGATGAGCGTGCAAGCGGGATCGATGGGCTCCCCGGTGCGACGCAGGCGGAGGTGAGGACCTCGACACGGCGAATCTCGCTTGCGGCGTTCGCGGCGGGCGGACTAGCCTGGCCGAGTGAAATCGGTCTGCGTAGGGATTTCCGCTCTGGCCGTGATGCTCGCGTCGATGGCGGCGCCGTGCGCGGCGACGAGCACGATCGACGGCATCGAGCACATCTTCGGCTCGACGAACGTCCATGCGGTCACCGGCCACGGCCGCCTCTCCGTCGGTGTGTCCGCGGACGGCGACGTGACGGTGCTCACGTGGCCGAGCCCCAGCTTCACCGATCAGCTCGCGTACCTCTCTTCGAACGACGTGAATGCCCGCGCCCTGCCGCGCTTCGGCGCACCCGAGGGCGCGGGGCTCTTTCTCGGCCTTCTGGTCGAGCTCTCGAACGGGCGCGAGGTGACCTGGTTGCGCGACCGCGAGGAGTGGAGCATCGACCAGTCGTACGGGCCCGACGATGGGCCGAACGTCGTCACGCGACACGTCAGTGAGCGACTCGGCCTGACCGTCACCGTCACCGACACGGTGCGGCCGCCGCGCGGGGACGAAGACGTCATGGCTCGCCTCGTCGAGGTGCAACGGGCCGTGGACAGCCCCGTGCAGGCGGCCTGGCTGCTGACGTATGCGAACCTGTCGCCGCTCCCTGGCAACTCGCGGATTGCCGAGATTCCCGTCGTCGACTGGCTGTTCGACGGCAGCAACGACTTCGCCGCGGTGTGGGACGCGTCGGCATCCGCCGTGATCCACTTCCATCCGCGCGATCAGCTGATCTACGACCAGGTTGCCAGCCTGGTGGTCCCGCCCGCGGTCGACTACGGCCCGATCGGCGCGCAGCTGGTGGCGGGGACGCCGAGCGCCCCGGCGCTCGCCGAACTGGTGGGATCTCTCGACGACGACTACGCGCCCGGAGCGTATCTCGCCCTCACCAGCCGCCCGGCGCCGGACGAGCACCAGATCGGATACGACGCCACGCCGCTTTGTGCCGCGCGCGATACGTTCGCCGACAACCTGCTGAAGCTGCCGCAGACGGTTCCGGGTGCCCAGCTCCCCATCGACCCCAGCCTGATCGATCTCCTGCGCTGCGCCGGCGCGGCGCCGCCGCGCGAACGCGAGGGCTGGACCCACGACGCGGCGGACGCCCTCGCCGATCTCGCCGACGGCGAGCTATCCGGCAGCGGAATCGCGGCTGGCGAGGTGAACGAAGCGCTGCGCACCCCGCTCGCGTTCGAGCCAACACAGGGCGGATCTCTCGCCAGCGCCGCCTTGCTGCTGGGAGCGGCGCCGACCGCCGCGGCGGCGCGCGCGGTCGTGCAGGAGGTGACCGATCCGTCGCAGGTCGCCGACGCCGCGCGGCAGGAGCTCGACAGCTGGCTCGCCGGCCTGTACCTGCCCGAAAGCGGGCCGCCCGAGGTCCGCAAGGTGGCGCGGCGTTCGCTGATCAACCTTCGCGTCGGAACGGACGCGGCCACCGGCGCGATCGTCGCGTCGATCTCCCGCCAGCCTCCCTACGGATTGGATTGGCCGCGCGACGGGGCCTTCTTCGACGCGGCGCTCGACATCTCCGGTCAGTCGGCGCTGGTCGACCGCCGCGCCGACCTGTACGTTGGCTGGCAGCGGCGCGAGCCGGTGCAGGCGACGCCCCTGGTCGATCAACCGCCGCCCGCCGACCCGCGCAGCGGCGAATCCAGCGCGTACCCGGCCGGGGCCTGGGAGATGAACTACTACCCGGACGGCATGGTCGGCGGACTGTTTCGCTTCGAGATCGACAACGCCGCCTTCGCCCTCTACTCGATCGTCAGCCACGTCGGCTGGGCCGAGGGCGCCCCGCGCGACTATCTCGAGGCGCGCTGGGACGCGATCGCCCGGGCGGCGAACCTGCTCGCCGATTGGCGCGACGCGGCGACCGGCCTGCAGGCGCCGGCACAGGAGGACGACAACGCCGCTTACACGCAGACGCTGCACGGCGCCGTGACCGTCTTCGGCGCCCTCGACGTCGCGGGGCAGGCGGCCCGCCTGGAGGGCCGCGACGCGGAGGCACGTCACTGGGAGGCGCGCGCCTGCGAGCTGCGCAATGCCATCCTGACCCACCTGTACGACGCGGGGGCGCAACGCTTCGTGAGCGGCATCGGGCAGTCCTACGATCCGCAACGCGCCCCGACCGGGGAGACCGCGTGGTTGGTGTGGCCGATGCGCCTCCTGCCGTGGGAGGACCCGCGCGTGCAGACACAGCTCCGCGGCGACGTCGAGCTGATCGAGCCGCGTGTCCAGCTGGAGACCGAGGGCGGCTCCTATTTCATGAAGAACACCGTGTCGTTCGGGCTGGCCAACCTCGATCCGGATCTGGAGTCGCGCATCATCGCCATGCGCGACTTTCTCGCCGAGCACCATCCCACGAGCACCGGTCACTTCGGAGAGTCGATGGTGGTCGTGCCGGGGCTGGACGGTCCGACGGCGTCGCAGCGCGTCGCCACACCGCACCTCTGGGAAGGTGTCCTGTACTACCTCACCGCCATGGCGGTCGACGCGCCGCAGCGCTTCGATCGCCATCTCGACGTTCTGCCTCCCTCGCGCGTGCCACCGGCGGGAAGCCCTTGTCCGGCGGTCTTTCCGTGCGCCGGCGATTGTGACGGAAGCGGCGGCGTGACGATCGGCGAGCTGATCTCCGGAGTGAACGTCGCGCTCGGCAACTTCCCCGCCGACCGCTGCCCGTCGTTCGACGTGAACGGAGACGGATCGGTGACCATCGACGAGCTGGTGCAGGCGGTCGGCAACGCGCTGCGCGGCTGCGGCTGAGCGAAGCCTAGCAGCCCGTTGAAAAGCCCCGGACATGCTTCGACAAGCTCAGCATGAGCGGTGATTGGCCCTTGTCTCTCAAGGGCTCTTCCCGCTCGCCCTGAGCTTGTCGAAGGGCTTTTCGACTTTTTCAACGGGCTGCTGAGCCTGCGAAGCCGGGTGTGTTCCTGGTCAGGAGTCGCGCGACTCGAGGTCGGCCAGAACCTCGCGCAGGAAGGCGACGTCGTCGGCCAGCTTCTGCTCCAGCGGGCGCGGATCGGTGGCCAGGAGCTCGATCGCCAGGGGGCCGTCGTAGCCGGCCGCCAGGGCGGAGGCGAGGATGGAGCGGTAGTCCAGAACCCCGTCGCGCAAGGAGCCGCCCGGATACAGAGGTCCGTCGCCCTCCGGGTTGCACCGATAGTTCTTCAGATGGAAATAGCGGGCGCGCGCGGCGAGGCGCGCGACGTCGTCCGCCTGGTTCGGGACGGCGGACGGCGGCAAGAAGTCCAGCACCTGGTAGCTCAGGGCCACGTTGGGGCGCTCGATCGCGTCGAGCAGTCGGTCGATGCGAGACGGAAAGTCGGCGAAAGTTCCGAGCTGGCGTTCGATCACTACGGTGATCCCCGCCGGCGCCGCGGCGTCGCAGGCGAGGCGCACGAGCTCGAGAACGGGGGCGAGATCGGTGGGGTCGTCGTCGATCGGCTCCGCCCACATGCGCAGCAGCTTGGTGTCGAGCGCCGCGGCCATCTCCGCCTCGCGCCGGGCGTGGGCCAGGGCGGTGCGGCCGAGGCGGCCCAGGTACGATCCGTATGCGGTCACCTCGAGGCCCGCCTCCCGCACGGCCCGGCCGGCCGCGCGAGCGCCGTCGAGTCCGGCGTCGGGGTCGAGGTGCGGCGCGTGGGCTACCACCTCGAGACCGTCGAGGCCGGCGCGGGCCGCGAGCGCCGCCGCGTCCCGAATCGAGCGATCGAGAGCCGCTACGGAGGAGAACGCCAGCTCGAGCACGGGGCAACGAGTCCGGCGTCGAGCCGTGAAAGTCAAGCAGTGCGCCGGGAACCCGCCGCCAGAGCCACGCTTACTGTCCCAGGGACCAGGCGCCACCGCTCCCGGTGGAGTGCCGGGTCTGGATGCGCGCGACCAGGTCGCCCTCGCAGAGCAGTGGCTGGCGCCGCACGCCGCTCAGCAGGCCGGCGACGGGGGCGCGGATCTCCGCCTGCAGATCGCCGGTGAAGCCGTCGTAGACGAGCCCGATCGAGTCGCCGGCGGCGAGCCAGTGGCCGACCGCGAGCTTGGAGACGAAGAAGCCGGCGTGCTCGGACATCAGGGAAAACGTCTGATCGAACGCGAAGTGATGCGACTCCTCTTCGTCGGCGAGGTCGGCGCCGCCGACGATCCCGGTGCGCGCCAGGAAGGCGACCAGGGAGCGGAACAGGGTCTCGCAGTGCGGTAGCTGCAGATCGCCGGCCTGCCCGACCTGGATGACGAAGTTCTGTCCCGGGCAGAAGCGCCACGCGTGACCGATGGTGGTGGTGAACACGCTGTCCATCGTGCGCTCGATCACCGCCGGCAGGCCGAAGAGGCGCGCCGTCGCCCGCTCGTCGTCGCTGGGCTCGTAGAGCCTCACCTGAGGCAGCTCTTCGAAGTCGAGATTGGAGCTGTGCACGTCGACCCGATAGTGGGCGTCCGCGGTCACCGCGAGGACCGCGTGGGCGATGCGCTGCGTGGTCTCACCCTGATCGTAGCCGGGAAACATGCGATTGATGTCGGTTCCGTCGAACGGCCAGCGCCGGCTGTGGGTGTTGACGCCGAGAACGTTGACCACGGGGACGACGATGACGCGAGCTCGCAGACTCTGCTCGCAGCGTCCCTCCTCGATGTCGCGCAGATAAGCGGCGAGGCGCGACAGCACGAAGATGCCGTTCAGCTCGTTGCCGTGCAGTCCGGCGATCAGCGCCAGCTCCGGCGCCGTCGCCGCCGGGCCGAAATCGTGGTACGCGATGCGGAAGTCCTCGCGCAGGGGGGCGGTCATCTGCAGCAGGGCCGTCGGCTTCATCCGCCTCCTCCATCGGGCTCGCCGAGCGCCATGATACGCGCCATCAGCGAGCCCTCGTAGACGAGCGGGTATTCGCGCAGCGTGAAAAGGACGCCGTCGACCGGCGAGCGCACCTCCGCGAGGATCTCACCCCCGTGCGGTGACACGATGCTTCCCAACCGCTGCCCGCGCGCGACCGCCATCCAGTGGTCGACGTCGGGGACGAACAGGCCGGAGGTGGCGGCGTTCAGATAGTGGACGTTGCCATCGTCGGCGAGCAGCGGAACGTGTGACACGGGAGGCAGCTCGACCTCCTCCGCCAGCACGCCGATCTGGCGCCACACGTGGAGGATTCCGCTCATCATCTGGTCCGTGAACTGCGGCGTGATGCGCATGCCGACGCCCATCTCGACCACCAGGCAGGGGGTCGCTCGGCTGTTCAGGCTGTGGGCGATCGTCGCCTCGAGGACGGTCACCGAACCGTGCAGCCAGATCAGGTCGACGTTCATGCCCTGCGCCAGCGGCACCAGCGTCTGCGCGAACTCCTGATTGATGCGGACCTGCGGGATCTCGCGCAGGAAGATGTTGCTGGCGTGGATGTCGATCACCAGCGCCGCCCCCTCGAGATGCCGCATGGCGGCGGCGGCGATGCGCTGCGGCAGCGGCCCGTCCGCCCGGCCCGGGAAGTTGCGGTTGAGATCCGTGTCGAAGACCGGCACGAAGCGCTGCAGCGTATCGAGGCCGAGCGGGTTCATCGCCGGGTAGAGGTCGACCCGGCCCAGGAGCAGGTGCGGGCGGCGGCGTGACAGCTCCTCCAGCCACGCGGCCAACCGGTGGCAGACGTAGAGGCCCTCGAGCTCGTCGCCGTGCACGCCGGCGACCACGGCCACGCGCGGCCCGTCGCCGCCCTGAAACACCGTGCGGCGCAGCTCGAGCTGCTCGCGATAGGGCAGGCGCAGGGTGAGGATCGAGTCGCGCCGGATCTCCACCCTCATGACGTCGTGCCCGGCGCGACCCGCTCGTCGGACCGACTCGGCGCGCGTTCCTTCACTGTTGATCCTGCCGGAGGTGAAGCGTCACTTCGGGGGGCGTGCCCTCCCCCTCGCCTTTGAAGGTGCCGCGCTGCGGGGCGGCGTCGAGGTAGTCGCGTCCCACTGCCACCACGATGTAGCCGTCGTTTGCCACCAGGCCGGTCGTCGGGTCGAAGCCGCGCCACCCGGCGCCGGGGATCAGGACCTCGGCCCACGCGTGCGGCGCCTGACGGGTCTCGCCTTCCTCGTTCTGCTCGTCATCCCACTGATACCCCATCACGTACCGCGCCGGGAGATTCCAGGATCGCACCACGGCGATCAGCAGGTGGGCGAAGTCCTGGCAGACGCCCGCCCCTGCTTCGATCGCCTCTTCGAGGCTCGAGTGGACCCCGGTGACCCCGGACTCGTAGGCGAGCGTCTCGGAGATCCAGTCGCGCGCCGTGCAGACCGAGTCGATCAGGGCGCGCTCCGGGTCGTAGGCTGGAACGGCCAGTCCGGGAAGGGCGAGGCGTTTCAGGTCCGGAGTCGCGGGGCTGTGGTGAAGGACGTAGTCCCACAGGCGCGGCTGCGCGCGGAGGGTCTCGGCGATCCACTCGCGCTCGCGCTCGACGGCGATCGAGTCGTACGCGAACGGATTCTGCAGGTGGGTATCGACGACGGCCACCAGCCGAGTCATCAGAGAGGAATGGGGGGAAACGACGCTGAGGTGGTGTACCTGGTTGCCGTAGCAGTCGATGTAGGACGACCGGTCGGCTTCGGGTTCGACGTCGATGCGAGCCGATTCGACCCGCTGGTACTCGTTTTCCGGAGGAACGAGTCGCAGCTCGACGTGGTGCTCGCGCACCGGCTCGGAGAAGGAGAGGTGCGTCTCGTGCTCGATCACGAAGCGCATGGACCTTCACCGAGATAGACCTCGAAGTACTCCGCCTTCAGTGCGGCGTCCAGGTCCGCGATGCGCTCGAGGAAGCGCTCGAGAAACTCGTGCATGCCGTCGGCGACGACGGTGTCGGCGTTGTTCTCCGTAAGCTGACCCATCAGGGCGTCCATGGCGTTGGCGGTGCGGCTGCCGGGCTCGGCGGTCCCGATCTGCTGCAGCGCCTGGCACATGCGGTCGGCCGAGAAGCGCAACGAGCGGGGAAACTCCGCCTCGAAGATGGTGAACTCGGCGACGTCGACGGGGCGCAGTCCGGCGTGGTAGCGGCGGCGGTACGCCTCGAAGCCGGACAGCGACTTGAGCAGGGCCGCCCACTGGTAGTAGTCGAGCGGCGATCCGACCATCGACACGTCGGGTAGCAGCAGGTGATACTTTACGTCGAGGATGCGGGCGGTCATGTCGGCGCGCTCCAGACAGGTGCCGAGCAGGTAGAAGCCGAACGCCTCGTTGCGCATCATGGTGCTCAGTGCCACGCCGTGGAAGTGGGCGACCCCGCTGCGCACCTCGCCGTAGAGCGAGGCACCGCTCTCCGGCAGGAGAGGGCCCTGCATCTGGCGCGTCGAGGCGCAGCCACAACTCGTTCAAGCTCTCCCACATCTCCTTGGAGATACGATCCCGTACGACGCGCGCGTTCTCGCGTGCCATGCGCAGGCTGTTGCGGATGGAGTTGGAGTTCTGCCGCGCGCTGGTCATGAACTGGATGGCGCGGCGAGCTCCGATCGGCGCGCCTTCGTAGATGAACGCGTACAGGTCCTCGCTGCCGCTGATGCTGAGCAGGGGGCGCCACTGCGCGCCTTCCGGGAGGGCGTCCTCGGCCTCCAGCAGATGCAGCAGGTTGATCTCGATAAGACGGGCCGTATTCCCGGCGCGCTCGAGATAGCGCGACATCCAATAGAGAGACTCCCCGATCCTGCTCAGCATGGTCGGTCGTTGCCCTTCGATCCGCCGCCCGAGGCCTGCAGCCTACTCGGTCAGCACCCAGGTGTCCTTGCTGCCGCCGCCCTGAGAGGAGTTCACGACCAGCGAGCCCTTGGTGAGGGCGACCCGCGTGAGACCGCCCGGAACGACGTGGATATCGTCCCCGTAGATGACGAACGGACGCAGGTCGATGTGGCGCGACTCGAGCTCGCCGTCGAGATAACAGACGTGACGGGACAACGACACGACCGGCTGGGCGATGTAGTTGCGCGGGTTTGCATGGATGTAGCCGGCGAACTCGGCGCGCGACACGGGGGTGGAGGTAGGCCCCATCAGCATGCCGTACCCGCCCGATTCGCTCACCGCTTTGACCACCATGCGCTCCAGGTTGTCCAGCACGTAGTCGCGGTCCTCCGGGCGCGTCATCAGATAGGTGGGCACGTTCTCCAGGATCGGACGCTCGCCGAGGTAGTAGCGGATGATGTCGGGAACGAAGGGATAGATGGCCTTGTCGTCGGCGATGCCACTGCCGGGGGCGTTGGCGATGGCGACGTTTCCCGCCCGCCAGGCGTTGATGATGCCGGCGACGCCCAGAGCGGAGTCGGAACGGAAGCAGAGCGGATCGAGGAAGGTGTCGTCGATGCGGCGATAGACGACGTCGATGCGGCGGAGACCGTGGGTGGTCTTCATGTACACGACGTCGTTCTTCACCATCAGGTCGCGCCCCTCGACCAACTCGATGCCCATCTCCTTGGCGAGGAACGTGTGCTCGAAGTAGGCCGAGTTGTAGATCCCCGGGGTGAGCAGCACCACCTCGGCGTGGTCCTTGCCGCGCGGAGACAACTGGCGCAGGGCCTGCAGGAGCAGGGCGGGGTAGTGCTCGACGCGCCGCACGCGGTAGCGGGCGAAAAACTCCGGCAGGATACGCCGCTCCACGATACGGTTCTCGATCATGTACGAGACGCCCGACGGGGTGCGCAGGTTGTCTTCCAGGACCAGATAGCGCCCCGATCCGTCGCGGATGAGGTCGATGCCGCTGACGTGCGTGTAGATGCTCTGCGGCGGGTCGATGTCCATGATCTCGCGGCGATAGTCCTTGCCCTCGAAGACCAGATCGGCGGGCAGGACGCCGTCCTTGAGGATGCGCTGGCCCCGGTAGATGTCGTGCAGGAAGAGGTTGAGGGCGCGGACCCGCTGCTTGAGCCCTGCCTCGATAGGCAGCCATTCCGAGGCCGGAACGATGCGCGGAATCAAATCGAAGGGCCAGACGCGCTCGATTCCCTCCTCGTTCTCGGAGTAGACCGTGAAGGTCACGCCCTCCGTACGCAGGGCGAGATTGGCGTCGTGCACCTTGCCGGCCAGCGCATTCTGGCCGGTTCGCCGAATGTGCTCCCAGAGCGGTCGGTAGTGGTCGCGCGGCTCGAAGTCGTCGAGGTAGAACTCGTTGTATACGAGCTGTTCCGGCTGCGGGAATGCGACCGAATTCGAGGCCATGTCCCGATCCTTGATCAATGTGGCACTGATAGAGATGCCATTTGTAGGGCAAGCTGCGTGCCAATCGGACGCTACCGCAGCCGTTGCATCTGCCGGTCGTGACCGCTGCGGCCTGCCGATGCGCTAGGCAGCCTTGATCGAAAACTAGGCAGGCTGCCTCCGCCCGTGGCGGCCCCGATTCGCCCGCCGCCCGCACCGACCGGCGCGGTTCGCAGGCGATGCCGACCGTGCTAGGGTCGGCGCCGGCCCAACTCTCGGAGGATTTCGTGTCGCTCCAATCCCTGACCCTGGTCAGCACCGGGTGTATCGTCCTCAGCGGACTCAGCCTGCTCGTCGGCTGGTACTTCATCCGTTGGCGGAGGGACATGATTCGGCACCGGAACGCCATGCTCACCGCCAGCGTATTCGCCGCTCTTTTCCTGGTCTTCTATGTCACCCGCTGGTCCCTCTACGGATCGAAGCACTTCGTCGGGCACGGCGGTTGGAAGGTCTTCTACTTCGCCAACCTCGTCCCGCACGTCATCCTGGCCATGGCGGTGGGCCCGATGGCGGTGCGACTCATCTACTTGGCCATGCGGAAGCGCGACTTCCGGGCTCATCGCCGGCTGGCCCGGGTCACTCTGCCGATCTGGCTCTACGTCGCGGCCAGCGGATGGCTCATCTACTATCTCCTCTATGCCAAGACCTACTGACGGTGCGCCGGTCGGATGAAGCTCGAGGGTAAGTTCGCTCTGGTGACCGGGGCCGGCTCCGGCATCGGCCGCGCCATCGCGATGGCGCTCGCGAGCGAAGGCGCCGCGGTGGCGATCAATGACATCCGCGAGGAGGCGGCGCTGGAGGTCAGCGAGGAGATCGGCCGCGCCGGCGGTCGGGCGCTGTCCGCGCCGGCAGACGTCGCGGACGGACGCCAGACGCTGAAGATGTTCACCCGCTTTCTCACCCGGTGGAACACGCTCGACATCCTGGTGAACAACGCGGGCGTCCTGTTCGTCGAGGAGCACGTGCTCGCCAATATGGAGGCGGCCGCGCGAGAGACCGTGGCGGACGGGCGTCCGTCTACGGCGCTCGGCGCGACCCGGATGCTGGAGGACGGTCTGTGGCGGCGCACCCTGGCCGTGCACCTCGACGGGACCTTCCACTGCACGCGCGAGGCCCTGAAGGTGATGGAGGTCCGGCGCGCGGGGAAGATCGTCAACATGGCGTCCATCGCCGGCCTCGCGGGGCTGGCCGGTGCCCCCGACTACAGCGCCGCCAAGGGCGGAATCATCGCCTTCACCAAGTCGGTCGCCAGGGAGGTCGCTCCCCTGGGCATTCAGGTGAACGCCATCGCGCCCGGATTCGTCGACACGCCGATGACGCAGGGCTTGTCCGAGACGTTGCGGCGGCAGATCCTGGCGCAGACGCCGAGCGGGCGCTTCGGCACGGTGGACGACATCGCCGCCGCGGCTCTCTACCTCGTCTCGCCCGAGTCCGACTTCGTGATCGGGCAGGTCCTGAGCCCCAACGGAGGCTACGAAATCTGATTGCGCGCCCACCCGCGACGGCACGTCCAGCCGGCGTGTGAAGCGGCGGGCAAGACACGCGGGCTACGCGAGCCCGAGTTCGCTTGCTGTGACACGCCTTCCCGAGGGCGCTCTTCGACGCGCTGTGTCACGTGCCGTCCCGTGCAGTGTCGAATTTTACTTCTTGCAGTAGTTCGCCACATCGGGTAGATCCCCGACAGTGTCAGGGGGAAGAGAGCGCAATCGTTCTGGTAGTCAAAGGGCGGATTGCACTTCATCGATTTCGAGGGCAGAACCGCATTCCTTCCAGACCATGCAGCTTCCCGCAAGACAAATCTGAAGGAAAGGAGGGGAGCGCATGCCGCAGGGAACCGTCAAGTGGTTCAACGCCCAGAAGGGCTACGGCTTCATCAGCCGCGACGACGGCGAAGACGTGTTCGTCCACTACAGTGCGATCGTGGGCGACGGTTTTCGCAGTCTGGAAGAAGGCCAGCGGGTCGACTTCGAAGTCACTGAGGGCCGCAAGGGCCCGCAGGCGACGAACGTGACCAGGGCGTGAGGCGAACCGAGCCGAAGGCCCCGCCGCTTGCGCGCGGCGGGGCCTTCGTTGTTTTCGGACCCGGGCTCGAGGAAGCCGGCATCAATCGATTCCCGACGAGAGGGCGGGCACGCCCGGGGGCCTGATACTCTGTGGCGCGGTCTGCAGCAGCCGCTGGGGTGGCTGCAGAAGGTCCCAGGTGAGGCCGATCCAGGACAGCGCCTTGATCACGTAGTAGGAGGCGTCGACCTCCCACCAGAAGAAGCCCTGTCGCACCGAGCTCATGAAGTGGTGGTGGTTGTTGTGCCACCCCTCGCCCATGGTCAGCAGCGCCAGCCAGAGGTTGTTGCGGCTGGTATCGGGGGTCTCGTAGCGTCGCTTGCCGTAGACGTGAGCGAGCGAGTTGATGGTGAAGGTGGCGTGCCAGAGCAGCACGGTGCTGATGAAGAAGCCCCACACCAGCCAGGTCAGTCCGCCGGCGAGAAAGAGCCCGACGGCGAGCGCCACCGGCGGCACCAGGTAGTGCTCGTTCAGCCAGCGCAGCTCGGGGAATTTCACCAGGTCGGGAACGCGGCGGAAGTCGGTCGCCTCGTATTCGGAGGAGAGGATCCAGCCGACGTGCGACCACCAGAAGCCCCGCCGGGCGGGGGAGTGCAGGTCCTCCTCCAGATCGGCGTACTTGTGGTGGCGGCGGTGGTTCGCGGCCCACCACAGCACTCCCTTCTGCGTCGCCATGGTTCCGAGGACGGCCAGCAGGAGCTGAAACGGCCGGCTCGTCTTGTACGTTCGGTGCGAGAAGTAGCGGTGATACCCGGCGGTGACGGCGAACATCCGCACCCAGAAGGTGGCCAGGCAGACGGCCACCGCGCTCCACGTGACTCCCGTGACGAAGGCCAGCAGACAGGTCAGGTGAACGAGCAGGAACGGCAACACCGAGTAGCGCTCCACATGGATGGTGCGCAGAAGCTTCTTCAACGTCATTCTCCCTCCGCGGGACATCGCCGGGGCACGCGATCGAAATCCATCGGCACCGATTCTAGCGGCTCGTGTGTCACCGAAGGGTCACGGGGGGATCATTTCGAGGTCAAATCTCTTCGCGCCGGCGCGGCGGCGGAGGGCGAAACCCGGCTCCCCGCCGTGTCGAACCTCCCCTGCGGCCACGAGATCGGCTATACGTGCTGGCGAATGCCGCCGTTTTCCCTCTACGTCCACATCCCGTACTGCGATTCCAAGTGCCCGTACTGCGACTTCAACTCATACGCCGCCAAGCGGTGGCCGGAGAGTGCCTACCGGGACGCCTTGGTCGCGGAGATGCGTTCTCACGCCGAGCTCGAGGAGTGGCGCGATCGCCGCCTGGGCACGGTGTTCCTGGGGGGTGGCACCCCGTCGCTGTTCTCGCCCGAGTCGATCGGCGAGATCCTGGACGCGGCGCTCGCCCTGTGGCCGGATCGCGGCCGCGACGCCATAGAGATCACCCTCGAGGCCAATCCCGGCACCGTGGACGGAAAGAAGCTGGCCGGCTTCGCGGCTGCGGGGGTCAACCGGATCAGCTTCGGAGTCCAGTCGTTCCAGGTGCGGCACCTCGCCCGTCTGGGCCGCATTCACGACGCCGAGCAGGCAAAGGACGCCGTTCGCCAGGCGCGCGCCGCCGGCTTCCGGAACGTCAACCTGGACCTGATCTTCGCCATTCCGGGGCAGACGCTGCCCGAGTGGGAGACGGATCTCGCGACGGCGATCGAACTCGCGCCGGACCACCTGTCGGCCTACAACCTCACCTTCGAGGAGGGTACGCCCTTCGAGGTGATGCGCCGCAAGGGTGAGCTGAGACCCCTGGCGGAGGAGGCCGAGGTTGCGATGTTCACGCTCACCCGCCAGCGGCTGTCGGCCGCCGGGTACGAGGCCTACGAGATCTCGAACTTCGCCCGGCCCGGTTTCGAATGCCGGCACAACGTCAACTACTGGCGCGGCGGCGAGTATCTCGGCGTCGGTGCCGGCGCGCACTCCTTCGCGCGGCTGCCGCATCCGGGGCGGCGCTGGAGCGACGAGAAGAACCCCAACGCCTATATGGCCGCCGTCGCGGCGAACGGCCACGCGCGCGCCTTCGAGGAAGCGCTCAGCGAAGCGCAGGCGCGGGGAGAGTTCGTTTTTCTCGGCTTGCGCTGCCGTGACGGCTTTGCCGCGGCGGACTTCGAGGCCCGGTTCGGTCTCGCTGTCGCGCGCGCGTTCCCCCAACTCGAGTCGTTCGGGCGCGACGGCCTGCTCGAGTTGGATGACGGCCGCTGGCGGCTGGCGGCCAGCGGGTTGTTGCTCGCGGACAGCGTCTTCGCGGCGTTCGTCTGACCTGAAACCCGCCCGGCGAGGTTCGGTTCCTCCGGCAAAGGCTCGGGCGGACCTGTGCCTCAGCCCGTGCCTTTGCGCATGCGATCACTTCTTTTGCTGCTGGGCCCGCAGCCGCATCTCGGGGATGCCGATCGGCTGCAGGTGCTCGAGGAAGACGCCGTTGAAGTTGGCGGCGATCTCGCTCGCGCTCAGACCGCCCGGCTTGTACATCATCGCCACCGGGCGCGGCTGCTGGAACAGTGTATAGCCGAAGCCGCGGCGGCCGAAGATCTGTCCGTTCACGTGAGCGGCCTTCTCGGAGGCGAGAAAAGCGATCAACGGTCCGTTCAACTCCGGGTTCATCTCGGGCGGCGGATTGTCCTTGTCGAAGCCGGGGATCGTCCCGGTCATCCGGGTCATGCCCGACGGCGCCATGGCGTTGACCGTGACGCCGTACTTCTCCATCTCGATGGCCCAGACCAGGGTCAGGCCCATGATGCCCGCCTTGGCCGCGCCGTAGTTGCTCTGACCGAAGTTGCCGCGCAGACCGGCGCTGGAAGTGATGTTGATGACGCGGCCGTAACCCTGCTCGCGCATGTGGGGAAGGGCGTGGCGGCCACAGTTGAAGGTCCCCTTGAGGTGTACGGCGATGACGGCGTCGAACTCCTCTTCCGTCATCTTCCCGATCGAACGGTCGCGCACGATGCCGGCGTTGTTGACCAGGATGTCGATGCGGCCGAACTTGTCGACCGCCGTCCGAACGATGTTGGCCGCGCCCGCGAAGTCGGACACGGAATCGTAGTTCGGTACGGCCTCGCTGCCGATCGCCTCGATCTCGCTGCACACCTGGGCCGCCGGATCGTTCGCCCCGCCGCGGCCGTCGACCTCGCAACCGACGTCGTTGATCACCAGCTTGGCGCCTTCGCGCGCCAGCGCCAGCGCAATGCCGCGGCCGATTCCACGTCCCGAACCGGTGACAACCGCCACCTTACCCTCTAGAACCATCGATCTCCTCCTGTGAAAGGTCCGTTCCCGGAGCCGGGTACGGTTCGCGAGACGCGGGCGCGCGAGTGTCGCCACGGCCTCGGCGCCGAAGTTTGACTGGCGCTACCACTTCCCTCTAGTGTAAGTCAATCAATTGATTGACATCGGGCCGACCACCGCAGCGTTTGCCGCTCGAGTGTCTTTCCCGGCCCGAGGGCGTCGGAGGGGGCGGTGACGCGCACCTGCATTGTGGGCGTCGGCGAGTCTGCCTGCGGCAGGCTGCCGGACAAGACCGAGCTGCAGCTGCACCAGGAGGCGGCGTGCGCCGCGCTGGCCGACGCTGGTCTCTCCGCACGCGACGTGGATGGCCTGCTCACCTGCGGTGCCGACCCGCTGCACCCGCTGCTGGTGGCCGAGTACCTGGGGCTGGAGCCGCGCTACGTCGACGGCACGCAGACGGGCGGGGCGAGCTGGGAATGCTTCGTCGGCCACGCTGCGGCGGCGATCGCGGCCGGGCGCTGCGAGGTCGCGCTGCTCGTGCACGGCGCCACCGCGCTCTCCGACGCAAAACGCCGCGAGCGGCATGTGCGCGCGGCGCCGCACGGCCCCGAACAGTACGAGGCCCCTTACGGGCTGACCTTGACGGCGCGCTACGCGCTGGCGGCGCGGCGTCACATGCACGAGTACGGAACGACCTCGCGCCAACTGGCGGCGGTGGCCACGGCCGCCAACGCGTGGGCGCAGCGGAATCCCGCCGCGTACCATTATGGGCGGCCGCTGAGCATCGACGACGCTTTGGCGTCGCCCATGGTCGCCGATCCGCTGCGTCGCTCGGACTGCTGCCTGCGCACGGACGGCGGCGGCGCCGTGGTGCTCACCACGGCCGAGCGCGCCCGCGACCTGCGCCGCCGGCCGGTCTACGTCCTCGGAGCGGCGGAGGCGCATTCGCATCTGCACGTGTCGCAGTGGAAGGACATGACCGAGCTGCCGGCGCGCCAATCGGCGGCGCGAGCCTACGAAATGGCCGGCGTGCGTCCCCAGGACATCGACGTCGCCCAGGTCTACGATTCCTTCACCATCACCGTTCTGCTCAGCCTGGAGGCGCTCGGGTTCTGTCCGCGCGGCGAGAGTGGCCGCTTCGTCGAGGACGGCGCTCTCGCTCCCGAGGGGCGGCTTCCGGTCAACACGGACGGTGGCGGCCTGGCCTGCCAACAGCCGGGCACGCGCGGGATCTTTCTGCTCATCGAGGCCACCCGCCAGCTGCGCGGGGAGTGTGGCGCCCGGCAGGTTGCGGGCGCGCAACTGGCACTGTGCAACGGCATGGGTGGCTCTTTTTCGAGCTGCGGAACCGTGGTGCTGGGGTGCGAATGAGAGGCGCGCATGGATGACCGAGGGCTCGCCGGCCTGCACGAGCACCTGCCGGTGCCCGACGCGGAGAGCGCGGCGTTCTGGGACGGGACGCGGGCGGGGAAGCTGCTCATCCGGCGCTGTCTGGAGTGCGGCCATCGGCACTTCTATCCGCGTCACCACTGCCCGGAGTGCTGGTCGACGAACGTCGAGTGGTTCTCCGCCTCCGGTCGCGGCCGCGTATATTCCTACACGGTGATCCATCAGAACGAGACCCCACCCTTCCGCGACATGCTTCCTTACATCGTCGCCGTCATCGACCTGGAGGAAGCCGTGCGAATGGTGTCGACGCTGATCGAGTGCACCCGCGACGCCGTGCACGTGGGCATGCCCGTCGAGGTGGTGTTCGACCGGGTGACGCAGGAGATCGCGCTGCCCCGCTTCCGCCCGCGGTACTGATCGGTGGTTTTACCCCGCCCCGCCTTCGCGGAGGCCGCAGGAAAGGGTGGTCAGGCTCTCGAGTTCGACGCTTCGTCCTTCTCGGGGGTGGCGATTTTCGCCTCGGCATCGGGTGGGGCGATCGCCTCGGTCTCCTTGTCGCCCCCCTCCATCGCCTTGCGGAAGTCGCGGATTCCCTTTCCGAGTGCGCTTCCGATCTCGGGCAGCTTGCCGGGGCCGAAGATGATCAGGGCCACGACCAGAATGACGATGAGCTCGGGTACTCCCAAACCGAACATGAAGCTTCCTCCGTGCCGCAACGTAGCACGCGCTGGCGGGTTGTGCGATGGTTCATCGGGCGGCCCGCTCCAGGGCCAGCTCGACGTGCAACGAACGGGCGATGGCGTCCAGCCGCTCTCGCAGCGCCGGCTCGTCGACGCCCTCCGGCACCTCCATGACGATCCGCATGGTGTAGATCGGGGTGCCTGTCCCCGGCTCTGGACGTGACTGAGTGAGCATCTGATTGATGCTGACGTGGTGGTCGGCGAGACAGCGCGCGACCTTGGCGACGATGCCGGCCTTGTCGACCCCGACGATCTGCAGGGAGAACGCGGTGGCGTGGTGGCTCGTTCGGTAGGGGACGGGCTCACCTTCGAGCGGCCGAAAGAAGACAGTCAGCCGTTTTTCCCATTCCAGTCGCTTGCACGCGCCGGAGAGGCGCTGCGCGATGTCTTCACCTTCCCCCGTGAGCAGCAGCAGGACGGCGAACTCGCTGCCCAGAATCGTCATGCTCGAATCTTCGAGGTTGCAGTCACACTCGTAGATCAACTCGGAGAGGTCGGCGACGATGCCCGGGCGATCCCGGCCGATGGCCGAGAGGGCGAACCACTGTCTCATGGCGGCGATCCTAATCGCGGCCCGCTCCTGCCGTCAATCGGTGCCGTTGCCTCGCCCCGAGGGAGCGTGAAAATCGAATCCCCGCCATCCCGGGGGGTTTGAGTCTCGCCCGAGCCCGTTGTAGTCTATCGGTGCAGAAAAGGAGGTCATTTGGCGTATCGCGGCAGAGGTCCACGTTTCGTTCAGCCCCCTGAAGATTCCCACAGGATCAATCGCAAAATTCGCGCTCCCCAGGTTCGCCTGATCGGTGCCGCCGGTGAGCAGGTTGGCATCGTCCCTGTGGAAGAGGCGCTTCGATTGGCGGAGGTGGCGCAGCTGGACTTGGTCGAGATTGCACCAAAGGCCCAGCCCCCGGTTTGCCGGATCCTCGACTACGGGAAGTTCAAGTATCAACAGCACAAGAAAGAGACCGAGGCCAAGAAGAAGTCGACGACGACGACCGTCAAGGAGCTGCGGCTGGGGTATCGGACCGACACCGGCGACATCGAACGTCAGATCGACAAAGCCCGAGACGTTTCTCGAGGCAGGCGACCGGGTCAAGTTTCTGCTCCGCTTCCGCGGTCGCGAGATGGCGTACCAGAATCTCGGGCGCGAAAAGCTGCTCGGGGTCTGCGAAGCGCTCAAGGAGATCGCCACTCCGGAGGGATCGCCGCGCATGGAGGGCCGCATGATGGGAATCCTGCTGGCCCCAGGCAAGAAGAAGAGCGCTCCCAAGCCTGCCGCGGCTTCGAAGCCGAAGTCGTCGGTCGGCGGAGAGGCGGCGGCCGCGGAGCCCGGCAAGGCGCAGGCCGGCCAGGCGTCCTCCTGATCTGAGAGGCCCCCCGCGCGGGCGGGCGCTCACACCGGCGTTTTCGACGCCGGAAGAATGTGAACCCGACGGCCGACGATCTTCAGGCGGCCGGCGGCCCACAGGCGGATCGCCTCCGGGTAGAGTTCGTTCTCGGCCCCGTGAACGCGGCTCGCCAGTGTCTCCGGCGTGTCGTCGTCCAGCACCGGAACCGCCGCCTGTAGAATGATCGGACCGTGGTCGTACTTCTCGTCCGCGAAATGCACGGTGCAGCCGCTGATCTTGACGCCGGAGTCGACGGCTGCCTGGTGCACCTTGTGGCCGTAATACCCCGAGCCGCAGAAGGCGGGGATGAGCGCGGGGTGGATGTTGAGCACGCGTCCGGCGTACCGGCGTGGCTGGAAGAGAGACAGGAAGCCGGCCAGGACGACCAGGTCGAAACCGTGCCCGGCCAGCACGGCGTGCAGGCGATCGTTGAAGTCGTCGCCGTCGCGACATTCCCTGCGCGGCACCGCCAGGGCCGGAAGGCCCGCGCGCCGCGCCCGCTCCAGGCCGAAGGCGTCGGCTCGGGACGACACCACCACGGCGATCTCGGCCTGCAGGGTCCCGTCGGCGATGCGGTCGAGGAAGTTCTGCAGGGTCGTCCCGCTTCCCGAGAGCAACACCGCCAGTCGGACCACCTTCCCCATCTTGTGCATCCCCACGCAGCGTCAGCGAAACAGGTGGCGCCGATAGAAGCGCAGCTCGTCGATGGACTCGCGAATGTCGTCGAGGGCGAGATGGGCGTGCTTCTTCGCCGGAGCCTCGGGGCCGCTCGGGTACCACAACCGCGCGAGCTCCTTCACGGTGCTGACGTCGAGATTGCGATAGTGGAGATAGGCTTCCAGCTCGATCATGTGGCGCGCCAGGAAGCGGCGGTCCTGACAGATGGAGTTTCCGCACAACGGCGAAGTGCGCTCCGGGCAGTACTTGCTGACGAACGCGAGGGTGCGACGCTCGGCTTCGCGCATCGACACGGTCGAGGCGAGAACCCGCGCCGTCAACCCCGACTCGGCATGATGCTCGCGGTTCCAGTCGTCCATGCGCTCCAGAACCTCGCCGGGTTGATGGATGACCAGCGCCGGGCCCTCGGCGACCACGTCGAGGTCCGGATTGGTGACGAGGGTGGCGATCTCGAGGATCGTATCGCGGTTTGGATCGAGTCCGGTCATCTCCAGATCCATCCAGACCAGGTGGGTGTCCTTCTGGTTGCTCATGGCGCGAGCGCGGCGTCCCTTCCGACCTGGATCAGGGCGTTCAGCGCCGTCGTGACCTCGGCCCGCCGTCGCGCGCACGCCGCGGCGTCGATGGACAGCTGCTCGAGAGTCTGGGCGATCGTTTCGCGCGTTTCATCCGTGGCACGCGACGAGAGGAAGGAGCGCACCTCCGAGGCGGTCGGCTCGGGCGTGAGCTGGATGAGTCCGCGGATCACGTTCTGCTGCAGCATCGGGTCCATCGCGGCGGTGAGGTCGGTCCAGCGATCGCGCACGAATGACCAGGCGGCAAGCCGGGCGGCGCGCGCGCCCAGGAGGCGCGCCAGCAGGTGGGGGCGGTCCTGGGGGCGAATCTCGTCGGTCAGGAGAAGCCCCAGCGTGCGGCGGACCAGCGCCGGATCTTCGAAGGCGGCGAGGGCGAACAGAAAGCGGTGCTCTTCTTCGGGGTCCTTCGCGGCGGCGCGCTTCTCCGCGATGTAGCGCTCGTAGCGGGCGTCGTCGCCGTGCCGCGCTCCGAGTCCGACCACGACCGAGGCGAGGTTCGGATCGAGGGTCGAGCGGTCCCGCAGGTAGCTCTCCAGGCGATTCTCGGCCTCGCGCTGGATCGCCGCCGACGAGGTGAGCTCGCCGAGCGCGGCGATGACGGTGGCGCGGCGCAGGCGGTCATCCGCCGAGTTCCCCTCCGACGCGTCCCAACCGAGCCGCTCCAGCTGGGGACCGTAGAGCTCGACGACGAAATGCTCGAAGGCCGGACGTGCCTCTTCCTCGAGCAGGTGCGTGTTGACCCAGTACAGCCGTTCAGTGATCGCCGAGAGCACGGCGCGGTCGGTCTCGTCGCGGAATCCGTCGAGCATGGCGAAGAACTGGGCGACCTGCCACGGCCCCCGCCTTGACCAGCGCCCACTGGTTGCCCACCAGGTCGAGTCGCTCCTGCGGAGTGAGCGCCGACTGCAGCACTTCGACCAGCGCGGCGAGCGACGAGCTCGTCAGGGCGAACCGATAGAAGCCGGCTCCGTCCCCGTTCGGATAGAACCATCGCGCCTGCGGCAGGAAGACAGCTGTCTCCCTCGGCGGCGACCAGCAGACGGTGCTCGCGGGCCTTGGCGCCGGTCCCGTATTTGAGAACCATGGGGATCGGCCAGAGCTGGCCGCCGGCGTCCGCCACTTGCGGGTCGGCGTAGAAGCGGCGTTGAGCGATCTCCAGCTTCAGGCCGCCATCCTCTTCGCGGGCCGCGATGCTGACCAGCGGATGTCCCGGCTGCTTGATCCAGGCGTTGGCGATCTCGGCGACGTCCTGGCCGGAAGCCGCGCTCAGCTCGCGCCAGAAATCGTCCGCCGTGGCGTTGCTCTCGCGGTAGCGTTCGAGGTAGGCGCGTACGCCGCTGCGAAAAACTTCGGCACCCAGGAAGCCCTCGAGCATGCGTACGACGCCGGCTCCCTTCCAGTAGGTGATGACGTCGAAGCGCTCGGTCGCCTGTTTGGCGTTGCGTACCTCGAAGGAGACGGGGTGAGTGGACTCGAGGGCGTCGAGGTTGAAGGGGCGGGCCAGCGTAGCGACGAAGTCTCTCCACATTCCCCACTCGGGCATCAGGTCGGCTACGACCTTGTATCCGACGAAGGTGGCGAAAGACTCGTTCAGCCACAGATCGTTCCACCAGGCCATGGTGACGAGGTCGCCCCACCACATGTGGGTGAGCTCGTGGGCCGCGGTGTAGAAGATGTTCTTCAGCGCCGGCGTCGAGGCCCGCCCCGCGTCGGCGGCGATCGCGGTCAGCCGGTAGGTGATGGCGCCCGGGTTCTCCATCGCGCCCGCCTCGAAGTCGGGGATGCCAATGGCGTCCACCTTCCCGTACGGGTAGGGAATCGCGGTGTAGCCCTCCAGGTACGAGAGCGACCGCACGTGAGCGTCACGCGCGTAGATGCCCTTCGTCGCCATTCCCTCCGGCAGGAACACCCGTACCGGGACTCCGCTGTCGGTTCTCGCCTCCGGCGTCGCTTCGTAGGGGCCGACGGTGTATGCGAGGAGGTAGGAGGAGATCGGCGGCGTCTCGGCGAAACGCACCTCCTTGCGCCCGCCCGCCAGCGCGGACTCGCCGATCACCGCGCCGTTGGAAATGGCGGTCGACTCGCTCGGGACCTCGATCGTGAGGGCGAAGCGAGCCTTGAACTCCGGCTCGTCGAAGCAGGGCAAGGCCCGGCGCGCGTCGGCGGCCTCGAACTGTGTGGCGGCGTAGCGGGCACCGCCCTTCTGCGAGCGATAGAAGCCGCGCAGTCGAGCCAGGATCTCGCCCGCGAAGCTCATGCACAATCGCATTCGCCCCGCCGGCAGGGGCTCGGTGAAGTGCAGAGTGACGGTCTCGGCGATGGAATCGAAAGTGCACCCCGCGTCGATCGTGCGCCCGTCCATCAGAACGGCGCGGACCTCCGACACCTCGAGATCCAGCGCGTGAAGCGCGACGTCTCGTGTCGCTTGGCGCACCTCGATCTCGATTTCCGATCTGCCGCGAAAGCGCCAGCGTTCGAGGTCGGCCTCGATGCGCAAGTCGTAGCGGCGGGGGAGAACGTTCTTGGACAGTCGAAAATCACGGTCGCTCATGATGTCGATAGATACCGGATTGACCACGCGCGGGCCAGCGGTCGCAGCCCGGTCCGGGGAGGGAGGCGCTGTGCGAGAAGGGATACACGAGCGCAAAAAAAAGCGGGCGACTCCGGAGAGCCGCCCGCCATTTTTTTCGCGTACGCGATTCGCGTTGATCAGAAGCGGCGCCGTACCACCGGCATGCGCCACAGGAGGGCGAGAGCGAGCAACAGGACGAGGGCCGTCATGCCCAGCTCGTTCATCGTCGGGATCGGTGCCGGCGGACCACCGCTGACCGTCACCGGTGGGCCGACCAGGCTGTTCGCTCGGTCGATCGGGAAGATTTGCTCGCCCGCCTGCAGGGCACGCGAGAGACCGATACCGGGGCTGCCGTCGTTGAAGCTTCCGGCTCCATCGGTTCCGCCGGTGCCGAGCAACTCGTCGTCACCGGTGCCGCCGTCCGGCACTCCGTTGGGGCCGGCACTCCAGATCTCCAGGTTCGGCAGAGGGATGTTGGCGGCGCCCGTACCGAAGACGCGAGTCGAACCTTCGGTGTTCCCCGAGGTGATGTGCGGACTGGGAATGGGGGTCGCGGTCGCGGTTGCCGTTGCCGTTCCCGTTGCGGTCGTCGTCGCCGTACCCGTTGCCGTACCCGTCGACGTGGGCGTGCTGGTAACCGTGCCAGTCGCCGTCGCCGTTCCCGTAGTCGTCGGTGTCGGGCTCGGACCGACAGTGTTGGTATCGGTGGCGGTCGGCGTCGCGGTCGCGGTTCCGGTGCTCGTCGGTGTCGCGGTCGCCGTTCCGGTGCTCGTCGCCGTGCTGGTCGCGGCGGGCGCGCCAACGGTGATCTGTCCGTTCGAGGACTCGCAGCTCGGCGTCCCCTCGTTGAGCTGGCAGCCGTTCGGAATCTGAGCCGTCTCCGCGAAGGTGAGGTTGCTGACGCCGTTGGCGACGCTCTGAAAGGTGATGGTGAACAGCGCTCCGGAAACGACGCAGGTTCCCATCGGACATGGAGTTCCGTCACCGCAGGCGTCGTTGGCGCCGGCGGAGCAGCGGCCGAGCGGCCCAGGGCACGCCATGGCGATGCTGACCATTCCGCCGCTCACGCTGGGCGTGACCGTGCAGGGCTCCGTCAGGAAGCCCTTCGCGATCATCCCAGTGGTCGTGCTCACGATGCCGGTGTTGTAGGTGAAGTTGAAGTCACCCGATTCGACGCCGGTGCCGTCGGCGATGGTCAAATCGACCGCCGTCGTGCCCCCGATGACCGCGATCGTCGCGTCGGACGGCAGGCTCACTTGCACGGCGTTCGCCGCGCTCGCGGACACCAGCACGGCGACCAAGATGCCGAGCGCGTGGTAGACGCGTTCGCCGAAACGCTCCTTCCTGTACCCCATTCCACCTACCTCCGAGCTGAACTCCGGGCGGCCAGGCGACCCGAACCCCAAAATCTCACCAGCGACCTTGTAGGGCGTGACGTGGGGAGATGTCAAGCGATAATCGCTGCCGTTTCGGATCGTCAACGCCAAATCGGACGACTCGTACGAGCTCCAGAAGCATCGGATCGACCGCCTCCCGGCGGGCGATCCGATGGCCCCCGAATCTGCCCGGTCGGCGCCGGTCGAACGATAGGCGTGAGGCCCGGCATGCGGAGCCGCGTCTCGAGCCGGCGCGTGTCGCGTCTGCGCTCGAGACGCCGGAGTCGTTTCCTAGCGGCGCGAGCTCTGGTTCGCGACGTTGGCCGACTGCTCGTCGATCGATCCCGCCAGGACCTGTACCGAGGTGGGGCGCGCGTTCGGGTCGGCCGCCTTGAACTCGGCCACCAGCACGGCGCCGCTGTGATTCTGCACCGGCTCGGCGCTGGCGACACTGATGTACATCCTGCCGCTGCCGTCGATGCGGTGGCGCACCAGCGCTCCCGCCGTTCTGCTCCGCAGCTGCACGTTCAACGGCCGGACCTCGGTCGGATCGTAGCGCAGTTGGACGTCGAGCGCGTTGAAGGGCTGGGCCGTCTGTACGTAGATCGGGACGCGTACGCGTCCGCCCCGGGCGCGCCTTGGCCGGCCGGCCCGCACGGTAGCGGAGCTCGGAGCCGCGATGCGCAGGGCGGCACCGGCGGTCGAGGACCAGTTCCCGGTGCAGTCTCCGAAGAGCACGGCGCGGAAGTCCTGTCCGGTCGCCGTACCGACGAGCGGATCGAGGGAGATCGAACCGGGCTGGCATACGCCGCTGCCGATGACCGGCTCGACGATCTGTTGATTCGGCAATTGCGACGGCTCTGGGACGAAGATCCAGTCGGAGCCGCAGGCTTC
Source organism: uncultured bacterium (assembly GCA_963721115.1). GTDB lineage: Bacteria > Desulfobacterota > Binatia > HRBIN30 > CADEER01 > CAVRIA01. Next base: position 159,775 of record CAVRIA010000009.1, read on the forward strand.
GGCAACCGGAAATCGATCGATCATCCCGACGCTCAGCTGCAGGATACGCGCGGCGTCGAGCGAGCTCAGGTTGCCGTCGCCGGTGACATCGCAGGCGAGATTCTGCAAGGGGTCGAACGTCTGCAGCCCGACCACGGCCTGCAGTACGCGGGCGGCGTCGAGCGAGCTCACGCCCGCTCCGAAGTCCCCTGCCTTCTCGGGATTGACCATCCACGGTCCGCTGGCGATGCCCGTGGTGTACTGGCCGGTCAGGGTGGTCTGCGCCATTTGGGTCGTCGATCCGTCCAGCATCACGTCGACGTTCGGTACGGCTCGATTCGCGCTGTAATAGAGGACCTGTCCGGACAGGCTCGCGGTGCCGGCGGTAGGCGTCCCGGTCGGGGGCGGAGGCAACGTCGGGGTTTGCGTCGGAGTGGGCGGTGGCGTCGGCGACGCCACCGGGGCCAAGCCCGAGCTGGCCACACGAATGTCGCCGGCGTTGTAGTCAGCCACGTAGATGTCCGCACCGGTGGGGTCGAAGAGGATGCCGCTGGGGCCGTTGAAACGCCCGAGCGGGGTCGGTCCGATCGCGGTGGTCAGGATGTTGGTGACCAGGTCGAGGCTGCGCACGCGCACGCCGCTGTCCTCGGCGATGTACAGGTAGCGACCCTGCGGGGCGAGCGCGAGACGCATCGGTACGTTGATCTTGGCCAGGGTTGCCAGGCCGCCGTCGCCGCCGAGCCCGCATTCGCCGGTGCCCACCGCGGTCGTGATGATCCTAGTCGCTGCATCGACGCGGCGCACGCGGCAGTTCCACTTGTCGGCGATGTACAGGTTGCCCGTCGCATCGGCCACGACGTCCGCCGCTCCGCTCAGCTTCGCCGACGTCGCGGCCTGGGCGTCGCCGTTGTAGCCCGAGGCTCCCGTCCCGGCCACCACGTGCAGGTTCGAGCCGTTGGTGTTGACCTGGTAGACCTTGTTGCCGCTCTCGTCGGCGATCAACAGCGAGCCGTCCGGAGCCAGGTCCAGACCCTCGGGAAACTGCAGTCCGCTGGCCACGGTGGTGACGACCTGGTTGGAGGCCGAGATGCGCCGCACACGGCCGTTGAGCGTGTCAGTGTAGTAGACCGTGCCGCCAGCGTCGGCCGCGACGTCGCGCGGCGAGTACATGCTCGTCGCCGTGGCGACGCTGCCGTCGGCGGTGAAGCCGGCGACGCCGGTGCCGGCGATGGTGGTGATGATGTCGGTATTTGCGTCGACGCGCCGAATGCGATTGCCGTCGGCATCGGCGATCAGCAGCGAGCCGTCGGCCTTCCACGCCATCCCGAAAGGACCAACTTTGGCGACGTCCGCCGGATACCCGTCGCCGTTGGACCAACCCACGTACGGATCCAGAGAACCGACGGCGACGCCGTCCCGAACCGGCACGACGCGGATGTCGCCGGCGCCGAAGTCGCCGACGTAGAGATCTGCTCCGGTCGAGTCGAGGAGGATGCCGCTGGGGCCGACGAAACGCCCGAGCGGGGTCGGTCCGACCGCTGTGGTGAGGAGGTTGGTGACCAGATCGAAGCTGCGCACGCGGACGCCGCGCTCCTCGGCGATGTACAGGTAGCGACCCTGCGGGGCGAGCGCGAGGCGCATCGGCACGTTGATCTTGGCCAGGGTTGCCAGGCCGCCGTCGCCGCCGAGCCCGCACTCTCCGGTGCCCACTACGGTCGTGATGATCTTCGTCGCTGCATCGACGCGGCGCACGCGGCAGTTCCACTTGTCGGCGATGTATAGGTTGCCCGTCGCGTCGGCTACGACGTCCGCCGCTCCGCTCAGCTTCGCCGACGTCGCGGCCTGGGCGTCGCCGTTGTAGCCCGAGGCTCCCGTCCCGGCCACCACGTGCAGGTTCGAGCCGTTGGTGTTGACTTGGTAGACCTTGTTGCCGCTCTCGTCGGCGATCAACAGCGAGCCGTCCGGAGCCAGGTCCAGACCCTCGGGAAACTGCAGTTCGCTGGCCACGGTGGTGACGACCTGGTTGGATGCCGCGATGCGCCGCACCCGGCCGTTGAGCGTGTCGGTGTAGTAGACCGTGCCGGCTGCGTCGGCCGCGATGTCGCGCGGTGAATTCATGCTCGTCGCGGTGGCGACGCTGCCGTCGGCGGTGAAGCCGGCGACGCCGGTGCCGGCGATGGTGGTGATGATGTTGGTATTCGCGTCGACGCGCCGAATGCGATTGCCGTCGGCATCGGCGATCAGCAGCGAGCCGTCGGCCTTCCACGCCATCCCGAAAGGACTCACCGTGGCGACGTCCGCCGGATACCCGTCGCCGTTGGACCAACCCACGTACGGATCCAGAGAACCAACCGTGCCTGCTTCACAGGGGGTGATGCCGGCGACGATCAACTGACCAACGATCAGCAGAACCAGGAACACTCGTCTCGCGTGCGGAGCTGCGAGCAACATCTCTTCCTCCATCTTCCGCACACGAACGGCTCCACCTTCCGTGCCATCCAGCCCCCCGCCCCTGGAAGAGACGACACCATTCCATGATCTACCCCGTCTCACGCCGCAGCTCCGCCTCGGCGCTTTGAGCACACACAAACTATTTTGTCAAAGAATTCATGCATTTAGGTTACGAATTGAAACCCTTTGGGGGGACTTTCCGCGGCGCGCTTCACACGGCTGCTCTTAGGAGGCGCAATTGCCCCGGTTTTTGCTGCCGAGTGTTCGAATTTTGACGGCGATTGCCATTCGTCACCGCTCGGATCGCAAGTGATCTGTCGCATGCGTGCAAGCGTCACTGCCGGTGCCCGCCTTCTCCGCGAACGGGCTGACCGCTTGGACTAGAGTCAGGACGTCCGATGCGATCACCATCGCGATCGGCTCGAGGTGGATTCCCGCGTCGCGCTGCATCTCCGCTACCATTCCCCGCAGGGCATTCGGTGCAGTCCCTTTTCTCCGCTGTGGCGCAGCGGTCGGACTCGCATGGGATTCCGCGCCTAGTATCACCGTGCACGCGACATGGCTACGGAAATCGAGGTCGGTCGACTCGTGGGGGCGGTTGCTCTTTGCCGACTCTCTCCGAAAGTACCCCTTTTGGATTGACAGCGTCGGGGGCTTTGCTGTAAGCAGCGAACGGCTTTGGTCCGAAAAGATCCGTCCGAGCTCCTGAAATTCGGGCTCGAAGGCTGGGAAACGCGCTAGGCGCGGCAAATGAGCAGGAGGTGGCCCGTGCAATCGAATCATGGTGAGCAGAGGTTGGTTGGGGGAGCTGGACGCGGCGTTGTATTTCCGCTGGTCCTCAGTGCGATCGTGGCCGTACTTCTCTTCGGTGAGCAAGCGCGCGCCGGGTTGAACGACGAGACCTGCGTGTCGGACAACAACACGGCCTACGTCGTCCTGAAGACGACAGACACGCGTACGCGTGTGACCAGCGTGGCGATCTCGGAGTTTGCATCCAACTCCTGCGTCGAGAACTCCAACGAGCCCGTGCAGACCGCGGTGGCCGTGGGCGGACCCATTCTGCCGAACCTGCGCCGCACGGCGGTCTTGGGCAACTTCGCTTCCAATGCGAACCTCGTCGGTGCCTGCCAGCCGCCTCAGTTCGATCCCAGCGCCGCAGGCGGGGCCGGCATCCTCACCTTTCCGGACGGCCGCAAGGTCAGCGGCAACCCGGCCCACCCCGATTGCGCGGGGACGTGCCTGTCGATCACCGCGGTGGGTAACTCCGATGCCACCGCCGGGCTGAGCGGTGCGAACCCAGTGCCCGCGGCGGTCGAAGTCAACGTCAGCCGCTTTGCCATGTCGGGACCCGTCACGAGCTGCTCCGTCTCCGGCAACACTCTCGTGTTTCCCGAGCCGGCCGCGCCGCCGACGCCGGTGATCTCCGACGGCCGGACGAACTCGGTGGACCCGGTCGACACCGGCGAGGTGGCCAACCAGCAGGTCACGCTAGACGATACGAATATGACCGTCGTCGGAAACGCGGGATCTGGGCTGGCGGGGATTCAGCCGGTTCCTGACGGCTTCGTCCTGCAGGGGAGCTGCCCCGGTGGCGCCCAGCCGAGCTGTCAGCTGATCGTGTTCATTGGTGATGCCGATGGTTCCGAAGCCTTCGGCAAGGGGGCGGCCGGATTCCTCGTCGACACCAACGACATGCAGCAGGACACCGACGGTTTCGGCAACAACCAGGAGTTCAACACCCGCACGCCGACCGAGACGCCAACTCTGACGCCGACCCTGACACCGACGGAGACGCCGACCGTCACGCCGACCTTGACCGACACGCCGACCCTGACGCCGACCCTGACGCCGACCTTGACCGACACGCCGACGTTGACTCCGACCGCGACGTTCACGGCGACGGCGACGGCTACGCGCACGGCGACCGACACGCCGACCGACACGCCGCCGCCGACCAACACGCGGCCGCCGATCCCGGTGGTTCCGTCGCCGATGAGCCCGGCCGGTCTGCTCATGATCACGGCTCTCGGTCTGGGCCTCCTGTGGGCCCTGCGGCGGCTCGCGAAGACAGGTGCTTGAGGCTCGGCAGAGAACCAAAAGAAAATAGGAAAAACGGAGGCCCCCTCTTGACTGGAGGGGGCCTCTTCGTTTCAGGATTTGCGATAGTTTTTCGGCCTCTTGCCGGGCTCGGTCATGCGGAAAATTTTCCTTGTCATTCGAGCCCGGTTGTGGCATAGGCATGCAACCTGGAGGTGGAGCGTGGAAAGGACAGCCGAGCACAAGAGGTCGTCGATGGCGCGAAACGGTGGGCGGGTCGGCGTGGAGCGTTCGCGCTCTGCAATTCGCGCGGTGATCGCCATAGCAACCTTCTCTCTGTTCGCAGCGTCCGTACCGGCGCACGCGGGCCTGAACGATGAGACCTGCGTTTCCAACAACAACACGGTCTACGTCATTCTGAAAACGACAGACACCAGGACGCGGGTGACCAGCGTCGCCATCTCCGAAAACGCCTCCAACTCCTGTGTGGAGAACTCGAACGAGCCGGTGCAGACGGCCGTTGCCGTCGGCGGGCCGATTCTGCCCAACATGCGCCGCACCACCGTGCTCGGGAACTTTCCCAGCAATGCCAATCTGGTGGGCTCCTGCCTGCCGCCCCAATTCGATCCGGCGGCGGCGGGCGGCTCGGGCATCCTGACTCTTCCCGGCAACGTGCACGTCAGCGCAAACCCGGCGCATGCCGACTGCACGGCCCTGGGTGGTTGCCTGTCGATCACCAGCGTCAGCAACTCGGATGCGGATGGTGGACTCGCCTCCCCGTTTTTCGCTGTGCCGGCGGCGGTCGAGGTCAACGTGAGCCGGTTTGCCATGTCGGGTCCGGTGACGAGTTGCGAGGTTTCGGGCAACACGCTGGTGTTTCCCGAGCCGGCGGTCACCCCCCCGGCGACTCCGGTCATCTCCGATGGCCGGACGAACTCGGTGGACGCCGTCGACACCGGCGAGGTGGCCAACCAGCAGGTCACGCTAGACGATACGAATATGACCGTCGTCGGAAACTTTGGATCCGGGCTGGCGGGGATTCAGCCGATCCCGGACGGGTTCGTTTTGCGCGGTGCGTGCGGCGGCGCTCCCAACCCCTCCTGCCAGCTGATCGTGTTCATCGGCGATCGAGACGGCGCCGACGCCTTCGGCAAGGGAGCGGCCGGGTTCATCACGGACGAGAACGACATGCAGCAGGACACGGACGGCTTCGGCAACAACCAGGAGTTCAATACGCCGACGGCGACCCCGACCAGCACGCCAACAGAGACGCCGACCATAACGCCGACGAACACGCCGACGAACACGCCGACCAACACGCCGACCAACACGCCGACGAATACGCCGACGAATACGCCGACCAACACCCCGACGAATACACCGACCAACACGCCGACGAATACACCGACGAACACGCCGACCAACACCCCGACCAACACGCCGACGAATACGCCGACGAATACACCGACCAACACGCCGACGAACACGCCGACGGCGACGCCGACCAACACGCCGACGAATACGCCGACGAATACGCCGACGAACACGCCGACGAACACGCCGACAGAAACGCCGACGGCGACGCCGACGAATACGCCGACCAACACGCCGACGGCGACGCCGACCAACACGCCAACCAACACGCCGACGGCGACGCCGACGGCGACACCGACGGCGACGAACACCGAGACCCCGACTCCGACGCGCACGCGCCCGCCGATCCCGGTGGTACCGACGCCGACGAGCCCGGCGGGCTTGGTGATGATCAGTCTGCTCGGACTCGGCCTGCTGTGGGCGCTGCGCCGGATCGCGAAGCCCGGTGCCTGAGAACCAAGCGAGCGACTACCAGCCTTGAAATGAAAAGGGCTCCCGATACGGGAGCCCTTTTCATTTTGGCGCAGAGAGAATCGGCCGCCGCGCTCGAACGACGACCGATCAGCGTCACTCCTTCTTCTTCAGGTGGCTCCGGTTCTCTTCGACGAAGCGCTTCAGATCGTCGATCCCGACGAACAGCCGGTCCCACTGCTCCTGATAGAGCGTCACGGGGAAGCGGCCCAGACCGTATACCGATACGGCCCCCTTCTCCGATACCCGGAACGACAGGGGACCGCTCTTGGCGCGCTGCGACTTGAGCGATTCGTTCTCGGCCTTCAGGCGTGCGATTTCATTCTCCAAGTTCTCGGCGTCAGACATTCTCGACTCCTCGTTGACCATTTCCATCCATGGCCCTGGTTCAGCTGCCGGCTTCGCCTCCGGCGCGGTCCTCGGGTCTCTCAAATCGGGTTGTCATCGCGCCGTTCGGAAACCGGCGCGTAGTCCCTCACGTCGTGTCCGACGTAGATCTGTCGCGGCCGCAGGATGCGGCGCTCGGGATCGGTGAGCATTTCGGCCCACTGCGCCAGCCAGCCGGGGGTGCGGCCGATGGCGAACAGGACGGGGAACATGTCCAGCGGGAAGCCCATCGCCTGGTAGATGATGCCGGAGTAGAAATCGACGTTGGGGTAGAGCTTGCGCGAGACGAAGTACTCGTCGTCGAGCGCGATGCGCTCGAGCTCCAGGGCGATGTCCAGCAAGGGGCTGCGCCCAGTCACCTCGAAGACCTCGTCGGCGATGCGCTTGATGAACTTGGCCCTCGGGTCGTAGTTCTTGTAGACGCGATGCCCGAAGCCGGTCAGGCGCACCTCGCCGTCCTTCACGCGCTTGATGTACGCCGGGATTTTGCTCCGGTCGCCGATCTGCGTGAGCATGCGCACGACCCCCTCGTTGGCGCCGCCGTGCAGCGGGCCGTAGAGAGCCGCCGTTGCCGCCGCCACTGCGGAGTAGGGATCGGCCTGCGAGCTCCCCACCGTCCGCATGGCGCTGGTGCTGCAGTTCTGCTCGTGATCGGCGTGCAGGATGAACAGCACGTCCAGCGCTCGCTCGAGCACGGGGTTGGGCTTGTACTTGAGCTCGGTTTTCTTGAACATCATGTTCAGGAAGTTGCCTGTGTAGCTGAGGTCGTTGTCGGGGTAGGCGTACGGCATGCCGATCGAGTGGCGATAAGCGAAGGCGGCCAGCGTCGGCATCTTGGCGATCAGTCGATGGGTCTGGATCTTGCGCGACTCCGGGTCGTTGATCTGCTTCGCTTCGGGATAGAAGGTCGAAAGGGCGCCCACGGTGCCGACGAGGATGCCCATCGGGTGGGCGTCGTAATGGAAGCCGTCGATGAACTTCTTGATGTTCTCGTGGACGATCGTGTGGTGAGTGATGTTGTGGACGAAGGCACGCAGGTGTGAGGCGGCCGGAAGCTCCCCCTTGACGATGAGATATGCCACCTCGAGGAAGCTGCTCTTCTCCGCCAGTTGATCGATGGGGTAGCCGCGATAGCGCAAAATACCCCGATCGCCGTCGATGAACGTGATGGCGCTCTTGCACGCTGCGGTGTTGAGGAAGGCCGGATCGTAGCTCAGCAGCCCCGGAGCATCGTCCGACGTTTTGATCCTGGCGAGGTCGGCGGCGCGGATCGCCCCGTTTTCGACGGTCAGCTCGTACTGAGCCCCGGTCCGGTTGTCGGTGACGGTCAGGGTGTCCTTGGACATCAATTCCTCCTTTTCCGATTCCACCCCGCAGACGGCCGTTGGGGTCGGTCCGTTTCCTGAACCCGTATCCAGACGGAGCGGAGCGGGCAAACGGTAGCCGCTAGTGAGTGCTCCGGGCGCGACCAGCAAAACAAAGACACGCTACTCTACGACTTCCGCACGCACAGGAAAAGTCAGGCCTCGGCCGCATGGCCGGCGGGAATCGCACGGCGTAGCTCGGCCGTTCCCGTCGCCGCCCTCTCTCCGTCGCCGTTCTCCAGGACCAAGTCACAGACGATCCGTTCGCCCTCCGGCTCCACGTGCCACTCCGTGACCACCCCACTGAGAGCGATCGTCTCCCCGGCGATCACCGAGACCCGGAAGGTCGTGCTGAGCCGCCCGATTCGCCAGCCGCGCAGGCGCCGCAGCAACATCTGCTCCAGGATGGCGGATTGCATCGGACCTGGGACGATGACGTCGGGATAGCCGAGGCGTCGCGCCGTGCGAGAGTCGGTGAACAACCCCTCGGTTACTCTCTGGATGTGAGCCCAGCGGCGCACCTGCCAGGGATCGGGGCTCGCCCGGATCTCCGGACCGATCGCGGCTCCGATGTCGACCCTGCCCTCGCCCTCGCCTGATGCTACGGAGCCGGAAGCTCCCCGCGCCTTGGCGGCGTGCGTGGGTGCCTCCGCGGGCGGCGGTCGCGGACGCACGATCTGATCGTCCGAGATCTCGACGGCGACCTCGCCGGTCAGCGTTTCGATCGTGGCTCGCCGGGTAATGACGGTCAGCGGACCGCTGCGTCCGTTCTTCTCGAACACGTCCGTCACCTTGGTGCGGATTCGATACTCGCCTGACATCCGAATCGGCTGAAAGATCGTGATGTCGTGTCCGGCGTGCACGGCGAGCGAGTGCTCGGGCAACTCGACGGTGGGGACGGGTCCGCCACGCAGCATCAGGGCGAAGGTGGGGGGCGCCTCGAGGCAGGGGCCAGCGGCGGTCTCCCGGTCTCCCACGCTTTCGGCATACCCGCGGATCATGTCGCTCGTCACCACCACCGTGCCGAGATCGCATTGGCGGCCGACCGCTTCCGCGAGCGAAGAGTTCATCGGATCCGGCGGGCGGTCAGAAGACGGGCGGGGCGGGTTCCTCGCTGGGACCCGCCCCGCCTGACGCAGAGCAAATCAGTGCCGCCGCTTTGCCCACACCAGTAGCGCCGGCGCGAGGAGAAGGATCAGCATGCCGGCTCCCGTAGCGCCGTCACCCGGGGGCGCGATTGCGCAGCCGCCGTCGATCGGCCGTTGCCCCACCGTCGGCGTCGGCGGAACCGTGGTGTTGGTGGGGAGCGGTGTGGCCGTGGCGGTCGCGGTTGCGGACGCGGTCGGCGTCGAGGTCGGTGGCGGCGGCGTGCGCGTTGCCGTCGGCGTCGCCGTCGGGGTGGCCGTCGGCACTTGACCCTGGACGGTGAAGGTCCACACCCCACCCGTCGTCGCCGCGACCTTCAGTTGGGTGTCTCCGTTCTCGAGCTTGCCGAGCATCAGAACGCAAGGATCGGGAACGGCTGTGTTCTCCGGACCGGTGCAAGCAGGTACCGCAGTGCCATCTTTCCGAACACGGACGAACGCTCCTTCCGGAACCTGAGAGGCGTCGATGCAGAAGGTGAGGAGCAGCGGATCGCCGGCGGTGGCGGCGGGCGCGACCACTCCGACCTGGAGGCCGACGAAGCGCTCGCCGGCTGGAGGCGGACCCTCGGGAGCCCGCTCGTCGATCGACGCGAAGCCGGCATTCGGCGAGATGAGCGTCGTTTCGGTCGGGTCGATGTCGGTGCAGCCGTCTCCCTCCGTGTCCGTCGTCAAAGACCCACCTGCGGGCAGAATCGCGCTGACGAACTCGGGGACGTTCACCGCTCCGCTCGTACATCCGGTGTCGGTGATGAAATCGCCGTCGGCGGTTGCCGCTGCCTGGTTCGCGCAGGTGAGCGGGAAGGAATCGTTCGCCCCCTCGGCGACGGTCACGTTGCAGGAATAGAGGATCGAACCGTCCGGCAGCAGGTCTTGACCGCCGGTGACACTGGCGCGAACCGCATTGCAATCCACGCCGGGTGTGCAGCCTTCGGGCAGGAAGGTGAACTCCCCCGTCTTCCCCAGATCCGGATTGACCGCGCAGTCCGGGTTGCCGCTGCCGTCATCGGCGATTTCGGCGCCCCGCACGTACCCGATCTCGTTTTCCGTCGCTGCGACGCTAGCCGTGGGGCCGGTCGCGAGTGTCACTTCGATCGGGACCGTTTCGCCTGGAGATGCGAGCACGGAACCGATGCCGATGACCACCGACCCATCCGGGAGTGGTGTTCTCGTGGCGGTCGCGGTCGGCGTGGCCGTCGGCGTGATCGTCGGGCTGGGTGTCTCGGTGGACGTGACTGTCGCCGTCGGCGTCGCCGTTGGAGTTCTGGTGACGGTCACGGTGAACGTGCGAGTGACCGTTGCCGTGACACTCGCCGTGGCCGTGCTGGTGGCGGTCACCGTGGCGGTTGCCGTGCTGGTGGGAGCCGGCGTCTCGGTATCCGTCGCCGTCGACGTGGAGACAGGTGTCGGCGTGTCGGTCGCGGTAGCCATCGGGGTCAAGGTCGCCGTCGCTGTCGAGGTCGCCGTCGCTGTCGGCGTCGCCGGAGCCGCGACGACCACCGAGCCGTCGCTGCAGACGGTCTCGAGCGAGCCCATCGCCCCGCTGGCGGCCGGGTTCGAGCAGGTCAACGGATAGCTGCCATCCGTCGCGTCGGCGGCGATGTCGACGCTGCAGGTGTAGAGGACCGAACCGGTTGGGATCGGATCGCTGCCGCCGCTGACGACGGCGTGGACGCCGGTGCAGTCGGCCCCCGGCGTGCAACCCGGGGGCAGGAAGTCGAAGCTGGACGCGTCCTTGCCCAGGTCGGGATTGACCGCGCAGGCGGCGCTACCGGCCATCATGCCGATCTGCGTCTCGGGTAGGAAGGCGATGTCGTTCTGTGTGCCCAAGACGTCCTCGGTCGAGGTCAAGGTGACGTCGAACTGGACGGTGGTCCCGGCCGTTCCCGCCACCATGCCGATGGCGATCACGGCCTGCGGTGCCGGCGTCCCGGTAGACGTCGGCGTCGCCGTCGGCGTGTCGGTCATCGAGACTTCGGTCGGCGTATTGGTCGGAGCCGGCGTCGGTGTGTCGGTGGGGGTGAGCATCTCGGTCGGTGTGCTGGTCGGGCTTTCGATCGCTGTGCCCGTGGGTGTCGCGGTCGGCGTCATCGGCGTGCCGACGACGACCGCGCCGTCGGTACACATGGTGGTGAGCGGCCCCACCGAGTCGTTGGCGTTGGCATTGGTGCAGGTCAGCGGGTACACGCCGTCGGGCGTGTCCGCCGGAATGTCGACGCTGCAGGTGTAGAGGACCGAGCCACTCGGAATCGGGTTGGTGCCGCCGCCGACGACGGCTTGGACGGCATTGCAGTCGGTGCCCGGCATGCAGCCCATGGGCAGGAAGTCGAAGGTGGACGCGTCCTTGCCGAGGGCGGCATTGACCACGCAATTGGCGCTTCCCGCCGCAACGCCGATCGGCGCCGCATCCGCGAAGCCGATATCGTTCATCGTGCCGATGACGTCCTCGGTGGAGGTCAGAGTGACGTCGAACTGGACGGTGGTTCCGGCCGTTCCGGCCGCCATGCCGATGACGATCGCGGCCTGCGGAGCCGGCGTCTCGGTTACCGTCGGCGTCGCCGTCGGCGTGTCGGTCATCGAAACTCCGGTCGGCGTATCGGTCGGGGTTGCCGGTGTCTCCGTCGGTGTGTTGGTCGACACCACGGTCGGCGTGTCGGTGGGGGTTTCAACCGGCGTCTCCATGGGCGTTGCCGTCGGCGTCGGCGGCATGCCGACGACGACTGCCCCGTCGGTGCATACGGTGGAGAGTGGGCCCATGGCGTCGTTGGCGCTGGCGTTGGCGCAGGTCAGCGGGTACGTGCCGTCGGGCGTATCCGCCGGAATATCGATGCTGCAGGTGTAGAGGACGGAGGGGTTCGAGATTGGGCCGCTGCCGCCGCCGACGACAGCGTGGACGGCGTCGCAGTCGGATCCGGGCGTGCAGCCCGAAGGCAAGAAGTCGAAGGTGGACGCATCCTTGCCGATGTCCGGGTTGACCGCGCAGGAAACGGTCCCGGCCATGTTGCCGATCGGCGCCTGAGACTGGAAGCCGATGTCGTTTTCAGTGCCGATGACGTCGGTGGACGAGTCCAACAGAGTGACGTCGAAGTGCACGGTAGTTCCCGCCGTTCCCGCTGCCATGCCGATGGCGATCACGGCCTGAGGAACCGGTGTCTCGGTAGACGTCGGCGTCGCGGTCGGTGTGTCGGTCATCGAAGCTTCGGTCGGCGTATTGGTCGGGCCTGCCGGCGTATCGGTGGGCGTGTTCGTCGACACCGCGGTCGGTGTCTGCGTGGCCGTGTTCGTCGACACCGCGGTCGGTGTCTGCGTGGCCGTCGGCGTCGTCAGCGCGCTGACGGTGACGGCGCCGTTCCCACAGACGGTGTCGACTGACCCCATTGCGTCGCTGGCGCTCGGGTTGCTGCACGTCAGTGGATACGTGTTGGCGGGCGTGTCCGCAGCAATGGTCACGTCGCAGGTGTACAGGACACCGTTCGGGATAGGGTCTGTACCCCCGGTGATGACCGCGCGGACGCCGGTGCAGTCGGTCCCCGGCGTACAGCCCTCCGGCAGGAAGGTGAAAGTCGATGCGTCTTTGCCGATGTCCGGGTTGACGGAGCAGGCGGCGGTGCTCCCGGCCATGATGCCGATCGGCGTCTCGGGCTCGAAGGCGATGTCGTTCTGGGTACTGATGACGCTCTCCGACGTGCTGAGGGTGACGTCGAACTGTACCGTGGCCCCAGCCGTGCCGGCGGCCATGCCGATGGCGATCACGGCCTCCGGTGTGGGGGTTCCCGTCACCGTCGGTGTTTCCGTCGCGGTCTCCGTAGCCGTCTCGGTCGGAGGCACCTCGGTCGGTGTGTTCGTCGGGACCTGTGTGTCGGTCGCGGTGGCGGTCGGCGTGGCGGTTGATGTGTCGACCGGGGTCGGGGGCACCGTCGCCGTGGCGGTCGGCGTGGCGGTGTCGACCGGTGAGGGCGTAGCGGTGGCCGTCGCCGTTGCTGTGTCGACCGGGCTCGGGGTGGAGGTTGCCGTTACGCTTGCGGTCGTGGTCGCGGTCGACATCGGTGTGTTCGTCACGGTGGCCGTCGCCGTGGCGGTTCCGGTCGCCGTCGGCGTCGCCGTCGGACCGCTCGACGTTTCCGCGAAGGCGACGTCGCGCGGGTTCATGCCGCCGGCCGCAAACGGGCCGCTGGCCGTGTTGGTAGCGGTAGCGATGACCGAGAAGGTCCCGGGCACGAAGTTGGAGAAATTGGCTACGTACACGTTGGCGCCGTCGGGCTGGAGCGCGAGCCCTTCCGGGGCGCCCCCGACCGGAACGGTCGCGATCACCGTGTTGGAGGTCGTATCGATGACCGAGACCGTGCCGCTGCTGAAATTGGTGACATAGATCCGGTTGGCGCTCGGGTTCGCCTCGACGCCGAAGGGATCGAACCCGACCGCAATCTGCGTTGGGGACAATACGTTCGTTGTCGTGTTGATGATCTGAACGCTATCGGTCGTCAGCCCGGCGATGTAGGCGAACTCGCCGTTCGGCGTGGTGGTGACGGCGATGCCGACCGGCCCGCTCGCCACGGTGACGGCGCCGGTCACCGCGTTCGTCGCGGTGTTGATGATCGACACGGTTCCCGAAGTCGTATTGGTGACGTAGAGAGTGGCGCCGTTGGCGGTCACGGCGGCGTCGAAAGGTCCGAAGTCGACTGGAATGGTCGCGATGACCGTGTTCGTGGTCGTGTTCACGACCGAGACACTGCCGCGCACGCCCGCTGTGGCGCGGTTGACCACGTACAGCCGGCTACCGTTCGGCGAGACGGCCAGGCCTTCGGGGCCGTCGCCGACGAGAATCGGCGACCCGACGACCTGATTGATCGTCGGGTCGATCACCGACACGCTGTCGGAGGAGAAGTTCGAGACGTAGAGCCGGGTACCGTTCGCCGTCTGGGCGGTCACGATCTCCCGGGGGCTGGTGCCCACCGGAATCATGCCGGTGACCGTGTTGTTCGACGGATTGACGATCCGTACGGTGTTGTCGCCCTGGGTGGTGATGTAAGCGAAAGTCTGCGCGTCGGCATGCAGCGGCCCGACCAGAGAGGTCAGGCCGAGAAGGGCGACGCCAATGGCCCACCGCTGCCGAGCCGAGAACCGAACGAGACGAGCCCTGGTCGGGCAGAGAGCCTTGTGACGGCGCATGGGTTCCTCCGAAGCCAAAACCTCGACGACCGGGGCCGCGCGCCACTGCGCCAGGCGATCGGCGTCGATGAGATCGTGAGCCACCTCTTAATCGAATCTCGGAGCCAACGTCAATCAAAAATGGGCGTATGACCGGCTAGCTCGCCAGTCCGGTCGGGTAATCTCGACGCGAGCGGGGAAAGGCGGAGGCTCGAACCCCACCGCGTGGCGAGCGCCGTTCCCGCTTCCGTGGCTCGATCACCGCGGGCGTGCCTTGCCTTGCCGGCCGAAATCGTGATCTTTTGCCGCGGCGCGGGCTCCGGATCCGGCCCGGTGATCCTCGAAGGGAGCGACCCATGGCGATCGACAAGACTCTATTCCGGCGGGTGATGGGCAACTTCGCCGCGGGGGTCACCGTGGTCACGACGGTCGGGCCGGCCGGCCAACCCTACGGCCTGACCGCCACTGCCTTCACCTCCGTGTCACTCTTGCCGCCCCTGGCGCTGGTCTGCGTCGACAAGAAATCCGAGACCTACCCGTACTTCCATCCGGCCGGGGTATTTGCCGTCAACTTCTTGTCGGTCGATCAGGAGTACGTCTCCCAGCGCTTCGCGACCTCGGGCGGTGACAAGTTCGACGGCCTCGAATGGCGCGGTGGCGAGCTCGGCGCGCCGATCCTGGCCGGTACGGTGGGCTACGTGGAGTGCCGCATCGCGCACGCGTACGAAGGCGGGGACCACACGATCTATGTTGGCGAAATCGCCGCGGCGGATGCCGCAGAAGGGGAGCCGCTCGTGTACTTTCGCGGCGCCTACCGCCGGGTGGCGGATCTGGTTTGAGCGCCAGTCAGGACGTTTCCTTCCGCATCCACTGATAGGTCGGATGGCTCGTCCATCCAAGGACGCGGCGCGGACTGGTGACGACCTCGACATCCGCTAGCACCTTCGTCTGGCAGGCGAGCCGGTACTCCGGTCCCTCCCAGCCCGTGTTGCGCTCGTCCGCCGGGGTGCGCGCCGACAGGGCAAGCGGCTCGTTGACCTTCACGCGGCAAGTGCCGCAGAGACCGAAGCCGCGGCAGTGCGTGAGGTTGGCGGGGAAGGCGTACAGGTCGATGCCGTGTCGCATGGCCAACTCTCGCAAGTTGGCCCCCACCGGGCATTGAATCGAGACGTTCTGCTTGACGAAACGCACCACGGGCATCGATGTCCTCCTCGGCCCCGGCCGGTGGCGGAGCGCGGTTGAGGTGCTTAGCAATTCGGATCGG
Organism: uncultured bacterium; assembly: GCA_963721115.1. GTDB lineage: Bacteria > Desulfobacterota > Binatia > HRBIN30 > CADEER01 > CAVRIA01. The sequence continues at coordinate 175,392 of CAVRIA010000009.1, forward strand.
TGCCGGCAAAGGGGGCAACGGCGGAATTGTCGGGCAAAGCCATGGTCGCCGTCATTTCGGAGGGCGACCGGGCGAATTTGACCGCTACCGGGCCGGCGTTGTAATCCGCCCGCTTGGTGACGGAGAAGAAGATCGGAGCAGTGGTGCTCGCGGCGGGCCAGAGCAAGCGGTTCCGCTCCGCCCACTCGAAGCTGGTTCATCCCCTCGGCGGTCGGCCGATCCTCGAGTGGGTTCTGCGAAATCTGCGCGCGATCGGTGCGGAGCCGATCGTCGTCGTCGTGGGAAGGCGCGCCGAGGAGGTCGAACGCACCTGCGGTCCGGGCGTCACCCTGGCGGTGCAGTCCGAGCCGCGGGGCACGGGGCACGCCGTGCTCGCGGCGCGGGAGGCGCTGGCGTCGTTTCGAGGATCGCTGCTCGTCTTGAACGGCGACCTGCCGCTCCTCGGTACCGAGACCATGCGGCGCCTGGTGGAGGCACATGCCGCGAGCGGCGGTCCCCTGACCATGCTGACCGCCCGGCTCGCACAGCCTCGAGGTTGGGGACGCATCCTGCGGAGAGGTGGCGCGGTGACCGCCATCGTCGAGGAACGGGACGCCACGCAAGCGCAGCGCGCCGGGCAAGAGGTGAATGTGGGCGTGTACTGCGTGGACGCCTCAGTGCTGTTCCCAATGCTCGAACGCGTGACGCCCGACAACGCGCAGGGCGAGATCTATCTGACGGATATCGTGGCACGTGCCGTCCTCGCTGGAGTCCGGATTGGCGACGTGGCCGCCGATGCCGATGAGGTCGGGCAGATCAATGATCGAGGGGAGCTGGCAGCGATGGAGAAGGCATTGCGGGCGAGGATCAACGCAAAATGGATGCAGGGCGGCGTCACGTTCGAGGATCCGGACACCGCCTACGTCGGGCCGGAGGTGGGAATCGGACGGGACACCGTGATCGGCCCGAACGTCCACCTTCGCGGGCGAACGGCGATCGGCGAGGGATGTCGATTGGACGGCTCGGCCTTTCTCACCGACTCGATCGTGGGCGACCGGACCCACGTGCGCTTCGGCGTGGTCATGACCGAGGCGGAGGTGGGGGAGGCCTGTCAGATCGGTCCGTTTGCGCATCTGCGCCCCGGTACGCGGCTGGCCCGCGAGGTCCACATCGGCGATTTCGTCGAGACCAAGAACACGTCCCTGGGCCGCGGCACGAAGGCGAATCACCTCGCTTACCTCGGCGACGCCGACATCGGCAGCGAGGTCAACATCGGGGCGGGTACGATCACGTGCAACTACGACGGCTTCCGAAAGAGCCGAACGGTGATCGGCGATCGGGTCCAGGTCGGTAGTGACACGCAGCTGGTCGCTCCGGTGAAGCTGGGACACGACGCGTACGTCGCGTCGGGGACGACGGTGCGGCGTGAGGTGCCCGCCGGCGCTCTGGTCTTCAACCCGCGCGGTGAAGAACATCGCGCCGGCTGGGTGGAAGCCCGCCGCGCCAGCCAAGGGGTGCCCCGAGGGCCGGTGCCGCGGCGCAAACGGGCGGCGCCGAAGCGCCCCCGGGCAGGCACGAAGAAGGCGGGGGCGGGGAAGCGCGGGCGTCGCGCACCGGCCTGAATGGCCCAGAGAGGGCGCGCCGCGGATCTCTTCTCCCGCTGCCTTCGGTCCCTCTTCGCCCATTCCCGGCAGCCGTTTTGCCAAGGCGGATGGGCCGCGCTATGGTGACCTTCGCATGTTCACCTCGTTCCGCGCCCCGCCGGAGCGGCCGCGCAACATCAGCCCCATCGAGGATGCCATCGCCGACATCAAGGCCGGCGAGATGGTGATCCTGATGGACGACGAGAGCCGGGAGAACGAAGGGGACATCTGCATGGCGGCCGAGAAGGTGACGCCCGAAGCGATCAACTTCATGGCCCGATACGCGCGCGGCCTGATCTGTCTGGCGCTCACCGACGAGCGTATCCGCGAGCTCGGCTTGTCGATGATGGTGAGCGAGAACCGCGCTCCCCTGGGGACCGCCTTCACGGTATCGATCGACGCCCGCAACGGCATCGGCAGCGGCGTCTCGGCGCACGATCGGGCGGTGACGATCCAAACGGTCATGCAGCCGTCGAACGGACCCGACAAGCTGATCAGCCCGGGGCACGTGTTTCCCCTGCGCGCGCGCCCCGGCGGCGTGCTGGTGCGGACGGGACAGACGGAGGGGGCGGTCGACCTCGCGCGGCTGGCCGGGCTACAGCCCGCCGGCGTGATCTGCGAGATCATGAAGGAGGACGGCAGCATGGCCCGCCTGCCCGACCTCGAGCGCTTTGGGGCCACACACGGCCTGAAGATCTGCACGATCGCCGACCTCATCCAGTATCGCCTGCGCTGCGACTCGCTGGTCCATCGCGTTGCCGAAGCCGTCGTACCGACGCGCGTCGGCGGCCCGTTCCGTGCCTACGTGTACCGGACGGATGTAGACGCCGGCGAACATCTGGTCTTGGTCAAGGGCGAGTTCGGTGCGGACGATCCGGTGCTGGTCCGCGCGCACGCCGAGTATCTGCCGGGCGACGTCTTCGGTTCGGTCGAGCGCGACACATCGGCGCTGCTGTGCCGGGCCATGGAGCTGATCGCGCAGGAGGGGCGCGGCGTCATCCTCTACCTGCGGCGCGAAGCGCAGGGAGCAGAGCTTGCGGGACGGAATCGCCGCGATGGCGCTCGCCGCCCGAGCACCGAGTCGACCAGTGAGCGCGCCATGGATTTCCGCGGTTACGGGATCGGCGCCCAGATTCTGCGCGACGTCGGCGTGGGCAAGATTCGGCTGCTCACCAACCACCCGCGCAATCTGGTCAGCCTGCCGGGCTACGGGCTGGAGATCGTCGAGTGCGTGCCGGTCAACCTGACCGGCCCACAACGCCCGCGCACGCACGCTCCCGTCCGGCCCGTCGCCCGCCGGGCGCAGCCTCACTCGAAGAGGCCGGCGAGGCGCTCGAGCTCGAAGGCGTAAATCAGACCGGCGCGGACGCCGAAGTCCTCGCTGGCGGTGACCAGACCGGCGCTGACCCCGGAGTAGACGGTCAGGCCACCGCTCTGGATCTGCAGGCCGAGCCGGGCGGCGGTCCGATCGTTGTCGAAGCGCGAGCCGGCGAGACCGGTCACCTCGCCAACGAAGCGCAGCGACGAGGCGCCCTCCGCCTTCGAGCCGAGCGGGCGCGACACGAGGGCGACCGAGTAGCTGAACAAATCGTCCTGCCCCGAGCTGGAGCGCTGCGGCGCGCCGAGCACGGGGCCGGGGTTGCCGAGGAGCAGCAGACCCAGATTGACGTGCGCCGCCAACGGGCCGAAGTCCTTCGACAACAGCGTCTCGATGCCGAAGTCGGTTTCGTCGGTTCCGAGGCGGTCCTTCTGGTTGGCGTTGGGAAGCTTGGTGCCGAAGCGCACGCCGAGAGTGGGCCAGTACCGCTTCTCCTCCAGGATTCGCACCTTGGTGAAGAGCCGCGCGTCGCCGGCCCCGTAGTGCGAATCCTTGACGCCGCCGCTGAGCGTCTCGTCGAGACTGATGAGCTCGAAGCGGGCCTGGATCTCCACCCGACCGCCGGCGGCGATCTGAAACCCGAACTCGGGGCCGGTGATCAGGTTCTGCGAGCGGATGACTCCGGGCGGCGTGAACGGAGGGAAGCGCAGGTTCCGGAAGTAGCTGGTGCCGAGCACGACCTCCGCCGTGCCGCTCGGCAGGGTGTGGGCGGTCTCGGTGGTCAGGGGCAGCAGCGACTCGGCGGCGGCGGGTACCGCAGGCGACGCGGCGAGGAACGCCACGAACAGGATGCGCGCCCCGCCTCTGCCGAATTGTCGAATTCGTCGCACGTCCATGGTCCGGGCGCGGTTATCGTGCGGCGGATGGAGATTTGCAAGCATCAGGACCCTGTGCGAGCATCCTCTCGCAGAATGTACGTCGGTTTCATTGGTTTCCTGACCCTGCTCCTCAGCGTGCTGGGAGGGATCAGACCGGCCGTTGCGGCGGCCGACAAGGTCGAGCTCGAAATCGCGCCGGACGGCCCCGGCGCCCCGCGCGGCGGGCGCATGGGCATCGAGGTCTTCGCGCACATCGCTTCCGGCTGGCACATCCACGGCCATCAGCCCAACCAGCCCTACCTCGTCCCGACCGATCTGCACCTCGTCGTTCCGCCCGGAGTCGAGACGGAGGCCGTCCAGTATCCGCGGCCGGACTCCAAGAAATTCGCCTTCGCCGGCGACGAGGAACTGCTCGTTTACGAGGGCAAGCTCGGCATGGCGACCGTGATCGCCGTCCCGGACGCCTACCGCGGCGACAGCCTGCGCATCGAGGCGGACCTCCGCTACCAGGCGTGCAACGAGACTACGTGCCTGCCCCCGACGACGGCTCGCAAGGCGATCGAGGTGCCGGTGGTGGCCCGCTCGGCCCAGAACGAGGTCTTCGACGACGCGCCGGTGGATTCCGGACCGACCGTCGGAGGCGGAGCGGCGCGCTTCGAGCACTGGATGGCCGAGCGCGGACTGGTCTTCACCTTGCTCGCGGTGGCGCTGCTCGGCCTGGGGCTCAATCTGACGCCCTGCGTCTATCCGCTCATCTCGGTCACCATTGCCTACTTCGGCGGCCAGTCGCGCGAGCGCGGTCGCGTCACGTGGCTCGCGGCGCTGTACGTGCTGGGAATCGCACTGTCGTTCTCCACCCTCGGCGTGGCCGCTGCCCTCTCCGGCGGCGTGTTCGGCGCGGCCCTGCAGCGGCCGCCGGTGATCGTGTTCATCGCCGGGGTGCTGGTGGTCCTGGCGCTCAGCAGTTTCGGGCTCTACCAGTTGCAGCCGCCCGCGGCGTTGATGCGATGGGCGGGCAACACCGGCAGCGGCGCGGTCGGATCGATCTTCATGGGCCTGACCATGGGCGTCGTCGCCGCACCCTGCGTGGGGCCGATCGTGCTCGGCCTGCTGGTCTTCGTCGGCAGCCGGCAGGACCCTCTCCTCGGCTTCTCGCTGTTCTTCGCGCTGGCGGTGGGCATGGGGGCGCCGTACCTGGTGCTGGCGACGGCCGCCGGCTCGATCAAAAAGCTGCCGCGATCGGGTGAGTGGCTGTTGTGGACCGAGCGGCTCTTCGGCTGCATTCTGCTCAGCCTCGCCACGTACTTTGTCAGCCCGCTGCTACCGGGGTCCATGCGCCTCCTGGCCCTGCCGGCGGTGATAGGGACCTGTGGGCTCTATCTCGGCTTCATCGACTCCGCCGGCCGCTCGCTCCGCTTCTTTCCCGTCGTCAAGGGGGTCGTCGGGGCGGCGATGCTCGCCGCGGCGGTCTGGTTGGGATGGCCGCCGACCGTCGCCCAGCCCATCAAGTGGGAGTCCATTCAAGCCTTTGCCGGAGTTGGGCACCGAGCGCCGGGCGGGCGCCCCGTGCTGATCGACTTCGCCGCGGAATGGTGCATCCCGTGCCGGGAAATGGATCACACGACCTACGTCGACGGCGGCGTCGTCCGCGAGGCCGACCGCTTCCGCATGGTGCGGGCGGACCTCACCGAGGAGAACGACCACACCTCGGCCGTGGTTGCGCGGTACGCCGTCCGCGGAGTCCCGACGGTCATCCTGCTCGCTCCCGACGGGCAGGAGGAGCAGCGCTTCGTGGGCTACGTGGGACCGCAGCAACTCCTCGACGCGATGCGGTCGGTTCAGTAGCGGTGCTCAACCCTTGTGCCGCTTAGCTCGAGTAGTTAGACTGACGCAGTTGAAACGCATCGCTCGTCGACCTTCGTGAGGACGGTTCCTTCACCGACGTGATCAGAGCACCGAGACCGGACGGCCACGCCACATCGTCGCATTCCCGCGACGGTGTACCTGTCTCGGCCCGCGCCGCTCGAAGACCATCCGGGCCATCGATCCCCGTGTGAGGCATAATATCGTGGACTTCCACTCCCTGCCGATTCCCGAACCCGTTCTGCGAGGCGTCGACGCCGTCGGGTTCAAGACCTGCACCCCCATCCAAGAGAAGACCCTGCCGCTTTCGCTGGCCGGGAAGGACGTCGCCGGTCAGGCCCAGACGGGCACCGGGAAGACGGCGGCCTTCCTGATCACGGTGTTCAGTCGCCTGCTGCGCCACAAGCGCGAGGACAAGGGGCCGCGCGCCCTGGTCGTCGCCCCTACGCGCGAGCTGGTCGTGCAGATCCTGCACGACGCGCAGGCACTCGGACAGTTCGCCGAGCTCGATCTCCAGGCGGTCTTCGGCGGCGTCGACTACGCGAAGCAGCGCGAGAGCTTGCGCGGCGGCTGCGACGTCCTGATCGGCACCCCGGGACGGCTGATCGACTACTTCAAGCAGCGGGTCTACACGCTCCGCCACGCCGAAGCACTGGTCATCGACGAAGCGGACCGCATGTTCGACATGGGCTTCATCGCCGACCTGCGCTTCCTGCTGCGCCGCCTGCCGCCCTACAACCAGCGCCAATCGATGCTGTTCTCGGCCACCCTGAGCTGGGCGGTCATGGAGCTGGCATACGAGCACATGAACGACCCGATCAAGGTCTCCGTGACCCCCGAGCAGGTCACCGCCGAGAACGTCGAGCACGTGCTCTACCACGTCGGAAGGCACGAGAAATTTCCGCTCCTGCTCGGCGTTCTGAAGCGCGAGCAGCCGGAGCGCACGCTCGCTTTCGTCAACACCCGCCGCGAGGCGGAGTGGCTGACGCGGCGTCTCGGCGACAACGGCTATCAGGCCCGCGCCCTTACCGGCGACGTGGATCAGCGGGTGCGCCTGAAGGTGGTGCGCGAGTTCAAAGAGGGCTCGCTGCCGATCCTGGTGGCGACCGACGTGGCGTCGCGCGGGCTGCACGTCGAGGGCGTGACCCACGTGGTCAACTACGACCTGCCGCAAGACCCCGAGGACTACGTGCACCGCATCGGCCGCACCGCGCGCGCCGGCGCCTCCGGCAAGGCCCTCAGCCTGGCGTGCGAGACATACGTGGAAGCGCTGGAGTCGATCGAGAAGTTGATCGGCTTCAAGCTCCCCGTCGTTCACGTCGAGGACGACATGCTGCAGAAGCCGGTGCCTCCCTCGCATTCGGCGCGCCCGCAGAGACCGAGGAGGCCGCCGCCCCCGCGATCCGGGGCACCGAGGGGTGGAGACGGCGGCGGCCCGAAGCGGCGCCGCAGCCGGCGCCGGTCGAAGCAGCCGGCGTCGCAGTCGCAGTAGCCGAGTCGCCATCGTTTTCGCTGGAGGAGGGCGCATGTTCGGTACCATCAAGAAGATCGTGAAAGACAAAGGTTTCGGTTTCATCGTGCCCGACGACGGGGGCGACGACGTGTTCTTCCACCAGTCGCGCATGGCGCCGAAAATCTACTTCGAGGATCTGCGCGAAGGCGAGGAGGTCGAGTTCCAGGTGAGCAAGGGAGAGAAGGGCCCCCAAGCCTTCAACCTGAAGCCGCGCTGACGGACCGTCACCGTGCTGGCGGTCGACTCCGCGCGGTAGTACATCCTTCTGATGGCTGAGACGAACCGCCTGTTGGCGGCGGATGCTTCGGCCGCCGTGCCGACCGTCGGCGTCCGTGCCCGGCACTTCGGGCCGCCGGTTCTCGGCGGCGTCTTGATCTCCGCGGCCTTTCTCGATTTCTCTCTCTTTCCCCTCGCTTGGGTGGCCTTCGTCCCGCTGCTGTGGAGCTTCTCCGGCGCCCGCGAGCGGCGCGAGGCCGCGTGGCTCGGTCTGGCGGCCGGCCTAGCGACCAACGTGCCGGCCTTCCACTGGCTCGTCTACACGATGCACGTCTTCGGCGGGTTCCCTTACGCTCTGTCGGCGTTCTTCTACCTCTGCCTGTCGCTGTTCGCCGCCGCCCAGTTCGTCCTCTTCGCCGTCGCCTTTCGCCGACTCGGCTTCGGCCCACTCGGCCTCGCCGCCCCGGTCCTCTGGGTGGCGCTGGAATTCCTCTATCCGAATCTCTTCCCCTGGCGTCTGGCGAACAGCCAGTTCCACGCGCCGCTGTTGACGCAGATCGGCGACGTCACCGGCCCCTTCGGCTTGAGCTTCGTCATGGTCTGGTGCAGCGCCGCCGTCGTGCTCGCGGCGCGCCGGCCGCGCCGCTGGCGCCCGCTGATCGCGGCGGCCGCCGCCGTCGGTGCGGTGCTCGCCTACGGCGCGGTGCGCTGGTCGACCGTCGAAGCCGCGATCGACGCCGCCCCGCACCTTCGCGTCGGCCTGGTGCAGGCCAACATCGGCATCCGGGAGAAGGGCAACGTCGCCTTCTTCGAAATCAACGTCGAGCGCTACCGAAGGCTCTCCCGGTCGCTGGAAGATCGGGTGGACCTGATCGTCTGGCCCGAGTCGGTGGCCCAGTGGTGGGTGCCGGCCGAGGCCACGCACCTGGCGGCGAAGGACAATCCGTTCCCCGACACGCACGCGTACCTGATCTTCGGCGGCCTCGCCTTTTCCTACGGCGACAGCGAGGTGCCGGAGAAGTACAACAGCGCCTTTCTCATCGACGGCGCGGGCGACGTGCTGGGGCGCTACGACAAGCGCGTCCTGCTTCCCTTCGGCGAGTATCTGCCGGGCGCGAAGCTGATCCCCGGCCTGGCCGAGCTGAGCCCGGAGACCGGCGACTTCACGCCCGGCCGGCGACTGGTGACGCTCGACGTGCCCGGCCGCGCCAAGGTGGCGCCGCTGATCTGCTACGAGGACGTTCCGGCGGACATCGCCCGGGCGATGACGGAAAAGGGCGCCGAGGTTTTGATGACCATCTTCAACGACGCCTGGTTCGGCCGTTCGATGGCGCCCTATCAGCACGAGGCGCTGGCGCTGTGGCGCGCCATCGAGAACCGCCGCTACTTCGTGCGCGTCGGGAACGCCGGCGTGACCGGCGTGATCGATCCCTTCGGCCGCATCGTCGACCACCTCGGCCTGTTTACGGAGGAGACGCTCGTCGAGGACGTCCGCCCGCTGCGGATCGAGACGTTCTACACGCGCTTCGGCAACGTGTTCGGCTGGTCGGTGGTGGCCGCCGCCGCCTTCTGGCTGCTCTGGAGCCGGCGGCGGCGCGGCGCGCCGGCGTCGTGAGGCGAAAGACCGCAGGCTGAGTCCCGCGGCGGCGGGGCCTGAGGTCCGCACACCCGCAGCGAGGAGGGAGCATGCCGCAGTTCGATACCCTGACGTACGGCGTGGACGATCGGCTCGCCCGCGTCACGTTGAACCGCCCGCAGCGTCTGAACGCCATCAACCGCGCCATGCCCGGCGAGATCCAGGCGGCCGTTGCGGAGGCCAATGCCGACGAGTCGGTGCACGTCATCGTCCTGCGCGGCGCCGGGCGGGCCTTCTGCGCCGGCTACGACCTCGACTGGGGAACGCGCATCGAGAGTGAGGCGCAGGACCGGGCCGGAGGCGTCTGGGACCCGGTGCGCGATCTGCGCATGATGGGGGCGAACGTGAAGGCCTACATGTCCCTGTGGGAGAGCCCGAAGCCGGTGATCGCCGGAATCCACGGCTTCTGCGTCGGCGGTGGAACCGACCTGGTGCTGTGCGCCGACCAGATCGTCGCCGCGGACGACGTACGCTTCGGTTACCCGCCCTCGCGCGTCTGGGGCACGCCGACGACGGCGCTGTGGGCGTACCGGGTCGGCCTCGAGCGGGCGAAGCGTCTGCTGCTGACCGGCGACGCGATCGACGGCAAATCGGCGGCCGCGATCGGGCTGGTGGGCAAGTCCGTGCCCGCCGACCGGCTCGATGCCGAGGTCGACGCCCTGGCGCGGCGCATGGCGCAGCTGCCGATCAATCAGCTCGTCATGCTCAAGCTGCTCGTCAACCAGACCTTCGAGAACATGGGTCTGCGCACGACCCAGCTCGTCGGAACCATGTTCGACGGCGCCGCGCGCCACACGCCCGAGGGGATTGCCTGGCGCGATCTGGCGATGCAGGAGGGGTACCGCGAGGCGGTGCGCCGCCGCGACGCTGCGTTCGGCGACTACGGCGAGGAGAAGAAGAAGTCCTGAACGTCGCTCGATCGGAAATGCCGCTGCAGGTCCGCCGCACCGATTTTCTCGCCGGCGGAGGGTTGAAATCCTCCACGTAGTGATCCGATTGCGGTTCACTGAGGTGCGTGTCTCGGGCGCGATGCCCGGCAACTCGCCGGGCAGGAAAGACGAAACGCCCCGGAGAAGACCCGGGGCGTTTTTGTTTGGAGCGGTAGCGGGAAGCGGCTTCCGGGTCGTCTCAATCGGCTCGTGTCAGTCGGCCCCGGAGGCAGTGCCGGCGCGACGCGCCTCGATGACCCTCCGCAGCTCTCGCTGCCTGTCGATGTCGAGCGGGTAGTTCCACATCAATACGGCGACGACGAGGGCGATGACGACGGGAGGCCAGACGTAGATGGCGGCCAAACCGTCGATCGCCGCCGCCGTGTTGTGGGCGCCCGGGACGTAGCCGATCAGCGCCAGGACGGGGTAGATGACGCCGATCGAGAGCGCTTGGCCGATCTTGTTGGTCATCGTCAGCAGGGAGAAGTAGAGCCCGGTTCGCTGCGCCCCCGATTCGGCGTGATCGTGGTCGGCGACGTCGGCCATGATCGAGCGGAAGAGGAAGGGGCCGACGCCCATGTTGACGCCGAGCAGCAGAAAGACGGCGAGGGCGGCGGGGAAGCTCCCGGGCGGGATGACGAGGAGCAGCGGCAAGGTCAGGGCGCTGAAGACGGACGACCCGGCGAGGGTCCGGTGCTTTCCGAAGCTGTAGCTGGTGCGGATCATGACCGGCACGAAGACGCAGCCGGAAAGGAAATAGAAGAGCAGCAGCAAGCTGGCCGACGAGGGTAGCCGCAGCTTGTCGGTGGCCAGGAAGATGAAGAGCGCGGCGACGATGCCGCCTCCGAAGCCGGCGACCAGATCCATGAGCAGCACCCGCCGCAGGGGCCGGTTGCGGGCGACGATCGACGCCGCGCGCCGCCAGCCGATGGGCTCGTGCCGCGCCACCAGAGGCTCTGGGACACGCATCACCGCCCAGCCCACGGTGAGGGGAAGAAGGAGGATGATGAACCACCCCATCGCCGCGATGCGGTCGGCACCGCCCGACGCCCTCTCCGCCCGCTCGATGATCGCCGGCAGGGCGAGCACCGTGATCATGCCGCCGATCAGGAAGATCTCGCGCCATCCCTGCACGCGCGAGCGCTCGTGGTAGTCCGCCGTCAGCTCGGCTCCCCAGGAGATGTGCGAGATGGTGAGCAGTGTCCAGCCGACGTAGAGGACGATCATCCAGCCGAGCAGATAGACGCCCGACACGGGCGGGCTCGGCATGAACACCATGTACACGGATCCGACGACGATGGGGACGGACGCCACCAGCCATGGACGGCGCCTGCCCCAGCGCGTGTTCAGGCGGTCGGAGAGCAGGCCGAGGAGGGGATCGGTGACGACGTCCCAGAAACGGGTGAGCATGAAGATCGCGCCGACGAGCCCCAGACCCAGGCCCATCTCCTTTGCATAGAAGGGCGGCAGGTAGACGACCAGCGGCAGGCCGAGACCGGCGATCGGTGCCGCGGGCGAGGCGAATGCCGCCAGCGTCGATCTCTTCAGGGCCTGCGCGCCAACCATCGGAAGACGGATACCGTCGCCGCGCGCACGGTGGCGCGCGGCCGGGGTCAGCCGAGCACGCCGCCCGCCACGAGCTCCGCGAACTCCACCTCCGCCATGCCGAGGATCTCGCGGTAGACGGTCTCGTTGTCCGCCGCCAGACACGGCGCAGCTCGGTCGAAGGTCATCGGCGACGCGGAGAAGCGGAGGCCACTCGCCTCGACCACGTGCTCGCCGAGGACGGGGTGGCGGACCTTGCGGAAGTGCTCGCGGTGCGCCAGCTGAGGATCGGCAATGACGTCCTGCATGTCCTCGACGACGGCCGCGTCGAGCCCCGCCGCCTGCAGGCGTTCGACGAGCTCCTCGGCCTTCTGCCCGCGCGTCCAATCGCCGAGCCGCGGCTCGATCGCGTCCGCGTTTCGCAGACGACCCTCCAGGGTGGCGAGGTCGCCTGCCTCGGCCCACTCCGGATGCCCGAGCAGGCTGCGCAAGACCTTCCAGTCCTCGTCGTCGTGGATGGCCAGAGCGATCCAGCGATCCTCTCCGGCGGCGGGGAAGACGCCGTGCGGCGCCGCGTGCAGCGAGCGGTTGCCGATGCGGCTGAAGGAGCGGCCGCTCATCGCATAGCCCAGCAGCCACTCGGTGAGGCAGTAGACGGCGGTCTCGACCTGCGAGACGTCGATGTAGGCGCCCTCGCCGGTGCGTGCCCGATGCAGGAGCGCTGCGCCGATGGCGATGCTGGCGAAGCGCGGCGACAGCGAATCGGTGATGGTTCCGAACGGGCCGAGGGGCTCGCGGTCGGGCCACCCGGTCAGGTAGTTGAAGCCGGCCAGGGCCGAGCCCTGGCCGCCGAAGCCGGGATAGGCGCGCTCCGGCCCGGTCTGCCCCCACAGGCAGGTGCTGATCATGATCAGGCCCGGGTGGTCGTTCTTCAGGTTGTCGTAGTCCAGACCCCACTTCGCCATCACTCCGGGCGCGAAGTTCTCGATCACGACGTCGGCCCAGCCGATCAGCCGCCGGGCGACTCCGATCGCGCGCGGATCGCGCATATTGAGGCCGGCGCTCAGCTTGTTGGGGTTGAGACAGGCGAAGAAGAGGCTGTGGTCGAGCTTGCCCGAGCCGTCGTCGCGCAGCGTGCGCAGGAAGTCGGGCCGCTGGCGCGATTCGATCTTGATCACCGTGGCGCCCTGATCGGCGAAGTAACGGGTGGCGATCGGCGCCGCGGCGCCGGCGCCGAACTCGAGGACCCGCAGCCCGGCGTAGATGCCGCTCCCGGCGCCGGGCTGTGCGGCGCGACCGGGCGCCGGGAAGCAGGCGCTGCCGTCGAAGCTCGATGTCGCGGCGCCCGCCGGGCAAACGGCGTCGCCGATCCGCGCCAGCGGGAAGTTCGCGAAGCGGCCGGGAAACGGCAGGCGCCGCCCGACCCTCGCCGGGTCGAGCTCGACGAAGAACTCGCGCGCCCGCAGCTGACGGCTCTCCAGCACCTGTCGCTCCGTGTTCGCCGGCGCCAGCATGAGGCGGCGCTCGCAAGCCGCGTCGTAGAGCTCCTGCATCGTCTTGGTCTTGAAAAACGCCGCGAAGGGGGCGGCGATGGCGTCCACCTCGTCCTGGGTCAGAACGTTATGGTTGTACTTCTCCCAGTCGCGATCCTTCAGCACCGGCGGCGCCATGCCGTGCTCGTCCATGTAGCGGACCATGGCGATCAGTCCCGGGATACGCGCCCGCCCGCCGCGCAGCGCGAAGCTGACGTAGCCGTCCTTGCACGGCCAGATCTCCTGCTGCACGGTCTCGCCGACGCGGTTGTAGTTACCCGAGCGCTGTCCCCGATAGCCGGCGAGCCACGCCTGGGCGGGATTGGACATGCTGGGCATCAGCATGACCTCTTGCAGGGACACGTCGATGTGCTGCCCCTTCCCGGTCCGGTCCCGATGCCACAGGGCGGCCAGGATGCCGGTCGCCGCCTCGGCGCCGCCGTGGAAGTGAGTGACGGGCATGGAGGAACGCAGCGGTGCCCGATCGGCGTCGCCGGTCATGAACAGGTTGCCGCTGGCGGCGAGCGCGGTGAGGTCGGAGCCGCGCCGCCCGCGGCGCGGACCGGTCTGGCCGTACGGGGTGACCGAGCAGTGGACCAGCCGCGGGTTGATCTCGCGCAGGGCGGCGGGGCCGACCCCGAGCTCGTCCAGCCTTCCCGGCGCGAAGCTCTCGATCAGTACGTCCGCCTGCCGCGCCAGGGCGCGCAGCCGCTCGATTCCCGCGCTCGAGCCCAGGTCGAGGACGGCGCAGCGCTTGCCCAGGTTGCGGGCGATCCACTGCGCGCCGCCGCTCGGGCCCGGCTCGCCGCCGCAGAACGGGCCGCGCCGCCGCGTCGGATCACCGCCCGGGGGCTCGATCTTCAGAACGTCCGCGCCCAGATCGGCGAGAATGCGCCCGGCCAGCTGGCCGGACTCGCCGGTGAGGTCCACGACCCGAAGTCCCTTCAGACATCCCTCGCTCATGACCTCAACTCGTGAAGACTCTCTCGCCCCGCGTCAAGAGCGACCGACCGAGTCCTGGAGCAGGGGCGGTCGTCAACGCGGCAGGCCCAGCGCCCGCTGCGCCAGCAGGTTGCGCATGATCTCCGAGGTGCCGGAGGAGATGGTCACCGAGCGGCCGTACAGATAGCGCTCCTGCCAGTCGGTGGCGTCGAGCTGGCGCGGATCGCGGTAGAGCTGCGCGTAGGGGCCCTGCAGATCGAGCGCCAGCTCCTCGATGCGCTGCTCGATCTCGCTGCCGAACAGTTTCTGCATCGCCGCCTCGGGCGGCGGCGTCGCGGCGCCCTCGAGCAGCGGCAGGACGCGCAACGTCTGCGCGGCGAAGACCGTGCTCTCGATCCACGCCTGCGCCACGCGGCCGCGCAGCCGCTCGAGCTGACCGCCGTCGCAGCCGCTTCGGCGCAGCTTGTTGTAGAGCGCCGCGACCGAGCGGGCGCCCTTCTCCAGGCGGATCTTGAACTCCGTCGCCCACAGCGTACCGCGCTCGTGGCCGAGCGCCGTCTGGATCACCGACCAGCCGCCGTTCACCGGGCCGAGCACGTTCTCGACCGGAATCCGGCAGTCTTCGAAGAACACCTCGCAGAACTCGCTCTCGCCGGTGAGCTGGCGGGTCGGAACGATCTCGATGCCCGGCGCGTTCATCGGTACCAGCAGGCAGCTGATGCCCTTGTGCTTCGGGGCCTGCGGGTCGGTGCGGGCGAGGACCAGACACCAGGCGGCGAGATGGGCGCGGCTCGACCACACCTTCTGGCCGGTGATCGCCCAGGAGTCCCCGTCGCGCTCCGCCTTGGTGCGCAGCGACGCCAGGTCGGAGCCGGCGTTCGGCTCCGAGAAGCCGAGCGACCACATCTCCTCGGCGGAGAGAATGCCCGGCAGGAAGCGCTCCTTCTGTGCCGGCGTCCCGACGTCGATCAGCGACGGGCCGACGATCCCCAGGCCGACGTTGTCGAGGATGCGCGGAGCGTCGACGCGCGCCAGCTCCTCCGTGTAGATCATCTGCTCGCGCGAGCCGACGCCGCGCCCGCCGTGCTCGCGCGGCCACTCCGGCGCCAGCCAGCCGCCTTCGTGGAGGGTGCGCTGCCAGTGGCGGTAGAACTCGTACCGCGGCCGTTCCTCCTCCGGGATGTCGCGCCGGCCCTGCAGCCAGCCCGGCGGAAGGTTGGCCTCGAGCCACGCCCGCAGCTCGCGGCGGAACGCCGCATCCTCGGGCGTGTCTCTGAGCGTGATCATCGGCGGGCGCGTCGATCCGGCTAACGGGCGTTAGCCTCGCTAACAAAGGGCCCAGAAGAGTGCAAGCCGCGCGTTGTGTTGATCTGCTTCGGCGCCCCGACATAAGGTCCGCCCGAGGAGATCAGCGATGCCGCGACTGCGCCAGGTGTCCCGCAGCGCCGCCATCGACGAGGTGGCGCGCATCTACGACTTCGTCTTCGGCGAGGGCCGCGACCCGGTCGCCGAGCCGGGCACCGAGACCGGCACGCCGGGCAACTGGTGGACGGTCTTCGCCCTCGTGCCCGAGGCGCTGCAGCACGCCGTCGCTGGCTTCGCCTTCTACCGCAGCAAGCGCCGCCTGCTCGACCCGACACTGCGCGAGCTCGGCCAGGCGCGTGCCGGCTGGGCGCGCGGCAGCCAGTTCGTCTTCTCACAGCACTGCAAGGCGGCGCGCTCGGTGGGCCTGAGCGACGCGCAGGTCGATGCAATCCCGGCCTGGCAGACGGCGGACGTCTTCTCGCCGCTCCAGCGCGCGGTGCTCGCCTACACCGACGCGCTGGTGCTGGACGGCGGCCGCACGCCCGACGCCACCTTCGCCGCCCTGCGCGCCGGTGGCCTCTCCGACGAGCAGATCCTCGAGCTCACCTACGTCGTCTGCCTGTACGAGATGCACGCCACCATGTGCCGCGCCCTGCGCCTGGAGTACGACGACGTCGACGAACGCGTCGTCGAGATCCTCGGCCCCGGCGGCGCCCGGACGCTCGACGCCATGCGCCGCGTCGACCGGCGCGAATGAAGAGATCTTCATCACAGGGGCACAGCGACACGGAAGCTCTCGGACTCTGAGCCTGCGCGCCTCTGAGGTGAGACGCCCCTACGGCAGGCCGGCGCCCGGTACGTCGACGTCGACCACCTCGATGCGCCCGTCGCGCGCGGCGCGACTCTTCTCGGGATGGCCGTCGCTGGCGGTGCAGATGAACAAGGTACGGCGCGCGGGGCCGCCCAGCATGCAGGCGAAGGCCTGCTTCTCGACCCGCGCGCGGTGCGTCACCTCGCCGCCCTCGCGCACGCGCAGGACCTCGTGGCTGATGGGCGAGGCGACCCAGATGGCGCCCTCGGCGTCGAGACAGATCCCGTCCGGCACCGCGCCGTCGAGCGTCGCCCACACGCGTCGGTTCGTCAGCGAGCCGTCTGGCTGCACGTCGAAGGCGGTGAGCCGCGCCGCGAACGATTCGCCGATGATCATGGTGCGGCCGTCCGGCGTGATCACCGTGCCATTGGGAAACATGATATCGTCGGCGACGACGCGGGCGCGCCCGTCCGGCTCGACCAGGACCACCACGGCCGGTTTCGGTTCGCCGCCGTAGTACAGGTCGAAGCCGAAGTTGCCGATGTAGGCGCGGCCTTGGCGGTCGACCACCATGTCGTTGCAGTGGAAGGAGGCCAGCCGGCTCAGGTCGGCGACCTCGGCGAGGCCGCCCGGATCGAGCCGCAGCAGACGCCGGTCCTCCATCGAGACGACGAGCAGCCGCCCGTCCGGCGTCCAGCCGAGACCGGACGGATGGCCCGGCACCTCGACGATGACCTCGCTGCGGCCCTCGAGATCGACCGTCATGACGTGCGGTGCGTGCATGTCCGAGAACCACAGCTTGAGAGCTGCCGGGCGACGTTCGAAGCGGCGAGCTCGGCCTTTCCCCACGCGATGCGATCGCCAGGGTCCCGGTCGTACCCCCGGAACGCCGCACCTTCGCCGGCTCGATCACCTCGGCGCTGACCGCGCTGCAAGACTTCCCGCAGTTCGAGCCGGTGATCGCCTTCATCGACGTCGGCGGTGACGGCGCAGAGCTCGTCTCCCAACTCACCGACGTCTTCGCGGGCGTGTACCTCGCCAACGTCCACGACACGCTCACCTCGATCGTGTTCATCCACGGCGTCACCAGCATCGCCGCGCTCGGCAATCTGCTGCCTCACCTCCGGAACGACACGGCGCGCACGGCCTTGCGCTACGCGTGGCAGTCGAGCTGCGCGCTCTACGCCACTTTCGGCGGTCGCCCGGCTCCGGCAAGCGCGATCGAGCCGCCGCGCGAGGATTCCTCCGCGCTCATCGACCGAGCGATCGCGCACGGCGACGAGCACGTCATCAAGTTCACGGAGGCGTGTCTGCGCCAGCACGCAAGGCGTCCGTCGCCGGCCTACCTGGCCGCGGCCCGCCACGCTTCGGAAGTCCTGCCAGTGGCCGAATAGCCCGCGAAATCGGGAAAGAACGAAGCCGGGTCGCCGGCCGGCGGGCGGATTGCCGATGCTCGCAGCTTGATTCTGCCCGGGACAACCGCGGCGGTCGAGGTTTTGCCTCGGCAGCGCAGTACCGGGAAGAGCTGCTCCGGCACTATGCCACGCAGGTCGCAGCGCGCGAGCGAAATGCGTGGGTGCTTCGGGTGCAAAGCGCCGAGCCCAGTTCTGGAAGCTCCAGGTAGGACACGTTTGGATCCTCAGAGCGACCAGAGATAGTTCTTGAGCTCGACCCGGCGCCGCAACAGTGCGACGGCGGCCACGACAACCAGTGCCATCAGTCCGAACAAGAGCCCGGTGCCCGACACGGCGGGGGCCGGGGCAGTCACCGTCGTGCAGGTCCCCTGGGTGTCTGGCAGATTACAGAACTCCGTCGGGCCATCGCACGCACTGTTGCAGCACACGCCGTCGACGCAGAAGGTCGAATCGCATTCGGCCGGCACGCTACAGGAGTCACCCACAGGCAACCGGGTGTCGGTTGGCGTGACTGTGGGCGTGGCGGTCGGAGTGGCCGTCGGCGTAATGGTCGGGGTGTCCGTCGGCGTATCCGTCGAGGTGGCCGTGGGCGTCGCGCTTGGTGTCGCGGTAGGTGTCGAGGTCGGCGTGGCGGTCGGAGTGGCCGTGGGCGTCGGCGTCTCGCACATGCCCGATTCGCTGTTGCACGACGCGCCCGCGACGAACGACGTGATTCCGCTGAGCAACGCGCAGGTAGCCTGATCGGTCTCCGCGCAGACCGAGAAATCGGGGTGTCCGTCGGCCTGACTCGGATCGAGCATGCGGTCCTGCACGGCGAGGCTCATCGCGTTCGGCACCTCGCAGCAACCGGTCGTCGGGCAACCGTCCGGCCCGCAGGGCGCCCCCTGGACGACGTCCATCTGGCACGTGTTGCCGCCGAGGGCGGGCACGACCAGGCACTGGACGAGGCAGTCGAGCGCGGTCGTTTCGCTGCAGCCGCTCGGACATTGGAGATCGATCCTGGCATTCCCGTCCGCCGGACCACAGTTGCAGCAAGCCGTCGGCTGGCAGCTACACGCCAGATCGCGCGAGACGCAGGTCTCGCCCTCCGGACAGTCCCCACCGCATCCCAGCCCCTCCACGGCACAGCCGCCTTCGGGGACGCAACCGCATTGCCCTAGACCGGTGGAGGTACAGGTCTCCCCTTCGTTCGGACACGGCCCGCCGCAGCTCAACCCTCTCAGTCCACAGACGTCGGGGATACAGCCGCATTGGAGAACTCCGGTCGAGGAGCATACCTCTCCCTCCGAGCAACTCCCGCCGCAGGAGAAGGATGGTATCTGGAGCCCACAAGAGGCGCGGGCCGCCGTTGCGGGCACCAGCAGAAGGCATAGAGCTGCAAGGACGGTCGTCTGCGGACGCATTCGAAATCCTTTCCCCTTGGCGGTCCCATGACCGCCGGCGAAATCGAGCCCTCCCGCGGCGTGTACGCATTATCTACGCGAAGCGCAAGGCAGAGAGCATCAGTTGGACTTTCGTCCGCGGCAACGATCGCCAACGGCGCGACAGCGGTGTCGGCTGATTCGCAACGAGTCGTCGACGGCTGCGGTGATCTCCCGAACGACCCAGCGTGCGCGCGAGCCTTTGAATCGGCGGCGATTTCCGGCCATTCTCCGGTCTCGGAGATGGCGACCGTACTTCACCTGCTCGGCCTCCTGCTGCTGTTCGGATTCTGCGGCGTCGCGCTGGTGTCGCTGGTCTTCGGCCTGCCGGGGACCTTTCTCATCGTCGCCGCGGCGCTCGTCTACGGCTGGGCGACCGGCTTCGCGGCCGTGACGTGGTCGACCATCGGCTGGCTGGCGCTGCTCGCCGCGATCGGCGAGGGCATCGAGTTCGTCGCCGGCAGCGCCGGTGCCGCCAGCCGCCGCCCGTCGCGCCGGGTCACCGTGTTCGTCCTGATCGGCGGCTTCGCGGGCGGCATCATCGGCACGCCGTTCCTGTTCGGCATCGGTTCGCTGATCGGCGCGCTCCTCGGCGCCTTTGCTGGCGCTGCGCTCGCTGTCGGCTCGGAGGGTGGAACGATCGGCGAGTCGTTCTCGACCGGAATGGCCGCGATGCGCGGCCGCCTGCTCGGATTCGTCCTCAAGGCCGCCGTTGCGGTGGTGATGGTGGTGATCGTCGCAGCGGCGGCGATCTGAGGGGCGGTTGTTGGTTGTTTGGTGTTGAGTGGTTGGTTGGCGAGCGGCCGAACTCTGACCAACAACGAACAACCCGACAACTCAGCAACCTCGTCAAGCGAAGCGCAGCCTGGCGTGGGTTTCGCCGCAGGGGCACGGGGAGCGGTCGAGGGAGGCGGTGAGCCCGGTGTCGAGGCGGAGAGCGGCCAGAGTGCGCTTGAGCGTCGAGACGACGAGGCGTCCAGCGACGCCGTCGGGCAGCGGCCCGGAGCCGCGCGGGTCGAGGATCTCGACCGCGATGGTGTCCTCGGCGACGTGGAACCCGTCGCGCTGCGGGCACTCACCCGCCAGGAACGTGCAGGCCTGAGGCAGGGAGAAGACACGGCAGACGTCCGCCTCGGGCGGCGCGGAGAGCCGGTCGGCGTTGGCGGGCGTGAGGAGGACGAGGAGCGGCAGATCGCGCGGCGCGGTGGAGGACTGGCGCAGGAAAGCGTGTGAGGCGGCGTCCGCGATGAGGAGTTGCGGGCGGACGATCTCCCACACCTCCGTGGCGCGTTGCAGAGCGGCGTCGCTGGTGAGCGGGCCGACGGGAAGAGCGAGCGCGTCGAGCGCGTCGAGCGCGTCCGTGACGGCCAGGGTTCCGGGCGCGATCAGGCCTCCGTCGAGGGAGTCCGAGCTGCGCCCGCGCGGCCGCAGGCCGGCGCGCCACAGGGCGCGGGCGCCGAGAACCGCCTCATCGTCCAGGTCGGTGCGGCTCCACGCGATCGGCGTCGGTTGCGGAACCCCGGCGGTCGCCAGCCCGGCACGGATCAGATCGTCGCCCTCGATGCGCAAGCGGCCGAAGGGGGGGTGTCCCACCACCTCGGTTGCGAACTCCTCGCCGCTCATGACCGGAAGAACCGCGAGCTCGTCGGTGGAGCCGCGGCGTCGCTCGGCGTAGATCGTTCCGGCGAGTCGCTCGATCACGGCGGCCACGGAGCGCTCGGTGAGCACGATGAGGCTCTCGGCGGAGAGCGTCTGGATCGCCGGATCGTGAAGCGCCTTGTCGTGCGAGGCTAACATGTGTTGGCTCGCTAACATCGCCGGCAACCGGCTGCAAGCGACGGCGAGAACGAAACCGTGCAGGGTGAGCTGGTGAGCCAGTGAGCCGGTGACGGGCCGTTCGGAGCCTGCTGCCGCGGTGGCGCACCCGCACACCGTATCCGCTCACCCGCCTCCCAGCTCCCGGTAGGCGCGCTGGATCTCCAGCGTCTTGCGGTGGGCGACCTCCTGCAGCTCCTCGCCGAGGTCGTTCACCCGGTCGGGGTGGTAACGCTTCATCTGCTCGCGATAGGCGTGCGTGATCTCGGCGCGCGAGGCGCCGCGTCGCACTCCCAGGACGCCATACGGGTCCCACGGCGGCGCGGTCTCGGCCCGCTCGGAGGTCGGGCGCGGACCGGCGGAGGCGCGCGGGCGCGTCTGCTGCAAGTGGCGGCGCACCCACCAACCGATGGCGACGAGGGCGAACAGGTCGTCGAGATAGCCGACCGGTCCGACGAAGTCGGGAATCAGGTCGATCGGCGAGCGTAGATAGAGCAAGCCGAGCAGGATCGCGAGGACCGGCACGGCCCAGCGGTTCAGGATATTCTTCGCGCTTCTCGGGCCGCGCCAGGCGAGGTAGAGCCCTACCGCGAGCGCGACGAACAACAGGAGCCCGATCATGGTGCCTGGCCCATCGAGCGGAGCTTAACCTTCCTCGTGCAGGGATTCCACGCCGTGAAGGCCCCTGGTGTGCTTCGCAGCGCGCCGCGGAGGTCGCGTTCCGCCGGGGGCCGCGCTACGAGGGACTCATGCCTCCCGTCTCTGCAGGCTGCCTGGTCACGCGCGACGGCGCCGATGGGTTCGAGGTGTTGTTGACGCATGCGCGCGGCGCCACCTTCCGCCGCCCCCTGTTTGGCATTCCCAAGGGGTTGATCGAGGCGGACGAGGAGCCACAGGCGGCGGCGCGGCGCGAGACGGAAGAAGAGACCGGTCTGCGGGTGCGCATCCGAGCCGCGCTCGGCACCGTGAAGCAGAAATCCGGCAAGGTCGTGCACGCCTTCTGGGCGACGGTGGAGTCCGACAGCGAGGCGGCGATCGACGACAAGGGCCGTTGTGCGACGCCGGACGGCGAGAACGACGTGTGCCGCTTCTATCCGCTGGAGAAGGCGCGGGAGTTGATGATCCCCGCCCAGCGCGAGCTTCTCGACCGCCTGCGAGAGGCGATGACGAAGGGCGGGTGAGGTTCGTATCCGTGTCTCGCTCCCCGGCGTCTTGCGGTTGACGCCGCCCGACGGTGGCTCGTAGAAGGAGTGAATTCCCATTTCCAGGGGATCGTGAGGCCCCGCGGGCTCTGCTCGCGGGGCCGAGCCCATCGGAGTGCGAAGCGCGCACGGGGGCGAATTCCCAAAGGAGGAGAGCGCATGCGATTCGGTTTGAACGCGGGATACTCGGGCGCCCGGATGTCCCTCAACATGGGGTTGATCAAGGAGGCCGACCAGCTCGGCTTCCACTCGGTGTGGACGGCGGAGGCCTACGGCTCCGACGCGGTGACGCCGGTGGCGTGGATCGCGGCGCAGACCGAACGCATTCACGTCGGCACCGGCATCATGCAGATGCCGGCGCGCACGCCGGCGATGACCGCCATGACGGCGACCACGCTCGACCAGCTCTCCGGGGGGCGCTTCCTGCTCGGCCTCGGCGCCTCCGGGCCGCAGGTCGTCGAGGGGTGGCACGGTGTTCCCTACGGCAAGCCGATGAAGCGGATGCGGGAGTACATCGAGATCCTGCGCGCCATCTGGGCGCGCGAGAAGCCGCTCGAGCACAGCGGCGAGCACTATCAGATTCCGTATCGTGGGGAGGGCGCGACGGGCCTGGGCAAGCCGTTGAAGAGCATCCTGCACGGCCGCCAGATTCCGATCTACGTCGCCGCGGTCGGACCCAAGAGCGTCGCCCAGGCGGCGGAGATCGCCGACGGCTGGCTGCCGATCTTCTTCTCGCCCTACCGGGCGCCGCAGGTCTACCGCGAATCGCTCGAGGAAGGGTTCCGAAAGGCGGGGGGCGGCAAGGACCTCAGCCGCTTCGATATTGCCGCCGGCCCGACGGTCATCATCGGCGACGACGTCGCCGCCTGCCTGCAGTTCATCAAGCCGGTCCTGGCCCTCTACATCGGCGGGATGGGGGCGCGCGGCAAGAACTTCTACAACGACCTGGCCTGCCGCTACGGGTTCGAGGAAGCGGCCGCGAAGATCCAGGACCTCTATCTCGACGGGAAGAAGAACGAGGCCGCCGCGGCGGTCCCCGATCAGCTCGCCGACGAGGTCTCCCTGGTCGGCCCGGTGGAGCGCATTCGCGACCGCCTGGCGCCGTGGCGCGAGTCGGGCGTGACGACCATGATCTGCGGCCTGCAGCAGCCCGAGGTGCTGCGGCTCCTGGCGGAGTGCCAATAGGAGACGCGGCCGGCGCCCCGTGGGCCCGGTTGATCGCCGCCGGGGGGGCAGGTAAACAGAGAGCGATCTGTTTCGATCACCCGTCAACCACTCATTCGCTCAGGAGGGACGAACATGGCGATCAAAGCCGGGGATACGATTCCGTCCGATATCAAGTTGAAGGAAATGGGGGACAGCGGACCCAAGGACGTCACTACGGGGGAGCTCTTCAAGGGCAGGAAGGTGGTGCTGTTCGCGGTGCCGGGGGCGTTCACGCCGACGTGCTCGATGAAGCACCTGCCCGGCTTCGTGGAGCAGGCGGCCGCCATCAAGGCCAAGGGCGTCGACGAGATCGTCTGCCTCTCCGTCAACGACGCTTTCGTCATGGGGGCATGGGGACAGAACCAGAAGGCGGGCGGCAAGGTACGCATGGTCGCCGACGGCAATGCGGAGTTCAGCAAGGCGGTGGGGCTGACCATGGACGGCTCCGGCTTCGGCATGGGAACGCGCTCGCAGCGCTACGCCATGATCGTCGACGACGGCAAGGTGAAGGAGCTGCTGGTGGAGTCGGGGCCCGGCCTCTCCGCTTCCAGCGCCGAGTCCATTCTCGGCAAGCTGTAAGACCTCCCCTGGACGATGCGGAGGCCGGAGAGAGCGCTCTCCGGTCTCTCCCGCCCCAAGACCAATCGTGCAGCCGCGAAGACACCCCTGGCGCAACACCATGGTGACGCTGGCGTTTCTCCTGCCGGTCGTCGGTGTGGTGGTGTACTCGAGCTTTCACGTCAGCGACTACGAGTGCGAGGTCTGTATGGACTTCGAGGGCGGGCACGCGTGCCGCAAGGTGACCGGCAAGACCAAGATGGAGGTTCTGCGCAGCGCCACCGACAACGCCTGCGCCCTCCTGGCCTCGGGGGTCACCGACACCTTGCGCTGTACGCGTACGACGCCGACCAAGGCCGAGTGCCGGAGACTGGTCGGCGAGCCCTCCGACCGCCCGACGCTCGGTCCCGGCTGAACGGGTTTCCGCTCGACTCGGCCGGCCAGCCGCCCTGCGTGCCGAGGCGCGGCGTTCGGTGCGACGCTGCGACGAACCGACGCCGGCGCGAACGGTTCGGGCGGGAGCTCGATCGAGCCCCCGCCCGCGATCACTCAGTTGCGCACCTCGACGCTCTTGCTCACCTCGTCGTGGCGGCCGTCCTCGGCGCTGACACGCGCCGTGAAGTCGAGCGACGTGCCATTGGGCAGCGTGTCCGGAACCTGGTGCGTCGTCTTGATCGACAGGTTTCCGGGGCCCTTGACGGTCGGGAAGATCCACGTCCAGCGCGTCTTGCCATCGACCGTCTGCTGGGACGACGGGGGCGGGAACGTCTGACTCCCTAGGATGTCGACCCCGAGCGGCCCATCCAGGGTCACCGTGACGTTCTTGGCGTCTCCTCGCGCGCCGTTGGTGACGCTGATCGTCGACTTGAGCTTGCTGCCGGCGACCACGCGCTTCACGGTGGTCAGAGCGACCTGCAATTTACCCGGGTTGTTGGTCGAGCCGGCGCGAATGCTGCCGACGAACGAAGCCTGGGCGAAGTTGCCGCCGTCGTCGACCACCGTGGCGGTGTCCGTCAGGCCGCTGCCGCCCGTCGCTTGCGGGCCGATCTCGGCTTGGATGACGATCAACTTCGAGGCGCCCGACGGCAGCGACGCGAACTTGTAGGTGAGCTGGTTGCCGACGGTCGTGGTCGGCGGCGGTGAGGACTCCAGGAACTGGAGCGCGCTCGGCAGCGTGTTCGTGATCGTGACGTTGGACGTATCGGCGACGCCGATGTTGCGGAGCTTGATCAGGTAGACGACCGTGCTCACCACGCCGATGCGCAGATTGCGGGGTGCTCCCGTCAGGCTGAGCTGGTACGGCGATCCCGCGTGGCCGGTGGAGAACAGCGTGACCTCGGCGGCGCTGGCCACCTGGCCGCTCGAGTCGACGACCCAGGCCCGCAACGGGAGCAGGTCGCCGTCCTGTACGACCGTATCGTCGATGTCGAAGGCGGCGAAGATACGGTCCGCGGTCGTCGCGGGCAGATTCCCGATGGTCCACGACAGCGCGTCGCCGCCGTCCTCGGCCGGGCTCGAGAAGTCGAAGATCAGCCCTGGGTCGGCGTTGGCATAGACGACCACACCGTCGAGGTCATTGTCGCTGAGGTTCGCGAAGGTGATCGCATACACCACCTGTTCGTCCAGACCCACTGGGTCGGGCAGGTCGTCCATCTGCATGCTGAGCACCTTCGGACCGACGACGACGGTGTCTTCGTACGCGCGCGCCGAGAGGCCGGAAGCGTCCTCCACGGTGGCGAAGTTGCTCAGCAGGCTGCCCGGCTCGGCGGTGCCCTTCACCTCCGCGTCGATCATGATCGTGCGCGTCGAAGCCGCCGGCAGGAACGGGATGGACCAGCGATCGTTGGTCCCGAAGTCCGCCGGCGGGGTCGACGATTGGATGATCAGATTGGGGTCGAAGAGCTCGCGGACGACGAGGCCGTTCATGGCGCGCGGACTCCGGTTGGCGACGTTGATCGTGTAGCTCAGGGTCGTTCCGGGCTCGACGCCGTCCGGCTCGTCCACCTTGACCAGCGAGAGGTCGATCTCGTTCTCTACGGTGGTCGTCACGTCGGGGCCCGTCTCCGTCGTCGGCGGCAACACGGCATCGATGGTGTATCCGGTGAAGACCAGGATGGTTCCCGGCGCCAGGCCGGTATCGACGCGCACGGTCATGGTGACCACGCCGCCGCCGCTCTCCGCGATGTCGACGACGTCCCAGGAGACCGCGCCGGTGCCGCCGGTTCCCGGATCGGTGGTCGCGGGGGGATTGGCGGACTCGAACGTGGTCCCCGCCGGTGTCGTCGCGTTGATCGTGATCATGCTCGCCTTGCCGCCGGCGTTGGCGTACGTGATCGTGTAGGTGATCAGGTCGTCCTCGAGGACGGGATCCTTGCTCACCACCGCCGAGATGCTGAGCTTCGGCGGCAACGGCGTCGGCGTGAACGTCGGCGTCTCGGTCGGGGTCGCCGTCGGCGTGAAGGTCGGCGTCTCGGTCGGGGTGTCGGTCGGGGTCGCCGTCGGGGTGTCGGTCGGCGTCTCGGTGGGGGTCAGAGACGGGGTCTCCGTCACGGTCGGGGTGTTACTGGGCGTCGAGGTCGCGACCACCAGGGACACCGTGATCGAACCGTCGTTCCCGGTCACGAAGGGCAGGAACATGGCGTCCGGATCCTGGGCGATCTGATTGGTGTTGACGAGGGAGTAGGTGCCCGGCAGCGTGCTGCCCAGGATCGTGAAGCGGCAGGTGTAGAGCAGGCCGTCGGGGATGGCGCTGTTGTTCACCGGCGGCCCCTGGACGAAGACGCGCAGGACCTTCATCGGATCGAGCGGATTGGAGGTGGCCGGGAAGACGCCGGCCGACAGGCTCTTGTTCAGGTCCGGGTTCACGGTGCAGTCCGTCGGTTGGATGTCCACCTTGCTCGAGTCGAAGGTGATGTCATTGCCGGTGCCCGCGACCATGAATCCGCCGGTGGTGAGCGTCGCCGGGATGTCGACCTGGGTCCCCGCCAGGCCGATCTTGCTTCCCATGTCGATCAGGACGCTGATCGGAGTCTGGGTCACGGTCGGCGTCTCCGTCACGGTCGGCGTGATCGTGGGCGTGTCCGTCGGCGTGTCGGTCGGGGTGACCGTCGGCGTCTCGGTCGGCGTGTCCGTCGGCGTGAACGTCGGCGTGATCGTCGGCGTCTCGGTCGGCGTGGCCGAGGGGCCCACCAAGGTGACGTTGATGGAGCCATCCATGCCGAGGACACGGCTCAGGGGCATCGCGTCGGGATCGAACGCGATCTGGTTCGAGTTGGTGAGGACGTACGTTCCGGGCAGCGTGCCCCCGTTCACGGAGAACGTGCAGGTGTAGAGCGGACCGTCGGGAATGGCGCTGGTGTTGATCGGCGGCCCCTGCACGAACACCCGTACGACCTTCATCGGATCTCCCGGAGCACTGACGACGTCGGCGGAGACAACCTTGTTGATGCCCGGGTTGACCACGCAGTCGGTCGGCTGCAGGTCGACCTTGGTCGGATCGAAGGAGATGTCGTTGCCCGTCGCCGCCACCATCAGGCCGGAGGTGGTCAGAGTGGCCGTGATGCCGATCGTGCTTCCCGCCAGCGTCGTGCCGGAGCCGAGGTCGATGTGAACGGTCAGTGGGGTCTGGGTCACCGTCGGCGTTTCGGTCGGCGTGTCCGTCGGCGTCGCGGTCGGGGTGATCGTCGGCGTCGAGGTGTCGGTGAAGGTCGGCGTCACCGTCGGGGTCTCGGTCGGGGTGTCGGTCGGGGTGTCGGTCGGCGTGAACGTCGGCGTGTCGGTCGGCGTGAAGGTCGGCGTCACCGTCGGCGTCACCGTCGGGGTATTCGTGGGCGTATTCGTCGGCGTGAACGTCGGCGTGTCGGTCGGTGTGAACGTCGGCGTCACGGTCGGCGTGTCGGTCGGTGTGAACGTCGGCGTCACGGTCGGCGTGACGGTCGGCGTGTTCGTCGGCGTCGCGGTCGGGGTGATCGTCGGCGTGTTGGTCGGTGTCACCGACGGGCCGACCAGGCTCACCAAGATCGATCCGTTCGCGCCGACGACGGGGCTCAGGAACATGCCGTCCGGGTCGACGGCGATCTGGTTCTGGTTCATCAGCGGATACGTTCCGGGCGACGTACCGCCCTTGATGCTGAAGGTGCAGGTGTAGATCAGGCCGTCGGGCATCGGGTTCGTATTGGCCGGCGGCCCCTGGATGAAGACGCGGACGACCTTCGTCGGGTCTCCCGGGGCGCTGACGACGTCGGCGGAGAGAATCTTGTTGAGGCTCGGGTTGACCACGCAATCCGTCGGCTGCAGGTCGACCTTCGTCGGGTCGAAGGCGATGTCGTTGCCCGTGGCCGACACCATCAGACCCGAAGTGGTCAGGGTGACGGGAATGTTCACCGTCCCCCCGGCCAGGCCGCTGCCCGTCCCGAGATCGATGTGAACGGTCAGCGGCGTGCTGGTGACCGTCGGCGTCTGCGTCGGGGTGTCCGTCGGGGTGGCGGTCGGCGTGATCGTCGGCGTCGACGTGATGGTGAACGTCGGCGTCGCCGTCGGCGTGTCGGTCGGGGTACGCGTCGGCGTGTTGGTCGGCGTGTTGGTCGGCGTGCTCGTCGGTGTATTCGTCGGTGTATTCGTCGGTGTCGACGTCGGCGTGAACGTCGCCGTCGGGGTGTTGGTCGGCGTCTGCGTCGGCGTCGCCGTCGGCGTATTGGTCGGGGTGCTGGTCGGTGTATTCGTCGGCGTGAACGTCGGCGTAAATGTCGCCGTCGGCGTGTTGGTCGGTGTCTGCGTCGGCGTCGAGGTCGGCGTATTGGTCGGCGTGTTCGTCGGCGTGTTCGTCGGCGTATCCGTGGGTGTGCTCGTGGCCGTCGCCGTCGGTGTGCTCGGCGGTGTCCCCGTCGGAGTGGCGGTGAACGTCGCCGTCGGTGTGCTGGTCGGGGTCGAGGTCGGCGTATCGGTCGGCGTGGACGTCGGGGTGTTGGTCGGGGTCGCCGTGGGCGTGTTCGTCGGCGTGCTGGTCGGGGTCGAGGTCGGCGTATCGGTCGGCGTGGACGTCGGAGTGTTGGTCGGGGTCGCCGTGGGCGTGTTCGTCGGGGTGTTGGTCGGGGTCCCGGTCGGAGTCGACGTCGGCGTCACCGTCGGCGTCGCCGTCGGTGTGGAGGTCGGGGTGATCGTCGGCGTGCTGGTCGGCGTCACCGACGGACCGATCAGGGTCACCATGATCGATCCGTTCGTACCGACGACGGGGCTGAGGTTCATGCCGTTCGGATCGACGGCGATCTCGGTCATGTTGGTGAGCGTATACGTTCCGGGCGACGTGCCGCCCTTGATGCTGAAGGTGCAGGTATAGATCAGGCCGTCGGGCATCGGGTTCGTATTGCTCGGCGGTCCCTGGACGAAGACGCGGACGACCTTCGTCGGATCGCCGGGATTGCTGACGACGTCGGCGGAGAGGATCTTGTTGATGCTCGGGTTGACCACGCAATCGGTCGGCTGCAGGTCGACCTTCGTCGGGTCGAAGGCGATGTCGTTGCCGGTGGCCGACACCATCTGACCCGAGCTGGTCAAGGTGACGGGGATGTTCACCGTCCCCCCGGCCAGTCCCGTGCCCGTCCCGAGGTCGATGTGGACGATTTGCGGCGTGTTGGTGACCGTCGGCGTCTGCGTCGGGGTGTTCGTCGGTGTGGCGGTCGCGGTGATGGTCGGCGTCGACGTGATCGTGAACGTCGGCGTCACCGTCGGCGTGTCGGTCGGCGTGCTGGTCGGCGTGCTGGTCGGCGTGCTGGTCGGCGTGTTGGTCGGTGTGCTGGTCGGCGTGACCGTCGGTGTCGACGTAGGCGTGAATGTCGCCGTCGGGGTGCTGGTCGGCGTGAATGTCGGCGTGGCGGTCGGGGTATTGGTCGGCGTGAACGTAGGCGTCACCGTCGGTGTGTCCGTCGGTGTGCTCGTGGCCGTCGCCGTCGATGTGCTCGGCGGTGTTCCCGTCGGGGTGACGGTGAACGTCGCCGTCGGGGTGCTGGTCGGCGTCACCGTCGGCGTATCGGTCGGCGTGAATGTCGGCGTGGACGTCGGGGTGCTGGTCGGTGTCGCCGTCGGTGTCGACGTGTCCGTCGGCGTCGCTGTCGGTGTCCGGGTCGGCGTCGTGGTCGGCGTATTGGTCGGTGTGGACGTCGGCGTGCTGGTCGGGGTGAAGGTCGGAGTGCTCGTGACGGTCGGTGTATTCGTCACCGTCGCCGTTGCCGTCGGCGTGCGCGTCTCGGTCGGCGTGAACGTCGGCGTCGCCGTCGGCGTGATCGTCGGCGTCCGGGTCGGCGTTCCGGTGGGACCGACCAGGGTCACCAGGATCGAGCCGTTGCTGCCGACCACGGGGCTGAGGTCCAACCCGTTCGGATCCTGGGCGAGCTCATTGGAGTTGGTGAGGACGTAGAGACTCGGAAGGGCGCTTCCCAGCACCTGGACGGTGCAGGTGTACAGCGGTCCGTCCGGCATCGGGCTGGTGTTGAGCGGAGCGCCGAGGACGAAGACGCGGACCGTCTTGGTCGTCGCGGTCTCACTGCCCGGCGGCTCGCTGGCGGAGAGGCTACGGGCCAGAGCGGGATTGATCGCGCAGTTGGCCGGATCGATGAAGAACGCCTGCTTGTTGTAGGTGATGTCGTTGCCGGTAGCGGCGACCTCCAGTCCCGAGCTGGTCAGACTGGCCGTGATGGGGACCGTGCTGCCCGCCAGACCGACGCCGGTGTTCAGGTCGATGTGGACGATCTGCGGCGTGTTGGTGGGGGTCGAAGTCGGTGTGTTGGTCGGCGTCGCCGTCGGAGTGCTGGTCGGCGTACGGGTCGGCGTCGCCGTCGGCGTGAACGTCGGCGTGCTCGTCGGGGTGTTGGTCGGTGTCGCCGTGGGCGTGTTCGTGTTGGTAGGCGTCGCCGTCGGTGTGTTGGTCGGCGTCGCGCGTCGCCGTGCGTGTTGGTCGGCGTCGCCGTCGGTGTATTGGTGGGCGTCGCGGTGGGCGTGCTCGTCGGTGTGTTGGTCGGCGTCGCCGTGGGCGTGTTCGTGTTGGTGGGCGTCGCCGTCGGTGTATTGGTGGGCGTACTCGTCGGCGTATTGGTGGCCGTATTCGTCGGCGTGGCGGAGGGCGACGCGGTCGGAGTGCTGGTGTTGGTAGCGGTCGCCGTCGGCGTATTGGTGGGCGTACTCGTCGGCGTGGCGGAGGGCGACACGGTCGGGGTGCTGGTGCTGGTGGCCGTCGCCGTCGGTGTATCGACGGGCGTCGCGGTCGGCGTGGTCGTCGGCGTAGTGGACGGCGTCGCCGTCGGGGTGTTCGTCGGGGTCACCGTGAAGGTCGGCGTGAGCGTGGCCGTGGTCGTCGGTGTAATGGTCGCCGTATCGGTCGGCGTCAGGGTCGGCGTGCTCGTCTGCGCCCGGGCCCCCTCGGCCACGGAAAGCGCCAGAAGAGCGACCAAGATGGTCGTCAGCGGCGTAAAGCGTCGTACTCTCACGGCGGTTTCCTTTACCAAGGCAGTTCGCGATTTCTCTTCGGGTTCACTGGTTGGCGACCAGCACGAGCACCTGTAGGAGATCGGCCGCGGTGACCTGGCCGTCCCCGTCGACGTCGGCGGCACTGCATCCAGGGGCGAAGATCCTCTCGATCACGGCATCGATGTCGGCCGCATCGATACGCCCGTCGCAGTTCGCATCGCCGGGGCCGAGGGGAGTCGTCATCACGATCGGGGTGCGTGTCGGTGTCGCCGTAGCGGTGCGCGACGGGGTCAGGGTGCGCGACGGGGTCAGGGTGCGCGTCGGGGTCGAGGTCCGGCTGGGGGTGAAGGTGCGCGTCGGGGTCGGGGTGATCGTCGGCGTCGGGCTGGGTGTGAACGGGGCGTCCGCCCCGCGCAGGACGACCACGACGCGGTCCTCCTCCAGGGAGCTGGCCGCTACGTCGAGGGCGCCGTCGCCGTTCAGGTCCGCCAAAGTGACGGCATCCAGGGTCGGGTCGGTCGCGATCGTCTCGCCAAAGGCGAAGCCGGTGCCGTTTCCGACCCAGAGCTCCGCCCCCTGAACGCCCAGCACCACCAGATCGGGCCGCGAGTCGCCGTTGAAATCGGCGCTGGTCATCGCTTTGGGGAGGAGGCCAACTGGGGTGAGTGACGGTGCGGCGAAGGTACGCGAGGCGGTTTGGGAGAAGGTCAGGAGGCGACTCGTCGACAGACTGGTCACCAAGACGTCCGGCAGCGGGGTGGAATCGACGTTGGCGATCAGGACGGAGGAGGGGGAGGCGACGTCCGCCAGCGTCACCGGAGAAGCCAGCGGGGTGGCGCTCCCCGTTCCATAGAGGAGGTACACCCGGCGGTCGTCGGCGTCGCCGACCACGACATCGGGATGGCTGTCCGCGTCGAGCCGGCCGACGGCGGCCATCGAAGGCGACGTACCCACCTGCACGGCTACGGGGGAGCCGAACGACCCTGTGGGGACTCCTCCCGACGTCTGACCCGCCAGAACCGAGACGAGGCCGGTCGGTGTCCCGTTGGTCGTTTGCTGGTGGCAGACGACCAGGTCGAGTACGCCGTCACCCGTCACGTCGGCCGCCTCGATACATTGCGGAAAGAATCCAGCCAGGCGCCGGACGGCAGGGTTGGAGAATTGTCCGTTGCCCGAGTCGAGATAGACGAGAACCGTGGCGCGGATCGGAAAGCTGCTGATGTCGTCGACCGCCAGCGCCACGTC
Source organism: uncultured bacterium (assembly GCA_963721115.1). Lineage (GTDB taxonomy): Bacteria > Desulfobacterota > Binatia > HRBIN30 > CADEER01 > CAVRIA01. The sequence continues at coordinate 207,822 of CAVRIA010000009.1, forward strand.
TCCGCGACCGTCGCCATTGAAGTCGGCGGCCGCGGCGGCCTGAAGGATGTAGGTCGAAGCGTCCAGGACCATGCGGCTTTCCGGGAAAAAGCTCCCCTGTCCTCGGTTGAAGAGGAAGGACAACGATGGTCCCTCCGCTCCGGCCGCGTTGGCAGTCATGAGATCGACTCCCGGCTGAGAGTCGAAGGCGCCCGCCCGCACCGCCACCGGAGACCCATCGACGTCATAGCTCGATGGCCGTCCGAACAACGGTGCAGCGCTCGCGAACCCCACGAAGACAAGGCTTAACATCCCCCACACCAGGCAATAGTACGCAATTCGCCTGCCGAAAGGCGTCCCAAAGCAAACTCGCATCAAATAAGGCCTGGTTGTGCGTATCCTAGGGTGGGCAGCGGCCTTATTGCAAGGCAATAAGGCGCCGCTGCAAGGCCGATATGTGGCTCGCGATTTCTCTTGCTGGTCACTCGGGGTTTGCCGTATAGAAGAGGGACTCGTATGTCGTGCAGAATCCCCCGCGGCTATCGCCCGGGGGCCGCGCCGAGCCGATCCGGAAGGGTCGCTCGGGCGATGGCCCTCGCCTTGAGCGCGCTCGTCGCCGCGGCCCTGCCCGCCGGCGCCCAGCAACAGTGCGCCTACGTCGTGAGCCAGCTCGTCGGAAGGGTTTCGCTGATCGACACCGCGACGAACGAGCTCCTCGGCACCGTCCCGGTGTGCGCGCAGAACACCTGCCGGCCACCGGGCTGGCAGTGGAGCCCGGCGGCGACCGCGTCTACGTCACCACGACAAGCGCTCCCTCCGCCGTGAGCGTCTTCGAGATCGATACGAGGGCTCTGCTCGCCAACGTGCCGGTCGGAACGTCGCCCTTCGCGATTGCCTTCGCCCCCAACGGCGATGCCTACGTTCCCAATTTCGGCTCCGCCAGCGTCTCCGTGATCGAAACGACCGGAAACACGGTAGTCGACACGATCACCGTCGGCGTGCACCCGAGCGACATTGCGATCACCGGCGCCGGGATCGCCTACGTCGAACAATCAGGACGACGGCACGGTGTCGGTGATCGATACGGCGGACAACTCCGTGATCACGACCATCGACGTCGGGGGGCAACCCTCGGGCCTGGCGGCATCGCCCGACGGGGCGGAGGTGTACGTCGCGAATCAGATGACCGGCTCGGTGTCGGTGATCGAGACCAGCTCGAACTCGGTGGTCGACACGATCCAGGTCGGCACGAGCCCGCGCGGGACCGACTTCGCCCCCAACGGATCGCGCGCCTACGTCGCGAACGTCGGGGCGAACTCGGTGTCGGTCATCGATACGGCCCAACGCAGCGTCGTCGACACGGTGACGGTAGGCCCCATGCCCTTTGCCATCGCTGTGACGCCAGGAGGAGGCTTCGCCTACGTTGCCAACTTGGGAGGCGGCAGCGGCAGCATCTCCATCATCGACACGTCGACGAACACCGTCACCGACACCCTGCCCGCCGGAGGCGGGCCGTACGACATCGCCTTTGCGCGCTGCCCGGAGATTCCGACGCCGACGCCGACTCTGCCGCCCACGTCCACGCCCACGAATACGGCGCCGCCGGGAACCACTCCGACGCCGATCGCCTGTCCGGGCGACTGCAACGGCGACGGCGAGGTGTCCATCGACGAGCTCATCCGCGGCGTCAACATCGCCCTAGGCAACACGCCGGTCAGCGATTGCGAGGCCTTCGACACCGACGGCTCGGGCGCCGTGGAGATCAACGAGCTCATCGCGGCCGTGAACAAAGCCCTCGTCGGCTGTGGCTGAGCCGGCCCGGCGAGCTCAACGACCGGCTGCCTCCCGGCGCTTCGACGAGAGCGGGTGTGCGGCGTCTTCGATCCTTCTCGCTTCGCGCCCTGCCGGGGCTCGCGGCGTTCGCCGCTTGGCCGCCGGCTGCCTCGTCCCGTTGTTGATCGGCGGCTGCGCGGCGCGACAGGGTGGAGCCGTTCTCTCCGACGCTCACGCGAGCCAACCGGGCATGCCCTGCACGGAGGCGGTGCGGGTCGCGAGAGGGACCCTGGTGCGCATGGGGTACACGATCGGCGAAACGGAGCTGCCGAAGCCCGGCCGGCCGGGGAACATCAGCGGTCGCAAGGCGGGAGCCTGGTCGCCCGGGGCCGGCGAGGCCGGCGAGCCCTACGACGTCCAGGTCCGCATCACCTGCTCGGACCGGGGGGCGGAGTTCGACGCCGTTACGCGCGAGCCCCTGACGTCGAGGTTGAGCTTCCGCCACGACTTCCCGGCGGCGCTCGAGCAGGTCGCCTCGCGGCGCGTGGTCCAGCCGCGCGTCGACGACGCGCCGCGTCCCGGCCTGCAGATCTCCCTGCGGCCGCTGCGCGGCAGCGAAGCGAGCGGCGAGTTCGGAGTCGACCTGGCGGCGCTGGGGATCACGCCCGTTCGCGTCGAGATCGCCAATCGAACCGGGCGGGCCTACGCGTTCCGGCCCGACGGCGTCCGCCTCGTCACCCAGGAAGGTCAGCGCACGAAGGCCCTGCCGCTCCCCGGCCCCGCAGCGGGTTTGGACGCCGAGCATCGGCGGCGGCTGCGCGACGCGCTCATCGCCGAAGGCGAGGTCGCGCCGGGCGCGACGTTGAAGGGGTACCTCTACTTTCCCGCCGTCGCGTATCGCCGCGCCACTCTGATCTTCACCGACCGAGAGAGCGGGGAGGAAGAGGGGTTCCGGGTCGAGTTCTGAGCCGGCGCGATCGGGTTCGCTGCGCTGCCGGATGCGACGATGCCTCGTGCGGCGCGGGGCGAGGAACGACGAGCGACTCAGCCCGCGTTGCCCAGGCGCAGCGGGCGCGGGCCGGGGGCGATCGTCGCGAGGCGGGCGGTGACGATGCCGGTGATCCGATCGACGGAGAGACCGGCATCGGCGAGCTGCTGGGTGCGATCGCCGTGATCGATGAAGCGGTCCGGCAGGGCGAGGATCTCGATGCGGTTGGCGTCGAACTGACCCTTGATCTCGCTGCCGAGCTCCGCCACGGCCGAGCCGAAGCCGCCCGCGGCGACGTGGTCCTCGAGCGTGAACACGATGGGCTGTCGCTTCAGCTCCTCGAGGATGAGCTCGCGGTCGAGCGGCTTGGCGAAGCGCGCGTCGACGACCGCCAGCGCCAGCCCGGTGGTCTCCAGGACGCGCCGGCGCACCTCCAGCGCGGCGTAGGCGAGCGGACCGTAGGCCAGCAGGCAGCCGTCCCTGCCGTCGGCCAGGCGCTCGCCTTCACCGATACCCAGATCCCGGTGCGGAAGCTGCGCCTCCGGCGCCGCTCCCGCACCGCGCGGGAAGCGGATCGCCACCGGGCCGTCGCAGCGCATGGCCAGATCCATCATCCGCGCCAGCTCCCCGGTGTCGCGCGGCGCCATCAGCGTGAAGTTCGGGAGGCAACGCAGGTAGGCGATGTCGAAGACGCCGTTGTGCGTGGCGCCGTCGGAGCCGACCAGCCCGCCGCGGTCGAGACAGAACAGCACCGGCGCGCGCTGCAGCGCCACCTCCTGAAAGATCTGATCGTAGGCGCGCTGCAGGAAGGTCGAATAGATCGCGCAAATCGGGCGGTAGCCGGCCAACGCGAGGCCGGCGGCGAGACCGACCGCGTGCTGCTCGGCCATGCCGACGTCGAGACAGCGATCGGGGAATCGCTGCTGCATCTTCACCAGGCCGGTGCCCTCGAGCATGGCGGCGGTGAGCACCACGACCCGCGGGTCGCGCTCGGCCATGACCATGGCGTGCTCGGCGAAGGCGGCCGTGAAGCTCGGTCCCCCTTGCTGGGGATACTCCTTCTCGGCGGCGCCGGCGACGACCTTGCTCGGGGGGGCGGCGTGGTAGCAGGTCTTTTCCGGCTCGTCGTCGCGATAGCCGCGGCCCTTCCTGGTGACCGCGTGGATCAGCACCGGACGGCGCATCCAGTGGGTGGCGCGAAAGGCGTTGCGCAGCGCGTCGACGTCGTGTCCGTCGATCGGGCCGTAGTAGAAGAACCCGAGCTCCTCGAAGATGATCCCCAGAGCGTGCTGCGGGATGATGCCCTGCAGGGAGTGGTACCAGCGCTGCAGGACGTCCTCGATCTCGTCGCCGACGCGCCGGGATCTTCTTGATCGCGCGCTGGATCGTGCGCAGCCGGTCGTTCAGCCAGGTCGAGCTGCGCACCCGCGACAGGTAGGAGCTCATGGCGCCGACGCTCGGGCTGATGCTCATGTTGTTGTCGTTGAGGACGACGACCAGGTTGAGGTCGCGGAACGTGCCGCCGTGGTTGAGCGCCTCGTAGGCGTTGCCTTCCTGCAGCGAGCCGTCGCCGATCACGGCGACCGCTTTGCGCTCCGCGTCCTCCGGCCGGCCGCGCCAGGCCAGGGCGAACCCCATGGCGGTCGAGATGCTCGTGCCGCCGTGCCCGGTCTTCACCGTGTCGTACGAGGACTCGGCCGGATCGGGGAAGCCCGAGAGGCCGCCCCACTGCCGCAGCGTCTCGAAGCGCGGGCCGCGCCCGGTGAGCAGCTTGTGCGGGTAGCACTGGTGGCCGACGTCCCACACCAGCTTGTCGCGGTCGTTGAAGTCGAACTCCGCGAACAGGGCCAGGGTCAGCTCGACCACGCCCAGTCCGGCTCCGAGGTGCCCGCCGGTGCGGGTGACGGAGTCGATGATGAAGGAGCGGATCTCGGCGGCGAGCAGGCGCAGCCCCTCGCCGTCCATGTCCTTCACGTCCGCCGGCGAGTCGAGCGACTCGAGCAGCGGGAACGGAGAATCGAGTTCCGGCGCCTTCATCGGGACCACCGGCGCGTGTCGCGGTTCATTTCCCCGGGAATCCCAGCCAGCCGCGGCTCAGCACGTCGCTCATGGTGAACAAGATTAGCACGCCGAGCCAGAAGAATCCGCCACCCACCACCACCCAGGTGAAACGCTGCCCATAGTACACGTGCATGAAGAACAGGATCACCAGGATCGCCTTGACGACGGCGATGGTGAGAGCGACCACGGCGTTGAGGCGTCCGAGATCGATGAAGGCGACGCCCGTGGTCAGGGCGGTCAGCGCCAGCAGCGCCGCGAAGACCGCGAAGTAGACCGATTTCGGTACGAGGTGTTCCTCGGACATCCGTCTCGCCTCCCTGAGCGCCGCTCAGCCGCCGTGGCGGCCAACCAGGTAGAGCAGCGGGAAGAGAAAGATCCATACGATGTCGACGAAGTGCCAGTACAGGCCGGTGATCTCCACCGGCGTGTGGTACGAGCGCCCGTAGACTCCGCGCCGCGCCTTGACGGTCAGCACGGTGAGAATGCCGAGCCCGATGATCATGTGGAGCGCGTGCAGGCCGGTCATGGCGAAGTAGAGCGAGAAGAAGAGCTCGGCGTTGCCCGAGTCCGGCCCGGGGAAGCGGAAGTGTGGGCCGGGGACCAGGTGCTCGTGGAACTTGTGCCAGTACTCGAATCCCTTGATGCCGAGAAAGACCGAGCCGAGCAGCATGGTGAGGATCAGGCAGCGCACCAGCATGCTGCGGTTGCCGGACTGCGCGCCGTAGACGGCGAGGGCCATGGTCAGGCTGCTGGTGATGAGAACGATGGTGTTGGTCGTTCCGAGCCTGACGTCGAGGTAGTTGCTGGCGTGGGCGAAGATGCCGGGGTAGTCGCTCCGGTAGACGACGTAGGCGGTGAAGATGCCGCCGAAGAACATGATCTCCGTGACCAGGAACACCCACATCCCCAGCGTCGACGCCTCGCGCTGCTGATCGGCGTCGTCGAAGTGGTGCGCGACGTGAGAGACGGTGTCAGACAACTTCGGCCTCCTCCCTCGCGTACGCGTAGGGCTCCTCGGTGATGACCGGCGTGCGCGCGAAGTTCTCGGTCGGCGGCGGCGACGCCGTCGTCCACTCGAGCCCGGTGGCGCCCCACGGGTTCGCCGGCGCGTGCGTGGCGTAGCGCAGCGACCAGATGAAGTAGACCAGCGGCAGCAGGTAGCCGATCGCCGAGGATCGACGCCCCGGCGGTGGACATCACGTTCAGCACCTGGAACTCGGGCGGGTAGACGTGGTAGCGCCGCGGCATGCCCAGGTAGCCGAGGATGAACTGCGGGAAGAAGGTCAGGTTGAAGCCGAGGAAGACGATCACCGCGGCGACCCTCGCCCACATCTCCGGGTACATGCGGCCGGTGATCTTCGGCCACCAGAAGTGCATGCCGCCGAGATAGCCCATCAGCGCCCCGCCCACCATGATGTAGTGGAAGTGGGCGACGACGAAGTAGGTGTCGGTCACGTGCACGTCGATGCCCAGCGTCGCCAGGAAGAGCCCGGTGAGCCCGCCGATCGTGAACAGGCCGATGAAGCCGAGCGCGTAGAGCATCGGCGCGTCGAAGCTGATCGAGCCGCTGGTACAGCGTCGCCGTCCAGTTGAAGACCTTGACGGCGGAGGGGATCGCCACCACGAAGCTCAGGAACGAGAAGATCAGGCCCGCGTACACCGACTGGCCGCTGACGAACATGTGGTGGCCCCAGACGAGGAAGCCGAGCAGCGCGATCGCCAGGCTGGAGATGGCGATGAAGGAGTAGCCGAAGACGCCTTTGCGCGCGAAGCAGGTGATGATCTCGCTCACCACGCCCATGCTGGGCAGGATCATGATGTAGACCGCCGGGTGCGAGTAGAACCAGAAGAGGTGCTGGAAGAGAATCGGGTCGCCGCCGAGGGCCGGGTCGAAGATGCCGATGTGGAGGGCGCGCTCGAGACCGACGAGCATGATGGTGGTCGCCAGCACCGGCGTGCCGAGGACCATGATCAGGCTGGTGGCGTAGTGGGCCCAGACGAACAGCGGCAGGCGGAACCAGGTCAGGCCGGGCGCCCGCATGCTGTGGATGGTGACGATGAAGTTCAGCCCGGTCAAAATCGAGGAGAAGCCGGTGATGAAGACGCCGATCGCGGTGGGGATGACCTTGGTGGTCGCCGCCGCGGTGCTGTAGGGAGTGTAGAACGTCCAGCCCGTGTCGACGCCGCCGGTGACGAGCGCCCACATGGTGAAGGCGGCGCCGATGATGAAGATGTACCAGCTCAGCAGGTTGAGCCGGGGAAACGCCAGATCCCGCGCTCCGATCATCATCGGGATGAGGAAGTTGCCGAGCACGGCGGGGATCGACGGGATCAGGAAGAAGAAGATCATGATGATCCCGTGCATCGTGAACAGCTTGTTGTAGGTGTCGGCCTGCACCAGGTCGGGACCTGGGCGTGAGCAGCTCGAGGCGGATGAGAGCGGCAAAGGTGCCGCCGATGGCGAACATCACCGTGATCGAGATCAGGTAGAGCAGGGCGATGCGCTTGTGGTCGGTGGTGAGCAGCCACGAGCGGATGCCGTAGTCGGCGTTCAGATAGTGGGTGCGCGTCTCGGTTGCGGTTTCCATGGCTCACGAGTCCTGCGCCGGATGCGCGGCGGCGGGTTCGGCGCCCTTGCCTTCCGCCTGGCTGGAGAGCGACTTGATGTACTGGATGAGCTGCAGGACGCTCTCTTCGTTGATCTGCCCCTGGAACGTCGGCATGACGGGCTTGTAGCCGGCGACCACCTTGGCCTTGGGGTTGAGGATCGACTCGCGAATGTAGGCGTCGTCGGCGGTCAGCGTGCGGCCGTTGCTCAGGTGCACGGTGCTGCCGTACAGGCCGACCAGGGCGGGGCCGAGGCCGCCGCTGCCGCCGGCGCGATGGCAGGTCACGCATCCGTACTTCTGAAACAGGCTCTCTCCGGTGCTTGCCACCGGCTGACCCGTCGCCCCGGTCTGCGGAGCGCTCAGCCAGGCCTGGTAAGCCGACTGCTCCATGACGTCGATCCAGCCGATCATGCTCGCGTGTTCCGTGCCGCAGTACTCGGCGCAGAACAGATGGTAACGGCCGGGCTTGGTGGCCTGGAACCACGTCGTGGTGTAGCGCCCCGGAACGACGTCCGCCTTGATGCGGAAGGCGGGCACGAAGAAGCTGTGGATCACGTCTTCCGACGTCATGGTGAGCTTGATCGGCTGGCCGACCGGAACGTGCAGCTCGTTGATCTCCCGCCGGCCTTCCAGATGCTGAAGCTTCCACATCCACTGCCTTGCGACGACCAGGACCTCGAGGGAGTCGTCCGGCGGCCGGGAGATCTCGAGATAGACGCTGGCGCCCCAGAAGAACATGATCATCGTGATCGCGAACGGGATCACGGTCCAGATCAGCTCGAGGCGCAGCGAGCCGTGAATCGGCTTCGGACGCTCGTCGTCCGATCGCCGCCGGTAGCGGATGGCGAAGCCGACCACCAGGACGGCGATCAGGATCGAGAAGAACCCGCTCACGGCGATCAGGAAGAAGTAGAGGGAATCCACGTGCCTGGCGACCGTGGATGCCTCGACGGGGAAAAGGGGAAAGTTGGAAAGCATCTCTTCTCAGGTCCGCTGGCGGCGCGACGCCTTGGAATCGCGGCGAAACATCACCAGCATGAATCCGCCCAGCAGGACGATGGTCACGACGCCCCCCAGGCGGATGATGTTCAGCACCACCGCGCTGTAGCGTCCGGTGCTCGGGTCGTATTGAAAACAGTAGAGGAGGACCTGGTCGACCGGAGTCCCGATCTTGTCCTTGGCGGCCTCGATCAAGCCCAGGCGCAGGTCGCGCGGCGAGTACTCGACTCCGTAGAAGTAGCGCGCCAGCTTGCCGCCGGGAGTCAGAACCATGATCGCGGCGGCGTGCGCGTACTGCCCCGTCTTCGGCAGGTACTTGTAGCGAAAGCCCACCGCCTTCGCGAGGCGCTCGATCTGGTCGGCGTCTCCGGTCAGGAAGTGCCACCCCGCTGCGGCGCCGGGGCGCTCGTATTCGGAGAGGATGGAGTCCTTCTTTTCCGCCGCCAGCGCCGAGGTCTCCTTGGGGTTGAAGCTCACCGTGACGATGTCGAACTGGTTGCCGACGTCGAACTTGAGCGGCCGCAGGGCCTTCACCAGACCCTTGAGGACGAGCGTGCACAGCATCGGGCACTCGTAGTAGACCATCGTCAGGATCACCGGTTTGTCGACGACGTAATCGCGCAGCCGGACCGTCTTCCCGCTCTCGTCGCGAAAGCTCAGGTCGAGCGGCACCTGCTCGTTCAATCGCTGGTCGATGCCGACGCCCTGCAACCCGGGGGGCGGGACGTCGGCGGCGTCGACGACGGCCGGCAGCAGAGCGACCGACAGCGCCGCCGCGCACGCGATGATGCGGACGTTCAACTTCATTGCGTGCCGTCCGGCTTCTTCCTCCCCGACAGGCCGCGCCGGGCGATGATGTCGATGGCGCGATCGATCGGAATGTGGACGACGCCCGCTTTGCGGTCGACCCAGCCGTACGTGTCGAGCTGCGCCTTCTCCTCGGCGCGCAGCGCGCGCAGGTCGAGAACGGGAACCGGTTGCAGCCGCGGCTCCGGCGGCAGGCGGCGGCCGTACTCGGCCGCGAGCGGGTTCTGGGCGGGGCTGAGCTCGGTCTGGCGCAGGGCGTAGTAGTCGAACAGGAAGCGCAGGCCGAGCATGATCGCGGGGATGAGGACGAGCGCGGCGACGGCGGACCAGAGGATGGGACCGAAGCGGACGTCGCGGGTCTCGTGACCGCCGAGCGGATGATCGCCGGGGCGCGGCTCTTGCGTCGTCTCGCTCATGTCGATGCCTGCGGATGCCGGGGCGCCATGAAGTCCTCGATCTGCAGCGCCGGATCCTTCAACGGCATCAGCGGGCGGCCCTGCAGCTGCCAGAGGAAGGTCGCCAGCCAGACGCCGCCGACGCCGACCAGGGTCAGGAGATCGAGAACGTGAACGCTGAGGTGTCCCGGTTCGAAGGAGGGGGTGACCAGCCAGTACAGATCGACGAAGCGCATCCCCACCACGGCGACGGCGAGAAGGGCGAGCAGCCGCCCGTTGCGCTTCAGGTCGCGCGACAGCAGGACGAGGAAGGGGAGCGCGAAGTGCAGCACGATCTGTCCGACCCCGATCCACTGCCACCCCCCGTGCAGCCGATTGAGGTACCAGGGGATCTCCTCCGGCAGGTTGCCGGACCAGATGATCAGCAGCTGCGAGAAGGAGAAGTAGGCCCACAGCATGATGAAGGCGAGAAGCAGCTTGCCGAGGTCGTGAAACAGGTCGGCGGAGATGATCTCCGACAGCGGCGGCCGGTCGGAGAGGAGCAGCAGCACCGGGATGACGAAGGCGAATGCCGACAGGACCTGCCCGCCGACGAAGAGGATGCCGTAGATGGTCGAGAACCAGTGCGGCTCGAGCGACATGACCCAGTCGACCGAGGCGAAGGTCATCGTCAGGCCGTAGAGCAGCAGCCCGCCGCGGCTGAGATTCTCGAGCCGCCGCGAGTACGCCGGCTCGCGGATGTCGTCCTGCTCGAGCGACCAGCGATTGAGCAGGCGAGCGACCAGCAGCCACACGGCGAAGTACAGCCCGGCGCGCACGAGGAAGAAGGTCACGTTGAGGTACCCGCTCTTGCCCTGCAGCAGCGGATCGCTCGCCACCCGCTCCGGGTGCGCCCACTCGTAGAGGTGGCCGATGCCGAACACCAGCGGCAGGAAGAGCAGCAGCATCAGCGGCAAGGTGCGCGTCGCCGACTCCAGCACGCGGCGGATCGAGGCGCCCCAGCGGCCGCCGGTGACGAACTGGAGCATGAGGATGGCCATCGAGCCGAGCGCCAGGCCGAACCAGAACAGGTAGGCGACCAGGTACGAGCGAAAAAACTGCGTCGGGCTGAGGATGGCGCCGATGCCGGCGGCCGCCAGGCCGACCACGCCGACCACCAGAGCCGGGAGCTGCGCCCTGCGCAGGACGTGGTCGGGGCCGAGGAGCAGCTGGGAGCGCACGTCGCCGGTCATTTCGATGCTCCCAGCTTCGCCCGCTCTTGCGGTGGCAGGTCGGAGAAAGAGGCGTGTTGGCTGTATTGCAGCGCGCGGATGTACGCGATGATCGCCCAGCGGTCGTGTGGCGGTACCTGCACCGCGTACGACGGCATGCTGGCGAAGCCGTTGCTGATGACCTGGAAGATGTAGCCGTCCGGCACATCGAGCAGGCGGCTGTCGTGAAAGGACGGCGGGCGCTTGAAGCCGCGCTGCACGATCATTCCCCTGCCCGTGCCCACCCGGTCGTGACACGGCGAGCAGTAGATGTCGAAGCGTTCCCGCCCGCGCAGGAGCAGCTCCCGCGTGACCGGCAGCGGCCCGGTCTCGACCAGCTTGTCGCCGGCCTTGCCGGTGGAGAAGGCCTCGTCCTCGTCGAGGTGGCCGCGCGCCACGGTGCCCGGCAGCAGCGCGCGCGCCGCGCGCTGGTCCTCGAAAAAGGAGCTGTGCTCCATCGGCTGGTACTTCGGCTGATCGTGCATGTCCTGCCGGCACGCCGCCGCGCCGAGCAGCAGCGCGCCGATCGCGAGCGCGCGAGAGAGGCCGGCGGCGCGAGAGCGCAGGGGTGGAAGCGGGCCGCCGGCTCCCGAGCTCCCTCTCCCGGATGAGGCTGTCGATTTTCTCGCAGGGTCGAGACCTTCCCCCCTTTGGAAAAGGCGGGGCCAGGGGGGATTTTGAAATGGATTTGTTCGGCCAAATCCCCCTGAATCCCCCTTTTCCAAAGGGGGAAGTCAGAGTCGATCGTCTCTCAAATAGAAAATCGACAGCCTCGGAAGGGAGAGGGTCAGGGTGAGGGGGATAGGAGCCTGCAGCCGCAGGCTGCCTCCGCTCATCGAACCGGTGCGAGCACGGGCGGAGGCGCCGAAACGGGAGGGGGAGCGGAGTCATCGAATCCCCCTCACCCCAGCCCTCTCCCGTCCGGGAGAGGGAGCCGAGCCGTGGGCGCTCATTTTCATTCTCCGTGGCCGTGCGAAGCTCATGGCGACTTCGTTCAGTGCTCAACTTGCGATACCTGTCGGGGTTGTAGACGAGAGAGGAAGCGCCACGTCTCGTCGAGATCGAACTTCGGGTCGGTCGCCTCGATGCATAGGAAGAACCGGTCGCGCGACGCCAGCGCGAAGCGCGGCACGTTGAAGACGGCGTGGTACGGCATGGGCAGCTTGTTCAGGCCGAGCATGCCGAGCACGGCCGACAGCGCCGCGAACAGGACGGTGCACTCGAACGTCACCGGAATGAACGCCGGAGCGCTGTGGAAGGGCCGCCCGCCGACGTTGATGGCGTAGTTGACGACCGCCGTCCAGTACTGCAAGGCGTAGCCGCACACGCCGCCGACGATGCCGCCGATCAGCACGATCAGCGGCAGGCGGTTGCGGTGCAGGTTCAGCGCCTCGGACAGCTCCTCGACCGGGAAGGGCGAGTAGGCGTCCATCTGCCGGTAGCCGGCGTCGTAGGCCTCGCGCGTGGCCCGGACGAGGTCGCTGAGATCGCTGAACTCGGCCATCAGGCCGTAATTCGGGGGGCGTCGCTTCACGGCATCTCCTCCCGCACCTCGGCCTCCGGCAGCAAGGTGCGCACCTCGAAGATGGAGATCATGGGCAGGAAGCGGATGAACAGGAACAGCAAGCTGAGGAACAGACCGATGGAGCCGAAGAGCGTCGCCCAGTCCCACCCGGACGGGTAGTACATGCCCCACGACGACGGCAGATAATCCCGGTGCAGGCTGGTCACCACGATGATGAAGCGCTCGAGCCACATGCCGACGGTGACACTGGAGGCGACGCCGAACAGGGCCAGCGGCTTGGTGCGCACGCGCGAGAACCACAGCAGCTGCGGGATGACGATGTTGGTCGCGATCAGCATCCAGTAGAAGAAGGCGTAGGGGCCGCCGAAGCGGTTCTTCATCGTGTACCACTCGGTGGCGTTGCCGCCGTACCAGGCGATGAACACCTCCATCATGTAGCCGTAGGCGACGAACAGGCCGGTGGCGAGCATCACCCGGCCCATGTGGTCGAGGTGCCGCAGCGTGACGAAGTCCTCGAGGCCGTAGAACTTGCGCAGCGGGATCGCCAGCATGAGCACCATCGCGAAGCCCGAGTAGATGGCGCCGGCGACGAAGTAGGGGGGAAAGATCGTCGCGTGCCAGCCGGGAACGATCGAGACGGCGAAGTCGAAGCTGACGATGGTGTGAACGGAGACCACCAGCGGCGTCGACAGCGCGGCGAGCAGGATGTAGGCGGTCTCGTAGCGGTGCCAGTGCCGGGCGGAGCCGCGCCAGCCCATGGCCAACATGCCGTAGACGAGGCGACCGACGCGGCTCGGCGAGCGATCGCGCAGGGTGGCGAGGTCGGGGATGAGGCCGACGAACCAGAACAGCAGGGACACGGTGGCGTACGTCGAGACGGCGAACACGTCCCAGATGAGCGGGCTGCGGAACTGCGGCCACACCTGCATCGTGTTCGGGTAGGGAAACAGCCAGTACGCGAGCCACGGACGCCCCAGGTGGAGGATCGGAAAGAGGCCGGCGCAGGCGACGGCGAACAGGGTCATCGCCTCGGCGAAGCGGTTGATCGAGGTGCGCCACTCCTGGCGGAAGAGCAGCAGGATGGCGGAGATCAAGGTTCCGGCGTGCCCGATCCCGATCCACCAGACGAAGTTCACGATGGCGAAGGCCCAGCCGATCGGGATGTTGATGCCCCAGATGCCGACGCCGGAGACGAACAGGTAGGACACCGCCATGAGCAGCATCATCACGCCCGCGAACGAGATCGCGAAGCCGAGGTACCAGCCCTTCGACGTCGGTCGGGTGAGAACCACCGCGCTGATCTTCTCGGTGACCGACTCGAACGTGTGGCCGGGCTGGATGACCGGCGGCAGCTGGCGCGGGTCGCGTTCCGGGTGCGGGGGGCGGTCGTGCGGTTCGCTCATGTTCTCCAGCTCGCGCCGCTCGGCGTCAGAGAGAGGTGATCTCCGGGTTGGGGTTGCGCAGCTCGGCCAGGTACGTGGTGCGCGGGCGCGTGTTCAGGTCGCCGAGCAACGCGTAGTTGCGCGGCGCGGCCTTCAGCTTCGAGACGCGGCTGTCGGGGTCGTTGACGTCGCCGAAGACGATCGCCTCCGCCGGACACGCCTGCTGGCAGGCGGTCACCACCTCGCCGTCGCGCATCTTGCGATCCTGGAGCTGCGCCTGGATGCGACCGTAGTTGATGCGCTGCACGCAGTAGGTGCACTTCTCCATGACGCCGCGGCTGCGCACGGTGACGTCCGGGTTGCGCTGCATCTTGAACGTCTCGGTCGTCCAGTCCGAGTACAGGTGGAAGTTGAAGCGGCGGACTTTGTACGGGCAGTTGTTGGAGCAGTAGCGCGTGCCGACGCAGCGGTTGTACACCATGTCGTTCAGCCCCTCGCTGTCGTGTACGGTCGCGCCGACCGGGCAGACGACCTCGCAGGGGGCGTTCTCGCACTGCATGCAGGGCACCGGCTGGTAGTGCGTCGTGGGGTTGTCGAGGTCGCCCGCGTAGTAGCGGTCGATGCGGATCCAGTGCATCTCGCGCCCGCGCGCCACCTCGTCCTTTCCGACCACCGCGATGTTGTTCTCCGCCTGGCACGCGACCTCGCAGGCGCCGCAGCCGATGCAGGCGCTCAGGTCGATGGTCATGCCCCAGGCGTAGCCCGTGTACGGGTGCTCGGCGTAGAGGGAGATGTCGGGGCTCTCCGCCGCGAGGAAGTGCGGGTTCTTCCGGTACTCCTCGAGCGTGCCCGAGCGCACCGGCTCGCGCCCTTCCATCGAGTGGTGGTGCTGCGTGCAGGCGAGCGTGTGGCGCTCGCCGGTCTTGCGGAGGCGCAGGCCGCGCCCCGACCACATCGCCTCGGTCGTGCGCAGCGGGTAGGCGTCGAAGCCGACGCCGTTGCCGACCGCTCCGGCGCGCCGCCGCCCGTAGCCGAGGTGGACGGTCACCGTGTCCTCCGCCTGGCCGGGGACGATCCAGACCGGCGCCCGCACCGTCTTGCCGGCGCGCTGCAGCTCGACGACGTCCTCGTTGGCCAGCCCGAGACGCTGCGCGGTGGCGGGCGCGACCTGCGCGGTGTTGTCCCACGTCAGCTTGGTCGTCGGCTTGGGCAGCTCCTGCATCCAGCCGTTGTTGGCGAAGCGGCCGTCGTGCACGGTGGGGTCGGGCCGGAAGACGATCTGCAGCGCGGATTCCTTCGCCGCCTTCGCCGGCGGGGTCTGGAACTCCATGTCCTCGACGCGCTTCACCCAGTTCGGGCGCCGCGCCGGCAGCGCGGTGCCCGGGATGACGCCGTCGTGCACGCATTTGCGCCAGTAGGGCTCGAACCCGCCGCCCGGATGCTGCGCGTGCCAATAGGCGCGCACGATGTCGTAGGCCGACTTCTCCGGGGCGGTGGAGAGCAGTGCCAGCACCTCGTGGGCGGATCTCCCGTCGTAGAGCGGGGCGATCAGCGGCTGGATGATGGACGCGGTCCCGTCGTAGGCGCGGGCGTCGCTCCACGACTCGAGGAAGTGCGCCGCCGGCAGCTGCCAGTGGCAGAGCTCCGAGGTCTCGTCGTCGTAGAGACCGAGACGGATGCGCAGCCCGACCTTGCCCAAGCGCTCGGCGAAGCGCAGGTCCGACGGAGCATCGTAGACCGGATTGCCGCCGAGGAGCAGGAGGACCTCGACCTTTCCCGCCTCCATGTCCTCGGCCAGGTCGGCGAGCGAGGCCGGTTGGGAGGGCTGGGCCGCCACCGGCTCGGTGTACACGACCGTTCGTCCGACGTTACCGAGTCGATCGTTGATGGCGTGCGCCAGGGCGTGCACCTCGGCGGGCTGCCAGTCGCCGGCGATCACGGCGCACGAGCCGCGATGGCGCTCCAGATCTCGCGCCACCGCCTCGATCCAGCGCGCGTGGCGTTCCATCCCCAGCGGAGCGCGAGTGCCCAGGCCGAGCGCGGCGGCCAGGCCGAGGGCCAGCTCCAGCACCTCCTCGGGCCGCAGCGGCAGATGGTGATCGGCGCGCGTCCCGGTGTTCGACGGGCTCACCTCGACGGCGTAGAGCCGACTCATCTCCCGCTGGCTCGCTTCCACCCGGCGGCGGCGGCTGAAGTCGCGCGCGTAGCGCACGCCGGTCGAGCCGCCGAAGATGTCGGCGTCGAGGCTGACGATCACGTCGGCCTGGTCGAGCCGGTAGTGGGTGTCGAAGCTCTCTCCGAAGGCAGAGAGCATGAAGGACCGGGCGTTGTCGCGCCCCACGGGATCGTACTGGTGCCAGCGCGCCTCGGGGAGATCCTTCAGCAGCCGCTCGAGCTGATCGGCGAGGGTGGGCGAGGTGACGCTCTCGGTGAGGATGCGGAATCCCGCGCCGTGCCGCTCGCGTTGCGCGGCCATGACCGTTTGCGCCGCTTCCTCGAAGGCGCTCCACGGCCGGATGTCGCCGACGTTTCTCACCACCTGCGAGCGGTCGGGATCGTAGAGAGAGAGGACGGAGGCCTGGGCGAAGACGTTCGTGGCGCCGAGGCTCGCCGGGTGGTCGGGGTTGCCCTCGACCTTGGTCGGGCGTCCCAGATGGCTCTCGACGAGGAGGCCGATCGCCGCGCCGCCCATCGGCATCGCCGTGGCGAAGTAGAGCGGCTGCCCGGGGACGATCTCCTCCGGCTGCTTCACGTAGGGGAAGATCTTCTCCGTCGGCTGCCGCGTGCAGGCGCTCAGGCCGGCGAGGGCGAACGAGGCACCCATCAGCTTGAGGAACTGGCGGCGCCCCACCGGGTCGATCGAGAGGCGCCTGGGTGGGAAACTCCGCCTCCAGGTACGACTTGAACTCCTCCGTCTCGGCGAGCTCCTCCAGGCTCCGCCAGTAGGCGCGGCCCTCGCGCCCCGCGAGCTTGTCGCGCAGAGCCGCCAGGTCGATCGTCTCCCGCGCCCGCACCGCCGGCATCGCGTCGCCTCCCTCCGAGATCTCTCTCATCCGCTTGGTCTCGTCGCTCCCGCGCCGCAGGTCTTCAGCGGTGACAGGTCGCACAGTCTTGTCGCTTGACGATGTCGTGAGCCGCGACCAGCTTCTTGCCGAGCGCGAGCTGATCGGCGGGCGGCTCGTACTGCATGTTGAACACCTGCTCGCGCGGCCGCACGTAGCGCTCCGGGTGCCGGTGGCAGTTGAGGCACCACTCCATCTGGAGCGACGGCTCCTGCCAGGTCAAGTTCATCTGGTCGACGCGGCCGTGACAGGTCGCGCAGCCGATTCCCTTGTGCACGTGAATGGCGTGATTGAAGTAGACGAAGTCGGGCAGGTCGTAGACCTTGATCCACTGGATGGACTCTCCGGTGCGATAGCTCGAGCGCACCGGCTCGAGCGTTGCGCTGTCGGACCAAATCTGCGAGTGGCAGTTCATGCAGATCTGCGTGGGAGGGATGTTCGCGTAGGATGAGCGCTCGACCGTCGTGTGGCAGTACCGGCAGTCGAGGCCGAGCTGGCCGACGTGATGGCGATGGCTGAACGGCACCGGTTGCTCGCGCGCGACGTGCGCCCAGGTCACGTAGTCGGAGCGGTTGATCAGCGCCAATCCCCACAACGAGCCGGCGAGGATGAAGACCGCGCCAAAGATGCTCACCCGAGAAATGGTGTTCGTTCTTGGGTGGAAAATTTGAGCCATGAAACGCGCGCATCATAGCGGGCAACTTCCGCGGCGCGCAATAATCAGCGCTTCTTAAATCGACTAACGAGGTTGCGCACGATGACTTATCTTCGCTGGCGCCGGCGCGAGCGCTGCGAACCCGCCGCGGCGCGGCGTCGCGTGCCTTCGTCATGACCGGCCGCGCGAGCCGCCGTCCGCCCGGACCGCCGGGTGCGCAGGGCAAGCGCCGCGGCCGCGCCGAGCCCTTGCCCGAGACGGCGCCGAAGCACGTGGCGGACGATCCCGAGGCGCTGCACCGCATCCGCGCCATTCGCGCCAACCCGTCGTACGTCCGCGCCGATTTCGACACCGCCCTGCTGGCGCGCGACGAGCTGCGCCCGGTGCGCCTGCAGCTCGAGTACCTGAAGACGGAGCTGCTCCTCGAGGAGCACGGGATCCGCTCGACGATCGTCGTCTTCGGCGGCACGCGCATCGCCGAGCCCGCCGCCGCGAGCCGCCAGCTGGAGGACGCCCGGCGTATGCTCGCCGAACGGCCCGACGACGCGGAGCGGCTTCGCCGCGTCGCGGTGGCCGAGCGCATCGTGGCGAAGAGCCGTTACTACGACATGGCGCGCGAGTTCGGTCGCCTGGTGAGCACCGCGTGCCAGGTGTCCGCCTCGTGCGAGTTCGTCGTGGTCACGGGCGGCGGACCGGGCATCATGGAGGCGGCCAACCGCGGCGCCTTCGATTTGCACGCCAAGAGCATCGGGCTGAACATCACCCTGCCCATGGAGCAGTACCCGAACCCCTACATCACGCCCGATCTGTGCTTCCAGTTCCGCTACTTCGCCCTGCGCAAGATGCACTTCCTGCAGCGCGCCAAGGCACTGGTGGCGTTTCCCGGCGGATACGGCACGCTCGACGAGCTCTTCGACGCGCTCTGTCTGGTCCAGACGCGCAAGATTCCGGCGCTGCCGATCGTACTCGTCGGCGAGGGTTTCTGGCGCCGCGCGTTCGACGCCGACTTCCTCGCCGCCGAGGGCGTCATCGCCCCCGAGGACGCCGAGCTGTTCCGCTTCGCCGAGAGCGCCGAGCAGGCGTGGGAGCGAATCGTCGAGTTCTGGAACGAGGCCGGCGAGGATCTTCTCGGCGCCGAGCCGCCGCTCGGGGAGTGAGCGCGCCGGGGCCGCCCGCCGCTCAGCGCGCGATCGCCTCGACGTGATAGCGCCGCACCTCCGGCCGGTCCTCGACGATGGCGCGAAAGGTCGCCGTGGTGTCGGGCGCGACGCGCGCGCGGCTCGCGGCGGCGCGCACGGTGAACACGATCTGATCGGTCTCGTCGAGCGCGTCGATCTTCACGCTGAGGTCCGTGCTGGCGCGCTCGCCGCGATTGATCAGCGTCCCGACCAGCAGGATGGTCCCCGGCTCGACCCCCGGCTGCTGTTGGAGGTCGAGGATCTCGATGCGCAGCGGCTGGGCCGGCCGCAGCTCTTCCTCATAATAGATGCCCGGCTCCGGAGTGGGCGGCGGCGGCAGGGGCGCCGGCCGCGGGCGAGCGCAGTCGGCGAGCAGGAGGGCGAGCAGCGAGAGGGCGACCGCGCAACGCGGCGGCGCCCGGTTGATTCGCAGTGTTTCGGAGGCGCGGCGGAGCATCTGCTTCCCGTGGATTAGATATGAAGGACGGCAAGGACCGCAAGGACGGCAAGGACACGAGGCGAATTTCGAAAGGAGGAGGGTCTGTGCGGAGCTGGCCGGCATCGAGCGAAGCGCGCACGGGGGCGAATTTCAAACAATCGCCAGGTCGAGGTGGCGGCGCTGGGTGGAGGCGCGTAGCTCGTTCCAGATGCGGCGCTCGAGCTCGCGCGCCGGCGCTCCCTCGAGCGTCTCGACGTGCTCGTGCAGGCGCACGAGAAGCTGGCGCAGGGCATGGTTCCTCTCGCGCAGCGCGCTCACCTGCAGAGCCGCCGGGGGCGCGACACAGGCCTCGTCCAGGCGCTCGCGCAGCTCGCCCTTGCCGATGGTGTCGCCGGCGTCGCGGAACAGGTCGAGCAGTGCCGCGTTCTCTTCGACGAGGCGCGCCGCGGCGCGGTCGAACTCCTGGGCGAGCATCATCAGCAGGCCCGACATCAGCTGGACGGTCTGCGCTCCGTACGGGGTCCGCATCTCGCCGAGGACCTCCATCATCAGGCTGCGGGCGAGCCCGTTCATCACCGTCGGAACGTCGGGGATCACGCCGCCCGCCCCATCGCTTCGAGCAGGAAGCGGTCCTGCGCGTTGATCAGCCAGTACGAGGTGAAGGCCATCAGCAGGTCGGTGGCGCGGCCGTCCGCGAACTCGCGCGCTCCGGTCAACCAGATCGCCTGCGCCTTGACGCAGCTGAACACGTCCCACCACTGCAGCGCCTGCGGATCGGCGCGCATGCCGGTGCGCTCCTCCCAGATGTCGATCGCCTCGCCGCGCTCGAGCAGGCCGCTCACCTTGCCGTCCCGGGTCCACTGCCACGCCTGCATGAAGGACCAGGCGAGGTCTTCGAGGGGGTCGCCGAAGTGGGCCATCTCCCAGTCGAGAATGCCGGAGATGCCGTCCGGCGTATAGAGGAAGTTGCCGCTGCGGTAATCGCCGTGCACGACGCCGACCCGCTGCGCCGGCGGCGGAGGATGGCGCCGCAGCCAGCGGATGCCGGCTCGTGCGATGGGCTGCGGCTCCGTTTCGTTGTCGTCGATGACGCGCTGCCAGTGATGGATCTCCCGCTCCCAGCAGCGCGCGGGAGCGGGGATCTCGGCCACCTCCGCGGCCGGCATGCCGGCGATCGGCGCGGTCGCGATGTCGCCGAGGATCTCGTACATGCGGCGGCCCAGCCGGGCCCGGTGCGGGTCGTACGATGCGCCGGCCAGGGTCTGGAAGCTCGATTCGCATCCGTCGATGCGCTCCATCACGAAGAACGGCCGCTCGAGCGGGCCGGGGTCGGTCTCCAGCCAGTAGGCTTTCGGCACGGGGACGGGGGAAGCCTCGAACGAGCGGTAGAAGGCGAACTCCAGGCGGCGGTCCGAGTCGAGCAGGCTCGAGGGAGGATCGCGCCGCACGATGAAGCCGCGCCTCACCTCGCGCCCCGCCGCATCGACCCAGGCCGCGTCGACCGACCAGGTCTCGCGCGACGCGCCGCCGGGAATGCGGTACAGGCCGGTCACGCGTACCTCGCTCGCCTGGTCCAGGCGGCGGGCGAGGTACGCGGCGATGGCGGCTTCCAGGGTCACGGCGCCCAACTTTTAGCCGCGCGCCGGCGATGTTTCCAGCCTGCGGGCTATGAGCGGGCCGCGCGCGGGCGCTGACGGCGCGGGGCGCGGTGCGGGCGTTCGTCCTCGAGCAGCGCCTCGCGCGCGATCTCGATCACCGTGCTCTTCCAGCCGTCGATGTCCGGCGCCGAGAGGTTCTCGTGCAGGGCCGCCTGGTACGGCCGCGCCGCCAGGCCGTGGTAGAGAATGGCGCCGGTCAGGGCCAGCTGGAAGTTGAAGCGATCGATCGGGCGGAACTCTCCGGCGCGCTGTCCGGCGCGCAGGAACGAGTCGAGGCGCCGGTAGATGCCGAAGGCCTTGCTGCGCGTCACCGGCTCCATGGCCTCGGGCCTCTCCATGAGCTCGCGGAAGAGGAGCGAGACCAGCGGCGGATCGCCGGCCACCAGATCGATGTAGCCGAAGAGGAAGTCCTGCAGGCGCGCGTCGAAGCGCCCCGACCCCTCGAGCTTCTTCGCGACGTCGGTGAGACGGTCGAAGAGGTTGAGCAGGACGGCGTTGTACAGCGCCTTCTTGCTCGGGAAGTGCTTGAACAGCGAGGGGGCGCGGATGCCGACCTGGCCGGCGATCTCGCGCAGGCCGACGCCCCGGTAACCGTGGCGGGCGAAGAGGGCCTCGGCGACGCGCAGGACCTGGTCGCGGCGGGCTTCGGGCTCGGGCTTGACTGCCACCTGCGCTTTGGCCATGGCTGCGGCGCGGCTAACACATGTTAGCCGGGAGTGTCAATGCGCTCGGATCGCCCTCGGATCGCCCGGCCGAACGGGGCCGCGTTGCAGCGCCACACGGCTTGGACTATGCGGCGTGGGTGAGCGCCGAGCGAATCCTGTACTTCGACGCCTTCTCCGGCGTCAGCGGCGACATGACCGTCGGAGCGCTGCTCTCGCTGGGCGTCGACCTCGCCCGCCTGCAGGCCGAGCTCGCGGCCCTGCCGCTGAGCGGATACCGGCTGCGCGCCACGCGGTGCGAGGTGAACGGCATCGGCGCCTGCAAGTTCGACGTCGACATCGACGCGCCTCACGACCACTCCGGACACGAGCACCGCGCCTTTCGCGACATCCGCGCCATGCTCGAGGAGAGCGCGATCCAAGCGGTCGTGCGCGACCGGGCACTGGCCATCTTCACGCGACTCGCCGAGGCGGAGTCTCGCGTGCACGGCGTGGCCCTCGACGACGTGCGCTTCCACGAGGTGGGCGCGGTGGACTCGATCGTCGACGTCGTGGGTACGGCGATCGGGCTGGCGGAGCTCGGCGTCGAACGGTTCTTCGCTTCGTCCCTGCCGCTCGGATCGGGAACCGCGAACAGCGCCCACGGTGTGATCCCGGTTCCCGCGCCGGCGACCGTCGAGCTGCTGCGCGGGTTCGAGGTTCGTCTGGAGGACGGCGCCGGCGAGCTGGTCACCCCGACCGGGGCGGCGATCGTCGCCGCCCTGGCGGAGCCCGGCCGGCGGCCGCCGCCGCTGCGTATCGAGGCGGTCGGTTACGGGGCGGGGACGCGCTCGCTCTCCGATCGGCCCAACCTCCTGCGGCTGGTGCTCGGCTCGCCGGCGGCCGCCCTGGCGACCGATGCGATGGTGGTGATCGAGACCAACGTCGACGACGCCAACCCGGAGATCTACGACTACGCGATGGAGCAGCTGTTCGCCGCCGGCGCGCGCGACGTCTGGCTGACCGCCATCCAGATGAAGAAGAACCGGCCGGCGACCCTGGTGCGCGTCCTCGCCGATCCCGCCGATCGCGACCTGCTGGCGGGGGTGCTGCTGCGCGAGACGTCGGCGATCGGCGTGCGTTTCACGGCGGTGGAGCGGGTGGCTCTGCCGCGCCAGCAGGTGACGGTGGAGACCGAGTACGGGCCGGTGCGGGTGAAGAAGGCGAGCGCGCCGGACGGGTCGGTCAACCTGGCGCCCGAGTACGAGGACTGCAGGCGTCTGGCGCGCGAGCGCGGCGTCCCCCTCAAGCACG
The DNA here is from genome assembly GCA_963721115.1 of uncultured bacterium. GTDB lineage: Bacteria > Desulfobacterota > Binatia > HRBIN30 > CADEER01 > CAVRIA01. The sequence goes on from CAVRIA010000009.1 coordinate 230,537, forward strand.
TCTACCAGGCGGCGCTGGCCGCCGCCCGTGCGTGAGCGGTGGTTGCACAATGATTCGCTCCATCAGCCGAGCCACCGTCATGCCCGTGAAAGCGGGCCGCATGAGGGAATTCTTGCGCACAGCCCGGTGAGCGGTCAGCCGCTCAGCGCCCCGAGGTCGAGGCGCTCGGAAGCCATCTGCGCCAAACGGCGGCGGTCCGCCTCGCGGCACTCGATCGGGCCGAGCCAGGGGAGCTCTCCGAGCGGAGGGCCGAGCAGCTCGCGCAGGGACTCGGCGTTGCTCTCGGTTGCCGCGTCGGAGCCGTCGGACAACGCATTGACCACGTAGCCTGCCACCTCGAGGCCGCCGCGGCGGGCCCAATCGATCGTCAGCTGGGCGTGGTTGAGCGCTCCGAGGCGGTTGCCGACCACGACGAGCAGCGGCAGACCGCATTGCGCCGCCAGATCGGCGAACGTCTTGCGCCCGGTCAACGGCACCAGCAGGCCGCCCGCTCCCTCCACCAGCGTCACGTCGTGGCGCGAGCAACAGCCGGCGATGATCTCCTCCAGAAGAACGAGATCGACGCTTCGCCCTTCCCGCCGCGCCGCGACGAAGGGCGCGAGCGGAGCGCGAAACCGGTACGGGCAGATCGTGTCGAGCGCCTCCGTCGAGGCGGCGAAGTAACGCAGGCGAACGGCGTCCGACGGAACCAGCTCGCCCGCCACGCCTTCTGCGCAGCCGGTCTCGACCGGTTTCGAAACCCCGACGCGCAGGCCCCGAGCGGCAAGGCCGGCCGCAATTGCACAGCCGACCGTCGTCTTGCCGATGCCCGTATCCGTTCCGGTGATCAGAAAGGAGCGATCCAAAAAAAGAGCCCGCCGTTTCCGACGGGCTCCCTTAACAGCTCGCGTGAGGGGGGGGAAGGGGGGACTTCGCTCTCGCCGCGAGCTGGATGTCGACTAGGATACGAGGTGCCAGGCGAAAACGACTGCGGTACCCCAGATGACCAGGCTCAGAAGGGTTCCCGTGAAGAACCCGAGCAACGGCATTCCCGGCAACCGGTCGAATCCGAGCTCGTCCATCTCATCCATGTCGTCGATGCGTGCAACTCGTGCGCTCATGTCTCCACTCTCCCATCCACTGGCTTTCCAGATGAAGCAACCCGCGTGCCGCAACCGAGGATGAATCGCCAGGCGTCGTTGTCCACTGATTCGCCCGCCCGACCTTCGCCAACTTGCGAGATTCGGAGGTCGATTTGTAGAAAATCCACCGGATTTTGACGATCGAGGCGGGGTCAGGCGGTGGCCGCGTCGATCGATCGGGCCGTGACGTCGACCAGCCACCGGATCTCGTCGGCGCCGATGCTGAGCGGCGGCATGAGAATGATGACGTTGCCGAGCGGGCGGATGATGACGCCCTGCTGGCGGGCTTCCCGGGTGACCCGGATCCCGATGCGGGCCTCGGGCTCGTAGGGAGTGCGCCTGCCGCGGTCGCGCACCAGCTCGATGCCCACCATGAGGCCCCACTGCCGGATGTCCCCGACGTGGGCGAGCCCCGCGCACCGCTCTTGCAGAGCGGCCGCCAGCTCGGCGGCGCGCACCCGCACCCGTTCGACGACGGATTCCCGCTCGAAGACGTCGAGGTTGGCGACCGCGACGGCGCAGGCGAGCGGGTTTCCCGTGTAGGTGTGGCCGTGAAAGAAGGCCTCGAACCGCTCGTACGGGGCGAGAAAGGCGGAGAAGATCTCCTCGCTGGCGAGCGTCGCAGCGAGCGGCAGGTACCCGCCGGTGATGCCCTTGCCGAGGCAGAGGAGGTCGGGCTCGACCTGCTCGTGGTCGATGGCGAAGAGGCGGCCGGTGCGCCCGAAGCCGGTCGCGACCTCGTCGCAGAGGAGCAGGGTGTCGTAGCGGCGGGTCAGCTCGCGCAGAGCGCGCAGGTAGCCGGGGGGCTGGGCCCACATCCCCGCCGCCCCCTGCATCAGGGGCTCGACGATGAGGCCGGCGACCTCGTGGCCGTGCACGGAGAAGACCCGCTCGGCATCGGCCACCGCCAGCTCGAGAGCGCGCTGCGGGTCGTGGCCCCGCAGCCACCGGTAGACGTGCGGCGGGTCGATGCGCAGCGCCGCGGGCAGCACCGGGCGGAAGAAGCGGTGGAACGTCTCGCTGTAGCCGACGCCGACGGCGCCGAGCGTGTCGCCGTGGTACGCCTCGGTGAGGGAGACGAAGCGGGTGCGACGGGTGTGGCCGCGCAGCTGCCAGTACTGCAAGGCGATCTTCAGAGCGACCTCGACCGCGGTCGCCCCGGCGTCCGAGTAGAAGACCCGGGTCAGTGGCGCCGGTGTCAGGTCGGCCAGGCGCTTGGCGAGCACGATCGCCGGTACGCTGGCCAGCCCGAGCATGGTGGTGTGCGCGATGCGTTCGGTCTGGGCGCGCAGCGCCTCGTCGAGCTCCGGCTTGCGGTGGCCGTGAACGTTGCACCAGAGGGAGGAGACGCCGTCCAGGTAGCGGCGGCCCTGCGTGTCGATGAGGTAGTTGCCGTCCCCGCGCTCGATGATGAGCGGCGGCTCGCTCAGCCACTCCCGCATCTGGGTGAAGGGATGCCAGAGGTAACGGTGGTCCCAGGCCTCGAGCTGCGTCTGAGAAGGGGACGTCATCTCCCGTTCCAGCGATCCGCCGGCGGCGAGTAGGTGCCGACTCCTCCGAGGAGTGGCCGCGGGTCGGGTTCAGGGCGAGAGCTCCGCCGGGCGCGCCGGAGCGGTTGCCGCGAAGGCGGCGATCGCCTCGCGGATGTCGCCCTCCGTGTGCGTCGCCATCACGGTAGCGCGGATGCGGGCGCTGCCCTCGGGGACCGACGGCGGACGGATACCGCGCGCCAGCACGCCGCGCTCGAGCAGATCGTCCGAGAGACGCATGGTCGCGCCGGGGTCGCCGATCATCACCGGCAGGATGTGGCTGTCCGCCCCGGGCACGACGTAGCCGAGGTGGCGCAGCCCGTTGCCCAGCAGTGCCCCGTTTCGCCGCAGGAGCAGCCGTCGCGACGGCTCGTTGCGCACGATCGCCAGCGCCGACGCGGCGGCGGCGACGACCGGCGGGGGCAGGGCGGTGGTGTAGACGAAGGGGCGCGCGGCGTTGGTCAGAAAGTCGACCAGTGCCGCGCTGCCGGCGACGTAGGCGCCGAAGGCGCCGAGCGCCTTGCCGAGCGTTCCCATCTGAACGGTGACGCGCCCCCGCAGGCCGAGGGCCTCGACCAGGCCGGCGCCGTTCTCCCCGACCACGCCGGTGGCATGGGCCTCGTCGACCATCACCATGGCGCCGTGGCCCTCGGCGAGCTCGCAGATGCGGCGCAGCGGCGCCGCGTCGCCGTCCATGCTGAAGATCGAATCGGTGACGATCAGCCGCCGCCGCGCCGGCACCCGCTGCAGGAGCCGCTCGAGCGACTCGGCGTCGGCGTGCCGGTAGACGTACACCGCGGCGCGCGAGAGGCGGCACCCATCGATGATGCTGGCGTGGTTGAGCGCGTCGCTGAACACGGCGTCGCCGTCGTCGACGAGCGAGGCGATGGTGCCGAGGTTGGCGTGATAGCCCGAGTTGAACAGCAGGCAGCGCTCGGTGCCCTTGAAAGCCGCCAGGCTCTCTTCCAGCTCGTGGTGCAGCCGCATCGATCCCGATACCAACCGCGAGCCGCCGGCGCCGACCCCGTAGGTCCGGGCGGCGCGGACCGCCGCCTCGACCACCGCCGGGTCGTCGGCCAGACCGAGGTAGTTGTTCGAGCACAGGCACAGCACCGAGCGGCCGTCGATCACGACCCGGTTGCCCTGGGCGCCGTCGACGACCCGCATCTCGCGGCGCAGCCCTTGGGCGGCGCGGCGTTGCAGCTCCTCTTCGAAGAACGCGTCCGGCCGCATCGCCCGACGCTTAATCCCCACCCCGGCGCGTGTCAACGTACCTGGCGAGTGTCGTGGCGCTCGTCCCATCCCCGACGGAGGGTCACGCGCAGCGCGCACCCGAAGACCATGAGAGCAACCTTCCCTTGCCCTCCTTGATAGGGCCCATCGATAAAACGCCTCCTGTTCGCGGTCGGAAACGGGAAGCCCCTCCGCCTCCCCTTTGATCACAAGGAACCGGGTTGTTTCATGCGGGGCTTGCGCCCCTGCAACCCCTCCGGGGAGGGAACCGCTCAGACGCCGCGGTTCCCTCCCCGCGCCCCTCTCTCCGGTGGCTCCGCTCCGAGGCGAATCCGCTTCCCCGCTCAGCACCGGACTTGGCGGTCGGCGCGCGTAACGGGATCCGCCTCACTGCCTGAATCTACGCGCCACTGACGGGAACCGACTCCCTCGGTCTCGTGCACGGCTTCACCACCGCGCCACTCTCTGCCGATCTCGCTCTCCCGCCTCTTCGAAAGGTCGAGGCCTTGGAGTTTCGATTTCTTGTTCTTTCGCTTCGCGATGAAGCGCTTCGCTCGGGGTGCGCAGCACGCTCGATCGAGGTGTTTCGACCGCATGCATCGTTGCGAGCACACCGCTCTCTTCGAACGCGCGCGTGGACGCGGTTCGGGCAGAGCCGCGCCAGAATGGTGGTGGTCGATCGGGTGGCTCACTGGGACTGCGCTACCTGGCCGCGGGGCGACCACTACACCCTATTTGCCCGCGCAGCGTTCAAGGGAAGTGGGAGCTCGAGGGCGACAACCGTAGGTTTCGCCCTCGAAGGGCGCGGGGGCGGCAGCCCCGCACCGACAAAGGGGGTCCACCCGAGGGGCGGCGGGGTCTTCCGCGGGATTCCGAGACAACGGCGGAGACAAAGAGCCCCTCCGCCTCCCCGTTGATCACAAGGAACCGGTTTGTTTTGTGCGGGGCTTGCGCCCCTGCGGCCCCTCCGGGGAGGGAACCGCTCAGACGCCGCGGTTCCCTCCCCGCACCCCTCTCTCCGGTGGCTCCGCTCCGAGGCGAATCCGCTTCCCCGCTCAGCACCGGACCTGGCGGTCGGCGCGCGTAACGGGATCCGCCTCACTACCTGAATCTACGCGCCACTGACGGGAACCGACTCCCTCGGTCTCGTGCACGGCTTCACCACCGCGCCACTCTCTGCCGATCTCGCCCTCCCGCCTCTTCGAAAGGTCGAGGCCTTGGAGTTTTGATTTCTTTCTTTCGCTTCGCGATGAAGCGCTTCGCTCGGAGTGCGCGGCACGATCGATCGACGTGTTTCGACCGCATGCCTCGTTCCGAGCACACCGCTCTCTTCGAACGCGCGCGTGGACGCGGTTCGGTCGGAGCCGCGCCAGAAAGGTGGTGGTCGATCGGGTGGCTCACTGGGACTGCGCTGCCTGGCCGCGGGGCGACCACTACACCCTATTTGCCCGCGCAGCGTTCAAGGGAAGTGGGAGCTCGAGGGCGACAACCGTAGGTTTCGCCCTCGAGGGGCGCGGGGGCAGCAGCCCCGCACCGACAATGGGGGTCCACCCGAGGGGCGGCGGGGTCCGTCGGGATTCCGGACCGCGGTCGGAGACAAGGAGCCCCTCCGCCTCCCCGTTGATCACAAGGAACCGGTTTGTTCTCGTGCGGGGCTTGCGCCCCTGCGACCCCTCCGGGGAGGGAACCGCTCAGACGCCGCGGTTCCCTCCCCGCACCCCTCTCTCCGGTGGCTCCGCTCCGAGGCGAATCCGCTTCCCCGCTCAGCACCGGACCTGGCGGTCGGCGCGCGTAACGGGATCCGCCTCACTGCCTGAATCTACGCGCCACTGACGGGAACCGACTCCCTCGGTCTCGTGCACGGCTTCACCACCGCGCCACTCTCTGCCGATCTCGTCCTCCCGCCTCTTCGAAAGGTCGAGGCCTTGGAGTTTTGATTTCTTCTTCTTTCGCTTCGCGATGAAGCGCTTCGCTCGGAGTGCGCGGCACGCTCGATCGGGGTGTTTCGACCGCATGCCTCGTTGCGAGCACACCGCTCTCTTCGAACGCGCGCGTGGACGCGGTTCGGGCGGAGCCGCGCCAGAATGGTGGTGGTCGATCGGGTGGCTCACTGGGACTGCGCTGCCTGGCCGCGGGGCGACCACTACACCCTATTTGCCCGCGCAGCGTTCAAGGGAAGTGGGAGCTCGAGGGCGACAACCGTAGGTTTCGCCCTCGAAGGGCGCGGGGGCGGCAGCCCCGCACCGACAATGGGGGTCCACCCGAGGGGCGGCGGGGTCTGTCCGCGGGAGTCCCAGACAACGGCGGAGACAAAGAGCCCCTCCGCCTCCCCGTTGATCACAAGGAACCGGTTTGTTTCGTGCGGGGCTTGCGCCCCTGCGGCCCCACCGGGGAGGGAACCGCTCAGACGCCGCGGTTCCCTCCCCGCACCCCTCTCTCCGGTGGCTCCGCTCCGAGGCGAATCCGCTTCCCCGCTCAGCACCGGACCTGGCGGTCGGCGCGCGTAACGGGATACGCCCCACTGCTGAATCTACGCGCCACTGACGGGAACCGACTCCCTCGGTCTCGTGCACGGCTTCACCACCGCGCCACTCTCTGCCGATCTCGCTCTCCCGCCTCTTCGAAAGGTCGAGGCCTTGGAGTTTTGATTTCTTCTTTCGCTTCGCGATGAACGCTTCGCTCGGCGTGCGCAGCACGATCGATCGACGTGTTTCGACCACATGCCTCGTTCCGAGCACACCGCTCTCTTCGAACGCGCGCGTGGACGCGGTTCGGTCGGAGCCCCGCCAGAAGGGTGGTGCTCGATCGGGTTCTGATCCGAAACCCAACAGCCAACAACTCAACAACCTGACAACCTGCGCTCAGAGTCTCGAGGGCGACAACCGTAGGTTTCTCCTGGTTGTTGGGCTTTTCAACCCGGGTTCACAGGCGCGCAACACTCGTCGGCCCCTTCCCTGCTGGGCCTCTTCGAAGTCCGCCCGCGGTCCCCGCGGCCGCATCGGCACTTGATTGTGGTGCGGGCGTCCCGCCTTGTCACGGGGCTGGGTTGAGAGGGGAGAGAGCGGTCCTTTGGACCGCTATGCAGGCCGGAGGCCTACACCACTAAGACGAGATTCCCTCCCCGAGCCCCTCTCTCCGGTGGCTCCGCTCCGAGGCGAATCCGCTTCCCCGCTCAGCACCGGACCTGGCCGTCGGCGCGCGTAACGGGATACGCCCCACTACCTGAATCTACGCGCCACTGACGGGAATCGACTCCCTCGGTCTCGCGCACGGCTTCACCACCGCGCCACTCTCTGCCGATCTCGCTCCTCGCGCCTCTTCGGAAGGTCGAGGCCTTGGATTTTGATTCAAGACCCAACAACCAACAGCTCAACAACGTAACAACCTGCCCTGTCGCGCCTCTTCGAAAGGTCGAGGCCTTTCGAGTTTCGATTTTCCGAAGGCACCAGCGAGAAAATCGACAAACTCTGCCTAGGAGGGGGTCGAGGGTCGACGGATGTGTGCCCTGAGTTCGGAGGAGCGCAAATGGACCGCGCGCGGCATCCGCGATACGATGCCGCCGTTCATGTCCAAGGCGCGCACGGTCTTCATCTGCCAGAGCTGCGGCTTTCAGACGACGCGATGGCTGGGCCGCTGCCCCGACTGCCAGGAGTGGAACACCCTGGTGGAGGAGCACGCGGCCGCGGCGCCGGCGGGGCGAAGGTCGGCCGGGGAGGCGGCGCGCCCGCAGCCGATCACCGAGGTGGTGGCCGCCGCCGAGCCGCGCTCGAGCAGTGGTATCGACGAGCTCGACCGCGTGCTCGGCGGCGGCGTCGTGCCGGGCTCCGTGGTCCTCATCGGCGGCGATCCGGGGATCGGCAAGTCGACCCTCGTGCTACAGGCGCTGGGGGCGCTGGCGCGGCGCGGCGTCGCGCTCTACGTCTCGGGCGAGGAGTCTCCGCAGCAGGTCAAGATGCGCGCCGATCGGCTCGGCGTCGCCGAGGACCAGCTGCTGCTGCTGGCCGAGACCGGCGTCGAGGCGATCCTGACGCAGGCCGAGAGCACGCGCCCGATCGTTCTCGCCATCGACTCGATCCAGACGATGTTCACCGAGCAGCTCGGCTCCGCCCCCGGCAGCATCGGCCAGGTGCGCGAGAGCGCCGCCCAGCTGGTGCAGTTCGCCAAGCGCCGCCAGCTCGCCTGCGTCCTGATCGGCCACGTCACCAAGGAGGGCGCCTTCGCCGGCCCGCGCGTGCTCGAGCACATGGTCGACACGGTTCTCTACTTCGAGGGCGATCGCGGCCACTCGTTTCGGATCCTGCGGGCGGTGAAGAACCGCTTCGGCTCGACGAACGAGATCGGCGTCTTCGAGATGAAGGAGAACGGCCTGCAGCCGGTCGCCAACCCCTCGGCGCTCTTCCTCGCCGAGCGGCCGGTCGACGTGCCGGGCTCGGTGGTCGTCGCCAGCATCGAGGGAACGCGGCCGATCCTGGTCGAGCTGCAGGCGCTGGTCTCGCCGAGCGCGTTGGGGACGCCGCGGCGCACGACGCTGGGGCTCGACCACAACCGGGTGGCGCTGCTGGTCGCCATCCTGGAGAAGAAGATGGGGCTGCAGCTCGCCGGCCACGACATCTTCCTGAACGTCGCCGGCGGCGTGCGCCTGGACGAGCCGGCGACGGACCTCGGTGCGGTCGTGGCCGTGGCCTCCAGCTTCCTCGACCGCCCGATCGATCCGCACACGCTGGTGCTCGGCGAGGTCGGCCTGGCGGGCGAGGTGCGCTCTGTCGGCCAGGCGGAGGCGCGCGTCTGGGAAGGCGCCAAGCTCGGCTTCCGCCGCTGCATCCTTCCCGAGGGCGCGCGCCGCCAGCTGCCCGCCATCGAGGGGGTGGACCTGTGCGGGGTGCAGTCGCTGCAGGAGGCGTGGGATCTGCTGTTCTGATGCGGTGCTGATGTGCTGACGTGTTGACGTGCTGACGTGTTGACGTGCTGACGTGTTGACGTGGCGAGTCAGCGAGTCAGCCGCTCGACCGGATTCGAATCGAATTGGGCCGGGGTAGCGCCGCCGCGCGGGCCGCAGGTGGCGAGGCGCAGGGGCTGGCGGATGCCGGCCGCCGGCGCCGCGGCGGGACCGGTGACGCGAAACGCGTAGTGCGCCGCCGGGCCGGCGATGACCCAGCAGCCGCCGTCCGGACTCGCGTCTTCGGCGACGGGCTCGAGAGTGAGAGGGCGGTCGCCGAGGTGCGCGGTGCGCGCGATGCGCAGGGGGAAGGCGGTGACGCTGTGGACGTCCACGATCGCGCCGGCGAGGTCGTCGTAGCGGTCGAAGTCGGTGCGGGCGAAGAGGCGGGCGTTGCCGGCCGAAAGGTCCTTGTCGACGCCGGAGGTCGCGGCCTCCCAGAAGCGCGGTGCCCCGGTGTCGACGTGTAGGAATCCTTCCGCGGCGTAGAGGCCGACGCCACCGGTATGCAGAGCGCGCAGGCTCATCCAGACGCGCCGCAGGTCGAGCCCGACCAGCTTCAGATCGGCGGCCAGGCCCTCCGTGTGCAGGGAGGCCTTGGCGACCTGGCGGCCGGAGGCGCGCAGGTCGCCGTTGAACTCGGGGCTTCGATAGCCGGAGACCAGGATCGTCTTCTTCGGGTGGTAGCGGTCCTGGATGTAGTCGATCAGCTCGATGAGACGCAGGGACACCTCGCCCTCGCGCCCGTCGCTGCGCGAGCGAAAGAAGTGGCGGATGCGGGCGATCGCCTGCGGGTCGTAGCGCCCGTCCGGGCCGCGGAAGCGGACGGAGAGACGGTCGGGAAAGTAGGCGTGCTCGAGCGCGATCGTGCCGTCGCCCGAGAAGAAGAAACGGGACGTGCCGGCCTGAGCCCGTGCCGGCGCTGCGCCGAAGAGCGAGCAGAAGAGCGCAGCAGAGGAAGGCCGGAGAGCTTCGGCGCCGTGGAATGGAGCTCATCGTCCGCCCTTGCTAGCGCACCGCGTGCGGCGCGGCAATTTGGGCCGCCGCGCAACGATATCCGAGGCCGCACCGCCGCGCGCGTTTGTTGTTGAAAGGGCCGGGTCGCGATGGGATAACCGACGGACACCGCCGGTGCGGGCGGAGGAAGGACCGAAGGGCGAACGATGAGAAGAGCCTGTTGTCGAGCGGCGGCGCGGCACCGGCGGATCCTCTGGGTCGGCGCGATCATCTTCCTGCTGTGGCCGGCGGCGAGAGTGGCCCGCGCGGCGGAAGGTGAGGCCGCCTCGGACCGAGGTCGTTCGGTGGCGGCGCCATCCGCCCCCGCCCCCGGCGCCGGAATGCGCGTGTACATCGATCCGCGGACGGGAAAGGTGGGACCGCCGCCCGCGGCTGTGCCGCCCGCGGCTGCGCCGGAAGCGGCGGGCCGGGGACGCGCGGCCGCCCCCGTCGAGCCGCTGGTCGAGGTGCCGGGCCGCAGCGCGGCGGGCGGGTACACCGTCGACCTGAGGCGGCGGCTGCGCGGCGACGTCGCGGCGCGACGGGACGGCTCGGGCAACGTCGACGTGGAATGTGTCGAGCACGGCGCGCCGTGCCCGGCGGCGGAATAGACGATGCGCTTCCGCTTGCGGCGGCCGTCGCTTTTGATCGCAGTCCTGCTCCTCTCGCTGGGCGCCCGGCCGCTGTCGGCCGCGACCGTCACGGTGGTCAACGACGACGGGGCGGGCGAAGGTTTCAACGATCCCACTGCGGTGGCGCCGGTGGGGGGCAACCCGGGGGTGACCCTGGGAGCGCAACGGCTGAACGCTTTCCAGTACGCCGCCTCGATCTGGGGCGCGGTCCTGCACAGCGACGTCGAGATCCGCATCGCCGCCAGCTTCGACCCGCTCGACTGCGGCTCCGCCTCGGCCCTGCTCGGCTCCGCTGGCCCCGAGACCGTGCACCGCGACTTCACCAACGCGCCGCGGCCCGCCACCTGGTACCCGCAGGCGCTCGCCAATGCCCTGGCCGGGGTCGACCTGGACCCGGGCACGGACGATGTGTTCGCCCAGTTCAGCAGCGTTCTCGGAACCACCTGCGCCTTTCCGCAGAGCTGGTACTACGGTCTGGACGGGGCTCCAGGGGCCAGCCAGATCGACCTGGTGACGGTGGTTCTGCACGAGCTGGCGCACGGCCTCGGCTTCATCAGTCTGGTCGGTCTGTCGAACGGAGCACCGTTTCTCGGTTTCGACGACGTCTACATGCTCGACCTGGAGAACCATCTCACCGGCGTGCTGTTCCCGGACATGACCGACGGCGAGCGGCTGAGCGCCAGCACCGCCACCGGCAACCTGCACTGGGTCGGCGCCGGGGTGGTGAGCTCGGCCACCGGGCTGTCGTCCGGCCGCGATCCGCTCTCCGGGCACGTGGAGATGTACGCGCCCGATCCGGCGCAGAGCGGATCGTCGGTTTCCCACTTCAGCACGTCGCTCTCCCCGAACGAGCTGATGGAGCCGTTCTACACCGCCGCGGATCACGACGTTTCCCTGACGGCCCAGCTGCTCTTCGACATCGGCTGGCTGCCGAGCGACTGCGGCAACGGCATCCTCGACGCGGGAGAGCAGTGCGACGACGACAACGACGTCGGCGGCGACGGCTGCACGGGCTGCCGGGTGGATCTCTGTTACGCCTGCGCCGGCGAGCCGTCGGCCTGCGCGCCGGACGACGGCGCATCCTGCGACGACGGAAACGCCTGCACGTCCTCCGACCAATGCACGGGGGGTGTCTGTGCCGGGACTCCCGATACGGGCACCACCTGCGACGACGGCAACCCGTGCACGCACGGCGACCAGTGCGTGGCCGGCGCCTGCGTCACCGACGCCGCCCCGCTGACTTCGTGCGGCGAGTCCACGGTTGCCGGCAAGGGATTGCTTCTGCTCAAGGATGGGACGCCGAGCTCGAAGGACAAGCTCATCTGGAAGTGGCTGAAAGGCGAGGCCACGCAGGCGAGCCTCGACTTCGGAGACCCCACCGCCGCGACGGACTACCTTCTCTGTATCTACGACAAGCCGTCGGGGATGGACCGGGCGATCCTGAGCGACGACATTCCGGCCGGATCGGGCTGGCAGTCCTTCGGCGCCGGCTTCAAGTTCAAGGACAAGAGCAAGAGCCCCAGCCCGGCCGGCATCGCCCTGGTGCTGCTCAAGGAGGGGGAGGCCGGCAAGGCGAAGATCATCGTCAAGGGGCGCGGCGCCAATCTCGGGATGCCCGACCTGACGGATCTGCACCCGCCGCTGACCGTCCAGCTCAGCCAGGGCGCGACCTGCTGGCAGGCGACCTTCGGCTCCAACGTGCTGAAGAGCGACGCGCGCCAGTTCAAAGCCAAGGCCGATTGAGCTGCGACGGGCGCTTCGACGGCGAGGTAACCATCGAGAAGATCACCGGCACCTTGAGCGCGCCCGCCGTCTTCGCCGTGAAGCTAACAGCCCGTTGAAAAAGTCGAAACGCCCTTCGACAAGCATGTCCGGGTTTTTCAACGGGCTGCTAACCGCGACCAAGGCTCTCGACCGCAGCGCGGCCGCTGGCCAAAGGGCGATCTGGAGGTGCGACCATTGGGCATCGCCGGCCACCTGCGAGCCCTGCGCGCCGCCACCGCGAAGTCTCGATAAACTAAGAAACCAATTACGTCCCCTTTCCGCGTCCCAACGCTTGTGGGCCGCGACCGGCTTCCTTCGTCTCCTCCGGGGGTGGTCCGTCCCAGATCAGCACGTCCGGACACAAGTCTGCTCCGTTAGGCCACACAACCGTTCCGCCCTCAGCGCGCGCCATGCCAAAAAGGTGCGGGCTGTGCTTGAGCGGTTCAAATACAGGCCCGATCATCAGCGGTGCGACATCGCGCTCGAGTGTGGAACCGTCGGTCAGCGTCAAGCGGAGGCGAAACCCCTCGACCACCTCCACCTCTCGAACTCGTAGCAGTTTCATAACGTGTCTCTTGCTAATCAAGTGGGACAATCGGCTCGGGAACCCGCCCGGTTCGCGCCAACTCCCAATCCTGTTTGAGCTGTGTGCGGTGGAGCGCGGCCCATTCCAGCACGAGCGCCAGCGCCCGACGCGGCAAGGCGCCGCGGTACACCGCCAGGGTGTCGATCTCGATCAGCGCTTCGTGCTCCCCGTATTCGGCGTGGAAGTGAGCTGGAAGGTGATCGTTGTAGAACATCTTGATGACGATTCCGAAGAAGCGGCTGATCTCCGGCATGGCTGGGATTATGCCGGGTCGCGGAAGGCTTTGCACGTGCTGGAGCATGGCCAACGTCCTAAAGAGCGACGCGCGCCAGTTCAAAGCCAAGGCCGATTGAGCTGCGACGGGCGCTTCGACGGCGAGGTAACCATCGAGAAGATCACCCGCAGCTTGAGCTCGCCCTCCGTCTCCGCCGTGAAGGTAACCGCGACCAAGGCTCGTCGAGCTTCTCCACCGTCGGCACGGACACCCCTTGCTCGTAACGCGCATAGGCGTTCCGAGATCTTGCGCCGAGGCGCTGCGCCACCTGGGCCAGGGTGAGCCCGCTCCTTTGCCGCTGCCTTCGCAGCAGTAGACTGATCATCGCACGGGAGTCTTCCGAGCCGACCTCGAAGTCGTCTGCCCCGGTCGGGTGGATCTGCACCGAAAAGCCCCTCCGATCGACCATGGTGGCGAACCAGTCGGAGATCATCTCGAACGCCTCCTTGCGCGAACGGCCCTGGGTCATCGCGTCGAAGACGGGGACCTCCGCCAGCCACCATCTCCCGTTCCTGCAGATCCTGCCCTGAAAACGCATCGTCAGCCCTTCTTTCCCGCGCGGATGAGGATCGCTGCCGCCAGCTTCTCGTTGATCTCCGTGTGCGCGAGCTCAGGCCGTGACGAAGCGCTGCACTTGGTCTATGACGGCCTGCAGATCCGCCAGTGCCTGGTCGGCGAGATGCCGATCGTAGAAGTCGTGCGGGATGTTGTCGGGCAGGCCGTTGGGATAGCGCTTTGAGTCGCACTCCTTTCGGGACGTAGGGCCGAGTCGGCCGACTTGACGAACTCGGCCGACCCGGCCCTACGTCCCCTCCGTCCCCCTCCGTCCCCGACAATCGATCTACCTCGTGGCTACGGTGGAGAGGGGTCTCTCGACCGGCTGTGCCGGCGCTTCGCGGCGCAGGCGCAGGATCGCGACCCGGAAGAGCGAGGCGAGGGTCAGGCAGGAGAAGACATTGCCGGCGGCGATGGCGACGAACACCGATTGCGCGCCCCAGCCGAGGGCGCGCGTCAGCACCAGGGCCGCCGTCACCACCGCGGCAACGCGCACGATCATCACCGCCAGCGGCACGGTGGCGCGTCCGATTCCCTGGAAGGAAGACGCGATCACCATCGCCGTGACCGTGAACAGATAGGAAGGCGCGACGGCGCGCAGGTACTCCGCCCCGATGCGGTGGATCTCGGGCGAGGCCGTGAAGATGCCGAGCCAGAGGTGCGGCCGGGCGACGGCGATCAGAACCGGGACCGCCACCACCCCGACGGCGAGCAGACCGGCGCGCGTGACGTAGCGCTCGATCAGGTCCGGCCGGCGGGCTCCGGTAGCCATGCCGATCAACGTCAGAGCCGCCACCGCGAGGCCGTAGCCGATGGAGAAGAGCAGGAAGTCGAGGCGCGTGCCGAGGCCGTAGGCCGCCAGGTACTCGGGGCCCAGGTGGGCGAGGATGGCCGTCAGGACGATGAGCGCGACGTAGTTGAGCCCGGCGGAGAGGGAGGCGGGTATGCCGACGCGCAGAATCTCCGCGAAGTGGCGGCGCGCGACGCTGGCCGGAAAGACGCGGGGATGGACTACGCCATGGCCTCCGAAGATGTGGCGGGCGCGCGGCAGGGAGCCGATGAGCTGGCCGCCCAGGGTGGCGAGCGGCGCGCCGACGAGGCCGAGATCGGCGACGAACATCAGCAGCGGGGTGAGAACGATCTGCAGGACCAGGGAGAGCGTCGCGCAGAAGGCGGGGATCCGCACGTTGCCCTCGCCGCGCATGATGCTGTCGAAGGTGCCACACGCGAAGCTGATGGCGAGACCGGCGAACAGGGTGCGCCCGAAGAGGGTCGCCTGGCGCAGGACCTCGTCGCGGCCGCCCATGACGTGGAAGATCGCCCCGGCGCCGAGCTCGAGCCCTACCGTGAAGACCACGGCCGCCCCCATCGACAGCAGCAAGGCGTGCTCGGCCGCCGCGCGCGCCCGGCCGACGTGGCCGGCGCCGAGGTTGCGCGCGATGGCGGAGGACACCCCGGCCCCGAGGCCGCCGCTCATCACGGTGATGACGATGAGCGAGATCGGAAAGACGAGCGACATCGCCGCAATGGAGACGTCGCCGAGGCGGCTGACGAAGTACGTCTGCAGGATGTTCGAGGTCGTGGCGATCATCATGACCGCCGTCGTCGGCGCGGCGAGGTCGACGATGGCACGCAGCGGGTGGCGGTCGAGCAGAGCGAGGGGCGCGTCCCGTTCGGCCGGACGCGGCGGCGCGGCGGCCGGCGTCATCTCGTCATCGAGATCGGGTCGCATCCGGATCCGGAGCGGGCTCGAAGCCGCGGCACTCGAGCACGGGCAGGCGCGGGTAGCGGGGAAAGTCCATGTCGCCGTGCGCCAGCCGGCAGAGCAGGAAGACCGAGCCACGCCCGCTTTCGATGCGGCGGGCGTGGCGACATCGATCGCACAGGCCGGCCGGGCTCGATGCGTCGTTCACGCCCCGCTCGCGGATGCCGGTCGCGCCCCCGGCGCGACGGTCGAGCCCGGCGAGCCGAGCACCGAGCCGATGAAGCGGAGCACCTCGTTTGCCACCCGCTGCCGCTCCACGTCGACGGTGATCACGTGGTGGCTCGCCGGCAGCAGTACCGTCTCGCGCAGGTGGGGCAGGCCGTTCTGCAGAATGGCCAGGTTGGATGGGGGCGTCGTGTGGTCGTGCCGCCCCTGAATGGCGATCGCCGGCTGCTCGATCTCGGGCAACAGGGCGCGCACCTGGCGCTCGAGCTCGACGAGCTGCAGAACGCTGCGCAGGGGCATGCGGCCGTATCCCGGATGGACCGCGCGCGCCTCCGGGTCGGCGATGTCGCTGCCCCGCTTGTCGACGTAGCGCAGCCGCGCGGGCAGCAGCGGCACCAACAGGCGGCCGACGGCCGCGAGGCGCGCCGGCCAGGGATTGGCGAGGACGAGCGCCGTCGAGAGGAGGGCCAGACAGGACACGGCGGGCTCGGCGTGCGCCAAACGCAGAACGAGCAGACTCCCCAGCGACAGGCCGATGGCGGCGACCGAGGAGCAGCTCTGCCGCAGCTCCGCCAGACCGCTCTCGGCGGAGGCGTACCAGTCCTGCCAGCGGCAGCGCTCGAGCTCCTCGACGCTCGATGCGTGGCCGGCCAGGCGCACTCCGGCCACCGTGTAACCGGCCCCGTGCAGGCGCTCGCCCAGATAGCGCATTTCGTAGGGAGTACCGGTCAGGCCGTGAACGAGCAGGCAGCCGCGGTCGCCGCCGGGCAGAAAAAACGCGTCGGTGGGCGGCTCGGCGAGCCGTCCCTCTCGCTTTTCGGGGCCGTGCACCATCTCCGGATTCGAATTGCCGTCCTCGCGTCGCAGAATATTCCCTCTCCCCATCCTTTGACCAGGACCGAGTGCCCGGCCCGGTGCCGAGGTCGCCCGGCCCGGTTCGAGCGTGCGCGGCGGCGCGGCGCGGAGACGATCGGGCCGCGCGGGTCGCGCCGCACGGCTCAGATCTTGCCGGCGGTCGTCGTGTAGCCCTGGCCGAGCTCGATCTGCGCCCCGTTCTTCAGCTCGGTGAGGAACTGCTGCAGGGTGACGTTCTCGAGGGCCTGCTCCATGCGTTGCTTCAGCGCCGCCTTGTCCGACTGGAACTTGGACTCGTCGGCAGGGATCTGCTTCGCCAGCACGGCCACGACGGCGTCCCCGTTCGCCGAGTACACGCCGGGGGCGACAGGGTCCTGCTCGGTCAGCCGGAAGGCCGCCTCCGCGAGGTCCGGAACGCTGCCGAGCTTGGCGATGTAGCTGGCCTGACGACCGAACGGCCCCGTCTCCTCGACGGTCACGTTCTCCTGCTGGGCCAGAGCCTCGATGTTCTTGCTCGCCTTCAGCTTCTCGAGCAGCTCCTTGGCATGCGCGGCCGCCATGTCCTCCGCCTTCTTCTCGCGCAGGGCGGACTCGACCTTGTCGCGGATCTTGTCGAGCTCGGGCACGTAGCTGTCGATGTGCTCGCCGACCGTGAAGACCACGTAGCCGGAGTCGAGCGTGACGATCTCCCCGGAGTCGTTCGCCGCCGTGGCGAAGGCCGACTTGGTCAGGTCGGCGCTCTTGCCCAGCCCGGGCACGGGCTCGGCGCCAGCGAAAGGCGGCGTCGTCTGCACCGTCAGGCCGTCGTCGGTCCCGATGGCGTCGAGCTGGTCGCCGTCGAGCAGCCGGTCCTGGGCGTCTTCCGCTTTCTGCAGGGCGACGCCGCGCGCCCGGTTCTTCTGGATCGCCTCGACGATGCTCTTGCGAACGGCCTCGAGAGGCTCGACCGAGGCCGCGTGCTTTTCCTCGACCTTGATGATCTCCAGTCCCGCCGGCGTCTCCACCAGGCCGCTGATGGCGCCTGGGGCGAGCTGGAAGGCCGCTTCGTCGAACGGCGCCGACATCACGCCGCGCGCGAAGAAGCCGAGGTCGCCTCCCTCGGCGGCGGTCGGATCCTGCGAGTACTCGCGCGCCAGGGCGGCGAAGTCCTCTCCCTTCTTGGCGCGCTCGAGCGCCTCGTCGGCGCGCTTGCGGATGTCGGCCTTCTGCTCGTCGGTGGCGACGGCGGGAATCTTGAACAGGATGTGGCGCGCCCGCACCTCCTCCGGCTTGCGGTACTCCTCCTTGTGCGAATCGTAGTAGACCCGAATGTCCTCGTCGCTGGGCTTCACCTCGCCCGCGAAGTCCTCCGGCCGGAAGAGCAGGTAGCTGATGCGGACGCGCTCCGGCTCGCGGAAACGGTCCGGGTTGTCGGCGAGGTACTTCTTCAGCTCCGCGTCGTCGATGGTCACCTTGTCGCGGAAGCTGGCCGCCGGGATACGGACGAAGCGCAGCTCCACCTGGGAGTTCTCGTAGCGGTAGCGCTCCTTCACCTCGGCGTCGGTGACGTGGACGCCCGCCGTCACCAGCTCCTGAAGCTTCGTCACCAGGAGCTGACGGCGCTGTGATTCCTCGAAGTCGGCCGGTTTGAGGCCGTTCGCCTGCAGCGTGTTCAGGTAGGCCTGCTTCTCGAAATGCCCGTCGACCTGAAAGGCGGAGATGGCGGCGATCGAGTCGCGCAGCTCCTCCTCGCCCACCCGCAGCCCGAGCCGATGCGCCTCCTGGCTGAGAAGCTCGGTGTTGATGAGCTGCTCGAGCGCCTGCTTGCGGAGGAACGCCTCGGGGGCGCTCTGCTGCGACATGTTGCGAAAGGCGCGGGAAAGATTCTGGTAGGCGCGGTTGAAGTCCTGCGTGGTGATGACCTCGTCGTTCACCTTGGCGACGAGCTCCATCTGGTTCAGCCCGACGGTCCCGATACCCCAGAACATGAACACGACGACGATGACGCCGAAGATGATCTTGAGGGCAAGACTCTCGGAGGCGTTCTTGCGCAACGAATCCAGCACGTGTCGTTACTCCTGCAAAGTGGGACACCCTAATGAAGGGCTCCCGCAAAAGCAAACTTGCCCGGTTCCACCTTGCCCTGGTTGGGGAATTCTGGTACGCACGCCCCGTCATAACGCAGCGCACCACGGGGCAGATACCAAGAACGGCGGGCAATGATTCTGAACTTCCTGCTCGGCATGTTCTCGAACGATCTCGCGATCGATCTGGGGACGGCCAATACGCTGATCTACGTCAAGGGCGAGGGCATCGTCTGCAACGAGCCTTCGGTGGTCGCCGTGCAGAAGGATGCGCGCGGCGGCCGCCGCGTGCTGGCGGTCGGCGCCGAGGCGAAGAAGATGCTCGGCCGCACGCCCGGTTCGATCGTCGCCATCCGCCCGTTGAAGGACGGCGTGATCGCGGACTTCGACATCACCGAGGCGATGCTCCGCTACTTCATCCAGAAGATCCACAACCGCAAGGCCCTGGTGCGTCCCCGCATCGTCATCTGCGTGCCCTTCGGCGTCACCGAGGTGGAGAAGAGGGCGGTCAAGGAGTCCGCCGAGTCCGCCGGCGCCCGCGAGGTCTACCTCATGGAGGAGCCGATGGCGGCGGCGGTCGGCGCCGGTCTGCCGATCACCGAGGCGACGGGCAACATGATCGTCGACATCGGCGGCGGCACCACCGAGGTGGCGGTCATCTCCCTGAAGGGCATCGTCTTCTCCAAGTCGGTGCGCGTCGGGGGCGACAAGATGGACGAGGCGATCGTCCAGTACATCAAGCGGAAGTACAACCTGCTCGTCGGCGAGCGCACGGCGGAGCTGATCAAGATCACGATCGGCTCGGCGTACCCCGGCAACGAGATCCAGACGATGGAGATCAAGGGGCGCGACCTGGTGGCGGGGGTGCCGAAGACGGTCGAGGTGTCGGACGAGGAGATTCGCGATTCGCTGCTCGAGCCGATCAGCCAGATCGTCGACGCGGTGCGCATCGCCCTGGAGAGGACGCCGCCCGGAGCTGGCGTCGGACATCGTCGACAAGGGGATCGTCCTCGCCGGCGGCGGCGCGCTGCTGCGCAACCTCGACGTGCTGCTGCGCGAGGAGACGGGCCTGCCCGTCATCCTGGCCGACGACCCGCTGACCGCGGTCGTCATGGGCGCCGGCAAGGTGCTGGACGAGCTCGCGCTGCTGAAAGACGTCACGATGCAGTGAGCGCGCCGCGCGGGTCCACGCCGGCCGCCGACCTTCGGGCATGTTGGAGTTCATTCGGAGAAATCGGATTCTCCTGACCTCCGGCTCTCTGCTGCTGTTGTCCCTCGTCCTCTTCTCCGCCAGCGCCCGGTCCCGTTCGCACCGCGATCCGGTGGCGCGCGTGCTCCTCGACGGGCTGGCGCCGTTTCAGGTCGGCTTCACCTGGCTGCGCCGGGGGGTCGACCAGATCTGGTTCGGCTACATGGCCCTGGTCGAGACGCGGCGCGAGAACGAGGACCTGCGCGAGCGCGTCGCCGCGCTGCAGTCCGAGATCGTCCGCCTGGGCGAGGTCGAGCAGGCGAACCGGCGGCTCAGCGACCTTCTGCAGTTTCGCTCGCGGCTGCGGGGAACCGTCTACGGCGCGCGGGTGATCGCGCGCGATCCGCTGCCCTGGTTCCACACCCTGACCGTCGATCGGGGCGAGGCGGACGGCGTCCGGCGCGGCATGGCGGTGCTGGCTCCGCAGGGCGTCGTCGGGCAGATCTCCGAGGTCGGGCGGCGCTCGGCGCGCGTCCTCCTGCTCACCGATCACAACAGCGGCATCGATGCGATCGTGCAGCGCAGCCGGGCGCGCGGCATCGTCCAGGGCGGGCCGGAGCGGGACTGCTACATGAACTACGTGGGACGCGACGCGGACGTGCGAAGCGGCGATCTGGTGATGACCTCGGGGCTGGACGGCATCTTTCCGAAAGGGGCGGTGATCGGCGAGGTCGTCGACGTCGGCCGCCGCCACCGCGACCTTCTGCAGGTCGCGGTCGTGCGTCCGAGCGCGCCCCTCGACCGCCTCGAGGAAGTGCTCATCGTCGACGCGACCGTGCAGGTGGACGAGCCGCGCTCCTGATGCGTACCGCGGCCGTGATAGGGCTGGCGGCCGGTCTGGCGGTGCTGCTCGAGACGACGGTCCTGCAGGCGCTGCCGTTCGGACGCCCGGCGCCCGACCTGCTGTTGATCCTCTGCGTCTACCTCGGGCTGCACCGCCATACGGTGGGCGGCGTCACCGGCGCGTTCCTGCTCGGCTACCTGCAGGACAGCGTGTCGGGCAGCGCGACGGGCCTCAACTCCTTCGGCATGGTGCTGGTCTTTGTGCTCGTCTACTTGACCTGCCGCCGCCTTTGGGTGGACAACGTCGTCTCCAAGGTGGTGCTGGTCTTTCTGGCGTCACTGGTGAAGACGACGGCGATCGTGGTGTTGGTGGCGACCTTTTTGGGATTCGACGAGTCCTGGAACACGCTGGGATGGGATCTGGTGATCAACGGCGCGCTTGCGGCGGTGCTGGCTCCCGCGGTGTTCGCCGTCCTGGGCGGCGCCCGGCTGCCCGACGAGCGCGAGGCCTGAGCGGGGCGGGTGTGGCGGGACGCCGGCCGACGATGGGGGAGTAGGGCGTGTTCGGCGCGCACGAGGTCTCCCCGACGGTGCGGCGGCGCCTCAACTGGTGCGCGGCCGCGACGGTCGTCGTCGTCGGTCTGCTCATGGCGCGCCTGTGGACCCTGCAGGTGCTGCGCGGCGAGGAGATGGCCGCGCTCTCGGAGAACAATCGCATCCGCCTGCGCCGCATCACGGCGACGCGCGGCCGCGTGCTCGACCGCGACGGGCGCGTGCTGATCGACAGCCAGGCCTCCTTCGACGCGGTGATCGTTCCGGAGGACGCCCGCGATCTCGAGACGACGGTCGAGAACCTCGCCAACTTCCTCCAGCAGAGCACGGCCGAGACGAAGGCGATCCTCGATCGGGCCAGCGGGCGCCCCCCCTTCGAGGAGATCCTGGTGAAGCGGGACCTCGATTGGGACCAGGTGGTGGCGCTGGAGACGCATCAGCTCGATCTGCCCGGGGTGAGCCTGCGCATCACGCCGCGCCGCAGCTATCCGGAGGGGGAGGTGCTGGCGCACGTGCTCGGGCACGTGGGCGAAGTCAACCCCGCCGAGCTGGCGGAGGACCGCGGCTATCGGCCGGGCGACCTGATCGGCAAGGCGGGGCTGGAGAAGGAGTGGGAGAAGTACCTGCGCGGGCAGAACGGCGGCCAGCAGGTCGAGGTCGACGCCCTGGGGCGCGAGCTGCGCGTCCTGCAGGAGGAGGAGGCGACGCCGGGAAACACCCTGGTGCTGGCCATCGACCTGGACCTGCAGCACGCCGCCGAGACGGCGCTCGGCGACCGCGCCGGCTCGGTCGTCGCCATCGACCCGCGCAACGGCGACGTGCTCGCCATGGTGAGCCATCCGTCGTTCGACCCGAACCACTTCACGCACGGCATCCGCGTCAGCGAGTGGCGCGAGCTGCTGCAGCACCCGCGCCGGCCGCTGACGGCGCGCGCGGTACAGGGCCAGTATCCGCCCGGCTCGACCTTCAAGATCATCGTCGCCACCGCGGCGCTCGAGGAGGGGATCATCAACCCCTTCACGCGCATTCACTGCGGCGGCAAGCTGCACTTCGGCAACCACGACTTCCGTTGCTGGAAGCGCGGTGGTCACGGGTCGATGAACGTCCACGACGCCCTGGTGCAGTCCTGCGACGTGTTCTTCTACCAGGTCGGGCAGCGCCTCGGCATCGATACGATCGCCCAGTACGCGCGCGCCTTCGGGCTCGGCCTTCCCACCGGCATCAAGCTGGAGAACGAGAAGACCGGCGTCATTCCCGACACCGAGTGGAAGAAGCGCCGCTTCCGGCAGCCGTGGTATCCGGGCGAGACCCTGTCGGTGGCCATCGGTCAGGGGTACGTGACCGCGACGCCACTGCAGATGGCACAGATGATCGCCACCGTGGCCACCGGCGTGCGCTATCGGCCCCGTCTGGTCAAACGCGTTCTGGCTCCGGACGGCAGCGTGGTGCGCGACTTCGAGCCCGAGCTGTTGGCCCAGTTGCCGGTGCGCAAGACGGCTCTGGCCCAGGTCCAGGCGGCTCTGCGCGACGTCGTCAATACCCCGCAGGGAACCGGCAAGAAAGCCGCGCTGGCGGACGTCACCGTGGCCGGCAAGACCGGCACCTCCCAGGTCGTGACGCTCGGCCGCGAGCGCGTGCCGGCGAACAAGCTCCCGTGGCAGCAGCGCGATCACGCCTGGTTCGTCGCCTTCGCGCCCGCCGAGGATCCCACCGTGGCGGTGGCGGCGATCGTCGAGCACGCCGACGGCGGAGGCGGAGCGGTGGCGGCGCCGGTGGTGCGCGACGTCATCGAAGCGCGCGCTCGGCTGGCGGAGCGGTGGACGGCGACGCGGTACGCGCGCAAGGAGAGCGGAGAACCGCATGCTCAGAATTGATCGCCGGCTGCTGGCACACGTCGAGTGGCCGCTGCTGATCCTGGCCCTGCTGGTCGTCGGCTGCGGGCTTCTGACCATCCTCAGCGCGACCTACAGCCCGGGCCGGCCGATCAGCTCCTACGCCATCCGCCAGGGCGCCTGGACGCTGCTCGGCCTGGTCGTTCTGGTGGCGATGCTCGGCATCGACTACCGGCTCCTCAACCGCTGGGGCTACGCGGTGTACGGCGTCCTGCTGCTGCTGCTGGCGCTGGTGCCGATCATCGGCGTCACCGGCGGCGGCGCCCGCCGCTGGCTGAGCTTCGGGCCCGTGGCGCTGCAGCCGTCGGAGTTCATGAAGATCGGCCTGGTGGTGGCTCTGGCCACGCACCTGCATCGCACGGCGGGCGAGAAGCGTCTGCCGCTGCGGCGCCTCATCGTCCCCGTCCTCCTGCTCGCCGCCCCGACCCTTCTGGTCCTGCGCCAGCCGGACCTGGGGACGGTGATCATCCTCGGCCTCGGAGCGTTCACCGTCCTGCTGGTCGCCGGTCTGCCGCTGCGCCTGGTGCTGCTCGCGTTCCTGATCGTCGCGCCGGCGCTGCCGTACGCGTGGCACCACCTCAAGCCGTACCAGCAGAAGCGCCTGGTCAGCTTCTTCGACCCGCAGGCCGACCCGCTCGGCTCGGGGTATCACGTCCGCCAGTCGCAGATCGCGATCGGCTCGGGCATGTTCTCCGGCAAGGGGTATCTGCACGGCACCCAGAACCAGCTGAACTTCCTTCCCGAGCAGCACACCGACTTCATCTTCTCGGTGTACGCCGAGGAGTGGGGCTTCGTCGGCTCGGCGTTGCTGCTGACGCTCTACGCGGCGCTGATCCTGCGCGGGCTGGTGATCGCCACCAAGGCGCGCGACAACCTCGGCGCCCTGCTGGCAGTGGGGCTCACCGCCACGGTGTTCTGGCAGGTGGCGATCAACGTGGCGATGACCAGCGGCGCGCTGCCGGTGGTCGGCATCACCCTGCCGTTCTTCAGCTACGGCGGCTCCTCGATGCTGGCGCTGCTCGCCGCCGTCGGCCTGCTCATGAACGTCAGCATGCGGCGCTTCACGTTCTGAAGGCGGTCGCGGCGAAAAAAAGGGCCCGACACGGTGTGTTCGGGCCCCTTGCGCACCGCAGCACTCAGCCGATTCGATCGGCGGCGCGCTGCAGGCGCTCACTGCAGAACGCGATCGATCGCCTTCACCAGATGTGCCTTGGGGACCGCGCCGACGATCTGGTCCGCCACTTCTCCGGCCTTGAAGAGAATGAGATTCGGAATTCCGCGCACGCCGTAACGAGACGGGGTCTGCGGGTTGTCGTCGACGTTCATCTTCACGACCTTGAGGCGGTCGCCGTACTCGCCCGCCAGCTGCTCCACAACGGGGGAGATCGCTTTACAGGGACCACACCACGGAGCCCAGAAATCGATCAGCACCGGCACTTGCGCTTTCAAGACCTCCTGGTCGAAGGAACCATCACTGACTTCGCTGACGTTGGCCACGGACTTCTCCTTTCCCGGGAAACGGGGCAATCGGTCGGAAAACCATAAACCCGCCCCACCATCGAATTCAAGACGGCGTCCCGAGCCGCCGCCGCCGAAGTCGCCATGAGCTTCGCACGGACCAGGAGCCCCGCGGGCTTGGCTCGCGGGGCCGAGCCCATCGGAGCGCGAAGCGCGCACGGGGGCGAATTTCCAAAGGACGAGGAGGTCCCGCGGGCTTGGCTCGCGGGGCCGAGCCCATCGGAGCGCGAAGCGCGCACGGGGGCGAATTTCCAAAGGAGAGCTTCCGTTCAGGAGGGCACTGCGGTGGGGACGGCATCGCCTAGGCCGTCTTCCACCGCCGTGAGCTTGCTCAGCCGCTGGCGCAGGCTGAGCTGGTCGCGCACCGTCGCCAGCAGACGCGCCCGGTCGACCGGCTTGGGAATGAAGTCCGCCATGCCGGCTCGCATTGCGCGCTGCTTGAAGCGAGTCAGGTCGTAGCAGCTGAAGGCCACGATGGGGATGGAGCGAAAACCCTCCCGAGAGAGGATGTTCTCGGCCAGGCAGTAGCCGTCCATGCCCGGCATGTGCAGATCGAGGAGAATGAGATCCACCGGCTGCTCGTTCAGCAGCCGCAGGGCCTCCCAGCCTCGATCGGCGCACACGCAGCTGTAGCCCTGGCTCTCGAGAAAGCGGCTGGTGATGATCAGGTGGTCCTGCTCGTCGTCGACCAACAGGATGACTTGCTTGCGGGCGGTGTCGTTCTCTTGCTCCATCGGGTCCATCCAATCTACCGACCCTCGTCTGAGCACGGGGCGTACCAACCCGACGGGAGCCACGGAAGATACCGCTGCAGGTGCAAATCCGGAGCGCTGCCAGCATCTGCGGGGCCGAGCACCGTCATTTTAATGAAAATGTTGACGGGCTAATTGCCCGGACGGTCTTGGGGCGGAACCGGCTCACTGGCCGGGAACTTCTTGTACTCGAGGATCGGCTGGGTGTTGGCGCGCACGTCCGGCGACAGCTGATCGATGAGCGTCTCGCCCGGCACCGCGGGGTGCAGGTAGGAGACTTCGGGCGCGCCCGCGGCGGCGCCGCGAGCGACCTGGGGCCGGTCCTCGGGGCGCAGCGGATGGGCTTCGACGACCGGGCTTCCGACGTCCAGACTGTCGCGGCTGCCCGTGCCGATGATCTCGAGCCCGCTCGCGTACTCCGCCATCTGCCCCTCCGGGACTCGCTCGGGCGGGGACGGGAAGCGGCCGGCGTGCACCTGCGTGAGCTCTCCCGGGCCCACTTTCACGCCCGGGCCGATGACCCCGATCTTACCCTGCACCTCGACGTCGTTCTCGATCGCCACGACGTCGGTGAGCTTGTCGGCGGCTGCGTAGCGGACGATGAAGACGGCGCCTTGCGCCCGCGCAACGGCAGTGGGCGTCTCGATCTCGTAACGCGTCCGGTCTCCTCCGGTGCCTTCGCCGATCAGGGCGCGCAGCTTGCCGGAGACCAGCCGCAGCAGGGATCGCGCCTCCGCCTGCCCGCCCGTCGCATAGCGCGCCACGGAGATCCGGGTGTCGGCGGCCAGATCGACGACGCTGTCGTCCTGGAACAGCAGCTTGCTCGCGGCGCCCGGACCGGTGCGGACCTCGTCGGAGACGAACAGGGGAGTGCCGACCATGGCGGTCTGCCACTCGCCTCTGCCGCCGCGCTGCACGTCGACGGCCCCGACCACGCTGACCACGCTCCCGACCTCGGATTGGGCGATCGCGCCGGCGGGTGCCAGAGCGGCCACCGCGAGCAGGAGCGCCGCCGTGTACGTGAGTATGCGTCGCATCATGGTCGCGTCACTCCTCACCTCAGAACACCAACCGCACCCCGGCCGAGACGATGTGCCGGTTGTACTCGAACTCGGACAGGTTGGATCCGTTCAACACCCCGAGGTACTCCAGGCTGGCGATCAGGTGCGGGATCAGCGGCCGCTCCAGCCGCAGCACCAGCTGGTTCTCGTAGTCGTGCCGGTGCAGCGTATAATCGGTGCGGCTGTTGACGTGCTTGTATTCCTCCAGACGCAGCGCGTAGCCGGCGATCCCGTTCGCCCAGTCGAGCACCGGAAAGCGCAGGTCGGCGTCGAACTGGTGCGCATAGAAAGCGAAGTCCGTTCCGTCCTTCGACAGCGGATCGTTGTCCTCCCACTGGTAGCCGAAGCTCAGAACCCGGTCGGCCGCGCCGAGCAGGAGGTGCTCGCGCACGCCGACGGCGTTGTTGAACGCGTCGCGCAGCGGGTCGAAGGGGTTGTCGAGGAAGTCGCGGCTGCGGAACCGGTAGTAGAGCTGGGTGGCCGCCGCGTTGCCGGTGAACAGGGTCACCCAGGGGGTGCCGCTCCCCTCCTGGTAGTAGCCGGCGAAGTCGAGGAGGTAGAAGTCGTACAGGCCGGAGACCCCGAACTGCAGACCCGTCCGACTCGCGCCCAGGCGACGCGGCTGGGAAGCCAGATCGAGGCGCACTCGGTGGCCCTGCAGGTCGAAGTCGCTGCGGTCGAAGTTGAGGCTCTGGTAGAAATCATAGGAGAGGACGCCGCGCGCCTGCGCCGTGTCGAACAAGCGGTAGCTGCCGCCGACGGCCAGCGCCGTGCGCCCGTCGCTCTGGCTGCCGATCGAGCGGCTCTGCTTCACCGCCCCGCTGTCCGGCGCCAGCACGACGTTGGTGTCGTACTGGAAGCCGACGTCCCCGTGCACCGACCACGGCTTCTCGGCCTCCGGCGCCGCCGCCACCTTCTGCTCGCCCGCGCCCTTCGACAGATACGCCTGCGCGATCTGCCCGACCTCGGTGTCCGGGCTCTGGGTCTGCACCTCCGCCAGCACCCCGCGCGCCTCCGCCGAGCGACCCTGGTGCAGGAGCGCCAGCGCGTCGTAATAGCGAGCGGCCGGCCGCAGCGCCGGATCCTTCGCGGCGTCGGCCAGATACGTGCGCGCGCCCGCGTCGTCGCCGCGCCGGTAGTGCGAGAGACCCAGGTAGAGAGCCGCGGCGAAGCGATCGTGCGGCAAGCGATAGGCTTGCTGCAGCCAGTCCTCGGCGCTGTCGAACTGGCCCGTTTCGAAGTACAGGATGCCGAGGTTCAGCGCTCCGCCCGGCAAGTCGGAGCGCAGCGCCAGCGCCCGCTCGACGTCGGCGATGGCCTCCTTCGCGAACCCCAACCGGGCTGCCGCCAACCCGTGGTAGTAGATCGCCAGCGCGTCGCTGGGATCGGCCTTGCTGGCCTGGTCGAGTAGTACGTACGCCTCTTGCCAGCGCTGCGCGTGAAAGGGGAGGAGCGCCTTGGCGTAGAGCTGCTGCGAGCGGGTGTTCGCCTGGGCTCGGATCGGGCCGACCGACAGGCACAGAACCACGACGAGTCCGAGGCGGCGCGCCGTCAGCCTCTCCACGCCACCCCTTGCCCTCCGGCGGCCATTCCCTGCACCGCTCCTGCCGGCCGTCCTCACGCCCTCGTCCCCTCTCGCTTCCGCTCCCCTACCTGGTGCCCTGCGTGCGACGTCGCTGCCGAGGCGCCC
Source organism: uncultured bacterium (assembly GCA_963721115.1). Classification (GTDB taxonomy): domain Bacteria; phylum Desulfobacterota; class Binatia; order HRBIN30; family CADEER01; genus CAVRIA01. Next base: position 258,508 of record CAVRIA010000009.1, read on the forward strand.
CGGCGTCACCCGCCTCCTGAAAACCGACCGTCCCTCGCTACTCCCGGCAATTCACCTGCGTGGCGGGTCGGCATCGGATTCGGCGTTCTCGACGCGAGCAGCATGTGCAACACAGTTCTTCAAGCAACGCTTTGAGCCATATACGCGCCCGTGCGCGTCGACGTCAAGCCGAAAGCCGGACCTGGTGCCGTCTCGCGCCGCGTTGGGCGCGCCGCGCGAAGACGCTATATTGTGAGCCGTGTCGTCTCGGGGAGCATCGACGCCTCCCTCGCCGCGGGCCGAGGTCGAACGCCTGCGCGGCGAGATCGAGGAGCACAACCGGCGCTACTACGTGCTCGACGAGCCGGTGATCTCCGACGAGGAGTACGACCGGCTCTTCCGGCGCCTCGCCGCGCTGGAGGAGGAGCATCCGGAGCTGCGCAGCCCGACGTCGCCGACGCAGCGGGTCGGAGCGCCGCCGGCCGAGAAGTTCGAGTCCGTCCGCCACTCGCTGCCCATGCTGTCGCTCGACAACGCGATGACGGTCGAGCAGCTGACGGAGTTCGACGAGCGCGTGCGCCGCCAGCTGCACACGAGCGAGTCCGTCGAGTACGTCACCGAGCCCAAGCTCGACGGTGTGGCGGTGGAGGTCGTCTACGTCGACGGCGAGCTGGAGATCGCTTCGACGCGGGGCGACGGGATCAACGGCGAGAACGTCACCGCCAACGTCAGGACCATTCGCGCCGTGCCGCTGCGGCTGCGACACGGACGGGGCCGGCACGGCGCGCCGCCGAAGCGCCTCGAAGTGCGCGGCGAGGTGATCTTCCCGCGCCACGACTTCGACCGCCTGAACGAGGAACGCGCGCGGGCGGGCGAGGCGGCCTTCGCCAATCCGCGCAACGCCGCCGCCGGCTCCCTGCGCCAGCTCGATTCGCGCATCACCGCGCGCCGGCCGCTCGACGTCTTCTTCCACGGCGCCGGACGGGTGGAGGGCGCCAGCTTCGAGAACCAGTGGGAGTTCCTGCAAGCGCTGCGGGCCTGGGGGCTCAAGGTCAACCCTCTGAACGAAGTGCGCGCCGGCGCCGAGGCGGTGGTCGACTACCACCGCCGCATGGCGGAGCGGCGCGGCGAGCTCGACTACGAGGTCGACGGCGTCGTGGCCAAGGTGAATCGGACCGACCTGCAGCGACGCCTCGGCGAGGTGTCGCGCTCGCCGCGCTGGGCGATCGCGTTCAAGTTCAAGGCACAGCAGGGCACCACCCGGGTCGCGAACATCGTCCCCTCGGTCGGGCGCACGGGCGTCGTCACGCCGGTCGCCGAGCTGGAGCCCGTCGCGGTCGGCGGCGTCACCATTTCGAACGCGTCGCTGCACAACATGGACGAGGTCGAGCGCAAGGACGTACGCATCGGCGACACCGTGCTGGTCGAGCGCGCCGGCGACGTCATTCCCTACGTCGTGCAGGTGATCACCGGGAAGCGCACGGGCGTGGAGAGGAAGTTCCGCATGCCCGAGCACTGCCCGGTGTGCGGCAGCCCGGTGATCCGCGAGGAGGGTGCCGCGGCCCATCGCTGCATCGGGCTTCAGTGTCCGGCGAAGCGGCGCGAGGTGATCCGGCACTTCGCCTCCAAGCACGCGCTCGACATCGACGGTCTGGGGGAGAAGCTCGTCGAGCAGCTGGTCGAGCACGGGCTGGTCAACGACGTGGCCGACCTGTACCACCTCGGCCCGGAGCAGCTGGTCCCGCTCGAGCGCATGGGCGAGACGTCGGCCCGCAACCTGGTCGAGGCGATCGAGCGCAGCAAGGACACCACCCTCGCGCGGCTCGTCCACGGCCTCGGCATTCCGCACGTCGGGGAGCACGTCGCCTCGCTCCTGGCGGACGAGTTCGGCGACGTCGACGCCCTCGAGCAGGCGGACGAGGACGCCCTCCTGCAGGTGCGCGAGATCGGACCCGAGACGGCGCGCGAGGTGCGGGCGTTCTTCCAGCTGCCCGCCAACCGCAGGATCATCGCGCGCTTGCTGGAGGCCGGCGTGCGCCCGCGGGCACAGCGGCGCAGGCGCTCCGGCGAGCTGCAGGGCAAGACCTTCGTGCTCACCGGCGCGCTGTCGGTCCCGCGCGACGCCGCCGTCCGCCGCATCGAGGAGAGGGGCGGTAAAGTGACCGGCAGTGTCAGCGGCAAGACGGACTTCGTGGTGGCGGGCGAAGAGCCGGGATCGAAGGTCGACAAGGCCCGTAAGCTGGGCGTGCGAATCCTGGACGAGAGGGAGCTCGAGCGGTTGCTCGACGGCTCGGGGGCGGAGAGGCGATGAAACGTGTCCTCATGGTCGTGAAGGGACGCGTCCAAGGGGTGGGCTTCCGCTATTCGACCGTGCGCGAGGCGCGGCGCCGCGGCGTTCGCGGCTGGGTGCGAAACGCCGCGGACGGCAGCGTCGAGATCGCCGCCGAAGGCGACGAAGCGGCGCTGCGCGAGTTCGCCGCGTGGTGCGGGTCGGGCCCGCCCGGGGCGCGCGTCGACTCCCTGCAGAGAGTCGAGCTGGACGCCACCGAGCCGCTGAGCGGGTTCGAGGTACGGCACTGACCGGAAGGAGACGTCATGACCCGGAGCTTTCGTCCGTCGCGCCGCCGGCGCGGCACCGCGACCGTCGACGCCGGAGCCCTGATCCGCGACGCCCGGGCGGCGGCGCGGCAGCGCAGCGAGGGCTATCGCGAACGCTCGCTGGCCCTGCACGGATGGATCTGCGCCAAGTGCGCGCGCGAGTTCGACGCCTCGAATCTGCACCTGCTGACCGTCCACCACAAGGACGGCAACCACGACAACAACCCCCCGAACGGCAGCAACTGGGAGAATCTCTGCGTCCACTGCCACGAGGACGAGCACAGCCGCGAAATCCTGGCGGATTACCTGAGCGGCCGCGACGACTGACGCCCCCACCTGGGTGACCGCCGCACCTCGTCCCGGCGACAACGAATCCCCAGCGGCAAAAAAGTAACGTGCCGAGTCGGGGGAATCCTGCCGCACTCGACGCATCCGCCCATGCCCCCCAGCCGTGGCGATCGTGGTCCATCGCTTGCACGGCAATCACTTCGCGCGTTCGAAGAGAGTCGAGGTGACAATGACCAGCGATGGCAGAGTAGGCCTCCGTGGCCAGTCGGGATTCAGCTTGGTCGAGCTGATGACCGCAGTGGCCATCTTCGGAATCCTCATCGCGTCGGGTCTGCCCCACATCGACACCTCGAGAGAGGACATCAACAGCGCCACCAAGCACATCATCGCGGACTACCGTTGGGCGCGCTCCCGCGCCATCACCAGCGGCGTGCACTTCTCGATCAAGTGGAACAGCGACGGCAGCCAGTACCAGGTGCAGCGCCACGAGCAGGTGGGAACCGAGTGGCCGGTCGAGGAAGTGGTGAAGACGGTGCAGCTGCCGGCCAACGTCAACTTCTACGTCTGGCCCGAGACCAACCGTTTCAATACGCGCGGCATGATGGTCGATCCGACCTACACGCTCTGGGCGGTGGCCTGGGACACGAAGTTCAGCGCCTATCACGTCGTTTCCATATGGCCATCGGGGCAAATCTATGAAGAGTGGTAATCGAAAGCACGGCAAATCGCGCCGCTCGGCGTTCTTCGGCGAGCGCGGCGTCAGCCTCATCGAAACGGTCGTGGCCCTGGGGCTGTTCGCCCTCGGCGTCGCGACGATGGGGGATTTTCTCACCCGCCAGATCCGCGCCGGGTCGAGCAATTACAACTACACGACCGCGTACACCTTGGCCGAGGAGCAGCTCGAGACGCTGCGCGCGCAACGCTTTTCGGACATGGGCAACGGCGAAGCCTCGGTCCAGAAGGGCGACATGACCTTCGACGTCGCGACGTCCGTCGATGACGGGAACCCGGAGCCGAACCTGAAGACGATCAACGTCAACGTGTCCTGGAACGAGCCCGGGGGGCAGCGAAATGTATCCCTACAGACGATATACACCGCGATTCGCCGCTGATCGCCCGGGCTTCACGTACATCGAGCTGCTGATCAGCGTGGCGCTGATCAGCCTGGCGATGGCGGCGACCTCGGGGCTCTTTCTGGCCAGCAAGGGACACATGCGGAACCAGGCCATCCAGCTCGAGACCACCCAGGCGGCGCGCTCGGTGGCGGACATGATGGTGCGCGACCTGCGGCTCGGCGGCGCCTGCCTTCCCGTGACGGGCGATTTCATCTCGCTGGAGGGCGACGACAACGGCCACGAGGACGAGATCGTCACCCGCACCGGCCTCACCCGCCCCGATCTGTCTTGTATCCGCGCCGCGACGCCGGCCGACACGCCGATGGCGGGCACGACGGTTCCCGTCGAGACCACGGAGGGGTTCGAGGTCGGGATGCGCGCCTACATCCGCCATCCGAACGGCACCGGAGAGTACTTCAACATCACCAGCGTCGACAGTGCGAGCAATCTGCTCGGACGCGACACGACGTTCAGCATCGACTACCCCCAGACGAGCGGCGTCTACGGGATCGACGAGCGGCACTTCTACATCGACCACTTCGCCAGCACCGCGCCCGGCGTCGGTGATCTCCCCGAGCTGATGATCAAGGTCGGCAACAACGCCGCCCAATCCTTCGCCGTCGGGATCGAGAAGCTCGATGTCCAGTACCAGCTCAACCGCGACTGCCCGCCCTGCGACGTCGTCGACCTGCCGGCGGACAACTCGGAGTGGCAGATCGTGGAGCAGGTGTTGCTCAGCATCACGGCCCGATCGGACCGGCCGAGGCCGGATGGTACCTACTACCGCCGCACGATCCAGGTCGGCGTCAAACCCCGTAACCTGATTCCCCGTTGAGAAGAGAACCGACGTGAGGTGGAGCATGTCGAGGATCGCCAACAACCGCGGAATGGCGCTGATCGGCGTTCTCATCGCGCTCGCGCTCCTGATGTCCCTGGCCGTCTCGTTGGCGTTCAGCGTCAACTCGGACACTGAGCTGCGCGGCGCTTTCTCCAGTAGCGTGACCGGCTTCTACGCCGCCGAGTCGGGGCTCAACAAGGGGATGGGCGAGTACAAGAACATCTTTCTCGCCTACAACGTTCCGAGCGGTTCCGACTTCGACTCGCACTCGTTCGAGATGGGTACCCGCGACGTCACGTACAAGCTGACGCCGCGCGCCGGCAACCCGCAGACCGTGGTGATTCCCTCCGGAGAGCTGTTCTCCGGGTTGAACGCCATTCAGTACCGCTACATCGTCAACTCGAACTCGGTCGCCGTCACCGGTGACCAGGAGGCGGCCGTCGGAGCCGAGTTCCTGGTCGGGTACATTCCGCTCTTCCAGTTCGTCGCGTTCTACACCAACGACCTGGAGATCGCTCCCGGCCCGCAGATGAACCTCGAGGGACGCGTGCACACGAACGCGAACCTGTATCTCAACGCCGACTCCGGTCCGCTCAACGTCCGCGACAACCCGGCCAACGGGGTGCACACCGTTCAGGTCTCGGCCGGCGGCGACATCTACCGCGGTCGCAAGCGCGCCGACCAGTGCCAGGGCACGGTCAACGTCGACATGCTGCAGGACACCGTCGCGCCGTTCAACGACCTCGACCCGCGCACCCTGCCGTGCAACGGCGGCGGCACCCGCAAGGTCCCCGTCTCCGAGCTCTCGCAGTGGCACGGCTCGATGATCAGCAACATCGACAACATCGCCGTGCCGCAGCCCGACATCATCAAGCGCGGCAGCGGCGCGTACTGGGCGCATGCCGACCTGCGCATCGTCCTGCACGTCAACAGCCCTCCGCCGCATACGATCGAGGTGCAGGACGCCAGCGGCAACGTCGATGCCGCGCTCACGGCGCAGCTCATGGCGTTCACCACCGACGCGGTCTGGAACCAGGGGCTGGTCGGGGGCCGCGGGCCGAGCACCTACCAGGGCACCCATCCGATCTTCTACACGGCGGTTCCGCGCCAGGGCGGCGGCTGCGGTTGCTCCGACGGGAATCCCGTCTGCCAGAACACCAACGTCAACTGCTACGTTCCACCGCTGCCCGCGTCGCGCGCCAACGTCTACGACGCCAACATGAACTTTGCCTTGAACGACTACCGGCGGGGGGGCTTCTACAACTGGCGCGAGCAGAAGTGGATGCTGCTGCTCAACATCAACGTCCGCGACCTTCTGCTGTGGAACAAGCAGAACGGCAACCCGTTCTTCGATCCGGCGGACAGCACCGACGGCGGCATCGTGATCTTCGCCTCGGTCGAAGGGCCGGATTCCGACACCATCAACAACTACGGCGTGCGCGTCTTCGGCTCCGCCAACCTGCCGATCCCCGGCGGCATCGGTGTCTCTGCCGACCCGACCGGGCTGACCGTGGTGAGCGACCAGGCGATCTACGTCCTCGGCGACTTCAACCGCGGTCCGATCAACGTCGGAGACCTGCCGCGCCAGCCGGCATCGCTGATCGGCGACAGCGTCAACGTGCTCTCCAACAACTTCTGGAACCCAGCCTGCGCCGGCGTCCTCTGCCGCGACGGCCAGAGCGCGCGGGGCCTCAGCGACTCGTCGCGCAACGCCACCTCGACCAATGTCAACGCCGCCTTCCTCGGCGGCGTCGACACCACGCCGGCCGGCTTTACCGGCAACTACAACGGCGGTCTCGAGAACTACCCGCGCTTCCACGAGGACTGGAGCGGAGCAGAGCCTGAACTATCAGGGGTCGTTCGTCTCGCTCGGCGAGCCGGATCACGTCGACGGGGCGTGGTGCGGCACCGGCAGCGGCTGCAACATCTACAACCCACCTGCCCGCAACTGGAACTTCGACCCCGCCTTCAACGACGCCGCCAACCTGCCGCCGCTGACGCCGCGCTTCGTCTACGTCCAACAGGTTCTCTTCACCGAGGACTTCAAGTAGTCGCCGGACCGCTCGACTCCGCGCCTCCTCCGTCCACGCCGCTGTACGAACGGCGCGATCGGTGATAGCCCCGACGGCGCCATGCGACGCGAACGCACCGCCTCGCTCCCGAGCCCGGCGCGCCGGCGGCCGGCGGCGCGGCGGGCTGCTGCGGCGCTTCTGTTCGTCCTGGTGGCCGCGGCGCCGCGCGCCTCGACTGCGGCGGGGTGCGTGTGCGACTGCGACGGGAATGGAGAGGTCTCGATCGACGAGGTCGTTCGCGCCGTCGGCATCGGCCTCGACGCGCTTCCGCTCGATGGCTGTCCGGCGGCCGACGCCAACGGCGACTCCCGGGTGACCATCGACGAAGTCGTGCGCGGCGTCGACGCGGGCGTGCGCGGTTGCCCGGCGGCGACCGCGACGCCGGCCGCGCCGACGCCGACCCCGAGCCCTTCACCGACCCCGCAGCCGACCTCCCCGTGCGTCGACATCGGCGGGACCTGGACGTACGACGAGAAGGGTACCTTCATCTGCCGGAGCAGCGGAACGATGCAGACCACTCCGGTCGACGGCTCGGCGACGATCGTCATCACGCAGGACGTCTGCGACGTGTCCTACGACGTGCCCGGCGTGTCGTTGAACCGCGAGGGAACCGTCGACGGAGATCTGGTCACGTTTTCGGGAATGCTGATCGTTCCGCCGTCGGGCGTCTCCATCTCGGCGAACACATTCACTGCGCAAGGGCGGGTCGCCGGAGACCGCATCGAGCTCGAGGGAACCGGAAGCGCCGTGGGCAGCAGCAGCAGCGCGGGAAATTTCACCTGTGCCGCTACCACGCGAGCCGTCTTCCTCCGCCAGGCGCCGTAAGGAAGGCTGTTGCGCTGTTCGGGGTCAGCGGGGGTAGGAGGATGGGGATGCCGACTTCCTTCCCCTGACCTGAAACTCACCCGGCTGCGCTCGGGTTCGTAGGCAAAGGCGAAGGCTCGGGCTGAGGCTGAGGATTCGCTTGCCCAAGCCTGAGCCTCAGCCTCAGCCTGTTCAGAAAGTTTCTCGCCGAATGATCCGGCGCAGCCCGGGGGCGACACTAACAGCGCAACCCCGTAACCCCCTGCCCCTCGGGTCTTGACTGAGGTTGGGCATTCGTAGTTCCGTGCTCGCATGCCCAAGACCCTGAAGCGTGGCAAGGCGCCGCGAAAGCCGTCACCGAAGCCCCGGCGCAAGAGCACCCGCACGACGCCGCGCAAAGCGTCGCCGAAGGCCGAGAAGATTCCCCTGCTGCGAGCCAGCGACTTTCGATCGTATCTGAACGAGAAGGCGATGCTCATGGCGCCCGGCGACGTCCAGACGGTCCTCGACCAGGCCGACGAGGCGCGCCGGCAGGCGAGGAACGACGGCGAAAATCATCCCTTGCTGCCCCGACAGGTCGACCTGGCACTGCGCCTCCTGGAAGACCACGACACCGGTGAATGCCCGCAGGTGCCCTACTACTCGGTGGCCTTGCTCGCCGTGGCCGTTCTCTACCTCCTCGACCCGGTCGACGTCATCCCGGACTGGATCCCGGGCATCGGCACCAGCGACGACGCCCTCGTGTTCGAGCTCGCCCTCGAGCTCGGTGCCGCCGGCGTGGAGCGCTACTGCACGTGGAAGGGAATTCCGACGGACGGCCTGTTCGTGAAGAGATAATCGTTGTTGGTAAATTCGCCTCGGCAGCTTGACGGCGCAGCCTGGAATCCATGAACGATCCGGGCTGAGGGGCGTCGAGAGGCGACGGCGAACGAGCTCGCCGCAGAAGCTCCAGGGGATGCGGATGGTGGAGAGGAAGGCCACGGGCCGTGCTTGCGAGCGTAGGCTCGAGGCGCAGCCCGCTTGGGTGGTCTCGCTTCTCCTCCTGGCGGTCCTATTCGTCGGGCGATCGGACGCGCCCGCGGCCGAGAAGGATGCGGCACCGCCAGCGGCCAGACCGAACGTCGTGGTGCTCATGATCGACACCCTCCGCGCGGACCACCTCGGGTGCTACGGATATTCGCGCCAGACGAGCCCGTCGATCGATCGCTTCGCGGCGCGCTCGGTGCTGTTCGAAAGGGCGGTGGCGAGTGCTCCGCAGACGGTTCCATCGGTCCTTTCGATGTGGACCGGTCTCTACCCGAGCCGGCACGGCAACCAGTATTTCCTCCGTACCGACTCGTTTCGCGCTGGCAAGAAGGGCATCGCGCCGCAGGTGCCCGCCAACGTCGCATTGCTGGCCGAGAGCCTGCAAAGCCGCGGCTACCGGACGGGGGCGATCGTGACCAACCCTTGGCTGCGCGCCCGCTACGGCTTCGCGCGCGGATTCGACGTCTACCGCCGGCCGAAGGCGGAGCCGGGAAAGCGCTACGCAAAGGCCGATGCGGTCAATCGGGAGGGTGGCGAGCTGCTCGCGCAATGGAAGGACGCGCAGCCGTTCTTCCTCTATCTGCACTACATGGACGTTCACTGGCCCTACGATCCGCTTCCGACCTACCGCTCGGTTTTCGCAACGACACACGGCCGTCGCTTCTACGTCAACGGCCGGGCACCGAACGCTTCGGCGCGGAACGCTTCCTTCACGCGCGATCTCTACGACGCGGACATCCGTGGCCTGGACGACGCCGTCGGAGGGTTTCTCGCCGAGCTGGCGGCGCGAGGGCTCGATGATTCCACCGTCGTCGTCTTGATCGGCGATCACGGCGATGCGTTTCTCGAGCACGGGGGGCTCGGCCACGGATGGGGCCTCTTCGAGGAGCTCATCCATGTACCCCTGATCGTGTTCGATCCGCGCGGCGATCGACGCGGCCGCCGGGTCGAGGCGCCGGTGAGCGCGGCGGATCTCTTTCCAACGGTGATCGAGCTGACCGGAGGGACGCCGCCGTCCGGGCTCGATGGCGTCTCACTGGCGGATGCCATTCGCGGTTCGGGCAAGCCCCTGAGCGACGAGCGGGTACTGTACAGCGAGCTCGGTTTCGGACTGGCTGCCCGAACCGGTCGCTACAAGCTCATTCGCTGGCTCGATCCCCCGAGCGATCGATTCTTCGATCTGGCCGACGACCCGAGCGAGCAATCGCCGGTGGCCGAGGCGACATCGTGGCGCTCCGCTCTCGACCGAAAGCTTTCGAGCTTCCAGTCGCGCCGGCTCGCGAGCGTTGCCCAAGGGGCGCCGGGGAAGACCATCGATCCGGCCACCGCCGAGCGATTGCGCGCCCTCGGCTACCGGTGAGAAGCGCCACAGCCGCACGCTACCCTCAACCCCCCTTTCCTTCTCACGCTCTCCAGCCGGGGACTTGCACGATGCGGTCCTCCTCGGCGATCCAGGCGGTGAGGGCGCCGGCGTAGACGCAGCCGGTGTCGAGTCCGCGCCGGCGCGGCAGCACGACCAGGCCGCGCCGCGCCCAGTGGGCGAAGACGACGGTGCTCGAGCCTCTGTAGAAGTGATCCCAGGGCTCGAACGGCGGTCCGGGTGGGGGATGGTCCTGGCGGGGCCGTCTCCCGGTCGCGTCGCAGTAGCGGACCTCGGTGGCGAACTCGATGCGCGGGTCGGAGCGGCCGCGGACGTGAGCGCCGATCGAGGCGTTGATCTCCGCCGCGACGCGCGGCAGGTCCGCCCAGGTCGGGTCGAGCCCGCCGTGAACCACGACGACGTCCGGCTCGACCCGCAGCACGGGCTGCGCGGCCAGCCAGTCGAGCAGCGCGTCGCGGTCGGGCGCCGCGAGGATCGCCTGCAGCCGGTCGGTGCGGGAGGGAGCGGCGCTGCCGGCGCCGATGCGCAGCAGCTTGAGGTCGTGATTGCCGAGCACGACGCGGGCGTCGAGTGAGCGCGCCCGCCGCAGCACGCCGAGAGAGTCCGGCCCGCGGTTGACCAGATCGCCGACGCAGTACAGGATGGTCGCCGGGCCCGTACGCGACCGCCGCGAGGAGCGACTCCATCTGCTCCAGGCATCCCTGAATGTCGCCGACGAAGATGCGCCGCATGGAAGACGATGCTAACCGGCATTGGGCATGGATTCCACGTCGCGAGAGCGCCGCGGGACGGCGGCGCGAAGAATGAGCCGGCCGGGGAGGGAAGGCGCCGCTGCCGCCGCCGGCGGGCCGTCGGCCGATCGCGCTCGATCTGGCGTTGGTCGCGGCCGTGCTGCTGCTCGCCCTCTGGAGACCTCTGGCGCTGCCGCGCATCTACGAGCAGGGCGAGGCGCGCGAGGGGTTGGTGGTGCAGGACATCCTGCGCGAGGGACGCTGGATCCTGCCGCTGCGCAACGGAGAGCTTGCGTCGAAGCCCCCGGCGTTCCACTGGCTCGCCGCCGCCGCGGTGCGGATCGCCGGCTTCTCGGATCGCTCGCTGCGGTTGCCGTCGGCGCTGGCGGCAGTGGTGATGGCCTGGTGCGTGTTCTGGCTCGGCGCCTGCGACGGCAGCCGCGCGGCGGGCTGGCTCGCGGTCGGGGCGCTGCTCGGCACCGTCCAGTTCTGGAAGTCCGCGTGCGAGGCGCGGGTGGACATGCTGTTCGCCGCCGCGGTCACCCTCTCCCTGACCGGCTTCTTCGCCTGGGATCGGAGCCGCAGTCTCGCCGGCCGGTGGCTGTGCTACGCCGCCGCTGCGCTGGCGGTGCTGGCGAAGGGACCGGCGGGAGCGATCCTGCCCGGCGTCGTGATCCTGGTGTTCCTGGGCGTGCAGGGACGCGGGCGCGATCTGCGCGAGCTGTGGTCGTGGCGCCTGGCGCTGGGCGTGATCGGTGTCGACGCCGGTTGGTACCTGCTCGCCTATGTCCAGGGGGGGAGCGCCTTTCTCGGCGACGTCGTCGTCTACGAGAACGTCGATCGATTCCTCGGGGCGAGCGACTTCGCGGGCCGCGGCCATCCGCTGCAGCTCGTGGCGGCTCTGGCCACGCGTCTGCTGCCGTGGAACCTCGCCCTTCCGTACGCAGCCGTACGGTGGTGGCGCGGCGATCGGGCGACGGTCGCCGAGCGCTTCCTGCACTGCTGGTGGCTCGTCGTCCTGACCGTCTTTACGGTCGCGGCGGGCAAGCGCAACGTCTACCTCCTGCCGCTCTATCCGGCGATTGCCATTCTCGCCGGCCGGGGCCTGCAACGTCTCGCGGAACGTCTGCCGACCTGGGCCGGCGCTGGCGGCACCGGGCGCCTGCGCGCCGCCCTGCGTGCGCGCCCCCTTCGTTGCCTCGCCGTCGCGATCGTCGCCTTCGACGCCATCGCGCTCGTCGCGCTCCAGGCGACCGGCGAGGTGCGCGCCGCCCGCCGATCGATCGTCCCGTTCGCCGATCGGGTCGCCTCTCTCGTGCCGGCCGAGGCGACCCTCACGGCTTTTCCGGCGGTCGACGACGCGGAGCTCTGGGCGCTCGCCTATCGGCTGCGCCGTCCGATCGAGCGCCGGCCGCCGCCGCCGCGCGCCTACGCGATCGTCCCCGCTGCGGAGGCCGAGGGCCTCGCCGCCCGCGGCTACCGGGTGCTGGCCGCGTCGCACCGCCGCGGCCGCAACGTCGCGCTCGTCCGGAGGAGGCAGGACGGCAGAAGGCAGAAGGCAAAGGCAAACGCGGTGACGGTGTCGCATTCTTTCCCCACACATTTGCCGTCTGCGATCGCGCGTCTCGGGAGCTGCCGCTGCGCAGATTGCGGTTTTCTGATAGGAGCGAAGCTGCAGGAGGGCAGTCGTCATGAGGGTAGCGAGGTGGATGTGGCTGGTCGGCGCGGTGCTCGTCCTCTCCGCTCCCCGGGCCAATGCCGGGCGCGCCGCGCCCGCCCGCCGGCAGCATGGTGCGCCGGCCGCGGCCCCGGAGCCCTATCGGGGGGCCGTGCTCGTCGACGCCGCCTCGGGTCGGGTCCTGTTCGAGAAGGATGCCCATCGCCAGGCGCCGCCGGCGTCGATGACCAAGATGATGCTCATGCTGCTCGTCGCCGAACGCGTGCGCGACGGGAAGCTGCACTGGGACGACCCGGTCGTCACCTCGCGCAAGGCGAGCCAGATGGGCGGCTCGCAGGTTTACCTGAAGGAAGGCGAGACGTTCTCGCTCGGCGAGATGATGCAGGCCATCGCCATCCACTCGGCCAACGACGCGGCGGTGGCGGTGGCGGAGGCGGTGGCCGGATCGACGGACGCCTTCGTGGAGCTGATGAACGCGCGCGCCAAAGAGCTGGGGATGAACGACACCATCTACCGCAGCGTGCACGGGCTGCCGCCGGGGAAGGGGGCGGAGCCCGACCTCAGCAGCGCCTACGACATGGCCCTGGTGGCGCGCGCGTTGGTCGAGTTCCCCGACGTCATGCGATGGTCGGGTACCCGCGAGACCACCTTTCGCAACGGCGCCATGACGTTGACCAACACCAACCGGCTGGTCCGCCAGACGGACTGGGTCGACGGCCTGAAGACCGGCTACTACGCGCAGGCCGGCTTCAGTGTCACGGCGACCGCGCAGCGAAACGGGCTCCGCCTCATCGCGGTCATCCTCGGCGACCCCGCGAAGCGGGACTGCTTCGCACAGGCCGCCGGCTTGCTCCAGCAGGGGTTCTCGACCTACGAGGCGCGGGTGGCGGTGAACCAGGGCGACACGATCACCAACAACCTCCTGGTGCGCGACGGCTCGCCGCGCTTCGTCCGCGTCGTCGCCGGCCGAACCGTCAGCGTCCTCAGCCGCCGCGGGGAGCAGCACGAGCTCTCCGTCGCCGTCGAGGTGCCGGACGATCTGCACGCGCCCCTGGCCGCCAACACGCCGATCGGCGAGGTGGTGGTGCGGGACGGGGAGAACGTCGTCGGGCGCGCTCCGGCGATCACCGCGCAAGCGGTGGAGAGGGAGAAATCGTTCCTCGACTGGCTGTTCTGATCGCGTCAGGCCGGCGGGCGGGCCGCCGGGAAGCCAGTTGAGCGCGACGAGCTGGCGGCGCTGGCGCCCGAAGCGCAGCACGCTGATCGAGCCGTTACCAACCTGCAAGCGGCGATAGGCGGCCAGCTCCATGCCGAGGAAGTCGGCGATGACGATGCGCAGCGGGTCGCCGTGCGAGACCAGCACCACCGCCCCGTCGCGGCCCTCCCGCTCGATGCGGTGAGCGACTTCGACCACGCGCCGCTCGACGCGCGGCGCGCTCTCGATCGCGTCGCATTCGTGGGTCGGGTCCGCAATGTAGCGGCGCAGGTCCGGGTCGTCGCGAATCTCGGCGAAGGTCTTCCCCTGCCAGCGCCCGAGCCAGACCTCGGCCAGGCCCGGCTCGACCGCCGCCTCCAGGCCGTGCGCGCGCGCGATGGGCTCGGCGGTCTGGCGGGCGCGCGGCTGCGGGCTGTGCAGAACCATTCGGACCGCGAACGAGCGCAGCGCCTCGGCGGCGGCCGCGGCCTGCGCCCGGCCGCGCTCGTTCAGCCCGATCTCCGACCAGCCGAGAAGGCGGCCCTCCTCGTTCCAGTCCGTGAGACCGTGGCGGACGAGGATCAGATCGAATGGAGGGGACGGCACGGGGAGCGGTCCGGGGGCTCTACCTGTTGTGCGCCAGGGTCCGGGGACCGTCCGCGAACAGCACGTCGATCTTGTTCGCTTCCTTGACGGCGGTGACCAGCCCGAGACCGAACGTCGGGTGCTGGAGGAGATCCGACTCGGCGAAGTGCTCGCTGATCGCGTAGGGCCGGGCGGCGGCACCCTCGCGGCCCCGGACCAGCTCCTCGTAGCGGCTGGTCTTCGATGTCTTCTGCGCCGCGCGCGGGCGCGCGGGGCGCGACCCCGACCGCGCCGCGTCCGCTGCCTCGCCCGGAGGCGTGGGGCGAAAGGCGTGCTGCCCGTGACACGTGTTGCAGTGCACGCGCGTGATCCGGCCGTCCACCACCGCCTCGATGGTGTGTGCCAGGACCAGCTTGCAACGCGTGCACCAACTGTCGACGTCCTTCGCGACGATTGGCTTATCCATGCTTCTCTGTCCAACCCCCCGGTGTCATTGGCTCCAACGCGCTCTTCCGAAGGGAACGCGAGATCCGAAGGTGAGCTGCCTCCGGCGCGCCCGCGGTCCGGCGTCGTGCCGGAGGCGGGGAGTGGGCTTGGCGAACTCGTGGCAGATAGCAGTCGGCGGAATCGAAGTCGATATGGGGAATCTCGCTCATTCAAACCCGTCATACCCGCGAAAGCGGGTATCCAGGTGGGGTGGTGGCGGGCCCGCGCCCTGGATTCCCGCTTTCGCGGGTATGACGAGTAGGAGATCGCTCGACTTCTTGTGCAAAGCCACGTCACCGCATTCGTGGAATATGATACCAAGCGCACGGGGCGTGAATGACGAGTCCATCGCTTGTCGCTCTGCGGAAGGCTCTGCTAGTGCTGCGGGCCTGGGCAGAGAGAGGGGGGCGCATGTCGAGATTCGACGTTGACGAGACGAGAGCCGGGGCGGGGCCGCTTCGCTTCTCGTTTCTGGCCTGTGCCGGGCTCGCTTCGCTTCTGGCGTTCGCGCCGCGCGCCGGGGCGGAGATGCCGTACCCGAGCAACCCGACGCCGTGCCGCTCCGCGGCGCCCGATGCGCCGTGCATCGAGGCGACCGACTTCGCCCGATATCTCTTCCTGCCGGCGACCGAGCCGCCCACGCGCCCCGACGACTTCGGCGACGACAACTGGAAGCTGACCAGCGATCAGACCGGCGACCCGCTGATCGACGCCAATCCCCAGGAGCTCTTCGGCGTCAAGGGCGCCAGCGTCGACCTCGCCTGGCAGGTGACCACCGGGCGGCCCGACGTGCTGATCGCCGTGATCGACTCCGGCATCCGCTGGCAGGACCAGCTTCCCGACGTGGTGGACAAGTTCTACCTCAACCGCGGCGAGCTGCCGGTTCCCGAGGGCAGCGACACGGTGGGAGACCCCTACGACCGCAACGGCGACGGGGTCTTCAACATCCGCGACTACCTGGCCGACGACCGGCACGAGCAGGACTCGCGCGTGCAGGACGAGAACGGCAACGGCGTCATCGATCCGGAGGACCTCATCTTCCTGTTCTCGGACGGAAACGACGACGACGGAGACGGCTACGTCGACGACATCAGCGGCTGGGACTTCTTCGAAGACGACAACGACGCGCTCGACGAGGTGCGCTACGGGCACGGCACCGGCGAGTCGCACGATTCGTCCGCCGAGGCGAACAACGGCGGCGGCAGCCCCGGCACCTGCCCGAACTGCATGCTGCTCGAGGTGCGCGCCGGCGACAGCTTCGTGGCGCCGGTGAACAACTTCGCCCAGGGGGTCGTCTTCGCCGTCGACAGCGGCGCCCGGGTCGTGCAGGAGGCTCTGGGGACGCTCAATCAGTCGCGCTTCGGCCAGCAGGCGATCGACTACGCCTACCAGCGCGGCGTCGCGGTGATCGCCTCGGCGGCCGACGAGGAGTCGAACCACCACAACTATCCGGCCAACTACGACCACACGGTCGAGGTGAACTCGGTGACGCGCTTCGACGACGTCAGCGGGATCGTGCAGACGCCGCACTCGTACCTGTATCTCAACGGGTGCACGAACTACGGCGGGCACATCGCCGTCGCCGTGCCGTCGTCGAGCTGCTCGTCGGAGGCGACCGGGCGCAGCGCCGGGATGGCCGGCCTGATCGTGTCGGCGGCGCTCAACGCCGTCGATCGCGGCGCGCTGGAGCCGTATCCGCGCGACGACGGCACGGCGGCGCCGTTCCCGCTCTCGGCCGAGGAGGTCAAGCAGATCCTGATCGCCACCGCCGACGACATCGACTTCGACGCGCGCGACGACGTCGAGCCGCCGCTGGCGGCGAACTACACGACGATGATCGCCATCCCGGGCATCCAGGGCAGCGAGCGCTTCCACTCGATCGCCGGCTTCGACCAGTTCTTCGGCTACGGGCGGGTCAACGCCGACCGCGCCGTGCGCCGGGTCGCGCGAGGGACACATCCCTCCCGAAGCCGCCATCGACGGGCCGAGCTGGTACGAGATCGTCGATCCGGAGAGTACGCCGACCCTCTCCGTGCGAGGGCGCGTCGCCGCCAACCGCGCCTCGTTTTACAGCTACGTCATCGACGTCGCCCCGGGGATCCAACCCGCGGAGTCGGACTTCGTCCCCGAGGTCACGGTGAGCGGACGCGACTCGGCGCTCGAGGGAGAGATCGGCACGATCGACATCGCCAGCCTGCGCGGCCGCATGCCGCACGGCACCGAGGGGCCGGCGCTCAACGACGACGGCTCGCCCGATCCCGACCGCTTCACCTTCACGGTGCGGGTGCGCGTGGTGGACGATCGCGGCAACGTCGGCGAGGACAGGCGCGTTCTGGCCCTGCACCACGACGCGGATCTCATGACCGGCTTTCCGCGCCGGCTCGGCGGCGACGGCGCCGCGGCACCGCTCACCGCCGACCTCGACGGCGACGGGCGCGAGGAGATCATCCTCGGCACCTCCGACGGCGAGGTGCACGCGTTTCGCGCCGACGGCAGCGAGCTTCCCGGCTGGCCGGTGACGACCGATCCGATCGAGCTGCACGATCAGGCGCCAGGCTACGCCGGCGGAGCCGTTCCCTCGCCCGTCTACGGCTCCGTCGTCGGCGGTCTCGCGGTTGGCGACCTCGACCGCGACAGCACCCTCAAGGGAGCTCTGGACGTCGTCGCGACGGATCTGCAGGGCAAGCTGTACGTCTGGGGCCCGGACGGCACGCGCCGCGACGGGTTCCCGGTCTCGACCCTGCCGGAGTACTCCTTCACGCACCGCTCGGAGCGCGATCTCGGTACGCCGGAAGGCCGCGTTCCGGACCGCGTCAACCGCCACGACTCCGACAACCGCCTCGGGCGCGCTCTCGCCAGCGGACCGGCGCTCGGCAACCTCGACGGCTCGGCGGACGGCTCGCTGGAGATCGTCGCCGGCGCCTTCGATCGCCACGTCTACGCGTGGCGGCGCGACGGCTCGCCGGTTCCGGGGTGGCCGGTCCTGCTCAAGGACCCCGACAAGGTCGAGAGCGTCGACCCAACCACCAACGAGGTCACGCTGAAGCCCGACTCCGGCGCGCGGATCGGCACCAAGGTGCTGATGCCGCCGTCGCTCGGCGACATCGACGGCGACGGCTCGCTGGACGTCGTCGCCGTGGTCAACGAGGAGTATCGCGAGCCACTCAACGCCGTCTTCACCAACCCGATCGTCAACCTGTTCCTCGCCGCCGGCGTGCTGGATGCGGGCAACACGCGCGTCTACGCCGTGTACGCGGACGGCGCGGCGCACGGCGGCTCCGGCCTGAGTCGGGGCTGGAACCCGGCCGCCTTTTTGCCGGGCTGGCCGGTGAAGACGGCGCTGCTTCAAACCGAGCTTCTGCCGGTCGTCGGCACCGGTAGCAACGGGCCGCCGGCCCTGGCCGACATCGACGGCGACGGCCGCCTCGAGGTGGGAACGATGTCCGCCGTCGGGCCGTCGTACGTCTTCAATGCGGCGGGCGAGTCCGTCTTCGGCCGCCATCCCGACGGCCAGGACGCGACCCTGGCGGGCGATCCGCCGGGCGCGTCGAGCGACGGGGTGGACAGTCCGACGTTCAGCGCCCTGGGGGCGCCGGTGCTGGCCGAGTTCGAGGGGCGCGGCGCCGGCTTCCAGCTCGTCGGGCCGACCGCCGGCTTCGGCAAGCTGGTCGACAACCAGGTCTCGGCGCGGCAGTTCCCGGCCGAGAACCATCTCTCGGCGTGGTCGGTCACGACGTCCGACGGGACGGTCGCGGACGGCGCCTTCCTGCCCGCCTTCCCGCGCGTCGTGAACGATCTCCAGTTCCTCGCCGCTCCGGCGCTCGCCGACATCGACGGCGACGGACTCCCCGAAGCCATCGAAGGGTCCGGCGTCTACGACGTGCACGCCGTCAACGCCAATGGCGTCGAAGCGAGCGGCTGGCCGAAGTTCACCAACGGTTGGATGGTCGGCACGCCGGCGGTCGGCGACGTCGACGGCGACGGGCGCCTGGAGGTCGTCGGCGTGACCCGCGAGGGGTGGCTCTTCGTCTGGCGGACGGCCGGCGACGAGTGCGGCGACATCCCGTGGCGGCGCTGGCATCACGACGAGTGGGGCACCGGCAACTACGGCACCGACGCGCGTCCTCCCGCGGCGATCGCCGCCGCCGACTGTCGGCGTCGAGCGCCTCGGCCCGACGCAGGCGCGCCTCGATCTCCCCGCCATGCCGGGAGACGATCTCTACTGTGGCAACGCCGGCTACGACGTGCGCTTCGCCGATACGCCGATCGAAGATGCCGAGGCCTTCGCCGCTGCCTCACCGATCGGCTCGGTGACGGCGAACCCGCAAGGGAGCAGGGAGCCCGGCAGCGTGACCGTCGCGGACGAGCGCCTGCGCGACCGCTCGTTCTACCTCGCCTTCACCGCCGTCGACGACGCCGGCAACCGCTCGCCGCTCGTCTCCCTCGGCCCGCTCGACCTCACCATCGCGACGCCGACGGCCACCCCAACTCTCACGCCGCTGCCAACCGCTACCCCGACCGAGCCGCCGGCCACGGAGACGCCGACCTCGGTGCCGACGCCGACCGCCCGCCCGGCGATGGGCGAGGACGACGGCTGCAACATCTCGGGCAGGCCGGCGACCGGAGCGTTTCCCTGGTGGCTGCTCGGCCTCGTGGCGCTCGTCGTGGGAAGGAAGAAAGCTAGGGGGTTAGGCTGTTAAGGGGTTAGGCTGTTAGGGGAGTGAAGGCCGGAATCTTAGCCCCTAACAGCCTAACCCCTTAACCGCTAACCCCCTGCTTCTGAGCACGACGCAGGAGCGGGCGCGGACCAGCAGGCGGCTCTGGTCGGTCAGCTCGCGCTCCGCGCCTTCCTCCGCGATGTCGTGCGGCGGCGCGGCCGCGGTGTCGACCGCGCGCACCCAGCGGGTGCCCGGCGGCGGGGTCGGCAGCTCGAAGTCCAGGTCGCCGATCCACGCGTTCACGGCCAGGTAGATGTCGCAGTCCGGGGTCGACGCGTAGTCGCCGGCCAGGTGCATGGCCAGGGAGCGCGAGATGGCCGTGAAGTCGGGCTCGCCGAGCCGCACGCCGTGCCAGGTGACGTCCGGCCGCCGTCGCCCGGGGGCGGAGCGGCCGGTGAGGAAGTTGGGGTGCCGCAGGACGGGGTGGGCGCGCCGAAAGGCGATCAGCGTCTTGGTGAAGCGGAAGAGATCGCGGTTCTTGTCGAGCAGCGTCCAGTCCACCCAGCTCGTCTCGTTGTCCTGACAGTAGGGGTTGTTGTTGCCGCCCTGCGTGCGGCCGACCTCGTCGCCGCCGAGCAGCATGGGCGTTCCCTGCGAGAGCATGAGGATGGTGAGGAAGTTGCGCATCTGGCGGCCGCGCAGGGCGAGAATGGCCGGGTCGTTCACGGGGCCCTCGCGGCCGCAGCCCCAGCTGAAGTTCTCGCCCGCGCCGTCGCGGTTGTCCTCGCCGTTCGCCTGGTTGTGCTTGCGGTTGTACGAGACCAGATCGGCCAGGGTGAAGCCGTCGTGGCAGGTGACGAAGTTGATCGAGTGGCAGGGGCGGCGCCCGGAGCGCTGGAAGAGATCGGCGCTGCCGCTCAGGCGCTGCGCCAGGCTGGCGGTGAGGCCGGGGTCGCCGCGCACGAAGCGGCGTACGTCGTCGCGGAACGGCCCGTTCCATTCCGCCCAGCGCCGCCAGGCGGGGAAGCTTCCCACCTGGTAGAGACCGGCGGCGTCCCACGCCTCGGCGATCAGCATCGAGTGGGAGAGCACCGGGTCGTAGGCGATGCGCTCGAGCAGCGGCGGGTTGGCGAGCACCTCGCCGCCGCGGCCGCGTCCGAGAATGGAGGCGAGGTCGAAGCGAAAGCCGTCGACGTGCGTCTCCGCCACCCAGTAGCGCAGAGCGTCGATGATCAGGCTGCGCACGACGGGGTGGTTGCAGTTGATCGTGTTGCCGCAGCCGGAGTAGTCCTCGTACTCGCCGGTCTGCGGGTCGAGCAGGTAGTACACGGGGTTGTCGAGGCCGCGGAACGAATAGGTCGGATCGTCCGGGCGCCCGGAGCCCTCCGCCGTGTGGTTGAAGACGACGTCGAGGAAGACCTCGAGACCGGCGCGATGGAACTCGCGCACCATTCTCTTGAACTCGGCGACCTGCTTCCCGCCGCGCCCGTCGACGGCATAGGCCGCCTTGGGGGCGAAGAAGCAGATCGGGCTGTAGCCCCAGAAGTTGAGCAGCCGCTCGCCCGTCAGCGGGTTGACCGCCTGGTTCTCGTTCTCGTCGAACTCGTACACGGGCAGCAGCTCGACCGTGGTGACGCCGAGCTCCTTCAAATAGGGGATCTTCTCGATCAGCCCCTCGTAGGTGCCGGGATGGGCGACGCCGGAGGAGGGGTGAACGGTGTAGCCGCGCACGTGGAGCTCGTAGATGACCTTGTCGGAGAGCGGGATTGCCGGCGGGCGCACGAGGTCCCAGTCGAACTCGTCGTACACGTACAGCGAGCGCCGCCGGACGTCTCTCGCAGGCGACGGCTCGCCTTCGCGGGCGTAGGGCTCCGCCCAGCGGCTGCCGCCCGTGAGCGCCGTCGCGTAGGGGTCGATGAGCACGCGCGACGGATCGAAGCGATGCGCCTTTTTCATGGGGTCGGGCTGGCGGTCGGCCCGCCAGCCGTAGCGGGTGCCCGGCTCCAGTCCGCCGACCTCGACGTGCCAGATGTCGCCGGTGCGGTGGAAGGTCCCGTCGAGCGGCAGCTCGAGCACCGGGTCGTGGCGGCCGGAGGCGAACAGCACCAGGGTCATCGCCGTCGCGTGGCGGGAGAAGACCGCGAAGTTCAAGCCGCGGCGGGTCTCGCTGACGCCGAAGGGCACGGGATGGCCGGGCGTGACGTGGAGCTCGCGGCCGAGCGCGTCGCGCGCGACCTGATGGCCGGGGCCGTACCCCTCGCCGCTCGTCGGCTGTTCCGGATTCGTATCGCCGGGCTGGTCCATGGCTCATGGCTCAGCCCGCCGACGAGGTCGCGGCTTCCTCGCCGCTGATGACCTCGAGCTCGCGCTGGCGGGTCTCCGGGAAAAGGAGCAGGGCGAAGCCGGCGACCAGGACGATCAGTGAGACGAGGCTGGTCATGCGGGCGATGTCGCCCGGCTCGCTGGTCCCCTGGCCGACCAGCGCCAGGCCGGCGGTCCAGCCGAGCGTCTGCACGAGCGACAGCCAGGCCGCCGCCGTGCCGCGGTGCGAGGTCGGGAACAGCTCGGTCGAGAAGGCGCGCACGACGACGCCCGCGGCGGTGTTGCAGAACACGAAGCCGGTCCACGCCAGCGGCAGCACCCAGCCCGGGCCGTTGTAGAACGCGCAGGCGAAGGCGGGGAACAGGGCGAGGAAGAAGAAGCCGATGCGCCGCCGGCCGATGTGGTCTCCCAGGCGCCCGGCGACGACGTTGCCGATGATGCCGACGGCGCCGCCGAGGATGAACATCAACGAGAACATGCCGGGCGACCAGTGGTGCACCTCGAGCGTGAAGTAGCCGGTGAACTGATACACCGCTGCCTCCCCGGTGGCGAACAGGCCTCCCACGACCGCCAGGCCGAAGGCGCGCGCCGGGTGCGTACGCGCCAGGCTGATCATCGGCCGCAACCAGCCCGAGAAGCCCGTCGCGGCGGGATTGCTCGCGGCGTGGCGGTGGAAGCGGTCGGTCTCCTTGACGCGGCGGCGCAGCAGGGGGAGCAGCAGGAGGGGGACCACGCCGACGGCGTACAGCGAGCGCCAGCCGTAGGGCAGGTGCTCGACCGCGGCGAACAGGCCGGCGCCCAAGCCGTTGCCGCAGGCCGAGAGCGCGCCGAGCATGCCGATCGCCCAGCCGCGGTAGGCGGCGGGGAACTCCTCGGTGACGATGACCACCGCCACCGCGGAGGCGCCGACCATGAAGGTCCGCGTCGCCATCTGGGCGGCGATGAACTGGGCGGCGGTCTGGGCGAAGGCGGTGCCGATGGTGCCGACGCTGAAGCCGGCGACGGCGACGAGGAAGACGCGGCGCCTGCCGATGCGGTCGGCGAACGGCACCAGGAGGAACGCCGGCACCGCCCCGAGCTTGATCAGGGCGAGAAAGCCGCCGAGGTTGCTCTCCTGCAGGTGCAGGTCGTCGGCGATGAACTTCAGCGCCGCCGTCAGCATGGAATTGTCGTACTGCTCGAAGAACAGGGCGAGCGAGACCAGGCCGAGGAGGCTCACCAGGCGCGGCTCGACCTCGGGCACGCCGCCCAGGAACGGCGGAATCCACCACGGGTTGCGGAGCGCCGAACGGTACTCGGGCATGGCGCGGACCGTAACGGTCACCCGGGGTGGTGTCCAGGGGACCAACATCCGCCCAGCCGCCCCGCCAGGTTGTTCGTTGTTGAGTTGTTGGTTGTTGGAGCCTTGAGAACCAACAACAAACAACCCAACAACTTAACAACCTTCCTCTCTCTTATAGCGTCTCGATGCGGATCGTGTTGGTGCGGGCGCGCTCGGAGAAGGGGAGGCCGGCGGTGACGACCAGCTTGGCGCCGGTGGAGAGCTGCAGCTCCTCCCGCAGGCGGGCGATGATGCGCGTGCAGGCGTCGTCGAAGTTCGAGTCGAAGACCTCCGTCACCACCGGCTGCACGCCCCACACCAGCCCGAGCTGGTGCCAGCTCCGCTCCACCGGCGTTACGCCGAGGATGGGCTGCCGCGGCCGCCAGCGTGCCAGGTAACGGGCGGTGGCGCCGCTCTGGGTCAGCGAGACGATGGCCGTCGCGCGCACCGAATCAGCGGCCAGGCAGGCGCTGCGTCCGACCGCGTCGCCGACGACGAGCTCGCGGTCCGGGCCTGGAAGCCGCGGCGTCTCCCGGCGCGCGTACTCCTCCGTGTTGAGGATGATCTCCCGCATCATCTGCACGGCTTCGATCGGATACTTCCCGGTGGCGGTCTCCGCCGACAGCATCACGGCGTCCGTTCCGTCGAGGACGGCATTGGCGACGTCGCTCGCCTCGGCCCGCGTCGGGCGCGGGTTGCCCACCATCGACTCGAGCATCTGCGTCGCCGTGATCACCGGCTTGGCCGCCTCGAGACAGGCGCGGATGATCTTCTTCTGCAGCAGCGGCACGTCGGCGATCGGACACTCGACGCCGAGGTCGCCGCGCGCCACCATGACCGCGTCGGCGGCGTCGACCACGGCCTCGAGGCGCTGGACGGCCTGCGCCTTCTCGATCTTGGCCACGATCGGCAGCTCCGATCCGCGCTCCTTCAGCCCCTGGCGCAGCAGCGCGATGTCGTGCTCCGAGCGGACGAAGGACAGGCTGACGTAGTCGATCGGCTGGGTGACGAGGAAGTCGAGATCGCGCCAGTCCTTGTCGGTCAGCGACGGCGTGCTGATCTCCGCCGCCGGAACGCTGAGGCCCTTCTTGTCGCTCAGCCAGCCGCCGATCCTGACGACCGTCTCGATCTCGTTGCCGCGCACGGCGACGACGTCGAGCCGCAGCAGACCGTCGTTGAGGAAGACCGCGTCGCCCGGTTCCACGTCGCCCGGCAGACCGGAGTGGTTGACCGAGACCCGCCCGGCGTCGCCCTCGACGTCGTCGGTGGTGAGGAAGAAGCGGCTGCCGGGAAGGAGCTGCACCGAGCCGCCGGCGAAGCGGCCGATGCGCAGCTTCGGGCCGCCGAGGTCGGCCAGGATCGCCAGCGGCATCCTCTTCGCATCGGCGCCGCGGCGCAGCGTGTCGATCATCGGCCCGAGCGTCTCGGGCGTGCCGTGCGCGCAGTTGACCCGCGCCACGCTCATGCCGGCGTCGAGCAGAGCGTCGATCCGCTCCGCACTGTCGCTGGCGGGCCCGATCGTGGCGACGATCTTGGTGCGCGCCGCGTGCTTCATTCCGGCCGGCACTCTAGCCGATGCTGGGCTCACCGCCAAAGAGGGGAGACGCAGCCACGAAGTCGCCATGAGCTTCGCACGCCCACAGGCTGCTCGCCGAGATCCCTTCCTCCCGTGATCTATGCCTCGCCACTCAGGGGCGCAGCCAGTTCTCCACGGCGAGACCTGGGACCCGGCCAAATTCACGTTCGTTGTCGGTGACGAGAACGAAGTCGAGGGCGCGAGCGTGGGCCGCGATGAGCAGGTCGTTGGGACCGATCGGCGTTCCGGCATTCTCCAACGCGGCGCGAATCTCCGCGTAGTGTTCGTCCACGGGCCGCTCCATGGGGAGCGGTTCGATTTCACTCAGCAGGGCGTCGAGCCGCTCGGCGAGGCGCTTCGACACCCCCTTGGCCACACCGAAGCGGATCTCGCAGGCGACGACGATGCTGACGGCGATCTTCTCGACGCCGACCTCGGCGATCCGCCGGGCAATGAGCCCGGTCGGATTTCGGGCAAGGGCGGACATGATGTTGGTGTCGAGGAGGTAGCCCTGGTGGGACATTTAGAGCCCGACGTCGTCGAGGGGCGAAAGGCCTTCGTCGACCTCAGGAAACTCGTCCTCGATCGGGGCCCACTGGGCCAGAAGCTCGAGCAATCGGCTGGGTTTCGCGACCGGCTCCAGGATGAGACGGTCCCCTTCCTTGTACATGACCACCTCCTGACCCGGAAGCTCGAGATCGCGCGGAATTCTCACCGCCTGGTTGCGGCCGTTGCGGAAAAGCCGGGCGTGACGCTCTTGGTGCGGTGAGATCTCATCTGGCATATGCCGAGCATAGGCCTCGAGTGATTTGCCGTCAACCGCTTTACAGGGAAGGGGCGCGGTCTGTGCGCTCGGCGTCAGGGCCTCGTAAGGCGTCGGTGCGACGGCGGGGACCGGGGTCGACGGAGAGAGGGCGAGAATCTCGATTACATCGCGGAAGGCCTGCGCGGAAGATGCGCCCGGGCGAATCGGAGCTGCGGGCGCGGGTCGACGCCGCCCGAGCAAAGGGCCGGAGACCCGCGCCCGATAGCGCTGGATCTGCGGCAGCGTGCAGGTGCACTCCCGCTTCGGATCGCCCAGGAAGCCGCACGGGCACCCGTTTATCGTTGAACTTAAACGGCTGCTGTCCCCCGATCGCCGTCCCGTTCTGGCTCATTGGCGAGAAGACCTTCGCCCAGCGACTGAAGCGGCTCCGGCTGGCCCGGGGAATAACGCAGAAGGAGCTTTCGATCTCGGCTAAGGTCTCGAAAGATTTGGTGTTTCGCTGGGAGCGAGGGCTTCATGGCGGAAGGCGGACGACGGTGGGACGGGTGGCGGGGAAGCTGGGGGTCTCACCAGAGTACCTGCTGCGAGGGAATGGGACTGGTGGGCTAGGCTGGCGAAATGGTGGGGAGACGCGAAGAACGCCTCGAACCCCCAGGATCTTCTCGTTTCCGCCCACTGTTTGATCGTCGCCACCAAGCGCAGGCGGCCGCCGCAACCTGGGCAGGCCAAACGATGCTCCGGTGCCACTGCGCATTCCGACGAAGTCGATTATCTCATTCGCCTAAGCTCTACGACCGCACGGCGGACCAGATCTCCCTCGACGAGATTGCGCATTACGACACCATTTCCCAGTCCTTTGGTTAGGGACTTGCCAGCCGATATCGATTGGGATTAAAGGGCTCGAACCCCCTTGTTGGACAGCAATATACGGAGCAATCATGGAACCGATCGACGCCGCGCTGCGAAAGTTTGAGGCTATCCTCGACGAGGATCTGCCCCAGTACGGCGACAGCGTTCTCACTGAGGCAGATGTTCGTATGAAACTCATCGATCGCGTGTTCGTCGAGGTTCTAGGGTGGCCATACGGAAACATCTTCCTAGAAAGCCCGGCCGGCTGAGCGGGCAAGTGTGCCGAGTGACTGTCCAGGGCGATCTGCACGGCCGCGTCGAGCTCGGCACCGCCGTAGAGGTCGAGCAGTCGGGTGAGCCCTGTGGTCGTTGCACCCAGATTGCCCGAGCGCTCGGCGACGGCGGCGAAGAAGGCATCGGCATGCGGGCAGGCGTGGTGGAGGCGGTCGAGGCCGCGGTGCTCGCGGGCGGCGCGCTTGAAGCCGACCAGCTCGGCGATGTGCGCGGGGTTCTCGATCTGCTCGCCCTTGTCCCACGAACGGCGGTGCTCGGCGACCAGCGCGCCGGCGCGCGTGATGCGCACGGTGTCGGTGGTGGCCAGCACCACCACCAGGCGGCGCACATGGAGATGGGGTACGGAGTAATCGTTGAGGTCGAAGCGCACGTAGGGCGTGCGACCGACCTTGAGCTCGCAGCGCTCCTGGCAGGCGAAGTGGTCGCCGGGCAGTGCCAGCAGTGAGCTTTGCTCCTGGGCGAAGACCTCGGCCACCGAGCGATCGCGATCCTCGGGACAGCGTCGCTCGGCCGCCAATCCCCCGCACCAACGCTCGGCCTGCGCGTTGAGGTCGGCCAAGTCTTTGAATTGACGCGCGGCAAAGAAGCTCTCGCGGATGTAACGGATGGCGCGTTCGACACGCCCTTTCTCATTTCCCCGTGCCACGGCCACCGGGCGCGGCTCGAAGCGATAGTGCGCGGCCAGGTCCAGCAGTGTCGGGTTGAAGTGAATGGCTTGCCCGACTCGTTCGAGCACCGCGCTCTTCAGATTGTCGTAGAGTAGGACACGGGGCACACCGCTCATGGCGATGAAAGCCTCGACGTGGCCGCTGAGAAATTGCGCCATGGCGCTGCCGAAGTAGAAGCGCAAGAAGATCTGGCGCGAGTAGCTCAGCACCATCACGAAACCCCACAGGGTGCGCCTGGCGCGGCCCACCTCCAGCTTGCCGAAGTGGCCCCAGTCCACCTGTGCCTGCTCACCGGGCAGGGTGCGCAGCCGCAGGTAGGCCTCGGCTGGCGGCGCCGGGCGATAGCGCGCGATCATGTGGCGGAAGTGATCGGGGCCGCCCGCATAGCCTCTCTGGCGCGCCATCTCGTACAGGCGGCTGGCGCGCAGCGTCGGGTACTTCTCGAGCGTCGCTTGGAGAAACGGTATAAACGGCTCGATCATCGACGGCCGTACCCACTGGCAGCCCGGTGCCTGGCCGGCCTGGGCCAGCACTCGGCGTACGGTGTCGTGATGCACGCCGAGCTGGCGTGCGATCGTGCCGACCTTCCACTTCTCGGCGTGGTAGACGCGCAGGATATCGGCGACCTTGTCCACTGTGATCACCGCCCGGCCCCCTCAGCGTCGCCAGTACCCGAAACGCACCAGGCGCTTCCCAGCGCCACCACACCAGGCGCAGCGCTTGGCCCGCTGCGCCGTTGTTGCGCGGCGCTCAGTGCGCCTTGGGTCGCTGCGAGGCCCGCTGTGTCCGGGCTGGACCATTTGGCCTGCTTCATCCTCGACCTCCTTGATCGTGTCTTGGAGGTCGACACTGCCCGAGCTTTGGTCGCCCGAGAATCGGTGATGCGTCACTATCTGGCGCCGCCGTTCCCGATATCGGCTCTGGCGCTGGGCGTGACGGAGGCGCCCGCGCCGGCTCCCCTGATAACGCGCCCCCGCTCGCCTCAGGCTATCGTGGCGCGCCTGCCCAGCGCACTTCCCCCGGCAATAGCGCTGGCCGTGGTCGCATTGCTGGCACACCCGCACCTGCTGTCCGCACCGCTCGCAAATGAACACTCGATCGAACTCGACGCATCTCTCCACGCTCGCCAGCCAAACCAAAAGGCTGGACAGCGCAGGTCCATCGCGTCATTGTCGTCACGGGACGTGCGTACTTACGCGATCTCCACGCCGTTCCAGAAGGCCCGAGAGTGATGGTCTCGGGCCTTCACCTTTTCCCCTCCAACTGCTTGCCAATATCGGGCGCCGGCGCAACCGCCCCGGAAGTAATGGAAGAAGATTGAAGCACATCCACCAAGAAGATGTTTCTTCAATTCGTTCGCCATCAACTCCGCTCGCACCTGGCGAACCAATCTGGCGCTCACCTTCGGTCTTCGCCAGATTCAGGCGGTTTTTAACCGCCGTTCACA
>CAVRIA010000010.1:0-314180 GCA_963721115.1 uncultured bacterium
TTTGCACGAACACGCGGAACGCCTGCTTCGAAACCGAGGACTGCCCTCCCGGAGGCGAATGCTACGTACCACCCGGCGAGTGCATCCTCGATACCGGCGTCGCTTGCGATCCTTCGACGAAACGGCGCGTGCGACAAGGCACCTTCTGCGTGCCGAGTGCGGAACCCGGCGAAGGAACATGCCATAGAAGCAAGGGATCTGCGCCACGGACGCGGACTGCGAGGCACCCGCCGTATGTACCGATCCAGGCATCGACTTCCTGCGCGGGATCGATCCACTCCGCTCCTCGGACGGCGGCCCGATCTTCGCGGCGGCGGGAGAATGCGTCGAAGATCTCGATCAGCCGTGCACGACAATCGCTCCCGACTGCCCGGGTGGAGCGAGCTGCGAACGCTTGCGCCCCGATTCGGATGAAGGCCGGTGCCGGCGTTTCCGGGGTCCTGCCGCGACGAAGTGGACTGCCCGGCGGCGACGTTGTCGCCAGTCCCTAGTTCTCGTCTCCGCGGCCGATCGTGACGGCGACGAAATCCCCGATGGGTTCGACAACTGTCCACAACTGTCGAATCCCGATCAAACCGACACAGATCTAGACGGCATCGGCGACGCCTGCCAACTCGCGCCTCCGACGGCAACCCCACTGCCCCGACGGACACCGACGAAGGGAACCGAAGCCACACCGACGCTCGAGCCGAGCCGACGTTCACCATGCCGATTGTCCACCGCAACGGCAACACCGGAAGGAACCCCTACCGTTACGATGCCTTCCACCAGCACGCCACCGTCCGCCACCCCCACCACAACGCCGATCGCTATGGTGCCGGCATGCGCAGGCGACTGCGATCAGATCGTCACGTCACGGCGGCGGACCTCGTCCGTGCAATGGCGGTGGGGTCAGGGCTGGAACCTCTGGCCATGTCCCGAGCTGGACGCCGACGCCAGCGGACACTTCGACGGCAAAGATCTGGCGGCGGTGATCGACCGTATTTTTGCCGGCTGCGTGCCGCACCCGGAATCGGTTTTCGCAGCGTCGGTTTCGACTCTGCGTGTCGTCGAACGGGCCGCGACCGGGCTGCTTGCGGCGTTCCAGTTCGTCAACGGCACATCCGCCAACCTCACACCGCCAGACACCGAGCCGGGATCATGCCCGGTCGGTGGGATGCAGTCACGGGGCTGTGAGGTATTGGACGATGGGCTCGTCCGCCTTCCGTTCCGTGCGCAAGGCTGCGTCTATCTCAGTGACGACGCATTCGTCACGGCCGACGGCGGCTTCAGCCTGACCGGGATTGGTTCGTGCCCGGGCTTGTTCCTCCCTTCGGGCTCACGTCTCGACGTAGCCTTCGACCTCGCTGTCGGCATCCCGCCTCTCTTGCCGGACGCGTACAGCACGGAGCTGCGCGGGATCATCGAGGAGATCGGGCTGGGCAGCGAGACCTGCGCTTTGTCGGACATCGAGGCGAGCTTCGCGGGCGACATCGCCGGGGAGAGCAGCGGACGAGCCTTCCGACTGCAGAGCGACGATATGGTTGCACAAGCGCGCTTCGGCGGCGCGTTTTGCGTTCCGCAGGAGCTGACGTTGACGCTGGACGGTGCCGGCCGCGTGATGGATGCTGCTTCCTTCGATTCGGACTCGCGCTTCGACAGCCTCGCCGTCACCGTCGACGTCACACCGAACCTTGAGGCTCGAGTCGACGTCTCCGGCGCATTCGAGACGGCAGAGACGGACCGCGTCGAGCTCAGGTGGTCGAGACCATCGAATGGAAAGGAGGTTGCCCGCGCGGCGGTATCCTGGAGATCGAAGCTGTCGACGTGGTTGCGCGATTATCGTTTCGCCCGGACGGTGTGGCCAACGTGGACCGCGACGGCGATGGCGACGGCGACATCGAGCTCGCGTACTGTCCACACACAGAGGAGCCCCTAACCTACTTTCCGCACATCGCGGGCGTCATTTTGCCGGGATTCCTTGAGCTGCGCGAGGCGGCGTGAGATAGCCCGCATTCGCCGAACGATGCGCTCGAGGCGACGGTTGTCTGCAATCCATTCGCCACCGGCGGCGGCGTGCTCGGCGCTGAGATAGGTGCAACGGTCTGCCGCCACGTTTGTAGGTCCACGCGTAGTACGGCCCGTGTCGGGCCTCGGGATCGTCGGTGCAGCGGCAAGCGGCTTTCCCGCAGCTCATCCACCGCTTCCTGATGACCCTGCAGGATGTAGCCCATCGCCGCCAGCTCGGAGGTCAGGGCACGGTACTGCTTCTCGAGACGTTCGAGCGACTGCCGGCGGCGATCTGTCTTCTGGTCCGTCATGGGGGAGAGTCTTGACTTTACCTGCTGTATATATACAGTAGGACACGTCTTGGTCAAGAGCCGATCGCAGTGGCGATGTTGGGGGTAGGTTGTGGAAGACCAAGAAGACGGACTGCGGCTGCAGTCGGAGGAGATCGGGGGGCTGGCGCTCATCCAACCGTTCATCGGGCGGTTGCGGCTGCGTGAGCTCTTTGAGTCGGCCTTCGGCCGCCCGGATGCGCGGCTGAAGCTAGCTCATGTCGACAGCGCGCTGTTGCTCGTGCGCAACTTCGTCCTCTCTCGCCACCCCCTCTATGGCGTCCCCGAGTGGGCCAGCGCTTTGATCCGGTGCGATTGGAACTGAGCGCCGAACAGGTAGCGCTGCTCAACGACGACCGCTTGGGGCGGTTGCTCGATAAGCTGTTCCTGGTCGACCGGCGCACGTTGATGACCCGGATCATCGTTCACATGGTCGAGGAATTCGGAATCGAGCTGGCTCGCATTCACAACGACTCCACATCGGTGACCTTCTGCGGGGAGTACCGCGAGCAAGCCCCGCGCCCGGACGGCAAAAAGAGACCTCGCATCGTCCACGGCTACAACAAGGACCACCGCCCCGATCTCAAGCAGCTCGTCTGGACGTTGAGCATCACCGACGACGGCGGCGTACCGGTCCACTACAACGTCGACGACGGCAACGTGAACGACGACCAAACCCACCGCCAAACCTGGGACATCCTGCGCCAGATCGCCGGCACGACGCGCTTCATCTACACGGCGGACTGCAAGCTGTGCACGCGCACGAACATGGCGCACATCGCCGATCGGCGCGGGTGGTTCATCACGGTCTTGCCGAAGTCCCGCAAGGAGGATGCGGAGTTCAGGCGCTGGATCGTCGACAACCCGGTTGGCTGGGAGGTGATCTGGGAGCGAGCGGCGGTGCGGCGCAAGAGCGATTCACCGGATGTGTACGAGGCCTTTGAGAGCCCCATGCACATCACCTCGGAGGGGTATCGACTGGTGTGGTTTCGCAGCTCGGAGAAGTGGGTGCGAGATGAGGCGGTGCGCCAGCAAGCGATCGACCGGGCGCGCTACATGCTCCACCGACTCGGCGAGCGAGTCGGTCGGCGCAGACTCAAGACACGCCGCCAGGTGCAGGCCGCAGTCGACGACATTCTCGCCTCCACCGGCGCGACCCCTTGGGTGCGGGTCAAATTGGTCGCACGAGAGCGCCACTGGCACAGGCAGATGCAGGGGGGGCGCCCGAGTTTGCGAACGCCCTACCGACGCGTCACCGAGACCGTCTGGGAGCCGGTGGTCACCATCGACCAGCAGGCGGTGCGCGCCTCTGCGGCCGCCGATGGCATCTTTCCCCTGGTCACCAATCTCCCGCACGATACCCACGCGCCGCTGGAGATCCTGAAGATCTACAAGTACCAGGCGTTCATCGAGAAGAGACACGAGCAGCTCAAGACCGCTGCCGAGGTGGTCCCCGTCAACTTCAAGAGCCCCGAGCGCATCGATGCATTTCTGTTTCTCTTCTTCCTCGCCATCACGATTCACGCCCTGCTCAAGCGCCAGGTCCGCAAGGCGATGCGGGCTCGCGGATCGACTCTGTTCCGATCTACCCCGAGGCCCGGCTCTGCAAGGCGCCCACGGCCGACAAGCTCTTGGCGCTGTTCGAGCATCGCCGCCGCCACCGCCTTTTCGATGCTGACCGTCACGTCAAGACGTTTTGGGATCCTCTCACCGATCCCCAGCGCATTGTCCTGCAACTGCTAGAGGTGCCTCTCGAAGAATAGAAAGCCAAAACACCAGGTGCTGCCTCACGAAATCCCTACACAACCGCGTCGCCGATGTGCGGAAAGTAGGCCCTAAGCTTCTAGACAAGCCGTCTAGTCACTATTTGTCAAACGATTCTCGGTACCTACGCTGGTCCGACGGTCCGACCCCGCGGAGGCGCCGCAGGCGCCGGCTGATCGCTGCTCACGCCGGGAGCCGGGCTGCGCATTTGGACCGCGAATCTAGGCGGCGCGTCGTTCTGGGAGGTTCGTGGTACCATGACAAGGCCGATACACGAGCGCGGGCGCGGTTGATTGCCGCTGCGCCGCGAGGTAGCTTCCGTCCCATGCCAGGGGCAGATCGAGCCTTTTGCGGCCTATCCGCTCCATCTTTCGAGGTGTACCGTGACCGAACGCTACTGCGTGAACGCCCCCCTCGTCGCCAGCCAGGTCATCGACGGGATGGCGATGCTCATCCACTTCGAGACCGGCGCGTACTACAGCGCCAGCGGCTCCGGGGCCCTGACGCTCGAGCTCCTGTCCTCGGGGCGGACGGTGGCGGAGACGGCGGAAGCGCTCGCGTCGGCCTACCGCGTGGAGGCGGCGACGACGACCGGGCCGGTGGCGGCGTTCGCCGCCGCGCTGCTGGAGGCGGGGCTCCTCGCGCCGCGCGCCGAGCCGCCTCTGCCCGCGCCGATCCTAGCCGCTCGCCCGGAGCCGTTCGTGGCGCCCGTCCTCCAGGTCTACCGCGACCTCGAGGACATCCTGATGCTCGACCCGATCCACGATGTCGACGCCGCCGGGTGGCCGACGACCACGCCCCTCGATGTGGTCGCTTCGAAGGCGTAACCCGCGCGCGGTCCCATGCGCGTAGAAGCCGCAAGCCGTTCCCGCCTCGATCCCGCCGTGCAGGCGCGGCAGCTCTTGGGCGATGCTCGCCACGCGTTCGAGGCCGCGGCACACGCGGTGGGCGGCGAGGTCGTGGTGCGGCTCCGCGTCGGCGGGCGGTCGGTCGCGCTTCGCTTCGCTGGCGAGGGCCTCCTCCGCATCGTCACGACCGCCTTGGCGCATCTCCGCGCGGACGACGCGGACGACGCCAAGGCCGACCTCACCGTCCTCCTCTTCGACACGGCCACGACCGGCGTCCTCCCGCCCGCCGCGCCGTGGGATCAGCGCGCCTTCGTCCCTCGGGGCGACCTCCGGCACCTTCGGCGCGGGTCGGTGCGAGTCGCGTTTCGCATCGACTCGGGGACGCTGAGCCTCTTCGACGAGGAGTCCGCGACCGCGGTTGCTTGGATCCGGGA
Organism: uncultured bacterium; assembly: GCA_963721115.1. Classification (GTDB taxonomy): domain Bacteria; phylum Desulfobacterota; class Binatia; order HRBIN30; family CADEER01; genus CAVRIA01. The sequence continues at coordinate 5,365 of CAVRIA010000010.1, forward strand.
CCCCGCGGGGGTTCCCTCGTGGGACTTCGCCGCGCCGCTCCGAACGATCCTCTCGTGGTGGGCCGTTCGACGGGGCGACCAGCTCGCGCACGGAGCCTGCGTGGGTACGGAGGCGGGAGGAGTTCTGCTCGCGGCGCCGTCCGGGTCGGGGAAATCGACCACCGCGTTGGCGGCGCTGCTCGCGGGACTCCGCTTCGCGGGCGACGACTACGTGCTCGTGCAAGACGACCCGGACGAGGGGCCGCGCGTAGGAAGCCTCTACCGCTCCGCGAAGGTCACCCCCCACCAACTCGCGACGCTCGGGTCGAGCTTGGCGTCGCAGGTCGCTCTACCGGCCGACCCTTGCTGCAAGGCGGGCAAGGCGGTGCTCATCCTGGGGGAGCCGTTCGCCATGCAGCTCGCACCGCTCGTGCCGCTCCGCGCGATCCTCGTCCCGCGGATCGCTGCCGATGGGCGCGTCGGGATCCGGCCGATCGCGCCCGGGGCGGTCGTCATGGCGCTCGCGCCGACGTCGCTCCTGCAGCTCCCCGGCGCCGGCGCCCACGAGCTCGCCGCGTTCAGTCGCCTCGCGCACCGCGTGCCGGGCTATGCGCTCGACCTCGCGCCGGACCTCGGGGCCGTGATCGCTTCCCTGCGCGCGGTCATCACCGCCCACACCGAGGAGGTGCCGCGAGCCGCGGCGGTCAGCGCATGAGCCGCCCGTCGCGGACGAGCGTGGTCATCCCGGCGTTCAACGCGGGCTGGATCATCGCGGAGGCGATCGCCTCCGCGCTCCGACAGACGGCGCCGCCCCTCGAGGTGCTCGTCGTCGATGACGGCTCGACGGACGATATCGCGGCAAGGATCGCCGCCCTTCCGGACGACCGCGTCCGGCTCCTCCGCCAGGAGAACCGCGGGTCGGCCGCCGCACGGAATGCGGGCATCCGCGCCGCGCGCGGCGAGGTCCTGGCCCTCCTCGACGCCGACGACATCTGGCCGGAGGACAAGCTCGAGACGCAGCTGCGGCTCCTCGATGGCCCGCCGCCCGCCGACCTCGTCACCGGCGCCACGCAGGTCCTGAACGCGACCGCCCCTCCCGAGGCGTCCGATCGCGGCTTCGTCGCGCGCGGCGAGCCGTGGACGGCGCCGCTCCTGGGCAGCGCACTCTTCCGGCGCACCGTCTTCGACACGGTCGGGCTCTTCGACGAGCCGCTCCGCGGGGCGGGCGAGGACGTGGACTGGTTCATTCGTGCCCGCGAGCTCGGCGTCGCCACTGCCGCCACCGACCGCGTGACCCTCTACTACCGCCTCCATGGCCGGAACATGACCCACGGGCTCGACGCGGTCGGCCGCGGGTTGTTCGCCGCGCTCAAGCGCTCGCTCGATCGCCGCGCCAGCGAGGGCCGCTCGCAGGTGCCGGCGCCGGCGCCCCCGAAGGGAGACGGGGCGTGAGCGGCGGCCCGCCCGGCCGCGTCTCCGCAATCCTCGCCGTCTATAACGGCGAGCGGTTCCTCGCGGAGGCGATCCGGAGCATGCTCGACCAGACGGAGCCGCCGGACGAGATCCTCGTCGTCGACGACGGCTCGACCGACCGCAGCGCCGCGATCGCCCGGAGCTTCCCCGAGGTCACCTGCCTCGCGCAGCCCAACGCCGGCCAGTCCGCTGCGCTCAATCGCGGCGTCGCCGCGTCGACCGGCGAGCTGCTGGCGTTCCTCGACGCCGACGACCTCTGGACGGAGGAGAAGCTCGCCCGGCAGAAAGCGGCGCTGGCGGACGACCCCACCCTCGAGGCGGTGTTCGGACTCGCGCAGCCGTTCCGCCAGCCGCCCCCGCCCGCGGCCGGCGCGCCCCCCGGGGATCCGGTCGACGTCGGTCCGCCCGTCCGGGCCCACCTCCACGTCGCCGTCCTCATGCGGCGCCCCGCCTTCGAGCGGGCCGGCGGCTTCGATCCGCGCTGGCAGCTCGGGGGGATCGTCGACTGGTACGCCCGGATGCAGGAGGCGGGCCTCCGGAGCCGCGTCCTCGACCACGTCGTCTACCGGCGACGGATCCACGGGAAGAACCTCGGGATCGTCAAGCGCGCGCACCGCGACGAGTATCTCGCCGTCGTCCGAGCCGCCCTCGAGCGGCGCGCCCGGGCCGCCCGCGAGGGGTCGTCTTGACGGGGGTCGCGATCGACCGCAGCCCGCGGCGTGCGGGGACGGAGCGGTCCGCCGGCGACCCCTCGCTCCCGACGCCCATGGACGGTCTGCTCCTCCGGGCCGCGCTCCTCCCCGGCGAGCCGGGGCGCGTCGCCTGGGAGGCGTGGAGCCGCGAGGTCGACCTCAAGGCGACCCCGTACGGCTCGATGCGTCTCTTTCCCTTGCTCCACCACGCCGTCAGCCGGCGGGGGGAGCCGGCGAGCCCGCTGGTCGACACGCTCCTCCGCTTCCGGTTGCAGAGCTGGGCCCGCGGTCAGCGCATCCTCCACGGCGCCGCGCGCATCTTCGCCCGCTTCCGCGCGGCCGGCATCCCCTGCACGGTCCTCAAGGGGGCCGCGCTCGCGCCGCTCGACTACGGCGACTGGGACCAGCGGTCCATGATCGACATCGACGTTTTGGTCCCGGCGCCCCGGGTCGGCGAGGTGTTCGCGCTGCTCGTCGCGGATGGCTGGCGGTCGGTCTACGGCGAGGGGCGGCGGCTCGAGACCCTGGTCCGCGTGGTGCATTCGTGCAGTTTCCGGCACGCGGAGACCGGCCTGGAGATCGACGTCCACTGGCACGCGCTCTTGCAGTGCTGCACCGATGCCTCCGACGAGGAGCTCTGCGAGGGCGCGGTGCCGCTCGACCTGCACGGGGTCGCGGTGCGCGCGTTCGCGCCCACGGCGCGGCTCTTCCACGTGTGCGTCCATGGCTACCTCTCGAACGTCTACAACCACGCACGCGATGCCTACTGGGCCGCGGACGCGGTGGTGATCCTGCGCGCGCGCGGCGCCGAGATCGACTGGGAACGCCTCGTCGCCTTGGCGCGCAAGCGGCGCGTCGGCTGGGCGCTCGGGCGCGCGCTCGGCTACCTGGTCGACGAGCTCGACGCGCCGGTTGCGCCGCAAGTCCTGGTGCAGCTCAGCGGCTGCGAGCCCGTGGGCGTCGAGCGGCTCGAGGCGCTCGCCGGCCGGATCCAGTGGGACCGGGGCCGCCTGCTCGTCCTCTTCGCGTGTCGCTGGCTTCGCCTCCGGCAGCGGGAGGACATGCGCGGCTTCCGGGGTCTCCTCGAGTATCTGCGCTGCCTCTGGGACCTCGATCGGACGTCGCACGTGCCCGCTGTCGCGCTGCGCAAGGTGGTGCGCAACCTTGGACACGGCGTTGCGTGGGCGCTCGCGCGCCGCTCCCGCGCGTCGGCCGCGGCGCCGAGGTCCACCCCGTGAGAACCCAGCCTCGCCGTCGATTGCGGGTGCGAGCCGGGCGAGCGCCCGTGGAACTTGGGGACGTTGGTTGCGAAAGTTGGGGATTAGCTCGATTCCGCGCAACTTCCGCAACCAACGTCCCCGTGGTCCGGTACGAAAACCGGCAACCAGCTCGGGCGGGAAATCGCGAACTTTGCGTCTGCGCACATCCGCTCACCCGGCTACGTCGGGTACCGGTTTGATCTCAACAGCCTATGGACTGAGGACTGCGCACGAACGGAGGTGGTCATATGGGAAAGATCCTGGTTGGAGAGCTCTTGCTTCGTTGCTTGCGCGCGGAAGGGATCGAGATGATGTCCGGCATCATCGACGGCGCGCACATCCCGATCGTAGCGAACACGCCCGAGTACGGTATCCGATACATCAACACGCATCATGAGGAGGCCGCGGTTCACGTCGCCGAAGGGTATGCCCGCATCGCCCGCAAGCCCGGCGTCGTCCTCGGCAACCCGGCCTGCGGCACGGGTAACATGCTGGCGGGAGTCGTCAGCGCCCACGGCGAAGGTCACCCGATTGTCGCCCTTGGAGCTCTGCGCAACCGGCTGAAGGCCGACCCCAATCGCGGTGGGGCGTGGCAGTCGGCCGACACGGAGAGCATGGCACGCCCGATCACGAAGTACGCCGCCACCGTGCGTCAGTGGGAGCGCCTTCCCGAAATGGCGCGCGCGGCGTTTCGCGCGGCGACGACCGGCCGACCGGGGCCCTCCTATCTGGCCATCCCCGACGATGTTCTGGCCATCGAGCTCGAAGACGACGACACACTGCCCCCGATCTACCCCGCCGCGCGTTACCGCGTGAACGACATGGGCGCAGGCGATCCGAAGTGGATCGACGAAGCCGCGGAGCTGCTGTCGAATGCGAAACGTCCATACATCCATGCCGGTAAGGGCGTGCTGTGGGCCGACGCAGCGAAAGAGCTCGTCGCCGTCGGCGAACATTTGGGAGCGCCGCTGAGCACCAGTCTCGGAGGACGCGGGGTCGTCCCGGAGGACCACCCTCAGTGCTTTCACCCCTTCGATCTCGCCGGTCTGGGCTTGGCGCGCAGCGAGGCCGACGTGATCCTCGTCGTCGGCGCCCGCTTGGGCGAGTACGATTCCTGGGGTTTGCCGCCTCTCTGGGGCGATCCGAACGAGCAGAAGACGATTCAGATCGACGGAGATCCAATGTCGATCGGCCTCAACAGGCCCGTCGACCTCGCCATCGTCGCCGACGCCAAAGCCGCGCTCGCCGCGCTTCTCGATGCCCTGCGAGCCAAAGGTGAGCCGCATGGCGATCGGAACGACCTCGCTCGCTACAAGGAACAGTCGGCCGCGACGATGGCACGGGGCATCGAGTACCTCGGCAAAGAAGGCAAGAGCGGGCTGAACCCCGGCCAGATGGTTCTCGGCGTGCGCGAATTCTTTCCGCCGGAGACGATCACGGTCCTCGACGGTGGCAACACGACTCTCGCCGGCGTCGCTTTCTACCCGATTCTGTCATCCCCGAGCTTTCTGTACTCCGTGAAGATGGGCTATCTCGGCACCGGCCTGCCCTTCGCCCTCGGGGCCAAGCTCGCCGCCCCGGATCGGCCCGTGTGCTTGATCAGTGGCGACGGCGCGATGGGCTTCAACGTGATGGAGATGGAGACTGCGGTGCGCGAGAAGCTTCCCATCATTGCGGTGGTCGCGGTCGACGACGCGTGGGGAATGGAGAAGACAGCGTTCATCGCTCAGGGACTCGGGCCCAAGGACTGGGCCGATCGCGGCATCGATCTGGCGTCGATCCGCTACGATCGTGTGGCTGCGGGGCTCGGGTGCCACGGCGAACACGTGGAGAGGCAAGATCAGCTGCGCGACGCTCTGCGGCGTTGCGTCGACTCGGGCAAGCCGTCCCTCGTGCACGTGCAGGTCGACCGCGATCTCAACACGACCCCGCCGGGATGGGAGCAGTTCCGGCAGGCGCGTAGCGTGCGCGGATACTGAGGAGCGGGTTTGGTCGTTTTCGTCACCGGCGGCGCCAGCGGCATCGGCCTGAAGGTCGCGCAGATCTTCGCGGAGCGAGGGGCGGACATCGCCATCTTCGATCTCACGCCCGCCGCGGCCGCCTTGCCCCAGGTCGAGTCGGCGCGACGATCGGAGCGGCAACAACGCGTGGTAGCGTACCGGCTCGATGTGTCGGACAACAACGAATCGGCGTCGGTCCTAGGCCGGGCAGCGCGGGAGCTGGGTGCGCCCGATGTCGTCTTTCACTGCGCCGGGATCGGAGGGTTTTCGCGCCCCTTCGAGGAGTTCCCGGCCGATCGATTCGAGCAACTCGTGCGCGTCAATCTGTTCGGGACGCGCAACGTCGCGGCGGCGGCCCTGCCGCTGATGGAGCCCGGATCCAAACTGGCGCTGGTCGGATCGCTGGCGGGGCTGGTGACGGCTTACGGGCAATCCGGATACGCTGCCTCCAAGCACGGAGTCGTCGGCCTGGCCAGCGTCTTGCGGGTAGAGTGCAAGCCGAAGGACATCGACGTGTGCGTCATCTGTCCTCCCGAGATCGACACGCCCATGGTTCAGGAGGAGCGCCGCACGCGCCCGCCGGAGACGACGGCCATGAAGCTGTTCGCGGGCATCGTCGACCTCGACGAGGGCTGCCGTTACATGGTGGACCGGGTCCTGCGCGGCCAGTTCCTCATCATTCCGGGGCGCCGGGCTCGGATGACGTGGATCATGCAGAAGGTATTGCCGCGATTCGTCATCAACGCGCTCGTCGATCGAATGGTAGCGAGAGCACGCGCCGCGCATTGAAGCGATGGCATCGGTCGATCACGCACGAAGGGGAAACGGATGAGACTCGAAGGGAAGGTCGCGATCGTCACGGGCGGAGCACGCGGAATCGGGGCCGGCATTGCGCGTTGCCTGGCGGCCGAAGGGGCGCGACTCGGCCTCGTCGACATCGACGCGCCCGAAGCGGAAAAGACCGCCGCCGGCCTGGGCGTCGAGGCGGTCGGAGTCGGCGCCGACGTCTCCGAGGAGGCAGCCGCGAAGCAGGCGACCGACGAGATCGTTGGCCGTTTGGGCAGGCTGGACATCCTCGTGAACAACGCGGGCGGCGGCGGCCCCAACGCCGCAACCTCCGTCGGCAACCCCTTCACCAATGTCGATCAGGCCGGCTGGGATGACACGCTGGCGGTCAACCTGCGGACGACGTTCGCGGCGACCAAGGCGGCGATCCCGCACCTGCAAGCGGCCGGAGCGGGTGCGATCGTCAATATCGCGTCGATCGCCGGTCTCATCCCCGCGGTTTTCATCCCGGCCTACAGTGCGGCCAAGGCCGGTGTGATCGGTCTGACCCGGACACTCGCCGCCGAGATGGCGCAGCACAATGTCCGCGTCAATGCGATCTGCCCAGGTTATCTGTGGACAAGGGCCTGGGAGACCCTGGCAACGGGAATGAAGTTGATGAACCCGCGGCTTGCCGACATGGAACCGCGCGACATCTTCTTGAATGTGGTGAAGGAAGGGACCCTGCTCGGCCGCGAGCAGACGCCGGAGGACATCGGCAAGTTGACCGCGTTTCTCGCCAGCGACGACGCCGTCAACATCACGGGTCAGATCATCGCCGTGGACGGCGGAGTCACCCTGAAGCACGCGGGGCGCTAACTAAACTAACGGCCGCGCTCGCGGCTTGAGGCGCTTGCCGGCGGGTCGGACCGGTCCGGCCCCGCGGAGGCGCCGCAGGCGCCCGCACAAGCGCTGGGTTAGCGCCCTCGCGTAGTTGGGAAGTTCTGCCTGACCGGAACTGCCGGACCGCTGCGTTCTACACGGCATCGTGCTTGCACGGAGAGAAGGGTTGCCGGTGACGTTTGCTCATCGGTGACGGTGCCGCGCCGAGGCGTGCGGCCGGCGCGGTTCGCCAGGGTGCCTTGGGTTCTGCCCGCACGACTGCGGAGGCAGCCATGAACCCGCGAGAGACATCCGCGACGGCTCGAAGCAGCGGGGAACTCGGTCTTTTCGTTTTGCCTTTCGTCCCTCGCAGCCTTTTCCCCGACGTTGTGGGCCACACTGATGATCGTGCTCGTGGTCAGCGTCCAGCCTGCGGCCGGCACGCCGTATGGCGCGACACGTCCGCTTGCCGTTTCCGGCAGCAGCCCCTTCGCCGACTGCACGGCGGACGAGCTGTTGGACAATCCTATCGTGCTTGACCAGGAGGCCGAGCCACACGTCGTCGTCGATCCACGCGATCCGGATCACGTCGTTGGCACTTGGATTCAGGATGAGCGCGTCAACGCCGGCAATGGCCGCGGCTTCGGGGTCGCCGCCAGCTTCGACGGGGGTCAGAGCTGGGAGACGACCTACATAGCCGGGATGGGCGTCTGTATCGGCGGAATGCTCTACTATCACTCGGACCCGTGGCTGGCGTTCGGACCGGACGGCTCGCTCTTCCAGATCGGGCTGCCGTGGTCGCAGCCGGACCCCCCGGGACTGGAAGGCTTCGCCGACGTCATCGCCGTGGCGAGCTCCGCCGACGGCGGGCTGACGTGGAGCTCGCCTCTCGCGCTCGATGCCAGCGCCTATCCCAACTATGGCGATGACAAGCCCTCGATCACCGTCGATCGGCTGGATCCGCGCTACCCTGCGCGACCTGTGCAGTAATCGTTGAGCGATCTGACCCTGATGTGACAATCAGTTGCCGGCGGACCAGCACAACCAATTGAAATTGCGCGTATCCGGCCCCTCGGAGGGCACGATTCCCGTTCTTAGGCGGCCCATTTCGGCTCCGAAATGGAGCCGTAAGGCTGCGCCGCATCTCGCAGCACCGACGCCCCGTTTTCCGCGACGATCTGCCGATAGTGTGCTCGCCGGCCCAGATTGCGCTGGACCTCCTCCACGAACGACCGCCGCCCCACCGCGATGGCTTCACTCCACTTCGGCTCCCGTGATCGCCCCCCGTTGGCCAGCGCGGCTTCGATCCACTCCTCGTGTACGTCCGCGAGCCGACTCTCGGGAACTCCCAACAAGGCGCTCAGCGCTTCACGGTCGACGATGCGGTATCTCTCGCACCCGCGTCGGATCTCGTGATAGCCGGCCTCCTGCCAGTCGCGCGGATGGCGCACCACTCCGGCCCGCACCATGTTCAGGTCGATGTCACCCGGCAGCGCGCCAGGTGCTGCTCGGTATCGACTGCGGTCGCGTGGTACCGGTCTTCCCAGAACGCCCCACACTGTCGGTTGCGCCGATTGAAGCTCTGCCCGGTGCGATCGGCGATCAGCCGCATCCTGGCGGCGATCTCATCCCGGCCGCGATCGAGCACGAGCAGGTGCACGTGGTTACTGGTGCCCTGACAGTCACAATACCCAAGGTGCGAAGCACACCGTCAGGGTCTTCTATCCATTCCATCCGCATCACGGCCGCGAGCTCGAAGTAACCTGCGTCGCGCATCGTGGGGACGGTGCCTTCACGGTGACGGCAACGGACGGCCGGAGCCTGAAGATTCCGAGCTGGATGGTGGACGCCGCAGCTGCCGAGGTGAGGATCGTCGACCAAGCGATCGTCGCCTCGGTCGCACTGTTGGTGATCGCCGACTTGCTGGAGCTGTGTGGGAATCCTTCACGTTCGAGATCGCCGCAACCCGGAGGTACGCTCTGCCCGGCGGGCAGCAAGCCCGAGAAGGGAGGCAGGCGTGAAGCATCTCGAGCTGCGTATCGGGAAGAGGCGCCGGCAACGGTCGGTGCCGGTGCGGTTCGACGAAGCAGAGCGGACGAGGCTGGTGGAGCTCATGGGGCGCGCCATCGTAGCGGTGCACGAGGCGGAAAGGGGCGGAGAGGATGAGCATCGGAGCAGTCAGTCAAAAGATCACAGCGGCGCACCTGTCGCGCCGGGCGGTGGTGTACCTGCGGCAGTCCTCGACGCGGCAGGTGCGCGAGAACCTCGAGAGTCAGAGGCTGCAGTACAAGCTGGTCGATCGCGCCCGCGGCCTGGGTTGGAAGCAGGTGGAGGTGATCGACACTGACCTCGGTGCCAGCGCCTCCATCGGCGCGGCGCGCCGGGTTGGCTTCGACCAGCTCGTCGGGTCGGTGGCACGGGGAGAGGTGGGCATCGTACTCAGTCGTGAGCTCTCTCGGCTCTCCAGAACCGACAAGGACTGGTGCCACCTCCTCGAGGTCTGCCAGCTCTTCGACACCTGATCGGTGACGAGGAGCAGGTCTACGACGTGAGCCTGATGGACGACCAGCTCGTGCTGGGGATCAAGGGCACGCTGAGCGTCGTCGAGCTGAAGGTCCTCCATCTGCGCATGCGTCAGGGCCAGCTCGAGAAGGCCGCGGCGCGCCGGCGCCAATGCGAGCAGCTCGAGTATGAAGCGCGACGGGCCTTCGAGCAGTACAACGAGGTGGATCCCCGCCATCGGCTGGTGGCCGTCGAGCTGGAGCGCCGGTGGAACCTCAAGCTCGAGGAGCTCGAGCGTGCACGAGCGGCGCTGGCCGAGGTGGACCGGCCGGCACGTCCGCTCAACCAGGCCGAGCGCGAGCGCATCCTCGATCTGGGGGAACGCTTCGAGGAAGTATGGCACCACAAGAGCTGTCCCGTGGAGCTGAAGAAGAAGATCGTGCGCACCGCCGTGAAAGAGATCGTCGCCACGCTCTCGGCAGACAAGAGGACGCTGCGATTCGTCGTGCACTGGGCTGGTGGTGCGCACACGCAGCTCGAAATGGCCAAGCCGCAGTCGCCGTTCGGACGTCAAACATCGGTGGACGCCCTCGATGTAATCCGCCGCATGGCGGTGCGCTACGGCGACAACCAGATCGCCGCCGTCCTCAACCGTCTCGGCCTGGTCACCGGGAAGGGGAAGCGGTGGAACCAAATACGAGTGGCCACTGCACGGCGCAACCACTCCATCGCCGGCCAGTCACGTCCGATCCCCGATCCCGAAGTGCTCAACCTCAGCCAGGCGGCCAAGTACTGCGGCGTCAGCAATAAGACCATCGAGCGCCTCGTCGCCGCTGGCCTCATTCCCATGCGGCAGATCGTTCCCAGGGCGCCGTGGGAGATCCAACGCTCGGATCTCGACTCCAAGAAGGTCCGCCGCCTCCTCGATCGTCTGCGTCGGACCGGAAAGCTACGCCTTGCAGGGGGTGGTCCGGAAGGTCAGAGCGCACTTTTCGTTGAAAACACTGGAGATGATAATGCCAGGCACTGTGAATGACTCGTCATCGCCTGATAGTCGAGGACAAGAGCCCGAAGCGTTTGCGCGCCTCGTACAGCCACCCTGCCCAAGCGCGCCGATCGCGCGCGAACTTCAGAAGGAACTCTCTGCGGTGGCAGCGCTGCGTGATGTGCCAGACTTGGCCGGCGATACGGTGGCGGGTTTGCACGCGGCATTGCCTCTCTCCTTACAGGCGCAGTTTTCTGGCCGAAATTGGACCTCTAACCCTAAGCTTCTAGACAAGCTGTCTAGCCACTGCATGTCAAACGATTCTCGCTACCTACGCTGGTCCGACCCCGCGGAGGCGCCCCGATGGTTCGGAACCGCGACAGGACGCACGACACTTCTCGACGAATCCATGCTGACTATGCCGGCGTTACGCTCTCCGCTTATCCATCCATGACTGCGTCAGTATATCGCGCCGGTACTACACCCAGAGCGAGACGTCAACCGAGACGGATTAGTCCGGCGCCTCGCTGCGCCCGCCCAGTCCCTCGCGCCACAATCGCCATCCGACCGACCCCCGACTCGACCCGCATTCAAGACACACGAAGCAAGGTGACGCCCACGACGTCGAGATCACCGACCACCATCTGCAAGGGGCTTCGGCGGGGACCAGCGTAACCAATCGGAATCATTGGCTTTCATCAACGTCGGGTGACTTCGGGACGTACGTCCCGGGTCCTGATGGCACACAGGAGTCGGATGCGGTAGTGCCGCACGTCCGGATCTGTGCGGGGGGCACCGGGAAACCGGCGTCCCTACCGCGACCTGGCCCCCTCAAGCCTGCGGTGCGCGCTGCACCGAGGAAGTTTCCGAACCCTCGACGAGGCGGGTCGCAGTCTCTAGCCCGTCGAGCGCGAGGGGGAGAGGAGGATTGCCCTATAGTAACGTATACGTTACCATGCGTTCATGGCAGTGATTCGTCTCCTGGAGTATGTGGATTCGCGGGGACGATCGGTCCATGAGAAGTGGTTCAACTCTCTACCCCCGGTTGCGGCCGCCAAAGTCGCGGCGGCACTCCATCAACTCGAGGCCGGCAACTCATCGAACGTCAAGGGGGTCGGATCGGGGTTTTCGAACGGAAGATCGACTTCGGTCCGGGCTACCGCATGTATTTTGGCAGGGACGCGACACGCTGCTGATCCTTCTCGGTGGCAGCAGCAAGCAGCGACAGCAGAAGGCAATCGTCCGGGCGAAAACCTCATGGTCGGACTACCGCCGCCGCAAACGTTGAAACACGAGAGGAGCACTCATGGGACTCACCCGGGACTTCAAAGAAAGCATTGTGGCGCGCGCCCAGCGCGATGCGCGGTTTCGCCAGGCGCTGTTCACCGAGGCGATCAACGCCTATCTGATGGGTGATACGACGACGGGCAAGGCGATCCTGCGCGATCTCGTCAATGCGACGGTGGGCTTCGAGAAGCTGGCGAAGGCGGTCGGCAGACCGAGCAAGAGCCTGCACCGAATGCTGTCCCCGAGCGGCAACCCGAGCACCGAGAATTTCTTCGACATCGTCTCGGCACTCCAGAAGATGACGCGCGTCAAGCTGTCGGTGATTGCAAAGGCGGCGTAGCGCGCCGCAGCTGACGGAGATGTGGGGGGACGTAGGACCGCGTCGCCCGAGTCGGCACAACTCGTGTCGGCGGCACCGGGGACGCTCCTGAAAAGATGAAAAGAGATCGTTCGCGGGTTCTTTTCATCTTTTCAGGAACGTCCCCGTCGGCGCGAGTGCTGGCCCCTGCGAACGGCATTCCCGAGAATGCTACGCGGCGAGCTCAACTCGAACCTTGCGACCGATCCTGGTCTCCAGCGTGATGAGCATCTCCAGACTGAACTTCTCCCACTTGCCGCGAACCAGATCGGAGACACGGGACTGAGCGATGCCGAGACGTTTGGCTGCCTCGACCTGGGTCAACCGGTGCTTCTCGATATAAGAGCGCAGGTCGCCCATGAGGTTGGCGCGCATTTGCAGAACCGCCGCCTCAGCGGGCTCGAAGCCCAGGTCAACGAACACGTTACCGCTGGACTTGGTGGTCGCCTTCTTCATCGCTTGCCTCCAATCTCTCGGTATCGTTTGCGAGCCAGGTCGATATCCGCTCGGCGAGTCTTGCGGCTCTTCTTCTCGAATGCATGAAGCACGTATACGACGCCGGCCAGCTTGGCGACATAAATGACGCGCCATTCGCCCAACACATGAATGCGAATCTCGATGGCCCCGGAGCCCACCTCCCCGATGGGTTTCCAGTCCGACGGCGCGAGCCCCTGCTGGACGAAACTCAACTCGAAACCCGCGGCGCGACGAGACTCGGCAGGAAAACTCCGCAGATCCCGACGGCTGGAGCCGACGAACTCCAACGGTTTCACGCCGCGAACTCTATCGCGTCGGCGTTGCTCTATCAATAAACTTAGATAGGGGCCAGCTTCGAGCGGTAGGCCAGGATGGATCGGCCTTTGCGCGCGACGCTCTGTATCGATTGCGGTGGCGTGGTACCGGTCTTCTCAGAACGCCCCACACCGCCGCTTGCACCGATTGAAGCTCTGCCCGGTGCGACCGGCGATCAGCTGCATGCTGGCGGCGATCTCATCCCGGCCGCGATCGAGCACGAGCAGGTGCACGTGGTTACTGGTCACCTGATAGTCGAGGACACACAGCTCGATCCAGAGTCGCGTCCTGTGCACCGCCCCTCCCGGAGTCCATTTGTGGAGGACGACGACCTCTCGGCCAACTTCGATCAGGGCCAAGTGCGCAAGAGCGTAAGCCACGCAGATACTGAGTACGATTGCTGCGGCGACCATGAGTCTCTTCAGGTGCACCCTTGCGGAGTGACCGAACTTCGAGCTTCGAGCAGATCGTCGCTCCAGAGTCGTTGGGCGAACACCTCGGGGGGCAGGATCTCGATTCCGTCTTCAGTCGTACGCGGACGTGGGTCGAGGCTGACGACGATCTTGGCGCCGAGCTTGCGCGGATACTCCCGAGCCAGCTCCCGGAGCCCCTTCAGATGGTCCGTGTGAACTCGCGGCGTCGCCTTCGCCTCGATCGCCAGCCGAAGGTCATCGACGACGAAGTCGACTTCGATGCCGCTCGCCAGCCGCCAGTAGGAGAGATCGAAAGCGAAGCCCCGGTAGGAGCGATACGCCGACAGCTCGTGAAAGACCCAGTTCTCGAACGCCGAGCCATAGAGCTCGCCGCCACGGGCCAAGCGGCCGCGCTTGGCGAGGCGGTTCACGACTCCGACGTCGGCGAAGTAGAACTTCGGCGACTGGATCACGCGGCGTTTCGGCCGCTGGCGATAGGCGCGAAGGAACGATCCCAGAAGGGTGTCCACGAGGATCTGGAAGTACTCCTTCGCCGTGTAGGCCGAGACGCCGCAATCCCGCGCGATGGTCGTGTAGTTGACGAGCCGGCCGTCTGCCAGGGCCGCGGCGGCGAGGAAGTCGGCAAATGCCGGCAGGTTCCGCGTCAACCCCTCTGCCGCGATCTCCTCCTTCAGATAGTCGTCGACGTAGGCGCGAACGGCATCCGAGACGCGATCGCTCAGATAGTGGCGCGGCAGGTAGCCGTGGTTCACCGCGCGATCGAGGTCGAAGGCCTTGCCGATCTCGGCGGAGACCAGACCGTGCAGCTCGTAGCGAAGCGCGCGACCGCCGAGCAGGTTCGCATGGCCGCGGCGGACTTTCCGGGCGCTCGATCCGCAGAGAGCGAACACGGTGCCGCGGTTTTCGATCAGCCAATGGACCTCGTCGAGCAGAGCGGGAGCCTTCTGAATCTCGTCGATCACGAGGAAGCGTTCACCCGATTGCTCGACTTCTTCTCTGAGCATCCCGGGGTCGCGCGAGTACCTCACGAACTCGCGCGACGAGAGAAGGTCGATGCGGCGAACGTTGGGGTAGGTCGCTCGCAGCAGCGTGCTCTTTCCCGTCTGACGTGGCCCCCAGAGGAAGAAGGAAGTGTCCGGCGGATCGGGAAGTCGCAGCGCGCGCTCGAGCATCTGCCTCGGATTATCATGCATATTCGAGGTGCATCAAGGCCGGTACGACCGCGATCGGCCCGGCCGGCGCGCTGCTGGCCGCCGGGACTTCAAAGAAAGCATTGTAGCGCCCGCCCAGCGCGACGCGCGGTTTCGCCAGTCGCTGTTCACCGAGGCGATCAACGCCTATCTGATGGGTGATACGACAGGCAAGGCGATCCTGCGCGATCTCGTCAATGCGACTGCCCAAGCGCGCCGATCGCGCGCGAACTTCAGAAGGAACTCTCTGCGGTGGCAGCGCTGCGTGATGTGCCAGACCTGCCCGGCGATACGGTGGCGGTTTGCACGCGGCATTGCCTCTCTCCTTACAGGCGCAGTTTTCTGGCCGAAATTGGACCTCTAACTTCTAGACAAGCCGTCTAGCCACTGCTTGTCAAATGATTCTCGGTACCTACGCTGGTCCGACCCCGCGGAGGCGCCGAAGAGAAACGCCCCTTGCGCCCCAACGTCCCGTTTCTGACGTCATACGCTGATCACCATCGCCGCGGTCAATCTATTCCTCACCGTGCTGCTTCTCCTGGTTCTGTACTGAGGAACCCGCGGGGGTTCGCGGCCCACGACCGAGCTTCTCCAGCACTCCCGACCTCGCGTGCTGCGTTGCAACCCACCACCTTCGAGATCGAGATCCGTCAATCGACTCGTCCAACTCGCCGCCACGTCCCGCTTTCCCTCTACATTGGGCGATTCTCCTCGTTTAATCGCAAGCGGCGCTTTACGCCGCTCGAGGGCGTATCCCCTCGAACTCCACGGACAATCGCCCACCTAGAGCCCGTGCGATACGGTCGAGCAAGTCGAGCGAGGCGGTGAATGCTTTCCCCCCTTCGATCCGCGCAATGACCGCTTGCGTGGTGCCGGCACGTTCCGCGAGTTGCGTCTGAGTCAGACCTGAAACTGTACGTGCTCGCTTTACCATCACTCCGATCGTCGCCCGCGCCACGGCGGCGTCGATCCGCGCGCGCAGTTGTGGGTCGCGCTTTGCGCGTGCCCGCACGTCCCCAAGGGCATCTCGACCGATGTGTGGATTGCCGCGTTTCGCTCGCGTCATGCCGTACCTCCAAGGACGTCCTTGGCTCGCCGCTGTGCCAGGACGAGGTCGCGTTGGGGCGTACGCCGTCCCTGTTTCTTAAACGCGTGTAGCAACACCATTTCCGGCCCCGTGATGACGATATACGCGACCCGATGACGCCCTATGCGAATCTCCCATAGCTTGCCATCCAGCTGTCGCAGCGACACCGGGGCATCCAACCCAAACACGCCAAGCAGCGCCAGTGCTTCGTCCCAATCGTTTCGTTCACGCGCCGGCAATCCGGCGATGTAATCGCGCACCGGCTCGTCTCCTCGCACGGAGCGATAGTACCGGATGCGCACGATCTACGTATGCCCGATCGGGCATATAGAATCAACGCCGCAATCTCAGAAGCGGACAATACGGCCGTCGGCAGGGCCGCTCGTCAAAGGTGAAGAATCCGCCATCCCGTAAAGCGGTTTTGCAGACGCTTTCCAGGGCAAGCGCCGTCAGGCTGACGCAATCTTCGATTCCCGGCCGCATGGCAGCCACACCGCGACTACGACGCGCGCAGCGCATCTCGGCTCGATGCGAACCACCTCGCGGACGTCGGCAACCGCATAGCCCGCTCTGACAGCACGGGCAACGTAGCGTTCGCGCAGCGACACCGGAAATCCGACGCTGAACGCATACCCGCCACGAGCGATTCTCATGCGCACCAGGCGCAGCACGGGCGCCGCCCGGTCGCGCTGCGGGCCGTAGAACTCGACGAAGCGCCCGACCTGGCAGAACACCAGGCTGTCCGGTCCCGCATGCCGCATCAGGCGTCCGTATTGGTTCGAAAAGCGCGAACCTCCGAGCGGGCGCTCCGCCCACCGCAGGCGCACCAGCCACGGGTCATCCCCCTCGCGCATGAACAACGCCCGAAGCCAGGTGTGCCGGTCCCACAGCACCGCCCACTTCCGGTACGTCGCACCGTGGCGCAATGGTCCGGGTGAGCCAGCGCAGCTCGGGGTCGCTGGCGCGGCGCGCGATGATCGCATAGAGAGTTTGCTTGTCGATGGTGGGAAAGAAGCTCGCGATGTCGAGCTTGAGCGCCCATGCGCGGCGCCGTCCGTTGGTGGTGGCGCAGCGCAGGAACGTCATCAGGCGATCGCTCGCGGCGAGCACGCCTACTGGTGCCGCTCCACAAACGGCCCGCAACATGTCAAGCTTGCGCTCGGTCAGAGGGGCCCCGGCCTCCGAGAGCAGCGAAGTGCCCACCACGGTTCCCACTCCGGGCAGGGAGAGGAGAATCTCGGCGTCACTGTACTCGGGCCGGGGTGTCCCCGAGATGCTGCTCGGCTCTGGTCGGTCCTCGATGCAGCGCTCGAGCAAAGCCTCCATCCGTCCCTGGCAGTGCTGACGCTGGCGATGGAGAAGCCGCAACTGCTCGAGCAGCACGCCGATGTGACGACTGGCCGCCTCGGCGCTGCCAGCGGCGACTTGGAAGGCTGGGGCACGAAGCGCCTCGAGCACGTGGGCGGCATCGAGCCTGCGGATTCGATGGCTTCGCAGCAGCTTCTCCACCCGAGCTCGCCGCAACCGTCGGGCCGCCGCCGGTGTCGGTGCCACCTCCAGCAACGCCCACATCCACGGCTCCGTGGTATCCGCCACGGTCAACAGCTGGGGATAGAATCTTTGCAGCTGTGCCCCCAGGCGGTTCGCTGCTTGCACGAACTGCTCTCTCAACTCCTCATGGATCCGTCCTTCCTCGCGCAGCTCGATGATGTGGGGCGAACCTACGCTCACTCGAGCAAAGGCATGGCGATCGGTGCGCAGCGCATCGGCCAGCACCAGCGCATCACGCCGATCATCCTTTGCTCCCGCGGTGGTGTAGCGATCGCGAAAGCGGTCGAGCTGCTTGGGGTTGAGAGCGAACACCGACAACCCGCGATCCAG
The DNA here is from genome assembly GCA_963721115.1 of uncultured bacterium. GTDB lineage: Bacteria > Desulfobacterota > Binatia > HRBIN30 > CADEER01 > CAVRIA01. The sequence continues at coordinate 22,931 of CAVRIA010000010.1, forward strand.
AAGAGTTTCCACCACCACTCCGTGGGGCACCTCGATCGCGACCGCAATTCGGCTCGTATCTCCGCCGGCTTGCTCGATCAAGCTGTCGATGAGTTCGTTCAATACCTTCGGGTCATGAGCGATACGTCGTTCGAACAACACCGCTCGATCCGGACCCAGTACACATACCTGATGTTCCCTGCTTGCCCAGTCGATTCCAACGAACACGCTAAAGTCTTCCTTCACAACGACCTCCTCCTCTTTCCTTCTCGGCCTGGCCCGCGAGCCTCATCATCCCTGCACTGGCGCTCTGACGGCGCAACTTCCCATTGGATGTGCTCCCGGGCCAACTGGTTGAGGCGCGAGTCCGGATGTGGCACTCGATTGGTGCCGGGAGAGGATGGCACTCCCAACCAGTCAGCCGAGGTTCTCAATCTTTGCCCTCTCACTTCGTGCCCTTCAAGCGTACAGGGAGAAGGAAGCGTACAGGTCGAACGTCTGGTGGTCGAGGCATAGGTGGGGCAGCGTTCGAAACCCAACAGCCAACCCCGTAACAGCCAACACCCTTCCGCCAACCTTCCTCCCTCCTTCGCGCTCCGCTATAGTCCTCGGTTTCGGAGAGCAGCGCAGTGCCGAAGGACTGGATCAGCATCGCCGGGGCGCGGCAGAACAACCTGAAGAACGTCGACGCGCGCATCCCGCTCAACGCCCTCACGGTCGTCACCGGGGTGTCGGGGTCGGGCAAGTCGAGCCTCGCCTTCGACGTCCTCTACGCCGAGGGGCAGCGCCGCTACGTCGAGAGCTTCTCGGCCTACACGCGCCAGTTCCTCGACCGCATGGACAAGCCGCAGGTCGATCACATCGAGGGCATCCTCCCCGCCATCGCCATCAGCCAGGGCAACACGGTCAAGACGTCGCGCTCCACGGTCGGCACGATGACCGAGCTGCACGACCACCTGAAGCTGCTGTTCGCGAAGATCTCCGTCCTGCACTGCCGCCAGTGCGGCCAGCCGGTGCAGCGCCAGACGCCGGAGTCGGTCTGCGCCTCGCTGCTCGCCCGGCCGGAGGGGACGCGCTTCCTGGTGACCTTCGACCTGGCGATGCCGGACAACCTGCCCTGGGAAGAGATGCGCGCCGGCCTGGTCGCCTCGGGCTTCCGCCGCCTGCTGATCGATCGCGAGGTGTGCGAGATCGAGGAGGTCGACGCGGCGCCGGCGTCGCTCACCGTGGTCGCCGACCGCCTGGTGGTGCGCGCCGAGCAGAAGAAGCGCATCACGGACTCCCTCGAGCAGGCGTTCCACTTCGGCAAGGGGCGCCTGACGCTGGTCTTCCCCGACCAGGACCACGCCGCCGAGCCGCACAGCGAGCGCCTCGAGTGCGCGCGCTGCCGCATCACCTACCGCGAGCCGACCGCCAACCTGTTCTCGTTCAACAGCCCGCTCGGCGCCTGCGAGACCTGCCGCGGCTTCGGCCGCGTCATCGACGTCGACCTCGACCTGGTGATCCCCGATCCGCGCAAGACGCTCGCCGACGGCGCCATCAAGCCGTGGAGCACGCCGTCGACCGAGTGGGAGCGCGAGGCCCTGCAGCGCTACTGCCGCCGCAAGCGCATCCCGATGGACCGCCCCTTCGAGCAGCTCGGCGAGGCGCAGCAGCGCGGCATCATCGACGGCGAGGGCAAGTACTTCGGCATCCGCGGCTGGTTCCGCTGGCTCGAGGGGCGCACCTACAAGATGCACGTGCGCGTCTTCCTCGCCCGCTACCGCAGCTACAAGCTCTGCCCCGCCTGCGAGGGCGGACGCCTCAAGCCCGACGCGCTGCTCTTCCGCATCGCCGGCAAGACCTCCGTCGACGTCCACCGCATGAGCGTCGGCGAGGCGGCGCGCTTCTTCAAAGACCTCCGCCTGGCGCCGCACGAGGAAGAGATCGCCCACCTGATCCTCGGCGAGATCCGCAGCCGGCTCGGCTACCTGCTCGCCGTCGGCCTCGACTACCTGACGCTCGACCGCCAGTCGCGCACCCTCTCCGGCGGCGAGCTGGCGCGCGTCGATCTCACCCGCGCCGTCGGGTCGTCGCTGGTCAACACGCTCTACATCCTCGACGAGCCCTCGGTCGGCCTCCACCCGCGCGACAGCCAGCGCCTGGTGCGCATCCTCAAGGAGCTGCGCGCCAAGGAGAACACGGTGGTGGTGGTCGAGCACGAGCAGGAGATCATCCGCGAGGCCGACCACGTCATCGACCTCGGCCCCGGCGCCGGCGAGCGCGGCGGCGAGATCGTCTTCGCCGGCTCGTACCAGAAGCTGCTGCGCCACAAGCAGTCGGTGACCGCACAGTACCTGGCCGGACGCCGCCGCATTCCCGTGCCGAAGCGCCGGCCGCCGGTGCCGCGACTGCAGCTGGCGGTGCGCGGCGCGCGGGAGAACAACCTGCGCGGCATCGACGTGTCGATTCCGCTGTCGCGCCTGGTGTGCGTCACCGGCGTCTCCGGCTCCGGCAAGTCGACCCTGATCGAGCAGATCCTCTACCGCGGCCTGCGCAAGCGCCTCGGCCAGTTCGACGGCGTGCCGGGCGAGCACGACGACATCGAGGGGGCCGACCGCATCAAGGAGGTGATCCTCGTCGACCAGTCGCCGCTCGGCACGACGCGGCGCGCCAACCCGGTCACCTACCTGAAGGCCTTCGAGCCCATCCGCGACCTCTTCGCCGCCACCAACCTGGCGCGCCTGCGCGGCTTCAACGCCGCCACCTTCTCGTTCAACGTCGCCGGCGGGCGCTGCGAGACCTGCTCGGGAGAGGGCTACGAGAAGGTCGAGATGCAGTTCCTCTCCGACGTCTACGTCACCTGCCCGACCTGCAACGGCGCGCGCTTCCGCGACGACGTCCTCGAGGTGCGCCACAACGGCAAGTCGATCCGCGACGTCCTCGACCTGACGGCGGAGGAGGCGACCCGCTTCTTCGGCGGCGATTCCGAGGTCGCCCGCCGGCTGCAGCCGCTCATCGACGTCGGCCTCGGCTACGTCCGACTCGGCCAGCCGCTGACGACGCTGTCGGGCGGCGAGTCGCAGCGCCTCAAGCTGGCCGCGGCCATGGGCCGGCAGACCAAGCCGCACACGCTCTTCCTGTTCGACGAGCCGACCATCGGCCTGCACTTCGCCGACGTCGAGACCCTGCTCGCCGCCCTGCAGAGCCTGGTCGACCAGGGGCACTCGGTGGTGGTGATCGAGCACAACATGGAGATCGCCAAGAGCGCCGACTGGATCGTCGACCTCGGCCCCGAAGGCGGCGACGGCGGCGGCGCCGTGGTGGCGGCGGGCACGCCGGAGGAGATCGCCGCCTGCGACGCCTCGCACACCGGGCGCTACCTGCGCGAGGCGCTGGCGGGTCCGGCGCGGATCGAGCCGGCCGAGGAGCTGCCGCTGGTCGCCGAGCCCTCCGGCAACGGCGCCGCCGGCGTCATGCGCATCGTCGGCGCCAAGGAGCACAACCTGCGCGACGTCGACATCGACCTGCCGCGCGACCAGTTCATCGTCGTCACCGGGCTGAGCGGCTCCGGCAAGTCGACGCTCGCCTTCGACATCGTCTACGCCGAGGGGCAGCGCCGCTACCTCGACAGCCTGTCGACCTACGCGCGCCAGTACGTGAAGATCCTGCCGCGCCCCAACGTCGACCTGCTGGCCGGCGTCCCGGCGACCGTCGCCATCGAGCAGCGCCTGAGCCGCGGCAGCAAGAAGTCGACGGTGGCCACCGTCACCGAGATCTACCACTACCTGCGCCTGCTCTACGCCAAGATCGGCGTGCAGCACTGCACCGGCTGCGACCGGGCGCTGAGCTCGCTCACCCGCGAGCAGATCGTCGACCGCCTGCGCCGCGAGCTCAAGGGCCAGAGCGTGACGCTGCTGAGCCCCGCCGTGCGCGGGCGCAAGGGTATCTACCGCGAGCTCTTCCAGACGGCGCGCAAGCTCGGCTTCCGCCAGGCGCGGATCGACGGCAAGATCGTCGCGCTCTCTCCGCTGCCGCAGCTGGCGCGCTACCGGGAGCACGACATCGACATCGTGATCGGGGACGTCGAGCTGACGAAGAGCGGCGCCGGCCGGCTCGCCGAGCAGGTGGCCACCGCGCTGCGCGTCGGCGGCGGCGCCGTCGTCGCGCGCGCCGGCGGCGCCGAGCGCATGTACAGCGAGCGCCTGTACTGCACGCACTGCTCGATCGGCTACGAGGACCTCGACCCGCGCCTGTTCTCCTTCAACAGCCGCCAGGGGGCGTGCGAGAGCTGCGACGGCATCGGCTCCATCACCACCTTCGAGCCCGAGCGCCTGATCGTCGATCCGGAGATGCCGGTCGGCAAGGCGTTGCTCGACGCCCTCGACGCCGGCGGCAGCCAAGGCGCGCCGGGCGGTGAAGCAGGTGGCGAAGCGCCACCGCGTGCCGCTCGAGCGTCCGCTCGCCAAGCTCACGGCGCGGCAGCGGCAGGCGCTGTTCGACGGCGAGGGCGGGCTGGTCGAGGCGCTGCACGACCTGCTCGAGAACGACGACACGGCGGAAGGGCTCGCCATCCTGCTGAGCGAGCGGCCCTGCCCGGCCTGCGGCGGGCGGCGCCTCAACCCGCGCGCCCAGGCGGTGCGGGTCGAAGGGGCGCTCGATCTGGGAGGTCACGGCCGACTCGGTCGCCGGCGCGCGCGCGGCGCTGGCCGACTACGAGTTCGACGCCCGCGAGGCGGTGATCGCCGAGAACGTAATGAAGGAGATCCTGCCGCGCCTGCGCTTCCTGGAGGAGGTCGGCCTGCCGCTACCTGACGCTCGACCGGCGCGCCGACACGCTGTCGGGCGGCGAGGCGCAGCGCATCCGCCTGGCGGCACAGCTGGGCTCCAACCTGCGCGGCGTCTGCTACATCCTCGACGAGCCGACGATCGGCCTGCACCCGCGCGACAACGCGATGCTCATCGGCACCCTCCAGGGCCTGAAGGACAAGCGGCAACACCCTGCTCGTCGTCGAGCACGACGAGGCCACGATCAACGCCGCCGATCTGGTCGTCGACCTCGGTCCCGGCGGCGGCGCCAACGGCGGCCGGCTGGTGGCGGTCGGCACCCCGGCGGAGCTGGCGCGCCGGCCGGAGTCGGTCACCGGCCGCTTCCTCGGCCGCAGCCGGCCGCGCATCGGGCCGCTGCGCGACGTCTCGGCGCTGCCGCGCCTGGCGGTCAAGCGCGCCACCGAGCACAACCTGAAGCGCATCGACGTCGAGGTTCCGCTCGGCGCCTGGACCTGCGTCACCGGCGTCTCGGGATCGGGCAAGTCGACCCTGGTGCGCGACGTGCTCTACTCCGGCCTGCGCCGCGCCCTCGGCCATCCGGTCGGACGGGTCGGGCGCTGCCGGGCCATCAACGGCTTCGACGCGCTGGCGCGCGTCATCGAGGTCGACCAGACGCCGATCGGCCGCACGCCGCGCTCCATCCCCGCCTCGTACGTCGGCTTCTTCGACGACGTGCGGCGCCTCTTCGCCATGACGCCGGAGGCGCGCAGCCGCGGCTACACGGCGAGCCGCTTCTCCTTCAACGTCAAGGGCGGGCGCTGCGAGACCTGCGCCGGGCAGGGGCGCATCAAGATGGAGATGAGCTTCCTGCCCGACGTCTACGTCGAGTGCGAGTCGTGCGGCGGCAAGCGCTTCAACGAGGAGACGCTGGCCGCGACCTATGCCGGGCAGAGCATCGGCGACGTGCTGGCGATGACCACCGAGGAGGCAGCCGAGTTCTTCGCGCCGGTTCCCGCCATCGCCGGGCCGCTGCGCCTGCTCACCGACATCGGCCTCGGCTACCTGACCCTCGGCCAGGGCAGCCACACCCTGTCGGGCGGCGAGGCGCAGCGCATCAAGCTCGCCTACGAGCTGAGCAAGGACTCGCGCGGCGCCACGCTCTACGTGCTCGACGAGCCGACGACGGGTCTCCACTTCGCCGACATCGAGTGCCTCATCGACGTCCTGCATCGCCTCGTCGACCGCGGCAACACGGTGGTCACCATCGAGCACAACCTCGACATCATCAAGGAAGCCGACTGGATCATCGATCTCGGACCGGAGGGCGGCGACGCCGGCGGCGAGGTCGTCGCCATGGGCCCGCCCGACCGCATCCTCGGCGCGCCCCGCTCCCACACGGCGGTGTTCCTGCGCGACTTCCTCGACGGCAACGGCAGCCGCCGGTCCCCCCTCGCCGCCAGCTGAGCCGCCCGCATTCCACGACCGCGAAGTCGCCTCGAGCCGCGCTCGCGGGCAAGAGAGGCAACCGCGAAGTCGCCATGGGGAATCCGAGGAATCAGACCCCTCCTCCTCCCTGAAGAAGAAATGCAACTACGAAGAAAGATGCAACCAGTAAGGTCACGAAGGTAGGAAGACGAAGTCGAGGAGAGGACGAAACCGGGGAGTGGGCGAGATTCGGGATACCCCTCTTCTTCGTGCCCTTCGTGCTCTTCGTGCTCTTCGTGGTTGCATTTCCTCTTCTCCCTCAACCCACTCCCCGCCCATCCCAGCCTGGATGCCCGCCAGATGATTGCGGGCATGACGTTTCTTCGCTTGTCCCTCTGTTTTCCGGCGCCTCGGCAGAGAACATCGACGGACTCTGACCTTCGTGGTTGCCTCGTCTCTCCTCCCCCCCGATGCAGCAGGGTAGCGTCACGGTCATGCGCGTTCCCCTGCCGACCTCGCTCCACGCGTCGACGCGGCCGCCGAGCATCTCGCAGTAGCGGTGCACGATGTACAGGCCGATGCCGCAGCCGTTGTGGACGGTGCTCGCGGCGGCCTGCCGGTAGAGGTCGAAGATGTAGGGCAGCTCTCCGGCGGCGATTCCACAGCCGGTGTCCTCGACACTGATCGCGGCGTGATCGGCGTCGACCCGGAAGGCGCGCACCACGATCGAGCCCTCGCGGGTGAACTTGCGCGCATTGCCGACCAGGTTGGTGATGATCTGCCCCAGCTTGAGGCGGTCCGACCGCATGGGCGGAACGCCCGGCTCGACGAGCCACCGCTCGGCGACCGTCGCGGGCAGGCGGAGAAAGCGCCCCGAGGCGCGCAGCTCGACGAAGAGCGCGTTCAAGTCGAACGGCTCCGGTTGAACGCGCATGCCGCCGCTCTCGAGACGCAGAACGCTCAGAGTGTCCTCGACCAGCGAGGTCAGGCTGTGCGCCGCGGCGAGCAGGCGCTCCAGCACCGAGCGATGCTCTCCGATGGAACGTTCGGCGGCGTCGCGCGCGGCGTCGAGCAGCATCTCCGTGTACCCGACGAACACGTTCAACGGCGTGCGCAGCTCGTGCGACATCATCCCCATGAACTCGCTCTTCAGGCGGTCGGCCTCCGTCAGGCGCTCCTGCGCCACGCGCAGCTCGCCGTTCTGCCGGGTCAGGCGCTGCACCAGGTCCTCTCGCTCGCGCGCCTGCCGCTGCTCGTCGATGGCCAGCGCCAGGCGCTGCGCGAAGGCCGTCATCAGCCGCATGTCGGAGTCCTGCAGATCGCGCTCGCGCACGTCGAGAACCGTGACGCAGCCCACGACCTCTCGCGAAGCGTCGATCACCGGAACGCCGACATAGGTGGCGATGCCGCGCTCGACGAGAAAGCCGGCGGCGGGAAAGAGGCGCGCCGGTTGGCGGAACACACAGGGCTCGCCGCTCTGCCGCACGCGGGCGCAGGGGGTGCCCGACACCGGCAGGCGGTCGCCGCGCCGCATCTCGCCGCGGTCGAACAGGGCGAGCATCACGACGTCGTCCCCGTCGTAGAGCTGCACGGCGACGAGCGGCACGCCGAGCAGTCCGGCGAGCGTCATCGCCACGTGGTCGGCGACCTGCTCGACCGTCCCGCCGAGCGTCACGGCGAGATGGTAGAGCCCCTCCAGCCGCTCCACCGACTGGCGCAGCTGCAGCTCGATGCGGTCGCGCTCGCTCTCGTCGTGCAGGATCGCCTGCACCACCGTCCAGTCGCCCACGGCGACCGTGCTGAGCGCCACGTCCACCGGACAGACCGAGCCGTCGCGCCTCACCACGTGCCGCGGTCCCTCGCGCGGATCCAGCCCGCCCTGCGCGGAAGACGGCTCGGAGGCCGGGCGAAAGAGCGCCTCGAAGCTCAGCCCGCGCAGCTCCGCCGGATCGCGGCCGGTGATCTGCTCGGCACGCCGGTTCGACTCGAGAATCGCGCCGCTCGCGCCGTCGAGCAGGAGAATGGCGTCGCCGGCGCCCTCGAACAGCGCCGAGGTGCGCGCGGCGGAGATCTGCAGCGAGCGGTCGACGCGGTCGGCGCCGGCGTTGAACGCGCGCGCCATCTCGACGACGTGGGCGTCGGTCGAGCCGGTGATCAGGCGCGCCGGCCCGTCGCTGGTCAGGCGGCTGGCGGCCCGCCCGAGGTCCGCGGCGGCGGTGCGAATCGCGATCGCCTGCAGCCAGGCGAGCGCGGCGCACAGCCCGGAGCCGAGGACGAGGATCAACACCTGCGTCAACCACATGCTGCCGGCGCTCGCCGCCAACCGCTGCGCCACGACGAGGGCGAGCACCGTGGGCGCGGCCAGCACCGCCACGCGTACCCAGATCCCCACCGTTCGGCCCTGATACGGATCGAGCCCGAGGCGGATGGCCGCCAGCCGCAGCCGCTGGCAGGGGCCGCGCACCAGGAGATCGCTGACGGTGAAGTTCATCGCGCCGTACAGAAGCGTGGCGATCGCACCGCCGAGCAGGATCGGTCCGACGTTGCCCGCCGCGCCGGCGATCCGCCATTCGAGGACGGCCATCACCGCCGTCACGCCAAACGCCAGCAGCATGGCACACAGGGCGTTGGCGAGCGGCAGAAACGGCAGGGCGGAGAGCGCCGTCGCCAGGAGCTGGCGCGGTCGCTCCTCCGGCTCGACCGCCGGCCGCATCAGCTCGTTCACCGCGGCGACGCTCGATACGGACGTCGGCACCAGCGACCCACCCGCCCCGGCGAGGAGGAGGTTCAGCGCCGTGGCGATCGACAGAAGGGCGACGAACGGCCCCCCGAAGATCCAGAAGGATCCCGTCGCGGCGAAATCGGCGGTGGCGTAGATGTAGAGCGCCCCGTAGATCGCCGCGAGCCAGCCGGTGCTCGCGGCGACACTCGCCACCCGGGCAAGGAACGGCAAATGCAGCTTCACGAGTACCGGACGGCAGCACCTGTCATGCCACTCACCATGATCGATGAAAGATCGTCCCGGGCGGCGATCCCAACGGCCGCCCGCCGTCGAAGATTCGATTCGGGCCGCATTTCTTAACAGTGGGGCGACCGATCCGCGGTACCGCCGGTCAGGACGGCTGCAGCGGCATCGCCCGAGCCGGCTCGCCGGCGCCCGGCTCCCCCGGGGCGAGCCGCCGGATCGCCTCGAACAAATCGTGCCGGTCGATGGGCTTGGCGACGTATCCGTCCATGCCGGCGGCGAGGCAACGCTCGTAGTCGCCCTTCATCGCATGCGCGGTCATGGCGACGATCACCGTGTGGCCGCCTTTCTCCCGCTCCCGCGCCCGGATCGCGGCCGTCGCCTCGAAGCCGTCCATCTCGGGCATCTGAACGTCCATCAGCACGAGATCGAAGGGCTCGCGCTCGAGAGCCGCGACGGCGACTCGCCCGTCCGGTGCGACGTGCACGGTGTGGCCCGCCCGCTCGAGCAGGCGCGTCACCAGCTTCTGGTTGACGGGATGATCCTCGGCCAGCAGAACGCGCAGCGGACGGCCGACCTCCTCCGTCGGCTTGGGGGGAGGCTCCGGCTCGAGCCCGGCGACCTTGTCGCCGAGGACGGTGAGGATGGCGTCGAGCAGGTCCGACTGCTTCATCGGCTTGATCAGGTAGCCGTCGATCGCGACCTCCTTGCACCGCGCCAGCTCTCCGAGCTGGCCGCCGGAGGTCAGCATGAGCACCGGCAGGCGCGCCGTCTCCGGCTCGCGGCGGATGCGCTCGGCCACCGCGAAGCCGTCGAGCTCCGGCATCATCGCGTCGAGCAGCACGAGGTCGTAAGAGGACCCTGCCAGCGCCGCCTGCCGCAGCTCGGCGAGCGCGACCATGCCGCCGTCCACCACGGTCGGCCGCATCTGCCAATAGGTCAGGATGTCGCGCAGAATGCGGCGGTTGGTCTCGTGGTCGTCGACCACCAGCACGCGCAGCCCGCGCAGATTCGCCGGCTGCACCGGAGTGCGGCGCGCCGCATCGCTGCCGACGCCGAAGAAGGCGGTGAAGTGAAAGACGCTGCCGCGCCCCGGCGCGCTCTCGACCCAGATTCGGCCCCCCATGGCCGCGACCAGTTGAGCGGAGATCGCCAGGCCGAGTCCGGTACCGCCGTAGCGCCGCGTCATCGAGCCGTCCGCCTGCGCGAAGGCGTCGAAGATGAGCTTCTGCTTCTCCTCCGGGATGCCGATGCCGGTGTCGGTGACCGTGAAGTGCAGGCGCACGCCGTCCGCCGTCTCCTCCTCGAGCTCGACGCCCACCACCACCTCGCCCCGCTCGGTGAACTTGATCGCGTTGCCGACCAGGTTGACGACCACCTGGCGCAGCCGCAGCGGATCGCCGACCAGCGTGCCGACCAGCTCCGGCGGGATCTGGCAGCCGAGCTCGAGGCCGCGGTCGTTGGCGCGCACCGCGAACGGCCGCAGCGCGTCGACCAGGGTGTCGCGCAGGTCGAAGTCGACGGCGTCCAGCTCGAGCTTGCCCGCCTCGATCTTGGAGAAGTCGAGGATGTCGTTGATCACCATCAGCAGCGAGTCCGGCCGACTCCTTGACCATCTCCAGGTACTCGCGCTGCTCGGCGTCGAGCTCGGTCTGCAGCGCCAGCTCGGTCATGCCGATCACGCCGTTCATCGGCGTGCGGATCTCGTGGCTCATGTTGGCGAGGAACTCGCTCTTGGCGCGGTTGGCTTCCTCGGCCTCCACCTGCGCCTGGCGCGCCCGCTCCTCGCTGCGCAGCAGCGCGTCGTGGGCCTGCCCGAGATCCCAGCGCGTCAGAAACTCGCGTCGCAGCAGGCGCTCCCGCATGGCCGTGGTCAGGATCGCGATGCCGCAGGCGGCGAGGATGGTCGACAGATTGTCGAAAAACGGCTGGCCCACGACCCCGCCCTGTATGGTGCCGGCGGCGAAAACGGCGAGAACGATCGCGGACATCGCGGCCGACCACGCGGCGCGCCAGGGCAGCAGCAACGCCGCCGTCAACGGCACCATGATCAGGCCGGCCGAATACTGGTTCACGTCCGCGCCCGACAGGAGCTGCAGCGCCAGCATCAGGACGGCGGCCACACTGACGACGACCAGGGCGAGAAGCCGGGACTCCCGGCGCCCCGCCTCGGTGCGCAGCAGCCCAAGGAGGAGCACCAGGACCGCGGCGCTGGCGCCGCGCAACCAGATCGACACGGCGAAGATCTGGGGATGACGCACATAGTCGAAGGCCGCGAAGCCGAGGATCAGCGGGATGCCGACCCAGCAGATGGCCCGCGTGGCGCGCAGACAGAGCAGATTCCCCTCGTGCTCGTACGCCTCCCACATCGCAGGCGATTCGGCAGGGGGAGCGGCGACGGTCATCGACATGTCTCGGAGCAAATCACATGCCCACGCCTTCTCGGCCTTTTCGTTTCGATTCCACGCCGCAAAGCAGCTCTCGGAGTCTGGTCAGCGTCGTTTTTCGCTCCCTTTTGAGCGGCGTGGCGGAGAGGGCGTAACCTTCGGCGGTCGCACCGACGGCTCGAATGAATGGGCAAAGCCCGGTAACGCCCCTCTTCCACGTGACAGCGACCCGGGGTCGACGCTAGTCTACGGGCTCCCCGTCGAGGGGGACGAGGAGGACGCCACCCCATGCAGGAAATGCAACGAGACTTCGACCCGGCGACGCTCGACATCGCGACGCCGGAGCACTACGAGCGAAACGGCTATCCGCACCCCGAGTGGGCGTGGCTGCGCCGCCACGCGCCGGTGTTCTGGTACGACCGCGCGAACGTCGAGCCCTTCTGGGCCATTACCAAGCACGCCGACATCGTCGACCTCGGCAAGCAGCCGGATCTCTTCCTGAACGCGCCGCGCCTGGCGGTGTTCACCCTCGATCTGCCGCCGCCACCGGAGGGATCGTCTCGGCATCTGCTCAACATGGACCCTCCGGATCACGCCCGCTACCGGCGCGTGACCAGCGGCTGGTTCACGCCGCGCGCCATCCACGGCATGGACGCCAAGGTGGCGCGGGTCACGCGCGAGGTGGTCGACGCGGCGGCGCAGAAGCCAGCGGGCGATTTCGTGCAGGACGTCTCGGCGCGCATCACCATCGCCGTCATCGCGGAGATGCTCGGCGTGCCGCAGTCGGATTGGCAGCTCCTGTTCCGTTGGACGAACGAGATCATCGCCCCGCAGGACCCCGAGTTCCAACACGGCGCGACGGCGCAGGAGACGATCGAAGGGGCACGCCTGGAGCTGTTCACCTATTTCGACAACCTGGTGGCCGAGCGGCGCGCGCGGCCGGCGAACGACATCGTCAGCGTGGTGGCCAACGGCGAGGTGAGCGGCCACCCCCTGCCGATCGTCGAGCTGCTGTCCTACTACTTCCTGCTCGTCGTCGCCGGCAACGAGACGACGCGCAACGCGATGACGGGCGGCATGCTCGCCTTCGTGCAGAACCCGGGCGAGTGGGAGAAGCTGCGACGCAACGCGGCGCTGCTCGACGGCGCCGTCGAGGAGGTGGTGCGCTGGACGACGCCGGTGATCCAGTTCTGCCGCACCGCCACGCGCGACTACGAGCTGCGCGGCCAGACGATTCGCAAGGGTCAGGCGGCGTGCCTCTTCTACCCCTCGGCGAACCGCGACGAGGAGGTCTTCGCCGACCCGTTCGTCTTCCGCATCGACCGCAACCCGAACCCTCACATCGGCTTCGGCATGGGCGAGCACGTCTGTCTCGGCGCCCACCTGGCGCGCCTCGAGCTGCGGCACGCCTTCCGCGAGCTGCGCGAGCGGCTCGAGCACTGCGAGCTCGCCGGCCCGGTGGAACGCGTGCGCTCGAGCTTCGTCGGCGGCATCAAGCGCGTCCCCATGCGCTGGCGCCTGCAGCCGCCGCCGGCGTGAGGCGCGAGAAGAGATTCACCACGAAGTTCGTCATGAGACTGCGCTCGCCCGAAGACGCATGAAAATGCATGCGACGGATCCGGCTCCCTCTCCCATCCGAGTCTGTCGATTTTCTCGAGGGTCGAGATTCCCCCCTTTGGAAAAGGGGGGTCAGGGGGGATTTTGAGATGGATTCGCTCGGACAAATCCCCCTCAATCCCCCTTTTTCAAAGGGGGAAGTCGGAGTCGCTTCTCTCGCCAGGAGAAAATCGACAGACTCATCCGGAGAGGGAACCCAGGGGCCCCGCACCGCCCGAAATTTTCGGAGGAGAGCACGAAGACAGCCAGAATAAGATGCTTGAGCCAGCCGGTGCCAAATTTGTCACGGATGGGTTCCGTTCGCATCCATCGGCATGCATGTGCATCTTCTGTCTCTCTGATCTTCGTGTCCTCTTCCGAAAGTGGATCCGCATCACCTTCGCCCAGCGATGCCGTTCTTGCCTTCGTGACCTTCGTGTCCTTCGTGGTTGCCTTTTTCATCCCTCCTCGGGCGAGCGCGGCTCATGACCAACTTCGCGGTTTGGATCTCACCCGGGTCGAGACTCCGTCTTTCGATCCGCGTCCGCGAGCTCGCCGGCGGACCGAGGCATGAGCCGCTCGGACGCTAGGGGCCGCTTCGAGGTCGTCGTCTCCCCTGCCGCGGCGGACCGGCTGGCGGCCGCGGCGGCGTTCCTGCGCGCCTTTCCGGCGAACACGGAGGTGCTGCTGGTCGGCGCGACGCGCGAGGCGGTCGACGATCTGGTGCGCGGCCTGGCGCGCGACGGCACCGCGACCTTCGGCCTGCACCGCTTCACGCTGCTGCAGCTCGCCTCCCGCCTCGCGGCGCCGGAGCTGACCCGCTCGGGCCTGGCGCCGCTGACGCCCCTCGGCGCGATCTCCCTGGCGGCGCGCATCACCTTCGAAGGCGTCCGCGACGGACGCGTCACCTACTTCGCCCCGGTGGCGCGCTGTCCGGGGTTCGCCCGCGCCCTCGCCGCCACCCTCGCCGAGCTGCGGCTCGGCGGCGTCCGCCCCGACGCGCTGCGCGGCCTCTCGCCCGCGGGCGACGACCTCGCCGCCCTGCTCTCTCTCTACGAAGAGCAGATGGGCGCGGCGGCGCTCGCCGATCGGGCGCTGCTGCTCGAGCTCGCGGCCTCCGCCGCGTCGGGCCGCGCGCCGGCGACGCCGCCGATGCCGATGCTGCTATTGGACGTCGCGCTGCGCTCCCCGGCGGAGCGCACGCTGCTCGCCGCCCTCGGCCGCGCCTCCGGCAACGTCCTCGCCACGGTGCCGAGCGGTGACGGCGAGACCGTTGCGGCGCTTTCCGATCTCGGCGCGGTGCGGGATGCCGCGCCGGCGCCGGACGAGCCTCCCGCCGGCCTGCGCCGGCTGCGGACCTACCTGTTCTCGACCACGAGTCCGCCCGCCGGCGATGCCGACGACGGCGTGCTCTTCTTCTCCGCTCCCGGCGAGGGACGCGAGTGCATCGAGATCGCCCGCCAGGTGCTGGACCAGGCGCGCGCCGGCGTGCCGTTCGACGACGTCGCCGTCCTGCTGCGCGCGCCGGAGACGTACTCGCCGCTGCTCGAGAGCGCCTTTCGCCGCGCCGGCATCCCGGCCTACTTCGCGCGCGGCACCCGGCGTCCGGACCCGGCCGGGCGCGCCTTCCTCGCCCTCCTCGCCTGCCTCTCGCAGGACCTCTCGGCGCGGCGCTTCGCCGAATACCTGTCCTTCGCCCAGGTTCCGGCGCTCGACTCCGGCGGCACGCCGCCGGTCGGACGCGAGGACTGGGCCGCGCCGGCGGAGGCCGGTCTGCCGGCGGCCGTCGAGGCAGCCGTGGCGCCCGGCGCGGACGGCGCCTCCGAGGCGCGCGACTTCATGCCCACGCCGTGGCGCTGGGAGGAATACCTGGTCGAGGCGGCGGTCATCGGCGGCCGCGCGCGCTGGCAGCAGCGCCTCGACGGCCTGGAGCACGAGCTGGACCTGCGGCGGGAGGAGCTGCGCGCCGACGATCCCGACTCGCACCGCATCGAAGGCATCGATCGCGATCTCGCCAACCTCGACGATCTGAAGCGCTTCGCCCTTCCAGTGGTCGACTTCCTCGCCGCGTGCCCGAGACAGGCGGCCTGGGGCGAGTGGCTCGACCTGCTGCAGCGGCTGGCGCCGATGGTCCTGCGCCGGCCCGAACGGGTGCTCCGCGTGCTCGCCGAGCTGGAGCCGATGGGCGCCGTCGGACCGGTCTCGGCGGAGGAGGTGCGCGAGGTTCTCGCCGACCGCCTCTCCGCGCTCGAGCTCGACCCGCCGCGGGATCGACACGGCCGCGTCTTCGTCGCCGCGCCCGACGACGCGCGCGGCCGCGCCTTCGCGGTCGTCTTCGTCCCGGGCCTGGCGGAGCGCCTGTTCCCGCAGCGGCCGCGCGAGGATCCGCTCCTGCTCGACGCAGCGCGCCGGCAGCTGGCGGCGACGCTGGCGACCCAGGAGGAACGCGTCGAGCAGGAGCGGCTGCTGCTGCGTCTCGCCACCGGCGCGGCGCGGCGCCGCGTCGTGCTCTCGTACCCGCGCGTCGACGTCGTCGAGGCGCGCCCGCGCGTCACGTCCTTCTACGGCCTCGACGTCGTCCGCGCCACGCGCGGCGCCATCCCCGACTTCGAGCAGTTCGAGCGCCAGGCCGGCGCCGCGGCGGAGGCGCGCCTGGCATGGCCGGCGCCGCGCGATCCAGCGCGCTCGGTCGACGCCATCGAGCGCGACCTCTCGGTGCTCGGTCGCCTGCTGCACGAAGCGGAGCGCGGCGAGGGAAAGGGTCGCGCCCGCTACCTGCTGCAGCTCAATCCGCACCTGGCGCGCTCGCTGCGCTCGCGTTGGTGGCGGTGGCGGCGCAAGTGGACCGAGCACGATGGGCTGGTCCGCGTCACCGATGCCACCGCTGCGGCGCTGGCGGCGATCCGGCTCGAAGCGCGGCCGTACTCCGCCTCGGCGCTGCAGCGCTTCGCCGCCTGCCCGTACCAGTTCGTCCTCGCCGCCGTGCACGGCCTCGAGCCGCGGCGCGAGGCGGTGCCGCTGGAGCGCCTCGATCCGCTGACGCGCGGCCGGATGTTTCACCGCGTCCAGGCCGAGGCCCTGCGCGAGATGCGCGAGCGCGGCATGTTTCCCCTCGGCGGCGACGGCGCGAGCGCCGCCGAGACGGTGCTCGACCGCACGCTCGATCGCGTCGCCGCGCAGGTCAGAGACGAAGTCGCGCCGCCGATCCCGCGCGTCTGGCAGGACGAGATCGGCGCCCTGCGGGCGGACCTGCGCAGCTGGCTGCGCCACGTCGTCGCCTCCGCCGCCGAGTGGGAGCCGGCGTACTTCGAGCTCGCCTTCGGCTTGCCGCCGGATCCCGGCCGCGACGCGTCGAGCGTGCGCTGCGCCGGTCCCCCTGCCAGGGGGCGCCCTGCTGCGCGGCTCGGTGGACCTGGTCGAGCGCTCGCGCGCCGGCGACCGGCTGCGCGTCACCGACCACAAGACCGGCGCCGACCGCACGGCCGACGGCCTCGTCGTCGGCGGCGGCGAGGTCCTCCAGCCGGTGCTCTACGCGCTCGCCGTCGAAGAGGCTCTCGGCGTTCCCGTCTCCGAGTCGCGCCTCTTCCACTGCACCGCGCGCGGCGGCTTCCGCGAGCGCGTCGTCAGGATCGACGAGACGGCTCGCCGCCTCGGACGCGAGGTGCTCGAGGTCGTCGACCGCGCCGTCGCCGCCGGCAACCTGCCGCCGGCGCCGCGCGAGAACGCCTGCCGGATCTGCGACTTCCGCGTCGTCTGCGGGCCCTACGAGGAGATCCGGCTGCGCCGCAAGGACCCGGCGCCGCTGGCGGACCTGCGCGAGCTGCGGAGACGGCCGTGACCGGGACCAACACGGCGGAGCTCGTCGACCGCGAGGCGCGCGAGCGCATTCGCCACGACCTCGACGAGAACCTGCTGGTCGAGGCCGCCGCCGGCACCGGCAAGACGACGGAGCTGGTGCAGCGGATCATCGCCGTCCTGGCCAGCGGCCGCGCCACGGTCGAGAGCCTGGTCGCGGTCACCTTCACGGAGAAGGCGGCGGGCGAGCTCAAGCTGCGGCTGCGCACCGAGCTGGAGAGGGCGCGCCAGGAGGCCGCGGCCGAGAGCGATCAGCGCGCCCATCTGGAAGCCGCGCTGGCGCGCCTGGAGGAAGCGCGGGTCGGCACCATCCACGGCTTCTGCGCCGATCTGCTGCGCGAGCGCCCGGTCGAGGCGCGCGTCGATCCGCAGTTCCAGGTGATGACCGAGGCGCAGTCGGACCGCGCCTACCGCGAGGCGTTCTCCCTGTGGCTGCAGGAGCAGCTCGAGAGCCCGCCGGAAGGCGTGCGCCGCTCGCTGCGGCGCGTCTCGCGCTGGGACCGCGACGGCCCCACCGGGCGGCTCGAGCAGGCGGGGCGCACGCTGGCGATGTGGCGCGACTTCCCGGCCGAGTGGCGGCGCGATCCCTTCGACCGCGACGGGGAGATCGACGTGCTGGTCGAGCGCCTGCACGACTTCGCCGCCCTGACGCGCCGCTGCCGCAACCCGGGGCGCGACAACCTGTTTCGCGACACCGAGCCGGCGCGCCTGCTGAGCCGCGACATCCGCCGCGCCGAGGAGGTGCGCCCGCGCGACCACGACGGCCTCGAGGCGCGGCTGGTCGACCTCGACCGCGGAGCGCGACTTCCTGCGCCCGCGGCGCGGGTACGGCGGCGCCTACGGCGACGGCGTCGAGCGCACCACCGTGCTCGCCGCGCACGGCGATCTGTGCCGCGAGCTGCGGGCTTTCGCGCGCGCCGCCGACGCCGACCTGGCGGCGCTGCTGCGCCACGAGCTGATGGGCGCCGTCGAGCGCTACGAGGATCTCAAGCGGCGCGCCGGGCGCCTCGACTTCGTCGATCTGCTGGTGCGGGCGCGGGAGATGATCCGCGGCGACGGCGCGGTGCGCGCCCACTTCCAGCAGCGCTTCAGCCACGTCTTCGTCGACGAGTTCCAGGACACCGACC
This sequence comes from uncultured bacterium, assembly GCA_963721115.1. GTDB lineage: Bacteria > Desulfobacterota > Binatia > HRBIN30 > CADEER01 > CAVRIA01. The sequence continues at coordinate 41,014 of CAVRIA010000010.1, forward strand.
CGCTGCAGGCGGAGATCCTGCTGCTCCTCGCCGCCGCCGACCCGGCGCAGACGCGACTGGCGGCGGGCCGCTCCGGCGCCGGGCAAGCTGTTCCTGGTCGGCGATCCCAAGCAGTCGATCTACCGCTTCCGCCGCGCCGACGTCGGCATCTACCTGCAGGTGAAGGAGCTGCTGGCGCGCAGCGGCGGCGCCTGCCTTCATCTCACCACCAGCTTCCGCGCCGTGCCCGCCATCCAGCGCGCCGTCAACGCCGCCTTCGCGCCGCTCATGAGCGGCGACGCGGAGGCGCTGCAGGCGGAGTACGTGCCGCTGTCGGAGTGCCGCCCCGATCACCCCGGGCAGCCGGCGGTGGTCGCGCTGCCGGTGCCGGAGCCGTACGGCCGCCGCAACATCACCGCCACCGCCATCGAGCAGTCGCTGCCCGACGCGGTCGGCGCCTTCGTGCACTGGCTGATCGAGAAGAGCGGCTGGACGGTGACCGAGCGCGAGCGGCCGGCCGAGCGGGTGCCGGTGGCGGCGCGCCACGTCTGTCTCCTCTTCCGGCGCCTCGACAGCCTGTTCGCCGGCGACGTGGCGCGCGGCTACATCCAGGCGCTCGAGGCGCGCGGCGTTCCGCACCTGCTGGTCGGCGGCAAGTCGTACCACGAGCGCGAGGAGGTCGAGACCATGCGCGTCGCGCTGGCGGCGATCGAGTGGCCGGACGACGACCTGTCGGTCTTCGCCGCGCTGCACGGCTCGCTGTTCGCCATCGGCGACGAGGAGCTGCTCGAGTACCGGCATCGCCACGGCCGGCCGCACCCGTTCCGCGTCCCCGCCGAGCTGCCGGCGCACCTGGCGCCGATCGGCGAGGCGCTCGGCGTCCTGGCGCGACTGCACCGCGATCGCAACCGCTGCCCGGTGGCGGAGACGATCAGCCGCCTGCTCGAGGCCACCCGCGCCCACGCCGCCTTCGTCCTGCGCCCCTCCGGCGAGCAGGCGCTCGCCAACGTCCTGCACGTCGTCGAGCTGGCGCGCACCTACGAGCGCGGCGGCGGCATCTCGTTTCGCGGCTTCGTCGAGCAGCTCGGCGACGACGCCGACGGCGGCAAGACCGCCGAGGCGCCGATCCTCGAGGAGGGCAGCGAGGGGGTGCGCATCATGACCGTGCACAAGGCGAAGGGCCTGGAGTTCCCGGTCGTCGTCCTGGCGGACATGACGGCGAAGATGTGGCGCCCGCCGGCGACGCGCTTCATCGACCCGGGGCGCGGCCTGTGCGCCCTGCGCATCGCGGGGTGGTCGCCGGTCGAGCTGCTCGAGCACGAGGAGAGCGAGGAGAAGCGCGATCAGGCGGAAGGGGTGCGCATCGCCTACGTCGCCGCGACGCGGGCGCGCGACCTGCTCGTCGTGCCGGCGATCGGCGACGCGGCGTTCGAGTCCGGCTGGGTGAGCCCGCTCAACGGCGCCGTCTATCCCGAGCGCCTCGACGCCGCACCGGCGGCGCCGCCGGCCGGTTGCCCCTCCTTCGGCGCGGACTGCACGCTGCGGCGCCCGGACGACCTCGCCTTCCGCCAGTCCGGCGTGCGGCCCGGGCGGCACGAGCTCGGCAAGCCCGGCCTACGGGGTCGTCTGGTGGGATCCGTCGAGCCTCGAGCTCCATGCCGAGCCGCTGTTCGGCATCCGGCAGGAGGACCTCATCGGCAAGGAGATCCCCGACGCGGTGGTCGCAGCCGACGTGCAGGCGCACCGGCAGTGGGAGGAGGAGCGCGCCAGCGCTGCTGTCGAGCGCGGCGCGACCCGAGCCTGCGGGCGCAGACCGCGACCGAGCGGGCGCGCGAGGAGGGCGGCGAGAGCGCCGCCGTCGAGGTCGTCGAGCTGCCGCGGCGCGCCGACCGTCCGGCCGGCGCGCGCTACGGCGCGCTCGTCCACGCCGTGCTGGCGACGGTCGCGCTCGACGGCGGTGCGGACGACGTCGAGCGCGCCGCGCGCCTGCAGGCCAGAATCCTCGGCGCCGACGACGTCGAGGCGGCGTCCGCGGCGGAGGCGGTCGAGGCGGCGCTGCGCCATCCGCTGCTGGAGCGCGCCCGCCGCGCCGCGGCGGAGGGGCTCTGCCGGCGCGAGGTGCCGGTGACCTTCGCGGCGCCGGACGGAGTCGTGATCGACGGCGTCGTCGATCTCGCCTTCGCCGAAGAGCGGCACCTGGACGGTCGTCGACTTCAAGACCGACCGCGACCTGGCGCTCGGCCTCGACGTCTACCGCCGCCAGGTGGCGCTGTACGCCGCCGGCATCACCGCCGCCACCGGCCGGCCCGCCGTCCCCGTCCTGCTGCGCGTCTGAACGAGCTGACCAACGAGTCGCGATGAGCGCCCGTGACCCCGAGACTCGGCGAGCTCGTTTGTGGTGCGGGCCTCCGGCCTGCACGCGGGTTCTGAGGGGCGCTGGCCTGCCCACCTCGAGCCCGCTGTGCAGGCCGGAGGCCCGCACCACAAAGTGGGGCCGCGGCGATCCGCAATGACGGAGATTCCTTCGTAGCCCCTTCCTTCCCTCGTCGAGCGAGCGATTGCGGAGAACCCACCGCTGTGCTCGAGCTGTTCGTCATGAGGGTGTCCGGCTTCACCGTCCTGCGCCAGACCGAACGCCTGGGGTATCCGTTCCGCGAGTCGATCCGCTCCCTCCTGCCCCTGGTCGACGAGCTGGTGGTCGGCGTCGGAGACGGCGACGACGGGACCTGGGAAGCGGTGCAGGAGATCGGCGATGCGAAGATCCGCGCCTTTCGCTCGCCCTGGGATCCGGAGCGGCGGCGCGGCGGCGAGGAGATCGCGAGACAGACCAACCTCGCCCTGCAGCGCTGCACCGGAGAGTGGGCCGTGTACCTGCAGGCGGACGAGGTCCTGCACGAGGCCGACCTCGACCGCCTCGACACGGCGATGCACCGCCATCTGCGACGACGCACCGAGGGGCTGCTGTTCACCTACCTGCACTTCTTCGGATCGTACGACGTCGTCGCCGCAGGCTGGCCGGCCTGGTATCCGCGCGCCGTGCGGGCGATCAAGCTGAGTGTCGACGTTCGGTCGAGCGGCGACGGCTGCGGTTTCACGCTGTTTCAGCAGGGGCGTCCACGCGGGCTGATCAAGGCGGATTCGGGAGCCCGCGTCTTCCACTACGGATGGTGCGGCGACAGGACCTGGCAGCTCGAGAAGCGAAAGAACCTCGAGCGCCTCTACAGCGCCGACGACGCGGGGATCGAGCGGCGCTACCGCGCGACCGCCGAATCACCCGGCGACGGGGCGCAGCAGCAGTCGCACCTGCGCCGTTTTGCCGGCACGCACCCGAAGGTGATGGCGCCGCGCGTGCGCGCCCAGAGCTGGACGTTCGAGCCCCGGATTCCGACCGCGCTGGCGAAGCTGGACCGCGACGCTGCGCGGCATCCTGCAGTACCCGTTCGGAAGGCGCGGCAACAGCATCCGCGCGATCGCTCCGATCGCGATCTCGAACGCCGTCTGGCGCGCCCTCGATCGATGGAGGCGACTGGTCCATCGGCCGCCCGCGCCACCGACCGGCCGCGCCGCGCGCGATCGCGACGATTGACGGCTAGCACTCGTCCCCAGAAGGACGGCCTCGTGCCTCTATGGGTCTCCTCTCCGGTTGAGGCTGTCGATTTTCTCCTGTCGAGAGAAGCGACTCCGACTTCCCCCTTTGGAAAAGGGGGATTGAGGGGGATTTGTCTGAACGAATCCATCTCAAAATCCCCCCTGACCCCCTTTCCAAGGAGGAATCTGACCCTCAAGAAAATGCAAGACGTCTCTGCGATTGCAAGGTGGGGCGCTCAGCGGAACGCGAGGTTGATCGAGACCACCGCATCCCCGAGCTGCGGCGCGTCGATCATCGGCCAGGCGCCGACCAGGACTCCGCCGGACAGCCCACCGGTCGGGTCTGCCGCCAGCGCGTCGCAATCGAAAGGGGCTCCGGTCGCGGCCGTCTTGCAGGGCGACCCGCCGCACTCGGCGGAGTCCACGATGTCGGTGAGATTGTTGGAGATCGCCATTGGCGTCGTACAGGGCTGCCCCGAGCGGTTCCGGTGGTGAGCACGATCGCCGTGGGCTCCACATTCACCGCGTCGTCCGCGGTGCACGGGAGACAGTCGGGACCGTAATCCGGAAAAGCGCACTCGCCGTCCGACGTGCGCGTCTCCGCGCAGGTTCCCGAGTCCGACAGCAGCGAGAAGGACAGGTTGGTGACGATTCGCGCCGAGCCGCGCGGCGCCTGTCCACCCGAGAACTCGATCATCAGCGGCCCGTTGCAGGTTCCCAGGTGCTCGTGAATCCGGGGTCGAGCACCCGGCACCGGTCCCTTCGAGGCAAGAGCTCGACGTCAGCCCGCCCGGCAGCGCGACTGATGGCACTGCAGGTCGGGTCGTTCGGCAGACCCCTCCCGTTGCCGCGCGTCGTGATCCCGCAGGGTCAGCGAATCGATGTCGGTCAAGCCGTCGGGTCCGCAGCCGATGACTCCGACTCCGGCATTCCCCGGCCCGAAGGGCTCCGCGCTCACGCCACGAATGCAGGCACAGACAGCCCCGGGGACCGAGATTTGGTCCAGCTTCACATCGGTGGTCTTGATGGTGACCGGGATGTCCCCGGGGCCGAGGTCGGGATAGGGCCCGTTCTCGACGAACCCGGCTCCATCGGCTTCTCCCGTGCGCAGATCCACGCTTCCGGAGAGATTCAGCAGGATGGGAATTACCGCGGTCTGCCACACGGAGGTGCTCCGCTTCGCGTCCAGGGTCCCCTGGCGGACGCTCTCCTCGGTGCAATTGAGCACACAGCCGTCTCCCCCGAACGGGTTGCCGTCGTCGCACGACTCGCCCGTCTCGACGACGCCGTCGCCACAGAAGCAGTCGACGACGCAGCCTCCGATCCCCAGACCCGTGTTCACCTCGGAGACGAGCTCGTCGATGGTCACTTCGCCGTCGAGGTTCGCGTCGCAGCTCCCGCACGTATCGGCGGGCAGCAGCTCGAGGCCGATGCCCACACAGGTGACGATCTCGTCGATCTGGACCCCCGCCACGCCGTTGCAGTCGCCGGGGCAGGCGCCCACCCCGCAGCTCGCCCGCGCCGAGGCCCCCGTCAAAACGCTCGCAACGCACACTACCAACGACAATCGCCTCATGACTCCTCCCCGGGGCGAAGCGGCCCGCGGCCCACCTTCACTCGCCCCTACGAAAGAGACGCTGGCCAGAGTTGAACAGCGATAGTGAAATCCTTCGGACTCCCCCAATTTCAGTCTACGTGTAGCACTGATTTCCCATCTGCGTCCATCGGTAGCTGCAGACTGCATCGCCGAGTCGTGCCGTCTTTGCCCTTCGTGTCCTTCTTCGAAATTCGGGGCGGCGTGTGAAGCCCATCTCCCTCCTCTTCGTGGCCTTCGTGCCCTCCTCCTAAAATAGATCGGCGTCGCCTTCGTCCAGCGTTTCCGCTCTTGGCTTCGTGATCTTCGCGTCCTTGGTGGTTGCCTTTTTCATGCGTCTTTGGGCGAGCGCAGCTCATGACGAACTTCGTGGTTGCATTTCATTCTTCTTGATCCCCGATTCGACCGGCTGTCGCTCGAGAGCTGCGGCGCAGCTTGTCGAGGCCGAACTGGCGGGCGAAGAGCCGGTCGCGGACGGCTCCCGGCAGCCTCTCGAGCACGCGCAGCGCGCCGACGCGGTTGCCGAGGCGCACGACGCGCGGCGCGCGCGCCGCGGTGATCGCCGCCGCCAGGCGGCGCGCGAACTCCTCCGTCTGCCATCGGGTCCGCCTGCGAAGCGGCCGCCCGCCTGTCGATGTCGCCCGCGACGGCCCGGTAGAGAGAGCCGGCGCCCGCGTAGCGCTCGCGGTCGACGGCGCTCTTCTCCGCCACGCTGGAGCGCACCGCGCCGGGCTGCACGACGACGACCTCGACCCCGAGCGGCTCCACCTCCATGCGCAGCACCTCGGACATCGCGTGCAGCGCCGCCTTGCTGGCGCAGTACGACGCCGGCGAACGGGGTCGGAACCACGCCGACCATGCTGCCGACGTTGACGATGCGCCCGCAGCGCCGCGCGCCCATGTGGGGAAGCACCGCCTGGACGACGGCGAGGGCGCCGAACAGGTTGGTCTCGAAGAGGCGGCGCGCCGCGTCGAGGGACACCTCCGCCAGCGGGCCGAAGACACTGAACCCGGCGTTGTTGACCACCATGTCGATGCGGCCCGCCCTGCCCAGTGCCGCGCGCACGCCGGCGTCGATCGACACGGCATCGGTCACGTCGAGCGGCAGCGTCTCCAATCCCTCCTCGCCGAGCTCGCGCAGCGACTCGACCCGCCGCGCCGTGGCGAAGCAACGGTGGCCGCGCCCGTGCAGCTCGCGCGCCAGCGCCCGGCCGATGCCGGACGAGCAGCCGGTGACCAGTACGACCCATTGGCGCCTCTCATTCATACCCGGGAGGTACTGCGAAGCCGCGCCGGGGGCAACCGCGAGAGCCCGCGCGCAGGGGTGTGCGACAGATTTGTAGGCAGGTAGCCGCCATCCGTGCCGAAGAACCCGAAGGAGGTCTACCATTAATCGGCGCTTTCGGGACGCTGTGCCGATTTGCCGATTCCAAGTCCGGAGTTCGCGAATCGGCAAACCGGCACAGCGTCCCTACAGCGTGCCTTTTTCCTGCTCGAGGCCGAGTTGCGCGTATGTACAGCCTGATGTACATAAGGTGCATGTCTCGTCGGTGCTCTGTCGCAGAAGCTCGCGCGCAACTCCCGTCGATTCTCGACGAGGTGGAGTCCGGGTCCAACGTCGAGCTGACCCGACGCGGTCGAGCGATCGCTGTCGTGGTCTCGGTGGAGGAATACGAGCGGCTCCGCGCTGGGCGCATCGACTTCAAGGACGCGTACGACCGATTCCTGAAGAAACATCGCTTGGCTGAGATCGGCGTTGACAAGAGCTTCGCCAAGCGAACGCGAGATCGGACCCCCGGACGCAGGGTCGATTTGTGACACTTCGCTATCTTCTGGACACGAATATCGTGTCCGATCCCATTTCCAAGAAACCGAGCCCGAAGATCGTCAGGAAGATCCGGCGTCTCGGTGACCAGTGCGCCATCGGCGCCCCGATCTGGCACGAGCTCAGGTTCGGCTGTGATCGGCTTCCGAAGGGAAAGCGCCGGACCGCGGTCGAGAGTTACCTCACGGAGGTCGTCCGCGTTGCGTTTCCGACCTTGCCCTACGATCACGCCACCGCAACGCGCCACGCGCTCGAGCGTGTGAAGTTGGAAGAAACGGGTACGACAGGCCCGTTTGTCGACGGCCAGATCGCGGCGATCGCCCTGGTCAACAGGTTGATCCTCGTGACGCGTAACACGCGGGGCTTCGCACGATACGAAGATCTGATTGTCGAGGACTGGTCCACCTGAACCCACAGGTCAATGCGCCTGGTCTCTGGCCTGCCCGAACCCAGCGTGAGCCGCGCTGCTCTTCAGGCGTCAGCTCGGCGCTTCTGTTCGGCATCTGCTTCTGCCACGCTACGGCATCAACCATTGTGAACTCGGCCGACTCGGCCCTACGTCCCGGTTTCCAGCGCGCCCCGTCAGAGTGGGTTCGACGTCACGTGGTTCTTTGAAAAGAGACGGAAAACATTCGAGCGAGGGGACAAATCTGTTTCGGTCGTCATCGATGAAATTCCGGAAATCGGCTACTTTGCCGAGATTGAGGGACCGCTCGATGCAGTCCGCGAGATGGAAAAGGCGCTGGCGGAATGGCTTGGCCCACAAGAAACCAGGAACTATCGTGAACTCTTCGTTGCCTTCAAGGAGGAGCTAGGATTCAGCCCCTCTGACATTGCAGGGGCAAGCTTCGGATAACCGAGCGGCAGAAGCTTCCCGACTTGATCCGGGAGCTTTCGACACCGGTCAATGCCTCTTCCTGACGATCCCGACGCTTTCGAGACGGCATTCCGCGCCGCTGTTGCCGCCGCTGTTCTAAGAGGCACCGCAGAACGACCCGCCGGGAACGAATCCGCATCACGCACTCGGCCTCGGCTCCTCGATCTCTCGCCACCGTGCAACCCTCTGGCAGTCCCGATTTGCATCCTGTCGGAGCCGGCAGTACGCTCGCAGCATGAAGCTTGAAGATCGGATCGCCATCATGCCCGACATCCGCAGCGGCAAGCCGTGCATCAAGGGTACCCGGATCACCGTATACGACATCCTGGAGTACTTGGCGGGCGGCATGACCGAAGATCAGATTTTGACCGACTTCCCCAGATTGTCCCAGGAAGACATCCGCGCCTGCCTCGCGTTCGCAGCAGCAAGGGAACGTCGCCTCTCCAGCTCGCGTGCCGCGTGAAGCTGCTGTTCGACGAAAACCTCAGTTCACGCCTCGCCAAAGATCTGGCCGATGTCTTTCCGGGCAGCCAGCCCATCGATCTCGCCGGCTTACACGGCCAGTCCGACGAAGTTGTCTGGGAGTACGCTCGGCTGCAGGGATTCATCATCGTCTCCAAAGACAACGACTTCCGGCAGCGGAGCTTCTTGAAAGGTGCACCACCAAAAGTGATTTGGCTATCCGTCGGGAACGCAGGAACCGACGCGATCTCTCGGCTATTGCGGGATAGCCAGGCTCGCATCGCCCTCTTCGACAGGAATCAAGAGGAGAGCTTACTGATCCTCGAGCTGATTTGACGAACACTACAGGTCGCCGTGACTCGCGATCGATTCCGGCGTCAACGGTTCGTGCAATTGGAGTCGACCCCCGCAACAAGGTCCCTCTCGCGCCGAGGCAGCGAAATGCGCTAGATGCATGTCATGGCGCGACTGGAGTTCTTCTTCGACTGTTCGAGCCCGTGGACCTACCTGGCCTTCCACCGCATCGAGGCGCTCGCCGCGGAAACCGGCGCGGCGCTCGAATGGCGGCCGTTCCTCGTCGGCGGCGTGTTCAACACGGTGAACCGCAGCGTTTACGAGCAGCGCGAGCGCCCGGTGCCGGCCAAGGCGGCCTACTACTTCAAGGACCTGCAGGACTGGGCCCGCTACTACGGCCTGCGCATCGGCACTCCGCCGGTGTTTCCGGTGAACAGCGTGAAGGCGATGCGCGGCTGTTTCGTCGCGCTGGAAGAGAAGTGCCTGCCGGCCTACGCGCGCGCCGTGTTCGAAACCTACTGGGGCGACCTCGAGGACATCTCGCAGGAGGACGTGCTCGAGGGGATCGTGCGGCGCGTCGGCCTCGACCCGGCCGCTTTCTTCGCCAAGATCAATGCCGCGTACAAGGACAAGCTGCGCGCCAACACCGACGAGCTGATCGCCCGCGGCGGCTTCGGCTCGCCGACGATGTTCATCGACGGCGACGACATGTACTTCGGCAACGATCGCCTCGTGCTGGTGCGCGAAGGGCTACTCCGCCGATAGCAGGAAGGGGGTTGAACGCGGCGGGATCTCGGGCCGCGCGCGTCGATCTGCTTCGAAGCGCCTCGTCACCTCGCAGCACCGGGGAAGTCCCCGACCAGCCGGAGTGGACTCAGCTTGGCAAGTTGCGCCGGCCGTCGAGCCACGTGGCTTGAACCTCGATACGGTCGAGATCATCCGGCGGCACCTCGAAGGGGTCTTGCGCGAGAACGGTGAGGTCAGCACGCTTGCCCGGCGCGAGTGAGCCGACCTCGTCGTCGATACGGAGCTGCCACGCGGCGTCGATCGTGACGGCGCGCAACGCCTGCTCGAGCGAGATCGCTTCGCCCGGCCCGAGCTGCTCACCGCGGCGCGTGCGGCGCGTGACCGCCGTCTGCACCAGCCCGAGCGGCCCGGGCGGATACATCGGCGAGTCGGCGTGAAGGCTGACCCGGTGTCCCGCCCGCACGGCGCTGCCGACCGGCATCATTCGCTCGGCACGCGCCGCGCCCAGAATATCGTCGCGGAGCTCGGGTCCGTAATAGCGAACGTGATTCACATGGAAGCTCAAGGCGACCCCGAGCCGTTTCGCGCGTTCGATGTCCGCCGGCGAGATCAGCCCGACGTGCTCCACCCGTCATCGGTGATCGACACCGCGCGCCTGTTCGCCGAGCGCCTCCGCGTACACGTCGAGTGTCTCGCGAATGGCCCGGTCGCCGCCCCCCATACTACGTGTACCAAGTGGGGGTATTTCATCGGAAGCGAGCAGAAAAGGGCCGAGAGCGGTCCTGCCCGATGCTTTCCGAGGCGCTGCCTTCAGCGTCCGACACTCTCGGATTACGTCAAATCGCCCGCTTATACGGCCTGTCCGCATGCAGCGATTCGCTGGAGACGATGAATCCGCTTACGGATCGCCTACCTGCGGCTCGTTACGGGCCTGAGTTCCGAAACGGCTGAGCCGCTTCACCGCATTCTCATCCAGAGGATTGATGCAGCTCGGAGGTAAGAGCAGCGATGAAGAAGGTGAAGCACAGCGGCGGCAACGTGTTTCTCGATCTCGGTTTTCGCCGCACGAGGCAGCAGTGATGCTTCTTCGCTGCGAGCTGGCGGAGGCCTTGCGCAAGTGGATGGATCGTGACGGCTGCACCCGACAAATTGGTTCCAGAAGCCCGATGGAATCCCTTTGCGGATGAGATCGGTCGCGCGCTTCAACAGTTGTCCTTGACCCTCGGCGCCGGAACTGACAACTCCCGGGGGCACGCGGGCCGAACGCACCGGAACGAGGGGCCCGGTTGCCGTGCGGGGAGGACGAGATGAAGCGCTTGCTGGTACTTTTGTTCGCCTCACTCCTCGTTGGAAGCGGCGCGTCGCATGCTCAGGACTCGAGCCCGGGGCTGAGCTGCCGGCTGTTCGGCTCGGAGGCGGCCGACGAACAAAGAGGCTTCTGGGAGCTGAACCCATCGACCGGCGAGGGCGTGCTGATCGGCGAACCGGGCCAAGGAGTGACCGGCCTCGCCTTCCGTCCTTCGACCGGCATTTTGTACGGAGCCACCTCCGTGATCGACATCCCCGTGTCCACCATCGACACCGGGCATCTGATCACGATCGATCCAACCACGGGTGATGGGACGGACGTCGGCTCCTTCGGCCTGATCGGCATGTTGGGCGAAGGAATCACGCTGGCCGATCTGACGTTCGACCCCGCCACCGGCGTACTCTATGGATGGCGCGCGGGGTCGGCCGGCGATCTGTACACGGTCAACCTGAACTCCGGCGCCGCCAGCAAGGTCGGCGGTCCGGCCTCAGCAGCCTTTCCGGCGGCGCTCTCAGCTTTGGCCCCGGGGGCAAGCTGTTCCTCGCTGCGAGACGACCGAGGCGCGCTGCGACGATTGACAAGAGCACCGGCCTGCCGCTCGACTCCATCATGCTGAGCGGTTACACCGGCCCTTCGGCCAGAGCATCGCCGCGCTCACCTAACGGCGGCCAGTATCTCTACGGCGTCACCCGCAAGGCGGGCGACCTGATTCGCATCGATCCGGGCACGGGGTGATCGAAGGCTCGGCCCGGCCGCCAGCGAGTCCGCGGCTCGATGGTTGTCGTTCGATCGATCTGCTTCAACGACCGGCCGGCGCCGCTGCGAGCCAGGCCGGGCTGCTCCTGCTCTCCCTCGCGTTGCTCGGGCTCGGCTTCGGCTATCTGGCAAGGATGGATCGAGGTCGTTCCATATCAGATTGCTAGGAGCCTGTCGGAGAAACCCCTCCCATGCTTCGACAAGCTCAGCATGAGCGGATCCCCTCCCCGATTCTCCTCAACTTTTCCGCTCGCCCTGAGCTCGTCGAAGGGCGTTTCGGGAATTCTCCGACAGGCTCCTAGAAGCTCGCCGATCGGATCGGGATCGCGCCGGCGACCTCGACGGAATCGGGGGGATTGTGCTTGAAGTCGCGTTCGATGGCGGGAGAGCGCGATCCACGGTCGGCCTGGGCGCGCTTGCGGCAGCGGCTGTTTCGGGCGCTGTGGCTCGCCACCGTAGCGTCGACGGTGGGATGTCCTTCATGCCACTTCATGGTGGGCTCAATCGGAGCGCATTCGCTCTGCCGGTACGAGTATCCTCTTCCTTTACAAAGACGTCCTCGGCAAGGACCCCGGCTGGCTGGACGATGTCGTTCGAGCGAAGCGGCCGCAGCGGTTGCCGGTCGTGCTCACTCGGCCGGAGGTCGAGGCGCTGCTGAGTGCGCTTGACGGCGTTTCCTGGATCATGGCAATGCTGCTCTACGGTTCGGGTCTTCGATTGATGGAGTGCTTGCGCCTTAGAGTCGAAGACATCGAGTTCACGAGGCACGAGATCCTCGTTCGCGAGGGTAAGGGGAACAAGGACCGCGTCACCATGCTGCCGGGCGCTGTCGAAGATCCCCTCCGAGTCCATCTGGATCGCGTACGCGTTGTCCACGAACGCGACCTGAAGTCGGGATTCGGCCGCGTGCAGTTGCCGGACGCCTTGGCGCGCAAGTATCCCAACGCCCATCGCGAATGGAGTTGGCAGTGGGTCTTCCCCGCGTCACGGATCTGCGCCCCGCCGCTGAAGCTTCGGAGCGCAGGCGGCCGCGACCCGCGCTTCGGTCCGCCGCAGCGGTTTCATCTCCACGAGTCGGTACTCCAACGCGCCGTTCACGATGCCGCACGGAAGGTTGGCATTGCCAAGCCGGTCGGCCCGCACACCTTGAGACATTGTTTCGCGACACATCTCCTCGAGACCGGCTACGACATCCGTACGGTCCAGGAGCTGCTTGGCCATCGCGACGTGAAGACGACGATGATCTACACGCGCGTTTTGAACCGAGGCGGGCATGGCGTCCAGAGCCCAGCCGATCGACTGTCAACGCGATCCCCCGGCGTGCTAGGCCGCGCAGGTGAGCGGCGTAGCAACCCAGGCGGGGAGCGTGTGGACTGGATGAACGGTGGTGGGTCAGCCATGAGACCGACGCGCTGATCCGGGCGGTAACCGCTCCCGATGGAAGAGTTGGCGGCGAAGCGTACGTCGAACTGCTCGGTGAAGTGGGCGAGCGCGGAAGTTATGGCCACCTCGGTGCGTACGACCGCGAACTGACGGTGCAAAGGGTGATTCGGTTCGAGCCGCCACGAAAGGCATGCAGCGACCCGGTGGACTGTGGTGACTGAATCTTTGAAGATCGATACCGGCCGAACAAGGTGCTGCAGCCGTTGCGGGCCACGTCGGCATTCGGACAACGGGAGGCCGCGCGTCGTGGCCCGCGCGGCTCACGCTGAGCGTTCGGCCAACATCGGGCTGCATGCTAGTCTTGGCTAGACAGGGGAGATCACGCGGAGTACGGAGAACGTATGAGAGTTGCGACGGGCAAGGTCGTGGCTGGCAAGATCGTCGTTGAAGGCGACCCGTTGGCGGAAGGATCGATCGTGACCGTTCTCGCTCCGGAGAACGGTGAGATTTTGGAGCTCAACGCCGATGATGAAGCTGCTCTTCTTACTTCGATCGAAGAGGCCGAACGAGGAGACGTAGTCGACGGTGAGGAGTTCCTCCGCGAACTCGGCAACCGGGAGTGACGAGCCCGCTCCCGATCAAGGTCACTCGCCGCGCAAGTGGTGGGACGCCAACCGACCAGCCGCGCCAGAGGCACTGCGCGAGGAAATCGAACGCGCGTTCCGTCTCATCGCCTTTCAGCCTGGGGTCGGAGCACGCGCTACCAATACGAAGCTCGTCGGTGTGCGTCGCGTTCACCTCGGCCGCGTGCACTACCATCTGTACTACCGTGTCAGGCAGGATCCTGCTGTTGTCGAGATTCTCGCACTGTGGCACACGCGCCGTGGAAAACGTCCGCGTGTGTGAGCGTGCGAGTGCCGAACTATCCGTTGGAGCCGACGCCCCAAAGGCGGCGCGGCTCAACGGCACAGCGTTCGGCCGATTGACACTGTCCGAATGCATTTGAACCGTCTCCTGCTTGCGACAATCTGCTCGATCGCCTTCGGCTGCGGTGCGACTTTGCGAGAATCGGAAAGACCGCTCGCGCCGCCGCAAGGATTCGTGGTGGGGCATGATGGAGAGTTCAAGGCGAGTCTGTACCTCACCAGCAATCCCGATGAGTTCGTGGCAGCCTTACAACGTCCAGGGGATCCGGCGCGGATCAATGTTACGGATCACACTGCGCGCGGGAGGGAAATCGAGTGCTTCATCATCGTCGCAGGGTGCGGCGGGAATAGTGCCGGGGTCTGCGACGTCGTGGCCGACTTTGAGGTGCTCGACGCGAGTGGTCACGCAGTCTCTGAGTATCCGAACGTATCGCTATGGCGGGTGCCACCAAAGGCCGAGCCGGGCAGGCTTCTACCGAGTGAGGCCTCAGTTGCGATTACTCCAGGAGCAGCTGCTCCCTTGGGAACCTGAACGTAGGGATATCAGACGCGGCCCTTACACGCACTGCTCCTCGAAAACCTCGAACGGATATACGGCGGCGGAACGGTACAGGGAGGAACGACAATGGGCACCAGGATAGCTGCGGCGCCTGCCCGGACTCTCACGGCTGCGGAGGCCGCCGGCATGGTCACATCCGGCATGTGGCTCGACTACGGCACAGCGCTCTGTCAGCCGGATCGTTTCGATCAGGCGCTGGCGGAGCGAGCCTGTGAGCTTCGAGAATGTCAAGATCAGGTCCTGCCTGTCGCTGCGCCCGCGCGCGGTCGTCGAGGCCGATCCCGACGGGAAGCACTTCTTCTGGTTCAGCCAGCACTTCAGCGGCTACGACCGGCGCAAACACGACGCCGGGCGCTGCAGCTACATGCCGGTCAATCTGGGTGAGATCCCGGACTACTACCGCCGCTTCATGCCTCCCGTAGACATGGTCATTTTCAAGTGTTGCCAGATGGACGCCAACGGCTACTTCAATTTCAGTGCCGCCAATCTCTGGCACCGCGCCGCCACCGAACGAGCCCGTGTGGTAATCGTCGAGGTGACCGGCGGCAATCCCTGGCTGTACGGCGACGAAAACGGCCTGCACGTCAGCGAGGTGGACTACGTCATTGAGGGCGACGACCAGCCGGCGGCAGAACTGCCCAACCCGCCGGCGACCGATGTCGACCGCGCCGTTGGCCGTCTCATCGCTTCCGAGATCGAGGATGGCGCCTGTCTGCAGATCGGCATTGGCGGTATGCCCAATGCCGTCTGCGCCCAGCTCCTCGAGCACAGCCCGCGCAACCTCGGTGTCCACACCGAAATGCTCACCGATGGCATCGATCGATCTCTACAAGGCCGGCCTCGTAACCGGCTCGCACAAGCGCATCCATCCCGGCAAGATCGTCTGCAGTTTTGGTCTGGGCTCGGGAGACTTTTACAAAACCCTCGACCGCAATCCGGATTTCTGGTGCTGCCCCGTCGACTTCACCAACCTGCCGGACAACATCATGCGCAACGACCAGGTGGTATCGATCAACAATACGACCCAGATCGACCTGCAGGGCCAGGTGGCTTCAGAGTCCGACGGCCTCCGCCACATAGCGGCACGGGGGGACAGCTTCAGTTCGTGCGCGGCGCCTATGCCTCGAAAGGCGGCAAGTCGTTCATCTGTCTGTCCTCGACCTACAATAAGCGCGGCGAGCCCAAGAGCCGCATCGTTCTCAACCTCACCCCCGGCAACATCGTCACCACGCCGCGCACCGATGTCATGTACGTCGTCACCGAGTACGGGATGGTCAGTCTCAAGGGCAAATCGGTGCCGGAGCGTGCCAAGGCGCTCATTGCCATTGCCCATCCAGATTTCCGCGAAACGCTCGAACGCCAGGCCTACGAACACCGCCTCATCCCGCATGGCGTATCGTTCTGAGCGCTGGACGAGAACCCGCAGGTCATGCGCTTGGTCTCTGGCCTGCCCGAACCCAGCGTGAGCCGCACCGTTTTTTCAGGCGTCGGCTCGGCGCTTCTGTTCGGCATCTGCTTCTGCCACGCTACGGCATCAACCATTGTGAACTCGGCCAACTCGGCCCTACGTCCCGGTATCCCAGTTGCCGCGACTTCAACGGCGAGCTGCGGCAAGTGGGGCTGCCGGACTGTGGAAGTGGGCGTCGGGATTCACACGGGTCCACTCATTCTAGGATGTCTCGGCCAGGGGTCGCGCATGGAGTTTACGATCCTGGGCGACACGGTGAACACGGCTTCGCGCCTGCCGGCTCTCTCGAAGCAAGAGGCGACGATGGTCCTGCTCACCGGAGATACCGCCGCGGCCTGCCAAGGCCGCCACGACATCGTCCCGCTCGGGGAGATGACGGTGCGAGGACGCCACGCTCCTCTCCGACATCGACGGCCTGCGGCCGACGCGCGACCAGAGCTAGGACCGACCGTGTACGGGGACGTGTCCTGATACACCGAGCTGGCGGAGAGAAATGACGCGGACGCACGAAATTTCTCAGTCGAATTCCCTCGATCTGGAGTGACGAGCGGGGGGACGCTGTGGTGATCTGCCGATTCGAAGCTGAAATCGGTAAGCAGGCGCAGCGTCCCTCTGTGCCCCTCCCCGTCGCGAAGCAGCGGTGGCCGCGCCCGTGCAGCTCGCGCGCGAGCGCTCTTCCGATGCCGGACGAGCAGCCGGTGACCAGTACGACCCATAGGCGCATCTCGCTCATGGCCGGGAGGTACTGCGAAGCCGCGCCGAGGGCAACGGGAGGAGGGCGGTGGCGCCCGGAATCAGGCTCTTGCCTTGGCGAGGGGCCGTCTCTTGGGCTAGGAAGGGCGGACTGCATGAGCGCATCCCGGCCTCACTTCGAACGGCCGCCCGAGCACGTCGCCGGACGTCCGGGTCTCTTCGAGGGCATCGCCCTCCTCGTTCTGGCCCTTCTCGCCTGCCCGACGGCGGCGCGCGCGGAGCTGCCGCGCGAGAAGCCGGGAGAGGTGGAGCGACTGGCGGAGCCGCCGCACGCCCACTGGGTCTGGGTATCGGACCTGGTGCTGCAACGGACGGCGCTGATCGATCTCGACGACGGCCGCTTCCTCGGCATGCTGAACGGCGGCTTCGGAACGGTGATGCCGCTCTTCGCCTCGCGGCGCCCGGAGATCTACCTTCCCGCGACCTTCTACTCGCGCGGCACGCGCGGCGAGCGCACCGACGTCCTCACCGTCTACGACCTGCCGACGCTGTCGCCGGTCGCCGAGGTCGTCCTGCCGCCGCGGCGCGCCACCAACGCCGTGGCGCTCGGGCACTCGGCGCTGTCGGACGACGACCGCTTCGTCGCCGTGTTCAACTGGACGACCGGCACATCGCTGAGCGTCGTCGACGTCGTGCGGCGGGTCCTCACCGCCGAGATCAACACGCCCGGCTGCAGCCTCGTGTACGCCGCCGGCCCGCGCCGCTTCTTCTCCATCTGCGGCGACGGATCGCTGTTCGTCGTCACTCTCGGCGACGACGGCCGCGAGGCGAGCCGGCTGCGCACCAAGCCGTTCTTCGATGCAAGAGCCGACCCGGTGACGGAGAAGGCCGTGCGCTGGGGCGACCAGTGGATCTTCGTCTCCTTCGAAGGCGTCGTGCATCCGGTCGACGTCTCGGGACCGGAGATCGAATTCGGCGAGCCCTGGTCGCTGGTGGGCGACGCCGACCGCAAGGACTCGTGGCGCATCGGCGGCCTGCAGCACCTGGCGGTGCACGAGAGGAGCGGCCGGCTGTACGCGCTCATGCACCGCGGCGGGCCGGACACGCACAAGGATGCCGGCGAGGAGGTATGGATCTACGACCTCGTCTCGCACAAGCGCGTCGAGCGCATCAAGCTGCGCAACCCCGGCCTCACCATCTACGGCTTCCCGGTCGAGTTCGGCGGCGGCTGGCCGTGGCCGTTCAACCGCCTCTCCGACTGGCTGATCGACGTGTTCGCGCCGGCCGCGGTCGGCCAGATCCAGGTGACGCAGGGCGACCAGCCGTTGCTCGTGACCGCGGCGCAGTTCAGCGGCTCGCTCGGCGTCTACGATGCCATGACGGGGATCTTCCTGAAGCGCGTGCAGCCGACCGGGTGGACGTCGGACGTCCTGCTGGCGCCGTGGACGGGAGAGGCGGCCAAATGATTCGCGTCGATCCGGTGATCTCCCTCTCGCTGCGCGCCTTCCTGGCGTTCGTGCTCGCCGTCGCGGCCGCACACAAGCTGCGCGACCTGGGCGCCTTCCGCGCCGCGGTCGCCGGCTACGACCTGCTGCCGCCGCGCGGGTCCGCCCTCGCCGCTCCGCTGCTGGCCGGCGCCGAGGTCGCACTGGCGGCGGGGCTTCTCGTTCGGCCGCTCGCCGCGCCGGCGGCGCTTGCCACAGCGGCGCTTCTCGTCGTGTACGCCGGCGCCATGCTCGTCAATCTGCGGCGTGGCCGTCGCGACATCGACTGCGGCTGCGCCGGGCCGGCACGGCGCCGGCCGCTCGGCGCCGGGCTCGTCGCCCGCAACGGCGTACTCGTCGCGATGGCCTTGTTCGCCGCTGTTCCCGGCACTGAACGGGCGCCGACCTGGCTCGACGTGTCGACGATCGTCTTCGCCTCCGGCGCGCTGGCGTTGCTCTACGTCGCCGTCGAGGGGCTGCTGGCCAACGCGCCGCGCGTCGCGGCCCTGGCGCGCTGGATGGAGCCCGAGGACTCGGAGGCGGCGCGTGCTTGAGGCGCTGGTCATCTCCAACCTCGTCCTCTGGATCGCGACGCTGGCGCTGGCGGCGGTGGTCGTCGCCCTGGTGCGCCAGATCGGCGTGCTGCACGAGCGCGTCGCGCCCGCCGGAGCGCTCATGGGCCGGGCGGGTCCGCGCCTCGGCGAGCCGGCGCCGCGCTTCGACCTCGCCGACTGGTCGGGGCGTCCCTGCCGGTTGGGCGGAATCGACGCGGAGGGCCGCAGCACGCTGCTCGTCTTCGTCTCGCCCACCTGTCCGGTCTGCAAGACGATGCTGTCGATCCTCGACTCGGTGCAGCGCGGCGAGGGCCGGCGAATGCGGCTGGTTCTCGCCAGCGACGGGGCGCGCGAGGAGCACGAGGCCTTCGTCCGCGAGCACGGGCTCGGCGGCCGCGCCTACGTGCTGTCGACCGAGCTCGGCCTCGCCTACGCGGTTCCGAAGCTGCCGTACGCGGTGCTCATCGACGCGGCGGGCGTCTTGCGCGCCAAGGGCCTCGTCAACACGCGCGAGCACGTCGAGAGCCTGTTCGAGGCGATGGAGCGCGGCGTCGGCTCCGTACAGGAGTACCTGCGCGGCGAGGCGGAGCGCGAGCGCGGGGCGACGCAGCCGGGGGAAGGCAGGCCGGAGGTCGCGTTTCGCCGAGACGATCTCGGGGAAGGAATTCCCCGAGCGGGAAAGGAACGGGAGAACGGACGATGAACGCGATCGACCGCTGGTTCGACCGTCTGGCGCGCGGCGTGGCGCGACGCAGCTCGCGGCGCGGCTTTCTCGCCCGCGTCGCCGCGCTGGTGGTGGGCGGCGCGGCGCTGCCACTGCTGCCGGTAGCGCGCGCGGAAGGCTCCGCTCGCGCGCCGGCGCCGGGGGAGCCGGACCCGGGCGCTCCCGAGGGCGATCCCGGCGACTGCAGCTACTGGCGCCACTGCGCGATCGACGGCTTCCTGTGCAGCTGCTGCGGCGGGACGCAGCACGCCTGCCCGCCGGGCACGGAGATGTCGCCGGTGACGTGGATCGGCACCTGCCGCAATCCGGAGGACGGCAAGGACTACGTCATCTCGTACAACGACTGCTGCGGCAAGTACATCTGCGGTCTCTGCTTCTGCCATCGCAACGAAGGGGACCGGCCGATCTACCTCTCGGCGCGCAGCAACGACATCAACTGGTGCTTCGGCACCAAGAGCGTCGTGTACAACTGCTCCACCGCCATCGTTCTCGGCGTGGCGACGGAAAAATGAGCCGCCGGGGCACGGGCTGGGCGCGACGTTGCCCAACAATTCCCGATGAGCCCGAATTCGTCATTCCCGCGAAAGCGGGAATCCACCGGACACCCCGCGACCTCCCCGCCTGGATGCCCGCTTTCGCGGGCATGACGGTTGCTGTGTGCTGGTGGGGTAAATTGTTGGGGAAAGCCGGCAGGGCTGTGCCCCTGCTCGTCGCGGTCGTTCTCGCCGCTCTCCTCGGCTCGCCCGCGTTCGCCGATCCGCAGACCGACTACATGTTGAACTGCCGCGGCTGCCACGGGCCGGACGGAACCGGCCTGGCCGGCGCGGCGCCGTCTTTCCGCGGTCAACTGGCGCGCTTCCTCTCCGTGCCCGGCGGGAGAGAATACCTGATCCAGGTGCCGGGCACGGCGCAGTCGGCGCTCAGCGATGCGCGCGTGGCGGCGCTGCTGAACTGGCTGCTGAGCGAGTTCAGCCCCGAGCAGGTGCCGGCCGGCTTCGTCCCCTATCGAGAGGACGAGGTCGCGCGCTGGCGCCGCTCGCCGCTCACCGACGTGCAGAAGACCCGCGCCGCCCTGCTGCGTGCCATCGAGGCATACGAAAAGGGCAACCACGAAGCTCGTCATCAGCTGCGCCCGCCCAAAGAAGGATGAAAATGCAACCACGAAGAGCAGGAAGGTCACGAAGGCAAGAACGGCGGTGTTCTTCGTGACCTTCGTGGTTGCCTTGTGATCTTCGTGGTTGCCTCGTTTGCCCGGGAGGAGCCGTGGAGAAGCTGATCTACGTCGTGTGGAAGAGGAGGGAGCAGCCCATCGAGCGGTTCCGGGAGGAGATGCTCGGCGCGGTGGGGGCGCGACTGGTCGACCTCGGCGCGCGCGCCCTCGGCGTGAACCTCGCCGACGAGCGCGCGGTGCCGGGGCTGCGCATCACGCAGATGGCCGAGCCCCTGTCGGGCATGGTCTCGATCTGGCTCGACACCGCTCTCCGGCGCGGCCCGCTCGAGGAGGTTCTGGCGAGCGTCACGACTCGGCTCGCCGGGTATCTCGTTCTCGAGTCCGTACCGATCGTCAACACCACCCGTGTGCCTCCTCTCGGGGAGCGGGTCCCCGGCCTGTACACCGTCGCCTTCCTCGAGAAGCCGGAGTCGCTCGACTACGAGGCGTGGTTGGAGGCGTGGCAGGGCCGCCACACGCCGGTGGCGGTCGAGACGCAGAGCACGTTCCTCTACGTCCAGAACCTGCTCGTGCGGCCGCTGACCGAGAACGCCCCGCGGTGGACCGCGATCGTCGAAGAGGCGTTCCCCGCCGAGGCCGCCACCGATCCGATGGTCTTCTACGCGGCGGATTCGCCGCAGAAGCTGAAGGAGAACCAGCGCCGCATGATGGAGAGCTGCCAGCGCTTCATCGACTTCAGCCGCTTCGAGACCCACCCGATGAGCGCCTACGTGCTCAAATGAGTGACTCAGCGACTCGGGGATACAGTGCTGGAGGTGCAGGCCGGAGGATGTGCTGACGTGATGTGCTGACGTGCTGACGTACGCCACACGTCAACACGTCAGCACGTCAGCACGTCAACACGTCAGCACGTCCTCGCAATCACGTTGTCCGCGTACTGGCGCAGCAGATCGAGCTTCTGCTCGAGGCTCTGCGAGTCGACCGGTTCGTCGTAAGGGTTGCGGAAGCCGACGATGACGTCGGTGACGCCGAGATCCTCGAGGCGGCGGATGCCGTCGAGTGTATACCCCTCGAGCGAGATGACGTGGATCTCGAACGGCTGGCGCTCGCGGCCGTACTCTCGGCGCAGTTCGGCCAGGCGCCACAGCATCTGATCCAGGTCGTCGGTGCCGGCGTGCATCCAGCCGTCGCCGAGGCGCGCCGCGCGGCGCAGCGCCGGCTCCGAATGGCCGCCGATCAGGATCGGCACCGGCTCGGTCGGCACCGGACAGATCTTGATGCTCGGCAGATCGTAGTGTCGGCCGTGGAACTCGTAGAAGCCGCCGCGCATCAGACCGCGCACGATCTCGATCATCTCGTCCATGCGCCTGCCGCGCGTCTTCCACTCCTGCCCGCACACCGCGAAGTCCTCCGGCCACGGGCTGAGCCCGACGCCGAAGCCGAAGCGGTTGCCGCTGAGGACGGCGACGGACGACACCGACTTCGCCACCAGTACCGGCTGGCGGATGGGGAGCTTGACGACGAAGGTGGTGAAGCGGAGACGGCGGGTGACGGCGGCCATGGCGGGGATGAGGGAAAAGGGCTCGATGAACGGCTTGTCCTCGAGAAAGCGGCGGTCGCCGTCCGGAGTGTACGGATACTTGCTGTCCGAGACCTCGGGGTAGCAGATGCTGTCGGGAACGATGAACGACGTCCAGCCCGCCTCCTCGGCCGCTCTGGCCAGGGGCAGGTAGTGGCTCGGATCGCACATCGACTCGGCGTAGGAGAAGCGCATGCGGTTGGGCTACACCGTCGGCGACGGGTTGAAAAGAGCTGGACCTCGCGATGCAGATTCTGTCGTTCGCGATGAGGCACCTTCGCCTGGAAGCCATTCGACTCGGTACGAGACAAGAAGCCCCTCCGCCTCCCCTTTGATCACAAGGAACCGGTTTGTTTTGTGCGGGGCTTGCGCCCCCGCACCGGGGAGGGAACCGCTCTTGTGCTCTTGTGGTGTAGGCCTCCGGCCTGCATAGCGGTCCATCGGACCGCTCTCTCCCCTCCAACCCAGCCCGTGCAGGCGGGACGCCCGCACCACAATCAACTGCCGATGCGGCCGCGGGCCCGCGGGCGGACTTCGAAGAGGCCAGCAGAGAGGGCGCCAACGAGTGGCGCGCCGGTGAACCCGTCGGGAGGGAGAGGCGACGTAGGACCGACTCGGCCGAGTTGAGCAAGTCGGTCCGCCCGGTCCTACGTCCCGTCCCGTCCGTCCCTCAGCCCGCCTCCTCGGCCGCTCTGGCCAGAGGCAGGTAGTGGCTCGGATCGCACATCGACTCGGCGTAGGAGAAGCGCAGGCGGTTGGGCTACACCGTCGGCGACGGGTTGAAAAGTCCCGCCGCTGGGTGACTGGTGCGAACTGTTTCATGGAACCTGACTGTTAGATGATCACTGCGCAGTTTTGTTGCCCTTCACGGAACCACTATGCTACACGATCTTCTAGTGAAGGGGGGGGTTCCGTAATGAAGCTACACCTACAGGGTAGTCTGGCTCTCATATTGACAGCACTCACTGCATCGTGCAGCCCCAGCCGCACAATCAGTGAGGGCGTCGCTGACCGCGGTCCCGCTGTCGCCGCGGCGCCGCTCCCCGAATCGGAGCGCATGACGATTGCCGTCGCCCGATTCAGCAACGAATCGACATACGGAGCGGGCCTGTTCACGGATCAATACGGGGATCGGCTCGGTAAGCAGGCCAGCGACCTACTGACCAATCACCTGGTCGAGACCCAACGCTTCAGCGTCGTCGAGCGGCCGGATCTGGGCCGGCTGCGAGCGGAGGCAAAGCTGATGGGCCTGTCCGAAGAGGACTTCAGAAGGAACCTAAAGGGAGTCGATGCGCTCATCCTCGGCTCGGTGGCCGAGCTGGGTCGCGAGACCACCGGCAGCTCGTGGTTCGTGGGCCGATCCAAGCAGCAGAGAGCCCGTGCCCGCGTCGTGCTGCGGCTGGTCGATCCCCGTACGGGGGAAGTCTTCTACACACAGGAAGGGAGCGGTGAGGCGACCATCAAAGCATCCAGTACGCTCGGCTTCGGCGGCAGGGCCGGATGGGACTCCACCCTCGATGGCAAGGCGATCGACGCCGCAATTGTGAATATGATGAATAACGTCGTTCGGACCCTCGATGCGCGCCGGTCGACGAAGGGCGCGGCTCGATGAGCGTCACCGAACGGCACGCTCGACCGGCCGATGGCGGCGACTTGAGGCGTTCAACGAAGCGGCAATCCCGGTTGACGACCGCCGTCCTGTGCGGCGTTCTCGCCTCCGGATGCGCGGCCCCCCCGCTTTACGACTGGGGGAATTACGAAAAGAGCCTGCAGGACAGCTATATCAGCCACGACGAGGCGCAGACGTGGTCCGACTTGGAGGCGGCCGTCACCACTGCACAGCAGACGGGCCGCCGCATCCCCCCCGGCGCGTGCGCCGAGTACGGGTTCTCCCTCTACAGGCGAGGTCAGCGCAAAGCCGCCATCGAGTACTTCCAGCGCGAGGCCCAGCTATTCCCCGAGTCCAAGCCGTTGATGGACAAGCTGATCACCAAGATCGACGAGCAGAATGCAGCCGAAGAGCAGCCTTCAAGCGGAGGAGATTCCGTCCAATGACGCCACGAGCTGTCGTTGTCCTCTTCGTTCTGTTCGCCTTGACCGGCTGCGCCGCCAAAAAAGACTATAGCGCCTACTACGCCCACGAGCCGCGCTCGATCCTCGTCGTGCCTGCGTTGAACGAGACCACCGAGGTCGATGCGCAGTCGGTGTACATGACGACTGTCTCTCGGCCGCTGGCCGAGCGAGGCTTCTACGTGTTTCCCGTTCATCTCACCGAGCTGCTGCTGCGCGACCTGGGGCTTCCCGAGGCCGGTCTGGTGCAGCAGTTGCCCCTCGAACGCTTCCGCGAGTACTTCGGCGCCGACGCCGTGCTATTCGTGACCATCACTGACTGGAGCAACAAGTACATCGTGGTGCAGTCGTCGACCGTCGTTACGGTGTCCTTCGTGCTGAAGGACACGCGAACCGGCACGGTGCTGTGGGAAACCACGCAGTCGGCTCAGCGTGATTCCGGCAACGGAGGAGGGGGCCTGATCGGGATGTTGGTCGCCGCTGCGGTCACATACGCGATCAATCAGATGGTCGACATCGACTATCGCCCTCTCGCGCTGCAGGCCAACACACAGGCGTTCGGTATACCCGGCGTGGGCCTGCCGGCGGGGCCGTATAGTCCGGATTTCGGTAAGGACAAGACCCGCTTCCCGGCAAGCGGGGAATAGAGGTACTCCCGCGCGCAGCGTTGGCAGGAGAAATGCTGAAGGAGAAAGGTCGATGAAGCGTCGCGGTGTTCGCGAATCGTCTAGAAGACCGCCTGTTCCTCGAAAAGAAAGTTGGGGCTGGCGGACTCGAAGGCGGGGTCGCGCTCGAGCGTGCAGGCCCACGCCCACTCGCTTCCGGGCTCCACGGTGACGACGCCGTTGGCCGGCGGCAGCACGGTCTCCAGCCATCGCACTCCGTCGATGGAGTCGATGAGATCGCGTGCCGCGTTGATCGTCGCCGTGTCGAGAAACGACACGAGCACGGTCTCGCCGGCGACGGGCTGGCTTCCCCCGTAGCCGCGCAGGAACGCCGCGGAAACCAGGTCGCTCGCGTCGAGCTGCTCGATGACCGCGGCCGGGTCGGCGCCGAAGACGTCGACCCACATACTGAAGCGCTTGCCGAACGGGTTCGGGTCGGTGTCGAGGCAGTACGGGGCGAGAGCGGTCGCCACCTCGTCCGGCCACAGCCAGTTGCTCGCCTCGAAGAACACCTCGCCCGGAACGAACTCCGGGCCGTCGCCGCCGGCATCGGCGCACGCCGGCGCGATCGACAGGCAGTCACCCTCCGGGACCAAGAGCAGGTCGACGCGGCGCACCCCTTGCTCAGGAGTCGGCGGCGGATCGAGGACCGCGAGCGCGTCGTGGAAGCCGGCCTTGCGGGCGACCACGACCACCGTCGCCGACGCATCCTGCAGGACGTGGAAGGTCGAGTCGCCGACGACCTCGACCTCGCTGCTCGTCACTCTGCCGGCGCGCTCGTCGAACTGGACGGAGAAGCCGTCCACCGGAGTGCCGTCCGACGCGGCGACCTGGACCTCGACGCGCGGCGTCGGGCGCTCCGCGGGGCCGACGCCGCAGCCGGACAGAGCGGCCGTCACGGCCATCACCAGCTCGGAGATCGTCACTCGCCCGTCGCCGTCGCGATCGAAGGACGGACAGTTGTCGTCCGGAAGGTCGCCGAGCGCCATCCTGACCCCCGCCACGAGCTCGTCGATCGTCACGGTGCGGCTGCCGTCGCAGTCGCCCGGGCACACGACCTGCGTGTCGGAGGAGGAGCCGGCGCCTGCGGCTGACGCCCCGAGGAGGACCGCCAGGAACAGGGGAGCGGCGAGGAACGGCCCCCGCCCATAGCCGCCGACGCGCATCGTCAAGAGCATGGCGCCGTCAATCTTCAAAGGCAAGAGAATTAGCCCTGGCCGGCCGCCGCTCACAGGCGGCGGCCGGCCATGTGGCCGTCGAAGATGGCGCGGTCGACGGGGCGGACGGCGACGGCGTCGCCGACGCGGACGACCTCCGGCCCCTGGCCGAGCAGGGCGAAGTAGAGCGCGTCGTCGGGAACGCCGTGCGTGCGGATGACGACGTGGTCGACGTCCGACATCGATTCGACGCGGCGCGACAGGACGTCGGCGAGGGTGACCGCATGGTCGCCGATCGCCGCCAGCGCGGTGTTGGGACGCCAGCGCATGCCCGCGCGCGCGGCGCGGGGCAGCGCGTAGCCCAGGGTCTCGCGGTCGAGGTTGACCGGCAGGGGGAAGGGGGTGACGACCGTCGCCTCTCTCCCCGAAGTCGCCAGCAGCTCGCCGAGCCCAATCGCCTCGACGTGTCCGACGACGTCGTAGATCACCACCCGTTTCCCCAGCTCGTCGATGCGCGCCAGCCCCTGCTCGTGATCGAGGACGAACTCCTGCTCCACCCCCGGCACTGGCATCGGCGGGCCCTTGGCGGGGGCGACTTTGCTCGCCCTCCCGCCGGTCGCCACCACGACCGCGTCCGGCGCCAGCGCCAGCACCGCCTCGACCGTGCCCTCGGTCCGCAGTCGGATGTCGACGCCGCGCCGTTCGCACTCCGCCGCGCGCCAGTCGGCGAAGTCGGCCATCTCCGCGCGGCCCGGCAGGCGCTGCGCGAGCCGGATCTTGCCCCCCAGACTCTCGCCGCGCTCGAGCAGCGTCACCCGATGGCCGCGCGCCGCCGCCACCCAGGCGGCTTCCAGCCCCGCCGGCCCGCCGCCGACGACCACGACCCGCCTCGAGCGCGCCGCCGGCTCCAATGTCCCGTAACCGAGCGTATCCTCGCGGCCGACGGCGGGATTGGTCACGCAGGTGATCGGAAGCCCCTGCGTCAGGTTGCCGTAGCAGCCCTGGTTGCACCCCGTGCAGAGGCGGATCGCCTGCGCCTCGCCGGCGCGCGCCTTGGCCGCCCAGTCGGGATCGGCGATCAGCGCCCGCACCACCGTCACCGCGTCGGCATCACCGCGCTCGAGGATGCCCTCGGCCTCCGCGGGGGTGAGAATGCGGTGCACCGCGAACACCGGCACGTCGCGCACCGCTTCCTTCACCGCCCTGGCGGCGTAGACGCCGCAGAGGTGCGGGACATAGGACGGACGCACCATGCCGATACCGGAGACGCCTACGCTGACATTGAGGAAGTCGACCAGGCCGAGAGCACGGAAGCGGGCGCCGATCTCGGCCGCGTCGGTGGCGGTCAGGCCGCCCTGCGCCTGCTCCTCGTCGCCGACCAGGCGCAGGCCGACCGCCACCCGGTCGCCGGCGGCGGCGCGCACCGCCGCGAGCACCTCGACGCCGAAGCGCATTCGGTTCTCCAGGCTGCCGCCGTACTCATCGGTGCGCCGGTTGCTGCGCGGCGACAGGAACTCGTGAA
This sequence comes from uncultured bacterium, assembly GCA_963721115.1. Taxonomy (GTDB): domain Bacteria; phylum Desulfobacterota; class Binatia; order HRBIN30; family CADEER01; genus CAVRIA01. The sequence continues at coordinate 68,400 of CAVRIA010000010.1, forward strand.
TGAGATAGCCGTGCGCCGCGTGCACCTCGATGCCCTGGAAGCCGCCGGCGACGGCGTTGCGGGCCGAGCGGGCAAAGTACTCCACCAGCTCGTGGATCTCGCGCTTCTCCAGCGCCTTCGGCGGCTCGAGCGAGTTGGCGACGCTCGACGGCGCCCAGGCCGGGAGCTTCGACCACGGCCCCATGTTCACACCGCCGTTGTGCGCCAGCTGCACGAAGGCGAGGGCGCCGTGCGCGCGGATCGGCCCCGTCACGCGCTCGAAGTGCGGGATCGCCGCGCCGTCCCAGGCGACGGCGTTGTTGGGCATCTGGTACGCGGTCGTGGGGTGCACCTGGACCTGTCCGGCGATGACGATCCCCGCCCCGCCGCGCGCCCGCTCGCCGAGGTAGCGCCCGACGCGCTCGCCGAAGAACCCGGGCTCGCCCCAGCGCGCCGCCGGCTCCGAGAACATGGTGAAGTGGGCGCCGAAGACGACGCGATTGCGCGCCTCGAGCGGACCGACGCGCAGCGCGGAGAACAGGCGCGGAAAGGGCACGACGCCAGCAAAGAGGGGCGAGGGACGAAAGTCAAAGGCGGGGACTCAGGAGAAGCCGTCGACCGCGTAGGTGACGAGCGGCTCGCTGATGCCGGGCACCGCCGCGGCGGGCAGCTCATGCAGGACGAAGCGCGGGTCGAGCGCGCCGCGCAGCGCCGGCGTGACCAGGATGCCGACCCGGTGCAGGCGGGTGAGCCCTTCGACGCGCGAGGCGAGGTTGACGTGGTGGCCGATGACGGTGAACTCCATCAGCTCGTTGCTGCCGATGAGCCCGGCGACCGCGGTGCCGCGGTGCAGGCCGATGCCGACGCGGATCTCGGGAATGCCCGACGGTATCAGCTCGCGGTTGTACGCCTGCAGCTCCGCCTGCATCGCCAGGGCGGCGTGTACCGCGTCGTTGGCCTGCCAGGGATTGGGCTCGATGGCGCCGAAGAGAGCGAGGATGCCGTCGCCGATGAACTTCGAAACGTGTCCGCGGTGGTCCGCGATGACGCGGCTCATGCGCGCGAAGTAGCCGTTGAGGATCGTCACCAGCAGATCGGCGTCGAGGCTCTCGCTCAGGTGGGTGAAGCCGACGATATCGGCGAACAGGATCGTCACGTCCTTCTTCTCGGCCGTGGTGGTGGAGGCGCCGGAGGCGATGATGCGCTCGATCACCTGGCGCGGTGCGAAGCGGGCGAACGACGTCTCGAGCTGCTGCAGCTCCATGGCCGACGCCTCGAGCCGCCGGCGCAAGTGCGACGCCCGCCGGCGCGCCCGCAGGAGCAGGTAGGCGAGCCCGGCCACCAAGATCGCGGCACCGACGAGGAGTTCAGGCAATGCGGTTCCCCCTCACATCTCGCCTGCGGCGAAGCGGCCCCGGCGGACCTATTCGGTGTACCCGAGTGCGTGTAGCCGTTCGCGTGTCTGCGCGTCGACAGCGGCCGCAACGGGTGTCGGCGAACCGAGGTGCGCCAGCACGGCGCTCTGCTCCCGTCGCCATTGCAACACCTTCTGCCGCCAGGCGGCACAATCGCTTCCGGGCCGCTTGCAGAGGTTCTCGCGCTCGCCGGGGTCGGCCGCGAGATCGTAGAGCGCATCCGAGCTCGGCAGCTGCGACATCACGAACTTGCGGTCGTTCGTCCGTGCCGCGGCGCGGTTGGCGGGAACCATGGCCGCCTCCGCGAACACCGGCCGTTCCGGCACGGAGCCGCCTTCGAGCAGAGGCCGAAGGCTGCCCCCCTCCATCGGCAGTGTCGACGGCACCCCGAGGAGGTCGAGGATCGTCGGCATGAGGTCGATCAGGCCGACCTGCTGCTCGATGACCATGCCGGGTGCGATACCCGGGACGTGCATCAGCAGCGGCACGTGCAGCATCTCCTCGAAGTATGTGAGCCCGTGCTCGAGCCCGCCATGCCCGAGGAACTCCTCGCCGTGGTCGGCGGTGACGATGACCAGCGTATCGTCGAACAGACCGCGCGCCTGCATGTTCTCGAAGAACTTTCCGAGCCACCAGTCCGTATAGGCGATGCCCCGGTCGTAGAGGGCAACGAGGTGCTCGACGTCGCGAGGATCCGGGTTCTTCTGCAGCGCCAGCTCCCGGAGGTACACGCGCGATCCGTCGGCGCTGCCCTGGTAGCCCGGGTCGAAGTCGAACTTCAGCAAGCGCTGCCTCTCCTCCGGCAACACCTGGCGCACGCGGTTGGCCTGGGGATCGTGACGGCGGCCGAGCTCGCGGGGAAACCCCGGCGGCGTGTACGGGGAGTGCACCTCGACGACGTGAACGTACCCGAAGAAGCGCCGCGGGTGGCGCCGATCGATCCAGTCGAGCAGCGCCTCGGTGTTGAGGCGGACACCGTAGGCGTCGTCCTCGACGAACCGGTCGAACCCCTGCGCCAGCCCGAAGATGGAGCCGGGATAGACGCCGTCGACGTAGGCAACGGTCTGGAAGCCGGCGCCGTGGAGAACTTCGGCCAGCGTGGTACGAGACTCGGGCAGAACGCTGGAGGGCCGGGCGTTCTTTCGGTCCGGCCTCCACTGGTCGACCGCGCTCGGCTTCATGGCGCCGTGTACCGACGGGTAGAGGGACGTCCAGATCGTCGCCATGCTGGGCAGCGTCCACGGCGTCGAGCTGATGGCGTTTTGGAAGCGCACCCCCTGCGTCGCAAAGGCGTCGAGGTTCGGCGAGGTATTGCGCGAATAGCCGTAGCAGCCCAGGTGATCGGCGCGCAGTGTGTCGATGAGGACGAAGACCACATTGCGCGGGACGGTCTTGGGCTTCTGATGCCGCTCGCACCCAGTCAGCGCCAGCAAGAGGTTGAGCGAGACGGCGATTCGGCAGCTCTTCGACATGGTCTGGACCGGCCGGTACGCGCATAGCGCAAACCCCGCCAAGGCGCCAACAGAGCCACCCGCCCCCGCATGTCCACACATCCACACGTCCACACGTCCACACATCCGCACTCTTCCCGGGTTGCAGCCGTTCGCCCGCGGCGTGTACTCCCTGGGGGACTCCCCGATCGAAGCCGCCCGCATGCCCGACTCCAGCTCTTCCCAGTCGACGACAGCCCCGCCACTGCGCCTCAGTCTGCGCGCCGGCGTCCTCGACGGCACCTTCCAGGCGGCCATGGTGGGTTTGGGCGAGACCTACTTCTCCGCCTTCGCGCTCCTGCTCGGCTCGACGCCGTTCCAGGCCGGCCTGATCGCGACCGTTCCGGTGCTGGCCGGGTCCGCGTTCCAGCTGCTCTCGCCCCTGGCCGCCTCGCGGCTGGGCGAGAAGCGCTGGGTCGTGGGGAGCGCCGTGCTGCAGGCCGCCGCGTTTCTCCCCGTCATCTTGCTCGCGGGAGGCGGCGGAGGCTACGCCTGGCTGCTGTCGTGGGTGTGTGTCTATTGGATCGCCGGGTTGGGCCTCACCCCGGCCTGGAACGCGTGGATGGGCAGGCTGGTGCCGGCGCGCCTGCGCGCGCCCTATTTCGGCCGCCGTGCCATTCCGATCCAGGGCTCCCTTCTCCTCTCCGTCGTCGCCGGAGGGCTGCTCATCGACGCCTCCGAGCGCAGCTCCTGGGGCGCCGCCGCCGGCTTCATCGCGTCCTTCGCCCTGGCCGCCTGCTGCCGCCTGGCCAGCGCCTCCTTCCTGGCGCGGCAGTACGAGCCGCCCGCCGACCGGCGCCGACCGGCGATGCCGATCCGCACCGTCCTGGCGGGGTTCCGCTCGCGTCCCTACGGGCGACTCATCACGCTGCTCGTCCTCATGAGCGGCGCGGTCAACATCTCCGCCGCCTACTTCACGCCCTTCATGCTCGAAGGACTGCAGCTGTCGTACGCCCAGTTCACGATTCTGAACGGCGCCGCCGTTGCGGCGCGCGCCCTGTCATCGTCCTACTGGGGCGACATCGCCCGCAGCTACGGCAACCGGCGCGCCCTGCAAGTGTCCGCCGTGCTCCTGGTGCCGCTGTCCGGGCTGTGGGTCTTCTCCTCCAACTTCACCTACCTGCTGGCGCTGCAGCTCTTCGCCGGCTTCGCCTGGGCGGGCTTCGAGCTCACCACGATCCTCAACTTCTTCGACTGCACGGAGGAGCACAACCGAGCCCGGGTATTGTCCGTCTACAACCTGCTCAACGGCATCACCATCGTCACCGGCACCTTGCTCGGCGGAGCGATGCTGCGCACGATGGCGGCGGGCAACTACTTCTATCTCTTCCTCGCCTCCTCGGCCGTGCGCGCCCTGACCGTGATCTTCCTCACCCGAGGCGTCGGCGCGCGGCGCGCCCGCGAGCACTCCTTCCAAAATGTCTTCGTCCGCGTCATCACCCTGCGCCCCGGACAGGGCCCGACCCTGCGACCGGTGGTCATGGGCGGGGCTCGTACACGGCTTCACGACCGCGCCACTCACTTCCGGTCTCGTCCTCGCGCCTCTTCGAAAGGTCGAGGCCGCGGGGTTTTCTGATTTTCTTCTTTCGATTCGCGATGAGGTACTTCGCTCGCGACAACCGTAGGTTTCGCCCTCGAGGGGCGCCGGGGCGGAGCCCCACCACCGACAACGGGGGTCCACCCGAGGGGCGGCGGGTTCCCCCGGGATCCCGGCATCGCGGTCGGAGAGAAGAGGCCCTTCCGCCTCCCCCTCGATCACAAGGAACCCTTTTGTCTTGTGCGGGGCTTGCGCCCCTGCAACCCCTCCGGGGAGGGAACCGCTCAGACGCCGCGGTTCCCTCCCCGCGCCCCTCTCTCCGGTGGCTCCGCTCCGAGGCGAATCTGCTTCCCCGCTCAGCACCGGAGTTGGCGGTCCGCGCGCGTAACCGGATCCGCCTCACTGCCCGAATCTACGCGCCACTGACGGGCACCGACGCCCTCGGTCTCGCGCACGGCTTCACCACCGCGCTGCTCTCTGCCAATCTCGCTCTCACGCCTCTTCGAAAGGTCGAGGCCGTTGAAGTTTTGATTTCTTCTTTCGCTTCGCGATGAAGCGCTCGCGCAGTACGCCGACGCGATCGATCGAGATGCTTCGACCGCTTGCCTCGTTCCTCGTTCCGAGCACAACGCTCTCTTCGAACGCGCGCGTGGACGCGGTTCGTTCGAGCCGCGCGAGAATGGTGGTGGTCGATCGGGTGGCTCACCGGGACTGCGCCACCTGGCCGCGGGGCGAGCACTACACCCTATTTGCCCGCGCAGCGTTCAAGGGAAGTGGGAGCTCGAGGGCGACAACCGTAGGTTTCGCCCTCGAGGGGCGCCGGGGCGGAGCCCTGGGCGGAGCCCCAGCACCGACAACGGGGGTCCACCCGAGGGGCGGCGGGGTCCGCCGGATCCCGGCATCGCGGTCGGCAACAAGGAGCCCCTCCACCTCCCCATTGATCACATGGAACCGGTCTGTCTTGTGCGGGGCTTGCGCCCCTGCTGCCCCTCCGGGAAGGGGAACCGCTCAGACGCCGCGGCTTCCTCCCGGCGCTCCTCCGTTGAAATCTCTCCGACTCCCCATCAAAATGACCATATGACGGCCAACGAGACGATCCCGGTCCGAAAGATCGACCTGCCCTTCGACCAGAGCATCCCCAGGCACTGGATCGACGGCAGCCCGGTGGCGACGCATTTCTTCAACGGGCTGAACCTGGTCTTCCCCGACGGGGAGCGCTTCTTCATCCGCGCCGTGCAGGATCACCTCGACCGCATCACCGATGAGAGCCTTCGCACCCGCGTCAAGGGGTTCTTCGGACAGGAGGGGCGGCACGCGCACGAGCACGAGCGCTACTTCGAGATCCTCGAGGCGCAGGGCTATCGGATCGACCGATTCCTGCGCCGCTTCCATCGCTTCATCCTACTGAGCAATCGCTTCATGCCCGCCGCCCTTCGCCTGTCGGTCACCGCCGGCGCCGAGCACTACACCGCGACGTTGGGCGCCACCGCCCTCGACAACCCGTTGCTGGAGAGCGCCCACCCGGTGATGCGCAAGCTCATCTACTGGCACGCGCTCGAGGAGATCGAGCACAAATCGGTGGCCTTCGACGTCCTGCAGCAGACGCATCCCAGCTACCTGCTGCGCATCGCCGGCTTCGTCGTGGCCAGCTGCTCCCTCTTCCTCTGGACCTACATGGGCACGCGCATGCTGGTGCGCCAGGACGGCATCGACCGGCGCACGGCGCGGGCGGAGATCCGCCGCCTGCGCCGCGTCACCCACGCCCAGATGGAGCGCGCCATCAACGAGGGAGTGCGCGAGTACCTGCGGCGCGACTTCCACCCCGACCACAAGGACGACTCCGCGCTGGCGCGCCGCGGCCTGGCGGCGATCGGCGAGCCGCTGCCGGCCTGACCTGAATGCCAGCAACTCAACAGGGCGCTACACCGGGCTGGTGGATTTCGCGCTTCGGGGCTACTCAAGTCTAATCTCGAGTCAGAGCCCCAGGATGCGATCGTACCGTTTGATTCGGGACGCATCCCCCGACGCGATGCGGCGCGCGTTCATTTCGACCGCCAGCATATGGCGATGGATGAACGCCATGGCCAGATCGGCTTTGTCCTCCGATGCCTGTGCCTCTTCCAAGAGCTCCGTGGAGACCAGCACGTCGATCACCATCTCGGAAATGCGCTTGGCGTTCAGCAACGCGTATTCGAGGCTCTCCATCAGGGCCGGGAGCGATTGGTTGATCCAGTCGATCCCGCCGCACACCTGGTCGACGAGCTCGGGAAACTGCTTGCGCATCGCCTCGAGCTGCGCGCGAGTGTCGTCGAGCGTCGTGGACAACGCGCCCTTGCTCATCTCCCGCAGCGCGAAGCTGGCCTGAATCTCCGACGTGCCTTCATAGATGGTCGTGATGATCGAGTCGGCATGATGATGGCCGGCGGCGGTCTCGGCCATGTAGCCGATGCCTCCATGGACCTGGATCGCGTTGCGGGTCACGTCGTTGCTGATCTCGGTCGCATAGTACTTGCAGAGCGGTGTGAAGAACCGAATCAGGTGGCTGTTGTGCTCGACCTCGGCCTCCAGTGCGCTGCGCTCCGGATCCTCGGCACCGCGCTCCGACTCCAGATGCAGGCGAATCGCCTCGGTCATGTCGATCAGGCTGCAGGTGCGGTACAGCAACGCCCGCGCGGCCTGGATATTGATGGCCATCAAGGTGAGCATGGACTTGACCAGAGGCTGGTCGATGATCGGAGATCCGAATTGCGTTCGCTGCTGCGCGTACTCGCGGGCTTCGCGGTACGCCGCCTCGGCGATGCCGATCGCCTGTGCCGCCACCCCGAGCCGTGCGGCGTTCATGAGATCGAGCATGGCGCGGAAACCCTCTCCTGCTTCTCCCAGCAAGAAGGCCTCGGCGTGATCGAACTCGACCACGCACGTCGGTGACCCGTGAATCCCCATCTTGGACTCGACTCGGGAGATCCGAATGCGGTTCGCCGTTCCGTCCGGCAGCGTGATCGGGCACAGCATCAGGCTGAGCCCCTTGGTCGTCCCCTTCGTTTGGCCGAAGCTCGCCTCCTCGCGCGCCAGAACGAGGTGGATCTGAGCGCAGCCGTTGGTGATGAAGATCTTCTCACCGTCGACGAAGTAGCGTCCGTTCTCGCTCTTGGCCCGGGTGGCGACCCCGCCGAGGTCCGAACCGGCCTGCGCCTCCGTCAGATCCATCGAACCCTGCAGCTCGCCCGTCGCGAAGCGCGGCAGGTAACGCTGCTTCAGCTCCTCGGAGCCGTACTTCTCGATGTCTCCGGCGGCGCCTCCCTGCAGACCGAGAATCGTCATCAAGCTTGCATCCGCCCGCGACAGCATCTCCAGGAAGGCGCAGTTGAGCAGCAACGGGAGGCCAGCGCCACCGTACTCGGGGCTCAACGTCAGGCACGTCAGACCGGCGGAACGCAGCTTCTCGTAGCCTGCCGCGATGTGCGGCGGAAGCTTCACCCGCCCGTCCTCCAGGGTCACTTCTTCGTGCCAGTGATCGCGCGCATTCGTCTGGATGTCGGCACAGACGTCTCCGGCCGTTCGCATGATCATCTTGTACGTATCGAGCTCCTCGCTCACGGACACGTCCGGCCCGCGCCGCAAACGCAGCAAGCGTTCCCAGTCCACGCGATGATCGACGAACAACTCCATGTCGGCATTGAAAAAGGCCTGGTCCATGTACGTCCTCCCGATTCTGGGGACACGGTCTCGAACAGGCTCCGGCGCCCCTCGACTTCGCGTACAAGAGAGATCCCACTCGCAGAGCAGCGATAGGACTGTCGATCGGGACCGTCAAGAGCGAAGAGAAGGCTGAGATGGCGCCTCTGGGTGCCGGCGCGACACCAGCGCCACGGCATCGCCCGGATACGGGGTCGCTCGCCCCTTTGCTGCGGCCGGGCCAGGCTACAGTCCGACTAGTCGATGTGCCCCTACGGATTCAGCGCACCAGTTCGGCCGGCCGAGGAGGGGCGGAATTGCCGGCGAACTAGAGTGTGCGGAATCGATGCAAGCGCGTTTCGTCCAGATCTCAGAGCCCCTTCCCTACGAGCTTCTGCGGAAAGACGCGGCCGTCACTGGATCGCCCGAGTCGCGTTCCGTATCGCAGGAATGCCGGTTGAGGTTGGGCCTCATCACCGGACGCGGGGACCGAACGGCACCGCGTGCTGTTCGGTCCCCGCGACGGCGTGTACCGACCGGCTGCACCGGACGCGGCGGCCGTTGTGCCGGGACGGGGTCTCAGTGGCCGGCGAGGTCGCTCAACGTCGCCGGACCCCACGACTTGAGATCACGAGACAGGTTGCCGCCGAGGTAATCCGCCGCCTTGCGGGACGCCTTCAGGTAGGTGGCCCAATCGCCGCTGGCGTCTCGGGTCGCGGTCCATTCTTCCATTTCCGCTTCGCTGGCGTAGCCGACCGAGATCGAAATGGGTCACAGGTGTGATCCCGCCCGCGACGACGCGGAGAGATACACTTGGCCGGGAAACTTCTTGCCGGTCGGAGACGCCATGAACGTGTTGAGCGCGGCGACAAAGGCCGGTTCGTCCTTGACACTGGAAGGCGTGCCCCATCCAGACGTGGTCCGTGTCCACGATGTCGCCCCAGCTCTTCACGTTTCGGTAAAGGACCGTCGAGACCGGCTGGGTCAGCTTCGTCATCGCATCCGAGAAAGGTGCTCCAGGCGGGATCGGCTTGCAGCTTCTGCACGAAGGCCTCGCGCTGGGCGGCGCTCTTGTAGATCGGAATGAAGCTGTGCGTGGCCGGGCTCGCACCGTCGGCGATTTCAACCTGGAGCAGGAGCTTGCCGGGGAACTCCTTGCCGGCAGCCGAGCTCATCAGGGTGTCGGCGGCGGCCTGCACCTGCGGAGCGTTCTGCGGTGTCGCGGAGAAGCTGATTGCGCTCCAGGTAGACGCGCTGGCGACCTGGCCGAACGCGAGCAGCCCGATCACTGCGAATCCCGTGCGCCTGATATGTTCGTGGACCCTCTTCTTCCGCGCCCCCACCCCTATGAACTCCCGAAGGCGACCGGATCGGAGACGCCAAACTGCCAAGCTCGCGACGGAACTCGCACGATGTGCGGTGGAGGCCGTTGCACCCCGCATGCAAGCCACGAACGTGTCGAAAGAGACGGTTGAGGCAATTAAGTATCACATCGACTGGTTCGCCGTCAACACGGGCCAAGATAGGCCGCATTAGCTGCATTATATCCGGCAAATCCAGACTATCGAACAGATAGCGTATCAGCTTCGACTTTCGACGTGGCGCCGACCGAAAGGGGCGGAGGCTTTCTCGCTCCAATGCACTTGTGAATTTCGCGACGCCCTTCTCAACGCTGCGCACCCAAGGGCTCCTCGCAGGCGAGCAGCGGCGTCCCTGCTGAGAGTTCTCGGAGGCACGTTTGATGCTCCGGCGAGGTGCGGCGGGGGTCGCGGCAAGATGATTGTCCAGCGGCCGCCCTCGATGGGATCCAGCCGCGGAGGAGGTGCGGCCATGGAGTACCCAGCGGAACCCAGCGGGATTCGGGGAAGCGGAGCGCACCGTCGCAGTTCTCACGCTTATGTGGAGCAGCCGGCGCCCCGCACCTTCCGCTACGGACGGCCACGCCCGCTCTCGCTCCATGCCTCTTCACGTTGAGTGTCGCTCAGCAATGACAGGGGGGGTATCATGTCCTACGGCGTCAAGAGGCTCGCGAAGACCCTGATCGGAATCAGTCTGGCCGCCGGCGGGTTCATCGTGCCGACCTCGGTCGGTGTTCCGTCCTCTCTCGTCGGCATGGCCTCGCCGGCCGAGGCGCAAGTGCCGCCGGGCTGGGATCAGGTGAACCAGGACGGGTTCGTCCCCGGACAGGGACCCACCAGCAGCGGAACGGAGCTGTTCCGCTTCGACGGCCGCCTGTACGCGCTCAACGAATTCGGGCTGTTCCGGATGGACAACCCGGCGACGCGGCTGTGGACGCAAGTGAACCCACCGGCCGCGCCATCCGGTCCGGGAGCAGTGCCTCCAGTGGCTGGACCGGTTGGAGATTATCTCTACGCGTGGAACGCCGGCCAGCTCTACTGGGTTCCCAAGGGAGCCGTTCTCAGCGACAGCTGGAACAAGGTCACACCGGTTGGCATCGCCTCCAGCCCGATACCGTTCAGCCGCATCACCAAAGCCACGATCTTTCGGGGTAAGCTGTACGGCTTCGTCTATGTGGCAGGCGGGACCTTCGAGATCTGGCGCACCGGGGACATCGGCAAGACCACGGCGACGTGGGAGCGGGTGGTAACGAACTCGTTCGGCGATCCGACCAACAACAGAGCCGTCGACGTCATGATCGTGTTCAACAACCACGTCTATGTCGGAACGCAAACGCTCGCCGCCAACTTTGGAACTCCCGCGGACTACGGTGACGGTGTCGAGATCTGGGAGAGCGCGAGCGGTGACCTCGGCACATGGGCGCAAGTCAACGTCGATGGTTTCGGCACCCTGTTCAACGGGTGTATCCCCAACGGTGGCCCCTGCTATTTCGCCCTTCACCAGGTGATCGGCTCCGCGGCCGTCTATCAGCCCCCCGGAAGTCCGCAGGAGTATCTCTACATCGGGACGCTCGCTCACTTTGGCGCCGAGGTGTGGCGCTACGACGGGACGGGGCCGAGTGGTTGGGTGAACGTGACGCCGCCATGGGCCGGCCCGGGGATTGGCAGCTCTCCCGGGCGCAACTGGGCGCTGGTCCCCTTCCAAGACGACCTCTATCTCGTGGAAGGCTTTCCGAGCGCGAATCTCGGAGTGTACGACGGCACCGATTGGTCCGTCCTGGTTGAGGGGGATCACCCGTTCGACCCGGACAACGGCGGCCTGACGTCGGCGACCGTCTTCGAGAACCGCCTCTACGTCAGCACCCTCCATGGGGTCGATGCCACGCAGGGCGATCAGGTCTGGCGGTACACGCTGCCGCCGCCGATCACCTTGAACATCCCTCGCACCGAGCACACGGCGACGTTGCTGCCGACGGCGAGGTGCTCGTCGCCGGCGGCTACAACGACACCGGCGGCTGGCTGACGAGCGCCGAGCTGTATGACCCCGCTACGGGGCGATGGCGTGCAACCGGCAGCCTGGCAGCGACCCGCGCCAACCATACGGCGACCCTTCTGCCGAACGGCAAGGTGCTGGTGGCCGGCGGGTATCGGCTCGTCGACGGCTCGCTGCACGGCGCCGAGCTGTACGATCCGTCGACGGAGACGTGGACGCCCACCGGCGACCTATTGGCCGCGCGCAGCCACCATACGGCGACACTGTTGACGAACGGCAAGGTGCTCGTCGTTGGAGGATCGGGCCTGGGCGGGCAACAGAAGCGCCGAGCTGTACGACCCGGCGACGGGCATGTGGAGCGGCACCGGGAGCCTGGCCACCGGGCGCTTCGACCACACGGCGACCTTGCTGTCCAACGGCAAGGTGCTGGTCGCCGGCGGCGCCAATGAATTCAGCGGTACGCTCTCGTCCGCCGAGCTGTACGACCCGGCGGCGGGTACGTGGAGCACTGCCGGTACTCTGGCGACGCGCCGCTCACGGCACACGGCGACGGCACTGGCGGACGATACGGTTCTCGTCGCCGGGGGATCGAACGAGCTCGGACGGCTCGCGAGCACCGAGATCTACCACGTCGGCACGGGAACATGGTCGCTCGGCACCAATCTGCACGTCGCGCGCGAGGCCCACACGGCGGCCCTGCTGCCGACCGGGGCAATCGTCGTGATGGGCGGCCTGGGCGCAGCGGGATCGGCGGTCGTGAGCATCGAACGGTACAACCCGATGACCGGCGGTTGGGAAGCGCGAAGCGGACTCGGCGAGGGACGGTACGATCACACGACGACGGCGCTGCCGAACGGGAAGCTGCTCCTCGCCGGCGGGCGGAGCGACGCCTACGCACTCGCGACGGAAGATCTCTACGACCCGACGGCGGGCATCTGGTCCACCGGCGGCGCTCTCGGGACCGCACGCGACACGCACACGGCGACGCTTCCTGCCGGACGGGACCGTGCTCGCCGCCGGCGGCCGCGCGCATCTGGCGAGCGCCGAGATCTACGATCCCCTCACCGAGACGGCTTCGCCGACCGGCAGCCTGAACACCGGGCGCGAGCGGCACACGGCGACCCTGCTGCCGAATGGGAAGGTGTTGGTGGCCGGCGGCTACGGCGAACAAGCCCTCGCCGGCTGCGAGCTGTACGATCCGACCGCGGAGACCTGGACGGCGAGCCACGCGCTCGGACTCGGCACCGCTCGCGCGTCGCACACCGCCACCTTGCTGGCAGACGGCGACGTGCTGGTCGCGGGCGGTATCGGCGCCGACGGCGCACCTCTCTCCAGCACCGAAGTGTTCGACGCAACGGCGCCCGGGTGGAGCAATGCGCGCGATCTTCGCACCCCCCGGACCCTGCACACCGCAACGCTCCTGCCGAACGGCGAGGTGCTCGTCACCGGCGGCTACGACCCGGGCAACGCCGACCTCGCCTCGGCCGAGCTGTACGACCCCGAAGGGAGAGCGTGGCGTAGCACCGGAAGCCTCACCGAAGCGCGTCACTCGCACACCGCGACGTTGCTGCCAAACGGCAAGGTGCTGGTGGCCGGCGGAGCGATCTTCACGGCCTCGCAGGCCGTGTCCCTGTCGAGCGCCGAGCTGTACGATCCGGAGACGGAGACGTGGAGTCCACCGGCAGCCTCTCCTCCGCCCGCGACCAGCACACGGCGATGCTGCTCCCGAACGGCAGCGTGCTCGTCGCCGGAGGTTGGCTTCAAACGCTCTTCGGTAACCTGACGTTGGCGACTGCCGAGGTGTACGACCCGGCGACCGGTACGTGGAGCCTCACCGCCCTGCTCGGCCAGACGCGACAGCAGCACACGGCAACGCTCGTGCCCGGGGGGGAGGTCCTGGTGCTCGGCGGCTATGACTACGATTTCTTCACCGGCGACCGTACCGTGCGCAGCAGTGCCGAGCTGTTTCGCGTTCACGTGACCGGCCCGACCGGCGTGGCGTGGCTGGCGCCGCTGCTGACGTCGGCGACCTTCCCCCTGCCGCTGGGAAGCAAGCTGGCGCTCGGCGGCTGGGCGTTTCGGGGACTGTTCGAAGGATCGGGCGGGCAGACGCACCAGAACTCCGCTACCGACTATCCGCTCGTCCAGCTGCGCACCATCGAGAATGCGCATTCGCGCTTCCTGCTGTCCGATCCGAGCAGCGACTGGTCCGACACCAGCTTCACTTCGCGGCCGGTGAACGACTTTCCGCTGGGATGGGCCCTGGTCACGGTCGCCGCGAACGCCAGCAATGCCGGTATCTCGCAGATCATTCTGGTGACCACTCCGGTTCCGACGCCCACCCCGACGCCGACCGTGACCCGTACCCCGACGGCGACCCCGAGCCGGACCGCGACACCGACGTCCACCCGGACGCGGACGCCGACCCGTACCCCTACCCAGGGGACCGCGCTGGTCCTCGACCCGATCCCGGTGCCCATTATCGTGGGCGGGCTCAATACGCTCACCGGTACGGGGTTCACCAACGGTAGCGTGGTCTCGATGTTCGTCGCGATGCCGTCCGGTGCGCAGAGCTTGGGGCCGTATGCCCCGACCACGCATACGCCGACCATGCTCCAGTTCGCCGTGCCCGCCTCGGTACCGCTCGGCAACGGGTTTGCGGCGCTTCGGGTGGTGAACACCGATCAGGGGTACATCGCGTCGAACGTGTCCGCCCAGCACCTCTTCGGCGGCGCGAGTGCGAACATTCCGACGATCACGGAGATCAACAGCATACCGCTGAATCCGCCCGACCCTTCCGTACCGCTCGCCAACGTCTCCACGCTGGTGCTGCAAGGAGCGACGATGCGTCTCACCGGCACCGGCTTCAGCGGTGCGCTGGTGAATCTGTTCACGGCGACCGGCAACGTCGGCCCCCTCACGCCGCTGCCCGGCGCCAGTAGTACGCAGCTGATGGTAATGGTCCCGGCGAACGCGCCGACGGGGCCGGGATCGTTTCAGGTGGTGAACAGCCCGTTCGTCGGGAACGTGATGTCCAACTCGGTGTCGGTGCCCATTGGCGCCCTACTGACGATCAGCAGCATCAGTCAGGCGGGCGCGCTGGTCACCGTCAACGGGACTGGCTTCTCCGTCTTGACGGTGATCAACCTCTTCAACAAGCAGGGCGCGGCGACGGTGAATCTCGGCGGCTTCGACGCAAGTGGCAACCCAAAGATCCCGCTGAGCTTGGTCTCGAGCACCCAGTTCCAATTCCACGTGCCGCCGGGGGCCATGACGGGCCCGGCATTCCTGGTGGCGCTCAACCCGCCGTTCATCGCATACACGTCGAGCGGAAACGATCCGGATGGAGCGTTCACGCTGATCGTCCCGTAGGGCTGCGCCTAGGTGCAAAGGTGCCCCTCGCAGGGGTCGGGGTAGGCGAGGAAGCGGCCGGCGAAGCCTTCGATGCTGACGCCGACCCGGCCCGGCATGATCTCGCGGGCGACGGCGACCATGCGCTCTCTGTAATCGAGCGCGGTCGACGCCGGGTCGACCAGCGCCATGGCCGCCGGCAGCGCCGTGCGCGCCGTGCGCGAGCCGTCGCGGCTGCCGTCGCCTTCGATGAAGTGGTCGATCACCACGGCGTCCGCGGACTCCGCCACCTCGCGGAAGAAGGCGCGCGGATCGCCGATCGGCAGCAGCGGCGAGACGGTGACGACGACGCGGATGCCGGCGCGCCTGAGCGCCCGCGCCGCCTCGAAGCGCCTGCGCACCGGGCTGGCGGGAGGCGGCAGGCCGGGCAGGCGATCGCGATCGCTCTCGATCGAGATGTGGCAGCGCAGGTCGCAGAGCGCCGCCAGCTGTCGGCAGCGGTCGAGATGGGCGGCGACGCGGTGCGTGTGCGTCTGCAGGATCAGCTCATCCGGCGCCTGCGCGATCATGGCGTCCAGCACCGACCGGGTGACGCCGAACCGATCCTCCTGCGGCAGGAACGGGTCGGTCGAACTCGACAGGAAGATAGCGAAGCGACCGCGGCGCCGGCGCGCCCAGTCGCGCTCGGCGGCGTACTGGGTGCGGTAGGCGTCGGCGGCGTTCACCCGCACCTCGAGGAAGCTGCCCCATTCCCTGTCGCGGGTGACGAAGCGGTTGTGGCGCACGTAGCAGCCGACGCCGCACAGGGCACCGCCGAAGGTGCATCCCCGATACGGCTGCAGGGAGTGCGACGCGACCGTCTTCAGGTACCCGCTGGTGCGGGTGAGGATGCTCTTCACCTCCGCCGTGCAGACTGTGACGCCCATCACCTGGAACGTCTAGCACCCTCTCCCGACGCTTGCCCTCTGGTGGCGATTCCGCCATCTTTCGCGGGTAGGTGGGTGCGCGAGTGTGCGGGAGAGAGGTTCCGGGCCCCCTCACCGGCTCACCGGCTCACTGGCTCACCGGCTGACTGGCTCACTGGCGGGAGCCCGACGGGAGGTATCCGCATGGCGACGGACCAGATCTTTCGCAACGAGAACAGGCGGATCCTCGACTTCACCTTCGGCAAGGAGACGGCCGAGGTCTTCCCCGACATGCTGGAGCGCTCGGTGCCCTTCTACTCCGAGGTGCAGCGCATGATCCAGGAGCTGGCCGCCGACTTCGGCGTCGACGACACCAACGTCTACGACCTCGGTTGCTCCACCGGGACGACGTTGCACAACCTCGACAGCATGCCGCAGAGCGTCCACCTGGTCGGCATCGACGACTCGCCGGACATGATCGCCCGCGCCGAGAGCAATCTCGCCGGCTGCGAAATGCGCCACGGTTATACGCTGCTGACGCGCGACCTGGGCAAGGAGCTGCGACTCGACAACGCGTCGGTCATCGTGATGAGCCTGACCCTGCAGTTCATCCGCCCACTGTACCGGGCGCGCATGCTCTCCGACATCTGCCGCGGCTGTAACCCGAACGGCTGCCTGATCCTGTTCGAGAAGGTCCTGTGCGAGGACACGCTGCTCAACCGGCTCTACGTCGAGCACTACTACGCGCTCAAGCAGCGCAACGGCTACAGCGGTATGGAGATCTCGCGCAAGCGCGAGGCGCTGGAGAACGTCCTGATCCCGTACCGGGTGCAGGAGAACCAGGAGATGCTGCACGAGGCCGGCTTCCGCAACGTCGACATCTTCTTCAAGTGGTACAACTTCGCCGGCTTCCTCGCCATCAAGTGATCGCCGCCGCCGGACTCGTGGGGAGAGCGCCTTGAATCGCATCGCGGTTCGCTTCGGTCAGTTCGTCTTCGCCCGCCGCAACCTGCTGGCGCCGCTGGTCTTCGCGTTCATGCTGCTCGCCACGCGGCCGCGGCCGTTCCTCGGCAGCGAGCGCTGGGATGCGGTGCTCGACATCGTCGGCATCCTGGTCGCGGCCGCGGGTCAGGCGTTGCGAGGCCTGGTGATCGGGCTGGCCTACATCCGGCGCGGCGGCAAGAACAAGAAGATCACCGCCGATCGCCTGGTGTGCGAGGGCATCTTCGCACACTGCCGCAATCCGCTCTACGTCGGCAATTTCCTCCTCCTCACCGGCATCCTGCTGATCTGGAACTCGCCTTGGGCGTACCTCGTCGGCCTCCCCGTCGTCGCCGCGGCGCTGATGTCGATGGTCCTCGCCGAGGAGGCCTTCCTACGGCAGCGCTTCGGCACGGAGTACGACGACTACTGCGCGCGCGTGAACCGGCTGGTGCCCAATCTGCGCGGCCTGCGCGAGACGCTCGCTTCGTCGTCGTTCGACTGGCGGCGAGTGGTACGCAAGGACTACGGCACGACGTTCACCTGGATCTCCGCCACTCTGGCGCTGATCGCCGTGGAGAGGGTCTACTGGGACGGCGCCGACGCCGCGCCGGCGCTGGTGGCTCTGGCCGCCATCTGGGCGGTCGTCGCATCGCTGTGGGGCTTCGCCCGCACGATGAAGAAGACGGGGCGCCTGAAGTCGGTCTGAGACCGAGCGCCCCGGGAGTCGAGGGAGGCGGGCAAACGATGGTGAAGAGAGTGTTGAAGATCGGCGCCCTGGCGCTTCCGATCCTGCTGCTGATCGTCCAGCTGATTCCGGTCGACCGGACCAACCCACCGGGCGAAGGCGAGATCGGCACGCCGCCGCAGGTCGCGGCGATCCTGCAACGCGCCTGCTACGACTGCCACTCGAACCAGACCGTGTGGCCCTGGTACAGCAAGATCGCGCCGGTCTCATGGTTGATCGCCCGTGACGTGCACGAGGGCCGCAAGGAGCTCAACTTCTCGGTCTGGAGCTCGTACAGCGACAAGAGAAAGCAGAAGAAGCTGCGCGAGACCGGCAAGGAAGTCTCGGAAGGCGACATGCCGCCCTGGTACTACGTGGCCCTGCATCCCGAGGCGCGCTTGAGCGACGCCGATCTGCAGACCATCCGCGCCTGGGCGGCCACCGCTCCCGCTCCCTGAAGTCGCCAATTCGAACTCGACCGACCCGTTCCCGATTCGCGGCCCCCGACAGATGCCCGCTACCGACATGCGCCGAAGGGCGCGCACCGCGCCGCGTCAACCGTCTCTGCGGGTGGCGCCGCGCAAGCCTGCAGCCATCCTGGCGGAGCTTCTTGCCCACCCCCTGGCAGGGCCGGTGATCCTCCTCCTGACCTGCCTGGTCACCCTGCTCCTCAACCTCGGACACGCCGCTCTCTTCGATCCGGACGAGGGACGGCACGCGGAGATCGCGCGCGAGATCCTGGTCAGCGGCCACTGGCTCACGCCGACTCTCGATTTCGCGCCGTACCATGACAAGCCGATTTTCTTCTACTGGCTGGCGGCGCTGGCAATGAAGCTCTTCGGCGTCAACGAGTGGGCGGCGCGCCTGCCCAGCGCCCTCGCCGCCGGCGCCACCGTTGCGGTCACCGCGTGGTGGGGAGCGCGCTTTCTCGACCGGGTCACCGGCATCCTCGCCGGACTGCTGCTGGCCACGGCCGGCGCCTACGTCGCCATCGGGCGCTTCGTCATCCTCGACATGACGCTCACCTGGTGGATCGCCGCCGCCTTCTTCTACGGCGCCGCCTGGCTGCTCGAGGGCGGCGCGCAGGGCTGGCCGACCTGGCCGTTCTATGCCCTGATCGGCGTCGCGACGTTGACCAAGGGCCCCGTTGCCATCGTCCTCGCGCTCCTGACCTTCGGTCTGTTCGTGGCGCGACCGGGCCTGTCGCGGCGCCTCCGGCGCTTCCACCTCTGGCGTGGTTTGGCCGTCGTGTGCGCCGTCGCCGGCATCTGGTACGTCACCACCGCCATCGTCGCGCCGGCGTACATGTGGGAGTTCCTGTGGACGAACAACGTCCAGCGCTTCCTCGCCGGCAGCGGCGGCCACCGCAGCAATCCCTTCGCCTACCTCTATCTCCTTCCGTTGGTCTTTCTGCCCTGGAGCCTCTTCCTCCCCTCGGTTGTCCTGCACAACCGCGCCGCGTCGCGTCACACACCGCCGCGGGCGATCGAGCTCTGCACCATCTGGGTCGCGGTCGTCTTCGTCTTCTTCTCCCTCAGCAAGGGCAAGCTCGCCACCTACCTGCTTCCCCTCTTCCCACCACTCGCCCTCCTGACCGCGGACGCCCTCGGCCCCTTCCTGAAGCGCGACCCGCTGCAGCGAGGACAGATCCGAAACGAGCGCGTGGCGCTGTGGGCACTGACCGCGCTGCTGCTCGCGGCGCCGGTGGTCGGCTGGGTGTTCCTGCGCAAGTTCGCTCCCCACCACACCGCCCTCGCCGACTTCCCGCTGGTCGGCCTGCCATTCGTCGCCGCGGGTCATTACGCCGTGCGGCGCGGACGCCACGATCTGGCGCTCGGCTCGGTGTTCGCCCTCGCCGTGCTCGCCTTCTTCTGCACCTATCAGTTTTTTCCGCCGGCCCTGAACGAAGTCTACAGCCTGCGCCATCCCGCCCGGCTGCTGTCGTTCTTCCCGGCCGACGGCCGCGTGATCTCCTACCACGCGCGAGCGCACTCGCTGCGCTTCTATTCGAACCGAGACGTCCAACCGGTGGAAAGCGAGCAGCTCGCCGCCGCGCTCCTCGCGCAGGCGCAGCCGACGGCGCTGCTGATCAAGCGGCGCTCCGTGCCGGCGCTGCGCTGCGCGCTCGCAGCGGAGGTGTACGGATGGTGGCAGGGGGAGCGCACCAAGGCGCTGATCGTCAACCGGCCTCCACCGCCCGGCGCGGGGATCGACGCCATCCGAATCGCGCCGCTGGCCCCCGCCGCCTGCCCGCCGGGCTAGCCGAGATTCTGCTTCGCCAGGCCGCGCAGGGCGTTGCGGAACAGCCGCGTGATCATCGCGCGGAAGACCCCGCCGAGGCCGGGAATCTTGGAGTCGAACTGACAGCGCCAGGTAATCCGCGTTGCGTCGCCGTCCGGCTCGAAAAGCACTTCGCCGAGGTGGTTCCTGATCGGGATGCCGCCCTTGACCACGCGGTAGGTCATGCGCCGCGGCGGGTCGAACGACAGCACCTCCTCGCAGACCTGAACGCCGCCCGTCGAGATGCGGCGCACGCAGCCGACACCGTTCGGGGCCGGCTGGCCTTCGCGATCGAGGGTCACCTTTCCCAGACCGGCCCACGCCGTCCACGATACGTGGTCCGTGTAGCGGTCCCACACCTTCTGAATCGGCGCCTCGATGCGCTGCTGCACCTCCACCTTCTGCACGGCATCCCCTTTCGCCTCGCCGTCCGATAACACAGCGCCGCGCGCGCCGACAAATGTGCGGTGCGGCGGAGAGAGTCCCCCGGCCTCCCCCTCGATCACAAGGAACCGGGTTATTCTGTGCGGGGCTTGCGCCCCTGCGGCCCCTCCGGGGAGGGGACCGCTCAGACGCCGCGGTTCCCTCCCCGCGCCCCTCTCTCCGGTGGCTCCGCTCCGAGGCGAATCCGCTTCCCCTCTCAGCACCGGACCTGGCGGTCGGCGCGCGTAACGGGATCCGCCTCACTGCCTGAATCTACGCGCCACTGACGGGAGATGACTCCCTCGGTCTCGCGCACGGCTTCACCACCGCGCCACTCTCTGCCGATCTCGTCCTCCCGCCTCTTCGAAAGGTCGAGGCCTTGGATTTTGATTTCATTCTTTCGCTTCGCGATGAACGCTTTGCTTGCAGCACGCGGCAGGATCGATCGACGTGTTTCGACCACATGCATCGTTCCGAGCACACTGCTCTCTTCGAACGCGCGCGTGGACGCGGTTCGGTCGGAGCCGCGTCAAGAAGGGTGGTGATCGATCGGGTGGCTCACTGGGACTAGCGCTACCTGGCCGCGGGGCGACTACTACACCCTATTTGCCCGCGCAGCGTTCAAGGGAAGTGGGAGCTCGAGGGCGACAACCGTAGGTTTCGCCCTCGAGGGGCGCGGGGGCGCAGCCCCGCACCGACAAAGGGGGTCCACCCGAGGGGCGGCGGGGTCTTTCCGCAAGAGTCCAGACAAACGGCGGAGACAAAGAGCCCCTCCGCCTCCCCTTTGATCACAAGGAACCGGTTCGTTTCGTGCGGGGCTTGCGCCCCTGCAGCCCCTCCGGGGAGGGAACCGCTCAGACGCCGCGGTTCCCTCCCCGCGCCCCTCTCTCCGGTGGCTCCGCTCCGAGGCGAATCCGCTTCCCTTTGAACACCGGAGTTGGCCGTCGGCGCGCGTAACGGGATCCGCCTCACTGCCTGAATCTACGCGCCACTGACGGGAACCGACACCCTCGGTCTCGCGCACGGCTTCACCACCGCGCCACTCTTTGCCGATCTCGCTCTCCCGCCTCTTCGAAAGGTCGAGGCCTTGGAGTTTTGATTTCTTCTTCTTTCGCTTCGCGATGAAGTGCTTCGATTGCAGTGCGTGGGATGATCGATCGACATGTTTCGACCACGCGTCTCGTTCCGAGCACACCGCTCTCTTCGAACGCGCGCGTGGACGCGGTTCGGGCGGAGCCGCTCAAGAAGGGTGGTGGTCGATCGGGTGGCTCACTGGGACTCGCGCTACCTGGCCGCGGGGCGACTACTACACCCTATTTGCCCGCGCAGCGTTCAAGGGAAGTGGGAGCTCGAGGGCGACAACCGTAGGTTTCGCCCTCGAGGGGCCGCGGGGGCGCAGCCCCGCACCGACAAGGGGGTCCACCCGAGGGGCGGCGGGGTCTTTCCGCAAGAGTCCAGACAAACGGCGGAGACAAAGAGCCCCTCCGCCTCCCCTTTGATCACAAGGAATCGGTTCGTTTCGTGCGGGGCTTGCGCCCCTGCAGCCCCTCCGGGGAGGGAACCGCTCAGACGCCGCGGTTCCCTCCCCGCGCCCCTCTCTCCGGTGGCTCCGCTCCGAGGCGAATCCGCTTCCCCTCTGAGCACCGGACCTGGCGGTCGGCGCGCGTAACGGGATCCGCCTCACTGCCTGAATCTACGCGCCACTGACGGGAACCGACTCCCTCGGTCTCGCGCACGGCTTCACCACCGCGCCACTCTCTGCCGATCTCGCTCTCACGCCTCTTCGAAAGGTCGAGGCCTTGGAGTTTCGATTTCTTTCTTTCGCTTCGCGATGAAGCGCTTCGCTTGGAGCGCGCGGCGCGCTCGATCGACGTGTTTCGACCGCATGCCTCGTTCCAAGCAGAACGCTCTCTTCGAACGCGCGCCTGGACGCGGTTCGGGCTGAGCCGCGCCAGAAGGGTGGTGGTCGATCGGGTGGCTCACTGGGACTCGGCTACCTGGCCGCGGGGCGACTACTACACCCTATTTGCCCGCGCAGCGTTCAAGGGAAGTGGGAGCTCGAGGGCGACAACCGTAGGTTTCGCCCTCGAGGGGCCGCGGGGGCGCAGCCCCGCACCGACAAGGGGGTCCACCCGAGGGGCGGCGGGGTCTTTCCGCAAGAGTCCAGACAAACGGCGGAGACAAAGAGCCCCTCCGCCTCCCCTTTGATCACAAGGAACCGGTTCGTTTCGTGCGGGGCTTGCGCCCCTGCGGCCCCTCCGGGGAGGGAACCGCTCAGACGCCGCGGTTCCCTCCCCGCGCCCCTCTCTCCGGTGGCTCCGCTCCGAGGCGAATCCGCTTCCCCGCTCAGCACCGGACCTGGCGGTCGGCGCGCGTAACGGGATCCGCCTCACTGCCTGAATCTACGCGCCACTGACGGGAATCGACGCCCTCGGTCTCGCGCACGGCTTCACCACCGCGCCACTCTCTGCCGATCTCGCTCTCACGCCTCTTCGAAAGGTCGAGGCCTTGGATTTTGATCAATCCCCAACAACCAACAGCCTAACAACGTAACAACCTGCCCTTTCCCGCCTCTTCGAAAGGTCGAGACCTCTGGAGTTTTGATTTCTTTCCGAACCCAACAGCCAACAGCCTAGCCTGAAACTCGCCCGGGCTGTGCCCGGGTTCGTAGGCAAAGGCTGGGGCTCGGGCTGAGGCTGGGGATCGATCCCAAAGACCGCGCGAAGCGCGCACCGTCCTTAGCGAGCCCGAGCCCGAGCCTCGAGCCTGAGCCTCAGTCTGTTCCGAAAGTCCGTGTGTTTCTCAGCTCGAATGATCGAGCGCAGCCCCGGGGGCAACACTAACAGCATAACAACCTGCAGTTGGAATCCGGTCCGCCTCAGTGGTAGCTGGTATCGAAATCGAGAGGAACGCGACATGCCGAACCACGCTTCGCCGATGGTAACCAGCGATCCGCTTCACGCGCGTCTCGCGCTCGGCGCGCCGCCCGCCGAGGTCGCGCCGGACGTGCTGATGCATGCCTCCTTCGTCAACACCTACGCGCTGCGCACGCCGGTCGGACTGCTTCTCATCGACCCGGGCCTCGAGCAGAACGCCGCCTCGGTTCACCAGGCCGTGCGCGCGTGGAGCGACGCCCCCGTGCACACGGCGGTCTACACGCACGGGCACGCGGACCACGCCTTCGGGCTGCGGCCGTTCATCGAGGCCGGAGACCATCCGCACATCATCGCGCAGGAGAACTGTCCGGAGCGCTTCCGCCGCTACCGCCTGACGCACGGCTGGAACGCCCACATCAACCAGCGGCAGTTCAGCCTGCCGGAGCCGATCTTCCCGCGCCGCTTCGACTGGCCGACGATGACGTTCCGCGACGCCCTGGTCGAGCGCATGGGCGATCTCGAGATCCAGTACCGCGCCGCCAAGGGGGAGACCGACGACGCCTGCTGGGTCTGGGTCCCCGAGCACCGCTACCTGTTCACCGGCGACCTGATCATCTGGCAGGCGCCGAACTGCGGCAACCCGCAGAAGGTGCAGCGCTACCCGGTGGAGTGGGCAGCGGCGCTGGAGACCATGGCCGCGCTGGACGCCGAGTGGCTGTTTCCGGGCCACGGTCTGGTCATCCACGGCCGCGACGCCGTCCGCGGCGTGCTGATCGAGACCGCGCGCTACCTGCGGGTGATCATCGACCAGGTGCTGGCGCGCATGAACGCCGGCGAGGCGCCGGAGGAGATCGTCCACGCGGTCGAGCCCGACCCGGAGCTCTCCACCCGCCCCTATCTGCAGGCCAACTACGACCACCCGAAGTTCATCGTCCGCAACCTGCTGCGACTGTGGGGCGGATGGTGGAACGGCAACGCGGCCGACCTCCTGCCGGCGACCTGGAGCGACCAGGCGGCGGAGATCGCGGGCCTGGCCGGCGGAGTGGAGGCGCTGGTGCGGCGGGGGCGCGCGCTGCTCGAGCAGGACGACGCGGTTCTCGCCAGCCACCTCGCCGAGTGGGCGACGCGTGCCGCTCCCGGAGAACCGCGACGCGCAGAAGCTCAAACGCGACGTCTACGAACGCCGCCTCTTCCAGGCCCGCTCGCTGATGGCGCAGGGCATCTTCCGCGCCGCCATGAACGACGCCAGGCAGGCGCTCGGCGAGAGCTGAGCGAGGGGCCAGGTCGGACAGCCACGGTCCGCGGCGGTTCGCCGCGGGACCTCCACGCGAGGTAGAGGAATGAAAGTCAAAGCCGCCGTCTGTTGGATGCCGCAGAAGCCGCTGGCGATCGAGGAGATCGACCTGGAAGGGCCGAAGGCGGGCGAGTGCCTGGTGCGACTGGTCGCCACCGGCGTGTGCCACACCGACGCCTACACGATGAGCGGGCGCGATCCGTCCGGCCTCTTTCCCGCCGTGCTCGGGCACGAGGGCGGCGGCGTCGTCGAGGAGGTCGGCCCGGGTGTCGGCAGCCTGAAGGCCGGCGACCACGTGATCCCGCTCTACATTCCGGAGTGCCGCAACTGTGAATTCTGCCTGAGCGGCAAGACCAACCTGTGCGGCGCGATCCTGGCGACGCAGGGAAAGGGGCTGATGCCCGACGGCAGCAGCCGCCTCTCCCACAAGGGGAAGAGGCTGCACCACTACATGGGCACGTCGACCTTCGCCGAGTACGCCGTAGTCCCCGAAATCGCCTTGGCCAAGGTGCGGCAGGACGCGCCGCTGGACAAGGTCTGCCTTCTCGGATGCGGCATCACCACCGGCATCGGCGCCGTGCTCAACACCGCCAAGGTGCATCCCGGCGCGACGGTCGCCGTCTTCGGCCTCGGCGGCATCGGCCTGTCCGTCGTGCAGGGAGCGGTGATGGCCGGCGCCGGACGCATCATCGGCATCGACAAGAACCCGGCGAAGTTCGACATGGCGCGCCGGCTGGGGGCCACCGATTTCATCGATGCCGGCGAGGCGTCGAACGTCGCCGAGGCGATCGTCGAGATGACCGGCGGCGGCGTCGACTTCTCGTTCGAGTGCATCGGCAACGTCGAGGTCATGGGTCAGGCTCTCCTCTGCACGCACAAGGGCTGGGGCCAGTCGATCGTCATCGGCGTCGCCGGCGCCGGCGAGGAGATCCACGCGCGGCCGTTCCTGCTCGTCACCGGCCGCAGCTGGCGGGGCACCGCGTTCGGCGGAACGCGCGGCCGGACGCAGCTCCCGCAGTACGTCGACTGGTACATGAACGGCCGCATCAAGGTCGACGAGCTCGTCACCCACACGATGGCGCTGGAGCAGATCAACGACGCCTTCGACCTGATGCACCGGGGCGAGAGCATCCGCAGCGTCATCCGCTACGCGTGAGCTCGGTGGAGGTAGACATGAATTACGACACCTTGACGCTGGAGCAGGATGGGCCGATCGCCCGCGTGTGGCTCGACCGGCCGGAGCGCCTGAACGCCCTCAACGCCCTGGCGCTGCAGGAGATCGCGGAGGTGTTCACCGAGCTGCAGCGTCGATTCGACGCGCCGGTGATCGTCTTCGGCGGCCGCGGGCGCGCCTTCTGCGCCGGCGCCGACCGCAAGGACCCGCCTGCGCGGCTGCCCGGGAGCACGGGCGCGGGCATCCGCGAGCGGCGTTACGCGGCGCAGATGGGCCGCCGCGCCCTCGAGGCGATCGAGCGCGCCGAGGCGATCACCATCGCGCGCCTGCACGGACACGTCGTCGGCGGCGGGCTGGCGCTGGCGCTGGCGTGCGACCTGCGGATCGCCGCCGCCGGCACGCAGTTCGCGATTCCCGAGGTCGACCTCGGCATCCCGCTGTCGTGGGGCGCGGTGCCGCGCCTGGCGCGGGAGGTCGGCATGGCGCGAGCCAAGGAGCTCATCCTCCTGTGCGATCGTTTCGACGCCGCCTCCGCGCTCCGCTACGGCATGCTCAACCGCGCCGTCGCGGAGGCGGAGCTGGACTCCTTCGTCGACGACTGGGCGCGCCGACTGGCCGCCAAGCCGCCGGCGGCGATCCACATGACCAAGACCCAGTTCCGCGCCTACGGGCACGCGCTGCCGCTCGGCGACGTCACCGAGACCGACGGCGACCTGCTCGGCGCCGCCACCGCGGAGGATCCCAGCCGCTTCCTCTTCCCGCCAGAAGACGACGGAGTGATTCAGTACGGGGGACGGGGTACGGGTACTGAGTAACTAGTAACTGGTAACTGGTAACTTGTAACTGAATCACTGTTCCCCGTGATTGCCTGGCTCGAAGCGGTAGCCGACGCCGCGCACGGTGAGGAAGAAGCGCGGCTCCTCCGGGTCGGGCTCGAGCTTGGCGCGCAGGCGGGCGACGAAGTTGTCGATGGTGCGCGGGCCGAGGAACTCGGTCTGCCAGACCGCCTGCAGGAGGCTGTCGCGATCGAGGACGCGCCCGGGATGGCGCAGGAAGTAGACCAGCAGGGCGAACTCGCGCGCCGTCATCGGTATCTCCTCGCCGGCGCGGCTCACCTGGTGGCGCTCGAAGTCCACCTGAACGTCGCCGAACGCCCCCACCGGCCGATCGTTGGTGCGCAGGCGCTTGCGCCGCAGCGAGGCGTTCAATCGCGCCCGCAGCTCGCCGAGACTGAAGGGCTTGCTGATGTAGTCGTCCGCCCCGAGCTGCAGCCCGAGCACCTTGTCGGCCTCGTCGCCGCGCGCCGTGAGCATGAGCACCGGCACGTCGGGATCGACGCGGCGCAGGCGGCGCAGCACCTCGAGGCCGTTCACCCCGGGCAGCATGATGTCGAGCAGGATCACGTCGGGCGCTCTCTCGCGCACCAGATGCAGGCCGGTCTCGCCGTCGCTGGCGGTGAGCACGTCGTATCCCTCGAGCGAGAGATTGAGCTCGAGGCCGGCGACGATCGACGGGTCGTCTTCGATCAGGAGGACGCGCTCGCTTGCCATGTCGGTGCCACGCTTTCGTTCCGGCCCGGCGCCGGCGGCAGGAGGATCGAGAACTCCGCGCCGCCGCCGGAGCGGTTGCGGACCTGCACCCGCCCGCCGTGCGCCTGGGCGACGTGGCGCACGATCGCCAGCCCGAGGCCGCTGCCCTCCTGCTTGCGGCTCAGCCGATCGTCGATCCGGTAGAAGCGCTGGAAGATGCGGCGGCGCTCCTTGCGGGGGATGCCGGGGCCGCGGTCGCGAACCGAGAGCGCCACACGCCCGCCCGCCATGCGGCAGCCGATCTCGATCTCGTTGTGCTCGCCGCCGTACTTGGCGGCATTCTGCAACAGGTTCAGCAGCGCTTGGCTCAGCATGGCGCGATCGGCGAGGATCATCGGCAAGTCCGGAGCGATACGGGTCGTCACGCGCAGGCCCTGCCGCATGCGGATCGGCTCGAACGCCTGCAGAGCCGCGTCGACCACCGCCTGCACCGCCTCCGGCTCGCGGTGATAGACCATCTTGCCGGCCTCCATGCGCCCGAAGTCGAGCAGGCGGCCGATCATCGTCGTCAGACGCTCGGTCTCCTGGACGAGCATGCCGACGCACTGGCGCCGCTGCTCCTCGGTCAGCGCCCGCTCGGCCAGCGTCTCGCCGAACATGCGGATGCTGGTGAGCGGCGTCTTGAACTCGTGCGAGACCTTGGACAGGAAGTCGAGCTGGAGCTGGGAGAGGTCCGAGGCGCGCTTGAGCGAGACGACCAGCAGAATGGCGCCCACCAGAAGCGCGACGCAGAAGGAGAGGATGAGCACACCGAAGGCGATGTCGACCGTGGCGCGCCCGAAGGCGAGGACCAGGATGCCGACGACCACCAGCGCCACCACCGGCGTGAGCACGAAGATCGAGGCCAGGAACATGTTCTGCCGGAAGCGCATCCGGACGAATCGTGGCGTCCCGCGCGCCGAGCGTCAAGCCGCGCCGCTTGCTCTTGCCGCCGGCCCGGCAGTCGGATAACTGAATCGGGATTGGCCGTCCCTCCCTTTTCCTTCGACCGCGCGATCGCGAGAGGCCGACGGGGACCCTGCTCCGGCAACGTCCTCCCGCTCCCGCGGCGGCACGGCCGGGGGTGGGCGAGACGCTGCGTCGCGAGACGGATCGAGGAGCAGAGATGGATCTGAGCTACAGCGCCGAGTACGAGGAGTTCCGCAAGGAGGTCCGGGCCTTCCTGGAGCAGCATTGGACGGACGAGGACCGCGCCGGCAATCCGCCGGCCGAGGGACAGGCGGCCCTGATGGGCGGCGTCGTTCGCACCGACGAGCGCGCCACCCGGTTTCGCCTGGCCGCCATCGAAAAGGGCTACCTGTACCGGCACGTCCCGCGCCGCTACGGCGGCGGGGAGCAGGCCTACGACCCCCTGAAGAGCACCATCATCGGCGAGGAGTTCCGCCGCGCCAAGGCGCCGGGCGAGGTCATCGGCCAGGGGCCCAGCATGCTGGCGCCGACCCTGGTCGAGCACGGCACCGAGGAGCAGAAGCAGTTCTTCGTACGCGACACGCTGCTCGGACGCTTGCGCTGGTGCCAGGGCTACAGCGAGCCCGGCTCGGGCAGCGACCTCGCCTCGCTGCGCACCCGCGCCGAGCTGGACGGCGACTTCTGGGTCGTCAACGGCCAGAAGATCTGGACGTCCAACGCGACCGAGGCGGACTGGATGTTCGCGCTCGTGCGCACCGAGCCCGACGCCCCCAAGCACGAAGGCATCAGCTATCTGCTGATCGACATGAAGACACCGGGGATCGACGTGCGCCCGCTGCGACAGATGACCGGCGAGGCCGACTTCAACGAGGTGTTCCTCGACAACGTGCGGGTGCCGAAGAAGAACATCGTCGGCGCGCGCGGCAAGGGGTGGATCGTCAGCCGCTCGACCCTCAAGCACGAGCGGGCGCTGATCGGCGGCTCGCACATCACCCGGCGCACCTTCGACGGGCTGGTCCTGGTCGCCCAGATGCTCGAACGGCACGGCCAGCCGGCGATCAAGAACCCGGTGATCCGCAACCGCCTGGTCGAGCTCGAAGCTCGGCTCCTGTCGAGCGAGTACAACGGCTACCGCCTGCTCACCATGCAGGCGCGCGGCGAGGAGCCCGGTCTGGCCGGCATGGTGATGAAGCTCTACTCCACCCAGCTCGGCTACGATCTCGCCCGCACGGCGATGGACGTCCTCGGCGACGGCGGCGCCCTGGCGCCGAGCGAGACCAACCCGATGGGCATGTTCGTCCACGCCTACATGTGGTCGCTCGGCATCCTCATCGCCGGCGGCAGCGCCAACATCCAGCGCAACATCATCGCCGAACGCGGCCTCGGCATGCCGCGCGATCCGGCGACGAAGCGCTGAGACCGCACCGGCCCGAACGAGGAGTACGCATGGATTTCGGACTTTCGGAAGATCAGCTTCTGCTCAAGGATACGGTCCGGCGCTTCCTCTCCGAGCGCTGCCCGACGGCGCGCGTGCGCGAGATCATGGAGAGCGAGAGCGGACACGACGAACGCCTGTGGAGAGGCCTGGCCGAGCTCGGCGTCGCCGGAATCGTCGTCCCCGCCGATGACGGCGGCCTCGAGCGCGAGCTCCTCGACCTGGCACTGGTCGCCGAGGAGCTCGGCTACGCCGCGACGCCCGGGCCCTTTCTCGGCTCGGCCATGGCCACGGTGGCGCTCTCGCAGTGCACCGACGCAAAGCTGCGCGAGCACTGGCTTCCGGCGCTGGCGTCGGGGGACGCCGTCGGAACCGTCGCCCTGGGCGAGGACGGGGGCGAGTGGGACCCGGCACGACTGAAGCTGAAGGCGGAGAACGGCCGCCTCACCGGCAGCAAGCGCATGGTTCCCTACGCGACGGTCGCCGACCTGGTGGTCGTCGCCGCGCACGGCGAGGCGGGGCCGGGCCTGTGGCTGGTCGAGAGCGGCGCGCCCGGCATGCGGATCTCGCCGCTCGCGGGCAACGACATGACGCGCCGGCTCCACGACGTGACCTTCTCGAGCACCCCGGCGATCGAGATCGCCGGCGGCGCGCCCGGGCGCGTGCTCGACACCGGCCTCGTGCTCGTCGCCGCCGACGCCTACGGCGGCAGCCGCCGCTGCCTCGAGATGTCGAGCGCCTACGCGCTGCAGCGCGAGCAGTTCGGTCAGGTCATCGGCGCCTTCCAGGCGGTCAAGCACCAGCTCGCCAACATGGCCGCCGATCTGGAGCCCTCGCTGTCGCTGCTCTGGTACTCCGCGCACGCCTTCGACCACATCGGCGACCAGTCGGCCCGGCATGCGGCCGTCGTCAAGGCCCACCTCACGGATCTCTACGACCGCGTCACCCGTGACGCCACCGAGCTGCACGGCGGCATCGGCTTCACCTGGGAGTTCGACCTCCACCTGTGGTTCCGCCGCGCCATCTTCGACCGCAGCTACCTCGGCGATGCCAACTACCACCGCGCCCGCGCGGCGGACATGGCGGGATGGTGAGGTCGCGGCCGCGGCTGTTCGGGTTCGGAGATAGAGAAACGTGCTGAGGTGCTGACGTGTGGACGTTCGGATACTGCCCTGCGCGTCTCGACATCAGCACATCAGCACATCAGCACATCAGCACGTCAGCACGTCAGCACGTCAGCACATCCTTCGCTATTTGCTCGGCCGCGATGTGCGGCGGCCGCTCTGACCTTGTTTCGCGCTGTCCTTGCCGGGTCGCCGAATGGCGACGACCATCGTCCAGTTCTTCAATGTTTTCGACCACTTGCCTGCTGCGATGAGCTGCGCCATGACCTTCCTCCCCATTGACGGAAGGCATGATTGGGCAATCGGTGTGCCACGCGTTTTGCCGTGCTGGATTACACAGCATTCCGACCCGCGCGCACATTTGCGTGCGCGGGTCGCACGGAGACGGACACGGGTGAGCGGGTGAGCCAGTGGGCCGGTGGGCCGGTGTGCGGGTGTGGAGACGTGCTGGAGCGTCGGTGGTGCCGATACCGGCTCACCGGCTCACCCGCTCACCCTTACTCCGCCGTCACGTAGGCGCCCGAGGTGCCGCCGTCGACGAGGAAGGCGGTGCCGTTGACGTACGAAGAGTCATCCGAGGCGAGATAAAGGGCGGCCCGGGCAATCTCCTCCGGCTCGGCCAGGCGTCCCATGGGAAGATGGACGAGGCGCCGGGCTCGCCTGACCGGATCGGCGAGCAGCGACTGCAGGAGAGGCGTGTTGACCGGCCCCGGGCACAGCGCGTTGGCGCGAATGCCGCGGCGCGCGAACTCGATGGCGATCTCGCGCGTCAGCGCCAACACACCCCCCTTGGACGCCGTGTAGGCGCTCTGCGAGGTCGCCGAGCCCATCACGGCCACCAGGGATGCCGTATTGACGATGGCGCCGCCGCCGGCGCGCAAAAGGGCGGGGATGCCGTACTTGCAGCCGAGGAACACGCCCTTGAGGTTGACCGCGATGACGCGGTCGAATACCGCCTCGTCCGTATCGACGACCGAGACGTCCTCGTCCGGAAAGATCCCGGCGTTGTTGAACAGCACGTGCAGGGCGCCGAAACGCGACTCGGCGAAGGCGACCATGTCGCGCGCGCCGTCGCTCCGCGACACGTCGGCGGCGAAGAAGTCCGCCTCCCCCCCTCGCTCCGCGACCGCCTCGACCGTGGCGCGGCCCGCCTTCTCGACCGCGTCGACGACGACGACCCGCGCCCCCTCCGCCGCGAAGGCCAGCGCCGAGGCGCGTCCGATCCCACCGCCCGCCCCGGTGATGAGAGCCACCCTGTTCTCCAATCGCCCCATGATCTCCTCCAGGAAGTATGTCAGGTCAGTGTGGAAGTGTTGAGGGCTTACAGCAACGTCAGCACGTCAGCACGTCAGCACATCAGCACGTCCTCATCCTTCCGCCTCGGCGACGAGCGCCCCGAAGAGGCGCGGCTGGAACGGGTCGCCGAGCTGCATCTCCGGATGCCACTGGACGGCGACGCACCACGGCCGGCCCTTGCGCTCGACCGCCTCCACGACGCCGTCCTCCGCCCACGCCACCGGCTTCAACCCCGCTCCCACGCGATCGATCGCCTGGTGATGCCACGAGCACGCCTGCACGACAGTGACGCCCAGGATGGCGGCGAGGCGGCTGTCCGGATCGACGCGCACCGCGTGTCGCGCCGGCCGGCGGGGAGGAAGGCGGTGCGCGACCTGCTCGCCGTAGCGATCGGGGATGTGGACGTGCAGCGAGCCGCCGCACACGACGTTGAGCACCTGCATGCCCCGGCAGATGAACAGCAGCGGCCGATCGGCACGCTCGAGGGCGGCGCGGGTGAGATCGAATTCGAATCGGTCGCGTTCCTCGCACACCTCGTACACGCTCTCGTGCAGCTCGCCGCCGTAGGTATGCGGTGAGATGTCGCCGCCGCCGGCAACGACGAGCCCATCGACCAGGTCGACCAACTGCGCTGGCCGCGCCTCTCCCGGCGGCAGGATGACCGGGACGCCGCCCGCGCCGCGCACCGCGTCGACGTACCCGACCGGCAGCGAGAACGCCGGCGGCTCGCCGGCACGCGCGTACGACGAGACCCCAATCACCGGCGGGCGGCGAGACATCCGTCGACTCAGGCGCGCTCGAAGAAGCGGCGCCTCTCCCAGGTGGTGACCACCTCCTCGAACTTGCGCTGCTCGGTACGCGCGAAGTGCAGCAGGTGCTCCACCACGTCCTCGCCGAACGCCTTGCGGAACAGAGGCGAGGCTTCGAGCTCGGCGATGGCCTCCGGCAGGCTCGTCGGCACCTCGGGAAGCTGGGCGGCCGCGTAGGCGTCGCCGCGGAAGACCTCCGGCGGCTCGATGTGATTGGCGAGGCCGTCCAGCCCGGCGGCCAGGGTGGCGGCGAAGGCGAGATACGGGTTGGCATCGGCTCCCGGGATGCGACATTCGACCCGCAGCGAGCGTCCGCGCCCGACGATGCGGAATCCGACGGTGCGGTTGTCGTAGGACCAGGCGATCTTGGTGGGAGCGAAGGAGCCGGCGCGAAAGCGCTTGTAGGAATTGACGTAGGGCGCGAAGAGCAGCGTACAGGCGCGGGCGTGCCTCATCAGCCCGCCGAGCCACCAGCGGCAGCGCTCCGGGAGCGTCCCGCCCGGGTCCCCGGACGCCGCCCCGTCGTCGAACACGGGCTTTCCGTCGTCGGCCGTCCACAGGCTCGAGTGCAGGTGCATCGAGCTTCCCGCGTAGCGCTCGTCGAGCTTGGCCATGAAGGTCACGGCCAGCCCCTGCTGGATGGCGATCTCCTTCGCCGCCTGCTTGTAGATCACGTGGCGGTCCGCCATCTCGAGAAAATCGGCGTAGCGCAGATTGATCTCCTGCTGGCCGGGCCCCCATTCTCCCTTCGAGAACTCGACCGGCACGCCGGACTGGTCGAGGTGGCGGCGGATCGCGCCGACCAGCCCCTCGACCTTGAACCCCTGCAGAGTGTGGTAGTCCTCGACGTACCAGCCGAAGGGATCGAGGCCGTCGAAGCCCTTGCGATGCGCCGACTCGTAGGTCTCGCGCAGGATGAAGAGCTCCAGCTCGGAGCCCCCCATGGCCACCAGGCCGGCGGCACGGGCGCGCTCGATCTGGCGCTTCAGGATGCTGCGCGGAGCGACGCTCGCCAGGTCGTGTCCCCCCTCGGTGAACACGTCGCACAGAACCAGCGCGGTGCGCTCCAGCCAGCTGGCGCGGCGCAGCGTGGTCGGATCGGGGCGGCAGTGCACGTCGCCGTAGCCGCTCGCCCAGGAGGCGAAGCGGTAGCCCGGAACCGGGTCCATCTCCATGTCGCAGGCGAGCAGGTAGTCGCACGCGTGCATGCCGTGCGGCAGCACCTCTTCGCAGAAGAAGCGCCCGGTGATGCGCTTGCCGACCAGGCGTCCATAGAGGTCGGGGAAGACGGCGAGCACCGTGTCGATCTCCCCCTGCCGCACGAGCTGGCGCAGCTCTTCCTCCGCCAGCATCCCCGCCGGCCGTTCCTGCGTCATACCGGCTTTTCTACCACGCCGGCGCCGCCAAGAAGAAACGAGACCAGTGCCGTTGGGCTTGGTACCCCACTGTTTCTGTGTCGGGAGGCACCCGAGGCCGTGTGGGCAATGGCTCGGGCCGCCCTCGGGTGGGCGGATCCTTCCAACACGCGCCTCTTCCCGCTCAGGGTTGTCGGATCGTCGCCGGATTTCGACTAGATAGGAATGGGCCCGCTCCGGTGTCGGCAGAGTTGCCCCGCACATTCTTCAGCTCGTCCTTCCGCATCGCCATCAACAGCAGAGTCACACTTGCGCCGAGCCCTAGGAACAGTGATGCGTACTGCACGTGAGGAAGGGGACCAAATCGAAGGAACTCCAAAAGGAACTTGCCCGTTCCCTGGAGCGCCACGTAAACGAGAAACAATTGCCCCTCATAGGATTTCTTTGCCTGGAGCCGCAGCACGAAAGCAGCGATCCCGAGCGACAACAATCCAAAGTAAAGCTGGAGGGGATGCACGGGGAGGCTTCGCGCCGCGACAGGACTCAACAAGCCCGCCGCCACGTGCGCATGCCAGGGTTGGCTGCCTCTTGGAAACTGGATCGCCCAGGGCAGGTCGGACGGGACTCCAGAGCAGCAGCCCGCCAGCAAGCAGCCTACCCGAACGGCTGCCATCCCAAGCCCGAAGGCAGGCGCGATCACATCTGCCAGCAGCGCTGCCGGCACACCGAGAGGCAATCTCCGGCGAAACAGAAGTAGCGCTGCCAACAGAGCGATCACTGCCCCCGGAAATCGATACCCGCCAAACCCCTCCGTCCAAAATGTCGGCAGACTCCCGCCACGCTCTATCAAGCTATACAGCTTGGCGCCGCAAAGGGCGACGAACATAAGAAGCAACAAGCACACCCCCAGCCGCTTTACCTCAAGCCCGGCACGCCTACCGCAACGAATCGCTGCTATCCAACCCACCA
Source organism: uncultured bacterium (assembly GCA_963721115.1). Classification (GTDB taxonomy): domain Bacteria; phylum Desulfobacterota; class Binatia; order HRBIN30; family CADEER01; genus CAVRIA01. The sequence continues at coordinate 103,344 of CAVRIA010000010.1, forward strand.
CGTTGCCGAGGGCGAGAAAGACCGCGTATGCGCGTATTCCGAAGTACAGTTCTGGGTGCATCAAGTCGAAGTCATTGCAGCCCGGCTGCGTGCTCCTCAGCTGCATCCACAGCCATCACACACCATGACCTCTCCATCCGCGGTCGTAACAAACTGCACGACGTTGCCACTTGCATCTACCACTTCGGCCAGCTCTGCCGTCAAAGCTGACGGGCCCAGCGGCGCATCACCCAGAATTTGGAACGTGCAGGACGCAATCGTTCCATCGGAAAGGGGCAAGAGTGGACTGTGGCTCAAGGTGGGGACAACGAGGATGCGCAGCCGATCCCGGCCGCTTGGCGGGGCGGGACTTGCGGGCAAAGAGGCTCCGAGCATGTGGTCCTGTGGGTTCAAGGCGGTTCCTAATGCACAGTTGGAACTTGGGTCTGCAATCGTCAGCACAGCTGGGTCGAATAGAATGTCCAGCTGGGCGCCGGTTGCAACGTTCGCAGCCCCATTGATCGCGACGTCCACTGTTACGGTCGTACCGCGAACGCCCTGTGGGTTCCCAATGGCCAGATTGGTCGTCATAGCGATGAGATTCCCACCGCTCGGAAAGCCACAACTATCATCACTCAGGGCGCCATTTACTCCCGTGACGATATCGCGGACGGTGACCTGGCCATCCCCGTCCTGATCAGCAGCAACACAATGGTCCAGACCGTATATGCCTAAACCGATATTGACTCCTGTTATGATCTCATCAATGGTCGTCTCGCAGTCCTCGTTGCAATCGCTCGAGCACAGTTGTTGAGAAGCATTGTATAGCGCGGGGCAGTTGTCACAGCCATCGGGAAATCCATCATTGTCCACATCCCCTGGCCCGCAGTCGAAGGCGCTGCGACCATGAGTAAAAGCAACGACCCTATGGCTCAGGCCTTGGAATTGAACGTCTTTGATCTCAACGAAGGGCAAGTCTCTCTCCATGCCAATGTGGACCCAAGACTTGCCGCCATTGACACTTCTAAAGAGGCCAAGATCGCTGCCGGCATAGATTACGTTCGGCTGCGTTGGGTCCACTGCGACCGTTTCAAAGCTCGTCGTTATTGGAGTTACGGATCTGTCCAGCGGGGTGATGTCCTTCCAGACCACGCTCTGTTCATCAGGCTCGAGCGCGTTCTCAGTCTTGAAGACCCCGCCACCGTTCGTTCCCGTCCCGGTCAAATAGACAACGTTCGCATCGGTCGGATCGAAGGCAAGGTCGCTGACTCCAACATCCGGAGGAATCCCGTACGCAGCGTTCAGGTCGCGGCAGGTCGAACCACCATCGGTTGTCAACCGGACCTCGCCACCGAATTGGGCAGCAAACGCGTACGAGCTGCACGTTCCGTCCGAAGGGGCAAAGTCGAGGGCAAGGATCTGGGCCGATAGCGAACCATCGCTGCCGCAAGATGCTGTCCACAGTGGTCGCTGGCCTCCAAGGCAGGGATTGCTGAAGAACTCGGTAGTTTCAAATGGCTGATCCAATCCGGCGATCACAATGTCATCGTTGGCTGGGCACTTCGCGACGGTACCAATGAAAGGGCGAGGGGAAGGCGGCAGACTTTCCCCTACATTGCATGAGCCGTTGTCTTCCTCACGCACCATGCCTAGGTACTGATTGGAGTAGGCGAAATTCATGTCGGGGTCGTACTGCGAAGAAGCAAAGAAGTTGTCCGCACCATCCCCACCCCCGATTCGCTCCCACGGAATCCAGTCGGCGGGATACGTTCCGCTGGGAGGAGCGAAAGCTGTGCCGTTGTCTTGTGCACCGCCCATCGCACTGGCTTGGTTCGTGGGGTGCAGCGACCCGTGGTAGAAGAGCAGTGTCGAAAGCTTCGCATTCTGGCTGGTCCACGTGCTCCCTCCGTCGGTAGTGCTCCATACGCCTCCGTCATTCCCGACGATCAGCTCGCCGCCCGCCCATGCCATCGTGTGCTGGTCGGCATGTATCCCCGTGAACTCTCGCCCGCGGGTGAGATCCTTCCAAGTTGTACCATCATACTTCCAAAGCCGGACCGCCGCTGCGTACAGAATATCCGGATCATTCGGATCGACAATCAGCTCATTGTCATAGCCGCACTGTGCCCCGCAATAACCATGGGGCTCGCTTTCGCCCTCGTGATCTGTCATGCCCGCTTGCAAAATCTCCTGCCATGCAGGACTCAATGACCATGCGTTGTTCGTGCGCCACAAACGTACGAAGGGGTCTCCGCTGCTAGGAGCTTCCACGCCAACGTAGAGAACATTTGGATTTGCTGGATAGATCGCGAGCTCCACACGACCGCGTGACGCGAGACCTGCCCATGGGCCGTCGATCATGGACCAGCTCTGACCGCCGTCAGCGGATCGAAGTACACCAAGCTGGAATCCCCCCCGATCCGGCAGGCCAGCATACTGTCGGGAGAAATTCGTCGGATCTGTCTCCAAGTCAGTCACCACCGCTGTGCCCACGTCCGCGACTGGTGAACCTAACAGCAGTCCGGGTATCGGGGCTCTTGCCCAGGTGTTTCCACCGTCTGTCGTCCGAAAGATGCCATGCGACGTTGCTGCGATCACGGTGTTCGGGTCGGCGGGGTGAACACGGAGGTCGTGGAATCGCTGGCCCATGAAGACAGACTCGGAAAATGTCCAGGTGTCTCCACCATCCGTCGATTTCAGGAGACCCAGACCGGGAAGGCCGACGAAATCTCCGGTGCCCGCGTATGCGATAGCGGGGTTGCTGGGTGCATATGCGACGGCACCGATCGCCAACGTAGGCTGATCGTCCGTGGTCGGCACCCAGTCGTCTCCCCCATCTGTTGTTTTCCAGATCCCGCCACCGCCGGTGGCGACTAGCCACTCGTTTGGGTTGCCCGGTCTCACGGCAATGTCCGTGGGCCGCCCACTCGCTCCGCCCTGATACTCCCCGACTTCTGGAGCGGGTCCGATATTCGTCCATGCCGCAGAAGCGGCCTCGCCGCCCAGCCCAATCTTCAGATCCTCGATCTGTTGCCACGCGTTTAGGACGAGATCATCACGCACGTAGCCTTCTGGATATGCGTGTGCACTGAAATCTTTCCACCATCTCTGGAAGAAGTTCGTTTCTGTGAGGTCCGCGGGGAGTTGCGAGACATCAATCCCCTGCCAGCCGATCGGTATGCCACTCGCGCCGCCGCCCCCGGTTGGCACACCTTCCTGCACCTCTTGGGCCATGAACACGGGATAGAGAGATGGATCACTCACTGAATCCAGCGCCCGAGAGACTGGAGGCGCGGCGCTCCAGATTCCTACAACTGCCGCTAAAGATCCGATGACACGCCATTCCATAACGCCTCCCATTCTCGATCGAAACCTCTGTCCGGCACCCGGTAACGTTGACTGACCAACACGGCGAGTCCCCAATGGCTAACTTTGCCCTGGACAAGCAGCTACCTGGTTCAGCCAGGCCAGACGCGGGACACGAAAAGAGGGCGTTAATTTCGCGCTGAATTCGTTAAAACAGCGATAACATCTGCTTCCTTCGCTTCATCAAGGCTAGTAGCCTGAGACGATCACCCGTGCGTACGCCCGGGTTCGTAGGCAAATAGGAAGGGGGCAGGCTGCGGGCTTCTTCCGAAAGTTCGTGAGCTTCCACAGCTCGGAACATCCGGCGACAGCTCGGGGCGTGACTGACTTCTCTGTCCGATCAGCTCCTGGATCAGATCGTCTTCGAAGTCCGTGAGCAGGGTCGGCAGCGCGTCCTGGAACGCCGCAGCGAAGGTTTGGCCGGATGCGGGGGCCAGGAGGTCCCGCAGGCGGCGCTCGCCGTACCTGTCGACGATCGAGTGGACGGCCAGTTTAGCTCCCGGCGTACCCCTCCATTCCGACTAGACAGCCACTCGATCCCCGGTATCTCTCCTTGGCACCGCCTTATCCACAGTCGCCTAGCGCAGCATTCACGGCAGCGACGATTTCATCTACACTTACTAGCCCGTCTCCATTTGGATCAGCGACTCGACACCCCGGCAAGGTCTTCAGACCTAGGCCGATATTTACTGATTGGACCACCTCATTTATTTCTACAGATCCATTGCGATTGCAGTCACTCGGGCAAAAACACGGGGCAATAGCGATATCGCTAGGCAGACACGCTGCATAAGGATCGTTCGGAACTCGGCCCTGCCCATGAATCTTGCCGCAATCCGTTAGGGGTATGGTCTTGTCGACTATCAATCTAGTAGTATCGATCCTAACTATAAAATCGCCAATAGCAGCAGTTCCGTAGGCGTACTTGCCATCGGCCGTGACGGCCAGTCTTACTATCCCTTTCTCCACAGGAATGACCGACAACACTCCCAGGGTCGAAGAGTCGATAACATCCACGCCGCCTCCGGTCGTTGCATAAAAGATCCCTCCATCCGGAGCCAACACGATAGATGCCGGCGGTCCTGGTAGAGGAACATATTTGGCGAGCATGTTGTCTTGGGTTTCGTACATATAGATGCCAGGTGGAGGCTCCTCATTGGGGAACAAGGGTCGCGAGCCAGTATACAAGGCGAGGCCTTCAGGTCCCACAGCGAGCTCGGTGAACTGCTGTTCGCCACCAAGTTCCTGAATCACCTCGCCGGCAGCGATATCGATGACTGCGATACGTGTTCCCGCAACGTAGGCACGGTCTTCATTCCGTGAGATCTCGATATCGTTCGGTAGCGAGGGGACCGGAATGGTCTCGCGCACCTCGTCGCTTTGGGTGTCGATGATCGATACGAGCGGAGCGAATTGCGAATTCTCGTAACCAACGTAGACACGTTGCCCGTCGGGGCCAGCGGTGATGGGATATCGCCCCTCGAAACGCCCGACGGAAATCAAGTCCAAAACCCCGCGAATGGGATCGATCACGTGCACCAGACAAAGACCGGTCGTCACATAGGCACGACTGCCGTCCGGCGTGAGAGCAATGTGCCAAGGCTTGACGCCCTGCGGAGGCTGCTCCACACGACAGCCCTCTATGGCGTTCAAGTGGAACGTTCTCCGCAGCCTCTCGGTCGCGAGATCAATTTCCGCGACGCTGTCCGATTCGAAGTTGACGACGTAAGCGCACTCCCGGCCGTGAGCTTTGCTCTGCGGCCCTATGACCAGCAGGGATGGAGCAGACAGGAGGGTGAGAAGCCATCTTCGCCACGAACTGCTGGCGGGCAAGTACTCACGGATGGCTCGCCAGAACGAGGCCCTCGCCCGCCGGCACGCTGCTCTCGAAACGCAGTCGACCGGCTCCGCTTGCAACCCGTGAACGTCACGGAGACAATGTTTCACGCTGGACGCTGGGGCATCGGGTGATGTTCCTGTACCGGCGCCTGCGGCAGACGCTTCGGGAAGACCATTTGGGACCCGATAACGTTGACTCACCACCGTAGATGACTCCTCCCAAGGCTCGCTCTGGCCCCAGACGAGCACCCGCCTGGTTTCGCCAGGTGAGCCGCCACAGAGAGAAGGCGTTAATTTCACGCTGAATTCGTTAAACCGGCAATAACATCTGCTTCCCTTCGAAGGAACCGGCGCAACCGGGGCGCGACTGACGTCTCTACCCGACCAGCTTCTGGATCAGATTGTCCTCGAAGGTGGCGATGGGCGTCGACAGGGTATCCTGGAAGGCCGCAGCGAAGCTCTCGCCGGTGCCCAGGCGAACCAGGAGATCCCGCAGGCGGCGCTCGCCGTAGCTGTCGACGATGGCGTGGACGGCCAGGTAGCTCTCGGCGTAAGCGACGTTCACCTGCTCGGCGGGCAACTCGATGAAGGGGCGGCGCAGATCGCCGAGCCGGAAGAGCTGGCGTCCCGCGATCGTGTCGCGCGCCCAGTCGACGCGCTCACCGGCGCGATCCTGCTCCGACCAGATGGCCACCCCCTCGTTGAGCCACACCGGAACGTTGCCGTGCGTCAGCTGGCTGATCACGACGTGGGCGTACTCGTGGCGCAGGGTGCGGTCGAGTAGCGTCCCCGCCTCGTGCAGGCCGCGCACGGGCAGCTTGATGCGCCCATCGTACACGCCTCCGGTCCAGCTCGGCGCCTGCGTGACGTCGTGGAACTCCTGCTCCGGGTAGAGCACCACCTGGGTGCGATCGCCCAGGTAGGAATCGAGCTTGCGGCCGACGATGAAGTACGCCTCCTCGAGGCTGCCGAGCACGATCCGGGCCGCCTCGCGGTTCTCGCCGGAGGAGAAGCTGATCTCGAAGTGGGGGCTGCGCAGCTCGTCGAAGCCCCACTCGGCGTCGAGCTCCCTCTCCAGCCGCTGCAGGCTCTTGTCGAACGCCATCCCCGCCGCCCCCTTCTCCCGGGCACGCTGGAACATCTCGACGGCCGCCTGGCGGTTCCCCTGCTGCCGGTAGACCTTGCCGAGCGCCACCAGGGTGCCCGGATCGGAGACGCCGAGCTGCACCGCGCGCTCGAGCGACCGCCGAGCCGCCGCCCAGTCCGCTGTCCTCGCCTGCGCCACCCCCAGGGCCGCCAACAGAGCCGGATCCTCGCCGAGAGAGAGCCCCTCCTCGGCCAGACCGATGGCCGACTCGGGGCGGTTGGCGTTGAGCTCGGCGACCGCCCAGTTGTGCAGAACGGTCTTCAGGTTGCGCCGCAGCACAGGCTCGTCTGGTCGTTGCCGCAACGCCTCGCGCAGGCGATCCGCCGCGGCGGCGAAATCGCCCTCGTCGTTCAGGGCCACGGCCTCGCTGTTGAGGCGGTGCTGTCCGTCCGAGACCTCCGCCGGTGCGAAGAGTTGGGGGTCCGGTCCCCGCTCGACGTCGCGGAATCCCGGCGGCGGCAGGGGCACGGGGTGAACGATCAGGCGAAGATAGGCGGTCCCGGCGACGAGAAGGACGAGTACCGCGAGCAGCGTTTTCGAGGCCCAGACGCCGCCGCCGGCGAGCGGCCTCGCGGACGACGTCTCCACCGGGTCCTTTGCCACCAGCCGGGCGTAGGCACCGCGGTCGCGCAGCTGGCCCGCCAGCCCCAAGCCGAGGGCGTGGTCGATACCGGGGAGCAGGACGATCGGAAGCTCGGCCTGCGGCTCGACGTCGACGGGTCCACCGAGCGCCTCGGGGAGGTGGCGCAGGAAGGTTCGGGTGCGCTCCCGCGCCAGATCGTTCCGATACCCGAGCAGCAGGAGGTCGAAGCGCGGCGTGTCTTCCATCGGATCGCCGGGGCGATGCTAGCAGACGACATCGCCCGACTCACCACTCTCCCCTCAATGCATGACCTTCGGCATGTCGGTCGCCTCCTCGATCTCGCCGTAAGCGGCTTCGTAGCGGCGAATGTTGTCCTGCAACGCCCGCAGGATACGCTTGGCGTGCTCGGGAGAGGTGATGACACGCGAGCGCAGCGTGGCCACGGCCTGGCCCTGCGGCGAGCGCTGCGGCTGGAGGAAGAGGAAGTCGAAGTTGAACTCCTCCTTGCGGTGGCTGATCATCATCAGGTTCGAGTAGACGCCCGTCCCGTGCTCCGGGTCGATCTGAATGGCAATCTGCGAATCCTTGGGCGGAACTTTCGGCTCGTCGGTCATGAATGTCCTCCTGAGCGCTGGCGGTCATTGGGTCACGGCATCGCCGGGCTCGTCCTGCACGTGTACCCCGTCACCGGGCTTCCGGCAAAGGACAACCCGGGAGCCATCGCCCGCGTTTGACTTCCCCCCTGCCGCCGTGATTTCGAGGCAGCGGTTTCCGAGTCCGGCAAGGAGTTCCAGATGGGTGCCGACGAGAGGCTGAGCGAGCTGCGCAGACGTCACACCGAGGCGGAGGAGGGCGGCGGGCCGGCGCGAGTCGAGAAGCAGCACGAGGCCGGCAAGCTGACGGCGCGCGAGCGCCTCCACCTCCTTCTCGATCCCGGCAGCTTCGTCGAGCTCGACAAGTTCAAGACCCATCGCTGCACCGACTTCGGCATGGGGGACAAGAAGATCGCCGGCGACGGCGTGGTGACCGGCTACGGCACCATCGACGGGCGCACCGTGGCGGTGTTCTCGCAGGACTTCACGGTCTTCGGCGGCTCGCTGGGCGAGGCCTTCGCGCAGAAGGTGTGCAAGGTAATGGACTTCGCCCTCAAGCAGGGCTACCCGGTGATCGGGCTGAACGACTCGGGAGGCGCTCGCATCCAGGAGGGCGTGCAGAGCCTGGCGGGATACGCGGACATCTTTCTGCGCAACGTCCTCTGCTCCGGCGTCATCCCGCAGATCTCCGCCATCATGGGCCCGTGCGCCGGCGGCGCGGTGTACTCGCCGGCGATGACGGACTTCATCTTCATGGTCGAGGGCAGCAGCTACATGTTCATCACCGGCCCCGACGTCATCCGCACCGTGACCCGCGAGGAGGTGACGATGCAGGATCTCGGCGGCGCCCTGACCCATGCCGGCCGCAGCGGCGTCGCCCACCTGCACGCACCGAGCGACGAGGAGTGCCTCGCCCGCATCCGCGAGATCCTGTCCTACCTGCCGGAGAACAACACCGAGGATCCGCCGGTCGTCTCGCCCACCGACGACCCGGAGCGGCGCGACCCGGCGCTCAACGACATCGTTCCCGACAATCCCAACAAACCGTACGACATGTACGAAGTGATCCGCCGAGTGGTCGACGACGTCCGCTTCTTCGAGATCCAGCCCGACTACGCGCGCAACATGATCGTCGGCTTCGCCCGCTTCAACGGCCGGCCGGTCGGAATCGTCGCCAATCAGCCGGCCGTCCTCGCCGGATGCCTCGACATCGACTCCTCGGTCAAAGGCGCCCGATTCGTGCGCTTCTGCGACTGCTTCAACATCCCGCTCGTCACCTTCGTCGACGTTCCCGGCTTTCTCCCCGGAACGGCGCAGGAGTTCGGTGGCATCATCAAGCACGGCGCCAAGCTGCTGTACGCGTTCTGCGAGGCGACCGTCCCCAAGGTCACGGTGATCACGCGCAAGGCCTATGGCGGCGCGTACGACGTCATGTCGTCCAAGCACATCCGGGGCGACATCAACCTCGCCTATCCCACCGCCGAGATCGCCGTCATGGGACCGGAAGGCGCGGTCAACATCGTCTTTCGCAACGAGATCAGGGCGGCCGGCGCCGACCCCCAGGTGCGGGAAGGCCTGGCGGCAGACTACCGGCGCATGTTCGCCAATCCCTACAAGGCGGCCGAGCTCGGCTACGTCGACGACGTCATCGTCCCCGAGGACACCCGGCCGCGCATCGTCAACGCCCTGGAGATGCTGCGCAACAAACGCGACACCAACCCGCCCAAGAAGCACGGCAACATTCCCCTGTAGGTCGGCCGGAAGACGACGTGGGCACGCACCGCTTCATCATCGAGGGCAAGGAGTACAAGGTCGAGGTCGGGACGCGCCTCGGCAGCTCGGTCCTCGTCACCGTGAACGGAACGCCGTACTCGGTCGAGCTCACCGGCTCCTCCGCCGTGCCGGCGCCGGTCGCGGCGGCCGCCGAGCCCGCCTCGGTTCCACGCGCCGCAGCGGCACCGGCGGCCACTCGGCCCTCGGCAGCGGCGGGAGGAAGCGGCCAGGTGCTGGCGCCGATCCCCGGCGTGGTGCTGAACGTCCTCGTCGGCATCGGCGACCCGGTGACCGCGCGCAGCAAGCTGCTCGTCCTCGAGGCCATGAAGATGGAGAACGAGATCTTCGCCGGCATCGCCGGCGTGGTGACGGCGGTCGCGGTCAAGTCGCAGCAGGAAGTCCGTCAGGGCGACCTGCTGGTGACGATCGAGCCGAGCTGAGTCAAAGCGAGTCTGCGCACCGATTCTGTTCCCGCCTTCACGGCAACCGTCATGCCCGCGAAAGCGGGCATCCAGGCGGGGAGGTTGCGCGGGTGGCGCGTAGACTCCCGCTTTCGCGGCAATGGCGAACTCGGGAACCCCACGGAATTGTCGGGTACGCCGAGCTCAGCGTCTGCGCAGCCGGTCGAGCTGGGCGAGCCGCCCGGCGACGGCCCAGGCGGACGTCCCGGCGGGGCGGGGCGGCGCGAGCCGCGATTCCAGGGACAGGGCGAGGCCGATCGCAACGGCCGTCTCCTCGTCGATGTCGCTCGGCAGGGCGACCGCGGCGGGGACCGACTCGGCCGCCTCCGCCGCGGAGCCGTCCGCCCCCGCCTGCCGCCATTCGAGACGGCGCACGGCGAAGGCGGACACCTGCAGGGCGATCTGCATCACGAACATGACGACGAACACGCCGACGAAGCGGACCATCAGCGTGATCAGCGCGTAGTTCCAATCGATCGACGGATCCGCGTAGCGGAAGAGCCAGTCCATCCCGCCGACCTACTTGAACATGGCGATGAACATCCCGGCGGCCGCCGCGGTGCCCATCACGCCGGCCAGGTTCGGACCCATCGCGTGCATGAGGAGATAGTTGCCGGGATGCTCTTCCTGTCCGACCACCTGCGAGACGCGCGCCGCCATCGGCACCGCCGAGACGCCGGCCGAGCCGATCAGCGGGTTGAGCTTGGTCTTGGAGAATAGGTTGAGAATCTTGACCGTCCAGATTCCCCCCGCCGTGCAGAACACGAAGTCGACGATACCGAAGCCGAGAATGATCAGCGGCTTGGGACCGAGGAACTTGTCCGCCTGCATGGTCGCACCGACGGCCAGGCCGAGGAAGATGGTCACGATGTTCATCAGCGCTCCGCCGCCCGTGTCGACCAGGCGGCGCACCACGCCGCACTCGCGCATGAAGTTGCCGAGCATGAACATGCCCATCAGCGGCGTCACGGCGGGGATGAGAATGGCGATGACCCCGGCCGCGATGAGGGGGAAGATCATTCTCTCCAGCCTCGACACCGGGCGGAGCTGCTCCATGACGATGCCGCGCTCCTCCGGCGTGGTGAGGAGGCGCATGACCGGCGGCTGGATGAGCGGCACGAGGGCCATGTAGGAGTACGCGGCCACGGCGTTGGCGCCGAGCAGATGCGGAGCCAGAGCGGTGGTGAGGTAGACGGTCGTCGGACCGTCGGCGCCGCCGATAATGCCGACCGAGGCGGCCTCCTTGAGCGTGAAACCGCAGAGGAGAGTGCCGAGGAAGGTGATGAAGACGCCGAGCTGCGCGCCGGCGCCGACGACGAGGACTTTGGGATTGGCGATCAACGGCCCGAAGTCCGTCAGCGTTCCGAGACCGAGAAAGATCACCGAGGGAAGAATCTCCCACTCGAGGCCGTAGTGGTAGAAGACGTTGATGAACTCGGGCGCCCCGTTCTCGCTCCACCCCATCAGCGGGGTGAGCGGAAAGTTGACGATGAAGATGCCGAACCCGATCGGCACGAGGAGGAGCGGCTCGAAGTTCTTCGCCGTCGCCAGATAGAGAAAGAGGAGACCGACGCCCCACATCAGGACGTGTCCCGGCGTGACGTGCAGAACGCCCGTCTGAGTGACGAAGATGTTGCGCAGCACGTCGATGAGCTGATCCCACGACATCGGTCGAACGCTCCTCGCAGTCGTGTCGGCCGCTTCGGACCGGGAGAGAAGCCGTCTATCGCGGACCTTGCGGCAACACAAGGAAGGCGGCGCAGGAACTCTCGGTACTGGCCGGCGGCAGCCCCAAAACGACAGCGCCCCGGCATCTCTCGATGCCGGGGCGCCGTCGCTCTCCGATACCTGGCCGAGGCGCTTCTTACTGCGCTTGAACTTGGCCTTGAACAGATCGGGCCTGTTCTTCTTGATGTCGCCCGAGTTGTACACGCCCTCGAAGCAGATCCCGTTGGAGTCGTTGATCAGCTGCACCTTCACCGGCAGGTCGAGGGCCAGCATCGGGTCCGTTCGCCGGCGGCAGATCGGGCAGGTTGTCTCCCTTGCCCTTCACCAGAGCCTTCGACCTTGTGCTTGTCGCTGCCCTTCAGGATGATCTTCTGGACGCCGTATTCCGTACCGGTCTTGTCCTTGTACTTGAAGCCCTTGGGGGAGGTCCTTGCCGATCGGCTGCCACAAGCGTTCCGTCGGGCGCCACTTCCAGCTCGGCCACCAGCGTCGCCGTCGTGCCGGCATAGACGCACAAGCTGTAGTCGGCGGTGGTCAGTCGGATCGCCGAACTCGGTCTGGTTGGTCTTCTCGCCCTTGATCCACTTCCAGATCAGCTTGTCCTTGCTGTCCGGAGTCTTGTTCTTGACCAGGAAGATGGACTTCTCCGCCGAGCGGCAGGCCATCGGCCCGGCCGGGCAGCCGCCCGACAGGCAGATGCCCTCGATCTCGTCGCAGTAAGCCCCACCGCACGGATCGCCGCTGCCAGCGCACACGCCACTCTGGCAGGACTCCGTGCCGGTGCAGAACATGCCGTCGTCGGTACACGACGTCCCGTCCGTCACGAAGCCGTCGGCCGGGCAGGCGGCGGAAGACCCGTCGCACTCCTCGGCCACGTCACACTCGCCCGCGGCCGGCCGGCACACCGTCCCCGCAGAGGCAACGACATCCGCCGGACACAGCTTGCTCGAGCCGTTGCACTGCTCCTCGGCGTCACACAAGTCGGCGCTCGGACGGCAAACCGTTCCCGCCGCCTTGACGTCGTCGGCCGGGCAGTTCACACCCGATCCGTCGCACGCCTCGTCCGCATCGCACAGATCGCCCGACGTGGCGGCACGGCAGATCGTACCGGTGTCGAAGCCGTCCGGCGGACACTGCTTGTTCGTTCCGTCGCACTGCTCCGCCACGTCGCATACTCCGGCGCTGGCGCGGCACTCCGTACCCGCCGGCGTCACCGCATCGGGCGGACACGCCGCGCTCGACCCGGTGCACTGCTCCTCTTCGTCGCACAGGTCGCCGATCGACACGGCCCGGCACACGGTGCCGGCTGTGACGAAGGTGTCCGTCGGACACTGTTTGGTCGATCCGTCGCACTGCTCCTCGATGTCGCAGTCTCCCGCGCTGGCGCGGCAGACCGTGCCGGCCGACAGAACCTCATCGGCCGGACAGGCGGCACTCGACCCGGTGCACTGCTCCTCCTCGTCGCACAGATCGCCCGTCGACACGGCGCGGCACACGGTGCCGGCGCTGACGAACGTGTCCGTCGGGCAGGTCGGAGACGACCCGTCGCACTGCTCCGCCACGTCGCAGTCCCCGGCGACCGCTCGACACTCGGTGCCGCCGGTCACGACTGCATCCGCCGGACACGTCTTCGAGGAGCCGTCACACTGCTCCTCGATGTCGCAGAGCCCCGCGCTGGCGCGGCAGACCGTACCGGCAGACTTCACGCCATCGGCCGGGCACGCCGTGCCCGATCCGTCGCAGACTTCCTCTTCGTCGCAGAGATCGCCCGACGTGGCCGCGTCGGCACACCGTGCCGGTGTCGAACCCGGCGACCGGGCCATCGTCATTCACGCCGTCGCAGCTCCTCCGCCACGTCGCACACACCCGCCGAAGCTCGGCAGAACGCCGTGCTCTTCGCATCGGGCGGGCAGGCTGGGTCCGGAGCCCGTGCACGCTCTCGCCGGGTCGCAGACGCCGCTGGAAGGCGCGGCACACGGTGCCGCTGGATACGAACGCGTCGGCCGGGCAGCCGTGCTCGATCCGTCGCACTGCAGGTCCTCGATGATCGCAGCTTCCGGCGCTGGCGCGGCAGACCGTGCCCGCCGTCTGGATCGCATCTCGGCCGGGCAAGCTCGTACCTGCCCGTCGCAGGCCTCCTCCGCGTCGCACAGGTCGACCGCCGGGCGGCACACCGTGCCGGCCTGTCGAACCCGTCGGCCGGGCAATCGTCATTCACGCCGTCGCAGCACTCTCGCCACGTCGCACACGTCCGCCGAAGGTGCGGCAGACGGCGGTGCTCTCCGCATCCGCCGGGCAGCTCGCGCTCGATCCCGTGCACTGCTCCGCCGGGTCGCAGACACCGTTCGGAGCGCGGAGTCGCCCGAAGCCGTGCGGCACGAAGCCATCCGCCGGGCAGTCGTCGTTGACGCCGGCGCAGCTCTCCGCCACGTCGCAGTCACCCGCCGTGGGACGGCAGACGGACGTGCTCTTCAAATCCGCCGGACAGTCGTCGTTCACGCCGTCGCAGCTCTCCGCCGGGTCGCACGACCTGCCGAGGAACGGCAGACGGACGTGCTCTTCGCATCCGCCGGGCAGCTTGCGCTCGACCCCGTGCACTGCTCCGCCGGGTCGCAGGCACCGTTCGAACCGTGCGGCACTCCGTACCGCCCGATACGAAGCCATCCGCCGGGCAGCCGTTGTCCGACGCCGTCGCAGCTCTCCGCCACGATCGCAGCACGCCCGCCGAGTGAACGGCAGACGGCCGTGCTCTTCGCATCCGCCGGGCAGGTCGCGCTCGATCCGGAGCAGGTCTCCGCCGGGTCGCAGACCCCGGCTGACGCGCGGCAGGTATTGCCGCTGGTGAATGTGCACGAAGCGTGCAACAAGAGGTCGCCAGGCCGTTGGAACCGCCCAGGTCGCACTGCTCGGGGCTGTCCACCACCCCGTCGCCGCAGTCCGAGTAGTAAAAGCCGAGGTCCACCTTGCTGATGTCCGTACCCCCCGAGGTGTGGGTCGGGTCGAACACCGCCGACAGCACGTTGCCGAGCGAGAAGAACGGGTCGCTCCCCTGCACGTCCACCCGAATCGTAAAGCTGGTGCCACCGGTGATTTTGAACAGTCGCTGGATCGCCCCGTTGCCGTTGTCCGCCGGAGTTCCCCCCGTCGACACCACCGTCGCCGAGCCCGAGGTCAGCGTCAGCACCAGCTTGTTGCTCACCGTCTGCCCGCCGTTGATCGCGTCCGGGATGCTCGACGAGCTGGTGTATGTGATGGAAGACGCCGTCGAGCTCGAGTAGCCGAAGATCTCGCCCGCGGTCGGCCCCGAGCCGTCCGTCGCGTTGCCGTTGGCGTTGATGTCGTTGCGGATGCCGAAGTACACGTTCGAGTGCGAGCCCAGGCTCAGCGAGGAGCACGTCACCGTCGCCCCACCGGTAACCCCGGTCGTCCCGCTCACCGAGCAGGAGCCGCCGCCCGGCAGCGTGTAGCTGGGCCCGCCGGTGATCGTCAGCGCCGAGGCGCTCGAAGCGGCCACCAGCAGCGCCAGCGCCCCGAAGGCCGCCACACCCCGCAGCGCCCACCTCCCGCGTGCGTCGCGAAGCGATTTCGCAAATTCAGACACCGCAGCGGTATCCGCGACTGACTGTTCCCCATATGGCCGAAATAACGTCATCTTGACGCCCCCCGTTCGCGCTGCGGTGCTGCGTGCACCGGTATTCTCACCAGCTGCCGTGGCTGCCGTGCGAGCCGTGACTGCCGTGCGAGCCGTGACTGCCGTGACTGCCGTGACTGCCGTGGCTGCCGTGCGACCCGTGGCTGCCGTGACTACCGTGGCTGCCGTGCGAGCCGTGCGACGCGTGCGACATGTGCTGCGCCAACAGCATCTTCTCGCTGTTGGGCTCCGTGCGCAGGGCCTGCGCCGCCTCGGACGCGTCCAGCGCCGCCACCGGCTTCACCGCTTGGCGGGCCTCGTCCGGGCTCAGGAAATCGAGTGGCTTCTTCCGCAACGAGGGCAGACCGTTCTTCTTTTCGCTCATTGTCGCTCCTTCACCATGGGCGCGCTGTCGACGACCGCGCGTCCCCCCTGTCGATCCCGACTCACACGGCCCGCCGAAGATCCCCGGCGATGCCTCAACGCAACCTCGCTGCCGTCGCAAACAACCGCAATCGCTCCGCCTGCGGCAGCAGTGCCGTCACCAGAGGCTCGTGCCGCCGGTCGGCCTCGTTGGCCGCCAGCACGTGCGCCAACTCGGCTACGGCTTGGGCCAAGCCCTCTTCGGTGGGCAGGTCGCCCCGCCCGCCATTCATCACCACCAGATCCAGGCGCCTCGTGTAGACCAGGCCTTGCGGACGCCCGTCGTTGCGGCAGAGATGCACGCGATGCTCGCGGCCGCGCTCGTTGCGCAGCGTGAGAACGCTCGAACCATTCTCCACGCCGCTCAAGTCGGCCACGCGCCAGCCGTGCGCCACCACCGAGCCCAGCGCCAGCGGGCGCAGCAACTCCCACGGAGGCGGCTCGCTCACTTGCGGGCTTGCGACTTCCGAGGCCAGCGGTTTCGCCGGCGCGGGCTCCGCCATCGGCCCGACGTCGCCGCCCTCCGTTTCGGGGCGCGCGGCCAGAGACTGCGGGGACGACAACGCCCCCGCCCGCCCGGCACCGGCAGCCAAGGCAACGGCCGCACCGGCTGCGCCAACAGCTACCTTACCGACAAACGCTCGTCGCGATAGAGTAGATTTTTGCTCGTTGTCCAGCACGGATACCCCCCCTTGACAAGGATGATGCTCGATCACGTGAGTACCACGAGGCAACGCGGACAGTAAAGCGAAATCCGGCACACCGGCGAAAAATTTCCCAACCCCAAAAGGGAAACCCGCGCTCCGCGGGTTCGCAGAAGACATCGCGGGAGTCGACGAACGCGTTGTCCCACAAGGCTTTGCCTTCCGGGGCGCCGGGCCCGCGCGAGGCGTCGCGTCCATACCATCGGGCGGCGATGGCACCCTCGGCGGAGGGGCAACACGTCCGTTTCATCGCCGATATGGGACCGCCGCTCGGCCATTCCACCACGACTGGCGGTGCGCGCGCGGCAGCACGCCTCTCGGTGCGCGGGCGGCGTCGCACGGGTCCGGTTCACCCGCGTTCCGCAGCGCGCGCCCGTGGCGTCATCTCGGCGCCATCGACGAGAAAAACATTGGCGTCTCCATGTGCAATCTGATACGGCCGTTGAGCAGGGGCTCGGGCTGGCGAAGGGGGGAGTGGGCTGCGGCGGCGTGAAGAACCGGAATCGGCCCATCCGGGCGAAAGCGTTTACTTCTACGTACTAATAGATACGGTCCACCGACAGGAGCTTCCTTTCCCGTAATGCGGCGCAACGACGAAAGAGCACAGCATCCGGCTCGACCGCTGCGCACTTCCGCGATCGATCTGCGGCTCTCGCTCGTCGAAGGCGGGCCGCTCCTGCCGTGGCGCTGCGCCCCGGCCCGAAACGAGCTTCCGTCGAGCGAGGTCATCCGCGCCGCTGGCGCGGTGGCCGAGCGACCGGGCGCCTTCCTGGTCGGCGGCGGGGACCCGCTGCGACGCGGTGATGTCTGGAACCTCCTGGCCGAGCTGGCGCGCTTGCGGCCGGCGAACCTCGGGCTCTGCACGTGGGGTCGCGGCGTGACGAAACCCGTGGCGGAACGCTTGCGCGCCGCCGGTGTACAACGGCTGCACGTCCCCTTTCACTGCGCTCGCCGGGACGCCCACGACTGGTTGGTCGGGCAGGCCGGCGCCCTGAAGACGGCGCATCGCGCCATCCGCGCTTGTCTCGAAGCGGAGCTGCCGGTCGTGGCGGATGTCGTTCTGACGCGGCCGACGGCGGCGCATCTCCCGGAAACCGTCGAGGTCCTGGCGCGTCTCGGCGTGCGAGCGATCTGCGTACGGCGCCTGACGGCGCAGGACGTGGACGGCACCGACTTCGTGCCGTTGTCCCCGCGCCTGGAGCTGCTGGGAAGCAGCCTGGAAGAAGCGGCTGCCGTGGCACTGCAGCGGCGCGTGCGCCTCACCCTGCGCGACCTGCCCCAGTGCGTGGCGCCGCGCCTGCGCCCGCTGTTCGCGACGCCCGATGCCGAGCTCTGGGTGATGCCCGATGGCAGCGTCCTAACGCGGGTGGAAGCGGGCGTCGGCTGCGCGAGCTGCCCCGGCTCGCCGCAGTGTGCCGGGGTGCCGCCGGACTACGTTTCCCGCTTCGGCTGGGAGGAGTTCGCCGAGCCGGAGGCGTCGGTCGCCAGACTTCGCGAGGACGTCTGCGATCAGCAGGCCGCTCGCGCATCGGAGCCCATGGTCTTCGCTTGGCGCGGGCCGCATCGCGTGCGCTGCGAGGCCTGCGCCGACGTCGCGGGCGAGGGGGCGAAGGCGCACGAGTCGACGCGCGTCGTGCGCGCACGCCTGGTGCAGGCGGCGCGGTATCGGCCCTCCCGCTTGCGACTGGTGGGGGCGGATCTTCTCGCGCATCCGCAAGCACCGCTCCTGATCTACGACGCGGTGCGCTTGTTTCCGCACGTCGAGGTCGCCGGCGAAGCGAGCGCGGCGGTGGACTGGTCCGACCTCGACCTGCGCCGGCTGAAAGATCTGCGGCGCATCGACGTCGCCCTGTACGGGCCCGACGCGGCGACGCACGACGCGCACTGCGGCATCCCCGGCGCGTTCGCCGCCACGCTGCGCGCGTTCGAACGCCTGCGCCGGCACGCCAAGATCCCGGTCGGCGCCTACGCGATCCTGCACGACGCGCGTTGGGTCCCGGCCCTCGCCGAGGCCTGGGACCGCAACGCCCTGCCGGGCGAGCCTCGCTTTCGGCTGTCGGCGAAAGGCTCCTCCCTGGACGAGTTGGCGCGCTGCGCCCGCGAGCTGCCGTCGGGGCGAACCCGCTCGGCGCTGCTGCGCGTCCTGCCGCGCTGCCTGTGCGAGCAGCAGGGTCTCGCCGTCGAGGACGGCGCCGCGGGCGGAAGCGCGGCGGCGGAGCGGGCCATCCATTGCGGCAGGAGCGTGCCCTATCGACCATGCGGATCCGATCCGGTCGGCGCTTTCGAGACGTGTCTGGAGGGCGCCGAGTCGTGCGCCGCGTCCGGCTGTCCCGGTACGGCGGTCGGGTGGCAGAGCACAGCGAGGTCAAAGCGATGGACGGCGAACGTTTGAACGGTGAACATCTGAAACGCCGGATGCTGGCGCGCGAGCGCGTCGCCAACGTCAGGAAGCACTGGGTGCGCCTGGTGACGGCGTGCAACAGCCGCTGCGTGTTCTGTCTCGACACCGACACGCCGCGCGGCGTGTACCTGCTCGAAGAGGACGTGCGCCGCGAGATCAAGCGCGGGCGCGATCAGCTGAACGCGGACAAGATCATTCTCTCGGGCGGCGAGGGCTCGATTCACCCCAAGTTCGTCGACTTCTGTCGCTATGCGAAGGAGGTCGGATACAGCCGCGTCCAAACCGTCACCAACGGCGTGATGTTCTCGCAGCGCGAGTTCTACCGGGCCGCCGTCGACGCGGGGCTCGGCGAGATCACGTTCAGCCTGCACGGCCACACGCCGGAGCTGCACGACCGGCTGACCGGCACGCCGGGCGCCTTCCACAAGCTGATGAAGGGGATGATGCGGGCGATCCGCGAGGGCCGCATCATCGTCAACGTCGACGTCTGCATCAACAAGCAGAACGTGCAGTACATCGACCAGATCGTCGACCTCTGCCTGTCGGTCGGCGTGCGCGAGTTCGATCTCCTGCACGTCATTCCGCAGGGGGTGGCGTTCGAGAACCGCAACGATCTCTTCTACGATCCGGTCGAGCATCTGCCGCGACTGCAGAAGGTGTTTCGCCTCAACCGCCACCCGGGCGTCGTCATCTGGACCAATCGCTTCCCGGTCGAGTTTCTCGAAGGTCTCGAGGACCTCATCCAGGACCCGCACAAGATGCTCGACGAGGTCAACGGCCGCCGCTTCCAGGTGCGGCGCTACCTCGACGAAGGCGTGCCGCTGGAATGCCGCGAGAAGGAGCGCTGCCAGTACTGCTTCATCGAGCCGTTCTGCAACACGGCGGATCGGGTCGTCGAGCGACAGAACCACGCCACCTGGGACGTGTGGTGGATCGGGGCGGCGGACGAGAAGCAGTGGTCGGAGAACACGCGTCTGACGCCCGGCGATCTCCCCTATGGCTCGGCCTATCTCGGCTTCGAAGTAGACGACCTGTCCGACCTCGAGCGCCTGCCGGTGCACGAGGGAATCGGCATCTACGCGAGGCCGAGGCAGCTCTCGCGCGCCGTCGACCGCACGCGTGGTGCGCAATCCGCTGCTCGTCAACGTGCGCGAGCCCGAGCACCTCGACGTCCTGCTGTCGGCAGACGAGATTCCCGCCGGCGTCGACGTCGAGATCGAGCTCAATCAGCGCACCGGGCCGTGGCTGCTCTCCCATCGCGATCTCGTGCAGGCACACCTGCCGCGCCTGCGCGTGCATCAGCCCAGCCACGAGCTCCTGAAGGACGCCACCGACGACGACGTGCGGGATCCGAAGGGGTTCTTCGCACAGCTCGACCTGCCGGTGCGGGTCAGCGGTCTGCCGGCCTGCCTGGCGCCGCACACGCAGCTGTGCGAGGCGCCGAAGGTCCTGCCCAGGACGCTGTTCGATCCCGAGACGGGACGCGTCGCCACCCGCGAGCTGGCACGCATGCACGTCGCCGAAGGCTACTGGGGGAAGTCGGTACGCTGCCGGGACTGCCGGGTGAACGACCGCTGCGACGGGGCCCACATCAACTTTCTCCGCGACCAGGGATTCGCGCAGCTCGATCCGCTGCGCCAGGGCGAGTGGGCCGACCGCGCAGAGGAACAGATGCTGCGCTTGCGCCCGCAGCCGCCGCGGCGGTTGCGGGACGGGCGGCCCGTCGAGCCGGTGGCGCCGAGCCTGCCCGGATTCGCGGCGCCCGACAAGGCTCCCGTCGACCAACTGATCGTGGAGACGCAGCGGGCGCGCGAGGCGCGCCAACGCCGGCTGCAGCTGCGGCTCGAAAAGGAAGCTCCTCCGCCGGCATAGCGGAAGCGGTCTCGTTCGATGGCGAATCTCGGTTATTTGCAGCTCACGCGCAACTGCTACCAGAAGTGTCAATTCTGCAGTAACCCCCCGACGGGGGTGCACCTCGACGAGGCGGGAATGCGCGCCAACATCGATCACCTGGTCGAGATGGGCTACGACGGCGTCATTCTGACCGGCGGAGAGCCGAGCATCTCCGAGCTTCTCTTCCCGGCGCTCGAGTACGCGCGCGAGAAGAGGCTGTTCAGCCGCATGATCACCAACGGCCAGAAGCTGGCGGACAAGGACTTCTTCCGGCGCTGCGTCGACGCCGGCCTGACCCACATCCACGTCTCGCTGCACAGCTACCGGCGCGAGGTGCACGACTTCATCACCCAGTACCGCGGCGCCTGGGACGTCCTCGTGCAGTGCCTCGAGAACGTTCCCGAGATGGGGATCACCTGCGACATCAATACGGTGATCAACGTCTACAACTGCGACCACCTGCACGAGAACGTCCAGTGGATCTGCGAGAACTTTCCGTTCATCCGCCACTTCGTCTG
Source organism: uncultured bacterium (assembly GCA_963721115.1). Lineage (GTDB taxonomy): Bacteria > Desulfobacterota > Binatia > HRBIN30 > CADEER01 > CAVRIA01. Next base: position 124,383 of record CAVRIA010000010.1, read on the forward strand.
GAACAACATGGATCCGGACGGCAACCGGGCGGAGGAGAACCCCGACTGCATTCCGCGGCACTACGAGTTCCAGGCGTCGCTCGAGAAGGCCATGCAGTACCTCGTCGACACCGGGCGGTCGTTTCGAGCCGAGCGCGTGCCGCTGTGCTACATGCGCCGCTTCGCCTGGGCGTCCACCGAGGCGCGCAAGATCATCAAGGAGGAGGAGCGCTGCATCAAGTTCCTCGACTTCAAAGGGTTCGTCCACCAGAAGGAGTTCCTGCACGGCAAGGGGAACGCGTGCGACGTCTGCCGCTTCGACCCGATCTGCGCCGGCATGTTCTCCATGGCCAGGAGCTATGACGAGCGCGAGCTCTCGCCGCTCTTCGAGGATCCCACCGACGTGATCGTGAAGGTGCTGGGGAAGCAGCCCTCGCCGGAGCTCCTGTCGCGGCTGCTGAACCGGCGCGGGCGGCGCTCGAAGACGGAGCAGCCGTCGCTCGAAAAGCGGCAGCAGGCGATGCAGCGGGCGATCTGAGCATGCCGAGATATCTGTTCGTCAACCCGCCGCTCGTCCTCGACGAGGACTTCATCGACTACCCCTACTTCGCCAACCACGGCCCGCTGGCGTGCGCCGGGCTGGCGGCGCGTGCGGGCGCGCAGGTCGAGGTCTACGACGCCTTCGCCCTGCCCTCCTCCGGACGGCATCGCCGCCCCGAGGGCGGATGGGTTCTCGGCGTCGAGCACGACGAGTTCATCGCCGGCCTGCCGGACGACCCGTACGACGTCGTGGTGCTGGGGGCGACGGTGTTCCTGCGCATCGAGGCGGCGCACCCGGAGACGCGCGACCTGATCGCCGCGCTGCGCCAGCAGTATCCCCGCGCGGTGTTCCTGCTCTGCGACGGCTACATCGGCGGCCAGCACTACATGGACTACGACGGCGAGGGGGTGCTGGCGCAGTATCCCGAGCTGGACGCCATCCTCAAGTATCCGGGCGAGCGCTTCTTCGGCGATCCGGAGTACCTGGCCGGTCTGCGCGGCGCGCGCCGCGTCCTGCGCGACGCCGGCGAGCACGGCGGCGATCCGCTGGAGGCGTTCCACTTCCTGGACGGCCTGCATCTCGGTCACTTCGATCGGTTCCTCGACCGCTGCTTCGGCGACGGCTCCTGGCAGAACACGTTCGGCGTCGGCGTCGGCACGCGCTCGTTCGTCACCAGCATGGGCTGCCCGCACCGTTGCATCTTCTGCACCAGCAACCCGGGCTGGCGGCAGACCGGGCGCAAGCTCTACCAGCCGATCCCCCTGTCGCGTCTGAAGCACTGGGCGTATCTGCTGCGCACGGTGTTCGGGGCCCGCAAGCTGATCGTGCTCGACGAGATGGTGAACGTGCGGCCGGACTTCACCGCCCTGGTCGCCGCCCTCAACGACCTCGATCTCACCTACGACTTCCCGAACGGCATGCGCGCCGATCACCTGAGCCGCGAAGCGGTGGCGCTCATGCAGGGACGCGTCAGCATGCTCAGCATCTCGGCGGAGAGCGCCACGCAGAGCGACCTCGAAGGCCCGATCGGCAAGGGCCAGAAGCTCGAGGCGATCCACCGCGTCGCCGCCTGGTGCCAGGAGCTGGGCGTGCCGCTGATGACCCACTACATCATCGGCTTTCCGTGGGAGACGCCGGCCCACATCACCGCCACCCTGGAGATGGCCTGGGAGCTGTACGAGCGCTTCGGCGCCTGGCCGTCCATGCAGTTCGCCACTCCCATCCGCGGCACGGCGCTGCACGAGCAGTGCGCGGCGCTCGGCCTCATCCCGCCCGAAGGCATCGATCTGAAGGACGGCGCTCTGTTTCAGCACCGCCCCTGCTACGATCCGCCGCACTGCCCGCCCGGCTACGTCGCCAAGGCGCGCGCCGCCTTCGACATGAAGATGGCGGCGAGCAACGCCCGCAAGCTGATCATGAACATCACGTACAAATGCGCCAACCGGTGCGTGTTCTGCGCCACCGGCGATCGCATCTCGGCGGCCCTGAGCTGGGAGAGGATCGAGGCCATCCTGCGCCAGCACCGCGACGAGGGAACGGATCAGCTCGACATCGACGGCGGCGAGCCGACGACGCATCCGCGCCTGGTCGACGCCATCCGTCTGGCGCGCGACCTCGGCTATCGCTCGATCAACCTGACGACCAACGGACGCCTGCTGCGCGACCGCGACTTCGCCCAGAGCGTTCTCGACAGCGGCATCACGCATCTGCTGATCTCGCTGCACGGAGCGACGGCCGAGGTACACGAGGCGGCGACCGACGCGCCCGGGAGCTTCGAGCAGACGATCGCCGGCATCGACAACGCCATGGCGCTGCGGCCCGCCCACGTCGAGACGGGCATGAACGTCACCATCGTGCGCGGCAACCTCGATCACCTGAAGCCGCTCACCGCACTGGCGATCGCGAAGGGATTCTCCAAGATCAACTTCCAGTTCACCACGCCGTTCGGCCGCGCCTACGAAGACGTCGTGCCGCCTCTCGACGAAGCCGGGCGCGCGGTGATGGAGGTGATCGACCTCTACGCCGACCAGATCCAGATCCACGTCATCAACGCCCAGTTCTGCGCCCTGCCCGGCTACGAGCAGTACGTCGCCGGCGACCTGCAGAAGCTCGGCCGCACCATGGTCTTCGCCGCCGACCCGCGCTTCCCCGAGCAGGTCAACCTCTACCAATGGCTGGGCGCGCGGCGCGAGAAGCGCGACGTCTGCACGGACTGTCCGTGGACGACCGCCTGCGAGGGGTTCCAGGTCTTCGCCCAGGAGAAGCCGGACATGCGCGTCGAGCGGGCGCGCCCGGTCGTCGCGGTGGCGTGACGATGAGCGAGCTTCGCCTCGGCGAGCAGTGGGTGGACTGGGCGGACGTGCTGGTCGACGTGCAGATCGGCTACGCCTGCAACGTCCAGTGCGACTACTGCTCGATCACCGACGAGATGCGGCGGGAGAACATGGCGACCGGCACGATCATGGCGAAGCTCGCCGAAGCGCGCGCGCGCGGCGCGACCAGGGTCGCCTTCGGCGGCGGCGAGCCGACGATCCGGCGCAGCCTGCTGCCGCTGGTGCGGTGGAGCCGCGACCGCGGCTACCGCTCGATCAAGGTTCCCTCCAACGCGTTGATGTACTCCTATCGCCGGTTCGCCGAGGAGGCGGTCGAGGCGGGGATCAACGAGTTCCACGTCTCCTTCATGGCGCACACCCCAGAGCTGTACGAGAAGATCATGGGCCGGTCGGACGCCTTCGGGCTGGTCACACAGGGCGTGCGCAACCTGGCGGCGCTGGGGCACAAGCCGGTCGGCGATCTGATCATCAAGAGCGACACCTGGATGCATCTCGCCGACATCGTCGAGCACTGGGCCGGCCTCGGCATCGACACGTTCAACCTCTGGCTGGTGTCGCTGTCGGATCGCAACAAGGACAACCTGGCGTCGCTGCTGCCCGTGTCCGTCATGCGCGAGGGAATCGTCGCCGCCTTCGAGCGCGGCAAGAAGCTCGGCGTCTCGGTCGTCTCCCGTCACATCCCCCCCTGCATGCTGCCCGGCTACGAGGAGCACGTCGCGGACCTGCGCGAGGACAAGGTGCTCGTGGTGACGCCGCGCGCCACCTTCGCGCTGTGGGAATCCCGAATCTCCCCGAACACGTACGCCGAGAAGTGCGCGACGTGCCGGTACTTCCAAGGTGCCTGCCTCGGACTCCGGCGCGACTACCTCGAGCGCTACGGCGACGAGGAGGTACGCCCGCAGCTCCCCTCGGAGATCACGACCCGGGAGGCCCCATCCGCGGCTTGATTTCGAAATCCTTTTTCTTCGTGCTCTTCGTGTCCTTCGTGGTAAAATCCAATTCTCTCTTCAGAGGCTGACGCATGACCCACTCACAGATCGAAACGCTCGACGCCGGAACGTCGACCCTGACGCTGTCGCTCGATACCGGCCTGTACCCGCGCGACGTGCTTTACGCCGCCGCCTACGTGTTTCTCGACCGCGCCTATGTGCTGCTCGACCGCGACGGGTCTCGATTCCTCGTGCACCTGCGCGGCAAGCAGGCGCTGGACGAGCCGACGCTGCGAGCGATGGCCGGCGAGTTCGAGAACGAGCTGCTCGCGCAGGCGCTGCGCCAGAGGCTGGTGCGGGCCAATCAGAGGATCCTCGAGGACATCACCGGCCTGGCGATCACCGGCGCCGCCGGCGGCTCCATGCAGGAGGAGACGGCCATGATCGACCTGCAGGACTCCGCCGACGACGGCTTTCTCGACGACCCGCAGGGCATCGCCACCCCCTGGGAGGCCAAGAAAGGGGCACTCGAGGAATGACATCGCCCGCCAGCCAGAGCGACTCCGCCAGCGTGAAGCTCCACCGCGCCTTGTACATGCGGGAGGCGATCACGGACGCAGCGGCCACCTTCGCCGACTTCGCCTCCTTCGCGGTCCGCCCCGAGGGCGACCACTTCGTCGTCGACGTCTCCGGCATCGATCGCGAGGTCGAGGGCGACGTCGTCGCCGAGTTCTGCAACTTCGCTCTCGCCAACACGGCGGTGCGCCGGAAGACCCGCCATGCTTGATACCGGCGAATCGATCGAGGCGCGGTCCGGCATCCTCGCGTCGAGCCACCTGCTGCCGCGCGGGCGACAGGTCGACTTCACCCAGCTCTCCAGCCCGGACCGGTGGAACCCCGAGCTCGCGCTGCCATTCAACCAGCGGGTGATCGGCGAGAAGGTTCTGATCAGCAACGACCTCGGCGATTGGCTGCTGCTCGGCACGGACGAGTTCCGCGACTTCGTCGAGGGGCGGCCGCAGCCGGGCGAGCCCCTGTACGAGAAGCTCGCGCGCGCCAACTTCATCGCTCGCGAGGTCGATCTTCACACCCAGGCCGAGCGCTGGCGACGCAAGAAGCAGTACCTGTTCCAGGGTCCGACACTGCACGCCTTCGTGCTGACCCACCGCTGCAACCACGGCTGCCAGTACTGCCACAGCTCGATCGTCGGCATGGAGCGCACCGACACCGACATGTCGATCGAGGTGGCCGAGCGCGCCGTCGACTTCGCCTTCCAGACCACGGCCTGGGCGCTGACCATCGAGTTCCAGGGCGGCGAGCCGACCGCCAACTGGGACGTGCTGCGGCACGTCGTCGAGTACGCGCGGCGGAAGAACGTCACGGCCGGGAAGGTCCTGTCCTTCGCGCTGGTGACGAACCTGTCCCTCATGGACGACGAGAAGCTGGACTACCTGCTCGACCGCCGCGTCCAGATCTGCACCAGCCTCGACGGACCGGCCGACCTGCACAACAAGATTCGCGTCTTCAAGGGCGGCAACAGTCACGAGACGGTCGTCGGCTGGATGAAGAAGATCAACCAGCGCTACGCCGACATGGGTCTGGACGTCAACCACTACCGCGTCGAAGCGCTGCCGACCGTCACCCGGCCGAGCCTGACGCGCTGGCGGGACATCGTCGACCAGTTCGTCGAGGTCGGCTGCCGCGCCATCTTTCTGCGCAAGCTCGACCCGTTCGGCTTCGCCGCCCGCAGCGTCAAGACCCTCGGCTACTCGATGGACGAGTTCCTGGAGTTCTACGCCAACGCCGTCGACTACATCATCGAGCTCAATCGGCGCGGCGTCCAGGTGATGGAGCGGCACGCCGCGATCATGCTCAACAAGATCCTCGCCGACGAGGAGCCCAACTACCTCGACCTGCGTATCCCCGGCGGCGCCTGCATCGGCCAGCTCGGCTACGCGCCGGACGGCAGCATCTACTCGTCCGACGAGGGGCGCTTCGTCGCCTCGATGGGCGACGACATGTTCCGCATCGGCAGCGTGACCGACAGCTACCACGAGCTGATGACCAACGCCGGGACGCGCGCCCTGGTCATGGCCGGCCTGAACGACGGCCATCCCGACTGCGTGAGCTGCGTCTACAAGCCGTGGTGCGGGCAGCAGGTGGAGTACAACTACAAGACCCAGGGCAGCCTGCACGGGCACATGCGCGACTCGACCTGGTGCAAGAAGCACAAGTCGATCTTCGACTACCTGATGCACAAGCTGGAGTCGGCCGACGAGCGGGACATGGAGATGTTCCGGCTGTGGACGACCAACCGCACCCTGGATCACTTCATCATCGAGTGACGAACGCCGCCATGGGGACCGGCCCTGCTCCCACGACCGGCGGCCGCGGCCTCGTCCTCCCCGCGGAGCCGGTCGACGAGACCCGCGCTCTGTCCCGCGCCTACGTCCGCTACCTGACCGCCTGTTGCCGGCGCTTTCTCGACATCGAGGCCGAGCTCCCCACCGCCCTGCGGCCCGCGCACGGGCGTATCGCCGCGCTGGTGCAACGGGGGCTCGAGCAGGGCCGGCGGGCGATGCTGAGCTGCTTCGCCGCGCCGGCGGTGAGTACGCCGTTGCAGTGCGTCGCGCTCCGACACGAGATGGAGGCGTACCGCGCGCGCATCGATCAGGCGGCGGCGGAGATGATCCCGCATCTGCTCTTCGAAATGGCGCTCCGGCAGCTCCTCCCGGACGGCCCGTCGGTCCTCTGGGAGCACGGCGCCCCGCGCCTCGCCTCGCTTGCGATCGGCGGCGAGCTCGTCCCGCCCGCCGGCGCCACCGGCCTGCGTTTCTCCGCCAGCCACGTCGCCGCGCTCGGCGGCGGCAGCGAGCTGGCGCGGTTGCCGGTGAATCGCGAGGCCATGCATCGCGCGCTCGCCGAGGGCTCGGGCGGTTTCGCCTTCGAGCGGCGATTCCGGCGCGTCGACAAGGTCACCCACTTCGCCACCGTCGACCACAACCCCATCGCCGAGTTCGAAGCGCACCCCGACAAGGCCGGCAACCACATCGACCTCGGCGAGCGCTCGGAGGAGGAATGGGTCGGCGCGCTCGAGCAGTCCTTCGCCCTGGTCGAACGCTTCCTGCCCGGTGAGTTCGCCGAGATGGAGACGATGCTCCACCAGGTCATCCCCGTCGGCTACGACGCCGTGCGCCACCTCTCCGCCTCCTACCGCGAGGCGGTCGGCACCGTCTATCTGACGCTCCACCCGAGCGTGATGATCATGACCGAGGCGGTCATTCACGAGTTCCAGCACAACAAGTTCAACGTCTCGGCCTACAGCGCCGACTACCTCACCAACGCCTTCCATCCCCTCTACAAGAGCCCGGTGCGCCCCGACCCCCGCCCGCTGTGGGGCATTCTCCTGGCAGTGCACGCCTTCCTCCCCGTCGCCGAGCTCTACCGCCGCATGCGGGACGGCGGCCACCCGCTGGCCGCGACTCCCGACTTCGATCGGCGCCTATCCGAGATCGACCTGAAGAACCACGAGGGCATGGAGATGCTGCGCGCCCACGCCGAGCTCACACAAGCCGGCCGTGAGCTGTTCGACGATCTCGAGGCCCTCGAGCGCCGCCACCTCGCCGAACGCGCCGCCCGCGGCCTGCGGAACACCCCGACCGAGATCCACCTGGCATGACCGCGCTGATCTCAGCCTTAGCCTCAGCCTGAGCCCGAGCCTCAGCCTCAGCCTTCCTGACAGGAGAAAGAAGAAGGCTGAGGCTCGGGCTCGGGCTGAGGCTGAGGGTGGGTTCCTCGCCCGTCGAAACGCGGCGCTTGTCGGCTGGGTCCGGCGCGAGATAGCGTCGCCGCATGACCGACGCGACGCGCTGCACCCTGTACGGTGAGACCCTGTGGATCAGCCCCTACGTCTTCTCCAGCTTCGTGGCACTCCGCGAGAAGGGGATTCCGTTCGACGTGGAGGAGGTGGCGCTGGTGGAGGGCCGACACCTCCAGCCCTCGTACCGCGACGCCTCGCTCACGGCGCGCGTGCCGGCGCTGGAGCACGACGGCTTTCGTCTCAGCGAATCGAGCGCCATTGCCGAGTACCTGGAGGATGTCTTCCCGCCGACCGGCCGCGCGCGGCTCTTCCCAGCCGGCGTCCGCGAGCGGGCGCAGGCCCGGCAGCTGATGGCGTGGATGCGCTCCGATCTCGGCGCGCTGCGCGACGAACGATCCACGGTCACGATGTTCTATCGCTTCCGGCTACCGCCGCTCTCGGACGCCGCGGCGCGCGACGCGGCCAAGCTGATCCGCGTCGCCGAGCAGTCGATCCCGGCCGGCGGCGGGTCGCTGTTCGGCTCCTGGTGTCTGGCCGACAGCGAGCTGGCTTTCATGCTGCACCGCCTGATTCTCAACCGCGAGGACGTGCCGGCGCGGGTCCGCGCCTACGCCGAAGCGCAGTGGGCGCGCCCGTCGGCGCGCGAGTACATCGAGCACGCGCGGCCGGCCACCGTCCCGGACGGCTACTGGGCCTTCAGCGGCACGCCGCAGCCCGCGCCGCCCGAGTAGGCCTGCCGCCCGCCATACCGCGGGCGCTCAGCGATCGGTCCTTGCCCGGCGATTCGCGCAGCCGGCGGGTCGTTGGCTGTGGGGCTGTTGGCTGCTGGATCACCAACAACCAACAACCCAACAACCAACAACCTTCAAGCCGCTACTGCGCCTTGGCCTTGAACAACGCGGGCTCGTTCTTCTTGATGTCGGGCGTGTCGTACACGCCCTCGAAGCAGATCCCGTTGCTCTGGTTGATCAGCTGCACCTTCACCGGCAGGTCCAGGGCCAGCATCGGGTCGGAGGCCGGCGGCAGGTCGGGCAGGTTGTCTCCCTTGCCCTTCACCAGCGCCTTCGACTTGTTCTGGTCGCTGCCCTTGAGGATGACCTTCTGGACGCCGTACTCGGTGAGCGTGTTGTCCTTGAACTTGTAGCCTTTGGTTCCGATGGGCTTCCACAACGTCCCGTCGGGCATCACGTCGAGCTCGGCCACCAGGGAGGCCGTCGTCCCGGCGTACACGCACAGGCTGTAGTCGGCGCTCGTCGTCGGATCGCCAAACTCGGTCTGGTCGGTAGACTCGCCCTTGATCCACTTCCAGATCAGCTTGTCCTTGCTGTCCGGCGTCTTGTTCTTGACCAGGAAGATGGACTTCGTCGCCGAGCGGCAGGCCAGCGGCCCGGACGGGCAGCCGCCCGACAGGCAGATGCCCTCGATCTCGTCGCAGTACGCCCCACCGCACGGATCGCCGCTTCCCGTGCACGCGCCGCTCTGGCACGTCTCGACGCCGGTGCAGAACATCCCGTCGTCGGTGCATGATGTGCCGTCCGGTGAGAAGGTGTCGGGCGGGCACTGTTTGCTCGACCCGTCGCAGTCTTCGGCCGGATCACATTCGCCGCTGCTGGCACGGCACTCGGTACCAGCCGGCTTCACGGCATCGGGCGGGCAGGCCGCGCTCGAGCCGTCGCACACCTCCTCCTCGTCGCAGACGTCGCCCGTGGTAACGGCCCGGCAGACCGTACCGGCGCTCACGAACACGTCGGGCGGGCAGGCATCTCCCACCGTGCCGTCGCACTGCTCTTCCACGTCGCAGTCTCCGGCTGCAGGACGGCAGACGGTACCGGCACTGGACACCACGTCGGGCGGGCAGGTCGCCCCTGGCGTCCCGGTGCAGGTCTCGTCCGGATCGCACAGGTCGCCCGATCCTGTGCGGCACACGACGCCGGCGTTGCCCGGCGCATCGTCGGCCGGGCAGGCCTGGCCCGCCGTCCCGGTGCACGTCTCGTCCAAGTCACACGAGTCGCCAGAGCCCGTGCGGCACACGGTCCCCGAAGGCGTCACCACGTCCGGCGGACAGGTCGCCAGCGGCGTGCCCGAGCACGTCTCGGCCGGATCGCAGGAGTCACCCGAGCCGGCGCGGCAGACCGTGCCGGCACTCGCCACGACGTCCGGAGGGCAGGTCGCCCCCGGCGTTCCGGTACAGGTCTCGTTCGGGTCGCAGGAGTCACCCGAGCCGGTGCGGCACACCGTCCCGCTCGGCGCCACCACGTCCGCCGGGCAGCTCGCGCTGCCGCCGGTGCAGGTCTCGTCCGGATCGCAGGAGTCGCCCGAGCCGGTGCGGCACACCGTGCCACTCGGCTGGAAGCCGTTGGCCGGGCACGTGGCGCTCGAACCAGTGCACATTTCCGCAACGTCGCAGATGCCCGCCGACACGCGGCAGGTCTGACTCGAGGAGCGGTACGTACACGAAGTCGTGCAGCACGACGTCGCGCTGCCGTTGGAACCGCCCAAGTCGCACTGCTCGGGGCTGTCCACCACCCCGTCGCCGCAGTCCGAGTAGTAGAAGCCCAAATCGACCTTGCTGATGTCCGTACCCCCCGAGGTGTGGGTCGGGTCGAACACCGCCGACAGCACGTTGCCGAGGGCAAAGTGCGGGTCGCTCCCCTGCACGTCCACCCGAATCGAAAAGCTGGTCCCACTGGTGATCTTGAACAGTCGCTGAATCGCCCCGTTGCTGTTGTCCGCCGGAGGTCCCAGTGCTCCCCCCGTCGACACCACCGTCGCCGAGCCCGAGGTCAGCGTCAGCACCAGCTTGTTGGTCACCACCTGTGTGCCGTTGATCGCGTCCGGGATGCTCGACGAGCTGGTGTACGTAATAGAGGTCGCCGTCGAGCTCGAGAAGGCGAAGATCTCCCCGCCCGTCGGCCCCGAGCCGTCCGTCGCGTTGCCATTGGCGTTGATGTCGTTGCGGATGCCGAAGTACACGTTCGAGTGCGAGCCCAAGCTCAGCGAGGAGCACGTCACCGTCGCCCCACCGGTAACCCCGGTCGTCCCGCTCACCGAGCAGGAGCCGCCGCCCGGCAGCGTGTAGCTGGGCCCGCCGGTGATCACCAGCGCCGAGGCGCTCGAGGCGGCCACCAGCAGCGCCAGCGCCCCGAAGGCCGCCACACCCCGCAGCGCCCACCTCCCGCGTGCGTCGCGAAGCGATTTCGCAAATTCAGACACCGCAGCGGTATCCGCGACTGACTGTTCCCCATGTGGCCGAAATAACGTCATCTTGACGCCCCCGTTCGCGCTGCAGTGCTGCGTGCACCGGCATTCTCACCAGCTGCCGTGGCTGCCGTGCGAGCCGTGACTGCCGTGACTGCCGTGACTGCCGTGCGAGCCGTGCGAACCGTGGCTGCCGTGCGAACCGTGGCTGCCGTGACTGCCATGGCTGCCGTGCGAGCCGTGCGATGCGTGCGACATGTGCTGCGCCAACAGCATCTTCTCGCTGTTGGGCTCCGTGCGCAGGGCCTGCGCTGCCTCGGACGCATCCAGCGCCGCCACCGGCTTCACCGCCTGGCGCGCCTCGTCCGGGCTGAGGAAATCGAGTGGCTTCTTCCGCAACGAGGGCAGACCGTTCTTCCTTTCGCTCATTGTCGCTCCTTTGGAAATTCGCCCCCGTGCGCGCTTCGCGCTCCGATGGGCTCGGCCCCGCGAGCAAAGCCCGCCGGGCCTCCTGATCGCTTTCCACAGTCTTCGGGCGTGCGCAGGCGGATGCTTTCTCTGTTTGCGTACCACGGTGTCGCGCCGCCGGTAAAGAAGAATTCGGGCGTCCGGCGGTCACGTCGGGAAGGGTTCGTCGAGGCCGAGGAGGGCCCTGATCGAGGCGTCGCGCGGACGATCGAGGACCTGCGCCGGAGTGCCGTCCTCGACGATGCGTCCCTCGGCCAGGACCAGCATGCGGCCGGCAATGCGGCGCGCAAAGGCGAGCTGGTGGGTCACCATCAGCATCGTCTGTCCGGCGGAGGCGAGGTCGGCGACCACCGACAGCACCTCTCCCGCCAGGCGCGGATCGAGCGCCGAGGTGGGCTCGTCGAGCAGCAGCACGTCGGGCTCCATCGCCAGGGCGCGGGCGATCGCGACGCGCTGCTGCTGGCCGCCGGAGAGGGTGTGCGGAAACGCTTCGACGTGAGCGGCGAGGCCGACCTGATCGAGCAGCGCCTCGGCCCGGCTGCGTGCGGTCTCGGGCGGCAGGCCGAGAACCCGCCGCGGCGCCTCGACGACGTTGCCGAGCACGCTCAGGTGGGGGAACAGATGGAAGCTCTGGAAGACCATGCCGACGCGCGTGCGAACGGCGCGCAGGGCAACGGCGTCGCTGCGCTCGCTCATCGATGGGCGCAGGCGATGCCCGGCGATCTCCACCTCGCCGTAACTGAACGGCGCCAGGTAGTTGAGCGCCCGCAGAAGGGTCGTCTTGCCGCCGCCCGACGGTCCGACCACGGCTACCACCTCGCCGCGGCGCACGGCCAGATCGATGCCGCGCAGAATCTCCGCGCCGCCGAGGCGCACGCGCAGGCCGCGAACCTTCAGGATCAGGTCCCCGCTCATCCCGGCACCGGCAGCAGACGGCGTTCGAGCCGGCGAGCCAAGCGCGACAGGGGATAGCTCAGGGAGAGATAGAGCGCGGCGCAGAGGAGCCCCGGTCCGAGCCAGCCGCGCACGTCGACCGCGGTGATCGTCATCTGCTTGGTCAGCTCCACCACCGTGATCACCGAGACCAGGGACGAGTCCTTGAGCAGGGCGATGAAGTCGTTGGCCACACCGGGCAGGGCGACGCGCAGCGCTTGCGGCAGAACGATTCTGCGCAGGGCGAGGCGGCGCGACATGCCCAGGGCCAGCGCCGCCTCGGTCTGCCCGATCGGAACCGCCTCCATGCCGGCGCGGTACAGCTCCGCCTCGTACGCAGCGTAGTTCATGCCCAGGCCGACGACGGCGGCGGTGAACGCGTCCAGGGGAAGAACCGGCGCCAGCCCGTAGTAGAGCACGTAGAGCTGCAACAGCAGAGGCGTGCCGCGGAAGAGCTCGACGTAGGCGGTCGCCAGCCCGCCCGCCCAGCGCCCCGCGTAGCGGCGCAGCAGGCTGAGCGCCAATCCGCCGGCCACCGCAATCCCCATCGCCAGGGCGGAGATCACCGCCGTGATCCACGTCGCGCGCAGGAACAGGAGCAGCTGCGCCGGCGTCATCGCGCGCAGCCCCGAGCTCTCGGACAGCGAGGCCGAGGAGGCCTTCGGGGCAGTGGTCGCGGCCGCCAGCGCCGCCTGCGGCTCGTTCCACAGCTTCCAGCGCGTCAGAATCGCGCGCAGCTCGCCGTCGGCCATCATGGCGCCGAGGGCGGCGTCGACGGCGCCGAGCAGGGCGGTATCCGCAGGGCGCACCGCAATTGCGTAGACGCCCTGGCCGACGCTTCCCGCCGAGCGCAAGTCGGGCCGAACCAGACCGTACCGATTGGCGATGATGTCGTCGTGGACGACGGCGCGGATCCTGCCTTCTTCGAGGTCGATGTAGGGCTCCTCCACGCCTTCGTAGAGCACGGTGTCGATTCCGGGTGCCCGCGCCAGGATATCGGCGGCCAGCGATCCGGTGAGGGTGCCGACGCGCTCGCCGCGCAGGTCGTCCAGAGCGTGCAAGGCGTCGTCCCCCTTGCGCACGACGAGTGTCTCGCGGAAGGCGAAATAGGGGCGGGTGAACGCGACGCGACGGCGCCGGGCGGGAGTGACCTCCAGCCCGTTCAGGATCATCTCGAAGTCGCCGCGCTCCAGCGCCGGGATCAGGTGATGCCAGTCGTTCTGCACCAGCTCCGCGCGCGCGCCGAGGCGGCGCGCGATGGCGTCCGCGATCTCCACCTCGAAGCCGATCACCCGGTCGGCGTCCTGCGGGTCCTGGTAGGCGTACGGCTCGCCCCCCTGCACGTCGGCGCCCCAACGCAGTGTGCCGCTCGCTCGGACGCGCGCCAGGGCGCCCTCGCCGGCGAGCGCGGCGGGAGCGACGAGCGGCAGCAGGAGCACGACGCCGAGAGCGCCGGCGAGCGCGGGGATGCGGGTCATCGCGTGTCGGCCCCGAAAGCTGCCACACGCGGCGCGCGTTGGCCAACCGCCACGATTCGGGACCGCGGAGGTTTCCTTCTTGACACCGGGAGACGCCGTGCAGTACGCCGCATGGGGGAACCTGGAATGTCGCTGGGGAAGATCTCGGGGCGACCGCTCCGCTGCGTCGGTGCCGCTCTGCTGACTCTCGCCGTCGCCGGCGGGGCGCGGGCTTCTCTGTTGAGCGACTCGATCAGCGTCTCCGGCGACAGCATCTCGCGCGCCTTCGACGCCAATACCTCGTCCTGCAACTACGGCGACAACGCCTCCCGCAACTGGTCGAGCGGCGACGACCACGGCTCCTCCTTCTGCAGTACCGGCGGCGACGGCACGTACAGCCAGGCGGAACGTCTGGAATGCGCCAAGGGCGCGAACGTCACCGTGTTCAACGACGCGGTCAGCGGCGCCGACATGTTGAGCGACTTCTTCAACCAGGCGAGCAGCATCCGCAGCCACTTGTCGTCCGCTCCCGCACCTCACCTGGTCAGCGTCTTCCTCGGCCACAACGACGCGTGCACGAACACGCAGTCGAAGACCGGCAACGGCTGCTCGGGCGACCGCGACCCCAACAACTACTGCCGGACCACCAACGCGGCGTTCGAGCGCGAGTTTCGGCGCGGCCTCGACCAGCTCATCCAGATCCCCAGCTCGCGCATCGCGGTGCTCGCCACCGCACGCATCTCGGAGCTCTGCAACTTCCAGTCGAAGAACGGCTGCGGCGTCAGCTTCGGGCTGCCCTGCGACATCATCTGGGGACTGGGCAGCATCGCCGGCAACGTCTTCGGCGCCGGCGGCATCTGCGCCTCGTTGACGTCCGACTGCTCCGACCAGCGCCGCATCGACATGTACAACACGCTGGTCGGCTACAACGAGATTCTCGAGCGCGTCACCGCGGAGTACGCCGCCATCCCGCCCGGTGGCACGTCCGCAACCGGGGCCGTGAAGGCGATCGACGTCGAGCTGCGCTACTGGAGCGGAGCGTTCTACTACAAGTTCCAGAGCGGCGACGTGTCGTGCTGCGACTGCTTCCACCCCTCGGACCAAGGGCAGGCGCAGCTGGCCGAGTTCGCCTGGGACGGCCTGCAGTGCGGCGTCGACGCGCAGTGCTGCGGCGATTCGGGCAGCGCCCTGGGCAACGCGCGCTGCGACACGGTCGACACGTGGAGCTCCTATCCGGGCGGCTTCTGGGCCAACGGCGTCGTGTGCGGCAACGGCGTGGTGGACCCGGGAGAGCAATGCGACGACGGCAACACCGACGGCGGCGACTGCTGCTCCTCGACCTGCCAGTTCGAGGCCGAGGGGAACGCCTGCGCCGACGACGGCAACGCCTGCACCGACGACGTATGCGACGGGGCCGGCGCCTGCGCCCACCCGGCCGCCAACGGTGTCTCCTGCGACGACGGTGTGTTCTGCAACGGCGACGACGTCTGCAGTGGCGGCGCCTGTAGCGGCCACGCCGGCGATCCGTGCGCGCTGGGCCTCGACTGTGCCGACACCTGCAACGAAGCCGGACGCACGTGCCTCGACCCGGCCGGAGCTCCTTGTGACGATGACGGCAACCTCTGTACCTCCGACGTGTGCAACGGCGGCGGCAGCTGTGTGCATCCGCCGAACAGCGCGTCTTGCGACGACGGGGTGTTCTGCAACGGAGCGGATTTCTGCGCCGGCGGAACGTGCTCGCAGCATTCGGGCGATCCATGTGCGGGGGGCGCGGACTGCGCCGACACGTGCAACGAAGGTCCCCACACCTGCTTCGCTCCGGCCGGAACCGGCTGCGCGGACGACGGCAACGCCTGCACCGACGATCGCTGCGACGGCTCGGGGGCGTGCGCGCACCCGGCCAACGGCGCGCCCTGCGACGACGGAGACGCGTGCACGACCGGCGACACCTGCGCCGGCGGCACCTGTGTCGGCGGCGCGCCGCCGCTCTGCGCCCCCTGCCAGGTGTGCGAGCCGGAGAGCGGTTGCAGCGGGACGATCTGCACCCCGACCCCAACAGCGGTCGACACGCCGACGCCCACACCCATTGCCACGCCGACGGCGACGCCGACCGCCACGGCCACGCCGCGCCTCTGTCCCGATGCCCCGCGGCCGGGTTGTCGCACGGCGGAGAAGTCCCTGCTTCTGCTCGACGACAAGGACGGCGGCCGGCACGACCGCGTGCTGTGGAAGTTCGTGCGCGGCCAGTCGACCAGCCAGGCGGACTTCGGCGAGCCGACCGCCACCACCGACTACGCCCTCTGCATCTACGACGCCGCGGATCGGATCCTGCGCCTCGATGTCGGCGCCGATTTCTTCCGCTGGCGACCGAGCGGCGACCGCGGCTGGACGTACAAGGACCGTTCCGGGTCGCAAGCGGGCGTACAGAAGATTCGCCTCAAGGGCAGCGACCGCGACCACACGGTGGTGCTGCTGAAGGGCAAGGGCGAGAACACGCCGGCGATGAGTCTCGGATCGCTGCCGGCGCCGATCACGGTTCAGCTCACCAACGGCGACACACCGGTCTGCTGGGAAGCCGTCTACTCGGCGGGCGACATCAGCCGCAACGAAGCCGACCGACTCAAGGCGGCCGCCCGCTGACCGGCGGGCGGTGTCTCATGCACCGGCGCGTCCGACTCGGCGGCAGCCCGCTCGAGGTCGTCCCCCTCGGCGTCGGCTGTTGGGCGTGGGGCGACCAGGAGTATTGGCGCTACGGCTCGGACCACGGGCCGCGCGACGTGGTCGCCGCGTTCGACGCCTGCCTCGCCGCCGACCTCGACCTGTTCGACACGGCCGAGGCCTACGGCTGGGGCAAGGGCGAGCAGATTCTCGGCGCGCTGGTGCGCAAGAGCGGGCGCGCCCTGGTAGTGGCGACCAAGTATGCGCCACTCGCGAGGCGCGGCGGCCCGGGAGCCATTGCCAGAGGCCTGGCGGGAAGCCTGAAGCGGCTTGGCCTGCCGCGCGTCGATCTGTACCAGCTGCACTGGGCCGACCGAGAAGAGGCCCCCATCGGCGCCGTGATGGACGTCTTCGCCGATGCCGTGCACGCGGGGCGCGTCGGCGCCGTCGGGGTGAGCAACTTCGGCGCCTCGGAGATGCGCGAGGCGCACGTCGCCCTGGCGCGGCGCGGCGTGCCGCTGGCGACGAATCAGGTACGCTACTCGCTCCTCCACCGCGCGCCCGAAACCGACGGCGTGCTGGACGCCTGCCGGGAGCTCGGGGTCACCCTGCTCGCCTACAGCCCCCTCGAGCAGGGGTTGCTCACCGGCAAGTATGGGCCGGGGAGCCCCCCGCCCGGGCCGCGCGCGGAGGCCGCCTGGTTCGCGGCGAGCAACGTGGCGGCCGCGCAACCGGTCGTCGCCGAGCTGCGCTCCATCGCCGCCGCGCACGGTGTCGACGCCGCTGCCGCGGCCATCGCCTGGCTGCTGGCGAAGCCCGGGGTCGTCCCGCTGCCCGGAGCGAAGACGGCCGAGCAGGCGGCGGGCAACGCGAAGGCCCTCGACGTGAGACTGGACGGAACGGAGATCGCGCGGCTCGACGCAGCGACGGAGCCCTGGCGAGCGGCGCGCTGAGCGGCTTTGCACAACGATTCGCTCCAGCCGCACACAGCGACCGGCGCGAACCCGTCATTCCCGCGAAAGCGAAAGCGGGAATCCACGGGATACCCCGCTACCTCCCCACCTGGATGCCCGCTTTCGCGGGCAAGACGGCATCAGGAACTATTTGGGAAAAGCCGGGCTGAGGGCCTCCGCGCCTGGCCCGCGCTGATCGGGGGCCAGGCGCGGAGGGACACCGCGGCGAGACGTCTTACGGCGTCTTGCCGATGAACTTCCCGTCGTCGTTCTTCTTGCTCTGGCCGGCGCCGAACTCGGCCTCCCAGCACATGCCGTCGCTGGCGTAGAGCTGGGCAGTGACCGGGAACTGGAAGGGCAGAATGGCCGTGTCGGGCAGAGCGTCGCCCTTGCCGACGACCTTCACCTTGGCTTTGCCGAGGCTGCTGCCTTTCGTCTTGATCAGCTTGATGCCTTCACTCGCCGCGTTCTTGTCCTTGTACTTGTAGCCCTTGGGGCTGCTCGGCGAGCCGGAGGCCTCCCAACCCGCTCCGGGAGGCACGCCCATGGCCATCTGCACTCCCGTATTGTCGTAGATGCAGAGCTCGTAGCGAGTGGTCTGGGTGGGATCTCCCATGTCCTCCACCAGCGACGGTCCGCCCTTCCAGAGGAAGGTCACCTTGTCCCTCGAGTCGGTGGTGGAGTCCTTGTAC
Source organism: uncultured bacterium (assembly GCA_963721115.1). GTDB lineage: Bacteria > Desulfobacterota > Binatia > HRBIN30 > CADEER01 > CAVRIA01. Next base: position 142,344 of record CAVRIA010000010.1, read on the forward strand.
TTGAACACCGCCCTCGTTCCCGCCAGGCAGGTAGTCGCGGGCGCACCGCTGTACTGGCAACCGTTGATCGCGTCGCAGGAATCCTGCGTGCAGGAGTTGCTGTCGTCGCAGTTGAGGTTCTCGACAAACGCACAGTTGCCGCTGCCGTCGCACTCGTCGGTCGTGCAGACGTCCGCGTCCTCGTTGCACGACGTCGTCGCCGCGACGAACGCGTTGGCGGGACAGGTCTCGCCGGCATTGCCGCTGCACTGCTCGGCGACGTCGCATTCGCCCGCTGCCGGCCGGCAAACGGTGCCGGACGGCGTCACCACGTCGGCCGGGCACGGCGCTCCAGGAACGGCCGTGCACAGCTCGTCCGGATCACAGACGTCGCCCGATCCGGCGCGGCACAACGTCGTCGGGTTGGCGACCACGTCGGGCGGGCAGCCCTGACCGGCAACCCCGGTACACTTTTCGTCCGGATCGCAGATGTCGCCCGACCCGGCGCGGCACACCACGTTGGCCTTGCTCGGCGCATCGTCGACCGGGCAGGTGGCCCCCGGTACGCCGGTGCAGGTCTCGCTCTCGTCGCAGATGTCACCCGTCGTGCTCAGCCGGCAGATCGTTCCCAGCTTGCCCGGCGCATCGTCCGCCGGACAGCCTTGGCCGGCAACGCCGGTGCAGGTCTCGTTCTGGTCGCAGATGTCGCCGGAGCCGGTGCGGCAGACCACGCCGCCGTGGATCAGCGCGTCGTCGGACGGGCAGCTCGAGCTCAAGCCCGTGCAGGTCTCGTTCGCGTCGCAGGGCGGCCCGGCGCCGATGCGGCAGACCTGCCCGGAGGCGCGATACTGGCACGCCGACGTGCAGCACGAGGTCGAGCTTCCATTGTTGACGCCGAGGTCGCACTGCTCGGGGCTGTCCACCGTCCCGTCGCCGCAATCGGAGTAGTAGAAGCCGAGATCCACCTTGCTGAACTCGGAGGCGCCGGACGTCGGGGTGTGCGTCGGGTCGTACACGGCGGTCGCCGCGTAGCCCAGCGAGTGCAGTGGATTGCTCGCCTGCACGTCGACGCGCACCGTGAAGGCGCCGGCCGACAACCCGGTGATGTGGAAGACATAATCGATGCCGCCGTCTGCCGTTGTTGCCCGGGGTGCCCCCGGTGGCGACCACGGTTCCCGTTCCCGAGGTGAGCGTGAGCACCATCTTGTTGGTCACGGTCTGCGACCCGTTGAGCAGGTCGTTGATGGTCGTCGTGCTCCCATAGGTGATGGAGGTGCTCGTATTGCTCGCGTAGGTGAACACGGCGCCGGTCGACGCCGCCGGCGCGGTGCCGGTCATGGTGTTGCCGTTGACGTTGATGTCGTTCCGAATGCCGAAGTAGACGTTCGTGTGCGCGCTGAGGACCACCGCGCTGCACGTCACCGTGGCGCCCCCGGTCTGGCTGGCGACGCCGCTCACCGTGCACGAGCCCCCGCCGGGCAGGGTGTAGGTGGGGCCGCCGGTCAGGATGAGCGCCGATGCAGTCGAGGCGAGCGCAAAAAGCGCCAGGGTCCCGGCGACCGTCACGGTCGTGATCGCCCGCCGTCGCCGGCGGCGGGCCGCCGGTGCGGGACCAGTCACCGCAACCGCCTCCGTGGCTGATCTCTGTCTTTGTATCCGAAATAACGTCATCTTGACGCCTCCCGTTAGCGCTGCGGTGCTGCTTTGCACCAAAGTTCTCACCATGAGCCGTGGCTGCCGTGCGAGCCGTGGCTGCCATGGCTGCCGTGGCTGCCGTGCGAGCCGTGGCTGCCGTGCGCTCCGTGACTGCCGTGACTGCCGTGCGAGCCGTGGCTGCCATGCGAGCCGTGCGACGCGTGCGACATGTGTTGCGCCAGCAACATCTTCTCGCTGTTCGGCTCCGTCCGCAAAGCCCGAGCCGCCTCCGACGCGTCCAGGGCGGCGACCGGCTTGACCGCTTGCCGCGCCTCGTCGCGGCTGAGAAAATCCAGCGGCTTCTTTTGCAACGAGGGAAGCGCGTTCTTCTTCTGCTGGCTCATTTTCCCTCCTTCATCATCTTCACATCGATCGACACGCGGCGCGCCGCGACAGCCCTACCGCGGCCGCCACCCCCGCGGCGCCTCATGGCGCCGCGTTCAGGTTGGCGAACAGAGACATGAACTGTCCGTTGCGCGATACTTCCACTCCACTCAATTGCAGCCCGAAGAACTGCGGCAGCGGGAACCCGGACAACGCGCTCGCGAGGTCCGGAAGCAGCGGCTGAATGATACCCGGCAGGACCGTCTCCACCTGCGACTCGTTGGTCCCGAGCGGGTTGTCGACGACGGTGAAGGAGAGGTTTCCCGCCAGCGGCGGCGAAATGGTGATCGCAAGGCCGCTTCCGTCGGGCAGGAAGGCGAGGTCCATGCCGAGCCGCGTATCGACCGCGCCGCTCAGCCAGACGGTACCGTTGCTCGGCTGGACGACGCTGACGATGAGCTGAGCGAGCTTGAGCTCGGTCAGCTCTCCGCTCGGGCCGACGTTGCCGGTAACGATCGGGGCCAGGGTCGGTGCGATGTCGATGCGCAGCGGCGTGTTCGGCGGCAGCTGACCGAACTCGGGGATGAACGCCGACAGCAGCGTCGAGTTGATGGCAACCGAAGGCAGAGGCCCGCTGCCGTCGATGTCGATGTCGGTGAGCGACGAGCGCATCAGGCCGCACTCCGTCTGCCCGCGCAGAAGTTGGTTGAATCCGGCGCTCGAGATGCAGATGCCGAACCCGTACGGGACGTTGCCGACCGGCGTGTTCGCCGAGAACGTCGGGAACACCTCCGGCTTCGAGTACGAGGCGGTGAGATCGGGCGCCCCGAGCGGCGGTATGCACTGGCCCGGGCCGTTGCCGACGCTGACGGTGAAGCGCGAGTCCGAGCCGAACGTGATGCCGGCATTGTCCTCCACGACCTCGAACAGCGGGGTCTGCAGCATGAGGCCGATCCCCGAGCCGATGGGGCCGGTGATGTTGATGCCGCCGATGACCGTCTGGATGCCGGCGGCGATCGGGCTGTCCGCCGGGCCGCTGCCGTCCGGGTCGCCGAGGAACCCGGCGATTCCGTCGGTGGTCAGCTGCTGGATGTCGGGCAGCAGGGCCTGGATGATGTCGCCGATGATCGGCGCGTCGCAGAGGCCGGATGTGAACTGGTGATTGAAGCCGGAGAACACGACGCCGTTGGAGCCGATCAGGTTGACGTCGACGCTCGACAGGTCCGACGCCAGTGGCTCGAGAGAGTAGTTCCCGGTCAGGTCCAGGGTGTTCGCGGTCAAGCGCAGCCCGCAGCTCGGCACCAGGCCGCTGCCGTTGATGTTTACGTCGATGCGCAGGCTGTGGATTGTGATGTCGCCGTATACGTAGTTGACCTTGGAGTCCATGGCGAGCGACAGATTGCTGTAGGAAGGCGCCGGGTTGGCGATGTTCACCGTGGCGCTTCCCAGACAGCCGAGGAAGGAATCGATGAAGCAACCGCTCGTGATCTGAGTTCCCGGCGGTAGCAGGGTTCCCAAATTGAACTGACCGGCGGCAAGGGCCCCGACCAGCGGCTCGACCGCATCGAGACCGGTATCGTTCAGTCGCATGGCGACACTCATCGGCGAGTACGCCCCGTCGGCCACCGACTGGCCGTCGATGACGACGATCCGGTCGCGCACGTCGTCACCGCTGGCCGTGTTCGTCAGGGTGACGAGCACCGGGTTGAAGATCTGCCCCGAGCTCAACGAGATCGTGTGCGAGAACGTGCGCGCGGTCGTGTTCACCGAGCTGGCGGGCACGCCGTTGACCTTGATGGACACCTGGCCGGCGGGCAGCACGGTGTAGTGGCCGCTGATCACGATCGAGCTGGCGGTCGTGAAGACGCCGTTCGCCGGAGAGTCGATGAACACGTCGAACTTGTCGCACGACTGCCCCGGAGTGTTGCACAGCCAGCCCGACTCGATCTTGCAGCTGGAGCTGCAGCCGTCGGCGCCGTTGCTGTTTCCGTCGTCGCACTCTTCGCCGCTGTCGAGGAGCCCGTTGCCGCAGGTGGGCAGGCAGAGGGTGCCGACGCAGGCGTAGCCGGGCTCGGTCGTGCAGTTGCCGGCACAGCCGTCGCCGTTGGTGGTGTTGCCGTCGTCGCACTGCTCGAGGGCGTCGAGAGTGCCGTTGCCGCACAGGGCTATGCAGACGCTCGGCTGCCCGCTGCAGGCGTACCCCGTTTCCTGCCGGCAGAAGTTTCCGGAGCAGCCGTCGCCGCTCGCGGTGTTGTGGTCGTCGCAGTTCTCGAGGCCGCGCATGAAGCCGTCGCCGCAGACGGCCGAGCAGTGGCTCGGCTGCCCGCTGCAGCTGTATCCGGTCTCGACCTGACACGAGAACGAGCACCCGTCGCCGCTCGTCGCGTTGCCGTCATCGCAGGCTTCGGTACCGCGCTTGAGACCGTCGCCGCAGATCGGCGTGCAGGTGCTCGGCACACCCGAGCAGAGCCAGCCCTGCTCGATCTGGCACACGGCGCTGCAGCCGTCGCCGGCGACGGCGTTGTGGTCGTCGCAGGTCTCGCCGCTCTGGAAGGTGCCGTTGCCGCAGACGAAGGTGCAGACGCTGGGCTGTCCGCTGCAGTTGTAGCCGGGCTCGACCTGGCACGTGCTCGAGCAGCCGTCGCCGCTGTTACCGTTGTGGTCGTCGCACACCTCGCCGTTGGCGGGTTGGATCGTGCCGTTGCCGCACTTCTTCACGCAGACGCTCGGCTCGCCCGAGCATTCGTATCCGCTCTCGATCTCGCAGGTGTTGGAGCAGCCGTCGCCGTTCGCCGTGCCGCCGTCGTCACAGGCTTCGCCCGCGTCGAGCGAGCCGTTGCCGCAGTTCTGCGTGCAGACGCTGGGCTCACCCGTACAGGTCCAGCCGCCCTCGACCGTGCACGTGCTGGAGCAACCGTCGCCGTCCGTCGTGCCGCCGTCGTCGCACGCCTCGTCGGCGTGCACCAGGCCGTCGCCGCATTCCGCGCCGCAGCTTCCGTTGTTCGGATTGCCGTCGTCGAAGGAGTCGCAATCGCGCGCCAATCCGTCGACGTCGTTCAGCAGCCGGCAGACCTGACAGGCCGACTGGCCGGTGAGGCAGCTCGACAGGCTGTTCGGATCCGTCGTGTCGCAGGGGGCGAAGACCAGCGAGAGGTCGCTGTCCGCGCAGCGCTTGGCGACGGTGTGCGCCACCTTGGTGGCGCACGCGCGGGCGATGCGCCCGGCATCATCGGGCTGCAGGCCGTTTCCGGTTCCCAGACACTCCGCCGCGAGGCTCGCGCCGTCGGTGATCGCTCCTGCCTTCAGTCCCTTCTTCTGGCACTTCAGGTATTCGCGCAGGTGCGTGTCCTCGCACTTGAGGAGCGCGGCGCCCACCTTCGCCTGGCAGGAGGCGTCGTCCTTGTTGGGAATCAGGTTGATGTCGAGGTCGGGGCCGATCGTACCGTGAACGAGGTCGAACTGGGCCAGCACGGCGCGGGTGAGGGCCGTGCTCACGGTGCTGACGCCGAATCCGGGCAGACCGCTGGGGCACTTCCGATCGATCTTGTCCGTCTCCTTGGCGATGGTAGCGGCGACCTTCCCGCCCGGGTCGCTGGCGATGCAGGCCTCGGGGGTCGCGGACGCCAGGCGGCCGGCGGCAAAGTTCGACAGGCACTTGTGGACGAGGCGGGCGTGGGCCTTCACCACCTTGCGGATGCTCTTGTTGAAGGTGGCGATGCAACGCAGGTCGTCTTTCGACACCTGGGCCGATGCCGGACGGGCGAGACCGCCGCACGCGAGCGCGATCAGCGCCGACGCGGCGATCGCCATCGAGGCGAGGCGAACGGTGCTTCGCCGGCGCGGTGACCGTGTCTGGTGAGCGTGTCGAAACATCAACCGTGCGCCGCGCCGTGGCTCGGCGTCATCACCGCCCCGCTCTTCGCCGGGCTGGTACTGGCTTCGCTCTCCCGCCCCCAGATCCATACGACGGCCTCCTTGACACACGGCGAAGGACGGCTTCGTTCACAGTCGGTGCCGAAAGGCGCCTCTCGGGAACTCGGACCCCGAGCCTCCCCTGTGAACGCCGTCTCCCCCCTACGATTATGAGTTTGCTGCCTCTACACCGCGTACAGTGCCGTACCGCGGAAAGTCAAGAAAGAAAGCATCTCGACGCCCCGAGAAGCAGAGAATTCCCCCGGCTGGCCGGGTGTGACGGAGGCCTTCTTGCACGACCCATGGCCGTCGGCAACAATCCCCTGCACCGCGCCACCACGCGGTGCGGAAGGAGTCTACGATGGTACGTTCGGCCCTGTTCGGAGCCCTGCTCGTCGCGATTGGAGCCCTGGCAGCCAGCCTCGCCTTCTCGTGGCGGACGGCGCCCGACCCGCCCTCACCCGACGCGGTGGCCTCGAGCCCCGCGGTCGCGCGCGCCTCCGGTCGGGCTCTGCCCGACGGCCGCATACCGTCGGGCGGATTCGGCGTCGTCCGCAAGTCGCCTCCCTCCGCTCTCGAGCGACGCCTGAAGGAGCTGGAAGGCCGCGTGGCCGCGGAAGCCGCCGAACGGCAGAACCTGCAGGACCGCCTCGACGCGCTCTCGGCCCAGCTCGCGGCGCTCGGCGCAGGCTCGAACGAGGCGGCGCCGGCCAGCCCGGCCGCGCCGGCCGCGTCGGCGGAGGCGCCCGCCGCCGACGTGCCGAGCGCGACCGCCGTCGACTACTCCAAGAGCGCCATGGAGCGAGCGCTGACCGCCGCGGGGCTCGATCCGGGCAGCGCCGAGGACATCAAGCGCCGCAGAGACGACCTGACCATGCAGGAGATGGAGCTGCGCGACCGGGCGACTCGCGAGCAGTGGCTGGACACGCCGCGCTTCACGGAGGAGATGGCGGCGATCGACGCCCAGAAGCCGTCGATTCGCAACGAGATCGGCGACGAGGCGTACGATCGCTACCTGTACGCGATGGGCCAGCCGAACCGGGTACGGGTCGACGACGTGATGCTGGATTCGCCGGCCGAGCAGGCGGGCCTGCAGAGCGGCGACATGATTCTCAGCTACGGCGACGAGCGCATCTTCGCCCCCGGCGAGTTGGTCGCCGAGACGCGCACCGGCACGCTCGGCGAGTCCGTCCAGCTCGAGGTCGTCCGCAACGGCCAGCAGCTGCAGATCGACGTCCCCCGCGGCCCCCTCGGTATCCGCATCGCGGCCACGCAGGACACGCCGGGAAGAAGCTGAAGCGCCGACGAGTGGCGCGCCGGTGAACCCGGCTCGAAAGGCCCAACAACCAGCGCAGCCGCCGGAGAGAGGGGTTCGGGGAGGGAATCTCTCTTGTGGTGTAGGCCTCCGGCCTGCATAGCGGTCCATCGGACCGCTCTCCCCCCTCCAACCCAGCCCCGTGCAGGCGGGACGCCCGCACCACAATCAACTGCCGATGCGGCCGCGGGGACCGCGGGACGAGTGGCGCGCCGGTGCACCCGGCTTGAAAAGCCCAACAACCAACAACTCAACAACCCAGCAACCTGCTCTTTGGTATTCTTTACGACGGAGAGAACAAATTGCATCGCCAGGGACGGCGAGCGCGGGCTCGAAAACGAGTCGCACGCAACCGCCCTTGAGCGCGCGGGCACCCGCCTCCTGGCTCCTCGCTTGCAGCTTTGGAGAGGCGAAGTCCCGTGCACGTACGGAAGACCGTGTAAACGCAACGAATCCGCGGCCCAACGCGCGCCGACCATCGACGTCGCGGCCTTCCCATTCGCGAAAGGCAGCCCATGGCGACGATACATTCTTCAACGGCGACGAAACATTCGTCCTGCAGCGCGCTCGACGACATGCCCGTCGAGCAGCTTTGCATCAACACGATTCGAACCCTGGCGATGGACGCCGTGGAGCGGGCCGACTCCGGTCACCCCGGCACGCCGATGGCCCTCGCGCCCCTGGCTTACGTCCTGTGGACGGAGTTCCTGCGCTACAACCCGCACAACCCGGAGTGGTTCGACCGCGATCGGCTCGTTCTCTCGAACGGCCACGCGTCGATGCTTCTCTACGCCGTCCTGTTTCTGACCGGCCACGGCCTCACGCTCGACGACTTGCGCTCGTTCCGCCAGTGGGACAGCGCCACCCCGGGCCACCCGGAGCGCGGACGGACCCCGGGCGTGGAGACGACCACGGGTCCACTCGGCCAGGGGCTGCTCAACTCGGTGGGCATGGCGATCGCCGAGGCCCATCTGGCCGCGGTCTTCAACCGCCCCGGGTACGAGATCGTCGACCACAGTACCTACGTCACCTGCAGCGACGGCGACCTGATGGAAGGAGCCTCGCACGAGGCGGCTTCCGTCGCCGGGCACCTCGGCCTCGGCAAGCTGATCTGGATCTACGACGACAACCACATCAGCATCGCCGGTCCTACCGGCCTCAGCCTACTCGGACGACGTCCCGAAACGCTTCGAAGGCTATCACTGGCACGTCGAGAACCTCGGCGACAAGGCGCGCGACCTGGAAGCGCTGTCCGGCGCCCTGGCGCGCGCGAAAGCCGGAGAAGGGGCGGCCGTCGCTGATCATCGTCCGCTCCCACATCGGCTACGGCGCGCCGGACAAGCAGGACACCGCGGCAGCGCACGGCTCGCCGCTCGGCGCCGAGGAGGTGCGCAAGGCGAAGCAGGCCTACGGATGGCCGACCGACACCCAGTTCCTGGTTCCCGGGCGCGCTCTCGTTCACATGCGCCGGGCGGTCGAACGGGGGCGAGATCTCGAGGCGGCATGGAATCGCAAGCTCGCCGCCTACGCGCGGGAGTTCCCGAAGCTGGCACGGGAGTTCCGCGACGCACTCACCGGCGAGCTTCCGCGCGGCTGGGACGCGGACGTTTCCGACCTTCAGCCGTCGGACGGCCCGATGGCGACGCGCAAGGCCGGGGGAACCGTTCTAAACGAGATCGCAGGCCGCGTGCCGTGGCTGTTCGGCGGCAGCGCCGACCTGGCGCCTTCGACGAAAACGCTGGTCCGCGGGGAAGGCAGACTTCGAGAAGGACCACTACGCGAACCGCAACCTGCGCTGGGGCGTGCGGGAGCACGTGATGTGCGGCGCCTCCTCCGGCATGGCGCTGCACGGCGGCATCCGCCCCTACGCCGCCACCTTCTTCATCTTCACGGATTACGCTCGCCCCGCCATTCGCCTGGCCGCGCTCATGAAAGTGCCGGTGATCTACGTTCTGACGCACGACTCCATCGGCCTCGGCGAGGACGGCCCGACCCATCAGCCGATCGAGCACCTCGCCTCGTTTCGCGCCATGCCGAACCTGTGCGTGATCCGGCCGGCGGACGCGAACGAGACGGCTTATGCCTGGCGCGCCGCGCTGCAGCGCACGGACGGGCCCGACGATGCTGGTGCTGACGCGGCAGGAGCTGCCGATCTTCGACCGCCACCGCGTCGCCGCGGCGGCGGGTCTCCTGCGCGGCGGCTATGTCCTCTCGCGGGAGAAGGGCGAACGGCCGGACGTCGTCCTGATCGCCACGGGCTCGGAGGTGCAGCTCGCGCTCGGCGCCCAGGACGAGCTGGCCGGCAGGCGGATCGACGCCCGCGTCGTCAGCCTGCCGAGCTGGGAGCTGTTTCGCGCCCAGCCGCGGAGCTACCGCGACGAAGTTCTCCCGCCGGCCGTCACGGCCCGGCTCGCCATCGAGGCAGCCAGCCCGCTCGGCTGGAAGGAGTGGGTCGGGGACAGGGGCGCGATGATCGGAATGACCCGTTTCGGGGCGAGCGCCCCCGGCGCGGTAAACTTCGAGAAGTTCGGCTTCACACTGGACCACATCGTCGGGCGAGTCGCGCAGATGCTCGACGCCCGGGAGGAATCAAACCCATGAGCAATACGGCATTGAAGATCCCGACAGACCCCCGGCGCGACGTTCGCGCCGCCAGCCCGCTGCAGCAGCTGATCGAGCACGGGCAGAGCTACTGGCTCGACAACCTGAGCCGCGCCATGATCCGCGACGGCGAGCTCGAGCGCCGCGTCGCGCGCGAGGGCCTGCGCGGCGTCACCTCGAATCCGAGCATCTTCGACAAGGCCATCTCGAAGGGGGAGGAGTACGACGAGCAGATCCGCGACCTGGTCGAGCAGGAGCGATCGATCTCCGAGATCTACGACGCGCTGACGGTCGCCGACGTGCGCGACGCGTGCGACGTGCTGCGCAGAGTCTACGACGAGTCGGACGGCGACGACGGCTTCGTCAGCCTCGAGGTGTCCCCGTATCTGGCGCACGACGCGGAAGCCTCCCTCGCCGAGGCGCGGCGGCTCTTTGCGGCCGTCGACCGACCGAATCTCTTCATCAAGATTCCCGGCACACCCGCCGCGGTGCCGGCAATCGAGGAGGCCCTGTTCCTCGGCATCAACGTCAACATCACCCTTCTCTTCTCGATCGAGAGCTACGAAGCCGTCGCCCGCGCCTACGTCCGGGCGCTGGAGCGCCGCGTGGCCGCCGGGAAGCCGCTCGCCGCAGTCGCCTCGGTGGCGAGCTTCTTCCTGAGTCGGATCGACGTGCTGGTGGACGAGCTGCTCGGACACCGCATCCGCGCAGAGGTTCGCTCCGCACCACACCCCGAGCTGCTGCTCGGAAAGGCCGCCGTGGCAAACGCCAAGCTCGCCTATCAGAGTTTCCGGCGAATCTTCGCCGGCGACCGGTGGACGGCGCTGCAGAGCAAGGGGGCGCGGGTGCAGCGCGTGCTCTGGGCGAGCACCAGCACCAAGGACCCGTTGTACGGCGACGTGCGCTACGTCGAGCCGCTGATCGGTGCGGACACCGTGAACACGATGCCCGCCGCGACGATCGCGGCATTCGCCGACCACGGCGTCGTCGCGGATACGTTGGAGGAGGGCATCGAGGAATCGCGGCGGGTCGTGGACGACCTCCGGAGCGTGGGGATCGATCTGGAACGCGTCACCTGGCAGCTCCTCAACGAGGGGGTGCAGAAGTTCATCGATCCGTACGACGACCTCATGTCGACGCTGGCCGAGAAGCGCCACCGCTTCGTCGACATGAACGGGACGCCCCAGCACCTCGCGGCCGGCGCGGTCGAGTCCGGCGTGGAGTCCGCCCTCGAATCCCTCGCGACGCGGCGCTTCGGGGCGCGGCTCTTCGCCCGCGACCCTCGGCTGTGGACGTCGCGCCCCGAAGAGGTGGAGGCGACCCGGAGCGGCCTCGCCTGGCTTGCCATTGAAGGCTCGGGCGACACCGCGAAGGAGATCCGGGCATTCGCGAGGGAGGTGCGCCGCGGCGACCTGCGCCACGTGGTCCTGCTCGGCACGGGTGGCAGCGGCCTCTGCGCCAAGGCGTGTCACCGGATCTTCGTATCCGCCGGCGACGGGCCGGATCTCGCCGCGCTCGACGGCGCCGATCCCAGCGCCGTCCGAGCGGTCGAGCGCGGCCGCGACCTGGCGACGACCCTGTTCGTCGTCGCCGGCGGGTCGGCGACGGCGGAGACGCTGCGCCTCTACCGGCACTTCTGGAACCGTCTGGAGGAGGCGGGAATCGCCGCGCCGGAAGAGCACTTCGTCGCCGTCAGCGCTCCCGGCACGCGGCTGGCCGACGAAGCCCGGAAGAGGCGGTTTCGCCGCTGCTTCGAGACCGCCCAGGACGGAACCGGACCGTACTCCGCGCTCTTTCCTTGTGGGCTGGTGCCCATGGCGCTGGTCGGGATCGACATCGAGGCGCTGCTCTGCGCCGCGCGTCGGATGCGAATCGGCTGCGGGCCCGAGGTGCCGGCCGCGGCGAATCCGGCGCTTCACCTCGGGGCTCTATTGGCAATGGCCGCGCGGGCCGGCCGCGACAAGGTGACGTTCGTGTTCTCCGAAGCCCTCGCTCCCTTCGCCCGCTGGCTCGATCCGCTTCTGGCGGCGAGCGCGAGCAGGAGCGGCCCCGGCCTGCTGCCCGTCGACGGCGAGCCGCTCGACCGCCCCAGAGTCTACGGCGAGGACCGCGTCTTCGTCTCGCTACGCCTCGAGGAAGAGCCCGACCAACGCTCGGCGAACGCGCTCGCCGCCCTGGAAGAAGCCGGACACCCCGTCGTGCGCATCGAGCTCGCCGACCGCCTCGGCATCGGCGGCGAGATCTTCCGCTGGCAGCTCGCCGCGGCGACGGCAGCGGCGATTCTGGGAGCGAACCCGTTCGGTTAGCTGCCCGTTGAAAAGCCCACCCGATGCTTCGACAGGCTCAGCATGAGCGGAACCCCGCCCTGATTTCAAAGGACTTTTCCGCTCGCCCTGAGCTCGTCGAAGGGCCCTCCGCCTTTTTCAACGAGCTGTTAGGCCAGTCGCTTGAGCTCGAGCGCTGATGGCCCCTAATAACTCCGATCGTACATCTAATCGGTCAAGTCCTTGATCGCTTTCTGGCTTTCGCTCTCGTACGTTTCCTTGGAAATCAGCTTCCGATTGTAGAGGTCGCGAAGCGTGCGGAGACGCTCGGCGAGTCGTTGGGTCTTTGTCGTCCCATCGCCGGAGGCCCCGGTGGTGAGGTTTCGGTCGCCAACGATCTGTTGAACGGTAATACCGGGAGGCGCTGGCGCTGGCTTGGCCGTGGTCGGTTGTGGTTCGCAATCTCCACCCGTCAAGGCTACATCCACTGGCAAAAAAGAGCGGGGACTTTTGAAGATAGCGAGGATACCGGCTGTGAAGACGTATCCCACGATACGTCCCCCTGCGACGCGCGTGACGAGCGGCCCCTCGATCGGGTCGCAATTCCTGAAGTCGACTCTCCAAGTATGCTTATTGCTGACCTCGTCGCGCGGTATCTTGGTGTATGCTGGGGTCGTGCCTATGAATTCGCCATCCACATAAGCCTTCGCCCCTGGTGGATAGCCCTTGATTAATACCGTTTCGGAGCATGCGCAGAGGACCGCCGCCAGAAATGCGCTTGTGGCGAGATAGAGAATGAGCGCACGCGGCATCGAACTGGGTTGGCGAGCGGACATCCAAAACCGGCCGGTGGAAACGGTGGACATAGGAGCCTTGATACTCGGAAGCAGGACGGGGGGTCAACTACACAGCGTGCTTGCACGGCGTTTCTGGGCGGGGGTTCCGGGGAGGCCCCGAATCAGCCTTGCCATTCGGCGCGAGCGTGGTCTACGATCCCAGACTGCGCATGGCCGTCCACATCAGCGAAGAGGACCGGCGGGCAGCTGCCGTCGTCACCACATCCGGCTCCGGGCACCGGTTCGAGATCCAGCTCGGCCATTTGTGCAACAACCGCTGCGTGTTCTGCTCCAGCGGCCAGCTCACCGCGATGAAGATCGCCCGCCCGGTGCCGCTCGAGCCGATCATCGAGGCGCTCGAGCAGGCGCGCGCCGCGGGGGCGACACACCTGACCTTCCTCGGCGGCGAGCCGACCATCCACAAGCGCTTCCTCGACGCCCTCGCCAGGGCGGTGGAGCTCGGCTTCGAGCACATCGTCATCTTCACCAACGGCGTCATGTTTCCGCACCCCGGCTTCATCGACTCGGTCACGGCGCTCGGCAACTTCGAATGGCGCATCTCGATCCAGGGCGCGACCGAGGAAGCCCACGTCGCGGCGACGGAGCGCCCGCAGTCGTTCCAGCGCATCGTGCACGGCCTCGGCGAGCTGCAGCGGCGCGGCCAGCTGGTGACCACCAACATGTGCGTGAACGAGCGCAGCTACCGGTCGCTGCCGCACTATCCGGAGCTGCTGCGGAAGTACGGCGTCAGCCAGCTGCACGTCGACATCGTGCGGCCGGAGAGCACCGGCGAGCGCGACGAGGATCTACCTGCGCGAGATCATGCCGCGCTACTCCGACATGGCGCCGTACTACGCCGAGATGCTGGCCGGCTTCGACCGCTGGGATCCGGGCTTCGACGTCAACGTCGGCAACCTCCCGTACTGCATCCTCCCCGAATGGGGCTCGCGCATTCACCACGGCGGGCAGAAGACGGTCACCAAGTCCTCGGACGGCACCGGGCTCGAGGACGAGATGAACAAGTACGAGTGGCAGACGTCGCTGCGCACCCACCTGCCGACCTGCGAGGAGTGCGTCTTCCGCTCGCGCTGCACGGGAATCTTCCGGGTCTACCTCGAGCTGCACGGCGGCGACGAGTTTCGTCCCGTCAGCCGCGAGGCGCTCGCCGCCCTGGACGTCGAACGGCGCAACTTCGTGCTTCTCGTCGAGCCCTTCCTGGCTCCGCTGCGCGCGGCGCTCGCCGCCGGCGAGATGCCGGCTTCGTGGCGCCTGCAGCAGGAGATCACCGAGGACCGGCGCCGCGAGGTGGAGCTCGTATTCACGCACGAAGAGGGCGGGCTGGTGCGGCTGCGCTTCGTTCGCCCGGGTAGCGGTCGAGCGCCGGTGATCGGCAGCGCCGAGTACGACGTCGACGCGGAGGCCGACCTGGCGGTGCCCGTCGAGGCGCTCGCGGTTCTGTTCGAGTGGCTGCGCGAACGTCTGGCCGCCGCGCCCGATCTCTCGCCGGCCCCCGCGCTCGCCGGCGACGCCGCCGAGCGCGCCCTGCGCGGATCGGTGCTGGCGCGCGGACGCCAGCGCGTTGCCGCCCTGGCGGGGCGACTGCGGAGCCGCTTCGTCTCTCCCGGGTGGCGCCTCGAGCCGCTTCGCTGGCCGGCGGAGACGACCGCGAGAGCTGGTCGCGCGAGGCCCCGGCGACGCCAGGTCGACGTGTGCTTCACGCTCGCCGCGCGCGGCAACCGCTCGCAGGTCGGCGTCGACTTCCGCGTCGCCGACACGCGCGATCCGAGTGCCAAGGCCGCGATCGACGAGCTCGTCATCCTGCTGCGGGGCACTCGCCCGGCCGCCGCCCCATCAGCCGACACCGCCGCCGCTTCCGTACAGTAGTCGGTCCTTCGAAGCGGCAATCCTCGCCACCGGGACCGTCAGCCGCGCAGCGGATTGACGACTTCGATGGCCGAGAACTGCAGGAAGTCGCCAGCACCGCTGGCCGTCGGGGTCGCGCCGGGGCCAGCCGCCAATCTCTCTCCCCGTGCCGCTCTCCACCACGGGCGCTGGCGGGCTGGCGGGCATACGGATGAAATGGTAGATCTCATACCATGAAATCTACCATCGACTCTGCCGGGCGGATTGTCATTCCGAAAGACATCCGCCGTGAAGCCGGCCTGCGTCCGGGCATGCCGCTGGAGGTGCGATGGCGGGAGGGATGCATCGAGATCGAGCCGCAGCCCTTGCCGATCGAGCTGCAGCGCAGAGGGCGTCTCGTCGTAGCCGTTCCGCGCGGCGAGGTGCCACGCCTGCGGGCGGACGATGTGGAAGGGGTTCGGCGGCAGCTGCGCCGCGCGAGAACCGGGAGCAGCTGAGTCGCGGTGGCCGGCTTCTCCCCGGACACCAGTTGCATGCTCGCTGCGGTGTGCGGCTGGCACGAGCATCATGAACGCGCGGCGGCGGAGTTGAACCGGCGGCTCGGCGGCCGGCAGACGATGATCGTGGCGGCTCCCGCGCTGGTCGAGACGTACGCGGTCCTGACCCGGCTGCCGCCACCACACCGGCTCTCTGCTGCCGATGCCCTGAAGTTGATCGACGCCAACTTCGCCAGCTCGGGGCGGATCGTCGTTCTCGACGCCAGAGGATACCTCGCGTTGCTCCGGACCTCGGCCGACGGAGCGATGGCCGGCGGGCGGATCTACGACGCGATCATCGCACAGTGCGCCGTCAAAGGTGGGGCAGCGACGTTGCTGACGTTCAACGCCAAGGATTTCGTCTCGCTCGCCGTCCCCGATCTGGAGATCGCCGTCCCCTGAGCACTCGGCGGCCGAGATGCGACGCCACTCTCGCGCTCGAGCTCAGAGTCGCCAGGCGAGCCAGCCCTGCGGCACGTAGCGGCAGGTGTAGCCCGTCTGGACGGAGGTGCGGAGATGACGGCCCAACGCGGGGTTCTCGACTTCGATCCTGGCGATCTGATCGCGGATGCGCTTGGTCACCGCGCTGCGCGCGCGCTCGAGGTTGCTCGCCCCGCTGCGGTCGCGCCCCGACAGGCCGACCGCGCCGCGCAGCTCGACGAGCAATCGGTCGCGCTCGGCGCGCGCCTTCTGCCCGCGTCCCAGGTCGTGGCACTGCTCGCACTCCTCGATCTCGGTGCGCAGCTCCTCGAGCCGCCGCTTGTAGGCCGCCCTGGCCCGCGCATCGAGGATGGGGCCGCAATCGCCCGACCCGTAGCGCGTCGGCATCGACACGTCGGGTTTCACGCTCGAGGGCCCGCCGCCATCGAGCTCCACCAGCTCGAGAACGGGGAACTCCCGCCCCGGATGGCGCAGGAGCCAGCCGAGATAACGCAGCCCTTTGGCGTCGCGCAGCCGCGCGGTGGTTCCGGCATAGCGCACGGTCCAGAAGTCGCCTTCCCTGCGAAAGAGGTTCTCGGCACCAACTGAAGACGGACGCGGCACGGAGGCGAAAACCTTGCCCTCGAAAGGCATGCTCTCTTCGCTTCGGCCCTTGCCGCCCTCCGCAGCTTCAGCCGGCACTGCTGGCTCGGCTTCGGGCACGCGCCCGAAGCCCGCATCGAGCGAGATTCTCTCGAAGCGCGGATCGCGCGCCATCTCCGCCGCCGACCGCGCCAAGACGTGATCCGCCGACGACGAGTCGTCGCAGCTCGTCGCGATCAGCAGCAGCGGCGCGCTGCGCACGGCCGATGCGACGAACTCGAGCAGAGCGAGCGACTCCAGGTCGGCCTCGTGGAGATCGTTGAAGAGAACCACCAGCCCGCCGCGCCACGCCGCGCCGCCCAGAAACGACGCCACGCCATCGAAGAGGCCGAATCGAGCCGCCGACGAGTCGATCGAGCCCGCCGACTCCGCCGACGCGCACGCCTCCGGCAGGAGGCGCGCGATCTGGGGTCCAGCGGTGGCGGCGAGACCGCGCGTGACCTCGGGCCCCAGCGAGCGCGCGCACGACCGCAGGACCTGGATCCACGGCCAGAGCGCGGGACCGGCGTCCGTACCGCAGCAGCGTCCCCAGGCAACACGCGCGCCGCGGCGCCGCGCCTCGACGGCGATTTCCTCGCACAGCCACGTCTTGCCGCTGCCCGGATTCCCGCTGATGAGCAGGAGACGGCCGCGCCCGGTCACCATGTCGTCGAGCGCCGCGAGCGCGGCGCGCCAAGCGCCGGCGCGGCGGTGCAAGGAAGCGGTCGCAGGTGTCCACGGCGCGCCGCGGGGGGCCGCGATTCCATCCTGCGCACCGCGCGACTCGGAGGCGGCGGGCCCGTCTGCGCGGCCCTCAGTCTCGGCGAGCGCCATTTCTGTGGTCCAGAACTCGACGCCCTGCGCGGGCCGTACACCCGATCATCGAGTCTATTCCTCCCCCCATCGAGTGAAACTATATCGGTGCGGGACCTTCTCAAGTCAATTGGGGATTTCCCTCATCTTTCTCCCTCTTGGGTCGACTCGCTTTTCAACTTGACCGTGTCGAAGGGACCATAGTAGCAAAGCCTGGGGGAAAACGTTTCGGATGGATGCAGACACGCAGTCCTGGACTACGATGTCGGCAGGTGCACTCGTCTTCTCCGTCGTGCTCGCGGTGTCCCAGCTACCCGCCGCCGTGACCGCGAAGGTCATCGATCGCACCAACTACCGGGAGGTCGCCGACCTCCTGCCTCCGTCGCTGGCGAACTGGATCGCGCGCGGGGATCTCGGGCTCGTCCTCGGCAAAATGGAGGACGAGGTGGAATGGGAACCCGCCTTCCGGGGCGCATCGGAGGCCAACGCGGGCCGGTATGCTCTCGACGCGGAGGGTGGGCTGATCGATCGGCAGACGGGGGTACGACCGCCGCTCACGTACGGCTTCCCGTTCCCCGGCATCGACCCGAGCGATCCGGCCGCCGGCACGGAGGTCATGTGGGACACCACGGTCGCGATCTACAAGTTCGAGGGGTTGCACACCCCGTTCGCCCTGACGTGGGTAGGACGTGGCGGCTTCGAGCGCCTGGTGCGCGGCGAGACCTCCGCGTTGAGCTTCGCCTTCCGGCGCGCTCCCCTTCCCAATTCGGACGCCACCGAGACGCGCGACCTGTTCGAGGCCCTCGGGCCCGGCTCGGTCAACGGCATCGCGACGCTGACCTGGCGCTACCTGGACGCCAGACCCGACTCCGTCTGGGGGTACACACCGACCATCCGGCGCGTGCGCGAGCTCACGGCCGCCAATCGCTCCGATCCGGCCTACGGGTCCGACCTCGTGCTCGACGATGGCCTTCTGTGGCTGGGGAAGAACCAATCCTTCACCTGGAGGCTCGCCGGCAGCCAGGACGTCCTCGTTCCGACCGCGGCGACCCGATACGTCCCCCTGACCAGCGGCAAGCAGTGGGAGGGCGGGCAGGAGTGGATTTCGCCCCGCACGTTTCCCGGCGCGAAGTTCGGCTGGGAGACGCCCGGGTGGAAGGGGGCGCCGTGGCTCGCGACCAACATGGAATGGGTGCGCCGGCCCGTCTGGCTGGTGGAGGGACAGCCGAAGGACGCGTACTACAGCTACGGGCGGCAGGTCTTCTACATCGACCGCTCGACCTTCAAGATCTACTACAAGGTCGTGTACACGCCCGCCGGCGAGTACTGGAAGACGATCATCAACGACCTCGGCATCGGCGCCAGCCCGGACGGCAGCCAGCGCGAGGTGGTGGCGGCGGCGATCATCGCCGTCGACGACCGGGCCGATCACGCGACCTACACGCGCGGGAACTCTCCCGATTTCCTCGTCCAGTACAACTCCGCCCAGGCACGGCCCGAGATGTTCACCGTCGGCGGATTGATGAGGCTCGGCAAGTAGCCCGCAACGATTCGAGAATCACGCATCGACGGCAGGGGTGATGAGGCTCGCGGGGAGGAGGATCGCGGCGGCGGCCATCGTCGCCATGCTCGCCGCGCCGCGGCCGGCGGCTGCCTTCTATCTGGACGAGGGCCGCGCCCTGGAGATGACCGGCAAGGTGCTGAGCCAGGCGAGCTGGCGCATGGAGGACTCCGACAGCACCGGCCGCGACTGCGTCTTCAACGCCCGGCCGGGCACGACCTGCCGCGGCTTCACCTTCCCCGACACGCGCGCCGGGCAGCTCATCCAGCAGCGCAATCTCCTCGATCTGGAGGTCCAGCAGGACGTGGAGCGCTGGCTCGGCCGGGAGACGATCTGGCTCGACATGCTGTCGTACCGCTTCCGCGTCAAGTACTTCTACGACGGCGTCTACGACTACGGGCCGCGCCAGTACAGCGACCCCGCGAGCCATCTCCAGCCCGACGGCCAGCCGGACGTCGAAGGGCAGCAGGGGCTGCGCAAGGCGCGGCATCTCGACACGCAGCACGACCCGATCTGGAACGCCTACATCGACCTGGGCAAGGGCCCCGCGTGGCTGCGGGTCGGACAGCAGAACCTGTCCTGGGGCGAGAGCGATGGGTTTCGCCTGCTCGATATGATCGAGCCGCTCGACAACCGCTTCGGTTTCCCGCTGGTCGAGGATCTCGACGACCGGCGCATTCCGCTCTGGATGGTGCGCTCCGTCATGCGCTTCGATCCCGTCGGGCCGCTCACCAACCTGAACCTCGAAGGCTACTGGGTGCCGGGCGGCATCGACAATCAGGAATCGCCCCTGCCGCCCGTCGGCAACCCGTTTGCGCCGCCGGCGCCGCCCGGTACGTCGGTCATCTCGATTCCGAACAAGAACCTCGGCAACAGCCGCGGCGGTGGGCGCGTCGTCGGTACGCTCGGCAGCGTGACCTTCTCGCTCGCGCACTACGTGACCTTCAACGATGCGCCGTCGGCGCGCCTCGAGATACGCGCGCTGGCCCCGCAGCCGGACGCTCCCTTCCTGATCGAGTTCTACAAGCAGCAGATCACCGGCGGCAGCGCGACCTTCGCCCTGCCCTTCGATCCCTACACGATCGTGCGCACCGAGGTGGCGAACTTCTGGGACGAGCGCGTCTTCATCCCCGAGCAGAGCGCCAACCAGGCGGCGCTGGTAGACGAGTTCATCGCCGGCAACGGCCAGCCGGTGAAGGGCGCGCTGCCGAAGCGCGACGTGCTGCGCTGGATGATCGGCTTCGACCGCAACGTCTGGCTGCGCTTCCTCAACCCGACCAACTCGTTCCTCGTCTCGGCGCAGTACTTCCACACCCACATCCTCGACTACGACGGCCGCATCGCGATTCCGGCCGTGAAATTCGTCGAGTTCCCCGCGGCGGGGCCGCCGATCACCGGCATCGTGCCGCGCCGGCAGGACGAAGCGACCTTCACCTACCTGCTCACCACCGTCTACCTGCACGGCACCATCACCCCGCAGGTGTTCGGCGCCTACGACACCCGCGGCGTGAACAGTATCGTCTTCGGCCTCGCCTACCAGATCGGCACCAGCGTGCAGCTCGCCCTCAAGTACGCCCTCATCACCGGCGCCTTCGCCAACCTCGGATTCTTCCGCGACCGCGACCAGCTGGTGCTGCGGCTGCAGTACAACCTGCCTTGAGTCGGCACCGCCCGCCGCGCCGCGGGCTGTCCGGTGTTGAGCGCACGGACAACAGCAGCGGCGTTGCGTCTGGAACGGCCCCGAATTGACCGTTCTTCGTGACGGCTCACCAATTCGGGACGCGCCGCGTCACATCGTGACGCCGATTGTCCCGCAGGTCTTTCGGGAGAAGTGAGCGCCCACAAAGGGAAGAGGTGACTCCATGCGCAGATTCGACACGAGCGTCCTGGTTCTGATTGCGATCCTCGCCGCCGGCTCGACGCCAGCGGCAGCCGCCCCCCTCGCCTACATCCCCTGTTGGCTCGGCGGGTCAGTCTGTGATCGACACCGCAACGGACACCGTGACGACGACGATACCGACGCCTTCCGGGCTGCTCAGCGTCGCCGTCGCTCCCGGGGACTCGCGTGTCTACGTCTCGAACTCGGTCACCACGTCATTCATCGACACCGCGACCAACACGATCGTCGACACGGCACCCGCTGGCGGTACTACTTGGAGGTCGACCCGACCGGGGAGCGTCTCTACACGACTACAATCTCGGCGTCTCCGTGGTGAGCACGGCCACTGCGACCGTCGTCGACACCATCCCGCAAACGCAAATCTACGGGATTGCCGCGCATCCCGCCGGAAGCAAGGTATACCTGGTCAAGGCGGATACGGACCAGGTCGTCGTGTTCAACACGATCACCAACAGCGTAGTCGGAACGATCCCGGTCGGCGACCAGCCGGCAATGGCTGCGTTCAACCCGAGCGGCAGCCGGCTCTACGTGAGCAACCGCGGCGACGACACAGTGTCGGTCATCGACACCAGCACCGACCTGGTCATCGACACGATCGCCGTCGGCGAGGCCCCATCGGTGTTGCCGTTACCCCAGATGGCTCCGCCCTGTACGTCGTGAACAACCTCGACGGAACCGTTTTTCCGGTAGATACCGCCACGGACACGCTGGCCGGTGGTATTTACGTCGGCGGTTCGCCCTACTCGGTCTCCATCACGCCGGACGGCTCGAAGGTGTACGTGCCAAGCACCGGCACCAACAAGGTCTCCGTGACGATCCCGCGACGTACACGGTGCTCACCCAGATAACCGTGTGCGGATCGCCCATCGCGCTGGGAAAGTTCATCACCGAGAGTCAGACGACTGCGACACTGACTACGGCGGTCACCGGCTTCATGACCCTGGACGTGACGAACACCTTTGGCATCACCGGAACGCTCGATTCGACGCCGGCCCGTTCAGCATCTTCGGCACTCCGGTCGATATCCGTTCCGCGCTGGGTGCCGTACCGATGGACGCGAGCGGTCAAGTTGCATTCCTACCCGGTGGCATTCAGATTTCAGCCGACGTCACGAGCAGCTCAGTACCGAGCTTCTCCTTCAGTGGAACGGGCATCGCCGCGTTCAACGGCGACCTCCTCGTCACGCTTCCTCTCGCTGCTCCGACCGGCACCGTTCTGCCCAGCGGTCCGATCTACACGCTCGTGGCCGACCTCGAAGCATCTTCCCTCTTCGCCTACGGCGGTCCTTTCACCATCACCGCGATACTGCCCGCCAACACGCCCATAGGCCTGAACGTCACCGTTCCCGTGAGACGAAGCTCAACCTCTGCCCGAATGCGACCAACGTCCCGCTCCCGGTCGACGTCGAGTTCAGCGAGGTGACCGCCGCGGGCAGCACGCTGGTCAGCGCCGCCTGCCAGTCGCCCGCCAGCATTCCGCCCAACATCAGGCTCGACGTGGGTTCTCTGATCCAGCTCTTTTTCGATGTCTCTACGACGGCCGCGTACAATCCGCCGATCACGATCTGCGTGAACTATCCCGACCGCGACCAGGACGGGCTCGTCGACGCGGCGGGCGTGGACGAGCTCACCCTGCGCATCCTGCACGACGACAGCGGCGGCAACTTCCAGCCGCCGGTGAATCAGTACGTCGACCCGGTCGCGAATCGCGTCTGCGCCGAGGTCGATCACCTGTCGCCGTTCCTGCTCGCCACCGAGCAGGCGCCGGCGGCGTTCGTGGCGCCGGACGACGATGCGCGCAAGTGCGAGAACAAGCTGCTCAAGCTGACGGCAAACCTGGTCAAGGGGCTGATCAAGTGCGACCGCAAGGCGGCCGAAGCGGCTTTCAAGGGAAGGCCGTCCGACTCGGCAACCTGCCGCGCCGGCGCGCGCTCCAAGTTCGACGACAAGGTCGCCAAGCTCGGCCCCTGCCCGGCCTGCGCGTCGGGCAACGCCAGCTCGCTCGGCGACGCGGTGGAGAGCCTGGTACAGGGCTTGAACGGAGCGGTCTACTGCGACGGTAGCACGCCGCTGCCGGCCGACTTCGGTTTCGTCCCGTCCAGCGACACCGGCGCCGACTGCGCGCGCTCGCAGGGCAAGGTCCTGGCGAAGCTCGGCAAGAGCTCGACAATTGCTACCGCAAGCTCGCCGACGCCGGCTTCAAGGGCCGCGGCTTCAACGTCGCCGCCTGCGTTGCCGATGCCGACGGCAAGTTCGACGCGGCCAGCGCCGCCATCGTCGGCTGCGGAACATGCGCCGTCAGCAACACCGCCGGCCTGCGCAACCAGATCACCGCTCGCGGTCGACGACCTGGACGACGTACTGCGCGGGATCGACGCCGTTGTCGCTGCCGTAGAATTCTTCCTCTGCGACGATTGCGGGGAAACCCTCAGCCGCGCAGCGGGTTGAGGACCTCGATGGCCGAAAACTGGAGGAAGTCGGTATCGGTGCTGTAGATGCGCCGCACACCGTGCTCGCGCATGAGCACCACCGTGCGCACGTCGAAGAAGAGATTGCCGCTCGGGTGGTTGAGCTCGTCCAGGACCTCGGCGAGCAGCTGCCAGTGAACATCTCCGGCCGTCAGCACCTGGACGCTGTCCGCCTGCAGGAACGGATCCAGGAAGTCCAGCGCCTCGCGCCAGAGAAGCGGGTTCGGAAAAACCTGGGATGGGTCGATACGCGCAGAAACTCATAGAGAATCCCGTCGGTAGATACCAGGCCTCGCTAGAGCGGCCGACGTCGACGAGGAATGCGCGCGCCGCCGCGTGCTCCGGAGCATCGCTGTTGGCCCCATAGAGCAGAACATTGGTGTCGATGACGCCCGACACTCAGGAATCCATCAGCGCCTCGAGCGCGTTGCGGTCCCCCAGATTCACCCGCGGACGTCCCATCGCATAGCGGGCAGCGCAAACGCCTTTCGCCGCCCGCTCTTGCGGCGCTGCAGGCCCTCGGCCAACAGCTGGTTGACCACTTGGGAAAGTTGCCTGCCCTCGCGCCGCGCCAGCTCGCGCACGCCCGCCATGCAAGCGTCCTCCAGGACCATCGTCGTTCGCTTCATTTCATACATACATACGTTTGAAGCATATATATGTCAATCTGCGATGCTCAGGTGTCCAGCTCCTTTTCTCGCCAGTGCGCCAGTGCGCGCACAGGTCCATCGAGGACGAAAGCGAGAATCGCCGCGCTGAAATCGTGTCCCCGCAAGCATTCGGGACGCCTCGCGTCACAGCGTGACGCGCGTTGTCCCGCACACTCAGCGTGAACATTCGCAGATCGATCCAAACGGGGGAGGCTCCATGATCAAGCAGACTGCAATCGTGACGTCGGTGTGTGCCGGCGCCCTCATGCTGGCGTTCGCCGCGACGGCGCGTCCGGTGCGCGCCGCCACCTTCACCGTCGACGACACCACCGACCAGGTCGACGACAACCCCGGCGACGGTTCCTGCCACACAGCGAGCAACACGTGCACGTTGCGCGCCGCCGTGCAGGAGTCCAACGCCCTGGCGGGACCGGACACGATCCTGGTCGACCCGCAACGAGACCTACGCGCTGAGCATTGCCGGCACCGGGGAGGACGCCGCCGCGACGGGCGACCTCGATTTGACCGGCGAGATTCTGCTCGACGCGCCGGGTCCGGCGACCATCGCAAACGCCGAAATCCAGGGCGGTATGATCGATTGCGTACTCGACATCTTGCCGGGTGCCGAAGTCACCTTGCAAAACATCGACATCACGATGGGATTCAGCGATGGGGGAGGCGGGATCCAAATCGCCAGCACGGCAACGGTGTACGTCAACCACTGCAACGTAACGGACAACTTTGCAGGGGCTGGTGGTGGGATCAGCAACGGAGGAGAGCTGCACGTCGAGAATTCGGCCATCGGCTACAACAACGGTGGTTTCGCCGGCGGCGGAATCTTTACGGAGGGGCCGACGACACTCGTCAACGTTTCGCTTGCCAAGAACGAAGCCTTTCCCCCGTATGCCGGGGGCGGCATCTACGCACAAGGCGCCGGGGACGTGCTGCTGGCCGATGTCACGGTCGCGCTCAACGATGGGGGTGGCATAGTTCTGAGCTCGACCTACACGGGAACGATGACCGTCCGCAACAGCATCGTTTCGGACAATTCGGGCTCCCTCGCCGACTGCAACACCGACGGTCCTTCGGTGACTTCCGCCGGCTACAATCTGTTCCGCGATCCAGGCAACTGCACGTTTGTCGGCGACCTCACCGGCATGATCACGGGCGCCGATCCGGAGCTCGGTCACCTCATCAACAACGGCGGCCGCGTACTCAGTATCGAAATCAGCGACACCAGCCCGGCGCGCGACGCCGGGAATCCGGCGACGCCCGGCAGCGGCGGCAACAGCTGCGCGACGACCGATGCGCGCGACCTGACGCGCCTGGACCGCTGCGATATCGGTGCCTACGAGTTCAGCTACTGCCTGCCGTACGCGCCGACGGATCTACCGGGCTATTGTCGCGGCACAACTGCGGCGAAGTCGAAGCTGCTCTTCCGTAACGACTCGGACGACAGCAAGGACTCGCTGTCGTGGAAGTGGCTGAAGGGAACGGCGACGAGCGACGGCGAAATCGGCGACGGCATGGGCGGGGACGCTTACACGCTGTGCGTCTACAACGACGACGCCCTCAAGGTGCAGGCATACATGCCGACCGGCGGGACCTGCGGCACGAAGCCGTGCTGGAAGCACAAGACCGGCAAGCTCAACTACAAGGATGCCGACCTCACGCCCGACGGGGTGCAGAAGGCGATCCTGAAAGCCGGGATCGACGGCAAGGCCAAGATCGTCCTCAAGGCCAAGGGCATCAACCTGAAGGCATCGCCCCGCCGTGGAACGGCACGGTCACGCGGCCCTGTCAACCGCCGGCGGCACGTGCTTCGCCAGCGTCCACGATGGAACGCCGAAGCTCAACTCCGCCGCCGGGTTCAACGACGCCGCGGGTCACTCGAGGAGGCAAGATGATCGATCTCGAGCGCAAGCTGGCTACTCGCAGCAACTCTCGTCGTGCTCGGCGCCGCAACAGCGTCGGCCGTGACCCCGGCCGACAAGTGCGAGGCCGACAAGCTCAAGCGCGCCGCGCTCTACAGCGCCTGCCGCCTGAAGGCGGAGTCGAAGGCGGTGAAGAGCGGCGGCACGCCGGACTACTCGAAGTGCGACTCGAAGCTCAGCCAGAAGTGGATGGACGCCGAGACCAAGGCGCCGGAATGTGTCCGACCAACGGCGACGAGTCGGCGATTCATGCCTGCCTGGCCGGACACGCCGACGGCATCGTCGCCGCGCTGATGGGCGGCGGCACCTGCGGCAGCGGCGGTCTGCCGCGGACCGGCAGACGAACTGCTCCGGATCTTCGTGCCCGGGAAGCCCGCCGGGCCAGGACGGCGAGGTTCAGGCCGGATGCGCGCAGCTACACCGACAACGGCGACGGAACGATCACCGACAACGTCACCGGCCTGATGTGGGAGAAGCTCTCGGACGACGGCAGCGTGCACGACTGGAACGACGCATACACCTGGAGCGACGCCTTCAACGTGAAAATCGCCGCCCTGAACTCCGCAGGTGGCTTCGCCGGCTACACAGACTGGCGACTGCCGAACGTGTTCGAGCTGCAGAGCATCGTCGATTACGGACAGCCCACCTTTGCCATTCCCGTCGGCCCGCTGTTCCAGACCGGCTGCATCCCGTCGTGCACCGTAATCACGGGCAGCTGCACTTCGTTCGGCTATACTTGGTCATCGACCTCGCAGCCGGCGCTGTTCGGGGCGTTCGCCGTCGACTTCTTCAGTGGTACGGGCGACACCGCCACACAACCCAGGGCACCGCTTACTTCGTACGCGCCGTCCGCGGCGGCTTGTGAGTTGTTGCCGCCGACCGTCTCGCAAGTCTCGACTCGCCAGCAACCAGTGGCCATCGGGGTCGCGCCGGCGCCAGCCGGCAAGCTCTCTCTACATGCCACTCTCTACCACGGGAGCTGGCGGGCTGGCGGGCATACGGCGGCGGAGTTCGAACCAGCGGCTCAGCGGCCGGCAGACGATGATCATGGGCGGCTCCCACGCTGGTCGAGACGTTACACAGTCCTCGACCCGGCTCCGCGCCACCACACCGGCTCTCTGCTGCCGATGCCCTGAAGTTGATCGACGCCAACTTTCGCCAGCTCGGGGCGGTTCGTCGTTCTCGACGCAAGAGGATACCTCGCTTTACTCCGGACCTCGGCCGACGGAGCAATGGCCAGCGAGCGGATCTACGACGCGATCATCGCACCATGCGCCGTCAAAGGTGCGGCAGGACGACGTTGCTGACGTTCAACGCCAAGGATTTCGTCTCGCTCGCCGTCCCCGACCTGGAGATCGCCGTCCCCTGAGCGCTCGGCGGCGGAAGGATAGCTGATGCCTTGACATCACGATGCTGACGGCATCACGATGCGTCCATGCGCACCACATTGAACATCGACGACGAAATCCTGCAGCGAGCGCGACAAGTGGCCAAACAGTTCGCATATCTCCTTTCGAGAGACCGTCAACCGGGCGCTCCGCGCAGGCCTCGACAAGCTCGACCCGCGATCGCGCAAGAAGGCGTATCGGTGCACGACCTATGAGATGAAACTTCCGCCCGCGCTAGACCTCGACAAGGCGTTTGCAGATGGCGGCATTCCTCGAGGACGAGGAAACGACCCGCAAGCTGACGCTGCGCAAGTAATGAAGATCGTCGACCTCAATCTCCTCCTGTACGCCGTCAATCGCGATGCGCCCGCCCACGAGGCGGCGCGCACGTGGTGGGAAGAAGCACTCTCCGGCGATGAACAGGTGGGATTGACCTGGGTCGTCCTGCTCGGGTTTCTCAGGTTGTCGACGCGCCCCGCCGTCATGCCCATGCCCCTCAGCCCTTCCCAGGCGGCAGGCCTCGTCGACGAATGGTTCGGCCAGGCCGCTTGCGTCGTCGTGCACCCGGGCGAGCGCCACTGGGAAATCCTCAGAAGCCTACTCGAGGCGGCAGGAAGCGCCGGAAATCTCACCACCGACGCCCATCTCGCCGCAGTGGCGATCGAGCGCGGGCGACCCTGTACTCGACCGACGGCGACTTCGGACACTTCGCCGGCCTCGAGTACGTGAACCCGTTGCGCTAGTCGCCGGCGTTGCGGAAGCGGGAGCCCTCTCCCCTGCAGGGATTGTCGCTTCTCCGCGCAAGTGCACCCGTGCCGGGCGGAAATTTCTTCGCCGCGAGCGATTTGGGACGACAAACGTCACATCGTGACGCGCGTTGTCCCGCATTCGCTGTGGGAACGTCCCCCAGACCGGCGTGCGCGCCGGCCATTGTCCGGGCCGCGCGCAGCGCAACCCGCCGAGGAGGAATGGAACGATGAAACGAATGATCGGGGGCCTGGCTGCCGTACTGCTGGTGCTCGGGGTCGCCCGCGCCGAAGCCGGCATCACCGACCGCTGCCGACAGGGTTCAAGTACGTGCACACGGTGCC
Source organism: uncultured bacterium (assembly GCA_963721115.1). GTDB lineage: Bacteria > Desulfobacterota > Binatia > HRBIN30 > CADEER01 > CAVRIA01. Next base: position 170,535 of record CAVRIA010000010.1, read on the forward strand.
GGGGGTGATGAATAACTACGGTGTGGGCACCGCATTCTATCTGCACGGCGACCGACAACGTGACTGTCGGTGTCGAGGTGTTCGACGCTGCAGGCGCGGCACAGAATAGCGTAGGTGCAGGAGTAACACTGGCCGGCGGTCAGAGCGTGACGCTCGTCACACAAATCCTGCCCAACCTGGTCGGTTATTCCAACCTTGGCATTTTGACGAGCTTCCAAGGTTCCGCCCGCATCGTCGGCCGCTCCAACAAGATCGTCTGCACCGCCCTCCTCATGGATACCGCCGGCAACCTGATTTCCAGCCTGCCGATCCTGAAGAAGGACCCCAGCCCGAATTTGCTGGCTTTGTCGGGTTCGATGGGCAAGGGCTGGGGCTCGGGCTGGGGTTCTTCGGCAAAGCCAGAGAGGGGGAGAAGATGCCAATTGCCCGTAGGTTGATGCTCGGCTTGGCCGTCGCCGCGTTCGCTTGCCGCGCCGGCGCGCAGCCGCAGCCGCTCGGCGCGGACTTCCAGGTCAACACGTTCACGCCCGATTCCCAATTCAATCCGGCGATCGCCGCCGGCAGCGCCGCCACCGTCATCGTCTGGGAGAGCGCCTTCCAGGACGGCTTCGGTTACGGGATCTTCGGCCGCCGTTACGGGAGCGACGGCGCCGCGCTCGGAGGCGAGTTCCAGGTCAACACGGCCACGTCGAGCAGCGATAGACTGCCCGACGTGGCGATGGACGGCGCCGGTCGCTTTGTCGTCGTGTGGACGGACTTCGATTCGAAGATCCTCGGGCAGCGCTTCTCGAGCGACGCGGCGCCGCTCGGAACCGAGTTCCAGGTGAACACCTCCACCGGCACGATGCCCGTCTTTCCGCGCGCCGTCGCCGCCCAGAACGGCGATTTCTCCGTCGTCTGGGACGACGACGGCACCCTGGCGCGGCGCTACGACAGCACCGGAGCCCCCCTGGGCAGCGAGTTTCTCCTCTCCTCCAGCGTTCAGGAAGACGTCGGGGCCGATGCCTCCGGCAGGCTCGTCGTCGTCTTGAGCGGCCCGGCCACCATCGACGGGCAGCGTTTCGACTCCACCGGGGCGCCGCTCGGGACCGAGTTCCAGGTGGGGGAGGTCCCGTACGATCCCGGCCCCGTCGACATAACGCACGGCAACGTCGCCGTGGCCGACAGCGGCGCCTTCGCCGTCGTCTGGCACCGCCGCATCGAGCCCGAGAACGACAGCGTGCCGCCCACCGACATTCTCGCGCGCGTATACGACAGCGCCGGCCAGCCGTTCGGCACGGAGTTCGTCGTCAACGAGAAGCACCAGTACAACTATCTGCCCGGCGTCGGCGTGAACCCCCAGGGAGAATTCGTCGTCACGTGGAGCGGCTATCGCAAGGGCGGCTACGGCCTGGACGTCCTCGCACGGCGCATCTCCTCCTCCGGCGCGTTCCTCGGCGGCGAGTTCCGCGTCAACTCCGACACCGCCGCCGCGCAGCTCTCCCCAAAGATCGCCTACTCGAACGCGAGCGACTTCACCGTGGTGTGGACGAACGATCCCTTTCCGGTCGCGATCAACACCGACGTGCGCGCGCGCCGCATGGCCAGCGCCATCACCACGCCGATCTGCAGCGACGGCGCGATCGCCGGCGGCGCGCAGGCCAAGCTCGCCAAGCTCGCGCTTCCGGGCGGCGACGAGAAGATCCTGATCAAGGGGGCGCTGCAGTTCGGCCCCGGCACCCCGGCGATCCTCGACCCGGCGACCAAGGGCACCCAGATCCTGGTCGAGGATCTCGGCGCCGGCAACGCCGCGATCTTCGAGCTCTCGACGGCGACCACGCCGGTGCCGGGCGGTGCGGGCTGCGGCCCGGACGACGGCTGGAAGGCCAACGGCGCCGGCACCACCTTCACCTACAAGAACAAGAGCGGTGCCCTGCCTCCGGACTGCTCCCCGGGCTCGGCCAACGGGCTGTCGCTGATCAAGGTGAAGGACAAACGCGCGCGCGGCGGCGGCATCGCGTTCAAGGCGAAGGCGAAGAACGCGACCATCCCCGCCGTCGTCGGGCCGCTGCGGGTGACCCTGGTGCTCGGGGCGACCGGCGCCGAAAGCGCCGCGGGCGAATGCGGCGGCACGCAATTCGACACCGCCGACTGCTCGGCCAGCGCCTCCGGCTTCAAGTGCCGCAGGTGATCGCGCGAGGGCGATTGCGGCAACATATCTCGCTCCTTCTCCCGGATGAGACTGTCGATAAAGGCGAAGACACCCTTCGACAGGCTCAGGGTGAGCGGACAAAATCCTTTGAAAACAAACCCCCCACCGCTCAGGCTGAGCTCGTCGAAGCCTGTCCTGAGCGTAGTCGAAGGGCCTCGTTTCGGAGAAAATCGACAGACCCGGATGGGAGAGGGTCGAAGCTGCAGATCGCCGACGGCGCCGACGACAACAAGGACAAGCTGCTGTGGAAGTGGATCAAGGGCGACGCGACCACGGCGGCGGACTTCGGCTTGCCCACCGGTACGACGCGCTACTCGCTCTGCCTCTACCGCGGCGCACTGCCGTCCCTGCTCACCGAGCTCGCCCTGCCGCCCGGCAGCGGGTGGCAGTCGCTCGGCGACAAGGGTTTCAAGTACGGCGACCCCAGCGAGCTGCCGCACGGCGTGCAGAGGACCCTGCTCAAGTCCGGCGCGCAGGACAAGGCGAAGATCGTCTTGAAAGCAAAAGGCACGAACCTCCCCGACGGCCTGCTGCCGATCGGCACGGTGCCCGTCGTCGCGCAGCTCGTGCGCGCCGACACGATGGGCTGCTGGGAATCGGACTACGACGCCGCCGACGTCAGCGCCGACGACGGTTCGCAGTTCAAAGCCAAGAAGTGATTCTGGGAACTTTCACCGCAGAAGCGCAGAGACGCAGGGGGCCACGGCCGGTCGATACTGGAAGCTGAAGGTCGCGGTGTTGACCTGAAACTCGCTGCCGACCGGGACGGGCTCGGTTTTCGATCGACTGCCGAGCGCCAGACACAGCATTGCCACAAGGACCGCATACTTGCGCATCGAACCTCCCCGGGCTTCCGCCCTACCTTGTTGGCGGGACAACGGGCGTCACGATGTGACGTGCGGCGTCCCGAATCGCAGGTCTTCATCGTCCGGCGGGGCTTCCGCCTCGCGAGCTACTCGCCTTACGCGATTCGCCTGCCGGTCAGACCCGTTTCGCAAGCCTACTCGGGAGAATCTTCTTCGACTGCTGATTCGGGACGCGCGACGTCACATCGGGACGCCGTTCGTCTCGCCATCGATGTCAAAGACTCTCTCTCACGGAGGTTCCCATGCGTTGGTTTCTCATCATCGGATCAATGGCCCTGGCATTCCCGCAGCTGGCGGGGGCGACGACCCTGTACACCCCGCCGTTCTCCACCAACAACGGCGGCGTATGTAGTCTGGTCAACGTCGGCAAGAAGCCCCTGTCGGTGACGATCGACGTGGTCAACGGGGTGGGCGGAGGCGTCGTGAACACCGCCACGACCACCGCGGCTCCTGGCCAGAGTGTCCAGGACGCCCCGACGGTCAACTTCGATTCGACCGAAGGGTACTGTCGATTCACCTTCGACGGCGGCAAGCACAGTGTGCGCGCGGCCTACTACGAGAACGGCTCCGGCCCGTCCTTCCCTCTGCAAGTCGTCGTCCCGGCGCAGTAGCGGAGCGCGGCCGGTCGGTGGAGCACTGAAGCTTTGCCGACAGTGTCTGACGTTTCCACCCCTCGGGCGGGCGCCAGAGCCGGAACAGAAGCGCAGGCTGAAGACCTGCGCCTACAGGCCTGCGACCTATGTTTGTAGTTGCGAGATCGCAGGCTACGGACGCCCCAAACTTTCTTCGCCGCCGAAGATTCGGGACCCTTCACGTCACATCGGGACGCCTTTGTCCCGCTTCAGAGTCGATCTCTCCCATTCCATCAATCGAGGCCGCCGGTCGGCCCTCCGTTCGACGCGGCGCGCGGCCTCCAAGACCAAAGGAGGATTCGATGTTCACGAGACCGACATGGTTGACGATGACGACGGCGATTGCGCTCATGACCTGGGCCTCCGCCGCCACGGCCGGGGTGCTCGCTCCGCGGAAGCCCAGCCAGAGCATTACTCTGCTGACGAGCGGGGTATCGGCCCCATGCGGCGGCACGGCGCTCGATGCCCTGGTCGACACCGAGATTCTGTCGGACGGCACGACGGCGCCCTTCACGATTCCCTCGGGCATGGTGCTGGTGATCGACGGCCTGAGCTGGGCAGCGAGCAGTGGGACGCCGGACCGTCTCATCGGTATTCTGATCGACATCGGCGGCGATCTCCCCAACGCACCGTGGAACGACAGCGCCATCTCCGACTCGCTGGGCGACGCAGGCCACGACGTATTCGTGCCCAACATTCCGATCAAGAGCGGCGTATCGCTCTGCCTGCACGCCGGCGGCACGCTGACGCGCGGCATCGTTCACGGCTTTCTGACCAAGGACAAGTGAGAGCGAGTCCTTCTTCGTAGAGAGACTGTCGATCTTCTCTGAAGAGCGGCGCGAAGGCCAACGCCCTCTCCCCACAATCTGCGGGGAGAGGGCGGGGGTAAGGGGTTGCAGAGGAGCGCAGGCTAAAGTCCTGCGCCTACAGACGGCTCTCGCCGTCTAGACAGAACTGTAGGCGCAGGACTTTAGCCTGCGCTCCTTCTCCGCCGCACCTCACAGCAGCCAACGGATGATCTCGTCGGGGCCGGGAATGTAGCCGCACAGCGCGCCGGTGACGATCGCCGTAGAAAGGTGGCGGCCGAGCTCGGGTGGGAGGAGCGCACGCGGGCGAGGGCCGACTTGATCCGCTTGGTCACCGCCCAGCGCGCGCGCTCCGCGTCGTCCGTTGTCGCCCCTCCCTCCAACGTCACCAACTCCGTGGCAGGGAAACCCCGGCCGGGGTGGCGCAGGAGATGGGCGATGTAGCGCAGCCCCTTGCTGTCCTTCAGCCGCACCTCCGCGCCGCCGTAGCCGAGCTGCCAAGAGTCGCCTTCGCGGCGGAAGATCGCGGCGGGGGAGCGGGGGTCAGGGGTTGGGGGTTGGGAGCGGAGGACTACCGGCTGCGGCGCGCGGCGCTTCAGGGCCAGGGCGCGATCGGCGAGCTGCGACATGCCGAGCTCGCGCGCGCTGGCGAGCGCAGCTTCCAGTAGCGCCGCCGCCCGTTCGCGGTCGCCGGGGCGGAGTACTCAAGCAGCAGGCGCGCGTACTCGATCTGCGTGCGCGCCTGCAAGGGCCGCGCAGCGACGGCGGCGGTTGCGGTCAGCGCCGACTCGAAATGCGCGGCGGACTCGTCCCAGCGCGACAGCGTATGCGCTAGGAGACCGAGATAGTGATCCACCGGTCCGTAGCAGATTGCCTCGGCCCAGACCGCCCAGCGCTTCGCGTAGGGACGCAACAGTTCGTAGAGTGCGCTCGCACGGCTTGTGTCGCCGAGAAACGCGCAGCCGGCGGCGAGTTGGCAGACGGCGTGGACCCAGATCGTGTCGCGGCGCAAATCCGCGAAGTCGTTTGCCGCAATCTCATCGAACCAGCGCCGCGCCGCCAGCGCGTCAGCGAGGGCGGTCGCGATCTCCACCAGCGTGCAGCGCGCGCCGAGGGCCGGATGCGCTTCGGCGAGGGGACGCAAGACCGCCGCCGACTCGACGCCGCTGCCGCGCCACATCTGGATCGCCCAGCGCTGGCAGGCGAAGCACACCGGCGCGCCGTAGACCATCACCGGTTGCCCTGCCTCCAGTGCCGCGGCCGCCTGGCGCTCGGCTTCGTCGAAATCGCCGCGCAACAGCGCCCGGTTGGCGGAGAGCATGCCCGCGTACCACGACCACACCGGCTGGCGCAGCGCCGCGGCGAGACGGAGGTAAGCGTCCAGGGCGCGGTCGAAGCCGGCGACGTCGCCGCTCTCCAACAGATCGCCGCAGCGCCAGGCGCGCGCCTGCGCCTCCATCTCGCGATCTCCGGCCGGGTCGGAGAGGCGAAGAATCTCCGTCACCATCGCCAGCCGCTCATGCACGTCGTCCGGTCCGCGTCCGACCTCGTGCCGCAGCTGAGGCGAATGCCAGCGCCGACGGATCACCGATTCGCCGCGCCGTGGCGACCGCCTGCTCGCACAGTTCGCTCGTGCGCCCGAGCGGATCCCAGAAGTGCAGGTCGAGGGCGAGCCGCGCCATGACGCGGGCGCGCAGAGCACTTTCGTCGTTGCCCCAGGTGGAAATTGCTTCTTCCAGCAGACGCGTGCGCGTCTCGTCGGGGAGCGGCGCCTCGGCCCAGAAGACCGTCGGCGCGAAGCCGAGTGCAGCGCGGGTGAGCAGCTCGGGCAACCCGACCGCGCGGCCGACGTCGGCGGCGCGCAGAAAGGCGCGCTTGGCGTCGTCGGCGCTGCCGGCGCGCTTGTGCGCTTCGCCGAGCGAGGAGGAGCTCGCCGCGGGCCGGCTCGTCCAGCGGCGCCGCCCGCTCGAGCGCGCTGATGGCCATCTCATAGAGCCGCGCCGCCTCCTCGTAGGCGAGCAGCGCAGGGCGCGGTCGCCGGCGCGCCGTGCATAGGAGAGAGCGCGCCGCGCGTCGTCCTTCTGCTGCGAGGCGCCGAAGTGATATGCCAGCTCCGCCAGATGCTCCTCGGCATCGAGCGTCTCCTCCATGGCGGCGCCGACGCAGCCGTGCAGCTCGGCGCGCTCGGGCGGCGGGATTTCCTCGTAGAGAGTCTCGTTGAACAACGCATGCGCGAAGCGCCAGGCGGCGGACGTCCCCGGGATGGCGGTCACCACCAGGGCCGCGGCTGCTTCCGCGACGACGGCTGCGACGGCATCCTCCGGCGCAGCTGCCGCCGACGTGGTCGAGCATTGCGCTGGAGAACTCGCGGCCGATCACGGCCGCCGTGCGCAGTGTCCGACGGCAGGGCTCGGAGAGCCGACCCAGTCGCCGCTCGATCACCAGCTTCACCGTTGCCGGCACTTCGATCTGATCGGCGCCGACCAGACTGCCTTCGGCGGCGAGCGCACGGACGAACTCGCCGACGAAAAACGGATTGCCCTCGGTGCGCTGGTGCAGCGTGGCGACCGCGGACGGCGCAGGCGCAACTCCGGTATACGCGGCCAACAGCTCTGCCACTTCCGCCTCGCTCAGACCGACCAGGGCCAGGTGTTGCGCGGACGGCAGGTTGCCGAGCTCGGCAAGCTCTGCCGCAGCGGACCCTCGTCCTCCACGGCCGTGTCGCGGTAGGCAGCCATCAACAACAGGCGCATTCCCTCCAGGCGCCGGGCCACCAGCTCGAGCAGCAGAAGCGACGGGCGGTCGGCACCGTGCAGGTCGTCGAGAACGAGCACGAGCGGGGTGCGGTCTGCCGCTCGTTCGAGAAAACCGGCGATTCCATCGAACAGTCGGCGGCGCATCTCCGGCGACTCGCCGGCGTGCAGCTCGGGCAGGTCGGGCAGACGCCGGCGCAGCACGGGAACGATCTGAGCGATCTCGCCACCGTCAGCGCCGAGCAGCTCGCGCAGCTCGTCGTCGGACAGCCCGCGCGCACTCTCGCGCAGGATCTGCACCCACGGCCAGAAGGCGGGAGCGCCTTCGCCCTCGTAGCAGCGAGCCCACAGAATTCGCGCACCGGCCTGCTCGGCGTACAGCGTCAGCTCCTCCGCCGTGCGCGTCTTGCCGATCCCCGGCTCGCCGCCGAGCAGCACGGAGCAGGTTGAGCGGCCCGAGGTCGCGTCGGCCAGCGCTCCTCGCAATGCCGCCAGCTCGCGCTCGCGTCCGACGAAGACTCGGCTGCGCGACGGTGAGGCGTGGGGTTGCGTTTCTTCGTCAGCGTTGTGTGCCATCGCATTTCAGAGCGCAGGCTGAAGTCCTGCGCCTACAGATGGCGGTCGCCATCTCGACGAGTAGGAGCGCAGGCTGAAGTCCTGCGCCTACGAGAGGATAGGCCGCAGGCCTGTAGGCGCAGGACTTTAGCCTGCGCTTCTTCTCCGCCGTCGTTCACAGCAGCCAGCGAATGATCTCGTCGGGTGCGGCAGGTACCCGCATACCGCGCCGGTGACGATCGCCACGGTGAGGTGGCGGCCCAGCTCGGCGTGCGAGGAGCGGATGCGGGCGAGCGCCGACTTGATCCGTTTGGTCACCGCCCAGCGAGCGCGCTCCGTGTCGTCGGCCACCGCCGGGCGCGGGGAGCTCGAGCGCCGGGAAGCGCTGGCCGGGGTGGCGCAGGAGGTGAGCGATGTAGCGCAGACCCTTGCTGTCCTTCAGCCGCACCTCGGCGCCGCGGTAGGCGATTCGCCACGATTCGCCTTCGCGGCGGAAGACCGCGGCCGACTCGTCCGCCACGGCGAGCTCGGCGTCGTCGGGCCTGCCGCTCCTCAGCGCTTCGATCTTGCGCGCCAGGTCGCGCATCGGCAGCGCGCGCGCGGTCTCCAACGCGGCGGCGAGCAGCTCGGCGGCGCGCTCCTCGTCGCGGGGCGCGCCACGCGCGAGCAGCATCGAGGCGTACTCGTATTCCGTGCGCGCGAAGAAGGGGCGCGCTCCCGCCACGGTCGACACTCTGAGCGCCGCTTCGAAGTGGCCTTCCGCGTCCGACCAACACTGCAGCAGGTTCGCCAGGAGGCCCAAGTAGTGCGACATGGGCCCGTAGGTACAGATGGTGTACCAGGCCACCCAGCGATCCGCGTACGGCGCCAGCCGATCGTACGACGACTGCGCACGGGCGCGGTCGCGCAGGAAGAAGCAGGCTTCGGCCAACCGGTTGGTCGCGTGAATCCAGTTCAGATCGCGGGCGAGGTCGAAATCGTTCGCCGCAAATTGTTCGAAGATCGCTCGCACCTCGGTCGTGCGCTCGAGCGCGACCTCGATTTCCATCCCCGTGCAACGCGCGGCGGGAGCCGGATGCTCCGCACAAAAGGGTCGCATCGGTATTGCCCGCCCGTTCCGGGTCTCCTCGCAGTGCGGCAATCGACCACAGTTGGGCAGCGAATGCAGGTCGGCCGCGTACGCCGATTCCAGGCGGCCGAGTGCGTGCGCCTCGAGCGCATGGTGCTCGGCCGCCTCCCACTCGCCGCGCAGTACCGCCAGGTTCGCCTGATACATTCGCGCATACCATTGCCACACGGGTTGCCTGAGCTGCTCCGCGGCCGCCGCCAACAGGGGGACGTTGCGAGCGAAGCCTTCGATCTCTCCCAATTCCTGAAGATCGCTGCACTTCCAGACCAACGCCCGCATTGTCGACTCGCGATCTCCAGCGCCTTCGGCGAGCTCCAGCATCTCGTCGAGAACGACGAGCCGTTCGCGCAGACCGTCGGGTCCTCGACCCACCTGATGTTGAACGTTCAGCGCGAACCCCACGGCGATCGGATCGCCTACTCGGCGTGCCATCGCGACCGCACGGGTATAGAGGGTACGCTTCCGCCCCTGGGCGTCGACGAAGAACAGCGCCAGCGCCAACCGCGCCAGAGCCTGCGAATGCAAGCCGCTGTCGGTGTCACCCCAGGCTGCGATCGCTTCTTCGAGAAGGCCGATCTGCGTCTCGTCGGGTAGCGGCGCCTCGGCGTAAAAGACCGTCGGCGCGTAGCCGAGCGCGGCGCGGGTGAGCATTTCCGGCGAGCCGATCGCGCGGGTGACGTCGGCGGCGCGCAGAAATGCGCGCTTGCACTCCTCGGTGTTGCCGGCGCGCTTGTGCGCTTCTCCCAGCGAAAGCAGCAGCTCGCCGCGCACCGGCTCGTCCACCATTCCGCTGCGCTGCAGCGCCGCCAGTCCCATCTCGTAGAGTCGCGCCGCTTCCTCGTAGGCGAGTAGCACCAGAGCGCGGTCGCCGGCGCGCCGCGCATAGGAGAGCGCGCGTTCTGCATCGGGCGGATTCCCCGCCGCGTCGAAATGGAACGCCAGCTCGGCCAGGCGCTCCTCGGGGTTCGGCAACTGTTCCATCGCAGCGCCGATGCGATGGTGCAGCTCGCCGCGCTCGCGCGGCTCGAGCTCCTGGTAGAGGGTTTCGTTGATCAGCGCGTGCGCAAAGCGCCAGTCGCCGGCACTCTCGTCGAGCGTGGTAACGATCAGAGCGTCGGCTGCCTCCGCCAGAGCCGGCGCGACGGCCTCGACCGCGACTTCACCGGATGGCGACGCCGACACCTGCTCCAGCAGGGCGGTCGAAAATTCGCGGCCGATCACCGCTGCGATGCGCAATGTCCGGCGGCACGACTCCGACAATCTTGCCAGCCGCCGATCGATCACCGACTTCACCGTCGTCGGCGCGTCGATCTCGCTAGCGGCATCGAGACTGCCCTCCGCCGCCAGGGCGCGAACGAACTCGCCGACGAAGAACGGATTTCCCTCGGTGCGCGCGTACAGCCGCTCCGCCACCGAGCCGGCCGCAGCGGCGCCCACCTGCGCCGCGAGCAGCTGCAATACTTCGTCTTCGCTCAACCCGCTCAATTTGAGTCGAGTGGCGCGCGGCGCGGTGGTGAGCTCCGGCAAGCTCTGTCGCAGCGGGCGCATGTCGTCTACGGCGGTGTCGCGATAGGTGGCCGCGACCAGGGCGCGCATTCCGTCGAGGCGTCGCGCCAGGAACTCGAGCAGCAGCAGCGAAGAGCGGTCGGCACCGTGCAGGTCGTCGATGACGAGCACGATCGGCGTCCGCGCCGACGAACCTTCGAGAAAGCCGCGGATACCGTCGAACAGGCGACGCCGCGTCTCCGGCGACTCGCCGGCGTGAAACTCGGGTAGATCGGGCAGGCGCCGCCGCAGCGCGGGCACGATCTGCGCGATCTCGGCGGCATCCACACCAGTAGCGCGCGCAGATCCTCGTCGGACAGCCCGCGCCCGCACTCGCGCAGGATCTGCACCCACGGCCAGAATGCGGGAGCGCCTTCACCTTCGTAGCAGCGCCCCCACAGAATGCGCGCCCCCGACCGCTCCGCGTACAGGGTCAGCTCCTCGGCAATGCGCGTCTTGCCGATGCCCGGCTCGCCGGCAATCAGGACGAGGCGGCCGGAGCCAGCCGTTGCCTCGGTCAGAGCGGCCGTGAGCACCGCCATCTCCGTTTCACGGCCGACGAACGGGCCGCGCGTCCAGGGAGCCGTCGCCCGCAGCGAGTCGCGTTCACTCACCGTTGCCACTCCGTTGCATCGGGGCGGTATCGAACAGACCGGCTGAAGGGACCGCCTTCAGCATCCCTCGAATCTGGTCCGGCGCTGCGCCGGCACCGGCCGCCCGCGCCGCTGGTTCTTCCGACCGGCTGGACCTCCCGCCCGATCCGTTCGACATGACAGACAAGCCCGCCGGCAGCGGGCGCTGCTCCATCAAGCGGTCAAGCGGTGAAAATTGTCAAGCCGCGTTTCGAATGTTCCGCCCAAGTTGGGGCAGCGCATCTGTATGCGCTCAACGGAGCGCCGCCGGGGTCGAATGGTCGATTTCCCCGTACGCGACGCTGCCCCGGCAATTCGGGACGCATAATGTCACAACGTGACGCGACTTGTCCCGCAGATTCATCGGGAGAACACGACCTTGCCCGACATCATCCGTACCGCGTCATCCTCCGACCTCCAGGCGATGGAGGTACCCCTGCAGACCTTTCGCCGCGACGGCGACTACTGGACCGTGGAATACCAGGGCGTCGTCCTTCATCTGCGCGACTCGAAGGGCCTGCGCTATCTCGCCCGTCTCATGCACCGGCCGAAGGAGCGATTCTCTCCCTGGAGCTTCTCGCCGAGGAGAGCGGCCGGCCGGCGAGCGTCGTCGAGGCCGGCCCCGCGGAGGTCGAGCGGGCCCGCTCCGCGGTGACCAAGCGCATCCGCTCAGCCATTGCGCGCATCCGGTCGCACCACGATGGGCTCGGCCGCCACCTGCTGGCGAGCGTCCATACCGGACAGCGCTGCGTCTACGACCCCGATCCGGCGCACCCGGCGAGGTGGGTCGACTGACCGGCACACGGCTCGTCGAGGAGTGGTCGGGGCGGGCGAACGGTGACGGTCGCTTGCCGGGCCAACGGCGCTGGAGCCATTCCGCTGGATCGCGGCGGAGCGGATTCCTATCCTGGGCGCCGAATGACCACCGCACGCGCCCCCCTCGACCGCAGCGCCGCCGCCATCGGCCTGCTGATCGTCGTCGCCGCCAACTTCCTCTATCTGGCGGGGCTGCCGCGCATCCTCGATCCCATGCTGTCGATGGAGCCGTTCTACATCGACATGGCGCATCGGCCGGTGTCGGCGATCCTCGCCGGAGACCCGGCCTGGGGACCGCTGTACGCCCTGTGGCTCAAGCCCCTCGTCGCCGCGTTCGGCGACCCGATCGCGGTCTACGCCGCCAACCTGTACGGCCTGTCGCTCGGCGTCTCGATTCTGATCTATCTGTACGTCCTCCTGCTCACCCGCCGCGCCGCGGCGGCCGTGGGCGCGGCGCTCTTCTTCCTGATCTCGGACCTCAACGTGCCGCTCGACAGCAAGGTCAGCAGCTTCGCCCTGCTGGTCGTCCTCGCCGGGCTGACCGCGTCCGAGCTCGCCCCGGCCGGCGCCCGGCGCACCAGCGTGGCGGCGGCCGGCGTCCTCCTCGCCTCCTATGCCCGTCCGGAACTTTATCCTGCCGCCCTGTGCCTGTGCGCGGTGGCCCTCGTCCTGGCCGTTCGGGAGGCGGGCGAATCGGGCCGGGGCGTCCTGCTGTGGCCGGCGGCGGGCCTGGCCCTGATCGCGATCCCCGGCCTCTGGATGGGCCCTCCCGCGCTCGCTCGCCGTTCCGGCGACGACCGCTTCTTCAGCGCCTTCCGCGAGCATTTTGCCTGGAACTGGGAGAGCTGGCATGGCCACGGGCAGACCCTCTTCACCATCTGGAAGGGGGAGTTCGGCACCGCGCAGACGGTGTTTCAGGCCATTCAGAGAAACCCCGACGCGGTCGCGCACCACCTGGCCGACAACGTCCTCGGCACGCTGCGCTTCCTGATCATGTCGGCGTTCGACCACTACCCGCTGCTGGCTCCCGCCACCCGTCCCGTCCTGGTGAGGGCCGAGAGCCTTCTCGCGTCGGCCGTCGCGCTCGGCATCCTCGTCGCCGTCGCCGCCCGGCGCCGATGGCGCCGCGAGATGCTCGATCTCTACGGCCACGTGCTGGTTCCCTGGGCCACCGTGACGGCCTTCGTCGTCGTCGCGGCGACCGCGATCTTTCCCCTGCCCCACTACCTCGTCCTGCCGAGCGTGCTTCTCCTGCTGGCGGCAACCGCGGCGGCGACGGTGATCCTGCCGTCGTATTCCGTATCCTCCCGGCCCGGCCGCGCGCTCGTGGCGCTGGCGTGTCTGGCGGCCGTTCCGAAGCCGTTCGTCCTGCCCACCGCGTACGTCGTTCCCGGCTCGGCCTTCAAGGGGCGGATCACCGTCGCGCGCACCGTGGCCGACACCATCCACTTCATCCGCTCCCTCGGCCTGCCGGCCCCCGTGCACGTCCTGGCCATGACCGACGGCATCGGAGAAATGCTCGGAGCGGGCTTCGACGAGGTGAAGATCTGGCAGAAGGGCGCGCAGCCCCTGCAGGCCTACCTGCGGGACCGGCACGTCGACGTGATCGTCAGCATGGAGCGCGGCCGCAGCAGCTTCCTGGTCGACGACCCCTACTGGGAACTGATCCAGAAGACCCCGGAGCAGACGGGGTTCACCCGCCTCTTCGTCCCCGGCCATCAGGTCCCGCGCGTATGGGCACGCAGCGACCTGCTGCCGAAGCACGAGGCGTCGAACGGGAACGGGGGCGCCAGTGTCGTGCGATAGGCCATCTGCGAATCGCCGCGGCAAGTTTGTGGTGTGGGCCTCCGGCCTGCATGTTTGTGGTGCGGGCCTCCGGCCTGCACAGCGGTCCGACGGACCGCTGACCTCCCCGAGCCCCCCGTGCAGGCGGGACGCCCGCACCACAACAGGCCGGCGGCCCATGGCGACTGCGCGGTAAGGGCCCTTCTCCCCTTCTCCCGGCAGCCGCTTCTCTCTTGCGTTTTCGCCGCCCGTCCCCGAAAGTAGAGGCCTCGAAAGTCCTGCGCGGCAAGGCACTTGCGCGCGTTCGATTGTCCGGCAATGGCGACGGGAGGTCTCCCCATGGGTTACGACGACAGGCGTGAAGTTCTACAACGGCTCGAGGAGCTCGAGCGTCTGGTACGCCACGAAGATCGCGGCCCCTGGGGGGGGCGCGGACGCGGGCGCCGCCACCATCATCACCATCATCACGGCGACCACGATCACTGCCACGGTGGCGATCACTGCCACGACCACGACCGCGACCACGGCGGCGGTGACTTCGACGAGAAGAGGGTCATCGACACGATCGTCCGGCTGGTCTCCGAGCAGGTCGGACGCATCGTCGAGGAACGGCAGCAGAGCGAGCGGGGCCCCGGCGAGGACGGCGGCGAGAAGCGCATCGTCGACCTCATCGTCCGCTGCGTCTCCGAGCACGTGCAGGAGATCGTCGCCACGGAGCTCGACCGCCGTTTCGGCCGCGCCGATGCGGGCCCCGTAGGCCCCCCGGCGCCGGCTGGTCCTCCCGAACCGGAGCGGCCCTGAGCTCGACGGCCGAACGAATCGCCGCGCCGGGGGCGAGATCCTCCCCGAGCCGATTGCACGGCATGCAAGCAGGTGAATCCGCGGATCGGTGCGATTCCTCGAGCGGCGCGCCGCACCGACTGTTCAGGAAGACCATTCCGGAGGACGCCCCCGTCACCCTCGGGAGCACCGCCCTGTTCCGCTTCGGCGAGCAGTGCAACTACCGCTGCCCGATGTGCAGCAACACGGGGGAGCCGTCCCTCTTCTTCCACCCGACGGACGAGCTGCTGCGCCGCGCCGCGTTCCTGCACGAGCGCGGCTTCCGGCGCGCCGTCGTCACCGGCGGGGAAGCGACCATTCACCCGGGGTTCTGGACCGTCGTCGAACGCCTCTCGGCCTATGGGATGCGGTGGGACATCAACACGCACGGCCGGACGTTTTCCAGACCGCTCTTCGCCCGCCGCGCCGCCGAGAGAGGCCTGGAGCGCGCCATCGTCTCGCTGCATTCTCTCGATCCCGCCACCAGCGCCGCCATCTTCGGCGTCGGCGAAGAAGCCCATCACGGCAGCGTCGCGGGCGTCGACCGCCTGCTCGAGGCGGGCGTCGACGTGATGCTCAACTGCGTGCTCACGCGGCTGAACCTGGATCAGCTCGAAGCCTACCTGCAGACGGGATGGGAGCGCTTCAACCGCCGGGTCGCGTTCAAGTTCGTGTTCCCGACGACCATCGGCAAGGGCGGAGGGTGGCCGGGCATCGACACGCTGCGCTACGCCGAGGTGCGCGAGAACGTGCGGCGTCTTCGGGCTCTCGCCGCGCGGCTGCGCGTGCGCGTCTCCTTCGAATCGTTCCCGAGCTGCATCCTCGAAGACCCCGGGGCGGTCAACTACGGCCGCTCCCGGTTCGGCGAGTCGCACTATCTCGACGACGCCAGCGGCGACCGGGTGTATGCGATGCGCCACATCGAAGCCGAGCTGTCGGCCTTCGGCGAAGTGTGCCGCCGCTGCACCGCCTTGCGCGGCTGTTCGGGAGTCCCCATCAGGTACGCACAGAGACATGGCGTCGCCGAGCTCACGCCGTTCCCGCCGCGGGCCGGCGCCGGCGAGGAGAGTCCGGCATAGGCGGGACGCGCCCCGGAGCGCGGATCCGGCCGGGGCAGCGGTCTAGCCCTATAGAGCCATGCGAGTCCAACGCGTCATCACCAACGAGACCTGCAACCAGAACTGCTGGTTCTGCAATGCGCGCCGGCCGGTGGAGCGGCCGGACTTCGTCGCCAAATCGGCGGTGCGGCAGCGGATCGCCGCGGCGCTTTCGGAGGGCGCGCGAGAGATCGTGCTCACCGGCGGTGAGCCGACGTCGAGAAGCGACGTGGCCGATCTCGTCCGCCGCGCCGCCTCGGGCGGCGCGCGCGTCGTGCTCGAGACCAACGGCGCGCTGCTCGACGAGGCGCGCGCCCGGCAGCTGGCCGCCGCGGGTCTCGACACGGCGCGGGTTCAGCTCGTCGCCTGGGGGGAGGCGGCGGACGCCATCACGCGCGATCCGGGCGGCTTCGCCGCCGCGCTGGGCGGAATCCGCGCCCTCGCCGCCGCCGGCGTGAATGTCGAGGTGACCGCTCCGGTCGTGCGCCGCAACCTGGAGCTGCTCGCGGCGCTGCCGCGCGAGATCGCCGCCGCGGCGCCGGCGGTGAAGACGCTGATCCTGGTGATCCCGACCGCGGCCCCCGACCCCGCCGAGTGCGCCTCGCTGGCGGAGGGGGCGCGCGCCATCGTCGCGGTCGCCGACGCGGCGCGCCGCGTCGGCCTGGCGGTGCGGCTGGACCCGGCGACCTTCGTCGCTCCCTGCCTGTTCGAGAAGCCGGAGCGGGTCGCCCACCTCTTCGCCCTCAACCGCGGGCACGCGGTGCGGCCCGGCTTCGAGCGCGTCGCCGCCTGCGAGTCGTGTCTGGTCAACGACCGCTGCCCGGGTCTGCCGCAGGCGGCGCTGGCGGCGGCAGCCCCGCCCCTCCTCCACCCCGTGCTGGAGCATCGCCTGCGGCGGCGACTGACGGTGGTCTCGTCGGTCGAGGAGCAGGTGGCGCGCGAGCTCGTCGGCCGCGACGAGCTGCGCGGCGACTCCCACGAGCGCATCCCCGAGTACACGGTGCGGGTGAACTTCCACTGCAACCAGGCCTGCGAGTTCTGCTTCGTCTCGACCCACCTGCCGCCGCCCGCCGAGGCGGCGGTGCGCGCCGCGATCGAGACCGCCGGCGACGAGCAGGCGGTGCTGGTGCTGTCCGGCGGCGAGCCGACCTTGAACCCCCGCCTCGTCGAGTACGTGCAGCTGGCGAAGCGGCACGGCGTGCGGGCGGTCGAGCTGCAGTCGAACGCCATCCGCCTGGCCGACCCGGCGCTGGCGCGCGCGCTCGCGGCCGCCGGGGTCGATCGCGCCATGGTCTCGCTGCACGGCTCGACGGCCGAGATCTCCGACGCCATCACCGGCGCGCCCGGCACCTTCGCCGCCACGGTGCGCGGCATCGACGAGCTGGTGCGGACGGCGGTTCGCGTGCGGCTCAACTTCGTCTTCTGCCAGGCCAACCGCGCGGACTTCCCGCGCTTCGTCGACTTCGTGGCGAGCCGCTGGCCGCGGGTCGCCATCGTCTTCTCGTTCGTCGGCTCGCACACCGACGTCGTGCCGCGCACGACCGCGCTGATCCCGACCTTCAGCGACATCATGCCGTCGCTGCTCGAGGGGCTGGCGCGGGCGCGCGCCGCGGGCCTCGAGGTGCACGGCTTCGATTCGATGTGCGGGCTGCCGCTGTGCCTGGTGCCGGAGGCGGAGCGCTCCGGCTTCTCGACCATCGCCGTGTCGCCCGGCGACGGAGGCGGCGAGTTCGTCAAGGGAGAGGTGTGCGCGCACTGCGCCGAAGGCCATCGCTGCTACGGCATCCGCCGCGGCTACGCGGAGCTCTACGGCACCGCGGAGCTGCGCCCGCTGTCCAGCCCCGACGCCGATCAGCTGACGCTCGAGTAGCCCCGAAAGGGCGAAATCCGCCCGCCCAGGGCCGCTGAGATGCGATCTCACAAGAAGTTACCGACGATTCCGAACAACATGGTGAGAATCCCACAGACATAGCCTTGCTCTGACAAAAGATTTCAACACGAAGGACGCGAAGAGGACGAAGAGCACGAAGAAGAGCTTGAAAAGGCCGATCTTATGGAAGTCCGCTGATGCGGTTCAGATCTGGATCGGTCTATTCCCTTCTGTTTCTTGTGCCTCCGTGGCCTCCTCCGAAAATAGATCGGCGTTGCCTTCGTCCAGCGTTTCCGCTCTTGGCTTCGTGATCTTCGTGTCCTTCGTGGTTGCCTTTTTCATGCGTCTTTGGGCGAGCGCAACTCATGACGAACCTCGTGGTGAGGATTTCTGTCAGATCAACGATAGTTACTTCGATTCCCGTAAAGCGGCCCGGATATCGGTCAACGTCACCATCAGCGTCATTGGCTCGCGCGGGCTCGGCTCGAAGCCGAGGGCCAGATAAAAGCTCTTCGCCTCTTCCGAGACGGCATGAACGATGACGCCGCGAATACCGATTGCGTCCGCCGCCTGAGCTACGCGAAGTGCGGCATCGCGAAAGAGGGCGCGCCCGATACCCCGGCCCTGCCAGTTGCGATCTACCGCCAAGCGCGCCAGCACGGCGACCGGAATCGGATTCGGCATATTTCGCCTGAAGCGGCCGGTTGCACTCTCGACCGCCACTACGCCCGAAGCCAGGGCGTAATATCCGATCACGTGCTTGCCATCGCACACGACATAGGTGCGCGTCGCACCGCTGACCTGATTCGCCAGCGCACGCCGCCTGAGCCAATCATCAAGTGTCGGTTCCCCCGAAGCGAAGTCCCCGATGTCGTGCCCTTCCGCGAGAAGATCCGGCGGAAGCAGCCCGCTCACTTCTCCCATGGTGCGGGCGTTTGCAGAGTACGGCGCAGCCGTGCGTTGGGGCGCGGTGGCTTGTCCAACCGCGCCACGAACTCCGCATACGCCTTCGGACTCACAGCGAAGACCGTCCGATCCAGAAGCGTGTTCTCGGCCGCCATGCGGGCAGCATCCAGGACGAAATCCGTCCGATTCTTCCCCAGCAGCTCCGCCGCGCGATCGATCAGCCCCCGCAGCTCCGGCTTGATGCGCAGGTTCAAGGTATCGCGTTTCGTCCCGCGCTCTTCGGTAGTACGCATGATGTTCTCCTCATCAGAACCAGCTTACCACCGCGTAATGACTGTGTCATTACGATTTTGCGCCGCCTTTCTCCAAGAGGTGCGGGGTCGTCGGGGTCGGACCGGTCCGACCCCGCGCCGAAGCCGTTCTGGGCGTCGCGGTACGTGCGGATCGGCGGCACCGAGAGCGTGACGGCGGCGGTGCCGTAGGAGGGTTCGCGCGGCAGTGGCGTTTCGGCGCACGATCTGCTCCGTATCTCTCGATGCGGGCGCCGCCGTACTCCTCTCGCCTCGACGAGATCTTCAGCCGCGAGGCGATCGACGACCCGTATCCTCTCTGGGCGCGGCTCCGGCGCGAGTGCCCGATATCGCGCGTCGCCGACAGCGGGGTTCATCTCGTCGCCACATGGGACCTGATCGACGAAGCACTCCAGCGCGAAGACGACTTCTCCGCGAACCTGACCGGCGTCCTCATCCGCGGTCCGAACGGACTCCCGACCACACTCGAGCTTCCGCCGAGCCCGGCGTGCCGGGTGATCGCCACTGCGGACGAGCCTGCGCATGCCGTGCACCGAGCCGTCGTGCAGCGGCGGCTCACGCCGCCGAACGTGTCCGCCCTCGAGCCGCAGATCCGGTCGTGGACCAAGGAAGCCGTCGCGACGTGGCTCGACGGCGGTGCCGGCGACTTCATACCCGTGGCGGAGCTGATTCCGGCTCGCGTCGTGGCGAAGCTCCTCGGGCTGCCCGATGGCGACGTGAGCCGGCACCGCACCTGGGCGATGATGGGCGGCGACATCCTCGCCGGCGACCTCGGCCATGAGCAGCTGATCGAGCTCTCGCGCGAGTCGACACGGATGGGGGAGTATCTCGAAGGGCATTTCGAGAAGGCCCGGTTTGAGCTCCGCGACGACGCCGAGGCGCCGCTCCTCCACTGGCTGGCGCGCGGCGTCGAGGCCGGCGACATCGCGACCCACGAAGCGGTCGGGATCGCGACGGTCCTGTTCGGAGCCGGAGGCGAGTCTACGGCGGCACTCATCGGATCGGTCGCCCGGCGACTCGCCGAGGATCCGAAGCTCGCCGACCGGCTGCGAGGCGACTCCGATCTCGTCCCGGTCTTCGTCGAGGAGGTCACCCGGCTCGAGACCCCGTTCAAGTTCCACTACCGTGTGGTCCGTCGCGAGTGCGAGCTTGGCTCGGTCTCCCTTCGGGCGGGCGATCGCCTCATGCTGCTGTGGGCGTCGGCCAACCGGGACGCCTCGCGGATCGAAGACCCCGATGCGCTGCGGCTCGATCGCCCCTACCCGAGGGATCACATGAGCTTCGGCCGCGGCGCTCACTTCTGCATCGGTGCGGGCCTGGCCCGCCTCGAGGCGAAGATCGTGTGCGAGGAGCTCCTCGCGCAGACGGAATGCCTCGCCCCGTGCCCCGAAGCGGAGCCAGTCTACGCGAAGAGCATCTTCGTACGACGCCTCGATCGACTTCCCCTTCGCAACGCAAGCCCGAGCCGATAGGGGCTACCGCGATGGGCTGTGTCGCAAAACGCCTTCGGCGTAAGGGAGCACTGCGTTCCACGAAGAGGGCGCACTCCGATCAGAACTCGGCGAAGTCGACGGTCAGCGTCTCGACGCCCGGTGCCGCCGGGCGGCCGCGCGTGCCGTCGACGGCGATCGTCATCTCGCCCACCAGCGCGGCCGCAGGGCCGCCGCGGCGGCGCGATCGATGCCTCGGCGGCGGCGAAGACGGCGGCCGCGAAGGCCGCGGCGGCAGTGCAGTCGTAGCGGCAGGGATAGAAGGTCACGATGCGCGCCCGGCGGTCGGGCGAGAGATCGTGAGCCGGCCGAGGAGGCGCTGCGAGGCGCGCGCGGCGCATTCGGCCGCGACGAAGTCCTGCGTGGGCGTCGCGCCCGTCGAGGCGCTCCTTCGGCGGCGACGGCATCGGCGACGCGGCGCGCCGTTTCGCCGAGCCCGACACAGACACCCCCGGCTACGCCCCAACCCGGCGGCGGTGGTAGGGGCTGCGAGGTCACGCCGATTCCGGCCGCACGGCGCTCTGAGCGGTGTTTCGCCTGGCACTCAGCTCGGTTCAATCACCAGACGAACTCCGTCCCACACCTCGGCGAGTCGCCGGCGCGAAAGCCGACCGGCGACCGAGTCGATGTCGGCGCGATCGACAGTTGCAATCTGGGTGACGTTGACGACCGAGGGGCGCGGCAGTCCGCCTTCTCCTTTCGGCAGCCGCACGTTCCCTGGCAAGTCGCCGTACCTGAGATTGGACGTGATCGCCGCGACGATCACGGTGTTGAGCCGCGTCCGGTTGAAACGGTCGTGCTGAAGCACCGCCGCGGGCCTCCGCCCTGCGGGAGCAGAACCACGTGATGGAGGGAAACGCCCCAGACGACGTCGCCCTGCTGGATCACCATTCAGCGCCGCGGCGGGGAGCGATGCGACGAAACTGCTTGGCGGTTTCGACCTGCTCGCGCGCAATCTCCCGGTCCGAAAACAAATCGTTCACCCGGCGAGCGATCTCGGCGTCGGTTCGCGCTCGCGCGACCTGCGACAGGACGTCGGTGATGAACCCACTACGAGTCATGCCGCGCCGCTTCGCCGCTTGGTCCACCTCGTGGAGGACTTCCTCGGGTACGGATATCGCGAATTTTCTCGCTGCCATTTCATCCCTCCCGACGCTGAGTATTCCAGCACGGGAATACCACCGCAACCTCGGAGGAGTAGACAAAGCGACCGTAGTGCTTCAGCAGCGTGGTAAGGGTGACGCCGGTCTGTTCCGATAGCCAGGGCAGGCTGACGCCGTTGGTCAGCGCGAGCAAGATGTAAGTGTCCTTGGCCGAGTAGAGGTCCCGCAGTGGCGTCATTTCGAGCGCCGTCTGGGCATCCCGGAACAGGTCGTAGAAGTTCGCGGGATTGACCGGGCTGTGTCGCAAATCGCCTTCTTCGTAAGGGAGCACTGCGTTCCACGAAGAGGGCGCACTCCGATCAGAACTCGGCGAAGTCGACGGTCAGCGTCTCGACGCCCGGTGCCGCCGGGCGGCCGCGCGTGCCGTCGACGGCGATCGTCATCTCGCCCACCAGCGCGGCGCGCAGGGCCGCCGCGGCGGCGCGATCGATGCGCTCGGCCGCCGCGAAGACGGCGGCGGCGAAGGCCGCGGCGGCGGTGCAGTCGTAGCGGCAGGGATAGAAGGTCACGATGCGCGCCCGGCGGTCGGGCGAGAGATCGTTGAGCCGGCCGAGGAAGCGCTGCGAGGCGCGCGCGGCGCATTCGGCCGCGACGAAGTCCTCGTGGGCGTCGCGCCCGTCGAGGCGCCGCGTCACGCCGCGGCGCAGGCGGGCGCCGAACTCGTCGACGCAGCAGCACGGAAACCCGAGCAGGCGGCCGAGGCGCGCGTGCAGCGGCACGGCCTCGTCGACGCGCAGGCGGGCGCTCTCCGGCGGCAGCAGCGGGGCCTCGGCATCGACCAGCTCGCGAGCCCGCTCGGGATCCGGCGACAGGTACAGGATCGCCGACGCCGGACGACCGGGGAACTGCACGACGCGGGCGCCGCGCTCGACCGCGAACCCCTCGCGGCGGGCGCGCGCCTCGAGCTCCCCGGCCCGCTCGGGGGAGATCGTCACGCGATTGGCCGGCTTGACCCCGGCCTTGATCGCCACCCACTCGACGTCGAGGCGGCCGATCGGATCGGACGTACTGCCCATGGGCTCCGCGTGCCGCTATTGAAAGGGCTGCTGGACGGCGCGCGAGGCGACGTGCTTCGGCGCGTTCGGCCGCTCGAACGGCGCCCCTTCGGCGGCGACGGCCTCGACGACGCGGCGCGCCGTGCGCATGACGTCGAGCGCCTCGTCGAGGGTGGCGCCGGGCTCCGCCTTGCCGAGCAGGACGTCGCGGAAGTTGGCGAGCATGCGCTGGACGTCGTTGCCGTCCGACTCGACGGCGCGCACCCCCGCCGCGTCGGTGATCGTGACCGCGCGCCCCTGGCGCCGCCAGACGCGCTCGCCGGCCGCAGAGTCGGTCTCGCGGCGCCCCAGCGCGTCCTCCTCGATCGCCGCCGCGTAGTCGAGCGTGATCTCGGCCGGCGCCTCGCCGTAGCGCAGCTGCAGGCGCAGCTGCTCCGGGCGCGCCTCGCCCCGGTACGACGCCTTGACGACTTCCCCGGCGCCGCCCCCGCAGGCGCGACCGACGACGGCGAGCACGTGGTAGACGGTCTCGTAGAGGAACGACCGGTTCCAGGTGCGCATGGCGTCGCCGCTCCCGGGAGTGCGCCGCAGGACGTACGTCGCCGACGGACACCGCAGCGGAGTCGCCAGGACCTCGTCCAGACCGGGCGCGTGGAGCGAGTTGTGCGCCATGACGATCGTCGCGCCCGCCTCGACTCGCCGCCGCTCGCAGCGCCGCGCCCTGCTCCTCCGTGCTGGCGAGCGGCTTTTCGACCAGCGCCGGCACGCCGCGCGCGATCGCCAGGCGGGCGATTGCCTCGTGTGCGGCCGTGGCCGCCGCGACGATCACGCCCTCCGGGCGAATGTCGTCGAGCGCCGTCGCTGCGTCGGCGTAGGCCGGGCAGCCGCCGAAGTCGTGCAGGTCCGCCTGCGGCGCGTGCGGCGACGCGACGGCGTCGATCGAGAGCCCGGGGACGCCGCGCGCGGCGCGCGCCAGGCGGCGCGCCTGGCGGCCGCTGCCGACCATGGCGATGCGCAGCGGGCGGGTTCGCTGCGCGACGAACACCGGCAGGTGCTCCGACAGCGACGGCGTCGGGATGTCCGGCGGCCCGACCTCGAGGGCGCGCTCGCGCACCGCCTCCGGCACCTCGTCGAAGGAGCGCGGCACGCCCCAAGGCTCGGGCATCGACCCGACGCTGAGCCCGCGCACGTCCTCGTCGGCGAGCTTCGGGCCGGGGACCGGGCGCAGCTCGTCGAAGCCGTACTGGGCGGCGTACGGGCGCCACAGGCCGGTACAGTAGTTCGAGAAGCGGCACTGATCGCAGACGGCGTCGCGCTGCTTCTGCGGAGCGTCCTCGGAGAGCGCCGAGTTCGACAGCACGAAGCCGTCCGACCAGGCGCGGAACTCGTCGAGGAAGCAGAACGGAATGCCCTGGCGCGAGCCGATGCTGAACGGCTGCCCGATCTCGAGGGCGCGGTACAGGGCGCGCTTGAGATACGGCATCACCACGGACAGCCGCGGCATCACCTCGATGTTGTCGAGCGCCTTGAACTGCGGCGTGACGAAGGCGAACGAGATCTTCACCTTGCCGCCGAACTCGCGGCGCACGAACTCGACGTACTCGCGCAGGTACGGGTAGTTGCGGGCGGTGATGACGTGGTTGAGCGCGGTCTGCAGGCCGGCGTCGACGAGATGCTTGACCCCCTCCACCGTGCGCGCGAAGTCGCCCACCTTCTGCGTCGACTGCAGCGACAGCGCCTCGTCGTGGGCGTGCAGCGAGATGAACGCGTGCGTCAGCCCGGCCTCGACGAGCGCCGCGACCTTTTCCTTCCTGGACAGCAGCACCGCGTTGGAGACGAGCTCCACCTCCGGCACGCCGAGGCGCGACGCGCAGCGCACGTACTCGACCAGGTGGCGGGACAGCGTCGGCTCGCCGCCGGAGAACGACAGGCGGTTGATGCGCCGGCGCGCCGCGCGCGCGATGGCGCGCAGCATGTCGTCGTGACTCGTCCACACGTTCGCCGACGTCTCGTTGGCGCTGCAGAACGTGCAGTCCTGGTTGCAGTTGACCGTCGGCCGCAGCACCAGCAGGTCGGCCTTCGACGCCGCGGCGCGCTGCCCGTCCGTCCACACCCGCCGCCGCGTGGTGCGCTGCTCGTACATGAGCGCGGGCTTGCGCGCGTACGGCGCGATACCCGCCTCTCCGAGCGCCGTGCGGTAGGAAGGCATGAGCCCGGGGCACTGCGCGCGCACTGCGCATTCCCGGCAGGCCTTGCCCAGCGTCGAGCCGCCGCGGGTCGACGAGCGCGCCCGAGTGTTGAGCGAATAGGCGTCGAAGAGATCCGGATACTCCCTGAGCGCGCACAGCGGCACGCCCGAATCCGCCGAGAGCCGCGCCTTGATCCCCATCTCGCGGCAGGCGAGCAGGCCGGCGGCGAGCGCCGCGCCCGCTTCTTCCCAGGAGGGGGGAGCGAGCACCTTGGGAACGGGCAGGTGAGGAACGTAGAAGCGGACGGCGCGCAGCGACGGCACGAAGCGGCGCGCCAGCCGCACCACCTCCTCGAGCTTCTGCAGCCGCAGCGGCAGGATGGGCACCTCGATCTCGATGGCGAGGCCGGCCTGCGCGAGGTTCTTCATCCCCGTCAGGGCGTCGATCAAGGCGTCCGGGCGGCCGGCGATGCGGTCGTGAACGCCCCGCATCTGCGAGAACAGCGGCACCAGCGCGCCATCGGCGCCGAGGCGCGCGAAACCGGCCGCCGCCTCGGGCGTGTGGCACCAGGTGGCGTTGGTGCGCAGCACGATCTCGTCGTACCCCTCCTGGCGGGCGCGGCCGACGATCGCGGCGCTGGTCAGGCTGTGCTCGGTGGCGCCGCGCAAGACGAGTCGGGTGCCGCCCCCCTGCAGGGCGCGGGCGACGTCGGCCTGCGGCGACGGCGGCGCCGTGCAATCGCATACCGCGCAGTGCAGATCGCACCAGCCGCCCGCGTGCAGCAGGGCCGAGCGCTGCGTCCGGCGGGCCGGCGAGACGCTGGAAGCGCCGCTCATGGGACTCGCGGCTCGTGGTGCGAATCAATCACGTGCAAGCTGTCGTGGAACGGCTTCGCCGTCACCGACCGCGACGCGCTCCCGTCCGCTCCCGCCGGAAGCCTTGCGGGCAACGGACGGCGCCGCGACCTGCCGCGCCGGCGGCGCGATCTGGACGCGGAACGGCTGGATCTCCGCGTCGCCGTAGTGCTCGACGTACGAGCGGCGCGGCCCCAGGCAGTACGCGTCGAAGCTGCACTCCTTGCATTTCTCCGACTTGTAGAACTGCTCGGAGGAATCGTCGCTGCGGAACACCTTGTCGAGGACGCCCTCGTAGTAGCGCATCTGCCCGTCGAGCATGCACGGCGGGTAGCCGCCCTGGCCGATCATGCCGCCGAAGCCGACCCCGGTGTCGAGGCAGAAATCGAGCGCCTCGGAGACGAACGGCTTGATCTCGGTGAAGGTCGGGATCACCCACTGGAAGACGAGATCGCTGATCCCCTGCGCGATGGCGAGGCAGATGCTCAGGTGGCCGCCCTCGCGCGGAAACTCGCGCCGCAGGTAGCGGACGGTGTCGGGCAGCTCCTTGTAGTTCGCCTTGGTGAGGACGTGCGCGATTTGCGTGAGCACGCCGAGGCGGCGAAAGTTGTGGATCGATTCGATGGTCTTGCCGAACGCCTTGGGCAGGCGCGTGATGCTGTCGGAGTGCTCGGGGTCGATGCTGTGCAGCGAGAACGTGACCTTGTTCAGCCCCGCTTCGACCAGCTCGCGCGCGTAGTCCATGTCGGCGCACTTGACGCCGTTCGACTGCATCTCGATCACGTCGAAGGTGCCGAGCGCCTTCGCGAAGCGCAGCAGATCGGCCAGCCGCGGATGCAGCGTCGGCTCGCCGCCGGAGAGCACCAGGTGCCGCGTGCCGCCGCGCGCCATCTGCTCGATCTCCTGCTCGAGCTGCGCCACGTCGAAGTCGGGAGCGGTGCGGTCGACGAAGCAGAACGCGCACGACATGTTGCAGTGGCCGTTGATGCGGATCAGGCCGCGCGGGTTGACCGGCGAGTCGTTCTTGAACGGCGAGATGTTGCGGTACTCGAAATCCTCGAGCCGGTTGATGCGGCGCAGCTTCCAGTCCATCGACGTCTCGAGCGGCACCGGCCGGAACTCGGCGGCGCCGAACTGATCGACATAGGGCTTCTCGACGCCGGTGCAGCTCTGGTTCAACGAGCAGTCGCCGCAGGCATCGACGCGGACGAACTCTTCCCGCTCGCCGACCTCCGGGGAATGGCGGAAGTATTGGGAGCGATCGAAGAAGACCGTGGCGAAGTGCTCCAGAACGTCGCCGGTGGCACACGGCAGGATGCCGCGCTTGCTGGTGAACCCGTACTCGACGTTGCGGCCCTGGCACTTGCGGAACAGCCGCGCCGCGATCTCGGCCTGCGTCGAGTAGGGAAGCAGGAGCCCGCGCCGGTCGGGCGGCACGCGGGCGATCTCCGGCAGGGACAGGAGGAAGCCCTGCAGCTCGCCCAGACCGATGGCCCAGTCGACGAGAGGCTCGAGCTCGCCCGCGTTGCCGCGCAGCAGCGGCGCGACGAGGTAGACGCGCGCCCCCCCCGCTCGCGATCCGGCCACGGCGCGAGCCAGCCCCTCGAGGGCGGCGCGCAGGGTGCCGGGCTCGCCCAGCACCTCGTCGTGTACGGTCTCGCTCAGCCCGCCCAGGACGACGAAGAGCTCGTTGAACCCGAGACGGCCGAGCAGGGTGGTCACGCCGCGGCGCGCCAGCGCGCCGGCGTCGGTCTCGAGCGAGAGGCGCTTGAAGCCGAGCTTGCGGCACTCCATCGCCAGGTCGACGAAGTGCGGGTGCTTGAGAGGAGAGCCACCCGAGAGGGTGACGCGCTGGCAGCGGCTGGGGTCGATGCCGCGCAGCTGAGCCAGGAGCTGGTCGAGCGGCGCGGGCCGGGACTCCCGCCGCCCCGGAGCGGCGAACCGATACTCCAGGGAGTCCGGGAAAACGGTCAGCTTGGCCTCTTTCACCGGGACACTCTACAACTCTTGTCGAGCCTTTATCAACGGATGAAAAACCTTGTCCGGCAAGCACAATCCGGGCGGTACACCGACGGCCGCACCGAGCTGGGCCGGCTCAGGAATCGTTCTCGGCGATGGCCTCGGAGAGCACGGTCAGCGCCTCGTGCTGGGCGGCCGTGAACTTCCGCTCGGCGGCGCGGATCTCGTAGTGGCGCGAGCGCCGGAAGTGCGGGCCGTGGCCGCGTGGGACGAGCTCGACCACCAGCCGCGGCTCCACGGCGTGCCGCAGCTCGACCTCGACGCGGCCGGGAGCGGCGAGGACCTCGCCGAAGCGCCAGCCGCCGGCGAAGGGTCCGTCGAACGAGAGCGGCTGCACGAGGCGCGCGAGGCGGCGGCGGAAGGCCTCGCTCGCCGGAGCCAGCGCCGGCCGCGCCTCGCGCCGGCCTCCCCCCCGTGCGAGCCCCTGATAGCGGTGCCACACGCCCTCGGCGGTGACCGCCGGCCAGCCTGCCCCGGCCGCGCCGAACTCGTCGACCAGCGCCTGGAACAGGTTGACCATGTCGCGGCTGCCGTTTCGCTCCGCCAGCTCCGTGGCGAGCGCGGCGAAGTGCGCCACGTCGGCGTGCGCGTGCTTCCACGGCCGGTAGGGATAGTAGCCGTAGCGCCGCGAGGCGTTCTCGCTCTCGGAGGCGAAGTCGTCGGCGAGCAGCCCGTCGCGCTCCGCGAGGTAGTAGAGAGCGGTGTCGGGGTACAGCCGGACGCGCGACAGCAGGATGCTGCCGCGCAGCCGGTCGAAACGCGTGCGCCGGATGGCCGCCAGGTTGGCCTCGAGGTCCCGCATCGTCGTCCAGGGCGAGAAGAGAATGAAGCCGAACGCCGTGTGACCGAGGTCGAGCGCCTCCCCGTACTCTTCCTTCCAGCGCCACAGGGTGTCGAGAAACTCGATGTTCGCGGCGACGGTGATGCCCTTGTTGAAGCGGTCGAGCTCGGGCTGAGAGAAGTTTTCGATGCCGACCAGGAACGGGGCGATGCGCACGTCGATGCGGCGCGCCACCTCCAGGGCGCGATCGAAGCGCCGCGCGTTGCGCAGGAACCATTCGGCGCGCGTCTCCAGCAGCAGCGTGAAGCCGGACAGCGCCTCGGTCTCGCAGCGCTCGATCACCTCGGTGAGGTAGCCGAACGGGTTCTGGTCCTTGAGGACCAGGAGACGGCGCTCGGGCGCGTTCGCCCGCAGATAGCGAATCTGCTCGAGCACCGACGCGGCGGTCTCGGCGTTGGGATGCCCCTCGTAGTGATTGCCGGTGGTGCAGAAGGCGCAGCCGCGGCCGTAGCGCTCGGGGATCTTCGTCCCCGCGTAGAGCGGGTTGTCGCGCGCGTCGAGCTGGAAGGGGCAGCCGTTGTTGCCGACCACCGAGAAGGTGCGGACCTCGGGCAGCAGCTCGGGATTGACGACGACCGGGCGCAGGTTGGGCGCGTAGCGCGCCGTGCGCGGCGGCGCGGCTACGGCCGGGGCGGGCTTGTCCCATGCCGGACTTCCGCCGCCGCGCTGGCGCCGGAACAGCGTCTGCGCCGGTGGGGCGTCGCTCTGGCCGCGCAGCCATTGGACCAGCGGGGCCAGAATCCACCTCGGCTCGCCGTCGCAGAAGATGTCGGCCGGCGCCGAGTCGAGCAGGACGTGCTCGCCGCGCAAGCCGATGAACACCTTTCCCGGTAGCTTGCGGCGCAGGCGTTCGACCAGACGCGGGCTCCACACGCGCTCGTAGACGATCGGGTCGTAGCCGGAGAGCGCCTCGGCCAGCCGCCCCTCGACCTCGCTCTCGCCCTCGCCCTCCACCTCCCGCGGCAGGACGGCGACCACCAGGTCGTTGGCGATGCCGTCGTCGCGCAGCGCCCCCGACAGCAGCGCCAGCTCGCGGTCGTCGAGAAACGACCGGTCGCTATGGCTGTGGAAGCTGAGAATCGCGACCGGGTGCTCCGGGGCGCAGCGCTGGCTCCGCATACGAAATTCTCTATAGTCGAGTCTGCTCGATATGCCCAGGAGATTCCCCGAAGACGGCTTTGCCCGGCGATCGTGCTGGGTTCCGAGCTCGTGGCTTTGCCCGGAAAGTCGAGCGAGCTCCCACTCGTCATTCCCGCGCAAGCGGGAATCCACGCCGGGGGCCACCACCTCCCCACCTGGATGCCCGCTTTCGCGGGCATGACGGGGTTGAGTGCACTAGGTTCCCCACCGCAAAGACATTTTGTGCAAAGCTCCCACTCGTCATTCCCGCGCAAGCGGGAATCCACGGGCCACCCGCGCCACCACCCCGCCTGGATGCCCGCTTTCGCGGGCATGACGGTTGCCGCGAGCCCGCGATCAGAATGGTCGCACGAAGCCCCCGAAGAGCGGACGCCCGGCCGACCATATGACGCCCACTGAGCCCTCGACCGGCGCCCTGGCGAGGGGACCCCGAGACGTGGTTCTCGTGGGCGCGGGGGAGCGGGCGCGCGCCTGGCTGGCGCCGCTGCGCCGCTCGGCGCGCCTGCGCGTCGTGGCGACGGTTTCTCGCGGCGCGGAATCGGCGGCGCCCGACCTGCCGCGATGCGGGTCGCTCGAGGAGGCCCTGCGCATGTATCCGACCGCGGCGTCGGCGCTGGCGCTGCCGCCTCGGGCGGCGCTCGAGGGCGCGCTGCGGCTCGCCGAGGCGGCTCGCCCGGGCATCGTCCAGGCACCGCTGCACGACGCCGTGATCGACGCGGATCCGGGCCCGGGTGCGGCCGGCGTGCGAGTCGCGCACGGCTGGGTGACCCTGCCCGGACGGCGCGCGGTCGAAGCCCTCATGCGCCGCGCCGGCGGCGGGCGGCTGCGCATCGAGGTCGCGGGGCTGCCGGAAGAGGACGGCGGCGACCTGCGCGAGGGGTTGGTGCACGCGGCGGCGCTGGTGCGCGCCCTACTGCCGCACGCGACGCCCGGCGCCGCCCGCCGCGCCGGCGGCGGCGTTCTGGAGGTGGATCTGGCGGCCCCCGCGGCGGGCGGGGAATGGGCGGTGCAGCTGCGCCTGGTGACGCGCGGGCGGCGGCTCGCGGTGCGCGTCGATGGGCCCTCCGGCACCGCGCTCTGGTCCTGGGAGGGCGATCGCGAGAGCGTGGTGCTCGGCGATGCGCCGCTGGTGGCCCCGCGCTCCACGCCGCCGGCGCCGGTGCGCGCCCTGGCTCAGCTGCTGCCCGACGCCGATCGGGGCGATGGGCTCGCCGAGGCCGCGGCCGCCCTGCGGCTGGCGCGCAGCTGCCTCTCTCTGCTGCCGGCGCAGCTGCCGATCGGCGGGCGGGCACTGCGGCAGTCGGCGTCGATCGCACGCCGCCGGCCGTCCGATCTGCTCGGCCGGCTCGGGCTGCGCGGCGACCTCCCCTCCGGCGGAGAGCCGCCCGGCACGCTCGCGCTCGCCCTGCCACCCGAGCCGTTCGAGCTCTGGGCGTTCCGCGCCGGCGTCAAGCCCGTCGCTTTCCTGACCGTGCGCCCCGACGACGTCGACCGCACCCTGGCCTACTTCGGCGGCGCGCCCTGCGAACGCCGCGAACGCCGGGTGCGCATCGGCGCGCAGGATCGCTGGCTGGATCGCCGCGACGAAGGCGAGCCCCGCGTCGAGCTCTACATCGCGCGCGACGCCGATCTGGCGCGCCGCGCCGCACACCTGCAGGCCGAGGTCGATCCTACCGCCGCGCTGCGCGAGATCGGGGAGCTGGTCGGCTATCCGCCCTGCTGCGTCGACGCCTTCGCCCGGCAGGACGACCGCGCCAACAACAGCCGCAACCGCTACGAGAGCCAGGCGCGCACGCGGGCGCCCGGCGGGTCCACCCCGATCCCGTGGCCGTGGGAGCTGAACAACCTGCATACGATGATCGTTCCGTTCTACCCCTGCTCGTACCGTTGCGAGCCCGCCCTCGCCTGGGCACGCGCCTGCCTGGCGGAGATGGCGCGGACCCACCCGGCATTCGTCGATGAGCTGCGCGCGGTACTGGCGCGGCCGGTTCTGTACTTCGATCACGACCACCAGCTCGTCGCTCGACGGCGAGGCCGCCGTCGAAACCGTCACCTACCGCGCCGTCGCACTCACGCCATCGGCGCCGCCGCTCCTCGGCGCGCTGGGCGCCGCGATCGCCCGCGGCGATCGCCTGGCGCTCGACGACCGGCACCTGCTCGTCGAACGAGAGGGCCGGCCCGTGCTCGATCTGGCCCGTACCGACCCGGCCCTGGGCTTCCTCGCGCCGTTCGGCGAGCCGCCGCCCGATTCGGAATGACATAGCGGAAAGTTGTCGAGCTGGTTGTCTGCCGGTAATCACGTTGCCCGACAATTCCGGGTCTTCTCCAAAGCGTGTGGGTGAGATTGAGAGTCGGACCGCCTCCAAGCCGCTGCACGACAAGGGCCGGCGTAAGTGTCAGTCGTGTGAAAACTTGGCGTGATACTTCCCCCTTTGGAAAAGGGGGATTGAGGGGGATTTATCCGAATTTCCGAATGAATCCATCTCAAAATCCCCCCTGGCCCCCCTTTTCCAAAGGGGGGAATCTCGATTCTTGAGAAAATCGACAGTCTCATCTGCGAGAGGGAAACGGAGCCCCGCCCTGCACCGGAGCGGCGCGACCAATCACCCACACACTTGGAGAAGACCGACAATTCCCGATGCGGCCCGAGTCCGTCATTCCCGCGAAAGCGGGAATCCACGGGACACCCCGCCACCTTCCCGCCTGGATGCCCGCTTTCGCGGGCATGACGGTTGCGGTGGGGCGGACGCTGGGCGAAGCCCGTTCACCCGGCGGGTGGCGGCGCGCCATTCGGCGCCGGCAGTCCGGGCTGCGACAGCCAGCGCAGAAAGCTGCGCGCGTCGTCGCGCGAGCCGTCGAGGGTGAGGGCGCGCTCGAAGGCCCGGCGCGCCTGGTCGGGCTCGCCCCGCCGCAGGTGGAAGAGGCCCTTCTGTATCCACGGCTCGGCGCCGCCGTCCTGGCGAGCGCGCTCGTTCAGGGCGAGCGCGCGGTCGTGCCTGCCGGCGCGGTCGTAGCCCTCGGCGATCGCGACGAGCAGGCGCGTGTGGCGATCCTCTCCGCGTGAACCGGAGAAGGCCGCGCCCTCCAGGAACGCGTTCACGTCGTGGTCGGCGGCCTCGGGGTCGCGGCCGATCCAGCTCTGCACGGCGAGCGCCAGGCCCTGATACCAGAGCTCCGCCACCTCGGGCGGCCCCGAGGCGGTGAGGTTGAAGACCCCGGTGAGGATGTCGCTCAGGCCCTTGTCGGACGACGCCGACGGCTTCGGCTCGCACGACGCCGGCAGCCGCGCGGCATCGCGCAGGAGCGACAGCACGGCCACCGCCTCGTCGTCGAGCGGCGCCGGAAGGAGGTGGCAGTTGTCGATGAAGCTCTCCCAGCCCGGCAGACCTCCCAGCGCCTGCCGTTCGAGGACGCGCTGCGCATCGTAGAGTGGCAGCCCTTTCTCGGCGGCGAGGTGGCGCAGCAGATCGTTCAGCCGGCTCGGGGCGCGCATGCGCAGGCTGTCTTCGTCCAGAGCCAGGTGCAGCTCGCGGTAGGCGCGCCCGCCGGCGCCGCCGGCGCGCGCCAGTCGCACGCCGAGCTGATAGTGCCACTCGGCGGAGCCGTCCTTCGCGGCGAGCGCTTCGAGAAGCCGCACGGCGTCGGCGGGGCGGCCGCTGCGCCTCGAGGAAGCGCGCCTCGAGGAAGCGCGGGTCGTACTCCTCGCGCGGCCCGGAGGCGGGGGGAAGCCAGAGGTTCGCCGGCATGGTGGCGATTGCGAGGGTCGCGTTCGCGGCACGCGCCTTGGCCGCGGCGCGGCGCAGAAACTTCTCGAACGTCCCGAGCCTCGCCTCGAGCCCCGCAGTTCCCGCCGGCGCCACGGCCGGGGCGAGCTGCGACAGCAGGCAGCTCTTGGCGAGCAGCCCCCGCAGGCGCAGCTTCTCCTCGTCGAGCGAGAAGCGGAAGAAGAGGTTGTGGCCGAACAGCAGCACGATCGCGTCGGGTTGGTAGTCGAGCACCTCGCCGAAGCGACGCTCGACGTGCTCGAGCGCCGAGCCGGGCTGGGCGCAGTTCAGCACCTCGAAGTCGCCGCAGCCGGGCGCGTCGTGCAGCTTCGCCAGCGCCTTGGCGAGCAGATCGGCGCTCGACGCGCCGACCACCGCGATGCGCGGCACGCCGGCCGTCCGGCGCAGCGGCAGCGGCGCCGGCGGCGCGCCGCTGCCGGGAACCGGTGACGCGATCAGGTATTCCTCACCGCCGCGACGTTCGCGGGCGAAGCACGGCGCCAGGTAGCGGCGGGCGGCATCGACCTTTTCCGCCTCCTGTCGCACGCGCGCGCAGGGCTCGGGAAACAGCGCCCGAGTGCCCAGCTCGGCGGCGACCAGGAGGGCCGCCATCGCCGCCAGCGACCCCGCCGAAACCAGCAGTCCCGTGGTCGTCGACCAGACGCGGCGGGTCATCGCCCTCGACGCGGCAAGCGCCCCGTCTTCCGCGCCGCTGGAGTCGGCGAGAGCGCCGCCGTCGAGGCCGCGGAGCTTCCGTTCACGATGGGTGGTGTGTATACCGCGGCCCGCGGTGCGACAAGCGCGGCGCCGCTTGTGATGCCGCTTCCGCCTCCTGTATGGTCGTTCGCGCGCGCATGGTTGTTCCGGACGTGGTGTCCATCCGTCGAACCGCCCGTCCGGCGGAAGCTCCGGGCGACCCGGCGAGGAGCCGGCTCGGCTGCGCGATCGCTCTTCTCCTGATCGCTCTCGCCTCCCCCGCCGCCGGCCAGATCATCCCCCCCGGCAACGAGGCGGTGGTGGAGCAGATGCTGGGCACGGGCGAGACCTTCCCCGGCGACTGCAAGCTGGCGGGCGGGTCGATCGAACGCACCGCCGTCGTGGCGCGCTACGACTGCAGCGGCGGGCGCACCGTCGCCGTGGAGCTGCGCCATCCCTCCGACGCGCCGCAGGCAGCGACGCGTACGGAGCGGTTCGCGATCGTGGCGCGCGGCCCCGCGCCTGCCGGCTTCG
Organism: uncultured bacterium; assembly: GCA_963721115.1. Lineage (GTDB taxonomy): Bacteria > Desulfobacterota > Binatia > HRBIN30 > CADEER01 > CAVRIA01. Next base: position 204,933 of record CAVRIA010000010.1, read on the forward strand.
TCGACGCCATTGCGCGCCGCGTCGCCGCCGCCGAGGCGCACTTCCGATGGATGGCCGCGCCGCCGGCGGTCGCGACGGCGCCGCCGGCCGCGGCGCCGTCCGGGCCACCCCCGATCGGCGTCGAGGCAGCGCCGGGTGCGCCGGCCGTCGTCTTTCTGGTCGCCGTGCTGGCGGCGCCGCTGGCGGTGGTGGCGGGCGTGCTGTGGTCGCTTCTGGCCGGGCTCGGCGCGCCGCCGCGCCGCGGTGAGCCGTTCTGGACGGAGCGACGGCGGCGGTTCGCCTGCTACTTCGCGCTGTTTCTCGCCGTCGGTGCGCTGGGGCTGGCCCTGGTCGTGCCGCAGTGGTGGATGCAGATCGACGAGGAACGCGACTTCATGCTGAGCGCGCTGTGCGCCGCCGGCAAGGCCTGCCCGCTGGTCGGGAACGAGATGAACCAGCTGCGCATCAAGCTCGGCCCCCTCAACCGATACCTGATGACGCTGTGCCAGCTCGTCACCCCCGACCCGCGCTTCGTGCTCGGGCTGATCCTCGCGCTGCACGCGCTCGCCGCCGCCTGGCTGGCCGAAACGGGCGATTCCCTGCTCGGCTTCCCGTTCGGGCTGATCGCCGGGCTGGTGTTCGGCACCAACCCGATCCTCTGCCAGACGATCGCCGCCGCGAGCAATGGCGCCTGGAGCTCCCTGTTTCTCGTCGGCACCATCGCCGGCACGCTGCGCTGGGTGCGCGGCGACCGCCGGGCGCTGGTGCTCGCCATCACGTGCCTCGCCGCCGCCGGCCAGCTACACGGCATCAACCTCGTCCTCGTTCCCCCGTTTCTGCTCGCGGCGCTCGTCTGGCGGCCGCCCGTTTCGACTCGCGTGCTGGCCGCGTGCGTGATCATCGTCGTCGCGCTCTACAGCCCGTGGCTCTTCTACCAATGGGAGACCGGCGGAAGGGACTTCCTCCTCGTCTCCACCTCCTGGATGGTGAGCGCCGGGCCGGGTCTGATGGAGCGGGTCTTCCGCATCGTTCCCACCCTGGGCGGCGTCTTGACCGCGCCGCTCGCCCTGGCGGGGGGAGCCGCGCTGGCGGCGGGCCGGAGCGGGCCGCCGGCCCGGCGCGCCGAGGAGCGGACGGTGCTCCTGTTCCTCGCCTTGCCGCTGGGGGCAACGCTGCTCGCCGGCGGAAGCTGGGCCGAGCGCTACGCCGTTCCGATCGTCGCGCCGGGCGCCCTGGCGGCGGCGGCGGGGTTGCGCGCGCTGGCATCGTGGATGGCGCGCAAAGAACGATGGCAACGGCGCGCCCGTCTCGTCTTCGGCGCCCTCGCGGTGGCATGGGCCGCCGGCCTGGTGTTCGACTACCTCTCTCTGCCGGGTCGGCCGCTCTCCTTCGCGCGCGGCGAGGTCAGACTCGGCCTGGCGGAGCAGATCGAGGCGATTCGCACGTTGGGGGAGCACGGCTTCGGCGCCGCGGACCTGGAGTCGCGCGTGCACGGCGTATCGTGGAACCGCTGGAGCGGCGGCCAGGTATACCTGGGCGAGTGGCTGATCGGCGCCGCGAGCAGCGGAGAATCCGGCGAGCACGCCGTCATCGTCGAGTGCGAGCACGCAGCCGGCCGATTTCCATCCTGGCAGCACCGCCTCGTCGCGTCGTCGCGCGGGCTGCCGCACCTGCTGGTCGGCTACCGGCCCCAGCTCGCCCCCGTGACGGTCGAGCTCGTCGGCCGCAACGGCGTGCTGTGGACGAGGAAGGGCGGGCTGCCGTTCTACGGCCAGATGGTTCACGGCGGCGACGCGCGGATGCGCGCCCGGTTCGATCCGAAGCTCGCCTTTCCGCCGCAGTTCTCCGATCTGCAGAGTCTTTGGTCGAGCGACCCTCCGGCGCAGATGAAGCTCGCCACGGCGCTCGCCCCCGGCCGCGAGGACCGCCGCCATCGTTCTCCTCCACGACGCCGGATTGACCGCGACCGTGACCGTCGGCGGCGCGCCACGGCCGAGCCTCGAGCCGGCCCGGCGCCTCGACGACGTCGTCCTGCAGCGCTATCTCGTCACCGCCGCCGAGCGCCGGACCGGCGTCATCATCGAGGCCGTGATCGACCTCCCGCCGGGGGCGGAGGCGCCGCGGCGGGTCGACCTGTACGAGGAGCCGCCGTGCGAAGTGGGCTCGGACGGCGCGGCCTGAGGCCGAGCGCCGCGCTTCGAAAGAGCTTTCGATTGGATGCCCTTTGAGCTAAGCGGATCGATGATGCCTGAACCTCTCTCCGAGTCCGCGGAAGGGACATCGACGGCCTCGGACGCCGCTGTCGAAGCAGGTCGTACCGACCGGCGGCGCGGCGAGGGCGAAGCGATGGCGGGCGCGGTGTTCCGCGATCCACCCGACTTCGACGCCAGGGTCGCGGCCCTGCAGCTCGAGATCGCGCGCGCGTTGGTGAAGGCCCCTTCCCTGCCGATCGAGCTGCCGGCGTTCGATCTCACGCTGCTCTCGGTCGAGGCCGAGCGCCACCGGATCGATCTCGTCCTCGGCAAGGAGGTGCCCCTCGCCAAGCTGCGGCTCGAGCGGGCGCCGATGGAAACGGGCGGCGACCCCGAAAGCGTGCGGCGGGCCGTCGAGGTCACGGTCCTCGGCCTGCACCCGGACAGCAGCCGGTTCCAGCGACAGCTGCAGGCGATGGCCCGGCGGCTGCGCGCGGCGATCACGGGCGACAAGTGGCGGCGCGCGCTCGAGCCGGCGAAGGTTCTGGCGGCGATGCCCGTCGGCGTGCCGCTCGCCTTCTACCGGCAGCTCGTGCCGGGGATCGGCGAGCAGGGGCTGGTGCGCACGGGATTCAACTGCAACCAGAACTGCGGCATCTGCTGGCAGGACCGCGACTGGGGCCGCCACGGCCCGGAGCAGGTCCTCACCTGGATCGAGGACCTGCGCGCCGCCGGCGCGCGCCGGCTGATCATCTCGGGCGGCGAGCCGACGCTCGACCGCCAGCTCGAGACCTACATCCGCCGCGCCCGCGAGCTCGGGTTCGAGGGCGTGACGCTGGAGACCAACGCGATCCAGTTCGCCAAGCCGGGGCTCGCCGCGCGGCTGCGCGACGCCGGGCTCAGCGACTGCTTCGTGTCCCTTCACAGCGGCGACGCGGAGACCTCCGACCGGATCACCCGCGCGCCGGGGACGTTCCCGCGCACGGTGGCGGGGATCAAGGCGTTGCTCGCCGCCGGGGTGCCGGTGCGGCTCAACTGCGTGATGACGCGCGAGGGCATCGAGCACCTCGAAGGCGTGCCGGACTTCGTTCACGCGACGTTCGGCGCCGACCCGTGCCTGCGCGGACTCATGCTCTCGCAGCCGACCGATCCGTACGATCGCGCGCTGCTGCCCGCGATCCTGCCGGAGCCCGACCGCCTGCGCGCCGTGCTGCGCCGGGTCATCGATCGCGCCTTCGCGCTCGGCATCCGCGTCAGCGGGCTCGACGGGCCGTGCGGTCCGCCGCTGTGCGCGTTCGGGGCCGACCGGCGCATCACTGCCCTCGTCCCGGTCCCCGAGCGGCTCGACGGACGCACCTACCTTCCGGCCTGTGCGGCGTGCGCGGTGCGCAGCGCTTGTTTCGGCGTGCGGATCGCCGACGTCGAGCTCTACGGCGACGCCTGCGCTCTGCCGCTGGCGTCGCCGCCGCCTGCTTGATGCCGGTCGTTGCGGTGATTGGTCAGCGGCTGCGATGCGTCTCCGAATGAGCTCTCGCTCCGTCTGCCACCGGCTCGTCTCGGTCTGTCTTCTCGCCGCCTGCCTGTTCGCCCTTCCGCCCGTCTCGCGCGCCGACGGTCCGCCGCCGACGCCCGACGGGATGCCGGTGATCTCCGCCGGGCGCGAGAGCGAGGTGGTCGCCCTCATCCGGCCCTGGAAGATGGGCCAGCAGGTGGTCCCGGGGTGGTTCCTCACCGGAATCGAGATCAGCGCGACGAGCATCCGCTACGTGCTCGAGAATCCGGACGGCCGCCAACGGGCGCTGGTGCTCGAGTTCCCCGGGCGCGTCCCGGCGGCGACGGAGACCACGAAGAACTTCGCGTTGGTCCGCCAACCCGCCGGCGCGCCGCCGGCGCCCGATCCGCTCGACGTGCTCGCCGCGGCGGTCGTGCGGAACGACGCCGGCACCTTCTGGCCGGCCGAGGGGCCGAGCGACTCCGTCGGCGACAGCGGCGGCTCGGGGGAATCCGGCGGAGGTTCGCGACGAGGCGCGCGCAGCTGGTGGCAGATCCTCGCCGCCGAGCTCAGCGACGGAACCATGATCCTGTTCGCCGCGTTGATCTTCCTTCTCGTGCACCTGCGGCATCAGCTGCGGCGGGACCCGCCCTGGGTGGCGTCGGCGCTGCTCGGGGTGGTCGCGGTCGGCGCCGTGCTGCGCGCGGCGCTGCCGCACGAGAACCTGATGGAGGCGTGGGCCTACGAGCGCCTGGCGCCGCTGGCCGCGCACGTCTACGACGGAGCGCTGCTGCGCTGGTTCAACACCGTCGCCGGCGGAAACCTGTTTCTCGCCGACGTCCTCTTCAAATCGAACTACGTACTGGCGATCCTGACTCCGCTCGCCGTCTACGCGCACGCCCGTTACATCCTGAAGGACTACCGGCACGCGCTCGCCGCGGCCGCCCTGCTCGTCTTCCTGCCCGAGCACCTGCGCTTCTCGCGCAGCGACGTGTACATGATCCAGTCCCTCGCCACGTCGTCGCTGACCTTCGTCGTGCTCTACACCGCGCTCCTCGACGACTCCCGCGCCTGGCGCATCGCCTCGTTCGTGTTCCTGCCGCTGCTGTGTACCGCGACCTACTTCGTGCGCCCCGAGAACTTCATCTTCGTCGCTCTCGACCTCGGCGCCGTGTACATCTGCGCGCACGAGGCGGGCGGTATATCGCCGCGCTCGATCCTCGCCGCGCTCCTCGTCTCGTCGACCGCGGCGGTGGCCTTCGTGTTCAACCTGCTGGCGCACTACGGCAGCAGCATCGACAACGGACTCAGCCTGCACACGCTGTCCAACGCGGTGCACATCTTCTTCAACTGGCGCCTCAACACGCTCGTCAACCCGTGGATCACGCCGCCCGGCGTCACCGCCCTGGCGGTGCTCGGCACCATCTCGCTGTGGCGCCGGGGAGAGCGACCGCGCGCCGTCTTTCTGGTCACCTGGCTGTGGGGCTTCTTCCTCGTGCACTCGTTCGTCCTGCCCTACCACCCGGCGATGCAGGCTCGTTACCACATGAACCTGGTGACGCCGCTCGTCCTCCTCGCCGCCGCCGCGACGCCGGAGGTGCTGGCCTGGCGCCCGGTCGCGCGCTGGGCCCTGGTCGGCTACCTCGCCGCCTCGCCGCTGCTGCACCACGACTTCATCACCGACACCAACTTCAACGAGATGCGCGAGTTCACCTTCCTCTCCTCCCTGCGCGACCGCATTCCACCCGACTGTACGGTGATCGAGTACCGCGGCTTCCCGGGTGAAGGGCAGCAGACGGAACAGTTCGCGTCGCGGGTCAGCCGCGTCGCCTCGCGCCTCGCCGGCGGACGAGACCAGCCCTACTGGAAGATCGTCTCGGCGGCCGCCGTCGACGACGACGCGCCGGACGGGCAGCGCGCCGAGAAGCTCTCCCCGGAAGCGGAAGCCCTTCTGGAGAAGCCGCCCGCCTGCCTGGTCTTCTACGAAGGGCTCACCTGCGCGAGCCTGCGTCGCGACGGCGAGAAGCGCGCCCCCGTCTGTCAGACGATCCTCGATCGGCTCGCGCTCGCGCCGATCGCGACGACGTCGTTCGCCTCGCGCATCTACGATCCGGTCAACGCCGGGTACCTCAGCCTGGACGCTGCCGGGCGCACCTACTCGAACACCGAGGTCCCCGACGGGGTGCCGGTGGTGCTGACGGCTTTCCGCGCCCGCGGCGCCGTCAGCCCCCGGCTGGCGGCGAAGGCCGCATCGCCGCCGCGCCCGGCGGCCGGGGGCTGACGGGGACGGCGCCCCCGATGCCGCGCTGCTCGAGCTGCGGAGCGAGCCAGTTGGCGAACAGCCTGTGGCCGGCGGCGCTGAAGTGCACGTCGCCCGGGTAGTCGTGGGCGAACCATTTCGCGGCGCCCTCGCGGCCGACCGCCTCGTCGAACGGCGGCCACGCATCGAGCACGTCGATGCCCAGACGGCGCGCGATCTCGACGACGCGCCGGTGGCCGGCGCGCCCCTCCTCGAGCGTGTTCCACACGTCGTGCGCCGACGGGGGAAGGCCGTTGGCCCGCTCCAGCGTCTCGCGATACGGCAACACCACGAGCAGGAGCGGCGCCTTCGCGGCGCGGAACTCGTCGCGCAGCACCCGCAGGATGCGCTCGACCTTCGCGAAGCGCTCCTCCATCGGCACCACGTGCCAGGTGCCGAAGTTCACGTCGAACAGCTGCTCGCTGAGAATGGCGCGGTTGAGGTTGTCGACGCCCGCCGTGGCGTGCGCGGCGAAGGACGACCAGCCCGAGGCGACGCGCAGCGGATACGGCGGAGGGCTGTCGGAGAGCAGCACGCCGACCGGGAACGTCCACTCGAGATCCGTGCAGCGCGGGCGCGGCTCCGCCCCGTGCCAGTCGAGGAGGGGACCCATCCCGCAGCACGTGTAGGCCCGATCGATGTCCTGCACGTCGTTGCCCATGAAGAAGTAGACGATCGTCAGGTCGACGTGCTCGTGCTCGATCCACTGGCGCGCGATGATCAGGTCGGCGTCGGGGCCCGCCGCCGGCGTGCCCGAGTTGATGTGCGCCACGCCGGGCTGGAGCTTCTCGAGCAGCGAGGGAAAGGCCTCGTCGCGCGACACGCCGTTGCCCCACACCATGGAGTCGCCGACGTGGACGACGCGGACCGGCCTGTCGCCGGCGTCGTGCGTGCGCTCTTCGATGAATCCCGTCGCATCGGGAAAGATCGCCTCGCAGGGCGGGTCCCGGGTGGCGAAGCTGACCACCAACCTCGCCTTGCGCGCCGGCGGGAAGGGCGGCGCTTTCGGCAGCACGACGCGCGAGGCGATCTCGAGCATCACCAGCGTGGTCAGCGGGATCACCACCAGCGCCGCGCGCGAGCTCCGGCCCGGCACGTGCTCCGACGAGAGCAGCAGGGCCAGCGCGATCCAGAAGAACACCGCCACGACGTCCCAGGACCCGACGGCGGGAATGGCGCCCGCCACGGGCAGCGCGACGGCGAGCGGCACGCTCGCCGCCAGCACGGCGACGACGTGGCGCCTCCAGCCCTCGAAGCGCTGGATCACCGGACGCAGCGCCCAGCCCATCGTCCAGCCGAGCAGCAGCGGGGCGATCACCAGTACGGCGCCGAGGGCCGTGGCGTCGGCGTTGGTGGCGGTGGAGCGTGGAATTCCCACTGACCCAATCCCGGCGGTCAACCGCTTCTCTGCCTCGAGCGCCAGGCGTCCTTGACGATCTCCCACACCCCGGCGCCCTCCGCAGGGCTCGATCCCGTTCCGCGCAACGGCGACGAACGGCGGGCGGCCGGCGTGGCGCGCGTACAGGTCGGCCGGACGAACGGCGCTGTACTCCCCCAGCCCGTACCGTTCGGCGTAGACGCTGTAGTGCTCGCGCGGGCACACCGGCGCCAGCGCGCAGTCGGCGGCGTGCGGGCAGTCGACGACGGCGACGGCGAACGCCTCCCCCTCGCCGGCCGTGCCGCTGGCATGGACGAACTTCTCGCTCCGGTACTCCGTACCGGCGAGCGGGAACGCCACGTCCGGGAACGACGCGCCGAGGACCGGCAGGCGCGTGCTGCGCTCGGCCTGCCAGCGCAGGCACGGATGGCGAAAGGCGCCGGCCACCACCGCCAGCGCCCAGGAGCGCTCGGCGGCGGCGAGCGGCTTCAGATCGGCGAGCAGCCGGTCGAGCAGCTCGGTCTCGCGCAGCGCCGAGTCGACGTACGGATCGCGCGTCGTCGGCCGCATCGGATAGGGCAGATGGGCGTCGACCCGCTCGATCCCCGTGCGGCGCAGCCAGCGCAGCATCGGAACGATCTCGTGCACGTTCTGCTTGACGAAGATCGTGCTGATCTGCACGGCCTCCGAGGCGCCGTCGGCGCGCAGCCCCGCGATCGCCTCGAGCACCTCGCGGTGCGAGCCCGGGGTGCCGGTGACGGCGTCGTGGGTCTGCTCGCTCATGCCGTAGAGGGGAACGAACACCCTGAAGCGCGAGGGGACGCGGCGCAGGAGCTCCTGTCGGAACGCGGCGTCGGCGAGGCGCCGGCCGGTGGAGAAAATCGTCAGCGCCGGGAAGCCCATGTCGCGAACCGCTTCCAGGACGTCGAGAACGCGCGAGTGCCGCAGCGGATCGATACCGTTCAGGCGCACTTCCCGCACACCGCGCTGGCGCGCCTTCTCGAGCTGCATTCGGGCGTCGTCGAGATCGACGGCGCCGGCGTCGGTCGGGGTGACGTAGGACTTGACGGAACAGAACACGCAGCGCTGGCCGCATTCGGGGTCGAGGGCGAGGTTGAGCGCCGGCGGCGGTCCGGCGGGCTCCGTCACCGCCGTCGAGCCACCGGCGGAGTCGCCCTCGAGACGCGCCTCGATCGCATCGGAGCGCGGCGGATACGACATGGCGCGGATGTCGGCCGCGGCCTGCGGCACGCGGATCTCGAGCGCCGACGACGATTTGAGTCGCAGCAGCGCTCCCACCCACGACGCCAGCGAAGCCACGTCCGCCGGCACCTGGTCGACGTCGCCGTCGTGCGCGATGCCGAGCGACAGCCGCCCGCAGCGGCCGAAGGCTTTCGACTGGTCGCCGTCGGCGCGCAGCGTCAGCCGCGCCGTCTGCTCGCGATCGGCGCGGCTGAACTCCAGCACGTAGGCGCTGAAGTCCGCGCTCTGCCGGCGCGCGACACTGGGCAGGTAGACGCCCTGAAACACCCAGCCGAGCAACGCCGGGCCGTCCACCTCGATCTCCGGCGCCAGGAACTCGGCGATGCCCGGCGCGTCGAAGATCAACGCGGCGGGAAGCGCCGCTTCCGGTACCTGCGCGAAACGCTCGTGCCGGTCGCCGAGCAGCGGAATCGCGGGCTGCATGACGCCGGCCAGGCGAAGCCTCGCCGCGTCGTCGCCGAGCCCGGCCTCGGCGGCCAGATGCGGAAAGTAGCGCGCGATCGGAACGCCGCCGCGCAGCAGCAGCTTGGCGAAGCCGCGCGTGACCTCGGCGGCCTCCCGGTCGTCGAGCCCGCTGACCTGCCGGTACGACACGTCGCCGAGCGGGGTGGACTGCAGGCAACGCCCTTCGCCGCGCTGTCGAACCAGGATCTGGATCTGCGCCGAGCCGTCGTCGCGCTCGAGCCAGAAGGACACGGCCGTCGGAAAGGCCCCGGTGACGCGGGCGATCCGCCAGCCGGAGATCCCGCTGGCGTCACCCGGCGGTCCCAGCTCGGACGGGCCGCCGGTCGCGCGGTTCGATGTTGGTCTCTCGGTGCTCACGGGACAGGAGGAGTCTCGTCCACCGTTGTAGCACGGGGGTTTTCGAGGGTCGACGCAATTTCGATCCTTCACTGCTGCCGAACCGGAGCGCATGTCCTCGTTTCATCTCCGAGCACCGCTTGGTATTGGTACGAACGACGGCTCGGCGTTCCGGGCCGGAATTTCCCATGCAACCCACCGCCCCGCACGCCCGTTTCGCGATCCCCCCCGGACAGGAGGCGCTGGTGGCGCGGATGCTCGATCCCGGCGCCGCTCTCGGCGGCTGGACGCTGGTGCGCGCCGCCATCCAGCGGGACGCGATCCACGCCCACTACCGGGGAGCGGGCGGCGAGAGCGCGCGGATGGTGCTGAAGGCCAGGGAGGACGCGCCCCCGAAGTGGCGCCGCACTGGGCGGTTCGCCATCGGTGTCGCGGCCGACCCGCAGGGGCCCGCCGCGGTGCTTCTCTTCCGCGCCCTACTCGACGCCGTGATCGCCCTCGAGGACGGCTTCGTCTGGCAGGAGATCGGTGCCGCCGACGCCTCCCGAGCGGACGCCGACGAGGCCGGCCGGGGGCGGGCCGCCGAGGCCGACATCGACCTGCACCTGGACCACACCCCGTTCATCGACCTCGGCATCGAGTTCGATCACCGCGGCGCCCTGGCCGAGGCCACGGCGCTGGCCGATCGCTTCGTCGCCTACCAGAGCGACCCGCGCTACGGGATCACCGGCTGGCGCGGTCTGGCCCTGCAGGCGCTCGACGGCGATCCGGCGCACGTCGCGACCACCGAGGAAGACGCCGGCGTCTGCCAGGACCAGTCGCGCTACCGCCTGACCGACGTCGCGGCGCTCTGTCCGATCACCATGGCGTTGCTCGAGCGCCTGCTCGACTTCGACAACTGCCGCACCGTCGCCTTCCTGATGCTGCTCCCCGGCGCCCGCATCACCGTCCACGTCGACGGCGTCGGACCGCCGGTGATGCGCTCTCTCAGCGTCGCTCTCAACATGCCGCCCGGATGCCGGCTGGTGATCGACTGCAACCCCGACGGCAGCAACAACCCGTACACCCGCACCGCCCCCTTCCGCGACGGCAGCGTTCTGCTCCTGAACGTCGCCAAGCAGCACTACGTCGTCAACGACTCGGACGTGCCGCGCATCCATGTCGTCGCGCGCGGCTCGCTGCGCATACCGGCGACGCGACTGCTCGCCCTCGCCGAGGCTCAGGACGGCATGCGCGGGCGCGCCGCGCGTCGAGGCGGCGCTCGCCGCCAAGCGCAGCGTCGTCGGAGGAGAAGCGCCCGGGGGCGCCTCGACGGCGCCCGTACGGCATGCTGCGGACGGCGGCGCGCCCCGTACCGCGGTCCTCTCGCCCTGGGTCTCGACGCTCGCCGACGACGCCCGCGACCGCCTTCTCGCGCTCGTCGATCTCGGCGAGTCGGTGCTCTCCGCGCGCATCGGTCCCGCCCCCGAAGCGGCGGGTGACTGGCGGGGCGAGATCGGAGTGCGCCTTCCGTCGGGACACACGACCCTGCTCGATTTCCATGCGGCGACTCCCGATCGTCCGGCCTGGTTCCGCACCGCCAACCTCGCCTGCTCCTACCGCGCCGAGGGCGGCGACCCCTTCGCCGAGGCCGGCGACGACGCCTTCCTGGCGGCGCTTCGCGAACGCCTGGTGCGGATCGACCCGCCGCCGCCCGCCGCCACCGCGGCGCCCGTCGCCGCGCTTCTCGCCGCGCTCGAGCGCTACCGCCCGTTCCTGCCGGTCAAGGACGAGGACTACCGCATCGTCTTCACCGGCGGCGACCAGCCGGTCGGGATCCTGTGGTTCGGATTCCGCTGCAACCAGGACTGTCGCATGTGCTGGCAGGGCCGCGACTGGCCCTCCCCGCCGGACGATGTCTTCGACCGCTGGCTCGAGGAGCTGTGCGGGGCCGGCGTCGGCGGCCTCATCCTGAGCGGCGGCGAGCCCACCCTGCACCCGCGGCTGCCCCATTGGCTGCGGCGCGCCTCGCGCGCCGGCGTGCACGTCACGCTCGAGACCAACGCCATCCGTTTCACCGAGCCCGGCGTCCTCGACGAGCTGCGCGGCGCCGGCCTGGAGAGCGTCGTGGTCTCCCTGCATGCGGCGGACCCCTCGGTTTCCGACATGCTGACCATGGCACCGGGCACGTTCGCGCGCACCGTCGCCGGCGCCCGCGCCGCCCTGGCCGCGGGCTTGCGTGTGGGGGTGCACTGCGTGGTGGAGCGCGGAAACGTCGCCGGGCTCGAGGCGCACGCCCGCTTCGTCGCCGCCGAGCTTCGCGCCGGCGACAGGCGGGTCGCGCACGTGAGCTACAGCTTTCCCATCGCCTATCACCGGCGCGACCTCTACCGGGACGCCATCCCGGCGCTCGACGAGGTGCGCCCGCGCCTCTCCGCCGCGGCGCGACACCTGCGCGCCGAGGACATCGACGTCCGCTTCCTCGGCACCAGCGGCTTCCCGCCCTGCGCCTTCGACGATCCCGCTTCGCTGGTCTCGCTGCTGCCCGAGGTGGTCAGCGAGGAAATGCGCGCCGACCGCGTCTTCCTGGAGCCGTGCGCGGCGTGCGCTCTGCGCCAGCGCTGCCTCGGCATCCACAGGACCTACGCCGACGCGCACGGGGCGCGCGGGGTGGAAGCCGTGCGCTGAATCGCTTCTTTCGCTTCGCGATGAGGCGCGGGGGAGCAGCCCCGCTCCGACATTGGGGTCCACCCGAGGGGCGGCGGGTGTCCGGTGTCATTCTCGACTCTCGGTCGGAGACAAGAAGCCCGTCCACCTCCCCGTTGATCACAAGGAACCGGGTTGTTCTGTGCGGGGCTTGCGCCCCTGCAACCCCACCGGGGAGGGAACCGCTCAGACGCCGCGGTTCTCTCCCCGCACCCCTCTCTCCGGTGGCTCCGCTCCGAGGCGAATGTGCTTCCCCGTTCAGCACCGGACATCGGCGGTCGGCGCGCGTAACGGGAGACGCCCCACTGCCTGAATCTACGCGCCACTGACGGGAATCGACTCCCTCGGTCTCGTGCACGGCTTCACCACCGCGCCACTCTCTGCCGATCTCGTTCTCCCGCCTCTTCGAAAGGTCGAGGCCTTGGAGTTTTGATTTCTTCTTCTTTCGCTTCGCGATGAAGCGCTTCGCTCGGTGTGCGCGGCACGTTCAGTCGGAGTGTTTCGACCACATGCCTCGTTCCGAGCACAACGCTCTCTTCGAACGCGCGCGTGGACGCGGTTCGGGCAAAGCCGCGCAAGAAAGGTGGTGGTCGATCGGGTGGCTCACTGGGACTCGGCTGCCTGGCCGCGGGGCGACCACTACACCCTATTTGCCCGCGCAGCGTTCAAGGGAAGTGGGAGCTCGAGGGCGACAACCGTAGGTTTCGCCCTCGAAGGGCGCGGGGACGTCAGCCCCGCACCGACAAGGGGGGTCCACCCGCTGGGTGGCGGCGGAGTCCGGCGGGATCGGGATCGCGGTCGGAGACAAGGAGCCGCCCCGCCTCCCCTTTGATCACAAGGAACCGGTCTGTTCTGTGCGGGGCTCCGCCGCTGCGCCCTTGCGATTCCGCCACTTCGCCGAGGGCGAAAACGGGCCGCGCGGTTGCACGCTCTTCGTCACGCCCGCTAGGTTGACGCCGCAACCATGGCGAAGCGCTTCGACGACTACGAGGACGAGCTCGGCTTCGTCGCCCCCCTTCCCGCCACCGATGGGCAGCGGCTGATCCCGCCCGCGGGGTTCCCGACCGGTCCCGCACTGGGCGACCCCCTCCCCGACTTCGAGCTGCCCGGGGCGGACGGCCGCACCATCCGCCTGCACGCAGATCGCGGGCGTTCGAAGGCGGTGGTCACCTTTCTCCGCTCGGCCGTCTGGTGACCCCCCTGCATGACGCATCTCGTGGAGATGCAACGTGCGCTGCCGAAGCTTCGCGCCGCCGGCATCAAGCTCTACGTGGTGTCGTACGACGAGCGCGAGGCGCTCGCCGACTTCTCCCGGGCGCACGGGATCGAGTTTCCCATGCTCTCCGACGTCGGCTCCCGCGTCATCCGCCAGTACGGGATCCTGAACACGCAGGTCCCGAAGCATGAGGCGCCGTTCTACGGCATCCCCTATCCGGGCTCGTACGTCACGGACGAGGACGGCCGAGTCGTCGCGAAGTTCTTCCCCCGCCACATCGCCATGCGCGAGAGCGCCGAGAGCTTCATCGACGGAGCCCTCGGCGAGATATTCGTCGCCGCCGACGAGCCGCAAGTGCACGGTGGCGAAGACGACGTCCGGATCGACGTCGTCTTCCACGGTGGGCGCTCGTTCCGCAACGGCGTGCCGCGCCGCATCGTCGTCCGATTCCACCTGCCCGACGGGCTTCACATCTATGGCGAGCCGGTGCCGGACGGCATGGTCGCGACTGCCATCGCCGTCCAGGGGCCCGAGGGGCTCGTCGTCGAGCCGCCCGTGCTTCCGCCGACGGAGACCCTCCGGCTCGAAGCGCTCGACACGGAGCTCCAGGTCTGGAGCGGTCAGGTCGACCTGGTGGTGCCGGTGTGGGCCAGCGATCGCCTCCTGCCGCTCGCCCCGGGACCGAGCCACCCCGAGCACGCCGACCTCCAGGTGATCGTCCGTTACCAGGCCTGCGACGACCAGACCTGCCGGCTTCCGCGCACGGAGACGTTCACGCTGACGATCCCACTCGAGGCGTCCGCGACGCCGCGGCTTCCCATCTTCCGCGGCAATCCCGCCACAACCACCATGTCGTCGGCGCGGCACATGCGGAAGATGATCCTGCGCAGCCTCGCGCGTCGGCCGTGGCTGGTGTTCCGTACGGCGCGCTATCTGCTCTCGCAGTTGCGCTCGCTGCGCGACGGCCCGGGCGCAAGCGGTGGACGCTGAACGGCCGCGCAAGCTCGATCGGGGCTACAAAACGGCCTGCCCTTCACCCCTCTTCGAAAGGTCGAGGCCTTTCACTTCTGATTTCAAACCCAACAACCAACAACTCAACAACCCAACAACCTGCATTTACGCGAGCGCCAGAAGGGCCCGCCTCTCGCCGGCTTCCCAATCGGGCGTGGTGACGGGCCGCTGATACACAATCGAGCGAATCACGTCGGTGCCCGGCGCGAACCAGAAGGCGCAGCTCGACGAACGGTTGCCGCGCATCAGCACCAGGGCCTGCGCGGCGACCCGCTGCTGCGTCTCGGCACTCGGCGAGCCCGGCCACCATCCGTCCACCCGCGCGGCTCTCGCGGCGTCCGAGAGCAGCGCCGTGGCGGCGCCGTCGAGGTGCGCGAACGCCTCGTCGCGAGCCGCGGCCCGCCCCCGCGCGTGCTCCACCAGCACGCGAAGGACCCATGCCGCGACGCGGCTGGGATGCGTCCGACAGGCCTCCTCGAGCTCGGCCGCCGCCTCGTCCAGGCGCCCGAGCCGGAAGAGCGCTTCGCCGCGGTAGACGGGCAGCGTCGCTCCCCGGAACCCCATCACCTTCACCCCCTCGTCCAGGGTGCTCAGCCCGCGCCCCGCGTCGCCCAGCAGGACGCAGGCTGGCGCCGAGGCCGATCCAGGCCCACGTGGTGCGCGGCGCCGCCGCCAGGATGCGCTCGAACTTGCCGCGCGCCGCGTCGTAGTCGCCCGCCCACAGGTACAGCTCGGCCTCGTAGCACTCGGCGATCGGATGCGGCCCGATGCGGGCGAGCTCGGCGACGACCTCCGCCTTGGCGCGGTCGATGCCGATCCAAGGGGTGGCGTGCTGCACCTCGCGCACGCGGTGCCTGGCGCCGCGCGGAACGCGAACCGACTGCAGCTCGCCACCGCGCACGACGCTCGGAAATGGGGATCGGTTGCCCTTCAGCAGAGCCAGGGCCTCGGCGGCGGCGGCGGCGAGCGTGCTCGCGGCGATGCGCCCGTCCGCGACGGGCAGCTCGATGCCCAGAGCCTGGATCTGCCCCTCGAGCAGCCCGTCGTAGGCCGAAAGCGTGGCCCACTCCTCCCGATCGAGCTCGCCCTTCACCAGGACCCAGAGCAGCTTGGCGGGAAAATAGTCGGGCACCTCGTTCTGGACCCGCGTGAGCTCGCGCCTGGCCCCCGCCAGGTCGTTGCGGCGCAGCAGGATCTCGGCGAGCCAGGTTCGCAGCGTCGGCCCGAGGTCGCCGCGCCGGCGAGCGAGGTCGCGCTCGGCGCGGTCGAGATCTCCCCCCATCACGGAGGCACCGACCATGACGGCGATCGCCCGCTCGCAGCCCGGATCGCGCTCGCAGGCACTCGACGCGTGCTCGTACGCCCGGGACCACGCGCCGCCGAAGAGCGCCAGCTGGCCGAGCACGGCGCGCCCCTCCGGGGTCTCGACGTGCCTGTCCGCCTCGCGCTCGGCCAGGTCGAAGAAGCCGGCTTCGAGGAGCTTGTCGACGACGTCGAGCCAGCGCGCCGGATCGAGCTGCAGGGCGCGGGTGGCGGCGCGTCGCGCGGTGTCGAGGTCGCCGGCGTCGACGGCCAGTCGCAGCTGGGCGCGATACTGGTGGGCGGCGCCGTCCTTGGCGCGGAGAACCCGTCCGAGGTGCGCCAGGGCGATCTGCGGTCTGCCCATGCCCTGAAAGTGGAGCACCGCCGCCTCGTGCACCCTCGCGTCGTCCGCGACCCGCAACAGCGCGCCGAGCGCACCGCCGCCCTCCTGCTCGAAGCGCAGCCGCTTGAGCAGGGAGTAGCGCAGGCGGAGCGCATAGGCGTCGTCGCCGTGCGCCCGCAGGTGCTCTTCCAGCGCGTCGAGCGCCTCCTGATACAGGCGCAGGAGGTAGAGCAGCCGCGCTCCGATGAAGCGCGTCAGTCGCTCCGGATCCGCCGCCAGGGCGCGGGCGAGGTCCACCGCCGTCCCCCGCCTTCCCTCCGCGATGGAGTCGAGGCAGGCGCGCAGATCGGCGCCGGCGCGGGCCGGGAGTCGCGGGCGATCCATCAGGCGTTCACTCTTACCCGTGCGACCCGCCGCGGAGCAACGCGAGCCCGGCACCGTGCTACCCGCAGCGAAAGAGCTGCCCGGTGGGCGCCTGCAAAATGCGCTCACAGGTCGCGAGGCGCTCGACGATGCGCGGCAGGAGAAAGGCGTCGCGCTCGACGACCAGCGCCGGGCCGGCGGCGAGAATTTGATCGAGCCGCCGCGCGGCGGCCTCCTCCCCTTCGGCATCGAAGGAGTGCACCATCACCAGCGCTTCGATGTGCTTCGAGCGCGGGTCGTCGACGCTGTCCCAGGCGATGGATCGCCCCTCCAGCCGCGCCAGGTAGTAGGCGAGCAGGGTCTTGTCGTAGTGGGCGACGGTGACCACCGTCCGCTCCGGCCGCCGGGCGATCACGGCGGCGAAGCGCGGCATGAACGCATCGGCGTCCGGCACGTAGAGAGAGCGGGCGCCGGCCAGCGAAGGAGCGGTGGAGAGCGCCACGGCGAGCACCAGACACGCCAGCCAGAGGGCCCGGTACGGAAGGCGCCGCGGCTCCGGTACGGCGGCGAGGGCGAGCGCCGCGAGCGGCAGGACGGTGGTCACGTAGTAGGCCTGCACGCGGGCGATCGGCGACAGCAGCGCGATCCCCGCGAACGTCGCCGCGGCGCCGAGCGCCGGCGTGATCACCGCCGGAATGCGGCGCGCCGTGCCGGCGGCGACCGCCACCAGCAGCAGGGCGAGAATCGGCAGCCCCAGCGCCTGCTCGGCGACTCGCCACATGTCCGCCGCCATCTGCGACGGCGCGTGCTGTCCCCACGCCAGCGCCGGAAAGGCCCGGGCGACGTCGCGCGCGCCCCAGTCGCGGAACAGCGTCACGATGCCGAGGGCGAAGGCCGGCATCCCGGCGGCGACGCCGAGGACGAAGGCTCCTACGACGCGCCGGCGCGGGCGCAGCCACGCCAGCACTGCGGCGTGCGCCGTCACGAGGAAGGGAGCCAGGTAATAGGTGAACAGCGCCAGCGCGTGGAAGAACGCCAGCGCGGCCAGGCGCGCCGGCCGGGGGCTGCGGGCGGCGGCCACGAGCGACGCCGCGGCCCCGATGACGATGAGCGCGAAGAGGGGAATCTCGCTCACCTCGCGCGAGCGCATCACGAGCTCGGGGGAGATGGTGACCGCCAGGGCGGCGATCACGGCGGTGGGGCCGATCGCGCCGCCCATGGCGGCCACCGCGAGAAGGATCGCCGGACCGGCGAGGGCGCCGGCGAGGACGGCGGGCGCGCGCCCGACCGCTTCGGACTGTCCGAGCTGCTGCGCGAAGTGGAGGATGAAGAAGTACAGGGGTGGATGCCGATCCTTCAGTCCGACGCCGGTGGCAATCTCGCGCAGCGACATGTTCCCCGTGAACAGGCGTTGCACGTCCTGATCGTGGACGAACGGCACGTCGAGCGACGGCGCCCGCAGCGCCAGCCCGAGCGCCAGCAGGAGAAGCCCGACCGCGATCGGCCCGCGCCGAACCGACGCGAGCAGGACCAGCGCCAGCGCGACGGCGCCGCCGATCAGCGCGCCGCGCCCTCCGGCGAGGCGGTCGAGGACCCTCGAGATCGGCGGCTCGGCGGGCTCGCTCTCCAGCGGCACGGCGTCGACCGAGAGAGAGCCGGTGTCGTTTCGCGATATCGCTTCGACGAAGGCGTGGACGACGGCGTTCGCGTCGTCGGGGGAGGAGACCACCATCGACCCCGGCGGGGGCACCTCCCAGGCGACGCCGAAGCTGCGCGTCTCCGCCACGTCCGGCCAGCGACCGCGATCGAGGATGTGCACCTCCACACGTCCCGCCGGCCGCGCGAGTCCGGGATCGCGGCGGGCGATGTAGACGACGTCCTGCGCCTCGCCGCGGCGCGGCGGCGACAGCACGTAGCCGCGCGTCACCGGAAGCCCCACCCCGAGCGGCGCAATGAGGTCCGCCCACGCGAGCCGGCGAGCCGGCGCAGAGGCGGGCACGAGCAGGAGAGCCGCCAAGCCGAGCAGCAGCAGTGAAGCGGCGATGCGGGAACCCCCCGACCAGCTCCTGCCTTCGATCATCGCCGTAGGTTCATCACTTCCGATTCAGAGCCCTACCGGGACTCGCCGCAGCGGCGCAAGCTCTCGCCGGCCGCACATCCGATGCGCGGAGAGAGCGGCGACGACGAGCTAGACTTGCGCGTCGCGCCCGTGTCAGGTTGCTCCGTGTGCGTTCGCTCCGCGGCATCCCTGCAGCTCGCCTGCGTACTCTCACTCGTCGTCCTGGCCGCCTGGCCCCTGCTGCTCCTGCCCCTGGACACCGGCTCGCCCGTGATCCGCGCCGCCTGCGCCGCCACCGACGTCTTCGGCGATCCGTTCCACCCGTTCCTGCCCTTTCTGCTGAACCGGCCGATCACGTGGGTCTCCCTGCAGCCCTGGGCGCTGCGCCTGGTTCCGCTCGCGTTCCTCGCCGCCGAGACCGTGCTGTTGGCGGTGGCGGCGAAGCGCGAGGGCGGTCTGCTCGCCGGCGCCTTCGCCGCCGTCTGGTTCGCCTGCGAAATCCGCCGGCGGCACGGCCTGTGGGACCTGAGCGACTGGGACTTCGCCGGCACCTTCCTCATGGCCATGTTGCTCGTGGTCCAGCGCCGCCCGACCGTCGACTGGCGTCGGGCAGTCGCGCTCACCGCCCTCATGCTGGCCGGCGTCATGTCGTCGTGGCTCATGATCGTTCCCTCGGGCGTGCTGGCGGGTTGTCTCGGTATCGAGGCCATTCGAGGCCGCTCGAAGCTCGGGCCGGCCTTTGCGGTCGGCGTCGTGTTCGCCCTGCTGGGCGCGCTCTCCCTCGGCGTCTTCGCCGCCGGCTCCCAGCTGCCCAGGGAGATCGGCGCCGGCGAGCTGTGGCAGGGAATGTACGCGGAGCTACCGGTGGGGCGCAGCCTGGCGATGGCCCTGCCGATGGCGCTCGCGGTCGTGTGGCTGACGGAGAACATCGATCGCCTGGCGCCGCGATTCGCCGCCCTCTGCCTGGTCGCCGTCCCCGCGGCCGTTTGGGTCGCACATCGCGGCAGCCACGTGGCGGGTGGCTACTACATCGGCCTGATCACGCCCCTGCTGCTCTGGGCGGCGGCCGTCGCCACGGCTCGGGCGACGCGGGCGGTCGCGGACGGCGCCGCACGGGTCGTCCGTCCTCGAGCGCGGCCGGGCCCGCGCACCGCCATCGAGGTAGCCGTCGTCGTGGCGCTGGCGATCGCGACCGTCGCCGCTTCGGAATCGGCGGAGAACCCATGCCGCGACCGACTACCTCGAGGTGCTCGCCCGCGACAGTCGCACCGACCCCATGCCGATCTACACCAACCGGAACGATCTGGGGCGGCTCCTCGCCTTCGAGCGGGCTCGCCTGGGTGAGGCGCCGCTGACGCTCGACGACGCCATGAACGGCCCCGCCGATCTCCGCCCCCTCCTCCTCGTCGGCGAAGACGACATGTGTCCGAGCTCCCCGGGCCCCGGCACGGCGGGGTTCTACGTCGCCTATTTCGCCAGGCGCCCCGCCTGGCCCGCGTGCCTGGAGCCGCTGGCGTCGCGCTGTCGGAGCCTGGCCCCGGCGCCTGCCGGCGGTGTGCACGGAACCTGGCTGGTTCTCCGCTGCGGCGGCGCGGCCGGCGGCGCGGCCGGTTGACCGATTTCCGGCCAGCGGCTAGGTCCGGGCCATGTCCAAACTCGTCGACACGCGGAGATCCGCCAGCGGCACGCCCCGCCGGCGACACCGGACCGATCGGGCCGGGATCCGGCCCGCGGCGGCGCTGTGCCTTCTCGCCCTGCCCCTGCTCTTCTCCGCGCCGCATCCATTCGGCTCGCGGGGAGTCCCGGTGGCGCTGGCGCAAGCGGCTCCGGAAACCGGGCAGACGACCCCGGCGGCGACGGGAAGCGCGGACGACTCCGGAGTCGTCATCCCGCCGGGACAAGAAGAGCTGCTGACGGAGATGCTCGGAAAGGGCGCGACGCTTCCGGGCTCGTGCAAGTTCGCCGGCGGCAGTGTGGAAGGCTCGATCGTACAGAGCACGTACGCGTGCCCGGCAGGCGAGGTCGTGTTCGAGCTGCATCACCCGAGCCGCGCGCCGGCGGGCGCGACTCGAACCACACAGTTCGCCCTCACGCTGAAGAGCGGATCGCCCCCGGACGGCTTGCAAGCTGCTCTGGTCGCGCTCATCCGCGCGCGAGAGGGATCCTTCCGGTGGAAATGGCTGAACGCCTCCCCGTGGCAGTCCTCGCGGCTGGTCATCCCCCTGGCCGCCGCCGGCTTCCTCGCCCTGGTCGTGCTGGGCCTCGTTCTGCGGCGGCGGGGACGGGCGAAGAAGGGGTGAGCATCGAGCCCCATCCGCTGCGCCGTGAGGCCGCATGAGACCTCGCTCCGATACGGTTCTCGTCTGGACCGGGGGGACCTGCAGCTATGGTTGCGGCGCCTGCCCCATCGACCTGGGCGTCGCGCCGGCCGGCATCGATCCCGCCCGCCTGCAGCGAGGCCTGGCCGGCGCGACGGCGAGCGAGGGGCGGTTGGCCGTGCTGGTCGGAGGCGAACCGTTTCTGCGGCCGGATCTCCTGCGCCTCGTCGCCGCCGTCCGGGGGGCCGGCTGCGTTCCCGGCATCGTCACGACCGGGCGCCCCCTGGTCTATCCACAAGTGCGCGAGAGGTTGCGGCGCGCCGGTCTGGCCTATCTCCGCGTGCAGCTCTTCGGGCGCGGCGCGGCCCACGATCGCGCCGTGGGCGTGCGCGGGGCCTTCGATCAGGCCCTGGCGGGGCTGCGCGCCTGGAGCGCCGAGGCGGGCGCGGGATGCGACGTCGACGCGGCGCTGACCGTGCGCCGCCGCTCGATGGAGACCCTCGTCTCCGAGGTCGACGCCCTGGCGCGGGAGCTCTCGCCGCCGGCGCAGATCGTCATCTCGATCGACCCTGCCGAGCGCACCGAGCCGCGGCAGGCTGAATTCCTGCGCCGGGCCATCGCCGCCCTGGCGCACTGGAACGACGACCCGGAGCGCCCCCTGCTGGCCTGGGAAGGGCTCCCCGAAGCCGCGTCTCCTGCCTCCTGCGCGGTCGTCCGGCCGCTGCGACCGTCGTTCGTCGGCGCGGCGCCGCGCGCCTCCTGCCTCGGGGTCGTGGAGGAGATCGCGAGCGCGGCGGCGACGGGCCCGGAGACGCGGGCCAACTCGTTCAACTTCCTGCGCACCGCCACGACCGTCCCGTGGACCGCCGATCCCGACGCCTGCACCGCGCACGCCGCGGCGGGCGGGGCCGACACGCGCCGCCACCTGTGGCTCGTCGACGGCGAGCGCCTGGTCCTTTGTGCCACGGACACCGGCGACTTCTCTTCCGCCGAGATCGCGCGGGTCAAGGACGAGATGAGCCACCTCTTCCTCGACCGTGCGGCGGCCGGCGTCCTGGACGATTTCACCGAGGGCATGCGGCGCGTCCTCCCCGACCCGGCGTGCGACGCGTGCGCCAACCGCGACCGCTGCGCGCGGCGCTTCCGGGTCGTCGACGGACCGCCGTTCGCGCGCGAGGAGGCGTGGATCGCCGGCCACGTCGCCGGCCTGCGCGGTCGCGTGCTCGACGTCGGCTGCGGCGAGCAGCTCTACCGCGACGAGCTGGCGCCGCTGGTTCGCTCCGGCGCCGTTCGCTATACGGGCCTCGACCCCGACGAGGCGAGCCTCGCCAGCCTGCGCGCCGTACTTCCCGAAGGTCGGTACCAGATCGGAGGCATCGAGGACTTCCGCGGCGAGCCGGCGAGCTACGATCACATCCTGTGCCTGCGATCGCTGAATCACGTCTTCGACGTCGACGAGGCGCTGGCGCGCATGGGCGAGCTGCTCAGGCCGGGCGGCCGGCTGCTGATCGTCGAGACCACGCCCTTCGCCATGCTGCGCACGCCCGAGCAGGTGGTCGCCGCCGACCGCGCCCCGCGCGCCGGGCACCAGCACTTCCGCAACGTCTTCGGCGAGGACGTCGTGCCGCTCGCGCGCCGGCACGCGCTACGCGTCCTCGAGCATCACGCCGCCGGCCTGCGGACGACCAACGAGTGGATCCTTCTCCTCGAGCGCGCCGCCGCGGTCGGCGCGCGCTGACGGGTGGCGGCTCGCGGACGGGTCAAGACTCCAAGCGCGGCGACACGCCCACCAGGGAGCCGCTCTCCCGCGCCGGACCCAGCGGTGCCGGCAGGTCCACCGACGCCCCGGTCCGGCCTTCTTGCTTCTCCGCTTCCGGCGACAGGCGGGGCGCGACCGCGGTGTCGCGATGCACCCAGGTCAACGCGCCGATCTCGCAGACCGTCCGCAGCTGCACGCCGAGCGTCATCTTCGACCGGCCCGAATGGCGCTCGCCGAAATGGATCGGAATCTCGGCCAGGCGACACCCGCAGGTCGCCGCCAGGAAGGCCATCTCGACCTGAAACCCGTACGCGCGCGCGCTCACCCGCCGCGCCGGATCGACGCGCAGCAGGGCCGCCCGACGCCACAGCCGGAAGCCGCTGGTGGGATCGCTGATCGGCAGGTGCGGAACCACCCGCACGACGGCGCGATTCACCAGGCGGCTGACGATCCGCCGGTAGTATCCCTGGCGGAAATCCCGGCTGTCGCCGGGCGCATAGCGCGAGCCGACCACCAGGTCGGCGCCGCCGATCGCGGTGAGCATCTCCGGCAGGGCGCGTGGGTCGTGGGAGCCGTCGCCGTCCATCTGGGCGACGTAGGCGGCGCCGCCCTGCAGCGCGTGCTCGAAGCCAGCGACGTAGGCCGCGGCCAAGCCCCGCTTGGCGGAGCGCCGCAGCACCTCCACGCGCCCCGGCCAGCGCCGCCCCGCCGCCGCGGCTACCTCGGCGGTACCGTCCGGCGAAGCGTCGTCGACGACGAGCACGTGCAGATCGCACGGAGCGACGCGTTGCGCGAACAACGCCTCGATCAGCCCCCCCAGGCTGCCCGCCTCGTTGTACGTCGGGATGACGGCGACGAGCTTCACGTACACCGTTGATACCATCGCGTCGCCGAGACTCTCAAGGTGAATCGCGCCGGGGGTGAAGATTTCGTCGCGACCGATCCGGACGCCGCGTTGGGGCGCCGGGGACGGTCCCCCGCGACGCCGTCAGAGGGTCCGCAGGAAGGCCAACAGCGAGGCGCGGTGCTCGCTCGGTGCCTGCTCGTAAGCGCTGACGGCGCCCGCCGCCTCCCCGCCGTGGGCCAGGATGGCGGCATCGAGGCTGGTGGCGCGGCCGTCGTGAAGGTACCGCTTCTTGAACCGCAGACCCCAGAGCGGGGTGGTGCGGAACTCGTCCCCCTTGGCCTCGTGGTCGAGGATTGCGTCGGCGAGCCCGTCGCCCATGCCGTGCAAGCAGAAGTCGCTGAAGACTCCGTTTGCCGGCGGCATGTCGGGCACGTGACAGCCGGCGCAGCCGAACGAATGGAAAGCGGCTTCGCCCGCCGGGTCGGTACCGCTTCTCCCCGGCGGTCGCAGGCCGCGCACGAACGCCGCCAGGGTCTCGACGAACTTCGCGTCCACCTCCGGATCGGGGAAGGCGTCGTCGTCCTTGGCCCCTTCGATGGCGGTGGTGACGCTGCTCTCCGACAACAGCGCGGCGGCGACGAAGTCCGGAACCGTCCCGAGAAAAGGCTTGACGCCGAAGCGCGCGACTTCATTGTGCGGCAGTGAGCCCTGCAGCTTCGCGGAGTCCACGTGCCCCTTTCCGCAGGCGGCACGGATGGTCGAATCGGGGATGCGCTCGATCAGCCCGAGCCCGTAGAGCGGCGGGGCCAGGCGCCGGCTGGCGTTCGCGGGGCGGGCCGGGACCGTCCAGCCCGCCAGCGCATGTCTGCGGTAGAGCGCGGTGTCGCCGCCTCCCGGGCCCATGTACGCCGCGTGCGCAGGAGAGCCGCTGCCGCCGACGGTGGGAATCGAGTGGCAGTCGGCGCA
Source organism: uncultured bacterium (assembly GCA_963721115.1). Taxonomy (GTDB): domain Bacteria; phylum Desulfobacterota; class Binatia; order HRBIN30; family CADEER01; genus CAVRIA01. The sequence continues at coordinate 229,206 of CAVRIA010000010.1, forward strand.
GGCCTCGTCGTTGTAGAGCGGTCCGAGCTTCGGCAGCTTGCTGGTGAACAGCCGCTTGCCGTCGTCGAACGCCGCGAGCTCCTCGGCCGTGAGATCGGCGCGCGGCTGCCCGACATCGTCCGTACTCGCCGCCTGCGTCGTCGCGCCGCTCGAGGCCGCTTCGGCCACCCGCTCGCCGGCGCCGACCTGTCCCGAAGAGCTCGCGTACGCATACACTGCAACGGAGATGGCGAGGCACAGCGGCACGGCGATCGCACGACGGCGGGTCATCTCGCCCCCTTCCCGGCAAGCGACCGGCTCGCCCGAGGGAGGAAGCCGGCGACCCCGGGCCTAGACACGTGTTGCATGGGTTCGTTTCCCCCTGAAGTGGCGACGACTAACGACAATTCGCGCTGACGTCCAGCAGGCGAAGATCCACCTCGTGCGATGAGCTCCTATTGGGCGCGTCCCGCCAGCGACCGAAAGCGCACCTGGAAGATCCGGCCGAGGATCCGCAGGCCGTCGATGACGGGGTTGAGGTCGCTGGCTCCGTGACGTCTGGGCGCGCGGCGGACGGGGACTTCCACGACGCGGCCGCCGATCTTCACCGCCTGCAGGAGCAGATCGGTCTCGATGTCGTAGTACCGGGCCTGCAGGGCCATGCGGTCGACGAGCGTTCGGCGCACGGCGCGAAAGCCGGCCTGCGTGTCGGTAAGGCGCACGCCGAAGAGGAGATTGACGAAGCCCGTCAGCACCAGAGTCCCGTAGCGGTTCAGCGTCGTGATGGCGCCGAGATCGAACTGCCCCATGAACCGCGAGCCGATGACCAGGTCCGCGCCCGCCGCCAGCGCCCCGAGGAGCAGCGGGATCTCGCCCGGATCGTCCTGTCCGTCGGCATCGAGGAAGACCAGAACGTCGCCCGCCGAGCGCTCGATCCCGAGGCGCAGCGCGTGGCCCTTGCCGCGGTTGCCTTCGACTCGAATGACCCGGGCTCCGGCCTCCTCGGCCCGCTCGGCGGTTCCATCGGTCGAGCCGTCATCGACGACCAGGATCTCGTTCGCCTCCGGGACCGCCTCGCGGCAGCGTTGAACGATGGCGCCGATGGTGCGGGCCTCGTCGTAGGCGGGAAGGAGAATCGAGACGCGGAACGGGGCCTCAGTCACGCTCGGCACCGTCCTCTTCGGCGGCCGGCTGCGGATCGCCGTCCCTGACGCGTTCGTAGAGCAGGCGAAGCGCGCGCCGCCCGGTCTGCACCGCGGTGGCAACGGGCGCTCCCGCCAGCGCCGGATAGGCCTCGCAGGGGGTGAAGCAACCGCCGCAGGCGAGCTTTTTGATGTCTCGACGCGCCGCCAGCGTCTCGCGGGAATTCCAGATCTCGGCGAGCGATCGGTCGCGCAGATTGCCGAGTCGGCGGTCGTAGACGTGACACGGGTACAGGTCGCCCTCCGGGGAGATGAAGGCGGTGCTGCGCAGCGACTGGCAGACGATGCCGGTCGGCTCGCCCCGCTGGTAGAACTCCAGGTTGACGAGGAACGCCAGCTCCATCGCGTCGACCAGATTGTGGGGAACGCCCCGGCGCTGGATGTGGCGGCGGACCAGCCCCCCCGGCGCCGGGCGGGGCCGGTTGGCGAGATGGCCATTGCGGAAGAAGTGCTCCGAGATCTGCAACCAGTTCCAGTGCCACTCGTCGGCGCGGAAGTCGGGAACCCGTCTCCTCAGCTCCTGCTCGAGGTCGTCGATCGCGTCGCGGTTGTCGGGAGTGATCGTGGTGCCGATGTAGGCCTGAACGGAATCGAGGGCGCGCAGTCGGAGAAAGGTCTCGATGGCTCGCTCGAAGCATCCGTCGCGGCCGCGGATCCGGTCGTGCAGGGCGGGCGGTCCGTCGAGGCTGACGGTGATCAACAGGTCGATATCGGGCCGCTTGGCGCGCACGCGCTCGGCGGCATCGAGGATGCGATCGCCGAACCAGCCGTTGGTCGGGAAATGGAGAACGCCGAGCGAGGGCACCTCGGATGCCGCCTCGATCAGCTCCACGGCGTCCTTGCGCAGGAACGGCTCGCCCCCCGTGAGATCGAGCCAGTTGAGGTGCGGCATCTGGGCGAGGATTCGGCGCACCTCGGAGACCGGCAGCTCGTGCCCGGGGGCGATCTCCCACGTGTGACACATCGAGCACCGCAGGTTGCAGCGGCGCGTGATCTCCATCACCACGCGCGTCGGCGCCGACGGCCGGCGAACCCACGTCTCGGCGAGACGCATCAGAAAACCCGGACGTTGCAAGCGGCGCATCTGTGTCACGAGCAAGCTTCCGCCCGCAATGGGACGTCCGACTTCGCGTCGGAAAACCGAGCGCGGAGCTCGCCGAGCGCCATGCGGGCGAGCTGTAGCTTCTTGTCGAGCGGCAGCGCCGGCCGGCTCAGCTGGCTGCAGCCGGCGCACCCGGTGGTGGCTTCGATATGATCGCGGTCGCGGGTGGCTAGCGAGCGGCGCAACGACGCCAGGGCGGCCCCGTTCCAGATCTCGCGCAGGGGTGTCTGATCCACGTTGCCGAGGGGGTTCTTGGCGTTGAAATCCACGCAACAGGGCACCGCCGTGCCGTCCCAATCGATGCCGAGCTGCAACCTCGGAAAGTGGCACTGCTGGGTGCGCGGAGAAGGCGCCGGGATGCGGACGCTCCCTTGCGGCGCGCGCAGCGAGCCCGACCAGTTCGTCGGCGGCACCCACATCACCTGATCCACTCCCATCTCGCGATAGAGGGCGGCGTGCGCCCGCCTCTGCTCCGCGTGTCCCTCCAGGGCGATGCCCCGCACCACGACGAGCGGACAGCGCCGGCCGGCGGCGCTTCTCGCCGCCACCAGTCCGCGCAGGTTGCTCGCGACCCGCTCCCAGCGCGCGCCGACGCGCAGGCGATCGTACTCCTCGGGCGTGCCGCCCTCCATCGAGACGGTGACGCTCGCCGGCCCGGCATCCACCAGATCGCGGGCGCGATCGGCATTGAGGAGCGTGCCGTTCGTGTAGATGGCGACCGTGAGGCCGGCCTCCGCGGCCAGGCGCACCATGTCGACGAACCGCGGGTGCAGCATCGGCTCCCCGAAGAGGCCGAACTCGAGGTGCGTGCACCAGCCGCGAGCCTGCTCGACGATGGTCGCAAAGCGTTCAAAGCTCATCAGGCCCTTCGAACGCCGCGAGTCGGTGGGGATGTCGTTGTCGGCGTGGAAACAGAAGTCGCAGCGGAGATTGCATTTGTTGGTGATGCCGACCAGAAGCGCCGCAGGCGCGCGTGGCGTCATGTGGGCGCCGCCGTAGGCTCCGGCGACGTAGTTGAGGCCGAACCGAACGGCGCCCGCGGCGAGGCCGAATCTGCCGGCGGTGGGCTGCGGCGGATTCATCGCGTTGTCGCCTTCCGGTCTCATGCTCAAAGGGCTCCCGCATCGGGAAGTGCGGAGGCGGCCATCGCCGAGCCGGCCGGCACGACGCGGTCGATCGTGAAAAACGCTCCACCAGCGATCTTCTCGAGGCGACCGGCCCACACCGCGTCGGGCATCATCGCCGGGAGCCGTGGATCCGCGTCGAGGAGAAAGAGGGATTTCGACGGAACGGAGTCGGGCGAGATCTCGTCCCACCACACGCTCCTTCCGAAAAGCTCCTCCGCCGCGACGCGTCGGAGCGCCTCTCTCTGCCCGTTGGCGGGATTCGAGAGCTCGTCGATCTCCCAGCGGATGTCCGGAGCGACGATGAATCGAACGTCGCTCTCGAGCAGCTTCGAAGAGCTGGCGATCCCGTACGGGATCACCGGCGAGTTGGTGTAGATGGTCGCGCCGCGAATCTCCCGCGCGTGCGCATTCAGCCACGCCAGGGCGGGCTCGAAGTAGACGGGGGTCTTCATCTCGGTGCGGGGCAGCACCAGCCCGCCCAACGCCGCCAGCGCGACGGCGCAGACGGCGCCGGCGCCGCGGCCCAGGGACCCCAGAACGGCGGCGGCGAGGTACGCTCCCAGAATCGGAATCGCCATTGCCGGCCGCGGCCCGTCGGAGGCCGCCCAGACGGCCGCGAGCCCCGCCGCGAGCAGGTACAGCGGCCACCAGGAGCGGCCCTCCTCCAGGTAGGGTTCGACCGCCCGCGTCGCCAGCAGCGCCAGGACCGGCAGCGGCTGCAGGAAATAGCGAGCCACCAATGCGAAGTTGCCCAGGCGCACGAAGGGCAGGAAGCCGAGCAGCAGGAGCGACGCCAGCGTGAAGAGGTACAGCGCTCGCTCGACGGGCGACAGGCGGCTCGGGCGCGCGAGAAGGGCGAATCCGATGGTCGGCGTGACCAGAAGCTGCAGGCCGAGCAGGTATCGGAGGCCGATCCTCTGACTTTCCCAGATCGGGTTTCCGGGCATCGGAAACTCGGTCGCCGGCGCGAACTGAACTAGCCACAGGAGGCTGTGGTGATAGACCGCGCCGGAGATCGCGTACGAGACGGGAAAGATCATCGCCGCCAGCGCCACACGGCGATTGCGCTCGACGAGAGCCATGTACAGCCACAGCACGATCGAGAACGGCGCCAGCTCGTAGCGCAGCCACGGAAGGCAGCCGAGAACGAGGCCCGCCAGCCAATCCCTGCGCTTCGCAATGGCCAGGTACAGGAAGAGGGTCGTGGCGACCACGCCATCGACGTTGGAAACGCCCGCGGCGGCGCCGAACAGGAAGAGCGGAGAGGCGAGGACGATCAGCGCCGGAAGGTTGCGGAGCCGGATGTCGAGCGACCGCGCAACCGCAGCCAGCATGGGCGCCACCAGCGCCGCAGCGGCGACGTGAACGGCGAGCATGACCTCGACCCCGCCCAGGGACGGAACCGCCAACAGCAGGGAGGTCACCGGTTTGGCCTTTTGGAAGAACAGCACCGGGAGCGGGTCGAGCGCCAGCCAGCGGGCGAACACGTAGGTCAGAAGCCCTTCATCGTAAACGACGAAATGACCGAGCACCAGAACCAGGCCGGTCGCGGCAAACAGGGCCGTTAGAAGGACGAGGGCGCGAGGGCTCTCAAACACGAAGGCAAACGCTCCGTCCCAGAGAGGAGAATCCGTCAGAGGCCGGGACATCGCGCCGGCAGTCAGAGGCTTGGCTTTCATGCGTTCACCCCGCCGCTGCGGGACGGGAATCGCCAATCGTTGGCAACGACCAACGCTACCCGAGGCGACAAAATCCGGCAAGGGAATTCCGGCGGGCGGGCCGCCCCTCGCCCGGGCCGGCGGCTCGGCGGCGGGCGGCTGTCGAAAAGGCTCGTGAGACACGGGCGAACTGTGCTAACGAAGGCGAAACAGCTCGACCATTTGCGCCCGCCCGGCGAGCGCGCAGGCTCACCCCAGACCGGATCGCTGGAATGAGAAAGGGACTCGAAGACGTCATCCGCGAATCGGTCCGGGGAGGACGAGTGGGCTGGCTGCTCAGGCAGGCGGCGAAGTTCCCGGTCGTCTGGTTCACCTCGCGGCTGAATCTCCCCCCCGTCGCGGGACCGGTGCTGTGCGGGCTCTGCCTGACCTACCGTTGCAACGAGCGCTGCCTGATGTGCGACTTGCCCTTCCGCCCCGACCGCGAGCGCCGCCCGGAGCTCAGCCTGGCCGAATGGAAGGAAGTGATCGACGACGTGGCCGCCGGCGGGGGCGGGAGCTTCAACCTCACCGGCGGCGAGCCGCTCTTGCGACGCGACCTGCCGGACCTCCTGGCCCACATCCGCACGAAGAAGCTGCCGGCCTCGGTGAACTCCAACGGGCTCCTCCTCAACAACGACGCGCTCCGCGAACGCTTCCTCGATCACGCCCCGACGGCGTTGAACATCAGCATCGACGGGGCCGACGCGAAGACCTACGACGCCCTGCGCGGGTGCGAGGGAGGCTGGAAGGTTCTGCTCCAGGCCGTCGAGAAGCTCGCCCGCGACCGTGTGCGGCGGGGCATTCCCCTCTCGCTGAACGCGGTGTGCGTCTTGAGCCCGGCGACGCTACCCCAGATACGGACCATCGTCGGCCTGTGCGAGTCGCTCGGATTCGACAGCCTCGGCTTCATGCCCATTCAGGAGATCGATTCCGTCAACGCCTTCTACCCCGACGCGCTGCGCGGCTTGTGGACCGACGAGGCGAAGAGGGGCGAAGTCGAATCCGTCGTGGAGACGGTCGAATGGCTTCTGGCGCGGGCCCGGGCGGGGGAAGGGATTCGTCTGGAGAACTCGCGCGCCTACCTGGAGGCGGTTCCGCTGGCCTTTCTCGGCCGCGAGTCCCCGTCGACCTGCGTCACCGGGCATCTGAACACGATGATCGACCCGTACGGCGACGTGTTCCCCTGCTGGCCCTATCTCGAGTGGAAGCGCCTTCCCGTCGGCAACGTCCGCCAAGCCCCCTGGCGGGAGATCTGGCGATCGGAGGCCTATCGCCGCAGTCGGGAAGAGACGCAGCGGTGCCGGGCGTGCTTCTGGGACTGTCACCTCGAGGAGAACGTGCTCTTTCACCGACCTGAGGTGAACGGCCTGCGCGTGGCGCGGGAGGAGCTCCGGCAGGCCCCGGCCGCCGCCGCAGCCACCCCGCTGCGCTCGCTGGCCCGCACGTCTCGGCGGACGCCGTAAGCAGGCGACGGCGCGTCGCACACGCCGACCAGCGCCTCGCTGCGCCGATGCGCGGGCTCGGCGACGGTTACAGGAGATCGTCCAGGCGAGGCCGGCCGGCGAACCACTCGGTCGCCTGCAGGACGAACATCGTCGACCAGCTGCAGATGTCGTTGCCCCCGGGCGAGTAGCGGATGCCCCCCTCCGGGCTCTGACACCGGGCGAGGAAGGCGAGCGAGCGCCTGATTGGCTCGTCGTACGCTTCGCGATCGCGCAGAAGCCAGAGCCGAACCGCTTGAGCCGTGGCATCCGAACGCGCCTCGCCGAAGCCGTCCATGCCGTTGGCGAAGGCGCGGATCGCGCCGTCCGGCTGCTGCAGGGCCGCCAGCCACTCCAGTGCGCCGTCGATCGGCTCGAAGAGGCTGCACAGGCCGTAGTGCTCGATCAGCAGGTGTCCCTCCTGCTCGTAGCAGAAGGGATGGACGTAGACGGGGCTGGGCTGGTGCCCGGAGCGCTCGATGAGTGTCGCCACCAGGTCGTCTTGCAGCCCGTCACCAAACGTCTGCGCATAGAGGTGCAGGCTGTGAACGCACTTCAAGAGGTGTGCTCCGAACTGGGTCGACCATCGCCCGTCCGCCTGGGCGCTGCGCGGCAGCACGGCTGCGCGCGCGGCGATCTGACCGCACACGAAGCGCCGCAGGCGGTGGATCGGCTCGTCGCCATCGGCGCGCCCCCCCGCGCGCCGATGGCGGAGCAACCCCGCCAGTACCACGGCGGAGTCGAAGAGATAGGTGATGCCATCGCGCCCGATGCCGCCGTCCGAGCGGATCGCGTTGCACAGCCCGGCCGCGACCCGGTCGGCCGCGGCGCCGGCATCGCCCTCGGAACGAGATGCCGCGCACAACGTGCTCAGAAGCAGACCGGCGGCCTCCGGGTACGGGTATCCCGGACGCTTCGGGTTCGCCCAGGAGAAGACCGCACCGTCGCGATCGACGACCGCATCGCTCAGCAGCCAATGCCGCATCGCCCCGACGTCGGGTATCGCCGTCGATGACGCCCGCCCCGACCCGCGTGCGACATTCGGCGCGCTGTTCCCGAGCCCACCGCTGCTCATCGCACCCCCGGGTATGGGCTCGGCTTCGCGCCGCCATTCGGGAGCATTGTCAACCTCTACCTTCGCCGAACTTTGAGAGTCAAGAAAATTGAGCGGCTATGCAAAAAGTCGGATCTGAACCTCGTCCGGCGGCGCTCCGAGGCGGCAGAACTCCTCGGCGCCGCGCAGAACGACGACATCGGCGCCGCGCAGGTCCACCGCATCGGCGCCGTCGAGGGCGGCGCGCCATTCCTCGAGGCGGGCGTCGCTTCCCGACGCCTCGACGGCCGCGAACCGATACGCGCCTTCCGGCGGGGCCGTGGAGCCGATCAACCGCAGGACGCCGCCGCGACGGGACAGCGCAACCAGGCCCCCCAGACCTCTCTGCAGCTCGCCCGCCGCCGCCGGGTCCACCGAGGCCAGCTCCCGAAACAGCGCCCGCGCATACCGCAGGGAGGCCGCGCAGTCGTAGCGACACAGGCAGTGCGAGACCAGCGCCCGCTCCTCCCGGATGTTGTTGAGTAGTAGCGGGGCGCGCTCCGGGGTCCGCCGCAGCGCCTGGAACCGAATCTCGGCGTTGGGGAGATCGCGAACGGGAAGGAAGGCCGCGATGCAACAGGACGGATAGCCCAGCGCCGCGCCGAGGGCGCGTACCCGGTCCGCCGTCACCCGCTCGCCGCGACTGCACGCTTCGATCATCGAGCGCTCGATCTCGGCCGTCTCCGCCGCAGCCTTCTCGGTGGGCGCCGCGTGGACGAGCGTCGTGTTTTCCTCGAGCCCGATCGCGCAGAAGCCGGCGACGAATCGGTCCGCCTCCGTGATGCACAGATGCAGCCCGTCGGCGCGCGCGTACTCGGCCAGCCGTTGCGCATCTTCCGAGCTGACCAGGACGCGGCAGGCCGGCTTGAGGCCGGAGCGGACCGCCAGCCACTCGAGACCCCAGTACGGGTTCCCGGCGCGCGCCGGTCGCGGTCCGAACAGAGCCGGCGTGCTCGCCGTCGGACAGCTCGCCTTCCCACACCTCGATCCGCGCACGTACGGCATCGATGACCGCGTACCCCAGGCGGTCGGGCGGGTCGCCGCGGTGACCGATCTTGAAGCGCCCGGTCTTCCGGTAGAAGGGCGTGTCGTCGCCGGCCGACCTCAGCCACAGCACGAAGGTCGCGCCTCCCTTCTCCAGCGACACCTCGACGGCCTCACCGAAGGAAACGTCGCGAACCGAGTACCCGCACGCGTCGGACGGGTCGGCGAGGACTTCGATCAGGAGCGCCTCCAGTCCTCGGCGCGCCGTCGATACGGTGCTGGGGGCCATGCCGGATTCTTCTTCTGCTGCTGCTGTCGAAAAGCGGGCCGTCACGCGGCGAGCAGCGCTTCCAGGTCGTCCAGCGGATCGACCCGGACACCGCGCGACTGAAAAGCGCCGGTGAGGCGGCGGATGGTCCGCTCCGCGTACTCGTCGGTGGCATACGCTCCGAGACCGTGCTGGTCGTAGAGGTGCTTCACCCGCTCGCCGAAGTACATCCGGTCCAGCCGCACGGCGCGGACGAAAGGGGCGATGCTGGCGACGAACCGCTCGACGTCCATCGGCAGGACCGGCTGCACGACGGCAAACGTTCTCACGCCGGCGGCGTGCAGGGCGCGCAGCGCCTCCACGCGCTCTTCGATCGGGTCGGCCCCGGGCTCGAAGATGCGTCGATATTCGTCCGCGTCGGTGGGAATGCTGAAGCCCACCAGAGCCCTCGGGAAGCGCTTCAGCAGCTCGAGGTCGTCGAGGACGCGGGGCGCGCGGGTGAGCACGACCGGCGCGAGATCTGTGTCGAGCAGCACCTCGAGGCACTGGCGGGTGATCCGGTAGCGTCGCTCCGCCGGCTGGTACGGATCGGTGAGAATGGGGCTCATCCGCACCACCCCGCGCCCGGCGGACGGCGTCTCGCGCCGCAGCACGTCGGCGGCGTTCACCTTGACGTCCAGGTAGCGCCCCCAGGGCACCTGCGGCAGCCCTTCCAGACGGCGCGAGAAATCGGCGCGGGCGCTGACGTAACAGAAGGGGCAGCCGATCATGCAGCCGACGTAGGGGTTGATGTAGTACTGATTACCGCCCTCGCGCATGAGCAGGCGGTCGACCAGGATCTCGCGCACCGCCGTCTTCGCGGGATTCCTAGAACCGCCGGCGCCGGGAAGCGCCGCCTCGCGATCGCGCACCGCGGCGATCACGTCGTCCACGAAGCGGCGGTCCGCGTCGGTGAGCGAATCGCGTTGGAATTGCCGGCGGGCACAGACGTTGAAACGAGCCGTGCGCGCGTAGCAGTCCAGGCGATCGTTCCGCTCCTCGAGCTCCAGTAGAAGGCAGTCCTGCTCCCCCTCGAAGACCAGACTCATTCCCTGCTCCGCATCCCAGGCGATCAGCGTCCAGCCGGAGGATGAGAAGCGGCCGTCCAGAAAGGGAGCCAGGAGCTCCCGCGCCACCTGGTCCAGGCCGCGCCTTACCGGCTCGAGTGCCACGCTTTCGACTCGCCGCGGCGCCGGGCGGGGCGCCAGCTCGTTCGAGACGCGCCCGCGGATGGAGCGGACATCCAACCAGGAGCAGGAGGGATCACCGTTCGTTGCTTACCTCATCCAATTCCCCGTCGCCAGCCCGAAGCATCCGGCCCCAATCCGGCCCCTGCATCGCATACCTCGCGCCACGCCTTGACAGAGGCGCGCGGAGATTGGACATAGACGCATGTTCGCCGTCCCCGCCCTCGTGGCTTCCGGTAGGGTCGACCGGCAGCGACCACTTGCCACCGACCTGGCTCGTACCTGACAGTGCGCGCACGGCGATCCAGCTTCCGGGCCCGGGTCCGACCCGCAATGGCGACACAGTGAACGGGGCGGGCGCGATCCGCACCTGGTTCCGCCAGGTTCGAGCGCGCGACTGGGCTCACTTCCTGCCCCTCCCGCTCGCGACCTTCGAGCCGCACGCGGGAGCCGGCGCGTGGCTGGCGGCGGCGCGCGGCGTCGCCATCGCCTTCGCCATCCTCGCCTTCGGCTATCTGCTGAACTCGGTTTCGGACCGGAAGATGGACCTCGACGCGCGCAAGAACCCGTTCATCGTCGCGGGCGCGGGGGAACACCGCTACTCGCTGGTGGCGCTCGTCCTCGCCGTCCTGCTCCTGGCCGCCTTCAGCCCCTGGCCGGCACAGCTGGCGGCGCTGTCGTGCCTGACCATCGGATGGATCTACTCGATGGGCCCGCGCATCAAGTCCGTGCCGGTCGTCGGTACCCTGGCCAATCTCGGCAACTTCGGGCCCCTGCTGTTCGTAGGAATGCCGCACGCGTCGCTGCCGCCGCGCTTCGGCTGGGTCGCGCTCGCCTTCTGCGCGATCCTGCTGCAGAATCAACTGATTCACGAAGCCGGCGACGCCGTCGAGGATCGGGGCGGCGGCGTCCGCACGACCTGGCTGACGCTCGGGCCTCGTTGGACCTCCGCGGCGGCCGCCCTCCTCGGTCTCGCCGCGGCGGCAGCCGCGGCGGCGACCGTATCCACGCTCCAGCCGCCGCTCGTGGCGGCCGGCGTGGGCACGACTTTCGGCGTCGCGTTCCCGCTGCTGCTCGCCCGGCAGGGGCCGCAGTCGCCGCAGGCAGCACGTCTACGCCTCGTTCATCGATGGTTCGCCCTGCTCTTCGGCGCCGCGCTCTTCGCCGCCTGGCGCTGGGCGGTGTAGCCCGGCTGCACGCCTACATTTGTCTTGACGAAGTGCAGACGATTGCCATACGACTACGACACATGCCTGTTCTCTCCTTTTCTTCGACGAGCCAGGGGATGACTGCGCCCGCGCCCACCGGTCGGGCCGCGCAGCAGATCGGTCCGGTGGTCCGTCTAGGGGTACGGCGTCTGTTGGGCCGCAAGAGCCCTTTCCAGATGACCCTCTCTCTGACCAACCGCTGCAATTTCCTGTGCAAGTACTGCACGATTCCGCTCAAGAAGCGGGACGAGATGAGCACCGAGGAGTGGTTCCGGGCCATCGACGAGTTCCGCGCCGGAGGCATGGGACGCGTCAGCCTGATGGGGGGAGAGCCACTGGTTCGAGAGGACGTGGGAGAGATCATTCGCCACCTGAACGAGGTCGGCGTGCACGCGGCCATGAACACCAACGGGTGGTTCGTCGCCGAGCGCATCGAGGACATGTCGCATCTGGACCTCGTCTCGATGAGCCTCGACGGTCCGGAAGAGGTGCACGACCGCCAGCGCCGCAAGGGCTCCTACCGCCGGGTCATCGACGCCCTCGAGCGGCTGCACAGCCGCAACAGGCCGGTCGTCACGATGACCGTCGTCACCGCCACCGGGATCGACACGGTCCGGCACGTGCTCGAGGTCGCGAAGGACATGGGGCACCGCGCGTACTTCCAGCTGGTCCACGACGCCGAGGGCGACGTCGACCTCCCGGTGGCGCCGGAAATCCCCGCCGAACGCGTTCAGGGGCTGACGGACGAGCTGATGAGCCTCAAGGCGCAGGGGTGGCCGGTCGGCAACTCGTTCTCGATCCTCAAGCGACAGAAGAAGGATCGGAACATGGGCACGTGCGAGGACTGCTACGCCGGCCGTTACTACGGTTACGTGTTCAGCGACGGCACGGTCGCCCCGTGCGTGCTGACGCAGAAGCAGGTCCCCGCGGCGAACGGAAGGCAGCACGGCTTTCTGCGGGCGTTCCAGGAGATGGCGCTGCCGACGGGACCGGGCTGCGCGTGCGCGCCCACGCACGAGGTCAATCAGATCCTCAACTTCGACATGGGCGCGTTGTTCGAGGCGCTGAACGCCGCCCTGCGCCCGGCCCGGCACTGATCTCCGCCCGCCACGGCAGTTCCGGAACGATGGGCGCCGAGACGGGGATCGTCGACTACTACAACCAGACCCACCTCGGGTACCGGCTGTTCTGGGGGCTGAACCGAGCCTTTTCGATGCACTACGGGCTGCACGACGAGCAGCACCGCAGTCACGTCGACGCCGTGCGGAACCTGATCCGCTTCCTGGCCTCGACCGCGGAGATCACCGCCGAGGATCAGGTGCTGGACGTCGGCTGCGGCTTCGGCGGCAGCTCCATCTGGCTGGCGCAGAACGTCGGCTGTCGGGTGACCGGCATCGACATCAACCCGCGCGAGATCGAGTCGGCGCGCCGGCAGGCGAAGAAGAGCGGCGTCGATCATCTCGTCCGTTTCATCGAGATGGACTACCGGGAGATGGGGCGCCTCGAAGCCGCGGCTTTCAGCGTGCTGTGGCAGATCGAGACGCTGATCTACGCCGACCGGCGGAAGTTCATCGCCGACGCGCACCGCGTGCTCCGCGACGGTGGCCGCATCGCCATCGCCGACTACTTCTCGCGCCCCGGCGCGATGGACCCGGCCGACCAGCGGATCCTCGACCGCTGGGTCCGGGGCTGGGCCGGAATCGACCTGGTCACGCCCGACGAGTTCGCCGCCTGTCTGGCCGAGTCCGGCTTCGAGAAGGTCCGCTTCCGGGACGAGAGCGCCGGGGTGCTGCCCTCCGCGCGCCGGATGAGCCGGGTCTGCCGCCTGACGGCGCCTCTCGGCCGGGCGCTCGAAACCGTCGGGCTCAGGAGTCGGCTGCAGACGGACAACAGCATCGGGGCCGTTCTCCAGTACGACGCCCTGCGACGCGGCCTGTGGATCTACGGCATCGTGTCGGCCGAGAAGCGCGCCGCCTGAGGCGAATCAGAGCCGCAGCTCGCGCGCCCGCATGAACAGCTCGGCCGCCTTCACGACGCCCAGCATGGCGCCGCGCGCCCACCACTGGTTGACCGCCACGCAGGTCTCCACCGAGTCCGCCTGGTGCCACCACAGGCTCGGTATGTACAGGAGATCGCCCGCGTCGAGCTCCGCCACCCTCAGCGGCGCATCCCGGAAGCGGGGGTAGCGCGCCAGATCCGGCGCCCCCGCGTCGACGGGGCTGAAGTTGGGAACGCCGGAGAGGAAGGAGTGGCGGTGCACCATCCGCGTCCGCCGGCGGTCGAGCAGGATGAATCTCTTTCGGCCGAAGACCTGCGCGTAGAGGTTCTCGGGTAGGTCGCGGTGCAGGAGGCCCCTGGTGCCGGGCCCGTCGAGGAAGAATTTCGAGCGAAACCATTGAACCTCGCGGCAGTAGCGGGGGCGGATGACGTCTTCGAAGAGCTCCGGCAGGACTTCTTGGACGCGGAGCACGACGTGCAGATCGACCGGGCCGCCCGCCGCGAGAAGGTCTACGTAGTCCGCCAGGCGTATCGTCTCGTAGTTCAGGCCGCCCCGCTGATCGTAGAGCTGGCCGTTTTGGGTCCGCACGGCGGTCACCTGGCGGTCCCCGAACCGCTCCTTGAAGTACGCCGGCCTCCACAGCTTCATCGCCGGCCAGTCGTCGATCGCCCCCCGCAAGATGACCGGGCGCGACCGCCCGACGTAGTCCTTCTCGAACTCCTCCGGAGACGGAGGCGCGATGCGGTCGATCGGCGTCATTTCCATGAAACCCGGTCATGCTTCCACGAAACGACGAATGTGTCCACGACATCCGAGCAGCGTGCCGAAGCCTAGAAGCCCGTTGAAAAAGCCCGGACGCCCTTCGACAAGCTCAGGACGAGCGGAAAAAGTCGTTGTGAATCAAGGAGGGGATCCGCTCATGCTGAGCTTGTCGAAGCATGGGGTGGGGTTTTTCAATGGGCTGCTAGGATCCGCGGGTCGAAGGCCGCATCGATGGGCGGCGGAGGCCACCGAGGACGACCTCACCGGCACGTCGGTCGCTTGCGCCCGGCACGCCGGTGCCTCGACAAATAATTCGTTGACACAGATTTGTCATGCATGAAATAGATTGCACCTGTCTCGTCTTGATGTTTTGACTCGCCGGCAATTGGATGATTCGTGGCGGGCGCCAAGGACGCCCGGTGCTGCACGAGGAGTCGCTATGAAAGTCACTCTGGTGCAACCGCCCATGATTCTGAGCAACGTGAAGCACCAGCTTCTCGTGCAGCCGCCGCTGGGCATGGCGTACGTGGGCGCGTGTCTTCGCGAAGCGGGGCACACGGTGCGCGTCGTCGACGGCGTCGGTGAAGGAATCGGTCGCCTCTCGCCCTTCCGCGGCGCGCATCGCGTCTTCGGTTTGACCATTGACGAGATCGTCGATCGGATCGAGGCGGACACCGACGTCATCGGCGTCGGCATCATGTTCTCGAACTTCTGGCCGGTCGCCAAGGCGCTGATTCGTTCGCTGCGCGCCCGCTTCCCGCGCGCCGCGATCGTCTGTGGCGGCGAGCACGTGACGGCGCTGCCGCGCTTCGTGCTGGAAGACGCGCCTGTCGACTACGCCGTTATCGGAGAAGGGGAGGAGACTGCTCTCGAGCTGGTGGCGTGCCTCGCGGGGACACCGGACAGCCGGCCGTTGGAAGCGATCGCCGGCCTCGCCTACCGGTCGGCGGACGGGTCGATCGCGACCACGCCGCGCCGCCAACGCCGCAGAGGCCTGGACCGGATTCCGTGGCCGGCATGGGATCTCTTTCCACTCGATCGGTATCTCGACGCGCGTCTGTTCTCCGGCATGCCGTCCGAGTCTAGCCAGCGACCCATGATCATCACCGCGACGCGCGGCTGCCCGTACACGTGCAAGTTCTGCTCGAACGAGCAGATGTGGGGCATCAACTACTTCATGCGCGATCCGAAGGACGTGGTCGACGAGATGGAGTTCTACGGGCGCGAGTACGGGGCGACGGACTTCCACTTCCAGGATCTCACCCTGGTCGTGAACGGCCGCTGGGTGCATCGGCTGTGCGACGAAATCATCGCGCGCAACCTCGGCATCACCTGGAAGACGATCTCCGGAACGCGCAGCGAGGCGCTGGACCGGGATCTACTGGTCAAGATGTCTCGTTCCGGCTGCGACGATCTGGTCCTGGCCCCCGAGTCGGGCTCGCCCGAGATCGGGCGCATCACTCGCAAGCGAGTGAAGCTCGAGAAGATTCTGTCGGTGGCGCGCCTCGCGAGCCGTCTCCCTTCGCCGATGCGAGTCGCCGGCTTGATGATCATCGGCTACCCGGAGGAGCGGCTGCAGGATGTGCTCCGGACCTACGCCTACGTCGCGCGGATGGCGCGCGCGGGGTTCTCGACCGTGCACTTTCACAAGTTCGCCGCCTATCCGGGATGCGAATACCACGACATCGCCGCTCGCGAGGGCCGCATCGTGCACGACGACGAGTATTTCCTCGGCCTGGAGAACACCTTCCCCTTCAACGAGTTCTCCTGGCACCCGCGCTGGAGCGGCAGATTCATCGCCGCCCTGATCATGCTCGCGCACTGCGTCTTCTACGGGACGTACTACCTGAGCAGGCCGCTGCAGATCGCGCAGGCGGCTTGGCGCGTTCTGACGCGGCGACCGCGCACGCGGTTCGAACGCTACTTCGCACTCCGCCTCTGGGGGCCGGCGGCGACGCGGTGGTCGGGGGCCGCGCGCGACGCCCCGCTCCTTCGGGTACCGGCGAGCGGGCGAGCCGCGTCGCCGCCGGGCGGGCCCGCTCGGCGGCTTGATCGGCAGGGCGGGGCCGGCTATGAGGCGGTCGACATGCCTCCCCGCCACCCCTTCACGCTCGAGCAACAGACGCGGTAGACGCTGACTCCCGGAAGGAAGATGCACGGCGCCGGCGCCGCCGAAGGCCGCAGGCCGTCTCTCGGCCCTGCCGGCAGTAGACACGCCCCGGGCGCGGACGGCGGCGCGCCTGGCGGCCGACTTCAGCGGTTTCGCGGCGCTCCTCTTCGTGGCACGGTTCGTCCTTCGCGCACACCTCGTGGTGCATACGGAGGAGATGTGCCACATCGGCAGCATCGCCGTCGACGTGCTCGCGCACGGGATTCGTTTCCCCCTCCTGGTATACGCACCGGTCGAGTACAACAACGGCTCGTTCTTCAGCGGCCTGCTCACCGCAGTCTCCTTCTCTGTTCTCGGCCGCAACGTCCTGACGCTGAAGCTGCTCACGTTTCTGGTCTCGATCGCCGGCGCCGTCGCGACGCTGTGGCTCCTGCGCGGCTGCCTGCGACGAGCTCGGGGTGACCAGTCGCTGGGCACGCGCGGCGGCAACCACCGCCCTGGTGATCGCCATCGCCCTGGCGCCTCGTCTGGTGACGGCGGAATCCCTCTCCACGATCGGCTTCGCCAGCCCCGCTGAAAGCGCCCCGATCAACACCATTCTCCTCGCCCTGTTCGCGGCTCGCCTCCACAGCCCGGTCGACGGCGCGCACCGCGGCCTTCTGGACGCTGGTGGGCTTCGCGCTCTACCTGAGCAAGGCAACCGCCCTCGTGATTCCGGTGCTCGGCGCGGCCGAGATTGCGCTCGCCTGGCCGTCGTTCGGGCGCCTGGCCGCGGTCTTCTGCGGCCTCCTTCTCGGCGAGCTCCCGGAGTTGCCGCTGTTCGCGCAGCGGCACGTCACCGGTTGGGGACCCATCGCGGCCACGGCGGAGCGCAACGTGCGCGCCTTCCCGCGCGCCTTCTTCGACAGCGTCCTGACCGTCGCCGACCACCGGATCGAGCTGGTCGCGGTGTGGGCGCTCGCCATCGGCGCCGGGACGATGCTGCTGGTTCGAGCGGCGCGGCGCCATCGGCGCGGCGGCGCATCCGAAGGGGGCCGTCTTCCGCGCGGCGCGGCACCCCCCGTCACGCTCGCCATCGTGGTCGGCGTCAGCCTCCTCCACCTCGCGGCGCTGATGGTGATGGCCGAGGGCGGTGTGGACGGGTACACGATCTACGGCTATCCGACCCTCGTCGTGCTCCTCGCCGTGCTGGTCGCGTCGCTGTGCGCGGCGGCAGCCCGCTGGGGTGAGGGGTACGCGGCTCTGGTCGGCGCCGCGGCGGTCGCCGCGACGTTCGTTCTGTACCGCCCCTCTGCCGTGACGTGGCAGCTCGGGACGGTCGCGGCACTGTGGCACAACCGCGCCGGTGCCGCGTGCTCCTGGCACCTCGCCGAGGGCTTCCTGCGGGAGTACGACTACGGGCTGGCGCCGCCGGGTCGGACGCGCGAGCAGCACGCGATCGAGCGCTGCCGCTCGCTTTCCGAGCGCGACCTGGTCCTCGACTGCATCGGCGGCATCGCCCGCGAGCGGCACGTTCGTCACCGAGGCGGCCTGCAGGGCGAGCCGCCCGCCGGGCTCGATGCGACGGAGCGCAGGGCCTACGCATACTACTGGGGTATCCACCGCGCTGGAGACACGACTCCGTGCGGAGAGTTCGACGATCCCGACCTCAGGGCGGAGTGCGTCACGGGGACCGAGATGGAATGTCTCCAGTTCGCAGACATCAACACGCGCTTCTTCGCCGGCCGCTTCCTCGGCAAGCCACGCTGTGCCGGTCGCGGCACCACCGATGGACGGATACTGGGCGGCGCTGCGCTCCGACCTGCTCTCCCGGCCGCCCGGGACCGGCCCCTACCTGGCGCGCACGATCGCCGATCTTTCGGCCTGCAAACCGGTGCTCGATGCCTGTTACTGACGGGGGCGGCATCTCGCGCTCGCCGAGCCGTCGCCCGGGCCGGCGGTTTTCGCACTGGAATTGCCCCGGCCGCTGCGTCAGACTCACGGAGATGTTCCCATTTCCTCCGGACCCGGCCGGCGTCGACGCAGGCCGGCGCCGCGGCGCCGCGATGTCCCGCATGACCTCCGATTCCCTCGCCGCCAGCCCGCGCCGCGGCAGACGCAGAAGGCCCGGATCGGGAGCGCGGGAGGAAGCCGGCTCGCTCCGCCTTCAGCGTCGTTCTGCCCGCCTTCGACGAGGAACAGGGCCTGCGCGCCACCCTGGAGACTTTGCGGGGCGTCCTCAACCGCTGCGACCGGACCTACGAGATCATCGTGGTCGACGACGGCTCCACCGACGCGACACCTCGCATCCTGGCCACGTGCGCCGACGTGCGGGTGGTGCGTCACGGCGAGAATCGCGGCTACGGGGCCGCCCTGAAGGCGGGGATCCGGGTGGCGCGGCACCCACTGGTGGTCGTGATGGACGCCGACGGCACCTACTCGCCCAACGTGATCCCGTCCCTGGTCGATCGCTGCGAGAGCGCCGACATGGTCGTGGGAGCGCGCGTCGGTCCGAACGTTCAGCCGACGCCGGTGCGCAGCGTCGCCAAGTGGTGTTTTCGTCAGTTCGCCCAGTGGATCACCAGCACGGCCATCCCGGACCTCAACAGCGGCCTGCGCGTCTTCCGCCGCGGCATCACGGAGAACTTCGCGGCCTTGCTCCCGGACGGCTTCAGCTTCACCACCACGATCACCGTCGCGTCGCTCCTCGAGCAGCGCGTCGTCTTCTTCCAACCCGTCGACTACCTGCCGCGCATCGGCCGGAGCAAGATCCGTCCGATCCGCGACACGGCCCGAATCGCGCGCCAGCTCCTGCGGCTCGGCGTGCGACTGGCGCCCCTCCGGACCTCGCTTGCGGTGGCGCTGCCCCTGATCGCCGTGGGCGCGTCGTCGGCCTTCTATGACCTGCTCCGGCAGGGGCTCACCTCCGGCGACGCGGCGTGGCTGGCGAGCGGCGTCCTCGCCCTGGGAGCCGGGGTCGGAGCGGAGCAGCGGGTGCGGCGGCGGCGGCGCGGGTACACCGCCGTCGGGGATTTCGTCCCCTCGCGCGAATCGTGACGATCGTGCGCACGCCACGCACTGCGGACGCCGATCTGCGTCCGTCGCCGGCCTCAGCGGGCGGAGAGCGTTGAGAGATTCGGCGAAATCGTCCGCGGCGACGACCGCCGTGCGCCTGCTGGGCGAGCTCGCCGGATTCACCGCGCTGCTCTTCGTCACGCGTTTCATCGCGCGCGGGCACCTCGCCCCGCAGATGGACCAGGAGTGTCACATCGGCGCCATCGCCGCCGACGTGCTGGCACACGGGGTCCGGTTTCCCCTGATGGCGTACGCGCCGAACGAGTACGACAACGGCTCGTTCTTCAGCGGCCTCCTCGCGGCAGTCTCCTTCTCGTTGTTCGGCCACAACATGCTCGCCCTCAAGCTCGTCACGCACGTGATCTCCGCCGCCGGCGCGGTCGCCACCCTGTGGCTCCTGCGCGGCTGTCTGGAGGAGCTCGGGCTGACCAGCCGCCGGGCGCGCTGGACGGCCACGGCAGTGCTGGTGGTCGAGATCGCCCTGGCCCCCCGCGTGGTGACGATGTCCTCGATGTACGCCGTCGGCAATCACGCCGAGGGTTCCGCGCTGGGTATCCTCCTGCTGGCGCTGTTCTCGCGCCGCCTTCACACTCGATCCGCGGCGCGCACCGCGGCCTTCTGGGCGCTGGTGGGACTCGCGCTCTATCTCAACAAGGGGACGTTCATCGTGCTGCCGGTGCTCGGGGCGGCGGAGCTCGCGCTGGCGTGGCGGTCGTTCCCGCGCCTCCTCGCGGCGCTGGGTGGCTTCGCGCTGGGCGGCGTCCCGGAGCTCCTGGTCGTGGCGCGGCGCCACGGCCACGGCTGGGCGACCGTGGCACTGAAGGCGGAGCGAAACTCGCGGGCATTCCCGGCCGCCTTCCTCGACAGTCTCCGGACCGTAGCGGACCATCGAATCGAGCTGCTCCTCGCGTGGGCTGTGGCCCTTGCGATCGGAACGGCGCTCCTCGCTCGCTCCATCCACCGCAGGAGCGACGCTTCCCGGCGCGCCCCGGTGACGCTCGGCCTCGTCGTCGGCTTCAGCGGCCTCCACCTGGCGGCGCTCGCGGTGATGGCGCAGGGCGGCATCGACTCGTACGCGATCTACGGATACCCGACGATCGCCGTGTTGTTCGCGGTACTGGTCGGCTGGCTGTGTGCGCATGCGGCGGCGGATTGGGGCGAAACGCTGGCGTCCGGCGTCGCCGCGGCCTCGATCGCGATCACGCTGGTTCTCTACCGCCCCGCGGCGACGTCGTGGGGGCTCGGAGAGGTATCCGCTTTGTGGCACAACCGCAGCGGCGCCGTGTGCTCCTGGCGCTTCGCCGAGGGCTTCATGCGAGAGCAGCAGTACGGTCTGGCGCCGCCGGGTCAGACGCGCGAGCAACACGCGGTCGAGCGCTGCCGCTCGCTCGTGGACGAGACCCAGATCCTCGACTGCATCGGCGGCATCGCCCGCGAGCTGAACTGGAGGCACGGCGGCAAGGTGAAGGCGCGAACCCCCGGCCGAGCTCGACGCGGCCGAACGCCGCGCCTACGCCTTCTACTACGGTACCCACCGCGGCGGGGACATGAGCGCGTGCGGCGACTTCCGCAGCCCGGAGCTGGCCGCGGACTGCGCCGCCGCCGTGCGGTTGGACTGTCTGGTCTTCGGCGACATGTACACCCGTTTCGCCTCCGGCCGCTGGATCGGGCGCCCGCGCTGCGCGCTGCCGGCGCTGCCGGTGGGCGGGTACTGGGCGGCGATGCGGTCGGACCTCCTCTCGAGGCCCGCCGGACCGGGCCCGAACCTGACCGCCGCCGGCGCGGACACCGACGTCCGGGCGTGCGGGCGGGTATTCGACGATTGCTACGGCGCCGGAGCGCCGTCGCGGGGCGAGGTGTCGCGATCGAGAAAGCCGAAGAGCTCCTCGGCCACCAGGCGGTTTCCCTCTGCTGTCATGTGACCGTGGAACAGCCGCTTGCGCCGCTCCAGAGGCAGGCTCTCGATCACGGGGAAGAGATCCAGGGCGGAGAGGTGGTCCGCCGCCGCGCACTCGAGGACGGCGCTCTTGATCTCCAGATGTTCCGGCGTCGCCGTGGGCTGCTGCGGTTGGGCGAGCACCACGACGCGCGCGTGGCGCATGCGGCCGAGATCGGCGAGCCGCTTCATCAGCAGGCAGGCGACCTCCCGTCCGCGGTGATGAACGACCAGTTCGTACGGCCCCTCCCAGTGCAGGAACGTCGGAAACAGGAGATCGGCGGTCTCGCTCGCGGCCAGCAAATGTTTCAGTGAAGCGTACGGCGAGCGGGGCGCAATCGGCGGGGCATGCAGGTGGAGCCCGGACGAGTCGACCACGAAGTAGGGTTTGGCGTGCCCCGACCAGTACGACATCTCGCAGCGCAGCACGTCGTGGGGGATGAAGCTCACGATGACGACGTCCGGTGCGTAGATGTCCGCGAGCTGTTCGGCCCGCAGCACCGACTGGTCGAGCCCGAAGCCCGGCACCGCGGCGTTGATCACGCGGCGGCCCGACAATCGCTCGAGAACCGCGGGCCACGATTTCGCATCGTCGACCTCGTCGCCGAAGGCGAACGAGTCGCCCACGGCGAGGGTCAGCGGTCGCTGGGCTCGCGGCGGCGGGTTCCCATTGCTCCGCGTGCCGTACTCTCCGATGTTGACGAGGAAGCCCTTGGTCGGATGGCGAAACGACACACCGGGGCTCGGTATGCGCCCCAACACCGGATCCGCCAGGCTATACCCCCCCCTGTCCGGTCCGCCGAGGATGAAGAGGGAATGCGTGGCGACGCGCACCGCGAACTCGACCAGGACCAGGGCGGCAACGACGCCGAAGACCGCGAGGAGAAGCGCGTGCTTCCGCGGAACGCGACTCATCGATTGCCTCGTCCCTCGTCGTGCTTCGAGAGCGCAGTGCCGCCGCAAAGACGCGTGGGCGCCGAGACGTACACGGCCCCCGCTACCTCATCGTCTGGAGATCACTTTGGGCTCACCGGGCGTGACGTCGGGTGCGCTCGGGCTCTTCGGCGCCGGCGTCGCGTGGACGCCCGAAGGGGCAGGTGTTTCCGCGCCGGGCACCCTGTGCGGGGCTGGAAGAGCAGATGCCCATGGCGGATTCCGCGAGCGGCGCACAGGCGTCCGCCTGGCCGAGCGCGGCCTTCGCCCACAGGCGAACGGATCCGAGGTCCCCGATGCCCTCCGCCCGTTTGGCGGAAGGCCCCTTCTCCGCCAGCTCCTTCAACCCTTTGGCCAGGAATGCCCAGCTCCGGACCCGCTCCTTGCACGCGCTCGGCAGGTCCTCCGGGAGGCCTTCGGCGGGGACGCAAAGCGATGCGTCGAAGGTGACCAACGCACGGCAGAGAGACTCTCCGTTCCCCGTGGCCGCGCACTCCTTCGGGTCGCCGGAGCGCAGGGCCTTGAGCATCGAGTCACAGAACGACACCCACTTCTCGTCGTGCATGTTGTAACACTCGGGAAACATGAACGCGCGGCTCTTCGGGTGTGCGCGCAGCTCGCGGAAGACCATCGTCATCTGCCTGCAGTCCTTGCCCTTCACCAGCTCGCAGAGATCCTCGGAGTCCTGCGCGATGGCGCCGCAGGTGACCAGTTGGGGAGCTTGCTGCGCCAGGGCCTCGACATCCGGATCCTTCATCAGGGCGGAGTCTCCACTCCGGCCCGAGAGGAACGCGACGTATTTCTCGCACGACGCGCGCCGGGCGGCATCGGGCGTGGGCGCCTTCGCCGGCGTCGCCGCGGCCGCCGGCGTGCTCTGACGCGCCGCCTCCGTCGGCGCCTGAGCCCACACCTCGGGAGCGGCGGCAAACGCGCAGATCACGACCAGCACCGGCAGGCTGGCACGAATGGACAGGTTCGCAATACGACCAAACATGGGAATCCCTTCTCGCTGAGCGTTCAGCACCGCCCTCGCCCGTGCGACTTCGCGTCACCCGCCGAACGGACTCGAGCAGCGTACCTCTCGGCGCCGTATCATCTCGGCAGCGATGGCGTCAACGCGTCGCCGCCGTGTTCGCGAAACCCGAGGTGGCATCAGGCGATCGCGGCCTCGAGATGGTGGACGATGGCCTCGGCAGCATGCCCGTCGCCGTACGGATTCTCCGCCACCTGCATGCTGGCGTATGCCTTCCGGTCGCGCAGAAGCCGCTCCACCTCCGTCACGATCGAGTCGCTCCGGGTGCCCACCAGGCGCGCCACTCCGGCCTCGAGGCCTTCCGGCCGTTCGGTGGTATCCCGTGTCACCAGAACCGGGACTCGGAGCGACGGCGCCTCCTCCTGGATTCCTCCCGAGTCGGTCAGAATGAGATGAGCGCGGCGCATGAGGTCGACGAAGGACACGTACCCGAGGGGCGGCGTCAGCACGATGCGCGGGTGATCGCCCAGAATCGCCCGCACCGGCGCCTGGACCGCCGGGTTGAGATGAACGGCGTAGACAACCGTGACATGTCGCTCGCGATCGGCGATCGAGCGCACGGCGTTGCAGATGTTTCGCAGCCCCTCGCCGAAGCTCTCCCGGCGGTGGCCGGTCACCAGCAGGAGGCGCCGGTTCGCCAGGTCGGCAGGAATCCACCCCAGCGGCTTCATCTCGTTGCTGCACAGGCGTTCCACGGTCTGCAGGAGCGTGTCGACGGCGGTGTTCCCCGTCACCCGCACGCAGTCCGGCGCGATGCCCTCGCGCAGGAGATTGGAGCGCGCGGCGGCGGTGGGAGCGAAATGCCAGGTGGCCACGTGCGCGATCAGACGCCGGTTGACCTCCTCCGGAAACGGCTCGTACGGCTTCCCGGTCCGCAACCCGGCTTCCACGTGGCCGACGGGGACGCGCCGATAATACGCGGCCAGCGCGGCGGCGAAGCTGGACGTCGTATCTCCTTGCACGAGAACGGCCGCCGGCTCTTCGCGAATCAAGATGTCGCGGAGCCGCGGCAGGAGGCGCGCCGTCAGGTCGGACAGGTCCTGCTCCGGCTCCATCACGGCGAGATCGTCATCCGGCAGGATGCCGAACGCTTCGAGCGTCTGCTCGAGCATTTCGCGATGCTGGCCGGTGACGCAGAGACGCACCGACAGGGAGCGAGAGGCGCGCAACGCGGCAATGACCGGCGCGAGCTTGATGACTTCGGGCCGTGTTCCCAGCACGACGAGGATCTTGCTTCGCATGGGCACGGGCGCCGGTTCAGCGAGCCAGCCCGGCGAAGAGTTGATCGTAGGGCCCGACGTCTTCCTGTGCCTCGTCGCACTGCGGATGCAGGATGCCGGTGGCGGGACTGACGGGGGAGATGAGCTCACCCCCGCGGTTGATCCACGACCGGTCGGACGTCACCATCTCCTCCAGCAGATCCGGACGCCGCCGCAGCAGATCGAGCGCGGCGGCCTGGGTGAGGGCGCGCGCCACGAGGTCCCGTCTCTGGGCCACCCGAGCGTCCCATTGCGTCTTGGACAAGTGCGTCCGGGTCGGCGGCGGGCACGGGACCCGCTGCCCGAGCAGCATGATCATCAGACCTTCGAAGCTGAACGCCGGATCGCCGGTCGCGTAGCGCAAGTGTGCTTCCTCGGACCACGGGCCCTCGGCGCCGAAGCGATCGAGGAGCGGCTGCACGCCGGAGACGTCGACCTTCTCCCGGCAGTCCCGCCAGAAGGCGCTGTCCGCTCTGCGGTTGTACCTGTAGTGGACGGCGAGGAACCAGCGCAGGAAGTCCCAGTGTCCGCCGACTCCCGCGTTCGCAAACGAGCGATCGGGCCCGGCCGGTCCCTGCAGACCGCCGATCACGTAGGCGATCTCGATGATGACCATGTGCAGGGCCGTCGACTGCAGCGGCTCGACGAATCCGTACGCGTTGCCGATCGCGACGGTGTTCCCCCTCCAGAACTCGCGGTGCCTGCCGCTGCGAAATCGCACCGTCCACGTGTCGCCCAAGCCGGGATTCGCGGCGCGCATTTCGGCGCGCGCCTCGTCCTCCGTCAGGTGGGCCGAGGAGTGGACATAGCCGCGGTGGTCCTCCCCTTCGACGGGGATCCGCCAGCACCAGCCGGCATCCATCGTCTGCGCCGTCGTGTAGGGGCGAATCGGGCCGTCCTGCGGCACCACCCCGACCACGGCGCGGTCGCAGAAGAGGCTGCCCTCGAAAGCGAGGAAGGGAGAGCCCAGCGCCTTCTCGATCAGCAGGGCGCGAAAGCCGCTGGCGTCGACGTACAGATCGGCGCGAAGCTGGCGCGCGTCGTCGAGGATCAGCCGCTCGACGTTGCGGCGATCGGCGCCGGTGACGACCTCCTTGATCTCGGCGTCGACGTGGCGAACACCCCGGCGGCGGGCGAGGTCAGCCAGGAAGGCGACGAACGGTTCGTTGTCGAGGTGGTAGGCGAACTTCGCCCGCGGTAGCAGCGAGAGGGGCTCGCCATCGTCGCCCGACACGATCGGCACGCGATCGGCCGCCATGAGCAGGCTGGAGATCGACTGGCTGGCGATGTCGCCGTCGTGCGCGTAGGACTCGAGGGCATCGGTGCCCCCGAAGGGAAAATTGAAGGAGTACTGGCCCGGCAGACCCCATTCGAACTTGATGCCCAGCTTCCAGGTCGGCCGCACTGCACGGTACAGATCGACGACATCGATGCCCAATTGGCGGTGCAGGAAGGGCGGCATCAGGGTGGTCGTGGCCTCGCCGACGCCGACGATGGGAATCTTCTTCGACTCGACCAGGGTGACGTCGAGCTCGGGCAGCTCGCGCCTGAGCGCCAGGGCGGTGAGGTAGCCTGCGGTGCCGCCGCCGACGACCACCACGCTGCGAACCGCGCCGGTGCCGGCTTCCGCGGATGCGGTCATCGACTCCTCGATCGAAACCGGCGGGGACGAGGATCGACGCGACGTCCCGGCTCTCCCTCGGCGCCTACGGCGCCTCCTGGAAGGCTCGGCCGCCGTTCGACGGAACACTGGCCGCCCAGCGCCGCAGAATCCCGGCCGTTTCGGAGTCGCTTTCCTCCCCCAGGAGCTCGAAGAGCCGCGCGGAGACGGCCATGTGCTCCTTGCACTCGAAGCAGCGCGGCCGCTGCCCGAAGAGATCGCCCTGGGTGACGAAGTTGCGCACCGGGCTGAAGCCGCAATAGGGCTTGTTCCAGCAGTCCGCGCACATCGGCTGGGCGTCGAGCAGCGAGGCCGCCGCAATGGCGCGGACGGTCGGGTGCCGCACCACGTCGGCGAGCGTCAGGGTACGGACGTCGCCGAGCTCGAAGAGCGGATCCCCCATCGCGTCGACGACCCTCGCCTCGTCGCAGGGAAAGACGCGTCCGTCGACATCGTACGCGATCTGCCCGGTTCCGGCACCGTACGGCGACTGGAGGTCGACGATGCCGGGATCGTCCGCGCTGAGAATCTTGGCCAGGAGAATCGACGCCAGGCTCTCCCTCAGCTCGCAGCCACCCCGGTTGAGATCCAGGAGGTGGTCCAGAACACGCCGGTAGAAGTCGAGGTATTCCTCGGCCGTGTAGCCGATCTTCGCCCAGGTGTCGCGGTCGAAGCGGGACGAGTCGAGCGCCCGCACGTGGATGGTTCGCAGGCCCCGGGCGACGTACTCGTCGGCGACCTCGCGCCCGGCCTCCAGGGTCCGGCGGGTCACGGCCAACCGCGCATCGACGTGCCACAGCCCGGGATCGCGACCCATCTCGGCGTAGCGGCGGTTCAAGTAGTCGATCCAGCGCACGACCTCGGCGTGCGCGCTGCCCGCCATCCACTGGCGGTTCCAGTCGTGCACGCTCGCCGGCCCATCGAGGGTGGTGGTCACCGCCACGTCATTGGCGAGCAGCCACTCGGCCGCCTCCTCGGTCATCCCGGTAAAGTTGGTCAGCACGCTGAAGCGCAGGCTCTTTCCGGCGGTCCGCTCGTTGTGGGCCTGTGGCGACCTCGACGAAGTGCCGCAGGGCGTCGAAGGCCAGCAACGGCTCTCCCCCCGCACCCTGGAACTCGAAGGTCATCGCAGGCGAGGTCCCCTGCAGCGCCAGGTCGACGATCTTCTCGGCGGTCTCGGCGCTCATGTCGCCGCCGGACTCCTCGGCGGCGCGGCCGTTTGCGGACACCGCGCGACGCCGCGTGAGGTTGACGACGTGCACGTGCGGACCGCGACGCACGTGGCGATTGCGCTGGGCCACCCGGGCGGCCAGCGCGTCGAGATCGAGGCCGTCGCGGACGAAGCCCTTGCTGTTGAAACTCCGCGAAGCGCGGATGACCTTCGGCGACTCGCCCCTGCAGCAGCTCGGCGAGCTCCGCCTCGGTCAGGAACGCCCAGTCGCCGGCGTCGTTGGTGAGGAGAACCCTGCCCGCGATACGTCCCCAGCGAAAGAATCCCAGGCCATCGGCTGCGATCTCCGGCCGCGGCAACGTCACACTGGGCCCATCCACTTACGCGACCTCTTGCAGCCCAGCCTGGCGTCTTCGGGTGATGGTCTCGTGCAGGACGTGATTGCAGAAGGCGTGCGCCACTGCCTGCGGATCGAGCCCCGCGACGTCGGGAACGACGGCCACGACGGCGTCGGCCGTCGGCGTCAGCTCGATGCGGGCGTGCTCGGCGTAAGCCGCGGCAGCCGCTTCGATGGCCTCGGGCAGATACAGGGATCGGTCGAAGGTGATCCGCTCAGCCATCGTCCACGTCGGGGTCCTTCTTCGGATCCGACTCGCCCTGCTCGGCGCCGTGCTTCTCTTCCCACGGCACCATGATCTCCAGCGGATCTTCCAGCAGCTCCTCGGACTCCAGCTCCGCCAGCAAGTCGTCCACGGAAGGCGCCGACGTCGCGGCGCGCAGCGCCGCCGCCGCGTAATACTCGCGAATGCGGGCGGTAGACTGCGACAGTCGCAGCCGCAGTGCCTGGGAGAGGAGCTCGTTGGCGAACTCGCCCGCGAGAGAATCGAGCTCGGCGGGCGACGCCGGCTCGCGAGAGGTCAGACGGACCTCCACCGTCTCCGGCTTCGGTCGCGAGAGGTAGACGAAGCACTTCTCCAAGAACAGGTAACAGGCTCCGTAGACCGCCTCGAGCGGGTAGACGCTTTCGTCCACCTCGAACGCGATTTGGTCCGGACCGAGTGTAAAACCGAGGCGCGACTCTTGCGCGTCCTGCTGCGCGGCCACCGTCACCTCAGGCGGCGGTCCGCCGGGCCCGCGAATCGTCGCAACCGTTCGTTCTGGGGCAGGAGGGCAGTCACGATCGCCTCTTGCCGGTGGCCGGTCTCGTTGGAGGCCAGCACGTGCGCCAACTCGGCCACCGCCTGGGCGAATCCTTCCTCGGTGGGAAGGTCCCCCTGCCCGCCGTTCATCACCACCAGATCGACATGCTTCGTATAGACGAGGCCCTGCGGATTCCCGTCGTTGCGGCAGAGGTGCACGCGATGGGCGCGACCGCGCTCGTTCTGCAGCGTCACCACGCACGATCCGTCGACCACGCCCTGGAAAGCGGCCAGGCGCCAGCCCTGCCCGACCATGGAGCCCAGCGTCAGAGGGCGCAACATCTCCCAGGGCTGCGGCGCCTCCAGCGTGTCGAGCGGGCCTTCGCCGATCGGGGCCGCACTCCCGACCGTCTTGCCGGCGGGAGCGGGCGGAGCTTCGCCGGACCCGGAGCCCGTCGGGGTCCTCGCCTCGGGACGTACCGAGGCAAAGCTGTTGCGGGCAGCGCCCAACGCCAGTGCGGCGGCCGTTCCGGCTGCGAGCTTCCCGATCACATCACGTCGCGACAGCATGTCGAACCTCCTTCCGATACCCGAATGCTATGCAGCTATCACAGCCGTCCAGTTTGGCGCAACGCAAATCTCCGACCTGTTCGCCCGGATCGTCATCTCCACGCGCCGGAGCGCGATCCCTCCAAGCGGCAGCGCCCCGGCACCTTGCGATGCCGGGGCGCTGCAACTCTCGGATCGGCCCAGCCGCGGCGACTACTGCGCCTTGGCCTTGAAGAGGGCGGGCTCGTTCTTCTTCACGTCGCCCGAGTCGTACACTCCCTCGAAGCAGATCCCGTTGTCGTGGTTGATCAGCTGTACGGTCACCGGCAGGTCCAACGCCAAGGCCGGGTTCGACGCCGGCGGCAGATCGGGCAGATTGTCTCCCTTGCCCTTCACCAGCGCCTTCGACTTGTTCTGGTCCTTGCCCTTGAGGATGATCTTCTGGATCCCGTCCTGCGTGCCGTTCTTGTCCTTGTACTTGTACCCCTTGCTGCCGATCGGCTTCCACAGGCTCCCGCTCGCCGACACGTTCACCTCGGCCACCAGCGTCGGCGACGCTCCCGAGTACACGCACAGGCTGTAGGTCGCCGTCGAGGTCGGATCGGCGAACTCGCTCTGGTCGGTCGTCTCCCCCTTGATCCACTTCCAGATCAGCTTGTCCTTGCTGTCCGGCGTCTTGTTCTTCACCAGGAAGATCGACTTGGCCGCCGAACGGCAGGCCAGCGGCGACGACGGACATCCCGTCGCCAAGCAGGCGTCGGAGATCTCGTCACAGGTCGTTGCCATCGTGCACGGATCGCCGCTGCTCGAGCACACTCCGCTCTGGCACGTCTCGTCTCCCGTCGCAGAACATCCCGTCGTCCGTGCACGTCGTCCCGTCCGCCACGAAACCATCGGCCGGGCAGCTCACCGACGAGCCGTCGCACTGCTCCGCCACGTCGCATTCTCCGGCGCTCGGCACGGCACACCGTGCCCGCCGAGGCCAACACGTCCGCCGGACACTGTTTGCTCGACCCGTTGCACTGCTCCTCTACGTCGCAGGCTCCGGCCGCGCCGCGGCACACCGTGCCCGCCGCCTTGACACCGTCGGCCGGACAGTTGGCGCCCGACCCGTCGCACGCCTCGTCCGCGTCGCACGCATCACCCGACGTGGCCGCGCGGCACACCGTGCCGGTGTCGAACACGTCCGGAGGACACTGTTTGCTCGACCCGTCGCACTGCTCGGCGACGTCGCACACGCCGGCGCTGGCCCGGCATTCGGTGCCCGCCGTCTTCACCGCGTCGGCCGGACACGCCGCGCTCGACCCGGTGCACTGCTCCTCCTCGTCGCACAGGTCGCCGACCGATACCGCACGGCACACGGTGCCGGCCGATACGAAGACGTCCGTCGGACACTGCTTGCTCGATCCGTCGCACTGCTCCTCGACGTCGCAGTCGCCGGCGCTCGGCCGGCACATTCGTGCCGGCCGACTTCACCTCGTCCGGCGGGCACAGCGCGCGCTCGAGCCCGTGCACACCTCTTCCTCGTCGCACAGATCGCCCGACGTCGCCGCCCGGCACACGGTGCCGGCGCTGACGAACCCGTCCGACGGACAGGTGGACGAGGACCCGTCACACTGCTCCGCCACGTCGCACACTCCGGCCGACGCGCGGCACTCGGTACCGGCGCCGACCACGGTGTCCGACGGACAGGCCGTCGACGAGCCGTCGCACTGCTCCTCGATGTCGCAGGTTCCGGCACTGGCGCGGCAGACTGTGCCCGCCCCCTTCACCGCATCGGCCGGGCAGCTGGTGCCCGACCCGTCGCAGGCTTCCGCCTCGTCGCACAGATCGGCGGCGGGGCGGCACACCGTACCGGTGTCGAACCCGTCGGCGGGGCAAGCGTCGTTCACCCCGTCGCAGCTCTCCGCCACGTCGCAGACGCCCGCCGCGGGGCGGCAGACCGCACTGCTCTTCGCATCGGCCGGGCAGTTGGGTCCGGAGCCCGTGCACTGCTCCGCCGGGTCACAGACGCCGTTCGAAGCGCGGCACTCCGTTCCGGCGGAGACGAACGCGTCGGTCGGACACTGCTTGCTCGACCCGTCGCACTGCTCCTCGACGTCGCAGGTTCCCGCGCTGCCGCGGCAGACCGTGCCCGCCGACTTGACCGCGTCGGCCGGGCAGTTCACGCCCGACCCGTCACAGACTTCCTGTTCGTCGCACAGATCGCCCGTCGAGACGGCGCGGCACACCGTGCCGGTGTCGAAGGCATCGGCCGGGCAATTGTCGTTCACGCCGTCGCAGCTCTCCGCCACGTCGCAGACGCCCGCCGACGGGGCGGCAGACGGCCGTGCTCTTCGCATCCGCCGGACAGTTGGCGCCCGACCCCGTGCACTGCTCCGCCGGGTCGCAGACACCGTTCGAAGCGCGGCACTGTGTGCCGGCGGAGACGAATCCGTCCGCCGGGCAGTTGTCGTTGACGCCATCGCAGCTCTCCGCCACGTCGCAGATACCCGCCGACGGGCGGCACACGGCCGTGCTCTTCGCATCCGCCGGACAGAGCTTGCTGGAACCGTCGCAGGTCTCCGCCGGGTCACAGACGCCGTTCGAAGCGCGGCACTCGGTCCCGGCGGGCTTCACGACGTCCGCCGGACAGGTCGCGCTGCCGCCCGTGCAGACCTCGGCTTCGTCGCAGGCCTGGCCGGCCGAAGCGGCGCGGCAGGTCACTCCAGCGGCGGTAAACTGGTCGGCCGGGCAGTCATTGTTCACGCCGTCGCAGCTCTCCGCCACGTCGCAGTCACCAGCGGAGGGACGGCAGACCGCCGTGCTCTTCGCGTCCGCCGGGCAGTTGTTGCTGTTGCCGGGGCAGAACTCCGCCGGGTCGCAGGCGCCGGCCGAGGCGCGGCAGAGGGCCGTGCTCTTGGCGTCGGCGGGGCAGGTCGTGCTCGTTCCCGTGCACTGCTCCTCCAAATCGCAGGCACCGGCCGAGGCGCGGCAGATGGTACCGCCGTTGCCGGCGGTATTCGAACAGGTCCGCTCACCGCTGCCGCCGGGGCAGGTATCCACGGTACAGGGGTTGTTGTCGTTGCAGTCGCCGTTGCTGCCGCATGCCCAGGCCACCCGAGGCAGCGAGAACGCACAGGCCAGCACGGACAGGAAAAGCACCCCAACGATGTAGGCCCTTCTCATGGTACCCCCTTCTCGGCTCCCCGCCAGGCAGCCTAGTTCACGTTTAGGATTGATCTCTCCTACGAAACCGTCACGAAAGTCAATTCAAAAGCGATCCGACCCTGCAGAGACGACGCGAAACATTACGCCGTCTCTCGTGCCGACTTCTGCATCAAACGACCTGCGGAAGCAATGGAAAAGGTTTCTCGATCGCCTTCCATATCGATCAGGGTTGCTTATCGCCTTCGCGTCGCTAGTCTACGCTGACATGACCGCGTGGTGCCGCGAGCGGCCTCGGAGTGACCGCGCCACGCCGCCTGTTCTTCAACGGACCGCTGGCCTGATGGTCGTGGCAGCGGCCGCCCTCCTCCTGATGGCGGGCGGTGCGGCTGCCGGTGCTCGGTCGCCGGCGCCATCCGCCACGGCGCCCCCGCTGGTCGATCTCGACGCCTGGCTGGCGGAGCACCCGGCGTTGGCCGCCGCCCTGATCTGGCAGGATATCGACGGCAGGACCAAGGCCTTTGCGCAATGGCCGGCGCCTTGGAAGAAGGATCTGCGCGGAGCGTTCAACGAAATCGCCGCCGGCCGATCGCCGCGGCTTTCGGACGCGCCGCCGTTCCTGTCGCCAGCCGGCGCGCCGGCTCCGCTCATCGCCGACCAGGTGCGCTACACACGCGACGTCGCCTGGCGGATCTACGCGGCCTACGTCGCGCAGTCGCTCGCCATGGAGATCGGACACCGGCTCCCTTGGTCGATCGCCGAGTACAGCCGCGAGGAGCTGGCCCCGCTGCTCGACAGTCGCTCGATGTTCGCCTGGGACGAGGCGAGCGGCGGCTACCGCATCCCCTACGACGCCGGCGCCGTCACTCCGGGCGACCCGGTGCGCCTCTTCTCCTTCCTGCGCCGCCGCGACCTCGTCGGCCCGACCCCGCGCGAGACGATCATTCGCCTCCTCGAACTGGACGCGCGCCAACGTGATCCATTTCAGCGGCGACTGGGACGTCACCAACGTGACCGACATCTGGCAGTACCCGGGCTGGCCGCCGGTCGAGCGGATGATCACCGGCACGCGGCGCAGCAGCCAGCCCGGAAGTCCCCTGCGGTCCTTTACCGGCGGCTGCTACGGCACGGTCGGGTTTCTGCGCACCGTCCTGCGCACGGCCAACATCCCCGTCGCGCTGCTGGCGCCCTGTCCCGGCCACGCCTCCCCGTACTTCGTGCACGAGGGTCTCTACCTGTCGCACGGCGACGACCCCTACAACGCTTTCCTGCAGGGAGAGGGCGCACCGCCCAGCGCCCAGCTGCTCATCGACCGGTCCAAGTGGAAGGCGTGGTTCGGGCGCGCGGACGAAGGGTACAGCCTGACGATCTGCAAAAACGTCGGGCGCCGGGTGCGCGAGCTGGCGATCGAGTATCTGCCCGCCGAGATGCTGCAGCTCTACTGCGCCGACGTCGCCGCGGGCAAGGGACACGCGGCCGGGCAGGTCTACGCCGAGCTCCAGTTCAACTACGGCCTCGGCGAGCTCGAAGCCGCCGGGCTGTGGACCCGACTGGCGGACAAGGTCTCCCGCCTCGGCGGCTGCGACAAAGTGCCGCGAATCTGAAACTCACCCGGGCTGCGCCCGGGTTCGTAGGCTGAGGCTGAGGCTTAGGCTGAGGCTCAGGCTCAGGCTCGGCTGGGGATCGATCCGACGGATCGCGCTGCCAAACGTGAGCCTGAGCCTCAGCCTCAGCCTACGAAAGCCTGAGTTGGTTGATGGGCTTCCAGAACGACATCCGACCGCTCGACAACCTTCAGTCGTCAGCTGAGGGATTCAGCAGCGGTGGGGTGCCGCAGCCCCGCTCGCTCCACTGCGCCACCGGTAACGACGGCGTCCAGCCCGGTCCCGCCGGCCGCGCAGCAAGGGCGAGCGACAGCCCGGAGGTGTCGCGCAGAAGGTAGAGCGCCGCGCCCGGCCAGCGCGCGCAGACTCCCCGCGAAACGGCGCGGTACTGCTCGAGGCCCTTGCTCCAGAACAGCAGCTCCGGCGCCTTCCCATCCGCCGCGTCCAGGCTCTGCGGCCCCGCGTAATAGCGCACGGCGACCGGCCCGCCCGGCTGGTGGGCGGCGATCAGCGGCACCCGCAGAAAGCCGAAAACCTGCCGCTCGTCGTGATCCAGGATCACCGCCCGCTGTGGCGGCGGCCCGTCGCGAAGGGCTCGAAAGATGATCCCGAGCGAGGAGGCGGGGAGAATGCGCGGATTGACGGCGTCGAACACGAGCACGCCGGCGACGGCCATGGCGGCGGCCGTGCCTGCCGCCGCCCGCAGCGACAGGCCGAGTATGCGGCGCAGCACCTCGAAGCCGACGCCGGCGAGCAGCGCCACCGGCACCGGTGTGCAGAACAGGCGCGTCGGCGAAGGCCGATCCCAGCTGGAGATGAACCCCGGCAGCAGCGCCGCCAGCAGCAGCCCGAGGAGCGAGGCCGCCGCCGGCGAGGCGCGCGCGACGCCGATGCAGACGGCGATCGCGCAGGCGGCGAGGGCGGCGCCGACGGGATCGAAGAGGGTGTCGCCCCAGAAACGCACCGGCGTGCGCGGGATGGCGAAGGGCGCCAGCAGGGCGCCGAGCGGAATGGCGGCGCCGCGCGGCGGCGACGGCTCGTTCACCGCCTGCACCGCCCAGGTCGCATCCTGGCCGAGCAGCATCGTCTCGAGCGGCACCCAGCGCCACTGCACCGTGGCGTAGTCGCTGGCCATCTCGCGCAGGGTGCTCGGCCCGGGAAGACCCGGCACGACGGCGGCCACGCACGAGAGCACGGCAATGGCCAGCACGGCGCGCGGTACGCGCGGGCCGCGCCGCATGGCCAGCAGCGCCAGCAGCGCGACGTACGCGGCCACCCCGGCGGCCGGCAGGGCCTTGGTCGTCAGACCGCCGAGCGCGCCGAGCCCGGCCAGCGCGGCGCTCGACCGGTCGCGATACAACCGCAACAGCAGGTGCAGCAGGCCGACCGTCAGCAGCGAGCCGAGGAAGAGCGGCGGGCTGCCGTAGGGGACGGCGAGCAGAAAGGGCGAGAACAGGAAAGCCGCCGCCGCCACCACCGACGCCGCGGCACCGAAAGTCTGCGCGGCGAACGCCGCTACGCCGGCTCCTGCCACCGCGATCCAGGCGATGTGCCCGGCCTGGATCCAGCCGTACGTCAGCTCGCCGGGGCTCAGGAACGACACGCCCTGGAACAGCATGTACTGGCAGGTCAGGCCGGGCACGCGGTTGGTCTCGGTCAGCAGATTGCGCGCCGGGTCGGACATCTCGTCCAGATCGGAGAAGCCCTGCCACAGATCGACGCCGTCCGCCGCGCGCGGCGAGTGCCAGGCGGTCGCCGCGGTGACGGCCACCCAAGCCGCCAGCAGCACGGCGACGAGCCCGATCGCGCCGCGCCCGACGCGGCGCGGCCGCGGCGCCGGACGCCGCACCGTACCCGCCGCGAGCAGCAGCGCGGGGACGGCCAGGGCGACGACGTAGAGGCCCTGCGCCGGACGCGACAGCCAGCCGGCGAACGGCGACGCGAGCGCGTGCAACGCGGCCACCGCCAGCGCCGCGCGGACGAAGACGGGGCGCACCGCCGTGTAGGCCTCCGCCCGCGGCGGCAGGTGCAGCACCTGTAAGGCGCGCGTTCTCCCCACCGACCATGCTACGGCGACCGCCGCGATGCCGAGGGCGAGCAAGCGCGCGCCGACCCACCACGCCGGGACGCCGGGGAAGAGCCGTTCGAGCAGCGAGGCGCCCGCCCCCGGCTCCACCGGCAGAGAGCCGGGCGGCGGGAAGTACAGCGGCAAGGCGTAGGCGCCGAGCAAGACGACGGCGAAGAGCACCACCGTCGCCGCCGGGGCTTCGTTGGTTCGCATGCGCCTCACCTCAGCGCGGCGACGCGCCCGTCTCCCCGCGGCGAGAGAGCCCGCCGGCGGCGCTCACCGCCTCGGCCAGCGTGTCGCCGATGATGGCGTGCGCGTCGGCGTTGGGATGGGAGTCGACCAGGACCGGTGGATCGCCGCGATACTGCGCGTACGTCCGCATGAAGCGCTCCAGGTTCTCGGCATTGGAGCTTCCGGGGCGTTTCGGCAGGCGCTCCACCAGCGGGGCGTAGGCGTCGACGTACGTCACGCCGGCCAGCCCGCGCAGCACCCCGACGTCGGCGGGGCGCGGTCGGATCGCACCCATCCCCAATCCGACGACGACCAGGCGGCTGCCGGCGCGCCGGCAGAGGTCGCGGATCTCTCCGTAGACGCGCCGCAGCATCTCCTCTCCATCGCCGGCGGGCGGCGGCACCAGGCCGAGACCGTGGCGTAGCCACAGCTCCGCCAGGTCGGCGTCGTTGCCGACGATCAGCGGCGCGCCGACGCGGCCGAAGAAGGCCAGGAAGTCGCGCCAGCCGGACGGCGTGCCGCGGTAGTCTGCCGCCGGCAGGTCGGTGGCGTGGGGCCGAAAGGGCGGCGGCGCGATGTAGAGCTTGCCGCGCTCGTCGCGCGAGAAGTAGGGCTGCGTCGCCACTCCCAGAGTGGTGGGCGGAAAGAGGCTGAAGCCGCGCTGGACGAACCACGGCGAGTACTGGACCACGACCAGCGCCGGGCGCAGCGCCGGGATCAGCTCGCGGGCGCGAAGCAGCATCTGCACCGGCCCGTAGCCGCAGAAGCCGCCGTTCATCACCGTGCCCCCGACCCGGCTGCCGAGGCGGTAGGAATACGTCTGCTCGGCGAGAATGCCGTCGCCATGGGTGAAGGAGTCGCCCAGGGTCAGGATCAGCGGCGGAACCAGCGGCCGATCCGCCCGTCCGACGGGGACGCGAAAGCCGTGCGCATCGTATTGCAGCGGCGCGTCGGGAGGCAGGCTCATCAACATCGCCCCGGCCGCGCCCGGCCGCGCCCGGTAACCCAGGACCGGGTCGTACTGAACCACGTGCGGCGTGAGCATCGGCACGTTGGCCTTCAGAAAGCCGTACACGCGGGCCGCCCGAAGCACGACGATCGCCGCATAGGCGGTGGCGAGCAGCCCTACCACCACGAGGGCCGCGCGCCGCAGCCGCCGCGGGCGCGCCTTGGCGACCGGAGACGGGCTTCCAGAGGAACTGGGGTTCGCCGCGTTCACCCGGCCAATGAAGCACAAGCGACCGTGACGGGCCACGCCTCCTCAGAGCCGCAGGCCGCCGGCGACGAGGTAGCCGAGGTATCCGAGACCGGCGGCGACGTGCAGCGCGAAGATCGCGGCGGCGGCGGCGAAGCGCAGCGGATGCGCCGCGAAGCCCACCCGCCGCAGGTGGCGCAGCAGGCCGCCGGCGGCGCTGGCATAGAGCACGAAGATCGTCGCGTTGGCGAGCCAGGCGAAGTTGCCGTGGTACATGAACTCGCCGCTCTCGGCCAACGATGCCAGGCAGACGAGAGCGACCGCGAAGATCGCCCACGAGTAGGCGAAGAACCAGTCGACGCGCGCGCGCGCCGGGAAGAGGAGGAGATACGCCAGCGGCAGCGCCAGCGACATCGCCAGGGACGGCGGGATGTCGTGCACGTAGTACCGCCAGACGACGAGGGGCGCGAAGATGATCTTGCTGTTGATGGCGTCCGGATTCCACACATAGATGTAGACGTACTGCGCGACGACGGCGCCGCCCATCACGGCGAGCAACGCCACGGTCTCCCCGAGACGCCCGCGGCGCCACCCGCGCCACAGCGTGGCGAGAGCGAACACCGGCAGGAACGGCAGGGTGTAGGCCGGCTTGGCGAACGCGTTGGCGAGGAACGCGGGCAGCAGGAGGGGCACGTATGCTCGCTCGCCGGTCAGCAGGAACCGGAACGACCACCAGTGCAGGCACAGCGCCAGCGGGTAGACCAGAAGCTGCGTCGGGTTGTGCCACTGGGCCGGCGACAGGTAGTGCTGCCAGACCGTCCGCGCGTCGAGGTCGTACGGGATCGCCATCGCCACCAGTAACCCCAGCGCGCCGAGCGTCGCCGGCCACCACGCCCGACCGCGGCGCCCCTCCCCTTCCGGCGCCGACTCCTCGACTCCTTCCGCGCCGCCGCGCTGCACGGCCAACAGGACGTTCTTCAGCACCGCGTACCTCCACGCGACGCAGAAGGCCGCGACCAGAATCGCCGCGCGGCCGAGGACGACCGGATCGGCGGAGCCCAGGGCGACCGCGCCGACGAGGAGGTGGAAAAGGCCGTGCCCGGGCAGGTGGCCGCGTCCCTGCAGCCAGCTCCCCAGCACTTCCAGATGGCGGTTGAAGTCGTAGGCGAAGCCGATCCTCCCGGCCAGGACCTGGTGAAACAGGAGAGCCGAGAGGCCGAGGATGGAGAGGTGGTCCAGCCAGTACAGGCCGCCGTCGAGGCGCACGATCGGCTGCGCGCGCCGCCAGGCGGCACGCCACCCGCCGCCGTTCGCGGCGGAGCCGCTCTGCTGCATCGGCCGCGTCACGAGCGGCGGCGGCGCCGGCCGTGCAGCGTCAGATAGACGCGGAACGGCAGGCTCACGGCCTCGTGCAGGCCGCGCAGCGCGGCGGGCGGCAGCCGCCGCAGCGGGCGCAGGCGGGTCTGCAGAAACGTGATGGCGATCGAGCCCAGAACCTTGGCGCAGGCGCGCGGCGTCGCCCCGCCGTACTGCGGCTTGGCG
The DNA here is from genome assembly GCA_963721115.1 of uncultured bacterium. Classification (GTDB taxonomy): domain Bacteria; phylum Desulfobacterota; class Binatia; order HRBIN30; family CADEER01; genus CAVRIA01. Next base: position 267,968 of record CAVRIA010000010.1, read on the forward strand.
ACGTCGCAGACGAGCACGACGCGGTCGCGCTCGCTGTCGTTCCAGACGAAGTGCCGGCGCGCGTCGTTGAACACGAACACGTCGCCCTCGCGCCAGCCGACCCGCTCGCCGTCGACCTGCATGCCGCACTGATCGACGCCGCCGGGAACGATCAGGCCGAGGTGCACGCGGTAGACCGTGTTGGTGTCGCCGTGATGCGGGGGCAGCCGCGAGTGCGGCTCGAGCAGGTTGATGAAGGCCGAGGCGAGGTTGGGGATCGACTCGAGAACGGCCACCGTCTCGGGGAAGCGCCGGCAGTTCTCGTCGTAGCGCCGCAGGCAGGTGAAGAAGGGAATACCGCGCCAACCGCTCAGCGGCACGGGGTCGGGCGCGAAGTTCGGCTTCAGCGTGTGGCCCTGGCGATACGCGTAATCCTCGAACTCGCGCCGGATGACGCTCCAGTTGCGCCGCAGCGTGTCCACCCAGGGGAAGTCGTCGGGCGGGTAGAAAGCCGGCTCGGCGCCGGCGTAGTCCCCGTAGATGCGGTAGTGGGGAGGCTCGCTCGCCCGCACAGATCGGTCACCGGCTTCCATCGACGCGCGTCCGCCCGTCACTCCGCGCATCCGCTCGCCCGGATTTCAAGGGCGGCGGGCTTGCGGAAGCGGATCTCGTAGAACATGCCGCGGATCACCCATCGGACCTCGGGGACGACACGAGCCGGCAGCGCGTGCAGCGGCGGGCGCGACGCGAACAGCGGGTTCCCCGCCATCAGCAGCCGCCCCCACCACCCACCGCGCCGGGCCTCGGCCAACCCCTCGTCGAGCAGAACGATCGACCCACCGGGCTTCGTCACGCGCAGGATCTCGTCGACGCTCGCCTGCAGGCGGTCGCCGAACTGGTTGATCGCGCCGTAGTGGACGACGGTATCGAAGGTGTCGTCCGCGTACGGAAGCGCCGCGGCGTCCGCCTGGTGGATGTCGACCGCGATCCCCCGGCGCCGCGCCATGGCCCGCGCCTGGTGGACGACGAGGCGCGACAGGTCCACGCCCACCAGCACGCCGGTCGGCCCGACGGCGGCGCTCAGCACCGGGAGGTTGGACCCCGGTCCGGTGCAGTGGTCCAGCACGGTGTGCCCGGCCGGAATACCGATGCTGCGCAGCAGGCGTACGCGCTCCGCCGGAACCCATTTCAGCGCCGCCAGGCTCATCTTGAGAACCACCCGGCGATGGCGCCGCATGTCGGCGTCGAGCGCTTCGATGCGCCGCCGGCGGCCGTCGGAGTCCTCGTCGTCCGCGAGCAGGACCGGCACCCCGTCGTCGATCGGGAAGGAGAGGCGGCAGGCGGTGCAGTCCAGGGCCTCGAGCCGGGTCGCGAGCCGGCCGCGGCAGCGCGGGCAGCGCAGGTAGGCGCCCTCCCCCGCGCGCCCCTCGCCCTTCGCTTGCGCGGCGGCGCGCGTCACCGGATCCTCGTCAGGCGTCCGCTCGGCGAAGCCGCTTCTTCGGCCGCCGCGCGCGGCTGCACAACGTCTCGTTCGAGCGGGCCGCGCTTCACCACGTACGAGGGGTTGCCGCTGGCGACCAGCTGGTAGATGCGGCCGACGTACTGTCCGAGGATGCCGGCGGCGACGAACACGGCGCCGACCGCGACGGCCGCGACCGAGCACAGGTCCGCCAGACCGGCGGGGCCGCCGCGCCACCAGCAGGCCAGCACCCCCGCCGCGCCGACCGCGACGCCGACGGCGCCGAGCGCGCCGAGCCACGCCAGCGGCGCGGTGGTGAAGCTGGTGATCAAGTCGAAGTTGATGCGCAGCTGGGAGCCGAGCGTGTAGCTCGAGCGGCCGGAGCGCCGCGGGTCGTGGCGGACGGTCACCTCGGCGACCGGATACCCTGCCCACAGGGCGAGCGGGAACAGCGGCTTGCCGGGCGCCCAGATCTGCCGCATCGCCTCGACCACCTCGCGCCGGTAGGCTTTGAAATTGCCGCCGAAGTCGCGGATGCGGACCCCGGTCAACCAGCACGCCAGCCAGTGGACGGCGCGCGAGCCGAGCCAGCGCACCAACCCTTCGTAGCGCTGCGCCCGGTAGCCGGTGGCCACGCCCGCGGCGTCCGCCAGCGGCGCCAGCAATGCCGGGATCTCCTCCGGCGGGTTTTGCAGGTCGCCGTCCATGGTGACCACCGCGTCGCCACTCGCCGCGAAGACCCCGCACGCCAGCGCCGCGGCCTGGCCGAAGCTGCGCGTGAACTCGAAGACGCGCACCCGCGCCTCGGCCGCCTCGAGCTCGCGCAGCAGCGCCGCCGTGCCGTCGCGGCTTCCGTCGTCGACGAAGATCAGCTCGTAGCTGCGCGCGGCGGACTCCATCGCCCGCCGCAGCCTCGATTCGAGCTCGCGGACCGCCGTCTCCTCGTCGCGCACGGCGACCACGATCGAGACGCTCGGCGCGCCATCACTCATCGGCGCACCGCCCTTCCGCGGCCAGCACCCGCTTGGCCTCCGCGGCGCCGGCGCAGAGAAGCAGGTCGAGCGCCGAGAGATGCGACAGGAACGGGCCGCCGTGCAGCTGCGGGTAGCGCGGATGCCGGTAGCGGTGGAAGGTCACGCGCATGCCGAAGGACTCGAACAGCGGCACGTCGAAATAGCTCTGCGCGCTCTCGCCTCCGAGCAGCTCGGTGGCGCCCAGTGCCTCCATGTAGGCGACGATGCGGTGCGTCGGACCGGGCTGCTCGGGGAAGCGTTCGCGGTAGCGGCGTTCGAGCTGCAGCTCCGACGAGAGCAGGAGGGGGGTGCGGACGTCCATCTGCTCGGCGAGAAAACGCAGCGACGCCGTGGCGACGCTGGAGACGCGCTCGGCGCACGGGTCGAGCACCTCCTCCAGGCGGTCCAGCGTCGCGCCGGCGTCCGCGCCCCGAGCGTAGAAGTGGCGCAGCGTCTCGAGGTGCTTGCGGGCCCACGGCGCGCGCCGGTCCAGGCGCACCTCGTCGATCCGCTGGCCGAGGTGCGAGCACACGGGCAGCGTCAGCCAATGCGCGCCGCGCGGCCCCCTGACCCGGTTGCGGTGCACCCATCCGGAGGAGGAGTAGCGCATCTCGTCCGCGATCACGAAGGCATCGACGCGCCGCATCTGGTCGAAGTATCCGAGCCACGGCAGATAGCCCGGCTGGACACCGCCAATCCGAACTCCCATTCGTCACCTGCGAGCGCGCCCCTCTTAGCTCGCCGGCCCGCGCAGCCGCAAGACGCGTCCTGAATCCGACGGAGGCATCAGTTCCCCCGCTTCATGTCCTTCGTGTCCCTGTTGTCCTCGATGTCCTTGGCGGTGAAACTTCCGTCGCATCGAGGATCAATTGAGGTAGCGGACGAGCCGCGCCGAGAGCAGGCCGACGAGCGGCAGCGGCACCGCCCGGAAGGGCCGCCGCAGCCACGCATAGGCGTCGGCGAAGTCGAGCTCGGGAATCTTCCCGCCCGCCAGCGGGCGATAGTAGAAGGGCGCGTCGAAGGTGATACCGCCGAAGCGCGACTTGGCGAAGAGCAGCTGCGGCTGCTTGCGGCTCGACAGCCCGAGGTCGAAGACCGCGTGCCCGCGCCGCGCGTAGTGGTCGAGCGCGGCGTCCTTGAGCACGGCGTCCGGCGACAGCCGCCCGTAGGCGGCACTCGAGGAGCCGAACGCGGCGGTGACGACGGCGGGCGTGACCAGCACCAGCATGCCGGCGATCAGCTCGCCGCCGCGCTTGCGGGCGACCCACAGATCGGCCTCGCCGGACACCATCAGCCGCCGCCGAACGAGCTCGAAGAGGCGCAGCGGCTGGCCGATCATGCGGTGCTTGTCGCGGTAGCGGCGCAGCATCAGACGGTGGAAGCGGCGGACGTCGAGCGGGTCCTCCGTCCGGCCGACGCTCACGCCGGCCTCCGCCAGCCGCCGGTAGGCGCGGCGCAGGTGGCTGCGGAAGTTGCGGCCGTACGAGCCCAGATCGGGGCGATGAAGGCGGAGATCGACCACGGTGGCCCGGTAGCGCCGCCGCACGGCGAAGCCGAAGCGCGCGACGATCTCCGGCGGCAGCTCGCAGAGGCTCTTCAGCTCCAGAACGCCGGCACGCCGCGCCTCCGCCCGCGCCACCGCCTCGCGCACCAGCTCCGCGCACTGCTCGTCGCTCTCGTAGATCGGCGACGCGTAGCTGTTGAACACCGCCGAGGAGAGCTTGCGGCCGAACAGCGGGCTCCAGCTCGCGAACAGCGGCAGCGAGGCCGCGCCGCTGACGGAGGGAGCAGTCCTCGAACCCGTAGCAGTCGGCGACGATCCCGGCCCAGAGCGGCGTGTTGAACGCCAGACCGGCGCCGCGCACGTGGCGGAGCAGAACCTCGAGCCGGTCTTCGTCCTCGCCGCCGGTCGCGGAGACCGAGTCGTCCGCTGTCCGGCCCGCCGTCATGCCGCGGCGCGCTGGATCGACGCCACAGGCGGCAACAGCGACTCGGGGTGCGCGAAGATCGCGTGGTCCCAGAGGTAGTGGACCCACAGGCCGGAGAGCAGGACCGCGTAGTAGACCTGCAGCATCGGCAGGCCGATCACCCAGTGCAGGAATCCCATCAGGCCGCCCGCCGACATGGAGACGAAGACGAGGAAGGCATAGTAGCGGTAGCCGTTTCCGACGCCCGACAGGAAGTCGACGAAGTCGGAGGAGATCTCCCCCCGCTCCTTGCGGTAGACGTTCATCAGGTAAACGAGCCCGATGTACTGCGTGCTGTGCCAGAGGTTGAAGCCCTGCAGGGAGACGTCCATGTTCTCGAACAGGGGCAGCGCGAACACGACCGGGACCGTGCACAGGAGGAGCAGCGTTCGCGGCCACACGACGCGCCCGGTCGCGATCTCCCAGGCGGTGCGCGCCAGGAACGCCACCACCGCCGCCGAGAAGAAGGCGATGCCGAGCCAGGCGATCCACACCTGTCCCTGAACGGCCGCCGGAAGCTGGCGCGAGAGGTCGACCTCGCCGATGCGGAAGCCCTGCAGAACGTCGACCCCGAAGGGCAGGTGGAGCACGGCGCCGCGCGGCGCCAGCAGCCGCCACAGGATGATCGGGTAGAAGCAGAACAGGGCGAGCACGTAGTCGATGCCGCGCGACCACCCCGGCAGCTCGTGCGGTCGGTCGGCGCGCATCTGGTACTGGCGCACCAGGAAGGCGATCTGATGCACGGCGTGCACGCTGGCCCAGGCGAAGAAGATCGTCATGAGCAGCTCGATGCGGGCGATGGCCAGGGAGACGACCGCCAGCGGCACCAGGAGCGCCGCCCGGTACAGCGTCGCGTGGCGCTCGCGAAAGCGCGGCTCGCCGAGCGTCATCGTGTAGGTCGCGTACATGTGCGGCCCGCCGATGAAGAAGGCGCAGAACAGGTTGATGAACATGGCGATGCTCAGGGCCTGGCGCTCCTGAAACGACTGCGGGGGCGTTCCGGTCAGGTAGGTGACGGCGTAGTACGTCGCCAGCGGCACCGTCACCAGCGCCACGCTGGCGAAGATGAACAGCAGGTCCCAACGCCGGCTGCGGATCCACGGGCTGGCGCCCGGCGCCGAAAACGTCCGTGCGGCTGACATGAGAGTCCCCCTGGCACCTCCTCGCCGGGAAGCTAGCCCACCGCCCACCTCGCCGACAAGTCGCTCGGCGCGCGCGCCGCTTCTCATCCGACTGTCTCCGCCGCCTCGCGGAAGATCGCGGCAATCCGTTTCACGTCGCGCTCGCCCATGGCGGTGTGCGTCGGCAGGCTGATTCCCTGCGCCGACAGCGAGCGCGCCACGGCGAAGCCGGCGCGGCGGTACATGGGCATGGCGCTCATCGGCACGAAGACCGGACGGGCATCGACGCCGCGCTGCCGCATGCGCTCCAGGCAGGCGTCCCGCCGCGACCGCCGCCAGCGCTGCATGCGGAACGTGAACAGCCAGTTCACGGCGTGGGCGGCGGCCGGGACCGCCGGCTCGCACAGGCCGCCGACGCCGGAGAGGGAGCTCCGGTACCACTCGGCGATGCGCCGGCGCTTGTCGACGAACTGCCGCCAGCGCTCCAGCTGCGCCAGCCCCAGTGCCGCCTGCAGCGCCGACAGGCGGTAGTTGAAGCCGACCTGCGTGTGGTAGTAGCGGCGGTCGCGCGACGTCGCGTGATCGCGCAGACGGCGCAGCCGCTCGTCGAGCTTCTTCGAGCGCGTCACCACGACTCCCCCTTCGCCGGTCGTGATCACCTTGTTCCCGTACAGCGAGAAGCAGCCGACGTCGCCGAGCGCGCCGGCGCGGCGGCCGCGCCAGTCGGCGCCGAAGGCCTGCGCCGCGTCCTCGACCAGGAAGATCCCCTCGCGCCGGGCGAGCGCTCCCAGCTCGTCCATGTCGGCGGGGTTGCCGTACAGGTGAACCGCGACGATCGCCTTGGTGCGCTTCGAGACCGCCTTCGCGACCAGCGTCGGGTCGATCGTCCAGGTGGCGGGATCGACGTCGACCAGTACCACCCGGGCGCCGGTGTAGCGCACGGCGTTGGCGGTGGCGACGTAGGTGAGGTCGGGAAGGATGACCTCGTCTCCCGGGCCGACGCCGAGGGCGGCGAAGGCGAGGTGCAACGCCGCCGTGCCGCTGGTGACGGCGAGTGCGTGCGGGACACCGACGGCGCGCGCGAAGGCCGACTCGAACAGGCCCACGTGCCGGCCGATGGACGAGATTCCGGCCTCGCGCAGGGCTTGAACGACGTACTCCTCCTCGTTCCCGGACAGGTCGGGCCGCGCCAGCGGAAAGGCGATCGGCTGCGCCCTCGGCACCCGCACGCCGTCAACCCGAGCGCGTCAGCTCGCCGAGCTCGAGCGGACGCAGCTCCGGCCCGGCGCGGGTCAGGTCTCGATAGCCGCTCTCGATGCGCCGCTTCATGCGGCGCTTCACCCGATCGGAGACCGCCAGCTCGTCGATGTACGAGAGGTTCTGACGCAGGTAGTAGAGCCGGCCGGCGGCGACCAGGGGCGGGTCCTGTGGCTGGTTGACGCGATCGCGCCACTCGTCGTAGGCGCGCTCGGCGCGCCCGGCGGGAACACCGCAGAGAGTCAGCGTCCGCACCCTCGTGGCGCGGGTCAGCGCCCCGTCCGCCACGTGCCGGCCGATGTGCAGGCGGGAGGCGAAGTGGGCGTAGAAGGCACACGCGACGTTGCGCTGCCAGCGGCGCATGCGCCGCAGCGCCACCTTCCCGGTCTCGCGCGACATCTGCATGTGCCGCGCCTCGTCGATGGCGTGGTTCTTGAGGATGGCGCGCACCTCCGGGTGCAGGCGCGGCTCGTTGATCGAGCAGCGCTCGACGGTCTTCTGGTTCACGTTGAGCGGGAAGCGGGTGAAGTAGTAGAGGTTCATGTCGCCGTGCAGCCAGCCGATCAGGCTGTGGAAGCGGGAGTAGTGGCCCGCCATCTTCAGCGAGACGTTGGCGGCGCGCAGGTCCTCGAACGTCAGCCCGTAGTGGCCGAGCACCTTGCGGATGACGATGAGGAAGGCCTCCAGGTGGACGGTCTCCTCCACCACCTCCCGCGCCATGTAGAGAGCGACGTCGGGATCGTCGTGCAGGAACGCGCGTACCACCGCCTCGTAGTTGAGGACGTTCGTCGCCGCCTCGGCGACCAGGGTCGAGAGGTAGCTCTGGCAGAACGTCAGGCGGTTCAGCATCAGCCGCTGCTCCTCGGAGAGGTCGCGGTGGATCGGCTCGCCGTAGAACCAGGCCATCTCCTCCGGGAACAGCAGGTGATCGCCGAGCGAGGCGGCGTCGAAGCGGCGGGCCGGGTCGAGGAAGTGCTCCGCGAGCCGACCCACGTCGCGGTCGCTCACCGCCTGCAGTCGCCGGGTGAAGTCGAACTGGTCGCGCATGCCATCCCCGAGGAGTCGCGAGTATGCCGCGAACCCCGCGACTTTCTCAAGCGCTTCCCACTTCTCTCTCGCCCCTCTGATCGATCACTGATTACTGATCACTGATCACTGATCACTGATCGCGCACAGTCGCCCGCCCGCCAGCGCGACGCCGGCAGGGCCGGACGCCAGTCGCCGGGCTGCGGCTGCGCGGCATAGGCGCGCGAGAGACCGGCTTCGTCGTACATGACGTAGAGCACGGCCTCGGGCCAGGCCGCGCAGAGGCCCCGGCTCACGCCGGCATCGCCCTCCAGCTCCGGGCTCCAGAAGAGCACCGAGGCGGCGGGACGCGGCGAACCCGGCGACAGCCGCAGGCTGTCCTCTCCCGCGTAGGCGCGGGTCGGGAGCGGCGGCCGCGGCAGCTGCGCGGCGATGCGCTCGACGTGCAGCCACTCCAGCCGCGGATCGGGGTGTGCGAGAAGAACGACGCCGCCCGGCGGCCGGTCCCTGTCCACCGCCTGGACCTGGATCGCCAGGGCGGAGGAGGCGACGACGCGCGGCGTGACGCGGTCGAACACGAGCGTGCCGCTCACCCCGACCAGGGCGACGACGGCGGCGGTGAAGACGGCGCCCGAACGCGGCGGCGGCGCGGCGCGGCCGCACGCTCTCGGCCCCCAGCGCCGCCAGCAGCGCCACCGCCATCGGCGCGCCGAGGTTGCGCGTCAGCGACGCCCGGTCGTAGGCGGACGTCAACGCGCCCGGCAGGACACCGAGAAAGAGGATCGCGAGCAGCAGGCGCGCGGTGCCGCTGCGCCGCATCCGGCGCAGGCACACGGCGATGCCGAAGGCGGCCAGGCAGGCGCCGAACGGATCGGTGAAGCAGTCGGCGAGCAGGCGCAGCGGCGTGCGCGGCACGGCGAAGGGCGACAGGAACGCCCCGAGGGCGACGTCGAGCGGACCGCGGTAGCCGGTCGTCCACAACGCCTGCACGGCGTCGGCCGACTCGGCCGGGCGCTGCGCCAGCAGCAGCTGCTCCAGGCCGATCCACTGGCCGTGCGTCTGCACGTAGCGATTCAACATCTCCGCGATGGTCTTCAAGTCCGGCAAACCCGGCAGGGCGCTGGCGGCGAAGCACACGAGCGCCGCGGCGACGATCGGAACGGGCGGCCGCGAGCGCCACACCCCCCAGGCGGCCAGGGCGCACGCGGCGAGCACCCAGTGTGCCGTCGACGGCACCCACAGGCAGAAGCCGGCCAAGGCGCCCAGGCCGACCAGCGCGGCGGGCGATCCGCGATAGGCGGCGAGGGACAGCGCGCCGAGCGCGGCGACGAAGGCGAGGAACAGGCCGATCGGCGCCGGGGAGAACGGGATCATCATGACGAACGGCGCGAACAGGAAGACCGCGACCGCGATCCACGCCCCGTTGCGGCCGATCAGCCGCGCCGCCAGCCAGCCGGTGAGCAGGGCGGCGACCGCCAGCCAGACCAGCTGGCTCGCCTGCAGCCAGCTCAGCGCACCGACGGCGCCGCCGGGCCGGAAGAAGGGAGTCCCAGCAGCAGCAGGTAGGCGTTCGGCACGCCGAGCTGGGCGGAGCCGGTGAGCAGGCTGTGCGAGCTGGTCGCCGCGGCGCGAAAGACCTGCAGGTTCTGCCACAGATCGATCAGTCGAGCGCAGCGCGGAGAGTGCCAGGCGACGGAGCCGCGCCACACGGCCCACAGGACGACGGCGCCGGGGACGGCGCGCGCCATCCGGTGGTCGCTGTGGGCGCGGACGCCGAGCCCCTCCGCCGCCAGCAGCACCAGTGCCGGCAGCGCCGAGAGCGCCAGGAAGCCCAGCTGACCGAGCGGGCTCAGGCTGCCCGCGCACAGCGCGACGCCGAGCTGCGCCCCCGCGACGAGCAGCGCCGCCCACGCAAAGAGCGGGCGGACGGGCGGCGCCTCGCGCCGCGGCGCCGCTCGCGCCTCCAGCACCGGGCCGCCCGAAACGGTCAGGCCGATCAGGAGCGCCGCCGCGGCCAGGCAGGCGAGGCGGGCGGCGACCCACCAGGGCGGTACCCCGGGAAAGAGCCGCGCCAGGAGGGAGGCGTCCAGGCCGGGCGTGACGCGGCGCGGCGGCGGCGGGCGGAAAGAACACCGGCAGGGCGTAGGCGCCGGCGAGCGCGATGGCGGCGGCCGTCCACATCCCCGCCGTCGGCATTCGCGGCTCGGTTGGCTCGATCTCTCATGCCAATCATGGAGTGGACGCATGCGATGCCAGCCGCCAGGGCCCCCGCCAGCAGCCCGCGGTGCTTCAGCCAGGCGACGGTGCGGCGCACGCCCTCGGCGACGCCGACCTCCGGCTCGAGCGGCGCGGCGCCATCCGTCCCACCGCGATCGTACACGAACTCGCGCGTCATCATCCGCACCTTGGCGCGGGTGAGGAAAGGCTCGCGACCGATTCCGAGCCGGATCCAGATCCCCTCCATCGCCGCCGCGGCGACGCGCACCGGCAGCGACGGAATGCGCCGCGGCGCGCGCCGGCCGGTCTCCCGGGCGAGCCGCTCGGCCAGATCCCGCACCGACACGATCTCGGCGCCGCAGAACAGCAGATCCCGATCCGCGGCGCGCTGGTCGACCAAGGTCCGGGCGAGCCCGCTCGCCAGGTCGTCGATGTAGATCGGGTTCAGCCGGTTGCGCCCGTTTCCGACCACGACGAAGCGCCGGCGGGCGATGAGGCGGGCCATGTTCGCGACCATTCCATAGGTATCGCCGGGGCCGTACACCACCCCCGGTCGCGCCACCGTCGAGACGACTCGCGCCTCCAGGGCCGCGGCGCGGATCTCCCGTTCGGCCTCCGCCTTCGAGGCGGTGTACGGGTCGTAGGGCGCCAGCGGCGATGCGACGCCGACCCTCCGCCCGGTCGAGTCGCCGTGCACGCCGGCGGTGCTGACGAAGAGGAAGTGCCGTCCCGCCGCCATCGCCCGCACCAGGGCGACGCCGCTCTCGACGTTGACGCGGCGCCGCACCGGCGCCGGAACGCCCCACTGCTTGCGAAGCGCGGCGAGATGCACCACGCAGTCCGCCTCCGCCGCCGCCGCCCGCGCAGCGGCAAGACCGGCATCGTCGCTCAGGTCGGCGACGAGCCAGCGCAGGTTCGGCCCGGACGCCGGAGCCGGCGGTCGCCGCAGCACGCCGATCACGTCGTCGCCGGCCGCCACCAGTCGCGCCAGGACGGCGGCACCGATGAAGCCGCCGGCGCCGGTCACCACGACTCTCATCGCCGCGCGGCGCTCCCGGTCCGCAGACGGGTCGACCGGAGCGCCGCAGACCGTCGTTGACAATTTCGTGCGGCCGGTGCGATCCTTTCGCCTGCAGCTTCCGTCCGATTCGAAGCCGCTCCGGACGCGGGGGATCGCCATTCCGAAGCGAGTGACGGCATGAAGGTCATCTTGAACCATGCGCCGGTGCTGTCGTCCAACCCGAGGCGGGGAACGGACGGCGCCGCTCGCTTCCCGACGAGGCCTTCGTGAACCGCCGGCCGCTCCGACCGGTCGAAGCCCACCCGCCGCGCAGCGCCGGCGCGCCGGTCTCCGTCCCGCAGCCGCCGCTGGTGAGCGTGGTCGTCCCGACGTACAACGAAGCCCCCTCGATCGCGACCTTCCTCGAGCAGCTGAGGGAGGAGCTGTGCGCCGCCGGCGAGCCGTTCGAGATCTGCCTGGTCGACGACGAGAGCCCGGACGAAACGGCGCGCCTCGTCGAGGAGCGGTTCGGCGGCGACGCCAGGGTGCGCGTCGCGCGGCGCGCCGGTCCGCGCAGCCTCGGCCTGTCGGTACACCACGGCCTCGACCTCTGCCGCGGCGAGCGTCTGGTGGTGATGGACGCCGACTTCAATCACGACCCGCGCGTCGTCCCCTACCTGGCCAAGTACCTCGACGACTTCGACCTGGTGATCGGCTCGCGCTTCGCCCCCGGCGGGGAGATGCCGGACCGGCGGCGTCACTACGGCAGCTTCGCCATCAACTTCTTCCTGCGCGTGGTGCTGAGAACGCAGGTACAGGACAACCTGTCCGGCTTCTTCGCCATCCGCCGCGCCGCTCTGGCGCAGCTCCCCGCCAACCAGATCTTCTGGGGATACGGCGACTACTTCTTCCGCCTGGTCTACTTCGGCCTGCGCGCGCCGCTGCGCATCCTCGAGGTGCCGGTGATCTACGAGCCACGCCGGGGTGGCGAGAGCAAGACTCCGCTGCTGCGCACCGCCGGCCGCTACCTGGGGGAGATCGTCCGCCTTCGCATCAGTCAGTTCCGCGACGTCGCACCACGCACGCCGCCGCGCCCCTTCTACGCCGAGCGCCCGCACCCGCGCACCGCCGGCGACCGAGACGGCCCACCCCGACCGCGCGGCGTCTCGCGCGGTGCCTGACGGTTCGCGCCCGGCGCCGCCGCGTGCAATGCGCCGGTCGTGGCGCCAAAAGCTCGTTGACAATTCTCCGCGCCCCGTGCGATGCGTCTCGAGTCGCGGGGGATTCCGGCGCGGCGCGGCGGATGGATGAGCGCGACCGGCCGCTGGCGCCGGCCGCTCGCGGCAGGAGAGCGGCCATGAAGATCACCCTCGTCAATCCTCCCATCACGGCGACCGACGTCCGGCGGCTCCCCCAGCTGCAGCCGCCGCTCGGCCTGGCCTACGTCGCCGCCACGCTGCGCCGGGACGGCCACGAGGTGCGCGCGGTCGACGGCGTCGGAGAAGCCCTGGGCCGCTACTCCCCGTTTCGGCACGGCTACTTCGCGCACGGCCTGACCGTCGAGGAGACGGTCGACCGCATCGATCCCGACTCCGACGTGATCGGCGTCGGGATCATGTTCTCGAACTTCTGGCCGCTGTCCAAGGATCTGGTCGCGGCCATCCGGCGCCGCTTTCCGCGCGCCGTGATCCTGTGCGGCGGCGAGCACGTGTCGGCCTGCACGAAGCTGGTTCTGGACGAAGCCCCGGTCGACTACGCGGTCGTCGGCGAGGGCGAGGAGACCGTGTCGGAGCTGCTCGACCATCTCGCCGGGAAGCCCGGCGCCAAGCCGCTGGAGGAGATCTGCGGGCTCGCCTACCGCGCCGCCCACGGCGGCGTCGCCGTCAATCCGAAGCGCCGCCGCCGGCGGACGCTCGACGAGATCCCGTGGCCGGCGTGGGACCTGTTCCCGGTCGAGAAGTACATGGACACACCGTTCTTCGCGTCGCTGCCGTCGCAGCGCAACCAGCGTCCGATGGTCATGCTGGCGACGCGCGGGTGCCCGTACACCTGCAAGTTCTGCTCGAGCGAGCGCATGTGGGGCACCAACTACTTCATGCGCAGCCCGCGCGACGTCGTCGACGAGATGGAGAACTACGTGCGCCGCTACGGCGCCAACGATTTCCACTTCCAGGATCTGACCCTGGTCATCAACGCGAAGTGGGTGGCACGCCTGTGCGACGAGATCATCGAGCGCGGCTTGAACGTGACCTGGAAGACCACCGCCGGTACGCGCAGCGAGGGGCTCGACCTGGAGCTGCTGCGCAAGATGCGGCAGTCGGGCTGCGAGGAGATCCTTCTCGCCCCCGAGTCCGGCGCGGCGACCATGAACCGGATCACCCGCAAGCGCGTCGACCTCGAGAAGGTGCTGGAGGTCGTGCGCCTCATCCGCGAGCACCGCCTGCCGATCAGCGTGACCGGTCTGATGATCGTCGGCTATCCGGAGGAGCGCCTGCGCGACGTGTGGCGACGTACCGGTACCTGCTGGCGATGGTGCGGGCCGGCTTCACCAGCGTCTACATCAACAGCTTCACCGCCTACCCGGGGTCGGAGTACTACGAGATCGCCCTGCGCGAGGGGCGCATCCGGCACGAGGACGACTACTTCCTCAACCTCGAGCGCAACTTCGGGCTGCTCAACAGCCGCTCCTCTTGGCATCCGCGCTGGAGCGGCCGCTTCATCTTCGTCCTGCGCGGCATCGGCTACCTGGTCTTCTTCGGTTCCTATTACGCGCTCGCGCCGCTCAACATCGCGGCCTCGCTGTGGCACGTGCTGCGCAACCAGCCGCGCACGCGTTTCGAGCGCTTCTTCGCCTATCGCCTGTGGCAGCCGCTGCAGCGCGGAACGGAGCAGGCGCCGAGCCGCGTCTCCGGCGAGCCGAGCCCGCCGGGATCGATCGCCGCCTGACGCCGCGCCGAAATCCTCACCACGAAGTTCGTCATGAGCGGCGCTCGCCCAAAGACGCATGAAAATGGGCGCGATCGGTCCTGGCTCCCAGCCGGGGCTGTCGATTTTCTCGAGGGTCGAGGATTCCCCCCTTTGGAAAAGGGGGGCCAGGGGGGATTTTGAGACAGATTCGTTCGGACAAATCCCCCTCAATCCCCCTTTTCCAAAGGGGGAAGTCGGAGTCGCTTCTCTCGCCAGGAGAAAATCGACAGTCTCATCCGCGAGAGGGGGCCCGAGCGCCGACCCCCGGCAACGATATGGGAGCTCTCGCGGATCGGGGCGGGTGGTCGAAGCGGTGGGAGCCGAGGTGAACGTCGGCGTCGGCCGCGAAGCGGGCGCCGAGCTCGCTGGGACCGTCGGGGAGCTGCTTCGGCTCGAGCCCGATCTTCCCTACGCCAACTTCGAGCCGCTGCGCCGCCGCCCCGAGGCGCTCGCCGCCCTGCACGGCGGGCGCTGGAGCGATCCCGCCGCGCTCGCCGTGCTGGTCGCGCGCGGCAAAGGCGGCGAGCCGCTCGCCGCCCTGCGCCTCGAGCACCGGTCGTTCGAATCGGCCCACTTCGACAGGGCGATGGCGAAGATCGAACGCCCGCTGGCGACGGCCGATCACGGGCTCCGCGAGGTGGCGTTGCGCGCTCTCCTGCCGGACGCGTTCGACCTTCTCGCCGAACGCGGCTACGAGCACGTGGCGCTGCGCGCCTCGACCCGGGACCGCGTCACCCCCTGGGTCGCGCAGGAGCTGGGCGCCTTCCACGTCGACACCCAGGTCTCCTGGATGGCCGATCTCGACGGCGTCTCCCGCCGGGGCGATCTGCCGCCCGGAGTACGCATCGAGATTCACGAACGGCCGACCCTGGCGGCGCTGCCGCCGTCGGCGTGGGCACGGCTCGCCGCGTGGGCCGCCGACGGGTTCGACCGCGGCCCGCTGCTGTTCGACCTCGGCTTGCCGCGCCCCCCGGCTTCGCGCATCTATCAGGCGTGGACCGAGAAGGTGATGAGCGGAGAGTGGGCCGACGCGGTCCTCGTCGCCCGCCACGGCGACGAGGTGGTGGCGTTCATCTCCATGCTCGACATGCCCGACGTGTCGGAGGCCGCGGGGGTCAAGGTGTGCGGCCGCGGGCTCGGCGCCACGCTGCCCGAGTACCACGGCCTCTTCACCGCCATCCAGCGCGAGATGATCGCCGCGCGCCCGCTCGGCGCGCGCTACATGGAGAACGAGACGCAGGCGTCGACGGTGGGAAGCATCAACGTGTACGCCAAGCTCGGCTTCCGCTACCTGCGCTCGACCTCGACGTTTCACCTGCGCCTGCCGCGCGGGAGACCGCGGTGAGAGTGACCTTTCTCGGCCACGCGACCCATCTCGTCGAGATCGACGGCGTTCGCGTCCTGACCGACCCCTGGCTCACCGACCCGATCTTCGAGGGTCTGGTCGAGCACGACCCGCCGCTGCGTTTCGGCCCCGGCGACCTGCCGCCGGTCGACGTCGTCGCGCTGACGCACGCCCACCTCGACCACTTCAACGCGCCGACGCTCGCCGCCCTTCCCGATAAGTCGATCCCCGTCGTCCACCCGCCGGTGCGCTTCACCGAGCTGGACCGCAACCTGCGCCTGCTCGGCTTCTCCAATCTGCACCCGCGCCGCGACTGGCAGCCGTTCGAGCTCCGTGGCGTGCGGGTGATCCCGACGCCTTCGCGGGGCGTGCTGGACGAGTGCGCCTACCTGATCGAGGGGCGCGGCGGTCGCTTCTGGGACGGCGCCGACGCGCCGCAGCCGCCCGAGGTGCTGGACGAGATCCGCGCCCGCCTCGGCCCGGTGGCGACCGGCGCCGTCAGCCACAACTCCTTCGACCAACCCGCCCTGCTCGGGCTGGACTCTCTGAAGCCGGCCGACCACGGGCCGCAGGGCGCCGTGCGCGCGGTTCGCAGCCTCGGCATGCGGGCAGCGATCCCCGGCGCGTCGAACATGCGCTGGCGCGGCGCGGATGGCGAGGCCATCACCCGCAAGGTGATCCGCCGATCGCATCGCGACTTCTGTGCACGCCTGGCGAGCGAGGCGCCCGGCGTCGAATGCCTCGACCTGGAGCCGGGCCGCGCCTGGCCGAGCGGCGGCCCGGATCCGGCCCGCGCCGCGGGAGCGCCGCGACGCGTCGAGCACGATTACATCCACGCCTTCCTGGCCACCGGCGAGCGTTGGTCTCCCGGCGGCCGGCCGTCGACGCAGGAGACCTTCGAGCGCGATCTCCCCGCGCGCCTGCGCGGCACCCCCGCCGCCGCCCTCTACGTCGGCCAGGCCGTGACCTTCGAGGTCAGCGGAGCGGACGCCGCGACGTACACGGTCGACTTCCGCGATCCCGGCGCCCGGCCCGCCGCCGGAGACGGCGGGGCGCCGTACGCCGTCCGCGTGACGGAGGCGGACTGGAAGGACCTGTTCGAGCGCCGCCTCGACTGGCAGGTGCTGCTGGTCTCGGACCGCCTGCGCGTCATCCGCTTCCGCCCCGGCCCTCCCCCATCGGGTCTGCACTTCGCGTACGCCCTGCAGGCGATCTTCCCGTGAGCGATCTCGAGCTCTCCGTCGTCGTGCCGGTCTACGACAGCGCGTCCACACTGGAGGAGCTCGTCGACCGCCTGATCCGCGTCCTCGAGGAGCAGTCGCTCTCCTTCGAGCTCATCCTGGTCGACGACGGCTCGGCCGACGCCAGCCTCGAGATCCTGCGGCGCCGCGCCGCGGCCGACGGGCGGGTACGGGCGATCGCGCTGACGCGCAACTTCGGCGGCCAGGCGGCGCGCTGCGCCGGCTTCGACCTGGTGCGCGGCCGGCGCGCCGTGTGCCTCGACGCCGACCTCGAGAACCTGCCGGAGGACATCCCGGCCCTGCTCGCCGCTCTCGACCGCGGAGCCGATCTCGCCTGCGGCGTGCGCGAAGGGCGCAGCGGGCCCGCCTGGCGGCGCGCCGCGTCGTCGGTCCTCAACGCGTACGTCCGCCGCCGCCTCGGGACGTCGGTGCGCGACCTCGCCTGCGGCATGCGCGCCATGGACTCGCGCGTCATCCGCAACCTCGCGGCGGCGGGCGAGGCGCGGCGTTTCCTCACCCCGCTGCTGCTCTCGCGCGCCAAACACGTCGTCGAGGTGCCCATCCGCTACCAGGCGTCGGAGCGCGGCGGCGGGTACTCGCCGCTGACGCTGCTGGCGCTGGCCGTGGATCTCTACCTGCTGACCGCGCGCCGCCCGTTCGTCGTCACCGGCCTGGCGGCGGCGGCGAGCGCGGCGGCGGGCGGCATCACCCTTCTCGTCGCTCTCGTCCGGTGCTCGCGCTGGGCCGCCGCGATCGGACTGCTCCTCGCCGTCGGCGGCTGTCTGGGATCGATGCTCAGCCTGGTGGGCGAGTATGCCCAGCGCCTCTACGAGCTCGAGCGCGGCGCGCCCTACTACGAGATCGCCGCGGACGAACCCGGCGCGGGCGAGCGGCGCCAGCGGGGCTGAAGATCCGCGCGTCCTCTCAGCGCTCGCGGATCATCTCGCCGATCGGGATGCCGAAGCGCCGCTGCGCCGCCAGCAGCAGGCGGAATCCCATGCCGATGCCGCGGTGCGTGACCGTGGTGAGCGGAGCGGGCGTTCGCTTGAGGCGTGGGTAGCGGGTCGCCAGCGCCTTGGTGACCATCGCGGCGAGCGCCTTGGCGGCGATGGCGTAGCGGTCTCGCATGTGCTCGTCGCGCATCACGTCGACGATCAGCGCGATGCGCGGCCGGTCGGTGTCGTTCCAGGCGTAGTGGCGATGCGCGTTGCAGAAGGAGAGCACCCTGCCCTCCTCCCAGCCGCGCACCTCGCGGCCGACGCGCAGGCCGACCTCGGGCAGCTTGCCGGGAATGGTGATGCCGAGGTGGCTGCGGATGATGGCGCTGGTGTCGCCGAAATGGGCCTTCAGCCGCGTGTGCGGCAGCAGCACGCCCACCTGCACGAGCGACATGCCGGGGATCGTCCGCACGATCTCGTCGAGGCGCGGCAACCTCTCGCAGCTGCGGTGGTAGCGCAGGAAGTACGAGTACAGGTTGACCGTCCGCCACCCCTCCTCCCGGTAGGCGTAGGGCGTGTAGTTGGCGGCGAAGTCGCCGGGGTGCGCGGCGTAGAACGACTCGATCTCCTCCTTGATGACGGAGAAGTTGTCCTCCAGGATCCGGGTGGCGGGAAGATCACTCGGGTCGTAGAACGTCGGCAGGCGCCCCTTGTACCAGTCGCCGTGCACGTAGAAGAAGATCGGCTCTCGCCCCCCGACCGCCGTGCTGTTCTCCGTCCACGGCGCCGGCACGGCCGTGCTGCCCGACCGCGTCATGTCCGGTAGAACGCCGCGATCCGCGCCAGGGCCTCGAGGACGTCCTCGTGGTCCTCGTCGCTCATGCCGGTGGTGATGTTCTTCGACGCGTAGAAGCTGAACGCCGCGGCGGCGCCGAGCGATCCGACGGGACGACCGCGATACGTCGCCCCCAGGGCATGCGCGGCGTCCTCGATGAGCGGCACGCCGCTCGCCTCGGCGATCGCCGTCAGGTCGTCCATCCGACACGGCCAGCCGGCGAGCGCCGGGAGGCGCGGCTCCCAAGCGGGACTCGGGCTCTTCACCAGACCAGCCGGCACGGCCATCAGCGCTCCTTCGCCTCCCCTCTCGACGTGAACGGAGGTGTCATCTTCGTACAGAGCGCGGCAAGTCTCAAGCCGTTCGTTCGAGCCACCCCCTGCCCGCTTGAACTCCCTTCGCAATAATCGTGCTTTTCGAGGCGAAGGCCGGTATAGTCTGCCGATGGTCGGGGCCCGACCGTTTCCGCGCAAGATCAACGTAGAGCTGACCAACCACTGCAATCAGCGCTGCCCGCTCTGCCCGCGTCAGGGGTTCACGCGCCCCCTCGGCTTCATGGACCCTGCCCTGTTCGAACGGATCGCCCGCGAGTGCGCCGGCCGCGACACCAAGCTCTGGCTCCACTTCCTGGGAGAGCCGCTGCTGCACCGGGAGACGCCGCGGCTGATCGCGTTGGCGAAGGCGGCCGGCGTCCGCGAGGTCGGCCTGTCGACCAACGCCGTCTCGCTGCACGGGCCGCTCGCCGAGGCCATCCTCGCCTCCGGACTCGATCGGCTCGAGTGCTCGATGGACGCCCTCGACCGCGACGGCTACGTCGCGATGCGCGGCCGGAACCACTTCGCCCGCGTCGGGCGCAACCTGCGCGCCTTCCTCCAGCGCAAGCGCGAGATCGGACTGGATCGGCTCGTGACCTCGATCCAGTTCATGCGCACCGCCGCGATCGACGCTTCGCTGCGCGAGATCGTCGAGGCGTGGCGGCCGTTTCTCGGGCCGCGCGACTTCGTCATGACCATCCGCCCGGCGTCGTTCGGCGGCGCCGTCGACACCGGCACCGACCCGCCGGCGGAGGACGGCGCAACCCGCCCACCTTGCCCGTGGCTGTTCGACTCTCTGATGATCCTGCAGGACGGCACGGTCACCATGTGCGGGGCGGACTGGGACGCATCGGCCCCGCTTGGCAACGTCGCCCACTCCTCCATCGAAGAGGTATGGAAGGGCCGCGAGGCCGAGCGGCGCCGCGCGGCACACCTGGCCGGCCGCTTCGCCGAGGTGGGACCGTGCGGGGGCTGCGAGGACTGGCGGCTGGCGGACGGAGGCGGATACGCGAACGCACTGCGCGAAATCGACCAACGGGCGGCACCGAGGCGGGAGCCCGGCGCGATCCCCGCCGCCCTGGAGCCGCATCGCTCGTGAGGAAGGAAGAAGACGATGAGCAAGACCGAGATCTCCATCGCCCTCGCCGCGGTCGTCGCGGGAGCGGCGCTTCTACTGTACATGCGGGAGTCCTCGCCCCCCCTCGCCGGGAGCGCCGCGCCGGGACGCCGTGCGGACGCGACCTCCGACAACGGGCGCCGCGGCGACCGGCTCGACGGCGAGCGGCCGGGCGGTGAGGCATCGGCCGCGGGCGGCGGCGGCTTCGCGCAGGGACCGGCCGGGCGCCGCGGCGGCAGTCGCGCCGAGAGGCGTATCGACCTGCCGCCGCGGGTGGCCGGCGGCTCCCGCTCGCCGGCGAAGCAGCGCGCCAAGGTGGGCGTGCCGGCCGCCGCCGACCGGGCCGACGCGTTGCCGGCGCGGGCCCCGGGAGCGCAGGGCCTGGGGGCGGCAGACGCGATCGACGGCGGAGTGGCGGAGGACCCGAGCGTGACCTACGACGGCGGCGACGAGACGGTCTTCGCCACGCACGAGTTCGTCGACGCCGCCGACGACGTCCCGGTCAGCGGGCAGGCCGGCAGCGTCTCCTTCTGGGTCGATCCGCAGTGGAAGGGACGCAGCGTGGACGACGCCAACCTGGTCGACGTCGGCAACGGCGCCCTGCGGGTCACCAAGAACGTCGACTTCCTGCGCTTCGAGTTCACCGACACGAACGGCCAGCAGGGCGCGATCGGGGCCCCGATCCCGCGCTGGCGGGCGGGTCAGGACCACCTGGTGACGGTGACGTGGAACGGATCCCAGAAGCAGCTGTACATCGACGGCAAGATGGTCAGCCAGGGGGCGGAGTCGACCGCCATCAACCTGCCGGACACGACGACGCTGCGCGTCGGATCTGCCTTCGCCGGGCAACGCCCGGTCGCGTCGGCCTCGATCAGCGGCCTGCAGCTGCTCACCCGCCCGCTCTCCCAACCCGAGATCACCGACATCTTCACGTCGAAACAGCAGCAGAAGCAGTGAGTGAGTCGGTGAGCCGGTGCGCCGGTAGGCCAGTATCGGAATCCACCCCGATCACTGGCTCACCCGCTCACCGGCTCACTGGCGCACTGGCTCACCGGCTCACCCTACGGATACAAACTGAGGAAGTGCCACACCCGCCGCACGCGCTGGTTCGAGGTGTCGCACAGCCACATTGAGCCGTCCTTGTCGAAGACGATGCTCGAGGGGCGCTTCAGCAGGCAGTTGCGCGCATCGCCGCCGTCGCCGTCGAAGCCGGGATCGCCGGTGCCGACCACGGTGCTGACGACGCCGTTG
Organism: uncultured bacterium; assembly: GCA_963721115.1. Classification (GTDB taxonomy): domain Bacteria; phylum Desulfobacterota; class Binatia; order HRBIN30; family CADEER01; genus CAVRIA01. The sequence continues at coordinate 289,015 of CAVRIA010000010.1, forward strand.
CCGTCGATGCGCCGGATGACGTTGTTGCCCGTGTCGGCGATGTAGGCGTCGCCGTTCGGAGCGAAGTGGATGTCGTAGGGGGTGTCGAGCTGTGCCGCCGTCGCCGGGCCGCCGTCGCCGCTGTAGCCGCGCGAGCCGGTGCCCGCCCAGGTGCTGATGATGCCGTTCTGGTCGATGCGGCGGATGACGTGGTTCCGCGTCTCGCAGACGTACAGCGCCCCGTCCGGCCCGATCTTCAGCCGCGACGGACCCGCCATCTTCGCCTCGGTCGCCGGCCCTCCGTCTCCCGAGTAGCCCTGCACGCCGGTGCCGGCGATGGTCTGGATGATGCCGGCGGCGTTCACGTAGCGGACGACGTGGAAATCGACGTCGCTGACATAGAAGCCGCCGTCGTTGGTGGGAAGCACGCCGAACGGCGTCCCCATCTCGGCCTGCAGGGCCGGGCCGCCGTCGCCGGAATAGCCGTAGTCGACGGTGCCGGCGACCGTGTACACGCGGCCCTCCGTATTGAGGAGGAACACGACCGGGACGTGGTCCCCGGCGACGTAGAGCTGTCCCTGGTCGTCGTACTCGATGTCGCTCGGGTGGTGCAGGGGTGTCTCGATCCCCAGGGCGCCGTCGGTGGGGAAGTCCTCGAAGCCGACGCCCATGATGGTCTCGATCGTGCCGTCGTCGTCGATGCGGCGGATGCGCAGGTTGTTCCAGTCGATGATCACCGGCCTCCCCTGGGGATCGAAGAGCATGTCGATCGGGAAGTAGAAGGACGTCTGCAGAGCCGGATGGCCGTCGCCGTCGAAGATCGACATGCCGGTGCCGGCGACGGTGCAGATCACGCCCGGCTCCTCGCACGATTGCGTCGGCGTCTCGGTCGGCGGCGGCGTCGGGGTGGACGTCGGCGTCGACCGTTGGCGATGCGGTGGGAGTCTCGGTCGCCGTCGCGCTCGGCGTGGCGGTCGCCGTCGGCGTACCGGTCGGGGTCGGGGTGGGAGTGGCGGTCGGCGTACCGCTCGCCGTCGCCGTGCTCGTCGGCGTCGCGCTGGAAGTCGGCGTCGCCGTGGCGGTGGACGTCGCCGTCGCGATGCGCGTCTGGGTGGCGCTCGGCGTCGCGGTGAGCGAAGCGGTCGCGGTGGGCGTCGGCGCGGGATCACCGCCGTCGTCACCGCAGCCGCTCGCCAGCACCAGGACCAGCACCAACAGCGAGAGACCGACGCCGGCGCGCGATCTCAGGCTGCGCGGGACGCCCCGAGAGACGCGTCCCGAGGTCGCGTTCCAGCGCGAGAGCTGTGCGATCGACCCACCCTCCGTCAGTTGTTCGGCGCGCCCTCGAGGATCCAGTCCCGGATCAGGCCCATCTGCATCTCGCTGAGCGGCGGGAAGGTGTTCGGCATCTGCACGCCCATGCGCGGGCTGGGACCGATCTTCTCGACGATGTAGCTGTGGTCGGGGTCGCCGGGCACGATCGGACAGACGCCGAGGCTCGTCGCCTCGTCGCCCGGGGCGAACATGCCCGCGTAGGTGGTCTGGTCGAAGTTCGAGGAGACGAAGGGGCCGGCGTGGCACGACGCGTTGAGGCAATGAGCTTCGGTCAGCAGCGGAACGATCTGGCCCGAGTAGCTCACCGCGCCCGCGCCGGTCGTGCCGGCCGTGGGGCACCGCGTGGTGATCGTCGACGGGATCGTGCCCTGTTTGCCGCCGTAGGCGAGGACGCCGCGGGTCGGGGGGTCGCTCAGGTCGCCGCCGACGGCCCAGACGCCGTCGTCCGGGTCGACCCAGGTGGCATGGTAGTCGACGATCGTGTTGAGGCCGGGCTCGCGGATCTGCCAGTTGCCGGCGGCGCGGATGGCCACGGAGCGCTGCAGGCCGACGGCGACGCCGCGCCCGTCGGGTGGAATGAACACGCCGTTCAGCTGCTGGGCGTGCGGCGGCGTGCGGTCCTGGAAGGCGCCACCGTCGCTCTCCAGCAGCGAGCCGTCGAGGAAGCCGCCGCTGGCGACGACGATCGAGTCGTTGCCGTGCACGGTGAACAGAGGTCCCGCCCTGCCGGAGTCCACCTTCGACCAACTCACGCCGTCGTAGTGCAGGATGACGCCGAGGTCCTCGGCCGAGCCGACCGCCCACACGTCGCCGGCGCCGCGCCCCCAGACCTTGTTGAGGACCGGCAGGCCCTGCGGGTAGACGCTGCTCAGGTCCTGCACCGTCCACATCTGGCCGTCGAAGTGCCACACGACGCCCTCGCCCGTGTCGAGGTCGCCGCCGACCGCCCACAGGTCGCTGGCGCCGGTTCCCCAGATGCCGAAGAGGGTCTCGGTGCCGGGCGTCTGGTGGCGGGTGAACGTCTTGGTGGCGAGGTCGTACTGGAGGATCAGCCCGCCCGCGCCGGCCATGTAGAACGAGCCGTCGATCGGCGTGACGCTGATCCACCACAGGTCGCCGCTGGCGCCGGTCAGCAGGCGCTCCCACTTCTGTCCGTCGTAGTGCAGGACGTACGGACCCAGCCCGTCGCCCTTGTCGCCCGGGTCGGCGCCGACGGCGTAGACGTCGGTGGCCGAGGTGCCGGCGACGGACAGCAGAGCGCCGGGCAGGTTCTCGAGCACGGTGGAGAGGGTGCCGCGCGGCGGCACATCCTCGTCCTGCGTGCACATGTAGTCGCGCGCCAGGCACTCGGGCGCGCGGTGGCAGGCGATGCAGGTCGACTTGTCATCGTACTTGACGCTGCGGTCCGGCTCCACCCACTGCCAGTGCCAGTCGCCGTCCTCCGGATCGAAGCCCGGCGCCTCCTTGCGCATGGCGCGCCAGCGCACCAGCTCGTTGTCGTTGGAGCAGTCGACGCCGTCGTACTCCTCCTTGACCAGGATGCTGCCCACCGGCAGCGGGTTGGCCTCGTCGAGGTAGGCCTGGGCGGCGACGTCATTGGCCAGAACGCGGATCATGGCCACGTGGGAGCTGCTGTTACGGCAGTCGCGCACCTCGGTGTAGGTGTCGCGGTAGTCGGAGGGGAAGATCGGCTCGATCGGGCAGCCGTTCAGGGCCGCGTTCACTCCGGCGACCAGCTCGTTGATGCCGACCATCCCGTCGCCGTCGGTGTCGAACACCGGGCACTGATCGATGCCCGTGTTGCCGAGCGCGATGTTGACGCCGCGGATCAGCTCGTTGACGGCCACCATGCCGTCGCCGTCGCAGTCGCCGACGCACGCGGCATGCGCCGCCGCGGCGCCGAGCACGACCCCCAGCGCGGCGCCGAGCGCCGCGATCCGTATCGCCCGCATCATCAGAACCTCCCGGTCACGCTACGCGGGCCGGGAACATGAGTCGACTCGCCGCGTCTCTCCCATCCCGGCCCCTCTCACCGCTTCACCTTGCGGATGCGGCTGTTGAAGGTGTCGGAGATGTAGAGGTCGCCGTTGGCGTCGAAGGCGACGCCGAACGGGCGGGTGAACGCCGCCTCGAGGGCGGGACCGCCGTCGCCGCTGTAGCCGCTCTCGCCGCTGCCCGCCACCGTATGGATCGTGTTGTCGGCCAGGTCGATCATGCGCACCCGGTTGTTGTCGGTGTCGGCGAAGTAGACGTTGCCGTCCGGGCCGATCTCGATGTCCTCCGGGTAGTCGATCTGCGCCTGGTCGGCCGGGCCGCCGTCGCCGCTGAAGCCGGGCGTGCCGGTGCCGGCGATGGTCGTCACCGCGCCCTGCAGGAAGTCCGGCGAGGTGAAGACGACCTTGCGGATGCGGTTGTTGTCGGTGTCGGAGAAGTAGAGGGTACCGGTCGCCTGGTCGATCGCCAGGCTGCCGCTGGGCTCGGGGTTGCCGCCGGCCGGGAAGTTGACCTGCGTCTCCAGGGCGACGCCGTCGCCGTTGAAGCCCTGCACGCCGGTGCCGACGACCGTCTGGATGATGCCGTCGCCGCGGTCCTGGTCGAAGTTGTAGATGACGCGGATGCGCTCGTTGCGCTGATCGATGAAGAAGAGGTTGCCGTGCGCATCGAACTCGCCGTGCGGCGGCTGGTTGATCAGCGCGTCCTTGAACGGCCCGCCGTCGCCCTTGAAATCGGCGCCGCGTCCGCCGACGACGAACACCCGGTTGGTCGCTCTTCACCAGCTCGCGGATCTTGTGGTTGTGCCACGCCATCAGCATCAGGTCGCCGTTGGAGAGCTCCTTCATGTCGGTCGGGTGGTTGAGGTTGACGGTGAGCGGATCGGCGCCTTCCGGCGTCAGGTCGCTGAAGTCGAGCGGGCCGTCGCCGACGAAGTCCGTCCCCATGATCGTCGTGAACGTGCCGTCGGGCAGGATCTCGCGCACGCGGTGGTTGTTCCAGTCGAGGACGATCTGGCGGCCGGAGGGGGTGAACTCGATGTCGAACGGCCAGTACAGGACCGTGTGCAGGCGGTCGAGGCCGTCGCCGTTGAAGCCGGTCTGCCCGGTGCCGGCGTAGGTGCAGACGCGTGCCGACCTCGTCCGAGCACGGAATGATCACTGGCGTCGGGCTGGGGATCGGCGTCGGCGGAATCTCGCCGGCCGTGCCGGTGATCTCGCGGATGCGCTGGTTGTGCGTGTCGCACACGTACACGTTGCCGTTCGGCCCGACGGTCAGGCCGTAGGGGCGATCGAGCGTCGCCTCGGTCGCCGGGCCGCCGTCGCCGCTGAAGCCGCGCTCGCCGGTGCCGGCGACCGTCTCGATGGTGCCGTCGAGCTTGACGTGCCGCACGACGTTGTTCATCGTGTCGGCGATGTAGATGGTGCCGTTGTGCGCCACCGCCACGTCGCTCGGCGTGTTGAGCTGCGCCTGCGTGGCCGGGCCGCCGTCACCGCTGTAGCCCGCCTCGCCGGTGCCGGCGATGGTGGTGATGGTCCCCACCTCGTTGATCATGCGGACGACGTGGTTGCCGGTGTCGGCGATGTAGATGCGGTTGCGGTCGTCGATGTCGATGCGGCCGGCGGGCGCCGCGGACTGTCCCTTGGGCGCGTCGAGCTGCGCGTCGATGGCCGGGCCGCCGTCACCGCTGTAGCCCGGCTCGCCGGTGCCGCAGATGGTCGAGATGATGCCGTTCGGCTCGAGGAAGCGCAGCCGGTAGTTGGCCTGGTCGGAGATGATGATGTTGTCGTTGCTGTCGACCACCACCGAGCTCGGCAGGTCGAGGATCGCCTCGTTGGCCGGCCCGCCGTCGCCGCCGTAGGAGCGGGCGCCGGTGCCGGCGAGGTTCTCGATCAGCCCAGTGGTGAAGTCCACCCGCTTGACCTTGCTGTTGTGCCAGGCGGCGATGATCATCCGGCCCTCGTGGTCGAAGTAGACGTTGGTCGGGTGGTTGAAGTTGGTCTCCAGCGACGGGCCGTCGTGGGCGTCGCCCAAGTCGCCGGTGCCGGCGACGGTCTCGACGACGCCGTCCTTGATGCGGCGGATGCGGTGGTTGTTCCAGTCGGCGAAGTAGACGAGGCCGGCCGGACCGATGGTGACGTCCTGCGGCAGGTAGAGGTACGTCTGCAGCGGCGGCAGGCCGTCCTCGTTGAGCCCGGCGACGCCGGTGCCGACGATGGTGCTGATGAGCGGTACGGGGCAGCCGTTCAGGGCCGAGTCGACGGCGCTGATCAGCTCGTCCACCGTGACCTGGTTGTCGCCGCTGGAGTCGAACTCGGGACACTGTTTCAGGTCCATGGTGCCGAGGGCGATGTTGACGCCGCGGATCAGCTCCTGGATGGCGATGGCGTCGTCGCCGTCGCAGTCGCCGGTGCAGGCCAGCAGGCGCGGCGCCGCGGCGAGCGAGATCAGGCAGGCCAGCGCGGCGATCGAAGCGGCGCGCAGTGCTCTCCATGCCCTGCTCGACGAAACCCCTCGCCGATCGACATCGGTCAGTCGTCTCATGGTTCGATCCTCTCCCGTGCCCGAGATTTTTCCGCCGCAGCGGCGTGGGCGGCTTCAGCAAAGAGACGCGGTAAAATCGATGGTTTGTTGCAATCCGGGTTGGACAATCGGCGGTTCGTTTTCCCGTGCTCCCCGAAGCGATGAAGCAAATTCCAAGTCGCCGGGCACCATACCGCAAACGAAAACGGGATGCATCCTTTCGAACGTACCTTCCCCCTCGGCTTGCCCCAGCGGTTTCCTTCCCACCTTCGTGTCCTTCGTGGTTGCCTTTTTCCTGTATCTTCGGGCGTGTGGAGCTCGTGGCGACGTGGTGATGAGTCTCTTCCTCTTGCGCGAGGTCGGGACGTCTGGGACGAGTTGCCTCGCACGACGCCGGCGGGTACGGTGAGCGGTGCCGATGAGGCGGAACACGAAGGTGGTTGGCGGCCGCACGCGGCCGGCTTGGACGGTCGTCGCGGCGTTGCTGACGCTCCTGCCCTCCTTCGCCGCCACGGCGCACGCGCACGGCGGCCGCGTGACGCTCGAGCAGTGGGGCGGCTTTCCCACCGGCAGCGCCCTCTGCCAGCGCCGCTTCGCCAGCGCCATGGCCATGTGCGCCGCCCGCAGCTGGGACATTCGCGTCGACTGCGACGGCACGGTCCTCTCCGGCGGCACCTGCGACGAGGCCGCCGCCAAGGCCGCGAAGGAGACGGTGGTGCGCGAGGCCCTGAACCAGGTCGACTTCTGCAGCGACCGCCAGCTCGGCGACCTCGGCTTCCTCGGCCTGTTCGACGCCGACCAGGACCTGAACGACTTCTGCCGGCGCTGGCAGCGCATGGCGGAGTCGGCGGTCTACGACGCGGCGCTGGCCGGCGGCGCCGGCGCGGCACCAACCGGCCCCGCCCAGAACGCCTGCGTCGAGGCCACCGCGCGCGCCGTGACCACTCTGATGCGCTACACGTTCCGGCTGCGCCAGCGGGCGATGGACCGCATCGCGACCGTCCAGATGCCGCTGAGCGAGAAGACGGCCCTGATCGCCCGCGCCTCGGCGCTCATCGCCCGCGCGACCGAGAAGGTTTCTCGGGATCTGCGCGGGCAGTGCTCCGAGCCGGACTTCTCCGCCCTGTACGGCCGCGACGCCACCACCTTCCTGCAGGACCTCACCGGGCGCGCCGACTGCATCGGCATCCAGGCCTACGTCCAGGACGGCGTGCCGTGCCCCGAGCCGGTGTGCGGCAACGGCATCCAGGAGCTGCCGAGCAGCCTCTTCCCGACCTTCCCCGGCGAGGTGTGCGACGACGGCAATCAGACCGACGGCGACGGCTGCGACTCCAACTGCACCCTCACGGCCTGCGGCAACGGGATCACGACGGCCGGCGAAGAGTGCGACGACGGCAACGCGGTCAACGGCGACGGCTGCAGCAACACCTGCACGCTGGAGCCGTAGGCCGGAGGGTCAGGGAACCGGCGTCGGGTCGACGTCGGGCAGGTCGGGAACGACGTCGAAGCCGAGCACCAGACGGACCTGCCCGGTCACGCTGTTGCCGTCGGTGTCGGTGGCGGTGACCACCAGGTTGGCCTCGGCGCCGTCCAGGTCGAAGAAGGTCGACTGGGCGCCGCCGCTGAGCACCTGAAAGGGAACGTAGTACGTCTGCTCGAAGCCGCTGGGGTCCTGGGCGAAGAAGACCTGCACCTCCTGGTCGAAGAGGAGTCGCGTGTCCTGCGCCATCTCGGGGCTGTAGCTGACCATGCGCGCGCTGAGGCGGATCCGGTTGTTGATGTTCAGGCAGCGCGTCTCGACGTGGAAGCTGACCTGGGCGCCCGTCTGCGCGAAGTTCCGCACGTGCAGGCGGTCGCAGTTCTGCAGGCGGCCGAAGCCTGTCATCTCATTCTGGCCGAAGAACAGCACCCGGCCGCCCGGGCAGTCGGCCTGCGGCTCGGCGACGCGCACGGTGGGCTCCGCCGTGCAGCAGCTCTGGGTCACCGGCGGCAGCATCGGTGGTACAGCCGGTGGCGGGGTCGCAGCTGGTGATCGAGCAGGAGTCGGGCGGGTCGACCTTGAAGATCATCCGCCCCGGCGAGGACAGCGGCGGCTGCCCCTGGTCGGTGCAGGTGTAGGGGACGTAGAAGGGACCGAGCTGGTCCGCCGCCGGCGTCCAGTGGAGGACCTTCGCCGCCGTGTCGAACGACGCCCCGGCGGGCAGATCCGTCGCCTGGCAGGAGAACGGGCCTCCGTCCGGGTCCGACGCCGCCAGGGGGCGATCGATCTCGGCGCCGGGGAAGGTGCGGTAGATCTCTTCGGCCGGCACCACGGGGGGATGGTTGACGGTGGGAGTCGGCGTGACGGTCGGGGTGCCGGTCGTCGTCGCGGTGGACGACGGGGTGGGCGTGTTCGGGCAGCCGCCGAAGGCGACGTTGACGGCGGCGAGCAGCTCGTCGATGGTCACCTCGCCGCTGCCGTCGCGGTCGAAGCTCGGGCAGCTCGCGATCGGCTGCGCGGTGAGCGCGATGTTCACCCCGAGGACCAGCTCGCTGATGCTGATCTCGCCGTCGCCGTCGCAGTCCCCGACGCACGCCCGCGCGGCGCCGGCGAGCGCGAGCGGCAGCGCCACGCCGCAGCAGAGCGCCGCCAGGCGGCGCCTTCCCGAAGTCCGTCCCGGCGCCCGCCGCGCCGTTCGTTTGCGAAGATCACTCACGCAGAGACACCGATCGAGCCTGTGTAATCGCCGCCCGCGGAAGAGGCAAGGGGAGAGTGCTGACGTGGGGACGTGTTGACGTGCTGACGTGCTGACGTGCTGACGTGTCAGCTTGTTTCAGCGCTGGAGTGCTGGCGTGCTGAAGTATTGAATCAGTGCGTCGCTGAGTCACTGGGCCGCCGGCGGTGGCGCCAGCAGCCAGCGGTGCAGGCGGGCGCGCAGCAGGTTCCGGTACACCAGGAAGTCGTCGGGATCGTCGCGCGCCGCCAGCTCCAGCTGTGCCTTCGCCTCGTCCCAGCGGCCGAGCCGCGACAGGGCGACGGCGAGGTAGTGATGCGCCGCCGCGTCTTCCGGGCGCAGGCGCACCGCGTGCTCGAGGAAATCGACGGCGTGCTCGTGATCGCCGTACCCGAGCATGCCGACCCCGGCGTGGAAGTTCGCCTCCGCCGCTTCCACCCGCACGCCGGCGCCCATTTTCGGATCGCGCTCGATCAGATCGTTGTAATGATTCGCCGCGTACCCCCACTCGCCGCGCGAGGCGTGGATGCGCGCCATCTGGCGGTTGACGACGCCCCAGTCCCGCTTCAGATCGAGGGCGTGCCCGTACGCCGCCAGGGCGCCGTCGAGATCTCCCCTGCTCTGGCGGATGAAGCCGATCTGGCGGTAGGCGGCGGCGACGACGCTCTCCTCCAGCACCTTCGTCGCCGGCTCGAGCACCGCCTCGGCCTCGTCGAGCCGCCCCTTCTGCAGGTAGATCGAGCCGAGCTGAACGCGCGGCGTGCCCATCTCCGGCGCCAGGCGCACGGCCTCCTGGAGGTACGGTACCGCCTCGTCCGCCCGCCCCGCGCGCACCAGGTCGCTGCCGTAGTTGAACTGCGCGCGCCAGTTGCCCGGCGCCTTGGCCGCCGAGTCGGCATCGAGGCGGAGCTCGCTCCGGTAGACCGAGTTGCGCGCCACGGTGAGGGCGCCGAGCGCCACCACCCACAGCGCGGCGGCGCCGGCGGCGGCGCTCCAAGGAACGCGGTCCGCGGCGCCGCGGCGCGCCGCCAGGGCGCGCAGGGCGTCGTGGGCGCCGACGACGGTCAGCCACGCCAGGCCGACCAGGGGCAGGTACATGCGGTACTCGAACGCCGCGTCGCTCAGCGGGATCACGCTCGAGCTCGGCGCCAGCGTCAGGAAGAACCAGCCGAGGCAGAAGGTCGCCAGCCGGTAGCGCCGGAAGCTCCACACCGCCGCCGCGGCGAGCGCCAGCAGGCCGAGCAGCGGCAGCAGCACGCCGGCCTGCCACGGCGAGTCGACCAGCGGCCAGCCGTAGTCGAAGCACAGGCGCGTCGGCAGCGCGAAGAGGCGCAGGTACCAGACGACGACGCCGGCCTGGGTGAGCAGGTAGCGCAGCGGCGCGACCCCCAGCTGCAGGCCCGCGGTCGGGATGTAGAGCCAGGCGCGCGGCGTGACGCCGTCGTCGACGCCCGCCGGCGCCATCAGATAGTGGCGCGACAGGTACAGGCCGTAGGCGAGCGGCAGCAGCAGGAGGGCGAAGACCAGCCAGCGGCCGGCCCGGGCGCGGCTCCGCTCTCCGGACAGGAAGCAGAAGTGGTAGAGCAGCGCGGTCAGGGGCAGTGTCGCCGCGGTCTGCTTGCCGAGGATGCCGAGAAGGCCGGCCAGCAGCGCGGCGCCGTACCACGCCGCGCGCCCGCCGCTGCTCGTCGCGCCCGCGCCGCGCAGAACGAGCAGCAGGGTGAGCAGGTAGAACAGCGCCGCCAGGCTCTCCGAGCGCTGCACCAGGTAGGTCGCCGCCATCGTCTGCAGCGGATGGGCGAGGAAGACCAGAGCGACGAAGAGGGCGAGCGCAGCGGCATGGCGGCGGTACCTGCCTTCGAAGTAGGGAAGCCGCAGGGTTCCGAGGACCAGCAGGAAGACCAGGACCGCGTTGGTGAGGTGAACCAGGACGTTGACCAGGTGGTACCCCCACACGTCGGTGCCGCCCCAGGCGCGGTTCAGGGCGAAGGTCAGCTCGGTGAGGCCGCGCGCGTGCGTCAGGTAGAACAGCGGCGACTGCAGCGTCTCGACGAAGGGGTTGCCGAGGATGTCGAAGTGGTCGTCGAAGAGGAACGGAACGGCGAAGCTGTTGGCGTAGAGCGCGGCGCCGACCGCGATCAGCAGCAGCGGAGCGAGGGCGCAGAGCGTCGGAATCCGGTGCGCCGGCCGCGTTCGATCGGCGCGCGGCGCCGCGGCCTGTATCCGCTCCGGCGCCGGAGCGCGCTCCTGCTTGCGTCGCCGCGCCTTACCCATTCAGAGCAGCCCAATGGGTTGTTGGGTTGTTGAGTCGTTGGTTGGCCGAAAGGAACCCAACAACCAACAACTGAGCCTGAAGCTCGCCCGGGCTGTGCCCGGGCTCGTAGGCAAAGGCTGGGGCTCGGGCTGAGGCTGGGGATCGACCCCAAAGACCGCGCGAAGCGCGCACCGTCCTCAGCCCGAGCCTGAGCCTCAGCCTCAGCCTGTTCCGGAAGTCCGTGTGTTTCTCAGCTCGAATGATCCGGCGCAGCCCGGGGGCGAAACTAACAACCGATCCCATCCATCCACCGATCGCTCACAGCGACGATCTCCTCCCTCACCTCCTCCGGGCTGCGGCCGGTGCGCTTGAGGACGTTGAAGGAGTGATCGCCGTCGGGGATGACATGCACGGTGGTCGGCGCCGTCAGGAAGCCGACGTTGAAGCGCAGGCGGTCGAGGTCGCAGAGCGAGTCGCGCGTGCCGGCGAAGAACAGCATCGGCGTGCGGATGGCGATCAGGTGCTCGACGCGCAGGTCATCGGGCTTGCCGGCCGGGTGCAGCGGGTAGCCGAGGAAGATCAGGCCGTCGACGTCGACCCCGGAGGCGACGATGCGCGAGGCCATGCGCCCGCCGAGCGACTTGCCTCCGATCACCAGCCGGCGCGGGTGCAGCGCCGCGCGCACCTGCTCGACGACGCTGCGGTAGCACGCCTCGAGCACCGCCGCCCGATCGGGCGCGCGCCGGCCGCGCTCGGTGTAGCGGAAGTTGAAGCGCACCGTGGTGTAGCCGCGCTCGGCCAGGCCGTCGGCGACGGCGACGAGAAACGAGTTGGTCATGTTCGCCCCCGCGCCGTGCGCCAGGATCACCGTCGTCTCACCGGCCGCCGGAGCGGTCGGACGGGCGACGACCGCCGAGACGGTGTCGCCGCCGCCGATGTCGAACGTACGACTCCGGTGTCGGATCTTCGCGCGGCGAGCCGTCATCGAAAGACCGGCGCGAGAGGAACACCTTCGCCCGCCCGTCCGCGGCGACTCACATCTCGGCCGCGACGGAGGGGGCGTCTCCCTCCAGCAGGGAGCGCAGCTTGGCGGCGAGCACTGGGCCCCGCGCCTCTTCCTCGTGCTTGAAGTAGGCGAACACGTCGCGCCATTCGCCGGCGGCGTCCTGGATGCGGCGCGCGCAGGCTTCGATGTCCTCGTCGCTGTAGTCGGGCTGGCGCAGGCGGAAGTACCCGAAGTCGGCGGTGACCTCGATCGGCACGTTGCGCTCGGGGTTGTGCACCGCGCACAGCGCGACGTTGAAGCGCCGCAGGCACTCGTAGACCTCGTCGGCCAGCCACGTCGGGTTGCGGAACTCGAAGACGACGCGGAAGCCGGTCGGCATCTGGTGCAGGAAGTCCTCCAGGCGTGGCACGTCGCGTTTCAGGAAGGGCGGCAGCTGAAAGAGGATCGGGCCGAGCTTGTCGCGCAGGGCGCGCGCCGTCTCGCAGAAGTCACCTGCCAGGTCGGCCGCGTCACGCAGCCGCAGATCGTGCGTAATGCGGCGCGGCGCCTTGAGCGACAAGGCGAAGCGGCTCGGGGTCTCCTTCGCCCAACCCTGCAGCTGGCGCACGCTGGTGGGGCGGTAGAACGTGTAGTTGATTTCGACGGTGGCGAACTTGGCGGCGTAGTAACGCAGCATCTCCGCGTCGGGAAGGCCTTCCGGGTAGAAGCGTCCGCGCCACTCCTTGTAATTGTAGCCCGACGTGCCGATCCAGTACGTCGCCATGATTCTGGTTGATGTATCACGCCGGTCGACGGCAGAACAACCGCGGTAGATCGAGGCGCGCGCGCGCGTCGAGCCCGGCCGGTGCGCGGCCGCGCCGACCGGTGACGTCGCAGCGCCGGCGGCTCAGTTGAGCTCTTTGCTCGAGTAGCCGAGGATGCGCCGGGCGATGATCATCAGATTGATCTGCTGTGTGCCCTCGAAGATGTCGTTGATCTTGGCGTCGCGCATCCACTTCTCGAGCAGCAGCTTGCGCGAGTAGCCGAGCGGGCCGAGCAGCTCGACCGCCTTCTGCGTCACCTGCGTCACCGCCAACCCCGCCTTGGCCTTCGACATGGACGCTTCCAGGTTGTTGTGCATGCCGTGGTCCATCATCCACGCGGCGCGCCAGGTGAGCAGCCGCGCCGCCTGCAGGCTGGATTCCATCTCCATGAAGTCGCGCTCGAGCGCCGTCAGCTTGGTCGGCGGCGTATCGTAGCGGATCTCGATCCCCGCCTTGGTGAACGCCTCGCGGACGAAGTCGACCGCGGCGCGGCCGATGCCGATGGCGCTGGCGGCGACCGCCGGGCGGGTGGCGTCGAAGGTCGCCATCACGCCCTTGAAGCCCTCGCTCGACTTCGTCTTCACCTCGGCGCTGCCGAGGAGGTTGTCGAGCGGGATGCGGCAGTCCTCGAAGACGATGGAGGCCGTGTCGGAGGCGCGGATGCCGAGCTTGTCCTCCACCTTGGTGACGGTCACGCCGGGCGTGCCGGCCTCGACGACGAAGGCCTTGATGCCGGCGCGGCCGGCCGACTTGTCGACCGTGGCCCACACGACCACGAAGCCGTCCGACTTGTCGAGCGCGCGCTCGCCGCTGGTGCAGAAGATCTTGGTGCCGTTCAGCACCCACTGGTCGCCGTCGCGCACCGCGGTGCTGGTGATGGCGGCGGAGTCGGAGCCGGCGCCGGGCTCGGTGATCGCCATCGCCGCCCACTTCGGCGCCCCGTCCTTGAAACGGGCGAGGAATCGCTGGCGCTGCTCGGGGGTGCCGGCGGCGGCCACGGCGGCACCGCCGAGGCCGGGGTTGGGAATGCTCAGGTAGAGCCCGGCGTCGCCCCAGGAGAGCTCCTCGATGGTGACGGCGCTGGCCAGCGAGCGCTCCGAGACCTTCTCCCTCCTTCTTCCCCTTCTTGTCCTTGCCGCTCTTGTCGCCGCCGAAGCCGACCGTGCTGTCCTTCGACACGGTCCACATCAGGCTGTGCCACTCGGTCGGATCCTCGTGCTCGCGCTCGTCGTACTCGCGCGCAATCGGCCGCATGGTCTGCTCGGCCAGCATATGGATCATCTGCCGCGCGTTCTCGGTCTCCGGGGACAGTTCAAAATCGATCATGGCCATCTCCTCGGTTCTTCGCGTCCATTCTTCCTTCGCGCTCTCGACTCTCGACTCTCCGCTTCTTCACGCCATCGCCAGGCCCTGGAACACGGCGAAGCCGCGGCCGTTGCGCAGCCACAGCTCGACCGGGTGGTCGCGGATGTAGCCGTGGCCGCCGAGGATCTGAAGCGCGTTGTCGGTGACCTTGAGGACCATGTTGTCGGCGTAGTTCTTGGCCAGGCACGCCTCGCGGGTGGCGTTCTCGCCGCGGTCGATCTTCCACGCCGCCTCCCAGGCGAGCAGGCGCGCGGCGTCGATCTCGGTGGCCATCTCCGCCAGCATGAAGGCGATCGCCTGCTTCTGCGCGATGGCGACGCCGAAGGCGTGGCGGTCCTTGGCGTAGTCGCGGGCGTACTCGAAGGCGGCGCGGGCGACGCCGACGGCGAGCGAGGCGAGGGCTACGCGCGAGCGGTTGAGGAGGGGCTTCAGCTCGCCGCTCAGCCGCGCGCTCGCCGGCACCACGCAGTCCTCCAGGGTCAGCTCGTAGGTCGCCAGCGCATGAATGCCCATGTTCTTCTCGCGCTCGGCCACGTTGACGCCGGGGTTTCCGGCGGGAACGACGAAGGCGCCGAGGCCGTCCTCGGCGCGCGCGTACACCAGAGTATGGCGCGCGTCGGAGACCAGGGGCACGTAGCACTTGGCGCCGTTCAGGACCCAGTCGCCGTTGCGGCGCACCGCGGTGGTGGCCGGCTCGTTGGCATCGAAGCGGAAGTCGGGCTCCATCACCGCCGCCGTTCCCGGCGTGAACTCCGCCCCCGCGTACACCGGGAGGATCTCCTTCTTCTGCGCCTCCGTGCCGAGCGCGAGAACCGGGTAGACGACCAGGCGGGGCGCCAGGATGTGCAGCGCGATCGACAGGTCGCCCCAGCCGAGCTCCTCGCAGACCAGGGCGCTGGTGATCGCCGAGAGGGTGTCGCCGGCGCCGCCGTACTGCTCGGGAATGGCGCTCTGCACGATGCCGAGCTCCCAGGCCTGTTGCGCCAGCGCGACCGGCACCTCGTTTCTCTCGTCGGCGTCGCGCGACGCGGTTCGCACCTGCTCCGCGGCAAAGGCCGCGACGGTGTCGCGCACCATCTGCTGGTCTTCCGACGGCTGGAAACTCACCATGGTCATTTCCTCCCGGCAGCGCGCGCCGCCGGCGACGCGCTCAGCCACATGAGATACTGATCGACGAAGGCCTTCAGCATGCCTTCCAGATCGGTCGCTTTCGGATCCTGGTAGTACTGGATCTCGGCGCCCATCACGGCGCCGGCATAGACCCCGGCGGCCGTGATGGCGCTGACGTCGGCCCGGAACGTACCTTGTTTCTGGCCGATTTCGATGATGTCGGTGAGGAAGGCGCGAAAGCGCTGCATCATCTCGCGGAACTGCGCCGAGAGGCGGGCGTTGTTGTCGAGCGCCTCGATCATCAGGGTGACGATGAAGCGTCGATGATTGCTCTTGGTGGCGTGGTCGAAGCAGACCTCGGCCAGCTTGTGCAGGGCGGCCGGGGGATCGGCGATGGGCACGACGTCGCCGGTGACGCGGTGCTCGAACTGGCTGACCCGGTTCTTCACGGCGGAGAACAGGAGGTCCTCCTTGTCCTTGAAGTAGTAGTAGATCGCCCCCTTGGTCAGCCCGGCCGCCTTGGCGATGCGGTCGATCGAGGTGCCCCGGTACCCGTAACGGGCGAAGCAGTCGATCGCGATGTCGGTCAGGTCCCGCCGTCCGCCCTCCGGACGTACGGGCCGTCCAGTCGCAGTCATACTGAACGTTCAGTATGTGAAATGACGCAGGATGTCAAGGGCGATTTGCGTACAGGTCGTGGTTGTTGAGCCGTTGGCCGTCGGGGTTCGATGAAAAAGGGGTTGCCGCCGGGCACCCGCGTATCGCGTATCGCGTCTCACGCCTCGCGTCCTCCTCTGCTACACTGGGGCGCCGTGACCTGGACCTACATCGAGGACGTCGCCGAGCACGCGGGCGAGGAAGTCACCCTCAAGGGCTGGCTCTACAACAAGCGCTCCAGCGGCAAGCTGCACTTCCTGCTGGTGCGCGACGGCACCGGCACTCTGCAGTGCGTGGTCTTCAAGAAGGAGGTCACAGCGGAGGAGTTCGACCTCACCGGCCGCCTGGCGCAGGAGTCGTCGGTCGTCGTCAGCGGCGTGGTGCGGGCCGACGCGCGGGCGCCGCTCGGCTACGAGCTGGGCGTGACGCACATCGAGCTCGTGCACGAGGCGGCGGAGTACCCGATCACGCCCAAGGAGCACGGCGTCGCCTTCCTGCTCGACCACCGCCACCTGTGGGTACGCTCGGCGCGCCAGCACGCCATCCTGCGCATTCGCAGCGAGCTCGCCCACGCCTGCCGGAGGTACTTCGACGAGCGCGGCTTCGTCCTCTTCGACGCACCCATCCTCACCCCGGCGGCCTGCGAAGGCACGACCACGCTGTTCGAGACGCCGTACTTCGACGACAAAGCCTACCTGACGCAGAGCGGCCAGCTCTACCTCGAGGCGGGGGCGCTCGCCTTCGGCAAGGTGTACTGCTTCGGCCCGACCTTCCGCGCCGAGAAGTCGAAGACGCGCCGCCACCTGATGGAGTTCTGGATGGTCGAGCCGGAGGTGGCGTACATGGACCTCGCCGGCGACATGGATCTCGCCGAGGACTTCGTCGAGTACGTCGTGCAGCGCGTCGTCGAGAAGCGCCGCGCCGAGCTCGAGACGCTGGAGCGCGATCTGTCGGCGCTCGAGCGAGTGCGCCAGCCCTTCCCGCGCATCACCTACGGCGAGGCGATCGACATCCTGAAGAGCAAGGGTTCGGCGGTCGAGTGGGGCGCCGACTTCGGCGCCGAGGACGAGACGCTGATCTCCGAGGCCTTCGACCGGCCGGTGCTGGTGCACCGCTACCCGGCCCAGTGCAAGGCCTTCTACATGAAGGCCGACCCCGCCGACCCGCGCCTGGCCCTGTGCGTCGACATGCTCGCCCCGGAGGGCTACGGCGAGATCATCGGCGGCGGCCAGCGCGAGGACGACGCGGAAGTCCTGCAGCGCAGGATTGGCGAGCACGGGTTGCCGCAGGAGGCCTTCGACTGGTACCTCGACCTGCGTCGTTACGGCTCCGTGCCGCACGCCGGCTTCGGCATGGGCATCGAGCGCGTCGTGACCTGGCTGTGCGGCCTGCACCACCTGCGCGAGGCCATCCCCTTCCCGCGCATGCTCGAGCGCCTGCGCCCCTGACGGCGACCGCAACGACGGCAGAGACAGCAGGACTGCGATTGCCGTCCCTGTCGGCCCCGCCGTCCCTGTCCTCCTTTTCAGTCGGCAGCGCGTCGCGAAGTAACCGCCGGTGACCACCGGCGCCGGCGCTGCAGGAATTTCGCCTCCCGCGGCATCCCTACGAGTGCGCTGCAGTAAATTTTACCCGTTGACTGCCTCGATGCGCGCCGACTAGGCTCGCGTCGAACCCAGATCTAGAGAGGGGATTCCACATGCATCACGCGCGCTTCGGCTCTGCGGTTTGCTTGGCGGCGGCTTCTCTTTGGCTCCTGGACGCGCCGGCGCTGCGCGCCCAGACCTGTCCCGGCGACTGCAACGGAGACGGCACCGTCTCGCTCACCGAGCTGGCGGTGGCTGAGCGGGCACTGTTCGGCACCGGCGTGAGCGCGGCCGACTGCCCGGCGGCGGACACCGATGGGGACGGCGCCGTCACGGTCGACGAGGCGGTGGCGGCCGCGAGAGCCGCCGGGCAGGGGTGCGGCACGCCGCCGCCAGCCTCCGCGGCGGTGGGCGCCACCGCGGCCAATGGGGTGCTCGAAACCGGCACGGCGACCGGCGCACCGGGCTCGCAGGTGAGCGTCGACGTCGTTCTTCACACCAACGGCCAGAGCATCGCCGGAACGCAGCAGGACATCGCCTTCGACGCCGACACGCCGATCACGTCGTGTACGCGCAACACGGCGATCAACGAGAACGGCACTGCCTTCGGCTTCCAGCCACCGGGCTGCACCGTCGGCGTCGACTGCACGGCCGTACGCGCCCTCGTCTTCTCCTTCCAACTGGCGCTCATTCCCGACGGCGCCGTGCTCTTCACCTGTACGGTCGACATCGCCCCCACCGCGGCGGCCGGCGTCCACCCGCTGGTCAACTCGCGCTTCGAGGGCTCCACGGCGGACGGGCAGGCTCTGGCGCTCGACGTCATCGACGGCGCCGTGGTCGTCGAAGTCCCCACTCCGACGCCGCCGCCGGCGCCGGCCTCCTTGATCCTCGAAAAGGTCCGTCTCAAGGCCGATACGGCGCGCAGCGCCAGTCGCCACAACGGCTCGCTGAGTGTGCGCGCCGTCGTCAACGCCAACGCTCCCTTCGCCCACTTCGTCGACGACCTGACGGCGACCGGGCTGTCCCTGCACGTCTCCGGAGCCGGCGGCGCCGACCTGACGCTCGCCTGGCAGGCGGGCGAGTGCCGGGCGCGCAACACGGCGCGCGGACCGCGCGTCGACTGTGCAGCAAGCGATGCCGGTGGCAAACGCAAGGCGAAGTTCCAGCCGGTTCGCGTGCCCAACCTGTTTCGCGCCCACGTCACGGCGCGCGGCATCGACCTGTCGCCTCCGCTCGCCGCGGAACCGGTGACGGTCGTGCTGAGCACCGCCAGCTTCGAGCGCGGCGACGACATCGACAGCTGTCGGGTGCGCAGCGGTGGCCGCGCCGTGTCGTGCAAGGAAAGCGGCGTCGTGCCGACCGCGACCCCGACGCCGGTCGTGCCGACGCCGACGCCGACGCCGACGCTGCCGAACGACACCACGATCGTGGTCAGCAACGCGCTGGGGGTTCCGGGCGGCACCTCGTCGTTCACGGTCGGTCTGGAAACCAACGCCTCGATCGCCGGGACGGAGAACGAGATCCAGTTCGACGCGAGCGCGCCGCTCGCCTTCGTCGACTGCCAGGTCGACCCGAGCATCAACAAGAGCCTGTTCCTCTCCTTGCGGCCGACGAGCTGCATCCCCGGCACCAACTGTACGGCGATGAAGGGAATCGTCATCAATCTCGCCAACCTCGATCCCATCCCCAACGGGTCGACCATGTACTCGTGCGACGTGGCCGTCTTCGCCTCCGCCGTACCCGGCGACTACCTGATCGACTGCTTCAACCCCGGCGCTTCGGACCCGGTGGGCAACGCGATTCCCACCCAGTGCTCGGACGGCACGTTCACGGTCTCCGCCGGGCCATGAGGAACGCACTTCGATGCTCGCGGTGGCGCGGGACCGGTTCGACTTTCGGCACTGGCGGACGTAAACAGGCGCCATGAGCGAACCGATCCTGCACCACTACGACATCTCCCCCTACGCGGAGAAGGTCCGCCTCATGATGGGGCTGAAGAAACTGCGCTGGCGCTCGGTGCACATCCCAGTGGTCATGCCCAAGCCGGACCTGACCGCTCTCACCGGCGGCTTCCGGCTGACGCCGGTCCTGCAGATCGGTGCCGACGTCTATTGCGACACGAAGGTGATCGCGCACCAGCTCGAGCGCGATCACCCGTCGCCCACCCTGCACCCGCAGGGGCACACGGCGATCGAGCGCGGCCTGGCGCACTGGGCCGAGACTCTGTTCATCGACCTGGTCACGGTCGGCTTCGGGCTCGGCATCTTCCCGCCCGACTTCGTCGAGGATCGGCAGAAGCTTCTGCCCGGCGGCGTCAACGTCGACCTGGTGAAAGCGCTGGTGCCGTCGAAGCTCGACGAGATCCATGCGAAGCTCGGGCTCCTCGAGCGACAGCTCGAGGACGGCAGGCCCTATCTGCTCGGCGACGCGGTCAGCCTCGCCGATCTCTCTGCTTATCATCCCCTATGGGCGATCGGCAGCGTGCCGGGGGGCGAGGCCCTGCTGGCACCGCTGAAGAGGATCCCCTCGTGGATGGAGCGCATCGCGTCGCTCGGGCACGGCGAGCCCGTCGAGATAAACTCGGGCGAGGCGATGGAGATCGCGCGCCGCTCGACGCCGCGCGCGGAAACGCGCGTCGACGCGGGCGCGCCGAGCGGCCTTCGCGTCGGCGATCGGGTGCAGGTTTTTCCCGAGGCCTACGGTCGCGATCCGGTCGGCGGCGAGCTGGTCACCTTGGACGCCGACGAGATCGCGCTGCGGCGCACCGACCCGCGCGCCGGCGAGGTGGTGGTTCACTTTCCGCGCGAGGGGTATCTCGTTTTGAAGGGGTAGTCTCGCGTTTCGGCTCGGCGCCGGCCACTCGTCGGAGGCGAAGACCCCCTCCGCCTCCCCCTCGATCACGAGGAACCGGGTTGTTCTGTGCGGGGCTTGCGCCCCTGCGGCCCCTCCGGGGAGGGAACCGCTCAGACGCCGCGGTTCCCTCCCCGCGCCCCTCTCTCCGGTGGCTCCGCTCCGAGGCGAATCCGCTTCCCCGTTCTGCACCGGACCTGGCGGTCGGCGCGCGTAACGGGATCCGCCTCACTACCTGAATCTACGCGCCACTGACGGGAATCGACTCCCTCGGTCTCGTGCACGGCTTCACCACCGCGCCACTCTCTGCCGATCTCGTCCTCACGCCTCTTCGAAAGGTCGAGGCCTTGGAGTTTTGATTTCCTTCAAGACCCAACAACCAACAGCTCAACAACGTAACAACCTGCACTTCCGACCGCATGCCTCGTTCCGAGCACAACGCTCTCTTCGAACGCGCGCGTGGACGCGGTTCGGGCAAAGCCGCGCAAGAATGGTGATGGTCGATCGGGTTCTGATCCGAAACCCAACCTTGATGTTGATTTTCACGAGCAAGGGACCCTTGGCGGCAGATTTTTTCACGAGCATGCCCCCCTCTGAGGGGTGAGTTTTTCACCAGCATGCCCCCCTCCCTGGGGGCGAGTTTTTCACGAGGATGCCCCCCTCTGTTTTTCACGAGGATGCCCCCCTCGTGTGAGCCCACGTGACCGACGGGTATGACCGCTCCGGAGCCGGCCGAAGTACCGGCGAAGGAGGGGCGGATGTATCGGGAGGTCAGGATGACAGAGGTCAAGGAAGTGCTGCGGTTGTGGCTGGTGCGAACGGGCAAGAAGCGCATCGCCGCGCAGCTCGGGATCGATGTGAAGACCGTGCGCCGTTACGCACGGGCGGCACTGGCGGAGGGACTGCGTCAAGGGGAGACGGCTGCAGCGTTAAGCGATGAGGTGGTCGCGGCAGTGCTGCAACGGGTACGGGCCTTGCCCGCACGCGAGCACGGGGAGGCGTGGGCGCGCTGTGAGCAGGCGCGCGCGTCCATCGAGCAATGGTTGAAGGCCGATGTGCGGCTGACCAAGTGTCAGCGGCTGTTGCGGCGCCAGGGCGTGGAGATTCCCTACGGCACGCTGTACCGCTTCGCCGTGCAAGAGCTCGGCTTCGGTGGCCCAGAGGTGACGGTGCCGGTGGCGGACGGCGAGCCGGGCCACGAGCTCCAGCTCGACACCGGCTGGATGACGCTGCTCGAAGCAGACGAGGCCGGGAAGCGGCGGCGGTTCAAGGCGTTCATTTTCACGCCTAACGTGTCGCGCTACCGGTTTGTGTATCCGGTGTTTCGCGAGCGTACCGAGGATGCGATTGCGGCGTGCGAGGCGGCCTGGGAGTTTTACGGCGGCGTGTTCCGGGTGCTGATCCCGGACAATACCAAGGCCATCGTGCAGACGGCGGACCCGCTCGAGCCGCTGCTCAACGAGGTGTTCCTGGAGTACGCGCAGGCGCGCGGCTTCCACATCGACCCGGCGCGGGTGCGCCGGCCGCAAGATAAGGGACGGGTCGAGAAGAGCGTGCGGGACACGCGCGACGACTGCTTTGGCGGCGAGCATCTGTGGACGCTCGAGCAGACCCACGAGCGGGCATTGGAGTGGGCGCGGACCGAGTACGGCATGCGCCGCCACAGCACCACGCAGCGCCTGCCGCGCGAGCACTTCGAGAGCGTGGAGGCGGCGCAGCTGCTGCCCGCCCCCACGACCCTCTACGATGTGCCGACGTGGTGTGAGCCGAAGGTGGGGCGCGATCACCTCGCGCAGGTGCTGCGCGCGCTGTACTCGCTGCCCACGCGCTGGATCGGCACGCGGGTGCGGGCCCGCGCCGATCGCGCCACCGTGCGCTTCTACTTCCGGGGGGAGCTGGTCAAGACGCACCCGCGCAAGCAGCCGGGCGAGCGCAGCATCGACCCACTGGACTTCCCCGATGAGAAACGGCCCTACGCGTTGCGCGACATCGCGTACCTGCAGAGCCAGGCCACGGCGTGTGGGCCGGCGGTCGGGTGGTATGCCGCGGCTCTGCTGACTGGGCCGCTGCCGTGGACCCGCATGCGCCGGGTCTACGCGCTGCTGCGCTTGGTGCGCCGCTACGGGGAGGCACGGGTGGAGGCCTGCTGCACGACAGCCCTGACACACCGGATGCTCAACGTGCATCGGCTGGAGAACATGCTCAAGCATCCGCTCCCACCGCCGGCGCCTGCGCCGACCCGCGCGCTGCCGCCGGCGCGCTACCTGCGCGACCCACGGCAGTACGCGCTGCGCGCCCCGACGCCCGAGACCACCAGCCAGCTCCCGCTCCTGCTGACCGGCTCGCACCGCGGAGCGCCGTCATGAGCCCGCGCGACCCAATCTCACCCGATCTGATCGCGGTGCTGCGCCGGCTCAAGCTCGGCCGGCTGCTCGATACCCTTCCCGATCGCCTGACCCTGGCGCGCCAGCAGAAGATGGCGCACCACGATCTGCTGCTGTTGGTGCTCAGTGACGAGGTCAGCCGCCGTGACAGCGCGGCGGCCGAGGCGCGGGCCCGCAAGGCCCAGCTCGATCCGAGCATGCAGCTGGAGCACTGGGACCCCACGGCCAAGGTCACCTACGATCAGGCGCTGCTCAACGAGCTCCTCTCCTTGCGCTTCTTGGAGGCGCATGCCCACATCACCATCGTCGGTCCGGTCGGAGTGGGCAAAACCTTCCTCGGGCATGCCTTGGGGCACATCGCGGCACGCCGGCGCTACTCGGTGCTGGCCGAGAGCGTCGATCACCTGCTGGAGACTCTGCGCCACGCACGCCTCGATCACAGCCACGAGGTGGAGCTGCGCAAGCGGCTCGCCGTCGATCTGCTCCTCGTCGACGACTTTGGCATCGAGGCCATGACGCCGGAGGAGAGCCGCGACATCTACACGCTCATGACCGAACGCCATCGGCGCGCCTCCATGATCGTGATCTCGAACCGCGGTCCCGACGAGTGGCTGGCCACCTTCGCCGATCCCGTCCGGGCGCAGGCGGCCATCGATCGCTTCACCTCCAACTCCTACGATCTGGTGATCGACGGGGAGTCCTACCGGCCCCGGCAAAAGCCGACCTTCGATCGCAAACGCAAGGCGGAGGTATGATGCGGGCCGGGTCCGCACCACGCGCACACGACGCGGTCGGGTTACCCACAGCGGGGCCTCGGCGCGCCTCGGGGGCCGTTTGGAAGGCCCCGGTCATAGGCGCACCGAGAGCGGTGAGCCCCGCTGTGGATAACCCACGAACGCTCGGGGTACGCGCGGCGGATCAATCACGCGCCGCGCGTGCACCACCGACCGCTTCTCGCCGAGGCGGCAATGCGGTACTCAATCACCAACGCTGAGAAGGAGAACGATCGGACAAACAACACACCTACGCGATCACGTGTGCCACATCAGGGGGGGGGCATGCTCGTGAAAAACGGGGGTCCCTTACTCGTGAAAACCGACCGGAACGCTCCTTGGCCGAGCCGTTGGCGAACCAGCGCCGGCGTGCCCCACATCGGCGCATCGCTTTCGGCGACACGGAATCGCGTGTCAGCGTGCAGCCGCTCCCGGACGGCCGTCCACAGCGCGAGGCCGGCACCCGACCCGGCGTCGTAGGTCTTCCCTTGCTGAACGTGTAGCGAAAAGTCGGCGGGAATCGGGATCCACAGGTCGCGCGGAAAGAAGAATGGCTCGACGAGAATGTTGCAGCCGATGACGAAGTTCTCCCGCCTGCCCGGGTCGACGCGACGATATTTTGCGATCCGCTCGCGCATCTGCTCGAGCGACTCGGCGCCGTTCTTCTCCTGGAAAGCGTCCCAGGCGAGATCGACGGGCAGAGCGGAGTACCGGGCGAAGAACCCGCCGCCGGCAATGAAATGGTCCGGCGCGTGGAGCTTGAACAGAAACGGCTCGCCGGGAGCGAGGGCACGGAACGCGCGCGAGCCACTCGGCTGCCAGAAGTTGACCTCGTCGAGGTCGGGTCGACCGCTCAGGAACTCGAACCAATCGTCGTCGGTGATGCCGATCCAGAGCTTCATTCCCGAGCTCAGCTCGCCTTGCGGAATATCTCGTAGCGCTCTTCGAGGAAATCCCGCCGTGGCCGGTTGCCGCTGCCGTGCGGAAGGATGAGGCGGCTGCCTGCGACTCCCTGAAGACCGTGCAGGAGCATGGGACCGTCGGTCTCTTCCAGGATGTCGCGCCGGATCTCGATCACGTAGTCCGGACGTACGCCGAGGATGTGACGGTCGAAGGCGGCATGGTGCAGCTTGCAGAGGGACAGGCCGTTGGGGACGATCGGTTCTCCGCGCGGGTGTCCGTCGGGCAGGATGTGCGCGGCCTCGAGCAGCTCGCGGTGCCGCAAGCGACAGATGGCGCAGCTCTCGTGATAGGCGCGCAGAACGCGCTCGCGAAACGTCGCCTGGTGAAGGCGCCGCATCGTTACGGTCGCGAGATAGCTTCTTCGGGCATCGACAACCTGGTCCGCTTCGGCTTGCGCCGCGCCGAAGGCGAGGCGTCGATCGTCGACAGCCACCTTGAAACAGAGATCGCCTGGATCGTCAGCGACGACGAAGACCGGCCAGGCCGGCATGTACTGCCCTTTGACCACACCGAACAGGTAGATGAGAGGAGCTCGACGCTGCATCGCAAGGCGTAGGCCCACGTTGTCACGGTGGTTCGGATCGGTGCCGCGGTACCGGTAGTTGAGCAATCCGGTCGCATCGATACCGTCCTCGTAGGGGCGCGGCTCGCCTTCTCGGACGGGAGCGGTGGTGATGCTGAGCGGCATCTCCGGGAGCACCGCCGGTTTGAAGATCCCCTGCGGACCGATCAGCGGAACCCGCTTGCCTTCGAAGAGGAAACCCTCGGACAGCGTCGCCCAGGGAAGGACCTCGCCCATGAGCGAGGTCTTCTCCGTCAGAAAGTCGAAAGCGCGAGCCCGTATGACGCCGTCGCGATCCTCCCCGCCCATC
>CAVRIA010000011.1:0-95625 GCA_963721115.1 uncultured bacterium
CCTCCGCGGTATCCGTGTCCAGGAGACCCTCCACGACACCGCTCTCCGCAAAGCTCCACAGTGTCTTTTCGGGCACGGTGTTGACGGTCCCCTCGGCGGCGAGCGCGGTCAGGTAGTAGCCGGCGGGAAGCGCGGGATCCTTCGTCCCGGTGCTCGCCCAGAGGAGCCGTTGCGGCTGCGCGCCCGTCTCTGCCAGACGTCGCCAGCGATCCGACTCGAGGATCTCCCGGTAGACCTTGTACGCGCGCTGTGCGATCGCGATGCCGAGCCTATTCGCCAGCGCCGGCGGAAGGCGGGAGGCCGTCGCGCCATCCCAGCGGGAGACGAAGAGCGACGCAACGGAGGGGACGTAGGCGCCCCCTCCTGCCTCCACCCGCTGCTCGATCCCTCGCAGGTAGGCCTCGGCGGCCGCGCGAAACTGCCCCCGCGAGAAGAGCAGCGTCACGTTGACCGGAATCCCCGCGGCGATGAGCTCCTCGATGGCCACCAGACCGGCGCCGGTGCCCGGGACCTTGATCAGCACGTTGGGGCGCCCGGCTCTCGCGAAGAGCGCCTTCCCTTCCGCGACGGTTCGCGTCGCGTCGTCGGCCAGCGTCGGCGAGACCTCGATCGACGCGAACCCATCCCGTCCCCCGCTGGCGTCGTAGATCGGCCGGAAGAGGTCCGCGGCGGCGACGATGTCCGCGAGGGCGAAGTCGAAAAAGAGGCGCTCTGCCGAGTACTCGGGCTCGAGGTGCCGGCGTAGGGCGGCGTCGTAGCGGTCGGACGCCGCGATCGCATGCTCGAAGATGGTCGGGTTCGAGGTGAGGCCCGTCACCGAGAGGTTCGCGATGTAGCGGGACAGGGTCCCGCTCTCGAGGAGCTCCCGGCTGATGCTGTCGAGCCAGATGCTCTGACCCCCGTCTTGCAGTGTCTTCAGCGCAGTCATCGCGACCTCCTCGTCCGCCGCCACCGAACCGCGCAGGAACACCCGCACGCTCGATCGTGTCTCGGCGTTCGCAGACTTCCACGCTCGAATCCCATTCGACCCTAGCGGGACGCCGAGACGGCTCCCATTCCGGGATACAGGGATTCCACGCACTGGAAGTGTGGTTTCGAGGAGATGGCTGCGCTGGCAGCAATCAACCGAACCAGTAGAGCCACAGGAACATGGCCACGTATTGCTTTTTGGTTGATTCGGTGGCACGGTTCTCGCCGCAATCTCGGCGAGCAGCTCCTCGAGGCGTTGCTCGAGCCGATGGCGCACATCCGCGTACGCTGGATCGTGGCCAGATTTGTAGCTGCTGCGGATCGGTTCGCAGGTCGTAGAGCTCGCGTTCTAGATTTGTTCGTATTCGACCAGGTAGATCGTGCCTCACATCTCGAACACCAATGTAGTCGGCGAACGGGTAGGCGGGCGTGAGGACGTTGTTTCGGTCGACTTCTCCCCCAAAGGTAGATCGTAGTCCGAGGCGACTGCGATTTCGCCCAAACGCCTAAGCCGGAGCTTGTTTCGCTGGACTCTCGTGCGCTTCGTCTCTTGTAGCTTGGTGTTGACTCCGGGCAGATGGTTTGATCGCGCCCGCCGGCGGAAGGGTTGGTTTCTCGTCTTTGCCGATCGTGACGTTGACCGCGCCGAACGAAACGTTGCCGTCGTCGTCGAACTCGAAGAGCACGGACGAACGAGGGTTTGCCCTGGTATCGCCGAAGTAGATTCGCAACTGGTCGCCGTCTGCGACTTGGCCGGAACATCGAGGTGGTCTCCGCGGTCGACGCGCCAATGCTCGAGCAAATAGTCGTGGCGCCAGGTCTCTTCGGCTCGGGCCCGGTGGGCCGAACCCTGGAGACTCACGCCGTCGATGGCCTCCGGCGCGTCGACGCCGGCGAACGACAGCAGTGTCGGTGCGATGTCGATGTAGAGCGCGATCGCGTTGCGGTGGCTCGCCGTGGCGATACGGCGAGGATAGTGGACGAGCAGCGGAACCCGTTGACACTCCTCGTATGGGCACCCCTTCGATCCCCACATGAGGTGCTCGCCCCACCCCAAGCCGTTGTCGCTGGTGACCAAGATCATCGGTGTCCCGATCACTCAAGAGCCTTCAGATCGTCGACGATGTGCCCCAGCTGCTCGTCCACGGCCAGCAGCGATTCGTACTGAGTTGCGCGGAGCCGGTCGGTGAGTTTCCTGCGAACCCCCGCGATCCAACCGCCGGCAAGCGCCTGGACCCAGCGCGGCTTGTCGCTGACGTCGCTTTCGTTCCAACTCGGCGGTCGCCACGGGGTAGGGTGATCGACCCGAAGTGACGCCGCGCCGGAACCGGCACCGATGCCTCCGAGTCCGGCGCGTTCGGCGCCCAGTAGGCGAAGAAAGGACGGTGCGCTTCGGCCAATCTGTAATAAAACCGCGCAGCTTCTCCGCCCGCGTCTTTTCCAAGGCGCACCCCTGTGTCTGATACTCTGGGTTACGTCAAATTCACAGCTAATGCGGGCTGTCCGCCCATCGGGCTGGAGATCCACACCTCCTTGCGTCGGGCGTGATCAGCATGGACGAGAACCGTTGTTTTCACGCAGGCATCAACCTGGTTACCGGCGAGACAACTCTCGCGGAATCGGTCTGCGCAGTTCATTAGCAACGAATGAGTTCCCGTCGGCCAGACAAACGCGCCGCGACGACGCCCACGCCGTTCGGTCCTAGTGAGCGCTCTGGGGCCTTTCGGCGGGGTCGGACCAGCGTACCGAGTTGAAATCATTGGCTTTCAGCATCACTCCGGGGCTGAATTTGCCGTCAGGACGCTCATTTCGCCCATCAAATTGACGGTGCAAGTGCCTTCCGGATCCTGCAGAGCCCAACGGCCCAGCCTCCTCTCCAGATCCGGCGATACCGTGCTCGTGACCGAGATCTCGCTGGGCTTCCTCGACGAACCATTGCCGCCTGCTGCGATCGCCTCGCTGTACGGCGGGCTCTGGCGATCGATTCCCCTCGGTGCTGAGGGTGCGGCTGGACCATCTCGCTTGTCGGGCGGAGCATCAGTGGCGAATGCGGGCGCGCAGGGCTGTTCGCGCCGCGTACAGAGCCTGCAACGCCTCCAGAAGTGGTACGGAGCGTCAAAACGACGCTGCGCGAGGGTCGACGCATAAGTTCCCCATTCCAAAACCCTGCGTGACCCGAAGGCCAAGAAGCGAGACAAGGCCCTGGCCGGCTCGGCGCTGGCTCAGGCAGGGCGCCAAACAAGACGACGCCCCGCGCCACGACGGCCTGAGAGCACGTGCAACATATTGCACCGCCGGCTCATCGGCTAGTCGCTCGATGTCGCGGGCGAACAGTCTATGCTAGCGTACCTTCGATGGAGACTCGCGGAATCGTCCACGGAAAGCAGGTCGAGTTGGAGGACTCGGTGCCGGGTCTGGATGGCAAGCGCGTTCGCGTACGACTCGATGTCCTCGAAGACGAGAGAGTGCTGTCGCCTACCGAACAGGCCGCGGCTTGGCGCCAATGGTTCGAGTCGGGGCCGCAAGGCCCCATCGAAGATGACGCCGACGGTTGGCCGTGATCGAACGAGGCGATATCCGCTGGTTCCGCTTCGAGCGCCCGGACAAGCGGCGTCCCGTGCTGGTCATTGGTCGTTCGGATCTGGTGCCGAGTTGGTCCCTGGTTCCAGTCATACCGCTGTCCACCCAGATCCGCGGCCTGGCCTGGGAGCTGCAACTGGGACCCGACGATGGTTTGCCTGGTATGTGCGTTCTCAAACCCGAGTGGATACGCTCGGTACGCCGCGAAGAGCTCGGACCATTACTGGCCCGATTGCCCGACGGCAGATGGTCGGACGTCACGCGAGCCGTGATTGACGCGCTCGGTCTCTCGCATGAGGGGTGAGCGGTTCGAACATCGCGATGCGGGCGACGCTGAGCCACCAACAACGATTGTGGCCTGCGGCGCCATCAAATCCCACCTCAATCCTCTGCCACCTGGCGTTCTCGCGCCGGCGCGCGCATAGTCTCGCCTCATGAGAAGGATCGGCTTCGCAACCCTGCGCGTCGCTTCGGCGGTTGGCGCCCTGGTGGCCTGCTCGAGTGCACGCGCCGCAGCCACCCGCATCCCGCAGTTCACGGCCGACGCCATCGAGCTCACCGGGGCAGCGACGAAGAAGGTGCCGTTCGACTCGCATGCGACGGATCACGTCACGGTGTACTTCGTCGCCGGGACGACCTGCTCGGCGACGAACGCGTACGCCGAGCGGCTGCAGCAGCTGGAGCGAGACTACCGGCCCAAGGGGGTGGCTTTCGTCTACATCTACCCCAACCGCGACGACTCCCTAGAGGAGAAGCTCGCCTTCCACGAGGAGAAGCATCTCGGCGGGCGGCTGATCGACGACCAGGGAGCGCGCATCGCGACCCTACTGGGCGCGCAGCGCACCTCGGAGGTCTTCGTGGCCGACGAGAAGGGCGACATCGTCTTTCACGGTGCGGTGGACGACTCGCGCGATCCGAAGAGTACGGGGCGGTCGTATCTCGCCCCGGCGCTCGACGAGACACTCGCCGGTAAGCCGGTCTCGTCGCCGTTCTCGCAAGTCTTCGCCTGACACATCCATTTCTGAGCCGCCGGTTCGGCGGCGCCGATTGGTGTACGAAGAAGCCAACGAAAAAAGGGCGCCAGCTCGACTGGCGCCCTTGTCCGGAAGATGAATGGTTCGACGCCTGGCTGCCCGTTGAAAAAGGCCGGATGCCCTTCGACAAGCTCAGGACGAGCGGAAAAAGTCGTCGTGAATCAAGAAGGGGATCCGCTCATGCTGAGCTTGTCGAAGCATGGGGTGGGGTTTTTCAACGGGCTGCTAGCGCTCGCCGCCCGTGTTCTGAGCAGGCGCCCTGCCGACCTTCTCGGCCTCCTTCATCCGCTGCCGCTCCTTCTCGTTCTGCAGAGCTTTCTCGGCGTTTCGCGCGGCCGGGCCGACCTTGCCGGAGTGCGCGAATTTCTCCGCGTCCGTCTGATAGTCGACCTTGTGCCCGCCACTGTTCTTGCCCATCGTGTTCTCCTTTCCGAGCTCCTGGGAGCCCGATGTACGTTTCTATGCACGATCGGTGCATCGGGCGTGCCACCGCAGCGCTCGCGCCCACCGGCCCGTGCGAACGGGACAGCGACTCCGGGAGCGGGCGGAGCTTGTAAGATGTTCTCAGCGATTTGTTCAGACGCAGCGCAGGGGAGAAGAGGCCAGCCCCATGAAGTAATCGGGCTGCCTTCGCCACCGCGCCCGGTCCTGGTCACGCCCTTCTGCGACCCGGACACTGCCGCACCCCCGCGCGCTCCGTTCTACGAACGTCCGAGCGAGGGATCTCGTCCGCGGCGCGCATTCGTGGTAGCGCCGCAGTCATGGCAAAGTTCTTCGATCGGCTCGAGCCCGACCACGTCTCCTTCATCGAACGGCAGGCGCTCTTCTTCGTCGCCACCGCTGCCGAGGGAGCGCACCCGAACCTGTCGCCCAAGGGCTACCAGTCGCTTCGCGTCCTCGAGCCGAACCGGCTCGCGTACGTCGATCTACCCGGCAGCGGCAATCAGACGGCCACGCACGTCGCCGAGCACGGCCGGATCACGCTGATGTTCTGCAGCTTCGAACGCCCCCCGCTGATCCTCCGCATCTACGGCCGCGGCCGCGTCCTCGCCCTCGGCACCGGCGACTTCGCTTCGCTGAAGGCGCGGCTCGGCGACATGGTGGGCCCGCACACGCGGCAGATCATCGACGTCGAGGTGCAGCGCGTCCAGAGCTCCTGCGGCTACGCCGTGCCCCTGTTCGAGTACCGAGGGGAGCGCGACACGCTGCTTCGCTATCACGACAAGAAGCACGCCGAGGTCGACTGGGACGCCTACATCGCCGAGCGCACCCGCCCGCAGCCGCCGGTCGTTCGCTGACGCGAACGAAGTCACGCAGTGATGCCGCACTGAATCACTTCCCTGCCCGCATCGTCCGCGGTAGTCTCCCCGCATGGCGTCGGTCGCCGAGCGTCTCCACCGTCTCTTGCCGCCCGAACGCGTGTCCACCCAGAGCGCCGATCTCGAGGCAGTGGCGCGGGACGAGTCGTCGCTGCCCGCCGGGCGCGCGGATGTCGTCGCCTGGCCCGTCTCGACGGAGGAGGTGGTGGCCGTGGTGGCGTGCGCGGCGGAGACGGCCACGCCCCTGACCGCGCGCGGCGCCGGCTCCAGCCTGGAAGGCAATCCGATTCCCGTGCGCGGCGGAATCGTCCTCGACCTGTCGCGGATGATTCGGGTACTTGCGGTGCGGGAAGGCGACCTGCAGGTCGACGTCGAGCCGGGGGTGGTCTACGCCGAGCTGAACCGCCAGCTGCGCCCGCACGGGCTGTTCTTTCCGCCCTCGCCCGGCGGCAGCAGCGACGTCGCGACGATCGGCGGCATGGTGGCCAACAACGCCAGTGGCATCTACTCCGCCAAGTACGGCGGCACGCGGGCACACGTGCGCGCCGCCACCGCCGTGACCGGGACAGGCGCGGTGGTACGGCTCGGCAACCGCTGCCGCAAGGACTCCTCCGGCTACCACCTGCTCGGGCTGGTGATCGGCTGCGAAGGCACGCTGGCGATCCTCACCGAGATCACGCTCGCGCTCGCCGGCCTACCCGCCGGCCAGCGGCGCTGGGCGTACGCGTTCCCCGACGATCGCGCCGCCGCGCGCGTCATCGCCGATCTCTTTCGCTATGGCGTCGACCTCGCCGCTGCCGAGTTTCTCGATCGGAGCACCGTCGCCGCCGTCAACCGCCTGCGCGGCTTCGATCTGACCGAAGCCCCGACGTTGCTGCTCGAGGCGCACGGCGGCGACGCGGTCCTCGCCGAGATCGCTCCCGCCGTCGAGTCGATCGCCGCCGAGCGCGGCGCCCGGCCGCTGCGCCTGCCGGAGGAGCACGATCCGTGGATGGAGGTCCGCCACTATGCGACGCGCGCCGTGGCGGCGCTCGACCCGGAGGCGGGCATCGTGCGCGCCGACCTGGCGGTCCCGATCTCCGCCCTGCCCGATCTGGTCGAGGCCGGGGGGCGCGCACGAGAGCGCCACGGGCGCCAGGTATTCCTCTTCGGCCACGCCGGAACCGGCATCCTTCACGCTCTGATCCCGGCGCCGGCGAGCAGTCCGGCCTGGCCGGCGGCGGAGGCGGCGAAGGACGACCTGGTGGAGAGCGCGCTGGCGTTGGGCGGCGCGGTCTCGGGCGAGCACGGCATGGGCCTCGGCAATCGCCGCTACGCGGCCCGCGCGCTCGGGCCGGCGCTCGATCTGATGAAGGGGATCAAGGCGGTCTTCGACCCGAAGGGGATCTTGAACCCCGGGAAGATCTGGGAGTGAACGGGGAAGGGGATCGGAACGGGCATTCTTGTCGAACTGATTCTGGGCTCTGCGGAGGGGTGCTCATGACGAGACGGGTTCGCGCGGCGGCTGTCGTTCTCACAGCGTCGATCGTCTTCGGCGGCGGCGCGGCGGACGCGCACCAGGTGCGCGTGTTCGCGGTGAACGCGCGCCTCGACCTGAGCTATGCCGACACGTATCAAGATTATCGCGACAAGATGTTCGCCCTCGTCGACGCGCGGCAGCCACGGCGCGAGGAGCTGGTGCAAGCCGGGGCCGGGGACGTCGCGGGCGCCCTGCGCCCGGAGGATCCGACGGCGCCGGTCGATGCCCTGGTCGCCTTCCCCGAGGAAATCGGTCTGATCGCAGGGCTCATCGGCAGCCGCGGTACCACGGCGAGAAACATCCAGAGCGGCGGATCGACCGCCGCGTTCATCGCCCTCCTGCAGGCCTACCAGCCGCAGATCGACTACTACGCGCAGCGCTATCCCGGCCAGGGCGGCATCAGCTATCTCTTTCTCGGCGCCACCGACACGTTCTACCGCGCCTTCTACGAGACCTTCCGCGACCTGGCGCGCACCTACGGCGTGTACGTCGCCGCCAGCGCCAACGTCGCCGCGGCGCGCCGCATCGAGGCGGCGACGGATCCGGAGCTCGTCGCTCTGCTGCGCGATCCGGACGAGGCCGGCAGCCGGGACTACGCCTACATGGCCGTCTCCCCGCAGGTCGTGAACACGCTGTTCCTCTTCGCTCCCGACGGGGAGATCCTGGTTCTCGACCAGGACGGCCGGACGGTGCGAAGCCCGTCGCAGACCGGCGGCGTTGTGCGCGGCAGCCTCGACAAGGCGTACCTCACCGAGCTGGAGCAGAGCCCTCTCGGCCTGAGCAGCGGCGCGGTGCGCGCCCTCGACGTCCTCGACACGCCCATCGGGCGCATCGGCGCCGTGACCTCGAAGGACGCCTGGATGATCGACGTGAACGACCGCTACGACGCCAAGGGAGCGCAGCTTCTCCTACAGGCGGAGGCCTTCGACCAGTGGGCCTTCACGGCGGACCCGTGGTCTCCCGACAACTTCAAGGCCGGCGGCTTCGCGCAGGTGCAGCGCAACCCGCAGTTTCGGTTCAATGTGACGCCCTGCCTGGTCGGCAACCTCTACGACGTCACCTTCGACGGCCAGGGGGCGATCATCGGCAAGCGCCGCAAGGGCGGCGCGCCCGTGCTCGGACCGGAGACGGCCTGGATCGGACAGAACCCCGACGCCGGGTTCGTGCGCATCGCGCCGTGGATCGCGGAGGATCCGGCGCCTACAAATGGCGGGGCTGACACTCGCCGCGCGTCGTCAGGTTCTGGCGCAGGCGGGCAGTGCCCTGCTGCCCGACTCGGGAGTGGCGTGCCCGGTGCCGCTCGCCCCCGGCGCGTGCGAGAACGGCTACCGCGAGTCGGTGATCTCCGCCGACCTCGAGCTTCCCGACGCCGGCGCGCCGAGCGTTCGGTCGCCGTCGGCGCGCGTTCCCACCGCTTTCGGGACGACGCGCTTCGTCCAGCTTCCGGCGGCGGGCGAGCAGCGGCATCCGCACGTGGCGGCGTTCGGCGGCAGGGTCTACGTCGCGTGGGAGGACAGCCGCGCCGGAGCGGAGAACGTCTACCTCGGCGTCAGCCGCGACTCCGGGCAGTCGTGGGAGGTGCGGCGGGTGAGCGACAACCCGGCCGGCGCCGTCGTCGAGCTGCGCCCCGACCTGGCGCTGCGGCGCGACGGCGCGCGCCTCTTCGTCGTCTGGCAGGAATTCTGCGAAGGGCGCAACGACGACTGCGGTCGCATCGAGCTGGCGCGCTTCGACGCGAACGGGAACAAGCTCGGCACCGACCTGCGCGTCGACCGCGGCGGCGAAGGGGCGGGCAAGTGGAACCCCGCCGTTGCGGTGGACCGACGCGGCGATCCGATGGTCGTCTGGGTCGACGAGCGCGACCTGGGTCCGGGCGGCATCCCGTTCGAGCACATCTACTTCTCGCGCAGCCGCGACCGCGGCCAGTCCATGGGGCCGACGGTGCGTGTCGACAAGGGCGCGCCGGTCGAGTCCGCCGCCAGCCTCGACAACAAGTGGGCGCCCAGCATCGCTGCGCTGCTCAACCAGGTCCACATCGCCTGGGCCGACTTCCGCAACTACCAGTGGGACATCTACACG
Source organism: uncultured bacterium (assembly GCA_963721115.1). Taxonomy (GTDB): domain Bacteria; phylum Desulfobacterota; class Binatia; order HRBIN30; family CADEER01; genus CAVRIA01. The sequence goes on from CAVRIA010000011.1 coordinate 9,501, forward strand.
GCGCGCTCGCGCAGCGGCGTCTTCTTCGAGCGCAACGTGCGCGTCGACGACGCCGTCGGCTTCGAGCGCATCGACGACCATCCGGCGATCGCCGTCGACGGCCAGGCGTCGGTGCACGTGGTCTGGGCCGACCGCCGCGACAGGGAAGCGGAGACCGACATCCGCCACGCGCGCAGCGACCGCCGCGGCCGCGTCTTCGGCGCCAGCGTGCGGGTCGACTCGTCCGAGGACGCCTTCGACCCGAACACCGACACGCCGAGCAACCAGTGGAATCCGGAGACGGCTCTGCGCGGGGACGACGTCTTCGTCGTCTGGCAGGACAACCGTCTGGGCGACAACGACATCTTCTTCGCCCGCAGCAGCGACCGCGGCGACTCCTTCGATGCGGACGAGCGCGTCGACGACAGCGGCAGCGATCCCAGCGATCAGTACCGCCCCGACATCGCCGTCGACCCGACCGTCAGCGCCGGCGCGTCACTCTACGTCGTCTGGGAGGACCAGCGCTACGGCCCCGCCGCCGTCGCCATCGCCCACCGCAATCTCTAGGGGCGGGTTGTTGGTTGTTGGTGGTTGGTTGTTGGTGACAGCTCAACCAACAACCAACCACGCATTCAGGAATCCCTTTCCCTTCCTCGGCACGTAGGGCTCGTCGAGGCGCGCGCACTCCTCCAGGTCGAGCCGCACGTCGACCGCCGCCAGGGCGTCTTCGAGCTGCTCGGCGCGGCTGACGCCGATGATCGGCGCGGCGACGCCCGGCTGCTGCATCACCCAGGCGAGGGCGATCCGGGCCGGCGATACGCCGCGCTGCTCGGCGAGCTCGACCACACGACGGAGGATCTCGAAGTCGCCGTCGCGAAACTGATCCGCCTGCCCGAAGAGATCGGTGCGCGAGCGCTCCGTCTTGTCCCAGCTCTCGCGGCTGCGCGTGCCGGCGAGGAAGCCGCGCGCCAGCGGGCTGTACGGGATGATGCCGATGCCCTCGGCGTGGCAGAGGGGCAGCATCTCCCGCTCGTCCTCGCGGTAGACGAGGTTGTAGTGGTTCTGCATGGAGACGAAGCGCGTCCACCCGCGGCGCTCGGCGACGTGCAGCGCGCGGGCGAACTGCCAGGCGAACATGCTCGAGGCGCCGAGGTAGCGCACCTTGCCGGCGCGCACGACGTCGTCCAGCGCCTGCAGCGTCTCCTCGATCGGCGTCGCCTCGTCGTAGCGGTGGATCTGGTAGAGGTCGACGTAGTCGGTGCCGAGCCGGCGCAGCGAGGCGTCGATGCAGTCGAAGATGCGCTTGCGCGACAGGCCGTGGTTGTTGGCGCCGCCCTTGCGCATCGGAAAGTAGAGCTTGGTGGCGATGACGACCTCGTCGCGCCGCGCCAGCTCGCGCAGGGCGCGCCCGACCACCTCCTCGCTGACACCGAGCGAGTACATATCCGCCGTGTCGAAGAAGGTGATGCCGGCTTCCACGGCGCGGCGCAGCAGCGGCCGGCTGGCCGCTTCGTCCAGCACCCACGGGCGCCAGTCGGGCGTGCCGTAGGTCATGGTGCCGAGGCAGAGGCGCGAGACCTCCAGTCCGGTGTGTCCGAGTTTGACGTACTCCATGAAGCGACATTACACTCAGTGCGTGAACCCGTTTCCACAGGCCCCCCGAGAGATCATTTCAACGTGAGCGAGCCGGCGCACAGACGCCTCCTCCGATGAGTCCCAGCGCCGTTCGATTCCCCCGCTTCGTCGACCCCGACCAGGCTGCGGGTGCGCGAGGCGGCAACGGGGAAGACGATCGCCGAGCTCGACGTCGACGGGCCCGACGCCGTGGCGGCGGTCGTCGCCCGGGCGCGCGCCGCACAGCCGGCGTGGGCGGCCCTGGCCGTGAAGGAGAGAGCGCGGCGGCTCAAGCGCGCGCGGCGCGAGATGGTGCGGGAGCGCGGCGCGATTCTCGACCTCCTCGACCGCGAGACCGGCAAGCCGCACTTCGACACGGTCGGCGAGATGATGGGCGGCTGCCTGGAGATCGGCTACCTGGCCAGGCGCGCCGCCCGCTTTCTGAAGCCGCGCCGGGCGGGCACCCGGCCGCTGTTCGGCAAGCGCGGTCTGATCGTCTACAAGCCGCGCGGCGTGGTCGGGATCATCAGCCCGTGGAACGCGCCGCTCAATCTGTCGCTGACCGATGCCGTGCCGGCCCTGCTGGCGGGCAACGCGGTGGTGGTCAAGCCGTCCGAGGTCACCCCCCTGGCGGTGCGCCGCGCCATGGCGGCGATGGCGCGCGCCCTTCCGGACGGCATCCTGCAGGTCGTCATCGGCGCCGGCGAGACCGGCGCGGCGCTGGTCGACGGCGTCGACATGATCTGCGTCACCGGCTCGCCCGCCACCGGACGGCGGGTGATGGAGCGGGCCAGTCGGCGCCTGACGCCGGTGCTGCTCGAGCTGGGTGGGAAGGACCCGATGATCGTCCTGCGCGACGCCGACCTCGAGCGCGCCGCCAACGCCGCCGTGTGGGGCGGCTGCATGATGACCGGGCAGGTGTGCATGTCGGTGGAGCGCGTCTACGTCGAGCAGGCCGTCGCCGCGGAGTTCACGGCGAAGGTGGTCGACAAGGTGCGTGCGCTGCGCGTCGGCCCGAACGGCCGGGACGCCGACATCGACCTGGGGCCCTTCACGGGACCGCGCCAGCTCGAGATCGTCGAGCGCCACCTCGAGGACGCGCGCGGCCAAGGGCGCACGCATCCTCGCCGGCGGCCGGCGCGACGGAAACGGCGGCGGCCGCTTCTTCCAGCCCACGGTCCTGGCAGACGTCGACCACTCGATGCTGGTCATGACCGAGGAGACCTTCGGACCGCTGATTCCGATCATGCCGGTCGCGGATGCCGACGCGGCGGTCGCTTTGGCCAACCAGAGCCCCTACGGGCTGAACGCCAGCGTCTGGACGCGCGACATCGGGCGCGGCGTCGCGGTCGCGCAGCGAATCGAGAGCGGGTCGGCGTGCGTCAACGAGTGTCTGGTCTCCGCCGGCTGCCACGAGCTGCCCTTCGGCGGCGTCAAGCAGAGCGGCATCGGCAGCCGCCACGGCGGCGCCGAAGGCCTGCGCCAGTTCTGCGTCGCGCAGGCCATCCTGGCGGAGAAGAGCCGCCGCCGCGCCGAAATCGCCTGGTTCCCCTACTCGCTGCGCCGCGCGCACCTCATCGAGCGGCTGATGGGGTTGATGTTCCGCTGACCGGCGCTGCCTGCGCCGAATGTTCTTGGCTGGTCGGATACAAGAAGCCCCTCCGCCTCCCCCTTGATCACGAGGAACCGGGTTGTTCTGTGCGGGGCTTGCGCCCCTGCAACCCCACCGGGGAGGGAACCGCTCAGACGCCGCGGTTCCCTCCCCGTGCCCCTCTCTCCGGTGGCTCCCCTCCGAGGCGAATCCGCTTCCCCGCTCAGCACCGGAGTTGGCGGTCGGGCGCGCGTAACGGGAGACGCGCCACTGCCTGAATCTACGCGCCACTGACGGGACTCGACTCCCTCGGTCTCGCGCACGGCTTCACCACCGCGCCACTCTCTGCCGATCTCGCTCTCGCGCCTCTTCGAAAGGTCGAGGCCGTGGAGTTTTGATTCTTTCTTCTTTCGCTTCGCGATGAACCCGCTTCGCTTGCGTGCGCAGCGCAATCGATCGACGTGATTCGACCTCCTGCATCGTTCCGAGCACACTGCTCTCTTCGAACGCGCGCGTGGACGCGGTTCGGTCGGAGAGAGGGGTGCGGGGAGGGAATCTCTCTTGTGGTGTAGGCCTCCGGCCTGCATAGCGGTCCATCGGACCGCTCTCTCCCCTCCAACCCAGCCCCGTGCAGGCGAGACGCCCGCACCACAATCAACTGCCGATGCGGCCGCGGGGACCGCGAGTGGACTTCGAAGATGTCCAGCAGAGAAGGCGCCGACGAGTGGCGCGCCGGTGAACCCGGTTTGAAAAGCCCAACAACCAGCGGAGCCACCGGAGAGAGGGGTGCGGGGAGGGAACCGCGGCGTCTGAGCGGTTCCCTCCCCGGTGGGGTTGCAGGGGCGCAAGCCCCGCACGAAACAAACCGGGGTCCTTGTGATCAAAGGGGAGGCCGGGGCCTCTCGCCTCGGTCCCCCTCGTTGCGCCGCCTCGTCCGTATGTTCACACTGGACGATACCGACATGAAGGACGGCCGATGACCTTCGAGACGAGAATGTACCTGGTACTCGCCCTTGCCGCGGTGTTCGCGGCGGCACCCGGCGCGGTGCGCGCCTGGGATGCAAAGGACTTCCACAAGCCCAGCGACGCAGAGCTGAGCAAATCGCTCAGCCCGATGCAGTACGACGTCACCCAGCGCGAAGCCACCGAGCCCGCGTTTCACAACCAGTACTGGGACAACCACCGAGCCGGGATCTACGTCGACGTGGTCTCGGGCGAGCCGCTGTTCAGCTCGCTCGACAAGTTCAAGTCCGGCACCGGATGGCCGAGCTTCACCAGGCCGCTCGACCCGCAGGACGTCCGCACCGAGACCGACCGCTCGTTCTTCGTGTCGAGAACCGAGGTGCGGTCGGCGCACGCCGATTCCCATCTCGGCCACGTCTTCGACGACGGCCCCCCGCCGACCGGCCTTCGCTACTGCATCAACTCGGCGGCCCTGCGCTTCGTTCCGGTCGAGAAGCTGAAGGACGAAGGCTACGGAGAGTACCTGCGGCTCTTCGAGCCCACGCCGGCGCCGGAGAAGTGAAGGGCAGATCAGCGGTCGCGCTGGAACCCCGAGACGCGGCTGCGTGTTGTAGAGACAGGCGGGACGCAGAGCCCGCGACGTGAAATCCGCGCGCCGCGGCGGCATCCGACTCTCGGGTACGCCGGGGCCGCCGAAGGAGGCACATGAGCCTGGTCATCCGTGTTCGCAAGGCCGGTGAGGTCCGACCCGCCGAGACTACCGACGAGAAGCTCTATCTCCGCCGGCGCGAGTTTCTGCGCGGCGCCGCGGTCGCGGCGGGAGCCGTGGCCGGCGCGCTGTGGCTCCCCGGCTGCGACAGATCCGGCGAGGCGAGCCAGGACGCCGCCCAGAAGCAGGCATCGGCGGAGTCTCCGGTGAAGATCGGCGAGGTGAAGAAGACCTCCTACGGCGCCGGCGAGAAGCCGACCGACTACGACGACGCCACCCACTACAACAACTTCTACGAGCTCGGCACGGACAAGACGGATCCCGCCCGCTACGCCGGCGACATGGTGATCAAGCCCTGGTCCGTCGCCATCGGCGGCGAGGTGGCCAAGCCGGGCTCGGTGCCGCTCGAGGATCTGCTCGCGCCGCATCCCCTCGAGGAGCGCCTCTACCGGCACCGCTGCGTCGAGGCCTGGTCGATGGTGATCCCCTGGATCGGGTTCCCCCTCGGTGACCTTCTGAAGCGCTTCCAGCCGACTTCGAAAGCCAAGTACGTCGCGTTTCGCACCCTCCTCGACCCGGCGCACCTGCCCGGGCAGAAGCGTCCGATTCTCGACTGGCCGTACCGGGAGGGGCTGCGCCTCGACGAGGCCATGCACCCGCTCGCCATCCTCTGCGTCGGCATGTACGGGCGCGTGCTGCCCAATCAGAACGGGGCGCCGCTGCGCCTCGTCGTGCCCTGGAAGTACGGGTTCAAGAGCATCAAGTCGATCGTCGCCATCGAGCTCGCCGAGACGCAGCCGCAGACGAGCTGGAACCAGGCGGCGCCCAACGAGTACGGCTTCTACTCCAACGTGAACCCCGCCGTCGATCACCCGCGCTGGAGCCAGAAGACGGAGCGGCGCATCGGCGAGTTCCGCCGCCGGCCGACCCTGCCGTTCAACGGCTACGCCGACGAAGTGGCCGGCCTCTACTCCGGCATGGACCTGCAAAAGTACTTCTGAGGTCGACGGATCGATGGCCCCACGCCTCGCGCGCCGCCTCTCGCACGGCGCCGTCGTCGCCGTCGCGCTGATTCCCGCCGCCGCTCTCGTCGCCGGCGCCTTCAGCAACGGTCTCGGCGCCAACCCGATCGAGACGATCACCCACACCACCGGCGACTGGACCCTGCGTCTGCTGCTCGCCACCCTCGCCGTCACGCCGCTGCGGCGGCTGACCGGTTGGAGCTCTCTGATCGCGTACCGGCGCACCCTCGGCCTGCTGGCGTTCACGTACGCCACTCTCCACCTGCTGACCTACGTGGTTCTCGACCACTTCTTCGACTGGAACGCCATCGTCGACGACGTCGCCAAGCGGCTGTTCGTGACCGCCGGGCTGACGGCGTTTCTGTGCCTGCTGCCGCTCGCGATCACCTCCACGCGGGGGTGGATCCGCCGGCTCGGACGGCGCTGGCGGCGCTTGCATCGCCTCGTCTACGCCGCCGCCGTCGCCGGCGTCGTGCACTACTGGTGGCTGGTGAAGGCGGACGTCCGAAAACCCCTGCTCTACGCGTCGGCGCTGGGCGCGCTGCTCGGCGTCCGCCTGCTCTCTCTCTCGCCGCCCGGCTGAAGCCGGCGCCGGCCCTGTCGTCGCGAGATGCAACTACCGCGCATTGACCCGGTCGGGATCCTGCAGCCGGCCCCGGGGTTCGAGCAGCGGCCGCGCCGCTACTCTCGACTGCAGCGCGCGCTGGCCGCGGCGCTGCTGCTGGTCTTTCTGCTCGCCATCGCGGTCACGACGATCGCCGGCCTCGGCTCGTACTGCCTGACGACCGACGCCGGCGACATGCGTCCGTTGACCCGCGACCGCCGGCCCCCTTCCGCGTCATCTGGCGGGCGCCGGGCGCGCCGTGCTATTGCCGCGCCTGCAATCGTCGATGTTCCGAACCCAACCGGCGGAGGGGTGTATGCCAAAAGAGGGGAAGACGATCACGAAGGAACAGCGGCGCTTGCGGCAGCCATCGGAGGGGCCCGTCAAGCCGTGGCGGAAGTGGGGCCCGTACGTCTCGGAGCGGGCCTGGGGGACGGTGCGCGAGGACTACAGTCCCCACGGCACCGCCTGGGACTTCTTCCCGCACGACCTCGCCCGCTCCAAGGCGTACCGCTGGGGTGAGGACGGCATCGCCGGTTGGTGCGATCGCTATCAGGTCCTGTGCTTCGCCCTGGCGCTGTGGAACGGGCGCGATCCGATTCTGAAGGAGCGCCTGTTCGGGCTGGTGGCGTCCGAGACCAATCACGGCGAGGACGGCAAGGAGTACTACTTCTACGTCGACGGCACGCCCACCCATTCGTACATGAAGTATCTGTACAAGTACCCGCAGGCGGCCTACCCGTACTCGCTCCTGATCGAGCAGAGCCGGGGCCGGCCGAGCAGCGAGGGCGAGTACGAGCTGCTCGACACCGGCGTCTTCGACGACGACCGCTACTTCGACGTCTTCGTCGAGTACGCGAAGGGCGACGCCGAGGACACCTGCATCCGCATCGAGGCGTTCAATCGCGGGCCCGAGGACGCACCGCTGCACATCCTGCCGCACCTGTGGTTTCGCAACACCTGGGCGTGGGGCGCCGAGCCGCGCCCGCAGCCGCGCATCAGCCTCGGGCCGCAGGGGAAGAAGCATCTCAGCCTGCTGGCCGACGACGCGGAGGCGGGACCGGTGCGCCACCTCCCCTTCGATTATCAGCTCGGTAAGCGCTACCTGTACGCGCAGCCGGGGGCGCAGCCGCTGTTCACCGACAACGAGACGAACGGGGAGCGCGTCTTCGGACCCGGGGCGCAGAGCCGCAGCCGTTGGGTCAAGGACGCCTTCCACCGCCACGTGATCCACGGCGAGGACTGCGTCAACCCGGACGGAGCACGGCACCAAGGCCTGCTTCCACTACGCCGGGCTGAACGTCCCCGCCGGCGGCTCGGTGGTCGTGCGCCTGCGCCTGACCGACCGCGCGCAGGCGGACCCGCTGGCGAAGGTCGACGAGATCGTGGCGGCGCGGCGCGCCGAGGCGGACGAGTTCTACGACTCGATCCAGCCGTCCGCGGCCAGCCAGGACGAGCGGCGGGTGCAGAGACAGGCGTTCGCCGGCATGCTGTGGGGGAAGCAGATCTACCTCTACAACGTCCATACCTGGCTCGAGGGCGACAACCCGAACTGTCCGCCGCCGGAGTCGCGCAAGTCGCTCCGCAACGTGCACTGGCGCCACCTCAACTCGATGCGCGTGCTGTCGATGCCCGACAAGTGGGAGTACCCGTGGTTCGCCGCCTGGGACCTCGCTTTTCAGACCGTCACCTTCGCGGTGATCGATCCGGAATTCGCCAAGGAGCAGCTCTGGCATCTGCTCTTCGAGCAGTTCCAGCATCCGAACGGACAGATCCCGGCGTACGAGTGGGAGTTCTCCGACCTCAACCCGCCGGTGCACGCCTGGGCGGTGTGGCGCGTCTACAACATGGATCGGGTGCGCACCGGCACGGCCGATCGCGACTTTCTCGAGCGCTGCTTCCACAAGCTGCTGATCAACTTCGCCTGGTGGGTCAACAAGGTCGACCGCGAGGGCAACAACGTCTTCGAGGGCGGCTTCCTCGGTCTCGACAATATCACCGTCGCTCGACCGCAGCCACGAGATCCCCGGCGGGGCGAAGCTCGAGCAGTCGGACGCCACCGGCTGGATGGGCATGTTCTGCCTGAACATGATGCGCATCGCGCTCGAGCTCGCCCGGGAGAACCGCGTCTACGAGTCGATGGCCACCAAGTTCTTCCAGCACTACGTCTACATCGGCGCGGCGATGAAGAACATGGGCCGCCACAACTATCAGCTGTGGGACGAGCAGGACGGATTCTTCTACGACGTGCTGCGCTATCCGAACGGCGACTTCCACAAGTTCCGGCTGCGCTCGCTGGTCGGGATCATCCCGCTCTACGCGATCGAGCGCCTGGAGGAGAAGTGGATCGAGCCGTTCGAGGAGTTCCGCGCCAACCTGAACTGGTTCATCGAGAACCGCCAGGACCTGGTGCAGCGCTGCGTGACGACGGTCGAGAACGACGGCGAGAAGGTGCACGTCCTGGCGATCATGAACCCCGAGCAGATGCACGGGCTGCTGAAGGTCGTCTGGGACCCGAACGAGTTCCGCTCGAGGTACGGCCTGCGCAGCATCTCCCGGTATCACGCCGACAACCCGTTCCGCTTCGGTGACAACGTCGTCGGCTACGAGCCCGGCGAAGCCCTCGAGTGCGTCAAGGGCGGCAACTCGAACTGGCGCGGGCCCATCTGGTTCCCGACCAGCTTCCTGCTGATCGAATCGCTGCGCAAGCTGGCCAAGGCGTACGGTCACGCGTTCAAGGTCGACACGAGGGGAGACGGACTCGAGGCGGTGGGCCTCGACGAGATCGCACGCGGGTTCGCCGACGCCCTCATTCGTTTGTTCACCCGCGACGCGTCCGGGCGGCGCGCCATCTACGGCGACGCGCGCAAGCTGCAGGACGACCCGCACTGGAGGGACTACATCCAGTTCTACGAGTACTTCCACGGCGATACGGGCCGCGGCCTGGGGGCCTCGCACCAGACCGGCTGGACCGGCCTGGTGGCGAACCTGATCGACGAGTGGAGGTGATCGCAATCAGTAGTCAGTGTTGCTCCCGGGCTGCGCCGGATCATTCGAGCTGAGAAACACGCGGACTTCCGGAACAGGCTGAGGCTCAGGCTCGGGCTCGGGCTAAGGACGGTGCGCGCTTCGCGCGGTCTTTGGGATCGATCCCCAGCCTCAGCCCGAGCCCCAGCCTTTGCCTACGAACCCGAGCACAGCCCGGGCGAGTTTCAGGTCAGTGCTGATCAGGTCTATCAGGCCATACTGCTTACTGCTTACTGATCACTGACAGCTGATAAGAGAACGACCGGAATCGAGCGGTCGGTGATCTGCTCGTAGCGGCCGTAGAACGGGTTGTCCTCCTTCAGCTTCGGCCACAGGCGCGCGTGCTCGTCGGCGTTCGCCCGGCGCGCCACGACGTCCATCGTCTTCCGCCCGATCTGAACGGTCGCCTTCGGATCCTTCTGCAGGTTGAGCCACCACGCCGGGTGGCGGTCGGCGCCGCCGTTCGAGGCGACGACCACCCAGCTCGCTCCGTCGCGGATGTAGGCCAGCGGCACGGTGCGCGCCTGTCCGGACTTGCGTCCCGTGGTGGTCAGCAACAGGTTCGTGATGCCGCCGGTCGAATGCCCGATGGCGCCGCCGGACCACCGGTAGAGCCTGATGTGGAGCTTGCCGGTGCGCCGCCAGAAGCTGCTCTCCCCGAGGCGCTTGAGGAGGCGCAATCTCATCGAGCTCATGCCGCCCTTCTTTCAGCCCGCCGCTCCGGTTTCAAGGGCTGGCCGCGACGCGCCGTCGTTGCAGGCCGCGCCGGTTTCCGCTTTCCTCGCGTGATGCCCGTCGGACCCGGTTTGGTTGCCCTCGCCGGCCAGGTCGCCCTGCTCCTGGCTCTGTCCTGCACTCCCCCCCTGGCCCTCGCCCAAACACCCCCGGCGCAGCCACCGCAGACGGCGCGCGCCTACCCATTCGAGAGCCTGCCCGGAGTCGGCGACAGCGATCAGATCCGCCGCATGTGGCGCCAGGGCCTGGATTTGGAGGCGAGAGGAGATCTGCTCGAGTCGGCGCGGATCTATGAGGGCATCGTTCGCCTGCTGCCGGGGGCGTCGCCCGCGTACTGGCGTATCGCCAAGAACTACTGGCGCTACGGCGACGCGCTCGCCGAGGCCCGAAGCGAGGAGCGCACCGCATACTTTCGCCGCGCCGAGGACTGGGCGGAGCGCGGCATCGAGGTCGATGCGAGCTGCGGCGAGTGCTACCTGTACCGGGCCGCCGGCATGGGCAGCCAGCTGCGGAGCAAGGGAAAGCTCGCCGCCGCCCGCGAGGTGTCGGAGATCGCGGAGAGCCTCGAGCGCGGCATCGCCCTGCTCGAGCAGCGGCCCGACCGGGCGTACAACCCCGAGCTCGAGGAGCTCTACTACGCGGCGGCGCGCCTCTACCGCAGCGTCCCCGACTCGCGGCTGCTCGGCTGGGTGATCGGCGTCAAAGGCGACCGGCGCCGCGCCCTCGACTACATGCGGAAGGCGTACGCGATCTCCGGCGAGCGCCCGGAGTACATGGCGGAGCTGGGCGCCAACCTGCTGTGCGTCGCCCGCGACGGGCCGGACCAGGCGCTGTCGGCGCAGGGCGTCGAGATCCTGCAGAAGCTCGACCGGATGCGCCTCGAAGATTCGGAGGACGCCGTCTACCAGCGCCGGGCGCGAAGTCTGCTCGCCCATCCCGAGCGCGCTTGCGACGACACCGCCGACGAACGCGGAACGAACTGAAGCGACCCGCCGCCGCGCATCGCGCGGCCGGTCACGCCGCACACCACCGCCAGACGAGGCCGAAGGCGGCCAGCGCGATGACGAAGGTGCTGATGGTCGAGACCAGGGCGTAGCCGAGAAAGAGCTGCAGCGCGGTGGTGGATGCCGCGGCAGCCGCCGCCCAGATGCCGCGCCAGAGGCCGACGAGGGGCGGGACCACGCACAGCGCGACGACCACCGGCGCTCGCGTCGCCTCCGGGAGGGGCGCCGAGGGCAGGTCCTCGGCCGCCGGCGCCGACCGGTACCAGCGCGCGAACCAGTAGACCAGCGCGGTCGCTCCGCCCGCCGTGCTCGCGTGCTGGAGAATCTTGTAGAGCGGTAGTGGGTAGCCCCACAGGTGGCCGACGACCATTCGCAGCTCGGGCAGGGCGGCCGTCGCCGCTCCGCCCCGATGCGTGAACGAGTCCCAGAGCACGTGCGTGCAAGCGCCGAGAACGACGCCGAAGGCCGCGGCGAGAAAATGCCGGGCGGAGAGCGGGTTGGGCCTGACCGTCCCGAGACGGCGTCGCACCGACAGCGGCAGGAGAAAGGCGCAGGGCGCCTTCAAAATGCGGTCGAAAACGAGATAGGCCGCCAGGCCGGCCGGCAGGCAGAACCAGAAGACCGCCGCGAACGTGTGCGTCGTCGAGCGATGGATCGCAATCGGCACGTAGTACGTGAAATCCGGGGCCATGCTGCCGATGACGAGCGCGGGAAGGACGGCGAAGCGGCCCAGAGCGCGCCGCAAGGGAAGCACGGCGGCGGGATGGGAAAGCGTGAACGGCATTCCAGCGAGTCCGGTCGATGATGTCGCAACCGCGCCGCCGGGGCAAGCAACGGCCAGCTGCTCAGGAGCCCGTCAAAAAAGTCGAGACGCCCTTCGACAAGCTCAGGGCGAGCGGGAAGAGCCCTTGAGAGACAAGGGCCAAGCACCGCTCATGCTGAGCTTGTCGAAGCATGTCCGGGGTTTTTCAACGGGCTGCTCAGACGCGGGTGACGGCGACGAACTGGTCGTTCATGCGCTGCAGGCGGTCGCTCAGGATGCGGGTCAGATTGAGGAACACCTTCGAGGCGATGCGCGGGTAGCGGCGCTGGATGCGCTGCAGGAACCGCTCGTCCACTGCCAGCACCTCGACCGGACCGGAGGCGATGACGTCGGCACTGCGTTCGTTGTGGCGGACCAGGGCCATCTCGCCGAACACCTCGCCTCGCTGCAGCTCGGCGACGCGCCGGCGCTCGTCGCCGGCGCCGACCCACACCTCGGTCTTGCCGTCGAGGATCACGTACATCTCGTTGCCCGATTCGCCGCGCCGCACGATGGCGTCGCCCGGGGCGAAGCTCTTCATCTCTCCCATGAGCACGACGATGCGCGCCTGCGCGGGGCGGAGCCCCGCCAGCAGCGGGATGGTGCGCTGCGGATCCTGGCCCAGCTTCACCCCGACCAGATCCCACAGGGTGATGATCTTCGTCGTCGCCAGCAGCGCCGGCAGCACGAGCAGATTGGCGCCGAGCGCCACCGCCAGCGTCACGGCGGTGAGCCATCCGAAGTTCTGGATCGGCACGAAGCTCGAGCCCGTGAAGACCAGGAAGCCGAGGAAGAGGGCGAGGGTGGTGTAGACCACCGGCACTCCGACGTTGCGCATGGTGCGCTGCATGGCCTGCGCCTGATCGGCCTCTCCCTTCAGCTCGCGGCTGAGACGGGCCATGTAGTGGATCGTCGAGTCGACGGCGATGCCGAGGGCGATGGTGGCGATGAGGCTCGTACCGAGGTTGAGATAGATGCCGGCCCACCCGAGGATGCCGAAGAACACCAGAATCGGCAGGGCGTTGGGCACGATCGCCAGCAGGCCGACCTGAACCGAGAGGAACATGAACGCCATCACCAGGAAGATCACCAGCAGGGCGAGCGAGAGGCTCTTGATCTGCCCGGCGACGATGTCGGAGCTGGTGCCGGTGAGCAGGACGAGGTTGCCGGTCGGCCGCACCCGGAGGTCCTTCGGAAAGTGGTGCTCGATGTAGTCGCGGATGCGGTCGAGGGTGGCCTCGATCTGGCTCGAGCCGGAGAGGTGCGTGCGCACGACGACGTTACCGCGCGCGAAGTCCGGCGTGACGACGCCGCGGAAGGTGCCCGGGCTGGCGGTGACGGTGGCGAGCACGGGCTGGAGATTCGCCGGGTCCTCCCAGAACGACTTGGGGACGGCGGGAACCAGGTGTCCCTCGGCGTCGATGATCAGATCGCCTTCGCCGCCGCGGTTCAGACCCTTCTCCAACAGCTCGAGGTAGTCGACGATCGAGATGGATCCGGTGATGCCGGGCAGCGTGTCGAGAAAGGTCTGCAGGTCCTTGATCTGCTTCAGCACCTCCCAGCGCTCGAGCGTTCCGGGCCCCGATCCCTCGATGACCAGGTAGAACGGATTGCTGCCGACGATCTTGCGGTTGATGATCTCGTTCGAGCGCCTGACCTCCGAATCCGGCTCGAAGTAGGAGAGGAAGTCCGAGTCCACGTGGATGAAGCGCACTCCGGCGAGCGTCGCGACCGCGATGACGGCGGCGAACGCCAGCACCGGAGTGCGGGCGCCGTAAGCGGCTTTGCCGATGGCCTCCAGCCGCTGTGCCAGGCGCGGCGAGAAGCTGCTCGTCACCCCGCGCGCGCCGGGCACCCGCCCCAGTCGCAGGGCGGCGGGCAGGAACGTCAACGACGTGAAGGTCAGGAACACGAGCCCGACGACGGAAAAGATGCCGAGATCCCAGATCGCCACGATGTGGTTGGTGGTCAGGGCACCGAACCCGACCATCGTGGTGAACGCCGAGATCATCAGGGGCGGCCACACCTGCTCGACGGTGCTGACCACGGCGTCCGAATGCGCGGCTCCGGCACCGATGTGTTCGTAGTAGCGGGCCAGGACGTGGATCGAGTACGAGCTGCCGATGACCAGAAGGAGGGGCGGCAGGACGAAGGTGCCGAGGGTGATCGCCTTGCCGGCCAGAACCATGATGCCGAGGGTCCAGACGAGGGCCATGAGGACCGTGACCATGGTCAGCACGACGGCCCGGGCGCGGCGAAACGACAGGTAGAGGACGATCAGCACGAGCACGAAGGCGAGGGGCGTGAAGCGATAGAGATCGCGGCGCATGTCCTGCACGGCCGCCTGCTTCACGTGCGCGGCGCCGGTGTAGTAGAGCTTCTCGGGGCCGGACTCGGTGGCGAGAAGGCTCTCGATGGCCCGATCGATGCCTAGATCTTCGTACTCGGTGTCGCTCAGATCGGCGAAGAATACGTTGATGGCCACCCCCTTGAAGTCGGGAGCGACCAGGTTGGTGGCGTACAGCTTCGTCGACTGCAGCTTCTTCTTCAGCTCGCGGATGTCGGCGGGGCTGGGCGGCAGGTGCGCGATGAGGGGCGGCGGGTTGAACACGTCCGCCGCCGGGTCGACCGCGTTGGTGATGCTCAGCGACCCGGTTGACCCCCTTGATCTTCGCCACTCGGTCGGTGACGCGGGCGACCTTGGCGAGGGTCTCGGGAGCGAAGATGTCGGCCGCGCGCACGCCGATCACGCCGATGTCGTCGCTTCCGAACGTCTCGCGCACCTGGCCGTAGAACTCCAGCTCGGGATCGTGCTTCGGCAGCACGCTCTCCAGCGATCCCTCGATGCGGATGTGGTAGGCGGCCAGGCCGAGGCCGGCGGTGATGGCCCCGTTCACCAGAACGATGATGAGCGGGTAGCGGACCAGCCACCGCGCAAAGGTATTCATAGCGTGGCCGGTCTTATAGCGGAGAAAGGCCGACGCCGGAAACGACGCGAAGCGGGCGGGTGCACGGCTGTCGATCGAGGCGGCGCCGAAGGGAGGGCCTCGAGCCTCGAACCGCGATCGATGAAAAAACTTCATGTCGCGATTGAAAAACTCTTCCGTCGTGCGAAGCTCCTGTCAGGATGGCAGTGCGTGCACCTACCCGCTCGTATGAGGTTCCGCCGGCGCCGGCGTACGGCCGTGGCGCGGCTTTGTACGCGGCGGGCCGGTGCCGTATACTTCGCTGACCAGGGAGTCAGGATCGGGTGGAGGAGGCGTTGCTTGCGGCGCCGGCTTCGGCGTGCCCGCGAGCCATCCGGACCGGTCCGGACGGGCTGCGGAGAGCCCCATCGAAACTCAAAGGAGACACCGGAAATGCGTTTCTTGACAGGCGCCGTCATCGCGGGCGCTGCGATCCTCGTTCTGGCGATCGCAGTCTTTGTTCGAGTCGAGAACCCCACCGATCTGCCCCCGGCAGTCCAGCCGTCGCACCAGGGATTGCAGGAGTCGCACCAGAGCGCGCAGGAGCGGAGCGCACGGGTTCAGGACCGACTTGCCAAGCTGCGCGCGCAATACGACGCACGGCGGCCGGGCAGCGCGTCGGGCGCGGGGGCGCGAGGGGCGGGTCGAACGGCGGGCCGCGGCTGGGGGCCATGCACCCGGAGCCGTCCCAGCGCGACCTGCCGAAGAACGTCGAGGCGGCACGGCGCGAGCTGCCGCCCCGCTCCAACTCGAATACGCAGATCGAGATCGCCAACATGAACCTGCCCGAACCCGACCCGGACGACCTCGAGGACCTGGATGAGGCGCGCAACACCCTGCTCAACAATCCCGATCCGGACGAGCGCGTCGGGGCCATCCTGACCCTGACCGGGGCGGAGGACGCCCAGACCCTGTCGGTGCTCACCGATGCGATGAATGACTCGAGCCCCGACGTGCGCCTCGCCGCCGTAGAGGCCATCGGCGACTACTCCGACGAGCTCGACCCCGACATCTTGCGGTCGGCGCTGACCGACAGCTCGGCCGACGTGAGGTTCGAGGCGGTGAGCATCCTCGGCGACATCGAAAAGCCCGAGGCTCTCGACATGGTGCGCGGCGCGGTGAACGACCCGAGCGAGGACGTGAGCTCCCTGGCGCAGGGGATCATCGACTTCGCGCAGGAATGACGTTGCGCCGCTCGGCGCGGCGGGTGAGGACAGCTGTCTCATGGGGAACGCAATCGAGAGCCTGAAGGAGCGCGCCTGCGGGCGGGTCGAGCGCGAGCGCGGCTCGCTGATCGATCTGAGCACCCGCATCCACGGCCATCCGGAGCTGAAGTT
This sequence comes from uncultured bacterium, assembly GCA_963721115.1. Taxonomy (GTDB): domain Bacteria; phylum Desulfobacterota; class Binatia; order HRBIN30; family CADEER01; genus CAVRIA01. The sequence continues at coordinate 25,854 of CAVRIA010000011.1, forward strand.
CGAGGAACGGCGCGCCGCCGCGTGGCTCGCCGACTATTTGGAGAGCATCGGCTTCGCCGTCGAGCGCGGCGCCTACGGGCTGCCGACCGCCGTCGCGGCGCGGTGCGGCAACGGGCGGCCGCGGGTCGCCCTCCTCTGCGAGTACGATGCTCTCCCCGGAATCGGCCACGGCTGCGGCCACAACATCATCGCCGCCGCCGGGGCGGGAGCCGGGGCGGCCCTGGCCGAGGTCGTCGGCGAGACCGCCGGCAGCGTCGTCGTCCTCGGAACGCCGGCCGAGGAAGGCGGTGGCGGCAAGATTCTCATGGCGCGGGAGGGGGCCTTCGCCGACGTCGACGCGGCCATGATGGTCCATCCGGCCGGCTTCGACCTGATATCCATGCACGTGCTGGCGGTCAGCGAGGTCGAGGTCGAGTACCGCGGCCGCGCCGCGCACGCGGCGGCTGCCCCGCACCGGGGAATCAACGCCCTCGATGGGCTCGTCACCGCGTACAACTCCATCGCTCAGCTGCGCCAGCACATCCGCGCCACGGAACGCATCCACGGGATCATCACCGACGGCGGTCAGGCGCCCAATGTCGTTCCCGAGCGGGCCGCGGGCCTCTTCTACATCCGGGCCGCGTCGGAGCCGCGGCTCGCCCGCCTCAAGCAGCGGGTCGAAGGCTGCTTCCAGGCCGGCGCCGCCGCCAGCGGAGCGGAGCTGCACATGCGCACGCTGGGGGAAGACTATGTCGACATGTGGACCAATGTGCCGCTGGCGGCGGCCTACGAGGGCAACCTGCTGCGGCTCGGCCGCCGGCTGACGCCGCCCGAGGAGGTGGCCGGCCCGCTCACCGGCAGCACCGACATGGGCAACGTCAGCAAGCTGGTGCCGTCCATCCATCCGATGATCGCCGTCTCGCCGCCCGGCGTGGGCCTGCATACCAAAGAGTTCGCCGAATGGGCCGTCTCGGAGGCCGGAGAGCGCGCCGTCGTCGACGGTGCCAAGGCCCTGGCGATGACCGCCCTCGACGTGCTCTGCGAACCTTCCGTGCGCGAAGCCGCCGGCACCGCCTTCGCCGCCGCCGCGAACGGCGCGGCGCGCTGAGTCACGTCTCGTCACTCGGCGGGCGCGCCGCGGGCTCACTCCGGAGGTTCCGGCAGCCGCACCCAGACGATCAACGCCCCGTCCGCACCGCTGGTGTCTGGCCGCCGTTCGTAGCGGCGGATGAGAGAGCGCCCCTCGTTATCGAGCCAGCGCGGCACCACCTCGCGCAGGACGCCTCGGCCTCCCGGGCTGCGCCGCCCCTTGCCGTAAACGATACGCAGCGAGGGAATGCCCTCGTCCCGCGCCTCGCGCAGAAACTTCTCCGTCTCCGCCAAGGCGGCGCGCACACCCAGACCGTGCAGATCCAGCGTCGGCAGGAGCCCGAGCGCCTCGCGCAGGAGGGCGCGTATCTCGTCCAGCGCCATGCGAAGAGACCTGTACCACACGCGACCCACCCACCGGAACGCGACGAGCCTCCGGGAACCGGGTGCGCGGGTGCGCCGGTGCGCCAGTGCGTGAGTGCGTGAGTGCGTGAGTATACCCGCATACCGGCTCACCGGCTCACCGGCATACCGGCTCACCCGCATACCGGCATACCGGCATACCGACTCACCGGCATACCGGCTCACCCGCGCGCCCGCCCCACCTCCTTGATTCCCCTCCCCCCGGTTGGTACGAGCCGTCGAATGCAGCCGAGCGGCAGCGAGCGAAGCGGTGGACCGGCACCGGCGTGGGTCGAGCGCCTCCCTGACGTGGTCCTGCAGGGCGCGGGGATCGACCGGGAGGCGGCGCACGCCATTCTGGACCTGCCCGACGAGGCGCTGCCGGCACTGCTCGGCGCGACCTTCCGGGTGCGCGAGCACTTCCACCGCCGGCGCGTCAAGCTCTGTATGCTGCGCAACGCGCGCAGCGGCCTGTGCCCCGAGGACTGCCACTACTGCTCGCAGTCGGCGATTTCCGACGCCGCCATCCCGCGCTACCGACTCGACTCCGTCGACGAGTTGGTGGCCGCCTCGCGCCGCGCCGTGGCCACGGGAGCGCGCCGCTTCTGCATGGTGACCAGCGGACGCGGTCCGAGTGCCAACGACGTCGCCCGCTTCACGGCCGCGGCGCGCCGCATCAAGAGCGAGTTCCCGCGACCTCGAGCTGTGCGTCTCCCTCGGTCTCACGGAAGAGGACCAGGCCCGCGAGCTGAAGGACGCCGGCATCGGCTGGGTGAACCACAACCTCAACACGAGCCGGCGCTTTCACCCGGAGATCTGCACCACCCACGCCTACGCCGACCGCATCCGCACGGTCGAGAACGTGCGCCGGGCCGGACTCTCGACGTGCTGCGGGGGAATCATCGGCATGGGCGAGACGGATGCGGACGTCGTCGACCTCGCCTTCTCGCTGCGGGAGCTGCAGGTCGATTCCCTGCCGGTCAACTTCCTGATCCCGATCGACGGGACCCCGTTCGAGAACCGCCGCGAGCTCACCCCGGGCCGCTGCCTGAAGGCGCTGTGCCTGTTCCGGCTCACCAACCCGGCGGCGGAGATCCGCGTCGCCGGCGGCCGCGAGCTCAACCTCGGCTGGTTCCAGCCGCTCGCCCTCTACGCCGCCAACTCGATCTTCGTCGAGGGCTACCTCACCACTCCCGGCCAGGCCTACGGCGAGGCCCACCGCATGATCGAGGCGATGGGCTTCGAGGTCGAGCGCGAGTAGAAAAACGACGTTGTTGGGCGGGCGGTAGGCCGAGTGGGCAGCGGCGGCCCGCACGCTTCACTTCAGGACCTCGCCGGCCGCCCGCTCGTAGGCGGCGAGATCGGCGGGGCTGAACAGGACGAAGCGCACCAGCTCGATATCGTCGTGCTCGTCCAGATACCGGCGCACCGCGCGCAGCGCCAGGCGAGCGGCCCGCTCGATCGGAAAGCGGTAGGCGCCGGTGCTGATCGAGGGAAAGGCGAGACGGCGCACGCCGTTCGCCGACGCCACCTCGAGGCTGCGGCGGTAGGCGCTGGCGAGGAGATCCGGCTCGCCGTGCCCGCCATCCCGGTAGACGGGGCCGACGGTGTGGATCACATGCCTTGCGCTCAGCCTGCCGCCGCCCGTGATCTTGGCGTCCCCGGTCGCGCAACCGCCGAGCTTCTCACACTCGCGCAGAATGGCCGGGCCGCCGGCGCGGTGGATCGCGCCGTCGACGCCGCCGCCGCCGAGCAGACTCGTGTTGGCGGCGTTGACGATGGCGTCGGTGTCCTGCTCCGTGATGTCGCCGCAGACCAGCTCGATTTTACCGCTTCCGACCTGAAAATCGCTCATGATCACTCCTGGCGGGGATACCCCGGCCTTCGCGCGATACTCCAGCAGATACCCTCGCAACGACGCGGCCACAAGTCGCAGGAGCGCCACATCGGCCCGGCCAAAACGCTTTCGGGCGGCAGCAGTAGCGCGGATGCATCAAAAGGTGAAAAACGGTCTCCTCTTTGCATGAACCGAACCGGCACACGATGCATTTTCATTTGACAAATAAGTATCGGCGGGAGAATTTGGCATTTGCCCGGCATTCGGCCTGGCGCGCGGCCACATTCGCGCGACCGGCCCATTCCAAAACGGTCATGGAGCATTGCATGAGTCGACCAATGAGCGTCATTTCGCATTTTCCTCGTTTCGCTGCTGGCTGCCCAGACGGCGCGGGCCGGGATCAACTTTGCCACGGCCAATCCGTTCACGGTGTCGCCCAGGCCGGAACTCCTCGCGGTGGGCGACCTCAACGGAGACCGGAACGACGACGTCGTCGTGATCAGTCCGCAGAGCGACGAAGTTCAGATCCTGCTCGGCTCCTCCACCGATGCCACCCGCTTCAGCCCCGGATCCACGATCCGATTCGGCAAGACGCTGCGCACGCCCACGCTCGGCGACTTGAACGGCGACGGCCGCCTCGACTTGGTGGTGGCGGACGAGGGCGCCATGGGGGTGTGGGTGCTTCTCGGCAGGGGCGACGGGACGTTTTCCCCTCCCGATCTGCTCAACGTCGGAAGGAATCCGTATGCGGTGGCGGTCGGCAACTTCACCCAGAGGAACTATGTCAGCAACGGTCGACCCATACTCGACCTGGCGATTGCCGACCGGCGTCAGAACAGGGTCTACGTCCGTCTCAACGATGCACAGAATCCGCCGCGCTTCACCAGCGGACCCGAGGTGACGACCGGTCTGGAGCCCGAGGCGATCTTCGCGATCGACACGAACAGCGACGGCAAGCTCGATCTGGTGACGATCGACCTGGGCGGGCCGCGGGTAAAGGACGTCGGGCGTTCTCCTGTTCCAGCGCGTCACGGCCGGTTTCCCCGTCTTCGCTCCGGTGCGCCAATTCCTGCTCGGCGAAAAGCCGGAGTCGTTTGGCGTCGCGGATTTCAACGACGACGGCAACCAGGACCTGTACATGCTGAACCGGCCGAGCGGGACCGGGAACAGCGACATGGACGTGTCGTTGAGCGACGGCAACGGTCAATTTCTTCCGCGCCTCACGTTTGAGGTGCCGTGTCCCTTCTTCACCGGCGGGCTGTTCTGTCGCGCCCGAAGCGTCGCTGCCGCCGACTTCGACGGCGACGGACATCAGGACCTCACCATTCTGCTCACCGATCCGCGTCGTTTCTCTCAGTCGGACGCCATGCAGATCTTCGCGGGACGCGGTGACGGCGGCTTCGTCAGCGGCGGCGTGTTCTCGGTGCCCAAGGCGCCGCTGGTAGCGGTAACCGGCGACTTCACCGGTGACGGCCCGATCGACATCGCCGTCTCGTCCAACCGCGACCTCCAGCTGCAGGCCTTCGTGAACGTCTCGACACCGGGCGACGCGCCGAACGGGACCGCGTGCCTGTTCGGCGAGGAGTGCTCGTCGTCGCGCTGCATCGACGGATACTGCTGCGGTACGATCTGCGAGGGGAACGAGCGCTGCGACGTGCCGAGCCGCGAGGGCACCTGCCAGCGAGTCGACACGCCGGTCGCGTGCTCGGTGCCGGGGGACTGCTCGAGTGTCTGCCGCGACGATCCAACCCTGACTTGCGTCGGGGACTCCGACTGCGGCAACAACGGCGACTGCGTCTCCCGCTTCTGCGTCGACGGGTTCTGCTGCGACGAGACCTGCCCGTCCCCGGGCCGTTGCGACGTCTTCGGGTTCGAGGGCCTCTGTCTCGAGCGCTTGGAGGACGGCCTGTCCTGCGAATTCGACGACGACTGCGCCTCCGGTTTCTGTCGCGACGGCTTCTGCTGCAAGGACGACTGCGCCAACGGCCGTTGCAACGACCAGGGCATCTGCACCTCCCAGCTTCCGGACGGTACGGTGTGCCAGTTCGACGACGAGTGCTCTTCCAGCGTCTGCGACGTCTTCAACGGAATCTGCTGCGAGCGGGTGTGCGACGCCGAAACGGAGGACTGCAACGACCAGGGGATGTGCGTACCCTTTGGTTCGATGGCGACATCGACGCCGGTTTCCGGTACGCCGACCCCGACCCCCGAGCCCAAGGCGCCGGGCGATCTCTGCGCCTCGGGCGCCGAGTGCGACACGACCTTCTGCGTCAACAACGTGTGCTGCTTCGTGGACATGTGCGAGGACGGCTTCCACTGCGAGGCCGGGTTGGGGAACTGCGTCTTCGGCACGCCGCCGCCGCTGCCGACCGCGACGCCCACCCCCAGTGCGCCGACCGGGTCGGCGACGCCGGGTGGCAACGCCACGTCAACGCCGACGATGACGTCCGGAACCGGCGGTACCGCCACGCCGGTACCGACGGCGACCGCCGACCTCTGCGGCGGCAACTGTCCGGACGGCCAGCGGTGCAACGATCAGGGGCAGTGCGTGTCGATCAACCCCTGCGAGGGACGCTGCTCGATCGACAACTGCATCGACGGAACCTGCATCTTCACCAGCCGCAGCGGCGGCTGCTCGACGACCGGTTCGCAGCCAGCGCGCCCGATCGATCTGCTCGTGCTGCTGCTGCTGCCGGGCCTCCTCTGGGGTGCCAGGCGGTCGCGCGGTCTACTGCACCGCGTCCGCGCTCGCCCGAAGCGCTAGCAGGGAATCGAGGGCGGCTGCCCACTCGGGCAGCCGCTCCTCGACCGAATCCGCCCCGGCGAGCGGGAAGACGTAGCCGTCCCGCTCGCCGCGCTCGCGCAGCCAGGCGGCGAGGATCGTCGTGCCGTCGACGTCCGGCGGCTGCAGACGGTCCGCCGCCTCGCGCAAGCCCGCCGCCAGTCGCGCCGCAACCGGGGCCAGCTCGGCGCGCCGATCCCACCCGGCGCCTCTCCCGCAGCCGGCCGTGCAGGACGGCGTACAGCATGGCGCCGGCGCTGCTGGCGCAGGGCTGCAGAACCACGAAGTGGTGGCGCTCGACGATCCAGCTCAGCCGCCTCTGCCTTCTGCCCATCTGCTCGAGCAGCTCGATGTCGCGCTGAATGCGTGCTGCCGCCTCGAAGCGCTGCGCCGCACTGTGAGCGTCGCGACGCCGCTCCAGCTCGAGGCGGGCTTCCGGGCTCTGCTCGTCGAAGAAGCGCAGCAAGGCCGCAACCTGTTCGGCATAGCGGTCGCGGTCGGCCCGCGCGGCGCACGGGACGGAGCAGGCATCGATCTGTCCCTGCAGGCAGGGCGTGGCTTCCGGCGTCGGACGCAGGCGGCCCGTGCAGGTGCGCAGGCGGAACAGGCGGGCGAGCATGTCGAGCGCCCGCCGCGCTGCGACCCGGCTGCGGAAGGGGCCGAAGAAGCGGGCACCACGCCCACTCGCTCGGCTGGTGATCGACAGGCGCGGGAACTCGTTGGCCACGCTCAGCTTGAGGAACGCGATGCGCGGCAGGTGCTTGCGCAGCCGGTTGTACGGTGGCTGACAGCGCCGGATCTCCTCGGCCTCCAGGAGAGACGCCTCGAGCTCCGAGCCGGTTACGCGGACCTCGACGTCGCGGAGGTTGCGGATCAGGTCGAGGGTCTTACGGCTGTGTCCGGCGCTGTTGCTCAGATACGACGATACCCGCTGGCGCAGGTTCACCGCCTTGCCGATGTAGAGCAGGCGCCCGTCGTCGCCGGAGAAGCGGTAGATGCCGGGCGCTTCCGGCAGCTCATCGACGCGCCGGCGCGGAAGCCGGCAGACGAAGCGCCGGCCGTCGGCGGCTCCGAACTGGAAGTCGAGGGCGTGATCGAGGCGGGTGATCCCGCGCCGGCCGAGCAGCTCGAGAACGTGCAGCAGCACCTCCGCGGTCATGATCGCGTCGCCGAGGGCGCGATGGCGGTCGACGACGGGAATGCCGAGGTGTCCCGCCAGGGAGTCGAGAGAGCGGCGCCGCAGGTTCGGGAGCAGGCGGCGCGCCAGGCGCAGGGTGCAGAAGTGCGGTTGGTGGAAGGCGCGGCCGAGCGTCAGGCGCAGCGCCGCGTCGAGAAACGGCAGGTCGAAGCGGGCGTTGTGGGCGACGAGAACGTCGTCGCCCGCGAACGTCAGGAACTCCGCAATTGCGACGCGAATGTCCACCTGATCCGCCAGCATGGCGTCGGTGATGCCGGTCAGTCGGGTGATGAAGGGCGGCAGCCGGCGCCCGGGGTTGACCAGCCGGGCGAAGCGCTCGGCGAGTCGACCGCTCGCCACCCGTACCGCCCCGATCTCGATGATGGCGTCACCGCGGTCCGCCGATCCGCCAGTCGTCTCCAGGTCGACCACGACGAAGCTCGTCTCCGCCAGCGGGCGCGCCAGTGCATCGTGCGCGGTCGCCACCCAGTGTCCGCCGTCCTCGCGAAAGGCGAAGCGCGGGTCAGCCGCCAAGAGGGTACGTAGAAAGCGAGGGCCGAGCTCCGGATCGACGCCCGGCTGGGTGAAGATCAGGTCGAGCAGCTCACGCGAGCTCGCTCCCGCCGGCCGCTCCATCAGGAAGGCGTGTAGCTTGTCGCGCATCCGTTGCCGCCATTACCACGGCCGGCGCCAAAAGGCAGGCTGTTGAGTTGCCGGCTGTTTGATGTTGGCCGGACGGTGACCGGCTCAACGGTGACCGCACCGACAATAGGGAGCCACCCGGGGGCGGCAAGGAACCGGTTCTCTCGCTCGCGCCTCTTCGAAAGGTCGAGGACTTGGCGTTTTGATTCTTCAGTGCTTCAGTGGCTCAGTGACTCAGCACTCTGGCGCTTCAACATTCCAGCGCTTCGGCACTTCTTCACTGGTCACCGGTCACTGGTCTTTGCCCAACAATCCGCCCAGCCGCCCCGCCAGGTTGTTCGTTGGTAAGTTGCTGATTGTTGGAGCCTCAAAAGCCAACAACAAACAACCCAACAACTTGACAACCTTCGGCCGTTGGACCGACATCTCGAATCAATGGGCAAAGCCCGGTCACTGGTCACGCCTCTTCCTCCCCGCTGGCGCTTTCGGCGTATAGGCCTCGCCATGCCTCGGGGGATGCTCGGCACCACCGGATCGGTCCTCATCGCCGCGTTGCTCGGCGGTTGCGGGGCGACGCGACTGTACGAAGGGCCCGCCCTGCCGGCCTCGCAGGTGGCGGTGATCCACGCCGGCGGGACCATCGTGCGCGGCATTGACGGGCGCCACAGACGCGGCGGGGTATTCGACGTCGATCGCTTCGAGGTAGCACCTGGGGCGCACTCGGTCGTCCTCGTGTTCGAGGTGCCGGCGCAGTCGATCGGCGTCAAGACGATTCCCGCCCGGCGCGGCGAGGGTCACTGCACCATCGAGTTCGTCGCCGAGGCGGGGAAGCAGTACTGGCTGGCGTCTCGCCCCGCCGGCACCGGCTGGACCGGGCCGCACTGGGACGGGAAGTGGGAGGCGTGGGTGCGCGATCCGTCGCTCGGCGCCGAGGACGACATCCTCGCCCGCTGCTCCTCGCAGCCTGCCGCCGAGGCGGACGAGGAGCCGCGAGAGCAGGCGGCCACTCCCGCGTCCTCCCCCGTCGCGGTCGCGCCGGCGCCGCGCACCCATGGCGACGCGCCGCCTCCGCCGGCACCGGTTCCCGCCACCGGGGCAGCCGCGTCGGCGCTGCGTACCGGTGGCGCGGCGGCTCCGCCGGCACCGCCCGTCGCAGGCGCGCCGGCGGGAGGCGATCGCTTCATTCGACTGGGGACGTGGCACATCCGCCGCCTGGGCGCCGACGCCGCCAAGGACTACGCGCTTCTCGCCGGCGCGATCGAACGCAACTTCGACATCCTGGCTCTCACCGGGGTCGCGGCATCGGCCGGCGGTCATCCCGGATACGATCGGCTGAAGGCGGCGCTCGGCGTCGACTGGGACGGTCTGGTGACCGCGCCCCCGCGCTCCCGTAGCGCGGACGCGGAGGGCTACGCCGTTCTGTACCGGACGAAGCGCGTGCGCCCGTGCGCGGGCTGGAGCGAGCTGCGCCCGGCCGGGCTTCGCTCCGGCACGTTCGTGCGCGAGCCGGCTTTCGGTTGCTTCGCGGCGGGCGCGACCGACTTTCTGCTCGCCGCCTACCGCGCCACATGGGCCGACGGAGACGCCGCGGAGGTCGCGCGCGAGGTCGCGCATCTCGACGAAGTCTTCGCCGCGATGGCCGCCGCGCGGCCGGGCGAGAAGGACCTCATCGTCGCCGGCGATCTCAACCTGCGCTCGGTCGAGCTGCCGCTCGCCACCGCGGCGGTGGACCGCACCCGCGGCTCCGGATCCACGCTCGACCTGCGCGGCGAACGCAGCGCCGATCTGTACGACCACGTCCTGGTGCGAAGCGCGGGCGCGGTGCCGGAGATGGTCGGCGACGCCGAAGTGCTCGACGTCCGCGGCCTCGCCGCCTCGCCGCGCGACTTCTTGCGCACTGCCAGCGACCACCTGCCGATCATGGTGCTGCTGCGCGTCACCGGTCCCGACAGCGATTGAGTCGCGCATTGTGAAAGGGCAGGTTGTTACGTTGTTGGGCTGTTGGTTGTTGGGTTTTGATCAAACTCCAAGGCCCCGACTTTCCGAAGAGGCGTGAGAGAGAGATCGGCGGAGAGTGGCGCGGTGGTGAAGCCGTGCACGAGACCGAGGGAGTCGATTCCCGTCAGTGGCGCGTAGATTCAGGCAGTGAGGCGGATCCCGTTATGCGCGCCGACCGCCAACTCCGGTGCTGAACGGGGAAGCACATTCGCCTCGGAGCGGAGCCACCGGAGAGAGGGGTTCGGGGAGAGAATCTCTCTTGTGGTGTAGGCCTCTGGCCTGCATAGCGGTCCATCGGACCGCTCTGCCCCCTATCCAACCCAGCCCCCGTGCAGGCGGGACGCCCGCACCACAATCAACTGCCGATGCGGCCGCGGGGACCGCTGGCGGACTTCGAAGAGGCCCAGCAGAGAAGGCGCCGAAGAGTGGCGCGCCGGTGAACCCGGCTTGAAAAGCCCAACAACCAGCGCAGCCACCGGAGAGAGGGGCGCGGGGAGGGAACCGCGGCATCTGAGCGGTTCCCTCCCCGGTGGGACCGCAAGGGCGCAAGCCCCGCACAGAACAAACCGGTTCCTCGTCATCAAAGGGGAGGCGGAGGGGCTCCTGGATTCCCCTCCCACAGATGCGGGCAATGATGAGCCCCTCTGCTTCCCTTCCCCCTTTTTGCCGGTGCCCGGTCACGTCACGCGCTTCCCCCTTCGCCAACACTCCGACACCCATACCTTTTCGCCGTGCCAGGCGGATTGGATCGAGGTGTTTCGAGCGCGTGTGGAATGCGGTAACCTCGATTTCCACGGCTCGCCGTATGCAGGACTCCACGGATCCAACCGTCGCCGACGCGGGGCGCGGCATGCGCCAGACGATCGGGCTCGTTTTGCTCGCGCTCGGTGTGCTGGCAGCGGTGTGGACGTTCTTCCAGGTGTACGGCCTGCTCGCCGACCCGGAGGGCTTCACTCTGGTGCAGACGCTGGCCGCCTACTCCCCCAAGGACCGCTCGATCGTCCTGCCGGAGGGCACGATCGAGGTGCCGCCAGTGTTCGTGAAGATCGGCGCCTACGGCACCGCCATCGGCTTCCTCGCCATCTGCGCCGGCATCGCCAACACGTTGGTGAAGTCCGGAGCGCGCCTGCTGCAGCCGAGCCTGGAGAAGCTCTTGCGACAGCGGCGCGACGGCGGCGCGTGACGGGAGGGCGATGATCCGGGAGGTACCGACGCGACAACTTCGCCGTGGAGAAAATCTCTTCGCCTCTGCGTCTGCTATGGCGCGAGAATTGATCCCCTGCGGCTCAGGCGCCCGACGGCTCCGACACCTTGATGATCAGCTTGCCGATGTTGCTGCCATCGAACAGCCGGTTGATGGCGACCGGCGCGTTCTCCAACCCCTCGACGATCGTCTCGCGGTGCACCAGCTTGCCGTCCATCATCCACTGCGCGAGCTGCATGACGCCCTCGGCGAATCGGTCGAGGAAGTCGAGCACGATGAAGCCCTGCACGCGCAGGCGCTTCATCAGGATCTGGTCGAACGGGCCGCGCATCGGCTCGTCGGAATTGTAGCCCGAGATCAGGCCACACAGGACGACGCGCCCGTTCAGGTTCATGCGTGAGATCACCGTCTCCATGATCTCGCCGCCGACGTTCTCGAAGTTTACGTCGATGCCGTCCGGGCAGGCCGCGGCGAGCCGCTCCTTCCAGTCGGGCTTCTTGTAGTTGACCGCGGCGTCGAACCCCAGGTGGCCGGTGAGCCAGCTGCACTTCTCGTCGCTGCCGGCAATGCCGACGGCCCGGCAACCCTTGATCTTGGCGATCTGGCCGACGACGGACCCCGTCGCTCCCGCCGCCGCCGACACGACCACAGTCTCGCCGGCCTGCGGCTTGCCGATGTCGAGCAGACCGAAGTAGGCGGTGATACCGGTTACGCCCAGCGCCCCCATCATCGCGGTCAGCGGCAGGGGAAGACCCTTGGGCAGCGGCGTCAGATCGCGGGCGCCGCTGCCGTCCGTCACGGTGTAGTCCTGCCATCCGGTCAGGCCGGTGACGATGTCGCCGACCTGGTAGGCGGGGTTGTTGGACTCGACGATCTCCGCCAGGCCGCCGCCGCGCATCACCTCGCCGAGGGCGACCGGGGGCATGTACTGCTCGCGGTCCGTCATCCACACGCGGTTGGTGGGGTCGAGGCTGAGGTAGAGCACCCGCGCCACCGCCTGGTTCGGCCCCGCCTTCGGCACGGGCTCTTCGACGAGCCGGAAGTTGGTGGGGTCGATGCGGCCGACGGGACGGGACTCGAGCAGGAAGCGGCGATTGACGGATCCAGCCATGCGAACCTCCGAGGGGATGGGATGCGCACATCCTAGGGCCGCGGCGCGGCGGCGACAAGTCGCGACCGGTTGAGCCCGTTGAGCCGCAGGGTCCCGGCAAAGTCGCCGGGACCGGGCTCCAGACGCCAGACTCCAGGCTTCAGGGTAGGAAATCCTTTATGACTCTTCTCCAAAGCGTGTGGGTGGAATCCGGGACCCGGACCGTCTAGAAGCCGGTGAGCCATAAGCGTTTGCTCGAGTTCGGGTCCGACGAGAAGCTGGCCGCATCACTCGGTCCGACCGGGATCCCAGAATGCCCGGACCCCCGCCGCCCTGCCGGTGGCCCCCCGTTGTCGGTGCTGGGGCTTCGCCCCTGCGCCCCGTCGAGGGCGAAACCTGCGGTTGTCGCCCTCGAGCTCCCACTTCCCTCGAACGCTGCGCGGGCAAATGGACTGTAGTGGTCGCCCCGCGGCCAGGCAGCCGAGTCCCGCTGAGCCACCGGATCGACCACCACCATTCCTGTGCAGCTCGTTCGAACCGCGTCCACGGGCGCGTTCGAAGAGAGCGGTGTCCTCGGAACGGGACGCGCGGTCGCAACGCCGCTACCCATCGAGCCGCGAACTCCAAGCGAATCGCCAACCGCGAAGCGATGGAGAAGAAATCAAAAATCCAAGGTCTCGACCTTTCGAAGAGGCGGGAGGACGAGATCGGCGAGAAGTGGCGCGGTGGTGAAGCCGTGTACGAGGCGGAGGGAGTCGGCTCCCGTCAGTGGCGCGTAGATTCAGATGGTGAGGTGGATCCCGTTACGCGCGCCGACCGCGATGTCCGGTGCTGAACGGGGAAGCATATTCGCCTCGGAGCGGAGCCACCGGAGAGAGGGGCTCGGGAAGGGAACCGCGGCGTCTGAGCGGTTCTCGCCCCGGGCGCAGGGGCGGAGCCCCGCATGAAATGGACCGGTTCATCGAAGAGGCGGCGGGGCGGCTCTCTGTTTCTCCGACCGAGAATAGGAGCCGGTTTATCGACAGACTCGTCCGGGAGAGGAAAGCGCCACACAGGATGGCGTGACCAAATCACCCACACGCTTTGGAGAAGACTCTCCTTTATCTTCCTGTGCCCTGAACCCTGAACCCTGCCGAGGACTTTGTCCGAGGCCCTGGGGTTGAGTCGGCGGCGCCGCTTTCGGATATAAGGGCGGCATGGACTATCTCGAGGTCGAGGAGGCAATCGAACGCCCGGGGCTGCGGCTGGTGTTGACGGCCGGCGTTCCGGGGCCGTGGGGAGAGTCCGCCAAGTACATCCTGCGCGTGAAGAACATTCCCTACGCGCCGGTCCGACAGCTCGGCGGGCTGCCGAACGAGGCGCTGCAGCGCTGGACGGGCATGGACAACGCGCCCATCGCTGTCCACGAGAAGGAGCGCCCGCGCGCCGGCTGGGCGGAGATCCTGCTGCTCGCCGAGCGGCTGGCGCCTGAGCCGAGCCTGGTGCCGGCCGCCGCGCGCGAGCGGGCGGTGCTGTTCGGCCTGGCGCACGAGATCTGCGGTGAGCAGGGCCTCGGCTGGACGCGCCGGCTGACCATGGTGCACGACATGTTGAGCGTCGATCCGCCGCTGCCCGAGCCCATCCGGCAGATCGCCGCGACGTTGGGACGCAAGTACGGCTACTCGCCCGAGGCGGCCGCCGGCGCGAACGATCGCGTCGCTGCGATCCTCGCCATGCTCGCCGCGCAGCTGCGCGAGCAGAGAGCGCGCGGCAACCGCTACTTCCTCGGCGAGCGGCTGTCCGCCCTCGACCTGTACTGGGCGGCTTTTGCCAATCTGGTCGATCCGCTGCCGCAGGAGATCTGCCGGCTGTCTGGGGCGCTGCGCCGCGCCTATACGCTTCGCGACGCGAGGGCGAAGGCGGCGCTCGATCCGGTGCTGCTCGAGCACCGCGAGCTCGTCTTCCGCCAGCACCTGGACCTGCCGCTCGACTTCTGACCAGAGTGAGGCAGGACCAATTGAGCTGAGCAACGGAGGGAACCGGATGGCGCAGTCGCGCACCTTCGAGATGTCGCTGCTCGAGGGCGAGTGGCCGGCGGAAATCCGCGGCCATCACTGGATCAACGGGCCGGGCAAGAGATTGCCCTGGCAGAAGCACTCGATCTTCGCGCCCGGCGTGCTGCAGCGCCTCGACCTGCAGCCCAAGGCCGACGGGCGCCTGTCGTGGCACTGGCGCGAGAGCCACGCGTACGACGTCGAGGCGGCGCTCGCCCATCTCGAGGTCTTCGAGGATCCGCGCGCCTTTCACGTCCTCGGCGGGCCGCTGCTCACCGGCGTGAACAACTCCTTCTTCCTCATCGACGACCGCGTCTTCCTGACCGCCGACTTCAACCGCCCCTGGGAGATCGACCCGGAGTCCATGCAGCTGAGAACCCCGGTCGGCGCCGTCGTCGAGTGGGGCGGCAGCGCTCGGCTGTCGATGCTGTCGCCCTCGGTGCCGACGACGGCGCATCCCTTCTACGACCGGCGCGAGGGGATCCTCTACGACTACACGTCGAAGCCCGCGCCGGCGAACGGCACCTCGCTGTCGCGCTTCCAGCACCAGCTCTTCGTGGCCACCTGGGACGGCCGCGGCTCGGTGCGCCGCTGGGAGGTGCCCGGGGCCGGTCTGTCGCAGTACGTCCACGAGATCGCCGGCACCCGCAACTTCATCCTGCTGCTCGAGTCCTCCTCCTTCCAGATCGAGACCGGCATCGCCTGGTTCGGGCTGCCGAAGCTGGAGCCGCACCTGCCGGTCTCCAACCTCTACGTCGTCCGCAAGAGCGATCTCGTCGAGGCGAACCGCGTGCGCGGCGTACCGTTCCGCAAGATCGAGGTACCGGTCGAGGCGTTTCACGTTCTCGCCGACTACGAGGACGACGGGCAGTGCGTCGACCTGTGGCTGGCGCACGGCAACGGCCTCGACTTCCTCGTCACCAACGGCCCGGCGGACGTGCACTGGAAGACCGGTAAGCCGTTCGAGCGCTGGCAGCTCGACCGCTTCATCCACGCCGACTACGCGCCGATCGGACGCTACCGGGTCGACGTCGACCGCGAGCGGGTCGTCGAGAGCCATCGGGTCATCGACTACGACCGCTGGTGGGGGGCGGGCGTGTGGAGCTGGGACCCGCGGCCGGCGAACCCGAAGGAGAGCCCACTCTACGTCAGCTGGCTCGGTTACGACTCCGATCTGGTCAGCCGCCGGCTGATGGACCTCTACGGCGACCGCCCGCACCGCATCCTGCCGCCGCAGCTCCGTTCCGGACGGCAGGCACCCGCCGGCGCTCACCGCCGTCGACTGGGAGAGCGGCGACGTCGTGCAGGAGTACCGCTATCCCGACGGCACCACGACGATCGCCAACCAGTTCATCCCCCGCCCCGGCGGCGAGGGCGGCTGGGTGGGGGTGTACCTCGTCTCCCCCAAACGCGACGTGCAGTACTGGCTCTTCGATGCGGAGCGCATCGCCGCCGGCCCGGTCGCCCGCCTCGGCTGCCCGGAGCTGCGCCCGGAGCGAACGATCCACCACACCTGGACCGCCGAAGCGCCGGCGCGCACGTCGTCCTACCGCGTCTCCATCGCCGACGACCTCGGCGCCGACTGGCGTCACCTGCCCGAGCCGTTCCGCAAGGTCGTGGAGACGGGAATCAGAAGGGCAGGGGGTTAGGCTGTTGGCTGTTGGGGGCTAGCCCGTTGAAAAACCCCACCCCATGCTTCCACAAGCTCAGCATGAGCGGATCCCCTCCTTGATTCACAACGACTTTTTCCGCTCGTCCTGAGCTTGTCGAAGGGCGTCCGGGCCTTTTCAACGGGCAGGGAAAGGAGGCGTACCCCTAACACCGTAACCCCGTAACACCGTAACCCCATAACCCCCTGTCCCGCGGTAGCGCGGGGCGTGGAGATCCGCTATGGCGATTCGCGCATGTCTACAGCCTCTCGGCGTAGCGTCAGGGCAGCGGCGGCGCCGGCGCCAGTCACGGACGCCTTCGATCCGACGCGCAATCCGGCCCTGCTGAGCGCTCTCTTCGAGTACGCGCCGGGGCTGTGCTGGACGGTCGACCGGGAGCTCCTGTGCCGTTTCGTTTCGCGGCAGGCGCCGGCGGACTTCGGCATCGAGGCGGGAAGGTCGATCGTCTCGGAGCGCCACCTAGCACCGCACCAATCCGGGCTCGCCGGAGGGCGAGAAGTCTACGAGGTCCGCTGCGACGCACAGGTCTTTCGCTGCCAGCTCGAGCCCCTGCGCGACGAGGACGGCTCGATCACTGGTGTGTTCGGAATCGCGCTGGAGATCACCGAGCAGCGCGTGGCCGCGGCGACCCTGGCCCTGCAGCAGGACGTGTTCCAGGCGGTTCTCGAGCAGGCGGCCGACGGCGTCGCCATCGTCGACGCCGCCGGGCGAGTCGTGTTCCTGAACGCCGGGGCGCGGCGGCTCACCGACACGGAAGCTCTGGGGACGGCGCTGACCGAGGGCGCACCCGTCTGGGGGGAGTGGCACCGGAGCGACGGATCGCTGATGCAAATCGAGGATTGGCCCTTCACCAGGGCGCTGGGCGGGGAGGTGACCGTCGGCAGGCACATCTACAAGCAGCTCCGCGACGGCGGGCGCCGTCACGTCCTCCTCTCCACGGTGCCGCTGCGCGATTCGAGCGGAGACATCGCCGGGGCGGTGGCGACGGTCGTCGACATCACCTCGCAGAAGGAGGTCGAGGAGCAGGTGCGGCAGCTCAACGACGAGCTCGAGAAGCGCGTGCGGGCGCGCACGGCCGAGCTCGACACCACGCGCGTCGTGCTCGATCGAGAGGCCGCCGAGCGCCGCAAGGCGGTGGAGTCGCTCGCGCGGAGCCGCCAGCAGCTGCTCGACATCGTCAACAACTCGACCGCGGTGATCTACCTGAAGGACACCGCCGGCCATTATCTCCTCGTCAACCGGCGCTATGAGCGGCTGTTCAAGGTCAGCAACGAAGAGATCGTCGGCAAGACCGACTACGACTACTTCCCGCCCGAAGTCGCCGCTTCCCTGCGAGCCAACGACGCGCGCGTGGTGGCGGAGG
The DNA here is from genome assembly GCA_963721115.1 of uncultured bacterium. Taxonomy (GTDB): domain Bacteria; phylum Desulfobacterota; class Binatia; order HRBIN30; family CADEER01; genus CAVRIA01. The sequence continues at coordinate 43,120 of CAVRIA010000011.1, forward strand.
AGCGCTCCATCGATTTCGAGGAGATCGTTCCCGAGGACGACGGCGACCACGTCTTCGTCTCGGTCAAGTTCCCCCTGCGCGACGCCGCCGGCGCGATCTACGGCGTCTGCGGGATCTCGACCGACATCAGCGCCCGCAAGCGGATGGAGGCAGAATCTGCGGCGCTCGGAGGCCGCCCTCTCGGCGGTCATCGAGAGCAGCACCGACTCCATCTGGTCGGTCGGTCGCGACTACCACGTCACGGCGCTGAACGCCGTCGCCGCTTCCCTGCTTCGCTCGCTGGTGAGGATCGAGCCCCGGCTCGGTGAGCGGGCGGGCGACATCGTCCCCCGGTCGACTGCGCGGCGCTGGGCGGGGCTTCTCGACCGCTCCCTGGCGGGCGAGCGCTTGGTGGGCGAGGAGTCGGTGGTCATCGACGGCGCTATCCGCCACTTCCTCATTTCATTGAATCCGACTCTGCAGGACGGACGCGTCATCGGCGTCACCATCTTCGGCAAGGACGTGACCGAGCTGAAGCACGCCGAGGAGCAGGCCCGCCAGCATCAGGCCGAGCTGGCGCACGTCCTGCGCGTGCACACGATCGGCGAGATGGCCGCCAGCCTGGCGCACGAGATCAATCAGCCGCTCGGCGCCATCGCCAACTACGCCCAGGGCTGCCGGAACTACCTCCTGTCGGGAAACGGATCCTCGGAGGAGTTCCTGGACGTCATCGAGCAGATCGCGGCAGAGGCGCTGCGCGCCGGCGAGATCACGCGGCGCGTACGAGAGCTCCTGCGCAAGGAGACCGGGGAGCGCGAGCAGGCCGAATTGAACCAGATCGTTCGCAAGGCCCTGCACATCGTCGAGCCCGGCGCGCGCCGGGACGGCGTGATCCTGCGCTTCGAAGCGGCCGACGAGCTGCCGCCGCTGCGGGTCGACGTCATTCAGATCGAGCAGGTACTGATCAACCTGCTGCTCAACGGCATCGAGTCGATCGACCGCACGCGGGACGTACGCGAGGTCGTCGTCCGCACGTACGTCGCGCCCGGGGAGGTCGAGGTGTCCGTGTGCGACACGGGAGTCGGCCTCGACGGGTCGGTCGAGAAGGGCCTCTTCGAGCCGTTCTTCACGACCAAGGCGAGCGGGCTGGGCATGGGGCTGGCGATCAGCCGCTCGATCGTTCAGGCGCACGGCGGCCGCCTCTGGGCCGAGCCGCTGCCGGGGGGTGGCGCCTGCTTTCGCTTCACCCTACCCGTCGAGCAGTAGATCCGATCAGCTCGCCGTCTGCATTCCGCAGTCGGGCGAGCGGCGCTCGCGCAGCTGGCGCGAGGTGAGCGTCGTGCCGTCGGGGCTCCAGCCGGGAGGCTCGACCAGGTAGGCGAGCCGGGTGCGCAGCGGATTCGGCCGCAGGGCGTCGCGCAGCATGGCGGCCCACTCGTGGAAGGCGATCCGCACCGGGTTGTAGGTGTCGATGTTCTTGGTCAGCCCGTAGCGGACGCGCGCCCTCTCCGGCTCGAAAGTGCCGAAGATCTTGTCCCAGACGATGAACATGCCGGCGTGGTTGCGGTCGAGGTACTCGACGTTGTTGCCGTGGTGGACGCGGTGGTGCGACGGCGTGTTGAGGATCCACTCGAGCGGACCCAGCCGATCGATCGCCTCGGTGTGGATCCAGAACTGGTAGATCGTGTTGATCGCGATTGCGGCCAGCACCATCTCCGGCTGAAAGCCGAGCAGGACGAGCGGCCACCAGAACAGCAGGCTGGTGAACGGCGTCGTCCACGACTGCCGCAGCGCCGTCGAGAAGTTGTAGCGCTGGCTCGAGTGGTGGTTCTCGTGCGCGGCCCACAGGAAGCGAACCTCGTGGTGCAGGCGATGGAACCAGTAGTAGACGAGGTCGGCGAGGATCAGGAGCAGCGCCCACACCCACCACGATCCGTCGAGGTGCAAGAGCGCGAACGGCACCAGGGCGGTGAGCAGGGCCAGGTGCACGCCCTTCATGAAGAGGTCGATCAGGACGTTGCCGACTCCCATCGACAGGCTGGCGATCGTGTCCTTCCTCTCGTAGCCGCGCAGGTGCTGCGAGCCGGCGATGACGCCTTCGACGATCAGCAGCGCGAAGAAGGCGGGGATGGCGTAGAGCGTGAGATCGAGGGTCACCGGACCTCCCGTTTTCGGTTCGCGAGCGGACCGAGAGCCCGCGCCGCGATCTCGTACAGAGACTCGAGCCGGCGCGCCTCTTCCGTTCCGTCGCCGAAGAGGAAGCGCGACACGGCCATGCCCTGCATGGTGTCGAGGACCAGCGCCAGGGTGGTGTCCAGCGCCGCGGGGTCTCCCGCCAGCTCCGGAAAGTAGGCGCGGGCGAGGCGAAAAACGTTGCGCTGGTGGCGATCGGCGATCGGCCGGATCTGGTCGTGCAGCTCGGCGTCGGTGCGCGCCGCCGTGTAGAGCTCGAGCACGGCCGCGTAACGTGGCCTCGTGTACATCGACCAGAGCAGATCGATCGCCGCGCGCAGCCGATCGACGCGCGGAGGCAGGCCCGCGAAGCCGTCCTGATACTCCTCCGTCAGCCCGGCAAAGAGGCGCTGCACGGCCGCGGCGACCAACATGGCACGAGTGGGGAAGTGGTGCAGCTGCGCACCGCGCGATACGCCGGCGCGCTCGGCCACCACCGTCGTCGTCGTACCCGCGTACCCGAGCTCGACGAGGCAATCGAGCGCCGCGTCGAGGAGCAGCGCGCGGGTCGTCGCGCTGCGCTCGGCCTGCGTGCGCCGGGAGGGCTTTTCCGCCAGAGCCAGAGACATGAAGTCAGGCTTGTAGCGGTTCGTAAACAAACAGTCAAGCCTGATTGTTTATCCGGCAGAGGCGAAGCAAAGAAGAGGCAACGGCTGAACTCATAGCGAGAGAAGGCCTCGTGCAAAGCTCCACGTGGCTTCCCTTTGGCGGCGAGCTCTGTGGCTGTCGAGGCGGCCTACTTCTGCCCCTTATCGGGCAAATTTATTGAATATTGCGCTCGGGTATGGTTTCTGGTCCTCTCATGGACCCTTCGCCTGTTCCTGTCTTCGACGAGTTGTACGACCACCTGGAGCGAACGACCCGTTTGCGGCGCGAGGAGGCGGAGCGGGTGGTGGCAGAGATCTTCGAGTACTTCTCCGAATCGACGGAGCAGTTCGTGCGGCGCCGCCACGCCGAGCTGCAGAGCGAGTCGCGCCGCAACGAGGAGATCTTCCGTCTCATCGCGGCGGAGATGAGCGGCCGCCGCTTCACGGCGCCGCCGCTCACCGAGCGCCAGATCCGCCGCCTGGTCTATGGGTGAGCCGGTGGGCCAGTGCGCCGGTGCGCCGGTGGCCGGTAGCTTGGCGCGCCGGGTGCGGCGCTTTTGGCATACCGGCTCACCGGCATACCGGCTCGCTCGCACGCCGGCGTACCGGCTCACCCGCCCACCAACTTCGGAGGTAACCAATGTGTGGAATTGTCGGCTATGTCGGTAAGCAGAACGCCCTGCCGATCCTGATCGCGGGAATGCACCGGCTGGAGTATCGGGGCTACGACTCGGCGGGCGTGGCGGTCGTGGGGCGCAGTGGCCTGCGCGTGCACAAGGCGGCGGGCAAGGTACGGCAGTTCGAGTCGACCCTGCCCAAGCGCCTGGCCGGCGGGGTCGGGATCGCGCACACGCGCTGGGCGACGCACGGCGAGCCGAACGACGTCAACGCGCACCCGCACGTCGACTGCTCGGGAAAGATCGCGGTCGTGCACAACGGAATCATCGAGAACGCCTCCGTCCTGCGCCAGGAGCTGGAGGCGAAGGGGCACGTCTTCGTCTCCGACACCGACACGGAGGTACTGGCGCACCTCATCGAAGCGGCGGGCGGCGATCTCGACCAGGCGGTTCGACAGGCGCTGTCGGCGGTGGAAGGGACGTACGGCATCGCGGTGGTGTCGTCGCGTTCTCCCGACCGCGTCATCGTGGCACGCAACGGCAGCCCGGTCGTGATCGGGCTCGGCGACCGGGAGATGTTCGTCGCCTCCGACGTCGCGGCGCTGGTCCGCCACACGCAGCAGGTGGTGTACCTAGACGACCGCGAGGTCGCGGTGGTGGAAGCCGGCGGCTTCCGTACCACCACGCTGGACGACCGCCCGACCAACAAGAGCCCGTCGACGGTGTCGTGGGGGCACGACGCGTATGAGCGCGGCCCCTATCCGCACTTCATGCTGAAGGAGATCATGGAGCAGCCCGAGGCGTGCGAGCGCACGCTGAAGGGACGGCTCGACACGCAGTTCCAGACCGCGCGCCTGGGTGGCTTGAACCTCACGCCCCGCGACCTGCTCGACATCCGCCGCGTCAAGATCCTCGGCTGCGGCTCGGCCTACTACGCGGGCATCTCGGGCGCCCACCTGATCGAGACGCTCACGCGCATTCCCGCCGATGCCGAGCCGGCCTCGGAGTTCCGCTATCGCAATCCGGTGATCGAGAAGGAGACGCTCTACGTCGCAGTGAGCCAGTCGGGCGAGACGGCGGACACCCTGGCCGCGGTGCAGGAGGTGCGCCGCAAGGGCGGGCGCGTGCTCGGGGTGGTCAACGTGGTCGGCAGCAGCATCGCGCGCGAGTGCGACGGCGGGGTCTACATCCATGCCGGGCCCGAGATCTCGGTGATGTCGACCAAGACCTTCACCTGCACGCTGATCACTTTCGCCCTCCTGGCGCTTCACTTGGGACGTATCCGCGACCTGTCGCCGGCGGCGGGGAAGCGCCTCATCGACGGGCTGCAGAAGCTCCCCGACCACATCCGCGAGATCCTGCGCGGCGACGCGGCCATCCGCGACGTGGCGCGTAAGTACGCGCACTGCGCCAGCGCCTTCTTCATCGGCCGCGCCAACGGTTACCCGGTGGCGCTGGAGGGGGCGCAGAAGCTCAAGGAGGTCTCCTACCTTCACGCCGAGGCCTACCCGGCCTCCGAGCTGAAGCACGGACCGCTCGCTCTCATCTGCCCGGAGACGCCGACCGTGGCGGTGCTGCCGCGCGACTACCTGTACGAGAAGTCGCTGTCATCCGTGCAAGAGATCCGCGCCCGACGCGGCCCGGTCATCGCCGTGACCCACCCCGGTGACGAAGGGTTGGCGACGATGGTCGACGACGTCCTGCTGGTGCCGCCGTCGGAGGGCGTGCTCGACCCGATCCTGCTGACCATCCCGCTGCAGCTGTTCGCCTACCACTGCGCGGTCGAGCTCGGGCGCGACATCGACCAGCCGCGCAACCTGGCAAAGAGCGTGACCGTCGAGTGAGAGGCGCGCGCCTCTCACTCGGTGACGAGACAGACAACGGTGGAGACAAAGAGCCCCACCGCCTCCCCTTTGATCACAAGGAACCGGTTGGTTCTGTGCGGGGCTTGCGCCCCTGCGGCCCCTCCGGGGAGGGAACCGCTCAGACGCCGCGGTTCCCTCCCCGCACCCCTCTCTCCGGTGGCTCCGCTCGGCTGATGGGCTTTTCAAGCCGGGTTCGCCGGCGCGCCACTCGTCGGCGCCTTCTCTGCTGGCCTCTTCGAGTCCGCCCGCGATCCGTGGCCGCGTCGGCAGTCGATCGTGCTACGGGCATCCCGCCTGCACGGGAGCCGGGTTGGAGGGGGAGAGCGGTCCGATGGACCGCTATGCAGGCCGAGGCCTACGCCACACGGGATCCCTCCCCGCGCCCCTCTCTCCGGTGGCTTCGCTCCGAGGCGAATGTGCTTCCCCTTGAGCACCGCGCCACTCTCGGCCGATCTCGCTCCCACGCCTCTTCGCGCAATGACGACGACTCTTCGGTTCTCGATCTTCCAACCTCAACAACCAAGCCAGCTCAACAACCTCAACAACCTGCCCGTCCCGCCTCTTCGAAAGGTCGAGGCCTTGGCGTGTTGATTTCTTCCCAACCAACAACCAACAACTCAACAACCCAACAACCTGCCCTTTCACCCTTTCCGAGAGATCGAGGCCTTGGATTTTGATTCATTTCGATTAAAACGATAGAACCCAACCACCAACAGCTCAACAACCCAGCAGCTTGGCTTCACCCGCCGTAGGGACCATGCCGGGGGAGACGGATGGCGGACTGGTTCGACAGCGCGCGTTTCGGCATGTTCATCCACTGGGGACACGTCAGCCAGAAGGGCTGGGAGCTGTCGTGGCCGCTGGTCGGCGGCAACACTGTCCTGCCCGCGTGCCAGGACGTCCCGGCGGAGGTCTACCACGAGAGCGCGCCCACCTTTGCTCCGCAACCCGGCGCGCCGCGGCGGTGGCTGGAGCGCGCCAAGCGGGCGGGCATGCGCTACGCGGTGTTCGTCGCCAAGCACCACGACGGCTTCGCGATGTACCCGACCCGCGCCGGCGACTTCTCCGTCGCCGTCTCGCGCTACCGGGGCGACCTGGTGCGCGAGTACGTCGACGCGGCGCGCGATCTGGGGTTGCGGGTCGGCCTCTACTTCTCGCTCTGCGACTGGCACCACCCCGACTACCCGCCGTTCACCGACGCCGACCGCCCCTACCGCATGGGCCTGGCGCCGCGGCCGACCGCCGAGCAGTGGCAGCGCTACCTCGACTTCCTGTTCGCCCAGGTGCGCGAGCTGCTGACGGAGTACGGCACCATCGACCTGCTGTGGTTCGACGGCGGCTGGGAGCGCTCGTTCGACGAGTGGCGGTCGAAGGATCTGCACGACCTGATCCGCTCGCTGCAGCCGGACATCCTGATCAACGACCGGCTGCCGGGGTACGGCGACTTCGATACGCCCGAGCAGTTCGTCCCGCCGCAGCCGCCGGGGCGCGCGTGGGAGACCTGCATGACCATGAACGACACCTGGGGCTACAGCCCGTCGGACACCAACTACAAGTCGGCCCGCGAGCTCGTGCACGCGCTCTGCGAAGTGGCGGGGCGGGGCGGCAACCTGCTGCTCAACGTCAGCCCGACGGCGGACGGCAGCCTTCCGCCCGAGCAGACCGAGCGCCTCGACGCGGTGGCGGACTGGATGGCGACGTACGGCGCCGCCATCCACGACACCGGCCCGGGCCTGGAGCCGTGGCAGTTCTACGGCCCGAGCACGCGCCGCGGCCGCTTCCTCTTCCTGCACCTACTGCTGCGCCCGTACGAGTCCGTCGCTGTGCGCGGACTGCCGGTCCGGCGCGTGCGCGCCGTGCGCGAGCTGCGCAGTGGTACCGTCCTGGAGCACCGCACGCGCTGCTCCATTCCCGACCTGCTGTTCAACGACGACCCCGTCGGCGAGCTGATCGTCACCGTCCCCGAGTGCCTCCTCCACCCGCTCGCCACCGTGCTAGAGGTCGAGCTGGCGTGAAGAGGTGAGCGGGTGCGCCGGTGAGCCGGTCCACTCCGAACCCAACAACTCAACACCATAACAACCAACAACCTGCATCTGGGGGGCATTGATGAGGATACCGACCGAGGGACTGTCGAAGGACGAGCTGTTCGCGCGCATGGAGTCGTACCGCGCCGGCGACGTCGACTGGCGCAGCGGGCGCACCTGGGCGTACGTCTACGACCCCGGGCGCGAGGCCGAGGAGGTCATCAAGCAAGCGTTCACGATGTACCTCACCGAGAACGCCCTCGACCCGACGGCCTTCCCGAGCCTCATGCGCTTCGAGAACGAGCTGGTGGCGATCGCCGCGTCGCACCTCAACGGCGATGGTAAGGTGGTCGGCAACTTCACCAGCGGTGGCACCGAGAGCATCATGCTGGCCGTGAAGACGGCGCGCGACTACGCGCGCGACCGCAAGCCGCACATCCGCGAGCCGGAGATGATCCTCCCCGTCACCGCCCACGCTGCGTTCCAGAAGGCGGGCCACTACCTGGACGTCAAGCCGGTTCTGGTGCCGGTCGACACCTCGACTTTCAAGGCCGACCCCGACGCCATCCGCCGCGCCGTGACGCCGAACACGATCCTGCTGGTCGGCTCCGCCGTCTCGTACGCGCACGGCGTCGTCGATCCCATCCGCGAGATCGGCCGCATCGCGCTCGATCACGATCTCTTGCTGCACGTCGACGCCTGCATGGGCGGCTTCCTGCTGCCCTACTTCCGCCGCCTCGGCGCGCCGGTGCCGGACTTCGACTTCTCGGTTCCCGGCGTCACCTCGATGTCGATGGACTTCCACAAGTACGCCTTCGCCGCCAAGGGCGCGTCGACGGTGCTGTACCGCGACAAGGGCCTGCGCCGCTATCAGATCTACACGTGCGCGCAGTGGACCGGGTACACGATCGTCAACCCGACGGTGCAGAGCAGCAAGTCGGGCGGTCCGCTCGCCGCCTGCTGGGCGGTGCTGCACTTCATCGGGGACGAAGGCTACGTGGACATCGCGCGCCAGGTCCTCGATGCGACGCGCCGCATCGCCGACGGCATCGAGAACATCCCCGATCTGCGACTGCTCGGCCGCCCGGAGATGAACCTGGTGGCCTTCACCTCGGATACGGTGAACGTCTTCCACATCATCGACGAGATGAAGGTGCGCGGCTGGTACATCCAGCCGCAGCTGGGCTTCCATGGCTCCAAGGAGAACATCCACCTGTCGGTGAACCCGGCCAGCGTCAAGTGGGTCGACGACCTGCTCGTCGACCTCGCGGCGTGCGTCGAGAAGGCGCGCGCGATGAAGTCCGGCGACCTCGCCGCCGCGGTGCGCGACGCCTTCTCTTCGATCGACCCCGCCGAGCTCACGCCGGAGACGTTCACGCAGATGCTCGGCATGGCCGGCATCCAGGGCAGCGAGCTCCCCGAGCGCATGGCCGAGATCAACGAGATCCTCAACGCCCTCCCCGCCGAGCTCACGGAACGCCTGTTGACGGAGTACGTGAACGATCTGTTTCGGTACGAGAAGAAGGGCGTGACCGGTGACCAGTGACGCGGCTTTGCCGAACAATCCGCCCAGCCGCCCCGCCAGGTTGTTCGTTGTCAAGTTGTTGGTTGTTGGAGCCTTAAGAACCAACAACAAACAACCCAACAACTTGACAACCTTCGGCCGCCGCACCGACAGCTCGAATTAATGGGCAAAGCCCAGTGACGCGTGACCGGAGGGCAAAGAAGGACAAGGGCATGGGCTGGGGCTCGGGACTGGGGAATGATCGTGCAGAGCCACCGAGGCGATCACCGTGGATTTCACCCGCTCCCGTGAGCTCGCCGAGCGTTTGCGCCGCGCGGTGCCCGGCGGGTGCCACACCTACGCCAAGGGCGCCGACCAGTATCCCGTCGTCTGCCGCCGTCATCGCGCGCGGCCGCGGCTGCCGCGTCTGGGACGCCGACGGCAACGAGTTCATCGAGTACGGCATGGGCCTGCGCGCCGGTCCGCGCTCGGGCACGCGCTACCCGGCGGTGGTCGAGGCCGTCGGCGCCGGGATCGCTCGAGCTGGGGACGAACTTCACGCGGCCGGCGGCGATCGAGCTCGACTGCGCCGAGCGGTTCCTCGGCATCGTCCCCGCCGCCGAGATGGTCAAGTTCACCAAGGACGGCTCGACCGCGACCACCGCCGCGCTGAAGCTGGCGCGCGCCACACCGGGCGCGACATGGTCGCGATCTGTGCCGAGCATCCGTTCTTCTCCTACGACGACTGGTTCATCGTCACGACGACGATGGACGGCAGGCATCCCGACGTCGGCCGAACTCGACGACCGTGCGCTTTCACTACAACGACCTCGGCGTAGCTTGCGCAGCGCTGTTCGACGCGACACCCGGGACGAATCGCCGCCGTGCTCATGGAGCCCGCGCGACCTCGACCGAACCGGCCCCGGGATTCCTCGAAGGCGGTGCAGGCGCTGTGCGACGAGCACGGCGCCGTGCTGATCTTCGACGAGATGATCACCGGTTTCCGCTGGCACATCGGCGGCGCGCAGGCGCTGTTACGGCGTCACGCCCGACCTGTCGACGTTCGGCAAGGCGATCGGCGAACGGGTTCTCGCTCTCGGCGCTGGCCGGCGGGCGAGACATGATGGCGCTCGGCGAGCCGGGAGCGCGATGAACGACGACGTCTTCCTGCTGTCGACCACCCACGGCGCCGAGACACCCGCTCGCCGCGGCGATCGCGCACCATGGAGGTCTACGAGGACGAGCCCGTGATCGAGCACCTGTACCGACGGGCGAGCGCCTGGCCGTCGGGCTTTCGCGGCCGCCGTGAGCGTCACGGCCTGGCCGGGTACGTCGAGATCCTGGGCCGCCCCTCGTGCAACCTGCTGTTCACGACGCGGGGACCGGACGGGCGGCCGTCCAGGCCCATCCGCACGCTCTTCCTCCAGGAGACCATCCGCCGGGTGTTCTCGCTCCGTCTCTTCGTCGTCAGCTACTCGCACACCGACGACGACATCGATCGCAGCATCGAGGCCATCGACGGAGCGCTCGAGGTCTACGCCCGGGCGATGCACGACGGCGTCGAGAAGCATCTGATCGGCCCGCCGTCGCGCCCGGTTTTCGATCGCCGCCAGGCACCGACGAGTGACGACCCGGATCAGGAGTGAGCGGTGCCCGGAGGCCTCCAGCGAAGCTTTGCATCGAGCGCGCCGGCCGCCAGCAGGTCGCGAATGCGCGCCAGGCGGACATAGCGGCCGCGCGCGAAGTCGTCGAGGGTCAGGCGATTCGACTCTGTACGCTTCGTACAGCTGCTCGATTCCGTCCCGCACCGTCCAGCGCGGACGATAGGCCGGCACGCGCCGCGGCAGCTCGTCGCAGTCGACCCGGTAACAGCGCGGATCCGGGCCGCCGCCCGGCGCGTACACCACCCGACTGCCGGGGCACGACTTCCCGGACCATGTTCGCAACGTCGCTGATCCGGTAGTTCTCGCCGTGCGTCCGACGTTGAATGCCTGGTCGTGGATGGCCTCCCGCGGCGCCTGCAGAACGGCCACGAAGGCCTCGGCGATGTCGCGGATGTGGACGAGCGGCCGCCACGGGGTGCCGTCGCTCTTGAGCAGGACCTTGCCGGTGGTCACCGCGTGGCCGACGAGGTTGTTGACCACGATGTCGGCGCGGAGACGTCGTGAGACGCCGTAGGCGGTCGCGTTGCGCAGGTAGACCGGCGAGAAGTCGTCGTCGGCGAGCTCGGCGCACTGCCTGCTCGGCCCGGACCTTCGACTCGCCGTACGGCGTGACCGGGTTGAACGCGCGCCGACTCGTCGAGTACGTCGTCACCGCCGGCGCCGTAGAGGCTGCACGACGAGGAGAACAGGAACCGCTCCGACGCCGGCCTCCTTGGCCGCGCGTCGCAAGGCGACCGAGGCGTGCAGGTTGATGTCGTAGGTGAGGTCGGGGTTGAGGTCGCCGAGCGGGTCGTTGGAGAGGCCGCGAGGTGGAGCACGGCGTCGAAGCCGTCGAGGTGGCCGGCTCGACGTCGCGGATGTCGAGGCGCGACTGCGCGGGATGCCGCAGCGGCGGGATCACGAAGTCGCAACCGTCGTAGAAGCCGGTATCGAGCCCGACGACGTCATGGCCGGCGTCGAGCAAGCACGGGGATCATCACGGCGCCGATGTAGCCGAGGTGTCCGGTGACGAGCACGCTTCATGGCGGTGACTCCGTGGGTTCGTGGTGGTCAGATCGTGATCTTGCGGGCGTGGAAGGCTTCGGCGCAGCCGTCGGGCGCGTTGCATTCGACGCCGCGCAGCGCCATCAGGCCGCGGAATGTCTCCGCACGGAACCAGTCGTTTGTTGCGCTGGGTGCCGAAGTGCCGCCATGAGGTGGTCGACCTTGCGCGTCGCGGTCGACTGCGTCCAACGGGACGTAGAGGTTGGGCGTGGCCGAGATCGCCCTCGTACTTCGGGATCTCGTACTCCAGCGATCAGGTGGTCGCGGAACGTGTTCCAGGTGAGTTCGCCGATCGTGCGGTGGTCCTGGTGGACGTCGTCGCGGCGATGGGTGAACACGACGTCGGGGTCGACCGACTTCAGGTCTTCGAAGCGGTCCTTGATGCTGATCCGCCACCGTACGGGAAGTAGCTCTCGCGGAACCGCGTGGACGACGACGTTCACATCGCCGACGTCGAGTGAGCAACGACGTCGGCGCTGTCGCGCCTCGCTTCGTCGGTGCGTCGGTCGGCGGAGAAGACGACCCAGTGGACGCTCGATCCGGGGTGTTCGGTGAGGAGTCGGAGGACCGTGCCTCCGCAGCCGATCTCGATGTCGTCGCTGTGGCCCCGAGACACAGAGATCCCGAGTGGGGATTTCGGATCGCGGTTGAGGGCGAGCTCGATCACCGTTCGCCGGACTCCTTCCACACTTCCCAGGGAGCTCTTACCGCTGGCACAGAGCTCGTCGAGAGCCTGCTTGTCCTTGAACGTGTCCATGTTCTTCCAGAATCCGTCGTACAGGCGAGCTTGCAGAGCCCCGCGGCGCACCAGCCGGCTGAAGGGCCCGTCGACGAGATCCTCGCCCTCGCGCAGAGCGTCGAAGATCTCCCTGCGAAAGACGAAGTAGCCGCCGTTCACGCGCAAACCCACCGCGTGGCCGCGGCGATCTCGGTGACCGTGCCGTCGGGCCGGGTCTTCACGAAGTGGTACGTCAGTGAGGGTCTCACGCAGAGGAAGATCCCGACCTTGTCGCCCTGCAGCGAATCGATGAGCTTGGCGAGCGGGAAGTCGGTGAGGCCGTCGGCGTAGTTGGCCAGAAAGACGCTCTCGCCGTCGAGGTATCCCTTCGCCGCACCGAGGCGCTCGCCGATGCTCGAGTCGACGCCCGTGTCGGCGAAGGTGATCCGCCATCCGTCGCTCTCCGGGGCTTGCGCCGGAAATACGCTTCGATCGAGTCGCCCTTGTGGCCGAGACACAGAATGAAGTCGGCGTGACCGTGGTGGGCGTAGTACCGCATGATGTGCCACAGAATCGGCCGCCCGCCGATCTCGACGAGCGGCTTCGGGATGTCGTCGTAGACGCCGCGCAGGCGCATGCCCTGCCCGCCGCAGAACAGGACGACCTTCATGTGTCGAGCTTCTCCAACAGCCCGTGCGAGAGCAAGGCCCGCGCCGCCTGCCGGACCGTCGCGAAGTGCATCCCCGCGCGTTCGGCGATCTCGAGCAGGGAATGCCCGCCGTCGGAGAGGTTGAGCACCCAGAGCACGGCCATCTCGCATCCGTTCGGCGCCGGCGCAGCCGCCGATCGTTCGATACAGGCCGCGCTTGCCGAGCTGCGGCTCGCATTTGGGATTGGGGTTCGCGTAGCGACCGTCGTTCTCGAGGACGTCGACGACCTCGAGGTATCGGCGCAACGATTCCGCCAGATGGCGAGCCGCGACGAAATCGAGATCGTCGGCGGACGTGTGGTACTCGGCGAAGCAGCCGTGGGGCGTGCGCGTCAGGCTGCCGACGGGAAGGTCGAAGCCGGGCGAGCAGTACTGCCGCTCGTCGTAGCCGTAGGGCGAGAAGTCGACGGATCTCGAAATCGCCTCCCGGACTGGCGCAGGACGTGCTCGACGGCGCGGTCGATCGACGCGTCGCCGCGGCGGCTGCGCTTGTAGGTGAACGTCCCGCCGTCCCCGACGCAGGCGACGACGAGGCCGTGGCGGATGCTCCGCGCTCGAGCCTCGTTGCGGCTGAGCCAGGTGATCGACCCGATGGTTCCGGGAAGAAACAGGAAGCGGTAGGAATGGCGCAGCTCGACGCCGCTCAGACAGCCGGGCCAGCTGCGCCGTCAACGCGATGCCCGACAGGTTGTCGTTGCACAGCGACGGGTGACAGACGTGACACGAGAAGAGGAACTCCTCCTCCGACGCGCCGGGGATGACGTACTCCCCGTAAGTGAGGTGGCCGTCGGTGAGCGTCGAATCGATGCAGACGTCGTACTCCTCCTCGTTCGAGCTGCTTCAGCCGGTCGTGCTCGATGCAGAAGCCCCAGCTCTCCTCGTAATAGGACGTACGGTACGGGATCCAGTCGCGGGTGCTCGGGCAGCGAATGGAGATGCGCCGCCAGCTCGGCGCGGCTCACCCGCCGCCGAATCGGGACGCTGTACTGCAAGACGTGCAGGTTCGACCGGCGAAAATCGATGAGCCGTTCGCCCGCCGCGTTCGCCACCCACGCGTCGGTGATGTTCCACTCCTTGGGGACGATCCAGTCGAAGACGCGCGTTCCCGTCGGCACCTCCTTCCGGGTGAGCTCGAGCCCGCGCGCCAGCACTTCGAGCGTGCGGCGCACGCCGTCGCCCGTGATGCTGCGGCAGATCGGGTACAGCTCCGCGATCAGGTCGTACATCTCGCACCCGGCGGCATCGAAATCGAGGCCGGGGATCATCTCCGGGATTTTCACGAAGACGTCTCTTGCAGCGGGCGGTCGGGGCGAAAATCCGGGAATGAGCGGTCGCGCGGGGAGATCACGGAGACGTCGAGCGGCCACTCGATGCCGAAGGCCGGGTCGTTCCAGCGGAAGCCCGCCGCGGCCTGCGGCGCGTGAGCCTGCGACATCTGGTAGAAGACCTCCGTGTCGTCCGCGAGGCTCTGGAAGCCGTGGGCGAAGCCCTGCGGGACGTAGAGCGCCGCGTGGTTGCGGGCGGTGAGCTCGACGCCGAAGGCAGTGCGTGAACGTCGGGGAGCCGAGCCGCAGATCGACGATGACATCCCAGATCGCGGCCGGCCGTGCAGCGGACGAGCTTGGCCTCGGCGTGCGGCGGCCGCTGGAAATGCAGGCCGCGCACGGTGCCGCGCCTGCGGTTGAAGGAGATGTTGCACTGCGCGACCGGCGAGCCAGGCCGTGCTCTTCGCATCTCCCGCGAGCAGAACGAGCGGGCGAAGAAGCCGCGCTCGTCTTCGATCGGCTCCACGGCGACGATGAAGGCGCCCCGCAGCGGCGTCTCCTCGAAGATCATTCGACGACCTGCGGCTCCGGGAATGGGGCACGACGAAGCGGCCGCCCCAGCGGCGGACGTAGGCCATCTGCGCCATGATCTCGTCCTTCAGGTTCCAGGGCAGGATGAACAGGTAGTCCGGCCTGGTCTCCGCGGATCCGGCCCGGCGCGTGGATCGGGATGCTGCGATCCCGGGCAGGAACTTGCCCTGCTTGTGGGGATTGCGATCGACGGTGTAGGCGATGAAGTCGGTGCCGATGCCGCAGTAGTTGAGCAACGTGTTGCCCTTGCCGGGCGCCCCGTAGCCGGCGATCGCTCCGGCCGCGGCGCGTCAGATCGATGAGCAGCTCGAGGATGCGCCGCTTCGTTTCCTTCACGCGCTCGGCGAAGGCCGCGTAGCATTCCAGGCGGTCGAGGCCGGCGTCGAGCTCGGCGCCGCGCAACGCCGCCACCGCCTCGACGGGGTCCGCGCACGCATCGGCGCGACGGCGATAGAGGCGCAGCGACCCGCCGTGCGTCGGCAGCTCCGTCGACGTCGAAGCAGCGCAGGCCGTGGGCGGCGAACAGCCGCTCCACCGCCAGGAAGGAGAAGTACGAGAAGTGCTCGTGATAGATCGTGTCGAACTGGTTCCCCTCGATCAGCCGCAGCAGGTGCGGCAACTCGACGGTGACGACGCCCGCGGGCGCGAGCAGCTGCTCGATGCCGGCGACGAAGTCGTGCAGCGTCGGGAACCTGCGCCAGGACGTTGTTGGCGACGATCAGATCCGCCTTGCGCGCGGCTGGCCAGCCGGCGCGCGCATTGCTCGCCGAAGAACGCGACCTCGCGTCGGCACCCCGCGGCCGCGGGCCGCCGCAGCGACGTTGGCGGCCGGCTCGACGCCGAGCACCGGGATACCGATCGGCGACGAAGTACTGGAGCAGATAGCCGTCGTTGCTGCCGAGCTCGACGACGAGGCTGTCGGCCGTCGAGACCGAACCGCCGCTGCGCCATGGCGGCGTATCGCCTCGCGTGCTCCACCCAGCGTGTCGGAGTAGGACGAGAAGTACGCGTAGTGCGAGAACACCTCCTCCGGGCTGACGAGCGGCTCGAGCTGGACGAGGAAGCAGCTCCCGCAGACCCAGGCGTGCAGGGGATAGACGGCTTCCGGCTCGTTGCAGGCGGCGGGGCTGACGTAGCTCTCGCAGAGGGGAGTCGTCCCGAGGTCGACGAACGTATGGCGCAGCGGTTCGGAGCAGAGGCGGCACGCCGGCTGCGGCTTCATGGGTTGTCGCCGCGGCTCGTGCTCGGCGGCGCCGGGGGCACCGGCGCCGCGTGAAGGCCGGCGCGGAGTCGGCGGGAGAGCTCGCCCCCCAGGAGCGGCAGCCTCAGGAGAGCCCACTTGAGGACCACCGTGGCACAGAGCAGCCTCTCGCCGGGGGAAGCGGCACCCGGGCGACCGTGCGGACGTAGTGCGTCAGATGCGTCCAGTGACGAAAGCACATCCGGCCCGCGTTGCGCGGGTCGTAGAACACCGCCAGCTCTTCGTCGGTGGGATGGATGCGCTGCGGCTTGCGTTGATGGTCGCGCCAGTAGAAGAGGGGCTCGCCGACCTCGTGCAGCTCGCCGCGCAGGGCGAGCTCGGCGATCAGGATGACGTCGGAGGCGGGGTAGGGGCCGTTCAGCTGGGTGCGCTCCAGGACGTCGCGGCGGATCACACCGAACAGCACGTGACAGTTCCCCGCATTTCTCACCACCGCGTGAAAGCGCTCGTGCGGGCGGGGGGACGTCGCATTCGCCGGCTCTCGGTACGTGCCCTTGATCTCGCCGTCGTCGTCGATGACCCACGATTGCGTGTACGCGAGGATCGCCCGCGGGTTGCGGTCGAGCACCTCGATGCAGCGCGCGGCGAAGTCCGGCGCGCAGACGTCGTCGTAGCAGGCCCATTTGAAGTACGGCGAGTCCGCCAGCTCGAAGACGCGGTTGAAGTTCCAGGCGGCGCCGCGGTTCTCGTCCGATCGGTGATAGCGGACGCGCGGATCGCGCCGCGCATAGGATCGGCAGATCTCTCCGGTCGTGTGGGTCGAGCCGTTGTCGGAGATGATCAGGACGAAGTCGGTGAACGTCTGCCGGAGGAGCGAATCGATCGCTTGCGCCAGGTATCTCTCGCCATTATACACCGGCAAGCCGATGGACAGTGGGGGTTGCCGGGATACACCGCGAGCTTCGGGACGTTCCATGATCTGCGGCGTTCGTACCCGCGCCGAACCAGTGGGTCAAGGTAGGAAGGCGCGAGCGCCCCGGATCTCATGCTATTGGATCTGACACTCGGTCCGCTGACCGAGCCCTGGGCCGGCTGGCACTGGGATCGGTGGGCGGTGATCGATCAATGGCGGCGGCGCCTGGCCTTCTACGCCCGCCACCGCCTGGTGCCGGCGATCGCGTCTTTCTTCACTACGGCAACACCGCCGAGTTCTTCGTCGATCTCGTTGCCCTGTGGAGCCTCGGCGCGTGCGCGGTGCCGATCGACGCGCGGCTGACCCGTTCGAAGTCGAAACGCTGGCAGCGGCCGCGGCGCCGCGCTTCTCGCTGTGGGCCAGCGACCCGGAGCCCGGCCTGGAACGCGCGCTCGCCGGCGCCGGCATCGGCATCCTGGACGCCCGCGAGGCGGCGGCGCAAGCGCCGTACGACGGCTCCCCGCCGGGCTCGCTGCTCGGCCTCGACGCCGATGCGCTCATCCTGTTCACCTCCGGCACCACCGGCGCTCCGAAGGGCGTCGTGCACACGCATCGCTCGCTGCGCGCCCGCTGGACGGCGCTGCGGCAGTGTCTCGGCATCGAGGCCTTCCGCCGAACCCTCTGCTTGCTGCCGACCCACTTCGGTCACGGCCTCATCTGCAACTCCCTCTTCCCTTGGCTCTCCGGCCAGCATCTGTTCATCCTGCCGCCCTTCCGGACCGACGTCGTCGTGCAGCTCGGGGCCCTGCTCGACGAGCACCGGATCACGTTTCTCTCGTCTGTCCCTTCGCTCTGGCGCCTCGCCCTCAGGACGGCGAAGCCGCCGCAATCGCCGGCCCTGAAGAGGGTCTTCTGCGGCTCCGCGCCGCTGTCGGCGCATCTGTGGGCGGAGATCTCGAGATGGACCGCTGCCGAGGCGGTTTGGAACGCCTACGGCATCACCGAGACCGGCAGCTGGCTGGCGGGGACGTCGATGGGGGAGTTCACCCCGCAGGACGGCCTGGTCGGCGAGGCCTGGGGCGGCGTCGTGCGGGTTCTCCGCACGCGCGATGCCGGCGCCCAGCTCGACGTGGAAGACCTCTGCTCGCCGGGCGAGGACGGCTACGTCTGGGTCAACACGCCGGCGCTCATGCGCGGCTACCTCGAGCGCGACGATCTGACTGCCGCAGTGGTGTCCGCCGGCTGGTTCCTGACCGGGGACATCGGCTACATCGACGATCGCGGCTGGCTCCACCTGCGCGGGCGCGAGCGCGAGGAGATCAACAAGGGCGGCATGAAGGTCTACCCGGGCGACGTCGATGCCGTGGTGGAACGCTTCGCCGACACTGCCGACGTGTGCACGTTTGCGGTGGACGACACGCTCCTGGGCGAAGACGTCGGCATCGCATTGGTCTTGCGGAGCGGCGGCGAGGAGACCCTGCGCGCTCTTCACCGCTGGATGGAGGAGCGACTGGCCAAGCACCAGATGCCGAAGCGGTGGTACGTGGTGGACGAGATCCCGCGCACCTCGCGCGGCAAGGTCAACCGCGCCGCCGTCGCCGCGCGCTGCACGTCCCTCCGGGCCGTCGATCTGCGCAGCCTGCTGCGCGAAGGCGGTTGACCGGCGCGCCATGCCCACGCGTGCCGAGCTCCTGGCGGCGCTCGCCGAGGGCGGCGCCGACCTGCCCGCCGATCTGGACGATCACACTCCTCTGATCAGCTCCGGGGTGCTGGATTCGACGGCGCTCTTCGAGCTCGCCCTGTGGGTCGAGGAGCGCGTTGCCCCGGGCCTCGATCTGACCGCGTTCGATCTGACCGTCGAATGGGACACGATCGCCGAGCTGCTCGCGTTCATCGAGCGTCACGCGCGGTGACATGGATTACGAATTCGTCCCCTACCGCCCCGACCTGGATGCGGAGATCGTTCGGCTCCAGGCGCACCTCTGGGGCGAAGACCCGGGGCGCAACGCGGCCTACCTGAGATGGAAGTACGAGGACAATCCGTACTTCGACGAGCCGCTTCTCCAGCTGGCGCGCTGTAGAGGCGAGCTGGTCGGCATGCGGGGCATGTTCGGAACGCTGTGGCAGGTCGACGCCGGCGGCTCGTGTCACCCGCTTCCCTACGCCGACGACTTCGTCATCCTCCCCGAGCATCGCAACCGCGGGCTCGCCGGCCGAATCCTGCAGGCGGGCTTCGCGGAGGCGCGTCGACGGGGCTACTCCTTCGCCGTCAATCTCAGCGCCGGTCCGATCACGTTCGTCAGCTCGCTCGCTGCCGGCTGGCGTTCTGCCGGTGCGTACCGTCAGCTCGAGCACCGCAGGCCGAAGCCCGCTCCCGTCCGCCGGCTCGAAGCGCTGCTTCCCGAACGCCTCCGCCGGCGCATCGCGGGCGTCGCGAGGCGGCTCGCGGCCGGCAACGCCTTCGATCGCCTCGACCGCGCCGGTGAGGAGGCGTCGCCGGTCGCGGTCGAGCGGCAGCCGCGTCCGGAGTCGATGGCCGACCTGGTGCGGCGCCTGCCGTGGGACGGCCGCATCCGCCACGTGCGCGACGAACGCTACCTCTCCTGGCGTTTCCGCAACCCGCTGCACGAGTACCGTTTCCTCTTCGCCGGCGAAGGCGACCTGCGAGGCTATCTCGTTCTGCAGCGGTACCTGTCGAAGTGGGCGGACCCGCACCTCGTCAACATCGTCGACTGGGAGGCGACGGACGACGGCGTGCGCGCGGCGCTGCTCGACGCCGCTCTCTCGCGCGGCCGATTCGGTCGAGTCCAGGTCTGGTCCGTGAGCGCTTCGCAGACCGTCCGAGACCTGCTCGCCGATCGCGGCTTCGAGGCCGCGGAGCGACGCGGCGTTCGCGCGCGCAGCGCCGGCCTTCTACTGCGCCGCCTCGACGATTCACCCCGGGGTTCGCTCTGGCGGCTGGGCAGCCGCGATCCGCTTTCCATCGCGGACTGGGATCTCCGCATGCTCTACTCGATGGCAGGCTGATGACCGCGCCGAGAGTCAGCGTCATCCTGCCGGCGTACAACCGCGCCGCCTACCTCGGCGAGGCGATCGGCAGCGTCTTGGCGCAGACGTGGACCGACTTCGAGCTGATCGTCGTCGACGACGGATCCACCGATGACACCCCCGCCGTGATCGGCGGCGCCGCCGATCCGCGCGTGCGCGGGCTGCGCCGTGATCACGGCGGGGTTTCCGCCGCCGTGAACTGCGGCTTGCGCGCGGCGCGAGGGGAGTACGTCAGCCGTCTCGACTCGGACGACGTCTGGCTTCCGGAGATGCTGCAGACGCTCGTCGAGGCGCTCGATTGCAGGCCGCAGGTCGGGGTCGCCTATGCCAGAGGCCAGGCGATGGACGCCGGCGGCAGGCCGCAGCCTCACACCAATGGGATGCCGCAGCGCTTTCCCGGCGACGACCTGCGCAGCCTTCTCTACGAGGACTTCACCTGCAACATTGCGACGCTGGCGCGACGCTCGTGTTTCGATCGCGCCGGCGAGTACGACGAGTCGCTGCCGGCGAACGAGGACTGGGACATGTGGCTGCGGATCGCGGAGCACGACCGGTTCGCCTTCGTCGATCGCGTCCTGGCGCGCTACCGCTGGCACGACGGCAACATGACCGGCGCGGCTTCGCCGCTGTTCCGCCTCGTTCTCGAGACCAGGATCCGGCCGCTGGACAAGGTGTTCGCGCGCGCGGACCTGCCCGCCGCCGCGATGGCCATGAAATCGATCGCCTACGAGAACGTCTACCTGTACCGCTGCCTGCGCTGGCTGCACGTCCGCCGCTTCGGCGATTCCTGGCGCGATCTCCGGCGTGCGCTGCGCGTGGCCGAGAGACCGTCGACGACCGTCGTTCGGATCGCCTGGTTCGCCCTCGTCGGGGAGGTTCTCGGGCGCTCCTGGGCCGGCCGCCGCCTAGCGGACAGCCTCACCGCCGCCCGCCGCCGCTGGCTCCGCCGGCCGTAGTGGAGGCCCGCACGTCCACAGGTCGCACATCAGCACGTCAGCACGTCCACACGTCAGCACGCAATCTAGAATCGCCCCACCAGCGCCAGGCTGCGTTTGGGGATCTCGTACCCGCGGTCACGATCGATCTTGGCGCCGAAGTAGCGCTGCGCCGCTTCTCGTCTGTCCGGGCGGCAGTAGGGCGCGCACGCGTCGTAATAGGCCATCAGGCTTCGAGGGTCGGGAAGCGGATGTGGTCCTCGTACGAGATGCAGTCGACCGTGCGAAAGGCGTCGAGGCATGCCGGCAGGATGAGGTCGCGGCCGACGTGAGGGACTCCGACGACATCGGCGGGCAGCTCGAAGAGCCGTCGGAGATCCGTGAACCACGTCTCGTTGTTGCCGACGTCGGGATTGATGCACACGAAGCGCGCGTGCTCGCCGCGCAGGAGCTCGGCGACGCGGCGGACGACGCGCGCCGGGTCGCCGCTGTAGTAGAGCGAGTAGACCGCGTAGACGAGGCTGAACGCCGGTGCGCCGAGGTCGAGCTCGTCGAGCTCGTCCATGTCCCCCTGGATCACCGCCGCCCGTGAGCCCGCGAGGCGCGCCTGCAGCTCGCCGACCGCGTCGGCCGAGATGTCCAGGCCGACGGGGCGGGCGACCCGCTCCGCGACCGGAAGCAGCTGAGAGCCCAGTCCCGGACCGATGTCGAGTGCGACGTCGTCACCGCGCGGGCTCAGCACCTGCAGCACGAAATCGGAGAACGAGTGCGACGAGGACCGGTTGCAGGCGATGCGTTGCCGCAGCTGGTCGACGGCATTGATGCCATTGTCGATGCGCTGGCCCGACATTGCGCCGGGATAGCAGAGGCGGCCGCGTCTGGATACGTTCCCGGGCGGCGGCCATCCTTCGTCGCTCCGAAAGGCTGCGCCGCAGCCGCTGCAGTCGATCCTCTCGCCAGTGCTGTGCGTCGGGATAGGTGAGCAACCCGCCCGGAGTGAGAAGGCGCATGTCGCTGTCGAACGCGCTGCAAGTTCAGGACACCCATGAATAGCCATGGGACGCTCCGCCAATCTTCTGGCTGGGAAGATGGCGAGATCGGTGGTGTCCAAGAGACTCGAGGACCTACAAAAGCAAGCCGCTAGCCCCGTTGATGCCTCTACGCCGGCGCCGCGATCACGACGCGCGCCGGGGAAGGCGGCAGATCGTGCAGGGCGGGGCGGCCGAAGCCGGCGTTGCGCAGCATCTCCTGGTACTCGGCGAAGGTGTAGGCGTCGCCGGCCGGTGTGCCGGCGAGCATGACGAGAGAGAAGCGGACCGCATCGGGCGGACCGCTGCGGTCGTCGTCGGGAATGAACTCGACGATGGCGACGCGTCCGCCCGGCGCCAGCGCCGCGCGCGCCTTGGCGAGCAGCTGCTCGCATGTCGCCTTTTCGAAGTGGTGTAGAAAGTTCGGGAAGAGGATCAGGTCGTACCCCTGGCCGAACGGGACATCGAAGGCGCTGCCGGCGAGCGGCCGAAAGCGCGCCGCGACGCCGGCGGCCTGCGCGTTTTCCTGCGCCACCTCGAGCACGTTCGCCCAATCGAGGCCGGTGATCTGTAAGCCGGGATTGAGCCGTGCCAGGGTGATGCCGAACATGCCGTGGCCGGCGGCGATGTCGAGGACCTTCCAGCCGGGGGAGTGCTCGACGTCGAGTAAGTTGGCGAGCAGGGTCGCCGTCATGCCGGCGAGCGGCGCCATGGCGCGTGCGAACTCCACCCACACCGTATGCTCTGGCGCCAGCGCGCCGTCGTCAGGCATGGCCGTGCCGCCGCGGCGGACGGCGTCGGTGAGCCGCGAGAAGCCTTCGACGATCGCCGGCGAGGCGATGAAGCGGATCGCGGCGCCGACGTAGGCCGGCGAGGAGCGGTCCAGGAAGGTGGCGGCGGTCGCGGTCAGGCCGTAACCGGCGCCGTCGCGAGTGAGGAAGCCGTCCATGACGAGATGGTCCAGCAGCGCCCGCATCCCTCGCGGCGCCGCGTGGCTGGCCACCGCGAGCGCGTCGACCGTCGTTGCACCTGCGGCGATCTGCGTAAACACGTCGAGCTCGATCGCCGCCTTGATCGCCGCGGTGCGCTGATAGCCGGTGAACGTTTCCCACAGCAGAGGAAGAGACGGTTCGTTCGGGTTCATGCGCCGCTTGTACCGAACCGAATGGGGCGCGGCAATCCGGGGCGGAGTCCGCTTTCTCGGGCTTTCGGGACGTAGGGCCGAGTGTGCCGACTTGGAGATCCCGATGAGCTACTTGACAGATATACACTCCCCCACTAGTCAATCCTCCATGCCGCGTGGACCCCGCCTCGACTACCCGGGAGCCCTCCATCACGTCATCGGTCGTGGGATCGAACGGCGAAAAATCTTCTACCGCGACCGCGACCGCCTCGCCTTGCTCCAGCGTCTGGGCGACCTCGTCCTCTCCACCGGCGCGTCTCTCTATGCCTGGTCCCTCATGCCCAACCACCTCCACGCCCTTCTCCGCACCGGCCGCCTCCCTCTCTCTCGCCTCGTTCAGCGCTGGCTCGGTCCCTACGCGACCACCTTCAACCTCGTTCACCGCCGCGCCGGACATCTCTTCCAAAACCGCTTCAAGAACACCCTCGTCGAAGAGGAGCCCTACCTCCTCGAGCTCGTCCGCTACATCCACCTCAACCCCGTCAAATCCCGCCTCCCCGTTACCATCGACGACCTCGACCACTATCCGTGGACCGGCCATGCCGTTCTCCTCGGAAATGTCGACTTTCCCGCACAAGACACCGATCTCATCCTCGGCCATTTCGGAAATAGCGTTGGCGAGGCGCGCCAGGTCTATCGCGAGTTCGTCCGTCAAGGAGCCGCCATGGAAGACCTCCCCGATCTCGAGGGCGGCGGCCTGCGACGCAGCTCGGGTGGCTGGGAGCTCGTCGAGCGCATCGGTCGCGGCCGAGAGAAGTGGGCCTTCGATGAGCGCATCCTCGGAACGCCCGAGTTCGTCGAGCGCGTCCTGAACGGAGCCCCCAACAACGAAGAGGTCGTCCCATCGACGAGAGCCCTTCGGCCCTTGGATCTCGATTGCCTCTGTCGGCTCGTGGCGGAGCGTCTCTCTCTCACTGTGGACGAGATCCGGAGCAAGAGCTTGCGTCGCTGCGTCCTCGACGCCCGCGCGATCTTCAGTCACGTTGCCGTCGAACATCACGCCCTCTCCCTGTGCGCAACGGCCCGCTACCTTCGAGTCTCCAAGCAGAGCATTGCCCGCGCACTCCTGCGGGCCCCAGCCGTCGTCGCCGCCACCGGTTACTCTGCCGCCGATTTCTTTCCAGAGTAGCTGCGTCTTCACGCGCTCTGCACTTCTCAGCCTCATCCACAAATTCTCAACTCGGCCGACTCGGCCCTACGTCCCGAAAGCGCCCGACCGGAATGTCGCCCTTCGATGATATCTCCATGCGCCTTGGGTGGCCGCCACGGCGCTTAAACCCGGCAGTCAACTCCCTGGTCGAGAGTGGATACGGCGAGGGTCCGACCGGTGCGCATGCGGGCATACCCGATCCCCTGCCTCTGGCTGACGCCGCGCCTGAAGCGTTTTGCAGCGCGCTGATTCGCTCAGCTCAATGTGTCCGATGTCGCGGAGCGAATTTTCTATCCAAGTACATCGAGGAACTCGGCGACAGGCTGAAACTCCGGCGGAGGCTAAAGGAAGGGAACAGCCGCATTTTTCGCCGA
Source organism: uncultured bacterium (assembly GCA_963721115.1). GTDB lineage: Bacteria > Desulfobacterota > Binatia > HRBIN30 > CADEER01 > CAVRIA01. The sequence goes on from CAVRIA010000011.1 coordinate 67,751, forward strand.
GATAATTGAGCTAATTCAGGGGGTTGTGTTTGTCGGGACGTTTCGGGACGTACGTCCCCCGCGCACCGCATTCTAGATGGGCCGATTCTTCCGCGCCTGGTTGACATCTGATGCTTAGACACTTAGCATCAGATGCGTGGCGCGCACGACCCTCGATATCGACACGCCCGTTCTTCGCGATCTCAAGAAGCTCCAGAAGGCGGAGAAGAAGTCGCTGGGGAGACTCGTGTCCGACCTGCTGACCGAAGCCCTGAGCCGGCGCGGGAATCCCCCAGCAGGAAACGCCCCTTGCGCTGGACGGCTCGCGACATGCGCGCCCTCGTGGATCTCGCCGACAAGGAAGCAATCTACGCGGCGCTCGACAAGGCGCGCGAGTGAGCTACTCGATCGACGCGAACGTCTTGCTCTTCGCATCTGACGCCGGCAGCGCGTTTCATGCGCGCGCCCAGAGTTTTCTTTCCGAGTGTGTCGCCAGATCCGAGCCCCTATGCCTTGGGTGGTCGACGATCATGGCGTATCTGCGGATCTCCACCCATCCGCGAATCTTCGCTGCCCCGCTGCGTCCGGACGAGGCGATGTCCAACGTCGCGGAGCTGCTGCAGCTGCCCCAGGTGCGCCTGCTCTCCGAGGGCGACGAATTCTGGGATTGCTATCGCGAGCTTGCTGCCTCAGTGTCTGCACGGGGCAATCTGGTTCCCGATGCCCATTTGGCTGCACTGCTCCGGTCTCATGACGTGCGGACGCTCTACACGCACGATCGGGATTTCCTGCGGTTTCCAAACTTGGACGTACGCGACCCGTTCGCCGGCACTGGTTCGTGATCTCTCGCCGCAGGGTCGATCTCGCCTGTTGCGAGGCTTTGGTCCTCAACGTTTGACCATACCTCCAGAATGGATCGCGGCTTTCGCTCAATGGCGAGCTTTGAGTGCTAGCCGTAGCTGGTGCTGGGCGACGGCGGCCCGCGCTTCAGCCGGCCTGGTCGACGAAGATCGGCGACGACCAGGCGCGCTCGCGGACGGGGGCGAGGCAGTCGTCGTCGAAGGGCGTGCGGTAATCGCCGTTGCACGGCGAGATGCGCACGGCGTTGCCGTTCGCGTCGAACTCGGTCCGGTAGTTGGCGCCGTTGATCGCCGGCGTCGCCTCCTGCAGCGCGCGCACGTAGTAGACCGTGTCGCGGCCCGACGTCGCGTAGTCCGGATCGTCGAAGCGCACGACGCAGCCGTTCGGGTCGGGGGCGCAGTCGAAATGCCGCCACGGGTCCTCGATCAGCCGGTCGACGTTCTCTCCCTTCTTCGCCTGCGGGCGGATGCGGATGACGTCGATGGCGACGATCGGATGGCGCCGGTCGCTCGGGTTGTAGCACTCGCCGCGGCACAGCCTCTCCAGCCGCTCCGGCGACAGCCCGCTCGTGCTCTCGTCCGGGCAGCCGGGCTTCTGCACGAACGAGCCGACCGCCCGCACCTCGAAGCGCGGCGGCTCGGACAGAACGGTCTCGCTGCCCATCGGCGCCTTTCCGTGCGGCCCGTTCAGGAGGTCGAACCACAGGAGAATGCGCGGGCCGCTGGTGCCGTAGACCTCGCGCCGCTTCAGCGCGTTCCAGATCGAGCCCCGATCGCGTCCCGTCGGAGTGCACCGCGACCAGCCCGCCCGGGTACATGAAGCTCGCCACCCGCTCGACGTCGAGAAGGCCGGCGAAGCTGCGCGAGTCGCGCACCGCCGCCTGCGGGCGGCGCGGATCCTTCTGCTTGCCCATGATCCACGGGCGCAGAACGCGTTCGACGAACGGCGAGCTCGGGCCCTGGGCGTCGGTCATGCGCCGCCGCGCATACTGCTTGTAGCCCGTCCCCGGCCGCGCCTGGTGGTTGTCGCTGGAGGCGATGAAGCCCCAGCGGAAGCGCAGCGGCTTGCCGTCGGGGCCGGTCTCGTCGAGGTTGGAGATGGCGAGCGCGTACTGCGCCGACTCGCCCGGCCGCAGCGAGAACGCCGGCTTGAAGCAGTCGCGGCACTGATCGCAGTCGAGCCAGTCCTCCGGGCGCGTGTCGGGGAAGACCAGGTTCGGCGCCACGTTGGCTTCGAGAGCCAGCCGCTTCGCCTCTTCGACGCGGCGTTCGCACTCCGCCTCGGGCAGGTCGCCGCAGCGGGCGCGCATGATCTCTCCCGCCCGCCAGCAGCAGGGCAGGAAGTCGCGCGTCGGCTCGGGGCAGACCGGATTGCCGTCGCCGTCGTACTCGACTCCGTGCCAGGCGCGGTACTCCTCGCTGTTGCCGTGGCCCGAGTAGACCTCGACCAGCCGCTGCCGGTCGGGGTCGTTCTGGGCGCGGGTCAGCTGGTTGTCCAGTCGCGCGTCGAGCGGCGCGTGCAGCCCCCACGCCAGGCCGTGCGGGATCACCAGCGTGTCGAAGTTCCACTGCGCCAGCTTCTCGAACAGCTCGCGCGGCGTCGCCGCGTTCTCCCGGCAGTCGGGCGGGAGCTGCGCGTGTCGACGCCCTTCTCGCAGTTCGGCAGCTCCGCCAGCCTCTCGATCCACCAGAAGAAGTCGGCATAGGGCTGCAGGCCGAGCGGGCCGGGGAGCTGCAGCGCGCGCAGGATCCAGGCGTTGGGAGCGCGTGCGCATGATCTGGTCCGACAGCGACGTGATCGGCCGCGCCGGTAGCTCGTCGTCCGCCGTTCCCGGAAAGATCACGTTCTTGTGGCCGTAGTGGGTCGCCGGCGTGGCCCCCACCTGCGTCCACTCCCAGCCGGTGAAGGCTACCAGGTCGGGGTTGGAAGCGTCGCCCGCCCGGGCGTTGCACTGGCGCACGCTCTCCTTGATGCGCTGCCACTGCTCCGGCGTCAGCCCCTCGGCGTGATCGGTGAGAGCGAAGAAGTCGACCGCCGAGCAGTAGCGGGCGAAGTCGCAGGCGTCGGCGGGGGGATGCGCGCCCTCGCCGCCGTAGAAGGGCAGGGAGAAGACGAAGGCGTCGATGGAGTAGGTCGTGTGCACGTGCAGGTCGCCGAAGAGGATCTGCTCTGCCGGCTCCGCCGCACCGACGGCGCGCCGCGCCGCGTCCTGGGCGGAGCGCGCCGCGTCGATCGCCGCCTGCGGCCGCCGCGCCCCTTCGATGCGGCCGGCGGGCCGGTCGTGGCCGCGGCAGGCGGGAGCGGCGACGGCAAGCGCGGCGAGCAGGAAGATCGAGCGATTCGGAGTCATGGCGGCTCAGCGCGCAATGCGGAACTGCGGTAGGGCGATGCGTCGGCTGCGGCAGCGCGGACAGCCGCTCGGGCGCGTGTAGCGCTGTCGGCGATCGAAGGAGAAGCCGCAGTCGAAACAGCTCGGAGCGTCGACCACCAGCTTCTCTCCCTTGTGCTTCAGGGAGCGGGCCAGGTGGTCGAGATGATCGGCGACGTCGCGCTCGGAGATGCCGATCAGCTTGGAGAGATCCCGGGCGGTCGCCGGTGTGGCGAGCAGCGCCTGGCGGATGCTTTCACGGACCGTCGCTTCGCGTTCTCGTAGCTCGCTCTTGTTCATCGCGCCGGAGTGTAGCACCGGAGTCCCCACCACGAAGGGTACGAAGAGCATGCCGCGGCCACGGCCGCAACCGGAGGAGGGGAGTGTGACCGGTGCCCGGGTTTTGCGGCAACGATCCGCCCAGCCGCCCCGCCCGGTTGTTCGTTGTTGGCTGTTGGAGCCTTAAGAACCAACGACCAACAACCAACAACCCAACAACCCAACACCTCAATTGACTGGTGTCATTCTCGACTCTCGGTCGGAGACAAGAAGCCCCTCCGCCTCCCCTTTGATCACATGGAACCGGTTTGTTTCGTGCGGGGCTTGCGCCCCTGCGGCCCCTCCGGGGAGGGAACCGCTCAGACGCCGCGGTTCCCTTCCCGCACCCCTCTCTCCGGTGGCTCCGCTCCGAGGCGAATCCGCTTCCCCGCTCACCACCGGACCTGGCGGTCGGCGCGCGTAACGGGATACGCCCCACTGCCTGAATCTACGCGCCACTGACGGGAGACGACTCCCTCGGTCTCGTGCACGGCTTCACGATCGCACCACTCTCTGCCGATCTCGTTCTCCCGCCTCTTCGAAAGGTCGAGGCCTTGGATCTTTGATTTCTTCTTCCTTCGCTTCGCGATGACGTTTCGCTTGGAGTGCAAAGTCACGCTCAGTCGGAGTGTTTCGACCGCTTGCCTCGTTCCGAGCACAACGCTCTCTTCGAACGCGCGCGTGGACGCGCTTCGGGCGTAGCCGCGCAAGAAGGGTGTTACTCGATCGGGTTCTGATTCCGTCCTCAGCCTGAGCCTCAGCCTGAGCCTCAGCCTGAGCCGGAAGTCCGTGTGTTTCTCAGCTCGAATGATCCTCCGCCTCCCCTTTGATCCCGAGGAGCCCGAAATTCGCTTTGGGTGGGGCACGGAGCCGGATATAGTGCCGCAAGCGCGATGGATCTGAGCGAGAGCAAGCTGTACGTGAGCACCGGTCCGGCCGAGCTGCTCATTCACGACGGGACGACGCGCTGCCCCTACCTGCCGGCGCAGACCGCGCGCCTGCCGCTGCGCCTGCCGCTGCGGCGCATCGGCCGGCGCGAGTTCTCCCGCCGCCTGCGCGCCGGCGACCGGCGCCAGGGTCTTCTCCTCTACCGGCCGGCCTGTCCCGACTGTCACGCCTGCGAGGCCATCCGTATCGACGTGGCCGCGTTCGCGCCGACACGGACACAGAGGCGCATCCTGCGCCGCGGCGATGCCGTCCTGGAGACGGAGATCGGACGCCCGCGGACGACGGCGGAGAAGGTCGTCCTCTACAACCGCCACAAGATCGAACGCGGCCTGCTGATCAACGACGGCCTGCTCGACGAAGAGGGGTACGAGCAGTTCCTGGTCGAGACGTGCACCGACACCATCGAGATCGCGTACCGCCGCCGCGGCGAGCTGGTCGGCATCGCCGTCGCCGACCGCGCCGAGGGCGCCCTGTCGGCCGTCTACTGCTTCTACGACCCCGACCACGCGTCCCTCAGCCCCGGCGCCTACTCGATCCTCAAGCAGATCGAGCTGTGCCGCGGCTGGGGACTGCGCCATCTCTACCTCGGCCTGTACGTCGGCGGCTGCCGGTCGATGCTCTACAAGGCCGCCTACCTGCCGCACGAACGCCTGATCGACGGCGTCTGGCGCCGCTTCGAGCGCGACTGAAGCGGCGCGATCGGATCGACATCGATGGGCCGAAAGATCCTCTTCATCACCACCGACCAGCAGCGCTACGACTCGCTCGGCTGCAACGGCGGCGCGATCGCCCGCACCCCCGTCGCCGACCGCCTGGCCGCCACCGGCATCAACTACCGCCGCGCCCACAACCAGAACGTCGTCTGCATGCCGGCGCGCTCGACCATGATCACCGGCCAGTACGTCCGCACGCACGGTGTCTTCGCCAACGGCGTGCCGCTGCCGCCCGACGCGCCGAGCGTGGCGGCCTACCTGCGCGAGAAGGCGGGCTACCGCACCGCCCTGCTCGGCAAGGCGCACTTCGAGCCCGCCTTCGATCTCAAGGGGCGGTGGTTCGAGAACCGCATGGCGGGCGAGGGCTCGACCGGCCCGTTCCGCGGCTTCGAGCGCATGGAGCTGGCCATGCACGGCCCCATCGGCGGTTGGCACTACTCGCGCTGGCTGCAGCAGAGCCACCCCGACGAGGTGAACGGCTTCGCGCCGCTGCTCAGCGCCCAGGGCGGCGGCGACACCGGCGCGCCCGAGGTCGCGTACAACCCGATCCCGCGCGAGCACTACCACACCGACTGGGTCGCCGAGCGGACCATCGCCTACCTCGACTCGCTCGGCGACGCCGACGACTGGTTCGTGTGGATGAGCTTTCCCGATCCGCACCACCCCTGGGACCCGCCCGCCTCCGAGGCGCGGCGGGTGCGATGGCAGGATCTCGACCTGCCGCCCGGACACCCCGGCTCGGACGAGAAGGTCCGCGCCGTCCTGGCGCAGAAGCCGCGCCACTGGCTCGACTGGTACGAAGGGCGCTTCCGCAACAACGAGGGCGGCCCCATGACCTTCGTCCCCGCCCTGCTGACGCACGACCAGATCCGCGAGGTGAACGCCCTCGTGCACGCCGAGAACGAGCTCATCGACGAGGCCTGCGGGCGCGTGCTGCGGCGCATCGAGGAGCGCGGTTGGGACGCCGACACGGACGTCTTCTTCACCACCGATCACGGCGAGCTGCAGGGCGACTTCGGCCTGCTCTACAAGGGGCCGTACCACGTCGACGCCCTGATGCGGATCCCGTTCCTGTGGCGGCCGGCGCCGTCCGCCGGCGTCGCTCCGGCCGAGATCGAGGAGCCGGTCGGCCAGCTCGACCTGGCGCCGACCTTCTGCCACATCGCCGGCGTGCCGGTCCCCGAGTGGATGCAGGGCGCGCCGCTGCCCACCGCGCCGGGCTCCGGCCGAGAGCGCGTCATCACCGAGTGGGACAGCCAGTTCGCCGAGATCGGCATGCACCTGCGCACCATCTACCGCGACGGATTCGTCTGCACCGTCTACGAGCCGAGCACGCGCGACGTCGGCTACAGCCTGGCGCGCGTGTACCGCGCCTTCGGCGCCGACCTGCCGCTGCCCGACGTCTCCTACGAGGGCAGCGAAGGCGAGCTGTACGACCTCGCCGCCGATCCGCTGCAGTGGCGCAACCTGTGGAGCGACCCGGGCTACCGCCGGCTGCGATCCGACCTGGTCGCCGATCTCTACGACCACCTGCCGCCGCGACGCGACCCGCAGCTCACCGTCGAAGCCCCGGCGTGAGCGGGATCGAAGGAGAGGCAACCACGAAGTTGGGGGCTGTTCGAGCCGCTATGGCTGCGCCTTCCCCTTGAATTGATTTGCCTCGTTCTTGATCACGTCGTCCGACAGGTAGGTACTTTCCCAGCACACGCCGGTGTCATTGGTGTCGCTGTTCACGAGTTGAACGGTCACGGGCGGCTGCAAGGTCGACAAATCGAAGTCCGGAAGACCCGATCCCTTTCCCTTGACCAGCATCTTTGCCTTGCCCTCGTCGCCGCCCTTGAGGATCATCTTCTGAATCCCCTGCGCGGTTCCACCATTGTCGTTGTATTTGAACCCTTTGCCGATCGGCGACCACGCGCTGTCCGGCCCGACTTCCAGACCTGTGATTGCCGCTGCCGTGGAGCCGGCGTACAGGCACAGGCCGAACGAGGTACTCTGGGTGGGGTCGCCCAACTCGGACGGATCGGTGGCCTGCCCCTTGATCCACTTCCACACCAGCTTGTCCTTGCTGTCGTCTGCGGCGTGCTTCCACAACAGCAGCGACTTCCCCGCGGTACGACAGATGCGCGGCGAGGCGTCGTTCACGCAGCCCGTGATCGGGTCACATGAATCCTGCGTACAAAGATCGTGGTCGTCGCAATCCGGCGGTGGACCACCGACGCAGGTGCCGGTCGAGTCGCACGTGTCGCCCGTCGTACAAGCGTCGCCGTCTTCGCAGGGACCGCTGGTCTGCTGTTCACAGGTTGGCGAACAGCAGTCTCCGGGATCCGTGTTCCCGTCATCGCACTCCTCCGGAAACGTCAGGGTACCGTCTCCGCACACGGCGTTCGGCGCGATGAAGGAGCCGTGGGAGATCGGATTACGGCCCACGTTGATCGTATGCATGAGCGTGAGAGTGTCCGGATCGACGACCAATACCTGGTCCAGATCGACATTGACCAGGTATACGCGATCGCCGTCGGGATGGATCGACAGTCCCTCGATCCTTCCGGGGAGCAGGTCATTCTCGGCGACGACCGTGTCGGTGGTCGTATCGATCACCGCCAATCCCTCGCTGAGGCTCACGTACAGACGATTGCCGTCGGGGTGAAAGGCCATGGCACGCGGATCGCTGTTCAGCGTCAACGTCTTGAGGACCGTGTCCGTTGCCGTATCGATCACGGTGACGTGCTGTGGAGGAACGTCCATGCCGGCGTAGACGCGCGTCCCGTCGGGATGGACGGCAATTCCTCGGTTGCCGTCGGCAATCGACGTAATCACCGTATTGGAGGCGGTGTCGATCACCGCAACCAGGTACGAGCCCTGGTTGGTCACGTATGCTCGCGCTCCATCGGGAGCCATGGCGATTCCGAACGGCAAGTCGATCACGCCGCTGGAGAAGATGAACGTGCTGAACGCGTTGGTGAGGGCGTCGATGACCTTGACCGCCGTCGAGCCGCCGGCGGCGTAAATGCGCGCGCCATTCGGTGTCACCGCCATACCGGCCGCTCCGCCGAAGATGTTGATCGTCGTCACCTCCGTGTTCGTCGCCGCGTCTACCACGCTCACCGGTCCGCCGGTCAGCGATCCGACATAGATCGTCCGGGCGTCGGGGGAGAGAACGATGCTGTGGGGTATCGCGGTGGACAGGGGAATCGTAGCGGTCACCGTGTCCGTGGCGGTGTCGATGACCGAGATGGACTCGCTACCGCCGCCGAAGAGGTTCGAGTTCACGACGTAGGCAAGTGGTCCGGCGTGAACGCACGTGGCCCAGAGCAGGCAGACAGCTGCCGCAATCGCCCCTTTTCGCATTGGCTCCCCCCTTCGCCGGTGCGCGCCTGGCATGACCGCGAAGACCTCGGAACGCCGCCGCGCCCAGACTGCGCAGAAAGCAAAGCACACTGCTCGAATCACAGTCAATGAGATTTTCTCTCACGTTGTCGATGATCCTGAGCAGGCGCGTGAACCGATGTTCCCTGGCCAGGTCGTCCCGTGCGGACTCCTGACGAAGATCCTTCTTATCCTTTCAGGTGCTCTGCCTCAAAAGTCGGCGCGCATGGCCCTACAGTGCGAGAGGGTATATATCGGCGCCCGAGTTTCCCCCCATCGGTGTCCAATCATGACCCGGCCGAACGATGGCAAAGCTCAACGCGCAAGGCAGGTTGGAGGAGCCCAGGTAGGATCTTGGACGCCGGTCGAGGGTCAAACGGCACGCCGACTCGCCACGACTCATGTGTCGCTCTGCCCCTGCCCTACCCTCAGCAAGATGTTCTCCTCCGCAATGTTGCCGGCACTGTCGAACACGACGAGTGTGATCTCATGCAAGCCGTCCAGCAGGTGCGCGGCGATGCTCTTGCCGGAACCCAGACTCGTCCGTTCGGGACCGTGAAACCACAAGAAGGAATCGTCGCCGAGCACGCCGTCCTCCAAGTCCGAGCCGTACGCTTCGAACGTGATGCGACCGGCCGGCACGGTGAGCAGAGGCTGGATCTGTCCGTCCGCCGGTGATGCGGGTTGCAGGATGGAAATCACCGGCGGCTTGTCGTCGACGCGGAGGCTGCTCCGAGAAACGGCCTCGGTCGTATGGAAGCCGTCGCTGACGACGACCTTGAACATTCCGCGCGCGCCGCCGGGGAGCCGGTCCATGTCGACTTCGTACTCGTTGCCCGTCACGCCCCACTTGACCGGCACCCAGCGCTTGCCACCGTCCGGCGAGAAGAAGAGCACATAGGAAAGCGAGTCGCCGTCCTTGTCGTACGCATCCCACTTCATCACTTGGCGCCCATTCCACTCCGCCTTGCCGAACGGCTCTTGGATCCGGAGGCCCGGACGGTGCTTGGACACGCGAATCTCGTCGAGCACCTTCCCGCCTCTCAGGACGGCAATGCGGCTCGTATTCGGTGGTACCGGTGCGTTGAAGTGGAACACCGCCTCGCCGAGCTGATTCCCCTCGCTGTCCGCGAAGCTGGGGGTGAACGGAAACCGCAGCGGCTTCTTGTTCGACGCATCGTCAATCTCCAGGGTCAGCTCACCGAAGGGCTCGGGGACGAAGCGCGGAAGGCCGGGCAGGAGAAATACCGGATGGAGCTCGACGCGCCCGTCCCGGTAGACGCGGCCCGACACGTAACCCGAGGTACGACGCGCACGGAAGGGCGGCGTCGATGGCTCCACCGGCTCGGGCTCGAAGACGTCGAACATATGTTCCCAGCGGTAGGGGGACGTCCACGATTGCGGGTTCATCCTGCGCGGCACGAAGGATCCATACAGGTTCCCATCCTGAACCCACGAGAAGAGGTAGCACATCAGCTCCATGAAATACGGCGGAACGACAGTGAAGCGCCATTCGGGATACGGGGCCAGCATGAGATCGTACCCGTTCACCCACGGCCGGCGCGTATCGAAGCCGAACTCGCGGATGTGAAAATCCGCATACCCGTCCTCGATTCCTCCTTCGCTCTCTTCCCAGAGGCGGACCCACTCCGGATCCAGGGTCGAGCTATCCGTGCCTCCGGGCACGTGATTCGCCCAGGTCGCCTGATCTCCGATGTTGTGATTCAGCTCGTGGGCCATGACGGCGTAGTTGTCGTACAGTGAGCCGGCAATCTCCGACATCGTGTTCCCGCCGGCCACGTGGCCGCAGCCTGGCTCGGTGCAGAGCCGCGTCGGTGTGACGGCCTGACCGTACGGGGAGGTTACGGTGTGGCCGAAAATCTGGTCCGGCAGGGGTTCGACTTCGGTCGCGACCAGCATGTTGTAGAATTGGAGAAGCTCTTCGAGGATGTCAGCTCGCAGAGTTTCCCCATCCACCGTGGCGGGCGCGATGTCGAACGGCTGGTACTCCATGCGCAGGAAGTCGACGTCAGGCACTGGGTAGATGGTCTTCAAGAAGCTCTCCGCCGCAGCCAGGTCGTCCTCGTCGGGCTTCACCGGATGTGCACGAGTGCCCTCGTTGATCGGAACGACGACATAGAAGGGAATTCTTCGCCGCTCGAACTCGACGCGCACGCTCCTCGAACGAATCTCCTGATCCAGGAAGCGGGCTCGCGCCTCGAAGCGAACATCGTCTTGAGCCGTCCACGACTCCGGCAGCAAGAAGTTGGCCGTGTGATGCAGATTGTCGCGCCCCTTTCGAATGCCGTGACGATGTACTTCGGCATCGTCGTCCGGATCGTGAATGACACGCACAGGAAACTCGAAGTCGGGGTGAGCGGTCACCCGGACCGACAGAGGAGAACCCGGCAGATCGTGGCCTTCCCGTTCGCCGTAGAGCGACACCGTCACGAGTTGCGGGGGGTCCTCCTCTTGCACCTCGACGTAAACGCGAGCGGCCGTCTCCTTGTCCGCGACCAACCGCAACCCGTTGCCCCGGGTCTGAATCGCCTGCGTGATCTCGATCGGATCATCGACGACGCCGTCGCCGTTGTCGTCCGCTTCCTCGCGGTCGAACTGGATGACCGCACCCGGATCGACGACGAACGGCGGGAAGGTTGCCAGCTCGACGTCCAGCATGCGGTTGAAGTCGGTCGCAAAGCCGCTGGGAACTTCGTCGGTGAAGCCCGGAACATACGAGTGGATGAGGAAACCGATGCGCAAGCCGTGCGAGGGAGGAATCGGGAAGCTCGGATTTAGGCCCACCTCCTTCAGGTCGACGGCGATCTCCCAGAACCCGGTGCTCTTTGCACACGGGTGCTAGAGGCGGAACGTAGAGAATCTGCGTGCCGTCGTCGCTGAAGCATCCGAAACCCGCTGCGATGCTCGAATAGGTCGGCTGCGGGTCGGGGTCGTAACGCTCGCCTAGGCTCGAGGCGAACTCCTGCACGCGCAGATCGTACGAACCGGGCAGAAGCGTATAGACCTTGTCCAAATCCGGCGTAATCGCACCGTCCGCATTCATATCGACGAAGACCTCGATCCAGTCTCCTTCCAGACGTCCTGTCCGCCGATCGGCGTGGTCGTCGTCGAGCACGTCGACGAGCAGGTAGAGCCGCGTAGCATCGTTCGCGAATGCAACGACTCCGTGATCGAAGCTCACTCTGTCCGGAAACAAGAACCATTCGCGAAAAACCAGTCGACCATCGATGCGCGGTGCCGTGACCGCTCGCGCGGAGATCACTTCCTGACCAAACGCAGCTTCGGGTACGGCATAAATCAGCAATGCCAGTGCGCCGAACACGAGTCGTACGTACTTCATGGCCGCGCCTCCACCGTCTGAGCCTCATCTCGCGAGTCGCATGCCAAGCACGGCCCGATTGGAGGCTCGACGATGATGCAGCGCGTTCGTGGTAAATCTAGTGGCGGTGCGGAGCTCGAGTTGCAGAAGAGAGAATACGTTGCGCCCGGGGGGAGCGGGACAGCGTCAATCACCAGAGCTGGTACGGATTTTGGCGAGGCACCGGTTAGAACCTGGTTTGCCGACACCGCTGATCTGCCATCGAGCCCGCCCACCCGCAAACCGGCTCACCCGCGCACAGATCGACAGCTGTTGGTTCCCCGTCACCCGGTACCGGGCGGAGTTGCTCGAGAGAAATCCCTTTACGCGCCAGACAAGGCAATTTCTTCCAAACGCACCGGCATCGTTTCCGGCACGGCGATCCAGACGATCAGCAGAGCCGCCAGGGCGATCACGGTCAGGGTGTGAAAGGCCACGGAATAGCCGGATGCGCCGGCGAGCCATTCGCCGAAGTAGTTTCCAAACGAGGCACCGAAGCCCTGCACCGTCATCATCCACCCCTGAGCGAGGTTGAAGTGGCCCGTGCCGCGGGTCAGGTCAGCGACGATCAGCACCGCCACCACGCTGTAGATGCCCGCGCCAACGCCGTCGAGCGTCTGGATGGCCAGCACATCGAACGGGCCGTTGGCGTGGCCGAAGAGGATGCCGCGCAGAGGGAGCACGGCAAAGCCGGCGAGGAGAAAGACTTTGCGTCCCCAGCGGTCGGCACGCAAGCCGACGAGGATCGCCACGCCGATCATGACCAGCTGCGCGACGATCACGCATCCCGACATGTAAAGGGTGGCGGCATCCTTTTGACCGCCCAGTGAAAGCATCTGTCCCGCAAGCGGCAGCATGGAGGCATTCGCGAGATGAAACAGTCCGATGCACAGAAAGAACACCAGAAGGGGCCGGTTGCCCAGAATCGCATGTCGGCCGGCTCTGGATGACGCGGCTTCGCCATCGGCCGTCTGGGCGGCGGAGCCGCTGTCGGGCCCGCCGCAGGCCAGCACGTCGTTGATGGCCGATTGGCGAATGAGCATCACCGTGATGGCGGTGCCCGTTGCGAGCAATGCGGTCAGTGGGAAGAGCGCCGGAGGCCAGAAGAAGAAGCTGACCAGCCCGATGGCCAGCGCCGCGAAGACGTTTCCGGCATGATTGAACGCTTGATTGGAACCCATCTGCCGGGTGAATCCCGGGGGGCCGAATATGCCGAGCGTGATGGCGGCGGTGGCCGGAGGAATGATGGCAGCGGCCGCGCCGACCAAACCAGAGCACAACATGACGATCGCAAATGTCGGGTGCAGGGGAATCACCAGCACGGCCGCGGCGATCACGATCGCTGCCCCCATAATGAGGCGGCGTTTGTGCGGGGTGCGATCGATCATCCAGCCTGCGGGGGCTTGCGCCAGCACGGTCGAAATATTCAACACGAACAACACCAGCCCGATCGAAGCCTCGCGCCAGCCACCCAGGCTGATGAGGTAGATGCCGAGGAAGGGACCGATACCGTCGCCGACATCCGCCGCGAAGAAATTCAAGCCGTTCAGTTTCCGCCGGCTACGGGCGGATTCGGCGGGGTCGCGGTTTTCGGAACGCGTATCTGGGGTGTCGCGAGCGGTTTCGTCAGTCATGATTCGGGCTTCGCGGAGGTGTGCGGGGCAAAGCCGGACCTCTATACCCCTCACAGCTGAACGAAGGCAAAGCTCAACGCGCAAGGCAGGTTGGAGGATCCCAGCCTGAGTCAAAAAAGGAGTTGCCAGGCGGGTTCACCCCGCCGACGTGATCCCCCGACCTTTGTGATCGGCGTCCAATCATGACTCAGCTGAACGGAGGCAAAGCTCGACGCACAAGGTGAGTTGGAGGATCCGACGGCGCATGGGAGACGACTGGCGCCCTCAGGGACGACCTCGAGGGAGCACGTGGGACGTGTCAGGTCGAAAAGCAGAGCAGGGAAGCTCGGGTCGGCCGTGGCGAAGCTTGGCTGCTTGGCGGTTCATATCTTCGGATTCAGGTTAGCGGGCGCAACGAAACCCGACGATGTCCGCCTCGCGGGACGGTTCGAAGGTGCCGAAGACGGTGAGGGGGCCGGCAATCCGTCCGCTGAAGAAGTGGCCGCCGCGCATCAAGGCGCCGGGACCATTCCCGGTCGTACTCGCCCCGGCGAGGCACATGAAGTCGTTGCTGAAGCTGCCCCAGTTCGGGCACGACGTCGAGAGCGGCACCCAGTCCGCCACCCACTCGTCCAAGTTGCCCACCATGTCGAAGGCCCCGCGCGCCGAGACGCACCTGGAGCGCGAGCCGGTCAGAGACGCCGAGCCCGTGGTGCTGTTGCAGTCCGTCGTGCCGTTGTCCGAGACCGGGTCGGGTCGTCCCGTTCGCCCCCACCTGCCACTCCGCATTGGTCGGCAGCCGCTTGCGGGAATTGGCGCACGCCTCCTGCGCCTGGAACCAGGTGATGGACGCCGAGGGGATCACGGACGGCAGGCTCACGGCGTAGATGTCGTCGGCGCAGCTCTGGCCGTCGTCCGTACACGGTGCGTAGTCGTCGCTTGCCGTTCCCAACTGTGTCGCGCCGCCGGCAATCAGGTCGGCCTGGGTCGCCCTCCCCAACTGGATCTTCCACACCAGGCTTGCGTTTGTCGTGGTCGGATTGGGTACCCGCCACACGCTTGCCTCGTACCTGTCCAGGCACACCGTCCCCGCCACCACCGCGTCAGGCGAGCATCTGCGCACGGGAAGCGCGCGATTCTGCGCAACCGCCGCGTCCGTCACACCCACCACCAATCCCACCGCAAGACATACCTTGACCATACTTCGCTTCATCATCGTCCCTCCGAATCGATCATCTGTTTGCGAATCGTCAGCGCGTCAGCGAGCGGAGAAACCGTCGTTGATCCGGCCCGCGGCCAGGTTGCCGAGCCTCTCCGCCAGCAGCTCTCGGGTGACGCGACGTGCGCCACCTGCCCGGACGTGAGGTGCTCCACGCGCCCGGTCACGCGGCGCGGCGGTCGAGCGAGCACGTCCAATTGGAGCGCGAAGGCCCAGTCGAGCCGCAGCCCGAGCGTGGCTGGCTTTACAGTCGTGCGTTGCGCTGATCGCGGCGCTTTGGGCTTGGGTTCCATGCAGGCAACGATAGCCGGCCAGCCCGTGAACGATCCATGGAACGGAGGTGAGATTGCGGTTGGAAGGCGGTTAGAACCCGGTTCCGCGGCGTCGGCGGTGCGGTTTTGATGGAGGTGACGCGGCGACGCGGGATGTAGTGACCACCGACTTCCGGGACGTCGGCATGAGCACCGGCGAGATGGGCTCGATCTTCCCGGGCTTCAGCGTCTCGCAGGGCAACTCCCCGGGGATGTAGGCGTAGCGGGCCGCGCTAGCGTTTGCCGAGCGACAGGGTTCCAAGCTTCAGATCCGGAACGCGCTCGAAGTGCTCACGGTTGCGGGTCAACAGGATTCCCCGATTCGCCAGAACGATGCCGGCGATCAGGCTGTCGCCCATTCCGATGCCTTGTCCCCTTTTCTCGAGACTGCGCCGCACTGCCGCCGCGCGGTCCGCCGCGGTGGCGTCCAACGGGAGCGTGGGCAACGCCGCGAGCAGCTCGGCGATCATCCTCTCCTGACGTGCCGTCCGCGCTCCCGCGAGCAGCTCGAAGCGCGTGACCGCGGTGGTTTGCAACGCCGCGTGTTCGAGCTCGAGCGCGATCCGATCCGCCACCGGACTTCGGTCGGCGAGAAAGTCGATGAGCACGTCGGTATCGGCGATCATCATCGCCAAGAGCCTCGAATCTCCGCTGTGCTCGCGCGCAGCCGCTCGGCGCCGCGCTCATCGAGAGATCCGCGCAGCAGAAGCGCACGCCTTCGTTTGTCGTCCGCTCCCGACTGCGCTTCGAGAAAGGCGTCCAGGGCTTCCTGGACGAGGCTCGAGAAGCCTTTCTCCCCGCGGCGAGCGGCGAGCTCGAGCAGTTGAGCGCGGTGCTCCTCGCTGATCTCGATCGTCGTTCGCATGCGTCATGTTTTACATGCATGTGCGTGCAGGTCAAGATGGGGACGTCGGCCTGTAAGGAGCACTGGAGATGTCCGGGGCATGAGCAGTTAGAGATGGCCGCCTTTGCCAGCTACGGGTCAGCCGATGGAAAGCATCGATCGGCCAGTGGCGAGGGAGGTGAAGGTGATGACGGGGAAAAACGGGGACAGGCTACTTTTTGGCGCGCAGCCGACTGATCTTGCGCGAGCGAGACCATGGGAAAGTAGCCTGCCCCCTTTTCCGTCCCTCGGTCCCGTTATTATAGGGCTAAAGTCCGGTGTTCAGACGTGACCGCGATCACTCTGAGCTGCACTCTGCGCTACGAAGAATTCCGGTTTCAACCCACCTCCACCATCCGCCGGCCCGCACGGGCCGAATCGAGGCACGCCTGGAGTACTTGTTGCGTCTTTAGGGCGATCTCCGGCCAGACCGGGTTCAGACTCCCGGATCGGACCTGTGCGGCGAAATGGCGGAACAGATTGGTTTCCTGGGCATTGGGATGGCCGTGACTGTATTCATCCACAGCCCAATGTCGGGTGTTTGGCTCAAAGATGACCTCGCAGCCCTGATTCCTGGACACAGGCGTTCGCGATTCGAACGCGAGTTCGCTCCCGGCGAACGGCACAACGAAGTCGGTCATCGAAAGGTTTCCCTTCGTGCCGCTGATGTTCATCCACTCCTGTAGTCCGGTGATGAACGAACAATAGAAAGCGCTGGACACTCCACCTTCGAAAAACAGTTCACCGGAAAACTCCGTCGGGACCGGCACTTGGGCTGAATTGGACTTGATCTCGGAGAGAATGCGCCCGGTGACGTGTCGCGGCAGCTGCCACTTCGTCGCCCAAAGGGCGATGCGAGTGCAATACCAACCCAGATCGCCCAGGCACCCGAGTGGTTCGAGCGCGCTCTGGGCGCGGATGTCCGAGACGAAGAATTCCTCGGGCGCAGTGAAACTGAACGCGGAACTGATTCTCCGGAGTTGTCCAATCGTTTTCCCGTCATCCAAAATCTCTCGCGCCCGTTCCAGCCGCCGGCTGTGCACGAACATGACGCCATCCATGAACTGGACGCGATGACGCTGGCACGCGTCCAGCATTTCAGCCAGGTCCGTCGCGTTCACGGCGCAGGGCTTTTCGCACACGACATGCTTGCCCGCCGCGGCAGCGCGCAGCACCCATTCCTTGCGAATCCCAGTGGGCAATGGAATGTAAACGGCATCCACGTCGCCGGCCGCGGTCAGCTCCTCGTAACTCCCGACGGCCCGCGGCACGCTTTCGAACGGGGCCTCCGCCTGGCATTCGGCGATGAATTGCCGACTACGCTCGAGATCGCGGCTGGCCACAGCGGTGACCACGCCGTTCTGCGAATTGCAGATAGCCTTCCAGTTCTTCCGCGCGATCTGGGCCGTGCCCAATATCCCCCAGCGAAACAACGGTTTGCCCATAGGTTCGCCCTCACTTCCCATGTGCTGACTACTTCTCTCCCATCCGAGTCTGTCGATTTTCTCCGGTATGGAATTCAGTACTTGGTACGCGTTTTCACAATACGGTGACGTATTTCTTCCTCTCCGGATGGGAGAGGATCGAGGTGAGGGGGATTTGATGGCGCCGCAGACCACCATCGTCATGGCCGCTCGATGCTGTGGCAGACGACGGAATCGGTGATGGCTTCGCCATGCGTTTCATCTCCCTCATCGTGACCTCCTCCCATCCGGGAGAAGGAATCGCTCGCAAGATACGTTGCCGCAATTGTGAAATGGAGCACTTGGTTGTCGGTTTCTGTGTCAGAATAGCGAAAGCTGTTGTGCCGCGATACAGGTTCAATCGGCACGCCGATTTCACAGACGGATTTGATGGCAACGGTGATGTCGTGACGCGCAGTTCAGCGCCGCTCCGCGCCCCGCTCGACGCAGGCGGCGTGGCGGGCGCGGACCTCGGCCAGGAAGGCGGACTTGGCGCGGCGCGTGGCGCCGAAGGGGAGGGGGATCTCGGGTCCCCACTCGCGGCCGAGCTTCGCATCCGCCCACCGATCGCCGGCCCGCGTGTGGAAGTGCAGAAACGGCGCGCTGCCGATGTAGAAGATGCCCGGCGAGCGCTCCACCACCCCGGGCAGGGCGCGGATCTCCTCGACGACGTCGGCGATGTCGAGAAGGTCTTCCGGCTTCGCATGCCCCATGACGAATGGCCCCCATTACTCCACACGCGCCCGATCCTCCATCCCCGCCAGCCCTCCACCGGGCGCTACCCCACCCCAGGTTGTTGGTTGCTGGTTGTTGGTTGTTGGGTGATCGAGCCCTTCCCCCAACCAACAACCCAACAACCAACAACCCGGCTCTATTGGACTTGCTTCCGAAAAAACGCCGTCGCGAGAGCGAGGATCAGAACCCCGTAGACGAGCAGGATCGCCGCCTCGTCGTACAGCTCCGCCCAGCCGGCGCCCTTGAGGAAGATGCCGCGCACGATGGTGATGTAGTAGCGCAGCGGGATGAGGTAGGTCAGCTTCTGCACCAGCGGCGGCATGCTGGCGATCGGGAACATGAAGCCCGAGAAGAACATGTTGGGCAGGATGACGAACTGCCCCGCCATCGAGGCCTGCTGCTGCGTGTTGGAGATCGCCGACACGACCAGCCCCATGCCGAGGCAGGTGAGGATGAACAGCCCGGTGAGGAAGAAGAGCAGCGGGATGCTGCCGCTGATGGCGACGTCGAACCAGTAGGTCCCGACCAGGATCACCACCGTGACGTTGATGAAGCCGAGGCCGACGAAGGGGATCGCCTTGCCGAGGATGAGCTCGTAGCGGCGGATGGGCGAGACGAGGATCTGCTCGATGGTGCCGCGCTCCTTCTCCTTGACGATGGCGATGGCGGTGAGGATGACCAGCGACTCCATCAGCAGGACGCAGATGATGCCCGGCACCATGAAATTCACGCTGCGCAGCTCGGGGTTGAACCACACGCGCGGCTCGGCGGTCACCAGCGGATGGCGCGCCAGCAGTCTCTCGCCGCCGCCGCCGGGGACCATGACGTCGACCGCCTGCGAGAGCGTGATCTGCTCCAGGTACGACACCGCGATCGTCGCGGTGTTGGAGTTGCTGCCGTCGATGGCGGCCATGACCTTTGCCGGCTCGCCGGCCGCCAGCCGTCCGGCGAAATCGGGTGGGATGACCAGGGCGACGCGCGCCGCGCCGCGGTCGAGCAGGTCGTCGATGCCGCCGACCCGCCGGCAGTCGGCGCTGATCCGGAAGTAGCCGCTGCGCGCGAGCTGGTCGACGTAGGCGCGGCTCTCGGCCGTCTGGCTGTAGTCGCAGACGGCGAGGTCGATGTTGTCGACGTCGGTGGCGACGACGTAGCCGAAGATGAACAGCTCGATGACCGGCATCATGAGCACGAGGCCGAACATGCGCCGGTCGCGGCGGATCTGGATGACCTCCTTCCAGACGATCTGGAAGATGCGGGAGAGCGAGGCGAGCATGATCCCCTTCACTCGAGGCGGCTGCTGAAGCGCGACGCGCTCAACCACACGATCGCGACGGCGAAGACGCCGAGCAGCGCCGCGTCCGGCCACAGCACCTCGAGGCCGATGCCCTTCAGGTAGATGCCGCGGATCGCGTCGACGAAGTAGCGTCCGGGAAAGAAGTAGGTGATCACCTGGATCGCCACCGGCATGTTCTCGATCGGGAAGACGAAGCCGGAGAGCAGCACCGAGGGGAGCAGGGAGAGGAAGACGGCGGCGATCATCGCCGTCTGCATGTTGTCGGCGATGGTCGAGACGAAGACACCGACGCCGAGCGAGCAGACGAGGTAGAGGAGGGAGAACACCCCGAGCTGCAGCAGGCTGCCGCGGATCGGCACCGCGAAGAGCAGGTAGCCGGCGGTGACGATGATCGCCAGGTCGATCAGCGCGATGAAGACGTAGGGGATGATCTTGCCGATCATCATCTCGAAGGGCCGGATGGGCGAGACGAGGATCTGCTCGATGGTGCCGCGCTCCTTCTCCTTGACGATGCTGAGCGAGGTGAGGATGGCGCCGACGATCATCATGATGACCGCGATGATGCCGGGGACGATGAAGTTGACGCTCTTCAGCTCGGGGTTGTACCAGACGCGCGTCTCCACCTCGATCGGCGGCACGGCCTCCGCCGTCCGGGTGCGGCTCTGCTCGAACCGGTTGACGATGGCCAGCGCGTAGCCCTGCGCGATGGTCGCGGTGTTGGCGTCGGAGCCGTCGATGAGCACCTGCACCGACGTGGGCTCGTAGGCGCGCAGGCGATCGGCGAAGTCGTACGGGACCACCAGGGCGGCACGCGCCTTCTCGGTCGTCAGGTCGCGCTCGATCTGGTGGTCGTCGGCGGCGAAGCGGACGGCGCGGAAGTACCCCGAGCGGGTCATCTGCTGGATCAGGTCGCGGCTCTCCGGCGTCTCGCTGTAGTCGAGGATGCTGAGGGGGACGTTGTCGACGTCGTAGCGGATGCCGTAGCCGTACATGATCAGCATGGAGAT
The DNA here is from genome assembly GCA_963721115.1 of uncultured bacterium. GTDB lineage: Bacteria > Desulfobacterota > Binatia > HRBIN30 > CADEER01 > CAVRIA01. The sequence goes on from CAVRIA010000011.1 coordinate 88,211, forward strand.
CGGGTAGAGGAAGGTGAGGAAGAGGCTGCGCCGGTCGCGCAGGACGTCGATCATCTCGCGGCGCATGATGGCGCGGATAGTGCGCAGCGAGCGGTGTCGCGGCGGCGGGGTCCCGGCGCTCATGCGCTCCCCGCGTTGCTGCGTTCGATGATGGCGACGAAGGCGTCCTCGAGCGAGGGCTCGATGCGTTCCACCCGCCGCAGCGCGATGCCGGCGCCGCGCAGGCTCTCGGTCACGGCGCGGCGCGCTGTCTCCTCGTCCGCGGCGACGACGTGCAACGCGTTGCCGAACAGCGCCACGCCGGAGACCGCGGCGTTCCGCTTGAGCAGCGCGTAGGCCGCCATCAGGTCGGCGCACTCGACCTCGAGCAGGGCCTGCGACATGTGCTCGCGCTTGAGGGCCGAGGGGCTGCCGGAGGCGACGATGCGGCCGCCGTAGATCAGCGCCAGCTCGTCGCAGTGCTCCGCCTCGTCCATGAAGTGGGTGGTGACGAACACCGTCACCCCCTGCTGCGCCAGCTCGCCGATCATCTCCCAGAAGTCGCGCCGCGAGGCCGGGTCGACTCCGGAGGTCGGCTCGTCGAGGAACAGGATCGGCGGCTCGTGCAGGACCGCGCAGCCGAGCGCCAGACGCTGCCGCCATCCGCCCGCCAGGTCGGCGGTCTTCGTGCCGCCGCGCTGCTCCAGGTCGGCCATCCGCATCGCCCAGGCGATGCGCGCGTCGCGCCGCGCGCCGCGCACGCCGTAGATGCCGGCGAAGAAGCGCAGGTTCTCCTCCACCGTCAGGTCCTCGTAGAGCGAGAACTTCTGCGACATGTAGCCGATGTGGCTCTTCACCCGCTCGGTCTCGCGCGCGATGTCGAAGCCGCCGACCAGGGCGCGGCCCGAGGACGGGCGGAGGATGCCGCACAGCATGCGGATCGTGGTCGACTTGCCGGCGCCGTTCGGTCCGAGGAAGCCGAACACGGTGCCGGGGGCGACCCGCAGGTCGACGTGGTCGACGGCGACGAAGTCGCCGAAGACGCGCGTCAGGCCCTCCACCTCGACCGCGGGCGCGGTCACGTCGCTGCCTCCGTCTCGCGCCGGGCGCCGTGCGTGTAGGCGAGGAAGACGTCTTCCAGCGACGGCTCGCGCATCGACCAGCGTTGCACGTCGACCCCGGCGCCGCGCGCCCGCTCGACCGCCGCGGCGGGGTCGCCGCCGTCGCGCGGGACGGTGACGTGCAGCCGCTCGCCGAACAGCACCGCGTGCTCGAAGCCGGCCAGCCGGCGCAGGGCGCGCTGTGCCGCGCGCGGATCGGCGCAGCGCAGGTCCAGCACCTGCACGCCGAGATCCTGCTTGAGTTGCGCCGGCGGGCCGCAGGCGATGATGCGCCCGTCGAGCAGGAACCCCACCCGCGCGCAGCGCTCCGCCTCGTCCATGTAGGGCGTCGACAGCAGGATGGTCGAGCCCTCCTGCAGGAGGTCGTAGAGGATCAGCCAGAAATCGCGCCGCGACAGCGGATCCACGCCGATGGTGGGTTCGTCCAGCAGCAGGATGCCGGGCTGGTGGATCAGGCAGGCGGCGAGGCTGAGCTTTTGCTTCATGCCGCCGGAGAGATTGCGCGCCAGACGATCCTGGAAGGGGCCGAGGCGGCTGAACTCCATCAGGCGGGCGATGCGCTTGCGCCGCTCGCCGGGCGGAACGCCCCACACCTCGGCCACGTACACGAGATTCTCCAGAACGGTCAGCGTCTCCGAGAGACTGAAACGCTGCGACATGTAGCCGATGCGCCGCTTCACCGCCGCCGGGTCGGCCACCGTGTCGACGCCGCCGACCGCGGCGCTGCCGGCGCTCGGCACCAGCAGGCAGGCGAGGAGGCGCAGGATCGTCGTCTTGCCGGCGCCGTCCGGCCCGACCAGCCCGAACAGCTCCCCGGGCTGTACCTCGAGGGAGACCCCGCGCAGCGCTTCCGCCGCGCCGTAGCGCTTCTCGACTCGATCGACTCGGATGGCGGGAGTGGACATGGCGGCAATCCGAAGGAGAAGAATGCAACCACGAAGGTCACGAAGAGCACGAAGAAGAAGCTTTAGAAGCCAGAGCGCTGAGCCCCGATCCCCCTCCGTGGCGATCAATCCCATCCGCGCATCGCATCACCGCTCCAGCCTCCATTGTCTTCTTCCCGCTCTCCGTGGTTGCCTCCTTCTTCCTACTTTTGCTCCCTTCCTATTTGCTCCCCTCCCTGCCACTCCATTCTTTCCCTTCTTCCCTTCGTGCTCTTCGTGACCTTCGTGGTTGCCTTCTTCTTTGCTCTTCGGTTTCGGCACCTTCTTCCCAGGCGCACTCCATCCTTTCCCTGCTTCGTAGTCTTCGTGGTTGCCTTTCTTCCTCTCCCGGAGCGTCACGACTCCGGATGATCGCCGTCGAGCGGCAGGACCGTATCGGCCGGCATGCCCGGCTTGAGCGCCTCGTCGCGCGGCTCGACCTCCACCTTCACCCGGTAGACGAGCTTGACCCGCTCGTCCTGCGTCTGGATGTTCTTGGGCGTGAACTCGGCCCGGTCGGAGACGAAGGTCACGGTGCCGGGGAACGGCTGATCGGGAAAGGCGTCGACGGTCACCCAGGCCTTCATGCCGAGGTGAATCTTTCCCAGGTCGCGCTCGCCGACGTAGACGTTGACCCAGGGGCGGCTCAGGTCACCGATGGTGACGATGGGAGTGCCCGCCTGCACCATCTCGCCTTCCTCGCGGCTCTTGCTGAGCACGCGACCGTCGATCGGCGCGTACAGCTTGGTGTGCGCCAGGTTCAGCTCCGCCAGCTCGAGCTCGGCGCTGGCCTGCTGAAAGCGCGCGCGCGCTTCCTCGATCTCCTCGGTGCGAAAGCCCTCGCGCAGCAGGTCGAGCTGCGCCTGGGCGCGGTCGCGCGCGGCGCGGGCGCCGTCCAGGGCGTTGCGCACGCGGTCGAGATCGTTCTGCGAGACGATGCCGGACTCGGCGAGCTTCGCGATGCGGCCGTGCTCGCGCTGCTGCATCCGCACCTCGCTCTGCGCCGCATCGAGGGCGGCCAGCGCCTGGTCGACCTCCTGGGCCCGAGAGCCGCGCTTCACGAGTCGATAGCGCGCCTCCGCCGCCTCCTTGGCCGCCTGGGAGCGCTTCACCTGCAGCTGGTACTGGCGCTCGTCGAGGCGGGCGATCGGCTCGCCGCGGTCGAGGCTGACGCCCTCGTCGACGTAGCGCTCGACCATGCGACCGGGCACCTCGAACGCGGCGTCGACCTGCGTCACCTCGATGATGCCCGAGCCGCGAATCGCCTTCGCCTCGCGCTCGGCGGAGCCGTACCAGAGCCAGGCGGCAAGACCGGCGGCGGCGAGGAGGACGGATGACGATTGCGACAACGGTGCGGCTTCGCATGGCGACGATCCGACCTTCTCTTAACCCGCATCATCGCCGGATTCCATGGCGCGAAGGGGGCAGAGGCACCGGGCTCGAGGCTCGAAGGCGGGACGACCTCGCGCCGCCCATGCAGTCTCTACGCCTTCGAGCTCCGCCCCCAGCGGCGGCGGAAGAGGATGAGGCCGACGGCGAGGTAGAGCAGGCCGTAGGCGACCATCACGGCGGTCGGGTGCAGGGCGGCCTCGATGCCGCGGCGGCGGATCATCAGGTCGTTGAACGCCTCCATCGACCAGGTGGTGGGAAAGGCGAGCGCCACGCTGCGCATCCAGCGCGGCTCCAGGTCGATCGGCCACCAGCAGCCGCCGACGGCGGCCATGGTGACGATGACGATCGAGCCGACGGGGAGCACGGCCTCGCGGCTCGGCGCCACCGCGGCGACGACCAGACCGAAGGCGGTTCCGGCGAAGACGATGCCGGCAGTCGGCAGGAGCAGCGCCCAGGGCTGCGGCCCGAGCGAGACGTCGAACGCCACCCAGCCGACCGCCAGCAGCACCACCATCTGCACCACGCCGACCAGGAAGCGCGACAGCAGCTTCCCCATCAATACGTTGCCGGCGTAGATCGGCATCGCGCGCATGCGGTCGAAGGTTCCCCAGTCGCGCTCGTCGAGCAGGGCCAGCGACACCCCGAGCAACATGCCGAGCAGTAGGAATGTCACGCTGAAGCCGGGAACGTTCTGATCGAAGGTGTTGATGGTCGCCGGACCGCCGCTGACGTTGACCTCCTGCACGGCGAGCGAGCCGGGCGGCGACGGCGGCTCGGGCAGGGAGATCTCCTCGATCTCGATCGCCGGCGACGCCGGCAACGGCGGCAGCTCGATGCGCGGGGCCGGCGGCAACAGCGCCGCCACGGTCGGCGGCGACGGCAGCTTCAGGGGCAGCGTGTTCTGATCGAGGAAGGAGCGCAGGGCGGCGGGCAGCGCCGGGAGCTCGGGCGGCGGCGGGATGTCCGCCGCGTGCGAGCCGGCCAGCCGCTCGAGCTGCGTCAGCCAGGCGCGGAGCTCGCGCCGGCGCGCCTCGAGGGTGCCGACGTAGACGCGGATCGGCGCGCGCAGCTCGGAGACCTGAACGTCGATCTGGTCGCGCACGTTCGCCAACGCCTCGCCCATCTCGCGCTCCAGGCGCTGCGCGGCCCGCCGCCGCGCCACCTCGATCGACGAGCGCAGCTCGGCGACGGAACGCTGCCTCGCCGTCAGCGCCTCGCGCCGCGCCGCCTCGACGCTGCGGCGGACATCGGCGACGGCGCTTCGCAGCCGTTCCAGCTCGGCGCGCAGTCGCTCGCGCTGCTCGCCCGCCGCCGCGGCCGCCCGCTCGACCTCCCGTTCGATGAGGTCGCCGCGCAGCTCGGACAGACGGGCCAGGATGTTGAGCCGCTCCAGGTACTTCACCGAGTCGGTGTAGAGAACGAGCTTTGCCGGCCGGCCGGACCGAAGCGCCTCCTGCGTGCCCTTCGGCACCACCAGGGCGGTGCCGGCCTGCTTGTCGCGGACGAGCCGCTCGGCCTCTTCCCGGCTGGCCACGGGGCGCAGCTGCAGCGCCTTGTCGCGCGCCAGAGCATCGTGGATCTGCTCGGCCAGCCCGCTGCCGTCCTCGTTGACGAACGGGAAGTCGTACGCCGTCTGCCCGGTGGGGTCGGCGCCGTACAGGTTGGCGAGAGAGAAGCCCGCCACGGTGATGACCAGGATCGGGGCGACGGTGAGGAAGATCAGCCCGGCCCGGTCGCGCCACAGGAGGCGGAGGTCCTTGCGGACGATGGTCAGAAGCGTGCGCACGATGTCGGCGTGTCGGGTCCGGAAGAGCGGGTCATGCCTCAGTCGCGCAGCGCATGACCGGTGAGCTGCAGAAAGACGTCCTGCAGGCCGGGCTGGTGGAGGTGGAAGTCGAGCACCTCGCCGCCGCGTGCGGCGGCGCGTTCGAGAACCCGCGGCGCGATGGCGAAGTCGTCGACCGCGACCTGCACACCGCTGCCGCGCGCGGCAGCGACGAAGGCCTCGGGGGAGGCATCGAGACGCCGTACGCCGGCGATCCCAGCCAGCCAATCGTCGGGCAGCGGCGACAGCGTAATCACCTCGAGGCGCAGCGCCCGCCCGGTCCCGTGCACCAGCTCCGCCGGCGTGCCCGACGCCACCACGCGCCCGTGATCGACCAGCACCACCCGGTCGCACAGGCGCTCGGCCTCCTCCATGTAGTGGGTGCTGTACAACACGGCCGCGCCGCGCGCCGCGGCGCCGCGCACGGCGCTGAAGATGCGCTCGCGGGACTGCGGATCGACGCCCACCGTGGGCTCGTCGAGCAGGACGACGCGCGGCTCGCGCAGCAGGCCGCAGGCGAGGTTCAATCGGCGCTGCATGCCACCCGAGTACGTCGACACCAGATCGCCGGCGCGGTCCTCCAGGCCCACCAGCGCCAGCGCCCACTGCGTCGCCTCGCGCAGCGTCCGGCCGCGCATGCCGAGCAGGCGGGCGAAGAAGCGGATGTTCTCGCGCGCCGTGAGGGTAGGATAGAGTGCCAGCGACTGGGGGACCAGACCGAGCACGCGGCGCACGTGCGCGGGGCTCTCGGCAACGGAGTGGCCCGCCACCTCGACCGCGCCGCCGTCCGGCGGCAGCAACGTCGCCAGGACGGAGAGCGCCGTCGTCTTGCCGGCACCGTTCGGCCCGAGCAATCCGACGATCTCGCCGGCCGAGACCTCGAAGCTCAGACCGTCCAGCGCCCACCGCCGGCCGTAGCGCACGCGAAGGGCGTCGGCGCGCACGAGAACCTCGCGCGCCATCGGGGCTCCGCGCTCGAGGCGGGCCGGGCTCGTCTGCACGCGTCACGGTAATGGACGAGCGACCAGCTCTGTCAAGGGAGGGTGATTCAGTGATGCAGTGCCGGGGCGCGGCCGCCCTCAGGACTTCAGTACGGTTGCAAGGAGGTCTTTCAGCCCGGCGAAGCGGTTGTCGTAGTCCACCTGGCTGCGGCGGATGACCTCGTAGGCCTCCTCGCGCCCGTACACGTCGGTGATCTCGATGCGCGGGTTGGGCGACCCGGGCGGCTGCTTGTAGGTCAGGAAGTAGTGCTTGAGGCGTTCGATCAGGGTCGGCGGGCTCTGGTAGATCTCGCGCCAGTCACCGTACACGGCGTCGCCGTCGAGCACCGCGATGATCTTGTCGTCCGCCTCGTCGCCGTCCAGCATGCGCAGGCCGCCGATGGGAATCGCCTCGACGATCACGTCGCCGTGCGAGATGGTCTTCTCCGAGAGCACGCAGATGTCCAGCGGATCGCCGTCGCCCATGATTCCCGGGCGGCCGGTCTTCTCGGCACAGAAGGCGCCGTTCTCCACGCCGCAGTAGGTCTGGGGAATGAAGCCGTACAGGGTCGGGTAGACGTTCGAGAACTTCTGCGGCCGGTCGACGCGCAGGTAGCCGGTCGTCTTGTCGAGCTCGTACTTCACCGTATCGGTGGGCACGATCTCGATGTACGCCGTGACGCGCTCCGGCGCCCGTTCGCCGATCGGAATGCCGTGCCACGGATGCGATCGGCAGAGCAGCCCGAGGCGCTCCCAGATCGGATCCGACCTCCCATCCTTCATACCCTGCCCTAGTAACAGATGATTCCGGCCCCGGAAAGAATGGCCCGGAGTGCCTGGCAAGGCAGGTTGTTGAGTTGTTGAGCTGTTGGTTGTTGGGGTTGGAAATCAGAAAATAAAAACCCCAAGGCCTCGACCTTTCGAAGAGGCGTGAGAACGAGATCGGCAGAGAGTGGCGCGGTGGTGAAGCCGTGCGCGCGACCGAGGGCGTCGGTTCCCGTCAGTGGCGCGTAGATTCAGGCAGTGAGGCGGATCCCGTTACGCGCGCCGACCGCCAACTCCGGTGCTCAAAGGGGAAGCACATTCGCCTCGGAGCGGAGCCACCGGAGAGAGGGGCGCGGGGAGGGAACCGCGGCGTCTGAGCTGTTCCCTCCCCGGAGGGGCCGCAGGGGCGCAAGCCCCGCACAAAACAAAC
>CAVRIA010000012.1:0-181773 GCA_963721115.1 uncultured bacterium
GCCGAGGGAAGTGTGGATTCCTTGAGCACCTCGCATCGATCGGGTTCCGACCGATTTGAGCATGCCATGCGAAGTACGACTCTCTGCGCCTCGGGTTGTTTGCGGCGCCTCCGGCATGGCAGGATTGAGCTTTGTCGCGTTGCATGTCGCAGGAGTACCAGTGCAGGGGACTAGGGCGGGTCGACAAGATGGTGCATCGGGAATTCAGCAAGAACGGTGCAGCGTGGCGGTATGACGATCTACGACTTGATCTGGTCTGACGATCGAGTCGAGCACATTGCGCATCATGGCGTTGAGCCAGAAGAATTCGAGGACGTCTGCTTTGGAGAAGCGCTCGTGTTGCGTGCCCGCTCCGGCGGGAGGAATCCAGTTTACCAAGTCCTGGGACAGACGAAGACGGGACGATATCTCCTCTGCGTCGTAATCGCATTCCCGGGTGGATGGGGCTATCCTATAACCGCTCGACCAATGACGAAGCGAGAAAAGCGGCGTTTTCAGCGTTGGAGACATGGATGAAGCGAACGACGATCCCCGACACCGACTCAATTCGCGAGCTAGCGGAATTTTGGGACACTCACGACGTAACTGATTTCGAGGACCGGCTGGAAGAGGTCCGCGAACCTGTGTTCCGCCGCTGGCGTGGGCAAAGTTTCATCATTGCCTTTGGCCTTGTGTCCGTCCCGGTCGAAGCGGCCTCGTTTCGAGACACGCGCCGCGGCGACTGGATCGACGTAGAGGCTGATCTTGAAGTCGAGTGTTTCGTGCCCGCTGATACACTGCCCCCTCCCAAGTTCTCCTCTTGTGTTTGTCTGGGCGCGGCTTTGGGTGGGGATAAAGCGTATCAATTGTTGCTAGAGGCGATGAAGGCGGAGGGACTGCGCGCCGTAGGTCGAGCAAGGTGGGGTGGGCGCGAGCGCATATTCCTCATTCGATTGATCGAGAACACGATGATCTTGGAGCGTCTCGAGACATTGGAGGCCCTGACTGTCCAACGCGATCGCCCCGCTACGAAGCTGGCGCGGGGCGATGTCAATTTGGCCAGGGAGTTAGTAAGGGTATCGAGCGTAGAGAGGTATGATCTGTACGAGGATGTGAATACGGCCGAACGGAACATCCTTACCAAGGGCGAGGGGGCCGAGATTGTTCGACTCGACGAATGGATAGCAAAACGCGCTACCCGCCCACCTAAACGGACTCTCCGGAAAAACGCTCTTGAGAAGAGTGGCACCACACGCCGTAAGGGCCCGCTGACCGGCTAAACTCATTCGGGACACTGGACCCGTCTCGACTCGATGGCGACTGCTGCTCGGATTGCGTCGTCACGCCGCCGGATCCGACCTGTCGCACGGCCGAAAAGTCGCTCCTGCAGCTCGCCCAGCGCCGTGGCGTGCTCGACAAGCTGAAGTGTAAATGGAGCCGGGGCGAAGCGACGTCGCAGCTCGACCTCGCCGACCCGACCACTACGACTGCGTACCGCCTTTGCATCTACGCCGGCTCAGGCGACGAGCTGATCGCCGGGGTCGCAATTCCTCCGGATGCAACGAAATGGCGCGAGCTCGGCACCGCCGGCTACAAGTACAAGGATCATCTCGCATCCGCCGGCGGCATCACCAGAGCGTTGCTCAAAGGCGGCGCGGCAGGGCGGGCCAAGGCGCTGCTGAAGGGAAAGGGGAGCTCGCTGCCGAATCCGCCGCTGCTATTGTCGCTGCCGGTGACGATCCAGCTCACCAACTCCTCCACCGACGTCTGCCTCGGGGCCGAGTACGACGGCGCCGCGGTGATCCGCAACGACGCGACGCAATTCAAGGCGCGGATCCGATAGTCGTCAGATCGCCTCGCGATTCCCCGGGCACACGGCCCTGCTGCGCACCTGGCTCGAGCGCGTCGCGGAACGCGCTTGACCCTGCGCAGCCGGCAAGACTTCAATGGCTCTACCCATGGAATCCTTCCCGATCAGACCCGGCGCGAATCGGTCGCCGAAGAAGGGGACGACGCCGATACGGGCATTCTTCTTCGACACCTATGGCACGGTGTGTGACTTCTACCGGCCGCTCGAGAGCGCGTTCGAGCGTCTCGCGGTCACAAAGGGTGTTCACTGCGACGCAGGACAGCTCGCCATCGAATGGCGCAACGCCTATGCGCGCTCGACGTTTCTGCACGCATGCTCCGGTGCGGAGTTTCGACCGCTCAAGTCGATTCAGCGCGAGAACCTCGCCGGCCTGATCGCCGCGCGCTTTCCCGCGCCGGTCTCGGATGCGGAGCTCGACGAGATGACGACTGTCTGGAATCGCCTGGAGCCGTGGCCGGATACGGTGCGAGGTCTGCGTGAGCTGAAGGAGATGGCGGTGATCGCACCGCTGTCGAACGGAAACTTCGACGACATGGTCCATCTGGCCCGCCACGCCGCGCTTCCCTGGGACATCATCCTCGGCTCGTCCATTGCGCGCGCCTACAAGCCGCACCCCGACATCTATCTGAAGTCCGTGGCGGCGCTGTGCATGACGCCGGGCGAGGTCTGCATGGTCGCCGCCCACCAGGTGGATCTGCTCTACGCGGCCGGGCATGGGATGCAGACCGCCTTCGTGATCCGCCCGCAGGAGTTCGGCGGTGCGACCAAGCCGCAGGACCCGCAGCCCGGCGTGGACTATCTGGGTGCCGCAGAAGTCTTTCCCGAGGGAGACTGGACCTACGTGGCCCGGGATTTCCTGGATCTGGCGAGGCAGTGCCGGAGCTCGTGAATTACGCATCGCGCAGCCTGATGGTCCGTGACACGAGGCTCACGGGTGCGGTTCCTTCTTTCTCCCAACCACGTCCCGTTTCCCCCGTTGAGTTGCAACGCCGCTTGGCGCAGAGTGTCGAACAAAAGATGCCCAAAGCCAAAAAGACACCCCGTGTGACGTCGAGCGCAACCGGCTCACCGACGGCGCGGAAGGATCCGAAACCTTCGCCCCGTCGTACCAGGGCGCCGCGATCTGCCGGTGAGCATCTCGTGCGGGAGAGCGAAGAGAAGTTTCGTGCTCTGGCGGAGATGACCTCCGCCATCACCTTCATCCACTGCGACGAGAAGCTGATGTACGTGAACCCGGCAGCGACGGAGATCACGGGATACAGCCGTGAGGAACTGCTCGGACGTTACTTTTGGGAGCTCATCGATCCCGCCTTTCGGGACGAGACACGGGCTCGCGTGCGCGCCCGACTGCGGGGCGACTTCGTCCCGGCTCGCACCGAGGTGAAGCTGCGCACGAAGTCCGGCGAGCCGCGCTGGCTGCATCTGACCGCCGCCGTGATCGACTACGAAGACCGGCGTGCGATACTGGGAACGGCCTTCGACATCACCGAGCAGAAGCGCGCGACCAAGGAGCTGCTCGACAGCCAAAAGCGCTTTCGCGCCTTGATCGAACACAGCTCGGATCTGGTCACCCTGACCGACGACGAGGGGACTATTCTCTACGTCAGCCCCAACATCGGGCAGTTACTCGGTTACGAAGAATCCGAGGTCGTCGGGAAAAGCGCACTCGACCTCGTTCACCCCCACGACGTGGAGGCAACGTACACGGGCTTCGCCACACTCCTGGGCCATCCGGGGCGTTCCGTCACGCTGCTCTATCGCTGTCGCCACAAGAACGGATCCTACCGTTGGATGGAATCCATCGGCAGCAACGTCAGCAACGAGATCAAGGGCAGCGCGGTGCTCATCAACAAGCGCGACGTGACGGACCGACTACACGCCGAGGAGGACGCCCGCCTGCAGCGTATGGAGCTCGCGCACGTACTACGCGTCGCCGCCGTGAGCGAATTGGCTTCGGGACTGGCGCACGAGATCAACCAGCCTCTGTCGGCGATCGTGAGCTACGCGAACGGTTGTCTGCGGCGTCTGGGTCGGGGCGACGCAACGAAGGAGCTCGCGGAAGCCCTCGAGAAGATCGCGGACCAGGCCGTCCGCGCCAGGGATATCGTTCACGGCCTGAGGCGTTTCGTGCGCAAGGAGCCGCCGCGCAGAGGCCCCGTCGATCTGAATCGACTGGTCGAGAACGTCGCTCGTCTTCTGCAGAGCGAGATACACGACCGAGGCATCGAGCTGCGCCGTGATCTCGCCGGCGACTTGCCCTCGGTACTTGGGGACGCGGTGCTGATCGAGCAGGTCATCTTCAACGTGCTGCGGAACGGGATCGAGGCGGTGGTGCGTACCGGAGTGCCGGGGTGGCTGTCGGTGCGAACGGCACTCTGCGGCGAAAGCCAACTGGAGGTGGAGATCGCGGACAGCGGCCCCGGGTTGCCGAGCGAGCACGGGACGGCGGTGTTCGAGCCGTTCTTCACCACCAAAGGGCGGCAAGGACTCGGCATGGGACTGACGATCAGCCGCACGATTGCCGCGGCGCACGGCGGCCATCTCACGGCGGAGCCCAGCCCGGTCGGGGGAAGCCTGTTCCGTCTCGTGTTGCCGGTCGCGGGCAAGGAAGAGAATCCGCACGCGGAGGCGCGGTAATAGAAAATGGCAAACGGCAAATGGTCGGAAGACTTCCCCTTCTCACCCCCATTTGCCATTTGAACTGCTCGTTCACCGGCTCTACCCGGTCACCGGTCACGACCTTCTCCTTCCCTCCGCCATGGCGGCAATGCTAGTCAGTTCGGAAATGACCATGATGGGGTCCCTTCCGGGCGGCGCCGATCGACTTCGGGAGCTGGCGGTTCTCAACGAGATGGTGAAGGCGTTGACCTCGACGCTGGAGCTGCCCGAGCTGCTGCGCAACGTGCTGGCGCGGATCAAGACCCTGACCTATGCCGAGGCCATCTCGCTGCTGCTCTACGACGAGCAGCGCGACGAGTTGGTCTTCGCCGCCACCGAGACCCTGCGCGAGCAGATGACCGAAGGGCTGCAGGAGTCTCCCCAGCGCAGTCTGGCGACTTGGGTGATGCGCAACGGGAAGAGCGCCGTGGTCAACGACGTCTCCACCGACGTGCGCTGTTCCGGCGCGACCGAGACCATGCCGCAGTGCGGCGCCCGCCACCTGCTCGCCGCGCCGCTGCTGTCGGAAGGCGGCGTCATCGGGGTGGTCGAGCTCGCCGATCGCTACGACAGTCAGCCCTTCGACGAGGACGACGTCACCGCCGTCGAGGACCTGGTCGCGAAGGCGGGGGGGCTGGACCCCGACCGACTGTCGCGCGACGGCGCGGCCGTCCGCAGCCTGCTCGCGTCCGCCGCGGCGGCCGTTCCGAGTCAGGGCGCGGCGCTCATGCTCTTCGACGCCGACGGCCGCAGCCTTCGCTTCTCCGCCTCGCGCCGGCTGCAGCCGGGCGTGATCGACGGCCTGCGCATGAGCACCGAGCGCGGCATCGCCGGCTGGGTGGCGCGCCACCGCCAGGTGGTCCGCCTCGACGACGCCAGCAAGGACCCGCGGTACGATCCGACCGTCGAGTCGGAGACCAAGTTCCATCCCAAGGGCATGCTGTGCGTTCCCATCATCAGCAAGGACAAGCTGCTGGGCGTGATTCAGGTGCTCAACCGGCTGGACGGGAAGTCCTTCGACGACGACGAGGTTCGCCTGGTGCAGACGCTGGCCGACCACGCCGCCATCGCCATCGAGAACGCCTCGCTCTACCGCCAGGCGGAGATCGCCTCGCTCACCGACGACCTCACCGGTCTCGGCAACACCCGGCACCTCAACCGGTTGCTGCCGGACCTGATCCGCCGCGGGCACGCCCTGTCCGTGCTCGTGCTCGACTTCGACAACTTCAAGGAGGTGGTCGATCGCTACGGCCATCTCGCCGGCGCGCAGACCATCGCCCACATCGGCCGTCTGATCGGGCGCCTGATCCGCCCCGGCGACTTCGCCGCCCGCTTCGGCGGCGACGAGTTCGTCGTCGTCATGCCCGACACCGACGCCGACACGGCTCTGGTCGCCGCCGAGTCGCTGCGCGGCGCGATCGAGGCCTGCGCAGCGCGTCGACGGCCTCGACATCGACGTCTCGGGAGTCACCGCCAGCGTCGGCGTCGCCGCGTTTCCCGACCACGCCTCGACCGCCGACGGCCTTCTCTCCGCCGCCGACGTCGCGATGTACGCGGTGAAGCGCGGTGGAAAGAATGCGGTGAAAAAGGCGGGTTGTTAGGTTGTTGGTTGTTACGTTGTTGGTTCTGGACGGGCCAGAAAATCCTCCCGGTCGCGGGGGCGGGCGCGAGAATGACCCCTGCAGACCCCTCCGCGGTGGGTCGGGTCAGGGATGTTCTGTCATCGACTCCAGCTTGTCCCGGCTATCCGCTCGTCGTGGGCGTCGGCGGGCAGCCTTCGAGTGCATTCTTCACCGCCCTGATCAGCGCACTGATCGAGACGTCGTCGATGTCGTAACACCTGGAGGGCGGGCTCTCCCCCAAGGCGATGTCCACCAGGATGATCAGCTCGACGACGGCGACCCTTCCGTCAGCGTTGCAGTCGCCCAGGCAGAACTGGGCGGCGGCGGCACGCGGCAGCAGCAGCGCGCCCAACACAACCAGAATCAGCAGTCGCTTCATGTGCCGTCTCCTCTCCCGTCAACGGCCGCCGACTCCTCGCCGGTCAGCGACAGCAACCCACCCGGTGCTGGGTGGCGCAGATCTTGCCCTCTTGCAGATCGCTCAGCTGGCCGGTCGCGTTGGTCAGCGTGACCAGGTCGGCGAAATGGCCCGTATGTGCGGTGGTGTAATCCCACGGAACGTTGGTGTGACACTGGGCGCGATCATCGCGGCTCGGGTCGATGGCCCAGAACGAGTCCACCGTCGAGCCTCCCGTGTCCTTGGCGCCCAACAGATCTCCCGCCGCCGCGGCGGTGCGCAGCTCGGCCAGCGTGCAGGCGTGCGTGCCCGGGAACTGGGTGGCGCACTCGGCATTGGCGCCGTCGATGCCGATCGTGCCCTGATAGGTGAAGCGGCCGTTGGTGCGCACCAGCGCGCCTTGAAAGAGCTCGTTCGCCGCCGCGATGGGCATCGCCTTTACCCCCACGGCAACATCGATAGAGCGGGCCGCGTGGCCCTGTCAACCGCGCGAAACAGCGCGCGAAACAGACACTGGGCGGCTTCGCAGGCCGCCGGCGAGCATGGCTCTGCACCGCCAGTGCTGTCGTACAGCCTGGATGAGGGGCCGGCGGTGGTTGGTCAGTCGGCCCAGTGGCCGCCGGCGTGGTCTTCGTGACTCGTACTACGCAGCGCTTCGCAGAGTAGCATCGGCCGCTTCGCGCACGCCCGGGAGCCACTCGGGCGTGCGCGCTGCCGAGGGCTGCGGCGGATCGACGGGCAACCTGAGGTGCGTCGAGATCTTCTCGACGACCGCACGGCCCGCACGCCCGAAGCCTCTGGCGGGCGTGTCCTCGACCGTCGCCAGCAGACGCAGCCGTCCGCCGCGGTCGGGGCATGCCAAAATGTCAAGCGCGAAAACCTGCGCAACAAGTCAGCCCATGCGAAATAGCGCGGCCGCACGTAGGCTGCGGCCGGCGTCGCTTCCGCTTCGGGTGCGGGTGCGGCCCCGGGCGACCCGTTCGCAGGCGTCGGCGTTCGGTTCGGCGCGTCATCGACGCATGTCAGAGGGCTACTTCCCCGTTCAACCGGCTGCTACCCTCGACGCCGTGCCCGCCACCGCGACCAACAACTTTCTCCTCGTCATCCTCGACAGCTGCCGCTTCGACAGCTTCGTGGCGGCGCAGCCGCGCCACATCCTGCGTCTCGGCCAATTGCAGCGGCGCTGGAGCTACGCGTCGTGGACGGCACCGTCGCACTACAACCTGCTGATGGGGCTGCTGCCGCATTCCAGCCCGCCGCACGTCTACGCGTCGGAGTACTACAAGCGCGACTTCGTCCGCTACAATGAGCGCCTCGGCTGCAACGGCATCGGCTTCGAGCGGTTGATCCCCAGCCTCTACCTGCCGACCTTGCTGAAGCGCGAGCTCGGCTACGCGACGCACGCCATGATGTCGCTGCCGGTGCTCAACCCGGCCACGATTCTCAATCGCGATTTCGACACCTTCACGCTGATGCCGACGCACAACGACATGGCGGCAATGGTCGAGGCACTGCGCTTCCGCGACGACGCGCCGAGCTTTTACGTGCTCAACGTCGGCGAGACCCATTACCCCTTTGCCCTCCCCGACGAGGACCCGCGCGAGTGGCCGCGCGTCTCGGGGGTGCACGGCGTCTTCAAGCACCTCGACGCGCAGGTCGTCGGCGGCCGCCTGGTTGAGGGCGAGGAGCCGCGCGAGTTCGACCGCGAGCAGCTCGAGCGCCTGCGCGCCCGCCAGATCGAAGCGGTGCGCTACCTCGACGGCGTCTTCGCCCGTCTCTACGACGCGGTGCCGGCGAATACCTGGATCACGGTGACGGCGGACCACGGCGAGCTGTTCGGCGAGGACGGCTACTTCGGCCACGGCCCCATCCAACACGACAAGGTCTTCGAGGTCCCCTTCGTCGAGGGCAAGCTCCGCTGAAATGTTCTACCCGGCCTTCGCCGGTCGTCAGGGCTCGTAGCCCAGCGCGCGCAGCTTCTCTCGGTTGCCTCATCGACACGGCCTCGCTCGGCGAGCTCTGCCTTCCGGATCTGGAGACTCGCCCGCAGCTCTTCGAGTGCGCGTGCCAGCAGGGCAGCGGTCTTGCCGTCTTCGCTCGCCAGCGGGGTGCGCTCGCGCGGATCCTCGGCGAGATCATACATTTCGGCCGTCGCGTGGGGCTGATTGACGAGGAGCTTCTTGCTTCCGGGAGGAAGGAAGAAGGGACGTTGCTCCGTTGATTCCGCAAATGCTCCTCGACAAGAACTCACGGAAGGAACGGAGCAACGTCCCCCTACCCCGTCTCATTCTACTTCGCACCGGCCGCCTGCCGCTCTCCAGGTTCATTCAGCGCTGGCTCGGTCCGTACGCGACGACCTTCAATCTCATCCACCGCAGGGCCGGGCATCTCTTTCAGAACCGCTTTCGGAGCATCCTCGTGGAGGAGAAGCCGTACCTGCTGCAACTCGTCCACGTCGCTGTCTCCCACTACGTGTTCTCACTCGCGAGCACAGCTGAATACCTGCGGGTATCGCGGCGCAGCGTCGCGTGCGCTCTCGATCGGGCTCCAGCGGTGCTCGTCGACAGCGGATTCGACCCCGCCCCCTTCGGCGCCGACTGAGGCACGCCCCGCGGACGCCAACTCCGCCCCCGAAGCCGCGACCTCGACGTTTTTCGGGCTCAGCGCAGTTGGATGCTGAAGACCCGATTGCGCGACGCGCCACGACTATCTCAACTCGCCCGATTAGCCCCTACGTCCCCCGGTCCCACCATCAAAGCCTACTGCTCCGACGCGTACTTTCACTGCGCCGCCGAGAGCATCCAGATCCACGGCGGCGTCGGCTTCTCCTGGGAACACGACGCGCACCTCTACTTCAAGCGCGCCAAGTCGAGCGAGATCTTCCTCGGCTCGCCGTCGTACCACCGGGAGCTAGTGGCGCAGCGGATTTTCAGCTCCGGGGCAGCCTCCCCCTGACCCCCGAAGAGTGCCCTGTCGGCCGCCGAGACCCGTTGGAAGGCCCGCTCAGGATCCGTAGCCGAGGGCGCGCAGTCGTTCCACCGTCTGCTCGTCGATCTCTTCCTCTTCGCCCGGGGACAGGGCAGCCCGGGACTCGAGACGTGCCTCGGCTCGATTCAGAGCAGCCAGAAGACGCTCCGCGCTCGGATGGAGGGAAGGAGGATCGACCTGCCGCTCCATGGGGTCGTTCCCCAGGTCGTAGCTCTCGCTCTCGCCGTGCGGGCCAATCAGCAACTTGGCGTTTCCCCGCACAACGCCGCGCTCGTGCACACGCTGGTCCTTTTTGAACAACCCGATGTACGCGAGCTGGAGAATCACGTCCCTAGGATCCGTCCCCTCGGCTCGTTTTTCATCCCGAGAGAGGAGAGGGACCAGGGAACGCCCCTCGAAGTTGGGCTGCGGTGCGAGATCGAGGAGCTCGAGGAGGGTCGGAGCGATGTCCACCAGGGAAACGTTCTCCGCGACGCGACGCCCCGGGGGGCGCCCGGCGCAACCACGATCAGCGGTACACGGACGGTCTCGTTGTAGAGCGTGCGACCGTGCTCGAGTCGGCCGTGATCACCAAACTCCTCGCCGTGATCCGCCGTGACGATGACGATGGCGTTGTCGAGGAACGCGCGGTGCTCGAGCTCTGCGAATAATAAGCGAATCTGCGCGTCCGCGGCAGCCACTTCCCCGTCGTACAGGCGGCGGAGCGGCAGGAGCTCTTCGTTACTCACCTTCTTGCCCGAGTTGACACGGAAGCGGAACACGTTCATATCGACGTTCGCTTCGATCGGGCGACCGTCGTCGTCGCGCAAGTACCGGCTGAGAAAGGGCTCAGGCGGATCGTAGGGGCTGTGGGGCTCCATATACTGCAAGTAGAGGAGCACGGGACGGGGTGACCCAGCGTCCCAGACCGTGTCGAGCCACCCGAGCGCTTGGCGGCGGAGCTCGTCGCCCTGGAGGCCGCTCGCCTGCTTCGCGTCCGAGCGCCATTGGTGGAAGCCCTGCGCGTAGCCCAGCCGTTCGAGTACCCGATAGTTGGCGGAGAAGCCCCCCGCGACATAGCCCGAGCTAGCCAGCCGCTCGGCGAACGTCACCTCCTGTTCGCCCAACCGCGAGCCGAACCCGGTCACGTGGTGCTGCGCGGGATAGCGCGACGTGAACAGCGACGCGACCGAGGGGCAAGTCCAGGAGCTCGCCGCGTAGGCGTTCTCGAAAACCACGCCACGCTCGGCGAGCCGGTCCAGGAACGGTGTCAACCCGCGTCGGTTGCCGTATACGCCCAGGCGATCGGCACGCAGCGTATCGACGACGATGAACAGGACGTTGGGAGACTGTTTCGAATGCCGCTCGCAAGCTGGGGCGAGAGAGACCAGCAGAGCGAGCGCGAATACGACCTGGCGCGAAGGGGACATGCGGTTTCCAGGAGGGACGGTGCCAAGGCAGTGCGTCCATTGCAAGGACGGTTATAGGCGCAGTACGGCCCATCGTTTCGCCCTTGAGCCGCCAGAGCCGCCGTGGAAGAGCGGGGACCGGTTCGTAGTGCTCGCGGATGAAACGGGCAATGCGGTCGTCTGATCGCACGATCTCGGCCGTAACGACAACGTAGGGAACACGTTTGGTGTCCAGCGCGTCGACGATCTCCTGCACCTGGTCCGGGGACGTGTAACGCCCCCGTGTCACGAACGCGAAACGGGTGGGATTCCGAGCGTCGAGCAAGAGGTACGTGTAGTTGGCCATGGGGTACGCGTACAACTCGCGTGACGGCCCCCGATCGAGGAACGCTTTCATTTGCTCCCAGACCTGCGCCGTCCTCGCACTTCGGAGATCGATCCGCCCAAACGCGCTCTGGTAGGCGACCGGATACCGTGCACGGAGAGTGATCAGGTTTCCCCAGAGCTCCACACCACCCGCCAATACGACGGCAGCAGTCGTCAACCCGGCGACCGGGCGGGACATCGGCGTCGGCAATAGGCGCAGGAGCCGTTCAAACGCATCGGTCGACGTCACGAAGAAGAGCGGGGCGATGAATGCGAGGTGAATGGTGTCGGGGTAATAGGATATGGAGAGGATCGCGAACGCACAGAGCAGCGTCAGGATCGTCAACACACGAACCCGTTCGGCGTTGCGCCTTCGCCAGCAGAGCACCAGTAGGGGGACCATGCTGACGGCCAGGATCGCCGGCAGGTACTCGAGAAAGGGCGAGAAGGGCGACCTGCTCCCACCCGTCCAGTCGTGCCCCCAGGGACAAGATATGGCTCCGCGGTAGTTGACCAGGGGGACGATGACCAGGGCGTTCCACACGGGCTGAAAGCCCGCAGTTGCCACGAGGCCGACGAGGAGCGATCCCACGACGAGCGTGACCCCACCCGCGAACGCGCCGGTCTGCCGCCACACGCTCAGCGGCCTCGGCGAGATGCCATAGCGCCACTGGATGATCGCCCGAGCGACGAGGACACTGGCGACCCCGAGCCCCATGCTGAGTCCCCGCTGCTGGTGCACGGCGATGAGCAAACCGACCCCGAGGCCGAGCGAGAACGCCCAGGATGTGTTGGCTGTCGAGCGCAGACAGAGAACGAGCAAGGCGACGCTCAGGAACGTCGCGAGCCAGTGATAGCTGGCGATCGGAAACATCGGCTGGCACACGACTAGGTAGGCGAAGGCGCACGCCCAGGCGAGCCCGCGGCGCACTCCAAGCCACCGGCAAGCGAGAAACATCAACAGCGCCGTGCCCCCGTGAATCATTGCCACCGTCATTCGCGCTGTGGCGAGGCTGGGACCCAACAGGCCGAAGAGTGCGGCCATCCCCATCACCCAGCCGGGCGTCGAGAGGTCAAAGACGTCGCGGTACATCACCTCACCGTCGAAAACGCGCTTGGCAGCGAGGAGGGCGTGGGCCTCGTCCGGGGTGCCCAGGTTGAGGGGGAGTGTTGCGAGGTAGAGCACCGTCGTGACAAAGAGCAGCAGAGCCAGCGCCATGTCGCACCGGCCGTCATTGACGCGCGTCATCACACTATGCTCGTGTTCGTCAACTACGGCGATCTCGGACCGCCTTCGCCGGAACGCCGGCCACTGTCGTGGCGGGCGGCACATCGGTGAGGACGACGGCGTTGGCAGCGATGCGAGCGCGCTCGCCGATCTCGATCGGACCGAGGATCTTCGCTCCCGTTCCGATGAGGACGTTGCCTCCAATGGATGGGCCTTCGATGCCGGTGGTGAGGCCGAGGGTGACCCACGGCGTGATCATCGTGCCGCGGCCGATGCGGACGACGCCGTCGATTACGACCTTGCCGTGCGGGATATACACAGCGGGCTCGATCAGGACGTGATTTCCGATGTCGATCTGTCCGAGCATCACGCAGAGACGATGCAGCACGGTCGGCAGAACGGGCACCCCGCGCACGTAGAGGCGCACCCGGACCCGGTAGAGAAGCAGGCAGAAGAAGGCATCGTTCTCCCAAGAGAGCCGCACCGTCTCGCGGAGCAGCTCGAGGCCAGTCTTGAACTGCAGCGGCTTCAACATGAGACTCGCATAGGCGGCCGCGTCGCCCTGCACCGCTTCCAGAAACGTCGGTTGCTGCCGACGGATCTCCTCGGCGATGGCCCCTCGAAGCTCGGCCTCCCTCCCAGGCTCTGCACTGATGTGGTGCTCCAAGCGGGCACGGCCCTCCGGGGTTTTTTTGAAGTGCTCTTCCAACGTCGCGCGGCCCTGCGGCGTTGCGTTGAAGTGCCGTTCCATGAGCGCGCGCCCTTCCGGCGACTCTCGGAAGCACTGCGTCAACTCGGCGCGGCCCTCCGGGGTCTCCCGGAAGTACCGATCCAGGGAGGCACGCTCTTCCGGCGTCGGCACGTATGGGGTCTCTTTGGACGACCGGCGCCGGGATTCCGTTCTGTTGCGGAACAAGCGATTCCGCATCCAGTTGGCGAGAGCGCTTCGGGAGACGTTCACACGATTCATCGAGGGCCGCGCAGGTGAGAGATCTGAGTAACCCGAAGTTCCACCCCGAGTCGAGGGGTGGAACGGGCACGAGTCTTCGGAAAGCATTGCCGTTGCCCACGTCTGTGCCTTCGTCGGACCTTCGGCACGTCGGCTTCCGGACGGAGGTGGATCACAACTACGGACGAACAAAAATGAACATCCCGCGGATCAGAACCTTGCGTAGAGATGGGAACGTTCTAGACTGCCTGCGTGCCGCGTCAGCGTCTCCACCCGCTCATGAAACGACCGCTGGTCCAATGGGTGTTTGCGGCCATACTTTGCTTTTCTGTCGGGTGTAGCCGGGACCGCGCGCCGAACATCCTCCTCATCGTCGTCGATACGCTGCGAGCGGATCGAGTCGGTGCTTATGGCAACCAGCGCGGCTTGACACCGTTCATCGACGCGCTCGCCGCGCGCGGCTACGTGTTTCGCCACGCATACGCGCAGAGCTCGTGGACGAATCCGTCGGTGGCTTCGATCCTGACTTCGCGCTTTCAGTCGCAACACGGAATCACGACTTTTGAGTCCGTACTGGCCGAGACCGAGGTCACCCTCCCGGAGGTGCTGAAACAGCACGGCTACGCCACCGGCTTCTTTTCCGCCAACGGATTGATCGGCCATCGATTGGGTTTCGCACAGGGGTACGATGAGTTCTGGTCGATCCTGGTCGAGGCAACCAACGCGCCGGAGTACATGTGGGTTCCCGAGCGTGCCACTCGGATCAACGAGGTTGCGCTGGCCTGGTTGGACAACTTGTCGCCCCCGCCGGGACCGTCCCGTCCGGTCTTCCTGCACCTCCACTACATGGAGCCGCACAACCCATACGCGCCGCGCGACGAGGCGCTCGAGCACATCGCGGACGGCGGTCCACCGCCCAATGTCGAGCGGGCAAACTCGACCTCGTTCTACGGGTACTCGCTCCCCCTGAAGCCGGAGGCCTTGCGCAATCTCCAGAACGTATACGATGCCGCGGTCCTCAGCCTCGATATGGAGCTTCGCTCGATGTTCGTCGAGCTCGAGCGCCGCCGTTTCTTCGACAACGCCCTCATCGTCTTCACCTCCGACCACGGCGACGAGTTCAAGGAACACGGGTTCCTCGGACACGAGAAGACTCTGTTCCAAGAAGTCGTTCATGTGCCGTTGATCCTGGTGGTGCCCGGGCAGACCGAGCGCATCGAGGTGGAGCCCGTGGTTTCTCTCGTCGACGTGGCGCCGACGCTCGTCGACTTTGTCGGCGGGACGGTGCCGCCGTCCTTCGAAGGGCAGTCGTGGAAAGGTACTCTGGTGCGCGAACCGAGCCGATGGCGGTTCCTCTCCCGGGGTCGGACACCGCTCGACGAGGAACCCGCATCCGCGGGGACCGCTTATACCGAGCTCATCAAGATGCCCGAAGGGAAGCGCTACACGCCGCATGAGCACGCCGTGGTGTCGGGATCGCGCAAGCTCATCGTCGGCCACGACGGCGAGCGCGAGTACTACGATCTCAGCGGCGATCCGAGCGAGATGAACCCGCACGCGCTGACGGAAGCCGAGCGTCTCGATCTGCAAGGAACGTACGAACGATTCCGCGCGCGCACCATCGAGCACGCCGCGCCGCGCAGCACACGGACTCTGGATGAAGACACGAAGGAGCGCATTCGGGCGCTGGGGTACCGCCCGTAGCTCGCCAAGGAGGTATGCGTGCGCTTTGGCGTCTCCTGGTTCGCGGAACGGGAGCAGGGGAAGACCATCAACGAAACCGTCCTTCTTCTCATCCCGCTGGCGTTTTCGGCGCTGGTCTACTTTCCCATCACGCGCAATTACTTCTTTGCGGATGACTTCCTCCACCTCTATCGCATCCGCAATGAAAACCTTCTCTCCTACATCCTCGTACCGCGCGGCGGCCACTTGTTGGTGACCAACAACACGCTCTTCTATTTCTTGTACCGGCTCTTCGGCACTCACGCCGAATCGTATTACTGGGTCGCTCTGGTCGCCCACTTGCTCAACGTCGCGCTGCTCTTTTGGGTGATTCGCGGGTTCACGGAGAGCGGCCGGCTGGCCTGCTTCGGCGCGACGCTGTGGGGCATCTCGCCGATGAACGAGGCGACGCTCGGCTGGTTCTCGGTGTTTGGTCAGGTGCTCGTCGCCACGATCATGCTCTGCCTTCTGGTTCGGCTGGCGCGCGTTTCCGCCGGGCGGCCGCTGCATCCCCATACGCCCGTGCTCTGGTGTCTCTCTCTACTGGCGGCGTGCACCAGCTTCGGCATCGGCCTCGGGCTCACCCTCGTCTTCCCGATCGTGGCCTTCCTGCTGTTGCCCGTGTCCCCAACCCGTACCCGGGTCGTGCTCATCTTCTGCGTGCTCGCCGCTCTGGTGCCGGCGCTCTACTTCGGCCTCACCCGGCTCGCCACGATGCTCTACATGCCGAGGACGGCGCCGCTCTTCATCGAGACGAACCTGATGACGAACCTCGTCATGTTCGCCCATGTCGTGGGCTACGGGATTGTCACCTTGGTCATGGGTCGCTTCGTCCCGAGCCTCGAGTATCCGAGCCCAGCCGCGTACGTAGTGATCGCGCTCGTCAGCACCGCAGTTGCCGCCGTCCTCTTCCTCGCACCTGGGAAGGTGAAGCGTCGCCTGCTCGTCTCTCTCATTCTGTGCCTCGGCTGCTACGGGATGATCGTCCTCGGCCGGGCGGCCTTCTTCGCGAACGCAGGTAGGCCCTACGCGCTCATCCGAGCCGGCCGTTATCAGTACGCAGCGCCCATTCCCCTGGCGATCGGGTTGTGCGTCGTGTTGGCGTATGCGGACAAGCTGTACCCGCTCCGATCGGAGATGAAGACCGGCTTCCTGGCATGCTGGGTCTTCTCGGCTGGCGTCGCCTTCGTCCAGTTCGGCAAGCCCATCGACCACCACATCCAAGCCCGCCGCGAGACCGCCACAGTGGTGTCGGCGATCCGAGCGGCAATCGAGTCCGCGGGGCCGGGGCAGAACGTCTACATCCCTCAACGGCCGTTCCGGTCCCTGGGCGCGATCTTCGCCAAGCGCCAGGACATCTTCCCCGGCTGGGCCGGCGTCTTCGTGATCTTCTACCCCGATAACGTCGTGGACGGAAAGCCGGTCTTCTTCGTCACCTCCAACCCCAAGCTCCTCAGCGCCGCGCAGAAGGGACGCCGCACAGCAAACCTGCTCGTCGCGCCCGGGCTCCCGTCGTAGGATGCGATCGGGGTGCCTATCGATCCCCGATCCCGACCCCGAGCCCCGGGCCTACCAAGGGACCTGGAGGGCTCCCCGGCGCAAAACATCAGCGCTGGCAATGGTAAAGTTCTCACAGCGCCGCCCGATCACGAGGACGCCCACACAACGGAGCTCGAAGACTGCTGAACTATGCGTAGGGGCGAGTCGGGCGAGTTGAAAGACACTTGACATGTATGCAGATTATGCTGCACCTGTATGCACATACCACGCGGCCCTCGTCTCGGCTATCCTGGAGCGCTCCACCATGTAATTGTTCGGGGCATCGAGCGGCGGAAGATCTTCTACTCCGATCGCGACCGGCGGCGCTTCGTCGATCGGCTCGCGCATCTGGTTTCGACTACCGATGCTCGGCTTTACGCGTGGGCGCTCATGCCCAATCGCGCCCACATTCTACTTCGCACCGGCCGCCTGCCGCTCTCCAGGTTCATTCAGCGCTGGCTCGGTCCGTACGCGACGACCTTCAATCTCATCCACCGCAGGGCCGGGCATCTCTTTCAGAACCGCTTTCGGAGCATCCTCGTGGAGGAGAAGCCGTACCTGCTGCAACTCGTCCACGTCGCTGTCTCCCACTACGTGTTCTCACTCGCGAGCACAGCTGAATACCTGCGGGTATCGCGGCGCAGCGTCGCGTGCGCTCTCGATCGGGCTCCAGCGGTGCTCGTCGACAGCGGATTCGACCCCGCCCCCTTCGGCGCCGACTGAGGCACGCCCCGCGGACGCCAACTCCGCCCCCGAAGCCGCGACCTCGACGTTTTTCGGGCTCAGCGCAGTTGGATGCTGAAGACCCGATTGCGCGACGCGCCACGACTATCTCAACTCGCCCGATTAGCCCCTACGTCCCCCGGTCCCACCGTCGGCGACAGGCCCCACTTCGATGGCCTAACCACCTAGATTGCTTTACTTTTTTCGAGAAGAATTAGGCCTGTCCCCTTTTGACTTCCGAGAAGAATGAGGCTGTCCCCTTTGAACCCCCGTACACGTCCCCCTTGGCCCCAGCAAACAGCAATGCGATAACCCGACAATCTAGCTATAGCTAGCTCAGCGTCGCTCGTGAAAAGGCGCTCGACCTCGTCATTGACGTTGTGAGCACGCTCAGAACGGCAACTGTTCTGCTTGCAACTTGCGTAGCTCGTTGAACATGGCTACGCACGCCGACTCGTCGCGCGGTGATGTGGGATCTTCGATCAGGGCCTCGAGGGCGGGCTGAGGGTCGCCGGTGAGAGCGGATCTGACGATCTTGTCCTGCAGGGGGACTTGTACGGCGATGTGTCCAGCGATCGGTTCCGCAATCGGCGGCATCTTCTCGGGATGGATACCGTCACCATCGACCTCGGCGCCTACTTCGACGATGGCACCTTCGGCAACGTTCGGCAGGTAACCGCGATTCGGCACGTTGACCGCTACAATCCGCTGCCTCTCGCCTGACCAGATCGAGGCGATGATCGGCACGACCTCTTCGAGGCTGTGCCCCATACGCTGCAGCGGCAGCGGTAGCTTGGTGCTTGCCACCCATACGGTCAGCCGTTCGATGACCTTATCGATACGGGCAAACTGATCGACGTGGTCCGGATGGTGACCGCCGACCTCGTGCGCGAACGGCAGATACTCACCGATGTGGCTGTCGACGGAGCAGGGCACGAGGTCGTGCTCGCGGATCATGTGTGCAACCAGCGGCGAGTAGAGTTGATCGGCAAGCATGGCAAGCACGGGCCGAGGCTCGCTCGCCCTCGCGAGCCGGGTAAGCATGGGACCGAAATCGAAGAACTTCCTGCGGAACAGCCTCTTAACCCGCGGTAGCAGGTCCTCTCCCGTCTCTCGGTCGATCATCTCAGTGAAGAATGTGAAGTGGTTGATGCCTGAGGCCTTCGCTGCGATCCGTGACGGTGGAATTCGCAGCAACCGGCCGAGTCGAACGATGCCGATCGGCATCTCGTGACACATGCCGACATTGCGAACCTTCGAGCCCTCGTTGATGGCGAGCGTCACGCGGCTCATTGGATTCGAGAGATTGATGAGGAAGGCGTCCGGGCAGTGCTTCTCGATGTTAGCACAAATACTCAGCGTGTTTTTGATGCTGCGCAGCGAGTGAAAGACCGCACCCGGTCCGCCATTCTCACCGTTGACCTGCGTGGCGCCGTAACGAAGCGGGATCTCGTAGTCCTGGCGCCAATAGCGAAACCGCCCGTGCTCGGCGCTCGCGATGACGAAGTCGGCGCCGGTCAGCGCTTCGGCCGCATCGGTGGATTGTTCGAGGATGACCGGTTTGCCGTTCGCAGCGTTGAGCTTCGCTGCGAAGCGGTAGGCTCGCTGCAGTCGAGCTTCGGAGATGTCGTGTAGCACCAGCCGACTGCCGGCGAGCACCCGCGTGTGGATGACATCGTTGACCATCGTCGGGCCGAACGACAGTCCGCCCGCGCCTACCAGGGTGATCTTCGGCTTGCTCACGACGCACTAGAGATTGCGCAAGCACCGAGACAAGCGCAACCCCGAACCGAATGTTTCAGACACGCCGGCAACGACCTCGCCGTCGAGGATCGTCGCGTCGACGATCGGGCTGAGAAGCGCCTCGGGCGGAAGCTCGAAAATGTTCGCCCGCAGGATCACCAGGTCGGCCCGTTTGCCCTCCTCCACCGACCCGATTTGGTCTTCCATGCTGGCAGGGGGGACGATGGTGCTTTTGTCGCACTTCTCCGAGTTCGGCCCACGACCGATTCGCATTCAACGTGAGCAGGAGATAGTTGACAAATATCACTCGACCATTCCATCGTCTGGGCCATGCCTCGGCGACCTCGACTCGACGCACCTGGCTGCCTGCATCACGTCATCGTGCGAGGGATCGAGCGGCGCGCCATTTTCGTTGATGACATCGATCGCGAGCGATTCGTCAAACGCCTTGCGGGGCTAGTGAAGGAATCGGCCGCCCAAGTCCTCGCGTGGAGCCTGCTGCCCAACCACTTCCATCTTCTGCTTCGAACCGGTTCCGTGCCCCTCTCCGACCTCATGCGCTGCCTCAACACAGGCTACGCCGTTGAATTCAACCGTCGGCACCTGCGCAGCGGTTACCTGTTTCAAAATCGTTTCAAGTCCATCCTCGTCGAAGAGGAGCCGTATCTCCTCCAGCTCGTTCGCTACATCCATCTGAACCCGATTCGGGCCTCGCTCGTCTCTGGGCTGGAGCAACTGGACGACTACGCGTGGACCGGCCATTCGGCGCTGGTTGGGCACATCAAACGACCCTGGCAGGCGAGCGCGACCGTGTTGGCACTGTTTGCGCGCCGGGAGCAACCGGCTCGGGAGCGTTACCGCCGATTCGTCGCGGACGGCGTGGGACATGGTAGACGGCCAGAGCTCAGTGGGGGTGGCCTGCGCCGCAGCCGACGCGGATGGCTCAAGCGGACCGAAAACGTTCGAGGCCGTGATTTGTGGGCATTCGATGAGCGCATCCTGGGATCCAGCGAGTTCGTCGACGAAGCGCTCGCGCGCGCCGAATCCGAGGTCGACTGCAAAATGAAACTCGCCGATTCATCGGAAAATCGATGGGTTCTCACCGAGCTCGTGCGCCGGGTCGCCGCGCTGTGCGGGACCACGCCCGCGGAAATCATGAGCCCCTCGCATCGGCCCGCAGCGGTGACCGGACGCGCGCTCGTGTCATATATCTGCGTGATCCATCTCGGGTTGTCCTTGAACGCCACGGCCCGCTTCCTCGACGTAAAGCGGCATTCGGTCCATCGCTCCATGAATCGCGCCGATCGAGCCTTTGCGTCGGTCGGCTCCACGCCTGAACAACTCATTCCCAGAACCACCGGCCGATCCTGAGACGAGATCGAGCTCTTTCCGGGGATCTGCAACAAAGGAACCATCGTCCCCCCATCGTCTTAGCCCGATGTCTGCTCTGGACTCGAAAAGCAGAGCGGCGTAGCGTTGCACAATGGGCGCAGAGCCGATCATCGAGACGTTCCGGAAATTGCCTGCGAGCGAGAAGATCCGTCTGGTTCAGCAGCTGTGGGACGAAATCGCCGAGGAAGTCGCACACCTTCCCCTCACCGAATCGGAGGCCCTCGCCGTCGCTCGACGGTCGCATTGATGAATAAGCACGAGGCAAATCCCACTGATGTCGAGCCGTGGGAGGAGGCCCGCGACGACATCCTGCGCAAGCTGTGAAATACCGACTGCTCGTTGGGCGCCCCGCGAAGGCAGACGTTCGCTCTGCTGCTCGTCGGTACGAGCTGCAGCGGCCCGGGCTGGGACGAGAGTTCGTCGCCCAGGTGGATGCGGCGTTGAGTCGCGTCGCCGAAAATCCGCTCCAGTACCAAGTGCTTCATCGCGAGACGCGTCGGGCAATCGTCCACCGGTTTCCGTACGGGGTCTTCTATCGGATCGAGGCGAGCAACATCGTCGTCTTCTCGGCGAGCCACCTGCACCGCGACCCGGCGTCGTGGAAAGCTCGCGTAGCGTAGCGGGGGCTAACAAAGCGATGAATCCGACCGCTTTGACCCCGCAGCTCGTTGCACGACATCCTGCGCCCGCGGGTTATCGCCAGGACGTTACCTGATCTGATTACCTGAAGCGCTGATGCTTCGGAAACTTGCGCGTATGCGCCAGGATCCACTCCAGAGTCTCGAAAGCTCTTGATGAAGATCGGGCGATTCACGCATCTGCCCTCTTCCCTTTTTCCGGCGGCGACCGGGGGCTTGCGCCCCCGGACCCCCAGAATCCAGCAATCCAGACGATCAGAATCCAGCAGAGTACTACTGGGCACACCGGAACCCGAGATCGCCGTTCCGGCCGGTGCGGGGCCGAGGAGGAGTACGGGCCGGACGCCCGCGCGTACTTCGGCAGATTGCTCCAGGAGCCGCCCCGAACCCCACGGTCATCAAGGATCGGTCCTGTACCCATTCCCAGACGTTACCGATCATGTCGAGGGCGCCGTAAGGCGAGGCGCCCGTGTGAACGATCCTACGGGCGGTGTCGACGTAGCCGTCGTTGTACCAACGGCGATCGGCAAGTCCGGGACAATTCGTTTCAGCGGTCGCCCGTCGATGTTCGCGACCGGTCCTCCTAGTCCCGTATCCGCATCGCCCCAGGGATACTTCCGCCCGTCGGTGCCGCGCGCTGCCTTCTCCCACTCGGCCTCCGTCGGCAGCCGCTTCCCTTTCCACTCGCAGTACGCCACCGCCTCGTCCCAGTCACGCAGTTGATCGGGTGATCGCCGCGGTCGGATCTTCCCCAGTTGCATGTTTGACCGACGGGTGCTCCTGCCCGTCCCAGAACGCCGTCCTCAGCCACGCACTTGCGCACTGTCTCTGCGTTGACGCAGCGACGGTACTGCGCCACCGTCACCTCGGTGCGGTCGATCTTGAAAGCCGCTACGAAGACCTCGTGGCCCGGCTTCACGTCGCCCGCGCACTCTCTGTCGACCTCCTTCGTTACAGCCCATGAAGAACTTGCCGGCCGGCACGTCGACCATGTCACCGGCGGCAGGCGCCGCATCCGTGCCGGCTCCGCCTTCTCCACGGGCGCAGGCTCGGGCTGGAGATGAACGGGTGAGAACACGAAGTAAGAGACGGCGAGCAGAACGACGACGGAGACCACGAGCACGGCTCGCGGCGTGAACGTCGCCTCTCGTTTGCCGCCTTCTTCCTTCCGCCCGCCGGCATGCTGCCCCGGTGTTTCGTCTCTTCGCTGCTGGGCGTCGCCATGGGATACAGGCGCTGTGGAAGTCGGTTCGGGCATCGACGGCACTGCTCGTATGTCTTCACCCCCCTCTTGTGAATCTGTCGATTTTCTCTGAAACCAGGCTTCGACGAGCTCAGCCTGAGCGGTTGGGGGGTTGATTCCAAAGGACTTTGTCCGCTCACCCTGAGCTCGTCGAAGGGTGTCCTCGCATTTATCGACAGACTCTTGTGGCGACGGTTCCGGAATGTCCGGCTGTGCGGCGGGTACGTCCGGTTCGTTATTGCCGAGGTCGCCGCCGACATCCGGTGAAGTGTCGGCCGACATCGGTTCGCCAGAGGAATCAGGTGGAGGAGGTTCCGGCGCAGGCGGCGAAACCTCTTCCCCGGCAGCGGAAAGGTAGCGAGGAATGACCTCGAGGAGCCTTTGCAGGTGGGCCTCGAACGGCGGCTCCCAGGCGTCGATCCACTGCGTCGAGGCGAGCAGGAACTCGAGATCGCCGGCCATCGCGTGATCTTCGAGGCGCAGGGGAATCACCGGGCGGTCGCGGCTGACAGCGCGCTCGATCTCGCGGCTCACCATGTGCGATTCGTTGGCGCGCCGGGTGAGCAGAAGCACCACCACCGTCGCCTCATCGAGGCCGCGCATGATCTCGGCCGGATAGCTCCGTCCCGGAACGACGTCGCGCGGCGCGATCCAGCAGCGGTAGCCGGCGCCCTCCAGATGCGCGCAGACCTGCACGGCGCGCTGCCGGTCCTCGGTGGCGTGGCTGATGAAGATGCTGGCCCGCACGTCCCGCAATTTGCACCTCCCGCTCGTCGCCGCAAGTCCAAACGGGGTTACCCGGTTTCCCGAAGAGCATCGCTTCACTCCGGCCGGTGCTCTCGGGGAGACGCTCTCGGACCAGCGCGATACCCCAACCTTCGACTCCGCCAATCGCCGATTCCACCAACGATCGTTCAGCCGTCCGATTCCGAAGCGACGGTGCCCCTTCTTCCGCCGAGCCGCGGCGGAAGATTGCGTCACCGAACACGTGGCGACGCAAATGCCACGTCGTGCCGTGGGCGGCGTGCGCGTTCCACGCATCGAGTGACGCGCGTACGTCATTCCAGCTGAGGACCCCAGCCGCGTAGGCCGCTCGCAGTCGGCGCAGCCGCCGGCGCTGTCGGCGAATCGCGGTCTGATTCAACCGCAGCTGCTCGGGGCGAGTCACGAAGCCCAGGAACTCGATGCCCCCCTTTACCTGGCGGATCCGGCTCTTCCCGTCGTTGAGGTGCTGGCGGAGGCCGCCCAGGAATTCGGTGACCGCCGCGCGCGCTGCCGTGAGAACGGCCTTGTCGTCGTGAAAGCAGCAGAAGTCATCCGCGTACCGGAGGTAACGCCGCAGGCGCAGCCGTTCCGAAATGAAGTGGTCCAACGGATCCAGATACACGTTGCCGAAAAACTGGCTGGTCAGGTTGCCGATCGGGATGCCGCGGCGACGGGACAACGGCGTCAGCAGGTCGTCGCCCGGGAAGTACCGTGTAGTGGGCTCTTGCGCATTGGATCCGTCGATGATCGCGTCGCACAAGCCGAGGACGCGAGGGTCTTTGAGCCTGCGGCGCAAGAGCCGCTCGAGAATCGCATGGTCGATGGTCGGAAAGAACTTGTGGATGTCCATCTTCAGGACGTAGCGGGTTGTGCGTGCCCAAGCGACGAACTGGCGCAGGGCCCGGTGGGTGCCCTTGTGCCGCCGGCAGGCGAAGCCTTGAAAGGCGAACCGCGGCTCGAATACGGGCTCGATGACGTTGATGAGCGCATGGTGTACGACGCGGTCGCGAAACGGCGCTGCCGAAATCAACCGCCGCTTGGGTCGGCAAATCCAGAACGTCCGATACGGGCCTGGGCGATACGTCCCTGCGCCGAGCTCCCTTTGCAAGCGGAGTAGGTTGCCTTCGAGATCGAGAAAGAAATCCCCGGCTGCCGCGCGCCTTCGCTTGCCGCGCAGTACCTGGTAGGCAGCCCGATGGAGATTCTCGAAGGGGAGCAGTTGCTCCCAGAGACCGCCAGCCCGTCGCACGCTCTACCTCTTCAAGGGTGGCCGCTCCGGCCGGCTTCGCGAGCAGCTACCACAGGCCGGAGCGACCGGTTCATTTTTGGCCCTTCACCAACTCGACGCGGCTACCGGGCCGGGATGCGGGGTGTAGCTCTCGGCGCCTGTCCGCTCGACCGTGGTACGCGCGGCATCGTGGCCCGAGAGGGCCCTCCCGGCATGAGAGCAACTGGGCACACCGGAACCCGAGATTGTCGTTCCGGTTGTGCGGGTTCGTTGGAGTTACGGTTGGACGCCCGCGCGTTCTTCGGTTGATTGTTCCAGGAGCCGCCCCGAACCCCACGGCCATCACGTGTCCCCCGCACCCCCTCCATCCCGAAGGACGGAGCTCTTCAGGCTGCGCTGCCATCCGCCCAGCATCCGCCCCAGCTCGGTCAATGCCGCGGCGAGATACTCGTACTGGTCGAAGCTCGACAGCTTCAGCCGCATGGACAGGCGGTTGTAGACCTTCAGGCGCTCGAGATGGAAGTCGGCATCGCGCAAGGCCGCACGCTTGTCGTCGTGTCTTCGTGGCCCACAGCAGGTGATCGTGGAACGACAGGGCCGCCTCCTCGATGCGCTTGGCCATCACGAAGCGCTGATGCTTCGGAAACTTGCGCGTGTGCGCCAGGATCCACTCCATGTGGTCTCGAAGCTCTTGATGAAGATCGGCGATTCACGCATCCTGCCCTCTTCCCTTTTTCCGGCTTGCGACCGCACGGGGCTTCGCCCCCGGACCCCAGAAATCCAGAAATCCAGAGATCAGAACACAGAAGAGTTACTACTGGGCACACCGGAACCCCAGATCGCCGAGCGGGCCGCGCGGGACGTAGGAGCAACGGAAGGACGCCCGCCCGAGCCCCGGTAGAGCGCTCCAGGAGCCGCCCCGAACCCCACGGCCATCACCGGTACCTGTCCTCAGAACCATTCCCAGACGTTTCCCGCCATGTCCAACGCGCCATACGGCGAACTGCCGCCGGAAAGCGAGCCGACCGGCGCCGTCGTCGCGAAGTTGTCGTTGTATCCCTCGGCTATCGAGTCTCGAACCCACGACTGCCGTCGCAGATGTTCGCCCATCGCCGCCCCCGACGCTCCGGCTCATCGTTCTGCTCCAC
Source organism: uncultured bacterium (assembly GCA_963721115.1). Lineage (GTDB taxonomy): Bacteria > Desulfobacterota > Binatia > HRBIN30 > CADEER01 > CAVRIA01. The sequence continues at coordinate 25,587 of CAVRIA010000012.1, forward strand.
GGGTACTTCCGCCCGTCCGTACCGCGCGCCGCCTTCTCCCACTCGGCTTCGCGCGGCAGCCGCTTGCCCACCCAGGCGCAGTAGCGCCGGGCCTGATCCCAGTCCACGCAGTTCACCGGGTGGTCTTCCCGGTCCTCTTTGCCCCAGTTGCAAAGACCCGACCCGTCTCCGGCTCCGTGCACGCCCCGTTCTCCACGCACTTGCGATAGGCTCCCACGGTCACCTCCGTTTGATCGATCGCGAAGGCATCGGACGTAAACGTCGCGGTGCACCTCCTCCGAATAGCACTGGTCGTCGACGTCCTTGTTGCAACCCATCCAGAACCAGCCGGCCGGTACCGGGACCATGCCCGATGGCACCTCTCGCGTACAGTCTCGGGCGCGGCCTTGGCCGGCGCACGCCCGACATGCGGGTTCATACGGCACGTCGCCGACGAAGCGGCGCCGACCTCCTCGTCCGTCAGCTGCCGCCCGGATGCGGCAGGCAGCGCTCTTTCCAGGCTTCGACGCTGACGGGCCAGACGAGGACGGTGCCCTCCGCATCCGCCGAGGCCAGCCTTGCGCCGTCCGGACTGAACGCTAGAGCGGTGACCTCGGCATCGTGGCCGAGCAGCGGCTCCCCCAGCTCGCTGCCCGTCTGCGCGTCGCGCAGCGCGATGCTCGAGTCCTTTGACCTCAGCCTTCGGTCGGGTATGCGGGGCCTCCGCATCGTCTCCCGGCCGCCGTACCGCTCCGAGGAATTGCGCAGCTTCCATGTTCGTGCTCTCTCCATTCGCATGCCTCGAATGAGCAGGGCCGTACCGTCATCGTTGAAAGCCAGGCTCTCCACCCCCGATCCCGTGGTACTCGCCGCGGCGGCACGAAGGGATTTCCCTGGAGCACGGTCAGGAGGGCGCCCGCCGTATCCGGCGCCTCGTCCACCGTGACGCCCTGTGCGGCGAGCAGAAGCGCCAGCTTTGGATCGCGGTCGCGGCTAGACGAGCGCCTGCGCGGCAAGCTGGCGCGCGACGGCACGAACCGCCTGCTCGGCGCGCAATCACGGTCTGCCGGTAGGCATACCACGGCGCTACAAAGCGCGGCCACGAACGAGCAGAGCAAAGCCCGCCACTGGACCAAGCGGGCGCGGTCGCAGGCGCCTGCGGGTTTCCCGTTCCCGCGCCGCCAACTCGGTCCGCTCGGCTTCGAGCCTTTCCGCCGCCACACGTTCGCGCCGCGTGTTCGCGGGCGCTGACCACCAGCGGCGCGAGAACGTCGTGGGTGATTTCCACGCGCTGGGTCCCGCCGCGCCGCTCGGCGGTGAGCAACCGCCGAGCCGACGAGATGGTCGAGCGCGCCGTCGGGAGCCGCCACGCCGCGCGCCGCCAGCTCGTTGACGGCGTCCTCCCGCGCCACCGGGTTGCGGTGGCCGCCGATGGTGACCATGCGGTCCTCGACGTACTCGCGGACCGCGTCGGGGAAGTCGGCGAAGCTCTCGTCGTAGAAGCGCTGCAGAATGTCGGCGCCCTGCGCGGCGACGAGGTCGGCGGAGCTCCGGGCCTGCGACGGATGGGCCGAGAGGCGCGCGGCATTCAGGCGTTCGCACAGCAGGCTGACCAGCGGCGGGACGGCTTCGATGTCCTCGAGCGGGGTGCCGTCTGGACGCTGGGCGACGAAGCGCACGATCTGTGCTCCGACCTCGTCGCTGACGAGGTCGCGGCCCTCCATGCGCCCGGGCCGCACCACCGCCTCGAGCGCCTGCGGGCCGCTCAGGAGGCGCAGCGGCATCCGGTTGCGCATCAGGGACGGCAGCGTCGCCTTCCACTGTTCGAGCTGGGCGAGGTAGTCCTCGCGCAGGGCGAGGACGAGGCGCGCCGGGGAAGGGCCGAAGTCGTAGGCGGCGGCGCGCTCGGGATTCGACTGGAACTGCCGCTGCAGCGCCTCGGGGGCGCGGTTCTCCACCAGGTCGGCGAGTTGCCCGAACAGGTCCGCCAGGCCGGCTCGATTGGTGGCGGACGGAGAGCCTTCCTCGCCGAGCGTGAACACCTCCTCGAACTGGTCGAAGACGAGAACCGGCGGGCTGTCGGCCAGATCGGTCAGGGCGCAGCTCCTCGTGCGTGTAGATCTCCCACAGACTGCCGAGCGACGCCCAGCGCTCCAGGAGCGCCGCCGCCTCGGAGTCCGATGCCGCGCAGGCGCGGGCGAGAGTCGCGCGGACCTGGGTAGCGTGGGCGGGGGCGTCCGGCGCGAAATCCAGTCGGACGTACACGGGCCGAAAACGCCCGGCGCGGAGCTTCGGGATCAGTCCGGCGCGCAGCAGCGAGGTCTTGCCCAGGCCGGACTGGCCGTAGAGAACGGTCAGCGCGTTCTCGCGCACGCGCAGGAACAGGTCGCGGATCTCGGCGCTGCGGCCGAAGAAGTAGAGCTGGCTCTCCTCGCTGAACGGGTAGAGCCCCAGCCACGGATGGTCGGGATCGACGACGGGAGCGTGGGTCGTGTGTTCGGGATCGGGCACGCCGTTCACACGTGCGGTTGGCCCGCGCTGCGCCACTCCGAGACCAGGTTGCGAAGCCGCGTGACGAAGGGGGCGGTGACCTCGCCGCCGGGCAGGCGATCGAAATGGATTCTGGCGAACTCCGACGGCTCCAGGTTGGGCTGCGCGATGTCGTCGTCGATGACGATCGGGATATAGAACACGTAGCCGTCGACGTGGCGCTGTGCGGCCCAGCGGCGCTCCGTGTGGACGAAGCGTTCGGGATCGCGTTCGGTGGCGTGCGAGATGACGGAGACGAAGAAGCTGCATCCGTTCATCACGGCGAACTTCAGCTCCTGCTCGTAGTTCGCCCCCGCCTGCAGGCGCTGCTTGTCGACCCACACGGGATCTGGGCGGCGCGCAGCCCCCGGACCAGGTGCGCCACGGCCTCGAGATCGTCGCGCGAGTAGCTGATGAAGACGGCGCCGCGCGGCATCTCGCGCGGCATCTGCGCCAGGACGTCCTCCTCCCCCGACGTGCTTTCGTACGCGGCGCGCCAGCGACGGGCGAGCTCGATGCTGAAGTCCGCCGGGTTGCCGCGGACGATCTTGGTCGTGCCGACCACCTTGTCGAAGAAGAAGATCAGCGGCTCGCCGAGGTTCTCCTCGCGATCGGTGAGGTAGGCCTGCACGTCGTCCCGGCGGTGGTCGCTGAACCGACCGCCCTTGACGACGAAGAGGAAGAACCGCACCACCCAATCGGCAAAGGGCGTCCCGAGAAGCAGCAGGTAACGCGTCTTGAAAAGGAGGAAGAGCCGCTCGAGCTGGGCGTGGTGCTGCATGAGCCCGTGGATGAACTCGAGGTAGTCCTCCTCCCAGATGGCGAAGTTCGGGTAGGTCTGCCGGTTGCCGAGCAGGTGGTAGACGAACCCGTCGCCGAGGTCCTCGGGAAGGTCGACGGGGCGCTTGTAGTCGTAGGCGCCCACGTGGCGCTTCGGATCGAAGCCCGGGGCGGCACTTCTCCATGGCGCGGGAGAGAAGCGGATCGATGGCGCCGGAGAGGTAGAGGTCGAAGTCGGAAATCGAAGCCAGGTCGCACAGCGCCGGATGAGGAGGCGCGTCGAATCGGTCGAGGAGCTCGGCCGCCTCTTGATAGACGTCCTTACGCCGGCCGCCGTGGAGCAGGTGCTCACAGGCGACGCGGTTGAACGAGACCTGCGGCGCCCCGTTCGAAGGCAGCTTCAGGGCGGCGGCGAGCTCGGGGGCGAGCGCGCGGTAGATGGAGACGTACTCTCCGCCATCCGGACCGGCGGCCAGCGACAGCTCTGTGCCGACCACCGGGATCACCTGCCGGTTGTGGATCTCGCGCAGAAGGTCGCGCCACTCGTCGTCAGAAAGGAAGCTGGTATCCATGTCAGCCCGAGAGCCTGCCTCTGGCGCCGCCAACCGTCGGTTTCCGGATCGTCGACCTCGTCCTCGGCCGGGCTCGTGTGGAGGGCTTTCTGTAGTGGACCTGGATCTGCGAAGTTAACCGGATCTCGGAGGAGTCGTCCACAAGCGGCTCTCCTTGCTGCAGAGAATCGGCGCGCGATGTGACGAGAGGGGCCGATCGGACCGATTTCATAGTGCCGCTTGAGCCTACTGCTCCTTCGAGCGACGCCTAGGGTGGCAGAGGGGACGAGGTCACTTTTGTCGCACTTCTCCGAGTTCGGCCCACGACCGATTCGCATTCAATGTGAGCAGGAAGAGCTTTGACAACTATCCCACCAACCATTCCATCGTCTGGGCCATGCCTCGGCGACCTCGACTCGACGCACCTGGCTGCCTGCATCACGTCATCGTGCGAGGGATCGAGCGTGCGCGCCATTTTCGCGTTTGATGACATCCGATCGCGAGCGATTCTGTCAAACGCCTTGCGGGGCTAGCGAAGGGGAACGGCCGTCCCAAGTCTCGCGTGGCAGCCTGTGCTGCCCAACCACTTCCATCTTCTGCTTCGAACCGGTTCCGTGCCCCTCTCCGACCTCATGCGCTGCCTCAACACAGGCTACGCCGTTTAATTCAACCGTCGGCACCTGCGCAGCGGTTACCTGTTTCAAAATCGATTTCAAAGTCCATCCTCGTCGAAGAGGAGCCGTATCTCCTCGAGCTCGTTCGCTACATCCCATCTGAACCCGATTTGGGCCTCGCTCGTCTCTGGGCTGGAGCAACTGGACGACTTACGCGTGGACCGGCCTTATTCGGCGCTGGTTGGGCACATCAAGCGACCCTGGTGGCAGAGGGGACGATGGTGCTTTTGTCGCACTTCTCCGAGTTCGGCCCAGACGATTCGCATTCAATGTGAGCAGGAGATAGTCGACAACTATCACTCAATCATTCCATCGTCTGGGCCATGCCTCGGCGACCTCGACTCGACGCACCTGGCTGCCTGCATCACGTCATCGTGCGAGGGATCGAGCGGCGCGCCATTTTCGTTGATGACATCGATCGCGAGCGATTCGTCAAACGCCTTGCGGGGCTAGCGAAGGAATCGGCCGCCCAAGTCCTCGCGTGGAGCCTGCTGCCCAACCACTTCCATCTTCTGCTTCGAACCGGTTCCTGCCCCTCTCCGACCTCATGCGCTGCCTCAACACAGGCTACGCCGTTGAATTCAACCGTCGCACCTGCGCAGCGGTTACCTGTTTCAAAATCGTTTCAAGTCCATCCTCGTCGAAGAGGAGCCGTATCTCCTCGAGCTCGTTCGCTACATCCATCTGAACCCGATTCGGGCCTCGCTCGTCTCTAGGCTGGAGCAACTGGACCACTACGCGTGGACCGGCCATTCGGCGCTGGTTGGGAACATCGAGCACCTGGCAGGCGAGCGCGACCGTGTTGGCGCTGTTTGCGCGCCGAGAGCAACCGGCTCGGGAGCGTTACCGCCGATTCGTCGCGGAGGGCGTGGGACATGGTAAACGGCCAGAGCTCAGTGGGGGTGGCCTGCGCCGAAGCCGACGCGGATGGCTCAAGCGGACCGAAAACGTTCGAGGCCGTGATTTGTGGGCATTCGATGAGCGCATCCTCGGATCCAGCGAGTTCGTCGACGAAGCGCTCGCGCGCGCCGAATCCGAGGTCGACTGCAAAATGAAGCTCGCCGATTCATCGGAAAATCGACGGGTTCTCACCGAGCTCGTGCGCCGGGTCGCCGCGCTGTGCGGGACCACGCCCGCGGAAATCATGAGCCCCTCGCATCGGCCCGCAGCGGTGACCGGACGCGCGCTCGTGTCATACATCTGCGTGATCCATCTCGGGTTGTCCTTGAACGCCACGGCCCGCTTCCTCGACGTAAAGCGGCATTCGGTCCATCGCTCCATGAATCGCGCCGATCGAGCCTTTGCGTCGATCGGCTCCACGCCTGAACAACTCATTCCCAGAACCACCGGCCGATCCTGAGACGAGGCCGAGTTCTTTCCGGGATCTGCAACAAAGGCACCATCGTCCCCCATGGCGGTGTCCCCCATGGCGCACCAGGTCACCCGCCGGTTTCCGCAACCCCGAGCCGCGCGATGATGGCCTGTAGGTCCCGCAGTGGTCGGGTCTCGCGCGGCAGGTCGAACACGCGGACCGCACCGCTGTCGAGTCCGACAGCGAGACGCGATCCGCTGCCATCGAAGCTCAGTGTCTGCACACGGCTGGTGGCGCCGGCGCGGAAGCGAAGGAGCTGCGCTCCCGTCTTCACGTCCCACAGGCAGACCCTGCCGTCGTCGTTGCCCGCGGCGACGAAGTTGCCGTCGGGGCTGAACCGTACCGACACGAAGCCCAGCGGCTCGGGCTCGCCCTCTTGCAAGTCGAACGGCATGGGAAAGCTCGGAGGCTCGAGGGCGTCCTCGCCCGGGACTTTCTCCTCCTGAAGCTCGACGAGCCGCCGGCCCTCCGGCAGCTCCCATACGACGACACGCTGATCCTGTCCCCCGGCCGCGAGGCGGGTGCCGGCGGGATCGAAGGCCAGGGCGAAGCGCGGCGGGGAGCCGCTGGGTGCGGTGAACGCGATCGCTTCCTTCTCCACGTTCCACACGCGTATGGTGCCATCCGCGGCGGAGACTGCCGACCAACGGCCGTCGCCGCTGAAGGCACTGCCGATGACGTGAATCTCATCGCCTCGCAGCGCGTGTCGTTGCGTGCCTGACGCGGCGTCGAAGACGAAAACTCCCCCGTCATCGCCGACGGCCAGGATCGAGGAACCTTCGGCCGCGAAGCCGGCGCTGCGAACGCGCGAGGGAACGTGGACATCGGCCAGACGGGTGAGGTCCGAGAACTTCCACTGCGCGCCGGCGCCGGTGCGGCTGAGCGCGAGCAGCCGGTCGCCGCCTGCGGCCACCACGACCTCGTCGCCGATCACTATCGCCCCCTTGTCGAACTCGAGATCGGCGATGTGCGCACCGGTCGCGGCGTTCCATACGCGCGCTTCGTTGAACAGGCCGGCGGCGGCGATACGCTCGCCTTCTCCGCTGAAAGCGACGCTCGTGAACGTCGATGCGCCTTCATCGTCCGCGCCGATCACGGTCGCCACGGTCGCGCCCGTGGCGGCGTTCCAGATGCGGACCGAATCGTCTTCCGACGCCGACGCCAGGCGTTGCCCGTCCGGCTGAACGAGAGAGCGCGACGGCTTTGCCGTGCCCGGCGAGATTTCGTTCCCAGGCGCCGCTGGCTTCCACGTTCCAGACCTTGACCGAGCGGCTGTTGCCGGTAGCGAAGAGTCGGTTGCCGTCGGCGCTGAAGGATAGGGAACCATCGAAACGAAAATCGGAGGTCTCGAGGACATCGACACCGTCGTGGAGCGTGCCCACGAGCGGCCGCTCGAGATCTCCCACAAGGAGATCGTTCCGCGTGAGTCGACGTCGCGACATGGCGATCGCTCGGATCGGCAGCGAGAGATGCGTCGAAGACACCTCTGATACTGCGGATCAGCTCGCCGGTCGCGGCGTTCCAGACCGAGACGTTCGCACCCTCGTCCTGTGTCACGATGGTCTTGCCGGAAGGGCTCCAGCGCGCGTTGAGGGCCTTGTGATCCGGGCTCCGCAGTGTGACGGCGGGTTCCAGCGTCTCGGCGACGAGCACCTCGACGTCCATCCCCTCGTGCGAGACCAGCACGCGATCGCCTGCGGGGTTCGCCTCCGCCTCGTGCAGGCTCTTGATCTCCTTCGTGGCGCGCACCTTGCCCGAGCCAGTCTCGACGCTGACGAGGTGACGCGTACCCAGGCCGATGCGCTGGTCTGGCAGGTCGGGGTCGTCGCCCTCGAGGATGGCGTGGGCGCCATCGGGGGTCAGGTCGAACAGGAACAGCGATCCGTGGAGTGTCGTCTCTCCCCGCCTCTGGCCGGAGCTGGCGTCCCAGGTGACGAGTCGGGTGCCCATCGATTCGTCGTCCGGCTCTGCGAAGCCGGCTGCGCCGATGAAGTTGCCGCCGCGGCGTCGAAGATGATCTTGCCGTGTGGGCTCTCGTCGTCGCGAAAAGCCAGGGGACACGGCGCCCGCCCTCGATCTCGAGTGCAGGGACCCGGCATCGCTGGCGCAGGTGAGCCACTTGCCGTCGCGGTCGAATGCGAGGGTGGGGACGAACGTCTGCTTTTCCGCCTCGCTGCCGAACCGGGCCACCTCGGCGCCGTCTGCGAGTCGCCACAGGAATGCGCCTTTGGTTTCCGCGACACCCGCCAGGTACCGACCGCTCGGGTCGGCGACGAGGGTATCCACCTCCGAGGCGTGCCCGCGCAGGACTCGTCCGAGCCCCCCTACACGCTGGCGTGGCGCCGCCGAGAACGAGCTGCAGACCTGGGTCGCCGGCCAGCCGCTCGCTTGCGGCAGCGAGATCCGCGGCTGCATTGATCACGTCGCCGGCGGCCAGCTCGCGCCGGCCCTGTTCGAACCGTCGCGCCGCCTGGGTGAGCGCCTTCGCGTCGCGAGGCGTCGCCGGGCTCGATACTCCTGCAGCTGCCAGAGCCCGATGCCGGCAAATACGAGAGCGAGCACGGCGGCAACGGCCACGGCGAAGCGGCGCCGGCGGCGAATGCGATCGCGCTGCTGCAAGGCGCCGAAGCCGACGCCCACGAGGCCGGCTGACGAGCTTGAGCTTGGCATTTTCCCAGCCGTCGTTGCCGGGCCGGATGTCGGCGGCGATCGGCTCGGTGCGAATTCGCTCGAGTTCGCCGTCCGGACCGAGCGCGTGGACGAGAGCCGCCGGAAAGCACTCCGAGGCAGGGTCGACGCCGGGCTTGTTGTCGCTCTCGCGTTCGGCTCGCCACCGACGATCACCGCAAGGATGCGGTCTTCTCGGCCGAGGCGCTTGAACGTCGACACCTCCCCGTTCACCCAGCGGGAAGCGGCCGCTGCCGGCGAGCATACGACAACGAGAGAGCGCGAGGCAGCGAGCGCAGCGCGCACGCCGGCGCCCAGATCGGCCGAGGTCGGCAACTCCTCGCGGTCGCGAAACACCGGAAACAACCTCGCCGGGACCTTGCCGAGCGCGGTGTTCGTGCCGGCCAGCGCGCGCGGGATACGATAGGTCTCGAGCCGGCGATGCAGGCGCTTCACCAGTGTCTCGTCGGCGTGGCTGTAGCTGAGGAAGGCCCAATACTTGAAGCCGGTGTCGCTCCCCTGGCTTCGGATTCGCTGTGCACCATCCACCTCTACACGCTGCTCGGCAGCTGTGTTCGAATCCTGATCTACGAGTAGGTGTCGGCTCAACGCACGCGGCGCACCACGTACGTGGCGAAGGTGCCGTAGCCCTTCGCCTGCTGGATGCGGCCGACGTAGTCGCAGGCGAACTCGCGCACGCCGTCGACCGCCGCCAGAGCGGCGAAGCCCTGGCTGGCGTAGGCGTGGCCCGGCGGGGTGATCGGCTCGATGCGCGCCGCCCGACTGACGTGCGCGCCGATGTAGTTCACCTGTTCGGTCACCGGATCGATGCACCGGTACACCGGTCCGGCGTGCAGCCCGATGCGCAGGTTGAGGTCGCGCAGCCCCTTCGCCTTCCAGTCGGTGGCCGCGATGCGCTCGCACAGGTCGAGGGCGAACAAGCCGGCTTCGCGCACGCCGTCGAACACGAAGTACAGGCCGTCGCCCCAGGTGTTTCGGGTGATCGGCGCGTGCGCTGGTTCGGCGATCAGCTCGCCCACCAGTCCGAGGAAGTGCTCGACGAACAGGGGCACCTCGCGTTCCGACAGCTTGCTGAAGCCGACGGCGTCGGCGAACAGCAGGCTGCGGATCTCGGGACCGAGTTGCCGTGACGGCGCCGGCGTCGTGCGCGGCGCCTCGGCGACGGGGCGGTCGACCAGGTCCGGCAAGCGCTCGCGCACGATGTCCTGCAGCGCAATCACCTCGACGTCGAGTCCGGCGCTGCGCCAGCGCTCGATGGCGCTGGCCGTCCCGCCGGGACCGTCGCCGGGTCGGCCGTCCCACACGGCGAGCGGAACCAGCCGCGTGTCGAGCTGGCCGGCGCGCGCTTGCGCCAGCCCGTACAGCATCAGATTGGCATATTCGTAGAGCTCGCCGCCCGCCTCCAGGTGCTGGAAGGAGGCTTCGGTGACATCCGCGGCGCCGTCCAGAATACGGTCGTAGCGCTCCGCCCAGTCGGCGCCGGGAATGATGTCGACGCTTTCCTTGCGGAACTCGTCGTGGTCGTACGGCAGGACGATTTGTGCTTCGCCGTCGAGATCCAGAATCGTCTCCAGAAACAGGATGTCGGATCCGCACGCGGCCGCGGCGTAGCCGAAGCCGCCGTCGATCTGGCGCAGGCGCTCGCCGATGGCCTGCTTCACGGCGCCCTCGATCGCCGGCGGGAATCGCGGCGTCGAGCGCCCGGGCTGATCGATCATGTGTCCGGCGAAAACGACGACGGCGGGTATGTGGAAGCAGCGCTCGATGCGCTCGCGGTCACCCGCGACGTGATCCATCACCAGGCGCGCATTGCGCCGCGAAGAGTGCAGCGAGCCGAAGTTCGACCGGCCGATCTCCGCCGCGTCGTGATACCGCGCCTCGGCCTCGTCCCAGTCGCCGAGGATCAGCGCCGCCTCGCCGAGCGTGGCGAGCAGCCAGTAGCGCTCACCGCCGTCGGTCTCTTGTTCGAGCTTCCCCAGGCATTGCTCGCGCACGTCGCGCGCCAGGTCCGCGGCGCGCTCGCGCTCGCCGAGGACGAGCGCGAGAGTCGCGGCGTTGATGGCGGACCAGTAGCCCCCGGTCAGCTCGTAGGCCTTGGCGTAAAAGCCCTCCGCGCGGCGAAGGTGCTCCGCTCTCTCGCCGTCGCTTCTCGCCGAGCCAGCCAGATCCTTGTGCGTGCGCCCGAGAAGCCCGAGCGTTTCCTCGTCCTGGCAGCCGTCGTCGTGGAGCTGCTGCAGGACGACCTCGCGCGGTGCTGCTCGCGCCGCTGCGCAACAGCGACAGGGCGAGCAGCTGGCGAAGCCGCAGGTCCGAGTGCTCCGAAACGATCACTTTGCCTCGTCCCCCTTCGAGAACGCGAGGAGTCGGCGCACGCTCTTTTCCGCGCAGAAGTGATCGAGGCCTTCGCGCACGACGTCGTAGGCCATCAACGGCTCGCCGGCGCGCAGCATGCGGTCGGCGAGGAGCTCGTAGAACTCAGGCGACTGCACCCAGAGATCGACTTCGCGACCCGCCCACAGGGACGCCAGGCGCGCCACACTGCCGGCCGCGTCGCGCAGCGACTGGCGGAGGTCGGAGAGCGCTGCAGCGACGGGCGGCGGCGGCGAAACGCCAGCCGCCCGCGTCAGCTGCCAGCCGGAAGCGAGAAGAGCGCGGATCGTCTGCAGCGCCGCCTGGCGATCGTACTCGCGCTCCTCCTCCGAGAGCTCGTCATAGGGCTTCAGGCCTGGGCGCTCCTTGCGCTGGTCGTCGCGCCGCGGGCCGTATTTCCAACCCTGCGCGAGCCGCCTTCCGGCCCAGACGTCGTGAACGTTGGCTGCAAGCCACTCGGTGAGATCGACGATCCCGTGCGGCAGCTCGACGCGGGACGTGTCGAGGGGTTTGGATCGATCGGCCATAGCCCGCCTTTCCTCCATAAGCCGCATCGAGAGTCAGCCCCGGAGCGATCCCGGCACCGACAGGCCGGGCCGATCTTCTTCGCCGGCGATATCGCACCGGCGCGGAGATAGCCCAGGTCGGAGGCTCCCGGCAAGAGACACGTCGGTCACCGCACGGCGGCGCATCCGATCCGCCGCAGCTTGCCTTCGATGTGATGATCAGGACCTTTAGGTGCTGCCCTCCGCAGCGGGAGCTGGCTGCGGAGCACAACCTGGTGGGGCGGCGGGGCGGACTGTTGGGCAAAGCCCGGTTGCGCCCCTCTGGGGTTCAATTCCATTCCCAACACTCCAGCATCCAGCACTCCAGCTCAGAATCACTGCAGCACGCCTCGCAGAAGATCAGACCTCCAGAATCACCAGCTCACCGCGCACGCGATCGCCGCGGACGCGCAGGCGCGCGACGGCGACCGGCAGCTTGAAGCGGCGCGGGCCGGCGCTGCCGGGGTTTAGATACAGGACGCCGTCGCGTTCCTCGAGGCGCGGGTGGTGCGAGTGCCCGGCGATGACCGCCGCGAACCCCGCCGCCGCCGGATCGAGGGCGAGATCGTGAAGGTCGTGCAGGACCAGGAGTCGCGCTCGGTCGACGTCGACGCTCACGGTGTCGGGGACGCGCCGCGCCCACGCGCCGGCGTCGTTGTTGCCGCGCACCGCGTGGACCGGCGCGATCTGCGCCAGCGCGTCGAGCACGCCGGGGGCGCCGATGTCGCCCGCGTGCACGATGAGGTCCACGCCCGCCAGTGCCGCCAGTGCCTCCGGCCGCATCAGCCCGTGCGTGTCGGAGATCACCCCGACGACGACGTCCGGCGGCGGATGCTGGGTTCCCGCCCGAAGATTGCGGGAACGACGGACATGGGTCAGGCGGGAATTCCCGCGGCGAGCCTTTTCCGTCGGATCGACCCTCCTCGCCCCGCTTCTCAGATCACGCGGCGGTTGATCAGATTCTCCAGCATCTCCTGGCGGCCCGAGCGCGGGCGCGGCTCGATGCCGTCGGCCAACACGTGATCGGACAGATCGGCGAGGCTGCAGCTGGCCATCGAGGATGCGCTTGCCGAGCTCGCCCTGCCAGCCGGCGTAGCGGCGCTCGACGTGCGCGGCGAGCTCGCCTTCCTCGATCAGGCGCGCCGCTCCGAGCAGTCCGCGCGCCAGCGCGTCGATGCCGCCGACGTGGGCGTGGAACAGGTCGGACGCATCGATGCTCTGGCGCCTCAGCTTGGCGTCGAAGTTGAACCCGCCGGTGGCGAATCCGCCGCCGCGCAGGATCGTATAGAGGGCCAGGGTCATCTCCAGCGGATCGTTCGGGAACTGGTCCGTGTCCCAGCCGAGCAGCGGATCGCCGCGGTTGACGTCGGCGCTGCCGAACAGGTCGTTGGCGATCGCGTAGGCGATCTCGTGCTGGAAGCTGTGGCCGGCCAGGGTGGCGTGGTTGGCCTCGATGTTGAGCCTGATCTCCTTCTCCAAGTCCGTACTTGCGCAGGAACGCGTGCACCGCGGCGGCGTCGAAGTCGTACTGGTGCTTGGTCGGCTCCATCGGCTTCGGCTCGATCAGGAGCGTGCCCCGAAAGCCGATCCGGTGCTTGTGCTCGACGACCAGGTGCATGAAGCGCCCGAGCTGCTCCGACTCGCGGCGCAGGTCGGTGTTGAGCAGCGTCTCGTAGCCTTCGCGCCCGCCCCACAGCACGTAGTTGGCGCCGCCGAGCCGGTGCGTCGACTCGAGCGCCTTGCGCACCTGCGCCGCCGCGTAGGCGAAGACCTCCGGGTCCGGGTTGGTCGCGGCGCCGGCGGCGTAGCGCGGGTGGCCGAAGAGGTTCGCCGTGCCCCACAGCAGCGCCACGCCGGTGCGCTCCATCTCCGCTTCGACGCGCTCCAGAATGCGGTCGAGGTTGTCGTTGCTCTCGCGCAGCGTCGCTCCCTCCGGGGCGACGTCGCGGTCGTGAAAGGTGAAGAACGGCGCGCCCAGCTTCTCGAAGAACTCGAACGCCGCCCGCAGCTTGCGCTCGGCCAGCTCCATCGGCGTCGCCGCCCGCGAACCACGGGCGCTCGAAGGTGGCGGCGCCGAAGACGTCGCTGCCCGGCCAACAGAACGTGTGCCAGTAGCAGACGGCGAAGCGGAGATGGTCCTCCATCCGCTTGCCGAGCACGACCCGCTCGGCGTCGTAGTAGCGGAAGGCGAGCGGGTTGTCGCTGTCGGTCCCTCGTAGGCGATGCGGTCGATTTCGGCGAAGTACGGTCGATTCATACGGCCCCTCCTGGCGATGCTCACGACGCGGCGGCGAAGACGTCGCGCAGCTGGCGGTACAGGCGGCGATAGACGTCGAGCCTCTCCCGGTAGCGCTCGCGCAGCGCCGGCTCGGGCTCGATCTGGCGCTCGATCGGCGGCTCGCCGCAGACGGCGCCGGGGTCCTCGCCGGTCGCCGCCAGACGCGCCAGGCGCGCCGCGCCGAAGGCCGGCCCGACCTCGCCCGCGGCGGCGTAGCGGAGCGGTACGTCGAGGACGCTGGCGAGAATGCGCCCCCACAGCGGGCTGCGGGCGCCGCCGCCGATGACCACCACCCGATCGATCTCCGTCCCCGCGTCCTGCAATGCCCGTTGGCCGTCGGCGAAGGCGAACGCCACGCCCTCGAGCACGGCGCGGCCGAGATCGGCGCGCGTCGTGTCGTGGCGCAGGCCGAACCACACGCCCTTGGCGTCGGGGTCGTTGTGCGGCGTGCGCTCGCCGGAGAGGTAGGGGAGGAAGAGGACGTGCGAGGGGTCGCCGCCGCCGGCCTCGATCTCTTCGAGCAGGGCCGCCTCGCTCGCGGCACCGGTCGCCGCCGCCGCCCACGACAGGCAGCTCGCCGCGCTGAGGATGACCGACATCTGGTGCCACATGCCCGGAAGGCAGTGGCAGAAGGCGTGCACGCCGCCGTCGGGATTGGGCGCGAAGCGGTCGCCGGCGACGAAGTAGACCCCGGACGTGCCGAGGGAGAGAAAGGCGCGCCCCGGGCGCACCACGCCGACACCGACGGCGCCGGCGGCGTTGTCGCCGCCGCCGCCGGCGATGACGACGTCCGCCGGCATGCCCCAGGCGGAAGCGAGATCGCCGCGCAGCGTGCCGGTGGCGTGTACGCCCTCGCAGAGGGCGGGCATGGCCGAAGCGGGCAGGTGCGTCGCCTCCAGCATGACCTCCGACCAGCGCCGGCGTCCGACGTCGAGCCACAGGGTTCCCGACGCGTCCGAGACGTCGGAGGCGTACTCGCCGCACAGGCGCAGGCGCAGGTAGTCCTTGGGCAGCAGAACCCGGGCGACGCGGCGGAAGACGTCGGGCTCGTGCTCCTCCACCCAGAGCAGCTTGGGCGCGGTGAAGCCGGGCATGGCGAGATTGCCGGTGATGCGCCGCAGAGCCGGGAGCGCGCCGCTCGAGCTCGGCGCACTGCGCGCCGCTGCGCCCGTCGTTCCACAGGATCGCCGGGCGCAGCACGCGGTCGCGCGCGTCGAGCAGCGTCGCCCCGTGCATCTGGCCGGAGAGACCGATGGCGCGCAGCGCCGAGAGCTCCCGGCCGCGGCGCGCGCGCAGCGCCCCGATCGCCGCTTCCAGCGCCTCCCACCACGCCTGCGGGTCCTGCTCCGACCACAGCGGACGCGACCGCCGCACGGTCAGCGGCGCCGCCGCGCGGTCGACGACGCGCTGCTCGCCGTCGACCAGAACCGCCTTGACCGCCGAGGTGCCGAGATCGATGCCGAGGAACACGCGCGCCTCCCCAGCCCTCACCTCAGCCCGACTCGCCCGCCCGCGTCAAGGCGCGGGTGTGCGGACGCGCGGAGGTGATTCAGTGGATTCAGCGATCGCCCGCGCACCGGCTCACCTTCCGACCGGTCAACCAGTCTCCGTCTACGCCCCTCTCTCCGCGCTTGCGCGCGAAGCGGCGCGCCTCTAACCATGGGCGCGTGGATCCGTTACACGCCGCCCGCGTCCGGCGCCGCTTCGCCTACTTCGTGGTCTTCGTCGCGGCGACCGGGCTGTTCGCCTTCTTCTACCTGCGCGGCGCGACGCTGACGCCGGAAGCGGTGCGGCAGTCGGTGGCGGACTGGGGAGAGCTGGCGCCGCTGGTCTACATTCTCGTCGTCGCCGCCCGCCCCTTCGTCTTCTTCCCCTCCACCCTGCTCTTCATCGCCGCGGGCCTGGCGTTCGGACCGTTGTTCGGCACCCTGTACGCCGTCATCGGCGGCACCGTCGCCGCGGTCATCACCTTCGTGCTCGCCCGTTCCCTCGGCCGCGAGTTCGTCCAGGCTCGCCTCCCCGCCCGCCTGCAGCGCTTTCAGGAGAAGGAGTGGGGCGCCGGCCTGGTTTTCTTTCTGAACCTCGTGCCGATCGTCCCGATCACGGCGGTCAACTACGGGGCCGGGCTGTCGCGCGTCACCTTGCCGTACTATACGCTGGCGGTCGTCGGCGGGCTGACGCCGCGCGTTTTCGCCTACAGCTTCTTCGGCGACTCCCTGCTCGAGCTCGGTTCGCCGCAGTTCTTCGCCGCGGTCGCGCTCCTCCTCCTGCTGATTGCCGTGCCGGCGTGGCTGCGCCGCCAATGGCTGGCGCGCGGCAAGACTCTCTGAAGCCCCGCCTAGCGTCGACGCGGCACCGGCCCCGTCGCCCGAAATCACTCGATCGGTGTCGCGCGCCTGTGAAAAGACACTCAGGGGATTCCGCTGATGACGAACGAGCGATCGGATTCGAAGTGGCGGGTAGAATCAATCGGGCCGAGGCCAGTAGGCGCCGCCCTCAACGGCGCTCGTCGCTCTCCACCCGGCCGTCGACGATGCGGACGAGCCGGCGGGCGCGCTCGAGGACGCGCGGGTCGTGGGTGGAGAAGAGGAACGTGACGCCGTGCCGGCGGTTGAGCTCCTCCATGATGGCGAGGAGCCGGTCCGCGGTCTCCGAGTCGACGTTGGCGGTGGGCTCGTCGGCGAGCACCACGGCCGGATTGGCGGCGATCGCCCGGGCGATCGCCACCCGCTGCTGCTGTCCGCCGGAGAGCTCGTCGGGGCGCCGGTCCTCCAGCCCCTCGAGCCCCATCTCGGCGAACAGCGCGGCGATCCTCTTGCGGCGCGTCGCGTCGTCGGCCCCCTGCAGCACCATCACGGTCTCCGCGTTCTCGTAGGCGGTGAGCACGGGGATCAGGTTGTAGGCCTGGAACACGAAGCCGATTCGATCGCGGCGCAGGTGGCTGAGCGCGCCGCGGCTCATGCCGCCCAGGTCGCGGCCCTCGATGCTCACGCGCCCGGAGGTCGGCCGGTCGAGGGCGCCGATGAGGTTGAGCAACGTCGTCTTGCCCGAGCCCGAAGGCCCGTACAGCGCCGTCAGCTCGCCCGCCCCGACGCGCAGGCTGAGGCCGCGCAGGGCGTACACCTCGACGCGTCCCTGCCGGTAGGTCTTGGTGACGTCGTCGACGGCGACGATCGATTCGGCCTGGCTGTTGGACATGGGCCTCCCGATTCAGACGAGTCGAATGGTCTCCACCGGCTCCACCCGACCGGCCTTCCAGGCCGGGTAGATTCCGGCCGCCAGCGTCGCCAGCAGCGCCGAGATCGCGATCAGCACCGCGTTCTCCGGAAAGATTCCGACCTTGAGCACCGGCGGAATCGCCACGCCCGCGACCTCGCTTCCCGCCTGTCCGATCAGGGCGCTGATGTCGATTCCGGTCGCGGCGAGATACAGATACGGCCCGACCGTGATGGCCGTGCCGATCGTCAGACCGACCAGCCCCAGCCACAGGCTCTCGAGCATCACCATCTCGTAGATGTCGCGCGGGCTGTAGCCGATGGCCAACATGATGCCGAACTCACGCATCCTCTCGGTGATGCTCACGAACAGCGTGTTGAAGATGCCGGCGGCGATGAGCACGGCGATGAGGATCTTCATGAAGTTCGCTCCGCCGACCTTCATGGCGATGAAGCCGGCCAGCCCCGCCTGGGTCTGGTACCAGGGCAGCGCCACCGCGTCGCCGTCGAGCCTCGCGCCCAGGCGCGCCGCCACCTCGTCGCTGCGCGCGCTGGTCGCGGATGAAGACCGCCACCTCGGTCGCCTCGTTCGCGGCGTAGCCGAGGACGCGGCGCAGGGTATCGATGGGCAACAGGCACAGACCGCCGTCGACGCTCGGCGCGCCGGTGCGCACGATGCCCGACACCCGCGCCAGGCCTTCGACGATCTGGCCGCGCTTGTCGGTCATCGTGTAGACGACCTTCTTGCCCAGGGTCACGCCGAGGTTGGCGGCCAATCGCTCGCCGAGCACGATGCCTTGCGTGTCCGCGCCGGCGAACATCGCACCCTCGGAGAAGGCATCGGCCACGGCCAGTGTGGTGGGGTCCTCGCGCGCCGGGTCGATGGCGACGAAGGTCGCGCCCTGGCTCTTGTGGGCGGTGGAGAGCAGGGTCTGTCCGACGATCCGGGTGACCGTCCGCAGCACGTCGGGGTCGGCGCGCGCGGCGGCGGCGATCGCCTCCGTGCCGCGCACGGTCCGGGCGAGGGTCGGCGCGTCGAGGAAGCCCTCGTTCTGCACGGTGACGTGGCCGCCCCCCAGGCGTGCGGCCAGATCGATCATGTCGGCCCAGTTGCGGTCCTGCATGGCGGTGAGCAGCACGGCGAGAAAGATTCCGAACGCGATGGAGGCCAGCGTCAGCGCGGTTCGGCGGCGATTGCGCCACAGATTCCGCCAGGCGATCCGCATCATCCGCGTCGGACCCATTCGATGCGCGTCCTCGCTCAACGGTGGTGGATCGCCTTGACGGGACTGAGCCAGGCCGCCTTCGCCGCCGGATAGACGGCGGCGAGGGCGACGACGAAGAGAAGCGTGAGCAGTGGGTCGATGAAGACCCGCGGCTCGACGACGCCCCGCCACACGGGATCGATCATGACCCCCATGACCGCCATGCCGCCGAGCCTCCCCATGTCGATGCCGACGGAGCGCAGGTACCACAGGCCGGGAAGCGCCAGCGCCGTCCCGACGGCGATGGCGAGGCCGGTCTGCACGGCGCACTCGCCGAAGATCATCGACAGGACCTGCCCGGGTCCGAAGCCGATGGCCTTGAGGACGCCGAGCTCGCGAATGCGCTCGAAGACCGCCATGAGCATGGCGTTGAGGATGAGGATGCCGATGGCGATGTAGATGATGAGGAAGACGAGGACCATCAGGCCCCGTGCCGAGTCGAGCATCGACGCGAGCGTCGGCGACAGCTCCCGCCAGGTCTCGACGCGCTGGCCGGGCGCGAGCCGGCGGACGTCGGCCGCGAAGGCGGCGAGCTCCATGCCGGCGGGGCGGCGCAGGATGATCTCGTGCGCCCCCTTGGGCAGTACGAAGAACTGGCGGAAGGCCGCCTCGGTCATGAGGACCCCGGCGCGATCGATCCCCTCGCTCACGTTGCCGAGGACGCCGCGGACGACGAACAGGTCGTTGGCGGTGCTGCCGTCGGTGGCCTGGCTGAGAAGCACCAGCTCTTCGCCGGGCGCGGCCGCCAGCGCGAGCGCCAGCCGGCGCCCGAGCACCACGCCGCGCGGATCGGCGGGATCGAGCCAGCGACCGTTCTGCACCCGCTCGTCGATCTTGCTGACACGCCGATCCCGCTCGACGTCGAGGCCCTGCACCTGCACTCCCGCCGAGGCGTCCCGGGCCGCGCCGAGGGCGAAGCCGCGCAGCCGCGCCGAGGCCGCCCAGCCGCGCGCGTCGAAGCGGGCGAGCAGCGCGGCGGAGTCGTCGATCGCGGAGTAGAGCGACGGGTCGTCGCGGTAACCGGGCGCGTGGATCTGGACGTCGCCGAGCTCGAGGTCGAGGAGGTTGCGCTCCATCCCCTGCAGATAACCCTCGACGAGGCTGGAGTAGAGGACCATGACCGTGAAGGCCAGGGTGGTCGCGCCGACGGTCACCAGGGTGCGGCGCCGGTTGCGCCACACGTTGCGCCAAGCCAATTGAAAGAGACTCACGCGTAGGCCCGCTTTCCGAGAGTGTACTACAACCTACAACCGGACCGACAAAGCGCACTTCACCGCGCGACGGCGTAGACCCGAATCTCCGCCTGCTGCGCCCCGCGCGCCGGCACCGCCAGGTAGAGACGTTCGCGCTCCGGCACGAACAGCGACGTCCGGGCGCCGGCCGCCGTGGGCAGGTGGGCGATGCGGGCGTAGTGATCGGCGTCGCGCTGCTCGAACACGTCGAGAAAACCGTCCCCGCCGGAGGCGTAGACGCGCTTGCGCGCACCGTCGTAGAAGATGTCGTCGGCGTCGCCCACGGCGTCGACATCGGCCACCACCTTGCCCGATTCCGTGTCGAAGACGACGAGCTTGGGAGGATGCCTGAGCCCGACCAGCAGGCGCTGGTGCGTCTCGTCCAGGGCGCTGGGGAAGTTCGCCCGGCCGTTCGGCAGCGCCCACCTCGCGACGACGCGGCGCGCCTGCGTGTCGATGACCGCGATCTGGTTGGCGCCGGGAACGTTTACGAAGACCCGGTGCCGGCCCGATTCGACCGCGAAGGACTCCGGGTGTGCCGGCAGCCCGACGGCGCCGATCCGCTTGCCGCTCCGCGCGTCGACGATCCCGAGGCCGCCGGATCCGTAACCGACGTAGATGCGGCTCTTCGCGGCGTCGTATCGGACGCCATCCGCGTCGCCGGCGAAGGCAATGCCGCCCACCCTGCGCAGGCGTTTGCCGGAGACGATGTCGAGGACGCCGGTGCCGCCGTTGGCGACGAAGAGCTCGTTCTTCGCGGCGACGAAGGCGATCCCCTGCGGCTCGCGAAAGTTGGGCAGACTGCGAGTCCGCGTACCGTTGCGCAGGTCGAGGACCTCGATGCTGTCGTTGCCGAGCGCGGCGACGAACAGGCGCCGACCGGGCAGGTCGATGGCCAGGTGGTCGATGCGCCCCCGCACGCCCGGCAACGGGATCGTCTGCACCAGCCGCAGCGGCACCTCGGCAAGTGCCGCCGCCGCGGTTGCCGCGACGAGCGCCGCGGCCGCGAGAGTTGCGGATCGCGCCGTACGGATCGCGGATCGAACGGGCCTCATTTTCGCTCCTCCGTGATCTCGTCTTCCCTCACCCGGTGCGGCGGCGCAACGGCTACCTGGTGTCGAGTCCACGATAATTCTCAAATCGAGGGGGTCGTGCTCGTCCCACCCCTCTGCTCCCCGGTGCTGACTGGATTGCTCGCCCGGCCAGCTGGTAGAAGCCTGACGGGGCTCCTCGGCAAACGGAAGCACGGAGGTGACGACGTGAGCGCAGCACGCCTGGATTCGTGGCAGGACAAGGTGGTGGTGATCACCGGAGCCTCGAGCGGCATCGGGCGATTGCTGGCGCGCCGCGTCGCCGAGCGCGGGGCGCGACTGGCTCTGGTGGCGCGCCGCGAGACCCTCCTGAACGAGCTCGCCGCCGAGCTTCGAGAAATGGGGCGCGAAGCGCTGCCGGTGGTCTGCGACGTGGCCGACCGGCAAGCCGTCTTCACGGCAGCCGGCGCCGTCACCGCGCACTTCGGTCGCGTCGACGTGCTGGTGAACAACGCCGGCTACGGCCATCACCGCCGCTTCCTCGACTGGGATCTCGACGACATGGAGCGCATGCTGCGGGTGAACTTTCTCGGCAGCCTGTACTGGACCAAGGCGCTGCTGCCGCCGATGGTCGAACGGCGCAGCGGCTGGCTCGTCTTCGTCGCCTCGGTGGCCGGCAAGATCGGCGTGCCGGAGGAGAGCGCCTACGCCGCCTCGAAGTTCGCCATGGTGGGGCTGGCGGAAGCTCTGTCGGTGGAGCTGGAGGACGGCGGCGTTCACGTCCTCACGGTTTGCCCCGGCACCATCGACACCGAGTTCTTCGACGAGGAGGCGCTGGCGCGCATGCCGCCGGTGGCCCGGCGCTCGATGATCGAACCCGGACCTCTGGTCGACGGCATCCTGCGCGCCCTCGCCCGCGGCGCCCACGAGGTCACCGTGCCGCGCTCGCTCGCCGCCGGCTACGTCGTGCGCGCCCTGGCACCGGAGTTCATGCGCCGCAACGTCAAGCGCACCACCATCGACGCGCTGGCGAAGCGGGGCAAGAGCGCCGCGGGTGCAGACAAATGACGGATGAGTCGAACGCGCCCCGCACCGCCCGCCGCGCCTTCGCCGGCGGCCGCATCCTGAGCATGGATCCCGCCCTCGGCTCGCCCGAGGTGCTGGTCATCGAAGGGGGGCGCATCGCCGCCGCCGGCGAGCGGGGGCTGCTCGACGCGCATCCCGGGATCCCCGTCGAGAACCTCGACGGTCGCACCCTGGTGCCGGGGTTCATCGACGCGCACAACCACCTGTCGATCGCGGCCTTGCACCCGCTGTGGGCGGATCTGTCCCGCGTCGCCGGCCTGGAAGAGCTGCGCACCGCCCTGGCCGAGCAGGCGGCGCGCGAGCCCGGGGCGCACTGGGTGCGCGGCGTCGGCTGGAACGAAAGCACCGGGCTCTTGCCGGGCCGCCGCGATCTGGATGCGCTGGGCTTCGATCGCCCCGTCGTCGTCGTGCACTACACGCTGCACCAGTGCGTCGTGAACAGCATCGGCCTCGACGAGCTGAAGATCGGGCGGACCACACCGGACCCGCCGGATGGGGTCATCGCCCGCGGCACCGACGGCCTGCCCAGCGGCTTGCTGATCGAACGCGCCTGGAGCGCCGCGCACGCCCAATCGATGGCCGCCTACCGCGATCCGGAGCGCCGGTCGGAGCTCTACGCCGCGCGCATGCGCCAGCTGTTGCGCGACGGCATCACCTGCGTGCACGACGCCGCCTGCGCGCCCTCGGCCGAGGCCGTGTACCGGTCGATGCGCAAGGCCGGCGCGTTGCCGATCTCGGTGCTGATGATGCCGCACGGCGAGGCCATTCTGCTGCGGCCGCCGGACGAGCAGCTGGACGGGCCGGCGACGGGCGAGGGCGACGAGTGGCTGCGCACCGGGCCGGTCAAGCTCTTCGCCGACGGCGGCATCGCCCCGGCGATGGACGTCAGCGTCGCCGGCCAGCGCAGCGCCTTCGGTATCGAGTTCCCCGGACTCGCCGAGGCGATGATCGCGGCCCTCGAGCGGGGCTTCCGCGTCGCCGTGCACGCCATCGGCAACGTCGGCCTGCGCAACGCGCTCGACGCCTTCCGCCGCGCCGAGCGCTTTCGGCGCGACGACGACCATCGCTTCCGCGTCGAGCACGCCTGCCTCGCCTCGCGTCAGCAGATCCGCGACATGGCGGCGCTCGGCGCCATCGGCGTCGTGCAGCCGGGCTTCATCGACCACATCGGGCGGGCGGTGGAAGGGGTGCCGTTCGACGAAGAGATCTGGCTGCCGTTCGGCGACCTGACGCGCGCCGGCATCCCCCTGGCGGCGTCCTCGGACGATCCGTGCGCGTTCCACGAGCCGCTGCTGACCTCTGCGCGCGGAACGACGCGGATCACCGGCTCGGGCGGGATCCTCGGTCCGGATCAGGCTCTCTCCTACGAGGAGTGGCTGCGCCTCTACACCGCCGGTGCCGCCTACGCCGGCGGCCAGGAGCACGAGCGCGGCACGCTCACCCCGGGCAAGCGCGCCGATCTCGTGGTCCTGGAAGGTCCTCTGGACGCCGAGCATCCCCCGCGCGTGGCGCAGACGTGGGTGGCCGGCGAGCTCGTGTACCGCGCCGGCTGAATTGCCTTGCGAATCCGGGACTCGATTGAAAGATCAGGTCTTTGGTTCGGACCTGTCTGCGCCCGTATCGCGCTCGAAGCGAAAGTCGCAGCATTTCGCGCCCGCGGCCAGGGTGCCTTGCCGGAGGAAGCGGGCGCCGATGGCCGGGCACAAGCGGGGAAAGGACACTTCGTCGCCGGCGCAGCTCGAAATGTAGCAGAGCCTCGGGTCGCCGAAGGCGGCGGCCACGCGCTCGTATGCGCAGTAGGTCACGTCGTAGGCAAAGGCGTCGGCCGTGCTCTCGCGCAGCTCGGCGGCGTGAATGCCGGCCCGGGCATTGGCGTCGAGAACCGCCTCGAGATAGGAGCGAAAGGCGGCAAAGGGATCGTCGAAAGCGTTGAGGTCCTCGGCGGTGGGCACGAGCTCGCGCATGACGTCGTCGGCCACAGCGTCGAGCACCTGGCGGTAAACCGCCGTGGCCCTGTCGACGCCGAGCCGCTCGACCAGCGCGGCCGCAAGCGCCGTCTCCTCGATGCGCGCGGCGAGAAAGGCCTCGTCCCGGAGCCCCTTCTGCCGAATGGATGCCAACTGGTCGCGATCGACGCGGCGCGCCAGCACGCGGGAGCGCCAAAAGACGTGCAGCACCGCAACCAGACCGACCTCGCGTCGCATCACGGCGAAGGCGCGCCACATAATGCGCCATTTGGCGCGGCCCCGCGGTTCGCTGTCGGCAAAGCTCCGTCCGTAGTGGCGCAGCGATGTGATGGAGGGGGAGTTGCTGTGCGATTCTTTCGCCGACATGGTTCTTCCTTACGCTTCATACTCTAGCACGGCCGCCGAAATGGACGCCGATCGTGGATGGAGATTCCGAAGGCCACCGTGTGTAATGCAGCGTTGTTTGCCCGCGTCTTTCAGACGGTATGCAAAGCTTGAATTCAGTCCAGATCCCGGCTTCTGGCCCGGCATCTGCGCGCGAGAATCTCCTCGCTCGGCGAAGTCGGGCCGCGTGCTCTACCCGCGCTCCGCGTCGGGGACAGGCGCGGCGCGGACACCTCTGCTGACCGGCAGCGCCGGGCGCGCTACATTGCTTCCGGGAGGACCAGCGATGACCAGCAAGTCCGCAACCGGGGAAGTACGGCGAATCGGCTTCATCGGCCTCGGCCGCATGGGCGCGGCCATCGCCGGCAACTTGCTCGACAAGGGGTTCCGGCTGACCGTCTTCAATCGCACGGCGGCGAAGACGCAGCCCTTCGTCGACCGCGGCGCGACGGCGGCGACCTCGCCGCGGGAGGCGGCCGCCACAGCCGAGGTCGTCATCACCAGCCTCATGGACGACCAGTCCGTGCTCGACGTCACCGCCGGTCCGGGGGGAATCCTCGCCGGTCTGGCGCCGGGCGGCATCCACATCGGCACCTCCACCATCTCCCCGAGCTGCGCCACCCGCCTCGCCGATCTGCACGCGCAGCACGGGAGCCACTACATCGCCGCCCCGGTCGTCGGCCGGCCGGACGCGGCCGCGGCCGGACAGCTACTGACCTTTGCCGCCGGTGCGCCGGAGGCCATCGAGCGCTGCGGCCCGGTCTTCGCCGCCTACTCGGCGCCGCCGATCAACCTGGGAGCCGAGCCGCGCAC
This sequence comes from uncultured bacterium, assembly GCA_963721115.1. Lineage (GTDB taxonomy): Bacteria > Desulfobacterota > Binatia > HRBIN30 > CADEER01 > CAVRIA01. The sequence continues at coordinate 50,346 of CAVRIA010000012.1, forward strand.
GGCGAACAGCATGAAGCTCACCGTCAACTACGTGCTCGCCTCGCTGATCGAGCTCATGGGCGAGGTCTACGCCTTCGCCGAACGCAGCGGCATCGATCCGGCGCTCGCCAACACGATGCTCTCGTCGATGTTCGCCCTGCCGGCGCTCAAAGGGTACGCGGACCGCATTCGCGACCGCGCCTTCGAGCCGGCCGGCTTCGAGCTCGTCGCCGGGCTCAAGGACGTGCAGCTCATGCTGCAGGCCTCGACCGAGGTCCGCGTCGCCCTGCCCTACGCCTCGATCGTGCGCGACAAGCTCCTCGCCGCCATCGCCAACGGCATGGAGCACAAGGATTGGAGCGCGACCTACGAGATCACGCGCAGGAACGCCGGCCTCGACTGACAGGGCTCGGAAGTACCCGCGGAGAGGGGCGTGACCAGGCTTTGCCCAACAATCCGCCCAGACCGCCCCGCCAGGTTGTTCGTTGTTGCAGTTGTTGGTTGTTGGAGCCCTGAGAACCTACAACTGAACAACCTTCGGCCGTCGCACCGACAGCTCGAATCAATGGGCAAAGCCGCGTGACCAGTGACCAGCGACAACCAGCGACCGGTGAGCGGAGGGGAGGCGGAGGGGGCGCAAGTGCGGAAATGCGTCCGGCCCGATCCGAGGGGGCTGCCCATGCGCGAGAATGTCTGTACGATGAAACGATAACCGGCGAGGCGGTGTCGAACCGCCGAGCCGCGCGTGGCCGGCGTGACGAACGCAACTCGAATTCTCTGCTTCAACAGCGGCTCATCGTCGCTCAAGTTCGCCCTCTACGAGCTGGCGGCCGAGCCGGACGGCCCGGCCGGCTGACGCTTCCGCCTCCGGCGCGACGGCAGCGGGGGAAAGCGAGAGGCGGCTGGCCAACGGGGCCGTCGAAGGGATCGGCACCTCGCGCACCACGATGTGGGGTCGATACGCCGACGGCCGCCCGCTCGCCGACCCGCACCGGAGCGCCGGCGACGCCCGCGCGACCGTGCCCGCGGTGTTCGACATGCTCGGCGCGGGCGAGATCCCAGCCCCCCGCCGCCGTCGGACATCGCCTGGTGCACGGCGGGCCCGACCACCTGGCGCCCGAGCCGATCGATGCAGCGCTGATCGCCGACCTCCGAGAGCTGGTGCCCTACGCGCCGCTGCACCTGCCGGCGGCGATCGAGGTCATCGAGGCCGTCGCCGAACGCTTCCCCGAGGTGCCCCAGGTCGCCTGCTTCGACACCGGCTTCCACCGCGACATGCCGGAGCTGGCCCGGCGCCTGCCGCTGCCGCGCGCCCTGTGGGACCAGGGCGTCCGCCGCTACGGCTTTCACGGCCTGTCGTACGAGTACGTCCTGCAGAAGGCGGGCGGCGCGGCCCTCGGCCGCGCGGTCATCGCCCACCTGGGCAACGGCGCCAGCATGGCGGCGGTGCGCGACGGGCACCCGGTCGACACGACGATGGGGCTCACCCCGACCGGCGGCTTCATGATGGGCACGCGCAGCGGCGATCTCGACCCCGGCGTATTGCTGCATCTGCTCGAGAAGGGAGTCGGCCCCGGCGCGCTGGCGCGGCTCGTCGAGCGTCAGGCCGGCCTCCTCGGCGTGTCGGGCATCACCTCCGACATGAAGGTGCTGCTCGAGCGGCGCGAGCGCGCGCCGCACGCCGCACAGGCGGTGGAGATGTTCTGCTACCAGATTCGCAAGCACGTCGGAGCGCTCGCCGCCGCGCTCGGCGGCCTCGACAACCTGATCTTCACCGGCGGCATCGGCGAGCGTGCGGCCCCGGTGCGGCGCGAGGTCTGCCGGGAGCTCGGCCACCTCGGCATCCGCCTCGACGAGGAGCGCAACGCCGCGCACGCGGCGATCGTCAGTACGGCGGACAGCCCGTGCGTCGTGCGGGTCGTGCCGACCGACGAGGACCTGATGATCGCGCGCCACACGCGCGCCGTCCTGGCGCGCCTCGGCGGTCGGTCGCCGGATTCGAAGGAGAATGGATGACGTCGCGGCACGGCCCGCGCGCCGCCGCCGGCAAAGGAGTCGAACGCGAGATTCGACAGGGAGGGTGAACGACGAATGGACAGGCCATTGTCTCCGGAGCTGCTGCGTCGCATGGACGCCTACTGGCGGGCGGCGAACTATCTGTCGGTCGGCCAGATCTACCTGTACGACAACCCGCTCCTGAAGGAGCCGCTGAAGATCGATCACGTCAAGCCGCGGCTGCTCGGGCACTGGGGGACCACGCCGGGGCAGAACTTCGTCTACGTCCACCTCAACCGGCTGATTCGGGAGCGCGATCTGAACATGATCTACATCTCCGGCCCCGGGCACGGCGGCCCGGCGCTGGTGGCGCAGACCTACCTGGAGGGGATCTACAGCGAGCTGTACCCGAACGTGTCGCAGGACGAGGAAGGGATGCAGCGGCTGTTCAAGCAGTTCTCCTTTCCCGGCGGCATTCCGAGCCACGTCTCGCCGGAGACGCCGGGCTCGATCCACGAGGGCGGCGAGCTCGGCTACTCGCTCTCGCACGCCTTCGGCGCCGCCTTCGACAACCCCGACCTGATCGTCGCCGCCGTGGTCGGCGACGGCGAGGCGGAGACCGGGCCGCTGGCGACGAGCTGGCACGGCAACAAGTTCCTCGACCCCGTGCACGACGGCGCCGTGCTGCCGATCCTGCACCTCAACGGCTACAAGATCGCCAACCCGACCGTCCTGGCGCGCATCAGCCACGAGGAGCTGGAGCAGTTCTTGCGCGGCTGCGGCTACCTGCCCTACTTCGTCGAAGGGGACGAGCCCGAGCCGATGCACCAGCTCATGGCGTCGACCCTCGATCGGGTGATGGACGACATCCGGCGCATCCAGTCGCAGGCGCGCGACCAGGGCGTGCGGACGCGGCCGCGCTGGCCGATGATCGTGCTGAACACGCCGAAGGGCTGGACCGGCCCCAAGGTCGTCGACGGCCAGCGAGTGGAGGGGACGTTCCGCGCCCACCAGGTGCCGCTCTCCGCGCCGCGCGAGCATCCGGAGCACCTGCGCATGCTGGAGAGCTGGATGAAGGGCTACCGGCCGGAGGAGCTGTTCGACGCGGGTGGGCGACTTCTCCCCGAGCTGGCGGAGCTGGCGCCGGCGGGCGAGCGGCGCATGGGCGCCAACCCGCACGCCAACGGCGGCGTCCTGCTGCGCGACCTGCGCATGCCGAGCTTCCGCGACTACGCCGTGGACGTTCCGGCGCCGGGCGCGGCGACGGCGGAGGATACACGCGTCCTCGGCGGCTTCCTGCGCGACGTGATCGAGCGCAACCGGGAGGCGAGGAACTTCCGCCTCTTCGGCCCGGACGAGACCGTCTCCAACCGTCTCGGCAGCGTCTTCGAGGTGACCGAACGACAGTGGATGGCGGACACGTACGAGGGCGACGACCACCTCGCCCCCGACGGCCGCGTGGTCGAGATGCTGAGCGAGCACCAGTGCGAGGGCTGGCTGGAGGGCTACCTGCTCACCGGCCGCCACGGGCTGTTCAACTGCTACGAGGCGTTCATCCACATCATCGACTCGATGTTCAACCAGCACGCCAAGTGGCTGAAGGTCACGCGCCACATCCCGTGGCGCCGGCCGATCGCCTCGCTGAACATCCTCCTCGCCTCGCACGTCTGGCGGCAGGACCACAACGGCTTCACGCACCAGGACCCCGGCTTCATCGACCACGTGGTGAACAAGAAGGCGGAGATCATCCGCGTCTACCTGCCCCCCGATGCCAACTGTCTCCTCTCGGTCGCCGACCACTGCCTGCGCAGCCGCCACTACGTCAACGTCATCGTCGCCGGCAAGCACCCGGCGCCGCAGTGGCTCGACATGGAGGCGGCGGTGAAGCACTGCACCTCCGGCATCGGCATCTGGGAGTGGGCGAGCAACGACCGCGGCTTCGAGCCGGACGTGGTGATGGCATGCGCCGGAGACGTCCCGACGCTCGAGACGCTCGCCGCCGTTCAGCTCCTGCGCCAGCACCTCCCCGAGCTCAAGGTGCGCGTGGTCAACGTCGTCGACCTGATGAAGCTGCAGCCGACGAGCGAGCATCCGCACGGCCTCACCGACCACGACTTCGACACCATCTTCACCACCGACAAGCCGATCATCTTCGCCTACCACGGCTACCCGTGGCTCGTTCACCGGCTGACCTACCGCCGCACCAACCACCGCAACCTGCACGTGCGCGGCTACAAGGAGGAGGGCACCATCACCACGCCCTTCGACATGGCGGTGCTGAACGACCTCGACCGCTTCCACCTCGTGGCCGACGTGGTCGACCGCCTGCCGCAGCTGGGCGGGCGCGCCGCCTACGCCAAGCAGGCCGTGCGCGACAAGCTGCTCGAGCACAAGGAGTACATCCGCGAGCACGGCCAGGACATGCCGGAGATCCGCGAATGGCAGTGGACGCCGGAGGGGTGATGAGCATGGCGGGCGATCGTCAGCACCAGAATGAAGGAGTAGCGCGCATGAGCGCACCTCAATCCGATGCCCTGGTCTTCTTCGGGGCGACCGGCGACCTGGCCTACAAGATGATCTTTCCGGCGCTGCAGGCGATGGCGCGGCGCGGGCACCTCGCATTTCCGGTCATCGGGGTCGCCAAGTCCGGTTGGACGCTCGATCAGCTCCGGGAGCGCGCCCGCGACAGCGTCGAGAAGCACGGCGGCGTCGACGAGAAGGCCTTCGCCGAGCTGGCGCGCCGGCTGCGCTACGTCGACGGCGACTACAAGGACGCGGAGACGTACAAGATGCTGCGCCAGGAGCTCGACGGCGCCGAGCGCCCCGCCCACTACCTCGCCATCCCGCCGAGCCTGTTCGCCACCGTCGTGCAGGGTCTGGCGCATTCGAAGACTGTGCGACCAACGCGCGCGTCATCCTCGAGAAGCCCTTCGGACGCGACCTGCCCTCGGCGCGGGAGCTGAACGCCACCCTTCGTCAGGTCTTCGAGGAGCCCGCCGTCTTCCGCATCGACCACTACCTCGGCAAGGAGCCGGTGCAGAACCTGCTGCTCTTCCGCTTCGCCAACACCTTCCTGGAACCCATCTGGAATCGCAACTACGTCGACAGCGTTCAGATCACCATGGCGGAGAGCTTCGGCGTGCAGGGGCGCGGGCGCTTCTACGAGGAGACGGGCGCCATTCGCGACGTGGTCCAGAACCACATGCTGCAAGTCGTCGGCTTCCTGGCCATGGAGCCGCCGGCCATCACCTACCACGAGGCGATCCGCGACGAGCAGGTCAAGGTGTTTCGCACCATTCGGCCGCTGAACCCGCAGGACCTCGTGCGCGGCCAGTTCCACGGCTACCGGAAGGAAGACGGCGTCGCCCCCGACTCGACGGTCGAGACCTACGCGGCGGTCCGCCTCCACATCGACTCCTGGCGCTGGGAGGGCGTGCCGTTCTTCATTCGCGCCGGCAAGTGTCTGCCCATGACCACGACCGAGGTCCGCGTGACATTGAAGCGGCCGCCCCTCGCCAGCCTGGCGCCGGGCGGCAGCAACTACGTCCGCTTTCGGCTGAGCCCGGAAGTGACGATCGCCATCGGCTCGCGGGTGAAGCAACCGGGCGAACGCCTGGTCGGCCAGCCGACGGAGCTCAAGTTCATCCACCACCCGAAGGGCGACGAGATGGACGCCTACGAGCGCCTGCTCGGCGACGCGATGGCCGGCGACGCGACCCTGTTCGCGCGCCAGGACGAGGTGGAGGCGGCGTGGGAGGTCGTGCAGCCCATCCTCGGCGGCGCGACGCCGGTTCACGAGTACGAGCCCGGCACGTGGGGCCCGTCCGAGGCCGACGCGCTGGTCGCCGACACAGGCGGGTGGCATTCGCCCGTCCGCGCCTCCGGATGAGGCGACGGTGAAGAAGGAAGAGTCGGTTGCGGAGAGCCCCCCGACCGAGGAGGAAGAGGGGCAGATCCCAGCGACCACGGCCGAGGGCGAGGGGCCACCGAAGGGGAAGCGTCTGCTGCTGACCACGATCGGCGCGCTCGGCGTGGTGTACGGCGACATCGGCACCAGCCCGCTCTACGCGGTGCGCGAATGCTTCTCCGGCGAGTACGGCATTCACGTCAGCGACGCGACGGTCCTGGGAGTTCTGTCCCTCATCCTCTGGTCTCTCATCATCGTCATCTCGATCAAGTATCTCGTCCTCGTCATGAGGGCCGACAACAACGGCGAGGGCGGTATCCTGGCGCTGATGGCGCTGGTGCGCGCCAAGAGCGATCGGCACGGGCGACTGGAAGCCGCGCTCGTCGTCCTCGGCCTCTTCGGTGCCGCCCTGCTCTACGGCGACGGAATGATCACGCCGGCGATCTCGGTCCTGAGCGCGGTCGAGGGCCTGCAGGTCGCCGCCCCGGGCTTCCAACACTACGTCGTGCCGATCACGGTGGCGATCCTCGTCGGCCTCTTCTGGTTTCAGAAGCGCGGTACGGCGACGGTCGGCTCGATCTTCGGCCCCGTCATCCTCACCTGGTTCCTCGTCATCGGCTCGCTGGGCGTCGCCGAGATTCTTCGCACGCCGCGCGTGCTGGCGGCGGTCCTGCCGAACCACGCGCTGGCCTTCTTCCTCGACAACGGCGCGCAGGGATTCTTCGTGCTCGGGGCCGTCTTCCTGGTGGTGACCGGAGGCGAGGCGCTCTACGCCGACATGGGCCACTTCGGCAAGCGCCCGATTCGCCTCGGCTGGTTCGGTGTCGTGCTTCCCTGCCTGATGATCAACTACTTCGGACAGGGCGCTCTTCTGCTGCGCGACCAGAGCGCCGTGAAGAACCCATTCTTTCATCTCGCGCCCGGCTGGGCGCTGTACCCGCTGGTCCTTCTGGCGACGGTGGCCACGGTGATCGCATCGCAGGCCGTGATCTCCGGCGCCTTCTCCCTGGCGCGCCAAGCCGTGCACCTGGGCTACAGCCCGCGGCTGCGGATCGAGCACACGTCCGAGGAGGAGGCCGGCCAGGTGTACATCGGATCGGTCAACTGGGTCCTCTTCTGCGCCACGGTCGGCCTGGTGATCGGCTTCGGCTCCTCCAGCGCACTGGCCGGCGCCTACGGGGTCGCGGTCACGACGACGATGGTGATCACCACCTTCCTGCTCTTCGTCGTCGCGCGCGACATCTGGGGGTGGAGTTTCTCGCTCGCCGCGTCGCTCGCCGTCGCGCTGCTTTGCGTCGACGTCGCCTTCTTGAGCGCCAACATCGTCAAGGTGGCCAGCGGCGGCTGGTTTCCCCTCGTGGTGGCCGTGATGGTCTTCACCCTCATGTCGACGTGGCGGCGGGGACGGGAGCTGGTCGATCAGAAGCTGTACGAGTCGGACATCCCGGTCGAGACGTTTCTCGCCGACCTGGACGTCGCCGCGCTGACTCGGGCGCACGGCGTCGGCATCTTCCTGACCGGCAACCCGCGCGGCACGCCGGCGGCGCTTCTCCAGAACCTCAAGCACAACCAGGTCCTGCACGAGAAGGTCGTCCTGCTGACCGTCTCCACGCGCGCCGTCCCATACGTGCCGCGGTCCGAGCGCGTCCGGGGCGAAGACCTCGGCCGCGGCTTCTGGCGCGTCCAGGCCGCCTACGGCTTCATGCAGAGCCCGACGCTGCCCCGCATCTTCGCGCTGGTCCGGGAGCAGGGCCTCGACGTGAATCCGGCGACGGCAACCTTCTTCCTGTCGCGCAAGATCCCGGTGGCGACGCGCAAGGCCGGCATGGCCATGTGGCGCGAGCGATTGTTCGTGGTCATGTCGCGCAACGCGCAAAGCGTCACGACATTCTTCGACATCCCCGCCGACCGGGTCATCGAGATCGGCACGCCGGTGGAGATATGACCGCCGGTGGCGAGTGATTCAGTGTTGGCGTGTTGACGTGCTGATGTGTTGACGTGCTGACGTGCTGATGTGTTGACGTGCAACGGCGGACCGTTTGACGACCCCATCCGGAGAGGGAAGAAATACGTCACCGGAATTGTGAGATTCACTACTAGGCGCGAAGCTCCAGCTTTCTCCGGCCCCGGGGAAACGGGGCGATCTCTACGGGAGGGTTCTCGAATGACGGACGCGAACGCCGGGCGCTCAGGCCTTCTGGGCGGGGTGCGGATCATCGAAAGCTCGCTTCTCGGGCCGGCGGCGGTGGGCATGCAGCTCGCCGACCTGGGAGCCGAGGTGATCAAGGTCGAGGCGCCGGGCGGCGACTACGTGCGCAAGATGGCGTTCCCGATCATCGACGGCATCTCGCTGCTGCACTGGCACCTGAACCGCGGCAAGCGCAGCATCGTCCTCGACCTGCGCAAGCCGGAGGCCGTCGGCGCCTACCTCGAGCTGGTGCGCGGCGCCGGTGCGGTCATCGAGGCGATGCGCCCGGGCGCCCTGGCGCGGCGCGGGGTGACGTACGAGGCGATGCGCGAGGCCAATCCGCGCATCGTGTTCTGCTCCATCTCCGGGTACGGGCTGACCGGCCCGTACAAGGACATGCCGAGCCACGGCATCGCCTACGATGCGTGGGCCGGCGTGGCGCGGCCGGCCGTCGACGCCAATGGTTTCCCGACCATCCCGAGCTACACGACGATCGGCATCAACGCCGGGCCTCTGTACGCCGCCCTCGGCATCTGCGCGGCGATCATCCGCGCCCGGGCGACGGGGCGCGGCTGCCGCTTCGAGGTGGCGCAGAGCGACGCCGCCGCCGCCTTCAACTGGAACGGCATCGAGGGCAACAAGGCGTACGAGCGCCCCGAGGACGAGGTCACCGGCAACGACGGCGACGGCAAAGGACCGCGCCGCCCGGTCGGCGACAACAGCATGACCGAGTCGGTGCGCTATCAATACTATCGCTCGCGCGACGGGATCGTCCTGTTCATGGCCTCCGAGCGCGAGTTCTGGAAGAACTTCGCCTACGGCGTCGGCCGCCCGGAGCTGTACGACGGCAACCCGGGCTCGAAGTACGCCGACCACGCACGCGGCGACGTTGCGCTACGCCGCACTCTGGCGGAGATCTTCGCCACCCGCACGACCGAGGAGTGGGTGAGCTTCGGCCGCGAGGTGAACACACCGATCGCGCCGGTGAACGACAGCAAATCGATCACGCGCGACCCGCAGTTCCAGGCCCGCCTGCCGCTGCGCCCCTGGCAGGAGGCCGGCACCGACCTGATGCCGGGGCCGATCAAGCTGCTCGACGAAGAGCTGCCGGTCCCCGAGCGGGCGGCGGTCGAGCCGGGTCGCGACACCGACGCGGTCCTGCGCGAAGTCCTCGGCTACGACGCCGAACGCATCGCCGCGCTGCGCCGCGCCGGCGCGCTGGGGTGAGAAGGTCTTTTCCCCGCTTGCTCCGCCCTACGATCAGTGATCAGTAGTCAGTTGTCAGCAACGAAGAACTGACGACTGACTCCTGGCTACTGATTGCTACTGATCGCTGCTCCGCAGGCGCCCGTACCCCCACCAGAGGACCAGCCACGGCATCGTCAGCCACGGCGCGTTGGCGAGGCCGAACTTGATCCACGTGCCGGTGAAGCTCGAGGTGTCGACGCTGGGCAGGCCGGCGACGATCTCGGAGAGGTAATAGTACGAAGTCGAGTAGAGGTGCACGACGGCGGTGGCCATGAAGAGGAGCACCGCGCGCCTGTCGTGCCCCTTCGAGCGCAGCCAGAGGACGAGTCCGGTCACACCGACCAGGCCGTTGACGACGGAGAGCGCCTCGATCGCCAACAGCGTTGCCGGCGCGCGTGCGTACCTCCAGTCCCCTCCGTCGATGTACGCCCACCACGGGTAAGCCCACGACGCGTCGCGCGCCGCGGCGATGCGCTCGTGCAGACACAGCCAGCCGAGCTCCCAGGTGAGATGGGTGAGGTAGGAGACGACCAGGAACAGCAGCACGGCGGACTGGACCCGGCGCACCCTATCCCATGAGCGGAGGCTCGGCAGCGGCCACAGCGAGGTCGTGAAGGCGGCGAAGAGGCCGAAGGAGTAGGTCCAGGCGATCACGTCCGCGGTGACGCCGCGGTTCGCTCCGGCATGGAAGACGGCGATCGTGCCGAGCGGAAAGGCCAGAACCACCGGGCCGAGGGTCAGGACTCTGGCGAGAACGAGGTCGCGGTGACGTTCCATCGAGGCGCGGTTCTTCTTCCACGATTCGCGCGAAAACGCGAAATGGGCAGGGGAAGTGTTCCAGTGCCGGGGTGTTGCGCGTCCCGCTACTGTACAGTGGCGCGACGTGGCCGAGCCCAGAAGTGCCCTTGAGCCGCGTCGTTCTTCAGGCGTCGGCTCGAACGGCGGGCTCGGCGGTCCTCTCACCCTCACTTGGGATACTTTGTCGCAGCCTCAGCCTCAGCCTGTTCCGGAAGTCCGTGTGTTTCTCAGCTCGAATGATCCGGCGCAGCCCGGGGGCGAAACCAACAGCTCAACAGCCCAACAACCTGCCCTCAGAACTCGGGCTTCATCTGGCGGCGCATGAGATCGCCGACCACCTGATGCGCGGGCTTGCCCTCGTGCAGGAGCAGCCGCACCTGCTCGGCGATCGGCATCTCGACTCCTGCCTTTCGGGCCAGGGCGCACACGGACGCGCTGTTCTTGACGCCCTCGGCGATCATCTTCATGTCGGCGAGGATCGCCGCCAGGGACTCGCCGCGCCCGAGCCGCAGGCCGACGCTGCGGTTGCGGCTCAAGTCGCCCGTGCAGGTGAGCACCAGGTCGCCGACACCGGACAGCCCGGAGGATGTTCGCGGATCGCCGCCCATCTTCTGCACCAGGCGCGCGGTCTCCGCCACGCCGCGCGTGATGACGGCGGCGCGCGTACTGCTGCCGAAGCCGAGGCCGTCGCTCACGCCGGCGGCGATGGCGATGACGTTCTTGGCCGCGCCGCTGAGCTCGACCCCGACGACATCGGTGCTGCTGTACACCCGGAAAGTCGGCGACGAGAACAGGCCCTGCATGGCTTCGGAGGCCTCCCCGTCGGGCGCCGCGACGGTCACCGCAGTCGGCATCTCCGCCGCCACCTCGCGCGCGAAGCTGGGGCCGGACAGGGTACCGATGCGGCCCGAGCGGTCGCTTCCGAAGACCTCCACCAGGACCTCGGTCATGCGCCGCAGGGTATCTCCCTCGATGCCCTTCGAGGCGCTGATCACCAGAGTGTCCGCTCCGGCGAAAGGAGCCGCGCGCTGCATGACCTCGCGCATGACGTGCGACGGGCACGCCGCCACCAGGGCGCCGCTGCCGCGCGCGGCCTCCTCCATGTCCGTGGTCGTGCGCAGCTCGGGGGGGAAGGCGAAGCCCGGCAGGTAGGTCGCGTTCTCGCGGTGCTCCGCCGCCTGCCGTTCGACCTCCGGGTCGTGGAACCAGAGGACGACCTCGTTCTCGAGCGCGGCCAGCAACCGGGCCAGAGCGGTGCCCCAGCTGCCGCCTCCGATGACGCCGATTCGCATGGCGGATGACCCGGCTGGGACTTCTCACATCGCGTACCCGGGCGCAAGGAAGGGGTCGGGGGCTCGGAAGGCGAAAAACGGCCGCCGGGCAAAGATTTTTCTTGACCGAAGCTTCCGAATCCTGAAGCATCAGTAGTTCAGTCGACAGAAGAAGGGGGTCCCCGAAAATGCGCCATGTCGTGCGTCTCGTCATTGTTGCGAGCCTCGCCCTGATCGTCGCCGGTCCGGCCGGTGCCGCTCTGGATCACGATCAGTTCAAATGCCAGAACACCGTCGCCAAGCAGGGGCGCGTCTTCTTCAAGAAGACGTTCAAGGCGCTGGCCAAGTGCCGGGACAAGATCAACAAGGGCAAGCTGCCCACCGGCACCGATTGCACGACGGAGTCGAAGACCTCGGACAAGCTGTCGAAGGCCGAGACCAAGTTCCGCCAGAAGCTGCAGGACCAGTGTGCGAACCTCGTCGTCGCCGGGCTCGACTTCGGGGGCTCGTGCTTCGGGGTCACCACCGAGGCGGAGCTCGAGGACTGCCTGGTCGAGGAGCACAGTCAGGCGGCGTCGGATCTGATCGGTGTCGCGTACGACGACGCGACGGTGCGGCACTGCGACGGCGGCGACAACGACGGCGACGTCTGCACCGACACCGTCGACTGCACCAACGGCAAGGGTTGTGTCCTCGACAAGGATCAGCAGAAGTGCGCCAAGGCCCTCGGCAAGGTGCTCGTCAAGCAGGCCAACAAGCGCCAGGCGATCCTGCAGAAGTGCAAGAAGGCGGTCTCGCTCGACAAGTCCACCCCGGACACCGACTGCACCGTCGAAGGGCAGCAGAAGCTCGCCGCCCTGATGGCCAAGAGCGTCGACAAGATCCGCCAGTTCTGCCCGCAGGCGGTGGTCGACAACGTCGCGTTCGGCGGCTCCTGCAGCGGGGCGTCGGCGACCGATGCGGTGGCGGCCTGCTCGCTGTGCTCGGACGACCGGCAGGTCGACGACCTGATCTCGGTCCAGTACGGCAGCAGCCCCAAGGGCGCGACCGCCCTGGTCAAGCAGATCACCGACACCGCCGACTGCGTCGGCGGTCCGATGAGCCGCTGTCGCGCCGACGACTACCTGCTCGCCAACGACCGCATTCGCGTCGTCGTCCAGGACATCCAGCGCAACCTCTTCGGCATCGGCCAGTTCGGCGGCCAGATCATCGACGGCGACCTCGTGCGCGCCATGGGTGACCCCGACCGCGACAACTTCGAGGAGTGGAGCACCGCCATCAACATCGAGGGAACGGCCCACTACACGTCGCTCACCGTCGTCAACGACGGCAGCAACGGCGGTCCCGCCATCCTGCGCGCGACCGGCGTCGACGACCTGCTCGACTTCCTCAACCCCAGCGCGGTGGTGGCCAGCTTCAACTTCCTCCTGCCCTCTGCGGTAGACGACAAGCCGCTGCCCGTGGACGTCATGACGGACTACATCCTCGAGCCGGGCGCCAACTACGTGCGCGTCGAAACGACCCTGCAAAACACCTCCGCCGGCACCCTGCACACGTTCTTCGGCGAGTTCATCAACGGCTCCGGCCAGATCGAGCTCTTCCAGTCGGGATACGGCTTCGGCGAGCCGCTGGTCACCACCGCCTGCCCGACGAGCCCGTATGACTATTGCAACTACGTCGCCTACTCCGGCGAGGACGGCGCCGACGGGGTCTCCTACGGCTACGTCGAGACCACCCCGGGCTCGAGCACCTTCTCCACCTCGGGCGTCACCGTTCCCCAGCTCGGCGTCCAGGTCGTGCTGGCGCTGATCGGCGCGCAGAGCGCGAACTTCACGATCCAGCCGATGGGCAACCCCGGCGACAGCCTCACCTTCACGCGCTACTTCGTCGTCGGCGACGGCACGGTCTCCTCGATCACGGATGCGCGAAACGAGATCCAGTGTCTGCCGACCGGGACCCTCGAGGGAACCGTGACTGCGGGCGGAAGCCCGGCCGCGCGCGCCGACGTCGCCGTCCTCGGCGACGCGCTCGACGGGCCGACCATCCTGGGCGGCAACTACCTGCAGCGCAACGTCATCACCCACACGCGCACCGACGATTCCGGCAACTACTCGCTCACCCTGCCGGTCGGGGACTACACGGTGGCGGCCAATCTCGACGGCTGGCCGTACGAAGGCGGCACCTCCACGCCCACCGAGCACCCGGTGACGATCGATGCCTTCCTGACGACGTCGCAGAACCTCGCCCTCCCGGCAACGGGCGGCTTGCACGTGACGATCGAGGACGAGAGCAGCGATCCGATCGCCGGAAAGGTGTCGGTGGTCGGCCTCGACCCGAGCCCCGACCCGCTCAATGAGCAGAGCCTCCTCGGCCTGATCGACAACAACACCGGCGTGTTCGGCGACCGATCCAAGGACGGCCTGCCGTTCGGGCTCGCCAGTACGATCTTCGTCGGTCCGGACGGCGACTCGGGGGTTCAGCCCCTCGAGCCCGGCGACTATCAGGTGGTGGTGTCGCACGGCGCCGAGTACTCGGTCTCGAAGACGAACGTGACCGTCGCCGCCGATCCGGCGCCTCCGGAGGCGGTCGCCGCACAGGTCGACCGCGTCATCTACTCCACCGGCTTCGTCTCCGCCGACTTCCACGTCCACTCGATCAACAGCCCGGACAGCGAGGTGTCCAAGACGGAACGCATGGTCAGCATGCTGGCGGAGGGGATGGACTTCTTCACCCCCACCGACCACGACTTCCTGACCGACTACCAGCCGACGATCGACGATCTCGCCGCCAACGACCTCATCTCCGTGGCGACCGGCGAGGAGATCACCACCTTCGACTACGGCCACTTCAACGCCTGGCCGCTCACCATCGATCCCGCCCAGGTCAACGGCGGCGGCGTGGATCACGGCGGCGCCGCTGCGGCCGGACAGGACTTCCCCATGTTCGGCAACTACAGCAAGACGCCGGCCGAGATCATCGCCCTGGCGCGCACCATGCCACAACCCGGCGCGACGACCGTCCAGATCAACCACATCCACAGCCACTTCGGACTCGACAGCGGCTCCGGCCTGGCGATCGACACCGGCGTCGACCCGCCGCAGTCCGGCGTGCCGGCCGCGGCGCACCGCCTCGATCCGGCGGTCACCAACTTCTTCACCGACACCTTCGACGCTCTCGAGATCTGGATCGGCGACAACCGCCAGCAGACCTACGACAACTTCCTCGGCGAGGTGACCGACGGCAACGGCGGCAACATCGGCGACTGGTTCAACATGCTCAATCAGGGCATCCTCCGCACCGGAATCGCCGACTCCGACACGCACAAGCGCATCATCAGCCAGTCCGGTGTTCCCCACAACATGGTCGCCTCCCTGGAGGACGACCCGGGCCAGCTCGGCCCGCTCGCGTCGACGCTGTCGTCCACCGTCAACGCCGGCCGTACCATCGGCACCAACGGCCCCATGGTGCGCGTGACGGCGTTCGCGTCGTCCACCGGCGAGAGCGGCGGCCTCGACCTCGGCCGCTGCACCGGCATGGTGGACTGCACGGACGTCTCCGACTGCAAACCCTGCACGGACAGCGTGCAGTGCGGCAGTGGCGAGAGCTGCACGGCGCTGCCGACGACGATCGCGACCACGGACGGCAACGTCGACATCGCGGTCGATATCCAGAGCCCCGAGTGGGCGGAATTCGACACCGTCGAGTTCTACGTCAACCCCACCACGACGCGCCGCACCCTGACGAATGAAGGAGACTGGCGCCGGCAAGATCGACGTCAATCGGTACGAGATCACGCCGGACTACGTGAAGACGGCGCCGGCCGACTTCACGGTCACACCCGTTGCGGTGAACGGGGCCAACCGGCTCGAGGCCCACGCGACGCTCAACCTGACCGGTCTCAGCGAGGACGCCTGGATCGTCGTGATGGTGAAGGGCACCGACGGCGTGTCGAAGCCGCTGTTCCCGATCATCCCCAACGACCTCGAGCAGGGCACCAACACAACCCTGGCGAACCTCACCGACGGCAACCTGAACGAGGAAGGCATCACCGCCCTCGCCTTCACGAATCCGATCTTCATCGACCTCGGCAACGACGGCTGGACCGCGCCCGGGCTCAAGGTCGCTCCTTGAGCGGGATGTCGCGCCGAAACTCGGCCACCGCGGAGGCGGCGGGTCTCATCGAGACCGCCGCCTCCGCGGCGGCGCGCCACTGGCTTCTCGCGGCGGCCCTCGTCCTCGCCGGGCTGAACGCGGCGGCTGCGCTCGCCGCCGTGCAGACGCCCAGCCTGCGGGCGCTCATCTCGGGCTCGCGGCGGGTCGTCGCGGCGCAGGTGGGACAGGTGAAGCCCTACGCCGAGGGACGCCTGGTGGTGGCCGATCTGACCCCGATCGCGTTTCTGAAGCAGGGGAAGGACGAGCCGCGGCCGTCGTCCGTCGCCGTGATCGAGCACCGCGACATGGCGACGCCGCCGGTCTTCAAGAGCGGCGCCTACGTGCTGGTTTTTCTGCGGCCGGCGCGGCGCACGACGGACGTCGTGCAGGCGCTTCCCAAGGGACGATACTTCGAGCCGCTGCGCGAGTACGGCTCGGTGCTCGTCGCCGAGGACAGCGCCGACCTGGACCAGATGTCCAAGCTGGTCGGCCGCATCGTGAATGACAGCCGCAAGCCGGAGAGGGATCCCACCATGCGCGCCCAGCTCGAGTGGCGCCTCACTTTCGATCTGCTCGCCGCGCGCCACCCGTTCCTCGTCGAGGACGGCGCCGGGCGGCTGAAGACGCTGGCGAAAGCCAAGAGACAGCCGAACCAGGCGGAGCAGAAGGTGCTCGAGGAGGACCTGCGCCGCTCCGATCTGCCGCCGCGTGTGCGCATCGAGCTGATCCAGGACGTCGCGGCGGGGGACATGCGGGACCTCGTTCCGACCCTGCGCGACCTGGAGTCGCCGCCGGAGGTGATGGCGGCGGCGTGGCGGGCGCTCGACGGGTTCGGTGCCGGGCCGGGAATCGACCAGCTCGAGGCCAGGCTGGCCAGCCGCGAGCCGGGCGTGCGGGCGCAGGCGGTGCGCGAGCTGTTGCGACGGGAAGGGGTGAACGCGGTCTCGCAGGTGGCCCCGATCGTTCTGCAGGACCCCGATCCATCGGTGCGCGAGGAGGCGATGAAGGCGCTCGGCGAGCTCGGCAAGCCGGAGGTGCTGCCGCCGCTGGAGCGCGCCTTTGCGGAGACGCAAGGCGACCTGCAACAGGCGGCGGGGCGCGCCATCCTCGCCGTCGGCGGCGACGCGGCGGCCGACGCGTTCGGCCGCCTGGCGCTGAACGCGCCTCCCGAATCGCAGCGCTACGCGGTCGCCCTGCTGATGACCGTGCCCGGCCCGCACCACAAGGTCGTTCTCGATCGCATCGCCGCGACCCATCCCAACCCCGACATCAAGAAGCTGATCGAGAAGGGCTTCCCGGTGCCCGAGCATTCGGATTCACGGCGCTCGGAGTGACGTGAGATCCGGCTTGCGGCCATGCGGTGGCGATCGAATCTTCTCGGCGCGATGCTCGGCGCGGCGTTGTGCGCCGCCGCGCCGGCGTCGGCGCACAACGTCATGCCCCAGTCGGTGCGCGAGCTGGTGCGTCTGCAGGGGTACCGATCCTCGAAGCCCGACGGCCTGCAGGTGCAGCGCCAGCTCACCTTGTCCGTGCTGGGCGAGGACCAGCCGTTCTTCGCCGCCGAGTGGCGCGTCTTCGGCTTCAACGAGCGCGGTGCGGGCGCGGCGCCCGCCGAGCCCGACCGCTACACGCTGCAGGGAGAGCGCGCCGTCCTGGCGCGCTTCGCCGCCGCTCGCCCGGAGCAGCGCATCACCGTCCTTGCCGAGAGGCGCCCCGGCGCCACGGACCTCTTCATCCTGACGCTCGACCTCTGCCCGTCGGAGTGAAGGGGCTGAGCTACGGTGGCTTTCGGGTCCGCTGGTTCTTTGATCGTCTCGTCCTACGCCGCATGCATCGCCTTGGGCGATGAGCCCTTCACGCGTCGAATCGCTTCCAGCGCAGGCCGTTGCCCTCGAAGCGCGCGAAGTCGCGATCCCTCGAGACCCATTCGCAGCCGTGCTCGATGGCCACGGCCGCGTGCTGGGCATCGGCCACCGCCTTTCCCACCGCTTGCGTGTCGCGACAGAGCTCGCTGACCAGCTGCCAGTGGCGCGAGCCGGGCAGTAACAGCCGGCAGTTGGGTCGGGCGAGCATCGAGTCCATCGCGGCGAGAGCCAGCGACGTCGGGGTCGGATGATCGTAGATGCGCCGGTTGGTGACGATGCGCACGAAGCCCACGATCACCAGCCCCGAAAGCGCGAAGGCTTCGTTCGAATTGACCATGGCATCGACCCAGTCGCGCGCAGCCTCGTGTACCGCCTCGTCCTCGCGGTGCGCGTAGACCAGGACGTTCACGTCGGGCATCAGCATGATCAGGAGCCCCGAAGCGACTCTTCGTCTTCTTCTTCGAGCGCCCCGGAGAGCTCGCCCGGCCGGTGGTCGACGCGAGGGGCAGCGCGACCGTACGTCACCATCCGGAATGGGGGGAGCGGTTCGACCGGCCCCTTTTGCGAGAAGACTTCTCGCAGAGCCCGATTCACGACCTGGCTCAGACTCAGGCCGCTGTCGGCAGCCCGCTGCTTGGCCTGCCGCATGAGGTCGTCATCAATGATCACTGTTGTGCGCACTTTTATGCGCATACCGCCATCTGGCGTTTGTGTCAATATGCCTCGAGCCGCTCTTCTGGAGATGACAGCGGAGCCGAAAAGTGTTCCGCCGAGGGCGGACGCTGTTACGCAAGGTAGAAAACGTATTCCTCTACCGAGTGGGCGGCCTGCACCAAAACCAAGGCCAGGAACGCGCGTCGGGTGGCAATCTCCATCGGCAGTCTACGATTCTGCTGCCGCGCCTCGAGCAGCCCGGGTCAGCGCTTCTTGTACGGGGCAAAGAGCGCGTTCAGATCGCGAACCTGCGCGGCGCCGGCGAGATTTTCGAAGGTGCCGCGTTCGGCGATCTCCCGCGCCGCGCGCTGGAAGCCTCCCCACGCGGCGCGCGCAAGCGCCGAACCGACGCTGATGCGGCGCACGCCGAGCGCGGCGAGGTCGGCGACGCCGAGGCCGGTGGGCGACGACATGAGCACGTTGACCGGTTTCGGCGCGACGGCGCGCACGACCGCTTCGATCTGCTCGCGGCTGCGCAGTCCAGGTGCGTAGAGGACGTCGGCCCCCGCTTCCGCGTATGCGATCAGGCGCCGTGTCGACTCGCGCAGCGCGTCGTCGTGCCCGACCAGGAAGCACTCGGCGCGTCCGGTGAGCTGCACGTCGCCACCCGCCGCATCGATGGCCGAGCGCGCCGCCCGCAGTCGGGACACCGCGTCGTCGAGGGGAAAGAGCGGCCGCGCCGGATCGCCGGTCGAGTCCTCGATCGACAGTCCGGCGACGCCGGCAGCGACGCAGAGGCGGACGCTCTCGGCGACGCCTTCCGGTTCAGCGGCGAAGCCCGACTCGAAGTCGGCGTTCACCGGCAGGTCGGTCGCCGCGACGATCGCGCCGACGTGCTCCAGGACGCTGTCGCGCTCGACGCCGTAGTCCGGCAACCCCGCCGCGTAGGCGGCGCCGGCGCTGCTGGTCGCCAACGCGCGGAAGCCCAGCGACGCCAGGTAGCGGGCCGAGCCGACATCCCACGGATTCGGAATGACGAAACAGCCGTCCTCGTGAAGCCGGCGAAACGCCGCGCGCCGCTCCGCCACGGAAATGCCCATTGCCCACTTGTACAACGAAGATGGCGACCCGGTCGAACCAGTGGAAAAGGATGACCGATCACGCACCGGTGGTCAGTGCAGGATGTGGGCGAGGATCCTGCGCATCTCTTCGCGGTGCGATTCCACCGCGCTGCCGTCGAGTCCCGCCGCCTCGACGAGAAAGGGCTCGAAGACGAGCCACCCGAGACCCATGGCGGTCATCGCCACGCCGAGCGAGCGCGGATCGAGCTCACTGGCGGTTGCTTTCCGGCCGCGCTGTTCTTGGACCAGATCGATGATGCGGCGAACGGTCGGGAAGCTGCTCTGCAGCTCGCGCATGGGGACGCCGTCGAGCAGGCAGCGCGCCAGGAGACGCCAGTAGCGGGCTCGTTCGCGCGTCGCATCGAAGAAGCGCAGCAGCGCTTGCGGGTCGTCCGCGTCCGGCGCCGCCTGCGAGATTTCGCCCGCGAGTTGGTCGAGGGTCTGCCGCAGCAGCTCGCGCTTGGTGCCGAAGTGGCGGTGGATCAGCCCGTTGTTCACCCGGGCGAAGGAGGCGACCTCGCGCGTCGATACGGCGGCGGGGCCGCGTTCGCCGAACAGCACCGCCGCCGCGTCGAGTAGGGACTCGCGCGCCGGCTTCGCCCGCTTCTTCGCTCGCCGCGCGCGTCGAGGCGCCGCTCGCTCGGCCGGACGTCGTTTTCGCGGAGCTGGCTTCTTGGGCGCGGAACTTTGGCGCTGGATGTTCGGACGGCGGCTCATCTCGCGACTCCTGTGTTCGGCTCACTCGCGTCAGCGAGAGGCGGCCTTCAATGTCGTCGAGTCGTTGCGCTTGATCGCGGCGCCGTCGAAGACGGCTCCCCAGCAGAGATCACTGTCGCCGTTCACCAGCTGCGCGACCAGGGGAGTGGACGCCGGCAGGGTGGGCGTGGAGAGACCGGTTCCGCGGGCGGTGATGCGAACGCGTGCGCTTCCGCCGCTCTCGCGAATCAGAACCCGCGCCGCCTGCGAGGACTCCTTACTTCGATAGATCAAACCGTCGGCTCTGCGGCGCCGTCTCCATCGGTACGGGTCGGGCGGGATGACGAGCTGGCCCGCGCGTACGCCGCCGTCTCCGGCGTACAGGCAGAGCGCGTACTCGGCGTCGCGCGTCGGATCCGGCAGGGTCGCGGCGGCGGAGTCGTCGGCGCCGTCCCACCGCCAGGCGATCCTGGTCATCCCGGCCGACGTCGCGATCCGCAGCGTGCTCCGCGCGGCGACCCGGCATCCGGTCTGCGGGGCCGGGGGGCAGGGAGTCAGCCAGTCCTGCGCCGCGGCGAGATCGTCGCGGGCATCGCCCAGCTCACTGGCGCTGAGAGTGGCGTCGGTGTCGAGCGCCGCCTCCGCGGCGGCGAAGTGCGCGCGGGCGCTCGCCGTGCGGGCGTCGGCGCCCGCCTCGGATGACGCGTCGAGCTCGCCGGCGGCGGCCGCGGCGGCGATGGCGTCCCGCGTGGCATCGAGCTGCACCTGTCCGCGCTGAATCGCATCGCGGGCGCGCTCGACGTCCGACGTCAGTGCGGCGAGACCGCGGTTCGCGAGGTCGTCGCCTTGTCCGACGCCGGCCTGTGCCTGGCGGCGCGCGGCGAGCGAAACGACCGAGTCGGGAACGAAGCGCGAAGCGCCCTGGAAGGTTCCGGTGTAGATCGTTCCGTCCGGTCCGACCTCGGTCGCGGCGAAGATGGAGTTCTCGCAGCTGGCGGGGAGGCGCTGCAGGACGGGCGACAGGATCGGGCCGAGAATCGAGGCCGCGACCTGGTCGAGCACGATCTGCGAGCAGGTCGTCTGGGCGCTGGGAACGAAGAAGCGCGAGGCGCCGCTCGCGAAGTCGAGAGCCTCCAGGCCCCAGCTGCCCTCGCGCTGTCCGATGCCGTACATCAGACCGGTCGCCTCGCTCATCGTCGGGATGCCGTTCGGCAGACTGATCGTCGGGTTCGTCCACACGGTGTGACAGGTACGCGTCTGCGGGTCCCAATCGATGCGCTCGACCCCGTGCGGCGCGACCGCGGGATTGCCCCCTTCGAGCGCCGCGAGCGCTGTCGCGAGGGCGGGGATGGGACTCTGGATGTTGCTCTCGTCGGAGAGGAGGTTGTTCACCACGACCGACGCGTAGCCGCGCACCAGGACCGACTGCTCCGACAGCGTACGGGTCGCGTTCGGATCGCCGAAGGTGACGGGGACCTCGCAGGCGATGCGCGGATCGACGCCGGGGGCGATCGGCTGCCAGTCGGCGGGGATCTCGTCGCGCCACAGGAGGACGAGGTGCATGAGCTCGCGGCCGTCGGTGATGACGACGAAGTGATCGTCGTCCAACGCCGTCCCCATCAGGCTCGGGGTCGAACCGGAGCCGGGGCCGAGCCGCAGGACGGAGAAGGGCGGGTCCGACTCGTAGGCGGTGCGCCAGACCTTGCTCAGCGCGGCGCCGTCCCACTGGTACTTGATGACCGCCCTGTTGGTGACGACGTAGATGCCGCCGTACTCGTCGGCCGCGATGCTGTTGGAGACCGTTTCGAGGTCACCGTCGGGAATCGAGGTGTCGTCGCAAGCGGCGCCGTTCTCGGAGGGCAGCGAGACCACGTTGGCGGCGTCCATGTCCGCCTCGTCGCTCGGGATGACGCCGACGGCGGCCTGCTGGGTGACGAAGGCGAGGTGACCGTCGGGCAGCATCACGCCGCCGACCAGCAGGTCGCTGGCGCGGCAGAAGGCGCTGGCGGGCAGGAAGACGCGCTTGGCCAGCTCGATCGGCGAGGAGCGGTCGCCGGCGATGCTGTCGCGATAGATCTCCACGAAATTGGCGCGCCCGAGGATGAAGTTCGAATCGCGATCGACCACCGAGTAGGCGCCGCTCACGCCGAGGGGAATCACCGGTGGGTTCGTCTCCCTGTCGGCCGGAACGTAGCTGTCGATCAGCGTGAACGTTCCCGTGTCCAGCTTGAACACCGCGTTCGTCAACCCCAGCTCCGCTCCCCATAGCGCGGCCTGACCGTCGGCGTAGCTCGGGCTGATCGCCAGGGTGATCGGCGGCCCGGTGAGATCGACGTGCTGCGCCGTGACCGTCTGTCCGGAGGCGGGACCGGGCAAGCCGGACGATCCCTGCGCGTACGGGTTGTGGTGCGAGATCGGCCAGGCCGAATCGGCGAGGGCCGGACTGCAGAGCGGCTCGTCCGGAGCCAGCGGCGTCAGACACGGCGTCGCAGACGCCGCGGCGGCGGCGCCGGTGAGCCACAGGGCCAAGAACGAGGTGAAAAGAAAACGCGCGCCTGAAGACATGGCTTCTCCTTGTCCGGCATGGATCGCTGCTCGCCGACCGGATTGCTGCACGATTCGAATGTACGCAAGTGACTACATCCCATGTACGCAGATGCATACACCAGTGTCAAGCCGGAGGCTCATCTCGCGCGGCGCAACCAGGCGCTTCATGGCTCGGCCGGGAGCCGATGTTGCCCGACGCGCCGGGAACCTTGTCCGGGCCGGCGGGGTACGGTACGACACGAGGGTGCCTCCCCTCCCGCACGAGCCACCGGCGCGCCGCAGCCGCAGCGGTCGGTTGCTGCGCGGGCGGCTGAACGGGGCACTGCGCTACCTGCTGCCGCGCCTGGTGCAGCTCCTGTCCTACCTCGTCTTCCGCACCAGCCGCATCCGCTTCGTCGATCGCGAGCTCGAGGATCGCTGCCTGGCGGGCGGCGAGCAGATCATCTTCGCCGGGCTGCACGAGGGGATGATGATGTTGCCCTATCATTTCCGCGACCGCACCGACGGCGTGGTCATGGTCAGCGGCAGCCGCGACGGCGACATCATCGCCGACACGGTCGAGCGCTTCGGCATGCGCAGCGTGCGCGGCTCGAGCCGCCATGGCGGCGGGCACGCCCTCGACCAGATGATCGATGCGGTGCGTGCCGGCGGCGTCAGCGCCGGCGTGATCGTCGACGGTCCGCGCGGACCGGCGCGCGTCGCCAAAGCCGGTGCCGTGCTTCTGGCGCGCGCCACCGGCCTGCCGATCGTCCCCGGCACGTGGTGGGCGCGGCCGCTCCTCCGGGTCGGCTCGTGGGACCGGACGATCGTGCCGCTGCCGTTCTCGCGCATCGCCTTCGCCTTCGCCGAGCCGCTGTTCGTGTCGCCGGACGCCGACCCCGACGCGGTCGAGGCGGCGCGGGCGGAGCTCACCCGCCGGCTCGACATCGCGCGCGTCAAGGCACAGGCGGCGCTCGCCTGAGGCTCAGGGGTCTTGCCGGGCGGCTCGGCCGGTCCACCGGACGCATGCGCTCGAGCCCGCACCGACTGGCGGCACCGCCGCCCGTGACGATGCCTTGCCGGCCTGCTGGGTCTGCGACTAGAAGTGACCGCGATGGCATTCTGGCGGGACAAGCGAGTGCTCGTCACCGGCGGGGCCGGGTTTGTCGGTTCCTTCGTGGTCGAGAGGTTGCGGGCTCGCGGGGCGGCGGAGATCATCGTGCCGCGAAGTCGTGACTACGATCTGCGCGACCTGTCGGCGATTCGGCGCCTGCTGGAAGATACCCTTCGCGACGGCAATGCCGTCGACCTGATCATCCATTTGGCGGCCCGTGTCGGCGGCATCGGCGCCAACCGCGCCGCGCCGGCGGAGTTCTTCTACGACAACCTGATGATCGGGGCGCCGCTGTTCCACGAATCATGGCGCGCCGGCGTCGGCAAGTTCGTCGCCATCGGGACCGTATGCGACTACCCGAAGTTCACGCCGGTACCGTTCAGAGAGGAAGAGCTCTGGAACGGCTACCCGGAGGAGACGAACGCCCCATACGGATTGGCAAAGAAGATGCTGCTGGTGCAGTCGCAGGCATACCGCCAGCAGTACGGCTTCAACTCCATCTTCCTTCTGCCGGTAAACCTCTACGGCCCGCGAGACAACTTCGACCCCGATACATCGCACGTGATTCCCGCCCTGATCCGCAAGTGCGTCGAAGCGAAGCAGGCGTCCAGGAAGGCGATCGAAGTGTGGGGCACGGGCGCGGCGACGCGCGAGTTTCTCTACGTCGAGGACTGCGCCGAAGCCATTCTGCTTGCGGCGGAGAGGTACGATTCGAGCGCTCCCGTGAACCTCGGGTCCGGCTTGGAAATCAGCATCGAGGATCTCATTCGCATGATCGCCCGCCTGGTCGGGCTCGACGTCGAGATCGTGTGGGACAGCAGCAAGCCGGACGGGCAGCCGCGACGCTGCCTGGAAACGAGCAAGGCGGAGAGGTTGTTCGGCTTCCGTGCCACGACGCCGCTGGAAGAGGGATTGCGGCGCACGATCGCCGAGTATCGGGGCGACCTTGCCTTTGCCCGGGTCAGGCGCCGGGCGTAGCTTCGCCACCATCCGCAAAAAGGGGGGAACGGTGAGCGCACCGTGAGCGATACGGACATCGGCGGCGCACGCATCGTCGAGGACCGGCAGATCCCGGCGGGCGGACGAAGCGGTGGAGGCGCGCTTCCCGACGAGCTCGTCAGCGTCGTCGTCAGCTACTTCAATCCGCGGCGAGCGGAACGGCTCCGGCTCATGACGCAGCTCTGTCTGAGCTGTCTCGCCGAATGCACCGCCAGCCGCCTGGAGCTCCTGCTGCTCGACGGCTCGGGCGCTCCCTGCGCCGACATGATCCGCTTCTGCGCTTCGATCGGCGCATCGTATCACGCCGCGCCGGAGCCCGAACGCTTCGCACGCACCTACAACCGCGGCCTGGCCATGGCACGCGGCGATCTGCTCGTCACTTGCGCCAGCGATATTCTGGTTGCCCCGGGGTGGGACACCCCGTTGCGGACCGAGCTGCGCCGCACCGGCGCGGCCATGGCGGCACCGTATCTCAGCGCCAGCGACTACCCGGCGCAGGTGTGGCACTGGGTGATCCGCCGCCGCACCTTCGTGCCGAGCTTTCTCACCTTCAACTTGAACATGATGACGCGCCAGTGCTGGTCGATGGTCGGCGCCCTCGACGAGCAGTTCGGCGGGTCGTACAACGACATCGATTACCTGCTCCGCATGCGGGCCGCGGGCCTGGAGGTGATCGTCGCCGATGCCGGAGCGATCTGCCACTACGGCAGGCTGACGGTTTCGACCTGGACCTTCCATCGCCACTCATCGGACCACGACCTCTTCGTCGCCAAATATCCGGGAGTCGTGCGCGACGGCGCCGTCGACTGCAGCGGCCCGCTGTTCAACCGGTCGCCGACCTACGCAGGTCTGCGGCGCCTGCTGCGGAGGCTGCCGGAGAGGGCGGGACGCGCGCCGCTGTCGCGTCTGCTGAGCCGCTTCGAGCCCTTGTTTCACGCACGGTGAGCACGCCGGCCAACGCCTGACCCGCCGTCGGTCCCGCTCGAGACACCGCGGGTCAGGCGAACTCGACGACGGCCGGGCTCAGGCTCGACAGCGCTAGGGCCGGCTCTCGAGCTCGTGCAGGCGCTCCTCCAGATCGTGGACGCGCTCGCGCAGCCGCTCGACCTCGCGCTGATTCGACCGCGGGCTTGCCGCGGGGGTGGGTGTGGCGGGGGCCGCGGTCGATGGAGCGGGAGAGGGCGTCTCGGGCTGCGCCGCCGTGGTGGTGGTGGCCGGTGCGGCGGTTCCCACGGGAGGCAGCACCTCGACGCCCTTCGGGGCGCGCACGACGATCTCGATCTGATCGCGGAAGCGCCGCACCGGTCCGGTGGCGACGATCGTCTGCGCGGCGTAGTCCGGCCAGGACACGAGAAGGCCGCGGATGAGAAGCACCGACGTCCGGTGATCCTCCGCGTCGAAGAACAGGCGCAGCGCGGAGCCCTCGTCGGCGACCTCCTGCACCGTGCCGCGCACGCCGCAGACGCGCCCGACGCAGCGCGCGGCATCGCGCCAGTCGACCGTCTCCCTCTCCTTCGCCTCCGCTGCGCACACCGCGCCGGCGGCGAGCAGCACGGCGAGGATCCGGCCCGTCCGACGACCGGTGCGGGTCGTTCGCTCGCTTCTCATCGCCGGGATCGCTTCGATCCCGCCGCGCGGCTCAGCTCGCGGAACGACAGATCGACGTCGGCGGCGAAGTCCGCCAGGTCCGGCATCAGGTCCCAGTCGCCGTTGAAGCCCCAGAACAGCTTGTCCTCATAGCTGAACAGCGCGACGCCCAGCCCCTGGTTCGTGAACAGCGGCACCTGCGCGTACGCCTCCAGCAGCTTCGCGCCTAGGAAATAGAGCGGGAACGGCGGGCCGGGTACGTTGGTGACGATGAGGTTGTACGGCGACATGCGGTTGGCGAAGCGGACGCCGAGCGACAGGATCGCCGTGCCGGTCCACTCCAGGATCCGCATGACGGAGTCGGCCCCCAGCGCCTCTCGCTTCTCCTTGAGGGCGGTCGTCGTCCGGTTCACCTTCTTCAGCCGACGCACCGGA
Organism: uncultured bacterium; assembly: GCA_963721115.1. GTDB lineage: Bacteria > Desulfobacterota > Binatia > HRBIN30 > CADEER01 > CAVRIA01. Next base: position 76,881 of record CAVRIA010000012.1, read on the forward strand.
TCCGACTCGTCGATGGGAACGGCCATCAGCCAGACGGAGACACGATTGCCGAGCGAGCGATCGCCGGGAGCGCGGACGTTGACCGGAATGGCGACACGGAAGTCGGCCCCCCTGGTCTTCGCTCCGCGCCGCTTGAAGAAGCGCCGCACGGCGCCGGCAACGGTGGCCAGCACGACGTCGTTGACCGTCACGGCGAAGTGATTCTTCACCCGCTTCACCTCGGCCAGGTCGACCTGCAGCCAGTCGACGCGGCGGTGCGGCCCGATCGGACGATTGAGCGGCGTGTCGGCCGCGCCCTGCAAGCCGGAGCTGACGGTGTTCCAGACCGCCGTCAGGCGTTGGCCCAGGTCGGACCGCAGCGCGTCGCCGCCGCGCCCCCGCGGGGCCTGCGCGAAGGGAAGTCGCGCCCGCCGCAACACGTCGTCGCGCAGCAGCTCGATGCCCGGCGGTGCCGGTAGGGGCTGCCACGCCGGGGCCCTCTCGATCCGGGTGTCGGGCTTGACCCGCATCGCCACTACCGCCAGATCGAGGCCCGAGACGCCATCGACCATGCAGTGATGGGCCTTGGTGACGGTGGCGAAGCGCCCGCGGTCGAGACCCTCGACTACCCAGAACTCCCACAGCGGCCGGCGCCGGTCGAGCGGCTGGGCCAGGATGTCGGCGGTCAGCCGCTTCAGCGCCCGATCTCCGTCTCGCCGGGGAAGGGCGATGTGGTGTACGTGGTAGTCGATGTCGAAGCGGTCGTCGTCGATCCAGACCGGCTCGTTCGCCAACGGAACGTAGGCCAGCCGCTGGCGGTAACGCGGAACGCGATGGAGACGCGAGGCGATGTGCCGCTTGATGCGCTCGATGTCGAGTCCGCCGCCTCGTCCCAGCCGCGGCCCGCCTCCGAAGATCGATGCGCCGCCGACGTTCATCGGCGTCTCGGGGGTTTCGAAGACGAGGAAGGACGCGTCCTGCGCCGACAGCCTTTCGTACCCTTTCGCGTCCATCCGCTCACCTCATGCGCGCCAGAGCTCGGACGGGATCAGCCACCCGGGCCAGGCGGAGCGCCGCGCGCGCCGCGCGCGCTCCTTTCCCGGGCGCTCATTGGCGCAGCGCAACGCGGCGCCTCCCATGCGGGCGATGCGCAGATCTCCGAACGGCGTCCCCAGGCCGCTGTTGACGATCAGGCCGACCGCCAGGTTGCGGCGCGGATCGGCCCACCCTCCCGAGCCGCCGAAGCCGAAGTGCCCGAAGCCGCGGCGGGGGATGCCGCGGGTCGTGAAGACGCCGTGATAGCCGAGCCGCCAGCGCATCTCGAAGGGGATCACCACCTGCCGCGCGACCCTGGTCTGGACCTGCGTGGCGCGCGCCAGCGTCCTCTGCGAGAGCAGCCGCACCCCGTCGATCTCTCCCCCGCCCGCCAGCGCCGCGTACATGCGGGCCAGCGACCGCGCGGTGAACAGGCCGTTCGCAGCCGGAATCGCCGCGCGCAGGGTCTTCTCGGCGCCGAAGTCGAAGGACGTGATACCGCGCGGTGCGAGCGCGTCGAGGATGCTCTGCAGATCGAGCTGGATGCCGGGGACGCGCAGCACGCGCTGGGCGATCGCCGCCGCGCCGGCCAGGGTTTCGGCGAAGGCGCTGCCGCCAAGACCGCGCGGCAGCGGCAGGTCGATGATCCGTCCCTTCGGCCAGATCAGCTTGGCGGCGCGGTGCAGCTCGCGGCGCGGTGTTCCGACGTACATGCCGTCCAGCCCCAGCGGCGCGGCGATCTCCTGGCGGACGAGCTGCGAGAACGACTTCCCGGTGACCCGCTGGAGGATCTCGCCGACCAGGTAGCCGTAGGTCAGACCGTGATAGCCGGTGCGCGTGCCGGGCTCGTGGATCGGCGCCGTGCGTTCGATCGCCCCGATCATGTAACTCCAGTCGAGCATCCGGTCGGCGCGGTCGATCATCTGCCGGATGTGGTAGAGCCCCGACTGGTGCGCCAGGACCTGCCGCACCGTGATCTTCTCCTTGCCCGCGTGCGCGAACTCGGGCCAGTACCGGCATACCGGATCGTCGTAATCGAGCAGGCCGCGATCGACCATGATGTGCAGCAGCGTCGACGCCACTCCCTTTGTGGTGGAGAAGCTCGGCGCCATGGTGTCTCTCGCCCACGGCCGCCCCGCCGCGTCCCTTCTCCCGCCCCAGAGGTCCACCACGCACTCGCCGCGGTGGTAGACGCACACCGCGGCGCCGCCGGGGTAGCTGGCCAGCTGGCGGCGCAGGGCCACGGCCAACGGGTAGAAGTCCGGATGGATTGTTCCGTCCACGGCGATCGATCTGCTGCTCGACATGTCCCTCCCGCGATACAAACGATCGTTTACCTCTCCGCCCGCCATTGGACAATGACTCATTGCGGGTTGTTGGTTGTTCGTTGTTTGGTTGTTGGCTGGCCGATCCACGTTCCCCTACCAACAACCAACAACCCGCAGCTCGACAACCCTCCCCTTGATGATAACATCCGGCGCGCATGGACCTCCTCGTCCAGGGGCAGATTCTTGCCCAGTTCGCGCGCTCGGCGCTCGGCTGGGTGTGGCGCAATACCCACTACCCGAGCCCGGTGAAGGACAATGCGAAGTTCATGAGCCCGATCGAAGCCGTTCGCCTGATCGGTGACGGCGACGTGGTCGCCGACTCCGGGATCGGCGGCACGCAGCGGGCGTCGGTCGTCTACTGGGCGATTCGAGAGTCGTTCGAGAAGACCGGCCACCCGGCCGGCCTCACCGTCATGAGCATCGCCGGCCACGGCGGCCGCGGCCTGGCTCCAGGGACGATCGAGGATCTGGGCCGGCCAGGCCTGTGCACCCGCTTCGTCGCCGGTCACTTCGAGACCTGCAAGGCGATGCTCGGCCTCGCCGCCGCCGGGCGCTGCACGCTGCACTGCCTTCCACAGGGCACGATGGCCCTGCTGCTCGACGGCCTCGGCGCCGGCCGCAGCTCGCTGCTCAGCCGCACCGGCGTCGGCACTTTCGTCGATCCGCGCGTCGGCACGGGCTCCGCCATCGCGGGCGGACGCGAGCAGCTGATCTCCGTGCGCGGGGAGCGGCTGCGCTATCGGATTCCGAAGATCGACGTCGCCGTGTTCAACGTCCCAGCGGCGGACCGCAAGGGAAACGTCTACGTCAAGAACGCCGCCATGATCGGCGAGGCGCGCGAGATCGCCCGCGCGGCGAAGCGGAACCGCGGCCGGGTGATCGCCAACGTCGGGCTCGTCGTCGACGAGGGCTACGGCGACGTCTTTCTTCCCGCCGACATGATCGACGCCGTGGTCTACTACCCGGACACCGAGCAGGCGGGCGGCATCCCGCACCGCAACCACTGGCCGATGTTCACCACCGAGTGCGACGTGTCCATCGCGGAGGGGCTGGAGCGGGTTCGCTTCGTCAACTGGATCGCCGGCTTCACGCCGCGCCGCTCGGCGGTCGACCGGGCGGTGGCGCGGCTCGCCGCGTCGGTGCTCGCCGCCAGCGTCGGCAAGGGCGCCCTGGTCAACATCGGCGTCGGGCTCCCGGAGGAGGTGTGCCGCGTCGTGTTCGAGGCGGGGCTGCTCGACGACCTCACCCTGCTCACGGAGAGCGGCGTCATCGGCGGCGTACCGGCTCCCGGCATCTACTTCGGCACCTCGGTCTGCCCGGAGAGGATCGTGTCATCCGCCGAGATCTTCAAGCTCTGCTACGAGAGGCTGGACGCCACCTGTCTCGGCGCCCTGCAGGTGGACTCGCAGGGCAACGTCAACGTCTCCAAGCGGGGGCCGACGATTCGCGACTACGTCGGGCCGGGCGGCTTCATCGACCTCACCACCTGCGCCCGGACGATCGTGTTCGTCAGCGCCTGGATGGCGCGCGCCGTGCTCGAGGTCGACGACGGCACGGTCCGCATCGCCCGCGAGGGGACGCCGAAGTTCGTCGACCGCGTCGACGAGATCACCTTCAACGGGCCGGCGGCCCTGGCCGCCGGGAAGAAGGTCTTCTACGTCACCGGCGTCGGCGTTTTCCGCCTCACCAAGCGTGGCGTCGAGCTCGTGCAGCGCATGCCCGGCATCGACGTACGCCGCGACATCCTGTCGCGCACGTCGATGAAGATCGTCCTGCCGCGCGGCGGCCGAGTGCCCGCCGTGCCGCGCTCGATCGTGACCGGCCAGGGCTTCCGGCTGCGCGTGGCCGGGCGACGCCGCTGACTGCAGGTTGTCGAGTTGCGGTTTGGTTGTTGGCGAAGGGAAGTCGATCGCCAACGACAAGGAGGGGACGTTTGGTCCGAGTTGTCCGAGTCGGCGCAACTCGGCCAAAGGTGGTCATCGGCCGCGGATTGCCGTGCGGTTGACGTCATGACCTGATCTGGTCATATGAAGGTCATGAGAGAGACGAACGTGTCCGGGCTCAAGGCGCGGCTGAGCGAGTATCTTTCCGCCGTACGCCGCGGCGAGACGGTGGTCGTACACGATCGGCACACGCCAATCGCGCGGCTGATCCCCTTCGAAGAGCAGGGCGATGATCTCCAGGTCGTCGAGCCGGCGCAGCCGCCGCGCGCTCTCGCGAAGCTTGAGCCGCTCCGGCTGCGCCGCCGCGTCGACGTCGTGAAGCTCTTGCGTGAGAGCCGTGACCAGCGGTGATCGCGTACCTGGACACCAGCGTTCTCCTGCGCGTGCTGCTGGGGCAGCAACCGGTCTTGAAAGAGTGGGGTGCCTGGGAGCGCGCCTACACGAGTGAGCTCTCGGGCGTCGAGGCGCGACGGGTCATCGACCGTCTGCGGCTGGACGGAGCGCTCGATGACGACGGCGTGGTGGCTGCGCAGGAGCGGTTGACGGATCTGGAGGCGTCGATCGGGCGGATCCGTTTGAGCCGCGTGGTGTTGCGGCGTGCCTCCTTGCCGATGGCGACGGCCGTCAAGACGCTCGATGCGTTGCATCTTGCCGCAGCCTTGCTGTTTCAAGAGCGCCGCGGCTCATCCATGGTCTTCGCCACGCACGACACTCGGCAGGCCACCGCTGCGCGCGCGCTCGGTTTCACCTGTATCGGCTTCTGACCGCGCTCGGGTGCAAAGAGGCGGAGTCCTCCCGCAGAGCCCGACCGGGGAGGCCGCCTCGTTGCTTTCCTCGAGGGGCTTCGAGGCCTGTGTGTTAGCTCATATGGTAGCATGAGAGATACCAGTAAAGTATATTCCATACCGTGCCGAAAGCGGCGAAGGAGCAGGGGCCTTCGACGGCGAGCCTGTGTCGGCCCGAGGGCCGAACGACGGACAGTGTCGCTGCCGAGCCGCTTCCGGCATCCGGGAACCCCTCGTTCTGCAGAGCGCGCCATACGCACATCCGCCGCCGGCCCGAGCAAACCGTCCTGCACCCGACGTCCGATACTTTCCCGTTACGTCAAATTCTCAGCTAATACGGCCTATGCGCCCAAACTGGCGGCCGAGCATCCGGAGGTGACGCGGAGGGGTGTGGAGGTGGCGGTTGAGATGTGGCGAGAGATCGAGCTGGAGAGCGCGCTAGACTAGATCTCTATCAGCGCCAACGCCAGTTCTGTAAGGGGTTTCCCCAATTGATGGCGGGAAAGGGAACGTGCTACCCGCCTGGTCGGGAGATGACCGAGTTCCCCCTAGCCGAGTACACATCGCTGCGAGATCTCAGGAAGGAACTTGCCGCCAGAGGTGACGCTCTACGTCCGCGACTTTGGATCCTTTGGAACGGAGGACATCATGGCTGATATTGTATGCGTCGGACCTGTTGTTGGGGAGGTGGATGCCTCGAGTGCCCGCGTATTGCTGCAGCTGGAGCAGCCCGGAAGCGTGGGGGTGACGCTCACGCCCACGGCTGGGAGTCCGGTACACCGCGCACGCTTCGACTGTCAGCAAGCGTGAGGTGGTGGTACTCACCTGCAGTGGTCTCGCCCCGGAGACGGAGTACGCGCTATCTGTTCAGTTCGACGGAAAAACGGTGGAAGGGCGCTCCGGTCGCGTCGTGACGAAGCCCGCGACAGCCGACCATCTGCGACTGGCCGCACTCAGCTGTAACTTCACCGTCCGGCAAGGACAGTCCCGCATGTGGGAGCGCCTCTGGGAGAAATGGGTCCGACCTGGAACGATCACGACGGTGCTTCATGTGGGTGACCAGGTGTACGCCGATACCACCTTTGGTCACGCATTGGAGGACGTCCGCAAGGGCGGGCGTACAAAAGCCTTGCGTCGCAAATGGGAGCGTGCATTCGAAGAACTATACTTTCATACCTGGAACTATCCGCCGACGCGACAGGTTCTCGCGCATGCTTCCAACTTGATGATCTGGGATGATCACGAGGTCCGAAATAGCTGGGGCGGTTATGACCATGATCGCGACCCCAATTCGGATGAGTGGTTCGTCGGGACGATTGCGCGCACCGTCTTCCAGCGATTCCAGCGCGCACTCTGGGGAGCCCCGGACTCGACCGCCGTCCACGAGGCCCACGTGCACGCCTATGGCCAGGTAGGGGTTCTCTTCGCAGACCTGCGCACTGGACGAAGCTTCAGCTATCATCCGGAGCGCCCTTATCTTGGTCCGGCGCAGTGGACGTGGCTCCGCCAGGAACTGCATAGTGGCACTCTCTCCCAGGTCAACGCGCTCGCAATCGTCACTTCGGTCCCTCTGTGCTACGTCGGACGGGTGACGGCGGGCGCCGGTGGGATTGTAGTCAGCGACCTACGCGACCACTGGACCCATCCCGATCACATCACTGAGCAGATCGAGTTCTTCGCGGAGATCCGTCGTTGGCTGGGTGCCGACGCGAATCGCCGCGTCCTCATCGTGGGCGGGGACGTGCATGTCGGTGGCCGGACAATACTTGAGCAAAGAGTGAGCGGCGAATGGCAGCCGCTGTGCGAGCAGATCATCACGAGCCCCATTACCAACAAGCCACCAGGCTCCTTGGCATTCTTCGGCCTGCGCGAGCTAATCCTGCGCGGCGTCCACGAAGTTGGCGACACTTACCGGTTCGACCACGATGAGGGATCCTTCACCAACCGTAGGAACTTCGCCATCCTGACACTCAGGGCGCCGGACGCTCAGCCAGCCAGCATCCACGCTTCCCTCGAGATGGACGCGGACGACTAGGCACGACTTCCGGTCGCGCTGGCGGCGCGCGTCTTGGACCGAGGACGTGTGCTGGCAAGGCCATCGTCAAACGTCTGTTAGGGCAGGGGTAAGCGTAAGCCACCGTCCGGTGGTCGACGAAGTGTTCCAGGTCGGTCGCGTCGGCGACCTCGTAGCCGCCACCGCGAAGTCTCGATAAAATTAGAAACTAATTGCGTCCTCTTTCCGTCCAATCACGCAACACAACATGCGAGACGTTGGCGATTTCGGGACACTGCCATGCGCCGGCGTCTACGCCGAGGTCGTGAAACCAGGCACCATTCGCCGGGGTGATGCGGTGCACTGCCTGGATTGACTCTTCGACTCGTCGATCGCGAGCCGCACGGACCGAAGCAAGAGGACGTATCAGGCGCGGCGTGCTTTTCGCGGTCGCTGATACGGCCGGTCCGAGATCCCGTTTGGTATTCGGCATAGGCGTCGAGCAGCCGCCGAATCATTCTCTGGTACTGGGTGCCATGTTTCCGGGCTTCGGACTTGAAGAAATCGACGCTTCGCTTGCTCAAGGCAATGGTCACTTTGACGCCTTCGTCGCGAAGGACAAGGTCTTCGGGCGGAGGCAGAAAGTCGGCAACGATTTCCAGCTTTCCCAGAGGCTCATCCGCGTAAGTTGTTTTCTCTGTCATACACTCGCTTCCCTCTTTGCCAGTAACCCGCGCCGTAAATTCGGATCACGTCGTCGCGGTACGTGAACCGGACCGTGAGAACTCCACCTTCGACTTGGCCAAAACAGTAGTATCGCTCCTCCTTCGAGCTGTGGGACAAATCCCTTGCAATCACACGGTTCGGATCGACGAACGCGTGCTGCGCCTTTACGAACGAAACACCGTGTTTCTTCTGGTTCTCACGATCCTTCGCAGCGTCCCACTCGAACCGTGCTTTCGGCACAAACGAAGATTAACACAGGCCGCCCCCGAGAGCCATATATTCGTATTGCTGCCACGCTCCGGTCCAACTAGAAGAACGAGTCTGTCGATTTTCTCGAGGGTCGAGATTCCCCCTTTTGAAAAAGGGGGTCAGGGGGGATTTTGAGATGATGAGATGGATTCGTTCGGACAAATCCCCCTCAATCCCCCTTTTTCAAAGAGGGAAGTCGGAGTCGCTTCTCTCGCCAGGAGAAAATCGACAGACTCATCCGCGAGATCATAGCAGAACACGGGACGCAGGGACGACCCGACCGAGTCGCGCAACTCGTACCGGTCGTCCCTGCGTCCCTCAATCGATCAATCGACCTCAACTCGATGCGCCCGTTCATCGATCGGTTTTCTTGAGACGCGACCTGGCTTTTGCGAATGCGGGCGGGCGCTGCCTAGGGGTCAGGCGAGCGCCGTCTCGATGGTGTCGGCCAGATGCTGCGGCTCGAGCGGTTTGGATAGAAAGCCGCGCGCGCCCGCTTGCTCGACCGCGATGCGGGTCGCTTCCTCGGTATCGGCGGTGACCATGATGACTCGCACGCCGCGGTCGAGAGCCTGTAGTTGCGCCAGGACGTCCAGACCGGAGGTGCTGCCCAGGTTCAGGTCGAGCAGGACGATGTCGGGCGTCTCCGCGGTGTACCCTTGGATGGCGCCGGCCGCATCGGTGGCCTCGACGACCTGGTATGCGCGCGGTTCCAACATCCGGCGCAACAGGCGGCGCATCAGGGGCGAATCATCGACAATCAGAACTTTGGCCATGGGTTTCCCTCTGTGTTTCGGGACACTGGCGCGCGTGCCAGCTGCCGATCTCGGCGCCGATTCGGTCGAGCGGGAGGACGCGGTCGACTGAGGGAGGAAAAGGGGACGTAATTAATTTCTTAGTTTGTCGGGCCCATGATTGAGGCGGCGGAAGATGACGCCAGCGGTATCTGGACGTGCGACCATTGGGCATCGCCGACCACCTGCGATGACCCTGCGCGCCGCCACCGCGAAGTCTCGATAAACTAAGAATCTAATTGCGTCCCCTTTCCGTCCCCATCCACGAGCTGCCGCCAGCACGGTCTCGCGCACGAAGAGGTTTTTTCTTGGATCCGTCTTTGGAAGTTGGGCTAGAGATCAGGGGTTCCACCCTCCCAGAACGAGACACTGAGCCAGATGAATCGCGCATCTCGGCGTTTCACTACGGGCGGTGATCGCGCTTACGACGTAGGCGATCCAGCACACCCCAGGTCGTCGCCCACTTCTCGACATAGGCCCAGTCGATCGCGCCAAGGCCCAGGAGTCCCTCGAGGTCGGCTTGATCCTTGGTTCGATCGGCGATCAGCTTCAGCACGATGAGATCCTCCACAGTTGCTACACGCAGCCCCTCCGGAGTGGAGACGGCCCGCCGCAGGACCTCACGCTGCAACTCAGTCTTTGCGGTTTGCAGCTCGATTACGACCTCGCCGTCGGCGGAGACGAAGCGGACGAAATCCGGTCCGGACGGTGCCCCGGCACCGTGCTCGCGCGCGACTCGAAAGCCCTCCGCCGAGAGACGCGCGCGCAACCGATCGAGCTGGGCGCGATCCGCTGCGACGGTGACGTCGATGTCGCCGGTCAATCGCGGCTCGAGCCAACAGTTCACCGCATGCGCACCGATCACCGCGTAATCCGTACCGAGCGAGGCGAGAAGACCGGCGAGATAGCGAAGCGGATCGTCCATGCAGCCGCTCAGGGCTGGTAGAGACCGAGCTCGCGAGCCTTGTCGTAGAACGGCGTCGGATCATCCTGTGCATCGTCGCGCCGTGCTCGATGGCGATAGCGCTGGTACAGGCGCCAACTGCACCGAAGCCTCTCGTCCAGCGAGAGCGCCAAGTGTTCCGCATGCGCCTCGCGATGCGAGAGCTCCTTGTAGACGCCGATCCGCCGCATGTATTCGCGGTCTCTGTCGGAAGCGGTCACGGATTGAGTCTAACGCGAACCAAGCTGCGATCCAACCGCGCGCAGGCGGTCACCCTTGCCAGCGGGCTCCGGTTGGACAGTGGGACGTGGGTGCGAATGTGCACATCTGCGTAGATCCAACATTCCGCGGTCTCCGCTGACAACCGGGAAGCGCAGCTATACGGTCAGCAAGGAGATTTCGCTCTGCGTTATATCGCTCTACCCTCAGGCACCCGACGTGACCCGGCGGGTGGCGCAGGTGACGGCGTGGTAGGGGTGCTTCAGGTAGTCGGTCCAGTAGGCGTCACCCATCTCGGCCACGCCTTCGGGGCCGATCTCAGCCCCCGGCCACTGTATGTCGGCGAAACCCGCCGCTTCGAGCTCGGCGGTGATCGTCGCCGGTGTCCACATCGTGTTCTCCGCACTGACGGATTGCCCGCCGCCGCGCACCGTCCAGCGGCAGCGCGATCCATCGCCGTGCGATTCGAGCACCTCCAGCTCTATTCCGTACTGTGCAAAAGTTTCGGGGTGATTGAAGATCGAATCGAAGCAACCGCCGAGATGTACGAACCGCCCGGACGGACGGACGACGCATGCGAGCGAGCGGCACATGGCGCGCAACATGTCGAGCGTGTCGGCGTAGTCGAGGAGCCACTGCGCGACGGCGATGTCGAAGCCGTGCAAGCCGGTGCGCTCGACGAAGTGTTCCAGGTCGGTCGCGTCGGCGACCTCGTAGCGGATGGCGCCCAGCTCGCGCGCTTCCCGCTCGTTGGCCAAGCGAATCATCTCCTTCGATACGTCGACGCCGACGACCTCCGCCCCGGCGGCGCGAAACTGGCGGCTGTAGAAGCCATCGCCGCAGGCGACGTCGATCATCCTCAACCCGTGCACCGGCCCGACCGCCCTGAAGAACGTATGGCGCTCGGTGAAGCGTTTCCACGGCAGCGCCTTGGTCAGCAAATAGTGTGAGCCGAGCTCATCGTAGTCGGTGGCCATTGTGCTCTCCGCATTGTCGTTTCTCACGAGCATGGCCCACCCCGATTCTCACGGGATGACCCAGGATCCGAGGCGGTGTCGGCTATAGCATGAGACGAGTGATCGGAGTCAATTGAGTACCCCTCGGCGACGGCGCGGCTTGCGAGGTGGGGCGGGAACACACTGGTTCTGGCCCGGGCGCTGTCGCTTCAGCGAATCTCCGGACACATCCCGGCTACGCACCAGCGCTGGCGTTGCCGAGTTGCGCCCGGACACCCCCCTCTTTCGGCGGTGCACTGCCTGGATTGACTCTTCGACTCGTCGATCGCGAGCCGCACGGACCGAAGCAAGAGGACCTATCAGGCGCGGCGTGCTTTTCGCGGTCGCTTGATACGGCCGGTCCGAGATCCCGTTTGGTATTCGGCATAGGCGTCGAGCAGCCGCCGAATCATTCTCTGGTACTGGGTGCCATGTTTCCGGGCTTCGGACTTGAAGAAATCGACGCTTCGCTTGCTCAAGGCAATGGTCACTTTGACGCCTTCGTCGCGCAGGACGAGGTCTTCGCGCGGAGGCAGGAAGTCGGCAACGATTTCCAGCTTTCCCAGAGGCTCATCCGCGTAAGTTGTTTTCTCTGTCATACACTCGCTTCCCTCTTCGCCAGTAACCCGCGCCGTAAATTCGGATCACGTCGTCGCGGTACGTGAACCGGACCGTGAGAACTCCACCTTCGACTTGGCCAAAGCAGTAGTATCGCTCCTGCTTCGAGCTGTGGGACAAATCCCTTGCAATCACACGGTTCGGATCGACGAACGCGTGCTGCGCCTTTACGAACGAAACACCGTGTTTATTGTTGGTTGTTGGGTTCGGAAGGAATCAAACCCCGGGGCCTCGACCTTTCGAAGAGGCGGGAGAGAGAGATCGGCAGAGAGTGGCGCGATGGTGAAGCCGTGTACGAGGCGGAGGGAGTCGATTCCCGTCAGCGGCGCGTAGATTCAGGTAGTGGATGGATCCCGTTACGCGCGCCGACCGCGATGTCCGGTGCTGAACGGGGAAGGGGATTCGCCTCGGAGCGAAGCCACCGGAGAGAGGGGTGCGGGGAGAGAATCTCCCTTGTGGTGTAGGCCTCCGGCCTGCATAGCGGTCCATCGGACCGCTCTTCCCCCTCCAACCCAGCCCCGTGCAGGCGGGACGCCCGCACCACAATCAGCTGCCGATGCGGCCGCGGGGACCGCGGGCGGACTTCGAAGAGACCCAGCAGAGAAGGCGCCGCCGAGTGGCGCGCTGGTGAATCCGGTTTGAACAGCCCAACAACCCTGGACTCCCGCGGAAGGACCCCGCCGCCCCTCGGGTGGCCCCCCATTGTCGGTGCGGGGCTGTGCCCTGGGCTGTGCCCCCGCGCCTTCGAGGGCTAAACCTACGGTTGTCGCCCTCGAGCTCCCACTCCCTTGAACGCTGCGCGGGCAAATAGAGTGTAGTGATCGCCCCGCGACCAGGTAGCCGAGTCCGACTGAGCCACCCGATCGAGCACCACCATTCTTGCGCGGCTGGCTCGAACCGCGTCCACGGGCGCGTTCGAAGAGAGCGGTGTGCTGGGAACGAGACGAGCGGTCGAAATACCTCGATCGCGCCCACCCGGCAATCGAGCGATTCGTTTTCTCGCGAAGCGAAAGAAGAAGGCGGTTCACGCAAAGACTTCGGCCCCCCGTTCCGGGTTGGGAGAGGGGATCGGAGCCCCCCCTGCACCGACACCACCAAATCACCCACACGATTTCTCGAAGAGCGCAATCCGAATTGCCGGGCAAAGCCCGTTCGCCGCTTTGAGCTACCGCGTCCGCTTCCGTCGCAGGCTGTATCCACCGAGGGCAGCAAGCAAGAACAGGCTCGCGAGCAATGCCGGCCCCGACAGCGCCGGGGCGGCGGCGGGCCCCGCCGAGCCCGAGCCGACGCATTGGTTCACGCAGCTTCCGTTGGCCTGGTTCTCCAACCCACAGCCGCGGCAGCGCTGCACGGCAACGCAGGAGAGAGGACCGCCGAAGGAGTCGAGCTGGAACGCCTGGCCGCAGCTCGTCGGGTCGCCGTCGAACTGCTGGCAGGTGCCGAAGGAGGTGCGCGCCGGATCGGTCGTGCAGAAGGGCGGCGGCTGGCACGTGTTCGTGCAGAGGCCGTCGTTCGCGTTGGAGGGCCCGCAGCCGAGGCAGTTCCCGCTGCTCGCGTCGAACCAGCACGATGCGACTCCGCCGTCGCCTTCATGGTACGCCTTCTCGCACGAGGTCTGGTCGCCGTTGAACTTCTGGCAGGCGTGGCTTCCGAAGCGTCCCGCGAACAGCGTCCGCGACGAATCCATGTCGCAGGTCGGGATCGGGGTGCAGTCGTTCGTGCAATTCCCGTTCGTCTCGTTGTTCGGGCCGCAGCCGCGGCAGCTGCCGTTGTCGTAGTAACAGGACGAGATCAGGAACGACCCGTCCGGGAGCAGCAGGGAGCGGTGGAAGGCCTTCTCGCAGTCGGTCTGGTTGCCGTCGAACTGGCCGCAGGCTTCGGTGTCGGGCCCGCCGGCGAAGATCGTGCGCGACGGATTGGCGTCGCAGCTCGGGGGCGGGGCGCAGGTATTCGTGCAGTCGAGCTCGCCCTCGCGGCGGGGCCCGCAGCCGAAACAGCGGTCGTTGCCCGCGTCGTAGAAGCAGCTCGCGATGTATCCGGCACCGGTGCGGTGAAAGGCCTTCTCGCAGTCGGTCTGGTTGCCGTCGAACTGCCGGCAGGCTTCGGTGTCGGGCCCGCCGGCGAAGATCGTCCGGTTCAAATCGAGCGAGCAGCTCGGCGGCGGAACGCACGTGTTCGTGCAGCTGCCTTCACTTTCGTTGGACGGGCCGCAGCCGCGGCACAGATCGGAGCTGCCATCGTACCAGCAGCTCGCGACGCCGGCATTGCCGAGGTGGTAGGACATCTCGCACGCCGTCTGGTTGCCGTTGAAGCGCCCGCAGGCCTCGGTCTCGGGGCCGCCGACGAACATCGTCCGCGTGCCGTCCAGGCAGGGCGGCGGCGGGACGCACTCGTTGACGCACTCGATCGGCTGGGTCGGCCCGCTGATTCCGGCGCCGGCTCCCGTGGCATTCGCCGCGCCGACGCCGCACGGTTGGCAGTCGAAGGCGACGAAGCACGAAGCGTCGATGTCGAACTGGCTGCGGTGGAACGCGCTCCCGCAGGATACCGCGTCGTCGTCGAACTGGCGGCAGGCCGCGGTGCCTGGCCCGCCGGCGAAGATCGTGCGCGACGGAGCGCCGCTGCAGCTCGGCGGCGGGGCGCAGGTGTTGGTGCACAAGTCGCCCACATTTTCCGGCCCGCAGCCGCGGCAGCTCGACGAGCCACCGTCGGCGGGCGTGAAGAAGCAGGACGTGACGCCGCTCTCACCGCGGTGGAACGCCCGCTCGCACGATTGCTGGTCGTCGTCGAACTGGTGGCAGCCCTCGTTATCGGCCGGCCCGCCGGTGAAGATCGTCCGGCTCGGATCGCCCGCGCACACGTTGACCGCACAGGTGTTCGTGCAGTCGCCGCTCGACTCGTTGTCGGGGCCGCAGCCCTGGCACTCGTCGCTCGATTCGTCGTAGTAGCAGGACGTCAGACCGGTGCCCCCGAGGTTGAAGGTCGCACTGACTCTGGGAGCCGTCGAACTGGTGGCAGCCGCTGTTGTCGGCCGGCCCGCCCGTGAAGACCGTCCGGCTCGGATCGCCCGCACAGATCAATTGCGCGTTCGCGGGCGATGCACCTGCAACAGCCGCGGCGACGAACGAGATGAGCACGGCGAGTATGCAACGTCTCGACCCTGCCATTCTTCTCTCCTTTCAGAGCCCCATCCTCTGGTCTCAAACTCTGGGACTTTCGTCAAGTCAAAAAGGGCGCCTACGAGCCCTGAGCAGCCTCCTGGCCGCCGGCCGTGCATTGTTGCCCCGCTCGAGTTGAGAAGAGGTGGTGGATTCGGGCATTCTGGTGTCCTTTCGATGACTCGGGTGTGCTCCACGGTCCGGATCGGTCTCGCGCTATCCGCTCTCCTCGCGCTCGCCTCTTGCTCCGACGACGACGGGAAACGGCCGCCGACGCCTGCGCCCGCCACCGCCACGAGTGTCTCGACGGCGACCAAACAGCCTTCGATGACACCGACTCGCACGCCGGCGTCGACTGCGACGGGAACATCGACCCCGACACGAACCTCGAGCCCGACGGCGACCCCCACCGAAACGCAACAGAGCCCGCAGGCCGCCTGTGACACCCTGCAGGGGCGATCGATCGGTGGCGCGGAGATCCGTTCCGCGATCCTCGTCGCCGACGCGAGCGGCTATCCCGAGCACTGCAAGGTGCTGGGCACGATCCCTCCTCAGCTCAACTTCGAGGTCCGCCTGCCGACGAGCTGGAGCGGGAGGGCGCTCTTCATCGGCGGGGGCGGCCTGGACGGCATCATTTTTCCGCCCGAGGCGCTGATGTTCAATCCGAGCATCGCCGCGGACGGCTACGTGACCATCGCGACGGACGCGGGTCATCAGGGTAGTCCGCTCGACGGAGCCTGGGCTCTCGGCGATCCTCTCGCCGTCGAGAACTTCGCCTACCTCTCGACCCACACCGTCCTCGCAGCGGCCCGGGCGATCATCGAAGAGCGCTACCGCGTGGCGCCGCGGCGCACCTACTTCTTCGGCAACTCCACCGGTGGGCGCGAGGGTCTCATCGCGGCGCAGCGCTGGCCCGAGGATTTCGACGGGATCGTCGCCCTCGAGCCGGCCTACGACATGACGGCGTTGGTGTTGGGCGGTAATCGCGTCGCGCAGCATGTGTTCGGCACCGCCGGCGGGAACCTGTCGGCCGGCCAGCTGCGCACTCTCGGGCGGGCGGTTCTCGACGCCTGCGACGAACTCGATGGGATCCGCGACGGCATCATCAGCTACCTGGCGGCCTGCCGCTTCGATCCCGCCGTGCTGCGCTGCAACGGAGCGGAGAGCGACGACTGCCTCACCGACGAGCAGATCGCGACGGTGAACACGGTGCACTCCGATCTCGAGCTGGACTTCGCGCTCGCCAACGACGTGCGCTCCTACCCGCGCTGGCCTCTTGGCAACGAGGACGGCGCGGGAAGCTGGCCCTCGTGGATCACGGGCTCGGGCGATCCGTCTTCGTCCCTTGGCTTCGTGCTGTCGGATCAGACGCTGCGCTTCCTCGTCGCCCAGGATGCGCAGCTCGACACTCTTCGCTTCTCTCCCTCGTCCTACGCGGACGAGCTGTTCGCCCTGTCTTCCCTCCTCGACGCCAGCGATCCGGACCTCACGGCGTTCGCGGTTCGCGGCGGCAAGCTCATCCTCTGGCACGGCTGGAGCGACTACGCGATCAGCGCCTACAGCACCATCCGCTATTTCGAGCGCGTCGTGAGCACGCTCGGCGGCCGCGCTGCGGTGGATGAGTTTCTGCGTTTCTACACCTCACCCGGTGTCGACCATCTGGCCGGCGGCCCGGGAGCGGCAACCACCGATTTCCTCGCCGCCCTGGTGACCTGGGTGGAAGAAGGAATTCCCCCCGGTGATCTCGTCTCCCGCAAGCTCGATCCGCAAACGGCGGAGCCGATCCTGGCGCGGCCTCTATGCCGTTACCCGACCTACCCGCGTTACGAAGGAAAAGGAGATCCCGCCGCGGCGTCGAGCTTTCGTTGCGCGGCTCCGGACTGAGCGCGAGCGGTGGGCATTCACGGGGCCGCGGCAACAAGTGCGGCTTCACAGAGGGGTGGCACCTTCGCAAGCCCCCAAGAACACAGGAAAACAGACGTCAGAGTGGGGTAGATTCCCGCGCAACGCCGTCTCGATCCAGTCTCGGTGTACAGGGCAAGGGCAGGGGCAAGGGTTTTGAGGCAAGCCGGCCAGGGCTCAGGCTCGGCGTCGGAACCCCCGGCCTCGGCCTTCCGCCGCAGCCCGAGCCGCTTCGCTGCCCGCTCATCTCATCGGAAAGCGCAGAAGAAAATTGACTTTTTGCTCCCCGCTGGGCTACGCGTCTTGTGGGGTGGGCATCTCCCAGTTCAAGCACGAGCAGTAGAAACGCAATTACAACCAAGGAGGGGGGCTTATGAGAAACTCGCTTCGCGCCGCGATGTCCTTCGCGGCCGTCGGGCTTCTGATCGCTGCCGGCGGGGATCCCGCGCAGGGATCGCTCGACAAGTGCCAGAAGGCGATCTCGAAGGAGGCCGGCAAGCTCGAGGCCAAGATGGTCAAGACGCTGGACAAATGCGGCGATCTCTACCAGAAGGCGCAGGCCAAAGGTGATCCGCTCAGCAGTGTCACCGGTAAGTGCAACGACGCGCTCGGCAAGGTTTTCGACATCGGCAACTCTTCGTCGGCCATTTCCAAGTCCAAGGCGAAGCTGAACGACCTCGAGGGCAAGGGAAAGTGTGACGACAGCGATCTTTCCAACCTCGGCCACCTGCCCGAAGGCGTTTTCGGCGACAAGTGGCAGCGCCTGGTCCTGATCTCTTCCTGGCGCACCGCCTACGAGAACGCGCTCGGCGCGAACGCGAACCTGGTCAACATCTTCCAGGAGATGGTGGAGGCGGGAGGCTGCCCGCTCTGTGCGCTGGTGAACAATACTCCCTGCCACAACCACAACTGCATTCTCGACACCGGCTCCGGCGGACCGGTGAACACCCGCACGTCGACCCCGCTCGCGACCGTGAACCTGAGCGGCGCGGTGCCGATCAGCAGCTGCAACGTGCCGAGCGTCTTCCCGGCCGGGGAGTTCGCCGTCGTTGCCGGTCCGAGCAAGGGCATCCTGCCGGTCTCGGTGATCAGCGGCGTGGCATGGGCGTGCATCACCGCGTTTCGCACCGAAGGATACGTGAACTGCGTCGGCGCGGCGGGCAACCCGCGCATCGACACGGACATCTGCGTCGACCACATCGTCGACGATCTCGGCGGCGGTCTGTTCGCCGACGAATGCTCGACCGGAGCGCCGACCGAGGTCTGCCAGCCGCGCTCGCCCGACGCCGAGCACTCCCTGCCCGCCGGTTCGATCAACGGCGGCAGCTGCCTCAACATCACCCAGAACACCGCGACCGCAGGCGACGCCTTCTTCCTCGCCACGACGCGGATCCAGGTCGTCCTGGCCACCGAGCTCGGCCCCGACGGCCAGCCCTGCACCTACGACGACGCCCCGGCGAGCATCCAGGCTACGGCGACGATTCCGCAGACGACGGGCTCGGCCAGCGCCAGAGTCGTCGATCCCGACGCGATGGACGCCTCGCCCGACATCACGGTGGCTACGATCACCGGTGTCCCCGCCCCCGACTGCTCGGTGCTCGAGAGCAGCAACACCAGCGGGCTGCAGACGGTCAGCGCTGCCGCGGCCCTGCACGGGCTGGACGTCGGCGGCACCAAGTTCGACACGGCCTTCAGCACCAGGCTGAACTGCCAGTAGGAAGCGCATAGAGAAAACGCGCCTCGAACGCGACGGCCCCGGCTCCCCGACGGAGGGTGCCGGGGCCGTCCCACCCCAAAGCGTTCTTGGCCTTCGCGCGGCGGTGTGACATTGTTCCCGCCGCACCGTGAATCCTTTGCGACTCTTTCCGGAAACCCAATCCGAAGACGAAACGCCGCGCAGGACACCGCGCCGGCGCGCGGGCCGTGCTCGAATCCTCGCCGCGACCCTCGCCCTCGTGCTCCCGTCCGCTGTCCTGGCCCTGCAGAACGAGCCGAAAGGCTTCGGCAAGGCCGAGTTCGGCATGTCGGTGAAGGCCGTGCGCGGCGTGTTCCCTTCGATCCGCGAGCTCGGCAAGGCGGCGGGATCGCCGCTGCAGATCTATTCGGTGGACAATCAGTCCTACGAAGGACTCGGCCCGTGCGTGGTCACGCTGAGCTTTCTGGCCGACAAGCTGTACGAAACCAGGTTCGACTGCGGTCGCAGCGAGAAGGTGAAGGATGTCCTCTACGAGCGCTTCGGCCCGCCGGAGACGGAGGATGAGAAGATGGCCATCTGGCGCGGCGATGAGACCGACGTGTCGATGAACCGCCAGGTCAAGACGTTCGCATTCGCCAACCGAGGCCTGCGCGCCATGCTCAGCCAGTACCTCGCCTACAAGGCGCTGAGCGCCAACATCGTCGATTCCGCGCCGACGACCCCGCCGGCGAAGTCGGCGGGGTCGGGAACGGCAAAGCCGGACGCCGCAGCGGGGTCGAGGCCTTGAACGGGGCCTCCCGCTGTCACTCGCGGCACCCTTCCCCTGCCCGTTCCGGGCCGATTCTGATTGCGATTCTCTGCACCACCCTCCCGATCCGCGCGCGCGCCGAGACGGCTGCGCCGCCTCTTCGCTTCGCGGAGACGAGGATCCCCACCGGCGGCGCCCATCCCTTCGCCGTCGTCGCAGTCGATCTGAACGAAGACGGCAAGCTCGACCTGGCCGTGACCGACGTCGGCAAGAACGCCCTGGAGCTGCTGCTCGCCGTGGGCGACGGTACCTTCCGCCAGGCGCGCGCGTTTCCCGCCGGCAAGATTCCGCGCGGGCTGGTGGCTGCGGACGTGAACGCGGACGGACACGCCGACCTGGTCGTCGCGGGCGGGCAGAAGAACTCCGTCGAGCTCCTCCTCGGCGACGGCGCGGGCGCGGGCGTGTGCAAGACCTATCGGGCGCGGATCGCGCCTTTCAACGTGGCGGTGGCAGACCTCGACGGCGACGGGCACCTGGACGTCGCCGTCGCCAACGAGAGCAACATCGACGTCCTGCGCGGCAAAGGCGAGGTTTCTCTGCTCTACGGCGACGGCGCCGGCGGCTTTCGCACTGGACCCGTCCTGCGGGCCGGCTCGAACCCGGCCGACGTGAAGGCCGCCGACCTGAACGGCGACGGGCGCACCGATCTCGCCGTCGTGAATTGGGAATCCCACGACGTCTCCCTCTTCTTCGCGCAGGCTGGCGGCGGCTTCTCCGCCGCGTCGAACCTGGCATACGGGGGCGGTGCCGCCTACGCGCTCGCCGTCGCCGACCTCGACGGCGATGCGAAGCCGGACCTCATCGTCGGCGACGCCGGCGGCGAGGTGTTGGTGCTGCGCAACCGCGGCGGCGGCTCGTTCGCCCCCGCCACCCGCGCCCGAGGCGATCGCGGCCTGCGCTCGCTGGCCGTGGCAGACTTCGACGGTGACGGTCGTATCGACGTCGCCACCGCGAACACGGGAGCCGACTCCGTCTCCGTTCTCCTCAATCAGGGCAAGGGCGCTTTCGCGCCGGCAATGACCGTCGCGGCGGGGAAGGGTCCGCGCTGGGTCAGCGCCGCCGACGTCAACGCCGACGGAAAAGTGGACCTCGTCGTGGCCAACGGGCTCTCCGCCGATATATCGATTCTTCTGAACCAGGGCCGGACCGGAGCAGAGCGGCACGCAGCGCCGACTCGGCGAGAACAACGCGGGGGAACGCAATGATTCGAACTATCGCTCTTCGGCGCATCGCTCGTGCACCCGTAGTCCTCGGACGTCTCATGCAGAATGTGGCGGTCCCCCAGCTGCTCGATGACGCGGTAACGCCCGCGGCTCCCGAGTTCTCGTCGGATCTGCTCCACATACCCACGGCTACCCACCGCGACGCTCTCGGTCCAGCGTCCGTCGCGCTCGAGCTTCCCATTGCGCAACGCCGTCTCGATCCAGTCTCGGTGTACGCTGGCTAAATCCGCCAATTTCACGCCGAGCGCATCGGCAAGCGCCGCGCGGTCGACGATGCGGTAGCGCGCGCGGTTGCAGAACTTCGAGCCCAGCGGAGGCGTCGCGCCGCACCTCGCGCAGACGATCTCGAGCTCTGCTCCACAGCCGTTGCAGAAGGCCGAGCCGGTCGGCGGTTCGTGTCCGCACTGCGGGCAGTTCATGGTTTCCGTGCGGCCAACTCTTCGAATCGGGCCAAGACCGCGTCGAGTTGCTCCAGCTCGAAGACCTCGAAGCGGGCGACCTTGTCTTCTCGATAGAGCGCAATCACGACGTAGAGCGATTCGACCCCACCTCCTTCGGTGTTCGCCCCCGCCCGGCGCATCACGGCGACGCCGCCGTGCGCCGCGACAGCAGGCATATGTAGGATCTCTTCCCGCGCGTCGGGAATCAGCTCTTGTATGGCCGCGACCGAGGCGATGTACGCATCGGCACCTGCGAGTCGCCCCATACCGGTACGGCGGTGATCGTCGAGGACGAGATCGTCGCACAGGCCCGCGCGCGCGCGCACGAGGTCGTGTTCGTTCCATCCGCGCAGGTGCTCGATCGCCCCGGTGACCATGCCCTCGGCGCCGCTTGCGACGTAGCGCTCGAAGAGTTCGGCGTGCGCGGCGCCGCGATCCTCCGGACTGAAGAGGATCACCGCCCGAAGCCTCCCGGCCGGATTGATCTCCGTGATGCGATAGTTTTCGATCTCGAAGGGCGCGTCGCCAGGAATCTGCCGCCAGGCGCAGTGATCCAGGACGAGCCGGCCCCCCGCCGTGGCGATGCGCCGCATTTCGACCCGGGCACGCGACTCTCCCCACAGGAAGTCGAGCGAACCCAGCCACTCGTCGGTGCCGCCGGTGAGCTGTGAGACCGTCGTCCGATCCTCGAAACGGAAGTCGTCCGCGGCAACGTCGCGCAGCGCGCCGACCGCCGCCAGGGTCTGCACGGCATAGATGCGGTCGACCAAGCGGCTCGCTGTGTTGGGCGGAATGCGCAGCGCACGTTCCCCCGCCTTACCAAGGAGGGGGCTAGGGGGAGGTCGTTCGGTTGGGCCATCGACCCCCCTGCGGTCCCCCCCTTCGACGTTGCTCAGGACAGGCCTTGGTATGGGGGGACGATCGCCTTGTGCGTTGTGGGAACCACGTAGCTCCTCGAAGCGCGCGAGGGCCTTGTCCAGCGCGTTCATCTCGAACAGCTCGACGCGCGTGATGCGTCCCTGCGCGACGAGGTAGAGGTAAAGATGCTCGTTCTCGAAATCTCCGCCGCCGTCCGGCACGGTGCCCGTGCGACGCACGACGGTGATCGCACCGTGGCAATCGAGAGCCAGCCATCGCCAGCCGAGGTCCGCGTGGGTGACCGGCGCGATCTTCCATAGGGCGACGACGGTCTCCGTGTACGCATCCGCCCCGTCGATTCGACCCATCCCCGCAAGCCGATGGTCCTCGACGATGAGATCGTCCGCGAATGCCGCGCGCCATTTCGCGGCACTCTTCTCGTTGAACGCGTCGACGACGTCTCCGACGGGCGTCACCACGGCCGCCACGTCGGGGTCGATCGCCGCCCAGCGCGCCCACGCCTCGCGCTGCGCGGCGCGCCTGTCGTCGAGGTCAAGGAGCACAAAGGCGGTGACGCGCCCCTCCTCGTCACATTCGGACACGGCGAGATACTCGATCTCGAACGGGCCATCCACGGGCCCGCCGGACCAGAGCACCTGGCCGACGCCCACACGGTCCCCCGCGGTTCCGATCGTCGTGTTCTGGAACCGCGCGCCAGCGGCTGCCCGCTCGCGGACGGAGGCGAGCAACATCTCGACATCCCCTTCGAGGAGGTTCAATCGACGGCGGTCGGCGTAGACGAGGTCCGGCGCGCAGGCTTCCCGCATCGGTTCCCAATTACCGGACGCGAGACCGACACGAAGGGTCTCCTGCCAGTGCTGCAGCGCCGCGCTCGCCGCGTTCGGCTCGGCGACGGTCGGTCTCGGATCGTCGTGCTCGGCGGATTCCCGAGCGGTCGACGGAACGGGGATGCCGAGCTCGGCCCAGCGAGACGCCGCAAAGACGCGATCGTCATCGTAGAGGTCGACGCGCGCGAGCAAGCCATGGTCATCGATTTCCACTAGCGCGTTGAGCACGATCTCGAAGGGACCGCCTTCACGCGTGCCGTGAAAGCCCCCTTGCTCATAGTAGCCGCGAGCGCCCGGGATAAAGTGGTGGATCCGGAAGACGGAATCCGGCGCGAGATCGCTCACCGTCCGCAAGACCTGAATCCAGGCCTCGACGCCTCGTGTGACTCCCAATAGCGACAGACTTCGATGGTCGTGCTCGACGAAATCATCCGTGCAGAGCGACGCGGCGGTTTCCCAATCCCGGTCGGCCACGGCACGGGTCCATCGACGAAGAAGCGTCCAGTGCGCAGGCAGGCGATCTCCCTGCTGGGCATCGAAGCGCGCGTCGAGCTCGGCGTAGGCGGCGTCGACGTCCTCGGGGTCGTAGACCATGATGGCCACGTGCTCGCCGCGCTCGTTCACCTCGACGATCAGACGCTGTTCGATCTCGCTCGGGCTGACGTCGCCCTCGGCGCCGCGCCAGAGCATCTCGAAGAGCGCCAGCCGCTCGCCGCGTGTCGCCAGCACCTGGTACGCCGGCGGCGCGCCGGTCATCTCCACGATCCGCCGAGTCGAGGCGAGCCATTCCCGTCCGTCGGTTTCGAGCTGCGCGATCCGCGTGCGGTCGTAGTGGCGGAACCCGGGCGCCATGAGACCGGCAAAGGCCTGCCAGTCACGGGCCGCAAGCGCCGCCGTAGCGCGGTCGACGGCGCGCGTGGCAGCATTGGCAAAGCGCTGCGGCCGAGCCGGCGCCGCAAGCTCGGCCAGGCGTGCCAGCGCCGCGTCGGTGACGGCGTCGTCGTACATGTCGGCGCGGCAGATGCGGCCCGCATCGTCGAGCTCCAGGACCGCGTTTACTTGCAGCTCGTACGGTCCGCCCTGGCGCGTGCCGTACCAGCTCCCGTGCACGAAGTAGCCGCGCTCCGCTTCCAGCACGTGATGGGCGCGATAGACCGTGTCGGGCGCGAGCTCGACGAGCGAGCGGAAGTTTTCGACCCAGGCGTCCGCGCCTTCGGTCGCACCGAGGACGGCAAGGCCCCGGTGGTCCTGCTCGACGAAGTCCTCGCGACAGAGGGCACGCACCGCCTTCCAGTCGCGCCGCTCCACGGCACGAACGAAGCCGGCAATGGAGAGCCAGTTGTTCGACGGCGTCGCCGCCTCGCCCGCCTCGTAGCGCGCGTCGAGCTCGGCGTAGGCGGCGGCGACGTCGGTCACTTCGAATCGAGCCGCCCACAGCAGACGATCGCCTTCGTCGTTCGTCTCGAACAGGTTCAGGTGCTCGACGAGGCTTGGGCCGACGTCGCCCCCGGCGACCTCGATGCGGACGCGCCAGAGAACCAGGCGCTGGCCCCGCGTCGCGATCGTCTCGACCGAGAGGCGCGCCGAGTCCATGTCTCCAAACTGGCGAGTCATGTCGATCCATCCGTCGCGATCCAGGTCGAGGAGGATCAGGGGACGGCGGTCCGAGAAGCGGAAGTCCTCGTGTAGAAGCGCCTCCATCGTTGACCAATCCCGCGCGTGCCAGGCGTAGAAGATCGTTTCGCCGAACGTCTCGGCGCGGTTCCAGACGCGGGCCGGCGACCTTTCCGAGGTGACCCGGTCGAATGCCGCGGAAGCGCCCCTCGCGCCCGCGAGCGCCTCGAAGCGGCTCTGCGACAGCTGGTCGGGATCCCAGACCTCCCCGGTCAGCTCGTCGAAGCGCGCGAGCGCTCGCGCTTCGTGGCCGACGTCGAAAAACTCGACTTGCGCTTGGCGACCATCGGGGCCGAAGATCGACAGGGCGTAGTAACTCGTTTCGAACGTCCCCCCACTTGCCTTCCACAACCCCGCCGCCGTCGTGGACCGCAGCAGCGCTTCGCTGCTCAAAGCGAGCACGTCGGTGATCCGAAAGGTGAGATCGCGCGCGAGCTCTTCCCAGGAGTCCCCCCATCGCGACCCGAACTCGACGAGCTCATGTCCGACGAGGCGGTGATCGATGGCCTTCAGGTCCGGTGCCATGACGTCTTGCGCTGGGTAATCGAGCGATTGGGTCAGCATGAATGCCGCCGCATGCGCTGTTGTCGTCGCTCGTTCTCGCACCGGCCCGTCGGGAAGGAGCTCTGCATGGCGTGCGTAGAGACGCGCAATCGCGTCGCCGAGGTGGTCGGCCGCGAAGACCTCGGACAACCGCAAACGCCCGCACTCGTCGGCCTCGGAGAGCACGATGTGATCCATCTCGTACTCCGCGACATCGAAGCGTCCTCCGGCCGTTCCGCTTGCGGTAACGCGGCGGCGCCCGAGGCAGAGCGTTTCGCCGAGCGTCGCCAACACCTCGATCCGGAAGTCGAGGTTCGGCAGGCGTAGCATCCTCTCGATGGACTCCACCTGGCCTTGCCGCCCGTAGGTACCCCCTGTCAGATGTTCGACCGTGTGTAGCTGGTCGCCGAGGAGTGCCGTGATGGCGTCCAGGTTGCGCGCTGCGAACCCGGCCTCGATGCCCAACATCAACCCACTGGCGGCGTTCGGACGAACACGGCGCTGAACTGCCTCTGCCGCGCTCGCCTTACCAGGAAGCGACGCAGGGCCGCTGCCTCTGGTGCTTCAACAGCTCCCCCATCACGACGCGCGCGTTCGGCGAGCAGCGTCGCACCCTTCGCCTCCCAGAGCTCGATCGCATGCCGCTCTTCCGCGTCGGCTTCGGCGCCGCGGCCCGCAGCGCGCAACGCCGCCGCCAGCGCGAGACGCGCGTCGGCGTGGTCGAGCAGCGCATCGGTGGAGGAGGCGATCGCGACGGCCGCTTGCGCGAGCTCGATGGCCTCGGTGTGCTCGCCACGCTTCGCCAGAGCTTCGGCGCGCACTCCGCGCCAGGCGATCGCCGCCTTCAGGTCGTCGCCGGCTAGCGCTTCGCTCTCGTGCGACAACGCCTCGGCCTCGTCGATCCGGTCCTGCGCGAGCAGCGCGCGCGCCAGCAGAGCCGCGGCCCGCGCCGCGTCGATCCCGAGTCCGAGATCGCGCAGGCCGTCGTAGGCGCCGCGCAGGGTCCGCTCCGCGGCGGGCACGTTCCCTTCGAGCATGGCGACGAAGCCGGCGAAGACGTCCGCCTCGAACAGGCGTTGGGCGATGCCGAGCTCCTCCACCATCTCGCGTCCCGACGCGATCATGCGGTGTGCCGCTTCGGTGCGGCCGCGGAGCGCCTCGAGAACCCCCTGACAGCTGAGCGCGACGGCTTCGACCGCGGGCGCGCCCTGCGTGATGCGGAGAACGCGGACGACGTCCAGGCACCGGCCGCTGGCGCGGGTGACCGGGCTCGGTCCCCAGAGCGCGGCGAGCGGTGCGATCGCGAGCACCGTGTTGGCGCGACGGCGATCGCCAGCGCGGCGCGCCGCGGCGAGCGCGTGGTCGAGCGCCGCCTCGCAGCCGCCGATCTTGCCGAGCCGAGCGAGCGCCAGCGCGTGGACGAAGTGGGCCTTCGCTTCGCCGGCAGCGTCGTCGAGCGACGCCAGCGAAGTCGCGCGCCGCGGCCACGGATCTCCGCGGTCGCCTGCAACTCCTGCGGGCGCCGTCAGCACGGTGAGCTGGCCGGTGAAGCAGGTGTGCCAGGCGCGGAGACGCAGGGGGTTAGGGGTCCGGGGGTTAGGGAAGAATCGGACATTCCCCCCAACCCCTTAACCCCGTGGCCCCCTAGCTCCTTGCCCTCAACGAAGCGCCCGAACTCATCAATCGCCGCTGCCGCCGCTCCGACGTCACCCGCCGCCAGCAGCGCCTCGCACCAGTCGAGCGCGAGGTCGGCGCGGGCTGCATCGTCCGACGTCGAGGCGCTCGATGGCGCGCCCGAGCAGATCGGCGGCGAGCGGGACGTCGTCGCGAGCGAGCGCGCGGCGTCCCGCCGCCGCGAGACGGGTCGCGGCGCGCTCGCCGAGGCGCTGCCCCGCGGCATCGATCGGCCCGAGCTCGCCCAGGTGTTGGTGCGCCTCCTCGAGATGCCAGCCGATCGTCTCGTCGTGCTCGGCGCTGTCGCCCGCCTGGGTCTTCGATCCAGTCGCCAGGCGCTCGTGCAGCTCCGCGCGCGTGCCCTTGAGCAGGCGGCGATAGGCGGCGTCACGGATCAGCACGTGGTGGAAGCGGAGCGCCGGCTCGCCGAGGAACCAGCCCGTAGTCGCGCTCGATCAGCTCGCCGCGTCGCGCGCACGACCTGCCCGTCGGCGAGTCCGATGGTCATCGACTCCACGCAGCGATTGAACGAGCCGTCTACGTGATGCGCCTTGCCGTGCACGTCGTTCGCGATGCAGCCGCCGATCGTCACGTACTTCGTGCCGGGCGTGATCAGCGGAAAGAACCCGCGCGGCGCGAAGTCGCGGATGATCTGCGCCAGGCTCGCGCCGGCCTCGCAGCTCAACACGGCGCGCTCCGGGTCGAACCCGAGATAGCGGTCGAGCCGCTGCAAGGCCATCACCTGGCCGCCCGCATTGAGCGCCGGGTCGCCATAGCTGCGGCCGAGCCCGCGCGCGATGGTGCCGCGCCGGTCCATGCGCGCGATCACGTCGCCGGGCGCTTCGGGCTGCGCCACGGTGCTCGAGGAACGCAGATGAGCCCCCCACCCGGTCAGCTCGGTCGGTACTTCCGCCATCGCGCCCACAGTAGCAGCGATGCGCCGGATCGCGTAGTCACCGCCGGTTGCGGCGCGCCGGTGCTACGGTGCGCCGCCTGACCATTTCACGCGCAAGCTCGTGCGCGCCGCAGACGCGCCCTTCCTAGCCGCGCGCCCTGCGATCGACCACACTTCCCCGCGAGTTTGCGTTGGACAGTGGGACGTGGGTGCGAATGTGCACATCTGCAGCTCTCTTAGATTAGGGGTGCGAAGGGGACCTTGGGATTCGTTCGGAAGTCGGAACTGAACTGCCCCGGCAGGGCGGACTTGTGGACTTGTGAACGAATCGAACCCACGTCCCGAAAGCGCCGCAGAAGAGCAACTACGTCCCCGCTGTCTCCGATGGTCCGACCCGGAGAATTCTTGCGCGGCGTCTCGTATAGCGAACGGGAACCGCGCTTCGAATCGCGCGCGGGCGTCCGACACGCCGCCGCCCTGCGGAGCGCGCTCGTGGGCGTCAGGTGGGACAGCCGCTCAAGGCGTTTCCGACGGCCGCGATCAGCTCGCTGATCGCGACACCGCCGTCCCCGTCGACGTCGAAGGCTCGGCAGGAATCGATGCTCCTCGTGCCGAGCGCGATGTTCACTCCCAAGATCAGCTCGTTGATCTCGACGGTGCCGTCGCCATCGCAATCTCCCACACAGGTGCCGGCCACGGGTGTCGGCGTCGCCGTCGGTGTCGCAGGGGAGGGCGATTCGATCGGAGTGGGCGTGGTCGCGCAGCCCGAGGTGTCGCAGAGGTTGTTCGCTTCGTCGCAGAGCGCGCAACTCCCGAGCTCGCTGCACGGGTTGCCGCTGGACGCCGCACACACGCCGTCGGAGCAGCTCTCGTCGCCGTTGCAGAACGCTTCGTCGGTGCAGGACGCGCCGTTCGGCCGGTTCTTGCAGGTTTCGTCGCAACAGTTCGTCGGCGAGCCGTTGTCGATTCTGCCGAAGTCGCAGTCCTCGCCGGGGTCGACCTGACCGTTGCCGCAGAGCGCCGCACAGGGGGGCGGGACCTCGGAGTGCAGGCACTGGCCGCCGTCGTCGCACAGATCCTCGGTGCAGGGGTTGGCGTCGTCTTCACATGGCGTCCCGGCCGGCGCTTTGACGTCGCCGGGACAGAAGGCGCTGCTGCCGGTGCACTCCTCGAACGGATCGCATGCGGGCGCCGCTGTCGTGCCCCGGCAGATGTGGTTGGTGCGAAAGGTGCAGTCGACGGCACAGCAGTTGTCCGTATCGCCGTTGGTATCCAAACCGAGATCGCACTGTTCGGGAGGCTGCACCTCGCCGTCGCCGCAGAGGTTGATGAAGGTCACGGTGACGAAGAGTCCGTCCTCCTCGATGGCACGTTCGCCGTCGCCGGGGTAATCGCAGGCGCTGCAGCCGGTCGTCGCCGCGTTGGGGGCGCCGAGACGGGCGGATACCTCGCACGAATCGCTGACCGCGACGGCGCTCATCGACAGGCTGAGCGAAAAGCGATCCTCCGTGGGGCGATTGCGCAGCTGGAGGATCTTGCGTTGGTCGCCGCTGAGGATCTCGACGTCCGCGTCGCCTCCGCCGTTCTCGATCGACGCTGCGGGCAGAACCAGCTCCGAGAGATCGGGCCCCGGCAGGCCGTTGATGGTCAGGGTCGGAACGGACGTGGCCGCCAGAGAGACGGACCCCTCGCAGCCTGAGGCGTCGGCGTTGCGGCGCAGCGCACCGGCGCGAAAGGTGGTGAGGACGAGGTCGTAGTTGTCGAGGTCGATGGTGAAGTTCACGGTATAGGTCGCGACTCCGTTCTCGAGCACAAAACCGGCGCCCGGAGAGTCGTCGGCGTTGACGTTGAGCCCGAAACGCAGCGTGAAGGAGTTTGCGGTCTCCTGCGACAACTCCGCAGTCGCGTTGGTGGAACCCGAAGTGCAGGTCGGTTGACTGCAACCCAGTGCGACCTGGCTGTCGAAATCGGCGTCGAGGAAGCCGACCGCCCACGCCGCTTGGCAAGAGATCAGGACGAGTGCCGCCACCTGCAGCGTGAAGCGGGTTGTGCCGAGCATGCTTGGTTGCCTCCCTCGCGTGCTGTGGTCGCCCGGAAAATGGCGACGATCGAACCAGGCTGTGTTTCTGCCAAACTCTGTATGATGGCGCAAACTCCGTGCGGGGTGGGGCGCTTCGCGCCCCTTGCGGGGGCGACGAAGCCCGCCGCGGCGAGCTGGCGCGTCATCTCGGAGCCAAGTCCACCACCGGCGCCGGTCACCAATGCAATCTTGACTGGGGCTCCGCAAGAATCGCCATATTCGGAATAGGTCAGCGTACGACCATCACGCAGCACCACCGCGGAACGGGGTTCAGTCATGATCTGCCTCCGAGGTTGTGCGCCCTTGCGTAGCACGATTTTCCGCGCGACCAAGAAAACGGGATAACCCCCGTTGAGGGCTCGGCCGTTCAGCGACTTTTGCAAACAAATCGGTGCTCATCCCCTTTTCTCCCCCCGCTGCCTGTGCGGCCTATCCGCCTTTACCCGCGCGCCCGGCGTAGAATCGGGCTGTCCGGTTCGTTGCGGAAATGGTCGAGGGCCGTCTCAATCGCATCACGGGATTTCGATGCGCCGCACAGCGCGACCGCGGCGCGCAATTCCCAAAGAGCAGCGCGCCCTTCCCTCGCCAGATTCAGTGCCTCCTCCAGGTATTGTTCCGAGTCTCGCTTCCGGCCCGCCGCCGCCTTGCCGGCGTGTGAGGCGGCGGCCCGCGTCAGCTCGCCACGGAGGCGCAAGAGCTCCGGGTCCATGAGATGCTCGCCACTGCGCTCCGCGATCTCCATCCCCTCCGCGACCGAGGCAGACGCGCTCTCCAGCTGGCCGGCGGCCAGGTACGCCTCGGCCCGCAACGCGTGAAAGAGCGAGCCGCCGCCGACGGCGCCGATCCCCTGCCAATGCGTGCCGGCTTCCTCCGTGTCGGCGACGCCGGCGGCATCGCCGTTCCGCACGCGCGCCAAACCGCGCAGCACGAGGCCGTGGCTCAGCCAGAATTCGAGCTCGTAGTGCCGGCCCAGCTCGACCAACTCTTCCCCGAGCTCCAAGAGCTCCGCCAGCTCTTCGCGGTAGAGGCGCACGAATCCGCCGTGCGCCAGCGCGTACGAGAGGTTGAACGGATGCGCGACTCGTCGCGCCCGCTCGAGTCCGCGCAGGGCGAGCTGTAGGCCTTCCTCGATTCGACCGGAGACGACGGAGATGATCGATCGGCTGCCGAGAAACGCGACGCCCGGATCGACCCAGAATTCCGACGCCTCACTCCCCGGGCTGATCGGAATCTCCTCGACGGGGGTAAGACTCTCGATCCGCTCGGCCTGTTGCTGCGCCTGCGCGAGATCTCCCGTATACATCGACGTGAGCATGACCGCGGTGTGTGCCAGAGCTTGCGCAGGCGCCGGCAAATCGAGCCCTTCGATTTCGGCGAGCAGCTGTCGTGCGAGTACCAGCGAGCCGCGCGCGTCGCCGGCGTTCAACCGGTGAGTGACGGAACCAAGGCCGGCCTGCATACGCAGGTTCCAATCGCCGAGCTGCGCCGTGAGCTCGACCGCCCTTGCCAGCGCCTTTCCGGCGGTTTCAGATGCGTATCCGTCGATCGCGGTGG
This sequence comes from uncultured bacterium, assembly GCA_963721115.1. Classification (GTDB taxonomy): domain Bacteria; phylum Desulfobacterota; class Binatia; order HRBIN30; family CADEER01; genus CAVRIA01. The sequence continues at coordinate 107,841 of CAVRIA010000012.1, forward strand.
CCATCGCCGCGAACGCAAGTTGGATCTGCGCTTCCGTGCCGGTGCGCTTGCGGTCGTCCGGCAGTGCGGCACTCAGCTCGATCGCGCGAGACAGATTGTCGCGAGCGACGCGGTAGGCGAACTGCCCCGCGGCGTTCGCCGCCGCCCGTTGCCAATATGAGACGGCTCGTTCCGTCTCGCCGCACTGCTCGAAGCGAGTCGCCAGCTCCGCGGCGGACTCGCCGGCGCTCTCTCCACGTGCACGTTCCAGCCCTTCCGCGATCATCCGCTGCAAGCTCCGACGGCGCGTCGGCGGGATGCTTTCCAGCACCACCCGCGCATTCAAGGCGTGACGGAAGCGATAGCCGGTCGCCTCTCTGCCGTCCGCCCAGCGACGGATGCCGGCCGGCTCGATCAGCTGGAGGCGGCGAGCCATCGGTTCGCAGACTTCCTCCACCTTCGCGACGCTGACTCCGACAGCCACCGCCACCGCCTGCGCAGCGAATTCGACACCGACGACGCTCGCGACATCCAGGGTGGCGCGCTGTTCTTCGGTGAGGCGTTCCGCCTGCTCCCGCAGCACCTGGACTACAGTGGCACCTACCGGCAAGGACCCAGACCGCAACTCGGGCGACAGCTTCCAGTGCCCCCCCTCCCGCACCAGCCCGCTCCGGTCGATCAATGCATCGATCGTATCGGCGACGAACAAGGGAGCGCCGTTGGTGTGGTAGTGCAGCCGACGGACAAATTCGTCCTCGAGCGCATGGCCGGGAAGTCGGCGATCGAGATAGCTCCGAACGTCGCTCTCGGTGAGAAAATCGAGATCGATCTGTTCGCACAATCCGCGCCGCGCAAGGTCCGCCGCCAGAGCGCGGATCGGATGTCCGGACAGCACCGCATCGACGGGGCGGTAGGACGCCACGACCAACAACGGAGCCGTTTCGCTCCGGCGCGCCATCAGCGAGAGAAAATCGACCGTGCCGTGGTCCGCCCAATGGAGGTCTTCGAGCACCAGGACGAGCGGCCGGCGTTGCGCTTCGAGTGCCGCCGCCAGATTCAACAGGGTTCGCGACGCGGTCCACGCATCGTCATCGCGCGAACGTTCCAACCGCGCGCCGGGAATCTGCGCCGCCCATCGCGGAGCGAGCTCGCGCAGCGCCGCGATCAGATCATCTCCACTGGGCCGCGTGCAGAGTCGGCCGAGCGCCTCGCGCAGCGGCAGGAACGCCTCGACCTGGCCGAAGTGCTCGATGCACTGGCCGCGGCCGAAGCGTACACCTTCGCCGTCGCTCGCGGGCGCGCCGACCTCGGACAAAAACTCTTCGATCAACCATGTCTTGCCGATTCCGGGCTCGCCGGAAACGAGTATCACCTGCCGCTGTCCCGAGCGGGCTCGTTGCAGAGCGGCGTGCAGCCTCTCCTTCTCGAACTGGCGGCCAACGAACACCTTCGCCGACTGCGGCGCCTTCGTCGCGCCGGTGGTGGGACTCGCGGTCGAAGTGTCCTGCAGATTCGCGATGAACCGATACCCTCGGCCGTGCACGGTCTCGATGACCTGCGCCACGCGATCGCGGTCGTCGAGCAGCTGGCGCAGCTCGCGAACTGCCTGGCCGACCGACTCCTCGTTGACGTGCGTCTCACCCCAGACCGAGTCGAGCAATTCTTCCTTGGTCACGAGCTGCGCGGGCCGCGCCGTGAGATGGCACAGCACCCTCCACAACTTGGGCCGCACGGCAACCGCCTTCTCGTTCTTGAATAGCGTCCCGCTCTCGAGATCGAGCCGAAAGGGAGGGAACTTCAGCCCGGCCATATCGCAGTCTAGGAAGATACGCCGGCCGTGTCGACGACGCATCTGCAGATGCCTTGCGAAAACCGTTTCGCCCTCGAGGGGGCGGGGGCGTGACCCACTGCCATTTTACGGATTTCTTATGGAAACCTTCGGGATTCCCGCGCCGCCGTCGCCGTACTCTGACGCCCATGCTGACGACGCGCAGGGCGTTCGTGGTGGTTCTCGACGAAGCGGTCGACCCCGCGGCCGGAAGGCTCGCGGGTAAAGTAGAGCACTTGCCGACGGGTGAATCGGAGCGATTCGAGTCGTCCGCCACCCTGATTCGCTTCATCGAGCGTCACGTCGAGTCCGGCCGAAAGGGTGAATGACGATGGCCAAGCGACGACGTACGAAGGGCTCCGTTTCGCGGCGGGAGTTTCTCGCCGGCTCAGCCGCTGCCGGGCTGGCGCTCGGTTTCTCGCCACTTCTGGTCGGCTGCGGCGATGATGACGACTCGGGCCGTGGGCCGGCCCCGACGCCGACACCGATTGCCGGATCTCGCGAGCTGCGCACGCTGCACTTCGACTTTTCGTACGCCGATCTCAACGACCTCGAGTTGCGCGCTGCGCGCAGCTCGTCGCATCGAAGCAGACTCTCCGTCCATACGGACGAGTCGCGCGCGCACTTCCGCGACCTGAACCCCCTGCTGGCCGGCGTGCCGGACGAACAGCTGACGCACTACGCCGAAGACGTCGACCTTCCCTCCGACGCTCTGCAGCACATCTATGTGGTGGGACGGCTCGCGAATACCGGCGAGGCGGCTCTGGCAGGCTTGCATATCCACGTGCCTAGCGAAGTGATGCGCTTCTCCGCAGAGCTTGCCGCCGCAGCGGGCATCGGCCCGCAACACTCGGCCAAGATCCGCGCCTACGGTCTGGAAGGGATCGCAAACCAGTTACCCGTCGACCTTCAGCTTGAAATCAACGACTTCTTGAATCCCTACGACACCGCCGTTTCGCTGGTCTTCCACCATCCGGAGATCATGAACCTCGACGTTCAGCAGGGCGCGAATATCCTGCAGCTCATCCAATCCCTGCCCTGCAGCGCCGGCGATTCGACTTGCCAGCCCTACCTCGGAGAGTTGGCGATGCACATCGGCGAGAGCTGGCCGGCGACGGAGTCCGGGCTGACTCCATCGAACGTGAAGGCGTGGGCGCAACTCCTGCCGATGACCCAGTTCGATGGTACGCCCGTCGTCGACGACAACGGGAAGCCACGGTTCCGCTACGACCTGGCGGCCGAAACCGTCGCCGCCGCGGCGAATACGATCAAGGAAATCCTGCAGTCGATCTTCGATGACGAGCAGTACGAGGGCAACAACTGGCACGCCACGCAGGGCATCACGTCGGAGCCGACGCAGACCACCGAGTCCGGGTCATCGGCGTCGATCGTTGCCGGACAGGCGTCGGGCTTCAAGATGACGGCGTCCTCGCCGACCGGGTCGACGGCGCACGGTGTGAACTTCGTCGACGTATCGGTGATCGACCAGTCGACACGGACGGTGCGCATCGAGGTCAAGAATCGCTACCTCCGATTCCTCTCCGCGTTCGTTGAGTATGCCAACGCCGACGGTACTCTGGATGTTGAGAACCCGACGGAGGACGACACCAAGCGGTCGAAATTCCTCAAGCACGTCGTCACCAACGATCAGATCCTCGGAATTCCTCTCCAGGGCGACGATGTCGCAACCACGACCCTGCAGTTCGACGTGCCGGCCGATGCGAGTGAGGCCTGTGTGATCTTCGGCAGCCTGGGGCTGGGCGGAGACGCTTTCTCGCCCGAAGCGACCTACGGTTCGACGAACACACTGGTCTTCAACCTCGGCATCCCGACGTTGTTCCTCGCTGCCGGGGTCGGGTTGAGCGCCTCGGAAGGGTTCTCGTCCCTCTTCAAGGACGCGTCTCTGCTGACTCGCGTCGCTCGCATCGCCAAGGAGGCCCTCCTCGACGGAGCTCCGGATTTCCTCGAAGGAATCTTCAACACCGGCGCCTCGAACGACTTGAGCTCGTTCCTGAGCAGCATCGGGAATATCGCCGTGCAAGGAGTTCTCTCGGCGGTTCCCCAGGTCGTCTCGGCCGTGGGCGTCGAGCTGGGCGTCGCGGAGGCCTTCGAGAACGCTGGCCTCGTCGGCTTGGCCGTGAAGGTCATCGCGGTCGCCGCCGATCTGGCAACCCTCGCGGAAACGGTCGGCGAAGTGCTGACCAACCCGGCGGTCTTCGAGAACAAACTGACGCTGACCCGAGACCTCACGGTCAGCATCCTGAAGGATCCGAACGACTTCCAGTTCCCCGCCGAAGCGAGAACGTACAGCGTCACCCTCGCCTTCGGCGACAAGCGCGTCCTCTCGCCGACCACGGGCACGATCCAGCAGGGACAAGTCGACCCCATCGACGTCGTTTTTCACGACATTCCGGCGGGCGGAACCATACAGGCGGACGTCGTTCTGCGGACCGAGGACGGCACGGTCGTCGGACTCGGCTCGCTGGCGCCGCAGCTGAACGACAAGGACCAGATCGAGGTCCCGATCGTCGAGAAGGTCCTGCCGCTGACGAGCGCGACGAAGTACGAGCACTCGCTCAAGCTCGAATATGAGAACGGCCAGCACGTTTGGTCGCCGACGGCAGCGCCGACCGCGACCCAGGTCGATCTCTGCCAGGGTGAGGACGACGCGCTCTGCACGCTCAACGGCATCACGGTCAGCCAGCGTACCGGCATGGCCGGCTACGGGTTTCAGGCCGGTGGACAGGCGGTGCCGTTTTGCGCCGGCGGCACCGGAATCATGAACGTCGTCCAGAACATCTTCCTCGGCACCGACCCGGATCGGGGCCAGAAGGCGCTGCCGTGCGGCTATCCGGAGCCGGTGGGGGTCGTCTACGACCGTCTGGGCCCTGCCTCAGGCTTCGGCCGAAACTTTTTCCTGCAACCCGACGAGGAGGAGAAACTGGTGCTGCGCTCGTTGGTCCTCGACGACAGCACTCCGTTCGACAATGAGACCCGTCTTGCCTGGGGACGTTTCTCTTCGCCGTTGGTCTCGTTGGCGGTTCACCCGTCCGGTCTCGTCGTCGGTGTCGACCGAGTCAACCACAGGATGGAGATCCTCCCGCTGCCTCCACAGGCGGTCGATCAGGACGTGGCGCCGCAGGCGACGCCCTTTGCGTTCAGCAAGGGCGGCCGCGGCCGGCGACGCGGTCTGATGAATGCGCCGGTGGCCGTGACCGTGTCGCAGGGGGCGATCCTGGTTCTCGAGGCCGGCAACAGGCGCATCCAGGCATTCGATGTGCTCGGCAGCTCGACCAATCACTTCGACAGCAATGGCAGCCCGTTCGTGGAGCTCAACGATCCCGCGAGCGACGTCGAGTACCTCGACCTGGCAGCCGACGGCGTGGGTTTTCTCTACGTCCTTTCCTTCGTCGGTAGCGGACAGGATGTCCGGGACTACTTCCTCGACATCTACGAGCCCGAAGGGATGTTCCTGACTCGTACGACGGGCGTGGCGGCGGCCCGCATCGCCGTCGACACCTTCCGCAACCTGTACACGCTCAACTACGAAACGATCGCCAACGCGCCGAGCGTCGAGCCTTCGCTTTCCCAGTGGGAGCCCTCCTCGTGAGCGCGGGCGGAAGGAGCGAGATGACTCGAAGAGAAGCGATGCGCACGAATCCGATCTTTCGGGGCGGGCTTCTCGCCATCCCCGTCGTGTTTGCCGTGCTGGCTGCTGGATGCGGAGACGGGTCGGACAGCCCGGATGTCCTGTCGATGGAGGAAGGCGCCGCGCGTGCCGTCTCGGAGCGGTTCCTGGCCGAGAACCCGACCCTTTCGCTCCAGCCCGGACACATCGCGATCATGCAGCTGGAAGCGGCTGGAACGCACGATGGTGACACGGGCGAGGAAGAAGGAGTGGACGTCGTCTCGTATTACTTCGACGTCGAGACCGAGCTGACGGTCTCCATCGACGAGAACGCCGAGCAGCTCGGCCACCTGGTGGTCAGCGACGGGGCGGGTTTCCTCGAGTTGGAGGTCGAGAGGGGCGGCAGGCAGGTCGTCCTCGTCGAGCCCGGTCGGCATACGATCGAGCTGCATCACGCTCACAAGTCGGATCCCACGGCACCGGCGCAGGTGATCTTCCTGCGGCCGGAGCCCGCGACGGCGGAAGCAAGCTTCGGGCGCGGCGCCCAGGTGGCGGCCAACGTCGCGAAGATCAAGGCCGGCCAGGATTGCAAGAAGTGTGACTTCTCCAACAGCAATCTGAGCGGCATGAAGTTCGACGGCCTCGATCTGAGCGACTGCCTTCTTCACGACGCCCAGCTCAGCGGGACGTCGTTCGCCTGCGCCACGATGCCGCGCTGCCAGTTGCAGCCGTCCGGGAAGGGTCCGCTGGCCCAGCAAGTGAACGTCGTCTTCGATGGAGCCAATCTGGTCGGGTCGCGCTTCGACGGGATCGAGATATTCGGCGGCGAATTCAAACCGGCCTTGTGTCGAGAAGGCACCACGCCGACCCGGCTCGACGGCAGCACGTGGGGCTCGGGAACGTCGCAGAGCAGTCCGACAATTCTGGGTGGCGGCAACTTCACGGGGAGTAGCCTCGTCGGCGCAAGCTTCGTGAACACGGTCATTGACCGCGTCATCTTCGACGGCGCCGACCTCACGATGGCCGTCTTCTCGATCGACGGCGGCGACCTTCGCTTCACCAACGCCAAGCTGGTGGAAACCGACATGAGCGGCGCGAAGCTGATGGGAAGCACGACCTTCGCCGGGGCTACGCTGGCGGACGTCAAAATGGAAGATGCCGACTTCAGCGGCGCGTCCTTCGTCGGCGCCGAGATGTCCGGCAGCCTCTTCGCGGGCGCCGTCCTCGACGACGCCGACTTTTCCGGAGTCGACTTCAAAGGTGTCGAGATCGCGCAGGCGGATCTGTCCGGCGCGATCCTGTCTGCCGACACGAGCTTTGCGGGAGCGACGTTGACGAACGGCGTGGACAGCGGCGTCAATCTCGCTTGTGATGCCGAGGCGATGCGCGGCGGTTGCCTGCTGTCGAGCATTCCGGACCAGTTCAAGGGTGCCGATCTCTCCTTTGCGAACCTGAACGGAGTCGATCTGGAAGCGGCCGACCTCTCGTGCGTTCAAGTGGACGACCAGCAGCGGTGCGCCAAACTGAACAACGCGCACCTTGTCGGCGCCAACCTGAATTTCGCCGACCTGCATGGCGCCGAGATGAAAGGCGCCTTCCTCGGGGTGGCGAAGGACTCCGGAGCAGCCGCGGCGACCTTGCGCGGCGCGTTCATGATCAATATCGACCTCAGTGATGCCGATCTGCGGTCCGTCGATCTCAGCAACGCTCATCTCTACGGCGACGGACAGAGCACCCTTCTGGTCGGCACCCAGCTCGACGATGCGGATCTGTCCGGCGCCATCTGTTCGGGCACCAAGTTCACCACCGCAAGCCTCACCAACACCGTCTTCAACGGCGCCCAGCTCGTCAACACGAGCTTCGACGGCGCCGACCTGGCCAACGCCAAGCTCGACTCGGCTTATCTTCAGGGCGCCGACTTCTCCACCGCGGCGAACGTCATCGGCGCTTCGCTCAGCAACGCCGCGGTATCGACGATGCCCGGCACGTGGACCTTCACCGAACAGGACCTGACTTCATATACGTACGAGTTTGGCCCTACAATGCTCGGAGAGTTCGCTCTCAGCAACGAGGTCACCTGTCCCGACGATACCCGCGGACCCTGCACCGGCGCGAAGCTGATACCGGTGAACATGGGCCCGAACCCGCCCATTCCCGCATGCGTCGCCGTCAGCAAGTTCTGTTATGACAATTGTCTGCCGACGTTCGATTGTCGCACCGACTGTCAAACCTGGACGTGTCCCAACGCCACGTGTGCGAGCTGCGACCAATGAGGGTTCGGAAACTCACGAGATGCGGAGTCGGCAAGGAGATGAAGAGAATGCGAGACCAACGAAAGCCCACTCCCGGAACCACCACCATCAGCCGCCGGAATTTGCTCCGCACCGGGCTCACCGTCGCCGCCCTCGCCGGCACCGGCGTCTCCACCCGCGCGATTGCGACCGATGCCGAGACACCGGACCCAGCGCCGGGGGAAAAGCCTCCCTACGTTCCCCGGCCGAACAGTCCTCAGTACACGTTGCCGATCGGGCCTACGACGTTGAACCCGGATGGCAAGAAGAACGTCGACGGCATCGTCGCCGGGGGATCCTATCCCGGACGCGAGATCCGCGTTCGCGAGGGCGACCTCGTGCGGCTACAGGTGGAGAACCACTTGACCGATCAGGCGACGACACTGCACTGGCACGGCTTGTTGTTGCCGGCGGGGATGGACGGCGTGCCGGACGTCTCGAACGCCCCGATTCCGGCGCAGCAGTTCTATGTCTACGAGTATCCCCTGCGCCAGAGCGGCACCTACTGGTACCACTCGCACGTCGGCTTCCAGGAGCAGATCGGCCTTGCCGGACCCTTGATCATCGAGGCGAAGGACGAGCCGCTGCAGGTGGATCACGACGCCGTCGTCATGTTGACCGACTGGTTGTACGAGTCGCCGTACAAAGCATTCGAGAAGCTGCGCAGCGGCGAGAGCAAAGCAAAAGACGTCGGGACGGGACCCGATCTGGCAGATATCACCTACGACGCATTTCTCCTCAACGGGCGCAGCAATCAGAATCCGTGGACCTTCGTCGCGCGCCCGGGCGAGAGGATTCGCCTGCGCATCATCAATGCGGGCGCCTCGACCTACTTTCGCGTCATGCTCGACGGTCACCCACTCGAGATCACGCACGCCGACGGTCTCGCCGTGCAGCCGGTGGTCGTCGACGAAGTTCTCATGGGAATGGCGGAGTGCTACGACGCTGTCGTCCGCCTGTCGGAGTCGGGCAGCTATACCCTGCGCGCAATCTCGCAAAGCGGATCCGGACAAGCGATCGGTGTCCTGCACACGCCAGACGTGAAGCCCGCAGCGAATCTCGACCTGCCCAAGCCGCAGGGACGAGCCTTGAGTTACGCGGACCTGCGCGCGGTCGCGCCGACGACTCTGCCGGCTGGCGACCAACGTCGCTTCGAGCTCGCCCTCGAGGGCAACATGGCGAAGTACATCTGGATGATCAACGGGCAGGTGTATCCCAAGGCCGACCCGCTCGTGATCCGCCGCGGCGAGCAGGTGAAGATCGACCTGGTGAACAAGACGATGATGTGGCACCCCATGCACCTGCACGGTCACTACTTCCGTGTCCTTCAGGGCGCCGGAGAGCTCGCCCCGCTCAAGCACACGGTCAACGTCGCCCCCAAGGAAACGGTCCGCATCGAGTTCACGGCCGACAACCCGGGACGATGGATCTTCCACTGCCACAACCTCTACCACCTCGATGCCGGCATGGCGCGGGTGTTCGAGTACGTCGTTTGAGTCGCTGGTTCCACCTGGGCCAGGCAAATGTGTCCACGGAGTGGCGGGTACGCCGAGATCCTGCAGCGCCATCATGTCGACCTGCCGCGACTCCGACCGATACGGCTGCGTCGACGCCGACGAACACTCCGCTCGGTTTGATGGACCTGGGGTTGACGGTGGTGGACCTCGACGCGGGGCTGGAGTGGGTGAAGACCGACGACGCCGATGGGCTCACCGACAAAGACAACCGATACAACTGGTCGGCGACCGGCGAAGCTCGGGACGGCACTGTCTTCACGGAGTACCTCGCCGGCCTCAACGGCGCGCCTTACGCGGGGCACCGGGACTGGCGATTGCCGAGCAGCGGTGGGCGGCCCTACGTAGGCGGCCCGTCCGGTGAAATGGCAGAGCTCGAGAGCATCTTGACCTGTCCGCCTCCGTACAACGGTACGACTTGCGTTGGTTCCCCGCCGTTCATCGACCCGATGTTCGGCCCTACCGCACTACAGGGGAGGTGCCGGTCCGCTTGCGCCGGCACGTCCATAGCTCGACTCTAGAGTACAATTGTGCATACAAGGAGCCAGTGGAAGTCGAATGGGACCGACGCAAGGCTGCATCAAACAGAAGAAAACACGGAGTGGACTTCGCAGACGCCGTATCGGTGCTCGAAGACCCGTTCGCGGTGACGATCGAGGATGACTCGAGCGAAGAAGAACGGTTCGTGACGATCGGGAGCGACGTGCTGGGAAGGATCCTCGTCGTCGCCTACGCGTTGAAGGGAGCGCACATCCGCATGATCTCTGCGCGGAAGGCGACACCGAGGGAGCGACGGGAGTACGAGGAGTAGCTCGATGAAGAACGAATACGATTTCAGCAAGGGTAAACGCGGTGCCGTGATCCCCGTCCCGCGCGGAAAGACGCGGATCACCATTCGACTCGACGACGACATTCTCGATTGGTTCCGCACCAAGGTTCATGCCGCCGGGGGAGGAAGCTATCAGACGCTCATCAACCACGCGCTGCGCAAGCACATCGAGCACGAGGAAGAGCCGCTCGAGGAAACCCTACGGCGCGTATTGAGGGAGGAGCTGCCGAAGAGACGCTCCGCCTGAACGCCGGCCCTACTGCACACCGCGGCCAAGAGTTCCGTCGGTCATTCACGCGCGAATTCCTCGGCTGAATGGATCGCCACGACGGCCTCTTTGTGGATTCCGGCCGCCCACCGACGGGACATACGGCCCCAGTTTTGCGCCCGAAATCGCGAGCGTAGCGTAAGCGAGAAAATGAGGTCGGAAAACGCGCCCGAAGCTAATGATTTCAGGCCCTTCCGCTGGTCAGACCACGGAGCGGCGCCGCAGGCACCAGTCGGTCGACTTCAGCCATTTCGCGGACCGGGGACGTCCTCCCAGCGCAGGGGCGCTGCGGCAACCTCGCCCGACGTCAGTGTGGCTACCCAAGGCCAGCCGGCGGTAGTGATGTACCAGGCGTCACGCGCCTCATCGTGCACGATCTCGGCCGCGTGCGCTTCGAGGCGGGTGAGCAGGGACGGGCTGCGATCGCGGCCCCGATAGGTCCCGAACTCGTACGGGTTATCGGCGTGGAAGACGAGCGTATCGTTGTACGACGGCGGATCGAGCCAAACGCGAAAGGGGAGCAGCAAGGCCGGCCAGAAGAACGAATCGTTGTTGTACGTGAGCCACAGATAGAAACGATCGTGATGGGTGACCACGGTCGGAGACTCCATGGAAGAGACGATGGCGTTGCGCTCGCTTCCCCATGCTCCTCGAAGCGCGGTGCCGATGTACTGCCAGCCCTCGAGGTCGAAGGACTGGTAGACGTCGATGCGCGAGAAGTAAGCCCCGCGGGCCGTGGCGTAGAGGAGCCACTGGTCCTCGGCGACGCGAATGACCGAGGCGTCACGAAAAAACTTGTGGAACGGGGCTTCCATCACGACGTGGCGGTCCTGCCAGTCGATCCCGTCTGGCGACGACATCCGGTGCAGGCGATGCGGCGACCAGAACAGATGATACGTGCCGCCGTCGGCGATTACGTACGGCGCCCATGCCAACTCGCCGAAGTCCGCTACGGGCGGAGCTTCCTGCATGAGAGATTGCAGCGGGAAGTCCCGGCTGATCCCGACGGCGAAGTGCTTCTCCTTGGCGTAGTTTCCGCGGCCCTTGGCAGTGATTCCGGTGAGCCGCCACTCCCCGTGGGCGTCCTGAAAGATGCAGTGGTCATTGACGTAGTCACCCGCCGCCGCCGGGCGGAAGATCGGCCGCCAGCTGCCGGCGATCCGAGGCAAGTACACGGGAGAAGCGCCACGGCGCGGCTCGACGTTGGCTTCGCCGAGCAGGCGTGGCGGACCTCCGCCCAGAGGCTCGGCCCAGACGCGATAGCGACCCGCATCCCTCACGAGCTGAGAGCCGAACCGCGGCCGCGCAACCATCTGCCAGCCGCCTCCCGTCTCTCGCTCGACGCGATAACCTTCGCCTTCCGGATCGGCGATCCATCCGAGATGCGCCCACCCGATGCCGATGGCGATTCGCACCCCGTAGCGTTCCTGTCGCTGCCGCACCTCCCGGCGCGGGATCGAGCCGTAGAAGTCCGTTCGCAGGGGCCACTCGACGTAGAGGCGCACCAGGATTTCTATCAGCAGCCAGAGCCCAAGGAGGGTGGCTGCGGCGCTGCCTACGACCCAAGTCACGTGAAGAACGGTGTGCAAGAGAGCGGACACGGTCTCTTACTACCACGCGATTGACGGACGCTGTTTGCAACGCCCAGAAATTGACCCACCCTGGGGGGAAATAACGCTGAAAAATTGACCCACCTCCCAGGCCGGTTGACGGTTCTCGATCGTTCTCCTCGTTAGGTCGGATTCTCGATGGTTGGTCATTCGCAGTGGGTGCGGGAAACACGGAGGGAGCCCGAAGGGCGACCGGAGGTTCCCGGGCCGCGGCGCGATTTCGGGGGTGGCGGGCTGTCGTGGACGCGTTCGAGGCGATGGCGCCCGACAGGATCCGACTCGAAGTGGGGAGAGGGGGCCTATACGGCCTATCCGCTCCGAGCCCCCGGCAAGGGAGAAGGTTTGGTCGGGGGCATTGAGAGGATCGCGAAGCGCACCCAATTCTCGAACGAGCGTGCGGCGGGTCTCAGGCTAGTGGTCGTGTCCGGGCGGACGGCAGGCGAGGTCGAGGACGCGCGTATCGAGGTCGGCGGGCGTGCAGAGGCCCTTGCGTTCGAGCAGCCGCTCCAACGCCGCCCGCCAGCGCTCGTAGTACGACCATTCCGCGCTCGGCCGGTTGCTCTCTTCCCAGGCGCGGATCTCGTCGATCAGCAGCTGGCGGAACTCCTCCCACTCGAACAGGCCGCGGCGGTGCAGGGACATGGTGAGCCCGAACAGGCGGCTCTCCCACGGAGCGGCGAAGACCAGCTCGCCGTTGCGGCGCGGCGGAGCGGCGGGACCGTCGACGTCGAGCGGTGCGCCGCGCGCGTCACCCATCGGCGGCCGCCCGATTCTTCACCCGCGCCACTCCGATCATTGCATCGCGCGTGACCAGGGCAGCGAGCTGCTCCTGCGACAAGGACTCGGTACCCGCCGGCCTCTCGGGCAGCACCAGGTAGCGCACCTCGGCGCTCGAGTCCCAGACGCGAATCTCGATCTCGTCCGGCAGGGAGAGTCCCATCTCGGCGAGCAGCGCGCGCGGCTCGCGCACCACGCGCGAGCGGTACGCCGGCGATTTGTACCAAGCCGGCGGCAGGCCGAGGACCGGCCACGGGTAGCAGGAGCACAGGCTACAGACGACCACGTTGTGTACGCGCGGCGAGTTCTCCAGCGCGCGGATCACGCTGCCCTCGCGCCCGCCGTAGCCGAGCTCGGCGATGGCGGCGGTCGCGTCGCTCAGCAGCCGCCGCTTGTAGTCCGGGTCGACCCAGGCGCGTGCGACGACGCGAGCACCGTTCATCGGGCCGACGTCCTCTTCGTAGTAACGCACGATCTCGTCCACCGCGGCCGGATCGATCACGCCCTTCTCGACCAGAATCGCCTCCAGCGCCTCGACGCGCAGGGCGAGCTCGTCATCGGAATGCGAATGGCCGTGCCCGTCGCTCATGCCGGCTCCAGGTAGGGCTCGAAGAGATCGAGGTGGAACGCCGTGCCCGGCTCGGCGCCCTCGCCCCACAGCTCCGCGGCAGCGAAGCGGACGGTGTAGAGGTACTGCGGGTTCTCGCCGCGGCCGTGCGCGTTGTCGTCCGGGTAGACCATCGCCTCGTGGACGTGCACGACGGTCCCGCACCGGCAGCGTGCATACCCCGGCAGGCGCGTGTGACCGGCGGGTTGGTGATTGCGGGTGCGCACGCTCTGCCCGTCGTGAAAGACCGGGGCGCGCTCGACCTCGCGCACGTAGTCGCGCGCCGGCGGCGGGATCCACGCGGGCGTGCCCGCGCGCGGGCTCGTCTCGAGCGCCGCTTTCTGCGCTCCCGTCCGGCCTTTCGATCTCGCCCGGCGCCAAGACGCCGAAAGCCATCAGTCCATGCTCGAGGGCGGCGAGCCAACGCCCGTAGTATCCCTGCCGCAGATAAGTGACCGGGTCGAGCCGTTCGATCGAGTAGCGACCGGCATCGATGTTGTCGCCGGGCATGGTCTGCACCATGCCGAACACGCGCGCCTCCCAACGACGTTGAAAGACTGGCTCGTCCTTTGCGATCTCGACCCGCCCGAAGCCGTGCATGCCGCCCATGTCGTGAATGCCGTTCATCGCCCGTGTCGCGATTCTGCCACGGCAGTCGGAAAATGAGAAACTCCACTTTCACGTTGAAGATGATCTGGCATCTCCACAACCAGCTCGGAATCCCCGCCGAGTCGCTCGTCCGGCCGCCCGAGGAGACCGAGGCCGCGTGAACAGGCCCAGCGCGCCGGAAGCGACGGCCGGCCCTTCATCGCGCGCGCCGGCGGCTCTTTGACAGAGCTTCCCCGGACCGGGCAGATTGTCGCCGCGAAGCGCTGCTCGGAAATCGGGGGGAAGATGCGTCTGACGAGACTGGGGGCTTGGATTGCACTCACACTGACCATTGCGACTCTTTCCGCTTGCGGCGATGACGGAGACAAGGCGGCGGTGCCGTCGCCGACGGCGACGGTCGCTTTCCCCACGCCGACCCCGAGCTCCATCCGGGCGACGCCCACGGCGCCGGAGCTCAGCCCCACCTCCACCGCCGTGGCGGCCACGCGACCCGACCCCGATCGCCGACTTCGTTCAGGCCCCATTCGAAGTACGCGTCGCCGCCGATGCGCCGGAGGCAGTGCGGTGGGCGGCGGCGGACGTGGGCACCTATCTGGAGAAGATGGGGCGCGAGGTTTCGCAGCTCGACGGCGAGGAGGGCTCCTGCACACCGGGCCGCAGCATCGTGCTCTTCACCGCGGCGCTGGGAGGCAGCGGCGGCGAGGATCAGCGCTATCGCATCCGCGAGCAGCGCTGCAGCGGCGACGCCGGCGCCGGCACCCTGGTCGAGCTCTCGGGCGGCGGTCTGCTCGGCCGCCAGTACGCGGCCTACGAGTTCCTGCACGGTATCGGTGTGCGCTTCTTCCATCCCGAGGAAGAGTACGTCCCCGAGGCACCGCGCTGGCCTGCGGCGCCGTTCTCGGTCGATCGCGTGCCGTCCGTACGCTGGCGCACGGCGACCCTCCACCTGGTCCATCCGCTCGAGCTCGGCGACGCCTTCAACCTCTGCCGGCCGGAATACATCGACGAGGCACGGCACTACATCGACTGGCAGATCAAAAACCTCGCCAGTGCCGGGATGCGCGGCGCCTGCGGCGGCGAGCTGTCGGACTACGGCTACCGCCGCGGCTTTCTGGTGGAAGCGGGATTGCGCTACTGGGGTGCGCAGCAGGGCGGCTCGGGGGTCATCGACCCGGATGATCCGCGCAGCGACGAGGAGCAGGTGGCGGCGGCGATCGATGTGATCATGAGCCGGCAGCCGCGCCCGCAGCTGTTCACCGTCAACCACCAGGTGACGGAGTTCACCGGCATGCCCGACGATCTGGTGGTCCGCCTGCTCACCTTCACCGCCAACTACTTCGCGCAGAACTACCCCGACGTCACCCTGCTCGATCAGGTGCACGGGACGCACACCGATCCGACGCCGATCTACGGCGTGAACTACAACACCCTCGGTCAGTTCGCGCCCGACAACCTCGGCCTGCAGTTCCACCCGCTGATGTTCTACGACCTCTTCGACCCGGCGCCCGTCTACGGCAACGAGGACTTCCACTACATGTACGACCTCATGGAAGCCAACTATCAGAAGCGCGCGATCTGGTACTTCCCGGAGTCCGCCTGGTGGCTGACCTTCGACATCCCCGTGCCGCTCTACCTGCCGATCACCATCGAAGCGCGCGACCGCGACATCCAGGGGATCAAGCACATGTTGGCGGGCGGCCTGCAGGGCCATCGCCTCTTCGGCACCGGCCACGAGTGGGGCTACTGGCAGAACGAGTACTGTTCCTACCGCATGGCGGCGAACGTCGACTATCGCTGGACCGACTGCCTCGACGACATCACCTCGGCGCTCGGCCCGCGCGCCGCCGACGTCCGACAGGCGATCGAGGACGTGGTTGCCGTCGAGCAGCGCGATCTCTTCGATCGCGACATGCTGCGCTACTACGTCGGCACCGACGACGAGACCGAAGCGGCGGAAGCCATCGGCATCGAGTTCCATCCTCTACCGCCGAAGCCGGTCGAGATTCTCGCCTGGGACGAATCCCAGGTGCAGGACTGGCAGAACCGGATCGCGCCGGCTCTGGAGCGCTCGGCGGCGGACTACGCCGCGATCGCTGCCCGTCTCGACGCGCTGGAGGGCGAGATCGATCCGGCGGGGGCTTCGTTCTTCCGCGAGATTCGGGACGGAGTCGAGGCGAACGCGCTGCGCCTGCGACACCAGCGCGAGGTGTACGGTGCCGTGGTCACGTTCCGCGCGGCCCGTCTGGCCGGAGACGCGGAGCGCGAGGGGCAGGCGTTCGACCTTCTCGCCGCCGCCCGCCAGACCACCGAGGCGGCGCGGGCGGTCGTCGAGCGGCGCGAAGCGGACTATCGCTATCGGCCGCTGGCGCGCTCGATCGCGGGCGGAGCCGACGGTACCGAGGACCTCAACTGGACCATCTACCACTATCGCTACCTCAACCGCGCCCATCAGGTTTTCTACTACACGCGCATCGACGATCTGGCCGAAGCGGCCCTCGCGGGTGCCGGTCAATCCGAGCGCTTGACCGTCACCGACTCTCTGCTCGCGCCCGGCGAGACGCTGGCCGTACAGGTGCGCGGCGCGACTCTGAGCGGTCTCTCGCTCGACTTCGGCGACGGCACGGTGCTCCCGCTCGACGGTCCCGGCAACAGCGGGCACGACTACGCGGCGCCGGGCTTCTACCGCGTCGTCTTGGAAGGAAAGGAGGGCGGCGAGCCGTTCCGCGACGAAGCCACGGTTGTCGTGCTCGCCGCCGAGTATCGCAGCGCGCCGAAGGCGGTCGTGCTCGAGCCGCCCGCGGTGTCGGTCGTCGAGCCGCTCATCCCGGCGGTGGTGTTCGGTCCGACCGCCGACGGCAAAGGCGCCATCGGCTTCGACGTCGACGGCGGCGGGCACATTGGGAAAGGGCTGTGGCTCGAGGTCGAGCTGACGGACGGCGCAGCCGTGTTTCAGAGCGCGCCGATCGATGCGCAGGTGCCGATCGCCAACAAGGGGGTGCTGCTCACCTCGGTGACGATCTTCGACGCCACCCTGCGGCTGGACACGGCCGAGGCGACGCCGCACCTGACCGGCGACCTCGGCATCGAGAGCATCGTCCAGGCCATCGTCGACGTCGGCGGCTTCGAGGAGAACGGCGCCCGCAGTCTGGTGGCGATGCTGCTCGGGGTGACGCCGGACACGTTGCCGGAGCGCGTGCCGATTGCAGTCGAGTGGGAGGCCGACGGGACGTGAGGATTGGACGCACTGACGCGCCGTCCGCCTGGCCAAAGCGTGAGGTCAGCAAACGTCCAGAGATCTGCAAGTCGAAGGGCGGCGCGCCCGTGCCGTGATCACGACCGGGCATCATGGGGGAATTCTGATCCCCACACCGACACACGACGTTCAGCTTTACACCCGTCGCCGCGCCTTGATATGAGACTGCAGTCGGGAGGGGTGGCATGGGCTTCCGTCTGGCACGAGTGGCGTACGCGTTGATTCTTCTGTCGCCCGTCGCCGCCAGGGCGCTGTCCGTTCCCGCCGGCGCCGAGTTCCAGGTCAATACCTACACCACGGACTTTCAGACCGTATCCGGCGGCCGCCACGGATGGCGCCGGCAACTTCGTCGTCGTCTGGCAGAGCAACCGCCAGGACGGTGACGGCTATGGGCATCTTCGGCCAGCGCTTCGCCAGCGACGGCAGCGCGGCGGGCACCGAGTTCCAGGTGAACACCTACACGACTCTGGATCAGCGACGATGCCGCGATCGCCGTCACCGGCGCCGGCAGCTTCGTCGTCGTCTGGCAGAGCCCCTTCCAGGACGGCAGACACCGTTCGGCATCTTCGGCCAGCGGTTTGCGAGCGACGGCAGCGCCGGCGGGCACCGAGTTCCAGGTCGAACACCTACACGATCGGCAAGCAGCAGGTTCCAGACGTCGCGACGGACGGCGCCGGCAACTTCGTCGTGGTCTGGGAGAGCGAGCAGGACGGCAACGGCGACGGCATCTTCGGGCAGCGCTTCGCGAGCGACGGCAGCGCAGCGGGCACCGAGTTCCAGATCAACACCTTCACTCCGGGCAATCAGGTAGTCCCCGCCGTCGGCTCGGACTTCGCCGGCCGCTTCGTCGTCGCCTGGCAGAGCGCAAACGACGGCAACGGCTACGGCATCTTCGGCCAGCGGTTTGCGAGCGACGGCAGCGCGGCGGGTACCGAGTTCCAGATCAACACCTTCACGCCCGACGCTCAACACAACGCTGCCATCGGTGCCGATAGCGGCGGCAACTTCCTCGTGGCCTGGGCGAGCTACGGTCAGGACGGCAGCAACAACGGCATCTTCGGCCAGCGCTTCGCGAGCGACGGCAGCGCGGCGGGCACAGAGTTCCAGATCAATACCTTCACCCCGGACAGCCAGACAATTCCGGTCGCAAGCGCGGATGCCGCCGGCGGCTTCCTGGTGGGCTGGCAGAGTGTCGCCCAGGACGGCAACCTCAACGGCGTCTTCGGGCAGCGCTTCGCGAGCGACGGCAACGCGGCGGGCACCGAGTTCCAGGCCAACACCTACACGGTCGACAACCAGACCGAAGTTGGACTCAGCGCCGACGGCGCGGATCGCTTCATCGTGGCCTGGGCGAGCTTCGCCGGCCGGGACGGCAACTTCGCGGGCATCTTCGCCCAGCGCTACTCGGCGCCGACGGAAACGCCGACGTCGACGCCGACGGAGACCCCGACATGCACCCCGACGGAGACCCCGACGCCGGCCGGCACGAGCACGGCCACAGCGACGCCGGCCATGCTGGGCGATCCGTGCCTCTCCTTCACCCAATGCCAGTCGGGCTTCTGCGCCAGCGGGGTGTGCTGCGACCGCGCCTGCGACCGGCCCGGTGAGGTCTGCAACCTGCCCGGCCGGGAAGGAACCTGCACTGTCTTCAACGTCCCCGCGCCGGCGGCCTCCGCTGCGGGGTACGTGCTCGCCATCCTCGCGCTCGGCGCCGTTGCCGCGCTGCAGATCGGCCGCTCGCGGCGCAGAACGCGCCGCTATTGAGAGTTGCACGGGCAACTTACCAGAATCGCGTTTACATCGCCGGTTGTCGCGCGTCGACCGGGAGCCACGCCCGCTCCGAAGAGTATCGGACATAAGCCGAGCTTTTAGGTATTGCATTTTTTTCTAATCCGGCGCACCCTCGCCTCCTCACTGCAGCCGACACACGGGGAGGGAAGCGATGCCGCCGTGTCATCTTCGGACACGTCAGCGAGGTTCGCGACCTTGGTGCGCTCTCCCGCGGGCGCGCGGCGCCTTGCCGCGCGCCCCGCCACAGGGATCCGATCGCGCCCGTCGTCTCACGTCTCCGGGGGGCATGGCCGTTTTTCGCGCAACCCTGCCCGGCAGCGGGGCAGACAGGAGTCCATGATGAGACATTTCGCTCTCGCTCTCTCGATGACTGCCGCCGTCATGGCGGCCCGGGCCGTCGACGCACAAACGCTGAGCGCAGCTGGTACGTCACTCGACCATCTCGTCTGTTACAAGATGAAGGACAAGCTCAAGTTGAGTGCGACGACCGATCTGATCGCGCAGCTGCAGCCCGACTTCACGCAGAGGGGCTGTACGATCGTGAAGCCGATCGAGTTCTGCGTACCGGCAACCAAGCTGAACGTGAGTCCGGTGCCGCCCGATCCGAACATCGCCGGAACGCCACTGCGCAACGACTTCATCTGTTACCTGGCAAAGTGCAAGAATCAGGTTCCACCTCCCGACGAGCAGGTGATCGATCAATTCGGATCGCGCCGGCAGACGAAGTACAAGCTGAGCAAGATCTGTGTCCCGGCGCGCAAGGCGCCGGCCGGCTGTCCGACCGGTCCACTGGTGAAAGGCACCATGTGCCAGGGCGGCTGCCCCGACTCGACGGAAACGTGCCAGGTGGTGAAGGTGGGCGGCGTCAAGGAGTGCCAGTGCGCGCATGAAGATGTCTGCGGCGGCAATCCCGACTCGGCGGGCCAGTGCGGGGGGGACTGCCCGACCCCAGGCGACGTCTGCTTGCCGACGCTGCTCGGCAGCGGCGATCCGACCACCACCAAGTTCGCTCTCAAATGCACGTGTCGTCCGCCCACCGAGCCGATCTGCAGCATCAACGCCGCCACCGGCATCTGTGGCGGCGACTGTCCCAAGCCCACCGACACCTGCGTCATCAACGCCAACGGCCAATGCAACTGCGAGCCTGACAACCCGCCTTGCCAGGCGAGCACCGACGCCAGTGGGGCTCTGGTCTGCGGCGGCGCGTGCCCGTTGACCGGACAGGATTGCCAACCCGACAGCACCACGGGCAAGTGCAGCTGCCAACCACCGGCGGGGTGCGGTCAGGATCCGCTCACCGGGACCTGCAGCGGCGACTGCCCGAACCTCGGCGACGTCTGTGCCCTCGCTTCCACCGGCCTCTGCACCTGCGGGCCGCCGCCGTGCGGCAGCCAGAATACCAGCCCGCCCTCGTGCGGCGGCGCCTGCCCGTTTGCGGCCCAGCAGTGTGCGCTCGACGCAACGGGAGCGTGCAACTGCCAGCCGCCGCTCCCTTGCGGGCCCACCGGCGCCAACACCTGCGGCGGTTTCTGTCCGGCGCCACGGGTTTGCCGCCTGCTCCCCGGCACCACGAGCTGCGAGTGCCAGTGATCGTCTGACCGACCTTCGAACTGCTCCTGCGGGGCCTCGATCGCCGATCGATCGGGGCCCCGGGCCGGCGGTGCGGATTCCGGGGCAAGCCGAACACTGATTCCGAGCGAAGGCGAACACCTGTTCCGATTGAAGCCGACCACCTGAACGGGCCGGGAGGTCCGACTCAGGGGGCGGCGAAGATCGGCGGCGGGCGTGCGGCGCTGGAGAGCTGTCGGTACACCTCCCCTCATTTCTGAGGCTGTCGATTTTCTCCTGGCGAGAGAAGCGACTCCGACTTCCCCCTTTGGGAAAGGGGGATTGAGGGGGATTTGTCCGAACGAATCCATCTCAAAATCCCCCCTGACCCCCCTTTTCCAAAGGGGGGAATCTCGACCCTCGAGAAAATCGACAGACTCTTCTTGGAGAGGGGAGGAGAGGATGCCGGCAGTGAGGCTATCCATGCGCAACACACGGGAAATTCTTCGGCTTCGGTGGGGGCTCGGGCGCTCGATCCGCGAGACCGCACGCAGCTGCGGGGTGGGCACCACCACCGTTCACGACGCGATCGCGCGAGCAAAAGCGGCGAGGCTTTCATGGCCGCGGCCCCCCGATCTCGACGATGGCGCCCCGGAAACACGGCTCTACCCAAACGGTGCCCGCAGTCTGGTCGCGATGCTGCTCGGGTTGACGCCGCAGACGTTGCCGGAGCGCGTGCCGATTGTGATCGAGTGGGAGACCGGGGGCGCGTGAGGACTACGATAGCCTGATGAAATTCCCTCCAACGCTTTCGAGAAGACCGCAAAAAAAAGCGATTGTTCGGGAGGCCCGCTCCGTCTAGGCTACGCGCCGGTTCGATCCATCGGGTAGCGCGGAGGTTGCGGTGATGGAGCAGATCGAGAAGAGACGTGGGCCCCTGAGGCGGCTGTCGGACGACGACATACGCATCCTCAAGGAGTGCTCGAAGCCACACTCGTTCAAGGCCGACGAGATCGTCCTGCAGCAGGGGCAGCACAACGCCTCGCTGTTCTTCGTGCTCGACGGCGTACTGCACGTGCGCCGCCATGCGGAAGGGCAGCAGGTGCTGCTGGGACGCCTCGAGCCGGGAAGCTTCTTCGGCGACATCAGCCTGTTCGACCCCGGTCCGACGACCGCCGCGGTGGTGGGCGTGTCGCCCGGGCAGCTGGCGGAGGTCGAGGGCGTCGATCTCGAGCGCTTTATCTCGGTGCGGCCGGCCGCCGCCGCGCGGCTTCTGCACGGCTTGCTGGCGGGCATGGCCGACCGACTGCGCCGCACCGACGACCGCCTCGTCGAGGCGATCTTCTGGGGCGGGCTGCTGCGCTGAAGCCGGCGTTCCGTCAGTCCTCGACGTCGGATTCCAGATCCACGACGAGCCGCGCCTCGCCGCAACGGCCGCAGACGAGGACGTCGACGAACCTCTGCTCGCCGTCGTCGCGGAAGGCGACGATCAGCTCCTTCTCGCCGACCAGGGCGGCGCGCCGCATCGGTCCGTTGCAGACGAAACACACGGCTCCGGGAAGCGCCGTCGCTTCGTTCTCGCCCTCCTCCGCGCCCGGCTCTTCCTCGCCGGCGGACGCTTCGGCAAGGCCGACACCTCGCGCCTCCAGCTCCTGGCGGGCGAACTCGACGGCCTCTTCGCGGTACTCGCCCGCATCGGTGGTCACCATCTGCACGAGCTCGTCGTCGGAGAGGTTCGAGATGTTGTTCTTGAGCTGTCTCAGCACGTCGTCCATGGCGCGCCCTCCTTGCCTCTAAGGTCTGCCCAATTCCCTTGAGCCCTGGGTTATAGCCAAGCCGCAACCAACCCCAGCACCAGAGCGAGCCCGGTGGCGAAATAGATTACCCACTTGCTCCGGCGCCCGGTCGCGATTTGCCACAGGCCATAACAGATCGCGGTGATTCCAAATAACTCCACCGCCCCGAGAATCGCGAGAGCGAGCCTGGCCTCCCCGGCGGAGCCCGAAAACCGCAGCCCGCCTCCACCGGCGCCGAGCAGTGCCGGGCCGATGGCCAGCAGCACCACGCTCATGACGGCGGTGATAATGATGCCCATCGCCAGCAGGATCCAGCCATAGCGGCGTGACCACCGCATCGATTGCATACGGCGCCCGCACTCCGGGCAGTGCGACATCAGCTTGAAAGTCTCGTAACCGCAACGGTAACACCTGGACAGGTCTTCCGGGTCCGTGCCGTCACCTTTGCCGTGAAAGAAATCCGCCTTCCGCGACGAATCGCCGCCGTAGTGAGCCACCACGATTCCGGCTTGCTTCCAGGCGCCCGTCCCGACTGGAAATCGCAAGGCCGAACGGGTCGGTGCGCGCGGAACACCGGAAGCGCCGTGCCCCCCGCCCGGATAATACAACTGCAGTTCGATCACCGCCGGATGGAGATCGTGCAGCGTCGCGCTCGTTACCTCCGGCATACCGCTCGTCAGGCGGTGAATGCTTTGATCGATCTGGACCGCGTTCTTGCCTACGATCACCTCGATCCCATCCTCCGGGACTCTGTCCGGGAGAGACAGCTCGTTCGAGAGGGCGTCGCGTCCCTGACCCCATTCGCGATCCCTCACGACAAACTCGTGCCAGGCCGCCGCATCCACGCGCCAGCGGGCGATGACATCTTCCCCGCGTGCGAGAGCTTCCTGCGCCCGCGCATCGAAATGCCGAAACAACGCCGTCCCGCCGCCGAACAAAATGGCGGAGCTCCCGTAGATAAAAAGACACGCCCGGATCCAGTCCGCCGCCCCCGGACCGGGCAGAAGAAAGGCGGCCAGCGCCGCCACCCAGCCAGACAAGAAGAAGCCGAGCGCGATATTCCGCCAGCGTTGTGGTTTTCGCATGAAGATACGTTGCGGCAATTGCGAAATGGAGTACTACGCCTTCAATCCGGTCGTCCGCGCCAGCTCGGCGGCTTTGCGCGCCATGTCGAGGACGACGTCGCCGAAGAGCTCCATCTTCGGGTTGTCGGCGCCGCCCTTGACGAAGCGCGCGTAGCCGCCTTCGAGGACGACGGCCATTTTGAAGCGCGCCAGGATCACGTAGTAGTCCATCTCGTCGACCGGCCGTCCGCTCGGTGCGCGCGTAGCGCTCGATCAGCTCCTCGCGGCTCGGCATGCCGGTGTAGTCGACGTAGCCCGTGTTGCGGCGGTCCTCGTCCGGGTTCGGCCAGCTCATCACCACCCAGGCGAGGTCGAGCAGCGGATCGCCGACCGTCGCCATCTCCCAGTCGACGATCGCCGCCATGCGCGCCGGCGCGCCGTGGTGGAACATGACGTTGGCGAACTGGTAGTCGCCGTGGATGATGCCCGGCTCGTACGACCTCGGCTTGTGGCCGCGCAGCCAGGCGGCCGCCTCGTCGAGCCCCGGCAGGTCGCGGAACTTGAAGCGCGACAGGTGCGCCAGCCAGCGATCGACCTGGCGCTCGTGAAAGCCCAGCGGGCGCCCGAAGCCCTCCAGGCCGCGCGCCTTCCAGTCGACCCGGCCGAGCCTGGCGATGGCGTCTACCAGCTCCCAGGCCAGCCCTTTGCGCGCCTCGAGATCGGTGTCGAAGGGCGGCGGCCAGCCGTCGAGGTTCATGCACGACCAACCGTCGACGTATTCCATCAGATAGAAGCAGGCGCCGATCAAGGAGGGGTCGTCGCAGGCGGCGAGGACGCGCGTGTGCGGCACGCCGGTGTCGCGCAGCGCCGCCAGCACCCGGTACTCGCGCAGCATGGTCTCGTTGCGCCCTTCCGGCACCTTGCGCGGCGGCCGCCGCAGCGCCATGCGCGCCTCGCCCCGCCTGATCTCGAAGATCTCGTTCGAGGCGCCGCCGCTGATGAAGCGCGCCACGACCGGCTCGCCGCGGCCCGGCAGGCCGCGCTCGTCCATCCAGCGCGCCAGCTTCTCGGGCTCGATCAGCCCGCGCGTCCTCTCGTCGTCGCTCACGTCCCCTTCCCTCCACACCGCTTCTACTGGTTCAGAACCTCGTCCTCCAGGTACTGCGCGAAGCGCGCCTTGGCCTCGGCGACGCGCTCGGGGAGGTAGTCGCGCGGCCACAGGCCCTCGTACGGCTCGTAGGCTTTCAGCACCTGCCGGGCGACGGTGATCTTGTGCACCTCGGTGGGCCCGTCGGCGATGCCCATCACCGGCACGGTGGCCCACATGCCGGCCAGCGGCATCTCGTTCGAGCAGCCGAGCGCGCCGTGCACTTGCAGGGCGCGGCGCACGACGTCGTGCAGCACCTCGGCCGACTGCACCTTCACGGCGGCGATGTAGGTGCGCGCCTCGCTGCGGTGACCCTTGTCGATGTGCCAGGCGGTGTAGAGCACCAGCAGGCGGAGCTGCTCGAGCTGGATGAAGGAGTCGGCGACGTACTGCTGAACCATCTGCTTGCGCGCCAGCGGCTCGCCCTGGGTGTGGCGGCTGAGCGCGCGCTCGCACATCATGCGCAGCGCCTTCTCGACCTGCGCCACCGTGCGCATGGCGTGATGGATGCGGCCGCCGCCGAGGCGGGTCTGGGCGATGGCGAAGGCCTGTCCCGGGCCACCGAGCAGGTTCTCCTCCGGCACGCGTACGTCGTGGTAGCGGATGTAGGCGTGGTGCCCGCTGCCCAGCGGCTCGCCCGGCAGGCCGGCGAGGCGGACGATCTCGAGGCCCGGCGTCCCGCTCGGCACCAGGAACATCGACGCGCCCTGGTGCACCGGCACGTCGGGATCGGTGATCGCCATGGTGATGAGGAACTCCGCCAGGTCGGCGTGCGAGGAGAAGTACTTCTCGCCGCGGATCACCCACTCGTCGCCCTCCCGGCGGGCGCGGCACTTGAACTCGCGCGGGTCGGCGCCCGCCTGCGGCTCGGTCATCGAGAAGCAGGACACGATGTCGCCGTCGATCAACGGCCGCAGGTACTTCCTCTTCTGCTCCTCGGTGCCGTAGTGGGCGAGGATCTCGGCGTTGCCCGAGTCGGGCGCCTGGCAGCCGAAGATGTTGGGCGCCCACATCGAGCGGCCGAGGATGCGGTTCAGCAGCGCCAGCTTGAGCTGGCCGTATCCCTCGCCCCCCAGCTCCGGACCGAGGTGGCAGGCCCACAGGCCGCGCTTCTTCACCTCGGCCTTCAGCGGCGCGGTGATCTTCTTGTAGACGGGATTGCGTGCGGTCGTACGGCGCGGCGTGCTCGGAAAACGCGAGGTCGAGCGGCTCGACTTCCCCGCTCACGAACTCGTCCGCCCAGTCGAGCTTCTGTTGAAACTCGGGCTCGGTCTCGAAATCCCAGGCCATGGCGCTCCTTTGGAAATTCGCCCCCGTGCGCGCTTCGCGCTCCGATGGGCTCGGCCCCACGAGCCGAGCCCGCGGGGCCTCCTCGTCCCTTTTCCACGAATCTTCGGGTGTGCGAAGCTCATGGCGATTCCTCTGTGCGAGTCGGGCGAACCTTCCACACGGGGGAAGCGGCGGTCAAGGAGCTGAGAGACGGTTGTCGGGTTGTTGGTTGTTGAGTTGTTGGGTGTTCCGGGACCTCGAGGGAAATCGCCGACAACCAACGACCAACAACTCAACAGCCGGTTTCGAGCCGCTCGATCACCGCGTCGGCGAAGGCGTCGGTGCCGAGGTCGCCGCCCAGGTCGCGGGTCTTCTTGCCGTCCTCCAGGGCGCGGTCGTAGGCGACCTTGATGCGCTCGGCGATCTCCCGGCACGTCGGGTCGTCGCGTTCGTCGGCCACGTGGTTGAGCAGCATCACCGCCGACATCAGCAGGGCGAGCGGATTGGCGATTCCCTGGCCGGCGATGTCCGGCGCCGAGCCGTGCACGGCCTCGAAGAGGGCATTGGTGTCGCCGTAGTTGGCGCCGGGCACGACGCCGAGCCCTCCCACCAGGCCGGCGCACAGGTCGCTCACCACGTCGCCGTACAGGTTCTCCAGCAGCAGCATGTCGAACTGGGTCGGGTCCTGCACGAGCCTCATGCATCCGGCGTCGATGATGAGCTCTTGGTACTCGATGTTCGGGTAGTCCCGCTGCTGGGCGCGCCGCGCGGCGCGCAGGAAGAGGCCGTCGGTGACCTTCATGATGTTGGCCTTGTGGAAGACCGTGATCTTGCGCCGCCGGCGGCGGGTGGCGAAGCGAAACGCCCAGTGCGCGATGCGCGTGCAGGCGGTCTGCGTGGCGATCTTCATGCTCATCACGACGTCGTCCGTCACCTGGTTCTCGACACCGCTGTAGAGGCCCTCGGTGTTCTCGCGGATGATGATCAGGTCGACGTCTTTGAAGCGCGTCGGGACGCCCTGCAGATTTCTGACCGGCCGCACGGCGGCGTAGAGGTTGAGCCGCTTGCGCAACTGAACGTTCACCGAGGTGAAGCCCTCGCCGACCGGCGTCGTGCACGGCCCCTTGAGGGCCAAGTGGTGGCGCTCGACGGCGTCGAGCGTCTCCTGGGGCAGGACGTCGCGCCCCTCCTTCAGCGCCGCCAGGCCGGCCTCGCATTCGACCCAGTCGAGAGGCGCCCCGGCCGCGGCCAGAATCCGCTGGACCGCCTCCGTCACCTCCGGGCCGATGCCGTCGCCGGGGATCACGACCACAGAATGCCTGCTCATGTACCGTTCCCTTCGCCCGTGTATTTTCGAACGCGCCCTGTCCGGCAGTAAACCCGATCGGGCGCGGCGCGGCAATGTCCCCGCCCGCCGGACGCGGCGGCGCTGCCGCGCTTGCGCGCCCGAGCCCGGCGTCGATAGATACGGCATGCATCGATTCGCCTCGTTCCTCTGGTGCGCGGTCCTGCTCGCCGCCGGCTGCGCGGCGCAACCGCGCGTGTTGCTTCCCCGGCCGCCCGCGAGCGTCGATTCCGATGCGCTCGTCGCGCGTCTGCCGATGCAGCCGGGCGACAACATCGTGAGCACGGTGATCGAGCGCGGCGAGCACGCCAGCCTCCACCTGGTGCGGATCGCGGGCCGCGAGCAGCCGCACGTCCACACGCGGTACGACCTGACCGTGCTCCTGCTGCGGGGCAAGGGAACCCTGCACCTGAACGGCCGGGCGTTGCCGATGCGGGCGGGAGACACCTCGTTCATCCCCAAGGGGACGCCCCACTTCTTCGTCAACCAGGGCCCCGAGCCGGCCGCCGCCCTGGTGACCTTCGCGCCCGCCTTCGACGGCCCCGACCAGCAGCCGCTCGCCCCATGAGGCATGCTTCCGCCGCCCGCGCACGGTTGCTACACTTCGCGTCTCATCCGCTGTTCACAAAATTGCCCATGACCTGCGCTCACGCGAAGGGGTCACGGGGAGATTGACTGACGCGTGCCCCAACTTTCAAAGGAGTTTCCGATGGCGATCCGACAGGTCGCGCCCCCGGAGGCGCACGAGCTGGTTCAGGCCGGCTGGCGTTACGTCGACGTTCGCACCGAGAGGGAGTTCGCCGCCGGCCATCCGGACGGGGCGGTGAACGTGCCGGTCATGGTCCAGGAGGCGGCGGGGCCGATGGCGCCGAACCCGGAGTTCCTCGGCGTCGTCCAGCGCCACTTCGCGAAGGACGCCCGGCTGGTGATCGGCTGCCAGTCGGGCATGCGTTCGCAAAAGGCCGCCGATCTCCTGTCCCAGGCAGGCTACGAGAACCTGTGCAACATGCAGGGGGGCTTCGGCGGCCAGCGCGACCGCAGCGGAGCGACGGTGCAGCCGGGCTGGGCCGAGTCGGATCTTCCGATCTGCCGGGATTGCCCCGAGGCGCACCGCTACGCGACGCTGAAGGTCGGGGACTGAGGGAGCATGGCGATCCGCATCACGCGCGTCTACACGCGCACCGGCGACGACGGCACGACCGCGCTGGTCGGCGGCGCGCGGGTCCCCAAGGACGGGGCGCGCGTGACGTCGTACGGCGAGGTCGACGAGCTCAACGCCGTGCTCGGGCTGGCGCGCAGCTTCAACGCCGCGGCCGCGCCGAGTCCGGCGCGCGAGCGCTTGGAGGCGATTCTGCGCCGCCTGCAGAACGAGCTCTTCGACCTCGGCAGCGAGCTGGCGACGCCGCCCGACGCCGTCTACGAAGGCATGTTCCGCGTCAGCGCCGACGACGTGCGGGCGCTCGAGGGGCTGATGGACGAGCTCCAGCAGGACCTCGACACGCTGCGCTCGTTCGTGCTGCCGGGCGGTGGCCCGGTCAGTGGGTACCTGCACCTCGCCCGCACGGTGTGCCGGCGCGCCGAGCGGGAGATCCTGCACCTGGCGCGCGAGGAAGAGATCGGCGAGCACGTGCTGCCGTACGTCAACCGACTCAGCGACCTGCTGTTCGTGCTCTCGCGCTGGGTCGGCAAGCAGGGCGGCGAGAGCGAGTACCTGTGGGAGCGCGGCCTGCGCAACCAGGCGCGCCCGCCGGCGGCGAAAGCCAAGAAAGGGAAGTGAACCGAATGGGACAGCTCTACCTCCGCCAGATGCGGCTCGGCCCGATGCAGAACTTCGTCTACCTGGTCGGCGATCGCGACACGCGGCGCGCCGTCGCCATCGACCCGGCGTGGGAGATCGATCGCGTCCTGGAGCAGCTCGCCGCCGACGACATGACGCTCGAGGCGGCGCTCATCACCCACTTTCACCCCGATCACATCGGCGGCGACCTGATGGGACATCACATCCCCGGGCCGGTGGAGCTGCTCGAGCGCGGCGAGAAGATCAAGGTGCACGTCCACAAGAGCGAGAAGGAGTACGTGCCGCGCATCTCCGGCCTGTCGGCGTCCGATCTGGTGGCGCGGGAGAGCGGCGACGAGATGGTGATCGGCGAGCAGCGCATCCGCTTTCTGCACACGCCGGGACACACGCCCGGCTCGCAGTGCTTCCTGGTCGGCGACAACCTGATCGCCGGCGACACGCTGTTCATCGGCGCCTGCGGGCGCGTCGACCTGCCGGGCAGCGACCCCGCCCAGATGTACGACAGCCTGATCAACAAGCTGCGCGCCCTGCCCGACGAGACGGTTCTCTATCCCGGTCACGACTACGCCGACCGGCCGACGTCGACGATCGGCGAGGAGAAGCGGCGCAACCCGTACCTGCGCTTCGAACGGCTGGAGGATTTCCTCGGCCTGATGGGGTACTGACGGCCGTGGACCGGCGTCGCGCGCGGGATGCGGCGCTCCTGTTCGCCTACGGCACGCTGACCCAGCCCGACCTGCTGTCCGGCGTCGTCGGCAGCGCGGCGTCGTGGCGCTACGCGGGGACGGCCGCGGTGCGCGGCGCGCTCTACGACGCCGGGCCGTATCCCGCGCTGCGGACCGGCGGTCGCGGTCGCGACCTCGTGCCCGGCGTGCTGATCGAGCTCGACGATGGCGCCGCGGCGCTGCGGCGGCTCGACGCTTACGAAGACGTCGCCTCGGGCCTGTTCGCGCGCCGGCGCTGCCTGGCGCGGGCTTCGGACGGCGTCGCGCGGCGCGCGTGGGTCTACGTGTTCGCGCGGCCGGTGCGCGGCCTGCCGCGCATCGAGCGCTGGACGGCGGCCGGGCCCGTTTGACAGGCTTTCCTGCCGCCCCTCGCCGTCCAACCGCCCCGCGAGATTCTCGGTCGTCGAGTCACAGGTTGTCGGAGGCCACGTCCAGCACATCAGCCACATCAGCACGTCACTCAGCACGTCAGCACGTCTCCACATAGACTCCACCGGCGATGTGGGTTAGCGTTCGCCCGGAAGGGGAACGTGCCATGGTGGAGAAGACGATCGAGCTCACCGGCATCTCGACGACCAGCATCGAGGATGCCGTCAGCCTGGCGGTGGCGCGGGCGGGCGTGACCATCGAGGCGATCCGCCGGGCCGACGTGGTCGACATCTCGGCGAACATCGAGGCCGGCGAGGTGGCGAGCTGGCGCGTGAAGGTCAAGATCACGTTCGCGGTCCAGGACCGCCTGCACGAGTGACGGGCCGGAATCGAGCTCGATGGAGACCAAGGTCCGGGAAGTCCTGCCGGGGATCTTCCTGGTGCATCTGCCGCTTCCGATGCGC
Source organism: uncultured bacterium (assembly GCA_963721115.1). Taxonomy (GTDB): domain Bacteria; phylum Desulfobacterota; class Binatia; order HRBIN30; family CADEER01; genus CAVRIA01. The sequence goes on from CAVRIA010000012.1 coordinate 138,350, forward strand.
CCGACGATCGTCAACGTCTACCTGCTGCGCAGCGGCGACGAGTGGGCCCTGATCGACACGGGCCTCAACAGCCCGGAGAGCCATGCGGCCTTCGACGAGGCGCTGCGGGAGGCGGGCTGCGGCCGCGAGCGGGTTGCGCAAGATCATCTGCACGCACCACCACCCCGACCACTACGGCAGCTCGAAGGCGTACGCGGAGCTACGGGCGCGACGCTGTACATGCATCCCGCCGAGGTCGAGCGGGCGCAGACCTTCGTTCCCACCGAGCGGCCGCGCGAGGTGATCGACTTCTTCCTCACGCACGGCATTCCCCTGCACCGCTTCGCCCACCTGCCGCGCCAGAGCGACTTCTGGGCCGGGCTGTACGTGACCAAGCCGCCCGACGTGCTGATCGGCGACGGCGACCGCATCGAGCTCGGCGAGCGGACGATCGAGGTCGTGTGGACACCGGGGCACGCCCCCGGGCACTGCGTCCTCTACCTGCGCGAGGGAGCGGGTGATGATCGTCGGCGATCACCTGCTGCCCAAGATCACGCCGCACGTCGGCTACATGCCGGGCTCGGTCCCCGACCCGCTCGGCGACTTCCTCGATTCGCAGCGCAAAGTGCAGGAGTTCGACGTCGAGCTCGTCCTGCCGGCGCACGGCGGCATCTTTGCCGACCACCGGCACCGCGCCAATCAGATCATCCAGCACCACCAGTCGCGCCTGCAGGAGATGATCGACATCCTGCGCCGCCAGCCGCGCACCGCCTACGACGTCGCGCGGCAGGCGTTCGGCTTCGACTCCGACAGCCCCTTGACCTACCAGTTCCCCGCCACCTTCGAGACCCTCGCCCACCTGGAGTACCTGCGGCACCAGGGACGAGTGGCCAGCGACGTCAGCGAGGAGAAAACGCTCTACCGGCTCTGTTGAGCGGGCTCAGTCTCCCCACCGGAATCGCTGGATCATTCTCGTCGGAAGACTCGGGGACTCTCTGCATAGGCTGAGGCTGAGGCGCAGGCTCAGACAAAGGGTGGTGCGCGTTCGGCGCGATCTTTCTCATCGACCCTCAGCCTGAGCCCAAGCCTGTGCCTACGAAGCTGGCGTAGCCGGGTGAGTTTCCGGTCAGTCCAGCGGCAGCGGGTAATGGTAGCCCATGTCCGGCGGCGGGATGTCCGGCAGGCCCTCCGGGCCGGTGGTGCGCCTCGCCAGATCGCTGCGCAACAGGGGATCCGTATCCGGGTCCGCTCCGTCCACCGCCGGGCTGGTCTGCTGCACCAGGCGGTAGTCCCCGGCCATCGCGTTGACGAACAGGGCGTCTGCCTCGATGTCGGTCGGGCGCGGGAACGTGTCGGCGTCCTTCGGCGAATAGGTGGCCGGAAAGACCAGGTTGTAGCTCAGCGTCAACCCGTCGAGCGAGACCGTGTTGGCCTGCACGTTGGTGTTGCCGTTGTCCTGAACGATGTTGTTCTGCAGCAGGCCGCCGGTCGAGGCGTTCGTGCCGGTGCCGACCACGATGCCGCGATCGCCGTTCCCGACGACGGTGTTGTTGATGATGCGAGGGTTGATCGCTCCGGAGGAGACCACGATGCCGCGCCGGCTGTTCTGCACGATCAGGTTGTTGAAGAGCAGCACGTTGTCTGAAGCCTGCACGAAGATCCCCTCCTGATCGTTCATTACCTGGCAGTTCCGAACGATCGCATGCTCGGAGCTCGTGCGCACCAGGATGCCGACCGATGTTCCCCCGACGGCCGTGAAGCCGTCGATCACGATCGATCGCGCCTGGGTCACTTGAATCGCCGAGTTCGCCCCGGCCGCGTTGACGATGACCAGACCCGGGTCATCCCCGGTCAGCTTGCCGGTCGGATCGGCGCGGAAGATCACCTGCCGCGACGACGTACCGCTTGCCGCCGACTGGATATCGACGCGCTCGCGGTACTCGCCCGGACCGACGATCACCTGATCGCCCGGTCGAACCAGGGCCACGGCGGCACCGATCGTCAGCAGCGCGTTTTCGGGTGACTTTCCGTCGTTGGCGTCGTTGCCGGACAAGCGGACGAAGTAGGTCCGACCGGGACGGCTGGGGGAGGATGCGCCGGGAAGGTAGTGATAGCCGAGATCGATCGGCCCCGTGTCGAGGCGTCCGTCGGAGGCCGTGGTTCGCGAGCGCAGGGTGCCGAAGTCGGCCGACGGTCCGCCCGTCGCGTTCTCCTCGACGCCGGCGTCGATCGCGGGGCTGTCGGCCGCTTCTCCCGCGGCGACCTGCGCCAGGCGGTAGTTCGTCGTACTCGGGTCGACGAAGGCGGCGTCCTCGTTGACGTCGTCGAGATGCGGCAGATCCATCGGCGAATAGCCCGCCGGTCCCGAGAGCGGGAAGACCAGATTGGAGGCGGTGTCGTAGCCGTCGACGGAGCTGGGAGGTCCGGTGGCGACGAGGATGTCGCCGGCGCGGTTGTCCTGCACGATGTTGTTGCGCAGAAACGCGCCGACCGAGGCGAGCTCGCTGGTTCCGATTGCGATGCCGCGGTCGGTGTTGTTGACGATCGTGTTGTTGATCAGGCGCGCGTTGTCGGACCCGTTTCCGCCGATCAGGACGCCGCGCCGGCCATTGTCGTAGATCAGGTTGTTGAACAGGAGGACGTTGTCGGAGTCCCGCACGGCGATCCCGTCCGCCGGCCCGGCGAGGTTGCTGAACACCTGGCAGTTGCGGACGATTGCGCCGTCGGACTTGTTGGTGATCTCGATGCCGGCCATGTTGCGCCCGGACGCCCCGGTGATCCAGAAGCCGTCGATCACGACGTTCGGCGCGCCGTCGAGCAGGAACGCGGAGCTGCCGAGTCCGGTGGCGTCGATCACGATCGGCCCGGCGACATCATTCGTCGACAACCCTGTCGGGTCCGCCAGGAACGTCACGGGAAGCGCGGCGCTGGCGCCGGTCGGGGCGACGACCTGCTCGGTGTACGTGCCGGGCCCGACAACGAGCGTCGAGCCGGGGCCGAGGCGCTTGACGGCGGCGGAGAGCGACTTGAGGGCGCTGTCCGGGGTGCTCCCGTCGTTGGCATCGTCGCCGCTGGCGCGCACATAGAGAGTGATGGCCGGTATGGGCGTTCCGGTCGGCGTCGGCGGGACGCCGACCGTCGGCGAGACGGGAGGCAGCGTTGGCGTCGGTCCGGCCGGGGTCGGCCGCGGCAGGTTCATGCCCTCGAGATAGTGGTAGCCGAGATCGATGGCGCCGGTGTCCGGGGTGCCGTTCGTCGCGGTCGTGCGAGTGCGCAGGACGTCGTAGTCGACCCCCGGCCCGCTCGGCGCGGCGTCGGTGCTGCCGGCGTCGACCGCGGGGCTGTCCGCCGACTGGCCCGCCGACGTCTGCGAGAGCCGGAAATTGTCGGACAACGGATCGATGAAGAGAGCGTCCTGATTGATGTCGCCCGAATGCGGCACGTCCGCTGGACTGTAGGTGGCGGGGAACACCATGTTGGCGTCGGAATCGTAGCCGTCGATCGAGCTCGGGGTGCCGTTGTCGACGCGGACGTTCTGCCGCCGGCTGTCCAAGATGACGTTGTTGCGCAGGAAGGCGTTCGGCGAGGCGCCGTCGCTGCCGCCGATCTGGAGGTTGAAGTCGCCGCAACGAAAGATGGTGTTGTTCACCGCGCTCAGGCGCGGCGACCCGGTGGCAGCGACGCCGCGGCCGCTGTTGTTCGCCACCAGGTTGTCGAACAGCAGGATGTCGCTCGAGCCCTGCACCAGGATGCCGTCGCCGAGATTGTTCGTGATCTGGCAGTTGCGCACCGCGACTGCGGTCGCCCCGCTCCGCACCTGGATACCGGCATTGGTGGCGCCGATGACCGTGAAGCCGTCGACGGTGACGAATGGGCTGCCGCTGAGACGAATGCCCTCGCTCTGCCCGCCGGCGTCGACGACCACCTGCCCCGGCGAGTCGCCGGTCATGCTGCCGGTCGGGTCGGCGAGGAGGACGATCGGCTGCGCCGCGGTTCCACCCCGTTGCACGTCGACGCGCTCGCCGTAGATGCCGGGGCCGACGATGATGGTGTCTCCGTCGGTGAGTCGCTCGACGGCCCTGGTGATGGTGCGGAAGGCCTTTGCCGGGGAAAGACCGTCATTGTTGGTGTCGTTGCCGATGCCGGCGCGGACGTAGAAGGTGTCCATCTGACTCCCCCCACCGCCACCACCACCACCGCTGCCACCACCGCCACAGGCCGCCAGGGTAAGTGTCAGGAGTACGCCAAGGACGCGACGCATAAGGGCTACCTCTCGTATCGGGATGAGGTGCTCCGTAGCACCCTCACCGGAATTCCGCCAAGGAAGTTTCCGCTGCAGCAAAACACCCTGCCGCGGCACTGCAGCAGGGCAGGGACGCGCGCTTGCCCGTTTCGCCGAGCATGCTCGACTATACGAACGGCTCGCCTCTTAGGCAATGCGCGATTGCCGGAGCGTTGCGATACCCTCGCTCACTCGGGGTACAGCGACAGCTGCTCTCCCGGGCGCGGGGGGCGGCGAAAGGCGTCGGTGCTCAGCGGTGGGGCGGCGCGGTCGAGCCCCGTGCGCCGCGCCGCGGCGCGAAACAGGGCCTCGATCTGGGCGGCGTACTCGCCCTGGCCCCGCATCCGACGCCCGAAGCGAGAGTCGCTGAGGGCGCCATCGCGACAGTCCCGGATGCGCCCGAGAACGCGGTTGCGGCGCTCGGGGAAGTTCCTCTCCAGCCAGTCGACGAAGAGCCCGTCCACCGGCGCTGGAAGCCGCAGCAGCGTCCAGCCGGCGCGCCGCGCCCCGGCCGCCGCCGCGCGCTCGAGGATCGACGGGATCTCACTGTCGTTCAGGCCCGGGATCACCGGCGCGACCATTACGCCGGTCGGCACGCCGGCAGCGACCAGCGCGGCGACCGCCTCGAGGCGTCGCTCGGGCGTCGCCGCGCGCGGCTCGAGACGCCGGGCGAGGTCGCCGTCGAGCGTGGTGATCGAGACGTTGGCGCACGCCGCGCCGTCCGCGGCCAGCTCGGCGAGCAGGTCCGCGTCGCGCGCCACCAACGCGGACTTGGTGATGACGCTGACCGGATTGCGGAAGTCGCGGAACACCTCCAGACAGCGGCGCGTCAGCTGCAGGCGCCGCTCGACTGGCTGGTAGCAGTCGGTGTTGCCCGACAGCGCCACGGTCTGGGGTTGCCAGCGCGGCGAGAGGAAGTGGGCGCGCAACAACAGCGGCGCGTCGTCCTTGACCATGATGCGGCGCTCGAAGTCCAGGCCGGCGCTGAAGCTCAGGTACTCGTGCGAGGGGCGGGCGTAGCAGTAGACGCAGCCGTGCTCGCAGCCGCGATACGGGTTGATGCTGAACCGGAAGCCGAGGTCCGGGCTGTCGTTCTCGGCCAGCACCCGCTTGCTCGTGTCGCGGTAGAAGACGGTCGGCTCGGGCGCGACCGGCTCGTCCTCGTCCTCCCGCGGGATCGGTTCCAGGTGCAGCTGCTGGTAGCGGTTCTCGGGGTTCGAGCGCGTTCCCCGTCCGTCGATGGGCGGTGCTGGCGACATCTCTTTCGCTTTTTCTTCTCTGCCATGCGTTGCGCCGCGTGGCAAGCATTTTCGGGCGCCGCGGCCGGCGTCGCTTGAAGGACGCACCGTGCGGCTGCTACCTGAACGCGAGCCATGCAGAAGCCGGCACTCAGTCTGGCCGCCATGCCCGGACGGCGCCGCGCCACCGTCGATGTCGCCGTCGAGGCCGAGCGCCGGGGATTCAGTGGCATCTACTGTCCCAGCTTCGGCGACGGGCTGGCGCTGTGCGAGGCGATCGCCCTGGCGACGACGAGCATCGAGTTCGGCACCAGCATCGCGAACATCTACACCCGCCACCCGAGCGACTTTGCGCAGACGGCCGCTTTCCTGCACGAGATCGGCGGCGGGCGTTTTCGCTTCGGCGTCGGGGTCAGCCATGGCCCGGTCAACGCGCGGCTCGGTCTGAAGGCCGGCCGGCCGCTGGCCGACATGCGGCGCTTCGTGGCGGATCTGCGCGATGTGGGGACGCGCTTCGGAGAGCTTCCGCCGATCGTCCTCGCCGCCCTGCGCGACAAGATGGCGGGGTTGGCGGCGGAGGTGGCGCAGGGCGCGGTGTGGGCCAACGCGGCGCGCTCGCGCATGGAGGCGTCGCGACGCGCCCTCGGCGATGCGGCGGCGCGCCCCGACTTCTTCATCGGCAACATGATCCCCACCTGCGTCACCGACGATCGGGCCGAGGGCGGGAAGGTCATGCGGCGGGCGTTGCTCGGCTACGTGCAGCTGCCGAACTACCAGAAATACTGGATCGAGGCCGGCTACGAGGACGAGATGCGCTCCATCCAGGAGGCGATCGCGGCCAAGCAGAACGAGTGGATCTCGGGGCTGATGAGCGACCGCTGGCTGGACGACGTGACGCTCATCGGTCCGCCGGCGCGCATCCGCGAGGGCGTCGAGGCCTGGCGGGCGGCGGGGGTGCGGACGCCGATCCTGGTCCCCTCCTCGACCCGCGGCGGACAGATGAAGGCGCTGGAAGAGATCTTCGCCGCCTTCGCGGACTGACTCGGCGGCGGGAAGCGACGCGATGACCGAGCCCGCGCGGATGGCGCGCCCCGGAGGCCGCTGAGCCCATGCGCACCTGCCGGCAGTGCGGTGCGGTCATCGCCTGGGGGCTTCCGCAGTGCCTCAACTGCGGGGCCTGGACGGTGTGGCGCCGACTGCTGGCGGGGTTCGGCCTGCTGGTCGGTGCCGGCGGCGTGCTGGCGGTCCTCGGCGCCGTCGTGCGGATCGCCCTGCTGCCACCCCCTCCGGAGGTGCGCTCTGGCATGTCAGTCGAGCGCTTCCTGCAGAAGGTCGCCGCGGTGCCGGAGGTTCGCGAGGTGGTGAAGGGAGCCGGGCCCTGCCGCGACAGGCCGGAGCGGACGCTGTGCGTGCAGGTGGGAGCGGAGTTCACCGACTTCAGCGAGGAGGAGCGACGCGCCGTGCGCCGGCGTCTCGAGGATCTGTGGGCGCGCGTCATGGAAGAGGCGCCCGCCCCCGAGGTCGTTCTGATCGGGCCCGGCGGACGCGTCCTGTCCACCTCCTGAAGAGGCCTCCAGCCGACGAGAATGGCCGAACGAATTCCAGTGCCGAGACGCACAAGAGCTGCGCATGCTCGAGGAGTGAAGAAATGCGGGTCAGAATCACCGCGGTCGCCGTCGTCGCCGCGCTCGCTCTCGATGTCGGGGGGGCGGCCTTCGCCGCCGCGCCGGCGCTGCCGCGCCTTCTGGTCGTGGTTTCGATCGATCAGTTCCCCGCCGACTACCTGACCCGCCTCGCGCCGCTCTTCGAGCGCGCCGGCTTCCGCCGCCTGCAAGAAGGCGGGGCCGATTTTCGGAACTGCATCCACGACCACGCGCAGACGCTGACCGGACCGGGACACTCGATCATGCTGTCGGGGACCTACCCGATCATGAGCGGCGTGATCGGCAACTGGTGGTACTCGCGCGCCACCGGCGGCATGGTGGGATGCGTCGAGGACGATCGCTTCCGGATCGTCGGCGACGCGGCCGGCACGCCGGCGAGCCCCGGCGTCTCACCCCTCGCGATGCGGTCGACGACCGTCGGCGACGTGCTGAGGGCCGCGACCGGCCTGCGCGCCAAGGTGGTGAGCGTCTCGATCAAGGATCGCGGCGCGGTCATGATGGGTGGGCAGCGGCCGAGCGGCGCCTTCTGGTTCGACGGCGCCACCTGTCGCTTCGTGACCTCGACCTACTACGGCGAGAGCCTGCCCCGCTGGGCGGAGGAGTTCGACTCGGCCCGGCCGTGCGCCCGCTACGTCGGACGGCAGTGGACCAAGCTGCGCGCCGACGTCGACTACGATGCGTGGGCGGATCTCGACGACGTCCCGTACGAGCGCCCCGGCTTTGGCCTCGGCGTCGCCTTTCCCCATCCGATCGACGAGGCGACCGCGCCGCCCGGCGCCGCCGACCACCACACGGACCGATACGCCGCCGTGGTGGGCTCGCCTTTCGGCAACGATCTGCTGCTGCGCTTTGCCGAGGCGGCCGTGGAGGGAGAGAAGCTCGGCGACGACGACGTGCCGGACATTCTCACCGTGAGCTTCTCCAGCAACGACTATGTCGGTCACCAGTACGGCCCGAGCTCGCAGGAGGTCATGGACACGACGCTGCGCACCGATCGGACGCTGGCGGCGCTGATGAAGTTCCTCGACCGGCGGATCGGGCCGGGACGGTGGACGTTGGCGTTGACGTCCGACCACGGCGTCGCGCCGATCCCCGAGTACCTGGAGAAGATCGGCGTCCTCGTCCCTCGCAAGGACCATCACCGGATCGACGACGGCGCCATGCGCGCCGCGGTCGGGCGCCGCCTCACTCGTCGCTTCTTCGGAACGGAGCAGCCGCCAAAGGACTTCCCGGGTTTCTTCGAAGCGTGGGACGGCCGCACCATGCCGTTCGTCTACGTCGACCGGCGCGCCGCCGAGAGCCTTCCGCATCCGGTGTCGTTCGACGCGCTCCTGCAGGCGATCGCCCGGGAGATCGAGACCTTCGACGGCGTCGGTCGCGTCTACCGGCGCTCCGAGCGCGCGGCGCTCGCCGCCAGCCGCGATCCCTTCGACCGCCGGGTGTATCGGAGCTGGAACGAAGCGAACGGTGGAGACCTGTTCGTGCGCCTCGATCCCTACTGGTTGGACGTCGGCCCGCAGGCCGCCACCAGCCACGGCACGCCCTACTCGTACGACGTGCACGTACCCATGCTCTTGTACGGCAAGGGGATCCGCCCCGGCTGCTACGACCGACCGGTGGCCGTCGTCGACCTCGCCGCGACGCTCGCCCGTCTGCTCGGCCTTCAGGCGCCGCCGCTGAACGAGGGAGAGCCGCTGCGCGAGGCGCTGGCCGCGAACAGCGGAAAGTGAGAAGTGCGGGTTGTTGGGTTGTTGAGCTGTTGGTTGTTGGGTTCGGAAGCGAAATCCAAGGCCTCGGCCTCGGTTACTGGTCACCGGGTTACCGGTCACACCTCTCGTTTTGCGCGTCAACGCGCGGCGATGGTGCCGCCGCGGACGGTGACGATGGTGCGATCGCGACCGGTGCGGCCGGACGCGTCGCCGACGAGCGCCAGGATCTCGTAGCGACCGTCGGCGAGAGCGTGCACGTCCCACGAGGCGTCGAGAGACCTCAGCGACGTACCGCTGCGCACTGCGATCATCGACCGGTTGACGTAGAGGCGGATCGAGGTGACGCCGACATCGTCCGCGGCGTGCACCATCAGCCGGACCGGCGCGCTTCGCGTCGCATGCCCGTGCCGGACCCGCAACCGCACGCGCGGCGCGGCGCGGTCCACCCGGTTTTCGACGCTGACCGTCGCGGTCTCGGAGAGGCCGACGTTGCCGGCGGCGTCCCAGGCGCGGGCGACGATCTCGTACGCTCCGTTCGAGATTCCCGTCGTGTCCCAGGAGAACGCGTACGGCGCGCTCTCGCTGCGCGCGATCTCGCGGCCGTCGACGTAGAGCGCCACGGCCACGACGCCGCTGTCGTCCATTGCGTCCACCTCGACCGCGACGACAGAGCCGATGGTCGCGCCGCCGAGCGGCGAAACCAGGGTGACGAACGGCGGCACCGTGTCCTCTTGCCGACCCATCGACTGGGCCGCGAGCACCGCGCGCCCGGCGTCGACGCGACCCCAGCCGTTGTAGGGATCGTCGCCCGGTTCGCCGATGTCCGTCGCGTTCGCTTCGAGCAGCGCCTCGACCTGAGGCGGACTCAGGGACGGGTTGGCGGCGAAGACCAGGGCGGCGACTCCGGCGGCGATGGGGCTGGAGAAGGAGGTTCCCGACACGCGCGCGTAGCCGCCGCCGCTCGTCGTCGTGAGGATGTCGACGCCCGGCGCGGCGAGGTCGATGTAGGCGCCGAAGCTGGAGAAGTCGGCCCGCTCGCCGTTCGTTCCGGTGGCGGCGACCGAGATCACCCAGTCGTTGGCCGGGTCGGAGTGCCGCAGCCCGTCGTTGCCGCCGGCGGCGAAGACGAGCCCGCCCCGGTTGACGAAGTACTGGGCGGCGGCGTCGACGGCGTGCGCACCGAACACGGCGAAGCTGACGTTGGCGATGCGCGCCCCCTGATCGGCGGCCCACACCAGGCCATCGGCGATGGTCGAGTACGTCGCCATGCTGTCCGCGTCGGTGATGCGCACCGGCAGGATCGGGTTGCGCCAGGTGACCCCGCTCACGCCCAGGCCGTTGTCGGTCACCGCCGCCACCGTGCCGGCGACCAGTGTCCCGTGCCCGCCGACGTCGGCGGTGTCACCGTTGCCGTCGAAGACGTTGCGGCCGGGCAGAACGCGCGCCGCTAGGTCCGGATGCGTCGCATCGACACCGGTGTCGAGAATGGCGATCGGATCGTCGGCGCCGGTCGTCACGTCCCAGGCGGCGGCGGCGTCGATGGAGGCGAGGTGCGGCTCGGACGCGTAGTAGGCGTCGTTGGGTAGCACCGCCGGCGCGACGATCTCGTCGCGGTCGACGAAGCGGACGCGCGGGTCGGCCGCCAGCGCGGCGCGCACACGCTCGAGGGCGGAGGGGGCCACGTCGACCACGGCGACGCCGGTGCGGCCGATCTCGCGCACGACCCTTCCCGCCGCGCCGGATCGCGCGATCGCTTCGGCCACCACGGCCTGTGCTTCGACGCCCGCCGCCGGCTGGACCAGCAGACGACCGGTCACGTGATATCTACCGCCCGGCCCCAAGGTCTGCGACAGGCGGAGAAGCTTGCCGGCGCCGGGGAACGCCGCCGCCATGCTCGGGCTATTGCCGAGCAGCGCCAGCGCCAGGATACACGTCAAGCTTCGGGTCGAGATCGTCACGTCTGGGTCCAGTCGGTTGTCGCCGTCGCGGCCGGTGAGAATCGGCCAGCTTGCGGGGGCGCACGAGGTTCTCTCTCATGTGGTTGCAGCCCCCGTGCCAGAAGAAAGAGCGGGGACGTTCACCGACGACGCGCGGCGTCACGCCGACGTTCCATTGACGAAAACCGGGCTAACGCGCCTGAGGTCACGCCCGGGCGAGCCCTCAGGGGCTTTGGGGCGCGGGGGTGGCCGGGCGGTAGGCGAGCCACCACCAGAGGAGGAAGGGCAGGGCCGCGTAGCCGACCAGGCCATAGAATCCGTAGAAGATGTCGATCAGCTTGTTGACCCGGCGCATCCACAGCTGTCCGAGGGAGGCCTGCGGTACGCCGGTCATGTACGGGCCCACCAACGCCAGGCCCATGTGAAAGACGAACAGGATCGCCACGCCGAGCCCGAGGGCGCGCAGGCGCTGGCGCATCGTCAGACCGGTGGACGCGCCCACCAGGGCGAGAAAGGGAATCAGCCCCGAGAACATCTCGCGCGGCTGCAGCGGCATGAGGCCCTCGTCGGCGCCGCGGCGGATCATGACGTCCACCCCCGAGCCGGTGGGGATGATCTGGCTGACCTGGAACCCGGAGAGCAGCCACATCAGCGGGTTGGACACCAGCAGGACGGCGCGGGCGTAGAGATCGCCGAGGCCGCCGAACGACCACAGGGCGAACAGCCCCGCGGCGAACGCGAAGAACCTAAGCAGAAACCCGGCGGATGGTCGCACGGCGCACCTGCTCCGTCCACACCGATGCCAGGATCGCCAGCAAGGCGATGAACAGCCCCTGGAAGAAGTACTCGTGAAAGTAGCCGAACCAGCTGGGCGCCCGGCTGGCGATCACGGCGAGCACGATCAGGCGTCCGACGTTGACGGCCGTGAGCGTCACGGTGCCGATCAGGATACCGGAGATCCGCTGCCGCCCAGGCGCGGGGTAGGCGAGGACGAACATGGCGTAGACCAGGAGGACGAAGACGCCGGTGCACTCGTGGTTGATCTCCAGGGCGGCGTGGTTCAGCCGGATGACGGTCCCTTCCACCGTCGCGCCCGCCCCCAGCCGGTTCGCCCCGGCACCGACGACGGAGGCGATGCCGCGCTGCAGCGGACCCATGTGGAGGTGAAGCTGGCCGAGGGAGAAGAGGAGGCTGACCAGGAACAAGTAGAGCAGGAGGCGGACGACGAATCCGGAGAAGCTCGGGGGCGGCGGGGGGAGCTCTTGTCCGGGGCGCGGCGCTGCGGAGTCGTCATCGGTCGGCGACGCACTCTAGTCTCTGAGCGACCCGTGTCAAACCCGCGCGGCGCGCGGCCGGCGCTCCGCGAGGCGGTTGAAAAGCGGGCAGGTCACTTCTAAGGTTCGAGCGCTGCGGGCGGCGCCCGCAGCGGATACGGGGATGAGTGACGCACGGAGCCGACGTCGCGAGATGCGATGCCCGACCTGTCGCGGGCCGGTGGCCTGGCAGGGGAACCCGCACCGTCCCTTCTGCTCCGAGCGCTGCCGGCTGGTGGACTTGGGGGGCTGGGCCAGCGAACGCTATCGAATTCCCGGTGAGGCGGTTTCGGACGTGGAGGGCGAGGAGACACCGGGGAGCGACGGGGACGGCGGCTGAGCACGCCGGTCCGCCTGGATACGCCTCGGGTTGCGAAGTGAGCATCCATCCGACAGCCGTGATCGATCCGCGCGCCAGTATCGACCCCGGGGCGGACATCGGACCGCTGGCGGTGATCGACGGCCCGGTGACCGTCGGCGCGGGAACCCGCGTGCTCGCCCATGTGGTTCTCACCGGTCGCACCACGATCGGACGCGACAACGTCATTCACATGGGGTCCGTCATCGGGCACGAACCGCAGGACACCGCCTACTCGGGGGCCGACACCGAGCTGCGCATCGGCGACCGCAACGTTTTTCGCGAGCACAGCGAGGTGCACCGCGGCTCGACGCCGGAGACTCCGACCGTCATCGGCGACGACAACTTCCTCATGTCGAGGAGCCACGTGGCGCACGACTGCAGGCTCGGCAACCGCATCATCCTGGCGACCGGGGCCACCCTGGGCGGGCACGTCGAAGTCGACGACCGAGCCTTCATCTCGGGGAACTCGGTCGTGCACCAGCACGTGCGAGTCGGACGCCTGGCGCTGCTGCGCGGGCTCTCGCGCACGAGCCGGGACGTGCCGCCCTTCGTCGTCATGGACGAGACCCACACGGTGCGGGCTCTGAACGCCCTCGGCCTGCGCCGCGCCGGCTTCGACGCCGAACAGATCCGCGATCTGCGGCGTGCCTTCGCCCTCCTCTTCCACGCCCGCACCAACCTGCGGCTCGCCGCGGCGGAGCTCGAGTCGGGGGGCGTTTCGGCGCAGGTCGGCGAGCTCCTGGCGTTCATCCGATCCTCTCGCCGCGGCGTGTGCCAGGGGCCGCGCCGAGCTGCCGCGGCGGACGTCGAGGAGTGAAAATGCCCCGGCCGCGAGTCGCTTTTCCCGTGCTTGCTGCAGGCAGGTGAATCATCTACCGTTGGAGGACTCCAATGACGCGAAATCGCAAGTTCGGCATCGGCGCTTGTCTCCTGGTCGCGGCGATCGGCTACCTCATGTACGCCGGCGTCCAGCAGAGCTCGACGTACTACTTCACCGTCGAGGAGTTCGCGGGCAAGAAGGACGCCCTGGCCGGCCAGGGTGTGCGCGTCGCCGGTCGGGTCACCCAGGGCTCGGTACAGAAGAAGACCTCGGCCAAGGGCACGGAAATGCACTTCTCGATCGGTGAGTTCACCGACCAGCCGGACGCCTCGATGAAGCCGGTTCCGGTCGCGTACACCGGCATCGTCCCCGACATGTTCGCCGAGGGCCGAGACGTGATCGTCGAGGGACGCTACGTCGACGGGGTCCTGCAGGCCAAGGCGGTCATGACCTCGTGTCCGTCCAAGTACGAGCCAGGGGCCAAGGGCGGCGAGCAGCGCGCCTCGAACTGACCCCGGAAAGGCGACCGAATGATCAATGTCGGCGAGTTCGCGATCTATGTCGCGTTCGGCCTGGCCATTTACGCCGTCGTCATGGCGCTGGCGGGCGCCTGGCTCGGCAAATCCGATCTGATCGCCAGCTCGGAGCACGCCGCGCTGGCCGTGTGGGGTTCGGTGGTCGTCGCCGCGGCGGCCCTTCTGCACGCGCTGGTGAGCCACGACTTCAGCCTCGAGTACGTCGCCAGCTACTCCAGCTCCACCCTGCCGATCAACTACACGATCACCGCCTTCTGGGGCGGCCAGAAGGGGTCGCTGCTGTTCTGGCTGCTGATCCTCACCTCGATCACCAGCGTGGTGCTGATCCAGAACCGGCGCAAGAACCGCGACCTGATGCCGTACGTCACCGCGGTCCTGATGACCGTGTCGGTGTTCTTCCTCTTCCTGCTCGTCTTCGTCACGCCACCCTTCCAGCGCCTGGCGGTCCCCGCCATGGAGGGCACGCGACCTGAATCCCGCTGCTGCAGAACTACTGGATGCAGATCCACCCGCCGTCGCTCTACACGGGCTTCGTCGGCATGTCGGTGCCCTTCGCCTTCGCCATCGCCGCCCTCGCCACCGGCAAGCTCGGCGACGTCTGGATCCGCACGACGCGGCGCTGGACGCTGTTCGCCTGGCTGTTCCTCAGCCTCGGCAACCTGTTCGGCGCGCTGTGGGCGTACGAGGTGCTCGGCTGGGGCGGCTACTGGGCCTGGGACCCGGTGGAGAACGCCGCCTTCATGCCCTGGCTCACCGGCACCGCCTTCCTGCACTCGGTGATGATCCAGGAAAAGAAGAACATGCTGAAGGTGTGGAACATGGTCCTCATCATCCTCACCTTCTCGCTCACCATCTTCGGCACCTTCCTGACCCGCAGCGGCGTGATCAGCTCGGTGCACTCCTTCACTCAGTCCGGCCTCGGCCCGTACTTCCTCGGCTTCCTCGGCATCATCCTCTCCGTGTCGCTGGGACTGCTCTTCTGGCGGCTGCCGATGCTGCGCAGCGAGAACGAGCTCGATTCGCTGCTGTCGCGCGAGTCCGCCTTTCTCTTCAACAACCTCATCTTCGTCGGCATCGCCTTCGCGGTGTTCTGGGGAACGATGTTCCCGGTGATCTCCGAGGCGGTGCGCGGCGTGAAGATCACCGTCGGCCCGCCGTTCTTCAACCGGGTGAACGCGCCGCTCGGCCTGTTCCTGCTCTTCCTCATGGGCGTCGGGCCGGTGATCGCCTGGCGGCGGGCGACGTGGCGTTCGCTGCAGAGGAACTTCGCCGTACCGGTGCTCGTCGGACTGGTCGGCGGCGCGGCGTGCTTCATCGGTCGGCATCCGCAACTACTGGGCGATCGTCTCCTTCTCGCTGATCTTCTTCGTGACGGCGACCATCGTCGCCGAGTTCTACCGCGGCATGCAGCGCCCGTCAGGCGATGGTCGGCGAGTCCGCCGGGCGCGCCCTGGCGCGCCTGGTCGCCAAGAACCGGCGCCGCTACGGCGGCTACATCATCCACGTCGCCATCGTCATGATCTTCCTCGCCATCACCGGCACCTCGGCGTTCAAGCAGGAGAAGCAGGTCACGGTGAACGAGGGCCAGACGTTCGACATCGGCGGCTACACCTTGAAGTACACCGGCCTCGAGCAGCACGACACCCCGCACATGTCCTCCCTGATGGCCAAGATGGAGGTGTACGACCACGGGAAGAAGCTGGAGACGCTGAAGCCGGAGAAGCGGTTCTACAAGAAGCCGCAGCAGCCGGCGACGGAGGTGGCCATCCGCTCGACCCTGGGCTCCGATCTCTATCTCGTGCTCGGCAGCTACGACGAGGACACGCGGATGGTGACGATCCTGGCGTACCTCAATCCGCTGATCTCGTTTCTGTATTGGGGAGGCGCGGTGCTGGTGTTCGGAACGCTGGTGGTGATCTGGCCCGCCGGCGTCGCCGTGCGCGAGCCGGCCTACGCGGGGTCGGCCGCGGCGGAAGAGAGCGCCAAGTCCTGACGAATGCGTTTCCTGCTCGCGGTTCTCGCTCTGCTCCTGGTGGCGTCGGCGCCGGTATCGGCCGCGCCCAGCTTCCAGGACCTCGAGGAGTCACTCACGTGCCAGTGCGGCTGCGGCCTCACCGTGCACGCCTGCAACCATCTCCAATGCCCGTCGGCGATCCCGCTGCGCCACGAGATCCGCGCCCAGATGGCCCTCGGCAAGAGCAAGGATCAGATCCTCGCCTACTTCTCCGGCAAGTACGGCGAGAAGATCCTGTCGTCGCCGACCGCCAGCGGCTTCAATCTGACCGCCTGGGTCATGCCGTTCTTCATGCTCGCGGTGGGGACCATCTTCGTCATCTTCACGCTGCTGCGCTGGCGCCGGCGCGGCCATGCGCCGCCCCCGGCGCGGCCGCAGTCGGTGGAAGGGCCGTCGACCGCCAACTACGAGCGACAGCTCGACCGCGAGCTCGAGGACTTCGACCGGTAACCGCGATGCTCCGAGCTGCGCAGCCCCGCCGCGGCGGAATGCCCTCATGATGACCGCCGTCGCCCAGTACCTGATCACCGCCGTGGTGATGGCCTTCGTCCTGTGGCCGCTGGTGCGCGCGCGCCGGGCGGAGACCGTCGACGAGCCCGAGTCCGTCTCGCCGCTCGAGAAGCAGAAGCTCGACGCTTACGCGGCGATCAAGGAGGCGGAGTTCGACCGCCGCATGGGCAAGCTGTCGGAGGCGGACTTCGAGGAGCAGACGCTGCGCTACCGCCAGCAAGCCCTGTCGGCCATCGCCGCGCTCGAGAAGTCGCACCGCCGCGGCGGCAAATCAGCCGGGTCGGCGCCGCCCGCCGCCCACGCGCCGGTCCGCATGTCCTTCTGCCCCTCCTGCGGCCAGCGCCTGGTCGCCGGCGCCAACTTCTGCAGCGGCTGCGGCAGGGCGCTGCGCGAAGCCGTGGCCTGAGTAACCCGCGAAAGACCTGACGGCAACGGACCCGACGGCGAGCGCCGATGCCTCGTGCGGCGATCGACGGCCCGGGCTGTTGGTGATCGACCTGGGTTGGCGCATGGGGTGGATCTCGCCTTCGCTGGCATGAGGGGACTCGGCGCCCGCGTCTGGTTACGACGTCTTGCGAGGGCGACAGCATTTTCATCGCAATACGAGCTGGACGTGAGCCGCTCGCGTGGTCATACTATTGGTATGACCAACGTCGAAAAGATCGCCATCAGCCTGCCAAAAAAGATCGCCGAACGCGCGCGCCGAGCGGTGCGCCGGGGACATGCGCCAAGCGTCAGCGCGTATGTTGCCGCCGCCTTGGAGGAGAAGGCCAAGTTGGACGAGCTCTCGACGTTGCTCGACGAAATGCTGGCGGAGTCCGGTGGTCCTCTCACGAGAGCGGAAAAGCGCGCGGCCGACCGCGCGCTCGGAATTCCCGCCAAGAGGCCGCGCGAGAGGCACGCCTGATGCCCGGTCTGACCTTGGATGCGGGTGCACTGATCGCCTTCGATCGCAACAGTCGACGTGTCGTCGCACTGATCGCCCGGGCCTTGGAGCACGGCTATTCACTCGCTGTACCTGCGGGCGTGGTGGGGCAAGCCTGGCGCGACGGGCGACGCCAAGTCCGCCTGGCGCGCCTGCTCGGTTCTCGGGAACTGGAAGTGGAACCGCTCGACGACGAACGAGCGCGTGAAGCGGGCCAGATCTGCGGCGTCCGGCGCACGCCCGATGTGATCGATGCTTCCGTCGTCCTTTGCGCGCGGTCGCGCGGGCACCGGATCGTCACGTCCGATCCAGACGACATCCGAGCTCTCGGTCCGACGTCAGAGATCATCGTCGTCTAGGACCGAGGCGGGAAAAGTCGGACAGGCCAAGCCAAGATGCTGGCATTATCGCGTAATGTTCGACTATTTGGCCGACTTTGGTGAGGAATTCGATTGCCATGAAGCATTTTCGATCGATTTCATGTATGGTGTTCTTCGATATAAACCCAGGCAATCGGGGTAATTTCGACCGCCATAAGGGATTCTCGACCGATGGAGCTGAAACCGGGTGCGCCTCTGACGTTTCAGGAGCGGCTTGTTCCCAAGGGAGCGAGGCTTGCCGGCTGGGCGGCGCTCGTCCACGGTCTTGGGCTTGCCGCCCCGGTCAGAGCCCCGAGCGCGGTCGCCGAAGGGCACATCGGGGAAGCCGGCGGATCGAAGGCGGCTGGACCGTCTTCGACAAACGTTACTGGCCCGGCGACACGATCACCGGTCACCTGACCTTCGCGCTGCGGCACGAGCCGATCGACCTGTTGATCCTGAAGCGGGCCTTCGATGCGATCCCGGCCGAAGAAATGATCGTATTCATCAAGGCGACGCCGACGGGCGTACTCACCCGGCGCGCCTGGTTCTTCTATGAGACGCTGACCGGCAAGACACTCGACCTCGAGGACGCGCAAACTGTCACGGCGGCCGACGCGCTCGATCCGAAGGCGTATTTCACCGGCACGCCACAACTTTCAAAGCGGCACCGCGTCCGCGACAACCTGCTCGGCACCGGCGCCTACTGCCCGATCATCCGCCGCACCGAGGCACTCGAAGCCTTCCTCGCCCGCGGTCTCGCACAAAAGGCCGCGGAGACGGTCGGCCGCACCGGCGGGCACCTGATCGCCCGCGCCGCGAGCTTCCTGCTGCTGGCCGACAGCCGCGCCTCCTTCGAGATCGAGGGCGAGCGCCCACCGCGCAATCGACTCGAACGCTGGGGCCGCGCCGTCCTGCAGGCCGGCAGGAATCCCTCTCGCTCGATGAGCTGAACCGCCTGCACGGCGTCCTGATCGAGGACACCCGCTTCATCAAGGCCGGCCTGCGCCCTGACGGCGTCTTCGTCGGCGAGCGCGACCACAACGGCGACCCCTTGCCGGAATTCATCGGCGCGCGGCCGGAGGATCTGACCGCCCTGCTCACCGGCATGCTCGCCGCCAACGAGCGCATGCGCGAGAGCGATCTCGATCCCGTCCTGCAGGCGGCGGCGACGGCCTTCGGCTTCGTCTATGTCCACCCGTACCAGGACGGCAACGGCCGGCTCCACCGCTGCCTGATCCATCACGTCCTCGCCGAGCGGAAATTCGCGCCGGCGGGAATGGTCTTCCCGGTCTCCTCGGTCATGCTCGACCGGATCGACGATTACCGCGACACGCTGCAGGGCCACTCCGGCCTGCTGCTGGGATTCATCGAGTGGCGCTCGACGCCCGACCGCAACGTCGAGGTCACCAACGACACTGCCGATCTCTACCGCTACTTCGACTGCACCGAAGAGGCGGAGTTTCTCTATGGCTGCGTCGCCCGCACCGTCGATCACGACCTGCCGGGCGAGATCGACTTCCTGCGCCGCCAGGACGAAGCGCAGCGGCGCATCATGGAGATCGTCGACATGCCCGACCGCCTCGCGCAGAACCTGCTGATGTTCATGCGGCAGAACGGTGGGAGGATTTCCCAGAAGCGCCGCGAGAACGAATTCGCCGCCCTGACCGATGATGAGGCAAAGCGCATCGAGGCGATCTACGAGGAGGTCTTCAAATGAAAGTGGCTTGGCGAGCGGAAGCGTCGGCCGCGACCACGGGCGCGCCGGCCGCGAGATCATGGCGCTCACGCGCGGGTAGGACGTGCGCGCCCCGGTATGGCCATCTTGATCGACAGCAGGGGGCCAAAGCAGCCTACGTCCAGAGAGCAAGGAGACAACGCTCGGCTTGCCGAACCCAACCGTGAATCATCGAGGTGGTGTGTGGCGAAGCCCAAGCGGAAGCTGACGGCGCGGCAGAAGGCGGAGAAGAAGCGGCTCCGTCAGGAGTACATGACGGTCTTCATCGGCGGAAAGCAGAAGCGTGTGAGAAGACCGCCGACAATCGATGGGATCAGCGTGGAGGAGTTCGTCCGCAACAACGCGGACGCTCTCTGGTACCACCAGAACGAGATGTGGGATGAAATCGAACTGGGCGAGGAGATCATCCCGGACGAGGAGTTGATTCCGCACGAGGACATGGTGCCGGATGAAGAGATGATTCCGGACGAAGAGACTATGCTGGACGAAGAGATGATGACCGACTGTATATCCGGCGAGACGGGGCGAAGCACGCTGATCGAAGCCGAGCACCGGGACGGGGTTCGCGTCCTGCGGCTTTGCCGGCCGCCGGTCAACGCGCTGAACCTCGAGCTGGCGCAGGCGTTGCGTCGCGCCGTCGCCGAGGCGCGCGCGAGCGCCGAGTGTACGGGCGTGGTCCTCACGGGTCTCCCGGGAGTTTTCTCGGCCGGAATCGATACGCGTGAGGTCCCTGCCTATGACGCCGAGAAGCGAGCTGCCATGCTGCGAACCATCAACCGCACCGTGCTCGGGCTCTATGGCTTGGCGAAGCCCGTGGTGGCAGCCGTCTCGGGTCACGCTCTCGGCGGCGCCTTCGTTCTCATGCTGGGGTGCGACGTGCGCCTGGTGGCCCGGGGGCCTTTTCGGCTCGGCCTCACGGAGGCGGGGGCGGGCATTCCATTTCCGGCCGGGCCGCTTGCGGTGGTTCATGCGGAGCTGGCGCCGGCTCAGCTCCGGACCCTGGCGCTCGGCTCGCTGACCGCGGGTCCCGAGTCGGAGGCGTTCGTCGGCATCATCGATCGGGTGGTCGAGCCGGCGGACCTCCTCGAAGCCGCGCTCGGGGAGGTCCGGCGTTTGAGCGCCCTTCCCGCCTACGGCCGCGTGAAGGAACAGCTGCGCGCGGCGACCATCGAGCGACTGACGCAGATCGTGGAGCGGGACGAGGAGCCTCTTCTCGCGCACTGGGTATAGAGAAGATCGCGTTCGCGGCGGGTTGCAGAGCATCGGTGGGACAGAGGGGACGAGACGAGGTATGGGCGACATGAAGACCTACCAGGGGTCCTGCCACTGCGGTCGCGTGCGGTTCGAGGTGGACCTCGACTTGGACCACGTTCGATCGTGCGACTGCTCGATTTGCCGCAGGCGCGGCGCGCTCATTCACCGAGTCGAGGCGGACCGGCTCCGGCTCCTCACCCCGCTCGAGGACCTCACTCTGTACCAGTGGCACACGCGAACCGCCGAGGACTACTTCTGTCCCACCTGCGGCATTCTTCCCTTCCGGCGTCCGCGCCAGCGGACATCCGAGGAGACCGCCCGAGGCGCACCTCCATTCTCCGGATGGAGTGTCAACGTCCGCTGCCTGGACGCGGTCGATCTCGATGCGGTCCCGGTGAGGCGGGTGCTCGGGAGCAAGCTCGACTGACACCGTCCGACCAGGTGCTGTGGAGCCCACCGCTTTCGGGTCGCCCCCGACAATGCGGGACGGGCTGCGCGTTCCGTGTCGGAGCCAACGGAGCAACGTCTCTCTGAGATCGGCGCCCAAGCCCCTCGATGTCGTCCGCCAGCCGATCGCAGCCGCATGCGGCGGCCCTCGCACGGAAACGCTTGCCGGGTGCTCAACCGAGCTGTCCGGGCAGGGCTGGCATCGGAGGCGAAGCCCGGAGCGGGAGATGGAGAAGGATCGGGCGGAGGATCTGCCGCGGCTGGGCGTTGCCGCGCCAATCATGGTAACATTTCCACGATCCGTAGCGTATGCAGGCGCGCAATCAGGTGATCCAGCAGGAGGTGCGATGATTCGATACGCTGTCAGGCTCGCAACAGTCGCCAGTCTGCTCCTCGTCGCCGCCGCGTGTGACGGGGGCAACAGCGAGGCGCAGAGTGGCTGCTCGGTCGGCACGCTGCACGGGGAGTACATCTACGCTCAGGACGGCTTCATCATCGCTGGGGAGACGGCGTCGCGACGCACGCCGTTCGCTCAGGCCGGCCGCGAGGTCTTCAACGGCGACGGCACGATGTCGGGCGTCGGGACCGCGAACTTCAACGGCGCGGTGGCCCGGGTGGCGTACTCGGGGACCTACACCGTCGAGCCCGATTGTACCGGGGCCGTCACGTTCACCGACGGCGACGGCGTCGTCTCCCACTTCGACATTGCCGTCGAGGACGGCGGCGCCGAGTTCGGCTTCGTGCAGACCGACGCGAACGTCGTCACCGCCGCCTACGAGCTGCGCCGCACGGCGTCGCAGGGGCCGTGTTCGCTGGCCACGTTGAGCGGCAACTACGTTTATGCCGGCGACGGGTTCGACGTCACCGGCGACGGGTCGACCGAGCGAACCCCCTTCGCCACGGCCGGCCGCGAGGTCTACGCCGGCGACGGCACGCTGTCCGGCATCGACACGACCAGCACGAACGGCGTGGCCGCGCGGACGACCTACACGGCGACCTACGCTGTCAACGCGGACTGCGCCGGCACCTACGCCTACGACGACGACCCCACCAATCCGTACGAGCTCTTCGTCGATCCGAGCGGGGAGGAGTTCGCGTACGTCGCGACGGGGGCCAACCGCGTAGCGGCAGGGTACGAACGTCGGCGATGAGGTGCTCGGTGTGCCTCAAAGCGTCTGCAGTGCGTCCGCAGCCTGCTTGGGGCCCGCGACCAGCAGAGTGTCCATCGCCCTCACGCGAGACTCGGCCGTCGGCACGTTGAGGTTGGAGGTTCCGTCGGGGCTCTCGCGGGTGCGGATGAAGATCACCTGCACGCCGTAGCGGACGCGGACGTCGAGCTCGCGCAGCGTGCGCCCCACGAAGGAACGCGGTGCCACGATCTCCTGCACGACGTAGCCATCGCCCACGGGTACCTGCCGGACCTTGCCCAATAAGCTCACCGTGCTCGGCATGCTTCCCGCGAGGTCGCGGCGCAGGATCTCCTCGTTCCGGGCGTTGATGATGTCCTGGCGATGCACGGTGCCGATCAGCTTGTTAGGGTTCTGGGCGTCCACCACGGCGAACTCCTCGACGTCGTAGCGGCTGAACAGCTGCAGCACGACGTCGAGATCATCCTCCTCGCGCACCACCATACAGGCCGACTCGACGAGATCGCTCGCCACCACCAGATCCTTCAGGGCTTCGCGTTCGAAGATCAGGCGCCGCAGCCCGGAGAGCGATACGGCTCCGAGCAAGGTTCCGTTGGAGTTCAGCACGAAGAACTCCGAGTGCCGGCTCTGTACCACCAGGTCGAGAACCTTGACGAAATTGGCCGAGGCCGGAACCGCCTCCGGCTCGCGGTCGATGATGTCGCGCACGTAGAGGTGCTTGAGGACGTTGGGGTCCTCTTCCTGGAAGGGATCGATGCCGCGCAGATGTAGCTTGAGGGTGTAGATGGAATCGCGGCGGATCAGAGTCGCGACCAAGGTGCTGATCACGCACGCCGCCATCAGCGGCGGGATGATTCGGTAATCGCCGGTGAGCTCGAAGATCATGATGATCGCCGTGATCGGCGCGTGCGTGGCGGCGCCCACGACCGCTCCCATGGTCACCAATGCGTAGGCCCCCGAGGTGCCGGTGGAGGCGGGGAACGAGGCGTGGATGAAGGTACCGAGGAACCCTCCGGTGACGGCTCCGAGAAACAGCGACGGGGCGAAGACACCACCCGACCCACCCGACGCGAGGGTCAACGAGGTGGCAAAGAGCTTGGCGATCAGCAAAAGCGCCAACAGAGCCGCCGAAACTTCGCCCGCCAGCGCTGCGTTGATCGTGTCGTAGCCGACACCGAATACCTGGGGGAGCCAGATACCGATGGTGCCCACGGCCAGGCCGCCGAGGACGGGTTTCAGGTACTCCGGCATTCGCAGCCGTTCAAAGAAGGCTTCACAGCCATACAGGGTGCTGATGAAGGCCAGCGCCACGAATCCGGAGATGGCGCCCACGAGCATGTACGGCAGCAGCTCGAACGGCCCGGCGAGGTGATAGCGCGGGACGTCGAAGGCGGGGAAGTCGCCGAGGAAGTGGCGCGACACGACCGTCGCCACCACCGACGAGATGACGATCGGGCTGAACTGCGGCACGCCGAAGTCGCCGAGAAGGATCTCCACCGCGAAGAGCGCCCCGGCAATGGGGGCATTGAACGCAGCCGCAATCCCCGCAGCGGCGCCGCACCCGACCAGCGTCCGGATCTGCCGCGTCGACACGCCCAGCACCTGCCCGATCGTCGAGCCGAGAGCCGAGCCGATCTGCACGATGGGCCCCTCGCGTCCGACCGACCCTCCCGACCCGATCGTGATCGCCGATGCCAGCGACTTCACGATGACGACGCGCGGCCGGATCACCCCGCCGCGAAGCACCATCGACTCCATCACCTCGGGCACACCGTGGCCCTTGGCCTCGCGCGCCGCGAAGTAGACCAGGGGGCCGACCAGAAGACCGCCGATGGCGGGAGTGACCAGCCGCCAGGTCCAGGGAATTCTCTCGACCACGGCCAGGAAGTTCTTTCCCGGACCGAAGAACTGCCCTTGCACCAGCTCGATCAGCGCACGTAGCGCCACGGCGCCAAAGCCGCCTCCGAGCCCGCAGGCGATCGCGACCACCACCATGAAGAGATGGCTGCGACCCAACGTGATCTTCTGCGAGTTGATTGCGGAAAACTCGATCGGTGTGCCTCCTCCCGGGCCGGGCGATCCTACGGGTGATGCGGTCTGGGATCAAACTGCTTTCTTTTGCACCTTCGAGAGGGACCGAGATCCATGCACGGGGATCTGAAGTACGGACCTAGGTTCGAGCTCGTGCGCTGGCGGACGCACCGAGTGGCTGGGGGGCTACGCGAAGCCGCTGGCTCCATGCAGGTGGCGTTGCCCGGGACTGATGAATGGCGGCCTCTTCGGGCGAAGTGGCGAGGCCGACAAGGTCGTTGCGGTTCAGTCCGAACGACGCAGGCGCGGCCACCATTTCGGCCAGGGGCGCGCGTGCAGATGGTAGTGGTCCGGGATCTGCCGCATGTGGTCGTCGAAGAACCAGCCCTGCGGGTACTTCTCCTCCGCGATCCGCGACAGTGCCTCCTGCAACACCGCCAGCTCGGCCTCGGTCGGCCTGGGCCGGTGCGCTCCGAGGACGGCCATCGGCACGTCGCAGGAGTCGCAGTCGAGAATCGCGAACCGGAACGGTTCCTCGACCTCCGCGTACCACGTCGTGGTGCGCGCCAGCTCGCACAGCTCGCAGCTCATGGGAGTGGAACGGGAGGCGGCGCCGCACATCCGCACGGCGCCGCCTCCGCACTCACGCCTTGGTCACGTTGCTCGCCTGCGGCCCCTTGCGGCCCTCGGTGACCTCGAACTCCACCCGCTGGCCTTCTTCCAGGCTGCGAAAACCCTCGCCCGTGATGGCGCTGTAGTGGACGAAGACGTCCACGCCGTCGTCCCCTTGAATGAAGCCATACCCCTTCTCGGAGTTGAACCACTTTACGGTTCCCTGTGCCATGCGCCCCTCCTTTCCTTTACTCGTCCGTTGGGGAAGCTGCATGGTCTGGAAGGTCGGCGGTCGCGGCCAACGACGCAGCCGACGGAACAACGCCGACTGCCAGAACGATTGCCTCTCTTCCCGGTGAGACTGCGATACGTATACCGAATGCCCATCGAGGCGGCAAAGAAAAAAATCCAAAGGCGTGACCGGCTTTTGCCCGACAATCCGCCCAACCGCCCCTCCGGGGTATTCGTCGTTGAGTTGTCGGCTGTGGGTGCGTTGACTACCAACAACGAACGACCCAACAACTCAACAACCTTGGGCCGCGCGCCGGAGTCAGTTCCAGTCCGGAGTGATCTCGACGTTGGTCGGGCCGAGGAAGCACGGGCTGGTGAACTGGGCGCGGTAGGTTCCGGTTTCGCCGGTGCCGAGAGCCGCCGGGCTCACGTCGACGGACTCCTGCAAGCAGTCCTTGCCCGAGTTGGGATCGACGACGTGAATGAGCACGGTGACGTCGCGCGCGGTCTCTCCGCCCTTGTTCTTCACCTTGCCGCTGAACTCCATCACCGAACCTCCGCCGGGTGTGCTCTGCCGGTCCGTGATGACGACGCTCGCCGGACCTGTCGCAGCCTGGGCCTGTCCGGCTTCCGCAGCCTCGGGCGTCTCCGCGACGGCCGGCGTGTCGGCGGGCGGCGGGGCGGGCATGTGCTCGGTCTCGAACGGAAGGCCGCCCGCTGGGGGCGCATCCGAGAAGTGGAGTCTGCCGCTCTCGTCCTTCCAGCGATAGATCGTCTGAGCATCGGCTGCAGCGGCCAGGAGCACCACGACGAGGGCGGCAATGAAGGCGGCCAAGAGACCGCTAGGTGCTCTATCCGAAGCCGACACGCGCAACAGAGTACTGGCGCGGGAAGGGCCGGTCAACGCAGATTTCGCCGCCACCGCGCGCTTGGAGGGTGCCATGCTGTTTCGTGTGTGGGGAGTGATTCAGAGTTGGAGCGAGTGTCGAGAAGAAGTGCCGGAGTGTTGAAGTGCTGCAAGTGCTGAAGTGCCGGGGTGGCCTCCGACATGTCCTGGGGACTCAACGCCCCTTCGCGCGCGGCGCGGCGGCGCGCTTCTCTGGAGCGGGCGACTTGATCTGGCCGCTCTTGCCGACGTCGTACCCTCCGAGGGCGCGGACGGCGTCCCGGAACGCCGCCGAACGGATCGTCTCGATCAGCAGCCGGCCGGTCTCGGCGTCCGCGAAGTCGCGGCGCAGCACCAGGTCGTACTCCTCGCGTTCGACGGGGACGAAATCGAGGTTCAGCGCGCTCGCCGCCGAGCGGATTCCCAGCCCGCAGTCGGCCAGCCCGCTGGCCACCGCCACCGCCACCGCCATGTGGGTGAACTCCTCGCGCTCGTAGCCCCGAATGCGCGAAGGATCGAGTCGCAGCTTGCGCAGCTTGTAGTCGAGCAGGACCCGGGTCCCGGCGCCCGGCTGGCGGTTGACGAAGCGGACGTCGTCGCGCGTCAGGTCGCGCAGTGTCCGTACGCGCTTCGGGTTGCCGGCGGCGACGATGAGACCCTGCTCGCGGATCGCCAGGTTGACCACGACGACGTCGCTTCTCTTTCCCAGGACGCGCGCGATGTCGGGCAGGTTGTAGGTGCCGGTCTTGGGGTCGAGCAGGTGTGTTCCGATCAGGTGCGCCTCGCCGCGCTTGAGCGCCACCAGCCCGCCCAGGCTACCGACGCTGCTGGCCGAGATCTTCAGCCGCGGCTGGCGCCGCTTCAGACAGTCCTCGAGGATGCCGATGGTGAGATCGTTGCTGCCGCTGAAGACGATGGTGTTGTCGATCTCGCCCACCGGGCGCAGCAGCTCGATATCGACTTCCTCCCCGGCGTTGATCCCCTCGGCGAGGGCCGGGATGCGGAGCACGCCGTCGGCGCGGACCATGGTCGTGATGACCCCCGCGCCGCGGCCGAGCGGATTGACCACCAGACGGTTCCCGACCCGGCCGACGCTGACGCGGACGAACTCCTCCAGGCCGAGCCGCGACGGCAGCTTGCGCGGCACCAGGGCGCGAACCGTCGCCGGCGGCTCCACCGCCGTCCCCAGGAGCTTGGCGACCAACGGGCGCAGCACCTGCTGGCAGACGATCACCGCGGACACGGGGTAACCGGGAACGCCGAGCACCGGGGTGGAGGCGACGCGCGCGCAGATCGCCGGCTTGCCGGGCATGATGTCGATGCCGTGCACCAGCACCTCGCCGAGCGCGCCCAGGGCGCCGACCGTGTAGTCCCGCTCCCCTGCCGAGGAGCCGGCGATGATCACCACGACGTCGTGCTCCCGAGCGGCGGCGGAGATGGCGGCGCGGATGTCCGCCGGGTCGTCGGCCACCCGCGGCAGGCGCAGCGGCCGGCCGCCCCATTCGCTGACGAAGGCGGCGATGATGCGCGAGTTGAACTCGGTGATGGCGCCGGGCGGCGCCGCTTCCCCGGGCTCGATCAGCTCCGTGCCGGTCGGGATGATGGCGACGCTGGGCCGGGAGGCGAGCGGAACGGTGACGTGACCCGCGGCGAGAAGCGCGCCGATGTCGTACGGGCGGATGCGGTGGCCGCGCGGCAGCAGCAGCTCGGTGGCGACGATGTCCTCGCCGACCAGTCGCACGTGCTGCCACGGTGCGGCGGCGGCGCGCAGCGACGACGCCTTCGGGCCCGGCCGGGTAGACGTTCTCGATCATCACCACCGCGTTGGCCCACGCCGGGAGCGGATGTCCGGTGTCGACGTAGGCGAACTCGCCTTCGTGCTCGCCACCAACGCCGCCCTTCCCCTTCCGCCTCGCCGGCGCGCCGGCCTCCGCCGCGAGTCGCAGCTCGCGGGGAGCCGCCTCGCTGGCGCCGAAGGTGTCCACCGCGCGCACCGCGATGCCGTCCATCGCCGCTCCGTGGTAGTGCGGCACCGAGACGCGCGCGAAGACGGGCTCCGCCGTCACCCGGCCGAGACTCTCCTCGACCGGCACCACCTCGGGCGGACGCGCTGGCGGCGGCAGCTCGTCGACGAAGAGCTTCAGGGTGTCGGCGAGCGACTTCTTGTTCAAATAGCGCGTGCGGGGCATGTCGTTCGCGGGCGGGGCCGGCTCAGAAGAGAATCACGTCGACCTCGGTCCCGTCGTCGAGGCCCTCGGCACTGGCCGGGATGCACACCAGACCGTCGGCGCCGATCAGGTTGAAGATCGCCCCCGACTTCCCCGGCAGCGGATGGGCGATCGCGCCGGCGCTCTGGCGCACCAGCCGAACGCGCACGTAGTCCTCACGGCCCGCTTGCGAGGCGACGTTCTGGGCGAGACGGGCGCGCGCGACGCGACGCGGCTCGAAGACGCCGTCCGCCGCCTCACCTTCCAGGACGCGCAACAGCGGGCCACCGAAGAGGTCGAAGATCACGAGAGCCGAGACCGGGTGGCCCGGAAGCCCGACCACCGGCTTGCCGAGGGCGCGGGCCAGGATCGTCGGCTTGCCCGGGGCGACGGAGATGCCGTGGAACAGGACCTCGGATCGCGGGAACGAGGTGATCACGTCGGTCGTCAGGTCCTTGGTCCCGACCGAGCTGCCGCCGGAAATGAGCACGGCATCGTTGCGCGCCAGGGCCGTCGCCAGCGCCTTCTGCAGGCGGTCGCGGCGGTCGGGAACGACGCCGTAGTCGGTGACGGCGGCGCCGATCTCCCGCGCCATCGCCGCCAGGGAGAACTGGTTGATGTTGCGCACCTGCCCCGGGCGCGGCTGCTTCTCCGGCGGAACGATCTCGTCGCCGGTGGAGATGAGGCCGACCTTGGGGCGCCGGAAGACACTGATCTTCGTGATCCCGAGCCCGGTCAGCGCGCCGAGATCGTGCGGGCGCAGCCGCCGACCGGCCGGCAGGACGGGCGAGCCCTTGCCGATGTCCTCCCCGATGCGCAGCACGTGCTGCCAGGGGGAGACGCTGCGGTGGACCTCGACCGTTCCGTCGCCGATTTCGTCGGCGTGCTCGACCATCACCACCGCGTCGGCCCCGCGCGGCAACATGCCGCCGGTGGCAATGCGCATCGCCTGCCCCTTGCGCAGCGACTGCGTCACCGAGCGTCCCATCTCGATCGTGCCGGCGATCTGCAGGTAGGCCGGAACGCTCGCCGAGGCGCCGAAGGTGTCGGCCGCGCGCACCGCGTAGCCGTCCATGTTGGCGCGATGGAAATGCGGCAGGTCGACCGGGGCGACCAGACTCTTGGCGAGGACCCGCCGCGCCGCATTCTGGACCGCCACCGTCTCCGGCCGCAGCGCCGGCGTGGCGCGGATCAGGTTGCGCGCCTCGTCGGTGGAGACGACGCGAAAGAACGCCTTCACGCGTCGAAGATCCGATGCTCTAGGCATGGCAGCTCCCGGCGAACGCGGGCGAGGTAGTCGAGATCGATCTCGGCGAGGATCGCCGTCTCGACGTTCGAGGCGCGCGCCAGCGGCGTTCCCCACGGATCGACGATGAGCGAGTGGCCGTAGTCCGCGATGCCGGAGGGGCCGGGGCCGATCTGGTTCGGGGCGATGACGTACACCTGGTTCTCGATCGCTCGGGCGCGGAGGAGGACTTCCCAGTGCATCGACCCGGTGGCGAACGTGAAGGCGGAGGGGACGCAGGCGATCCGCGCTCCGGCCACCGTCAGCCGGCGGTAGAGCTCTGGGAAGCGGAGGTCGTAGCAGACACTCAGGCCGATCGGTGCCAGGTCGGTCGGCGCGACGATCGTCTCCGCGCCGCGCAGGCGCGTGTCCGACTCGCGAATCGAGACGTGCCCGGCGATGTCGACGTCGAAGAGGTGCGCCTTGCGGTAGCGGGCGATCATCTCGCCGCGCGGGTCGTACACGGTGCAGGTGTTGTAGACCTTCGGCGACCCCGGCACCGACTCGAGGATCGAGCCGCCGACGAGGTGGAGGCGGAGATCCGCCGCAAGACGGCCGAGGCGCGCCGTGGTCGGTCCCGGGATCGGCTCCGCCGCGTTCACTTCCTCGCCGCGCGCGCCGCGCCAGAAGAACACCTCCGGCAGCACGACGAGAACGGCGCCGCGGCCTGCCGCCTCACGCACGAGGCGCTCCGCCTTGTCGAAGTTCTCCCCCTTGTCGGATCCGGCGCTCAGTTGGATGGCGGCGGCCAGAAAGCGTTGGTTCATCGTGTCGAGACCGGTCGTTCCGCCCTGCGCGGGAACCTCGAACGGCGGCGAGAGCGGACGCGGCGAAGCTATCGGAGGGGTACCCCGTGGTCAAGTTGCCCTGCCGGCGCGAGCCCATTTCCGCGCCTGCTCGCGCTCGCGACCCGAGTGTTCTCGACGCGGTCTCTCGACGCGGGACAGCGGCCGCATCGGCCTTTGCTTCTTGCTGGCGCAGTTGGCGGTGTGATACCTCCGTCTCAGGCTGCTTCGTGCGTTCGAACGGAGCGGCCGGTGGGCCTCATGAGCGCTCGTTCCATGCCGACTCAGCAAAAGCATCAAGTCCGTCTGGTCAAACGGTACGGAAACCGCAAGCTCTACGACGTCCGGAAGAGCCGCTACATCACGCTCGAAGGCATCCGCGGGCTCGTCCAACAGGGGGAGGACGTGCACGTGGTCGACAACGAGAGCGGTGAGGACCTCACCGGCGTCACCTTCGCTCAGATCATCTACGAGGCGGAGAAGCGGGCCAACGGCGCCCTGTCGCTGCCGCTGCTGCGCTGGCTGATTCAGCGAGGCGACGAGGCGGTGCGCGAGTTTCGGCTCGGCGTGGAGCGCGGCCGGGAGGCCTTCGAGAACGTGCGCGAGGCGGCCGAGAAGGGTGTTCAGAAGCTGGTCGGCACGGGCGGACACAACGGCCGCACGCTGATCGAGGACCTGCTCGTGGCTCCACAGCGCCGTCTCGACGAGCTGCAGCACCGGATCGATACGCAGGTGCGGCAGTCGGTGGAGCGGGTCACCCACCACCCCGCCTTCCGCAGCGAGATCAAGCGCGTCGAGCGCAACATCTCCCAGCTGGAGAAGCGGATCGGCCGCATCACCGGAGCGATCCCACGGCCGTCCAAGGCGCCGACCCGCCCGAAGCGGCCGGGACGAAAGAAGAAGTGAGGACGCCGCCCGGCGGCTCTCCTGGCTGCCTGCCTCGACAGATCCGGGGGCGGATGCGAAGATGAGAGTGCTGCTCGCCGCCGAGGCGGGAGCCGAAAGCGCCCGATGAGCCGTTCCGAAAGCCTCCGAGTGACCGCGCTGGACCATTTCGTTCTGCGGGTTCGAGACCTGGACGAGTCGGTGGCCTTCTACCGCGACGTGTTGGGGCT
Organism: uncultured bacterium; assembly: GCA_963721115.1. GTDB lineage: Bacteria > Desulfobacterota > Binatia > HRBIN30 > CADEER01 > CAVRIA01. The sequence goes on from CAVRIA010000012.1 coordinate 169,736, forward strand.
GCCGATCGAGTGCCTGGACGAGTATCGCGCCGGCACGCGACCCTTCGCCTCGGCGCGCGTGGGCTCGCAGTTGATCGATCTGGTGCCCGACTCGACCTACGATCCGGCCAGCGGGCTGCAGGCCGGCGGCTTCATGCACCTGTGCGTACGGGTGCAGGGACGCCTCAGCGAGAACGTGTTGCCCCTGCTGCGGCGGCACGGCGTGGAGGTGATCGAAGAGGCGCCGATGATCCGCTTGGGAGCGACCGGGTACGGTCACTCCATCTACGTCCGCGACCCCGACGGGTACGTGGTCGAGCTGAAGGAGGACAAGGTTTCATGAACCGCTCCATTCCGACCGACGATCAGCCGCGCGTGCGCGTGTACCGCGGCAGCCTGCCCCTCTGGCTGGCGGCCCTGCTGGTCGCTCCGCTGGGCCTCCTGTTCCTCGTCTCGCTGGCCGTCGCGGCCGGCGGCGTCGCGCTCGCGGTCATCGTCCTGCCGCTCCTCTGGCAGTGGCGTCGATCGAGCGTGTCGCGCCGCGAGGCCGATTGCATCGAGCTCGATCCGTCCGACTACCACCGCGTCGACGCGCCGCGGCCGGGCGACCAGCGGCGCTGACCGGTTCCGACCCTGCGCGAGTCGCCCGTCGCGGTCGCGTCCTGGAGGTGAGCATGAGCGTGAAGCCGACCGACGAGTACATGCACCCCAACACCGGGGAGGCGAACTTCAACGAGAGCATGTACTTCAACTTCTACGACCGCGAGCGCCGCGTCGGCGGCTTCGCCCGCATCGGCAACCGTCCCAACGAGCGCTACGCGGAGACGACGATCGCCGTCTACCAGCCCGACGGCACCGCGCTGTTCAACTTCAAACGCCCCGAGATTGCGGACAACGACGTGTTCTCCGCCGGCGGCATGCGCTTCGGCGTCGTGAAGCCCTTCGAGCATCTCAGCGTCTCCTACGAAGGCGATGCGGTCTACCTGGCCCGACCCCTGGACCTGGAGGATCCGCGCCGCGCCTTCACGTCGAACCCGCACCGACCGGTGTCGCTGGCGCTGGACTACTTCGGCCTCAGCCCGATGTACGGCGGCGAGCTCGGCGACCACGCGGAGATGACCTTCGCGAAGGGGCACTACGAGCAGCACGGGCGCGCGGTCGGACGCCTGACGGTCGATGGAACCACCTACGACGTCGACGGTTTCGGCCTGCGCGATCATTCCTGGGGGCCGCGATCCTGGCAGTCCCCGAAGTACTACCGATGGCTCACCGGAGAGTTCGACGCGGAGTTCGGCTTCATGGGATCGCAGATCGTGACCCAGGGCGGCGCCGAGCTGCTGAGCGGCTTCGTCTACAGGCACGGCGAGAACCACTTCGTCGACCGGCTCGAGCTGCGCACGGGCTGGACGGCGGAAGGACATTACCACGAGACGATCGAGACGACCTTGCACACCCGGGAGGGCGACCTCGACGTCACGGGCAGGGTGCTGACGATGCTGCCGCTGCGCAACCGCCGCGACGGGAAGGTCACGCGCATCAGCGAGGGGCTCACCGAGTGGCGCTGCGGAGAGCACGTCGGCTACGGCTGGTCCGAGTACCTCGACCAGATCGAGTGAGTCCGCAGCGGCGGCGACGGAGCGAGACGGGGAGGCAACGATGAGAGTCATTCCGATACCGCAGCTGTCGGACAACTACGCGTACCTGGTCGTCGACGAGGGGACGCGCGAGGCGGGCATCGTCGACTGCGCGGAAGCCGCTCCGGTCCTGGCGGCGGTGAAGCGGGAGAAGGCGAACCTGACGGCGATTCTGCCGACGCATCACCACTACGATCACGTCGGCGGCAACGAGGATCTTCTGGCGGCCCTGCCCGGCCTCGCGGTGTACGGTGCCGACGAGCGCATCCCCGGCCTGACGCGCACAGGTCGCGGACGGCGACGTCGTCACGGTCGGCGGCCTCGCTGCGCGCGTCATCTTCATCCCCGCGCACACCAGCGGCCACATCGCCTACTACTTCGAGGCGGACAAGAGCGTCTTCACCGGCGACACTTTGTTCGCCGGCGGCTGCGGCCGTCTCTTCGAGGGCGACGCGGCGATGATGATCAAATCGCTGACGAAGCTGCTTGCCCTACCCGACGACACCCGCATCTACTTCGGACACGAGTACACCGAGAAGAACCTGCGCTTTGCCCTGACCCTCGAGCCGCGCAACGATGCCCTGAGGAAGAAGCACGACTGGGCGCGCGCCCGGACCGCGGAGGGCGGGTACACGACGCCGACGACGATCGGCCTCCGAGAAGGAGACCAATCCCTTCCTGCGCTGGAAGAGCGACGAGCTGCGCGCCACGCTGAGCGGGCGCTTTCCCGGCGCTGCCGATGACCGACGTCGACGTCTTCGCCAAGACGCGAGCCCTGAAGGACGCCTTCTGAGAGGAAGAGCGGCGCGGGCCCTTCTCGCGCGCTCCGCGACCAGGGCCGCTTCGCCGCAATCCACATGAGGCTCGTCTCCGCCCGCGCCGCCATCGCCGCCATTCCCGACGGGTCGCGCGTCGTTCTGCCGCACGGCGCGGTCGAACCAACGGCGCTGTACGAGGCACTGCAGGAGGAGCGCCAGCGGTTTCGCGCCCTGCGCCTGTACTCCGGTCTACAGTTCGGCGACTACCCGTTCCTGCGCGCCGGGCTGGGAGAGAGCTTTCGCTACGTCACCTGGCAGGCCTCGCCGAAGCTGCGCCGTCTGTTTCGCGAGGGCGCAATCGACCTGCTGCCGCTGCGCTTCCGCGACGTCGTGCGCGTGGTGCGGCGCGACGGGCCGCTTCCTCCCGACGTGGTCGTGGTGCAGGTGTCGCCGCCGCGCAATGGCGTCGTCAGCCTCGGCATCTCGGTCAGCCTGTTTCGCGATTTCGTCGCTGCCGCGCCGCTGGTCATCGCCGAGATCAATCGCAACATGCCGCGCACCGCCGGTGCCGCCGAGCTGTCGGTCGACGACCTGGACCTCGGCGTCGAGTCCGATCTGCCGCTCGGCACCTATCGCTCTCCGCGACGCACGGCACGCGACGAGCGTATCGTCGAGATCGTTCTCGGCCTGGTGCCACGCGGAGCCTGGGTCCAGCTCGGCGTCGGCGCCGTTCCCGACGCGGTTCTGCGGCGGTTGCACGAGATCCGGGACGTCAACCTCCACTCCGGCATGCTCACCGACGGCCTGATCGACTTCGTCGACAAGAGCCGGCACGATCCGCGCGTCGTCACCGGCGAGGTCGCGGGCGGGCCGGATCTCTACGACTTCGTCGCCGCGCACCCGCAGGTCGAGCTCCATCCGTCGACGGTCACGCACGACCTGGTCGAGATCGCCAAGCTGCCGCGTTTCGTCTCGATCAATTCGGCGGTCGAGGTCGACCTGCACGGTCAGGTCAACGGCGAGACCGTCGGCGGCCTGCAGATCAGCGGCGTCGGCGGCAGTCTCGACTTCGTCGAAGCCGCCGCCTACTCGCCGGGGGGAATGTCGGTCATCGCCCTGCCCTCGACGACGGAGGACGGCCGCCACTCCAAGATCGTCGCGCGCCTCTCGCCGTCGACGCCGATCACCGTTCCCCGCTTCTGCGCCGATGTGATCGTCACCGAGCACGGCGTCGCCCGCCTGCGCGGCAAGACGCTGTCCGAACGCGCCGAGGCGCTGGCCGCCATCGCCGACCCGTCCTTCCACCCCGGCCTGGAAACGCCGTCGCCCTGAGCCTCGTTGTGGTGCGGGCGTCCCGCCTGCACGGGGAGTGGGTTAGGGGGCAGGTCAGCGGTCCGGTGGGCCGCTGTGCAGGCCGGAGGCCCGCACCACAATTCTGGTGTGCCGGGATGGGCAGCTCGTTGTGGTGCGGGCGTCCCGCCTGCACGGGGAATGGGAGGGGGATCAGCGGCCCGGTGGGCCGCTGTGCAGGCCGGAGGCCCGCACCACAAGGTCGGCAGCTCTCCCACGAGTCCGGCGCGCGAAGCTCGTGGCGACTTCCTGGTGAGATTTTGGCTCGTCGAGGCTAATCCACCACCTGGATCACCGGCCGGCGGTTGCCGCAGAACGCGGTGGCGTGAACGAAGCTGTATGCTCCCACGCGCAGAAAGCAGAGGCGGTCGTCGAGGCGGATCTCCGGAAGCTCGATGCCACGAGCGAGGACGTCGCCATCGCTGCAGGACGGGCCGGCGACGATGTATCGCCGCTTGCGCCCGCCGCGCGCGGCCGCCTCGGGCGCCACGATCTCGCAAGGGAGGTCCCCGGCTCCGGCCGGAAGCCCATTGAAAGCCCCCAGGTCGCAGAACAACCACTCGTTCCGCCCCTGGCGGACCCGGCCGATGACCGTGGCGACCGCGACCGCCGCGTCATCGACGATGGCCCGGTCGGCCTCCACCCAGATCTCCGGTTGGGCGGCCCCGAAGGCTTCCCGCAGGGCTCGTCGCATCCCCGCGAAGATCATCTCCGGCGCGCCAAACGGCTCGAGAGAGCGCGGGAGGCCGCTGCCGACGTGGAGCACACTCAGGCGCAGGCCCGTCTCGAGGTGGAAGTCGCGGAAGATTTCCGCCGCCTGGCGCATGGCCCGCCCCCAGCGCTCGATCGCCGGGCGCGGCCCGATGTGAAGCGCCAGACCGCGGGGCACCATGCCGCGGCGTGCGATCTCGCGAAGCAGCGAAAGGACCTGTAGAGGATCCGCGCCGCAGGGGAAGGGATACCTCTCCCCGCCCCCCGGGCAGCGAACCGCGACCAACACCTCGCCGCCCGGGGTGCGCGTGGCGAGCTTCTCCACCTCGCCGGGGGAGTCGGCCGAGAAGCACCTCACGCCGGCGCGCGCGGCCAGCTCGATCTCGTCGGCCCGCTTGATGGGAGCGGTGAAGGCAATGCGATCGGGCTCGACGCGGATGTCGGCGAGCAGCCGAATCTCGAAGAGAGAGGCGGCGCCGAAGCGCGCGCCGCCTGCGCTGAGCACCGCCAGGATGCGCGGATCGGCGTTTGCGCGGACCGGGAACAGGAGCCGGCAGTCCGGAAGGCCGCGGCCGAAGCGGACGAGGTTGTCGTGCACCTGCTTCGCGCTCAGCCAGAAGGCCGGAGTCGGATGCGGGCGGCTGCGCGCGATGAGCGATGCCGTGGGCTCCAGGCCGTCGAGCGTTCCTTCGGGGAAGTGGCCTGCCGGTGGCACGCCAGCGGTCGTGTGCCGCCCGGCGGGCTGCCCTAAAAGTGACTCTGCCTCACGCATAGTGAGTTGCGTACGTCGCTGAGCCGCCCGAGTCAAGCCGCTTCTTCTCGCGCCGTGTTACCTCAGGATACCGCCTCCAGCCGCTCCAGCAGGGCGGCACCGTACGTCAGTCCGGTGCCGACCGGGGCGAGCACCGTCCAGCGATGGCGCGCGGGGCCGTCGGAGAAGCGCCGGCAGAACGCCATCGGGCTCGACGCGGAGCTGAGGTTGCCGAAGTCGGGGTTGATGTTGGCGACCTGCGCCTCGGGCAGTCGCAGTTCTTCGCGCACGGCTTCGAGGACGACGCGGCTCGGCTGGTGCGGGCACACGTACAGGGAGGAGCGGTCGATCCCGTCGCTGACGGCCCGCACCGACTCCGCCATGTAGTGCGGTCCCCACCGGGCGGCGAGGTCGGCGCGGTGGCCGATGCGGTAGTCGTCGGGGAAGCGCGAGGCGGGGAGGCGGCAATCGAAGCGCGCGTCGTGCAGTGACAGTAGCGGCATGACTTCCCCGAAGGCGGGGATGACCATGATCTCGTCGCTGCAGCCGTCCAGGTCGGCGACCGTGTCGAGCGCGCAGCGCCGCAGCGCGAACGGTCCGCGATGCCGCGTCGAGAGGATCATCGCCGCGGCGCCGTCGCCGAAAGCGAGCGCCTCCCAGGCGCGGCGAACGCTCCACAGATGGCGGGTGAGGACCTCCGATGCGACCAGGAGGATCGTCGCGACGGTTCCGGCGCGCAGCAGGTGGACCGCGTGGAACAGGGCCTGAGCAAAGGCGCCGCAGCCGCCGATCCCATCGCATACCAAGCCGCGGGGCAGGCCGAGATGCTTCTGAATGGCGACCGAGTAGGGTGGGCAGAACTGGTCGGGCAACGTGCTCACGGCATGGATCGCCTCGATCGCCTCGGCCGGCAGGCCGGCGCGCGCCAGGGCGAGGGCCGCAGCGGCGAAGCCAAGCGCGGCACCGCTGAGGATCTGACGCTTCTCGCGCAGATCGACGCAGGCATGCCGGAACCGGGTGCCGATCTTCCGCTCCACGTCGAGGGCGACCTCGCCGGGGAAACCGAGGATCTCGCAGACCTCGGCGTTGTCGTAGCCCAACGGACCGGGAACGGCTCCCCATCCCGTCAGGTAGATGGTCGGAGACGCGTCGTCGAGATCGAGCACCTTCATGTCGTTCTCCCGCCTACTCGTGTGCGAAGTGCACGCGCGCGAACCTTTCGAACGTGATCGTGAGCGGGGTCACCTTGACGCCCGGAGCGAGGGGATGCGGGAAGAAGAGGGGCCCCTTGTAGACGGGGCGGAAGCCGTAGCGGCGGATGTAGCGGTCTGCCACGTCCTCCACGGCGAAGGCGACGATCAGCTCGGGGCGCATGCCCGCGATCAGGGTGCGGCCGGCCTCGAACAGGTGACGCGCGTAGCCATGTTTGGCGAACTCGGGCAGGAGGAACATCGACGCCAGCTCGACCACTTTGTCCGGATCGTGTCGCTCGACGCCGACTCCCGCCAGAAGGTAGCCGAGGCTACAGAGCGCCTCGCTGAGACGCCAGGCGGAAAAACAGCCGATCAGACGGCCGCGTACGAAGAGGCCGATCGTCGTCCCGAAACGCCTCTGCGCGTCGAGAGCGGCGTCGTGCAACTCGACGCCGAGGCGCGCGTAGGTGGCGCGACGGTCGCGCCGCAACTGCTCGAGGAGCCGGAGCGACCATACCGGCCGCACTTCAACCTCCGCTTCCGAAACCGGCTCCGCGACCGGTTCGACCAATCTGACTTCGAGCGCGCGCACCGTCGTTCCTCCTGTCTCAGTAATAACGAGACGAAGAGCGAATCCCGCATCTGACATGCGGATCGATGGCGCGGTCGCAAATCCGCCGGCTCGCGTCCCCTCGCGGGGATGGTTGGGGCGCCGAATCTCCGGACGCTCGGATGACGAGCCCGGACGTCGCGTTCAGCGAGGCTCCGAGAGCCTCACTCGTCGGTCAGCGCCTGGCGGATGACCTGCAGGATGAAGAGGAAGTCGCGCTCGGAGCGCACCGAGCCGAGGGCCGATACGTTCTCGAGCGCCCGCAGCTCGGCGCGGGTCACGCCGTGGCGCGTGTGCAGGCGCTTGTCCTTCTTGAACCGCTCCCAGGTCGATCCCTGCGCGAGAGGCCGGGGCTCGACCACTGCACGCACCTGCGGATTGGCGAGAAAGAACAGCTCCTGCGGATCGAGGTCGAGGACCTTCGCCAGCTTGATGACCACCTTCGGGCTGGGACGGCGGGCGTTCGCCTCCAGGTAGCCGATGTAATTCGGCCGCACGCCCACCTTTGCGGCCACCTGCGCCTGCGTCAGCCCGAGCTGTTTGCGGCGCCGGAGCAGGGCCGGACCGAGAGTGAGCTTTTCCTTGCCGCGTGCCATTCAGATCCCGGCGATGCGAAGGACGGCGGCCCGCACTCTGGCGAAATAGATCATGCTCGTGATGTAGTAAAAACGGCGCGGCGTGGGAAGCCCACTGGCCGAACCGAGGTCGGCGCCGTATTCCTTCTGCAGGTAGCCATGCACGGCTTCGACGGTGGCACCCTCGCGTTTCCGCAAACCGCGAAGATCGCGCGGCCAGCCTCGCCGCGAGAAGAGTCGCCTGGCCAGCTTCGTCGGATAGGCCGAGATCGTCGTGAAGCAGTCCGCGAACAGCTCGTGGGGGTCGCCGAGGTGCTCGGCGAAGGCGGCGTTGTAAAACGGCAGGGGCTGTCCGGGGCGAGTTCGATGGAGGTCGTCCCAGAACCAGTGTCCGAGCTCGTGCGCGAAGCTGGCCGCCACCGCGGTCGACACGTGGCAGAGGTTCAGCCAGATCACCGGCGGCCCCTCGTCGTGCGGAACCCCGTAGTAGAATCCCCGCAGGGGATGTCCCGCTCCTCCGTGCGCGTCCATCCGCACCCGGGCCCTCGCTCTGCCGGGCGGTTCGGTGAAGCAGGCCATCACCTCGTCGAAGTGAAGGGGCACCTCGCCGAACCCGCTCAGCAACTCGGTGGCGCGCTTCGCCAGATCTCGCAGCGGCAGCTGTCCGTCGCGCAGGAAGCGATCGACGGCGCCTTCGTAATCCGCCGCGAGAATCGCGGCGAGATCGCGGATCATCCGCTTCTTGCCCGCGTACCTACCGGAATCCAGGTCGAAGCGCTCGAGGATCTCCTCGACTACGGAGTCCGTCTGGGTTGTGCCTCGTTGCGAGCCCGATCCCATCGCCAGCTGCTCCCGATGGTGCGATAGCACCGGTCTCGGCCGATCACCAGCTGATGGCCACTTTGTCTGTGATGGCCACTTTGTGGTGCGGGCCTCTGGCCTGCACGGGCCGATGCGAGTCGCCGAACGGTAAAGCGGCACGCGGCGAGCCGGCGATCGCTGCGGTCAACTTGTCTGTGATGGCCACTTTGTGGTGCGGGCCTCTGGCCTGCACGGGCCGATGCGAGTTGCCGAGCGGTAAAGCGGCACGCGGCGAGCCGGCGATCAATGCGGTCAAGGCAGGCGGGGCCGCAGTCGGATCCTGGAATCGGCTCCCGTCTTGATCACCGTGGCGGCGAGGATGATCGCGCCGCCGGTGAGCGCCAGGGCCCCGGGTTTCTCGCCGTGTACGAGCCACGCCCAGACGGGGTTCAGTACCGGCTCGAGGAGGAGCAGCAACGAGGCTTCCAGGGCGGGGACGTGGCGCATTCCGCCGCTCATCAGGACGTAAGGCAGCGCGATCTGGAAGGCTCCCAGGTAGAGGACGAGAGCCCAGTCGACGGGTTGCGCGCCCATCACCGGGAGAGCCGCGGGCAGGCAGATCAGGAAGGTGAGCACGTTGCCGGCGGCGATGGCCGTGATGGCGCCGGCGGGCTCGCTGCTGCTGATCCAGCGGATGCCCATGACGGTCAGCGCCCAGGACACGCCGCTCAGAGCCGCCGCGACGTTGCCGTGCAGGGGATCGGGAGCGCTGGCGAAGGAAGGGCCGGCGTCGACGAAGAAGAGAGCGAGGCCCACCGCCAGGAATGCCATGAAAACGAGATCGCGGCGGCGGACCGGCTCGCGCAGGAGCCACGGGCCGAGAAGAAGGATGTAGAGCGGCGCCGTCGATTGCAGGAAGATCGTGTTGGCGGCGGTAGTGAGCTTGTTGCCGATGACGAACAGAATCAGCGTTGCCGTGTAAGCCGCGGCGACCGGCAGGGTCCGCCACGTCCAGTGACGCGGGGACACCGGCGCCAGCAGCGCCAGAACGATCGCGGCCGTGCCCGAGCGAAAGCCCGCCACCTGCCAGCTCGAGAGGCCGCACAGCTTGATCGCGGCGCCGCCGGTCGAGAACAGCAGCGCCGCTGCAAGAAGCTGGAGACGAGGAAGCATCTTTGTATTCATGTCGGGAGACCGGAACACATCCGCGATCGAAGCGGCGGGCGCAAGAGCGACACATCAGGTGCACTGCAATGCGTTGCGGCACGGGCGCAAAACGTTGCAGTGAACGAGACCCGCAAAGGCGCTCCGGAGAACGGCGCGAACCACATTTCGGAGATTCGTCGCAGCGCCGGGAAAGCGCGGCACTCGCCGAGTCGGCCCATCGAAGCGATCGTCCGGGCACGGGGGTTGCTGGAGACCACACCGTTTTCGCCATGCCATTGAAAGGGAGCTCCCCATGAACAGCGCCGATCCAAACCGACCCTCACCGCGAAGGGCGGTCGAGGCCGTGGCCGTTCTCCTCGCCGTCGCGTTTCTTCCCGCCCAGGCCCGCGCGGCGCAGTGGACGCTGATCGGCTGGAACAATCTCGGGATGCACTGCCTGGATGCCGAGTTCCAGGTCTTCTCGCTGCTGCCGCCGTACAACACGGTCCGCGCGCAGCTCGTCGACCCGCAGGGCCGGCTGGTGCGGGATGCGACGGGAATCGCCGTGACCTACGAGGCCGTCGCGGACCCCGACGGCTCGATCAACACCACGTCGGCCGGCAAGACGGACTTCTGGGAGCACGTCGGGGCGCTCTTCGGCGTCGATCTACCGGTGAACCAGGGGCTGGCGGGCTTCTCCATGCCGGGGAGCGCAAACGCTCCGCAGACGATGTCCTTCGACCCCGCCCAGGCATGGTTCTACGCCGAGGGCATTCCGCTCACGCCCTATGACGATATGGGCCGCAAGAACACCTATCCCCTCATGCGCCTGGTGGCGCGCGATACCTCCGGGCAGGTGCTCGCCACCACCGACGTCGTGCTGCCCGTCTCCGACGAGACCGACTGCAAGACCTGCCACGCCTCCAACTCGAGCGGGCAGGCGCAGCCGCGCGGCGGATGGGTGAACGATCCCGACCCGGACCGCGACATGCGGCTCAACATCCTGCGCCTGCACGACGAGCGCGAGGGCGGGCAGGCGCCGTTCCAGGACGCGCTGGCGACGGCCGGATACAACGCCGCCGGTCTGTTCGAGACGGCGACGACGGACGGACAGTCCATTCTCTGCGCGCGCTGCCATCTCTCGGAGGCATTGCCGGGCAGCGGTATCGCAGGCCTCGAGCCGCTGACGCTGGCCATTCACCGCCGCATGGCGTCGGTTCGCGATCCGGTCACCGGCCTGATCCTCGACTCGGTCGACAACCGCTCGGCCTGCTACCGCTGCCACCCCGGGTCGGTGACCCGCTGTCTGCGCGGGGCCATGGGAGCGGCCGTGGCGGCGGACGGAACCCTGGCCATGCAGTGCCAGAGCTGCCACGGCTCGATGCTCGACGTCGCGTCGCCCGACCGGGTCGGTTGGCTCGACGAGCCCGCCTGCCAGGGCTGCCACACCGGCACCGCCGTGAACAACAACGGACAGATCCGCTACACGTCGGTTTTCGAGGACTCCGGGCAGCCGCGGGTGGCCGTCGACTCGACCTTCGCGACGACGATGGACGTTCCCCTGCCCGGGCTCTCCCTGTATCGCTTCTCCACCGGGCACGGCGGCCTGCACTGTCCCGCCTGTCACGGCTCCACGCATGCCGAGTTTCCGAGCTCGCACCGCAACGACAACATCCAGAGCATCGAGCACCAGGGACACGTCGGCATGCTCAGCGAGTGCGCGGCGTGTCACGGCACGGCCCCGCGCACCGTCGACGGCGGGCCGCACGGGATGCACCCGATCGGCCAGAGCTGGGTATCGCAGCATCCGGATGCCGCCGAGGGGAGCGGAGCAGCCGGCTGCCGGGCGTGTCACGGCGAGGACTATCGCGGCACGGTCCTGTCCCGCTCGCAGGCCGATCGGACCCTCGAGCACCGACTTCGGGAGCAAGCACTTCTGGCGCGGCTTTCAGGTCGGCTGCTACACCTGCCACCTCGGACCGGGCAGCGAGAGGGCCAACCCGAACCGCGCCCCGGCGGTCGCCGACACGTCGGCCTCGACGACGTCCGGGACGCCGGTCGACATCGCGTTGAACGCCAGCGACGCCGACGGCGACGCCCTGACGCTGCGCGTCGTCTCGCAGCCGCAGCACGGGACCGCGGGACTAACCGGGATCGCGGCGACGTACTTCCCTGAGCCGGGGTTCGCCGGCGCCGATTCGTTTACCTACGCCGCCTGGGACGGCTCCACGAACTCGAACCTCGGAACAGTGTCCGTCACCGTCGGCGGCGCGGCGTGCGCCGGCGATTGCAACGGCGACGGCGAGGTGACGATCGACGAGCTCATCCGCGCCGTAAACATCGCCCTGGAGATCCTGCCGCCGAGCGACTGCCCGGCGGTCGACGCAAACGCCGACGGCGCGGTCTCGATCGACGAGCTCATCCGCGCCGTAAATGCCGGACTAGGGGCGAGTTGTTAGGTTGTTGGTTGCTAGGTTGTTGGGATTCAAAGAGAGAACCAACAACCTAACAACACAACAACCAACAACCT
>CAVRIA010000013.1:0-91206 GCA_963721115.1 uncultured bacterium
TCTCGAGACCAATGAACCCACCGCCGACGACCACCGCGCGCCGCACGGGTTTGAGCATCTGAATGCTGAGTAGTTGAACATGCCCGCGAGAAACGTCGTGCCCTTCTCGATCCACTCGCGGATCGTTTTCGCGTCGGGTACGGTTCGCACATGAAAAATTCCCGGCAGATCAATGCCCGGCAGGGCGGATGAACCGAAGCCGCGCCGGGTGACAGTACGAGCTTGTCGTAGGACTCGGTCGTCACCTCGCCGGTTTTGACATTGCGCAGACCGACAGTCTTCTTCTTCGGATCGATCGCGATGGCCTCGCAGTTCGTGCGCGCATCGATCGCGAACATGGCGCGGAACATCTGTTCGTTCCGACCAGCAGGCTCGATTCCTCTTCGATCACGCCGCCAATGTGGTAGGGCAGCCCGCAGTTCGCGTACGCAACGTACGGCCCTCGTTCCACCATGATGATTTCAGCTTTTCATCCAACCGACGCAGGCGTGCCGCACAGGATGCGCCGCCCGCCACTCCGCCAACGATGATGACCTTCATTTCGTAGATCCCTCCTTCGGAGACTCCAGGGTTGTGACGCCGCGAACGAGCTCGACGGCGGGAAGCAGTCGGTCGCGATCGCGCGCTTCAGCACGAAAGCGTCGGCGCCGGCTTGCAGCGCCGCTTGGCGTACCGCCTGCTCGTCATGGACACTGAGCACGATGACCTTCAGGCCGGGGCAGCGCAGCCGGAGCGCGTGCAGCCACTCAAGGCCGCCGTCGCCGGAGAGGGGAAGATCGACCACCGCCATGTCAGGCCGGAGACGGCCCGCCCCCTCGAGCAGCGACGGAGTATCGGCGACCATGACGACCGTCCCGAACGCGGTCTGAAGGCCCGCGCATGCCCTCCGCGGACCGTGGTGGCGGTCTGCAAGCAGGACGCAGCTCGGAGGCTCTTCTTGCATCGCGGCCTCTCCTTCTCTCGGCGTCCTCGACAGACATCGGCGCCAACATCGAAAAAATCTTAACCGGGCGCCGGCGCGTTGTAACCTGGGCAGATTACCAGGATCGTCGCCGAAGATTACGAGTCCCGGTCGAGGAAACACCGAGCCGGCGGGTGTGCCCCGTAGGGCCGGTCCGAAGGATCAGAGCTCGACGAGGCCGTGCTTGATGGCGAAATGGATCAGCTCGGCGTTGGTGTGAAGGTCCGACGCTTCCATGAGCTGGTACTTGTGGAACTCCACAGTGCGGGCCGAGATCGAGAGGCTCGCGGCGATCTCCTTCGCCGAGCATCCCTCGGCGAGGAACTGCAGGACCTCGCGCTGTCGCGGCGTAAGCGAGGCGACGGGATCGCTGGACTCTCCAGGTCCCTGCTTCATCGCCTGCAGGACCTCTCCCGCGAGCTGTGGCGTGAGGAGGTTCCACCCTTGAGCGCCGCGTGGATGGCGAGCACGAGCTCGGCCGGCGCCGAGTGCTTGAGGACGAACCCCGACGCGCCGGCTTCGAGCGCGCGCCGCGCGAAGGTAATGTCGCGATGCATGGTGAGAAACACCACGGGAACCCGGTTGCCGTCGTGCCGCAACCGCACCAGGGCGTCGATGCCGTTCAGATGCGGCATGGTCACGTCCGCGACGATGATGTCCGGCCGCAGCCTTCCGGCGGCTTCGATCAGCGCGCACCCGTCCTCCACAATGCCTACCAGATCGAAGTCGGCCGCGAGCAGGCTCTTCAATGCCTCGGCCACGAGGAGATGGTCGTCGGCGAGGAGGGCCCGAGGACGACGCGGAGGGTTCATCACGAGGCTGCCCCGAGGGGCGCCCAGGCGACGACCGTCGTGCCGCCTCCCGGCGCGCTCTCGATGTCGAGCGTGCCGTGCACCAGCTGCAAGCGTTCGCGCATGCTCGCGAACCCGAGCCTCCTCCGCTGTTGCGCCGCTCCGGGATCGAAGCCGATACCGTCATCCCGGACGGCGAGAAGCAGGCCGCCGTCCATCTCTTGTAGCACGACGCCCGCGCTGCGCGCGCCGGCGTGACGGACCACGTTGCTGAACGCCTCCTGCGCGACGCGGAACAGGCAGAGCGCTGTGTCCCGCGGGACGGCGGGCAATACCGGGTGGAGCTGTACCGAGAGCTTCAGCACCCCCTGGCGTCCGATGCGCTCGCATTCCGCCCGCAGCGCCTCGCCCAGGCCGAGATCGTCGAGCACCGACGGGTGCAGCTGGTACGCGAGCGAGTGGACGTCCTCGCTGAGGCGCGCGAGCCCGTCCCGAACCGCTCGCAGCGTCTCCGCCGGCGCGCCGACGGGCGCGGCGATTTCCGCTCTGCCCACATCGATCGCCAGCACGGCGAGCCGCTGCGTCAGGTCGTCGTGCAACTCTCGCGCGAGGATCGCGCGCTGCTCCTCGTGCGCGCGGATGAGCCGCTGGCTCAAATCGCGCAGCTCGACCTCGGCGCTCTTCACCTCCGTAATGTCGCGCAGGACGCCGAACGCGACGATCGCGCGGCCATCTGCGTCGCGCACGGCGACGCGGGCGAGGTGTTGGATCCACCTCTGTCCGCGGACGGGATGCACGTAGCGATACTCGATCGAGACGCGGTCCGGGTTCCCATCGTGCAGCTTCCGGCGCGCGTCGAGCACCCGACGCCGGTCGTCGGGATGCAGGTGCTCCTTCCAGAGCTCGACGGGCTCCAGGCCCTGCAGCGGCTTCGACCCCAGGCCGCAGATATCGCGGAACCGCTCGTCGACGAACGCGACGCGCTCGTCGAAGCGCACCTCGTAGAACGCGAGCTCCGCGAGTTCAGCTGCCGAGGAGAGACGCGTCTCGCTCTTCCGCAGCGCCTCCTCGGCGTACCTCCGGTCGGTGACGTCGGTGGAGACACCCGTGAGGCGCATCGCTGCGCCGTCAGACCCCGACTGTGACCGGCCGCGAGAGGCGATCCACCGCACTCGGCCACCTGTCAGGATGCGGTACTCCACGGCCACCGACTCGCCCAGACGCACCGACCGTTCGATGGCTCTCCCGACGAGATCGCGGTCGTCGGGATGCACCGAGGCCATGAGGCGCTCCACGTCGACGGCCGCGTCGGGCGAGTACCCGAAGAGCGCCCGAGCCCTCTCCGAGAGCCAGAAGACCCCCGTCCCGTGGTCGAGTACCCACAGTCCCGCGTCGGCGGCGTCCGCCGCAAGGCTCACCCGCGCCTCGGCCTCGCGCAGCTCGGTGAAAATCGCCTGGCGCTCGAGCGCACCGACGACCATCTGGCCGAGAACGCGAAGGCGCGTTACGAGCACGTCCGGCCAATCACGGTCCTGGTGCACCGCATTGAGGACGATCAGGTGACTGACGATTCCCCCGGTCTCGATCGGGATCACCAGGGCGGCCCGGACCGGCAACTGGATCCAGCTGTCGCGCTCGGCCTCCGCTTCGGGCGGAAGATCGTCGATCCGCGCGACGCGAACCGGCCAACGCTGGGCGAGCAACGTCCGGTGCAACCACGGGAACATGCGTGCCAGGTTGATCCCCGCGGGCACCTGGGGATTTCTTCCCCATACGAAGCGACGCGGACACTGACGGTCTGACCGTCGGCGCTGACCGCCAGCAGCGCGCACCGGTCAGCGCGGAAGAAGATCCTGACCCGCCCGAGCGCATGCTCCACGGTACGATCGAGGTCGCCGGCCGCGGATGCGAACAGCGCGGCCGACGTGTCTGAGATCAGCGTCTCAAACTCGAGACGACTCTCCAGGCGATCGGCGGGGGGGGCCTCGGCGGACGGGTCGACCGGACCGCGCGGTGCAACCTGACTCATAGTCCAGCTACCGAACCTTGGGCAGCACCATCCGTTCGGGCGTAAGCTTGTAGGTCCAGGGACATCCCGAGTTCTTCCAGCCGTTCACCAGCCGTTGGCCCTGAAAGACGCTGGCCGGATCCTCGACCGCATCCCCCTCCATGCCGTCAACGATGTTGTAGACCTGCTTGAAGCCAGCCTTGGCGAGGAAGTTGACGGCGATGGCACTCCGGCCGCCGGATCGGCACATGACCATGATGGTGTCGTCGGGCTTGGCCACCTCACTCACCCGGGAGACGAAATCCGGGAGGGGCGCCATGGGGAACTTCTTTTTCTCGGCGTCCCACTCATACGACTGGGTGGCAACGGGGATTTTCCAGGCCATGATCGGATGTCCGACAAAGAGCAATTCCTCGGGGGTGCGGACATCGATGATCTTCACCTTGTCAGGCTCGGCCTGCCACTTCTCGTAGGCTTCTTTCGCCGTCACGTAGAGCCCCAGCGCCGTCCTTTTTCCTTCAGGCAGACCTGCTCCTAGTTCAGTCATACTTCGTTTCTCAGTCCTTTCCGTTGAGCGTTCGCCCACCTACCCGATCCGCCGCGACGCCGCCAGGAGCTCGGTCGTCTTGGGGAGCTTGGCCGTGGTCCTCTTCTTCCACTCCTGTTCGAGCAGCTCCCGTGCGGCCTGCTCGAGGAACTCCGGCGCGGCCCACTTCTGCACGTCGAAGTCGTGCTTGATGTAGCCGTGGCTCAGCATGAAGTCCTTGCCGATCTCGACGGAGACCAGGTTCTGCGGCGACAGGTTGGGCACCATGTCGATGTGCTCGATGCCACGGAACGTGTGATCGACGTCCTTGTAGAAGGTCTGCTTGTCGAGGATCGCCGCCGCGGCGCGCTTGTGCTCGTTGGCCCAGCGCCCCACCTTGATCATCCCCTTCATGAATGCGACGGCGAGCTCGGGGTGCTTCTTGGCCATCACGTCGCTGCAGGTGATGGCGGCGGGGATGTTCGCCACTTGCAGGGTCCAGTCCGGATGTCGGGACAGGTCCTCGATGGCCTTGAACTTGCCCGTCGCCTCGGAAAGCTGCTGCAGGGGGCCGCTCTGCATGTACATCGCGTCGATGACCCCCTTCTCGAGGGCAGTCTCCAGGGGACGGAAGGCGAGGTCGTGCTTGTGGTCACGCCGGAGCCAGAGCTCGGACGGGTTCTCCATCAGCGGACCCATCATCTCGGGATTGTCGTACCAATCGTCCGGGTAGGGGAACTCGACGATCTCCACGTCCTTGCGGGTCATGCCGTTCAGCCGGAGCATCAGCTCGATGCCCTGCTCCTCCTGGATGCGCCACCAGTCGGTCTTGATGGTGTTCAGGCTCTTCGAGAGGCCGATCTTCTTCCCCTTCAGGTCGACCATGCGGTAGATGTCGTCCCGGGATCGCACCAGCATCACCCCGCCCTCGCGCGGCGCGTGCGTCACGCCGAGGAGCCGGGTGCGGCGGATGTCGGCGTGGACGTGAACCGGTGGAAACAGGCCACCGAAGCGGATCAGGTTGTCGAGGTTGTGGATGTAGTGCGGGTACCAGTCGTTCTCGGCGCGGGCGCGCAGATACAGGTAGTTGATGTCGAGCTTCTTGTACTCCTCCTTGGTCCAGCCCAACTCCTGGTCGACGTTGCTGGCGGACACCAGGGGACAGTTGGTGTAGTAGACCTCTTTCCAATCCAACTTCACCGTGCTGAGCTTTTTACCTTCCTTAGCCATGATTGCGCTCCTCATCTCATTTTGTTGATCATCACCGTGCCGGTGGTAATGGCGATGTCGTCGAGAAGGACCGACCGCTTCGATAGCCCTGATTTGCCGGATGCCGCCATCATTTCGGCGTGTATTCCCCCTTCTTCCCGCATGAGCGGGGTGGCTCATCTGGGGGACGCGAGCGCCGCTGCACCTCTTCACTGCCCCGGAAACCCCTTGGCCGTCATGCAGGACGAGTACGCCTGGTTATAGGCGTCGGCGCTCGCGCCCGCCTGTTGCTGGCCGGTTGCCGCCTGCCGGCGACCCTGGCGCTGTTTCGCCGCACCTGCGGCCGCGCCCATCTTGGCGGCATCCTGCATCTGGTTCTTGGTGTACTCCTTGGCGACGTCGTCGGGCACGTTTTCGTACTGCTTCGCCTTGGCGGCGCCCTTCGCTGCGCCCGCCATGGCCCCGGCGGCCGCACCGCGGGCGCGGCCGCCCGTCTGTGGCTGGGCCGCAGTCGTCGCGGCGTTGGGGTTATAACCGGTCTGTTGTGCTGCGATATTGCGACATTCGGCCTGGGCCTGCTGCAGCGAAGATTGGCCTTGTGCGTATGCCGAGATGCCCAAGGCAAAACTGAAGACGCCGATGGCCACGGGAACGGACTTGAGATTGAACATGCTTCCCTCCTGAGAATAGCTTCCGATTCTGGTTGGGTCCGGCTACGCGAGGAGCTGGTGCAACTCATCCTTCTTCGACGCGCGGAACGTTTCGAAATCCTGCGGGCGGCGGTACCGGCGTGCAGATTTCAACTTCCTGCGCTCATCTGGTTGTCTGACGAGACTGCTCACCAGCAGGTTGACGACGGCGTCGAAGAAGCGTGAAACTTCCGCCTGGGGTTGTCGGGAGAGCTTCCGCTGCGCGAGCAGATAGGCGGCACCGTAGAGCATACGAGCCCCGTCCTCCGGAGCGATCGCCTTCGAAATCGAGCCCTGACGCTGGCCGCGCGCGAGCGAGCGTGCGATGAGCGCCACCACGCGGGTCTCCATCGCCTGGTAGCGGGGCCAGTATTCTGTGCGAACTGCGCTGCTCCAGTTGAGCAACACGGTCGCGTGATCGGGATGTTCATCAATGGAGTGGGCGAAGGCCATCGCGTGAGCGGTCACCACTTCGGGAGCGGGGCGCCTCGACGCATGGGCTTGCTGCGCCAGCGCGATGTAGAAGCGTTCCACCTCCGCCAGCACCGCGTCCACAAGCGCCGCGCGCGTTGGGAAATAGACAAACACGGTGGGTACGGAGACCATCGCCGCGGCAGCGATCTCGGCGTGGTGCGCCGCGCCGACCCCACGTCGCGCAAAGACGCGCAGGGCACAGGCGAGTAGCATCCGGCGTCGCGCTTCCGGGGGAAGTCGGCGCCTGCTGGACGGTTCGGAGAGATTCAATTGGACGACTCTGTGGGCTATGACGGCTCCGGACGGTCGAGGTTGTTGATACTCTTATCAATACCGCAAGCACGTTGGGTGCCAGCGTCCTCGCGTGCCCTCGCCAGATCTCTGGGGAAGGGCTTCCCATTCTGGCGAAGGGGGATGCCAGCTGTTTCGTTCGACTGCGAAAGAGCGGGGAGCTCTCGCGGGAATGTCGAGTTCGAGCCGCTCGGGAATTGGACAAGGGCTCCCGCGCCTTCAGCGCCAGGGCCGGAACTCGGGGAACGCCACCGTCATTCCGAATCGCACGGTGGTCTGTGGCGCTACCGGCGCCGCCTCGCGGTAGGCCGTCCACTCGCCACTGACGAACAGGTTGACGGGCGGCAGTCCCTCGCGGACGATCACCCGACCGATCCCGAAGCTCAGGGGCAACAACGTCGGCGAGTCGCGGCGCCAGCCGAACGTCCACGTTGAATCGGCGGACTTCACGTAGAAGCCGTGTCCGATGTACGCGAGCACGATCGGCTGCACCAGGAGGGTGCTCACCGGCTTGCGGTCCTCCGACGTGTAGGCGAACGAGATGGGGTTCTGGAGCAGAATCCCGAAAATGAGGCCCGGGATGCCCTTGTAGACCGCGGCGAAGCCGGGGCCGACCTGCCAGGAGCCCTGGCCTGCCCGCCGGTCGGTGGCGGTCGGGAAGGTGAACAGCGGTCCGGCGGCCATCAGGAAGCCGGTGTCCCGGCCCGGCCAGGGGATGACGCCGAAGTCGAGCAGCTGTATGTCGCCGAACTCGGTCCGCGTCGCTCTGCCCCTGCCGGTCGGCACGGTGACGAGAGAGAAGCTCGGCCGGATGAGCTGCACCGGCAGCAACGAGATCCTCGGCACGCGCGGAACGATCATGCGCGCAATCACGCGGTTGGCCGGCGCCTCGGTGCCGTAGTTCTCCGGCGTGTAGGCGTCCTGCAGGAAGATCTGCGGCAGGGTGGTGAGCGGATCGGTGAACTCCCGCGAAAGCTCCGCGCTGTCGCTGCTCGCCGTTTGCTCCTGCGCGCGGCCGGCCGCGGCGCACAGGAGCACGGCGGCGGTCAAGAGCGCAACTACAGATGCGTGCACTGTCATTTTCGCCGCCGATGCTCTACAGGAAACGAAGCACGCTTGGCCAGTCCAGGCGCGGCGCCGAGGCCAAATTTCCTCGAACTTTCCGCATAGCTTCCGTACGAGCGGCGGCCGTACATGGTTGAGTGACCCTGGAGGGGTAGAATCGTTGAAAGCGCGCACATCCGGCGTGGAGTACAATCAGCCGGTTTCCGACAGCTCCCTCATCGCCTGTCTGCACTGCGACCTGTTGCAGCGGCTGCCGGAGGTTGCGCCGGGGGCGTCGGTCCGTTGTCCGCGCTGTGACACGGAGCTGTGGCGTCGTCGCGAGGACTCCCTGAACCGGACCCTCGCCCTCGCCCTGGCCGGCCTCGCGCTGTGGGTGGTGGCGAATGCCGTTCCCATGCTCGGCCTGAAGGCGGTCGGACGCGAAGCCTCCACCACCGTGTTCGGCGGCGCCGAGCAGCTCTGGCGCGACGGCCGCGAGATCGTCGCCGGCCTGGTCCTCTTCACCGCCGTCGTCGCACCGGCGCTGCAGATCGTCTTCACGCTGGCCATCGTGCTCGGCGCCTTCCGCGAGCGCGTGCCGCGCTGGGTCGGGACGCTGCTGCGCCATCACGCGACCACGCGCATCTGGAGCATGATCGAGGTGATGCTGCTCGGCGTGCTGGTGGCCCTCATCAAGATCGCGGACTACGCCACCGTCATTCCGGGACTGGCCCTGTTCGCGCTCGCGGCCCTGGTCCTCGTGCTCGCCGCGATGCAGTCGACGTTCGACGCGCGCGAGGTCTGGGAACGGGTCGAGTGGGCCGAGGAAGGCGCGCGCGCCGGCGCAGAGGGCTTGGCTGGGGCGACATCGTGAGCACGACGGCCGTGACCGCCATGGCGCACGACCTGCAGAGCTGCGAGGGCTGCGGTCTGCTCTCGCGTCCCGCGTCCGACGCCGACGAAGGGACGCTGCCCGCGCTGCGACGAGGTGCTGGAGTTCCGCAAGACGGAAAGCATCCAGCGTACGTGGGCCTACCTGATCGCCGCGGCGATCTGCTACGTGCCGGCCAACGTCCTCCCGGTGCTGACGACGACCACCGCCGCCGGGGCCGAGTCCGACACCATCCTGCAGGGCGTCGTGCTCCTGTGGTCGCCGACCGGGTGGCCGCTGTCGCTCATCGTGCTCTTCGCCAGCATCATGATCCCCAGCGCCAAGATCGTGGCGCTCGCCTACCTGCTCGTCACCGTGCAGCGCGGCTCGGTGCAGAACAGCGGGCAACGCCTGCGGCTCTACCGGTTGGTCGAGTTCATCGGTCGCTGGTCGATGGTCGACGTGTTCGTCGACGCCTTCACCGCGGCCCTCGTTCAGCTGCCGCCGCTCATGTCCGTGGCGCCGGCACCCGGCTTGTTCTTCTTCGCTGCAGTCGTGGTCCTGACCATGCTGGCGGTGGAGTCCTTCGACCCGCGGCTGATCTGGGACTCCCTGAGCTCCGTTGGAAATTCGCCCCCGTCCGCGCTTCGCGCTCCGATGGGCTCGGCCCCGCGAGCCCAGCCCACGGGGCCTCCTCGTCCCTCTTCCACGAGTCTTCGGGGGCGCGCAGCCCATGATCACTCCTCGGATTCGGGACAGCCGGAACACCCCGCCGGGGGGCGGTCCCCTGCCACGATGCCGGCCGCCGGCTGAAGAGAGGTTCGACATGTCTGACAGCGAGACACCGCTTCCTCACGTCCCCCAGTCGCGTGCGGTTGCCAAGAAGCGCACCCGGCTCTCCGCCGTCTGGATCATCCCCATCGTCGCCGCGGTCGCCGGCGCGTGGGTCGCCGTGACGAGGATCCTGGGCGAGGGGCCGAAGATCACGATCGTCTTCCAGTCGGCCGAGGGACTCGAGGCCGGCAAGACCAAGATCCAGTACAACGGCGTCGAGGTCGGCACCCTCACCGACGATGCGGCTCTCGGACGACCACCGGCACGTGATCACGACCGCGCAGATGGAGCCCAAGACGGAGAGCCTGCTCGTCGACGACACGCAGTTCTGGGTCGTGCGCCCGCGCATCTCGGGTGCCAACGTCAGCGGACTGGGCACGCTCATCTCCGGTGCCTACGTCGGCATGGAGATCGGCCAGTCGGAGAACGGCAAACGCAGATTCGAGGCGCTCGAAACGCCACCGGTGGTGACCACCGACGTCGCCGGACGCTACTTCGTCCTCAAGACGCCCGAACCTCGGCTCGCTGGACGTCGGCACGCCGGTCTTCTTCCGCCGACTGCAGGTCGGTCAGGTCGTGTCGTACGAGCTCGACAAGGACGGCAGCGCCCTGAGCGTCAAGGCGTTCGTCAAGGCACCCTACGACCAGTACGTCAATCCGGACACGCGCTTCTGGCACGCCAGCGGGATCGACGTGTCGCTCTCGGCGAGCGGCCTCAGCGTCCAGACCCAATCGATGCTGTCCATTCTCATCGGCGGCATCGCCTTCGAGACGCCCGCCGCGGATCCGCCTCTGCCGCCGGCCGAAGCGAACACCGCCTTCACCCTGTTCAGCGACCGAGCCGAGGCCTTCAAGCCGTCTGCGCGCGATCCGCAGACCTATGTCGTGGTCTTCCGGCAGTCCGTCCGCGGTCTCGCCCCCGGCGCGCCGGTGGAGTTCCGCGGAATTCCGATCGGTGAGGTCACGCCGGATAGACGCACGGGTGGACACCCAGACCTTCGAGTTCTCCTCGCCGGTGACCATCGTTCTGGACGCGCAGAGGCTCGGGGTGAAGGTCGAGAAGCTGGCCCTCGGGGACGGATCTCGCGGCCGTGCGCCGGAAGCTGGTCGACAGCCTGGTGGCGCACGGCGTGCGCGCACAGCTGCAGACCGGGAACCTGCTGACCGGCGCCCTGTTCGTGTCGTTCGACTTCTTTCCCGACGCGCCGCCGGCGACGGTGGACTGGTCGCAGACGCCGCCGCAGCTGCCGACCGCTCCGGGGCAGCTCGAGGCGATCGAGGCGAGCGCCACCAGCATCGTCAAGAAGATCGACCAGATACCGTTCAAGGCGATCGGTAACGATCTGCAGAGCATCATGAAGAAGCTCGACCAGGTGCCGATCAAGGGGATCGGCGACGACCTGCACAAGGCGATCGGCGACCTCGATCAGACGCTCGTCAGCGGGCGCAGCACGCTCGACAACGCCAACAAGCTGGTCGAGCCCGACTCGGCCCTCGCCGCCGACCTGAGCAACACACTGCAGGAGGTGACCCGGGCGGCGCGGTCGCTGCGCGTGCTCGCCGATTACCTCGAGCGCCATCCCGAAGCGCTGATTCGCGGCAAGACGGAGGAGAAGAAGTGATGGCGAGCCGTAGCACGCATTCCCTACTCTGCGATCGCGGTCGTCGCGGCGGCCGCGGGCGGTTGCGCCTCGACGACGGCGCGGTTCTACACCCTGAATGCCGACGGCGACCGCCACCGACGAGCCGGCGGCGCACTACGCCGTCCTGGTCGGACCGGTGTCCGTGCCCCCGTCGGTCGATCGGCCGCAGTTCGTCCTCCAGGTCGCGCCCAACCGCATCGACGTCGACGAGTTCAACCGCTGGGCGGTGCCGTTGAACGACGGCATCGCGCGCGCCGTCGCCGGCGACCTGGCGGTGCTGCTCGGCGCCGACGTCGCCGTCGCGCCGCTCGCCAACTTCGCTGCGGCCTATCGGGTGACGATCGACGTCCAGCGCTTCGACTCGGTGCCGGGCGAGTCGGCGCTCGTCGACGCGGTGTGGGCGGTGCGCCCGACGGCGGGCGGAGAGGTGCGCACCGGCCGCACGGTGGCGCGCGAGGCCGTGTCGGTCAAAGGCTTCGATGCGCTCGCCGCCGCGCACAGCCGCGCGCTGGCGAAAGTGAGCGAGGACATCGCCGCGGCGATCCGGGCGGCGAATTCGGCGCGTTGAACGGTGATGGCGCGATCCGAGGTTCCTCCGCCCGCGGCAACCGGCGGTAAGGCGAGGATCCCTCGCGCGCCGACGCGCCGCCTGGTCCCGATCCTTTTTGCCTTCCTCGTCCTCCCCTCGGGGCAGGGGCATGCCCAGCCGACGCCGCGCGCTCAAGGCGGGCGGGCGACCGGGTGGATCGAACCCGAAGAGGTGCCCGTCCGCGCCGATGCGCTGCGCCGCCGCTTGGAAGCGGCTGAGCCCGACGCGTCGGCACGGGCAACCCTCGAGCGAATCGAGAGGGGTCTGGCGCTGCTCGGCCCCGAGTCTCGATGCAGTGCTCGAGCAGGCGACCGCGGCACTCGCCCGCTGGAGCTCGTTTCTCGAGCTCGAGAATCAGCGAAGCCAATTGGCGGCCACCGCTTCACCGCTCGCCGCCTGGGAAGAAACCCTGGTGGCCGAAGGAAAGCGAGTGGCGCGGGCGCTCGACGAGATCGCGCGTGTGCGGCGCGTCTGGTCGGAGACGCTCAGTCGGCCCGAAACGGGCGCGGCGGGAGCCTTGGTGGGGCGGCGTGTCCAGGCATCGCTCGAGGCGTTGGACGGCGCCGCGGCGAGCCTGACGGCCTGGCGGGCACGCGTCCTGGTGCTGAGCGAACGATTGGCCGACCGCCGCGACGCCGTCGACGCCATGCTCGAGAGGCTGCGGGCGGCGTCGGTCGCCGAGCGGGCGAACCTCTTCGTTCCCAGCCGCCCGCCGCTCTGGCAGAGCGGCTTCGGCGCCGAGCTGCGGCGCGAGCTGCCGCACATCCCGGAGGAGATCCGCTCGTACGCCAGGGGCACGCGCGCGTACGTCGAGCGCGATCCACGTCCGCTCGTCGTGCAGCTGTTGCTGGCGGCGCTCCTGATGATCGGCTTCCGCCGCCTCTCGGCACGAGCCCCGCAGCGTTTGGGGTCGTCGCGAGCGGCGCGGCTGCTCGAGCGCCCGTATTCGAGCGGCCTGCTCTTCGCCCTGCTGGCGTCGCCGGCGCTCCACCCGCTGGCCCCGCAGCGGTTCATGCAGCTCTTGGGGACGGTCGCGCTCCTTCCCGCCGCCCGCATCGTCGTCCACGCCACCGGGCGCGGCAATCTGGCCGCGTTTGCGGGCCCCTTCGCTCCTGCTGCTCTTCGACCGGCTCGCGCTCGCCCTCGCACCGCTGCCCGCCGTCGCGCGCGCCAGCTTCCTGCTGGTCCTGGTGATCGCGTTCGGTCTGGCTTTCTGGCTCGAGCGCCGCGCCCGCCGCGCCGGCGACCCGCTCTGGATGCGCCGCGCGGCGGAGCTCGCCATGCTCGGGCTGGTGCTGGCGATTTTGGCGGAGGTCGGGGGCTGGGCCAATCTCGCCGCGCTGCTCGGTCGCGGCATCGTCGCGAGCGCCGTCGTCGCGCTGTACGTCTACGCCGGCGCGGTGTCGTTGGAGCCGGTTCTCGTCTACTTCTCGAGCTCGCCCGCGCT
The DNA here is from genome assembly GCA_963721115.1 of uncultured bacterium. Lineage (GTDB taxonomy): Bacteria > Desulfobacterota > Binatia > HRBIN30 > CADEER01 > CAVRIA01. The sequence goes on from CAVRIA010000013.1 coordinate 13,378, forward strand.
GCACCGCAGCCACCTGCTCGAACGCAACACGGCCGCCCTGCAGCGCGGCGTGGAGCTCGGGCTGCGCTGGCTCGGCGCGGCGCTGTGGCTCTACCTCGTGCTGCGGGCGGTCGGGTTGCGCGGCTCGGCGGCCCAGGCGCTGCGCGGGCTGCTGCAGGTGGGTGTCTCGGTCGGCGCGCTCTCGCTTTCGCTCGGAGCCGTGCTCGCCTTCGTTCTGACGCTCTTGGCGGCGCTGCTCGTGGCGCGGATCGTCAACGGGGTGCTCGAAGAAGACGTCTATCCGCGCACCAACCTGCCGCGCGGCATCCCGCACGCCCTCTCCACCCTGGTGCGCTACGGCGTCTTCTCGCTCGGCTTCCTGCTGGCCCTGGCCGCTGCGGGTGTCCAGCTGAGCCAGCTCACGATCCTGCTCGGCGGTCTCGGGGTGGGAATCGGGCTCGGTCTGCAGGACCTGGTCAAGAACTTCGCCGCCGGTCTGACGCTGCTCTTCGAGCGCCGCGTGCACGTCGGAGACGCGTTGAACATCTCGAGCCAGGAGATCTTCGGCCGCGTGCTGTCCATCGGGATGCGAGCCACGGTGGTGCGCAACTGGAACGGCACCGAGGTCGTCGTGCCGAACGGCGACCTGGTCTCCGGCGCCGTCACCAACTGGACGCTCTCCGACCGCCTGAGCCGCATCGAGTTCCCGGTCGGCGTCGCCTACGGCACCGACCCTGCGCGCGTCGTCGCGCTGCTGCTCGACGTCGCCCAGGTCAACGCCAACGTGCTCCCGAGGCCGGCTCCGCAGGCGCTGTTCAAGGGCTTCGGCGACAGCTCGCTCGATTTCCTGTTGCGCGCCTGGACGGACCAGGAGTACGAGCGGATCGCGCCGCTGACGAGCGAGCTGGCGCTGGCGGTCCACCGCAGCCTTTACGAAGCCGGGATCGAAATTCCGTTCCCGCAGCGCGATCTCCACCTCGCCAGCGTCTCCCCGGAGGTCCGCGCCGCGCTGTCCGATCCCACCCCCGATACGGGGCGCGCTCGATCGACCGGCGAGGTGGCGAAGTGAGGAGGGGGCGCTCGGCGCGCCCCCTCCGTTCATCAGTCCTTCTCGGGCTCTTCGACCGAGATGGCAAACGCCTCGGTGTAGGTGATCTCGACGAGATCGCCGACCGAAACCTGATCGAGCTTCTCGGGATGGCGGACCTTGATGGTCGTGGTCTCGCCATCGGCGGTCTTCAGGGTGACGGTCTTCGCTTCCTTGTCGATGCCGGCGATCGTCGCGGTCAGCGTCGTGACCCGCCCGGCGGCGCCAGCGGGCTTCTCCCCGAGCTTGGCGCGACCCAGCCCCTCGGCGACCTCAGCCCCGGGCACGGCCGTGCCGGGTCTCTTCACCTCGTACGCGAGCGACTCGTAGTAGGTCACGGTCACCTGGTCGCCCACCTTGACCTGCGGCAGGTTGCGCACCTCGTCGCCGGCGACGAACTTGACCACCGAGCCGTCGGCGCGCTGCAACGTGACGTGGCGCGTCTTCAGGTCGATCGCCTTCACCGTGGCCGTCGCCGATACGACGTTCTGACCGACGGTGCCGCTCGGGGGCGGCGCCGCTTCCTTGTGCGTTGCGGCGCAGGCGGCAAAGCACAGAGTAGCGCAGACGGCGACAACGAACCTCGCCTCGATCTTTCTCATCATCATCTCTCCTCCCGTTGTGTGTCGAACCTCGTTGGTTGATGGCGAAGCCGTCCGCCGCCGGTCACTTCTTCGGAAACAGCAGAAAGACGGTGAACCGCATGCCCCAGTCGGGCGCGCTCGTCGGACCTTCGACGTACAGCTTGGGGCCGATCTGCAGGTTGATGGGCTGCCCGCGCACCTTGAGGATCTGACTCACGATGGCGATCAACGGCACCGTCCACTTGCTGGCATTCCAGTCGTAGGTGGACTCGGTCTGGACGCCGAACGTCGTGTACGTCTTGAGGGTGTAGCTCAGGAATGGCTGCAAGAACGTGGCATTCACGTCGGGGAAGGTGCTCGTCCCGCCGATGGAGGCGAGGTGATTGGCGAGCATGCCATAGGTCCAGCCGTGGTCCTGCCGGAGGACGACGGCGGTCGGCCCGACGCCGAACTTTTGCGCCCCCAGGAAATCGGTCGAGGTCGGCAGCAGGAAGACCGGACCCACTCCCCAAATGAGCCCGACTGGGCCGGGCGCCTTCGGGGAGAAGAAAAGACTCTGCGTGATGTCTCCGATACCGGTCTGATCCGTATCGGGGATGACGTCGTCCTGATGGATGATCGGCACGATGGTTCGCGAGATCAGGTTCCAGTCTTCGGAGATGGAGATTGGAATGACGGGCTGAACGTTGAGCGTGTATTTGAAGCCCTTGCTCCGCGGACCGCTGCCCCACTCGAAGTTGCTCTGGAACGGTACGCTGATGAGCGCGGCGACCGGGTTTTGTATCTGCTTGGCCAGCTCGGCGCTCTGGTCTGCCCCCACCGCGGCGGGCGCGCTCGGCGCCGACGTGTCTTCGGCAGCGAGCCGCGTGCCGAACGACACGCCGAGCGCGACGACCATCGCGGCAAGCGCGGCGCTTCCCTTCATCATCACCGTGCACTCCTTCACGTCAGATCCTGGCCGAGCCTAATGCCATGGCGCGTTCTTCGAGTCCGGAAGGTCTCCGGAAGATTCTCGGAAACCTCCTCGACATCGCTCCGTCGATTGGGGCAATGGGAGGGAAACTTCGTGCTCCGAGCGGGCCCGTGGCGCCGCCGCGCGGGCATTTCCCGGAACTTTTCCTCAACCTTCGGTCAATCTCGAATGGCGGGGGCGCGCAGCGACCGCCGATACGCCTTCACGACGTCCTCCAGCCCGTCGTAGAAAGCACCCTCGCCGAACAGCTCCCGGAACCGGTAGCGGCTCTCCGCCTTGACGTCCTGCATGATGTTCGCGACGACCAGACGTACGCCCTTGTCCTTCAACCTCGCATAGGTCGACCGGAGGATCTCCGCCGCGGAGTAGTCGATGTCGTCCACCGCGGAAGCGTCGAAGCAGAGCCAGCGCAGGTTCGGCTCCGCGGTGTTGGCGAGAAAAGAGACCTCATCCGCGAACTGCTGGACGTTGGCGTAGTACAGGCTGTGCGTGAATCGGTAGATGACCAGGCCCGGCGCGGCCTGAGCGGCCGTGGCCACCGGCTGCGGTTGCCAGCCGCCCGAGTCGCCGGGCAAGAGCACCGCGTTCTTCGGTCGATACCCGTGCCGGGTGTGATCGATGAGCGACAAGGCGATGGCGAGCAGGATCCCCTGTTCGACACCGACGACCACGACCATCGACGCGGTGATCAGTGCCACCCAGAACTCCGATCGTCGTTCCGCGAAGACCCGCCTCATCCCCGCGAGATCGATCAGGTCGACTCCGATCAGAAACACGATGGCTGACAGGACCGCTTCCGGCATGTACGCCAGCGGTGCCGTCAGGAAGAGCAGAATCAGCAATACGATCGCCGCCATCACCAAGAGCGACAGCTGGGTGCGCCCGCCGGCGCTGTCGACCATCTGCGTCTTCGTCGGGCTGCCGTTGACGACGAAGGTGCCGGACAGACCGGCGCCGATGTTGGCCAGGGCCAGACCGACCAGGTCGGTGTTCTCGCTGAAACTCTCGTCGTAGCGCGCGGCATAGGCGCGGGAGGTCGCGGCGCTCTGTGCCAGGATGACCACGAACATCGCAAAGGCCGTCGGAAGCAGCGTCGCCATGAGGGGCCAACCCCAGTCGACCTGCGGCAGACCCAGGTGCGGCAGACCGCCCGGAACGACTCCGAGCACGTGCACGTGCTCACCGAGTCCGAACGCCCAACTCGCGACCAGGGAACCGATCACCGCGATCAGGGGCCCGGGAATTCTCTTCGAAACCATCTCGAGACCGACGATGACCGCCAGCACGGCGAGCGTGATCGCCACGTGCGTAGAAGTTGATTTGCCCCAGTTCTCGAAGATCGTTCCAGATCTTTTCCAGCGTGCCGTGGCCGCCCCCCTTCAGACCCAGCATGCCGGCGATCTGTCCCAGCGCGACCTGAATGCCGACCCCGGTCAGGAACCCGATCAGCACGGTACGCGAGAGGAAGTCCGCCATGAATCCCAGGCGAATGAGACGCGCCACGATCAGAAATCCCGCGGCCATCAACGCCAGCACGGCGGCCAACGCCACGTACTCGTCCGAGCCGGTGGAGGCGATCCCGGCGAGACTGCTGGCCAAGATGGCGGCCGTGGCCGAATCGGCGCCCACCACCAGGTGCCGTGAAGAGCCGAACACGGCGAACAGCGCCGTCGGGGATGAGCACGGTGTAGAGACCGGTGATCACCGGCGTGCCGGAGATCTTGGTGTAGCCCATCACTTCGGGGACGGCGAGCGCGGCCAGTGTGATGCCGGCAACGATCTCGGTCGGGATCCGAGCGGCCGTGATCGGCAGCACCCCCTGCAGGATGGGGAGACGGACGATCGGGGTGCGATCGTATCGACGCGGTGTCGCCACGCAACCCCTTTACCCACGCTCGCGGGATGAAATACAAGGCGCTGTGATCTGCTCGCATCTGGGTTACGCAATGGCGAGCCTCGCGCCGGAGCTTTGGATTCCGGCTTCCGCCGGAATGAGCTCGAGACGGGAGTGAGAATGCGCCTGTGATTCGACAGCTGTGCGAATACGACGCCGAGGCCTACGTCGAGCTGCGGCGGCAAGCGCTGCTGGACTCGCCCCTCGCGTTCGCGGCCTCTCCCGCCGACGACCTCGCCGCCTCGGCGGAGGCCGTTCGCGCGCAGCTGCGGTTGGCGCCCGAGTCGGTGATCCTCGGCGCGTTCTCGGAACGTCTGGTCGGAGCGATCGGCCTCTACCGCGACCGCCACCTCAAGGCCGCGCACAAGGTGCATCTCTGGGGCATGTACGTCGCGCCGGACCACCGCCGGCGCGGCGTCGGGGTCGCGCTTCTGCAAGCCGCCCTCCGGCACGCGCGGGCGCTGCCCGGGGTGACGTGGGTTCATCTCAGCGTCAGCTCCGCCGCGCCGGCCGCGCGCCGACTCTACGAACGGGCGGGCTTCGAGGTATGGGGCACGGAACCCGATGCCCTGCGCTACGGCGGCCAGGCGGTGGTCGAGCACCACATGGCGTTGGCGCTCGAAACCGCGAGGGGAGAGGCCGCCAGTTGACAGCGGTGCGGTGGCGGAGACGCTTCCATGCTAGGCTGACCCGCCGTGGCGACCCTTGGAAAACGGCCGGGCCGCTCGCTGGCGGCGATCGGGGCGGCGGCGTTGCTCGCCGTGCTCGTGTCGTTCGGCACCGCACTGCGCGGCAGCGGAGCGGACGGCGATCGCGTGTTCGTGTACCAGGTGGTGGACGGGGACACGATTCGCGTCGTCACCGGAACGCACCGCGAGACGGTGCGGCTGCTCGGCGTCGACGCGCCGGAGACCCATCATCCCGTGAAAGGACAGGAGCCGTACGGACCGGAGGCGACGGAGTTCGCGCGCGCGGCGTTGCAGGGCAAGTGGGTAGGCTCGAGTACGAGGACGGGCCGCGCAAGGACAAGTACCATCGCACGCTGGCCTACGTGCGGCTCGACGACGGCACACTGTTCAACCAGTCGCTGATCGAGGCCGGCTATGCGGAGGTGTTCAGGCGCTTCCCGTTCCGCTACTCCGAGCAATTTCGCGCCGCCGAGCGCGCGGCGCGCGCCTCGCACGTCGGAATGTGGCAGCTGGCCGAACGACCAGCCGGCCGGATCATCGGCAACCGCCATTCCAAGATCTACCACCTGCCCGGCCAGAGCCACTACGACAAAGTCGCGGAGGACAACCGCGTCTACTTCGATTCGGAAGAGGCGGCCCGCGCGGCCGGGTACCGGCCGGCGCAGCGTTGACGAGGCTCAACCGGGGAATACCTCGCGCCGCTTCTTTCTCCGCAGGCAGCGGGGCGAAAGCCGTACGTCGCCGCGGGCTGTTGACGATGCGTGACCGGGGATGAGAAAGATGCATACGCATGTATCTCCACCCGGTGCGGCCTTTTGAGACGGTCCAGTGAAGATGACGGACACGCACGGCGCGGGCGGGAAACCGATCCGCATCGTCATCGCCGACGATCACGATGTCGTACGCGAGGGCCTGCGCGCCCTGCTGGCAAGCGAGGCCGCCTGGCAGGTGTGCGGCGAGGCGGTGACCGGCCGCGACGCGGTCGCCAAGGTGCGTGAGAAGAAGCCCGACGTCGTCATTCTCGACGTCAGCATGCCCGAGCTGAACGGAATCGAAGCGGCGCGCCAGATTCGTCGACTCTCGCCCGCGAGCGAGGTGTTGATTCTGACCATGCACGACTCGGATCAGCTGCTCTCCGAGGCCCTCGACATCGGGGTGCGGGGGTACGTCCTCAAGTCCGACGCCGGAAGGGAGCTCGTCGCCGCCGTCGGCGCCCTCGCCCGGCATCGGCCCTTCTTCAGCTCCGGGGTTGCCGAGGCGCTGCTGGGCACCTATCGCGGAGGCGCCCGCGGGGCACGCGCCGATACGCCGCAGCCTCGTCTCACCCCGCGCGAGCGGCAAATCGTGCAGCTCCTCGCCGAGGGCAAGAGCAACAAGGAGGTGGCCTCCGCCCTCGACATCACCGTCAAGACGGCCGAGACGCATCGCTCGAACGTGTTCCGGAAACTGGAGATTCACTCGGTCGCCGAGCTGGTCCGTTACGCGATACGTAACAAGATCATCGAGCCCTGAAGAAATGCAACCACGAAGGGCACGAAGGACACGAAGGGGAGAACCGGAACTGGTGCGAAGGTTCGCCCGCGTCGGCAGCCCGTTGTGGTGCGGGCGTCCCGCCTGCACGGGGGGTTCGGGTTGGGGAGGTCAGCGGTCCGGTGGACCGCTGTGCAGGCCAGAGGCCTACACCACAAGCTCGGCGTGGCGATCGCCCTTTTTTGTGCTCATGGCGACTTCGTGGTGAGGTATTTCACCGGCCGCAACCGGAAGCCGAGATGGCGAAGCGAGAACCGAAACGGCAGGGCGGGAAGGAAAAGGACGGCGCCAAGAGAAGGAACCGGCAGCCTCCGTCTCGCGCTTCGGCGAAAAGCCGGTCGGGCTCGGACGGAAGCTTTCCCGTCGTCGGTATCGGCGCCTCGGCCGGTGGGCTGGAGGCTCTGGAAGAGCTCTTCCGTTCCATGCCGGCGCACACCGGCATGGCGTTCGTCGTCGTCACCCACCAGCAGCCCGGCCACACGAGCCTGCTTCCCGACCTGCTGGGCAAGTGCAGCAAGATCCCGGTCGTCGAGGCCTCCGACGGGGTGAAGCTCGCGCCCGACCAGGTCTACGTCGGGCCGCCGGGAACGGTGCTGTCGATCATGAACGGCAAGTTGCATCTGACGGAGGCGGGGGGAGACGTTCGGGCGCGGCTGCCGATCGACTCCTTCTTCCGTTCGCTGGGCGAGGACCAGAAGGAGCGTGCCATCTGCATCATCCTGTCGGGGATGGGCACGGACGGCACGCTCGGCCTGAGAACGATCAAGGGCGAATCCGGAATGGCCATGGTACAGGACCTGCAGTCCGCCAAGTATGCGGGGATGCCCAGCAGCGCCGCCGCAACCGGGCTGGCGGACTACGTTCTTCCCCCGGCGCAGATGCCGGAGCAGCTGATCGCCTACGCCCGGGGGCCGTACCTCAAGGCTCCCGAGCAGGTACCGAAGATCGTCCCCCTGCCGGGCGAGCCGCTGGAGAAGATCCTCTTTCTGCTGCGCAACCGGACGGGGCACGACTTCTCTTCCTACAAGGGGACGACGATCCGGCGCCGCGTCGAACGGCGAATGAACGTGCACCAGATCGAGAAGCCGAGCGACTACGCTCGCTACCTGCAGGAGAACGTGCACGAGATCGACGTCCTGTTCCAGGAGCTTCTCATCAGCGTGACCGGCTTCTTCCGCGACCCCGCCGCCTTCGAGGCTCTCGCCGCGCATCTCCCCTCCATTCTCCACGGGAACGGCGACTCCTCCGTGCGCGTATGGGTACCGGGCTGCTGCACGGGCGAGGAGGTCTACTCGATCGCCATCCTGCTGCGCGAGTGCCTGGAGGGCCTCGAGAGAGGGCGGGAAGTACAGATCTTCGCCACCGACATCGACTCGGCGGCGATCGAAAGGGCGCGAATGGGCGTTTATCCGGACGGCATCGGCGCCGACGTCTCGCCCCAGCGTCTCGATCGGCACTTCGTGCGCGAGGACGGTTCCTACCGGATCCGCAAGGACATCCGCGAGATGGTGATCTTCGCCCCGCAGAACGTCATCAAGGACCCGCCGTTCACCAAGCTGGATCTGATCTCGTGCCGCAACCTGCTCATCTACTTGGACAGCGAGCTGCAGAGGAAGCTGATGCCGCTCTTTCACTATGCCCTGCAGCCGAACGGCATCCTCTTTCTCGGCACTTCGGAAACCGCAGGTAGTTTCCCCGATCTCTTCACCACACTGGACGGCAAGTGGAAGATCTATCGGCGCAAGGAAACGCCCGGCGCGTCGTACGCGCACCTCGAGTTTCCGGTCCGCCTGCCGAGGATCGACGCCGGCGCCCCGGGCGCGCCGGCGGCCGCGCGCCCCCCGACGGAGTCGACGACGGCGGCCATGGTCGAGAAGCTGCTTCTGTCGCGCTACGCGCCGGCCAGCGCCATCGTCAACGAACACGGCGACATCGTCTACATTCACGGCCGCCTCGGCGCCTACCTGGAGCCCGCCTCCGGCCGGCCGCGTCTCAACATCCTCGAGATGGCGCGCGGGGGCCTGCAGATCGAGCTGGCCGCCGCCATGCGCGAGGCCGTCGATTGCCACACCGAGGTGTCGCGCGATCCGGTGCACGTCGAAAGCGACGGCTCGCTCATACTCGTCAACGTCGCGGTCGAGAAGCTCACCGAGCCCGAATCGCTGTGCAATCTGCTCCTGGTCTCGTTCCGCCGGATACCGGAGCCGCCGCCGGCGGCCGGGAAGAAGAGGGAGAGAGCGAGGCGCGAGACGAGCCGCGTGGCCGAGCTGGAACGGGAGGTGCGACAGACGAAGGAGTCGCTGCGCTCGACGGTGGAGGAGCTGGAGACGTCGACCGAGGAGCTCAAGTCATCGAACGAGGAGCTCCAGTCCATGAACGAAGAGCTGCAGAGCACCAACGAGGAGCTCGAGACCTCCAAGGAGGAAATGCAGTCGCTCAACGAGGAGCTGACGACGGTCAACGCCGAGCTGCAGTCCAAGCTCGATGATCTGTCGCAGGCCAGCGACGATATGCAGAATCTGCTGAACAGCACGGACATCGCGACCGTCTTCCTCGACCGCGACTCGAGGATCAAACGCTTCACGGAAAAAGCGACACAGATCATCAATCTGATCCCCACCGACGTCGGGCGGCCGATCCGCGACCTGATGACGAAGCTCCGCGACCCCGGCCCGCTGTCCCATGCGCAGGAGGTGATGAAGACGCTCGGCACGAGGGAGGACGAGGTGCAGACCGTGGACGGTCACTGGTATCTCATGCGCACGATGCCGTACCGCACGGCGGACAACGCGATCGACGGAGTGGTCGTCACGTTCGTGGACTTCGACGATATGAAGAAGGCGCAGCTCGTCAGGCGAGAAAAGGACGTCTACTTCGAGAGCATCTTCGAGACCGTTCGCGAGCCCCTGCTGATCCTCGACTTCGGGCTGCACGTCGTCTCCGCCAACCGATCCTTCTACCGGACGTTCGAAACCAGCCGGGAGCGAGTCGAGGGCGAGCTGATCTACGACCTGGGCAACGGACAGTGGGACATCCCCGACCTGCGAAGGCTCCTCGAGGAGATCATTCCGCAGAACGCCAGCTTCGAGGGCTACCAGGTAGAACACGATTTCCCCGATATCGGACATCGCGCCATGATGCTGAACGCGCGGCGCATCACGGTTTCACAGGGAGTGCCGGAGCTGATTTTGCTTGCCCTCGAGGACGTGACGGGCCGGCGAGTCGAAGCGAAGCGAGAATGAGAGTTGCTCTGAAAAGCCCAAAGAGAAGAAAGAGAAGATCGAACCACGAAGGTCACGAAGGTCACGAAGAAGAATGGAAGAATGGAATTCCGAGAGCACATGCTGTCTTTTCTTTCGGTCCCCGGCTGAACGCCCATGAAGCGCCGCTCGAGCCCCGATCCGTCGCGCGCCGGTCGCACCCGTCGCACCGAGCCGCCGGCCAAGCGACGGCGCCGCTCCGGGCGCCCCGCCACGGACCTCCGCAGCCGCGCGGAGGCGTTCCTGCGCAAGGCGCCCGACGACCTGGCGCGCATGCCGATCGCCGATGTGCAGACGCTGGTTCACGAGCTGCAGGTGCACCAGATCGAGCTCGAGATGCAGAACGAGGAGCTACGCCGCGTCCAGCTCGAGCTGTCGGAGTCGCGCGATCAATATACCGACCTCTACGAGTTCGCCCCCATCGGTTATCTCACCCTCGACCCGTTGGGAAAGATCCGCCAAGCCAACCTGACGGCGTCGACCCTGCTCGCGATCGAACGGCGCCACCTGATCGGGAAGCGCTTCTCGTCGCTCGTGCTCCCCGATGGCCAAGACACCTGGCACCGCCATTTCACCGCGGTTCGCGCCAGCCCGGCGAAGCAAACCTGCGAGCTGATCTTGCGAAGGGAGGGCGGCGAGTCCGTCTGGATCCGCCTCGAGACGATCTCGACGTCGGCGGAGCAGCCTTCGCAGTCGGCAACGACGCCGCCGGAGTACCGAGTCGTTCTGGTGGACATCAGCGAGCGCAAGCGCATGGAGCGCATCCTGGCGGAGAGCGAGAAGCGGCTGCAGCTCGCCCTGGCGGCGGGAACGTCGGTGAGTGGACCTGGAGCCTGCGCAGCGACGAGGTCTACCTCTCGTCGCGCTGGAAGGCACAGCTCGGCTACGACGAGGGCGGGCTCCCGAATCGCTTCCGGGAATGGGCGAAGCGCCTGCACCCCGAGGACCGATCGCGAATGCTCGCAATGACGCTCGCCTACCGCGAGAGGCCCTGGGAGGGGTACGAAACGGAGTACCGGCTGCGGCACAGGGACGGCTCGTATCGCTGGTTCCTGTCGCGCGCCGATTGGCGCTCCGACGAGCGCGGCGCTCCGCTCGAGATGCTCGGCTGCCAGATCGACATCACCGCTCGCAAGCGGGCGGAGGAGGAGATGCGCTCGCTGAACGAGACGCTCGAGCAACGGGTCGCCGAGCGGACGGCCGAGCTGCGGGCGTCGAACGAGCACCTGGAAGCGGAGATCGGCGAGAGGCGCAAGACAGGGTCAGCTCTCCGGGAGAGCGAGGAGCGGCTGCGCGCCGTCGTCGCCACCGCCGTCGACGCCATCGTCATCATCGACGCGAGCGGAATCATCCGCTCCGTCAATCCCTCCACCGAGCGCCTTTTCGGCTACGGTGCCGAGGAGATGATCGGTCGCAACGTCAAGCTCTTGATGCCCTCTCCCTATCGGGAAGCGCACGACGAGTACATCCAGCGTTACTTCGAGACCGGTGAGGGGCGCATCATCGGCGTCGGTCGGGAGGTGGCGGGTCGTCGCAAGGACGGCAGCATCTTTCCCATCGATCTGGTCCTGAGCGAGTTCTCGGACGGGGGGCCCATGTTCACGGCTATCGTTCGCGATATCACGGAGCGCAAAAGCTTGCAGAGGGCCGTCGCCGAGAGCGTGGCGGCGGAGCAGCAGGCCATCGGCCGGGAGCTGCACGACGGGATCGCCCAGCGCCTGACCGGCGTGGAGATGATGACCAGCGTCCTGCACGCGCGCCTGCGGAGCGAGTCGTCCCCGGACGCCGAAGCCCTCGGCCGCCTTCTCGCGGAGCTGCGGCACGCGCAAGAGCAGCTTCGCGGCGTCATCAAGGGAGTGTATCGATTCACCGTGCAGGCCGACGGGCTCCAAGCGGCACTAAAGGGCCTCTCTCAGGACACCGAGTCGCTGCATGGTCTGCGGTGCACCTTCGAGTCCTCCGCCCGAATCGTCGTGCCGGACGCGATCACGGCAACGCAGCTCTACTACATCGCACGCGAAGCGGTGCACAACGCCGTTCGCCACGCGCGGGCAAGCTCCGTCACGATAGGCCTCGAAGCCGACCATCGCCGCTTGTTGCTTTCCGTCTGGGACGATGGTGAGGGAATCGAGCCGAAGAACGTCCGCAAGGGGATGGGAACGCAGATCATGCAATACCGGGCCGGGCTCATCGGCGCCACGCTGGACATCCGACCGGCGCGAAGCCGGCGGCACGGTGGTGGCGTGCATGCTACGCCACCGACTGTCGCGGCCCTGAAGCCGCTGTTTGCTCGTTGCCCCACACCTTTCCACCGATCACGGTCGACCGGTCTTTGTCCCCGGCCGATCCAGCAGTCCGTTGAAAAACGCGAAGACACCCTTCGACAAGCTCAGGGTGAGCGGGAAAGTCCTTTGAAATCAGGGGGGCTCCGCTCATGCTGAGCGTGTCGAAGCATCGGGTGGGGTCTTTCAACGCACTGCTAAGGGCATTTTCCCCGCAAACTACAGAAGCTACCGAATTCCGATCACCTCTCCACTTCGACAAAATGACCAATCGAGATGTTCGTCGAAGGGCACAACGGTTCCGAACGTATTCCGTGCATGAACGACGCGCCCTTGAACCGATGTGCCACGTCCCGCCGGGGAAGCTGTCCATGGTTGAAGGTCGCGAAGAAATGCCCCTCACTCTGAATAGGGGCAGCCGGAAGGGTCAGGCCGACGGCTATGTCGTAAGCCGTCTCACGGGCCGACTGGCCGTGACAGCGCTCGGGGATCCCTCGCGCGACCTGGGCTTCTTCCCGGTTGCGCAGAGCGCGGCCGCGGTCATCCTCGCCGATGCCGCGGGTAGCGAGAACACCCGTCATGGGGCCCGGTTTGCTCTCGAGTTCCTGGCGCCGCTCGAAGATCCGAGCCCGGTGCCCAGCGTGACCATCCGATGGACAGAGCTCGAGTCGTGGCTCAGCACGATCGAGGCCCCGCGCTGCCGCGAAGTCGTTGAAACGAAAGGGCCCCGGCCCTCTTTCGAGCTGACGATCTACCTGGATTTCTTCCCCGATCTAGGGAAGCTACCGAATTCCCATCCCTCTGTTTCGATTACACATTCTGTCGAAGATGTCTGTCGAAAGGCGAATCGTTCTCACCCGAGCAAACCGCGCCGTGCGGAGAGAGGTTTCTCCCACCGCCGCCTTCACGCCAAGATGCTCGTCCGCTCGCACGGCGCGGGCAGAGCTCGCGAGATCGTCCGCGTGAACGCGTCCCTGGATCAGGACGACCTCTATTGGGACTCCGTTCTGCAGGCGATCGGTGAGATCGAACCACTCGACCCACCCGGGATGACGGCCGCCGCGACCTCCCGGCCCCACGCGCTTCCCGGCGAGCCGCGGCGATACGGCACTCCCGCGCCCTCCGCAAAGTGGCGCCACCCCGCCTCGGCGCGAACCGCCGGCTGGAGGTGAAAGGCGTGTGGGCGAACGAACCGATGATGCCGGAAGCATACGAGCGGCTTTCGGACGTCGTTTGTCTGATACGCCTCAGGATAGCCGAGGTCTGGAAGGAGCCCGACGCTTTCGTGGGCGAGTGGTCGAGCTGGGCCGAGGCGTTCGTTTCGGGCTTGTACGTGGAAAGGATGGCCGACCGCGCCTTCGAACACGCTCCGCGGACGCTTCGCGACTGGCGAGCCCGGAGCGGCGCTTCCTGGCCCGGGCCGCGGCTCTCGCCGTCGATGCGGCGCGGGAGCTGATGTGGGGCGATCGAACGCGGGCGATCGTCATCCTCGCCGAGGCCCGACGGCTCGCCGAGCAATCCAGTGCGGAGCCCCTCGTCAGCGCCTGGACCGACATCGGGAAGGACGTGCAGCTGCGGTCCGCCTCCATCCCGACGGCTGGGGATGGCATTCCTGGCAGCGACGGCCATCGAAATGGGGGGGGGCCCTCGGGCAGGCGCTCGCCGAGCCATCCGACGACTTGCAGGCACGACGCTTTGCGACACGTAACCGAGCGCAACGCTTCTTCGCCGCCGTCGTCGAGGACGACATGCGAGGCGAGTCGAAGTCGCTACCGGCGACGGAGACACGCCGGGCGAGACGATGAGCCCACGGCTGAGAAGATATGCGACCTCCGGTTTCTCGACCTGTTTCCTCTCTACTTTGATGACCGGTGAGCTGGTCAAGGACGGTGCCGATGCCATGAACACGCAGTATCCCTTCGAGCCCCTGTACATCCCCCCGCCCGAACGCACCCGTCACGTCACGCCGGAGAAGCGGCTCATGGTCGCCGTTCTGGAGGAAGCGCTCCTGATTCTGAGGAGGGGCGAGCAGCTGGAGCGAAAGCCATTCGGCGAGGCCCGGGAATGGCTGATGTCGGAGGGCACGGCGGGGCTCTTCTCGTATCGCAACATCTGTGACGTCCTCGACCTGGATGCCGATCGAATCCGGAATCTGTTCGTGCCGGCCGATCGCTCCGATCCTGCCGTCGTGATCGCTCCGTCCGATCGCGGGCTGCGCGGTGCATCGAAAGGAGGAAGGATGGTCGGGAGGAGAGGAGATCGGAGCGCGCAGCCGATCACGGGCGTCGAGAAGGACACCAGGAAGCCGGCGCGCCACGGCAGGCGGGCAGGTGCGGGAAGCGCGCGCTGAAGACACGGCAGAAGGTCGCGGCGCCCGTCCGCAATGACCTTCCGCCGGCAATTGCTGCCACGGCCGGCGGAAGGCGAGGGACGTCGCTACAGCAGTCGCACGATGTCCTCGGCCAACGCCGCGCAGATTCTGCGCAGCCGAACGTCCGCCGCGGGCATGACCAGTCCACCCATGATCGACGACCGGTGGAGGGGGAAGCTCTTGACCGCGTCCTCGCCCTGGCGCGCCGTCACGAGGATTTCCACGCTGTCGTTGCCAGCCATCGAACCCAGCCAGACAGACGCGGCGGTCGATCGGAGACGGAAGCCGGTGACCTTGACGTCGAGGACGGCGCCGCCGGGATCCAACCGGCCGGCGGTGGAAAGCGCATCCTCGATTTGCTTCTTGAGAATGGTGCTTCCGTTCTCCTGCTCGTAACGGGCCGCGCGGCCGCGGTCCAGGTTGGGGTCGACGGACACGACGACCGCCGAGACGGTTGCCACGTGAGGTCCCGCGACTGCCGCCAGCGCCTCGTTTCCGGCTGCCGACGACTGCTTGGACGAGCAGGCCGAAATCGCGAGAAGGCCGGCGGTGAGAGCGATCGCGACTAAAATCGATCGAAATGTGACGAGCTGCATCGAATCCCCCCTTCGTTCGAGGCGCCCAAAGGCGACGTTTCGCCGCTACGAGGTGACGAGAACATCTCACAATCGGGGCGAGAGGTCGAACCGCTTCCTCTCATTCTGCGCAACGGGAGATGGAGAGAATCGACAGTGTTCGCTACTGGGTGCAGGGGATCCGCCGGCGCGGATCCCCTGCACCCGGGGCGATCACGGAACGTCGCGGCACTTGAAGGTGGAGCTCCTTGCCTTGCACCCCGTCGGTCCGATGTCGTCGCCGCGGTCGATCAGGGTCGCGGCCTCGGTCGTGCGCAAGCTGACCGAGATCGGAGCATCGGCGAGGACCGGCAGATCGAGGTTCTGTTTCTTCACCTTGATCTTGACGTAATAGAACTGCGTCGCCGATCGCTTGCGGAAGATGATCTTGCTGCGCGTGGCGGGATCGCTGCACTTGATCCTGCCCCCGTGCTCGGTGCAGGCGGGGAAGGTGAGCTCGTTGATCTCCGTCAGCGGCAGCATGCCGTCGTGGAAGAGGATCACCTTGAGTCCCAAGGTGGTCACGGCTGTGATGAAGTTGCCGGGCGACGTCGTCGTGTCGAGCTCGCCGAGCGCCTTCCAGGAATCCCGGTCCGGACCGTTCGGCCGGTCCTTGATGCGCACCTTGCGCAGGCTGAACCCGGCCCTTTCGTTGGCGTCGCAGACCCCGTCCCCGTCGCTGTCGGGGGAGTTGGCCACGCAGGTGCCGCTCGAGCAGGTATCCTGAACCGAGCAGGTCACGCCCGTGGAGCAGGCGGTGCCGTCCGGTAGAGGATCCGGGCCGCAGATCCCCGGCTCGCTGCAGACGCCGGCGTTGCACTGGTCGGCAGCGCCCGAGCAGTCGAACGCCATGCCCGATTCGCACATGTTCGTGCCGGTGTTGCAGGTCTCGGTGCCGTTGCAGACCAGCCCGTCGTCGCAATCGGCGGCCACCGTACACGAGACGCATTCCGCCGGTCCCGCTGCCGCCGTGCTGAGGAACGACATGACGTCGATGTTCGCGTTGGCGGCGGTGTCGCAGGTGCCGGTGTTGGGGCCGGTCACGCAGCCCCAGAAGTTGCTCTCGGCATCGATGGTTTCGGCGCCCCCGTACGTCGCACCCGCGGCGTTGAGCGCGAAGTTGTTCTGATTGGCGGTATTGGTGGAGATGGTCCCCGGCGCCTGCGAGGAGCTGAACAGGAGGCCGGCACCGCTCTGGGCGAAGCCGTTCGCGGTGAAGCAGTTGTTGGTGATGGTGTCGTTCTGAGCGCCGCGGTCGACCCCCATGTTCCCGAAGCTGGTCAGCGCCAGGCCGAAGCGGCCGTTGCCGGTGAACAGGTTCTGCGTGATCGCCGTGTTCTGGATGCCACCCTGCAGGCCGTCGTAGCCGCTGTTGCTGAAGGTGTTGTTGCTGATGGTCCCGCCGGTGAACGCACGCGTGCCGAGATTCGCGCCCGTTTCGCAGTTGTCGATGGTGTTGCCGTCGAACAGCGGGGTGCGCGGGGTGACGCTCACGCCGACGTTGTGGTTGCCGTCGACGAAGAACCCCGTCCCGGTCGTGCCGTCGAAGACGCAGTTGTTGGTGAAGTGCAACCCGGCGAAGTTGTCGGTATCGAGATGGAAGAGCCCGCCGCCCCCTACCTTGCTCGATCCGTCGATCGAGTTGGCGTCGGCGTCGATGTCGATTCCCGAGTCGTTCAGGAAGACGCCGGCGCTCGAGAAGCCCACGAAGCGGTTGTTGAGCAGCTTCAGACCGTCGAGCGGTCCCGAGGTCGATTCGATCCCGCGCGTTCCGCCCGAGAAGGTGAAGCCGTCGATGACCGAGCCGGCGGCGCCGGCGACCAGCGTCAGCGCGACCCCCGAGGGCGGAGCGATGATCGACTCGCTCGCGGCCCGCCCGCACGCGCTCGACCCCCGCCTGGGCGCCGTTCAAGGTCAAGCTCGCGCCGACGACGACGTTCTCCGCGTACGTGCCCGGCAGCACCTCGATGGCGGTTCCCGACGGGGCGACGGCCGCGGCGACCGCGACGCTGACGCCGATGGTGCCGTTCGAGCCGTTCACGTACACGCCCTTGTCGAAGGTGTTCGCCGAAGCCACCGTGGCCACGTCCACCCCGATGCTCTGCTGGAAGGTCTGCCCGCAGGTGGCGGTCAGGCCGGTGCTGTCGAACGCGTTGCCCGAGATGGTCGTGCTCGGGCCGCGGGCGCGAAAGCTGACGCCGTAGCGCGCGGTCGTGCCCATGAACGTATTGCCGGTGATGGTCGCGCCGTTCGAGTCGATCGTCACCAGGTTGTTGCCCTGCTCGCACGGTGCCGACGCGCACTGCCCGGCTCCCCCGAGCGGGTTGATGCCTCCCGCCGTCCCGGAGACCACGTTGTTCGTGAAGGTGGTGTTGGACGTGTTCCCGCCCCCCGCGCCGCCGCCCATGACCACCAGCTGGCGCGGCACGTTGGCCAGCGAGAACTGCAGCGAGAAGCCCTCGCCTCCGGGCGCTCCCACGAAGGTCGTGCCGGAGAACTCGTTGCCGTCGATGACGAAGCCGCTGATCGTCGCCCCGTACTCGGTCAGCAGCCCTTCGTCACCCGCGGCGACGATCTCGTTGTCGAGAATCTGCGCGTTGCTGTGACTGCCCTGGAAATAGATGGCCGCGCTCTCGATGCCGGGCGAGATGTTGTCGAGGCCGTTGATGGTGAATCCCTGCCCGACCCCGCCGATCTGCAGCGCCGTGGTGGCGTGGCTGGTCACGCGGATCGTTCCGAGGGCGGCGGCCGGGCTCGTCGGAGGAGAGATCGTCGTCGCCGCCCGCCCATTTCGCGACAGCAGCGTCACGTTCTTGTTGATGGTGACGAGCTCGCTGTAGCTGCCGTCGTCGACCAGAACCGTGTCGCCGGCGACCGCCAGTGCGACGCCGGCATTGATCGTGGCCGCTCCCTTCCCCGACGTGCAGGATCCGTCGATGGCGTCGTTGGGAACGCAAACGACGTCGGCGGCGGCTCTGCTCGAAGCGCTAGCGATCACAGTCAGGCAGAAGCAGGCCGCGATGCCCGCGGCCCGCACCGATGTCGTTCGCCCTCGCGATTTTCTGGCCATATCATCCTCCATGGTTGCGTTGGTCGATCCGCCAAAGGGATCTTGACTGGTCGACGAGTAGGGGCTGAATTAAGTGAATGTTGAACTTATTTGCTGTGATCCCAGCCATATGCAATAGGGGAAAATTCCTTAGTGACTTAGGTATTAACCCTATATTTTGTGAGATGTCGCACGGCCGGGCGCATCGCTTCCTCAATGATTACAGGCCCTAGCCGCCCGCCGGTCACCACGGGTCGCAAATGGACCCCAAGGCGGAATTCAGCCGTCTCGTGTCTCTGGCACTGGGGGATCGGGAAATGTCAGGTTTGAGAAACGGCGGGGCCGCAGCGGCCCAGTTTGACAAACCCGGCGGCTGAAGAGTCAGAGGGAGAGGCGCCGCGGCGCCATCGCGAGCAGGGCGCGCGACGACGAGCAGCTGGAGTGGGGCGTAGACTGGCTACGCGACGGCGCCCGCGGCACGCAGCGCGATGATGCGCTCCATGTCCATGCCGAGCTCTTGCAGGATCTCGTCGCCGTGCTCGTTGAACTCCGGTGCCCGCGCGGTGGGTGCCGCGTGCTCGTCGAACTGGACCGGGGTGGTCACGAGATCGAACGGCACGCCCTCCTTCGTCGCCGTGCGGGCCATGTAGCCGTTCTCGCGCACCTGCGGGTCGTCGACCACCTCGAGCGCATTCTGCACCGGCGCCCACTGTCCCTTCAGCGTCTGGAAACGTCTCGTCCACTCGGCCATCGTCCGGGTCTTCAGGATCTCCCGCAGGATGGCCGCCGCCTCCGATGCGTTGGCTGCCAGCTTCTCGACGCCGTCGAAGCGGGGATCGCGCGCCAGGTCCGGCCGCTCGATGTGCTCGCAGAAGTCCGGCCAGTAGTGGAACCCCTGCAGCATGACCAGAGAGAGATAACGGCCGTCGCTGGTTTCGTACGTGCCCACCAGCGGGTTGCCCGGGGCCGCGCCTCCGGGCATCGGCGTCGACCACGGGCGCTTCATCTGTACGGAGAGCGCGATGGTGGCCGACAGAGCCCACATGCCGGCGGAGAGCAGCGAGACGTCGACGACGGACGGCTCGCCGGTACGCTCCCGCTTGAGCAGGGCGGCGGCGATCCCGCCGGCGATCGTCATGCCGCCCATCGAGTCGCCCCAGGCAGGACCGGGCTGCGGGAGCACCCCCGGCAGCTCGGCGGGCGTCACGCTCGCGGCGTTTCCAGCCCGGCACCAGAAGCCCGTCATGTCGTAGCCGCCGCGGTTCTTGTCGGGCCCGCGCACGCCGAAGGCCGTTCCGCGGACGTAGATGATCTTCGGGTTCACCGAGCGGAGATCGCCGACGTCGATGCGGAGCTTGGCGAGCGTTCCGGGCAGCTTGTTGGTCAGGAACACGTCGCTCCTCCGGACCAGGCCGTAGAGGACTTCGAGGCCCTCGGGATGGGCGAGGTCGATGCCGATCGACCGCTTGCCGCGGTTCGAGTGCTCGTTCAGCACGTGCACGCCGGCGGAGAGGTTCATCACGCCGGTGCGCCCCAGACCGCGCATCGCGTCTCCCCGCTCCGCGTGCTCGACCTTGACGATATCGGCACCCCAGTCGGCGAGCACGGCCGATGCCGCGGGAACGAACGTGTGCTCCGCCACCTCGAGAATGCGGATGCCCTTCATGACGTCGGTCATGGTTCCTGCCTCCTGTTTCGACGGGACGGCCATTGCGTCAGCCTATGCCCGCGCACGCCGAAAGGCCAAGCCCGCGAGCTCGTCGAACCGGAGGGGCTCCACTGCGCGGGATCGGCATGCGCGCCTGGCGCGGCGATGACGTCAGCGCATCTCGGCGAGGATCTCGTTCACGTGGGCGGCGGCGGACGGGCTTCGCAGAATGCCCGTGTGCGTCGCGTCGAAGCCGCGCTCCGAGCGCGCCTCCTCCTGAGCTTCGGGGCGCAGCTGGCTCCACAACGGAACCACGCCGTCGCTCGAATCCGAGCCGTGGAAGCCGAACAGCATGTGGTAGGCCATGTGGGCGGGGAGACGGCGCCGCTCGGTCTTGGTGGCGGGATCTTTGTAGAAGAGGCCGTCCAGAAAGGCGCTGCCCGGCGCGAGCCCGTACCAGGAACGCACGACGATGGGCGATCTCTTCACACCTTCCCCCGCCGACGCCATCCCACCCAGCGGCGACGAGATCGTCACATAGGTGCGCACGACCTTGGTTCCATTGTCCTCGTAGTCCTGCAGCAGGAACGCGCGCGTGACGAGCCCGCCCATGCTGTGCGCGACCACCGCGGCGCGCTCGAAGCCGTACTCGAGGCGCAGGCGGACGAAGAGCTGCGTGAGCAGGGTCGCCAATGCATCGAGACGTCCGCCGGAAGGGTAGTAGAAGACCCACGGCTGGAATCGTTTGCGGTCCAGAGACTTGATGAGGGCCGTGAAGTCGCGCGGCGTGCCGTCCATGCCGTGGACGAAGAGAACGGGGATCTTGTTCGGGTCGTACTTCTGCAGGAAGTAGATCCCGGGCTGCGTGTGGAGCAGGAAGTCGTAGTACTTCCACATTCCCTCGTCGGCGACCTTGCGGTCGAAACGCGGATCGTCGAGCGCGGTCACCTTGCCGGCCACACTGAGGGCGAACAGGCTGACGCGCCGCTGCTCGTCGGGGTCGCGAGCCCGCAGTTCCTCCAGGGAGAAGCTGGCGCGCGCGAAGCGCCCCGCCAGCGGGATGCGAAGGACGATGCCTTGCAAGTGCTGACCGGCGGCGAGCTCGATGGGCTTCTCGGGGTCGGGGCGGAGCGCCGGCTCGTCGTCGTAGCGGCCGTTGCCGTTGGCGTCCTCGAAGGCGGCGAGCCAGTACTTCCCCGGCGACAGGGCGAAGATCCAGGGCCCAGGCCTGTCGGCGACGAAATGGTCGACCAGGTAGAAGCCGGTATCGCCGCGGGCGATGATGCCGACGATCAGCGGACCGTGCGACTCGTACTCGGTTTCGACCGTGCCGCCGACGATCGCGTTTTTGTCGGCGCGCTCCTGCTGCTCGGGCACGGCGAAGAACGTCGAGCAGCCGCCGAGCGCGGCGCCCAGCGCCACGAGCACGAGCGATACGGCGGCGGCTCGCCACCACCCCTGCGATGGATGCGCGAGCATGGGCGATCCTTAGTCGAGGTCGCCGCCCAACGCCAGCGCTGCGGTGGAGTCCCTCGTCCGGTTGGGGGCGGGGCGAGCTTCCGATCAGCCGTGGCGGAGAAAGTCCTCGGCGACACCGCAGGCGAGGTCGACGGCGAGCGGACCGAGAGCCCGAGCGGTTTCGGTTTCCGGCCGCGTGCCGATCCAGCCGAGCATGATGAGCGCTCGCGCGACGAGGAACGCGGGGAGCTCGCGCAGGTGCGACGCGGGCAGCGAGTCGACGCGGTGGTAGCCCTCGAGCCAGGCGTCGCGGATGCCGTCGTAGTACGGCTGGCCGGTGTGCAGGATCAGCGACGTGGCGAGGTCGTAGACATTCCACCCGAAGCCGCCGTCGTCGAAGTCGATGACGCTGACGCGATCCCCGTGGACCAGGATGTTCTCCGGCATGAGGTCGGCGTGGATCAGCCCGTATCGGTCCGGCCCCTGTCCGAGCGCCGCGATGCGCTGGCGCGCGGCGTCGCGCGCCTCGGTCAACAGGGCGACCTGCGGTGCCGACAGAAGGGCGAGGGCGTCGAACCGCCCCCAAAGGGGCCGCTCGCCGAGCAGACCGTCGAGGTCCCAGGCGTGGCGGACGAACGCGGCCGGCCGCTGCCACGTCCTGGCGTGACGGTGGATGCGGGCGTTGATGTCGCCGAGCAGCCGATAGGCCGCGACGATGTCGTCCGGGTTCGGAGGGGTGCCGTCGATCCATTCCATCAGGTCGCAGTGGATCCGCGGCCAGGGCGGCCCGAGCTCGACGCCGTGAATCGGATCGCCGTGCGCCGTCGCCACCGCCTTCGGCGTGTCGACGTCGCAGCGACGCAACGCCTCCATCCATTGCAGCTCGGAGCGCAGTGCCTCCTCGCTGTGGTAGCCGGGGCGGTGGACGCGCAGGACGAAGAGCGCGCCGCTGCCCGGATGCTGCACGCGATAGACGGCATTCTCGCGGTGGGCGAGCAACGCGAGATCGGCCGACGCCAGTCCGAAGGCGGGCAGAGCCCGGCGGGCGACCTCGCGGAGGACGGGCTCGGCCGGCAGGACGACCTGTTCCGGCGTCGCGCCCGGCGTCATCCCGTTCCACCCAGGCGCGCCGGAAGCGGCCTCTCCTGGCCGAGCCGCACGGCGGCGTCCAGACGCTCCAGGATCTCGTCGCACAGCGCGTCGTCGACCAGCAGACCGGGCTTGAACTGCAACACGGAAGGATCGAACCCGGCGAAGAAGGCCCACAGGCCGCTGTCGTAGGCGCACCTCATCATGTGGATGGCGCCGAAGGGGTGATCGAACTTCAGACCGATGACCAGCCCGGTCTGGCGCACCTCGACGAGGAAGGGCCGCCGCCGCTGCACGTCGGCCAATCCGGCTGCGAAGCGCCCGGCCTGGCGCCCCACGTTGGCCAGCACACCGGGATCGGCGCTGATCTCGAGAACCTTCGAGGCGACGACGCAACCGATCTCCGATCCGCCGAAGGTCGACACGTGACCCCAGCCGTTCTCCTCCAGCCAGGCGCCCGCCTGGTGGCTCAGGATCGCCGCGGCGATCGGATACATTCCTCCGGAGAGTCCCTTGCCGGTGACGAGAATGTCGGGCTCGACGCCGAAGCGCTCGACGCCCCACAGCACTCCCGTCCGCCCGAGCCCGGTCTGCACCTCGTCCGCGACGTAGAGCGCGCCGTGCTCGCGGCAGGCCTCCTTCACACCGGGGAGATAGCCGTCCTGCGGGGTGGGGAATCCGCACGTCGCCGGAATCGTTTCCATCACCACCGCCGCGACGTCGTTCGCGGCGAGGACGGCGCGCATGGCGGGCAGGTCGTTGAACGGTACCTTGAGGAACTGGTCCGGCTGGTCGGAGTGAAAGAAGGCCGCGGTCTTGTCGTCGCCGGCCGCTCCGGACAGGCCGGTACGCCCGTGGTAGCCGGCTTCGATCGCCACCACCTTGCGCCGCTTGGTCGCCCAGCGCGCGGACTTGATCGCGACGTCGACGGCCTCGCTGCCGCCGGTGGCGAAGACGACGTAGCGAAGGTTCCCCGGCGCGTGCCGGACGAGAGCCTCGGCGCAGTCGGCCCGGTAGGCGCTCGGCAGATGGTGGTTGCCGATGTCCAGGTGGGCGATCGCGCCTTCGAGCGCCGCCACCACCGGCGGATGGCGATGGCCGAGGTTGAACGTCCCGCCGTTGATGTGCAGGTCGATCAGCTCGTGCCCGTCGAGCCCCCACATCCGATAGCCCTCGCGGCGCCCGATGCAGAGGTCGAGGCCGAACTCGGAGAACAGGCGGATCCGGTCGGGGTACAGGTAGCGGGCGGTCTTCTCGAAGATCAGTTGCGTGCGCTGGTCCACGACGGCATTTCCTAACCGGGCAGCGCGATCTGGCCCGCGATGCCGTCGCGGACGGCGCGCGGCACCGAGCCCTCGTCATCGGCGAGATCGACGCGCGGCACGCCGCCGAAGGCCGTCGCGGCGTAGCGCAGTACGCGATCGTCCCAGACCCGGTCGAGGTCGTAGCGCGGCAGCCGCTGCGCCGTCAGCGCCGCCCCCACGCCGCCGAGGAAGTGGTTGACCACGCGGTTGGCGAAGTCGACGAACAGGCCCGACTGGTTGGGGTCCTCCATGATGCCGTCCTTCAGGTCGCCGGGCACGGTGCCGCGGGTCTGCAGGAGCCAGGCGAGAGAGACCATGTCGTGGGCCAGGATCGACGGGCTGGCGATGATCAGGCCTGTCTCTGGCTCGACGACGTGGCCGTTGTCGGGTCCGAACGTGGTGAGCACCTTGGTCGCGCTGGTCAGCACCAGGCGCTGCTTCGCGACCAGGCTGGGCACGGTGTTCGACTCCGCCGTCTTCTGGGAAAAGGTCGCGGCGTCGTGGTGGTACTCGAGCCGCGAATCGTGCCGCCACCAACCCACCGCCGCCTTCAGGCCGAGCGTGCTGCCCGCCAGCACGTGCCGCGCGCAGCGCGGCATCAGAACCACGTGATCCGCTTCAGCGAGGATCTTCGGCAGCTGGAGCGGTTGCTGCCAGCTCGCGGCGACACGCGGCCGCTCCTCGAAGAACGCGTCCCACCCGGCCTCCTCGAAGGCGACAATCTCGCCGCCGGCCGCCTCGATCGAGCGCAGCATCCCGTTGCGCCGCATCAGCTCGCGCGTGCTCCCCGACAGGCGGTCCTTCGAGAAGCGCACGAACTGGACCCCCGACATGTCGGCGACGACGACCCGCCCGGCACCGCGTTGCGCGAGCAGGCGTATCATGGCGCGCAGCGCGGCGGGATCGGTAGTGGCGGGATAGTCGTTGCCGGAGTTGCACACCGGCTTGATCAGTACCGTGTCGCCGCGGCTCAGCCAGGAGAAGTCCGTCGCCGCCAGGGCGGCCCGCTGCACGGCTCGTTCGACGACATCGTCGCCACTGCCGCGCGGCACGCCGACCAGTGCGACGGAGGTCGTGCCGTCACCGCCCGCGTAGCGCAGGGGCGAGCCGCCCAGCTCGATCGCGCTCGCCGCTCGCGCCCGGCGGCCCGCTGGGAAGGCCAGCGACGCCATCGCCCCGGCCGTCACGGCAGCGAAGCGCCGCCGCGTCAGATGCGGAGACTGCCAGTCCGATGGATCTGTCATCGTCAGACTCTCCTCGTCGCGACCTCAGCTTCAGCAGAGGAACGAATCCCTACCAAAGTACCAAGCACAGAATCGAGCTCGATGCGACAAAATCCGGTGGCAGCGGATTCGGAAGGATGGAGTGACCGCTCAACGTCCGGCCTTGCTCCGTTCTTCGATGCGGGCGCGGGTCATCCGTTCGCGCAGGCCGCCTTCTTTGACGAAAGCACGCTCCAAGTGGCGGAGTTGGTGGTCGAGGAGGTAGCTGGTGACGCGGATCAAGCCGATGATCATGTTCGCGGAGATCGCCGGGTCGCGATTCTCGATGCCTTTGCGAAAGGTCTCGTAGGTGGCATCGGGCTTCTTGTTCAGCTCGCGAAGGCGCTGAGCGTAGCGGTGATCC
The DNA here is from genome assembly GCA_963721115.1 of uncultured bacterium. Taxonomy (GTDB): domain Bacteria; phylum Desulfobacterota; class Binatia; order HRBIN30; family CADEER01; genus CAVRIA01. The sequence continues at coordinate 38,815 of CAVRIA010000013.1, forward strand.
TTCGGCCATTCCGTTGCGCGGTGCGCTCGAAGGAAATCCCTGTAGTCGGCGAGCAGCTCCTCCAAGCTCGCCCGCGCCACGTTGGTCAGCTTGATCTCGGTCTCCTTCGAAGTCGCGGAGGCCATGCTGCCCTCGATGATGTTCTGTTTGCCGGAACGGGCCGCCTGGACCATCTGGTCGTGGGTCCGGCTGCGCCTGTCGATGAAGCGATCGCAGAAGTACACGGTCGCGTCGTAGACGATCTCGGCCTTCCGGTACGAGAGGAGGTTCCTGTAGCCGCCGTGAGCGGGGATGAACCCTTTGCTCATGGTTGTCCCTTTTCCGGAGAAGGACCAAAGGGACAGAAAAAGGACGGCAAGGACGTCCCCTGCGGTCTCGTCCTAGATGTCCCTGTAGTCCCTCTGGTCCTTTGTGGGATGTTTGCAACTATATAAGTAGCAGAATGAGCTGATTCAGGCAATTCTACGTGCGCAAGCACTCCTCGGCCGCCCGTAGGTCGGGGGTCTCGAGCCCCTCGGTGAATCCGAGGTAAACGCGTTCGAGCGTGGCGCGAACGCCGGGCTCGTTCCGCCGGCCGCGGCAGAGCCGCGCCAAGCTCGTCGCCGAGCGCAGCTCGCAGAACCGAGCGCCTTGTTGGTGGGCGATCTCAAGGGCGCGGCGGAAGCACGCGGCGGCTTCCGCGCGCGCGTCGCGTTTGCCCTGCAACAGGATGAGCTCGCCTCTGAGCCGCTGCAGCTCGGCGTCGTACCAGCGCACTCCGCTGGCGCGGGTCGACTGCCAAACTTCTTCCGCCATGCGCAGGCCTTCGTCTGCGGCGCCGACGACGCGACACGCATCGAGCAGGAGGAGGGGGCCGATCGGGATGGGAGTGAAGCGTCGCGAGGACAGGTAGTCCTCCCATCCGGAGCGGATCAGATCGAGCGCGTTCTCCCGCTCGCCCTCCACGATCGAAAGCCACGCGCGCTGCGCCCCGGCGGCACGGACCTGATGCTCGATGCCGTGTTCCTCGGCGATCGCCGCTGCGCGATCGCTCGTCTGGCGAGCCAAGGCGAAATCACCGCGCAAGCACAGGATACCGGCGACCATGCTGAGCGCTCCCGCCGCCCAGTACGGGCGGACGCGCTGCGCGCAAAGGTCCATTGCGCGCTGCAGTCGGAGAAGCGCCTCGTCCGAAGAACCGAGAAAAAACGTCGCCGCGCCCGATTGTGCGTACAGCAGGGCGCCCACTTCCCGCCACTTCGTCTCGTATCCGGCGAAACCTGCGCAGGTGGGCGGCTCGCCTTCCCCGTAAAGGTTGCGCGCGCGCCCGAAATCTTCCGCGGCTTGGACGAAGCGTCCCTGCATCATGCCGACAAAGCCCATCGCGGTGAACGCTTCCATGCGTTCGCCCGGAAGCCCGGGGCCGGCGAGCGAGGCCAGGCGGCGGGCAATCGGCTCGGCGAGATCGGGAAGGGAGCGCAAGCAATAGATTTGAACGAGGCTCTGCTGGACGTGGAAGAGGTCCCGGCCCGCGGACGGGAGAGCGGCGAGCGCCTCGATCCGAGAGAAATTGCGATCCTCTTCTGCCGTGTCCGCGAAGCGCGTGAACGTGCGCGCGAGCAGGAGCTGCATCCTCAGTTGCAGCTCCTTGAGGTCGCGATCGGGACTCGCGGGCAGGTGGCCGAGGTGACGAAGGGCGTCGCGCAGGTAGATGGCGGCCTCGGGAACGGCATAGCGCCGTCGCGCTTGCTCGGCTGCCAGGAGGGAATACGTCACGGTTCTTTCGGCGTCACCGCTGCGACCGAAGTGAGATACCAGCTCGGCGGCGACGCGCATCAGGTCGCTGCTGAACGCCCGTTCGAGCCGCTCGCCGATGCGTTGATGGAACCGACGGCCTCGGCCACGAGGGATCTTCTCGTACAGCACCTGGCGGTAGAGCTCGTGTCGAAACCGGTAGCTTCCGGTTCTCGTACCGTCCGGCCAGGTTTGCTCGCCGGCCGAGCTCAGCAGGTGGCGCCGCGCGATCAAGCGCTCGCAAGCGTTTTCCACCGCCTCCACTCCTTTGGGCCCGGGCTGTTCCAGAGCCGCGGCGACGCTCGCCGAACGAAACTCCACGGCGGCGACGCTCGCCGCCTGCAACAGCTCCAGCTCGCTCGGGTCCAGCGCGGCGAGCTGGAGCTCGATCATCTCGCGCAAGCTCTTGGGGATGTCCCGCAGGTCGTCCGCCTCGACGGGGCGGGTCAGTCGCCACCCGTTGCTGCGTTCCGCGATGAAGCCGCCCTCGACGAGATGGTCCACCATGGCCACGACGAAGAGCGGATTGCCCTGGCTCCTGGCCTGGATCCGTTCGGCCAGCGATGCCGCGAGGCGGGGCGCGGAGAAGCGCTGCGAGAGATACGCCCGTATCTCGGCGCGATCGAGCGATTCGAGGCCGAGACGCGTGCAACCGGCGTTCGCACAAAGGGCTCGGGCCAGCGAGACGATCGGGTGGTCGTAGGCGATGGCCTCTATGGGCCGGTAGGTGCCGACCACCATGAGCCGCGCTGCATCGCGCCGCCTCGCGATCGACCCGAGCAGGTCGAGGGTGGCCGGGTCGGCCCAATGAAGGTCCTCGAGCACCAGCACGAGAGGTCGTTCGGCCGACATGGCCTCCAACGCGCCCCCCATCTCGCGCAGCATGCGCGCGCGTGTCGCGTCGGTGACCGAGCTCTCGAGCCCCCGCACCTCTTCCCGGCCGAGCAGCCAAGGCATCTGTACCAGCCAGGTAGGAGCGTAGCGGCGCAAGACGTCGAGCGTGTCCGGATGGGAACGCACCAACCGATCGAGGGCCTCGAACACCGCCATGTACGGCTCCGCACTGCTCTGCTGCTGGACGCATTGAGCGGTGGCGACACGCAGGCCCCCGCCGGCGTGCTCGAGGAGAAAGGAGCTCAGCAACGCCGTCTTTCCGATCCCCGCGTCCCCCTCGATGAAAACCACCTGGCGCGCACCGCCGCCGGCCGATCGTAGGAGCTCCGCGAGCCGGCTGCGCTCGGTCTCGCGCCCCACGAACACCGCCGTCTCCTCGGTCCGTTCGAGCGCCGTCGCGGACTCGGCTCGAATCGGCGCGACCAGGCGAAAGCCGCGTCGATTCACGGTCGCGATGTAACGCGGCTCACGGGCGTCGTCGCCGAAGACGGTGCGGAGCCTGCCGCACCGCCTGGCTCAAGGCCATGTCGCTCACGGCCACGCCCGGCCACGCTGCCTCCAGAATCTCGTCCTTGCTGACGATACGACCCGCGCGCTCGACGAGACAGACCAGCAGCGCCCAGACCTGCGGCACCAGGTCGACGGGCTCGCCGTTCCGCCACAGTCGCTGCGCGGCGCGATCGAGTCGAAACTCGCCGATCCACATCGGGATTTCTTCGACGTCCTTTCCCATTCGTGGCGCCGAGCTTCACGCAGACGAGGCGGTGAATTTCTTACTCGAAGTCAAAGAAAAGTAAAAGTCCGGGCAAGACTTCGGGCGTGCAACTTCCTAGAAGGGCTGGCATGCCAAAGACTCTAGGGAGCCGACGCTGCTCGCCCGAGGCCGATCCGTATCGGTTTCCGCCCGAGCATGCCTTCGTGGTCAAGCTCTCCGCGGCCGAGCATGCCAGAAGGCCGACGAGCGGGCGGGTCGAGCACGTCCTGACGGGCCGCAGTACCCGCTTCGAGAGCCTCGAGCACCTGGCGGATTTCTTCGGCGAGGTGCTCGCCAGCGAGCGCAACCGCGAGCCGGAGGAGTAGGCCATGCGATTCGACACGGCACTCTCTCTTTCGGCGCCACACGGCGCTCGAAGGAGGTCCGACCCGTTGGGATGGGGGCGGCTCGATGACGAGACGAAAGAGAGGAGAACATCACCGACGTCGACCGGAGGCCGTGACGACCAACCTCGCCGACGAGCCGCACCAACGGCGCCATCTGGACGTTGCACGACGGCATGCCTTCGGTCGACCAGTCCGACACCGCCGCGGTGCTCCGGGACAGCGCTTTCTCGTACCAGTTCAACGACCAGAACCCCGGATACGGCTACTCGGTGGGGGTCTGCGGCGTCGACTCGAACCGCAACGTCACCTTCGAGGCCAAGAACTGGTACGTCCGCTATCTGAGCCTGTACATCCGCTATCTCGACGCCAACGATCAGCCCATCAAGGTCAGCGACCTTCCCACCGACATCTTCGACTCCTTTCCGCTCTACGACTGCTGCAGCGAGCAGAACGGCGAGTACGACATCTTTCTCGATCTCGTCGCACCCGAATGGGTGATCCTCGGCATTCCGACGAAGACGACGACCCTGAAGAAGACGTTCCCCATACCCGATCAGGCGACCTCCGCGCTCGTCCTGGCGGGGGGGATCGGCCGGGGAAGCAACCCTTATCCGGCCACCATCACGCCGGCCGCGGTGATGACGGGCTCTTCAATCTCTCGTTCCCCATCCTCTTCCTGTCCCTCAACGCGGCGGCGGGCGTCGCCTCCCTGAACGAAGAGCTGCAGGATCTCACCACGCTCCTGAAAATTCTCCCCCTGGCCATTCAGCTGGTCGCGGACGAGTTCGCCGCGGCGTCGTACGACGACGTCAAGGTCTTCGAGAGTCTCGCCGTCTCCGTCGGCACCAAGCTTCTCACCCAGGCGGCCAAGCCGCTGGCGGAGTTCGTCGCCGGCGCGTTGGCGGAGGGCGAAACCCAAGAGGATCTGCTCGACGCCATCCCGGTCATCGGCGGCTTCCTCGCGGCCATTGCCGTGGTCGGGGTCATCACGCAGGTCACGGAGACCTCGGTCCAGGTAGCCCAATCGCCTCATACCTACGTCGGGAAGATCACCTTCACGCACGACATCGAGGTGACGATCAAGCACGATCCGGACGATCCGGAGGGCTTCCCGGCGACCGCCACGCACTACATCGTCACGGCGACGTTCGATCAGGGCACGCCTTACACGATCACGAAGGATCTGCCGGGGACGACGGTCACCGATCCGGTGAGCGTCACCTTCATGAGCGTGCCGTTCGGCGGCATGGTCACGGTCAACGTCGGCTCTACTCCGACAACCAATGGCTGGCCGGCCACGGCTCGGTCGGCCCGGTGGAAAACGTCTCCTCCGACCAGGGCCCGCTGTCGGTCGAGATCGTCATCACCGAGAACCTCGTGCCGCTCGAGTCGGACACGGTATACTCGCACAAGGAGATCATCGTTCTCGACGCGCAGGGCAACCACCAGTGGGAGGCGAGCACCGAGCCACCGGCGATCGAGACCGTGCAGGGGGCGTGCGAGAGCGCCGACGGGCAGCTGTGCTCGCTGACCGGCATCACCGTGAGCACCATCAACGCGGCGGTGGGCTACGCCTGGCAGTCGTACAACGCGAAGGTGGGCAGCTGCGCCAACGGCTCCGTCGGCCAGCTGCACCAGTTCGCCAACATCTCCGTGACCCAGAACCCGCAGAGCGAGTATCTGTACCCGGGTTGCGGCTTCAGCGGCACGGTGCGGATCGCCTACGACCTGCTCGGCAAGATGGACTACAACTTCTACCTCGACCCGAGCAGCAACAAGAACCTCGTCCGCCAGGTGCGGCTGAGCGGCGGTACGGCGGACTTCGACGGCCCGATGTCGAACAAGGCGTGGGGCCGGTTCCAGCTCGCCTCGGACGCCATGCTGCTGCACCCGGCCGGGCGCGTCATCAGCGTCAACTCTGCCGCCAACAAGATCGAGGTGCTGGAGCTGGGCGACGGGCCGGTGGCGGACGCCGACGCGCCGGCGAGTCAGGTGTACTCGGGGACGGGCATTCGCGAGGGGCTGCTGGACGGTCCGACGTTGGCGGCGCTGACGCCGGACGGGATGATCCTGGTGCTGGAGACGAAGAACAACCGCATTCAAGCCTTCGACCTCGGCGCCAACCCGGTGCCGATGTTCATGGCCGACGCTTACTACGTGCCGCTGCACGACCAGCCGACGGGGTACCTGGACCTGGCGGTGGAGTACACGGGGTACATGTACGTGCTGTCGTACACGGGGACGACGGGGTCGCTGGTGTTCCGGCTGGACATCTAACGCCGGAGGGGGAGTTCCTGGCGCGCACGACGGGGTTCGAGGCGGGCAAGCTGGCGGTGAACTACTGGCGCGATCTGTTCGCGCTCAACTACCAGGTGCTGAAGCTGCCGAGCGGCGCGCTGCCCGACCGCACCGAGCCCTCGGTCAGCCACTGGAGCCCCTCCACCCCTTCGGTCACCGGCTGAGAGAAGGACCGATGCGGGTTGCGCACGTCAGAAAGGAATCAAAATGAGGAAAGCCACTGTCTATCCATTGTTCGCGCTCGCCGTGATGCTCGCCGGCCTGGTTGCCGGCGGCTGCGGGGATGACAATGACAACGGGGCGGTGAGCGCGACCACGAACAGCCGGCCCTGGCTGGACGAGCTGGAGTTCCTGCGCGATCCGACTCTGCACGCGGTGCCGGGGCAGACCGTCATCCTGCACCTGGGCTCGGCGCAGCCGGGCGCCGGTCTCGTGGAGCATACCATTCGCTACATGGTGAAGAACACGGTCGATCTGACCTTCTGCATGCTCCCCGACGAGCCGTATCTGAGAAATCTGGACTTGGTGGTGGAGCCGTCGGGCGAGGTGATGGTCCACCGCGAGCCGGGCAGTGATTGCGTGTCCGTCACCATTCCGGCCGGCACCTACGTGCTCCACATCTCGCACGACGGGACGAACGTCCCGCCGCAGGGCGTCCTCGCCTTTCTGCACCACCCGCAGTCGCTGGCGTCGAGCGGCGCGCGCGCCCAGGTGGCGGCCGGCAGCGGGGCGAGCCTGACCTCGTTCGCGGTTCCGGACTTCATGGCGTTCAAGTACGGCTCGAGCTTCGTCACCGACGCCACCGCGTCGCCGCTTCTGGCCCTGGAGTCCGTGGGGACGAGCGTCGATGCGCACGCCGTCTTCCGTTTCTCCGCCGCGGGGTCGAAGAAGTACGGTATGAAAGACGGCACCGGGGCGGCGGTGAAGACTCAGAATGCGACCTGTGCCGTGAGCGGTCCGCTCCTCGTCGGCGACGCCGGCGAATCGTCCGCGGCGCAGACCTTCGAGTTTTCCGACAACGGCAACAACCAGTTCGGGTTCTGCGTCGCCGCCACGTTCTGCGGCGGCGACGTGGCGTGCATCTTCCGCAACTCGACGACGAACGTGCTCAATTACAACGACAACGGCAAGGCCGGCACGACCTTCACCGTGGACTACAAGGGCTACGACTGCGCAACGACCTGCGACAGCAGCACGCTGACGCTCCAACAGGGCGAGGTGGCGCTGTTCGGGGAGGAGAACTACGGCGGCCCCGCGTTCGTCTTTCACGCCGACGTGCCGAAGATGTCTCATCTACAACGCGGCAGCCAGCAGCGGGTTGGCGATCGGTAACGACAAGGTGTCCTCGGTCCGGGTCGGACCGAACACGTTAGGCGGTCCTGTACGAGGACGGCAACTACAGTGGGAGCTCGGTCGTGATCGCGGGGGACACGCCGTCGCTCGCCGGAACTCCGGTCGGCAACGCCGCCGTCTCGTCGATGCACGTCAACCAGACCGACATCTCCCAGTACATCCTCGAGAGCAATGGCTGCGAGAACTGCGTCCTGACGGGGGTCGATCTGAGCGGTCTCGACCTGACCGGCTTCGATTTCGCCGGGGCGCGGCTTTCGGGGGCGAACCTGAGCGGCACGGTGCTGCAGGAGGCGAACCTGAAGGGCGCGACGCTGTCGGGCGCCGGCACCGAGCTGTCGGGGGCCGACTTCTCCTACGCCAACCTCCAGTGCGCCGATCTGAGCGAGGCGGATCTGACCGGCGCCACGTTCGGGTCTCTGGCCGGCAAGCTGCTGGTGGTGGATCAATCGCCGGCCGGCATCCTGAAGACGGATCCGATCAGCGGCGACCGCGTCCTGATATCGGGCGGACCGATCGGCAGCGGTACGGACTTCGATCAGCCGGACAGTGTGGCGCTGAACGCCGACGGGACGACGCTGATCGTCGCCGACGAGCTGCTGCCGGGAGTGTTCAGCGTCGATCCGAGCACCGGCAACCGCACGGTGGTGTCGAGCCGCACGGTGGGCAGCGGGTCGAACTTCGTCGCGCCGGTGGACGTCACCATCGACAGCAGCGGGGACCTGCTGGTCGTCGACCGGGCGCAGATGGTGTTTCGGGTGAACCCGAGCAACGGGGCGCGTACGATCGTGTCGGGCGGCGGCGTGGGCAGCGGCACCGCGTTCGTCGAGCCGGTGGGCATCGCGATCGACCACTCCGGGCGTCTGATCGTAGCCGACCGCGGCCTGAAGGCAGTGTTCGCGGTCGATCCCTCCAGCGGCGCGCGCACCGTCCTGTCGGGGGACGGCACGGGCACGGGGACGAGCTTCTTCACGCCGGTGGACGTTGCCGTCGACAGCCACGGGAAGCTGATCGTGGCCGATCTGACTCTGACGGGGGTGTTCGAGGTCGATCCGGACAGCGGCGCGCGCACGGTCCTGTCGGGAGCCGGCACCGGCAGCGGCCCGAGCTTCAACAACGTCGCCAGCGTCGCGCTGGCCGGGGATGGCACGGTCTTCGCGACCGACCAGATCCTCGGGTTGGTGCGAGTCGACCTGCCGAGCGGTGCCCGCACGGTCATCTCCGACGAAACCACCGGCACCGGCCCGGGCAACTCGGCGCCCGCCGGTCTGGTGATGACGCCGACGCTGGCGCTCGATTTCTCCTGCCGGCTGAGCGCCATCGGCGCCACGATCGACGCGGCGGCGGATACGGAGACGTTTCCGCCGGGATACTGGCGCTATCTCGACCTGACCGGTGCGGACATACTCAACGCCACGGCGGCGACGCTTTCCACCGCGGACGATCCGCTCGATCTCTCCGGCGTGCTGCTGAGCGGAGCCGGGCTGAGCGGGGCCGTGCTCGACGGGGTCAACCTGGACTGTGCGACTCCGTCGGAGACCGACGAGAACTGCTCGCAGCTGATCGGCACCGTTCTCAACCAGGCCAGCATGAAGGGGGCGAGCGCCGTCAACGCGGCCCTGAACGGCGCCAAGCTCATCCGCGCCAACCTCGAGCAGGCCAATCTCAGCGGCGCACAGCTCCTCAAGTCCCCGACCACGAGTGCCTCGGCGATTCTCGACGGAGCCTATCTGAAGAACGCCAATCTGTCGCAGGCCGATCTGAGCGGGGCGTCCCTCATCAACGTCGACTGGTACAGCAGCGGCACGGGTCTGTGTGACGGGGGCGGCTGGACCGGGACCTGCGCCAGCGGCACGGGCAGCACCAAGCTGAGCAATGCGGACTTCTCCGGCGCCTATCTGGCCGGGCTCGATCTGAGTGGCGCCACCGTCCAGCAGGCCGACTTCCGCGGCGCCATCCTCGCCGGCGCGCATTTCAACAAGGCCAACCTGAGCGGCGACCCCAACACGGGGGCGTTGACCCATTTCAACGGCGCGTTTCTGCAGGGGGCGAACTTCGACAGCTCCAACACGACCGGAGCCGACTTCACCGACGCCTACTTCGACCTGCAGTCGTCGTCGGGGCTCGAGATGATCTGGCAGCTGCCCGACCAAAATCTGCAGTTCACCGGCTACACGCCCCCGGCGACGCCGCCGGAGTGCGTGCTCTACTCCACCAATGGTCAGACCACGACGCCGACGTACGCGCCCGGCTACACCTGCCCGGACGGCAGCGACAGCCCCTGTCCGGACGAGGTCTGGCAATGCGATACCTGCGTTCCAGACAGCTCGTCGACGCCGCCGGCCAGCATCGACGGATCGTATCCTGGCACCTGCACCAGACTCGATTTCAAATGGTAACGGGGAGGAGACATGAGAAGAAGAGAGAGACGAGGGTCGTCGAGGAAGCATCGTAGGCCGTGGAGCGCGACGCGAGCCGAGCGGCGAGCCGAGCGGCGGTGGCGGCGATGGAAAAAGGGCATCAACCGGCGCCAGTTCCTCGGCTATTCGGCCGGCGCCGGGATGCTGCTCGGCATGAGCCCGCTGCTGACGAGCTGCGGAGACGACAACGAGGGCGGCGGCTCCTCCGGGGGGGGCGGCGGGTCGACCGAGGAGCGCACCTACGTCTTCGACCTCTCCTTCATGGATACCAGCGCCCACGACGTGATGCTGGTCGCCGGCAAGGATCGCGTACGCCTGGAGCGGGTGACCGACGAGCTGCTCGCCGTCCTGCGGCAACGGCATCCGATCCTGGAGATGGTGGCACGCGAGCACCTGACGCACGTCAACACGCGCGACTGGCCGGCCGACGCGATCCAGCTCTGCTATCTGCAGCGCATCGCGCACTCGACCACCGACGGCAGCTGGGACATGGCGCTGATGTTCCACCACCTGCCCACCAGCGCCCTGCTCGACGCGCGTGCGCGGCGCCAGAGCATGGCGGCGTACCGCGACACCGTGCCGGTGAAGTGGGCGAGCTACGGCATGACCACCGGAATGAGGGCGCAGCTCGACGACCCGGTCGGCGAGGACATGCTCAAGGACACCTGCGAGCAGGCGACGGCGCTGACCGTATCGCATCCCGAGCTCACGTCGATGGAGCCGAACAGTGCGGCTCACGTCCAGTGCAACATCGTCGGCACCCAGCCGTCGACGCAGATCCTGGCGCAGGCCATCTGCGCGCAGGGGCCGGCGACGTCGGACGGCGGCTGGGCGACGCAGACCGCGCTGGTCGACCCGGACACCGGCGAGACGTTTTACAACTCGCAGGGACAGATCCAGTACGTGCCGGTCTGGTCGCAGGAGACCCAACAGTTCGCGGGGCAAGCAATCTCGCCCGCCATGACCACCACCAAGAACGACACCACCTTGGGCGCGAACGTTACGGACCTCGACGCCGGAAACATCACCGACGGCGATCCCGACGCCCCGACCAACGGCGCCATCTGGACGCTGCACGACGGCATGCCCTCGGTCGATCAGTCGGACGTGAATCAGCTCGCCGCCGCGGCCGGCGGCATCCGTCTCGACAGCAGTGCCTTTACCTACCAGCTCACCGAGCAATCCACCGGTCACGGCTATTACGCCAAGGTGACGAACGTCGACGACCTGCGCAACGTGACCCTGATGATCAAGAACTGGTTCGTCCGCTACCTCGGGTTCTACGTCCGCTACCTCGACGCCGACGACAACCCGATCGCGCTCAGCGAGATCGAAGACACGCTCAAGAGCAGCGGCGACTTTCCGTACTACGGCCTCGGCGTGAACACCCAGTACGACGCCCTCGTCGACCTGCTCAATCCGGAGTTCGTGCTCTTCGGCATGCCGGTGGGAAGCGTCAAGGTGAACCGCACCATCCCGCTGCCGGACGCGGCGACCGCGGTCGAGATCCTGTGCAGCGGGTGGGGGACCGGGTCCAATCCGTATCCGGACACCATCGACGCCGGCAAGATCACCACCATCGTGGTCGACATCGCCCTGCCGTCGCTCTTCCTGTCGCTGGCCGCGGCGTCCGGGTTCAGTCGCTTCTCGATGCAGCTTCAGGTCGGCAGCTTCATCCTCCAACAGCTGCCGATTCTGTTCCGGCTCTTCCAGGGTGCCTTCACTGCGCTCGAGTTCAACAGTCCGACCATTCTCGTCCGCGCCGGCGTTACGATCGGCACGCAACTCCTGACCGCCGGCGCAAAAGACTTCGTCACGGCGATCGCCAATGCGATTGCTACGGCCGAGGCGGTCCAGGCGGTCGAGGACGCAATACCGGTCATCGGCGGCGCCCTGGCCGCGATCGCCGCCCTCAGCCTGGTTTCCCAGATCGTGCAGACCTCGGTCGAGGTCGCCCTGTCGCCGAGGACGTACGCCACGAAGCTGAACTTCACGCACGACGTCGAGGTGACGATCAAGCACGATCCGCAAGATCCGGCGGGCTTCCCGGCGACGGCCACGCACTACATCGTCACGGCGACGTTCGATCAGGGCACGCCGTACACGATCACGAAGGATCTGCCGGGGACGACGGTCACCGATCCGGTGAGCGTCACCTTCATGAGCGTCCCCTACGGCGGCATGGTCACGGTCAACGTCGGCTTCTACTCCGACAACCAATGGCTGGCCGGCAACGGCTCGGTCGGCCCGGTGGAAAACGTCTCCTCCGACCAGGGCCCGCTGTCGGTCGAGATCACCATCAAGGAGAACCTCGTTCCGCTCGAGTCGGACACGGTGTACTCGCACCAGGAGATCATCGTCCTCGACTCGCAGGGCAACCACCAGTGGGAGGCGAGCACCGAGCCGCCGGCGATCGAGACCGTGCAGGGGGCGTGCGAGAGCGCCGACGGGCAGCTGTGCTCGCTGACCGGCATCACGGTGAGCACCATCAACGCGGCGGTGGGCTACGCCTGGCAGTCGTACAACGCGCTGGTCCGCAACTGCGCCAACAGCGCGGTCGCCGGCCAGCTGCACCAGTTCGCCAACATCTCCGTGACCCAGAACCCGCAGAGCAAGTACCTGTTCTCGGGCTGCGGGTTCAGCGGCACGGCGCGCATCGCCTACGATCTGCTGGGCAAGAAGGACTACAACTTCTACCTCGACCCGACCAGCAACAAGAACCTGGTCCGGCAGGTGCGGCTGAGCGGCACCACGGCGGACTTCGACGGCCCGATGTCGAACAAGGCGTGGGGCCACTTCCAGCTCGCCTCGGACGCCATGCTGCTGCACCCGGCGGGGCGGCTGATCAGCATCAACTCCTCGTCCAACAAGATCGAGGTGCTGGAGCTGCAGGAAGCGGTGGCGGACGCCGACGCGCCGTCGAGCCAGGTGTACTCGGGGACGGGGATTCGCGAGGGGCTGCTGGACGGTCCGACGTTGGCGGCGCTGACGCCGGACGGGATGATCCTGGTGCTGGAGACGAAGAACAACCGCATCCAGGCCTTCGACCTGGGGGCGAACCCGGTGCCGATGTTCATGGAGGACGCCTACTACGTGCCGCTGCACGACCAACCGGCGGGGTATCTGGACCTGGCGGTGGAGTACACGGGGTACATGTACGTGCTGTCGTACACGGGGACGACGGGGTCGCTGACGTTCCGGCTCGACATCTACACGCCGCAGGGGGAGTTCCTGGCGCGCACGACGGGGTTCGAGGCGGGCAAGCTGGCGGTGAACTACTGGCGCGATCTGTTCGCGCTCAACTACCAGGTGCTGAAGCTGCCGAACGGAATGCTGCCCGACCGCACCGAGCCCTCGGTCAGCCACTGGATCCCCTCCACCCCTTCCGTCACCGGATGAGGGGGCTTTGCACAAGAGGTCGAGCGAGCTCCCACTCGTCATTCCCGCGAAGCCGAATGCGGAATCCAGGGCGCGGGCCCACTACCACCCCACTTGGATCCCCGCCTTCGCGGGTATGACGAGTTTGAATGAGCGAGGTTCCCCAGGTCCTCGCCTGGGACAACGAGCTGTTCTGGCGCGACCTCGGACCCGTGCCCGAAGCGCTGCGTGACGAGGTGCGGCGAGCGCTCCTCGAGTTCCTGGACTTGCTGTAGAGCGCAAAGAGACGATCGTGGGGGGCATTGAATCCCCGATCGACGACGGTTTGCCGTGGGCTCAGGCGGCGAAGTGGGGGATCACCCGTTCGCCGAAGAGCCGCATGGAGCGGTCGACGAGGTCGAGGTCGGGGTTGCCGAAGTTCATGAGACAAGCGATGTGGCCGATGCCGATCTGGACGTACTCGTGGATGCGCTCGATGCACTCCGAGGGCTCGCCGACGATGAGATGCGTGCGGCCGATCCGCTCGGGGGTCCGCTCCTCGGCCGAAAGACCGGTCACGTTGTCGTGGCCCCAGGCGTCGTAGAGGGCCAGCAACGCGCCGGCGTACTGCCGCTCGGCGTCGGCCTTCTCGCGCCGATTGCGGACGGTGCAGACGAGTCGATTCAGCAGCGGCGCCCGCCAGGGCTTGCCGATGTCGTGCAGAGCCGTGCGATACGTCGCGACGCGTTCGGTGACGCGGTCGATGGGCTCGGTGGTGCTGATCAGGTAGCCGTCTCCCAGGCGCGCGGCGCGGCGGATGGCCTCGGCGGCGGTTCCGCCGACGTAGACGGGTGGACCGGGCTTCTGAATCGGCAGCGGGAAGAGACGGAAGCGTTTCAGGTCGAAGGCCTCTCCCGTGCGGGTGACCTCGCCGCCTTCCCACAGAGCTCGGATGAGCTCGATTCCTTCGCTCAGGTGGCGCGCGCGCTGCGACGGCGAGACGCCGAACGTTCGCAGATCGGTCGGGGAGTATCCCTTCGCTACGCCGAGGCGAAGACGGCCGCGCGAGAGGACGTCGACCATGGCGGCTTCCTGCGCCACCCGCACCGGGTGATGCAGCGGAAGAAGCAGCATGTTCGTTCCCAATCCGATGCGCTCGGTGACGCCGGCCAGCGCGGCGAGCGTCATCAGCGGATCGGGGTACATCATCGCCTGAGAGTGGTGCTCGTGCGCCCAGAGCGCGTCGAAACCCAGCGCTTCCGCGAGCCGCGCCTGATCCCGCATGGCTTCGAACGTCGGTCTCGACTGGGTCGGTGAAAGTCCGAATCGCATCCTCGCTCCTCCCGTTCCTCTCTTCTCTCCTGCGATCGTCGCCGGCGGCATGGTAGCCCGCGTCGGCGCGGATGCAAACGCGCGGTACAGCTCGCCCATGCTTGTCGAAGCGGGATCTCATTCTTCGATAGAAAGCGAGGGTTTTCCCTATCTCGTGTAGGGTATCTACCAATAGAAATACATTGTTTATCCGCATACGGTTTCACATATCCGGATGCGGCTGCGACGAGCAGTTCGCGTCGGAAATCGATTCCCGACGGAGGACGTATGAAGCTCGCAAAGACACATGGTGGAAGATTGACAGTCGCGGCCGTGGCTCGATCCGGAGGCCGCAGCGGCGTGAGGCGCAACCGGTTCTCATTTTGGGTCGGTGCCATTGCCGCCCTGATCGCCCTCGGCTCGATCGAGGCCCGCGCGGATCTCACTCTGACGGACCTGCAGTGGAACGTGCAGAACATCGTGGACAACGACGACGCGCCCTTCGGGCTCGGTCAGGGCCCCGGAGACGGGCGGCCGCGCTCGGTGCGGGGCCTGGCGCTCTCGCCGGACGGACAGTACGTCTACCTCGGCTACAACCAGGCCAAGGAGGTCCGCAAGATCGACCTCAGCGTCGCAGACCCGGCCGACTCCTGCGCCGCCGTGGCCGAGCTCTACTTCGGCACCCTCTCCGTCGCCGAGCAGGCCGCGTACACCGGGACCTATCTGCCGGACGCGCTCGACAACCCGAAGGCGATCGCCACCGACGACGTCGGGCGCGTGTACGTGACCCGCTCCAGCGAGATCCAGATCTACGACGCGAACCTCACCACCCTCCTCCTCGCCATCACCGGCTTCAGCACCACGAACGGCATTCACGTGGCACGTCGCGACGGGACCAGCTTCTACGTCTACGCCGCGGACCGCGGCACTCCTACCGTCTACCGAATGATCGTCACTGAGGCGGCGATCGGCGGCGGGGGATCGGTCGCCATGGGAACCGTACTCGACACCTCCTTCGACGGCGACGGAATCGTCGACGTCGGCACCGACGCCTTCGGCGCCACCGCGAACGACCTGCGCGGCCTGGCGGCCGACGCGAGCGGGACGGTATGGGCGGCGGAGAACGACGGCACGCTCTTCGAGATCGTTCCCGCCGCCGGCGACGGCGCGAGCACGATCGACAAACGCATGCTGGCCGGCGCCTTCGACGTCGCCATCGAGGGCGATCAGGTGTTCGTCACCAGCAGCGGGCGCACCGTGACGGTCGTCGACCGCAACGACATCAACACCATTCTCGACACGCTCACCCCGCCGATCTCCTCTCTCGACCTCGCCGCCACCGGGTCGGCCACCGGCATCGACCTCCTGCCCGGCGCCGGGATCCTCATGGCCATCGAGGAGGGTAGCTCGGCTCCGCAGAGCAGCGAGTCGTCGTTCAGCGACGTCAATTGCAGCGGGCCCGACCCGAACGACTACGCCGATGACGACAACGACCCCATCCTGCTGGCGCTGCAGTGCCCGACCACCCGCTACGTGTCCCCGACAGGAGCCGACGGCGGCAACGACTGCCGCGACTCCCTGGCGCCGTGTGCGACGATTCAGCACGCCATCGACGTCGCCTGCCCGGCGGGAGACACGATTCAGCTCGAGGCCGACACCTACGACGAGGGACCGCAGATCCTCGTCGACAAGGACGTTACCCTGGCCGGGGCCGGGAAGTCCGCCACGGTCGTCCGGCCGGTCGGGGACACGAGCGCCTCGGGAGACGGCCGCGGCTGGTTCCTCGTTCCCAGTGGCGTGACATTCGACGTCCGCGACCTGACTCTGGATGGCAGCGGGCACCTGGTCTACCAGGCGATCCGCAACGCCGGTGCCGGCGGCACGGTCGACAGCGTCCGCTTCACCGAGATCAAGTACAACGAGAGCGGGCCCACCTACGGCGGCGTCGCCATCGCGGCGTTCGGCACCGGCCCCGTCGACGTCACCAACTCGATGTTCGACGAGATCGGGCGCGTCGGCGTCCTCTACTACGGCAGCGGCATCTCGGGCTCGACCTTCAGCGGCAACATGTACACCGGCAAGGGCACGGGCGACTTCCTCGACTACATGCTCGACATCTCGGCCGGGGCCAACGTGACGGTCACCGGCAACACGGTGAGCGGCAACCGCGGAGTCGCGTCGTCGGACAGCTCGAATTCGGCTGGCGTTCTGATCAGCACCTACTACGGCAGCGGGACCAACGCGACGGTCGACGGCAATCTGTTCGACGACAACACGAACGGGGTCGTCGTCGGCTACAAGACGAGTGGGTGCCCGGGTCCCGATCCCGAGTGCGACACCAGCACCGCGAGCGTCAGCTGCAACCTGTTCACCGGCAACGACAACGGCGTGAGCGCGAAGGTCGAGGACGGGTCCTTGGTGGTTGCCGAGATGAACTCGTTCGTCGGCAACACCGAGGGAGTCGACGGTGGCAGCGTGTTCGGCGGCAGCGTCGACGCCGCCGACAACTGGTGGGGGGCGGCTGACGGACCATCGGGCGCCGGGTCGGGATCGGGCGACGCCGTGACGGCCAACGTGACGTTCTCCCCGTTCGCCACCGCGCCGCCGCCCTGCGTGTCGTGCACCCAAAACTCCGATTGCGACGACGGGTTGATCTGCAACGGAGCCGAGACCTGCAACACGGGGACGGGGATGTGCGTCGCCGGCACCTCGCTCGACTGCTCCTCGGCAGACGATCAGTGCAATGCCGGGCTGTGCACGGAGCCGGCGGGTGCCTGCGTGCCCGATCCGCTGCCCGACGGCACCGCCTGCTCCACGGGCGTGACCTGCTCGGTTCAGGACACCTGCTCGAGCGGAACGTGCGTCGCGAACTCGCCGGACAGCGACGGCGACGGAGTCTGCGATGCGAACGAGAGGGCGGGCTTCAGCTTGCGCAAGGTGCACTTGAAGGAGCACCCGAGCGGCCCGAACCGCGACCTGTGGATCGCGATCGGCGAGCTCGACACGACGAGCTCACCGGGTGACTTCATCAACGCCGTGACGACGACCGGGGTCGAGATCGTGCTCTTCCACGACGGCGGGTTGCCGCTCACCCAGGTCGACACCCTGACCTTCACGGCAGCGCAGTGCACGGAGCGGCACGGCAGCGTCAAGTGCAAGGACCCGGCGACGCGCAGCCGAGCTCTCTTCCGCAAGCGCTCGGCGCCCGATTTCTTCAAGGTCAAGATCAAGGCCAAGAAGCGCGACTTCGCCCTGCCGGCACTCGCCGACACTCCTCTCTCCGTCAACCTCCGCACCACGGAGGCGGCGGCGACGATCGATCGCAGCGATCAGATCGGTTCGGCCGGCTGCAGCCTGCACGGCACGACCCTGAAGTGCCGCGACGTTCCCTGAACCTGCGTGAGTCCGCGAGGGCCGGGACGGGAAGTTGCCCGCCCGGCCCTCGCTTTCCGGCCTTGCGGAGACGCTTGCGAATCGGTCTCGGCTCAGTCGAGGAAGCTCCCCGCAGGGGGAGTGGTCTTCGGGAGCTTTCTCCGCACGCTGACCTGAGCACGGCGCGGCATTTTGTTCGCCATCGGCCGCACGGATAGACTGATGCGGTGAATTCGTCCCTGCTCGAGAAGATAGCGTCGCGACAGTCGGGGATCTGCCTCTACGGGCTCGTCCCACCCAAGCAGGCCACGCCGCCGGCGCAGCTGGAAGCGATCGTCGCCCGGCAGCTCGAGCGGCTGCGGCCGCTCGACGTCGACGGCTTCATCGTCTACGACGTCCAGGACGAGTCCGACCGCACCTCGGCGCCGCGGCCCTTTCCGTTCCTGCCGACCATCGATCCCGAGACATACGCCTGCGAGCACCTCGCGCCGCTGGCGGCGCCGAAGGTCGTCTACCGCTGCGTGCAGAGGGATACGCGCGACGGCCTCGTTCGCTGGCTCGAGAAGGTGAACGAGGCGACTCCGCCCCGCATCTCGGTCTTCGTCGGCGTCGCCCATCGCCGCGCGCGAGTCGGCGTCGCCCTGGCCGAAGCCTACTCGCTGGCCCGACGGCATGCACCGCGTCTCGTGCTCGGCGGCATCGCCATCGCCGAGCGGCACGCGCGGGACCTCGCGGAGCACGAGAGGATTCTCGCCAAGTCGGACAGGGGCTGCCGCTTCTTCGTGACCCAGGCCGTCTACGACGTGACCTCCACGAAGTCGCTCCTGTCCGACTTCTCCCTCGCGTGCCGCGCCCGGAACGAACCGGCGGCGCCGGTCATCCTCACCTTCTCTCCGTGCGGCTCGGAGAAGACGCTGGCCTTCATGAAGTGGCTGGGGATCGCCTTTCCGCGCTGGCTGGAAAACGATCTACGCTTCGCCGCCGATCCGCTGGTGACGTCGCTCGACCTGTGCGATCGGATCTTCTCCGAGGTCTGGGACTACGCGCGCGATCACGGCGTCCCGCTCGGCGTCAACGTCGAGAGCATCTCGATCCGCAAGGTCGAGATCGAAGCGTCGCTGGAGCTCCTGCGAAGTTTGCGGCGGCGCATGGGATGAACGCACCGGCCGTCACGCGCCGCCCGACAGCACCTCGTCGGTGTGGGCGACGTGGCCGTCGGCGCGGCGGCGGCGGACGATGTCGTTGTAGGCTTCGCCTGGACCGATGGCCTCGAACATGCGCGGCGAGGAGAACGAGACGTACAGCGTGCGGCGCCCCTTGCCGCGCGGCGGCGGCGCGGCGTGCATCAGGTCCTTGATGTGGACCGTGCAGTCTCCCGGCTCGGTGGTCAGGGCGACGTGCGGCAGCGCGGCGAGCTGCGCCTCGTCGAACGGATGGCAGGACGAGCCGTGCGAGCCGGCGATGACGTGCAGCTGGCCCGACTCGGGAGTCGCCGCCTCGAGCTGAACCCCGATGCCGATGCCGGGACAGGTGATCGGATGGCCGCCGAGGCCGCAGTCCTGGTGCCACGGCAGATCGGACAACCCCTCGACGATGCCCGGGTTCTTGATCACCACGGCCTGCCCTTCCTGCCGATCGATGGCCGGTCTCACGTCGAGCCCCGTCAGCTCGACGATGCGGCGCAGGCGCGGGTCGTCGACCAGGCGGGCGATGCGCGGCGAGTGAGAGCCCGGTGTAGACCAGGCGGCAGACGACCTGGCGCCCGTTTGCGTCCTTCGCCCACCAGGAGCGGTCGTCGCCCGGGCGCGCGGCGCTCTGCAGCTCGTCGACCACCGACCGCAGGCGCCGATCTCGTCGTCGGCGAACACCCGGCGCAGGTGGAGGAACCCGGTGCGCCGGAAGAACAGGGCGATGTCCTCGCTCGGGTCCGACAGCGTGAACGATCGCTGCAGATCGAGGGCGCGCCCCGCCGCGTCGGTCAGGTCGACGCGCGCCGGATCGTAGATGGGCACGTCCGAGTACAGCGCGCGCAGTGCCGGCTGCCAGCGCCGCAGCAGCGCCATGTTCCCGCCGGCGACCTTCAGATCACCGGCGAAGATGAGCGCGGGAACGGTGCGGATCTCCTGCGCGAGATCGGACCAGGCGCGCAGCGAAAGCTCCACCACCGCGGCGCCCTCGCCGGCACCCGGCGCGATCTCGATCGCGCCCTCGCGAGGCGTGTAGGTGTACGCGCGTCCGTCCGGCAGGGCGAGGGCGAGCGCCGCGGCGCCGCGCAGGTCGTCGGCCGCCTCGCGACCGCGCGGTCCGGCGAGGCGGGCCGGCAGATCACTGCGGTGAAAGACGTCGAAATCGATCAGCGGCGCTTCGAGCATTCCCGCACCTCTCGAATCTCGGCTGTACCATGGCGTGGCGCGACATGCGACGAGCTACCGGTCCCGCCAGCGTCTCAGAGCGGCTCCGATGTCGTCGCGCGTCCGCTGCAGTAGTGCGTTGCGATCCTCGTCGGGCCGGCGCGGGATCGGATCGGCCATGTAGATGTGTACGCGTGTTCCGAACGGGACGGGCATGAGGTTGTGGCGCAGTAGTCGCCACGAGTTGTCGATCGCGATCGGCAGGATCTCGACGTCGGGAGCCGCCTCGAGCAGCTCGAGAAAGCCCTTGGGCTTGAACTCCCCGAGCTCTCCTCGGCGCGCGCGGGTGCCTTCCGGATAGATCACTGCCGAGACGCCGCGCTCGCGCACCTGCCGCCCGAGGGCGCGGATCGCCGCGAGGGCCTGCGTGCGGTCGGCGCGATCGATGATGGCGTTGCCGCCGCGGCGCAGATTGTACGAGATGCTGGGGATCCAGTACGCCAGCTCCTTCTTGGAGACGTACTTGGGGAAGTTCGTGAACAGCAGGCTGCCGAAGATCGGAACGTCGAACATGCTCTGGTGGTTGGCGACGATCAGGTAGGGCGTCCACGGCCGGATCTTCGGCGACCGCTCGACGCCGATCCGCGTTCCGCAGATGCGAAACGCCCACACCAAGCTGCGCTGCAACGCCCCCGCGACCAGCTCCTGCGGTCGCTGGCCGAAGATCCGCGCGATGCGCTGCAGCGGATCGAATACGACCAGGATCAGCCCGAAGGAGAGCAGAAACGGTACCGTGAAGATCCAGTCGACGACGCGCCGCATCGACGTCGAATCTCCGGAATTCGGCGCCGCAGCGCAAGCCCGGCGTGCCCTTGAGCCCTCGGCCCCGGGTCCCTCCGCCGTTCGCGTCCCCTCAGCTTTCGCCGCCAACCCCTTCGCCGATGCCCCACAGCGAGGCGAGCATGGCGCGCATCCATTGCTCGTCGGGCATCTGGCGCCAGGAGTCGAGCATCTGGGCGCCGAGCGGATCGCAGGCGCAGCGCAGCGGCGCAGCGTCGTCGAGGATGCTGTCGGCGATCGAGCGCGCCGCGTCGGCCGCCGCGGCGACCATTCCTTCCGCCCCTTTGCGCATCTCCCGGCTGCGCTCGGCCATCGGCCGGTAGGGCGGATAGGCGGCGGCTTCGTAAGGGCGGTCGGAGCGCGCCAGCATGTCGGTGGCGATCGGTCCCGGCAGGATCTCGAGCACGCGGATGCCGAACGGCGCCAGCTCGGCGCGCAGCGACTCGCCGAGCGCCGAGACCGCGGCCTTGCTGGCGCGGTAGGCGGCGTAGAAGGGCGTCGGGACGAGCAGCGAAGACGAGGTGACGTTGCAGAGGACGCCACCGCGATTGGCGCGCAGGACGGGAATCGCCCGCCGCGTCAGCTCGACCAGGCCGAAGACGTTGGTCTCGAAGATGCGGCGCCACTGCTCGACCGGCGTCTCCTCGACCGGTAGGTAGTCCTCCTCGACGCCGGCGTTGTTGACCAGCACGCGCAGGCGGTCGGGAATGTGCATCGTCTCCGGGTCGTCGACGTCGAGCCGCTCGACGCGCAGCCGGTGGCCGCCGCGCACCGCCTCGGCGTGCAGGTCCTCTCCCGCTGCCGGGTTGCGCATCGTCGCAACGACCTCGAAGCCGCGCCGCGCCAGCTCGAGCGCCACGGCTCGGCCGATACCGCGACTGGCGCCGGTGACCTGGGCAATTCCCGTCGTCTCCATGCGGCTGGTTGTGGCGTTTTGCGCGCCGCGCTTCAAGGGTTCGCGAGGTCGAGCGAGGACTTTCGGGGCTTTCCTCGTCCCGTCTCGGCCGCTGCGCGCCCATGGCGACTGCGGGCGGGGAAGGGCGCAGTCGAAGTTCGGTATTCGAGCGAGTTCTCGACGCTCATGCCGCCTTTCGGCGGCGGCTCGGTGCTGCGTCGGCCGCGGGTCCGCCGATGTCCACTCCGAGAGCTGCGGCAATCGACTGCCGCGCCTGCGTCGCCAGCTCGCGGCGCGTCCCGCCTATCGGCAGCAGGGGCGGGCAGAAGACCAACTCCGCATGGAGCTCACATTCCCGGACCAGCCGGCCGAGCGAGTCGGCGATCGACATGTCGCCGACGTAGGCCGGTGCCGTGGTCGCGCCGCTGCGATTCCGGTAGCGGATGGCGACGGGTTGGACCGCCGTGCCGGCGTCCACGGCGGCTTGCAGGAGGGCGGGGAAGAACCGCCGCACGATGTCCCCCTCGCTCGTCGTGCCCTCGGGAAAGGCCGCGACGGACTGTCCGCAGCACAGGGCGCCGGCGACGCGGTCTTTCGTGCGCGCCGCGTCGCGATAGCAACCGCGCTTGATGAAGAACGTTCCGAAGGCCGCCGCCACCCTGCCGACGACGGGCCAGCCCGCCACCTCCGACTTGGCGACGAAGCGGGCGGCGTTGACGGTGTTGAGAGCGTAGCTGTCGAGCCACGAGACGTGGTTGGCGACGAGCAGAACGGGCACGCCAGCGGCGGGGACTTCCCCGCGCACGACGACGCGGACGGCCAGCGCCTGCAGGATTCTGACCGCCCAGCGGCGGACGAACGCCTCGCGCTCTTCAGCGCTCAACGAGGGGGCGGCGCGAAAGGTCGCCAGCCACAGCCGGAGCAGATGATAGACGAGGCGTGCGACGCGTGCCGCGCGCGTCGCGAAGCTCGTCGCTCCACGCCGCGCAGCGGCCGCCGCGCGCGGCGGGGTGAGACGGGCAAAGTCAGCCAGTTCGCTGCAGTCGCTCGGCATGGCGTCGGCTCAGCTGCGCGAGGGGCAGCATGAGGAGCAGATCCGCCGTCCGGAAGTCCGAGTCCCAGGCCGGGTCGCCGCACACGTAGGCGCCCAGGCGCAGGTACCCCCGGATGAGCGGAGGCATGCGGAAATCGGTCACTTCGCGCCAGCCTTCGAGGACGAAGGCCCGCCGGGGCGCGACCCGGTGTTCGGCGGGGCCGAGGTGATTCTGCAACAGGCGGCGGCAGATGCTCGCGGCGAGATGACCGCCGTCGTCCGTGCCGATGCTGGCGCAGCCGATGAGGAAATCGGCCTGCTGCGCCAGAACGTATTGGAAAAGGCCGGCCCACAGCTGCGCGATGGTGCCGCCGTTGCGATACTCGCGATGGACGCAGCCCCGTCCGACCTCGATGGTCCGCGACCGCCAGGGTGCCAGTGGCTCGAGGTCGAACTCGGTCTCCGAGTAGAAGCCGCCGGCGGCGCAGGCGCCGGCGTACGTCAGAGCCCGGTACGTCCCGATGACCGGACCCCAGCGGCCCTCGCGCACCAGCAGGTGGTCGCAGTACGGGTCGAACGCATCCTCGTCGATGCCCGATGCGGCGCTCGACAGTCGGGCGCCCATCTCCCCGGCGAAAACCTCGTGGCGCAGCTCCTGTGCCAATCGAACCTCTGCGGCGCAGGTCGCCCAGCCGGTCCACAGCTGCGCGGGCCGGGAGCCGCCGACCAGGGGTTGGGGTTGGTTCCGAACTTCTCTTTCCATCCGCCGTCGACGCTAGCACCGTGTCTTGACAGCCTGGTGATGGCACGGTGAAGGTACGGCGAAGTTCGTATGACACGCATGTGACAAGGGATGACCTTGGGGGGCGTGCAGAGCGAGGGCAGCATCACGCGACGGGTGCCGCTCGATCGTGATGGCGATCCGGCCGTCCCGGTAGCGAAGAGGTTTCGCGCGCCGTTTCGATCGCCTCGTCGATCGCGGCGAAGAGACGGGACGGCTCGATCGGCTTTGCCACGTATCCATCCATACCCGCCACCAGGCAGCGCGCCGCGTCCTCCTTCAGCGCGTGCGCCGTCAGGGCCACGATCGGCAGGTGGCGACCCGTACTCTCCTCTTCGCGGCGGATCGCCGCCGTCGCGGCAAAGCCGTCCATTTCAGGCATCTGCACGTCCATGAGCACGAGGTCGAACACGTCGCCCTTCAGCGCGTCGAGGGCCTGCTTGCCGTTTGCCACCGTTTCGACGCTGTGGCCGCGCTTCTCCATGAGTCGTATGACCAGTGTCTGATTGACGACGTTGTCTTCAGCGAGCAGCACGCGCAGTCCGGAGACTCCTGTCGGTGTCGCCGGGTGATCGCCGGCCAAGGCAGCGCCGTAGAGCGCTTCGCCCGAGCCGGTGACGGCCTGGTTCGTCGAGGGGGTGCTCGAAGAAGCGTCCGCCGGCGCGGGGCTCACTCCCAGCGCATTCCTCATGGCCTCCAGTAGCTCCGCAGGGGCGACGGGTTTCACGACGTAGACCGCGATTCCGATCTCCCGACAGCGGGCAGCGCATTCACGCTGATCGTCCGATGTCAGCATCATGATCGTCGCGCCTGCCAGGTGCGGGCGCCGGCGGATCTCCGCCGCGACCGCGAAGCCGTCCATCTCCGGCATGCGCGCATCGAGCAGCACGAGTGGGTAGGGAACGCTCGCGGCACGGGCTCGTGTCATCTCCGCCAGTGCCGCCCGGCCGCCGTCTGCGGGCGTCGGCTTCATCCCCCAATGGCTCGACAGGATCTCGACGAGGATGAGGCGGTTGGTGGCATTGTCGTCCACCACCAGCACGGGCATGCCGCACAGGAGCCGGACGTCGGCGGGAGTTGGGGCGGCAATCGGGTCGCGACTCACTCCCTGGCGGGTCGTGAAATGGAAGGTGCTGCCTCGCCCTTCCTCGCTTTCGACCCAGATCCGTCCGCCCATCAGTCGCACCAGGGAGGCCGAGATCGCCAACCCCAGGCCGCTTCCGCCGAACCGGCGCGTGGTGGACGAATCGGCTTGCTCGAAGGCGCTGAAGATGAGCTGTTGCTTGGCCGGCGAAACGCCGATTCCCGTATCGCGCACCGAAACCTGCAATGTGGCGTACTCCGGGCCATCCTCGCCGGCGGGGTCGCTTCGGTTCGGATTTGCCGCCGCGCCGCTGTCCTTCATGGCCACTTCGACGGCGATCTCTCCCTGCTCGGTGAACTTGATCGCGTTGCCCGCCAGGTTGACGATCACCTGTCGCAGCCGGCCGAGATCGCCGATCAGCTCATTGGGAACTTCGGGCGCGACGCGGAACGTCAACTCCAGGCCCTTTTCGTGCGCGGCAAGGCTCAGCGCTCGCATCGTCTCGCCCAGACGCTCGCGCAGGGAGAAACCGACCGGGTCCAGATCGAGCTTGCCGGCTTCGATCTTGGAGAAATCGAGGATGTCGTTGATGACCCGGAGCAGCCCGTCGGCCGAGAACTTCACCATGTCGAGGTGCTCGCGCTGCTCATGGGTCAGGTTCGTGTCGAGGACCAGCTCCGTCATCCCGATGATGCCGTTCATGGGGGTGCGAATCTCGTGGCTCATGTTGGCGAGGAACTCGCTCTTGGCGCGTGTCGACGCATAGGCCTGATCGCGCGCCTGTGCGATCTCCACGGCCTGACTGCGGAGCCGTAGCTCGGCGTCCTTCCGATCGAGGCGCTGCAGCTCGGAGACGCGTGCGATGTACACGGAGCCCAGCAGCATGATCAGCACGTCGAACGGCAGGCTGGTCGGCACGGCGCGCATTCCGATGACCAGCTCGACGTTGGCGAACAGACAGACCGCGGTGGCCAGTGTGAATGCAATCTGAGGCCAGGTCCCCCAGGGGAAGAACGCCGCCAGGCAGACGAGGGTGATGGTCAACTGGTAGGTCGTCGTCACGACCTCCCCGATCAGGATGCCGCGCAGGGTCATGTCGACGGCGAACAGGACCGCAACGACCGTGACCCCTACGATCGTCGACCTCCACGGCAGACGTGCGGGCAGTCGCGAGCGCAGGAGCATCAACAGGGTCGCATACGCCGCGATCACACAGAGCTTCCAGGTGAGCAATGGCGCGATCCGCGCCACGGGATCGTTCAGATCGATGAACAGATAGGAGATGTCTCCGAGCAGGGCGAGCCAGACCGCCAGGCGAAGGTGGGAGGACAGGAGAATCTTCGAGTCCTCGTGAAGGGCGGCGCGAACCTCCTCCCGGTATTCTCTTCTGCGCGCCATCAGCGCACCTGGAGTACCGTTCTGGTCATCTATGGGAACCCTGAGATCACAGCCCCGGCGAGTTCAGTCCTGCGCAGCACGCTGTGACCTATGAGAAGCCCCGCATGCAGCGTGCCAAGGCGCACGGGACGGCCGGCTGCGGAGGCAGGGAAGGAAGCCGGCGGCGCCCAGTTGGCGATTTCGACTGGAACGCCTGCGACAATGGCGTCCCCGAGCCGAGTGCCCGCCGGAGAGCGGCGATCCGTTCTCGGGCGAGACCTCGTCTCACCCCGGCCCGGGAAGGTTGCGGGCAGCTTCGAACGACGGGTGACGGCGTGACGAGTCGGCCGGGGCGGCGAGGGACGTGCCGGAGGCGGCGGGCAGGCGCAGCGTGAAACAGGCGCCGCCGCCGCGCGCCTCGCCGGCGTCGAGGCGGCCGCCGTGCGCCTCGACGATCTGGCGGGCGACGGCGAGCCCCAGCCCGGTTCCGCGCGGTCGGGTCGTGAAGAACGGCTCGAAGATCTTGGCGCGCAGCTCGGGCGCTACGCCGGGCCCCGAGTCGGCGACGTCGATCTCGACGGCGTCCCCGGTTCGGCGCGCCGCGAGAAAGATCTCGCCGCCGCGCGGCACCGCCTCGACCGCATTGGTCAGCAGGCCGAGCAGCACCTGGCTGACCAGGTCGGGATCGGCGCGCACGGTGGCGTCGTCGTCGCGTTCGTCGCGGCGCACGCGCACGCGCTTGTTCACCATCTCCTCGCCGGCGAGGAGCAGCGCGCGCTCGAGGAGCTCGCGCACCGGAACGGCGCGGGGGACGATCTGCGGCGGCCGTGCGAAGGCGAGCAGGGAGGTGATCACGCTGCCCAGCCGGTCGATCTCGGCGAGGATGAAGGAGCACGCCTGGCGGCCGTCCTCTCCCGGGTCCGGCAACGTTTCGCCGAGGTTCTGCGCCGCCGAGCGCATGACCGCGAGCGGGTTTCGCACCTCGTGCGCGATGGTCGCCGCGAGCTGGCCGAGCGCGGCCAGCTTCTCGGCTTGCACCAGCCGAGCCCGGGCGGCGTTGATCGTCTCCATCTGCGCTTGCACGAGGGCGGCGTTCTCGCGGTCACGGCGCCGGCCCTCGATGACGCGTCCGAGCAGGTAACCGAGCAGGGCGAAGGACGGGCCGAAATACGCCCCGACGAGCAGAGAGGCGTCGCGGCCGTTGATCTCGAATCGGATCCCGAGGGGATTCATGAGCGCGGCATCGGCGAAGCCGACGAGAATGCCGCCGAGCAATCCCCACCAGCGCCACGCCGTGCCGGAGCGCTGGTGGGGGCCGGAGATCGGTGCCGGTGTCGGGTGAAGTGGGGCCTCGTTCATCGCGGATCCTCGCCGAGAAGACGGATACCAGCAACACGTGGGCCCGGACCACGGCACCAGGCAGAAATTCTCGCGCCGCGGTGCCGCGGCCCGCAAGAGCGCGCGCGGTGTTGCGGTCGTGCAACGGCGCTGTCGACGCGGCGCAACGCGGCGGCGGCCGCCGAGCGTAGCGAGGAAGAGGCGTTCGAGCGACTCGCCGGCACGCGAATTGGAACAGGTGCGGTGAGAGCGCACTGGGGCGCTCCCGGAACGAAAGGAGTGTCGAATGAACGCGAAGCAGATCGGTCTGTCCTTTCTCCTGCTCGATTTCCTCGGGCTCACCGCGTACGTCGTGCACCTCTACGGCTACGTCGGGTTCTTCGAGCTGATCACGGCCAATGCGGCGGTCATGGTCGCGTTCGCCGATCTGGTGATCGCGCTCGGCCTGATCACCTTCTGGATGTGGCAGGACGCGCGCGACCGCGGCTGGTCGCCGCTGCCCTACGTGCTTCTGACCCTGACTCTCGGCAGCACCGGACCGCTCCTCTACCTGATCCGCCGCGCCGGGGAAGAGAGCGAGCCCGCGGCCGACATCGCCGGTTACCCGGCCCGTCTCTAGCTGACGCCCAAGCGTCGTCGTCATCACGACTGAGCCGCGGAGCGGGTGATGCAAACCGGGAGGGCGAGGCTCACCCCGCCGCGCGCCACTGCGCAAGTAAGCGGCGCACTGGGAGGCTCGCCCTCCGGTTGTCGGATCTCGGCGAAGGCCATTCTGAAACCGGTGGACCAGCGCCTACTGCTCGCAATCGCCGTTGCGCACCACGCGGTCGTGGATGCGCTGCATCAACGGCAGCAGGCGGTCGAGGGCGGCGTAGGGCAGCGGCTTCTCCTGCGAGAAGGTGAACTCCTCGTTCCGACCGAGCTCGAGGCGCCAGCGCAAGGTGTACATCGTGCAGTTGCGGCAGGTGGTGTTGGGCGGCCGGCGCGGCAGCCTGGCGGCGCGCTCCGTGAGGAAGTCGTGCAGCGCCCGGTAGGCTTCGGCCATTTCCTCCTCGCTGCCCGACATGCTGCAGTAGGTGGCGTCGGGCGGCCGGGTCCGCTCCGCGATCGTATGATTGTCGCCGGTCGCGTCGACCGTGATCGTGTCGTAGGGCGTCTCCGAGCTTCCGTTCGTCGCTTGCAGGCTGAGAGAGAACGAAGGGGGTGGCGCGACCTTCTTCGCCGCGTCGCCGCCGGTGCTGCCGGGCTGGGCGCGGTAGAACATGGCCTGATAGATGAATCGCTGGCGCGGGACGTCGACGATGAGGTCGCTCCCGACCATCGCCCCCCACCAGACGCGAACGAAGATCAATTCCTCGTTGATCCAGCGCGCGGTCGGCCTGGTCGTTCCGTGATCCTTCAGGGTCAGGCGAAGAAAGCGGTCGCCGCCGACGTCGACGTACAGGAAGCTCGTCCAGGGCCTGGGCGCGTCCGCGTCGGGGTAGCGAAACAGGAACGAGTACCGGCCGTTGGGAGAGCGGACGCGATCGGCGTACTCCCGGAACGGCAGGGCCCAGTCGAGGGCGATGTGCTCGGCGAAGCGCTGTTCGAACGGGCGATGCGACAGGGTGATGGTCTTGCCGGCCGCGGTTGCGCTCGCCGCCGATGCCAGCAGGACGGCCAGAACGAGGCACCCTCGCGTGGCGAAGAGGCGAGGCATACGACCTTCATGCTGGGAAGTGCGTGCCGTATCAAGCCGCGCGGCCTCGCTTCCGCAACGTGGCTCCCGGGTCGCTCACAGCAGGGTGCCGCGCAGGAGGAAGCTGGCCACCGAGAAGTAGATCACCAGGCCGGTGACGTCGACCAGCGTGGCGACGAACGGCGCCGACGCGCTGGCGGGGTCGAAGTTGAGCCGGCGCAGCAGGAAGGGAAGCAGGGAACCGGTCAGCGTGCCGAAGGTGACGACCCCGAGCAGGCTGCTGGCCACGGTCAGGGCGACCAGCATGTAGTGCGGGCCATAGAGGGAGAACAGACGCTGCCACACGAGGATCCGCATCAGTCCGATGGTGGCGAGAATCGTTCCCAGCGCCAGGCCGGAGGCGAACTCGCGCCGGACCACGCGCCACCAGTCGCGCAGCCGCACCTCGCCGAGGGCCATGGCGCGGATGACGAGGGTGGACGCCTGCGAGCCGGAGTTGCCGCCGCTGCTGATGATGAGCGGTACGAACAGCGCCAGCACGACGGCGCGTGCGATCTCGTCCTCGAAGTACGACATCGCGGTGGCGGTCAGCATCTCGCCCAGGAAGAGCGCGGCGAGCCAGCCGCCGCGCTTTCGCGTCATGCGCAGGAAGCTGGTGTCCAGATAGGGAGCGTCGAGAGCCTCCATGCCGCCCAGCTTCTGGATGTCCTCGGTGGCCTCTTCCTGGACGACGTCGACGATGTCGTCGATGGTGACGACGCCCTTCATGCGGCCCTCGCCGTCGACCACGGGAAGGGCCAGGAAGTGGTGGGCGGAGAAGACGCGGCTGACCGACTCCTGGTCCTGTTCCTCGGTCACCGTCACGAGATCGGTGCGCATGATGTCGGCGACCTTCTGGTCGGCGCTGGCGGCGAAGAGGTCGCGGAACGAAACCGTGCCGAGCAGGTGCTGCTGACCGTCCAGCACGTAGGCGTAGTAGGTGCCGCCGTGCTCGCGCGCGTAACGGCGCAGGTAGCTGATGGCTTCGTCGAGGGTCATCTCCGGGCGCAGGCGGGCGTAGCGCGGATTCATCAGTCCGCCGGCCTGGTCCTCGGCGTAGGTGAGCAGCCCGCTCACTTCCTTGCGCGTCGGCTCGTCCAGCAGGGCCAGCAGGCCGGCCCGGTCCTCTTCCGGAGCCTCCTGAATGAGGTCGGCGGCGTCGTCGGGAGGGAGCAGGCGCATCCACGAACGGCGCTCGTTGGAGGGCAGCGCCAGGAGGAGCTCGGTCTGGTCGTGCGTCGGCAGGGCGAGAAAGAGGTCCTCGGCCTCGTCGCGCGGCAGGATCCGGAAGCCCTCGAGGCGCTCTTCCAGGTCGAGCAGCGGCCAGCTCGCCAGCATCTCGGCCAGGGACAGCTCCTGGCCCTGCTCGGACGAGTCGTGCGCGGGCATCATGAGACCGCGCCCCCGCGGCGACGATTGCCGCGCTGCGAGACGGCCGGCCGGGATTCCCGATGACGACGAAGAGTGTTTGCGTTCTGCATGGTCGAACCTCCACCCGCCTCGCGGGCGGCTGACGTTCGACCACGCGGGAGGCGGCTAGGCGTCGGGGCGACTCGAAGAGCCGTTCCGTCTTGGGCCGTCGCTACTCATATGCTGGATTTTTTTCTGCACCCCGCTGCGGCGAAATGCAAGCGCGGGAATGCGTTCAGGCGCGGGCGGCGGCTTCGCAGCGGGAGATCACCTCATCGCGGTCGGGCGGGTCGGGCAGGGCGTAGCGGCGGTTGAACCAGCGCCCGCGCAGCATGACCCAGAGGGAGCGCAGCAGGACGCCGAGGTTGCCGAACGCCTTCTCGGGCGTCTCCAGCATGTTGAACATGCGCAGGAAGGCGCGGAAGACGACCGGGTCGGAGCGCGTTGCCGGCACCACGCCGTCGTCGAAGAACTTCTGGCGCAGGCGGGCGCGCCAGCCGGCGCGGCTGGCGTCCCTCCGCCTTGCGGACCGCCTCGCGGTCGGCGAACACCGAGGCGCGGTAGAAAGGCTCGATCTCGGCGCGCGCCCGGCGGTCGAGGTCCACCGCCGCGGCGGCCGGGTCGCTTGGATGCTCGTCGAGCGCCCTACCGAGCATATCGGCGTGAAGGAAGGCCTGGGCGCAGCCGCGGCCGTACAGCGGGTTGGTGCAGTAGGCCGCGTCGCCGAGGACGAAGAAGCCGACCGCGACCGGCTCGCCGTCGATCACGAAGCGGCGCAGGCGGTTGATCAGTCCGCCCATCGCCTGCACCGGATGGGTCGCGTCGCCGATCGGCTCGGCGATCTCGGGCGCCACCCAGGGTGCCATACCGGGGATGGATCGCACCATCTCGTCGAAGGCTTCGACGCGCGCCAGGACCTTGAGACGCGGTACGGCGAGCGGAACCGCGAGGGTGATCGAGAAGGTCCGGTCGTCGGCGGGAAAGACGGCGTACTTGATCCAGTTGAAGTCCGCCGCGGTCGGATGGACGCTGCGCGGCGGCTCGCCGGCGCCGGGCCGGAAACGGTAGAACCTCGTATAGTACACGATTCCCGACGGCTCGACGCGCTCCAGCGGCGGCCGCGCCCCGATCGCCGACAGCCACTCGACCGCCTTCGAGCCGCGCCCGCTGGCGTCGACGACGATGTCCGCCTCCTCGACGGCGGTCTCTTCGCCCACCTGGTAGCGCACGCCGCGCACTACGGGAGGGGAGAGCGGGAAGCTGAGCAGATGGCGCACGACCGCGCCGGGGACGAAGCGGACCCGCCCGCTCTCCAGAATTGCCTTGCGCACGACCCACTCGAAGGTGGTGCGCCGGCAGCCCAGGGCGACCAGGTCCTCGTCGCCCGGCTCGGGCTCGAGCGGGGGCAAGGTCAGAGGCGGTCGGTCGGTCATGCGCAGCTCGCTCGCGCCGGCGTCGAGGAGCGCGTGCAGCAGATCCGGGTAATGGTCGCGAAGCAGGCTGCGCAGGCGGCCCAGGAAGGCGTGCGAGTGCCGCGCCTGAGGTGCGCCCTTGCGCTTCCAGCTGGAGAAGGCCGCTCCGGGGCTCTCGGCGACCGGCTCGGCGTCGCGTTCGAGCACGGTCACCTGCGCGCCGCGGTCGCTGAGAACGCGCGCCGCGGCCAGGCCGGTGATGCCGCCGCCGATGACGATGGCGCGGCGGCCGTCGAGGGAGAAGCTCCGGCGGCTGTTCACTGCGGCACCGCTTCAGTTGCTCACCAGCTCGACGTCGGAGCTGTCGCACTCGGGGCACAGCGGATGCCGCCGCCGTACCTCGAAGACCTTGCCGCACTGCCGGCACTCGAAGACATAGGGCTCGGCGGGCAGCGGGATCGGGTTCTTCGCCGCGCCGCGAGAGGCGGACTTTGCCGTGTCGCGCACGCGGCGCGAAAACCAACTCCAGAGATTCATCGACCTCGACCGGTGTGGGTTGTGGCTACCAGAGTAACAAGACGCACTGGTTTGGAAAGTTCTTTCGGGCGCGAAAGCTCAGTGAACGGGGGAGTCGAGGAAGCGGTCGTACCCCTCGGTCATCCCCGAGTGGGCGACGACGCTGAAGCGGAAGGCGCGCCGGATGCGGGCCTGCTGCTCGCGCGTCTGGCCGCACAGCGTCAGGGCCTTCTCCGCGTTCTCGCCGTGCTCCTCCTCGGCTTGCATGTGGATGGCCCAGAACTCCAGCGCGCCGTCGTCGATGCCGTAGTGCCGCCGCAGCCCGTCGTGCAGGACCTTGGCGCCGTTCGGGCGTCCCGGCACCTCCATCTCCACCGCCAGGCCGAACGCGCCCAGCCCCTCCTCGAAGGAGTTGCGGCAGTAGTACCCCATGGCCGACGCCGCGCCGATCGTGGAGGGCAGGGGCAGGTGATCGAGCAGCTCTTCGCGCGCGATGCCCATGCCGCGGCAGAACTGCAGATAGAGGTCATGGTGCTCGGCCTCGCGGATGTAGCCCATCTCGCCTGCCAGGTTGCGGGCGATGAGCTTGTAGATCTCGCGGTCGGGAAGGATGGGAGCCGACGCCAACCAGGCGGCGATGGTCGGGATGGCGGGCTCGACGTAATAGTAGAAGTCCTTGACCCAGAGCTTGAGCTGCCGATCGTTCAGCTTGCCGGTCACCAGCCCGCGCAGGAAATGGCTCTGTGGCGCGTGGTCGCGCTTGAAGGCGACGCACTCGTCGAGGAACTCGCCGGCGGTCAGCGCGCGATCGGTCACGAGGCTCATTCGTCTTCCCTCCTCCGCGAAGATGGACGGGACGAGGATAGTGCGTCGGGCGGAGGGTGTCCAATGGAAGGGGTGCGGAGGTGTTGACGTGTTGACGTGTTGACGTGCTGACGTGCTGACGTGCTGACGTACGGACGTGCTGACGTGCCAACCCCTAGCCTGGAACTCGCCCCGGGGCTGTGCCCGGGTTCGTAGGCAAAGGCTGGGGCTCGGGCTGAGGCTGGGGATCGATCCCAAAGATCGCGCGAAGCGCGCACCGTCCTCAGCCCGAGCCCGAGCCCGAGCCTCAGCCTCAGCCTGTTCCGGAAGTCCGTGTGTTTCTCAGCTCGAATGATCCGGCGCAGCCCGGGGGCGACACTACCAGCCAACGGCTTGACCCCCTAACAGCGTGCTCAGTTGATCGAATCGGCCGATGATCGGACCCGCGTTTTCGATTTCGTCCCGATAGCCGTGGCCGTAGTCGCAGCCGATGAAGCGGCAGCCGACGGCGCGGGCCGCCTCGACGTCGCTCGAGCGGTCGCCGACCATGATCGTGCTCTCGGGGCCGAGACCGTAACGCTCGAGGTAGGCGCGCAGGATGGCGGTCTTGTCGCTCACCTGGTCGGCGGTGATGCGCTCGGCGAAGCAGTCGGCGAGACCGTAGGTGGAGAGAACCGTCTCGATGTAGAGGCGCCGGCCGTTGGAGGCGACGGCCAGTACGCGGTCGCGCCGCAAAGCGCGCAGCGTCGGCTCGACGCCAGGGTAGAGGATCCCCTCCCGCGCCGCGACGCGCCGGCAGATCACCTCGAGCGTCTCGGCGTAGAGGAGCTGGACGGCCGCGTCGTCGACGCGCGGGAACAGGCGGGCCAGGATCACCGGCACCGGCCAGCCGACGTGGTCGAGGATCTCCCTCGTCGACGGCACGCGCTCGAACGATCCCGGGCGCTTCTGCTCGACCAGCGCGATCGCCTCGCGGTAGGCCTCGCCGAGAAAGGGCTCGGCCGAGTAGATCACCCCGTCGAGGTCGAAGCAGATCAATCGGCCCCCGTCTGCCGTGCCCATCGCGCTCTTCCCCTGCGTTCTCGAGACCGACCGAAGGCCCGTTCTACTTCAGGCCCAGCTTCTCCAGTGCCAGCGACTTCGCCCATCGATAGTCGGCCTTGCCGGCGGGGCTGCGAACCATTTCGTCGACGAACAGAACGGCGCGCGGGAGCTTGTAGCGGGCCAGGTGGCGGGCGCTGAACTCCACCAGCTCCGCCTCGGTCGGGACCTCGCCGACGCGGGCCTGGACCACGGCGGTGACCTGCTGGCCGAATCGGTCGTTCGGGGTGCCGACGACGACGGCGTCGTAGACCGACGGGTGGTGCTTGAGCGCCTTCTCCACTTCCTCGGGATAGATCTTCTCGCCGCCCGAGTTGATCGATACCGAGCCGCGCCCGAGCACGACGATCGAGCCGTCCTCCGCGACCTGGGCGTGGTCGCCCGGGATGGCGTAGCGCACGCCGCCGATGACGGGAAAGGTCTTGGCGGTCTTCTCGGCGTCCTTGAAGTAGCCCAGCGGCACGTGGCCGCTGCGCGCCAGCCAGCCGCTCTCCGCGCTGCCCGGCGCGAGCTTGCGCGTCAGGTCCTCGGAGAGGACGACCGTGTCGTCGTTCATCTTGAAGCTGCCGGTGCTGACCTTGCCTCCCGCGGTGGTGATCTGCGAGCCCTGCCCGCCGGTCTCCGAGGCGCCGAACCCGTCGATGATCATCAGGTGCGGGATCTTGGCCAGGAACGCTTCCTTCAGGGCGGGCGTCAGGATCGCGCCGCCGGAGAGCAGCGCCCGGAACGACGAGAGGTCGTAGGTCTTCTTGCCCAGCTGGTCGAGCAGCGGCCGGCCGAAGGCGTCGCCGACGATGATCAGGAAGGTCACGGCGTGCTTCTCGATCGTGGTCCAGATGTCGTCGGGGTCGAGGTGATCGACGTGGCTCTGGATGACGACGGTGCCGCCCTGGTGAAAGGCGTTGAACGCCATCCAGTGGGCGGCGCCGTGCATGAACGGCGGTGCCGGCAGGGCGCGGACGTTGCCCGCCTTGGCGACCTCGACGAGGGTTGCGATGTCGGGAAACTTCGTGCCACCCAGCGGCTGGCCGCCGAGGGCGCCGAAGAAGATATCCTCCTGGCGCCACAGCACGCCCTTCGGCATGCCCGTCGTGCCGCCCGTGTAGAGGATGTAGAGGTCGTCGGCCGACCAGTGCAGCGCCGGCCGCTGGGGCGAGGCCCGGCGCAGCGCCTCCTCGTAGTCGACCGCGCCCGGCAGCAGCGCGTGACCCGAGTCGTCGGCGACCTGGATCAGCACGTCGAGGTTGGGGAGCTCGGCGCGGATGCGAGCCACGTTGGGGGCGAAGCGGGCGTGGTAGACGAGCGCCCGGGCGTCGGCGTCGTTGAGGAGATAGGTGAGCTCCTGGTCGACGTAGCGGTAGTTGACGTTGAAGGGGGCGACGCGCGCCTTGTAGGACCCCAGCATCGCCTCCAGGTACTCGTTGCCGTTGTAAAGGTAGATGCCGAGATGGTCCTGCCCGGATTCGAAGCTCTGCAGCTGTGCGCGCTCCGCGTGACAGCCGAGCCCGCGGCCGTGCAGATAGTTGCCGAGACGGCGGGTGCGCTCGTTCAGCTGCGTCCACGTGAAGCGGCGGTCGCGCACCACGATGCACTCGCGGTCCGGGATCGCCGCGGCGATCGCCTCGCTGATCTCGGCGAGATTGAACTCCATTCGATGTGGCCTCCTGGTGGGGCGCCATCCTCCCCGAAGTGGAGCGCGGCTTCAAGGACCGCGCTGGCGTCGACGCTTGACCCGCATCCGGCGGCTACGTAGAAGGGCAGACACATGCGCTCAGGAACTTCCATCGCCTTTGTCTTGATCCGCCTGCCGCGCGGCGAGCGACCGTCCCACGAGCAGTTCGCCGACGCGTTGAACGAGGATCGCCAGCGCCTGCATCTGCCGCCGTCCAACGGAGCGATCGAGTTCCTCACCGCAGGTCCGTACGCGATCATCGTCGACGGCCAGGAGCTCGACGAGTACGTCGCCTGGGAGCGGTGAAAAGGCAGGCTGTTGGGTTGTTAGCTGTTGGCTGTTGGGGTTCGATCAAACCCAAGCTCTCGACCTCGCCAACCGGTCACTGGTCACCGGTCGCGCTCCCTGGCTGTTCCATGCGGTGGCCAAGCGTGAGAAGATGCCCCGATGAGGACCACGACCACCGAGATCGCCCCCGACCTGTTTCGCCTCTCGACCTTCGTTCCCGACTTCGAGCTGCAGTTCAATCAATTTCTGGTGCGCGACGAGGAGCCGCTCCTGTTCCACACCGGGATGAGGAGCCTCTTCCCGCTCGTGCGCGAGGCGGTCGCGGCGATCCTTCCCGTAACGTCGATTCGCTGGATCTCCTTCAGCCACTTCGAGGCCGACGAGTGCGGCTCCCTGAACGAGTGGCTCGAAGCCGCGCCGCGCGCCCAGGCCGCGTGCAGCTTCGTGGCGGCGATGGTCAGCGTCAACGACTTCGCCATCCGTCCGGCGCGTCCCCTGCAGGACGGTGAGGTCGTCGAGACGGGTCGGCAGCGCCTCCGCTTCCTCTCCACCCCGCAGGTACCGCACGCCTGGGAGGCCGGTCTCCTGTTCGAGGAGTCGAACGCGGCGCTGCTGTGCTCCGACCTGTTTCTTCAAGAGGGAGACGTCGAGCCGCTCACCACGGCAGACATCGTGGAGCCGGCCCGCGCCGCGCTCGTCAAGTACGAGTCCGGCCCGTTCGCTCACTCCATCCCGTACACGCCGCAGACGGAGGAGATCCTCGCCGGCCTCGCCGCCCTGCGGCCGAGGCTGCTGCTGCCGATGCACGGCTCCACCTTCTCCGGCGACGGGGCAAAGGCCATCCTCGACATGGCCGCCGTGCTGCGAGACACGCTCGGCGGCGGCCGCGGGGCGTAGCCATCCGAGGCGAGCGCGGCGAGTGACCCCAGCGGCGGGAGGCGACATGGTCGACGAGGGACTGACGCACGTGGCGTTCGTTGTCGGCGATATCGAGGCCAGCATCCGCTTCTACGCCGAGTTCGCCAACATGAAGGTCGTCCACGATCGAGTCGACACCTCGACGGGATCGCGGGTGGCCTGGGTCACGGACGGAACGCGGCCCTTCGTCCTCGTCCTGATCGGGCTGCCGGCGTCGATTCCCGTGCGGCGCTGGCTGTCGAAAACGGTCGCCGGGCTGGTCCCGGCGTTCTCCCACCTGGGCGTCGGCTGCAAGTCGCGCGAAGAGGTGGATGCGCTCTGCGAGCGCGCCAAGCGCCAGGGCATCCTTCGCCAGGCGCCGGCGGACCTCGGACCGCCGGTCGGCTACTTCGGTCTCATCCGCGATCCCGACGGCAATACGCTGGAGGTCGCGTTCGGCCAGGAGGTCGGCCTGACGGTCGAGCAGTCGGGCGGCTGACGTCGCGCGGCTTCGGGCGGATCACGTACCGCCCCGAGACGAGGGCCGCCGCGACGCGCTCGTTGAATCCCCGGCGCGCGCTGTTATGAAGCGAAGGGATGAGGCCGGTGGGCGCAGTATCTTCCATTCTTCCTCTGCGTCCTGGCCG
The DNA here is from genome assembly GCA_963721115.1 of uncultured bacterium. Classification (GTDB taxonomy): domain Bacteria; phylum Desulfobacterota; class Binatia; order HRBIN30; family CADEER01; genus CAVRIA01. The sequence goes on from CAVRIA010000013.1 coordinate 76,854, forward strand.
GCTGCGCGGCGCGAGGGGCGTTCCGGCCCGCCGCCGTGTCGACCCCTCCCCCGTTCCTGCTGACGTTCTGGTGCGCGCCGCCGTTGGCCCGAGCTCGACGACGATCGGGCGGCCCAGATCGCGTCCGCCGGCTTCAACGTGATCGGCGCTCCCTGCGAGGGGGGCCTCGACCGCGGCGACACGCTGCGCGCGCTCGACGTCGCGGCGCGGCACGGGCTGCGGATGTGGGTGGCGGACCACCGTCTCGGCGCGCCGGGCGCGGGGGTCGAGGAGCGCGTTGCCTCGGCGGTGGCGGACTACGCGGGGCACCCGGCGCTGGCAGGCTACTTTCTGCAGGACGAGCCGGTGGTGCCGGACTTCGGAGCCCTGGCTTCGGTCGTGTCGGCGCTGCGCCGCGACGACCCGGAGCGGCTGGCCTACGTCAACCTGCTGCCCGATTACGTTCCGCTCGAGAATCTCGGCGCCGACACCTACCGCGATTACCTGGAGCGCTTCGTCGGCGGAGGTGAAGCCGCAGCTGCTGAGCTACGACTACTACCCGTTCGGTGAGAAGAAGGACCGCTCGACGTTCTTCGCCAACCTGGCCGCGGTTCGGGCGGTCGCCCTGCGCCACGACCTGCCGTTCCTGTTGATCGTCCAGGCGATGCCGCACGGGCCGTACCGCGACCCGAACGAGGCGGAGCTGCGCTGGCAGGTCTTCCACGCCCTCGCCTACGGCGCGCGCGGCATCTCGTACTTCGCCTACTGGACCCCGCCCGCCGACGGTGAGTTCGACTTCCACGACGGGCTGATCGAGAGCGGCCGGCCGACCCTGCACTACTTCCAGGTGGCGCGGATCAACGGCGATCTGCGGGCGCTGGCGGCGGCGCTGGCGCCGTACCGGTCGCTGGAGGTCGCCGACTCGACGGGGGAGGTCGGCGTGCCTTTCCCGGTCGGACCGATCGAGGCGATCGAGGGCGGGCCGGTGACGGCGGGCCTGTTCGCCGGTCGGTCGGGCGGGCTCGCGGTCCTGCTCGTCAACCGCGACTACCGCCACGGCGTGACGGCGGCGTTGCGGCTGCGCCAGGGGGCGGGCTGGCCGGAGGTGTTCGACCGGCAGGCGGGACGCTGGCGGCGCACCGATCGGGCGACGTTTCCGATCGCCCCGGGAGACGCGCGCCTGCTGCGGTGGGAGTGAGGGAAAAATGCAACCACGAAGGGCACGAAGAGCACGAAGACGAAGAATGCGAAGATGGAAGAATACGAAGATGGAAATTGACGGGCTCGGTCATTTCCGTCGAGGCGTCGGCTCGGCCTCTTGCTTCTCCTTGACGCCCTTCCCGTCGTCTCCCAACACGAGGATCTGGCCGCTCATCTCGGGCTGGTGCATCGTGCAGTAGAAGCGAAAGAGGCCTTCGTGGTGGAAGGTGAAGACGTACGAGGTCTTGCGCAGCGGCGGCAGCGTCACCTTCATGAGCACGTCGAGATCGGGGTCGACGAGCATGAAGTCGTGCACGTCGTCCGGCTGCAGGTTCCAGAAGCTGATCGCGGTCGGTTGGTCTCGATGCACCGCGATGAACGCCGGCGAGAAGGCGTACACCTCGCCGAACGTCGCGACGGTCTCCTCAGGCCCGGTCTCCTTGATCGCCACCGCCTGCGTCAGAACGGTGATCGCGGTCTCGGCGTTGCTCTCGTCGCGGCCGACGGCGACGACCTTCGAGGCGTTCGCGTTGGGAAGATAGTCGGGCACCTGCGGCGCGGAACCGGTCGGCACGGCCAGCGGCGTGGCAGCGACGGCGGCGAGCACGACCAGCGGCAAGAGCATCTGCGTCTCCTTGTCTCGTACGGATCAGCGAAGAGCTTCGCCGCCGCGCTTGTCAAGGAAAGCCGGCAAGTTGCCCCTCCCATGCCCCTGTGCCAGCATCCGCCGCGTGATCGAGGCGCCGCCGTCAGTGTCATCGCGCCGCGCGGGCGATGGGTGAGTCGTTGCGCAGCTTCGGCGCCGGCGACCCGCGCGGGCCGCGCGTCGCGCTGGCGGCCCTGCTGGCGCTCGCCGCTCTCCTCTGTCTTCACTACGCGCGCTTCGAGGTGGTCGACGACGCCTACATCTCGTTCCGCTACGCCCGCAACCTCGTCGAGGGCCACGGTCTGGTGTTCAACGTCGGCGAGCGCGTCGAGGGATACACGGACTTCCTCTGGGTGCTTCTCCTGGCGTTGCCGGCGTACGCCGGAGTGCCGTTGCCCCTGGCGAGCAAGGTGCTGGGCACGGCCTTCGCCCTGCTGGCGGTCTGGGCGACGGCGCGCCTGCTGCCCGCGTCGCGCCCGAGCTGGTCGCGCCTGCTGGCGCCGGCCCTCCTCGTCGGCAACCTGAGCTTCGCCCTGTGGGCGGTGCAGGGTCTGGAGACCGCGCTGTTCACGGCGCTCGTCGCGCTCGGCGTGCGCGCCGATCTGCGGGCGCGCGAAGGGCAAGCCGCGGCGTGGGCATCGGCGCCCTGGTACGCCCTGGCGACGCTCGCCCGACCGGAGGGCGCCGTCTTCTTCGCAGCGGCGCTCTCGTATCGCCTCGTCACCGAGAGAGGGATGAAGCGGCGCGGCTGGCTCGGTCCACTGCTCTACCTCGCGGTCGTCGGCTCACACGTCCTCTGGCGGCTCTCGTACTACGGCTATCCTCTGCCCAATACGTTCTACGCCAAGAGCGGCCTGTCGCTCGGGCTGCTCGCGCACGGAGCGGCGTACGTCACCGGATTCTTCCGCGGCGTCAACAGTCTGGTCCTGATCTTTCTCGTCCCCGCCGCGCTGCGTGCCCGACACGACGGGCGCCTGCGCTACCTGTTCTGGATGACCGGTGCCTACCTCGCCGCCGTCGCGCTGGAGGGCGGCGACTTCTTTCCCGGCTTCCGCTTCCTGGTCCCCGTCTACCCGCTTCTCTACACGCTGGTGCAGGAGGGCGCCGTCGCCGGCTTCACCTCCCTGCGCGGGCGGTGGTCGACGCGGCCGGCAGTGGTCGCGGCCGCAGCGGGCGCCGCCGCGCTGTGCTTTCACCTGTTCGCCGTCGCCGGCGTGGCCGAGTTCGAAGGCGAGTCGAGCCACGAGTTCACCAGCAATCTGCGCCGCGTCGCGGTCGCTCTCCGGGCGGCTTTCCCGCCGGGATCGAGCCTCGCCGCCAATCCGATCGGCGCCCTTTCCTTCTACACCGGGTTCCGCGTCTACGATCTGCTCGGCCTCACCGACGAGCACATCGCCCACAGCCCGGGGCCGCCGCCGGGCAGCGGCATCATCGGCCACGAGAAGGGGGACGGCGACTACGTGTTCGGCCGCAAGCCGGATCTCTTCCTGGTCGGGAACGTCCTCGTCTCCGAGCGGCCGCCGGCCGATTTCATGCACCGCCAGTGGCGCGCCTGGCTGAAGAGCGAGATCGAGTTCGTCCGCAACCCCGATCTGCACCGCTGGTACGTGCGCGACTGGCTGCCGCTGTCCGACGGCCGCTACGTCTACTTCCTGCGCAGAAAAGGAATACTGCAAGGTGTTAGGGGTTAGGCTGTTAGGGTGTTATGTCAAAAGGGGAGACACCATCCCCTGACAGCGTAACCCCCAGCAGCCTAACACCCTGCAGTTCTCTATTCCCAACCGTGCTCGCGCAGAAACTCGCGCAGGCGCGGGTCGTCGCGCGACAGCGGCGGCAGGTAGGCGCCGAGCAGCTTTCGCTTCCACCAGGCGCCGCTGCTCGCGTCCCAGCTCGTGAACTCGTACTCGTAGAGCTGGGCGCGGATGAACTTCGGCGGGCCGTCCGGGAACGGGTTGTCCTCCAACAGAGAGACGGCGCCCGGGTTTCCCTGCAGCAGCTGGTCGATGAAGTGCAGGAGCCAGGGGCTGGTGCGGTAGTCGCCCATGGCCGAGAACCAGATCTGCCAGTCGAGGCGCGGCTGGTAGGGGGCGATGACGCACGGCCGGCGGTCGACGCGCCCGGGCTTGCAGACGAACTCGTACGGCCGCCATCGGGTCGCGTCGGTGAGCGTGTCGTCGGTCGTGCCCTCGAGGATGATCTCGTGGCGGTGGCGGGTGATGCTGCCGAAGGCGCCGTAGGTGTTGACCAGCTCCAGCGCGTCGAAGGAGCTGTTCATGACCTGCCGGGGGGAGAGCATGTTGAGGACGGGACTGATGCTGAGATACGCGACCAGCGCGCACAGCGCATAGGTGACCGCGCGGCGCGGGGGCGACGGAGCACGTTCGCGCGCGGCCAGCAGCCGCTGCCGCAACCGCGCCGGGAAGAGGCGCGACAGAGCCCGATCGTCGAAGGCGGCGATGCAGAGGGCGAGCGTGAGCCAGTTGAGCCACGACAGGTTGCCGCTGAGGATGAGCAGAACCTGGAACGCCACCAGGAAGAGCCCGCCGACGTGGCGAATGCGCCGCGGCGTGAAGAGCGTCCACGGAACGATCAGCTCGACGAAGTGGTTGAACAGCACCTCGAGCTCGTGGAAGCGCGCCGGCATGTGGTGCAGGTACCAGCTCAACGGGTTCGGCAGCGGCTGGGTCTCGTAGTGGTAGATCATGCAGGTGAGGTTTCGCCAGCAGGGATCGCCGCGCAGCTTGATCAGCCCGGCGCCGAACATGACGCGGAAGAGCAGCCAGCGCAGCAGCCAGATCACCGGCACCGGAGGCGGCGTGCTCTCCCGCAACGGACGCGGATCGAGGACCGGGCAGAGGAAGATGGCGAGGAAGCCGGTCTCCAGCAGCAGGCTCTCCCAGCCGTATCCCCAGAAGAGCTGGCCGACGTGGACGAAGGACAGGTACAGGAACCACAGCAGGGCGAGCAGCGGCGCGTTGGCGAAGCCGGCGAGGAGAAGCAGGGACAGGCCGACACCGGCGTAGGCGAAGCCCTGCATGAAGGCGTCCGAGCAATCGAGCCAGAAGAGGCTCGGCACGGCGGCGAAGGCGGACAGCCGCCCGTCGTAGTACGAGGCGACGCGGTGCAGGTAGAGGGGCACCGGCAGCAGCCCATTCGCCCCGATGAGCGGCCGGAGCTGCTCCACCGCCACCAGGAAGGCGATCAGGTAGATGAAGCCAAGAGCGCGCAGGAAGAGGTAGCGCGTGAGCCAGTAACGGCCGCGCAGCGTCGCCGCCGTCGCGGCGATCGGCTCCGCGATCGGGCCGGCGACAGAAGGGGACGCGGGCATTTGCATTGCGACGTCGCGGCTCCAGATCGTATCAGCTCCCGCGCCGCTCCTCCACGGAAAGCCCAACAACCGCTCAACCCCCCGCCAGGTTGTTGGTTGTTGAGTTGTTGGTTGTCGGGAAGCTTTGATGACCAACAACGAACAACCGACAGAGCCAACAACCTTTCCCTGGTCCGCGTGGCTTGCAAGCGGGGGCCGGCGAAGCTTTAACGACCTCGTGGCGGTCGGGGGGCCTATCGATAACGCGTCGGAGTCGTTCCGGTCCGACGCATGAGCGGCGTCGACGAGGGGCTGTCCGCGCGGCTGCGTCGCGCCCGCCAGGTGCTGGAGCCGTTGCGGCAGCGCATCCGGGCCGCCGCCGCCGCCCTCGACCTGCTGGAGCGCGACCTGCTGCCGCGCACGGCGGGAGGCGATGCCTATCTGGTCGCCGGTATCGTCGGCCCCAACAATTCGGGGAAGTCGGCTCTTTTCAACGCCCTGGCCGGCAGAGACATCAGCCCCTCCCTGCCCGCCGGCGGAGCGACGCGCCGGCTGATCGGCGCGGCCCATCCCGAGTTGCTGGCGCGCTTGCGCGCCGAGCCCACCCTGGCGCGCTTTCGGCTGCGCTCGTTCGGCGAGTCGGGGACGACGCCGCAAGACGCGCTGCAGCCGGCCGAGGACCCCGCCGAGCTTCTCGTCGCGCCGGAGCCGGGTCTGCCGGCGGGCTTGATGGTCATCGACACGCCCGATTTCGACAGCATCCTCGAGGACAACCGCCTGGCGAGCGAGTCGCTCCTGGCGGTCGCCGACCTGGTGATCGCGGTGGTGACGCGGCACTCCTACCAGAACCGCGAGGTGGTCCGCTTCCTGCGGCGCTGGCTCGATCACGGCCGGCCCTGGATGCTCGTCTATAACGAGGCCAGTGACGAGGAGGTGGCCGCCGGGCACGCGGCGAAGCTCGAGTCGGACGTGGGAACGGCGCCGCTGGCGGCGTTCTGGGCGCCGCACAGCCTCGAGGTGCAGCAGCAGCGCGCGCCGCTGGAGCCGCGCCGGTTGTTCGCCGGCGCGGATACGGACGCTCGCCGGCTGCGCGATCTGCTGTTCGATCTCGACGCGATCGCGGAGGTGAAGTCGCGCGCCTTCGCGGCGGCGCTGGCGCGCCTGCGCGACGCGCTCGAGCAGGCGGCCGGGGAGGTGTCCAGCGACGCGGCGCGGGCGCGCGCGGTTCTGGCGCTGGCCGATCGGCGGGCGTTCGATGCCGGGGTCGCGATCGCCTCTGCCGCGATGCCCGCCGGTCCGTTCATCGAAGCGTTCCGCAACGTCATCGACCGGCGCAGCAACCCGATCAGCCGCAGCTGGCGCGCGACCCTGCGCGGCCTGCGGCTGGCAGTCGAGAGCCTGCCGCGGCTGCTGATCGGTGGGCGCGCGCCGGCCGACGGCGAGCAGGCGCAGGCCAGCCTGGGCACGTTCGAGAGGCGCGAGCTGGACAAGGTATGGCCGGCCTTTTGGGAAGAGCTGGTGCGCGACCTGGGCCGCGAGGCGCGAGCGGAGGAGCGGCGCCGGACGGGTGAGCCGATGGCGGCGCTGCTCGACCGCGATCTCGCCGACGAGCGGCGGGGCGAGGCGCGGCGGAGCGCCGAGACGGCTCTGGCGGGGCAGCCGGCGGATGTCGCGGCCTTCCGCGGCGCCTGCGAGGATCTCGTCGAGCACGCCATCGAGGAGCGTGGCTTCGACATCGACATCCAGGCGGCCGCGGACGTCGCCACGTTGATGCCTCTGGCGCTCGCCGCCGTGGTCATCGTACACACGGGAGGGCTGGGCTCGGACATCGCCGTGGCGGGAGGCGGCGCGGTGAGCACCTACATCATGGACAAGTACGCGCACCTGCTCGGCAGCGGCATCATGGCGGCGGCGCGCCGTCGCTGGGCCGAGGTACGGGGTCGGCAGCTGGCTGGCGTGCTCCTCGACGCCGCGCTGCCGGCAGCAGCCGCGCGGCTGCGCGCCTCGGCGCGCGAGGATGTCGCGCTGGCCGTTCGCCTGCGCGGGCTGAGCGGGGAGGTCTCTTGACGGCGAGCAGACGCGGAGCGGCGGGGGAACCGTACGGCCTCGAGGAGCTGCGGCGCCGCCTGGAGGAGCTGCGCGACCGCCTGCGGCGCGACGTCGGGCGGGTGGCCGGTCTGCGCGCGGTTGCGGAACGTCGCGGCGAGATCGATCGCCTTCTCGAGGACCTCGATCGGCAACTGCAGCGCGTGCAGCGAGCCGCCGTCATCACCCTGGTCGGGGCGACCGGGGCGGGGAAGTCGACCCTGCTCAATGCGCTGGCCGGACGCAGGATCGCCCGCGAAGGCGTCGACCGCCCGACCACGCGTCGGCCGGTGATCTACGCGCCGCGCGATGCGGATCTCGGAGAGCTGCTGGATCCCGCCGTCGAGAGCCCGTCCGGTCACGAGAGCGAAGGCGGCCCGGTGGTCGTCCGCTACGACGCCGCAGGCGGTCGCTGGACCGCCCAGGTGCTGATCGACGCGCCGGACCTCAACAGCATCGACGAGCAGCACCGGGCGACCGTCACCGCGCTGGCGGAGCGCAGCGACGTTCTCGTCGTCGTCCTGCATCACCAGTCGATCGTGGAAGAGGCCTCCGTGTCGTTCGTCGACGCCTTTGCCGGCAGGCGCCGTCTCCTGTTCGTCCTCAACCGGGCCGACGAGCTGACGGCGGCGTCGCGCGATGCGTTGCTCGGGCAGTTGCGCCACCTGGCGGCGACGCGCTGGCGGGCCCCCGGCGCTCCGGTGCTGAGCCTGAGCGCGCGCGAGGCGCAGTCGCAGCCGAGCGCGGAGGGCTGGAGCGAGCTCTGCGAGGCGCTCGACGAGCTGGTGCGCGAGAGCGCGATCGGCGCCGTTCGCAGGCTCAACGCGCTCGGCACCGCGGCGCGTCTCGAAACGGTCTTTCGCTCGGTGCGCGAGGAGACGGCGGCCGACCTCGAGGCGCTGAGCGGCGATGCGGCGGCCGGCTACGAGCGCCTCGCCGAACGCTGCGCGCGGGAGTGCGCGGCGCGGCTCGAGCTGCGCCGTGCCGATCTCGCGGCGCAGCTGTGGGCGGAGGCGGCGAAGCGTTGGGACGGACCGGGCGGCTGGGCGCTGCGGGCAGGAGGCCTCGGCACGCTCGGCCTGGGAGCCGGCGCGGCGCTGGCCGGCCGCAGCGCCATCCTGGCGGCGGGCACGGCCGCCGGCGCCCTCGCCGCCGAGCAGGTGAAGCGCACCATGCGCGACCGGCGCGTCGCCGAGTCGTCGAGCCTGATGCCGGGGGCGGGGGAGTTCGCCGCCTGGTACGGCGAGGCGCTGTCGCCGGCGCGCGTGCGCGCCGCCCGACTGACGGGCGTCGCCGAGTCCCTCGGTCTGCCGTCCGAGGAGGCGGCGCGGTCGAGCGCGGCGGCGGCGGTCGACGAGGCGTGGAGCAGGCTCGTCGATCGCGACCTGCCGCTGGCGGCGGAGCGCAGCATCCTGCGCTTCTTCCGGCTTCTCCTCGATCTGCCCGTCTACGGGCTCGGCGCCTGGATCATCTACCAGGTCGGCCGCGGCTTCCTCGCCGGGGAGTATGCCGGGGTCGACTTTCTCCTCAACGCGGTCCTGCTGCTCGGCGCCTACCTGTTCGCCGTTCGTCTCGCGGTCCGGCGCGGCCTGTCGGTGCGAGCGCGCCGGCTCCTCGCCGAGGTGATCGGGCAGACGCGCCAGCGTCTCGGCGCCCAGGCCGACGAGGTGCGCGCCTCGGTCCGCGCCGCCGTCGCCGAGCAGACGGAGACGCTGGACCGGTTGGGCGCGGAGGACAGGTTGTTGGGTTGTTAGTGTTGCCCCCGGGCTGCGCCGGATCATTCGAGCTGAGAAACAGACGGACTTCCGGAACAGGCTGAGGCTGAGGCTCAGGCTCGGGCTGAGGACGGTGCGCGCTTCGCGCGGTCTTTGGGATCGATCCCCGAGGGCAGAAAAGGGGACAGGCTACTTTTCGGCCTCCAAGTCGTTGATCTTGCGTACCTGAGAGTTCGGAAAAGTAGCCTTTCCCCTTTTCGGGCGGCCCGGCTCGGCTGGTCGTGGCCGTACGGAACGACGCGTGGTACGATACCCCGCGGGTGAGGTGAAGCATGAAGGTATCGATTGAACTCTCTCCTGCGGAGGCGGAGCGGCTACGAAACGAGGCCGGCCGGCTTGGCGTCACTGCCGAGCGCTTGGCGCGGGCGGCCGTCTCCGACTTGCTTGCTCGTGAGCACGACGATTTCGAGGCAGCAGCCCGACGAGTTGTAGACAAGAACCGGGAACTCTACCGTCGCCTCGCGTGAATGCGCTATCTCTCGCTCGCGGAGGTACTGGAGCTTCACCGAATGATCATGGAGCAGGTAGGCGGCTCGTCCGGGCTTCGCGACCTTGAGGCCGTTGAATCTGCGGTTGCTCAACCGCGGATGACCTTTGGCGGCGCCGATCTCTACCCGACGCTCGTGGAGAAGGCAGCGGCGCTTTGTTTCTCTCTGGTCAAAAACCATCCCTTCGTCGATGGGAACAAGCGTGTCGGCCACGCCGTGATGGAGACGTTTCTTGTCCTCAACGGCCTCGAGATCGATGCCTCGATCGACGAGCAAGAACAGCTCATGCTCTCTGTGGCGGCGGGCCAGCTCAGCAGAGAGGCCCTCGTAGAGTGGGTGCGGGGACATGTTCGCGAAGCGTGATGCGAACCGGCAAAGCAGCCGAACCCGCAGCTCCAGACGACGGCGAGGAGCGAGCCGCGCCTGAGCGGCACGGCGTTAGGCGTAGGAAGTCGTAGCTGTTGCACGATGCCCACCGGCACAAGATCGGCTACGCGCTGACCCCCGACGGCTACCACATCGCCTACGCCGTCCTCGGCCAGGGCGAGCTCTGTCACGTGTTCATGGCGCAGGGTGCGTCCGTCGTCGACGAGGTGCAGTGGCAGCATCCGGCCCACGTTCGCTTCGAACGGCTCTACGCTGCGCTGAGCCGGCTGGTCCCGGTCGACGCACGCGGGATCGGCGTCTCGGACGTCGCTCCGCTGGACCGCTGCTTTGCGCCCGAGGCGTGGGCGACCGACATTCTGGCGGTTCTCGACGCGTTGGGGGTCGAGAAGGCGGTGATCAGCGCCGAGGGCTTCAGTGGTCACGCGGCCACGGGTTTCGCCGTGACCCACCCCGAACGGACGCTTCGCCTGACGCTGAACAACAGCTACGCGCGGCTCACCCGCGCAGAGGGCTACGAGCTCGGTGCCCCTCCCGCTCAGGCCGCCACTATCCCGGCCATGATCGAACGCAAGTGGGGGACCGGCGAGCTCACCGCGCTGGCTGCCCCCACGCTGGTGAGTGACCCGTCGTTCCTCGACTACACCGCCGCCCGCGAGCGCCGGACGGCGAGCCCGGGTACCATGGCGGCCTGGGCTCGGGCGATGGTGTCGTCGGACATTCGCGAGCTGCTTCCGCGCGTCACGGTGCCGACGCTGGTCTACTATACCGGCGATCTCCCCACTCACCGCGTCGAGCACAGCCGCTATCTGGCCGAGCACATTCCGGATGCGATCCTGGTGGAGGCGCCAGGCGTCTCCTTCTATCAGCCGACCGAGGCGGAGCGTCAGAATGCCTGGGCCGAGTTCATCGTTGGCGGACCGGCGGCACTCTCACACGAGCACGAGCTCCTCACGTTGCTGTTCACCGACGTCGTGGGCTCGACGGCCCAAGCCGCCAGCGTGGGCGACACCCGGTGGGCGCGCATCCGGGGAGATCTCGACGAATTCGTTGCCCAGCGTGTCGGGCTCCATGGCGGGCGCGTCGTGAAACAGATCGGAGACGGCCACCTGGTTGCGTTCGACCTGCCTCGCAACGCGCTGCGTGCCGCGTGCGAGATCTCCCTCGGCGTACACGTGCTCGACGTGGAGGTGCGGTGCGGACTGCACACGGGCGAGGTCGAGCTCTTGCCCGACGGTGATCTCGGGGGCATCGCCGTCCATGTGGCGGCGCGGGTTTGCGACGCAGCCGGGCCGAAGCAGGTGTTCGTCTCGCGTACCGTGGCCGATCTGGCTGCTGGCTCCGAGTTTCGATTCGAGGATCGCGGGTCGCATGAGCTCAAGGGCATGCCCGGCGGGTGGACGCTCTACGAGGCCGTCACGTGAGGGCGCGTCGCACCGATGCGTCGAATGGACCGTGTCGGTCAATTGATGCGGCCTAACCTGCGGCGGGGTAGGGGGACGTTGCTCCGTTCCTTCCGTGAGTTCTTGTCGAGGAGCATTTGCGGAATCAACGGAGCAACGTGCCTTCTTCCGTCCTCCACGCGGGTGCTCGCCGGCAGTCGGCTGGTGCTACACGACATCTCCGAAGCTCGACTGCAGCGAGCCTACCGCTTCGCAGCGAAGCTCAACGCTGCGAACGGCAAACCGGTCATCCTCGAGGCAATCCACCGAGCCGGCCGAAGCGCTGACCGGCGACTTCGTCATCGCGAGCGCCGAGCACGGGCGGTTTCACTACTGGCACCAGGACTACGAGATCCCGCTTCGTTACGGCGCACACAGGTCAACGGTGAGAAGGGGGGCCGTGGGGACGTCGAGCTGGTCACTCAATTCGGTAGGGTGCGGCAATCTGAGAATGATGGAATTGCGTCAGGCGGAAGCGCCGGAGCCGCGGTGCGGGCTGGCCGACCTGTTCGGGCGGTCGCTGAGAAGGCGGATCGCGAGGTACGTCATGGAGCAGGTCGATGATGTCTGGTTCGACCAGCGGAAGGATACACTCGGCAGGGCGGCCGTGGCCAGATTCCCAGGGCGTGAGCGACCGCGCTCTGCGTGAACCCGTAGCGTCGGATCGCGGTGAAGGCCACCAGGGCGCGCGCGAAAACAACATCGCGACGACGACTGGCTCCCGGGTGAGAATCTCCTGAACGAAGGCGGAGCTGCCGAGCACCCTCTCGTCAAAGGCCCAGCGTTCGCGACCGCGGGTGATCCGTGTCGTCGTGGAAGACGTCGCTGCGCTCGATGCCGCGGGCGATGACATGGTGCAGGGCGCCCGGCACATCGAGACGAGGGGCGCGAGGCATGAGGGCATCGCCAGCGGATCGGAGCGATACTGGTCAAGTAGATCCAGAAACAACTCCGGATGATGTCATGAGTTGCGTGACGAGAGTGACTACGTCCCCCTACCTGGCTCCCGCATCTGAACCGCAATAGACCCAACTTCTCATCGAGGGGGCACCTCAGCCGTGTCTTGCAGCGCCGCACCCATCACGGCCTCACACATTCGATGCCGTCGAAGCAGCTTTCGGCACCGCAGGTGCATACGCGCACCTCATGGCTGGCATCCGGGGAACAGCCGCAGGCACCGACCGCGCAGGTGTCCGGGAAGTCGTCGGTGCCGGCACAGCACATCGCCGACGCCACCGTGCCGCCCGAGTTCAGGCAACCCTGCTCGGCGGGGCTGAGTGCACACCCGATCAGGGCGACGTTGACCGCCTGGATGATCACGGTGATGTCGACGGTGACGCCGCTCGGGATGCCGTGCGGACAGGCCGCCGCATCGGCGGTGCCGACGGCGATGTTCACCAGCGTGATCAGCTCGTCGACCGTCACGTCGCCGCCGCCGTCGCAGTCACCGACACAAGCGATGGAGGTTGGGGGCTGTGCGCCGCTCTCATACGCGCCGATGTCGCATGCCGCTCCGAACGGTCGCGGCGCCCCGCGCTCATCGGTGGTCGGGCAGTATGCGTTGTCTGCCGCATCAATGGCCAGGCTTGCGGTCCCGCATGGCGAATCGGGCATGCCCCGCCCGGTGCAAAGTGCGATGGTCTGAGTTGGCCCGCCGTAGTCGCCGAGGCGCGCCAGATTGGCAGGCACGCCCGCTTGGTCGCCAGTATTGGATAAGCCACAACTGCCGTCTTCGTCGAGGTTGTGCCCATTGGACACCAGCGGTGCGCGAGCACAGATCGGCGCTCCCTGGCCGGCAGCAAGGATTGTGTTCACGGCCGTCACCGTCCCGTCGTTCACGATGCCGCCGCCCGCGTTGGCACTGACGGTACAGTTAATGAGGGTAAGCCTGCCGAAGCCGGGTTCGGCGTAGATGCCGCCGGCTGAGTAAGCAGCCGAGTTTCCGCTGATCGTGCAGTTGGTCAGCGTGCCTTCGCCCCGGTTGTTGATGGCGCCGCCAAGGCTAGCGGCCGAGTTACCGCTGAGGGTACAACTGGTGAGCATCATTGTCCCTCCGTTGTCGATGGCGCCGCCCAAACCGTAGTGGATGTCGCCGCCGACAACCGAGTTGCCGCTGAGGGTAGTGTTGGTAAGCGTCAGCGTGCCCTCGTTGTGGATGCCGCCGCCGTAGACGGTGGCCGTGTTGCCGCTGAGGGTACAGTTGGTGAGCGTGCTGTTGCCGTAGTTGTAGATGCCGGCGCCGCGGTTGCCGGCTGAGTTGCCGCTGACGGCACAGTTGGTGAGCGTCAGCGTGCTGTTACCCACGTTGTAGATGGCGCCGCCGTAGTCGGCCGAGTTGCCACTGAGGGTGCAGCCCTGCACGGAGAGCGTGCCGTCCTTGTTATAGATGCCACCGCCACTGCGGGCCGAGTTGCCACTGAGGGTGCAGTCCTGCAAGGCGAGCGCTGCGCCCTCGTTGTAAATGGCGCCGCCGTCGCTCGCGCTATTGCCGTTGGCGATGGTCAGGTTCTGGACCGTGAAGTTGACGCCAGTGTTTACGGAGAAGACGCCCACGCTGTTCCCGCCGCTGATCGTGATCAGGCTCCCACCATCAATCGTGGTGTCGGTGGCAATGGCCTTCGTACCCGTACCACCCGCGCCGGGGCTGATGTCGATGGTCACCGGCGCCGGCCCACAGTTGAACGTCACCAGCCCCCCGCCGGAGAGGGCTGAGTTCAGCGCGGCGTCCGTGCAACTTGCTGGCGTGCCGTTCCCCACCGCGCCAGCGCCATGAACGGTGTGAGGCCAGGCGAGCGCGACCAGTGTTGCCAGTCCCATCACCAATTGCGCACGTAGCCGGGTGGTAACCGTCATCGCGCCCTCCTCTTACCGGCGGGTCTTCGCCCCGAGCGGCGGCAACAGTCGCACGCCAAGCGCAGTCAGTCAAAGTAACTTCACCGGGGGAACCCCCGCCCGAACAGCTCATCGTCGGCCAGCACTTCGGAGATGGCCGGTTGCTCCCCGGTGACCGGCTACGTGCCCTCCGTCAGCGAGGTGAAACAGCACGC
>CAVRIA010000014.1:0-194196 GCA_963721115.1 uncultured bacterium
CCTCGGCACACCGATCGACCCGATCGGCACGCCGGTCGATCCGTCGGGCAGCATCGGCCTGTTCAGCCCGCACAACTACTGGCGCGATCTCGAGGCGTCGGGCGCGGCGATCTACGGCTACAGCGGCTGGCTCGACGGCGCTTACCCGCACGCCGCGATCAAGCGCTTCCTGACCGTGCGCACCCCGGGCAGCCGCCTGATCCTCGGCCCCTGGAACCACGGTGGCGGTTGGAACATCGACCAGCTGCACGGGCCGGCGAAGTCGCGCTTCGATCACGACGGCGAGCTGCTGCGCTTCTTCGATCACCACCTGCGCGACCGCGACAGCGGCATCGGCGGGAGCCGCCGGTGCACTACTTCACCATGGTCGAGGGACGCTGGAAGGGAGCCGATACCTGGCCGCCGCCGGCGACGACGCTCAGCTACTACCTGGCGGCCGATCGTTCCCTGGCGCTCGAGCGGCCGAGCGCCGAGAGCGCGGCCGACGAGTACCTGGTCGATCAGAGCGCCGGAACGGGCGAGAGCTCCCGCTGGCGAACGCAGGCGGGCATCGACGCCGCGGTCCGCTACCCGGACCGCGTTCGGCAGGACGCCAAGCTGCTGGTCTACACGTCGCCGCCCCTCGAGCGGCCGCTCGAGGTCACCGGGCACCCGGTCGTCACGCTCTTCGTCGCCTCCAGCGCCACGGACGGCACGTTCTTCGTCTACCTCGAAGACGTCGCCGCGCCCGGCCGCGTCGCCTACGTCACCGAGGGGCAGCTGCGTGGCATCCACCGCCGGCTCGGCGACGCGCCGCCGCCCTACCGGCAGGTCGTACCCTACCGCACGTTCAAGCGAAGCGACGCGCAACCGCTGGTTCCGGGGGAGATCGCCGAGCTGGTGTTCGACCTCTTGCCGATGTCGTACCTGTTCCAGGCGGGGCACCGCCTCCGCCTCGCCATTGCCGGCGCCGACGCGAGCCACTTCGCCATCCTCCCCGGTGGGCCGCCGACACTGCACGTCCACCGCAGCCGCCCGCACGCCTCGCGCATCGATCTACCGGTGGTGGGGTGAGGGGAGGAAGCAAAGGCTGAGGCAAAGGCTAAGGCTAAGGCTAGAGGCCGCGTCCTGCATCGACAGCTCAGCCTGAGCCTCAGCCTGAGCCCTAGCCTTTGCTCTTGCCTGCGGATGCTCGTCACCGTCACCGGCCACGCCTCTCTCACTCAGCTCTTCTTCGGCTCGCGGACCAGCAAGGTCCCCTGCGCGACGCACGCCAGCCGCCCTTCGTTGGCGACGTCGACGCGAACCACGGCCGTCGTCCGCGTCATCGACACCACGCTCGAGTCGGCGACCAGCTTGCCGCCCTTCACCGGCGCCAGGTAGTTGAGCTTGAACTCCGTCGTCGCCGCCCACGCGCCGCGCGGCATGAGCGGGTAGAGCACGCAGCCGAGCACGTGATCGACGAGACCGGCCATGACCCCGCCGTGGATGTTGCCGAAGGGCGTCAGGAGGTCCTTGCGCACCTCCATCTCCGCCTTCAGGCGCCCGGGCTGGAACTCGACGAACTTCACGCCGAGAAAGACGGCAGGCCGCCGGCCGTCTCGTTGGCCTGAATCATCGCGTCGGCGACCTTCTGGTCGTAGTGCTCGAACGTCTGTGACATCGCGTCCCTCCGCACCGAGGAAGTAGCGCGAAGCCTTCGCGAAGCCAACGGGATGAAATGCGGTTGTTGGGTTGTTGGTTGTTGGAATTCGATCAAGCTCCTTCACCAACAACGAACAGCCCAACAACCAACAGCCTTCTGCTCATCCCCCGGCGCCCAGCAGCGTGAAGACGCCGATCGGACTGGCGCCAGGAGCGCCCGCGGCGGCGGGACGGGATTTGCGCACGCCGACCCGGGTCAAGGTGGCTTGCGAGCTCGCCGTGCAGGTGAAGTTGCCCAGTCCCGGCGCGTTGCCCTTGGCCGTGCCCGAGCCGGTCAGATCCATCCGATTCCCCATCACCTGCCCCTGCGCGGTGAACGTGTTCTCCGTGACGGTCACGCCGGACGCCGGAATGACCAGCGGTCCCGACACGCTGACGTAATCTCCATCGATCGTCCCGTCGCGACGAGCCTCCGTACCGGGCACGTCGTAACCGATGTCACATAGGTTCTGCGCGATGACCACGGTTCCGGAGTCGTTGTACGGCTGCGTGTCGGTCTGCCCGCCCGCCTTGCACGTGATACTGCCCGTCTCCATGACCGACCAGCTCCCGCTCACGTCGAGGCATGCGAGAGTCGCGAGCGGCGTCGGCGAGGGAGTTGGCGTCGCGGTCGCCGGGGCCGCCGTCGCGGTCGGCGCGATGCATCCGTTGATGCCGCCGTTGATGCCGCGAATGACCTCGTCGATGCTCACCTGCAGGTCGTTGTTCCCGTCGGCGGCCGGGCACTGTTCGAGAGACAGCAGGCCGATGCCGATGTTCACCGCCCGGATGACCTCGTCGATGGTGATCTCCCCATCGCCGTTGCAGTCGCAGACGCAGACGTCCAGATTCGCGACGCCGTTTCCCGCCTCGAAGGCGGCCGCTCGCACCGCGCCGGCGACGACGATCGCGGCCGCCAGCAGCAAGGGCCGCCACCGCTCAGAGCTCAGAAACCATCGGGCGCCATCGTTTAGCATGATCCCCCCTCCGTCAGATCGCAGATCGATCGGTACCATCAACATCGCCCGATACACAATTGGGGAAAACCCAGACGGCGCGGAAGCGATGAAGCGCACTCCGGGAAAACCCTCGCCCAATTAAGGGAAATTCCCAATTTACCCGACGCGGCATTCCATGCGAGACATCATTCAGAAGGTGGAGGCCCGCCATCGACCCACGGCAGATGGCCCCACGATCCGCGCATGGATACAGAGCCGATATATTCCGAAGAGTCCTTCGACATCGTCGCCGTCTCGTCGGCGCGTCGCACGCTGCCCGTCGAGCAGATACCGAAGCTGCTGCCGAGACGAGGCGACACGCCAGAGAACGTGCGGGCTCTGCTGGAGCGCCCGGACGTGATCTCTCGCCTGCCCGACGGGCGGCTGCGGTGGACGTACTGCTATCGCAGCTCGCGTTCTCAACCGGAAGGCACGATGACGCGGCTCTTCCGGCACACCGACTGGCACTCGTGGAGCATCCTGGTCACCTTCGACACCCGCGGCCGGGTGGCCGACGTGGCGAGCAACTACACGCGCCTGCGCGTCTTCGAGGGCCTGCTCGGCGGCCTGCTCAAGCCGGCCCTCGAGCGCCTGACCGCGGATCAGTTCGTCGCCCTGTCGAGAGCCCGCCGCGGCTGAGCTCCGATCGGCTTGCCAGCGCCGGCATCCGCAATATCCCGGCCCATCTCCAGCACATCAGCACATCAGCACATCAGCACGTCCACACGTCAGTACGTCAGTACGTCAGCACTGCTTCACTTCTTCAATCTCCGGTACGCCATGAAGTGACGCAGCGCCTGCTCGCGCTGGCCGAGGCGTTCGAGCACCCGCGCCAGATTGAAGTGGGCGTCGGCGAACTTGGGGTCGATCTCGAGCGCCCGCCCGTAGTGCGCGCGCGCCGTCTCCGCGTCGCCGGCGTCCTCCAGCGCGAGGCCCATGTTGAAGTGGGTCAGGGCGTCGACGGGGTCGCAGCGCAGGGCTTCGCGATACAGGCTCAGGGCGCCGTCCACGTCCCCCGACTCGTACAGCAGGCGTCCGAGGTTCACGTAGGCATCGGCAAAATCCGGATCGATCTCGAGCGCCCGCCGGTAGGCGCGGCGCGCCGCCTCCGGATCGCCCTCCTCGAACGCGACGCCGCGGTCGAACCATGTCTCGGCGTCCTCCCCGGCGACCGCCGCCGCCGGCCGCTCGCGGGTCGTCCGCTTGCTCGCCGGAACGACGACGGCACTGCGCCGCGCCAGGTCGTCGACGTCGAAGACCAACACGCCCTGCCCGCTCTCCGGCTGCCAGGCCGTGGCGCCGTCGCGCACCGTGACGCGCTTGCCGTCGGCGTAGATGCGGACCCCCGACAGCGGGCGCTGCGGCGGCAGCTGGCGGGCCAGCTCCGCCATGGCGCCGCGCACCCGGCGCAGCGGGATGCGCTGGCGCAGCAGCCCGTGCGCGGCGCGCAGCATCACCAGGTCCTGAAACGAGTACTCGTAGACGCCGCCGCGGCGGCGCGCCTGGCACAGCCCGGCCCGCACCAGTTTGCGCACGCGCACCGGCGTCACGCGCAGGACGCGCGCGATGGCAGCGGTGCGAAGGACTTCCGAGGCTGAGGTACGCACGGGCATGCGTCTTCGGCGCCCGGATTAGTGGATGGCGCGCGCGATGGCAATGGGACGGGAGACGAGGTGTGCGCGGCCGCCTCTCCCGCCGCGGCTCACTTGCTCTTCCCCGCCACCTTGCGCGGCGCCGCCGTCTTCTCCTTGGCGCGCGCCGGCTTGCGACCGCCGCCGCCTTCGCGGGCGCGGCGGCCGGCTTCTTCTGCTTGGCCTCCAGGCTCGCCTTCAGCGCCTCCATGAGATCGATGATCTGGCCCTTCGGCGCCTGCGCCGGCGCCACCGCGATCTCCTCGCCGGCGATCTTCTGCTCGATCATCGCCTGCGCCGACTTGCGGTACTCGTCCTCGTACTTGGTCGGATCGAAGGAGTCGGAGGCGAGCTGGTCGATGAGCTGCACGGCGAGATCGATCTCGGTCGGCTTGAGCGTCACCTCGTCGCCCCGCTCGACGTCGCTGAAGTCTCGCACCTCGTCGGCGTAGTAGAGCGAGTGCATCATCAGTCCGTCCTGCGCCTGGCGCACCAGGACGAGCTGCTGGCGGCCGCGCGTCGAGAAGCGGGCGACGGCGCCCTTGCCGGCGCGCTGCATCGCCTCGCGGAGAAGGCGGTACGCCTTGTTGCCGCCCTTGTCCGGACCGAGCAGGTAGGCCCGGTCGAAGTAGATGGGATCGATCTCGGCGATGGGAATGAACTCCTCGATCTCGATCGACTGGTCGCTCTGACTCTCCAGCGCCTTGAGCTCGTCCGGCGACAGGATCGCGTACTGGCCCTTGGCGTACTCGTACCCCTTGACCATGTCGCCGCGCTCCACCACCTCCCCGCAGCCGGCGCACACGTACTGCTGCCGCAGGCGCGACTTGTCCTTCTCGTGCAGCAGGTTGAACGATAGGCTCTTCGATTGCGTCCCGGTATAGAGCTTGACCGGTACGGACACGAGCCCGAAGCTGATGGTTCCAGAAGCGATTGCCCGCGCAGCCATGAGGTCTTCCTCCGCGACTAGCCTGCCGACCACCATACCATCGATGCCGGCCCCGGGCGAGGATTTTGTGAGATGAAGGAGCGGCGCCGCTCCCTCGACACCTACCGCCGCAAGCGCGACCCGGCGCGCACCCCGGAGCCCTTCGGCGCGCCCGGCGGAGCGGCGCCCGGGGCGGCGCGGCGCTTCGTGATCCAGGAGCACGCGGCGCGGCGCCTGCACTGGGACTTCCGCCTCGAGATCGACGGCGTCCTGGCCAGCTGGGCCGTCCCCAAGGGACCCTCGGTCGACCCGAAGGAGAAGCGCCTGGCGGTGCAGACGGAGGACCACCCGCTCGATTACGGCGGCTTCGAGGGCATCATCCCGGCGGGAAACTACGGCGCCGGCGCGGTCATCCTCTGGGATCGGGGCACATACGAGACGGTCGGCGGCGAGGCCCCGGGCGCCGGCCTGGAGAGCGGCAAGCTCGACCTGCTGCTGAACGGCCACAAGCTGCGCGGGCGCTGGGCCCTGGTGCGCATCAAGCGCGGCTCGGGCAGGGACTGGCTGCTGATCAAGAAGGCGGACGGAACCCCGACCCGCCCCGAGCCGGTGGTCGCGCGCCCCGCCTCCGTCGTCTCCGGGTTGACGGTCGAGGAGCTGCGCGACGGGGCGCGGCGCGACGCGGAGCTCGCCGCCGCCGCGGCGCAGGCTGGGGCTCCGCGCCGCGCCCTGCGGCCGCCGACCTGGCGCCCATGCTGGCCGGCACCGCCGAGCAGGCCTTCTCCCGCCCCGGCTGGCTCTTCGAGCTCAAGTACGACGGAATCCGCGCCCTCGCCGTGCGCCGCGCCGGTGGCCCGGTGCGCCTCTTCTCGCGCCGCCGGCGCGACATCGGCGCCAGCTTCCCGGAGATCGCCGCCGCCGCCGCACACCTGCCCTGCGACGACTTCGCCCTCGACGGCGAGATCGTCGCCATCGACGAGGGCGGCGCCGGCTCCTTCGAGCGCCTGCAGCAGCGCCTCGGACTGAGCGAGCCCGCGGCCGTGCAGCGCGCCGCCTCGAGGTGCCGGTGCTGATGCACGGCTTCGACCTGCTCGCCGTCGCCGGCCACGACCTGCGCGCCCTGCCGCTGGCGACGCGCAAGCAGATCCTGCGCCGGCTGCTGCCCGCGCAGGGCGTCGTGCGCTACGCCGACCACATCGAGGAGGAGGGCACCGGCCTGTTCGAGGCGGCGCGCGAGCACCACCTGGAGGGCATCATCGCCAAGCGCGCCGCGTCGCCGTACCGCAGCGGCCGCCGCTCCACCGACTGGCTGAAGATCAAGGTGCCGCGCAGCGCCCGCCTGGCCGTCGTCGGCTACCTGCCCGGCAAGGGCTCGCGCCGCGATCTCGGGGCGCTCATGCTCGCCTGGCAGAGGGACGGCCGCCTGACGTACGCGGGCAACGTCGGCAGCGGCTTCAGCGCCGCCACCGTCGACCGCGTGCTGCCGCTGCTGCGGGACACGCGCCGCGACACTCCCGCCTTCGAGGCGGCAGCCGGACATGCTCGCCCGCAACGCCGTGTTCGTCGAGCCGCGGCTGGTCGCCGAGGTGCGGTACACCGAGACCACCGAGCGCGGCGTCCTGCGCCAGCCGGTGCTGCTCGCCGTCGACGAGGACGGCGACCTCTCGGCCTGCGACGCGCCGCCGGCGAAGCCCGACCCCATGGCGAAGCCGCCCGCCGCGCCGTCCCCGACACCGCAAGGCGCGGGCGACGCGCGGCGAGGCGACGCCGGCACCGCCGGTGCCGAGGCTACAGCTCACCAACCTCGACAAGGTCTTCTGGCCCGGCGAGGGCTACACCAAGGGAGACCTGCTCGCCTACTACGAGCGCATCTGGCCGGCGCTGCAGCCCTACCTCGAGGACCGCCCGCTGGTGCTCACCCGCTACCCGGACGGCATCGAGGGCAAGAGCTTCTTCCAGAAGAACGCGCCGGAGTTCATTCCCGATTGGATCTCCACCTCGCGCATCGACGACACCGAGTACTTCGTCTGCAACGACCGCGACAGCCTGCTGTACGTCATCAACCTCGGCTGCATCCCGCTGCACATGTGGAGCGCCAGGCGGGCGACGATCGAGCATCCCGACTGGACGATCCTCGATCTCGATCCGAAGGGGGCGCCGTTCTCGCACGTCGTCGCCGTGGCGCGCCACATCCACTCGCTGCTCGCGCCGCTCGACGCGCCGCACTTCGTCAAAACCTCGGGGCAGGACGGCCTGCACATCCTGCTCCCCCTGGCGGCGACGCTGACGCACGACGAGGCCAAGGCCCTCGCCGAGGTCATCGCTCGATTGACCGTGGCCGAGCTGCCCGAGATCGCCACCGTGGCGCGCCCGCTCGGCGACCGCGGCGGCAAGGTCTACGTCGACTTCCTGCAGAACGGCCGCGGCAAGACCATCGCCGCGCCGTTCTCGGCGCGCCCGCGCCCGGGCGCGCCGGTGTCGATGCCGCTGGCGTGGAAGGACGTCAACGCGCGCCTGAGCCCGGCCCGCTTCACCATCCGCACCGCCCCGGCCCGCCTGCGCCGCACTCCGGACCCCATGCGCGCGGTTCTGGAGACGCCGGTCGACGTCGGCGCCGTTCTCGACGCGCTGTCGCGCCGGATGAAGTGACGCCGGGCACGCAGAGCCCTCGGCCGGATGTCCAGGCCAAGTGCCGGTTTCGCAATTCCGGTGACGTGTTGTACGAGGTTCCTTCTCGTCGACAAAATGCGAGGACACCCTTCGACAAGCTCAGCGATGAGCGGACAAGTTTTTTCAAATCCCCCCAACCTTTGAGGCTGAGCTTGTCGAAGCCTGTCCGGAGCGTAGTCGAAGGGCCCTTTCGGAGAAAATCGACAGTCTCGGATGGGAGAGGGTCAGGATGAGGGCGGGATCATGAGAGCGCCTCGGCATTTGCGCATTGTCATAGTGCAAAGCGGCACGCCTCATCGTCTCAGCGCAAAAGCCTTCCGCCCCCGAAGCGCCGGTCCGAACGGAGATTCTCTCTGCCGAGCCGGTCTGTTACCGTGCACCGCGGAAGGAGGTCGAGATGCCACTCTCATCGATCCCCCTGTCGAGCTGCGAGAAGATCGGCCTCGGCGTGCAGAGGCCCGAGGACGTCGTCGTCGGCCGGGACGGGCGCGTGTGGGCGTCGGACCAGCAGAGCGCCTGCGCCGAGATCCTGCCGGACGGCGGCCTGCGCCGCGTCGGAAAGGCGGGCGGCGCGCCGAACGGAATCAACATGGACGCGCGCGGCCGCATCGTCATCGCCAACTTCGAGCTCGGGCCGGTGCAGCGCCTCGACGTCGAGAGCGGCGAGGTCGAAGTCGTGTGCAGCGAGGTCGACGGGCGCACACTGACCGCCTCGAACTACCCGATCCTCGACCGCCAGGGGAACATCTGGTGCGCCAACTCGACCTTCGCGCAGCCGTGGCCGAAGGCGCTCGACGGGCGGGCGGACGGCTTCCTCTTCCGCATCCGGCCGGACGGCCGCGCCGAGACAATGGCTGACGGAATCCAGTTCGCCAACGGCCTCGCCCTCGACGCGGACGAGTCTCACATCTACGTCTGCCAGACGAGCGGCTGCAATGTGATCCGCTACGCCATCCGCGCCGACGGCAGCCTCGGTGCGGCGGAGCCGTACGGACCGGTGCTCGGCACCCGGTTCCCGACCTCGATCGATGCACCCGGCCCCGACGTTCTCGCGCGCGTCGGGCTGACTGACGGCTGCGGCTTCGACGTCGAGGGCAACCTGTGGGTGACGCTGGTCGCCGCCAACCGCATCGTCGCCATCACCCCGAAGGGCGAGGTCGTCCCGATTCTGGAGGACCCGGCCGGCGAGCTGATCCGGCAGCCGACCAACGTCACCTGGGGCGGCGCGGACATGCGAGACCTCTACATCGGCAGCATCGCCAGCGACTACGTCGTCCGCGCCCGCAGCCCGATCGCGGGGCTGCGGTTGCTACATCAGAGAGGGGCGTGACCGGGCTTCGCCCCACAATCCGCCCAACCGCCCCGCCAGGTTGTTGGTTGTTACGTTGTTGGCTGTTGGGTCTCCGCATACCGACCACGTCGTCGCACCCACGGCGCCAACCACTCCGCAAAGACCAGTGATCGGTAGCTGATCTATGCAACTCGTTCGCGTCCGGGTTTCGAGGATCGGCGATCCGGGGCGGCGTTTTTCGTCGTGACCGAACCGGTAGAGGAGAGCGACGAGGCGCTGATCGAGCGCGCCAACCGCGGTGATGACGACGCCTTCGAGGCGCTCTACCGCCGCCACCGCGATTGGGTGATTGCCCTCGCCTACCGAATGACGGGGAACCGCGAAGACGCGCTCGACGTCTTGCAGGATGCCTTCGCGTACTTCTTCGCCAAGTTTCCCGGCTTCGCGCTCACCGCGCAGCTCAAGACATTCCTCTATCCCGCGGTCAAACACCTCTGCCTGTCGCGCATCCGCCGCCGGGTCGTCACGGTCGACGTCGCCGACCTCGCCGAACAACTGCCCGCCGCCGACCCCGGTGCCGGCCTTTCGGACCTGCGCGGCCTCCTGGCCGCGCTTCCCGAGCCGCAGCGCGAGGTCGTCCTGATGCGCTTCGTCGACGACATGAGCCTGCAACAGATCGCCGACGCGCTCGGCGTCCCCCTCGGCACGGTCAAGTCCCGCCTGC
The DNA here is from genome assembly GCA_963721115.1 of uncultured bacterium. Classification (GTDB taxonomy): domain Bacteria; phylum Desulfobacterota; class Binatia; order HRBIN30; family CADEER01; genus CAVRIA01. The sequence goes on from CAVRIA010000014.1 coordinate 9,905, forward strand.
ACAACGCCATCGACCAACTGCGCAAGCGCGCCTGAAAGGGGCGGGTTGTTGGTTGCTGGTTGCTGGTTGTTGGTTGTTGGTAACGCACCGCGGCTGACCGGATCATTCGGAACAGGCTCAGGCTGGGCCTTCGCCTTCGCCGGCGAACCCGAGCGTAGCCGGGGGAGTGCGCGCCTTGCGGACCGGCCCGGCGCCGCCCAGAATTGAAGGATGTCGAAACGCATCGAGGATTACGCGCTCATCGGCGACTGTCAGACCGCGGCGCTGGTCGCCAAGGACGGATCGATCGACTGGCTGTGCTTTCCCCGCTTCGATTCCGGGGCCTGCTTCGCCGCGCTGCTCGGCGGGCCGGAACACGGGCGCTGGCTCATCTCCCCGGTGGGCGAAGCGCGCTGCGTGCGCCGCCGCTACCGCGGCAACACCCTGGTTCTGGAGACCGAGCTGGAAGTGGACGGCGGCGTCGTTCGCCTCATCGACTTCATGCCGCTGCGCAGCAACTTCCCCGACCTCGTGCGCATCGTCGAAGGCGTGCGCGGCCAGGTGCGGATGCGCACCGAGCTCATCGCCCGCTTCGACTACGGGTCCCTGGTCCCCTGGGTGCGCTCGGAAGACGGCGGCATCACCGCCATCGCCGGCCCCGACATGCTGCGTCTGTCCAGCCCGGTCGAGACGCGCGGCGAGGACCTCAAGACCGTTGCCGAGTTCGACGTCAACGCCGGACAGCGCCTTGCCTTCGACATCACCTGGTACCCGTCCCACCAGCCGCGGCCGCGCGAGATCGATCCGTTCGACGCCCTGAAGGAGACCGAGGAGTTCTGGAACGACTGGTCCGGTCGCTGTTCCTACGAGGGTGGCTGGCGCGCCGAGGTGCTGCGCTCGCTCATCACGCTCAAGGCGCTGACCTATTCTCCCACCGGCGGCATCGTGGCGGCGCCGACCACGTCGCTGCCAGAGAAGCTCGGCGGCGTCCGCAACTGGGACTACCGCTTCTGCTGGCTGCGCGACGCGACCTTCACCCTGTACGCCCTCCTCAATGCCGGCTACGAGGAAGAGGCCGCCGCCTGGCGCGAGTGGCTGCTGCGCGCCGCCGCCGGACAGCCGGAGCAGCTCCACATCATGTACGGCATCGGGGGCGAACGCCGGCTGCCCGAGCTCGAGATCCCCTGGCTCCCCGGCTACGAGGAATCGGCTCCGGTTCGCATCGGCAACGCCGCGCACAACCAGATGCAGCTCGACGTCTTCGGCGAGGTGCTCGACGCGATGCACCAGTCCTGGCGCGCCGGGGTGCAGCCCGATCCCGCCGCCTGGAGCCTGGAGCGCGCCCTGCTCGATCATCTCGAATCCGCCTGGCACGAGCCGGACGAGGGCATCTGGGAGGTGCGCGGCAAGCGCCGCCACTTCACCCATTCCAAGATGATGGCCTGGGTGGCCATGGACCGCGCCGTCAAGGCCGTCGAGCGCTTCGGCCTGGAAGGACCCGCCGTCAAGTGGCGCCGGCGTGCGGGCCGAAATCCACGACGAGGTGTGCAGCCACGGGTTCGACGGGGAGCTCGGCTCCTTCGTGCAGTCCTACGGCTCCAAGCGTCTGGATGCCAGCCTTCTGCTGATGCCGCTGGTCGGCTTCCTGGCGGCGGACGATCCGCGCGTGCGCGGCACCGTCGCCGCCATCGAACGCCACCTGGTCACCGACGGCTTCGCCATGCGCTACCAGAACGACCCCGAGGTCGACGGCCTGCCGCACGGCGAGGGGGCGTTCCTGCTCTGCACCTTCTGGCTGGCCGACAACCTGGAGCTGCAGGGCCGGCACGAAGACGCCAAGCGCACCTTCGAGCGGCTTCTCGCCGTCCGCAACGACGTCGGCCTGCTCGCCGAGAGCTACGACGTCGCCGATCGCCGCCTGCTCGGCAACTACCCGCAGGCCTTCTCCCACGTCGGGCTCGTCAACACCGCCCACAACCTCTCGCGCCACGGCGGCCCGGCCGAGCACCGGCCGCAAAGTTGAATGAGGCGCTAGCAGCCTCGAGCCTCCTTCGTCGGATCGACGTGGGCTGCCGAGATCATCGACTCGGCGGCGGCTGGCCTACTATACAGAGAGTCGCTTTTGTGATAGTCGTGAAACGTACGCGTCGTACTTTCCATGGAGAGTCGAAACTACATCACACGAGGCAGACGCCATGCGGAACGCACGAGAAGTCGATGACCTGATCCGTGCGCTGTTCGCCGATTTGTCGCCACGCACGAAGCTCGCTTTCACCCGGATGGTGGTGAATGCCATGCAGCGCGGCATCTCGCCGCGGCAGGTTCTCGACGCCATGGAGAGGGACCACCCGGAGACCGTCGCCTCGGCGCGCCGCCTCTGCGACCGACTCGTCACGGACCGCAAATTCCCGCCCCTGCGCCACTGATCCGTTCCAGGCCGACAAGGGGAAGGGGGGACAGGTTTCGAAGCGGGGCGGCAAATGAACCTTTTCGGGTTCTTCGGCGCTAAACGGTTCGAATGGCACGCGAACCCCAAGAGCGCGACCCCCTCGAAGCGCATCTCGACCTCCTGAGTCTGGACGCCGCCCGCGCAGGCGAGGCGCCGGACGAGGACCGGGCACATCTCGAACGCTGTGCCGCGTGCCGGCAAGCCCTCGCCGAGATCACCGACCTGTCCTCGGCTCTGCGGCGGATTCACCACCCGCCGTTCGATGTTCCGGCCGATCGCGAGGCGCGCATCCTCTGGAACGCCCGCAAGCAGGCGGTGCGGGCGAGAAAGGACCGCTCCGGGCTGCGCGTTCCCGACGTCGCCGCCCGCTGGGCGGCCGCCGCCGTGGCGGTACTCGCCATCGCGTCGTTCCTGGACGGCGCCCGCAGCACGCAGGCTCCGCTCGCCCCGCGCCAGGCGCTCTCTACGCCGGCGCTTTCGGCCGACGTCAACGGCGACGGCCGCATCGACATCCTCGACGCCTTCGCCCTCGCCCGTGCGGTCGACGCGCACCGGGCGAGCGCGCACTGGGACCTGAACCGCGACCGCGTCGTCGACCGCGCCGACGTCGACCTCGTCGCCGCCTCGGCGGTTCGCCTGCGAGGGGCGTGACCCGCATGGCCCGGCGGCACCTCCTCCACCTTCTTCTCGGCCTCGGTCTGTGGCTGGCGACGGCCCATCCCGTCCTTGCTGCTCCGAACTTCGTCGCACTCGACGTCTACATCGATTCCGGGGCGACCCCACTGGCCGCCTACCAGATCGAGATCACCGCCGGTCCCGGCGCCGTCATCGCCGGCGTCGAGGGCGGCGCGGCCGGCCCCTTCCACGAGCCGCCCTACTACGACCCCGCCGCGCTGCGCGGCGGACGCATCGTCCTCGCCGCATTCAATACCGGCGGCGACCTGCCGCACGGCCGCGTCCGCGTCGCCACCTTGCACATGCGCGAGGAAGGCCCCGCGCCAGCGGACTACGAGCCGCGGCTGATCGTCGCCGCGGGCGCCGACGGCCGGCCCATCGAAGCCAAGGTCTCCATCGAACGCCCGAAAGGAGAGAAACCATGAAGCATCGCGCCGCGATCGCTACCCTCGCCGTCCTCCTGCCGATCGGTATCGCCCTCTACTCGTGCGCGTCCAAAACGCAGTACGACACGCCGACCCAGCAGGTCGGGCTCGCACCGCCGGCGCCGTCCGACCGGCTCGCCAAGTCCGACGAGGACCTGGGGTCCGCCGCCTCCGCACCGGCGGCGCCCCGGCTGACAGGCGGTGAGGCGCAGAGCGGCGGCGCGCGCGGCAACGCCCCGTTCGCGATAGGGGAGGCTGCCCCGGAACCCCTCGCGCGCTTCCGCCAAGCGCAAGGTGCCGACGACGAGAAACGCCGCGCGGAGATTCCGCCCCCCTCCAGTGGAGAGGAGCTTTGGATCATCGCCCGCTCCGGCGCCGCCGAGCCGGCCGCGGAGGACCGCAGTCTCTACCCGTCGTTGCGCGCCAAGGCAACGGACGGCGGCGTCGACGTCCCCTTGCCGCTGAAGCACACGGATGTCGACGCCGGCATCGCCGGCTACATCGCCACCGTTCACGTCCGCCAGCAGTACCACAACCCGTACGACCGGAAGATCGAGGCGGTGTACGTCTTCCCCCTGCCGCAGAACGCGGCGGTGAACGAGTTCGTGATGACCATCGGCGAGCGCCGCATCCGCGGCATCATCCGCGAGCGCGAGGAGGCGGAGCGCCTCTACGCGGAGGCGAAGCAGCAGGGGTACGTCGCCTCGCTGCTCACGCAGGAGCGCCCCAACATCTTCACCCAGTCGGTCGCCAACATCGAGCCCGACAAGTCGATCGACATCGACCTGACCTACTTCAACACCCTGGCGTACCGCGACGGCGAGTACGAGTTCGTCTTCCCCATGGTGGTCGGGCCGCGCTTCAACCCGCCGGGAAGCACCGACGGCGTCGGCGCGGTGCCGCGCGGTGGACACGGCGCGTCGGGGCAGAAGACGGAGGTGCTCGTACCTGGCCCCCGAACGAGCGCAGCGGCCACGACATCTCGCTGGCGGTCGACATCGACGGCGGGAATGGAGATCGAGGACCTCTCCAGCCCGAGCCACGCCATCGAGACGACGGTCGTCTCGCCGACCCGGTGGCGCGTCGCGCTGAGCCGGCTCGACCGGGTGCCGAACAGGGACTTCGTCCTCCGCTACAAGCTCGCGGGCGACCGGGTGAAGACGGCGTTCCTCACCCATCGCGACCGGCGCGGCGGCTACTTCACGCTGATGCTGCAGCCGCCCGACGACCTGCGCGCGCTGCCGCGCGCGCCGATGGAGCTGATCTTCGTCCTCGACTGCTCGGGCAGCATGAGCGGCGAGCCGATCGCGCTCGCCAAGAGCGCCGTCGAGCGCGCCCTGCGCCGCCTCGGGCCGGACGACACGTTCCAGATCATCCGCTTCTCCAACGACGCCTCGCAGCTCGGCCCCTCTCCGATCCGCGCCACGGCGGACAACGTCGAGCGCGGCATGGCCTACCTGCGCTCCCTGAACGGCAGCGGCGGCACGATGATGATCGAGGGGATCAAGGCGGCGCTCGACTTCCCGCACGACCCGCGCCGCCTGCGCGTCGTCTCGTTCATGACCGACGGCTACATCGGCAACGAGGCCGAGATCCTCGGCGAGGTGCACCGCCGCCTCGGCGCCTCGCGCATCTTCAGCTTCGGCGTCGGCTCGTCTACCAACCGCTACCTGCTCGAGCGCATGGCCCTGCTCGGCAACGGCGCGGTCGCCTACGTCGGTCTCGACGAGGGCTCGCAGCGCGCCGTCGACGCCTTCTTCGAGCGCATCTCCCACCCGGCGCTGACCGACGTGCGAATCGACTGGGGCGGCCTGGGCGTCAGCGACGTCTACCCGCAGCGCCTGCCCGACCTCTTCGTCGGCCGCCCGATCGTCGTCACCGGGCGCTTCACCGGCAGCGCACCGGCGACCGTCTCGATCACCGGCCGCGCCGGCGGGCAGACTCGAGACATCGCCCTGCGGGTCGATCCGGAGGCCGCCGCGAGCGCCCATCCGGCCATCGCCAGCGTGTGGGCGCGCATGAAGATCGCCGACCTGGCCGACCGCGCCACGCACGAGGACCCGGCGGCGATCGCGCCGCAGATCACGCGCGTCGCCCTCGACTACGGTCTGATGTCCACCTACACCGCCTTCGTCGCCGTCGACTCCAGCGCCCGCACCGCGGGAACGCAGGGAACGACCGTCTTCGTACCGGTACCGGTTCCCGACGGCGTCCCCTACGAGACCACGGTGGAGTAGCGGTTTACGGGGTTCGGGGTTCGGGGCTTTTGTCCTCCTGCACGCTGTACCCCGTACCCCGTACACTGTACCCTGAACCCCGCATGAACACCTCATCGATCCGCCACGTCCAGCTCTCCGCCTCGGGAGCCGCGCGCGCATGCGTGCGGCGCTGACGCTGGCTCTGCTGCTGGTCGTTCCGGTCACCATGGCGAGAGCCGGGGCTCCGAGAGAGAACGGGCGTTTCGTCAATCTGGCGGGGCGGCGGCCGCTGCCCGGCTTCACCGCGATGGCGCCGTTTCTCCTGCGCAAGGCGTGGACCTCGATCGCCGGCCGCGCCGGCGGCGCTCCCTTCGTCCCCTACGACCGGCGCGCCCTGAAGCTCAACCCCAGCGTCACCTGGATCGGCCACTCGACGTTCCTGGTGCGCATGGACGGCGCGACCTTTCTCACCGACCCGATCTTCTCCGAGCGCGCCAGCCCGGTCTCCTTCGCCGGACCGCAGCGTCTGGTGCCACCGGGCGTGCCGCTCGCCGAGCTCCCCGCCGTCGACTTCGTCCTCGTCTCGCACGACCACTACGATCACACCGACCTTCCCTCCATCGCCGCGCTGGCGGCGCGCGGGGCGCGCTTCGTCGTCCCGCTCGGCCTCGGCGAGCTGATCCGCTCGGCCGGCGGCGAGGCCACCGAGCTGGACTGGTGGCAGGACGTCGAGATCGGACGGGTGCGCGTCCACTGCGTGCCCGCCCAGCACTTCTCCGGACGCTCGCTGACCGACGAGAACGAGCGCCTGTGGGCCGGCTGGGTGGTCGAAGGGCCGACGCGTCGCTTCTACCACGCCGGCGACACCGGCTACTTCGACGGATTTGTCGAGATCGGCAAGCGCCTCGGTCCCATCGACCTCGCCGCGATTCCGATCGGCGCCTACGATCCGCCGTCGATCATGCACTTCGTCCACCTGAACCCGCAAGAAGCGATCCGCGCCGCGCGCGACCTTCGAGCCCGCACCGTCGTCGGCATGCACTTCGGCACGTTCGACCTGACCGACGAGTCGCCGGACGAGCCGCCGCGCTGGTTCCACGCCGAGGCCGCCCGCCAGGGCTTCCCCGAAGACCGCGCCTGGACCCTCGCCGTGGGTGAGACCCGCCGCTTCTGAAACTCACCCGGTTACGCCCGGGTTCGTAGGCAAGGGTAAAGGCTCGGGCTGAGGCTGAGGTTCGATCCAAAGAACCGCGCGGAGCGCGCACCATCCTTCTCAATCTCTCCTTCGTGCCCTTCGTGTCCTTCGTGGTTGCATTTCTTCTTCTCTCCTTGCTGGTGGGGCTCGCATCTCTCCCATGACGCTCGGCGTTGCTTGACCCGCGACGCCCGCTCCGGCAATGCCACATCACCTCTCGTGCGCTCTTCTTTCGTCAAGCTCTCGAGCTCTCCCCTGCCCGCCCTCGCCGCCGGCGGCGCGTACTTCACGCTCCTCTGGGCGGTGTATCCGTACCGCGGCGTCTTTCAGTTCGACACGGACGAGGGAATCAACGCCATCAAGGCGCTGCTCGTCGATCGCGGCCATCCTCTCTACACGCAGATCTGGAGCGACCAGCCGCCGCTGTTCACGCACCTCCTGCACGGCTGGTTCTCCGCCTTCGGCTGGCAGGTCGACGCCGGGCGCCTGCTCGTCCTGGTCTTCGCCTCCCTGATCGTTTTCGCGTCGTACGATCTCGTCCGCCTCGCCTGCGGGCACGGCGCCGCCCTCGCCGCCTGTGCGCTGCTGCCGCTCACGTCGAGCTTCGCGCTCCTCAGCGTGTCCATCATGATCGGCCTGCCCGCCCTGGCCTTCGCGCTCCTCGCCCTGTGGGCGCTCGTCCACTGGCGCCCCGGCGCGTCGCGCTGGTGGATCGCGGCCGGCGCCGTGCTCATGGCCTGCTCCCTCGCCACCAAGCTCTTCACTCTCTTCCTGGTGCCGCTGTTCGCCGCCTGGCTGCTGCTCGCCGGATGGCTCGAGCGGCGACCCGGCGGTGCCTGGTGGACACCCGCCCTCGCGTGGACGGCCGCTACCGCCGCGGCGGTTCTGGGGCTGTTCGCCGTCCTCGTCGGGGCCGGCAATCTCTGGCAGCTCTACTCGCCACACGCCTCGGCCCGCGCTCTCGACCTCGCCGCCCGCTTCGATGCGGCGACCCCGATCGCCATCCTGCGCGACAACTGGCAGGTGGCGCTGCTCGCCGCGGTCGGCACCGGGGCTGCCGCCGCGCGCCGCCGCTACGACCTGCTCGTGCTCTCCGCGTGGGGCCTGGCAGCGCTCGCCGTCCTCGGTCTCGAGGCTCCGGTCTGGTACCACCACTACCTGCTCTTCACGGTAGCGGCCTGCCCGATCGCCGGCGTCGGCCTGGCGGCGCTCTTGGCCAGCGGGCGAGCCGAGGTGCCGCGACCGCGTGCCGTCCGCTTCGGAGCGCAGGCGCTGGCCTTGCTCCTCCTGACGTCGCTGGCCTACGACGCCATCGCCGGGGCGAAGCTCGCCTTTCCTCCCTGGGTAGAGCGCGGAGCGGCGCCGTTGCAGGCGCTGGCGGCGATGGAGCGCTATCGCGACCGCACGCACACCGTCGTCACCGATCGCCCCATGTACGCCTTTCGCGCCGGCTACGAGGTGCCGCCCAACCTCGCCGTGGTCTCCTTCAAGCGACTGCAGACGCACTACCTGTCGGCGATCGACTTCGTCGCCGCGGTGCGGCTCCGCCCGCCCGAGCAGATCGTCCTGAGCGGACGGCTGCCGCGACCGATCGCCGCCGCCATTCTCCGCGCGGCGGCGGGACGCTACGACCTGGTGTTTACCAACCCGCCGTTTCGTGACATCCAGGTCTACGTGCGGCGCGACGTCCTGCAGGCAGCGGAGCTCGGGTTCGACTCCCCGCGCGACCCGGCGCCGCGCTCGCAGGCGCCTCCCCCCTCGCTGGGCTAGCCCATCCATGATCCCCTGCTGCAACTGCGCCCTTCCCTCTCCGCACTCGCCGTCGCTCTCGCCTGCGGCGTCCTTCTCGCCGCCGGCTCCGGGTGCACGAAGAACGCGCCGCCCCGCTCTCCGCCGCGGTCCCGTCGTCCTCATCGTCGTCGACACGCTGCGCGCCGACCACCTGAGCTGTTACGGCTACGATCGGCCGACCAGCCCGCACATGTGCTCCCTGGAGAAGGACGGCGTCCGCTTCACGCATGCCTACACCACCCTCACCTTCACGACGCCGGCGATCGCCTCGATGCTGACCGGGCTGTACCCGAACCGGCACGGGGTCCGCCGCCTCTACCTGCTGCTGCCGCCCGAGATGACGACGCTGGCGGAGCTGATGCGCGCCGGCGGCTACCGAACCGGGGGCTTCGTCAGCAGCTTCGTCATGGTGCGCGACTTCAGCGGCTTCGAGCAGGGCTTCGACGTCTACGACGACGACGTCCGCACGCGCGAAGCGTTCCGCGACAACTACGAGAGGCCGGCCGCCAAGACCGTCGAGCGGGCCCTCGACTGGCTGGCGGCGGGCGATCCGAAGGCCTTCCTCTTCCTGCACCTCATCGAGCCGCACGGCCCCTACACGCCTCCCGAACCCTTCCTGCACGACTTCGCCCTGCCCGCCGCCGGCCCGCTCGTGCCGCTCGACCGCGTCGCCGCCTACCAGCGCATACCCGGCCTGCGCTACGTCAGCGAGTACGTCGGCCGCTACGACGGCGAGATCGCCGCCGCCGACGCGCAGATCGGCGTGCTGCTGGATCGGCTGCGCGAGCTTGGTTGGTACGACGAGGCGACGATCGTCGTGGTCGCGGATCACGGCGAGTCGTTGGGCGAGCGGGGAATCTGGTTCCTGCACGGCAAGACGGTCGACGACGCGGAGGCGCACGTGCCGCTGCTCGTCAAGTTCCCCGCCTCGGCGGGCGCCGCCCTGCGCGGTCGCGAGATCGCCGCTCCGGTCTCGGTGATCGATCTCTTTCCCACTCTCCTCAATGCCGCGGGCCTGCCGAGCCCCGCCAAGACGGGCGCGGCGGACCTGCGCGCCGTGGCCGAGCAGGGACGGCGGCCGGGGGCGCCGCCGGCGACGCTGCTGAACGTCCCCGGCCAGCTGGTCGTGGCGGCGCACGGCGAAGGATGCGCCGTGTGGTGGAGGTTCGCACCGCCGGCGCTGCGCCCCGGCTTCGTTCTCGCCGATGCGGCGCTCGCCTCGGTCTGGCCCCGGCTCGCCACCGATACGCGCCTTCCGCCCGATGCGCCGGATCGGTGTCAGACCGACCTGACGGCCGCCGTGGCGCCGTTGATGGTCGACCTGCTCAGCTACCGGATGCCCTTTCCGGTGGTCAGCCGTGCCGACGCCAAGGACCCCGCCGCCAAGAAGCACTTCATCGAATCGCGCTACCGCCGCGGCGCGATCCTGACCGACGAGGAACGGGAAGCCCTGCGCCGCCTCGGATACATGAAATGACGGCGCCCCGGCGGGCCGTTCACGTCGCCGTCGCCGCGTTCTACGCGGCCTGCTCGCTGCTCCTCACCTACCCGTTGGCGACCCACCTCGCCACGCGCTTGGCGGGCGACAACAGCGACATCTGGATCTTCCCCTGGGACGCCTGGTGGCTGGCGCGGGCCGCCGCCCAGGGCGGCGATCCGCTCACCACCCCGTATCTCTACTTCCCCTACGGCGCCAGCCTGATCTACCACACGCTCGCCGCCCCGCTCACCGCCTGGAGCATCGTCGCCCTGCCGCACGTCGGGCTGGTGACGCTGCTGAACCTCGTCCTCCTCGCCGCCCTCTTCTCCTCGGCATTCGCCGCCTACGCGTCTGGCGCTGCGCGTCACGGGCTCGGTTCCCGCCGCCCTGCTCGCCGGTGTCGTGTACGGCTTCTGTCCGTATCGGCTCGACCAGGCGCGCGCCCACCCGGACATCGTCGCCGGCCTGTGGCTGCCGCTGTTTCTACTCGCCGGCCTGAGCCTGCTCGACTCCCCATCGGCGCGCCGCGGCGCCCGCGCCGCCGCCGGCGCGGCGCGTCTTCGCCCTGCTCGGCCTCCTCACCCGCCCCGAGTACACCGTCGCCGGCTTCTACCTGCTCGGCTTCCTGTACCTCGGCGCGGCCCTGCGCGGCCGCAGCACGTGGAAGGGGGCGGTCCTGCGCTACGCGGCGGTCGCCGCGTGCACCCTGGCCCTGAGCGCCCCCTACCTGCTGCGGGTTGCGCGCGCCGGGCCGGTACCGGTGCCGCGCGACTACCGGCAGAAGCAGGTCACCAAGGCGATCAGCCTCGACCGTCTGGTCGTTCCGCCGCGCGACAGCCTTCTCTGGGGCCGCTGGTCGGCGGCGGCGTCGGTGAACTCGTGGCCGGTGACCGTCGGCAAGATCGCCTTCCTCGGCTTCGCTCTGATCGCCCTTCTCGGCGTCGGCTGCGTCAGCGAGCGCGGCAGCCCGGAGTTCTGGACCTGGTCCCTGTGCGGCCTCTTCTTCGTTCTCGTCTCGCTCGGCCCGCGCCTGCTGCTCGGCGAGCAGAGCACGAGCATCCCGCTGCTCTACTCGTGGCTGCCGGACGCCGGTGTCATGCGGGCTCCCAATCGCTTCGTCCCCGCCGCCATGCTCTGCTTCGCCGTCGCGGCGGCGCCTGGCGTGGCGGCGGCTATTGGCCCGCGTGCGCCGCCCCTCGTGGCGCGCGTCCCTGACGCTCGCCGCGGCGGCGCTGCTGCTGCTCGAGTACGCGTGTCCGCCGTTCCCCTCGACGCGGCCGGCGGTGTCTCCGTTCTACCGCCGGCTGGCAACCGACGGCGAGGCCTACGCGATAGCCGAGGTGCCGTCGCACCCGCGCTGGCTGGACAAGGTCTACATGTTCTATCAGACCGTCCACGCCAAGCCGATCCAGTGCGGCCACCTGTCGCGCCTGCCCGCGGCGACGCGGGCCTATCTCGAGTCCGTCCCTTTGCTGCGCGCGTTGGACCGATTCGGGCCGCCTTCTCCTAACCTAACCGATGCCGAGGTCGCCGCCGATCTGCACCGACTGCACCTGGACGGCTTTCGCTACCTGCTCTTTCACAAGCGATTTCCCGACCTGGCGCGGTACCCCTTTCAGCTCGACGCCCGCGAGACGCGCATCGCCGCGCAGGTCGCCGCCGTCCTCGGCCGACCCATCTACGAAGACGACCTTCTGTTCGCCTTCGACCTGCGCGCGCAAGCCGGCGCCGCGCGGCGCGATCACTCCTCGGCCGGCAGGTAGCCGAGGTTGCGCAGCCTCTCGACGGCGGCCGGGGGAAGCTTCGTCTCGATCAGCTCGGAGCGGCCGCCGCCACGCGACGCGGCGATGAGATCGCGCGCGACTGCCTCCATGGCGGCCAGTCGGTCGGGCTCGCGGTGGGCGAGGTTGTCGTGCTCGAGCGGGTCGGCCGACAGATCGAAGAGCCAGCGGCGCCCCGTCGCGTCGGCCACCAGCTTCTGCTCGCCGCGCACCAGCGCCCAGGCGTCCGCGCCCTGCTCGGAGAAGGCATCGTCCGCGAAGCCCTGGCGGAAGACCGCGCGTCCCGCCAGCCCTTTCGGGGCCGGCACTCCGGCGAGGTCCAGGATCGAGGGCATGAGGTCGACGCTGCGGATGATGTCGTCCACCTGGTGGGGCCAGCCCGCCAGGTTCGTTCCGCGCGGGAACTTCAGGATCAGCGGCACGTGGATGACCTCTTCCCACAGTGACTTGCCGTGCGCGTACCCGCCGTGGTCGTACAGCTCCTCGCCGTGATCGGCGGTGAGGATGAGCAGACTGTCGTCGTAGCGCCCGATCGCGCGCAGGCGCGCCAGCAGGGGGCCGACCAGCTGCTCGTCGACGCGGCGCAGATTGGCCTCGTAGATCAGGTGCAGGAACCTCACATCGTCCGCGGTCAGCCGCAACTGGCCGCCGAAGATCTTCTCCTTGATCGCGGTGGTGGTGAAATCCACCCCGGCGGCGCGGCGCGCCTGCTCGTCGTACGGGAAGCCGTAGCGCTGCATGTAGGTAGGATCGCGCTCGGGTGCCGCGAAGGGCTGGTGGCAGGCGTTGAGGTGCAGGTAGGCGAAGACGCGGCCACGCGTGCGGCCCAGATGATCGACGAACGTGCGCAGCAGGTTCGGATCGTCGGCGGGTGTGTTCTGCGGCGTGTAGTACTCCTCGAATCCCTGCGCGAAGCCGTCCTCGGGAACCAGGTGCAGGCTCTTCACCACGCCGAGGGTGGCGAACCCGGCCCCCTTCAGGGCCTCCGCCAGGGTCACCAGATGGTCGTCGAGACGCTGCGTGCGATAGCTCCTCTCCGCACCGCCGATCTTCAAAAACGGGGGCATGGTGAGGCCGTGCTGGTGCACGTAGAGGCCGGTGAACAGGGATGCCGTCGACGGCTTGGTCCAGTTGCCCTGCACGTAGGCGCGGCGGAAGACCAGCGACTGCGGATCGGCGGCGAAGGCGTCGATGTCGGGCGACGTCGGGCGCGGGAAGCCGTAGCAACCGAGCTTGTCGGCGCGGCAGGCGTCGAGGACGACGATGATCACGCTGGCGTTCGCCGGCAGACGGATCTCGGGCCGCGCCGCCGCGTCGCGGTGACACGACGGCAGGAGGGCGGCGAGCAGAGTCAGACCCGCGAGCAGGAAACGTCGATGCGTCGGCATGCCTCACTCACGGTTCGTCGGGAGGTCGTTCGGTGCCGTCGTTGCGCCGCCGCGGCGCGCCGAGCAGCTCGCCGCGCACGATCGCGCCGTCCCCGAAGCGGGCCGTCACCGCGTCGATGGCGCCGGCAATGCGCCGGCTCTTGTCGCGCCCGCCGGCGTCGAAGAGCGAGAGCTGCGCCTGCTCCGCGAAGCTCGACACCGACACGCCGACCAGGCGGATGGGCTGCCGTGTCGCGTCGGCCTTGGCGAGCAGGCGGCGCGCCGGGGGCCAGATCGCGTCGGTCGTGTCGGCGGGCGCCGGCAGCCGCTCCTGCCGGGTCAGGGTGACGAAGTCGGCCGTGCGCAGCTTGACCGTGACGGTCTGCCCCGCCAGGTGATGGCGGCGCAGGCGCTGCGCCACCTGGTCGACCAGATCGAGCAGGGTGCGCTCGACGAGCGCCCGGTCGCCGACGTCCTCCGAGAACGTCGTCTCCCGACCCACCGACTTGCGCTCGTGATCCGGCACCACCGGGCGCGTGTCGACGCCGGTCGCGAGGCGGTGGAAGTGGCGGCCGAGCGACTCTCCGAAGGCGTCGATCAGCCTCTCTTCCGGCAGCCGCGCCACCTCGCCGAAGGTCCGCGCGCCGAGGCGGCGAAACCGCTCCACCGCCTTCGGCCGGCGCCCCACAGGCGTTCGACCGGCAGCTCGGCGAGGAATTCGCCGACGCGGTCGGGCGCCACCACGACGAGCGCGTCGGGCTTGCGCAGATCGGAAGCGATCTTCGCCAGAAACTTGCTCGGGGCGACGCCGACCGAGGCGACGACGCCCTCCTCGCGCCGCACGTCGTCCTTGATGCGCCGGGCGATCGCCTCCCCGTCGCCGAACAGCGACCGGCTCGCCGTCACGTCGAGAAACGCCTCGTCGATGCTGAGCGCCTCGACCAGGTCCGTGTAGCGGCGCAGGATCGCCATGAAGCGCCGCGACACCTCGGCGTAGAGAGCGCCGCGCGGGCGCAGGTACGCGGCCCCGGGACAGCGCCGGTAGGCCTCCGAGATCGGCATCGCCGAGTGGATGCCGAAGGTGCGCGCCTCGTAGCTCGCCGCCGCCACCACCCCACGGCCGCGCCCGCCGCGTGGGTCCGCCCCGACCACCACCGGCGTGCCGCGCAGCTCCGGCCGCTCCCGCACCTCGACGGCGGCGAAGAACGCGTCGAGGTCGACGTGCAGGATGGTGCGGCCCGGCAGCGACGCCATGCCGTTCTCCTAATCCCGCCGGACGCCGACGGCAACCGGTCCCCGCTCATTGCGACGGGCCTTCGGCCTGTGATCTATTGCCCGGCATGATCATCCTCTACGAGCATCCCCTTTCGCCCTACGCCCAGAAGGTCAAGATCGCACTGATGGAGAAGGAGGTCCCGTTCGAGTCCCGCCTGCCGGACATCCTGAGCGGCGGCGACGAGGCCTTCGCCGCCACCAACCCGCGCCGCGAGGTGCCTTCGCTCGTGGTCGCCGACCAGACCGCGATCTTCGACTCGACGATCATCCTCGAGTACGTCGAGGAGCGCTGGCCGAAGCCACCCCTGCTCCCCGCCCTGCCCGCCGAGCGGGCGCGCCTGCGCATGATCGAGGAGATGTGCGACACCTACTACGAGGCGATCAACTGGGGCGTCCTGGAGATCCGCGCCTTCGGCCGCGCCAAGGGCGAGCTCGCCGACCGCCTGCTGGCGCGCGCCGCCGAGCAGACCGCCGGCGCCAACGCCTGGCTCGAGCGCCGGCTCGGCCACGACCCCTTACTTCAACGGCGACTCGTTCGGCTGGGGCGACCTCTCCGTCGGCCCGGCGGTGCACATCGCGGCGCTGGCCGGCAACGGCCCGCGCAAGGGCTCGGGGCTCGCCGCGTGGCTCGAGCGCATCGGCTCGCGGCCGAGCGTGCAGAAGACCTTCAAGGCCGCGGCCGACGCGATGGTGGGCTTCGAGATGCTCCCCCAGCTGGTCGAGAGCGGCCAATTCGCGCGCGAGTACCGCGACCACAGGCTCGAGTGGATGATGCGCAGCGGCGGCGCCGAGATCGTCCTCGAGGGGATGAAGAAGAAGAACATCCGATTCTCGCACGAGCTCGAATGACGCCCGCCGCGGCGCGATGAGCCTCTTCGTCGCGCCGCGCGCGGCGCAAAACCGAACATGACCAAGTGGATCGTCCTGGGCGTCCTCGTCCTCGCTCTGGTCGCCGGCGCGATCTTCTCCCTCCTCAACCTCGACTCCTATCTCGAGCGCAACAGGGCCTGGCTGGCGGAGCAGGCGTCGCAGGCGGTCGGCCGGCCGGTGTCGTTCGAGCGCATCGAGGTCTCGCTGCGCGGCGGGCTCGGCGCCCGGGTGACGGGGCTGCGCGTCGGCGACGATCCGGCCTTCTCCGACCAACCGTTTCTGCGCGCCGAGGAGGTTCGCGGCCGCATGGCAATCCTGCCCGCCCTGTTCGGCACCTACGAGCTGCGCAGCCTCAGGCTCGAACGCCCCGAGCTCACGATCATCCACAGCGCGCGGGGCTACAACGTCGAGTCGCTGGGAGGAGCCAAGCCGGCGCCAGCCGCGACCGCGCGCCATCTCCTCCCCGCGCTGGCCGGCGTGGCCCGGGCGGAGGCGGCGGAGCAGGCGGCGCCACCCGTGCGCATCGACGCGCTCGTCATCAACGGCGGCACCGTGCACTTCGTCGACCGCGCCGTGTCGCCACCGACGTCGATCGAAACGCGCCGGCTCGACCTCCAGGTCACGGGGCTGCGCCCGGCGACGCCGGTCGGCGTCGATTTCCGCGCCGCGGTATTCGGCACCAGCGAGCGCAACCTGCGCGTCTCCGGCACCGTCGGGCCGATCGGCACGAACCTGGAGCTCGACGCCCTGCCGCTGGATCTCGCGCTCACGGTCGGACCGCTGGTGATCGACGACCTGCGCCAGCTGCCGGCGCTCGCCGGCGCGCTTCCCCCCGCCCTGTCTTCGAAGGACCCGATCCGCGTCGACGCGACGCTGAAGGGAGCCGTACCCGACCTCGCCCTGACCGCCTCGATGGACGGAACCGACGCCGCTCTCGCGTGGGGGACCGCGCTTCGCAAGCCCGCCGGCACGCCGCTGCGCATCGCCGTCGCGGCGCGGCGGGCGGACGGACAGGTCGAGCTGGACAGTGCCTCGCTCGTTCTCCGAGAGCTCGACCTGCGGGCGAAGGGGACGATCCGCACCGGCGCGAGCCCCACCGTCGACCTGCAGATCGACGGCGCGCCCTCCTCGCTCGCCGGGCTCGACGAGATTTTCCCCTCACTCTCCGGCTACGAACTGTCGGGAACGCTCGAGCCGCACGTTCACGCCAGCGGCGGCGTCGGCGGAGGCCGCGTGCCGAAGCTCGACGGCAGCCTGTCCCTCGCCGGCGTCGGCGGGGGCGCCGAGAACGACCCGCTCCGCATTCAGGGGCTCACCACCACGATCGCGCTGCGCGGCGAGCGCGCCGTCCTGCCACGGACCGACTTCGCGCTCGGCGGCTCGCCGATCGAGGCGAGTGCCACGGTGACGGACTTCGCCTCGCCCGAGGTCTCCGTAAAGGTGCGCTCCCCCGCCCTGCGGCCCGCCTCGCTCGGCATGCAGAACACCAAGCCGGACGAGCTGCTGCGCGACGTCGTCCTCGACACGACCCTGACGCTGCGCGACGGCGCGCCCACCGCCGACGGCAGCCTGGCGTCCGGCAGTGGCCGCCTGCGCAACATCGACTATCGCGATCTGCGCTCCAGGTTCTCCGTTCGCGGCGGCACGGTGAGCGTGCCGCACATCGAGCTGCGCGCCTTCGACGGCACCTACTCGGGAGCCGGAACGTACGAGCGGCCCGACTCCGGACCGCCGGTCTTCGACATGCAGTCCAGCGCCCGAAACATCGCCCTCACGCCGTTGCTGCGCAGCCAGATGTCCTCCGGCGCGGCGCACCTGAGCGGCCGCCTGCGTACCGACGTGTCCTTGCGCGGCACCGGCAGCGGCTGGCAGACGATTCAGAAGACCCTGCACGGCCGCGGCCGGGTCGATATCGCCGACGGCTTGCTGAAGGACGTCAACATCGCGGAGAACGTGTTGAGCGGTCTGACCGGAATCGGCGGTCTGACGAAGATTCTCTCGGCGCACGTACGCGACAAGTACCCGGCCCTGTTCGGAACGGGCGACACCCGCTTCGACCAGTTGGGCGCGACGGTCCGCATCGACGGCGGGCGGGCGACCACCGACGACCTCACCGTGGCCGCCCGCGACTACACGGTGCGCGGCAAGGGGTGGGTCGCGTTCGACCAGCACCTCGACATCACCGCGACGCTGTCCACCTCCCGCAAGCTGACCGACGACCTACTCGCCGCGGCGAAGCCGCTGCGCTCGTTGACCAAGGGTGACGGCCGACTGGAGATTCCCTTCCGGCTGAAGGGCACGTTCTCGGACCTGCGGGTCCGGGTCGATTCGGACTTCGTGTTGCAGGTGCTGCAGCGCGCGCTGCTGGGCGAGGGGCTGGACAAGTTGCTCGGCGGCAAGGGAGCGGCGCGGCGCCGCGAGACGCCCGGCGCCAAAGGTGGATCGACGGACAAGCTGTTGCGGAAGGGGTTGGAGAAGCTGTTCGGGCGGTGAGGGAGGCGACGGGGGCCGTGTGACGTGTGGACGTGCTGACGTGCTGACGTGCTGACGTGCTGACGTGCTGATGTGCTGATGTGCTGATGTGTTGACGTGCTGACGTGCTGACTGGCGGACGCCGTTTCCGGCAGGCCCATGCACAAAAAAGTCTTCGTGATGGGAGACCTGCGCGCAACAAGCCAGTCATACCCGCGAAAGCGGGTATCCAGGGGAGTGGTGGTGGCTCCGCGACCCGGATTCCCGCTTTCGCGCGAATGACGAGTGGGAGCTGACTCGACTTTTTGCGTCAAGCCGCCCGGCAGCCCAACGCGTACTGCTCCAGACGTGCCACGTGACGTCAGCACGTCAGCACGTCAGCACGTCAGCACGTCAGCACATCCTCACGTCCTCACCGAATCTGTTCGACGTTCTCTTCCCAGTGGATGCCATCGAACGGCTCGATGTGGAAACGGGCGGCGGCGTCGCCGTCGAGGCAGCGGATGTTGACGTCGACTCCTTCCGGGTGCGAGCGCGGCGTGTAGAACGGATGGATGCCGCAGACCCGGCAGAAAGTGTGGCGAGCGACGCGGGTGTTGAATCGGTAGGTGGTCAGAAGGTCCTCGCCGGCCAACAACGTGAAGCGGTCGGCGGGCACGACGAGATGCAGGAACCCCTTCTTGAGACAGATCGAGCAGTTGCACTCGATCCCCTCGTACTTCTCCACCAGCACGCGAAAGCGCACCCCGCCGCAGTGGCAGCCCCCTTCGAGTGTATCGACGCTAGCCATGCCTCTACCTCAGCACGTCAGCACGTCAGCACGTCAGCACGTCCACACGTCCACACGTCCGCACTTCAGCACTTCCCCCTACATCTCCCGCCGCCCCTCGAGGGCTTTCCCCAGCGTGGCGAGGTCGGCGTACTCGACGTCTCCGCCCACGGGCAGGCCGTGCGCGATGCGCGTCACCGTCACGCCGAGCGGCTTGATCAGCCTGGCGAGGTAGAGCGCCGTCGCCTCCCCCTCGGTGGTCGGATTGGTGGCGATGATCACCTCGCGCACCGCGCCGTCCCCGAGGCGGCGCAACAGCTCGGTGATGCGGAGCTCGTCGGGGCCGACGCCGTCGAGCGGGGCGAGCGAGCCCTGCAGGACGTGGTAGCGACCCTTGAAGCCGCCGGAGCGCTCGACGGCCGCCAGGTCCGCGGCTTCCTCGACGACGCACAGCAGATCGGCGCGCCGGGTCGAGTCGTCGCACATCTCGCACGGATCGCTGCCCGCCAGCGCGCAGCACACCGAGCAGGTGTGCAGCTCGTCGCGCATGGCGAGCAGCGCGCCCGCCAGCCCCTCCACGTCGCGCCGCTCGGCGCGGGTCAGGTGAAAGGCGAGGCGCGTCGCGGTCTTCTCGCCGATGCCGGGGAGCTTGGTCAGCTCCTGGATCAGGCGCGCCAGCGGGGCGGGAATGGCACCCATGGAATCAGCGCAGCTCTCGTCTGTCGTCGCGCCGGCGCCGAGTCAGGTGAGGCCGGGGATCTTCATGCCGCCGGTCAGCTTGCTCATCTCTTCCGCCATCATCTGCTGTGCCGACCGGATCCCCTGATTGACCGCGGCGATGACGAGGTCCTGCACCATTTCCATGTCTCCGCCCTGCAGAACCTCCGGCTCGATCTTGAGCCGCAGCACCTCGAGGCGGCCGTTCACCACCACCTTGACCATGCCGCCGCCGGAGGAGGCTTCGACCGTTCTGCTCCCCGCCTCCGCCTGCACCTTGGCCAGCTGCTCTTGCAGGTCCTGCGCCTGCTTCATGATGTCGCCGAGTCCGAACTTGCTCATCCGCCCTCCCGTCGCCGCGGCCGGCGCGGTCGCACCTCGGCCAGCTCGCCGCCGAGGATATCCATCGCCGCCCGCACCGCGGGGTTTCCCAGCGCCGCCGCCGTGAGGTCGGCGCTCGAGGGCCGAGCTTCGCTCGCCTCCTCCGCCGTCCCGTTCGACGGGCTGTGCGCCGTCAGCTCGGCGCGCACGTCGCGCCGGAAGAAGCGCTGCGCCAGGTCCTCGATCTCCGCCAGGTGCTCGCGGCGTGCCAGGTAGTTGTAGCGAAAGCCGGCCGGCGCCTCGATCTGCAGCGCCGCGCCGTCCGCCCCGGCCAGGCGGCAGGTCGCCAGATGCGTGGCCAGCGCCGGCCTCTCCTGTCCGACGAACGAGACGAATTCCTCCCACGCCACGGGCGCCTCGCCAGAGGCGGAGGGCGCGGAGGGCGCCGGAGGCGGCTGCGCCACCTCGGCGGCGCTTCGCGCGCCGCCGCTCGGCGCGCGGCGTTGCCGGCCGCTCGTCGGGCGCCGGTCGCCTCGGCCGGGGCGGCGCGCCGCTGCCGCCGCCGGCCGCCGGACCGGAGCGCCGCAGCCGCGCGTCGAGCTCCTCGATGCGGTCGAGGACGTCGGCGATGGGCACGAGAGGCGCCATGCTGGCGATCTTGATCAGCGCCATCTCCAGCACCAGCTTCGGATAGGGGGAGCGGCCCACCTCGTCGTCCGTCTCCTGCAGGACGTGGAAGGCGCGGTCGCAGTCCTCCGCGGAAACGCGCTCCGCCTGCTGGCGCAAAGCCACCGCCTCCTCGTCCGTCACGTCGGGAAGCAGCTTGCCGTCGCTGACCTTGGCGACGGCAAGGTTGCGAAAGTGCTCGAGCACGTCGCGCGTCAGGCGCCGCAGGTCGTAGCCGTGCTCGTAGACGCCGGCGAGCAACTGCAGCGCACGCGTCGCGTCGCGTCCGATCAGCGCCTCGCCGACGTCGAAGACCACCTGGCGGTCGGCGATTCCGAGCGCCGCGCCGACGTCCTCGTCGCGCACCCGATCTCCGGCGCCGGCCAGCACCTGGTCGAGCAGCGACTGCGCGTCGCGCATGCAGCCCTCTCCCTCGCGCGCCAGCATGAACAGCGCCCGGTCGCTCATCTCGATCTTCTCCGCATCGACGATCCGGCGCAGGCGCTCGACCACCAGGCGCAGCGGGATGCGGCGGAAGTCGTAGCGCTGGCAGCGCGACTGGACCGTGGCGGGCAGCTTCTGGGGGTCGGTGGTGGCGAAGATGAACTTGACGTGCGGCGGCGGCTCCTCGAGCGTCTTCAGCAGCGCGTTGAACGCGCTGTTGGAGAGCATGTGCACCTCGTCGATGATGTAGATCTTGAAGCGGCTCTTGCGCGGCTCGGTAGCGCACGTTCTCGATGATCTCGCGCACGTCGTCGACGCCGGTGTTGGAGGCGCCGTCGATCTCGAGGACGTCGACCGCGCTGCCCGCGGTGATTTCCTGGCAGTTCGTGCAGGCGTTGCACGGGGTCGGCGTCGGGCCCTTCTCGCAGTTGAGCGCCTTGGCCAGGATGCGCGCGGCGGTGGTCTTGCCGACGCCGCGCACGCCGGTGAACAGGAAGGCGTGGGCGACGCGCCCGGCGCGGATGGCGTTGGCGCAGCGTGCGAGAGACGTGCTCCTGCCCGACCAGGTCCTCGAACGTCTGCGGTCGCCAGCGCCGCGCCGAAACCAGATACGACATCGGTGTTCGGACGGGCACCAGTGATAGCTAGGCTTCCCCGCGGCACAGAGAGGCAGTCGGTACCGCTGCTTCCTTCCGGACCTGACGGAGTTCGCGACGCTCTCTTGCGCGGGACCTAGCTATCACTGCTGCCCATCCTCCTGCCCGCTGATCTCGGGCACTGCCGGAAGCGGGAATCGACTCTGCGATCTGACCTCATTCTTAGCGGTAATCCCCGCCACTGGCAAATCGACATTTCGCGACGCGGGGTCGAGACGTGCGGCCCCGCCGGGCGGGCCGCACTCACCGATGCGAACGGAGAGGGTGGGATTCGAACCCACGGTACCTTTTGGGCACACACGCTCTCCAGGCGTGCCCCTTCGACCACTCGGGCACCTCTCCACATGCGTCTTTGTGCATCTTCCCGAGTTTCCGGTCAACTCGGCCCCTCCTCAGCCTCAGCTCGAGCCTTTCGTTCTAACTCGCAAGAGAGAAAGGCTCAGGCTGAGGCTGAGGCTCAGGCTGAGAGAGGAGCGCGAAGACGCGCCGCAGCGGGCCTCGACTTCCAGCGCCTCCGCCAGCGCGACCCGCTCAGACTCCGTTTTCGGCCACGAAAACGAAGTTTGACCTCCAAATCTACCCTCTCCGCCGCACTGTCGAATGCTCAGGGTCCAGGGGAATGATCTCCTCGCGCGGCCCCTGTTTCCTCCACATCTCTCCGCATCCGGAGAGGACGTACCAGATCTCTTCCACGGTCCGGTGCTCGACGGCGTTGGAGACGGCTCCAGGGGCGAGCTCGAAGTGGGCCATTCCTCCTCCCCGGAGCTTCAACAAGCTCCTCGGAGCTTCAACAAGAGGCGAACGTCGGATCCGTCCGGAGCCACGACATCGCGTATAGCACCGAGACGCATAGCGGCGAAATTCGTTGCGGCGTTCGTCGTCGGTTCGGTGGCTCTACCCATGTCGAGCATCCTTTCCGTAGACTTCCTCTTCGGGCACCAATCGTGCGGCGGCGCGTCACGACCATCCGTCCGACATCTAGTTGGCAGCGCTATACGAACAGGATGTGGAATCGCATTCAAGCGTGGATCTCACGCTCCGTGCCAGGATGTGCTTGTGTTGATTGCTTTATCGACGGGGGCAGAAGAGCCTCGACGTAGCGCGGCTGCACGTCGGACTCCGGCGCGACCGCACCAACCCAGATCGAGACCGTGTCAGGCGAGCGAGCCCTCGATCTCCGCAAGAGACACCGGCGGGAGATACACGCCGATTTCTCGGCGGACCCACCAGGCGCCGGTCTCTCTTCTCTCGCGCCGGCTCGTGTACCGGTACTCGTAGATGAGCGCTTGGACGAATGTCGGGCGGCGGCCCCGGAACGGATCGTCCCGCAACAGCTTCAGCGTCGCAGCGTCGCCCTCCAGCAGTCTCTGCACCAACCTCAGGAACCACGTCTCGTAGCCGGGGACCGCGATTCCCCTCCCGGTGACGGTCACCGAGAACGGAAGGAACCACATCATCCAATCCAGTCTCGGATGGCAGGGCGCCACCTGCGGCGGCATGCGGCACGGATCTCCCGGCTTCGCCTCGAAGCCGTACTCCTTCCATTGCGTTCGATCCGTGACCTCGGACTCCTCGGTTCCCCCGAGAACGATCTCGTAGCGCTTTCTGGTGACGCCGCCGAAGGCGCCGTACGTGTTGACCAGGTGGAGTGGGTTGTAGGTGTAGTTCATGAGCTGATTCTTCGAGAACAGGTTCAGGACCGGTTGGATGCTGAGCGCCGCCGTCGTCGCGCCGATCGCGTAGAGCAACGCGTCGAAGAACGGCGAGCGCGGTACGGTTTGCGGCATCGCCACGGGGATCACGGCCGACAAGGCGGCGTCGTTGAACGCCGTCACCCCCAGCGCCACGGTCAGCCAGTTGAGCCACGAGTAGTTGCCGCTGGCGATGAGCCACACCTGGTGGAAGACGATCAGTCCTCCAGCAATCGAGGCGAACGGCTGCGGAGCGAACAGCCCGAACGGAACGACCACCTGAACGAAATGGCTGAACAGCACCGCCAGCCGATGCACGACCTTCGGCGAGTGGTGAAAGTACCAGCTCAACGGATTGGGCAGCGGCTGCGTTTCGTAGTGGTAGAAGAGGCAGGTCAGGTCCCGCCAGCATCGGTCGTGCCGGAGCTTGATGAGACCGGCGCCGATCTCCGTGCGGAAGAGCATCCAGCGCAGGATCAGGACCGGAATGGGCGAAGGCGCGACTCCCGCCGGTCCCAGGAACGCTGCAAAGAAGCCCGCCTCGAGCAGCATGGATTCCCACCCGAAGCCGTAGAAGCTCTGCCCGACGTTGACGATCGAGAGATACAGCGCCCACAGAAGGAGCCACACCCCAATGGACAGCCAGACGCCGCCGCTCTCGGAGAGGCCCGACACCGCAAGGGCGGAAAGCAGGACACCGCCCCAGGCCACCGCATCCAGCAGCCGATCGGAGTACCGCCAGCGGAAGAGGCTCGGTCCCTGCCAGCGCTGGCCGTGCGCGAGAGCCGGAACCGGTAGAAGCCCATGCTCCCCGAGCAGCGGCTTGAACTGCGTTGCCGCGACGAGAAACGCGATCAGGTAGAGCGCCGCCAGCGCCCGCTGCACCAGCAGCCGTACCAGCCGCACGTCGCCGAAGTACGATTCCATTCGAATCCGCTCTCTGCCAGCCGGGCGAGAAGCCTCCCGTCGCATACGGGTCTTCGCCGACTGGTCGAGGGGTCCGCGACCGTAAAGCGGTTCGCGGCCTGTTTCAACGCGCCATCAGCGAGAGCGGCGGCTGCACCACCCGCAAAATGACCAAGGAAGAGAGCGGCAGCAGAGGACCGACTCCCCGATCGAAGCCGTCGGCTGCGGCGACGCGGCGGATCCGCTCGCCTGCCTGCGGGAGCAGCCCGTCTCCGTCCTTCTGGCCAACGCCAACGGATTCGACCCGATCGTCGATGGCGGCTTCCTCCCCGACCAGCCGCGCACGCTGTACGACGACGGCGACTTCGCCAAGGTACCGTACGTTCTCGGCTCCAACTCCGACGAAGGGACGCTCTTCTTCCTCGGCGTCCCGCCGGTCGAGACCGAGGAGGACTACCTGGCAGAGCTGCACGCACGCTGGCGCGACCGGCCGACCAGATCGCCGCAGTCTATCCGGCCAGCGACTACGACACCCCGAAAGACGCTCGCGGGCGCCGATCGATGTGCGTACACTCTAGCCATGCGAGGATCGGCCCCCAGCCACAGCTCCCACGGGCCGGCGGCGGCTCTTCTGGCAGCCGGCATCGCCATGGCTCTTTCCGCCATCGCGACACCACACCCGGCCGCGGCTCAGAGCCCCGGCCAAACGTCTGCGCATCGGCACCAAAGAGGCGCCGCCGTTCTCCTTCAAGGCCGAAGGCGGCTCCTGGCAGGGGATCAGCATCGACCTCTGGAGGCGGATCGCCTCCGACCTGCATCTCGACTACGACTTCGAGGAGCGCGATCTGTCCGGGCTTCTCGACGGCCTGCGCGACGGCTCGCTCGATGCCGTGGTCGCGGCCCTGACGATGACGGCCGAGCGCGAACGCGAC
This sequence comes from uncultured bacterium, assembly GCA_963721115.1. GTDB lineage: Bacteria > Desulfobacterota > Binatia > HRBIN30 > CADEER01 > CAVRIA01. Next base: position 34,964 of record CAVRIA010000014.1, read on the forward strand.
TTCGACTTCAGCCACGCCTTCTACACCTCCGGCCTCGGCATCGCCGTCCAGCGTGGCGAGGGTCGCTGGCGGGCCGCCCTGCTCCAGCTCTTCTCGTGGCAGTTCCTGCAGGCGGCAGCGGCGCTGGCGATCGTCCTGTTGGCGGCCGGGTTCGCGGTCTGGCTGTTCGAACGGCGTCGCAACCCGCAGCAGTTCGGCGGCGGCGTGGTTCGCGGCGTCGCTTCCGGCTTCTGGTGGTCGGCGGTGACCATGACGACCGTCGGGTACGGCGACAAGGCACCGGTCACCGCCGGCGGCCGATTCGTCGCGCTGCTGTGGATGTTCGCCAGCATCATCACCATCTCGGGATTCACCGCGGCGATCGCGTCGACGCTGACGGTGTCGCGCCTGGAATCGTCGATCCAGGACCCCGGCGATCTCGCCAACGTGCGCGTCGCCACCGTGCCGGGCAGTACCAGCGCCGCCTATCTGCGCCACCACGACATCCGCGCCCACCGGTACGCCGACATCGACGCGGCACTGCAGGCGGTGGCCTCCGGTGCCGCCGACGCCGTCGTCTACGATGAACCGATCCTGCGCTGGGACATCGCCAGGGAGTCGAACGACGCGCTGCGCGTGCTCCCCTTCACCCTCGAACGGCAGGAGTACGCCATCGCCCTACCCGAGAAGAGCACGCTCGCCGAACCGATCAACCAGGCGCTGCTGGCGATCGTTCAATCGGACGGCTGGAAGAGAATCGTCGGCACCTATCTGCAAGGCGACCCGTGATCGCCCCAGCACACCGAGGGAATCCTCGAGGCAATGCCGCGCGGGCTCCGCGCGATACCCCCGGTCGGGGTTCGGCGTCCCGTGACCGCCACTGCCGATGTAGAACCAGCGCGGCGTCGATGCCGGCAGTGCGAGGTAGTCGTGCAACGCAAAGGTACCGCCGCTGCGCCCGTCCAGGAAGGCAACCTGCGACATCACAGGAATCGTCACACTCGGAAAAGCACTCAACGATGGGCCGAGCGCCGCATCGAGCAGTGTTTCCAGGCCGACATCGTCGTAGGGCGTCGGCAATAAACTCGCCGGCGGACCGCCGGTGAGCCTCTCGATGCTGCCGTTCACGGTGACGCCCTCGCCGAGCATGTGCATACCCCAGATGTAGGGAACGATAACGGCGAAGGCGTTCGACTCGAGCGCGGCCGACCAGCTCGTATAGCCACCGAGCGAGCTCCCCGTGATACCGAAGCGGTCCGGGTCGACCGGCACGGTGACCCCGGCCTCGGCTTGAAAGTCGTTTACCAGCCAATCTTTCATCGCCACGAGGTCGGCGGCGAAGACCGGCGGTGTGGGAAACGTCGTGACCGGACGGTTGGTCCACGCAACCGTCACGTAGCCATCGTTCGCGTACGCCTCCGCGCTTCCGGCGAGGTTCGCCTTGCTCCCGTTCGCGCCGTGCCCCCAGAAGACCACCGGCCAGCCCTCCACCGGCGGCGGGTCGTCCGGCCAGCGAACATCCAGGTCGAGCTGGAAGCCTCCGGCGCCCGTTACAAACGTGGAGTACGGTCCCTGAAAAGCGTGGGCTCCGAATGGAGTGATCGCCACGAGGGCGAGCACGCAGATAGCGTAGTGTCGGATTGCAGTCATTCCAGAGGACGGGTGAAAGCATTGCCCCACTATACGTGTATCTGACGAGGCGGCCGCTGCTGTCAATCTCTATCAGATACCGATCGACTGGCGACCGGGTTGCGCCCTCGCAATCACCAAGCAAATCGACGCAGCCAGTCCGGTAGCTCGCGAAAGGTGGTGATCGGCTTCCATCGCCCGCAGGCTTCCCCACGCAAGCCGGCGCTCTTCGATGAGATAGCGCACGTAGCGTTGCACGTCGCGATCGCTGAGCTGGTCAGGCGAGCGACGGTGGTAACGCGTCAGATCGCTCACGACGAACAGGTAGGCGCGCTGCGTGTGCACCGACAGCCCGCGCCCGACGAGATCCTGCTCCATACGGTCACGGAGAACGCCCATCCTCTTTCGCAACCCGATGGCTTTCGCGGAACGCGCGCATCAGCGACTCGGCATTGATCCGGTAACGGAAGGTCCAGTACCTCGGCCGGGGGTCCTGCGACCAGGCGCATGGCTCCAGGCTCGTCTCGATGGGGAATGCGTTGTCCACGTCGACGTAGTCTTCCATGCCGGTGTGCCGCGGTGCGACGGCCGGCTTGCCGCCGGACATGTACTCCATCAGCGGCAGGCACTGCCCCTCGCCGCCGGAGACGTTGACGGCGTATGTCGAGCACCTGAGAAGGGCGGCGTACTCCGAATCGTCGAGGAAGCCGTCGATGACCAGCAGGCGGCCTTCGAATGGGCTGGACTGAACAACAGCCGGGCGCAGCCCATCTGCGCCAGCAGCCCTATTGTGGTGCGGGCCTCTGGCCTGCAAAGCGGACCAACGGGCCGCTCCCTCACCACCCTTCGTGCAGGCGGGACGCCCGCACCACAACAAGAGCGTCAACGCGCGTTGGCGCGCTGGGCGAGCAGGGCTGCGAGGGCGCGGCGCGCCGCGGCCGGCGCGACGGCGCTCGATCGGGCCGCCGCCGCACCTTGCGCCGGCGGAATGAGGACCGTGAAGTCTCCCGCGTACTGGACGAAGTCGCAGCCGTCGATCAGGAAGGGCGACGTCGTCGGGCTGATGGTGAGGCTGCCGCCGTCCGCACCGAGGTCGATCGTACCGGCGAGAGGGGTCAGATCCGTGATGTTTCCATTGTCGTCGATGTTGGTGAACCACCCGAAGATGTCGGCTGATCTGGCCGACGTCACCACCCCGGCGATGAACGTGAGGCGAGACATGTCCGGGTTCAACGAGGCCACCAACCCGATGACCACGATTGGGGCCGCGGGCGTCGGCGTGACTCCGGGAGTGGGAGCCACATCCGGGGTCGACGCGGCGAACGCCGCCTCCAGCATTGCGTCGCCGCAATCGGGGTTCCAGCGTCCCTGGAAGTCGCACACCGGGCTATTCGGGTCCGCCGTGTCGTCGAAGAAGTCGAAGGGGCAGGCGGTGGCCGGGGTCGCCGTGGCGGTCGGTGGCGTGGTGTCGGGCGTCGGCGTGCTCTCGGGCACTGGCGTGCCGGTCGGCGTCGCCGTGCTGCCCGGCGGCGCGCAGCCCGACAGCGCATTGCCGACCGCGGCGATCAGCTCGTTGATGGACACCTCGCCGTCCCCGTTGGCGTCGATCGCCGGACACTCGCTGACCGGCAGCTCGCCGAGCGGGATGCGCACCGCGCGCACCAGCTCGTCGATGGTCACCTCGCCGTTGCCGTCGCAGTCACCGATACAGGTCGGAGCGGCCGCCAGTGCGTGCGCCGAGTCGCTCGCCGCGCTCGTGGCCGCGGCCGCCGCGGATGCGACTGCAACGCCAACGTCGCCGCGCACCCCCGTGGTCGCCGTCGAGCTCGCCGCGGAGACCGAACAGCCGTCCAAGCCGGCGTTCACGCCGGAAACGACCTCGTTGATCGACACCTCGCCATCCTGGTTCGTGTCGGCCGCCGCACATGCGCTGATCGGGATCTCGGCCAGGGCGATGCGGACGGCGTCGACCAGCTCCTCGATGGTCACCTCGCCGTCGCCGTTGCAGTCGCCCGCACAGGCCGGAGCCGCCGTCCGCTGCCATCCCATGTCCTCGAAGACCGGCAGGGTCAGGCCGACGTCGTGAGTCGGCACGGTCAGAAAGGGCGCCATCAGCTGGCCCGGGGAAACGGAGGTGTCGAAGTGCACGACCGAGGAGCCCACGACGACCGGATCCGGAGCGTACATGTTCACGTGCCCGCGCGAGTCCGCTCCCGAGAACAAGCTACTGGCAGCGCCGCTGACGTTCGGCCCGTCCCAGCGCAGGAGGCCGGTGGCGATGATCGCCTCGCGCCTCTGGGCATCCGTCAGGTCGGGAAAGAGCTCTCCCGTGAGGTTGTCCTCCAAGTGGAGCATGAACACGTCGTCGACACCGAAGGCGCGCCGGCCCGTCTGCACGTCCACCGTCGTCGAGAAGCCGAGCCCGTGCCCGAGCTCGTGCAGCACCACCGTGACCAGATCCGTCTGCCCCCCGGACGCGGCGCCGTCCAGCCCGAGGTACCAGCTGCCCGGGAAGGGGCACGTGGTGCCGAAGGCGCTATTGAACGTGGCCGTGATGTCGTCCTGACCGGGGTCGAGGTCCATGCCGGCGAACATGTCGGCGAGCGCGCCGGAGTACATGACATCGGCGAGCGGCGCGCCGATGAAGTTGCGAAAGCCGGAGTCCGGCCCGGCCTGCCCCAGCACCGCCCTCATGGAATCGCAGATCAGCGGATCGAACGTCGCCCCGATGCGTATCTCCACGTCGCTGCGCAGCAGGCCGCCCCAGATGTCGGCGGCGTACTGAAAGGCGTTCAACCGCTGCTCGCCGAGGGTCGTTCCGCCGTTGCCCCCGACCGGGAGAACCGGAGTGGGGTCGTTGAATCCCTCCCCCGCCCCGTCGCGGTCGATCACGCGCAGGGTCGCCGCCGAAACGGGGTGAATCCCTGCCGACGCCAGGGCGAGCACCACGCCGAGGGCAACCGCGCAGCGGCGCCCGTGTGCCCGCTCAGCGGTCCGCGTCATACACAGGTCCCGTACAGCGCGCCGACAGCGCGCCGCCGGGCTTCACCTTCTCGATCACGGTAAACCGCTGGCCGCGCAGGTCGATCTTCGTACCCCCGGCCGCGGTATCTCCGGAAACCTCGTCGACCGCCGCGCTGCGGCCGGCGGGAAGGACCGCGGGCGCCAGGTCGCGGGCCATCTCGGGCGGAGGCACCGCGAAGGAGCCGGTCTCGGGATCGCGGTAGATCAGCATCCCGCCGGCACCCGGCGCGGGGACCTCGCCGCGCCGCTGCAGCAGGTGCGGGCCACACTGCGTCGCGCCGCCGCGCGGTTGGTCCTGCCCGGCCATCGCACCGGCGGCAGCCAGGATCGACGCCGCGACCAGGGCGGCGGCCAGCGGCACCGTTGGCCCGATACCTCGACCTCGCTTCAGCCGCTGTCTCATGCCGACCACCTTCTACCTAGCTCATCGGGGCGGCCAACCTATGCCCCGAGTTCCGGCGAGTCAATTCAATCCTCTGCGCCCATGTGTTGCCAGCGGAGATGCAGCAAACACGCATTTTGCGACGACGGGCCAGCCAAGGAATTTCCGATGCGGCCCGAATTCGTCATCCCGCGCGAGCGGGAATCCAGGGCGTCGCCCCGCCACCGCGCCGCACGATGCCCGCTTTCGCGGGCATGACGGTTGTTGTTGGGCCGCTCGAGTGGATCGTTGGGCAAGGGGACGCCCGCACCACGACAACAGCCAGGCACAGCCCATCGGCACCAGCAGCTCTATTGTGGTGCGGGCCTCCGGCCTGCAAAGCGGCCCAACGGGCCGCTCCCACCCCCCCGTGCAGGCGGGACGCCCGCACCACAATAGGGGCCGGTAGCGGCGAGCGCGAGGACGAATGCGCGTACCGAAACCGAGGCGAATCGAGGGAGAAAAGGGGGCGGGCCGCCCCGGACAGTGGGCGACCCGCCAGCTGGAAGGGGGGAACAAGGAGGAAATCCAGCTGTCTGGTTTATACAACAAAAGCGACTGTCTGAATAGCCCGGGAAACCCCTTACTTACGCAGGGATTTCCCCGTACTATTCATTGACCCGATCGGCTCGGGCCGGGTTCGTCCCCGTGCTCGCCCCGCTAGAGATCGCCACGCCCGCGACCGCCTTGCCGGACCGTATCACGGAGCGGCTGGATCGATGATCTCGGTGCCGTTGCTGGCCAGAAACGACACCGCCTGCAGTCTCACGTCGGCGCGGCTGAGAATGCCGTGCCCGCCCGGCGGGTCGAATCGCCACAGAGCGGAGACCCCGAGCGGGTCGCTCATCGGCATCTGCGCCGGCAAGCCGCCCGCCGCCGCGAGGTCCTCGGTGCTCTGATTGCTCACCAGGGCGTCGCCGATTCCCTCCTGGATCAGGACGCGGCGGGCCGCGTAGCCGGACAGCGGATCGAGGCGCCAGCGGCGCGCGTAGTTGAGCCCGTCGGCGGGATCGAGGCCCTGCTGTCCGAGCTCGAGCATGCGCTGCAGGAACACCTCGAACTCGGGGCTGGCGGCGTCCAGCCCAGCGTGCATGGCGAGGAACGCCGAGAAGATCGGCCGCGTCCCGGGGTTGTCGCCGAGGAAGGCGACGCGGCCACCAGCGACGTTGAGCACCGCGACGTCCACCGCCTGCTCGAGGGCGACGAACGTCGCGCCCAGGATGCCGCCCAGCGACTGCCCCAGGTAGCCGATGTCGGTCGGGTCGACGTCGTCCACCCCGTCGTCGTCGACGTCGATGCCCGCCTCGATCGCGCGCACCAGAGCCATCTGGTCGGCGTGTGTCTGGCGAAAGATGTCGCGCGACTGCAACGGCGTCGCCGTCAGCAGCTCCGACGGGCTGCCGCGCCGCCCGTGCGCCACGGCGGAGATGGCGATGCCGGCTCTGCCCCCGCGGGCCAAGTCGGGTCCGAGGTCGAGGGCGAACGAGTTGTCGCCGCCGAAACCGTGCTGGAGGATGACGACCGGATACGGCGGATCGCCCCGCGGGATCGTCAACAGGAAGTCGAGCTGCGCGTCCTGTGCGGCCGCGGCGCCACTCACCTTGGCGGGATCGAAGAGCCCGTCCGGGCCGCGGAAGTCGGGAGAGCGGAGGAGGCCGTGCGCGACCAGGCGCACCTCCGGGTGGTCGGCGAGGAACCGGGCGAACGGCGGGTCGTCAGGACCGAAGACGCCGATGGCGAGATCGTCGTCGGGATCCGGGTCCTCGAAGGAGACGGTGAACGGATCGACGGCGGTGCGCGCCAGCAGCAGGTCGCGGATCGCCAGCAGATCGTCCTCGATCGGCTGGGTCGGGAACGACAGCGACAGCGCCACTTCCGAGCGCGGCACGCCGCGCCGCTGCGCCTCGGCCAGCGCGCCTTCCAGGTCCAGCCCGCCGTCCGCGCGCTCGAAGAAGAGCACGCTGTCCGACGTCACCGTGGCCGGGTCGACGGGCGCCGACAGCGCGATGCGAACCGGCGCCGTGGTGCTGAACCCGTGCACCGTCTCCAGATCGTCGGCCGTCTGGCGCAGAACCTGTCGCGCCGTCGCCAGCTCCGCCGTGTCCGCCACGCCGCGCAGGGCAAAGCGGTCGGGGACGTGAACCGTGCCGTCGGCGCGCGCCAGGCGGGCGTCCGGGTACGGATTCCCCGCCGCTTCCGGGTCGGCGTCGTAGAGAGCGACCGGGCCGCCGGTGTCGGGTGTATCGATTCCCGCCAGGGCTCGAAAATCGCCGTCGGCTTGCAGGGAGCGCCCGGCCGCGTCGCGAACCCGGCCGGTGAGGACCAGGGCGTAGGTGCGCGAGCCGAGCAGCGCCTCGGCGGGGCTGATGGCCAGCGCGTGTCCCTCCTCGGTCAGCGAGGCGACGAAATCGACGGAGTCGAAGGGGCATCCGTCCAGTGCCGCCTTCACCGCGCGAACGAGCTCGTCGATCGTCACCACCGAGTCGCCGTTGCGGTCGAAGGCCATGCACGTCGGCGCAGCGTCCGCGCCGGCGGCGGGACGGAGGCCGAGCGAGAGATCGACACCGGTGATCAGCTCGTCGATGGTCACCGTGCCGTTGCCGTCGCAGTCGCCCGGGCACAGACCGCCCTGGGTGAGCACCGGCGCCGCGCCCAGCAGCGTCACCAGCCCGCAGGCGCCGAGCCATGCCGCCAGGCGCCCTCGATTGCTCCGCAGCATCGTGATTCCTTCCCGGGATCCCCGTTCGAGACCCTGGTAGACCCGGCACGCCCGTCACGTCAACCGACTCGCGGCTTTGCACGGAAAGTCTCTTCCGATCCAGGCCTTTGCCTCGCCTTGCCGCCCGTCCGATTGAGTCCGCACCGCGGCGACTGGTAAAGCACGGGGCATGGGCAAGCGCAGCGACGGACGGGAGGCGACCGAGCTCCGGCCAGTTTCCATCACCCCCGGCTTCATTCGCCATGCCGATGGCTCCGTGCTGGTGGAGATGGGGGCGACCCGGGTCATCTGTACCGCCAGCACCGAGGAGACCGTACCGCAGTTCCTGCGCGACACGGGGCGCGGTTGGGTCACGGCGGAGTACGGCATGTTGCCGGGCTCCAGCCCGACCCGCATTCCGCGCGAAGCGACCCGCGGTCGCATCGGCGGCCGCACGCAGGAAATCCAGCGGCTCATCGGCCGCAGCCTGCGCGCGGTCGTCGACCTCGACACGCTCGGTCCGCGCACGATCTGGCTGGACTGCGACGTCATCCAGGCGGACGGCGGAACGCGCACCGCGTCGATCACCGGCGGCTACGTCGCACTGGCGCTGGCGATCCGCCGCCTGCGCGAGCGCGGCACGCTGGCCAAGAATCCGCTGCGCACGTCGGTGGCCGCCGTCAGCGTCGGCGTCGTCGGCGGAGACGTGCTGCTCGACCTCTGCTACGAAGAGGACAGTCGGGCGGCGGTGGACATGAACCTGGTGATGACCGGGGACGGCCAGTTCGTCGAGATCCAGGGAACCGCCGAGGCGCGGCCGTTCACCGCCGCGCAGCTGGCGCGCATGACCGAGGTCGGCGGCGCCGCCATCGCCGATCTGATCAAACGCCAGGCCGCCGCACTGGCACCATGAGCGCCGCACGGCTGGTCGTCGCCAGCCGCAACCGGGGCAAGGTGGGCGAGCTTCGCCTCCTTCTGCGCGGCGCGCCGGTCGAGATCCTCGACATCAACGCCCACCCCTCCGCGCCCGTGGTCGCCGAGGAGGGCGACACGTACCTCGAGAACGCGCGTGCCAAGGCGCACGCCGTGGCGCGCTTCACCGGCCTGCCGGCGCTGGCGGATGACTCCGGTCTCGAGGTCGACGCGCTCGGCGGCGCTCCGGGAGTCCGCTCGGCGCGCTTTGCCGGCGAAGCCGCGACCGACGCCGACAACGTGTCCCTTTTGCTCGGGCGCCTGAGCGGCGTCCCCGAGCCGCGGCGCACGGCGCGCTTTCGCTGCGTGCTCGTCGTGGCCCGGCCCGACGGTGCCGAGCTGGTGGCCGAAGGCACCTGCGAGGGGCGCATCGCCGACGCGCCGAGCGGCGCGTCGGGATTCGGCTACGATCCCGTCTTCTACTACCCGCCGGCCGGTCAGACCTTCGCCGAGATGGGCGGCGCCGACAAGGATCGCGTCAGCCACCGCGCCGACGCCTGCCGCCGCCTCGCCGAATCTCTCCCATCCTTCCTACTCTCCCCCTGACGCACTCGCCCACCCACCGGCTCACCGGCTCACCGGCTCACCGGGCCTCGGCACACCGGGCCTCGGTTTGATTTCGCCCAGGCGCTCCACTACCCTCCGGCGCGCGTGCGGGGCGTAGCGCAGCCGGGTTAGCGCACCTGCCTTGGGAGCAGGGGGTCGGCCGTTCGAATCGGCTCGCCCCGACCAGTCGACCGCGAGGAGCGCCCGGCCTGCGCCTGCGGCGCTCCTCGCGGCCGCACACCTCCCGCGGCCTCCCCTTCTTTCGCGAGCCGGCGGGATTCGATAAGGGTTCTCGGCGTCCGCGCCAGTAGCTCAGAAGGATAGAGCAACGGCCTTCTAAGCCGTGGGTCGGGGGTTCGAATCCCTCCTGGCGCGTTCCCCCTCAGCCTGAGCCTAAGCCCGAGCCTCAGCCTTTGCCTCAGCCTGAATCCGTTCGTATTCTTCGTTCGTATTCGAGGAAGGCTGAGGCAACGGCTCAGGCTGAGGCTCGGGGCACGCACCCACCGCCCGCCCCACTGGATTTGCCCGGCGGTTTTTGATTTATGCTTTCCTCACCGAAGACTAGGCCCGCATGGCAGCCAACCGCTCCGGATGGCGCGCAGAACCCCCGTGGTGAGTGTAGCTCAATGGTAGAGCACTGGACTGTGGCTCCAGGGGTTGAGGGTTCGAGCCCCTTCACTCACCCTTCCTTTTCAAGCAGTCGGCTAGCCGTCTAGCCGTCCAAGTCGAAATCGTCCGAGATCTGTCCGAGAGATTTCCGGGAAGCCCGCTCAGTCCCGAAGAGCTTCGCGGGCTGATTGCTCGGCAGCGTGATTCTCACCGCCACCGCTCGGCCGACGGTGCGCCGAGCCCTGATCTGCTGATCAGAACTCCCGCCACTCAATGTCACGAAGTGCTCCTTACACGAAGTGCCTTCTCCGTGCGTTTAGTGAACGCTCTACCTATTTGCTCTTGTTGTCCGACATAGCCGACCATCAGGAGGAAGAGAATTGCGCGCTACTCGCAAAACTTCAGTCTGTCGTGGCTTCATCCAGCAACGCTGGCGCAGCGCGTTCCACCGGCGGCCAAATGGTTCCTGAGCCTGCGCCCAACGTGGCCGTTCGTGGATGTCGGGCAGATGTGGCCGTTTTTCGGCGCCATCGGAGTCTTGGCGCTGCTCACGTTGCTGCGGCCGTCGCGCTGGGCGGCGACGGCGTGGACGTGGCTCTTCGCGGCGTCCCTGGCGGTTCTCGTTGGGCCGTGTGGTGAGAATCACTATCTCGTGATGTCACTGCCCGCTCTCGCCCTCGCGGTTGGAATCGCGTGCGAGCTCTGTTGGCTCGCTGCCGGTTTCCTCCGCCGCGGACCGCAGACGATATGGTTGCGTAAACCGACCTGGCGAGCCCGACCCGATGGAGCAGCGCTACGAACGGTGGGCGACGTCCTCGGTGGGGGTCGTCTATCGTCGGCGCTCCTCGGAGTAGCCAGGCCCACCTGTACGAGGTCGACCGCGTCGCCCCCCTGCAGACGCGCATGCAGTCTCGTCGGCGGGTCGGGCAGGTACAACTAACCTTGCTTCTGACAAAAGATTTCAACACGAAGGACGCGAAGAGGACGAAGAGCACGAAGAAGAGCTTGAAAAGCCGATCGCATGGAAGGTCACCGCTGATGCGGTTCAGATCTGGATCGGTCTATTCCCTTCTGTTTCTTGTGCCTCCGTGGCCTTCGTGTTCTTCGTGGTGAGGATTTCTGTCGATCAAGGCCAATTGAAATCGCGCCTGTCCAGCCCTGCGACGGGCCCATTTCCGTTCTTACTGTAACTCGGGCGACTCGGCCCTACCGTCCCGGCGGTTCGAGCTGCCTTGCGCAGCTACGCCCGGCTCGAGACGCTCGTCGATCAGGGACGGGCGGAGCCTTCCTTTCGCATCATTTTGATGATCGGAGAGGGCTCCTTCGGTTGCCAGGCCTTGCGCCAGTGCTCCGCGTGCGGCCATTCGCGGTCGAGGTGGACGATCGTCCCCGGTTCGGTGGCCGTACGCAGCACTTGGAGCGCCGCGCGGACGACCCCGAGTTGCTCGTCGACGTCGTGCGGATGACCGATCGGATGCCCGAAGGGAAACTCGACACCGAGCGTCCGGGGCACGCCGATGCGCTCGGACCAGATCGGCATCATCGTGATCGTGACGGTGCTCATTCCCGCCGCTTCAAACGCGCGTGCCAGCACGGGCACGTTGCGACAGCAGTCCGGTCAGACAGGGGTCAGAAGGACGCAGTCGACGCGGTCGGCGCGCAGAAGCTCCGCCGCCGCGGGGGCGTATCTCTCGCGCCACTCGCGATCGTCGAGCTGAAACCCCATGAAGGAGAGGTGGCGCGGCGCGACGGAACCGACCTCGCGGCTTGCGACGAGGTCGTGCAGGCGGTGTACGGGCAGGCAGACGTCGACGTCGGCGAGCAGATCGTCGTTATTGATGTGAAGATGGGAAGCGCCGATCCGCTCCTGCCGGACGTCGGCCGGAATCGTGCGAAACGTCGGATCGCCCCAGGTCGGCTCGCGCTTCTCGCGCTCGGCATCGAACGGCGGCTCCAGCCCTTCGACATGGATGCCGGCCGTGGTGACCGCCGCGACGCGGCACTCGGAGAGCGGCTTCTCGAGCGGTGTCCACGGGACGGGATCTTCCCGCTGGACCTGCATCCCCTGGTAGTAAGCGGCGATGCTGCGCGGAAGCCATTTGAAGCTGTCGACGGGCATGAGACACGTCGAGCCGTAGACGATTCGGCCCGAGCTGGCAACCGACGAGAAGTCACCGACGACGAAGTCACGACGGGCGGGGCCAACAGGTGCTCTGCGTGAGTTGTCGGAAGAGCTGCCCGAATGGCCGGAATACTGAACACGCTTAGGAGAAGACCCTGAAAATCTCGAGGCTCCAACAACCAACAACTTGACAACGAACAACCGGGGGCGGCGGCTGGGTGGATTGTTTGGGCAAAGCCGGGTGGTCCCTCGGAGAGCGTCCGTAGAATGGATGGGCAAGCCCGCGTCCTCGCACCGCGGGCGGCGCCCGGCGTTTGCCGGCGCCGCCTCTGACGGAGTATGAAGTCGTATCGGCGGCCACGCCGCCGAGTCACCGAGAGGAGAGAGGGGGTAGGCATGAAGCTTCGGCGCGCCTGGATCGCGGCACTGCTCTGTATCGTCGTCGCCGCGTGCGGCGACGACAACGACGGCCGGGGAAGCCCGACTCCCACGGCGATCCCGCCGACGGCGACCGCCGCGGCAACCGCGACCGAGGTGGCCACCCCGACGCCGGTCCCGACCTCCACGTCCAGTGACACGCCGACCGAGACGGCGGCGCCGGACACGCCGACGCCGATCGCCACAGCCGCGCGCCATCGCCCGGCAGATCACCGACGAGGGCGATCTCATCGGTGGACCGATGGCGGTCGGACACGTCGGCGACTACCTGCTCGCCAACGACAAGATCCGCGCCGTCATCGGCGCCCCGGGCCGCGAGATGAGCTTCATGCTGACCTACGGCGGCAACATCATCGACGCCGACGTCGTGCGCCCCGACGGCGATCCCGGACGCGACAACTTCGGCGCCATGACGCCGTTGATCAACATCTCGTCGACCGTGAACGTGCAGGAGATCACGGTGGTCAACGACGGCTCGAACGGCGAGCCGGCCATCCTGCGCACGCTGGGAGTGGACGACCTCCTCGACGCCATCGACACGATCAACGCCGTCAAGGGCTTTGGGCTGGGATCGATCCCGCCCTCCGCCCAGGACCGCGATCTCCCCATCGAGGTCATGAGCGAGTACACGCTCGGCCTCGGCGACACGGCGATCCGCATCGAGACGACGATCAAGAACAACGGCTCCGAACCGCTGCAGCTGTACGTCGGCGACTTCGTCAACGGCAGCGGCGAGGTCGACACCTTCGCGCCGCCGCTCGGCTTCGGAGACGTCGTCCTGCGCCCCGACCTGCCGTTCCTCGCCTTCGCCGGCGTCGGCGGCGCGAGCGGCTTGTCCTACGGCATCCTGCCGCAGCAGCTGCCCGGCTCGCCGCTGGTCGCCAGCGCCTTCGGGCAGTCCGGCATCGAGGTGTATCTGCTCGGGCAGGCCGTCCTCGGCGTGCTCGTCGGCCAGGCGCCGGGGATCTTCCCCATCGCGCCCGGCGAGACCAACTCGTTCGTGCGCTACTTCACGGTTCGCAACGGCGACGTCGATGCGGTCGTCGCCGAGAACGACGCCCTGCTCGGCAAGGCCACGGGAACGATTCGCGGCCGCGTCACTGCCGGTGGCGCCCCCGCCGCGGGGGCCACGGTCTCCCTCGTGCGCACTCCGGGGGCGAACGGAGCCCCCTTCGACGTGCTCGACGCGTTCCGGACCGACGTCGACGGGCGCTACGAGGGAGCGGTGCAACCCGGGGACTACCGTGTTCTCGCCCGCCTGGAGGGCTATCCATACGACTCCGGCGGCGCGCAGCCGGAGCAGCATGCGGTGACGATCAGCCAGGGCGGCGATACGGTCCAGGACATCGCCCTGCCCGCCACCGGCCAACTGCGCGTCACCGCCGTCGACGAGGCTGGCAAGGCGATCCCGGCCAAAGTCTCGGTGGTCGGCTTCGATCCGGCGCCGGACCTGGTCAATGCGGGCGGCGCCTTCGTCTTCCACTCGCCCATCGAGCAGAAGGGCGCCGAGCTCTTCGGGCTCACCGACGTCCGCTTCCTCGACCAGTCCGGCGACAGCGGCGCGTTCGCCATCCCTCCGTCCGACTACGAGGTAGTCGTCACGCGCGGCCCCGAGTACTCCGCCTACCGCCAGCGCGTCACCGTCGAGGCCGACCAGATCACGACCGTCGACGCCGTGCTGGCACGCGTCGTCGACACCACCGGCTTCGTCTCCACCGACTATCACGTCCATCTCATCAACAGCCCGGACTCCAACGTGCCGCGCGACGACCGCATCCGAACGATGGCCGCCGAAGGCGTGAACTACTTCGTCGCCAGCGACCACGACTTCCTCACCGACCTGCGTCCCGACATCGAGCGGCTGGGGCTGCAGGACTTCGTCGCCGCGACGATCAGCTCCGAGATCACCACCTTCGACCTCGGCCACTTCAACGCCTGGCCCCTGCAGCGCCTGCCCGACACCCACACCGGCGGATCGATCGACTGGGGACGCGCCGGCGTACCCCCCGGGCAGGACTTCCCCTCGCTCGGCAGCTACGATCTGTCGCCGGCCGAGCTGTTCGCCGCGGCGCGCGGCCGCATCGTTCCCGGCGTCGACGGCGTGGTGCAGGTCAACCACATCAACAGCGGCACGCTCGGCTACCTCCACCTGGCCGGCATCGACACGGCGTTGGATCCGCCGCAGTCGTTCACGCCGCCGGGCCTCATCCGCCAGGATCCCGCCATCACCAATCTCTACGACGAGAACTTCGACTCGCTCGAGCTGTGGATCGAAGGCAGCCGGGCCCAGACCCAGCTCCTGCAGGACGCCAACCTGGGAGACTGGTTCAACCTGCTGAACCAGGGCCGCATCAAGACCGCGACCTCGGACTCGGACTCGCACACCACCGCCATCATCCAGGCGGGCGGACCGCGCAACTACGTCGCCTCCCCGAGCGACGTGCCGAGCGAGCTCGACGACGCCACGCTGGCGCAGAGCGTGCGCGACGGCCGCGTCGTCGGCACCAACGCCCCCTTCGTGCGCGTCACCATCGAGGGCGACGGTGGCGCCACCGCCGGTCTGGCGCTCGGCGAGTCGCGCCTGGTGGCGGCGACCAGCGGCAGCGCCACCCTGCGGATCGACGTGGAGAGCCCCGAGTGGGCCGAGTTCGACACCGTCGAGGTGTTCACCAACACGGTACCCACTGCGGTACCGGACGAGAACTTCAACGGCGCCATGGTGCCGAGCTACGCGGTCGCGCCGGACATCACGCTGCACGCCGGCACCGACTTCACGGTGGATCACGAGGTCGTCGACGACAACATCCCGGGAGCCACGCGCCTGCGCGCCGCCATCGAGGTACCGCTCAGTGTCAGCCGCGACACCTGGGTCGTCGCGCTCGTCAAGGGCACCGACGGCGTATCGCCCCCGCTGTGGCCGATGAACCCGCAGGACCTCGACCAGGCGAGCAACCAGACGCTCGACGACCTCACCGACGGCAACCTCGGCGAAGGCGGCAACCCCGCCCTCGCCTACACCAACGCGCTGTTCATCGATTTCGACGGCAACGGCCAGTTCGACGCCTCCGGAGAGGAGCCGTGAGCAGAGGACGGCCCTCCTTTCGTGCGTCGCGCGCCGCGTTGCGCGCGGTGACGGTCGCGGCGGCGCTCCTCACCGCCGCGACGGCGGCTTGCCCTGCGCGCGCCAGCGCCACCACGGCGCAGGCGGATTTCTTCCAACTGCTCGAGCAGGTGCCGCTCGTCGTCCTCGCGTCCGTCGAATCGCGCGACGTGCAGGAGGGAAAGGGGCTGGTGGTCACCCGCCTGGCAGTCGACCGCGCCCTGAAGGGGGAGTGGCCGAGCGCATCGCCGGCGGTAGTCCAGGAGATGATCTTCCACACCGACCGCCCCCTTCTCGACGTCGGCCAGCACCGGATCCTGCTGCTCGAGCCGCTGCCCGATTGGTCGCACTACCGCGCGATGCTCGAGCCCGGGTCCTACCTGCGCATCGCGCACCAGCGCCTGGGGATCGCCGCCCCCGAGACCGCTCCTCTCGTCGAACGCTATCTCGCCGCGTTGCGCGAGCCGGCGTCGCGCGACACGAGGCTGGCGGTACTGATCGACGCCCTGCGCAGCCCCCAGCTCGGCGACCAGGCGCTGCGCGCCCTGTGGAACCCGGCGCTGTGGCCGCCGCAGCCGAGCGAGGTCGAGACGTCGGCTCTGGCCGCGGCGCTGCGCGACCGGTCGATTCCGCCCGAGCGGCGACACGGGCTGCTCGACCTCGTCGCCGATCGCCGTCTCGGCTCGCTGCGCTCCACCGTGCACGAGCTGCTCGGTGACCCGCGGCTGGCGCCCTACGCGCGCGCCACCCTGGCGTCGCTCGGAGAGCCGCTGACCGCCGAGGCCGTGCGACACGACCTGGCGTCGCCCGACCCGGCGGCGCGCCTGGCCGCCGTCGAGAGCGCGGCCGCACTGAAGCCCGACGAGCAGATCCAGATACTCGACGCCGTCGCCGGCGGCGACCGCGATCTCGAGGTGCGCCGCGCCGCCATTCGGGCTCTGGCGCGCAGCGGCGCCGCGGCCGTCCCCTCCCTGGCGGCGCTGCTTGGGAATTCGGACGGCCGCGTCGCGTACTACGCGGCGCAGGCGCTGGCGCGCATCGGAAAACCCGCCGCCGTGCACGCGCTCTCCACGCCGTTCGAGCACGGGAGCTACGAGTCCCAGGTCGCCGCCGTCTTCGCGCTGCAGAAGATCGGCAGCCGTGACGCCCTACAGGTTCTGAGCGACGTCCGCGCCCGGCCTCCCGACCCGCGCCTGCGGCAGGTGATCGACATGGCTCAGGAAACCTACGTCCACCACCACTGACACCCGCCGCCCCGCATCGCAGCTCCTGCTCTGTATCTGTTCTGTATCTGTATTGTGGTGCGGGCGTCCCGCCTGCACGGGGTTACGGTGGGGAGGTCAGCGGCCCGCCGGGCCGCTATGCAGGCCGGAGGCCTGCACCACAATAATGTCTTGGCTGCACCGGTATCGCCGTTCCCCCGGTTTTCTTCCGTTGTGGTGCGGGCGTCCCGCCTGCACGGGGTTGCGGCGGGGAGGTCAGCGGCCCGCCGGGCCGCTATGCAGGCCGGAGGCCCGCACCACAATAGTATCTTCGCTGCACCGGCATCGCCGTTCTCCCGGTCTTCTTCCGTTGTGGTGCGGGCGTCCCGCCTGCACGGGGTTGCGGCGGGGAGGTCAGCGGCCCGCCGGGCCGCTATGCAGGCCGGAGGCCCGCACCACAATAGTATCTTCGCTGCACCGGCATCGCCGTTCTCCCGGTCTTCTTCCGTTGTGGTGCGGGCGTCCCGCCTGCACGGGGTTGAGGCGGGGAGGTCAGCGGCCCGCCGGGCCGCTATGCAGGCCGGAGGCCCACACCACAAAATATCTTCGCTGCACCGGCATCGCCGTTCTCCCGGTCTTCTTCCCTTGTGGTGCGGGCGTCCCGCCTGCACGGGGTTGCGGCGGGGAGGTCAGCGGCCCGCCGGGCCGCTATGCAGGCCGGAGGCCCACACCACAAAATATCTTCGCTGCACCCGTATCGCCGTTCTCCCGGTTTTCTTCCGTTGTGGTGCGGGCGTCCCGCCTGCACGGGGTTGCGGCGGGGAGGTCAGCGGCCCGCCGGGCCGCTATGCAGGCCGGAGGCCCACACCACAATAATATCTTCGCTGCACCCGTATCGCCGTTCTCCCGGTCTTCTTCCCTTGTGGTGCGGGCGTCCCGCCTGCACGGGGTTGCAGCGGGGGGAGTTCAGCGGGACCACGACTAGGCCTGCGGCGCTGCCCGACTTGACCGCGACACCGCGGAAGGCTTTTTTGACGCTGCGCCGCACGCAAACCGGGGTGCTGCCCATCACGGAAAGGAATCGCCATGAGCCAGTTCGAGCACGAAGTCCGCAACGGAATCGCCTGGGTCGTCTTCGACTCCGGCGGCATGAACACCCTGTCCGCCGGGGCGATCGAGGATCTCCAGGCCCTGATCGCCGAGCTGCGGCGCGTCCATGCGTCGACGCCGCTGACCGGCGTCGTTCTCCAGGGCAACAAGTTCGGCCTCGGCGCCGGCGCCAACATCGGCGAGCTCATGTCGGCCACGCGCGAGCAGCTCGGCCAGTTCATCGACCGCGGCCATGAGACGCTGTTCGCAATCGAGGAAGGGCCCTTCCCGTGGCTGGCCGTGGTCGACGGCTTCGCGCTGGGAGGCATCTACGAGCTCGCCCTGGCCTGTCGCGGAATCGTCGCCACCGAGCGCTCGACGATGGGCTTTCCGGAGATCCGGTTGAACATCTTTCCCGGCCTCGGCGGGACCCAGCGCATGCCCCGCCGCAGCGGTCTGCTCAACGCCGAGGACCCGATCGGCGGCGATGCCGGCATCACCGCCGTCCTGCAGGGGAAGAACTTCAAGGCCAGGCAGGCGGCGGCGATCAAGATGATCGACGCGGTGATTCCCGACGGGGAGGACGTCCACGCGTTTGCCGAGCGCTTCCTGCGCGAGGCGCTGCCCGGCATCGACCGCACCGCGCCGGCCGATCTCGCCAACGCCGAAGCGTTGAAGCCGATGGTCCTGCCCATGATCCAGAAGGCGACCATGGGTCGTCCGAACCCGCGCGCCCCCTACATCGCGCTCGACGTAATGGTGAAGGGGGCTTCGCTGCCGCTGCGCGAGGCGATCCGGGTCGAGCGCGACGCCTTCCTCGACGTCGCCACCTCGGCGGAGGGCAAGGCCGGCATGCGCTTCTTCTTCACTCAGCAGAAGGTGCAGAAGCCGCCCAAGGGCTTGCCCGGCAAGCCGCGGGCGCTGAAGAAGGTCGGCGTCGACGGCGCCGACGGCTACATGGGCAACGCCATCGCCTGGCTCGCCCTCGAGGCGGGCTACCAAGTGGTCGGGCACGTGCCGATCGCCAAGTTCGCCGCGTCGGTACCAGACAAGCTCGCCGCCAAGTACGCACGGGCGGTCAAGAAGGGCTCGATGACCGAGGCGGACGCGAAGAAGAAGGTGGGCAGCGTCGCGGTGACGACCGACCTCAAGGACCTCTACGACTGCGACCTGGTCATCGAGGCGCGCATGGAGAGCCGCGAGATCAAGGCCGAGTTCTACCGCGGTCTCGGCGCCGGCATGAAGGCCGACGGCCTGGTGGCGTCGAACTCGAGCTCCATGGGTCCGGGCCTGCTGGCGGGCGACTTCGCCGCCGGCGGCGGCTCGCGCCGGAACTTCCTCAACATGCACTTCTTCAGCCCCGCCGAGCACCCGATGATGCAGCTCGTCGAGATCATCGCCGGCAAGGAGACCTCGCCGGAGGCGGTGGCGACAGCGCACGCCTTCGCGCGCAGCATCAACAAGACGCCGGTGATTCTGCAGGACGGCTCCCCCGGCTTCCTGGTCAACGCCGGTCTCGCCGCCTACATGCTGGAGGCGGAGACGATCTACCGGGAGGGCACGCCGGTGGAGGTGATCGACGAGGCCATGCGCGAGACGGTCTTTCCCATGGGACCGTTCGAGCTCGGCGACCAGGCGGGGCTCGACATCGCGGCCGGCATGTTCGACACCATCGCCGCGGCTAGCCCGCTGGAGCGCGACCCGCTGGTGTGGAAGCTGCGCGAGCTGAAGCGCTTCGGCGTCAAGAGCGGCGCCGGGGTCTACGACTACGACAACGGGAAGAAGAAAGGCGTCTGGCCGGGCCTCGCCGATCTCGTGCCGCAGCGCGGCGAGCGGGTCGCCGGCAAGGACGAGATCGTCGAGCGTTGCACGCGAGCCCTGTACGCCAAGGCCAGGGAGCTGGTCGACCGCAAGATCGTCGCCTCCGAGGAGGAATGCGATCTGGCCTTCGTCTTCGGCATCGGCTTCGCGATGCACCTCGGCGGCCCGATCTACTACGGCAAGCTGCACGGCTACGACGAACTCGCCGGGTTGCACCCGGCTTCGTAGGCTTAGGCTGAGGCTACGGCTAAGGCTTAGGCTGGGAATCGTTGGCCGTGCTTCACCTCAGCCTTAGCCTTAGCCCAGCCTTAGCCTCAGCCCGCCGCGAAACGGCCTCCGCTCACCCGCGCGGCGTCACGTTCGTCGCCGCGCCTTGCGGGATGAGCGCTTCGGCGGTGCTGCGGTTGTCGGCCGGCAGATCGGCGCGCAGCAGGTCGCAGTTGACCGCGCCGATGAACACCTCGCTGCGAATGCGCAGGGGGATGCGAATCGGATCCTTCGCCACCCAGATCGTCACCCGGTGAAGCCGGCTCTCGAGCCCCTTGCCGAGCTTCCAGACCGTCGGCTCGACGCGCAGCGCCGGGAACGTGCCGGCACCGACGCTGATCGTCTCCTCGCCCGCGATGTCGAGCTTGATGCGGTAGCGGTCCTGTCCGGTGAAGATGTCGTAGACGAAGGAGTCGCCGACCTGCACCGGCCGGCTGATGGCGCTGAAGATCGCCGTGATCGGATCGAGAAGGGCGGGGTCGCTGGCATCGACCACCCGGGTCAGCTTGCCCTCCTTGCGGGTGAATCCCTTGGCGCGCGGGCCGGTGGAAGGAAACACGATCTGGGTCTCCCGCTGCTTGTCGTTCACCTCGCGGTCGAACTCGAAGCCGAGCGGGGACCAGGTGGCGGGCTGGAAGCGTGAAACGGCACGGCCGCGCAGGCTCCAGAACAGGTCGATGAACTGGTTGGTCTGTGTTCCCACGGCCACGCTGTAGACCGGCGATGCCTCATCCCCTCCATGCGAGACGTCGACGACCGCATTGGCGGCGGGAATGCCGTTCCAGTACATCCGGTACTCGAGCTGGCCGGTGGGAATGGGACCGGCCTGCGCGGCCGGCGGGCCGAGCAGGAGACAACGCCGCACAGGCCGCAAGGAGGACTCGCATGCCCTCGAGAACGCGCGACCGCGCGACGAGTTCCGCCGAAAGCCCGTGCTGATCGTACCGCCCCATCCACGGAGCAGCTTAGCGAAAAACCGCCCCGCCCGCGATGCGAGGCGCGCCCCTCTCCTCTCTCACCGGTCACTCATTCACCGGTCACCGGTCCACGCCCCTCTCGCAGCAACTCGCATCGACTGCATCAGCCCTCCAGCTTCATGCGGAACTGGAAGATGACGCCGACGGCGCCGTCGGCGTTGTGCAGGTTCATCGGCACGCCGAACCCGCAGGCGAGCGGGCGGGTCGGGTGCGTCCACTGGGCGCCGGCGATGCCGTAGTAGCCGAACTCGCTGTCCTCCCCTCCCTCCAGGCGCACGCTGAATTGATCGACCGGCCAGACCACCGCCCAGCGCACCCCCTTGTGGCTGGCGTAGAAGGCGCCGAAGGGCTCCAGCGTGCGGTCGCCGAGCTGGATGTTCACCGGCGGCAGGTTGTCGCGCACGGAGAACGAGGCCGACACCGCCACCGGCTTCCTCCCTGAGGCATCGCGGTACTCGCGCAACGGCAGTCCGTAGCCGCGAACGCAGGTCGGTCACCTGGTCGATCAGGGGCGAGAGGTCGAGCCCGACCTTGTGGTGCCCGAACGTGCCGCCGTCCACGGACGCGGTGGCGAACAGCGGCTCCGCGCGATCGGCCGAGTGGGCCGTGAGAAATGTCTTCGACTCTTCGATGGCCGAGAGGAAAAAGGCGCCGCCGGCCCGAATCTCCCGGGCCCGGCATGCCTGGGGAGGGGCGAGCATCGCCACCGCGGCGATCGACATCACGGTACCGACCGTCGTCTCGTACCACCGCATCCTTCTATCCCGCCCTGAATGCCGCCGCGCCGCTCATCTCACGCCACACATACCCATCCTGCGCATCTTGCCGGCGAGCAATCCATCAAAAAGGCCTCATGCCGCCGGGGCCTTCGTAAAAGCATCCATTGTGCCACGAGTGCGCAGGTTGGAATCGGTTTGTTCCGAGGCGCGAACCGCGTCGTATTGGCGAGCCCTCCCCCGCGAAATTGACACGCACGAACACTCTCCCCGGCAATTTTCTCTCGGCCTGGTCCGCCCGGCATTGGATCGCGCACAGACACCGACGCATCGAAGTCTTCAGCGCCATCCCAGAGGCCCAGTCCGTCTCGAGCGGGGTGGACTCCGCCGACGACTTTCGGTATGCATGCTGCCCACTGGGCCGCTAGCTCAGCTGGCTAGAGCAGCTGACTCTTAATCAGCGGGTCGGGAGTTCGACTCTCCCGCGGCCCATACCGGGAGCCCTTGCGACGCAAGGGCTCCCGTCCCTTTCCCCGAATAGCGGACACCTCCGCAATCGATCATCGGAGAACCTGGGAACATCCGGACGCCTGTCTCTTCAACTGCCGATTCCACCCTGGAGCCAACGGCGCATCGACTTCTCCGCCCCGACAGGCCGAACTTTTCGAAAGCGAAGGCCCAGTTCGAGCGGTTGGCACGCGAGCTGGAACATGAACACCCAGGCGCCGCCGCCTCGTTGCGCGAGGGGCTCGACGAAACGCTCGCCCTGCAACGTCTCGGGGTGTGGGGGGGCCCTGTTTCGGACACTGCGCGCGAGCGATTCGGAGAATCGGAGCGGCGTCCCCTTACCCCTCGATCGATGCTCCGGCCGAGCCCTGGACGTTACGTCGCCAAGAGCTGCGTGCCGTAGCGGCGAAACCGGCGGTCGTGCGTCACCACGACCAGATCTTCGAGCTGGGCCTGGGCGACGAGCATGCGGTCGAACGGATCATCGTGATGCCGCGGCAACGCGCCCGCGCTCTGCGCGTGGCGCGCGCGGATCGGGAGCTCGGCGAAGCCGTTCGCCTCGATCTCCCCCGCTAGGTTACTGTCTTTCACGTCGAGTCGTCCGAGCTTCGCCTTGATGGCGATCTCCCAAATGCTCGCCGAACTCACGTGCACGATCGAATTCGGATCGCGGATCGCGTCGCGCGCCGTTTCGGATAGCTTGGGGTCGTCGCTCAGCCACCACAGGAACGCGTGCGTGTCGAGCAATAGCCTCATCTCTTCGTGATTCCGAATGCCTTGCCGATCGCCCGTGGAAGTGGGGCATCGAAGTCCTTGCCGATACGGATCCGCCCCTTCAATCGCCCCGGCTCTCGTTCGCGCGCCGAGACGGCGACGAGCTTCGCCACCGGGCGTCCGTCCTTGGCAATCACGATCTCCTCCCCACCCGACACGCGCGCGAGCAGACGCGAAAGGTGTGTCTTGGCTTCGTGAACGTTTACCACATCCATGGGTGTGACATAGTGAGATGACTAAGGTTAGTCAAGTGCGCCGGCGCGGCCTCGCGGGGACGGACCAGGGAGAGGTAATTGGTTCTGGCGAAGAGGCGCTGATGACAGTGTTCCGCCGCTGAGCTTGTCGAAGGGCGTTTCGACTTTTTCAACGGGCTGCTAAGCGTGCGCCGTCGCCGCCACGCCCAGTGCGGCGCTCGACGGTGGACGCGCCCGGAGCAGCTCGCGCCAGCGCGCCTCGGTCAGGTGGGCGGGCTCGGTGGAGCGGAGGAAGTCCACGAGCACGTCGACGAAGCGCTCGGGGGCCTCACAGTGCGGAAAATGGCCGACGCCCTCGAACACCTCGAGGCGGCTCCCCGGCATCACCTCGTGCGCGGCGACGGCGTGGCTCACCGGAATGAACGGATCGCGGTCGCCCCAGACGATCAGCGTCGGCACCTGCGATGCCAAGTACAGCCGGTCGGTCGCCGTCACGGCCTGCCCGCCCAGATCGACCACGGCGCGCAGGGTCCGAAAGAAGGCCTGGCGCGTGTCCGCCTCCGCCAGTGACGTGAAGCTGCGCCACATCTCCTCCACGGCAGGAGCGGCGCGCATGCCGAGGCGCTGGAGCGACGCGCCGAGCCGATTCCCCAGGTCGCGGACGCGCGCCGTGGAGACGAACGGCAGCACGTACTCGACGCCCGGGAAGGTCAGGGCGCGCAAGATGACGCTGACCTCTCGCCCCAGGCCGCCGCTGCCGACCAAGACCAGGCGTTCGCAGCGCTCCGGGAACTGGTAGGCGAACTGCAAGGCGACACCGCCGCCGAGCGATTGGCCCACCACCGTCGCACGCTCGTGGCCGAGGACGTGCAACAGGTCGCGCAGGAAATTGGCGTGTGCCCCGAGCGCGTACTCGCCGCGCCGCGGCTTGCCCGACTCGCCGTGCCCGAGCAGGTCGGGAGCGATGACGGTAAAGCGCCGAGCCAGCGCCGGCGCGACGTGCCGCCACGTCACCGAGCTGCCGGCCATGCCGTGCACGAGCAGCACCACCGGCCCGCTACCGCCGAGATGGAAGGCCACTCGGTGGCCGTGAATCGACAGATGCTCCAGCTTCATCGCCGCCTCCCGCGCCGCACCGCCAACGCGGCCAGTGGGCGCTCGGGTCGTATCTCGCTGCCTGCACAACGGATAGCGGAGCAGGATGTTCATGTCCATGTCGCGGGACTGCAATCGCGCCATGGCGGTACGGCGGCTTTGGTTGTAGAGCACGAGTGAGGCGGCGTGCCGTCGTCTCGTGCGAAGGAGGATCGTCCATGCCATCTCACAGGTATCTGCCGGCCGTCGCGGTGGCGTTGGTCGCCGCCCTGCTCGCCAGTGCGGGCTGCCGCCACGGCGCCGCGAACACGACACCGATCTCCGCCGCGGAGCTGGCGCAACAGCTCCGCAGCGGTACCCCGCCGCTGATCCTCGACGTCCGAACGCCGGCCGAGTACGCGGCGGGCCACATCCCCGGCGCGATCAACATCCCCCACACGGAGATCGCGCAGCGGCTGAAGGAGATCCCCGCCGCGAAGTCGGCGGAGATCGTGGTTCACTGCCAGGGTGGCGGGCGCGCCGCCAAGGCCGAGCAGGCGCTCGCCGCGGCCGGCTACACCAACCTCCGCGATCTCACCGGCCACATGAAGGGCTGGCAGCAGGGCGGCTTCCCGGTCGACCGGTGATCGGCGCGCTCCTCGTTTTCCCCTTGCTTGTCGCCCCCCATTCGGACGAGCATCGTACTTTCGCTCATGCTTTTGGTCCGATCCTGTAGCAACCCGGTCCCGGCGGGCCGGTCGACGGTCCGCAGCCCCGGCGCCGGGTGCCGTGCGATCGCCGCCGTCGCCGCGGGGTAGCAGCGCGATGCAGACCCCGCCCGATCTCCTCACCGCCATCGGCCGCTTTCACCCGCTGGTCCTGCACTTCCCGATGGGCCTGATCCTCGGCGTGGTCGGCCTGGAGCTCTGGATCGCGCTCCGTCCGGGTACCGAGCTGCGCCCGGCCACGGGTATCCTCCTCGCCTTGGCGAGCGCCAGCGCGGTGGTCGCCGCGGCCTGCGGGCTTCTGCTCGCGCGGTCCGGCGGATACGACGAGAACCTGCTGGTCAGGCACCGCTTGTTTGGTCTCGGCACGGCGGCGTTGGCAGTGACGGCACTGCTGCTCCATCGCTGGGCGAGGCGATCGGGCGGTGCGCGCGCGACGGCGCTGTACCGCGTGACGCTGGCCACGACCGTGATCGCGATGACCGGGGCGGGATACTACGGCGGCATCATCACGCACGGCAGCAACACGCCGTTCGAATCCCTCGCAGCCGCTCTGCGCGGCGTTTTCGGCTACGCCGCCCCGTCGGCTGCCGCCGGCGTCGCCCCGGCGAGCGAGGACGACGTCTTCCTGCGCTCGATCCAACCGATTCTGGAGTCGCACTGTTACGAATGTCACGGAGCGGAAAAGCAGAAGCACGGACTGCGGCTCGACAGCCGAGAGGCCGCCCTGGCCGGTGGCGAGAGCGGCAAGCCCGCCATCGTTCCCGGCAATGCGATGCAAAGCCGCCTGGTGGAGGCGATCACGCTGCCGCCCGGAAACAAGCGGGCGATGCCGCCGACCGGCAAGCCGCGGCTCGCGCCCGCCCAGGTGCTGGCCCTGATCGACTGGATCAATCGCGGCGCCCTGTGGCCCGACAAGAACCAGCTGCGGCCCGAGGGAGTTGCGCCGCCCGCCGCCGCCGTGCTGGAGCGCCTCCGTGCGAGCGGGTTCCGCCTGAGCCAGCTGTCGCAGGGCCACCCGCTGGTGCGGGTGGATCGCGTTCCCGACGGAGCCCGCCTCTCGGCACTGGCGCCGATCGCGAAGCAGATCGCCTGGCTCGATCTGGCCGGCTTCCACTTCGAGCCCGGCGAGCTGCGCATCCTGGCCGACATGCCGTACCTGACGCGCCTGGAGCTGCAGCACTCCAACGTGCGGGACGCCGACCTCGCCGACGTCGCCAAGCTAACCCATCTCACGGTCCTGAATCTCTACGCCACCGAGATCGGCGATCCGGGGCTGGATCGTCTGCGCGACCTGGGCTCTCTCGAGCGGCTCTACCTGTGGCGGACGCGGGTCACCCCGGCAGGGCTGCAGCGCCTGCGCGAGGCCCTGTCGACCGCGAAGATCGACTCCGGAGACGCCGATAACGGCCCCTCCGGAGCGAGCGATGCGGCGAACCCCGCGGCGTGAAACTGGTTTGATTTCCGCGCCGGCAGGGGGCTAAGGTCGGGGGGTCGGAGCCCTCGACCACGGAGATCTGTCTTCGTGGCGAAAGCATTCCGTCCAATCGGGACTGAATTCGGAGTCTCATGATCGCCAGGCAATCGTCGATCTCCGCGTTGATCGCGGCGCTGATGCTGGTGCTCGCGCCCGGGTGCGGCGGCGGGCACGACGGCGCCGCAGCCGGATCGGCTGCGGCTCGACTGCCGGAGACCGTTCGATTCAACCGGGACGTTCGGCCGATTCTCACCGACAAGTGCTTCGCCTGCCACGGACCCGACGCGAACCAGCGCCAGGCGGACCTGCGACTCGACGTTCGCGACAGTGCGCTTTCGGACCGCAAAGGGGTTCACGCCATCGTTCCCGGCGACGTCACCCACAGTGAGCTGGTGCGGCGGATCAGCAGCAGCGACCCCGAGTATCGGATGCCGCCGCCGCGCTCCAATCGGACGCTCGGCCCGCGCGAGATCGCCCTGCTGACCAAGTGGGTGAAGCAAGGCGCCGAGTACGAGCCACACTGGGCCTATGCCCCGCTCCACCGTCCCGTCCCGCCCCCGGTCAAGGACACGCAGTGGGTCGAAAACCCGATCGATCAGTTCGTCCTCGCCCGGCTCGAACAGCACGGCGTCGACCCCCTCGCCCGACGCCGATCCCTACACGCTCGCCCGCCGGCTGAGCTTCGACATCGTCGGCCTGCCGCCCAAGCCCGAGCAAGTCGACGCCTTCGTGCGCAACGAGAAGCCGTCGGAGTACGCCGACTTCGTCGATCGCCTGCTGGCATCACCGCACTACGGCGAACGGATGGCGGTGTACTGGCTCGACCTGGTCCGCTACGCGGACACCAACGGCTACAACGAGGATCAGCACCACCACATCTATCCGTACCGCGACTACGTGATCCGCGCCTTCAACGACGACATGCCGTTCGACGAGTTCACCATCGAGCAGCTGGCCGGCGACCTGCTGCCCGCGCCGACGCGCTGGCAACGCGTGGCCTCGGGGTACAACCGCCTGAACAAGGTGAGCACGGAAAACGGCAGCCAGGAGAAGGAGTTCCTGGCCAAGTACGCCGCCGACCGGGTGCGCACGACGGCGACCGTCTGGATGGGGGCGACGTTGGGGTGCGCCGAGTGCCACGACCACAAGTTCGATCCCTACACGTCGAAGGACTTCTACAGCTTCGCCGCCTTCTTCGCCGACGTCGAAGGAGCAGGCGGTGCCGAGCGCTGGGACGAATCGCGATGCCGCCGGAGATCGCCGTGCCGCCGCCGCAAGCCAGGCAGCTCAGCTCGACGAGCTGACGCGCAGGATCGCGGAGCCTCGAGGCCCAGCGAAGCGCCGCCGTCGCGCGGCAACGACAGCGCTTCGAGGCGGACCTCGAACGGCTGGGAAAGCGGCGAACCGCGGCCGTCGTCCGCGATCGTCATCGCGCAGCCGCCTTTCGTCCTGGCGGACTGGACTCCCCTGATCGACGGCGGCACGGTCGACGAGAGCGGTCAGTTGCGCCTCGTGAGCCCGCCCCTCGGCAACGACGGTGTCGAGCGAGGGATCCAAACCGGTCGTGGCAACCTCGAGTTTCTGCTCGACGTCGCCGCGTTCCACTTCCCCGAGGGTTCCGTCGACGTCGGCCGAAGCTGTTCTCATGGTCCATCGGGCAGAAGAACGGAGCCCACGGAATCTCCGATATCCGTCAACCGGGCGGTCGGCCGGCCGATCGGCCTGAAAGCCATCACCGACACCAACGACGTGCGTGTGGTCGAGCTGGGAGCCGCCAGACGAGCTCGCGTCCCTCCGGCTGAGGGTGCTCTGGAACGAGTCCAAGAGACAGTGGAGCGCTTCCTACGGGGTGAACGGCGACCCACCGCTCAAGCCTTTCCCGGGCGGCCCGATGATCGACCCCTCCCGGCGCGAGCCCGCCGAGCGGTGGGGGGAATCGATCCGCGTGGGGGCGATTCCGCTCAGCCTGCTCACCAACCCCGGACAGAAGGAAGAGGAACCACTCACCGACCACCTCGAAGTGCTGATCAAACGTCAGGTCGTGCGGCGCTACGACCCCCTCGACGACCCGCCGGCGGAGATCGCCGCGATCCGGAGAACCCCGCCCGCCGAGCGCGATGCGGCGCAGATCCGCAAGCTCGACGATTACTACACCTCGGTGACGCCCGAGCTGGCCACCTGGAACGACGAGATCGATCGGCTCGAAGTGCAAGAAGGCCGCGATCGGAAGTGCCGTTCCCCCACACGCTGGTGACCGTCGCCACCAAACCGCACGTCACTCGCGTCTTGAAGCGGGGGAACTGGCAGGACGACAGCGGCGAGATCGTCGAGCCGGCGGTGCCGGCGTTCCTGCCGCCGCTGCCGAAGGGGAGCAAGGCCAACCGGCTGGCTCTCGCCCGCTGGCTGGTCGTCGCCCGACAACCCGCTGACCGCGCGGGTGCTGGTGAACCGGCTCTGGACCTGTTCTTCGGCCACGGCATCGTCCGCACCCTCGACGATCTCGGATCGCAAGGGGCGCAGCCCAGCCATCCCGAGCTGCTCGATTGGCTGGCGTCCGAGCTCATCGACAGCGGCTGGGACGTCAAGCACGTGATCCGCCTGCTCGTCACCTCGCACGGCCTACCGCCAGTCTTCGGTCGAGCGCGCCGACTTGCGCGAGATCGATCCGGAGAACGATCTCTTCGCGCGCCAGTCGGCCTTCCGGCTCGACGCCGAGATGATCCGCGACAACGCGCTCGCCGTGAGCGGTCTGCTGTCGCCGGAGATCGGCGGCCCCAGCGTCAAGCCCTACCAACCGGAGCACTACTGGGATCGGCGTCAGCCAGGTGCTGCCGGGGAGCCCCTCCGCGAGGTGGAGGCCGTCGCGCGGCAAGGAGCAGTACCGGCGCGGCCTGTACACGTACTGGAAGCGAACCTTCCTCCATCCGAGCCTGGCGGCCTTCGACGCTCCGACGCGGGAGGAATGTGTCGTCGAGCGCACGCGCTCGAACACGCCACTGCAGGCGCTGGTGCTGCTTGAACGATCCGACCTACGTGGAGGCGGCGCGCGTCCTCGCCGAACGAGCGGCGCGGCTGGGCGGGGGCGGCCCCGACGCCCAGATCCGCTGGGCGTACCTTCAGACACTGTCGCGCCCGCCGGACGCCCGCGTGATGAAGATTCTGAGAGGCGTCTTCGACGAACAGCTGCAGGAGTACCGCGCCCAACCTGAATCCGCTCGGCCTTGTTGGCGAAATCGGCTTCTCGCCGGCCGCGAAGGGATGGAACGACCGGCCGGCCCAGCTGGCGGCGCTCACCTCGGTTTGCCGAGTCCTCCTCAACCTGGATGAAACGATCACCCGATACTGAAGGGGCGTTGCGATGAGATCGGCGAAACAGAGCGACCGAAGGCTTGACCCGGAGGGCGTTTCTCGGCCAAGGCGTGATGGGGCTCGGCTCGATCGCTCTCGCCTCCCTCCTCAACCCGCGTCTGCTGGCCGCCGATACCGGCGCCCCTTCCGAGCACTGGAACGGGGTCGCAAACCCGCCCCCGCTGGTGCCGCGCGCGAAACGCGTCATCCAGCTGTACATGGCCGGGGGACCGTCTCAACTGGAGACCTTCGACTACAAGCCCAAGCTCGCCTCCATGGACGGGCAGCCGATGCCCGCTTCGGTGACGGACGGCCAGCCGATCGCGCAGCTCCAGAACACCAAGCTCGTTTGCCTGGGACCTCAGTTCGACTTCAAGAAGTACGGCGACTCCGGACAGGACATCTGCACCCTCTTTCCGTACACGGCGAAAGTGGCGGACTCGATCTGCATCATCCGATCCATGCAGACGGAGCAGATCAACCACGGCCCGGCACACGTTTTCATGAACACCGGCAGCCTGGTCCCCGGCCGCCCGAGCATGGGGTCGTGGATGCTCTACGGGCTGGGCAGCGAGAGCGACAACCTCCCCGGCTACGTGGTCATGATCACCGAATCCCCCACCTCGATACAGCCGATCCCCTCGCTGATGTGGCAGAGCGGGTTTCTCCCCAGCCGCTTTCAGGGCGTTCAGTTCCAGTCGAAGGGGAGCCCGGTCAACTATCTGACCAGCCCGGAGGGCGTAGGCGCAGAGGAGCAGCGCGAGGTGATCGACGCCGTCCGCGCGATCAACGAGCTCGCCCTCGAATCGCGGACACAACCCGGAGATCGCAGCTCGCATCACCCAGTACGAGACGGCGGCGCGCATGCAGGTGAGCGTGCCCGCGCTCACCGATCTCTCCAAGGAGCCGAAGTCCGTCCTCGACCTCTACGGCACGAACGGCAACGACGGCACCTTTGCGGCCAACTGTCTCCTGGCGAGGCGATTGGTCGAGCGCGGGGTGCGTTTCGTCCAGGTCTGCCACAACGGCTGGGACCATCACGCCGGCATTCGATCGAACATGGAGATCCTGGCGGGCGCCACCGATCGCGGCTGTGCGGCCCTGGTGCTCGACCTCGAGCAGCGAGGGATGCTGGAGGACACGCTCGTGATCTGGGGAGGAGAGTTCGGCCGTACGCCCATGGCCCAGCTCAACGGCCGCGACCATCACATCCGCGGCTTCTCCATGTGGATGGCCGGCGGCGGGATCCGGGGCGGCCTCACCTACGGCACCACCGACGATCTCGGCTACTTCGCCGTCGAGAATCCGGTCCACGTACACGACTTCCACGCCACGGTCCTGTACCTGCTCGGCATCGACCACAAGCGCCTGACGTTCCGCTATCGCGGCCGCGACTTCCGCCTCACCGACGAGTTCGGGAACGTGGTGCACGGAATCCTCGCCTGATCGGCGGCCGCGCCGTCGGGAGCGGGACTCGCGACCGCGCGGTAGCGCCCTCAGCCGTCGCTGCGCCTCTCGCCTTCTTTCCGCCGGCGGGGGACGTTCTGCGCGCCGCGATCGGCAAGCGCCAAGGGCGGCATTCCGGCAAGGCGGCAAAGAGGGGGAGTACCGTGACCAGGAAACGATACTCCTCCCCGTGGTCGCCTATCGCGAGGAAGAAGATCGATCCGCTCATCGCCATGATGAGAGCACCCGTGCTGGTGGCCCATGCCGGCGATGCCCTGCCGGAGGCTCGCGGCAGGAGAACGGACGACACGAAGGCCGCGAGATTCAATAGCCACCAAAGAGCGCAGGCTCGGACGAGGCCCCGATAGATCGGATAGTTCGGCTCGACGCTCCCCACCGCTCCAAAGAGACGGCACTACCCGATACAGGAGATCGTAAATCCGCTCGAGACCGTGAAGGGTAGCATGAGCGGGATGTGCGACGACATAGGCGAGCACGGCTCTGGCCAGACGCCGGCTGTTCTCGGAATGCTCGTCCGTGTTCAGGTTCAGCCGACGCCCCCGGGCGAGCGGCGTCGAATGCAGCTCCGGGACGAGCTGCGGACGGTGCACCATTGGCCAAGCGTGGAGGAGGTTGAAACCGGTGTGATTCGTCCACGCCAGGCGCTGATACCGGATGGCGACCTGCGCGTGCCACGAGCCGGAGAGGAGAAGGAGCGGGACGAAGAAGTAGGGAAGGCAGCGTTTCCCTCTCATCACCCCCACCGCGGAGAGCACCAGGAACGGGACGACAAAGACCATGAAGGGGCGCGTGAGCTCCGCCATGGTGAGGCTGAGCCCGCAAAGCGCGGCACACAGTCGCCGGGTCCTCAATCGGCCGGCCGACGGGAACAGATCGAGTGTCACGATGAAGAGCAGCAGCAGAAAGGGGCAGACGACGTCGTAGATTTGCGGGTTGAGGCGATGGATTTCGATGGCGCCCGTGAGAAAGGTCGCGGACAGGAGGAAGGAGAGGATCATCGAGAGGCTGCTCACGCCGGCAGAGGAACAGCGCCAGTAGGAAGCCTCCGATCAGCGAGAATTGATAGAGGCCGACGGTGATCGGCTTCACGGAGCCGAGGTACAGGTGGCTGATCACGTCGGCCGTACCGAGAAGTGGGGGAACGGGGATCTGCATATCTCGCAGGAAGACCAGCAGGTCGGTGATCGACGCGAAATCCTCGACCTGATGCACGTCCATCCACCCGATGGCCGGGTAGCCGGTGGCGATGGGCGAGCTCCACTGCGCCCCCGCCGCTTCGCTGGGGCGAAGTCGACGCCACCAATCGGGCACGGTCAGCGTGTTCGCGGCATACAGGCCGATCCCGACGAGGACCAACGCCAGGCAGACGAAAAGGAGACCGCGGCGGGTCACGGCAAGGGCCCTCCGCCGCTCGAGGACGTGATTCGATTGCCCGTGCTCGCCGCACTGCTCGCGCTCCGGTCCGCGAATGGAGCGACGTGAAAGAGCAGGAGCTCGTCGTCCTCGGCGACGAGCTCCAGATCGTCGCGGCCGCCACGCTCCGCGCCAGATTGATCCATTCCTTCAGCCGCGCCGACTGAGGGTCCTTCATTCCGGGCTCGGCCCGCTTGCGAACGAGAACGAACGACAGCCCCGTCTGGCGCCGCAGATCGCGCACCGCGGCCGGGCGAGGCAGCGTGGCGGCGATGCGCATCAGCGCCGGGAACCGAGCCGGCCAGAACGACCCGTAGCCGTTCAGCAACGGCTGCCAATGGAAGATGGACCGATACATGGCCGTGGCGTTGGCCTCGGGATCGACGGCACGCGGCAGCGGCACCTCGACCGTCGGCCCTCCTCTCTGCCGGAGCTCGCGCAGCACGGGGGAATCGCGCGGAGCCTCCCCGCCCGGGTACGCCGACCCGAGCTGCGGCCCATAGGCGAGCGGCTGTCCGATCGCCGATCGGTACTGGACGTACATGGCGACGCATACGAGGACGGCGAGGGCGGTCCGCAGCGACCGCTTCGCGTTGCCTGCGGCGCTCGAGAGATTGCACTGGCGGAGGATCTCCGCGAAAGCCAGCCCGGCGAGAAGGGCGAACCCCATCAGGGCGGGGACCCGCAGGCGCTCGGTGTGAGTGAGAAGCCGACCGAGTGAGGGCGAGAATTGCACCAGGTGCAGACGCGGAAGGGCGTAGAGGTGCCCGAGCCAGGTCACGTGCCCGGGCAGGGAGATCGCGATGCCGGTGGCCGCCCACAGCGCACAGTGCCGCCAGGCCGATGCCTCACGCGGCGTTCCGCGCCAGCGCAAGGCCGCCAGCAACCCGCCCACCAGAATCAGGGCGGGGACCAGGCTCGCCACCGCCAACGGCGAGACCAGGCCCATCAACCCCCAGGGCACCGCAATCGAGATTTTCAGCGGATCGAGATTCCAGAGCGTCTGTTTGAGCAGCTGCGGGTTGCGCTGCGCGACGGAGAGATAGGGCGCGTGCACCGCGATCAGGACGATCCCGGCAACCGCGAGGATCAGAAGAAGCCGCCAGCCGTGCGAGCGCGTGCGACGTCGCGCCAGGGCGAGGACCATCAATACGGCCAGGGGGATCAGGACCGACGGCGCGATGTACATGACGTCGGTCATCCCCTGCGCCACGACCAGGAGGCCGAGCAACACCGTCCGAGGCCAGGTCGTGGACCGCGAGGAGCTCAGCAGGATGATGAGGGGAAAGTAGAAGAGCACGGAGATGTGCGGGACGCCCGGAACGAACGACAACAGGAGCCAGCGGTTGGCGAGAAGCGCGACGGCCGCCACCAGGCCCGCCGTATGCGACCGCGTCCACGCGTGCACGACGAAGTGCACCATGGCCGCCATCAGCGTGAGGCAGCCCAGGAAGAGCAGGTTCAGGGCGAGCGCCGGGTTGCCGGTCAGCAGATAGACGGGGGCAAAGAAGGGCAGCGCTCCGAAAGCCGCGGGGCCGTAATAGAGCGAATCGGGCTCCGGGTAGTAGATGTTCGCGCTGCCGATGTGGATGCCGCTCGCCAGCGCATGGCTCTCCCACGCCAGCACCCAGGCCGAGTACAGCGAGTCGAAATCGCGGCCGCTGCCCATCTGCGGGTGATGAGTCGTGAGGTGGGTTGCCAATGGCCACGTGAGCCAGCCGACGAGGACCGCGTAGAGCGGCACGAGTGCCAGGGCTCGCAACACGCTCCTTCTCATCGCTTCTTCTTGCCCCGCCTCTGTCCCTTCGCCGGAGAGGGCTTCACATCGACCAACTCGCGCAACATGCGGCCCGGGGGCTCGGTCATCTCGGGCCCGTCCTGCTGGGCGATGCCCACGTCGAGCCGGTACCGCCCCGGCGCGGGCGGTTTCCGCACCATGAACGACCACACGACGCTCTCTCCCGCGAGCACGTCGCGCTGGAGTGGGACGTTCTGAACGAGCTCATGCGGCTCCTCTCCCGATGCCGTCTGCGCCGGCACCCACCGCGCTTCGAGATGGACGATGAACGGAGCGAACTTCCACCCGGCGATCCGCCCGACGACGTCGTGGTACGGGGTCCTGATGCCGTTTTCGAGCACCGGCCAGTCGGCCGTACCGGCGTTGTGCAGGCGAAGGCGCAGGCCGAACATGTTCGCCCCGCGGATCTCCTCGATTCCGCCGACGCGGTCGACCGTCGCGATGGCCTCCGCCGGCGACAACTCGCGAACCGGTGTACCGAGCGCAGTCGTTCCCGGGACCGGCCCCGCCGCGATGGCCGCGTACCAGCGGGGCCGCTGCACGGACGCCGTCACTTCGAACAACGCGAACCCGTCGAACGAAAACGAGCGGCCGATGAGCGCCGACTCGCGCAGCCCATCCCTGACCTGCGCGGCCGCCCCGGGGGGACGCCAATCCCGATCCGGACGGAGCAGAATCCAACGCACGTGACTGAGGTCGACGAGGTCCTGCAGCGCCGCCGAATCCGGCAGAGCGCTGACGGCCGCTCGCATGGCGGGCGCATGGGCAGGCTCGTATCCGGTGACGCCGTTGACCAGCGGTAGCCAGTGGAACAGGCTTCCCAGCATGGCCTCGTGGTCCACGATGATTCCGGAGGGCAGCTCGAGGAGTGGGCCGCGCCCGAGCTCGTCGGTGTAGCGCTTGACCGTGCGGTAGGCGTCGGCGTGCTCGCCCAACGCGGCCGGTGCGGGGCTCATCGCGCTGACCAGGATGGTCAACCGGGGCAGCGCCGCCAAAAGAGCGAACGCGGCAATCGGAACCAGGCCGACACGCTTGCCGAAGCGACGCCGGCAGACGTCGAGACCGGCGGCGGCGAGCAGACACAGACCGAAGTCGGTCACCATCAGCAAGCGCACCCAGCCGCGGAAGTTTCGCAGAGGCGTATGCGCGGCGAGCTGCCCCAACCCGTCGGGGAGCCCGAAGATCACAACTCCCGTACCGAGAAGGCAGAGCAGTGCCCCGGGGAGCGCGATCCGCCGCCAGGTGGCGTCGCCGCGTCCCAGCGAGGCCGAGCAAGGCGAGGAACGCGAACGGGATCCGCCAATAGTCGGCGTTCTTGTCCCAGTGGTCGAGAACGATCTGCATCCACAGCCGGAGCTGGCCGCCGTGTTCCCAAGGCATCGCGTTCGGAACCATGCCGCGGCTGCGCGAGATGTACGGATGCAAGACGATGGCCGCGATCCCGACGGCGGCAAACAGCGGAAGCGCGACGGTCGTCACGAAGGCCACCGCCCGGGGCCGCAAGGTGAGCAGGTCCGCGAGTACCCAGATGGCCAACGCGACACAGACGATGCCGGCGATGTAGTACGACGTCAGCATGGTCGCCAGCAGGACGGCGAAGAGCCAGAGCGCGCTTTTCCATCCCGGCGCGCTGCGCGCTCGAACCGCGCCCAGGGCGGCGAGCGGCAAGAACAGATTGGGGTACTGCAGGACGTGGAAGTTGAGCGGGATCCGCAAGATCCCGACCGCGAAGGCGAGCCCGCACACCCAAGCGACCAGACGCGAGCAGCCGAGCCGGACCAACAGGGCGGCCATCGCCAGCGCCGCCAAAGGGTAGGTGATGAAGGTGACGATCGCGGTCGCCACCAGGGGCCGCCCCGTCAACAGGTAGAGCGGTGCGAACAGCACCTGCAGGAAGAACGAGTTCTCGGAGCCGGTGAGCTGAGCCGGTGCCGGGTGATAGATGTTGGCGTCGAACACCCGCGCATGGGGATCCACCAGCGCGTGGGTCACCCAGGAGAGGATCCAGACCATCAGCTCCTCGTCGGGTCGGTATGGGCGGCTCGGAATGACGCTGCCCATATGCCCCAACCAGGGAGACGCGAACGCCGCAAACGTCAGCAGGTACAGCGCGAGCGCGGCAATCAGCCAGGCATATGGTCTATCGAACCATCGCGCCGCTTCGCTCACGGACCTCCCGGTGTCGCTCGCCCCGACGCGAACGGATGAGACATCGGCGGCGGCCGCTATCGGCTTCACCCATTCTTTCGTTCTTATGCGTCTTTGGGCTCAAGTTGCAAAGCCTTCCTACCGCCGCTGCTGCAGTCTGCGCCGGCGTTCCGCCCTTGCACGAGCGATGCTGGAACACGCCGCCCCGCAAGTCGATCGACCGGCGGCTTACGCTCATCGTCTCTTCTTGCCCCTCGCCCGTCTCTCCACCGAAGAGGGGGTCAGCTCGACGACCTGGCGCAACTTGCGGCCCGGCGGCTCGGTCAGCTCGGGCCCGTCCCGCTGGACGACCCGCACGTCGAGCCAGTACCATCCAGGGCTGGGCGGCTTCCGCACCATGAACGACCACACGACGCTCTCTCCCGCGAACACGTCGCGGTCGAGTGGGACGTTCTGGACAGGCGGTTCACGTCGAGGGGCCTTCTGCAGCAACGGTTCCCACCGGACTTCGAGATAAACGCCGAACCGGGGGGCCTTCCAACCGAAGATTCGCCCGATGACGTCCTCGAACGGAGTCCTGATGCCGCTTTCGAGCACCGGCCAGTCCGCCGTGCCGGCGTTGTGCAGGCGAAGGCGCAAGGCGACCGTCTTCGCCCGGCCGGTCACCTCGATTCCACCCAAGCGGTCGACCGTCGCGATGGCCTCCGCCGCCGACAACTTGCGAACCGGGGTACCGAGCTCCGTCGTTCCCGGGCTCGGTCCGGCCGCAATGGCCGCATACCAGCGCGGTCGCTGCGGAGACGCCGTCACTTCGAACAACGTGAACCCGTCGAACGAATACGATCGGCCGATGAGCGCCGACCCGCGCAATCCGTCCCTGACCTGCGCGGCCATCCGGGGATGAGGCCAATTCCGATCCGGACGGAGCAGGATCCAGCGCAGGTGGCTGAGGTCGACGAGGTCCTGCAGCGCCGCCGGATCCGGTAGAGCGCCGCTCGCCGCCCGCATGGTCCGCACATGCGGGGGCTCGTATCCGGTGAAGCCGTTGAGCAGCGGCAGCCAGTGAAACGTGCTCCCCAGCATGGCCCCGCAGTCGGTCGTGATTCCCGTCGGCAGCTCGAGGAGCGGGCCGCGCCCGACCTCGTCGGCGTAGCGCTCGACCATGCGGTAGGCGTCGGCGTGCTCGGCCAACGCAGTCGGCATGCGGCTCATCGCGCTGACCAGGATGGTCAATCGGGGCAACGCCGCCAGGAGAGCGAACGCGGCAATCGGAACCAGGGCGACGCGCTTGCCGAAGCGACGCCGGCACAGGTCGAGGCCCGCCGCGGCGAGCAGACACAGACCGAAGTCGGTCACCATCAACAGTCGCACCCAGCCGCGGAAGTTCCGCAGCGGCGTATGCGCGGCGAGCTGCCCCAACCCGTCGGGAAGCCCGAAGATCACGATCGCCGTACCGAGAAGGCAGAGCAGCGCCCCGGGGAGCGCGATCCGCCGCCACGTGGCATCGCTGCGTCCCACCAGGCCGAGCACGGCGAGGAAGGCGAATGGGAGCCGCCAATAGTCGGCGTTCTCGTCCCAGGTTTTGCGGGTCGCCTGCACCCACAGCCAGAGCTGACCGCCGTGCTCCCACGGCATGGCGTTCGGCACCATGCCGCGGCTGCGGGCGATGTACGGATGCAAGACGATGGCCGCTACCCCGACGGCGGCGAGCAGCGCAAGCGCGACGGTCGTCACGAAGGCCACCGCCCGGGGCCGCAAGGTGAGGAGGTCCGCCAGAACCCAGATGGCCAACGCGACACAGACGATGCCGGCGATGTAATACGACGTCAGCATGGTCGCCAGCAGGACCGCGAAGAGCCAGAGCGCGCTCTTCCATCCCGGCGCGCTGCGCGCTCGAACCGCGCCCAGGGCGGCGAGCGGCAAGAACAGATTCGGGTACTGCAGGACGTGGAAGTTGAGCGGAATCCGCAAGATGCCGACCGCGAAGGCGAGCCCGCAGATCCACGCGACCAGACGCGAGCAGCCGAGCCGGACCAGAAGCGCCGCCATCGCGAGCGCCGCCAGAGGGTAGGTCAGGAAGGTGACGATCGCGGTGGCCAGCAGGGGCCGCTTCGTCAGAAGGTACAGCGGCGCGAACAGCACCTGCAGGAAGAACAAGTTCTCGGAGCCGGTGAGCTGCGCCGGTGCCGGGTGATAGATGTTGGCGTCGAACACCCGCGCATGGGGATCCACCAGGGCGTGGGTCACCCAGGACAGGGTCCAGACCATGAGCTCCTCGTCGGGGCGGTAGGGGAACTTTGGAATGACGCTGCCCATGTGCCCCAACCACGGCGACGCGAAAGCCGCAAACGTCGCCAGGTACAGCGCGAACGCGGCGATCAACCAGGCATACGGTCTAGCGAACCATCGCGTGCCTTCGCTCACGGACGTCCCGGCATCGCCCGCCCCCGGCGCAGACAGCCTGGACAGCAGCAACGGGCGCTATCGATTTTCCCCATTTGCTCATCTTATGCGATTTTACTGTGGAAGTTGCAAAGCCTGGTACTGTCCCAATTTCATTGGGACAGTACCCAAGGCCTTCCGGCCACAACGGCTTCCGCAGTCCAGCCGCCCTTCTTCCGCAGTCCAGCCACCCTTCCGCCCGACGCGAAAATGCGGCTCCCTCTGGCGGGAATGACGAACTCGAGACGCATCGACGGATCATCGTCTACGATGCGGCTAGCTACTGCCCACGGTTGGCGGCCGCCGTGCGATTGCATGTAAAGAGGCGAACATGAGCGAGCCGATCCATCGCACTCGTCCCGGAGCCTTCGACATTCGACCCGCCGACCAGAAAGAAGCGGCGCGCGTCGACGACCTCGTCTGGCTGTCGGAGGGGATGTCGAACTCGTACCTCGTGGTCACCCCCGCCGGCCGCGTGATCGTCAACACCGGCCTCGGCTTCGAGGCGCCGGTTCACAAGCGCAACTTCGACGCCGTCGACGGCGGGCCCGTGCGCTACATCCTGCTCACCCAGGGACACGTCGATCACGTCGGCGGCGTCGACCTGTTCCGCGAGCCGGGCACCGAGGTCATCGCCCAGCAGAACAACCGAACCTGCCAGGACGACGACGCGCGCATCCACCCGTTCCGCGTCGCCCACAGCGCCCCGTTCTTCCCGACCGCCGTCGGCAAGGCGGAGAAGAACCGCCGCGTACAGGCACGGCCGCAGCCGACGCTGACCTTCGCGGATCGCCACGATTTCGAGCTCGGCGGCGTCCGCTTCGAGCTCATCTCGACGCCGGGCGGCGAAACCATCGACTCCATGTGCGTGTGGCTGCCGGAACGGCGCATCGCCTTCGTCGGCAACGTCTTCAGCGCCCTGTTCGGACACTTCCCCAACCTCGTCACCCTGCGCGGCGACCGCTACCGCCAGGCGCTGCCGTTCATCGAATCGGTGGATCGCGTCCTCGCCCTCGAGCCCGAGCTCCTGCTCACCGGCCACTTCGGACCGATTCGCGGCGCCGAGCTGGTGCGGACCGAGCTGGCGCGCCTGCGCGACGCCGTGCGTTGCGTTCACGACGCCACCGTCGCGGGCATGAACGAGGGAAAAGACGTCTTCACGCTGATGCGCGAGATCCGGCTTCCGCCCGAGCTCGAGGTCGGCCAGGGGTACGGCTGCGTCGCCTGGAGCGTGCGCGCGATCTGGGAGGGCTACGCCGGCTGGTTCCACCAGCGCTCGACGACCGAGCTCTATCCCGTGCCGGCCGAGCAGGTGTACGCGGACGTGGTCGAGCTCGCCGGCGGCGCCGCCGCGGTCGCGCGGCGCGCGCGGGAGCGCCTCGCCGGCGGCGAGGCGGTCGCCGCCATCCACCTCGCCGAGATGGCCCTCGCCGCCGAGCCGGCGTCGCGCCCGGCCCTCGAAGCGTACCTGGCCGCGCACGAGCAGCTGCTCGAGGAGCGCGGCGGCATCAACTTCTGGGAGACCGGCTGGCTGCGCCACCAGATCGAGCGCGCCCGGCAGGCGTTGGGAGATGGGTTCCCTCTCCCGGCTTTGCCCATCAATTCCTGATGCGGCCCGAATTCGTCATTCCCGCGAAAGCGGGAATCCACGGGACACCCTGCTACCTCCCCGCCTGGATGCCCGCTTTCGCGGGCATGACGGTTGCTGCGAGCCCGCGAAGAGAATTGCCGGGCAAATCCCCCACCCCCCAGCCCTCTCCCATCCGAGACTGTCGATTTTCTCCAGGGACGAGATTCCCGAGCTTTGGAAAAGGGCGGTCAGGGGTGTGATTTCAGATGGACTTTGTTCGGACAAATCCCCCTAAGCCCCCTTTTCAAAGGGGGAAGTCGGAGTCGCTTGCCTCGCAGGAGATATCGACAGCCTCTCCAGGGCGAGGGGCCGAACCGCGCCCGCATTTTCATCCTCTGCGGGCGAGCGCAGCCCGTGGCGACTTCGTGGTGAAATTCCTTTCTGCACGGCGCGCGGACATCATCACTTGCCCTCGCGATGCGCTTGACCACGCTCGCTGGGTTCGAGGAATACAGCCGGCGATGTCGGGTGTGCTGAAGATCGCCCTGGTCGGCTGCGGCGCGGTCTCGCGCCTGCACCTGCCGGCGATCCGCGAAGGCGCGCCGCGGATCGAAATCACCGCCATCGTCGACACCGACCGCGACCGCGCCGAGGCCATGGCGCGAGAGACGGGGGCGCGCGCCTTCGGCAGTCTGGAGGAAGCGCTCGCCGACGGTGACTTCGAGGCGGTCGACCTGATGCTGCCGCACCACCTGCACGAGGAGATCGCGCTGCGCTGCTTCGCCGCCGGCAAGCACGTGATCCTCGAGAAGCCGATGGCCACGACTCCGGAGGCCTGCGAGCGCATTCTCGCCGCCTGGCGGCGCGCCGGCACGGTGTTTCTGGTCGCCGAGAACACGCAGTACTGGCCGGAGGTGCTGACCGCCAAGCGGCTCATCGACGAAGGGGCGATCGGCGAAGTGATCACGGCGCGCGGCAGCTTCGCGATTCCGCCCCTGCCCGCCTTCTACGGCGGCGACAGACCGTGGCGCTTGGACAGCTCCGTCGCCGGCGGCGGCATCGTCCTCGACGCCGGCTCGCACTGGATCCGGCCGCTGCGCATGCTGCTCGGCGAGGTCGACGAGGTGGTCGGCGCGCTCGCCCGGCCCTATCCCGCCATGCAGGGCGAGTCGCTGGCGCGCGCCCTGCTGCGCTTCCGCTCCGGCGTCGTCGCCGCGCTCGACGGCATGATGAAGGAGGGCCCCTTCGTGCCCGAGCCGATGTTCCGCATCACCGGCGCGCGGGCCGAGATCACCATCGATCGGCCGGGCCGGGTCCTGCTCTGGGACGACGAGCACCCCGACGGCCGGCAGGTCGGCGAGGTCGGCGGCTACCTGCGCTCGTACCCGGGCGAGTTCGCCGACTTCGCGGCGGCGGTGCTCGACGGCCGCCCCCTCGCGGCCGGCCCCGAAGCGTCGCTCGGCGAGCTGCGCGTGGCACTGGCGCTGTACCGCTCCGCCGCGAGCCGGCGCTGGGAGAAGGTGTGGGAATGAGCGCCCCCGAGCGTGTGCGCTTCGACTTCTCCGGCCTGCGCGTGCTCGTTACCGGCGGCTCGAACGGCATCGGCCACGCCGTCGCGCGCGCCTTCGCCGAAGCGGGCGCGAACGTGATCGTCACCGGCCGGCGTCCGGCGGCGGCGGACTACGACACCGACCTGTCGCGCTTCGAGTACCATCCGCTCGAAGTGAAGGATGGCGCCGCGATCGACGCGCTGGCGCGCGCGCTGCCGGGCCTCGACGTGCTGGTGAACAACGCCGGCGCCAATCTCCCCGGCGGTAGGAGCGAGTACCTGCCCGACGTGTTCGAAGAATCCGTGCGCATCAATCTGTTCGGCGCCTAC
This sequence comes from uncultured bacterium, assembly GCA_963721115.1. Lineage (GTDB taxonomy): Bacteria > Desulfobacterota > Binatia > HRBIN30 > CADEER01 > CAVRIA01. Next base: position 77,390 of record CAVRIA010000014.1, read on the forward strand.
CGGCTGACCTCCGCCTGTCACGACAAGCTGGCAGAGAGCCGGCTCGACGGCGGCGCCAGCGTGGTCAACCTCGCCTCCATGGCCTCCTACTTCGGAATCACCGCCGTGCCCGGCTACGGCGCCGCGAAGGCGGCGGTCGTGCAGATGACCAAGACCCTGGCCGCCGCGTGGGCCGCGGACGGCATCCGCGTCAACGCCGTCGCGCCGGGCCTCGTCCGCTCGAACATGACGGCGCGCATCCAGAACCTGCCCGAGCTCACGCGCAAGGACTTCGAGCGCATGCCGATGTCGCGCTGGGGCACGCCGGAGGAGATCGCTCCGGCCGTGCTCTTCCTGTCGAGCCCGGCGGCGCGCTACATCACGGGACAGACCCTGGCCGTGGACGGCGGCTACTCGATCGCCTGAGGGTACGTTCGGATCGCACCCATGAGCACGGCGTCGAAGGCCACGGCGGAAGACATCCGCATCGCCGACCTGGCGCGCCCGCGGCTCGGCGACGCGCAGCGCGCCGCCATCGATGCCGCCGGCGCGCGTTCCCCTGTCGCTGACGGAGGACGCCGTGCTCGCCGCGGCGCGGCAGCGAACCGGGTTGTCCGATTTCGGCGCGGAGGATTTCCTCCCGCGGTTGCGGGTCTGGCTCCGGGCCGCCGACGAGGACGCGGAGCTGAACGCGCTCGGGCGCGCCACGGTATTCGGCAACTGCGTGCGGGTGCTGTCGAACCGGCTGCGCTTCACCGACCTGCTGGCGCGTCACCCGGAGATCGACGACGTCGAGGTCCGCGAGCCGATCATCATCGCCGGCCTGCCGCGCTCCGGCACCACGCATCTGGTGAACCTGATCTCGGCCGACACGCGCCTGCGCTCCCTGCCGTACTGGGAGAGCCTGGAACCGTTTCCCGGCCCCGAGGACGTCGCCGGGCCCGACGGAGTCGATCCGCGCCTGGCGCGTTGCCGTCAGGCCTACGAGCGCGGCGACCGGCTCTTGCCGCTGCTGCGCGCCATGCATCACATGACGCCGGAGCACGTGCACGAGGAAATCGAGGTGCAGGAGCTCGATTTCTCGACCTACAACCTCGAATGGTACGCGCGCGTGCCGCGCTGGCGCGACTTCTACCTGTCCCTGGACCAGCGGCCGCACTACCAGTACCTGAAGCGGGTGCTGAAGGCGCTGCAGTGGTTGCGCGGACCGCATCGGTGGGTGCTCAAGTCGCCCCAGCACCTCGAGCAGCTCGTGCCGCTCCACCAGACTTTTCCCGATGCCACGATCGTGCTCACCCACCGCGATCCGGTCGCCGTGATCCAATCCGCCGTCACCATGCTCGCCTACGGTGCGCGCCTGCGGCGCACGCGAGTCGACACGGCCGACATCGCCGCGTACTGGGTGGACCGCATCGAGCAGCTGCTGCGCTCCTGTGTCCGCGACCGCGATCGGATTCCGCCCGAGCGCAGCCTGGACGTACCGTTCCACGAGTTCATGGCCGACGATGTCGCCATGGTCGAACGCGTCTACGCATTGGCAGGCCTGCCCGTGACGGCGCAAGCGCGCCACTGCTTCGATCGCTTCATGCGCGCCAACCCGCGCGGCAAGCACGGCCGCGTACGCTACGATCTGCACGCCGACTTCGGCGTCGACCCCGCCGCCGTGCGCGAGCGCTTCGATTTCTATCTGCAGCGCTTCGCCGTGCGGATCGAGGATTGACAGCCCGTTGAAAAACCCCACCCCATGCTTCGACAAGCTCAGCACGAGCGGATCCCCTCCTTGATTCACAACGACTTTTTCCGCTCGTCCTGAGCTTGTCGAAGGACGTCCGGGCTTTTTCAACGAGCAGTTGAGCGGCACCAGAGAGTCGACGCCGACGGGGCGTGGCGCTCACCCGCGTGACGCGCGCTACCAGAGAGGCGCCTCGCCGTGGTACGGGAGACCATGGTCGCGCAACCTGCGAAGAGCGGCGCCGGGATTCCGCTCGACCGGAACGATCTGGTCGTGCGCGGGATGCTCGCGGGCGCACGCGTCCTGGCCGCCTATCATCAACATCGCGTTCTCCACCTCGAGCGCGTGGGGCGGCTGCTGCACCGGGATCGACGCGTCGTCCTGGTCGGCAATCACGTGCTCGACATCGTCGACCCGTTGCTCTTCACGGCGAATCTCCTCGAGCGTTACGGCGTCGTGCCGCACTTCATCGGCCACGAGAATCTCGTCTTCCGCTCGCCGCTACTGCGCCCCCTCGCCGAGCGCCACGGCATGATTCCCTCGCGCCGCACGAAGGAAGCCGCCTCCGCCCTGCGCCGCGACGGCCTGCTGATGCTCTACCCCGGCTCGGGCTCGGAAGCGGCGCGCCGCGTCTACCGCGAGGAGCCGTACCGCCTGAAGTGGGAGGGCCGCTTCGGCTTCCTCCGCCTCGCGTTGCGCTACGACGCGGAGATCGTCTTCGTCGCCGCCATCGGCATCGACGAGATGTATTTCCAGACCAGCGCCCGGGTGCCGCGCTGGGTGCTGCGCCTCTTCTCTTCCGAGCGCTACGAGGGCTCGCGCTGGCAGCTCGGCATGCTGGGACCACACGTCCTGCCGGGCGTTCTCCCCTTCCCCGTACAGATCACCCACGTCGTCTCCCCGCCGCTCGATCTCGGCGACCGCCAGGCGGCGCGGCGCAGCAAGTCGGCCCTGCGCGAGCTGCATGCGCGTGTCTGGCGGCAGAGCCAGAATTTTCTCGACGCCGCCGTCGCCCGGCGCGAGAAGGAGGCGCCACTGCTCGATCGCGCCATCCGCGCCGGCGAGCGGCTGCTGGAGAAGGCGGGGATCTGAATGATACGGGGTTCGGGGTTCAGGGTTCGGGCGTCGGAGTCGGGGTTCGGGTTCTGAAGGCGCGTACCCCGTAGCCTGGGCCCCTTGCCGAGTCGCACCGATGCGCGTAGTTGCACTCTGCGCATGGCTGCCATCGCCTTCGAGCACGTCGAGAAGGTCTACCCGAACGGAACCCGGGCGCTCTCCGACTGCAACCTGGACATCGGCGACGGCGAGCTGATGGCCGTGGTCGGCCCGTCGGGCTGCGGCAAGTCGACGGCGCTGCGACTGCTCGCCGGGCTCGAGACGCCGACCGGCGGCGTTCTGCGCATCGGCGAGCGCGTCGTGAACGAGCTCTCCCCGCAGGAGCGCAACGTCGCCATGGTATTCCAGGACTACGCGCTCTACCCGTACATGACGGTGCGCGGCAACCTCGAGTTCCCGCTCAAGATGCGCAAGACTGGACGCGACGAAACGAAGCGGCGCATCGACTGGGTGGCCGGCCTGCTCGAGCTGGCGCCGCTGCTCGACCGACTGCCCAAGCAGCTCTCGGGCGGACAGCGGCAGCGCGTCGCCATGGGGCGCGCCCTGGTGCGCGAGCCCACCGTGTTCCTTCTCGACGAGCCGCTCTCGAACCTCGACGCGAAGCTGCGCGGCCAGGTGCGGGCCGAGATCGGCGAGCTGCAGCGCCGCACCGGTACGACGATGATGTACGTCACGCACGACCAGGTCGAGGCGATGACGCTGGGGCAGCGGGTCGCCGTGCTCGACCAGGGAAGAGTGCAGCAGATCGCGGCGCCCCGCGAGCTCTACGAGCACCCGGCCAACGTCTTCGTCGCCGGCTTCGTCGGCAGCCCGCCGATGAATCTCTTCCCGACCTCGGTCTCGTTCGGGACGACGGCGACGCTGGCGGTGGGTGCGCAGCGCGTGGCGGTCGCCCTGCCCGAAGGCGTGCGCGAGCACGGCGGCGGCAGTCTGACTGCCGGAGTGCGGCCGGAGGCGTTCCGGCTCGCCTCCTCGGAAGGCGAAGGCACGCTGCCGGCGACGGTCGAGCACGTCGAGTACCTCGGTCACGAGACCATCGCCGAGATCCGGATCGAAGAGAGTGCCGCCGCCAGCGGGATCCACCTCACCGCTCGCTTCCAGGACGCCGCACGCCTCGCGCCGGGGGCGGCAATTCGCCTGACCATCGACCCGGCGCACGTTCACCTCTTCGACGAGCAGGGAAACGCTCTGTGCTGAACCACCGCGACTCTGCCGTCCTCTCCCGGCTTTGCCCGTTAATTTCTGATGCGGCCCGAATTCGTCATTCCCGCGAAAGCGGGAATCCAGGGAACACCCCGCTACCTCTTCGCCTGGATGCCCGCTTTCGCGGGCACGACGGTTGCTGTGTGCCGGTGAGGCGAATTATTGGAATCGGCAAAGCGTCCTCTCCTGTCAGCGCAGCAGCAGGATCGAGGCCCCGGTGGCGAGGGCAATGAGCGCCAGGCCGGCGCAGGCGAGAACGCGGAATCGCGCCCGACCGAGCGCCAGGGCGAGGATCATCTTCAAGACGGTATTCGACACGATGCCGATGGCAATGGCCTGGGCGGCGATGCTCGCATGGGTTCCCGCCGAGACGCTCTTCGCCATCGAGAGAGTCAGAGCGTCGACGTCGGTGAACCCGAGCACGGCTCCGGACACCAGCAGGCCGGCGTCGCCGGCCTCGCGCCGTACGAGGTAAATCGCGAACAGCACCAGCTGGAACAGCAGTACCATCTGGACCGCGTTCCAGATCTGCAGCGGATTCGACGGCGGCTCGGCCTTGCGCGCGGCGGGCTGCTCGAAGCGCAAGCTGACGGCGCTGGCGGCGACACCGACGACAAACGGCGCGGCGACGAGCGGGATGATCGCCATCGCCAGGGGCGGACTGAGAATCAGTGCCGCCGCGAGCACGCGCAGAAAGAGGAGCGTCGAGGCAGCGACCACGCCTGCCGCGAGCGACGCTCCCATCTCCACCTCGGAGCGGCTGGCGCGGGCGAAGTTGAGGGTGACCGAAGTCGAAGAAATCAGCCCGCCGAGCAGCCCGGTGACCGGATAGCCGCGCTCCGGGCCGACCGCGCGCCGCGCGATGTAGCCGGCGAAGCTGATGCCGGAGAACAGCAGCACCAGAGCCCAGAGCTCGCGCGGCCGCACCCCGCCGAGCGGTCCGTAGGGGCCGCTCGGCAGCAGGGGAAGGATCACCACCGCCATGATCGCGAAGCGGCTGGCGGCGCGTATCTCGGCATCGTTGATGCGGGCGACCATCGAGTGCAGGTGCGACTTCTCGACCAGGATCACGACGGTCACGGCGATGATGCCGCTCGCCAGCCGTACGTGCTGCAGACCGGCGAGCACCCCGGCGGCGACGACGACCAGCGCGGCGACCTCGGTCGTGGCATCGACCTCACGGCGACTGGCGCTGGCATAGGCGACCACGACCAGACCGACCGCGGCGGCGACGAACGTCGTCGCCAGTGCCGCGTACCCCTGCGTCCACAGCCAGCCGGCCACGCCGGCAAACCCCCCGAGCAGGGTGAAGGTGCGGATGCCGCCGAAGCGCGCCTGCGGGCCGGTGGCGTGCCCCGACCACTGGCGCTCGACGCCGACGGCCAGACCGCCGACGGCGGCGGCGGCGATGAGCAGCACCGCCTCCGCTTCAGGGGATGACACGGGACCCATGCGCCTCCGCGGCCCGGGTCGAGCCTCACCGGGCCGGGTCGAGGAACTCCTTGAAGCCGTAACGCGCGTGCGGGCCGAAGGCGATCTGCTCGAGCACGCCGACCCCGACCTCGTCGCCCATGCGCGCCCGCACGACCTGCTGCACGTGCTGGTTGTCCACCGCCATCTCGTCGAGGTCGGCGCACTTCCACGACTCGCCGCCGATCGCCAGCTCGCCCTTCCAGAAGCCGTGCCCCCACACCGGGTGCGTGTAGCCGATCCCCTTCATGCGGAAGCAGATCAGCGGCTCGAGCCGGATGTCGTGGCGCGCGCCGGATCCTTCGATCAACGCGATCTCGGCCCGCGCCGCGCGCCGCGTTCCCGCAACGTACTCGAGCCGGTGCTCGACGGCGGCCATGTGGCGCACGCCCGGATCTTCGACGCCGGGGATCTCGTCCGCCGACGCATAGGCGGGAATGATCATGCCGTCCCAGCTCCACATGCGGCCGTCGGCGTGCTCGAAGGCGGCAAGATGCGTGCAGCGGTCCCTCCAGTGAATCGGCGACCAGACGAAGAAGATCTGCGGCAGCTCGGTCGCCGGGGCGCCGCCCGGGTCCGGATCCCCCACCGGACGCACGCCCCACGAGCGGTCCTTGGTGGCGTAGACGCGCGCCGGGTCGACGGCGACGCGCCGCCCCCCGTATCGCACCTCGCCCGCCCAGCGGCCGAACTGGGTGAAGCGGGTGGAGTCCATCATCACGCGCGCGCCGCGCCGCATCGGCTGCCGGCTCTCCTCGACGCAGGCGGTGCGCGGCCGAAAGGTCAGATCGCAGGCGAGGCCCGTCTCGTTCTCGTCGAGGCTCACGCGCAGACTCTTCATCGGCTCCAGGACCTCGATCCGGAACGGTCCGACCTGCGTATCGGTGGGCTCGCGCGGCGCGCGCCGGGAGGCGTGAAAGGCGTGCTGCTCGCCGTCGCGCACGATGCTGAAGCCGCAGTCCATGATGCCGAGGTTGGGATAGATGGCGAGCCCGATGGCGAAGTAGAACTCGCCGTCCTCGGCGTAGCCGTTGAACCAGTACCGGTCGTAGGCGTTGCGATCGCCGCTGGCGACGTGCGCGATCGGCTCCGCCGTCTGATGAATCGGATAGTCGTCGAACTTGGAAAGCATCTCCGTCCTCCCCGGGCCGCAGGTTTGCCGTCGTCCGTTGTGCGTACCTTGTCACCCGCACTCGACGAGCTCAACCGCTTCCGCGCTTCCTCCTCGCCTCGTCCTGCCACCGCGCGCCGGACAGCTCGAAATTGATCTTTGCGAGTCGACTCTGGAAAGTGCGCCCCCGTGAACCAACGCGGCGCGCCATCTCGCCCCGCTCGCGGCCTGCGTTCGTGGCTGCCACCGGTCTTCCTCCTCTGCCTGCCGTTCCTGTACTTCTGGCGCGGGACGATCGGCGATCTGCTCCTCGCCGAAGGCGACGGGCAGATCGTCTTTCTCCCGATGCGCGCGATCTTCGGGCGGCAGCTCGCCGCCGGCCATCTGCCGCTGTGGAACCCCTGGGTCTTCAGCGGGATTCCGTTCCTCGGCGCCATGCAGACGGGCATGCTCTACCCGACGACGTGGCTGTTCGCCGTGCTGCCGCCGACGTGGGCCATGAACCTGCTCGTCATCGCCATCTACGCCTGCACCGCGCTCTGCACCTATGTCTACACGCGCGGCGTCGGCTGCTCGCGCTTCGCCTCCGTCTTCGCCGCCGTCACCTTCGCCTTCTGCGGCTTCTGCATCGTCCGCATCGGCAGCATTCCCCTGCTGCAAGGGGTGGCGTGGCTGCCGCTTCTGCTCCTCGCCCTCGACCGCCTGCGCCACCGCATCCGCTTTCGCTTCGTCGCCCTGGGCAGCATCGCCGCGGCGCTCGCCATCCTGACCGGCCATCCGCAGGTGCCGGCGTACAGCTTGATGGTGGCAGTCCTCTACGCCGCCTTCTTCACCGCCGCCGGTCCGGCGGTCGGGCGCGCGCGCTACGCCTCGATCGCCACGGCGTGTCTCGCCGCCGGCGTCCTGCTGACGGCCGTGCAGCTCGCGCCGGCAGCCGAGCTGGCCATGCGCAGCGTCCGCAGCCACATGACCTTCGACGAGTTCACCTCCTTCTCTCTGCCGCGCGCTCAGCTGCCCATCCTCGCCTTCCCGTTTTTCTTCGGCGGCGCGGCCGGGACTCCCTATTGGGGTGGGTGGTCGCTGGCCGAGGTGACGGGATACGTCGGAATCCTCCCCCTCATGCTGGCAGCGGCGGCACTCGGTCGCTGGCGAATCGATCTGCACGCCCGTTTCTGGACCCTGCTCGCCGCGCTGTCCCTCGTCCTGGCGCTGGGCAACGGCACGCCCCTGGCCCACCTCATGTATCACGTGCCGATCTACAGCCTCTTCCGCGGACAGGCGCGCCTGCTCTTCGTATTCGCTTTGGCGATGGCCGTTCTCTCCGCCATCGCTCTCACGCACGCGGCCGGTCCGCGGCGGTGGCGCTGGCTGCCCGCCGCCGCGGCAGGCGTGGGGGGCGGCATCGTCGCCTTCGCCCTCCTCGCCGGCCTGGCCGGAAGACGGATCTGGGGAAGCTTCGCCGCCGTGAACGGCTGGGGCGGCATCCCCTCCCCGGCCTTCGATCGGCTCCTCTCCCTCTCGAGCCCGGCCCTGTACGCACCGGCGATCCTCGCCGTCGCCGGCGCCGCCGCCTTGCTGGCGCTCTACCGTGGCGCGCGGCGCACTGGAATCGTCGCCGTCGCGGCGGTGCAGGCGATCGACCTGCTCCTGTTCGCGTCCTGGTATCCCACCACCCTGCCTCCCGCCGCCAGCTTCCTGAACGAACCCGCCTACCTGAGCTTCATTCGGCGCTCGGAGCCCGACCCCTCGACGTACCGCGACGTGTTCGCCGTCGCCGGCGGAATGGACGGCATCAGCTTGAAACCGGCGCTCTGGGGCCAGCCGATGATCAACGGCTACGACTCGATGCCGCTGGCGCGCTACTGCGAGCTGGCGGGTGGAATGCACTACTGGGGCGTCATCCCGGAGCCGGAGCTCGTACGCCACCCGACCTTCCTCGACCTCCTGAACGTCAAGTACCTCGTCCTCTCCCTTCCGGCGCCGGGGCCGTGGAGCGTGACCTACGACCACATGCTGTTCTCGCCCGACGGACTGTCCACCGAGCTGCGGCCGGGCGACGCGATCGACTTCCCCCTCTCGCAACCCGTCGGCGTGACCCAGGTCGGCGCCATCACCTATCTCGCCGACGCCGCGCAGATCTCCGAGGGCGCTCCGGTGGCGCGTCTGGTCCTGACCGACCGGGACGGGCGGACGGAGACCCTGCTGTTCCGGGCCGGAACGGACACCTCGGAGCTGACCTGGGACGAGGCGCGGGCGCGCGGCGCTGCGCGCCACGAACGGGCCCGGGTGGTCGACACCTTCGCGACCGCGGGCACGACCGGCCACACGTATCTGGGCGTCCTGCGCACCGAGCAGCCGCTCGCCGTCACCGACGTCCGCCTGCAGTACGTCGCCCCGCGCGGTCGTCTCGGCATCGCCAAGCTGACGCTGTACGACGCGCGGAGCGGCGGCTCGTATCCCCTGAGCTTGCTGCAGAGCGTTCTGAACGACCGGCGGCGCTGGAAGAAGCGGTACGAGTCGGCGAACGCCCTGGTGTTCGAGAACCGACTCGCCCTGCCGCGAAGCTGGCTGGTCGGTCGAACGCTCGCCCTTCCCGCCGCCGATATCCTGCGGGCGGTTCGCGAGGCACGTCTGCCGGGCGGCGCCCGCTTCGATCCCCGCCAGGTGGCCCTGGTCGAGGACGGCGACGGCGAGGACCTGGCCCCTCTCGATCCCGACGCCCGCGTCGACATTCTCCGCTACGGGGCGAACGGAATCGACCTGGCCAGCCGTTCCGCCACACCTGCCTTCCTGGTGACCAGCGAGATCTACTATCCGGGCTGGGTCGCCACCGTCGACGGCGTACCTACGCCGATCGCGCGCACTGACTACGCCCTGCGCGGCCTCCGGCTGCCCCCCGGCGAACACCGCATCCGCTTCGTGTACCGGCCGCGCTCGGTCGCGATCGGTCTCGCGGTGAGCCTCCTCACCGCCCTCGCCCTGATCGGCGCCGGCGCGTGGCGCCGCCTGGCAGCCGGTTGAAGGGTCGGCCGTCGAGCCGACCAAGCCGCCGACGCCTACTCACCCACCGCCGTCAGCCTCGAGCGCGCAGATCTCGATGCGGAGACCGGCCTGCCCCACCCGTTCCTCCTGGCACCGGCGCCACGTGATGCCGGGATCGTCGAAAGGAATGCCGAGCGCGTCGACCACGGCGTCGCGGCAGGTCTGCAGCGCCGCCGCCAGCTGCGCCTCGTCGAGGCGGCCACGGGCGATCCGGGTCAGCACGACCAGGACCGGGGCCTCGAACTCGTCCTCGACCTCCTCCAGCGCGATGCGGATGCGCTCGTACTGGCGCTCGAGGGTGCCGCGCGAGCCAGCGACGGCGACGCGACCGGGCACCTCCACCAGAAAGCTGCGACGGGCGGCGGGCTCCACGAACGCGGACGATAGGGGTTCCGCCTCTGCCGTTCAAACCCGGCGGCGCCGCACGCCGCCCGCACGGTTGACGGCCGGGGAAGGAAGGGTAATCTGTGCCGCCCCGAGGACAGTCAAACCGCCGTTCGAGCTGCGCACCAGGCGCGCGGGACCTCGAGCAGCCGTCGAGGAGAGCCGATGCCGTTCGTCACCGTGGAGAAGCCCCGCCCGCACGTCGGCCTGATCACCCTGAATCGGCCGCAGCGGCTGAACGCCATGTCCTTCGAGCTGGTCGGCCCCCTGTACGAGGCCTTCGCGGAGATCGGCGCCGACAACGACTGCTGGGTCGCCGTCCTGAGCGGCGCCGGGCGCGGCTTCTGCTCCGGTCTCGACCTCGAAGACCACGGCGTGCCGCCCGGCATCGACGGCCTGCCGGTCTCACGCATCGCCATTCGCGCCATGGCCTACATGTCCAATCTGGTGCCGACGATGCGCGCCCTGCCGCAGCCGATCATCGCGGCCGTCAACGGACCGGCGTACGGGGGCGGAATGTGCCTGCCGCTCGGCGCCGACATCCGCATCGCCGCGGCGTCCGCCACCTTCCGCGGCGCCGGCATCAACAACGGCCTCACCGGAACCGAGCTCGGGGTCAGCTACCTCCTGCCCCGACTGATCGGAGCCTCGCGCGCCAACGAGATCATCCTCAGCGGACGCGAGGTCGACGCCGTAGAGGCGGAGCGGATCGGCCTGGTATCGCGCGTCGTGCCGGACGAGCTCCTGATCGACACCGCCCTGCAGCTCGCCGAGCAGATCTGCGAGTACAGCCCGCACGGCGTCTCGATGACCAAGCAGGTCCTGTGGGCCAACCTCGAAGCGAGCAGTCTCGGCGCCGCGATCGATCTGGAGAATCGCAACCAGCTGCTGGTGCGCATGACCACCAACAACCTCGCGGAAGCCATCTCGGCCCGGCGCCAGAAGCGCAAGCCGCGATTCGTGGATTGACGCGCAGCGCCGGACCTACCCAACTTGAACACTACGGGGCCGCGGTCAGAATTCGATGACGGCGGCGCCGCTGCGCAGGACGGAGGGGGGTTGGCCGAGCAGGCCGGTCGGGCGGCTGGTGTCCTCGTGGTCGACCCAGGGCGCCTGCCCCGGTGCCACCGACGTCAGGTCGCGCGGACCGGACGGCGTCGCGACGGACGAAAACTCCTCGGCCCGGTCGCTCTGCGGCACCTCCGTCCCGGCGAGCACGGGATCGCCCACCACCAGGCTCTCCTGCCGCCCCTCGCCGGCGAACTCCGTACCGGCCAGGTACTGCTGGAACAGCGCCTCGCCGATCTTCCTCGGCGCGGTCGGGTACCTGCCGCGGAAGACCTGCGTCAGCTCCTTGGTGGTGACGAAGACGCCGTGGCCGACGCGGTCCCGCACGCTGTGCACCGCGGTGCGGCCGTTGACGCCGACGACGTCGGTGACCGCCCCACCCGGATCGTAGGTGACGACGAACTCCGTGCCGCGCACACTGGCGATCGCGACCGGCGTCTCCACCTGATAGGAGGCGCCGTACTGCTTGTAGTAGTCGCTGACCAGGGAGCGCACCTTCCCCTTGAGGAGCCGCAGCAAGGTGCTCACCGAGCCGGCGTCCGGATTGAAGACCTGCTCGTCGATGCGCACCTCGGTGTCGTCGGCGACCGCCAGGACGCTGTCGTCCCGAAAGACAATGCGTACGCGCCCCGGGTGTCCGGTGCGCACCGTGTCGCCCAGCGCCACCCCGGCTCCCATCTCCACCGGGGTCCACGTGCCGCCGCGCCCGATCTGCACGTCGCCGGCGAGACCCGCCACGCTGCCCACGATCTCCTGCGCCGCCGCCGCCGCGGCGCTCACGGCCAGCAGCAGAGCCCCCAGCAGGAGCACTCGCAATACCGCGCGCCCCGTCATGCTCGTCGACATCTTCACACGTCGCCCCGTGTCCGTCCGTTGCACCTTCTCAGAAGCTCGCCCGCAGCGTCACCGATGCGATGTGGCGCTCGTACTCGTACGGCTTCTGATTCGAGTCGTTGAACGTACCGTAATACCCCACGACCACCCCCAGGTGGTCCGTGATGCCGCGCTCGAAGACGGCGCTCAACCGATGCTCGTCATCGTGTCGCGAGCTCCCGTCGTAGTTCTCGCTGCGGTAGGCGTACCCCGCCTGCGCGGCGACCTGCAGGGGCAGCGCCCATCCGATCCCGACGCTCGCCTCGTTCCCGTCGTAGCCGAACTGCCTGCCGGCCGAGTTGATCGGATCCTGGCGATCGAAGCGATAGCCGAGCCACGCATAGCGCTGCGGCCCGTCGATGTAGAAAAGCTGCCGGATGCCCGGCGAGTAGTTGTACGCGTCGAGCAGCGTCTCGAACGGCTGCTGGTAGAAGGTCCGCCAACGAAATCGATAGTACAGCTCCGTGCGCCCGAACCCCGCCTCGGGCACGGTGACCCACGGCAGCGCCTCCACCCCTTGCAGGAAGCTGCTGGTCTCCAGCAGGTCGTAGTCGTACTGCGCCGCGAAGCCGAAGCGGGCGCGGTCGGTCTTGTAGGTGAACTGCACGCTGGGGCGGTGATCCTGCAGGTCGAAGCTGGTCAGATTGAACTGCAGGCTCTGGTAGAACTCGTACCCGAGCTGCAACTCGGCGCGCTCCGTCCGCCACGGCACGTACGTCCCGCCGACGGTGATCACGGCGCGCCCGTCGTCCTGATTGCTGATCCCGATCGCGTTCTTGATCGTCTCGTTCGACGGCGCCAGCACCACGTTGCTGTCGTACTCGAAGCCCACCTCGCCGTACACGTTCAAGCGCGGCCGCTCTCCCCCCTTCAGCTTGCCCAGAAAGTCCGCCGCCTCGCCGCCCATCGCCGTGTGCGGCGTCTGCCGCACGACGGCCGAGAAGTGCTCGGTCGCCTCCTTCCACTGTCGTTGCTGGTAGGCCACCACCCCTTGGTAGTACTGCGCCGCGGTCGCGAGCTGCGGATCGCGCTCGGCGCGCGCCAGGTTTGCCGCGGCCTCCTCGTAGCGCCCGAGGCGCAGCTCGGCGATGCCGAGGTAGAAGGACGCCTCGGCGTACACCGACGGAGTCCGCTGCGCTCTGTCGAGCCACGGCAGCGCCTCCTCGTACCGTCCCGCCTTCACCAGCGCGATGCCGAGCTGCAATGGCACCTGATCCAGATCGGGGCGGCGCGCGGCCACGATCTTCAAGTCGTCGATCGCCTCGTCGTAGCGCCCCAGACGGGCGCGCGTCACGCCGCGATAGTACAGCGCGTAGACGTCGTCGGGATCGGCCGCGACGGCGCGATCGAACAGATCCGACGCCTCCGCCAGCTTGCCGTCGTGGAGCTGCACCAGGCCGCGCGAGTACAGCAGCTCCGACTGCTCCGAGCCCAGGGCCGTCGCGGCGCCGCCGAGCAGGGCGGCCAGCGCCAAGAGCGCGATCGCGGGCACGCTCCGGCGTCGCATGGACGCGCCGCTCACGGGCACCCCCGCAGGGCGTTGCCGAGCGCCGTGACGATCTCGTCCACCGTGATCTCCTGGTCCCCGTTCGTGTCGCCGGACGGGCAGATCTGCAGCGGCTGCATGCCGAGCCCGATCGACACGAGGTTGACCAGCTCGGCGATGTCGACCGCTCCGTCTCCGTTGCAGTCGCCCGCGCACGCCCGCAGGACGATGCTGTCCGCCTCGCCGGCCTCGCCGGCCTGGTGCGCCGCGCGGGCGGCCACCGCGAGCACGGCCTCGGTACCGAGGTCGTTCCGCGTTTCGATCAGCACGCCCGCCACGCCGCCGGAGCCGATGACTCGCGTGTGTGCCCCGAAGGTTCCGCGCACGCCGGCGTCGAAGAGGACGGGATCGATGGCGGAGAGACCGCGGGCGAGCTGGCCGCTGACGGTCAGCGGCTTGGTCGACGACAGGCGCTGGTCGAGCTCGTCCGTGACCTCGTAGGTCAGCGTGACCCGGTCCGGCTTCTGGCGCGCGTAGTCGGCGCCGCAGGGAACGACGACGAGGGTGCTGTGAACCGCCGCGCCACCCGACACCGGCTCGCTCGCCCCCTCCAGAGGATGGGCGAACTCGAGCACCCCGGGACACGCGGCGTACTCGGGAGCGTCCCCACCGATCGTCAGCGCCGCATCGTCGTCGGCCGCCGGCGTCAGCGCCTCGAAACCGATCGCGTTGTACTCCGCGGCCAGCGGCTGCCCGCTGGCGCCGCCGCCGACCTCCTCGACGGTGGCGTGTCCGACCAGGACATTGCGCGCCGCCCCGGTCGCGTCGATCCCATCCACCAGGCACCGCAGGCTGCCGGTCATGGGATCCTCGGGCACCGGCGGCACCGACCCCGCGCCGAGCGGAAGGGCAGTCAGTCCCAGACTCGCCCGCCATCCCAACGGTTGGCCGGCGGTGAGCGTGAGGCTGAAGCTCGACGCGTGCCACTGCGGAACGCAGAGATCTCCGGAAGAGCAGTCGGCTGCGCTGGAGCAGATCCCTCCCCCAGTGGCGCAGTGCGAGTTCGCGTTCTCGTAAAAGCACATCAGCGTGACCGGCAGCTGGGCGTTCGTATTCCCGATCTGCACGAAGGTGTCCACCCCTTGCTGCGAGTCGACGCGGATGTAGGGATAGGTCAGAACCGCGCTCGGCTGGTCGGAGTGCACGGCGGCGGACACGCCCAGTGCCGGCGCGAGGAGCGCCGCCGCGAGGCCGAAACCGAGCCGGCGGAGATGAGCAGCGCGTGCTTTCATGGCGAACCGAGCTCTCCGGGCAGCGGGCGCAGCGAGAGGGGAGCGAGGGCGGGCGGCAGGAGGATCTGATCGCCCGTGGCGAAGGCGCCCTCGTGGTGTGCGTTCCACGCCACCGATGTGCTGGCCGAGACCGGCACGGCGGCGGTGTGCAGCTCGCGCCCGATCAGCAGCACGCCCCCGTTGACAGAACTGACCCGGGTCTGGGCCACCGTCGTGCCCAGCGTGTCGAAGGCGAAGATCGGACCGAGGTCGCTGAGCGACAGGTCGCTCCAGCCCTGAACCGCCGTGGACGCGGAGAGGCGCTGCTCGAACTCGTTCGTGACCAGGAACTGAACCGTCACCGAGGTCTGCTCCAGGGTCAAAAAATCCTGCGAGCACGCCAAGACCGCCAGGTCGGTCTGCACGGACGAGTCGGCGCCCAGCACCGGGTCCTCGGCGCCTTCGGCGAAGTGGTTCAGGATCCAGCTCCGCGGGCAGGCGTCGTACTCCGCCGCCGCGCCGCCCAGATCGAGGACGAGATCGCCGTTCTCGCTCCCCGCGAAGCCCGTCAGGCCGATGGCGTCGTACTGGGCGATGCCGCTGCCGCCGACGTCACTCAGGGTGGCATGGCCGATCAGGGTGTTGGCCGCGAGTGGCACTCCGGTGATGTCGACCTGCACGCAGATCAGAAACCCGTGGAATCCGTCGAGCACGGGTGGCACGAGGCCGGGGTCGATGCCGGTCACGCCGTCGCTCGCATCGAGCGCGCGCCCGCGCGACACCACCCAGTGGGTCGACTGCTGCGCGGTCAGGAAGAGATCGAAGTCCGTCTGCTGCCACGACGTGCCGTCGACGTAGATGCAACGGGCATCGACCACCTGGTTGGACGTGTTGGCGATCTCGACCACCGTGTCGGTCTCCGCGAAGCGCACGTCCGGAAACACCAGCAGGCTGCCGGACCGGTCCGCCGCCGGCTGGGCCGCCGCCGCGGCGCCGACGAGAAGCAGAAGGGCGGCGAGGGCGAATCCGCGTTCCGCCCGGTAGGTCGCTCTGCGCGCCGGCGCCGACCTGGTCTCTTGCACTCTTCTCATTGCGTCACGAACACGATCTGGTCGGATTGAAAGCGCTGGCCCTGACCGTACGAGCCGTAAACCGCGTGGCCGAGCCGGCTATCCCGACTCCTGGCTCTCGATCGGCAGGACGAGCAATCCGGTATCCAGGGACAGGATTCTCGTCTGACCGGTCAGGGTCCCCTGTACCCCGACGTCGAAGAGAAACGGGTGGATCTGGCGCAGGGATGCCACCTGCTGCGCCGTGATCCTCTCGGCCGTGCCCAGGCGCTGGCCGAACTCGTTGAGGACGTTCAAGTGCACCACGGTCGTGGCGGGCACCCCCGTCGCGTAGTCGGCGCTGCACGGCAGCAGCACCAGCGTCGTGTCGATCACGTCGTTGCGCGCCGCCGGCTCCACCGCGCCGCTGAAGAAATGATCCACCGTGTTCACGTTCGGGCATCCGGCGTACTCGGCGCCGAGATCGAGCACGTTGTCGCCGTTGTCGCTGCCCAGCAGTGGAAACCCGGCCGCATCGTACTTGGCGACGTCGACGAACTCGGGCGATGTGTTCTGGACGCGCGTGACGCTGGCGGTTCCCTCCAGGGCATTCTCGGCGCCCATCGGAGCGCCCAGCGCCAGGCAGCGCAGACTTCCCAACAGGGGATGCTCCGGAGCTCCGGGAATGGTCCCCATTCCCCCGAGGACGTCCGTCCCCACGCTCAACGGCCACTCGACCGAACGGCCGCCGGTGAGCTGGAAGGTGAAGTCGATGAACTGCCAGCCGGGAACGCACGGCACCCCGCTGGCGCAGTCGTCGGCTGTCGTGCACACGGCGCCGGCGGCGCCCCCGCAGTGCGCGTTCGAGTCCTCCAGGAAGCAGAGGACGTCGACCGGCGAATCGGAGGCGTTGGCCAGCCGCACCACCGTGTCGAGGCCAATACTCGTGTCGGTCGCGACGTACGGGTAGACGATCAGGGCCGCCGCCTGATCGGACGCGACCTGCGCGCCGCAACGGCCGGCGCCGAGCGGCACCAGGGCCACCGCCAGAATCCCGTACATCCACGTCCGTCGTTTCATCCGCATCTCGCCGTTACGGCGCCGGCAGCTCGATCGAGTCGCCCGGCAGCGCTCCTTGGTGATGGAGGTTGGAAGCCGCCGCGCCGATGACGCCCGACGGCGGATTGAGCTCGACGACCTCCTCGCCGACGACGATCACCCCGCCACCCTGGGTGGAGGTGATCCGGGTGCGCACCGCGCCCTCGCCGAGGAAGTCGGACAGAAAGCGAGCGTCCACATCCGCCAGCGACAGCTCGGCCCAGCAGGTCACGTCGACCGACGCGGTGAACGACTCGCCGAGCTCGCCGGTCGCCAGGAGCTGCAGCGACACCGTTGCGGGGAGCACCTGAGCCAGGTTCTGCGTGCAGGGAACGATGGTCACGAACGTCGAGGTCGTGCCACCGCCCACGACGGGATCGAGGGCTCCCTCGGCGCGGTGATCGAGAACCCACTCCTGCGGGCAGGCGTCGTACTCGGAGCCGAGGTCCAGGGTCGGGTCGCCATTGCCGAAAGCGGTCCCGCGCAGACCGATGGCGTTGTACGCGGTCACGTCGCCGCTGCCCAGGTCCTTCAGCGTCGCCTCGCCGCGCAGGTGGTTGCCGGACAGGGGCGATCCCGAGGCGTCGACCTCGATGCAGACGAGCTCGCCGCGAAACATCTGCGGGGCCGGCGGCACCGTGCCGGGATCGATTCCGGCCCCGTCGCAGTCGCCGTCGTCGGGCGTGCACAACGGATCGTTCGGATCGTTCGCTCGACCGCGCGAGACCACCCAGTGCGTCGGCTGCTGGCGCGCCAGGGAGAGATCGAAGGCGAGCTGGCCGCACTGCCCGCCGGCGCCGTTCACATAGAAGCAGAGGGCGTGGACCATCGAGTTGCCGCCGTTGGTCAGCTGCACGACCGTATCGCGCTGCCCGTCGGCGATGACCTCCGGAAAGACCAGAATCGACGCCTGCGCATCGACGGTCGGCTGCGCGGCGGCCGCTCCGCACGAGACGGCACATGCCAGCAGCGAGGCGCCCAGCCGCATCAGGACGGAAAGCGTTCCCCGAGCCGCGCGGGGCGACGCCATGTGGCCACACGCCTCGCGCATCATGGCAGCACCGTGATGCGCGCCGCCGTGCAAGCAGCTTCCGGAGCCGGCACGGGCGCCGGCGGCGGCGGGCTGTAGCGGGCCAGGTCGCACGGCAGGTCCGAGGTCCCCGGCGCCGCGTTCGCCGCAACCTCGACGTTGCAGCTGTAGAGCACCGAGCCGTCCGGAATCGGCTCGGTGTCGTCGACGGCGAAGACGATGGCGCGCACGCCGAGGCAGTCCGTCGCGGCGCAGCCGTCGGGAAAGAAAGCCGCGCTCAGCGACTTGCCGATGGCCGCATCGACCGCGCAATCCGGGTCCCCGTTCGGGCCCGCGGCGATGCGCAGGTCGGAGGTGAAGACGACGTCGTTCTGCGTACCGACGACATCCGTTCCGATCGCCGACAGGGTGACGTCGATGCTCGCGACCTGACCCGCCGCGGCGCTGTCCGTCCCGAGCGCAATCGTCACCCGCGGGAACGAATCCACCGTCACGGCGAGCGGCGACGAGCCGACCACGACGGCGTCGGGTGCGAAGGCCTGCGCCGCGACATCGAAGACGGCGACCGTGCTGCCGCGCGCCTCGGGCGGATCGGGCGCTCCGGCGACGGTGACATAGGCACGCATCCCGTCGCGTGTGGCCGCCACCGCCGAAGGCAGACAGCCGCTGAGCGGGCAAAAGGCAGGTGGAATGTCCACCGAGACGAGGACGGAGGCGCCGGCGACGTCGATGAGGGACACGCTGTCGTTCCCCTCGTTGCTCACGACGGCGCGCAGGCCGTTCGCCGTCGCGGCGAAGGCGACGTCGTCGGGTCGCGCCCCCGCGCTCAGCGGGATGGTCGTGCGCACCGCGTCGTCGGTCGTGTCGATGACGGTGACGGTATCGGCGTCGGCGTTCGCCACCAGAAGTGAGGTTCCGTCCGGGGTGATCGCCAGGCCTTGCGGACCGCAGCCGATGCCGGGACAGCGAAGGTCGATCGTCTCGATGACCGCGCTCTCCGGGAGGACCACGGCGAGGGTCGTCTCGATGACGGAGAGCGTCGTCCCGGGCGCCTGGTCGGTGCCGCTGTTGGCGACGTAGGCAACGCTGCCGTCGCGCGCGATGGCGACGTGCGTCGGAGCGCAGCCGCCGCTCGGGCAGTCCGGCAGATCGATCACGGACACCACCTGCCTGGAGGACGTGTCGACGACGATCACCTGGTCCGAGGCGCGCGCGGCGACGAACGCCAGAGAGCCGTCCGGGGTGATCGCGATACCGGTCGGCGCGCACCCGCCTTCACCGGAGGCGGGCATCGGGCAACCGGGAATGGCGATCGCCGGGGGGACGACGGCGCGCCCCGCCACGTCGATCACGGCGATGTCGTCGGAGACGGCATTGGCGACCAGCAGGGTCTGACGGTCCGCCGTCAGGGCCAACCCGGAAGGCGCGGTGCCGACGTCTTCGACCGTGTCGACGACAGTGTCCGTATTCGCGTCGACCACCGACACGCTGTCCGAGTCCGCGTTGGCAACGAACGCCAACACCGGGACTCTCTCGGTCGGCGTCGCGCTGGGCGTCGCGGTCGGCGTCGCCGTGGAGCGTCGCGGTCGGCGTCGCCGTGGAGGTCGCGGTCGGGGTGGCGGTCGGGGTGCCACTGGGAGGAACGGTGGGCGTCGCTTCCTGTGTCGGCGTCGCCGTCACAGTCGCCGTAGCCACCGGCGTATCCGTCGGCGTGGCGGTCGCCGTTCCCGCCGTCGGGGTCGGGCCGCCCGGAAGCGCGTCGAAGTCGTACTCCACATCGAGCTGGCGCGGCGGAGAGTCGAAGTTGCGGCTGCGCACGCGCACCCGGTTGGCTCCCTCGTCCAGAAACGACGGCGCGGCGCGAACGCGATAGCCGGTCGCGCCGAGCTGGCCGCTGCAGGTCTCGGGAGTGGAACAGGCCGTCAGCTCGAGAGCCAGGCTCTCGCCCGGCGCCGGAGATACGACGTCGACCAGGATCGATTGCGGATCGACTCCGGTCACCGCGTCGGCGACCGTGAACGAGACGGCCACCGGATTCGTCCCCGAGCCGTCCGGAGCGGGATCGATGCTGCCGGGGACGAGGAAGGGCACGGCGGGGATCTCGACGTCGCTCACGACGGTCTGCGAGCCGCCGGGGATCTCCACGCTCACCGGGTCGCTCAGAAAGCTCGGCGTGCCGAAGCCCTGGTCGCAGTGCCGCCCGACGCGGGGCTGGGTCGGACAGAGGTCGAAGCCGGCCGGTCCGGGCGCCAGCGCGCTCGGGAATCCGGCGATCGTGACGCTGGCCGGGCCGCTCGCCAGAGGGCCCAGGACGACCCGCCGCACCGGCGAGTCGTGGCTCGCGATCGGCGTCGACTCCGCGGCGTCGCGATCGATGGCGATGCAGCAGCGCAGCGTCTCCGACTCGAAGACGATGCGCACCGCTTCGACCGCCAGCGGCAACTGCTCCGGGAACTGCGCTCGCTCTCCCCGCCCGGACAATGCGTTCGGCGCGTTCACCGGTGCCTGCTGCCAGTGCGCCCGCAACCCCAGTCCACCCGTGGCAGTAGAACCCCCCGTCGACCCACCGCCGCACCCGCTGAGAACGTACGCGCTGCAGAGAGCCACGGGCAAAAGTAGGCGAGAAGCGCTCATCCGGTTTCGATCTGCGGCGCTGTCTATCGAGTTGCTTCGGCGGTTGTCAAGGCACAAGGACGCGCTCCGCGCGGGCGAGCCATTTGGCTTGCACAATGAAGCTCGGCGGGAGCCTCGCCCTCCCATTTGGATCGGCCCGTCCGTAAGCCCGTTGAAAAAGCCCGGACGCCCTTCGACAAGCTCAGGACGAGCGGAAAGAGTCGTTGTGAATCAAGGAGGGGATCCGCTCATGCTGAGCTTGTCGAAGCATGGCATGGGGTGGGGTTTTTCAACGGGCTGGTAAGCCCGATTGTGAGACGCTGCTAGCCGCTCGCGGTGTTTGGCGGCGCGGCGCGGCGGCCGAGCAGGTTGAGCTTGTAGCGGCGCACGTGCTCGGGCTCGACGCGGCGCCCCTCCGGGGTCTCGAAGGCCAGCGCGTCCTGCGGGCACTGCACGACGCAGGCGCCGCAGCGGATGCAGCGTTCGCCGTGCGAGATCTCCACCTTGTGAATCTCCGTCCGTTTCTCGAAGCAGGCCTCCGGACAGACCGCCCAGCAGTTGTACGCGCCGCTGCAACGCTCGAGGTCGAGCGCGACGCGGAACTCCTTCTCCTCGAACAGACCGCTCGCCTGGGTGGGGCTCGAGCCGGCGAAGTCGAAGGTCAGCAGGCCGACGGCGGCACAGGCGCCGAGCCCCCATCCCGTCAGGCTGCCGGTGGTCAGCGCGCCGCCGGCCGCCAGGACGGCCGCTGCGCCGGCGATCCCGGCCGCGGCGCACGCCGCCTGCCGCGCCCGCTCGCCGAGCGGCAGGCGGTCGTAGAGGAGGAACACGGCCACCGCCAGCCCCCACACCAGCGCCCACACGCCCGCCGCGTGACGCCACGCCACCGCGGTGCCGACGAGCGAGATCGGCGTCGCCCAGGCCGCCGCCATCTCGAGCCGCTCGCGCAACCCGAAACGCACGTGCCGCATGGCGTCGGTCTTGTGCTTGCCGGCGGCGAGATAGGCGGGGACGTCGGCCGCGTCGGCCGGGCCGAAGCGTACGATCCAGCCACTGCGCCGCCGCACCTCCTTGCCCTCGACGCCGGTGGCCGCGAGTTGCGGGAGGATGACCTCGCGGTGCGCGACGCGTTCCTCCAGCCCCGCCAGCTTCAGCGCCGTGACGACCTGGTGGGTGGTCAGATGCCCGCCCGACGAGGCGCACCAGACGTTCACGCCGTGCGACGGCGCCACGACCAGATAGCCGTCGATGCCGCGCAGCGCCCGCAGGACGCGGCGCACGGTGAGGTCGTAGTTGCCGGTCAGAAAGACCGGGCTCATGCGGTCCGGGGATCCGAGAACGCGCACGCCCGTGCGGGTCGGGAACGGCACCATGCGGAAGGCCGTCTCCAAGATTTCGCTCGTCACGTCTGCGAGGGACAGGCTCATCTCTTTCCCTTTGGAAATTCGCCCCCGTGCGCGCTGCGCGCTCCGATGGGCTCGGCCCCGCGAGCCGAGCCCGCGGGGCCTCCTCGTCCCTCTTCCACGCGTCTTCGGCTGTGCGAAGCCATGATCACTCCTCCGCCGCGGCGGCCGGCTTTTCGGCCACGACGACGGCCAGGCTGCCGTGATTGGTACGGGTCTCCGCGACGACGTCGAAGCCGGCGCGGCGGATCATCCCGGCCAGGTCGTCGACTTCGTGCGTCGTGGTCTGGGTCAGGACGTAGGTCAGCACGGCGAGGGGCAGGCGCGCGCACGCGTGCAGCAGCCGCTGCCCGGCGCCGCGCGGGCGAACCTCGTCGCCGACCACCAGGCGGCCGCCGGGCACCAGCAGGCGCAGCGCCGCCTTCAGAACGTAGGTCTGCTCGTCGGCGCTCATCTCGCTGAACAGAAGCGTGCTCGACACCGCGTCGAAGCTCTCCGGCGCGAAGCGATCGCCGATCTCCACCGCCGCCATCTCGCGCAGCTCGACCGGCGGCTCGACGGCGGCGAGCTTCTCCCGCGCCACCGCCATCATCTCCGCATTCCAGTCGATCGCCACCACCCGCGCCCCGCGCCGCGCCAGCGCCACCGTCAGGTTGCCGGTCCCGCAACCGAGCTCCAGCACCCGCAGGTCGCTGCGCTTCTCGAGCGCCGCGGTGGCGACGCGCTCGTACAGCTCCCCGGCGCCGCCGAGCGACAGCATGCGAATGCCGCGGTCGTAGCGCTGCGGCGCCGACTCCAGCAGACGCATGTACACGTAGGTGCTCATCGAACGTCCCCCTTTCCCAGCCCGCGCAGCAGGGTCTCGCGCAGCTCGCGGTCGACGGCGCGCTGGCCGGGCGCGGCCGGCTCGAGCAATCGCTGCAGCAGCACGCCGTCCAGGCAACCGACCACGACCGTCGCCAGGGCACGCGGATCGCCGCCGCGCAGCTCGCCGGCCGCCTGCCCTTGCGCGACCAGCTTCGACAGCGCATCGCGAATCTTGCGCAAGGTCAGCCGCAGGGCGCGCCGGCCGCGCTCGTCCTGCAGGCAGTCGATCAACAGCGGCCCCGCCTTCACCCACTCCCCGATGATCTCGGTCACCGCGTCGATCAGCGCCTCCAGCCGCTGGCTCGGCCGTCCCGCCGCGCCCGCCAGGTCCTCGAATACTTCCAGCTCCTTGCGCAGCAGGTCCTGCATCAACGCGTCGAACAGCGCGTCGCGGGTCGCAAAGTAGTGATAGAGGCTGCTCTTCCCCATCTCCGCCGCCACGGCGACCCGCTGCAGGTTGGTGCCGCGATAGCCGTGGCGGGCGAACACTCCGGCGGCGGCGCTCAGAATCCGGCGCCGCTTCTCCTCCACGTCGACGACCTTCGGCATACGCGCTCTCTCGTTCTTTTTTTCGACGACTGAGTCGACGAAAATAGCCTATCGCGTCTCCGGTTGTCGGTCAAGGACGAAAGCGGCTCGGGCGCGGTCTGGCCCGCTGTCCGCTCAGCCGTAGCGCTCGGCGAGCTCGCGCTTTCGGACCTTGCCCTGCGGCTCGCGCGGCAGGCGGTCGACGAACTCGACCCGGCGCGGGCACTTGTAGTGGGCGAGGTCGCGGCGCGCGAAGTCGATGATCTCCTGCGCCGAGGCGGTCTCGCCGGCGCGCAGCTCGACGACCGCCAGCACCGACTTGCCCATGTCGTCGTCGGGAACGCCGACGACCGCGACGTCGGCCACCTTCGGGTGGGCGCTCAACGCGCTCTCGACCTCGGCGGGATAGACGTTGGCGCCGCCGGTGATGATCAGATCGGTGCGCCGGTCGGCGATGAACAGGTAGCCCTCGGCGTCGACCCAGCCGAGGTCGCCGGCGGTGAAGAAGCCGTCGACAAAGGCGCCGCGGCTCTTCTCCTCGGCGCCGCGGTAGCGGAAGTCCATGCGCGGCCCGCGCACGTAGATGAGGCCGACCTCGCCCGGGGCGCGGGCGCGGCCGGCCTCGTCGAGGATTCGCACCTCGTGCCCCGGCCACGGCCGGCCGACGCTGCCCGGCCTCTGCAGCCACTCTTCGGCGGTGATCATGCTGACGCCGCTCTCCGAAGCGCCGTAGAACTCCGTCACCACTGCGGGCGGAAAGACCTCCAGGATGCGCCGCTTCACCGGCAGCGGGCACGGCGCCGCGGAGTGCAGCACCCGGCGCAGCGACGACAGGTCGCGCCGCCGCTCGGCGGGCTCCAGGGCGAGGATGCGCCCGAAGTGCGTCGGCACCATGAAGCTGGTCGTCACCCGCTCGCTCTCGATCAGCCGCAGCGCCTCGGCGGCGTCGAAGCGCGGCATGAGAACGACCGTGGCGCCGATGAGCAGATGGGTCTGGGCATAGCTGGCCGGGCCGGTGTGGTAGAGAGGGCCGGCGACGAGATGCACGTCGTCCGCAGCGAAGCCCCAGACATCGGCCAGGCCGAGCAGCGACAGGTGAGCGGTAGCAGGATCGATCGGCCGGTCGATCCCCTTCGGCCGGCCGGTCGTTCCCGACGTGTAGACGAGCACGTTGAACCCGCCGCCGACGAAGGCCCCGGGAGGCTCGTCGTCGGGCTCCGCGGCCAGCGCCTGCTCGTAGGACCGGCCGCGCCAGGGCGCTTGCCGGCCGGTCACCCAGAGGGCCTCGTCGGCGAGCGGCAGCTCGGCCATCGCCCGGTCCACGTCGGCGGCCAGGTCGGGGTCGGCGACGACGATCGAGGCGCGCGAATCGCCGACCAGGTAGGCGATCTCCGGTCCCTTGGCGCGGTAGCCGACCGGCACCAGATGGGCGCCGATCTTCCCCACCGCGTTGAGCAGCTCGAGCCACTCGACGCCGTTGTGCATCACGGCGGCGACCGCGTCTCCGGCGCCCACGCCGGCGCGGCGCAAGGCGCGCGCCAGCCGATTCACGCGCGCATCGAGCTGCGCATAGGTCACCGAGCGGCCGCCGGTGGTGACGGCACGCTTGTCCGGCCACGCGCGCGCGTGGTGCGCCAATCCAGCCGTCCGGGGGTCGACCGTCATTCGCCGCTCTCGCCAGGGAAGATTCCGCTCCAGGTGATAGGCGATGCGCGGGTGGGTGATCAACCGCAGAGCACGCGCCGGCGCGGCACAGCGGATCAACCCGCCTCGGCCGCATGCTCGCGAGGCGCGTCCAGCGGCGCCAGGCGAAGCGGCAGCCGCACCGAGAAGCGCGAGCCCACGCCGGCCTCGCTGCTCAGGTGGATCGTTCCGTCCATCAGGCCCACCAGGCCCTTGACGATGTACAAGCCGAGACCGACGCCGCCCGCCTCCACCGGCCCACCGCGCTCGAACATCTCGAAGATGCGCGCCTGCGACTCGGGCGGGATGCCGGGTCCGGTATCCGCCACCTCGATCTGCACCTCCGCCTGGCCGGCGCGCCGGAAGCTCACGACGACCTCGCCGCTGGCGGTGAACTTGAGCGCGTTGGAGACCAGATTGTGTACGATCTCCTTGACCTTGAGGCGGTCGAGGCACGCCGCCGGAAGCTCTTCGTCGAGCAGCCAGCGCACCGGAACTCCGGCTCTCGCTTCGGCCGAGGCGCCGATGCTCTCACTGATCTCGAGCACGAGGCCACGCCACGCGAACTCGCCGAGCTGCAGGATCACCTTGCCCGATCCGAGGCGCGCCGCGGTCATCGTGTTCTCGACCAGATCCAGCAGCTCGAGAGCGCTGGCGCGGATGCGGGCGGCGTTGAAGCCGACGTTGGACCGATCCTCGGACAGCATCTCGGCGTAACCGAGAATCACGTTGAGCGGCGAGCGCAGCTCGTGCGACATGGTGTTGACGAACTCGTTCTTCACGTTGAGGGCCTGCTGCAGGCGCTCGAGCAGGCGCCCGGTAGCGACGGCGACGCCGACCTGATTGGCCATGGCTCGCCAGAGAAGAAGGTCTTCCGCCTCGACCGACGGGCGCGGGCCGTCGCACAGGAGAATGGCGCCGGCCACGGCATCCTCCACAACGATGGGGAGCGCCACGAGCAGCCCGCGCGCCAGGCCTCCGGATCCGAGTCGCTGCGCCTCCTTCTCGCCGAGCGGCTCGTGCACGATCGGCGCTCTCCCCTTCTCGACGCCGGCGACCACCTCGCGCATGCGACCGAGCAGCAAGCCCTCGGCGGCCGGCGCCGTCCACCCGCGCACCTCCCCCGCCGCAGCGACGACCCGAAACGCGCCGCTCTCCGCGTCGCCCAGGACCAGCCCGCACCAGCCGCCACCGAAGGCCGACCGCAGGCGGGCGGCGAACTCTCCGAACAGCCCCGCGCTGGTCAGCTTCCCCGCCGCGACTTCGGCGAACTCGCGCAGCACGCGCTCGCGCTTGCAGGCACTGCGCCACCACTCGGTGCTCTCCCCCACCGCGCCGCGAAACGTGATCAGAGCCAACCCGGCCACGCTTCCCGTTCCCATCGCCCCGGCGACGACGAGCGCCGCCAGCGACCGCGGCACGACGGCGAGCGGAAAGAAGGCCAGCATCACCGCGTGACCGGCGGCCAGAACCGACACGGCGATCACGAGGTCGACCGCGGTCTGCAGGAAGACCAGCGGGACGAAGGTCGCCAGCCCGAGCAGGGCGACGTCGGCAACGTGCCTCCCGTGCACGTGGAGGATCAAGCCGGCGGAACCGGGAAGAAGCAGGGCGAGGCCCAGCGTGTAGGCGCGGAGCCGTGTCCAGTCGAGGCGCGACGCCAGAGCGATCCCGGCGAGCGCGTACAGGCAGTCGGCGAGGCGCACCCAGTCCAGCCCCGGGTGCTGGGAATCATGGCGAATGATCCAGCTGATCACATAGAATACGAGCAGGAGGGCGCAGCCGGCGCGGACCGGATTGGGGTCCACCGCCCGCGGCTGGTTCGCCAGCCGCCAGAGCTCGCGCAGCGGCATCGAGTACGGATTGTCGAGCCAACTCTCGAATTCGGGCACACGCCTGGCGCCTGCAGAGCCACGCATGCGACCTCTCGGTGCAAACGCTGTGCCCCGTGTCACGCGCGCGCGCCGGGGAGATGTCCCCTCCGGCGCCGCCGATCTCGCGCTAGCGCACTGCCGGTATGACGTTCTCGGCGAAGCCTTGGATCTCGTCGAGAAAGTAGGGCGCGAAGACCATGAAGATGAAGTGGGTCACGCCGACCTTCCGGTAGCGCTGCAGCACGTCCAGGCATTCCTGTTTGTCGCCGATGGCGATCGAGCGGCGCGCTTCCTGCGGCGTGGTCTGGCGCATCGACGCGACCAGGTTGCACATGAACTCCTGGCGCTCGGGCGAGGCGCCGTAGGCGAGCGGAATCATCACCGTCTTCTCGATCTGCTCGGTGTCGCGCCCGACCGCGTCGCCGTGCCGCCGGATGACGTCGATCAGCGCGCCCATTCGCTCGGCGCTGGCGCTGGCGTTCCACATGTCGGCGTGCTTGGCGACCAGCTTGAGCAGAACCTTCTCCCCGGTACCGCCGATGAGGATGGGCGGATGCGGCTTCTGCAACGGCGCCGGCAGGCACATGGCGTCGGTCACCTGATAGTGGCGCCCGTGCAGCGTCGTCTTCTCCTGCGTGAACATCCCGCGCATGATCTGGCACGCCTCGTCGAGGGCCCGCAGCCGCTCGGGGACGGACTTGAAGTCGATACCGAAGCTGCGGTGCTCGAGCTCGAACCAGCCGCTGCCGATGCCGAGATTGAGGCGCCCGCCGCAGACGTGGTCGAGGGTCGCGGCCATCTTGGCCAGGAGACAGGGGTTGCGGTACGTGTTGCCGTTCACCAGGTGGCCGATGCGGACCCGCCGGGTCACCTGCGCCAGCGCGCTCAGCGCGGTCCAGCCCTCGAAGCACGGGCCCTGCGGATCGACGAAGATCGGGTAGAAGTGGTCGAACAACCACATCGAGTCGTAGCCCCACTGATCGGCCTTCTGCCAGAGGTCGAGCAACTGCTTCCACTCGACCCCCTGCTGTCCCGTCTGAATGCCGAAGCGAACCGGATGCGCCGCCATGCGGCCTCCTCTCCGCGGCTCGCGACGAAGTGCGAATCGGGGCGCGCGCCGGCCGCGAGCCGGTTTGCGGCGCGATCCCCTCTCACCAAGGCTTCAAGCCGCTCGCCTCCAGCTGTGCCTGATCGTGCGAGACGAGGAGAGTGAAGCCCGACTCGTCGCGCAGGGCGCGCAGGTAACCCCGCAGCTCGCGCTGGCGGGCGCCCGCCTCCGGAACGACCAGCCAGCGGTACAGAAACGGCTTGGGAATGTCCTGATTGATTCCGTCGATGCTGTTGGCGATGTCGCCGGTGAACACCAGCACCCGCGCGCGCTCGCCGTCGTTGACGTGCGCGACCACGATCTCGCTTCCCGGCGTGTGACCGCCCGCCGCGATCACGAAGACGCCCGGGAACCCCGGCACGGGGCGGCGCGTCGTCTCGGGCAGCATGCGGCGCCGAACGCACCCCGCCTCGTCGAGCAGCTTCAGGCCGGGGCGCGTCGTGTAGTTCGGCCGCTCGGCCTGGGCCTGCGTCATGAAGGCTTCGATCTCGTGGCCGGCCCGCTTGCACACGTCGACGATGCCGTCGACGTGGTCGACGTGCAGGTGCGTGAAGATGACGCCGCGCACGGCGGAGGCCGCCGGCCCGAGGCCCTCCGCCACCGACGTCAGCGGGCGGATCGGACCCGCACCGCCGAGCCATTCGATCGGCCGGCCGAACTCCAGCGCCGACTGGCGCCGCATGCCGGCATCGATCAACAGCAGCCGGCCGTCCGCCCACTGCAGGACGAAGGCCGGGTAGCTCATCACGTAGTGCTTGCGGGGGAAGCGGTCGAAAGCCGAATCGAGCACGGCCGAGCGCGGCATCGGCTGACTCGCCGTGTTGATCCAAGCGGCGCGCACCGGCCCATCGTTGCCGAAGAAGCCGAGCTCGGAGGCGGCCGGCAGCGGC
Source organism: uncultured bacterium (assembly GCA_963721115.1). GTDB lineage: Bacteria > Desulfobacterota > Binatia > HRBIN30 > CADEER01 > CAVRIA01. The sequence continues at coordinate 106,268 of CAVRIA010000014.1, forward strand.
GCCTGCTCGCGCCGCACGGCCACGTGCGCCCACGCCAGCGCCAGCGCGACCGCGACCACGGCGGTCCCGAGCAGCGCCAGCGCACCGACGAGCCCCCTGCGAAGCATGCGATATCTCTCTTACCAGGTCGGCTCGCGACAAGTACATGGGAATTCGACGTGAACGGTGACCGGTGACGACCAGTGATCAATGATCAGTTGCTAGCTGGTGACAACCGTTGCCAATTCACGGATCGCTGATCACTGCTCACAGCCGTCCAGGGCGGCGTTGACGGCACCGATCAGCTCGTTCACGGTCACGTCGCCGCTGCCGTCCCTGTCCAGGGCCTCGCAGCGCGAGACATGGGCGTTGCCGAGCCCGATGTTGACGCCGAGCAACAGCTCGTCGATGCGCACCTGACCGTCGCCGTTGCAGTCGCCGGGGCAGGAGGGCGCCGGCGGCGTGGAGGATGCGGTCGGTGTCTCCGTGCGCGTTCCACTGGGGGTCGCCGCCGGCGTCGGCGTGGAAAGCGCCGTCGCGGTCGGGGTGGCGGTTGGCGTTCGCGTCGGCGTCGGCGTCGCCGGGGGCGTGGCGGTGGCGGTCGATGTGCGGCTCGGCGTCGCCGAGGTGGTCGGCGTCGGTGTGGCGCTGGCCGATGGGCTTGGCGTCGGTGTCGCGGTCGCACTCGGGGTCGCCGCCGTGGTTCCGGTCGACGTTGGCGTGACCGTCGTTGACACGGTCGCCGTCGGCGTCGACGTCGAGGATGCGGTCGGCGTCGCGGTCGGCGTACTGGTCGGCGTCGACGTCGCGGTGCCCGTCGGCGTTGGCGTCGGCGTCGATGTCGCGGATGCGGTCACGGTGGCGGTCGGCGTGCTGGTCGACGTCGGTGTGGCGGTGGCTGTCGGCGGAGGCGTGGTCGTCGCCGACGCGGTCGCCGTTGGCGTCGACGTCGCGGATGCGGTCGCGGTGGCGGTCGGCGTCGCGGTCGGCGTGCTGGTCGACGTCGGTGTGGCGGTGGGGGTTCGCGTCAGCGTCGGCGTCGCCGTGGCGCTGGCGGTCGCCGTCGCCGTCCGCGTTGCGGTGCTCGTCGGCGTCCGGGTCGGGGTCGCCGTCGCCGTGGCGGTGGGCGTCTCGCTGCTCGTCGCGGTGACGGTCGGCGTCGGTGTCGGTGTCGTCGTGGGCGTGCCGCTCGGCGTGTCGGTCGGAGTCGGCGTCGGTGGCGCCGGCGCCACCTCTCGCGCCCAGTACGTTCCCCAGCGATCGAAGCCGCCCATCGGCGCGGCGGCGTACTCCTGGATCGTCCAGAAGGTGAGACCGTCGGCGGGGTCGACCGTCGTGGCGCTGTAGTCTCCCCAGCGGTTCTGCGGACCGCCGAGGGTCTTGACGTACTTCGCCTCGCCGCTCTTGATCACCTGGATCGGCCGCATCGTGCCCGGCGGGTCGGTCGCCAGGCGGCCGCTGCTGACGGCCTCGGCGAAACCGCTGTCGTCGGAGCGCGAGAAGCCGAGGCAGACGTCGCCGTTGGCGTTGACGGCGATGCTGGGAAAGAAGTGGTGCGCGTCCGTGGCGCCCGGATCGAGCACTCCGGACTGGACGATGGGGCTCGGCATGTTCGCCGGATCGATCTCGTACCAGAACACCGCCGTTCGCTCCGTCGCCGGCGCGACCGGCAACGCGCCGCTGTGGACGGCCCACAGGCGGCCGTCGCGAAAGACCGTGTCGGCCATGCGCACGTCGGCCGTGTCGAGGCGGCGGCAGGCGGCAGAAGGCCCGGGGGAAACGGGCGGCCGGCAGTCTTCGCCGGTGTGGCAGGCCGAGCCGTCGTCCAGCCCTCCGGAGCAGGTCTCGCCGGCGCCGTTCTGGGCGGCGCCCCACTGGTCGTAGCGGAACGCCTGCGACACGGGGAACAGGCCGCTCGACAATCCGTCGACGTCGAGGAACGCCGACTCGTCGACCGGCGACCATACCGGCGCCGCGGCCGTTCCACTGATCTCGGAGAGCCGCAGGAGGGGAACGTCGCCGGTCTGGGCTCCGCTGTTGTCCACCAGGTAGAGCTTCTCCTCCGCGGCATCGAAGGTGACGGCCGGCTTCATGGTGAAGGAATCGAGGGGCACCATGCCGACGGTCTGCAGGTCGAAGCCGACGTCGAAGACGCTCACCGTCAGCGGACCGCCGGCCAGTGCCGTCGCCTCGTCGATGACCCACATCTTGACTCCGACGAAGGTCGGCGACTGTCCGAGCGTGAACATGTTGTTGGTGATGACGATCCACTTGGAGCTCACCCCCAGGGCGGGGAAATCGGCCCAGGAGGCGTCGGCGGCATCGGCATCGAAGGCGAAGAAGCTCCAGCTCCCCATCGGATCGCTCGTCTGACTCACCGCAAGCCACACCGCCGACGTGGCCAACTGCCCGTCGGCGTCCGCCACCGCGATCCAGCGCCCGCTGAGCGTGTCGTAGACGATCTTCGGATCGAAGGGGTCGCCGCTGAGACCGGTGCCGTTCGTCCAGAAGTCTCCGAACACCATGCGGCTCAGCTCGGTGCCGCTCTTGTCCTGCACGCGCACCTCCGGGTTCAGCATCGTCACCAGATGCGACGGGCCGACCGCCCCCATCGTATCGGGAGGGATCCCGTGGTTGTTGTCGTCGAGAGCCAGGAAGGACGCCGTGATGTCGAAGGGAGCACCGCCGCCCGGCGCCAGTGGCGGCCCCGCCAAGCGAGCGGCCGTCCTTCGTGTCCCGAGGGGTGCCGGCGGCGAGAACGCGCGCGGCGCCGGCATGCGCAGGAACGGAATGGCGGCGGGCGGCCGCAGCACTCGCGCGCTCGGCGCCGCCGGTCGCCGCCACGCGGCGAGCCCGGACCGCGCCACGCTCAGCCGGCGCCCGGCGACATGCGGGGCCGCCGCCCGCGCCACAGGGGGTCGCGCGGCGGCGAAGAGCAGCAGCACCGCGATGGCCGCGCCGGCGGGCAGTGTCCGGTTGCGACGGCGGGATGCCGTTCCGCCCGGCGGGTGTGGCCCAGCGGTCATCCGAGACGAGCGGCGCATCGCGATAGCCCCGGCGGCGGAGCGGATGCGACTCTCGACCAAACCGCGCTTCCTGTCAACGTGCTGCCCCTTGGCCCCGCCCTTCCGTCTGCGCTAGGAGGGGAACGGAGAGGACAAGGAAGGCCCCGCGGGCTCTGCTCGCGGCGCCGAGCCCATCGGAGCGCGCAGCGCGCACGGGGGCGAATTGCCAAAGGGAGGAGGCCCCGCGGGCTCTGCTCGCGGCGCCGAGCCCATCGGAGCGCGCAGCGCGCACGGGGGCGAATTGCCAAAAGGAGGAGGCCCCGCGGGCTCTGCTCGCGGCGCCGAGCCCATCGGAGCGCGCAGCGCGCACGGGGGCGAATTGCCAAAAGGACAAGCGGCCGTGACCGACGCGCCAAGAATCGTCGACGCCTGGATGCAGCACCCGACGCCGCGTTTTCTGCAGCAGCCCTTCCTCGAATCCCTTCTGCGCTGGACGCACCGCGAGGAGGGGATCCCCGAGCTGCCGCTGGAGGCGACCATCGGCTCGATGGACGACGGCGGCGTGCGGGTCGGCCTGCTGTCCGCCTGGTGGGGGCCGCAGGGTCCTCTCATCGGCAACGACGAGGTGGCGGCATGCGTCCGCCACCATCCGCAGCGGCTGGTCGGCATCGCGTCGGTGAACCTCTGGCGTCCGATGGAGGCCGTGCGCGAGCTGCGCCGCTGCATACGCCAGCTCGGCTTTCGCGGCCTGCGCGTCATACCGTGGCTGTGGAACCTTCCTCCCGACGACCGCCGCTACTACCCGCTCTACGCCGAGTGCATCGAGCTGGACATCCCGTTCTGCCTGCAGGTCGGGCACACCGGTCCGCTGTGCGAATCCGAGCCCGGCCGCCCCATCCCCTACCTCGACCGCGTCGCGCTGGAGTTCCCCGAGCTGCGCATCGTCGGCGGTCACATCGGCTACCCGTGGACGACCGAGATGATCGCGGTCGCCACCAAGTATCCGAACGTCTACATCGACACCTCCGCCTACAAGGCGCGCCGCTACCCGCCGGAGCTGGTGGCGTACATGCGCGGGCACGGCCGCAGGAAGGTGCTGTTCGGCACCAACTATCCGATGATCAGCGCCCGCGACTGCCTCGCCGACCTGGCGCAGCTCGGTCTGGACGGCGAGGCCACGCAGCTCTTCCTGCACGGCAACGCCGAGCGCGTCTTCGCCCTGGAGACCCGGTGACCGATCGCGCCATCCAATTCTGGTTCGAGTTCGGCAGCACCTACTCCTACCTCGCCGCGTGGCGCGTCGAGCGCGTCGCCGCGGACGCCGGCACGGCGGTCGAATGGCGGCCCTTTCTGCTCGGACCGATCTTCCGGGCGCAGGGGTGGGACGACTCGCCGTTCAACATCTATCCGGTCAAGGGCCGCTACATGTGGCGCGACATGGAGCGGCTGTGCGACCGCCAGGGCCTGCCGCTGCGGCGGCCGAGCGTCTTCCCCCGCAACGGCCTGCTGGCGGCGCGCGTCGCCTGTCTGGGCAGCGCCGAGCCGTGGTGCCCGGATTTCGTGCGCGCCGTGTACCGCGCCAACTTCGCCGACGATCGCGAGATCTCCGACCCGGCGGTCGTCGAATCGATTCTCGACGCTCTCGGCCAGCCGGGACGCCGGCTCATCGACGCCGCCCAGACGCCCGAGGCCAAGGCGCGCCTACGCGAGCAGAGCGAGGAGGCGGTCCGGCTCGGCATCTTCGGCGCCCCCAGCTTCATCGTCGACGGCGAGCTCTTCTGGGGCAACGACCGCCTCGAGGACGCCATCGCCTGGCGATCGAGATAGGCGCCGTTCCTACGAATCCCCGACCACCATCTCCGCGCAGCGCAGGGCGGAGAGGGCCGCCGCGTCCATCTGCACCGCCGGCACGTCCGTCGTCTCGCCGACGGTGAACAGGCCGTCGACGCCGGGGAGGCGCAGCGGCGGCCGCGGCGCCGAGCACACCATGTACTCGGAGCCGTCGCGCGTCACCCAGGAGCGCGTCCACAGCAGCTTCGCGGCGACGTCGAGATAGATCTCGTCGAGCATGCGGCGGAAGGCGGCGACGATCTCTTCCACGCGGCGCGCGTCGGCGACGTCGGCGTGCGGGCTGAGGCGCATCGCCTGCAGGAGGTGTCGTCCCGGCGGCGCGTTGTGCGGCGAATGCAGCGTCGTCCACAACATGCCGCCGCCGAAGTCCGCGCCCGGGCCGGTGAGCAGGCGGGTCCAGCCCGGGAAATCGTCCGCATCGCCGGTCTGCCGCAGGCGCGGCATGGCGCGGAAGGCGAAGGCCGCGTTCACCGAGCCGCCGACGACGGTGTAGCTCCGCGCGCTCGCCACCAACTCGGGTGGAAAGTGCTCGGCGGCGACCAGGTCGAAGAGCTTCCAGATCGGCACGTTGCTCACCACGACCGGCGCCTCGAACCGTTCGAGGAAAGGCGCGGCACCGCTCGCGTACACGCCTCGCACCCGGCCTGCCTCGACGGCGATCTGCTGCACGGCGTGCCCGGATCGCAGCTCCACACCGGCGGCCTCGACGGCCGCTCGCAGCGCCCGCGGCAGGGCGCGCACGCCGCCGCCGGGGTTGGCACCGGGGCACTGCGGCACCGCCGCCGGTCCGCCGCCGCGGCCGCGCCGCAGGGCGATGCACTCGGCGATCGAGGCGTTGTCCGGATCGTACGTCCCGAACAGCATCACGTTGCGGCGGAACGCCGCCGCCACCCGCGGGTCGCGCGCGAAGCGCGCCAGGGCCTCGCGCACGTTGACGTTCTGCAGGGAGCGGACACTGACGTCGGGCAGCGCGGCCAGCTTGTCCCACAACCCCGTCAGAGAGCGAAACGTCGCGGCGTCGGCTTCGAGCGCCGCCGCCGCGGCCTCGAGCAGCGCCGGTGACTCGGCGCGTCCCGGCCAGGGGAAGGAGAAGCGCCGCCCGCCCTGCCCTTCGACGAAGAGGCGCATCAAGCGCGTCACCGGAATCTCGGAAGCCTGGAACTCCGACACTCCGGCCGCCGCCAGTGCCGCGTCGATGTGCGCGTTCGGCCACAGGTAGGCGCCGGCGTCGAGCACGAAGCCGTCGACCTCGTACGAGCGCAGGCGGCCGCCGACGTCGCCCTGCCGCTCGAGCAGCAGCACGCGGCGGCCGCGGCGGCCGAGAATCGCCGCCGCCAGCATGCCGCCGAGCCCGGCGCCGACCACGATCACGTCCCAGCGCATGAGACGAGTTGTTGGTTGTTGGGTTGTTGGTTGTTGGGTTGTCGGGTGTCGATCATTCTCTTGCTCTCGATCATTCTCTTGCTCTCGATCATTCTTTTGCCAACGACCAACAACTAGCAACCAACAACTTGCACCGAGTGGTTGGAACGCATCCGGGGGTCGGCTATGACTCCCCCGTCACCGGGTCGGATTTCGATCATGTCTCGCATGGGTCAGGCGCGGCGGGCCTGCGTCGTCGGCGTCGGGGAGTCGCGCTACGCGAAGTGGGGCGGCATCACCGACGCCAGCGAGCAGCGGCTCGCCTGCGAGGCGATCCTCGCCGCCGTGGCCGACTCCGGTCTGCGCATCGACGAGGTGGACGGCCTGGCGTCGTTCGCCGAGGACCGCAACGAGGCGGTATTCCTCGCCGCCGATCTCGGCCTGCCGGAGCTGCGCTTCGCCAACATGGTGTGGCTGCCCGGCGGCGGCGGTGCCTGCGCGGCGGTGGCGAACGCGGCGGCGGCCGTCGAGACGGGTCAGGCCGAGGTGGTCGTGGTCTACCGCAGTCTCTGCCAGGGCCAGTTTCACCGCTTCGGACAGGGCCCGGGACCGCGCCAAGAGCAAGCGGCGGGCTGGCGCCGCGCCAAGAGCTTGCTCGAGGCGCAGATGGCGTTCACCCTGCCGTTCGGCCTACTCAACGCGCCGATCGCCTATGCCATGGTGCTGCGCCGCCACATGCACCTGTTCGGAACCACCGGCGAGCAGATGGGCCACGTCGCGGTCGCGTGTCGGGCTCACGCCGCCCGCAATCCGCGCGCGGTGATGGGCGGCCGCCCGATGACCCTGCAAGATCACCAACGCTCGCGTCTCGTCTCCGATCCGCTGCGCCTGTTCGACTGCTGTCTGGAGAGCGACGGCGCCTGCGCGGTGGTCGTCACCAGCGCCGAGCGAGCGCGCGACCTGGCGCGCCCGCCCGTCGCGATCCTCGCGGCGGCGCAGGGAGCCGTGCAGGGCTACGGATACGGCCCCTTCGCCAACGTCAACATGGCGGACGAGCACTACGCGAGCGGCGGTGCCACCGGCGTCGCGCGGCGTCTGTGGGCGGCCTCCGGCCTGCGCCCCTCGGACGTCGACGTCGCCCAGATCTACGACCACTTCTCGGGGCTGGTCCTCCTGTCCCTCGAGGACTTCGGCTTCTGCGCCCGCGGCGAGGGCGGTCCGTTCGCCGCCGGCGGAGCGCTCCTCTGGCCCGGCGGCGCCCTGCCGGCGAACACGCACGGCGGCAGCCTGTCGGAGGCGTACATCCACGGTCTGAACCACGTGGTCGAAGGTGTCCGGCAGATGCGCGGCGAGTCCACCTGCCAGGTGGCGGGCGCCGAGGTCTGCCTGGTGACCAGCGCGGCCGGCGTGCCGACCAGCGCCCTGCTGTTGGGAAGACAATGAGCGAGAGCTGCTTTCCTCCGGACATGCCGCTGCCGGCGGTGAGCCGCGAGACGCTGCCCTGGTGGCAGGCGGCGGCGGAGCACCGCCTGGTCGCGCAGTGCTGCGCGGCGTGTGGGCGCACCCGCCATCCGCCCGGTCCGCTGTGCCCGCGCTGCCGCGCCTTCGAGAGCGTCTGGCGAGAGCTCTCCGGGCGCGGCGCGGTGTACACCTACACGATCGTCCACCAGCCCTTCCTGCGCTCGCTCGCCGATCGCGTCCCGTACGTCGTGGCGGCGATCGAGCTGGAGGACGGCGGTGGCGTGCGCCTGCTGTCGAACGTCGTCGGCGTCGCGCCGCAAGACGTGCGGATCGGCCTGCCGGTCGAGGTAATCTGGGACGACGTGGCTCCGGGCATCGCCCTGCCCCGCTTTCGGCCGGCACCGGCCGCCGCGCAGAGGCCATGAGCCGCGGACGAATCACCGCCGCTCGTCTCGGCGGCGCAGGAGCAGGTCTTCGCCGAGGCCTATGGGCGCGGCGACCTGGAGATCGCGCCAGCGCTGTACCACCCGGAAGTCGTCTACCTGAGCCCGACGGTCCGCCTCTTCGATTACTACGACCCGAGCGGGCGCCTCGAGGCGCTCGACGCGAGCGAGTCGTGAGCGCGATACGCGCCGCGAGGCGGCGCCGCGGCCCGCTCGTCGCAACGACCGTGATCGCCCTGTCGATCCCGGCCGTCCTCTGGCTGCAACTCGCCGGATGGCTCTCGTACCGCGAGGCGTTCACCGTAAACCTCCTGCTCCTCGCCGCGCTGGCGCTGGCGATGGCGCTGCTCGACGGCTCGTTGCGCCGGCCCCGTCCGCTCCTGAGATCGCGCCGCCAGCTGGCGCTGTTCGCGCTTCTCGTCGCCGGCGGCCTCGTCATGCGAACCGCCTGCTGGACCCGTTATCCCCCCGCCGACGGCCAGCTCTGGGAGGAGGCCCAGATGGCGACGCTGGCGCAGGACTCGCTCCTGCACCACGGGCTCGATTCGTTTTTCCCCCTTCCCGACCTGATCGCGGAGTCGGGGATCGCCGTCGTCGGCTCGAGCCTGACCGCGGTTCGGATTCCGTTTCTCCTGCTCGGCATCGCCAGCGTCGCGCTCTTCTTCGCCGCCGCGCGGCTGGCCCTGCGCGACTTCTTCGCCGCCTTCTTCGCCGGCGGTTTGTTCGCCGCCAGCGCCATGCTCGCCGGATCGTCGCGCATCGCGCTCGAGACCATGTCCCCGATCTTCACCGTCTGCCTGGCGCTGGCGGCCGTCTTCTACGCCCGCGGCGCGCGCGGAGCCGGAACCGGCGCGATCGCCGGCATCGCCAGCGGTCTGCTGCTCACCGAGTACGACGCCTACCGCATCGTTCCGGTGTTCCTCTTCCTGTTCCTGCTCGCCGCGGCGTTTCAGGACTGCCCGCGACCGCTCCCGGTCGAGACCGGCGCCGAATTCCACTGGCGTCGCTTCGCACCGCTGCTGACGTTCGGCCTCTTCACCGCCGCGGTGATCATCCCGCAGAGCCTGGTCGATCCCGAGCACCCTTTGTTCTGGCTGACGGACGCCTACGCGCGGCACGGCCACGCGCTGGCGGAGCAGCACGCCGCGCTCTCCTGGTTCGCCCTTCTCGCCGAGCAAGCGGGCAAGGTCCGCACGACGGCGGGCTTTCTCTTCCTGCAGGGGAATTCGAACGACGTACTGCCGGAGACGATGGGCGTCCTCGAGCTCTTCACCGGCGTTGCGGCGACGCTGGCCCTTCTCTACTGCGGTCTGCGGGCGCGGCACGACGCGCTGAAGCTCTTTCTGATCGCGTCGGTCACGTCGATCGTCGTCCTCGGCGGCATCCTGGTCGGCAATCCGGCGCGCTACCGGATGCTGCCCGCCGTCCCCCTCGCTCTCCTGGCCACCGGCGTCCCGGTCGACGATCTGCTGGGCCGACTCGGATCGCGGCGGCGAGCGGCGATCGCGCTCTTGTCCGTCCTGCTGCTGGTGCTCGCCGGCTTGAACGCGCGCGCTTTTTTCGCCGTCGCCATCCGCGACCCTCTGGTGCGCGAGGAGTTCTACGACCTCAACCTCGTCCTCGCCGACGAGATTCGCAAGATCGAGGACTGGGACCCCGCCGCCCAGATCTTTCTCGTCAGCGACCGCGACTTCCTCGGCGAGCAGAGCGACTACTCGTTCTTCTTCGATCCGCGCCGGGTGGCGGTCACGACCGCGGTGGAGAAGGTGGCGGGAGACCAGGGGTACGTCGTATCGCACGGGCCCTTCATTCCCCTCGCCCTGCGCATCCAAGGCCTGCGCGAGTGCCGCCAATGGCGCGCGCGCCAGGGCTTCGACGAGCTGCTGCGCTGCCGCCTCGATCGCACGGCCGGCTGACGACAGAGGGCGCAGCCGCGCGCTCGACATACGGGCGGCACCCTGTTAGCGTTGCACAAGCGAGTCAGGCATTGTCTCATTTGAACCGTCGGCAGCCCGCCGTCTGGGCAACTGGCAGGACAAACCGGGGATCCGAGCCACAGGGCGGACACCGGCAGGCGTCGAGGAAAGGGAGGGCGGCGCCGGCGGTCGGCAAAGGGCGGCGCGCCGCGTTGCCACGAGGAGAGATCCGATGGCGAGAGAGGACCATTCACAGCGCTTCGGGCCCGGGATCTGGGCGACAGTTCGCGACACCGGCGAGCACGTCAAGGTCGAGTCCTGGTCGGGAATCGCCGCCGCGTACCGCGTTCATTCCGTAAAGGGCGGGTTGCAGTTCCTGACCGAAGCCGAGCTCGACGAGGTGCCCCAGCACCCCGATGCCCGCCTCGGAAAGCAGTGGATCCGCTGCCGCGCCCCCAAGTGCGGCGCGCCACTGACCGCGGACCTGCCCGTTTGCGAGCGCTGCAGCGCCCCCGTCTGCACCTGCGGTCGTTGCGAGTGCAGCCGCACCTCGACCGCCAGCCGTGCCCGAAAGGCCAAGGCAAAGGCGCAGCCCGCAAAGAGCTGACCCCGAGCGCCGCCGCGACTCGGCTACGTCGTCAGCACCACCTTTCCCACGTTCTTGCGGTCCTGGATGTAGTGGTGGGCCGCCGCCGCCTCGGCCAGGGGGAAGGTCTTCCCCACGGTCGGACGGACTCGGCCCTCGCTGTACCAGCCCAGGATCTGGTGCAGCCACCCGAGCAGCATCTCGCTCTCGTCCCACAGGTGGCCGAGGTTCACGCCGACCAACGCCTTGTTGTCGTTGATCAGCTTCGGCGGCGGGAAGCTGAACAGCGGCGTCCGCAGCAGGGTCTTCGCGAGGGAGAGAAGCGAGCGCGACTTTCCGGTCGCCGCGTTCGACAGGCCGAACATGACCAGGCGTCCGGTGGGCGCGAGGCAGCGATAGCCCTTCTTCCAGTGCTCGCCGCCCATCGCGTCGAGCACGATGTGCACGCCGCGCCCGCCGGTGAGCCGCTCGATCTCCTTCTCGTAGTCGCGCCCGCGGTAGTCGATCGCGTGCTCGACGCCGCGCTCGCGCAGCATCTCGTGCTTGCCCGGCGAGGCGGTGCCGAACACCTCGGCGCCGTGGATCCGACACAGGTCGATGGACGCCAGGCCGACCCCGCCGGCGGCGCTGTGGACCAGAACTCGCTCCCCTTTCTTGACCGAGCCCATCTGGATCAGCATCTGGTACGCAGTCAGATAGTTGACCGGGACCGCCGCTCCCTCTTCGTAGCTCATGCCCTCCGGAAGCGGCACCGCCTGCGCGGCGGGAACGCACACGACGTCGCTGTAACCGCCGAAGCGCGTCATGGCGAGAACCCTGGTGCCCGCCGCGAGGCCCACGCCCTCGCCGGCCGCGTCGACGTCTCCCGCCACCTCGTAGCCGACCACGGCGGGCAGCTTGGGAGCATCTCCGTACAGGCCGAGCCGGGCCATGATGTCGGCGAAGTTGACGCCGACCGCCCTCACGCGGATGCGCACCTCTCCTGGCCGCGGCAACGGGTCCGCCGCCTCACGCAGCTCGAGAACCTCCGGCGGCCCCACCCGAGTGATCCATACCTGGCGCATGCGTTCGTCCTCCCCGACCGCTCTTACGTCGCCGCGGAGGACAAGGAAAGAGCGCACCGCGCGGTTGGGTCAATCGCGCGCGCTTGCCACCACGGCGGCACCGTCGAAGAGCACGGTCGTCGCCTCCGCCGCCGGTCGATGATCAGCGGTCGAGGAGCGCCAGCCTCTCGCGCGCCGCGAACTCGCGGCGCTTGGCTTCGTAATCCGCGGCGGTGAAGGGCTTGAAGGTCGTGTCGCCGCGCTCGCGCCAGTACACCGCCTGTGCGGCGGGAATCCGGTTCACGTCGAAGTGCACCTTTTTCAGGTTGCGCACCAGCACCTTCTGCGTCTGGGTGTACTCGAAGTCGTCGACCACGCGCACGAAATCGGGGAACCACTTGCGGTCCATGCTGGCGCCGCCCACCTGCTCCTCGCACCAGTGAAAGAAGCGCTGCGGATCGAAGCTCGCCCCGTCGCGCAGCTTCACCGCCACCATCACCAGCTCGTCCGACACCGAGCACGGCACTCCGTAGGCGGCCGCCAGGGCGACGTCCGGCTGTTCGGAGAAGATGCGCGCCACCTGGCTGGCGGAGAAGTTCTCGCCGTCCTTGCGGATCCAGTCGTCCGTCCGGCCGTCGAAGAACAGGAAGCGGCTGCCGTCCTGCACCAGCACGTGCCCCAGGTCGCCGGAGTGGTAGACCCCGTCCCGGTACTTATCGGAGTTCGCCGTCGGGTTGTCGTAGTAGCCCTGAAAGAGGCCGGTGTCGCTGCCGACCCGGCAGATCTCGCCCACGCACCGCTCGTAGTTGAGGAGCTTTCCGTCCGGCCCGAGCTCCGCCGGCGGGCATTCGTTGCCCTGTGGATCGAGAATCTTGACCGACTCGTCGGCAATCTCTCCGACGCTGCCGCGCGGGTTCCCCTTGCGCCGGAACGTGCTGATCGCCGCCTCGGTGGAGCCGTAGAGCTCGAACATGTCCTCCAGGCCCAGCCACTGGGTGAAGCGGTCGATGTCGGGCGGAGCGGCGCCGTTGCCCACGGCGAAGCGCAGGTGGTTGCGGGGGTCATTCGTAATCTCGGCGGCGATGCGCGCCTCGTCGCCGCCGCACTGCTTCTCGATGGCGGCGAGCACGTAGTGGACGGGCTCGCCGACGTAGTTCCAGAACGTCACCCCGTAGCGGAGGATGTCGGGCACGAACTGGCTGGCGCTGAAGCGCTCGCGCAGGGCCATGCCGCCCCCGACCCAGAAGGCCGGCATGAAGCCGACGAACATGGAGTTCGAGTGGAAGAGCGGCATGCACCCGTAGCCGACGTCGTCGCGCCCGAGGCCGAGGTTTCCCGAGACGCCGAAGCCGGTGGCGCAGAACTTGAGATGGTTGTTGTTGATGCCTTTCGGCAGGCCGGTCGTTCCGGAGGTGTAGATGACCATGAGATTGCGGTCGGGGGGCACGTCGACGGTGGGGGCGGCGAGCGAGTCGTCCGCCTTCCCGACCTCCGCCTCGAGGCGGGCCACCAGGTCCACGGCGGGCGGAATCTCCGCCCGCCTCTCGGCGCTCGCGTTGCGCACGACCAGGATGTCGGCGGGCGCGAGGTGGCGCAGCTCCCCGCGCACGCGCTCGACCTCCGGAAGCACCCGCTCGTCGACCACGAGCAGGCGGGCGCGCGACTGGTTGAGCACACCGGCCAGCACGTCGCCGCGCAGGCCGGTATTGACCCCGAACAGGGTCAACCCCGCGTAGCCGCAACCGCCGAACAGCGCCAGAAGCTCGAGGTGGTTCTCGAGCAGCATGGCGACGTGCCCGGGGCGGGTGTCGTCGATGGCGCCGAGGCGCTGCAGGAGGAAGAGCGCCATGCGCACGCACTCGTTGCGGTACTGGCGATACGTCCAGCGGCGGTCCCCTTTGAGCAGCAGCACCTTGTCGCGCAGCTCCGGGTGCGCGGCGCGCGCCTCGATCTGCGCCCCCAAGCTCAGCGGGGTGTCGAAAAAATTGAGCGGCTCTGGCGTCACGAAGCTCCTCCTCGTCGGTCTGATGGAGAAGCGCTTTCTTAGCAGACTTTCCGCTCTCCTTCCCAGCCTGAGCGAATGGGAAAGAGCCGCCGGGTGAAAGGCCAGCGCCGGCCGCGTCCCGCGCGGGACGCGCACTCCGGGCCGGCGCCGCCCGGAATCAGCCGGCGCTCGAGCGCCGCGCCACTCGCACCGCGTCGACAACCGACCACAGGGCGAGGAGCATGAAGGGCAGCGAGGCCAGCATCATGAGCTGCAAGCCGCGTATCGGATCGCCGAAATCGATCTGGACATCGAGCGGGCTGAGCGGTCCGAAGCCGGTGAGAACACCGCCGATGGCGAAGAGTGCCGCCTTTCGCCGCTCGCCGTTGTAGAGCTGGCCCAGCCCGGGAAACAGCCCCGAGAAGAAAGCCGCCAGCCAGGCGCTCTTCGGCGCCGCAGGCCTCTCGGCCATCTCGTCGGCCGGTAGAGAGCGTTCTTTCACGATGCAAACACCATAGGCCTCCGCCGCGTGCGAGTAAATGCTGCACGCAGTAAGGAGGAGGCCGCGGCCGAGCCCATCGGAGCGCAAAGCGCGCACGGGGGCGAATTCCCAAAGGAGGCCGTGCGAGCTCTGCTCGCGGGGCCGAGCCCATCGGAGCGCGCAGCGCGCACGGGGGCAAATTCCCAAAGGATTGTCAGGACGGCAGCCCCGTGGCATGGAGGGACCAGCCACGCAAACCGATGGGGCTCGCCGGCGCCGGAGAGCCGCAAGTCGCCAAGGAGAAGGACATGGGAGCATCGACTCGCATCGCGCACCGCATCTGCCCCCTGTGCGAGGCCACCTGCGGCCTGGAGATCGCCGTCGACGGCCGCCGCGTGACGTCGATCCGCGGCGATCGCGAGGACGTGTTCAGCCGCGGCTTCGTGTGCCCGAAGGGTGCCGCCCTGGCACAGCTCGACGCGGACCCCGACCGACTGCAGGCGCCCCTGGTGCGGCGCGGCGGCGAGCACGTTCCGGTGTCGTGGGACGAGGCCTTCGCCGAGATCGAACGCCGCCTGACGCCGATCGTGGCGCAGCACGGCAACGACGCGGTGGCGCTCTACCTCGGCAACCCGACGGTTCACAACATGGCGCTCTCCATCTACGCACAGGTGCTGGCGCGGGCGCTGCGGACGAGGAACATCTACACGGCCAGCACCGTCGACCAGATCCCCAAGCAGCTGGCCAGCGGTCTCCTGTTCGGCACCTTCACGAGCGTCGCCGTGCCGGACATCGATCGCACCGACTTCCTGCTCGTCCTCGGCGCCAACCCGATGGACTCCAACGGCAGCTTGTGGACGGTGCCCGACTTCCCGGGCCGGCTGCGCGCCCTGCAGGCGCGCGGCGGCCGTTGCGTCGTCGTCGATCCGCGGCGCAGCCGCACCGCCGAGGTAGCGGACGAGCACGTGTTCATCCGCCCCGGCACCGACGCGCACCTGCTGATGGGAATCGTCCACACCCTGTTCGCCGAAGGGCGCGTGAAGCTCGGGCGGCTGGCCGACCACGTCGACGGCGTCGCCGAGGTGGAAGCGGCCGCCGCGCCGTTTTCACCCGAGGTGGTGGCCCCCGTCTGCGGCGTGTCGGCGGCGACGATCCGCCGCCTCGCTCGCGATCTGGCGGCGGCGCCGCGTGCCGCCGTGTACGGCCGCATCGGCACCTGCACGCAGCAGTTCGGCACCGCCGCGAGCTGGCTGGTCGACGTCTGCAACGTCCTGACGGGGAACCTCGACGCCCCCGGCGGCGCCATGTTTCCCCTCGCGCCGGCGTTCGCCGCCAACAGCCACGGAACACCCGGGGTCGGCCGCGGCGTGCGCATCGGTCGCCGCCACAGCCGCGTGCGCGGCGCGCCCGAGGTGCAGGGGGAGCTGCCGGTGGCCTGCCTGGCCGAGGAGATCGAAACGCCGGGCGAGGGACGAGTCCGCGCCCTGATCACCATCGCCGGCAACCCGGCCCTCAGCACGCCCAACGCCGGGCGCCTGGCGCAAGCCCTGGACTCGCTCGAGCTGATGGTCAGCCTCGACATCTATCTCAACGAGACGACCCGCCACGCCGACGTGATCCTGCCCGGCCTGTCGCCACTCGAGGAGGCGCACTACGACGTCGTCTTTCCCCAGTTCGGGTGTCGCAACGCCGCCCGCTACTCCGCGCCGGTCTTTGCGCCGCCCCGGGAGCGGCCGCACGAGTGGGAAACCCTGCTGCGCCTGACCTCCATCGTCTCCGGTCAGGGCGCGACGGCCGACGTCGCCGCGCTCGACGACTTCGTCGCCCTGACGCAAGTACAGCGCGCCGTCGGAGCCGCCGGCTCGCCGGTTCACGGACGCGACCCCGAGGAGATCATGGCGGCGCTGGCGCCGCGCCGCGGGCCCGATCGCATTCTCGACCTCGAGCTGCGCTCCGGCCCCTACGGCGACGGCTTCGGCAGCCGTCCCGACGGGCTGAGCCTGTCGGCGCTGCAGGCGCATCCGCACGGCATCGACCTCGGACCGCTGCAACCGCGCCTGCCGGAGGCGCTGCGCACCCCGTCGGGCAAGATCGAGCTGGCGCCGGCCCTGCTCCTCGGCGACGTCGATCGCCTGCGCGCGTCGCTCGCGGCAGCGGACGACGGTGCCGGTCTCGTCCTGGTCGGACGCCGTCACCTGCGCTCCAACAACTCGTGGATGCACAACCTCCCGCTGCTCGCCGGCGGACGCGCGCGCTGTACACTGCACGTGCATCCCGAGGACGCCGACCGCCTCGGCCTGACCGACGGCGGACTGGCACGCGTCTCCTCGCGCGTCGGCGCGGTGCGCCTTCCGGTCGAGGTCACCGACGCCGTCATGCCCGGCGTGGTCAGCATGCCGCACGGATGGGGACACGATCAGCCCGGCAGCCGCCTGGCGGTCGCCGCCGCGCGGCCCGGCGTCAACAGCAATCTGCTCGCCGACGAGCTCGGGCTCGATCCGCTGTCGGGCAACGCCATTCTCAACGGCATCCCGGTCGAGGTCGAAGCCGTGTCGGACACCGCTTCCGCCGGACCGCCGGCACAGATATGAAAAGGCGAGCGGGGGTGGGGCCGCTGGCCCTGTGTCTCCTGGTCGTCTGCGGCATCGCTTCCGGGGCCGCGGCACAAGCGCCAAAGACGCTGGCCCGCTTTCACGATCCGGTCGTCCTGAGCACCTCACAGCTGGCGGGCCTGCCCGATCGTCGCACCGAAGCGCTACGCCTGTATCGGGTCGAGCACGGCGTCGCGGCGCCCATTCCGTTCCAGGTCGACGCCCTGGATCGAAACGGCGAGATCGAGTTCACGGAGGGTGGGGCCCCGACGGACTTCGCCTTCGACGACAACGACGAGCTGATCTTCATGGCCAAGGACAGCGGCGATCGCGCCGCCGCCGACGCCCTGCCGGGAAGCGCCGACGCCGCATTGGAGATCGAGATCGCCGATCCCGTCGACGGGGGGCTCGGCTGGGTCTACCTGGCGCACTTTTCTTCCCACCCGCCTCCGCCGTCGCCGGCTCGCTACGTCGCCTACGACCGCGCCGCCAACCGCGCCCACTCCTCTTTCTACACGGTCGACTACGACCGCACCCACAACTTCTTCACCGCCATGCGCATCGACCCGAGCGCCGGCGGCAACGGCGACAACCTCCTGCGCCGCACGCGCATGCGGGGCAACCCCACCTTCTCTCTGCTGCTCACTCGCTGGAGCCCGGTGTTCACGGAGCAGAACTCGATCGTCGCCGTGGAGGGAATCAAGGACGGTCCGGTGCGCGTCGTGCGACGCATCCGCCTGTCGGTCGATCTCGGCGAGCACTTCCCCGATCTACCGAGTGGAACCGTGACGACGTATCACTATCTGAGCTCGTTCACGACGCCGACGCAGTTCGGCGTTCCGTGGATGGCGCTGAAGATGCTGCGCGACTTCCGTTTCGAGAACGTTCTCGACTTTCGCCCCGAAGTGCTCGGCAGCGAGTACTGGGACGGGTCGCACCCAGACGGCTTGCGCTTCACCGGCGGGCACCGCAGCGTCCTCGCGTCGCGGGATCACGACTGGTGGGTGGCCAGTGGCCCGCTCGGCACGTGGCTGAGCGCCTTCCTGATTCCCGAGCAATGGAAGACATGGGGGATCGCGCGCGGCACGGTCTTCCGCGACGACGGCGCTGCGCAGCAAGCCGGCGGGCGCGGCGTGTACGCAGCCGGGTTCAGTCTGCTCAACATGACCAACCTGCGGCGATCCGGGAGCTACGGATTGCTGCAGGCCACTGTCGTTCTGTCCCGGCCCTATCAACCCGGAGACGAAGCCGCGCCCATGGCCATGCTGCAGCAACCACTGCTGGCGCGGGTTCGCGCCGCCCGACCGGCCGAGCCCGCCCGAACCGCCGCCCTGCCCTGAACGGATCTCGACTCGGCCCCGATCCGCTTGGGACTGTCGATTTTCTCCGAAACGAGGCCCTTGACTACGCTCAGGACAGGCTTCGACAAGCTCAGCCTGAGCGGTTGGGGGATTGATTTCAAAGGACTTTGTCCGCTCACCCTTCTATGAGTGCCCGCTGTCAAGTGGCACGACGCAGGGGGGGTGAAAGTTGTTCTGGGGAGCTCGCGGGGTGGTGGACGGCGACGGCCGGCGTCGTTCGTACGGAGCAGCATCGGGGCGATGGCTGAGGCATGCGGTCCCGCAAGCGAAGGTCGGTACCCATCGAGGCACCTGACGCCACCTTCTATTCGTGTCGGTGTGATCATTCTCACCGTGCACCAGATTCCCTATTCGCTGTGCGCAGGACCGAGGGAACATACGCTCCTTCTGAGAGCTGCGGCTCGCACAAGGCGGGCCCGGGTGAGCGTCGAGCTGTATGTTCGCCTCAGTGTTCTCCATGATGCATTCCGTTTGAATCGGCGCTGGCAATCTCCTCTGCAACTCTCGCGGGCTCTGCCTTGGCTTACGAGATCAGGCCGCTCTCAACACATACGTTTCCATCTCGCCCGTGATGGCATTGGGCAGCGTTGCCCCAAACGCACAGCGCCACAGTGCAATAACCAGCCTGCGAGCCACAGCCACGATCCCCACTCGTCGTTGCCGCCGTCCCGCGTTGGCGAATCTCTCATTGAACCACTGGGTCAATGCACTGTGTGGCTGCCAGCGCACCCATGACCAGGCGATCTGGATCACCACCCGGCGCAGCCACCGGTTCCCTGCCTTGTCGATTCCCTGCTCATGCAGAGTGTCCCCGCTTTGATATGGCGTCGGTGTCAGCCCCGTGCTCCCTCCCACCTCGCGGCGGTTGCGAAATTCTCGCCACGCAAACAGCTCCACCACCAGAATGCGGGCCCCCTGGGGCCCGATCCCGCGCAGACTCACCAAGCGCTGCATCATATCGATGGCGCTGCCCGACTCGGCCGCTTCCTTTAGCTCCGCCTCCATCTCCTCCTCGATGCCGTGAATCTGTCGCTCGAGGATCTCCATTCGCTCGATCTCCCGCTCGAGCCGCCGGCGCAGTCCCTCCCCCAGCACCGATTCATCCCACAGCCGCAGACTCGCCACTTCCTCCCGCACCTTGCTCCAGCGCCTGACCGATACTCCGTGCACGGCCAGCAGACCACGGATGCGATTGCGAATCCGGGTGCGCTCCTCGACCAGCGTGGCCAGATCTCGATGCAGCTGGCGGGCATCCTCGATCTGCGGCGGTGGAACCCGCACCACACTCCACACCTTCGGCTCGCCCATCGTGTGACGACACAACAGCTTCAGCAGGCTATCGACGTCGAGCCCGTCGGACTTCGCGCGCCGCTTGCGGCGGTCGACTTCGATGCTGGCCGAATCCACCACCACGTTCTTCACCCCAATCGACTCCAGCCAGCGGTGCAGCCAAAACCCATCCGGTCCTGCTTCGTAGCAGCTCACTACCGGCGCATCCTCGGGCAGCCCGAAGCGCCGCTTGGCCGCGGCAATCTCCTCCTGCACCGCCGCCCGGTCGCCGGCATCGACGTTCTTCTTGCGCGCCTTCTGCCCCAGGCCGGTCGTGAACCCGAGCTTCCACTTCCGGGCTCCGAGCTCAAAGGTCATGTGCAGGATCCTGCCGCTCGTGCTATTGGCCATCTCCGCGGTTGCTGCTGTCATCTCTGGTCTCCTTTCATGGGTGTGAATGTCGGCCATAGATAGACAGCAGCAACCGCTCCTTCCAGCGCTCATGGTATCTGAGCCTGTCGAAGGGTGTCCTGGCATTTATCGACAGCCTCGCTTGGCAGGAGGCCGGCATCCAGGCAATCTGAAGCGCCAATGCGAACCACCCTGCTCCTGCCGACGCTCTGCACCGCGATTCTGCTCGCCGCCGCCGTGGCGGTGCGAGCGCAGAGCCCGGCGATCGATCTCGCCGGTGTCTCGACCGCCGTTCCCGGCTTGCGCCGCGTCTTCGGCTCGGCGGGCGACGGAACGCATGGCGTGCCCGTCGCGGGCGGCCTCGACTGCGACGGCGACGGCCATCCCGACTACGCGATGGCCGCCATTCTCGCCAGCCCTCTGGGCCGCACCGGAGCCGGCCGCGTCTACCTCGTCTTCGGCGACGGCGCGATTCAGGGGAGCCTCGACACCGGCACGGCGCAGGCGGGCATTCTGCGCATCGACGGCGACGGCGCGTCCGAAGTGACGGGCAGCGAGATCTGGATGGCCGACGTCACCGGCGACGGCATCGCCGACCTGCTCATCGGTCGGCAGAACTACAGCCCGGACGGCTCCCGCACGGGAGCCGGTGCCCTCACCATCGTGGTCGGCGGCCAGGCATTGCGCAATCAGGCGGCCACGCTTCAGGACCTCGACCTGCGCTCGCCGCCGCCCGGCGTAACGATCACCACGCTGGTCGGCGCGCATGCCTTCGACCGTCTCGGCATCTGGGTGCGGGCCGGCGACGTCACCGGCGACGGGGTCGACGACATCGTGGTCGGCGCCGACCAGCAGGAGATCTCCGGCGACGTCCACGCCGGCTCGGTCTACGTCGTTCGCGGCGGGCCCCACCTGGCGGTCAACCAGACGATCGACCTGGCGAACTTCGGCTCCACCGCCCTGCCCGGCAACGTGGCGCGCCTGCATCCGCCGCTCGGCTCGCTGCACTACCACTTCGGCGCCACCTGCCAGATTGCCGATCTCGACGGCAACGGGCGCAGCGAAGTCCTCGCCGCCGCCGCTCTCAACCGAGTCGGCGCCTCGATTCCGGCCAACGGCGCCCCCGCCAGCTCGGCGCATGCGATCGGCGGCTCCGCGCACGGCACGACGTACATCGCCTGGGACGACAACTTCACCGCCAATCCCTGGCCCAACGGGCTCGACATCGACGTCTCCTCGCCGCCCGGGACCGTCACCGTCATTCGCGGCGCCACCGACGACGGGAGCTTCGGAGAAGAGCTGGTGGGCGGGCTCGACTACGACGGCGACGGCACGGCAGACCTCTTCGTCGGCGACCTCGTCGGCGACGCGTCGCCCGGCGGCAACCGGCCGAACTCGGGAACGGGCCGCGTCTTCTACGACGCCGCGGCATTGAAGGGATTGAGCTTCTCGCTCAGCTCGCCGCCGCCTCAGGCGACGATCGCGACCATGCTCGGCGGCGGCGCCAACTACATCGCCGGGGACACAGTGGCTCAGGGCGATTTCGACGGCGACGGGAAGCCCGACCTGGCCATCTGCTCGCCCGAGGGAAGCCCGTTCAGCCGTTCCGAGGCGGGGATCATCGACGTCTTCTACGGGCGCGACGGCCCGCTTCCCTCGCCCATCGACATGAAGGCCGGATCGCTTCCGCCGGCGCAGACGGCGCGCATCGCCGAGATCTACGGCGCCCACGGCGCCGCCACCGGAGACCGCGGCGACGTTCTGTGTTACAGCGGGGCGGCCGGGGATATCGACGGCGACGGCCGCGACGACCTCATCGTCAACGAGATGCTCGGCAACGGCCCGGGCGGCCTGCCACGCGACAAGGGCAACCTGATCATCGTCAGCGGGGCGCTGCTGACTCCGCCGTCGGCCCTGAGCGGCAGGGTGAGCTACTACCGCGACAATCGTCCGGTCGACGGTGTCGTCCTCGACCTCGACGCCGGCACCCCGCAGAGCACCTCGACCGTGAGCACCGGCCGCTATGCGTTCCCTGACGCGCCCGCCGGCACCTCGCTGCTCCACCCCTCGAAGACCGGCGGCATGAACGCCGCAATCTCCTCGCTCGACGCCTCGTGGATTCTGCAGACTGCGGTGGGCTTGCGGCAGTTCGACGCCATGCAGAAGCTCGCTTGCGACGTCACCGGCAACGGCACCATCAGCTCTCTCGACGCAGCGCGCATCCTTCAATACCAGGTGCACCTGCTCGACCATTTCGCCGTCGCCGACTCCTGCGGCTCCGACTGGATCTTCATACCGGAACCGGATTCGACTCCGAACCAGATTCTCACCCAGCCGCAGGCCGCGGCCGCCTCTTGCGATCCGGGTGCGATCTCCTACTCCCCCTTGGTGGCGCCGGCGCAGAACCAAAATTTCGTCGCCGTCCTGTTCGGCGACTGCACCGGCAACTGGGAGCCGTAACGCAGCGCGTCGTCACGCCCCGGAGAGAAGGAGCGCAGGGCGAGGGGAACTAAGGGGGGGACGCCCTGCGCTCCACCAGCGGAAGTCGCCTCCCGCCAGCAGGGACATTTTAACCATTTGCGCGCCGGCAGCAATGCACCCGGGCAAGGAAAGACGGCTACGCGGTACGGCGTCGGCACGAGCGTCGCGACGGATTTCTCAGAAACTGGAAGCCGGCGGCAAAAGAGCGAGAGAATGTCGTCGTCCACGGACAACACCGCGCCGAGCTTCCCGAGCGCCGTTCCTGGCACATCGACTGCTGGACTTTCAATCAATCGCGGACAGGCTCACGTCGAAGCGGGAGAAGACGAAATGGCCGACGAGGCGACGGTGTTCGTGGTCGAGGATGATCCAGGGGTACGCGACAGCATCCGCTGGCTGCTCGAGTCCGCTGGGCTGCGGGCCGAGACCTACGGGTCCGCACGGGAGTTTCTCGCCTCCTACGACGACAGCCGGCCCGGCTGTCTCCTGCTCGACGCGCTTCTTCCGGGGCTGAGCGGTCTGCAGCTGCACGAGCAACTGCGCACAGCGGACTCCTCTCTTCCGATCATCGTCATGTCGGGCTCGGACCTGGAGCCCGAAGCCTGCAAAGGCGCGGTCGACGTCCTCCACAAGCCGTTCAGCGACGCGGTCCTCCTCGAACGCATCCGACGGGCTCTGGATCTGAGCCGCCGCGTTCACGACGCCGACGACGAGCCCTTGGATCCCCCGGGAATGGCCTGACCGCCGAATGTTGTTGAGTTGTTGAGCTGTTTGTTGTTGGTTCTTGAGGCTCTGACAACCAACAAACTCAACAACGAACAACCCGGCAGGGCGGTGGGGCGGATTGCTGGGCAAACCCGGTGCGTCGGTCAGGGAGACCCGCCCCAGGTCTTGGTCACACCCAGGGTGAGCGAGTGCAGGCTGTCCTCGAAATTGGGCAGCCATCCGCCTTCGGCCGCTAGGCCGCGGCTCGCGGCGCCGCGCACCGATTGAAACCGGTAGCCGAGATCCAGCGTGCTCCACGACAGCCGCCACGACATGTCCAGATTCAGCACGTCGCGCTCCCTGTTGGTCGAGAAGTCGGAGTACTGGCTCTGCCGCAGCGCGTCGTTGGACGCCGTATCGAACAGGAAGGCGTGCTTGTACTTGAAGTTCGCCGTCCAGTGGTCGGACAGCAGATAGGTCAGGCCGTTGCCGGAAACCCCGTCGCTCGACGACGACTCGCCGCCCGCCACAGCGAGGAGATCGGTGCTCTGCACCAGTCGGATCGGCGCTACCTCCCGATCCAGAGTGAGAAAGAGGGCGGGCGACTCCGAAATGGAATCATCGCCGGCGCTGCACTGTTGAGCGCCGGGGCCGGACACGCCCGGTGGCGCGGTTTGCGCCACGGCGTCCGCCGCGACAGGTGCGGGCGGTGACCACAGCCAGACGGCGGCCAGCAACGCGAACGCGAGCCTCGTGGCCTCCGGCGGGCCGCCTCTCTCCAGCAGCCGTTTCAACGGGATGTTCATAGCACCCGGCGGCACCGGGAACAATGGCGCCGGTGGCACCCGGCGCGCGGTGGCTTGGCGTCTCCTCGGAAATCGGTTAACGGTGCCGCTCGCCGAGGAGGGACTTCGAAATGGGGACCATGCTCAGATTCGCCGTCTGTGTCGCGCTGACGGGATGCCTCGAAACCGCGCTGTCCGACCGCAGCGCGCGCCGACGCCGACGAGGCGCGCAACCTGGTGCGGCGTGTGCTCGACGCCGTTCCCAAGGCATCGTTCGCCGCCAAGCTGAACCTGTCGTCCAAGGATTTCGACACGCGCGTCCTGCGCATGAACCGCAAGTACGTCGGTGGTGCACACGGCAGCTACCTCGAGGTCATCGCCCCCGACAACCTGCAAGGCATACGCTTCCTCTTCCTCGAGCGCCCGGGAGGGGAGAACGAGCAGTACATCAAGGTCGCCGCCAGCCGCAGCAGCGTTCGCGTGTCGGACGAGATCCGCCGGCAGCCCTTCCTCGGCTCGACGTTCTACGTCTCCGACCTGGTCATGCCCAACCTCGACGACTACACGTACCGCTTCGTCGGCGAAGAGGCGCTACTCGGCCGTCCGTGCAAGCTGGTCGAGATGCTGCCGAAGAAGCCGGGACGAAGAGGTCTACGGCAAGACCGTCCTCGCCCTCGACCCGAACGACCTGCTGATTCTCCGGCGCCAGTTCTTCGACCAGAAGGGGGACCTCTTCAAGGTGTGGACGATCGAGAAGGTCGAGAAGATCGACGGCAACTGGACCCTGCGCGAGCAGGAGATGTCGAACGTGAAGGACAACACCAGATCGCGGTTGGAGGTCGCCGAGATCGAATACGGCGTCGATCTGCCCGACGTGATGTTCACGCCGAAGTACCTGCTTCGCTGAGCGCCTCCCGCCTTCTCGGATCGAGCTCGAAGGAGATACGCGTCGGAACGATGGCGACGCCGGGCGCCCCGAAGGGCTCTCCGCCTGCCGCGCGCCGGGTCGGCGGCGCATCGCGGTCGCCGCCGGCGGCACGGCGGGCCACGTCTCCCCCGCCGTCGCGTTCGCGGACGCCTATCGCCGGCTCGATCGGGACGTAGAGATCGTCTTCTTCGGCGCCCCGGAGGGCTGTGAGGCCCGTTTGGTCCCGCTCTCCGGCCATCGACTGGAGACCGTGCCCGGGGCACCTCTGTTCCGCGTCGGGATCGCCGCCAAGGCGCGCGCGTTCGGACACCTGGCGCGCGGGTTCCTGCAGTCCCGCCGCCGCTTGCGAGCGATCGGCTCACGGCTCGCCGTCGGCTTCGGCGGCTACACGTCCGCCGGAGTCATGCTGGCGGCGCGCAGCCTGAGCCTGCGCACGGCGATCCACGAGGCCAATGTGGTTCCCGGCCTGACCAACCTTCTGCTGTCGCGCGTCGTCGACCGCGTCTACCTCGGGCACGAGGACGCGCGAGGCGCCTTCCGCGGGCGCGACACGGCGGTGACCGGCAATCCGATCCGGGCCGAAATCGCCGCGTTGCGTCCGGCCGAGAACCGCTGGCGCGGGTTGCCGGGGCGGACCGCGCGCCTGCTGGTCATCGGCGGCTCGGGCGGCTCGCCCTTTCTCAACCGCCGGGCACCGGACCTGTTGCGCCGTCTGGCCGCGCCTCGGGATCGGCGATCGAGGTACGCCACCAGTGCGGCGCGGGCGATCTCGCCCCGGTGCGCGCGGGCTACGCCGAGGCGCGAGTCGCCGCGGCGGTGGTCCCCTACATCGACGACATGGGCGAGGCCTACGAGTGGGCGGACTTCGTCGTCACGCAGGGCGGCGCGGCGACCCTGGCCGAGCTGGCGCACTGCGGCTTGCCCGCCCTGATCGTGCCTCTCGGCCGATGCGTCCTGGGACCACCAGAGGGCCAATGCCATCGCGCACGTCGAGGCGGGCGGCGGGCGCTGGGTCGCTGAAGACGAGTGGCGCCCGGAGGAGCTGGCGCTCTGGCTCGCCACCCTGCTGCGCGATCCCGAGGCGCTCGCCACTCTCTCCCAACGGGTGCGACGACTCGCCGCCGCCGATGCGGCGTCGGCGCTCGTCACCGAGTGCGAGCGTCTGATGGACGGGCGTTGGTAGACGCGGCGCGGCGCCGTCGCGACTCGAGCGTGCGCCACCAGACGACGCCGGCGCCGTACGTCGCAAAGGCCAGCGCGGCGCCGACGACGAAGGACAGACAGAGACCGGCGGCGTCTCCCGCCGTACCGCCCCCGGCCGAGCCGAACAGCTGCGCCGAGAGCTTGAACAGATCGTCGCTGCGCCAGCGCGCCGGATCGAACGCCGGGGAGCAAAGAGCCGCCAGCCGCGAAACCAGAATCGAGCCCATCTCGTAGTAGTCCCCCGGCAGCGGAGATGAAGGGCGCGTACGCCAACGGCAGCGCGGCGCCGAAGCACAGCGCCCGACCGGTTCCGCCGCGCGGCGCGGCGGCCGAGCGCAGCAGCGGAACGCCGAGGAAGATGGTCAGGACGAAGGGCAGGAAGTCGGTCAGCAGATACGTGAGGTCGCTGCCGCGCGTATCGAACCCGGTGAGCTGACCGGCGTAGTCGGAGCCCACCGCGACGAACGGAAAGACGCGCCGCAGCAGCGCGGCGCCGTAGAGCGGATCGATCTCGAGACGGGTCACCTCACCGCCGCCGAGCCGGCAGCCGAGAGCGTGCGCGAGCTCGTGAACGGGGACGTACACCCACCAGGAAACGGCGAACGACAAAGCCAGGAGCACGGCGTAACGGAGCCGCAGCCCGCGCAGGAACGGGTCCAGAGCCGCCAGGTAGTCGTCCAGCGGCAGTCTCACGAATCTAGAAGCCCATCGCATGCGTTCCGCCTCCGCGGCGATCCGGCCAAGGCGCAGCTAGGCACCCGGCGCAGGCGAGGTCAAACGAAGCGAGGCTGTTGTGGTGCGGGCGTCTCGCCTGCACGGGGCTTGGCGCGGGAGGATCAGCGGCCCGGTGGGCCGCCATGCAGGCCGGAGGCCCGCACCACAATGGCCACGCGGCGACGATCGCGCGCTCGCGCGCCTATGATCGACCGCGGCGAAACCTTCGGAGCTGGGGGAAGACCGACTCGTCAGCTGCCGCGCGGACGGCGCAGCACCTGGTCCATCAGGGGGCGCAGCTCGGCCGCCGCGGCGCTCTCCGGTCGAGCGGGCACGGAGCGCAGAAAGTCCACGTAGTCGCCGGGCAGGCCGTGCTCGAGGGCGCCCTCGATCAGCAGCGCCATGTAGCGCGTCGAGGGCCGCATCTCCGCATCGCGGCTGCTGCGAGACCAGGGTGAACGCCCGCTGCGGCTCGCCCGCCGGGCTCGCCAGGGCCGCGACGGCGACCTCGGCGCGCTGGTAGTTGCCGATCAGGACGCCTTCGGTCAGCTCGATGTGCGCGACATCGTCCTGCGCCACCTCGTACAGGACCCCGAAGACCTCTGCCGCGGGGTCGGGAACGATGTTGGCGTAGGACTCACCCACGGGCACCAGGGGCGGCTTGTCCAGCACCAGTCGCCAGCCGCCGAGCCGCCCCGGCACGGCGCGCCGAAACGCGATCCCGCGTCGTCCCGAGAACGTCGCCGTCTGCATGTTGGAGCCGTAGGCGAAGTACCAGACGCTGCTCACGCGGCCACTCAATGGTTCAGCGATCGCCCGTAGGCGTCGAGCACGGCCTCGTGCATCATCTCCGACAGGGTGGGATGCGGAAAGATGCTCTGCATGAGCTCGGCCTCCGTGGTCTCGAGCGTCTTCGCCACGGCGTAGCCCTGGATCAGCTCCGTCACGTCGGCGCCGATCATGTGAGCGCCGAGGAGCTCGCCGCTGACCGCGTCGAAGACCGTCTTCACCAGCCCGTCCGTCTCGCCGAGCGCGATCGCCTTGCCGTTCGCCAGCGCCGGGAAGCGGCCGACGCGGACCCGATGCCCCATCTCCGTCGCCCGCGCCTCCGTCAAGCCGACGCTGGCGATCTGCGGCCGGCAATACGTGCAGGCGGGGATGCGCGTCGTGTCGAGCGGATGCACGCCGTCGACACCGGCGATCTTCTCCACGCAGACCACGCCCTCGTGGCTCGCCTTGTGGGCCAGCCAGGGGGGCCCGACCAGGTCCCCGATCGCGTACACGCCGGGCTCGTCCGTACGCAGCCACTCGTCGACGACCACGTGTCCCTTGTCGACCCGGACCGCCGTACCCTCGCAAGCCGATATCCTCGACGTTGCCGACGATTCCGACCGCCAGGATGACCCGTTCGACGGTGATCGGCGACATCTTCCCGCCCCCGATGTCGATCACCGCGGTCACCTCGTTCTTGCCCTTCTGCAGCGAATCGACCGTGGCGGCGGTGCGGATCTTGATTCCCTGCTTCTCGAACAGCTTGCGCGCCAGGGCCGAGATCTCCTCGTCCTCGAGCGGCAGGATGCGCGGCAGCACCTCGACCACCGAGACCTGCGCGCCCATGTCGTGATAGAAGCTGGCGAACTCCATCCCGATGGCGCCCGAGCCGACCACCAGCAGCGACTGCGGCATCCGCTGCGGGATCATCGCTTCCTTGTACGTCCACACCAGCTCGCCGTCCGGCTCCAGTCCCGGCAGCGCCCGCGCCCGCGCGCCGGTGGCCAGGATCACGTGCGGCGCGCGCAGTCGCAGCGCCGACTCGCCGCTCCTCGTCACCTCGACGCAGCCCTTCCCCGAGCAGACGGCCGTGCCCGTCGTAGACGTCGACGCGGTTCTTCTTCATCAAGTGGCGCACGCCGTTGCGCAGCCGTTCCGCAACGGCGCGCGAGCGCGCCACCACCTTCTGCAGGTCGAAGCGGACGTCGGAGGCGCTGAAGCCGAACTCGTCCAGGTGGCCGAGCAGATGTCGAATCTCCGAGATGCGCAGCAGCGCCTTGGTCGGGATGCAGCCCCAGTTGAGGCAGATGCCCCCGAGGTGCTCGCGCTCGACGAGCGCCGTCTTCATGCCGAGCTGGCGAGCCCGGATCGCCGCCACGTAGCCGCCCGGACCGCCGCCGACGACGAGCAGGTCGTATGTCGTCTCCGCCATCGCCGCTCCCTGTGTCTCAGCGTGTCGGTGCCGCGCGCGGCGCACGCCGGCGGCGTCGGTGTCGCGGGAGGCGCCGCGCGGCACCCCCCGCGGCACCGTTACTCGGGCAGGCTTTCGGGGGGTGTCGCGTTGTTCACCTCACCGGTGAGGGACTCGAGAAAGGCCACCAGATCCCGCTTCTCCTCGGTCGTGAGGTGGAGCGGCTTGATCTCGGGCGCCAGGTTCGGGTTCCCGATGCCGCCGCGATCATAGAAGTCGATCACCTGCTCCAGCGTCTGCTCGCTGCCGTCGTGCATGTACGGTGCCGTCTGGACGATGTTGCGCAGCGTCGGCGTCTTGAAGGCGCCGCGGTCCTGCGGCTTCTTGGTGATCTCGTAGCGGCCCAGGTCGGGCTTCGGCTTGTTCATGCCGACGCCGATGTTGCGGTAGTTCTCGTCCGTGAAGTTGAAGCTGGCATGGCAGGCCTTGCAGTTCGCCTTGCCGTTGAAGAGCTGCATGCCGCGCACGGCGGACGCGCTGAGAGCGTCCTTGTCGCCCGCCTGGTACCGATCGTAGGGGCTGTCGCCGGTGACGACCGTGCGCTCGTAGGCGGCGATCGCCTGGGCGATGCGCTTCATGTCGATCTTGTCCTCCCCGAACGCCTTCTTGAAGAGCGGCGCATACCCGTGGATCGCCTGCACGCGCTTGACGACGTCGTCGGACGAGCCCATGGCCATCTCGACCGGGTTGGTGAGCGGGCCCTGCGCCTGCGCCTCCAGGTCCGCGGCGCGACCATCCCAGAACTGGTCGGCCGAGAAGAGGCGGTTCAGCACGGTGGGGCTGTTGCGGCTGCCGAGCTGCAGGCCGACGCCGGCCGAGGTGCGCGCCGGATCGGTGAAGCCGTGAAACGGGTTGTGGCAGCTGGCGCAGGCGATCGTCTGGTCCTTGGACAGCCGCTTGTCGAAGTACAGGTACTTGCCGAGCTCGATCTTGGCATCGCTCATCGGGTTGTCGTCGGGAACGTAGGCCGCGTCCGCCTGCAGCCCGAGCGGCAGCGTCATCGACCAGTTGCCGGACTTCACGACCTCCACCTTCGGCGCCGCCTTCACGGCGGCCCCGCCGTCGGCCTTGGCCGTCGCCTTGTCCTTGGTCTGTGCCGGGGCGCGGCCCCCGAGCAGCAGCAGCGCCGCCGTGACGGCAAACGGAAGTGTCCTTCTGAATCTCGGCATCGGATGTTCCTCCACGGCCGAAGACATACTGTCCAGACATCGGTTCTTCAACCGACCCCCGGGGCGGTTCACTTCACCGCAACCGTGTCGCCTTTATTCATTGCAGCAAACGCAGTCTACGGCGCACGTATGTCTCGGCTTGCACAATGCCACCGTTCGTGCGATATTCCCACCGTTTCACCTTCCAGGAGACTCATAGCCGCTTCCGCAAGGTGCCGCGCCGGGTTCCAACCTCCTTACCGGCGCGGCGCTTTTTCCCCAGCTCGGGCAGGGCGATCATCCGTTGGTCACATGCTTGCTGATTTGGCACTTGGAGCGGGGCATCGGCCCACGCGGGGCTGGACGGAACGACCACGACCGGCTGGCACGAGTCGTGCGTCTGCCAGAATCCACTCTCCTCTCTTACCCTCCGGAGAGCCGTGCCGATCACGCCCTGACCGGTACGGCTCTCCACCCCTTCCCTGAGCCGCGCCAATGGCCTCGGTCCTGATCGCGGGATGCGGATATGTCGGGACGGCGCTCGGCGTTCGCCTGGCAGCTGAGGGCTTCACGGTGTACGGGCTGCGGCGCGATGCGGCGAGGCTGCCGCCCCCATTGCGGCGCATTTCGGCCGATCTTCGCGATCCCGACAGCCTCACCGGTCTGCCGCTGCAGGTGGAGATCGTCGTCTACGCCGCTGCCCCGGACGGCCCCGACGACGCCTCCTATCGGGAGGCCTACCTCGACGGCCCGCGCCACCTCATCGACGCCCTGCAGCGCCGCGGCGCGCGGCCGCGGCGCATTCTTCTCACCTCCAGCACCAGCGTCTATGCGCAGGCGCACGGCGAGTGGGTGGACGAGCGGTCACCGGCCGAGCCGACCCAGCCCTCGGGCCGGCGCGTCCGGCAGGGCGAGGAGGTCGTTCTCGGCGGCCCGTGGCCGGCCATCGTCCTCCGTTTCGGGGGCATCTACGGACCGGGGCGCAGCGGTCTGCTCGATCGCGTCCGGCGCGGTCTGGCCTCCTGTCGCGACAAACCGCCCGCCTACACCAACCGCATCCACCGCGACGATTGCGCCGGCGCCCTTCGCCATCTGATGGCTCTGGACTCGCCGCAGAGCCTCTACCTCGGCGTCGACCACGAGCCCAGTGAGCAGTGCGCCACCGTGCGCTGGCTCGCCGCGGAGATCGGGGCGCCGCCGCCGCACGCCGGCGGAGTGGAGGAAGAGAGACGGCGCGGCAACAAGAGATGTCGCAACAACCGCCTGGTGGCCTCGGGCTACGCGTTTCGCTACCCGTCCTTTCGCGACGGATACCGAGCCATCCTGCGCGAGGCGGAGGCGGGATGACGCCGGAAGAGCACGCGCGGCAGGGCTCCACCGTGTGGACGGTCGGCCACTCGACACGGTCGCTCTCCGATCTCGTCGATCTCCTGCGTGCCAACGGCATCGGACATCTCGCCGACGTGCGCACGGTACCCCGTTCGCGGCGCCATCCGCACTTCAGTCAGCGAGGCATTGCCGGAGCCGCTGCGGGCAGCGGAGATCGCCTACACGCATCATCCGGCCCTCGGCGGCCTGCGGCGCCCGGTCGCGGGGGCGCGCGAGAACGCCGCCTGGCGCAACGCGAGCTTCCGCGGCTTCGCCGACTACATGCAGACGCCGGCGTTCCGAGATGGGATCGAGGCGCTCGTCGCCCTGGCCGCCGACGAGCGCCTCGCCGTCATGTGCGCGGAGGCCGTGCCGTGGCGCTGCCATCGATCCCTGATCGCCGACGCCCTCGTCGTCCGCGGCGTCGAGGTGCTTCACATCCTCTCGCCGCGCTCCGTTCAGCCGCACGCGCTGACCGGCTGGGCCGTGGTCGACGGGACGCGCATCACCTATCCGGATCCCGAAGCCCTGCCCGGCCTTTGATGGCGGTGAGCCGGGTGGTTCGGAATCCGAGCGGAAGCGGATTCGGAGTCGGAAGGCCCGTCTCAGGTCGCAAGCGGGAGCTCGGACGCCCGACCCCGTTGCTGCGTTGCCCCCTCAGCATTCTTGGTGGATACTGCCAACATGCCATCGCAACCTGTGCAGGTCTCGATCGAGAAGGCGTTGCTGAAGCGTATCGACATGGACCCCGAGACGAAGAAGCGCGGCCGGTCGGCTTTCATCCGCTCGGCAGTCGAGCTCTACCTCAAAGCGAAAGAACGTCGCGACATCGACCACGCGATCCGACGTGCCTACTCCGGAAAAGGCGATGCGCTGCTGGAGGAGATCGAAGATCTGATCGAGGTGCAGGAGTGGCCCGAGAAGTAGCCCGCGGCGAAATCTGGTTACTGAAATTCACCAGCCCAGACCGCAGGCGACCAGTGTTGGTGCTCAGTCGGCCTTCGCTTCTGAGAGTGCTCCACACGGCGACGGTGGCGGCGATCACCTCGACCCTGCGGGGCGCGCCAACGGAAGTGACCGTAGGTCCGGAGGATGGCCTCAAGCAGGTCTCGTGCGTCAACCTGACGAACGTGTTCACGGTACCGAAGGCGCAGCTGCGCCACTACGTGGGAAGTCTGACCGGGGAGAGGATGCGCGAGGTCTGCCACGCGCTGAACATCGCCTGCGGCTGCGACTGACACGGTCGACCTGAGACAGGCCCGCGAAGAGAAAGCGGAGAGGGGGGGATTCGAACCCCCGAACCCTTGCGGGTTACACGATTTCGAGTCGTGCCGTTTCAACCGGGCTCACGCACCTCTCCTCGCCGGGGCGCGCTCCTCTATAGCGGCGGGGCGGTTGCGGCTCAAGCGGGCCCGCCCGCCGACATCACCCGCCGCGGCGGCGCCGGAAGAAGTCCTGCAGGAGGCGGCGCGCCTCGGCCGCGCACACGCCGCGGTCGACCCGAAAGCTGTGGTTCAGGCCGGGCAGCCTCGAGACGTCGACGACGCTTCCCAGCGCCCCCCCTTTCGGATCGGCGCAGGCGAAGACGACCCGTTCGACGCGCGCCTGCACCAGGGCCCCGGCACACATCAGGCAGGGCTCGACGGTGACGAACAGCTCGGTGCCCGGCAGGCGGTAGTTGTCCTGTCGCACCGCCGCCGCCCGCAGAGCGACGATCTCGGCGTGCGCGGTCGGGTCGGCTCGTCCGATCGAGGCGTTGTGACCGCGCCCGAGGACGACGCCGTCGCGCAACACCAGGGCGCCGACGGGGACCTCGCCGGCCGCGGCGGCCTGCGCCGCTTCGCGCAGGCACTCGCGCATGATCTCTTCGTCGGTTGCGAATTCGCGACCGCGCGGGTATGGACGTCGCTCGGAGGCCATGGATGCTTCAGGTCGGGCAAGAAGTCGTGTTGATGTCGTTCCCCGGGCGCTTTCGCATCATCGAGGTCGAGGGACCGGTGATCACGATCGAGAACGAGCATGGCATACGCAAGAAGGTCCTCGATCGGAGCGTTCGCGTCATGCCCCCGAAGGCTGCCGCCTGAGCCGACATTAGCAGCCCGTTGAAAAGCAGGACGGCTACTGCGGGCGGGCCTTTTGCGCCAGCTCTTCGTTGCCGAATCCTCGACAAACCAGCAAGTTTGCCTCCGGTTCGGCGCCTCGATCTGGCGCAAGATTCCTCGCCCTCGCTACGCCACCTGTTTTTCAACGGACTGCTACGGCTGCCGCACGCTCGCCAGCCGATCGAGATAGCGAAGCAGCGCCTCGATCCCGTCCGGACAGAACGGCGCGTGCTGGGTGCGCTCGAGCACCTGGTCGAGATCGAGCCACTCCCCCGACACGATCTCCTCCGCCTGCAGAGCCAGCGGACCGTCCCAGGTGCAACTGTAGACCTGGCCGTTGACACGGTTGTCGGCATCTTCGAATTGGAACGCGACGATCCCGCGCAGCGGCGCTTCCACCACGCCGACCTCCTCCGCCAGCTCGCGGCGCGCGGCCGAGTCGTAGGTCTCGCCAGCGGCGACGACGCCGCCGACGGCGACGTCGTAGTGCGAGGGGTAGACGTCCTTGGCGGCGCTGCGCAGGTGCACGAAGAGCTGCCCGCGAGAGTTGAACAGCAGGATGTAGGTGGCGCGGTGGCGCAGGCGGCGCGCCCGTACCTCGGACCGCGAGGCGCGCCCGACGACGCGGTCGTCGGCGTCGACGACGTCGACCTGCTCCTCGACCATCACGCCTCGCGCGAGATCTCCTGAGCGATCTCCTCCACCCACTTGCTCAGGGCTTCGAGGAACTGCTTGCGCAGGCTGCGCTGGCGCGGCGTCAAGCGCGTGAGCATCTCCTCCTTGGCCTTCTCGGGGTCTCCTTCGATGCGCTCGTGGTCGTCCGCGATCACGGTCAGAACCATCGAGGACCTGCCGTCCCAGTCGTCGGTGACCGGAAAGCCGAACTCGTGCAGCCCCAGCTCCCAGGTCGCGTCGACGTCGATCCACTCGCCGTCCACCGAGATCTGCAGATAGTCATGCAGGTCGACGATCTCGTTCTTGCGCAGGAGGGCCTGCATCTCCTCCGGAAACGGCAGCGGGGACTCGTTGAAGCGGTGCGTGCAGACCAGGTGGCGGACGGCCAGACCCGAGCGCCGGAAGAGCTCTCCGAGCAGATAGTGCTTGCCCGAGCACGACCCGCACCCGAGCTTCAGCACGTCGATCGGGTTGCGGCTCGTCGGGTAGCGATACGGAATGTCGCGTACGCGTTCGAACAGCGCGATCCGGGCGGCGAGCGGATCCCGCCCGCGGGTCCACTCCTCCAATGCCGTTCGAATGGGGTCTTCGTTCATCCTCTCTGGTCTCCTTGCTGTCTCGATCGTCTCCGCACCACGGCGGCGGGGCGGAGAATCGCACGAAACCCCGTCCGCCGTCAGCCTCCCAGCCGCACCGCAAACCGGGCGGCCTCCTCCGGGGTGTTCACGTTGCGGAAGGACTCCTCGGCACCCGCCACCTCCGACATCGCCGCCTCCGCCACGTACTCCGCCTTCACCTGCGGCAGGAACTCGCGCAACGCCGTCGCCCCCTCGGCCACCGCGGTCTCGATGCGCGGTCGCAGAGAAGCCGCGTACAGCGCGTGCAACGGCTCGATGTCGCCGCCCCAGCGAGGAACGATCGCCTCCTGGTCGCGGAGGCAGGAGACGAGGAAGCGGATGGGCTCGGTGCGCAAAAACGGCATGTCGCAGGCGGTCACGAAGGCGTAGGGCGTGCGGATGCGGCCGAGGCCCGCGTGCAGACCGCCGAGAGGGCCGACGCCGCGCAGCTCGTCGCGCGTCACCTCGACCGAGAAGCATGCATACTTCTCGGGCGAGTTGCTGACCACCAGGACCTGCGGAAAGCAGCGCCGCAGAAGGTCGAGCGTGCGGGCGAAGACCGTGGTGCCGTCGACGCGCAGAAACGCCTTGTCGAGGCCGCCCATTCGACTGTTTCGCCCGCCGGCCAGGATGACGCCGGCAACGCGATCGCTGAGCCAGGGGCTGGGCTGCTCACTCATGGGGGCGACAGAGAGTCCCGCGTAGCGGCACAGAGAGGAACAGAATCGGTGCGGAGCATAGAAGCGCGAAACTCGGCAGTCAAGCATCCCAGGGCCTCGGACAAAGTCCTCGGCCGGGTTCAGGGTCCAGGGTTCAGGGCACAGAAATACAGGATTTCCTTGCCCTGAAGCCTGAAGTCTGGCGTCTGAAGCCTGGTCCCGGCGACCTTGCCGGGACCCTGTCAAGCATCCCGCGCGGCTTGACCGGGCCGGTGGCGGTTCCCTATAACCGCCGTCCGAATGCCTTTCGAGAGCCGTCCACGCGGCTCGCTGCACCACCGAGCATGGCTGACACGTACACGGGACCAATTCCCAAGCCCACTCCCGAGACGCTGCCCTTCTGGGAAGCCGCCAAGCGGCACACGCTGCTCATCCAGCGGTGTGACGACTGCGCCACGCACTACTTCTACCCGCGTCCCCTGTGCCCGGCGTGCCTGTCGCGGCGGGTGCGCTGGGTCGAGGCCAGCGGGCGAGGCCGGCTGCACACGTTTGTCATCAACCACCGCCCGCCGCGCAATTTTCCGGTCGCCGCGCCCTTCGTCATCGGTATCGTCGAGCTCGAGGAAGGCGCGCGCATGATGTCGCACATCGTCGACGTCGAGCCGGACCCGGCCGCGATCCGCTGCGAGATGCCGCTCGAGGTCGTCTTCGAGGACATCACCGAGGAGATCACGCTGCCGAAGTTCCGGCCCCGGAAGGAACCATGACGAACGACTCGAGACGGCTGCGCGGCTCGGCCGCGATCGCCGGGGTAGGCGAGTCGGATCAGCTCGGGCGCCTGCCCGACAAGTCGGCCCTGCAGCTCCACATGGAGGCGACGCACAACGCCCTCGCCGACGCCGGCCTGCGCAAGAGCGACGTCGACGCGGTGTTCACCTCGGGCCGCAACACGGCCAACGACCTCCCCGAGTACCTCGGCATCCGGCCGCGCTTCGTCGGCGGGACGCAGGTCGGCGGCTGCTCTTTCCTGCTGCACGTCGAGCACGCCATGGCGGCGATCGCCGCCGGCTTGTGCGAGGTGGCGCTGATCACGCACGGCGAGAGCGGCTACTCGCGTATCGCCATGCCGGCGCCGCGCTGGGGCAGCGACTCCACGAACAATCAGTTCGAGCTCTGCTACGGCACCTCGGGTCCGCCGACCGGCTACGCCTTCGCCGCCACCCGCCACATGCACGAATACGGAACCACCAGCGAGCAGCTCGCCGAGGTGGCGGTGGCGACGCGCAAGTGGGCCGCTCTCAACCCGAAGGCGTACGCGCGCGATCCGATCACCATCGACGACGTCCTCGGCTCGCGCCTCATCGCCTGGCCCTTCCATCTCCTCGACTGCTGCCTGGTCACCGATGCCGGCGGCGCCGCGATCGTCACCTCGGCGGAGCGCGCCCGCGACCTGCCGAAGAAGCCGGTCTACGTGCTCGGCAGCGGCGAGTGCGCCACGCACCAGATGGTCAGCCAGATGCCCGCGTACGACCGCTGGGACGCCGCGCAGGTGGCGGGCGAACGGGCCTTCCGCATGTCGGGGGTGAAGCACGCCGACATCGACGTGGCGCAGTTCTACGACGCCTTCACCATCGTGCCGATCCTCGCCCTCGAGGCGCTGGGGTTCTGCGGACGCGGCGAAGGCGGGCCGTTCGTCTCCAACCAGCGCACGGCCCCGGGCGGCGACTTCCCGATGAACACCAACGGCGGCGGCCTCTCCTACACCCACACCGGCATGTACGGGATCTTCACCATCATCGAGGCGGTGCGCCAGATGCGCGGCGAGTGCGCAGCGCGCCAGGTGGCGGGAGCGAAGACGGCGATCTGCCACGGCACCGGCGGCATCTGGAGCGCCGCGGCGACGCTGATCCTCTCGACCGAGCGGTAGGACGGGGCGCGCACTCTCGCCGGCGAGCCGCCCGAGCCGCCTTCGTTTGCGACCGCCATCGCCTGTGCTATGGAAGGCCCCGTGCCACGGGGAGTCCTGGTCAACGGTTATCGCTTGTTCCTGCGTCTCGGCGACAAGGTGAGTCACCGCGACTATCGGGAATGGGGCGATGGCACCGTGGTCGAGGAGATGACCTCGACCGTACAGGGCGGCACGTGTCTCGTCCGCATCCAGTTCCAGGACGGCCGCCAGCGCACGTTCAGCAACGACCTGGACGCGGAGACCTGCTGCTACTACTTCGGTGTCCGCAAGTACTGGGACGCTGACGAAGGGGCCTTCGACCCGCGCCGCGTCCAGCGCGCGCCCAACCGGCGGCGCCTGACCGGACGCTGAACGGCGCGGGCGCCGTCAGGCCTGCGCCCGCATCGCCTCCCAGGCGGCGATGCCCTGCGGCGAGAGGAACTCCTGGATGTAGCGGCGCAGGGCGCCGAGCGCCTTGCGCTGGCTCTCGAAGAGGTCCTCGCGCACCCAGTCGGCGTCGATCCAGCAGTCGAACGAGGGGTTGTCGCCCAGCGCCAGCTCGAGAATTCGCTGGCCGATCGGCGTGCCGGTGATCAGCAAACGGATCGTCCGCCCGGAATCGATCACCGCGCCGCGCGCATAGCGAGGCAGGGCGATGCGTTCCTTGATGCGCTCGCGGTCGCGAGCCGGAAACGGCTTCTCCGCCAGCTGCACGTAACCCCATCCACCTTCCGGCGGGTTGGCCTCGATCAGCAGCTTCATGTTGAGATCGGTGAGCCGAGAGCGCGCCGTCTCCTGATCGAAGCCGGCGCCGGCCCGGAAGAAGCTCGCGCCGGCGACGTTGGCGGGCGGGGGCGCCTTCTCCCGCTGCTTGTCGCCGGTCTCGACCCACCATCGATCGTTGACCGCCGGTGCCTCCGCGTCGCCTTCCCCCGTCTGCTCCGGCGGCGGCTGACCGCGATCGCCTGGACTCATGCCGCCGCCTTGCGCTTCGTGCGGGCTCGGTTGCGCGCCAGGCCGCTGGTCGCGGCACCGTTGCCGTTGACGATGCTGCGCTCCATGCGGGCCGCGAACGTGTCGGCCTTGCGCTCCGCGTCGGTCCAGAAAACGTAGTGCCCCATCTCGTGATAGACGGCGTTCACCCACTGCCACTCGGAGTTGTACTTGCGGCCCTTCTTCCAGTTCTCGGGATGAACGAGATGGATCTTTCCGTTTTCGTACGTCCTGCCGGCTGTGTGCCCCCAATCGAGGTACTCGAACCATTCCACCTTGGGGCGCTTCAGCCGGTAGAAGCGACAGATCTCCGTGATGGCCTTGTTGAAGTTGCCGATCTTGTGTTCGCGGAAGAACGCCGTGAGCAGTCGGTTGATCGCGCGCCGATCCTTCACTGATGGGACGATCATATGCATCGAAAAGCCTCCGCTCCTGCCAGAAAACCAGGACCCGGACGATAGTGTCCGGCCTTTGCCTTGTCAACTGCGCGCCGCAGTCCACAAAAGGCGGGTTTCGACTCACTTTTCACTATAGATATTAATAGTTTATATGATATTCCTAGAACCAACACGAGATGCGGAGCGAGCCTGGATTGTGCGGCTGGCGTCGGCTATCATCCCTCGCCATGTGGCCGATCCTCGTCAAGCTCGGACCTCTGACGATCTATAGCTACGGCACCATGATGGCGATCGCCTTTCTGGTCGGCGGATGGCTCGTCGGACGGGAGATGGATCGGCGCGGGCTGCCGGGCCAGCTGGCCTCGAACATGGTCTTCTGGGCGGCGGTGGGCGGCATCGCCGGCTCGCGACTGTGGGCCTTGGCGGCGGACTGGCAGGCGGTGCTTCGCGATCCCATTCACATGATCTTCTCGGGCTCCGGCTTCGTCTTCTACGGCGGGCTGGTGGGAGGAACGGTCGGCGTCACCCTGACGATCTGGCGCAACGGCCTGCCATGGCTGTCGGTGGTCGATTGCATCGCCCCGACGCTCGCCCTGGGTCACGCCATCGGACGGATCGGCTGCCAGCTGGCGGGCGACGGCGACTGGGGCAAGGTGTCGAACCTGCCATGGGCGATGGCCTACCCGAATGCGATCATCGGCTGGAACTACCCGCCGGGCGTTCGTGTGCATCCCGCGCCGGTCTACGAGATGCTGGCGTACCTGGGGATCTTCGCGCTGCTGTGGGCGGTACGGAAGCGCCCCCACGCGGACGGAAATCTGTTCTGGTGGTATCTGGTCCTCGCCCCCGGCGCGCGCTTCCTCATCGAATTCGTCCGCATCAACCCGCGCGGGCTGTTCGGCCTCACTGAGGCTCAGCTCTTCAGCCTGCTGCTCATGGCGATCGGGGCCGGTCAGCTGTGGCTCAACTCACGCAGCGCCAGCGCCCGGCGCGCCGCTCCGCTTTCGGACGCGATCGCCGAGCCGTCGGACGAGAGCACGCAACCGGTCCGGCAATGAGGCGTTGGATCCTTCCGGGGTTGCTGCTGATCGGGGCGTTGGGTGCGGTCGCCTTCCTGCAGCACCTGCAGCGCCGGCCGGGGATCGGCTACGCCGCCCCCGATTTCGATCTGCCCGACCTGACCGGCAAGCGACACTCCCTGGCCGAGTATCGCGGCAAGGTCGTGTTCCTGAATCTCTGGGCGACGTGGTGCCCGCCGTGCCGGGAGGAGATGCCGGCGATGGAACGCCTCTACCAGCGGCTCGAGGGGCGCGATTTCGTCATGCTCGCCGTGAGCCAGGACGAGCAAGGCGCACAGGCCGTCGCTCCATTCGTCGAGCAGATGAACCTGAGCTTCACCGTCCTCCTCGACCCCGAAGCCAGCATGTCTCCGCGCTACGGCGTGACCGGCTACCCCGAGACCTTCGTCATCGACCGCGACGGCCGGGTCATCGAACACACCATCGGGCCGGCGGATTGGGACACCGCCGCGTACCTGAGCTACTTCACCGCGCTCCTCGACCAACAAAAGGCTAGGGGGTTATGGGGTTGGGTTGTTACGCTGTTCGTCCGCCCCATCCAACAGCGTAACAACCCTAACAGCCAACAACTCTGTCCTCAAAAGGTGGCGCCGATGCTGAAGTGCACGCGTCCGATGCTCTCGTTGTGCCGGCGGTCGAGCTTGAAGCCGTAGTCCAGGCTGATCGGCCCCACCGGCGTCTGGTAGCGCAGGCCCAGTCCGGCCGAGCGGCGGAAGTTGTCGACCGTGAAGGCGGCGTCGTGCACCTCGTTGCGTTGCCGGCAGGCGCCGCCGCACTGCAGCAGGTAGACCCCGCCGCCGTCGGCGAAAACGGCCCCGCCGAGGCCGTAGACGAGCGGGAAGCGCAGCTCGAAGTTGAGGTTGAGAGCCAGATCGCCGCCGAGCGGATCGCCGGTGGCGCCCTTGGGTCCGATGTCGTTCTCCTTGAATCCGCGCACGGTCGTGCGGCCGCCGAGGAAGAAACGCTCGCGGATGGGGAGCACGTCGGAGCCGCCGAACACGTGCCCGAAGCCGACGCGCAGCGAGTACAGGAAGACGACGTCCTTGGCGATGGAGAAGAACTGAGCGTGCTGGGTGCTGACCTTGCCGAAGTGGACGGTCGACAGCGCGGGGAGCCCGTAGCGGAGCCGCGCGCCGTCGAACAGGCCCTTGGTCGGGTTGAAGGGATCGTCGCGCCCGTCATAGACGATGAAGGGCGAGAGCGCGATCGTCCGCAGGCTGCCGGCGTCTTCGTTGCTCAGCACCGCGTCGGGCTTGACGTCGAAGAGCCGGCTCTGCTCGACCTGCAGCTCTCCCCCGAGGTTGATCCTCTTGTTGTGCAGGTCGCGGTCGACGCCGTTGACGAAGCTGACGCGCTCGATGCTGTACTGATTGACGTTCTCGGTCGATCGCTCGCCGAGCAGATTGCTCTTGAAGCGCCACGGCGATCCGTAGAAACGCGGCTCCGTGTAACCGAGGCTGCCGAGGTATTGGTCGGGAATGAAGTTGGTGGGATCGAGGCTGAACTGCGTGCGCAGCGTCAGCCGCCGGGCCATGCCGCCGACGTTGCCATAGCCCATCCCGAGAAAGGCCCCGAGGCCGTCGCGCGTGTTGTAACCGCCGCCGAACTCGAGCGTACCCGGCGGCTTCTCCGAAACGTCGACCCCGACGTCGCGCACGGTCCGATCGTCGGGGGTGATCGGACGCACGGAGGCGCTGCGAAAGACGCCGAGGCGGTAGATCGCCACCTGCCCCTTCAACATCTCCTCGACATAGAGCGGGTCTCCCTCCTTGAACGGCACTTCGCGCAGAATGGCACGGTCCCGGGTGTCGATGTTCCCCTGCACGATGATGCGGCCCGCGCGCTGCCGCTCTCCCGGCTCGATGTTCCACGTCACGATCGCGTCGATGGCGCCGTCGCGGTTCTCGCTCTCGATCGTGTAGTCCGCCTTGGCGTCGGCGTACCCAGCGCGATCGAGCCTGTTGACGATGGTTCTCTTGTCGGCATCGAGGGCTTCGGGATTGAGCGGCTGGCCGATCTCGACCTTCAGCTGGAGCTCGATGTTCTCGATCGCCGGTAGATCCTGGCGCTGAATCTGGCGCACGTAGGTGCGCGGCCCTTCCTCGATGACGACGGTGAGCTTGATCGCGCCCTTCTTCTCGTCGAGCTGGCGCGGCGCGTCGACGATCTGCGCCGACTCGAAGCCCTGCTCGCGATAGTAGAACCAGAGGCGTTTCAGATCCTCGTCGAGGACGTCGTCGATCAGGACGCCCGAGCGCGGCCACGGAAACCAGCGCGCCGGCGCGGTGACCATCTGCGCCTGCAGCTGATCGTCCGACAGGTGATCGTTGCCCTCGAACTCGAGATCCGTCAGCACGTAGCGGCGGCCTTCGTCGATCATGGAAGAGCACCTTCTTGGGCTCGCCCTCGTTGATCGATACCCTCGCCTTGGCGCGGTAGTAGCCGCCGTCCTCGTAGGCTCGCTGCATGCGGCGGGCGAGCTCCCGCCAGGTGCCGTCGGTGATGATCAAGCGGTCCTTCAGGTCCATCAGGCCGAGCAGGTCGTCCTTCGTCCTTGTGACCGTTACCCTCCACCCGGACGTCGAAGGCCGGTCCGGGCTCGACGGTGAAGATGAGCGTGCCCCGGTGGTCTCCGGTCTGCCGCCAATCCGACGACACGCGAACCTCGTAGTGTTCTCCTCGCGCAGCTTGCGCGTCAGCTTCTTCTCCGCCTTGCGCTCCGCGTCGCGCGTGAAACGCTCCCCCTCGAGACCTTCGACCTTCTTCCTCAGGACTTCGGTCCACTGGCCGCTCTCGTCGTCGATCACGACCTCGTCGACAATCAGCGGCGGGCCCTCGCGGATCTCGAACTTCAGGTCGACCTCGCCGTCGTGCCGGCTCGACTCGCGCGTCGATCTCGGCGTCCGGGAAACCCATCTCCCGGTACCGGTCCAGGACTCGCTCGCGCGCCGGATCGATCAGATCGGGGTCGAAGATCATGCCCTTGCGCAGGCGAAGGAGGCGGTCCATCTCCTTGGCGCGCAGGTGGTGGTACCCTTTCACGCGGACGCCGTCGATCTTCCGCCTCCGCACCACCTGCACGACCAGCGCCACGCCGTCGCCTTCGGGCTCCAGACGGAAGTCGATCTTCCGAAAGATCTTCTTGAGCTCGAGAATGCGGCGCGCCTGGTCGAGACCGTCCTGCGTCAGCGGCTCGCCGAGCGGCAGGGCCATGGCGCGGCGCAGATCGCCCTCGTAGATGGGAGCGCTGCTTTCG
The DNA here is from genome assembly GCA_963721115.1 of uncultured bacterium. Taxonomy (GTDB): domain Bacteria; phylum Desulfobacterota; class Binatia; order HRBIN30; family CADEER01; genus CAVRIA01. The sequence continues at coordinate 149,312 of CAVRIA010000014.1, forward strand.
AAACGGACGGCGCGCAGCGGACGCCCGAGAAGCGCGGCGTCGATCGCCGCGGCGCCGGGGCGAGCGACGGCCAGCAGCAGAAGGACGGCGCCGGCCAGCCGCGCCGTCCTACTCGCCATCGTCCTTCTCGCCGGCTTGCGGCGTCTCGTCGGCTCCTTCGTCCCGCTGTCCCAGGAGAGAGATGCCGGGAGTATCGCGAAAGTCGTAATGGAACTTGATCTGGCCCCCGACCGCGCTCTGCTGGTCGACCGTCTCGCTCTCCCACAGGCCGAGGACCGAGATGCTCGGCGTCAGGCGGTACAGGAGCTCGACGTTCTGCCGGGCCTGGACGCCGAAGGTCGTCGCCACCGAAGCGGTCAGATCTTCGGTGAAGTCCTTGCCGATCTTGATCTCGGGCTCGAACGCGCCGGTCTGCCGCGAGTAGGTCGGCTCGATCTCGATCCGATCGACGCCGAGCAGCTTCGCGGCCCCCTTCTCCACCTTCTCCGGATAGCCGCCCGGCGCGATGACGAGCAGGTCGGCGAGCGACACCCCTCCCCCATCCTGCTGGAGCTGGGCCCCGGTCTTGCCGAAGGCGATCAGGCTGGCGATGTCGTTCTGCGTCAGCGAGGGATCGTCCGACGACATGGTGACGTGCACATCGTCGGCCGGCCCCGTCACCTGCAGAGTGACGGTGTAGGTGGCGTCGCTCGTCGCGACCGAGGACTCCGCGACGATGTCGAGATAGGGAGTCAGGCCCAGGGCGCGCCGGAATTCGACGATGCCCGTGGTGACCTCGAAGGTGCGGCCGCGAAAGTAGATCTCGCCGGTGATCACCTGGATCTTTCCCGACAGGCGCGGACTCGAGGCGGTGCCCTTCACCTTCAGGTCCATCTCCGCCTCGATCTTCGCGAAGTTGTTGTCGATGTAGAGCTGATTGGGGGCGAAGACGTGCAGATCGAGGTGGATCGTCCGCCGCGACGGGCCGATGTCCGACGGGCCCGGGGCCTTGGCGAGCTCGCGCTTGAACGACGGCAGGAAGTCCGTGATTTCGATCCGTTTGTCGTACAGGGCGCGCAGGACCTCGACCTCACCGGAAACGGTGAGATCCGTCCAGGTGCCGGTGACGGCTCCGTGCCCCGACAGCTCGTGCTCCAGGGACGGGACCATGCCGGTGCTCATCTCCTTCACCTGCCAGGTGAGATCGGGTCCCTGCTGGAGGCCGATCGATCCGCCCACCTGGAACGTGCCGCCACCGATCCTGCCGCTCAGGTCGGCGATGCGGATCCTCGGTCCCTGCAGCTCGATCAGCCCGGAGGTGCGGGTGAGGCCGAACGGAAGGCCAACGTCCAGCGCCGCCTTCTGCAGGGAGAGCTGCCCGGAGAGCTCGAGGTGGCCGCTGGCGGGGCGCTTCGCATCGATCGCGAAATCGAACTGGCCGCGCGCCGATTGAACGGGGTCGCCGATGAGCTCGATCAGCTGCAGGCTTCCCTGGCCGCGCGCCGTGAGGTTCAGCGCCCCCTCGGCGGTCGCCGTCCCGCCGATGCTGATCTGCGTACCGTTGCCGGCAAGCTGGAAGGACTCGATGCTGAAAACCCCGTTCTTGCCGAGCACGCGAACCGGCTCCGTCGCCTTCACCTCGAAGGTTCCGCTCTGCACGGCCAGGCTCGGCACGACGAGGGTCGCGTCCATCCGCAGTGGATCACTCAGTGGACCCGACAGCTCGAGCGATCCCGACGTGGCCAGTCGCAGCGTCGGGTCGTCGCTGAGCAGCGGACCCAGCTCGGCGTCCGTCCAGGCCGCCTGCGCCCGCAGCCGCTTGCCGTCCTTACCGAGCTGGGCCTCGACGCGGACGGCTTCGTTCAACAGCGTTCCCTGCAGCCGCCAGATCCCTTGCGACGCCTCTGCCTCGAGGTCCATGATCCCCGAGCGGCCGCTCGTTCCAGGTCACGCTCTCGCCCGTCAGCCGCACCTGTCCGCTCAGCGCCGACGGCGGTCCCTGCAGCTCGCCTTTCACCTGCACGGTGCCGCTGACGCCGGCCTTGGTTGCGCCGGTCACGTGCTCGAGCGACCAGGGGCTGCTCTCGATTCTGGCGTCGACCCGCTCCGTTCCGGTTCCGGTGGCGTTCAACCGCATCACCTCCTCCTGGCGGTGCGTCAGCTCGACGCCGGCGGTCCACTGCGGCCAGGTGCCGCTCACGTCGACGCTGAGCTTCTGGAAGCGCTCGTGCGACAGGAAGAAACGCTCGATTTGCGCGTGCGCATTCAGGCGGACCGCGGACCAGGGTCCGCTGCCGGCGGCCGAAGCGGACAGGGTGCCTCCCGACAGGGGCAGCTTCTGCCCGGCCGCACTGCTGGCGATGGCCGTCAGGGTGTCGACACTCATGTCGTGCGCCTCGACCTTCCAGGAATTGCTCTCGCCCGGCTCGATCCCGATCGTGCCGCTGGCGGTGACGACGCCACCGTCCAGGGCGAGCGTCAGGGAGGGAATCTGGACCCGCTTCGCGTTGGCGTCGAAGCGACCCTCGATGCGCTGGAATTTCGCCCCCAGGGCCGCCACGTCGCGGCCGTCGACGTCGCCCGTCACCTCGGGATGATCGAGCGTCCCCGCCAGCCGCACGTTGCCGACCAGGTTGCCGCTGACGTTTGGCAGCTTCTGGGTGCCGGCCAGCGCCTGCAGGGCGGTCGTGTCGCCGAGGCGCACCTCCAGCTTCCATCGAGCTCGTTCTGCGTCCCGACCGAGACGGTGCCGGAGACCGAGTTGGCCGATCCCTGGCTGACGTCGAGCCGTGCGCGGCCGCCGCCTGCTGCGTAGCTCCCGCTCACCTTCCATTCGACCGTGGCGGCGCGCTGCCCCGGAGCGAACACGCCGTCCCCCGAACCCTCGACCGACAGCGGGCTCAGCGTCCCGGACAGCTTCGTGCTGCCGGTGGCCGCGAACGGCGGAATCGACGTCAACCCCGCGGCGACAGCAGCGATCTCGTCGGCTTTCAGGTCGGTCCAATCGAGCTGCGCCTCGAACGGCGCCTTCCCGGACAGGGTGAGCGTTCCGTCCAACGTCGCCTTTCCACCGAACCCCTGGACCGAGACCGACTGTACGTCGATGGTATCCCCTCGGCGCGCGAGCTGCGCGCTGACGTCGCCGATCTGCCGATCCCCCAGGGCGAGCTGCGTGGCCTGCAGCGAGCCTTCGACCTCGGGGTTCTGCAAGGGCCCAGTCAGGGTCGCGTCGAGCCGGACGTCGCCGGCCAACCCCGCCACGCCGGGATCGAGAGCGGCGAAGGGGGCGAGATGGATTTCTCCTTGCAGCGAGTGGCGCAGCGGCCGCCGGCTCTCGGCCCGCAGGGTGAGGGAGACGGCATCGCCGCGCAGGCTCAGCCGATCGACGGCGAAGCCCTGCTCGGTCTGGCTCGCCTGCAGGCTCACGACGTCGAGGGAGATGTCGCCGCCGGCGCGCTGCAGATCCGCATGATCGATCTTCAGCCGCGCCGCCAGCCGGTGCGATTCGCCGTCGACCTCGATGCCCCCGGTCAACCGCCCGACCTTCACCTCCGCCGGCTGCTCGCCGCTGGGAATCCGCACGCGGGCGTTCTCGACGTCGATGCCCTGCAGGCGAAAGGCGGGGAGTCGCATCGGGCCCTCCGGCGCCGTCTCGGACTCGGTCTCCCCACCGGGGAGCTTGCCGACGTCGACGAACAGATCGCGTGCCTGCAGCACGCCGACCGGCCGCAGCTGGCGCAGGCTGAGCACCGGCAGGAGGCCGACGCTCGCCTCGCCGAGGTGAAGAACGTCGCCGTCAACCCCGATGTCCAGCCCCTTCAGATCCATTCGTGGCGGCAGCGGCCAGATCTTCAGGTCGCGCAGCTGCACCGGCACCCCGAGGGCGCTCTCGATCTGCTCCCGCAGCAGCCCGCGCGCCCACGCCGTGATCCGGCCGCCGAAGAGGAGCCACGCCAGAGCAAGCGCGGCCAGTAGGCCGAGCACAACGATCACGAGCCGTTTGAGCCACTTCATACGTGCGTCGAATGGCCCACCGCTCGCGGCGAAGCCTCCTGGGAGATCCAACTGGACAGCGTTTCAGAATACCAAGAGATACGCCCGGGAAAAGAGCATCGCCGTCCGGCGCGTCCGAATTCCCCCCGCCGCGCGACACCGGGCACGACCTTGACCCCGTGAAGAGGACGCAATAAGTGCGACAGCGAGGACGTTGTGAACGAGCAGGCCGGAGCTGTGCGGGAGAAACGGGATCCCGCTTCGTACGTACCCGTGCGCCCTCGCTGGATCGGTGGGGCCCTCCTGCTGGGTCTCCTCGCGTTCGGCGCGATGTTCTTCTTCGCCGACGCGCGCAAGCTCTGGCAGACGCTGTCCGACGCCGACTTCCGGATGCTCCCCCTGCCGATCCTGTGCGTCATCGCCAGCTATCTGACCATGGCGCGCTCCTATCAGGGCATCAGCCGTGCCGCCGGGCACGACGTGCCGATGCGCGAGATGCTCAAGATCACCTTCGTTGCCAACTCGCTCAACTACATCGTCGCTACCGGCGGCCTGTCGGGCTTCGCGGCGCGCATGTACTTCTTCACCCGCCTCTCGATCCCGTCGGGGACTGCGGTGATCATCTCCCTCGCCCAGACGTTCATGACCAACGTCACCCTGCTCTTCTTCGTCATCACCGGCTTCGGCTACCTCTTCAACAGCCACACCCTGCAGGGGCCGGCTCTGGTGGTAACTGCGCTCCTGCTCACCCTCTCCGTCACCGCGGCCGTCGTCGCCAGCCTGCTCTTGCTCCACCCGCGGCTGCGGCGCCGCACCCTCTTCGTCCTCGCCCAGGCGACCTACTGGGTCATGCGCCGCGTCCTGCCGCACCGCGCGCCGGCGCGGACGCACATCTGGCGCTACCAGTTCAACCTCAATCGCGGCATCGCCTTCCTGCTGTCGCGCAAGCGGCAGATGGTGGCCCCCCTGGCGTACATCATCCTCGACTGGATGTTCACCCTGCTGATCCTGCACACTTCCTTCCTCGCCGTGCGCTATCCGATCCGGCTGAGCTTCGTGATCGTCGGCTTCGCCGTCGGAATCGTCCTCTCCCTCGTCTCGCTCATTCCGGGCGGTCTCGGCGTCATGGAAGGTTCGATGGCCGCCATCTTCGCGAGCCTCGGCGTGCCGTTCGAGACCGCCGTCGTGGCGGTTCTCCTCTTTCGCGCCATCTACTACCTGCTGCCGCTGCTCTTCAGCCTGTTCTTCCTGCACGGCATGTTCGTGCAGGGCTCGCACGTCGGCGAGTTGGCGGCCACCGATCCGCCGGCGGAAGGGGGCGCACCGAGGCGCTGACGCTCGCGCCGGGCGAGCGCCTCCTGCTGGTATTGTGCGAGCGACCTGCCTTAGAATCAGGCGCGTGCCAGCGGGCGATCTGAGTCGGCACGGCGCCAACGCGGTCACCGCTTCCCGACTCCTCCTCACGCCACTCTTTCTCTTTTCGGTGCGGCGAGCGCACCAGGGAGGAAGTGCGCTGCCGGCGTGCGCGCTGTACGCGCTCATCGCGGCGAGCGACTTCGCCGACGGGAGACTGGCGCGGCGCTGGGACAGCGAGAGCCGCACCGGCCGCCTGCTGGATCACGGCGCCGACATCGCGTTCCTGCTCGGCGCGTTGTCGCTGTATGCCTGGCTCGGCGTGGCGCCGTGGTGGGTGCCGGCGGCCATCGGCGCCTCATTCTCGTTCTACGTCTTCGACTCGTGGGGTCGCGCCGACGGCGCCCCTCTCCGACTGATCGGGAGCCGCGTCGGGCACGCCGGGGGCGTCCTCAACTGGATCCTCGTCGGCGTGTTGGTCGGCAACGAAACCGCGAGACTGGCGCTGCTCCCCGGCGCGGCGATCCACGCCTTCTTCTGGCTCGTACCGCTGTACTCCGGGGCCTCCGTTCTCGCCCGCCTGTACGGCCGCCGGCGGACGCTGTCCTCGGCGGCTTAGCTCAGCGCTCTTTGGCGAGAGCCGCGCGCGTCTCGCTCACGTCGCGCTGCAGTTCCGCGTACTGCACCGGAAGGCGGCCGAGGACCGCCTTCCAGCGCTGTTCGTCAGTGCGCGCCGCGTCGATCTCCTTCGCCAGACGTTCGTACGCATCGAGCAGGACGACGAACGAGGTATAGGAGGGCCGGCTCGAGTAGGCTCCGTATTGATACGCGAACTGGCGCGCCCGCTGCAGCGGATACGTCATCTCGGTGATGTCGGCCGGGATCGGCCGGTGGCCGATCTCGGCATTGCCGACGATCTTGTCCGCCTCGCTCGAGAGCACGTCGACGTGCACCGACATGATCTCCTCGTAGCTGCGCCACGGGCACGCCGAGACGGCGAGCAGAAGCGCCGATAGGAGAAGCGCATCTCTCGCGGCGCGTCTCCCGTGCAGACGGCGCGGACGTCCCGAATTCGATCGCATGCGCCCGGAACCATAGCGAGGGCAACCCGGCGGGGCCAGCGTTCACCGCCGGCCGCCGCACCGCCCGGTCGAGTCTGGTCGAGCCATTCCCTCCCGCGCCCGCTTCGGCTACATTGCTCGCGCATGCGTGGCCTCCTCTACCGCTGGATCCTGAATGCGCTCGCCCTTTGGCTCACCAGCGCGGTTCTCTCGGGCATCCAGGTCGACGGCGTCGGCTCGTTGCTGATCGCGGCCCTGGTGCTCGGCATCCTCAACGCCCTGCTGCGGCCGCTCCTCCTCATCGCGACGTTCCCGATCACCCTCGTCACCGTCGGTCTCTTCGTCTTCGTGATCAACGGCTTCATGCTCTGGGTGACGGCATCCGTGGTCAGCGGCTTCCACGTGCGCGGCTTCTTCTCGGCGGTCGTCGGAGCCCTGCTGCTGAGCTTCTTCAGCTTCGTCCTCAACCTGTTCATCAGCGACCGCGGCCGCATCGAGTACGTCTACGTCGAGGGCCACTGAGCCCGCCGCAGAAGGCGGATCCGCGCCGCCTGTCTTTCAGCGAACGGCTAGGTGACTCCGGCGGCTGCTGCGGCGCTGCCGCCCCGCGGGTGACGCGCGGGAGCCGCCGGGGCCGATGGTGCCTGGGTCCGCAGGCGAAATCACCTCATGCGGCGCGCGGTGCGCGCCCGATCTCCCCGAGCGGCTCTCGCCGCGCGTTGACCTCGCCCGCAGCTCGCCGTTCGGCGCGCCGCGGCCACGCGGGAGAGGGACTCCGTCCCGGCTCGATCTTCAATCGGTGAACGGGCCTACGGGGCCACCACCTCACAGATCACCGCTGAGTCTATCTTCACTGGACCACCTCCTTTCTCGGCGCCGCCGAACATGGCGCGGGTCCCATCCCGCCCGCGGGAATCGGAGACCGCCGATTGTCTCCGCCCCGGCCGGCCCATCGCCCCCGCCCACCATGAACGGGCGCGACCGAGAAGCCTGTGTGCGCTCGGGCCGACATCTCTTTTTCCCGATTACTCCCGAGCTCTCGTTTCGTCCACCACTTTTTTTGGGTATGGTCGCGGCATGAGCGACTCGCCGCTCGAGCTCGACGAGCTTCCCTACCTGGTCGGAAGGGCCTGGACCTTCGGGGACGAGATCGGCGCCGATCAGATCCTGCCGCGCGAGCATCGAGACCAGGACCTGGCCCTGGGAACCTTCGCCATGCGCGGCGCGGATCCGGTCTTCGCGCGCCGCATCAGCCGCGGCGACATCGTCGTCGCCGGACGTGACTTCGGCATCGGCTCGACAGGGCGGGCGCCGGCACGAGCGCTCAAGCTGGCGGGCATCGCCTGCGTCATTTGCCGTTCCTTCGACGGGGCGTTCTTCGAAGCCGCCATCCACGTCGGCCTGCCGGCGCTCAAGGTCGAAGAGACCGCGGCCATCAAGACCGGCGACCGGTTGCGCGTCGACGTCGAGGGACACAAGGTGGTCAACCTGAGCTCGGGTGACCGCTACGTGATCCGCAACGTCTACGGCGAGCATCTCGATATTCTTCGCGCCGGCGGGTTTGCCGAGTACGTGGCGGCCCGGTCATGATCGGCGCCACCTCCTCCCGCACGTGGACGTGACGCGCATCGACCCGTGGAGCGCGGCGCTGCTCTACCCCGTGCTCCGCCCGCTGCTGTTCCAGCTGCCGGCGGAGTCCGCCCATCGCGCCGGCTTCGCGGCGCTCCGCCTCCTGGAGGACCTTTTCGAGCGCTTCGGCGGCGGCACCGCCGAAGCGGACCCCATCCTGGCGCAGGACCTCTGGGGATTGCATTTCCCCGGCCCGCTCGGCCTGGCGGCGGGCTTCGACAAGAACGCCGAGCTGCCGCACGTCTGGGCGGCCTTGGGCTTCGGCTTCGCCGAGCTGGGGACGATCACGGCGCACCCGCAGGCGGGAAATCCGCGCCCGCGCCTCTTCCGACTGCCGGCCGACCGCGCCCTGATCAACCGCCTCGGTTTCAACAATCGCGGCGCCGCCGCCGTCGCCGGCTCTCTCGCCGCCCGGCTGCACCGCCGGCGGCCGCCAATTCCCCTCGGAATCAACCTCGGTAAATCGCGCGACACGCCGCTCGATGCGGCGGCCGACGACTATCTGCAGAGCTTTCGCGCCCTCGCCCCGCTGGCGGACTACGTCGCGATCAACGTCAGCTCCCCCAACACGCCCGGACTGCGCGACCTGCAGTCGGCGGCCCAGCTCGAGCCGCTATTGGCGGCGCTGCAGAAGGAGAACCGCGCGCAGGCGCGCCGCGAGGGACGCGCGCCGCGCCCGCTTCTGGTCAAGGTGGCGCCCGACCTCGGCGACGAGGAACTCAGCGACGTCGCCGCAGTGGCCATGCGGGCGCATGTCGCCGGTCTCATCGCCACCAACACCACCATCGAACGCCCGGCACTGAGGTCGCCGCGGCACTTGGTGGAGGAGGCGGGCGGCCTGAGCGGAGCGCCGCTGCGCGACCGCGCCACCGCCGTCATCCGCACTCTCCATCGCCACGCCCGCGGGCGGCTGCCGATCGTCGGCGTCGGCGGCATCTTCGACGCCGAGGACGCTTACGCGAAGATTCGCGCCGGGGCTTCGCTGCTGCAGGCGTACACGGCCTTCGTCTACCAGGGGCCCGGCTTCGCGCCGCTTCTGTCGCGGCGGCTGCGCGAGCTGCTGCGGCGCGACGGTTTCGAGCGCATCGGCGACGCGGTGGGAGCCGACGTCTCCTGAAGGCGGCGCGCGATCGGCGAGCGCGCCGGGAAGCTCCGTCGTGTTCCAGCCTTGATCCGATGCCCGCCGAGTCGTACGCTCGGGTCGGTCGTCGCCCAGGCGATCGCGCATCGACGTAGCCCAGCACTCGCGAGGAGCGATTCATGACCCAACTGCAGGCGGCCCGGCAGGGAGTGATCACGGAGCAGATGATCCGCGTCGCGGAGCGGGAGAACGTCTCTCCCGAGTTCGTGCGCGACGAGGTGGCGCGCGGGCGCATGGTGATTCCCGCCAACGTCCGCCATCTCGCCGGCAGCGGCGGGCAGGCCGCGGCCACGAAGGTGGCGGGCAATGGCAGCGGCGCGCTACCGGCGGCCGGTCATCCGGGAGCCCGCGACGGCGCCCGCTACTGGGTCAATCAGCCGGTCGCCGAGCGCTGGCGGGAGATCGACGACGCCGAGCACTGCCGCGGCGAGCGCGTCGCCAAGCGACTCGATCCGATGGGCATCGGCCGCATGATCACGACCAAGATCAACGCCAACATCGGCGCCTCCCCGGTCACCAGCGGCACCGAGGAAGAGGTGGAGAAGCTGCGCTGGGCGCAGAGGTACGGCGCCGACACGCTGATGGATCTCTCCACCGGCGGCAACCTGCACGAGTGCCGCCAGGCGATCATCGACCACAGCACGATCCCGATCGGCACGGTGCCGATCTACAGCATGATCATCGGCCGGCGCATCGAGGAGCTCAGCTACGACGTGATCCTGAAGGAGATCGAGCGCCAGGCGCGACAGGGGGTCGACTACTTCACGATTCACGCCGGCGTGCTGCAAGCAGCACCTGCCGCTGGTGCGGCCGCGCATCACCGGCATCGTCTCGCGCGGCGGCTCGCTGCTCGCCAAGTGGATGATCCACCACGGCAAGCAGAACCCGATGTACGAGCTGTTCGACGAGATCAGCGCCATCATGCGCGAGTACGACGTCACCTACTCGCTCGGCGACGGCTTGCGCCCGGGCTGCCTCGCCGACGCGTCCGACCCGGCGCAGCTCGCCGAGCTGCACACCCTGGGCGAGCTCGTGCAGCGGGCGCGCGAAGCCGGCGTGCAGGCCATGGTGGAGGGACCGGGGCACGTGCCGCTCGACCAGATCGCGTTCAACATGCAGCTGCAGCAGCGCGTCTGCGACGACGCCCCGTTCTACGTGCTCGGCCCGCTGGTCACCGACGTCTTCCCCGGCTACGACCACATCACCAGCGCGATCGGCGCCACCGAGGCGGCGCGCGCCGGCGCGGCGATGCTCTGCTACGTGACGCCGAAGGAGCACGTCGGCCTGCCCAAGGCGGAGGACGTCAAGGCCGGCTGCATCGCCTACAAGATCGCCGCCCACGCCGGCGACATCGCGCGCGGCGTCAGCGGCGCGCGCCAGTGGGACGACGACCTGTCGCGCGCCCGCGCCGCGCTCAACTGGCCGAAGCAGTTCGAGCTCGCCTTCGACGGCGAGACGGCGCGCGCCCTGCACGACGAGGACCTCGAGGTCGACACCGACTTCTGCGCGATGTGCGGCCACGACTGGTGCAGCATGCGCATCTCGAAGGAGATCGTCGAGTTCGCCAGCGGCAAGGACGACGCCTTCCAGCCCAGCGGCAAGGCCGTGCGCAGCCCCGGGGTCGGCAGCGAGGGACGCGAGCTGCTGGAGCAGCGCGCCCGCGCGCTGCCGGTCGTGGACGGCAAGCACGCCTGCCACAGCGAGCGCGTCGCCGACGCCGACAGCGCCCGGGAGCTGCAGGACCGCGCCCTCTCCTGATCGCTACTTGAACCGCGACGGCTCCTCCACCTCGTCGGCCTCGTGCACGTCGCGATACACCTCTTCGCGAATGATGCGATCGGTTGCGGCGGCGAGCCAGTCCCGCAGGGCCTCGTTCAGCTGGCCGAACTCGGGCCAAAGCGTCTGGCGCACGAACGAGTCGGGCGCCCGCAGCATGACCGTCGTGTAGCGCTGGCGCTTGTATCGGTAGGGGCGCAGGTCGTAGCGGCGGCACAGGGCGACGAAGAGACGGCGCGACCAGGCGTCGGGAAACGTGAACTTGGTCTCGATGATCCGGTCGGAGCGTTGGGCGCGCTCCAGCCGCTCCCGGATGCGCCGTAGAGCCGCCCCGGCGGCCAGGCGCTCGCCCTCCGTACCCGCCCCGGCGAACAGCGCCTCGATCTTGCGCAGCTTCGCCCGCAGCTCCGCGTCGCCCGGGTCGTTCATCGGTCAGCGGGGCAGCACCGCGTCGCGCGGCGGCAGCGGCAACCTGCGCAGGCGGCGGATGAGCTGCCCGAGCTGCAGGATCTCGCGCCCGCTGCCGCCAGTCGCCAGGGGACCGATGTTCCAGATCACCACGTGGCGCAGGCCCGCCTGCACGAGCGGCCGGATCTCCTCGACCACCTCGTCGACGCTGCCGGCCATCGCGCCGTCCGCCAGTAGCTCGGGCGTCGCCTGGCGGCGCGCCTCCTCGATCTGCGCCGGCGTCACCCGCTCGGGAACGAACTCCGGAAATCCCTCGAAGGTCTCGCCCAGCGGGTGGCGCAGCCCGTGGCGGCTCCACACGGCGCCGGGCAGCAACAGCGACATCGCGCCGCCGGCGGGAATCTTCATCACCTGCTCGAGCGCCGAGCGCCGGTCGCGTCCGAGGACCAGCTGGATCTGCAGCGCGGGCTCGAAGCGCGACAGGTCGCGCCCCGCCTCCGCCGCGCCGGCGCCGATGCGGCGCAGGCCGTCGCGGTACTCGTCCGGGCTCAGCTTCTTGGTCGGATACCAGCCGTCTGCGTAGCGTCCGGTCAGCCCCAGCATGCGCGGCGCGTGCGCCGCGACCCAGACGACCGGAGCCCTGCCCTTGTACAGCGGCGTGGCGAACAGCGCCCGGTCGAGGCGCCAGAACGAGCCGTCGAAATCGACCGGCTCGCCGCCGCTCTCCCACAGGCGGCGCACGATCGCCAGCGCCTCCTCCAGCCGCGCCACCCGCTTGCGGAACGGAATGCCGTACGGCTCCGTGTTCTCGCGCTCGCCGTTGCCGACGCCGAGGATGGCGCGCCCGCCGGTCAGATGGTCGAGCGTGACGAAGGCCTGCGCCAGCGTCGCGGGATGGCGCCGGAACGGCTCGGTGACGCCGGTGCCGATGCGCACCCGGCGGTAGCGGGCCGCCATCGCCCCCATCAGGACGAAGGGATCGAAGAAGGCGTCCGGCGACGGCACCAGCTTCGCCGCCGGGGTCTTGTCCGGTCCCCACACCGAGCGCGGCACGAAGCTCAGGTAGTGATCGGGAACGAACAGGGAGTCGACCCCGAACAGCTTGGAGATCCGCGCCGTCGCGCGCTCCAACCACAGCGGCGCCGTGCAGCTCGTCTCCACGCCCACGCTCAGGTGCTCGGCCATCGGCTCCTCGTCGGCGTCGCTGATACACCGGCAGGCGCTCGACTGCAAAGGACCCCGTCGCGGCGGCCTTCCCTTGCTCCGCGGCCCGGTTCGCATGTAGCGTGAAGGTCAATCGAAAGGAGATGCGCATGGACTTCGGCGTGGTGATGTTCGCCACCGATTACGCGATCCGCCCCGACGAGCTGGCACGCGAGGCCGAGCAGCGCGGCTTCGAGTCGATCTGGTTCCCGGAGCACACGCACATCCCGACCAGCCGGCGCTCGCCCTACCCCGCCGGCGGCGACCTGCCCAAGGAGTACTCGCACACGCACGACCTGTTCGTCACCCTGGCCATGGCCGCGGCGGTGACGACCAGGATCAAGGTGGGGAGCGGGATCTGCCTGGTGGTCGAGCGCGACCCGATCGCGCTGGCCAAGGAGGTCGCCACCCTCGACGCTCTGTCGAACGGCCGGGTTCTGTTCGGGATCGGCGGCGGCTGGAACGCCGAGGAGATGGAGAACCACGGGACCGTGTTCGCGTCACGGTGGAAGCTGCTGCGCGAGCGCGTCGAGGCCATGAAGGCGATCTGGACGCAGGACGAGGCGCAGTACCACGGCGACCTCGTCGACTTCGATCCGATCTGGTCCTGGCCGAAGCCGGCGCAGAAGCCGCATCCGCCGGTCTACCTCGGCGGCCACGGCCCCAGGGCGCTGCAGCGCGTCGTCCGCTACTGCGACGGCTGGATGCCGATCGGGGCGCTGGTCCGCACCTTGAAGGAATCCATCGCCGAGCTGCGCCGCCTGGCCACCGAGGCGGGGCGCAACCCGGACGAGCTGACGGTCTCGCTCTTCGGCGTCCCGGGCGACGCCGACGCCATCCGCGATTACCAGAAGGCGGGAGCCCACCGCGGCATCTTCTGGCTGCCGCCCGCCGGTCGCGACAAGGTTCTCCCGCTGCTCGACCGCTTCGCGGCGATCATGCGGGAGTGCCGGTAGCTCAGCGGCGGTTGAACCCGCCGCCGCCGTAGAACTCGCCGGCCCGGCTTCCTCCCCCTTCGCGGGCGCGCGCCTCGTTGATCTTCAATGGACGTCCCTTGAAGTCCTTGCCATCGAGCTCCTCAATGGCGCGCGAGGCCTCGCCGTCGGAGCTCATCTCGACGAAACCGAAGCCGCGCGAGCGGCCGGTCTCGCGATCCTTGATGATCGCCACCGACTCCGGAGTCCCGGTTTGCGCGAAATATTCGCGCAGCTCGTCCTCCGTCGCCTGGAACGACAGGTTGCCGACGTAGAGCTTGCGTCCCATATCCCCTTCTCTCCTTTGCCCGCCGAATCACTGCATCTCCTGCGCGCGCGGAAGCTCGTACGATGACGGCTGTTACTGCCCACCCGCCAACGCGGCGAGCAACGCGGGGCATTGAAGCATGATCGGAGCACTCGTGTAGGAACCGCGGCCAAGCGGTTCTTTAGCATCTGCGACGTCCTTTTGGCACACGATCAGTTGCCATGTCTACCCCTAATCTCCGGTCGGCCTGGCGCGAGGCAGATGGAAAGCATCGGGGCTTTCCGCTACACACGACGCATGCCTCCCGAGGCCCGTCCGGGTCCGTCCACCGAGCACAGCGATTCGTTGCTGACCTTCGCGATGGAACGGCCCCTGCACTACGTCTGGGGGCTCCTCGCCGACGCCGCCATTTTCTTCTCGACGATCGTTCTCGGCACCATCGCCACGCTCGGCGCCGTCGTCACCCGCCGCGGCTGGCCGGTGGACGTGGTCGGCAAGGTGTGGTGCCGGCTGATCGTCTGGATGTGCGGCATCGACGTCGAGCTGGAGGGCGCGCAGCACCTCCGCCCGGGTCGGTGCTACATCCTGATCAGCAACCACCTCAGCAACTTCGACATCTGGTGCACTTTCGCCGCGCTGCCGGTGCCGGTGCGCTTCGTCGCCAAGAAGGAGCTGCTGCGCTTTCCGTTCTTCGGCCAGGCCCTGGCGGTCAGCGATCACATCGTGATCGACCGGCAGAACCCGCAGAGCGCCATCGAGAAGATCAACGCCGCGGCGGCGCGCTCGGAGCGAGGCGTCTGCATCCTCTTCTACGCCGAGGGGACGCGCAGCCCGGACGGCAACGTGCACGCCTTCAAGAAGGGAGGGGTCACCCTCGCCCTGCGCTCGCGGCTTCCGATCGTGCCCGTGAGCGTCAGCGGAACGCGCAAGTTCCTGCCCAAGGGCTGCGCCGTCATCCGCCCCGGCGGCAAGGTGAAGCTCGTCCTCGGCGAGCCCATCTCCACCGACGGACTGGACATCGAGGCACGCGACGAGCTCAACGAGCGCGTGCGCCAGGTAGTGCTGCGGAACTTCATCGCCGAGTACTGACGTCCCTTTTTTCCTAGGCCGCCGCCGAGCCGCGGGGGCTGCTCTTCGGGATCGGGTCTTCGCGGAACGAGTGCCGCTCCCCGGGGGAAGCCCGCTTTCCTTTTCGACCTTCATCGACTAAGGGCGCCCCATGTCCGGGGCAATCGAGCTCGTCGGCCTCAGCAAGCGGTTCGGTCGCACGCTGGCGGTCGACGACGTCGGCCTGACAATCGCGGAAGGGGCCGCGGTGGCGCTGTTCGGGCCGAACGGCGCCGGCAAGACGACGCTCATGCGCCTGTGCGCGACCCTGCTGCGGCCGAGTCGGGGCACCATTCGCGTGTGCGGGCTGGACACCGCCAACGAGGGGCCACAGGTGCGGCGCAACATCGCCGTGCTGGCACACGAGAGCTATCTCTACCCCGATCTCACCGCCACCGAGAACCTGCTCTTCTACGGACGGCTGTTCAAGGTACGCGACGTGGCGGCGCGGGTGCGGGCGCTGATCGAGCGCCTCGGCCTGGTCGGCTGGGCGCATCGCCCGGTGCGCACCCTCTCGCGCGGCCTGCTGCAGCGCTGCGCGCTGGCGCGCGTGCTCATTCACGAACCGAAGGTGCTGTTCCTCGACGAGCCGTTCACCGGGCTCGACCTGGAGGCGCAGAAGACGCTGCACAGCGTCCTCGCCGATGCACACCGCCGCGGCACGACGCTTCTCATGAGCACGCACGACATGCCGTCCGGCTTCTCCCTGTGTACGTCGGCCCTGGTGCTGGCGCGCGGGCGCCTCGCCTGGCAGGGCGCGATCGCGCCCGGCGACTGGCCGAGCTTCGAGGACAAGTACCACGCCCTGACGCGCGGCGACGCGGACGCCGGCGCCGCCGCCCGCTGACCGAGCGACACGCCCGCATGTTGGCCCTGATCTGGAAGGACCTGCAGATCGAGCTGCGGACCAAGGAGACCCTGGCCTCGCTGCTCCTGCTCGGCCTGCTGACGCTGCTCGTCCTCAGCTTCGCCTTCGATCCGACCAGCGAGATGCGCGAGGCGGCGGCGCCGGGGGTGCTGTGGGTGTCGGTCATCTTCGCCGGAACGCTGGGCATGAACCGCTCCCTGCTGCACGAGCGCGAGCACGATTGCCTGCACGGCCTGCTACTCGCCCCCCTCGACCGCGGCACGATCTATGTCGCCAAGACGGCGGGCAACTTCGTGTTCATGCTGCTGGCCGAAGTCATCGTCGTGCCGCTCTTCATCTTCTTCTTCAACCTGCCCCTGTGGCTGACGGTCGTTCGCGTCACCCCGGTCCTGCTGCTCGGCCTGCTCGGCTTCGCCGCCATCGGCACGCTGTTCGCGGCCGTTTCGCTGCGCACGCGCGCCCGCGAGGTCATGCTGCCGCTGCTGATGCTGCCGCTCGCCAGTCCGCTGTTCATCGCCGCCATCCAGGCCAGCACGCAGCTCATGAGCGGGCAGCCGCTCGGCGCCGTGAGCCACTGGCTCAACCTGATCGCCGCGTTCGACGTGGTCTTCCTGGTTGTCGGCTGGCTCACCTTCGAATATGCTGTCGAGGAATAGGCGCCGCGCGCGCCCTCCTCTCTTCGCCGATAGGAGTACCACCTTGAGTCTGAGCGCCGAGAAGCAAACCATTCCCGCCAGCGCCGCCGCAGCGTCGCATCCGCCCATCGGCCGCGTCGCGCGCCGCGACGAGCTCACCGACCGGATCCTCGCGCCCGCGACGATCGCCCTCATGCTGGCGGCGCTCTACCTGGTCTTCGTCGCCGTGCCGAGCGACGCGTTCCAGGGCCCGATCCAGCGCATCTTCTACGTCCACATGGCGATGTGGCTCGCCACCTTCACCGCCTTCGGCATCGTCGGCGTCGCCAGCCTCCTCTACCTCTGGAAGCGGGCCCTGCGCTGGGATCACCTCGGCCGCGCCTCGGCCGAGCTCGGCCTGGTGTTCTGCAGCCTCGGCCTGGCGACCGGCTCGATCTGGGCGCGGCCGATCTGGGGGACGTGGTGGACTTGGGATCCGCGCCTGACCCTGACCCTGGTGCTGTGGATGATCTACGCCGCCTACCTGCTGCTGCGCAGCATGAGCACCGATCCGCAGCAGGGCGCCACGCTGGCCGCCATTCTCGGCGTGTCCGGCGTCGTCGATCTCTACCTGATCAATCGCGCCGTGTACTGGTGGCGCGGCATCCATCCCGCCGTGATCGTGACGAAGAAAGGCGGCTCCGGCATGACGGACCCGCTGATGCGCGTGACGCTGATCGTCACCCTGCTGGCCTTCTTCCTTCTCTTCCTCTGGCTGCTGCGCCTGCGCCTGCGCGAGGCGCGCCTGCAGGAGAGCGTCGACGAGCTGCGGGAGCAGCTCGCCCCGTCGGTCTGAGCCATGCACCTGCCCTACCTGATCGCCGGATACGCCGTCGTCTGGATCGGCATTCTGATCTACGTCGTCAGCCTCGGCCGCCGCAGTCGCAGCCTGGAGCGCGAAGTGGAGGAGCTGCGGGAGTTGCTCGAGCGCCAGAAGCGCTGAACGCCGCGAGCGGCTCGATGGGACGTCTCGACGACCGGATCGCTCTCGTCACCGGCGCCGGCAGCGGCATCGGCCGCGCCATCAGCGCCCGGCTCGCCGCCGAGGGCGCGCGTGTGGCTGCGGCCGACCTGGACGCCACCGCGGCCGAAGAAACCGCCGCGCGGATTCGACAGCAGGGGGGCCAGGCGCGGGCGGCGGCGATGGATGTGACGGATTTCGACGCCGTGCGCGCCGCCGTTGGCGAGGTGCGCTCCGCCTGGGGGCCGGTCGACATCCTGGTAAACAACGCCGGCTGGGACCGCATGGAGCGCTTCGTCGACAACACGCCGGAGCTGTGGACGCGCGTCATCGACATCAACCTGCGCGGCCCCATCCATTGCTGCCGGGCCGTCCTCGACGACATGATGGCGCGCAACAGCGGCAAGATCGTCTCGATCAGCTCCGACGCCGCCCGCGTCGGCAGCAGCGGCGAGGCCGTGTACTCCGCCTGCAAAGGCGGTATCGTCTCGTTCTCGAAGACTCTGGCACGCGAGCTCGCCCGCCACCGCATCAACGTCAACGTGGTCTGTCCCGGCCCGACCGACACGCCGCTGCTGCGCGGCATGGTCGAGTCGGGCTCCGACAAGCTGGTCGATGCCCTGGTGCGCGCGATTCCCTTCAAGCGCCTCGCCGCGCCGGAGGAGATCGCCGCCGCCGTGGCATTCTTCGCCTCGCCGGACGCGGACTTCGTCACCGGCCAGGTGCTGAGCGTCAGCGGCGGATTGACGATGGCGGGGTGAGGACGTGTGGACGTGTGGACGTGCTGACGTGTGGACGTGTGGACGTGCTGACGTGCTGGGGTGTTGGAGTACTGGGGTGGTGCACGTAGCGGCCGGCGGCGGTTGAACCGCGGTGGGCGCCGGGGTCCGCCGTTGCGGGCGGCGTCCGGCATCGGATAGCCTGCGGTCGCGATGCGCATCGTGTTGGCTCGTCACGGCAAGCCGGACCTCAGGGGTCCGCCCGATCTGCACGGCGCCGAGCTGGCTCTCTGGATCCGGCGCTACGACGCCGCCGGCATCGATCGATCGTTGCCGCCACCGGACGAGCTGCGCCAGCATGCGCTCGCCGTGGGCCGGGTCGCCACCAGCGACCTGCGCCGGACCGTGGAGTCCGCCCGCCTGCTCGCTCCGCGCCGGCGGCCACACCGCGACCGCGTGTTCCGCGAAGCGGCTCTGCCCGAGCCCCCTTTCGGGCTGGTCCGGCTGCGGCCCGCGACGTGGGGGGCGATGATGCGAGCGGCGTGGTTTCTGGGCTGGTCGCCGCGCGTCGAGCCTCTCGCCGACGCGCGAGCCCGCGCTCGCCACGCCGCGGACCAGCTCGTCGCGATGAGCCGGCGCCACCAGTCCGTGCTGCTCGTCGGCCACGGCATCTTCAACGCCCTCATCGCCTGGGAGCTGTGCAACGCCGGATGGAGCGGCCCGCGCTTCTTCGCCGGCGGCTACTGGACCTGGGCCGCGTACGAGAGGCAGTAGCTCCCCTCAGCACTCCAGCACATCGGCACTCCAGCACGTCCGCACGTACTCCGCACATCAGCACATCAGCACGTCCACACGTCCCTCACCCCTCCAACAATCCACCCCAAGTGCGGAGCACCGCCTGCGTCGCATCGAGGCGAACCTCGCCCGTCGCGATCAGGCGCGCCAGCGCCCGCACGTCGCCGATCTCGTCGACGTCGAAGCTCTCGGGGAGGAGCCGCAGGCGCAGTCCCATCGACTCCACCCTCTTCGCGGTCAGCTCGAGGACGCGGGGCGTGCTCATCTCGATGCCGGTGAACACGCCGTGCGCGCCGGCCAGGCCGACCAGGCAGTAGCCGCCGTCGCGGCTCGGAACCAGAACCACGTCGGCGCTCGCCAAGGTCGCGAAGGCATCGCGCAGGGTGGACTCCGCGAGGTGCGGTACATCGGCGCCGATCATCACCACGCGCTCGGCACCGGCGGCGAACAGATCCTCGAAGCAGCAGCGCATGCGGTCGCCCAGATCCGCGCCGCGCTGATCGATTCGCCGATGCCCCGCTCCGACCAGCGAGCCGAGGTCCGCCCCCGGCGGATCGACCGCCCAGACCAGCCGCCACGGCCCCGCCGCGAGGCGCGCCGCGATATCGCGCAGGAAGGCCTCGTACAGGGCGCACGCCCGGCGCTCTCCCACCTGCCTGGCCAGACGCGTCTTCACCTCCGCCGGCACCGGCTCCTTGGCCATCACGACCAACACCTCCGGAGGCGGGCGGGTCACACGAACGGCACCTCGCCTCGCTACGCCGCCGCGCCGGCCGCCGCGCCCTCGAGCTCGTCGACCCGCGGGCCAGCGGCCAGCCAGGCGCTCGCCGCGCGCCGCCCGGCGGCGTGCATGTCGGCCATCACCTGGCGATCGAAGTAGAGGTAGGAGCCGGCGTTGAAGCACGCCTCGCGCGCCGGACGCAAGGCTTCGTACAGCTTCACGTCCCGATACGCCGACCGCTGCAGATGGGCGAGGCGGTTGCGCTCGAGCAGCAGCTTGCGGTCGACGTTGTAGGCGTTCTCCAGCATCGTGTCGACGGTGCGCTCGACGGCGCGGCCGAAGCGGGTGAACTCGCCGCGATCGGGGTCCGGCGGCTCGGTTACCAGCACCGTGATGATCTCGTCCGCGCCCAACGCCACCACCGGGGCGAGCGGCGTGTTGACCAGGAGACCGCCGTCCCACAGCAGGTGCTCCCCGATCGGCACCGGCGGAAACAGCAGCGGAATGCTGGCGCTCGCCAGCACCATGTCGACGGTGATGGCGTCGACGACGACATAGTCGGGGGGACGCGTCAGCGGCGTCTCCGCCGTGACGTAGCGCACCACGTGACCGGTGTGGGCGTCCACCGTGTTGATCGCCAGCCGGTGCCCGTTGCGGGGCACGATCTCGCCGCCGAACTCGGCCACCAGCCGCTCGCGAAGCTGCGCCGTGTCGACGACGAACGGCTCGCGGATTCCGTCGAGGAGACGGCTGACCAATTCGAAGCGCCGCGTCAGCAGGTACTCGACCAACAGGGCGAGCAGGCTGCCCTTGCGGGGCGGGAGGTGGTTGCGGGCGCGCTGCAGGAAGGGCTGCAGATTGCGGCGCGGCGACAGCCAGCGCAGCGCCTCCTCGCCGGTCAGGCGCAGCAGCGAGCGAACCGCGGTGTGGAAGAAGACCGGGCTGGCGACGACCGGCGGGTTGTCGGCGATGCCGTTCCAGAACGCCATCATCTGCCGCGGCGACCGGCCGGCCGCGATCAGCGCGCCGTTGATCGCCCCCGCCGAGGTGCCCGACAAGACGACCGGGCCGGCGGAAAACCGGGGGTCGCGCAGCAGGCGCTCGTAAACCCCCACCTGGAAGGCCCCGCGGGCCCCACCGCCGGAAAGAACCAACCCCAGCGTTCCGCGCCTTCGCGCGCGCCCTCGCTTCACCACCCGCTCGCTACGGATCGAAGTCACTCCGTCAATCGTCGCGTTCCCGCCTCCATAATGCAAGCGAATCGGCACCGGGCGGCCAATATTGACATGCTCGATGTCAGCATGCGAGCTTGCCCGGCGAGTCGAAGAAGGGAGCAAACCATGGCCGGTCTCTACCGCATCTACGGGGCGGAGATGTCGCCCTACTCGGTGAAGGTTCGTTCGTACTTCCGCTACAAGGGGATCCCGCACCGATGGATCGTTCGCAATGCGGAGAGCGAGCCCGACTATCAGAAATACGCGAAGATCCAGATCGTCCCCCTCGTCGTCACCCCAGACGACCGGGGCATCCAGGACTCGACGCCGATCATCGAGCAGGTCGAGGCGGCGCACCCGCAGCCCTCGATTCACCCCTCCGATCCGGTCGCCGCCTTCGTCTCGGCGCTGCTCGAAGAGTTCGGTGACGAGTGGGGCAACAAGTGGATGTTCCACTACCGCTGGGCGCGCGAGGTGGACCAGCTGAGCTCCGCCGGACGCCTGGCGCGCGCCATGATGCCGGCGGCGGACGAGGAGAGGCACGCCGGCCATGACCGCCATGATCCGCGAGCGGATGGTGGGGCGCGTGTGGTTCGTCGGCTCGAACGAGCAGAACGCGCCGCAGATCGAGGCGTCCTTTCGCGACGCCCTCGAGCTGCTGAATACCCACCTGGCCGGCCGCCCCTACCTCTTCGGCGCCCGGCCCGCCTTCGCCGACTTCGCTCTCTGGGGCCAGGTCTACAACGCCTGGACCGACCCGACGCCGGGAGCGCTCATCGAGGGGCGCGCCCACGACGTCCTCGCCTGGGTGCAGCGGATGCTCTGGCCGCGGGCGGAGGGCGAGTTCGAGCCGTGGTCGAGGTTGGAGCCGACGCTGATGCCGCTGCTGCAGCGCCAGGTCGGACGCCTCTTCCTGCCGTGGACGGTAGCGAACGCGGAAGCCGTCGCCGCCGCACGCGACGAGCTCACCGTCGAGCTGGACGGCCACACCTGGGCCCAGAAGCCGCAGAAATACCACGCCAAGTCGCTGCGCGCTCTGCGCGAGAAGTACGCCGCCGCGAGCGACGAGAGCGGGCTCGACCCGGTGCTCGAGCGCGCCGGCTGCCTGGCCGCCCTGCGCGCCTGACCCCCAACGAGGAGTCGCCGTGATCGACCTGTACACCGCCCCGACACCGAACGGCTGGAAGGCCTCCGTGACCCTGGAGGAGCTCGAGCTGCCGTACGAGACTCACGCCATCGACCTCTCCACCGGCCAGCAGAGGGAAGAGCGCTACCTGAGTCTCAACCCGAACGGCCGCATCCCGACCATCGTCGATCGCGACAACGACGACTTCGCCGTGTTCGAGTCGGGGGCGATCATGATCTACCTGGCCGAGAAGACCGGACGCCTCATGCCCGGCGACCCGAAGGGGCGCTCGCGCGTGATCCAGTGGCTGATGTTCCAGATGGGCGGCATCGGCCCGATGATGGGCCAGGCGAACGTCTTCTTCCGCTACTTCCCCGAGCAGATCCAGCCGGCGATCGACCGCTACCAGCACGAATCGCGGCGGCTCTTCGAAGTGCTCGACCGCCGCCTCGGCGAGAGCGAGTGGCTGGCCGGCGACTACTCGATCGCCGACATCGCCAACTGGTGCTGGGTGCGCACCTACCGGTGGTCGGGCGTGTCGATCGAGGGTCTCGCCAACATCAGGCGCTGGCTGGACGCCATGAAGGAGCGCCCCGCCTGCCGCCGCGGCGTCGAGGTGCCGTTCAAGGTCCAACGGGTGACCGACGACGAGAAGGCGGCGCAGAAGTTCGCCGAGAACGCGCGCAAGACGCTGCAGCGCTGAGGCCCTCAGGTTTCGAAGAGGCGCTCGCAGCCGGTGCCGGCGAGCAACGCGTCGACGGCGCGCCGGTCGTCCGCGGCCAGCGCCGCGCGCGCCTCGCGCAGCCAGCGCAGGCACTTGCCCTGGTAGGGGAACGGCCGCTGCACCCACGGCCGCCCGTCGATCGCGCACTCGACGCTCTCGGCACCGCGCTCGAGCGCCTCCGCGTTGGCGAGCAGAAAGGGCGCGTACACCCGACCCACCTCGCCCAGAAGATCGCGCAGCGTATCCGGTACCGCGTCGCGCGGGGTCCAATCCCCCGGCGCCGGCTCCAGGCCGGAGAGGTCCTCGACGACGTCGACCCACGCCACCACGCGCGGCGCCGTCGCGAGCGCGATGGTCGCCGGTGTGGGATCGAAGCCGACCAGCTGGGTGAGCTGGCCGAAGACGCCGAAGTCCGACGTCCCGGGCCGGCCGCCCATCAGGAAACGCGAGTCGGTGAGGTGGGCGTCGAGAAGGCGCAGCAGCCGCCGGTAGCTCTCTTCGATGACCGGCGCCGTCGTCCCGTTCGAGCCGACGAGGCCCAGGCGGCCGATCTGGCGCTGCGCGAAGGCCTTCCCGAACGCGCGCGCCTGACTCTCCGGGACGTCCGTACGGCTCCAGCGCGGCAGGATCGCCGCCGCGCGCGCGACGTCCGGCTCGAAGGCCCACCGGTAGTGAAACATCGCCTTGGTGAGCCATTCGTCGCCGTAGTCCTCGAGCAGGGCGTCGACGAACGCCAGCGCCGGATCGGGCGGCACGACCGACCGATCGGGGTACAGCGCCTCGAGCTCCCGGATCAGCGGCGTCGAGTCGACGTGCGCCTCCTCGCGCCCGCCGGGCCCGGCCAGAATCAGCTGCGGCAGCAGCTCGACGCGGGGGCGCGGCAGCCCGTGGCTCTCCGGCGATCCCTGGTGCGTCCAGGCATGTGCGATGCGCCGATAGCGCAGCACGGCGCGCAGCTTGCGGCTGTAGGGGGATCCGGGCGAGCCGACGAGGCGGAGCGGTCGATCCGTCATCGGGGGGTTACAGTCATACAGTGTGTCGAAATTCAAGCCGCGCCCCGCGGCGATCCTGGTCGCCCCGCCGCTGATGCAAACGGGGAGGGCGAGCCGCACCGCCGGGTACGCCAGACGGCTCGCCCTCCCGTAATGCCATTTCGACGGCGCTCAGTCCGCCGAGGCCGCGAAGCTGGCGCGCGCCTGCACCCGCGACAGCCAGGCGGCGAGGCGCGGAAAGTGCGGCTCGAGGTCGACGCCGCATTTCCCCAGGGCGCCCATGGCCGGGGTGTAGGAGGCGTCGGCGAGGGAGAAGGCGCCGGCGAGGAAGTCGCGATCGCCGACGGTCGACTCGAGATGCTCCAGATGCTTGGCGGCGGCCGCGCGACAGGCCAGGATCTTGCTCTCGTCGCGTGCCGGCGGCTTCTTGAGCAGCGACTCCAGGATCAGGACTCCGGCGTTGGGGGCGAATGCGGTCTCGAAGTAGTGGATCAGCAGGCGCACGCGGGCCCGCCCGGCCGGATCGGGCGGCATCAGCGGCGGCTCCGGAAAGCGCTCCTCCAAGTACTCGTTGATCACCCACGACTCGTAGAGAACGGTCTCCCCGTCGATCAGCACGGGGACGCGCCCGAGCGGGTTGAGGCGCCGGAACTCCGGCGTGTTCTGGTCGCCCTTCATCACGTCGATGTGGACGCGCTCGAAGGGCAACCCCTTCTCGGCCAGGACGATGCGCACGATGCGCGAGTTGCCGGAGTTGGGAAACTGATACAGCTTCAACATCGCGTACGCCCTCTCGTCGCGGCCGCTCGGCGCCTCTCGCGCCGGCGCAGCCACACGGTCGAACTACGCGTCAAACCATTCGGCAAGTCAAACCGCCGCGGCGCCGCGCGCACCGCATTGACGGCCCCGGGCTTGCTCGTCATCCTGAGCCCCATGGCCGCGGTTGCCGAGCAACCCCTCAGCGGGGTGACGGTGCTTTCCTTCGAGAGCCGGCGCGCCGCCGAGATGGCCGAGCTGATTCGCCGCCACGGCGGTACGCCGCTCAGCGCGCCGTCCATGCGGGAGCTGCCGCTGCGGGAGAACCCGGCCGCGACCGAGTTCCTGCGCGGGCTGGAGCGCGGCGAGGTCGACGTCGTCGTGCTGCTCACCGGTGTCGGAACCCGCGCCTTGGTCGCCGCGCTCGCCGACGAGTGTCCGCCCGAGCGCTTCGCCGGCCTGCTGGGCGGCACGACCATCGTGGCGCGCGGCCCGAAACCGGTCGCCGCGCTGCGCGAGATCGGGCTGGTGCCGCACGTGATCGCTGCCGAGCCGAACACCTGGCGGGAGATTCTGGCGGCCCTCGACCGCGAAGCGCCGGTTCGAGACCGGCGGGTCGCCGTCCAGGAGTACGGTCAGCCCAACCCGGAGCTCCTCGCCGGCCTGGCGGAGCGCGGCGCCCGCGTGCTGCAGGTTCCGGTGTACCGGTGGGCCCTGCCCGACGATACCGGGCCGCTGCGCGACGGGGTGCAGCGCTTCGCCGCCGGCGCGGTCGATGTCGCCCTGTTCACCAGCGCCCGCCAGGTCGAGCACGTCCTGCAGACCGCCGACGCGCTCGCCCTGCGCGACCAGCTGCTCGCCGCCGCCCGGCGTGTCGTCGTCGCCTCCATCGGCCCGGTCTGCAGCGAGGCGCTGCATGCGCACGGGCTGCCCGTCGACATCGAGCCGGAGCATTCGAAGATGGGGCAGCTGGTCGCCGCCGTCGCCCGCCGGGGGCGCGAGCGGCTCGCCGTCAAGCGGAGCGCGGCCGGATGATCGGGCGGGAGGAGGGGCCGGTTGACCCCGCATCGCGCTTCGCATAGCTACGAGGCCGCCTTGGAAACACAGCCCTTCCTGCTCGCCTGCCGCCGGCAGGCCGCGCCCTACACACCGATCTGGCTCATGCGGCAGGCCGGGCGGTACATGTCCGAGTACCGCGCCGTGCGCGAGAAGATGGGCTTCCTCGAGCTCTGTCACCATCCGGAGGCGGCCGCCGAGGTGACCGTCACGGCGGTCGAGCGCCTCGGCGTCGACGCGGCGATCATCTTCGCCGACATCCTGCTCGTCCTCGAGCCGCTCGGCGTCGGATTGGAATTCACCCGCGGCGATGGACCGGCCATCCACAAGCCGGTGCGCACGCCGGCCGACGTCGCCCGCCTGGCGGCCTACGATCCGGCCGACGCCCTCGCCTTCGTCTACCAGGCCGTGCGCAACGCCAAGTCGGGCCTCGGCCGGACGCCGCTCATCGGCTTCTCCGGAGCGCCCTTCACGCTCGCCTCCTACCTCGTCGAAGGCGGCGGCTCGCGCAACTACGTGCGCACCAAGTCCCTGATGTACGAGCACCCGAAAGCGTGGCACGACCTGCTCGGCCTGCTCGCCCGCCTGATCAATGTCTACCTGCGCGAGCAAGTGAAGGCGGGAGCCGATGCGGTCCAGATCTTCGACAGCTGGGTCGGCTGCCTGTCGCCGAGCGACTACCGGGAGTACGTCCAGCCCCACTCCCGCGCCGCCATCGCCGGTCTCGGCGCCGACGTTCCCGTCATTCACTTCGGAACCAACACGGGCGGACTGCTGGCCGACATGCGCGAGGCGGGCGGCGACGTCATCGGCGCCGACTGGCGCCTCGACCTCGACGCCGCCTGGCAGGCGATCGGCTACGATCGCGCCGTGCAGGGGAACCTCGACCCGGTCGCCCTGTTCGCGTCGCCGGCGGAGATCCGCCGGCGCGCCGCCGACATCCTGCGGCGCGCCGCCGGCCGGCCCGGTCACATCTTCAACCTGGGGCACGGCATCCTGCCGGAGACGCCGGTGGATCACGTCGTCGCCCTGGTCGACGCCGTGCACGAGATGAGCTCGCGCGGCGCGGAGAGAACGGGCGAAGGAGCGCCCACCGGCTCATGAGCCGGCCTTACGATGCCGTGTTGCTGATCGCCTTCGGCGGCCCCGATCGCATGGAGGACGTGCGCCCCTTCCTCGCCAACGTTCTGCGCGGCCGCCCCGTGCCGCCGGAGCGCGTCGAGACGGTGGTGCATCACTACGAGATCCTCGGCGGCCGCTCGCCGCTCAACGAGCTGACCTCCCGGCAGGCGCAGGGGCTGCGCGAACGACTCGCCGCGGAAGGCCCCGCCCTCCCCGTCTACGTCGGCATGCGCAACTGGCACCCCTTCCTGGAGGCGACGCTGCGCCAGATGATGGAGGCCGGTGTGCGGCGCGCGGTTGGCTTCATTCTCGCCGCGCAGCAGAACGATGCCGGCTGGGGCCGCTACCAGCGCGACGTCGCCGAGGCGCAGGCGGCGATCGGTGCCGCCGCGCCGGAGGTCGACTTCGTTTCCGGCTGGCACGCGCACCCCCTCTTCCTCGAGGCGGTCGCGGATCTCGCCGCCGGGGCCCTGCGGTCGGTGCCGGCGCCGCGCCGCTCCACCACGCGCCTGGTGTTCACGGCGCACAGCATCCCCGTCGCCATTGCGGCGCCCTCCCCCTACGTCGCCCAGCTCGAGGAAGGGGCGCGCCGCGTGGCCGAGCGGCTGGCCATCGACGACTACCTCCTCGCCTACCAGAGCCGCAGCGGCAGCCCGCGCGAGCCGTGGCTCGAGCCCGACATCGGCGAGGTGGTGCGCGCCGAGGCGGCGCGCGGCCGCACCGACCTCGTCGTGGTGCCGCTCGGCTTCGTGTGCGATCACGTCGAGGTCCTCTACGACCTGGACGTCGAGGCGAAGGCGATCGCCGACGAGGTCGGCATCGGCTTCGCCCGCGCCCGCACCGTCAACGACCACCCGGCCTTCATCCGCATGATGGCGGAGGTCATCCGCGCGCATGTCGCCCGCTCGTGAAGGCGGCGCGCCGCGCGTCGCGGTGGTGGGCGGCGGCATCGCCGGCCTGGCGGCGGCGCACCGGCTGCTCGAGCTGGCCGGCGAGCGCAATCGGCCGATCGCCCTACGGCTCTTCGAGGCCGGGTCGCGCCTCGGCGGCACCATCCGCACGGAGCGCACCGACGGCTTCGTGCTCGAGGGCGGTCCCGACTCCTTCCTGTCCGAGAAGCCGGCGGCGCTGCGCCTGTGCGAGCGGCTCGGCATCACCGACCGGCTGGTCGGCACGCGGGAGGAGTTTCGGCGCACCTACGTCGTGCACGCCGGGCGCCTTCATCCCCTGCCCGACGGCTTCCTGCTGCTGGCGCCGACGCGATTCTGGCCGCTGCTCACGACGCCGCTCTTCTCCTGGCCGGGCAAGCTGCGCATGGCGCTCGACCTGGTGCTGCCGCGCGGCGGCGCACCGGACGACGAGAGCCTCGGCTCCTTCGTCACCCGGCGGCTCGGAACGCAGGCCCTGGAGCGAGTCGCGCAGCCGCTGGTAGGCGGCATCTACACCGCCGATCCCGACCGCTTGAGCCTCGCCGCCACCATGCCGCGCTTTCTCGAGATGGAGCGGCGCGACCGCAGCATCATCGCCGCCATGTGGAAGCAGCAACGCCGCGCCGCGCGCCAGTCCGCTCCGACCAGCGGCGCGCGCTGGAGCCTGTTCGTCAGCTTCGCCGACGGCATGCAGTCGCTGGTCGACGAGCTGGCGCGCCGCCTCCCCGAGGGCGCCGTGCAGCTGGCGACGCCGATCCGGTCGGTGCGGCGAACCGAGCGCGGCTGGCGCCTCGGCGAGGACGCCGACTGCGACGCGGTGATCCTCGCCACCCCGGCGCACGCCAGCGCCCCCCTGCTCGAGACCGAGAACGCCGCCCTGGCCGCCGAGCTGCGCGCCATTCCGTACGCCTCGTCCGCCACCGTCACCCTCGCCTACCGCCGCGAGGACGTTCCGCACCCGCTGGACGGCTTCGGCTTCGTCGTTCCGGCGGTGGAGAACCGGCGCCTCGTCGCGTGCACGTTCAGCAGCCTCAAGTACCCGGGCCGCGCCCCGGCGGAGTTCGTGCTGCTGCGCTCGTTCGTCGGCGGCGCCCTGCAGCCGCAGCTCTTCGCGCAGGACGACGCGTCGATGATCGCCGCCGTGCGCGCCGAGCTCGCCGACCTGCTCGGCATCCGCTCCGATCCGGTCCTCACCCGCGTCAATCGCTACCCGGACGCCATGCCGCAGTATCACGTCGGCCACCTCGATCGCGTCGCGCGGATCGACCGCCACGTCGCCGCGCTGCCGGGCCTGGCCCTCGCCGGCAGCGCCTACCGCGGCGTCGGCATCCCGGACTGCATCCGCACCGGCGAAGAGGCGGCCGAGTCGGTTCTCGACTTCCTGCCGGCCCTGCCGTGAGCAAAAAAAAGCCCGCGGCGTCTCCGCCGCGGGCTTTTTTCAATGTGGTACGCGTCGTCCGCGATGCGATTACGGAACCAGCAGACCGGCCTTCGCCACCGCCGTCGTTCCGGCCATGAGACCGACCTCGCCGAGGATGATGGAGGTGTTGTTGCCCGTCGAGATCGCTCCCGGAACCAGCGTGTTGAGCGTGGTCTTGAGCTTGCACTTGCCCTTGGCGACCGTACAGGTGGCCCCGGGGATCGGGAAGTTGGTAAGCGAAACCGTGGTGCAACGGGCACTCACCGTGCAGTCGTCCGTGCTCGACCGGAACGACGCATAGGCCTGCAGGACCGTACCGTCCGGACAGTTCTCGAGCCCGCCGAGCTTCACGCTGAGCGCCAGGTCGTCCTTCGCCTTCGCCGCGACCTTGCCACTGCCCTTGTCGCCGAACTGGCACGTGGTCGAGCTGGACTCGGGGCAGGCCGGCAGGGCGAGCCCGCCGCCGGTCATTTCGCTGTTCGCCGTGCACACGGCCACGTCATGTACCATGGTTGCCTGGTACTTGTTGGCCTTCTTCGGCTCTCCATCGGCACCGAAGGCCATCGTCGCCGCGAGGCCGACCGCGAGCACACCGGCCCCAACCAAATGAATCCTACGCATGTTACCCCCTTTTCGTCTTCGTTCGCGGGTCCCGCGAACATGTCCCAATGATTTCGGTTTGCGGAATTGCAAACCGTGTCCCAAGCAATTCACGGCCACCCACAGCCGCGGGCGCATTGAACGCGACGCGCATAGCTCTGTCAAGTGTGAATGCCCTCGGGGCGGAATTTTTTCGCTTCGGCGGCCCCGGAGGCCGCTCTCGCCTAGAACGACCTGTCGCCGGACACCTCAAATGACTTGTGCTCTTCCACCTCTTCCGCCTTGCGTATTGCCTCGATACGGGGTTAGATCAACTCATCTTTTTCAACTGGCAACGCGAAAACAAAAGGCCCCTGGATGCTGATGCGGCGGGAGGAAGGCGGAGAACGAGGGCGCCAAGGATGACGATTTCATGGATCATTTGTCCTGCGCACCCCCAAAGTCGCATGGCTGGGCGGTTGTCACACTCCTCCTGGCCGTTCTGCTCTTCTTGTCTCTCGGCCGGCGCCCAGCATCGGCCGACGGCGGCGATTTCTCCATCGACTTCGCCGCCGCCGGACCACTGACGTACAACCACGCGACCGGTGGAGGTGCCTTCAACGACGGCACCATCGGGGATGACAAGGACGTCGTCGAGTCGCTCGAGGGCGGCAGCTTCACGTGCGGCGATACGGTCACCTTCCTCAGCGAGATCACCGTCGACGCCAGCCCGACCGCCGCCAACCAGACGATCGAGATCACGTACGACTTCGCAGCCAACACGACCGGGCAACCCGGCCTTGCGTACGCCGACATCACCGACGTCGCCATCAACTACGGCAGCGTCGAGAACGGCGGAGGAGGAGGGGCCGGAACGTTCGGCGCCGATACCGGGATCTCGGACGACGGCGGGAGCACGGCGCTCACCGTCTCCAAGACCTTCGTTCCCGCCGGCTCGAGCGTCTTCGGAACGCCCGCCTCGACCGATATCGTTTTGGTCGTCCGGATCGACGACCTCGAGGCGAGCGAGAAGGTCGTGCTGCGGGTGAACGCGCTGCTGGCCTGCGATCCGGGAAGCGGTCCGACGGGCAACCTTCAGGCCTCCGTCTCCTCCGCGCAGGTCGTGTCTCCCGCGACCGATGCGATCTCCGTGGGAGCGCAGACCATCTCTCTCAAGAGTCCAGGCTCCGTGATCGCGGCGAATACGCCGACCGCCACGCCAACATTGACACCGACCCTGACACCGACGCTGACACCCACCAGCACCCCGACGGCCACCCCGAGCCAGACGCCGACCAGCACTCCGACCCAGACGCCCACGAATACGCCGACCACGACACCGACGCTGACACCCACCAGCACCCCGACGGCTACCCCGAGCCAGACGCCGACCAGCACTCCGACCCAGACGCCCACGAATACGCCGACCACGACACCGACGCTGACACCCACCAGCACCCCGACGGCCACCCCGAGCCAGACGCCGACCAGCACTCCGACCCAGACGTCTGCGAACACGCCGACCGAAACCCCCACCCTGACGCCCACGAACACCCCGACGGCCACCCCGAGCCAGACGCCGACCAGTACTCCGACCCAGACGTCTGCGAACACGCCGACCGAAACCCCCACCCTGACGCCCACGAACACCCCGACGGCCACCCCGAGCCAGACGCCGACCAGTACTCCGACCCAGACGTCTGCGAATACGCCGACCGAGACCCCCACCCTGACGCCTACGAACACCCCGACGGCCACCCCGAGCCAGACGCCGACCAGCACTCCGACCCAGACAGCTGCGAATACGCCGACCGAGACCCCCACCCTGACGCCTACGAGCACCCCGACGGCCACCCCGAGCCAGACGCCGACCAGCACTCCGACCCAGACGTCTGCGAATACGCCGACCGAGACCCCCACCCTGACGCCTACGAACACCCCGACGGCCACCCCGAGCCAGACACCCACGGTTACGCCGACCGCAACACCCACGAGCACCCCCACGGTGACGGCGACGTTCGAGGAGTTCACTCCCGAGCCCGAGCTGGGGCCGGATATCGCGATCCGCAAGCGCTTCCAGGGACCTTGTCAGGCTGGCAAGACCTGCGTTTTCACCCTCCTCCTCAGCAACGTCGGCGACGCCGCCACCGGCGGTCCGATCACGGTCACCGACTCCCTGCCGGCGCGCCTGACCCTGGTATCGGCGTCGGGAACGAGCTGGGATTGCAGCGCATCGACCCTGACCCAGGTCAGCTGTGTCTATCCCGGCGCGCCGCCGCTGTCTCCCGGGCATTCACTTCCCGTGATCACAGTGGTCGTCAACGTCCTGCCCGGCACCGGGTTCTTCATCCAGAACACGGCGCTCGGGCACACGGACGGCGATCTGAACCCGGACAACGATACGGACTCGGACACGCTCGACCTGGCGCCGGTCGCGCCGGCGCCGACCCTGTCGGGTGCCGGCTTCGCCGCCGCGCTGCTGCTCCTGTTGGGCGTCGCGCTGATCGGAATCCGCAAGCGCCGCTCCTTCTGATCAGGCGCCCCGAGCTGATTTCCTCGGCGCTCGGGCCGCGGTCCTCGAGACCGCGGCCCGCTCCCTCCCGCGGATCGCCTGTCCCGCAGTAGAGTGCTGCGTCTGTCGATCCCGAAGCGCGCTCAGTGATCGCGCACCGGCTTTGCGTTTCTCCGTTCTCCTGCGCTAAGCCTGCGGCCACCTCACGCAGCGACGGATGGACAAGCTATCGGACAGCGCCGCGGCGGCGGTGCGGGACATCGCGGACGGGGCATCCGTCGTGATCGGCGGCTTCGGTCCCATCCAGGGGTGGCCGGTCAGCCTGATCAAGGCGCTGCGCGAGCACGGCGCGCGCGACCTCACGCTGATCATGAACACTCCCGGGGTGGGTCCGCTGACGCCGCAGATCCTGGCCGAGAGCGGTCAGATCCGAAAGCTGATCGCCACCTACGCCGCCTACCCGACCCGGCGCACGCCGGTCGAAGAACGCATCCGGGACGGCGCCATCGAGCTCGAGCTGGTGCCGCAGGGAACGCTGGTGGAACGTCTGCGAGCGGGCGGCGCCGGCCTGGCCGCCTTCTACACGCCGACCAGCGTCGGAACACCAATCGCGGCGGGCAAGGAAGAGCGCCAGTTCGGCGGCCAGCGCTACGTCCTGGAGAGAGCGCTGCGCGCCGACTTCGCGTTCGTCCGCGCCGCGCGGGCGGATCGCCACGGCAACCTCGTCTACCGGCGCGGCTCGCGCAACTTCAACCC
The DNA here is from genome assembly GCA_963721115.1 of uncultured bacterium. Classification (GTDB taxonomy): domain Bacteria; phylum Desulfobacterota; class Binatia; order HRBIN30; family CADEER01; genus CAVRIA01. Next base: position 182,128 of record CAVRIA010000014.1, read on the forward strand.
GGTCTTCGCCACCGCCGCCGCGGTCACCGTCGCCGAGGTCGACGACGTGGTCGAGCCGGGCGCGATCGACCCCGAGGCGGTGGTCACGCCCGGCATCTTCGTCGACCGCGTCGTGCGCACCGAGGAGACGATGGACGACGCGGCCCTGCTGGCGCTGTCGCGGAAGTACGGCAAGCCGCAGCGGCTCGAGGCGCGCCACGCTCCCGGCGCTCCCCCCGGGCTGACGCCGGAGCTCATGGCCTACAAGGCGTCGACCCTCCTGCGACCGGGAGAGCACGTCAACCTGGGCCTCGGCCTCCCCACTCTCATCTCCAACTTCATCGGCGCCGAGCACGACGTGACCCTGCACGCCGAGAACGGCATCCTCGGCTATGGGCCGCTGGCGGCGGAGGGAGAGGAGGATCTCCATCTCTACAACGCCAGCGGCCAGCTCGTCAGCCTGCTGCCGGGCGCGAGCTTCTTCCACAGCGCCGACGCCTTCGCCATGGCGCGCAGCGGTCGCGTCAGCACCGTCGTTTTGGGCGGGTTCCAGGTGGCGGAGAACGGCGACCTGGCAAACTGGAACGTACCCTCGACCGGCGTCGGCGGCATCGGCGGCGCCATGGACCTGGCCGCCGGCAGCGCGCGCCTGATCATCGTCATGTTCCACACCGACCGCGACGGTCGTCCGAAGCTGCTGCAGCGCTGCACGTATCCCCTCACCGCGATCGGGTGCGTGCGCACCGTGGTGACGGACCTGGCGCTGATCGACATCGATGCGGACGGGTTCCTGGTGCGCGAGATCGCTCCGGGCGTCGGACTCGAGGACGTCCGCGCCGTAACCGGCGCTCCGCTGCGCGTCGCCGGCGACCTGCGCGAAATGGTGTGATTCCGCCGCGGGGAAGTCACGGCCGGCTTGTCCGAGCTGGTTTCTTCATCTAATGAGGACCGTCAGTGTTGCTGTTCGATGGGCCGGCGCCAGCCGACAGGTTCCCCGGGGAGATTCGCGCACCCGAGCGCGCGCTACCGCGCTACGCGCGGGAGCGGCGCTTTCCTCCGTACCGCTACGTTCCCGGCCTGCACCCGCACCCGGTGCGCGACCCGGCCGGACATTCCTACGATCCGCGACGGTCCGTCGGACGCCAGGCGGACTGGGACCCTCTGTCGTGGCGGACTCTCCGCGAATGGACGTGGGGAATCGATCTGTTCAACGCCTTCTATTTCTGGGAGGCCCACGAGGCGTGGGAAGGGCTGTGGGCAGTCAAGCAACGGACGAGCGCGCCGGCGATGACCTTGCAGGGGCTGATCCAGGTCGCGGCGGCGCTGTTGAAGGTTCACCTCCGATCGGTCGCGGGGGCCAGCAGCCTCGCGGGCGACGGACTGACGAAGCTGGAAGGAACCGCGGCGACGGCCCCCGTACAGCTCGGGCTCGACGTCGCCGCTACGGCCGTCGCCTTTCGAAACTATTTTCGTCCGCTCGCGCAGCGGACCCTACCGCCACTGGATGCTTCGGTGCCCGTCTTACGCCTCGCCGCGGAGGCCGCGTGAGGTCGCGTCGGATGTCGGAACTCGCGACATCGAGATGCGCCCCGGCCCGGTGGCGGAGGCGATGTCACGTCTGGGCAAGCGGGGGGGACGGTGGGAGGAGATTTGATGCGGAAGATCATGCTGATCAACGTGACCCACGCCGAAGAGAGCCGGGTCGGAATCATCAGCGAGGGAGTGCTCGAATCCTTTGAAATCGAGTCTCTGAGTCGAGAACATCTCAAGGGCAACATGTACAAGGCCACCGTGCACCGGATTCATCCGGCGCTCGAGGCCGCCTTCGTGGACATCGGCGCCGAACGCGACGCCTTTCTTCCGCTCGACGAGATCTGCTTTCGCAACCTGCGCAATCCGCCGCCGCCGCCGACAGGCGACGGAAGCGAGAACGGCAGGAAGCGGCGGCGCATCCGTGACGTCCTGCGGCCGGGCGAGGAGATTCTCGTCCAGATCACCAAGGAGCAGTTCGCCAACAAGCCGCCGACGCTGACGACCTTCTACTCCTTGCCCGGGCGCTATCTGGTGCTCCTGCCCGGCTCCGACGATACCGGCATCTCGCGGCGCATCGAGGGGGACGACAGAACCCGCCTGCGCAAGCTGGTCGCTCAGCTGGCTCCGCCGGACGGCTTCGGTGTCATCGTTCGCACCGCCGCCGGGGTCGACGAGGACTCGGGGGAGCTGAGCCGCGACCTGAGCTACCTGCTGCGCCTTTGGGAAAACGTCCAGCAGGCGGCCGAGTCGAAGCGCGCCCCCGCCCTCGTGTACCGGGAGCACGACATCGTGCTGCGCACGATCCGCGACTTCTTCACCCCGGACATCGACGAGATCCACGTCGACAACGAGGACGTCTTCCAGCGGGCGCGCGATTTCCTCCACAACGTCATGCCCGGCAAGGAGCACGTCCTGCACCTGTACCAGGGCGACCAACCGATCTTCTCGGCGTTCGACGTCGAGTCGCAGATCGAGTCGGTGTTCAAGCGCCGCGTGCCGCTGCGCTCGGGGGGCAGCATCGTGATCGACGGCGCCGAGGCGTTGACGGCCATCGATGTGAACTCCGGCGGCTCCGTGCGCGGTCCCAACCCCGAGGAGACGGCGTTCCGTACCAACCAGGAGGCGGTCTCCGAGGTCACGCGACAGCTCCGGCTGCGCGACATCGGCGGGCTGATCGTCATCGATTTCATCGACATGCGCGACAGCGCGCACATCTACGAGATCGAGCGCTCCATGCGCGACGCCATGCACATGGACAAGGCGCGCCATGAGGTCGGCCGCATCTCGCGCCTCGGCCTGATGGAGATCTCCCGCCAGCGGCTCCGACCGGCGGCCATGGCGACGACCTATACGGCCTGTCCCATGTGCGAGGGACACGGCGCGATCCGCACTGTCGAGTCGGCGGCGCTGGTGGCCCTGCGCAAGATCCACAACCGCGTCTCGCACGGTGACGTCGCGGCGCTGCGCGTCGAGCTACCGGCGAGCGTCGCCGTATACCTCCTCAACCAGAAGCGCGACGAGCTGGCGCGCCTCGAGCAGCGGTACAACACGCGCATCCAGGTCAACCTGAGCGAGAACCTCATGCCGCATCAGGTAGAGATCGAGGCGCGACAGCGGCCGGCGGTCGAGAAGGCGGCGGCGAAGGTGGCGCCCGGGGCCGCCGCCAAGGTCGAGGCTGCCGCCGCCCCGGAGAACGGCGACGCGACGGCGGGGAACGGTTCTTCGAAGAAGAAGCGGCGGCGCCGGGGGCGCCGCAAGGGCTCCGGGCTGCGCGCCGCGGCAGCCATCGGCGAGGCGCTGGCCACCCTCGGCAGGAGCGTCCGCTCCGCAAGGGAAGACACGGCGCCGGGAACCGAGGCCGCCGCCGGCGCCGCGGCGCCCGCGCTCGATGAATCCACGCCCGCCGAGACGATCTCGAATGGCCGGGCGTCGGAGGTCATGGCGTCGGCTCCCGCCGTCGCACAGCCGGCCGCCTCGCCCGGCCGCTCCTCGTCCCGCCGCCGGCGCGGCGGCCGGCGCCGCCGCGCGGCGGAGCCTCAGGCCGCGCATCCGGCCGCCGCGGGCGTGCCCTCGGTCGCCCCCGAGCCTGCCGTGACCACCCCGTCCACGGAAACAGCCGGCGCTCTCTCCCGGCAGCCCTCCACGGCACCGTCGCCACCCGAGCCGACGGCTGTCGAGAAGCCCGCTCCGAAAGTGGACGAGCCGGTTGCCGGTCGAGGCGAAGCGAGCATGCGAGTCGAGGCCGAGGCGCCGCGGCAGCGACGGACCGGGACGACGAGTCGGGGCCGGGCGCGAAAGAGCGTTCCGGTCGTCGACGCCACTCCCGGCGAGACGCCACAGCCGAAAGGGGCGTCGCGCCGCCGGACCTCCCGCAAGACCGCAGCTTCGACCGCAAAGGAAGGCACGAGCAAGGCGACCGCTGCGGCGGTCAAGGCGCGCAAGACACCTTCGTCATCGACGTCGCGCAAGCGGGCGGCGAGCGGCGCGACGAAGCGCAAGCGGGACGCTGCCGGATCGACCCCGTCCGAGTCCGATTGAGCGCCGCTCGCGCGTTCCGGCTATCGACCCATCCGATGCCGGAACGCGCGGCCGCGGCGCGAGGTGCCGTTCAGCTCGAGGAACATCAGACCGCGCGCCACCATGGCGAAGTAGACGAATAGAGCAGTCGCGGCGAACATGAGCATCTGGGCGACGAAGTCGGCGGCCGGCAACCGCCACAACGCCAGCAGGCCGACGGCGAACAGGACGTTGGGAGGGAACCATTCGATCCAGTTGTCGGCGATGAACCGGTAGCTCTCCGAGAGCAGGGACAGCAGCGTGTTGTGCCCCAGATAGATCAGCTCGGGAACCGCGTTGAAGAAGACGAAGATCGCGATCTCGATGCACAGCGCGATGACCCCGCCCTGTGGCAGCCGCTGGAGAACCGGCATCGCGATCTGCCAGAAGATCCACAGGACGAAGATCACACCCACGACGTCCCACAGGTACACGCCGAAGCTGCGCCCGAAGTCCTCCCAGGTCACGCGCGAGGTGCGCACGATCATCTCGACCAGGTAGAGGAACGAGCCCAGGCACCCTGCCCAGACGATGCTGAGAAGGAAGCCGCCGGCGAGGCCGAGGAAGACGGCGAAATAGCCGGCCACCGTCATGATCGCGGTGTAGGCGAACACCGTCCCCAGCACCGGCCAGTTGCGCAATGCCAGCTTGCCAGCTCGCGCGACGGCGCGGCCGTACAGGGAAAGAGTGACGCTCAGCCATTCCACGTATCGAGTCCCCCGCCGAAGGCGCGCGAACTGTATCGGGCCGCCGAAAGCAGGTCAACGCGACCCGCCCCGCGCGCGGCGGCGTCCGTAGCGATTTGTCCGCCCCCGTGTCGCTTGCTAGCCTGGACCGCATGCTCTGCGCTCGCGACATCATGGAACCGCACGTCCACAGCGTCCCTCCCGAGATGTCCCTGGCCGAGCTCGAGGAGTTCTTCGTCGCCCACCGGATTCACGCCGCGCCGGTGCTCGAGCACGAAACGATCGTCGGCATCGTGACGCGCTCCGACATCGTACGCATCTTCGTTCTCGCCCGTTCGCTCACGGCGCTCCTGGCCGAAGGTGCGGAGGCGCCGCCCGAGTTCGCTCCCGGCGAAATCCCGGAGCCGCTGCCGAACGGCGTCGCCCGCGAGCTCAGGGCGCGGTGCGTGCGCGACGCCATGGTCGCGAACCCTCTCGCCGTCTCCCCCGACGCCTCCTTGCGCGATCTCTCCCACGCCATGGTGGTGCACCACGTCCATCAGGTCCTGGTCACCGAGGACGGCCGGATCCGGGGGATCGTCAGCAGCATGGATCTCGTCCGTCTGATTGCCGACGGTAGCCTTCCGGCGTGAAACGGCGCCAGGTCGAGGCCCTGGATTTTCGATTCCAAGCCCAACAACTCAACAACCCAACAACCTGCCCTTCCACGCCTCTTCAGAAAGGTCGAGGCCTCTGGAGCTTTGATTTCTTTCCGAACCCAACAGCCTAACGGCTCAACAGCGCAACAACCTGCATCTAGAAGGCGATCTCGGTCCGCAGGCCGAGGACGACGGCGTTGGGGCGATCGGAGCGAGCGCCCGGGTCGACGATGTACTGCAGGTCGGGTTGGAGGGACAGCCACGGAGTGAGCGCGGCCCGGTAGGTCCACTCCAGGGCGATCTCGGCATCGGCCGGCGATCCGCCGTCGGCGCGGATGGCGCGCTCGTACGGGGAGCCGTTGAACGCGGCGGCCACGCCGAAGCCCAGCTCGTCCGCGTCGCGCCGCGGCACCAGGCCGGTGTAGACCACTCCGGCCCCGGCATAGGCGGCGAACTGCTGCACGTCGCCGTCGGCGATGCCGGCGCGCGCGAACAACGCCGGGCCGCCAGCGGCCGTCGCGTCGTAGTCGGCGAGAACGTACGCGCCGGGATGACCGCGCTGTCTGCCGGCATCCTCCCCCGCGGGCGGCGGGCTCACCTCGTTCAACCGCGTGGTGTAGGTCCAGAAGCCGGCGGCGAACTTGAACGTGTATGGCAGCGCGCCCCAGCCGCGGCCGACGCGGCGCCGCCGATTGCGCATTAGCGCGTGGGGACTGCCGTCGTCGTCCGTGTCGTGCCGCCACGTGAGCACGACCTCCGACGCGATGAGCAGTCCGTCGTCGCCATCCAGGTGGATCTGCGTGCCGCGCGGATCGTTCGGATCGCCCGGAACGCCGTCGAGCACCGCCGTCTGCCAGAGGAGGTGCTCGGCGAGGTCGACTTTCAGGCGGGTGCCGAGGGAGGTCACGGGAAAGATCGACGGGCCGTTGACGCCGCTGTTGGCGAGCTCGGCTCCGGTTCCGAAAGAGCTGTTGATGAACAGCGCGGCGCTGGCGTTGACGTCGAACTCGGAGCTCAGGTCGTAGAGGCCGATCAGCAGCGAGACGCGGTCGCGCAGCAGCTCGCGTTGCCACCACGCTTCGTAGAGCTCGATCGACCTCGGCGCCTCGATGTTGTCGAACATCTGCGCGTCGCCGACGTCGCGCGACGGGTTGCCGCCCTGGTTGGAGAGGCCGTAGACGAAGAGCGAGCCGGCGTCGATCCCGATGAGGTCCTGCAGATGGCAGGTGAGCGTCAGGTCGAGGTTGTCGAGATAGCGCGTGCGGCGGCGCAGCCCGCCGTCGAGGTTGGAGAAGACGTCGCCGATGTAGACGACCTCGATATCGACGCCGCGATCGTGCAGGGCGTCGCGCGCACCGCCCCAGTTCCCGGTCAGCGCCGGTTGCCGCAGCACCTGCTCGACGAGACTGGCCGCCGACGCGACGGCCGCACCGATGGTCAGCACGCCCCAGGCGATCGTCGCCGCCGCGGTAGCGCGACGCATACCGATCGGCGACCGGCGCCGCGCCGTCCCCCCCCCCATTCATCGCCCTTGATGTTCGGATATCGCGGCGACGAAGTCGAGCGGCCGCGATTGACCGGCTGCGGGGCCTCTGCTAGCCGAGATGTCCGTGATCGGAAGCGGCGTGACATCCCGAGCCGCCCGCTTGGTCGGCATCCTCGGCCTCGTCGGGCTGCTCGTCGTGCCGGTGGCGCTGAGCGGCCACCATCACGCCGACACCGCCAGCGCCAACGGCTGCGCCGCTTGCCTGGTCGTTCACCACGTGCCGGCGGCCGCGCCGGCGGTCGTAGCGGTCAACTCCCTGGTGTTGCCGTCGCTCCCGATCGCCTCCGACCCCCTCGTCGCGCCGGCTCTGCGCCGGCACTCGACGCAGCTCGGCCGCGGCCCTCCGCGCATCGCCTGAACGCCTCTCTCTTTCACCTCAGTTTTCCCGAGCAGGGATCGACCGATCCCACCCAGCGCATCCGGCTGGGGCAGGGGTTCGGGCGAGGAGAGGAGTCCGGTGATGCGACACCACGCCATATTGGTCGTGATGGCGCTGCTGCTCTCGACGCGCGTTTCACCCGTGCTGGCGGGTGAGCGCGAGGCGGCAGCAGCGAGCGAAGAGAATCTCCAGCTGAAACGCCAGGTGCGCGAGCTACGCGCGCAGATGCAACAGATGCAGCAGCGCCTCGACGCTCTCGAGGTCCAGGTGGGCGCTCGTCCCGAGGCCACGCCGACAGCGGCGCCCGCGCTCGCCGGGAGCGGGGCTCCGGCACCGCCGCCCGGTGTGGTTCCCGCCGGCGTCCCTCTGGCGGCGCCGACCCCGCAAGGGCAGAGCGTCGGCGAAGCGCTGAAAGGGCTCTTGCCGGGTCCGGTCACCGGACCGCCGACTCAACGAGTCGGCCCCGGCGCCCCCGAGCCGGGGCGCGGTGTCATCGTCTCCAGCATCGAGGGAGTGCCCAAGGTCTTCATCCCCGACATCGGGGCGGTGGGCGACTTCACGTTGCGGCAGAGTGACCTGCACAAGAGAGACCCGCGCTACGATCCGGCCGACGATCAGTTTCGGGTACGCGACGGTCAGATCATCTTCTTTTCTCCGATCGACCCGTACGCGACGGCGCAGATCTCGATCGACAAGCCGGACGACGGCGCGTTCGACCTCGAGGAGGCGTTCCTGGTCTTCAACAAGCTGCCGTGGGGTCTCTCCGTTCGCGGCGGTCAGTTTCGCCCGCGCTTCGGCCTGATCAACGAGACCGACACGTTCCAGCTTCCGATCGTCAACCGCCCACAGGCGCTGGCGCAGTACATCGGCCCCGACGGCTTCGTCACCCCCGGGGTCAACGTCAGCGGCTACGTTCCCAACCCATGGGACGCCGACATCAAGGCCGACGCCAACATTCTCAGTGCGCAGAACACCCAGGCCTTCGATCGCCAGAGCGGACAGAGCTTCGGCTTCTCCTACATGGGAACCCTGACGTACTCGCGCGACCTGTTCCGCACCAGCGCGTTGAGTGCGGGCGCGAGTGCGGCGGGCGGCCCCGGCCCGGGCGGCGAGGCGTACTATCAGGATCCGTTCGTGCAGATCCAGTACGTGCCGAGCCAGCGCCACATCTGGACCTGGAGCCTCGAGGGGTTGCTGGCCGAGCGACAGGGGGTGGGCGACAGCGGGCTCAAGACCGGCTTCTACTCGCTGATCGACTACAATTTCTGGCTCCGCTATCACGCCGCTCTGTTGGTCGACTTCTTCGACCGACCCGGAGTGCCGACCGGCGGCGAGGTCGGCATTTCCCCCGCCTTCACCTACTTCGTCTCCGACAATACGCGCCTGCGCTTCCAGTACAGATTCCAGACCGGCAGCGGTCCGGACCTCGCCGCCAACTTCTTCTACATGCAGGCGACCTTCTCGCTAGGCAACCTCAAGCCATTGGAGTGAACGACATGACACGATCGCACTTGCGCCGCGCGCTCTTCGTCTTGCCTCTGCTGTGGAGCGCGCAGCTGACGCTGGCATCACCTTCCGCGGCGGCCCCGCTGCGGGTGGTCACGACCACCACGGATCTCGCCGCCTTGGCGCGAGTCGTCGGCGGGGACAAGGTCGAGGTGGAAGCGCTCGTCCCCGGCGGCTTCAACGCCGATCTCTACTCGCCGCGCCCGAGTGATCTGTTCAAGATCCACAAAGCGCGACTGTTCATCCAGATCGGTCTCGGGTTGGAGGAATGGGCGCGCGACCTCGTCAACGAAGCCAACAACTCCGACCTGATCAAGGCGGAGACCTCCCCGGGAATCCCCTTGCTCGATGTGCCGCAGGGGCGCGTCGACTTCAGCTTCGGCGACATCCACCCCTACGGCAACCCGCACTATCAGCTCGACCCGGAGGACGGGCGCATCATGGCGCGCAACATCTCCAATGCCCTGGCGTACGCCGATCCGGCCAACAAGGAGTATTACGACGCCAACCTCGCCGCCTTCGACGGCCGCCTCACCGCGGCGGAGGCCAAGTGGCGCGCTGCGATGGCGCCGTTCGAGGGCGCGAAGTTCATCCCCTATCACGAGTCGTGGTCGTACTTCGCGCGCGCCTTCAAGCTGGTGATCCCGGACACCATCGAGAGCAAGCCGGGGTTCGTGCCCTCGCCACGGCGCGTTCAGGAGATCATCGAGCTGGCGAAGCGGGAGGGCGTGAAGCTCATCGTCACCGAGCCGTACTACGACGTCTCGGTTGCGCGGCTGGTCTCCCAGCAGGCGGGGATTCCCTACCTGAACCTCACCATCGACGTCGGCGGAGACCCGGCGCAGAAGGACTACATCTCGATGATCGACTACATCGTCGGGCAGTTCGTCAAGGCGTTGAGCGGCCATGGCGGGTGATCTGCTTCGCGCCCGCGGGGTGACGCTCGGGTACGGCACGCGCGTGGTGTTGCAGCACCTCGACTTCGCCATCGAACGAGGCGACTTTCTCGGCGTCATGGGGCCGAACGGCTCGGGCAAGAGCACCCTGCTCAAGGCGGTGCTCGGCCTGTTGAAGCCGCTCACCGGGATGGTCGAGCTGGTCGCAGCCAACGGCAGGCCGCCGCGTTTCGGCTATGTGCCGCAGCGCGAGCGGCTCGACCCCCACTTCCCGCTCTCCGCCCTCGAGGTGGCGGTGATGGGACGATTCGGCCGCTTGGGCGCGTTGCGCCGCCCGCGCCGCGAGGACTTCGACATCGCCCATGCCTGCCTGCGCCGGGCGCAGATGCACCGCTTCAGCGAGCGCCCCTACCGCGAGCTTTCGGGCGGGCAGCAGCAGCGGGTCCTGATCGCGCGGGCCCTGGCCGGCGAGCCGGATGCGCTGCTGCTCGACGAGCCGACCAACGGAATGGACATCGAATCGGAGCGGGCGATCATGGAGCTGCTCCTGGATCTGCAGCGCGAGAAGGCGACGACCATCGTGTTCGTCACCCATCTGTTGAGCGCCATCGAGCACTTCGCGCGTCGTGTGGCGTTGATCACACGTGACGGGACCCTGCTCATCGGCGACAAAGCCGAGATGCTGTCGCCCCAGAGCCTGGCGCGCGCCTACGCCGAGGAGAGCGCGTAAAATGGATCTGCTGACGATTCCCTTCATGCGCCATGTGCTCTTCGCCGGTCTCCTTGTGGCGCTCGGCTTGGCGCCCCTGAGCATCTACGTCGTGCTGCGGCGCATCGTCTTCGTCGGCGCCGCGGTGGCGGAGATCTCCTCGGCCGGTGTGGCGCTCGCCATCCTCTTTCAGCTGCCGCCTTTTCCCGTCGCGCTGGTGCTCACCGTCCTCACCTTTCTCGGATTCTCTCGCGCCGCCGACTCCCCGCGCCTGCCTCTCGAAGCGCTCATCGGCATGCTGTACGCCGGCGGCGCCGCCGCGGCGGTGCTGCTGATCGTCAAGGCCCCGCGCGGCGAGGGGGAGATTCTCAACGTTCTCTTCGGCAACATCCTCACGGTCCCCTTGCCGCTACTGTGGGGCATGGTGATCGCGTTCGCTCTGGTCCTCGCCATCCAGTACCTGGCCTACAAGGAGTTCGTGATCGTCGCCTACGATCCGGACATGGCGCGCGCTCTGGGGATTCGCGTCACGCTCTGGAACACCATCTTCTACGTGACCGTCGGCGTGGCCGTGGCGATCGCCATCCGGGGGGTCGGCGCGCTGCTGACCTTCACCCTGCTGGTCGCTCCCGGGGCGGCGGCCCTCTGTTTCGCCGAGCGCCTCGGCGTCGCCTTCGCCATCGCCACCGTATCCAGCGTCGTGGCGACGCTGTGCGGCATCTTCGGCTCCTACTGGCTCGACCTTCCCACCGGCCCGACGATCGTCGCCCTGCTGACGGCGTTCTTCGCGGTGAGCTACGCCTATGCCGCGCTGCGAAGGCGCTGAAGGCCTGCTGTTCACGCGACCGGCGGGCCGGTGGTGGACGGATGGGGGCAGGCGCCGAGACAGGGGCGTGGACCCTCGCATTGACGATTGGCCGCTTCGAGAGCTACACATGAGTGTACACGTTTCCATGTGTGAAATGGAGGTGTCGGTGCCGACGAATCTTGCCATCGACGACACGCTGATCGAGGAAGCGCGCGCCGTGGGTCACCATCGCACGAAGAGGGAGGCCGTTACGGCGGCGCTGCAGGAATACGTGAAGCGGCACCGCCAGCAGGAGATCCTCGACCTGGCGGGGAAAATCGCGTTCGACCCGGCGTACGACTACAAATCTCTTCGACGACGAAAGCGCGGATGAACGTGCTGATCGACACCTCGGTATGGTCGCTGGCTCTGCGGCGTAGATCGGCGCAGCTGAACACCGGGGAACGGCGGCTCGTCGACGAGTGGAAGTCGCTGATTCGCGAAGGGCGGGCTCGACTGATCGGAATCGTTCGCCAGGAAGTGCTCTCCGGAATCCACAACGACAGAGACTTCGAGCGGGTTCGTGAGCGGCTGTCGCCGTTCGACGATATAGCGGCGGAGACACACGACTACGAGGACGCCGCTCGACTCTTCAACCGCTGTCGCGTCAAGGGAGTGACGGGAGCGCCGATCGATCTGCTGATCTGTGCGATCGCCCGCCGCTGCGATCTCGCCGTCTTCACCACCGATCGAGATTTCGAGCGCTATCGCCAGCTGTTGGGGGTCGATCTCGCACGGTGCCCGAGTAGGGGCACCGACAGCCGGGGTGCGGGAGTCCCTAGGCTTGCCGCGCT
>CAVRIA010000015.1:0-154264 GCA_963721115.1 uncultured bacterium
TCGGGGTCTGAGTCGGCGTATCCGTCGCCGTCGCCGTGGCGGTTGGTGTCTCCGTCGGGGTTTCGGTCGGCGTTGCTGTCGGTGTGTCGGTCGGGGTCTGAGTCGGCGTATCGGTCGCTGTCGCCGTGGCGGTTGGCGTCTCCGTCGGGGTTTCCGTCGGTGTGTCGGTCGGGGTCTGAGTCGGCGTATCCGTCGCTGTCGCCGTGGCGGTTGGAGTCTCCGTCGGGGTTTCGGTCGGCGTGTCGGTGGGGGTCTGAGTCGGCGTATCTGTCGCTGTCGCCGTGGCGGTTGGAGTCTCCGTCGGGGTTTCCGTCGGCGCTGTCGGTGTGTCGTGGGGTCTGAGTCGGCGTATCCGTCGCTGTCGCCGTGGCGGTTGGAGTCTCCGTCGGGGTTTCAGTCGGGGTGTTGGTCGGCGTGTCGGTGGGGGTCTGAGTCGGCGTATCCGTCGCCGTCGCCGTGGCGGTTGGAGTCTCCGTCGGGGTTTCGGTCGGCGTTGCTGTGGGTGTGTCGGTCGGGGTCTGAGTCGGTGTATCGGTGGCGGTCGCCGTAGCGGTTGGCGTCTCCGTCGGGGTTTCGGTTGGTGTGTCGGTCGGGAGTCTGGGTCGGCGTATCCGTCGCTGTCGCCGTTGCTGTTGGAGTGTCCGTCGGGGTTTCAGTCGGGGTTGCTGTGGGTGTGTCGGTCGGGGTCCAAGTCGGTGTATCGGTGGCCGTCGCCGTGGCGGTTGGAGTCTCCGTCGGGGTGTCCGTCGGCGTGTCGGTGGCGGTGCTGGTTGGCGTGACTGTCGGAGTCTCCGTCGGGGTGACCGTCGGCGTGTCGGTCGGCGTCGCCGTCGGCGTGTAGCTGGGTGTTGCCGTCGGGGTTTCCGTCGGCGTGACGGTCGGTGTTTCCGTCGGCGTTGTGGTCGGGGTGACGGTCGGAGTCTCTGTCGGTGTATTCGTCGGAGTTGGAACGTATTCTGCCGTCACGTCGGTCACGGTGGGATCATTCGGCGCCGCGGTGCTCGGATCGTCGCTCCCCCCGGTCGGGTAGCCGTAGCTGTATCCCAGGGCTTGGTTCGACACCTGGGTCACCCCCACAGGGAGCGGGTTGTTGATCGTCACCAGAAAGCTACCGGTCACCCGGACACCGGGCGCAATCGTCCCGATATCGGCCGCAATCTGCGTGTCGCCGGCGGTGTTGCCGCTGGTAATCGTGCCCCGGCTGAGCTGCAGCGTTCCGACCACCAACGTCGTGTTGGGGTCGGGCGTGTCCACCGTGCTGATGGCCTCGAGGGGCGTGTTGCCGGTATTCGTAAAGTCGAACCCATACAGGAGCGTATCGCCGGCACTGGGGATGCCGTTGTGATCCGCATCGGTGTAAAGGGTGGCGGTCTTGTACGCGCTGCCGATGGGCGAGCTGGTCACCTGCGTGACGGTCGGATCGTACAATACCGGGGTGCTCGGATCGTCGCTCACGCCAATCGGGACGCCGAAACTGAATCCCTGGGCTTGATTGGACACCTGGGTCACGTCCAGCGGCAGTGGATTGTGGATCGTCACCAGGAAGCTGGCCGTCAACCGCTCGCCGACCGGAACCGTCCCGATGTCGATCGCGACCTGTGTGTCGCCGGCGCCGTTGCCGCTCGTAATCGTCCCGCGGTTGACTTGCACCGATCCGACCACCAGCGTCGTGTTGGAGTCGGGATCGTCGGTCGCCGTGATGCTGGTGAAGGCCGTGTTCCCGGTATTCGTAAAGTCGAAGAGATACAGGAGCGTATCGCCGGCACTGGGAAAGCCGTCACCGTCGGCGTCGTCGAAGAGTGTGGCGGTCTTGGTCAAGGTGCCTGCCGGGGCGGCGGTCACCTGGGTCACCGTCGGATCATTTGGCGCTGCGGTGCTCGGATCGTCGGACACCGAGACTGGGACCCCGGCAACGAGTCCGCGGGTTTGATTCGATACCTGGGTCACTCCAGCTGGCAGAGGATTGTTGATCGTCACCAGGAAGCTGCCGAAGACGCGGCCGCCGCCGCCCGGAACCGTTCCGATCGTGACTGCGACGGATGTATCACCGGGGTTGTTGCCGATGGTGACCGTCCCCTGGCTGGTCTGGACCGATCCGACCACCAGCATCGTGTTAGGGTCCGGAGTGTCCGTCACGCTGACGTTGGGGACGGCAATGTTTCCGGTGTTGATGAACTCCAATTGATACAGCAGCGTGTCACCCGGACTCGGTAGGTTGTCACCGTCGGCATCGATGAACAACGTGGCTATTTTGGTTCCTTGCCCGGCGGGTAAGGCGGTCACGGTAGTAACCGTCGGATCGCGCTCTGCTGGCGTCGTCGGGTCGTCACTTTGCTGCGTCGAGAAGTTTGTTCCGCTCACCTGCGCTTGATTGCTCACCTGCGTCACCCCCGCCGGCAGCGGGTCGACGATCGTGACACGGAACTCGATCGTCGTGCTCCCGCCGCCGCCCGGCAGCGTGCCGACGTTCACGACGACGCGGGTGTCCCCAGGTGTATTGCCGACCGCAACGGTGCCGTCGTGGATCTGCACCGACCCCACCACCAGCGCGGTGTTGTTGTCGGGAATGTCGGTGAGCGTCACCCCGGCGGCGGCCTGATTGCCGCTGTTCCGAATCTGGAGTTGATACCGCAGCGTGTCACCGGGTGACGGGACATTGTTGCTGTCGGCATCCGTATCCAGGATCACGGTCTTGCTGACCGCCACGGCGGGAGCGGTGGTGACGCTGGTGATCGTTGGATCATCGACGGCCGGCGTGTCGGGATCGCCGGTCAGCTTGGTCGTGAAGTTCGCGCCGGTGACGGATCCTTGGTTGCGAACGGCCGTGACGCCGGCGGGGAGCGGATCGTTGATGGTGGCGCGGAACGTGATGATCACGCTCGCGCCGTTGCCCGGAATGGTGCCCACGGCGACCGTGGCCGTGGTATCGCCCGGCGTATTGCCCTGCGTCACCGTCCCGGCGCCGGTCTGCACGGACCCGGCCACGAGCTGCTGGTTCGGTCCCGGCAGGTCGTTGAAAACAATCGCGCTGCCGGCGGCGTCGCCATAGTTCGCAATCGTCACGCGATAGAGCAGCGTGTCGCCCGGTGACGTCACGCCGTCATCGTCCACATCCACCACCTCGGACGCGATCTTTGTCGCCAAAATGCTCGGAGCGGCGGTGACGTTGGTTACGGTCGGATCCGAAGTCCCTGGCCGAGCCGGGTCATCCGTCAGCACCGTCGGTAATTGGTCGCTGCTGATGCTGCCTTGGTTGGCCACCTGCGTCACGTTTGCCGGGAGCGGGTCGTTGATCATCACGTTGAACGAGACCGTGACGCTGTCGCCGCCACCGGCGATCGTTCCGAAACTCACTACGACTGGCGGCGCTCCGAGGTTTCCGTCTGTCACACTGCCGCGGCTGGTGACGACAGTGTCCGGGACCAGGCTGGTGTTGCTGCCCGGGGAGTCGGTGAGCGTGACGGTGGTGGCGGCGGTGTTTCCCACGTTGGTCACCTGGACCTGGTAGAGCAGCGTGTCTCCGGGCGAGGGACCGTTGTCGCCATCGGCGTCGATGAGCAGCGTGGCGATCTTGGCTGGCACGGAGGACCGCCTGTGCGTCGATGATCGTCACCGTCGGGTCGCTATTCCCAACCCTCGATGGGTCGTCCGTGAGCGCAACCGGCAGCTCGTTGCTGGTGACGCGGCCCTGATTGCTGATCTGCGTGACCCCTGCGGCGACCGGATTATTGATGTCGACCAGGAAGACGATGGTGACGCTGCCGGACGCCGGCACCGTCCCCACATCGACCGCGACGGTCATGTCCCCCGCCACGTTGCCGCTGGTGACCGTCCCCTGCGTGGTGGTCACCAAGCCGATGACCAGGGGACTGTTCACATCGGGCGTGTCGTTGAAGACGACGCCGGTCGCTGCCGAGTTGCCGGCGTTGACGATGACGATCTGGTACTGCAGGCGATCCCCCGGCGAGACATCGCCGTCGGAGTCGTTGTCGAGCGCCAGTGTCACGGTCTTCTTGGCTCGCAGCAGTGGTGCCCCGGTAACCTGGGTGACGGTGGGATTGCTGATCCCCCCGACCGACGGGTCGTCGGTGAGCAGCGTCGGCAACTCCTTGCTCGCCACCGTTCCCTGATTCGAAACGCTCGTCACCCCGGGGGGAGCGCGTTGATGGTGACGTCGAACGTGATGGTCACCGAGGCGCTTGCCGCGACGGTGCCAAGGTCGACCACGACCGGCGGCGCGCCGCCGTTGCCGCTGATGATCGCGCCCTGGCTGGTCGTCACCGAGGCTGCCACCAGGGTGGTCACGCTGCTGGGGATGTCGTTGAACATCACGCTCCGTCGCGGCGCCGTTGCCGCTGTTCGCGATGGTCACCTGGTAGCGCAGGACGTCGCCGGGCGAGGGGACGCCGTCGAAGTCGTTGTCGGTGAGCAAGATCGCGATCTTCTGCGCGCTCAACACGGGTTTCGGCGTCGGCGTACTCGTCGGCGTGCTCGTGGGCGTAGGGGTCGTGGTCGGCGTCGTGGTCGGCGTGCTCGTAGGCGTAGCGGTGGCCGTCTTCGTAGGCGTTTCCGTCGCCGTGTGAGTTGGAGTCGTCGTCGGCGTGCTCGTCGGCGTTGCCGTCGGGGTGTCGGTCGGTGTCGCCGTCGGCGTCATCGGTCGGCGTCTCGGTTGGTGTCTCCGTCGGCGTGTTGGTCGGCGTCTCCGTCGGGGTCTCGGTCGGCGTGTCGCGGTCGGCGTCTCGGTTGGTGTCTCGGTCGGGGTGCTCGTCAGCGTCGCCGTTGCTGTGGGGGTGAGTGTCTCAGTCGGTGTCCTGGTCGGCGTGATCGTCGGCGTTGCGGTAGGAGTGTTCGTCGGGCTCGCGGTCGGGGTCGCCGTCGGGGTCTGAGTTGCGGTGTCGGTTGGTGTGGGAGTGGCGGCACACAGGGGGACGGTAATGGTGTCGCTGTCCAGCGTCACGGCCGCCCCTTGCGCCAAGACTCTCCCGACAATTGTTGAGCCGGCCCCCACGGTGATGGTCGTAAACGCGATGATCGTTCCTACAAATGTAGTGTTTGCCCCGAGAGTCGCGGAGCTGCCGACCTGCCAGAACACGTTGCAGGCTTGACCGCCGTTCACCACCAGCACAACTGCGTTAGCGGAGGTCCCAAGTGTGCTCAATGGCATTTTGAAAATCCACACCGCGTTGGGGTCGCCCCCAGCGTCGAGCGTCAGGGTTCCCCCCAGCGAGAACGACGGCGTCGCGCAATACACGCCGGGCGTGAGCGTCAGTCCACCCAGATCCTGGGCGCCGGAGTAGGTCGTAGTGCAGGCCTGGTCTACCAGGGCGGCGAACGCAGTGGCGGCGTCAGCTTGCGCCTGGTGGGCGACCGCATCAGCAATATGTTGCGTTCCGGTCACCATTGCGGGGGTGATGCCGGTGACCGAGGTCCCGGGATCAATGCCCAGATCCCCGTCGATGAGGCTCTCGCCGGTATTGGTCACAGTCGTGTTACCCAGGACCGCGAAGCTCGCCGCGACACCCAGCATTGGTGCGATGCCGATCCCGGGTACGACAATGGAAGTCGGCGTGATCGTCGGCGTGTCGGTCGGTGTTGGCGTGGGCGTCTCGGTCGCCGTCGGCGTGATCGGTCGCGGTATTCGACGGTGTCGCGGTGGCGGTGTGCGTAGGAGTTTGACTCGGGGTCCCCGTCGCCGTCCATGTCGGCGTGTTGGTAATGGTGGGTGTCACTGTTGGGGTATTGGTCGGCGTTCGGGTCGGTGTGCTCGTGGGTGTCTGAGTGGGCGTATTGGTCGCCGTCGGGGTGATGGTCGGGGTGGCCGTCGAGGTTTGAGTCGGGGTGCGTGTCGGGCTTTGGCTCGGTGTCTGGGTCGGGGTCTGGGTGATTGTCGGCGTTGCCGTCGCAGTGCTCGTCGGCGTACGCGTCGGCGTGCCGGTCGGGGTGCTCGTCGGCGTCGGTGTGGGCGCCAGTGCCAGTGCGAGGTACAGAAGCTGCGTTGCCACCGCATCGTTCGTCGTCCAGTTCAGCGTGAAACCGCCACTATCGAGGCTACTCAAGTCGGCCTGCGCATCGATTGCGGGCGAGTCGTTGTCCACCTTCACGAAGACCTTGCTGATCTTGTCGATGCCGTCGACTTTCGTCGTGCGCTTGCCGTTCGCGTCCTGCAGTGCCGAGCTCCCTTCCGTGACGCCGGCGCTGGCGCCGATCGCGTAACGCGACTGATCGACAGGATTGGCTTGGGACACGTCTTGGAAGCTGGACAGCAGGAGCAGGCTTGGTTGAAATACCATCCCTGTAACGGACTGGCTCGCAGGCGCGCCCGACGTACTCTTCGAGAAGCTGCCGGCCTTCGCGGTGACTCCCTTCAACGCGAGAGAGAACATCTGATTCAGTGTTCCTCCGGCCGTCGTGAAGTCGACCGTGAACCCGTCGCTGTTCATCGACACCCAAGAGGCCTTCTTCACGACGTTCCGTGCGCTGTCGAAGACGAAAATGCCTGCGTCGGTCTGCTGGCCGCGCTGCGTATTGCTGTCTTCGCGTATGCGTCGACGCTGAGAATGCTGTCAGCCCATTGATTTCCGTTGGCATCCATTACGCCCACGCCGAAGCCGGCATCAGCTGCCGAGATCGGCAGCGCCCCGACAATGCTCGCCAGCGTTGGCATGGATGACGACGTCCGGTTGAAAGCCCACGCCGCTGACAGTTCGGTTCCCCGTCGTGGTGGGCATCGTCCACTCGACCACCTTGGCCGAGACGCTCGCCCCTCCGATCGCGATGAAGTGAATGCGGTATGCGGTGCTGTTGTTGGTGGTCCAATTCAGTGTGAAGCTCGTCGCATTCCACGACGAGAGGTCGGCTTCGGCGAGCAGCGTCTGGCCCCACTGGACAAGGGTGAGCGCCTTCGCGGCCAACCGGCGACTGGCGTTGGAGGTTTTGACGTTGTCCTGGCTCGCCGTGCCAACCGACCTGCTGGTGATTCCATCGGTCACACCGAAGCCGAACACGAAGCTCGGACTGAAGGATTCGCTGGTCTTGCCGTCCGTCCAGAGAATGATCGCCTTGGGTGTTTCACCGAGTCCGTGAGCGATCGTCTGACTGGTGGGCGCCACCGCGTTGCTCTTCGTGAAGCTGCCGACGGCGAACGAGGCGAGTGCCGGCGCCGGGCGCAAAAGCCCGCTGACGGCCAGGAGAGCCAGCAGACAGGTGCGCAGGAGCCGCCCGTGAGCGCAGACGCGCCGGCCCCGAACACGCGCCGAATCGCTGGTAACGGGCGATGGGGCCTGACGTCCGGGTTCTCGTCCGGGTGGTGCGAAACTCGAGATTGCGGATGAGCCCATCGCGCATACGAGAGCGCACGAGGTGTGCCAGGTGACATTCCGCCTGCTTCTTGGACCTACCGATCAAACGACAGCCGCGCCGTGCCATCGAGACGACGAAAGGAGCGAGAAGCGGAAAATGCCGTCGGCGCGCATCCGGAGAGGAAGAAATACGTCACCGCAATTGTCGTTGTTTGCCCATCGTGAAATCACGCCGGGTTTCGCGCCTCGGCCGAAGCGCTCAAACCATTGTGCCGTAAGGCTTTCCGGCACAGCGCGCCTCACTTTCCACCCGACACGATTTCCCGAAGACCCCATTCTGAATCGCAGGGATTCCACGAGCCCATCGTCATTGCCGAGCACAGCGGGCTTTTGATGGTTACCTTAGGGGACTACGCTACCCGGCCGCGCGCGGCGCACAAAGATCCGCTCGGACAAGTGCGAGCCCCGCACCGGGGCGCCCCCCTTCGACACGCGCGCGGCCCAAGCATGTTCGTAGAGGAAGAGGACTGCGATGAACGCGACACTTGCCTACCTGGCGGTCTCACCAGCCGAACAGGCGAACGATGTCCCGCTTTGGCCCGGTATGCGCAACCTCATGCTGGCGGTGCTCGAAGATGCGGTCCACAGCTTGAGGTCGCCGGACTCCCTTGTCCGTGCCGAGGCGGAGCTTTGGATGACGAGCCGGGAGAGCCGATATGTATTTTCGTTCGCAGTGATCTGCGAGGTGTTGAATCTCGAGCCGGCCGCGGTGCGCCGATCGGTCATCGGACTGCTGGACAGGAAAACGACGCGCGGTCGCTTGCTCAGACGCAGCCGACCCAATGTGCGCCACGGCGGGGCGATACGGCCGTCTTCTGCTCCCGGGGAAGCCCTGTAGCACTCGTCGGGCGCTCCTCCGAAAATTGGGCTCAACGGGGCTCCGGTCCCGGCCGCGGTCGGCGTCTGGGTCCCCTCTCCCGGATGAGGCTGTCGATGAATGCGAGGACACCCTTCGACAAGCTCAGGGTGAGCGGACAAAGTCCTTTGAAATCAACCCCCCAACCGCTCAGGCTGAGCTCGTCGAAGCCTGTCCTGGGCGTAGTCGAAGGGCCTCGTTTCGGAGAAAATCGACAGCCTCATCCGGGAGAGGGAGCGGGACCGATCGCGCTCATTTTCATGCGTCTTCGGGCGAGCGCAGCTCATGACGAACTTCGTGGAGCGAGGACCGACGAGGAACGGTCTCAGAAGTTCAGCCGCCCGGTCAGCAGCAGGATGATCAGGATGATGAGGATGATCCCGCCAATCCCGGATGGCGCATACCCGTAGTTATGGTAGCCCCAGTTGGGCAAGCCACCGAAGACTAGCACCAACACAATGATCAGCAGCAGCAGTGACATGGCGATCTCCTTTGTCCGAAATTCAGCCGATGGGTCCGTTGGCGGGCGCGGCGGGCTGCGGTGCCGGCGCGCGCATATGTTCGCCAATCTCGCCGACCTTCTCGGCAATGTCGTGGCGGATCTCCTGACCGGCCTTCGGCGCGAACAACAGCGCCAAGCCGGCGCCCAGGATCATGCCGGTGCCGAAGATGGCGAAGGCCGTGAGCATGTCCCCCGTCGTGGAGCTGTGCGCCTCGAGGCCGACCGCGCTCGCGATGTCTTCCTTCGTAGGCGTGGTTCGAAGCTGCGGACGAAAGCTACGACATCGCCCACCGCTGGTTTCCGTCCAACCAGCGCGTTTACCTCTGCCACCTGTCGGCCCACGTCGACCTTGGAGATCTCAGGCTTGGCGTCGGCGGGCGCGTACTCCTCGGTTCCTGATTGGCGATTCTCCCGGAGCTCGACTTCGGTTCAGTCGGTCCGGCCGACGACCGCCCAGTCTTTTCCTGTCCCCATCCGCGGGCTTGGTACGCGCTCAGTCTTTCCTGGATGTTTCGCGGGCTCCCAACGATATCTGCGCTATTGTCCGCCCATCTGATGCGCGGCTGCCGATTCATCCCGCTTGGCCCCTGCCCGGAGGGGCGGCCTGCGGCCGTGCCCCCGCTCCGACGCTCGAGCAACCGGGCGACGAGCTCACCGATCCGGTGCCACTGCTTCCTGCTTTCTGTCATTGTTACCTCCTTCGGCGAAGGCATTGGAGCGTGCTCACCCCGGAAAGAGCGGGGAAATATCCTTATTCCGAAATCCGGCCCTCGAGACGTCGCCGGTCTTTCTCCACGCTGGAGTAGTCGGGATAAATTCCCAACATGGCTGTTCGTTTTCCGCCATGGTGTACGCTCCTCCAACTGGGGGAATGGTCGTACTCAATGGCGCGCACCACAAGCTCGCAATACTACGCGCGTACTTCTACTTGCAGCGGCGCGGCATTCCACGGTGTCGAAGGCGCGAGTGGCGGGAACCCAAGCCGACGAGATCAGCACGCACCAGTCGGAGCAGGGCTGAAAGAACCACGACTTGACGGCCTGAACCACCAGGAGATTGCGATCAGTCGATCCGCCGCCCGGGCTGGCGGTTGACGTACGCCGCGGTGACCAAGGCGACGACGATGGCGACTACCGCGACCAGCAGGGCCTCGAGGTAGGCGACGATGCCGAGGACGAACCCCTCGATGAGCCACGTGGCGGCGATGCTCACCCCCAGCAGCACCACCGCGCCGGCGGCCCACGGCTGGCCGCGCCACACACCGAACGCGGCCGCCAGGGCACACACCGCTTGCAGGACGAAGCCGATCAGCAGCAACGGCACGGGCCGCCCGAGTAATAACATCGCCGGTACGTATCCCGCGATGTACAGACCGTATCCGGCCAGCGCGACGGCAATCAGGAGCAACGCGGTGGATCGATCATTCATGCCCCCTCCTCTGTTCGGGCGCATCCACCCGCGTTCGGCAGTCGGTTGAAAAAACCCCGGACATGCTTCGACAAGCTCAGCATGAGCGGAACCCCGCCCTGATTTCAAAGGACTTTTCCGCTCGCCCTGAGCTCGTCGAAGGGCCCTCAGCCTTTTTCAACGGGGGCGGTTAGCCGCCCAACGCGATGCGGAAGCGCTTGACGGCTCCGGCGGCGGTCGCTCGGGCGTCGATCAGGACGGAATCAACCAAACGCTTGACGTCTGCCCACGACCCGCCGGCGGCGCTGGACACCTGCCTGAGGGTCCCTGTTGCCTCGCGCTGCTTCGCCTTCAGGACACTCAAGTGCGCGCGCGCGTCCTTGCGCAATTCGCGAATCTGCGCGCGCGCGTCGGCCTCGAGCCTATGCTCCGCCTTGCCCAAGTCTCGCTGGATGTCGCCGATTGATTTCTCCAGGTGCCTGACGGCCTGTTGAACCTCGGCGTACATGGTCCGCGCCTCGCGCGACATCGTCTTCTGCGCCCGCCGGGGCGCGCTCGTCGCTTTGGAACGCCTCTGCGCTTTCTTTGGTGCTTTGGGGGACTTGGAATGCTTCTTTGCTGCCTTTGGGGACATGCGTGTCTCCTTCTTTCGTGCGCCGCTTGATTGCGGAATGCGAATCGCGGCCTTCTCCCGCACTTCCGTCTCTTTGCGTATTCGCTCCGCCCGGTACGACTGGTTCTGCCGTGGGCCGCCGTCTTTGTCCCTATTTGTACAAGGCTGCGGCATCGGCCGTAAGCTCGGATTACTACGCGCGTAGTTTTACGCGCTGACGCCGCGGGTGCGGATCGGCTATCCTCCCCGCCGGGAACCTCTCCGCGTAGTACAGAAACCACTGCTGAATGAGTGAAGGCGCAAACAGTCCGGGCAGCATCGACCTGCGGTCGATCGCCGCCGCCACGGCCGTGGTGATCGGCATGGTGGTCACGGCTGCCGTCGCCTACCTGCTGCTCGACGTCCTCCTCCTGCTCTTCGTCGGCATCGTCATCGCGGCGGCGCTCCGGCCCTGGCACGTAGTGCTCTGCCGCTGGGGGGTGCCGAAGGGGCTCGCGGTACTACTGATCTACCTCTTCCTCCTCGTCGGGCTCGTTCTGATTGCGCTCGTCGTTGCCCCGGTGTTGATCGAGCAGATCGGTGCGTTCGTTGCTGGAGTGCCCGAGACGTACGCCAGTGCTCGCTCCCACCTGCGGGCGAGTGGAACCGCTCCGTTCCACTTTCTCGGGCAGCGGCTTCCTTCGTTCGAGCGCCTGACGCGGGATCTGACAGAGCTCGCGCCGCAGTTGTTCGAGGGCACTCTCGGCGTGACGACGAACATCGTCAAGCTCCCCGTCTACTTCGTGACCGTGCTCGCCATCGGCTTCTATTGGACGATGGAAGTGCCGCGGTTCGAGCGGCTGCTCTTGTCACTGCTCGCGGTCGAGCGGCGCCCGCGCGTGCTCAACGCCTGGCACGAGATCGAGTCCAAGCTCGGCGGCTTCATGCGCGGTCAGGGGCTGGCGATGCTGTCCATCGGGGTGGCGTCGGCACTCGGCTACGCGCTGATCGGGCTGCCGAACGTCCTGGCACTCGGCGTTCTCGCCGGCCTGCTCGAAGCCCTGCCGTTGATCGGACCGGTCCTGGCCGTCGGTCCCGCGGTCCTCGTCGCCTTGCCGTTGGGCCTGCACACAGTGCTCTTGGTGATCGGACTCGCGGTGCTTCTGCAACTCATCGAGAGCAACGTCCTGATTCCCCGCATCATGCATCACTCCGTCGGCGTGAGCGCCCTCGTCGGCCTGTTGGCCGTCCTCGTCTTCGGCACCCTGTACGGTATCCTCGGCGTTTTCGTCGCGATTCCGATGATCGCCGTCATCCAGGTGCTGCTCGATACCATCGTGGTCAACGCGGAGTCTGTAGCGGAGCCCGCCGGCCTCGTCGGCAGTCCGTGGGAGGCTCTTCGCGCACGTGTCCGGGCACTCCGGCAACAGGCCCGCGGCCGGCTCCGAGCGCGCACGAGTCGCATGGGCATCGACCTGGCGACGGCGGACCATGTCGTTGATGCTGTCGATCAGCAGATCGAGGTGGCGGTTGCACGCGTCGAAAAGCTCATCTCGGTGGCGGAAGAGACTTCGGAGCCGTTGGCTGCTGACGCGCAGGCCGCGATCGTCGAAAAGCTGCAGCGAGCCACGGAGCAGCTCGAGCAGGCCGTCGAGCGTGTCGACACGATCGCGGTCCCTGCCGAGGATGCGCTCGGAACGAGCGGCCCCACGGTGGGATTGACGCCAGCCGAGCCGAGTCAGGCGACGGCACGAGGAGAGCCGCCCGCGGAACAGGCGGCCACGGCCATCGCAACCACCACGGAGACACAGGGCGGCGTCCAGGGGCAAGATCCCGAAGCCATCGTCGACAACCTGGATCAGGCCGCGCAGCGGTTCAAGGAGGCCGTGCAAGACGTCGAAACCCTCGTCGTCGCCGCGCAGGAGGAGTCGAGAGGGGCGCATGCCGCGCAAAGAGATCGAACAGGCGATCCGACCTGAGCGAGATTGACGCCCCGAGGGAGAGGCAGAAAACTACGGGCGGGGCCCGAAGAAGAAATCTGGAGAACTCACCACAATGCCGCCGACGTTCGGAGCCGGCAGTCCGTTGAAGAACCCACCCTCGATGCTTCGACAGGCTCAGCATGAGCGGAACCCCGCCCTGAAGGTTGTTAGGTTGTTGGGTTGTTTGTTGTTGGTTCTTGAGGCTCCAACAACCAACAACCTAACAACGAACAACCTGGCGGGGGGCGGCTGGGCGGATTGTTGGGCAAAGGGCCCTCAGCCTTCAACGGACTTCTAGTGCCCTCTCACCAAGGTGCACCACTCGCCAACGATATTCAGGAAGTTCCGCGCCGAGTGATCCACGCTCGTGACCTCCGTGATCCCGCCGTTCTCCTTCGCCGCGCGCACGCTCGCGTCGCCTCTCGCGATCAGGCCGAGGATGGAGTCCGCGCAAGCCTTTCCCTGCTTCGCGGTGCCGCGGGTCTCGGAGCCAACCTCTCCGG
This sequence comes from uncultured bacterium, assembly GCA_963721115.1. Classification (GTDB taxonomy): domain Bacteria; phylum Desulfobacterota; class Binatia; order HRBIN30; family CADEER01; genus CAVRIA01. The sequence continues at coordinate 13,201 of CAVRIA010000015.1, forward strand.
TCGCTATGTCACCCCAGATGACCTCGGTTCCCAGGACGCCCTTGATCGGCGCTTCGACGATCATGCACCCGCCGAGGCCGACCACGAGAATCATCAAACCGAGCACCGAACGTGTTCTCATGTTATCCTCCCTGCTTTTGTCGTACCGTTTGGCCACGCTTGCTTGTACAGGAAGACACGGTGCCGCCGTAAGCTCGGAATACTACGCGCGTAATTCTACGCGCGTACTTGTGCGCATCGACACATACTAGCCTTGCAGCAATATGCCGGGCGGTGCTGAGGCCGCAAGTCGTGCGCTCATCGCCCACCCCCGAGAACCCGCGATGCCGCCCCCCGCGACGTCAAGTACGGGGTCCCCCGGACATCGGCGGAGTCATCCTTCTGTTCGGCCGCGCCGCCGGGCCAGAATGGGGCGAACTGGAACCACTGCGTCGGGAAGGCGCGCACGGTGTCTTCGAAGAGGTGCACCACCTCCGCCATCACGCGCTCGAGCCCCCGTGGCTCGCGCGGCACTCTGAATCGATCGCCGACGCGGACCGCGTAGTGGCGTGTGCCCAGGCGTGGGGTGAACACGGGGATGAGCGGCGCTTGCGCGGCGCGGGCCAGAACGAACGGCCCCGACGGGAACGACGCGGGCGCGCCGAAGAAGGGCACCAGACGCGTGCCGACGGCTCCTAGCGACCGGTCCAGTTGGAAGGCCACGATCTCGTTGCGCCGCAGTGCGCGGATCATGTTGAGCGAGGAGAGTACCGATGTGTCGGAGTAGATCACCCGCACCCCCGCCCGTTCGCGGGCCGCGCGGACGTACTGATTGGCCGTGGCGTTCACCTCATGCGCCATGACCACGTTGATCGGCCGCCCGTGCTCGCGCAAAATCTTCGCGGCGATGTCCCAGTTGCCAACGTGCCCGGTGACGATCACCGCCCCCCGTCCCTCGCGAAAGGCGTCGGCGACGTTGTCCGGCTCGGGCAGATCCACCCGGATCGGCGGCGGGGACGGGCCGTAGTACTCCATCGTCTCCGTCATGCAGCGGGCGAACTCGGCGTACATGCGCAACGCCGCCCGGGCGGCCTCGGTGCGGCGCGTGGTGCCGACGATGCGTGTCATATTGGCAATCGCGCCGCGACGATTCACACGAACCAGCAAGAAGATCATCGCCGCGGTCGGCGCCGGCGAGTATCGCTTCACCCACTCCGGGCCGTACCCGCATCCGAAGGCTGCGAGCTTCCGCCACCACAGTCCGTCGAAGCGTAGGTTCTGCCGCAGGCGAGCGGCAAAGGAAGGCAGCGCACTTCCCGCGAGCTGATCTGGAGGCAGCGCCAGATGCATGGGGCGATCGACTCCGGGTCTCACGCCGTCGCGCCGCCAGCCAGGGCCGGCAGTGCCGGGTCGCCGAGTTGAGCCGCGAACACCTCGACGATGGGCGCGAACGACGTCTCGCAAAGTAGCTCGCGGAACCGCTCGGGCAGACGACGGCGGCCGACGCGCAAGATCCAACGACTGAGGCATGGTGCCACGGGGGACCCTGGATCGAACTCCCACGGATGCAGGTAGAAGACTCCCGCTCCGATGTCGCGCTCGAAGCGGCCCACCAAGCGTCGCCTCACACCTCTGGGGAGCCACCGCAAGCCGTTGCCGCTGGCCAGCGGGAGATGCAGGAAGGTCAGCAACTGCAGCGTCGCAACCGGAATCTCCCACAAGCCGTTTGCATGGCGGAACGGCCGACGCGGGCACACCAACTCCCTACCTGGCGGCCGATCGCTTGGCAGCACGCTCGCGTCGTAGCGCAGCCCCAACTCCTTGAGAGTATCGATCGGCCACTGCACCCCGGCCTTGATCGAAAAGTACGGGGCGCGGTACCCGAGCACGGGTCGGCCGATCGCGTCTTCGATGGTACGCAGCGACCGCGTCACATCGTTGAGGAACTCACGGCGCGTCATCCCCGTCACCGGGTAGTGACGATAACCGTGACTTCCCACCTCGTTACCCGCCGCCGCGACGCGGCGTACGAGCGCCGGAAAGCGCTCCGCAACTTCACCCAGGAAAAAGAACGTCGCTTTCACCCCGTGCGCTTCCAGAATGTCGAGCACGCCGAGCGTATTGGCCTCCACGCGGCTCTCCCGCGGCGTGCGCGGGTCGACCAGGAAATCGTGATACCAGTCCTCGACGTCGATGCTGAGAGCATGCACCATGATCTGATCACCGTGGCACTGGCGACAGTGCAATCTGCATTTCAATCGGAACCCCGGCGGCGCCACGCCGTCACGGCGCCATCGACGGCCGCGACCTGGACGAGAAACTCGTCCACACCGGCACGTCGCAACTGTGTCGGCTGCGCGCGGCTTTGCGTCAGGCGCAGCAGCCGTTCTTGGAACCGGAACGCCGTCCGTGGCCAGTGCACCAGGTAGTACGCGCCCAGCCGAGCGAGCCATGCGCTGCGCGGCCGCATGCCGAAACGCGCAAAGCCTTCGAGCGTGAAGCCGAACCCGCAGAGAAGGTCCACCAACGCCCGCGGCTCGTAGCGGCGGGCATGACCGGCAACGCGGTCGAAGTCATCCCAGCGATGCCCATGCAGAGGCGTGCTCAGAACGAGCCATCCGTTCGCCGCGCTCACGCGCGCGAGCTCGCGCGCCACACCCACGTCGTCGCTGACGTGTTCCAGGACGTCGAACAGGTACAGCTGCGATACGGCGCCGGACGCGAACGGCAGCGCATCGAGGCTCGCACGGATCACGCGCGCGCCGGCAAGCCCCAGCTTGGTGCAGGCGCTCGGACTGACGTCGACAAACAGCGCCTCGGCAAGCGGCAGGCGCGGCCGCAGGCCGCAGCCAATTTCGACTTGCAGCCCCTCCGCTTTGGCCGGAGCCCGGACTCCCGGCATTGCCAGCAGCGATGCGCCCCGCCACCAGCGTTCGTAAAATCGCCGATTGTAACGATCGACGTCGCGCCATCGCGGCGGGGCATTCACGCCGCGGTCTACGAGCGCCCCGCGCTCGGTCGGCGATGCCCATGCTCGCCGAGCCGGCTGCGCGTTGGCAACGAGTCGATCCACAATCAGCCCTTCCCCGGACGACATTCCCGACGGCTCTCCCAGTCCGCACGACGACTCTAGAGCTCGGGCGCAATCGCAATGTCGCCCCGGATCACGCGCCTATCTGAATCGAAACGACCCCAATGACCCGATGATTCCAAATGCTTGCAGCAGCCATATGCAGACCGCAAGAATGACGATGATGTGAATGATGCGTTTGATCGTGCGATCGATCGGGAGAAGAGTCTCTACGACATAGAGTAGAACTCCGACGACCACTAGAAGTATGATCACGTTGATCAGTGGCATGGTAACTCCCCCTCTCGTTTGTGCACCGACGTGCCGGCTGTGTCACGGGACCCGAGCGCCGAGCGGTCTGCTTCTGTAGGCATACGCGTTTGTAGACTAGGCGCGGTGGCACCGTAAGCTGGGAGTAGTACGCGCGTAGAAGTACGTGCGTGGTACTCGCTACCGCCCCTCTCCCGCTGCGTCGGGCGCCGCTTTCCGGTCGACTGGCGCCGGGCGCCCACTTCGAGGCTGCCGTGGGGCCGCCTGCTCCGGTGGCGGAGCCTGCGAATGCGAGGGCTGCTGCGGCTGTGCCGCCCGCTCGCGTGGCGGTGGAGCCTGCGGATGCCCGTGCTGCGGGGCCGCCTGCTCTCGTGGCGCAGCCTGCTGCCGCGAAGGCTGCGGCGGTGCTGCCCGCTCGCGTGGCGGTGGAGCCTGCGGATGCGAGGGCTGCGGCGCCGCCTGCTCTCGTGGCGCGGCCTGCTGCCGCGAGGGCGGCGGCGGTGCTGCCCGCTCGCGTGGCGGTGGAGCCTGCGGATGCGAGTGACTGCGGGGCCGCCCGCTCCGGTGGCGCAGCCTGCTGCCGCGAGGACGGCGGCGGCTGTGCCGCTCGCTCGTGTGGCGGTGGAGCCTGCGGATGCCCGTGCTGCGGGGCCGCCCGCTCCGGTGGCGCAGCCCGATGCTGCGAGGACGGCGGCGGTGCTGCCCGCTCGTGCGGTGGCGGAGCCTGCGGATGCGACTGCTGCTCGGGCTTCGCACGCTCGGACGCGCCAGGCGCCGCGGGCTGCGCTCGCTCGACGCGAGCGGGTGGTCCGGGCCGCGCCGGTTGTCCGGTTTGAACGCCGCCGTGGCGCGACCTTCCGGACTCCGGCGGTGGCTGCTCGCCGGCCGTCGCCGGATGCCCGGCCCCGTTGCCGGCCCGCGGGCGTGCGCCGGGGACTCCCTGCCCGTGCTGCGGTTGCACGACGCGCGGCGCGGGCCTCACTTCGGGCGCCTTGGCCTCGATCCCTTTGGCCCGCAGGCGGCTCATCGGATCTTGCGGCGGCCGTGTGGTCACGACCCGGCGTGTCCGCAGTCGATCCGGCGGACGCTGCCCGCGCGCTTCCCGCGGTACGAAGCTTGCCGCCACGGGTCGTACTTTGAGATCACCGCGCAGCGGCTGCTGCCGTTTCACGCGCTGTGCATCGAGCCGGATGTGCTCCGTGCGGCCGCGGCCGAACTGATTGCGGTCCATCCCGATCACCGCGTTCCTGACGTGCTCGTTCTGGAACCGGGTGACGTTCCTGACGTTCACGATACGCGTGTTGTTGATGACGACGTTGTTCACCACCCGCGGGCCGCCCCAGCCGCCCCAGTAGGGCCTGCCGACGAACCCCGGCCGTCCCCACCAGGGGATGATCGGTTCGCCGAAGCCGAGCGCGCACCAGCTCACGAAGGGAAGGCCGACGCTGACCGAGACCCCGATGCCGGGGGCGCCGAAGAACGCCACCAGCGCGGGCGAGTAGACCGGTACCGCCACCACCGGGCCGGGAGCCCAGCCCCAGATCCCATTGAAGTGGACCCAGCGGCCGTAATGGTAGGGAGCCCAACCCCATGGCGAGTTGTCGACCCAGGTCCACTCATAGAATGGGTCGTACACCCACCGGCCCGTGCTGTAGGGCGCCCAGTCGGCGCCCACGCCGCGCGGAACCCAGACGTGGCCGTAGCGCGCCTGAGCGCGCCAGTCCCCGTAGCGGTCGAGATCGTCCACGCCCGCAATCTCCGCCGGCACGTATTGCGCGCTGCGCGGCGCCTCGACGAGCTGCGCCGTGCGATCGTAGTTCCAGCGATCCCACTCATCGGGAGCGGGCGCTGCATTCACGCTGACCCGAACCGTTTCGGTGCCGTCGAGGATGATCTGCTGGTTGTTGCCAACCTCCGTCGTCTCTCCCGCGCCCGGTATGACCGTCGCCGTCCCGCCGCGGGCGGCGCTGAATGCCGTCCTGTTCTCGTCGACGTCGACGCGATAGTAGCCGGGACGATCGATGGTGAACGCGGCGTTCGGCGAATCAACCTCGATCGACTGGTTGGGCGGCAGCGTCGTCAGATCGAGGGCGGCATGTCCCCCGGTGATCCGGAACTGCGTGTAGCCGGGATCGAGCGATGTCAGGTCGATCTCCGTGCCACTGGCGGCGCGGACGAACGCTCGCGGACCGATCTGAACCTCGAAGTTGGCGCCGTCGCCGGCGTAAAGGGAGTCGCCAGCGGCCAGCGCCGTGTTCACCTGCGCCGCGCTCCAATCCTCGGCGCCGGTGCGCCAGAAGGACACAGCGCCATCGATGAAGCGGAGCCGGGGCGGGGTGGGGCCGCTGCGGGAATCGTTCTGCGCGTAAACGGTGCGCGGCCCGGCTCCGAGCCCCGCAAGTGCGAACAGCAACGCAAGGACGATCGGTTGGATGCGTGTCGAGATCATCGTTGGTAACCTCCCGGTTCCGCCACAGCGGGCTGCCCCTACACGGAGCAATCCGGGTTGGCCGTGATGCGCCTTCTCCTGCGTTTATAGAAGAAGAAGGGCAGCGCCCATAAGCTCGCACTACTACGCGCGTAGTTCTACGCGTAGGGTGGGACACCGACCGTCAGCGCCACCGCGATTTTCTTGCTGTGCCCGGGTTCGTAGGCAAAAGGCTGGGGCTCGGGCTGAGGCTGGGGATCGATCCCAAAGACCGCGCGAAGCGCGCACCGTCCTCAGCCCGAGCCTGAGCCTCAGCCTCAGCCTGTTCCGGAAGTCCGTGTGTTTCTCAGCTCGAATGATCCGGCGCAGGGGACGCTATCTGTTGCCTGCCTGGAGGCGCGAGGGCGTGTCCTCCCCCTGACCGGGCGGCTCGGTCAGGCCGGTGACTTCCCGTATCTCCTTCTCATTGAGAGATTCGGCCTTCAGCAGGGCTTGGGCCAGCGCTTCCAGCTTGTCGCGATGCAGGGCCAGCAGACTGTCGGCTTCACGGTGACTCTCCTCGACGATGCCGCGGACCTCGGCGTCGATGAGCTCCGAGGTTGCGTCACTGTAGGGCTGGTGCTGGAAGGCCGGCGGCAAGCCTTCGTCCTGCGGCGCGACAAAGCTGATCGGACCGAGCTTCTCGCTCATCCCCCAGCGCAACACCATGTGACGGGCGATCTCGGTGACCTGCTGGAGGTCGTTCTCGGCGCCCGTCGTCACCAGACCATAGACGAGCTTCTCGGCGGCGCGGCCGCCGAGTGCGCCGGTGATGCGCGCCCGCAGGTAGTCTTCGCCGTAGCTGGTCCGATCGTCGACGGGGAGTTGATACGTCACTCCCAACGCCATGCCGCGCGGCACGATCGAAACGCGGTGAACCGGGTCGCTGCCTGGCACCAGCAGTGCGAGCAGCGCGTGCCCCGCCTCGTGGTAGGCGGTTCGCTCCCGATCGGCCGGGTTCAGTAGAATGTTGCGGGCCGGCCCGAGGGTGATCTTCTCCATCGCTTCCCCGAAGTCCTCGGCGCGCACGGCGCTCGCGTCCTTGCGCGCCGCCAGCAGAGCCGCCTCGTTGACCAGATTGCGCAACTCGGCACCGACCAGACCTGGCGTCTCGGCAGCGATGAGCTCGAGAGAGACGTCCGGCGCCAGGGGGACATTCTTGGTGTGCACCTTGAGAATCGCGGCGCGGCCGGCGCGGTCGGGACGCTGCACCACGACGCGACGGTCGAAGCGGCCCGGTCGCAGCAGGGCCTGGTCGAGCACGTCGGCGCGGTTGGTCGCGGCCAGGACGATGACGCCTTCCCGGGAATCGAAGCCGTCCATCTCGGTCAGGATCTGGTTCAGTGTCTGCTCGCGCTCGTCGTGGCCGCCGAGCTGCGCGCCGGTGCCGCGCGTGCGGCCGATGGCGTCCAGCTCGTCGATGAAGATGATCGAAGGCGCGGCCTCCCGAGCCTGCCTGAACAGGTCGCGCACGCGGGACGCCCCGACGCCGACGATCATCTCGACGAACTCGGAGGCGCTGAGGCTGAAGAAGGGGACGGCCGCTTGTCCGGCAATCGCCCGCGCCAGCAGCGTCTTGCCGGTTCCGGGCGCGCCGATCAGCAGCACGCCCTTCGGCATGGTTCCGCCGAGCCGTTGGTACTTGGTGGGGTTTTTCAGGAAGTCGACGATCTCGACCAGCTCGTTCTCGGCCTCGTCGATGCCGGCGACGTCGTCGAAGGTGACCTTCGGCTGCTCCTCGCTGTAGCGCTTGGCGCGGCTGCTACCGAGGCCGAACAGCCCGCCACCGGCCGTCGCGGCGCGGCGAGTGACCCAGACGAAGGCGGCGATCAACAGCAGGGTGGGACCGAACCCGACCAGCACCTTGAACCAGGACGAACCGTTCTCGTCCACGGCCTCGACCACCACGCCCTTCTCCTCGAGCAGCTCCTCGAGGCCGGGGTCGGCAAAGACGGGCCGTTGCGTCTTGAACTGCATCGAGGTTGATGGCTTGCGTTGCTCGGAGAGCCGGGACGCCGGCGGCTCCGCATCCGGCGCTTCAGACCTCGGGGGTGGATAGGTGACCTTCGTTTTGAAGCTACCCTGGATCGAATCGCCCACACCGGTGACGGCTTCGACATTCCCCGCTGTGACCTGCTGTTTGAAGAACGTGTAGGGAATGGTGATCGAAGCCGGCTCCGGAAAGAACACCCGCGTCACCACGTAGTTGGCGATCATGACGAGCAGAAAGATCAGCCACCAGAGCTGCGGCCGCAGACGCCGACCGGGAGCAGTTTCTTGGGAGCTCTTGCTGCCGCCGTGGGGAAGGGGCGCCGGCTTGTCGTCAGTTGATGGGTTCGCCATTCTCTGCCGTGTGAGAGGTTATGCGAACCAAAGCTGGAAAGCCACCCGTACGACGTCAGCCTGTAGCTCGACCTCTACGGAGCGCGCTGTCCGACTCGATCGTGCCAATCGTAGACGGCGATACAACACCGTGAAGATCAGTGCACACTTTCATAAAAGCAGCGCATGGCGACGATAGAACTGGCGACTTGACAACTTGCCCCGACCCTTGGTGCCCGGTTGAAAGTCCGCGCTCGGGTCTTTCGCTCCAACAGACGGGCGTTCGCGGCACGAGATCCCCGGCATTGCGCCTGACGACGCCCCTCGGAGCAGCGCTGCCGTCGGCAGTTGCCATTCTCGTGGCCAGCGCCACCACGCTTGGGCTCGGTGCCTGGTCGGCGGACTGATCATCATCGCGATGGTGCTGCTCGGTGTGCTCGAACTTCTCCAGGTGGGAAGGGAATCCTTCCGACCAGTGGGAAGTCTCATCGGGCTCCCGCCCGCTGATCGAGCCGAGCCGTACTGGCATGTTGCTTGCTCCGGCTATTGCGCAAGGAGGAAGAACAACGAACGGGAGTTCCTCAGCCGATGGTCGCGAAGGTTCCCCGTTCCGCCATATCCTGGTCCCCTTGGACGGCTCGGCGCTGGCGGAGTGTGCGCTGCCGTTTGCGGCGGCTATCGCGCGAGCTCTCTCCGGGCGGATCACATTACTGCGCGTGCTCGACCCGCATCGCGGACTTGGTCCGGGCAGGCAGATGGACCCCGTGGAGTGGGAAATCATCCGTGCCGAAGCCCACAGCCATCTCGCCAAGTTCGAGAGTGAGCTCAAAGCCAGTGGGGTGGCGTCGGCACTGGAGCTGGTTCAGGGCCGTGCGGCCGAACAGATCATTCAGTTCGCCAAGGAGCGCGAGGTCGACCTGATCATCCTGTCCAGCCATGGAGAAGGCGGGCTGAGCGGTTGGGTCTTGAGCAGCACGGCGCAGAAGGTCGTCGCGCGGGCGCATACGTCCATTTTGATCGTCCCGGCGTACGCGCACGAGGGAAAGCGCATCGGCGAGCTGCGCTTCGACAAGATCTTGGTCCCCCTGGACTGCTCGCCACGCGCAGAATCCATTCTGCCTCTCGCCACGGCGCTGGCGCGCGCCTCCGAGAGCAAGTTGATCCTCGCGCACATCGTTCCCGAGCCGGAGATGCCGCGCCGCATGCCGCCGTCGCCCGAGGATGTGGCGCTGGCGGCGCAGCTGACGGAACGCAACCGCCGCGAAGCCGAGCACTATTTGAGCGAGCTGCAACATCGGCTGTCGGCTCAGGGGGTGGGACCCGAAGTCCGCATCGTGGTCTCGCCGCGGCGGGCGCGCTCCATTCGTGCTCTGGCCGAGCGGGAGAACGTAGACCTCGTGCTCGTCTCCGCGCACGGGAAGACCGGCGATGCGAGCGAACGCTACGGCGGTATTGCGGCGCGGCTGATTCAGGAGAGCGGCAGGCCGGTGGTCATTCTGCAAGACTTGGCGGTCATCCACGAGGCGACGACTGCCGAGGATGCCGCGCGCAGCCACCCGGGACACTGAGCGCATCTGTTGGGTCGCCCTTCGACGGTGCTCAGAACGGGTTTCGCTGACTTCTGATGGGACTCGACTCAGACGCAGCACGTTCCGAACAGCCACCGCCGCCAGCGGGTGTTGCGGAGTCCGGCAGCAAGCGTGGGCGCCGCGTTGCCGACCGCCTGCGCGGTGCCCAGCAGACGCTTCAGGCCGCCTATCGGCGCCTCGCGGAGGCTTCCGAAGGCTCGATTGCCGCCGAGTGGCTGCTCGACAACTACTACATCGTCGAACGCGCCTTCCGCCTCGTGCGGGACGAGTTCCCCTCCGAGTTCGAGCGGCGGCTGCCGCAGGTCCCCAGCGGAGATCTCCAGGGATATCCGCTCGTGTATGCGCTCGCGGGCGAGGTCGTGGCCGCCGGCCAATCCCACGTGGACCTCGACACACTGATCCATCTGGTCGGTGATTTTCAGGCGGCGCGCACCCTCTCGATTGCCGAGGTGTGGGCCCTGCCGATCCTCCTGCGTCTGGCATTGCTCGAAAGTCTGGCGCGCACGGTGGCATCTCTCGGCCTCTCGACGCAGGCGGCTGCGCCACCGGAAGCGGCTCACACGCAAGATGTATCCGGGGGCCACGACCGCGAAGCGCCATCCCCCGACCAGATCGTCGCCAGCTGCATCCGCAGCCTGCGGACTCTCGAAACGGCAGACTGGAAAGCGTTCTTCGAGCAGATCAACGCCACCGAGCGCGTGCTGCGCACGGATCCCCCAGGCGTCTATGCGCGCATGAGCTTCGACACGCGTGACCGGTACCGGAAGGTGGTGGAGGAGCTGGCGGCGGGCAGCGATGACTCGGAAGAGGCGGTGGCAGCCGCGGCTGTCCGCTTGGCTCGCGAGAGTCCCGCCGACCGTCGCGGGCACGTCGGCTACTACCTGGTGGATGCCGGATTCGACGTGCTGGCGCGCACCGTGGGCTACCACCCGCGCTGGAAGACACGCTGGCGCCGGTTCTTGACGCGCTATCCCACTGCCTCGTACCTCGGCGGCATCGCCGGCGTGACGCTCGTCCACGAGGTCGTCTTGTGTCTCGCCTTACGCGCGCTGGGTGCCGGGTTTTTCCTGACCGCAGTAGCGGCCACGCTGGCGCTCGTTCCGGCCACGACCATCGGCGTGGCTCTGATCAATGCCTTGATCACTCACATCTTGCCACCGCGCGTGCTTCCGAAAATGGACTTCCGCAAAGGCATCCCGAGCGACTGCCAGACACTGGTCGTCGTTCCGGCCCTTCTCACGGACCCGGACGACGCAGCGCAACTGGTCTCCAAGCTCGAGATCCGCCGCCTGGCGAACCCTGATCCGCACCTGCATTTCGCACTTCTGACCGATTTCCGGGACGCTCCGCAGCAGACCACGCCCGAGGACGACGAGCTGCTGCGGCAAGCATGCGCGGGCGTACAGACGCTCAACGCCAAGTACGGCAACGGGCAGGGCGGTCCATTTCATCTGCTGCATCGCCGCCGCCAGTGGAATCCGGCCCAGGGATGCTGGATGGGATGGGAGCGCAAGCGCGGCAAGTTGACGGAGCTCAACCGGCTGCTCGCGGGCGACCAGCATACCAGCTACGTCCACCATGTCGGGGACCGTGCCGTTTTGCGCGCCATTCGCTTCGTGATCACGCTCGATGCCGACACGGAGCTGCCGCGTGACAGCGCGCAGCGCCTGGTCGCCACGCTGGCCCATCCACTGAATCGCGCCGTCTTCGATGTCGCGACCGGACGCGTCACGGCAGGCTACACCATCTTGCAGCCGCGCATCGAGGGCACTTCCATCAGTGCCGAAGTGTCCCGGTTCTCCGCGCTGGTGGCCGGCGACACCGGCCTCGACCCATACACGCGCGCCGTATCCGATCTGTACCAGGACCTCTTCGGGGAGGGGATGTACTTCGGCAAGGGCATCTACGATCCCGAGGCGTTCGAGCGCAGCCTGCGCGGTCGAGTGCCCGAAAACGCGATCCTGAGCCACGACCTGTTCGAGGGCTTACATGGGCGAACCGGGTTCGTGGCGGACGTCGCGTTGTTCGAGGAGTTTTCGGCCAACTATCTGACCTATTCCCGGCGGCTGCACCGCTGGGCGCGGGGCGACTGGCAGCTGCTCCCCTGGCTGCGGCGGCGAGTGCCTCTGGAGGGCGGGGGAAAAGGCGCGAGCTGCTTCTCCCTGATCTCGCGGTGGAAGATTCTCGACAACATGCGGGGCAGCTTGTTCGAGCCTTCCTTGTTCGCCTTCCTGCTTCTCGCTTGGGGTTGGTTGCCTGGCTCCACGAGCCTGTGGACGCTGTTGGTGCTTCTGGTGCCGGCCGCGCCGGCGTTCTCCGGAGCGCTGCTGGCGTCACTCAGAAGAGCATTGCCCGCCTTCGTGCCGCGCCGGTCCGCCATCGGCCGGTGGATGGTGCAGATCGTCTTCCTCCCGCATCGCGCCGCAGTGCTCGGTGACGCGTTGCTGCGCACCCTGTATCGCCTGACCGTCAGCAGGAAGAATCTTCTCGAATGGACAACCGCCGCATTGAGCGCGCGCCGACTCGCCGGCAGAACGGCGAGCCGCTCGATGTGGTCCGAAATGGCGGCGCCGCCGCTGGCGGCGCTGGGTATGGCAGGTATGTTGGCGGCGTATCGACCTGGGGCGTTGGCGCCCGCATTTCCACTCCTGATCGCCTGGTTCCTCTCGCCGGAAATTGCGCTGTTCATGGGCCGGCCGCGCCGGCGGCGCGTGGAGCGCCTGACGCCACAGGACAGGCGGCGCTTCCGCCTCCTGGCGCGGCGCACCTGGCTGTTCTTCGAGACCTTCGTCGGGCCTGACGACCAGTGGCTACCGCCGGACCACTTTCAGCAAGACCCGCGTGGCGAGGTGGCGCGCCGCACGTCACCGACGAACATCGGCTTGTTGCTGCTCGCTACCGTGGCCGCGTACGACCTCGGGTATGCGGGGGTGCAGTCCGTTGCCCTCCGGCTCAAGGAGACGCTCGACACACTGCGCCGGATGGAGCGCTACCGCGGTCACTTGTACAACTGGTACGACACCGCCGGTCTACAACCGCTCGCGCCGCGATTCGTCTCCGTGGTCGACAGCGGCAACCTGGCGGCTTGCTTGCTGACGGTCAAACAGAGCTGCGTCGAGCTGAGCACATCCCCCATCATCGGTGTCGCGCGTTGGGAGGGAATGCTCGATACGCTGGGTATCCTCGACGAGGTGATCGCTGCGGCATCCCTCCGCTACGGCTCCTCCCGATTCGTGGCTCTGCGTGCCTGCGTCGACACCGTGCGGGGTCAGGTGACGGTGCTGAAGGATCACCCCGAAGACTGGGCGCGTGGCGTGACCCGTCTCGTCGAGGAAGGATGCCCCGAGTTCGACCGTGCTCTCGCCTCGGTGATCGCGCCACGGCTCGAGGAGCTGGATGCCCGCCTCCTGGGTGAGCTGCGCGCGTGGTACAGCCAGACCCACCAGCACCTCGAGGGCATTCTTCGCGACCTCCAACTCCATCTTCCGTGGACGATGCTCATGGTGCATCCGCCTGCGCTCTTGGCGGACGCCACACCGACCGAGCCGCTCGGGGCGACATGGGCGCGGCTGCGTGCCTGCCTGCCCGCCGATACGGCGCCGCTACAGGTGAAAGGGATCGACGCTGTCGCACGCGCCGCTCTCTCGCACCTCGACGAACAGCTGGCGGCAATACCCAAAGCCGACAGCGCCGCAGCGGAGGCGCGCGCCTGGGTCGATCACCTCGCCAAGGCGCTGGTCCGCGCGCGCGATGCGGCCGACGGCCTGGTGGAGACGTTGCTCGAGGTCAACCAGTGGGCCGACACCCTCTTCCGAGAAATGGACTTCACGTTTCTCTACGACGAGCAGCGGCACCTCTTCCACATCGGCTACGACGCGACGGCGAACGTGATCGACGATCACCACTACGATCTGCTGGCTTCGGAAGCGCGCCTGGCGAGCTTCGTGGCGATCGCCAAAGGCGACGTCCCGGAAGAACACTGGCTGTACCTGGGCCGTCCGCTCGGACGGGTGGGCGGCGCCGCCGCGCTCCTCTCCTGGAGCGGCACCATGTTCGAGTATCTGTTGCCGCCGTTGCTGCTGTGCGAAGGCGCCGACAGCTTGATGGGGCGGACCGGCTGGGCGGTGGTGCGCGAGCAGATCGCCTACGCGCGGCGGCGTGGAGTGCCCTGGGGCATCTCGGAGTCGGGTTTCTACCAGTTCGACGCACACCAGAACTACCAGTATCGAGCCTTCGGTATTCCAGACCTCGGTTTCAAGCGCGGTCTCGAGCATGATCTGGTGATCGCTCCGTATGCGTGCGCGCTCGCGGCGCGCGTCGCGCCGCATGCGGCGCTGGAGAACCTCGACCGTTTGCGGCAGCTCGGCTTGATGGGAGCGCTACGGTCTGTACGAGGCGATCGACTGCACGCCGTCGCGTCAGCGGCCGGACCGGGCTCCGGCAATCGTTCGCTCCTTCATGGCGCATCACCAAGGAATGATCTTCGTCGCCTTGGACAACCTGCTGAACGGCGATCCCATGGTGCGGCGTTTCCACTCGGATCCGGTGGCGCAAACCGCCGAGGTGTTGCTGTCCGAGCGCCCGGTGACCCGTGCGCCCATCGAACAGACGCGCCCCGAACCGGCGCGCCATCGGGTCCCGGTGCACCCGCACCCGGCGATGCAGCCATGGCCGGTGCCGCTCGATGCCGAGTTTCCACAGGCCCACGTCCTCTCGAATGGTCGTTACCGCGTCGTGGTGACCGAGGGCGGCGGTGGCGGCAGCCAGTGGAATGCCCTCGCACTGACACGCTGGCGCGCCGATACGACCCGCGACGACATCGGATTCCGAGTCTACCTGCGCGACCTCGAAAGCGGGGACTTCTGGCTGCCGGTCTCGATGCCCTCCGCGCACCGCCAGGTCCTCTTCCATCCGCACATGGCCGAGTACCGGAGCCGTGCGCACGACATCACCGTGCGGCAGCGAGTATGGGTGGCGCCTGGGGACGACGTCGAGATTCGCCATCTGACCCTGAGCAACGAGGGGCGCACGCGGCGGCGCGTGGAGGTCACCAGCTACGCCGAGGTCGTTCTCGGCGACGTCACCGAGGACCGCCGGCATCCGGCCTTCAGCAAGCTGTTCGTCGAGAGTGAGTATCTCGACGACCTGCACGCGCTCGCCTTCCGCCGCCGGCCACGCGGCGAGCGCGAGAGCGCATGCTGGCTCGTGCACATGATGGTGCTGCCGGACGGTGGCATGCGGCCGGCTGGATACGAGACCGCGCGCGATCGTTTCCTGGGGCGCTCGGCCGCGCCCTTCGCCCCTCGGAGGTTGGCGGACGGCGAACGCGGCACTGGTGGAACCGCCGAAGCCACGCTCGACCCCATCATGTCGCTGTCGTCCACGGTCGAGCTGCCGCCCCTTCGCAGTATCTCGCTTGCTTACGTGCTCGTTGCGGCCGAATCGCGACAAGCGGCTGTTGCCGTCGCCGGGAGCTATCAGTCGGTGGATCACCTCGAGTGGACCTTGGAGCTGGCTCGCCGGCAAACGGAGAGCGAGCTGGCGAACCTGAGGCTTGCCTCGCCGGACCTGCCCGTGGCGCAGAGACTCCTGTCCCTGCTCCTCTATCCGCACCACACTTTGCGAGCTCCGCCGGGCGTGCTGGGCCGGAACCAGCTCGGACAATCCTCGCTCTGGAAGTATGCGGTCTCCGGGGACCTGCCGATTCTCCTCGTCCGCATCCGCGAAGCCGAGGATTCTCCGCTACTCCAGACGCTGCTGCGGATGCATCGCTACTGGCGCCAGTGCGGTGTCCGCATCGATCTGGTGATCCTGAATGAGCAACCGAGTGTCTACGGCGCGGAGGCGGACAGCCGGATCGCGCGAGCGATCGCACAGGCCGGCGCCGAAGGATGGATGCACCAGCCGGGCGGTGTGTTCGTGATCCGCGCCGATCAGATCGCGGAGGCCGACCAGGTCTTGTTGGCCACGGCGGCACGCGCGGTCCTGGACGAATCGGCCGGAGCGCTTGCCGAACAGGTGGCGCGTGTTCCCGACGAGCCCGCCGGCTTGCCGCCTCTGGTTCCCACGCTGGCCGAGTCGGTCCCACCCGAGCCGCTGGAGCGGCCCGACGGGCTGCTCTTCGACAATGGGGTGGGCGGGTTCACTCCGGACGGCCGGGAATACGTGATTCATCTCGCCCCCGGTCAGTCGACGCCCGCCCCGTGGGTCAACGTGATCGCCAATCCGCGTTGCGGCTGCGTCGTTTCCGAGTCGGGAGGAGGCTACTCCTGGGCCGAAAACAGCGGCGAAAACCGATTGACGCCGTGGCGCAACGACCCGGTGTTGGACGAGCCCGGCGAGGCACTCTATCTGCGCGACGAGGAAACCGCCGCAGTATGGTCGCCGACGCCTCTGCCTGCTCCTGGCCCGGGCAGCTACCAGATCCGGCACGGCGCCGGCTACACCACCTTCCACCACCGTAGCCACGGACTCGATCAGCATTTGCGCGTCTTCGTCCCGCGAGAAGATCCGGTGAAGATCCTGCAGCTGAGGCTGACCAACCGGCTGGATCGTCCCCGCCGCATCACCGCCACTTACTATGTCGAGTGGGTGCTCGACACGGCACGTGACGGATCCGAGATGTTCGTGATTCCGGAATTCGATTCCGACTGCCAGTGCCTCCTGGCGCGCAATCCGTGGAAAGACGACTTTGCAGACCGCGTCGCGTTCGTCGCCGCGAGTCACGACCTGCACGGCCTGACGGGTGACCGCAGCGAGTTCCTCGGCCGGGGCGGCGGCTACGCCCACCCCGCGGGTCTGCGGGCGGTCGGGCTCACCAGCGCGGTCCGGGCCGGGCTCGACCCGTGCGCGGCGGTCCAGCTGCACGTCGATCTCGGCCCGGGGGCCTCGAAGGACATCCACTTCGTGATCGGTCAAGGTGTCGGGCGCGACGAGGCGCTGGATTTGGCGCGGACGTATCGCGATCGTGGGCGCGTTCAGGCGGCCTGGACCGACGTCTGCCAGCAGTGGGACGAGATCCTCGGTGCGGTGAACGTGCACACGCCCGACCCGGCGCTCGACGTCATGCTGAACCGATGGCTGCTCTATCAAACCCTGGCGAGCAGGATCTGGGGACGCACCGGATACTACCAATCCGGCGGGGCCTTTGGCTTCCGCGACCAGCTGCAGGATGTCATGGCCGTGCTGCACACCCGGCCGGCAATCTGCCGCGCTCACATTCTCGAAGCGGCGCGGCGGCAGTTCGAAGACGGCGACGTGCTGCACTGGTGGCATCCGCCGTCGGGAGTCGGAGTGCGCACGCGGTGCTCCGACGACCTGCTGTGGCTGCCGTTCGTCACCGCTCATTACATCGCGGCCACGGGTGACGAGGCCGTTCTCTCCGAGCCGGTGCCCTTCCTCTCCGGCGAGCCGCTGCGGCCCGACGAAGTGCAACGCTATGCGCGCTTCACGCCAACCGAGTGCACCGCGACACTCTACGAGCACTGCGTGGCCGCCATCGAGCGCGGTCGCACCGCCGGCCCGCACGGGCTGCCGCTGTTCGGCGCCGGCGACTGGAACGACGGGATGAATCGCGTCGGCATCCAGGGGCGCGGCGAGAGCGTCTGGCTCGGCTGGTTCCTCCACGCGACCCTGATGCGGTTTGCTCCCATCAGTGAGCGCCGCGGCGACGGCGATCGGGCGGAGCGGTTTCTCAGCCATGCGGAGAAGCTGCGCCAGGCGCTCGAAGCGAGTGCGTGGGACGGGGCGTGGTATCGGCGCGGGTTCTACGATGACGGCCGTCCGTTGGGGTCGGCGCAAAGCGCGGAATGCCGCATCGATTCGCTCGCGCAGTCCTGGGCCGTCTTGTCGGGAGCAGCCGACCCGCAACGCGCCACGATGGCGATGGACGCGGTGCGGCGGCACTTGATTCGGGAAGCCGACGGGCTGATCTTGCTGCTCGCGCCGCCGTTCGGCGGCACGGACGCCGATCCCGGCTATATCAAGGCGTATCCGCCCGGGGTGCGGGAGAATGGCGGACAGTACACGCATGCGGCGATCTGGGTGCTGTGGGCACTCGCGGAGCTCGGGGAGGCTGATCTGGCCGTGCGCTTGTTTCAGAGACTGCTTCCCATCCGCCACGCACTCACACCGGATGCCGCCGCTCTTTATCGGGTCGAACCGTACGTACTGGCAGCGGACGTGTACGCCGTGCCGCCTCATTCCGGTCGCGGTGGATGGACGTGGTACACCGGCGCGGCCGGGTGGGCGTACCGCTTTGGGCTGGAGGTCATTCTCGGCATTCGGCCCGAACCGGGCGGTTGGCGTGTGGACCCGCGCATTCCCAAGACCTGGCCCGGCTTCGAGGTCACGCTGCGCGACCGGACCACGACCTATCGGATCCGAGTCGAGAATCCACATTCGGTGAACGGCGGTGTGGAAAGCGTCGCCCTCGACGGGAAGACCCTGCTAGACTCCGTGCTGCCGAGACTGCACGACGGCGGATCGCACGATGTCGTGGTGCGGATGCGTCCGGCCGGAGACAACCGCGCATGAAAGGCCTCGAATCGCTGGTTGGTAAGCGTTGCTACCTGGAGGTGTCGTCATGTTCATTCACGAAATGACCGAGGACGAATGCCGCGCCGCGCTAGAGCGCGGCAGTTTCGGTAGATTGGCGTGCGCAAAGGACAACGAACCCTATGTTCTTCCGATTTACTTCTCGTACGATGGACGGCATCTCTACGGGTTCAGCACGCTGGGACAAAAGATCGAGTGGATGCGCTCCAATCCGCTCGTTTGTCTGGAGATCGATGAGCGGACGAGCCACCATCAATGGATGAGCGTTGTCGTTTCTGGTCGCTACGAGGAGCTACCCGGTACGCCCGAATTTGGAGACGAGCGCGTGCAGGCCTGGGAAGTTCTGCAAAAGCGCGCGATGTGGTGGGAGCCGGCTTACGTCGCCACGGAGCACCGGGAACAGATTACGCCCGTCTTCTACCGGATTCACATCAAGCAGATGACAGGACGCCGCGCGACGCCCGATCCGGTTGAAGCAGCCGCGTCGGCTGCTAAAGCTCCGACCGCTGACGAAAGCTGGTTGGGCAGCATCCTGCATCACTGGAATCGAGCCGCCACTTTTGTCATTTTCGAGCCGCAGCAGACTACGACGGAAGCCCTGATCAAACTGCCGCAAAAGGACCAAACAGACGCCTTGTTACGCAACAGCGGCCTCGACTTCAGTTACGATCGGCTGCGGGGCCGATACCGTCTGCGGCTGGGCAAAGACGACATCGAGAGGTCCTCGAACCTTCTGACCGAGCTCATGAGGAAGGCTCAACACGAAGGAACCGAGTGACCTGTTCTTCAGCGCCAGGCACAGTCGTCGACCAGGTGCTGCCCCGCGCGGTCCGCGCAGAGATTTACCTCCGACTCGGAGGTCGGATCACCCCAAGGAACGTTCCGGAGTACGAGGCGAACGCGCAGGCCCCCGGGCGGAAACGTCGCGGTTCGCGCAAGTCCATGCTGAGCACATCCGCCGACCCCAGGCGCGCTACTCGCAGGGTCATCTGTCCTGCTAGTGGCTGCGCCGTCGCCTCGCTTCCGAGCGTATACCCTACCATTTCGGCACGATCGCCCTTTTGGGGGTCTGCGATCGCGCGTACGACCAGTTCCGGGTCGGCGACGAAGGCGAGATAGATTTCTCTGTTCGAACCCGAGGCCTTCTCCACGCGCTCGACGCGCATCGCCACTGGCGAGACGAAGCTGCTCCAGATGACCACGACGTCGGTCGCGCACACCTCGCCGCCGTCACCGAGCGCAACACCCTGGTAGACGCAGAATGTGGCTTCCGGCATGTCGCTGCCCAAGTGATACGGACAGCTCTTCGGAGCGGTGTCGAGCTCACCCGGCGCATCCGCCAACCCGGCGGCTACGACTCCGCCCAGTCTCGCCAGCCGCGTCGGCCGCTCGGCGAGAACGGCCGCCCGAGCGGAACTCGTGGTGATCACCAACGCCACAAGTGCCAGGAACCTGATCACTGTACGAAACCCAACTGCTGGCCGGTTTCTCGTTTTTCTCATCCTACTGACAGGCGCTACCGAGGTCGCGCCACTCGCCGTCCTCGCAGCGGAAGGCGATGCCGGACTTGGGTGGGTGTCGAGCATCGCAAGCCGCCGAGCGCGATCCTACTGGTCGACCGTGTCCTTCACGGCGCTACCGGCGGTAGCGACGGCGTCAGCCCCCGTCTGGGCGGCCTTGTCGATCTTCTCGCCGGCCTTCTCCGCCGGACCCTTTTTCTCGCAGGCCGCCACGTTGAGCACGGTCGCGGCAAGCAACACGGCCAGAACGATTCGCATCGATCGCATGGTGTTCTCCTCTCTGCAATGGAATGGCGGGATGGGTGATTTGGTCACTGAAAAGCCGCCCAAAGAACCACAACAACAAAAAAATGCCCCCCCCGACCCCGGACCCCGCCAACCCTATATCTACCCCCCCCCCTCCCACACCCCTCCCCCGTCTAAAATTCTCCCCCATGGCGTATTGTCTCTTCTTCTCGATCTTTCGTCTTTCGAGGCAAACTAGGGGCCGAAGCGACGCTGTCGGTCAGCGCCGCATCGGGCTTTGGGCTACCGTGCGAGAAGGACGATGACAAGAATGACGAGGATAAGGCCTACGCCGCCGCCGATATACATGAGAGTTCTCCCTTCGGGTCGATTGAAGACCCTTAGCTATGCGTGTTGTTCGTGTGACAATGATGGTCGTAAGGTGTGCGCACTACAAGCTCGCAATACTACGCGCGTACTTGTACTGGCAGCGGACGCGGCATTCACGGCGCCGAAGGCGCCCAGGGGCGCGAAAGGCTGGGCAGGCTCTCGGTCGCAGTCAGCCGCCGGATCCGTTGGCGGGCGCGGCGGGTTGCGGTGCCGGCGCGCGCAGATGTTCGCCGATCTCGCCGACCTTCTCGGCAATGTCGTGGCGGATCTCCTGACCGGCCTTCGGCGCGAACAACAGCGCCAAGCCGGCGCCCAGGATCATGCCGGTGCCGAAGATGGCGAAGGCCGTGAGCATGTCCCCCGTCGTGGAGCTGCGCGCCTCGAGGCCGACCGCGCTCGCGATGTCTTCCTTCGTCGGCAGTGCTCCCAAAATGTCCTCGATCTTCATGATCGCTCCTTTCCTGCTCCCACACGTTCTCAGGGGCTCTTGTTCTGAGCGGACGCGGAAGCTTCCGGCGACAACCGGGCAGCAAGCTCGCGCGCGGCCAGAGCGGTCGCCAATCTCGTTGCGGCGCCGAGCAACACGACCGTCAACCGTGAACGGAGACCCCCGCCCAGAACGAAACCCACCCCGGCCGCGACTCCCAAGGTGGTATAGGGTCGCTCCTCCACCTGTTCCGTGAGGTAGCGTTCCAAGTCATCGGCCGCGTCCCGCACGGCAGCGGCAAGTGCGTGCGCGTCGTGGTGGATTTGTCGACCGTGGTCACCGATGGAGCGGTGCCCCTGCCGTTCTGTTCCACTCGGCGCGCCGTTCGGTCCGTTCGAATGCTTCGCATCACTCATGGCGCTCACCTCATTGCGCGAGAGACGAGGCGGGCGACCAGATAGCCGACGCTGGCTGCCGTCAGCACCGCCACGACCGGCCGTTGTCTGATCAAGGTGCGGGCCTCTTGTTCCACGTCCGTCCGTCTGGAGCGGACTGCCGCAATGTCCGGTTGCCCCTGCTCGGCGCGCGGCGGCAACGGCGCCTCCTCCGCGATCTGATCTGTGATCATCATGTTCTCCTTTGTCCGACCACATGGGGCGGAGCGGCGCGACTACCCAGCCATACGCCGACGAGAAATGCGCCAATCGCCCACGTCAGCGGGAACTTCTTGATGTGCTCGCTCACGTTGAGTGTGGACCTAGCCGCACCCGTGAGCTCGTTGCACGGCGACGCGCACCTCTTCCTGGTCCCGCTCGATCCCTTGCAGGAGCTCGTCACGCTGTTCGGCGAAGTCGGTCTTGTCCACGGCCAGTGCCTTCCTGCGGATGAATGCAGCCCGATCTTGCCCTTACGGTTCCTCGCTCGAGCTGGACGCATTGTCGGTCGCGGGTGCCGGTGTCTGGGGCCGACCGCGCATGGCAAGCGCGATGAGCCCAAGGGCACCTGCCGCGTTGAGCAACCCGAAGACGGCCAAACGAACGACCGGGTTGGGGGTTTGGATAACCAACAGAACCAGGCATGCCGCCACCGCGAACCACGCTCCGGCCGCCAAGACCATGCCAAAGGCGGCCAATGCGGCGCGTTGGAGGGTGCGCGAGAGCAGATCTTGCCCTTCGAGCAGCGCCAAATCGATCCGCTTGGTGATCACGCCTTGACTGCCGGCCACCAAATGCTCGAGCGACGACGACACGGACGGCTCGCCCGTAGCTCCGTGCCCGGCGGCACTGTCGCCCTGGGTTGCGTGTGTTTCTGCAAGTGCCACGAACTCACCTCGCTCGATCGCGCGCCGCTCCGCCCGATCAGTCCGCCAGGCCCAGATCGTCCTGCATCGAGGAGACGCCCCGCATCGATCACTCCGCGACTGCGGCTTCGAGGCGCCGCCCCGTGGAGACGGTTCCGGTCAACCGCGCCACGCGGTTCTTCACCGCTGGTGACGCCCTTCGAGTCCGTTCGGTTCCGGAGCGTCTTCTTCACCTCGTGCGACTCGGGTGATGACTGTCGCTCCGGCAGGCGCAGGGCGCGGCGCACGGCGTTCGCATCGAGATCGAGAACCGAACAGACGCACTCGAAGGAGTACGGCCAGTCGCTGTCCTCGGCAAGGAACCACCCCATCGTCTCGTCCAACAGGCTGCGGCCTGAATGGTCTGTGGCGTCACGGTACTTTGCCACGTAATCGATCGCGTCCTGGAGGACGGCGATCATGAGCCCCTGCTCCGGCGTCAGCTTTCTGCGAGATTCGAAAAACTGCGACGGCAAGACGACGTCGGGCTGCAACAGCCCGCTCCGAACCCCCGTCGGGGGAAGATTCGAGCTCATACCTTGTCCTTCCCCGCCGTCAGGTGGCGACGATCGGAATCATAGCCAGCGGCCTGCCCCGCTCGTGCGGACCGCTGTTCCAGTCTTCCGCGCCTCCCCATCATGCGAACAAGCCTTTGACCCAATCAAAAAAGTTCCCCACCATCTCGAAGGCGTCCTCCACCATCTGTTTGATGTTCCCGACCGCCTGGTCGGCCAGCCCCTTCCGCTTCAGCTTCTTGTCCCCGCTCAAGGCTCCCACAGCTTCCTTTACGCGCCCCTTCACTTTGTCCGACCTGCCACTGGCCATGATCGATTCTCCTCTCTGTAGGCTTGGACGCAGCAACGGCTGTGCCAGGATTAGCCGTGCTCATGGTCGGGGTTGCCCTGAGATGCTTCCAGATGCGCCTTATCGACAATCGGAAGCCGTCTGATCCACTGGGAAGGAGAAGGCAACGGGAGGCTACGATTTTTCGAACGACACCAGAGGCCTACTCGGCCCACACATGTCGCCGGTCTTTCTCCACGCTGGCGTAGTCGGGATCAATTCCCAACATGGCTGTTCCTTTTCCGGCCATGATTTACGCTCCTCCAACTGGGGGAATGGTCGTACTCAATGGCGCGCACCGCAAGCTCGTAATACTACGCGCGTACTTCTACTGGCAGCGGCGTGGCATTCCATGGTGTCGACGGCGCGAGCGGCGGGAAGCCAAGGCGACGAGATCAGCACGCACCTACGCTTGCGCGGATAGAGCCGATGGCATCCCTGAGGCGTTCGACGGGCCTGGCAGCGGAGTGCGAATGTGGTCGCGTCCCTGGTCGATGGTGGTGGGTTTACCCTGCTTGCCGTCCGCCGAACCGGACTCCTCCCACACGGTTGTGTCGACGGGGAGGCCCTGGAGCGTCAACGCTTCTTATCGTTCTCCGCTCGAGCGGGCGCTGCGTACCCACGCAGCCTGACGGCCCCAATGCCGGCGAGCAGCATCAGCAACGCTGCGACTCCCAGCACGCTCAGCAGTGGCGCCGGCGCGGGTCCTGGCGCGCCGGGCGGCGTGCACACCCCGGCCAGGCACGGATTGCCCCCGCAGTCGCTGGCGCCGGCGCAGGGAGCGCACACGCCCCCCGAACAGAAGCCACTGGCGCAGTCCGAGGCCGTCGTGCAGGGCTCCGTGTTGGGGCACAGCACTGTGCAGTCGCCGCCGCAGTCGGCGCCGCTCGGGACACAGCACGTGCCGCTCACGCAGGAGGTCCCGCTGGTGCAATCCGACCCCATCACACAGGGCGCACACGTACCGCTACTGCACACTCCGCTCCCACAGTCGAACTCGCTGACGCAGGGGCTGCCGTTGGTCACCAAACACGACTGGCTATCGATGTGGTTGGTATCCATCGTCACCGAGCCGGTGCGCGCCAGGGCGCGGCCGGACACAATCTGGGCGCGGGTGTTCAGCGTAATGCTCGCCAGTGCCACGATGTTGCCAACGAACACCGTGTCCGTATCGAGCGTCGCGGAGCTGACGATCTGCCAGAACACGTTGCAAGTCGAACCGCCGTTGATCACGCTCACCGACGAGTTCGGCGCGGTGGTGAGCGCGCTGCCGATCTTGAAGACGAACTGGGCGGCGGGGTTGCCTTGCGCATCCAGAACCAGCGCGCCGGACAACGACGCCGTCGAGGCAAAACAATAGACGCCCGGCGTCAGCGGAGAGAGGAGAGTGAGGTCCTGATCTCCCGGACCGAAGGAAGCATCGCAGCCCATGCCTGCCAGCGTATTGTACGCAGTGGTGACATCGGCCTGCGCGCTCGTGGCGACCGCATCGTTGTTGTGAATCGTGCCACCAGTCACGATCCCGGGCGGAAAGCCGGTGAACCCCCCTACACTACTGACACCGACGTTTCCTTCGACGACGCTCGAACCGGTATTGGTCACCGTCGAGCTCCCCAGAACGGCGAAGCTCTGTGCGGATCCGAGCAACGCCTGCGCCCATCCCGCCGAAGGAACCAGAAAAAACGCCGCCACTCCGGCGACCGACCACACAGTGACGCGCGCGCGCTTTGTCAGACGTACCTGCGTCCTACCGCGGCTACTAGGCATGTTCCCCTCCTCTTGCTCGTCCTGGTCTTTCGGCCGGGCAGTGCCATACCCCATCAGATATCCCTCTACTCCGGACAGCGGCCATGTGTAGCTCAGCACCTTCTGTCAATGGAGGTGGATGTTGCCGCTGGGTGCGTTCCGAACAATTCCCGCAGCCGCGGAATGTTCCACTGACGGTCGCCCAATTCGTGCAAGCGCCTGTCCTCACTGTACTTCCATGCCAACGGAAGGTCCGAAAAGACACCGATTCGACGATCGCCCTCGCAGGTCGATATCCAGAACAATGAGTCGGCGCGAGGATACAGGACCACGGTTGCTCCGGCAAGCGTGGATATTACGCGCGTAGTTCTACGCGCATTGCCCCAGCCTCTTCGCTCTGCCGTCCCGCATTTGAGCTGGAGGCTGTGTTGGCGCCCTGGCATCTGGTGCTGTGCCGCTGGGGGGTGCCGAAGGAGTGCGCGTGTAGTATTACGTGGCGTCGGTGGAGCGTCCGTACTTGTTCACTTGTTCAAGTAGTGATGCTGCGCCACACTCGACTCACGAGATCGCTCTGGCGATCAAGAAGGCCGCCGCGGCGGCCAATCCACCGATCAGTACCGTTTGGAAGGAGCTGCGGACGGGTGACGCACCGGTGAAATGTCCCTTCACCCATCCAAAGATCGCCAGCGCGAGCAGCGTAATACCGACCGAGGCAGGAAGCGCCATGGTCGCCTTCAGGGCAATGTACGGACCGAGCGGGATGAACCCGCCGGCGATGTAGGCCAGCGCAATGGTCATCGCGCTGGCGACAGCTCTGCGGGGATCGGGCTTCTCGAGTCCCAACTCGAATCGCATCATGAAATCGACCCAGGTCTCCGGGCGCCTGCGCAACGCGTCGACCACCGGCTTCAACTCCGCCGACGTCAGACCGTAGCTACGAAAGACGTCCGCCACCTCCTCTGCTTCAATCTTGGCCTTCTCCCGCACTTCCGTTTCTTCGCGTATTCGTTCCGCCCGGTAGTGCTCGGCATCGCTCCGCGCGGCCAGGTAGCCGCCCAATCCCATCGCGATCGAGCCCGCGGCGATCTCTGCCAGACCTGCCGTGACGATGATGCTGGTGTTGTCCACGGCGCCGGACAGGCCCGCCGCCAGCGCGAACGGAACGGTCAGCCCATCGGACATGCCGATCACGATGTCCCGCACCGTGGCCGAACCGGTGAAGTGTCGTTCGACGTGCGGCGTTTGCGGCATGGAAGCCTTCCGAGGCGGAGGAGGGCGCGCACGGAACGATTCGAACTCGGCGGTGAGCGAGGTCGGCGCTGCAGCGGCAAGGCGGAAGCCAGTCCTCCCGCAGAGCACTCCAGGTCACCCCAAGGGCTTGCGGCCCTGAAGGACGCGAATCAGGATCACCACGACCGCGACGACCAAGAGGACGTGAATGAATCCACCCATGGTGTATGAGGACACCAGGCCAAGTAGCCAGAGGATGATCAGAATGACGGCGATGGTTTCGAGCATTTTTACTCCTCCTCCACCCGTGAGGTGGCGCCGATCGGAATCATATCCCCCAGCGACCCACCGCCGCCGCAGTGGGACGCCATCCCAGGATCAATTCAGAGCGCGATTCAGCTGACCGCATCCTTGACCTTATCGATGACCTTCTCCACCTTCTGTTTGACCTTCCCGACCGCCTGATCGGCCTTCCCCTCCCGCTTCAGCTTCCGATCGCCGCTCAGGGCCCCCGCAGCTTCTTTCACGCGTCCCTTCAGCTCATCCGATTTGCCGCTCGCCATGTGTCGACCCTCCTTTCCGGCGTGTCAGAGCAACGACTGTGCCCTGATGAGCGCGTTCGTCATGCGCAACGCGCCAGATACCTCTGGTTCTCAACACTGGGAAGCGTTTCTCTTCCTCCGAAGCGAGTGCCGTTTTCATCCATTCAATTCCGATCAATTCCGAGAGAAACCGCCGCTGGCGCTTTGTCCCGTTCTTTGCTTCCACCCGAGGCAGTACTACCCACAGCCGATTTCCATGACCGCCTCCGGGACGGCATCAGCCGCGCAGGGCAGATCTTGCAAATGGATCTGGGAGGCGTGTCCCGAGCGGGGTCTGCCAAGCAGTCATTGGAGATGATGAGATCATGAACGCCGACGAATCGCGTTGGGCGCTGATGAAGCCGCGTGCGATCACCATCGACGGCGACCGAGTCGCCTATCGAATTGCCGGCAAAGGGCCGCTGCTGCTGCTCGTGCACGGGATGGCCGGTAGCTCCGTGACGTGGAGGCGCGTCATGCCGGCGCTGGCCAAGCAGTTCACCGTTCTGGCCCCCGACCTCCTCGGACAGGGGCAGTCCGACAAACCCCGCGCCGAGTACTCGCTCGGCGCCCATGCCAACACGCTGCGCGACCTGATGGACATCCTCGGGTACGGGCGGGCTACCGTCGTCGGCCAGTCGCTCGGGGGCGGCGTGGCCATGCAGTTCGCGTATCAGTTCCCGGAGCGCTGCGAGCGCTTGGTCCTGGTGGACAGCGGTGGGCTGGGCCGGGAGGTCACGTTCTACCTCCGAATGCTGACTGCTCCCGGATTCGAGTCGGTGTTCCCGCTCTTCTGCACGCCGCGGCTGCGAGACGCTGGGAATCTGGTCGCCACGTGGCTCGGCCGCGCTGGCGTGCGGTCCACTCCGGCCAGCCAGGAGGTCTGGCGAAGCTACGCGTCGCTAGCGGACGCCGCGAGCCGCCGCGCATTCTTTCGCAGCTTGCACGACGTGATCGACTTCAGCGGGCAGGCGGTGAGTGCCCTCAGCCGGCTGTACCGGGCAGCCCAGCTGCCGACACTGATCGTGTGGGGGGCGCAAGATCCCTTCATTCCGGTGAGCCACGCCGTCGCGGCGCACAAGGCCATCCCCGGCAGCCGCCTTGAAATCTTCGACGGGGTGGGCCACTACCCGCACTGCGAAGCCGCCGAACGATTCGTCGCAGTGCTCGTCGACTTCATCAGCTCGACCAAACCCGCCCGTCTGCAAGCGCAGTCAGCCCGGCAACGCCGCGCGCCCGGAAAAATTGCCCGCTGAACGGGGTCGTCGCGGGTCGCGCGGGTGGTCTTGGCGCCGGAGGGCATCGCGATGCCCTCCCTACATGTCGTCGTCCGGCATCGGCGGTGCCGCTTGCTTCTTCTCGGGCTTGTCGGCGATTGCGGCTTCGGTGGTGAGCAACAGTCCCGCCACGGACGCCGCGTTCTGCAATGCGCTACGCACGACCTTGGTCGGATCGACGATGCCGTCCGCGAGGAGATCGGAGAACTCCTCCTTTGCGGCATTGAATCCGAACCCCCCCTTGCCGTTCCGGATCTTGTCGAGCACGACCGCCCCCTCCCATCCGGCGTTGGAAGCGATACGACGAGCGGGTTCTTCCAGGGCCCGGCGGACGATCTTCACCCCAATCTGCTCGTCGGCATCGAGCTTCAGACCGTCGAGCGCGGCTGCGGCGCGCACCAGCGCCACTCCGCCCCCGGGAACGATCCCTTCCTCGACCGCCGCCCGCGTCGCGTGCATCGCGTCCTCGACCCGCGCCTTCTTTTCCTTCATTTCGACCTCGGTGGCGGCGCCGACCTTGATCACCGCGACACCACCGACGAGCTTGGCCAGCCGCTCCTGAAGCTTCTCGCGATCGTAGTCCGATGTGGTTTCGTCGATCTGAGCGCGAATCTGCTTGATCCGCCCCTCGATGGCGGCCTTCTTCCCGCCTCCGTCGATGATGGTCGTGTTGTCCTTGTCGATCACGATGCGCTTGGCTCGCCCGAGGTCGTCGAGTGTCAAGCTTTCGAGCTTCACGCCGAGCTCCTCGGCAACCATCTTGCCGCCGGTGAGAATGGCGATGTCCTCGAGCATCGACTTCCGGCGGTCCCCGAATCCGGGAGCCTTGACGGCGGCGCAGTGCAGGGTGCCACGGATCTTGTTGACCACGAGGGTCGCCAGGGCCTCTCCCTCGATGTCCTCGGCAAGGATGAGCAAGGGCTTCGACGACTGAACGGTTTGCTCGAGCACGGGAAGGAGGTCCTTCATTCCTCCGATCTTCTTCTCGTGGATCAGAATGTAGGGGTCTTCCAGCTCCACCACCATGCGTTCGGGATCCGTGACGAAGTACGGCGATAGGTAGCCGCGGTCGAACTGCATGCCCTCGACGACCTCCAGGGTGGTTTCGAGGCTCTTCGCTTCTTCGACGGTGATGACGCCTTCTTTGCCTACCTTGTCCATCGCCTCGGCAATGATGTCACCAATCGTCGAATCGCCGTTCGCCGACACGTTGCCGACCTGAGCGATTTCCTCTCGGCGCTTCACGGGCTTGGAGGATGCCTTGAGGGACTCCACTACTTTCTCGACGGCGCGCTCGATGCCCCGCCTGAGGGCCATCGGATCGTGCCCGGCCGCAACCATCTTGGTGCCTTCCGCCATGATGCTGCGGGCCAATACGGTCGCGGTCGTGGTGCCGTCGCCGGCGACATCCGAGGTCTTGGAGGCCACCTCCTTGACCATCTGTGCGCCCATGTTCTCGAGTTTGTCCTCGAGTTGGATTTCCTTTGCGACGGTGACGCCGTCCTTGGTGACCATGGGGGCGCCCCACGATTTGTCGAGTACCACGTTGCGGCCCTTGGGACCGAGGGTCACCACGACGGCGTCGGCGAGAGCATTGACGCCCTTCATCACGCGCGCTCGGGCGTCGGCCCCGAAAAGTACATTCTTTGCGGACATGGAAACGTCTCCCTTCTACTTCTCGACCACTCCAAGAATCTCGTTTTCTTGGAGAATGAGGTGCTTCTCGCCGTCGATGTCGACGTCGGCCCCTGATGGAACGCGGTCGCCGAGCCGCGCGAGAGCGAGGAAGATGACGGCGATACTAGGGAACGTGGGTAGCGAGAATTCCGTACCGTTAGACTTCGTCCCAGCCATTGGGTTGGAACTCCCAGACGAGTGCGTTCGCCTTCTGCCGAGTTGCTCTGTCCAACCTCAGGTCGAACTGCCAGCGTCGTAGAGCGGCCAGTGCTTCCATCCGGCCAGTGTCGTTCCCGGCGGCCCTCAAGAGGCCTTCCATCTCCGCAATTTGTCGGCCGGCATCGGCCGTCATCAGGCGCGAGCTCAATGAGCCCGCCGCGGTACCAGCCTGCCGCCCTCTGGCGCGCACCACCTGTCCGTTCAGCTCTGCCGGGCCGACTGACATAGGTCCTCCTTCAAGGATCCCGGGTGTCATCTTTGGTGAACACTCCCGTAGATGCGCCTTGATCGCCATAGTGCCGAGGACTGTAGAGGAAAGACGGCTGCGCCGTAAGGTCGTAGTCGCACGCGCGTAGTTCTACGCGCGTGGTTGCACGTGGTCGGTGCTACGTGGTTGGCCGCGAACGTTCACGCGCAGCCGCAACTTGGCGGCGCCGGGCTGCGGGACCTGGTCAACGAGGCGGCTGGGCGAGCCTTCCCTCCACGAGGAAGACACGTCCATACGGCACCTCGCGTAACCGGCCGTGCTCGGGCTAACTTTTCTTGAATACTACCTGCTTCGCGGCAATGGCCTGCCGCTTCTTCTGGTCGGCTGCGCTGTTCTTCGACTGCTTTTGGGTCTTTTGCCGGCGTACGGACTTCGGAGATTTGTCGCCCATCGAACCTTCCTCCTTTGGATCTCGTTCACCCGTGATTTCGAGGCGGTGTCATGCTCGCGCCGGCAGGTTGGAGCGCGGCGAGGAGCGTCCTCTCAACCATCAGAGCTCAGTCTCGTTCCGCAATCGACGCAAAATACGCTGTACTGGCGGCGCTCTGCCGCATGCTGTGCGTCGGTGCAGTTTCGCCTACGGACGCGGTCGTTGACGACGTCACCACACGCCGGGCAATGGCGCACCGATGCGTTCTCGCGTCGATGATTCAGGTTGTCGCAAGGGTTGCGCCCTTGCAGATGTCCGATCATCGGGGACTCACTCCTCCGCGTGTCGCGGCTCTCGCTTCGAACATTGGGCTTCCGCTTCGGACCGGCCCTCGTGAACCGCATCCCAGAAGCGCGCGCGCGCCTTCGCGCGGTCGTTCCCCAAATCTCGTTCCCCTTTGGAGGTCGAGAGGCCCAGCGAACCGCGCATCCGGCCGCGTCGTTGCCAGAGCCCACGGAAGAAGCGCCTGAGAAACTGACGTTGAGACAGCATGCGCACTCACCCGAGCTGGCGACCGGAATTGGCGGTCAGCAAGTCGCGATCGGAAGGTGTTTCGGCCGGGAGAATCACGCCACCATCCCGGAAGGAAAGACGCGCGATGTCATTCATTGGAGCCCTCTCGTTTGAGCGGGCATTGCCCGCGAAGCTGTGGAGAGCTCAGTGCTCTCGATGGGGCTCGTACGCGTTCAGGTGGGGGGTCGTTGTACCCCCAAGTGCGGGCCGGGTACGTGTCTCGGGTCGACCTGTTCGCTTTGGAGAAAACGGGCCCACCGAGATCGGTGGGCCCGTTCGCGTTGTGCAGGTCTTGGCGTTGCCTAAAGGGTTACGACGTTCTGCGCGGCGGGGCCCTTCTGCCCGTCCACCACATCGAACTCAACCTTGGCGCCTTCCTTCAGGCTCTTGAAGCCGTCGCCCTGGACGGCGCTGTGATGGCAGAAGACGTCCTTCTCGCCATCATCGCGGATGATGAAGCCGAAGCCCTTGTCGTCGTTGAACCACTTGACCGTGCCTGTTACTCGCATTGCCGTACTCCTACTGTTTTTCGAATCGTCGGAGTGCGGCGCTGCGTATTTGCCTCGTCCGTAACTTCCCGACTACTCGTGCCCCGCGGGGAAACCGTCCCGCGGTCGGTGAGTTCAACTGGTGAGCCCACTTTGAGCCTTGAGCTGAACTCGTTTTTTGGCACATTAGCAGATTTTCGGGGGAATTGACACCTATCAGACAATTATCGTTGCGACGCGAGCGCCAGCTCGTTCACGTCTCCTGGCCCGAGTGGTCGAGCCGGCGCGCGCTTCTGTGCTCCTCCAGCTCGTCGAGTGAGCGCGGCCAATCGTCCTTGAGGAGGCGGGACAGGGAGCGGTCGGCGAGCAAGCGGCCCCCGGTCTGGCAGGTGGCGCAGTAGTTGGTCTCATTCTCGGCATAGCGGATGCGCTGCACGGGACTGCCGCAGACCGGGCAGGGCTGGCGATAGCGGCCGTGTACCGCGAAGCCCTCGCGGAAGGCCGTGATCTCCCCCGGGCCCGGAAAGCGACCACCGAAATCCTCTCTCAACGTCGCGAGCCAGTGCTGCAGGGTCGTGTGCACGGCGTCGTAGAGGCGCCCGATCTCCTCGCCGGTGAGCTGGCTGGTGAGCTTGACGGGCGACAAGCGGGCGGCGTGCAAAATCTCGTCGGAGTACGCGTTGCCGATTCCACTGAACAGCCGCGGATCGGTCAGGGCTCGCTTCAGCGTGTGGCTCTCGCGCGACAGCGCGGCTCGGAACGAGGCGGTGTCGGCCTCGAGCACCTCGAGACCGCGCTTGTCGTGCTCGGCGAGCGCCGCCTCGCCGCGAACCAGATGGAGCGAGGCGCGCTTCTTCCCGCTCGCCTCGGTCATCAGCAGGGCCCCGGTCGGGAAGTCGAACGCCGCCAGCGCGATCTTCCCGGGCGGCCGCGCTCCGCGGCGCCCCCAGCGGAAGCGTCCGGCGATCATCAGGTGGAAGACCAGAAACAGATCGCCTTCCAGACACCACACGATCCGTTTGCCGAGGCGACGGAGGTCGACCACCCGCCGGCCCACCGCCGCTGCGATCGGCGGATCGACGGAGCGCAGCAGAAAGGGGCTGGCGAGGCGGACGGCCTGCAGCGGCTGTCCCACGATGCGCGGCCGCAGGGCCTCGATGTAGATCACGACGTCCGGAAGCTCGGGCACGCGAAATCAGATAGCATGCCGGACATCGCTCCAGCACCGCGGCCGGCGAAGTGGCCGGGGTGGAAGCCTGCGATTCCGCCCCTTACAGTGGGGGGCAGCGAGGAGGTTCCCGAGCGCAATGGCGGAATGGAAGACACTGTGCCACTGAACGATCATCGGATGCGGACCGGCTCCGTGTCGTTCCGTGCCCTGGCTCTCGCCCTGGTATCGCTGGCCGCGGCGCCGGCGCCGGGGCGGGGGGCGGATGAAAAAGGAGGGTCGCCCATGTCGTTGTCGATCACCAGCCCGAGCTTCGAGCCGCGGGGAGAGATCCCCGCCAGGTACACGTGCGAAGGGCAGGACGTCTCGCCGGCGCTCTCGTGGTCCGGTATCCCCGGCGGAGCCAAGGGCCTGGCTCTCATCGTCGACGACCCCGACGCGCCGGATCCCAAGGCTCCCAAGATGACCTGGGTCCACTGGGTACTCTACGGCCTGCCGGCGACGGCCAAGGGGCTGCCGGAGGGCGTGTCCGACGAGGACCTTCCGGACGGGACGCGCCAAGGCCAAAATGACTGGAAGCGGAGCGGATACGGCGGCCCCTGCCCGCCGATCGGCCGCCACCGGTACTTCTTCAAGCTGTATGCGCTGGACACGGTGCTGCCCGACCTCGGCGCGCCGAACAAGGCGGCCCTGGAGAAAGCGATGGAAGACCACATCCTCGCCAAAGCCGAGCTCGTCGGCACCTATCAGAAGAAGAAGTAGCGGCGCCGGGAGCGCCGGCCGACCCGCGGGGACCTGGCGCTGGAAGGGAAACTCCTTGCTTCGTCAATGCAGCTGCGCTAATGTGCGAGCGTCAGCGAGGAGAAACTGCAACCCTTTGGGGTCGAGCGAGCCAACGCTCTCGGCCTTAACACCGGCGGCCGACACCGCCTGCCAGAGCAAGCTGCTTCCCTCAGACGAATCTACAGAAAGGAGGGAACGCACATGGCACAAGGAACCGTGAAGTGGTTCAACCCCGAAAAGGGTTTCGGCTTCATCCGGCGCGAGGATGGCGAAGATGTCTTCGTCCACCACACCGGTATCGCAGCCGAGGGCTTCCGCAGTCTCGATGAAGGCCAACAGGTCGAGTTCGAAGTGACCCAAGGCAAAAAGGGACCGCAGGCAGTCAACGTAACCAAGATCTGACCCGCGCCGGAGAGCGGGTCGAGGTCTCGATCACGGCCCGCTCTCCGGTCGCAACTCCGGCCCACCGGGCCGAGTCCTCCCCGCCCGATCCCCCCCACCTCTCAGGGCCGTTCCATCCGCAAATCGTTTTCGCTACATTGTGGACTCTAGAGGGCCCCGAACCGGGACCTTCGATCCGAGAGAACGTCGATCACCGTAGGCAGGGCAGAAAGGGAGCCGACGCGGCTTCGCAGGCTTCGGCACCGGCGGGCCCGGAGCAGAGGAGGAGTTTCATGGCGCTCAACGAAGAAACCAGGCAGCGCATCTCGTCCCTCATCGAGAGCGGGGACGTGGTGTTGTTCATGAAGGGGAACCGAACCATGCCGCAGTGCGGGTTCTCGGGCCGGGTCGTGCAGATCCTGGACGGGATCGTGTCCGAGTATCAGACGGTGGACGTCCTCGCCGATCCCGAGATCCGCAACGGAATCAAGGAGTACTCCAGCTGGCCGACGATCCCGCAGCTCTACGTCAAGGGCGAGCTGGTCGGCGGCTGTGACATCGTCGTCGAGCTGTACGGCTCCGGCGAGCTGCACCGCAAACTCGGCGTCACACCTCCCGAGCGCGTGGTCCCGAAGATCGAGATCACCGAGGCGGCGGCGAGCCGCATCGTGGAGTACGTGCAGCGCAACCCCGGCGGCGAGGTCCATCTGACGATCGACGCCCAGTACCACCCCTCTCTCGGCCTGTCTCCGCGCCAGGGCAACGAGATCGAGGCGGAGAGCAACGGCGTCACGGTCCTCATGGACCTGGCGACGGCGCAGCGCGCCGAAGGCATCCGCATCGACCTGGTCGAGACGCCGACCGGCACCGGCTTTCGCATCGACAACCCCAACGCGCCCGGACAGGTGAAGCAGATCGGCCCCGCGGAGGTGAAGAGGATGCTCGACGAGGGCGTGACGTTCGAGCTCCTCGATGTACGCACCCCGGAGGAGCGCGAGATCGCACACATCGACGGCGCCCGGCTGCTCGATGCCGAGACGGCGCAGGCCATCGAGAAGCTGCCGAAGGACACGATGCTGGTCTTCCACTGCCATCACGGCGGGCGCAGCCAGGCGGCGGCCGAGCACTTCCGCGATCACGGCTTCACCAACACGCACAACATGGTTGGTGGCATCGATGCGTGGTCGCTCGAGGTCGACCCCAAGGTCCCTCGCTACTAGGCGCCGCCATGTCGCTTCCGATCGCAGGTTCCGCCGACGAGATCGGCGCCACAATGCGCAAGGCCATCGAGTCCGCCCTTCCCGGCGCCCGCGTCGAGGTGGCGGCGGGGAGCCCGGGCCACTTCGAGATCAGCGTCGTCTCGGCGGTCTTCGAAGGCAAGTCGATGGTCCAGCAACAGCAGCTGGTCTACGGCGCCATCGCCGACCTGATGAAGGGCGACGACGCCCCCGTACACGCCATCGACCGGTTGCGCACCTCGGTCGCGTGAAGCTCCGGGCGCAGAACGTGTAGACGTCGCCGGTGATCTCTCGGTTCCCGCCGCCTGGCCGGCGGCGGGAACCGATCTGGACCTCTCGGCGCTACTTGAGCGGGTCGCAGGGCATCGCGGCGCCGCCCGAGATCTCGTTCGGCTCGCTGGCGTCGCACAGCCCGTTGCAGGTGTTGGCGATCATGCCGCCCGGCTGCAGGAAGTTGGTCAGCTGTACGATGCTGTCCGGGATCGCCGGCCGGGCGCCGTGCGGATCGCACTTCGAGCTCGGGATCAGATTCGCCAGCGGCGGGATGAACGGCTGGTGCGCCGGGTTGAAGAGGTCGAAGGCGCCGGTGTCCCAGAGCACGAACGCCGAGGAGAGCGGTCCTTCCTCGTCCGGAATTTCCTGCAGCTCGGCGACGATCGACGCGCCGGCGAGGTTGGGAATGCCCAGCGTTCGCGCCTCGATCTCGGTGCACTGATTCGACACCTGCTTGTCGAGCCAGGCGGGGGTCATCAGGATGTGCTTGGGCTCGCCGGAGCCGGGCAGCGGATCGGTGGTGATGTGCGAGGCGTAGCCGGCGGGCTCGCCGCTCACCCACAGCTCGTTGATCAGCCCGAGACCGAGGAGGGTCTGCATCGGATCGGTCAGACCGACTCCCGCCAGCAGGCTCTGGAACTGCCCGAACTGGGTCGATCGCTGCAGCAGGCAGGAGAAGTTGATGCCGGGAACGTCGAGGCCGAAGCGCTCGATGTCGGGTGTCAAGGCCGCGAACCAGGTCCCCATGATGCCGCCCAGGCTGATGCCGTAGTAGTACTCCTCCTCCTCGGGGCCCGGAAACACCGGCTTGCCGTCCATCGTCTGGAAGGTGGCCGTGTCGCGGTTGAACAGGCCGAGCTTCATCATGCGCGCCAGGACGAGGGTGTTCAGCATGCCCTGGCGCAGGCGGTCCGGCAGGGCGGGGAAGTTGTTCAGCTGGCTGTTCCCCACGCCGACGATGTCGTTGATGACAAAACTCAGGTCGGGCTGGGAGAGCCCACGCCACAGGGTGGCGCCGGCGATGTACGTCCAGTCCACGTACTGGCCCGCCAGCGGCGGAATGCCCTTGGTCATGCTCGCCCCGGTGCCGAAGAGCCCGTGGCCGAGGACGATCGGGCGCGACACCACGCCGTCCTGCAGGACGCTGCACGGAATCGAGATGTCGAACGGCGGGTTCATGAAGCCGTTCTGAATCGGCAGGTCGTCGTCGCCGACGTTGAGCTGCTGCGCCCCGGGCTCGTTGGGATCGGCGGTCAGGAAGAGCGGGCTCTGGAAGGTCCCGCTGACGTCGCGCCACACCACCTGTCCGGGATCGTCACAGTTGTGCGTCTCGACGGTGTCGACCGTGAAGTTGACGTCGTTCGGGTTGGCCTCGACCTCCTGGAGGTACGCGTAGGCCTGATCGCGCATCGACAGCATCTGGCGCGTCAGCTGGTCGTTGCTCTGCACGACGAAGTCGAAGGCGAGGACCAGGTCCTGCCGCGCGATGCCGTTCTCCGCGAGGATGGCGAAGACGTTCGCGTCCATGTAGGCGCGCCGCTGCTCGATGGCGGGAACGTTCGTCGGCAGGTCGTCGCGCAGGGCGGCGAAGGCGGGCTCGGGGACGATGTCGTCGCCGTTTCGGTCCTTCAGGTTGCGCATCGCCACGACGTAGCGGTGGCCGGGGGTGAGCATGCGGGCCGGCCGCAGGATCAGCGCCTGCCGGCTCGGGTTGCCCTCGGCGTGCGCGTCGTTCTCGATGTAGTGGAGGACGCGCTCGCCGGTGTCGGCGTCGAGCAGCACGGTGGGGCTGTCCTCCTCCAGCGAGCGGCCCGTGTAGGTGCGCGTGTCGATCCAGGGCGGCCCGGCGGGCTGCCCGCAGCAACCGGCGGGGAGCAGGCGCGCGGCTTCGGACTGCTCCGGATCGACGCCCTGCGGGAAGTGCATGAGGATCTGCACGCCCGGGCTGAAGCCGTCGAGCTGGTTGATCGGATCGGGAGACACCGGGTCGCCGTTCACGCCCGGCATGCCGGCGGCGGGGATCTGGACGCGGAACCCGGTGGCGGTACTGCCGTCCGGCACCAGGAAGCGCGACGACGGGTACGGCAGCAGGCACTCCTCGTTGTTGAGGATCTCGCACTCGTCCGGATTCAGCAGATCGACCGCGGTGAAGCTCACCTTCGCCAGGCGCGGCATACCGTCGATGTCGACCGTCGCCTCGAGGACGTGGTCCCCCGCGCTCGCCGCGACGGTGCCCGCCGCCAAGCCGGGCTCGACGGAGAGCGAGTCCGTCACCTCGCTACTGTCGAGCTCGACGGCGAGGGAGCCGAGGTCGGCGTTGTCCGGTAGCGTCAACGAGACGCCCACCGATCCCGCCATGACGACCATTCCCTGGCTGGGCGCGGTGAAGAAGAAATTGGGATCCCCCGGGATCTCGGTCGGCGTGGTCGTCGGTGTCGGCGTCTCCGTGGGCGGCGCGGTGTCCGTAGGCGTCGACGTCGACAAGATGATCGGGGTGCTGGTCGGGCGCTCCGTCTTCGTCGGTAGTCGCGTCGTCGCCGGCGTCGGCGTCGGCGTCGGCGGGTTACCGACGATCACCATGCCGTTTTGACAGATCGTCGCCAGCGGGCCCGACGTGCCGGTTGCGGACGGGTTCGAGCAGGCCAGCGGGTAGATGCCGTCCGGCGTATCGGCGGCGATCTCGACGTCGCAGGTGTAGAGAACGCTGCCGCTGGGGATCGGATCGGTGCCTCCCGCGATGCTGGCGTGAATCCCGGTGCAGGTGTCGAAGGGCGTACAGGTCTGCGGCAGGACGGCGAAGGTCGACTCGTCCTTGCCGATCGCGGGATTCACGGTACACGCCACCGTTCCCGCCGGCATGCCGATCGCGGCATGGGGGTCGAAGTTGATGTCGTTGTCCGTCGCCAGGACGTCCTCCAGAGCAGTGAGCTCGACGTCGACCTGTACGGTCGTGCCGGCGCTGCCGGCCACCACGCCGATCACGATCTCCGCCTGCGGAGCCGGGGTATCGGTTGGCGTCGCCGAGGCGGTTGCGGGGGGACTGGTCTCCGTCGGGGTAGCCGTCGCAGCGGGGGTGCCCGGCGTCGGCGTATTCGCCGGCGTCAGCGAATGTGTCGGCGTCGGCGTTCCCGCGACAGGGGTCTCGGTGCGCGTATCCGTCGGCGTCGCGGTCGCCGGGCAACCGTCCAGGGCGTTGTTGACGGCGCTGACGAGCTCGTCGATCGTCACCTGCCCATCCGAGTTGACATCGAAGGCGGGACAGACGTCCACCGACTGGGTGCCGAGCGCGATGTTCACCCCGAGGATGAGCTCGTCGATCGTGACCTCGCCGTCCCCGTTGCAGTCGCCGACGCACTGCTGGGCGTCGGCGCGCCGCGCGCCGAGCTGGATTGATGCCGGCACGAGACCGACGACGAGAAGGAGAGGAAGCCAAGACTGCCGCATCGACCGGAAGGAAACGAACATGCGAACCCCCCTTTTGTACTCCGCGTTCCCGCGAATGCTCACCCGGCCACTCAAGACGCTTTGTTCTGTCGCGTCAAGGGTTACCAAGTGAGAGAGATGCGGTAAAAACCCGAAAGATTGCGCCGCTGTGGGGCAGAGCAACTGTTTGAGTTGAAGGAGATCGGCTGCCGAAGATCCCGGCGGAGTCTTTCCTCGCGGCACACGCCCGGTATGATGGCCGGGCGGGGTGAAGGCCCCGCGAAGAGGACGGATGCTGCGACGAACGATGCTCATCAACCCTGGCGGCGGCCATTCTGGTCGACGCGTGCTGACGGGGGATTCTCGATCGATGCACTGTCGCACCCGCCGCTCTCTCGTCGCCTTCGCGACCCTGCTCTCGCTCGCCGCCGGTTGCACCAGCCGCCTGAAGACCAACACGGCGCGCACCGCCACCCAGCAGGTGCTGGGAACGGAGGCCATGGACCGCGCCCTGACGAAGCTGCAGTGGCCCGCACTGCACGGCCGCAGCGTGATCGTCAAAGTGTTCTCGACCGCCGACCCGCTCGACCAGGACTACCTGAGGGGCGCGGCAGAGGCGATCCTGGCCGAGCACGGCGCGCGCATCGTCCACGACGCCAAGGATGCCGAGTTCATCCTGACCCTGCTCGCCGGATCCCTCGGCACCGACCAGACCGAGGTCCTCTTCGGCACCCCGCGCCTGGAGACCCTCTTTGCCACCGTGCCCGAGCTGCCCCTCTACAAGTCGGATACGCAGGAGGGCTTCGCCAAGGTCTCGTACGTCCTCCAGGACGCGGTCAACGGTGGCTTCGTCTACCGCGCCGGCCCGGCGCAGGCCTCGACCTACGCGCGCACCTGGCGAATTCTGCTCTACGGCAAGTACGAGACGGACACGACCCGGTACGAGAAAGACCTCAGCGGCGGCGGCCCCGTGCCGGCCGTCTCTCCGACGCCGGCGAAGGAGTAGTCGGTCGACGCCGTCGCGCGGCCGCCGATCGCAGCTCCTCGAGGACCCTGGCGAAGAAGTCGCCGAACACGTCGGCGTCGCGCGCGTCGTGCTCGCCGAGCAGCCGCGCCAGCACCGGCGGAATGGGCGTGTTCGCCCCCACGCGCCAGGGAATCTCGTCGGCCGCGGCCACCGCGGACTCGAGCTCGGCGACGTCGAACCCTTGGCCGCCGCGCTCGAGATCGAGGAGGCGCAGCGCGACGGTGCCCGCCTCGCCGAGCAGGGAGAGCTTGTGCGCCGGCTCCCGCAGCTCCGCCAGCAGGCCGGGATTCCCGAGCGATGTCTCCAACTCCTCTTCGTTGCGCGCGTACGCGGCGAACAGGTCGCCCAGCGCCGTCCGGCTCGGCACCGAGCCAGTCGAGAAGAAGGCCTCCATCGCGTCGGCCAGCGGCGCCGACTCGCGATCGTCGCCGATCAGGGGGTGGCTGCGGAACTGCTGCGCCAGCCTGCGCAAGGCGTCGGTGCCGCGCCCGTTGCTGGCCACCTCGAGGGCTTCCTCCCAGGCGGCCTCCGGGTCGTAGCCGCGGCCGGAGGAGAAGAAGGAGGCGGCGGTCCAGAGGGGGATCTTGGTCGCCTGCGGCTGCAGCATCGGATTGAGCAGGACGCCTTGCAGAGAATCACCGAGCGTCGTGTCGCGCCCGCTGTAAGGCCCCAGGAAGAGCTCGTTGGCGAGCACCGTGTCGTTCACCGGGTAGTTGTCCCAGACGAGCACGGGCCGGCCGGCGAGGGCCTGGAAGGCGCGCGCCTGCGCCCCGGTGAGGCGGTCGGTGAACACGGCCGGCCCGGTCCACATGATCGGCACTTCGCCGGGGATGCGTTCGTACGCGCGGTAATAGGAAGACGAGGGCGTCGGGAACAGCGCCTGGAAGGGCGAGGCGTCGGTCGCGAACTGCTCGGCCGTGCCGGTGTAGAAGTTCGAAATGAAGCACAACGTCGTACGGGCGTCGAGCTGGCGCAGGAAGGTGAACGTATCGGCGACCAGGTCGACCTGCACCTCGGGGTCGGCCGACGCCGTGTTCGCCGCGATGTCGTCGAAGAGAAGGCAGAAGTCCCGCACGCCGACCTCGAACAGGCTGAGCAGCTTCCGCTCCACCTGCGCCGTGTCGCCGGCGGCCGGGTCGAAGTCCTGCCCGGGGGAGAGGGCGTAGACGAAGCGCACGCCGATCGCCCCGCCGATCTGCGCCAGCTCGCCGAAGTGCTCGAGGAGCTCGGTCGGGTAGGGCTCCCGCCAGCGGTCGCGGTGGTAGGGATCGAGCTTGGGAGCGTAGACGTAGGTGTTGAGGCCGGCGTCGGCCAGGAAGCGGAACAGATCGCGCCGTTGATCGAACGTGTACGGCGGGCCGTAAAAGCCCTCGATCACGCCGCGCACGGCCAGGGACGGCTCCATCGCTCCATTCAGGGCGCGATTCACGGCCAGAATCAACTCGCCGATGGAGATCGCGCCGTCGCCGTCGACATCGAAGGCCGGGCAGGCGTCCAGGGGGATCTCGTCCAGCCCGATGTTCACCCCACGCACCAGCTCGTCGATGGTGACCACCCCGCTTCCGTCGCAATCGCCGGCCAGCGCGGCAACGGCAGCGGCGCGTCCGGGCGCGATCAGCACCAATGCGACCGCCAACAACAGACCGGTTCGCCTCCCCTGCTCGAGCATGTGCCCTCCCCTGCCGCTCCTCTACCTCCGCCTCTTTGCGCTTTCCACCGCGCGCCCCGGCGCCCTCGTTCCTCTTTGCAGCCCGATCGATGCTACAACGCTCCCGCCATGATGAACGCCATCTGGCTGGCCCTGATCGTCGCCTCGGTGGTGGCCGCCGCCTTCAACGGAAAGATGCCGGAGGTCTCGACCGCCTCCGTCGAGTCGGCGAAGGCCGCGGTCACGCTCGCCATCGGCCTGATCGGGATCATGGCCTTCTGGCTGGGGATGATGCGCATCGTGCAGGAAGGCGGGCTGCTGCATTCGCTGGCGCGGGCGCTGCGCCCGGTGATGACGCGCCTCTTTCCGGAGGTTCCGCCCGATCATCCGGCGATGAGCGCGATGATCATGAACATCGCCGCCAACATGCTCGGGCTCGGCAACGCCGCGACCCCCTTCGGCATCAAGGCGATGATCGAGCTCAACCGCCTCAACCCGACCCCGGGCGTGGCCACCAACGCGATGGCGCTGTTCCTCGCCATCAACACGTCGAACGTCGCTCTCGCTCCGCTCGGCGTCATCGCGCTGCGCGCCTCGGTCGGATCGCACAATGCCGCCGGCATCTGGCTGCCGACGCTGATCGCGACCTCCTTCTCCACGCTGGCGGGAATCGCGGCGGCCAAGCTGCTGCAGCGCGTCGTCGCGCCGGTCACCGCCTACGCGCCGAGCGAAGCGGCGCCGGTCAGCCGAGCCGCTCGACCTCCCCGGCGCCGACCAGCTGGGCGGCGAGAGGCCCACCTCCCCCGCCGGCTGCGCGGTGGCGCTGTTGGCGATCGGCACCCTCGCCGTCGGCTTCGCCTTCCACCTGCGCCGCGGCCTGGCGGGCGGCGAGGACGCCGCCGCCCTGCTGCGCGCCGCGCTCTCCACCTGGCTGTTGCCGGTGCTGATCGCGGTGATGCTCCTGTACGGGCTGGCCAAACGTGTCGCCGTCTACGACGCCATGATCACCGGCGCGCGCGAGGGCTTTCAGGTGGCGGTGCGCATCATTCCCTTCCTGGTCGCGATCATCGTCGCCGCCGCCATGTTCCGCGCCTCGGGCCTGCTCGACATGCTGGTGCGCGCCGCCGGGCCCTACACCGCGCCGCTCGGGTTCCCGGCCGAGGCTCTGCCGATGGCGCTGCTTCGTCCGCTGTCGGGCTCGGGGGCCTACGCGATCATGGCCGAGATCCTGAAGGCGGAAGGCCCCGACACGCGCGTCGGCTATCTCGTCTCGGTTCTGCAGGGCAGCACCGAGACCACCTTCTACGTCCTCGCCGTCTACTTCGGCGCCGTCGCGGTCACGCGCGTGCGCCACGCCCTCGCGGCGGGTCTCATCGCCGATCTGTGCGGCATCATCGGCGCCGTCGCCGCGGTGAGCTGGCTGCTCGGCGGGTGAGGCCCGATTCTCGGTGGAGGATGAGCGCGCGGCGAAAGCGGAGCTTCCTCGGCGCGGGGGCGATCGAATCGCTGCTGCCGTATCTGTGGCCGCGCGGCGAGCCCGCCCTGCGGGCGCGCGTGGTCGTCGCGCTGGCGTTCCTGATCACCGCCAAGATCGCCAACGTCTACGTGCCGATCCTGTACAAGCGCGCCATCGACGCGCTCGACGGCCACGCCGGGCCGGCGCTCGTGGTGCCGCTCGGCCTCATCGTCGCCTACGGCACGGCGCGCATCCTGTCGCTGTTGTTCGCCGAGCTGCGCGACGCCGTGTTCGCCCGCGTCGGGCAACGGGCGATACGGACCGTCGCTCTCGGCGTGTTTCGCCATCTGCACGCCCTGTCCCTGCGCTTTCACCTCGAGCGGCAGACCGGTGGCCTGTCGCGCTCCATCGAGCGCGGCACCAAGGCGATCGAATCGCTGCTGAGCTTCATGCTCTTCAGCATCCTGCCGACCCTGTTCGAGCTGTTGATGGTCTTCGTCATCCTGTGGCGGCTGCTGAGCATCTGGTTCGCTCTGGTGACGGTGGTGACGGTGGTCTCCTACATCGCCTATACTCTCACGGTCACCGAGTGGCGCCTGGAGTTCCGCCGCCGCATGAACGAGCAGGACAACCGGGCCAACACGCGCGCCATCGACAGCCTCCTCAACTACGAGACGGTCAAGTACTTCGGCAACGAGGAGCACGAGGCGCGCCGTTACGACGAGGCGTTGCGCGCCTACGAGCGCGCCGGCGTGCAGAGCCAGGCGTCGTTGTCCCTCCTCAACATCGGCCAGGCGTCGATCATCTCGGTCGGGATGACGATCGTGATGTACATGGCCGGGCGCGGCATCGTCGCCGGTACCCTGACGGTGGGCGACTTCGTCCTCGCCAACACCTACCTGTTGCAGCTCTACCAGCCGCTCGGCTTCTTCGGCTTCGTCTACCGCGAGATCAAGCAGGCACTGATCGACATGGAGCGCATGTTCGAGCTCCTCGAGGTGGAACGCGAGATCGCCGACCGCCCCGGCGCGGCGCCGCTCCGCCGCGACGCCGGTGAGGTGCGCTTCGAGGACGTCTCCTTCTACTACGACCCGCGGCGTCCCATCCTGAAGGGCGTGTCCTTCACGGCTCCGGCGGGGGGCACCGTCGCCATCGTCGGGCCCTCGGGCGCCGGTAAGTCGACGATCAGCCGCCTGCTGTTCCGCTTCTACGACGCCAGCGAGGGACGCATCCTGATCGACGGCCAGGACGTCCGCGACGTCACGCAGTCCTCCCTGCGCGCCGCCATCGGCATCGTCCCGCAGGACACCGTGCTCTTCAACGACACGATCCTCTACAACATCTTGTACGGGCGCCCGTCGGCGAGCGAAGCGGAGGCGCGCCGCGCCGCGGCCATGGCGCGCATCGAGCATTTCGTCGAGGCGCTGCCCGACGGCTGGCAGACGACGGTGGGCGAGCGCGGCCTCAAGCTCTCCGGCGGCGAGAAGCAACGCGTCGCCATCGCCCGCACGATCCTGAAGGACCCGCGGATCCTGGTCCTCGACGAAGCCACCTCGGCGCTCGACACGCGCACGGAGCAGGAGATCCAGGCGAATCTGCGGGAGCTGGCGCGCGGCCGTACGACCCTGGTCATCGCGCA
This sequence comes from uncultured bacterium, assembly GCA_963721115.1. GTDB lineage: Bacteria > Desulfobacterota > Binatia > HRBIN30 > CADEER01 > CAVRIA01. The sequence continues at coordinate 57,663 of CAVRIA010000015.1, forward strand.
CCGGCTCTCGACCGTGGTCGACGCCGACGAGATCCTGGTGCTCGAGGACGGCGCCCTCGTCGAGCGCGGCCGCCATGCGGCGCTGCTGGCGCGCGGCGGCCGCTACGCGGAGATGTGGGCGCGCCAGCAGGAAGGGCGCGACGAGGGCGACGCGTCGCCCGACCCGCTCACCGCCGCCTGAGGCGGGTGGAAGCCGCGGCGCGTACTGTCCGCCCCGTCAACGGCGGCGCTTGAACGCCGCGCGCCCCGGATACTCGGCTCGCCGGCCGAGCATCTCCTCGATGCGCAGGAGCTGGTTGTACTTGGCGGTGCGCTCGCCGCGGCACGGGCTGCCGGTCTTGATCTGGCCGGCGTTGACGGCGACCGCGAGGTCGGCGATCGTCGCGTCCTCGGTCTCCCCCGAGCGGTGCGAGATGACCGTGGTGTAGCCCGCCCGCTTGGCGATCCGGACCGTCTCCAGGGTCTCGGTCAGCGTGCCGATCTGGTTGAGCTTGATCAGGATCGAGTTGGCCACCCCGAGCTCGATGCCGCGGCGCAGGCGTTCGGGGCTGGTCACGAAGAGATCGTCGCCGACGAGCTGCAGCTTGCTGCCGAGGCGCGAGGTCAGGTTCTCCCAACCTTCCCAGTCGTCCTCGGCGAGCCCGTCCTCGATCGACACGATCGGATAGCGCGCCGCCCACCTGGCGTAGAAGTCGGTCATGCGCGAGCTCGATCTCTTCGCGCCGTCCGACTTGCGGAAGACGTAGGTGCCGTCCTCGTAGAACTCGCTCGCGGCCGGGTCGAGGGCGATCGCGATCTGGCGTCCGGGCGCGTAGCCGGCGCGCTCGATCGCCTGCAGGATCACCTCGATGGCGTCCTGGTTGGACGGCAGCAGGGGGGCGAAGCCTCCCTCGTCGCCGACGCCGGTGCCGAAGCCGCGCTCGGTGAGAACCTGCTTCAGGGTGTGGAAGACCTCGGTCCCCATGCGCAGCGCCTCGGAGAAACGCGCCGCTCCGACCGGCACCACCATGAACTCCTGCAGATCCACCGAGCTGTCGGCGTGCGCGCCGCCGTTCAGGATGTTGAGCATCGGCACCGGCAGGGTGACGGCCTGGCGGCCGCCGAGATAGCGGAACAGGGGCTCTCCGGCCGCCGCGGCGGCCGCCTTGGCCACCGCCAACGACACGCCGAGGATGGCATTGGCACCGAGGCGGCGCTTGTTGGCGGTTCCGTCGAGATCGATCATCAACCGGTCGATCGCCTCCTGATTCGCCGCGTCGCGTCCGCGCAGCTTGGGGGCGATGATCTCGTTGACGTGCCGTACCGCCTTGCGCACCCCCTTGCCGAGGTAGCGCTTCTGCCCGTCGCGCAGCTCCAGCGCCTCGTGCTCGCCCGTCGAAGCCCCGGACGGCACAGCGGCGCGGCCGACGGCACCCTCGCTCAGGTGAACGTCGACCTCCACGGTGGGGTTGCCGCGCGAGTCGAGAATCTCGCGCGCGATCACTTTCCGAATCCGCACGGCCATTCCTCCATCACGTTGCCTCGGTGGCGCCGCTTCAGATAAGATGCGCGCCGCGAGCGATAGCGATGAGGCTTCTACCGCCCCTACCCCGGAAATACAAAGGCGTGCTCCTCGGCAGCATCGCCGTGCTGGCGCTGTTCGCTTTCTTCGCCGTCTTCGGCAGCCGCGGCGTGATTCACTTGCGGCTCCTGCAGGCCCAGCAGGAGCACGCCGAGAGCGTCGCCTTCGATTTGGCGCAGAAGAACCACGATCTGCGCGAGCACCTGAGGCGTCTCGAATCGGACGACGCCTATCTCGAGAAGCTGGCGCGCGAGAAGCTCGGCTGGATCATGCCCGGCGAGGTCGTTTATCGCGTCGAGCACGCGCGCCGGCGGCCCGCCGAAGAGCCGGGCGCCGGTGCGCCGCGAGACCCCGCGGAGGAGGCCGCGCAGCCGACCGACACGAGCGGTCGATGAAGACTTCCCTCTCTCCCGAGCAGCGCCGCTACCTGCTGCTGGAACAGGGGGTCGGCGCCGCCGTCGTCAACTTTGCCCTCAACGCCGGCATCGCCTGGCTTCTCTTCAACCGCCTCGCCTCGGTCCCCCTCTGGGGCTCGCAGAGCATCGCCGGGGACACGATCGGCACCTGCTTTTTCCTGCCCTTCTTCACCGCTCTCATCGTCACGCCGCTCGCCCGCTCGCGGGTGCGCGCCGGCACGCTCGCCGCGCCGGGCTGGAGCGTCGAGTCGCACGGCCTCCTGGCGCGGTTGCCACGCGGCACTGTGCGGCGCGCGGCCTACCTGGGCGGTGCGTGCGCGGTGTCCGTGGCGCCCCTGACGATTGCGGTCCTGGACGGCCTGGAAGTCACCGATCTGCAGTTCTGGTCCTTCGTCACCTTCAAGGCGACCTTCGCCGCCCTGCTCGCCGTGCTGGTCACGCCGTTGATCGCGCTCTACGCGATCGCCGCCCCCGGGTCGGCGGCCGGAGAGGAGCTGGCGTAGAGCGTGCTCATCGAAGGTTGTCGGGTTGCGAGATTGTTGGGTTGTTGGTCGTCGCCCGACAACCCAACAACCAACAACCTGTCCCAACCTTCCTCAACGGGGCGTGGCGGCAGCGGAGGGAGCCGGTGACGGGGGAACGAGGGCCGCGCCATCGGGCGAGGCCACGGCGATGCGGCGCACGCCGATGACGTTCGGGATCGGCGCAACGTAGAGATCCGCGGCGACGCCGAGGGGGCTTCCGTACGTGCCGGCGAACTCCAGCTCGCGACCGCCCGCCTGGACGTAGAGCTGGGCCTGCGGGCCGCCCTCGACGTACATCGCCCGGGAGATGCTCGAGAGGGAGGGCGAGCAGGCCTTCGATGAGGTCGTGCGTACTGAACGGCGAGCGCACGTGGATGAACAGTACCCGCCCGGCGCGGTCGATCCCGATCGCGGCGGTGCTCCAGGCCTTGTCCTGCGGACGCCACACGTTCTTCCCCTGGCACGAGATCATGCGAATGCTCTGCACCAGAGCGCCGTAGTGCTCCTGCAGGCCGGGCAGGTCGTCGCAGGTGCGGTCGATGATCTGCACGGGCGGGACCGCGTCGTCGAGGCGGTCGAATGCCAGAATGGCGTTGTCCTTCGACAGGCGCGGGTTGTTCGTATGATCGCGCGTCTTCATCAGCGAGACGCTGGTCCGGTAGTCGGCCTGATAGAGGCTGGCATTGGTCGCCGCCACCAGGTCATGGCGGCGCGCCCATTCCTTTGCCGTCATCGGAGCGCCGTCCGGAAACGCCGAGACGTTCAGCAGCTGGAGCTCGAAGCGCCGCGGATCGATGCGCAGAACGCGGATGCGCGAGTCGCCCCCCTCCGCCGGCACGGGTGACCGGAAGGAGGCGTACTCGAGGCCGGGCTCGAGCCGCTGCCAGACGCCCGGCCCCGGCTCCCCGGCCGCCGTCGGCAGCGACCCGACCAGGAGGCCCAGAGCCGCGCCGGCGAAGGCCACCGCCAGCCGTTTCGTGCCATTCCTCGAGCTACCAACTCGCATCGATCCGCTCGCTCTACCCTCTAGACGACGCCCGCGGCGCGCTCAATCCTGCGCTCCTCTGGTGTCGGACGGCCGCCGGCGGGGCCGGGCGTTGATGGACCCACCTGGGGCGTTATGTTAGAGAAAACAATTTTGGAATCCCCCACTATGCTTCCCAGGCACAATCGGTTGTTCGTTCTCGGTGTCTCCCTGCTTTTGGCGGCGGGGTGCGGCTCGCTGCGAAGGCAATCGCCGTCGCTCGACAAGATCGACTGGACGGAGTTGGGCGCCGCGGAGAGGCGGGACGCCAGTCTGCCGCCCGAGGCCCGCCCGCTCGGCGACTACTTGAAGGGAATCCTCGCCCTGACCGCCGGCGATGACAAGGTAGCGCTGGAAGCGCTACGCGACGCCGTTCTGGCCGATCCCAACAGCGCCCTCCTGCGCCGGCGTTTGGCATCGCTGTACGTTCGCCAGGAGATGCTGCCGGAGGCGCGCATCGAGTGCCAGGCGGCGGTGAGGCTGGACCCCGACAACATGGAAGGCCGCCTGCTGCTCGCCGACATCTCGTCGGCGCTCGGCGAGGACGACCAGGCCATCGAGCAGTACGGCGACGTTCTCCGCCTCGATCCGGAGAACCAGAAGGCTCGCCTGCTGCTCGGCATCCTGTACGGAAAGGAGCAGGATTTCGACAAGGCCATCGCGACCCTCGAATCGCTGGTCGAGATGGATCCGCACTCGTTCCTCGCCCAGTACTACCTGGGCCGCGTCTACGCCGCGGCGGAGCAGTACGACCAGGCGGAGGAGGCCTACAAGGCGGCGCTGAAGCTCAACCCACAGTCGGAGCCCGTGATGATCGATCTCGCGCTTCTGTACGAGATCGAGAAGAAGCCGCAGGAGGCCATCAAGGTCTACGAGCAGGTGCTGCAGGCGAACCCGGGGAAGGCGCAGATCCGACGCCGGCTCGGCGGCCTCTACGTCCGGCAGCGCAAGTTCGACGACGCGCTGCAGCAGTTCCGCGAGCTGGAGAAGGTCGACACCGACCCGCAGGACACGCGCACCAAGATCGGCCTCATTCTGTTCGAGACCGGCGACTACGACCGCGCCGTCACCGAGTTCAGCCTGGTCCTCGCCGCCGAGCCGGACAACTACCGCGTCCGCTACTACCTGGCGTCCGTATACGAGCAGACGCACGCTTACGACCACGCGATCGAGGAGTTCCATCGCATCCCACCCGAGCACGAGTGGTTCGTCGATGCCCGCCTGCACGTCGCATCGATCTACCAGCAGCAGGACGACCTCGATCGAGCCCAGAAGGAGATTCACGAGGCGCTCAAGGTCAAGCCCGACGACGAGGGGCTGCTGAGCTACGCTGCCAGCCTGTCGCGCGAGAACGGCGATCTCTCTAGCGCCATCGTCCTCATGAAGAAGCTCGTGGAGGCGCACCCGGACAACGACCGCTATCAGTTCACGCTCGGCGCGCTCTACGACGAGAACAAGCAGAAGGACCGCTCGGTCATCCACATGACGCGAGCCATCGAGATCAACCCGAAGAACGCCGCGGCGCTCAACTACCTCGGATACACCTACGCCGAGCAGGGAGTTCGCCTCGACGAGGCCGAGAGCCTGATTCGACGCGCTCTGGCCATCAGCCCGCGCGACGGCTACTACATCGACAGCCTCGGCTGGGTGTACTACCAGCGCGGCGAGTACGACGAGGCGATCGAGCAGCTCGAGCACGCCGTGTCCCTCGCCGACGACGACCCGACAATCGCCGAGCACCTGGCCGACGCCTATAGCCGCGCCGGGCGCTCCGCGGAGGCGCTGCGCGTCTATCGCGACGCCCTCAGCCGGACCAAGGACACGGAGCAGGCAGCGCGCATCCGCGCCAAGATCGAGGAGTTGCAGGGAGCGCCGCTGCGGCGGGGAGACTCGTAAATGCGGCGTGCCCGGCCGCTGCTGGCCGTACTGGCACTGGCCGGCTGTGCGGCACGCGCACCGCTTCCCGCACCCTCCGCCCCGGTTCCGGCGACCCTTCCCACGCGGGACGTTCTGCAGCGCTCGATGGCCGAGCGACGCGCGGCAGTGACCAGTCTGCGCAGCATCGCCCGGCTCCGCTACACGACCGCGGACGAGTCGCGCAGCGCCAAACAGGTGATCGTCGCCGAACGCCCCGACCGGCTGCGCTTCGAGGTCCTGTCCCCGTTCGGCACCGTCTTCGTGCTCGCCGCCCGTGACGGCCGGCTCGCCGCCTACGACCGCGACGACAACACCGTCTACCGCGGAGTCGCCTCGATCGGGAACCTCGCCCGGTACGCGCAGGTAGATCTGCCGATCGCCCTGGCGGTCGACCTGCTGCTCGGCACGCCGCCGATGTTCCCCGGCGGCGGCGGTGTGGTGTCGCGCGACGAAGGCTCCATCCAGCTCTGGCAGCAGAGCGGCGACGGCGTCCGCGTCCTCTGGCTCGACTCGGGACTCGAGCCGATTCGCTACGAACGGCGCGACGCCGCCGGATACGTCCTGCTGCAAGTCACATACGGAGACTACGCCGCCGTCGGCGGCATCCGATTGCCGGCCCACATCTCCCTGGAGCTGCCGCCTTCGGGGCGGCGTATCGACGTCGATCTGCGCGATCCGGAGGTGAACCCGCCGCTCTCGAACGAGATCTTCGCCCTGCAGACGCCGCCCGGCAGCAAGGAGGTGGACATGGACCAGGTGGCGCCGTGAGAGCAGCCGGCCTGCTCGGAACCCTGCTGGCGGCATCCCTCGCCGCTGGCTGTCCCTCGACCTCGAACGGCCCGCCTCCCTCGGGCACCCCCACTCCGGCGCCGCTCGCCGCCCGCGAGCAACCGCTCCTCACCGCGACGATCTCCGACCCCAAGACCTTCAACCCCATCCTCGCCGTGGACGAACCGTCGAACGTCGCCATCGGCCAGCTCTTCGACGCGTTGGTGCGCCTCGACCCACGCACGACCGAGATCGAGCCGTCCCTCGCCACGCGCTGGGAGTACGACGCCGACGGCACCGAGTGCACCTTCCACCTGCGGCACGACGTGCTGTGGCAAGACGGTAAGCCGTTCACGGCCGCCGACGTCGTATTCACCTTCGACGCCATCTACGACGACCGCGTGCCCAACAGCCTGAAGCACGTGCTCACCGTCGACGGCCAGCGTCTGAAGGTCGAAGCGCTGGACGACTACACCGTGCGCGTCCGCCTGCCGCGCCCCTTCGCTCCGTTGCTCAACTCGATCGGCGTTCCCATCATTCCCAAGCACGTCCTCGGCGACGCGCTCGCCGCCGGGCAGTTCAGCCAGCAAATGGGGTATCGACACGCCCCCCGATCAGATCATCGGCACCGGCGCCTATCGCATGGTGAAATACGTGCCGGCGCAGTACATCGAGCTGCGCCGCAACCCGCATTACTGGATGAAGGACGAGAACGGCGCGCCGCTGCCCTACATCGAGACGAGGATCATCCGCATCCTCCCCGATCAGGACACGGCCTACCTGAAGTTCCTCGCCGGCGAGACCAGCATCCACAACCCGCGACCGGAGGAGGTACCGGACCTGCACGATCGCGAGAAGAGAGCTCGGCATCGTCGTCCAGGAGATCGGCCTCGACACCGGCTCGCTGTTCGTCACCTTCAATCGCAACCCCGCCCACTACGTGAAGGACGGCAAGCGCGACCCCCGCCTCGACTGGTTCACGGACAAGCACTTTCTGCGGGCCCTCGCCCACGCCATCGACAAGCAGTCGCTGATCGTCAACTGCCTGAACGGCTTCGGGCGCCCGTCGACGTCCTACATCTCCCCCGAGAACACGATCTTCTACGATCCGCACGTGAAGGACTACGAGTACGACCTCGACCTGGCCCGCAAGATCCTCGCCGACGCCGGATACCAGGACCGGGACGGCGACGGCGTCATCGAGGACCGCAACGGGAACCCGGTCGAGTTCGATCTCAACACCAACGCCGGCAACCAGGTGCGCGAGAAGATGTGCTCCATCCTGCAGCAGGACTGGAGCGCGCTGGGCATGAAGGTGAACTACCGCCCGCTGGATTTCACCCTGCTGGTCGAGAAGCTCGACACGACCTTCGATTGGGACGCCGTGCTGATGGGCTTCACCGGCGCCATCGAGCCCCACAACGCGGCGAACCTGCTGCGCTCGAGCGGCAACCTCCACCTCTGGAATCCGAACCAGCCCTCTCCCGCCACCGACTGGGAGGCGGAGATCGATCGCCTGCTGCGCGAGGGCTCGCGCGAGCTCGATCCCGACAAGCGGCGCCAGGTCTACTGGCGCATCCAGGAGATCCTGCACGAGCAGCTGCCGATGATCGACACCGTGCTGGAGACCCGCTTCACCGCCTACACGAACAAGCTCGAGAACTTCTACCCGACCGTGTGGGGCGTCTACCGGCCGGAGAGCATCGAGTTCGCACCGTAGATGGGCGGCTTCCTCCTACGGCGCATCCTGGTGATGGTCCCGCTGCTTCTCGGGATCACCTTCCTCGCCTTCCTGGCCGTCGATCTCGCGCCCGGCGACTACTTCGACCAGCTCAAGATGAACCCGTCGATCGCGCCCGAGACGATCGCCCGGATGGAGCGCGAGTTCGGCTACGGCGATCCGCTCCTCGTTCGCTACGGCAGGTGGGCGTGGAACGCGGCGCGGCTCGACCTCGGGGTGTCGATCGCCTACCGGGTCAGCGTCGCCCATCTGATCGGCAGCCGCGCCGTCAACACGCTGATCCTCGCCGTCGCCAGCATCGTCTTCGCCTGGTCGCTGGCCATCCCGATCGGCGTCTTCGCCGCCCTCTACCCGCGCAGCCTGGCCGACCGAGTGCTCTCCTTCCTCGCCTTCCTCGGCATGTCGGTCCCCAACTTCTTCCTCGCCTTCCTGCTCATGTACGGCGCCCTGGCGACCGGCTGGTTCCCGGTCGGCGGCACGATCTCGATCGGCTACGACGGCCTCACGTCGTGGGGGAAGCTGCTCGACCGGGCCCACCACCTGGTGCTGCCGGTGCTCGTGCTCGGCACCAGCGGCATGGCGAGCCTCATGCGCCTCATGCGCGCCAACGTTCTGGCCATCAAGCGCTCCGACTACGTGCGCACCGCGCGCGCCAAGGGCCTGCCGGAGCGCCTCGTGGTCGGCAAGCACATCCTGCGCAACGCCCTCAACCCCTTCGTCACGCTCGCCGGCTACGAGGTGGGGACGCTGCTCGGCGGCGCGGCCCTGGTCGAGGCGGTGATGAACCTGCAAGGGCTGGGAACGCTCCTGCTGGAGGCCGTCCGCTCGCTCGACATCTATCTGGTCATGGGTTCGGTGCTGATGGGATCGGTGCTCCTGCTCACCGGGAATCTCCTCGCCGACGTGGCGCTGACCATGGTCGATCCGCGCATCGACTTCACCCGGCTGGAGGCGGCGCGATGAGGCGCGGCTGGTTGCGCGGCGGCGGCGCCGCGGTGTGGGCGAGCGCCGCGCTGCTGGCGGTGCTCTACCTGGCCGCCCTCTTTGCGCCGGTCGTCGCCCCTTACGGCTACGCGGAGCAGAACCGCCGCTTCCCCAACTGCCCGCCGTCCCCTCTGTACGTTCGCCCGCCGGGGCAGTGGGGCGAGTCGGTGCTCTACACCCATCCCTATCGCCTCGCCGATCCGCTCACCCGCCGCTACGAGCGGCAGCGCGAGGAGGTCGTCCCGGTGCGGCTGCTCTACCGCGGGCACCTGTTCACCACTCCCCCGGGCGGAGCCGAAGTTCTTCCTGCTCGGCACCGACGGCCTCGGTCGCGACCTCTTCTCGCGCATCGTCTACGGTGGCCGCGTCAGCCTCGGGATCGGCATCGTCGGGGTCGCCCTGAGCCTCTCCCTCGGCACCTTGCTGGGCTCGATCGCCGGCTACTTCGGGGGCTGGACCGACAGCGTGATCATGCGCGTGGTCGAGATCGAGATGGCGCTGCCGTCCTTCTACCTGCTGCTCGCCCTGGCGGCGGTCATCCCGTCCGGCCTGTCCTCTCCGGTGACCTTCCTCCTCATCGTCGCCATCATGAGCCTGATCAGCTGGGCGAGCTTCGCGCGCGTCATCCGCGGCATGGTGGCCACCTTGCGCGAGGCCGAGTACGTCGAGGCGGCGCGGGCCCTCGGCGCCTCGCGGGCGCGAATCATCGGCAGGCACGTGATTCCCGGAACGCTGAACTACACGATCGTCGCCGCGACGCTCGGCATCCCGTCCTTCATCCTCGGCGAGAGCGCGCTCTCCCTTCTCGGGCTCGGCATCCAGGAGCCGAGCGCCAGCTGGGGCAATCTTCTCGCCGACGCCCAGAACGTGCAGAATCTCCTCAAGTACCCGTGGATTCTCGCGCCCGGAGTCTTCATCTTCCTCACCGTGATGAGCTTCAACTTCCTCGGCGACCACCTGCGCGATCGGCTCGATCCGCGCGAGGGGCTGGCCGGCTGAAGAGGGAGGCGGTCCTTGGCGCTGCTCGAGCTGCGCGGCCTGCGCACCAGCTTCGTCACCTCCCAGGGGGAGGCGTTCGCGGTCGACGGAGTCAGCCTCGACCTCGACGCCGGCCGCACCCTGGGCCTGGTAGGAGAGTCCGGCTGTGGAAAGACGATGACCGCGCTCTCGGTCATGCGCCTCGTACCGCCGCCCGGCCGCATCCGCGCCGGAGAGATCCTCTTCGCCGGCCGCGACCTCCTGCGGCTGAGCGAGGCACAGATGCGGGCTCTGCGCGGCAACGAGATCGGCATGATCTTCCAGGAGCCGATGACGTCGCTCAACCCGGTTTTTCCGATCGGCGACCAGATCGCCGAGGCGGTTCGCCTGCACCGCCGAGCCGGCCGCCGCGAGGCGCGCGAGCGGGCCGTCGAGGCGCTGCGGCTGGTGGAGATCCCCGACGCGACGCGACGCGCCGGCGAGTACCCGCACCAGCTGAGCGGCGGCATGCGCCAGAGAGTCATGATCGCGATGGCCCTGGCGTGCGGGCCGCGCCTGTTGATCGCGGACGAACCCACCACCGCGCTCGACGTCACGATCCAGGCCCAGATCCTGGACCTGCTCGCCGACCTGCGGGAGCAGACTGGGCATGGCGCTGCTGCTGGTCACGCACGACCTCGGCGTGGTGGCGCAGCGCGCCGACGAAGTGGCGATCATGTACGCGGGACGGATCGTCGAGCGGGGCTCCGTCCTCGGCGTCTTCGCCGAGCCGCTGCACCCCTACACGCGCGGACTGCTCCGATCGATCCCCAAGGTCGGGGCCAAACGACAACGGCGGCTCGACGCCATTCCCGGTGTCGTTCCCGACCCCTACTCGCTGCCCGGCGGATGCCGCTTCCGCGACCGCTGCCCGATCGCCGTGCCGGCCTGCGCCGACGTCGACCCGCCGTTGGAGGAGCATCGTCCCGAGCACCGCGCCGCCTGCATCCGCGTCGAGACGCGGGCGGATGATCGCGCCGCCGGAGGGCCGCCGCCGTGACCGCGCTGCTCGAGGTGCGCGACCTGCGCAAGTACTTTCCGGTGAAGTCCGGCCTGCTCGGGCGCGCGGACCGCGTCGCTGCGCGCCGTCGACGGCGTCAGCTTCGACGTCGCCGCCGGCGAGACCCTCGGCGTCGTCGGCGAATCGGGATGCGGCAAGTCGACGCTGGGGCGCCTGATCCTGCGACTGCTCGAGCCGACCGGCGGGACGATTCGCTTCGCCGGAGAGGACCTCCTCGCACTCGGGCGCGCGCAGATGCAGCGCAAGCGGCGCGAGATGCAGATCATCTTCCAGGACCCCTTCGGGTCGCTGAACCCGCGCATGCGCGTCGGCGCCATCGTCGGCGAAGGTCTCGAGGTGCACGACCTGGCGCGCGGCGCCGCCAAACGGCGGCGCGTGCTCGAGCTGCTGGAGCGCGTCGGCCTGCGCGCCGACGCCTACGAACGCTACCCGCACGAGTTCAGCGGCGGCCAGCGCCAGCGCATCGGCATCGCCCGCGCCCTGGCGGTCGAGCCCCGCCTGATCGTCGCCGACGAGCCGGTCTCGGCGCTCGACGTCTCCATCCAGGCGCAGATCATCAACCTGCTGCAGGACCTGCAGGAGCAGATGAAGCTGACCTACGTCTTCATTGCGCACGACCTGCGGGTTGTGGAACATATCAGCCACCGACTCGCCATCATGTACCTGGGACGCATCGTCGAGCTGGCGGACAGCGCCGAGCTGTACGCGAATCCGCGCCACCCCTACACGCGCGCCCTCCTCTCGGCCGTGCCCGTTCCCGATCCCCGGGAACGCCGTGAACGCATCGTCCTTCCCGGCGACGCCCCGAGTCCGGTCGATCCCCCTTCCGGCTGTCCGTTCCACCCGCGCTGCGCGCAGGCGGAGGAGCGCTGCCGGAACGATCGACCGCAGCTGCTGGGCCGGGAGAGCCATCGGGTCGCCTGTCACGTGTTTCCCGTCTGAGGAAGGAGTGAATACACGCTGCGCGCACCCGAAGACTCGTGGAAATGGGATGAGGAGGCCCCACGGGCTCGGCTCGTGGGGCCGAGCCCATCGGAGCGCGAAGCGCGCACGGGGGCGAATTTCCAAAGGAGAGCAACGTGGGAATCTGGAAACGGCGAATGGATCGATCCCCGAAGAGGCCGGCGGCGCCGCGGCCGCCCGAGCCGGCGCCACGGCCGCGCGCCGACTTCCTGGTCCCGGTGCCGAACGTGCGCGAGTCCCTCGGGGCCGACGCAGTCATCAACGGCAAGCTGAGCTTTTCGGCACCGACGCGCATCGACGGGACGCTGCGCGGCGAGGTGCGCGCCGACGACCTGCTGGTCATCGGCGAGAGCGGCTTCGTCGGTGGAACGATCCGGGCGGCCAATCTGCTGGTCCTCGGGCACGTCGAAGGCGAGGTGCTCGGGGCGGAGCGCGTCGAGATCGGCCCGCGCGGCCTGCTGCGGGGCGCCATCGAAGCCAACGCACTGGTCGTGCGGGAAGGCGGTCTGCTCGACGGTGACTGCCGCATCGCCGCGCTTCCGCGCGGTCGCCTGCACGTGCTTCGCCCCGCGGACGCCGTAGCGCCCGGCGCCGGGGCCCGGCCGGCCGCCGAGCCGGACTGACGGCGCGGGCTAGGAGCTCGAGCGGGGTGTCTTCTCGGCGGAGATGCGGGCCGCCTTACCGGAGAGCCCGCGCAGATAGTACAGCTTGGCGCGCCGCACCTGCCCGCGCGTGACGACCTCGATGCGATCGACGCGGGGGGAATGCAGGGGGAAGGTGCGCTCGACGCCGACGCCGTACGAGATCTTGCGCACGGTGAACATGGCGCGGTTGGCGCCGCGGCTCTTGCGAATGACCACGCCCTGGAAGACCTGGATGCGTTCCTTCTCGCCTTCGACGACCTTGACGTGCACGCGGACGGTGTCGCCCGGCTTGAAGTCCGGGAGATTGGCCTGCAACTGCTCGCGCTCGATCGCTTCGATCGGGTTCATGACACCACCTCGTTTTCGGCTCAAAGACCGTGGGAAACGCTATTGTCTATCGCGCGCCGAGCAGCCGGTCAAGAATGACCGCGGCGGCCGAGCGCACGGAGAGGTGGTTGTAGCTGGTCGGGCCGGCGACCGGCTCGAGGCGCAGGTCGGCGCGCTCCATCACCTCCGGCGCCAGGCCCCAGCCGGTTCCAAGGACCAGCAGGTGGGGCCGGTCGCCGCTCTTCAGGTCCCGCCGCAGCGCCGGGAAACGCACGACTTCGGGGGAGGGGCGGGCGGAGGTGACGACCAGCACCGGCCGCTGCCCCGTCTCGCGCTCGGTGGAGAGCAATGCCGCATCGAGGTCGGGCTCGATCGCCACGGCGGCGAGGGCCTCCTTGCGCGTGAGGTTGTACGTGCTGCCGAAGCCGGTCTCCCAGTGCTCGATGATTCTCTCGGCGAGGACGCGCAGGGCGCGGACCGGGGTGACGACGAAGAAGCGGCGCACCCCGTAGGTGCAGGCCGAGCGGGCGATGTCGTGGATGTCCATGTTGGTCACCGCCGTGGTCACGATCTGCCCGTTTTTGTCGAGGACCGGGTAGTGCAGGAGGGCGAGGAAGACGTCGCTCATCGAACGCCGCTGTTCAGCGTCGCGAGCCCGGTGAGTCGAGCGTGGCCAGGAACTCGCGGTCGTCGGCGTCGAGCGTTGCCCGCGCCAGCAGGTCCGGCCGCCGCTCGCGCGTGCGGCGCAGGGACTCGCGGCGCCGCCAGCGGGCGATCTCGGCGTGATCGCCGGAGAGGAGAACGGCGGGTACCGGCGCGCCGCGGAAGTCGGGTGGCCGGGTGTACTGGGGAAACTCGAGCAGGGATCCGAGGAAGGACTCGTCCTCGGCCGAGTCGGCGCAGCCCAGCACGCCCGGGACCAGGCGCGCCACCGCGTCGATCACGACCAGGGCGGCGATCTCGCCGCCGGAGAGGATGTAGTCGCCGACCGACAGCTCCTCGTCGACGTAGTCGCGCACCCGCTCGTCGACGCCTTCGTAGCGCCCGCAGACCAGGGCGATCGACTCCTCGCCGGCCAGGCCGCGCGCCCGCTCCTGCGTGAAGACCGCGGCCCTGCGGCGAGAGCAGGATGCGGCGCGGGCGTCCCGCGCCGTTCCCCGTCGCCTCGATCGCCGCCACCAGCGGCTCGGGCTTCATGACCATCCCCTGGCCACCTCCGTAGGGAGCGTCGTCCGTGACGCGGTGCTTGTCGAGGGCGTGGTTGCGGATGTCGTGCAGGGTGAACCGCAAGGCGCCGCGCTCCCGGCCCTTCTTCAGCATGGTGGCGTCGAGCACCGAGGTGAAGAGGTCCGGAAAGAGGGTGACGACGTGGAAGTGCATCAAGGCTCCAGCAGGCCGGGCAGGGGGCGGACGACGATCTCGCGGCGGGCCAGGTCGATGTGCTCGATGACGTCGCGCACCAGGGGAATGAGATGCTCGCGCCCGCGCCCGCGCACCACGCACACGTCGTTGCTGCCCGTCGCGATCATCTCGCGGACCGTTCCCAGGTCCTCGCCGCCGTCCGTACGCACGGCGCATCCGATCAGGTCGACATGGTAGACCTCGCCGGCGCTGGGCGACGGCAGGTCCTCATGGCGCACGGCGACCGTTCGGCCGATCAGCGACTCGGCCTGCTCAGCGGTCGCGACCCCTTCCAGGCGCAGCAGCACGAGCTTCTTGTGGCGCCGCGCGGCGGCGATGCGGAACCACGCGCGCTCTCCGTCCGCCTCGCACAGGGCCACGGACGATAGCCCGAGAACGGTCTCGGAGTCGGGGTTGTACGAGAGCATGCGCAGCTCACCCCGTACCCCGTGTCGATTCACGATGCGACCCAGCTCGACGAGCGGAGTCGCTTCCTCGGGGCCTACGGCCGAATCCGGTGAACGGCCAACCGGCCCCATGGCGGTGGCGCTACTGCTCCTCCACGATCTCGAGCACCACCTTGCGGTTCGCCCGCGAGGCGGCCGCGTTGAGGATGGTGCGGATCGACTTCGCGGTGCGCCCCTGCTTGCCGATGATGCGGCCCAGGTCTTCCTTGGCCACCTTCAGCTCCAACACGGACGCCGTGTCCCCCTGCGTCTCCTTCACCTCCACCGCATCCGGATTGTTCACCAGCTGACGAGCCAGGTACTCGACCAGATCTTTCATGAAGTCTCTCCGGAGGTCGGTTCGGCGACTGCCTGCGACTCCCCGCTCGACTCTGGTTGCTGCCGCAGGACGCCGCTCTTCTTGATGAGCTGCCTCACGGTCTCGCTCGGCCGGGCGCCACGCCGCAGCCACTCGGCCAGCCGGTCGGCCTTGAACTCGATGCGCGACGGCTTCTGGCGAGGGTCGTATACGCCTACCTGTTCCAGGCGCCGCCCGTCGGCGGCGAAGCGGCGATCGGACACGACGATTCGGTAGAACGGGCTCTTCTTCGCACCGTGACGGGCGAGACGAATGCTGGCAGACATGATTCTTTTGTACTCCTCTCCTGGGGTCGAGGCAATCGACCTCCAAGTCCTCAGGCCATACCCCTGCCGGCATATTTGGCCATCTGTTTCATCATTTTCTTGGTCTGCTGGAACTGTTTCAGGAAGCGATTGACGTCGGCGACAGTCATGCCGCAGCCGGCGGCGATGCGCCGCCTCCGACTGCCGTTGAGCACGCCGACGTTGGCGCGCTCCTCCTTGGTCATGGAGTTGATGATCGCCTCCACGTGCTTCAGCTCGGATTCCGCCGCCCCCATGTCCATCCCCTTGGTGAGTTTCTTCATGCCGGGGATCATCGCCAGGAGGTCGCCCATCGCGCCCATGCGGCGCACGGCCCGCAGCTGATCGCGGAAGTCGTCGAGCGTGAATTCGTTGCGCTTGAGCTTGCGCTGGAGATCGATCGCCTCCTTTTCATCGTAGGCCTTCTCCGCCCGCTCGATCAGGGTGAGCACGTCGCCCATGCCCAGGATGCGGGTCGCCATGCGATCGGGGTGGAAGACCTCCAGCGCGTCCAGCTTCTCTCCCACGCCGGCGTAGAGGATCGGCGCCCCGGTGACGGCGCGAACCGAAAGCGCGGCGCCGCCGCGCGCATCGCCGTCCAGCTTTGTCATGATCACGCCGCCGAGCGGCAGCCGACTGTGAAATCCGCTGGCGGCGTTGACGGCATCCTGACCGGTCATCGCGTCGACCACCAGAAGGATCTGATGCGGATCGACGGTGGAGCGGATGCGCGCCAGCTCGTCCATCAGCTCGTCGTCGATGTGCAGGCGGCCGGCGGTATCGATGAGCACGACGTCGCAGCCGCGATGCGCCGCCTCGGCGCGTGCGTCGCGACAGACCTGGATCGGGTCGGCTCCTTCCGGCGTCGGATGCACCGGCACCTCGACCTGGGCGCCGAGAGTGATCAGCTGATCGATGGCGGCGGGGCGGTAGACGTCGGCCGGCACCAGGTAGGGAGTGCGGCCGCGCTCCGCCTTCAGGTGTCGGGCGAGCTTCGCCGCGGTGGTGGTTTTGCCGGTTCCCTGCAGGCCGACCAGCATCACGATCACGGGGGGCGTCGCCGACAGGTTGAGCTCAGTGGCTCGGTCGCCCATCAGGTGGGTGAGCTCGGAGCGGACGATCTTGATGAAGTGCTGCTCCGGCGTGAGGCTGCCGAGAACCTCGGCGCCGAGCGACTGTTGGCGCACCCGCTCGGTGAAGTCGCGCACCACCTCGAAGTGAACGTCCGCCTCCAGCAAGGCGAGACGAACCTCGCGGACGGCGTCCTCGATGTTGCGCTCGGTGATCTTGCCGTGCCCGCGAAGGCGCTTGACGGTCTGTTCGAGCTTGTCGCTTAGGGTGTCAAACATGCGTGCCGGGGGAGTCAGGCTCGTCCAGTGCCCAAAACGTAAAACCTATCGGCCGCCCAGTTTGTTGTCAACGACTGACGGGAGTGGGTGCCGTCCCGATCGGGAAGCCCCAGATTCGCGCTTACCAATGCCGGTAGGATGTTGGTTGCTGGCAGGGAAATGGTCGATCGCCGACAGCCCAACAACGAACGACCCGCCCCCGGGATTCGGCCGAGCGGCTTCTCAGCTCGGCGGCGGCGCTTCCTTCGGAGCCCCCTCGGCCGGTGCCGCCTGTGGCGCGGCTGCCGCCGGCTCCGCCCCCCCGTTCGCCGCTTCCTCGGCCTTGGTCTGTGCGGCCGCTGCCCGCGCCTGGGCCTCTTCGAGCCGCTTCTGCAGCTCCTTCTTGTCGCGTTCGACCAGCGCCACCTTGCTGCGCTCGGTGTCGCGCTCCTTGACCAGGCTCTGATTGCGCTCGGTCAGCTCCTCTACCTTCTCCTGCAGCTGAGTCGCCTGGCCCCACAACCGGTAGCCGGTCAAGATGCCGCCCAAGAAGAAGACCAGAACGACCACGCCCCGCTGGGCATACATCCAGACCTTGTCGCGAAGTTGCGCATCAATTTCTGCCGTATCTTCCTGCATCGCTGTCCTCCTGGAATAGCGCTCGGCGGGAGCGGGCGCGAAGCTAGCACAGGCCTCGTTGCGATGAAAAGAGCGCCGGCGGAGCGGGGCGTTCACCGGCTTCAACAAGCCTGTGCGAATCGTCATCGACGTGCCGGTGCCCTGCGACATGACGCATGGAAGCTTCGCAGCCCAGAGAGTGGTATGCGACTTGCTTGTCGGACGGGCGAATGGTCCGAGAATCGGATGCTCTGGCTCGGAAGCAGCGCTTCCTGCTCTGCCGGTACGCCCTCATCCTGGTGACCGGCGCGATCGGTTTCATCGAGACCGGCACCGGCTCCCCGCTGCCGGTTGCGGTTTTGGTTGGGGTGGCTCTGTTCTCGAACCTGTACCTGGGCACGATCTCGGCGTTCAGCTTCTTCGACGCCTCCATGCAGGCGCCCATCCTGGTGGCGGACACGGCGATGATCTCGTCCGTCCTGTTGATTTCCAGAGCGAGTCAGGAGTTCTTCCTGTTCTTCTTCTTCATTCTCATCATGGCGGCGAAGATCGAGAACCTCGTCGCCCTGGCGGCGTGCGCGCTGTTGATCGGGGTCGCCAGCCTCTTCTTCGGCAACCTCGACGCGGGCTGGCTGAGCCCGGTTCTGATGCGCATCCCCTTCCTGCTCGCCACCTCCTTGTTCTACGGCTACGTGGTCCTGCCCGAGCGCACCGGCGAGATGACGCCGCTCTCGGGGGCCAAGACCGTGCGGCCGGCGATTCCGCGGCCGCGCGAGCACTCCTGAGCCGCGACACCGCTACCCCGGCGGCTGGTCCCGGCGCGCGCGCTTGCAGGCGGCGGCGGAGGCACTATACTCCGCCATCCCGCGGCGTCCGCCGCGGGGCCGGAGGATAACAAGTGAGCAAACGAACCGAGCAGCAGGGGTCGCCGATCGCCTGGATCTGGCTGGGAGTGTCCGCGGTCGCGTTTGCGATCCTGACCTGGAAGGCCTGGCAGGGGCACCTGGGCGTTGCGGCCCTCCTCATGCTCGTCGTGTCCGGCGTGACCTTCTTCGTCGGACGGCGCCGGGTGACGCCGCCGATCCGGAAGACGCTCGACAACACGGCCAAGGCGGTCTTCACCGCGGTCGGAATCCTGGCCCTGCTGCGCCACCCGATCGACGTGGGAGAGAAGGTCCACTTGCCGATCTACGAGGCCATCGCCCGCTACATCGGCCAGGTGGACATAGACGACCTTCCTCTTCTTCGGGTTTCTCGCCATGGCCGGTGAAGCTGGTGGGGGTGGTGACGTCGGCCTACGCCTGGCATCTGCTCCTGCTCGGGCAGCGCATCCGCTTTCCGTTCTGGTCGAAGATCATGACCGCCTTTCTGATCGGTCGCTTCATCGGCACGTTCCTCCCCAGCACCATCGGCCTCGACGGCTACACGCTGTACGAGGCGAGTCGCTACTCGAACCAGTGGTCGCGGGCCATCACGGCGAAGGCGCTGGAGAAGTTCATCGGCATCGCGGGGCTGTTCCTCGGGATGGTGATCACCTTGCCGTTCGGCTACGAGGTGATCGTCGACGTGACCGAGCAGGTGGGCCGGCCGCAAGCGGCGCCGTTGCTCGCCGGCGCGATCGCGACGGTGGCGGGCGGCGTCGTCTTCGTCGTGGTCGTGGCTCTCGTGTGGCCGGTTCTGCTCACCAAGACGATGCAGATCTTCGGCAGTCTGATGCCGGGCGGAGTCCGCGGACAGATCGAGAATCTGACCAAGGCCGTCGGCGCCTACCGCGGCCAGGTGGGTCTCCTGCTGCTGGCCCTGTTCGCCAAGTTCATTACCCACTTCACCACCGCCGCCGTCTACTTCTTCACGGCCCTGGCGATCGGCGTCGCGGGGGCGCACTTCTGGCCCATCGTCTTCGGCTCGACGATCCAGATCCTCGCCACCGTGCTGTCGCCGACGATCGCCGGAGAGGGCGCCCGCGAGGCCTTCCAGGCCCTGCTGTTGTCCAAGCAGCTCGGCGGCGTCGCTCAGGCGGTGCTGTCGGGGGCGCTCGGCTTCATCGCCGCCGAGGCCGCGACGATGTGGGGCGGGGCCTTCCTGTGGGTACGCAAGCCGGGTTGGCGGCCCCGGTACGCGCTGGTCGACGGCAAGCAGGTCGACTACGCGTGGATCAACGACCAAGAGGATGTCGGCTTCGACGCCGACAAGGTCGCCGCAGCGGCCTCGAGGTGAGAAAGGACGAGTGTTGGTGTTAGGCTGTTCGCTGCTGTTCCCCGAAACCCCCTAACCGCGCTAACAGCCAACAGCCCAACAGCTTGTAGTGAGTGATGAAGTTCGGATTGCACGGCGTCGGCAGCGGCTCGACGGTCAAGCCCGAGCCGCTGGCGCAGGTGGCGAGGGAGGCCGAGCGGCTGGGCTACGAATCGATCTGGATCCCGGAGCACCTGGCGGTTCCGGTGGAGATGCGAACACCGTATCCGTACTCCGACGACGGCAAGTTTCCCGGCGGGGCGATGGTCGCCCTGCACGACCCGTTTCTCGCCCTGGCCTACGCGGCGGCCTGTACGGAGAAGATCAAGCTCGGTACGGGTGTCTTCGTGCTGCCGCTGCGCAATGCGATCGCGGTCGCCAAGTCGGTCGCCAGCCTCGATGTGCTCTCCAACGGCCGGGCTCTCTTCGGCGTCGGCATCGGTTGGCTCGAGGACGAGTTCGAAGCCGTCGGGGCGTCGTTTCCCGACCGCGCGGCGCGCGCCCGCGAGGCGATCCGGATGATGAAGGTTCTCTGGAGCGAGGAAGCGCCGCGCTTCGAAGGGCGCTTCCACCGGTTCCCGCCGCTCGGCTTCAATCCCAAGCCGGTACAGAAGCCGCACCCCCCGATCCTCCTCGGCGGCGAGAGCAACGCCGCCCTCAAGCGCGCCGCCGAGCTCGGCGACGGCTGGTACGGCGCGCACCACAGCCCGGACAGCGTGCGCCCGCTGCTCGCGACTTTGAAGGAACGCGCCGAAGCGGCCGGGCGCGACTTCTCGGCTCTGGAGATCACCGTGGGTCTGGCGCCGGGCGTGCGCCCCGACCTCGATACGGTGCGCCGCTTCGCCGACGCCGGCGTGCACCGCATGATCGTCTTCGCCCCCGGCTTCATCCCCCGCTCGCGCTTCGAGTCGGACCTCTTCCCGACCCTCGAACGCTTCGCCGAAGAGGTGATGGCGCGCGTGTGAGGGCAGCGGCGGTTCTACAGCCTGTTGCGAAAGTCCCTGAGTTTTCCAGTTCGAATGATACGGCGATTCCGGTGGCGGGACTGACGACGCAACGGGCCGGCAGTTGAACACCCTGCCTCAAATCACATCCTGAAAACGCCGACGCGCGGCTCCGGGATCGGGGCGCCGAGGGAGATCGCCAGCGACAGGCCGAGGGCGTCGCGGGTCTCGACGGGGTCGAGGATGCCGTCGTCCCAGACGCGCGCCGTCGAATAGTAGGCGCTGCTCTCCGCCTCGTAAACGGCCACGACCGGTGCGACGAGCTGCTGCTCCTCCTCGGCGGTCATGCTCTCGCCCCTGGCGGCGAGCTGGTCGCGCTTGACGGTCAGCAGCGTCTGCGCCGCCTGCTCGCCGCCCATGACCGAGATGCGCGATTGCGGCCACATGAACAGCAGGCGCGGCCCGTAGGCGCGCCCGCACATGCCGTAGTTGCCGGCGCCGTGCGAGACGCCGACGATGACCGTGAGCTTCGGCACCTGCGCGTTCGATACGGCGTGCACCAGCTTGGCGCCGTCCTTGGTGATGCCGCCGTGCTCGTACTTCTTGCCGACCATGAACCCGGTGATGTTCTGCAGGAACAGGAGCGGAATGCGGCGCTGGCAGCAGAGCTCGATGAAGTGCGTCCCCTTGAGGCTCGACTCGGAGAACAGCACGCCGTTGTTTGCGATCACCCCCACCAGGTAGCCGTGCACGCGGGCGAAGCCGGTGATCAGCGTGGGGCCGTACAGCGCCTTGAACTCCTGGAAGCGGCTGCCGTCGACCAGGCGGGCGATCACCTCGCGCATGTCCATCGGATGGCGGGTGTCGCGCGGAATGATGCCGTACAGCTCGCTCGGGTCGTAGGCGGGGTCCTCGGGCGCGGCGATGTCGGCCTCGGCCTTGTTCGACACCGGCACGTTCTCGAACAGCTCGCGCGCCAACGCCAGGGCGTGCGAGTCGTCGGCGGCGAGGTAGTCGGATACCCCGGAGATGCGGGTGTGCACGTCGCCGCCGCCGAGCTCCTCGGCCGACACGATCTCCCCGGTGGCGGCGCGCACCAGCGGCGGCCCGCCGA
Organism: uncultured bacterium; assembly: GCA_963721115.1. Lineage (GTDB taxonomy): Bacteria > Desulfobacterota > Binatia > HRBIN30 > CADEER01 > CAVRIA01. The sequence continues at coordinate 79,319 of CAVRIA010000015.1, forward strand.
GGAAGATCGCGCCCTGGTTGCGCACGATGATGTTCTCGTCGCACATCGCCGGAACGTACGCGCCGCCGGCGGTGCCGAGGCCGAAGACGACGGCGATCTGCGGGATGCGCATCGCCGACATCACCGCCTCGTTGTAGAAGACGCGCCCGCCCTGCTGCTCGTCGGCGAAGATCTCCGCCTGCAGCGGCAGGAAGGCGCCGCCGGAGTCGACCAGATAGATGCAGGCCAGGCGGTTCTCCATGGCGATCTTCTGCGCGCGCAGGTACTTCTTGACGCTCATCGGGTAGAGCGTCCCGCCCTTCACGGTCGGGTCGTTGGCCATGATCATCGCCTCGCGGCCCTGGATCACGCCGACGCCGGTGACCATGCCGGCGGCCGGCGCGTCGTTGCCGTACATGTCCCAGGCAGCGAGCGGAGACAGCTCGAGAAAGGGCGTCCCCGGATCGACCAGGCGCTCGATGCGGTCGCGCACCAGCAGCCGGCCGCGTTCGACGTGGCGGTGCCGGGCGCGCTCGCTGCCGCCCAGCCGCACCCGCGCCAGGCGCTCCTGGAGCTGCGCCGCCAGGGCACGGTTGTGCGCCGCGTTCTCGACGAACGACGCCTCGGAGGGGCGAACCTTGGACTCGATCCGGATCATCGGCACGCGCCAGGCATCGGCATGAACGGCTCAGCCCTTCGCCCAGGCGGGCGGCCGCTTCTCGAGGAAGGCGGACATCCCCTCCTGCGCCTCCGCCGTGGCGCGCACCTCGGCGATCAGCCGAGCGGTGAGGGCGACCAGATCGCCGGCCGCGGCGTCGCCGACCTCGCGCACCAGGCGCTTGACCCCCGCGATCGCCTGCGGCGCGCACACCCGCAGAGAGTCGGCGAGCTCGCGCACCGCCTCGTCGAGCTGGTCGCGTGGGACGACGCGGTCGACCAGCCCCCACTCCATCGCCTGCCGCGCGTCGAACGCCTCGCCGGTGAGGAAGAGGCGGCGGGCGCGGCTCTCGCCCATCTTCTTGAGGACGAAGGGCGAGATCATCGACGGGATCAGGCCGAGGCGCACCTCGGTGAACGCGAAGCTGGCGGTCTCCGAGGCGATCGCGAAATCGCACGAGGCGACCAGGCCGACGCCGCCGCCGCGCGCCGGCCCGTTGACCGCGGCGATCACCGGGCGCGGAAAGTCGTAGAGGGCGCCGAACAGGGCCGCCGTCGTCTCCGCATCGCGCAGGTTGTCTTCCTGCGAGGCGTGGCGCATGCGCTTCATCCAGTTGAGGTCGGCGCCGGCGGAGAAGATCTTTCCGCTCCCGGTGACGATGACGGAACGCACCTCGGGATCGGCGCGCACCCGGTCGAGCAACGCGTTGAGCTCCGTCACCACCTCGTCGTTCAACGCGTTCCCGACCTCGGGCCGGTCGAGGCGCAAGATCGCGGAGGTGCCCTGCCGTTCGAAGTTCACCATCCCTGCCTGCTACCGCAAAAGGGCCGGCCTCGGCAACGGCGAGAGATGGGCTGAGGCCCCTCAACCCCGACCCCGGTGCAGGCGGGACGCCCGCACCACAATTCGCCCCCCATTGTGGTGCGGGCCTCCGGCCTGCACAGCTCGCCCCCCATTGTGGTGCGGGCCTCCGGCCTGCACAGCTCGCCCCCCATTGTGGTGCGGGCCTCCGGCCTGCACAGCTCGCCCCCCATTGTGGTGCGGGCCTCCGGCCTGCACAGCTCGCCCCCCCCATTGTGGTGCGGGCCTCCGGCCTGCACAGCGGCCCGCCGGGCCGCGAGAAGGCACAGCGCTCGACCGCTGGTGCCGGGCGCAGCGGATCGAGTAGGAGGGAGGCATGCGGGGACCGGGGCAATCGTGAGGCTGGCCGGGCGCAAGTGTGTAGGCGCGCTTGCGGCGCTGCTGGCGTGGCCGCTTCTGGTTGCCGCGCGGGTGGAGCCGCAGCAGGTCACCTGCATCGCCGTCGATCCGCGCGCGCCCGAGACGCTATACGTCGCTCGCGGCGGCCAGCTGCTGGAGAGCAGCGACGGCGGTGCCAAGTGGCGGCGGGCGGACCGCGGCTTGGACGGCGTCGTCACCGCGATGGCCATCGATCCGACCGCGTCGCGCACCGCCTACGCGGGCACCGAGAGCTCCGGCATGTTCAAGTCGGCGGACGGCGGCCGCCGCTGGCGGCCGATCAACGCCGGCATGAAGCGCCTTCGCCTGCGCGTGATCAGGATCGATCCCACCTCGACGCGGACCGTCTACGCCGGGGGCGAGGGCGGGCTGTTCAAGTCCGGAGACGGCGGCAAGAGCTGGAAGATCGCCACCAAGGGAATGAAGCGCACGATCGTCCTGGCCCTGCTCATCGATCCCAAGATACCGGCGACCCTCTACGCCGCTACCTACGACGGCGGCGTGTTCCTCAGCACCGACGCCGCCGGGAGCTGGCGCAGCGTCAGCACCGGTCTGACGTACCGCACGACCATCGGCCTGGCGTTCGACCCGGCGAAGTCGACCACCCTGTACGCCTCGACCTTCGGCGGCTTGTTCGAGAGCAGGGACGCCGCCGCGCACTGGAGCGCGCTCGCCGGCGCGCCGCTCGCCGCGCGGTTTCTCGTCGCCGACCCCAAGTCGCCCTCGACCCTCTACGCCGCCACCGGCGAGGAGGGCACCCTCCCTCCGGTCGCCGGCGCGTTCAAGAGTACCGACGCCGGCGCCACGTGGACGCACCTGAGCCTCCCCGTGCAACGCCTGTCGGCGCTCGTCCTGGGCGGCAGATCGCGCTCCGTCCTCTACGCCGGCGCCCGCGAAGGCCTGTTCGAAAGCACCGACGGAGGGAAAACGTTCAAAAGCAAGCTGTTGGGGGATAAAAAGGCAGGTTGTTAAGGGGTTAGGGTGTTGGCTGTTAGGGGGGAGGGCGGAGAGGCCCTAACACCTTAACAGCTAACAGCGTAACAACCTGTCTTTCTCGTAACAACCTGTTTTTCTCACGCTCCGACGGAGGCGAGGACGTCGTCGGGGACGTCGATCTCCATGGTCAGCAGGCCCTGCGCCAGGGTTTTGCCCTGGTGGTCGACGCGCAGCGACAGCGTGCCGCCGCCGCCCAGGGCGTTGTGCAGCAGGAAGTTGAAGGCGAGGAGGTTGGGCAGCTCGTAGCGCACGGCCGGGCCGTCGACGAGATCCTGGTAGAAACCGCGCACGCGGTTGGCGCTCAGCTCCTCGCGCAGGAAAGTCGAAGGCGGCGGGCGAGCGCGCGGCGACGCCGATGTTCGCGTGGTCTCCCTTGTCGCCGGATCGGGCGTAGGCGATCGTGCTCAGCTTCACGCGGCTGGTGCGCGACGGCCGCGGCGGCGTGTCCTCCGCCGCCATCGGCTCGGCGTTGGGGGGCGAAGACGTCCCGGCCGTGCCGGCTCCGGCGAGCGCCATCGGTACCTCCTTTACGGTCTCCTGGCCGTCCTTCCTGACCGACGCCCGGGCGTTGATCAGGTCGCGAGGCACCAGGGCCGGCCAGAAGCCGAAGGCCTGCTGGACGTCCGGTCGCCCGCCGAAGATGCCCAGCCCCGGCGGTCCCTGCAGCGCGAAGCCGAGCACGTGCTTCGAGAAGCGCTCGAGCTTCTTGCGATCGCCGTCGGCCACGGCGATGCGGAAGACGATCTCGTTCGGATCGATGTCCGGCGCCCCGGCGCCTCCCCAGCAGGCCCGGTAGCCGATGAAGTCGGTGCGGCGATCGGCGAAGTCGGTGCCGACGCGGTGCCAGACCATCTCCGCCAGGCGCTCGCCCTTGGCGATCGCGTTCGGTCCGGAGATGAGGACCGTCGCCACCGCGCGGTAGCCGTGCTTGTACACCATCGAGACCTTCAAGGTCGCCGGCGGCGGGGTGCCGCGCACGTGGCTGACCCGCACCCGGTCGGGGCCGTCCTCGGTGAGCTGCAGCGAGGTGAAGTCGGCCGCGACGTCGGGCGTCAGGTAGGCGCGCGGATCGCCGATCTCGTACAAGAGCTGCTCGGTCACCGTGCGCCGGTTGACGGCGCCGCCGGTACCGGGGTGCTTGGTGACGACGAAGGCGCCGTCCGGCTGTGCCTCCACGATCGGGTAGCCGACGTCGAGCATGGACGGCACCCGCTGCCAGTCCGTGTAGTTGCCCCCGGTCGCCTGGGCGCCGCACTCGAGGATGTGTCCGGCGGCGATGCCGGCCGCCATGCGGTTCCAGTCCTCCCAGGCCCAGCCGAACTCGTACACCAGCGGCGCCAGGATCAGCGCCGCGTCCGTCGTCCGTCCGGTGACGACGATCTGCGCGCCGCCGCGCAGCACCTCGACGACCGGCTTGGCGCCCAGGTAGGCGTTGGCGGCGACCACGCGGCCGCGCACCTCGCCGTACGACCGCCCGCCGTCCATGTGATCGAGGGCGACGCCCTGCGCCTCCAGCTCTTCGAGGCGGGGCATCAGATCGTCGCCGCTGACGATGCCGACCGGCAGGGACACCCCCGCCTTCTGGCAGGCCGCCTCGACCGCCTGCGCGCAGCCCTCCGGGTTGATGCCGCCGGCGTTGACGACCACCTTGACTCCCCGCTCGACGATGGCGGGCAGCGCGACCTGCAGCTGCTCGATGAAGTCGTAGGCGTACCCGGCCTGCGGGTCGCGTGCCCGCTGCCGCTGCAGAATGACCATGGTGATCTCGGCCAGGAAGTCCATGGTCACGTAGTCGACCGGACCGCCGGTGACCTGCCGGAGCAGGGCTTCCGGGTCGTCGCCCCAGTAGCCGCTGGCGTTTGCGATCCGTATGACGGATTTCATAGAGCCCCCGTTTAAGCCGCGGGCGAAAAGAATTCAACGCAGCAAAGCGCCGATCCTGCTCATCTACCTTCGCAAGCATGCAACCCACCGCACTGGCAGCCATCCTCGGCTCCGCCCTCCTGGCGGCGCCGCCCGGGGTCCTCGCCCTGCAACCCTGCGCGCAGAGCTGCGCCCGCATCTCGGTCGGCAGCGCCCAGGCGCCGCCGAACGGAGTGGCGACGATCCCCATCAGCTTCCAGCAGGCCCCGGACGACGGGCAGGCGGGGCGCGGCAGCGACGAGGTCGCCGCCGTGGCCTTCACCCTCGGGATTCCCGGCGACGGCAGCGGCACGCCGCTGCGCTTCGACTGCACCAACGGCCAGCTCGCCGGCGGCGCGGTCGCGCTCGGCGCCGGCATCGCCGGCCAGTTCGACGTCGTGGTGGAGAACGCCGCGTGCGTCAACCGCGACCACTGTCTCTGCCCCGGGTCCGGCCAGAGCCGCGACGACTACGTCAACATCGCCATCTTCGGCCTGAAGGACCTCTCCCAGGGCTCCACGATTCCGATTTTGCCGCCGAACGGCGAGATTTTGCGGCTGCGGCTGCGCCTGGCGTCGGGGTTGGCCCAGAACACGACCATCCCCCTACACGTCCTCGCCGAGACGGACGGCGCGTCTTTTCCCAAGCCGCCGTTCACCGCCAACCTGTCCATCGGCGACCGCGCCGCCATCGACCAGACCGCGAACCGCGACACCGACCGCAGCCGGGTCGCGTTCGATGACGGTCAGGTCACGGTCGGCGAGGCGGGGCCCTGCACGGGAGACTGCAACGGCGACGGCATGGTGACGATCAACGAGCTGATCACCGGAGTGAACATCGCCCTCGGCTCCCAGCCGCCGAGCGCCTGCCCCATCTTCGATGCGAACTCCAACGGCGAGGTGGAGATCAACGAGCTGATCGCCGGCGTCAACAACGCTTTGAACGGCTGCCAATGAGGCAGGTTGTTAGGGGGTTACGCTGTTACGCTGTCAGGGTTTCCCGTAACCCCGTAACCCCGTAACCCCCTATCCCCTAGCAGTACTCCGGCTCTTCTCCCGTGTGCCGGCGAATCAGCTGCTCCAGATCGGACCGATAGCGGTCGACCTCGGCGGGGTGCTCGCAGGGCTGGTCGCGCAGGCGGCGGCGCTCGGAGAGCGGAAGGCGCTGCCAGTCCTTCAGGTGGACCTTGATGCCGACGCGGTCCAGCTTGTCGCGCACGGAGCGCGGAATGAGCTCGAGGTCATCCGCTTCGGCCGCCATCGCCTCAGGCCGGAGAAGGCTCGTATCGAGTCACCCGGTGCTTGACGGCGCCGCGGGCGTCGGTGATCTCCTCGACGACGTTGCGGCCGTGGCACGTCGGACAGGGGAAGTAGCGCGTCTCGCCGTCGCGGCGGGCGGTCCAGGCGAGATCGACGTAGAGGACGTTGTCGGAATCGACCTCGTAGGCGAGCATGCCGTTGCACTCCGGGCTCAGGCACCGCAGCACCCGAATGTCGGCGGCCTTTTTCTTGCCTTTCGGCGCGGCGGCGTCCGCACTCATGCGCGCGTGTCTTATCGGCTTCGTCCGTCTCCGGCAAGGAAACCCGGGCGCCCCGGGCCGCTCGGCATCGAATTCGCGCCCTCCTCGGGAAGGTACTCAAGTCCCCCACTACCTCGGGGAACTTGCGCTCGCCGAGGCCGCTGTGCTTGAGTGCGCGCAGACCGGCAGACGCTGGGATTCGGGCAGGAGGCGGAGGGCTGTCGGAGGGGAGCGGTGTCGCCGGCCGGGAGGGCGACGATGAACGATCACATTTTGGAAGAAGAAGCGATCGCGGAGGAGCGGGCAATCGAGAAGCTGGGCCCGGCGATCACCCGACTGCCGATCCGATCCCTCCCCACGCTCAAGGAGCCTGTCTGCGTCAAGCCCTCGAGCACGGCGCGCGAGGCAATCGAGGCGATGAACCAGCATCGCGTCGGCTGCGTGCTGGTGGAGGAGCGGCAGATGCTGACCGGCGTCTTCAGCGAACGCGACGTTCTCACCAAGCTCGCCACATGCAACGCCAACCTCGATACGACGCTCGTGGCCGACGTCATGACCTCCGATCCGGAGTGTCTGACCCTCGACGACGGCGTCGTTTATGCGCTGAACAAGATGAGCGTCGGCGGCTTTCGGCACGTCCCGCTGATCGACGCCGAGGGACGTCCGACCGGGGTCGTTTCCATGCGGGACATCGTGGACTTCATCGTCGACCTGTTTCCGAGCGAGGTCCTCAACCTGCCTCCGTCGCCCGCGCACAGCATCGCCCGCCAGCGCGAAGGCGCCTGAGCGTCTCTTTCGTCCTCCTGCTGCTGGCCTGTTGCCCGGCCCGGCTACTCGCTGCCGGCGAGGCGGGCGCCGCCGGGGTCATCCGCGAGGTCGCGGAGCGCGGGGTTCACCCGCAGCTTCGCTGGGGGCGATTCCCCGACTATCGCGACCAGGTCGAGCAGGCCTATCAATCGGTCGATTTCCAACCGCTCTGGGTCCGCGACGGCCGCCCCACGGCGCAGGCGAGGCAGGTCATCGAGACCCTGTCGAAGGCCGACGAAAGCGGCCTGTCGCCGGCGGACTACGACGCTACGCGCCTGCGCGCCGAGGCGGAGCGGCTCGCCTCGGCGCCCTCGCCGGATGCCAGAGACGTCGGGTTGTTCGACTCGGCGCTGACCGTCTCGACGATGCGATACGTCTCCGACTCCTACGTCGGGCGCATCGACCCGCGGCGAGTGAACTTCTCGTTCGACAGCGATCACCGCAAGCTCGACCTGGCAAAGCTGATTCCCGAGCTGGCGCGCGACGAAGCGCCGCAACGGCGACTCGCCGAGTTCGAGCCGCCCCTCCCGGTCTACGGGCGCCTGAAGCAGGCGCTCGCCCATCTGCGCGAGCTGGCGCGGCGAACCGACCTCGAGCCGGTGCCGTCGATGCCGGTCCTGCACCCCGGCGAGTCGGACGACGCCTTGCCGGCGCTGAGACATTTGCTCACCGCGCTCGGCGACCTGCCGCCGGACACCACCGCGCCACCGGACCCGCGCCTCTACGACGGGGGCCTGGTCGCGGCCGTGCAGCACTTCCAGGGCCGTCACGGCCTCGACACCGACGGGGTGATCGGCCGCAACACGCTGCGCGAGCTGCAGGTGCCGCTCGCCGCCCGGGTCCGACAGATCGAGCTGGCGATGGAGCGGCTGAGATGGCTGCCCTACCGGCTCGCGTCGCGCTTCATCCTGGTCAACATCCCGGAGTTTCGCCTGCGCGCCTTCGACCAGGAGCGGCCCGGCGGGCCGCTGGCGATGAAGGTCGTGGTCGGATCGGCGGTCGGCAAAACCGAAACGCCGATCCTGTACGCGGACATGAAGTACGTCGTCTTTCGGCCGCGCTGGAACGTGCCCTACAGCATCGCGCGCAAGGAGATGCTGCCGCGCCTGCGCCGGGATCCGGGCTACCTCGACGCGCAGGACCTCGAGATCGTCGATCACTCGGGCAACACGGTTCCCAGGCCGGCGGCCGGCGACATCCTGGCCCGCGTCTCCTCGGGGGCCCTGCGCCTGCGCCAGCGCTCCGGGCCGCACAACGCCCTCGGGTTGGTGAAGTTCCTGTTTCCCAACCAGGAACACGTCTACCTGCACGACACGCCGGCCAAGACCCTGTTTCGCCGCAGCCGGCGCGACTTCAGCCACGGCTGCATCCGCGTCGAGGACCCCGCCGCGCTGGCGGAGTTCGTACTCCGCGGTCAGGACGACTGGAGTCGCGAGCACATCCTGCACGCCATGGACGGACCGCGCAGGCAGTGGGTCACGCTGCGCTCGCCCTTCCCGGTGTACCTCTTCTACACCACGGTGGTGGTCGAGAGTGACGGTGACCTGTTCTTCTTCGACGACATCTACGGCCACGACGCGCGGCTCGCGCAGCTGCTGGCGAAGGGGTATCCGTACACGGGAGGGGCGTGACCGGTGACCGGGCACGCTTCCCCTACCACGAAACCCGCAGCGACGTCGGTCCGCGCAGCACCAGGGAGCGCCTCCATTCGCGTGGGGTCGTTTCGCCGTGCAGGTCGGGGAAGTGGCGCAGCAGCGCCGCGATGGCGATCCCGGCCTCGGCGCGCGCCAGCGCGGCACCGAGACAGAAGTGCGCGCCGTGACCGAAGGCCAGATGGCGGTTGTCGACACGGCCGAGGTCGAGCCGGTCGGGATCGCGGAATCGCTCCGGGTCGCGGTTCGCGGCGCCCAGCACCAGCGCCACCAGGACACCGCGGCGAACTCTCTTGCCGGCGATCTCGCCGTCCTCGAGGGCGACGCGATCCGTCATCTGCACCGGACTATCGTAGCGCAGGAGCTCCTCCACCGCCGAGTCGATCAGCGCCGGATCGTCCTGCAGGCGACGCCGCTCGGCGGGGTTGCGCAGCAGCGCCAGGACACCATTGGCGATGAGGTTCGTGGTCGTCTCGTGACCGGCGCCGAGAATCAATCCGGTCAACGAGAGCAGCTCCGCCTCGCCGAGCGTCTCACCGCCGTCCTCGACCGCTACCAGCGCACTGATCAGGTCGTCCCGCGGCTGGCGCCGCCGCTCGGCGAAGACGCGGCGCAGGTAGCTGCTCAGCTCGACGAACGCCGTCTCCGCCGGTCCCATGCCTTCTCCCGCCTGCAGGGGATCGATCAGCGCCGTCAGCGCGTCGGACCAGCGCTTGAACTCCTCCCGGTCGGCAGCGGGGATGCCGAGCATCTCGGCGATGACGATGACCGGCAGCGGGTAGGCGAGATCTCGGATCAGGTCCATCTCGCGTCCCGGCACGGCGCGGTCGAGCAGATCGTCGACGACGGCACCGATGCGCGGTCGCAGGTTCTCGACGACGCGCGGCGTGAACGCCTTGTTCACCAGCCGGCGCAGGCGCGTGTGTCGGGGCGGGTCGACCATCAGCAGACTGCTGGTGACGGCCTCGCTGAAATCCGGGCGCAGGTGGCGAAGGGGCTGCAGCCTGCGGAAGAGATTCGACTGGCGCCGGTCGACCGAGAAGCGAGCGTCCTGCAGGACCGAGACCGCGTCGTCGTAGCGGGTCAGAATCCAGCCGCGCAGCGAGGGGCTGAAGTAGACGGGGTCGGCGCTCCGCAGCTCGCGATAGAAGGGGTACGGGTCGGCGCGGAACTCGGGGAGGAACGGGTTGAACTTGCCGATCAACGGGCCGAGCAGGCGTACGGGCCACTCCAGCCGGATCAGGCTCTGGATGAAGCGCAGCACGGCCGTCTTGTAGTCCGTACGCCTCCAGACGGGAAGAGATTCGCGACTTGAAAAATCGAGCCCCGCCGGGCACAGGAAGGCGGGGGTCCGCAGGGTGATCGATACGCAAGAACCGGGCGAGCCGGACGACGAGATGAACGAAGGGCGGCAGCAGCCGTCGCTGCCCCTGCGTCTTCTGATGATCGAGGATTCGGAGGACGACGCCCTGTTGCTCCGGCGCGAGCTGCAACGGGGCGGGTACGACCCGGTCTGGGAACGGGTGGACACCGCCGTGGCCCTGGAGGCCGCTCTGCAGCTGCGCAGATGGGACGTGATCACGTGCGACTACGTGATGCCCCGGTTCAGCGCCGGCGCGGCGCTGAAAATGATCCGCGCGCACGCGCCGGACGTGCCGGTCGTCATCGTCTCCGGCGAGGTCGGCGAGGAGGTGGCGGTCAGTTGCATGAAGGCGGGCGCCCACGACTATGTCGGCAAGCACAAGCTGACGCGCCTGGTCCCGGCGATCGAGCGCGAGCTGCGCGATGCCGAGGTGCGCAGCGCCCGCGCCCAGGCGGAACGGGCGCTGCGCGAGAGCGAGGAGCGCTTTCGGGCGCTGATCGATAACACCGCCGACCTCATCTCCGTGGTCCAGCTCGACGGCACGATCGTGTATGCCAGCCCGTCGCACGAACGTCTGCTCGGTCACGCCCTCGAGGACCTGATCGGAAGCAATGCCTTCGATCTCATCGAGCCGGAAGACGCGTTCAAGCTGCAGGACCTCTTGCGACAGGGCAACCTGCCGGGAAGCGTCGGAGCGGCGGAGTTCCGGCTGCGCCACAAGAACGGTACCTGGATGACCCTCGAGGGCGTCGGCAAGAACATGCTCGACGATCCGGTCGTGGCCGGAGTCGTGATCACCAGCCACGATGTCACCAATCGCAAGCAGGCCGAGCAGCAGCTCCGACTTCTGACCACGGCCCTCGAGGCCGCGGCCAACGGTGTCGTGATCACGAACCGGTCGGGAGACATCGTCTGGGTCAACCCGGCCTTCACCCGCGCCAGCGGCTACACGGCCGCCGAGGTCGTCGGCCGTAACCCCCGCATGCTCAAGTCCGGCCGGCACGATGCGTCGTTCTACGAGTCTCTCTGGGACACCATCACATCTGGCGGGGTCTGGCGTGGCGCCGTGGTGAACCGCCGCAAGGACGGTGACCTGTACACGGAGGAGACGACGATCACGCCGGTCCGCGCCAACGGGGGCGAGATCACCCACTTCATCGCCATCAAGCGGGACGTCTAGAAGTCCGCTGAAAAACCCCGGACATGCTTCGACAAGCTCAGCATGAGCGGTGCTTGGCCCTTGTCTCTCCAGGGCTCTTCCCGCTCGCCCTGAGCCCTTCGACGTTGCTCAGGACATGCTTGTCGAAGGGCGTTTCGACTTTTCCAACGGGCTATAGCTAGGGGCGTTCCCCAGCCGCCCGACCACCCCAGATCATTGGTTGTTGGTATCAACACTCCAACAACCAACAACTCGACAACCAACAACCTGCAACTCACGGGAACGGGAGGAGCGACCCGTCCGAGAAGCGCAACCGCTGCAACGTCCGGTGCTCCGGCAGCACCGGGAAGGTCGAATCGGCCGTCACCACCAGCAGCGAGTCGCCGTCGAGCCAGGCGACGCTGCGCGCGTCGTTTCCGCTCAGATTGAAGCGCTGCACGTCGCCGGAGGAAGGTTCGATGACGAACACCTCGCCGCGGTGGCGGCCGTACTCCAGGCTCGGCTCGGCGACGATGGCGACGCGGCTGCCGTCCGGGGCGACGGCGAGATCGGAGATGCCGGCGGCCTCGCGCACCAGGTCGCGCGGCGCGTCGCCCTCGAGCGGAATCTCCCACAGCTGCCAGTCCCAGTCCCCCGGCAGCACCGCGAACAGGCGCGCGCCGTCGGGCGACCACCGCCAGGCCAGCGGCCCCGGATTCCAGGTGAGCAGGAGGCGGTCGTGCGCGCCGTCGCTGTCGACCACGCGCAGGTCCATGCGATCCCCGCCGCAGACTGCGTACGCCACCCGGGAACCGTCCGGCGAGGCGAGCGGCGAGCCGATGCGCCGGCCGGGGTGCTCCGTCAGCACGAGGTCCTTCTCGCCCTTCGATACCCGTACCAGGCGGGGCCCGCGAGCGATGTAGGTCCCGTTCCCCGCGCCGCTGCCGGCGTCGTCGTACGACACGCGCTCCCGGCTGCCGTCCGTGGCGCTCAGCGCCACCAGCTGCGGGCGACTGCCGGCGGGGACCTCGGCCGCCAGGATGCGCGTCCCGTCGGCGCTCCACGCCGGCACGCTCAGCAGCCCCTGATCGAACTCCCAGGTGTTCTGCCGCTCGCCGCGAACGTCCATTCTCACGACCGTGGCCGGCGACCAGGGATACGGCTGGCCGTACACGACCATCAGATCGCCGCGCGCCGAGCGCGCCACGGCGCGCGGGTCGTCGTGCCGCGGCATCTCGTTGTTGGCGCGGTACATGTCGGCGGTGAGAGCCTGGGGATCGAGGACCAGGCGCTCGACGTTGCCCACCGGTGTCGTGCCGTCGACGGCAATGCTCTGCCGTTCCGGCTCGCCCCCGGGCGGAAAGCGCCACAGATCGATCTGCGCCGGCGACGGGGCCTTGCCGTAGTTGCGCACGGCCGCACCACCGTCCTGCGCGTCGAGCGACAGATCGAGCTCCCGATCCGAGCGCACCCAGGCGCCGAAGAAGTCGTCCAGGTCCGCCTTGGCCACCTCGCCGAAGACGCTCTGCAGATCGCGGTCGGTGGCCGACTTGTACCGAAAGCGGTCGATGAACTGCCGGGCGGCGCTTGCGAAGACGTCGGCGCCGAGGCGCTGCCGCAGCATCAGGGCGACGTAGCCCCCCTTGTCGTAGATGGTCTCGCGGCTGGAAGGATCGCGCAGGTTGTCGAGTGCCGACAGGTTTTCGAGAGTGCCGCCGCGCCGCGGGTCGTACTGCCGCTCCGAGAGCAGTCGCAGTAACGCCTCGTCGCCGAGGCGGTCCTGGACCGCCAGCCAGCTGGAGAGCTCGGCAAAGCCCTCGACGATGAGCTGCCCGCCGCTGCCACCGTCGAGCCAGCGCTCGCCGACCGTGCCCCCCCACCAGGCGTGCGCGACCTCGTGCGCAATAGAGGCGAAGCCGTAGTCCGCGGCGCGAAACTGGCCCGCTGGCAGGCCGATCAGACCGGTGCCGTCGAAGAAGCCGCGCGACAGGTCGCGGTCGACGAAGACGGTGAGGCGTTGAAACCCGGACGGCCCGTAGATCCCGGTCAGGAAGCGGTCGCTGGCGGCCAGGGCGCCGGCGATGCGGCCGCCGTCGAGATCGACGCCGTCGGGGAGCCAGACGCGATGGCTGTCGCCCTCCTCGTCTCCGCCTGCCGCGTGGAAGTGCCCCGCCACCAGGGCCAGGCCGCCGACCGGTCGCTCCATCGTGAAGCGGATGCGCTGGCTTTGGCCCTGCCGGACGCGCTTCACCTCGCGGCCGTTGTGCAGCAGCGTCAGATCCGCGGGCAGCGTGACCTCGGCGTCGACCTGGAAGAACCCCTGCAGGTCGGACGGGTACCACAGCTGCTCCGGCTTCAGCAGGAAGCCGTCGGGCCGCAGCACGGCGCCGCCGGGATCCACCCCACCGCGGCGCGGATTGCCGGCGTAGCGGATTCCGATGGTGGCGGACTCGCCCTTCGCCAGCGGGCGCGGCAGATCGACCACGGTCACCAGCCACAGGCGGTAGTGGGAGAGCGGCAGCCGCTCGTCGTTCGCCCTCTCCTGCCACACGTCCTGAATCCGCAGCCCGTCGTTGAGGAGGAAGTACAGGTGTTGCCGGCCACCCGCTTCAGCCCGCACCATGAGTCGGGCCGTCGCGGCGACGTTCTCGTCGGCCGGGCGCACCCGGACCTCGATCTCCATCTGCTCGGTGTGCTGTCCGGCGACGACACGGCCGAAACGGCTGACCACCTCGCGCAGCGCCGGCGCGTTCTCCCCGCGCACCGCCAGGTACAGCACCAGGGTCGCCGCCACCACGGCCGCCGTGCCGAGCAGGAAGATGAAAGCAAGCAGGGTTTTGATCACGCGCATCGGTCGGAAATTCCTTCGCCGCCCCCTTCGGCCCCTCGCCCGGCGATCGGCTTCGCCTTTTTGCCCGGAACCGGCGCAAGGAACAAGGGCCGGGCCCCGCGTGCACGGCCGCTTTCCTCCGGCCCGCGCGGCGAACGACCTCACCTCTTCTTGCGGACGAAGCGATCGATGTCCGCGACCTTGCCAATGACGATCAGGATGTCCGAATCGGTGATCCGGGCGGACGGGTCGGGATTGACGTGCGTCTCGTCGCGCAGCGTGTCGCGCACCGCGACGACGTTGATCCCGCCCTCCTGCCGCAGCCGCAGCTCCCCCAGAGTCTTGCCGACGACGGCGGGCGGCGGGGCGACCTCTGCCATCGAGATGTCGGTGCCGAGCTGCAAGGTCTCGAGGAACCCCGGATTCGCCAGCGTATGAGCCGTCCGGCGTGCCGTGTCGGCTTCCGGGAAGACGGCCTCGTCGACCCCGAGGTGGAGAAGCAGGCGGCGGTGGTCCTCGTTGACCGCCTTGGCGTAGATCGGGCGGACCTTGAGATCGCGCAGGTGGAGGACCGCGAGAAGGCTGGCGTCGAGCGGCTCTCCGAGCGACAGCACGACGGCGTCGAAGTCGTTGAGCCGCAGCGCCGCGAGGGCGCGCGGATCGCGCGCGTCGGCGATCACGGCCTCGGCGGCGATGTCGCGAACGGCGTCCACCTTGTTGCTGTCGAGGTCGACGGCGAGCACGGTGCAACGCTCGGCCGACAGCTCGCGGACCAGCGTCATTCCGAAAGCCGACAGACCGATCACGGCGATTCTGGGCACGACTCCTCCTTTCGCGACGGTCCTCAGCCGACCATCAGATCTTCGCTGGCGTGGCGGACGGGATCCGTGGGCCCCAGGTGCTGAAAAAAGTCCATCAGCCACAGCGGACCCAGCCGGCCGACGAACATCATTCCGATGATCAGCAGCTTGGAGCCCCAGACCAGCTTGCTGGTGATTCCCATCGACAGGCCGACGGTGCCGAAGGCGGACACGACCTCGAAGGCGACGGGCAGGAACTCCGGGCGCCGCCCCGGCGGCGGCGCCCCCCCGGTCTGGATGATCTCGATGCCGCAGATGACGGCAATGATGAGGAGCGTGGCGAGAAAGGCGAGGACGACCGCGCGCTGCAGCGTCACCTCGCCGATGGCGCGGCCGAACAGGCGGATCTCGCGCGTGCCGCGCAGGCGCTGCGCGACCAGGGCCAGGACCGTCGCAGCGCTGGTCAGCTTGATCCCACCGGCCATCGAGCCGGGACCGGCACCGACGAACATGAGCAGTATGATGATCAGCACGGTGGGATTTGACAACGCTCCCGTGTCGACGGTGTTGAAGCCGGCCGTGCGGGCGGTCACCGACTGGAAGGCGGAGATCAGCAGGCTCTCGCCCCACGGGTGGCCGCGCAGGACGTTGCCCTGCTCGAGCAGCAGGAAGAAGATCATTCCCGTGCCGATGGCGATCGCGGTGCCGGACAGGACGATCTTCGAGTGCAACGACAGGCGCTCCATGGGACCGGTCCTGCGTCGCAGTGCCGCGGCCCAGTAGCGGATCTCGACCAGGACGATGAAACCGAGGCCGCCTGCCACGATGAGGCCCATCACCGTGAAGTTGACCAGCGGATTCCCCGCGTAGCGCGTCAGCGAATCCGACCACAGGCCGAAGCCGGCGTTGCAGAACGCCGACACACTGTGAAACAGCGCCAGCCACGCCGCCCGCGGCCACGGATGGTCGGGCGCGAAGGCGACGAACAGCAGCAGCGCCCCCGCCAGCTCCACGCCGATGGTGACCAGGAAGACGGTGCCCACGATGTCGGAGGCGCGGATCGTCGGGCGGTGGCCGGCCAGACCGCGCAGCAGCTCGCGCACGGCCGAAGTCGGACGCTGGCCGAGGGCCGCCAGGACGACGGTGCTGACCGTCATGATGCCGAGGCCGCCGACCTGGATGAGCAGCAGGATCACCACCTGGCCGAAGAAGCTGTAGCGCGTGCCGGTGTCGACCACCGCCAGCCCGGTCACGCAGACGGCCGACGTCGCCGTGAAGAGCGTATCGAGCCAGGGCACCGTCTGCCCGCTCTGCGCCACCGGCAGCCGCAGCAGGAGCGAGCCGGTGAGGATGGTCGCCGCCATCGCCGCGGCGAGCACGACGGGCGGCGTCAAGCGGCGCCGGCGGCGAACGGAGTTGGCCAAGTGCCCGCCCTTCGCGAGGCCGGAGTCATGCGCGGCGGATGACGCCGCGCGCGCGATCGCTCAGGAGAGCTCCGCCTTGCGCTTGGTGAGGACGATGGCGGCCCCCACCGAGACGCCGATGGCGACGACCATGTAGACGAGGCCGAACAGCAGATAGCCGATACCGGGCGGGCGCGGGTTGTTGGCGCTGAACAGCAGCACGTTGATCACCACGTACGTGGCGTAGGCGTGCGCCATCGGCATGGCGAAGCGCTTGCGCAGCCAGATGGCGACGGCAAAGACGAGCTGGTAGGCGCCGAAAGCGGACGCCACCACCGCGTTCGCCACGCCGTGCAGCCGGTTGCCGAACAGGATGAAGCCCGTGTCCGCGCCGACCGGCCAGATGGCCTTGATGAAGTTCGACAGGGCCAGCAGGGCGAAAAGCACCGCGAAGGTGGTCAGCAACCCATCCCGTTTCGACTCAGCCATGCACGTCTCCTTCTCGGGTCGGCAACGACATATCGCGCCCGCGTCGGCGCATCAACGGATGTGCGCCGGTTGTGATTCGCGGCACGGCTGGGCACAAGAGAGAGATGCTCCGCGAGACGATCGCGCCGGCCGTCGCGCTCCTTCTCCTCGCCGCGCCGGGCGCGGCGGCGTGCTGGACGGTGAACGATCCCGGCCAGGGGCCCGTGATCCTGCGCGGCGGCACGAGTGGAGCAGCCGAGCTCAGCGGGCTGACCTGGGCGGGCGGCGATCTCTACTACGCCGTCGCCGACAAGGGGGGCCGCCTCTTCCCCCTGCGCATTGGGATCGATTCGGTCACCGGCGCCGTCGAGTCCGCCACCGTGTCCCCCGGCGTGCGCCTGGCGCGCGGCGTGGATCTGGAAGGAGTGGCGTGGGAGGCGGACAGGAAGGCGGTTCTCGTCAGCGACGAGACCGGACCCGCCGTGCGCGAGCACGACGTCGCCACCGGGGCGCTGCTGCGCACGGTGTCGCTCCCCGCCGTGTTCGCCGCGCAGCGCCGCAATCTCAGTCTCGAGTCCGTGACCGTGCAGGCGGGCGGGGAGGCGGTGTGGACTGCCAACGAAGAGGCGCTCGAGCCGGACGGCGAGGTCTCCTCGGCGAGCGAGGGGTCGACGATCCGGCTGCTGAAGCTCACCCCCGACCTCCGCCCCGCGGGTCAGTGGGCCTACCGCACCGATCCGCTTCCCGGAGGATACGGGCCCGCCGGGGCGGGACATCGAAGCGAGCGGCGTCTCCGACCTGGTCGCCCTTCCCGACGGCACCCTGGTCGTGCTCGAGCGCGGCTTCGGCGGCGAGAGCCTCGACTTCCGCATCCGCCTCTACGAGACGAGCCTCGCCGGTGCGACGGAGGTCTCCGCCGTGCCGGCGCTCGGGAAGGCGAAGGTCGTCCCGGTCGGCAAGACCCTGCTGTGGGAGCGTCACTTCAAGCTGGCGAACTTCGAGGGGGCCGCGCTCGGCCCGCGTCTCGCCGGCGGCGCCTACAGCCTGTTGCTGGTGTCCGACGACGGCCAGGGTTGCCGGCAGGATCTGTACGCGCTGACCATCTCCGACGCGTCCGCGCGGCCCGATCCGAAGGATACGCCCTGCGCCCGTTGAAGAACGGAAACCGACGGGACGGCGCGCCGGGGTGGCTTCCGCGGCGCGGAGCGGGCAGACTGCCGCGCCAGGGGGATCGTTTCTATGGGGAGGACTGTGTCCGTGGTTCCACGCCTGCGCGCGCTCGTCGCGATGGCGGCTCTGTGCGCCTCGTCTGCGTTCGGCGTCGTCGACGCCGCCAGCGCCGCGAGCTGCGAAGGCGGCAGCTTCGACAGCACCTTCGATCTGATCCAGAAAGCCGTCTTCGAGAACCGCGGCTGCACGAGCTCGTTCTGCCACGACGCGAGCGCTTCGGGAGGCCTCGATCTGCGGGCCGGGGTCGCGTACGACAACCTGGTCAGCCGTCCGGCGCTGACGGTTCCGCCGGGGACCATCACCGGCCTGATGCGGGTCGTCCCCGGTCAGAAGGACCAGAGCCTCCTCTACATCAACCTCGCCGCCGCCACCCTGCCCGGCCAGTGGCAGGCGCCTCTGCGCCCGATGCCGCAGGGCGGTCTCGCGCCGCTCAGCATCAACGAGCTGGAGGCGGTCCGCGAGTGGATCGAGGGCGGAGCTCCGCGCGACGGCGTCGTGCGCGGCACGGGCGAGCTGCTCGACGCGTGTCTGCCGCCGCCGAAGCCGATCGAGATCGAGCCTCTCGCGCCCCCCGCTCCGGGAGCCGGCGTGCAGGTGCGCATGCCGCGCTGGGATCTCCTCCCGCACAGTGAGCGGGAGGTCTGCTTCGCCAGTTACTACGACGTCAGCGACCAGGTCCCGCCCGAGTTCCTCGGGCCCGACGGCACGACCTTTCGCTACCGCCGTACGCAGATCCGGCAGGACCCGATCAGCCACCACCTGATCGTGCGCCACTACGACGGGGCGGCGGGGCTGGACGATCCGGTGTGGGGAGAGTTCCTCTGCCGCGGCGGCGAGCGCGACGGGCAGCCCTGCGATCCGGCGCAGCTCGGAACGTGCGGCGCCGCCGCCGAGTGCGGCAGCCCGCCGAAGACCGCCCTCGCCTGCATCGGCTTCGGGCCGGCCGATCGCGACCTCGCCTCCACTCCCTTCTCCGGCACCCAGGAGGCGTCGACGGAGACGGACTTCCCGCCCGGAGTCTACGGCGAGCTGCCGCTGCGGGGCACCGTGATCTGGAACTCGCACGCGTTCAACCTGACGGACGAGAGCGGCAAGCTGGAGGCGTGGATCAACTTCGAGTTCGCGACTCCCGAGGAGCAGCAGATTCCGGCCCGCGGCATCTTCGATATCTCTGACATCTTCGCCATGCAGGTGCCGGCGTTCGGCGTCGAGGAGGTGTGCAATCACCACGTCTTCCCGCCCAGCACCCAGGTTTTCCAGCTGAATTCGCACACGCACAAGCGGGGCAAGCGCTTCCGCATCTTCAACGGCGCCTTCTCCTGCGCCGGCGGACCGAACGACGGCGCCGCCTGCTCGCCGCTCGGCCCCGACACCGGCCTGCCGGTTCCCGACACTTGCGCCGGCGCCCCCTGCCAGTCGAAGGTTCCGCCCGCGGTCGGCGACTGCAACGGGGATCTCGACGTGTCGATCGACGAGCTGGTCCTCGGCGTCAACATGGCGCTGGGCAGCGCCGCCGCCGATTGCACGCGCTTCGACGCCAACCACGACGGCGCCGTCGGCATCGACGAGCTGGTCGCCGCCGTGCGCGCCGCACTGAACCCTCAGCTGCGCGATCCGGAGCAGAGCCTCCTCTACACCAGCCTCGTCTACAACGACCCGCTCGTCCTCGATCTCGACCCGCCCATGTCCCTCGGCGGCGCGGACTCGGTGGAGGCGGCGCGGACCCTCACCTACTGCTCGCTGTACGACAACGGCTTCACCAACCCGGCCGACGTCAAGCGCCAGTCGACGTCGCCCAAGACCCCGCTCGGTATCCCGGGCGTGGTCGGCGGACCGTGCATCACGCCGACGGGATGCACCGAGGGCCGCATGGGCCAGCCCTGCTCGGGGACGACGCAAGCAGCGCGCGATGCCTCCTGCGACTCCGGCGACGGCGCCGGTGATGGCCTCTGCGACGCCTGCCCGCTGGTCGGCGGCGTCACCACCGAGGACGAGATGTTCATCCTGCTCGGGGCGTTCTACGTCGAGCGGTGAGAAGTGACCGCTACAGCGATCTGCTGATGCAAACGGGGAGGGCGAGCCGCGACCGTGCCGAGCCAGAACGGCTCGCCCTCCCGTTGCCGGATCTCTGCAAAGGCTATCTCGGAGACACCGCACCGTCCGAGTGCCGCAGGGGCGGCGGGCTGCTATCATGCCCGCGATGCTCATTCGCGATCCCGTTCACGGCGACGTCAACCTGAGTCGGCTGGAGACGGCCGTCCTCGACTGCCCCGAGGTGCAACGCCTGCATGGCATCAAGCAGCTCGGCACTGCCTATCTCGTCTACCCCGGCGCCGTTCACACCCGCTTCGACCACTCGCTCGGCGCCGGCGCCGTAGCGCACCGCATCGTCGCCAACCTGCGCCGCGACGGCGTTGCGGTTCCCGCCGACCTGGAGGACCTCATCGGCGCCGCGGCGCTGCTGCACGACGTCACCCACGTGCCGTTCGGCCATACGCTGGAGGACGAACGCCGCCTCTTTCCCCGCCACGACAAGGGAAGCCGGCTGAGCCGGCTCCTCGACGGGCCGCTCGGGGAGCGCCTAGAGGGGCTCGGCGTCGGCGCCGATCTGGCAGCTCTGCTCGGGGCGGGAAACGGCTCGCCGCCGGCGTGGGCGGGCGAGGTGATCGCCAGCACCATCGACGCCGACCTGCTCGACTATCTGCGACGCGATTCGTATTTCGCCGGCCTGGCGCAGAGCTACGACGAGCGGGTGTTCCACTACTTCACCGTCACCGGGGGACACCTGGCGCTCAACATGACCAAGCACGGCATGGAGCGTCCGGACGCGCGCTCGGAGATCATCCAACTCCTGCGCATGCGCTACTTTCTCACCGAGCGGGTGTACTACCACCACACCAAGGTCGTCGCCGGCGCGATGATCTCCAAGGCGGTCGAGCTGGCGGTGGACACCGGCGCGCTGCACGAGGCGGAGCTGCTCGCCCTCAACGACTGGACGCTGCTCGATCGCCTGCAGCGCGCGCCGCTGGCGCCGATCCGGTCGCTGATCGAACGGTTGCTGCGGCGCGACCTGCTCAAGCGCGGCTACGTCGTGTCGGCCAGAACGGTCGGGCCCGAGGAGCGCGCGCGCCTGGTCGAGCACTACCACGAGTCGCGCGCCCAGCGGCGCTCCGCCGAAGAGACGCTCGCCGAGGAGGCCGGCTGCACCCCCGCCGACGTGATCGTCTACTGTCCGGCGCTGACGGTGATGAAGGAAGCGGCCGCGTGGGTGAACCTTCCCGACGGGCCGCGACGGCTCAACGATGCGGAGGGCGATGCTCCGGCCGAGATCAAGGCGCTGGAAGATCGCTACCGCAACCTGTGGCGGCTGTACGTGTTCGCGCCGGCGGAGATCGCGGACCGCGTCGCGCCCGTGGCGACGGAGTACTTCGGCCATCCGAGCGAGCACGTGACGGCGTAGAAGGGCGAGAAGGCGAGTGTCGGCGCCTTTCGCGGAGTCGGTTGCAGGCGGCACGGGCTTCGTGTCAGCGTACGCGCTCATGGTTCGCCGCATCGTTCTCGACACCGACATGGGCACCGATGTCGACGACGCGCTCTGCCTGGCACTGGCGCTCGCCGCGCCGGAGATCGAGCTGGTGGCGGTCACACACGTCTCGCGCGACACGCGGCTGCGCGCCCGTATCTCGAAGAAGCTGCTGCGGCTGGCGGGGCGAGGCGACATCCCGGTGCACGCCGGATGCGAGACGCCGCGCTCCGGCGGCAACGAGTTCGCCTGGTTCGGCCACGAGGGCGAGGGAATTCTCGCTGCCGGCGAGGATCTGGACATCGCCCCGGAGCCGGCCGCCGAAGCTCTGCTGCAACTGTTCCGCTCCGCCTCCGACCTCGAGCTCGTCGCCATCGGCCCGCTCACCAACGTCGCCGCGGCGCTCGACGCCGACCCCGATCTCGCGCGCCGCATCGCGCGCCTGACGATCATGGGAGGGCACATCCGCCGCGTCGCCTACGGTGGCTGCGACTTCCCGCACGGCGTCGACTACAACCTCTGCTCCGACCCGGCCGCGTCCGTGCGCGTCCTCTCGGCGGGAATTCCCACCCGCCTCGTCACCGCCGACGTCACGCTGCAGGTCTGGATCGGGGAGGGCGATCTGGGCGCGATCGAGTCGCTCGGCTCTCCGCTGCAATGCGCCCTCGGGCGGGCGGTGCGCTGCTGGACGCCGATCATGAACCGCATCTTCACCGGCCTGGGGGCGCGCATGGACGCCGACAACGTCGCCTTCCTGCACGACCCGCTCGCCCTGGCCTGCGCCTACGACGAGTCGTTCTGCACCTTCGAGGACCTGACCGTCGAGCCGCTGATCCGGGACGGCGTGTTCCGCACCGTCGAGCGGAGCTCGAAGAGCGAGGCGAAGTCGGCAGCGGCCAGGGACGCCGACTTCCCCCGCCTGCGCTGCGCGACGGCGGTCGACGCCGCGCGCTTCCGCGCCCATTTTCTCGAGCGGTTGAAAAGTCTGGGGTAGGCGACATGCGCGAGGTGAACGTTCCGCGCCAGGAGCTGGACGCCCTGAGTCAGACGCCGGTGCTGTTCGACGCCCTGATCGGCGAGGAGGACGGCGCCTGCGTCTTCGCGAAGACGGTGACCATGGACGACCCGGGCGTGGCCGGGCAACGGGTGACGGCGCGCTGGCCGCACCACCTGCCGGGGGATCTGGTCATCGCCCTCACCGGACACGCGGCGATCGTCGCCCTGCGCCGCAAGGGAATCATCGGCCCGGGGTGGCGCGGGCACGGCGTGCGCATCCGCGACGCCCGCTTCTCCGCCGCGGTTCTGCTCGGCGAGCGCTTCTTCACCCGCGTCGACATCGGGCGGGTGCGCCGCATCGGCGACAGCAGGCACGTTCAATTTCGCTTTCGCATGTGGAAGTATGAGCCGGACGGCCGCGAGGTCGAAACCTTCCGCAGCGAGCAAGACGCCATCTTCTTTCCGGAGAGCTGATCGAGGAGCGAGCGCGAACGGATCGCGGTTCGAGTGACCATATGGAACGAGTGATCGAGCTACAGGGGTGCCTGAACTTCCGCGACCTGGGCGGATATCCGACCCGCGCCGGCCGCAAGCTGCGCTGGCGTCAGCTCTTCCGCAGCGACGGCCTGCACCATCTCACCGCGGCGGACGTCGCGTTCCTGCGCGACGAGCTGCGCATCGACGAGGTGATCGACCTGCGCTCCACGGCGGAGGTGAGAACCGACGGCATCGGCCCCCTCGGCGGCGAGCCGATCCGCCGCCATCACCTGCCGCTCTTCGACAGCGACGTCGTTCAGCAAAGCCAGCCGGACTCCGTGCGCACCCTCGCCGACCGCTACTTCCTGCTCGCCGAGTTCGCCAGGCTGGCCATCGCGCAGGTCATCGAGACGCTCGCCGCGGCCAGCGGGCCGGCAATCTACCACTGCGCGGCGGGCAAGGATCGCACCGGCGTCATCTCGGCCGTGCTCCTCGGCCTGCTCGAGGTGCCGGATGAGATCGTCGTCGCCGACTACGCCGCCACCCAGCAGAACCTCGACGCCATCATCGAACGCCTGATGTCGACCAAGGGCTACGAGACCATGCTCAGCGCCCTTCCCCCGGACACGTTGCACGCCCAACCGGAGACCATGATCTCCCTTCTCGAACGCATCCGCGAAACCTACGGCTCGATGCGCGAGTACGCGCTCTCCATCGGCGTATCCACCGAATCCATCGAGTGTCTCAAAACGAGGCTCCTCGAAGACTGAGTGCAGGTTGTGTGAAGGCAGGTTGTTGGGTTGTTGAGCTGTTGGTTGTTGGGTCTTGAAGGAAATCAAAACCCTCGAGGCCTCGACCTTTCGAAGAGGCGGGAGAGCGAGATCGGCAGAGAGTGGCGCGGTGGTGAAGCCGTGCGCGAGACATAGGGCGGCGGTTCCCGTCAGTGGCGCGTAGATTCAGGCAGTGAGGCGGATCCCGTTACGCGCGCCGACCGCCAGGTCCGGTGCTGAGCGGGAAAGCACATTCGCCTCGGAGCGGAGCCACCGGAGAGAGGGGTGCGGGGAGGGAACCGCGGCGTCTGAGCGGTTCCCTCCCCGGTGGGGTGCAGGGGCGCAAGCCCCGCACAGAACAAACCGGTTCCTTGTGATCAAAGGAGAGGCGGAGGGGCTTCTTGTCTCCGACCGAGACTCCGGAATCCCGCGGAAAGGCCCCGCCGCCCCCCCGTTGTCGGTGCGGGACTAACGTCCCCGCGCCCTTCGAGGGCGAAACCTACGGTTGTCGCCCTCGAGCTCCCACTTCCCTTGAACGCTGCGCGGGCAAATAGGGTGTAGTGGTCGCCCCGCGGCCAGGTAGCCGAGTCCCAGTGAGCAATCCGG
Source organism: uncultured bacterium (assembly GCA_963721115.1). Classification (GTDB taxonomy): domain Bacteria; phylum Desulfobacterota; class Binatia; order HRBIN30; family CADEER01; genus CAVRIA01. Next base: position 103,675 of record CAVRIA010000015.1, read on the forward strand.
TCAACCACCACCCTTCTGGCGCGGCTCTGCCCGAACCGCGTCCACGCGCGCGTTCGAAGAGAACGTTGTGCTCGCAACGAAGCGTGTGGTCGGAACGCCTCGATCGATCGTGCCGAGCGCTCCGAACAAGGCGCTTCATCGCGAAGCGAAAGAAGAAGAAATCAAAACCCCAAGGCCTCGACCTTTCGAAGAGGCGGGAGAGCGAGATCGGCAGAGAGTGGCGCGGTGGTGAAGCCGTGTACGAGACCGAGGGAGTCGGTTCCCGTCAGTGGCGCGTAGATTCAGGTAGTGAGGCGGATCCCGTTACGCGCGCCGACCGCCAACTCCGGTGCTGAAAGGGGAAGCAGATTCGCCTCGGAGCGGAGCCACCGGAGAGAGGGGCGCGGGGAGGGAATCTCTCTTGTGGTGTAGGCCTCCGGCCTGCATAGCGGTCCATCGGACCGCTCTCTCCCCCTCCAACCCAGCCCCGTGCAGGCGGGACGCCCGCACCACAATCGGCCGCGGGGACCGCGGGCGGACTTCGAAGAGGCCCAGCAGAGAAGGCGCCGGCGAGTGGCGCGCCGGTGCACCCGGCTTGAAAAGCCCAACAACCAGCGCAGCCACCGAGAGAGGGGCGCGGGGAGGGAATCTCTCTTGTGGTGTAGGCCTCCGGCCTGCATAGCGGTCCATCGGACCGCTCTCTCCCCTCCAACCCAGCCCCGTGCAGGCGGGACGCCCGCACCACAATCAACTGCCGACGCGGGCGCGGGGACCGCGGGACGAGTGGCGCGCCGGTGCACCCGGCTTGAAAAGCCCAACAACCAGCGGAGCCACCGGAGAGAGGGGCGCGGGGAGGGAATCTCTCTTGTGGTGTAGGCCTCCGGCCTGCATAGCGGTCCATCGGACCGCTCTCTCCCCCTCCAACCCAGCCCCGTGCAGGCGGGACGCCCGCACCACAATCAACTGCCGATGCGGCCGCGGGGACCGCGGGACGAGTGGCGCGCCGGTGAGACCCGGCTTGAAAAGCCCAACAACCAGCGGAGCCACCGGAGAGAGGGGCGCGGGGAGGGAATCTCTCTTGTGGTGTAGGCCTCCGGCCTGCATAGCGGTCCATCGGACCGCTCTCTCCCCCTCCAACCCAGCCCCGTGCAGGCGGGACGCCCGCACCACAATCAACTGCCGATGCGGCCGCGGGGACCGCGGGGGAGTGGCGCGCCGGTGAACCCGGCTTGAAAAGCCCAACAACCAGCGGAGCCACCGGAGAGAGGGGTGCGGGGAGGGAATCTCTCTTGTGGTGTAGGCCTCCGGCCTGCATAGCGGTCCATCGGACCGCTCTCTCCCCTCCAACCCAGCCCCGTGCAGGCGGGACGCCCGCACCACAATCGACTGCCGATGCGGCCGCGGAGAAGCGCCGGCGAGTGGCGCGCCGGTGCACCCGGCTTGAAAGCCCAACAACCAGCGGAGCCACCGGAGAGAGGGGCGCGGGGAGGGAATCTCTCTTGTTCTGTGTGTAGGCCTCCGGCCTGCATAGCGGTCCATCGGACCGCTCTCTCCCCCTCCAACCCAGCCCCGTGCAGGCGGGACGCCCGCACCACAATCAACTGCCGATGCGGCCGCGGGACCGCGGACGAGTGGCGCCGGTGACCGGCGAGCCTAACAGCCGGAGCCACCGGAGAGAGGGGCGCGGGGAGGGAATCCTCTTGTGGTTCTTGTGGTGTAGGCCTCCGGCCTGCATAGCGGTCCATCGGACCGCTCTCTCCCCCTCCAACCCAGCCCCGTGCAGGCGGGACGCCCGCACCACAATCAACTGCCGATGCGGCCGCGGCGACCGCGGGCGGACTCAGCGGAGCCACCGGAGAGAGGTGCGGGGAGGGAATCTCTTTTGGTCTTGTGGTGTAGGCCTCCGGCCTGCATAGCGGTCCATCGGACCGCTCTCCCCCCTCCAACCCAGCCCCGTGCAGGCGGGACGCCCGCACCACAATCAACTGCCGATGCGGCCGCGGGGACCGGCGAGTGGCGCGCCGGTGACCCGGCTGAAAGCCCAACAACCAGCGAGCCACCGGAGAGAGGGGTGCGGGGAGGGAATCTCTCTTGTGGTTCTTGTGTGTAGGCCTCCGGCCTGCATAGCGGTCCATCGGACCGCTCTCTCCCCCTCCAACCCAGCCCCGTGCAGGCGGGACGCCCGCACCACAATCAACTGCCGATGCGGCCGCGGCGACCGCGGGACGAGTGGCGCGCCGGTGAACCCGGCTTGAAAAGCCCAACAACCAGCGGAGCCACCGGAGAGAGGGGTGCGGGGAGGGAATCTCTCTTGTGGTGTAGGCCTCCGGCCTGCATAGCGGTCCATCGGACCGCTCTCTCCCCCTCCAACCCAGCCCCGTGCAGGCGGGACGCCCGCACCACAATCAACTGCCGATGCGGCCGCGGGGACCGCGGGACGAGTGGCGCGCCGGTGAACCCGGCTTGAAAAGCCCAACAACCAGCGGAGCCACCGGAGAGAGGGGCGCGGGGAGGGAATCTCTCTTGTGGTGTAGGCCTCCGGCCTGCATAGCGGTCCATCGGACCGCTCTCTCCCCTCCAACCCAGCCCCCGTGCAGGCGGGACGCCCGCACCACAATCGGCGGGCGGACTTCGAAGAGGCCCAGCAGAGAAACCGCCGACGAGTGGCGCGCCGGTGAACCCGGCTTGAAAAGCCCAACAACAGGCTCGCAAGCATTTTCGACTTCCCCCCTTTCCCGTCGACGTGCTAATGCCCAGACGAATCCCGGCTAATGGCCGGGAACCAACATCGAACGGAGGGGGGCAACATGCGACGAGGGTTTCGATGGGCGACGGTCGGGCTGGCGCTTGCGGCGATGCTCGCGCTTTCGGCACAACAGGCGGCGGCGTTCTGCTGGTGGAACTGCAGCTACACGAAGACGAAGTACCCGATCGTGCTGGAGCACGGCCTGGGCGGCTTCGACCAGCTGTTCGGCGTCTACGAGTACTGGTACGGGATTCCGTCCGCCCTGCAGAACGGCGGCGCCCAGGTCTTCGTCACCGAGGTCAGCCAGCTCAACTCCACCGAGGCGCGCGGCGAGCAGCTCATCGCGCAGATCGAGCAGATCGTCGCCATCACCGGCAAGCCCAAGGTCAACCTGATCGGCCACAGCCACGGCGGCCTCGACGTTCGCTACGCGGCGGCGGTGCGCCCCGATCTGGTGGCGTCGGTCACCACGGTCGGCACCCCGCACAAGGGCGCCGAGCTGGCGGACTACCTGCGCGACCACGTGCAGAGCGGATCGTTCACCGAAGACGTGCTGGCCTACTTCGCCAACTCGCTCGGCACCGTGCTCGGCCTGCTCTCCGGCTCGAGCAACCCGCAGGACGCCATCGCGGCGCTCGACTCTCTCACCTCGTCGGGCCTGGCGACCTTCAACTGCCCAGTACCCGCAGGGCGTGCCGACCACCGCGTGCGGCTCGGGCGCCTCGGTGGTGAACGGCATCCGCTACTACTCGTGGTCGGGAACCGGCGTCCTCACCAACCTGCTCGACGTCTCCGACGGGGCGCTGGCGCTGAGCTCGCTCTTCTACAGCGAGTCGAACGACGGCCTGGTCGGACGCTGCAGCTCGCACCTGGGCTCGGTCATCCGCGACAACTACTTCTACAACCACCTGGACGAGGTGAATCAGATCCTCGGCCTGGTCTCGATCTTCGAATCCAACCCGACGTCGGTCTTTCGCGCCCACGCCAACCGTCTGAAGAACGCGGGGCTGTGACCTCGAAGCGGGGCGCCGGCGTGCCGCCGCGGCGCCCCGCGCATCCATGAGCTTTCGACGCCTTCTTCTCGCCGGCGCCCTCCTCTCCGCCCTCGCTGCCGGCGGCTGGCTCGCCCGGGGCGCCGGCCGCGGCGCATCGGATACCGTGGCGTCTCGGCTGGCCGGCGCAAGGACGACCGCCACCCCCGCCGGCACGGCGCGGCTTGCGGGCATCGTAGAACGGCTGCGGCGCGAGACGGCGCCGGCGGTGCCGCCCGGCGCCCTGCCGGCTTCGCTGCGCGGCACGGAGGTGGACGGGGCGCTGCCCGTCGACGCGAACGGCAACTTGGTCGTCGGACCGGCGGTGCGCCGCTTCTTCGACTACTTCCTGTCGGCCGCCGGCGAGGAGAGCGAGGCAGCTCTGCAGACCCGCCTCGGCGCCGAGATCCGGGCGCGGCTCGACGGCGCGGCGGCGGCGCAGGCACTCGATCTGCTGGACCGGTACATGGAATACCGGGCGCGGGCGCGCGATCTCGGCGCCGAACGCGTCGCCGATCTCGATGCGCGTTTGGAACGCGTCAAACAGCTGCGCGCCGAGGTGTTCGGTGCCGACGACGCGCGGGCTCTGTTCGGCGACGTCGAGGCGCGGGACGAGGTGGCCACAGCGCAGCGGCGGGTACTGTCGGACCCCGCCACGAGCGAGGACGAGAAGGCCCGCCAGCTCGTCGAGCTGGAGATGCAGCTTCCCGAGGACGTGCGCCGTGCCCGTGCCGCCAGCCTGGCGCCGCTGCACCTGTACCGCGAGGAAGCGCGGCTGCGCGCGCGCGGCGCGCCGCCCGAAGAGATCCGCGCCGCGCGCCAGGAAGCGTTCGGAACGGAGGCGGCGGACCGCCTCGAGGAGCTCGACCGCCAGCGCGCCGATTGGCAGCAGCGCGTCGACGACTATCGCCGCGAGCGCGCCGCCATCGAATCCGATGCCTCTCTGAACGAAGCGGAGCGGAGCGCCGCCGTCGCTGCTCTCCTCGCCCGGCGCTTCAGCGAGCCGGAGCGCCTGCGCCTCCAGGCCCTCGATAGCTTGCAGGAGCAAAGCGGCAACAAATGAGCGGTTTGCCCTCGCCTCCTTGACGGGCGCACCGCTCCGGGGCATGAAAACGCGAATGAGCTTTTTCGCCCGTGCCCTGCTGGTCCTGGCGGCGATCGCGATGCTGGCGCTCATCGCCGTGCGGCTGCTGTTCGGCGGCGGCCGCCGGCTCGAGGATCGCACCGCGGCGCCGCTGCTGCCCGGGTCCGTGCTTCAGGTGGTGGTGAATCTCGACTACCCGCCGGGAAACATCGCCGTCTCCAAGACGGGCCGCGTCTTCTTCACCCTGCACCCGGACGGCGACCCGCCCGCCAAGGTGATGGAGCTGGTCGACGGCAAGCCGGTTCCGTATCCCGATCCGGACATTCAGCACTCGCGCTCCGGCAAGCCCTATTTCCAGACGCCGCTCGCCCTGCGCATCGATCGGCAGAACCGCCTCTGGGTGCTGGACTACGCCAGGTACGGGTTCGGGCAGCCGCGCCTGCTGGCGTTCGACCTCGACAAGAACGAGCTGGTCGACTGGTACGACTTTCCGTCGGACGTCGCCGGCCTGCTGTCCATGCTCAACGACTTCCAGGTGTCGCCGTCGGGCGACGAGATCTACATCGCCGAGAGCAGCCCCTTCCGGCAGACCCCGGCGCTGATCGTCTACGACACGGTGCACAAGACCAGCCGGCGTCTGCTGTCGGCTCATCCGTCGCTGCGCCCGCAGGACTACATCATCCAGGCACCGGACCGCGACATGGTCATCTTCGGTCTCTACAACATGCGCATCGGCGTCGACTCGATCGCCCTCGACAAGAACGGGGATTGGCTCTACTACGGCCCCGTCAACGGCGACCGGCTGTACCGCATCGCCACCGCCGACCTGGAGAACCCCTCGCTCGACCGCCAGGCCTTGGAGCACGAGATCGAGGACTTCGGACCGAAGACGCTGAGCGACGGCCTGACCGCGGACCTCGACGGAAACATCTACCTCAGCGACATGGAGCACTCCGCCATCCTGACCCTCGACGAGGACGGCAGGCTCATGACCCTCGTCAAGGACAGCCGCCTGCGCTGGCCGGACGGCTTCAGCTTCGGCCCCGACGGCTGGCTCTACGTCACCTGCAGCTCCCTGCAGGACGTCCTCTTCGTCGGCCGCGCCCACATGCAGGCGCACGCTCCCTATCAGATCTTCCGCTTCAAGCCCGGCCACGCGGGCGTGCCGGGACATTAGAGAAGCAGGTTGTTGGGTTGTTGGTTGTTCGTTGTTGGTAGGGGAACGATCGTCCGCACCAAGTGCGGTGGAGCCGGTGCGCGGGTGAGCCAGTGAGCCGGTACCCGCACCGGCCATGCCCGCGCCTACTTCCTTCACCAACAACCAACAGCCCAACAACCAACAACCTGCCCTTTTCCTAGGCATGGCGCTGCCCAGCCCCTCGGCAGGCGGGCGCCTTCCCCTCCCCGGCTTCACACCCTGATTCGTTCTCCCGCGTGGCACCGCGATTGCGTACGGGAGTCGCCCCTGTAGGGGGGGCAGTGCTCCAGTGGCCGGGCGGCACTCGCCCGGGAGGCGTCGCCGCGGCGTCCCGGCACGGTTCCGAGGAACATGGTCGAGAAAACCGACGAGATCAGTGCCCTGGTGGGGCAGTTCAGGGCGGTCGCTTCCCCGCTGCGCGCGGAGCTGAAGTCGCTGCACGACGAGTATGCCACCCTGAACGAAGGGGACGTCGCGACCTACATCCCCGAGCTCGCCAAGGCCGACCCGTCCTGGTTCGGCATCAGCGTCGTGACCGCGAAGGGCGAGACCTTCGCCTTCGGAGACGTCGCGCAGACCTTCACCATCCAGTCGATCTCAAAACCCTTCGTGTACGGACTGGCCCTGCAGACGCACGGGCGCGAGGCGACGCTGGCGCGGGTCGGCGTCGAGCCGACCGGTGACGCCTTCAACTCGATCGTCAAGCTGGACGAGAAGTCGAAGCGGCCTCACAACCCGATGGTCAACGCCGGGGCGATCGCCGCGGCGAGCCTGATCACCGGAAGCGATCCGGCCGAGCGTCTCAACCGCCTGCTCGACACGTTCCGCCGCTACGTCGGACACGACGTCAACGTCGACATGGCGGTGTTCACCTCGGAGCGCGCCACCGGCCACCGCAACCGCGCCATCGCCCATCTGATGCGCAACTTCGGCATGATCGGCGACGACATCGAGGAGTCGCTCGATCTGTACTTCAAGCAGTGCTCCATCCTGGTGACCTGCCGGGACCTGGCGGTGATGGCGGCGACGCTCGCCAACGACGGCGTCAATCCGCTCACCGGCGAACGCGCGGTCGACGAGACCTACATCCGCGACATCCTGAGCGTCATGTACACCTGCGGCATGTACGACTACGCCGGCGAGTGGGCCTATCGCGTCGGCATGCCCGCCAAGAGCGGCGTCTCGGGAGGCATCATCGCCGTCGCGCCCCGGCGCGCCGGCATCGCGGTGTTCTCGCCGCGGCTGGACGAGCGCGGCAACAGCGTGCGCGGCATCAAGGTCTGCGAGGAGCTGTCGCGCCGCTTCGGCCTCCATCTACTCGAGGCCGGCGGCGCCGGCACCCGTTTCGAGGCGTCCCTGTCCACCCGCACCGCGGCGGCCGCCGCCCGGCCGCTGCTGGGATCCGGCGGCACGCCGGCGGCGCCCGCTGCTTCCGCCGGCGAGGATCCCCTGGCTTGATCCCCATGCGCCCACTGCTCCCCTCTCCCTCGCTGTTGCTGGTCGACGGCGCCGCCGATCAGCGCGACCTGCTGGCGCACCGCCTGCACCGTCTCGGCTACGACACCGAGGGAGTCGCGACCGCGGAGAGCGCGCTCGACCTGCTGCGAACCAGGCACTTCGACCTGATCCTGTTGCGCCTGATGGCCGCCGGTCTCGACGGGCTCGCGGTGCTGGAGACGGCCGGCTCCGAGCCCGCCTTGTGCGACGTTCCGATCCTGGCGCTCGCCGCCGCCGATCAGCAGGAGGCGATCACTTTGTCCCTCGAGATCGGCGCCGACGACTACCTGGTGCTGCCGTGCGAGAACGCCGTGCTGGAGAGGCGCGTTCGCCGCTGTCTGGAGATCCGCTCTCTGCGCCGGCGCGACCAGGGCCACCAGTCGCAGCTCGAGGCGGAGCGCCGCCGCGTCGACGACCTGGTGAAAGCGGTGATCCCGATCGGCGTCTCGCTGATGGCGGAGACCAACTTCGACCGCCTGCTCGAGGCGATCCTCGTCGAGGCCAAGTCGCTGTGCAACGCCGACGGCGGCACCCTCTACCTGCGCACCGCCGACGATCAGCTGTCCTTCAGCATCCTGCGCAACGACTCGCTCGGCATCGCCCTGGGCGGAAGCTCCGCCACACCGGTGTCCTTCCCGCCCCTGCCGCTGCGCGATCCGGAGACCGGCGAGCCCAACCTCGCCAACGTCGCCAGCTACGTCGCCGTCACCGGTCGTTCGGTCAACATCCCCGACGCCTACGCGGCCGAAGGGTTCGAGTTCTCCGGCACGCGCGCCTTCGACGGTCGCACCGGGTACCGCTCCACCTCGTTCCTGACGGTTCCGCTCGAGAACAGCCAGCACCGCGTCATCGGCGTCCTGCAGCTCCTCAACGCGGTCGACCGCGACAGCGGCTACGTCGTCCCCTTCGACCCCAGCCTGCAGCCGATCATCGAATCGCTCTCCCTGCTCGCCGCCGCCGCCCTCGAGGCCTATCTGCGCGAGGAGCGCCTGCGGCGGGAGATCGCGGATCTCCACATCCAGGTCGACGAGTCCAAGCGCGCCCGGCAGGTCGCCGAGATCGCGGACACGGACTACTTCCAGACCCTACAAGACAAGGTGAGGGCGCTGCGGTCGCGGCCCTGAGCCGCCCGCCCCGAGGTGCAACGTGGCCCGCATCGTATCAGTCCATTCCTTTCGCGGTGGAACGGGGAAGTCGAACCTGACCGCCAACCTCGCAGTCGCCACCGCCATGCGCGGCAATCGCGTCGGCGTCATCGACACCGACATCCAGTCGCCCGGCATCCACGTGCTCTTCGGGCTCGACGAGGACCGCATCACGCACGCCCTCAACGACTACCTGTGGGGCAAGTGCGCGATCGAAGACACCGCCTATGACGTCACGGCGGACCTCGGACTTCCCGCCGAGCCGGCCGGTGCCGTCTTCCTCATTCCGTCCAGCCTCAAGACCGGGGAGATCGCGCGCGTCCTGCGCGAGGGCTACGACGTGGCGATGCTCAACGACGGCTTTCGCGATCTGATCCGGCGCCTCGAGCTCGACTTCCTCTTCATCGACACCCACCCCGGCGTCAACGAGGAGACGCTCCTGTCGATCGCCATGTCGGACACGCTGATCATCATCCTGCGCGCCGACCAGCAGGACTATCAGGGTACCGCCGTGACGGTGGACCTCGCCCGTCGCCTCGAAGTCCCGCAGATGCTCATGATTGTGAACAAGGTCCTGCCGGCGTTCGACTTCGCCGCGATCGCGAAGAAGGTCGAGGAGACCTACGGCGTGCCCGTGGCCGCCGTCCTGCCGCTGTCGGAGGAGATGGTGCGTCTCGCCAGCGGCGGTGTCTTCTGCCTGCACTATCCTCTTGACCCCATTACGGAGAGCCTGCAGTCGGTTGCCGTCCAGCTCGCGAAAGCATGAGCCAAGAGGCGACTTTGGTCCGCCGGGTAGGAGCTCAGTATTGACGCGACACCGACAACCGTGGAAGGTGCATCGACGGAACGCATTGCGATGTATTGCGACGGGCGGACGACAGCCGGCATCGGCGATGGCGGGCGGTGATGCGCGACCGAACGCCGCCCCGCGGCGAGCTCTTCCGTCGGTGGGCCGTAGTGGCCCTGGTGGCCGGCTCTCTCCCGGCGCTGATCGGATGCGGCGGCGGCTCCTCGTCGAGCGGCGGCGGAAGCGGCGGCGGCCTGCAGGCCCGGATCCTCTGGCAGCAGCGCAGTAACGGCCTCGCCACCCTCCGTACGGGAGTGCGGGCGCAAGAGCAGCCGGGCTTCGGCACCGAGCTGCCCGCCTCGGTCGTCACCGTGCGCTTCGTCATCGAGTCCGATGCCGGGCTGCGCTGCTGCCTGGCCGTCGACCCGGGCGGCTTTCCGGTCGACCCGGCCACCGGGCAGCGCTCGCTGCTGTTCACCGATCTGCCCGCCGGACCGGCGACCCTGACCATCGCCGGCTACCCGACCGACTTCGCGCCGGCGCCGTCCGGCATCACGTCGAAGTGCACCACGCAGCCGGCCGACGCCGGCACCGACTGCGATTCGGGCCGCTTCCAGACCCCGAGCTTCCAGAGCGCCGTGCAATCGGTCAGCATCGCCTCGGGCGCGGACACCGACGCGGGCGACATTCTGATTCCCGCCGTCCCCTTCCTGATCGAGGGGACCGTGAGCCCCGCACCGAACGGCCAGGCGGCCAACCCGGTGGCCGTGAGCTTCACGGTCGCCGATGCGTCGACCGGGATCGATGCCGCCACGATCGGCGCGAGCCTCACCCCGGCGCCGGCGGCGGAGGCTCTCTCGCTGGTCCCGTGTAACGATTCGGGGGCGACGCCGTGCAGCCCCGGCGGTGTGCTGCAGGTGAGCGGCTTCCAGGTGGGGCGCCCGGCGCAGTCGCTGGAGATCGGCGCGGCGACGGTGGAGATCACGGCGGCGAATCTCGCCAGCCCGGCGGGGCAGCTCGACTACACGTATCCGTTCACGGTTCTGAGTGCACCGCCCACGCCGACGCCGAGCGCCACCGCGACCGAGACGTCGACGTCGACGCCGACCGGTGTCGACACGCCGACGGCGACGAGCACGCCGGTGTCGACGCCAAGTGCGACGGCGGTCGATACCGCGACCGAGACCGAGACCCCGACCCGCACCGCCACGGCGACGGCCACCTTCACCGCCACGCCGACGGTGACCGTGACGGCGACGTTCACTCACACGCCGACGGCGACGTTCACCGCCACCGCGACGGTCACTGCCAGCGCCACGGCGACGGCGACCCCGGTCGACACGGCGACGTCCACCGAGACCCCGACGGCGACAGCGACGGCCTCCGCGACGGATACTCCGGTCGACACGCCGGTCGACACGCCGACGTCCACGCCGACGGAGACGGCGACGTTGACCAGCACGCCGACCGCGACCGACACGCCGACGGCGACGGCCACTCACACCTCCACCGATACGCCGACGGTCACTGCCACACCGACGGAGACCTTCACGAGCACGGCGACGGTCACCGGCACGCCGCCGCCCACGGCGACCCCGACGGCGACGTTCACCGAAACGCCCACCGAGACCGCAACGTTCACTCACACGCCGACGGCGACGCTTTACGAATACACCGACCGCGACGGCGACGAGCACCGCCACCTTCACCAGCACGGCCACCGCGACCCCGACGGTCACGCCGACACCGACGGTGACCGCCACCAGTACGGCGACGGTCACCGGCACGCCGCCGCCCACGGCGACCCCGACGGCGACGTTCACCCAGACGCCCACCGAGACCGCGACGTTCACTCACACACCGACGGCGACGTTCACGAATACGCCGACGCCGACCTTCACTCACACACCGACCGCGACGGCCACCTTCACCACCACCGAGACCCCGACGTTCACTCCGACCCCGACGGTGACGTTCACCAGCACGGCGACGGTCACCGGCACGCCGCCGCCCACGGCGACCCCGACGGCGACGTTCACCCAGACGCCGACGGCCACCTTCACTCATACGCCGACCACGACGGCGACGAGCACCGCAACCGAGACCGCGACATTCACTTTCACGCCAACGGCCACCTTCACCCGGACACCGACCGACACCCCGACCTTCACTCAGACACCCACGGCGACGTTTACCAGCACGCCGACCGCGACCTTCACGCATACGCCGACCCCCACGGCGACCTTCACCAGCACCCCGACCGAGACCCCGACGTTCACGCACACGCCGACGGCCACCTCGACGAGCACGCCGGTGCCGACCGCCACCGGCACCGCGACCTTCACCAGCACGGCGACGGTGACCCCGACGTTCACTCACACACCGACCGCGACCTTTACGCTCACGCCGGCGTCCACCGCGACCAGCACGCCGGTGCCGACCGCCACCGGCACGGCCACCGCCACCTTCACCGCCACCGCGACGCGGACCGCGACCTCGACCGCCACCGGCACCGCGACGGCCACCGCTACCGAGAGCCGACCGTGACGGAGACGCCGACGCCGACGTTCACGCCGGCGGCGGGCTGCATGGTGGTGGTGGTGACGCCGGCGGCGGCGGACGACGTGTGGATGTCGGGCAGCGGCCCCACGTGGCCGCCGACGGTGGGCGACACGCTGGACTCCAGCGACCCCAACACCAACGTCAGCCAGGACGTCGTCGCGGGCGACCTACTTCTGCAAGATCGGAGCGCTGCGCTTCGACACGACGGGGGCGTACCCGAGCGGCGCGACCATCCCGTGGGCGGTGCTGCGGCTGACGCACGTGGGGAACATCCAGGACCCGGACTCGCGCTCGCTGCTGATGCGGTGGTCGAATCCGCAGGCGGCGGACGGGTGGGACCTGGGCGACTACCAGTGCGACCTGACGTCGAACGCGAGCAGCGTGCCGCTGTCGGCGCTGCCGAGCGGGGTGGGCGTGTACGACCACACGCTGACCTCGCCGACGGGGAACCTGGAGGACCGCATCATCGACACGAACTTCACGGGGCTGCGCCTGGTGCTGACGGCGATCGGGCCGCCGACGGCGCTGGACCAGGACTTCTACGCCAACAGCGAGAACCCGGCGGTCGACCCGCCGCAGCTGATCTTCGAGTACTGCCTGGCCGACACGCCGACCCCGACCGCCACCCCGACGCCGGGTATGCTCGCCGCCTCGGGCCCGGAGTTCCAGGTCAACGTCTCCACGATCGGCTCCCAGATCGCCGGCGACGTCGGCATGGACGCCAACGGCAACTTCGTCGCCGTCTGGCAGGACAACTTTAGCGGCTACATCACGGGCCGGCGCTTCGACGACGTCGGGACGCCGCTGTCCGGCGAGTTCGTCGTCGCCCCGTTCAGCGGGGGCTATGTGACTCCCCGCATCGCTGTCGCGCCGAGCGGCGATTTCGTCGTCGTGTGGCAGGAGTCCGATAACATCTTCGCCCAGCGCTACGACAGCCTGGGGGGACCGCTGGGGATCTCCTTCCAGGTCAACACGAACATCGGTTATCTCAACGGGCCCGACGTGGCCTCCGACGTAAACGGCAACTTCGTCGTCGTCTGGTCCGATTTGCTGGGCACGAACGTCGAAGCGCAGCGCTTCGACGGCAACGGCGCGTTCCTCGGTACGGAGTTCCAGGTCAATACGTACACACTCGGCGACCAATACAGTCCGGCCATCGCCGTGCAGCAGGCAACCGGCGACTTCGTAGTCGTGTGGGCGGATGTGGATGGACTGGACGGAGATTCCGTCGGCGTCTTCGGCCAGCGCTTCGCCAGCGATGGCTCGACGCAGGGGACGCAGTTCCAGGTCAATACTTATACCTATGACAGTCAGAGGGATCCGGCCGTCGCGGTCGACCCCCTGGGCAACTTCGTTGTGGCCTGGACCGGCGGGTCCTACGGCGTTTCTCAAGATGGTTATGCTTCGGGCGTCTTCGCGCAGCGCTTCGACAGCACCGGCGCCGCAGCCGGCACGGAGTTCCAGGTGAACACTTATACGTACTATAATCAGGGATACTCGGCGGTGGCCGCGGGAGGGGTCAACGACTTCGTAATCGTCTGGGAGAGCGGAGGCGATCAGGGTGGCGGGGATGGCTCACTCACGGGCGTGTTTGGCCAGCACTTCGACGGCGGCGGCATGCCCCTCGGCACCGAGTTCCAGATCAACACCTACACGCCGGGCTTCCAGTACAATGCGGCCATCGCCGCTTCGGGACCGGACTTCGCCGTGGTCTGGCAGAGCCAGAACGAGGACGGCTTCGGAGAAGGCATTTTCGGGCAGCGCTTCGTGACGACGTGCGGCGACGGGGTGGTCGGGCCGGGCGAGCAGTGCGATCCGCCGAACGGAACGACCTGCAGCAGCGGCTGCGCCTTCCCGACGCCGACGCCGGCCGACACGCCCACCCCGACGGCGACCTTCGGCGCCCTCGGGGCGGAGTTCCAGGCCAACACGTACACCGTGTACTACCAGCTGAGCCCGGCCGTCGCGGGGGATCCGGCCGGTAACTTCGTTATCGTCTGGGAGAGCGTGGTCGACGGCCCCGTCGGACAGGACGGCTACGGCCTCGGCGTCTTCGGCCAGCGCTACGACAGCTCCGGCGCGATGGCGGGCACCGAGTTCCAGGTCAACACCTACACCCCGTCCGATCAGTTCAGCGCGCGCGTGGCGGTGTCCCCCGGCAGCGGCAATTTCCTCGTCGTGTGGGAGGACTATTCGGGGCTGGATGGGGACTTCACCGGCATCTTCGGCCAGCGCTTCGACTCCGGCGGGACGGCACTGGGGCCGCAGTTCCAGGTCAACACGTACACCGGATTCGAGGAGGCCTTGCCCGACGTCGGCGCCGACATGAACGGCAACTTCGTGGTCGTGTGGCAGCAGTTCTCGGGTCTGGACGGCGACCAGGAAGGCGTCTTCGGCCAGCGGTTGGACAGCGCGGGCAATCCACTGGGGACGGAGTTTCAGATCAATACGTACACCCCGGGCAGCCAGACCCTACCGGCCGTCGCGTCGGACGACGGCGGCGACTTCGTCGTCGTGTGGTGGGATAGGTACGGGCACGACGGCGAGCGGCTACGGGATCTTCGGGCAGCGCTTCGCCAGCGACGGCTCGACGCAGGGCACCGAGTTCCAGGTCAACACCCAGACGGCGGGGAACCAGGAGACGGCGAAGGTCGGGCGCGATCCGTCCAGCGGCGACTTCGTCGTCGTCTGGCACAGCTACGCCCAGGATGGGGATTCTTTCGGGGTCTTCGGCCAGCGCTTCGGCAGCGACGGCTCGACGCAGGGCACCGAGTTCCAGGTCAACACCTACACCGCCGGCCAGCAGAACTACCCTTCGATCTCGTGGGACCGCTCGGGAGAGTTCGTCGTCGTCTGGCAGAGCTACTACGGCCAGGACGGAAGCGGGCGCGGAATCTTCGCCCAGCGCTTCGACAGCGGCGGGGTACAGAGCGGCACCGAGTTCCAGGTCAACACGTTCACGATCGGCCAGCAGCTCAACGCCGCCGTCTCCGCGACGGGGGCGAACGACTTCGTCGTCGTCTGGGAAAACATGTCCGGTCAAAACGTCTTCGGCCAGCGCCTGGGGAGCACGCCATGAGACGCCACCTCGCCGTCGCGCTGCTGTGCGCGCTTCTGGTGCCTGCTGTGGCATACGCCTCGGAGAGCTCGGAGCGGATCTACTCGCGCGGGCTGGTGGAGCTGCACGCGGGGCGCACGGCGCCGGCGCTGGCGCTGTTCGACCGCGCGGTCGACGCCGACCCCGGCGACCCGTACGCGCTCTACTACCGCGCCGTCACGCGGGCGCGGGTGAAGGACCTGGCGGGGGCGATCGCGGATCTGCGCGCGGCGCTCGAGAAGAAGCCCGACTTTCCGGTGGCCGCCCTCGACCTGGGGGTGGCGCTGATCGAGTCGGGCGCCTACGGCGAGGCGCTGCCCTATCTGCGGCAGGCGCAGGCGGTGCCGGAGCTGGAGGGCAACGCCTCTCTCTACCTGGCGATCGCGGAGCTGCGGCTGAAGGAGTACGACGCGGCGCGCGAGAGCTTCCGGCGGGCGGCGGCGAAGGACCCGATGCTGGCCCTGCCGGCGCTCTACTACGAGGCGCTGGTCGACTTCGAGCAGGGCCACGGCGCGCAGGCCGAGGAGCACTTCGAATCCGTCCGATCGATGAGCCCGGCCTCCGAGATGGGACGCCAGGCGTCGGCCTTCCTCGACCAGCTGCGGCGCGGGCGCGCGCGGCGCTACCGGGTGTACGGGGCGCTCGGGCTGCAGTACGACAGCAACGTGGCGCTGGCGCCGGACGACTCGGCGATCAAGGGAGCCGAGGGCATCAGCAACCAGGCCGACGGGCGGGCGGTGATCACCGCGGGGGGCACCTACATTCCGTGGCACAACGACTGGGCGCAGGTGCAGCTCGGCTACGAGTTCTTCCAGAGCCTGCACTTCAACCTGACCAGCTTCGACCTGCAGGACCACCGCCCGGAGGTGCAGCTGGCGGCGCGCTGGAAGCTGCTGCACGTGGGGGTGGTGGGGCGCTACGACTTCTACCTGCGGTCGACGAGCGCGTTTTTGCAGGAGGTGGCGACGATCCCCTGGGTGACGGTGGAGGAGCCGGGGCTCGGGCGGGCCGACTTCTACTGCCGGCTGCGCCGGCGCGATTTCCTGCAGAACGACTTCGAGGTGCGCAACGCGTGGAACTACGCGCCGGGGATGCGGCAGTACTTCTACCTGGGATCGCCGCAGCGCTACCTGGCGGTGGGCTACCAGTTCGACCGCGAGGACCCGGTGATCAAGTCGGGGGCGACGCAGAACGAGCGCAACCAGGCGAACCGCTTCGCCTACGACGGCAACGAGGTGAACTTCGGCTTCGGGTGGACGCTGCCGTGGCTGGTGAGCACCGAGCTGGGCTACGCGTACCGGCACGAGCAGTACCCGAACAACAGCCTGTTCGTGCCCGGCGGCGACAGCGGGCGGGTGGACAAGATCAACCAGGTCACGGCGGTGGTGCGCCGGCCGATCGGGCGCTACTTCCAGGTGGTGGCGGGCTACTTCGGCACCTTCAACGGCTCGAACGACCGGCAGTTCCAGTACCAGCGCCACATCGGCTCGCTGACCGTGGAGGCCAGCTTCTGAGGAAGACGGAGGACGGGAAGAAGGAGAGGAAGAGGAAGAGAAGGAAGAAGATTCACCACGAAGAGCACGAAGGGCACGAAGAGAGAAGAACGCGAAGAAGAAAAAGAAGAACAAAAGAAGCAGAAGAGAGAGAGAAGACGATGATGGCTCGAGGAAAGGGGATGGAGCTTCAGGGGAGTGAATGCGCTGGGGGAATCTCCGACTGTCTTCTTCGTGCTCTTCGTGTCCTTCGTGGTTGCCTTTTTCTTCTTCAGAGTGGCTGCCTTTTTCCGAAGCTTCTTCCGCTCGGCTTGGCGATCTTGGTGTGCTTCGTGGTTGCCTTTTTTCCGGGGGGAGCGGCGCGGGGGCAGGAGGTCGGCACGGTGGCGGCGGTGGAGCCGCTGAGCGAGATCGGGCAGGGCGGCACCTGGACGAAGGCGGCCCTCGGCAGCCCGATTCACCAGGGCGACACGCTGCGCACCGGGCCGGCGGGTCGGCTGCGGGTGGTGCTGCAGGACGACAGCGTGGTGAACCTCGCCAACAACTCGCAGCTGGTGATCGACGAGAGCGTCTTCCAGCCCGACGAGGGCACGGTGCACTCGGTGTTCGAGCTGCTGAAGGGGAAGGTCCGCACCTTCGTCAGCGACTACTACTCGCAGCCGAACAGCAACTTCGAGGTGCACACCCCGACCGCGGTCTCGGGCGTGCGCGGCACCGACTTCGTGGTGGTGTACGAGCCGGTGAGCGAGGCGACCGACGTGGTCGACGTGACCGGGCGGGTGGCGGTGAACGGGGTGGTGGCGGTGCTCGGCAGCGGGGTGTACGTGACCGCGCACGAGATGACGACGGTGGCGAAGGGGAAGCTTCCGACGCCGCCGCGGCGGCTGACGGACGCGCTGTTCCGGCAGTACCTGGACGGGCTGGAGTTCGTCGGCGGCGGCCGACCCGAGAGCCTCGCCTTCACGCAGCCCATTTTGAGCGGCGAAGGCGTCGCGCCGCCCGACCGCGCCGACGCGGTCGGGGTGCCCATCCTGGCCCCGGAGACGGTGAGCGCGCAGACCGGCAACCCGGCCACCCAGCCCAACGTCGGCAGCCTGGTCGGCGACACCCCGGCGGTCATCCAGAACCTCCCCGGCAACCTCAACGTCCACTTCTGATCCGGCGTTCCTCAGCAGGCAACGCCGGAGAGGTCATGGGCACCTAGCCGCCCTTTTACTTGCACTATTCCCTTCACCTCATTACAGAGAGCCTGCAGTCAGTTGCCCGTCGGCTCGCGAAAGAGGCGACCTTGGTCTGCCGACCGGGAATCCGCCATTGCCCCAGAGACCAACCCCGTGAAGATCGCCGTCTCCGTCCATCGCGAAAAACTCCGTCGACGGGGAACACCCGGCATCAGCAACGGCAGGCTGTGATGCGCGACCGAACGCCGCCCCGCGGCAAGCTCTTCGGCCGGTGGGCCGTGGTGGCCCTGGTGGCCGTCTCTCTCCCGGCGCTGATCGGATGCGGCGGCGGCTCCTCCTCGAGCGGCGGCGGAAGCGGCGGCGGCCTGCAGGCCCGGATCCTCTGGCAGCAGCGCGGTAACGGGCTCGCCGCCCTCCGTACGGGAACCCGGGCGCAAGAGCAGCCGGGCTTCGGCACCGAGCTGCCCGCCTCGGTCGTCACCGTGCGCTTCGTCATCGAGTCCGATGCCGGGCTGCGCTGCTGCCTGGCCGTCGACCCCCTCGACTTTCCGGTCGACCCGGCCACCGGGCAGCGCTCGCTGCTGTTCACCGATCTGCCCGCCGGAGCGGCGACCCTGACCATCGCCGGCTACCCGACCGACTTCGCGCCGGCGCCGTCCGGCATCACGTCGAAGTGCACCACGCAGCCGGCCGACGCCGGCACCGACTGCGATTCGGGCCGCTTCCAGACCCCGAGCTTCCAGAGCGCCGTGCAATCGGTCAGCATCGCCTCGGGCGCGGACACCGACGCGGGCGACATTCTGATTCCCGCGGTCCCCTTCCTGATCGAGGGGACCGTGAGCCCGGCGCCGAACGGCCAGGCGGCCAACCCGGTGGCCGTGAGCTTCACGGTCGCCGATGCGTCGACCGGGATCGATGCCGCCACGATCGGCGCGAGCCTCACCCCGGCGCCCGCGGCGGAGGCTCTCTCGCTGGTCCCGTGTGACGATTCGGGGGCGACGCCGTGCAGCCCCGGCGGTGTGCTGCAGGTGAGCGGCTTCCAGGTGGGGCGCCCGGCGCAGTCGCTCGAGGTCGGCGCGGCGACGGTGGAGATCACGGCGACGAATCTCGCCAGCCCGGCGGGGCAGGTCGACTACACGTATCCGTTCACGGTTCTGAGTGCACCGCCCACGCCGACGGCGAGCGCCACCGCGACCGAGACGTCGACGTCGACGCCGACCGGTGTCGACACGCCGACGGCGACGAGCACGCCGGTGTCGACGCCAAGCGAGACGGCGGTCGATACCGCGACGGCGACCGAGACCCCGACCCGCACCGCCACGGCGACGGCCACCTTCACCGCCACGCCGACGGTGACCGTGACGGCGACGTTCACTCACACGCCGACGGCGACGTTCACCGCCACCGCGACGGTCACTGCCAGCGCCACGGCGACGGCGACCCCGGTCGAACACGGCGACGTCGACCGAGACCCCGACGGCGACAGCGACGGCCACGGCGACGGAGACCCCGGTCGACACGCCGGTCGACACGCCGACGTCCACGCCGACGGAGACGGCGACGTTCACCAGCACGCCGACCGCGACCGACACGCCGACGGCGACGGCCACTCACACCTCCACCGATACGCCGACGGTCACTGCCACACCGACGGAGACCTTCACGAGCACGGCGACGGTCACCGGCACGCCGCCGCCCACGGCGACCCCGACGGCGACGTTCACCGAAACGCCCACCGAGACCGCGACGTTCACTCACACGCCGACGGCGACGGCGACCTTCACCAGCACGCCGACGCCAAGCTTCACGAATACACCGACCGCGACGGCGACGAGCACCGCCACCTTCACCAGCACGGCCACCGCGACCCCGACGGTCACGCCGACACCGACGGTGACCGCCACCAGTACGGCGACGGTCACCGGTACGCCGCCGCCCACGGCGACCCCGACGGCGACGTTCACCCCCACGCCGACGGCCACCTTCACTCATACGCCGACCACGACGGCGACGAGCACCGCAACCGAGACCGCGACATTCACTTTCACGCCGACGGCCACCTTCACCCGGACACCCACCGACACCCCGACCTTCACGCAGACACCCACGGCGACGTTCACCAGACGCCGACGCGACTTCAATACGCCGACCGCGACGGCGACGAGCACGGCGACCTTCACCAGCACCCCGACCGCGACCCCGACGTTCACGCACACGCCGACGGCGACCTTCACGGATACGCCGACCGCGACGGCAACGTTCACCAGCACGCCGACCGCCACGGCGACGAGCACCGCGACGTTCACCAGCACGCCGACGGTGACCCCGAGCTTCACTCATACGCCGACCGCCACCTTCACGCACACGCCGACGGCCACCTCGACGAGCACACCGGTGCCGACCGCCACCGGCACGGCGACGGTGACCCCGACCTTCACTCACACACCGACCGCGACCTTTACGCTCACGCCGGCGTCCACCGCGACCAGCACGCCGGTGCCGACCGCCACCGGCACGGCCACGGCCACTTTCACTGCCAGCGAGACGGCGACCGCGACCTCGACCGTCACCGGTACCGCGACGGCCACCGTCACCGAGACGCCGACCGAGACACCGACGCCGACCGAGACACAGACGCCGACGCCGACGTTCACGCCGGCGGCGGGCTGCACGGTGGTGGTGGTGACGCCGGCGGCGGCGGACGACGTGTGGATGTCGGGCAGCGGCCCGACGTGGCCGCCGACGGTGGGCGACACGCTGGACACCAGCGACCCCAACACCAACGTCAGCCAGGACGCCGTCGCGGGGACCTACTTCTGCAAGATCGGAGCGCTGCGCTTCGACACGACGGGGGTGTACCCGAGCGGCGCCACCATCCCGTGGGCGGTGCTGCGGCTGACGCACGTGGGGAACATCCAGGACCCGGACTCGCGCTCGCTGCTGATGCGGTGGTCGAATCCGCCGGCGGCGGACGGGTGGGACCTGGGCGACTACCAGTGCGACCTGACGTCGAACGCGAGCAGCGTGCCGCTGTCGGCGCTGCCGAGCGGGGTGGGGGTGTACGACCACACGCTGACCTCGCCGACGGGGAACCTGGAGGACCGCATCATCAACACGAACTTCACGGGGCTGCGCCTGGTGCTGACGGCGAGCACGCCGCCGACGGCGCTGGACCAGGACTTCTACGCCAACAGCGAGAACCCGGCCGCCGATCCGCCGCAGCTGATCTTCGAGTACTGCCCTGGCCCCACCCCGACACCGCAGGGGCTGGTCCCCTCGGGCCCGGAGTTCCAGGTCAACGTCTTCACGGACGGTTACCAGAGCCACGGCGACGTCGGCATGGACGCCAACGGCAACTTCGTCACCGTCTGGAAGGACGGCGCGAGCGGCTACATCACGGGCCGTCGCTTCGACGACGTCGGGACGCCGCTGTCCGGCGAGTTCGTCGTCGGCCCGTTCAGCACGAACTATGCGAATCCCCGCGTCGCGGTCGCGCCGAGCGGCGGCTTCGTCGTCGTGTGGCCGGCGTACGGCGACATCTTCGCCCAGCGCTACGACAGCGGCGGCACCGCCGCGGGCAGCGAGTTCCAGGCCAACACGGGCGTCGGTTACCTGTACGCGCCCGACGTGGCCTCCGACGCCAGTGGCAACTTCGTCGTCGTCTGGCATTCCATCGGCACCTTGTTCGGCAGCTCGAGCGTTCAAGCGCAGCGCTTCGACAGCAGCGGCGGGTTCCTCGGCACGGAGTTCCAGGTCAATACGTACACGCCCGACTTTCAATCCTACGGGGTCGTCGCCGTGCAGCAGGCAACCGGCGACTTCGTGGTCGTGTGGGCGGATAACTCCGGGCTGGACGGAGATTCCTCCGGCGTCTTCGGCCAGCGCTTCGCCAGCGACGGGTCGACCCAGGGCACCGAGTTCCAGGTCAACACCTATACCTTCGATGACCAGAAAGATCCGGCCGTGGCGGTCGATGGCCTGGGCAACTTCGTGGTCTCGTGGACCGGCGGGTCCTACTCCCTGAGCCAGGACGGACACAGCACAGGCGTCTTCGCGCAGCGTTTCGACAGCAGCGGCGCCGCCGCCGGCACCGAGTTCCAGGTCAACACGTTCACGTTGGAGGCGCAGGGCCACCCGGCGGTGGCCGCGGGAGGTGCGAACGACTTCGTGATCGTCTGGGACAGCGGAGCGAGCGACGGTGCCTTGAGCGTGTACGGCCAGCGTTTCGACGTCAGCGGCGCGCCTCTCGGCACCGAGTTCCAGGTCAATACGTACACGTCGGGCTTCCAGGAAATCCCGGCCATCGCCGCGGCGGGGCCGGACTTCGCCGTGCTCTGGCAGAGCAGGGTCCAGGACGGTGACGGGGCCGGCATCTTCGGCCAGCGCTTCGTGACGACGTGCGGCGACGGGGTGGTCGGGCCGGGCGAGCAGTGCGATCCGCCGAACGGAACGACCTGCAGCAGCGGCTGCGCCTTCCCGACCCCGACGCCGGCGGACACGGCGACGCCGTCCGCGACGGCGACCTCCACCGCCACGCCGACCGAGACGGCGACCTCTACCGCCACGCCGACCGCGACGGCGACCGCGACGGAGACGCCGACCTTCGGCGCCCTCGGGGCGGAGTTCCAGGCCAACACGTCCACCCTTGGGAACCGAGGGGCTCCGGCTGTCGCCGGCGATCCGAGCGGCAACTTCGTGGTCGTCTGGCAGGGCTACGACGGCGATATCGGAATGGAAGGATACGGGTACGGCGTCTTCGGCCAGCGCTACGACAGCTCCGGTGCGAAGGCGGGCACCGAGTTCCAGGTCAACACCTACACCCCGTACTTCCAGACAGGCCCGCGCGTGGCGGTCTCTCCCGCCAGCGGCGACTTCTTCGTCGTGTGGGGAGACTTCTCCGGACTGGACGGAAACTTGAGCGGTGTCTTCGGCCAGCGTTTCGACTCCGGCGGCACGGCGCTGGGGGCGCAGTTCCAGGTCAACACGTACACCGAAGGGTACGAGGACTCCCCCGACGTGAGCGTCGACATGAACGGCAACTTCGTGGTCGTTTGGGAGCAGGGCCCGGGTCTCGACGGCAACCAGTACGGCATCTTCGGCCAGCGGCTGGACAGCTCGGGCAACCGCCTCGGCACGGAGTTTCAGGTCAATACCTACACCGAGTACTTCCAATTCAACGCGGCCGTGGCGTCAGACGACGCCGGCGATTTCGTCGTCGTCTGGGAGAGCTATCCCGACCAGGACGGCTATTCCGCCGGGGTCTTCGGCCAGCGCTTCGCCAGCGACGGCTCGACTCAGGGCACGGAGTTCCAGGTCAACACCTACACCATGTTCACCCAGTCCCAGCCGGCACTGGCGCGCGATCCGTCGAGCGGCGACTTCGTCGTCGTCTGGCAGAGCCCCCAGGACGGCAGTTACGTTGGGGTCTTCGGCCAGCGCTTCGGCAGCGACGGGGCGACGCAGGGAACCGAGTTCCAGATCAACACCTACACGCCGGGCTATCAGTCCTCTGCATCGGTCTCGTGGGACCGCTCGGGAGAGTTCGTCGTCGTCTGGGAGAGCTACGAGCAGGACGGAGACAATCTCGGCGTCTTCGCCCAGCGCTTCGACAGCGGCGGGGCACAGAGCGGAACCGAGTTCCAGGTCAACACGTTCACGCCCACTGACCAGAGCCTTCCCGCCGTCTCCTCCACCGGAACGAACGATTTCGTCGTCGTCTGGGAAAGCTATTACGACGGGAACATTTTCGGCCAGCGTCTGGGGAGCACGCCATGAGACGCCACCTGGCCGTCGCGCTGCTGTGCGCGCTTCTGGTGCCTGCTGTCGCGTACGCCTCGGAGAGCTCGGAGCGGATCTACTCGCGCGGGCTGGTGGAGCTGCACGCGGGGCGCACGGCGCCGGCGCTGGCGCTGTTCGACCGCGCGGTCGAGGCCGACCCGGGCGACCCGTACGCGCTCTACTACCGCGGCGTGACCCGGGCGCGGGTGAAGGACCTGGCGGGGGCGATCGCGGATCTGCGCGCGGCGCTCGAGAAGAAGCCCGACTTTCCGGTGGCCGCCCTCGACCTGGGGGTGGCGCTGATCGAGTCGGGCGCCTACGGCGAGGCGCTGCCCTATCTCGAGCAGGCGCAGGCGGTGCCGGAGCTGGAGGGCAACGCCTCTCTCTACCTGGCGATCGCGGAGCTGCGGCTGAAGGAGTACGACGCGGCGCGCGAGAGCTTCCGGCGCGCGGCGGCGAAGGACCCGATGCTGGCCCTGCCGGCGCTCTACTACGAGGCGCTGGTCGACTTCGAGCAGGGCCACGGCGCGCAGGCCGAGGAGCACTTCGAATCCGTGCGATCGATGAGCCCGGCCTCCGAGATGGGACGCCAGGCGTCGGCCTTCCTCGACCAGCTGCGGCGCGGGCGCGCGCGGCGCTACCGGGTGTACGGGGCGCTCGGGCTGCAGTACGACAGCAACGTGGCGCTGGCGCCGGACGACTCGGCGATCAAGGGAGCCGAGGGCATCAGCAACCAGGCCGACGGGCGGGCGGTGATCACCGCGGGGGGCACCTACATTCCGTGGCACAACGACTGGGCGCAGGTGCAGCTCGGCTACGAGTTCTTCCAGAGCCTGCACTTCAACCTGACCAGCTTCGACCTGCAGGACCACCGCCCGGAGGTGCAGCTGGCGGCGCGCTGGAAGCTGCTGCACGTGGGGGTGGTGGGGCGCTACGACTTCTACCTGCGCTCGACGAGCGCGTTTTTGCAGGAGGTGGCGACGATCCCCTGGGTGACGGTGGAGGAGCCGGGGCTCGGGCGGGCCGACTTCTACTGCCGGCTGCGCCGGCGCGATTTCCTGCAGAACGACTTCGAGGTGCGCAACGCGTGGAACTACGCGCCGGGGATGCGGCAGTACTTCTACCTGGGATCGCCGCAGCGCTACCTGGCGGTGGGCTACCAGTTCGACCGCGAGGACCCGGTGATCAAGTCGGGGGCGACGCAGAACGAGCGCAACCAGGCGAACCGCTTCGCCTACGACGGCAACGAGGTGAACTTCGGCTTCGGGTGGACGCTGCCGTGGCTGGTGAGCACCGAGCTGGGCTACGCGTACCGGCACGAGCAGTACCCGAACAACAGCCTGTTCGTGCCCGGCGGCGACAGCGGGCGGGTGGACAAGATCAACCAGGTCACGGCGGTGGTGCGCCGGCCGATCGGGCGCTACTTCCAGGTGGTGGCGGGCTATTTCGGCACCTTCAACGGCTCGAACGACCGGCAGTTCCAGTACCAGCGCCACATCGGCTCGCTGACCGTGGAGGCCAGCTTCTGAGGGAAGACGGAGGACGGAGAAGAAGGCAGAGACCACGAAGGACACGAAGAAGAAGAGAACAGAGAAGGAAGAAGATTCACCACGAAGAGCACGAAGGACACGAAGAGAGAAGAACGCGAAGAAGAAAAAGAAGAACAAAAAGAAGCAGAAGAGAGAGAGAAGACGATGATGGCTCGAGGGAAGGGGATGGAGCTTCAGGGGAGTGAATGCGCTGGGGGAATCTCCGACTGTCTTCTTCGTGCTCTTCGTGTCCTTCGTGGTTGCCTTTTTCATGCGTCTTTGGGCGAGCGCAACTCATGACGAACTTCGTGGTAGAATTTCCTTCTGTCAGATGAACGGTAACCTCCGGATTTGGGCAGTCAGGTGAAGAGCATGTGCACGACGAGACGACTGGCGGCGGTGATCGGCGCCGCTCTGTTGCTGACGCTGGGCGGCGTGGCGCGGGGGCAGGAGGTCGGCACGGTGGCGGCGGTGGAGCCGCTGAGCGAGATCGGGCAGGGCGGCACCTGGACGAAGGCGGCCCTCGGCAGCCCGATTCACCAGGGCGACACGCTGCGCACCGGGCCGGCGGGGCGGCTGCGGGTGGTGCTGCAGGACGACAGCGTGGTGAACCTCGCCAACAACTCGCAGCTGGTGATCGACGAGAGCGTCTTCCAGCCCGACGAGGGCACGGTGCACTCGGTGTTCGAGCTGCTGAAGGGGAAGGTCCGCACCTTCGTCAGCGACTACTACTCGCAGCCGAACAGCAACTTCGAGGTGCACACCCCGACCGCGGTCTCGGGCGTGCGCGGCACCGACTTCGTGGTGGTGTACGAGCCGGTGAGCGAGGCGACCGACGTGGTCGACGTGACCGGGCGGGTGGCGGTGAACGGGGTGGTGGCGGTGCTCGGCAGCGGGGTGTACGTGACCGCGCACGAGATGACGACGGTGGCGAAGGGGAAGCTTCCGACGCCGCCGCGGCGGCTGACGGACACGCTGTTCCGGCAGTACCTGGACGGGCTGGAGTTCGTCGGCGGCGGCCGACCCGAGAGCCTCGCCTTCACGCAGCCCATTTTGAGCGGCGAAGGCGTCGCGCCGCCCGACCGCGCCGACGCGGTCGGGGTGCCCATCCTGGCCCCGGAGACGGTGAGCGCGCAGACCGGCAACCCGGCCACCCAGCCCAACGTCGGCAGCCTGGTCGGCGACACCCCGGCGGTCATCCAGAACCTCCCCGGCAACCTCAACGTCCACTTCTGATCCGGCGTCGTCAGCAGGCCGCGCATGCGCTGGTCGCGACTCACGCCGCTCCACATCGCCCTCGGGCTCGGAGTGCTGCTCTCTCTCCTCCGCCTGGACGGCTGCCGCTATCTCGATCTGATGGACGCGCGGGCGATCGACTACCGGCTCCTCCAGCGCGGTCCGGAGCCCGTGGCGCCGGACGTCGTCATCGTCGCCGTGGACGACGCCAGTATCGACAAGCTCGGTCGCTGGCCGTGGTCGCGCGCCACCATCGCGCGGCTGCTCGACAAGCTGACCGAGGCCGGCCCGGCGGTGGTGGGCTTCGACATCGTGCAATCCGAGGCCACCGTCTCGCCCGAGATCGAGGGAGTCCTGGATCAC
Source organism: uncultured bacterium (assembly GCA_963721115.1). Taxonomy (GTDB): domain Bacteria; phylum Desulfobacterota; class Binatia; order HRBIN30; family CADEER01; genus CAVRIA01. The sequence continues at coordinate 130,381 of CAVRIA010000015.1, forward strand.
GTCTCCTCGCTGAGCGAGACGGCGCGCGACGAGGCACGCCGCGAGCTGCGCGCGCTGCTCGGGGAGGACGAAACCCTGGCCCGCTCCGTGCGCGCCTCCGGACGCGCCGTGCTCGGCTACTTCTTCGACTTCGACGCCGAGCCGCTCGACGCTCCGGCGCGCCTCGGCACCTACAACATCGTGCGCGACAGCCCCAGCGGCACCGGAGAGTCGCACGTCCCGCGCGCACCGCGGGTGGTGGGCAATCTGCCGGTGCTCAATGCCGCGGCGCGCGACGTCGGCTATTTCAACGTCCTGCCCGACCGCGGCGACGGCTCGGTGCGACGGCTGCCGCTGGTGATCCGCTACGGCTCCAAGAACGCGCTGCCGCTCTTCCTGGCCATGCTGCGCCTCTATCTGCCGAAGGCGCCGGCCGTGCTGCAGTACGACGACTACGGAGTCGAGTCCGTTCGCCTCGGCAAGGTCTCCATCCCCGCGGCCCCGGACGGCCAGCTGCTGCTCAACTACCGCGGGCCGGGCAAGACGTTCCCGCACGTGCCGGCCGCCGACGTGCTCGAGGGCCGCGTAGCGCCGGAGACCTTTCGCGGCAAGATGGTCCTGGTCGGGGTCACGGCGACCGCGGTGGGCGACATCCGCGTCACCCCCTTCGACGGCGTGTTCCCCGGCGTCGAGGTGCACGCCACGGCGATCGACAACGCCCTGCGCGGCGACTTCCTGCGCCGACCGCGCTGGCTGACCTTCGCCGAGGTGGGCCTCATCCTCGCCTCCGCCCTGGTGCTCGGGCTGGCGCTCGACCGGGCCCGCGGCCGGGTCGGCGTGCTGGTCGCCGCCCTGCTGCTCGCCGGCTACCTGGCGGGAAGCCAGTGGGTGTTCGTCCACCGCGGCCTGCCGCTGAGCCTCGTGTATCCGATCCTGGCCATCTCGCTGACGTACGTCGGGGTCAGCGTCGAGCACTACGTGATCGAGGAGCGCGAGCGGCGCAAGACCCGCAAGGCGCTGGAGCTCTACCTCAGCCCGTCGATGGCGCGCCTGGTGAGCGAGCAGCCCGACCGCCTCAAGCTGGGCGGCGAGCGGCGCGAGATGACCGTGCTGTTCTCCGACATCCGCGGCTTCTCCGGCGTCTCCGAGGGCTTCGAGCCGGAGGAGCTGGTCGACCTGATCAACATGCACCTCGGGGAGATGACCGACGCGATCTTTCGCCACGAGGGCATGCTCGACAAGTACATCGGCGACGCGGTGATGGCGGTCTGGGGAGCTCCTCTTCCGCAGCCCGACCACGCGGCGCGCGCCTGTGCCGCCGCCCTCGAGATGCAGGAGCGCCTGCGCCATTTGAACGAGGAGTGGGAGTCGCGCGGCTGGCCGCGGCTGCGCATGGGAGTCGGGGTCAACAGCGGGCACATGATCTTCGGCAACATGGGCTCCGCGCACCACCTCAGCCTCACCGTCATGGGCAACGCCGTCGATCTCGGCTCGCGCCTGGAAGGCGTGACCAAGCTCTACGGCAGCCCGATCATCGCCAGCGAGGTCACCGTCACCGAGGCCGGGGACACGATCTGTACGCGCGAGCTCGACGTCGTGCGCGTCAAGGGCAAGTCGCTGCCGCTGCGGATCTTCGAGATCCTCGCCCCGGGCAGCGACCGCCAGCGCTGGGCCCCCCTGATCGAGGCGTTCGAGAGCGGCCGCGCCGCCTATCGGACGCAGCACTGGGACGAGGCCATCCGCATCTTCGCCGAGGTTCGCCACCAGTGGCCGGACGACCAGCCGGCGGCGCTCTACCTGGAGCGCTGCGCGCTGATGAAGGCCAGCGCCGTGCCGCCGGACTGGGACGGCGTCACGGTCATGGAGTTCAAGTGATGACGGTGGAGGAACGGGAGGCGAGCCAGCTCCATTCGACCGGTGGGGTATCGAGCCGCTCGATACCCCATGGCTTTGTTGTCGAATACCATGGCAAACTGGCCATTCGGAATCGATCGGGAGATAGACATATGCTCTGCACCAGAATGTTGACGTCCAACACCCTTGCGAAGCCGTGGAGGCTCGCCGTCGCGTCTTTCCTGCTTGCCGTGTCCGGCTGCGGGGGAGGGGGCGGCTCGTCCGACCTCGGCGGCGGCGGTGGATTGAGCTTTCGCGCTCTCTGGCAACAGCCGGCGGCGGGGGGCTCCAACGCCCTGGCGGTGTCCGCGCAGGGCACCCGCGCCAGCAGCGGCGGCTTCGAGCCGCAGCTTCCGGCTTCCGTCACCACCGTGCGCTTCGTCTTCGTTCCCGAGACCGGCGACGCCTGCTGCGTCGCGGTCGACCCGTCCACCGTACCGATCGATCCGGTCTCCGGGCAGCGCCTGCTGGTGCTCACCTCGCTGCCGGCCGGCGCGGCGACCGTCACCGTCGCCGGCTTTCCCACCGACTTCGCCCCGGCCCCACCGGGCGTCGTGCAGACCTGCGCGACTCGTCCGGCGGCCGCCGCCCTGGCGTGCGATCTGGACCGCCTGCAGACGCCGAGCTTCCTGAGCGACCCGCAGCCGGTCGAGGTCCTGCAGCAGCAGCGCACCGACGCGGGCGACATCCTGGTCCCGTCGCGTCCCTTCGTGCTGCCCGGCTCGCTGGATCCGGCGCCCGACCAATCGGCGCCCAATCCCCTGGCGGCGCGCTTCGTCATCGCCGACGCCACGGCGGGCATCGACGCCGCCTCGATCTCCGCCTGCGTCTCGCTCGACGGCCAGCCGGTTCCGGACGCGCCGCTCCTGCTGCGCGCCTGCGACGATTCGACCGCCTCGACGTGCAGTGACGGCGGGCAGGCTGAACGTCTCCGGCTACGCGGTCGAGCGCGGGCCCCAACTCCTGGCGGCGGGCGCGGCGCGCCTGTCGATCGCCGCGCGCAACGGCGCCGACACCCCGCGTTCGGTCGACTTCTCGTACACCTTCACGCTGCAGGCGCCGCCGGCAACCGCGACGGCAAGCAGCACGGTGACGTCCACCCCGACCGCGACCGCCACCCCGACCTTCACCGCGACGGCAACGTCCACCTCCACGGCGACGCCGACCTCGACGGCAACTGCCACGCGCGACTGCGACGGCGACGTTCACCCCGACTCCGACCTTCACCTCCACCGCGACCGCCACCCACACGGCCACGGCAACGCTTCACTCACACGGCCACCGCGACGCCGACTTTCACGCCGACCGCCACGGCCACGGCGACGGCGACGTCCACCGCGACCGCGACCGAGACGCCGACGGCCACCTTCACCGCCACGTTTACTTCCACCGCCACGCCGACGGCCACGGCCACGTTCACCGCCACGGCGACGCGAACCAGTACGCCGACGCGGACGGCCACTCCCACCCTCACCCCGACGGCGACGCCTTCGGCGACGCCGAGCTTCACGCCGCTTCCGGTGTTGCGGCAGCGGATCTACGTGGCCAACGCGGGAACGCGGAACGTCTCGGTCATCGACGCCGCCGCCGGGCAGGTGGTCGACACCATCGCGCTCGATTCCGCCGCCGAGCCCACCGACGTCACCATCGCACCGGACGGCGCCTCGGTCTGGATCAGCAATGCCCGCGCCGGAGACCCCGGAAGGGTCTCGGTGATCGACACCCTGACGCGCGAGGTCGCCGACACCCAGACCGTCGGCGTCGGTCCGAGCGCGGTCGCCTTCACGCCCGACGGCGCTTTCGCCCTGGTCACCAACTGCTGCCCGGGCAACCTCTCCGCCATCGACGCCGCCAGCCGCTCGGTCGTCTCCCATCTCCCGGTCGGCATCTCGCCGACCGACGTCGCCGTCGGCCCCGACGGCAGCCGCGCCTACGTCGTGAACTTCGGCTCGAACTCCGTCTCGGTGGTCGACGTCGCCTCCAACAGCGTCGTCGTCACCCGCGCCGTCGGCGGCGGGCCGCGCCGCGTCGCGCTGACGCCGGACGGCGCCTTCGCCTTCGTCACCGATTCGACCTCCAACAACGTCGCGGTGATCGACACCGCGACCAACATCATCCGCCGCTTCGTGCCGGTGGGCAGCAGCCCGGCGGGCATCGCGATCACCGCCGACGGCGCCCGCGCCTACGTGGCCAACGTGCTCTCCGCGACGGTCTCGGTCATCGACACCGCGACCGCCATCGGGACGATCGATCAGGCGGTCGTCGCCACCATTCCTGTCGCGGCGCGGCCCTCGGACGTCGCCATCGGGCCCGACGACGCCACCGTGTACGTGACCCACGCCGCGACGCCGGGCACGGTCTCCGTGATCGACAGGAGCTCCGGCGCCGTCACCTCCACCATTGCGGTGGGCGGCGATCCCGCCGCGATCGCCGCCGGCGAGGTACTGGTCTTCCCATGAAGCGCACGGCCGCGTGGGCGGCGCTGATCGCTCTGCTCGCGGGCGGCGTCGCGGCCGCCTCCGAGCAGTCGGAGCTCCTGTACTCGCGCGGCATGGTCGAGTTCCATGCCGCGCGCTACCGGGAAGCCCTCGCCCTGTTCGACCGCGCCGTGGAGGCGGACGCCAGCGACCCTTATGCGCGCTTCTATCGCGGCGTGACGCGCGGCCGGCTGGGCGACCGCGAGGGCGGTATCGCCGATCTGCGGGCCGCCCTGCAGCAGAGGCCGGACCTCGACGAGGCGGCGCTCGAGCTGGGCGTGCTGCTGGTCGAGAACGGCGACTTCGAAGACGCTCTCCCCTGGCTCGCCCAGGCGCAACGCGTCGAGTCCCTCGACGGGCAGGCCTCCCTCTTTCTCGGCCTCGCGCAGCTTCGTCTGGGGCGCGAGAACGATGCCCTGAACAGCTTCAAGCGCGCCGGAGAGCGCGATCCTCAGCTGCAGGTGTCCTCCCTCTACTACCAGGGCGTCGCCGCCTATCAGCTGGGTCGCTGGAGCGACGCCGAGGAGCACTTCCGCGCCGTCGCGTCGCAGGACCCGTCCTCGCAGATGGGCAGCGAGGCCGCGCAGTTCCTCGACCTTCTGCGCGTGCGCCGGCGCGAGAAGTACGAGCTGTTCGGCATCGTCGGCTTCGAGTACGACAGCAACGTCGCCCTGGCCCCGTCGAGCGGAACCCTGCAGAACGAGCTGGCCATCAGCGGCCAGGCGGACGGGCGCGTGACGCTGTCGACCGGCGGGACGTACGTGCCCTGGCACCGCGACGATCTGCTCCTCTCGGTCGGCTACGAGTTCTATCAGAGCCTCCACTTCAACCTGACCGACTTCAACCTGCAGGACCACCGGCCGAGCGTTCAGCTGATCGGCCGCGGCGATCACTTCCGCTGGGGACTTCTCGGCCACTACGACTACTACCGCCTGGCGAACGACAACTTTCTGCAGGAGGGCACCGCGGCGCCGTGGTTCACGATCATCGACGGTACCCTGGGCCGCACCGAGCTCTACTACCGCGGCCGGCGGCGCGACTTCCTGGACTCGAGCTACCGCATTCGCGACAGCTTCAACCACGCCCTCGGCGTGCGCGAGGTGATCGAGCTGGGGAGCCCGGAGCGCTGGATCGCCGTCGGCTACCAGTACGACGTCGAGGATCCGGTCCACTCCGACGTCGCCTCGCAGGCCTTCGGGTACGGCGGCAACGAGGCCAACGTCGGCGTCGGCTGCCCGCTCCCCTTCGGGGTCTCGGGCGAGGCGACGTACGCCTTCCGGCGCGAGGACTACTCGGGGGCGAGTGCCAGCCTGAACGCGGCCGGCGTCCGGCGGCGGGACGACGAGCACATGATCACCGTCGTCTTCTCGAAGGACATCGGCGAGTGGTGGCGGGTCACCGCCGGCTACTTCGGTTTCATCAACGACTCCAATCAGAGCGTCTTCCAATACGACCGGAACATCGGCTCCATCTCGCTGGAGCTTCACTACTGACTGACTATGCGGGCGGTGCTGAGCGCCCGCACGAGGTGCACATGAAACGATTCGCGATGGTACTCGGGGCGACCATGTTGATTGCCGTCACGGCCTACGGGCAGGAGGCGGGCACGGTGGCCGCCGTCGACGGAAAGGCGGAGATCCAGCACCAGGGCGACTGGACGGCGTCGCACATCGGCGACGCGGTGTTCAGCGGCGACACCCTGCGCACGGGAACGGCGGGACGGATGCGCGTCGTCTTTCAGGACGACAGCGTGCTCAACGTCGGAGAGGACAGCGAGATCGTCGTCGACGAGCAGGTCTTCCACCCGACCGGCGCCTCCAGCTCCGTCATGCAGCTGGTGCGCGGCAAGGTTCGCGCCCTGGTCAGCGCGTACTACGAGCAGCAGGGGGCGACGTACGAGATCCAGACGCCCACCGCCGTGTCCGGCGTGCGCGGCACCGAGTTCGTGGTCTCCTACGACCCGACCGCCAACCTGACCAAGGTGATCGGTATCACCGGCCGGGTCGAGGTGCACAGCGTCCTCGATCGCGCCGCGCACGGTGTCTACGTGACCGCCGGCGAGATCACCTCCATCGAGCAGGGAAAGTACCCGAGCCCGCCGCCTCGATTGGACGAGCACATGTTCCGCCAGTACCTGGAGGGCCTGCAGTTCATCGGCGCCGGCCGCTCCGAGAGTCTCACCGTCGGCCATCCGCTGCTCGGCGGCACCCAGGTCCCGGCTCCGGACCGCGCCCCCGCCCCGATGGCCACCGACACGGTGAGGGACCGCGGCCAGCACGATGCCTCGTCCCTGCTCGAGCAGCCGCCGAGCGTCGTGAAGGATCTCACCGGCGAGCTGGGAATCCGCTTCTGAGGGTGCAGCGCTACCCCCCATCCCGCATGGACGATGCAACAGGACGGGTCCGGACCGGCAGGGAAATTGGCCAGGCGCCTCGGTTTTGCTTGCCCAGACGAGCCGTTTGGTGCGAAAAGTGGGGCGAATTTTGGGGGCGGCGAGAGAGGGGGCGTGATGGGAGAGACCCGTGAGAAGGATGACCCGTCGGTTCCGCACCGGACCGCGGGCACCTGGACGATGGCATCGGAACGGAGATGAGCGGTCAATCGGCCCTGCGCATCCGCTTCTGGGGGGTCCGCGGAAGCCATCCGATGCCCGGCCGCTCGACGCTTCGCGTCGGCGGCAACTCCTCGTGCGTGGAGATCTCGACCTCCCGGCACACGCTGGTGTTCGACGGCGGCACCGGGCTCATCGGCTTGGGGCACGACCTGCTGCGGCGCAACGGCCACGGCACCGTGCACATCTTCTTCAGCCACACCCATCACGATCACATCGAGGGCCTGCGCTTCTTCGGCCCCGCCTATAGCGCCGACTGGACCTGTCACCTCTACGGCCGCAACAACGGGCGGCGGACGTTGAAGGACGTTCTGGTCGGGGCGATGGATCAGTGTCTGTTTCCGGTCGCCCTGTCCGAGCTCGCCGCCAACCTCGACATCCACGACCTCGGCGACGAGAAGCGGCTGCGCCTGGGAGGGCAGCCACCGCTCGTCGTTCACGCCCGGCACAGCGAAGCCCATCCCAAGCCCGGCGTCGTGCTCTACCGGACGACGCACGGCGACCGATCGGTCGTCTACGCCACCGACGTCGAGGCGCCCAGGGGCGGCCACCAGGACGTGGTGAAGTTCGCGCGCGGGGCGGACGTTCTCATCCACGACGCGCAGTACTCCGAAGAAGAGTACGACGGCGAGTTCAACAAGGTCGGCTGGGGCCACAGCACCGTCCGCATGGCGGCCGAGGTGGCGCGCGACGCCGGCGTCGGCCAACTTCTCCTCTACCACCACGATCCCCAGCACGACGATCGCTTCATCCGCAAGCTGGAGCGCGCGGCGCAGCAGATCTTCCCCGAGACGCAGGCGGCGCGCGAGGGCATGGAAGTGGTCCTCGACTGAAGACGCCGCGGGCATCAACCCGGCGGGAAGCGCAGACCATCCATTCGGAGGCCGGCATGGGCTTGCACGGCGACGGCGACGATCACGAGCGCGAGTCCAGGCTGGCGGCGCTCCGGCCGCTTGGCCGTCAGTTTCCCGGCACCGGCGCGGCCGTCGCCGAGATCGCCAGGCTGTCGGCCGAGCTGACCCTGCCGAGGAGAACGGTTCACGTCGTCAGCGACGTGCACGGCGAGTACGCCAAGCTGCGCCACATCATCAACAACGCCTCGGGCACGCTGCGCCCGCTGGTCGAGCGGATGTTCGGCGAGCGTCTCTCCGCGCCCGAGCTGCAGGATCTGCTGTCGCTCATCTTCTATCCGCGCGAGATGCTCGACCGCGTGCTTCCGCAGCTGGGTGGGAGCGAGGCGGTGCGGGCCTGGGCCGGACGCGCGATGCGCAATCTGTTCGAGATCGTGCGCGCCCTGGCGCGCCGCCGCACGCACCGGCGCGTGCAACGGGTCTTCCCCGCCGAGTACGCGGCCCTCTTCGAGGAGATGCTCAGCGAGCCGTCTACCGATCGCGAGGGCGAGTACGCCGAAGCGATCGTCGACTCCCTGGTGCGGCACGACCGCGTCGCCGAGGCGATCCGGCTCGCCGTCCACGTCCTGCGCGATCTCGCCATCGACGAGCTGATCGTCGCCGGCGATTGCTTCGACCGCGGGCCCCGAGCGGACCGGGTGGTCGGCTACCTGCAACGCCAGCCCGACGTGTCCTTCACCTGGGGCAACCACGATGCCGCCTGGATCGGCGCCGCCCTCGGCCAGGAGGCGCTCATCGCCCACGTCCTGCGCATCTCGGTGCGCTACCGCCGCCTGTCGCAGCTCGAGGAAGGCTACGGCATCACCATGCAGCCCCTCGAGCACCTGGTGCGCAGCGTCTATGCCGACGACCCGGCAGAGTGCTTCGTGCCGCGCGGCGACGGCCTGCGCGAGGTGCGGACGATGGCGCGGATGCAGAAGGCAGCGGCGATCATGCAGTTCAAGCTCGAGGGCCAGACCATCCGGCGCAACCCCGAGATGGACCTCGAGCACCGCTGCCTGCTGCACCGCATCGATCGGGGCGCCGGGACGATCGAGATCGACGGCAAGACCTATCCGCTGCGCGACACGTTCTTTCCCACCATCGACCCCGCCGACCCGTACGCCCTGTCAGCCGAGGAGCGCACCTGCATGGACCGCCTGCGCCAGTCGTTTCTCGGCAGCCAGCAGCTCTTCGATCACGTGAGCTTCCTCGTCCAGCGCGGCTTCTCCTACCTGCGGCGCGACGATCACCTGATCTTCCACGGCTGCGTGCCGGTCGACGAGGCGGGAGAGTTCCTGGCCTACGAGGTGGACGGGGAGCCGCGCCGCGGGCGCGTTCTGTTCGAGGCCATCGACCGCGTGGTGCTACGGGCGCTCGACAGCCGCGCCGAGAAGGATCTCGACTTCCTCTGGTACCTGTGGTGCGGGCCGCGCTCGCCGATGTTCGGCAAGGATCGAATCGCCACCCTCGAGCGCGACCTCGTCGAGGACGACTCGGTTCACGTGGAGACCAAGAACCCGTACTTCCGGCTGATCCACGAAACCGGCTTCTGCCGGCAGGTGCTGCGGGAGTTCGGGGTTCCCGCCGAGAGCGGCATGATCGTCAATGGGCACGTGCCGGTGAAGATCGAGAAGGGCGAGTCGCCGCTCAAGCGCAGCGGCCAGGCGATCACCATCGACGGCGCCTTCTCCGAAGCCTACGGCGACCACGGCTACACCCTGGTCATCGACTCCGACCGCACCTTCCTCGCCCTGCACCACCACTTCGATTCCGTCGAGGCCGCGGTGCGGGACGGCGTCGACATCATCCCCACCATCACGATGGTCCGCGAGTACCGTCCGCCACGGCGCATCGGCGACACCGAGCGAGGCGTCGAGATCCGCAGCGAGGTCGCCCTGCTGGAGAGCCTCGTCGAGGCCTACCGGAGCAAGGAGATGCAAGAGCGGTCGTCGGGTTTGTGAGCTGTTGGTTGTCGGTGGGAATCGATCCCAAAGACCGCGCGAAGCGCGCACCGTCCTCAGCCCGAGCCTGAGCCTCAGCCTCAGCCTGTTCCGGAAGTCCGCGTGTTTCTCCGCTCGAATGATCCGGCGCAGCCCGGGGGCAACCCTAACAACCCAACAATCTATCCCGAGTCCGGCGGGCGCTCGCGCCGCCGCGTGCCGCCGAGAAAGGCAGGCGCCCACCAGTTGAAATCGCCGAACAGCCGCATCGTGGCGGGGACGATGAGGACGCGCACCAGTGTCGCGTCGAGGGCGACCGCGGTGGCGAGGGCGACCCCGAGCGACTGGACCATGATCACCCGCGCCAGCGCGAAAGCGCCGAACACGGTCACCATGATGGCGGCGGCGCTCGTCACCAGGCGCCCGGTCCGCTCCAGCCCCTCCGCCACCGCCCAGGTGTTGTCGCCGGTGCGCAGGTACTCCTCGCGCATACGCGACAGCATCAGGACCTCGTAGTCCATCGACAGGCCGAAAACCGAGCAGAACAGCAGCACCGGAACCGCCACGTCGAGCGGACCCGGCTCGAAGCCGAGGAGCCAGGAGAGATGTCCTTCCTCGAAGATCCACACCATGGCGCCGAACGAGGCGCTGATCGAGAGGAGATTCATGACCACCGCCTTGAACGGCAGGATCACCGAACGCAGCAGGAAGAACAGGACGACGTAGGTCACGGTGAGGACGAAGGCGATGGCCATTGGGGCGCGCGACAGGATGAAGGCGTTGAGGTCGACGTCGTTGGCCGGCGCGCCGCCGACCAGCATGGTGCCGTCGCCGACTCGCCGGTCCCGGCGTATGGCGCGGACCAGGGAGCGGGCCGCCTCGCTGGCCGGCGGTGCGTTGGTGAGCACCGTCAGTAGCGCGATCTTGTCGGAGGTCACCAACGCCCGCATGCGGCGCGCGGCCAACGGCAGGTCGTCGGTCGGCGTCTCGGCGTCGGCCTCGAAGTAGTCGACCGTCAGCCGCGGATCGATGATGACGGCGCCCTCGACCTTGACCACACCGGGCATCGCCGCGATGCGCTGCGCGAGCTCGTAGAGCGGCCCGACGCGCTCCGGGGTGTAGGCAGGCGCGGTCGGATAGCGGACCACCACCAGGATGCGGGTGCGCGCCTGATCGGGAAATACGTGCCGCAGCCGTTCGTAGACGTCGCGCGCCTCGATGCCGCGCGGCAGCGTCGAGATATCGGCCGCGGCGAGCGTCATGCGGGTGAACGGGGAGCCCAGCGCGACGACGACGGCCAGGGTGGGCAAGAGCACCAGCAGCGGCCGGCGCATGACCCACGTCGCGATGCGATGCCAGCCCCCCTCGAAGGCGGCCACGCGCGGCACAGCGACGCGCCACGCGTCGATGCGCGGCCCGAGGGCGACCAGCACGGCGGGCAGGAAGGTGAGCGCGAAGGCGACCGCGAAGGCGACGACGACGCTGCCGCCGAAGCCCATGGTGGCCAGAAAGGAGCCGCGGAAGAAGAAGAGGCCAGCGAGGCCGATGGCCACCGCGAAGCCGGAGAAGAGGACGGCGCGGCCGGCGGTGTCGAGGGCGGTCTCCAACGCCTCGGCCACGCTGGCCCCGCCGGCCAGCTCGTCGCGGTAACGACTGACGATGAACAGCGAGTAGTCGATCGCCACGCCGAGGCCGATCAGCGATGCGACGTTGATGGCGTAGGCGACGATCTCCGTCACATGAGACAGGGCGGTGAGGACGGCGATGCCGGTCACCACGGCGAGCGCGCCGACGCCGACGGAGAGCGCGGCGGCGACGACGCTGCCGAAGACCGCCAGCAGCACCAGCACCGCGAGCGGCAAGCTGATGATCTCGGCCTTCATCACGTCGTGCTCGAGCGTGCGGTCGAGATCGTGGCGATAGGCGAGGAAGCCGGTGAAGCCCACCTCGAGACTGTCGGAGTGCACGCTGGCGCGCAGCTCCGGGTACGCGGCGGCGGCGGCGAAGAAGGCACCGCGCAGGCTGACGACGACCAGGACGCTGTGACGGTCGGCGGAGACCAGCTGCTCGGCCACCAGCTGCGGCGCGTCGTCCGGCGCCAGGACCAGGCGCACGTGGGAATCGGCGCGCAGCCCGGCGAGCGCCGCGCCGAGATCGGCGCGGTAGCGGGGATCTCGCCAGTCGAAGTCGGGGCTGTGGAAGAGAATCAGAAACGACGAATCGCCCGGGTAGGCCAGCTCGCGCTCCACCAGCTGTTGCGCGACGGCCGATTCGATCCCCTCGGTGGTGCCGGAGGCCAGGGCGCCGCCGTACCAGAGCACCAGCGCGGCGGCGGCGAGCACGGCGCCACTGCTGGCGAGGATGGCGCGATGGCGCCGCAGGGCGAGGTGGGCAAGCCAGTTCAACATGGGGGGACCGAGCCGGGCATAGCGGGCCGGGCGCGATTGGACAAGCGGCGCCCAGGATGCGGGAGTGATTCAGTGCTGGAGTGTCGAGGACGGGGGTAACCGGGTGACCGGTGACCGGGCTTTGCCCAACAATCCGCCCAGCCGCCCCGCCAGGTTGTTCGTTGTTGAGTTGTTGGTTGTTGGAGCCTCGAGAACCAACAACACTCCCCCACCCTACAACTTTCGCGCCGGCTCGACGATCGCTCGTGCGACGCTGTCCAGCGCCTGCAACAGGTCGTCGCGGCTCATGCCGAGGACCAGCACGATGACCTGGTCCACGCCGGCGTCGCGGTAGCGCTTCACCAGATCGAGATCGGTCGGCGTCATGTACGGGCTGATGCTGATCAGCACGTCGGAGCGCCGGCGGCCGCGTTCCTCCAGCAGCCGGTCCAGATGCGCCAGGCGCTCGCGCGTCGCGTCCGGATCGATGCTGAAGCCGAACCATCCCTGCCCGAGATCGGCGACGCGCTTCAGAGCCGCGTCGCTCTCGCCGCCGAAGTGGATCGGCGGGTGCGGCTGCTGCACCGGCTTCGGGTACTGCCGGCACGGCGCCAGCGAGTGGAACTTGCCCTCGTACTGAGAGATCGGATCACCCCACAGGCGCTGCATCATCTTCAGGTAGTCGCGCGTCCGCGCGGCGCGCTTCTCGAACGGCACGCCGAGCGCGTCGAACTCCTCCTTCAACCAGCCGATGCCGACACCGAAGTCGAAGCGGCCGTCCGACAGGTAGTCGATCGACGCCACCTCCTTGGCGGTGTAGACCGGGTTGCGCTGCGGCACCAGGCAGATGCCGCTGCCCAGGCGGATGCGCTTCGTCCCCGCCGCCAGGAACGACAGGGCGAGGAAGGGATCGATGATCCCCGATTCGCTCGGCGCCGGGATGCGGCCGTCGGGCGCGTACGGGTACTGCGAAGCGTAGTCGTCGAACAGGACCACGTGCTCCGCCACCCAGATGGAGTTGAAGCCGCGTTCCTCCGCGGCCGGCCCCAGGGTGCGAACGTAATCCGGCGTGGCAAACGGGTTCCCGAGAGGCGCAAAGATTCCGATCTTCATCGCTCGACTCCTTTGGAGATTCGCCCCCGTGCGCGCTTCGCGCTCCGTTGGGCTCGGCCTCGCGAGCCGAGCCCGCAAGGCCTCCTGGTGTACCTGGAGATTCGCCCCCGTGCGCGCTTCGCGCTCCGTTGGGCTCGGCCTCGCGAGCCGAGCCCGCAAGGCCTCCTGGTGTACCTGGAGATTCGCCCCCGTGCGCGCTTCGCGCTCCGTTGGGCTCGGCCTCGCGAGCCGAGCCCGCAAGGCCTCCTGGTGTACCTGGAGATTCGCCCCCGTGCGCGCTTCGCGCTCCGATGGGCTCGGCCCCGCGAGCCGAGCCCGCAAGGCCTCCTGGTTCCCTTTCCATGCGCGCAGCGCATGATCACTCCTCCAGTTCGTCCTTCCGTACCACGACGGCGGGTCAAGTCCAGGAGAGGCACGCCTCGTCGACGGATCGGGTCGATCGTGGGCGGGTGCCGCAAGCATGAAAGGGCAGGTTGTTGGGTTGTTGAGCTGTTGGTTGTTGGGGTTGGAATTGAAATCCAAGGCTTCGAGCTCGGCTACCGGTCACTGGTCACCGATCACCGGTCACGCTTCCCTCCGCCGGGGAATCACATTCGCCTCGGAGCGGAGCCACCGGAGAGAGGGGCGCGGGGAGGGAATCTCTCTTGTGGTGTAGGCCTCTGGCCTGCATAGCGGTCCATCGGACCGCTCTCCCCCCTCCAACCCAGCCCCGTGCAGGCGGGACGCCCGCACCACAATCAACTGCCGATGCGGCCGCGGCGACCGCGGGACGAGTGGCGCGCCGGTGCACCCGGCTTGAAAAGCCCAACAACCAGCGGAGCCACCGCAGAGAGGGGCGCGGGGAGGGAATCTCTCTTGTGGTGTAGGCCTCCGGCCTGCATAGCGGTCCATCGGACCGCTCTCTCCCCCTCCAACCCAGCCCCGTGCAGGCGGGACGCCCGCACCACAATCAACTGCCGATGCGGCCGCGGGGACCGCGGGACGAGTGGCGCGCCGGTGCACCCGGCTCGAAAGGCCCAACAACCAGCGCAGCCACCGGAGAGAGGGGTGCGGGGAGGGAATCTCTCTTGTGGTGTAGGCCTCCGGCCTGCATAGCGGTCCATCGGACCGCTCTCTCCCCTCCAACCCAGCCCCCGTGCAGGCGGGACGCCCGCACCACAATCAACTGCCGATGCGGCCGCGGGGACCGCGGGACGAGTGGCGCGCCGGTGCACCCGGCTTGAAAAGCCCAACAACCAGCGCAGCCACCGCAGAGAGGGGTGCGGGGAGGGAACCGCGGCGTCTGAGCGGTTTCCTCCCCGGAGGGGCTTCTCGTCTCAGAGTCGTCCCGACGTCCAGCCCAAACGCTACTCGCGCCCGCGCGCCCCGCCTCCCCCGTACTTCTCGAAGTAGAGACAGGTGTCGACCGAGCGGCGGTGCGGGCGGCTGTAGCGGCCCCGCGGCCAGCCGATGGGCAACAGCGCGCAGGTCGGACAGTTCGGCGGCAGCCCCAGCCAGCGGTCGACCTCCTCCCCGAAGGTCGTGTGGATGGCCGTGAGCGAGGCGCCGAGCCCGACCGCTCGGCAGGCGAGCAGAACGTTCTGGATGGCGGGAAAGAGCGCCTGCGTCTGCGGCTGCCCGCGGCGCGTCCAGCCCGCCACGAACAGGTGTACCGGCACCTCGTGCAGGTGTTCGGCGAGGTGCACGGCGGAGAGCATGTTGCGGCGCTTCTCCTCCGGGTAGGAGGGCTCCTTCGCCGCCTCGACCGCCGGCCGGATGTAGGTGCGAAAGGCGCGCCGGTAGCGCTCCGCCACCCAGGCGCGGCGTTCCGGTTCGGTGACGGCAATGAAGAACCAGGGCTGCCGGTTGCCGCCGCTGGGGGCGAACGTCCCCGCCTCGCAAACCTTGCGGATGAGCGCCGGCGGCACCGGATCCGGCTTCAGGCGCCGCATGGCGCGCGTGGTCCGGATTCCCTCCAGGAGAGGAACGTCCTCGCCCAGGCGTTCGACGTCGAGCTCCGCTTGCATCTCCGTCCTTCAGCCGACGAGGTCCAGCACGTCGGGAATGCGCCGGATGACGTAGCGCGGAGCCGGCTCGCCCTCGGGAGGCTCGCGATCCTCGCGGTGCCAGAGGAGGACCGAACGCAGCCCCGCCCGGTTGGCGCCGGCGATGTCCTGCGCCAAGGTGTCCCCGACGAAGAGCGCCTCGTCCGGCGCGCAGCCGGCGCGCTGCACTGCCTCCTCGAAGATGGCCGGATCGGGCTTGCAGGAGGAGGCCTGCTCGCTCGACAGTGCCGAGTCGAAGAGCGCGCCGATCTCGGCGAGCTCGATCAGGTGCTCGAGCTGATCGTCGTCGATGTTGCTGACCAGGCCGAGGTGCAGACCGCGAGCGCGCAGGGCGCGCAGCGTATCGACCACCCCCTCGCGCAGGACGAAGTCGCGGCGGTGCATCTCCCACTGCAACTCCCGGTAGCGCTCGAGGTGCGCCTCGTCGGCGCCGACGCCGAAGGATTCGAGCATGCCGACCACCGCGTCGCGGAACAGGTCGCGGTGCAGATAGAAGCGGCGCGGCAGGTAGCCGTGGAAGACCCGGCGCATGGCGTCGCGATGGGCGCGGCGGATCTCTTCGGGGGGCGCCTCGACGCCGGCCCAGCGCGCCAGCGCCACCAGGCTCTCGCGGTCGCCGGGCTCGAGGGCGCGATAGTCGTAGAGCGTGCCGCCGAAATCGAACAGCACCGCGCGGATCATGCGCCCCCGGCCATCTTTCGGTAGTCGACGGTGAGCCAGTGCTTGGGCTGGAGGACCACCACGACGCTGCCCTCGCGTTCCGCCGCCGTCGCGGCCAGGTACATCTCGCCCATCTGCTCGCCGAGATAGCGCCGGGCGACGGCGCGGACGTCGCTCTCGAAGTCGGGGTCGTCGCGCACGGCGGCCGGCCCTTCGACGCTCACGTACTGGTACGGCGGCGTCTCGCTCTGCACCAGCAAGCTCAGCCGGCCGGCCCGGCGGATGAGCTCCGCCTTCTTCGAGCGCCCCCCGGTGACGAAGCGCACGTCGCCGCCGGGCTCGTAGCGGTACCACACCGGCACGGTGAGAGGGGCGCGCCCCGGCTGGGCGACACTGACCACCGCGACGTGCGTCTCGGCGAGAAACGCCTCCCGCTCGGCTCTGCTCATGGCAAGGGACATGGGTCGCTCCTCCGACCCGAGTCTGATCAAACTCGCGGCGACGAAACAAGGCGAGCGACGTGCTGCCGTGCTGACGTGCGGACATCCCATACCTCCCCCCGCCCATCGAACACTCCAGCACATCAGCACGTCCGCACGTTCGCACTCCAACACTCCCTTCTCACGTGCTATGGGGCCAGCTTCACTCCGGGAGGCGGCAGCAAACAGATGACGGATCCCCAGGTAGTCGTGATCGGCGGTGGAATCGTAGGACTGTCCACGGCGTTGGCCTTGACGAAGGCGTCGCCACCCGTTCGCCCCCTGGTGTTGGAGAAGGAGCGTGACGTGGCCGCCCACCAGACCGGTCACAACAGCGGCGTCATCCACTCCGGCATCTACTACAAACCCGGATCGTTGAAGGCGCGCTACACGGTCGCCGGGGCCCGCCAGCTCGTCGAGTTCTGCAAGGCGGAGGGAATCGCACACGACATCTGCGGCAAGGTCGTGGTGGCGACCGACGAGTCGGAGCTGCCGCGGCTCGAGGAGCTGCATCGCCGCGGCGTCGCCAACGAAGTACCCGGCGGCGTCGAGCTGATCGGCCCCGAGCGGCTGCGAGAGATCGAGCCGCACGCCGCCGGCATTCGGGCCCTGCACGTGCCGGCGACCGGCATCGTCGACTACATCGGCGTCGCCCGGCGCTACGCCGAGCTGGTGCGCGAACGCGGTGGGGAGGTTCGGACCGGAGTGCGGGTGACCGCCCTGAAGCGGGACAGCGGCGAATGGGCGATCGAGACCGACGCCGGCGTGATTCGCGCCCGGCGTCTGATCAACTGCGCCGGCCTCTACTCCGACGAGGTGGCGCGCCGCGCCGGCTGCCGGCCGCCGGTGCGCATCGTTCCGTTCCGGGGCGAGTACTACAAGCTCGCTCCGCAGCGCGAGTCTCTGGTCAAGGGGCTGATCTACCCGGTTCCCGATCCGGCCTTCCCCTTTCTCGGCGTCCACTTCACGCGCATGATTCGCGGCGGCGTCGAAGCCGGGCCGAACGCGGTCCTCAGCTTCAAGCGCGAGGGGTACCGGAAGACCGATTTCGACGCCCGCGAGGCCTGGGGCACGTTGAGCTTCCCCGGCTTCTGGCGGCTGGCGTCGAAGTACTGGCGAACCGGCGCGGGCGAGTTCTACCGCTCCTTCAGCAAGGCGGCCTTCGTCCGCGCCCTGCAGCGGCTCCTGCCGGAGCTTCGCGCCGCCGACCTGCAGCCCGGCGGCTCCGGCGTCCGCGCCCAGGCGATCGAGCCGAGCGGCGTCCTGGTCGACGACTTCTCCATCCAGGCCATCGACGGCATCATCCACGTGCTCAACGCCCCCTCGCCCGCCGCCACCGCCTCCCTTCCGATCGGCCAGGCCATCGCGGACCAGGCCCTCGAGTTCTTCGCAGGGTGAGCGGGTGGGCCGGTGAGCGAGTGAGCGGGTTAAGGAAGAACACCGGCTCACCCGCATACCGGCGCACCGGCTCACCCTCCCCTTTTGCCTTTTTCCCCTTGGCCCTCTAATAGTGGTCTGGTGAACTCGCGAGTCGTCACCGGCGTCGTCGGCGCCGTCACGATCCTCTTCGGCATCGGCGGTCTGATCGCGCCCGGCTGGGTCATGGGCCACCTGGGAATTGCCGTCGACCCGTCGTTTCCGGTCAACTTCGTACGCGGCGAGGTGCGGGCCGTCTACGGCGGTCTGTTCCTGGTCATGGGGGCGCTGACCGCACTGGCGGCTCTCAACCCGAGCGCGCACCGCGGTCGCATCGTCCTGATCGGCCTGCTGTGGCTCGGCCTCGGGGGCGGCCGTCTGGTCGGCATCGTGGCGGACGGCAGCCCGGGGCTGATCGGCTGGTTCTCCCTGATCTTCGAGGCCGTGGTCGGAGGCCTGCTCCTGCTCGCCGCCCAGATGGCGAAGCCGGAAGTGGGCTCTTCCGCCGGCGCCGGGTCCCCGCCGGCCTGAGGCCGGCGCGCGACCGGAGCGGGTCCTGGCTCGCCATCGACCGGCCGTTGGACACCGGACTTCAACCGTTCAGGGCCCCCAGTCGGCCTGGGCCGTTGTTCATCTTGACCCGGCGCGATTCAGCGGGGTAGCCTTGATCCTGGGGCGGTCGCATCGGCACTTCGCCGTGCACCCGAAGCTAGCTTCGCGAAGGGAGAGGGGGAGATCATGTCCTCAATGATCCGACGACTCATCGCAACGTTCGCCACCGCCGCGCTGGTGACCCTTTCGGCGTCGGGACCGACCTTCGGCTTCTGCGCCGGGGACTGCAACCACGACGGCACCGTGGCGATCAACGAGCTGATCATAGGGGTCAACATCGCAGCCGGCAGGATGGCCGTCGATCAGTGCTCCTACTTGGACCTGAACGACGACGGCGAGATCAGCATCGACGAGCTCATCGGCGCCGTCACCATCTCGCTCGACGGCTGCTATGCGCTGCGGCCCTTTTCCACCATCCAGCAGGTATTCACCCAGAGCTGCGCCCTCAGCTCCTGTCACTCGGCGCTGGGTCGCAAGGGCAACATGGTGATCGACAACGAGGACCTCTCCTTCCAGAGCCTGGTCAACGCCGAGCCCGACAACGCGGAAGCGCGCGCCATGGGCTGGATGCGCGTCAAGCCCGGTGACGTCGAGAACAGTTACCTGATCCACAAGCTGCGCGGCGACGGCCCGGGGGACGCGATGCCGCAGGGCGGGCGGCCGCTGCCGGCGGACATCATTCACACCATCGAGGACTGGATCCAGCGCGGCGCGCCCACCACCGAGCAGGACTGCGCTCCGACCGCCAACGGCGGCGGCAGCCACGTCATCCGGCAGGGAAACTCCAACCTGCTCTGCAACGACGTCCCGATCACCACCGGCGATTTCGTGTGGAAGCCGGAAGAGCCCCTCGATCCGCCTCCGGCCGGCGAGGGGATACAGTTCCACGTCCCGCCGCGCCCGGTAATGCCCGGCATGGAGTGGGAGACCTGTTACGCCTTCCGCCCCGACCTCGCGTCACTGCCCTCGAGTATCATCCAGAGGCAGGTCTACCGGATGAACGAGGGCAGCCATCACATGCTGCTCTACATGTACTGGGGGCCGCACCCCGATCAGTTCGCGGACGGCTACTGGCCCTGCTTCGCCGCCAACTGCGTCAACCCCGAGGACTGCCCGGAAGACAACGGGCAGTACCTGCTGCCGATCGGCGGGACGCAGGTCGCCGGCACGCACTACGAGGTGGACTATCCCGAGGGTGTCGGCATTCCCCTACTGGGATCGAGCCCGGTGATCATCGTCAACAACCACTTCACCAACCCGTTCGTTCCGCCTCAGGACATCTACGGCGAGACCTGGGTCAACCTGGAGTTCTACCAGCCGAAGGAGTTCAAGGCGTTGCTCGACGGCATCTTCGCCATCAACGCCAGGGACCTTCTCGTCGAGCCCTACGAGACCAGGACGATCAGCGCCCTGTGGCATCCGCACGGCCTGCTGAGCCCGGGCGGAGTCGACGCCGCCGTCTTCCAGCTCTTCGGCCACATGCACAAGCGCGGAATCGAGTTCACCATCGACCTGGTCGACGGCGACACGGAAACGCGCATCTACCGCACGACGTCGTGGGACAACGCGCCGGTGGTCAACTACCCGCCGCCCTACCTGATCGTGAAGAAGGACCAGGCCCTGAAATGGTCGTGCACGCACCAGAACGGCCGGCTGGGCGATCCCAACTTCCCGCCCAAGAAGTGCCACGAAGGGTGCGTCGCCTGTGGCTGGAAGGACGCCGACCGCAAATGCCACTTCCGGGACGGCCGCGTGTTCGACGAAGGTCAGCCCATGCCGCTCGTCTTCGGCGCCCTCGCCGACGACGACATGTGCAACATGTTCGGCTACTTCGTGAGCGTGGCGGACCTGGACAAGCTGAAGTAAGGCAGGTTGTTATGGTGTTACGCTGTTGGCTGTCAGTGTTGCCCCCGGGCTGCGCCGGATCAGTCGAGCTGAGAAATACACGGACTTCCGGAACAGGCTGAGGCTCGGGCTCGGGTTGAGGACGGCGCGCGCTTCGCGCGGTCTTTGAGACTGCGGCGGAGATTCGTAGCACGAGTCATCGGTTGCGTGTTCTCGAAGCTCGCGCCATCGTCAGTGACCTTGCCGTCCGCCACCGGGGCGTCCCGACTACCGCGACGGCGCGTTTTCTCCTCGTCTCTCGACAGAGCGTCACCCGTGCACTCGGCCGGGCTCAGGATGCTGACCGCTCGCTTGCTGGACGGCGCCGAGCGTGGAATCTTCGGCCGGGCGCGTCCACACCGTCCGCGCCAGAATCGCCGCCGATGAGCACCGCTGCCAACCCAGAGCTGTTCCGATTCGACAACACCTACGCCCGAGAGCTGACGGGCTGCTACGCGCCGGTGACGCCCGCGACCGTTCCGGCACCGGAGCTCCTGCGCCTCAACCGCGCACTCGCCACCGAGCTCGGCCTGAACGTCGCCGCGCTGGATCCCGCGCTCGCCGCCGCGGTGTTCGCCGGCAACGTCGTCCCGGCGGGGGCGACGCCGATCGCGCAGGCCTACGCCGGGCACCAGTTCGGCGGGTTCACGCCGCAGCTCGGCGACGGGCGCGCGGTACTCCTCGGCGAGGTGATCGACCGCCACGGCCGGCGCCGCGACATCGCCCTCAAGGGCTCCGGCCGCACCCCGTTCTCACGCGATGGCGACGGGAAGGCCGCGGTCGGTCCGGTACTTCGCGAGTACCTGATGGGTGAGGCGATGCACGCACTCGGCATCCCGACCACCCGGACGTTGGCGGCCGTCCTCACCGGTGAGGTGGTTTGGCGCGAACGGCCGCTCCCGGGCGCGCTGCTGACCCGAGTGGCCGCGAGCCACGTGCGGGTGGGTACGTTCCAGTTCTTTGCCGCGCGCGGCGCGTACGACACCGTGCGCGCCCTGGCGGAGTACGTCATCGACCGCCACGATCCCGACCTGATCGCCGATCCCGATCGCTACCTCGGCATGCTGCGCCGGGTTGCGTCGCGGCAGGCGGCGCTGGTCGCGCAGTGGATGCTGGTCGGCTTCATCCACGGCGTCATGAACACCGACAACACGACCGTTTCCGGTGAGACCATCGATTACGGTCCCTGCGCATTCCTCGAGGCCTACGATCCACGGACGGTCTTCAGCTCCATCGACACGCACGGACGCTACGCGTACGGCAACCAACCGCTGATCGCGCGCTGGAACCTCGCCCGCTTCGCGGAGACTCTGCTGCCGCTGGTCGACCCGACGTCGACGGCGCCGGCGGTCGCGCGCGCGACGGAGGTGATCGACGCGTTCCCAGGCCAATACTCGTCCTGCTGGCTCGCCGGCGCGCGCGCGAAACTGGGCCTGGCTACGGCGGACGATGGCGACGAGGAGCTCGCTGCCGACTGGCTCGCGTTGCTGGAGGCACACGCGGTCGACTTCACCGCGGCATGGCGGCGGCTCGGCGACGCCGCCTGCGGCGACGATCGCCCGCTCGCGTTGCTGTTCGCGGACCCGACGGCGCTCGCGGCCTGGCTCGAGCGATGGCACCGGCGCGCAGAGCGGGAATCGCGTTCGGGAGGCGAACGGCGGGCCGCCATGTGCCGCGTCAATCCACTGTACGTTCCGCGCAATCAGCGCGTCGAAGAAGCGCTCGCTGCCGCATCCGAGCACGGCGACCTGGCTCCGTTCGATAGCCTGCTCGACGTCGTCACCCATCCATTCGACGAGCGCCCCGGCTGGGAGCGCTACGCCGAGCCCGCGCCGCGCGAGTTCACGGCGCGCTACAAGACGTTCTGCGGCACCTGAACGCGGCCGCCCTCGGATCTCACGCGCGCAAACCCGCGTCTTTCCGCGGTCGATCCCCCAGTGCGCGCCCTGCATTCACTTCTACTACGGAAGGGGCGCGACGAATCGGTAGGCGACCGCTGGCTCAGCTACCCATCATGAGAACAACGCGAAAGCGCACCTTGCCGCTGTGCATTCGCTCGTACGCCTCCGCCACGCGACTCAGAGGGTATTTCTCGATCATGGGATGTACGTCGCTCAGCGCGCTGAATTCCAACGTGTCCTGCGAGTCGCGGGCGGTGCCGGAATACCAGCCGGAGATTTGCCGGCGGCCCATCAACAACGCCGTCGCGCTCACGTTGAGCGGATCGTTCGGCGCCGCCGGAACCAAGAGATTGCCGTTCACCCCCAGGCCACCGACGACGTCGGAAATCGCCTTCGCGCTCGGCGCCGTCGCAAGAATCACTCGCGCGCCACCGAGCTTCTGCAATTCAGCCACCGTATCGACGGCGGACGCATCGAGATAATGGTGCGCGCCGAGTTTCTTCGCCAGCGGTTCTTTGTCTTTGCCACGTCCCAGCGCAACCGTTTTGAAGCCCATTTTGCGAGCGTATTGCACGCCAAGATGTCCGAGGCCGCCAATCCCCTGGACCGCGACGACGTCACCGGGACGTGCGCCGGAGTTGCGCAAGGCATTGAAGACCGTCACGCCTGCGCACATGAATGGTCCGGCCTCTTCCGCCGGTACCTCGTGAGGAATCGCGGCCAGCGCTTCCGCCGGTGCGATCATGTATTCGGCATAGCCGCCGTCGTAGTCGATCCCCGTCACCTTGCGATTGACGCACATGGCGAAATCGCCGCGTCGACATTGATCGCAGGCGAAATCATGGCCGCCGTGCCAGCCGATCCCGACGCGATCGCCTTTTTCAAAGCCCCTGACTCCCCCTCCAACAGCATCCACGCGTCCGGCAATCTCGTGGCCCGGCACACGGGGATATTGCAGGCCCGGCCAGGCCCCGTCTTTTACGAACGCGTCGCTGTGGCAGATCCCGCAGGCTTCCACTTCAACCCGCACTTGCCCCGGCCCTGGCTCGGGAATATCGCGTTCAACCAACTCGAAATCGCCGCCTGCCTTGCTGATCTGAGCGGCTTTCATCGTTCCGACGGACACCGCTTTTGTCGCCATCCAGTCCTCCTGCGAAACTTTATGCCATGCTCCCGATCAGGAGGCGAAGGGGGGTCCTGCCGAGTAGTGTCCTGTTTTCGCTTTCGGCGTTCCGTTTTCAGCCGGGAACGAGCCGATCCTCGCCTCGGACAGTCCGGGCCTCCGTTCCGAAAGTGCCGATCCGCGAGGGTTGCCGCACTCCAGAAGATGACGCGCGTCAAGCTGTCGGTGAATGCACAGGCGGCGTAGCGCGCCGCGGGTGAGCGGACAGCCTGCAGCGACCTGCCCCAGGGCAAATTAATGGACACAATACGTCCCCTTTTTTTTCTCCTGGCCGGTGTCGGACGCTGGCCCCCGCGTAGCCCTTGACAAGCGTTTTGTGCGCGCCAATAACGGGTCGGCGCCGGTTATCAAGACGCGGGCGGAGCGATCAAATCACCAGCTCCCGGGAGCGTCTGATACCCCAGCGTTAGG
>CAVRIA010000016.1:0-40954 GCA_963721115.1 uncultured bacterium
ACGAGTCGATCCTCGATATGCTCGGCGAGGATCTCGCCGGGCGGATCGACGCCGTCCTCGAGGCCGACGCGCCGATCTCGCCGGACGCCGAGGAGATCATCGCCACGCTGATGCGCCAGGAGTTCGTGCAGCGCCTCTTCACCGACATCGTCTTCACCTCGATCGTGTCCTTCAACCGGCGCGTCAACCCGCTCTTCGCCTCCATCACGATGCGGGCCCTCGAGGAGCAGATCAAGGGATTCATCCGCCTCTTCATGCCGATGATCCAGGAGCAGGCGATCGCCTTCGCGCTCGACGAGCGCAACCAGCGCGTCGCCAGCGACTTCGGCCGCGCGGTCGCCCGCCAGCTCCTGCGCGAGCCCCTGCGCCACTATGCGGCGATGGTCTCGGACGGACAGAGCAAGCAGGCGGACGCGTTTCTTCGCTCGGCGGTCGTCGATACCGAGCTCGACGGCCGCCTCCGGCAGGCGGTCGCGTCCGCCTGGGACGACCTCTACCATCGCATCCGCGCCAGAAAGATCGGCGACCTCCTGCGCCTCGACGAGCACGCCGACCGCCTCGCCTCGCGGATCGTCGCCGCGGTCCTGCCAGTGCTGCGGCGGCCGAGCGTGATCGCGTTCGTCGCGTCGGAAGCGAGCCTGGCGAGCGGGAAGAGCTGACCCGGCGCGCTCTGGAGCGCTCTGGAGTTGCGCGCATCGAGTGGTTCGGTCCATACTGCGCGCCGCTGTCGCATTGCAGGAGCGACGGGACGGAGACTCTTCTCTTGCCCACCTTCAATCCAGCATCGCCGCAGGCGGTCGAGATCCAGAGCCTGTTCTTCGTCATGCTGCCGTCGCGGCGGTCATCATGGCGATCGTCACCGGCCTGGTCGCCTACATCACCGTCCGCTTCCGCGCCCGCCCCGGCGATGGGGAGCCGCATCAGGAGTTCGGGCGGCCGCGGCTGGAGATCGCGTGGACGCTGGCGTCGCTGGCAGTCGTGACCGCGCTCTTCCTGCTGACCATCCGCACCATGCGGGCCGCCGACCCGCCGCCGGGCGCGCGGTCTCCCGACGTCGTCGTGATCGGCCACCAGTGGTGGTGGGAGGTGCGCTACCCGGCCTCCGGAGCCGTGACGGCGAACGAGATCCACCTGCCGGTCGGGCGTCCGCTCGCTGCTGCGGCTGCGAGTCCGCCGACGTCATCCACGACCTCTGGCTGCCGCGGCTCGGCCGCAAGATGGACATGATCCCGGGCCATCCCAACTACGTCTGGCTGGAGCCGCGCGCCGCCGGCACGTATCTCGGCGCCTGCTCGGAGTACTGCGGCGCGCAGCACGCCTGGATGCGGGTGCGCGTCGTCGCGCAGCCGGCGGACGAGTTCGACGCCTGGAGCCGGCGCCAGCTCGCGGCGCCCGCCGTGCCCGCCGGGGGCGCCGCCGCCGCCGGCGCCCGGCTCTTTCAGAACCTCACCTGCCCCAACTGCCACGCCATCACCGGCACGGGCGCCGCCGCCCGCATCGGACCCGATCTCACCCACCTGGCGGAGCGCGAGACGCTGGGAGCGGGCGTGCTCGACAACACACGCGCCAATCTGACCGCCTGGCTCACCGACCCGCAGAGGATCAAGCCGGGCAGCTACATGCCGAACCTGCAGCTGTCGGACGACGCAGGTCGCCGACCTGGTCGCCTACATGGAGACCCTGCGGTGAGCGACACGCCGCTGATTCCCGACGTCTCGGAGGCGCTGCCCGCGCTGGGCGAGGACGAGGGCCTGCTGAGCTGGGTCGCCTCCGTCGACCACAAGCAGATCGGCATCATGTACCTTCTCACCACGCTCGGCTTCTTCGCCGTCGGCGGGGTCGAGGCGCTGCTCATGCGCGTGCAGCTGGCGCGCCCCAACGCGGCCTTCCTGTCGCCCGATCTCTACAACCAGCTCTTCACCATGCACGGCACGACGATGATCTTCCTGGTCGTCATGCCGATGCTGATCGGCTTCGCCAACTACTTCGTGCCGCTGATGATCGGCGCCAACGACATGGCGTTCCCGCGCCTCAACGCCCTGAGCTTCTGGCTGCTGGTGTTCGGCGGGCTGCTCCTCTACTTCAGCTTTCTCGCCGGCGGCGCGCCGGCCGCGGGCTGGTTCAGCTACGCGCCGCTGAGCGAGAAGCCGTACTCGCCGACGCTTCGGGCTCGACTACTGGGCGCTCGGCCTGCTCGCCACCGGCATCGGCTCGGTGGCCGCCGGCATCAACTTCATCGTCACCATCCTCGCCATGCGGGCGCCCGGCCTGACCATGCGGCGGCTGCCGCTGTTCGTGTGGATGGTGTTCGTCAACTCGTTCCTCATCATCCTGGCGCTGTCGATCCTCAACGCCGCGCTGGTGCTGCTGCTCATGGACCGCCAGCTCGAGGCGCACTTCTTCTCGCCCGGCGGCGGCGGCTCGCCGGTCCTGTGGCAGCACTACTTCTGGGGCTTCGGCCACCCCGAGGTGTACATCATGGTGCTGCCGGCCTTCGGCATCATCTCGGAGGTCATTCCCGTCTTCTCGCGCAAGCCGATCTTCGGCTACGAGTTCATCGCCGGCTCGACCGTCGCCATCGCGCTGCTCAGCTTCGGCGTCTGGGCGCATCACATGTTCGCCGTCGGCCTCGGTCACGGCATGGACTTCGTCTTCGCCGCCGCCAGCATGCTGATCGCCGTTCCCACCGGCATCAAGATCTTCAACTGGATCGCCACCATGTGGGGCGGCTCGATCCGCTTCACCACGTCGATGATGTTCGCCGTCGCCTTCCTGGTCCTGTTCACCATCGGCGGCCTGAGCGGCGTCAGCTTCGCGGTCGTGCCGATCGACTGGCAGACGACGGACACCTACTACGTCGTCGCGCACATGCACTACGTCCTCTTCGGCGGCACGCTCTTCGCCGTCTTCGCCGGCGTCTACTACTGGTTCCCGAAGATGACCGGCCGGCTGCTGTCCGAACGCTGGGGCCGGGTGCACTTCTGGCTGACCGTGATCGGCTTCAACGCCACCTTCTTCGTGCAGCACTTCCTCGGCCTGATGGGCATGCCGCGCCGCGTCTTCACCTATCCGGACCTGCCCTGGCTGGGGGGCGCTCAACATGCTGTCGACGATCGGCGCCTTCGTCATCGGCGTCGCCGTGCTCGTGTTCCTCTACAACGTCGTGATCAGCCTGCGCTCGGGCGAGCCGGCGGGGGACAACCCCTGGCAGGCATGGACGCTCGAGTGGGCGACCAGCTCGCCGCCGCCGCTGCACAACTTCCAGCGCGTGCCGCCGGTGCGCGGCCGCCGCCCGCTGTGGGATCTCGCGCATCCCGATCTCGCCGACTGGCGCCGCGAGGAGGGCGGGCGATGACGGGCGCCGGCATGACCAAGAGCAAGCTCGGCGTCATCACCTTCATCGCCTCGGAGGCGAACTTCTTCCTCCTCCTGATCTTCGCCTACGTGTACTACCACGGCAGCACGAGCGGCGGACCGAGCGCCGCCGGCAGCCTCGATCCACGGGCGGCCGGGCATCAACACGGTCTTCCTTCTCGCCAGCAGCGCCACCATGTGGCAGGCGGAGCGCAGCCTGCGGCGCGAAGGAGCGAGCGGCCTGCCGCTCTGGCTGCTGGCGACGATCGTCCTCGGCGCGATCTTCCTGTTCGGCCAGGGACGCGAGTACGCGCACCTGATCAGCCAGAACGTCACGGTCAGCCGCGATCTGTTCGGCGCCAGCTTCTTCACCCTGACCGGCTTCCACGGCCTGCACGTGCTCATCGGGCTGATCACCCTGTCGATCGTCTTCGGTCTCGCCCTCGCCGGCGATTTCTCGAAGGGCCGTTCCGACGCGGTCGAGGCAGTGGCGTTGTACTGGCACTTCGTCGACGTGGTGTGGATCGTCATCTTCTCCATCATCTATCTGTGGAGCGCCTCGACATGACGACGGATCGACTGCTTCTCTCGACCTGGAATCTGCGCCCCGGGGTGCTGGCGGCCTGCCTCGTCCTGGCGCTCGCGTATCTGCTCGCCACCCGCTTTCGCCCACCGCGCCGCGCCCTGTTCTTCTTCGCCGGCGTGCTCCTGCTCGGGCTCGCGCCGAGCTCGCCGCTGGCGCTTCTCGGGCACCACTACCTGTTCAGCGCCCACATGATCGAGCACCTCCTGCTTCGTCCTCGTCATCCCGCCGCTGTGGTTGCTCGGGCTTCCGCCGGCGGCGTTCGCGGCGGCGGCCCGCAGCCGCGTCGGCAAGCGGCTCGCCCACCCGCTCCTGACCTGGCTCTGCGGCGGGGTGGCGATGTGGCTGTGGCACTGGCCGCCGCTCTACGACCTGGCGCTGCACGCGCCCGCGGCGCACCTCGCCGAGCACGTCAGTCTGCTGCTACTGGGCACGGTCTTCTGGTGGCCGGTGATCGCGCCGACGGAGCACTCGAGGTTGCAGCCGCTGCTCGCCGTCGTCTACCTGTTCACCGGTTGTGTCGGCTGCACGGTCCTCGGCATCGTGATCACCTTCGCGCCCACCGGGCTGTATCCCGCCTACCTCGCCCCCGCCGATCCGCTCGGCATCCTGCCGTTGGTGCGCGACGGCTGGGGACTGACGGCGCAGCTCGACCAGCAGCTCGGCGGGCTTCTGATGTGGATTCCCGCCTGCCTGATCTACCTGAGCGGAATCATCGCCGTGCTGGCGCGCTGGTACGGCTCGCCGGAGAGCGAGGCAGACGACGTACGGATGCTGCCCGGTCTGGCCGGCGAGCTGCCACTGGCGCAGCGTTGAGGAGGAGTTCATGGCAGAAGGCGAAACCGGCGCGAAGCGACGAGACGACTGGAGCCGGCCGTTGCCCGAAGTGGTGCCGCGGCCGACGTACTGGCCGTCGGTGATGGCACTCGGCATCGTGTTCGTCTTCTGGGGCGTCGTCACCACGTTCATCATCTCGGGCGTCGGGCTGACCCTGTTCGTCCTCGCCCTGGCCGGATGGATCCACGAGCTGCGGCGCGAGCGCGGAGAGTCGACCAATGAATGAGCCCGATTCCGCGGCGACGCTCGATCGCCGCCGCTTTCTCACCCGGCTGAGCCTCGCCCTGAGCGCGGTCGGCGCGGCGATCGTCGGCGTACCGATCGTCGGCTTTCTGCTGTCGCCGCTGTTGCAGCAGCGTTCCGCGCCTCTGGCGCCCCGTCGGCAAGGTCGATCAGTTCGAGGTCGGCAAGACCGTCGAGGTCTCCTTCGCCGACGCGTCGTCCCTCCCGTGGGTCGGCGTCAGCGGCAAGACCGCCGCCTGGCTGCGCCGTCACACCGAGAGCGACTTCATCGCCTTCTCGGTCAACTGCACGCATCTCGGCTGCCCGGTGCGCTGGCTGAAGCACGCCGACCTGTTCATGTGTCCTTGCCACGGCGGCGTGTACTACAATGACGGCCGCGTCGCGTCCGGACCGCCGCCGAAGGCGTTGAACCGTTACCCGGTGCGGGTGCGAGACGGCGTGGTGGAGATCCAGACCAGCCCGGTGCCGATCGCCTGAGGCCGTGATGCGCGAGGGGATCGCATGACGGGACCGGCGACCTGGCTCAGACGAGCGTGGCAGTGGTTCGACGACCGGACCGGACTCGCCGAGCTCATCGGGCCGATCGCGCGCCATCCCGTCCCGTCGGGTTCGCGCTGGTGGTACGTCTTCGGCAGCGCCACGCTGATCGCGTTCGTGATCCAGGTGGTGACCGGCATCGCCCTGTCCACCGCCTACATCTCGTCGACGGCCAACGCCTACCACAGCTTGAAGTTCATCACCGACGAGGCGACCTTCGGCCGCTTCCTGCGCGGCCTGCACTACTTCGGCGCCTCGGCGATGGTGCTGCTCGTCGGCCTGCACCTGATGCGCACGTATCTGATGGCGGCGTACAAGTACCCGCGCGAGATGAGCTGGCTCACCGGCGTCCTGCTGCTGGTGTTCACCCTGCTCATGGGCTTCACCGGACAGCTCCTGCGGTGGGACCAGAACGCCGTCTGGTCGGTCACCGTGGCGGCCGAGCAGGCGGGTCGTGTCCCCTTCGTCGGTGAGGCGATCGCGCACTTCGTCCTCGCCGGCGGGACGGTCGGCGCCTCGACGCTGAGCCGCTTCTTCGCCTTCCACGTCTTCTTCATCCCGGCTCTGATCTTCACCTTCGTCGCGCTGCACCTCTATCTGGTTCTTCGCAACGGCATCTCCGAGCCGCCACGGCGCGGCGTCGTGGTCGATCCGAAGACCTACCGGCAGGAGTACGAGAAGATCCTCGAGCACAGCGGGCATCCGTTCTGGCCCGACGCGGCGTGGCGCGACGTCGTCTTCGGCATGGGCGTCGTCGCCGTGATCGCCCTGCTCGCCTGGTGGATCGGCCCGCCCGAGCTCGGCAAGCCGCCCGATCCGACGATCATCCAGGCCTACCCGCGGCCGGACTGGTACCTCCTCTGGTACTTCGCTGTCCTGGCCCTCTTCCCCCCGGTCTCGAGGACTACCTCATCGTGCTCGGTCCGTTGGTGGTGGGCGTGATTCTCATCCTTCTGCCCTTCGTCTCCAACCGCGGCGAGCGCAGCCCGGCGCGGCGTCCGTGGGCGGTGGCGATCGTGCTCGTCGTGGTCCTGATGATCGGCACGCTGTGGATCGAGGGCGAGCGCGCCCCCTGGTCTCCCGACTTCACGGCCAAGGCCTTGCCGCAGGCGGTGATCGGACAGGTGAGCGCGGAGGCGCAACGGGGCGCCGATCTGTTTCACCAGAAGGGGTGCGAGTTCTGTCACCGGGTGGCGGGGCAGGGCGGCCGCCGCGGCCCCGATCTGACCGACGTCGCGAGCCGCCTGACGCCGCAGCAGATGACCATCCGCATCCTGAACGGCGCCACCAACATGCCTTCGTTCGCCGCCATCCTGAAGCCGGACGAGCTCGACGCCATCGTCGCCTTCCTGCAGACGCGCCACGGGGAGGGAGTGATCCAGCGACTCCGTTTGACTCCGTGATTCAGTGACTCGGTCTGCGGTTTTTGGCAGCAGTCGAGGAGACGACAGAGCGAGTATCCGCCAGTCCGAATGCCGGCGCACCTCTGCAAAAAGGATCTCGCGTGCGGATCGTGCCAGGCATCACCGCAACGCCGAACGCCTGGGCGATGACCCGCCGGTGCACGATGCCGAGCGGCGAACAGCCAGGCCTTCCGCCTCGTTGGCGCGGGCCAAGGTGTGCGCTGGCCGTTCTGCTGCTGGGCTGGGCTGCGCCGACTTGATCTCGCCACCGGTCGCGTCCAGACTACAAGTGTTTTTCGAAGCCACACTGAACCCTACTCAACAGCTCAACCGAAGGAGGCTTGGAATGAAGACGACTGCATTGTGGGTGGCCGGACTGCTGATCGTGGGAGCGGCGTCGAGCGCGGCTGCCGCGGGGCCGATGACGGCGCACGCGACCTTGAAGAACGCAGAGGGCAAGACCGTGGGCGAGGTCACCTTGCAGCAGGGGCCGCGCGGCGTGCTGGTCAGCGCCGACCTATCGGGTCTGCCGCCGGGAACGCATGCGTTCCACATCCACGAAACGGGCAAGTGCGAGCCGCCGTTCAAGTCGGCCGGCGGCCACCTCAACCCAGCGAAGAAGCAGCACGGCTTCATCAACCCGAAGGGGATGCACGCCGGCGACCTTCCGAACATTCACGTTCCCGACGGCGGCAGCCTCAAGATCGAGTACTTCGCCCCCGGACTGAGGTTCGGCAAGATCTTCGACAAGGACGGCTCGGCCATCGTCATCCACGCCGGAGCAGACGACTACAAGAGCGACCCGGCCGGCGATGCCGGCGAGCGCATCGCCTGCGGCGTCGTGCAGAAGTGATCGCGACGGAGTGCGGCGGCCATGCGGCGGCCTTTCCGCGGTCGCGTGACTGCCGCACTCCGAGCCGCGGCGCCGGCTCGCTCGGCAGGACTCCGCGCCGCGACGGAGGAGACACGCCGTGCCGGCGCGGCTGATCGTCTACTCGGACTACCTCTGCCCGTGGTGCTACAACGGCGCGGTTCGACTGCGTCGTCTCGCGGAGGAGCTCGGCGGCGCCGTCGAGATCGAATGGCGCAGCTACCTGCTGCGCCCGCGCCCCGATCCCGGGCGCACGCTGGAGAAGTTTCGCGCCTACACACAGTCGTGGCTGCGTCCGGCGGCCGACCCGGACGGCGGCACCTTCCGCGTGTGGGAGGGAGATGCCGGCCCGCCGTCGCACAGCGTGCCGCCACACCTCGCCGCCAAGGCGGCGGCGGCGCTGGGGGCGGACGCTTTCGAGCGCCTGCACCTCCCCCTCATGCACGCCTACTTCGCCGACAACCGCGACATCACCGATCGCGCCACGCTGCGCGCCGTTTGGGCCGAGGTGGGGTTGCCGGAGGGGGAGTTCGACCGAATCGACGACCCGGCCCTCCTGCGCCGCGTCGTCGACGAGCACAACCGCGCGGTAGAGGACGGGATCACCGGGGTGCCGACGGTATCCCTGCAGGGCCGCGACGGCTTCGTCGTCGGTGCCCAGCCCCTCGACCTCTACCGCCGCTGGCTTCGCCGAGCCCTGGCGGAGGAGAAGGCGTGACCTGAAACTCGCCCGGGCTGTGCTCGGGTTCGTCGGCAAAGGCTGGGGCTCGGGCTGAGGCTGGGAGAAGGTCTGGACCTTGGCTACCGGCCACCGGCAGGCCCCTCTGTGCCATACCGCCCGGGGCCTCTGATTCGGGGATGACAAGCGCGCCGCGTTTCATGCTATGGGACCGCGCATGGAGCTTCGACAGATAGCGAAGGATGTCTATGCGTGCCTGCAGCCGGACCGCGGACTGGGGTGGAGCAACTCGGGCTTCGTCGACCTTGGCGGCGGGGTGGTCATCGACACCTTCTGGGATCTGCCGCTCACGCGCCGGCTCATCGAGAATTACGCCTCGGTGCGGAAGGAGCCGGCGCGCCGGGTCGTCAACACGCACCACAACGGCGACCACTGTTGGGGGAACCAGCTGTTCGAGGGCGCCGAGATCATCGGCCACCGGCTGTGCGCCGCGTCCTTCGGCAAGGAGCGGCCGGAGGCGATGCAGGCGCTGCGCGAGAGCGGCGGCTTCGGCGACGAGGCCCTGTCGTCCTTCGCGAAAGCGCTGCTGCCCTTCGACTTCTCCGGCATCTTGCTGACGCCGCCGACCACGTTGATGGACGAGCGCATGGAGCTCGACCTCGACGGCGTGGCGATGGAGCTGCTCTATGTCGGGCCCGCACACACGCTGGGTGACGTCATCGTGCACCTGCCCGAGCAGCGCGTCGTCTTCGCCGGCGACGTTCTCTTCCGCCTGTGCACGCCGGTCGGTTGGGAAGGCACCTTCGCCAAGTGGGAAGAAGCGCTCGATCGCATCGTCGCGCTGCAGCCGGAAATCGTCGTGCCGGGTCACGGGCCGCTCTGCGACGCCACGGGTGCGCGCGAGATGAAGGCCTACCTCCAGTACGTGCGCTCCGAGTCGCGGCGCTTCTTCGACGCGGGCCTGCCGGTGATCGAGGCGGCGCGGCGGATCGACCTGGGACCGTACGCGGGCTGGAGCGAGCCGGAGCGGTTGGTGTTCAGCGTCGCCCGCGCCTACCGAGAGCTCCAGGGCGAGCCGGCCGACAGCCCGGTCGACGCCGCGGCGATGCTCCGCGACGTGTACGCGCTGCAGAAGCATTACGCGTCGGCCGGAAAATGAGAGAGGCGTGACCGCGTGACCGGTGACCGGTTGCAGGTTGTTAGTGTTGCCCCCGGGCTGCGCCGGATCATTCGAGCTTAGAAACACACGGACTTCCGGAACAGGCTGAGGCTCAGGCTCGGGCTGAGGGCGGTGCGCGCTTCGCGCGGTCTTTGGGATCGATCCCCAGCCTCAGCCCGAGCCCCAGCCTTTGCCTACGAACCCGGGCACAGCCCGGGCGAGTTTCAGGTCGAGTTGTAGGGTTGTTTGTTGTTGTTTTTTGAGGCTCCAACAACCAACCACTCAACAACGAACAACCTGGCGGGGCGGCTGGGCGGATTGTTGGGCAAAGCCCGGTCACGCCCCGTCGTGGCGCAGGCGGTGGGCGTTGGCGACGACCAGGAGGCTGCTGGCCAGCATGGCCAGTGAGGCGACGAGCGGGCTGAGCCTTCCCGCCGCGGCGAGCGCGATCGCCACCGCGTTGTAGGCGAACACCCAGAGGAGGTTTTCGACGATGACGCGGTGCACACGGCGGGCGTAGGCCAGCAACCAAGGGACGCGGCCGAGATCGTCGGAGACGATGGCGACGTCCGCCGTGATGCGCGCCAGATCGGTGGCGCTGCCGACGGCGATGCCGAGAGTCGCGGCGGCCAGGGCGGGGGCGTCGTTGATTCCGTCGCCGACCATCACCAGCGGCTCGCGCGCCGCGCGCACGCGCGCGACCTTGTCTTCGGGGAGCAGGCCGAGCGCCGCCTCCTCGGCGGCCAGGATGAGGGGCACCACGGCATCGGCGCGTAGATCGCCGGACAGCAGGCCGACGCGCAGACCCAGGGCGCGCAGGGCAGCGACCGACTCCGCGGCTTCCGGGCGCGGTGTCTCGGCGAAGCGCAGGGCGCCGAGCACGCCTTCCCCGTCCCACACCGCCACCGCCGTTCCCTCTGCGCCTTCGATGACGTCGAGGAAGGGATCGTCGCGCCCGAGATCCCGGCGCGCGAAGCGGATGCTTCCCGCCGTGATCCGGTGACCGTCGATCGTGCCGCGGACCCCGCGGCCGGGCAGGACCCGAACCGAGCCGGCGTCGAGAGCGGGCATCCGCGCTGGCGGAAGCTCGAGGCCACCGTTCGTTTCGTTCCACGCGGCGAGCGTTGCCCTGGCCAGCGGATGCGTGAGCCCGCTCTCCAGGGCGGCCGCCAGGGCGAGTAGCTCGCCCGCCGAGGCGCATCTCCCCGGCGCGGGCTCGGCGGCGATCAGACGCGGCGTGCGCTCGGTGAGGGTACCGGTCTTGTCGAACAGCACCCGCGCGATCGAGGCGGCCCGCTCGAGCGCCGGGGCGCTGCGCACCACGACGCCGCGCCGGGCGGCGGTGACCAGGCCGGTCCAGACGGCAACCGGGGTGGCGATTCCGAGGCCGCACGGGCAGGCGACGACGAGCACCGCGAGGGCGGCGAGCAGGCCGTGGTCGAATCCGTCGTGCAGCGTCCAGTACAGTCCCGACAGTGCCGCCACGACGAGCACGGAGGGCACCATCACGGTGGCGATGCGATCCGCCAGCCGCTCGGCGGGCGCGCGCTCGCGGCGCGCCCGCTCGAGCAGACCGGCGATGCGGGCCGCCGCGCTGTCGGCGGCGCGCGCGCTGACGCGCACCAGGAACGACCCGTCGATGCTGCACGTGCCGCCGGCCACGGCACTGCCGGGCTCCTTCTCGACGGCGCGACTCTCCCCGGTCAGAGAAGCCTCGTCCGTGCCGCCACTGCCTTCCAGCACGACGCCGTCGGTGGGAAACGAATCGCCGGGGCCGACGCGAACGACGTCGTCCACGCGTAGCTGGTCGGGTGGAATGGCTTCCACCCCGCTTCTTTCGAGCCGGTCGATCCTTTCTTCCGAAGCCTCGAGAAGGCTCCCCACTTGCTCTCCCGCATTGCTTCTAGGAGAGGATCCGCCGAAGTGCGGGGAGAGGGAGAATACGTCCGCTCCACCTCCCACCAGAGAAGATCGGTCGACTCTTTCGTTCCGGGCAAGCGCGTCTGCCACGCGCACGCGTGCCGCGAGCGCTGGCGCGGGGGCGAGGCGGGCGCGGATCGCAGCGCCGGCCTCGGCCTTGGCGCGCGCTTCGAGGTAGCGTCCGAGGGTGACGAGGACCAGCAGCATGGCGGCGGTGTCGAAGTACACGTCGCCCCGCCCGGCGACGGTGTTGGCCACCGACAGGCCGTAGGCCGCCGCGGTACCGAGGATGATCAGGGCGTCGGTGTTCGGTACCCCGCCGCGCATGCCGCGCAGCGCGCTGGCCAGGATCGGCCATCCGAGCAGGAGGAGAACCGGTGCCGCGAAGACCATGGCCAGCACGCGCAGCACCTGGAAGAGCGTGCCCTCGGCCGGCGCGCCCGCCGTCCCGTACAAGTGCGGGGCGTAGGTGGGGAGGCTCAGCATCATCACGTTCATGGCGAAGAAGATCGCCAGGCCGAGGCGCACCAGCACCGCCGAGGCGGCCCCGCTCTCGCCGCGGGCGCGCGTCACCTGCAGGGCGAGCACGCAGCCGTAGCAGCAGAAGGGAGCGCGCTCGCCGTCGACCGTCGCGATCACCGGGCGGCGGCCGAGCGGCAGCTCGCAGTGCGCGCAGACTGGCGGCGGAACGCGACCTCCGGACGTGTCCTCTCCGCCGGCCCCGTCGCTTGCACTCCGCCGTCGCGAGAGGCTCAACGGAGGAGGTTCACGATCAGGTAGGTGACGCCGAAGATGAAGAAGGTGATCCAGAGAAGGCCGATCCACCACGGTGCCGGGTTGCTCTCGTAGATGTGGTAGCTCTCGTCGAGAGGGGTGTCGGGACGCGACGCCTCGGCCGGGCTGGCGCCGCCCGGGCTGAGAATCGGCTGTCCGGACGCCGGTCGCCCCTCACCTGGCTTGGCGCTCGACATCGCCACCTCCCAGCTCGCCGCCGCGCTCGATCTCGCGGTCCAGCTCCAGCATGCGGTACTTCGGCCGCTCGACGTCGCGGAAGCGCCCGGTCAGCACCGCCCACAGGGTCAGAAACACGATCGGCAGCATGCCGATCAGGTAGACGCTCACCGCCACGGCGCCGAACCCCTCGACGTCGTCGCGGACGATGGTCGTCGCGAACTCCGTCATCTTGTAGATGAAGCCGACGCCGGCGATCGCGAGGATCGCGGAGGCGAAGCCGATCACGGCGATGCGCCGCGCCGTCCACCCCTCGTCGCCATCGCGGCCGGCGGCGTCGCCCGCCGGAGGCGTGCTCGAGCTCGTCATTTCTTCTGTTCCTTCTCCACGACGTCCAGATTGTAGATCGTCAGCGGCACCTCCGGTACCCAACTGCCCAGCCACTGCACGTAAGTGATCAGTGCCAGGCCGCGCTCGTTCGGCCGTTTGTCGTCGTCGAAGAACCACGGATACGACGGCATCACCGAGTACGGCGCCACGTTGCGCGGGTTGTAGAAGTGGGCCGCGTGCCAGTCGTTCGAGTGCACCCCGTGCTCGCGGATCAGGTCCGGACCGACGCGCCGCGTGCCGAAGAGGTGCGGTAGGTTCATTATGTTCTGGTACTCGGCCGGCGTCGAGACCGGACCGAAGCGCAGGTCCTCGTTGGACACCGGTCGCACGAACTGGGAGTGGCAGTGCCAGCACGCCTCGGAGATGTAGGTCTGCTTGCCGATTTCCAGCGCCCGGGCGAAGCTCTCCGGGCTCGCCTCGCCGAAGTAGCGCTTGAACTCCGCCGGATAGTCGGTGGCGAGCTCGACGAACTCCGGAGGCACGACCTGGGTCATCTCCTGCATGCTCGCCACCTTCATGTGGCGCAGCGTGATGATCGGCATCACCCCCTGCAGGAAGAAGCCGAGCAGGAAGGTGACCACGCCGGCGATCAGGAACGTCGCACCGAATCTCTCCATCTATGCCATCCGTTCTCCGCGCCGGATCCGTTCACGCCCGTGCCGGGGCCGGCACCGCGACCTCCGGCGCCATGGCCGGCTGGCGGGCCGTCACCCACAGGGCGTAGAAGAAGACGCTCTGCCCGGCGATGATCAGCAGGCCCGCCACCGTACGCACCCACCAGAACGGCATGGAGGCCATCACCGACTCGCCCCAGTGACTCAGGTTGGACCAGGTGAAGCCCTGCACCAGGCCGGCCGCGGTGAGGTCGACCACCATCAGCGCCAGCCCCGCCAGGGTGAGCCAGTAGTGCGCCGTCAGCAGCGCGGGGTTGGCCCACGGGCGCCGCACGGCGCGCGGCCACAGCTCGACGAACACGCCCATGATCCAGAAGCCGAAGACGCCGAACATCACCATGTGCGCGTGCCCGACCACCCAGTCGCTGAAGTGGATGATCCTCTGAAAGGTCAGGGTGACCTGGAAGGCGCACTGGAAGCAGGTCAGGGCGTACATGATCATGCCGGTGTAGAACCAGCGGATGGCGAGGTTGCCGCGGATGGCGTCGGCGCGGCCGTGCAGGGTGCCGAAGAAGTTGACGATCACGGTGAGCACGACCACCTCGACCGCGATCGTGGCGACGATGGCGCCGTACTGCGCGTACATGGGGATCGGGCTGTACAGGAAGTGATGCACGCCCTGCATCGGGTAGAAGAACGCCAGCCCCCAGAAGCCGATCAGCGACAGGGCGTGGCTCCAGATCGGCTTGCGCAGCAGCAGGGGCACGAAGAAGTACATCAGGCCCCAGCCGATCGGCGTGACGAACAGGCCGACCAGGTCGTGGATGAAGAGCCCGGTGATCGCCGCGCCGGCCGTGCCGGGGACCCAGAACTGCGGCAGGTAGTTGCCCATGAAGTAGACCAGACCGGTCCAGGCGAAGGCGGCGAGGAAGTACCACAGGCTGACGTACAGGCCCTGCTCGCGGGAGCGCAGGATCGGCGTGGAGAGGTTCACGACCACGAGCACCAGCCCGACCAGGATGAACGGGTCGACGAAGATCGGCGTCTCGCCCCACTCGATCGCCTGCCCGTATCCGGCCAGCTGGCCGACGATGGTGGCGGTCATGAAGAGCTGCCAGGCGCCGAAGATGACCCAGCCGAGCTTGTCCGAGAGGATCGGCTGCCGGGTCAGGCGCGGGATGGCGAACAGCATGCCGGCGATGAACGCGTTGGCGATGAACCCGTAGGCCGCCATGTTGGTGTGGACCAAGCGGACGCGGCCCGGCGACAGCCACTCGATGCCCTGGAACGGATACAGGTTGTTGAACTGCATCGCGTACGACAGCCCGCCGAGCAGCGAGATGCCGAAGAAGACCGCGCTGGCGACGAGGTGCCAGCGGACGAGATCGAGATTGACCAACGGACGCCGATCGACGGTGGCAATCACAGATGTGGCTCCTTTACGAGTTCGGCATACGGCTTCTTGCGCAGCGACAGGATGTACGAGACCAGATTCCAGGCGTCGCCCTCGAAGATGCTCTCGTTGTCGGGCTCGCCGAAGATGTCCCCGAACGAGGGCATGGCCGTGCCGCCGACGCCGGTCATGAAGGTGCGGTAGACGTCCTGCGGCGTCGGGCCGCTCTTCAGGTTGCCGAGCGTGAAGTTGAACGGCTTCTGCGGGTTGCCCCAGGCGTCGGGGGCGAGGCTCGCGGCGGAAGACCCGTTCCCCTCTCCGGTCTGCCCGTGGCAGGCGGCGCAGCCGAGCATGTCGTAGAGCTCGGCGCCGCGCTTCACCGACTTTTCCGATCCCAGCCACTCGGGCGGGGGCGGGACGTAGATCGGCGTTCCGGGTCCGCGCTCCTTCCACTCGGGGTAGAAGTGCTTGACGTACTCGATCACCGCCAGGCGCTGGTGCTCGGAGAGCAGCGACCAGGACGGCATCGAGGTGCGATACACGCCGCGGCTGATGATCTTGTAGAGATCCTCGTCGGTCGGCAGCGTCCCGCTCGGCGTCGAGCGGAACTTGAAGATGCCCTTGGTGAAGTCGCGCGGCTTGACGATCAGCATGTCCGCCGCCGGCCCTTTGCCGTCGCCGTTCGCGCCGTGGCAGCCGATGCAGTACTCCTCGTAGACCTGCTTGCCGTCCGCCTGCAGGTCGCGCCCCTGGGCCGCCGCGCGAGCGCCGCCCGCGAGCGCTGCCGCGGCCAGCAACGAGACGACGAGGATCGTCTTCCGATTCCGAATCATATGGTGTCGCATCACTCCGTTGCCGGCCGATAGGGAACGAAACGGCCGAGCGGTTGCAGCACGCCCAGCGTCAGTCCGTAGATCAGATGCGTCAGCACCGCGACCCAGACGGGCATGAGCTCCAGCACGTACGCCTCGCCGAACAGGCGCGGCTGCAGCCAGGCGATGACGACGTAGAAGTTGACCACCCACATCAGCAGGCCGTACAGCCCGCCGAGCACGACCTGCAGCCCCCAGCGCTCGGGGACGTAGCGGCTGATCAGCACCTGGAACACCGCGCCGGCACTGGCGCCGACGGAGAAGTGGACCACGGCGACGAGCATGAAGAAGTTCAGGTCGTCCGTCGTGAGCGCCGCCTTGCCGAGGAAGACGGTCCCGTACACGCGCAGGAAGAGAAGCGGGTCCTGCCGCACCAGCAGCGAGCCCAGGACGTTGAAGGCGAAGCTGGTGAGGCTGCCGAGAATACCGATGGTCACGCCGGCGACGATGTAGAACGTCAGATAGAAACCCACCGGCGGCCAACCGCGCGGTGCCGGCAGCTCCAGATCCGCCTCCAGCACCGCGATCGCGGCCCGATGGCGTTCGATCTCCCCTAAGATCTCCCCCCTGTTCGGCATGCGAGCCCCGCGCTTTACGCAAGCCCTATGCCAGGCAATTTCGATCTTGACCAGGGACGCGGACAGAAATCTTCTTTCCAGGATGCGAATCGACGGCCCGGGGAGCGTTCCCAGGGCTGGGAAGGAGCGCGTGGCCGGTCGTCGGAAATGGCCCGAGAGAGAGCGCGGCGCGAAGATTGCCCTATGACTGCGGAATGGGACACGCTACGGATATGTCGAAACCGGGACACGGGGCCTTGTTCGGTCCGCTGCCGACGCGGGGGATCTGGACGTCGCTCGACCTGACGCGCGGCCAGTTCCTGTTCATCATTGCCCTGTCGGTCGCCCTATTCGTATTCATCGACGGACCACTGTGGCTGCACGCGCACGAGAGCCACTTCTGGCGCATCGTCCTCAGCTACCTCGCGATCCCGATTGCGGTGACCGCGGCTCTGTACCGGAACCACAAGGCGCGGCCGGTCACCGTCGTGGTCGCCAGCATCGTCGTCGGCCTGGTGAAGCTGGTCCTCACGGCCCTGATCCTCGTCGCCATCGGCCTCGCCCAGGTCTGAGCCGGCGCTGTCGCGGGGCTCCTCCCGACAAGCCGTCCAGCCGCCGACGACTCGGACAGCCGGGTCGCCGTCAGCGCCCACACCCGACAGCGGACGGCGCGAACGACTTTCGGCCGGTGAGAAATCGATCTGACGATTGACAGATGACTATGATCAGATATCAAAGTCCCATGAAGGACAGCGTTGCCGTCTCCGAACTGAAGACCCATTGCCTGCGGCTCGTCGAGCAGGTGGCGCGTGAACGTCGTGGGCTGATCGTCACCAAGCGCGGCAAGCCGATCGCGCGGCTGGTGCCCGTGGGCGACGTCGATGCCGACGAAGCGCTCGCACGATTGCGGGGCACGCTGGTTGGAGGCGATCGCGTGGAAGATTTCGATACCGGTTCCGTGTGGGAGGCGATGCGGCGTTGACCGGCCTCCTTCTCGACACGCACGCGTGGGTGTGGTGGATCAGCCGTCCCGAGCGGCTCTCGCGGCGTCAGCGCGGTACCATCGAGCGCGCGCTGAAGCGCCCCGACGCGGCGCTCTTCGTGTCCATCATTTCCTGCTGGGAGGTGGCCCTGCTTTGTCAGCACCGTCGCTTCCGCTTTGCCATTCCAGTCGACAAGTGGCTCGAAGAAGCCACGGCGATCCCCGGCATTCGGATCGTTTCTCTCTCGCTTCCGATCATCGTCACCGCCGCGCGGCTGATGGCCTTGCGCGACCCCGCCGACATGTTGATCGTCGCCACGGCGCAACATCACGGCGTTTGCCTGGTCACCAGCGATGCACGCATCGGCGAGACCGCTCTGATCGACGTCGTCTCCTGAGCCGCGCGCGACGCCGCTACACGGCGCGATCCGGGCACTTCGAGCAGATCAATCCTTCGTCGTCCGCACAGGGCGGCCTCGTGCACTCGACGTCGGGCTCGAGCATGGAACGCGAACCCATGTAGGTGCGATTTCAGTCGTTCTTCGCCTTGAACAGGTCGTCGCTACTCTTCACCACGTTGTTCTGGAAGATCGTCTCCCAGCATGTCGTTCCGTTGGTGAGTTGGACGGTCAGAGGCAGGTCGAGGGCGCTGCCGAGCGCCGTCATGTTCAGACCCGTCCCCTTCCCTTTGACGAGGACCGTGGCGTTGCCCGGACCCGCCTTGAGCAGCACGTTCTTGATCCCGTCATTGGCGACGAGCTTGTCGGTGTATTTGAAGCCCTTCGACTTCTCCTCCCAGTGCGGTCCCGGCGGAATGGTGAGGCGCATCAGCGGTCCGTCTACGGCGTCGTAGATGCACAGCTGGTATTGCGTGCCCGTCACCGGATCGAGGAAGGACGCCTCGGAAGTCGTCCCCTTCTTCCACTTCCAGATGAGTTTGTCCTTCGCGTCGGGAGACTTGTTCTTGAGAACGAGGAGGGATTTCCCAGCCGCGTCGGGCGACAGGCAGCCCGACAGGGGAAAGCTGCCCGCGCATTCGCCGAGCCCCGAGCACTGGTCGTTTTCCGTGCAGGGGTCTCCGTCGTCGCACCCGGCACCCACATCGGGCGAGCACGACGACGGCTCGCCGGTGCAGGTGAAGCACTCCTCGACGAAGCAGGAAACGTCACAGCCATCGCCGTCCGTCGCGTTGCCGTCATCGCATTCTTCCCCCGCATCGATGACGCCGTTGGGACACGTGAAGGGCTCG
Organism: uncultured bacterium; assembly: GCA_963721115.1. Taxonomy (GTDB): domain Bacteria; phylum Desulfobacterota; class Binatia; order HRBIN30; family CADEER01; genus CAVRIA01. The sequence continues at coordinate 18,595 of CAVRIA010000016.1, forward strand.
ATCTCGGCGATGAACGTCCCCCAGCGGGAGGCGTTGACCGAGGACGTGTGCACGATTTCGTTCGCGACCCAAAAGGTCGCGTCGTCGTCCGGATCGACCACGCTCGCCGAGTAGTCTCCCCATCGGTCCGGATTGTCGACAACGAAGCTGTCGTAGAACCCGGGGCTGGTGGCCGCGACGATCGAGGTCAAGAACGTGCCGGCGGGGTGAAAGGCGCGCCGCGCCGCAAAACGCATCTCGGGGAACTGGTCGCTGCCCGACTGCGTGTAGCAGATGCCCACGTCTTCCGCTGCGTTGACGTTGATCGACGGCATGAAGGTCCATTCGTCGCCGTCGCTGCCGTCGATGAATCCGGAATCCGCCACGGTCGGCGCCGTGGGCAGACCCCCGTTGGTGGCGATCTTCGCCCAGAAGACCTCGGCACGCCCATCGAAGTCGCGGTCCGAGGTGAGGACGAGCCAGACGTACCCGTCCCGATACACGGCGTTCATCACCCGCGCCGACAAGGTATCCAGCGTCACGCTCGATCCCATCTGCGGCGCGCCGCCGCCGATCTGGAAGCCGGCCGACCAGCTGCGCGTACTGTTGCCGACGAGAGTGGGGCTGCCGGGGTCTCCCGTGATCTGCCAGAGGCGATAGGTGCTGCTGCCGATCCGGTTGACGAGATAGAAATCGCCGCTGTCGGTCGTTCCGTAGACGTGCGCGGGCTGGACCGTGCTTCCCGAGCTGTCGGTCGTGTCGATGTCGGTGAAGGTATAGCTTCCGGCGAGGAGGTCCTGTTTGTCGAAAACGCGGATCTTGGTGCCGCGGAAGAAATCGTTCTCGTCGAACAGGTTTCCGGTCACGAACAAGGAATCGTCGTCGGCGCCGATGCTGGGATAGTCGAACCAGGTCTCATTGCCGCCGACCGTGGTGAGGGCGCTGCCGGATAGCTTGATCCAGTCGGTGGTCAGATTGCTCGGCGCGCTGCTGGTGGAGACGGCGATGTGGACGTTGCTCGTCCCGCCGGGGTTGGGAGTGCTTCCTTCGAGGACGACGATGAAGAATCGGTCCGAATGCTGGTCGAAGAGCACCTTGCCATCGAACGCGTTCCCCAGCGCCGAGGTGAACGTCTCGGACGAAGTCGGTCCGGCGAGGGAAGTTCCCTACTTGTCGAAGAGTTGAAAGCCGCCGTTGGTCACGACGACCACGCGTCCCGAAGTACCGGAGCCGAGCCCGACCGCGATGTGCGTATCGGGCGGAACGGGCGAGAAGGCATCGGGGCCGGAGAAACCGAGGGCAACTCCGGGAGACACACCGGCCGCCGCCCGCGGGAGCGGCGCGGCCGGAGCCCCCGCTGAGAGAGGCGCGGGTTCCGGAACTTGCAGATCCGCAGGCCGGGGACCGATCGAAGGCCAAACGACGTCCACAGTGGCGTCGTCGCCGAACGCACTCGACGACGCCGCAAAAGCGGTGACCGCCGTGCAGGCAAGGAAACACAGCCATGCCCATCGCTTCATCGTCCCCCCCCTTTTTAGACAATGCCCCGACGCTTGTCGGACAAGAAGCGTTGAGCAGCGACCCTACCGATTCCGAGCTTCGCCGGTCAAGAAGTATGTGTCCCCACCGCTTTTCGTATCGTCGTTCATGCCAGGGAGCCGTAGCCGCCCGCGCGGCGCGCGTACGGCTACCAGTTCCCGAGTCCATCATACCGCCGATTTGTGGTTGACCCCCGATGGTGGCACATAGGCCATCAGCTGAGAATTTGACGTGAAAGTATCGGACGTTGTGAATACGGTTTCAGACAGGCCGATTGGTGCGCTCGAACTCAGCAAGCAGCGCGCAACGGACGCCGTGGCTGCCGCGTCCGGGGAGAGGGGGGACGCGAGCTTTGCACGTCGTGATACACCGCGAAAGCGGGAATCCGGGGGCGCAGGGCAAACACCGCTCACCCGGATACCCGCTTTCGCGGGTTATAACAGGCTTGAGTGCGCCGGGTTCCCCACCGCAAAGACTTCTTGTACAAAGCCAAGGGGACCCATGAGCGCGCGCTGCATCATCGCCGGGGGAGGGCCGGCGGGGATGATGCTCGCCTATCTCCTGGCGAGAGCGGGCGTCGAGGTGTGCGTCTTCGAGAAGAGCACGCCGACTTTCTGCGCGACTTTCGCGGCGACACGATCCACCCCTCGACGCTCGAGATCATGCACGAGCTCGGGCTGCTCGACGACTTCCTCGCCCTGCCCCACCAGCAGACCGTCGTGGTGCGGGCGCAGGTCGGCGATCGGAGCTTCGAATTCGCCGACTTCTCGCGACTGCCCACGCGCTGCCGCTTCATGGCGTTCATGCCGCAGTGGAACTTCCTCGACTTCCTCGCCGAGCGGGCTCGCCGCTTCCCCTCGTTTCGGCTCGAGATGTCGTGCGAGGTGACCGGAGTCGTCGAGGCGTCCGGACGAGTCGCGGGCGTGCGGCTGCGCGGCGGCGGCGGCGAACGCGAGGAGGAAGCCGATCTGGTCGTCGCCGCCGACGGCCGGCGGTCCGACGTGCGCGCGGCGGCGGGCATGCAGGTCGAGGAGCTCGGCGCGCCGATGGACGTCCTGTGGTTTCGCCTGCCGCAGACGCCGCACGGTCCGGTCGAGACGATGGGCCGCTTCGACCCGGGTCGCATCTTCATCGCCATCAACCGCGGCGATTACTGGCAGTGCGGCTACGTCATCGCGAAGGGCGCCTTCGAGCGGATCCGCCAACGGGGTCTGGAGGCGTTTCGCGCTTCGGTAGCCGAGGCGGCGCCGTACGCGGCCGACCGTGTCGCGGCGATCGGCAGCTGGGACGACGTCCATCTCCTCACCGTCCAGGTCGACCGCTTGCGCCAGTGGTACCGCTCGGGCCTCCTCTGCATCGGCGACGCGGCCCATGCGATGTCGCCGGTGGGCGGCATCGGCATCAACCTCGCGATCCAGGACGCCGTCGCCGCGGCCAACCTGCTCGCCCGACCGCTGCTCGAGGGAAACGTGTCAGTCGACGACCTGCGCCGGGTGCAGGAGCGGCGCCTCTTCCCCACCCGCGCCACGCAATGGGCTCAGATACAGATCCAAAGCCGCATCATCGCGCCCGTTCTCGGAACCACCGGCCCGCTGAGCCCGCCGCTGCCGCTCCGCCTCATCGGCCGCTTCCCGGTCCTGCGCCGCGTCACAGCCCGTCTGGTCGGCCTCGGCGCGCGCCCCGAGCACGTGCGCATTCCCGCCGCAGGCCAGGTGTCTCGACTCGTCGGATGAGAAGGACGGCGAGCTTCCCGGCACGGCGAGATCGATCGCGGTGCCGCATCGGCCGGAAGCTCGGACCGGACCCACTCTCCCGCCTCTGCGGCTCCGCGTCTGCGCCAGTATTCTTCCGGTCCTACCGCGAGCTGCGGGCGCCGCTCCGTCTGCGAACGCGCGTCCCCTGGGCCCGCGTCGCCGGCGTCGCCGGGCGAGGCGAGGCGTCGCGCGCACCGGCGGCGAAGCGCGCGAGGCCTTCGCGCAGCTCCTCGGAGAAGCACTGAGGGCGAACGATCTGCGCCTCGAGCAGGAGCCCTTCGTCGAGATCGAGCGAGAGCCCTCGCAGGAGGGCGCGCCGGTCGGCGCAGATCCCGGGGAAGTTGGGATACGACGCGATGACCTCCGCCAGCTCGAGCGCCCGCTCGAGCGCCCGGCCGCGCGGCACCACCTCCTGCAGAAAGCCCATCTCGAAGGCGCGCCGCGCGTCGAAGCGGGCGCCCGTCATCAGCATGTACAGGGCGTTGCCCGTCCCCATGATGCGCGCGAAGCGCTGCGTGCCGCCGTCCGTGTAGGGCACGCCCCAGCGCCGCGACAGGCAGCCGAACTCGGCGTTGGCGGCGCCGATCCGGATGTCGCACCACGCCGCCAGCTCGCCGCCGCCGGCAAAGCAGTAACCGTTGACGGCGGCGATGGTCGGCTTGCCCGGATCGAGGCGGGCGAAGCCCATCGGCCCCGCCGCGTCGACGTAGTCGTGCTGGAAGAGGCTCGGCGCGTTCTTCAGATCCGCCCCGGCGCAGAACGCCAGGTCGCCCTCCCCGGTCACGACGAGGACGCGCGCTGCTCTCGTCGTCGGCGAAGCTCTCGATCGCGCGCGCGATGCCCGCCGCCGTCTCGCCGTCCACGCAGTTGCGTTGCTCCGGCCGGTTGATGCGCAGGAGGCGCACCCCGCCGCGATCCTCCGTCTTTACTTTCTCCGTCATGGACCCTCCCTCCAGGCCAGTGCGGAAACCGAGCACTCTCGGATGAAGATCCGCGTTCGCGCACGAACTCTACCAGACACGGGCGGTGCCGAGTACAATCGGGTCCCTTCCCCTGGTCAACGGTCGGGCGCAGCCCTTCAGGGCGCTGCCCGAACGGAGATTTTCTCTCGTCGAGCCGGTCGTTGCCGTGCGGCGTCGAAGGAGGTGGAGCTGCCACTGTGGTCGACCGCGCTTGTCGGCGCTCCCGAGAGGATCGGCGTCGGCGTGGAGACAGACGCGAGAAGGCGGCGGCGGCGACGGACGCTTGGGCGTCGGACCAGCAGAGCGCCTGCGCCGAGATCCTGCAGCGACCGCGGATGCGCTCGTCGGCAAGGCAGGGCGAAGAGCAGCGCGTCAACATGGACGCGTCGGGCGCTCGTCATCGCCGATTGACGAACCGGTCACGCCGCTCTAGTGCAGATGGCCGGCGTGGGGCAGCAGGTCGAGGCCGCGCAGCAGGGTGATGGCGCCGAAGGCGATGACCAGCAGACCGGCGGCGCGGGAGAGGCGGGCGCGCACCGCCGGGCGGCCGAGCACTCCGGAGAGGCCGAGCGCCAGCATCGCCGGCACCGTGCCGAGGCCGAAGCAGAGCATGGTCAGCATGCCGTCCGATGCCGAGGCGGTGCTCGCCGCGCGGGCGGCGAAGGCGTAGACGAGCTGGCAGGGGAGGAAGGCGTTGAACACGCCCAGAGCCAGCGGCGCCGCCGCCGAGCGCGAGCGGATCACGCCGCCGAGCAGCCGACCGAGCATGGCTTGGGCGAGCGCGGCGCCGCGGGTGGTGAACTGCGCCAGGACGCCGAGCACCTCGAGGCCGACCAGAATCATGAAGGTGCCGGCAGCGACGGCCAGCAAGCGCTCGAAGAGACGCACCGGACCGGCGGCGACGAGAGCGGCGCCGGCGGCACCCGAGACGGCGCCGATGAACACCAGCGCGTTGAGCCGCCCGACGTTGTACAACACCTGCCGCGTGAGATTCCGTCCGCTGGCGCCGCCCGAGACGGCGAGCGGAAAGGCGCCGCACATCCCGACGCAGTGCAGCGACCCGGCGACGCCGCCGAGGAAGATCAGCAGGTAGGCCACGACTGCGGCGTCGCATAGCGTTTCCCCCGTACGCTTTCCAGTCGGCAATCACTCCAACACTGAATCAAGGCGCGGCAGTCGCCACTCTCCGTCCCGCGCGATATGTTCGCGCGATGCCCGCCGCCTCCGTCGCCCTCTTCTGGTTCCTGTACTTTGGAGGCCTGGGCATCTTCCTGCCCTACTACAGCCTCTATCTGCGCGAGAACGCCGGCCTCGGCGGCGTGCAGGTCGGCGTCGTGCTGGCGATGCTGCCGCTGTTCGGAATCTTCGCCCAGCCGCTGTGGGGCTATCTGGCGGATCGGACCGGAGCGCGCAGCCGCTTTCTCGTCGTCGTCACGCTCGGGGCGGCGACCGGCTTTGCCGCGGTCGGTACCGCGCGCGGCTTCGTCTCCCTTCTCCTCGCCACCGCCGGCCTGGCGCTGTTCTCGAGCGCCGTCATTCCGCTCTCCATGTCGGTGGCCTTCGCCGCCGTGCGCAAACGCGGGCCGTACGCGTTCGGCCTGGTGCGGGTCTGGGGAACGATCGGCTATCTGGTTCTGGTCGTCTGCTTCCCGTGGATGCTGCACCACTGGCAGAGCTGGCGCGGATTGACACGCAGCGCCGGTGGCCCGTCGCAACCGGGCCTGGAGCTGATGTTCGCCGTCATCGCCGGGCTGGTCGTGGCCGCCGCCGCGGTGGGCCCGGCGCTGCCGCGCGGCGGGGCCGTCGAGCTGCGCGCCGGACGCGGCGAGTGGCGCGCTCTGCTGCGCGCGGGTCCGATGCTGCGGCTGCTCGTGTTCGGGCTCGGCGGCTATCTGTGCCTGCAGGGGCCGATGGCCTTCTTCCCGGTCTACATCCGCGCCCAGGGCGGCAGCCTCGACACAGTCGGGCGCATGTGGGTGGTGATGCTGCTGCTGGAGATTCCGCTGGTGGCTCTGTCCGGCACCGGGCTGCGCCGTCTCGGGGCGCGCGGCCTTCTCGGCGTGGGCGTTGCCGCGGGCGGCCTGCGCTGGGCCGTGTGCGGCCTGACCGGCGACCTGCGGCTGATCTACGCCGTGCAGCTCCTGCACGGCGTCGTGGTCGCCGGGCTGATGCTCGGCGGCCCGATGTACATCGAGGCGATCGTCCCCGAGCGCCTGCGCTCGACCGGCCAGGCACTGTTCGCGATGGCCGGCGCCGGCATCGGCAGCATCCTCTCCAACACCCTCGCCGGCTGGTTGCTCGAGCACGCCGGCGCGCGCGCCCCGTATCTGACGGGCGGCCTCGGCGCCCTCGCCCTGGGCCTCGCCGTGCCGTTCCTCCTGCCCCCGGCGGAGCGCCGCCCGTCGGCGAGATGAAGCTCGTCGGGCCGCGGCCTGGCGTCGCTTTGCGAGCCGGCACAGCCTGCCGCAGTGCGGCGCGCCTCCGGTCGTGTACGTAAGGGAAATCCCCAATTTACCGCGGGCGACCGCTGGGATAGCGGTCTGGCCACAGCCGCTGGATTCTCCACGCGACAATCGAGCGGGGCGGGACCCGCGGACCCGATGAAGATGCGCGTCGGCGTGCGCCAATGACGGGGCATTCGGATGGGTAAGAGCGGATCTGCAAAAGACGAGGGGAAAGAGGACCGGGGCGGCAAAGGGCCGGCTCAACGGCGGCTCTCAGGCGGTCACCATCCTGCTCTTCGGTCTGCTCCCGGCAGCCGCTGTCTTTACCATCGCCTATCTGGCCTACGTCAACGCGCAGCGGACCTATCTCACGAATCGCAACTACCGCGTGCTGGCCACCGCCAGCGACCAGATCAACGGTCGTTTCGAAGGTATCGAGAAGGCGCTGCGGAGCAGGTTCGCAGTCGGCGACGAAGACGCCCCGTTCGTGAGGTTCGCAGGCGACGTTCCCGAACCGGTCGGAGAAGGCGCGGACAACGCCGACGACCTGATCCGACGGGCCCTGGACAAAGTCAGGGTGGCCGTTGGCGAAGGGGCCGACGGCGCCAGGCTGGAATTCACCTACCAGGGCGGGACGACAAACGACGAGGAACGGGGAAGCCGCTGGCGACCTCGGATCTGCGCAAGCTGGTATCCTCGATCCTCACGCGCGACGAGTTCGACGACGTGCTCCTGATCCGGCCGCCGAACGACGTCCTGTATCAGCGGCGTACGGCTCGAAACGGGGGCCGTTCCCGACCTCGCGGCGACTCCTCGCCCATGCCGATCTGCCGGCGGACGAGAAATCGAACTTCGGCGCGTTGCTGAGCGTTCTCGACAAGGCGACGGGGAAGGAGACGGAAGACAAGAGTGGAGGAGCGAAGCCCGGCGGCGATCCGAAGGCCGCGCTTGCCCGCCTGTTCAGCGAACCCATTCACACCAGCTACCTCGGCGACCGGTACGTGCTCTTCTTCCGGCCCGTGCGATTTCCATCGGAAATCCGATCGATGCTGACGAAGGCGAGCCGGAGCACGGCGAACGAGTCGAGCACAGAGGTCCGGAAGCAGGAGGAGTCCGAGTGGTGGTTGTGCGGTCTCGTGCACGAGGCTCGCTTCTCCAACGAGACGCGCAAGATCCCGACCACGTGGCTGGTCGCGGCTCTGTTTCTGCTCGCCATGGCGCTGCTGGCCTGGCCCCTGCTCAAGGTCTGGTACATCGGACCGCGCGAGCGCTTTCGCGCCTTCGACGTCGCGCTTCTCGCCGTCTCCGCGCTGATCGGCTCCGCGCTGGTGACGTTCGCCCTGCTCGACTCGTACGCCTACGGCGACCTCGCGGGAGAGTTCGACGACGAGCTCGTGCGGCTGGCCCGCCAGGTCGAGCACCACTTCGGCAACGAGCTACAGCACGTGTACGATCAATTGGCGGTCTGTGCAGCCCGGCGCGGCCGCAGAATGCCGACCGGAGGCGGGCGCGCCGTGTTGCCCGGGACCGCGAGAACGGAAGGGCGAATCTTTCGGGCTGCCGTCCCGAGTATCCCTACTTCGATCGGCTGATGGTCATCGACGCGACGGGAAAGCCCCAGTACGGCTGGAAGGCCAAGCCCCCGTCGAGTCGCGGCAAGCCGTGGGAGATCGCTGTCGACGACAAGCTGCCGACGCACCTTCAGCTCGCCGACCGACCCTACTTCGAGCAGGCGCGTTCAGGCGACATGTGGCGATACAGATTCGATCAGGACGGGGAGCGCGACCAGAGGAGCCGGGAGCCCGGGGGCGGCGCGGAAGGGCAAGACGGCGAAGACGGCAGGGCCCTCATCCGCCGTCTTCGCTGTCGAGTCGCTGCAGGCGCGGACCACCGGAGAAAACACCGTGGTAATGGCGGTTCCGCTCCGCACTTCGAAGGCCGATGGCAAGGGCGCGGACAAGGAGGTGGCGATCATCGCCACGCGTCTCCTGTCGGTGATCGATGCCGTGATGCCGCCGGGCTTCGGCTTCGCGGTGATCAACGGGTCGGGAAAGGTCCTCCTGCACTCGGACGAAAAACGCAACCTGCGGGAAAACCTATTCCTCGAGTGCGACCAGAACCGGAACCTGTACGACGCCGTGGTGGCGCGGCGCGCCGCCCACGTGGACGTCCGCTACGACGGCAAGGAGCGCCGCCTCTACGTCCAGCCGTTGCACGACACGAATTGGACCCTGGTCGTGTTCGCAGACAAGGCGATCGCGGGATCTCTCAATGCGGAGCTCAGCGCCGTCTGGCTGATTGCGTTCCTGCTCCTCTATGCGCTTCCGTATCTCCTGATCGGCGCTGTCGTCCTGGCCTTGGGCGGCGGCAGCGGCGGTTGGCTGTGGCCGGATCAGCGGCGTGCCCGATCCTACCTCGCGATCGGCGTCGTCCTGACGATCGCGGCCGCGGTGGTGCTCGGCGGGATCGACCGCAAAGACGCCCTGGCGAACCTCGGGATCATCGGCCTGACGCCGCTTCTCGCCCTGTCGCTGCTGCGCCTGACCCTGGGGTCGCGGTTGCGGTCGAAGCCGCTGCATGCCGTCCCGGCGCTGGCGGGGCTGCTCGGCTCCGGCGGCGGCATTCTTTTCCTGAGCTATGGTGATCTGGGCCGCGTCGACTCCCTCGCAGCGGTGGTGTCGACGCTGCTCTTGATCGGCGGCGCGGGCGCGCTGGGATGGCTGCTGGCCGAGGCCGCGTCGGCTCGGAAGCCGGCGCCGCCTTCGCGTCCGGCTCCGGCGGCGCTCTGCCGCCGCTACGCGTTCTTCCTTGCCTCCCTGCTCCTCGTCCTGAGCGTCGCCCCGGCGGCGGTCGTCTTCTCGGACGCCCAGAGGCAAGCGTCGGTGGCGCTGGTCAAGTTCGGCCAGCACCGTTTCGCCTTCGCCCTGCAGGAGCGCTCCGATACCCTGAAGGCGCGGTACGCCGCTCCGGAGTATGCCGACGCTCTCTTCGACCGTCTCGTGATGGATGTCGACCGCTACGCCGCGGCGATGTACACGGATTCGAAGCGTCTCGACCTCCCACCCGTGAAGGACGAGGCTTCCGTTCCCGCAGCGGCTGCGGCGGAGCCGGTGCGCAGCGATCGTTGGACGCGGCTGCTGTGCGGCGAAGCCGGCCCCCGGAACGACGGAGACCGCGACGACGTGTACCGAGTGGGTGCCGCTTCTGCAGCGCAACTTCACCGCCCTGGTCACCCCGTTGATCCCGACGCTGGGCGAAGACATGGGGCACCTCTGGCCCCGCCTGTACGACAGATCCAGCGACCTCACGTGGCGGTGGGAGGTCGCCGGACGGCAGCGCCTGCGCTTCATCCTGGTCGACGCGCGCCTGCGCTCGAAGTTGGGTACGGAGAGCAAGCCGCTCAATCTGGTCATGGATGGGACGTGGCGCGCCCTGTCCCTGCCGTCGACGGCGCTCGGCTGGATGCTGCTGCTGGCGCTGGGCGGCGGCGCTTTTGCCGCCAGTGTCCTTCTACTCGCTTCGGTCGTTCGCCGCGTCTTCTTCCTCGACCCGGAAGGGTTCGTGGATGCCGTTCAGCCGGCCCTGCCTGGATCGGGCGCGTGGCTGTTCGTCCATCTGCCCGATCGGCCGATCGAAACGGCGGCGGAGGTGCCGCACACGGCCGTCGTCGACCTGTCGACGTTGACGAAGGCCGAGCAGTGCGAGCAGTGGCGCGAGAGCGCGGCGAAGGCGCGAGGTCGCGGCCGTCGACCATTTCGAGCACCGGCACGACGAGGCGGAATGGAGGGCGGCGAAGGTCGGCGCTCGTCGAGGGGTTGGCGGCGGAGCCGACGAGGACCGTGGTGCTTCTTTCGGAGATCGATCCAGTCGAGTACGCCGCCGCGCGGGCCGCCGATCCGGAGGAAGCCGACGGAGAGAAGGCGCTGAACGAGGTGGCGCGATGGTCGCGTGCCCTGTCGACCTTCCGCCGGCGCTGGTGGCAACCGTCCGAGGAGGGGGAAGCCGGGCAGGGCGATCTTGCCGGAGGAGGCGCCGCGCGGTTCTCCGGGACGTTCTCTCGTCGGCGCGGCCGAGGCCAGGAAGACCACGAAGCGCGCTGCTGGCGCCTGTGGTGGCAGTGCACGACGTCGGAGCGACTGGCGCTCGTGCACCTCGCCCGATGAGGGCTTCCTGAACCCCAACAATCGCCGCGTCGCCTATCACCTCATGAAGCGCGGCATCATCCGCCGGACGCCGCGCTTCCGGCTCGCCACCGAAGGTCTGCGTCGCTTCGTGTTGCGCGCGGTCACGCCCGAGAGCTGTCGCCGCGTGGGAGCACGAGGGCGAGCGCAGCGTCTGGGCGCGGCTGCGAATGCCGCTGATGGCGTTGCTGGTCCTGGCCGCGGTGTTCTTCTTCACGACGCAACCGGACGTCTTCAACTGGGCGGTGGGCACGGCGACGGCGGTCACCGCCGCGGTCCCGGTCCTGCTGCGGATGTTCGGCCTGGTCGGCGGCCGCGGCGGCGGCAGCGATTCGTGAGCATGCGTGCATGAAGAAGAACATGAAGAAGAAAAGGGGCAACCAGGAAGGTCACGAAGACGAGAACGGCAGGACCTGATCCACCTTCCCTGTCTGACGACGGATAGCTTCGGGACCAGTTCGATGAGTCCGGGAATGGTCGATGCCTACCGCGTCGGCTACTGGCTCATGATCGTCGGCATCATGGCAACGTTCTTGTGAGCGTTGCGACCGGCTGCGGGGGACGAGCCACCTCGCATCAACCTCCACGCCTTGCGCGTAGCCGCGTCGGTTTGAGAATCACGCTGGAGTAGGATGCATCGAAGAACGCGCCCCAACACTGCCCGTTGTCAGCACGGATCTCGATTTGCAGGTGCCCCTGCGAGCCGATGCCCAGGGTGGTGAAATCGGGCGGCAGGTCGAGGATCGAACCGGCGCCTCGCACGCGAATCATCGTGTCGCCGGGCTGCGCTCCCGATCGCAGGCTCACCTTCGAGAGCCCACCTGCCGCCGTGGGGTCCCTGAACGTGAAGCCCTTCCGAGTGGCTCGCCAATTCGCGCCCGGCTCGGCCCGCGCCGCGGTCAGCGGCCGCCAGGGCGCGCCGTATCCCGACCGGTAGAACACGCAGAGTCGATAGCCGGTGCTCGACGTCGGATCCCCGAAGCTCGACCGATCCGTCTGGCTCTCTCGGCCGAGCCTCCATCTGAGAGAACCGGACGCGGAGCTCTTCAGCCGGGCGCGGGATCTATCCAGCGTCGGGCGCCAACATCCGTTGGGGTCAAAAAGCAAGCTGCTGCCCAGATTGCGAGGCTTGCCGATGCACTGGTGATCCTCGTCGCAGAACGAGCAGGCATTGCACGGGACGACCTCGCTCACCTGACACGTACCAGCGCCATCGCATTGCTCCACCGTGCAGAGGTCGCCGTCGACCTCGCATGCCGTCCCGGACGGATGCGGCGCCCCCGCCACGCAGACGCCCGTCGCGTCACACGTCCCCGCCGAGCATGGATGCTGGTCACACGAAGCACCGACGTCGAACTTGCAGGTCGTCGAGCAACAGCCTCCGGGCGGCTCGCAATCTTCGCCCGCGTCGATGATCCCGTTCCCACATTTCGTCGCGCTGTACGAGATCGAGCCCGGGGCAAGCGGGCAGAAGAACGAGCCGCTGAAGCGCAGGCCGTCGGGGACCGCCGTCCCCTCGATCTCGAAGCCGCCGGACTCAGGATGCCCGAAGCCACACAACCCGGCCGCAGAAAAGGTGCCGACCCCCAGGTCGATCGCACCGACTGCCGAGAAGTCGACGCCGAACGAAGGACAGAGGGCGTCGATCTGCACATCCGTCCCCGCCTGCACGACGGTTGCGTCGCAAACGTCGGTGAAGAAGCCGAGGTACTGGGTCAGTAGATATTCGCCGCTGAGATCGAGTTGCGCTCGCGCGGGTGACGGCGTCGAGAGCGCCAGAGAAATTGCAGCCACGGCCAGCAGCCGCCTACGCTGTGCTGTCCATCGCTCCATTCGACCCCCCGTCTGTCAGCCGATTGTCACGCAGGGCCACCCCCCTGTCAACTTCGACGTACATCCGCCCTTCAGTCTTGGGGGCGGCGCCGCAGACGGCGAGTCGTCTCGAAGTAGATCGACGCCCGTGGACCGATCGCGGCCACCTCGATCTGACGGCGCGATTCACGGTACACGATGCGCAGTCGACCGACGCGCAGACTGCGCCAGCCGGCGAGCTCTCCCCTCAGAGCTTTTCCGGCACCGGGGTTGGCGCAGAGCAGATCCACGGCAGCGCGGACGCGCCGCTTCAGGTCGGGGTGGAACGAGCGAACGACCCGTTCGACGTCGTGAGGAAGGCGGACCCCTCTCGCGCGCATCTCAGCGGGCGTCGCGGAAGAGACGGTCCAAATCCTTGCCCCGGAACGTCTTCGCGCGGCGCCCGCGCAGAGCCTTCACCCCCTTGTGGATCTGATCCCGGAACTCCGGGTCGGACAGCACGGCTGCCGTTTCCCTCCAGGACTCGAACTCGTCATGGCTGACGATCACCGCTACGGCGCGGCCGTTGCGGGTGATGCCGATCTCTTCGTCCGTCTGAGCCACCTCGGTGACGAGCTGGCTCAGCTTCGCCTTCGCCTCCGCAAGGGGCAGGATCTTCATGGGCAGACCTCCATTGGTCCGAATTTAGACCAGATGCCGATTCGATGACAACTCTCGATTCGTTCGATGCCCATCCTTCGCCGCACCCCGAGCCGCTTCTCGGCGGGAGGATTCGGCGCTCCGGGTAGAGCCATGCTAGGTGAAGTCGTGGGAGCGGCCAGCGGAGGGTGTCCCATGTTGAAGGTCTGGGGACGAAGTAACTCGCATGTGATGATTCCACTCTCGTGAGGGCGGTATAGGGGACAATGAAGCCGAGACGGAAGATGTCTGGCGCCGCACCGCGCATGGGCGCGCCGTTCCTTCGTCACGTCGTCAGTCTTCCCGAGAAGGTCGATCGGAGCCGATATCCGTTCAGCGTGCGTGCCTTCTCCGGCGGAATCGATCTGGCGTTTCGGACCAACGTCACCTTCTTCGTCGGCGAGAACGGCAGCGGCAAGTCCACGCTTCTCGAAGCGCTCGCCGAGTGCTGCGGATTCAATCCCGAGGGCGGGAACCGCGATCACCACCGCGCGACCTTCGCCGACCGCTCCGAGCTGGCGCAGGCCCTACGGCTCTCGTGGATGCCGAAGGTCACCGAGAGTTCAGCCTGCACCGCCCTTGCCGGTGTATACGAATATTCGTATTATCAGCCCAGATGAAAGCGGCGTACTTCGTTGGTACGGCCCGCAGGGACTTGGCGAAATTCCCGGAGTCAGTACGTCGACGCGCTGGGTACGAGTTGTTCATGGTGCAGGTGGGACGGGAGCCGGCGGATTTCAAGCCCCTACCGAGTGTCGGTTTGGGTGCCTTCGAAATCCGCGTTCAGGATGAAGCGGGCGCGTTTCGCGTGATCTACGTGGCGAAGTTCAAGCGCGCGATCTACGTGCTGCACGCTTTCCAAAAGAAGACCCGGAAGACCGCACTGGCGGACATCGAGCTGGCGGCGAGGCGTTACAAGCTGATCGGAGAGGATCGATGAAGAAGGCGAAGACAGCCATCACGAAGGGCAGCGGGAATGTGTTCCTCGATCTGGGATTTCCGCCGCACGAGGCGGCGGTCATGTTGCTGCGCTGTCAGCTGGCCGAGGCGCTGCGGCAGTGGATGGCTCGCAAGGGGCTCACGCAGGCGCAGGCGGCCAAGCGTCTCGGTGTGGCGCAACCGCGCATCTCAGAAATCGCGCGCAACAAGGTAGACAAGCTCTCCTTGGATTACCTGGTCGGTCTGTGCGCGAAGGCCGGTGTTTCGGTCGCTGTGAGGTTGGCAGCGTAGTCGGCTGCGGCGAGACGTCGCGAGGAGCGAGGCGCGGCGGCGACAGCCGCCGGCGCCCCCAGGCTCTGCCAGAGGTGCATGGCGGCGTAGGCGCGCCACGGTCGCCAGGCCTCTGCCATCGCCGCGAGATCCGCGGCGGGTGCGGGCGAGAGACCGGTAGAGACGGCTCGGCGAAGCCCGAGGTCGCCGGCGGGGAAGGCGTCCGGCTCGCTCAGCGCTCGCATGGCGACGTAGTTCGCCGTCCACGGTCCGATTCCCGGCAGCGCGCACAGGCGCTCCACGGCGTCGTCCAGCCCGCGCGACGCGTCGAGCACGAGGGATCGCTCCGCGACGGCGCGCGCCAAGGCGCGAATCGCCTCGGCGCGGGCGCGCGGCAGCGCGAACCGATCGAGCGGCGCCTCGGCGAGCGTCTCCGGGCTCGGGAACACGTGCGTCAGGTCCGGATCGCCGGCGACCGGGCGGCCGAAGGTCTGCACGAGGCGGCCGCACATGGCGGAGGCGCTGCGGACGCTCACCTGCTGTCCGAGCACGGCGCGAACGGCCACTTCGAACGAATCCCATGCCCCGGGAACCCGCATGCCGGGGCGCGACCGGACCAGCCGTCCCAGCGCCGGGCAACGCTCGAGGTGGGTGACGATGGGCAGCGGATCGGCTCCGACGTCGAACAGCCGCCGCGCCTGCTCGACGACGCCGAAGATGTCCCCGTAGTCGACGCCGCGCACCCGCAGAAGGAGAGCCGCCTCGCCGGGGGCCGGCCTGACCTCGATCACGCCGGTCGATCCGTTGTGCGCCACCGTGCGGCGATACGCCGCCGGCGAGACCGCCTCGACGCCGGGGATGGCGCGTGCGGCGAGGAAGGCGATGACGGCGTCCCAGTCGTAGGGCTCGCGATACGGCATTCGCAGGCTCAATCCGCCGCCGCCCGCCGCCGATGGCAGGTGCCGGTGCCGGCGGATCTCCGTCGGGCTCTGCCGGAAGGCGCTGCGCACCGCGTGGTTGAACTGCCGGATGCTCCGGTAGCCGGAGGCGAACGCCACCTCGGTGAGGCGCAGGTCCGTCTGGTCGATCAGCGAGCGCGCGAAGTGCAGGCGGAGCCCGCGTGCCACCGCCGCCGGTGAAGTGCCGAGATGCTTGAGAAACAGGCGGCGGATCTGCCGCTCGCCGACGCCCAGACGGGCGGCCAGGGCGGCGACGTCCTCTTCGTCGAGCGCTCCCTGGCGGATCAGCCGCAACGCCCTCGAGACCAGCGCCGAGCTGCCCATCCACGCCGGGGTACCGGGGGCCGTTTCCGGGCGGCAGCGCAGGCAGGCGCGGAAGCCGGCCTCCTCCGCGGCGGCGGCGCACCAGAAGAACTCGACGTTCTCGAGCTTCGCGGGCCGGGCGGGGCAGATCGGCCGGCAGTAGATGCCGGTAGTTCGCACGGCGACGAAGAATCGGCCGTCGAAGCGCGCGTCTCGACTGACGAGCGCGCGGTAGCACTGGTCTCGGCTCAGCTCCACGAGACGCAGCCTATCACGGCCGACGCGCCCCGGCTGGCAAGAAACGGACGCCAACGTGGGGCGGGCTGCGCCGGATCATTCGGTGAGAAACATACGGACTTCCGGAACAGGCTGAGGCTCAGGCTGAGGCTCAGGCTGAGCCTCGAGAATCAACAACAAACAACCCAACAACTCAATTGGCTACCTTCGGCGGTCGCACCCACGGCTCGAATCAATAGGCAAAGCCCGGTGACCGGTCACGCCCTTTCCACCGCCCGCGATTCTTGAACCCCCCCGGGCGTTTGTTACAGTCGAACGGTGCCGGCGATGATCGAGGTCGACGACGTCTCGCGCACCTATCGGCGCGGGCCGGACGTCATCCATGCATTGGAGCGCGTGTCCGTAGGCATCGAGTCCGGCCACTTCGTCGCCTTCATGGGGCCGTCCGGCTCCGGCAAGTCGACGCTGCTCAACCTCATCGCCGCGCTCGATCGGCCGTCGTCGGGCGACGTCTTCGTCGCCGGCCAACGGCTGAACGACCTGAGCGAGGACGAGTTGGCCGACTGGCGCGCCCGCCACGTCGGCCTCATCTTCCAGTTCTTCAACCTCATCCCGGTCCTCTGCGCGCGCGACAACGTCGCCCTGCCGCTGCTCCTCGCCGACTTCGACCGCGACGAGCGCCGCCGGCGGGCGGAGATCGCGCTGCGCGTCGTCGGCCTGGCGGAGCGCTCGGATCACTCACCGCGCACCCTCTCCGGCGGCGAGCAGCAGCGCGTCGCCATCGCTCGCGCCATCGTGACCGATCCCGACCTGATCGTCGCCGACGAGCCGACCGGCGACCTCGACGCGCGCAACGCCGAGGACATCCTCGACTTGCTGCGGCGGCTGAAGAACGATTTCGGAAAGACGATCGTCATGGTCACGCACGACCCGCGCGCGCTGCGCTTCGTCGACGTGGCGCTGCACCTCGACAAGGGCGTTCTGCTCGAGGGCGAGGAAGCCGAGCGGGCGCACGAGGCGATCTGGCTCGCCGCCGGGGGGCGTCCGTCGACGGCGGCGGCGCGCCTGCCGCGATGAAGTACGCCGGCCTGGTCCTCGCCAACCTGAGGCGCAACAAGCTGCGCACGGCCCTGACCGGTGGAGCGATCGCGCTCGCCGTCCTGCTGGTGTGCATCCTGCTGACCATGCCGGTCGGTCTAGACGCCCTGTTGAACGCCGTCGCGAGCAACACCCGCATCTCGGTGCACAACAAGGCGGGTATCGTCTACTCCATGCCCTACTCGTTCACCCGCAAGGTGCGCCAGGTGCCGGGCGTGGAGGACGCCGTGGCGATGGTCTGGTTCGGCGGAGCGTTCGAGGAGGCCGGGCGCGTCACCTTTCCGAACTTCGCGGTGGAGGTCGATCACATCGGCGGCGTCTACCCCGACTACGGTATCGATCCGCGCCAGCTCGCCGACTTCCGCCGCTACCGCGACGGCGCCATCGTCGGCCACCAGACCATGAACAAATACGGCTGGAAGATCGGCGACCGCATCACCCTGCAGAGCGCCGTGTGGATACTCGATCTCGACCTGCGCATCGTCGGCGAGGTCCCCGACGAGCGCGCCCCGATGCTGTGGATCAACCGCGAGTACCTCGACCAGGCGCTACGGGCGCAGGGACGATCGGGTCTCGGCATCACCGGCATGATCTGGGTGCGCCTGCGCGATCCGAATCAGGCCAACGCCGTCATGCGCACGATCGACGAGATGTCGCGCAACAGCGAGGCGGAGACGGCGTCCGAGACCGAGAAGAGCTTCTTCGCCAACTTCTTCGGCTCCCTGAAGGGCTTCGTCACGATCGTGCTCATCGTCACCGGCCTGGTCGCCCTGTGCATCGTCTTCATCGCCGCCAACACGGCGTCCATGGCGGTGCGCGAGCGCGCCGGCGAGATCGCCGTCCTCAAGGCGTTGGGCTTCGGCCGGCGCGTCATCTTCGGCACGCTGCTGGCCGAGACGCTGGTGCTGTCGCTGCTCGCCGGCGGCGTCGGCATTCTGCTCGCCGTCGGCCTCACCGAGATGCTGCGCGCCGGCGCCGGCTGGGATCCGGCGCTCGGCCCGCTCGGCAACTTCAGGGTCACGGCGCCGGTGATCGGGCGGGGGGTGATCCTGTCGGTCCTGGTCGGGTTGTTGGCCGGTGTCCTGCCCGCCTGGGGAGCGGCGCGCCGGCCGGTGGCGGAGACGCTGCGCGACGTTTTCTAGCCATGGCGCTTCCGATCTCCTACAGCCTGCGCAACCTGGTGGCGCGGCCGAGCCGCAGCCTGGCGACGGTGAGCGTCGTCGCCCTGGTCGTCGTCGCCTGCAGCCTCTTCCTCGGCCTCATCTCGAGCCTCAAGCACACGCTGGTCTCGACCGGCGACCCGCTCAACCTGATCGTCCTGCGCAAGGGCTCCGACAACGACGGCTCCAGCGCCCTGCCGCTCGAGGCGTATCAGGCGATCCGCTTCTTCGACGGCATTGCCCGCGACAGCGAGGACCGGCCCCTGGTGTCGCCCGAGCTGGTGGTGCAGCCGTTCTTCCGCACCCGCGGCGGCGGGCGCGAGAACGTCCTGGTGCGCGGCGTCGAGCCGATCGCGCTCGAGGTGCACCGCGGCGCGCGCATCGCCGAGGGGCGCATGTTCCGTCCCAGCTCCGGAGAAGCGGTGGTCGGGCGCGGCGTGCTCGGGCGCTACGCCGGCGCCGCGCTCGGCAGCGAGCTGCGCTTCGGGCGCGGCGTCTGGAAGGTGGTGGGCATCCTCGAGTCGGACGGATCGTCGTTCGAGAGCGAGGTGTGGGTCGACGTGCGCGAGCTCGCCAACGATGCCAAGCGCCCCTGGCCGTACTCGGGCTTTCGCGTCCGTGCCGCGACGGCGGCGGACGTCGGCCGTCTCGAGCGCCGCATCGACGACGACCCGCGCTACGCGCTCGACGCGCAGCCGGAGGTGGACTACTACCGGAAGCAGTCGGAGTCGACGAACTCGCTCTACGTCCTGGTGATCGGCATCGCCGTACTGTCCGGCATCGGCGCCGGCTTCGGCGCCTCCAACACGATGTACGCCGCCGTGCAGGCGCGCACCGCGGAGATCGGCACTCTTCGTGCCCTCGGCTTCTCTCGCGCCGCGATTCTGCGCGCCTTCGAGCTCGAGGCCGTCGCCCTGTCGGCCTGTGGCTTCGCCTGCGGCGCCGCGCTATCCCTGTTCCTGCAATGGTTGATCGGCGCGCTCATGGGGGGCGTGGCGTTCGGCGCCGCGACCTTCACCACCAACGTCGTGACGCTGCGCGTCGGCGCCGGAGATCTGCTCGGGTCGCTGCTGATCGCCGTCCTGATCGGCATCGGCGGCGGCTTCGGCCCGGCCTGGCGGGCGGCGCACCTGCGGCCGATCGAGGCGCTGCGACACGGATGAGGTCGAGAGCGAGATGAGCGAGGCGGGAACGGATCGGGACACCGACCTGCGCCAGGACCTGGAGGCGCTGCGCATCGACCGCGGCGCCGCCCCGCGCAAGAGGCGCCGTCGGCCACTGCGCTGGCTCGTCCTCGCCGCCGCGGTCGCCGTCGCCGGCGTCATCCTGGCGCGCGCCCTCACGCCGCGCGCGATCCCGGTATCGGTCGCCGCCGCCGAGCGCGCCGCCCCCGGGCAGGTGAAGACGGTGCCGGTGCTGTCGGGCTCCGGGTACATCGTCACCGGCGACCGCTACATCTCGGTCGGCGTACGCGTCGCCGGGCGCATCGAGCGCTACTTCGTCGAGGAAGGGCAGACGGTGAAGGCCGATGCCCCGCTGGTGCAGCTCGACGACCGCGACTACCGGGCGTCGGTCGAGCGCGCCGAGGCTTCGCTCGCCGTGGCCAAGGCGAATCGGGACCTCGCGGAATCGGAGCTGGCGCGCGGGCGCAAGCTGCGCGCCGGCAAGGTGATCTCCCAGCAGGAGCTGGACGTGCTGGAGAACAAGGCGCGCGTGGGGCGGGCGACCGTCTCCGAGACCGAGGCGCAGCTCGCCCAGGCGCGCGTCAACCTCGACTACACCGTGCTGCGCGCGCCGGGCGACGGCGTCGTGCTCGCCAAGCTGAAGGAGGTCGGCGAGATCGCCGTGCCGGGCGGCTTCGCCGGCTCGGGCGACCTGATCCGTCTCGCCAACCTCGACGACATGCGCGCCGAGGTCGACGTCAACGAGGCCGACCTGCACCGCGTGCACATGGGCCAGCCGGCCGAGGTCGCCCCGGACGCCTACCCCGAGGCCCACTATGCCGCCACGGTGGTGAAGCTCTACCCGCAGGTGGACCGTCAGAAGGGCACGCTCAAGGTCGAGGTCCACATCGAGAAGCCGGACGACAAGCTGCTGCCGGACATGAGCGCCCGCATCACCTTCCTCGCTCCGTTGCCGCCGCCGGTGGACGGTGCGCCCCTGGTGCTCGTTCCGTCGGCGGCGCTGCGCCGCGACGGCGACGGCGGCGCCTTCGTGTGGCTGGTCGACGACGGCCACGTGAGCCGCACCGCGGTCGAGACGGCGGGAACCGGCCTCGATCCCGTCCCCGTGTCCAAGGGCCTTCAGGGCGGCGAGCGCGTCGTCGTGTCGAACGACGACGGCCTGCGAGACGGCAAGGCCGTCAGTTTGGAGTAACTCAACAGCCTGACACCCTAACCTGAAACTCACCCGGCTGCGCCCGGTTCGTAGGCAAAGGCGAAGGCTCGGGCTGAGGCTGAGGATTCGCTTGCCCGAGCCTGAGCCTCAGCCTTAGCCTGTTCCGAAAGTTTCTCGTCGAATGATCCGGCGTAGCGCGGGCGAAACCAACAGCCAAGAACCTGCTTCTATGAAGGAATTTCTCTCCCGTACCTGGGCCGACGACATCGTTCCCGCCCTGCGCCGCTACATCGAGATTCCCAACCAGTCGCCGGCGTTCGACCCGGACTGGCGCCGCGCCGGCCACATGGACCGGGCGGTCGATCTGGTCGCGGAGTGGATCCGCCGCCGCGACGTGCCCGGGCTGCAGCTCGAGGTCGTGCGACTCGACGGCCGCACGCCTCTGCTGCTCGTCGAGGTGCCCGGCGAGATCGACGCGACGGTGCTGCTCTACGGTCACCTCGACAAGCAGCCGCCGATGGACGGGTGGAGCGAGGGGCTCGACCCGTGGACGCCGGTGCTGCGCGACGGGCGGCTGTACGGGCGCGGCGCCGCCGACGACGGCTACGCCGCGTTCGCCTCGGTGACCGCGATCGAGGCCCTGCGCCGGCAGGGCTCCCGCACGCCCGATGCGTGATCCTCATCGAGGCCTGCGAGGAGAGCGGCAGCGGCGACCTGCCGGCCTATATCGAGGCGCTGGCGGAGCGCATCGGAAGCCCGGAGCTCGTCGTCTGCCTCGACTCCGGCTGCGGCGACTACGAGCGCCTGTGGGTCACCACCAGTCTGCGCGGCCTGGTGAACGCCGACCTGTGCGTGGCGACGCTGACCGAGGGCGTGCATTCCGGCGCGGCGGGAGGGATCGTACCCTCGAGCTTTCGCGTCCTGCGCCAGTTGCTGAGCCGGCTCGAGGACGAGCGCACGGGCGAGATTCTGCCGCCGCCGCTGCACGTCGAGATTCCAGAAGAGCGCCGGCGCCAGGCGGGCGCGGCGGCGGCGGTCCTCGGGGCGAGCGTGTACGAGACCTACCCGTTCGCGGAGGGCGTGCGGCCGCAGAGCGGCGACGTGACGGAGCTGTTGCTCAACCGCACCTGGCGTCCGGCCCTGGAGATCACCGGTGCGGCCGGGCTGCCGCCGCTCGCCGGCGCCGGCAACGTCCTGCGCCCGGCGACCACCGCCCGGCTCTCCATCCGCCTGCCACCCACGCTTCCGGCGGCACCGGCGCTGGCGGCGATCAGGGATCTGTTGGAGAAGGAGCCTCCCGACGGGGCGCGGGTGAAGCTCGAGGCCGAGCAGAGCGCCTCGGGCTGGAGCGCGCCGCCGTTGCAGCCGTGGCTGGAGGAATCGCTGTCGCGCGCCTCGCGCGAGCTGTTCGGCCGCGACGTCTGCTATCTCGGGGAAGGGGGATCGATTCCCTTCATGGCCATGCTCGGCGAGCGCTTTCCGCGCGCCCAGTTCGTCATCACCGGCGTCCTCGGCCCGCATCGAACGCGCACGGACCGAACGAGTTCCTCGACCTGGCGACGGCGGAGAAGCTGACCGGCTGCATCGCCCGCATCCTCGCCGACCACGCCTGCGCGCGGCAGTCGGGGAGCTTGAAGCAGAGGCAATCGCGAAGCTCGACATCAGCCGTGCTCGCCCGAAGAGACATCAAAAAGGCAACCACGAAGGA
>CAVRIA010000017.1:0-226190 GCA_963721115.1 uncultured bacterium
CTGGTCGGGCTGTGCGCGAAGGCCGGCGTATCGGTCGCGGTCAGGTTGGCAGCGTAGTCGGCTGGGGAGAGACGTCGCGAAGCGCGAGGCGCGCCGGCAGCGGTCGCCGCCGAGCCCAGGCTCTGCCAGAGGTGCATGGCGGCGTAGGCGCGCCACGGCCGCCACGCCTCGGCCATGACCGCGAGATCCGCGGCGGGTGCGGGGACCGGATCGGCAGAGACGGCTCGGCGCAGACCGAGGTCGCCGGCGGGGAAGGCGTCGGGTTCGCTCAGCGCCCGCATGGCGACGTAGTTCGCCGTCCACGGGCCGATTCCCGGCAGCGCACACAGGCGCTCAACGGCGTCGTCCAGCCCGCGCGACGCGTCGAGCACGAGGGTTCGCTCGGCGACGGCGCGCGCCAGGGCGCGGATCGCCTCGGCGCGGGCGCGCGGCAGCGCGAATCGATCGAGCGGCGCCTCGGCGAGTGTGGCGGGGCTCGGAAATACGTGCGTCAGGTCCGGGTGGTTCGCGACCGGGCGGCCGAAGGTCTGCACGAGGCGGCCGCACATGGCGGAGGCGCTGCGGACGCTCACCTGCTGCCCGAGCACGGCGCGAACGGCGACCTCGAAGGGGTCCCACGCGCCGGGGACCCGCAGGCCGGGGCGCGAGCGGACGAGAGGTCGCAGCGTCGGGCACCGCCCGAGGTGGGTGATGATGGGCAGCGGATCGGCTCCGACGTCGAACAGCCGTCGCGCCTGCTCGACGACGCCGAAGATGTCCCCGTAGTCGACGCCGCGCACCCGCAGAAGGAGAGCCGCCTCGCCGGGGGCCGGCCTGACCTCGATCACGCCGGTCGATCCGTTGTGCGCCACCGTGCGGCGATACGCCGCCGGCGAGACCGCCTCGACGCCGGGGATGGCGCGCGCGGCGAGGAAGGCGATGACGGCGTCCCAGTCGTAGGGCTCGCGATACGGCATTCGCAGGCTGAGTCCGCCGCCGCCCGCCGCCGACGGTAGGTGGCGGCGCCGGCGGATCTCCGTCGGGCTCTGCCGGAAGGCGCTGCGCACGGCGTGGTTGAACTGCCGGATGCTCCGGTAGCCGGAGGCGAACGCCACCTCGGTGAGGCGGAGGTCCGTCTGGTCGATCAGCGAGCGCGCGAAGTGCAGGCGCAGCCCGCGTGCCACCGCCGCGGGTGAGGTGCCGAGATGCTTGAGAAACAGGCGGCGGATCTGCCGCTCGCCGACGCCCAGACGGGCGGCCAGGGCGGCGACGTCCTGTTCGTCGAGCGCTCCCTGGCGGATCAGCCGCAGCGCCCGCGAGACCAACGCCGAGCTGCCCATCCACGCCGGCGTGCCGGGCGCCGTCTCCGGGCGACAGCGCAGGCAGGCGCGGAAGCCGGCCTCCTCCGCGGCGGCGGCGCACCAGAAGAACTCGACGTTCTCGAGCTTCGCAGGCCGGGCGGGGCAGATCGGCCGGCAGTAGATGCCGGTGGTTCGCACGGCGACGAAGAATCGGCCGTCGAAGCGCGCGTCTCGACTGACGAGCGCGCGGTAGCACTGGTCTCGGCTCAGCTCCACGAGACGCACCCTATCACGGCCGACGCGCCCTGGCTGGCAAGAAACGGACGCGAACGTGGGGCGGGCTGCGACGGATCATTCCGGCTGAGAAACACACGGACTTCCGGAACAGGCTGAGGCTCAGGCTGAGGCTCAGGCTGAGCCCCAAGAACCAACAACAAACAACCCAACAACTCAATTAGCTACCTTCGGCGGCCGCACTCACGGCTCGAATCAATAGGCAAAGCCCGGTGACCGGTCACGCCCCTTCCACCGCCCGCGATTCTTGAACCCCCCCGGGCGTTTGTTACAGTCGAACGGTGCCGGCGATGATCGAGGTCGACGACGTCTCGCGCACCTATCGGCGCGGGCCGGACGTCATCCATGCATTGGAGCGCGTGTCCGTAGGCATCGAGTCCGGCCACTTCGTCGCCTTCATGGGGCCGTCCGGCTCCGGCAAGTCGACGCTGCTCAACCTCATCGCCGCGCTCGATCGGCCGTCGTCGGGCGACGTCTTCGTCGCCGGCCAACGGCTGAACGACCTGAGCGAGGACGAGCTGGCCGACTGGCGCGCCCGCCACGTCGGCCTCATCTTCCAGTTCTTCAACCTCATCCCGGTCCTCTCCGCGCGCGACAACGTCGCCCTGCCGCTGCTCCTCGCCGACTTCGACCGCGACGAGCGCCGCCGGCGGGCCGAGATCGCGCTGCGCGTCGTCGGCCTGGCGGAGCGCTCGGACCACTCGCCGCGCACCCTCTCCGGCGGCGAGCAGCAGCGCGTCGCCATCGCCCGCGCCATCGTCACCGATCCCGACCTGATCGTCGCCGACGAGCCGACCGGCGACCTCGACGCGCGCAACGCCGAGGACATCCTCGCCCTGCTGCGGCGGCTGAAGAACGATTTCGGAAAGACGATCGTCATGGTCACCCACGACCCGCGCGCGCTGCGCTTCGTCGATGTGGCGCTGCACCTCGACAAGGGCGTTCTGCTCGAGGGCGAGGAAGCCGAGCGGGCGCACGAGGCGATCTGGCTCGCCGCCGGGGGGCGCCCGTCGACGGCCGCGGCGCGCCTGCCGCGATGAAGTACGCCGGCCTGGTCCTCGCCAACCTGAGGCGCAACAAGCTGCGCACGGCCCTGACCGGTGGAGCGATCGCGCTCGCCGTCCTGCTGGTGTGCATCCTGCTGACCATGCCGGTCGGTCTCGACGCCCTGTTGAACGCCGTCGCGAGCAACACCCGCATCTCGGTGCACAACAAGGCGGGTATCGTCTACTCCATGCCCTACTCGTTCACCCGCAAGGTGCGCCAGGTGCCGGGCGTGGAGGACGCCGTGGCGATGGTCTGGTTCGGCGGAGCGTTCGAGGAGGCCGGGCGCGTCACCTTTCCGAACTTCGCGGTGGAGGTCGATCACATCGGCGGCGTCTACCCCGACTACGATATCGATCCGCGCCAGCTCGCCGACTTCCGCCGCTACCGCGACGGCGCCATCGTCGGCCACCAGACCATGAACAAGTACGGCTGGAAGATCGGCGACCGCATCACCCTGCAGAGCGCCGTGTGGATACTCGATCTCGACCTGCGCATCGTCGGCGAGGTCCCCGACGAGCGCGCCCCGATGCTGTGGATCAACCGCGAGTACCTCGACCAGGCGCTACGGGCGCAGGGACGATCGGGTCTCGGCATCACCGGCATGATCTGGGTGCGCCTGCGCGATCCGAATCAGGCCAACGCCGTCATGCGCACGATCGACGAGATGTCGCGCAACAGCGAGGCGGAGACGGCGTCCGAGACCGAGAAGAGCTTCTTCGCCAACTTCTTCGGCTCCCTGAAGGGCTTCGTCACGATCGTGCTCATCGTCACCGGCCTGGTCGCCCTGTGCATCGTCTTCATCGCCGCCAACACGGCGTCCATGGCGGTGCGCGAGCGCGCCGGCGAGATCGCCGTCCTCAAGGCGTTGGGCTTCGGCCGGCGCGTCATCTTCGGCACGCTGCTGGCCGAGACGCTGGTGCTGTCGCTGCTCGCCGGCGGCGTCGGCATTCTGCTCGCCGTCGGCCTCACCGAGATGCTGCGCGCCGGCGCCGGCTGGGATCCGGCGCTCGGCCCGCTCGGCAACTTCAGAGTCACGGCGCCGGTGATCGGGCGGGGGGTGGTCCTGTCGATCCTGGTCGGGCTGTTGGCCGGTGTCCTGCCCGCCTGGGGAGCGGCGCGCCGGCCGGTGGCGGAGACGCTGCGGGACGTTTTCTAGCCATGGCGCTTCCGATCTCCTACAGCCTGCGCAACCTGGCGGCGCGGCCGAGCCGCAGCCTGGCCACGGTGAGCGTCGTCGCCCTGGTCGTGGTCGCCTGCAGCCTCTTCCTCGGCCTCATCTCGAGCCTCAAGCACACGTTGGTCTCGACCGGCGACCCGCTCAACCTGATCGTCCTGCGCAAGGGCTCCGACAACGACGGCTCCAGCGCCCTGCCGCTCGAGGCGTATCAGGCGATCCGCTTCTTCGACGGCATTGCCCGCGACAGCGAGGACCGGCCCCTGGTGTCGCCCGAGCTGGTGGTGCAGCCGTTCTTCCGCACCCGCGGCGGCGGGCGCGAGAACGTCCTGGTGCGCGGCGTCGAGCCGATCGCGCTCGAGGTGCACCGCGGCGCGCGCATCGCCGAGGGGCGCATGTTCCGTCCCAGCTCCGGAGAGGCGGTGGTCGGGCGCGGCGTGCTCGGGCGCTACGCCGGCGCCGCGCTCGGCAGCGAGCTGCGCTTCGGGCGCGGCGTCTGGAAGGTGGTGGGCATCCTCGAGTCGGACGGGTCGTCGTTCGAGAGCGAGGTGTGGGTCGACGTGCGCGAGCTCGCCAACGACGCCAAGCGCCCGTGGCCGTACTCGGGCTTTCGCGTCCGTGCCGCGACGGCGGCGGACGTCGGCCGCCTCGAGCGCCGCATCGACGACGACCCGCGCTATGCCCTCGATGCGCAGCCCGAGGTGGACTACTACCGCAAGCAGTCGGAGTCGACGAACTCGCTCTACGTCCTGGTGATCGGCATCGCCGTACTGTCCGGCATCGGCGCCGGCTTCGGCGCCTCCAACACGATGTACGCCGCCGTGCAGGCGCGCACCGCGGAGATCGGCACTCTTCGTGCCCTCGGCTTCTCTCGCGCCGCGATTCTGCGCGCCTTCGAGCTCGAGGCCGTCGCCCTGTCGGCCTGTGGCTTCGCCTGCGGCGCCGCGCTATCCCTGTTCCTGCAATGGTTGATCGGCGCGCTCATGGGGGGCGTGGCGTTCGGCGCCGCGACCTTCACCACCAACGTCGTGACGCTGCGCGTCGGCGCCGGAGATCTGCTCGGGTCGCTGCTGATCGCCGTCCTGATCGGCATCGGCGGCGGCTTCGGCCCGGCCTGGCGGGCGGCGCACCTGCGGCCGATCGAGGCGCTGCGACACGGATGAGGTCGAGAGCGAGATGAGCGAGGCGGAAACGGATCGGGACACCGACCTGCGCCAGGACCTGGAAGCGCTGCGCATCGACCGCGGCGCCGCCCCGCGCAAGAGGCGCCGTCGGCCACTGCGCTGGCTCGTCCTCGCCGCCGCGGTCGCCGTCGCCGGCGTCATCCTGGCGCGCGCCCTCACGCCGCGCGCGATCCCGGTATCGGTCGCCGCCGCCGAGCGCGCCGCCCCCGGGCAGGTGAAGACGGTGCCGGTGCTGTCGGGCTCCGGGTACATCGTCACCGGCGACCGCTACATCTCGGTCGGCGTGCGCGTCGCCGGGCGCATCGAGCGTTACTTCGTCGAGGAAGGGCAGACGGTGAAGGCCGACGCCCCGCTGGTGCAGCTCGACGACCGCGACTACCGGGCGTTGGTCGAACGCGCCGAGGCTTCGCTCGCCGTGGCCAAGGCGAATCGGGACCTCGCGGAGTCGGAGCTGGCGCGCGGGCGCAAGCTGCGCGCCGGCAAGGTGATCTCCCAGCAGGAGCTGGACGTGCTGGAGAACAAGGCGCGCGTAGGGCGGGCGACCGTCTCCGAGACCGAGGCGCAGCTCGCCCAGGCGCGCGTCAACCTCGACTACACCGTGCTGCGCGCGCCGGGCGACGGCGTCGTGCTCGCCAAGCTGAAGGAGGTCGGCGAGATCGCCGTGCCGGGCGGCTTCGCCGGCTCGGGCGACCTGATCCGTCTCGCCAACCTCGACGACATGCGCGCCGAGGTCGACGTCAACGAGGCCGACCTGCACCGCGTGCACATGGGCCAGCCGGCCGAGGTCGCCCCGGACGCCTACCCCGAGGCCCACTACGCCGCCACGGTGGTGAAGCTCTACCCGCAGGTGGACCGTCAGAAGGGCACGCTCAAGGTCGAGGTACACATCGAGAAGCCGGACGACAAGCTGCTGCCGGACATGAGCGCCCGCATCACCTTCCTCGCTCCGTTGCCGCCGCCGGTGGACGGTGCGCCCCTGGTGCTCGTTCCGTCGGCGGCGCTGCGCCGCGACGGCGACGGCGGCGCCTTCGTGTGGCTGGTCGACGACGGCCACGTGAGCCGCACCGCGGTCGAGACGGCGGGAACCGGCCTCGATCCCGTCCCCGTGTCCAAGGGCCTTGCCGGCGGCGAGCGCGTCGTGGTGTCGAACGACGACGGCCTGCGAGAGGGCAAGGCCGTCAGCTTGGAGTGAAAATCAACAGCCTGACACCCTACCTGAAACTCACCCGGCTGCGCCCGGTTCGTAGGCAAAGGCGAATGCTCGGGCGAGGCTGAGGATTCGTTGCCCGATTGAGCTCAGCCTTAGCTGTTCGAAGTTGCTCGTCGAATGATCCGGCGTAGCGCGGGCGAAACCAACAGCCAACAACCTGCTTCTATGAAAGAATTTATCTCAGGTGCCTGGGCCGACGACATCGTTCCCGCCCTGCGCCGCTACATCGAGATTCCCAACCAGTCGCCGGCGTTCGATCCGGACTGGCGCCGCGCCGGCCACATGGACCGGGCGGTCGATCTGGTCGCGGAGTGGATCCGCCGCCGCGCCGTGCCCGGGCTGCAGCTCGAGGTCGTGCGACTCGACGGCCGCACGCCGCTGCTGCTCGTCGAGGTGCCCGGCGAGATCGACGCGACGGTGCTGCTCTACGGTCATCTCGACAAGCAGCCGCCGATGGACGGGTGGAGCGAGGGGCTCGACCCGTGGACGCCGGTGCTGCGCGACGGGCGGCTGTACGGGCGCGGCGCCGCCGACGACGGCTACGCCGCGTTCGCCTCGGTGACCGCGATCGAGGCCCTGCGCCGGCAGGGGCTCCCGCACGCCCGATGCGTGATCCTCATCGAGGCCTGCGAGGAGAGCGGCAGCGGCGACCTGCCGGCCTATATCGAGGCGCTGGGGGAGCGCATCGGAAGCCCGGAGCTCGTCGTCTGCCTCGACTCCGGCTGCGGCGACTACGAGCGCCTGTGGGTCACCACGAGTCTGCGCGGCCTGGTGAACGCCGACCTGTGCGTGGCGACGCTGACCGAGGGCGTGCATTCCGGCGCGGCGGGGGGGATCGTGCCCTCGAGCTTTCGCGTCCTGCGCCAGTTGCTGAGCCGGCTCGAGGACGAGCGCACGGGCGAGATTCTGCCGCCGTCGCTACACGTCGAGATTCCCGAAGAGCGCCGGCGCCAGGCGGGCGCGGCGGCGGCGGTCCTCGGGGCGAGCGTGTACGAGACCTACCCGTTCGCGGAGGGCGTGCGGCCTCAGAGCGGCGACGTGACGGAGCTGTTGCTCAACCGCACCTGGCGTCCGGCCCTGGAGATCACCGGGGCGGCCGGGCTGCCGCCGCTCGCCGGCGCCGGCAACGTCCTGCGCCCGGCGACCACCGCCCGGCTCTCCATCCGCCTGCCACCCACGCTTCCGGCGGCACCGGCAGCTGGCGGCGATCAGGGATCTGTTGGAGAAGGAGCCTCCCGACGGG
The DNA here is from genome assembly GCA_963721115.1 of uncultured bacterium. Lineage (GTDB taxonomy): Bacteria > Desulfobacterota > Binatia > HRBIN30 > CADEER01 > CAVRIA01. Next base: position 7,433 of record CAVRIA010000017.1, read on the forward strand.
GCGCGGGTGAAGCTCGAGGCCGAGCAGAGCGCCTCGGGCTGGAGCGCGCCGCCGTTGCAGCCGTGGCTGGAGGAATCGCTGTCGCGCGCCTCGCGCGAGCTGTTCGGCCGCGACGTCTGCTATCTCGGGGAAGGGGGATCGATTCCCTTCATGGCCATGCTCGGCGAGCGCTTTCCGCGCGCCCAGTTCGTCATCACCGGCGTCCTCGGCCCGCACTCCAACGCACACGGGCCGAACGAGTTCCTCGACCTGGCGATGGCGGAGAAGCTGACCGGCTGCATCGCCCGCGTCCTCGCCGACCACGCCCGGCAGCCAGGGGCCTGAAGAAGGCAACCACGAAGTTCGTCATGAGCTGCGCTCGCCGAAGAGCATGAAAAAGGCAACCACGAAGTCGACACGAGGAACACGAAGAGGAGAAAATCCGCCAAGGGGGAAACGCTGGAGGAAGGCAACGCCGCTCCATTTTCGGAGGAGATCACGGAGAGCACGAAGGCAAGAAGAGGGCTGAGCAACGTCCTTCAAATTCCCTCTTCGTGCTCTTCGTGACTCTTCGTGGTTGCCTTTCTGCCTTCCTCTCGCTGAAGCCCGCTCGTCAGAGCAGCTCGACCGGGTCGCCGACGGCGATCGCGCCGGGCACTGCGACCGAGGCGTAGACGCCGACGTTGTGTCCGGTCTCGCGCACGATGGTGCGCAGGATCGACGGGTCCTTGGGCAGATCCGCCTGGGCGTGCGTGGTCATCCCGCAGCGCATGGCCGGAACGGCGACCGCGATCGTGGCGCCGCCGATGCGCAGTCGGCGGCTGCACCAGTCGAAGTCGACCAGCCCGGAGAGGGACGGGTCGGTCTCGATCAGGAAGTTCGGGCGGAAGCGGCGCACGTCGATGCGCGCCGCCGGGTTCAGCCGCGACAGCTCGCGCAGCGAGGCGGTCGTCAACAGGTGCAGCGGGAACGCGTCGAAGTACGTTCCCGGCGGCGAGGTGAACTCGAACAGCTCCTGCGGCAGCGTGCTGAGATCGGGCAGGGGCTCGTCGGGGAGTCGGCCCAGCACGTCGCGCAGCTCCTCCTCGAGGTCTTCGTGGTCGGGCAGGCCGCGGCGGTAGTGATCCCGGTCCTCCGCCGGCTGCCGTGGCCACAGGGTCACCTCGCGGCCGACCAGCGCGGACAGCCGGGCGCCGGCGCCGGCATCGTCGCTGCGCAGGCGCGACGCGTCGGGCAGCGTGATCTCCACGGTCGGGATCGCCGCGCCGGTGGGCTCGGCGACGTAGCGCGCCTCGCACCGCATCAGGGCGGGCATCTTCTTGGCGCCCCGGATCTCGCGCGCCTTCTCGTCGCGCAGGGCCCAGCCGCGGTCGAGCGGGACGCCGAGCTCGGTTACCGTGCAGCCGTCGAGGCGTTGGCCGCCCATCGACTTCACCGGGTAGCGCCAGATCTCCTTCACCGTTCCGACGAGTGCCATCGGCTCACCTCCGGAAGGCTCGGTTGCCGTAGCGGTCGAGGGAGACGACCTCTTCGACCGGGCGGCGCGTGGTGGGACCGTAACGGCCGCGCGGCCATCCGAGCGGAATGACGGCGCAGGGGGCGATGCTCCAGGGCAGGCCGAGGGCGCGCCGCGCCAGGAAGCGGCTCCACAGGGGCAGGGTGATCAGGCAGGCGCCGAGACCGGCGGCGCGCGCGGCCAGCAACAGGTTCTGGACGGACGGAAAGATCGAGCCGTAGAGGCTGGCGGTGGCCACCGGCGGCCAGATCGGAATCACGGCTTTCAGGCAGGCGACGACGATCACCGGCGTCGCCTCCAGCCGGTCGGCCTGCCACTGCACCGCGTCGATGATCTTCTCCCTGGCACGGTCGCCGCTGCGCGCGACCATGCGCCGCCCGATTCCGCCGTAGAGCTTCCACGCGCGCCGGTTGAGCTGCGCCAGGCGCTGCTTGACGGCGGGATCCCTGACGACGACGAACTCCCAGTTCTGGGCGTTCGACCCCGTCGGCGCCTTCAACGCCAGCTCGATGAGGTGCAGCACCAGCGCGTCGTCGACCGGGTCGGTCTTGAGCCGCCGGATCGCGCGTTGCGTTCGCATGGCCTCTTCCAGAGGCATGCTCAGAGGTTGGCTCGTGTCCATGGGCGGCGATTCGAGCACAGAGGGTGGGACCGCGTAAAGCGGCGGATGAGGCCCGAGGCGCGCCGCGGCGCCGTCAGAGGTCGAGCACGCAGGCGAAGATCAGCGGCGCGACGATGGTGGCGTCCGACTCGATGATGTACTTGGGCGTGTCCATGTCGAGCTTGCCCCAGGTGATCTTCTCGTTCGGCACGGCGCCGGAGTAGGAGCCGTAGCTCGTCGTCGAGTCGCTGATCTGGCAGAAGTATCCCCAGCGCGGAATGTCGCGCAGGCGCAGGTCCTGCTCGAGCATGGGCACGACGCAGATCGGGAAGTCGCCGGCGATGCCGCCGCCGATCTGGAAGAATCCGATCGAGTGCTGCGGCGCCGTGCGGCGGTACCAGGCCGCCAGCTCGACCATGTACTCGATGCCGGAGCGCATCGTCTGCGCGTTCTTCACTTCGCCGCGAATGCAGTGCGCCGCGTAGATGTTGCCGAGCGTGGAGTCCTCCCAGCCGGGGACGAAGATCGGCAGGTTCTTCTCGCAGGCGGCGAGGAGCCAGCTGTCCTTCGGGTCGATCTGGTAGGACGAGGACAGGCGACCGTCGGCCAGGATGCGGTACAAGAACTCGTGCGGGAAAAGGCGTTCGCCGCGGCGGTCGGCGGAGTGCCACTCCTCGGCGACGGTGTGCTCGATGCGGCGCATGGCCTCTTCCTCGGGGATGCAGGTATCGGTGACGCGGTTGAGCTGTCGCTCGAGCAGGTGCTGCTCGTCGCGCGGGGTGAGATCGCGGTAGTGGGGGACGCGCTCGTAGAAGTCGTGCGCGACCAGGTTGAAGACGTCCTCCTCGAGATTGGCGCCGGTGCAACTGATGGCGTGTACCTTGTCCCGGCGGATCATCTCGGCCAGCGACAGGCCGAGCTCGGCGGTGCTCATGGCGCCGGCGAGCGCCAGCAGCATCTGCCCGCCGGCCTCGAGGTGGCGGCGGTATCCCTCGGCGGCGTCGACCAGGGCCGCGGCGTTGAAATGCCGGAAGTGATGCTTGACGAAGTCGCTGATCGGCCGTTCCTTCATTTTGCTCCCGCCGTGGAATCTTCTCGCGACTGGCCGCGAGGAGGGCGCCGTGAATCCCGCCCGAGGGGCCGAATCGGCGCCGCGATCAAAATGCGCGAATGGTGTCGAACATGCAACTGATCGGCGCCCACCCGGCGCGGCCGTCACTCGGGCACGAACCTCACCCGCAGGAGCTTGGGCCACAGCTTGCCGGTGATCAGAAAGGTCTCGCTGCGCGGATCGTAGGCGATGCCGTTCAGAACCGCGTCGGGGCCGAGGCTCTTCCTCTCCTCGGGGCTGAGCAGCGAGGATCCGTCGATCGTCGCGAGCACCGTGCCGCTGCGCTCCGCGATCTCGACGATCCGATCCGTCGGCCAGACGTTGGCGTAGATGACGTCGCCGACGCACTCGAGCTCGTTCACGCGCGGCAGAGGCTGTCCCTGCAGCATCACCGGGATCTGTCGCCGCAGCGCGAAGGTTTGCGGGTCGCGGAAATAAAGCCGGTGCGAGCCGTCGGTCATGACCAGGGACTCGCCGTCGAAGCACAGCCCCCAGCCCTCGGTCGGGTACGACTGCTGCCCCACCTTTTCGAAGGTCGGCAGCGCGTACATCGGCGCGACGTGTTCCTGCCAGGTGAGCTGAATCAGCCGATCGCCGAACAGAGTGAGCCCCTCGCCGAACAATTTCGGCGGCAGATCGACCCGCTGCACGACCTTGCCGGTCTCGATTTCGACCTTGCGCAGGCTCGAACGCCCGTACAGCCCGGTGCTCTCGTAGAGCGCTCCGTCGTGCAGGAGCAGCCCCTGCGTGAAGGCCCTGCGGTCGTGCGGGTAGGTGGCCAGGACCTGCACCGTCTCCCGCTGCGGCGCCGGGGCGAGAGTGGGGAAGGCGCGGCGGGCGTGGAGGAATCGGTTGCGCGGGCGGCGGTCGCGGCGGCGAGGACGAGAGCGGTGGCGAGAAGTCGCGTCGTTCGGCGCGGTCCGCGGTGCGAAGGCATGGGCATGGGGGAGTGAACAGTGCTGGAGTGCTGGAGTGTTGCCGTGTCGGAGTGCCGATTCGGAGGTTTCCTTGGAAGCGGCGATACCGCACGGGGTGGGGGAGGTCAATTCGATAGAGGGGGGTGTGGACGTGCGGAGGTGCGGACGTGGCATTCCCACACTGCCCCACGGCAACACGCCAGCAGCGAAGCACGTCCCCTCCGTCAGCACGTCACGTCCACACGTCCGCACTTTTTCAATCCCCTCCCTTCTCCGGCATAATGCGCCCGGATGGCGCGGGCGGGCGACGGGAGGGCGATGGACGACGCACAGACGACGCGGGTCGGCACGGCGGCGGTGCTGCTCGCGTCGAGCGTGTTGCTGTCCCGCGTGCTCGGCTACGCGCGCGAGGCGCTGCTGGCCTACCGGGTGGGGGCGGGCGCCGCCACCGACGCCTACTACGCCGCCTTCCAGATCCCCGACCTGCTCAACTACCTGCTCGCCGGAGGCGCGCTGTCGGTCGCGTTTCTCCCCCTCTACACGCGCGAGTTGGCGAGCGGCGACACGAAGTCGGCCGACCACCTCCTCGCCACCGTTCTCGGAACGCTCAGCGCGGTGGCGGTCCTTGCCACCGCGCTCCTCTGGTGGTTCGCCGAGCCGCTCATCGCCCTGCAGTTCCCGCGTTTCGACCCGCAGACGAAGGCGCTCACGGTATACCTGACGCGCATCGTCCTGCCGGCGCAGGTCTTCTTCATCGCCGGCGGCATCGTCAACGCCACCCTGTTCGCGCGCGGGCGCTTCGGGGCGGCGGCCGCGGCGCCGCTGCTCTACAACGGCGGCATCATCGCCGGCGGGCTCTTCCTGACGCCGCGCCTCGAGGTGGGCATCGAGGGCTTCGCCTGGGGCGCCCTGGTCGGCGCCGTCCTCGGCCCCTTTCTGGCCCCGGTGCTCGACGCCCGGTACCGGGTCCGTATGCGGGCTCGCTTCGCCCCGTTCGACCGCATCTTCCTCGGTTATCTCGCCGTCGCCGCACCGTTGATGTTCGGCCAGACGCTGCTCACCGTCGACGAATGGTACGGGCGCTGGTTCGGCGCCCTGCTCGGTGCCGGTACGGTGGCGCACCTCGGCTACGCGCGCCGCCTCATGCTCGTTCCCGTCGCCGTCGTCGGCCAGGCGATCGCGGCGGCGGCGCTTCCGACGCTGGCGCGCCTGTGGTCCGAGGGGCGCCGCGAGGATCTCGACCAGGTTCTCCTGCGCACGCTGCAGGCCGGCGTCGCGCTCGGCGTCTTCGGCGCCGCCGCCTTCGTCCTCTTCTCGCAGGACCTGGTTCGCGTCGTCTATCAGCACGGCGCCTTCACACCTGCCGACACCCGTCAGGTGGGCGCCATCCTCGCCGTGCTGGCGCTGGCCGTGCCGGCCTGGAGCATCCAGCAGATCGCCGCCCGCGCCTTCTACGCGCGCGGGGACACCTGGCGGCCGATGGTCCTCGGGACGGCCGTCGCCGTCGCGGCCATTCCGCTCTACCTGGCCCTGGGCGGGCGCTTCGGCGTCATCGGCCTGGCGGCCGCGGGCAGCGTAGGCATGAGCGTCAACGCCCTGGCGACCCTGGGGCTGGCGCGCTGGCTGCACGGCGCGCCCGATCTGTCGCGCCTCTTCGCCACGACGGCCCGCGCCGCCGTCATCGCCGCCGTCGCGGCGGCCGCGGCGGCGGTCGTGCCGCGCCTCGGAACCGGGCGAACCTTCGCGACCGCCTTCGCCGACCTGGCGGCGGGGGCCGTCGTCTACGCCGTCGTGCTGACGGCCGGGGTCCGGCTCTTCGGGGACGCTCCCATGCGCGAGACGATGGCCGGCCTGCTGCGCCGCCTGCGCCGCCGCCGCGCCGGCTGATACGGCATACTGGCGCACCGGCGCACCCGCCACCGGCTTCCCGGCACACCCGCTCACTCACCCCCGATTGTGGGCGCCGGGTCGATTGGCGTATGAATCCGCCGTGCCGACCGAAACCCTGACGGATATGGCCGATCTCGTGGATCGGCTGCGGCTGCATCCGGCGCTGGCCGAAGGCGTGTTCGCGACCGCCCTCTTGCTGGTCATGGCGGTGCGAGCCGGCCTACACCGAACGCGCGTCGGAACGAGGCTCGACTCGGCGTTCACCCTGATGGGGATGGGCCTGGTAGCGGGCGGTATCGCCAGTCTGGGGAGGGAGAGGCCGCCGACCGGGTTCTTCCTCTATGCGCAGGCGTTCTTCATCGCGGCGATGGCCATCGCCGGCGTGCGGGCGCTGCTGATCCTGTTCGTCGACTTCCATCTGCGCGAGAGCCGCGGGGCGGCGGTGTCCACCATCTTCCGCGACGTGGCCGGTGTGCTCATCTACTTCCTGATCATCCTCTTCGTGATGCGCATGACCCTCCACATCAACGTGGCGTCGATCATCGCCACGTCGGCGGTGCTGACCGCCATCGTCGGTCTGGCGTTCCAGGACGTTCTGAGCAGCGTCATCAGCGGCATCGTGCTCGAGCTCGAGGACCCCTTCGGTCCGAGCGACTGGGTCCACGTCGGTTCCTACGAGGGGCAAGTACTGGAGACGGGCTGGCGGACGACGAAGATCCGCACTCGCGTCAATGAGGTGGTGACGCTGCCGAACACCTTCCTGGCGCGCGAGCCGGTGGTGAACTACTCGCGACCCGATCCCCGCTACGGGGATACGTTGAAGTTCGAGGCGGCCTACGAGGCGCCGCCGCACGCGGTCAAGCAGGCGGTGTTCGCGGTCCTCGAAGCGGAGCCCGCGGTGCTGGGTACGCCGGCGCCGGAGGTGCGCACGACGAGCTTCAACGAGAGCGGCATCGAGTACGCGGTGCGCTACTGGCTCGAGGAGTTCGGCAACATCGAGCGCATCCGCGATCGGATCATGACCAACCTCTGGTACTCGCTGCGCCGCGCCGGCGTGCGCATCCCCTTTCCCGCCCGCGACCTGTTCGTCTACTCGGACGCCCCGCCGGCGGTGTTGGAGACCGGCGACATCGCCGCCGCGGTCGGACGCGTTCCCCTCTTCGCGCCGCTCGGCGAGGAGCGCGTCCGCCAGCTGGCCTCGCAGGCGCGCCGCCTTCTCTTCGGCGAGGGGGAGGCAATCGTGCGCGAAGGCGACAAGGGCGACTCCTTCTTCGTCGTCGAGCACGGCGCTCTGCGCGTCGAGATCGGCCGCAACGACGGCCAGGCGGGCCGGATGATCGCGCGACTCGGCCCTGGCGACTGCTTCGGCGAGATGAGCCTGCTGGCCGGCGACCCGCGCTCGGCGACCGTGGTAGCGGAGGGCACCGCGGCGGTGCTCGAGATCGGGCGCGCGGCGTTCCAGGAGCTCGTCGCCGCCGACCCCGCTCTGCTCGAGCCCATCAGCCAGCTGGCCGCCCACCGCCTGCAGGCGCAGCAGGAGCACCGCCGCGCCCAGCAGGTGATGCCGCCGATCGAGCAGGACGTCGCCGCGCAGCGCCTGCTGCGCCGGATCAAGGCGTTCTTTCACGTCTGAGTGCGGGGCTTGGCCCGAAGCCCCCCTACCTCCCCTTCGATCACAAGGAACCGGTCTGTTTTGTGCGGGGCTTGCGCCCCTGCGACCCCACCGGGGAGGGAACCGCTCAGACGCCGCGGTTCCCTCCCCGCGCCCCTCTCTCCGGTGGCTCCGCTCCGAGGCGAATGTGCTTCCCCTTTGAGCACCGGAGTTGGCGGTCGGCGCGCGTAACGGGACCGCCTCACTGCCTGAATCTACGCGCCACTGACGGGAACCGATTCCCTCCGCCTCGTACACAGCTTCACGACCGCGCCACATCTTGCCGATCTCGCTCTCCCGCCTCTTCGAAAGGTCGAGGCCTTGGAGTTTTTGATCTCTTTCCGAGCCCAACACCCTAGCCTGAAACTCACCCGGGCTGTGCCCGGGTTCGTAGGCAAAGGCTGGGGCTCGGGCTGAGGCTGGGGATCGATCCCAAAGACCGCGCGAAGCGCGCACCGTCCTCAGCCCGAGCCTGAGCCTCAGCCTCAGCCTGCTCCGGAAGTCCGTGTGTTTCTCAGCCCGAATGATCCGGCGCAGCCCGGGGGCAACACCAACAGCTCAAAAACGTAACAACCTGTACTTGAGGGCTCAGTTCCAGTTCTTCAGCTCCGGCCAGATCTGCTGAAGGGTTCGCCCTTTCGGGCCGCGGCAGAGGTAGACGTCGAAGTGCTGCGAAGCCATTGCGTACGGGTGGCCGACGCTGGCGACCTCTTCGACGCTGGTGAAGTACTCGTCGAGCTTCTCTCGCCCGTGCAGGCCGAGGACGATCACATTCTCGCCGCTGTACTCGCGCGGCCCCCAGTACCAGTAGGTGAGGTGTCCGCTGATCGCCTTCGGCAAGCCGAGTGCCGGGCCGTAGAAGTCAATGGCGCCGGCTTCGCCGTAGTCGTTGGCGTAGATGGCCGTTTTCGCTCTCTCTGCCGGGGGCAGCGCGTCGTAGACCTTCGCGACCGTTGCCACCATGTCCAGCCAGCCGAAGCGGTCGGCAAACAATTGTGGCAATGCGCTCGACCGGCGATGCTCGAGCGTGGGCTGCGAGACGCCGAGGATCTCCGTGTAGCGAACCAGAGTCGCGGGCGGGAGCATCGGCATCGCGATCGGGGCGAAGAGCATGCCCGTCAGCGCGAGCAGCGCAACATACGCCGGCCGGATCCAGCCCCATCTCGGCCGGTCGAGCCACCCTTCGATGGCGACGGCGCCGGCGGCGAACAGCATCGGGTAGGCCGGCAGCAGATAGTAGAAGCGGCCATCGGTCAGCAGCAGCGTGCCGAGCGCCAGCAGGTATGCCCATCCCAGCGCACGGTATCGTCTGCCGTCGCGTCCGATGAGCAAGCTCCACAGACCGCAGAGCCAGATCGGGAACGCCAGCGGCTGCATGGTGAGAATCTGCTGGCCGACGAACTGAAGGGGAGTGAGAGCCACGTTGCGCTGATTGCGCTGGATGTTGGCGAGCAGCTCCAGGTGCGGGAAGTGATGATCGATCATCCAGATCAGATTCGGGAGGAAGATCAGAAAGGCCGCCAGACCGCCGAGAAGAAACCAGCGGTTCGCCATCCACCGGCGCTCGGCGGTGAGCAGGAGGCCGGCGATGAGAGCGAACCCGAACAGCAGCATGGTCAGCTTGTTCTCCAGCCCCAGCCCGGCGAGCAGACCGAACCAGATCCAGAGCTTGACGTTGCCGGACTGAATGATGCGGATCAGCACGAGCGCGCAGCCCATCCACAGCAGGGGCTCGACGGAGTTCATCGAAAGATAGCTGTCGACCGCCAGGTATCCCGGCGCCACCAACACCGCGAGAGCGGCCAGTCCCTGCGCGAAGCGCCGGCCGCCGAGCTGGCGCGCCAGGGCGCCGGTGAGCACGACGAGACCGGCACCGGCGAGCGCCGGCAGCAGGCGGATGCCCAGTATCGAATTGCCGAACAGAGTCCGAGCCAGCCAGGCTTGCAGCGCCGTGAGCGGCGGCATGTCGACGTATCCCCACGCCAGGTGCTCGCCGCAGGCAAGGAAGTACAGCTCGTCGACGAACAACCCGTAGACGCCGGCGCAGGCAAGGTGCACGAGCAGCTTTACGCCGGCGAGGTAGGCGACGATCGCCGGGCCCGAGGCGAGAGCGCTGCCGCCGCTACGCCGCCCGATCTCGCCTCGGGTCCCCGCGTACACTTCGCTTTCAGGGGTCCCGGGTGTAACCATCTCCGCCCGCCAGCGACTCGATGATCAGTCGTGTCACGATGTCGGGCTGCTCCTCCTGCACGAAGAGCTTACCGTCCGGAATCGAGCGAAACCCGACGACGTCGGGAAACTGCGACGTCATGGCGCGCGCCAGCGGCTCGGGGAAGGTCGGGTCGGCGGCCCCCCACACGAATGAGACCGGCATCGACAGCTGGGCGTGCAGATCGCGGAAGAGATCGAGTCGCGCGAACTTCATCTCCTTCAGGAAGCGGAACATCGAAGCGAGTCGGTCGGGAGACGAGAGGATCGGCGCCACGAAAAGGTCGGTGAACTCTCCGTCGATGAGATCGAGATCGTCGAAGCAGCCCCCGAAGCCCATGCCGGAGCGCCGAACGCTGCGCGAGCCGAGCATGCGGCGCAGGACGAAGCCGCTGCCGGGCAGGTGCACGAGTCGCTGGTAGAGGGGAATCCAGGGCGGTCGATGGCCGGGCATCTCGGTGTTCATCAGCACGAGGTGTGTGACCCGGCCCGCGTCGAGCAGCGCCAGCTCGCGAGCGATCCAGCCTCCGGTGTCGTTGCCCAGCAGGGCGTACGAGGAGACGCCTTGGGCGGACAACGCGCGTTGGAACAGCGCCGCCTGGCCCTGGGAAGAGAAGTCCGCCGCAACGGGAGAGGTCGAGTCTCCGAACCCGATCAGGTCGAGCGCGTAGCACGTGAAGCGCGCGGCCAGCTCGGGCAAAACCTTGCGCCAGGTCAGGCCGGAGAGTGGAAACCCGTGCAGAAGAACGAGAGCCGGACCGCCCCCCGCCTTACGGAAACAGACCCGCGCTTGTCCGAGGTCGACGAAGTGCCTGTCGTTGAATTCGTCTGCGTATCGGGAGTGATTCATCGTGCGCCCTCCGCCTGTTCGCTGAGCAAGTGCAGTACCAAGAATCGCGCCCACCCGACGCCCATCGCGAACGCTCGTCACGGCTCTGCGCAGTCGAGCAGGCGCTGCGACTCGATGCGTGGATGCAACGCTTGCGTCGCCCGTGAGCAACATTTGCGTTGATCGAGCTGCGCTCATCGGCTCAGATCATCTCGATTCGCGCAAGTCTTTACGCTCGGTGCACACCCGCCTCCACCACGGAGGGTCCCACCATCGATCCTCGGAGGGAACGGGACATGAGGCAACTGCAAGCGTATTGCGATGCATCCTGGGGACGCACCCTCCCGGTACCGGTCATCCACGAACCGGAGGAACCGTACAAGCCGGCGGCCAAGCCACGGCTCCTGGATCAGGTGCGCCACGCGCGCCACTACAGCTATCGAACTGAGGAAGCGTACGTCGGTTGGATCCGCCGCTACATCCTGTTCCACGGGAAGCGCCATCCGGCAGAAATGGGGAAGCCGGAAATCGAGCAATTCCTGACGGCACTTGCGGTCAAACGGCGCGTCGCCGCCTCGACGCAGAATCAGGCCCTGGCGGGCATTCTCTTCCTTTACAAAGACGTCCTCGGCAAGGACCCCGGCTGGCTGGACGATGTCGTTCGAGCGAAGCGGCCGCAGCGCTTGCCGGTCGTGCTCACTCGGCCGGAGGTCGAGGCGCTGCTGAGTGCGCTTGACGGCGTTTCCTGGATCATGGCAATGCTGCTCTACGGTTCGGGTCTTCGATTGATGGAGTGCTTGCGCCTTAGAGTCAAAGACATCGAGTTCACGAGGCACGAGATCCTCGTTCGCGAGAGTAAGGGGAACAAGGACCGCGTCACCATGCTGCCGGGTGCTGTCGAAGATCCCCTCCGAGTCCATCTGGATCGCGTACGCGGTGTCCACGAACGCGACCTGAAGTCGGGACTCGGCCGCGTGCAGTTGCCGGACGCCTTGGCGCGCAAGTATCCAACGCCCATCGCGAATGGAGTTGGCAGTGGGTCTTCCCCGCATCACGGATCTGCGCCCCGCCGCTGAAGCTTCGGAGCGCAGGCGGCCGCGACCCGCGCTTCGGTCCGCCGCAGCGATTTCATCTCCACGAGTCGGTACTCCAACGCGCCGTTCACGATGCCGCACGGAAGGTTGGCATTGCCAAGCCGGTCGGCCCGCACACCTTGAGACATTGTTTCGCGACACATCTCCTCGAGACCGGCTACGACATCCGTACGGTCCAAGAGCTGCTTGGCCATCGCGACGTGAAGACGACGATGATCTACACGCACGTTTTGAACCGAGGCGGGCATGGCGTCCAGAGCCCAGCCGATCGACTGTCGACGCGATCCCCCGGCGTGCTAGGCCGCGCAGATGAGCGGCGTAGCAATCCAGGCGGGGAGCAACCATCGTGATCTAAGCGCTTGAGTTAGGAGGAGATGCCTCGCCGTCAGAAGACCCACCGGAGGGATGCTATGCTGCAAAGTCTCGCGGGCTTCGCCTTTCCGCTCGAAACCGAGCAGATTCGGTCGGCTATGCCGCGCCCGTCAAGTCGGATAGCAATCCGAGCGAAAACCGAGAGACCCGGATGCAAGCGATTGATCCGTAAAGAGAATCGGACGCGACTCGGAGCAGCCCGAGAGATGCTATACTGCGCGTTTACTAGGCTTCAGCAGGTCAATTATTGTTCGGCTCACAGGACTTCGCTCGATGATTGACATCTACTTGGATCAGAACCACTGGATCTACCTGGCGCGCGCGTGTCACGGGAATCCGGTGACGGAGTCACACGGGCCCGTCTCCAAGCTCCTTGCCGACGGAGTGGCCGCTGGCTCCGTGCGTTTGCCGGTGAGCCTTGTCCACTTGCTCGAACAGGCGAAGCCATCGAATGCGGGCCGCCGTCAGCGCCTGGCGAGCATCCTGGACCGCTACAACCGCGCCTGGTTCCTGGCTCCATGGACGTCAGTACTTCCCCGCGAGCTGGTAAGGACGCTAATTCGCCGCCTTCAAGCCGACATACCGACGCCCCCAGAGCCGGAGGTGATCGGGAAAGGGCTCCACTTCGGCGCGGGCTCGTGTCCGGTGGATCTGTCGCCCGAGCAAGCTCGGTCGGTGGAACTCGGGATTGCCTTCCTCTCCCGCCAGCCGGATGCCATCGAGATGCTGACCACGTTCCCCAACGAGGGCGGCCGCACACGGCAGAACGCGACGCTATCTCAAAAAGGAGAGACCTATGCGCAAGCAGCGGAGGCCTACCGAGTGCTTGCGAAGCCGTTTCCCTGTGACGTTCGGCACCGAGCGGTAGCAGCTCAGTTCACACTCGACCTGAAGCAGGAGATCAGCGTGGCGCTGACGCAAATCGGGAAGACCTGGGACGAACTCTTCGCTCTCGGTGAAAGACTGAGCGACCTCTTCTCCGATGTCCCGACGCTGGATGTCGTGCGTGAGCTCACGCTGTACCGCGATCGCCAGTGGTCGCGAAGGATTCAACCGAACGACCTGTCGGATGTCTGGCATCTCGCTGTCTCTATCCCCTACTGTCAGGTCGTCCTCGTCGAGAGGTTCTGGGGTCGAGCGCTCGAGGAAACGCGGCTCGCGGACAAGTACGGCACAACCGTATGCACGAATCTCTCTCAGATACCAGATGCTTTGGCGGCGTAGGAGCCGAACCAGGCGCTGCAGCGGGCGGCGAAGACGACGCCGCTGAGCGCCGAGTCGTTCGACGGCGCGAATGTGATGAAGAGCCTATTGCGTTTTGGGTTGGTGACGTTGGCTGCGTTCTGCTTGTGCAGCTGCTTTGGTGCATATTCGAAACACTACAGGCCCGAGGGAGAACAAGAGACCGAACTGTTCGCGAAGGCTCGACGCGACGTTTATCCGAATGACGTCCGGGAGAATCTAAAGGCATTCGATGGACAGCTTTTGCTCTGGACTGGCATCGTGCAATCGGTGGGCCCGACCGAGGACGGCAAGCATCTTCGCATGAAAGTGGAGCATCACTATTGGGACTGGATTGAGGACCACAGCATTCAGCCTGAGATTGCCTTCCTGTCGCCGCGAGGTGAGGGTCTCTTTGCGTGTGATTATCGGCCGAATTCAAAAGTGGAGCCGGACGAGGTTGCACGAGTGGGAGACATGGCCATTGTCTACGGGATGCCGAAAGAGCTTACCGCCTCCGGGATGATCCTCATGGCTTGCCCATTCTACAAGACCCTCCGGCGTGAGCTGTATGCAACTGACATCTTTTCGTACGGGCGGGACTTCAGCGATCTGAAGGTCTTGCGCGTGCCAGGGGTCGACGACTGACATGCCGAACAGAGCGCTGGAGCGGACCGGCTTGAGCTCGCCACTTCTCGCGGTCGTCCGTGCGCCGGCCGCTCAGCACCAGCGTTCGGCATCTAGGTGAAGCCGTGGTAGTTGAAGGCGGGTGAGCAGAGACCAGTGCCGGCGCTACCGCCCTTTACCGAATCGGGGGATTTGCCTGTAGGCGTTCATCGCGCAACGCTGCGAGGCACGACCGAGCGATTCGGCCACGGCTCGCGACAGCGAGTTGCCGTGGCAATGCGACTCGTCCGAATCCATGAAATTGCGGCGAAGACCGGCCAAGTCCGCCGGTTCGTGGTGTTCGGCTCGTTCGTGACGGCGAAGTCCGAGCCGAAGGACGTGGACGTTTTCCTGATCATGCAGGACACCTTCGACGTGGCGCGACTCGGGGGTGAGGCGCGCCTGTTGTTCGATCATGCAGGGGCACAAGCTCATTTTGGCGCCAGCGTTTTCTGGTTGCGCCGGCTCGCTGCACTCGGTGGCGAGGAAGAGGCGATCGCGCACTGGCAGATCAAGCGGAATGGCGAGCGACGTGGTATCATCGAAATCGTCGAGGAGGAGTCATGATCCCCAACGACAGCGAACTTCGAGTCACAATGGATCGCATCGCCCGGATGCAGGCGCAAGTGGCCGAATTGCGCCGTGTCGAAACCAACCGTGCGAACTACCATGCAGCCAGCTCCGGGTTTCTCGCGGAGATCGATCGAATGCAGCTCGAGGTAAGGGAGTACTTGAGCGTGCATCCCGACGATCCGTCGCTCAGGAATGCCGAACCAGCCGCTGGAGCCGACGGCGGGCGGTAGCTGTCCTGCGAATGTGGAACGTTTCGTCTGCCCGCCGCGGCTCATCGCCAAGCCGCTCGGCGTGACTGAATCGAATCGGGGTCGGAATCGCTATCGGGATCGGAATCGAATCAGATCTAATGAGCTTCGGGCACGAGCGACTGGATGTCTACCGAGCCGCCATCGAATACGTCGGCTGGGCGTACCGGCTCTGCGAGCGGCTGAAAGGGCATCGATGTCCTGGAGGTTTGCGGTGCTCTGTCGGCGGAGGAGAATGTCGAGGCCAAGGCGGTGCTCGACCGCATCGTAGCCATGCTGACGAAGCTCGGTCGACGTGGCTACACAGTCCGCGAGGCCCCGGCCGAGTACTTCGTGGTGGGAATCGATTCCGATGCCGATAGCGATTCCGACCCCGAGGGGAAAAGAAGCCGAACAACAGCTTGCAGCGGACGCGGCGAAAGGCGCGCCGCTGGAGCACGGCGTTCGACAGAATGAAGAAAGAACTGGCTGAAGAGACATGCCTGCAGTTGATCCGGATCAACGCGCAACTGGACCGGCAACTGGCGAAGATTCAAGGAGCCTGCTCCGATGAGGAGTTTCGGATACTCCGCCGTGGATTCGGGCGGGTGATGGGTCATCTGCTGACAGACATTCTCAACCTGATCTATGCAGAGCACCCACAGCTTCTTCCACGACAACTTGGAGGTTCGTACGAGGTCGATATGGAAGCATTACTCGGTGATACTGATCCGAGCGCGTCGAACAAGACCGTTCCAGCCGACGCGGCGAAAAAACCGCCGCGCGGCTGACCGCCAGGTGTTAGGCTTGCGTAGGACGTGGTGCTATTGTCGCCGCAAGGAGTTCTCCTCATGGCCCGCCGAAAGAGCGTGATTCACACCGACCCCGGAATCCTCGGGGGTGCGCCGGTCTTTATGGGAACGCGAGTGCCGGTCAAAGCGCTGCTCGACTACCTGGAAGCCGGGCACTCGCTCGACGAATTCTTGGACGACTTTCCCAGCGTGACGCGTGCGCAAGCAGTGGCGGCGCTGGAAGAGGCGAAGCGGGCTTTGATCTCCGGTGCGCGTGCTGTTGGATGAGTGCGTGCCGCGGAAGCTGCGACGCCAACTGGTCGGCCATGAAGTGAAGACGGTGGCCGAGATGGGGTGGTCGGGAATCAAGAACGGCACTCTGTTGCGGCGTGCGGCGGGCCAGTTCGACGCCTTTGTGACGGTGGACCAAGGGATCGAACACCAGCAGGACCTCTCTGGGGTGGACTTGGGGGTGATCGTGATGATCGCGAAGAGCAATGCCATCGATGACCTGCGACCCCTCGTCGCTCGCGTCTTGGTGGCGTTGAAGAACGCATCGCCGGGGCGGGTCGTGCGAGTGAAAGCCTAACCCGGCGCTCGATCGGACCGGCATGCGCGATGTTCTTGCTCGCGATCGTCTCTGCGCCGGCCGCTCAGCGCCAAGGCGTTGGGCTGCTTGCGTGCGGTAGAGTCCAAATGGTGGGCACCAACCGGAGTCGGAGTTCATCAAATGATGCCTCCGCGGTGATCCGAGCCGCGATCGCCGCAGATGCGAGTCTCTCCTTCCGGTACGAGAAACCGGACGGCACCGTCACCAGACACAACGCCGTCTACCCAAAGCAGCTTTTTGACCAAGGCGAGCATATCTTGGTTCGCGCCTACTGCCATTTTACCCGCGACTCCCGCACCTTCCACGTAGATCGCATTCGCGCCGTCCGGATTCACACACGCCCGCAAGACTATCCGCTCCGGCACGACATCGCGGGTGCTCTCATCGCGCTTGCCCTGCTTGTTGCAGTCTTCCTCTCCCTTCTCCTCTTCTCGCCGAAGTATACCTGGCGGCAACTCCGGCATCGGCTCACCGGTGCCGCAACCCGCGCTGCAGCGGTTCGAACGAATGTGGTTTCGTCCGATTCATGCGGCTATGCTGCAGAACAGCCCAACAAGCCGTTGCAGCGGACAAGCACCCTTCCTCGCTTCGCTCGGGCGAGTGCTCGCCGCTCAACGGCAGGACGTTCGGCTTGCCCGGGCGGCTGATGTAAACTGCTCGCCGTGATCTACGAGTGGGATTCAGCGAAGGCCAGACGGAATCTGCGGCTACACGGTGTCTCCTTCGAGGAAGCCGCAACGGTGTTTCTCGACTCGATGGCGATGACCTATCCGGACCCGGACCACTCGGAAGAGGAAGACAGAGAGATCACGATCGGCTACTCTTCCAAGGAACGGCTCCTTTTTGTGTCCCACGTTCAGAGGGGCAATCGGACGCGGATCATCAGTGCACGACAAGCAACTCGCAGGGAGCGAAGGCAGCATGAAGAAGGCACGGGCGAAAAGAACAAGTGACGAGCTGCGGGCGGAATACGACCTCTCACAGCTCAAGGGCGGCGTGCGTGGGAAGTACCACCAGCAGGCGACAGCAGGCACCAATCTGGTGCTGGTCGACCCCGAGCTTGCGGAAGTCTTTCCGGACACCGAGTCGGTCAACCGGGCACTGCGGCTCTTGGCCGACACCGCTCAAGCAGCGACTGAGCGATCCCGTGCCAGGCAGAGAACGCCGAACAAGCGGCTCAAGCGGACCGCTTGAAAGACGCGGCCGCTTAGCCGCGACCCGTTCGGCCATATCCATGTGTTGCTGATGCTGATGGTGGAACCACTCTTGATCGCAGAAGCAGCCGGAACCCTTTCTGCTGCATTACTCGGGGGAGAGCGCGAGGGTGAAGGCAGCTTTTCTGACGGGCGGCCTTTGCGGCAGCCAGGAACCTTCCTCGATGCACGCGGTCGGCACACCTGAGCACCGACGTCGACCAATGGTAGCGTTGGAGGCATTGACAACACCTGCCATCCGTTGGCACCGTCTCCAACATGCGGGCCACTGCGCTGATGCACCGCCGTGTCGTCCTCGCTCCGGACGCCTTCGCGGAAGTGACGATATGGCGCGTGCCGCAACCAGTGCCGCGGTCGGCGCACGCATTCAAATATCGGCTCGCGTACGTGGTCGGTGGTGAGTGCGTGGTGCGGTACGACAACGAGCGTGGAAAGGGAGACCACCGGCATGTCGGCACGGTGACCACGGCTTATGCTTTCTCGACGCCCGATCAACTGATGGCCGACTTCAACGCGGAAATAAAGAGGTGGAATGATGAACACCGTCGTTCTTGAGGTACGTTCACTGGCGGACACACTCGCCCATGCGTCGCGGGTGATGAAGACGCGCCGGGGCGAACGCGAGGCGCGGATCGCGTTTGCCACGCCCGAGTTGCTTTGGCAGGTATTGACCGCGAAACGCTGGGAGCTGCTCAAAGCGCTGTGTGGCGCCGGCCGTATGTCGATCCGCGAGGCCGCCCGGCGCGTCGGGCGCGATGTGAAGGCGGTGCACGCCGATGTGAAGGCTTTGCTCGATGCTGGCTTGATCAACCGAACCGCGGACGGTCGTATCGAGTTTCCGTTCCAAGCTATCAAGGTCGAGTTCGTGCTCCAGGCCGCGTAGGCGGCCATGACCGGGCCGAACAAGCGCGTCGAGCCGACCGGCATGAGCGTCCTTGCTATTCGCGAGCGCCGGTGGGCCGGCGGCTCACGCGCAAGGCGTTCGGCCCCGTAGCCCCATTGTGATGATTCGCTCGCCCCAGATATGGATAGGCTTCGTCATTGGACTGCTTGGGTCGTCCGCATTGCCGCTCCTCGTCGGAACCGTGGTTGCCACAGTGAATGGCCCTGGTCTTGACGGAGGCATGAAACGCACGAAGGCGATGGCAGATGTTATGGCTATTGAAAAAACGCTCGCTCTGTTCGCCCGCGATCAGGGGCGATCGCCGTCGTCGCAGGAGGGATTGGCAGCCCTTATCCCAAATTATCTTGATCGAATGCCCATCGATCCGTGGGGAAACGCTTACGTATACGTCCCAAATGCCGACGATGGCCCAGTCATGAGCTACGGTGCTGACGGACACCCGGTGGGGAAGGCGCAGCGGCCGATGTGACGCACGGAGACGTAACCCGCCGCGCTGGATCGTCAACGATCGTCCGTTCCCACTATTTCGGACGCTGCACTGGCGACTTGCTCTTCGTAAGTGTCTTGCTGATTCCGCTGATTGCGTACCTCGCAACAGATCGACCCATGTGGTCTGTCGGCGTGCTGGCAGGTGCGGCCGCTTTCTTTGCGTTGCTCCCTTTGGGTATCGCGGTTGCCGCGCTGCAATCTACGGCTCCCAGCGCGTCATTGCTGCCGCTGGGCATCGGTCTGGTGTTCGCCGTAGGGAGCACGGCGGTTCTTTTCCGTGTTCGGTATTCTGACGGAGCGACTATGACAGCAATGCTTCTGCTTGTCGGTGGGCTGTGGATGTTTTTGCCGCGGGTCGTGCGATGAGTGCCGACTGCGCACGGTGCGGCTGGCCGAACCAGCGCCTGGAGACCGACGCGCACAAAGCCGCGCGCGGCTCAGGCGCACAACGTTAGCCAGCCAACGGGTGGCGTGGTAGACGACAGAGAAAGGAGCTGGTCATGAGCGTCCCTGAGCCCCTCATCACGACGTCGCCCGCTCGCCTGAGCGGAACTCCGGTGTTCGCCGGGACGCGCGTCCCGGTGCAATCACTCATCGACTACCTTGAGGCGGGCGATTCTCTGGAGGCGTTTCTTGATGACTTTCCCAGCGTCTCGCGGGAGCACTCCATCGCGGTTCTCGAACTCGCGAAGTCCGCGCTTTTAGCCAAAGCAGTGGCCGCTTGAGTCGAGCGGTCCTCGATGCGAGTGCTCCTCGATGCCTGCGTGCCGAAGGGTCTTTGCAAGAGCCTGCCGGGCCACGAAGTTCGGACCGCGCCCGAAATGGGTTGGGGTGACCTCGACAACGGCGAGCTCCTCGACGCCATGAACGGGCTCTTCGATGCGCTCATCACCGTTGACAAGCGCCTCCCGCAGCAGCAGCACATCACGGACCGGGCCTTGGGGGTCGTGGTGCTGCGAGCTAGGTCGAACCGCCTCTCGGATCTTCTCCCCTTGGGTACTGGGGAGCCGCTTCGAGAACGACATGCTCCACATTGCCGTGGCGACCATCGCAGACGTCGACGTTCTCGTCAGCTGGAACTTTCGCCATATCGTGCGGCTCGATAAGATCCGGCTGTTCAATGCCGTGAACATCGAGCAGGGATACCGAGCCCTTACGATCTACTCGCCGCAGGAGGTAACCATCCATGGCCGAGACCCAAGCGATCAAAGCAGTTGAGTTGGTGCGCAAGATTCGCGACGAGCAAGCAGCGGCCCTGGCGGGCAAGTCAGAGGATGAAGTACTGGCTTTCTTTCACCAGGCGGCTGAGACCGCGCGCGAGGATGCTCGTCGACGCAGGCAGGGGCCGGCGAGGTCGCAGAGTGCCTGACAAAGCCGATCCAGCCGACGCGGCCAAGGCGCCGCGCGGCTGATCGCCCACGCTAGGCGTCAGCGCCAATGACGGACATTGCAAACATCATAGCCAGATTTGCCAACAGCTTTGACGAGAAAGACTGGAACGCAATGGCATCTGTATTGGCTGATCAGATTGAAGTGGACTACACAGACCTTCGAGGGACCAAAGGCATCATCGCCCGCGACGAGTATGTTTCGAGGCGGAAAGAGGCATTATCCGAGCTACATACGCATCATCTACTTACGAACTTGGAGATTTCCGAGAATGCAGGCAATGCCAGATGCAAAGCTACCGGAGTGATATACAGGGTGCGCGGAGAAAGGTTCTACAACTCACACGTTGTCTATGATTTCGAACTCGCTCGTAGGGGATCCGTCGTGGAAATAACGCGTATCAAGCAGACAGTGCTTTGGCACGAAGGGGATCCGAACATCCACAAGGGAGCCAAGACCAATAGGGGAAATGACGCCTAACAAATCGATGAAGTGGACCTCCCTACCCGTCCTTCTATTGCTTGCGCAAAAGAATCGCCGGCTACGGTCGGCCGCTTATCTTGGCATTAGACGGCTCGAGGAGATTTCTGATGGCTAGCTTGGTCGAACATTTCCGAGCGATGGCCCACAACAACCTCTGGAGCAACCATCGCCTCCACAAGGTGTGTGCCCAGCTCGCGACTCGCGACTACTTCCGAGATCGTGGTGCCTTCTTCCGCTCCATCCACGGCACGCTCAACCATATTCTCCTAGTCGACCGTTTCTACGTCTCAGCGGTTGCGGGCGAGCACGCCGAGTCGGGTCGCCTCGACGGCGAACTCTATTCGGATCTTCCAAGCCTGACTGCTGCACAGGCCGTTGCCGATCGTCGACTCGTAGCGCTTTGCGAAGCTCTAACCCCAGAGCGTCTTGAGGTCGTGACTCGCTGGACGGACTCGGCCGGTGACACATGCCAAGACCCAATCCACATCGTGCTAGCTCACCTCTTCGTCCATCAAATCCACCACCGCGGCCAGGTCCACAACATGCTGTCAGGCACGCATGTGAAGCCCCCGCAGCTCGACGAGTATCTTCTGTCGCACGACGCGCCGCTCCGTGAAGCCGATCTGGGAGAGCTCGGCATCGCTCGGTGACGTCACGAGCCGTCTAATCCGGCGTTGGAGCTGGCGCGCATGAGACTAGCGAATATTTGGGAGCGCGGTGGGCGCGCATCTCAACGCCAAGACGTTCGGCAGATCCAGGCGAGGTGTGGAGAGCGGCCGAAGGACGAGCCTGTATCACGATCGTGTAGCTGTGGGCGATGCCACGCGCTCGACGGGCGGGCTACGCACCGACGATGAACTCGTAGCAGGCTCACGGATGGAGCAATTGAATCAATACAAGGTTCTCGCCCGCTACAACCGCTGGATGAACGAGCAGCTCTACGCGCTCGCCGGCGAGCTGACCGACGAGCAACGCAAGCGCGACCTGGGTGCTTTCTTTCGGTCGATCCACGGCACCTTCAATCATCTGCTGCTCACCGATCGCGCCTGGCTCGCGCGCTTCACCGGCGACCGCGCACTGGCGACGGTGACGGCCTCGAACGGCGAGCGCATCGCACTGCGCTCTCTCGATCAGGAGCTGTTCGCCGACTTCACCGAGCTACGGCGGGTGCGAGAAGAAACCGACTCCTTCATCGAGACGTGGGTAGGAACGCTGACGCCTGACCAGCTGGCGGCGATGCTGGCCTACAGAGACAGTAAGGGACGTCCGTACGAGCACCCGCTGTGGTGGGCGGTCAGCCACTTTTTCAACCACCAGACTCATCATCGCGGCCAAGTGACGACGCTGCTGTCGCAACTGGGCCGCGATCCAGGAGTCACCGACCTCGTCGTGATGCTGCACGAGGTGCCCCCCTCGTCTGGGCAAGAGGGCGCCCCATGAGGGATGTCGGGGAGTCCCGCCAACCCCTTGCGCCTGAACAGTTCAGCGCAATGGAACCGTGGAGCCAGGAACGGTGAGGAGGCCGAACAATGCGATGAAGCGGACGCGCGACAAAGCGGGCGCCGCTTGTCGCAGGCGTTAGGCGGCGGGAGCGAACCGCGCGCTGTGGCGTCGATGCAGGACTGGAGATGAACCGCCTGCTGACGATTCGCGTATCACACTACAACGAAAAGGCCCGGTGGGCGCTCGATCGGCTCGGTGTCCAGTATCGAGAGCGGCCCTACATGCCGCTCATTCACACCGTGCCAGTCGCATGGGCGGTCCGAGGAAATTCTGATGCTGCCGCCGACCGCATATCCACTCGATACTCGACTCCCGTCTTGGTCACGGATGATGGGGTAGCCATCTGTGACTCGAGTCGAATCATTCGCTGGGCCAGCGCCAACCACGCAGGCCCGGACAATGATCTATTCCCGACCGCCGCCTGTGAGGCACTCGACGCGCGTTTCAGCGACGGTCTCGGTGAGCACACACGGCGGCTCGCCTACTACTGGGCACTCGGTGACTCACGCGGTCTTCGCGCCCTCGCTCGGGCGAACGTTGGGACAGCCCAGGCGTTTCTGTTTTCCGCCCTACTTCCCATAGGGCGGTCGTTTCTGAAGCGAGTTCTGTCGATCGATGCTGAACACGCCGCTCTCTCCCGGCAGGTCGTGCTGGAGGAGGTGGCGGTCGCATCAGAGTCGCTGCGCGGGAAGCGCTTTCTTGTCGAGGACCGATTCACGGCAGCGGACCTATCTCTCGCGTGCATGTTGGCGCCGGTACTTCTCGTGTCGCAGGCCGAGGGCTTCGGCGCGGTTCTTCCCTCCATGGATCAGTCCCATCCGGAAGCGAAAGCGTTCGCGCAGGAACTCCGAAGCACGCGTGCGGGGGAGCATGCGATGCGCATGTTTCGCCAAGAACGGGCAGGCTCGATGCGACCGCCACCTAACCCGCCGCTCCAGCCGACCGCGTCCCGCGGCGGCTGAGTGTGCCGCTAGCGCGCCAGTCGGCCGAATTTCCTCCTCTGGGGGCCCTCGGTACGCACTGTGTTCCGGGCCAAGATGCTCGCCTCGCTCGAGCAGTTGCTGGAGCAGCGCCGGCTGCTCTTCCCGCCGGACCTCGGCGAGGCGGGCGTGCGAGCGTTGCTGCAGGAGACCATGCGCACCCCGGTGAAGGCCACCAGCCGGTGGTTCTTGATCGGGCCCACCGCGGAGATAGCGCGCCACATACACGACCAGCCCCCGTCCGTGGGCGTACGGCGGCTCGATGCGCACGTGCCAGCCTCCATGAAGCCCTCGCGACATGCGGGACGATGCACTTCGAGCTGATCGGCGAGATCACCAAGATCGAGACGATTGCGACCGGGCGGGGTCTTCGCGACCTCAACCGCCTGCGCAAGCGTTATGAGTCGAGCCGGTGGCGGAAGCTCAAAGGCGTGGCATCAGTCCGAATCACCGGTGGCGCGATTCGCCGAGTCGAGGTACATTGGTATGAAGCGCATGGGATCGGACGAGTGCGTATGAAGATCAAGCGGTTTCTCGACTGATGGCGACGGCGAACACCAAGAAGCGGTTCCTACTCTGCGTACGGAACGACGGGTGCGAGGATCTCGAGCCCCGCAAGCTGTATGAGCAGGTGGCCGACTCGCGTGCGGTCGAAGAAGGTTACGTGAGAGTCGTCGACGATTCCGGCGAGGACTATCTCTATCCGGCCAACTACTTTGTGGCGATTGAGTTACCGCTCGAGGCCGAGCGTGCACTCGCAGGCGTGGCGCGCTGAGGCTAACCCGGCGTTGGACCCGACCGGCTTGAGCTGGCGTGCTCGTCGCACCGGATCCTGCGCCGGCGGGTCATCGCCAGCGCGTTAGCGAATGGAGGGGCGCGTTCACCTCTGCTCCTGGACGACGTTGGAGCACGGCTACAAAATTGTGCTCAGCAACCGACCTTCAGTCTCGACCACGGCTGAGACGTTCGCGGAGGCGGAGGAGAACTTCTGTATCTTCTCGGAGTCGTTCCTTGCACTGCTCTCGGACGAAGAGAGATCTGCGCTCAACGTGCGCCCAGTCCTGCGGGCCACGTTGGGCGTTCTGAGAAGCTTAGAAACTTTTGGAGGAGAGCATGAACAAATCGGCTTCGACCGACAGGCAATCGGCTACTGAACAGATTGACAAAAGAATTGCCGACCTCGGCGATTGGCGTGGAGAGACCTTGAGCAGGATGCGCAAGCTCATCAAAGAGGTAACCCCAGATGTGGTTGAGGAAGTGAAATGGCGAAAGCCGTCAAACTCGATGTTGGGAGTTCCGGTATGGTCGCACAATGGAATCATCTGCACCGGCGAAACCTATAAAGACAAAGTGAAACTCACGTTCGCCAAAGGGGCAGCGTTGAAGGATCCGGCCAAGCTCTTCAACGCCAGCCTTGATGGGAACGCAAGACGAGCGATTGATGTCCATGAGGACGAGGAAATCAACGCAAGTGCGTTCAAAGCTCTCATCCGCGCCGCAGTTGCCCTCAATAAATCCGCAGGATAGGTGACAAGACGCCCAACAAGGCACTCCAGCCGACCCCAAAATCGCTGCGCGGTTTTGCGGCGGCTGAGTTTGGTCGTTCGGCTTGTGCCGCTGGTTGAGGTATTCTGCGGGTATGAATTTCAAGATTGAAGTCGACCGGACGATGGCCGTCGGATCGCGGAAGTCGGCCCCCATAATGCTTGGGGACAGCCGACGGGTGATCAGCGGTTCAGTTCAACTGGGCCTTTATCGCCAGGCGGTATGACTTTGTGTGTACACACTCCTCAACGGAGGAACGAACCATGGGCGCGTTTCGCACATATCTGGCAATCGTAGTTGCTTGCCTCGGCACCTATACGATGATCGTGGGCCTCAACCACGGTTGGAACCTGCTACCAGTGTTCTTTGGCGATATGGCAACGATGACATGGCCTGGTCAGTTCAACTTTGACTTCATGAGCTTTCTAACCCTATCCGGTTTGTGGCTTGCTTGGCGGCACCAGTTCTCTCCCGGAGGCCTTGCATTGGGAATCCTCGGCCTCTTTGGGGGCATGATGGTGCTCGCCCCCTACCTGTTGTTTGCAAGTCTGAGGGCAAACGGCGACGTGAAAGTATTGCTGCTCGGAAAGACTCGAGCAGGCAAGTGAACGTCCTCGCCGCTTGAAAGAATGAAAAGTGCAAGAGCCTGAACGCAAGTGAGGTCGCCGAACAATGCCTTCCACCGGACGCGCATAGGGACGCGCGCCGGTGAAGGCTGGCGTTCGGCACAAGAACAGAGACCTATGAACGACGACAGCGGACTTGTCTTTGCCTTCGCACTGAACGGAAGTGGAGGCGGCAGTCAACTAGAATTGGACGGTGTAAAAGAGTGGCGTCCGGAGGACGGACCTCTTTGGGTTCATCTGGACTACACCGGAAGTGCCGCGAGAAACTGGCTGCAAAACGATAGCGGGATCGAGCCTGTCATCGTCGAGGCATTGACGGCAGAAGAAACTCGCCCGAGGAGCTTGGTGCACAAGGGTGGCATGCTGGTGATTCTACGCGGTGTGAATCTCAATCCGGGTACGGATCCGGAGGATATGGTGTCCATTCGCTTCTGGATCGATTCAGATCGCATAGTGACGTTACGGCACCGTCGTGTGATGGCGATCGATGATCTTCGTCAGGCCATTGAGGCGGGAAGCGGCCCAGTCAGTCCGGGCGGATTCGTGGAGGACCTGGCCGATCGCCTTGTGCTGCGAATGGGTGGCGTCATCTCCGACCTGGACGACTCCGTTGATGCACTCGAAGACGAAGTGATCACCGAGCAGACCTACGAGCTTCGCCAGAAGATCGCGAATATTCGCCGGGCGGCTATCTCCATGCGCCGTTATCTGGCGCCGCAGCGCGACGTAGTGGCGCGCCTACACAACGAGAAGGTCGATTGGCTCAACGAAACGGCACGTATGCGTCTAAGAGAAATCGCAGACCGGACAACGCGCTATGTTGAGGATCTCGATGCTATTCGAGATCGGGCGACCGTGACGCAGGAAGAACTCAACGGTCGCTTGGCCGAGCAAATGAACAAGACGATGTACATATTGGCAATCGTTGCCGGGATCTTTCTGCCACTTGGTCTTCTGACCGGGCTACTAGGCATCAACGTCGGTGGCATTCCCGGCACAGAAAACCACTGGGCCTTCACCATCTTTTGCGTCCTGTTGCTGATCGTCGCGGTCGGGCAGGTTTGGCTGTTCAAGCGAAAGAAATGGATTTGACAGCCGTTGAAGAACAGGACGGCTACTGCGGACGGGCCCTTTGTCGCGCGGGCACCGGGGGCCCGACCGGCTTGAGCTGGCGTGCTCGTCGCACCCGATCCTGCGCCGGCGGGTCATCGCCAGGGCGTTCGGCGTCGGCGACCTAGGGACGTGTTGGTGCGAACGACCGGAGGGAAGTGTGCGGTGATCGTTGTCTCGTCAGCGGTCACGCTGCTGTGCGGGTGTACCGCTGTTCGAACGCATGTGACGCCGGAGGGTGACACTGTGCTTGGCCGGAAGAATGTGACCGTTCAAGTTCCGACCCGCGGTCTGACCATTCTCGAGTCTCGCGTCGGCGGCCTGCTCGTCGATCCCTATGTGTTTGCCTGGAGTGAAGCGACAGGGATCGCCCTTTCGGCCGAACTGGAGAAGGCGCCTGCGGGAGACTGCCGGGAATTCTACTGGCGGCGCCTCTTGGCGATACCGGGCTTCAAGCCGGAGAACGTCCGCCGTGGGACCCGCGGCCGATTCCAAGTCATCGAATACTCGCTACTAGCGGAATCGCCGGATCCACGGTTTGCCGGCATCCGAATAGACCAACGCAACGTAGTTGGATGTGTGAACGTGGGAGGGACGACGGCCTTCTTGCATGTGTCCAAGGTGAAGTATGGAGAGGAGGATGAGAAGCTCTTCACTCAACTCTTTGAGCAGGCTCGAGTGGAGAGCCACTGAAGGGCTGAACGATCGGTCCCAGCGGACGCGCCAAAAGGAGGCGCGCCGCTGAACCTCGACGTTCGGCTTCTGCGGCTCGAGCTGGCGATGGCAGCGATCTCCTTGTGGGTTTTGGCCCGCCGTGGAGGACAACGTGAGCTCCAATAATGCGTTGGGTTGTTGAGCTGTCAGTGTCGCCCCCGGGCTGCGCCGGATCATTCGGCGAGAAACTTTCTGAACAGGCTGAGGCTCAGGCTTGGGCTTGGGCAAGCGAATCCTCAGGTCGAGCGCGCCCCACTCCCTAGCGACGCACTTCATCGCAAAGCGCAAGAAGAAGGAGCCCGTCACTTCACGCGCTTGGCGAGGGTGGCGGTGAGGCGCCGCAGCGCCGGAGAGCAGTCGGCGGGATCCAGGTGGACGTCGAGGATGCTGAAGCTCGCGGTGTGCGCTCGGGCCGCGACCAGCGCGGCGTCGAGATCCTCCTCGCTGTGCACGTCGAAGCCCCGCCCCGCCCCGAGGAGCTCGGGAATTCGACTGTACCGCCAGCTCAGGACGTCATTGAAGGCGCCCTCCTGCATCGGCCGCTCGGTTCCGTAGCCGCCGTTGTCGAGGACGACGACGATCGGATTCAGCCCGAAGCGGGCGGCGGTCGAGAGCTCCATGCCGGTCATCTGAAAGGCGCCGTCCCCCACCAGCACCAGCGGCCGCAGGCGGGGGTTGGCGAGCTGCACGCCGATGCTCGCCGGCACGGCGAAGCCGAGAGACGTATAGTAGGCCGGAGAAAGGAACTCCGTACGCGTGTGAATGAACAGGTCGGCGCCGGCCAGCAGCGCGTCGCCCGGATCCGCGATCACCACGGTGTCGTCGTCGAGGAAGGCGTTCAGGCGCTGGAACAGGCGTTGCACCGTCACGCGCGCGCGCGGCACCGCCGCAAACGGCCCGGGAGGCTGCGGGTGCGGGATGGGTCGCTCGGCGCGCGGCGGCAGGCCGGCGCGAAGAATGCCACCGGCGAAGTCCTGCAGGAGGATGTCCTCGTAGACGTGGTAGCCGATCGAGGTCCTCTCGCTGGTCGCATAGATCGAGCGGGCCGCGTCGAGCTGCGCGGTATAGACGCCGAGGTCGATGTCGTTCATCGGCGCACCGAGCAGGATCAGGCAGTCGCTCGACTCGACGTAGGCGCGCACGTCCTCGTGCCCCATCGCTCCTTCGTAGACGCCGAGATAGAGCGGGTGCGTCTCGGCAATCACCGACTTGCTCAGCAGCGTCGAGGCGACCGGAATACAGGTCTGCTCGACGATCTGCAGCAGGACGTCCTGCAGGCCGAAGCGGTGCAGCTCGACGCCGGCGATGATGACCGGCCGGTCGGCGGCGGCGATCATCTCCACTGCCTCGCGCAGCACCTCGCGCAGCGCGTCGGGATCGCTCTTTTCCCCGGGCCTCGCGGCCCGGCGCGACGTCTCGGCGCGAGCGGAGGCCCTGTCGCGCGGGATCTCGATGTACACGGGGCGCTTGAAGCGCAGCGCGGCGGCGAGAACGCGATCGATCTCGCCGAGCGCCGTCTGCGGGTCGTCGAGAACCGTCGCGGCGGCGGTCAGCTCGCGAAAGACCTTCAGCTGCGTGTCGAAGTCGCGCACCTTGTGATGCAGCAGCGGGTTCTTCGCGCGCTCGTCGGTGCCGGGCGCGCCGCTGATCACCACTACCGGAGATTTCTCGGCGAAGGCCTGGGCGGTGGTGTTGGCGATTTTGAGGCCGCCGACGCAGTAGGTGACGCAGACCACCCCCAGCCCCGCGATGCGCGCGTAAGCGTCGGCGGCGAACCCGGCCCCCTGCTCATCGCACGTGTTGACCAGCGCCAGCGGCCCCTGCTCGAGCCGGTGCATGAAGCCGAGCACATAGTCGCCCGGCACGCCGAACACGTGTCGCACGCCGAGGTCGTGCAGCCGTCCGATCAGATAGTCGCCGATCACATGGTGTTCGCGCTCCATATTCCTTCTTAGGGCCCGGGGGCTCGGGCGTTCAAGAGTCGCGCGGCGGCCAGCCGCTTCGCCGCCGCGTCCACCTGTGCTAAAGGGGCGCGCCTCTCGGGCGCGACTGATGAGCTTGCTGCTCGACCTCTACAACCGCCTGTTCCTCGTCTGGGTCATCGCCGCCGGTGCGGCCGCCTTCCGGTTCCCCGCCCTGTTCCTGCCGCTGCGCGGCTCCATGGACCTGCTGTTCGCGGTCACCATGTTCGGCGTCGGCATGGTGCTCAATCCCACCGACTTCGTGAACATCATCAAGGACTTCCGCGTCGTGATCGTCGGCGCGGCGGCTCAGTTCTCGATCATGCCCCTGTCCGCCTTCGCCATCTCGCGCGCCCTGGCTCTCCCCGACGAGCTGTCGCTCGGCCTCATCCTGGCCGGCTGCGCGCCGGGCGCGATGGCGAGCAACGTCCTCAGCTACCTCGCCCGGGCCGACGTCGCATACTCGGTCTCGCTGACCACGGTATCGACTCTGCTCGCTCCCGTTCTTACGCCGCTGTTGACGCTTCTGCTCGCCCGCACCGTGCTCGACGTGTCCTTTTGGGCGCTGTTCGCCAGCGTGTCCAAGATGGTCCTGGTCCCTCTGGTGCTCGGCATCGCCCTGCGCCGCGCCGCGGGCGACCGCGTGATGCGACTGGCGCGGGTCTTCCCAGCCGTCTCCACGACCTTCATCGCGCTGATCTGCGCCGTGGTGATTGCTCTCAACCGCGCCTACCTCGTCCACATGGACCGCTGGATCTTGGCCGGCGTGCTGATCCTCAACGTCGGCGGGCTGCTCCTCGGCTATGCGACCGGCATGGCGTTCCACTTCGATCTGCTGAAGAAACGGGCGCTTTCCATCGAGATCGGCATGCAGAACGCCGGCCTGGGAAGCGTCCTCGCCCTGCAGCACTTCGGCGAGCGCGCCGCGTTGCCGTCGGTGCTGTTCGTCTTCGTCTGCATCTTCACCGCCTCGATCCTGGTGCAGGTGTGGTCGCGCGGGCAGCCGCCGCTGGCGGCAAGGAGAGAGGCGTGACGATCACGCCCCTCTCCCCGCGAGCAGCCCGTACAGGTCGAATGCGATCATGACCACCGTCGCCGCCACCAGCACGGCGAAGACGAGGCGCAGGATGCGATTGGGTAGGTAGTGGGTGGTGAGGGCGCCGAGCTGCGAGCCGACCGAAGAGCCGACGAGGATGGCCATCGCCAGCGCCAGGCTGACGTCGCCGCGCAGCGCGTGCTCGAACGTACCGATAGCCACGGTGACGAAGAGCAGCAGGATGCCGGTCCCGGCGGCGTTGCGGGCCGACAAGCCGAAGCCGTACAGCAGGATCGGCATGAAGAGAACGCCGCCGCCGATGCCCATCAGCCCCGAGGCAACGCCGAGGACAAAGCCGAGATAGCCGAGCAGCGGTACCGAGACGCGCCGCAGATCGACACGGGGCAGGTCGATGTACGGCGGCACGCGCAGGCGCGTCAGCGGGCCGGCGATGGTTCGATCGCCGCGGTATTCGGCCTTGCCGAGCGAGGCCCAGGCGTCGCGAAACGTGTAGTAGGCGGTGAACGAGAGCAGAAGGATGAAGAGGACGTCGAGGACGAGGTTGACGATCGGCACGCCGGGCCCGCCGTGGATGTGCCATCTGCCGAGGTCGTCCAGGTAGCCGAGCAGGCGCGTACCCGCGTCCACCCCCAGTACGCTGCCGCCGAGCATGACCAGGTCGATGCGCGGCTCGCCGCGCTCGAGATGGCGATACTTGAGGAAGGAGGCAATCGACGTCCCGCACTTCTGGCACAGGGCCGAGCCGACCGCGATCGGCGCCGGGATGCCGAAGCCGTACATGAGGAGGGGCGTGAGCAGGAACCCTCCGCCGACGCCGAACATGCCCGCCACGTAGCCGACGAACAGCCCCACGGCGGCGAGCAGCGGCAGGGACACGGCGTGGCCGATCCCCGCACCGAGGTGCACGGACAGCATGCGAAGAGCCCCGGCCCGTTCAGATGTGGTACTCGATCGGTCGCGGCGCGCGGCGCTTGCCGCCCCGCCGCCCGCCGCCCTTGCGCAAGAGGTCGCGATCCATCCGATTCGAAACCCAGACGATGATCAGCCCCCACGCCAGGGGCACGACGACGCAGGCGAGCGCGTATCCGATCCGTCCCCAATCCATGCGATCCCTCTGGACCTGAATTCTCACAGCCCTGCGCGGAGCGCAATCCGCCGGGCGGAGGAAGGGGCGTGACCGGGGAGCAGTGAGCCGGTGAGCCAGTAAGCCGGTGGGCCGGTGAGCCGGTAAAGGTTGGACTGTTGAGTTGTTTTCGGTTTCCGGCCGGCGCACCGGCTCACTGGCTCACTGGCTTACCGGCTCACTGGCTTACTGGCTCACCGGTCACGCCCCTTCCCCCACCAACCTCGATCGGGTACTTCGCGCGCAGTACGCGCAGACGGGCACGCAATCTGTCGGCGCCGCGCCGGTGGAGGAGGTGGTGCACGATCTGGTTGCGCACCGCCTCGAGGGGCGGCGCGTGCGCGGCGACGCGGTCGTCGATCCACACCAGGTGGAGCCCGTAGCTGGAGCGCACCGGGCCGGACCACGCCTGCAGCGGCGCCTGCGCCACCGCCGCGGCAAAGCCGGGGCCGAAGATCCGCTCGATCTGCGAGCGGGAAAGGGAGGTCAGGTGCGCGCCGCGCACGAACGGGTCGCCGAGACCCGCACCCGCGCGCCGCCCGCTGCCGCTCAGCCGCAGCCGCGCCAGCAGGTCGCTCGCGTCCTTCTCGACCGCGGCGCCGTGGCGGTCGGCGCTCAGGAAGACGTGCGTGAAGCTCACCCGCGCCGGCTCCCCGAGGTCGCGCGCGTGCTCGTCGCAATAGCGCCGCACCTCCGCCTCCGTCGGCAGATCCGACGGCGCCGGCTTGGCGAGCGCGAGCCGCATCATCTCGATCAGGTATCGCCGGATCACCGTATCGCTGCGGTCCAGGCCCACCGCTCGCGCCTCGCGCAGCACCCCCTCCTCGCCGCCAGAAGAGAGATCGAGGAAACGACCGAGCTTCAACAGCCGGAGGCGGACGGCTCGATCGCCGCGCTCCAGCCCGCGCGCCCGCGCCTCGCGGTAGAGAACCTCGGCGTCGATCGCCCGATCGACGAGGGCTTGCTCTTGAAAACGATCGGGCGCCGAGCCGTGCTCCTCGCGCCACTCGCGGCGCAGCGCGTCGACGTCCTGCGCGGTGAAGACGATGGGGGATCGCGCCTGCGGCACCGGCGCGCGCAAGGCGCGCGGCCACGACCGCGCCGCGAAGAGCAACCCGCCGGCGGCGAGGAAGTGAAGCAGGGGAGAGCGGAGGAGGTGGCGCAGCCACCGCCGGCGGGCCGTCCCGCCATCGGCCGCGGTCATTTTCCGCCACCTCTCACTGGGCGACGGGAGCGAGGCGGTCGGTCCCGGCTTCCCAGAGACGCGTGTAGGACACCTTGTACGTGCCGGACTCCAGCCCGACGCGGACCATGTGATCGACGCGGTCGGCGCGCGACAGATCGCCTTCCTCCGTCTGCACGTGCAGGACGCCGCCGCCGTCCGCGTCGACGTCGAACGTCGCGGCGCGGAGCCCGGCGATCGACCCCTGCGGCAGGGAGAAGGAGCCGGGCGCGTCCTGCTGCAGCGCGCCCGCCGGGATGGTCACCCGATAGATGTCGTCATTGTCGGAGACCCGCAGCGTCAGATCGGCGACCTGTGGATCGAGCGGTGCCGGAACCGCGCCGATGCGGACGGTCAGGTCGAGGACGTCCGCTCCGCTCGCGCCGCCGAACTCGACCCCGCCTTCGACCGCGGCGATTCCCTCCGGCCGGTACCAGATCGGCGAGGTCCAGGCGCGCTCCTGGATCGTGCGCTGCACGAAGGGGTCCTCGTCCTCCGTCACACAGCAGTTGGCGTAGACGTCGCCCGCGGTCGCGACCTGGGTGGCGCAGTCCGGCGAGAACGGATCGACACCGACGCTCTTGCAGGCGAGAGTGCTCCAGCGGCAGGTCGGGTTCTCGATCACCCGCGCGTAGTAGAACGCCCGCTGCGAGCGGTCGAACTCCGGGTCCTCCCAGACCGCGCACAGCTCTCGCGCGCCGGCGCCGAGCGGGGCGCAGGTGTCGGGATCGACACCCGCCCCGTTCTCCGGGTCGCCGGCCACGTCGAACACCTTCTCGTGCGTCTCTCCCGCCGCGTCCACCCAGCCCTTGATGATCTGGACGCGCTGCAGGTCGGTGCCGGGCACCTGCTCGGTTCCCGGGTCCTTGGCCGCCAGGACGGCGAAGCGGGGGCTGGCGGCGCCGCGCACCGCACCGAGGTCGCCGCCCATCGGCGTTCCGGTCTTGTACGCATTCTCGACGAAGCCGGCCGTGTCACAGTCGACGCCGTCGAGCACGCCGCCGAAGAAGCGCACCACCGGCCTGGTTCCGCTCGTCGCGTAGGTCTCGCGGCGGCGCAGCGCGTCGAACAGCGCGTCGCGCGAGTTCTCCTCGGCCCAGACCACGGCGAGGCCGCCGGGATTGGTGTGCGGCACCAGCGAGATGCGGCGCGCCGGGCTGGAGTCCGTGTTTCCCTGTCCGCCGTTCCAGTTTCCCTCCTCGGTGCTGCCGCTGGCGGCGTCGTGGTTGTCGGTGCTGCCGATGAAGCCGAGCTTGAAGGGGTTCACGCCCAGCGTCTGCTCGAAGTACAGCCCGTCCTTCAGCGTGTTGCGCACCATGTTGCGGCGCGGGTACTGGTCGATCGGCGGCACCTGCTGGCCCGGCGACTCGCTCGGCAACGGCTCCTGCTCGAAGTCGCACAGCTCGTCGTCCGTGAACGAGCCGACGCCGGCGAGGCGGTCGAAGCGGCACTCGGAGCTCCCCTTGATCTGGTGAATCTCGACCAGGGGCTCGAGGTCCTGGCGGCGCTGGGCCTCCGTCACGTCGGCCGGGTCGAGCCACTGCTGGCCGCCGCTCAGATTCGAGTTGTGCGGGATCACCAGCGCGTCGCAGCCGGTGCCGGCGTTCAGGCAATCGGTTTCCACCGCCGTCCACACGCCCTGCGGGATGCCGCCGGCGGCGGTCTCGAGCTGGCTGGCGGCAAAGGCCGGCACGTGCTCGTTGCGAAAGATGATGTTGCGGTGCAGGTGGCGGCCGAGCGGGCTCGCCGTGTGCTCGTAGGCGATGAAGCTGGTGAAGCCGCAGGCGGCGCTGCGGTCGTAGGCCTCCTCGGCCGCCGCCTGAATCTCCTTCCACACCGAGACGGC
Source organism: uncultured bacterium (assembly GCA_963721115.1). GTDB lineage: Bacteria > Desulfobacterota > Binatia > HRBIN30 > CADEER01 > CAVRIA01. The sequence continues at coordinate 41,855 of CAVRIA010000017.1, forward strand.
CGCGGCGTCACAGTCGATGCCGGGCATGGAGCAGAAGGGGAGGGAGCTCGGCGGGTTGGGGATGCCGGCGGGAAAGAGCCACTGAACCGTGACGGAGAATCGGTCGTCCGGGTTCTCCGCCTGGCGCAGCGCCTGGCACGTCTCGATGTCGTACACCGGCGAGCCCGGCGTCGAGCACAGGTCCACCTCGCCGAAGAACTCGGCGTGGTCGGTCACGGCGGCGAAGTCGAGGGGCCGGTCGAGGTGGCCGCTGCGCGTCTGCTCCTCGTTGTCGTCCGAAAACGCGATGCTGCCGCCCTTGGCGAAGTCGTAGGCGTCGCGCGGGCCGGCTCGGGTGCCGAAGATGTAGGCGTCGGCCGAGACGGCGGTGTGGATGTGCAGATCGCCGAAGTACGGGTTGCGCAATACGTTGAAGTCCGCGCAGGGCTCGCGTTCCTCCGTCCGCTGCCAGGGCGCGGCGGAGGCCTGCGGCTCCGGCGTCGGCGTGGCGGCGGGCGGCGCTCCGTTCGAGGAGCCGCCGCAGCTTCCGAGCAGCGCACCCGCGACCAGGAGCAGCGCCGCCCGAAAAGCCGATCGCAGCACTCCGGCGGGCACCGTGGCTACCCTGTCTCCGGCCGCCCGCCCGGCGGTCGAGCGTCGAACAGCCACGACTGCGACTACTCGACGGTGACTCCGCCGAAGGCGTTGGCGGACGGCGACACCTTCATCGTCTTGCTGGCGATGGCGATCGATGCCCCGGCACCCCAGTCGGGGGCGTTCTCGCTGACGCCCACCAGCCCGGTGGGTCGAATCAACAGATCGAGATCGCCGATCGGGATCCGGATGTCGACGCCCGGCAGGTAGCTGACCACCTTCGGGTGGCTTCCTGGACCGGGGGCATCGAACCGGGTACCCGAGAACTCGTTCCGCAGGGCGACGTACTTGCCGATCGGGGCGAAGATCCCGGCACCGAACACCAGCCGATTGAAGGCGAGGCCGCTGCTGTTGCTACCGGTGAAGACCTCGTAGCCGACGTGGGCGCGCACCTCGGCGACGGAGAGCTTGAGCGCGGCGTTGCCGAAGGGCAGCGCGCCGAACTCGCCGCTGCCGAGCCCCTTGTCGCTGTCCCCCGAGGGCAGCGAGAGCTGCGCCCCGACGCCGAGGTCGAGGATCTCGCTCTGCAGCGCCGTGTACCTTCCGTACAGCTGCAGGTCGCCGGGACCGTTGTTGTCGGCGACCTGCCCCGAGGGCACGAGGGTGCCGTTGACGGACTCGTAGGGCATTTCCAGCCCGGCCTCCCACCTCTCCTGCCCGTAGGCGAAACGCAGGAACGAGTTCACCGCGTCGAGGTCGGGGCCGCCCTTCACGTTCGTGCCCTCGTAGAGAGCGCCCGCTTCGGCCCAGAAGCCTTGGACGTTCTCGGTGTCGAGCGAGAACCGATCGAACGACCGATTGGGCACCGTTCGCTCCCCCGCCGGCTCTTCGGCCCGCGCCACGACCGACAGTGCGACTGCCGCGACCAGCACCGCGAAGAGCGTGAGTTTACTCCACATGGCCCCCTCCTCCCGTCGTCTGTGCTCCGGGCCGAGGACACTCCGGCCCAAGCGACCTCTGTCCACCAGCTAGCGAGTGACGAGGTCGTAATAAGGCAAAGGCGCGCAGCAAGTCAAGGTGAAATGGCGAGCTTGCGACGGCGACGACCGTTGCGCTCCAAGGTCCAACCGCGTTTGGCGAAGTACAATCGCGGACGCGGCTGCCGCCGGCGCAGTCGATCCGCAGCGAGATCTTTCCATCGCGCGAAAATCCGCGCTAGGAAGAAAAGATGACGTGTGCGGATGACATGACGATCGCGGCGCTCCGGCGCACAGGGTGGTGCCGCCGGGTACTCGGCCTGGCGGCTCTGCTCGTCGCCCTGGCCTGCCTCGCGGCGCCCGGCCGCGCGAGGGCCTTCGACCTCGAGGACGTTGCGGCCAAGGCGCGCGCTCTCGCCGCGCAGCCCTATCACGACACCAAGGGCGAAGTGCCCGACTGGCTGATGAAGATCGACTACGATCAGTGGCGGGACATCCGCTTCCGCCCGGACCACGCTCTGTGGAAGAAGAGCGGGCCGCCGTTCCAGGTGCAGTTCTTCCACCCCGGCCTGTACTACGACCACACCGTCGCCATCAACGTCGTGAGCGACGAGGGGGTGAAGCCGGTCGAGTTCTCGACCGATCAGTTCGACTACGGCAAGAACGACTTCGCCGGTAGGGTGCCGAGCCACCTCGGCTACGCTGGCTTTCGCGTCCACTACCCGCTCAACCGGCCGGACTACAACGACGAGGTGATCGTCTTCCTCGGTGCCAGCTACTTCCGCGCTCTCGCCAGCCATCAGGTGTACGGCCTCTCGGCACGCGGCATCGCCATCGACACGATCGGGCCGAGCCCCGAGGAGTTCCCCTACTTCCGGGAGTTCTGGCTGGTCCGGCCCGCCGACGACGCGAAGCAGATGACCATCTACGCGCTGCTCGACGGACAGAGCGTGACCGGCGCCTACCGGTTCGTGATCACGCCGGGCGACCAGACCGTGGTCGCCGTCGACATGCGGGTCTTTCTACGTCATGCGGTGAGCAAGCTCGGCATCGCACCGCTGACCAGCATGTTCTTCCACGGCGAGAACACGCTGCGACCGATCATCGACTACCGCCCCGAGGTGCACGACTCCGATGGGCTGCTGCTGCACTTCTCCTCCGGAGAATGGCTGTGGCGGGCGATCGATAACCCTTCCAGCTTACAGGTGAACACCTTTCAGATGGAGAACCCGAGCGGCTTCGGGCTCCTCCAGCGCGACCGCGACTTCGACCACCACCAGGACCTGGAGACCCGCACCGACCTGCGGCCGAGCGTCTGGATCGACACGCGGGGCGACTGGGGACCCGGTGCGGTCGAGCTGGTCGAGATCCCCACCGACACCGACATCCACGACAACATCGTCTCCTACTGGGTGCCGCGCCGGCAGCCCGAGCCGAACGAGGAAGCCGCCTTCTCCTACACGATGTCCTGGTACGGCAACGATCCGAGCCGACCGCCCGGCGGCCGCGTGGTCGCGACGCGGCGCGACCTGGGAACGCTGCCGAACGCCCGGCGCTTCGTGCTCGACTTCCAGGGCGAGGCGCTGCAGGCGCTGGGCGCCGACCAGCCGCCGCGTGCCGTGGTCACAGGGGCAGACGACGCCGAGATCCTGGACGAGCACATCGTCAAGAACCCGGTAACCGGGGGCTGGCGGCTCACCTTCCAGGTGCGCCCGAAGAAGAAGGCGCCGGTCGAGCTGCGCGCTTTCCTCGAGCGCGACGGCAAGGCACTGACCGAGACCTGGTCGTACGCTCTGCTCCCCGACTGAATGCGAGTTGTTGGTTGTTGGGTTCGGCCCAGCACCCCAACAACGAACAACCCAACAACTATCTCTTCTCCACGAGATCGGAGTACGAAGCGCGCAGCAGGTCGGTCTCCGCGATCCCGAGCTCGGGTAGCAGGCGGGCCACCTGCTCGCGGCAGCATGCTTCGTCGTGCACCTCGTCGACCACGGCCTCGAGCTCGACGAAGCTGCCGAGCCGTTCGACCCGATCGAGGTGGATGCGGACGTTGCCCCACAGGAGCACCTCGCGCTGCTTGCGCACGATCACAAGCGGCTCGCCCTCGGGAACCAGACAGACCCCCGCGGCGGCGTCGCGCACCGGGGTCACCGTGTAGTCGCTCGGCCGCACGCCGTGGTCCTCGGCGCGCCGATACTCGATCATCTCGGCGCGCCCGCCGGCGATCGTGCGCAGCTTCACCCGCCGCTCGCCGTCGAGCGCGTAGTAGCGGTCGGTCTGCTCCTCGACGGCGTGTGGCCGCGCGCCGGCGCCGAGCGCCGCCTCGCGCACCGCGGCCAGGTCGGCGGCGCGCGCCTTGATCTCGATGTTGCGCGGCATGGGACCCGTTTCTATTTTACCGTCTCTGAAGAACCCTTACAGAGATCCGACGGAGGCGCGCCCTCCCTTTCCAGGTGACCGGCGCCCTGCGCGGTGACGAGCTGGCCGTCGCAGTGCAGGAAGTGCGACTCCTGCAGCCAGTCCGCGTCGGGGTAGTACGCGAACACCGCCGATCCGCCCGCAATGTGGTCGATGACCTGTGGCGCGACCTCCTCGGGCAACGCCGGGCAGCCCCAGCTCGTGCCCATCGTTCCCCCCTGCGCGATGTAGGCGCGGTTGATCCCGGGGAAGCCGTGCACGACGATGGCACGCTCGCGCGCGTGGTCGTTGAAGCCGGGCTCGAGCCCCGACAGGCGCAGCGCGTAGCCGAAGCGGCCGGTGTACGCCTCGTCGGTGCGGAACAGCCCGAGGCTCGACTGGTGGGAGCCGATCCGGTTGGAAAACGCCGTTGCCAGGGTGCCGCCGCTGCCGTCGCCGTGCGCGACCAGCTCGTGATACAGCACGGCCTTGCGGTCCAGATCGATGACCCACAGCCGTGGCTTGGTCGACGGCAGACTGTAGTCGATCACAGTCAACACCGGTTGGCGGAAGCGGCCTTCGTGCTCGCCGCAGCGGTAGGCCTGCAGGGCGAGATCGAGCACCTTGCGCCGCGGCCACGACCCCGCCGTCGGAGCGACCGGTGCCGGTGGCGGCGCACTGGGCAGCGGGATCGGTTTCCGGGCAGTGGCACAGCAGGGCAGGAAGAGGAGGAGCGTGAACGTGAAGGCGCGCGCACGCGCGATGGGGCGGGCGCTCACCGCGGATTCCGATCGGCTGCTACGCCCGTCGCCTTCCAGGCTCCGCCGGCCGTCATGCCTTCATCCGCGGTCGCTTCTTGCGATCGTCCCTCGTTCCGCGACTCGTTCACCTGTTTGCTCCCCTCGCGAGCGCCACGCCAACATGGAACCATGCTTCGCTTCGTGCCCCAAAATGCCGGGGATTTTAGCCGTTTTGCCGCGATTGTCATCAGAAATTTTGCGCCTCAGTCTTCAGCGGGAATGGGGCCCTAGACACGAGGCATGCGCGCGGAGAGCGAGGCACGAGCGATTCCCTCCTCGAGCCTCATGCCTCGCGCCTCGACCCTTGAACGCCCCCGCCGGTCGCCGCTATACCGGCACATGCGCCTGCGCCAGGTCGTTCTCGTCACCCGTGACCTCGACCCCGTCGTGGCCGATCTGCGGGCGGCGCTGGGCCTCGGGGAGGAGTTTCGCGATCCCGACGTGGCCTTCTTCGAGCTGTGCAACGCCGTGTTGCCGGTCGGAGACACGTTTCTTGAAGTCGTCTGTCCGATCGCGCCGGCGGCGGCGGCCGCGCGCTACCTCGAGAGGCAGGGCGGCGAGGGCGGCTACATGCTGATGGTGCAGTCGGAGGACGCCGACGCCGACCGGCGGCGCGCGGCGGAGCAGGGGGTGCGCGTCGTCTGGAGCGCCGACTTTCCGGACATCCGCGGCACCCACCTGCACCCGCGCGACCTCGGCGGCGCCATCCTGTCGCTCGACCAGGCGAGCCCGCCGGAGTCGTGGCGCTGGGCCGGCGAGGGCTGGGAGGGAAGGTCGCGCGCCGACGTGACGCGCGCGATCGCGGCTGCCGAGATCGAGAGCCCCGAGCCGCTGGCGCTGGCGCAGCGCTGGGCCGCCGTTCTCGGCCGCGGGGCGCGGGCCGGGGGAGCCGCCGCGCGCATCGACCTCGATCGCGGCGTGTTGCGCTTCGTGCCCTCGCCGAGCGGCGCCGAGCGGCTGAGCGCCTTCGACGTCGAAGCGGTCCGACCGCAGCAGGTCCTGGACGCCGCCGCCCGGCGCGGCCTGCTGCACGAGGAAAACCGCTTCCGCGCCTGCGGCGTCTGGATCAACGTCGTCTGAGCCGAAGCGATCGGGCTGATGGATCTGATCCGCTGGTTCGACAACCAGTGGAAAGCGGGCCCTTCTTCCATGGCAATGCGGACCTGAGCGTCCGACAGCCCATCGTCCTCGTTCTCTCGCGCCACGCTAACAACCTGCATCGCACCAAAGACCGATTTGCCAGCGGGTCCTCCTACTCGCGCGGTGGAGAATCGAGGTGTCCACAAGGTCGCTTCCTCACCACGTGTGTTCGTAAAGCAGCGACTCGAACTCCTGGCGCGCCGCGGCGTCGGTGAAGTCGGTGCAGACTGCCACTGGCCGCGCCGGCGCCGCGAGCGCCGGGAGGTTTCCGTCGATCCCGGATTCGCCGCGGATCGCCGGGCCCCGGTCGTCCAGGTTCAGGGTCACCACGAGCTGCGCCGGCACCTGCGCGAGGGCCGAGCCGTTGGCGGACCCGTGATCCACACACGGATTGCCGTCGCTGTTGAACGGGCTCTCCGTCGGGTTGCCCTCGGCATCCGTCGGATAGGCGGGGCTCCAAGCGGGGTACGGGCACTGCTGTACGTAGGCGAGGCCGTCCCGGCAATCGAAGAGCTCGGGCCACACCGCTGCGGCAAGCGCGTATTGATCGAACGGGCCCTCGGGCGTCGAGAAGATTCCCGACCAGTACTGGTTGCGCGGCGCGACCGCCGACAACAACCAATCGAGACTCCGTTCGGACTCCGGGGTCGGAGGCTGGGGCCCGCGCAGCGTCGTCGAATCGAAGAAGATGAGATCGTCCGCCTGGGACGTCTGGCCGGTCAGCTGAAACGACATCAGGCGGATCGGCACATCCCTTGTCGCGTTCGCGGCGATCAGCAGCGCCCCCGCCACGGGATCGGTGCGGAAGTTGAAATCGTTCACCACTTTGCCGTTGATCGTCAACGACTCCCCTTCGACGCGAGACGCCACGGCGATGATCTCGCGTATCTTCGGAGCGACTTCCGGGGCAGTGAGCAACAGGCAGGCGACGTCGGTCAGAGGCCCGAGCGCGAGGATGGTCATCGGATCGGCGCTCGCCAGCAGCCGTTCGCGCATGAACGAGACTCCCGCATTGCGGCACGCCGCCGCAAACGATCCCTCCGGGCCTTCGATCGGGATGGTGGATCCATCGAACCACTGCGCCGCCGGGTGCAGCGTCTGGCTCGCCGGTGCGACGGCGCCCGGAACGATCGGGATGTCGGTGCGCCCCTTGAGATCCCAGACGATCTGGCGGGCCACCAACATCTCGGCCGGGAGGGTGGCGTTGCCGAAGGTCGGGACGATCGAGTCGAGGGCGGCGAGCTTCTGGGCGTCCAGATTCGACGCCATCGCCAGCGTGAGGCCATCGTCGATGTCCTGTGGCGCAACGGCGCCGTCGTGCATGTACGGCGATGCGGCGTTGAACGAAACCGAGCACGAGCCGTCGGCGCCGTGCGTGTCGATCAGGCCCGTCGCCGCATCGGTCGAGATCAGGATGCGCGGGACCGGGGTCGTTCCTCCGGCGCTCGATCCCGCACAGGCCGCCAGGGCCAAGAGACCCGCGCCGGCAAACCCGCAAGCGGCGGACCGAACCATTCTCATGGCGTTGCGCTCACCCCATGCCCCAGCCGTCCCCTGCAGCGTCACTCCATCGCACATGGCTTGCCCCCTTTCCGTGAGTGGTACGTGGCGCTTCCCTTTACTCCTGCGGCCACTCTCGAAGCCAACGCACTTCCGCGGGCTTCGCGAATGAGCCGCCGCGGGAGCGGGGTACGACGACGTATCTTTACGGGCTTCCTCTCCCGGATGAGACTGTCAATTTTCTCCAGCGCCTCATCCCTTCCGCTTGGCGGCGGGGCTACCGCGCGGATCAGAGCTCGACTCGATCCGCCCGCGCGCCAAACCCGCCGCATCTGCCGCGCGCGGAGAAGGAGCGGGGCGATCACCCAGTTGTCGACGTCGAGATCCAGATCGATCGTGATTGGCCGACCGGCGGGCCCCGTAATGGTGATCTTCTTCACCTTGTTTCCGCGCGAGTCCCGGAAGGTGTCCGTGCCGTAGTACGAATTGTACTGGCCGTAGACGAAGTGCCCCACCTCCGGAGGGGGAAGGAAGAGGTCGTCGAGAAAAGCCATGCCGGGCAAGGCGCTGTAGTGGCTGAGCTCGGCTGCGACCACCACACGCGCGATGCCCGGCACCAGCAGGAACACAAGGCCTGTCCAACGGCACAGGTTTGCGCAACGAGCTCTCATCTGTCCTCCTCCTCGTCGATGCGCACTCAGTCATCGGGCATGACGGGAAGCGCTGCTTCTTCCGTTTCCAGGTTCTCGAAATGGAGCCGCTTGAGGCTTCCTTCGAACGGGAACGGCGCCTTTTCAAAATAGGCATCCGCGACGGCCGAGCCGGTGTCCATGCCCACGTCGAAGGTCTCCGACGCCGTGAAGACCATGGGGATGGTACGTTCGACCTTGCCAGTGGCCGCCTTCTTGCCGTTGATCCAGAATGTGAGCTGGGCGGGCGCCGCGCGCTGGAGGGGCGTCCTCATCTCGAGCACGATCGTCACGTCGCCTGCCGGCAGACGCCCGACCTTGATCTTGTCCCGCTTGAGAAGCAGCGCGCTGTACTCGTAGTAGAGCACGCCATCCACGGCGTACAGGCCCACACCGCCCGCGTAGCCGCCCATGGCGAAGATCACGCCATTGACGCCCTTCGGCACGCTGGCCTCGATCTCGGCCCGGAGGTTGCCGTTGCGCACGTTGGGCGCCTGGCTCTCGGGGATCCGGGTCATCCCCTCGAAGAGGGTCCACTCGGTGTTGGTGCTGCGCTTCATCTCCTGGGGGTGGAGCCCGACGTACAGGCCGCCGCCGATGGGCAGCACCTTGTTTTCCTCTGCCTCTACCATGAAGAGGGTCTTGAGCTCTTCCAGCTTCTCGGGATTCTCGGAGGCCACGTCGTGCATCAGCGAGAAGTCCGTGCGGGTGTCGAACAGCTGCCACACGTCCTGCATGGGGTCCCAGCTGGCGAGGTCCGGCATCTGTGCCACCCACGGCGTCCGGGGCCCGAAGGTGCTCGCCATCCAGTGGTCATGATAGATGCCGCGGCTGCCCATGATGTCGAAGTATTGGGTTTGTTTTCGCTCCGGTGCCTCGGGCGAGTCGAAGGTGTAGACGAAGCTGATCCCGTCGATCGGATCCTGCTCGAAGCCGTCGACGACCTTGGGCGGCTCGATGCCCAGGATCTCGTAGATGGTCGGGACCACGTCTACGACGTGGGTGAATTGCGAGCGCGGGGTCTTGTCCGGCTTGATGCGCTTCGGCCAGGAGATGACCATGGGCGTCCGGGTGCCGCCCCAGTCGGCCGGCCACCAGCTTCGTATACCGGAAGGGGCTGTCGCCGGCCCAGGCCCAGGCGGAGTTGTACATGTTGTCCATCTTCGGCCCGCCGATCGCATCGAGTCCGCCGAGTTCCTCGGCTACGGCAATGTGCTCGGCGATCGTGCTCGGGATCCCGTTCTGCGAGTTCAGCTCCGCCACGCTCCCGTTGATCCCCTCGGCCGAGGCGCCGTTGTCCGAGAGGATGTAGAAGACCAGGGTGTTGTCACGGATGCCGCGAGCCTCCAGCTCGTCGATCAGCCGGCCGACCTGGGCGTCCGTGTGCTCCAGGAACCCGGCGTACACCTCCATCAGGCGTGCCTGGAAGGCGCTTCTCGTCGTCGGGGATGTCCTCCCACGCGGGCATGCCCTCCGGACGCGGCGCCCGAACGGTGTCGGCGGGGATCCAGCCCATCGCCTTCTGCCGCTCGAAGACCCGCTTCTGGTAGGCGTCCCAGCCGTCGTCGAACTTGCCCTTGTACTTGTCGGCCCATTTCTTGGCCACCTGGTGGGGGCCGTGCACCGCGCCCGGCGTCCACCACATCAGGAACGGACGATCGGGGTTCATGGCCTGGTGGCGGCGCATCCAGGTGATGGCCTTGTCGGCCATGGCCTCGGTGAGGTGGAAGTCCTCGTAGTTCTCCACGTGCGGCGGCGAGATCGGAGTGGTGTTCTCCCACAGTGTGGGCTCCCACTGGGAGGTCTCACCGGCGATGAAGCCGTAGAAATAGTCGAAGCCCCTGCCCGTGGGTGTTCGATCGTAGGGGCCGTTGGCGATCTGCTCCACCGGCGTGTTGTGGTCCTTGCCGTAGGCCGACGTGGCGTAGCCGTAGTAGCGCAGGACCTCGGCAACAGTCGCCGACGACTTCGGGATGACGCCCGTGTACCCGTCCCAGTCGTTGGCGAACTCGGCGATCTGGCCCGCGCCGACCCGATGGTGGTTGCGGCCGGTCATCAGCGCGGCCCGGGTCGGCGAGCACATGGCCGTGGTGTGAAAGCGGTTGTAGGAGATGCCCTCGTTGGCCAGGCGCGTGAGCGTCGGCGTATGGATCTCGCCGCCGAAGGTGTCGGGCTGCCCGAACCCCGCGTCGTCGAACATGACGATGAGGATGTTAGGGGCGTCCTCGTGCAGGTGACGCGGCGCCTCGCGCCACTTGTGGACCGACTCCTGCATCGTCGGTCCGACCTTGCCGCCCATCGGCGGTTCAGGGAAGGGGAGTACGTCCTGCGCAAAGACGCCGGCCTGCGGCATCGCCAGGCCGGCGAAGATGAAAAAGGACAACAAAGCTTTTGCTTTCACGATGAGGTTCCTCCCGTTGCTTCTCTATCGTCTGCCTTCGACTCGCGCTCTATCGTTCTGCCGGCCCCGAGATCTTGCCGACCAGCTCCTGCTCGATGCTCACCCGCAGCTCGGTGTACTGCTCGATCCGATCGCCCCGGTCCGCGTCCTGCTCCCGAAACCGTTGCAGGGCCGCTTGGCACTGGCCGTAGTCGGTGCAGAGCTCGCGGAACTGCTCGTCCGCCTGAAAGAGCTCCCGGATCCTGTCGCGCGATTCGGGGAAACGAGCCAGAACCTCGCGAAGGGGATCGGGGCGGACGTTCTTCTGCATTTCCCGCAACGTACCCGGCGATCCGAACAGCGCCTAGTAACACGGGCGTAACTTACGGTCATTGACGCCTCGTGCGGCCCTGTGGCAAGTTCCAGTATGCCTGCCGGGCGGAAGGTGCGGAGAAGGCAATGCCTGCCGGCGTTCAAAGAGGTCAGATTGCGCGCATACCCGGCAAACGGGCGATTCGGGCACAGCTCGATCGTATCGCCGGCAGCGGGGACTTCGACACGAGTCAGAGGTCCGTGGATTTCTTGCGTTTCGTCGTGACCGAGGCCCTGGCCGGTCGCGAGAATACGATATCCCAGAACGCCATCGCCGGCGATGTGTTCGGCCGCGGGGACGGCTTCGACCCGAGCACCGATCCGATCGTCCGCATGCAGGCGGGCCGGGTGCGGCGCGCCCTCAAGCACTACTACCTCACGGCGGGCAGCTCCGACCCGGTCTTGATCGACCTCCCCAAAGGATCGTACGTGCCAACGTTCGAGGTCCGTCAAATCTCTCCGACGGCGCCGCAGCCCGCCGCCGCGCCAGCTCCAGCCGATGGCGAGTCCTGGCCAACGCTTCTCGTTTCGCCGCTGCGCAACCTGACGGGCCGGGAGGAGGCGGAATTCATCGCCCACGGTCTCGCCTCCGACCTGGCGGCCGAGCTGAGTCGGGACAAAGCCATTCAAGTCTTCCTGGCCCCCGCGACCGAAGCCGAGCCGACGCAGACGCGCCACGCGCGCTTCGAGCTCAGCGGCACCGTCGACCTGAGGGGAGACGACTTCAAGATCAACCTCCACCTGGTCGACGGGGATACCGGTCGACAGACATGGGCTCACACGTTTTTCTGTCCGACGGGTCCCGACCGGGGCGCCGTCCTCGACAAATTGGCGCAGACCACGGTGGTCATGGTTACAGAGGAACGGGGCGTCTTGGCGTCACATCTCAGGGAGGAATCGCAGCAGCGCCCCCATGGCGACGGCAACGCCTACGAGGCCATCCTTCGCTATCACCACTTCGATGTCACCCACGAGCCGCAGGCGTTCGTCGAAGCCCTCGCGGCTCTTCGTCAGGCCGTGGCGTCCAACCCCGACTGTGCCCTGTGCTGGTCCTACCTCGCCCGCCTCGGCGGCTCTCACTGGAGCCTGGGCGTGCCGGGCGACGTCATTCCCATCGAGGATTCGATTGCCGCGGCGCGACGCGGCGCCGGACTTGCCCCTTTGGACGTGCGCTGCCGTCTCGTGCTGGCCTATGTGCTCCTCCTCGCCGATGAGGTCGACCAGGCACGGCGTGAAGCGGACGTCGCCCTCCAATTGAGCGGCCCGTCGATCTTGTGGCTCGACTCGGTCGGCTATCTGCTCGCCTTGTCGGGCGACTGGGGAAGGGGCCCGGAATTGATCCGAAAGGCCATCCGAATCAACCCCTTTCCCCGTAGATCGTGTTACTGCGCATTGTGGTTGGACGCCCTCCGCAAGGACGACCCAGCGGCGGCCCTCGCCGCGGCGCGAGAGCACGCGCCCGAGACCTACTTCTGGAGTCCGCTGATGGAAGCGGTGGCACTGGTCGCCGCCGATCTGACAGACGAGGCCGCCATCCCGCTCGAGCGTTTGCTGCAGATCAGACCCGACTTCCCCGAGCGCGCCCACTGGCTCATCACGCGCTACGTGAAGTTCCCCGACCTCGTGCGGCGCATCGAGAACGCGCTCTCGGACGCCGGACTCGCCCGGCGGCACTCCGAATCGGCGTGACGCGTGCGACGCACGCCGTGACAGCTTCGCCGTCGCGCGGCCTGGCGGGGGCACCTCATGGCCGCGCGACGCATTCTTCCGCATCCGATGGGCGACGCAACCTCCATCAGAGGCTGCGGCCTTCCCCGGGCTCCTCGGGCATCGGTGCGCCGGGCTTGCGCTGCACGCCGGCGCGCGCGAACTGCCAGGCGACACGTTTTGCCCAGCGCTCGCAAGCGACCTCGACGTCGCCCCATGTCGTGTAGGCGCGCTTGGCGAGCAACACTTTCGTACCCGCACGCTGATCCACCGCGGCGGCGAGGCGCCGGTCCGTAATGGCGTCGAGGACCTCCATTTCCACGGTAGCCGAGCCGACCGTCGCTGCCGTGTCGACGCCGAGGCCGATGACGGTACCGATTAACCTTGCCTGCGGGACGACGGTCGTCACGGCACGCAGCGGCACGTTGGCTCCCGCCGCTTGCGTCAACGCGACTCGCAAACGTAGCGTGCTCGGGCCGGGGGACCGGGCCAGGACGAAGTACTTGTCGAGCTCTTCGTGCAACTCCGTGAACAGCGTGTCGGCAAGCATCTGCTTTTCCTGGCCGCTCATCTTGTCACCGTCCGCCTGCGACGCCCAGAGGGTCACCGAATCGAGCTCGATCGCGTTGTAGCGCGACCACTGCGCGCTCGGATTCACGTAGACGAGAGCAGCGGGATAGTCCTTGTTCTCCCGGAGCTGAGAGTAATCGCCCAAAAAACCGGACTGCTCCGGCACGCTGCTACGCCCACGGGTCGCGGCGCATCCGCTCGTAACGACAAGCGCGGTGAGCAGAGCGAACACACCGGTCCACTTCAGCATGGTCTGCATGGCTTCCCTCCTCTGTCCTGCTGGTTGACCCCAGGCTTCATGATGCGAAACATATCTTGCACCCCGCAGAGCGCCCAGTAACACGGGCGTAACTTACGGTCATTGACGCCGTGGAACGGGTCCCCGTCGTCGACGGCTGTCTTGCGAACGTGGCGGGCGGTGCGAGTACGGCCGAACGTCGCAATCGCTGCAGGGAGGCACGTTCCCCTTGGAGCATGACGTGCCCCGGTCACGCGGCGGTTCCTTCCACCGCGGAGAATCTGGCGCTGGCATGTCCGGGCTGCAACCTGCACAAACCAGATCCGGTCTCTGCGCCCGCCCCGGAGAGCAGCAAAGAGACGCCACTGTTCCATCCCCGACGGGACACGTGGCGGAAGCACTTCCGATGGGAAGCCGAGCGCATCGTCGGGAAGACGACCGAGGGCGTGCCACGCTCGCCATTCTTCACCCATGATTCTGACGAGGGCGGGGAGGGAGACGGTCTCGCGTGCAACCCAGGTTGGCGCCAACTTTGCGGTGTGCGGCTCGCTGCCCTATTATACATTGACGCGGTGCGGGTGTCGGGCAAGCGGCAGCCCGGACGAGTGCGGGGCGAGATCCTTGAGGCCATGATTGCAGAATTTCTCGAGACCGTGGCGGTCACCTTCGCCGGTCTCTTTCCGATTGTGAACCCTATCAGCACCGCGGTCGTCTTCGTTTCGATCACGGATCGCTTCTCCGCTGCCAAGAAGAAGCAGCAGGCCGGCTGGGCCTCGATCTACATGGCTGCGATCCTTCTCGTGTTCATGACTGCGGGTGCCGTGATCATGAGCTTCTTCGGCATCTCCCTCCCGGCCATGCGCATCGCCGGGGGCTTGATCATCGCGCGAATCGGCTTCGGCATGCTGAATCCGGAACCCGAGCGCCCCGTATCCGAGGAGGCGGAGAACGTCGCTCACGAGAAACGCGACATCGCCTTCACGCCGCTCGCGATGCCGATGCTGAGCGGCCCAGGGTCGATCGCCGTTACCATTACGATGGCCACCATCGCCGACCGATTTCTCGACTACGTTGCGATCGGCGTCGGCATCCTGCTCGTCGCGCTCTCCGCCTGGCTCGTGCTGCGCGCCTCGACGCATGTCATCGGCTTCCTCGGTGCCGCCGGCACCGAGGCCTTGTCGCGCATCATGGGGTTCATGCTCGTGTGCATCGGCGTGCAGTTCATCGGTCTTGCCGTGATCGAGATCGCAGCAAACGAAGAGGTCCTGAGAGCGATCGTCTCCGGTCTCCGCAAAGCCACCGTAGAGTAGCGGATGCCGGTCGTGCCTGGGGCCCGCTCAATGCGACAAACCGATCAACCGGTCCCGAGAATCGACAGCAACGAGGAAGCCCTGCAGCGGAACACCGATGGTTTGGTTGATATCTCCGTCGGCGGGCGTCGCCGAGGCTGGTCGAAGGGAAACTCGATCAGCATGAACGACGTGCGCGTCGCCACCATCGTCGTGCTCGCCGTCGTCCTCGTCAATGGCTGCGTCTTACGCGAGCTGTGGCAGACTCGTCGCTTCGAACGGACCCTCGGCCAGTACTCCTATGTCGAGGGGACGGTTGCAAGCGAGTCTGGAGGCGAGCCGTGGATGGTCGTGCTGTTGATGCGCATTCCCTGCGACGACGACTGGCACGCGATCCTCGCCGCCCGCGACCGAGGTGATCTTGACGTGCCGCCGGCACAGTGGACGGAAGATGTGCGGGCGCTTCACGAGCGGTTGCGCGACAAGCTGGAGATCGCAAGTCATGTCCTCTTGCAACGTTCCGGGAGGTGGTACGATCGAGTCGCTCCGGGCTGCTATGCCGTGAGCGCGTTCGAAGACCTGAATCACAACTATCGCTACGATGATGAGCCGGCGGCCACCGTGCTGACCGATCCCGACCGGCTGCTCGAGCTCCGCCCGGGTGATCGGCGGGAGGGGATCGATATCGTCATTCCGCCGGACGGCCGCTTCCTGGCTGCTCCGTTCGGTATCCCGCGCCGGCGCCTCGACGCTTTCGCGGCGCGGTCGCCCGACGAGCAGCTCCTGGTGAGCCTCGAGGAGGTGTCCGTCGAGGGGGAGGTTGCCGACCTGTCCGCCCCCCGTTTCGGCGCGGAGAACGGGCGACTGGGCTACTTCGACATCTACTCGTTCGCCTGGAAGGTTCACCCCGGCATCTATTTCGCCGAGTCGTACGACCCGCAGAAGATTCCGGTACTATTCGTTCACGGCGCCACCGGCTGCCCCTCTGAGTTCGCGGCGCTCGCCGCCGGGCTCGACCCGACACGCTATCAGCCGTGGTTCTTCTTCTATCCGTCGGGGATGGCCCTGGGCGGCTCAAGCGATTTCCTGCAGCAGCAGGTCGCGAAGCTACAGCTCCGGCTCGGCTTCTCGCGCCTAGCGGTCGTCGCCCACAGCATGGGCGGCCTCGTCGCTCGCGCCTTCGTGCTGCGGAATCACGAGCGCATGGCCGACGATCCGGTGCGGCTCTTCGTTGCAATCTCGACTCCGTGGGGTGGGGTGACGTCGGCGCAGAAGGGCGCTGAGAATTCGCCGATCGTGGTGCCGTCGTGGCGCGACATCGCGACCGGCAGCGCGTTTCTGGGCGAGCTCTTCTTCGCCGACTATCCGACCATGCGCGTGCGCCGCCGGCTTCCTCCCGAGGTCTCCTTCTACCTCGTGTTCGGCGTGGACGACACGACGATCAGCCTCCCCAGTGCCGTCCGCTGGGAGGCGATCCGCGACGCGAAGGAACGTTGGCCGCTCGCCTACGACCACACGCGCATCCTGCAGAGCCCGGAGCTGGTGACACTGCTGCGAGACATACTGAAGCGCTCGCTCGACTGATCGCGTCGTCGCTTCGCTCTTCCCGGCCGTGATCGCCGCGCTCAGCTACCTGCCGGACTGCGAGGCACCGTGGAAACAGCATGTGCGTCCGTAGCCGATCGCCGTATCCCCTTAGTGAAATCACTGCAGGCCCCAGAACGTCGAGGTATTCATCGACCCACTGGGAGGTCCTGATGATTCGCCACCAACCGTTAGTACTCGCGTGGGATTTCCATGATTCCGAGCCGCCGGAACGGAGACCTGCTTTGGCGGCGTCGTCCGTCTCCGAATCACCACGGGCTTTGCGCGTGCCGTCAAGCCGCGCTCTTCTGACCGGCAAGGAGCCTGGCGTACACATTCACGTCCATTCCGAAGTGGGCTGCCTCGGCGAGGCATTCGGTTATCTCGTGGCGCATAGGCCGTATAAGCTGGAGATTTGACGTAACGAGAAAGTATCGGACGTTGTGGACACGGTTTCCGGGAGACCGAATCCTTCCCTCACGAGCATTTCACCTCACACGGAAGGCGCGTAGTACGGGGCGCGAGCGGCTGTCAGGCTGAAAGAGCCGCCGAGAATGGGAGATCCGGGCGCAACCCGGCGACGCCAGCGCTACTGCGTAGCGTGGATGTGTCCGGGGATTCGCTGATTCGCTCAATCGGACCAGCCCGGTAGCCACGGCGTCGAGCGCGCCGGAGCTGCGGCGGGTGGATCGGTCGGTACACCGAGGTGTAGGAGGATCCTTTCGATCACGCGCCGGTCTTCGATCGTGGCCACCAGACGCAGCCGATTGCCGCAGTCCGGACAGGCCAGAATGTCGATCTCGAAGGAGCGGCGCAGAAGGTCTGCCCACGCAAAGTGGCGATCACGGTCGCTATGGAAGATCCGGCGTCGCTCGATGCCGCGTACGATGAGATGATGGAGCGCGCCCGGGTAGTCCAGGCGCGGAGCGCGAGGCATACGTACGTAGATAGCTCGTAATATCTAAATGTCAATGCAACTCCAAACGGAGCGCTCCGTCTAGGCAGACAACCCCATCTCGCGCGCCGCTCAACCCGCTCCTACGTCCCCCCAATCCCCACATCGCAACTCGGCAAACCCGGCGCTACGGCCCCGGCCCCCAGCTTGGAACGTGCCGGCTCTATACGAACCACAGGTAGTGCTTCAACTGCCGCCGCCACAACGCTCGCCCCGCTATCAACGCCAGGACAACGAGGCCAATCAGCAGCCCCGTGTGCGAGGTGGTCGGTGCGGGTGTAGCGATATCGACGCAGGTGCCGACGCTACCTGCCAGATGGCAGAACTGGTCCGGTTCGGCGCAGGGTTCGTTACAGCAGACGTCCTCGACACAGTTTCCCGGACAGACACTGATTCGAGCTCGGCGTAATGACGCTTCGCGGGCGGCAAGCGTAACCGGGACAAACGATCCCCCGATCTGTGAATGGGCAGGGCTTGCACCCCCATGAGCCCGAGCCCGTCGAGTGTTGGTCGACTCGTCAGCTTCTCAATCGCCTACACACTTCCGCCGTCCGATCCATACACGTCTCCTCGGCGGATCCGGCCCATCGCGTCGTACGCCGCGTACTTGTACAGATCGGACAGGCTCGGATAGTTGAAGCAGGTGTCGATGAAGGTGGAACAGGTCGCCCCGAGCGTCATCGCCACGAGCCCGGCGGCGATGAGCTCGCAGGCGTTGTCGCCGATCACGTGTACGCCGAGCAGCTTCTCCTCCGGCCAGGAGAAGAGAAGCTTGAGCAACCCCCAGCGCTCGCCGATGAGCACGCCGCGAGGATTGGCGTCGTATCGCCAGCGCCCCACGACGTGAGCCACACCCTTCGCGCGCAGCCCCTGCTCGGTCTCTCCCACCATCGAAATCTCCGGGATGGTCCACACCCCGATCGGCAGGTGAGGGCTGACGCCCGACTTGTACTTGAGATCGAAGGCGTGGACCATCGCCATCCGCGCCTCTTCCATCGCCGTCGACGACAGGGCGTGCCCGCCGATCACGTCGCCAGCCGCGTAGATGTGCGGTACGTTGGTCTGGAAGTGCTCGTTGACCAGCAGCTGGCCCTGCTCGTCGAGCCGCACCCCCGCGCTCTCGAGCCGGAGGGCGGCGACGTTGCCGCGGCGGCCCAGGGCCACGAGGAGCGCTTCCGCCTCGAGGCGTTTGCCCGAGCGGAGACGCAGCGTCAAGGCAGGACCCGCCTCGACCCGCTCGACCGAGTCCGTCATGTGCAACTCGATGCCGAGCGACTCCATCGCCTGGAGCAATATGCTGCTGATTTCGTCGTCGGCGAACGACAGGATCCGATCGCCGGAGTGGACGACCCGCACCTCGTCCAGGCCCAACACCTTGAAGATGCAGGCGTACTCGCAGCCGATGGCACCGCCCCCCACGATCGTCAACGAGCGGGGGAGTCTCTCCATCCATAGGATCGTGTCCGAGTCGTACACGCCCGGCTCGCCGAACGGGATCGTGGGAGGCCGGTGGGGGTTGGAGCCGGTGGTGATGAGGATGACGCCGCCCTCGAGAAGTCTCGACCCCGTCTCGCCTTCCACCGCCACCGTGTGGGCATCGACGAAGGCCGCCCGGCCGCGATACACGTCGACGTGGTGGCGGTCGAGGTTGGCGCCGATCCACTGATTGAGGGCCTGGCGCACGACGCGGCCGCGGTACATGAACCGGTCGACGCTCGGAGTGCCATCGTAGGCGAGGGTGAGGCCGTGGAGATCGCGCTGCCGGAACCCGGACAGGTATAGGGCCGTCTCCCGCATCGCCTTGCCCGGAACGCCGGTGTTCGCCGCCGTCCCGCCGTAGCTCGGGGCCGCCTCGACGAGCGCAACCTTCTTGCCGAAGTACGCCGCCTGAGCGGCGCCCTTTTCCCCGGCCGGTCCCGATCCGATCACAATGAGGTCGTACTTGGCGCGTTCCACATTCCCACCCGTCACCGCATTGGGCCAGCCTACCGCCCCAGCTCGCGCGCCAGGTCGACCGGTTCCCAGGAGCGCGTGAGGAGGACGAGATCGCCGACTCCCGTACAGACGGGGGAGCAGAGAGGGGCCAGCGCGTCGAAGAATGCCGTGGGGTCGACGATCGCCTCGGGAGGAAAGACCCCGCATTTCGTCCCCAAGACGGGACGAACGACGCCGAGCGCGGTGGCGAGCGGGACGCCGGTGGCGCCGCCCATGCCGGCGGCGGGCGCGGAGCGCACGGCCGCGGCGACCGATGCCGCCTGATCACGGTGGCGACCGCGGGCGACGGCGAACAACGGGGGCAGACGGCGGGCACCGTCTGTGGCGATCTCGCGCACGTAGTCGGCCGGCGTCTTGACCGGTCCGCCGACGCCCTCGAGGCGCTCCACCCAGGCCGCCGCGCGCTCGAGCGATACGACGCCCGCATCGATCAGCGCGCACACGATGCGCAGCGCGACGCGATTGGCGGGCGCCGCGGTCATCACGACGCGCGCGGCGCGGAGATTCGGATGATGGCGCGGGAAGCTCACCGCCTCGGGATGGCCCATGGTCCAGCCGGTGCGCGGCCCGAGCCCCGGGTAGTCGAAGTCGATCCGGCGCATCGGCTTGGCATCGGCGAAGCGACCGTCCTCGAAGACGCGGATCCGCCCGGTGAGCTGATGGAGGCCGTGGATCGTCGCGGCGGCGGGTCTGCTGCCGCGCTTCTCGGGCATGGCGGCGTCGAGATCGAATCCGGCAATGACCTCGTCGACCTCGTCGAGCTCGCGCATCGCCAGGCAGGCCAGGAGGTTCGAGATGCCCGGGCTCGCCCCCATGCCGATGACGGCCGTGACGCCGGCCTCCCGCGCCTCGCCGTCCATCGCCAGCATCGCCTCGGTCGACTCCCAGTCGTCGTTGATGTCGAGATAGGGGACGCGGGCACCGATGGCGGCGCGCAGAACCGGCGGACCGAGCCGGAAGAAGGGACCGACGGTGTTCAGCACCGCGCCGGCGCCGGAAAAGAGACGCGCCAGCGCCGCTCCGTCGCGAACGTCGACGGCGGCGCCGCGGGCCTTGGCGCCGTAGCGACGAGGCGGACGCCGACGCCGCGTCGCCGTCGAGGTCCGCCACGATCAGCTCGTCGACGAAGTCGAAGCGCGCGACCGTCGCGGCCGCGTAGCGGCCCATTCCGCCGCTCCCGAGCACGATGACTTTCACGAAGAACCTCCCAACTCGATGCGATGAAGATCCCTACCACGAAGGACTGCGAGGTCCACACCCTGCTCCGCGCAGCCCCGCACGAACAAACCGGCTCCTTGTGATCAAAGGGGAGGTGGAGGCTCCTCGTCCGAGGAAGGCGAGCCCGACGCTTCAAACCCCGCCCTCGCTCGGAGGCGCACCGCCGCCGCCCCGGCGCGACTCGGCCTCGACGAAAACGCGCTTCACGTTCGGGTAAACGCGCTTGATCGCGGCGTCGAGCCGGGCGACGTTCTCCTCGGCCTCGGCCGCGCTGGCGCTGTCGTCGAAGTGGACGCTGATGTTGACCAGGATGAACTCGGGCCCCATGTGCACGGTGAGGACCTCGTTGACGTAGTCGACCAACTCGAAGGACTGCGCGATGCGTCGGATGCCGCGCACCACCTCGGTGTTGGCGCTCTCGCCGATGAGCAAACCCTTGCTCTCGTAGGCCAGCCAGACCGCCGTCCCGCCGAGAATGAGGCCGATGACGATCGACGCCGCCCCGTCGAAGAGGTGCCGGCCGGTGATCTGATAGAGCGCGACGCCGGCCAGGGCGACGCCGAGACCGAGCATCGCGGCCGAGTCCTCGAACAGCACGGCGAACACGGTGGGATCCTTACCGCGTCGAACCGCCTCGATGTAGCCGTGCCGTCCCTTCATCTGCTTGAACTCGCGGAACGCGAACAGCCACGATGCTCCCTCGAACACGAGGGCGAGGCCGAGCACGACGTAGTTGACGACGAGGTTCTCGATCGGGGTCGGGTGGAGGATGTGCAGCACCCCTTCGTACGTCGAGATGCCGGCGCCGACGGCAAAGATGAGAATGGCGACGACGAAGCTCCAGAAGTAGATCTCCTTGCCGTAGCCGAACGGGAACTGCTCGTCGGCAGGCCGCCGGGCGGCGTGCAGGCCGTAGAGCAGCAGAACCTGGTTGCCTGTGTCGACGACCGAGTGAATGCCCTCGGAGAGCATCGCCGAGCTGCCGGTGGTCAGGGCGGCGACGAACTTGGTGGCCGCGATGAGCGTGTTGCCCGCCATCGCGGCGTAGATGACCTTCTTCGACGAGGCGGCCATGCTCGGTGGCGGAGGAGTCCCGCCTCGACTCCTCCGCTCTTCCCTCTCAGCCCGCCGAGGCCTTGCGCGCCGCGCTCTTGCGGCCCTTCGCCCGGGCGCGATCCGCGCCGTACTGCGCTTCCAGGTAGGCGACGATGTCGTCCGACTCGTACATCTCCCGCTTCGTGTTCGGATCGACCAGATAGGGCACCATCACCTTGCCGCCGCGTTCGGCGAGCTCGGCGCGCTTCGGGCTGCCCTTCGGCAGGTTGCGCACGACGTACTCGAGGTCGAGCTCGGTCAACGCCTCGCGTACCTTGCGGCAGTAGGGTGAGCCCTCCATGTTGTACAGCAACAGCCGCTCGCGCGCGCCGCCCGCCGTGGACCGGCAGCGCGTCCCGCGGGCCAGACGGACGCCGCTGACGAGAGCGGAGCTGAGGTCGTCCAACACGGCGGGGACCGGCAAGCGCCAGCCGGCGCGCCGGCCCGCTCCATAGGTCTCGTTCAGGTAGGCGATGATGTCGTCCGACTCGTACAGACGCGTGCCGGTGTTGCGGTCGATCAGATAGGGCACCTGTACCTTGCCGCCGAGCTTCTCGAGCGCGGCGCGGCGCGGACTGCCGTGCGCCACCGGATGCGCGACGTAGTCGAGGTCGAGCTCGCACAGCACCTCGCGCACCTTGCGGCAGTACGGACAGCCTTCGTAGTCGTAGAGCTCCAGCAGGTGCTCGATCTCGGGGCGCTGGTCGGCCGTCACCCGCGGGTTGAGACCCCGTCCCAGTCGCACCACCGTCGCCGCGAAAGACGACAGATCGTTCGTCAGACTCATGGTCGCTCCTCCCGCGCCACACTACAGCTCCGCCGCGACGACGGGAAGACGGCCCGGAAACGCACGACGCCGCGATTCTCCCCGCACGTGCCTTGAGCGCGGCGCGCCAGGGTGGGAAAATGCCGGCAGACCAGGCTTCCTGGCCACCACGCAGCGGAGCGCCGCGAAAGGGAGGTGCAATGGACACCGTTCGGGATGTACTGGCCCGCAAGGGCAGTCACGTGTGGTCGGTCGAGCCGGGAACGACGGTGCTCGACACGTTGAAGCTGCTGGCCGAGAAGGACGTCGGCGCCGTGCTCGTCTGCGAAGGGGGCCGGCCGGTCGGGGTCTTCTCCGAGCGCGACTACGCCCGGCAGGTGATCCTCAAGGGCAAGGCGTCGAAGGACACGCCGGTGCGCGAGGTGATGACCGGCAAGGTCGTGTTCGTCGCTCCCGACCGAACCGTCGAGGACTGCATGGCGATCATGACCGACAGGCGCATCCGTCACCTGCCGGTGCTCGAGGAAGGAAAGCTCATCGGCCTGGTCTCCATCGGCGACGTGGTCAAGGCGATCCTCTCCGAGAAGCAGTTCCTCATCGAGCAGCTCGAGGCGTATATCACCAGCGGGTGAGGGCGCCGGCCGCTACCAGCCGCCGCCGCCACCACCACCACCGCCGCCGCCCGACGAGCCGCCGCCCGACGAGCCGCCACCGCCGCTGCTCGAGCCGGGGGCCGTGGCCGACGAGGCGATGGCGCTCGAGAACGACGACCCCATGGAGGAAGCGAACCCGGCGGCGCCGAGGCTGCTCCAGGCGCTGCCTCGGTACCAGGCGGGCTGGTAGCCGCCCTCGGACCGGCCCGCCGCGGCGAGCACGTCGGAAAACTTCTCGGACCACTCGTTCTCGACCCCGAGCGCCAGCGCGTACGGCAGCAGCTTCTCGAACAGCTCGGGTGTCCGCGGCGGCGACTGGACCTGCGCGAGGCGGTCCCCCTCCGCCGTCGCGAGGTACATCCGGAAGCCCTCGATCTGGTCCATCAGCGCGCGCCCGGCGCGCGTCGGCCGCTTGAGGAGATCGAAGAAGAGGAAGTTGCTGCCGATCAGGACGAGCAGGAGAACGGGCATCCACACCGACGACATCCGCGCCATGAAGTAGAGCCCCATCGCCTCGCCGCCGACGAAGGGGAGCGAGAAGGCGGTGATGAACAACGCCGCGCCCCAGGTGCCGATCTTCGAGAGCGGACTGAGTCCGGGGCGCAGGGCGGCGCTCCACGCCTGCACCACTCCGCGCAGCAGCGCGAACACGCCGAAGGTCCAGCCGGAGAGCCAGATCAGGATGAAGACGAGGGGCCCGACCTGCTCGCTCGGCCCGCCCAGAGCCGCCGCGATCACCGCGAGGACGGACAGCACCATGCCGGGAATCACCCAGCGCCGGTTGGCGACGAACATCTTGCCCTCGTACTGCAGCTTCAGCGCCTCGCGCAGCGAGGAGATCGCCTTTTGAATCGTCGTGTGATGCGCGTTCGTGAGCTTCAGCCGCTCTCCGGTGAGAAGGCTCGCCGCCGCTCGCCTCTCGTCGAGCGAGAGGGCGGAGCGGTCGTCGGACAGCCGGACGAGCGTGTACTCGCCGTCCTCCTCATCGATGCGCAGGACACCCTTCACCGCCATGTCGAGGACCGCCGCCGTGAAACAGCGCTTGTCGTAGCCCATCTCCAGCGCGTAGCGGACGCAGGCGGGAGCCATCTTCAGCGGCGGCTCGAACAGCGGAATGATCGTTCCCCGCCGCGGGTCGCGCCCGACCAGAAGCCAGGCGATCGCGTAGTAGAGAAGAACGGCGAGCAAGCCGCCGGCCCCGACGAACAGCCCCGCGTTGGACCTTCGGAAGGCCTCCCACTTCTCCTCCCGCGTCGGCTCGTGGACGAAACCCTTCGGAAAGTCGACGACGATGGTCAGCCCCTGCCGGGCTTCGAGCGGCACGGTCGTTTCGAAGTGGGCGTCGCCGCCGCGTGGATCGATCGACGACCGGTAGCCGCGGTCGCGCGCCCCCTGGAAGCCGGTGTACGCTTCCAGGTGGACGCGGTCGCGCGGCACGGCTTCGGGAAGGACGACCGTCGCCGAAGCGTGCTCGATCGGGAGCTCCCAGCCGTTGCCGGTGACGTTCCAGTACAGCTCGTCATGGTCGGCGAAGAAGCCGATCTGGCGGCTCGTGGTGTAGACGAGCACGAAGGTGTGGACGCCGTGCGGGAGCATGGTGTCGGAACGGCCGATGTAGACGCGCACGCCGTTCTCCCGGCGCTCCGTGTGGTACGCCTCGCTGGAGCCGTCGCGCAGGACGCGCACCACCTGGAAGGGCACCTCGACGCGCGTCCCGAGCGGTCCGTCGTAGATGGTCGGGAAGTCGCGGTAGATGCCGCGCTTGATCTTTTCGCCCGCGGCGTAGGCGGTGATGGTCTCGACCACGGTCATCGATCCGCTCTCGGCCACGACGATGCGGCTGTCGAAGTCGAGAATGCGCTCGGGCTGCGCGGCGGCGGGCGCAGCGAGCGCCGCCGCCAGCGCCGCCGCTCCCAGCAAGGCGACGAATCTCATGTGTGGATCTCCACGTTCGGGACCTGGCGCTGGGTGGCCGTTTCGATCTGAAAGAACGGGCGCCCGGTGAAGCCGAACGCCCTGGCCACCAGATTGGACGGGAACTGCTCCGCCGCCGTGTTGTAGTCGCGGACGGTGCCGTTGTAGTAGCGGCGCGCCATCTGCAGCTGGTCTTCGATCTCGACCAGCTGGTCCTGCAGAGCGAGGAAGCTGCGGTTGGCCATCAGCTGCGGGTAGGCCTCCGCCACTGCGAGGACGCTCTTCAAGCGGCCCGTCAGGGCGTTCTCCCGGTCCTGCAGCTCGACGGTCGGCCGGTCCGGCCTCGATTCCGCACGCAGGCGGGTGACGTCCTCCAGCACACCCCTCTCGAAGGTGGCATACGAGCGCACCGCCTCGACCAGGTTGGGAACCAGGTCGTGGCGGCGCTCGAGCTGCACGTCGATGCCGCTCCACGCCTCGCGCACCAGGTTGCCGAGCCGCACCAGGCGATTGAACGCATAGGCGACCGAGGCAACGAAGAGCAGGGTGCCCGCGCCGAGCAGGACGGACGTGGTCATCGAGGCGCGTCCTTATCAGCCGCAGGCGCCGCCGAACAGCGAAGCAGCTACCCTGGTATCAGCAGAGCAAAGCCGGAGGTCGCGCCGGGATTGCAAGCGAGCGCGTGCTCCTCCACAGTGCTCGCTCCATTCGAGAAGCCCGGCCCTGCGGGCGAGTCGTTCAGAGGGAGGATGCGATGCGAGGAATTTGTCGGACGTCGGTCGCCTGCACTGCGATCCTGTTGGCAAGCGGTACGGCGTTCGCGGGTGGTTTCAAGCTGAAGCCCGGCAAGTGGCAGTTCATCACCACGACCAAGGCGCCGATGATGGCCGAGCCCCAGTCCAAGACGGATACCAGGTGCATCACCGAAAAGGAGGGAGACCCTCTCGCGGAGATGACGAAGAGCGACAAGTGCAAGGTCACGCACCGGACCGAGACCGCCGACTCGCTGAAGTGGGAGATGGAGTGCACCGAAAAGGGCAGCCCGCCGATGAAGGCGCACGGCAAGATGATCTCCAAGGGCGACAGCGTCGACGGCACGATGGAGATGACCATGCCCGTGGCCGGCCACGAGCTGAACATGGGAACGACGTGGAAGGGGAAACGGCTCGGCGCCTGCGATTGATCGCGACTCACGGCGACGTCGCGAGCGACCAATCGCCCCCCGCCGCGCGCGCGGTCAGAAGAAAATTCCCGCCGGCGGCCGGGGTCAGACGGACTGCGTCCAGACCGGTGGCGACAAGGGACGGCGTCCCGTTCTGCGCCGCCGGGTAGAAGGCGACGAGCTCCGCCCCGGCGGGCGCGCCGGTGCCGCTCGCCTGAAAGCGGCCGCTGGCCTCGTCGTAGCTGGCCGCCGCCAGCCGCCCCGGGGCGGTGCGGACGTAGGCACGCGTGAGCTGGTGGACCAGGGCCTCGCGCATTCCCAGGACCGTGTTGGTGGTGCAGTCGACCTCGAACTCGCCCCACGGATAGGGAACGCGCCCGGCGCGAATGTCGCCGACCTTGTGCGGATCGCCGCAGGACTCGCGCCAGGTCCACAGCGTGGCGCTGATGCCGAGCTGGTCCTGCAGGTCCTGGTGGTGGATGAAGTAGCCGTCCGCCGGATCCTCGGCCCGATGCGGATCGGTGCCCCATTCGCCCGACAGCACCGGCGCCCCTCCGAGCTGCCGCGCCTCGTCTAGCGCGACCTCGAAGGCGTGCTCGGTGATCGGTCCGCCGTTGAACCCGCCGGTGTAGACGTGCGGCGCGTAGACGACGTCGCGATCGCGGGCGAAGTCCGGCGGGGCGCCCTGGCCGAGAGCCGACCACAGCGCCGACGGCTCGAACAGAACGAGCCGGCTCGGTCCGCCCGCCGCCTGCTCCGCGGCGCGGATCTCGGCGATCGCCTGCGAGTACAGCTCCGCCAGCGCCCGCTGCTGGGCCGGCGTGAAGGCGTTCGGCTCGTTCATGAGGTCGTAGCCGGCAACGCCCGGCTCGGCGGCGAAGAAGCCGGCGACGTGCCCGAGCATGCGCGCGTAGCGGGTGCGGATGCCGACCTCGCCGGGGCCCGGTGCGTCGTCCCAGAACGCCTGAAAGGCGGCGAGCACGGCCGTGCTGGTCTCGCGAATTCCGGCAGTCGCACAGCGCGCGGCACCGCCGTCCAGCGTCGCCCACCCGGGAGCGCCGTCCCAGCCGAGGGCCGGCTGCGTCCCCGCCGGGCACGGCTCGCCGGGAGGGGCGGCCAGCGTCGCGCCCCAGGCGTCCTGATGCAGGTCGATGATGCTGTAGATGCCGCGCGCGGCGAGGACGCGGACCGCCGCTCGGGCCGCGGCGAGGTAGTCGTCGTCGTAGCTCCCCGGCGCGGGCTCCACCCGCGACCACGACAGGAGGAGGCGAACCGCGTCCCACCCGATCGCGGCCATGGCGTCGGCGTCCGCCTCGGTGAACGGGAAGGTGACGGCGAGATCCGTTCCCTTCCAGTAGTTCACCAGGGCGTTGACGTTGACGCCGCGCAGCAGCACCTCGCGCCCCTCGCCGTCGACGATGCGACCGCGTCCGGCGGCATTGGGCTCGGCGTGCAGGGCGGGGAGCCGCAGCGGGTTTTCGGTCGGCGTCGCGGTGGGCGTGTCGGGCCGCGTCGCCGTAGGCGTCGACGTCGGGACGGGGGAAGCGGTCGCGGTGGCACTCGGGGAGGAGGTGCTCGTGGAGGCGGGGGTTGCGGTCGCCGTCGCCGTGGGCGTCGGTACGGCCGCGCCCTGGTTGTCGTCGCCGCAGCCCGACGCGGCGACGGCGAGAAGCACGGCGGCGACGACGAGCAGCCGCCGGTTGATCTCGCGGGAGGCCCGCTTCGCGCGCGTCATGCAGCGGCCCTACCGCCGCAACCCCGTCCCGTGCAAGGGCTCAGCCAACCGGCGCTTGACGCGGCTGGACACGCGAGCAAGGATCGCCGGCCATGCCAAACGTGAGAGCGAATGGAATCCGCATCGAGTACGACACCTTCGGCAAGCCCGGCGACGAGCCTCTGCTGCTCGTCATGGGACTGGGCGGACAGATGATTCTCTGGCACGAGGAGTTCTGCGGGCGGCTGGCGGAGAGCGGCCACTACGTGATCCGCTTCGACAACCGCGACGTCGGTCTGTCGACGAAGCTCGACGAGGCGGGCATCCCCGATATCTTCGGGATCCTGCAGGCGGTGGCGAGCGGCGGGCCGGTGCGCGTGCCCTACACTCTCGACGACATGGCCGACGACGCGGCCGGCCTGCTCGACGCGTTGGGCATCGACCGCGCGCACGTGTGCGGGGCCTCGATGGGCGGCATGATCGCGCAGACGATCGCCATCCGCCATCCCGATCGCGTGCGCAGCCTGGTGTCCATCATGTCGACGACCGGGCATCGGGACCTGCCGCAGGCGAAGCCGGAGGTGTTCTCGCTCCTCGTCACCCCCTCGCCCGCCGATCGCGCCGGATTCGTCGACCACTCGGTCGTCCTCTGGCGCGCCATCGGCAGCCCCGGCTTCCCCTTCGACGAGGAGATGATCCGGGAGCGCTCCGCGCGCACTTACGACCGCTGCTTCCACCCCGCCGGCTCCGCCCGCCAGCTGGCGGCGATCCTGGCGCACGGCAGCCGCCGCGAAGCGCTGCGCGGGGTAAAGGTCCCCGCCTTGGTGATCCACGGCGCCGACGACCCGTTGGTTCCGGTGGAGGGCGGAAAGGACACCGCCGCCGCCATCCCGGGCGCCGAGCTGATGATCGTCGAGGGCATGGGTCACGACAACCCGCGCCCGATCTGGCCGCGGGTGGTCGGCGCCATCACCGACCTAACCCGGCGCGCCCGCCGCTGACGGAAAGAGGGCCGAGGGGCGGTCGCGCGCGCAACCGCCCCTCCGTCCCGGTTCTCACGCCCGGCGGCGCCGCTTCAGGCTGACCATGCCGATCAGGCCCAGCATCGCCAAGGCGACGGCGATGGCGGCGCCGGAGAGCGCCGGCGCGGCGGCCGGGCCGAAGATGATGTCCACCGTGCTCGACGTGCCGTTGCAGGTGTCCTTCACGAAGATGCGATCCCCCGGCACGAGCGGCCGGGTCAGGTCGATGCAGAACATGCCGCTCGGCATCGGTGCCGCCCATGCCGAGCGTGCAATCGTCGTCCATCGTGTTGGGCTGATTGTCCGGGCCGACCTCGCACACCTCGAGGCAGTTGCCGGGCAGGTCCGGGAGCAGCCGTGCCGCACACGCGCTTCGAGCCCGGCTCGGCGCCGCTGGTGATCAGCGGCGGCGCAGGTGTCGTGGTCGGGGTTTCGCTCGGCGTCTCCGTGACGCTCGGCGTAGTGGTCACCGTGGGGGTGGCCGTCGGCGTCGCCGTGAGGGTCGTTGTAGGCGTCACCGTGGGAGTCGCCGTAGGTGTCGCCGTGGGCGAGGGGACGAAGAACTGCTGGCCGAAGACGCCGAAGCCGCTTCCGTCCTGCGTGCCGGGGGTGTCGCCGGGGAAAATGGGGCCGATGCCCCGCGGCTGGCCGCCGGCCGGCGCCGACCCAGGCCCCATGCCGCCGACGTAGGAGGCAGTGCTGTCCCACACCACCGTGAACCGCCCGCCCGGGGCCGCGGCCACGGCCGAGCCGTTGCCGCCGAAGATGTACGAGAGCCCCTGGTCGCCCGTCGTGTAGGTGTTGACCTGGAACTCGCTGCCCATCGGCGAGCCGTTGCTGTCGTAGTAGCGGCCGAAGGCTTCGACCGTGGGTGGCACCGAGTAGAAGCAGGTGCGCCCCCAGACGACGACGAAATCGCCTCCGCTGCCGGAAGCGACGTCCGGCTGCAGATCGTACTGCGCGGTGTAGCTGGCCACCTCGAACTCGGTTCCCAGCCGGCCTCCGCCGCTGTCGAAGCGCTGCCCCTTGATGGTGCCGGTGTAGCCGTAGCTTTGGACATTGTCCCACACGACGACGAAGCCGCCCGCCGCATCCGAGGATACCGCCGGCCCGCGGCCGGAGAAGTCGAAGCTGTAGCTCTGAAAGCCCGTCGTGTAGGTATTGACCTGGAACTCGGTGCCCTGGGCCGTCCCGCCGCTGGCGAACCGCTGCCCGAACACGCCGGTGAGGTCACCGTCCTGCGGACGGCTGGTCCAGACGACGACGAAATCGCCCGCGCCGTCTGCAGCGACGTCGGGGCTGAAGGTGAGGGTGCTCGTGTAGCTGTTGACCTGGAACTCCGTGCCCTGCGCCGTTCCCAAGCTGTCGAAGCGCTGGCCGAAGATGCCGCGGTGGTCGCCCACGGGGGGGTAGTTGAAGAGGTTCTGGCTCTCCCATACGACCACGAAGTCGCCGTTGGTGTCGGCGGAGACGCTCGGCCCACCCAGAATCAAGGCCAAGGGAGGGAAGAAGCCGGCCAATCCCTGTGGCCCCGTGGTGTAGGTGTTGACCTGGAACTCGGTGCCCGCCGGGCTGCCGTCGCTGCCGAAGCGGCGGGCGAAGATGTCGGTGTTGGGGTACGGGCCACCCGCCTGCGCCCAGACGACGACGAAGCCGTCGCCGTCCTGGCAGGCGATGTCCGGACTGAAGACGGCCGTCGTGTAGGTGTTCACCTCGAACTCGGTGCCGAGCATGGCGCCGCTGCTGGCGAAGCGCTGCGCCGAGATCGCGGGGTAGCCGGCACCGATGATCACGAAGGGGTTGGCCTCCCATACGGTGACGAAGTCGCCGTTGCTCGACTGGCAGATGGCCGGTGCGAGCTGCGACCCGGAGGTATAGGTGTTCACCTGGAACTCCGAGCCCGACGGGCTACGACCTCCGCACTGGCCAGCACCGGCACCCCGAGCGCCAGGAGGGCCAACAACCACACGATCCGCGTCCTCATGACGTCCCCTTCCGCTCCACGGTCCCGTCGCTGACAAATCCCCGCCGCGAAGCGCTATAAGTGGACCATTTCGCCGGGCGACGTCAAGCCCAAACGGCCCGCCCCGGATCGGCGTCCGTCGCGGACGCGGGGGGAGGGGTGCGCGCGCCCGCGCGCGAGCGCCCCTCCCGTCTCGATCTCACGACGAGCGGCGGCGCAGGCTGACCATGCCGATCAGGCCCAGCATCGCCAGGGCGACGGCGATGGCGGCGCCGGAGAGCGCCGGCGCGGCGGCCGGGCCGAAGACGTTGTCCACCGTGCTCGACGTGCCGTTGCAGGTGTCCTTCACGAAGATGCGATCCCCCTGCACGAGCGGCCGGGTCAGGTCGATGCAGAACATGCCGCTCGCATCGGTGCCGCCCATGCCGAGCGTGCAATCGTCGTCCATCGTGTTGGGCTGATTGTCCGGGCCCACCTCGCACACCTCCAGGCACTCGTCGGGCAGGTTGGGAGAGGCCGTGCCGCAGACCCGCTTCGAGCCCGGATCGGTGCCGGTGGTGACCATCGGCATCGCGGGCGTCTCGGTGGGCGTGGAGGTCGGCGTCTCCGTCGGGGTGGCCGTCGGGGTGGCCGTCGGCGAGGGAACGAAGAACTGCTGGCCGAAAACGCCGCCGCCGCTGCCGTCCTGCGTCCCCGGCTGGTCGCCGGGGATGATGAGGCGCGGCGTCTGGCCGCTGGCCCGCGACGCGACGGGCGACGAGGTGGTGTTGCCGAAGAAGGACGCACCGCTGTCCCACACCACGGTGAACCGCCCGCCCGGAGCGGTGGCCACGGCCGAGCCGTTGCCGCCGAAGAAGTACGCCCCGAGTCCCTGGTCTCCCGTCGTGTAGGTGTTGACCTGGAACTCGGTGCCCATCGGCGACCCGTCGCTGTTGTAGTAGCGGCCGAAGGCTTCGACCGCGGTCCCGTACGAGGCGTAGGCGACCCGTCCCCAGACGATGACGAAATCACCTCCGCTGGTGGAGGCAACGTCCGGCTCCAGATCGTACTGCGAGGTGTAGCTGGCCACCTCGAACTCGGTTCCCAGCCGACCCCCGCCGCTGTCGAAGCGCTGCCCGGCAATGGTGCTTGTGACGCCGTAGTCTACGGCGTTGTCCCAGACGACGACGAAGTCGCCCGCCGCATCCGAGGAGACCGCCGGCCCGCCGCCGAAAAGGAAGAAGGTGTCGCTCTGGAAGCCGGGGGTGTACGTATTGACCTGGAACTCGGTGCCCAGCGCCGCGCCGCCGCTGGCGAAGCGCTGCGCGAAAACGCCGGTGAGGTCGCCGTCCTGCGGGTAGCTGGTCCAGACGACGACGAAATCGCCGTCGGCGTCCGTCGCGACGTCCGGGTTGAAGGTGGTCGTGCTGGTATAGCTGTTGACCTGGAACTCGGTGCCCAGCGCGGTTCCGGTGCTGTCGAAGCGCTGGCCGAAGATCCCCCGGTGGCTGCCCGTCGGACCGCCCGAGAGGTAAGTGTCGCTGTCCCAGACGACCACGAAGTCACCATTGGAGTCGGCAGTGATGCTCGACCCTCCGCCGAACGAGTAGAAGGGAAAGACGAAGCCGGAGAAGCCCTGCGGGCCCGAGGTGTAGGTGTTGACCTGAAACTCGGTGCCCGCCGGGCTGCCGCCGCTGGCGAAGCGCCGGGCGAAGACGTCGGTGTACGAATCGGTCGCCTGCGTCCAGACGACGACGAAGCCGTCGCCGTCCTGGCAGGCGATGTCCGGACCGAAGACGACCGTCGTATAGCTGTTGACCTGGAACTCGGTGCCGAGCATGGCGCCGCTGCTGGCGAAGCGCTGCGCCGAGATGATCGTGCCGCGTGCTGTTGCCGGAGAACAGGAAGGGGTTGTTCTCCCAGACGGTGACGAAGTCGCCGTTGGTCGAGTGGCAGATGGCCGGCGAGAGCTGCGACCCGGAGGTATAGGTGTTGACCTGGAACTCCGAGCCGAACGGGAAGACGTCTGCACCGGCCAGTACCGGCACGCCGAGCGCCAACAGGGCCAATAACGACACGACACGGGTGTTCATGGCGTTCCTTTCCTGCCCGCAGTCGTGCGCGACTCCGCACGGAGCGCATGACTGGAGCATACCGCCGGTCAGCGTGAACCAAGTCGGGGCTGGACGTCAAGAACAAACCGCAAAAACCGAAAAGGGGGAGGTGGGTCTGGGTCACTGGTCTTTACCCCACGAAGCCGCCCCGCCAGGTTGTGGTTCTTGAGTTTGTTGGAGACCGAGAACCAAAACCCAACAACCCTAGCCTGAAATGCCCGGGCCTAGCAAAGGCTGGGGCTCGGGCGAGGCTGGGGATCGATCTCAAGCCGCGCGAAGCGCAGCCCCGGGGCAACACGACAACCTTCGGCTGTCGCACCGACAGCTCGAACTACTGGGCAAAGCCGGGGCACTGTCACCGGGTCACCGGTCACGCCCCTTTCCCTGTCCGCCGGTTTGCGTCTCGGTTCGAATCGGGCAACCATCGCGGTCCCATGTCCGCGCGGACGACCGCCCTGCGGGCCCTGCCCGCCGTCGACCGGCTCCTGCGCCACCCGGGGGCCGAGAGGCTGACCGGTAGCTACCCGCGCGACCTTGTCGCGCAGATGCTGCGGGACGTACTGCAAGAGGCTCGCGCCGCCTTGACGAACGGGCGGGACAACGCCCCCCCCTCGGACGAGGAGCTGGTGCGGGCGGCGGCCGACCGGCTGGCGGCGCGGCCTGGCGCCGTCGCTGCGGCCCGTCGTCAACGCCTCCGGCGTGCGTTCTTCACACCAACCTCGGCCGCGCCGCTCTCGCTCCCGAGGCCCTCGAGGCCGTGCATGCGGCCGCCGGGGCGAGCAATCTCGAGTACGACCTGGCGACCGGCAGTCGCGGCGACCGCGACGTCCACGTCGAGGAGCACCTGCGCGCTCTGACCGGCGCCGAGGCGGCCACGGCGGTGAACAACAACGCCGCCGCCGTGCTGCTCGCGCTCGACACGCTGGCCGAGGGACGCGAGGTCGTGGTGTCGCGCGGCGAGCTGATCGAGATCGGCGGCTCGTTCCGCATCCCCGAGATCCTGGCCAAGAGCGGCGCGCGTGATGCGCGAGGTCGGCACCACCAACCGCACCCACCCCTCCGACTACGAGCGGGCGCTGGGGCCGCAGACCGCGCTGTTGCTCAAGGTGCACCCGTCGAACTACCGCATCGAGGGCTTCACCGCCGACGTGCCGCTGCGGGCGCTGGTGGAGCTGGGCGGGCGGCACGGCCTGCCGGTGATGGAGGACCTCGGCAGCGGCGCGCTGGTCGACCTGAGCAGGTGGGGACTGCCGCGCGAGCCGGTGGTGGCGGACAGCGTCCGCTGCGGCGCCGACGTGGTGACGTTCAGCGGCGACAAGCTGCTCGGCGGGCCGCAGGCGGGGCTGCTGGTCGGGCGCCGCGAGGCGATCGACCGCATGCGCCGCAACCCGCTCAAGCGCGCCCTGCGCTGCGACAAGATGACGCTCGCCGCCCTGGAGGCGACGCTGCGCCTGTACCGGACGGCGCCCGACCTCGCGGCGGCGATTCCCGACCCTGCGCGCGCTGACACGCGGGCTGGACGAGCTCGAGAGTATCGGCCGCGCGGCGCTGCCGCTTCTCGCCGCCGCGCTCGGCGCCGAGTACCGGATCGAGCTGGTCGCCGCCGAGTCGCAGATCGGCAGCGGCGCCCAGCCGACCGAGACGATCGCGAGCCGCGCCGTCGCGATCGCGCATCCGAGCATCGGGCCGCTCGAGATCGCCGCGCGCTTCCGCGCCGCGCATCCCCCGATCGTCGGCCGCGTCCACGAGGACCGCTTCTGGCTCGACCTGCGCTGTATCGAGCGGCCCGAGGAGATCGTGCCGGGATGAGGGTGGCGACGTGCGGAGGCGCGGACGTGCGGACGTGCGGGCGCGGGCACCACCTGCTTTCATGATCGCGCACGCCATCCTCGGAACCGCCGGGCACATCGACCACGGCAAGACCGCCCTGATCAAAGCGCTGACCGGCTTCGACACCGACCGTCTGAAGGAGGAGCGGGAGCGCGGCATCTCCATCGACCTCGGCTTCGCCTTCTTCGAGATCGACGCCGAGACGCGCGCCGGCGTGGTCGACGTGCCGGGGCACGAGCGCTTCATCCGCAACATGCTGGCCGGCGCCCACGGCATCGACCTCGTTCTGCTCGTCGTCGCGGCCGACGACGGCGTCATGCCGCAGACCGAGGAGCACCTCGACATCGTGCACCTGCTCGGGGCGCGGCGCGGCATCGTCGCCATGACCAAGGTCGACCTGGCCGGCGCGGCGCGGCGGGCGGAGGTGCGCGAGGAGATCGAGATCCTGCTCGCCGGCTCGGCCCTGGAGGGGGCTCCCGTGTACGAGGTGTCGCCGGTCAGCGGCGAGGGAATCGACGAGCTGCGCGAGGCCATCCGCGGCGCCTTGCGCGACTTCTCCCGCCCCGAGCCGGCCGGCTGCTTTCGGCTGCCCGTCGACCGCGCCTTCGTCCTGCGCGGGCACGGCGTCGTCGTCACCGGCACCGCCACCTCGGGCTCGGTGCGGCCGGGCGCCACCGTGCGCGTCCTCCCCGGCGACCGCGAGGCGCGCGTGCGCTCCGTGCAGGTGCACGGCGAAGCGGTGGAGAGCGCCTGCTACGGGCAGCGCATCGCCCTCAACCTCGCCGGGATCGAGCGCGACGAGGTGCGGCGCGGGCAGGTGGTCTGCGACCCGGAGCTCGACAGGATCACCGGCCGCTTCGACGCCTTCGTCGAGCTGCGCCCCGCCGCCCGCCGGCCCCTGCGCCGCCATTCCCAGGTGCGCGTCCACCTCGGCACCGCCGAGGCGATGGGGAAGATCGTGTGGTTGGACGGCCGCGACGCGCTCGCGCCCAAGGAGAGCGCCCTGGCGCAGATCGCCCTGCGCGAGCCGATCGCCGCCTTCGGCGGCGACCGCTTCATCCTGCGCGAGGAGACCGCGCGCGCCACCATCGGCGGCGGCGTCGTGCTCCACCCGTACGCGCCGCGCTCGCGGCGCCGCGCCGATCCGCGCCTGCCCGGGTTGGAGGCGCTGCATCGCGCGGAGACGCCGCGCGCCCGTCTCGAAGCCCTGCTGGCGCTGGAGGAGGACTTCGCGGTCGTCGCCCGACGATCTCGCCGCCGCCGCCAACCTCCGCGCCGCCTCGGTGCGCGAGCTGCTGTCGCGCCACCCCGGCTTGCGCCCCCTGCCCGACGCGACGCGGGCGGAGGCGTACACGACGCCCGAGAAGTGGATGCGCCTGCGCGGCGCGGTGGAGTCCGCCCTCGACGATTTCCACCGCGCCAATCCGAGAGCGCCGGGCATGGAGATGGAATCGCTGCGTTCGCAGCTCGCCGCCGAGCTGCCGCCGAAGGTGTTTCGCGCCGTGGTCGCGGAGCTGGAGAGGGAGAAGGTGCTGGTGCGGCGGGAGAGCGCGGTGCATCGACCCGGCCACCGGACCGGTCTGAGCGACGCGGAGGAGAGCCTGGCGCGGCGCATAGAGGCGCTGCTGTCCGCGGCGGCGCTGACGCCGCCCGAGGTGCGCCTGCTCGAGGCGGAGCTGGCGACGCCGGGGAAGCGGCTGCAGGATCTGCTCGTGCAGCTCGAGCGCGAGGGGCGCGTGGTGCGCGTCGCCCCCGACCTCTACTACGCCCCCGCTGCGGTCGAGCGCGCCCGCGAGCTCATCCGGCGCCACGCCGCGGAGCACGGCGATCTCGACGCCGCCACTTTCCGCGACCTCATCGGCGCCAGCCGCAAGTTCAGCATCGCGCTGCTCAACTACTTCGACCGCACCGGCTTCACCCTGCGCGTCGGCGACGTTCGCAAACTGAAAAGAAGATAGGTTGTTCGAAATAGGTTGTTAGGTTGTTGGGCTGTTAGGTTGTTAGGGAACCAATGAAGCCGCTGCATGATATGCGCAAGGCGTGCGCACGGGTCGTCGCACTGTGCGCTGCGCTGGCCTTCTCTTCGCTCGCGGCCTGCCGGTCCCAGCCGCCGCGGCCCAACGTTTTGATGATCGTCATCGACACCCTGCGAGCCGATCGGCTGGGCTGCTACGGTAATGCGGGGGGATTGACGCCCTTTCTCGACTCTCTCGCGGCGCGGGGTTTCGTCTTCCGGCACGCCTATGCGCAGAGCTCGTGGACGAACCCTTCCGTCGCCTCCCTCTTCACGTCGCGATTCCCCTCCCAGCACGGGGTCACCTCCGCACCGGCGACAATGCCGATGCCCGGCGACGGCGAGTGGATGCTCGCGCAGAGCTTGAGCGAGCGCGGCTACCGGACGGGAGCCGTCGTCGCCAACAGCGGTCTGCGCGGCTCGGCCGACCGCCAGGTCTCGCCGTCGAAACGGCGGCCCGGTTACGGCTTCGGCAGGGGGTTCGATCTGTTCGAGCCCCTGTTCGCCAAGCCGGACAGACACTCCCCCCGGTTGCGCTGGCCGATGCCGCGAGCTGCGGACGTCAACCGTCGCGCCCTCGATTGGCTGCAGAGCGACGCGAACGGGGCACCGGTCTTTCTCTACCTGCAGTACATGGAGCCGCACCAGCCGTACACGCCGACCGAGGCCGGGCTCGCCCGGGTGTCGCGCGCAGGGCGCGCGCCCGACGTCGAGCGCGCCAACGTGGCGAAGCTGGCGGCGAACAGGCGGCCGCTCGGCCGCGACGAGCTGCGCAATCTGGAAGACGTCTACGACGCCGAGGTCGCCAGCGTCGACGCGGGCGTGCACGATCTGTTCACGGCTCTCGACGAGCGCGGTTTCTTCAAAGATGCCGTCGTGGTGATCACGGCGGATCACGGGGAGGAGTTCGGCGCGCACGGGGTCTTCGGGCACGGGGCCGCCTTATACGAGCCCGAGATTCACGTGCCACTGATCATTCTGGTTCCCGGCTCCGACACACGGGTCGATGCCGGCGAGGTCGTGTCGCTGATCGACCTCGCGCCCACGCTGCTCGACTGGATCGGTGCCCCGGTGCCGGCATCGTTCGAAGGCCGGTCCGTCGTACCTATCCTCAACGCCCCGTCCAGCATCTGGCGACGCCTGTTCGGAGGACCGCGCCGGAGCGCGCACCCCGCATTCAGCGAGCTCATCCGCGAAGGCGATTGGAAGCGCATCACCCCGCACCGGTATGCCGTGATCGACGAAGAGCGAAAGCTCATTGCCGGCAGCGACGGGGAAGCGGATTACTTCGACGTCGTCGAAGACCCGGAGGAAGTGACCGGCAAGGCGCTGCCGGCGCGCCAGCGGCTCGCTCTCGCGCGGGCGCTCGAACACTTCCGGCTCCGCGTGAGCGGCAAGGGGACCCCTACGGGCGCGGACGCGGTCGACCCGGCGACCTTGAGCCCCGGCGAAATCGAACGACTACGCGCTCTCGGCTACCACGAGTAGCCGGCCGCCGCGGATCGATCTGCGTTCCCCCCCACGTCGGCAGCTCGTCACTTCAGCTTCTTCAGCGCCTCGTCCATGCCTCCCAGCACCGAGGCCGGGTTCTTCTCGTCGTAGAAGTACTTGTAGCTGTCGCGCGGCGCGTGAATGTCCGCGTCGAGCTGGCCCGACGAGGCGAGGAAGTAGGTGCGCGGGATGTACTGCCCGTCCGGCGCGTACTTGGCGCTGAGCTCCTTGTTCTTGTCCTTGTCGAGCCGGATCATGACGAACTTCTTCGACTCCTCGACCACCTTCGGGTCGTGGAACACGCCGCTGTAGTTCTTGCAGTGCGGGCACCACTCGGTGAAAAAGATCAGACAGATCGGCTTCTTCTCCTTCTTCGCCTTGGCCAACCCCGCTTCGTACGGCTGCCAGGCGACCCCCGCGTCGTTCCAGTCTTCGGCGGCGCGGGCGGCGCGGGGCGCCGCGGCGATCATCGACCCGATTGCGGCCGCCAGCAGGAGCACCTGCCAGCGGATCCAGCCACGCTTCTCACTCATCGTTCCTCTCCCTTCGGGAAGCTCTGCGTCTCCGTAGCCTGCACCCCGCCGCTTGGCAAGGCAGACGCAGGTCCACCGGGTCACCCGATCCCGTCCGTCTTCAGGAACGCCTCGATCTCGGCGTCGCTCATCCCGAGCAGTCCGCCGACCAGTACCGCGGCGGCGATCGCGCCGCGGCCGCTGGCGCCGACGATGTCGCGTCCCCCAGCAAGGCGGCGCTCCGCGCAACGCACGGTCAGCCGCCCGTCGGTCAGGTCGACGTCCGCGGCGCTGAACAGGCGCGCCCCGGCGGTGCGCGCGGCGATCTCGACCAGCGCCGGGTCGTCGCCGCACAGCAGCACGGCACCCCCGCTCCCTCCCGCCGCCGCGCAGAGGACCTCGATCTCGCCGCGCAGGACCGCGAGCGAGTCCGAGTCCTCGCTGAAGCTCGGCACCAGGGGTGTGACGACGACGATGTCGGGGCGGACGATCTCGAGGTGCGCGCGCATGTCGCCCGCCCGGCGCACGCCGAGCTCCAACACCATGACGTCGACCAGATCACCGGTCGCGAACGCGGTCCAGAACGAGCGGGCGAAGGCGCGCACGACGCTCGCCGGGCGACTGCGGTCGATCTCCGCCTCGAGGATCGACAGCGGCAGTCCGACGGCCGTGTTGTAGGAGAGCGGGTTGGCGCGCACGCGGTAGCGGCGGGACAGCAGCTCCTGCAGGGTGCGCTTGGCGATGGTCTTTCCCTGGCTGCCGGCGATGGCGACAACGCGCGGGCGCTGGCGGGCGACGCGAACGCGCGCGAGACGGCGCAGGACGTCGATGCCGAGCTGGCGCAGCGGCCCGACGCGCGGCGGGGCGGTGGCCGGGGGGAGCGAAACGGTCACGTGCGGGGTGCGTCCGGCGAAGTAGTCCTCCAGGCGGTCGAAGGCGGTGTCGATGTCCTCGGCCGGACGGGCGTAGCAGAGCCGCAGGTGCGCCTCGCCCGTGGGTCCGAAGGCGACGCCCGGAACCAGGGCGACGCGCGCCCGCTCGAGCAGATCCGCCGCCAGCCGGCGCGAGTCTCGGGCCAGCGGAATGGTGTCCTTGACGCGCGGGAAGACGAAGTAGGACGAGTTGGGCTTCTGGTAGTCGAAGACGTGCGACAGGGCGTCGAGACGGTCGATGACATGGTCGCGGCGGCGGCGGAACTCGGCGCGGAACTCGGCGATCGCCGGCTCGGCGAGCTCGAGAGCCGCCAGCGCCGCATACTGCGACACCACCGGGGCGCAGGTGACGAGGGCGTCGTGCACCTTCAGGATCTCGCGCGCCCGTTCGGCGGCGGCGTGCAGGAAGCCCACCCGCCAGCCGGTCATGCCGTAAGCCTTGGAGAACGAGCAGACGCGGACGACGCGGTGGCGCGCCGCCGGCTCCATGGCGGCGCTGTGGATGCGGGCGCCGCCGTAGACGAAGTCCTTGTACACCTCGTCGGTAATCACGGTCAGGTCGTGGCGCTCGGCGACCTCCAGCATGCGCCGCGTCTGCTCGCGCGAGAACACGGTTCCGGTCGGATTGTTCGGGTTGCAGAGCAGCAGCGCGCGCGTGCGCCGGCCGGCCGCCGCCGCGATCGCGTCCGGATCGAGGTCGAAGTTGGCATCCTCGTCGAGCGGCACGAAGCGGGGCACGCCGCCGGCGATCTGGATCGCCGGCAGGTAGGACGCGTAGGTCGGCGAGACCACCAGCACCTCGTCGCCGGGGTCGATGGTGGCCAGCAGTGTCGCCGCGATCGCCTCGATCGAGCCGACGGTCACGATGATCTCGCCGTCCGGGTCGTAGGTCATGCCGTCGCGGCGCAGGGTCTCCGCGATCGCCTCGCGCAGCTGCGGCAGACCCGGCGTGACCGAGTAGCGCGCGCACGATCCCTCGGCGATCCTCTCCTGGACGAAGCGCTTGATCGGCTCGGGCGTGTCGAAGCTGGGGATTCCCTGGGCGAGGGAGACGACCCCGACCAGGCGGCTCGCCCGCAGCTCGATCTCCTTGATCGGCGACAGCTCGAGCCCGTTCAGGCGCCGCGCCACGGCGGGCGGATCGAGCGGCGGCCTGCGGCGCACCGGGCGAGGGAGAAGCCGGTGGTTCACCGCCCGTTCTCCACGACGCCGTCGAGATGGTCGACGCGGCTCAGCGCCGCCGCCGTCCACTCGCCGCCGCGCCGCGCGACCACGTGGATCGATCCGAGCTCGATGCCGAGGTGCCCGCGCCGCGCGGGGCCGAGCCGCAGGAGCTCGTCGAGGATGACCGCGATCACCCCTTTGTGCAGCACCATCAGCACGCCGCGCGGCGACGGATCGCTCAGCACCTCGGCGAGGCCCGCGACGACGCGGGTGCGAAAGGCCGGCCGCGACTCGCCCTCGGGGTAGCGGAAGGACTCGCCGTACGACTGCCAGGCGCGGAAGTCGTCGGGGTCGCGCATCGCGATCTCCTCGCGCGTCCACCCCTCCCAGCGGCCGAAGTCGACCTCGTCGAACGCCGCCACCGCCGTGACCGCCGCAGCGCCGCCGGCGATCAGCTCGGCGCCGCGCCGGGAACGCCGCAGGCGGCTGCTGAACACCGCGTCGAAGCGCTCGCCGGCGAGGGCGGCGCGGACGCGCCTCATCTGCGCCTCGCCGTCGCTGCTCAACGCCACGTCCGTGCGGCCGTAGTAGCGGACGCTCGACTGCCCGAGCGTCTCACCGTGACGCACCAGCGTGAGCGACAGAGCGCCATCGCGGTTCGCACGCGACGGGGTCGGGACGGCGCGCGACCCGTGCCGCTCGCCGCGCCCGGGGTCGCGGCTCGTGTCGCCACTCTCCTTCACGACGCGGGGCTCTCCCCTCCGCGCAGCGGCGGCGCGGTGCCGAGCAGCTCTCCCCCGGCGTCGTTGCGCACCGCGACCCCGGCGCTGAGGCCGATGAACAGCGCCATGACCGCGAGCAGCGCCGCGATCACCACGCCCAGGCAGAGGAGGGCGTAGCGGAGGTCGCCGGCGTTCTGCGCCCACTCGACCAGCCAGACGGCAGAGGAGCCGACGCCGAAGGTGAGAATGAACTTCACGCCGTAGCCGGTCGCCCTCCAGCGCGGCGGAGTCAGACGGGCGAACAGGCTGTTCTCGATCGGCTGCATGCCGATGCTGAAGAAGACGAAGACGGCGGCGCTGGCGATCAGCGGGACGCCGCCGAGAGCGGTCATCGCCAGCAGCGCGGGAAGGCTGAAGGCGTGAAAGAGGAGGTAGAGCCAGCGCAGGTCGTAGCGGTCGGCGAGGATGCCGCCGACGTACTGGCCACCGATGCCGAACAGGTAGACCAGCGAGGTCGTCGCTCCGAACCCGAGCAGCGAGACACGCTCGGCGAAGTAGGCAGGCTGCAGCAGGGTATTCCCGCGATAGCTGATGCCCGCCAGCATCGCCGACACGCAGAGGAGGCCGAAGAGCAGCTTGTCGCCGTGCCGGGTGGCGGTGACGGGAAGATGCGGGCGGCGCTCGGCCGCGCGCGGGCGCTCGTCGATCGGCAGGAAGGCGCACGCGGCGGCGAGGATGCAGAGGCTGAGGCCGGTCGCGTAGAACGCTCCCTGCCAGCCCCGCGCCTCGCAGAGCGCGGCGACGATCACCGGCGTCGACGCGATCGCCACGCTGCCGAAGATGCCGTTGACGCCGAGGGCGCGGCCGCGCGCCGTGACGGTGCGCGAGATCAGGCTCATGCCGGCCGGATGGTAGACGCTGGCGAAGCCGCCGATCCCGGCCAGGCAGATGATGAGAGCGGTGCCCGACGTCGACTCGGCGGCGGCCAGGGCACAGACGCCCATGCCCGCCAGCGATCCGATCAACAGCACGCGCACGCCGATGCGGTCCGCCAGAAGGCCGGCGGGCAGCGCCCCGAGCCCGAAGAGCAGATAGCCGAAGAAGCTCCAGCTCAGCACCTGGCCGAGGGGGAACCCCGTCTCCCGCGCCAGGGCCACGGCGAGCGTCGGGTACATGAGCTCGGCGAAGTGGGTGCTGAAGTGGCCGATGCCGGTCAGGAGGACCACATTGCGCTCGTTCTCCAGCTCCGACAGCTGCGGCATCGCGGAGGGAAGGTACCCGACCCCCGGGGGTGTCACAAGCGGGGATCGGGGGGGACTTTCTCAAGCGCGCTCGCGCCGCGGCGGCAGCTCGTCGGTGTCGGCGGCGGGCGCGGAGGCCGCATCGCGGGTGCGGCCGCGCCGCCGCGTCCGGCGCGGTGGCGGGTCGTCCTCGACCGTGCGGTTGATCGCCTGGCGCTCCTCGCGGTTCATGCCGATGGCGGTGAGGACGCGGGCTCCCTGCAGGGAGGCGCCGTTGAGATGCGCCTTGTAGATGTAGGCCCCGTCGAGGTGCACGCCGCCCAGGTCCGCCCCCTCCAGAAAAGCGCCGCCGAGGTAGGCG
Organism: uncultured bacterium; assembly: GCA_963721115.1. Lineage (GTDB taxonomy): Bacteria > Desulfobacterota > Binatia > HRBIN30 > CADEER01 > CAVRIA01. The sequence continues at coordinate 84,888 of CAVRIA010000017.1, forward strand.
CCCTCGAGGTGCGCGCCGCCCAGGTCGGCGCCTTCGAGGTGCGCCTCGACCAGGTACGCCGACTCGAGGTGCGCCTCGCGCAGGTCGGCCTTGCGCAGGTTCGCCTCGACGAGATCGGCGCCGCTCAGGTGCGCCTCGCGCAGGTCGGCCCGATCGAGCCGTGCGCCCTGCATGCCGGCGTCCTCGAGGTGCGCCTCGATCAGATGGGCGCCTTCCAGGTGGACGTCGCTGAGATCGGCGCCGCGCAGGTCGGTGCGGCGCAGGTCGAGGTGCTGGCCCTCGCGCTCGTGGGCACGGACCCGCCTGCCGAGGACGGTGAGAACCGCCTGGATGTCGGTGGCCGGATGCGCCGCGCGCTCGCGGTCGTCGTGCCATGCGGCGCGCTCGCGAACGTAGGCGCACAGCACCTCGACGATCGGCCAGTGGTCGGTCTCCGACTCGCGCGCGATCCGCTCCATGGCGTAGATGGCACCAATGCGCACCTCGAGGCGGTCGCTGGCGAGCTGCTCGACGGCGCGGTTGAAGCGCTCCGTGCACTGGCCGTCGTGCACCGCCTGGATCAGCTTCTGGGTCGCCGCCACCGTGAGCTGGCTGGCCGCGATCTGGCGCCAGACGAGGGCGAGGATGACCAGCAGCAGCCCGGCGCCGACCAGCAGGCCCCAAGTCTGGCGCAGGGCATTCTCGATCAGCAGGGCCTGCACGGGAGATTGGATGGCGTGCGACCGCGACGCCTGCCACTCGGGAAGCCTCCACAGGGCGGCGCCGATCAGGCAGCCGGCGAGCAGGACGACCCCCCAGCGACCGACGGCCACCAGGAAATTCGCTGCCGCGCCGGCGCGGCGCCCCTCCGTCGTGACCATGGCGCGTCAGTGAAGGTTCGCCGCGCGAGCCGGCGGGCGCCGCCGGGCGCGCGGGCGGCTGGCGCGAATCGCGGCGGCTCGCGCCTCCAGCGGCGCCGCCGCCTCCTCGCCTTTCGTCTTTCGCAACAGGGCGGCGTAGTTGCCCAGGCTGCCGGCGAAGTCGGGGTGCTCGGGGCCGAGCACCCTCTCCTTGAGGGCGACCATGCGCCGGTAGAGAGGCTCCGCGTCGCCGTAACGACCCTGAGCGAGGTAGATGGCCACCAGGTTGGTCAGAAGGGAGAGCGTAGCGGTATCGCCGCCGCCGTCCGATTCGTCCGCGATCTCGAGGCCGCGGCGGCACAGCGGCTCGGCCGCCTCGTACAGCCCCTGCGCGCGGTAGACGAGGGCGAGCCCGTTGAGCGGGCGCGCGAGAGCGGGATCGCGGGGACCGAGACCGGCCTCGGCGACGGCGATGGAGCGCCGGTAGACCGGCTCGGCTTCCGTGTAGCGGGCCTGCGCGCGCAGGATCTCGGCCAGGTTGGCGAGGGCATCGGCGAGACGCGGGCTGTCCTCTCCCCCGGACTCCGCCTCGCGAACGGCCGCCGTGAGGAGCTTCTCGGCATCCCCGTAGCGGCCCTGCCGGAACGCCAGCTCGCTCTCGTCCATGAACAAGCCCTCGTCCTCTTCGCGCCCGGCGCGGCCGCCGAACCAGCGCATCCAGAACCTCCCCCTCCTCTCCTGACTCATCGGGAGTCCACTCCTGTTCCTTCCTCCTGTGCGGATCGATTGTGTCTGCTGCCGAAGCGGCGCGGTTCGGGTCGAGAGGGAAGAGAGGCCTTGTCCCCCATGGCCGCGAACGCGGCCCTAATCCATCGCGTATTTTGACCCGATTGCTATGTCAAGATGAATATGAAGAACCCGCGCACGGCCAATGCGATGTCGCATGCGGCATCGCATCAGAACGGTTGGCCTCTGTCTCCCGTTGTGGTGCGGGCCTCCGGCCTGCACAGCGGCCCAGCGGGTCGCTGATCTCCTCCCCACACCAACCCCGTGCAGGCGAGACGCCCGCACCACAACAACGGCAGGAAACCCGGCGGCGCTCCCAGAAGCATCCTCCGTGCAATAGGGCACGACGATTCCGAAGCGAGATGCTCGAGCCTTGCCGCGCCGCCGTGCGCCGCCGTAGAGTGCGTGCGCAGATCGAGGAGGGAAGCCGATGCCGTTGCCGCTGGAGGGATACCGTGTGATCGACTGGACGATCTGGCAGCAGGGCCCGGTCTGCTCGGCGATGCTCGGCGACATGGGCGCCGAGGTGATCAAGATCGAGGAACGGATCGGCGGCGATCCGGGCCGCGGCATGATCAAGATGAGCGGCGTCGACCTCGGCGACCGGCCGAACTTCTACTTCGAGGCCAACAACCGCAACAAGAAGAGCCTGACGCTCGATCTGAAGAAGCCGGCGGCGAAGCGAGATCGTCTACCGGCTGATCGAGAAGTCCGACGTCTTCGTGCAGAACTTCCGCAAGGGCGTGGCGGGGCGGCTCGGGCTCGACTACGCCACCTTGCGCAAGCACAACGACAAGCTCATCTACGCCAACGCGACCGGCTACGGACCGGAGGGCGCCGAGAGCGGCGACCCGTCGTTCGACCAGCTCGGCCTGGCGCGCTCCGGCATCATGTTGGCCGCGGGAGAGCCGGACATGCCGCCGCTGGCGATCGCCGGCGGCATCGCCGACCAGATGGGGGCGATCATGCTCGCCTACGGCGTCACGACCGCGCTGCTGGCACGCGAGCGCTTCGGTATCGGGCAGGAGGTCGACGCGTCGCACCTCGGCAGCATGACGATGCTGCAGGGGCTCAGCGTCGCGGCGCGCCTGATGATGGGCTTTGCCATCCCGCGCATGCCGCGCAAGTACCAGGCCAATCCGCTCTGGAACCACTACCGCTGCCAGGATGACAAGTGGATCTGTCTCGGCATGCTGCAGCCGGATCGCTACTGGGCGGACTTCTGCCGCGTCCTCGGACGGCCGGAGCTGGGCGCCGACGAGCGCTTCGCCAACCTGCGGGCGAGAGCGGCAAACGCCGGCGCCGCGATCGAGATCCTCGACGAGGTCTTCGCGAGCAAGCCGCGCGACGCGTGGATGCGCCTCCTGCGCGAGGGCGGCGACTTCATCTTCTGCCAGGTGAACAGCGTCGACGACCTGCCCGACGATCCGCAGGTGAAGGCGAACGACTACGTCATCGACTTCGACCACCCCCGCTACGGGACCACCCAGGTGGTCGGGCTTCCGGTCCGCCTGCGCCAGACGCCCGGTTCGGTGCGCCTGCCGGCGCCGGAGTTCGGCGAGCACAGCGAGCAGATCCTGATCGATCTGCTCGGCTACAGCTGGGAGCAGGTGGCGGCGCTGCGCGACCAGGAAGTGATCTGAGCGCGAACGGAGGGGAGGCGGTCGCTCGACTGACGCGCGGCGCTTCGCTACTTACTTTGCGCCGACGAGAATTCTCATCACGAAATTCCCTCTGTTGGATTTCATTCGGCCCGGGAGGAGGAAAACGTGAAAGTGGCCTACAAGACAGTTCTGGTTTTCGCGATGGCGATGGCGTTCGCGCCGGCGGGGCAAGCCGTGGCGCAGAACGCCGTACAGATGGGAACGCCGACGGTGCTCAACAGCGCCTGCGATCTCGCCAAGGCGATGACGAGCAAGCTGCTCGGCGCCGGCCCGATGAAGAGGGAGGCCGCCGAGAAGATGTGCCGTACTCTGCAGCCGCACATGAGCGACAAGGACGCGGCGGAGTTCATGCGCTGCTGCATGAACCAGCTGGCGGCCAAAGGCGACAAGACCTGAGCGATCTGAACGCTCCCCAACGCCGCTTCGTTGACAAACTCGACGCTGCGCGGGAGATTGGTTGGCTGTCATGTCCCGGCTCGCCGAGCTCTCTTCGCAGACCCGCACCAGGAACCTCCGGCGCCTGGCCGACGAGACCTTCGACGTGCTGATCATCGGCGGCGGGATCACCGGTGCCGGGGTGGCGCGCGACGCGGCGCTGCGCGGGCTGTCGGTCGGGTTGATCGAGCGCCGCGACTTCGCCAGCGGCACCAGCAGCCGTTCCTCCAAGCTCGTGCACGGCGGCCTGCGTTACCTGCAGCAGGGCGACGTCGGCCTGGTTCGCGAGGCGGCGACCGAGCGCTACGCGCTGCGCAAGCTGGCGCCGCACCTGGCCCGCCCGCGGCAGATGCTGGTCCCGGTCAGCAGCCGCGGCGGCTACGCCAAGATCAGCGTCGGGCTGTGGACCTACGATCGGCTCGCCGGCGTCTCGGACGAAGAGCGCTACCGCATGCTGTCGAAGGAGGAGACGATCGCCCTGGAGCCGGTGCTGCGCCCGGACCACGTGTACGGAGCGGGGCTCTACTACGAGTACCTGACCGACGATGCGCGCCTGGTCATGGAGGTCGCGAAGTCGGCCGCCGGTCTCGGCGCGGTGGTCGCCAATCACGCCGAGGCGACCGGCTTCGTGTTCGAGGACGGGCGCGTGTCGGGGGTCTCGGTGCGCGACAACATCGACGGCAACGAGTTGGTGGCGCGGGGCCGCGTGTTGATCAACGCCGCCGGCCCATGGGTCGACCTGGTGCGCCTGCTGAGCGAGCAGGGGGAACAGCCGCGGCTGCGCCTGACCAAGGGCATCCACGTCGGCGTTCGCATCCGAGCGCCTCGGCCTGTCGCACATCGTCGTCATGATCGGCGCGCGACAAGCGCGGCGTCTTCGCCATCCCGCGCGGCGACGTCACCTATCTCGGGACGACCGACACCGATTACCCGCAGGCGGAAGACGACCCGTTCATCACGTTCGACGACATCGAGTACCTGCTCGACGCCGCCAAGCGCACGTTCGCCGTCGAACCGCTGGAGATCGACGACATCGTCAGCGCCTGGGCCGGGCTGCGGCCCCTTCTCCATCAGGAAGGGAAGAAGCCGTCCGAGCTGTCGCGCAAGGACGAGATCATGTCGAGCTCGACCGGTCTGGTCTCGATCGCCGGAGGCAAGCTCACCACCTTCCGGCGCATGTCGGAGCGCGTCGTCGACATCGCCTGCGAGCGCCTGCGCGAGCAGGGGCGCGAGCAGCCGCAGCGGGTAGGCGAGAGCGATCAGGTGACGCTGAGCGGCGGCGACACCGGCGACGACGTCGCGGCCTACGCGCTCAAGCTGTCGCGCAAGTGGCCCGAGGTCGGCGGCGACGTCGTCGATCGGCTGGTCGCCCTGTACGGCAGCAACGCCGAGCGCATGGTCGAGGCGATGGGCGCCGATCCCGTTCTCGCCGAGCGCTTCGCCCCCGGTCCGCCGGTGACGCGCGGCGAGGTGCAGTATGCCGTGCGCGAGGAGATGGCGCTGACGCTGGAGGATTTCCTCGAGCGGCGCGGCCGCCTGATGCTGTGGGATCCGGGCAACGGCCTGGCGGTGGCGGAGGGAGTGGCGCGGGTGATGGGGAACGCGCTCGGCTGGAGCGCCGAGCGGGTTCGGCGCGAGGTGGCGGAGTATCGTGACCACGTGGAATCGGTGAAGAGCTTCCAGGGCGCCGAGCCGGAAGCCGAGGCCGCCCAGGCCGCGCATGGGTGAGGGCGGCAACCGGCGCGTCCGCGACGACCTGTGCCGCCTCTTGGGCCGCGAGCGCGTCAGCTGGACCGAGGAGGCACTCGCCACTCACGCGCGCGACACCTGGTTCCTGTCCGTTCTGCGCGCCGAGCGCGGCATCCTGGTCGACCGCCCCGCCTGCGTCGTCACTCCGGAGGACACCGCCGAGGTCGCCGCGGTGCTCGCCTACGCCAGCCGAGAGCGGGTCCCGGTCGTGCCCTTCGGCGGCGGCTCCGGCGTCTGCGGAGGCGTCCTGCCGGGACCGGGGACGCTGGTCATCGACCTGCGGCGCATGGACCGCCTCCTGGAGCTGAACGAGACGGCGCTGAGCGCGCGCGTGCAGGCGGGAATGATCGGCAGCGTCCTCGAAGAGGGGCTGAACGCGCGCGGTTACTCGATGGGAAACTTCCCCCAGTCGATCGAGCTCTCGACCGTCGGCGGCTGGGTGGCGACCCGCGCCGCCGGCCAGTTCTCGACCCGCTACGGCTCGATCGAGGACATCCTGCTCGGGCTGGAGGTCGTCCTGCCCGACGGTCGCATCGCGCGCGTGAAGGCGACCCCGCGCCGCTCGGCCGGACCCGACCTGCGCCACCTCTTCCTCGGCTCGGAAGGAACCCTGGGCGTGGTCACCGAGGTCACCTTCCGCGTCTTTCCTCTGCCCGAGAGCCGCAAGATGCTGTGTTACGCGTTCGCCGACTTCGATTCCGGCCTGGAGGCGATCCGCACCGTCCTGCGGGCGGGGTGGAAGCCGCCGGTGCTGCGTCTCTACGACGGCGCCGAGACGGCGCGCCACTTCGGGCAATGGGCCAACGACGACGCGTGCTTTCTGCTCGTCCTCTCGGAGGGGCCCGTCGCGCTGACCGCCGTCGAGGCCGAGGCGTGCCACGGCGCGTGCACCGCCATGGGCGGCACCGCCGTCGGCGAGCAGCCGGTGCAGCACTGGCTCGCCGAGCGCAACCACGTTCCCAGCTTCGAGTCGTTCATCGACAAGGGCCTCGTCCTCGACACCATCGAGGTGGCGGCGGGCTGGGACCACATCCACGATCTCTACCGCGAGGTGGTGGCGGCGGTTCGCACCGTCGCCGACGTCCTCGTCGTCTCCGGCCACAGCTCGCACAGCTACCCGCAGGGAACGAACATCTACTTCACCTTCGTCGCCCGCCCGCAGGACGCCGCGAACGCCGAGGCGACCTACCTCGCCTGCTGGGAGCAGACGATGCAGGCGACGCTGCGCTGCGGCGGCAGCATCGCCCATCACCACGGCATCGGTCGCGTGCGCTCGCGCTGGATGGCCGCCGAGCACGGCGAGGAGGGGTTGAGCGTCCTGCGCGCCATCAAGGGCGCGCTCGATCCGCACGGCATCATGAACCCCGGCGTCCTGCTGGACGAACCGAAAGACTGACGGCGTGGGCAAGATCGGACCCTGCGTTCTCGCCATCGACGAAGGGACCACCGGCGTCCGCGCCCTGCTCGTCGATCGCGACAGCCGGGTGGCCGGCGGCGCCTACGAGGAGATCGCCGCCTCCTTCCCGGCTCCGGGATGGATGGAGCAGGATCCGCTGGCGATCTGGGACGCCACCTGCCGGGTGGCGCGCGCCGCCCTGCGGTCGTGCGGCGCGGCGCCCGATGCCGTGGCGGCGATCGGCGTCACCAACCAGCGCGCCACCGCGCTGGTGTGGGACCGCCGCAGCGGCGAGCCGATCCATGCCGCCCTGAGCTGGCAGGACCTGCGCACCGCCGGGCGCGCTCGCGATCTGTGCGACGAGGGGTTCTTCACCAATGCCCTGGCCTCCGCCACCAAGGTCGAGTGGATCCTCCGCAACGCGCCGGACGGCCTGGCGCGCGCCGCGCGGGGCGAGCTCTGCTTCGGGACGATCGACGCGTGGCTCGCCTGGCGACTCACCGGCGGCCTGCACGTCACCGACCACTCCAACGCCTCGTGTACGGGCCTGTACGACTTCGTCTGCGGAGGCTGGGATCTCCCGATGCTCCGCCACCTGCGCCTGCCGGAGAGCCTGTTGCCGGGCATCCGCCCGTCCTGCGAGCCGTACGGCGCGGCGACGGAAGAGCTGATCGGGAAGCGGGTTCCCCTCGCCGCGCTGGCCGGCGACCAACAGGCGGCGATGTTCGGCGAGCTCGGCACCGACACCGGAGCCATCAAGATCACCTACGGGACGTCGGCGATGGTCGACGTGAACGTCGGTCCGACACCGGTCCTGTCGCGGCGCGGCGCCTATCCGATCATCCTCTGGGAGCTGAACGGCTACCGCCCGTCCGCTCTGGAGGGAACCGTCGCCACCGCCGGCGCGGCGGTGCAGTGGCTGCGCGACGGACTGGGCGTGATCGACGACGCGGCGCAGAGCGGCGAGCTCGCCGCCTCGGTGCCGGACAGCGGCGGGGTGTGGGCCGTCCCGGCCCTGCAGGGGCTGGGCACGCCGTACATGGACCCGAGCGGCCGCGCCGCGATCGGCGGCCTGTCGCGCGGCAGCACGCGCGCGCACGTCGTGCGCGCCGTCCTGGAGGGGATCGCCTTTCGCAGCCGCGAGGTGCTGGAGGTCCTGCTCGAGGATTGCGGGATGGCGGCGCCGCAGATCCTGCGCGTCGACGGCGGCGCCGCCGCCAACGACTTCCTTCTGCAGTGCCTCGCCGACGTTCTCGGCCGGCCGGTCGAGCGACCGGAGACCGTGCAGGCGAGCGCCCTCGGCGCCGCCTACCTCGCCGGCTTGGCAGTCGGCCTGTGGAGCGGAGTCGACGAGCTGCGGCAGAGCTGGCGCTCGGGCGGCGTCTTCTCCCCGCGCTGGAGCGCCGACGAGCGCGAGCAGCGCTTCGCCGACTGGCGGCGGCATTTGCAGGCGGTCGGGGGACCCCTGGAGTGTTGAATTGCTGGGGTGTCGAAGTGCTGCAGTGTCCAACACTTCCACGGAACCAATGACCGCTCCGAACGACCAACGGCAACTCGAGGCGGTCGACCTGTCCCGAAGGGACTTCCCCGCGCTGGTGCGCGAGGGGTGCGAGGACTACGTGCTCAGAGGGATCGGCCTGCCGCTGGCCGCCTACCTGTTCCACGCCGTCAAGCTGTGCCTGTTCGTCCTCGGCTGGATGTTCTTCTGCAGCTTCACACGAGGGCTCGGCAGCCCGTCGCACCTCGGTTCGTGGTGGCTCGAGGGAATCGCGTTCCAGAAGGCCTTCCTGTGGGCCTGTCTGGTCGAGGTGCTCGGCTTCGGCTGCATGAGCGGTCCACTCGGCTTTCACATCTGGCCGCCGTTCACGGCCTTCCTGCACTTCCTGCGCCCGGGGACCGTCAAGCTGGCGCCGTTTCCGGACCTGCCGCTGTTCGGGGGCGCGACGCAGGACCTGGCTCGACGTCACCCTGTACGCGGCGTTCGTCGCCTCTCTGCTGCTCGCCCTGATGGCCTCGCACATCGGCGTGGCGCAGCTCCTGCCGGTCGTCCTCCTGCTGCCGCTGTGCGGCCTCGGCGACAAGACGATCCTTCTCGCCGCGCGGGTCGAGCACCACTTCGCGATGATCGTCTGCTTCCTGCTGGCGGCGAACTGGATTCCCGGCTGCAAGGCCGTGCAGCTGGCGATCTGGTTCTGGGCGGGGGTGTCCAAGCTCACCGTCGCCTTCGGCTACGTGATCCCGGTGATGACGGTGAACAACCCGTTGCTGCACAGCCCGTCGCTGCGCCGGCGCATGTTCGTCTCCTACCCCGACGACCTCACCCCGTCGCGCCTGGGCAAGGCGATGGCGCACGCCGGGACGCTGCTCGAGTTCGGCGCCCCGCTCACGCTGCTGTTCGTCACCCACTCGGGCCCCCTGCTCGTCCTCGGCATGGTCTTCGTCGTGATGCTGCACGGCTTCATCCTCAGCAACATGCCGGCCGGCGCCGTCTTCGAGTGGAACCTCGTCAGCCTGTACGCCGCGTTCTTCCTGTTCGTCGGCTACCCGCAGGTGACCGTCTTCGACCTGAGCTCCGCGCCCCTGGCGATCTACCTGGTCGTCGGCCTCGTTCTCCTGCCGCTGATCGGCAACCTCGTTCCGTCCAAGGTCTCCTTCCTGGTGGCGATGCGCTACTACGCCGGCAACTGGGCGTGGAACGCGTGGCTGTTCCGCGGCGACAGCCACAAGAAGCTCGACGCGCTGAAGCGCGCGTCGCCGCTGCTGCGCGAGCAGCTCGAGCGCTTCGCGCCGGCGGAGGCCGCGAGCATGGACCGACGCGGCCTGGCGTTCCGCTCGCTGCATCTGCAGGGCCGAACCTTGGGGTTGCTGCTTCCGAGGGCGATCGGCGGCCGTCCCTTCCACGAGTACCACTACGTCGACGGCGAGAACGTCGCCGGCTCGGTTCTGGGCTGGAACTTCGGCGAAGGTCACCTGTGCGACGAACGCCTGCTGGAGTGCATCCAGGAGCAGTGCCACTTCGAGGACGGCGAGCTGCGCGCGATCATGGTCGAGTCGCAGCCGCTGCTCGGGTCGACCCTGCACTGGCGAATCGTCGACGCCGAGCGCGGCCTCCTCGAGGAGGGCCACGTCGCCCTCGACGAGCTCGCCAGACGCGCCCCCTGGGACTACGGCGAGATCTGAGCATGGTTGACGCCGTCGTCGTCGGTTCCGGACCCAACGGGCTCGCCGCCGCGATCGAGCTGGCGCGCGGCGGCGCCTCGGTGCTCGTCCTCGAGGCGCGCGACGAGATCGGCGGCGGCATGCGCAGCGCGGAGCTGACGCTGCCCGGCTTCGTGCACGACGTCTGCTCCGGCTGCCACCCGATGGGGATTCTGTCGCCCTACCTCCGCACCCTCCCCCTCGAGGCGCACGGCCTGCGCTGGATTCGCCCGCCGGCGTCGGTGGCGCACCCGCTCGACGGCGAACCGGCCGTGCTGCTGCGGCGCTCGCTACAGGATACGGCGCGCGAGCTGAACGAGGACGCGCGCGCGTACACCTCCCTCTTCGCCCCGTTCCTGCGCCACCCGCACGAGCTCCTCGCCGATCTGCTCGGCCCGCTGCGCCTGCCGAGGCACCCGCTGCGCCTCGCCCGCTTCGGATTGCCGGGCCTTCTCCCCGCCGCCGGCGCCTTGCGGGCCCGTTTTCGGGGCGCGCGGGCGCGCGCCGTGCTCGCCGGCTGCGCGGCGCACTCCGTCCTGCCGCTCGAGCGGCCGCTCACCGCGGCCGTCGCCATGATCTTCGCGCTCACCGCGCACGTGGAGGACTGGCCCGTCGCCGAGGGCGGCTCGCAGGCCATCGGCCGGGCGCTCGCCTCCCATCTGCGCGAGCTCGGCGGCCGCATCGAAACCGGGCGGCGCGTTCGCCGCCTCGCCGACATTCCCGCCGCGCGCGTGGTCCTGTTCGACACCAGCCCGGCGCAGCTCGCCGACGTGTGCGAGTCGCGGCTGCCGGCGCGATACCTTCGGCGGCTGCGCCGCTACCGGTACGGCCCGGGCGCGTTCAAGCTCGACTGGGCACTCGACGGGCCGATCCCTTGGCGCGATCCGCGCTGCCTGGAGGCATCGACCGTGCACCTCGGCGGCACGCTCGAGGAGATCGCCGCCGCCGAGGCCGCGGTCTGGCGCGGCGAGCATCCCGAGCGTCCCTTCGTGCTGGTCGTTCAGCAGAGCCAGTTCGACCGCAGCCGCGCCCCGCGGGGCAAGCACACGGGCTACGCGTACTGCCACGTGCCGGCGCGCTCGACCGTCGACTGCACCGCGGCGGTCGAGCGACAGATCGAGCGCTTCGCGCCCGGCTTTCGCGATCGCATCCTGGCGCGCCGCGCCACGGCGCCGTCGGACCTCGAAGCGGACAATCCCAACTGCGTCGGCGGCGCCATCACCGGCGGCGTCTCCGACCTCTTCCAGTTCTTCACCCGGCCGGTGGCGCGCCTCGACCCGTACGCGACGCCGAACCCGCGGCTGTTCCTGTGCTCGTCCTCGACCCCGCCCGGCGGCGGCGTGCACGGCATGTGCGGCTACTTCGCGGCGCGCAGCGCCGCCCGCCGCCTGAGCAAGCTGCCCGCCGCCGGCTCGCCGCCTTGAAAGCCCGCAGCAACCGTCATTTCCGCGAAAGCGGGCATCCAGGGATCTACATCTCGCTGTCGTGAGCCGGAGAGCCGCTCGACTGACAAGGGACCGGCTCGACAGCCCTTCCGACCAGGCGCTCGATGGTCTCGAGTAGCATCGCCGGGTGGATCGGTTTGGAGACGTAGGCGTCCATTCCGGCGCGCAGGCAGCGTTCCTCGTCGGCGCGCATGGCGTGCGCCGTCAGAGCCACGATCGGCACATGGGCGCCATTGGCTCGTTCGCGTTCGCGGAGCGCCGCCGTGGCCTCGAAACCGTCCATCTCGGGCATCTGCACGTCCATGAGCACGAGGTCGAACGCCTCCTTCTCGGAGGCCGCCAACGCCTCGCGGCCATTGGCGGCGACAACGACCGTGTGGCCGCCCTTCTCCAGCATGCCGCACCGCGACCCGTTGATTGACGGCGTTGTCCTCGGCCAGCAGCACGTGCAGGCGCCGGCCCGGCGTGTGCGCGTCCGGCCGGTGCACCTCGAGCGCGTCGAGACTCCCGGCGCCGAGAGCCTGGGAAATGGCATCGCGCAGATCCGCCTGCCGAATCGGCTTGGTCAGGAACGCGGTCACCCCCAGCTCGCGGCAGCGCGCCGCTTCGCCCGTGAGGTCGGCCGACGACAACATCATGATCGTAGCCCCGGCCAACTCGGGCGTCCGCTTGATGCGCTCCACCAGCTCGAATCCGCCCATCTCGGGCATGTGGACATCGATCAGCACCAACGGAAACGGCGCGCCGGCCGCAGCGGCATGCATGAGACAGCCGAGCGCCGCCCGGCCGCCATCCACCGTCGTCGGGCGCATCAGCCAGCGGGTCAGCATCCCGTTGAGGATGCGGCGGTTGGTGGCATTGTCGTCGACCACGAGCACGGACACGCCGCACAGCTCGGTGAGCGTCGCCGGCTTGGGCGCCGGCTTCTCCGCCGACCGCAGGCAGCGCACGGTGAAATGGAAGGTGCTGCCGCGATCCACCTCGCTCTCCACCCACAAGCGCCCGCCCATCATCTCCACCAGCTTGCGCGAGATGGTGAGTCCCAGGCCGGAGCCGCCGAACCGGCGCGTCGTCGTGCTGTCCGCCTGCTCGAACGCCTCGAAGATTGCCTGTTGCTTCTCCGGGGCGATCCCGATGCCCGTGTCGCGGATGCTGAAATGCAGGTGCTCCTCCGTCTCCGTTTGCCGCTCGCTCTCGACCGAGACCAGCACCTCCCCCTGCTCGGTGAACTTGATGGCGTTGCCGACCAGGTTGATCAGCACCTGCCGCAGTCGGTGCGGGTCGCCCACCACGACCTCCGGCACATCGGCGCGCACCTCGTAGGCCAGATCCAGGCCCTTGAGGTGAGCCCGCACCGCCAACGGCCGCACGGCGTCGTCGACCACGTCGCGGATCTCGACGGCGACGGGATCCAGATCGAGCTTCCCGGCTTCGATCTTGGAGAAGTCGAGCATGTCGTTGATCACCGTCAGGAGCGCCTCGCCGGACGCCGCACCATCTGCAGGTACTCGCGTTGCTCGGCCGTGAGCTCGGTCTGCAGAGCCAGCTCGGTCATGCCGATGATGCCGTTCATCGGCGTGCGGATCTCGTGGCTCATGTTGGCCAGGAACTCGCTCTTGGCGCGGTTCGCTGCCTCTGCCGCCTCCTTGGCCTCGCACAGCTGCACTTCGAAGCTCTGGCGCTCCGTGATGTCGCGGGCGATGCCCAGAATGAGGGTCTGGCCGTTCAGCTCGAGCGGCATGGCGCGGATCTCGACGGTGATCAGACGACCGTCCTTGCGGCGCAGAGTCAGCCGCGCCGGCCCGATTGGCCCAATGGTGCTCTGCGTTAGGATGCCGGCCGCCGTTTCGAGCTCATCGATCGGGAGAATTTGAAGAGACAGGAAGCTCTCGCCGATGAGCTCCTCCTTCTTGTAACCGATCAGCTCTTCGGCGGCGTGGTTGCCGTCGACGAAACGACCTTCGAGGTCGTTGAGGTAATAGGCGTCCGGAGCATAGTCGAACAGAGCCTTGAGGTACGTCTCCGAGCGCTGCAGGTTGGCTTCGATCTGCCGGCGCGCGGTGACATCACGGGAGTTGACCACGATGGCGCCGACGCTCGGATCGTCGAGCCGGTTCTGGCCGATGCCCTCGAAGTGGCGCCACGAACCGTCCTTGTGGCGATACCGGTACTCGAGCGTGGAGGTCTGCCCCGGAATCTCGAGGCCGTGGGCGAGGCTGCCGAGAACGGCCCCGGCATCGTCCGGATGAATCAGGGTCAGGGCATTCGAACCGACGCGCTCCTCGCGCGTGTACCCGAGGACGCGCTCGTGTGCCGGGCTGTCGTAGAGGATCGTGCCGTCGGCGCTCATGACGGTGATGAGATCGGACGAGTTCTCGATGAGCGATCGAAAATGGGCCTCGCTGCGGCGCAGCGCCAGGGCTCCCTCATCGATCGCCCGGCGCCGCCGCTCGAGCTCGTGCGCCACGTACACCGACGCCACGAGCATGATGGCCGTGGCGATCCCCGTATAGCTGACCGCCGGGCCAAAGCTGCCGGTGACCGCCCAGGCGTTCCAAAGGATCGCCAGCTCGGCGGCCACGACGAGGCCCAGCTGCGGCGTCACTCCCCAGGGGAACATGATTGCTCCGAACATGGCCATACCGCTCAACAGAAGCGGGGCGCTCACCGTGTCCTGCCGCAGGTTGCTCACCACGGCAGCTTCGAGGCACAGGGCGATGCCGGCCACCAGCCCCAGCGCCCCCACGTACCGGGTAAGCTTGTCGGCACGCAGCGCGGCCAGTAGACCGAAGGCCAGCAAGACATCCGCGGCGCGAATCACATAGGGGGTGACGTCGAGGCTCCGGTCGCTCAGGAGGTCGCGTACGCTGAACGCGAGAAGACCGCAGACGATGATCCACAGGGTGGCGCGCAGTCGCGATGTGAACAGGGCGTTGGTCTCGGCGCGCACGTCGTCGGAAATGGATTCGCCTCGAGCTGTCTGCATGACTCAACCGTCCAGCGGGCGCTGTGCTAACTAACCGGTCGCCTCCGCCGCTGTCCGAGCCGGCGGCGGCTCGACCGGTGCAGCGGCAGTGGGCGGACCCAACGGCAGTAGGGAGTCGATGAGCGAGAACAATCTGCTCGGCTGAATCGGCTTGGCGACATAGCCGTCCATGCCGGCCTGCAGGCAGCGCTCCTCGTCGCCCTTCAGGGCGTGAGCGGTCATGGCGATGATCGGGATGTGCGTGTCGCTCATCTGCTCACGCGCCCGAATCGCCGCGGTTGCTTCGAAGCCGTCCATCTCCGGCATTTGCACATCCATCAGCACGACGTCGAAAGCTTCCCGGTCGAACGCGCTCACGGCAGCCGCTCCGGTCGCGGCCACCTCGACCGTGTGGCCGTGCTTCTCCAACAGGCGCGTGCTGAGCTTCTGATTGACCACGTTGTCCTCGGCGAGCAGCACGTGCAGCGACCGGGAAGTGGAATACGCCTCACGCGTGGCGGTACAGGTGGCGGCCGGCGCCGATCGCGGATGTGTCGCGGCGGCGGGCTGAACCGTGAAGCACGCGGTAAAGTGGAACGTGCTCCCCGCGCCGACCGCGCTCTCCACCCAGATACGGCCGTGCATCATCTCCACGAGCTTCGCCGAGATCGTCAGCCCGAGCCCCGTGCCGCCGTACTTGCGCGCGGTGGAGCTGTCGACCTGCTGGAAGGCGGTGAAGATGCCCTGCTGCTTCTCCGGTGGAACGCCGATGCCGGTGTCGCGCACGGTGAAGTGCAGCTCGACGGAGCCCGGCGCGATGTCCTTGGGTTGCACCGCCACGTTGACGTCGCCGTGCTCGGTGAACTTGATGGCGTTGCCGACGAGATTGAGCACGATCTGTCGCAGACGCGCCGGATCGCCGACGAGCGCGTCGGGTACGTCGGGCGGGACCTGCACGGTCAGCCGCAGGCCCTTCTCCTGTGCGCGCAGGCGGAAGATCTTCACGGTCTGCTCGAGACAATCGCGCAGAGGGAAGTCGATCCGGTCGATGTCGAACCGGCCCGCCTCGATCTTGGAGAAGTCGAGGATGTCGTTGATGACCGCCATCAGCGCGTCGGCGGAGGACTGCATGAGCTCGAGGTATTCCCGCTGTTCGGTCGCGAGCGGTGTATCGGCGAGAAGGTCCGCCATCCCGATGATGCCGTTCATCGGCGTGCGGATCTCGTGGCTCATGTTCGCGAGGAACTCGCTCTTGGCGCGGTTGGCCGCCTCCGCGGCATCCTTGGCGCGGCACAACTCTTCGGCGGCCCGCTTGCGGTCGGTGACGTCGTGGAAGTACCACACCCGGCCGTGGTACCGGCCGTCGGGACCGAGCATCGGCGCCGAATACCGATCGAAGGCGCGCCCATCGAGCAGCTCGATCTCCTCCCGACTTCTCTCGTCTCGGTGCTCGTATAGGTAGGTCACCCGCGCCAGGAAGGTCTGGGCATCGGCCACCTTGGCGAGGACCCATTCGAGCACCGGTGCATCCGCGTCCGAGGCGACGCAATCGGGTGGAACGCCCCACATATCGACGAAGCGCTGATTCATGGAAATGACGTGTCGCTGCTCGTCGACGACCAGGATCCCGTCGATGGATGTCTGCTGCTCGGTCGACAGCATCGTGTTGCTGAACTCGAGAGCTGCCTCCATCCGTTTGCGTTCGGTGATGTCCCGCGAGGTCACGATCGCAAGCGGTTGCTCGCCGAGCTTCCGGCCGATGGTCTCCAGATAGCGCCATGACCCGTCGCGATGGCGCGCGCGCCATTCGACCACCTGCGCCGTGCCCGGCTGGTCGACGATCGCCGGCGCCCACGATTGTATGAGCGCAGGGACATCGTCGGGATGGACGAGGGCGATGGCATTCGTTCCGACCAGCCCGGCGGCGGGATAGCCGAGCATGCGCTCGTGCGACGGGCTGGCATACTGAACGATGCCGTCGACGTCGACGATGCCAACCAGGTCGGAGACATTCTCGATGAGCGTTCGGAAGTGCGCTTCGCTGTTGCGCAGAGCCAACGTGCGCTGAACGACCAGCCCGCGCTGGCGCTCCAGCTCGTAGGCCACGTAGACCGAGGCGGCGAACATGACCACGGCCGCGGTTCCCGTGTAGCCGAGCGCCGGGGCCAGACTTCCCGCCACCCACCAGGCGTTCGCCAGGACGGCCAGCTCGGCGCAGATCACGGTAGCGAGCTGTGGCCGGAGCCCCCAGGGAAACAGCGTCGCCGCGAACATGCAGCCGCTGCCGAGGATCAGCGATGTGGTTACCGTGTCATGCCGCAAGATGCTCACGGCCGTCGCCTCGACGCAGAGCGCGACGCTGGCCACGATCGCGAGCGCCAGCGAGTGGGTCGCCAGCCGCGGCCGTCGCAACGCCTGCAGCAGCGCGATCAACAGCAGCGCGAAAGCGGATCGAACCGCATAGGTCGGCAAAATGGGCAGCGGATCGCGCCACAGGTCTCGGGCGGTGAGTAGGACGAGCCCGAGCAGCATGATCCACAAGCTGACGCGCAACCGCTGCACCAGCAGCAACTCGTTTTGATGGCGTAGGTGCGCCGAATCGACATTCGCTGGGGGGGTTCGCATGATCGTGGCCGGTCCGCAGGGCGGCTGTGGCCTCGCTGCGGCGGGTTCCGTAAACGGGAACGTTGCACCTGCCATGCCGCTGGCCGATTGGGACCGCGACGGGGACCAGTCTTTTCCCCGGCGGATCGCTGCGCAGTCATTTTGGTGTCGAATCGGTCGAACCTATGGGCGGCATGACACTTGCCCGGTCTCCAGTGTCGCCGGGGGGGAGCAGAGCTACGGCTCTACTCTACTGCCGACGGGAGTGGCCATGAAGGCGGCTATCGGAGGTCAGCTCGGGCGCGGCCTCGAGAGGCAGCCCCCTTCACTCCGAGCTGCGTGATCAGCAGCGCCGCGCCGGTCATGGTCACGCCCTTCAGGAAGAACGACGTCTGGATGGCCTGTATCTGCGCGTCCGGCGCGGTGATCATCCCGACACCGTGCACCGTGACGGTCACCGGCACGAGAAACAGGACGATCAACCAGCCGCCCAGACGCGGGTACCGGTTGGTGGCGATCAGCGTCGCGCCGATCAGCTCCACCACGGCGGAGATCACCACCCAGAACGCCTGGAACGGAATCGCCGCCGGCATCAAGACGACGTAGTCGCCCAGGCTGGTGAAGTGCGTGACTCCCGAGAGGAAGAAGATGAGGGCGAACATCAGCCGCCCCGTCACGGCAAGGGCCGGGTGTAGCAAGAGGAGATCCCTGGATTCAGTCTCGGCCACGCAACCTCCCGCTCTCATGCGAACCGGTCCGCCAGTACCAGGGGAATCGGCCGCGAGGCAAGGGGCCAGTCTAGAGAGGGGTAAAGCAGCACGCCGACGCCGGCGGCTTTTGCCTTCGAGCCGTCGATCGTGTTTGACTCGGGATGGCCCAAAGGCCAGTTGAGAAACCATGAAGCAGCGCGTCGCGCACATCTTCTCCTGGACGATCTTCCCGCTCTCGATCACCGCTACCGTCGGCGGATCGGCGCTCCTGATGGCGCGCGGCGTCGCCCCGGCCACCGCCATCGTCCCCTTCATCCTGGGTGGCTACGCACTCATCGCCGCGCTGGAGCGGGTGTTCCCGTACGAGGGGGGCTGGCTGCACCCGCAGGGCGACCTGCGAACGGACATCGGCCTCTTCTTCACCAACGGCGCGGTCGCCAGCACGATCCAGCCGGCTTTGCTCGCCGGCGCCGTGGCGCTTTCGGGAGCTTTGTCGCGCCGGCTCGGCGCCGGTCTTTGGCCGGCCGACTGGCCGCTCTTCCCGCAGCTCGTTCTCGCCCTCGTCGTCGGTGAGCTCTTCGAGTACTCGTTCCACCGTCTGATGCACGAGAACGAGTGGCTGTGGCGCTTCCACGCCACCCATCACAGCGCGCCGCGCCTGTACTGGCTCAATGCCGTTCGCTTTCACCCCGTCGATCTCTTCTTCATCGGAACGGTCCGCCTGGCGGTCCTGGTGCTCCTCGGCTGCGGCGAGGCGGTGATCGCGCTCGACGTCGTCTTCTCGGCGATCCACGGCGCCTTCCAGCACGCCAACCTGCAGCTCCGCCTCGGTCCGCTGAATTGGATTTTCAGCATGGCCGAGCTGCACCGGTGGCACCACTCGAAGACCGTGGAGGAGGCGAACCACAACTACGGCGGCAACGTCATTTTCTGGGACGTCGTTTTCGGCACGCGCTTTCTGCCCACCGACCGGCGCCCGCCCTCCGACATCGGCATCGCCGACCTGCCCGCCTTCCCCACCGGCTTCTGGGCCAACCTCGCCGCCCCCTTCCGCTGGTCGTCGATCCGCCGCGCCTCGAGCGCGAGCTGATCAGGCGAGCTCGACTCCCGGAATGAACTCGCGCGCAGGCGCCGCGGCCCTGCTCTGCGCGAGAAATTCCTTCCTCGACTCCGTCTGTCCCGCGAATCCCGTCAATTCGATCGATCGAGCGCGTGCAGCGCCCGGTCGTGGGCGCGGGAAAGGAGGAGCAGCGCGCTGATCGCACCGACCAAGGCGAGGAGCATGTCCCACTGCGTGTCCCACGGATCGCCCTGCGTGCCCAGGAAGGCGTCGGCCGACGAGCCGCCGATGAGGGCCGCCCACCACTCGATGAACTCGTAGAAGGCGCTCATCGCCAGGCAGACGCAGACGACCAGGAAGAAGAGCCATTTGCCGCGCCGCAGCGGCGAAAGCCGGAGCAGGACCTCGCGCGTCAGGAGGGCGGGAACGAAGCCCTGCGCGAAGTGGCCGAGGCGGTCGTAGTGGTTGCGCGACAGGTGGAGAAGGTCGCTCACCCAGAACCCGAGCGGAACTCGTGCGTAGGTGTAGTGTCCGCCGAGCATGAGGATGAACGCGTGCAGGAGCAACAGCCGGTAGACGAGCGACGTCAGCGGGAAGCGGCGATGGGTGGCGATCAGAATCGGCGCACCGAGCAGAATCGGGAACACCTCGAGCACCCAGGTGCCGGGGTCGTACGGATGGATGCCGGACACCACCAGCGCCGCGGCACCGATCGACAGCAGGATCAACGGCTCCGACAAGCCCGCATGTCCTCGAATGCCGGAGGCATCACTCGCCACCGCGGTTCCCGTCCCCGATTTCAATGATCATCTTCCGCTCACCCTCAGCTTGTCGAAGGGTTTTCCGTCTCTTTCAATGCCCTAGTCCAGCAGTCGCACGTCGATGCGCTGCCTTCCCCAACGGAGCGCGCGGCGGTGCGAGCCGAAGTAGACTTCGAGTCGGTGCGGCCCCTTGACGCCGGAGCCGCGGTCCTCGACGGACCCGTAACCGTACCCGGGAACGTAGAAACGCGTGCCGAAGGGGTAGTAGCGCGTGTCCGCCGCCAGCGTTCCGTCGCGCGCGAACCACAGCCACGGAAAGATCAGGCGGAAGGGGACGATCCACGGGTGGGTCAGGCTGTCGGTCGAGAAGAGGCCGGGATGCGGCTCGTGCGGCTTCGTCCCGCTCGCCGTCAGGCCCGAGTACGGCTGTCCCTTGCGCGGCCCGACGCTGACGTAGCGGTTCCAGAAGTTCAGCTTCAGATACTTCCAGCTGCCGCGCTCCCAGCCCGAGCACGCGCCGCAGCCGCAGTAGGCGGTGACCTCCATGCGCGGGACGGTCCGCGCGCCGCACCCTCCGGCCAGCGCGGCGAGAAGGAGACCGGCGACAGTGGCGCGAACGGCGCTCCGCGCCTGTCGGGATCGGCGAGCCGCGCGCCCCATCACCTCACCGACTTCCTCCCTCCACGACCACGCCAGTAGTATAGCGCGAATCGCCGCAGCCTGTCTTCCGGTGGGGGGAGGGTTGGAGTGGACAGGGGCGTGACGAGTGCCCGGTGACCCTTCACCGTTTCAATTGACAGTTCTCGCGTCTACGCCTACCAATCCGAAGACCCCTTCCTCTCGGAGGTACCTCATGGTGCGCGCCACTCTCTGGCTCGGCGGCCTCGCCGTCGTCGTCTTCGCCGCGGGACCGCTCGCGGCCTACGCGAACATCATCCGGCCGATCGTCGGCTTCGCGCTCTTCGCCCTGGGTATCCTGCTCGGCCTGTTGGGAACGGTCGTCGGCCTGATCGCCCTCGCGACGGCTCCCGCCGAGGTGCGGGGCACCGTCCTGCGCGGGCTGGCCCCCGCCCTTTTCGTCGTCGCGATCGCCCTGATCACCGCCCTGCCGGGTCGCAAGTACCCGCGCATCAACGACATCACCACCGACACCGCGAACCCGCCGAAGTTCGTCAACGCTCCGATGCTGCCGGGGAACTCGGGGCGCGACATGAGCTATCCGGGCGAGAGCTTCGCGCGCCAGCAGCAGGCCGGCTATCCCGACCTCGGCCCGGCGCGTCTCGACGCTCCGCCGGACCAGGCGTTCGCCCGCGTGCGCGACGCGGCTCATCGAATGAAGGGCTGGCAGATCACGCGCGAGGACGCGACGGCGCACGCCCTGGAGGGCATCGACACGACGTCGCTGTTCCACTTCAAAGACGACTTCGTCATCGAGGTGCGGCCGCAGGACGGCGGCAGCGCCGTGCAGATGCGCTCCAAGTCGCGCGACGGCAAGGGGGACATCGGCGCCAACGCCAGGCGCATCCGCGCCTTCTTCGCCGGGCTGAAGAGCTGAGGGCGGGAGATCGACGATGCAGGGCAACGGCAGGCAGAACGGCAACGGCAGAGGGCACGACTTCCCGATTGCGATCATCGGCGCCGGGTTCGCGGGGATCGGCATGGCGATCCAGCTGCGCAAGGCCGGGATCGAGTCGTTCACCATCTTCGAGCGCGCCGACGACATCGGCGGCACGTGGCGCGACAACACCTATCCGGGCGCCGCCTGCGACGTCCCGTCGCACGTCTACTCGCTGTCGTTCGAGCCCTGCCCCGACTGGACACACAAGTTCGCCCCCTCTGCCGAGATCCAGGGCTATCTGTTGCGGCTGGTCGAGAAGTGGCAGCTGCGCCGCCACCTGCGGACCGGCACCGAGATCGCCGCCGCGCGCTTCGACGAGGAGCGCGGCGCCTGGACCCTGACGACGAAGGGCGGCGAGACATTCGCGGCGCGCGTCGTCGTCTCCGGCGTCGGCGGGCTCGTCGATCCCGCCCTGCCGAACATCGACGGAATCGGCAGCTTCGCCGGGCAGATGTTCCACACGGCGCGCTGGAACCACGACTACGACCTCGCGGGCAAGAAGGTCGCCGTGATCGGGACCGGCGCCAGCGCGGTCCAGGTCGTGCCGTCGATCGCCCCCCTCGTACACAAGCTCAGCGTCTTCCAGCGCACCCCGGCCTGGGTGGTGCCGAAGCACGACAAGGTCTACTCGGATCGGGCGCGGCGTCTCTTCGCCCGACTGCCACTGGCGCTTCAAGCCAGCCGCTACCTGCAGTACTGGCTGAGCGAGCTCTTCGGACCGATGGTCTTTCTGGACGCGCCACGCCTGTCCGCCCTGGGCGAAAAGATGTCTCTCATGCACCTGCGCGCGCAGGTGCGCGATCCGGAGCTGCGCCGCAAGCTGACGCCGAGCTTCCAGTTCGGCTGCAAGCGCATCCTCATCTCCGACGACTACTGGGCGAGCTTCGAGCGCGACAACGTGGATCTCGTCACCGAGCCGATCGCGGAGATCCGCCCGACCGGCATCGCCACTCGCGACGGCGCCTTCTACGAGGTCGACGCGATCATCCTGGCGACGGGCTTCGCGCTCGGTCTCACGTCGGCCCCGTTCCCGGTGACCGGACGCGGGGGCCGCACTCTCGACGAGGCGTGGAGCCGCGGCGCCGTCGCCTATAAGGGCATGGCGGTGTCCGGATTTCCGAACTGGTTCATCCTCATGGGACCCAACACCGGCCCCGGCCACACCTCCGTCCTCGTCTACACCGAAGCGCAGATCACGCACGCTCTGCAGGCGATCCGCAAGATCATGCAGGACGATCTGCGCTTCGTGGACATCCGGCAGGACGTCCAGGACCGTTACAACGACGGCATCCAGGGCCGCATGAAGTACATGGTGTGGTCGGGTTGTCACAGCTGGTACCTGTCCGACGACGGCAGCAACCACTCCCTCTACCCGGGCTTCGCCGCCGAGTACGTGGCCCGCGCCCGCCACTTCCGGCCCTCCGAGTACGAGATCGCGGGATGGTAGCGTTGTTGCCGTGCCGCCACTTCGTCCTCGTCACCAGACCTTCGCCTACGAGCATCCTTGACGCCACCCCCGCGCTGGGTCCATGTACGAATCATGGGCCGCGGTGACGCCCCGGCCGGCCTCATTGCAAGCGAAGTTCGAACTCACAGAGCGAAGGAGGGTCTGTCATGGCAGCAATCTCGCAATCGGCCTACCCGGGCCTCGACCGGGAGGTCAACGACTTCGTCGGCAGACGCACGCGGCGGATGCTGATCGGTGGCAAGTGGGTGGAGGCGGCTTCCGGCGAGACGTTCACCACCTACGATCCGGCCACGGAGCAACCGCTCGCCGAGGTCCCCGCGGGCGACAAGGAAGACGTCGACCGTGCCGTGCGCGCCGCCCGCCAGGCCTTCGAGACCGGCCCGTGGCGGCGCATGACGGCGTCGGAGCGCGGCCGGGCGCTGTGGAAGCTCGCCGACCTGATCGAGCAGCACGGCGAGGAGTTCGCCCAGCTCGAGACGCTCGACAACGGCAAGCCGCTCACGGTGGCGCGCGCCGCCGACGTCCCGCTCGTCGTCGATCACTTTCGCTACTACGCCGGCTGGGCGACCAAGATCGAGGGCGAGACCATCCCCGTGTCGATTCCCGGCCAGCGCTTCTTCAACTACACGCTGCGCGAACCGGTCGGGGTGGTCGGCCAGATCATCCCGTGGAACTTCCCGCTGCTGATGGCCGCCTGGAAGCTCGGTGCCGCTCTCGCCTGCGGCAACACCGTGGTTCTCAAGCCGGCCGAGCAGACTCCTCTCTCCGCCCTGCGCCTCGGCGAGCTGTTCGAGGAGGCGGGATTTCCCCCCGGGGTGGTCAACATCGTCACCGGCTTCGGTGAGGCGGCGGGCGCGGCGATCGCGGCGCACCCCGACTTGGACAAGGTGGCGTTCACCGGCTCGACCGAGGTGGGCAGGCTGATCATGCGCGCCGCCGCCGGCAACCTGAAGCGCGTCTCGCTCGAGCTCGGCGGCAAGTCGCCGAATATCGTGTTCGCGGACGCCGATCTCGAGCAGGCCGCCGTCGGCGCGGCGTCGGCCATCTACTTCAACCACGGTCAGTGCTGCTGCGCGGGTTCGCGCCTGTTCATCGAGCAGAAGGCATACGACAAGATCATGCCCAAGCTGGTCGAGTTTTCGGAGAAGGTGAAGGTCGGACCCGGCATGGATCCCGCCACCGAGATGGGGCCGCTGGTGTCGAGCGAGCAGTACGAGCGCGTGACCGGCTATCTCGCCGCCGGCAAGGAGCAGGGCGCCAAGGTCGCCGCCGGAGGGGCGCGCCCGAAGAACCTGAGCAAGGGCTACTTCGTCAGCCCGACCGTGTTCACCGACGTGCTCCCCGACATGAAGATCAACCGCGAGGAGATCTTCGGTCCGGTGGTATGCGCCATCCCGTTCAAGGATCCGGAGGAGGTCGCCGCGGCCGGCAACGATACCCCCTACGGCCTCGCGGCCGCGGTCTGGACGCGCGACATCGAGAAGGCCCATCGCATGGCCGAGACGCTGAAGGCGGGCACCGTGTGGATCAACTGCTACAACATGTTCGACGCGGCCTCTCCGTTCGGCGGCTACAAGCAGAGCGGCTTCGGCCGCGAGATGGGCAAGGCGGCGCTGGAGCTCTACACGCAGACCAAGAGCGTGTGGGTCAACCTCGGCGCCCACTCCTGAAACTCCACCCGGGCTGCGCCCGGGTTCGTAGGCAAAGGCGAGGGCTCGGGCTCAGGCTGAGGGTCGATGCAGAAGATCGCGCCGAGCGCGCACCATCCTCAGCCCGAGCCTTTGCCTCAACCTCAGCCTGCTGCGAATTTCTTGCCGCTCGAATGATCCGGCGCGGCCCGATCGATTCAGGCCGGCGACTCGGTGCGGAACTGGGGACCGCGGCGGACCGCGGGGGCGAGCCCGCGCTCCATGGAGGCGACGATGTCGCGCACAGCGACGACCGGATCGCGGGCGTCGCGGATGGGGCTGCCGACGACCAGATAGTCGGCGCCGGCGCGCACCGCCGCTTCCGGCGTCATGACCCGCTTCTGGTCGTCGACGGAAGTTTTGGGCGGGCGTACTCCCGGCGTGACGATGAGGAATTTGCGGCCGCACTCCTTGCGGATCGGGGCGACCTCGTGCGGCGAGGCAACCACGCCGTCCATGTTCGCCTGACGGGCGAGGAGGGCGAGGCGGACCACCTGATGCTCGACCCCGCTGCGCACACCGAGGCGCTTGAGGTCCTCGTGATTGAGGCTGGTCAGCACGGTGACCGCCAGCAGCTTGGGTCGCGTCAGGCCTTCGGTGCGGCACACCTTGTTCACCTCGCGAATCGTCGTCCGCATCATCTGGACGCTGCCGGAGGCGTGCAGGTCGAGCATGCGAACGCCCAGCCGCGTCGCCTCGACGCTGGCCTTGGCGACCGTGCGCGGGATGTCGTGGAACTTGAGGTCGAGAAACACCTCGCCACCGCGGTCGCGGATGTCGCGCACGATCTGCGGCCCGGCGTGCAGGAAGAGCTGCTTGCCGACCTTGAACATGCCCACGTCGTTCTTCAGCAGGTCGACGAGCTCGAGCGCCTCGGGCACGGAGGCGACGTCGAGGGCGAAGATCAACCGCGATTGCATCTGACCGGGCCGCAGGGGGCCGAACAGCCAATGCAGGCTCATGCCGCCGTCCCTTCGCGAACCAGCGCCACCAGGCGGTCGACCGCGTCCGCGAGCGGCAGATCGGTCGCGCTCGACTCTCGGCGCGGCTTGAACTCCACCGCGCCGCGCTCGAGGCCCTTCGGCCCGACGGTGACGCGGAAGGGGATGCCGATCAGATCGGCGTCCTTGAACTTCACCCCCGGCCGTTCCTCGCGGTCGTCGAACAGGACCTCGATCCCGGCGTGCCGGAGGTCCTGGTACAGCTTCTCCGACGCCTCGCGTTGCTTCTCGTCCTTCAAGTTGACGGCGATCAGGTGGACATGGGCCGGCGCGATGGCGAGCGGCCAGATGATGCCGTTGTCGTCGTGGTTCTGCTCGACTGCGGCCGCCGCCGTGCGTGTGATCCCGATGCCGTAGCAGCCCATCTCCATCGGGTGTTCCTGTCCGTTGGCGTCGAGGTAGGTGGCGTTCATCGCCTTCGAGTACTTGGTGCCGAGATAGAAGACCTGACCGACCTCGATGCCGCGGTGGCTCTCGTAGACGCCGTCCGCACAGCGCACGCAGGGGTCCCCTTCCCGGGCGACGCGGATGTCGGCGAACCCAAGGTCCGGCAGGTCGCGCGATTGGTCGACGTCGACCACGTGCTGATCCGTCTCGTTCGCCCCGATCACCGCACCGGTCAGCCCGCGCACCGCGTCATCGGCGAGCATGCGGATGCGCAGGCCGAACGGCCCGGCGAACCCGACCGCGGCGCCGGTGTGACGCTCGACCGTCGCGGCATCGGCCATCTCCACCCACTGGCAGCCGAGCGCCGTGAGCAGCTTGGCCTCGCTCAGCTCGTGGTCGCCGCGCACCAGCGCCGCGACGATCTCCTTCTGATCCGTGACGAAGAGCAGCGTCTTGATGAAACGGTCCGCCGGCACGGACAGGAACTCGCTGACCTCATCGACCGTGCGCTTCTCCGGCGTGCTCACCTTCCGGTGAGCCGCCGTGGCGCCCGCGTGAGCGGGCGGCGGTACGCTCTTGATCCCGGCCTTCTCGACGTTGGCGGCGTACCCGCAGCGGTGGCAGCTCACCAGGGCGTCCTCGCCGGACTCGGCCAGGACGTGAAACTCGTGCGACATGCTGCCGCCGATGGCGCCGGTCGCCGCCTCCACCGGGCGGAACTTCAGCCCGCAGCGCTCGAAGATGCGCTGATAGGCGGCCGACATGCGGTGGTACTCGCGCTCGCAGTCGGCGTAGTCGGTATGAAAGGAGTAGGCGTCCTTCATCAGAAACTCCCGCCCGCGCATGAGGCCGAAGCGCGGGCGAATCTCGTCGCGGAACTTGATCTGCACCTGGTACAGCGTCTGCGGCAGGTCGCGATAGGAGCGGACCTCGCGACGCACGATGTCGGTCACCACCTCCTCGTGTGTCGGCCCGAAGCAGAAATCGCGCTCGTTGCGGTCCTTGATCCGCAACAGCTCCTTTCCGTAGTGCTCCCAGCGGCCGGTCTCCTGCCACAGCTCGGCGGGACAGACGGCGGGCATGAGAATCTCCTGCGCCCCGGTGCGGTCCATCTCCTCGCGCACGATGCGCTCGACCTTGCGCACCACGCGCAGGCCGAGGGGAAGCAGGTCGTAGATGCCACGCGCCACCTGCCGAATCATCCCGGCACGCACCATCAGCTTATGGCTGATGACCTCGGCGTCGGCGGGATTTTCCTTGAGGGTGGGGATCAACGACCGGCGATAGCGCACGTGCGATACCTGCTGCGAAATTGAGCGACCTTCGAAATTGAGCGACCTTATTGAGTGCCCAGCGGCAGGTCAAGCCGCTTCGGTCCGTACCTGGCCTCGGGTAGTGGGGGCCTCCACGACCTGGCCTCGATCAACTTTGACTTGCGACCACCCCTTGCTATATTCGCGTCCCGTGGTCTGATCCGGACCACGGGTTTCTCTTTATGGGCTCAGTCGTCGTCGTCATCCCCGCACGCTACGAGTCCACACGTCTCCCCGGAAAGCCTTTGGCCGATCTGCACGGCCAGCCCATGATTCGACGCGTATACGAGCGGGCTGCATCCGCGCCGGGAGTCGACCGAGTTCTGGTCGCCACCGACGACGACCGCGTCCGCGACGCGGTGCGGGCCTTCGGCGGCGAGGCGCTGATGACCAGTCGCGAGCACACCACGGGCACCGACCGCATCGCCGAGGTGGCCGCAGGTCTGGACGCCGGCGTGATCGTGAACGTGCAGGGGGACCTGCCGCTGCTCGACCCGCACATGGTGACCGCGGCGATCGCTCCCCTGCGGGCCGACGCTGCGCTTCCGATGTCCACGATCAGAACCCCCATCCGCTCGCGCGAGGAGCTGACGAACCCGAACGTCGTCAAGGTGGTCACCGATCGCGATGGCTTCGCCCTCTACTTCTCTCGCAGCCCGCTGCCGTTCTGGCGCGACGGCGTGCCCGCCGGCGTGCTGGCCCACAAGCACATCGGGCTCTACGCGTACCGCCGCGACTTCCTGCTCTCGTTCGCCCGCCTGACTCCGACTGCTCTCGAGCAGGCGGAGAAGCTCGAGCAACTGCGCGCACTGGAATGGGGATTCCGGATCAAGGTAGCCGAGATCGCGGCTTCCTCAATCGAGGTGGACACGGTACAGGATCTGGAGCGGGCTCGTGCCGCGATCGGCGGCGGCGGATGAGTCCCGCTCTTTGTGCTTCGGGATCAGGGGGGCGCCGCCGCGGGTGGCGGACGGACGCGAACTCGTAAGGGAGGAGCCGATGGCGGGCGACAGCAATCGAACCAAGTTCATCTTCGTCACCGGCGGCGTGGTCTCGTCGCTCGGCAAGGGGCTGGCCTCGGCGTCGATCGGCGCTCTGCTGGAGAGCCGCGGCCTGCAAGGTGACGATCCTCAAGATGGATCCCTACATCAACGTCGATCCGGGGACGATGAGCCCCTTCCAGCACGGCGAGGTCTTCGTCACCGACGACGGCGCGGAGACCGACCTCGACCTCGGACACTACGAGCGCTTCCTGTCGGTGCGCATGAGCCAGCGCAACAACTTCACCACCGGCCAGGTGTACGACGCCGTGATCAACCGCGAGCGGCGCGGCGACTATCTGGGCGGAACGGTGCAGGTGATCCCGCACATCACCGACGAGATCAAGGGCCGCATCCTGGTCGGCGGCCGAGGGCTACGACGTCCTGATCGGCGAGGTGGGCGGGACGGTCGGCGACATCGAGAGCCTGCCGTTCCTCGAGGCCATCCGGCAGTTCCGCTGGGACCGCGGCGCGCGAGAACGTGCTCTACATCCACCTGACGCTGGTGCCCGTTCATCTCCGCCGCCGGCGAGGTGAAGACCAAGCCGACCCAGCACAGCGTCAAGGAGCTGACCGGCCTCGGCATCCAGCCCGACATTCTGCTCTGCCGGACGGACCGCCTTCTCGAGCACGAAGATCAAGGCCAAGATCGCCCACTTCTGCAACGTCGACGAGAACTCCGTCATCACGGCGAAGGACGTCGACTGCATCTACGAGGTGCCGCTGGTGCTGCACGAGGAGGGGCTCGACGAGCGGCTGGTCGAGAAGCTCAACATGTGGACCGGAGCGCCGAACCTGAGCAAGTGGCAGCGCATCGTGCAGACCGCCAAGAGCGACCGCGAGCGGGTGCGTATCGCCATGGTCGGCAAGTACGTCGACCTGACCGACTCCTACAAGAGCCTCAACGAGGCGCTGGCGCACGGGCGGCATCGCCAACGAATGCTCGCGTCGACGTCGACTTCGTCGACTCGGAGACGCATCGAGCAGGAAGGGCTCCCCGAGTCGGTGCAGAGCGCCGACGCCGTCCTGGTGCCGATGGGATTCGGGCCGCGCGGCACCGAAGGAAAGATCGAGGCCGTCCGTTTCGCCCGCGAGGAGCAGCCTTCCGTTCCTCGGCATCTGCTTCGGGATGCAGATGGCCGTGATCGAGTTCGCGCGCAACGTCTGCGGCCTCGAGGGCGCGAACTCCACCGAGGTCGACCCCGAGACGCCCCATCCGGTGATCGACCTGATGCGGGGCAGCGCACCGTGACGCAGAAGGGCGGCACCATGCGCCTCGGCGCCTACCCGTGCGTCCTGGCCGACGGCTCCCTGGCGGCTCGACTGTACGGCAAGCGCAAGATCAGCGAGCGCCATCGCCATCGCTACGAGTTCAACAACGCGTATCGCGAGCATCCTGACCAGGAACGGGCTGATCCTCAGCGGCGTCGCGCCGGACGACTCCCTGGTGGAGATCGTCGAGCTGGCGGACCACCCGTGGTTCCTCGCCTGCCAGTTCCACCCGGAGTTCAAGTCGCGCCCCTTCGACTGTCATCCGCTCTTCAAGGGGTTCATCCGCGCCGCCCTGCAGCGCAAGACCGAAGGGGCGAAGACGCCGCTGCTCAGCGCGGTGCGCGCCGTCCACTAGCGCGGCGCCGCGCAGCGGAGGAGATCGGACGATGTCGTCGACCCGAGAGATAGCCGTGGGACCGGTCCGCATCGGCGGCGGTCGTCCCTTCGTCTTCATCGGCGGCCCGTGCGTGATCGAAAGCCGCGACAGCGCCCTGCGACACGCCGAGGCGATCAAGCGCGTCGCCGATCGCGCCGGCGTGCCCTTCATCTACAAGTCGTCCTTCGACAAGGCCAACCGCACCTCGGTCTCGTCCTTTCGCGGTCCCGGTCTGCGAGGAGGGCCTCGACATTCTCGCCGCGGTGAAGCGCGAGATCGGCGTCCCCGTGGTCACCGACGTCCACGAGGCCGGCCAGGTGCGACGCGGTGGCGGAGGTGGTCGACCTGATGCAGACGCCGGCCTTCCTCTGTCGGCAGACCGACTTTCTCCTCGCCGTCGCCCGTCCGGGCAAGCCGGTCAACATCAAGAAGGGGCAGTTCCTGGCGCCCTGGGACATGGGACCGGTGCTGGAGAAGGTAGCGTCGACCGGCAACCGCAATCTGCTCGTCACCGAGCGCGGCGCCAGCTTCGGCTACAACAATCTGGTCTCCGACATGCGGTCACTGGTCGCCATGGCGCGTTTCGGTTATCCGGTCGTGTTCGACGCCGGGCACAGCGTGCAGCTTCCGGGCGGGCAGGGCAGCGCGTCGGGCGGACAGCGCGAGTTCATCCGGCCTCTGGCCCGCGCCGCCGTGGCCGTGGGCATCGACGCGTTGTTCCTCGAGAGCCACGAGGATCCCGATCGCGCGCCTTGAGCGACGGTCCCAACTCGTATCGAGTGGACGATCTTCCCACCTTGCTGAGCGAACTGAGGCGAATCGATGCCGTTTCCAAAGAAAGCTAGGCGCCCCGCGCGCGTCCGGCGGGCCAACGAGAGCGACGCCGTGCGCCAGGCGCGGCGCGTTCTGGCGCTCGAAGCGGAGGGAATCGCCGCCGTCAGCAGCCGGCTCGACGAGCGCTTCGATCGCGCCGTCCGGATACTCGCCTCGTGCGAGGGCAAGGTGGTCGTGACCGGCATCGGCAAGTCCGGTCTGATCTGCCGCAAGATCGCCGCGACGCTGGCCAGCACAGGAACGGCGGCCACCTTCCTGCACGCCGCCGAGGCCGTTCACGGGGATTTCGGTCTGGTCGGCAAGGGTGACGTCATCGTCGCCATCTCGCACAGCGGCGAGACCGAGGAGCTGCTGCGGCTGCTGCCGCTGGTGAAGCGGCACGACCTGCCGCTCATCGCGATCACGGGACGCCCCGCAGTCGACGCTGGGCCGCGGCGCCGACGTGGCGCTGGACGCCAGCGTGCCGGAGGAGGCCTGTCCGCTCGGCCTGGCGCCGACGGCGAGCACGACGGCGGCACTGGCTCTCGGCGACGCTCTGGCCGTGGCTCTGTTTCAGCGCAACGGCTTCACCGAGGAGGACTTCGCTCTCCTTCATCCCGCCGGCAGCCTCGGCCGGCGGCTCCTCAAGGTTCAAGATCTGATGCATATGGGTCAACAGCTTCCCCTGGTTCGTCCGGACACCCACCTCGCCGAGAGCGTGATGGAAATCAGCCAGAAGCGACTCGGGGTGACCGGCGTCGTCGACGCGGACGGCAAGCTCGTCGGGATCATCACCGACGGCGATCTGCGGCGTGGCTTGCAGCGGACGACGGAGATTCACCGCCTCTGCGCCGCGGACCTGATGACCGGCAATCCGAAGACCATCCAGGGCGGCGCACTGGCGGCCCGCGCCGTCGCCGAGATGGAGCGCTTCAGCATCACCTCGCTGTTCGTGGTCGACGAGTCCGGCCGGCCGAACGGCATCATCCACCTGCACGACCTGCTCAAGTCGGGGGTGACCTGATCTCGCCGTCCCTCACTTCTTGCCCCCGTCCGCTCCCGCTGGCCTTTGCATGAGCCTGCGCCGCTTGTACAAGTCCTCGCCGCGCCTGCGCCGCGCCATCCGCAGGCGCAAGAACGCCGCCACGTTCTGGATCGCGCGCCTGGCGCTGTGGCTGCCGCGACAGGTCGGTCTGGAGCGCGCCCTGGCGTGGAGCGACCGCGTCGGGGATCTCGCCTTCTCACTGATGCACCAGACCCGCCGGCTGGCCCTCGAGCACATCGAGGTGGCCCTCGGCGACGAGCTGTCGCCGGCGGCGCGCGAGCAGATCGTGCGGGCCTCCTTCCGCAACATCGCCCGCTCGTTCTGCGAGCTGGCGAAGTTCGACGAGATCCGCCCGCGCCTCGAGGAGTATGTCGAGGTCGAGGGCTGGCAGAACATCGACGGGGTGCGCGAGGCGGGCCGGGGCGCGATCGCCATCACCGGGCACATCGGCAACTGGGAGATCCTGGCGGCATACTTCGCACTGCGGGGCATTCCGGTCGGCGCCGTGGCGCGGCGGATCCACGAGCCCCGCCTAAACCAGCTGATCGTCGACTTTCGGGCTCGCCAGGGCGTCGAGACGATCCTGCGCGAGAGCCCGGGGGCCAGCCGGCAGATCCTGAATATCCTCAAAAACAGGGGCGTCCTGGCCATGCTGATCGACCAGGACACCAAGGCACCGTCCGTATCGGTACCGTTCTTCGGCCGCCAGGCCCGCACGCCCGCGGCGGCGGCGGCGCTCGCCATCCGCCGCAACCTGCCCGTCGTGCCGATCTTCGCCCAGCGCCGTCCCCAGGGCGGTCACCGGTTGATTCGTGCTATCGCCCATCTACCCGCCGCACACGGGGGACCGCCGGCGCGACATTCTGGAGATGACCGGCGTCTTCAACCGGGTCCTGGAGGAGAGGGTGCGCAAGAACCCGGCCGAGTGGGTCTGGTGGCATCGCAGGTGGCGGCGCGCGCCTGTCCCTAATCTTGATCTGGACCCTGAAATAAAATACTCGAATCCTATCCAGCCGTGACATACGGAGGAAACCGATGGCAACCGATCCACGAATCTTCGAGTTGATGAGCTACTACCGCGACGCGGAGCTGCATGGAGCCAACCTGTTGCTGCGGCTGATGAAGCTGATGGACGATCCCGACGTACAGGTGAAGCTCGCGCTGCACCTGTCCGAAGAGACTCATCACGCCTGGCTGTGGACGAAGCGGATCACGGATCTGGGCGGCAAGCCGGTCAAGGTGCTCGATGGTTATCAGACCCGGATCGGAAGAAGGACCGTGCCCCGGACGTTGCTCGATCTCCTCGCTCTCACGGTCGTCGTCGAGGAGCGTTCCTTCGACCGTTATCAGGAGCACGCGGCACGGCCGGACATCGACGACGAGACGCGCAACATCCTGAAGGAAGTCACCAAGGACGAGAAGTGGCACATCTCCTGGGTCAAGCAGAAGCTCTTCGAGCTGGCGGCCGAGGAGGCGGCGAGGGCGGCAAGGAGAAGGCCGAGGCCGCGATGGAGAAGTACCGCGAGATCGACCGCGAGGTGTACGCCGCCCTGCGGGCGAAGGAGCTCGCGGCCTTTGCTGAGCCGGCGCCACCTCCAGCCGCCGGGTAGCGCGTCGTCTTCCCGTTCCCGAGGCCGGCGGTGAAGGCGGTGGAGGCTTCCACCTCGAGCCGGCCGGAGGCGCGGGCGACGCCGGAGCGGCCGAGCTGGAATGACCGGCTGGAGCTGGTCCTGTTCGTCGCCGCCTACGGGCTGCTCGCCGCCCTGCCCCGCCGGATGGCGTTCCGCCTCGGGACGTTCCTCGGGGACCTCTTCTATCTGCTCGATCGCCCCGATCGGCGGACGGCGCTGCGCAGCCTCGCCATCGCCTTTCCGGAGAAGACCGAGGCCGAGAGGCTGGCCATTCTGCGGGCCTCGTGCCGGAACCTGGGTCGGCTCGCCGCCGAGGTGAGTCACCTCGTCGAGCTCTCGCCCGAGTCGGTCGGCGATTACGTCCGCATCGAGGATCCCGAGACCTGGAGCCGGGCGATCGATCTCGCAAGGGAGCGCGGCGGTCTGATCCTCACCGGTCACTTCGGCAACTGGGAGCTACTTGCCTACGCGCATGGCCTGCTCGGTCACCCGGTCACGCTGGTGCACCGCCCGATGCGCAACCACCTGGTCGACGAGCGAATCACCCGGCTGCGGGCGCGGGCGGGAACCCGCTCGATTCCGAAGAAGTTCGCCGCCAAGGCGGCGTTGCGAGCGCTGCTCCGGCACGAGCTGGTCGCCATCCCGGCCGACCAGAACCAGACCCGGCGCGACGGGGTGTTCGTCGAGTTCTTCGGCGTGACGGCGTCGAGCACGCCGGGGTTGGCGCGCCTCGCCATGCTCACCGGCGCGTCGGTCGTGCCCGTTTTCCTGGTTCGGCAGGGCGAGAGCGAGTACCACCGCCTGGTGGTTCTGCCGCCGCTCGAGATGGTGGACAGCGGCGACAAGCAGTCCGACATCGTCACCAACACGCAGCGCTGCCAGGCGGTCCTCGAGCGCATGGTGCGTCAGTATCCGGAGCAGTGGATCTGGTTCCACAAGCGCTGGCGCACCCAGCCGCTCGGAGCGCCGAAGCTCTACACCTGAATGCCGGGGCGCGCACCCTCTACCGGCGTCCCACGCCGAGGCGCCGATCATGCCGGCAACGTGCTCAGCACCTCGTCGATCGTTTCCAGGGCCCGCTCGCTCTCCTCGTCGCTCATGACGAGCGGCGGCGCCAGGCGGACGACGGTGTCCCGATGCAGTGTCCAGTTGAGGATCAGGCCGCGCTCGAATGCCGCGCGGCAGAAAAGGCGCACGACCTCGGGGCTCGCCAGCTCCAGACCGATCAGTAGACCGCGCCCGCGCACCTCCCGCAGGGCCTCGCCAGCGCGGGCGCCGAGGCGGCGTCGCCAGATCTCGCCGAGGCGCGTCGCGCGCTCGCACAGGCGCTCCCGCTCCGTGTACGCGAGGGCGGCAAGGCCCGCGGCACACGACAGCGGGTGGCCGCCGAATGTCGTCACGTGGGCGAGCGGAGGGTCGTGGGAGAGCGTCGCCATGACTTCCGGACGGGAGACGAACGCCCCCAGGGGCAGACCACCGCCGAGCGCTTTGGCCAGAACCAGGACGTCGGGCGCGACCTCCCAGTGTTCGCCGGCGAACCAACGGCCGGTGCGGCCGAGCCCGGTCATCACCTCGTCGAAGACGAGCAGCGTTCCGACCGCGTCGCAACGCGCCCGCAGGGCGGGAAGAAAATCGGCGCCCGGAACGCGCACGCCGCCTTCCCCCTGGATCGGCTCGACGATCGCCGCCGCCACGGTCTCGTCGATCCCCTTCAACGGCGGGATCTCGTCGAACGGCAGAAACTCCACGTCGGCCAGTAGGGGCTCGAACGGGTTTGCGGTAGATGGCGCTGTCACAGACCGAGAGAGCGCCGAGCGTATCGCCGTGGTAGCCGCCCCGGAAGGCGACGAAGCGCTTGCGCCCGGTGAACTTGCGCGCCACCTTCAGCGCTCCCTCGACGGCCTCGGCTCCGCTATTGGTGAAGAACGTCACGGACAGGTCGCCGGGCGTGATCTCCGCCAGTCGCCGCGCCAGCCGCACCTGCGGCTCTTCGACCGCCTCGCCGTACACCAGCACATGCAGGTAGAGATCGGCCTGGGCGCGAACGGCGGCCACCACCTCGGGGTTGGCGTGACCGACGCTGGCGACGCCGATCCCGGAGAGCAGGTCGAGATACTCGCGGCCGCTCGTATCCCACACCTTCACGCCTCGCGCCCTCGCCACCTCGATGCCGAGGGGATCCGGTGACGTCTGGCAGACGAAGCGGAGAAAGTCCTCGTGCAGTGCGCTTCGCGCCATCGTCACACCGTCCGAGCCAGCCAGTCCGCCACCCGCGGGCGACCGCCCTGGCGCCAGGCGAGCGGCGGGCGCTGCATCTCGCCCAGCTCGCAGACTCGGTGCACACCGCATCGACCCAAAACGTCGGCGCATTCTCGGCGCCGAGACGACACTGCCCCCACCCCGGCAGCCTCCAGGACTCGGCGGCCGGGCGAGAGCACGCCGACCAGATCGGCGACTCGGGCGAGCGGGAAGAGGCGCAGAGTGCGACCGAGCGGCGTCGGGCCGAAGGCGGCTTCCGCTTCGACGACTACCGTCCCGTCGCTGGTGTCGCCGGAGGTGAAGAGCGCGACGCGCTGTCCGGCGATCTGTCGCCACTCGGCGTCGTCGCGAAAACGGCGCCGCGCGATGCGCTCCTCGACGCTCGCTTGGCCGGCGGGCAAGTACGACGCGACGGAACGCAGGGCCGCCGCCACACCCTCCCCGAAGCGGACCGCCTCGTCGAAGCTGCCCTCGACGTAGCAGGCCTGGGGCGACAGACAGCCGTGCTGGTCCCAGAGAGCGACGTCGAGCGCCAGCGCCTTTGCTGCCGCGCGTGCTGCGGTGGTGTCCCGCAGAACCTCTGCCGTCACCAGGGCGAGGCTGATCTTGTGCCCGTACCCGATGAAACGACCGTTTACTCGGGTACGAATGTCTTCGATCGTCCCGTCGTCGCCGAGGGCGACCACCACGTCGGCGGCGGCGAACGCGGCTACCTCGCACAGCCGCTCGCCGCCGGTCCAGTAGCAGGCCGCCGTACACGCTCCCAGCTCCGGGTCGACTTCGGCGATCGAGCGCGCGAACAGAGCCGGGAAGACGCGATCCCCGCGCGCGGCCTTGAGCAACGCCGCCGACTTGACCGCCAGCGTCAGCACTGTGGGGACGGCGGCCAACCCAGGCAGATTGCCCGACAGGATGTGCACCACCAGGGCGGGACTGCGCCACCCGCCGCCCTTCGCCCCCGCGTCCAACGCGTGGCGATCTCCCAGCTCGGCACCGAGCAGGTCGCCGACCGCGGGAGCCCGCAGGGGCTCGATCATGAAGGGCAAGCCGAAGCGGATCATCTCGGGAGAGAATCCCGTCGCCGCCGGCAACGCCGCCTCGGCCGTAAGGCGCCACTCGGACTGCGGTTGCAGCCATTTCTCCACCGCGATCGCCAGGCGCGCCAGCAGGTCATCGGTCGAGCGCTTCGCCAGGCGCTCTCGAGCCGCGCGCAGCCGCGGGAGAAGCTCGCCGAGCTGGCGGGGGTCGATGCGGGGCGCCTCGACGGGGGCACTGGCCGCCTCGGCCGTCAAGCCGCGTTCCACTCCGCCGCCCCGAGGGAACAGCCCCGCGTCTCGGCGCCGGCGGCCCTGCCGAGCAGCTCGAAGCCGTCGCCACTGGCGCACCCGACGTCCTCACTGAGCACGGCCATCGCGGTGCCTGCGTTGGCCAGGTCGAAATGGCAGAGCAGACCCCGGCCGCCTTCCTCGACGGGCCGAAGAGTCGACGCGTCGAGCACCAGAGTGCGCACCCAGTGGGGGCCGACCTTGTGGCGCCGAACGTGCCGGCCGCGAAAGCGCTCCGCAACGACGTTGTCGTAGAACTGACTCGACAGCTCCGCCATCCCGTATTCGTTGACAACGAAGTATCCCGGGATCGCAAAGGCGTTCCAGCACGCGTGCAGCAGGCCGTTGCGCGACATTGGCCGCGGAGCCCCTTTGTCGCCGCCGGTGTCCATCAGCCGGCTCCCGTGCGGCAGGCGAAAGCGGCGCCGGCGCTGCGCGAGAGCGTCAAGCGCCCGAATCAGGGCCGCTGTGGTGCTCATGAGGCACACGAGCCGGCCGCTCGCTTCCGCTTCCCCGAGCCGTGAGGATAGACACTCCACGTCGAGCCCATCCGGCCCCACTACATACGCGCTTCCGTCGTCGGCGAGATCCTCCATGGCCCACGCCACCATCTGCGAAAGCGACGAATCCGGGCTTTCGGCGACGGGCGGAATCAGGGAGACCAACTGCATCCGCACGACGTCGGGACACAGGAAGGTACGCAGGCCGGAGAGGGCGGACTGCCGATAGAGGCGCAGGTCCGGCAACCGATGTCGCGAGCGCTCGCCCGGACCGGCCGTCGTACCGGTCGAGAGAAACGTGCGCTGCGGCGGTCCGCAACAGAGGTCCGCCACCCTGAAGGCCTGAATCGGAACGGCGGGCACGTCCTGCCATCGGCGGACGGAGTCGGGTGTCCGAGCGCGGACGGTACAGAAGCGGCGATAGGCCTCGCAGGTCGCGAACTGGTGAGCGAACACGTCGAGAGCGAGCTCGTCGAAGGAGGCGGTGTCGGGATCGACGATGTAGCGGAGCACCCGGTCGTACAAGGGCGGCACGGCGGGAGGCTAGCACGAGGGGCCGAGCGACGAAACAAGCCGGGCAGCCGCGGGGAGTCTTGCAATTCTTCGACTGCAGGGGGAAATAGTCAGCAGTTGCGCAAAGCCTCGACTGGAAATCTGCGGCTTGACACGCCCCCTTGCGAGCGCCAGCATCTTCGGTACGGGGCGGGTCAACACAGGGTCGAGGCGAGAGAAGGAAAGACACCCATGGATCGAGGCCAGATCGTCGTCGGCGCAATCGTCGCGGCCGCCATCGCATTGTTCGGACTCAAGATTTGGTCGGATCGCACGTCATCCGAGGACGTGTTGCTGTCGGGAGGGCGGAACCCGCAGCTCGCGTCGCGCGACGGTAGCGGATCCGAAGCCGGGGACTCGGCGTTCGGCACGTCCGGCACAGAGCCCGGCTCCCGCACGGGCGCACGGTACCGACATTTCGCGGGTCCCGAGGGCGGCCGGCCCGGCAGCGCCGGTTCGGGGACTCGAGGCCGCGCGGGAGAGCGCGCAGCGGAGGCATTGCGAGGCGCGGCCCGGCGCGGCGGAGGCTTCGTCGGCAGCTCGGGAAGCAGAGCGGGATCGCACCTGGCGGGCGGATCCTCCGCTTCCGGTGCCGGCGATCCGGCGAGCAACCATCTCGGCCCGCACCCGAAGCAGCACGACGAGCTGGTGGATTTTCTCGGCTCGCAGCCGCCCACCCGCAACCAGGTTCTGGGAGGGGACACCTCGGCCAATCCTGGTGAGGACGTCGTTCTCGAGGTCAACTCGGTTCAGGACTCCCAACAGGCGATCGACGCGCAGAACGTCAACGAGGCGCAGGACGGCGTGGGGCTCGACCTGAGCTCGGATTCGGTCCTCGCCTTTCCGAACGCCGGCAACGCCAATGGCGATGCCGGCTCCATCAGCTTCGACATCGACCCCCAGTGGACAGGATCGGATCAGACCGACAATTCGCTGGTCCAGGTCCGCACGCCGAACGGCTGGGACAACCGCATGCAGCTGGTGAAGAACGGTCGCTACCTGCGCTTCATCCTGACCGACAACACGGGCCGGGAGAGCGACATCAGCGTGCCCATCGATCAGTGGGCGCCGGGCCAGCCGCATACCGTGACCAGCACCTGGGGAGAAGGAAAGACCACCTTGTACATCGACGGCCAGCAGGTCGGCCAGAACACGTACAAAGGCTCTTTCCTGATTCCACCCAACACCCCGATGTACGTCGGCTCGGATCTACCAGGCGGCAGCTATGCGGGCGCCGACGCCACGATCCAGAACTTCAAGGTCTACGGCCGCGCGCTGGCGCCGGGCGAGGTCGGCAACAACTAGCCGGGCTCGCTCGAGAGCAGCTCAAAAAGAAAAGGCCTTCTGCCCGTCGGGCAGAAGGCCTTTTTCATTGCGCGGCTGCAGGCGGCTCACATCATGCCGCCCATGCCTCCCATACCGCCCATGCCTCCCGGCGGCATGCCGGGCGCGGCACTTTTCTCTTCCGGCTTCTCCGCGATCATCGCCTCGGTCGTGAGGAGCAACCCTGCCACCGAAGAGGCGTTCTGCAGGGCCGTTCGCACCACCTTCGTCGGGTCGACGATCCCGGCCTTGATCAGGTCCTCGAACTCTTCCCGGGCGGCATTGAAGCCGTACGCTCCCTTGCCGTTGCGGACGCGGTCCAGGACGATCGAGCCTTCCCACCCGGCGTTCGAGGCGATCCACCGGCACGGGTCCTCGAGGGCGCGGCGGACGATTCGCACGCCGACCTCCTCCTCGCCGACCACCTTCAGGCTGTCGAGAACCCCCATGGCGCGTACAAGGGCGACGCCACCGCCGGGCACGATCCCTTCCTCGACGGCCGCGCGGGTCGCGTGCAGGGCATCCTCGACGCGCGCCTTCTTCTCCTTCATCTCCATCTCGGTGGCGGCACCGACGCGGATCACGGCTACGCCACCCACCAGCTTGGCCAACCGCTCCTGCAGCTTCTCGCGGTCGTAGTCGCTGGTCGTCTCCTCGATCTGCGCGCGGATCTGCTTGATCCGGCCCTCGATGTCCGCCTTCTTGCCGGCGCCGTCGACGATCGTCGTGTTGTCCTTGTCGACCACGATGCGCTTGGCGCGGCCGAGATCGTTGACCGTCACGTTCTCCAGCTTGATACCCAGCTCCTCGGCAATGACGCGGCCGCCGGTGAGGATCGCAACGTCCTCCAACATGGCCTTGCGGCGGTCACCGAACCCCGGGGCCTTGACCGCGACGCAGTGCAGCGTGCCGCGGATCTTGTTGACCACCAGTGTGGCCAGGGCCTCGCCTTCGATGTCCTCGGCGATGATCAGGAAGGGCTTGCCGGTTCGGGCGATCGCCTCGAGCACCGGCAGCAGATCCTTCATGGCGCTGATCTTCTTCTCGTGAATCAGCAGATAAGCGTCTTCGAGGACCGCCTCCATCTTGTCGGGGTCGGTCACGAAGTAGGGAGACAGGTACCCGCGGTCGAACTGCATACCCTCGACGACCTCGAGCGTCGTCTCGAGGCTCTTCGCCTCCTCGACCGTGATGACCCCTTCCTTGCCGACCTTGTTCATGGCCTCGGCGATGATCTCGCCGATGGTGGTATCGTTGTTGGCCGAGATGGTTCCGACCTGCGCGATCTCGCGCTGGTCCTTGGTCGGCTTCGACTGCGACTTGAGCTCGGCGACGACTGCCGTGACCGCCTTGTCGATGCCGCGCTTCAGGGTCATCGGGTCGTGGCCGGCGGCGACCATCTTGGCCCCCTCGGCGTAGAGCGCCCGGGCGAGCACCGTGGCGGTCGTCGTGCCGTCACCGGCGACGTCGGAGGTCTTGCTCGCGACCTCCTTCACCATCTGCGCACCCATGTTCTCGAACTTGTCCTCGAGCTCGATCTCCTTGGCGACCGTGACGCCGTCCTTCGTCACGGTGGGGGCCCCGAAGGACTTGTCCAGCACGACGTTGCGCCCCTTGGGGCCCAGCGTCACCGTCACTGCATCGGCCAGAAGGTTCACTCCGCGCAGAACCTTGTCGCGCGCCTCCTGACCGAACTTCACCATTTTTGCAGGCATAGTCGTTATCCCTCCCAGAAGAAGTTTGTAGCTACTTGCCCTCGATCACGCCGAGGATGTCGTCTTCGCGCATGATCAGGAAGTCCTCGCCGTTCAGCTTGACCTCGGTCCCGGAGTACTTGCCGAACAGGATCCTGTCACCGGCCTTCACGTCGAGGGGAATGAGCTTGCCGTCGTCTCCGACCTTGCCTTTACCGACGGCAATGACCTTGCCCTCCTGCGGCTTTTCCTTGGCCGTGTCGGGAATGATGATCCCGCCTTTGGTTTTCTCCTCTTCCTCGACCCGCTGAACAATCACACGATCCTGCAGTGGGCGAATCTTCATACGCCTCTCCTTTCCTGGCTGGTTGCCGGTTGTTGCGCGATTTTTAGAGTTGCGACCGGTACTCTGAGCGAGCACGGTGGCGCGTGCCAAACGTCCGAGAGTTAAGCATTGAGGTTTTGATGTCAAGCCGCAGAAGTCAGCTTTTCTGCTTCCGCTTCTCTTCGGCGAGGTAACGTTGATACAGAATATCCCACTCGCGGCTGCCCGGGGGCACACTCCGAGACAGCGAGGCGATCTTGCGTTGAACGATCTGGTCGAGCCGCGCGTCGCGCTCGTGATCCTGCTGCAGAACCCGCTTGATTTCCGCCAGCACGTGCCGCTCGCTCTCCACGTCCGCCAGTCCTTCCTTTTTGAAGGTCTCGACGATGCGGTGGGCGAGATGCGAGAGTCGTCCTTCGCTGAACTCCATTTACAGTACAAAACCTCGTTCTTTTGCCAGCCGGGCCTTGATGCCGGCGACGATCTTGCGATGGTCCATGCCGGCGAGCTGGCGGGAGTGTTTGCTCGCGAGTTCTTCCGCTTCTTGCTCGAGGGCATCCTCCGCCTTCAGGTTGTCCAGCAGGATGGCGGCAACTCGGTCCCGCAGCTCCTTCTCGCCCCCCCTCGGATG
This sequence comes from uncultured bacterium, assembly GCA_963721115.1. Lineage (GTDB taxonomy): Bacteria > Desulfobacterota > Binatia > HRBIN30 > CADEER01 > CAVRIA01. Next base: position 126,761 of record CAVRIA010000017.1, read on the forward strand.
CACGAAACCCTGCTTGAGCAGCGCGCTGACGACGGACGTCGCCATGCGCTGGATCTCTCCCTCGAAGATGCGCACGTTGGGGGGCATCATAGTCAGCCGGACGCCGGCCGGCAAACGCGGGACCGGCGATGTGCAAACCGTCACCCGGCGTGTCATCCTGGCCCCGATATGGACCTTACGGGGGTACTCGCCGCTGGCGCGGCGGGCCTGCTGCTAGGGGCGACCGTGTCGTGGCTGGTAGCCGCGTCTGGCGCCGCCCGGCGGCTCGGTGAGGCGGAGAAGCGTTCGACCGAGCTGGGCGCCCGCCTGGAGGAGCGGGCGAAACGGCTCGGCGAGTTGGAGGACGAGGTACAAGAGGGCCGTGTTGCTACCGAGCGCCTTCGTGCCGAGGTCGACGGGCTGCGCCAGGCGGAGGCGAGGCTCACGGCGCAGATCGGCGCCGAGCGGGCGAGCACGGCGGAGAAGCTGGCCGTGCTCGATACGGCGGAGCAGAAACTCCGCGACGCCTTTCAGGCGCTGGCGGCCGACGCCCTGCGGAGCAGCAACACCTCCTTCCTCGAGCTGGCGCGCGCCTCCCTGGGAGAGTTACAGAAGGCCGCCACGATCGATCTGGAGGCGCGCCAGCAAGCGATCGCGGAGATGGTCAAGCCGATCCGCGAGTCGCTGCAGCAGGTCGACGTCAAGCTGCAGCAGGTTGAGAAGGAGCGCCTCGGCGCCTATGCCACCCTGACCGAACAGGTCAAGTCGCTCGCCCTCACCCAGACGCAGCTCCATGCGGAGACGGCCAATCTGGTAAAGGCGTTGCGCGCCCCCGCCGTGCGCGGGCGCTGGGGGGAGATCCAGCTCCGGCGCGTCGTCGAAATGGCCGGGATGCTCGAGTACTGCGACTTCCGCGAGCAGTATACCGGTACGGGCGAGGAGGGTCGCCTGCGGCCGGACCTGCTGGTGCGGTTGCCGGGGGGCAAGAACGTGGTGGTCGACGCCAAAGCGCCCCTGGTCGCCTATCTCGAGTCGCTCGAAGCGCCGACCGATGCGATGCGCGATGCGCAGTTGAAGGAGCACGCCCGGCAGGTGCGCGACCACATGACGAAGCTGTGCAGCAAGTCCTACTGGGGGCAGTTTCAGCCGTCGCCGGAGTTCGTGGTCATGTTTCTGCCCGGCGAGACCTTCTTCAGCGCCGCCCTGCAGCACGACCCTTCGCTGATCGAGTACGGGGTCGACCAGCGGGTGATTCCGGCAAGCCCGACCACCCTGATCGCGCTGCTGCGCGCCGTTGCCTATGGATGGCGCCAGGAACAGCTGGCGGAGAACGCCCACCAGATCAGCGAGCTCGGGCGCCAGCTCTACGATCGGATTCGCGTCATGGCGGGCCATTTCGAAGCCGTGCGGCGCGGCCTGGACGGCGCGACGGAAGCTTACAACCGAGCCGTCGGATCGCTGGAATCGAGGGTGCTGGTCACGGCGCGGAAGTTCAAGGAGCTCGGTGCCGGGTCGCAGGAGGACGTTCCGACCCTGGACGTCATCGACCGCGTACCGCGCCAGCTCCAGCTCTCGGGGTTCGTCGAGCCGGACGGCGAGGAGCCGGGCGACGAGGCGAGCCAGGACTCCTGAGCGCTGGCGGTGCGATGCTCTTCGGCAACGGGGTCACACGAGCGCGAGGAGCAGCAGGATTCCGATCTGCGTCAACTCGCACGCGGCGCCCAGTGCGGCGCGATTGACGCCTCCGAACCAGCGGTGGAAGAAGAGCCGCAAGCCGATGACGAGGGCGGCGGTGAACAGCACGAGCAGGAGGCCGAGGAACTCCGTCAACAGGAACACCACGGCGAAGGTGCCCGTGCTGGCGAGGGCGAACTCGCGAAAGGCGACGCCGGGAGCGAACTTGACCTGCCGCCCGTCGGCTCGCGCTGCACGGGAGCCGACCGCCATCACCACCATGCTGCAGTAGGCGAGCAGCGGCGCACACAGCAGACCGACCGGGCGGAAGCGGTCCACCGTCCACAGACAGAAGAGCTCGAGCAGCGCAATGACCGCGGCGACCGCGTAGGCGGGGCGCGATGGCCCGTTTTCCAGCGCCTTCACGCGCACCGGGCGCGCCGTACCGAACAGCGCCAGCACGGTTCTGGAGAGGTCCATCAGCCGCTGTGCCCCCGTTGCCAGGTGGGCCACGACGAGGACGGCGAGGCTCGATTCCAGGCGGTTCATTCCCAGCGACGCCGCCAGACGGTCCGTGCCCAGCCACAGCAGCCCCAGCAGCAGACCGACGACCGGATAGTAGACGACGGAGGTGCCGAAGGCTTGCGGAGGATTGCGGCGGCCGACGGGCGTGAGGTCGAGAACCGCCTCGCGGAGGCCAGCGAGACCGGGAAGAGGCGTGGCGGAAGGCCGCGACGCCGGGCCGGTCTCGGGGCCAGAATCCATCCCACACGGCTTACCGGCGGCGGCGCCCGGCGGCAAGACGCGCAGGCGGGGCCGAGCGTTCGCGATCGGCTATGATGGACGAATGCGCGCGTTCATCCTGACGCCGACGTACCGGGTGAGGGACGGCAAGCCCGAGGTGCACCTGTACGGGGTGCTCGAGTCGGGCGAGCCGTGTCTGATCGTCGACGACAGGGTGAGGCCTCACTTCTTCATCCGCGCCGCCGACCGCGCTCGCAGCCGCCGCCATCTCTCCCCGCACCCTGCTCGAGGAGACGGAGCTTCGGACCTTCGCCGGCGAGCCGGTCGTACGCGTCACGCTCGACTTCCCGGCCGACGTTCCCCCTCTGCGCAAGCGGCTGGAAACGGCCGGCGTGGCCTGTTTCGAAGCCGATGTGCGTTTCGCCTATCGCTACCTCATCGACCGCGGGATCAGAGGCGCCGTCCTCGTACGGGGGGATTCGGAACGGCACCACAAGCTCGGACGCGTCTATCTCAACCCCGACCTGCAGCCCTGCCACTGGGTACCGGTGCTGAAGGTGTTGTCCCTGGACATCGAAACCGACCCGAAGGCCCAGCAGGTATTCTCGATTGCCCTGCACACGCCGGAGCTGTCCCGCGTGCTGATCGTACACGAGCACGTCTTGCGGCACGCCGAGCCGGTGGCTTCGGAGCCCGCCCTGATCCGTCGCTTCCTAAGCTATCTCGACGAGCTCGATCCCGACGTCATCACGGGCTGGAACGTCGTCGACTTCGACCTGGCCGTCTTGGCGCGCATCGCGCATCGCTACGGCATCCCCTTTGTCATCGGGCGCAGCGAGGACGCCTTCGACCGGCGGCGCGATGCGTCCTTCACGCGCGAATCCCGTGCGATCGTCTTCGGCCGTCTCGTCCTCGACGCCCTGTCGCTCTTGCGCGGCGCCTTCATCCGCCTGCAGGACTACAAGCTCGAGACCGCCGCGCAGGCGCTCCTCGGTCGCGGCAAGCTCATCGCCGGAAACGGGCGCGCGGAGGAGATCGAGCACGCGTATCGCCACGATCCGCAGCACTTCGTCGACTACAACCTCGAGGATGCTCGCCTGGCGGCGGCGATTCTCGATCGCACCGGCTTGATCGACCTCGCCGTGCAGCGCAGCTTGCTGACCGGCATGCCGCTGGACCGGGTGAGTGCCGCCATCGCCTCCGTCGACTCGCTCTACCTCGGCTTCCCTGAGCGGACGCGGTGTCGTTGCGCCGTCCGTGGCGAGCGCCACCGCTCGGGCGCGCATCACCGGCGGTTACGTGATGGACTCCCAGCCCGGGCTTTACCGCAACGTCCTCGTCTTCGACTTCAAGAGCCTGTATCCGAGCATCATCCGCACCTTCAATCTCGATCCGCTGTCCCTGTCTCCCCCGGGCGCCGGGGAGACCGAAGTCCTCGTCGCCCCGAATGGAGCGCGTTTCCGGCGCGACGTGCGCGGAATTCTACCCGAGCTGGTCGAGACTCTTGCCGCCGAGCGCGAGCAGGCGCGGCGCGCCGGCCAGCCGGTCAAGGCCAACGCCATCAAGATCCTGATGAACTCCCTGTACGGCGTGCTCGGTGCCGGCGCCTCCCGGCTTTTCTCCCCCGACGTCGCCAACGCCATCACGCACTTCGGGCAGTTGCTGATCCGCAAGGCGGCCGAGTTCGCCGCGCAGCGCGGCTACCGGGTGATCTACGGCGACACCGACTCCCTCTTCATCGACGCCGCCGAGCTGGACGCCGAGAAGGCCCTGGCCCGCGCCGAGGAGCTGCGGGTCGCGATCGGCGATGCGGTAGCCGACTACGTGCGCGAGCACTTCGGCTGCCACAGCTTCCTCGACCTCGAGTTCGAGAAGCTCTACCACCGTTTCTTCCTGCCCGAGGTGCGGGGCGGCAAGGTGGGCAGCAAGAAGCGCTACGCGGGTCTCCTGCGCGACGCCGACGGGCACGAGCACGTGGAGTTCGTCGGTCTCGAGTCGGTGCGGCGCGACTGGAGCGAGGTCAGCAAGCGCTTTCAGCTCGGCCTGCTCGAGCTGGTCTTCCACGACCAGCCGGTCGAGGACTTCATCCGCCGCTTTCTCGCCGACCTGCGCGCCGGCGGCTTCGATGGGGAGCTCGTGTACCGCAAGGCGGTACGCAAGGAGCTGGACGAGTATACCAGGACGACGCCCCCGCACGTGCGCGCCGCGCGCAAACAGAGCCGTCCGTCCAGCCGCGTGGTCGAGTACGTGGTGACCCGGCACGGCCCCGAGCCGGTCGGGGAGGAAACGGCGCCGCCCGACTACGACCACTACGTCGAGCACCAGATCGCGCCGGTCGCGGACGCGATTCTGCGTTTCCTGAACACGGACTTCGCCACCGTGGCGGGGACGAAGAAACAGCTCAGCCTGTTCTGAGCCTCGCGCCTGGTAGGACGGCGCAGCGCGCGAGTCTACGGCCCCGCGACCGGCCGGTTGTGGCACGACGCGCACGCCTCCGGACCGGCGCCGATGATCGGCGGGTCGTTGCCTGGATCGTTGTCACCGTAAGCCGCCACGCGCGCGGCGACGGTCGCCAGCCGAGCCGCGGCCAGGCCCTCGAACGCCCAGCCGGCTTCGGTCGCCGACGCGAGCTGGTACCACGTCGTCGCCTGGGCGGCGTCTCCGGCCTTGGCGTAGACGTCGCCGAACAGCACGAGAGCTCCCGAGAGACCGCTCGGTGCCAAACCGGCGGTGCTGCAGATCTCCGGCTGCGTGACCAGACACTGCAGAGTCTCGGGGTTGGACAGGTACGTGTCGATCGCGTCGAAGGCCATCTGAAAGGCAGGCGAGCCCGGCGGCTCCGCCTGGGCCACCGTGATCAGGTCGAAGACGTTGAAGAAGGCGTTGATGTCGATCGCGTACTGGAGGTCCGCCAGCGACTGCTGCCGCAATGCCTCGTCGCCGGTGACTACCGCGAGAGCGTAGCGGGTCGCGGCGGCGAAGCCGGGCACGCGCGAGTCGCCAACCCCGCTCGTGCGGTCCCAGAGCAGCGGCTCGGCCTCGTCGAACGCGGCCACCGCCGCTTCGATCTCCGCTCGTGCCGCGGCTCCGACCGCCGGGGAAATCGTGGCCGTCATCTGGCCGAAGCGGTACAGGCGCAGCATGCCGGTGAGAAAGCGAGAGCGCCCGTCCTTCTTCGAGCGCCTGGCAGCCAGAGCGAGAGCGGCGAGGGTGGCCCGTTGGTTGGCCTCGGAGGAATCGTCGCCCCAGAGTATGGCCCAGAAGCCCGCTTCGCCCCGGGCCGCGTACTTCGACGGCTTCGGCGCGACGATCAGGTGCGGCTCGTTCGCGGCGAAGACGTGGAAGCGAATGTGAGAGCGGCGGTCCCCGACCTGAAACCACGCCTGCACGTAGCCGGCCGGACCGGCGGCGGGAAGCGCCTCCGCCCCGAGCAGCTTTACCGACAGGATATCCGGTCCATACGTCACCCTGCGCACGCCGCCCGTCGCGTTCGGATCGTCGTAGATCCAAGTCGTCCCCCGCCGAATCCACTTGCCGCAGTCGAGGTCGACCTTCGAGCCGCGCACCACGCGGTTCGTCGCCACGGTGAACAGACCCAGCTCGAAGCTCGACGTGGCCGGGCAGGTCGGATCGGGAGGGTCGGCCAGCGCGGGATCCCCCCGCACGCCGAGGAAGCCGCGCGACCGGGCCGCACCGCTCTCGCCCTTCAGCTTCAAGACCTTGTTGTACGTGAGGAGCGTCACGCCACCGGCCTGAGTCGCGAGAGCGAGAAATGCCAAGACCGGTACCCATATCCGAACGATGCGATGGGGCATGGAGGCGAGGCTATGCGACTGGCTTCGGGCAGGCAACCGGATTCGAAGCGCCTTCGCGCGGCGCCTGCCGCTGGATCGGTCGGCGAAGATCCGCTACAGGCGTCGACAGTCCGAGGAGGAGAACGCATGTTTTCCATCGAGCCGAGTCCCGCACAGATGCAACGACTGCTGCAAGACGCCGCCCGACCCGAGCCGATCGTGATGATCAACCTGCTGCGCTACCGCGAACAGGCCGCCTACCCTTCCGGCTTTGCGGCGACGCCGTGCAGCGGACGCGAGGCCTACCAGCGATACGGCGCGGTGGCGGTGAGCAAGGTGGCCGAGAAGGGCGGGAGGCTCCTCTGGATGAGCGCCGTGAAGACCGCCGTGATCGCCCCCGAGGGCGAGGAGTGGGACGACGCCGTCCTCGTGTACTACCCGTCGCGCGCGGCGTTCCTGGAGATGGTGTCGCAGCCCGACTACCTGGCGGCCGCCGTGCATCGGACCGCCGCGCTGGCCGACTCGCGGCTGCTCCTCACGGAGGGCCAGACGGAAGTGGGCGGCTGAGCGACGACGCCTCCAGTCTCGCCGGACCGCGGCGCCGTCAGACCCGGCGACCTCCGCGGTAGAGTCCTCGGCCGGTGACCAGCGGGAGATCCAGCGCCGACAGGAGGCCCGGCGCCGCCGCGCACACGGCGGGGATGGCATTGACCAGGCGCGTCGCGGTCAGGATGACGCCTCCCACGGCGTGGTCGCCGTGTTCGTCCTCGAACTCCAGCTCGCAGCTCATACTTGGGAATCCCTTGATCACGACGCGGTAGCATCCGCTGCCCGTCGGCCATTCCGGAACGAGGTCGTCGTCGAGGCGAGTCACGTGCTCGACGACGATGGCGGCGCGCCCTCCCACGATGCCCCGCACCTCGAAGCGCAGCGCGGCCATGGTGCCAGCCTCGATCGTGTGCTCGCCGATCCGGATCGGTTTCACCGCCGGGCGTTTCTCATAGGTCGAGTCGATTTTCTCGAGCTCGACGCCGAGGCCTTCCGCCAGCAAGCGGATCGTCCCGCCCCAGGCGAACTCCAGGGTGCCGGGCGTCAGCAGCAAGGGCGTGTCGTCGAGCGGCTTCCCGAACCCCATCGTCTCGAACAGCACCTGCGGCTGGTCGTAGGTCGCGTAGTTGATGATCTCGAGAATGCGCACCTCCTCCCAGGTGCCGCACAGTCCGCTCAGGGTGAGCGGCAGAAGATCGTTCGCGAAGCCGGGATCGATGCCCGAGGTGAAGAACGACGTGCCGCCGGCTCGACAGGCCTCGTCGAGCTGATCGCGCACCTCGGCGATGAACGACTTCGGGTGGACCAGCGGCACGATCGAGCTCGACACCACGTTCTTGCCCGACGCGAGAATGCGACAGATGTCCTGCGCCGCCTCGAACGGGCGCAGGTCGGCCGTGGCCGTGTAGCAGACACAATCCGCGTCGAGGGCGAGGATGGCGTCGACGTCGTTCGTCGCCCTCACGCCTACCGGCGGCAGCCCGCACAGCTCGCCGGCGTCTCTGTTCGCCTTGGCGGCACTGTGCACGCACACCCCGGCGATCTCGATCTCGGGATGCTCGATGAGGCAGCGCAGCGCAAAGAGCCCGACGTTGCCCGTCCCCCACTGGACGACCCGATACGTCATTCGCTCACTTCCCCTTCCACTGCGGCTGGCGCTTCTCCTTGAAGGCCTTGATGCCCTCCTTGGCATCTTCGCTCATGAACACGTTGGCCGAGTAGCTCATCTCGTTCTCGAGCGCCGCTTTCAGATCGAGGAAGGTGCTCTTCTTCGCCGACTCCTTGCAGGCGCGCACGGCCAGCGGCCCGTTCAGGCAGATCGTGTCGGCGTACTCGCGCGCCTTGGCCATCACCTGGTCGCGCGGCACGATGGCGTTGACCAGGCCCATCTGGAAGGCGCGCTGCGGCGTGATGCGGTCGGCCAGCAGAAGCACCTCCATGGCGTTGCACCACGAGAGCTGCCGGACGCTGTGCACGGTCGACCCGCCGCCTGGGAAGAGGCCGCGCCGGGGCTCGGCGAGCTGAACCCAGGCGTCCTCGGAGATGACGCGCAGATCCGTGTTCCACATCATCTCCAGACCGCCGGCGGCGCAGATGCCGTTGACCGCAGCGATCACCGGCTTGTAGAGCGCGAACTCCGTGCCGTCCGAAAGCGTCGCACCGTCGCGCAGCACCGCAACCAGGCTGTCCGCGAAGCTGTACTTCGAGCCCTCGACGGTCTGCTTCGACTCGCCGGCGGCCAGCTTGTCGGCCCTCTCCGTGACCACGGAGACGAAGCTCTTCAGGTCCGCGCCGACGCAGTAGACGTCGCCGACGCCGGTGAGAATCGCCACGAAGGCGTCCGCGTCGTCGCGAAAGCGGACCCAGCAGTCCGCCAGTTGGCCGAAGTGCTCCAGATCGAGCGAGTTGCGCGCTTCGGGCCGATCGATGGTGATGGTGACGATGTTTCCGTCCTTCTCATAGTGAATAGCCATGGCCAGCCTAGACGCCACGTCCTCACGATGCTGTCAAGCCTCGGCGCCGCCCGCATCGCGAACGGCGCCGAGGCTCCCGGACTCCTGTCACTCGTCCCCTACGGCCGGGCTTCGAAGACCAGATTGAACGGGGTCTCGGCGGCGCGGCGAAAGCGGCTGAAACCGGCGCTGCCGATGACCTCGCGCAGGCGCGCCTCGCCGGCCTGTGCGCCGAGCGCCACGGTGGGATCCTGCGAGAGCGACGCCTGGGTGCAGACCAGCGTCGAAACGGAGTAGTAGAGACGGCCGACCGGGTTGAGGTTGTGCTCGACCTGGTCGCCCGCGAAGGGCTCGACCAGCAGCCAGGTTCCGTCTTCGTTCAGCGCCCGGCGAATACGCGTTGCGGCGCCGATGGGATCTCCCATGTCGTGCAGACAGTCGAAGCAGGCGACCAGATCGTAGCGGCCGTCGAAGTCCTTCGCGGAGGCGACCTCGAAGCGGGTGCGGTCGGCGACCCCTGCAGCCGCCGCGCGCGCGCGCGCGAGTCGACGTCAAGCTCATCGCCGCGACGCAGCGGGAGCTGAGGCGCCTCGTTGACGGCGGCGGCTTCCGTGCCGATCTCTACCACCGTCTCGCCGTCCTGATCCTGACCCTGCCGCCGCTGTGCGACCGCGGCGAGGACATCCTGCTCCTCGCACGCCACTTCCTCGACTCGTACGCGACCGCGCACGGCTTGCCGCCGAAGCATCTCACGCCCGACGCCTGCGACTGGCTCTGCGGCTATCGCTGGCCCGGCAACGTGCGGGAGCTCGGCCACCTGATGGAGCGCGTCACGCTGCTCAGTGCGGATGCGGAGGTGAACCGCGGCGTCCTGGAGGGTCTCTCCATCGATCCACCGGCGCCGTCCCCACCGAGGCCTGCGCCCGCCGCGGCCGACGCGGCGCCGGATCGGGAAGAGACCGCGATCCGCTCCGCCCTCGCCCGAACCGGGGGCAACGTCGTGCGCGCCGCGCGGCTGCTCGGCGTCGGCCGCAACGCCCTCCGCTACCGGATGCGGCGCCTCGGCATTGCACGAGAGGACAGCGCGCCCTCTGCGCTCGACTCGACCCAGCCTCCGGCCACGCCGATCTCGGAGGATCCGGGCTCGGCGCCACCTCCAGCATCGGCACCGACGTGGGAAACCAAGGCCGTCGCCGTGCTCGCCCTGGCTCTCAGCCTCCCCGAGCCCGGAGAAGACTCTCGACTACGAGCCGTGGACGGTGGCGACACGGTGGGACCGAGTCGTCGGGGAAAAGGTGCGCGGATTCGGCGGTGTGTTCCTGCACCGGTCGCCGTCCCGGCTCACCGCCCTCTTCGGTGTTCCGCGCGCCCTGGAGCAGACGCCGCAGCGCGCCGTGCAAGCCGCACTCGCCATCCTACAAGCGGTGACGCGGGCGGGCGAGCCTCGTCCGCAGGTGCGCGCCGGCGTGCACGTGGGCGAGGCGCGTGTCGACGCGGGCGCTTCCGACCCGACGGCGCGCCTGCTGGCCATCGGAGATGTCCTGGCGCTTCCGGAGCGCCTGCTCGGCCACTGTGGAGCCGGCGAGGTGTTGGTCTCGCCCCAGGTAGCGCGCCGGGTGGAGAGGACGTGCGAGCTCGAGGGGCGCCGCTTGCAGCTCGGACCCGCCGACGCGGACGTCCTCACCGCGTACTGCGTCACCGGACCACGCCAGTGGGCAGAATCGACGCGAGCGGCCGCTGGCGAGGGCGCTCTCACGAGCTTCGTCGGCCGCCACCGCGAGCTCGACCTTCTGCGCGACGCCTTCGATCGGGCGGTGTCGAATCAGGGTCAGGTCGTGTTCATCGCCGGGGACGCCGGCATGGGCAAATCACGCCTGCTGGCGGAGTTCCGGAAGCGACTTGCCTCCGCGCCGCACCGCTGGATCGAAGGGCGATGCGCCTCGTACGGCACCGACACCCCCTTCCTCCCGATCATCGACAGCCTGCGCCGCCATCTCGACATCGACGATCTCGACGACGAGGCGGCGGCTTCCGCGAAGGTCGCGCGAGAGATCGAGCGGCTCGGAGACGACCTCGGCTGGACGATGCCATTCGTCCATCAGGCCCTGTCGCTGCGGGTCGGCGACGACACAGTCGCGTCGCTCGACTCGGCGAGCCGGCGCAGCGAGACGTTTCGCGCCCTGCGCGCGCTCACCCTGCGCGCGGCGGAGCTGGAGCCGCTCGTCATGGTCGTCGAGGACCTGCACTGGATCGATCCGGCGTCCGAGGAGTTTCTCGCCTTCGTCGACGAAGCCATCCCGACGGCTCGCGTTCTCCTCGTCCTGTCGCACCGCTCCGGCTACAACCATCCCTTCGGCGACCGCAGCTACCAACAGCGCATCACGTTGGCGCCGCTCAGCGGCGGCGACGCGGCACGGATGACCGGCTCGATCCTGGGCGCGGCGGAGGTCCCCGAGGAGCTGCGCTCTCTCATCGCCCGCAAGGCGGAGGGCAATCCTTTCTTCGTCGAGGAGCTGACCAAGTCCCTCCTCGAGGACGGCTCCCTGCGGCGCGAGAACGGAGGCGTCGTTCTCGCCCGTAACCTCGGCGACATCGCCGTGCCCGACACCATTCAGGACATCCTGATCGCGCGCATCGATCGGCTTGCCGAGGAGTCGCGCCGCGCCATTCAGGTCGCCTCCGTGATCGGACGGGAATTCGCCCTGCGCCTGCTGGCCCGCATCAGCGATGCCGGCGATCGGATCCGCGCTCACGTCGACGAGCTGCGCGGGCTCGAGCTGATCTACGAGAAGGCGCTGCACCCGGAGCTGGCGTACATGTTCAAGCACGCGCTGACGCACGACGTCGCCTACGAAAGCGTGCTGCGCGAGCACCGCAAGGCCCTGCACCGCACCATCGGTCTGGCCATCGAGGAGTTGTACGCGGACCGCATCGCCGAGCACTACGAAACCCTGGCCGAACGCCTTGTGCGAGCGGATCGGGGACCGCGCCCTGCGCAGCCGCCTTCTCAACACCCTCGGTTGGTGCTTCGCCGAGATCGGAGACGCGGAGCGGGCGCTCGGCGGCGCCCTCCGAAGCCATTCCGCGCCGCGAGCATCCCCGACCGGACCGGCGGCGCGACGAGTGGATACGGCTGAACGGCCGAGAGCTCGGCGGCCACGTCGACGGGCACACTCCCTTCGCCTTCGACGCCACCGCTACCTGCGCAGCGGCGAGAACGTTTTCAAGGTCGCGGCGACCCGAGAGCCCGGATCTTGAGCCCCAAGGCGATCAGGACCAAGACGATGAGACCGAGGGAGACGAACAGGCCACGACGGCGGTACGCCAGCTCGTCGAGCCCCTTCCGCGCACCGTTGAGAGCGGCTTCCGCGTGCTTCCGGCCCTCTTCGTAGTGCTTTATGAACTCCCCGCTATCGGCGTCCGAGAACGTGTGCACCAGCACTTCGAGCTGGATCTGCGCATCGACCGCTTGATCGATCTCGCTCGCCGGCTCGCGAACGGTGACGCCGCCTCTCTGCGCGGCCAGCAGGAGTCTCTCCGCGCGCGCCGTGAGGGCGGTGAGGTTTTGCATGCGATCGACGAAGGTCTTGCTCGTGCCGTATCCCACCGCCTCCCCGGTCAAGGCCGGCTGCTGCGCGTGGCAGTTCCCGCAGCGCAGCACCGGCGCCCGCACCTCCTGGCCGGTCGATGGGTCCCGATACGTGTAGTACGTCTTGCCGATGCGGAACTTGGTGAACAGGCGCTGGAACTCCGGGCGCATCTGCGTGCCGCCCTCGGCTCCCGGCTGGGTGTGGTACGGGAGCGCCATCGCCTGATCGATGAGCCAGTTGAAGCGATCCTCGCCCCGCAGACCTTGCTCGCTGGCGCGGGCGAGAAGCTCGTCCCGCATCTTTTGATAGCGGCGGCGCGTCCGGGCGAGGTCCGGGATTTCCTGCACATTGGCGTCTGACGGCTCGTGGCAGAAGACGCACGGGGCCGCCGGCAACGGCGAGAGCATCGACAGAACCGGGCGGACGATCCCGTGCTCGCCATGGCAAGCGGCGCACTCGGTGAGCGCGACGGAGGAGGGAAGGTGGCTCGCCGGGTCGGTCGACGGATGGCACATCGCGCAGCCTTCGTCTCCCGCCGTCGCCAGCAGCTCGCGGTGCCGAGCGAATCCCTCTCGCTTCGGACTGGCGCGGAACAGCTCGGCCTCGCGGCCGTGGCAGTTGCCGCAGACGAGCGCCACCGACTCGATTCCGGGCGGCGCTGCCGCGTGGTTTCCGTGGCAGTCGTTGCAGGTCGGTGCCGACAGCTCCTCGTGGTCGAGGAGAGCGCGGGCGTGGACGCTCCGCTCCCAGCGCGCGTACTGATCGACCGGCAGCGGGCGGCCGTCGGGCAGCTTGTAACCCCGCATGTACTCGGCATCGGCGTGGCAGCGAGCGCAGGTCTCGGCGACGTGCGTCGGGTAGACGTGGGACGCCGTGTTGTCGGGCGGCAGGATGTCGTGCGCTCCGTGACAATCGACGCAGGTGGCGACCTTGGGGTCACCGCGTTTCAGGGCCTTCCCGTGATCGCTCGTCCAGTATTCGCGCTCCTGATCGACGCGCGGGCTCGACAAGAACTTCTTCATGTACGCGATGTCGGAGTGACAGCGGCCGCAGAAGTTGGGGATGTCGGCGCGCTCGGGAACGCCGCGATACGGGTTCGCCGCGTACCTCGGATCCATCGCCGCGGTCTTGTTGCCAGTCAGCGCCGGGTCGGGATTTCCGCCGTGGCAATCTTGACAGGAGAGACCCGCCTTGGCGTGGGCATCCTCGCCGAACTGCCGAACCATTTGGACCTGTTTCTCGGAGAAATGATCGGCGCTGCCGTGACAGGCGACGCAGGACGTCGGGGGCGGTTCCGCCCGCGCGGTGACCGCGGCCAGCAACACGGCGCAGGACAGGGCGACGACGACCTTCATTCTTCCCCGTCGGCGCTGCTCGACTCGGTACGGCGAATGACGAAGGCAAAGACACCGATCAGCGCGGCTGTCGCCAACACGATGTAGACCGGCAAGAGCGAATCGTAGCCCCACGACGTCAGAACGAGCGCGTAGAGGATACCCGCGACGCCGATGAAGGTGAAGAACGGGCTGCGGCCGTGGCGCGCGGCGCCGCGGTCGAGAAAGGGCACCAGGATCAGAAGAGCGCCGGCGAGCCCGAAGAGCAGAATGGGAATGGCCTCGTACTCCAGGCCCAGGATCGAGCCGCCCGGCACGATCTTCAGGGTCTGGAACATGAACATGAAGTACCACTCCGGCCTGATGTTCGCTGGAGCCGGGGCGAACGGATCGGCCTTCGTTCCGAGCTCCCAGGGAAACAGGGCCGCCAGGGCCGCCAACACGCCGAGGGCGAGCAGCCAGGCAAACAGGTCGCGCAGCGCGTATTGGGGAAAGAACGGCATCGGCCGGCGGCGGGCCGCCTCTTTCTCGGCGCCGGGCGGTACGCTCATCCCGTGCAGCTGGACGCCGAGAAGGTGCACGGCCACCAACAAGGTCGTGAGCGCCGGAAGGATGGCCACGTGCCAGCCGAAGAAGCGGGACAGCGTCGCGCCGGTGACTCTATCTCCGCCGCGCAGGAAACGCGTGATCCACTCCCCCAACAACGGCACCGTGCTGGGGATCTGCGTGCCGACCTTGGTGGCGAAGAGCGCCAGCTCGTTCCACGGCAGGAGGTAACCGGAAAAGCCGAACGCCAGAACGAGGAAGAGGGCGAGGCATCCCGTGACCCACGACAGCTCGCGCGGCGGGCGGTACGCTTTGGCGAAGTACACCGACACCAGGTGCAGGAAGGCGAAGCCGATCATCAGGTTCGCCGACCACGAGTGCAGGGAGCGGATGAGCCAGCCGAACGGTACGGTCGTCATCATGAACTCCACCGACTCGAAGGCGTGGTCCGCGGAGGGCTGGTAATACAGCATCAGGAGAATGCCGGTCAGCACCTGAACGACGAACAGGAACAGGGTGATCCCACCGAAGTAGTACATCACCGAGAAACGGTGCACCGGCACCGACTTGTGACGCGCCATCTCACGCGTCGCGGAAATGGGGAGGCGATCGTCGAGCCAGCGGTAGAGACGGCTGCCCGAGAAGCTCATGCCGACCTCCGCGAAACGACGACCGTCTGCGCGGCGATCCCCGGCTTCGACACCAGGTGCACGCCAAAGGACTCGAGCGGCTTCGGCGGCGGTCCTCCCACCACTTCGCCTTGCAGGTTGTACCTGCCGTTGTGGCAGTTGCACCAGATCAGGTGCTTGCTGCTCTTGTACCCGACGATGCAGTCGAGGTGTGTGCACACCGCCGAGAAGGCGCGAAAGTCGGTCGGCGACACGCGGATCACGATCACGGGCTTACCGCCCAGACGGGTGATCACGTAGCCCTTTTCGACGAAAGCCGGATCGTTGGTGAGTCCGACCTCCACCTCCCTCGTCGCCGGCTCGCTGGTCGCCTCCGGCGGCGTCAGATAGCGGATCACCGGGTAGGCGATCGAAAGGCAAAACGCGCCTACGGAGGTCCCGAGAAACCAATTGAGAAAATGTCTGCGGCTTTGGTCGGCAGAATTGTCCTTCATCCCATTCCCGCGCCGCTCATCCGACTGTGAACACCTTCCGCAGACCACTCCCTGTAGGACACGGCGCGATCGGTGTCAAAGTCCCGCAGGAGAAACGCCGCGCGGCACAAGGCTCGCGAATGCTCGCCGGACGGACCGAGCCGAGCATCCCGCCGCGCCCGGACGGTAGGCAGGCCGATCTCAGGATGCCGCTGCGTCGACTTGGACCTGCAAAAGCTCGACCTGCGGCACATAGCACCGCAGCTCTTCCAGGGTCTTCAGCTTGTATTCGCGCTCGTAGCAGATACGCGTGATCCCGGTGTTGATGAGAACCTTGAAGCAGTGGATGCAGGGCGTGTGAGTAATGTAGATCGCCGCATCGCGAATCGCCGCGCCGTTCTTCGCCGCCTGTACGATGGCGTTGATCTCGGCGTGGATGGTGCGGAAGCAGTTTTCCTCGACTTCGCCCGACGGGGTCTGGGAGCGATAGACCAGGCAGCCCTCGTCGAGGCAGTGCGGCATGCCGGCGGGGGCGCCGTTGTAGCCAGTGGCGAGGATGTTTCGGTCGCGCACGATGACAGCGCCCACCTTGGCGCGCAGACACGTGGAGCGCTCCGCCACTTGGCGCGTGATGGTCATGAAGTACTCGTCCCAGCTCGGTCGGCGGCTCGCCATCTGCCCTCCTTCGGTGGTTGCCGATTTCACAGCCGTATGACCAGACCGTGCCGCGGCGCCGCGGGGGCGGAGATCGGGATCCGTTCGCCATGGAAGGCCGGCGCGGGGTGGGGTTCGACGATGTCGATGGGCACGGGCATGAACGTCAGGACGAAGATGACGAAGGTCAGCGCCGCCGCGATCATGCGGCGGCGATCGAGCGGCGTGTATGGATCGAACGGCCGCGGATGGCGCAGGCCGAGGAAGAGGAGCAGGAAGGCCCACACCAGCCATCCCGGCCATCCGCCGATCCCCATGACCACCACGAAGGTGAACACGCCACGCGAGATCCAGTGGTGGTAGCGGCCGAAGACGGCGTAGGCGACGTGACCTCCGTCCAATTGCCCCACCGGCAGCAGGTTGAGCGAAGTCACCAGGAGACCAAACCAGCCGGCAAGCGCCACCGGGTGGAGGAGGACGGTGACCTGGCTCGAATCCACCCCCAGCACCAGATGCGTGAGAGCCGAAAAGAGCAGCGAGTCGCCGAGCAGCAGGCCGCCCTCGGTCGGCCCCAGAGGTCGGATCTCGGACAGGTAGAGTCCGATGACGACTGCAGGCACCGCGACGACAAAGCCGGCCCACGGACCGGCTGCGCCGATGTCGAACAAGGCGCGGCGGTCGGGCGGCATGGTGCGCATGCGAATGAACGCGCCGAAGGTGCCGACCAGAAAGAACGGCGGGGCGGGGATGAAATAGGGCAGCGTAGCGTCGACGCGATGTACCTGCGCGAGGAAGTAGTGCCCCAGCTCGTGACACAGCAGGATCGTCATGACGGTGATCGCGAACGGAAAGCCCGCCACGATGACGCGGAAGTCGGCGAATGGATTCAAGCCCTGGTTGATGGCGCCAGCCATGGCCGTCGTGACGAACGTCGCTGCGAAGAGCGCGATGTTGATCGCCGGACCGCGCCGAGCCCGCGCGACTCGCCCTACGTCGGAGCGGACCGGCTGGACGTCATCGACCAGAGGATGACTGCTGTGTACTGGGTCCATGAAAGTCAGCTCGGCAGATAACCGAAGCAGCGTCGGCCGCTATCCATCGTCGTCGTTGCGCGGCACGCGTGGCTACTCGACTGCGACCCAAACACGGGTTCCCCGCGCTGCGCGCAACTCCCGTGCCGCGCTTCCTCCCCGGACGGCCACCTCCAAGAGGCCCCAGCTGTCGATGATGGCGAGCGGAGAACCGTCGGGCACGTCGGCGTATGCGGAGGCGAGCGGGGAAAGCGACACCTCGCCGATCCTAACGGAAACCTTCGAGGCTGGAAAGTCATCGAGCGCGGAAGCCGGGATGTTCGTGATCAGGTTGCCGAAGTGGTCGACGTGCAGGACTTCGCCGCGGATCGAGGCTCCTTCCTTCCGGGGCTCGGGAAGGCGCAACGGAGCGAGCTCGGGCAGTGGCGGTCCCATCTCGGCCGCCGCTACTCCCACCGCCAGATGCCCCGCCACCGGGGCGAAGACGTCGCGTCCGTGAAACGTCTGGCTCACCGCTGGGGCGAAGTAGCGCGGCTCGACCAGACGGCGCACCTCGAGCAACCCCAAACGCTGTGCCGCGGGGTAGAGCAGCCCGTTGTCCGGACCCACCAGGCAGCCGCGCTCGGTCACCGCAACGACCGGATCGCGCGCCGACCCGACGCCTGGGTCGACCACCGCGAGGTGTATCGTCCCGGCGGGAAAGTATTCGACGGCGCTCCACAGATGCAGCGCTCCGACGGCGATCTGCTGCGGAGGCACCTCGTGGCAGAGGTCGACCAGGCGTGCCTGTGGGGCGATGCCGAGGATGATCCCCTTCATGATACCGACGTAGGCATCACGGCTGCCGAAGTCGGAGAGAAGCGTAATCAGCCGAGCATCCGGCATCTTTTCACCAGCCCGGTCGGCTCCCTTGGAAATTCGCCCCCGCGCGCGCTTCGCGCTCCGATGGGCTCGGCGCCACGAACCAAGCCCGCGGGGCCAGGTGTCCTTTTCCGTCAGTCTTTGGGTGTGCGAAGCTCATGGCGACTTCGTGGGCGTGCGCAACTCTTGGCGACTTCGAGTTCTACGATGGGGCTCACTTCCGGCGCTTCTCGGCCTGCTCGAGGAACTCGATCACGTCCCGATGATCCCAGCTCTCCGCGATGGTCAGGGCCGTGTCCCCTTCTGCGTTCTTCTCGTCCAGATGGGCTCCCTTCGAGAGCAGGAAGTCAACCATCTCGAGCTGGTCGTCATCGGCGGCCAACATCAGAGCTGTCCACCCGTCTTCGCGGCCAGCGTTGACGTCCGCCCCGTGGGCGACGAGCGCCCGTACCATCTCAAGGCTGCCGAACTGCGCTGCGGCCAGGAGCGGAGTCCACCCTTGCCGGCTCCGCGCGTTGACGTCGGCGCCGCGGGCGAGCAGCAGATCGACCGTATCGGCGTGCCCTTTGACGGCGGCGGCGATCAGGGACGTGATGCCGTCGTGGTCCGCGGCGTTCGCGTTCGCACCGTGATCGAGCAGCGCAGCTACCGCGTCGGTGTTTCCGTTGCCGGCCGCCCGGATCAGCGCCGTCGGCCCGAGGTGATCCCTGGCGTCCACCTCGGCTCCCCTGGCGAGGAGCGCTTCGACGATCCGCGTATGACCGGCCCAGGAAGCGGCCATCAAGGCCGTCCAGCCCTGCCGGTTCGCCGCATTGGGGTCCGCGCCGGCAGCGAGCAGGGCGGAGACCACCTCCGGGTCGGGGTGCTCCGCGGCAAACATGAGGGCCGTCGCCCCGAGCCGATCGCGGCCGTTCGCATCCGCTCCCCTGGCGAGCAACAGATCGACGGCGGCCTTCTGATCGTTGGCGGCGGCAGCGATCAACGCCGTCTGCCCCATGCCGTCTCTGCCGTTCAAATCCGCACCCGCCGACAGAAGCGATTCGATCTCGTCGACTCTGCCCTTCGCCGCCGCTGCGATCAGGCGGCCGGCGGAGGCGTCCGCCGTGGCCGGCGCCGCAGCCGAGCTCGGCCTCGCCACTTCGACGTCCTTGCCTCTCGTCCCGGCGTTCGGCTCGGCGCTGTGCCGATCTTCCCTTTCGCATCCCTCCTGCGTCAGCAGCGAGATCGCCAACAGGAGTATGAGCAGTCGTCTGCCGAGCATGGAGTCTCGATTTCGCTGCGGTAAGGCGCCGTCATGCCTTGGGCTCGCGAAGATCACGGGCGAGGGAGGAGGGAGGTTTCTTCATTGACACTCGGAAACCCGTGTAGCATACACGACCTGGAACCTAAACGGCCGGATTCGGGAAGAGTTGGGGAGCTCCGCGTGAGACAGATGGTAGCGGGACTGGCTGCCCTTGCCGCTTTGGCGTTTGTCATAACGTCTTCGTCACCGGCCGGGGCGTTGACCTTCGACCTCGACAACTACAAGTGCTACAAGGTCAAGGATCTGAAGACCCCGCAGAAGTTTCAGGCGACGACTGTCGATCTCGCCGATCAGTTCGCGGTCAACGACGGCAATTTCACAGCGAAGAAGCCCTTCCTCTTCTGCAACCCGGTCGACGCGAATGGTGGTGGCATCCTCAATGTCAGCGATCATCTCACCTGCTACAAGGTGAAGGGGCCGAAGCTGAACAAGGAAGACCGCCCTCACGTCGAGATCGTCAACCAGCTGGGGACGACGCGGTTGGAGGCAAAGAAGGCCTTCCTGCTGTGCGTTCCGTCCACCGAGACGGCGGTCCCGTAGAGGAGATCGAGCATCGGCGCAAAGACGCGCTTCGCGAAAAGAGGGAATCACCGACTCTCCCTCTTTTCCCTTGATCGCGATCGCTACGGGCAGACCCTCTCGACATCGAGCTCGAGGATCACGGAGCCCGGCGGGCCACCGGCCTTCTGACCGCTCGCCACGACCTTACCCGTGGCCTCGTCCAGGCGTCCCTCGTCTTCAAGGGCGATTTCCAGATTGTCGCGCGCCAACTCGATCCCCGGATCGATCTTCAGCGCCTGGCAGTACTCGCGGATCGCATCATCGAGGCGGTGCAGGCCGTGATAGGCGACCCCTAGATTGACATGGACGCGGGCCTTGTTGGGCGACTTGCGGGCGGCGTCGCTCCACAGGGAGAGAGGTGTTCGCCACACCTGGTTGCGGTCGAAGGTGAGGACGACCAGGAGGACGATCAGCGGAGTCGCGGCCGACACCGAGAGTAGCGGGCGCCGGACGAAGGCGCGCGCGAAGAGGCTGGCAAAGACCATCGATGCACCCGGCATCGCCAAGTACATGCGGTGCTCCATCATCACGTCACTGAGCGGAAAGAGAGTTTCCACGCTCATAGCGATGAAGAACCACAGGATCCCGAAGCCGATCAGCGGCCAACGCCTCGCGCACCAGAAGCCGAACGCCAGCAGCACCGCGAGAAGCGTCAGGCCGCTGGCCACCTCCCAGCTGGCGCCGGTGGCGATCGGAATATCGTGGTCCACGTTGAGATCCGAAGGCCAGAAAACGAGGCCGAGGTAGCGGGGAAGCACCGTGAGCTGCGTCAGCCAGTATGCGGGCGGAGAAGCGACCTGCGACGGATTCACTCCCTGGGCGAGGATCGACTGCTTCGCGGCGGCGAGCCAGGACGAACGCGCCGCTGCACCGATGGGACGCCAGGCGACGATTTTCCACACCAGCGGAATCGCGACCACCAGGATGCCGGCGACCGCATAGGGAGCAAGGGCACGCCAGCGCAAGCGGCGGTCGAAGAAGATCCACTCGGTGAGGAGGACGGCGGCAGGCAGGCTCACGGTGTTCTCCTTCGAGAGGACTGCGAACAGCGCCAGGAGCAGCGCCCCTGCGTAACGGATCCTCGAGCCGCCGCCTTCCTCCTGCAAACCGCGGTTCCTCGCCTGTACGTAGAGAACGAGGGCCCAGAGGTAGAACAGCGTCGCCATCGCGGCGAAGCGCTGGATGATATACGTGACCGCCTGGGTCTGTAACGGGTGGCAGGCGAATAGCCACGCCGCCGCCGCCGCTAACGCCAACGGCCGCTCGGCGAGCGGCGAGTCACGCAGTCGCGGCGTCCGACACAGAGCCAGCGCCAGCTCGAAAACGCCCAGGGAAGCGAGAAGGTGAACGAGCAAGTTGCCGACGTGGTAGCCGAAAGTGTCGTCCTGTCCGATCGCGTAGTTCAGGGCCAGGCTCAGAGCGGGAAGGATGCGGGAGCTGCCCAACCAGGCGAGGCCCTGGAGGACACCGGTTCCCTCCCTCAGCTTGACGTTGTCGACGATGCGGGCGTAGTCGTCGAACTGAAACGGCACATGGAACGAGGGCAGGTAGGCGACCACGGTCAGGGCGCCGATGCCGACCACCGCCCACCAAGCCGGATGGCGGAAGCTCGCGTCCCTCGTTCTCTCTCTCTGCCGGCGGGGGCCGGTTCGCGCCCGAGACCTCGCTCTTCTCATCGGCGAGGAGGAGCCGCCTCGATGGTCACGCGGCGATGCGATACGAGCTGCCCTCGATCAGTCGCGCGATCTCGTGCTCCCACTCGCCGCCCCACTTCTGGATGATGGTCTCGGCCGGGCACACGCCTCGTTGGACCAGCTCACCGAGGTAGCGCAGATACACCGACTCGTCTTCTCCCCGGCCGTTGAGCGCCCGTTGCCGCTGCAGGCCGACGGTGGCGATGTTCAGAAGCTCACGAGCCAGATCCCCCAGGCTGATGCGATGCAGGCGCGCGCGCAGCGCTTCCCGGTGCGCCGCGTGGTAGAGTTCCATGCGCTCGTCCCAGGTCCAGCGCTTGACCAGATCCCAGGCGGCGACGAGGCAATCGGATTCGTAGAAGATCCCCTTGGCCAGGGCTGGAACGGCCAGCATCAGCTCGGGGGCCTGGCTGTCCGCGGAACGCAGCTCGATGTACGACTTCAGCCGCACCTCGGGGAACAGCGTGGTCAGGTGCGCGCTCCAATCGGCTATCGTCGCCCGATGGCCCCGGTGGCCGTTCTCCAGAAAGGCCCGGAAAGTGTGCGAGGTCATGTCGAACCATTCGCCGTCGCGGACGATGAAGTACATCGGAACGTCGAGAGCGTAGTCGACGTAGTCCTCGAAGCCAGCGCTGGGGCTGAAGACGAAGGGCAGCAGGCCACAGCGCGCCGGATCGGTACGCGTCCAGATGTGCCCGCGGAAAGAGAGATACCCGTTGAGGTCGCCGTCCGACAGGGGCGAATTGGCGAACATGGCGCTCAGGATCGGCACTATCCCCATGCCCACGCGCATCTTCTCCGAGGCATCGGCCTCGTCGGCGTAGTCGAGATTGACCTGCACCGTCGCGGTCTGCGCCATCATGTGAAGTCCGAGCGCGCCGACGCGCTGCATGTGCGGCCCCATGATCCGGTATCGTTTCTTCGGAACGAAACCGATCTCCTCGACCCGGCTCACCGGTTGCATCCCCAGGCCGAGGAAGGCGATTCCCATGTCGCTTCCGACGGTCACGATCTCGTCGATGTGACGGGAGAACTCCGCCTGCGCGCAGTGGACGCTGTCGCACACCTCGCCGCTGAGCTCTAGCTGGCCTCCGGGCTCGAGTGTGATGGCCGCCTTGTGCCCGCTCAGCGCGACGATGTGCCCGTTCTCCAGCACTTGCTCCCAGTCGTACCGCTCGGCAAGGCGGCCGAGCAGCGCCTCGATTCCATCGGCGCCGTAGAAGGAGACGGCTCGCCCGTCCCGCACCCGTACCGCGACTTTCTCGTATTCGGTGCCGATCCGCCAGTTCTCGCGCGGCTTCGCGGCCGCCTCGAAGAACCCGATGAGCTGATCGCGCTTTTCGATCTCGACGGCGGGGCTCGTCTCCGGAACGTACTGGGACATGGCGGGAAACCCAGCCGACTGTATCCCGCGCAGAACCGCTTCGGCAAGCTGGTGGAAGAGGGTGCGACGCCGCTCACTGAGCCCGATCGAATCACGGCGACCGGGACGGGACGAACGGCGGAACAAGAAAAGGGGGGGCGAGGAGCGCCGGTCAGCTTGCACCGACCGGCTCTCTCCTCGCCTTGGGGGGGTGCGAGGGGGGTGCACCCCACTTCGAGGTCACGCGGTCAACAGATGATGTCGGGCAAAGGTTCCGTCTCTGCGGGCTCGCGGGCCCCGTCAGGCGGCCGCCGAGAAGTGATGGTCCCCGTTGCCCTCCTCGCAGGGGGGCAAGAACGGCTCACCGTTCGTCGCCCGCTCGCTCAGCAAGCCGAGCACGGTCCCGACCAGCGTTGCGATGACGAACCAAATGATCAGAGCGCCCTGGAAGGGCAGCCCGACCACGCCCTCCGCCGGCGGCGCCGAGAGGAACGGTGGGAAAATCGCCATGGACAACATTTGGATTAGCTCTCCTTCGATGAACCGAGATTCATCGTACGGGAGCTAATATACACCGCTGCGTGAACCGCGCAAGAAGGAGATGAGTCATTTTTTCCACGACCGGGTCGTGGAAAGCCAGGTGGGAGGGTAGGTCTCGGAAAATCTCGATTTCGCCGGCCTGCCAACCGACGCGCGCGATCTCTCCGGATTCGGAGGCCGGGCGCGACACATCGCCCGGATTCATGGTCAGAAATAGCTTCTTCCTGCTCCTCGCGCTTTGTCAGCTCGACTTTGGGGGAAACCTGAGTTGAGACGTCGGGCTCCCGTGCGGTGGATTCCCGTGCTCCGGCGTGCCAGAATGGTGGGGTTTGTCCCTACCGAACACCTTAGGAGGAGAACGCGAACGTATGGGCAACAAAGGAACCTGCAAGGCCGAGGGCTGCGAAAAGAACGTCCGCGCCAAGGGATACTGCGATCCGCACTACCGGAAGTGGCGCAAGGGGCTCATGGGCAAGCCGCGCCACCGCGCGTGCAACGAGAAGGGATGCGGCAAGCCGCGCGCCCGCCAAGGGCTCTGCGTCAATCACTTCGAGAAGAAGCACGCGAAGAAGGCGGTGGAGGGAGCCGAAGCAGCCGCCGCGTCCTGACCCGCCGGCCGGGACTCAAGGCGGTTCGCGAGGCACCTCCCAGCGATTTTCGTTGTGCCGTTCCCTTCGAGAGTGTTCGGGCGGTGGGAAGCATGCCCGAAGGGGAAGCCGTGAGCGAAAATTGACTTGACCGGGCCGATGTGATGTTCATGCCGGGTTCCGCTGCCGGCATGTGCGCGGCAGGGAAGCCGATCCATCCAGACTCCGCGAGCAAAGGGAACGAATGAAGCGCACCTATCAACCAAGCAACAGGCGCCGCAAGCGGACGCACGGGTTTCGGGCTCGCATGAGCTCCCCCGGGGGTCGTCAGGTCCTGAAGCGGCGCCGGGCGAAGGGTCGCAAACGGCTGACGGTGACAATTCCACCGAAGCAGCCCAGGTGATCCAGCCGCGCGGCGCAGCCGATCGGCGCCAGCATTTCCCGCGCCGCTTCCGCTTGCGCAAGCGCACGGAGTTTCTGGCTTTGCAACGCGAGGGACGGCGTCGAGCCGTTTCGCATTTCATCGTGATTACACGCGGTAAAGAGACGTCTCCCTCACGTCTGGGCGTTACCACCAGCCGCAAGGTCGGTAATTCGCCGCAGAGGAACCGGGTTCGGCGCCTGGTGCGGGAGTTTTTCCGCCGCACGCGGACGGCGCTAGTCCCTCCCAGGGACGTGCTGGTCATCGCCCGGCCAGGGGCTGCGGTATTGGGGTACTGGGATGTCGATCGGGAACTCTCGCGCGCCCTCGGTATCGAACCCGTTGCTCCTTAGCGTCGCCGCCTTCATGCGCCGCGTGGCGCTGGGGTGTATCGCGCTTTACCAGATGGCCGTTTCGCCCCTTCTGGGGCCCCACTGCCGCTTCTTCCCCTGCTGCTCCGTCTACGCGGTCGAGTCGATCGAGCGGCACGGCCTTTTGGTCGGCGGGTGGCGGAGTCTGCGACGCATCGCGCGCTGCCACCCCTTCCATCCCGGCGGCTTCGATCCGGTGCGCTGAACCCCGCCGCTTAGGAAATTCTGCATGGAACGCCGCGCCCTGATCGCCGTCGTCATCTCCCTGGCCATCCTGATCCTCTACCAGGAGCTGGTCATCAAGCACTTCTATCCCCTGCCCGATGAGGTTTCGGCGACGCCCGCCGCCGAAACCGGGCCGCCGTCGCCCGAGTCGGCCGCCAAGCCGACGGCGGAGGCCGGGCCGCCTTTGGCCGAAACCGACAAGGGCCCCCCGCCGGAAGTCGAGCCCGGTCAGACAGCGGCGGTGACCGCGGCTGCGGTGAAAGGTCAGGACGTGGTCGTCGACACCGATCTCTACCGGGCCGTTTTCACCACCGCCGGGGCGCGGCTGAAGAGCCTGGAGCTCAAGCGCTACCGGACGACGGTGGAAAAGAGCAGCCCGCCCTTGCAGCTGGTGCTCGACCCGGTGCAGAGCGACCTGCCCCTCGGCGTCGATCTGCGCGGCAAGCAGATCTCGAACGACCGTGGCGTCCTCTACCGCGCCGACCACACCCACATCGACGTTCACGACTCCCAGACGGCCACCCTCACGTTCACCGGCGAGCTGGACGGCGTCACTCTGCAGAAGAGCTTCGAGATCCGCGGCGACACGTATCTGTTCGGTTGCGACGTGAAGGCGGAGAACGTGCCGCCCGCATACACCGAAATGGCCATCGCCTGGCACGAGGGGGTCTCACGCGACGTCCACCCACGCGAGGTGCTGTTCGACAACGTCGTGGCGCTACAAGGGCCCAAGCTGCGGCGCCACGCCTTCGCGAAGCTGGACAACGGTGAGGTGCTCAAGGGCGACATCGAGTGGGTGGGCTTCAGTGGTCGCTACTTCTTTGCCGCGATGGTGCCGAAGGTGGACGCCGAGAACCAGCTCCGGGTCTGGATGAAGAAGCGCGAGACCTCGGTGGAGACTCAGCTCCTGCTGGCGCCGGGGACGTTTGGCGTTCATCTGGACCTCTATCTCGGACCGAAGAACATCAGCGTGCTCGACCGTGTGGGACACCAGCTCGGCCGCGCCGTCGATCTCGGTTGGTTCACCTTCGTCGCGCGGCCCCTCCTGCAGGTACTGCGCCTCTTTCACCACGTCACCGGCAACTACGGCATCGACATCATCCTGCTCACGGTCCTGATCAAGATTCTCTTCATCCCGCTCACCCAGAAGAGCCTCACGTCCATGCGGGAAATGCAGAAGCTGCAGCCGCAGATGACGGCGATCCGCGAGCGGTACAAGGACCAGCCGGATCAGATGAACAAGGAGATCATGGAGCTGTACCGGCGGCACAAGGTGAACCCACTGGGCGGTTGTCTGCCGATGGTCCTCCAGATCCCGGTCTTCATCGGCCTCTACCAGGGTCTGCTCAATGCCGTCGAACTGCGCCACGCTCCCTTCTTCCTCTGGATCAACGACCTCTCCGCTCCGGACCGCCTGGGCAGCGTTCAGCTGCCGTACGTCACGCCGGCCGGTTTTCCGGTGCTCACCCTGCTCATGGGAGTGAGCATGTTCTTCCAGCAGTGGATGACGCCCTCGACCGGTGATCCGACGCAGCAGCGGGTCATGTTGATCATGCCCCTGGTGTTCACTTTCATGTTCATCAACTTTCCGTCTGGCCTCAGTCTCTACTGGCTGGTGAACAATATCCTGACCATTGCGCAGACGTACACGATCAACAAAAAGAGCGGCAAGTAGACCATCCGTAGCCGGACGCGAGGTGCCCCGAATGGACTACGTGGAAGTGGAGGGCAAGAGCATCGACGAGGCGATCGAGCGGGCGCTCGAACGACTCGGCATCGAACGAGACAAGGCGGAGATCGAGATCGTCTCCGACGCCACCAAGGGCTTGTTCGGCATCGGCGGCCGAAAGGCGAAGGTCCGCGCCACGTTGCGCGCGCCGCTTCGTCTCGAGGCCGCGGGATCCGGGCGCGCCGCGCGAACGGTGAGCTCCCGCCGCGAGACCTCCGACATGCGGACCGCCGCTCACGCTCCGCGAAACCCGGAAGCGGCGGGCGAGCAGGCGGAGTCGACCGGCCTCGACCAGGCGCGCGCGATGCTGCAAGAGATCGTCCAGCTGATCGGTGCGGAGGCGACGGTCGATGTCGCGCATGACCGGGACGGTCCCTGCCTACTGATCCACGGCGACGAGAGCGCCGTCTTGATCGGGCGGCGGGGGCAGACGCTGGATGCTCTCGAGTACCTGGTCAATCGGATTGTCGCCCGCGAGGAGGACCAGACCGGGCGTATCGCGGTCGACTCCGAGAACTACCGCGAGCGGCGGCGCAAATCACTCGAAGATCTAGCGCACCGTCTTGCCGACCGCGCCCGCCTGCGAGGCAAGCCGGTCACCCTGAACCCGCTGAGCCCGCGGGATCGACGCATTGTGCACCTCGCCCTGCAGAGCGATCGGTCTCTGACCACGCGGAGCTCGGGCAAGGGCTACTTTCGCAAGCTGTTGATCATACCCGCGGACCGACGCGGTCGGACGGCGCGCCGGGAGAGGGACGGCTGAATCCAAAGGTTCCCCCACGCTCGATGAGCAGTCCGCGGCGTCAATTCCTTCACCCCTAGCGCGGCCAGCGTGTCGAAACGAACACAGGGCACACACCACTCCGAATGACAGAAGGTCATGGACGGCCGGGCTGGCGCGCCAGCTGAGGCCGCTTTGGCGATGTACGAGCACGACACCATCGCCGCGATCTCCACGCCTCCGGGCCCCGGCGGCATCGGCGTCGTGCGCGCTAGCGGACCAGCAGTTCGGTCGATTGCAAACGATGTTTTTATTTGCTCAGCCGGCGCTGCGTGGGAATCGCACCGGCTCTATCATGGACGCATCGTCGCCGCCGACGGCCGGCTTGTCGACGAGGCCATGGCCGCTCTGCTTCTCGCCCCGGGCAGCTACACCGGAGAGGATATGCTCGAGTTGTACTGCCACGGCAGCCCGATCGTTGTGCGTCAGGCCCTGGAAGCCGTATTGCGGCGGGGTGCTCGCCCGGCCCGCGGCGGCGAGTTCACCCAGCGCGCTTTTCTAAACGGCAAGCTCGATCTGACCCAGGCCGAAGCGGTAATCGACCTGATCCGCGCCCGCACGCCCGAGACGGCATCCCAGGCGGCAAATCAGCTCTTCGGCCAGTTGTCCCGCCGTCTTGAAAATCTGCGCGGCAGACTGATTCGGGTGAAGGGACATCTCGAGGCATGCATCGATTTTGCCGACGAGGAGATCGACACCAACGATCGCGCCGTGCTCGACGCCATCGATGCGGTCCGCGAGGACGTCCAGGCTCTCCTGCACACCTACGCGCGCGGCCGCCTGTTGCGGGAAGGACTGCATGTGGTGATCGCGGGCCCGCCGAACGTTGGCAAATCGAGCCTCCTCAACGCGCTGCTCGGCGAGGAGCGAGCCATCGTTACACCGACTCCCGGCACGACGCGCGATCTGATTGAAGAGAGCGCCGACTTCAACGGCATACCCGTGGTCCTGCGCGACACCGCCGGACTGCGCGACACTCCGGATGAAGTGGAGCGGATCGGCGTCGAGAGAGCGCGGGACGCCGCCCGGGATGCCGACGTGGTGCTCTCCGTGCTCGACCTCTCCGTGTCGCCGGTCGATCCACCCCAGACAGGCCCCGAGGCGCGCACCGTGGTCGTCCTCAACAAGATCGACCTCCACTGCGCGTGGAGCGAGGAACGCGTTCGCGGCCTCGAGGCACGCTATCCGGTGGTTCGCGTCTCTGCGACGCAGGCTCTGGGTCTCGACGAGCTTCGGCGCGCGGTCGTCACCGCCTGCGACGACGTGCCGAAGGGCGACTGTCCAATCCTGACAACCTCGCGCCAGCGCGATGCGCTGCAGAAGGTGCTGGAGACGCTGGAGTACGCCCGTTCCGGCTTGCTGGCTGGAGTTCCTCCCGATCTGGTCGCGGTAGACGTACAGGCGGCCCTGGACCATATTGGCGAGGTCACCGGCGCGGTTACCAGCGAAGACGTGCTGGATGCGATCTTTCGCGAGTTCTGCATCGGCAAGTAGAGCCCATTGTTTCACGTGCAACACAGCTGAGGATCTGATGCGAGCTTTCACTCAGGACTTCGACGTCATCGTCGTCGGCGCGGGCCACGCCGGCATCGAGGCGGCCCTCGCCGCCGCCCGCATGGGCTGTGAGACCGTGATTGTCACTCTCAACCTCGATCACGTTGGCCAGATGTCGTGCAACCCGGCCATCGGCGGCATCGGCAAGGGACACCTTGTCAAGGAAATCGACGCCCTCGGTGGCGAAATGGCGCGCGCGATCGATGATACCGGGATCCAGTTCCGTCAGCTCAACACCCGCAAGGGCCCCGCCGTCCGCGCCTCGCGCGCCCAAGCCGACAAGCAGCTCTAC
The DNA here is from genome assembly GCA_963721115.1 of uncultured bacterium. Taxonomy (GTDB): domain Bacteria; phylum Desulfobacterota; class Binatia; order HRBIN30; family CADEER01; genus CAVRIA01. Next base: position 155,992 of record CAVRIA010000017.1, read on the forward strand.
CGGCAGCGAATGAAGCACCGTGTGGAGAGTGCCGAACGGCTCTCCGTCTATCAAGGCAGCGTCGAACGGTTGGTGATCGACGACGGCCGCCTGCGGGGAGTCGAGACCCAGATGGGCGAGGTGATCACCGGGCGACGCGTCATCCTGACGACGGGGACCTTCCTGAACGGCCTAATCCACATCGGAACCCGCAACTATCCCGGCGGCCGGGCCGGCGACGCCGCGGCGACCGGTCTGAGCGAACAGATGAAGTCGCTCGGTGTGCGAGTCGGCCGCCTAAAGACGGGGACATGTCCTCGCCTCGACTGTCGCACCATCGACTACGATCGCCTGGAGAAACAGTCCGGCGACGACCCGCCCGTCCCCTTCTCGTTCTCGACCGAACGCATCCTGCAGCCACAGATTCCGTGCCACATCACCTACACGAGCGCGACGACACATGAGATCATCCGCTCGGGGCTCGATCGGTCCGCGATGTACAGCGGCCGCATCCACAGCCGCGGGCCGCGCTATTGCCCTTCGATCGAGGATAAGGTCGTCCGCTTCGCCGACCGCGAGCGGCACCAGATCTTTCTCGAGCCCGAAGGGCGGGAGACGGTTGAAGTCTACCCAAACGGCCTCTCAACCAGTCTGCCGCTCGACGTGCAGTTGAACATGGTTCGCTCGATCGCAGGTTTAGAGGATGCGGTGATCATGCGTCCCGGCTATGCGATCGAGTACGACTACGCCGATCCTACGCAGCTCCACCCGTCTTTGGAGAGCAAGCTCATTGCCGGCGTCTATCACGCCGGACAGATCAATGGCACGACCGGCTACGAGGAAGCGGCGGCACAAGGCCTGGTGGCCGGCATCAATGCCGCTCTGGCTCTGCGCGGGGAGCCCGCGCTTCTGCTCGGACGCGATCGTGCCTATATCGGGGTCCTGATCGACGATCTGGTCACCAAGGGCATCGGTGGGGAGCCATACCGGATGTTCACGTCGCGCGCCGAACACCGGCTCCTGCTACGCGAGGACAATGCCGACCTTCGCCTGGCGGAAACCGCCTTCCGGCTCGGAGCCATCGGAAGCGAGGACTTCGAACGCAGCGAACACAAGCGGCGACGCGTACACGCGGCGATCGCGCAGCTCGAGACGACGACGGTGACTGCGGAGACGGAAACCAATCGCCTCCTCGAAGCGCTCGGTAGCGCACCACTCAAGCAATCGACCACGCTGGCCCAGCTCCTGCGCCGGCCCGACCTCGGCTTCGCCGACGTATGGGCTCTGGGAAGGTTCGATGCCGAACCTCCGCGCGTCGATGTCGCGGCTCAGGTCGAGGTGACTGTCAAGTACGCAGGATACGTGAAGCGGCAAGAAGACGCCGTGCGGCGCACAGCCCGCATGGAGCAGGTGCGGATCCCGGAGGGCTTCGACTACGCGGCGATCCGCGGGCTCTCGCGCGAGGCGACCGATCGGTTGGCCGCGATCCGGCCCCGGTCCTTGGGCCAGGCCTCTCGCATCGCCGGCATCACCCCGGCTGCTCTTTCTCTCCTCTCGGTCCATCTGAAGCGCCAGGGTGTTGCCTGAGCGCCGCATAACACCGGGAACGACCGCCAACTTCGGTCGTGTGACCGGCTCCAATCTGCGTCTCTTCCCGGGCTCTCCTGGCGCAAGCTGCCGGGGATGTGCCACATCGAGCCGAGTGCGGCGACACAGGCGGGCGCGACAACAGGGTGGAGTGAGCGCGGCCCTCGATGGCGTCCAATCGGCGCTGGCGTCGCAAAGCTGGTGAGAAGTGCGGGCCGATCCACTCGAAGAACTCGCCGCATGGTCGCAGGGCATTGACCAGCCCATGGACGGCTCATTGCGGAGGTCGTTGCGCGTCTATCTGGACACTTTGCTGTTGTGGAACTCCCGCCTGTCCCTGGTCTCCCAGCACGACCTGGAGACGATCTGCCGCAAACACGTCGCGGATTCCCTATTCGCCGCGCGTTGTTGTCGGGGCGGCGATCGCGTCGTCGACCTCGGCAGCGGCGCCGGCTTTCCCGGTATGGTGATCGCCATGGCCCGGTCGGATGTCACGGTCTGCCTGATGGAATCACGGGCGAAGAAATGTAGCTTCTTGCAGGAAGCGGCGCGCTTGGCCGCGGTCGAAAACGCCAGCGTCTTCCACGGCCGGATCGAGGACGCCGCGCGCCACGCCGCACACCGCAACTATACCCTGGCGCTCTCCCGCGCCTTCACCGACTTGGACGGATTCCTCCGTCTGGCGCGGCCTCTCCTCGGCGCGGACGGCCGCGCCGTCGCAATGAAGATTGCGGCCCCACGGACCCAAATCGAATCTCCGGCCCTTGCCTGCGAATTCGCACTCGCACGAGTGGTTCCGTACCAGCTGCCGGACGGGTCGCCGCGCACGCTGGTCGAGTTTCACGTGAAACATTGACGCGGGCCGGAGAGCCCGTTTTCCTGGTCGTTGTGAAAGGGATCTCGTTTCTTCCTTTTTCCCCAAGCCTGTGGTAGCCAATCCGCACCGCAAGCCGGCAACCTTCAAAGGCAAGATCGAACGAGAAAAGCGTGGGCGGCGTGGGGCGTGTCATCTGCATTGCCAACCAAAAGGGCGGCGTGGGCAAGACGACCACTGCGGTGAATCTCGCCGCCAGCCTGGCCATTGCCAATCACGACGTTCTGCTGGTGGATCTCGACCCACAGTGCAGCGCCAGCAGTGGACTCGGTGCCCGCGAGTTGGGCGAGCGCCCGACCACGTACGATCTGCTCATGAGCGAGCGAACCGCCGAGGAGATCGCCCTTCCCTCGCCTCTGGAGCATCTTCAGTTGCTGCCCGCGCATCGCGACCTGGTCGGTGTCGAGGTCGAATTGGTCACTGCTCTCGCCCGCGAGTACCGCCTGAGCGAGGGACTGAAACCAATTCGCGACCGCTACGAGGTGATCCTCATCGATTGTCCACCGTCCCTCGGCCTGCTGACCATCAATGGCTTGACCGCGGCGGATGCGGTCCTCGTTCCGCTGCAGTGCGAGTACTACGCCCTCGAAGGGCTGAGCGCGCTCATGGACACCATTTCCCTGATCCGGGAGCGTTTGAACCGCGAGCTGGCTCTGGCCGGCATCCTGTTGACCATGTTCGACACACGCAACAGCCTTTCGCACCAAGTGGCGGACGAGGTGCGTCACCATTTCCCCAATCAAGTCTACCGGACCGTGATCCCGCGCAACGTGCGGATCAGTGAGGCGCCCAGCCACGGGCTGCCCGTTGCCCTGTACGATGTCTCGTCGAAGGGCGCTCAAGCATACATCGACTTGGGGTTGGAGCTGATGGAGACCCAGAGTCCGGCGTGCCAGCCGATGACGGAAGGAGGTTGAAGAGATGGAGGGACGCCGCAGAGCGCTGGGCAGGGGACTAGGGGCTCTCATTCCGAGTGCTCCGCCGCCGCGCGACGCGAGGGGAGGCGAATCGGGCCCGACCGCTCCGGTGGCAGCCATCCGGCCGAATCCGTATCAGCCGCGCGACACATTTTCCGAGGAGGGAATCGACGAACTCGCCGCATCGATTCGCCAAAATGGTCTGCTTCAGCCCCTGCTGGTACGCCGCGTCGGCAGTGGTTACGAACTCATCGCCGGAGAGAGGCGCTTCCGGGCCGCACAACGAGCCGGCATGGAAGATGTACCGGTCACGATTCGCGAGGCCGACGACCGAGAGAGCCTGGAACTCGCGTTGATCGAGAACCTGCAGCGGGAGAACTTGAACCCGATGGAGGAAGCGCGCGCCTACAAGCGCCTCGGCGATGACTTCGGGCTCAAGCAGGAGGAGATCGCCCGGCGCGTTGGGAAGAAGCGTTCTACTGTAGCAAACGGTCTTCGATTATTGCAGCTCCCGCCTGAGATCAGATCGCAGATCGAGCAGGGCGCGCTATCGGCCGGCCACGCGCGGAGCTTGCTCGCCCTTGCCTCTGCCGCCGAGCAGAAGCGTGCGGCTCAGAACATCGTTCGGAAGGGACTTTCGGTGCGTGACGCTGAGCGGCTCGCCCGCCAGAGCAACAAGCCCGCCGTCGGCGTCGATCAGAAGGCCCTCGAGTCGCGGCTGACGCGCGATCTCGGCACGCGCGTTCGCCTTCGCCACAACGGCCGCCACGGCGGAGGGCGTATCGAGATCGAGTACTACTCGCTGGCCGAGCTGAACGGCCTGGTGGACCGGCTGACCGAGCCGAACGATCCCGCGGCATCGTTTTGACAACTGTCGCTGGCCGGTGTTATAAGCTCGGCGCTTCGTCCAACCCGACCAAAGAACAGGAGACGATTTGATGGCCTTGTTCGTGAAAGACGACAAGACGCAGAGGTCTGATGACGGGTTGAAGCCAGCCGTACCCGGGTCGACCTTGAACGCGCCGCAGTCGACGGGGCGCGAGGTTCAGGCTCATCTGGGGCAGGGAAGTCGGGTTGAGGGAAAGCTGACCTTCGAGGGCAGCGTGCGTGTCGACGGTCAAGTCGAGGGGGAGATTCACGCTCAGGATACGGTGATCATCGGCGAGAGTGCGGACGTCAGCGCCCAGGTGCACGCAGGCACCGTGGTCCTGCAAGGCCGCGTCAAGGGTGACATCACCGCTACCAAGCGCGTCGAGTTGCGGGCGCCGGCCAAGCTCATCGGAAACATTGCCACCCCGTGCCTGGTCGTGCACGAGGGCGTGGTCTTCGAGGGTCATTGCTCGATGAGCACGGCCGAGGCGCGCGTAGCGGAGCGTGGTGACAAGCGCGTCGCACTCTTCCCCGCGGAGGAACGCGGTAACGCTCGCCGATCATCGGAGGCCGCTAGTTAAGGAGGCCGCTAGTTGAGTGGCCGACGTCTCGCAGCTCCTCCTCACAGCCGCTACGAATTCGAGAAACGAGAGGGTTCCGCCGGGGCCTGGGATGCTTTGTGCCGCCTCCCGGCGTCGAACAGCAAGAGATGGATTTAACCCCTGATTATACGTTACTGGTTGAGGTCATCACCTTCATCGCGCTCTGGTTCGGCTTGACCAAGCTGGTCTTCGAGCCCATGCGCCGCGTGCTCGACGATCGCGAAGAACGCACTGTCGAAGCGGAGGCTCAGGCCGCGCATCTGTACGCCGACGCGCAGACCGTCCAGGACGACTACGAGAAAACGCTGCACGACATGCGCGTCGAGCTCTCACAAGAATCCCTCGCCGCGCGCGGCCCGCATGCAGGAGGACCAGGCACGCACTCTGGCGGAGGCGCGCGCCGCCGGTGCCGAGCAGCTCGCCGCGACCCGCGCGGCCCTGGCGGAGCAGGTGCGCCAAGCACGCCAAACCCTGGCGGGCGAAGCCCAACAGGTCGCCGCGGCGATGCTGGCGCGTGTCACCGTGGGGGACCCGGGATGACCCGCGCTCTCGCAGCTCTTCTCTTCGCCTTCCTGCCGGAAATCGCTCTCGCCGCCGAAGAAGCCCACCACACGGCGCCGCACGGCGTGCCGTGGGGCAAGCTCTTCTTCATGACGGTCAACTTCGCCATCTTCTACTTGATCCTCCGCCGATTCGTCTATCCCCTGATCGCCGACTGGTTGCACGAGCGCCGTGCCCGTGTCGTCGCGGATCTCGAGCGCGCAGCAGCGGCCAAACGGGCCGCCGAAGCCCTGCAGGCCGAGTGGAAGAAGCGGCTCGCGGATCTCGGCGCCGAGCTGGACGAGATGCGCCGCCAGGCGCAGGCCGAGCTCGCCACCGAGCGCGAACAGATTCTCAATGCGGCACGCCGCACCGCGGAGGCCATCCGCCGCGACGCCGAGCGCGACGCCGAACAGGAGCTGCGCAACGCCCAGGCGCTACTGCGCGCCGAGGTCGCAAAGCACGCGCTCGCCATCGCCTCCCGGCTCGCCGAAGAGCGCCTGACGCCTGACGACCGGCAGCGCTTCGTGAACGACTTCATCCGGCAGGTGCACGCATGACCGGCTCGATCGCGCGCCGCTACGCCAAAGCCATCTTCTCACTCGCCGGCGACGAGGGTGCGCGCGAAGAGATCGGCGAGGAGCTGGCCAATCTGGCCGCTGTCGCCTCCGACCCCGAAATCGGTGCCACGCTGGCCAATCCCCTTCTCGCGGCAGCGACGCGCAAAGCCATCGCCACGACGCTCGCCGAACAGCTCTCCGTGCGACCGACCACACACAACTTCCTTCTGCTCCTCGCCGATCACCAGCGCCTCGACCAATTGGCGGGCATCAGCGCCCATTACCGACGTCTGCTCGATCGTGCCCTCGGTCGCGTGCGCGCCAAGGTCATCTCGGCCGCACCCCTCGCCGAGCAAAGGAGCGCGCTGGTCGCCCGGCTGGAGAGCCTCACCGGACGGACCGTCCTGACCGAGGACCAAGTCGACCCCCGGCTCCTGGGCGGTGTGCTGGTCGAGGTCGAGGGCAAGGTTTACGACGGCAGCCTTCGCACCCAGCTGGAGCGGCTCGCCGCCAGCGTCGCCGGAGGTCGGACCTTCCTGTGACACCCGGCTCGCCGCCGCGTGCAGCGCGCCGTCACGAATGATCGAGTAACGAGTTTGTAGGCATTGAAATCCCGACGGCAGTCGCGGGGGGCGGGCCCGGCGGCCGTTGGAGGCGGTTGGCGGCAAAGGCGGTGCCGACCGGATCAAGGCAAGGAGAGGAGACAGCAATGGAGATTCGCGCTGCGGAAATCAGCGAGATCATCAAGCGCCAGATCAAGGAGTACGAGCGCGACATCGAGGTCCGCGAGACCGGTCGTGTGCTCTCCACGGGCGACGGAATCGCCCGTATCTACGGTCTCGACAAGGTAGCCGCCGGAGAGCTGATCGAGTTTCCGCACAACATTTACGGCATGGTCCTCAATCTCGAAGAGGACAACGTCGGTGCTGCCATCTTCGGCGAGGCACACGAAATCAAAGAAGGCGACGAGGTTCGACGCACCGGGCGCATCGCGGAGGTTCCCGTGGGAGAAGCTCTGCTCGGTCGCGTCGTCGACGCGCTCGGGCGTCCGATCGACGGAAAAGGGCCCATCGCGACCACCGAAACGCGCCGCATCGAGCTGAAGGCGCCCGGCATCGTCGCCCGCCAGCCGGTGACCGAACCCCTGCAAACCGGCATCAAGGCCATCGACTCCATGATCCCCATCGGCCGCGGCCAGCGCGAGCTGATCATCGGCGACCGCCAGACCGGCAAAACCGCTGTCGCGATCGATACGATCATCAATCAGAAGGGGGGCGACGTCCTGTGCATCTACGTCGCCATCGGCCAGAAGCGCTCCACGGTTGCGCAGGTCATGGACCGTCTGACCCGCGCCGGCGCCATCGACTACACCATCATCGTCGCCGCCACCGCCTCGGAAGCCGCGCCGCTGCAGTTCATCTCCCCGTACTCGGGCTGCGCCATGGGCGAGTACTTCCGCGACAGCGGACGGCATGCGCTGGTGATCTACGACGACCTGTCCAAGCAGGCGGTCGCGTACCGCCAGCTGTCGCTGCTCCTGCGCCGCCCACCGGGGCGCGAGGCCTACCCGGGCGACGTCTTTTATCTCCATTCCCGCCTCCTGGAGCGCGCGGCCAAAATGAGCAACGACCTCGGCGGCGGCTCTCTGACCGCTCTGCCGATCATCGAGACCCAAGCCGGCGACGTGTCGGCCTACATCCCAACCAACGTGATCTCGATCACCGACGGCCAGATCTTCCTCGAGAGCGATCTCTTCTTCTCCGGCGTGCGCCCGGCCGTGAACGTCGGCATTTCGGTGTCGCGCGTCGGCGGAAATGCCCAGATCAAGGCGATGAAGCAGGTCGCCGGCTCGCTGCGTCTCGACCTCGCGCAGTATCGCGAGATGGCGGCCTTCGCTCAGTTCGGGTCCGACCTCGACGCCTCAACGCAGCGCATGCTCGCGCGCGGCGGACAGCTGGTCGAAATTCTCAAGCAGGATCAGTACGTGCCGCTGCCGATCGAAAGGCAGGTCGTCATCCTGTACGCGGCGACGAACGGATACGTCGACCACCTCCCCGGGTCGGCTCTCAAGCGCTACGAAAGCGAGCTCTTTCGCTTCATCGAGCACAAACGACCCGAGCTCTACCGCCTGATCCTCGAGAAGAAGCAGCTCAGTGACGACGTCAAGCAGGCGTTGAACTCCGCCCTCGACGAGTTCAAGGCCGAGTTCACGGTTTGACCCGCATGCCGCCGTCTCGGAGCGCCGCAACCGTCGATAGACCAGACGACCTCGCATGGCTTCGCTAAAGAGCATCCGCAAGCGCATCGGCTCGGTCAAAAGCACCCAGCAGATCACCAAGGCGATGAAGATGGTCGCGGCCGCCAAGCTACGCCGTGCGCAGGAAGCGGCCACCGAGGCGCGCCCCTATGCCGAGAAGCTCGGCGCGCTCCTGCAGACCGTCGCCGCCCGGGTCGGGCCCGAGTCGCACCCACTTCTGGCCCAGCGCGAGCCCGAGGGCCACATCGACTTGGTGGTGGTCACCAGCGACCGCGGCCTGTGCGGCGGATACAATGCCAACCTCCTACGCCGCGCCGAGGTCTTCCTCGCTCAGCACGCCTCGGCGCAAGTACGCCTGACGCTGGTCGGCCGCAAGGGTCACGATTTCTACCGCAGGCGTCCGGTCGACATCCAGGAGCACCACATCAACCTCGCCGCCGGCCCCGACCACGACCTCGCCGTCCGCATTGCGCTGCGAGTGGCTCGCGACTTCGCGGCCGGGGAAACGGACGCGGTTTATCTCCTGTACAGCCGTTTCCAGTCCGCCCTCTCCCAGGTTCCCACCGTCGAGCGCCTTCTGCCGGTCACCACACCCGACGGTGAGCAGCCCGGGATGGCGGAGTACATCTACGAGCCCGACGCCGCCACCCTGCTGGATCGCCTCCTGGTTCAGTACATCACCACGCTGGTCCACCGGGCGTTCCTCGAAGCCGTCGCCAGCGAGCACGCCGCGCGTATGACCGCCATGGACAGCGCGACGTCAAACGCATCGGACATGATCGATCGCCTCACCCTGGCAATGAACCGAGCACGCCAGGCGGCGATCACCAAGGAACTGATGGAGATCGTCTCGGGAGCGGAGTCGCTCAAAGGCTAACCAACTAAACCCGCCGGAGGAGTACTCGAGAATGAATGTCGGTAAGGTCACGCAGGTCATCGGTCCCGTCGTCGACGTGGAGTTTCCGGACGGCTCGATACCGCAGATCTACAACGCCTTGAAGGTCTCGAATCCCGCCATCAACGATCAGCCGTGGAACCTCACGCTGGAGGTGGCGCAGCACCTCGGCGAGCAGACCGTGCGCTGCATCGCCATGGACGCCACGGAGGGACTGGTCCGCGATCAGGACGTGCAGGACACCGGAGACCAAATCAAGGTACCGGTCGGACCACAGACGCTCGGCCGGATCATCAACGTCATCGGCGAGCCGGTCGACGAGGCCGGACCGATCGAGGCGCAGACGCACTATCCGATTCACCGTCCCGCGCCCTCCTTTACCGATCAGGCCACCGGCGTCGAGGCGTTCGAAACCGGCATCAAGGTCGTCGACCTCCTCGCTCCGTATTCTCGCGGCGGCAAGATCGGCCTCTTCGGCGGCGCCGGCGTCGGCAAGACTGTCATCATCATGGAGTTGATCAACAACGTCGCCAAGCAGCACGGCGGCTACTCCGTCTTCGGCGGCGTCGGTGAGCGCACTCGCGAGGGCAACGATCTGTGGCTGGAGATGCGCGAGTCGGGTGTCATCTCGCGCGCCGCGCTCGTCTACGGCCAGATGAACGAGCCGCCGGGAGCGCGCGCCCGCGTCGGACTGACCGCCCTGACCTCTGCCGAGTACTTCCGGGACGAGGAGGGGAAGGACGTCCTCCTCTTCATCGACAACATCTTCCGCTTCACACAGGCGAACTCCGAGGTGTCGGCACTCCTTGGTCGAATTCCCTCGGCCGTCGGCTACCAGCCGACGCTGGCGACCGACCTCGGCGAGCTCGAGGAGCGTATCACCACCACCAAGAAGGGATCGATCACCTCCGTGCAGGCGATCTACGTGCCCGCCGACGACCTCACCGACCCGGCGCCGGCGACCACCTTCGCGCACCTCGATGCGACGACCGTGCTGTCCCGTCAGATCGCCGAGCTCGGCATCTATCCCGCCGTCGACCCTCTCGATTCGACTTCGCGCATCCTCGATCCGAACATCGTCGGTGAGGAGCACTACAACGTCGCCCGCCAGGTCCAGGAGGTGCTGCAGCGCTACAAGGACCTGCAGGATATCATCGCCATCCTGGGCATGGACGAGTTGTCCGAAGAGGACAAGCGCGTCGTCGCACGCGCCCGCAAGATCCAGAAGTTTCTCTCCCAGCCGTTCAACGTCGCCGAGGCCTTCACCGGCCGGGCCGGCGTCTACGTGAAGCTGCCCGACACGATTCGCGGCTTCAAGGAGATCGTCGAAGGCAAGCTCGATGACGTCCCCGAGCAGGCCTTCTACATGATGGGCACCATCGAGTCCGTCCTCGAGAACGCCAAGAAGATGGCCGCCTGACGGCAGCGGCCACCGTGATGATCGACCGATCCGAAGCGGAGCTACACTGATGGCGAACGACATCCAGTTGCGTATCGTGACGCCGCGCCGACAGGTGCTCGACGAGACGGTGCTCGAGGTCACGGCACCCGGGACTTTGGGAGAGTTCGGCGTCCTTCCCAACCACGCGACCTTCCTCAGCTCGCTGGAGATAGGCCGGCTCAGCTATCGGGACGCGCGCGGCCTGCGCCACCTCGCCGTGCGCGGCGGCTTCGCCGAGGTCTCGGACAACGTCATGACCGTCCTCGCCGATGCGGCCGAGCCTGGCGCGGAGGTCGATCCCGTCAGCGCCAGATCCGATCTCGCGGCCGCCGAGTCGGAGATGGGGCGTCTCTCCCCGCTCGATCCCGCCTACGAAGCCGCGGCGACGGAGGCGCGCTGGGCCCAGGCGAGACTCGACGCGGCGCAAAAGGCTTGACCGCGCCGCGCTTGCGGCGGAAGGTGACGAGATGAAGTACCTTCCACTCAACGACGAGATCTACGACTACCTCGTCCGCCACGGCGACAATCAGGATCCCCTGCTGGCGGATCTCGCCCGCGAGACGGAGGCGCTGGGCCCCATCTCGCTCATGCAGATCGCGCCCGAGCAGGGCACGCTCTTGTCGATCCTGACCCGCTCGATCGGCGCCAGGTCCGCGATCGAGATCGGCACCTTCACCGGTTACAGCGCCATCTGCATCGCGCGCGGCCTGGCGTCCGACGGCTGTCTGTTGTGTTGCGATCTCAGCGAGGAGTGGACCTCCATCGCCCGGCGCTTCTTCGAGCGCGCCGGTCTCTCCGACCGCATCAACCTGCGCATCGCGCCCGCCATCGAAACTCTGCGCGCCATGGCGCCCGACGTTTCCTTCGACTTCGCTTTCGTCGACGCCGACAAGGTCTCGTACCGGAAATACTACGAAGCCCTGCTGCCGCGCCTGCGCCCGAACGGTCTCATCGTCTTCGACAATGTCCTCTGGCAGGGCCAGGTAGTGGATCCCCACAACACGTCCGAAGACACGCGAGCGCTGCGTGAGCTGAACGACTTCGTCGTCCGCGACCAGCGCGTGCAGGCCGTCATGATCGGCGTCGCGGATGGACTGACCATCGCGCGAAAGCGCGCTCCGGGCGAGCCGTAGCCGCGCCGGAAGAAGAGAGCAAAATCCGACGCCGGGAGGTCAATCGGCGGTCGCGAGAACGCGGCCGGGGTCGCACCCGTCGAGAGCGCTTCCGACCGACTTGAGCAGCTCGTCGATCGTCACTTGGCCGTCGTCGTTCTCATCCAGGATCGAGCAAGCGAGGAGGCTGCCCTCCCCGAGAGCGATCTTCACGCCGGTGACGAGCTCGTCGATGCTCACCTCGCCGTCGCCGCGGCAGTCGCCGGGGCACGATCCCCCCGGCAGAACGGCGACGTCGCCGAGCACATAGATCGGGCCGTCGTCCGACCGAAGGCGAACCTGCAGCCCCTTCTCGAGCGCCGGCGGCGTCACGTCCTGCCCGTCGCGGGAGAGAATTCGGACGTCCGCCTCCCTGGGCTCGAGGCGCCACTGCCCCGTCTGCTCCGACCAGAGGGCCGTCACCGGCCGCGCCGTCGTCTCGAACGTCAGGCCGTGCTCCCCCGCCCCGAGGGCGAGAGATGTGAAGCTCGTCGCATCCCCGAGCAGGCCCGTGAGCGCGGAGACTGACGTAAAGGCGGGCTTGGCGCCGAGATCGTGCTGAAGCAGTCCCCAGTGGGCCTCGATGTCGCCGGGGTCCGGATTCTCGGCGTCGCGGTCCTGGAACCAAACACTGCCGGCGAGGCCGATCTCGTAGTCGTGGAGCATCATCCGCACCGCATAGGACGCCTGTCGATCGAGGCTCACGGCCGGAAGGAAGTTGAGGCCGGTAGGCGGGGCGTCGGAGTCGTATGTGCTGTAGCCCCACTCGCCGCTCCACACGGGAAGAACGGTGCCGGCTTCCTGCATGGACTGCCGAATCTCGCTCACGGCCGCCGCGACGCTCTCGGGAGGCTCGGCGCGGTAGAAATGGGCGGTGACGCCATCCGCCAACTCCTGCGCGCCCGTGGCGAACAGTCGGCGCAGGAACTCCTGCCCTTCGATCCCGCCGAGCAGGGGAATGACGGCCGGCAGACCCATGAACGGTGCACCAATGAGGATGCGCCCCGACGGGTCCGCCTCGCGCAGGACGGGCGCCGCCGCCTCGATCAGCAGTGCGTACTGCGCCGCATCCGGAAGCACGCCGTCGCCGCTCCAGAACTGCGGAATGTTGGGCTCGTTCCAGATCTCCCACATGTGGCCCCGCCCGCCGTAGCGCCGCGCGGCGGCGCCGGCAAATGCGGCGAAAGCACGGCGCCCCTCATCGCTGGCGACCACCTGCGGCGGACCGTAGAGCGGGTTGCCGTAGTCGAGGATGAACAGGATCCGCTGTCCATCCGCCTCCGCCGCCTCGACGAAGTCGTCGTAGCCGCTGCCGGCGAAGTCGTAGACACCCGGCTCGCGTTCCACGTCTGACCAGCCGAGATCGTTGCGCAAAAACGTCACGCCCGCCTCGCGCAGCCGTTGCAGCAGCGCGGGGTCGACCGCCTCGCGCGAACCGCCCATGTGGACATTCACGCCCACCGTCTGTCCGAACGGTTGCATACCCGTACCACGAGGCGTCTGTCCAGGTGCGGATCGGGCGCAGAGGGCAATCGAGGCCAGCAGCGCGACCCAGGTGCAGCTGACCTGGCGCCAGCAGCCGACGCAGGTTCCCGATGCTGCGATCTGGCAATCGTTAAATCGTGTAGTGGTCGTGCAGGGCTCCTCGTCTGTGCCGCCGGCGTCGTCCCAAAAAAAGAGGCAGCACGGCGGGCTCGGCCGCTGTGCTGCCTCTGAAATCAATCCAGGTACGGGCGCGTGACTACTGCGCCTTGCCCTTGAACAGCTCCGCCTGGTTCTTCTTGATGTCTCCGCGTGTCGAAGGTCGAGCCCCAGCACTTCCCGTTGTCGCTGTTGACGAGCTGGACGTCGACCGGAAGGGTGAGCGGCGGCGTGATGGTGGGCAAATTGTCTCCCTTTCCTTTGACCAGGGCCTTGGCCTTCCCCGCTGTCCCGCTCTTCAGAATGATCTTCTGAATGCCGTCCTCGGTGCCGAGCTTGTCCTTGTACTTGAAGCCCTTGCTTCCGATCAGCGACCACGCCGGCATGCCGGGTGGCACGCCGGGGCTGGCGATCAGCGAGCCGTTCTCGTACACGCACAAGGCGTACTTCGCCGTGCTGCTCGGATCCTCGAAGTCCATTCGGGTCGTCGCGTCGCCCTTGATCCACTTCCAGATCAGCTTGTCCTTCGAGTCGGGGCTCTTGTCCTTGACGATCAGGATCGACTTGCCCGCCGCCAGGCAATCGAGGCGGGGGCTGGCGGGGCACAGAGAGTAGGTGACGGTGATCGAGATGTGGTCGACCAGCGCCAGGTCGACACTGTCGGTCGACCGAGACGACCACGCCGAAATCGCTGCCGTTGATATCGGCCGCCGTCCAAGTCTCCCCCCACAAATCCGCACTCCCGCCATAGTTGAAGACGGCGTCGGTCAGAGGGCCAGGTCCCGGCCATCGCGCGCTCCGTCGACCCGACCACGCCGCCCTTCACGATCCGCACCCGGGAGTCTTCGATCATGCCGAAGCCCGAGTGCTTTTCGATGTCCACCTGGATCCCTTCGATCACGGCTGGGGCGGGAATCGAGAAGCCGAAGCTGGTGGCCTTCAGGTAATGCGTCGGGGAGCCCCCAGGGGCTACCTGGGCCCACGCGTCGTTGCTCGTCGCCGCGTCTCCGGGGTTGGTCCAGGTTCCGCTTCCTCCGGAGCTGGGGTCGTCGACCAGCGCTCCGGGGTCGTTTGGGCCCTGAGAATCGGCGGTGGCGGGAGCCGACAGCCCGGTCGACAGCAGCGCAGTCGAAAGAACCGCGACGGCGGCCCATCGCCTGGTGGCGGCCCGCGACCGCCCTCTGGTCCGGAATGCAGAAAGGCGCAAGTCCATTTGATTCCCTCCCCTTTGTGGTACGACGGCTCGGTTGACCGGCCCGAAAGGACGGTCTGTCTAGGGGACTAGCGCAGTGGTAATCCGATTGTCAATTAGGAAAAACCCCTCGGCGGTTCGAGACGGGCGCCGAAAAGGGGGCGACGCGTGGGGATCGTGACGGGCTCGGATGGGTCCGTTTCGGGCGCGTTCCGCAGCGCCGTGGCCTCCGCTCAGGACACCGAGGCCAGCTTGTACATGGTGAACGAGCCGCCGAACTGCAACGGGAGTGGGGTACCGCCTCCGGCGGCGATGAAGCCCATGAGGTGATCGCCCTTGACGATGCCGTCCTGGTCCGACTTCACTCCGTAGACCGTCTGGCGCTGGATGAGCTGCGAGACCCTCGCCCCGGCCGGGATGTTGTCGCGCGGCTTGAAGTTTTCGACGATCTTGATTCCGAACAGGCTGCCTTTGAGCACGTTGTCGAGGATCTGGTTTTTCTGGGCGAAAGCGTCGTCGAACTTGTCGGGCGCGACCACGGAGTACTCGATCTTGCCGTAGAGAAACTCCTGAATGCTCTTTTCCTTCGCCTTGGGCAGCTCGGACCACTGCTTGCCGAGGGCCTTTCGCATCTCCTCGCTCGGATCCCAGCTGGCCAGCGTCTGGTTGGCTTTCTGGAGTGATTCTCGGACGTCCTGCGGCATCTGGACATCCAGGAGGTGGAGCTCCAGTCCCTTCTTGCCGTCCGTGATCTTCAGCAGCTCGGGGAAGGTCTTGTACTTGCCCGGTGCGAGCTGCGCGTGGGTCACGAGCAGCCATACGCCCCGCAGATCGCTCTTGATCTTCCCCTCCACGGAGGTGCTCTCTTCGAACGGCCCGGTCGGCGCCGGTGGCACGCGCGGCCGGCCCTTCGGTTTCTGTTGGCTCGCTTGCTCCTGCTTCGCCGCGCCTTTGGCTGCGGCGTCTTCGGCGCCCGAGGCGGCGGGGACCACGAGCCCCAGGGTGAGGATCAGGGCGGCGACGCATTCGATACGGCGGGAGGGGTTTTTCGGCGACATATCCTTGCAACCTCGAATCTTGGATTTTGGTTGGAGTCGTACGGGCGCTATCGGGGCTCGGCCCGTCGACCGGCCGCGTTCGAAGAGCTTTCCCGGCAACCGAGAGGCGCGTGCGGGTGGTTTCTCGCACTGGGGTGACGGAAGCGAGTCATCGTAGGCAGTACTAAATGTTGACGGCTGCGGGAAAGTCAATACTTCGTTGCGCGCCTTTGGTAGCGCGGTCTTTCAGGGGACAGAGGGTACCAACGACGCGGCCACATCCTGCCGTTCCTCCTGGGCGCGAGACACAGGGAGAGAGGCCCCGGGCTGCGCGCGCGGCTCTTTGCCATCGTCGGGCAACAGTGGTATCGACTTGCGAGCTTTCCGCTGTCGGCCGTCCGCACGCATCGGCGCCGGCGGCGGGCTGGAGGAGGAGCGCATCGATGTCCGGCCCTGCATCCGAGCTGCGCGATCGTCGCGAGGAGGTCGTGCGCGAGCACATGGCGTCCGAGAACCGCCACGACTTCGCTGCCACGCTGCGCACGTTTGCCCACCCGCGCTACGAGCTGATCGCGACCGGAGAGGTATACGACGGCGAAGAGGCGGTGTCGGGTTACTACGCCGCGTCGCGCGCGGCGTTCCCGGACCAGCGCAACGAGGTGCGCGTCATCCGCCACGCGGACGACGCCGTCGTCGTCGAGTTCGATCTGCTGGGAACGCACCAGGGGCCGCTGCGCGGCGTACCGGCCACCGGACGCGCGTTTCGCTGCCCCATGGTGGCGCTGTTCCTCTTCGACGCAGACCGCATCACGTGCGAGCGCGTCTACTTCGACTCGGCGACGATCCTCCGCCAGCTCGGGCTTCTTCCCGCCCCGCCGGGCGCCGCGTGAACTCGGTCGGTGCCGCGCCGGTTCAGATCGACTGCGGCACCTGGTCCAGGTGCCGGATGCTCTTGCCCTTCACCATGAAGACGACCATCTCGGCGATGTTCGTGGCGTGATCGGCGATTCGCTCCACGTATTTTGCGACGAACAGAAGCCGGATGCCGCGTGTCGTCGTCTTCGGATCTTCGATCATGAAGGAGAGCAGCTCCCGGAACAGCTGGTGGTTGAGCGCGTCGATGATGTCGTCGTCGCGGCAGACCTTGAGAGCCAGGTCGACGTCCTCGCGCACGAACGCGTCGAGACTCTCGTGCAGCATCGACTGCGCCACCTGCGCCATGCGCGGCAGGTCGATGTACGGCTTGAGCTGCGGTTCCTGGTTCAGCTCGAGAACGCGCTCACACAGGTTCACCGCCATGTCACCGATCCGCTCGAGGTCCGTCGTGATCTTGAGCCCCGTGGTGATCAGGCGAAGATCCCGCGCCGTGGGCTGATGCAGGGCCAGCAGGCGGATGCAAAGATCGTCGATCTCGACGTCCATCCGATTCACCGCGTGATCGTTCTCGATCGTCCGTCGCGCCGTGTCGTCGTACCGTCCGACCAACGCGGCCACCGCGCTGGCGATCTGCTTCTCGACCAGCCCGCCCATCTGGAGAATGGCAACGTGCAGCTTCTTCAGCTCGGCTTCGTAGTGCTGATCCGTATGTTCGCGCGTCTCCATCCGGTTCTCCTCAACCGAAGCGGCCCGTGATGTAGTCTTCGGTTTCCTTCCTCTCCGGCGTCGTGAAGATTTTCTCGGTCTGCCCGAACTCGATGAGCCGCCCGAGATACAGGAACGCGGTGAAGTCCGACACGCGCGCCGCCTGCTGCATGCTGTGGGTGACGATCAGGATGGTGTAGTTCTTCTTGAGCTCGTAGATCAGCGCCTCGATCTTGGTGGTGGCGATGGGGTCGAGCGCCGAGCACGGCTCGTCCATGAGCAGTACCTCCGGCTCGACCGCCAGTGCCCGCGCGATGCACAACCGCTGCTGCTGGCCGCCCGAGAGGCTCACCCCGGAGGCGTCGAGGTTGTCCTTGACCTCCTCCCAGAGGGCCGCCTGGCGTAAACTGCGCTCGATCAGCTCGCCGAGCTCGCGCCGGCCTCGGCGCACGCCGTTCAAGCGCAAGCCCGCCGCGACGTTGTCGAAGATCGACATGGTAGGAAAGGGATTCGGCTTCTGGAACACCATTCCAACCTTGGCGCGCACCCGCACCGCGTCCACTCCCGGTGTGTAGATGTCCTGGCCGTCGAGCAGCACGCTTCCGGAAACGCGTGCGCCCGGTACCACCTCGTGCATTCGATTGATGCACCGGATGAGCGTCGATTTCCCACAGCCCGAGGGTCCGATGATCGCGGTGACGGCGCCGTCGGGAATCTCGAGGCTGACGTCCTTCAGCGCCTGGCTTTCCCCAAACCAGGCGTTGAGCTCACTGATCTGGAGCTTCATGTGTTCAGCGGGCCGTGGAGAACCGGCCCCGCGTCAACAACCGCACCGACAGGCTCGTCACAAAGATGAGCGTCAGTAGGACCAGAGCGCCGGCCCATGCCTGGCGATGCCAGTCATCGAAAGGAGAGATCGCATACGTATAGAGCTGCACGGGCAACGAGGAGATCGGCCCGCCCAGGCTCGAGTGCCAGAACTGGTTGCCGAAGGCGGTAAACAGCAACGGTGCCGTCTCGCCGGCGATACGCGCCACGGCCAACATGATGCCGGTGATGATACCACCACGCGCCGTCCGCAGCACCACGAGCAGCGTCGTCCTCCACCAGGGGACGCCGAGGGCCAGCGACGCCTCGCGCAGCGAGTTCGGCACCAGGCGGATCATCTCCTCCGTGGTGCGCGCGACGATGGGAAGCATGATCACCGCCAGGGCGATGCCGCCTGCGTAGGCCGAGAAGCTCCTCATCGGAAGGACCACCAGCGTGTAGGCGTAGATGCCGACCACGATCGAGGGCACGCCGTTGAGCACGTCGGCGCAGAAGCGGACCACCCACCCGAAACGCCCGCTTCCGAACTCCACCAGATAGACGCCCGTGAACACGCCGATCGGCAGGCCGAAGACGCATGCCAGGGCGACCAGCGTCATGCTGCCCACGATGGCGTTCGCCATTCCGCCTCCCGTCTCGCCGACGGGTTTCGGTAGGTGGGTGAAGAAGTCGAGGTTGATGGAGGTGATCCCCTTGGCGACGAGATGGCAGAAAATGAGAACCAGTGGCACCAAGACCGCAATGGTGCAGCCGACCGCCGCGGCTTGCGCGAGCACGTTCGTGATCCGGCGCCGTTGATAGTGCATGTCAGGCTCGCGGTGAGGTCTCCGCCGCGCCGGCCACGCTCCAGACGAGCAGGCGCGCCAGGACGTTGATGACCATCGTGACGATCAGAAGCACCAGGCCGACCTCCACCAACGCCTGTACGTACAGGGGATAGGTCGCCTCGTTGAACTCGTTCGCGATCACGCTGGCCATCGTATTGCCGGGGGCGAACAGCGAGAGCGAGATGTCGCTCCGGTTGCCGATCACCATCGTGACGGCCATGGTCTCGCCGATCGCCCGTCCCAGGCCGAGCATGATGGCGCCGATGATCCCCGTGCGCCCGAACGGAACCACGGCCACGCGGATCATCTCCCACTTCGTCGCTCCGAGGGCGAGTGCTGCCTCGCGCTGCGCCGACGGCACGGCGCGCAACACCTCGTGCGTCACCGAGGTGATGTAGGGAACGATCATGACCGCCAGGATCATCGAGGCGGTCAGTACGCTGACGCCGTAGTTCGGACCTTCAAAGAAAGGGAGAAATCCGAGCGTCGCCTTGAGCGATGGTCCGATGTACGCGCGCATCCACGGCACCAGGACGAAGATGCCCCACAGCCCGTAGATGACGCTCGGGATCGTCGCCAGCAGCTCGACCAGAAACGAGACTGGCGCCCGCAGCCAGCCGGGCGCCATCTCGCTCAGGAAGATCGCCGTTCCGATGCTCAGGGGCACGGCCTGCAACAAGGCCAGAAAGGACGACACCAGTGTGCCGTAGATGAACGGCAGTGCGCCGAACTTCTTGAAGACCGGGTCCCACGTCGAGTCGATCAGGAAGCTCCACCCGAACGTGCGGATCGATCCCCAGCACTCGACGATGAGAACGGCAATGATGGAGAAGAAGACGGACAGCAGGATCAAGGCGAAACCCGTCGTCAGCGCTCGAAACGCCGAGTCGCCGACGTTGGAACGACCGCGAACCAGGAGCGTCGGTGTGCGCCCCACCGACAAGCTCAAGGGAATGCTCTCCCCGTCCGCTCCGTTCGCCATACTCGCCTTCTGTCCTGACCATCCGTCCCTAGCAGCCGAATGTTACAGCTTGATGACAGAAATCGCGGTTCCGTGAGAACGTCGTTCTGTCACAGCAGCGGCTTGCCGTCGGGGCCGGTCACCTTGTGAAGCGCCTTCTTCTCCTTCTCTATTACTTGCTTCGGAAGGGGCGCATAGTCGAGATCCGGGGCGTTCTTCTGGCCGTCGTCCATCATCCACTGCAGAAACTGCACCAACTTCTTCCCTTTTTCGGCATCTTTTTGCTTCTCATAGACGAGCAGCCAGGTCATCCCGGAAATGGGATAAGCCTTCTCGCCGGGTGAATTCGTGATCGAGACGCGAAAGTCCGCGGGCATGTTGTTGGCGGCACCGGCCGCCGCCTCGGTCACGGTCTGTAGCGACGGCGTCACGAACTTCCCGGCCTCGTTCTTGACGTCGGCGAACGGCAGCTTGTTGCTCAGCGCATAGATCAGTTCGACGTAGCCGATACCGTCCGGCGTCTGCTTCACCAGGCCAGTGACGCCTTCGTTGCCCTTGCCGCCGAGCCCCACCGGCCAGTTGACCGCGGTACCGCGACCGACCTTGTCGTTCCAATCCTTGCTGACCTTGCTCAGGTAATCGGTGAAGATGTACGAGGTGCCGCTGCCGTCGGCGCGGTGCACGACGACGATGTCGGCATCCGGCAGCTTCACGTTCGGGTTTGCTTCGGCGAGAGCCGGATCGTTCCACTTCGTGATCTTTCCGAGGTAGATTCCGGCAATCGCCTCCGGCGTGAGCTTGAGGCCCGTGGGAACACCCTGCACGTTGTAGGTGAGGACGACGGCACCCATGACGGTGGGGAAGTGCATGATGTGTCCCGGCGCCTCTTTCAGTTGCTCGTCGGTCATCGGACCGTCGCTGGCGCCGAAGTCGACCGTCCCTTCGGTGATCTGCTTTATGCCGCCGCCGCTGCCGATCGACTGGTAGTTGAAGCGCACCGACGGGTCGACTTTCGTGTAGACGTCGAACCACTTCGAATAGATGGGGTACGGGAACGTCGCGCCCGCTCCATTGAGCTGCATCTGCGCATGCGCCGACGTGTACGAGGTGACGGCCAGACACGCCGCCACGGCGATCAGCCAAAGCCTGCTCTTCATGATCGATCTCCTTTGTGTTCTGTGTGCCCGCGTTTCAGAACTTGTATACGGCATCGAGCTGGATTCTCGTCAGCGTCGAGTTGCCGGCCAGCGCTGTCGGCATCCCGCTCGAGTTCACCGCGCTCGCCGCCGATTGGTTCAGGGCGTTGATGAATTCCGACTTCGCCGTCAGTTGCAGATTGGGCAGCAGCACGTAGTCGAAGCGCAGGATGTGGGCGCCGACGTTGGTGCTGCCTTTCTGGGTCGCCTTGGCCTGCTGGTAATCGAGGTCGCTGTAGCTGAACAGCGACAGCACGGCATCCTGCTGGACCCACGCGTAGGTATACGACATGCCCCAGTCGCCCTGGTTCTTCAGGCCGTTGTGATAGAAGTCCTTGCCCGCCTTGCCGATGCCGAAGCCGATGTAGAAGCCGAGGTTCTTGCCGCTGCTCGCCTCCGTGTTGCAGGCGAAGTCGCCGAATACGCCGGCCGGGATACCGAGGCCGGCAGGATCGGGGAAGTCCAGATCGGTGTTGGCGTTGAAGATGTTGAAGTTCGACGCATAGCCGGTGACCTTGCCGGTTGCGTCGTACGTCAGTCGATTGCTCCTGGTGAGCTGGTTGTTGTAGTTCTTGCTCGTCGGCTCGAGGAACTTGGCCGCCACGGCATTCAGCTCCTCGTAGCGGAAGTCGCCGATGCTGCCCGTCATGGTGGCCACGTCCCCGAAGCCCATGTCCGCAACCGCCTGTCCGCCGAACATCCACGGGTCGTCGCCGCCCGACACCTCATCCACGATCCACTGAAAGGCATTCAGCTTGAGGCCGCGGAAGAAGCCGTCCTTCTGCTGAAAGAGAGAGACCGTCTCGGTAGCGCCCTCTGGCGACAGGTCGTCGTCCCAGAGCAGCTCCGAAGTCCGATACGCGTTGACGCCGAATTTTCCGGCGGTCACCGTGAAGAGGCCCGGCTGCAGGTGGAACGTCTTGCCCGGGGTCAGGGTCAGATACGCTTGGTCGAGGTTGATCGGCTTGCGCGTGAACGTGCTGTCGAGCGTCTGATTCGTCGAGATCGGGTCCTTCTCGTTGCCGGTGGCGAGGCGCACGGTAGCGCCGATCTCGTCGCTGATGCGGCTGCTCACGCCCAGCCGGGCGCGCAGCCGAAAGCGGTTCCGCGCCTTGAGGTTGTTGGCGTAGAAGCCCTCGAAGCGCGTTCGCGCGTCACCGAAAATGGTGATCCTGTCCAGCCAAGTCGGCAGCTTCGCCAGAATCGCATCGGTGCGCGATTGCTGGGTCGCCTCCTTCTGTTTCTCCTGCGCTGCGGCCTTCTGCTCGTCGCTGGCGGCCTTCTGACCCTCCTCCTGGCGCGCCTCGTTGAGCTCCTGGGGTGTGATCACGCCCTTCTCCAAGAGGATGTCGCCCAGGTCCTTGGCGCGTACGGTGCCCGCCGTCAGGATCACCGTGAGTGCCGCGAGCAGCGCGCGGCTGCCCACTCTTGTATACACTTCCGCCTTTTGTCGTCTCTTCATCTCTGGAAACCCCCCGTGTGGTTGCGGACGAAGTCCGCTCTTTGTTTGCCCCACCCCTACGCGCCGAATGTTACGGCCGAGTTGCGGCGGCATGACGATATGACGATCCGCGGCCCCTTTTTCCGTTGCTCGGTTCGGTCTCCGCACCTTTCGCCCAGTTGGCGTCCCGCCCTCGAAGGGCGGACCGTTTCGGGGCGCCGGCACAGATCGCCGCCGCCGCGGGCTGCCCGCCGATCAGGCGGCGGCCAGATGTGCCAGGATCGACGAGCTCACCCGCTCCGCCGCCTCGAGGGCGACCGCGTGTCCGGCGCCCGCGACGGCGACGTGGCGCGCCGCGGGGATGGCCGCCGCCACGGCGGCGGCGTCCGGTACCAGCAGATCCTCGCCGGCCGAGACGACCAGGGTGGGCACCGAGATCGCGCCGAGCGCGCTCTCGCGGGTGCCCGACCACTCCCGCAGGCCGGCAGCGTGGCGCGCCAGACCCTCCGCCGGAGCCCGCGCGACCGCCTGCGCCAGGCCGCGCACCATACGCTGCCGTGTGTTGTCGTCGGCCAGCAACGAGGCGGAGAAAAACCAGGGTGCGAGCGCGGCCGCCAGTGTACCGGAACCGACCTCGGCGGCGAGACGGCACCAGGCGTCGAGAACCGCGAGCAGGCGCGCCCCGGCGCGCGCGAAGGGGGTGATCAAGGTCAGCGAGCGAACTCGCTCGCGGTGCTCGAGCGCCAGCTCGATGGCCACGGCGGCGCCGAGGCTGGCACCGACGACGTGGGCGGGGGACCGCGGCACCGCCGATGCGTCGGCGGCACACATCGCGACGTCGTAGCGGTCCGCCTGCGGCGCATCGGAGAGGCCGATGCCGCGCGGGTTCACCCCGTTCACCCGGTAGCGCTCGGCCAGCGCGGGAATCTGACGGGCGAACGACGATACGTCGACCCCAAAGCCGGGGAGGAGAAGCACCGGATCCCCCTGCCCCTGCGACGGCACCTCGAGGCGCACCCCCTGGGTCACCTCCACCAGCTCTCGGCGTCGCGCCACCCACGATTCGACGTCCTCGACGCTCACGCGCCCGCCTGGTCCGCTGCCGGGAACCTCCTCCGCATCGATGCCGAGATCGCGCGCCCGGCGCCTGGCCGCGGGAGTCACCGGCGCCCGTCTCGCCGCCGGACGCGATGCCGGGGCCGCGGAAGCGGAAACGGAGATCGCACTCGGTGCGCGGCCTGCCGGCTCCGTTCGTTCGCGCCGCCGGCGGAAGTCTTCCGCGTCGAAGGGCTCCTCGGCGCTGTCGGTCAGGGCGGCGAGCAGGGTGCCGCAGGGTACGGTCCGATCCGGCTCGACGTAGACGTGTCGCAGCACACCCGATGCGGGAGCCTCGATCTCCACCTCGGCCTTCTCCGACTCGACCGTCAGCACCACCTGCCCCTTCTCGACCCTGCCGCCGAGTGGAATCGGCCAAGTCAGCACCGTCCCCTCGGTCATGGTCATGCCGAGCCGCGGCATCGCGATCGCCGTGGGCATGGCGCCGCCCCTTCTCCTCAGCCGATCTCGCGGACCGCGTCGAGCACGCGCTGCACCGAGGGAACGAAGGCGTCCTCCAGCACCGGACTGAAGGGGACGGGCGTATGGGGGGCGGTCACCTTCTTGACGGGGCCGTTGAGGAAATCGAAGCCCTTGTCCACGCACAGCGCCGCCACGTCGCTCGCGATCCCGCAGCGCGGTGGCGCCTCGTCGATCACGATCAGACGGCCGGTCTTCGCCAGCGTGGACAGGATCGCTTCCTCGTCCAGTGGCTGCAGCGAGCGCAGATCGAGCACCTCGACGCTGGTGCCCTGCGCCGCCAGCGTCTCGGCAGCCTCCAGGGCGGTGAGCACCGTGCGCCCGATGCCGACCAGCGAGATGTCCGATCCCTCGCGCGCCACTCGCGCCTTGCCGAGCGGGATCTCGTAGTCCTCCTCCGCCACCTCGCCGCTGGTAAACATCAGCGACTTGGGCTCGCAGAAGATCACCGGGTCGTCGTCCCGGATGGCGGCGAGCAGCAGGCCCTTCGCATCGGAGGGGTTGGACGGGCAGACGGTCTTCAGGCCGGGGATCGCGGTGGTCAAACCGTACAGCGTCTGCGAGTGCTGCGCCGCCGAGCGCAGGCCCGCGCCGACCGAGGTTCGCACCGTCAGCGGTACCCGCGCCTTGCCGCCGAACATGTACCTCAGCTTGGCCGCCTGGTTGAGCAGCGGGTCGAAGGCGACGCCGAGAAAGTCCATGAACATCAGCTCGGCCACCGGCCGCAGCCCGGTGGCCGCCGCGCCCACGGCGGCGCCGAGGAACCCCATCTCGCTGATCGGGGTGTCGCGGACACGCTCGGGCCCGAAGGCCCTGTAGAGCCCCTTGGTGGCCCCCATGATCCCGCCCCACGCCTCCTCGATCCCCTGATCCTTTCGCCCACCGCCGCCGGCGATGTCCTCGCCCAGGACGATGACGTCCGGGTCGGACCGCATGGCGATGTGCAGCGCCTCATTGATGGCCCCGACGAACAACAGCTCTCGCGACATGAGCTCACCCGTTCACGTAGACGTCCGTGAGGACGTCGGTCTCATCCGGCAGCGGCGCCTGCTCCGCCGCCTCCACGGCGGCGTCGATCTCCGACGCCACGCTCGCGTCGATGGCGCGCAGGTCCGAGTCCTCGACCACTCCCTCGTCGAACAGTCGCCGGCAGAAGAGCTGCAACGGGTCGCGGCTCGACCGCACCTCCTCCGCTTCCTGCTTGCTGCGGTACGTGAGAGGGTCGCCGACGTAGTGGCCGAAGTAGCGGTAGGTCTTGCACTCCAGCAGCGTCGGGCCGTCGCCGGCGCGGGCGCGCCGGATCGCTGCCCCCGCCTTGTCGTAGACGTCGAAGAAGTCCATGCCGTTGGCGATCACTCCCGGCATCCCATAGGAGGCGGCGCGGTCGGCGAGGTTGGTGACGGGGGTGACGAACTCGGTCGGCGTGGCTTCGCCGTAGCCGTTGTTCTCGGCGACGAACACGGCGGGCAGCTTCCACACGGACGCGAGGTTGAGCGCCTCGTGGAACTGCCCCTGGTTGGTGGCGCCATCGCCGAAGAAGGCCACCGCGATCCCGCCCGTCTTCTTCACCGCGGCAGTGAGCGCGGCTCCCGTCGCCAGCGGAATTCCCGCCCCGACGATGCCGTTGGCGCCGAGCATGCCGCGGTCGAGGTCGGCGATGTGCATCGAACCGCCTTTGCCCTTGCAGATGCCGGTGCGGCGGCCGAACAGCTCGGCCATCATCCCGCCGATGTCGACGCCCTTGGCGATGCAGTGCCCGTGACCGCGGTGGGTGGAGCACACGACATCCCGGTCCGAGAGATGCTCACAGACGCCGACCGCCGTTGCTTCCTCTCCCGCGTACAGGTGGAGAAAGCCCGCCAGCCTCCCCGCCGTCACCAGCTCCGCCAGCTTCTCCTCGAAGCTGCGGATCGCCCGCATGCGGCGGTACACGCCGAGCAGCCTTTCGCGCGACAGCTCCATCGCCGTTCTCCTCTCGCCGTTCCCCGCAGCATGTCGGTGCCGCGGCTCGGATGTCAAAGGGGGCCGACGCCCGTATTGACCTCGCCGTCCCCGGCGGGGATGTTGGAGACTCCGATCGGCGCCGAAGCGCCGCCCGCCATCGTCATTCAGCTCTCTGCGCGGCCGCGCGCGGAAGGAGGGCACAGTGGCAAACCGCCTGATCCACGAATCGAGTCCCTACCTGCGTCAGCACGCGCACAATCCGGTCGATTGGTACCCCTGGGGAGCCGAGGCGACGGAGACGGCGAAGCGGGAGAACAAGCCCATCTTGCTCAGCGTCGGCTACTCGGCCTGTCACTGGTGTCACGTCATGGAGCGCGAGTCGTTCGAGAACCCGGAGATCGCGCGGCTGATGAACGAGAACTTCGTCAACGTCAAGGTCGACCGCGAGGAGCGGCCCGACGTCGACCACATCTACATGAACGCCGTGCAGATGCTCACCGGCCACGGCGGCTGGCCGATGACCGTCTTCCTCACTCCCGAGGGCAAGCCGTTCTACGGCGGGACGTACTTCCCGCCGCAGGACCGCCACGGAATGCCGGGCTTCCCGCGTCTGCTACTCGCCGTCGCCCAGGCGTACCGCGAAAAAAACGAGGACGTGCAGCGCACCATCGAGCAGATGATGGCGGCCCTGCAGCAGGCCGACGCGCAGACGGCCGGCGCCGCACCGCCGCCGCCGACCCTGCCGCTCGACGCCGCCAACGCACTCGCCGGGGCCTACGACCCGCGCGACGGCGGCATCGGTCAGGCGCCCAAATTTCCCAACACCTCGGCCTTCGACCTGTTCCTGCGCGCACACGACCGCGGCGGCGACCAGCGCTATCTGGACATGGTCCTTCACACCTTGCGCAGCATGGCTCGCGGCGGCATCTACGACCAGCTCGGCGGTGGCTTCCACCGCTACTCCGTCGACCAGCGGTGGCTGGTGCCGCACTTCGAGAAGATGCTCTACGACAACGCCCAGCTGGTGCCGCTGTACCTATCGGCGCACCAGATCACCGGCGAGGCGTTCTTCGCCCGCATCGCGCGCGAGACTCTCGACTACGTGGTGCGCGAGATGCGCGATCCGGGCGGCGGCTTCTACTCGACGCAGGACGCCGACAGCGAAGGTGAGGAGGGCAAGTTCTTCGTCTGGGATGCGGACGAGGTGAGCGAGATCCTGGGCGAGGAAGCGGCCGAGATCGCCTGTCGCTACTGGGACATCTCAGCGGAAGGCAACTTCGAAGGTCGCAACATCCTGCACGTCACGATCGACACCGGCCAGATCGCCGCCCTTTTTCGCCGCGACGAGCCATCGACCCGCGAGCTGCTGGAAGGCGCCCGCGCCAGACTCTTCGCGGAGCGCGAGAAGCGCATCAAGCCGGGGCGCGACGAGAAAATTCTCACCGCCTGGAACGGCCTCATGATCAGCGCCTTCGCCAGGGCCGCCGAGACATTCGACGACGCCGGCTACCAAAAGGTGGCGCTCGACGCGGTCCGCTTCGTGCGCGAGAAGCTGCAGCGCGGCGACCGCCTGCTCAGCAACTACAAGGACGGGCGAGCGAAGCTGAACGGCTATCTGGACGACTATGCCTTCTTCGCCTCGGCACTGCTCGACGTCTTCGAGGCCGTGCAGGACCGCAGCCACCTGCAGGCGGCAGCGGAGCTGACCGACTCGATGCTGCGGCACTTCTGGGATCAGCGGGCGGGCGGCTTCTTCTTCACCAGCGACGACCACGAGGATCTCATCGTGCGCTCCAAGCCGGCCTTCGACGGCTCGATTCCGTCGGGGAATTCCGTCGCCGCGCAGGTGCTGATGCGGCTTCACCATCACACCGGCGAGACCGCGTACCTGGAACGCGCCGACGCTCTCTTCCGGCTCTTCGCCGAGCCGATGCAGCGACAGGCCTTCGGCTTCGCCAACATGATCGCCGCCTTCGACTTCTACGCGCGCGGCCCGCGCGAGATCGTGTTGATCGGACGGAGCGACGACCCCGAGACCGCCGCCTTGCTGCGAAAGGTGCGCGGCGTCTACGTGCCCAATCGCACCCTGGCGGTTCTCGATCCGGGCGACGGCTCTGCCCGGCCGCCCCTGCTCGAGGGGAAGGGACAGGTCGACGGTCGACCGACGGTCTACGTCTGCCACCGCCGGACCTGCTCCGCTCCGGTGACCTCCTGGGGCGAGCTGCAACCGCTTCTGCGCGACTGACGGCGCCCCCGGCCGTACTTCTCTCTCCGCCGCTCAGGTCGGGAAGCGCAGCGTCGCGTGCGCGTCGAGCATCTTGTCGCGGATCGGCACCTCGATCGGGCAGGTGTTCGCGCACGGGGCGCTGCACCCGAGGCAAGCCGCGGCATTGCGCTCCAGCCGCGCGTAGAGACGCATGCCTTCCTTCTCCCACCCATAGTCCTTGAAGTACATCCGGTAGCGCAGGACGTCATTGATCGGCAAGTCGTAAGCGCAGGAATCCAGGCACCGGCCGCAGTGCGGCTGGCAGTAGTCGCCTGCCGTCAGCTCGTCGTAGCGGCGCAGCAGCGCGACGTCGGCGTCGCGCACCTTCGCGCCCGACGCGTACAGGTACTCGTCGACGTGTTGGAGGTTGTAGAACGAGACGACGAGGCAGGAGACGTTGGGATTTGACAGCACCCAGCGAAAGGCCGCCTGCGAGTAGGCGCTCCTCTCGTCGCGGAAGTCGGCGAGATTGGCCTGCTTGGCGCCCTTCAGCGTCTTCATGGCGACGATGCCGACGTCGTGCGCGTGCGCCTTCTCGAGGATGTGATCGAAGTTCGGCCACATGCTGAAATGGTAGGCGAGCATCATCACGTCGAAGCGGCCGGAATCGATGGCCGTGTTCGCCACCTCCTCGAGATTCGGCGTGTGGGTGCTGACGCCGAGGAAGCGCGCCTTGCCCTGTTCCTTGAGTCGATCGAAGGCCTCGTGAATGTTGGGCGCCATCAACCGCTCTACCCTGTCGCACGAGTGCACGTGGACGAGGTCGACGTAGTCCGTCTGCAGCCGCTGCAGGCTATCCTCTACCGCCTCGATGATCTTCGGCACCGGCGTATCGTTCGGAAGGTGTCCGTCCGCAACGCAGAACTTCGTCGCCACGAACATCTTGTCGCGGCGGCCTTTCATCGCCTGCCCGAGCAGCCGCTCGGAACCCGTCTCCGCGTAGTCGGGAGCCGTGTCGAAGTAGTTGACGCCGCGATCCATGGCACGTCGGGCGATCTCCACGTCCTTGATGCGTCCGGAGCCGAGGGAGATGTCCGACACCATGGCGCCGGTACGTCCCAGGCGGCGGTAGCTCCGAATCCGCGCCTCGCGCCATTCCGGCTGCACGGCCGCAGCGGTGGTCTCGACCTTGGCCCGGAAGATGTCGCGACCGACAGCCAGCCAGCCCGAGTTACGCCATACGGCCGCCGCAGCTCCGCCCGCCGCAGCCGCCACGGTGACGCCGCCGGCGCCGAGGGCTCGTAGGGCGACCCGCCGCGTCGTTCCACCCGTTGCGGCCCGTTGCTCCTCGGCGGCGGTCGCGGGTTTCCACAGCCAACTCGGGCCGACCGCTCCACAGTTCTCGCACACCGGACGGCGCGTACGCAGGAAGACGCTCGTCACGGCGGCCAGCAGGATCGCCACGGGCGTCCACAGCTTCCACATCGGCAGGGCGCTCCTCTGAAGGCCCTCCACCGCGTCGTGGAGAAGCTCACCGCCGAGCCAGTACGCCGACAGCAGGCCGGCGGTCCACAGGCCGGCCACCAGTGCCGGTCGCACGCGAACGTGGCGATCGCTTCGCGTGCCTCCACACTCCGAACACTTCATGGCAACCTCTCCCGAAGAAGCGGATTCGACGTATCGCCCCTGGCTCGCGTCGGGAGGAGGAATCGTAGTCGCGGCGCGGCGCCGTGTCCACCGCCACCGCCGCGCTCATTCCGCAGGTGGCTCGCTCTCGTCCTTGCCGTTGCCCTCACCGTCGCCTTCGCCCTCGTCTTCCGCGAGACAGGCAACGCCGACGACCTTCTCGCCTTCCGCCAGATCGATGAGGCGAACTCCCTGGGTATTTCGTCCCATGACGGAGATGCCGCGCACCGGCGTTCGGATCACCTTACCGGCGTCGGTGATCAGCATGATGTCGTCTTCCTCCCGGACCAGGCGCACGCCGACGACCGGCCCGTTGCGGTCCGTGACGCGCAGAGTGAGGATCCCCTTGCCGCCGCGCGACGTGACGCGGTACTCGTCCATCACCGTGCGCTTGCCGTAACCCTTCTCCGCGACGGTGAGCAGAGTCGCCTCCGGATTCACGACGTCGACCGCGACCACCGCGTCGTCCTTCGCAAGCTGGATGCCGCGTACCCCGGCGGCGGCGCGGCCCATGGGACGGACGTCGGCCTCGCGGAAGCGGATCGCCTGGCCGGTGCAGGTGGAGAGGATCACGTTCTGATCGCCGTCGGTAAGCCGTACACCGATGACTTCGTCACCCTCGTTCAGCCGGATGGCGATGATGCCCGACGGGCGCGGGTTCGCGTATTCTTGAAGATCCGTCTTCTTCACCACGCCCTGCTTGGTGGCGAACAGCACGTAGCGCCCCGGGAGAAACTCGCGCACGGTGAGGAAGGCGGACACCTTCTCGTCGGCCTGCAGCTGCAAGAGGTTGACGATCGCCTTGCCGCGCGCGGCGCGGCCGGCCTGCGGCAGCGCGTACACCTTGATCCAGTACAGCTTGCCGCTGGTGGTGAAGATCAGGATGTAGGCGTGCGTCGAGGCGACGAAGAGGTGCTCGATGAAGTCCTCCTCCTTGGTCACGGCGCCGATCTTGCCGCGCCCGCCACGGCGCTGCGCACGGTACTCGCCGACCGGGTTGCGCTTGATGTAGCCGTCGTGGGACACGGTGACGACCATGTCCTCTTCGGCGATGAGATCTTCGTCGGTGAGATCGGTGGAATCCTCGACGATCTCCGTGCGGCGCGCGTCGGCGTAGAGCTTGCGTACCTCGTGCAGCTCCTCGACGATGATTTTGAGCACCTCTCCCTCGTCGGCGAGGATCTCCTGGTAGCGGGCGATCTGCTTCAGGACCTCGGCGTGCTCCTCGATGATCCGGTCGCGCTCGAGGTTGGTCAGCCGCTGCAGGCGCATGTCGAGGATCGCCTGGGCCTGGATCTCGCTCAGCGAGAACTGGCTCATCAGTCCCTCGCGCGCGGTGGCCGGATCGGCCGCGGCGCGAATCAGGGCGATGACGGCGTCGAGCGACTCGATGGCGATCTTGAGACCTTCCAGGATGTGCAGTCTCTCCTGCGCCTTGCGCAGCTCGTAGGCGGTGCGGCGGGTGACCACCTCCTTGCGGTGATCGATGAAGACCTGCAGGGCCTCCCTGAGATCCAACGTGCGCGGTCGCCGGCCGACGATGGCCAACATGTTGATGCCGAAGGATTCCTGCAGGGCGCTCATCTTGTAGAGCTGGTTGAGCACCACCTCGGGCACCGCGTCGCGCTTGAGGTCGATGACCACGCGCATGCCATCGCGGTCGGACTCGTCGCGCAGGTCGGAGATGCCCTCGATGCGCTTGTCGTTGACCATCTCCGCGATACGCTCGATGAGGCGCGCCTTGTTCACCTGATAGGGTAGCTCGGTGACGATGATCTTCGTCTTGTCGCGGCGCTCGTCCCCCTCCTCGATGTGGACCCGGGCGCGCATCTGCAACACCCCGCGGCCGGTGCGGTAGGCCTCGCGGATGGCGGAGCGCCCGTGGATGAAGCCGGCGGTGGGGAAGTCGGGGCCGGGAATGTACTGCATCAGCTGATCGACCGTCAGTGTCGGGTCCTCGATCAGCGCCACCAAACCGTCGACCACCTCCCCGAGGTTGTGCGGCGGGATGTTCGTGGCCATGCCGACGGCGATGCCTGAGGAACCGTTGATGAGCAGGTTGGGGATGCGGGCCGGCAGAACGACCGGCTCCCGGAGCGTGTCGTCATAGTTGGGGGTGAAATCGACCGTTTCCTTGTCGATGTCCCCGAGCAGCTCGCTCGCGATGCGGGCCATGCGGACTTCCGTGTAGCGCATGGCCGCAGGCGGATCGCCGTCGATCGATCCGAAGTTGCCCTGTCCGTCGACCAGCGGGTAGCGCAGGGAGAAGTCCTGCACCATGCGCACGATCGTGTCGTAGACCGCCTGGTCGCCGTGCGGGTGGTACTTGCCGATCACGTCCCCGACGATGCGCGCCGACTTTTTGTACGGCCTGTTCCAGTCGTTGCTCAGATCGTACATCGCGTACAGGGAGCGGCGATGCACCGGCTTGAGCCCGTCGCGCGCGTCGGGGAGGGCGCGCTGGATGATGACGGACATCGCGTAGTCCATGTAGGACTGCCGCATCTCGTCTTCGATCGCGATCGGTTGTCTGTTGGGTTTCCCGGTCGTTTCCATCTTCGTTCCGGTCCGGAGTCTCGCTGGCCCCGCGGCGGGATCAGATGTCGAGGTTGCGCACGTTCAGCGCGTTATCGGTGATGAACCGGCGCCGCGGCTCGACCTCGTCGCCCATCAGCGTCGAGAAGACCTCGTCCGCCTCGTAGGCGTCCTCGACCCGCACCTGGAGCAGAGTGCGGGTCTCCGGGTTCATCGTCGTCTCCCACAGCTGCTCGGGGTTCATCTCGCCCAGGCCCTTGTACCGCTGAACGTCCATGCCCTTGCGCGCCTGCGCGAGGATCTCGCTCACCGCATCGGCCAGCGTGGCGGCGCTCGCACTCTTCTCGCCGACGACGATCGCGAACGGGCCGTTTCCGGCCCCCCGCAGATCGGCGGCCAGACGCTGCAGCTCGGCGAACTCCGGGCCGCTGCAGAACTCCGCATCGATCACGGTCTGCTGGCTGCCCCCGTTCGCCCGCGCGCGCATCACCAGGCGCGCGCCGCCGTGCTCCGGGTCGTCCGGCAGCTCGATACTGATCGGCGCCAGGTGCGGCGCATCCCTGTTCAGTCGCTCCCGGGCACGCTCGGCGATTTGCGCGAGCAGCTCGCGGTCGGCCAGCGCGGCACTCTTGAGGCGCTCGTCCTGGGCCAGGCCCGCGACGATCTCCTTGTTCCTGCGCTCGCGGCCGACCACATCGAGGACGCGCCCGAAGCGCAGCTGTCGCTTGATCACCTTGCGCAGCTCTTCGCCGGCGACCGTCGTGCCGTCGCTGGAGCGCAGCTCGACGTTCTGCGTGCCGACGTCCAAGAGGTGGTTTTCGAGCGCCGCCTCGTCCTTGAGATACGTCTCGCTCTTGGCCTTCTTCACCCGGTACAGAGGAGGTTGCGCGATGAAGATGTTCCCGTGCTCGATGAGCTCGGGAAAGTGGCGGTAGAAGAAGGTCAACAGCAGCGTCCGGATGTGCGACCCGTCGACGTCCGCGTCGGTCATGATGATGACCGTGTGGTAGCGCAGCTTCGACGTGTCCTTGTCCTCCTTGCCGATTCCGGTGCCGAGGGCGGTGATCAGGACGCGGATTTCCTGCGAGGAGATCATGCGGTCGAATCGCGCGCGCTCGACGTTCAGGATCTTGCCGCGCAGCGGCAGGATGGCCTGGTAGTGGCGGTCGCGCCCCTGCTTCGCCGACCCACCGGCCGAGTCCCCCTCGACGATGTAGAGCTCCGACTTGGTCGGATCGCGTTCCTGGCAGTCGGCCAGCTTGCCGGGCAGCGAGGCCGAGTCCAGCGCCCCCTTGCGCCGCGCCAGATCCTTGGCCTTGCGTGTCGCCTCGCGCACGCGGGCCGCGTCGAGGGCCTTGAGGACGATCCGCTTCGCCTCGTACGGATGCTCCTCGAGGTACTCGCCGAGCTTTTCGTTGACCAACGCCTCGACGAAACCCTTCACCTCGCTGTTGCCGAGCTTGGTCTTCGTCTGGCCTTCGAACTGGGGATGCGCCAGCTTGACCGACAGGATGCCGGTGAGCCCCTCGCGGCAGTCGTCACCCTGTAGACCCTCGGTGCCCTTCATCATCCCCTGCGCGTTCGCGTAGGCATTCAGCGTCCGTGTCAGCGACGCCTTGAAGCCGCTCAGATGGGTGCCGCCCTCGATGGTGTTGATGTTGTTGGCGAACGTGAAGATGCTCTCGGCGTACCCCTCGTTCCATTGCAGGGCGGCCTCCACCTCCACGTCGTCGCGTCGCCCGGTCAGGTAGACGACGCTCTCGTGGATCGGTGTCTTGGCCTTGCTGAGGTGGAGGACGAACTCCTCGATGCCACCCCGGTACAGAAACTCGTGCTGCTTGTGGGTGCGCTGGTCTTCGATGGCGATGCGCACGCCGCGGTTGAGGAAGGCGAGCTCGCGCAGGCGCTGCGATAGAATGTCGAAGCTGAACTCGGTCGTCTCGAAGATCTCCCCATCCGGCTTGAAGGTCACCTTCGTACCGCGCTGCGCGGTGGTGCCGATCTCGGCCAGCGGTGCCTGTGGCTTGCCGCGGCGATACTCCTGCGCATACACCTTGCCGTCGCGCTTGATCTCCACGGCCAACTGCTCGGAGAGTGCGTTGACGACCGATACGCCGACGCCGTGCAGACCGCCCGACACCTTGTAGGCGCCGGTGTCGAACTTGCCGCCGGCATGCAGCTTCGTCATCACGACCTCGGCCGCCGAGACGCCCTCGGTCGGATGGATTCCCACCGGTATTCCGCGCCCGTCATCTTCCACGGTCACGGTTCCATCGATGTGAATGATCACCTCGATGCTCGTACAGTCGCCGGCCATCGCCTCGTCGATCGAGTTATCGACCACCTCGAAGACCAGGTGATGCAGACCGCGCTCGGAGGTGTCACCGATGTACATGCCCGGACGCTTGCGAACCGCCTCCAAGCCCTCGAGGACCTTGATCTCCCCGGCCTCATAGGCGGCCCTGGCGCCCGCCCCAACGTTTTCCATTTTTTCCCCTGTCAAAGACGCAGATAATCCGCTGTTTGTAATCCAACCGAGCTTACCATAAGGCGTTTCCGAGGTAAAGCTGGAAAGATAACAAAAACACCTTTAATTCAGGGTACTTACGGCTTCTGCGGGCGGTGCTTTCCCAAGCGCTGCGGCGGTCTTCGAAAAGCCCTGTTCGGCGCCTGGATGGCGGCGCCCATCACAGGCGCATCGGCATGACGATATAACAGTAGTCCGGGTCGCCACTGAAGCGGATCACGCCGGGGCTGACCTCGTCGTTCAGGCCGATTTCGAGGCGGCCGTCGGGCGGCAGGATGGAGAGCACATCGATCAGATAGCGGGCGTTGAAGCCGATCCCGACGGAAGGCCCATCGTAGTCGATCTCTACCTCTTCCGCCGCCTCGCCGACGTCCGGGTTGATCGAGGAAAGCTCGAGACGCTGCTCCTCGAGCTGCAGCTTCACGCCGCGCGTGCGCTCGCTGGAGACGATCTGCACGCGGCGCAGGGCCGCGTGCAGAGCCGAAACGTCGACGGTGGCGATGCGCTCGGATTTTGCGGGAATCACCTGGTGGTAATCGGGAAACTCGCCCTCGATCAGGCGCATGGACATTTTGACCCCGCCGCGTCGCGCATAGGCGACGCCGCCGTGGAAGCTGAGCTCGATCGCGTCTTCGCCACTCTCCAGAACCTTGCGCAGCTCGGTGATCGCCTTGCGCGGAACGATGACGCTGGCGCCGAGCGGCCCACCTTCCATGCCGCGCGTGATCATCGCCAAGCGGTGACCGTCGGTAGCCACCATGCGCAGCCGACCCGCCTCGGTTGCCTCGAAGTAGACCCCGTTCAGATTCACCCGCGTCTCGTCCGCGGAAACAGCGAACAGAGTGCGCTCGATCATCTCGGTCAGCGTTTCCGCCGCCACCCGCACGGTCTCCGTCTCTGCGCCCTCCGGCGCCTCGGGCATGGCCGGAAACTCGCGCGGGTCGAGCCCGACCAGGCGGAACCGCGAGCGTCCCGCGGAAACCTCGATCCAGTTGTTGTCGAGCGAACGGATTCGAACATCTCCCTCGGAAAACTCGCGCACCATCTCGAAGAGCTTGCGGGCACCGGTCGTGAGCGTGCCCTTGCGCTTCACCGCGGCGGCGCACTGGCGCTGGACCGCCACTTCCTGATCCGTCGCCGAGACCGCGACTCCGTCACCGGAAGACTCGATCAGGACGTTGCTCAGGATCGGAATCGTCGTTCGGCGTTCCACGATTCCCTGGGTCAGGTACAGACCGGCCAAAAGCTCACTGCGCGCGATGGTAAGTTCCATTCCGTCCCCACCTCAGCCTGTTTTTCCTTCTTCTTATCTTTATTCAAAAAGAAAAAGAACTAGTACTAGTAAGAGCAGTGGATATGGGGAAAACGTTCGCGGAGAACGGGTACCAGCTCCCGGGCTGGGGAATCGAGGGGAGTGGCGACCACCCCACGGCCGGCTTTTCCGGCACATCTCCACGCCTTCTCCACGAGATCTCCCCGGGTTATTCACAAGCGGTCGACCCCCGTCACGTGGTGGACCGCTCCACCATGCGCTCGAGACGCTCGATCTCGACGCGGAACGCGGCATCATCGCGCAGGCGGCGCTCGACGACCTGCGCGGCGTGAATGACCGTCGAGTGATCGCGCCCGCCGAAACGGTCACCGATGACGGGAAAGGAAGCCTGTGTGTAGCGGCGACAGAGATACATGGCGATTTGTCTCGGCAGCGCGACCGTCCGCGTGCGCTTCTTCGATCGCAGCTCGTTTGGACGGATGTTGTAGAAATCACAAACGGCCTTCTGGATCGACTCGATCGTGATGGCGCGATCTTTCTTCTCGCGCAGGACACTCTGCAACACCTCGCGCGCGAAGTCCACGGTGATGGGGCATTTGTTGAGGGAGGCGAAGGCGCCGAGGCGCGTGAGCGAGCCTTCGAGCTCGCGCACGTTGGAGTCGATACTCGATGCCAGGTAGAGCGCCACCTCGTGTGGCAGCTCGATGTGCTCGAGTTCCGCCTTCTTCTCGAGAATGGCGACGCGCGTTTCCACGTCGGGCGGTTGGATGTCGGCGATCAGCCCCCACTCGAATCGGTTGCGCAGGCGCTCCTCGAGATCGGGGATCTCCTTGGGAAACTTGTCCGACGTCAGGACGATCTGGCGGTGGCTCTCGTACAGGGAATTGAAGGTGTGGAAGAACTCTTCCTGTGTCCGCTCGCGGCCGGCGAGGAACTGGACGTCGTCGACGATCAGCACGTCGACGCGCCGGAAGCGGTTTTTGAACTCATCCATGCGGTCGCGCCGCAGAGCGGCGATGAGCTCGTTCATGAACGACTCGGACGACAGGTACACCACCCGCGCGTCCGGGGTCCTGTCGAGCACCTGGTGGCCGATGGCGTTGACCAGGTGCGTCTTGCCGAGACCGACGCCGCCGTAGATGAAGAGCGGGTTGTAGTGGTCGCCCGGTTGGCTCGCCACCGCCTTGGATGCCGCG
This sequence comes from uncultured bacterium, assembly GCA_963721115.1. Lineage (GTDB taxonomy): Bacteria > Desulfobacterota > Binatia > HRBIN30 > CADEER01 > CAVRIA01. The sequence continues at coordinate 193,311 of CAVRIA010000017.1, forward strand.
TGGGCGAACTGATTGCTGGCTCCCACTACAAAGCTGGCGAACGTGTACTTCGGTAGGAGCGCGGAACGACGTGCCTCCGCCCGGCTGGGCGGAGCCGGCAGCGGCGGTGGAGGCGGAAACAGCTCCTGCTGCGTCGACGCCTTCACGGTGAGGACGATACGCGTCAACTGACCGCGGCTCGCCTCCGCCAGGGCACTTTCCAGAGCTGCCAGATAGCGGCGGCGAACGACGTCGGCGGCGAGCCGGCTCGGCGCCTCGACGACCAGGCTCTGTTCGCGCTGAGAGGACGGGCGCAGCCGCGAGACGTATTGCGCGAAATCGTCAGGCGCGAAGCCGCCGGCCGCCCCACTGAGAACTTGCCGCCACAGATTTTCCATCACGAAGCCGTTATCAACAGGCGGAGGTCCAGATAATATAGCTTGTGAATCAGATACTTATGACCGCCGGACCGTTTTTCTCCACAGAGAAATCCACAGCTGGTCGAGACCCCGATGGCGATTCGATATTTGGTCGGGATTCCGCGGCGACCTGGCCCCCCCAGGAGCCGCGGCGTCGGTTTAACCTGTTCGCGTCGAAGGAGCAAGAAGAATTTTCCGCACGTGGTCGCAAGAAAGGCGGCAGTTGCGTTGACGCCGTCTCCCCGGCGATGCTAGCCCGCCTTGCCATGCGAACCGAAACCTCAAAAAAGCTGTTCGCGGAAGCGAGCCGCTGCATTCCCGGTGGCGTGAACAGTCCGGTGAGGGCGTGGAAGGCCGTGGGCGGAACCCCACTTTTCATCCAGCGCGCCAACGGCTGCACGGTGACCGACGCCGACGGCAACACCTACGTGGACTACGTCGGATCGTGGGGCCCGATGATCCTCGGTCACGCCCACCCGAAGGTCCTGCAGGCGGTGCAAGATGCGCTGCGCGAGGGCACCAGCTTCGGGGCACCGACCGCGCGCGAGATCCGGTTCGCGCGGTACCTGACCGAGGCGTTGCCGTCGGTGCAACAAGTCCGCCTCGTGAGCACGGGGACGGAAGCGGCGATGACCGCGATAAGGCTGGCGCGCGCGTTCACCGGACGCACCAAGATCGTCAAGTTCGCCGGCTGCTATCACGGACACGGCGACTCGCTGCTGGTGCGGGCCGGATCGGGAGCGATGACCTTCGGCGTACCGGACAGCCCCGGTATCCCCGAGTCGTTGGCGAGCCAGACGCTCGTCGCGGCCTATAACGACCTCGACGAGGTCGAGACCCGCTTCCGCGCACAGGGCGCGGAGATCGCGGCGGTCATTCTCGAGCCGGTGGTCGGCAACATGGGCGTGGTGATGCCGCAGTCGGGGTTCCTGGAGGGGCTGCGCGAAATTACGGCGCGGCACGGCGCCCTGCTGATCTTCGACGAGGTGATCACCGGCTTCCGGCTCGCCTATGGGGGGGTGCAGACCCAGCGTGGCCTCGAGCCCGACCTGACCTGCCTCGGCAAGGTGGTCGGCGGCGGGCTGCCGCTGGCCGCGCTGGGCGGCCGGCGCGACGTCATGAGCCGCCTCGCGCCCGACGGCCCCGTGTACCAGGCCGGTACCCTATCGGGGAACCCGCTCGCCGTCGCCGCCGGCCTGGCGACGCTGGAGCTCCTGCAACGGCCCGGCACCTACGAGCGCCTGGAAGAGATGGGGGCGCAGCTGGAGAGCGGCCTGGTCGAGGTGCTGCGTCGCCGCAACGTGCGCGGCTGCGTGAATCGGGCGGGCTCCATGTGGACGCTCTTTCTCGGCGTCGACGAGGTGCGCGACCTGGAGGGGGCGAAGGCCTGCGACACCGCGGCCTTCGGCCGCTTCTTTCACGCCATGGTGGAGCAGGGGATCTATCTGCCGCCGTCGGCCTTCGAGGCGGGATTCCTGTCGCTCGCCCACAGCGATGCCGAGATCGACGCGACGCTCGCAGCCGCGGACCGGGCGCTGGCCGCACTGGAGTAGGAGAGGCGCCGACGGGCCGCGTTCCCACTGCCACGCCGATGCTGAGCAAGGACGGACTGGCCTCCGCCGGGCGCTACGCGGCGTTCGGTGTGGAGTTCGCGGCCATCATCATCGCCGGAGTGCTGACCGGCTACTACCTCGACGAGTTCCTGGGTACCTCACCGCTGCTGATCCTGCTCCTGAGCGTCGGCGGCATGATCGGCGCCGTGCGCCGCTTGCTTTGGTCGCTCAAAAAGCATAGCTCGTCCTGATTCTCCTTCCCTCGATGGCCCTGCGACTGGAAGACATTGAGCGCCTGCACATCGGGTTGCTCGCGGTGGCGACCGCGCTTGCGCTGGCGACGGCGTGGGTGTCGGCGTGGAGTGTGCTGCTCGGCGGGGCTGTCATGGGGGCGAACTTCTGGCTCATGAGGCAGCTCTCACGCCGCCTGCTCGCACCGGGGCGGGGGCGCCGGCCGGGAGTCGTCGTAGGCCTGCTGCTGGCGAAGTTCTCGCTGTTCATGGGTCTGTTGGGACTCCTCTTCTGGCGCGCGCCGATCGACCCGCTGGGTTTCGGCGTCGGCGCGACGATGCTTCTGGTCGCCTGCGTGGCGGCAGCGCTGCGGCAGCCATTGCGAACCGCATAGGGAGTGGAAACGTGGAGCACGGTTTTACCTGGGTGTCGATCATTCCCGGTCTGAACATGATGCGCGATCATACCGCAACGGCCATCCTGGTGAGCGTTGCGCTGCTCGCCTGGGCATGGGTGGCGCGCCGCCAGCTCACGGCGGCGACGGACCCCGCCGTTCCGGACGAGACACTGACCGCGCGCAACTCTCTCGAGGTCTACGTCGAGGGGTTCACCGGGATCGTCGAGGGGGTGATCGGACCCGAGGGCCGCAAGTATGTCCCGTTCTACGCGGCGTTGTTTCTGTTCATTTTCGCGTCCAACATGACCGGCCTGCTGCCGGGGTTCACCCCGCCCACCAGCAACATCAACATCACGCTGGCGCTCGGCCTGATCTCGTTCGTCATGTACAACTACTACGGGTTTCGCGCGCACGGCGCGTCCTATCTGAAGCACTTCATCGGTCCAATCTGGTGGCTGGCCTTCCTCATGCTCCCGCTCGAATTGGTCGACAACCTGCTGCGGCCGATCACGTTGAATCTCCGTCTTTTGATGAACATGTTCGCCGATCACTTGGTTCTGGACATCTTCACCGATCTCACGAAGCTGATCGTTCCGGTCGTGTTCCTCTTGCTGGGAGCGTTCGTCTCGCTCATCCAGGCGTTCGTCTTCACGCTCCTCAGTCTGGTGTACGTCGCCCTTGCGGTGAGCGGACACGAGGAGCACTGAGTAGCGTCCGTTTGCTTAACCCGAGGGTCCGGCGAGGCCGAGGTGGTGGTAGAGGAGGACAGAGGAGGCGTGGCCGGTAGCGGGCCCTCTTGTCGAAGAAGGAGGAGATAGAACATGCGAAAACACCTGATGCTGTTCGCGGCCACGGTGGCGTCCCTGCTGGGACCGAGTGCCGCAATGGCACAAGAAGCCGCCGCTGCCGGCGATTCGACCAAGGCCGGAATCGCGATTGCGGCCGGGCTGTCCATCGCCATCGCGGCCTTCGGCGCTGCGTTGGGACAGGGGCGCGCCGTGGCGGCCGCCATGGAGTCGATCGGACGCAATCCCAACGCGTCCGACCGCATCCAGACACCGATGATCATCGGCATCGCCTTCATGGAAGCCCTGGCGATCTACGCCCTGGTCATCGCGTTCTTCCTGCAGGGAAAAATCTGAACGGCAGGTTGTTAGGTTGTTGAGCTGTTAGGTTGTTAGGGAATAAGAAGAAGAGACTCGATTCGCCGCCGCGGCGCCGATTCTCGCCCCCCTAACAACCTAACAGCGAACAGCCTAACAACCTGCTTTTTCGCTTGCGGTCTTCTTCCCGGCCGCGCTATCATCCGCCGCGGTGGTTGGGCTCATGGGGGATGTGGAAAGCGCGGCACCGCCGCGCACGATCGTCGCGGGAACCATGCACCGCAAGACCCGCACGGTGCTCACCGCCCTTCCGCTCTCGGCCGTGCGAGCCAACCCGGCGCAGCCGCGTCGGCACTTCGATCCCGACGCCCTGGAGGAGCTCGCGGCCTCGATCCGCCAGTGCGGCATCTTGCAACCGGTGATCGTCAAGCGAGACGGTGTCGGTTACGTGATCATGGCCGGCGAGCGCCGCTTCCGCGCCGCCAGGATGGCCGGCCTGAGCACCATCCCCGCCCTGGTGCGCGACGACGATCCGATCGAGATCGCGATGATCGAGAACCTCCAGCGCGAGGATCTCTCGCCGCTCGAGGAAGCGGAGGGCCTCGGGAGCTTGCTCGACCAGTACAGCTACACGCACGAGTCGCTGGCCGAGCTGATCGGCAAGAGCCGGCCCTACGTCAGCAACACGTTGGCGCTGCGCCGGCTGCCCGAGCGGATCAAGGCCGAGTACTACCAGTCGCCGGAGGTCTCGCGCGAGATCCTGATCTCGGTGGCGCGCGCCGAGACGCCGGAGCGACAGGAGATGCTCTGGCGCCTGACCCGGATGCGCAAGCTCTCGGTGCAGCGCTTTCGCTCGGAGCAGGCCGGACGGCCCGGCGCCGCCGACGAGATCACGGAGCTGGAGCGCTTGGTGCGCCGGCTGGGCCGCAAACTGCGCGCTCTCGACACGGCGGCGCTGCCGGTCGACCAACGCAGTCGTCTCACCCGAGCCCTGCGGCGTGCGCAGTCGCGGGTTGCCCGCTCCCTCGACCGAGTGGCCGAGGAGACCGCGACTGCCGCGATGGCGGAAAACGCGGAATCTCCGCGCGGCGAAATGCTCTGATCGCACCGCGCGACGGCGCGACACGGCGGCGGCTCAACGCCGGCGCAGAACGCCCAGGGTCTTGAGAGTCGGCAGCTCCTCGAAGTCGCCGGAACGCACGGCGCGCCGGTAGATCTCGATGGGCGCCTGGCCGCCGGCATTCGGATCCGGGAAGAGGTCGTGAATGGCGAGCACCCCGCCGGGCGCAAGCTTCGGAGCCCACGCGGCGTAGTCCGCGTTCGCGGCCTCGGCGCTGTGACCCCCGTCGATGAAGACCATGCCCAGCGGCGTCGACCAGACACGGGCGAAGCGCGCGCTCGGCGACACGACGAGAACGGTGGAGTCCTCGAGGCCGGCGCGCGCGATGTTGCGGCGCAGCTCGGGGAGACTGTCCATCGTCTCGATCTCGGCATCGAAGAGATCGGGATCGTGGTATTCCTCGCCCGGTTGGTGCTCTTCCGAGCCGCGGTGGTGATCGACGCAGAGAACGACGCCACCGCCGCGTCGCGCGCCGGCGGCCAGGTAGATCGACGACTTGCCGCAGTAGCTTCCGATCTCGACGATCGGGCCGAGGCGCGCCTGCCGGAACGCCAGCTCGTGCAGGCGCAGGCCCTCGTCGTCGTCGAGGAAGCCCTTGCACGCCAGGGCCACCGCGTGGGCCCGCTCGTCCATCGCCGAACCGCTCTTCTCGCTCACGGCCGCTCCCGCATGCGCAGGATTTTCTCGAGCGGAACGAGGATGAACAGCCCCGACGCTTCGACCGTGACCTCGTCGCCGGCCAGCAGCCGTCCGGCCGTGTACATCTTCCGGTCCTCGACCCGATCGACCCAGCCCTCGAAGCGGATCTCCTCGAAGAGCGGCGTCGGGCGCCGGTAACGCAGCTCGAGGCGCGCGGTCGGGCCCGCCGTCCCGCTCATCAGGTTGGCGACGTTGAAGATCTGGTCGAAGACGGCGGCGATCACGGCGCCGTGGACACAGCCCGGGGGTCCTTCGTAAGCGGAGCCGAGGCGCACCCGCCCGACCGCCAGAGGATCGTGCCACTCGACCTCGACCGGCGGAGCCAGCGGGTTGCGCGCGCCGAGCACGAAGTCGTAGGGAAAGAAGTCGGCCGGCTTCTCGGTTGCATCCCCGGCGCTCGGATAGCGCGTCGGCAAGGGATCCGGGACGTGCGGGCGCAGCCCGGCGGCGATGCCGTCGATGCGGTCGGCAGCCGCATCGAGGACCTCGCCCGGCGCGCGCACACCGATGGTCACCTCGATCAGCCGCCGGATGCTCGCCGCCAGCCGCGACGCGGCGTCCTCGCCGAGCGGCCCTTCGCCTCGCAGTGTCTTCGAGTCCTCCACGGCGCCACTCTATACGCGGCCACGCTCCCGGCGCCAACGTGGCGGCCGCGCGCCCCGCTGCGCATCGCAGCGCGCGTCCCCGCCGAAGAAGTACGAGCCAGAGGCCGTCCGGCGCACGGCTTCCCGCGTATCGGCGGCGGTGGTAGCGTCGACGCCATGCCCGGGATGAAGAGGCGGTGGATCGTCGCTGTCGTCGCCGTCGCTGCGACGCTGTGTTTGCGCCCGGCGTTCGGCCAGGAACCGGCGGCGTCCTCCATCGACGCCTTGCGCGCGCTGGTGGCGGCGCCGGATCGCGACGAGGCGGACCGCGCCCTGGACGCCGGCCGGCATCCGGAGGAGACGCTGGCGTTCTTCCGCATCGCGCCGGGACAGCGCGTCGCCGAGATATTCGCCGCCACCGGCTACACGGCGGAGCTGCTGGCGCGGGCGGTGGGCAAGGACGGCCGCGTCTACGCGCAGAACAACCGATTCGTGCTCGACCGCTTCGCGCGCGCGCCTTGGGCGAAGCGACTCGAGAAGCCCGTGATGGCAAACGTCGTGCGTGTCGATCGCGAGCTCGACGACCCTCTCCCGCCGGAGGCGCGCGACCTCGACGCGGTGCTCTTCGTGCTCGGCTATCACGACTCGGTGTGGATGGGGACGGATCGCGCGGCGATGAACCGCGCCATCTTTCGCGCCCTCAAGCCGGGCGGTGTGTACGGGATCGTCGATCACAGCGCCGCCCCGGGACACGGCCTGCGCGACGCCAAGACGCTGCATCGCATCGAGGAGAAAACGCTCGAGAACGAGGTGCTGGCGGCCGGCTTCCGGCTCGACGCCGAGGCGAACTTCCTGCGCAACCCGAGCGAAGCGCGCGATTGGAGCGCCGCCCCCGGCGCGGCGGGCGCGCGCCGGGGAACCAGCGATCGGTTCGTTCTTCGCTTTGTGAAGCCATGACGGCCCGGGCGCGGCTCAGTCCGCCTTTGCCTTGAACTGCACGGCGTCGTTGCGCTTGGCCGTGCCGTAGCGGGCCTCCCAGCAGGCGCCGCCGTCGCCGAGCAGCTGGACGATGGTCTCGCCGTCCTGCTGCAGCGGCAACGCCGTCATGTCGAGGTTGCCCTTCCTGCCGCGCACCAGGATCGACGCCTTGCCGTCCGTGCCCGTCTTCAACACCACCTTGTCGACGCCGCCGTGCACGAGCGGCTTGTCCGCGTACTTGAAACCGGTCGCGGTCGGCGTCCAACCGCCGCCGGCGGGAATCCGTTCCTGCATGACCAGGGCCGGCACGCCGCTCGTCTCGTCGTAGAGGCACAGCGCATAGTCGGTGGTGGTGGTCGGGTCGCCGAAGTCGAGCGTCGCCTGGCCTTTTCTCCACTTCCAGACCAGCTTGTCGGCGTTGCTGTTCGGGCTGTCCTTGAGCAGAAGGAAGGACCTTCCGGAGGCGATCGGCCTCTTGCAACCGGGGGCTGGAGCGGGCCCCGAGATACAGACGCCACTCTGGCAAGCGTCCTCCGGCGTGCACAGGTTGCCGTCGTCGCAAGCGGTGCCGTCCGCCAGCGCGGCACCGGTGCACGTGCCGGCCTGGCAGGTGTCGGGATCGGTGCAGGCGCTGCCGTCGTCGCAAGCAGTGCCGTTGCTCACCGCCGACCCCTGGCAGACACCGGCCTGGCAGGAGTCGTTCTCCGTGCAGGCATTGCGGTCGTCGCAGGGCCTCCCGGCGTTCGCCGGGTCGGCACAGTCCTCGAAGATCGTCGTGGTCACCTGGTAGGGGCCGCCACCGGCGAAGCGATGAACGAGCACGTCCCACGTGCCGGCAGCCGGCGCGGTGAAAGTGCAGGACGCGAACTGACTCGACCCCTCGTCGGCGCAGTCGTAGTCGACCGTCGTCGGCGCGCCGCCGCTCTTCACGTACAGATCGAAGTCGCTGTTGTCGTCGACGCCGTTGAACGCCACGCGCAGCTCGGTGGCACCGGCCGGGACGGTGAACGAATGGGTTCCGTTCGGGTTGCCGGAGTCGACACTGCCGGCAAACGCGATGACGTCACTGTTGGGATCGCCGACCTGCGGGATCGCTCCGCACGTCGCGGCGTCGAGGTCCACGCCGGCCTGGGCACGAATCCAGTCGCGGTAGAAATAGACGTTCGCGTCGAAGCTGAAGTCCGCCGGCAGACAGTCTTGGCTCGACCCGCCCGAAGTGGTGCCGACCAGGGTGGCGGCGCCTCCCGAGCCGACGAAGAGAGGACCGCCGGAGTCCCCGTTGCACGTGTTGGAGTTCGACCCGGGGGGCCCGAGGGGCGAATCGAAGACCCAGCACACGGAGGTGAGATCGGAGACCCCACCGTCGCACGCAACCGTGCTCACCGAGCCCGCCCGCTTGATGCCATAGTCCTGGTTGGTGAACGGGCTGCCGCCGCTGCGGCCGAAGCCGACGATCGTGCCCGCCGTCGCGGCACTCGGCGAAGCGCCGGTCTGGATACGGGTGGGCGCGACTCCCGTCACTGGTGTCGCCAGCGTCAGCACCGCCAGGTCGCCGACCGGGAAGTCGAACTGCGGGTTCACGGCGATGCTGGACACCGCGAAGGTGCCGGCGTTCTGGAGAAAGACGAAGAATCGGTTCGGGTTCGGCGCGCCGCCGGCCTGGCAATCGGCGCCGTCGGTGTCGCACACGCAGTGCGCTGCGGTGAGAAACGTCCGGCAGCCGATCAACGTCCCGCTGCAGTAGAGAAATGCCGTGCCGGCGCCGCTTCCGTACAACAACGCTCCGGTCGTCGGATAGTCCGCCGTCGCGACGCCGTTGACCACGCGTGGCGCGACGCCGTCGAAGGGAACGGCCGTACCAGCCCACGCCGGCGCGCCGACAGCGACAGCGATGCAGACCGCCGCCGCGGCGAGAGTCCGACTCCGTCCGTTCATACCACTCCCTTCGCCCCGCGGCGCATCGCCGGATCCTACCACCGAAAGGGCGATTTTGAATGCCCAAAAGCGCCCACCGCCCCACGCCCAAATGGCGCTGCCATCGCGCGGCGGGCCGTCGTGCAGGGGTTGCGCCAGCCTACGCGAGAGCCTTCGGGTGGCGCGCGCGTGCGCGGTCGGTCGGCGGTTTGGAGCCATCGGCGTCGAGCTCGCGAAAGAAGTGGCTCGTCGGGGCGTCACCCGTCAGGGTGACGGCCGCGAGGATGACCGTCGCGGCGGTCCACGACAGGCGCTCGACCGGCCACAGCTGCCCGTCCGGGTGCGTGATGCCCGTCCAGTAGCTGCCGTCCTCCTGGCGCAGCGTGTGTACCCATTCGAACAGATCACGGGCGCGATCGGTCAGGCCGCACGTGTCGAGGGCGATGATGAGCTCGCAGGTCTCGGCGACCGTGTACCACGGCCGATCGCGCACGCACCGGCAGCCCACGCCCTCGCCGAGGAAGTCCCGTCGCCCCTCCACCAGCTGCTCGTACCCCGCCTGCCCGCGCAGGGCGCCGCCGAGAACCGGATAGTACCAGTCCATCGAGTATCGGCCCGGCGGCTCGACGAGAGGAGCGGCGAAGAAGATCGGGTGCTGGTCGCGCAGGGCGGCGGCGAGACGTTCACGGGCACGGCTCCAAGCGGGCCGCTCGTGGGCGAGAAGCGCGGCGATGCGCGACGCACAGACGAGACTGCCGTGGATCGACGCACAGCCGGTGATCAACGGCGCCGGCCAGACCGTGCCCAGCTCGTCCACCCCCCACCAGATGGTGCCCGTGTCGTTCTGCAGGCGCAGCACGAACTCGATCGCCCGCTCGAGCGTCGGCCACAGCTCGACCAGAAACTCCTTCGCCGGCCTCGCCTGGTGCAGATACCACAGGCCGGTGGCGACGTAGGCGGCGTGGTTCGAGTCGCGGGTCGCGTCGATCACGCCGGTGGGGGTCGATGCCGCCGGCCAGCTTCCGTCCTCACCCTGTGTTTGCGCCAGGTAGCGAAAGGCGCTCTTGGCGGCGTCGTACTGCCCGGTGGCGGCGAGCGCCATCGCGCACTGCACGTGGTCCCACGGGTCGATCTTCTGGCCGACGGCCCACGGGATGGCGCCGTCGGAACGCTGGTGGTGCGCCACGAAGCGTCCCGTCGCGGCGATCTCGTCGAAGCTCGGCCAGGGTCTCACGGCAGCCGCCTCATTCTGCCGCCTTGGTCGCGTACAGTACCACGCTCTTGCCGATGAACGGGTTCAGCAACCGCTCGGTCCAACGCGTGATGCGCGGCTGCCGCAGCAGGTCCCAGACCAAGATCTCGTGATACCAGCGCACGATGCGCCGGTCGCCATTGTCGAGGCCGACGAGGCACTTGAGCCACCAATACGGGGAGTGCAGGGCGTGCGCGAAGTGCCGCGCGAACACGTCGTAGCCGTGCGACGCCAACTTGCGCTGCAGGGCGCTGCGCCGGTAAATGCGCACGTGTCCTCCTTCGGTCCGGTGGTACTGCGAGGAGAGGGCCCAACAGATCGCCTCCGGCCACCAGCGGGGCACCGAGACGGCGAGATGACCGCCGGGCTTGAGAACGCGGGTGATCTCGCGCAGCGCGCGCTCGTCGTCGTGCAGGTGCTCGAGGACCTCAGAGGCGACCACGCAATCGAACGAGCCGGCGCGGAAGGGGAGGTGGTAGCCGTTACCCCGCAGGGCCAGCCAGGGCCCAGCGCCGGGCGCCGCCGGGAACGGGTCGCCGGCGTCCATCGAGCGCAGCGACGCGGCGGTCTCGGCGACCTCGCGCTCCTCGATGTCGACCGCGACTGCGGCGACACCGGGCAGCAGACGAACGGCGCGGATGTGCCGTCCGGTGCCGCAGCCGAGGTCGAGCACGCGGCTGCCGGGCGAGAGGCTGAGGCGATCGAAGTCGATCGTCAACACGCGCGGCTCCGCTCCGCGATCAGCTCTCGGTAGATGTCGGTCAGGCGCTCCGCCGCGCGCCGCCACGTGAACAGCGACGCCACGCGGGCTCGTCCGGCCAGCCCCATGGTCGAGCATCGCTCCGGGGCGTCGAGCAGGTCGGCGATTGGTCGCGCCAGGCTGGCGCTTTCGCCGGCCGGCACCAGCACACCGGCACTGCCGTCCAATCCGACCACCTCCGGCAGCGCCCCGGCGCGCGTGCTCACGACGGGGACACCGCACGCCATCGCCTCCGCCGCGGGCAGACCGAAGCCTTCGTACAACGACGGCACCACCGCGATGGTCGACTCGGCATAGGCGCACACCAGCTCGTCGTCGGTGATCCGTCCGGTGAAGCGCACCGAGCCGTTGAGACCGAGATGCCGCAGCTTTTTCTCGGTCGACGCGTGGCCGTTGCGCCCGACGACCGTGAGCGTCAGCTCGGGGCGCTCGCGGCGCAAGGCGGCGAACGCCTCGAGCAGGAACGAGAAGCCCTTGAGCGGCGTGTCGGCGGACACCGTCGTGATCAGCCGGTCGGCGCGGCGGACCACCTCCGGGCGCGGGCGGAAGAGCGCGAGGTCGACGCCGTTCTCGACCACCTGAATGCACCGCCTGTCGATGCCGAAGTCGCGCGCGATGTCGTCTGCGGCGGCGCGGGAAACGGTGGTGATGCGATCGAGCTGGCCGGCGACGCGCTTCTGCATGGCGATGAACCCGTACCAGCGGCGCAGCCCCAGTCGCTTGATCCGTGTCCGGGCGGCGGCGAGCGCGATGTCCCGGTCGACGGTGATCGGGTGATGGATGGTCGCCACGACCGGAACCCACGCGCGCAGCGGCGGCAGCCCGCTGCCCAGCGACTGGTTGTCGTGTACGACGTCGTAGCGATCGGCCGCCGGCAGAGCGCGGTATTCGCGCAGGACGCGCCTGGTGAAGGTACGCGGCTCCGGAAAGCCGCCGGTGAGGGTCGAGATCCACTCGGACAGGTGGATCGGGTCGCGCAGCTCGGCGAGGCTCGGCATGCGGAAGAGCTGCCGTTCGTTCCACAGGTCGAGGCTCGGTACCGGGCGCAGCACGACACCGGGGTCCAGCTCCGGGTAGGGCGGACCGCTCCACACGTCGACGCGATGGCCGAGGGCGGCGAGCTCGCGGCTCACGCGCCGCACGTAGATGCCCTGCCCGCCGCACTGCGGGTTTCCCCGATAGCTGAGGAGCGCGATTCGCAACGGAGCCGTGGGCATGGGGAAGTTCGCCGAGTTGTCGATCAGATGGTCGGTCTACCGGCCCGGAGCGGGCGCTGGACTACCGATGAACCCAATACGTCTATGCCAGCGGCGCTCGGCTTACAACTGCGGCTCGGCACTTGGTGCCGTCCCCATTTGGGAGGACACGACCTCGCCCTTTCGACCGGACGCGAGTGCCGCGCCGCAGCCGTTGGCGGCGCGGCCGGTCTCGGGTATAGGCCGCTCGACCATGCCGCCACGCCGTCGCATGCGGGTGTGTGTCGTCGTCCTTGGCGACGCGGGACGCAGCCCGCGCATGCAGTACCACGCGTTCGCGCTCGCCTCGCGGCTCGCCGACGTCGACCTGATCGGCGGCGGGGGAAGCGAGCTGCGCCGCGAAGTGGCCGAACACCCAGGGCGTGCGTCTCCACCTTCTGGCCGACCGGCGTGCAGCTCCGCCGGCCGGCGGAAGAGCACGTTTTCTGGCGATCTCGTTCGGCCGCGCCCTGGCGCAAGGCGCCGAGCTCCTGCGCGCGCTGCTCGCCGTGCCACGGCCCGACGTCATCCTCTTGCAGACCCCGCCGGCCGTGCCGACCCTGCTTCTCGCCCTCCTCGCGGCGCGCCTGCGAGACGCCCGGCTGGTCGTCGATTGGCACAACTTCGGGTACGCCCTTTTGGCGCTGCGGTTGGGCGCCGGAAGCCCGCTGGTGAGAGGCGCGCGCTGGTACGAACGCGTGCTCGGCGCCCGGGCCGACGCGCACCTCTGTGTGTCCGGCGCCATGCGGGCGAAGCTCGAGGAATGGGGGATCGAGGACGCGGTGGTCGTCTACGACCGGCCTCCCGAATGGTTCGCGCCGGTACCGGCACCGCAGCGCCGCGAGGTGCGGCTCCGTCTCGAGAGGGATCTCGCCGCAGCGCCGCCTTCGCCGCTGACCGCCGGTCTGTCGGACGGGCGGACGGCGCTGATCGTCAGCCCGACGAGCTGGACGGCGGACGAGGACTTCTCCCTCTTGCTCGACGCCGCGGTGCAGGCGGACGAGGCCATTTGCCGGCGCGACGAGCGGGGAGGCGAGCCGCCGTTCCCGGGCTTGTTGATTCTGCTGACCGGCAAGGGGGCGCTACGCGAGATCTACGAAGCGCGCATCGCCGGGCTGGGGCTGCGACGGGTGGGCCTGAGAACCCTCTGGCTGTCCCCGCAGGAGTACCCCGTGCTGCTCGGCAGTGCCGACCTGGGGCTGTGCCTGCACCGATCCGCCTCCGGGGTCGATCTGCCGATGAAGATCTCCGACATGTTCGGCTGCGGCCTGCCGGTGTGCGCCTTCGACTACGGGCCTTGCCTCGCCGAGCAGGTGCGGCACGGCGAGAACGGGCTGCTCTTCTCGAGCGCCGGGCAGTTGGCGGAGCGGCTGCTCGAGCTGTTCGACGGGTTTCCCGCCCGCGCGCCGCTTCTCGATCGGCTGCGCCGCGGCGCCGCGGCGAGCGGGGCCGAGCACTGGACGGCGCACTGGAGCGCCCGCGCCGAGCCACTGCTGCGCTCGCTTTCTCCGCTTCGGGATCAGCCGCAGCGCCCGTAGCTCGAGCTCGAGGCGCGGGCGAAGGAGCCGGGCCGACCCTGTCCCCTCGAGTCACCGGCATCGGGATTGGCGGCGGGCCGGTGCTTTTTGGCATATGCGGGAGCAGGTTTCCGAGCTAGCAAAATCGTCTCGCACCGAATCTGCCTCTTCCCTTGGCGAAAGAGAATAGAAAGGGGCATAAGGAGCGAGATGGTCGATCGCATACCGCTGCGCCTGCTCCTGATCGACGACAGCACGGACGACGCGCTGCTGGTCGTGCGGGAGCTGAAACAAGGTGGCTACGACGTGACGTCGGAAAGAGTCGACACCGCCGCCGCGTTGAGCGAGGCCCTGGAGCGCGGCGGCTGGGACGCGATCACTTGCGACTGGGTGATGCCTCGCTTCTCGGCGCCGGCGGCGCTGGAGCTGATCCGCCAGCGCCAGTGCGATGTGCCCGTGATCGTCGTCTCCGGGCAGGTGGGAGAGGAGGTCGCCGCGACGGCGATGAGAGCCGGCGCGCACGATTACGTCAGCAAGAGCAAGCTGGCGCGACTCGTTCCCGCCGTCGAGAGGGAGCTTCGCGAGACCGAGGTGCGGCGGGCGCGCAAAAGCGCCGAGGAGGCACTGCAGGAGAGCGAGGATCGCTATCGCGACCTGGTCGAGAACAGCGAGGACCTGCTCTGCACCCACGACCTGGAAGGGCGCATCCTGTCGGTGAACCCCGCCCCGGCGCGCACTCTCGGCTACGACCGGAGCGAGATGCTGCGGATGAACATCCGCGACGTCCTGGCGCCCGAGTTCCGCGCCGCGTTCGACGAGTATCTGGCCACGCTGGGGCGAGAGGGCGTCGCCCGGGGGTTGATGACGGTGCAGACCAAGGCGGGCAAGAAAAGGGTGTGGGAGTATCACAACACGCTGCGCACCGAGGGCGTCTGCCGGCCCATCGTGCGCGGCATGGCGCACGACGTCACCGATCGCCTCCACGCCGAGAGGGCCGTGCGCAAGCTGACCGAGGACCTGGAACGGCGTGTGCGGGAGAGAACGGCTCAGCTCGACGCGGCGAACAAAGAGCTGGAAGCGTTCAGCTACTCCGTCTCCCACGACCTGCGCGCGCCGCTGCGCTACATCGAGGGCTTCAGCCGCTCGCTGCTCGAGCGATGCGGCGAGCAGCTCGACGCCGAGAGCCAGCGCTATCTCGCCCGTATCCACGCGGGCGCGCAGCGCATGGATCAGCTCATCCGGGACCTGCTCGGTCTGTCGAGGGTAGCGCGGGCCGAGATGAGCTGGGAGACGGTGAACCTCAGCGTCCTGGCGCGGTCGATCGCGGCCGACCTGCAGAAGCGCCAGCCGGAGCGGCGGGTCGAGATCCTGATCGCGCCGATGATCGCCGTACGAGGCGACGCGCACCTGCTGCGCCTCGCCCTCGAGAACCTCCTCGCCAACGCCTGGAAGTACACGGGCAAGCACCCGACCGCGCGCATCGAGTTCGGCACGGTCGAGCGCGACGGCCGCACCGCGTACTTCGTGCGCGACGACGGCGCGGGCTTCGACATGCGCCACGCGGAGAAGCTGTTCGGCGCCTTTCAGCGGCTGCACTCCGAGTCCGAGTTCGAAGGCACGGGCGTCGGTCTGGTGACAGTGAAGCGCATCGTCCGCCGCCACGAGGGTGAGATCTGGGCCGAGGCGGCAGTGGAACGTGGCGCGACCTTCTACTTCACCCTCGGCTCCCCGGGGCAGGAGGGCGAGCAGTGACGCCGAGCCGGGCCGGCTTCTTCCCGGTGGCGAAAATCGGTACAGCAGGGACATGACGGAGGGGCCCTTTCACACCGGCGAGCTGGCTGTGCAGGCACGCGCCGGGACACGGGAGGGCGCCGCCAAGATCGGGCATGGCATCCGCGCCGGCATCGGGGATCCGATGCGCGAGTTCCTGGCTGCCCAGTCGATGGCGGTGGTGTCCGCGCTCGGTTCCGACGGCCGTGCGTGGGCCTCGCTGCTGAGCGGTCCGCCCGGCTTCCTGCGATCGACGGAAGAGCGCTCCCTGGACGTCGAGGCCCTGCCGGCGCGGGGCGATCCGCTCGAGGCCGCTCTCCTGCCGGAGGCAACCGTCGGTCTGATGTCGATCGACTTCTCCAGCCGGCGCCGGGTGCGCGTCAACGGCAGCATCGAGACGGCGGAGGACGGCGCGTTCCGGCTGCGCGTCGCGCAGGCGTACGGCAACTGCCCGCGATACATCCAGCGGCGCGGCCTGCACCGCAGCGATGCTCGGACGCCGTCCGGCGGCGGCGGGGTCTGCCACAGCGCCGGGCTCTTCTCGGCTCAGCAGAGCTGGATCGCCGCGGCGGACACCTTCTTCATCGCCAGCTTCCATCCCGAGGCCGGCGCCGACGCCTCGCACCGCGGCGGCAACCCCGGCTTCGTGCACGTCACCGGCCCGACCGAGCTGCTGACACCCGATTATGCGGGCAACACGATGTTCAACACCCTCGGCAACGTCGCGCTCAATCCGAACGCCGGCCTGCTGTTCGTCGACTTCGAGCGCGGCGCCACGCTGCAGCTGACCGGCCGGGCGGAGATTCTGTGGGACGACCGGCGCGCCACTGCCTTCGCCGGGGCGGAGCGGCTCCTCTCCTTCGCCATCGATCAGGTGGTCGAGATCGAGGCCGCGACCACCCTGCGCTGGAGCCTGGAGGAGAGGTCGCCGCACAACCCGGGGTGACGCGCGCGCGGCACCGCTGGCGCGAGAAAGGACGGGCTCAGCGCCCCGTCCAGCGAGGCTGGCGCTTCTCGACGAAGGCGCACATTCCCTCCTGCGCGTCGGCGGCGAGCGCGTTCATGCTCATCACCTCCTTGGCGTAGGCGTAGGCCTTGGGCTGGTCGAGATCGATCTGCGCGTAGAAGGCCTGCTTGCCGATCGCCACGGTGAGTGGGCTGGCGTCGGCGATGCGGCGCGCCAGGTCACGCGTCTCCGCATCGAGCCGATCGTCCGGCACGACGCGGTTGACCAGGCCCCATGCGGCGGCCGTGGAAGCGTCGACGGCGGCACCGGTGAGGAGCATCTCCAGGGCCCGCTTGCGCCCGACGGCGCGGCTCAGGGCGACCATCGGCGTCGTGCAGAAGAGGCCGATCTTCACCCCCGGCGTGGCGAAGCTCGCGCCTTCGCCGGCGACCACCAGATCGCACGTCGCCGCGAGCTGGCAGCCCGCGGCCGTGGCGATGCCGTGCACCCGGGCGATGACCGGCTGCGGGATCTCCTGGATCGCGGCCATGAGCTCCGTGCAGCGGTCGAAGAGGCGACGGTAGGCGACGATATCCCGCCCGATCATCTCGCGCAGATCGTGCCCGGCGCAGAACGCCGGGCCGCGCCCGGCGAGAATGACGACCCTGTCCTCGCCGCGCGCGCCGATGTCGCGAAAGGCGCCGATCAGCTCCGCCATGTGCGCCTCCGAGAGGGCGTTGCGCCTCTCCGGACGGTTCATCGTGATGAGGGCGGCGCCGTCCTCGCGGTCGACCAGAATGTGCTCGTACGCCATGGCGGCTTCCTCCTGCCGCCAGGCTACCGCAAGCGGACGGCCGGCGACAGAAGCGCGCGTCCCAGGCGTCGAGAATCCGGCACCGATGGACGCCGAGCGCTCTTCCGGCACTCCGCGCCGAGCCCTCGGACCACGACTGGCGGAGGGGGCGCGCGCGGAGCGCGCCTTGCTTCCCGTCGGACCTCCAGCTCGAAGGATGGAGGGGACGGGTGAACGGAGAGGTGTGGCGAAGAGGAGTGGCGCAGGCTTCGCTTTGCGCATCGCCACGGCAGGCGTGCGCCGCGGCCGGCTGGCGCTTTGGATGGAGGGCGGCGCGCTGCCTTTCATGTTGACCGCCGCGAGACAGCGCCCCTATAGTTCGGCCGTTCTTTCGACGCCGGCGCGCGCCGGCCTGGCGCCGCGGCGATCGCAAGTGGGGGGAGGTACCGGATGAACGCGATGACCGCCGCTGCGCTGGCCGCGACGTTGGCCGCAGCTCTGTGCGCCCCGCCGTCGATGGCAACCGTGATCGGCGGCGGCGGCGGCGCGAGCACCGATTGCCTCGTCGTCCTCGACGCGCCGGTGAACGCGCCCGCCTCGAAGCCCAAACAGGTGCGCTGCGTCGACGGCGATCCGTCGTGCGACGCCGACGGCACGGCGAACGGCGTCTGCCAGTTCCAGGTATCCGTCTGCGCCAACAGCACCTTCGACGCCGCCTGTGCGCTCGACGGCGTGCAGTCGATCACCGTCGAGCACGCCGCGGACAACGGCGATCCGAAGTTCGATCCCGACTTCCAGGCGCTGCAGGACCGTATCGCGAACCAGATCGCGCTGCCGACCACGACCCTCGACGACTGCACCACGCCGACGCTGTTCACCGTGCCGATCAAGGGGCCGCTGGGCGGCAGCAACCACTGCGGCCCGGGCCGCACGAAGCTGAAGATCAGCTCGCTGTCGACGGTGATCGGCGGCCGGGTGATCAAGGATCGCGACAAGCTGAAGCTCACCTGCATCCCCGACCCGAACGCCTGCGATCCGCACGCGCTGTTCAGCGGCACCTTCGATCGCATCCAGCGACAGATCTTCAACCAGAGCTGCGCCCTGAGCGGCTGCCACGACTCGCAGAGCATGGCGGGAAACATGCTGCTGGAGACCGGGTCGTCCTACGGCAACCTGCTCAACCACACGCCCGACAACGCCGCGGCGAACGCCGCCGGCTGGCTGCGCATCAGCGTGACGCAGGACGTCAGCGGCGATGCCGAGAGCAGCTTTCTCTATCACAAGGTGACCGGCGACCTTCCGGACGTCGCCTACGGTGTCCGCATGCCGAAAGGAAAGCGCAAGCTGCACAAGACGCTGCGCGACATCCTGCGGCGGTGGATCGAGGCCGGCGCTCCCCAGGGCGGCTGGGTGCCGGGCACGGACTGATCGCGACGGAGGAGCGGTGAGATGGGTGGCGAGAGCACTCTGCTGACGTTGGACGATGCGCGGCACCTGCTGCGGCGCACCGAGTTCGGGGCGACGCCGCGGGCGCTCGCCACGCTGCTCAAGCGGGCGTCGACACGCGGCGAGGCGGCGGACTACCTGCTCGACTTCCGGCCGAGCCGGTTTCGCCCGCGCGCCCGCTCCATCGACCTCGCGCACAACAAGTGGGTCAAGTACATGATTCGCAGCAAGCTCCAGCTGCAGGAGAAGCTCGTCCTCTTCTGGCACGACCACTTCGCCACCAACTACGCGACGGTCGGGCGGGTGACGCTGATGGCGAACCAGAACCGCCTGCTGCGCACGTACTGCAAGGGCAACTTCAAGGACTTCGTCAAGGCGATCAACCTCGACGCGGCGATGATGGAGTTCCTCGACACCAACGACAACCGCAAGCAGCAGCCGAACGAGAACTACGGGCGCGAGCTGCAGGAGCTGTTCACCCTCGGGGTGAACGACTTCGCGGGCAACCCCAACTACGAGCAGGAGGACGTCGCCCAGATCGCGCGCGCGTTCACCGGCTGGCGCTACGACGACAAGGGCGTCGCCTACTTCCGCGACAACCGCCACGACTACATGACCGACTGGCCCCAGCGCGGCGCCAAGCGGATCTACAAGACGCGCGGCGGGTTCAACGACGCGAACGGACAGGACTTCGCCGCCGACGGCGAGGGCGAGGCCGAGATCGGGCGGGTCATCGACATCATCTTCGAGCACCGCGACACGGACGGGAAGAAGACGGTGGCGCGCTACATCGCCCGGCGCCTCGTCACCTACTTCGCCCACCCCGATCCCGACTCCGCGTTCGTCGACGAGGTGGTGGCCGCCTCCGGCTTCGACACCCAGTGGGAGATCGCCCCGCTCCTGCGCGCCATCTTCGTGCACGACTCCTTCTACGAGACGGCGGCGCCGGCGCCCTTCGACGCGACGACGAAGAAGTCGGTCAAGTTTCCGGTCGACTACGCGGTCGGCACGCTGCGGCTGCTCGACATGAAGCTGAAGAGCAAGTACCAGTACGTCGACGGCGGCAGCTACGCGGGCATCCGCTCGCAGCTCAACAACATGGGCCAGCTGCTCTTCGACCCGCCCAGCGTCTTCGGCTGGGACTGGGAGACGGCCTGGCTCAGCAGCTCGACGATGCTGGCGCGCTACGGCTTCGCGCGCGACGTGACGTCGGCGCGCGGCCGCGGCGCCAGCGCCTTCCGCCCGGAGCGGCTCTTCGACCTGAACGAGACGTCGCCCGTCGCCATCGTCGCCGCCGTCACCGAGCTGCTCGGTGTCACCGACCAGCTGACGACCGCGGAGCGCGACGAGCTGATCGACTATCTCACCGACGGCGCCGGCCCGCTGGCGAGCATCGACCTGACGGACGACGACGTGCGCAACAGCAAGCTGAACGGGCTGGTCGCGATCGTTCTCCAATCGCCGGCCTATCAGCTCCACTAGAGCGCAGCGCCAGGAGACCAGCATGGCCATCACGCGACGACAGTTCCTCACCCGCACCGGCCTGATCGGCGCCGGCAGCTTCCTCGGTCCGAGCCTGTTCCGAAATCCGTTCGTCCGCGAAGCCCTGGCGGCGTCGGTCGGCGACCGATACCTGGTCGTCGTCTACCTGGAGGGGGGCAACGACGGGCTCAACACGGTGACGCCGTACGACAACGGCGGCGGCACGCTGCGAGACGACTACGAAGCGGCGCGCGATGCCGGGGGCAGCGGCCTGCGACTGGCGCCGGCGGAGCTGCTCGTGCCGCAGCCGATGGCCGGCGTGCCGGACATGCTCGATCCCAACACCGGCGCGCAGCTCGGGCTGCACCCCGGCCTGGCCGGGTTGAGCAGCCTGTACGAGCAGGGGCGCGTCGCCGTCATCCAGGGCTGCGGCTACCCCGACTACAACCTCTCGCACGACATCTCGACCACCGCCTGGGAGACCGGAGATCCGCTCGGCGCGCTGTCCGGCGGCACCGGCTGGGTGGGCCGCTACCTGGCCTCGATCTACGAGCCCAGCGACATTCCCGGCGTCAGCGTCCGCGGCGAGGTGGCGGGCGAGCTGCAGCAGACCGGCACCAGCGTGCTCGCCGTGCGCCGGCTCAAGGACTTCGGCTTCCCCTTCGACAAGCAGTACCCCGGCGACGAGGCCGCCCGCCGCGCCGCGTTCGAGGCGCTCTACGGCAGCGCGGAGGGAAACGCCAACCCGATTCTGAAGTACATCGGCAACAGCGGGTCGTCGACGCTGCTCGCCACGGACAGCTATCCGCCCCTGCACGTCGGCGTACGAGAAGCGCTCGCGGCACGTGGAGCCAGATGTACGACGACCTCGCCAACAGCACCGCGCGCGACCTGCGGGAGGTGGCGAAGATCGTCTACGGCGTCGCCAACGGCGCCTCCAACGTCAACGCCCGCTTCTTCGAGGTGCGCAACGGCGGCTACGACACGCATTCGAACCAGGGCGGCGCCGATCCGAACGGCCGCCACTACGAGCTGCACCGGGAGGTGGGCGACGCGATCAAGCTCTTCTACGACGACCTCGCCGACATGCAGCCGGGCCTGGCGGACAAGCTCTGCGTCGTCGTGTGGAGCGAGTTCAGCCGGCGCATCTTCCAGAACGACAACGGCACCGACCACGGCTCGCAGGGGCCCATGTTCGTCATCGGCGGATCGGTGAACGGCGGCGTGTACGGCAACCATCCGAACATCGCCGAGGCCGCCCTCAACAACGACGGCAACACGCCGTACACGCAGGCCGGCTCCTTCCGCTCGACCGACTTCCGCGACGTGTACGGCACCCTCCTGCGGCATTGGCTCGAACGTGCTCGATCCGGGCGCGATCCTGCCGGTCGACGGCGGCGACCCGGCCGCCTACTGGACCGTCCCGAACTTCGACCTCGGCTTCCTGTAGGCGGGGCGCGCCTCGCCGGGGATTCCTCCACTGGGCGGCGCTCCACCATGGACCTGGTCGAGTACTACTTCGGAGATCCGCGGCTCGCCCTTCTCGCGGTCGAGCACCTCGGGCCGAACGGCCTGTCGGCGCCCCTGGCGGCGGCGCTGCGCGAGCACCGCGGCTGGAGCGAGGAGCGTATCGCCCTCTTCGACGCGGCGTTCGGTCTCTACTGGACGCGCACCGCGCGTCTGGCCGCGCGCGCCAGTACGTGGTCGCCGCCGCGCCTGCGCCACGTCGCCGTCGTGTCCGATCCCCTCTCCGTGCGCCCGCACGCGCAGCTGCTCAACACCGGCGCGTGGACGCTGTACGACGCCGACCTCGACCCAGCGCTCTCCCATCCCGAGTTCGCCGCCTATCTGCTCGTGCACGGCGACCGCCTGGCGGCCACCGGCGAGGTGACGATGGCGGCGCTGCGCGACGCCGCCTACTGGTTCGAGCGCAGCGACGAGGAGATGGCCGCGTTCGCCGCCGCCGCGTCGCGCTCGCGGCGACTCGACGCCGAGGCCTACCGCGCCCTCGGCGCGGCGGCCCGCTGGCTGCGCGAGCTCGGTCACGAGTCGCTGCGGCCGCCCGCCTCGGCGTCCGGGTACCGGTCGATTCCCGGAACCGGCCTACTCGTCCCGGCGGCGCTGGAGCGCAAGCCGCCGGCGCTGGTGAACACCTGGGCCCGCGTCGCGCGCCGCGCGGTGGCCGACTACCACGCCGCGTGGCGCACGCCGGACCAGCCGGCGGTGGTCGCGCTGCTCGACTGGTTGGCTGCCGAGGCGCCGCCACTGGTGGTGACCGCGCGCGGCGGGCGCGTCCTCTGGGACGCCGAGGGCGCGTCGCGCGTCGGCGTCCTGCGCAGCGAGCTCCGCATCGCCAGCGGCGCCGCGGTGCGCGACGTGCACGCCGACCTGCGCGTCCTCGCTGCCCGCACGCGCGAGTTCCACGCCGCGCTGGCGCGAGCGGACGAGCTGCCCGCTCCGCCCGCCGGCGTCGAGCAGACCGGTTACACTTACATGCACGCCTCGCGCCGCCGGCTCGCCTACAACGTGCACGAGCCGGGAATGGAGCGACTGCAGGGGCCCGCCCTGCCCTATGCGCGCGCCATGCTGGGCGCCCGCGCCGCGCACGAGTGGGCCCACCTCGCGGTCGCCGCCGGCTGGGTGCCGCGCGCGCTGGCCGACGGGGAGCTGAGCGAGCAGTGCGGCGCGCTGGCCGGTCTGCTCGACGACGCGATCGCGCGCTCGACGCCGCAGATCCGGCGCCGGACCGCTTCCGACCTGGACGCGCTCGTGGCGGCGGACCGGGCGCTGCCGGCTCCCGGCGCCGGCGATCCGCGCGGCGCGGTGCCCGGTCGGTCCGCGGGGGCGGCCCTGGTCCGGTCCCTGCTCTCGCGGCTGCCGGACTACCAGGCCAATCTGCTCGCCTTTCGCTTCCTCGACCCGGCCGCGCGCGAGACGTACGTGCGGCACAACGTCCGCGACCTGCGCTGTCTCTACCCGCCCGTGCAGCTCTGGCGGATGTTGGTACGCTACCTGTACGAGTACCAGTACCTAGGTTTCAGTGCCGTGCCGGACGGGCGCCGATTCTTTCTGAGCAGCACCTGGTTCGCCGCCGACTTCTTCGCCGGCGGGGCGCTCGACGAGCACCGCTTCGACGAGCTGTGTGCGCGGGTCGCCGCCATCTGCCGCGCCCATCGCATCGACGCGCGCCGGATTCTCCCTCCGTCCTAAAGCCCTGCGGGTCTGTCGCGCCGCGCTGCGGTCTGTACAATGCGTCTCGTGAGCCGGCAGGAGATCACTCTGGTTCGGAAGATGGCCGACGTCGAGCGCGCCGAGTGGGACGCGCTGGTGGGGCCGCACGGGTCGCCTTTCCTGGAGTGGGACTGGCTGGCCGCGCTCGAGGAGGCGGGCTGCGTCAGCGGCGACACGGGCTGGGCCCCGCACCACTTGGCGCTGCGCGAAGACGGGCAGCTGCTGGCGGCGGTGCCGCTCTACCTCAAGGGGCACAGCCAGGGGGAGTTCGTCTTCGACCACGCCTGGGCCGACGCGGCCTACAAAGCCGGGCTGTCGTACTACCCGAAGCTGCTCGCCGCCGTGCCGTTCACGCCGGCGACGGGGCGCCGTCTCCTGACCCATCCCGAACGCCCGCGGCCGCCGCTCCTGCTCGCCGTCGCGCACGCCCTGCGCGAGCTCTGCACCGCCAACGACATCTCGTCCGCGCACGTCAACTTCTGCGACCCGGATGAGATCGAGCCGCTGCGCGAGGCCGGCTTCCTGCACCGCCAGGGAGTGCAGTACCACTGGTGCAACCGCGGCTACGGGTCGTTCGACGACTACCTGTCCGGCCTGCGCAGCAAGCGGCGCAACCAGATCCGCCGCGAACGGCGCGACGTCGCGGCAGAGGGCATCGAGATCGAAGTGCTCGAGGGGGAAGCCATTCCGGACGAGCTCTTCTCTCCGATGTTCCGCATCTACCTGTCGACGATCGAGAAGATGTACTGGGGCCGGCAGTACCTGAACCACGAGCTGTTCGAGATCCTCGGCCGGCGCTGGAAGAGCCGCCTGTGCTTCATCGTCGCCCGGCAGCGCGGAGAGCTGGTGGCAGGCACGATCAACGTCCAGAAGGCCGGCGCCCTGTACGGCCGCTACTGGGGTGCCTTCCGCGAGATCCGCAACCTGCACTTCGAGGTCTGCTACTACGCCGGCATCGAGCACTGCATCGCCGCCGGCCTGGCGCGCTTCGAACCCGGCGCGGGCGGCGAGTTCAAGTACTGGCGCGGCTTCGAGCCGGTGGCGACGCACAGCATGCACTTTCTGCCGCACCGCAGCTTTCACCGGGCGGTGGAGAGCTTCCTCGAGCGCGAGCGCGCCTGCGTCGACGACGCGATCAGCGAGATGCGCGAGCGCAGTCCGGTGAAGGGCTGAGCGTGCGCAGCCACGCCGCCAGCCGGCGTCGCGACCCCACTTCGCGCCGGGCGGGATTCCTGTTAGAGTTTCCCCCGGGCTGCGCCGGATCATTCGGCGAGAAACTTTCGGAACAGGCTGAGGTTGAGGCTCAGGCTCGGGCAAGCAAATCCTCAGCCTCAGCCCAAGCCTTCGCCTTTGCCTACGAACCCGAGCGCAGCCGGGGTGAGTTTCAGGCTAGAGGCGAATCGCGGCCCGATGTCGGTTCGAATCGAATCCCCGCAGGGGAGAGACGCGCTGACCGAGATGATTCGGTTCTACGACCGCGTCTACGCCTACCGGTCGGCGCGCTGGCCCGCCTTCGAGGCGTTCGAGCTGGCAGTGCTCTGCGGCGAGAGCCCGTACCTGCGCGGGCGCACGGTACGGCCCTTCGTGGCGCGACAGCACGGCGGCGTCGCGGCGCGGGTCATTGCCGTCGTCGACGAGCGCTACTGCCGGCACTGGAACGAGCGGCTCGGTCACCTGGTGATGTTCGAAGCCCTGCCGGAGTCGGGCGAGGCGGTGCGGCTTCTGATCGACGAAGCCTCGGCGTGGCTCGCGGCGCGCGGCTGCGCCGGCGCGCGCGCGGGTTACGGGATGCTCGATCTACCGTTTGCCATCGACGCCTACGATTCGCTGCCGCCGACGATCCTGCGGCAGAACCCCCCCTACTACCACACCCTCCTGAAGGAGGCGGGCTTCGAGACCGAGAAGGGTTGGGTCGATTACTGTATCGAGGTTCGCCCGGCGCACCTCGAGCTCTGGCGCGACGCGGTCGACGCGGCGCGGCGGCGCGGCTTCGAGATCGTCCCGCTGCGCCAGCTGCCGAGGTCGGTACGCGCCCGGCGCTTCGCCGACACGTGGAACCATGCCTTCGCTCACCACTGGGGCCACACCCCGACCGACGCCGAGGAGTTCTCCTTTCTGATCCGCTCGCTGGAGCCGGCCGGAGTGCTCGACACCTCGGTGGTGGCGCTGCGCGACGGCGAGGTGGTCGGCATCGTGTGGGCGGTGCGCGCCGACACCGGGCCGGCGCAGCTGGCGCCCGGCCGCGTTCTGGGTGACGCCGAGCGGCTCAACATTCTCGCCATCGGCGTGCGCGAGTCGGCGCGCGGTGCGGGCGTCAACCTGGCCCTCGCCGGTCACGCCTATCTCGAGCTGGTTCGCCGCGGCGCCCGCGCGGTCAGCTACACGCTCGTCCTCGACGACAACTGGCCCTCGCGCCGCACGGCGGAGAAGCTGGGCGGCCGCATCCGCGCCAACTACGTCAGTTACGCCAGGGACTTCGCCGCCGGCCGCCGCTGAGCCTGTCCACCCGCCGCCGTCCCGCCGGCAAACCCACTCACCGCCCGTCGCGGGCGAGGCGGACGCCGCTGAACTGCCAGCGCGCGTCGGGCGGAAAGAAGTTGCGGTACGTGGCGCGCACGTGCGAGGCCGGCGTGACGCAGGAGCCGCCGCGCAGGACCATCTGGTTGCACATGAACTTGCCGTTGTACTCGCCCAGGGCGCCGGCGGGTGGCCGGTACCCCGGATAGGGACCGTAGGAGCTCCGCGTCCACTCCCACACGTCGCCGAAGAGCTGCGACGGGACGTCGGGGGCGGCGTTCGCCGGCGCCGGGTGCAGCAAGCCGCTCTCGACGAAGTTGCCCTTTTTCAGCGTGTCGCCGGCCGCCAGCTCCCACTCGGCCTCCGACGGCAGACGCGCCCCCGCCCATGTCGCGTAGGCGTCGGCCTCGTAGAAGCTGACGTGGCACACCGGCTCGTCGGGGCGCAGCTCGCGCAGGCCGCCGAGGGTCAGCACGTGCCACCCGCCGCCGCGCCGCTCCCAGTAGAGCGGCGCCTCCCACCCGTGCGTCTGGACCGCGTTCCATCCGTCCGACAGCCACAGCTCGGGTCGCCGGTAGCCGCCGTCGCTCACGAAGGCGAGGTACTCGGCATTGGTCGCCGGACGACTGCCGAGCTCGAAGGCGCCGACGAAGCTCCGGTGCCGCGGCCGCTCGTTGTCGAAGGCGAAGCCGCGCCCGTCGTGCCCCAGCCAGCGGACCCCTTCCCCGTATGCCAGCCAGCGCAACGTCGGCGGATCCGTCCGCGGCATCGCCGGTGAGTCGGCGGCGTAGGCCGGTCGCAGTGGATTGCACGAGAGCAGGTGCTTGACGTCGGTGAGCAGCAGCTCCTGATGCTGCTGCTCGTGGTGCAGACCGAGCTCGACGACCGCGGCCGGCGCGTCAGCGAGCCCGCGCGGCGAATCGAGCAGGTCGAGGACGCGTTCGTCCACGTGCTCCCGATAGGCGAGCACCTCGTCGAGACGGGGGCGCGTCAGCATGCCACGCCGCGGGCGCGGATGCTGCTCGCCCACGGTCTGGTAGTAGGAGTTGAAGAGGACCCGGAACTGGGGGTGGAAGGGCCGGTAGCCGCCGCTGGCCGGTTCGAGGACGAACGTCTCGAAGAACCAAGTCGTGTGGGCGAGATGCCACTTCGCCGGGCTGGCGTCCGGCATCGACTGCACCTGACAGTCCTCCGCCGACAGGGGCTCGCACAGCCTCCGCGTGGCCCGCCTCACGGTCCGGTACGAGGCGGCGAGATCCGCTGGGGTCGGCGCGCCTTCCCGGCCGGATCTGATGGTGGTGACGGGGGTGTCGGGCGTTGGTCTCATGGGCACCTCCTCGGCCGGTCGCTTCCGGCGCCGTGCCGTGGGGGCAGCGGTCGCGCAGGGGAGGCGCCGGACCCGCACGGAGAAACGTCGGACTGGTAGATACTGTAGGCCCAAGCGGGGCGCCTCGACAAGCGGCCCGGCGCCGGCGCGGTTGTTGCGCCGGGACCCGCCATCGTCCCCTCTTGCCTTGCGCCGGCTGCCGAGCGCTGGCAACTTCGACGCTGCGACGCCGCGAGGAGGACGATGAACGGATGTGACATTCGCTGCCCGCCGGACCTCCTGCCGGACGGGTCCCCGGTTCCGCCGGTCCACACGCGAGTCACACCGGAGACCGCGGCGAGCCCTACGCGGAGAACCCGCTGCCGGGTGGCGCCGCTGCTCGCAGCCTTCTGCCTGATCGCCGGCGCCGCGCGGCCGGTGCGCGCGACCGGGATCGACTGGGGGGAGATCGGCGACGAGGCGTCCACCTTTCTGAGCGAGTACATCCAGATCGACACCACCGACCCGCCCGGCAACGAGATTCCCGCGGCGGAGTTCCTGGCGGCGCGCTTCCACGGCGCCGGTCTGGAGGCGCAGGTGTTTCAGTCGGAGAGCGGCCGGGGATCGGTGCTCGCCCGCCTGCGCGGCAGCGGCGCTCGGCGGCCGGTGGTGCTGCTCAATCACCTCGACGTCGTTCCCGCCGATCCCGCCGGGTGGACACATCCCCCGTTCGGCGGAGAGATCGACGGCGGCTACGTCTGGGGCCGCGGCGCGATCGACTGCAAGGGAATCGGCGTCGTCGAGGCGATGGCTCTGATCGCGATGAAGCGGGCGGGAATCCAGCTCTCGCGCGACGTGATCTTTCTCGGCACCGCCGACGAGGAGGAGGGCGGCGAGAAGGGCGCGGGCTGGTTCGTCGACAAGCACTTCGACGAGCTCGGCGATCCGGAGTTCGTCCTCAACGAGGGAGGCGGGATCCACCAGGACCCGGACGGGCATCGCGCCTACGAGATCGGCGTGGCGGAGAAGACGCCGTTCTGGCTGCGCCTCACGGCCACCGGCACGGGCGGACACGGGTCGACGCCTCGCCCGGACTCTGCGGTCGTCCGCCTGATCCGGGCGCTCGACCGCATCGACTGCTTCGAGCCGCGGGTGCACGTCGTTCCCGAGGTGCAGCGCTACTACCGCGCTCTCGCCGCGGTGTACACCGGCGAGACGCGCAAGCGCTACGAGGATCTGACGGCGGCGCTGCGCGACCCCGCCTTCCGGACGGAGTTCCTCGCCCAGCCGCGCGACGCTGCACTGGTGCGCGACACCATCGCCCCCACCGTCCTGCGCGGCGGCGCCAAGACCAACGTCGTGCCGCGCACCGCCAGCGCCGAGCTCGATTGCCGCCTCCTGCCGGGCGAGGACCCGCAGGCTTTCCTCGACCACCTGAAGGCGACCGTCGGCGACGACGACATCCGCTTCGAGGTGCTGCTGAACTTCCCGTCGTCGTCGTCGGACGTCGATACGGCGCTCTACCGCGCCATCGCGGCAGAGGCGCGCAAGGAAGGCAGGCCGGTGGTCCCGAGCGTGCTGCGCGGCTTCACCGACAGCCACTTCTTCCGCGAGCGCGGCGTCGCCGCCTACGGGTTCGTGCCCGTCGTGATCACGCCGGAGGAAGGAGAGACCGTGCACGGCATCGACGAGCGCATGTCGCTCCAGAACCTGCGCGACGGCCCGCGCCACCTGGTGGAGATCCTGCAGGCGATCGGCGGGGAGAATCGTCCCGTGACCAGTGACCGTGACCGGTGACCGGTGGAAGAAGGATCCCCTTCTACCGGTCACCGGGCTTTGCCCACCAACTCGAGCTGTCGGTGCGAGGGCCGAAGGTTGTTGAGTTGTTGGGTTGTTGGTGGTTGGTTCTTGAGGCTCCAACAACCAACAACTTAACAACGAACAACCCGGCTGGGCGGCTGGGCGGATTGTTGGGCAAAGCGGAGGGCGTATGAGGGCAAGGGCGAGACGCGGGGTCGAAACTCGAGGCAGGTCGAGCATCGTCTTGCTGTCGGTGGCACTCTCTCTGGCCGCGGGGTGCGCGCCCGAGAAGCCCGTGGCCGCGAAGCACTCGGTGCCGCACCCGACGTCCGGCGTTCTCTTCGAGGGCACCGTCCAGGATCTGTTGCCGCATCATGCGGGGGACGAGTTCGTGTACCGCACCACCGGACCGTCCGGAGGGGAGCAGCTACTGACCTCGCACGTGGCGTCGACGGCGAAGCCGGACGAGTTCGTGGTCACCGTCAGCAAGGGCGATCAGGTGCTCAGCCAGATGCACCTGCACGACGACGGGCACCGGCTGGCGACGCTCGCCGAGTTGGCGCCGGCGCGCAACGTCATCCTCGTCTACGGCGATCCGCTTCCCATCGCCACGCTCCCTCTGGTTGCCGAAGAGCAGCGGTTCGAGTCCTCCGTGAAGCTGCTGCGCCGGTCCGACGGCCAGCTGTTCAGCGAGGGCAAGGTCGAGCAGACCATGTCGGCGCGGCTCGCCTCCGAGCCCGAGGCGAAGGGGCAGGTGGTGATCCGCTACGAGCGGGCGATGACGCTTCCGTCGGGAACCATGCGCTCGGTCAGCGAGATGTGGATCGAGCCGGGAGTGGGCGAGGTGCGCTCCGAGACCACGATGGCCGGCGCGCCGACACAGCATCGCGAGCTGGTGTGCGCGGTGATCGCCGGCAAGCGTGTGGGCGAATGCCCGACCGCGATGCCCTGAGAGCGCTGCGAGCTCTGTTGTGGTGCGGGCGTCCCGCCTGCGCGGGGGTGGGTGGAAGTCTGCGGCCCGGAGGGCCGCTGTGCAGGCCGGAGGCCCGCACCACAAACAAAGCTGAGGCTGCGGGTGCGGCGCGGTTCTCTGTTGTGGTGCGGCGTCCCGCCTGCGCGGGGGTGGGTGGAAGTCTGCGGCCCGGAGGGCCGCTGTGCAGGCCGGAGGCCCGCACCACAAACAAAGCTGAGGCTGCGGGTGCGGCGCGGTTCTCTGTTGTGGTGCGGGCGTCCCGCCTGCACGGGGTGGGAGGAGGCCTGCACCACAAGCTTGGGCCGCGCCCTTGCGTACCGGATGGCACGCCCGTTCAGTCGCCGTAGCGACGGCTCCCCGTGCGCGACGACCGTTCGGGGAAGTGCAGAGTTGACTCAACTCGGCACGGCGCCGACAACCATGGGGCTGGAGGGGACGGCGCATGGGCAAGCGAACTCGATGGTTCGCGGCGGCGGCCGCCGGCGTGGCCGGCTGCCTGGTCGCGGCACGGCCTTGCGGCGCGCAGACGTGCGTCGGCGACTGCGACGGGGACGGCACGGTGTCGATCGCGGAGCTGATCACCGGCGTGAACATGGCCCTCGGCAACGCGCCGGTCGACGACTGCCCAGCGTTCGACGCTCTCGCGGACCGGCAGGTGACGATCAACGAGCTCATCCAGGGCGTTGCGAATGCGTCGCGCGGCTGCCCCGGGCCCGAGGAGTTCGTCGCCCAGGCGAGCGATTTCCAGTGCCTCACCGACTGGGACAAGGTGCGCCACTTCCGCATCACCAACAGACTCGGCCACCTCGACGAGGCGCTGGCCGTCGCGCACGGCGACGAGTCCGTGCCCTATCCGATCGGCACGATCATTCAGCTCGTGCCGGCCGAGGCGATGGTGAAGCGCGGCGGCAGCTTCGACCCCCAGAACGGCAACTGGGAGTACTTCGTCATCGACGCGTCGAGCGGCGAGACCAAGATCACCCAGCGCGGCCGCCAGGAGGTGGTCAACGTCGGGCCGCCCTGCTTCTCCTGTCACAGCGCCGCGCGCGACTTCGACTTCATCTGCGAGAACGGCCACGGCTGCATCAAGCTGCCGTTGACCGCCGAGCTCATCGACGCACTGCAGTCGGGCGACCCGCGCTGCCCCTGAGCGCCGCGCGCGAGGCGATGCCAACGTCTGCGCTTCGATCTTCGTGGAGCTGGACTCTTCTCCGCCGCCCCCCTCGGTCACAAGGAACCGGTCTGTTGTGTGCGGGCTTGCGCCCCTGCGGCCCCACCGGGGAGGGAACCGCTCAGACGCCGCGGTTCCCTCCCCGCAGCCCCTCTCTCCGGTGGCTCCGCTCCGAGGCGAATCCGCTTCCCCGCTCAGCACCGGAGCTGGCGGTCGGGCGCGTAACGGGATCCGCCTCACTGCCTGAATCTACGCGCCACTGACGGGAATCGACGCCCTCGGTCTCGCGCACGGCTTCACCACCGCGCCGCATCTTGCCGATCTCGTTCTCACGCCTCTCCGAAAGGTCGAGGCCTTGGAGTTTTGATTTCTTCTTTCGCTTTGCGATGAACCCGCTTCGCTCGGGGTGTGCAGCCCGAGCGATCGACGTGTTTCGACCACGTGCCTCGTTCCGAGCACACCGCTCTCTTCGGACGCGCGCGTGGACGCGGTTCGGGCAGAGCCGCGGCAGAATGGTGGTGGTCGATCGGGTGGCTCACTGGGACTGCGCTACCTGGCCGCGGGGCGACCACTACACCCAATTTGCCCGCGCAGCGTTCAAGGGAAGTGGGAGCTCGAAACTCTACGCGCCGCTGACGGGGATCGCGGCACTTCAATGCGCGCTCGCGGGCTGCGCTCCAGCCAGATAGTCGAGGGCGGCGCGCATTCCCGCGTCGGTGGGGACGCGCGGCTGCCAGCCGAGCTCGCGGCGAATCTTTTCGTTGGACAGATGGAACCGATACCCGAAAGCCTTCACGTCGACGGTGAGCAGCGGCGGCGCGGTGCCCGGGCCGCGCAGCCGCCAGAGTGCCTGCAGGAGGGCGGCCGCGCCGTAGGCGACGGCGTAGGGGACGTGCAGGCGCGGCGGCCTGGCGTCGATCACCGCGGCGATGCAGATGCACACCTCCTGCAGCGTCGGACCGCCGCCGCCGTCGTGGACGATGTAGCCGTTGCCGGCGGCGGTCGGATGCACGCCGGCGAGGACACACGCGTCGGCGAGGTTGTCGACATACACCCACGGCAGGCGCACGTCGCGGCACCAGAAGATCATGAAGCCGCCGGCGATGGCCTCGGCCAGCCCGGGGAAGAAGGCGTGGTCGCCTGGACCGTAGACCCATCCCGGATAGATGACCGAGACGGGAAGGCCGCCGGACCGATGCAGCTCCCACAGCCACTGCTCGGCCTCGATCTTGGTGTCCGCGTAGGGCTCGCCCCAGGGGCGAAACGGCATCGACTCGTCGAGCACCTCGCCACGGCGCGGAATGCCGAACACGTCGCTGGTGCTGACGTGCACCAAGCGCTCCACACCCGCCTCGCGCGCCGCCTCGGCGACGTTGCGCAGCCCGCCGACGTTGACGGCGCGGAACCTCTCGCGCGGCGCCCAGGCGTGAATCAGCGCGGCGGTGTGGTAGACGCGCCGCGCCCCGGCGATGGCCGCCGCGATCGCGGTGCGGTCGGTGACGTCGGCCTCGACGATCTGCAGGCGCTCCGCATGCGGCACGCCCGCCCGCAGCTCGGCGATGCGCGGATCGCCGGGCAGCGCGACGGCGCGCACGACGTCACCGCCGGCGAGCAGACTTCGCACCAACGCCTGGCCGACGAACCCGGCGCCGCCGGTGACGACCGAGACGCTCATGTGTCAAAGGGCCGAACCGCGAACTCGGT
>CAVRIA010000018.1:0-81047 GCA_963721115.1 uncultured bacterium
ATGGACGCGGCGCGTGCGCTGAGGATGACGGTATGAAGAAGGCGACGAAGACGGACCGACGGGGCCGGTCTGAGCACCAAGCAACTGGAGCGGCTCGGAGGGCTCGCGGCGGCGGCGCGCGCGAGGAGGCGAAGGTGGGCGATGCCCGCCGCCGAGTAGAGCCGCGCCCCGTGCGCGCCGCGGATCGGTGCCACCAAGAGGTGGGGGAACGCTGGCGCCGTGACACGCCGTCGATCGCAGTCTTCTGAAGCCGCCTATGCCAGCTCGGATGATGCCTAGCCGAAAAGGGCCGCGACGGTCTGCATCGGCAGGAAGAGGCGAGCGGGTCGTTCGGGGAACGGCATGAAGTTGAAGTGTTTGTAGAAGCGGACGGCGCTGTCGTCTATCGCGTCGACGACGACGGCGACGGCAGCAATCTGCGAGGACTGGGTGAGGGACCGGTGCAGGGCATCCATGAGCAGGAATTCGCCGAGGCCCTGCCCTGCGTGGCCCTTGTCGACGGCGAGGCGCCCGAGAAGGGTCACCGGGACATTGGGGTGCGAGGGGAGCTTCCTGGCCGTCTCTGACGGGAGGTCCGAGAGGTCGATGGCGAACGAGGAGAGCGTGTAATAGCCGAGCGTGGTCTTTTCGCCGGGACCCGCAACGAGGCCGAACGGTGCGGCGACGTAGCGTCGCGCGTCCTGGCGAGCGCGCTCCTTCAGGTACTGGTCAAGGGCGGGGTTGCCGCACGAAAACGCTCCGCGGCCATGCTGCTTGCCGAGCGGTTCAACGAGCATTCACGCCGTGCCGCTTGTAGCGTTGCGCAGCCTTGCGCAGACGCGGCCCCGGCGCAGGAGCCTTGAGCAGCGCGGCGACAAACGCCTCGCGGTCGCGCAAGCTCAGCGTCATCGCCTCGTGCTCGCGCAGAGTTCGGGTTGCGGCCTCTTGGGCCGACGTGACGACGAAATCGGTCAGCGACCGGCCGGTGAGCGCGGCGGCCCTGAGCAGGATAGACTTCTGTTCGGGCGTGAGGCGGGCTTCAAAGCGAGCGGCCTTGTGGCTCTCAGGGCCGGTATCTGTTTCCGAGGAACGCATGGGTTGATTCTCCTTATGAGTCCAGTGTACGGCAAGTTTCCGTACGCGTCAAGAAATCCATATTGCGGGGAAGAGCGTCCCAAAGTCTCGCCAGTTTGAACACCCCAACGGGCGTGAGTTTGAACTCTCCCTGGTCGCCTGGGTGCAGGAGATGGATGGGTTGCCACGGGCGCTGGCGGCGTGATTCTTGGTGTTGTCCCACGAGCCTGCCGGCATTTGCGCCAGCTGTGGTAGAGACGGCGGGCGAGAATACGCGCCATGCACTGCCCGTCCTGTAAACACGACAACCGCGCTGAGCGCCGCTTTTGCGCGGAATGCGGGGCCGCACTCGCCGCGCTGTGTGCCGCGTGCGGGTCATCGAACGAGCCCGGAGAGAAGTTCTGCGGCGACTGCGGTGAGCTTCTCCGGCCCGTGGCGGCAGCCGCCGTCTCGACGCCGGCCCCCGTGCCCCAAGCCGCGGTGCAGGCCGGCGAGCGCCGCCAGCTGACGGTGCTGTTCTGCGACCTCGTCGGCTCGACGCCGCTGTCGCAGCAGCTCGACGCCGAGGAGTGGCGCGACCTCATCGCGCGGTACCAACAGGCCGCCACCGGCGCCGTGGCGCGCTTCGGCGGCCACGTCGCCAAGAACCTCGGCGACGGGCTGCTCATCTACTTCGGCTGGCCCACCGCGCGCGAGGACGACCCGGAGCGGGCGGTGCGCGCCGGCCTGGCGATCGTGGACGCCATGGCATCGCTCAACAGTAGCGTCGCAGCGGAGGGCGGGACACGCCTGGCTGTGCGCATCGGCATGCACACCGGCCCCGTCGTCATCGCCGACGGCGGCGAGGTGTTCGGCGAGACGGCGAACGTCGCGGCGCGCGTGCAGGGCATCGCGCACCCTGACACGGTGGTGATCACCGCCGCCACCCAACGGCTGGTTGGCGGGCTGTTCGTGGTCGAGGAGCGCGGGCCGCAGCCGTTGAAGGGCGTGCGCGAGCCGGTGCCGCTCTACCGCGTCGTCCGACCGAGTGGCGTGCGCAGCCGTCTCGAGGTCGCGGCGGGACGACTGACGCGCTTCGTCGGTCGCGACCTCGAGCTGGCGATGCTGATCGATCGCTGGGAGCGCTCGGCGGACGGCGAGGGGCAGACCGTCGTCGTCCTCGGGGAAGCGGGAGTCGGCAAGTCGCGGCTCGTCTACCAGCTGCACGAGCACCTGGCGGGGGTGCCGCACACCTGGCTCGAATGCGGCGCGACGCCGTTCACGGAAGGGACGCCCTTTCATCCGATCATCGCGCTGGTGACACAGGGGCTCGGGTTCGCACCTGAAGACACGGCAAGCGAGAAGCTCGG
This sequence comes from uncultured bacterium, assembly GCA_963721115.1. Lineage (GTDB taxonomy): Bacteria > Desulfobacterota > Binatia > HRBIN30 > CADEER01 > CAVRIA01. Next base: position 2,403 of record CAVRIA010000018.1, read on the forward strand.
CAAGGTGGAGGTCGGACTCGGCGCACTCGCTTCGGCGGAGAACGTGGCCCTGGTGGCGGACTTCCTCGGACTGCCACCGCCGACCCGACTGCAGCTGAGCCCCGAGCTGCAGCGGCGCAAGACGATCGACCTGCTGGCACACTGGAACCTGGTCGTGAGCGAAGTCCAGCCGCTGGTGCTGTTCGTCGAGGACCTGCACTGGTGCGACGTCTCGACGCTGGAGTTCCTGGGCCACGTGATCGCGCAGAGTCCGAGCACGCGGGTACTGCTGCTCGCCACGGCACGGCCGGAGTTCACGGCGCCTTGGCCGGCGCGCTCCAATACGACGACGCTCCCACTCGCCCGGCTCACCAAGCGCCAGGCGCGCGACATGATCGCGACGCTGGCGGGGACGGGGCTGCCGGCCGCCACCCTCGACGCGCTAGTCGCCCGTGCCGATGGCGTGCCGCTCTATGTCGAGGAGCTCACCAAGGCGGTGATGGAGCCCGGGGCGGCGCGCGGTGTGGAGGCCATTCCGGCCAGCCTCGCCGACTCGCTGATGGGGCGGCTCGATCGGCTGTCCACCGCAAAGGAAGTGGCGCAGCGGGCGGCGGTGCTGGGCCGGGAGTTCGGGTATCCGCTGCTGGCGGCGACGGTGGGCATGGACGAGGCTGCCTTGCGCCAGGGGCTGGCACGCCTGGTAGACGCGGAGATCCTGTTTGCGCTCGGTGAGCCGCCCGCGGCGACGTTCACCTTCAAGCACGCGCTGATCCAGGAAACGGCGTACCAGTCGCTGCTCAAGCGCACGCGCCAGCAGCTGCACGCGCGCACAGCCCAAGTGTTGGAGGAGCGCTTCCCCGAGCGCGTCGCGGCCGAGCCCGAGGTGGTCGCGCGGCACTACGACCAGGCGGGGCTCGTCGCGGAAGCGGTCACGCACTACCAGCGGGCGGGCGAGCGGGCGACGCAGCGATCGGCGAACGAGGAGGCCATCGGCCATCTGCGACGCGCCCTCGCGCTCGTCGCGACCCTGCCGACCACGCGCGAACGCGATCAGATCGAAATCGGACTGCAGATGGCAATCGGGGCGCCGCTCACTGCAGCCAGGGGATGGTCGCATCCGGAGAACGAGCAGGCGTACGCGCGCGCGCGCGCGCTGGCATCCCAGATCGGCGAATCACCCGAGCTGCCGCGAGTGCTCTCGGGAGTGGCCGCGGCCTATCTGATCAAGGGTGACCTCGCGACTGCAGCCGAGGTCGCGCAGGAGGCCCTGGCAGCCGCCGAGCGCACCGGAGAGGGCTTCGACCGCGTCTCGGCTCACGAAGAAGTCGGCACATCCTCGGTCTTCCAGGGGCACTTCTCGCGGGCGCTGCAGCATTTCGAACGGAGCATCGAATCGTACAACCCCGGCGTGCACGGGCCTCTGGCCTACTTGGTGGGGTTCGATCGTGGGACTTTCTCGCACGCGTTCGAGGCTTGGTGTCACACGCACCTTGGTCATCCCGACCGGGCGCTGTCGTTGAGCGAGGAGGCTGTGGTGCTGGCGACGCGCGTGGAACATCCGTTCAGTCTGGCGAATGCTCTCGCCATTGCTGGACTTGTCCACTTCGAGCGCCGCGAGTTCGACCGAATGCAGGAACGCGCCGAAGAAGTCGTGGGGCTCGCCGAGCGGCTTGGGTTCCCGCTGTACCTGGGCCTGGGCAGGGTTTTGTCGGGTTGGGCGCGGGTGGAGTCGGGAAAGGGCGAGACGGGCATCGCGGAGATGCAGCAGGCGCTGGACGAGCTGGCAAAGCTTCGGAGCGGGATCATGAGACCCCAGTTGCTCGCGATGCTCGCCGAGGGCCTCTGGGAGGTCGGGCGCCACGACGCCGCCGTGGGGGCGCTCGGACACGGCATCGCGCAAGCCGAGCAACAGGGCCAGCACTACTACGATGCCGAGCTGCACCGGCTGCGGGCCGAGATTCTCCTCGACATGGACGGCAATGCCGTCGAGGAGGCGGAGGCGCTCTTCAACCAGTCGTTGGAGATCGCCCGGCGCCAACAGGCCAAGACGTTCGAGCTGCGCGCTGCCACCAGCCTGGCGCGGCTCTGGCAACGCCAGGGTAAGCGCGACGCCGCCCGCGCTCTGCTGGCGCCGATCTACGAGTGGTTCACCGAAGGCTTCGACACCCGCGACCTGCAGGACGCAAAGGCGCTGCTGGACGCGCTCCAGCCGATGCGGGACGAGCGCTAGACTAGTGGATCGAGGCCGCCGAGCCCCCTAACCTGGCGGTCGGAGAGGCCAAATTAGTGACCGGAAGCGTGTGTCGCTGCTCGGTGCCGAAGCACCTCGAGGAAAGGCGTCCCCGACGGGATTTGAACCCGTGTCGCCGGCGTGAAAGGCCGGTGTCCTGGGCCAGGCTAGACGACGGGGACGTGATCTCGGGCCGGCGCGGCTCGCGGCGCGGGCCGCGAGCTACCGAAGGTTGCGGTTTCCGTATTGGAAAAGCGGATGCGAATCAATCCCCGGTCCCGTCGGCCTCCCACGGCGAGGCCGTGCGGCAGATCGAAGAGGCGCTTTGCGTTCGCTGTCACCGCGGGCTCTGAAGCGGTAATAGTAGAAGAAACCCAGGAGGGGAGCGCTCATGAAGGAGATCGTCGAGGACGTCTATCGCTGGACCTGGTTTTCGGAGCCGCACGGCTACGACTTCAACGGTCACTTGATCTGCCTTGCAGAAGGAAATCTTTGCGTCGATCCGGTCGAGTCGTCACCGGAGGATCTGGGGGAGCTCGTCCGCCGCGGCGTCAGCCGCATCCTGCTGACGAATCGCAATCACGCCCGCGATGCCAACCGCGTGCGGGCGCGGACCGGGGCGCGCACGGCGATTCACCCCGAGGACATGGCCTACGCGCGCGGCCAGGGGGCGGAGATCGACGACCAGCTCCGCGCCGGCGAGCAAGTGGGGCCGCTGCGCGTCGTCGGCGTGCCGGGGAAGTCGCCCGGCGAGGTGGCGCTGCACTGGCCCGAGCGCCGCATCCTGATCGTCGGCGACTCGGTGATCGGCAACCCGCCCGGGGCCTGCTCGCTGCTCAAGGAGAAGGTGATGGACGACCCGCCGCAGCTGCGCGCCAGCGTGCGGAAGCTGCTCGATCTGGACTTCGACATCCTGCTGGTGGGCGATGGCGAGCCGATCCTGCGCGACGCGAGGAGCCGCCTGGAGGAGATGGTCGCCGCGTTCCCCGGATCGTGATCGGCGACCGGCTGCTCCACTTTTCGCACTCAGTCGTGGTAAAGGGATTCAGCGGCCCTGCGGGTTTGGCTCGAGGCCGAGCCCATCGGAGCGCGAAGCGCGTACGGGGGCGAAGTTTCAAAGAAGCGCGATAGATGTCGAGCATGCTGAAGGTCGTCACTCTCAAGGAGATCGAGAAGGTCTTCTCCGTGATCGAGCGCCTCGGTCTCTCACGCGAAGCGATTGTCATTCCGCTCAAGCCGACGAGCCCAGGCACGGTCCAGCTCCTGCCCGACGACCGGTTGGAGATCGTGATCGACAGCCGGATCCCGATCGACGACTGGCTTCCCAGCCTGGAGATCGAGATCCGTTCGATACTCGAGAGCGGCGCGGGGGACCGCCTGAAGCGCGAGCCGTCGTAGCCCAGTCTCGACAGGGCGGCGGAAGCTTGCGCCTCTCGCGGCCTTTCGTGGTAAGGTCCGACCCGTGAAGCACCTCGCCATTCTCGGCTCGACCGGCTCGATCGGCGTCACCACGCTCGACGTGGTGGGGCGCTTCCCCGATCGCTTCCGGATCACCGCCCTGGCCGGCGGGAGGAACGTCGAGCGGCTGGCGGAGCAGGTGAAGGCCTTTCGCCCCCGGGTCGTCGCCACGGCGGACGAGGAAGGCGCGCAGGCTCTGCGCCGGCTGGTGCCCTCCTACGGGGGCGAGATCGTTCCCGGCCTCGACGGTCTCGAGCGGGTGGCGACGGAGGCGGACGCGCAGCTCCTGATCTCGGCTCTGGTCGGCGCCCTGGGACTGCGGCCGACGCTGAGTGCGATCGAGGCCGGCAAGGACGTGGCCCTGGCCAACAAGGAGGTGCTGGTCGTCGCCGGCGAGCTCGTGCAGGCGGCGGCGCGGCGCGCCGGCGTGCGCGTCCTGCCGCTCGACAGCGAGCACAACGCGATTTACCAGGCCATGCACGGCCATCGCCGCGAGGAAGTTCGGCGAATCATCCTCACTGCCTCCGGCGGCCCCTTTCTCCACTCGACGAAAGAGCAGCTGCGCACCGTCACCCCGAAGCAGGCCCTGCAACACCCCACCTGGAAGATGGGGAGCAAGATCACGATCGACTCGTCCACCCTGATGAACAAGGGCCTGGAGGTGATCGAGGCGCACTGGCTCTTCGACATGCCGCCGGAGCGCATCGACGTGGTGATCCATCCGCAGAGCATCGTCCACTCGATGGTCGAGTACATCGACGGCTCGGTCATCGCCCAGCTCGGCATCCCCGACATGTCGATCCCCATCTCGTACATCCTGGGCGACCCGGACCGGCTGCCGCTCGACCACCTGCCGTCCCTCGATCTGGTTCGGGCCGGACGCCTGGAGTTCGTCGCGCCGGACCTGGTACGCTTTCCCTGCCTGGGCCTGGCGTACCGCGTGCTCGACGCGAAAGGCAGCGCTCCCGCCGTGCTCAATGCGGCCAACGAGGTGCTGGTGGAGGCCTTCCTCGGTGGCGGCATCGCCTACCTCGACATTGCGCGCATCGCGGCGCGAGTGCTCGATCACCACGCGGTGATCGCCGAGCCTTCGCTGGAAGAGCTCCTCGAAGCCGATCGCTGGGGTCGAGAAGAGGCGCTGGCGCTGGCGCACGACGCTGGCGCGCGCGCCTCCGCCTGAGCGCAATCCGCCGCCGGTGTCACGAGTCGCCCCGGGTTGCATCCGCCGTGCTCCGCGACGGTCTCGAGGCGCCGCGCGAGCCGCTCGATCCGACTTTACACGATGCCATCCGGATGGTACGCAGCTCTATTCTGGGAGGACCGAGGGTTGAATCAACGCCAGTTGAAATCCTTCAGAGAGCTATTGAGCGGGCGTCGGCAGGAGCTGCTCGACGAGGCGGAGCGGACCGTCAACGGGATGACCGACAGCAAGGAGAACTTCCCCGAGCCGGCGGACCGCGCGGCTCTGGAATCCGACCGCAACGCGCTCCTGCGGATCCGCGACCGAGAGCGCAAGCTGATCTCGAAGATCGATTCGGCGCTGCAGCGCATCGAGGACGGCACCTACGGCATCTGCGAGGAATGTGGTGAGCCGATCGGCGTCGAGCGCCTGAAGGCGCGCCCCGTCACCACGCTGTGCATCGACTGCAAGTCCGATCAGGAAGCGGAAGAACGGCGCCAGCGGGGCGCGTGAGGCAGCCGGCTCTCGTTTGCACCTTTTCTCAGAGAGGCTCAGGCAAAGGCTGAGGCTCAGGCTGAGGCAAAAGCGGCAAAGGCGACCGCGGCGCGCCGCTCTTCGTCTCAGGTCCCGCGCGGCAGGCCGAGCACCTGCATGGCGATGATGCTGCGCAGGATCTCCGACGTACCGGAGGCGATGCTGGCGGCCGGCGCCCCGAGGAAGCTGCTCTGGACCCATTGCTCCGGGTTGCCGCGCTGGCCGGGATGGGGCGTTTCGTAGAGCTGGCCCTCGGGTCCGAGGATGGCCATGCCGACCGCCGGCATGGCCTGGGTCAGGGCGGTCCAGTGCAGCTTGATGATGGAAGCTTCGGGGCCGGGCATGCCCATGCGCAGGAGCTTGCTCATCGTACGCTGGCAAGTGTGGCGAAACGTCTCGACGCCGAGGTACACGTCGGCCAGTGCCTGCCGCTTCACGGGATCCCTGTGGGCGCCGCGTTCGCGGGCGAAGCGCACGAGCTGATCCCGGGCTTTGGCGAGAAGGATCTGCATCTCGACCACGTACAGGATGCCGCGCTCGTTCTGCAGCGCCGCGGTGACGATGGCCCAGCCCTTGTTCAGCTCGCCGAGAAGGTTGGCGCGCGGTACCTTCACCTCCTCGAAGAAGAGCTCGTTGAACTCCGCCTGCCCGCCGATCTGGCGCAGCGGACGCACAGTGATGCCCGGGCTCTTCATGTCGACCAGCAGGCACGAGACGCCGTTGCGCCGGGCCGACTCGGGATCGGTCCGACAGAACACCATGCACCAGTCGGCGTGCTGAGCGTAGCTCGTCCACACTTTCTGCCCGCTGAGGACGAAGGTGTCGCCCTCGAGGATCGCCTTGGTGCGCAGGGAGGCCAGATCGGAGCCGGCGCCGGGCTCGGAGAAGCCGCAGCACCAGAGGTGCTCGGCATCGAGGATGCGGGGAGCGAAAAACTCTTTCTGCTCCTTGCTGCCGAAGGCGAGCAGCGGCGGGCCGACGATGCCGATGCCGAGGTTGTTGATGATCTCCGGGGCGTCCGCCCGCGCCATCTCCTCGACATAGGCGATCTGCTCGGCGACCGAGGACCCGCGTCCTCCGTACTCCCGCGGCCAGGTGATCGCCACCCAGCGGTCGGCGGCGAGCTTCGCCTGCCACTGACGAAGGCGGGCGACGCGCTCCGATTCGGGCAGCGTCGACACGCGGGCCCGGCGCAGATCGTCCGGCAGATGGACGGCCAGCCAGGTGCGCAGCTCGTGGCGGAAGTCGTCGGTGCTCGGCGTGCTCATCGGCGATTCCTGTAGACGTCCGCCCGAGAGCAGTCAAACGGCACCGGCGACGCCATGAAAGCTTGGGGTGCCCTTTGCCGATGAACGGCGGCCGACAGTGCCCCGCCCGGAGCGGCGAAACCCTGTCGGCCGGATGCCGAGTGGAGCCGATGGGGGTCGAACCCACGACCTCTAGCTAGAGTGCGATTCGCCTGTCCGGGTCGAAAGGCCTTGTCGCACAAGGGCTTGCGCCAGCTTCTTCGGGCACAAAATCACCCTATGGGGTGCGGTCGGGGTGCGGTTCCGGGGCGGGGGTGGGCACAGTGTCGGGCACAACTCTTGGGTTGCGGTTCCGCTGGTGCTCGCCTATCCTGGATTGACGACTGCAAACCATGAATGGAAGAAGCGCCACCGGGGCGTAGGGCATGAAGGTCACCATCGACGGCAAAGAACACGAGGCTCGCGAAGAAGAATTTGAGATCTTCCGAGAGGAGTGGAACGAATATCGGCTCATGAGTGGGGGCAGGCTCCGCCTAAAGACCGTCGTCGGCAAGATCTTTCAGGTACTTGATGATCAAGGAAGGCCGCTGATCGGTCCGGACGGTGACCCTGTAGTTTTCGTAAGACACACGACGCAGGTGGTTGTGAGCCGCTGAAAAGAGGGACCGCCAATGACCATCCCAATGGACTGCCCGCCCCGAGTGATCATTGAGCAACCGGCTCACGCCTCAAACGTTCCAGGGACCCCATCCCCCGCGTGGATGAGTTTGATTTCCATCCATGTTCCTGGCGAGGCTGGAGGAACATGGGCGGGGTTTAATCCACAAGCATGGATTCGCGACTTCCCCAATGAACCGTACGTTGTGAGTCGTGCGATCCCCGTCACGGTCGCCTTTACCGGGGACGGCTTTCTTGCGAGCTGGGGCGATGCGAACATCGCTATGACCGGCGACAGTGAGTCCGCAGCGCTCTCAGAGCTGGCGGCTGATATTCTTGATACGTATGAAACCTACGACGCCGAGGCCGATACGCTAGGACCCGGGCCAGCTCGCCAGTTGGCTCTCATCAAGACTTACATTGCCAAGCGGTAGCTTTTTTGATCGCCGAGAAGCCGAGGCGATTGCCCATAAGCTGCAGGCCGATATCTGCCCCGGCCGGAAACACGACCAGGTCCTGGTCCGTTGGCGGGGGCAGATCGTGGCCCGCTACGGCCTTCGGCACGATCGATACGCAGGGCACCCCTATATTCCTAGGCAACTCAATATCCCGCTTAGGCAGGCGTCCGATTTGGCCCGATGCCCGCTATCACGAGACGAATATTTTGAACTCCTGAGGAAGCAAGGCCTGTTGCCGGGATCTACCTAGCGGGGTGCAGGTGCGGGCACGGGAACCCAACGTCAGAGAATAGGGCAAACATCCGGAAAGGGCAGAAGAAGGCGGTCGAGACGAAGCGCCGCAAACAGGCCCAGTTCAACGAGCAGGTCTGCAACCGCTATCACGCCCTTGTTTGCGAGGGCGTACTTAGGGAGAGGAAGACCGACTATCAGGCACAGGCCGACGCGGTGAAGGCGGTGGCGAAAGAGTTCGACCTGACAGACGCCCGGATTCGACAAATCCTGCGCAAACATCTCGCTAGCGGGATGCCCCAAAGTTACTAGACTTTAAATCTAGGGCGCTTCCGGGCTGGCCGCGCCTCATGTTGTATGGCGCTCATCCCCCAACGTCGTAGGGGGCAGTTTCTGCGCGGCTTCTATCGGGCCGTTGATGAGGACTAGGGGCTGATCCAGTCGGCGGCCGTTGCATCCAAAAAGGGAGGATGAACCATGGGAATGCTCTACAAGCGCGGCAATGTCTGGTGGCTCAAATACTACCAGAACGGAAAGCCGATCCGGGAAAGCTCGCACAGCCCGAAAGAGAAGGTGGCGAGCGACATGCTCAAGAAGCGGGAAGGGAACATTGCCCGCGGCGTGCCGGTGATCCCGCACGCGAACCGCGTGACCGTCTCGGAGCTGCTCGACGACGTGCAGATCGACTACAAGACGAACGGCCGGCGCTCGCTCAAGACGCTCGGCTACTACATCGAGGGCCACGTTCGCCCCTACTTCGGCAACTGGAAGGCCGCCGCAGTGACGGCGGCCGACGTCCGGGCCTACGTCGCGAAGCGGCAGGAAGAGAAGGCGGCGAACGCCACCATCAACCGGGAGCTGGCGGCGTTGACACGCGCCTACTCGCTCGGGATGGAGGCGGGCAGGGTGACACACCGGCCGCTCATCAAGCCGCTGAAAGAGAACAACGTGCGGAAGGGCTTCTTCGAGCGCGACCAGTTCGAGGCGCTTCGCGCGAAGTTGGCGCCGGCGCTTCGCCCCGTGGTGACGTTCCTCTATCTGACCGGCTGGCGCGTCTACTCCGAGGTGCTGACGCTGCAGTGGCGACAGGTGGACTTCAAGGCCGGCACCGTGCGCCTCGACCCGGGGACCACGAAGAGCGGCGAGGGGCGCGTCTTCCCGATGACCCTCGAGCTGCGGGCACTCCTCGAGGCGCAGCGCGTCCACACCGATGCCGTGCAGCGGAAAGAGGGCGTCATCATCGCGCACGTGTTCCACCGGAAGGGGAGGCAGATCAAGACGTTCCGTCGCGCCTGGAAGACGGCGTGTGCGGCGGCCGGCTGCCCGGGGATGATACGCCACGACTTCCGGCGGACGGCCGTCCGGAATCTCGTTCGGGCAGGCATCCCGGAGCGGGTGGCCATGACCATGACCGGGCACAAGACGCGGGCGGTTTTCGAGCGCTACAACATTGTGTCCGAGGGCGATCTCGCCGCTGCCGCCGATCGCCTCGACGCCGCCGCGGGCACAATCTCGGGCACAATGACCCCTGAAACGGCTACGGGCGCCCCGTAGGACGCCCGTAAGTGCTTGATCTTGCAGTGGAGCCGATGGGGGTCGAACCCACGACCTCTAGAGTGCGATTCTAGCGCTCTCCCAACTGAGCTACGGCCCCGCAATGGAGATGGGGTGGGATTAACGGATTCGCGACCGGTCTGCAAGCGAGTGGAAATCTCCCGTCACTGACGATGACGTCGCGATATTCCGGCGGGAGGGCGGGGTCAGCGACTGGAATTGGCGCGGCGGGTTGCCAGTCGCCGCCGCTGGCGCGCTATCCGGTGCAGCTCGCGCAGCAACGCCTGAATCATCGGATAGCTGCGCTCGCGAGCCGAGAGACGATCGGCGCAGGCAGGCCTCGGCGGGGCAGAGTGCGCCGCCGGTCTTGCGACGGAGAAGCGGGGCCGAGAATACGTCGCGCCGACCGAAGCGCGACGGGAAGCCGCGAGCGCGGTCGCCCGTATGCCCTCTCGCCGGATGTGGGTCCGATGGGAAAGGGGCACGGCGGTCTATCCCCGCATCTCGGCCGGGCCGGTTCGGGGATCGGAGGAGCGCGATTCTGAACCGGTGAACCGGACGGTGGGTCTGCACGTCATCGGGGCAGGCCGGGACTGTTGCGCCTAAACCTCGTCCCACTCGACGGTTTCCGAGGCTCGGCTCGAACTCCGCGCCTCTTCGTCCGTGGGACGAGAGGCTTCGGCGGGAAACCAAGCAGCGGCACGGCGCTCACCCAAAAGCTCCCGGCGCTGCAAATCTCTCTGGCGTGCGCCATCGTCTCTGTTTCGTTGCATGGCCCCTCCCTTTCCTTCCGTCACCAAGTGGCGCATCAATCGTCGCTTTCGCGGCGCCAAGCGCCAAGTGTCCGTCGGGTTGCCTAGTGCCCGATGTCACGCTCAAGCTGATCGATGTCTAACACGACGACCACGCTGTGTGAATCCGGGGAATACCCTTAGGCTGTTAGGGGAGTTACCTAGTCGAATCGGCTAGCCATTCGTATACGAGCAGGGCGGTTCAGCGAGGCTTTATCGGCGGATACTCCGTCTCACCAAGCATCAGCGCATAGCGTATGAGCTCGGCGAGCGAGTTGGCCTGGAGCTTCTCCATGACGCGGGCGCGATGTGCCTCGACGGTCTTGGTGGCGAGCTTCAGTTCGGTGGCGATGAGCTTATTCGATTTGCCGGCGACGACGCGCGACATCACGTCGCGCTCGCGGGGCGTGAGCTGAGCGATGCGGGCCGCGATGGCCGCGCAAGCCTCCAGCTCCTGGCGCGCCGCTACGTCCTTGGCAATGGCGGCGCGAATCCGGTCGAGAAGGATCTGGTCGCTGAACGGCTTTTCGATGAAGTCGAATGCCCCGGCTTTCATGGCCCTCACGGCCAATGGCACCTCGGCATACCCGGTGATGATCAGGATCGGAATCGCGATCCGCCGCGTCTTGAGGTCGGCTTGCAGATCGAGCCCGCTCATTCCCGGCATGCGGATGTCGAGAACCAGACATCCGGGATGGGACGCGGTGTAGGCGTCGTAGAATTCGGCGGCGCTGCTGCTGGTGCGCACGGCCAGTCCGACCGATTCGATCAGCCAGCGCAGAGAAGAGCGCATCGCGGGATCGTCGTCGACGACGTAGACCAGCGGCTCGAGCGCCATCGTCATCCTCCTCGAGTCACGCGCGCCCGGGGGCGGAAGGCGTGTCGTGTCTCCCCTGCACGGCGGTCGCCCCTGGTGACAGTACCGATTCCCTCGATCGTCGAGCCGGCGCCCTCGAGGTGCTCCGGTTTTCGATTCGGTGAGGGGAATGAAGATATGCGATGCTTGGAAATCGTCCGCAGCAGCTCATGAGCACAACCGAGCAAGTGCATACATAGCGCGTCGAGGCCAAGACGTGCAATGGGCGCGGGGCGGAGGCGACAAATTGGCCGCACGGCCGACCCTCTCCCCGGGACGGTTCTGCGAGATGATCGAGTCGCACCGCGAGGCAAAGACAACGTCGGCGCCATGGAAGCGACTTCCGCGGCCTGTCGGTGGATGCCGGAAACAGCGAGGGACAGGATTCGGCAGACTCGCTGTTGAAGCGACTGTCCGGTTGTGCTTCAACCCATACTCGTATGAAGGTGCAACGTTTCGCGGTTCTGGTGGCGGCGCTCGTTCTCGTGGTCGGCAGCGAGGCTCGCGCGAAGCCTTGCGGTGACGACGTGAACGGCAAGGACGTTCCCTGCGCCTGCGGCGACACGCTGGTGAGCGACGTCGTTTTGTCGGACGACCCGGTCGTGACCGCATCCTGCCCGCGCGACGGTCTCCTGGTGCGCGCGGTCGACGCCGCCAAAGGGGTGACGATCGATCTGCACGGCAAGGCGTTGCGCGGCTCTCAGCACGGTGCCGGGATCTGGATTCTGGCGGGCGGCCCCGGCGGCGCCCGACTGACGAGCAGCGACGGAGTCGGCAGCATCACCGGCTTCTTCGACGGGGTGGTGGGAAACGGGCCGGACGGGGTCGCCCTGATCGAGAACCTGCAGATCTCCGACAGCGCCCGAGACGGAATCCGCATCGGTGAGCCGCGCGGCTTCGCGATCCGGTCGGTCGACGTTCGTCACTCCGGTCGCGACGGCGTGTCGGCCAACGGGAACAACTTTCAAATCTCGGCCACTCGCGTGAGCGGCAGCGGTCGCTTCGGCTATTTCGTCATGGGCCACGACGGCGTCATCGGGCTCGCCGGCGCCGGCAATCGCGCCGAGGACGGCCAGAACGATGGATTCAACATCCTCGGGGTGGGGCACCGGATCGTCGATTGCGTCGCCACCGGCAACGGCAAGGACGGCATTTCCCTGCATGCGGACGGCATCGATCTGCGCGGCTGTCTCGCCCGGGACAATCGCGGCGACGGCATCGGGGGGACCGGCGGGAGCTGGCAGCTGGCGGCGAACAGGGCCGTCGACAACCTCGGCAACGGCATCGTGGCGCGGGGCAGCACCGTGGTGGACGCGGGCGGGAACGCCGGCGAGGGGAATCGGGGTGAGAAGCAGGCGGGTCCGGCGATCCAGTGCGAGATCGGCGGCGCCCCGTGTGCCCCCTGACAGCGAGCCGGCGCCGCGAGATCGGCAGCGGAAGGAGGCCTGGGATGACCGATCTGGCGGATCGCGTATGCGTGCCGTGCAAGGGCGGCGTCCCACCGCTGGGAGAGCACGAGGTGTCGCGTCTCCTGGCTCAGATCGACGGCTGGAGCGTTCGCGACGGACGTCATCTGGAGAAGACGTACCGGGTGAAGAAGTTTGCCGGCGCCCTCGATCTGGTGAATCGAATCGGCGCGATCGCCGAGGAGCAGAACCACCATCCGGACCTTCGACTCGCCTGGGGCCGGGTGGTGGTCGAGATCTGGACGCACAAGATCGACGGTCTGACCGAGAGCGATTTCGTCTTTGCCGCCAAGTGCGACCGTGCCTTCGGGCAGATGGCGTGAACCGTTTCACGGTTCGACCCGTTGCTCACGCGGGCGCCGTCCGCGTGCCGGCGCGGACCGCGATCAACGCTCGTCAATCGGCAGGTAGGGACGGGGCGGAGATCCCGCGTAGATCTGACGCGGACGGTAGCGTGGAACCTCGGGGTCGGCCATCATCTCGTCCCACTGCGCCGCCCAGCCGATGAAGCGCGGAATGGCGAAGAGGACCGGGAAGAGCTCCGACGCGAACCCGATCGCGTGGTAGATGATCGCCTCGTAGTAGTCGATGATCGGATAGAGCGAGCGCTCCTGGAAGTACGGGTCGTCACTGGCGCGCCGGTCGAGCTCGAGGGCGATGTCGAAGATCGGCGGCTTGCCGGTGACGGCGAACACCTTCTCCGCCTGGGCGCGCAGGATGCGGGCGCGTGGATCGTAGGTGCGATAGATCCGGTGCCCGAAGCCGGGCGGGTGCAAGTTCTCGGCGCGCACGCGCTCGAGGAAGGCGGGGACGCGATCGACGGAGCCGATCGCCGCCAGCATCTGCAGGACCGCTTCGTACGCCTCGTCGTGGAAACGCCCCGAGAGACCGGCGGCGGCCGCCGCGGCCGCGGCGAACGGGTCGCACTTCACGCTGCCGACCAGCCGCATGGCGCTGCTCGAGCACGCCTGGCCGTGATCGGCGTGGAGGATGAACATGACGTCCATCGCCCGCTCGATGACCGGGTTCGGAGCGTAGCGGAGCTCGGTCATCTTGAACATCATGTTGAGGAAGTTGCCGACGTAGGAAAGATCGATGTCCGGGAGACGCGTACGGCATGCCCCGGCGGCGCCGTTGCGCGAAGGCGGCCAGGGTCGGAACCTGACCGAGCAGGCGTATCGCCTGCCGGCGCCGAACGGCCGGATCGTCGATCTGCGTGGCGTCGGGGAAGAGGGTGGAGAGGGCGGCAACGGTGCTGATCAGAACGTTCATCGGGTGAGCATCGTGGCGGAATCCGTCCAGGAAGCGGCTGATGTTGCGGTGGATGAGGAAGTTCTCCTTGATGTCGTCCTCCCAGGTGGCGAACTCGCCCGCCGTGGGCAGCTCGCCGTGAAAGATCAGGTAGGCGACCTCGAGATAGGTCGAATCGCGCGCCAGCTCCTCGATCGAGTATCCGCGATAGCGCAGCTCGCCGCTGACGCCGTCCAGGAACGTGATCGCGCTGCGACAGACCGCCGTGTTGTGCAGGCCCGGGTCGTACGAGATCACGCCCAGGTCCTCGGGCGTCGTCTTGATTCGGCGCAGGTCTCTTGCCGCGATGGCGCCGTCGCGCAGCGGAAGCTCGTACTGGCGACCGGTCCGATTGTCGATGATGGTCAGCGTATCAGCCATGGTTCGCTCTCGTCGCCCGACGTCTCCTCCCTATCAGTCGACGCCTGCGTCGGCCAGCGGCGCGCCACTGGCCGTTGTGAGCGCGAGAGGCCAACGCCTAGCGCCGATGGTCGCGGTGGGTCAAGCGGGTCGGTGCGCAAGCGCGTCGCTCCGGAAGGCGTCGCCTTGGCCGCGCATTTCGGTTATATTCGGTCCGAATGCCCTCTGGGGGTGCGGCCGGGCGAACGGACGGCCCCCCCGAGGGCGAGGTCGGAAATGGGCGATCGTCCAATCGAAGAGCGCGACCACGGGGTGGTGACCGAGAGCGAGAAGAAGCTCAAGCCGCCGCCCCTGTATCGCGTGCTCCTTCACAACGATGATTACACGACGATGGAGTTCGTGGTCCAAGTGCTGCAGCACGTCTTTCATCGCTCCGCTGCGGAAGCGACCCAAATCATGCTTCACATCCACCGCAACGGCATCGGGGTCGCCGGCGTGTACACCTACGAGGTCGCGGAGACCAAGGTGAGCGTCGTGGAAGCGATGGCCAGGCACTACGAATTCCCTCTGAAGTGCACGCTCGAGGAGGCCTGACTGCCGGATGGCGAGGAAATCATGATCAGCCGAGAGCTCGAGGCAACGCTCGGTCTGGCGTTGCGAGAGGCCGCCAGGCGACAACACGAGTATCTGACTCTCGAACACGTGCTGTACGCGCTGCTGCACGACAGCGACGTGTCCGACGTGGTGCGCCACTGCGGCGGAGACGTGGAGAGCCTGAAGCGCGATCTGGACCGGTTTCTGGAGGAGCGGCTCGAGAAGCTGCCAGACGCCGCGAACGTGGAGCCGCAGCAGACGCGCGGCTTCCAGCGCGTTCTGAACCGGGCGGCGCTGCACGTGCAATCGGCCGGCAAGGATCAGATCAGCGGCCGCGACCTGCTGGTGTCGATGTTCCGCGAGTCCGACTCGCAGGCGGTGTACCTCCTGGGACAGCAGGGGATCACCCGCCTCGACGTCGTGAGCTACATCTCTCACGGCGTTTCCAAGATCCCTACCGAGGACGAAGGGGTTTCCGGCGGCGACGAGGAAGAAGGGGAGAGCCGCAACGCGGAGCCGAAGCGCCGCCGGCCGCTCGAGGCCTTCGCGGTCAATCTCAACCAGCGGGCGGCCGAGGGAGGCATCGACCCTCTGATCGGCCGCGAGAGCGAGGTCGAGCGCACCATCCACGTCCTCTGCCGGCGGCGCAAGAACAATCCGCTGTTCGTCGGCGAGGCCGGCGTCGGCAAGACAGCGATCGCGGAGGGCCTGGCGCTCAAGATCGAGCGGGGCGAGGTGCCCGAGGTGCTGCGCGATGCCGTGATCTACGCGCTGGACATGGGGGCGCTGCTCGCCGGCACGAAGTACCGGGGCGAGTTCGAGCAGAGGCTGAAGGCGGTCATCGCCACGCTCCGCAAGCAGCGCAACGCCATCCTGTTCATCGACGAGATCCACACCGTGGTCGGCGCCGGGGCCACCAGTGGCGGCTCGATGGACGCGTCGAACATCCTGAAACCGGTTCTGGCGTCGGGCAGCATTCGCTGTATCGGCTCGACCACGTTCGACGAGTACCGCAGCTACTTCGAGAAAGACCACGCGCTGGCGCGGCGCTTCCAGAAGATCGAGGTCGTCGAGCCGAGCATCGAGGAGACGTACCGTATCCTGCGCGGGCTCAAGCGTCCGTACGAGGAGCACCACGGCATCACCTACACCGACGGGGCGCTGCGCGCGGCGGCGGACCTGTCGGCCAAGCACATCAACGACCGGCGTCTGCCCGACAAGGCGATCGACGTGATCGACGAGGCGGCCGCGGCGATCAAGATTCTGCCGCCGAGCCGGCAGAAGAAGATGGTGCGCACCGGGGACGTCGAGCGCATCGTCGCGAAGATCGCGCGTATCCCGGCCCGCAGCGTCTCGGCGTCGGACAAGGAACGCCTGCGCATGCTGGCGACCGAGCTGAAGCTGACGGTGTTCGGTCAGGACGCGGCGATCGATGCGGTGGCCGGCGCCATCCGGGTCGCCCGCGCCGGCTTGGGACGGCCGGACAAGCCGGTCGGCTCCTTCCTGTTCGCCGGGCCCACCGGCGTCGGCAAAACCGAGGTGGCCAAGCAGCTCGCCCACGTCCTCGGCGTCGAGTTCATCCGCTTCGACATGAGCGAGTACATGGAGAAGCACACCGTGTCGCGGCTCGTCGGCGCCCCTCCGGGATACGTCGGCTTCGACCAGGGCGGCCTGCTGACCGAGGCCATCAACCGCCACCCGCACGCCGTGCTGCTGCTGGATGAGATCGAGAAGGCCCACCCCGACCTGTTCAACGTCCTGCTGCAGGTGATGGATCACGCCACCCTGACGGACAACAACGGGCGCAAGGCCGACTTCCGTCACATCGTGCTCATCATGACCACCAACGCGGGGGCACGGGAGATGGCCGCTCGCGCCATCGGCTTCGGCGGCCGCTCGGGCGCCGCGCGGAGCAGGGAAGCCCTGGAGAAGCTGTTCAGCCCCGAATTCCGCAACCGCCTCGACGCCACCGTCACCTTCGACCCTCTCGGCATGGACATCATCGAGCGCGTCGTCGACAAGTTCGTCATCGAGCTCGACCTGCAGCTCAACCGGCGCAAGGTCTACCTCAACCTGACCCACGCGGCGCGGCGCTACCTGGCCGAGAAGGGCTACGACCAGACCTTCGGGGCGCGCCCGATGGCCCGCCTGATCCACAAGGAGATCAAGGAGGCCCTGGCCGACGAGCTCTTGTTCGGGCGCCTGCAAAACGGCGGCAAGGTCGTGGTCGACGCTGCCGACGGCGCGCTGGTCTTTCGCTACGAGGCGTGAGGATCGCGGCTCGTAGCGAGCCCGCTCCCATTCGCTGCGGCCTCAACCCGAGCCGCCGTGGGTCATCATGCGGATGGCCCAGGGGATGACGACCAGCAGCTGGACCGAGTCGAACACCCCGTGCGCGACGATGCACGGCAGCAGGCGGCCGGTCCGTTCCAGGCTCCAGCCGATCACCAGGGAGATGACCAGGACGCTGACGAGCATGAGCGGCAACCCGTAGCCGGCGTGGCTGAGCGCGAACAGCACACTGGAGGGAATCAGGCCGATGCGCGTCTGCAAGAAGGCGCGGAAGAAGGCCTCCTCGACCGTCATCGCGGCGGCGATGATGATCAGCTTGCGCCAGATGGAAAGCTCGGCCATCCAGCGCATCAGCTCGGGGACCTCCTGTGGCTCCGGCAGAACGCCGCTGCGCGTCACCAGCGGGGCGATCGCCGTGGTGATGCCGATGGTCAGGACCCAGCCGACGGCGCCGAGAAGCAGGCCGCGGCGGAGATCCCCCGGCTCGAGCCGATCGAGGCGCAGGAACTCGGACAGCCGCACGTCCCCGCGCAAGCGCCACCAGGCGAGGAGAAACCCGACCAGCACGACGTGGCCGAGGAAGAGGGCGGGGAACCACAGGTCGGCGGGATCGATGGCGCCGACCTCCCCAGCGGAGACGCCCGGGTAGAAGACGCAGGCGGTGAGCACCGCCAGCAGCAGAGCGGCTGCCACCAGGCGGCGCGGCGCGGACGAAAACTCCCGGGACAGAAAGCCGAGGCGTCCGGTCGCCCGGAGCAGTGCCAGACAGGCGAGAGTGAGCAGGGCGGCGAGCTGGAGGGAGGACATGCAGGAAAGGGCGCCGCTCGTCCGAGTCGCCGTCTGCCCCCGCCTCTCAGACGCTCAGGATGTGGATCGTGCAGGCGGATCCGAGGCCGATGACGTGGGCGAGGCCGACCTTGGCGCCCTCGACCTGGCGCGCGCCCGCCTCTCCGCGCAGGTGAGTGACGACCTCGTAGATGTTCGCCACCCCCGTCGCTCCCAACGGGTGCCCCTTGGAGAGAAGGCCGCCGCTGACGTTGACCGGGATCTTGCCGCCGTGCGCGAACCAGCCCTCGTCGACCGCGCGGGCGGCCTCTCCTTCCTTGCAGAGGCCGAGGTTCTCGTAGTGCAGGAGCTCGGCGGTGGCGAAGCAATCGTGCAGCTCGACGAGGTCCAAATCCTCCGGTCCGACCCCGGCGCGCTCGTACGCCTCCCGCGCCGCGTTACGCGTCAGGGTGTTGACGTCGGGCATCGTGAGGTCGCGCGGCGTCCACGGATCGGAGGTCAGAACCGAGCACGCCACCTTGACCGGCTTCACGCCGTACTTCTCCACGACTTCCTTCGAAGCGACGATCGCCGCGGCCGCGCCGTCGCCGGTCGGGCAGCACATGTAGAGCGTGTTCGGGTAGGCGACCATGCGCGCCTTCATCACGTCCTCGAGCTCGACCTCGACCTGGTACTGCGAGAGCGGGTTCTTGACCGAGTGGCGGTGGTTCTTCACCGACACCTTGGCGAAGTGCTCCGGCTTGCTGCCGTACTGGCGCATGTGCTCGACCCCGGCCTGACCGAACACCGCCGGCATGAGACCGCTGCCGAGGATGCCCTCGACGCTCTCGCCCCGGCCGCCGCCGCCGAGCAGCCCCGCCTTTCCCATCTGCTCGGAGCCGACCGCCATGGCGATCTCGTACTCCCCGGAGCCGACCGCGAAGTAGGCGTCGCGAAAGGCGGTCGAGCCCGTCGCGCAGGCGTTGGAGACGTTGATCACCGGAATTCCCGTCTGACCGATCTGTTGCAGCAGGCGCTGCCCGATCATGTTCGAGGCCTGCAGCAGGTTCCCGGAGGCGAGGAGCTGCACGTCCTGGATCGTCATCCCCGCGTCGTCGAGCGCCAGCAGGGCCGCCGCGGCCGCCAGCTCGTGTACGTCCTTGTCGGGATAGCGCCCGAACTTGATCATCCCGACTCCGACTACGTAGACGTCTCGCATTTCTCGACCTCCGTGGATTCGCCGATTCCGCCGCTGTCCCGCCGGCTTCGAGTCTCGGGCGCGCGGTCCATCAAATCAAGTCACGCCGGCCGGAAGAAGAAGGCGATCACGTCGCGCCCCTCCTTGTCGGTGCGCACCTTTCGCGTGATCATGCGGACCGGCATGCCGAACGGGAGCTTGGCCGGGTCGGGCTCGACGTCCACCAGAGTGCAGCGCACCGAGACGTTCTCCGGCAGATCGACGATGGCGGCGACGTAGGGCGTCGGAATTCCGGGCGCCGACTGGTGCACGATCGAGTACACCCACAGATGACCGTGATCGCTCAGCGCGACGTCGTCGAAATCTCCCGCCGTGCCGCACTTCGCGCACGCCACCCGCCCGCTCTTCAGGTAGGTCGCGCCGCAGGAGCGACAGCGGAGGCCCTTCAGGTGAGGTGTGGCGCCCAAGCTCAAGAACGGGACGATGGGGCGCTGTTCGGCGTCACCCGCCCGTGTTGCCTCGGCCATCCGTGCTCCTTTCCGATCCGAATGAGGGAGAGCGGAATGTTTCACAGGCCGGGACGCGGGGCAAGTCACACGCGGCGCTCGTCAGACGTTGGTGAGCACCCCGAACGCGATGTAGAGGACGAAGCTCAGGACGCCGACGGCCGTTGCCCGCGCGGTGCTGACGGCGAGCGCCGCGCGCACGGCGGCGACCGTTGCCGCGAGGAGCCACAGCGAAACGACGAGCTGGATCCAGACGAAGAACGAGGGGTCGAGCAGGAAGGCGATCACCCCCATCATCGCCGGCGCCTCGGCGAAACCGAGGCAGCGAAGGAGGCGTCCGTAGCCGGCCGCTCGCCCGGCGAAGAGGCGGGCGATCCCGAAAACGAAGGTGGAGAAGACCAACCAGCGGACGACGGCGATCAGCATCGCCACGAGGAGTCCCCAGGTTCCGAGCTCCTCGATGAGGACCGACGGTCCGAGAGTCTGGCGAACCAGGGCCGCCAGGCACACCACCGCCGCCGCGGCGCGGACGGACTCGGGTTCGGCGGCGGCGGATTCGAACAGCCGGCGTCTGCAGCATCAGGGCGGCGAAGATCTTGTACAGAAACGGGCCGGCGGCGCCGGACCTGGGCGCGCGGCCGAGCGGACCCACTGTCGTCATGCTACGACTCCGCGTCGCTCGGAAGCCCCGGCGCCCGCACTCGATACACGACGGCGTCGGCGTCCTCGTAGACCCGCTCGGCCTGCGGGTCGCCGTCCATGGCGGCGACGAAGCCCGTCGCGTCGGGCGTCGCCAGGGCCACCGCAGCGCCGAAGCGCTCGGCGATCTGCCGCGCCGGCGCGGCGACACGGCCGGCGCCGATGTCCAGCCAGGCCTCGTACAGGGCGAAGTCGCGCTGCGCGAGATAGGTCGGGTCGAGGCCGATGACGTAGGTGTTGCCGGGGTCCTGATAGAAGAGCTGCGGGAAGGCGTCCCAGGGCACGTTGAAGACCAGCGCCCCGCGCGGCGTGTGGCCGGCGATCCACTGCGCCGCGGCGGCGAAACGCTGTGCCGGCGGGCGCCCGCGCAGCTGCAGCGCGGCGATGGCGGTGCTCACCAGCAGCCAGACGACCAGGGCGGCGGCGAACGCCTGCCGCAGCCGTGGGCCGCGGCGGCGGACGAGTGCGTCGAGCGGCTCGTGCAGCGACAGGGCGAGGGAAACAGCGGCGAAGGGAACGAAGTACTCGAGGAAGCGCGAGGAGCGCCAGAGGAGAACGAGGAAGACCATCGCTGCGAGGATCGGCGTCAGCCGGCCGGCATCGAGCCGCTTGCGGCTCTGGACGAGTAGCGCGCCGACGCCGGCGAGGATGGCGACCAGCCCGCCCCAGCCGAACCAGGCCAGCAAAGGCTCCGGATACCACTCGGCGCCGACGCGGACGGCGGCGGGCATGCGCAGCTTGCCGAGGTAGTGGTGGAGGAGAAAGCGCAGGTCGTTCGGGAAGTACGGGTTGACGACCAGCGCAGCGGCGATTCCCGCCGTCACGTAGGCGAGGGGCTGCCAGACGACCTCGCGCTCGAGCCACCAATGCGCCAGCGCGGCGCACACGCAGAGCAGCAGGAGGAAGGGGAAGGCGTCGTACATCCACGTGTAAATCCACGCCACGGGGAGCAACCAAGCCCAGCGCCGAGCCAGGAGGAGAGCCAGCGCCAAAAGGAGGAACACTACCGACCAGGCCTGCACGCGCGGCATCTCCATGCGGTAGAGAAAGCCCGGCGCGCCGGCGAGGAGAGCGACCGTCCACCATTCGGCGCGCCGTACGCGCCGCCAGGACAGAAAGAGGTAGGCCGTGACGAAGACCAGCGCGGCGCCGATGGCGGCGGCCAGCTTGGCGCCGAGGATCAAGTCGCCGCGCGTGAACGGGATCAGCCACAGGTGAAACAGGAGGTGGTGGTCGAAGTAGTCCTGCGGCGCCAGGATGGTCTTCGGCAGCCAGGGAAAGGGCGGCGGAAAGTGCCCCCATCCCGCCGCCGCGATCAGGGCGCTGTAGCGGATGTGGAAGTAGCCGTCGATCGAGCCCAGGTTCGGCGTCGTGAACTGCAGGAGGAACGCGAAGGCGCAGAGGCCGGCGGCGAACAGGGCGCGGGTCGCCAGCGGGGCGCGGTCGTCGATGCGGCGGTTGCGCGGCACGCCGCTTTCTATAGCCGTGGTGCAACGCCGGCAAGCGCGCGTCTTTACTCGCGACCGTGCTTCCAGCAAACTGACGCGAATCCCGGCCGGAGAGAGAAGATGAGCGAGGCACTTTACGAAAGCGAGATCGAGGGGCTCGAGCTGGCGTTTCGCGGCAAGGTTCGCGACGTGTACGACCTCGGCGATGCGCTGCTGATCGTCACCACCGATCGCCTGTCGGCGTTCGACGTCGTGCTGCCGACGCCGATTCCGGACAAGGGCCGGGTCCTCACGGCCCTCTCCCGCTTCTGGTTCGCGCGCACGGCTCACCTGGTCGAGAACCAGCTGCTCGATCGACGGCTCGAGGACGTCATACCGGCCGGCTCGCTCGCCGAGCTCGCCCCGCGCAGCTTGATCGTGCGCAAGGCGCGACCGTTGCCGGTCGAAGCCGTGGTGCGCGGCTACCTGGCGGGCTCGGGGTGGGAGGAGTACCGGCAGCGCGGGACGGTCTGCGGCGAGAAGCTGCCGGCCGGCCTGCAGCAGGCGGCGCGACTGCCGGAGCCGATCTTCACCCCGTCGACCAAGGCGCCCATCGGCGAGCACGATCAGAACATCAGCTTCGCGCAGGCGGTCGAGCTGCTCGGCGAAACGGCGGCGCGCCGCGTTCGCGAGCTCAGCCTGGCCATCTACGAGTTCGGGGCGCGCTGGGCGGAGCGACGCGGAATCATCATCGCCGACACCAAGTTCGAGTTCGGCTACGTCGACGATCGCATCATCCTCATCGACGAGGTGCTGACGCCCGACTCCTCGCGGTTCTGGCCGCGGGACCAATATACGATCGGGACCTCGCCGCCGAGCTTCGACAAGCAGTACGTGCGCGACCACCTCACTCGCAGCGGCTGGAACAAGCAGCCGCCGGCGCCCCAGCTTCCTCCCGAGGTGGTGCGCAAGACGTCGGAGAAATACCGCGAGGCCCTGCAGCGCCTGACGGCGGATTGACCCCTCCGGCGTCGCTTTAGTCCGCCGGCCCTTCGGAGCCGCGGGCGGCGCGGCGCAGGCGGTCGTTGATGGCGCGGCCGAGACCCGCCTCCTCGGCGGGCACGGCGTAGATTCGCTCGAACGGCCCGCCGTCGAGCCGGCGCAGGGCGGCAAACAGGGCGGCGGCGGCCTCGCGCAGGTCGCCGCGCGCCGACAGGACCTCGACGCGGCCGAAGCCCAGGGCGCGCGGGTCGGGCGAGGCGAGGAGAAGCGCCGCCGCCGCGCGCTCCCGGGCGGGCACGGCGGCCGCCGCGTCGACCAGGGTGAGCCGGCGGCGGGGGGCGTAATGGCGCGGTAGCTGGCCGGGGGCGAGCGGCTGATCGCCGGGCCCGGCCAGCTTCACCTCGCCGATCAGAGCGCGCAGCTCTTCGAGAGGAACGCCCCCCGGGCGCAGCAGCTGCGCAGGCTCGCCGAGCAAGGAGAGGATGGTCGATTCCACTCCGACGCGGCACGGGCCACCGTCGAGAATCAGGGGGATGCGCTCGCCGAGCTGCTCGGCGACGTGCGCCGCGGTGGTCGGGCTGACGTAGCCGAAGGGGTTGGCACTGGGCGCGGCGATCGGCGTGCCCGCGCGCTCGATGAGCTCCAGGGCGACGGGGTGGTCCGGGACGCGGATCGCGACCGAGGGCAGGCCGGCGGTGACGATGTCGGGAATGATGTCGCTCTTCGGCAGCACCAGGGTCAGGGGCCCGGGCCAGAAGCGGGCGGCGAGGCGACGGGCGGGCGCGGGCAGGCTGCGGACGACTCGCAGCGCCATGTCGAGCCCGCCCACGTGCACGATGAGCGGATCGAAGGACGGCCGCGCCTTGATCTCGAAGATCCGCGCCACGGCCGTTGCATTGGTCGCGTCGGCCCCGAGGCCGTACACGGTCTCGGTCGGGAAGGCGACGACGTCGCCGCCGCGGATGAGATCGGCCGCCCGGCGCAGGGCGTCCGCTGTGGGAGCGGCGATCACGGCCGCAGCTGCGTGGCGCCGGGGCGCCGGTCGGGGGTTCGCCGGGGGGTGCGCATCGGCTCGCTCTGCGCGAACAGGCTATTCCGGCCGATTCTCCGGTTGCAAGGGCCGACCGAGCGCTTCACAATCCGCCATGCTTTCGTCCTTGCGGAGCCGCTCTTCCGAATCGTCACGGCTCGCTGAGTGACCCGGCACCGGGGGCGAGGAAGAAGGGAATTGCCGCCGATGGTGAGCGGGAAGCCGGATGTCGCGAAAAACCGCGCTCGAGGAGGCGGACACGCGCTGCGCCCCGTCCGAGCCAGCCCTCTGCTCGGGTGGCGCTGGCTTCTGCCCGCCCTGGCTCTGCTCCCGGTGCTGGCTGCCTGCTCGCAGGGCGACGAGGGCGTCGAGCTGACGGCACCGTTCAACGCCGAAACCGAGGTCGCCGACGTGACCGCGATCTGGACGAACAGCGGACAGGAGCGGACGACGGCGGGCGAGACGGCCCTGAAGGAACCCGAGGTGCGCGTCCGCTACCGGGTCGACGTGCGCAACCGGTTGAAGGGGCGACTCTTCGTTCACCTGGCGAACTTTCGCTTGATGGACGACCAGGGGATGGAGCTCTCGAGCGACACGCAGAGCGCCGAATGCACCGTCGGTGCCGGCACGACCGAGGGGGTGCTCGACGGCGCCGTGTGGGTGCCGAAGAGCGCCATCGACAAGACCAAGGAGTTTCGGGTCGATCACTTCTCGGTGCCGCTCAGCGTGCGGGGGCGCGCTCTCTACCGCCAGTATCTGCTGGAACGCCGTCCCGGCGCCGACGCCGCCATCGATGCCGAGCTGGCGCGCTACGTCGCCGCGCCTCCCTGCAAGTGAGCCGCCGTCGCCCCGGGCGTCAGCGCCGGTCCAGGTCCCGGGTGTCGATGTCGAGCGGGCCGTGCATCTCGCGCGGCGCCTGTGGCGTCGTCAGGATGCGCCAGTAGCAGAAGACGACCAGCGCGGTGATGCTGCCGCAGGACAGAATCAGGAAGAGCCAGCCGGAGATCGTCATGTGGCGCTGCCCCGCACTCGTTCCGGGGGCGAGAGGTGGACGAGCAGCGTCAGGAAGGCGGCGATTGCCAGCACGAAGAGGGCGGTCAGGGTCGCCGCCGGATCGGCGAGGAGCTTGGCCGCATAGGCGCCCGCGTTCTCGGCCAGGAAAAGGACGAAGATCGAGAGCAGGTAGAGGGGCGAAACCCACCGGATGACGAAGCGGAAACCGCGCGGCAGGCGCAACAACGCGCCGCGCTCGGCCTCCGCAATGCCGCGATCGACCCCCAGGACCCAGGCGAAGACCAGGACCATCGTGGTCGCCAGCAGGAAGATGCCCACCTGGCCCACCCAGAAATCCATGATGTCCAGCGCCACCAGATCGCGGCTGAAGTACACCACCAGCAGCGAGCCGGCGGTGGTGACGAGGCCGAGCAACGACACCGAGCTGCGCCGCTCGAGCCCGAAGCTCTCCTCGAGGAAGGCGATGACCGGCTGCAGCATCGAGAGCGAGGA
The DNA here is from genome assembly GCA_963721115.1 of uncultured bacterium. Lineage (GTDB taxonomy): Bacteria > Desulfobacterota > Binatia > HRBIN30 > CADEER01 > CAVRIA01. The sequence goes on from CAVRIA010000018.1 coordinate 27,713, forward strand.
CGTCACCGCCGCGAGGAACAGCAGGAAGAACCACAGGAAGCCGAAGAGCGAGCCGGCCGGCATGTACTCGAAGATCACGGGCAGCGTGTAGAATCCGAGGCCGAAGGTCGAGCCGGCGACCTTCTGTACGGGGTCCGCGCCGAGAAAGAGGAACGCCGCGGGGACGGTGATCAGGCCTCCCAGGCAGACCTCGCAGAACTCGTTGGTCGCCGACGCCGTCAGCCCCGAGAGCACCAGGTCGTCGTCCGGGCGCAAGTAGCTGGCGTAGGTGATGATGATGCCGAAGCCGATCGCCAGGCTGAAGAACACCTGGCCGGTCGCCTGCAGCCAGATCTCCGGATTGGCCAGCATGCCGAGCAGGGTCTGGCCGGGCGGAATCTTCGGATTCCACATGAAGCCGAGCGCGTTCAGGACGTTGCGGTCCGGCAGCGACGGGTCGGGCGTGCCGAGCGTCAGGACGCGGATCAGAACGATCACCGCGGCGCCGACGAGAAGCGGCATGGCGACCTTGCAGAACGCCTCGACGCCGCGCGACAGGCCGCGGTAGATGAGGATGAAGTTGAGGGCGGTGACGAGCAGCAGCGCGACGACGGCGGGCTGAACGCCGTGCGCGGTGACGAAGCCGTTCTGCCGCGCGCCGACGAAGTGCTCGAAGAACGCGGCGTAGGCGCTCGGGTCCTTTCCCAGGCGCAGGGCGCCGCTCAGGTAGTACCAGGCGTAGGCGAGGCACCAGGCCTCGATGTACACGTAGTACATGTAGACGACCAGGGGCACGAGGAGGGCGAGGACGCCGAGGTAGTGCCCGTAGCGCCAGCCGGTGACGCTGCGCAGGATGCCCGGGGCGCCGTTGTGGCCGAGCTGGCCGCCGCAGCGCCCCACGGTCCACTCCGCCCAACAGATCGGGATGCCGATCAACAGGATGGCGACGAAGTACGGAATGAGGAAAAGGCCGCCGCCGTATTTGGCGGCCAGGCCGGGAAAGCGCAGGAAGTTCCCCAGGCCCACCGCCGAGCCCGAGACCGCCAGCACGACGCCGAGCCGCGAGCCCCAGTGCTCGGGCCGGCGCCCTCCACCCCCTTCGCTGGCCACGTCCACCTCTCCCAACGCCGTCGCTCTCTCGCCGATCGAGACTTCCGATCGCTACGATACCAGCTTGAGCTTGTTGCGCGCCGCCTTGCCGACCTTGGTCCGGCCGTGCTTCTCGGCCACGTGCGCCAACAGCTCGCGCGCCACCGCCTGCGCCTCGCCGCGCTGCTCGGCGAGGTTGAAGGCGACGTAGTACAGGTCCTCGGGGGTCGGGGCGCGCTCGCGCCGCAGCCGCTCGGCGAGCGGGAAGGGCGTCTCCGCCAGCGCGCGCAGCTCGTCGAGCGCTGGGTCGCGGCGCCGAACCGGGGTCGCCAGACCGTGCTGGTGCGACTTGAGCGTCGCCACCGCAAACGCGTAGCGCGTCTCCGAGTCCCACGCCGGCGAGTCCTTGAGCAGAGCCAGCCAGCGCGCGCTGTCGGAAAAGCGCTGCGCCTTGCGCAGGTGCGCGGCCCGACTCCGCACCTGCGCGGCCGTCCACTCGGCGTCGAGCTCCCCGAGAAAGTGGAGGTAGGCGGCGTAGAGGCGGTCCTCGCGCCGTTCCAACGCCTTCTCGAGCTTCTGCCAGAGGGCGGTGAGGGTCGGCCTCTTCCAGCCCCGATCGTGCAGAAGAAGAATGTCGGACAGCGTCCACGCCTTGCGCTCGTCCTCGCAGGCGAGAAACTCCTTCATCAGCTCCGCGCGCGCCGCCGGCAGGCTCTTCAGCGACGCCGTCGCCTGGTCGCGCCGCGCGTAGCTGTCGTCGGTCAGGTAGCCGATCAGCGTCTTGACCACCGAGGCCGATTCGAAGGCGCCGAGCTTCTGCACGGCGAAGCGTTTGACCAGCGGCTGCGGGCTCTCGGCGAGACGGCTGAGCGTTCCCATGTGGGCGCGGTCGATGGGCTGGTCCTCCAGCAGCCGGACCGCCGGCCGCACGAGATTCGCCTCGTCCTCCTCGTCGAGGACCGGCAGCAGCCGCTCGACCTCGCCGGGGCTCAGCTTCTGTCCGCGCAGGCACTGCTGAAGGGCGCCCAGGGCGTGACTTCGGACGACGGGCGGCTGGCGCGAGTCGAGCATGGCGAAAAGCGTCTTGCGGGCCTTGGCATCGCCCAGACCGCCGAGCAGCTTGGCCGCCGCGACCAGGGGAGCGCGATGCCCCTTGGCCGCCGCGGCCAGTGAAGTGGCGCGGCGGAAGAGGTCCTCGCGAGAGCGCGGGTTGCTGTCCGGGAGGGAGGCGATGAGCGCGTCGCAGGCGGCTCGGTTGGCGTCGAAGTCGTCACCGGCCATGAGATCGAAGAGGAAGTCGAGAGCACCTGCGGAGCGCACCCGGGCGCAGAGGTCGATGATCGCGTTCAGGCGGCGCCGCGGTCCGTCCTTCGCCAGCTTGCGCACCGGCGCCACGGCGCCCTGACCGTAGGCGGCCAGGATGCCGACCACGCGGCCGCGCAGCGCGTCGTTCTCGACGTCGAGGAGTGGCAGCAGGGCCGGCAGGCCGTCTTTCGGCCGCGCCGCCTCGAAGTAGCCGAGCGCGAAGTCGCGCACCACGACGTTGGGGCTCTCGAGCGCGCGGCTGACGCTCCGAATCACGTCGGCCTGTGTCGGCCCGAGGCGCGCCAGGACGAGGAGCGCGGCACAGCGCGCCTCGACGTCGGCCTGGTCGAGCAGGCCGAGCAGCCCCTTGAGCGTGGCGTCCACGGCGCCTGCCTACCAAAGCCGGGGACGGGAAGGCAAAACGGCGCCGCGCCCGGGTTGAAGTCGCCGGCCGGTCCCGGGCCGCCGCTTGTCGCGCCGGCAGCCTCGTGCCAATGGTCGGCAGCGCAAGGAGGGATCGTGAACTACGCGGACAAGGTCGTCATCGTCACCGGGGCTTCCTCGGGAATCGGATTCGTCACCGCGAAGGCTTTCGCCCGGCGCGGCGCCACCGTGGTCGCCGTGGCGCGGCGGGAGGCGAACCTGCAGGAGCTGATTCGCGAGTGCCGGCAGCAAGCGCCAGCCAGCTCGTACATGGCCGGAGATCTGGCGGAGCGGGCCTTCGCCGAGCGCGTGGTCGACGAGACGGCGGCGCGGCACGGTCGCCTGGACGTTCTGGTCAACAACGCGGCCGTCTCCAAGCACAAGCAGATCTACCACATGTCGGCGGACGAGGCGGAGTACGTGATGCGTATCAACTTCCTGTCGACGGTGTGGACGACCTTCGCGGCGATCCCGCACATGCTGCGCCAGGGAGGCGGCTCGATCGTCAACATCTCCTCGTTCGCCGCCAAGGTGGCGCCGCCGCGCGAGTCGCTCTACGCGGCGTCGAAGTTCGCGATGAACGGTTTCACCGAAGGGCTGTGGAACGATCTGGCCGGCTCGAACATTCACGTCGGGCTGATCAACCCGGGCCCGATCGACACCGAGATCTGGCTGAAGGAAGACGAGCCGGTGGCCTATCACGGCCGCAAGTACCCTCCCGAGCTCGTCGCCGACGCGATCTTCGAGGTCATCGAGAAGCGGCGCTTCGAGATGACCGTGCCGCGCCGGAATCCGATGCTGGTCACCGCCCGTCTGTTGCGCCTGCTGCTGCCCGGCGTATTGCGCATGGGGATGGCGCGCAGCGATCCGGTGCCGCGCGAGATCGTCGAAAAGGCGCGCCGCCGCGCCCAGGCGGGAAAGCGCCTGGGCGACGTCGACGAGTGATGGAGTCGAAGAGCGAGGCCGAGCGACGGTCCCCGGGCCGCAGGAGGACGGCGGTCCTTCAGTCGTCCTCGGGGCAGTTCGCCAGGACGGTGTCGCCGCGAACGGCGAGGGGCACGCGCGTGAGGCACTGCCCGATCGGCGGGCCGGCGACGCACTGGCCCGTGCCGGGCTCGTAACAGGCGCCGTGGGTGGCGCACTGGATGTAGGCGCCGTCCTCGGTGAGGAAGCGGTTCTCGATCCAGTCCATCGTCATCGGCACGTGGCAGCAGCGGTTGACCCAGGCGTGCAGCGCGCCCCCGTGGTTGATGACGAAGGCCTCGATCTCGTGTCCGTCGCAGAGCAGGAAGAACTTCTTCGTCTGCCCCGGCGCGATCTCGCCGACGCGCGCCACCGGCACGCCTCCCGACGTTGGATCCGATCCCCCGCACATGCGGTCGTCATAGCAGGCGATCGCGGGCGCACAAACGCGTGACGGAGAGGCCCTCGGTGAATCGGGAGCAGGCCCGCGCCCGCGCCGGCCCGCGCTGGCGTCGTCGCCGCCTTGCGCCCCCGAATCAAGGTGGGTATGAGTCAGCCCAGTTCTTCTCTCCAAGAAAGGTACGTGTGATGAAGAGCAACAAGGGGATGCTGGTGGTCGCGTTCGCCGCTCTGTTGGCGGTGCCGCTGGGGTTCGGCGCGGCGCAGGCGGCCGAGAGCAAGAATCCGGTGGTGCTGCTGTCGACGACGATGGGCGACATCAAGGTCGAGCTCTATCCGGACAAGGCGCCGAAGACGGTCGAGAACTTCCTGACCTACGTCAAAGCCGGCTTCTACGACGGCACCATCTTCCACCGCGTCATTCCGAACTTCATGATCCAGGGCGGCGGCGTGGACAAGGACATGAACGAGAAGAAGACGCGCGCGCCGATTCAGAACGAGGCGGGAAACGGGTTGAAGAACGAGACCGGGACCATCGCCATGGCGCGGACCAGCGATCCGCACAGTGCCACCGCGCAGTTCTTCATCAACGTGAAGGACAACGCCTTCCTCGATCATCGCGACGAGAGCACACAGGGGTGGGGGTACACCGTGTTCGGCAAGGTGATCGACGGCATGGACGTGGTCCACAAGATCGAGAAGGTTCCGACCGGGCAGCACGGCATGTTCCGCGACGTGCCGAAGGAGCCGGTCGTCATCAAGAGCGCCAAGGTGCTGACTCCGGCGGGAACCTGAGGAGCCGCGGATGCGGCCGAGCGCCGGCGTGATCTTCGACCTCGACGGCGTCATCGTCGACTCGGAAGAGCTGCAGTACCGCGCCTACGCCAGCGTTCTGACTTCTGTCGGCGTCGAAATCGGCCGCGCCGAGTACGCCCGCGAGTGGATCGCCGGCGGCCGCGGGCCGGAGTACGCCGTTCACACCTACCGCCTGCCCTTCGGGGCGGCCGAGCTGCGGCGGCGCAAGAGGCCGGTCTACCGGGAGATGCTGCGGCGCCGACGCCGCCCTCATGCCCGGCGCGAGCGAGGCCGTATCGCGCCTCGGCGGTACTTTCGCCCTCGCCCTGGCGACCAACTCCAACCGCGAGGAGGCGGCCTTCGTTCTCGACCACTTCGGCCTGCGGCCGGCGTTCGCGGCGGTGGTGACGCGCGAGGACTATGGCGAGGCCAAGCCCGCTCCGGATGCCTTCGTCACCGCCGCGGCGCGGCTCGGCCTGGCGCCGGGCCGTTGCGTCGCCGTCGAGGACGCCGAGCGCGGCGTGCGAGCGGCGGCGCGGGCGGGGTGCCGCTGTGTCGCCGTGCCGCACGCGTTCACCGCCGGTCAAGACTTCACGCTCGCGGATGCGGTCGTCGGCGGTCTCGACGAGCTGACCGCGGAGCTGATCGCCTCCCTGCTCGCCGCCGGCGGGGCGAGCGACGCCCCGGCCTCCGTCCGGGCGAGAACCTGAGGAGTGATCAAGCGCTGCGCGCACCCGAAGACCCGTGGAAAAGGGACGGAAAAGGGACCAGGAGGCCCCACGGACTCGGCGCGCGGGGCCGAGGGAGCGCGAAGCGCGCACGGGGGCGAATTTCCAAAGGAGGGGAGGGACCAAATGAGCTGGCTGTCCAATCCGGAGGCGGTGGGGCGCTTCCTGACCACGGGCTTCTTCGCCGTGGTCTTCCTGCAGTCGGGGCTCGACAAGCTGCTCGACTCGGCGGGCAACCTCGCCTACATCCGCGACGTGTTCAAGAACGGCGCGGTGCCGCAGCCCCTCGTGCCGCTGCTGTTCTGGACGCTCACCGTGCTCGAGCTGAGCGCCGGGGTGTTGTGCGGGCTCGGAATCCTGCTCGGCAGCTTTCGCCACGCCGGCATGGGACTCGCCGCGGCCGGCGTGTTCGTCGCCGGTCTGGCCCTGATCGGGCTCATCGCCGGCCAGCGGATGGCCAAGGACTACGCGGGTGCCGCGGTGATCGCGGCGTACTTCGCGGTGGTGCTGATCGGGATCAGTCTCTTCTGAGGCACCGGTTCAGTCCCCGATGATCTTGATCAGGACCCGTTTGCTGCGGTTCCCGTCGAACTCGCCGTAGAAGATCTGCTCCCAGCGCCCGAAGTCGAGCTTGCCGCGGGTGACCGCGACCACCACCTCGCGCCCCATGACCTGGCGCTTGTGGTGGGCGTCGCCGTTGTCCTCGCCGGTGCGGTTGTGGTGGTAGCGCTCGGGGCTGGGATCGAACGGCGCCAGTTGCTCGAGCCAGCGGGCGTAGTCCTCGTGCAGCCCGGGCTCGTCGTCGTTGATGAACACGCTGGAGGTGATGTGCATCGAGTTGACCAGACAGAGACCCTCGCGGATGCCGCTCTCCGCCAGGGCGGCCTCGACCTGGGGGGTGATGTTCACGAAGCCCATGCGCGCCCGGACGTTCATGGGCAGAATCTGGCGATGGCTGCGCATACGGCCAATATGGGCGCGGTGGCGGGGCGGGATCAAGACGAGGACCGCCGGCCTCGGGCGGCGCGATCCCCCGGCCCGGCGAGCTTGAGCACCTCGAGCCGGTCCCGGTAGCGAGCGCGGACATCGTTGGCGGCGCGGCGAGGGATGAGCAGGGCCGCGGCGATGCGGCGGATCTCGAGATCCTCCGCGTTCGAAATCAGGCGGTCGGCGGCGGCCACGGCGTAGAGGCATTCGAGCAGCGCCTCCTTGTCGGCGGGCGAGGCATACGCGTTGATGGCCCGATTCAGCAGGTAGTGGTGCATGCCCTGCAAGGTCTCCGACTCGTGGCGCACCAGGTCGACGACGAGGCGCGCCTCGTTGGCGTCGAGCTCCATGTGCTTGCGCAACAAACGCGTGATCGACGCCTTCTCTTCCTCCGAGAAGGTCGTATCCGCGTATGCGACGCGAGCAAGCTGCCCCGCGAACGCCGCCAGGTAGTCGAGGCGTTCGGGCCCGAGTCGGGTCAGATGCCGGCGCAGCGCGGCAAGAAGCTCGCCGCGCGGCGAGCCCCCGCGGGCGGATTTCAGGCCGAGGGCCTCGAGAACGGTGCCGAACGTCACGGCGTTTGCCCCAGCATTTCGCAGACGTCGCCCGGTGCGCTGCAGCGCCGCCTTCGCCCTCCGCAATCTCGGTCGATCATCGAACGGTAGTAGACGGCGAACGCGCCCGCGGATCAAGAGCCGAGGCGCGTCGCATTCTTCTTGACAGGGGCGCCCATAGCATCGAAACAAGGAAGGTGGATGCCGGCATCGTCTTCAACGTCGAAGCCCGCGTCGCTCGCAAGTACCGTCGGATGTCGCTCTCGCGCAAAATGGGCCAACCCGAGAGAGGAGAGGACCATGTCGAAGAAGGAAATCGGAGCCAGGGCCGCTCTTCTGTGCGCGCTATTGACCCTCGCCTACCCCGCACGGCTCTGGGCGTTGAGCAGCCCGAACTCGTTCTGCACCGGAGACCCGTGCGTCATCGCGAGTGACAAGACGGCCGACGCCGACGTCGTCCTCGACTTCGGCAATCGCGCCGTCGTCCTGGGGGCGGTCCTCAACGTCGACAGCCTTCCCACCGGGAACACCGGATCGCTCACCATCCTGGCGCGCACCTTCTCCATCACCGCCAACGGTCAGATCAAGGCGACGGGGAGCACCACCGCCAGCGGCGGTAACGTCCTGATCGAAACGACGGACGACATCGCTCTCGACGGGACGCGTTCCACCGGCGCGGTGAGGCTGGTGGGCAGCGATGCGGGCAATCTCACTCTGCATTCGAGCGGCGGCTCCGTTTCCGGGGTGGGAAAGCTGAACCTCGACGGAGACGGGCTCTACGCCTCGGGCGGCGGCGTGACCGTCGTCGCGGCGCAGAACGTCAACCTCACGGGCGACCTCATCGCCGGGGGAGGCACGCAGGGCGGCGGTGGCTCGCTGGACGTCACCGCTGGTGGCGACGTCGTGCTCGGTCTGGTCAAGATCGACGGCGGGGAGTTCGACGGCGGCGACTTCAGCGTCGTGGCGGACGGCTCGGTCACGCTCGGCGAGGTCGACATGGACGGCGGCGGCGACAGCGGCGACGCGGGCATCGGGGACGTCACCGCCGGCGGCTCGCTGACGATGCCGGCGCGCTTTCGCGGACGCGGCGCCGACAACGGCGAGAACTGCGGCGACGGCGCCGACGTGGACCTGAGCGCGGGTGCGGATCTGCGCATCACCGGCGAGGTCGACATCAAAGGCCGCGCCTTACGACTGCTCGGGCGGCGCGTCTCACGTTGGACGCGGCGCGCATCTACATGCAGGGGTCGATGGACCTGCGCGCCCAGGGGAGCGAGGGAGACGGCGGCTCGCTGGACGTTTACGCGACGGAGCTGATCTCATTCACCGGCTCGATCGACCTCGAAGGCGGGGACGGCGGTGCCGGCGATCTGAGCTTCGACTCGGATCTCGACGTCGTCTCGGCGGGCTCGATCGACGCGCACGGGCGCTCGACGCTGGCAGATGGGGCGCTGTTCCTGGAGATGGACGCCACCACGCTCAGCATCTCCGGTCCGATCAACACCGATGGCGCGGCGGGCGCGGGGGGAGGGGACGTTTCCTTCTACGCGTGCGATATCACGGTGGCTCCGCTGACGGTCATCTCGGCGCTCGGCAATCTCGGCTCGATCGAGGTGATCGGCAGCGACTCCATCGCGCTCCACGGGCAGTTCATCGTCGACGCCACCGGCGAGATCCCCATCGACTACGGTACGCGCGCCGACCCGCCGGACCTCTCCGGGGCGGTCTTCAGCATTCCGCCGACCCTGACACTGGACACACAGCTCACGCCTTGCGTGCTGTGTGAGAGCAACGCCGAGTGCGACGACGGGAACGCGTGTACCGACGACGTCTGCACTCCCTCGACCGGGTGCACGAACGCTTTCAACGCGAATCCGTGCGATGACGGCGATCAGTGCACGGTCGGCGACGTGTGCAGCGGCGGCAGCTGTATGGGCGGCGCGCCGCGGGATTGCGACGACGGCAACGTCTGCACCGACGATGCGTGTGACCCCGTGCTGGGCTGTCAAGGCACGGCGAACACTGCCTCCTGCGACGACGGCGACGCGTGCACGCAGGGGGACCTGTGCAGCGGCGGCTCGTGCGCAGGGACGCCGCTCGATTGCAGCGACGGCAACCCTTGCACGGACGACGTGTGCAGCAACGGCTCCTGCGAGAATCCCCCCAACAGCGCCCCCTGCGACGATGGAGACATCTGCACAGAGAACGACGCGTGCAGCGGCGGGTTATGCATGCCCGGTCCGTCGATGGACTGCGCAGACACCGACGGCTGCACCGCCGACTCGTGCGACAGCGTGCTGGGCTGCGTGAACCAGCCCATCCCCGGCTGTTCGGACGCCGACGGGGACGGCAAGCCCGACGCTTCGGACGAATGTACGACCCTGGTGTGGACCAGCGCGCCGGCCACGCCCCCCAATCAGTATCCGGCCAAGTTCCGTTTGAGCGTGAAGAAGATCTCCCGCGCGGCGGGCAGCCAGGGCGTCCTCCTGAAGGGCTTCTTCAATCCCGCCCCATCGGCCCTGCCCATCGACCCGGCGACGAACGGCGTCTACGTGCGGATCGCCGATCAGGACGGGGTCGTGTACGAGGCGGACGTCCCCGGCGCGCTGACGCCGTGCGGCTCGCGCGACGGCTGGAAGACCGTCGGCAGCACGGGACGGACGACCTGGAAGTACAAGAACAAGAGCGGCGCCCTGCCGCCCTCGTGCACTCCGGGCTCGGCCAAGGGGATCTCCACCATTCTCGTCCGCGACCTGCGCGGCTCGGGGAAGTCGGCGGTGCAGATGAAGATCAAGGCCAAGGACGCCACCCTGGATCGGAATCCGGTCGTGCCGCTGACGCGCGTGCAGGCGGACGTCGTGCTCGCCGCTCGTCCCGCTCCGGGCGCGGCGAGCGCCCAGGCGGAGGCGGGCCAGTGCGCCGAGGCACTGTTCACCGGCAACCCGATCCCCTCGGGCGGCGGCAAGCCATTCTGCAAGGTGAAGCAGAAGATCGGCGTGCTGGATCTGGTGGCGTGCAAGGGTCTGTGACGTGTACCCAGGGGAGCACGGCCGGCGGACGCCGGAGAGGCCGGCCTACGTCATGGCCGGCAGCGGCGAGGTGGTCACCTACGGCGAGCTCGACGCCCGCTCCAATCGCTGCGCCCGGCTCTTCCGGTCGCTCGGCCTACGGCCGGGGGACAGTATCGCCTTCTGTCTGGAGAACCATCCCCGCTTCTTCGAGATCGCCTGGGCGGCGCAGCGCTCCGGACTGTACTACACGCCGGTCTCCTCGCGCCTCACGCCGGGAGAGATCGCCTACATCGTGAACGACTGCGGCGCCCGGGTGTTCCTGACGTCGGCACACAAGGCCGACGAGGCAGCCGGTGTGCGCGCGCAGATCCCGCAGGCGACGGCGCGGCTCATGCTGGACGGCGCCGCGGACGGGTACGCCTCCTATGAGGACGCGCTCCGCTCCGAGTCGCCCGAGGCGTTGGCGGACGAGCGCGAGGGCCAGGACATGCTCTACTCGTCCGGCACCACGGGGCGCCCGAAAGGGGTCCGCTTACCGCTGTCTGGACAGCCGGCTGGTACGCCGCCGGCACTCTTGCAGCTCATGTCGCACCTGTACGCCACCGGCCCGGAGACCGTGTACCTCTCTCCCGCGCCGCTCTATCACGCCGCCCCGATGCGCTTCTGCATGGCACTGCACCGCCTCGGCGCCACCACGGTCGTCATGGAGAGGTTCGATCCGTGCGAGGCGCTGCGGCTGATCGAGCGCCACCGGGTCACCCACAGCCAGTGGGTGCCGACCATGTTCGTGCGCATGCTCAAGCTACCCGAGGAGGAGCGTGCCCGATACGACCTGTCCAGTCTGCGGGTCGCGATCCACGCCGCCGCGCCCTGTCCGATTCCGGTGAAGGAGCAGATGATCGGGTGGTGGGGACCGATCCTGTACGAGTACTACGCCGGCACCGAGGGCAACGGCTTCACGGCCATCGATTCGATCGAGTGGCTGGCGCACCGGGGCTCGGTCGGCCGCGCCCTGCTCGGCGAGATCCACATCGTCGGGTCGCAGGGCGGCGAGCTGCCCGCGGGGGAGATCGGCGGCGTCTACTTCGCCGGCGGCGCCAGCTTCGAATATCACAACGATCCCGACAAGACCGCCGCCTCGCGCAACGAGAAGGGGTGGTCGACGCTCGGCGACATCGGCTACCTCGACGCCGAGGGTTACCTCTACCTGACCGACCGCAAGGCCAACATGATCATCTCCGGCGGGGTGAACATCTACCCGCAGGAGGCGGAAAACGTGCTCGTCACGCATCCCAAGGTGGCTGACGTGGCCGTCTTCGGAGTGCCGAACGCGGACCTCGGCGAGGAGGTCAAGGCGGTCGTTCAGCCGCTCGACATGGGCGAGGCCGGCCCGGACCTGGAGCGCGAGCTGCTGGACTTCTGTCGCGACCAGCTGGCGAAGTACAAGTGCCCGCGCAGCATCGACTTCGCGGCGGAGCTGCCGCGGCATCCGACCGGTAAGCTCTACAAGCGGCTCTTGAAGGACCGCTACTGGGGCGGACACGCGACGCGGATCGTCTGAGAGCCGAACGGCGTCCGGCAACGGCGAGAACGGCCTTTTTCCGCGCCCCGGAGGCGAGTACGATGACACCCGGCCGGCGGCCATGCCGCCCGCCGAAAGGAAGCAACCATGGACTCGGGCTATCTGTTGACGTCCTTCCTCTTCTCGATGGTCGGCATGGCGGCGTTCGCGTTCGGCCGCAAGCAGCGGCGCGGCGCGCCGACGCTGTTCGGGGTCGCCCTGATGGCGTACCCCTACTTCGTCTCGACCAGCCTGCAGGTGCTTCTCGTCGGAGCGCTGCTGGTGGTCGGCCTGGTGGTCGGCAACCGGTTCGAGGAAGGGATCTGAGCCGGCATGTCCGAATCGCTGATCGGCCCGACCTCGCACTACTTCTACTCGCAGCGACTGAAGCTGCATTACGTCGACTGGGGCAACCAGGACAAGCCGCCGCTCCTGCTCGTGCACGGCGGCCGGGACCACGCCCGCAACTGGGACTGGGTGGCGCAGGAGCTGCGCCGCGACTATCACGTCGTCGCCCCCGATCTGCGCGGGCACGGCGACTCGCAGTGGGCGATCGGCGGCAGCTACGCCATGGTCGACTACACGCTCGACGTCGCCCAGCTGCTCAACGCGCTGCAGATCTTCCCGGTGACCATCATCGGCCACTCGCTCGGTGGCTCGATCGCGCTGCAGTACGCGGGTACCTATGCGGAGCGGGTGAGGAAGGTGGTGGCCATCGAGGGGTTGGGACCGCCGCCCGAGCTGCTGCGCGAGCGCCCGGCGCACGAGCGCATGCGAATCTGGATCTCGGAGATGCGGGCGCTGTCCAAGCGCCATTCGCACCGCTACGAGAGTCTCGACGACGCGGTGGCGCGCATGCGCGACGCCAATCCGCGCCTCACGGCCGAGCAGGCCAGGCACCTGACCGTGCACGGGTCGTATCGCGACGAGGACGGCACCTACCTGTGGAAGTTCGACAACTACGTGCGCGCCACCTCGCCTTACCTGTTCAACATGGGGGACGCGCAGGAGATCTGGACGCAGATCACGTGTCCGCTGCTGCTGCTGCGCGGTACGGAATCCTGGGCCACCGACCCGGAGATCGACGGGCGCGCGCGCGCCTTCCACGATTACCGGGCCGTCAACATCGAGGGGGCGGGTCACTGGGTGCACCACGACCAGCTCGCGGTCTTTTTGGAACATGTGCGAGCGTTTCTCTCCCCCGGCGACTGACGCGGCGCGCCGGGTGCCAGCTGCAGCGCGCGCCGCGCGTCCGGCCCTGTTTCTCGTCCTGACCCTGATCTCGACCGCGCCGGCGCTAGGGGCGGAGCCGGCACCGGCGACTCCCAGGGCGGCATGGGCCAGTGCCGTGCTGCCGCGGGTGCCGGAGCACGCGGACGCGGCGGCTCGCTACCTGATCTACCTGCACGGCGCCATCATCGAAGCGGAAGGCGTCCGTCCGACCAGTCCCCGCTTCGGTGTCTACGAGTACCGCCGCATTCTCGACACGTTTGCCGAGCGCGGCTTCGTCGTCATCAGCCAGGCGCGCCCGCGCGGCACCGAGGTCGGCGCCTACGCCGGGCAGGTCGCTTCCGAGGTGGACTCTCTGATCGAACAGGGCGTCGCCCCCGAGCGCGTCACGGTGGTCGGCTTCTCGAAGGGAGGCGCCATCGCCATCCGGACCTCGGAGCTTCTTCGCAACCCGCGGGTGAACTTCGTTCTTCTGGCCGCATGCGGCAACGGGATGCGGACCGATCCCCCCCGTCTGGTGGGGCGCATCCTCTCCATTCACGAGGCGAGCGACGACATCGGCCGCTCGTGCCGCGACCTCACCGGAGGAAGCGGTTCCCCCGTGCGGCGCGAGATCGAGATCCACGTCGGGGGTGGTCACGGGGCGTTCTATCGACCCGTGGCGGCGTGGGTCGATCCCGTCGTCGAGTGGGCGTCCGGGCAGGAGGAGAACCCCGGCAAGCCGACGCCGTAGAAGGGGGGCGATGGCACCGTGGTTGCTCCCCGCGTCTCGGTTCTGATTCCCGTCTTCAATGCGGGGACCACGCTGGCCGCCTGCCTGCGCAGCATACGACGGCAGACGCTGTCGAGCTGGGAATGCGTCGTCGTCGACGACGGCTCCGAGGACGACTCGCTAGCTCGTGGCGCGCTCCTTCGCGGACCGCGACCGGCGCTTCGTCATCGTGACGCAGCCGCACGGCGGGTTGGTTCCGGCGCTGTGCACCGGTCTGGCGCGCTGCCGGGGAGCCTACGTGGCGCGCATGGACGCCGACGACCTGATGCATCGCGAGCGCCTCGCCGCCCAGCACGACGCACTGGAGCGGCAGCCGGGGCTCGCCGCCGTGGGGTGCCGGGTGCGGGTCTTTCCGCGCCGGGATCTCGCGGCGGGCCGCCGCGCCTACGAGCGCTGGTTGAACGTGATCGACTCGCCACTCGCCCTGCGGCGGGAAGCGCTCGTCGAGTGTCCGATCGCGCATCCGGCCCTGATGATTCGGCGCGAAATCCTCTGCCGCCACGGTTATCGCGACTGCGGCTGGCCGGAGGATTACGACCTGGTCTTGCGCCTGCTCGCTGCGGGGAGGGAGATCGGCATCGTGCCGCGCCGTCTGCTGGCGTGGCGCAACCGGCCCGAGCGCCTCTCGCGGGTCGGGGCGCCGTACGCCATCGAGCGCTTCACCGCGTGCAAGGCGCACTTCCTGGCGCGCGGCTTCCTGGCGCGCTCGCCGCGCTACGTCCTCTGGGGGTACGGGGCGACGGGACGGGAGCTGCGGCGTGCGCTTCTGGCGCACGGCAAGGAACCCTCGCACATCATCGAGGTGCATCCGGGACGTCTCGGAATGCGCATTCACGGCGCTCCCGTGATCGCCCCGGAAGGGCTGCGGTCGGTCGAAACGCGGCCGATCGTGGCCTCGGTCGCCGGGGCGCCGGCGCGCAACGAGATCCGCGCTGCCCTCGAGGCGATGGGGTTGCGCGAGCTGCGCGACTTCGTGTGCGCGGCGTGACGGCGGCACGGTGCGCGGGCGGCGCGCCGAAAGGGAACGAGAAGAGGCCGGCTATCTGCGGAAGAGCCAGGAGAGCACGCCGGCCTGCTCGAGGAATACCACGGCGACGGCGACGGGGCTGACGTAGCGCAGAAGAAAGGACCAACCGTGGAACAGGTAGCGCCACAGGGCGGGGTGGGAGACCTCGTCGCTGCGCTCGTGGCGGGTCAGCACCCAGCCCGCGAAGACGGCCGTGGCGAGACCGCCCAGGGGCAGCATGTAGTTGCTCGCCAGGCTGTCCATGAAGGCCAAAACGTCTTCTCCCATCGCCGACGGGATTCCCAACACGAAGATCACCAGGCCGAGGCCGACGGCGGCGCGGCGCCGCGTCCAACCGCGCTCGTCGACGAAGTACGCGACCACGACCTCCAGCAGCGAGATCGCGGAGCTCAGCGCGGCGAAGGTGACGAGCAGGAAGAAGACGGCGGCGATGAGCCAGCCCACCGGCAGCTGGGCGAAGGCGACCGGAAGGGTGCGGAAGAGGAGCCCGGGACCGGCGGCGGGCTCCAGGCCGAAGGCGAAGACGAGCGGAAAGATGACCAGGCCGGCGAAGAGCGCGATGGCGGTGTCGCTGAGCGCCACGTACCAGGCGGAGCGAAACAGATTGACGTCGCGCTCGAGGTAGCTGCCGTAGGTGATCATTGCTCCCATCCCCAGGCTGAGCGAGAAGAAGGCCTGCCCCATGGCATCGAGGAAGGCGCGGGGGGTGACCTGGTCCCAGCGCAGCGTGAGCAGGAAGTCGTAACCGGCGCCCGCGCCGGGGGTCGTGGCGGCGTACACGAGCAGGCCGGCCATGAACAGGGCGAGCAGCGGCATCATGATCGCGTTGCCGCGCTCGATCCCGGACTGGACGCCGCCGGCGACGATGCCGATCGTCAACGCCATGAACACACCCTGCCACAGGATCTGGCGCGGCAGGCTGCCCTCCAGGTCGGAGAAGAGGGCGTAGATCCGATCCGGGGGCAGGCCGGCGAAGCTGTTGCGCAGCGACAGGAAAACGTAGTCGAGAACCCAGCCGGCGACGACGCCGTAGTACGAGAGGATGAGGAAGCCGGAAGCGACGCCGAGCCAGCCGACCAGAGACCACGGCGTGCCCGGGCGCAGGGCGCTGAACGCGCCCACCGGATTGCGCTGCGTCCGGCGGCCGATCAGGAACTCGGCGAGCAGAATGGGGACGCCGATGAAGGCGACGCAGCCGATGTAGATCAGGATGAAGGCGCCGCCGCCGTTGCGGCCCGTGACGTACGGAAACTTCCAGATGTTGCCCAGGCCGATCGCCGAGCCGGCCGCGGCCACGACGAAGCCGATGCTGCTCGACCAGGTCCCCCGTGCCGTCGTCTGCGTCGCCACTGCCGCGCCTTCCTCTCTTCGGGTGCCGCCGGACTTTCGCCGCGCTGAGGTAACAGACTTCCCCGGCGCCCCGCAAACGGGTCGCCGGGGAAGCTTGAGAATCGCGGCCCGGTCTGTAATCGAAAGCCTTCGGATGAATCGTCATCAATTCGCGGCGGCGCTCGTTCTCTGGTTGCTCGTCCGTGCGGTGCCGGCCGTGGCCGCGCCGCCCGGCGACGCCGAGCGCGGACGTGTCGTCTTCGCCCTGGCGGGGGGCTGCGGCTGCCACAGCATGAAGGAGGGACCGATCGGCGCGGGGGGTCGGCCCCTGCCGACTCCTTTCGGAACCTTCTACGGCAGCAACATCACTCCCGATCCGGAGACCGGTATCGGAAGGTGGAGCGACGAGGAGATCGTCGCCGCGATCCGCGCCGGCGACGCGCGCGGCAAGGGGGTCGAGGCCCCCGTCATGCCGTACTACCTGTATGCCGGCATGTCGGATCGCGACGTGCGCGATCTGGTCGCCTACCTGCGCTCCCTGCCCGCCGTGCGGCGCGCCAACCGGCCGCACGACGTGAGCTTCCCGTTCGCCCGTCTGGGGTACCGCGCCTGGCGGCTGCTTTTCGCCGGCTCGGTGGCGCCGCCCGCCACGGCGCCCGCCGGTGGGGTCGAGCGCGGGCGCTATCTAGCCGAGCACGTGTCGATCTGCTCCGACTGCCATACCCCACGCACCTGGTACGGGGCGCCCGACGGCGCTCTCCACCTGGCCGGGGCGAAGGTGGGGCCGACGGGAAAGCCGGTTCCCAACATCACACCGGACCCGGAGACGGGCATCGGAGACTGGGACGTCGAAGACATCACGGGAGTCCTGCACAGCGGAATGCTGCCCAACTTCGACAACGTGCAGGGCCTGATGGCCGAGGTGGTCGACGGGTACGGCGGCGGTCCGGGATACTCGTCGGCGCCCGAGGAGGAGTTGCGGACGATCGCAAAATACCTGAAAACGGTTGCGCCGGTCGTACACGACGTCGGCGGTGACTGATCCGGACGTGACCCGCCCGGACATCGGACACGGAAAAGGAGTGATTGATGCGCAGGATGGTTTGGATCGGGGTGGTCGTCGGTGCCGCAACCCTGGCGACGGCGGTTTCCGCTCACATGAAGGACGAGGATCTGCCCGCCGGGCCGATTCGCGACCGGCACGAGCTCATGGAGTCGATCGGGGATCACGCCAAGAAGATCGGACAGGCCATGAAGGCGAACGAGGTCGGCAAGGTGCCCCCGCACGCCGAAGCCATCAGCACGAAGGCGAAGAGCATCGCCGCCCTGTTTCCGAAGGGGAGCACCGACGAGAAGTCGCGCGCCAAACCCGAGATCTGGCAGAACTGGGCGGAGTTCGAGAAGCTCACGGCCTCGCTCCAGAAGGATGCCGCCGCCCTCGCCGTGGCGGCCCGCGACGGCGGCGACGCCGGCGCGGCGGCGAAGCAGATGTTCTCCAACTGCAAAACCTGTCACGACAAGTTCCGCACGCCCGAGGACGACTGAGGGCTCGCTGGCCGCGCCGCGCCCGTCTTTCGGCATCTGGACGCTCTCCGTCGGACTGTGCCAAAGAGGACGAGGAATCGAGCTGATGACACGGGAGACTCGCTGGTGCCACGCCACCGTCTGAAACGGAGAGTGCTCCTGCTCGCCTTGTCGCTCGCCGCCCCGGCGATGGCCGCCGGGCCAGCGCCGCCGAAGCTCGACGTCGCCGACTACGAGATCCAGGCCCGCCTGGTTCCCGAGCGGAACGAGGTGCCGGCGCACGCGCTGTTGCACTGGACCAACACCACCAAGACCCCCGCCAGGGACCTCTGCCTCCACCTCTACCTCAACGCCTTCGCCAACAACCGCACGACCCTGATGTCGGACCTCCCGGACGCCGGGCGCCAGTGGAGCTCCTGGTACACCGACCCGTGGGGTGGAATCGACGTCACCACAATCCGGATCGGCGACCGCGACGCCACGCACGACCTCGAGTTCATTCGTCCCGACGACGGCAATCGGCACGACCGAACCGTGGCTCGCCTGCCGCTGCGGAAGCCGGTGGCTCCCGGCGGCAGCGTCGACGTCGCGTTCGATTTCGTCGCCCACCTGCCGCGCCTGCTCATGCGCTCCGGAGAGGCGGCGCCGTTCTACTTCGTCGCGCAGTGGTTCCCCAAGGTGGGGGTCTTCGAGAACGGCGCGTGGAACTGTCACCAGTACCACTCCACGACCGAGTTCTACGCCGACTTCGGCACCTACGACGTCGCGCTCACGGTGCCGCAGAAGTTCGTCGTCGGGTCGACCGGCGTGGTCACCGGCGAGCGCGCCAATGCGGATGGAACCAGGACGATCCAGGTGCGCGCCGAGAGGGTCCACGACTTCGCCTGGACCGCCGATCCTCGCTTCCGCGTCGTCGAGCGGCACATCGGGGACGTACGCGTCCGCCTTCTGATCCAGCCCGATCACCTGCGCCAGACCGATCGCTATCTCGACGCTCTGCGCGACGCCATGGCGCGCTACGCGGCCTGGTTCGGTCCGTATCCGTACCCGCTCCTGACCGTCGTCGACCCGGGTCCCGGTGGCTTCGGCGCCGCGGGCATGGAGTACCCGACCCTGATCACGGTGGGAACCGCCTGGTGGATGCCGGCGGGCATCCGCTTTCCCGAGCTGGTCACCGTGCACGAGTTCGGGCACCAGTACTGGTACGGGATGGTCGCCAACGACGAGGTAAACGAGCCGTGGCTCGACGAGGGAATCAACACGTACGTCGAGGGCCGCATCATGGACGACGTATACGGGCCGCGCGGCAGCTACGTCGACCTCTTCGGGTTGCGGGTCGACGCCACCGCGGAGGAGCGCTTGCGCTACCTGACCGCCGGCCGCTTCGACCCGATCGCGCGCAGCGCCTACCTGATGCTCGACCGCCAGAGCTACGACAGTACCGCGTATGCCCAGACGGCGCTGATGCTGCGTACGCTCGACAGCTATCTGGGAGGAGACCGGCTGCGCCTGGCGCTGCGCGACTATTTCCGGCAGTGGCAGTTCCGCCACCCGACCGGAGCGGATTGGCGCGCGGCGATCGAGGCCAGTACCGGTGAGGATCTGTCCTGGTTCTTCAAACAGGTGGTGGACGGCAGCGGCAGCCTCGACTACGCGGTGTCCCGCGTCGACGTGCGAAAGGTGCGGCCCTTCGAAGGCGCCGCGACCGAAGGCAAGAGCGAGCCCGTGCGGTCGTCGGCGCCGCCGCGCTACCGCAACGAGATCGTCGTCGAGCGCCGGGGCGAGGTGCAGATGCCGGTCGACATCCTGCTCAATTTCGACGACGGCAGCGAGACGCACGAATTGTGGGATGGCCGCGAGCGCTGGCACCGGCTCGACATCACCAGCACCGTGCGCCTCTCCTACGCGGTCGTCGACCCGGAGGACAAGCTACCGCTGGACGTCGACCGACTGAACAACTCGCGCATGCGGTCGCCCGCGACGAAGGGCATCGCGCGGTTGGCCGGCCGCTGGGGCCTGTGGCTGGAAGGGATACTTCATCTCGCGACCGGGCTCTGACGGCGGCTGTCGAGCCGACGTTTGTTGCCACGGAGCTCGTTCGACATGCGACGCGCGCTTCGCCTCGGGGCCCGGATCGCCGCTCGGTGGTGGTCGCTGGCCATCGTCTTCTGGCTGATCAACGCCCTGTTCGGCGTCCTCTTCGCGCTCGCCGCTGGGTACTGGCTGCGCGTGGCTCTGGACGGGTCGCTCGCCACGCGCACGCTGCTCGAGAACCTGGATGCGAATGTGCTGATCGATCTCTACCTGCATCACGGCGAAGGCTTTCGCATGCTCCTCGTCGTGGCGGCGTTGCTCGCTCTGGGGTACGTCCTGGTGTGGTTCTGGCTGCACGCGGTGATCATCCTGGCCGTGCGCGGCGGGCCCAATGCGAGGATGCGCGAGGCGTGGCTGCGCGGCGCGGACTCGATGCTGCGCATGGGGGCGCTGTACGTCGTCGCGGCGCTGGTCCTGGCGGCGTTCTCGGCGTCCGTCGCCGCAGCGGTGTGGGGACTCGGGCGTTGGACCGCGAGCAGCCCCTCGGCGATGCTCTGGTCCTATATCGGCGGTGGCGCGGCCCTGCTGTGGGGGGTCGGCTGCGTGTTCCTGGTCGCCGTTCACGACCACGCGCGCATCCGCACGTGCGCCAGCGGTCAGACCGCCCTGGCGGCCTACCGGTGGGCCTGGGGCTTCGTGCTGCACGGCGGGGAGAGGGCGTTTCCCCTCGCCGTGGCGTTGCAGGCGGCGGCGCTCGCGCTGTGGGCGCTGTATCAGGCCATCGGTCTGACGATCCCCGCCACTCTCGGCATCGGCGTCACCGGCTCTCTGCTGTGGGGCGCCGCCTTCATGCTCGCCCGCATCTGGGTGCGGATCTGGTTCTTCGCGGCGCAGAGCGACCTGCAGTGCTGAGCGGCCGGCCCGCGGTTTCTCTCTCCGTGGAACGAGCGGGCTTTTCCCGCCGCCCCGGGCGAGATAACGTTCGCCTGCATCGAGGCCGATCGGCGATTCCGATCCGGGAAGGAGTAGGCGAGTGAACCAATCGACCATTCGCGTGGGCATCGTGGGCGGCTCGGGATACTCGGGGGGAGAGCTGCTGCGCCTGCTCCTCGTGCACCCTCGGGCGAGCATCGCCTGGGTGACGTCACGGGCGGACAAGAAGCTGGAATCCGTTCACCGCAATCTGATCGGCTCCGGTCTCCGCTTCATCAAGGAAGAGGAGGCGACGCCGTGCGACGTGGTGTTTCTCTGCATGCCGTCGCGCGAATCGATGACGCGCGCGCCGCGCTATCTCGAGCAGGGGGCGAAAGTCGTCGACGTCGGCTCGGACTTCCGGCTCAAGGACCGCGCCCTGTTCGAGCGCGTCTACAAGGCCTCGCACACGTGCTGGGAGCTCGTCGAGGAAGCGCCTTACGGCGCCACAGAGCTGCACCGGGAACGGATCTCCCAGGCGCGCCTGGTGGCCAACCCCGGCTGCTTCGCCTACACGAGCATCCTCAGCCTGGCGCCGCTGGCCAGAGAGCACTGGATCGAGCTCGACCGGGTGGTCGTGGACGGGCTCTCCGGCAGCTCGGGAGCCGGGGCGGATCCCTCGGTGCCGACGCATCACAGCGAGATCGGCAACTCGGCGTTCCCGTACAACGTCGTCGATCACCGCCACACCTACGAGATCGAGCAGGAGCTGTCCGGCGCCGCCGGCGCGCCGGTCACCGTCCACTTCACGCCGTACTACTGCCCGTTCACGCGCGGCATCCTCGCCGGCTGCCACGGCTTCGCCACCCGTTCCGTGAGTCGCGCCGACGTCCTCGCCCTCTACCGGGATTTCTACGCCGGCGAGCCCTTCATCCGCATCAACACGCTGGAGAAGGATCCGAAGGCGAGCTGGCAGTACCTGCCCTACCCGAGCGTGGGTCTGCTCGCCGGGTCCAACTTCGTGCACATCGGTGTGGACGTCGACGAGCGCCGCGGGGGGGTCGTCGTTTTCGGCGCCCTCGACAATCTGGGCAAGGGAGCCGCCTCGTCGGCGATCCAGAACATGAACTGCATGCTCGGACTGCCGGAGGACTGCGGCCTGCGGGGCGTCGGCCTGCATCCCTGACGCCCGGTCCTACGATCGAGCGCTGCAGCGGCGGCTCATTCGATCTCGTACGTGACCTGCAGAACCGCGTCGACGGTGACCTCGCCCGCCTCCACCGGCGTCTGGGCGCGCGATTCGGCCGCGGCCATGCCGAAGGCCTGGAAGCGCTGCGGCACGACGGTGGGACCGCTCGAGGTCGTCGCCGAAACGACCTGCTTCAGTTGTACGCCGATCGCCTTTGCCACGCTCTCGGCCTGCTGGCGGGCCTCGGCGCCGGCCTTCGCCAGCGCCTCGCGCAGGTAGGCGGAGCGATCGTCGAGGGTGAACTGCAGCCCGCTCACCCGGTTCGAGCCCGCCTTCGTCGCCACGTCGATGAGCTCGCCGACCTGATCGATCGCGTGGGTCTCGACGCGAACCTCGTTGCGCGCCACGTAGCCGGTGATCTTGGGTGGCTGGTTGGTGGCGCGCTCGCGTTGCTCGTAGACCGGATCGAGCGAGTAGTGCGTCGTCGTCAGCTTGTCCTTGTCGCTCAGGCGCTTCTTGATCACCTGGGCCACGGCGGTGCTCTTGCGCGCGTTCTCCGCCCCGGCGGCGCTGGCCTCGGTCGCGGTGGTCTCGACGGCGAAGGAGACGATCGCCAGATCGGGCGTGGCCGTCACCTTCCCCTCGCCGGTGACCGAGATGGTGCGCCGGTCGGAGGCTTCGGCGGCGCGGGCCGCGGAAGCGGTGCAGGCGCACGCGCAGATGACGAAGACGGCGGTGTGCAGGCGGGGCAGAGTTCGCATGTCGTCCTCCGTATGGGAGTGGTGCGTCGTCGATGGCACCAGGATACGGAATCGGGGCCGCGCCGGCAATGTCGTGGCGCGGCGGCATTTACATCAGTCGCGCCTCACCCGCGGCCGAAAAGAAGTGAAACGCGTCGACCGGCGCGAACACGCGTTCCGGCAGCGCGCCCGCGGCTCCGAAGAGGCGTACGGTGACGGGCAGGTCGCCGATGCGCCCGCGGACGATGGTCTCGCTGCCCAGGTTCTCTCGCGTTTGCCGATCGAGCGCGGCGGCAACCGCGCCGGCGGCGGGCTCCGCCGGGCGGAAAGCCTCCGGTCGGATCCCGATCAGGAGCGATCCGCCGGCCGCCTGCAAGTGCCCGTGCAGGGGCGGCGGCACCGCTATGGCCTGCCCGCCGAGGCGCAGCACGCCGGCCGCGTAGCTGGCCGGCAGCAGGTTCATGGGCGGCGTGCCGACGAAGCCGGCGACGAACGAGTTGGCCGGTCGCTCGTAGACGTCGGCGGGGCTGGCGACCTGCTGAATCCGGCCGTGATTCATGACGACGACGCGATCGCCAAGCGTCATGGCTTCGGTCTGATCGTGCGTCACGTAGAGGGTGGTGACGCGCAGGCGGCGTTGGACGTCGCGGATGTACTGGCGGACGCTCAACCTGAGGCGCGCGTCGAGGTTGGACAGCGGCTCGTCGAGAAGGAAGAGGGCGGGGTTGCGGACCAGCGCGCGCGCCAGGGCGACGCGCTGGCGCTGGCCACCGGAGAGCTGCGCCGGCCGCCGGGCCAGCAGCTCCTCGAGCTCGAGCAGGGCCGCGACCTCGCGGGCGTGTTCGCGTCGTGGCGTCGCGGCGACCCCGCGCATGCGCAGGGGGAACTCGATGTTGGCGAGAACGGTCATGTGCGGGTAGAGCGCGTAGTTCTGGAAAACCATGGCGACGTCGCGTTCGCGCGCCGGGAGGGTGTCGATTCGCCGCCCGCCGAGGTCGATCGATCCGTCGGAAAGGCTTTCCAGGCCGGCGGTGAGTCGCAGCAGGGTCGACTTGCCGCACCCCGAAGGCCCGAGCACGGTGATCAGCTCGCCGTCGGCGACGCGCAGATCGAAGCCGTCCAGGGCGGCGATCTCCGCGAAGCGCTTGCTGACGCCCTCGAACACCGCATCCGCCATCAGCGTCCGCTCCCCGTCAGTGCGCCGCTGCGCAGCGCCGGCTCGAGAACGAGAATGAGCAGCACGGCGGGAACGAGCATGATGGCGGCCACGGCGCTGGCCAGGCCCGGATGGCCGAAGACGGCCAGGTAGTAGAGCAGCGGAGGCAGCGGGCGATTGGTGACCTGCAGGAGAAGGGCGTAGGCGAACTCGTCCCACGACACCAGAAAGACCAGCAGGGCGGCGGCGCCGAGCGAGGGGCGCGCGAGCGGCAGGGTGACGCGCCAGAAGGCGCCGGCGCGGGAGGCCCCGTCGAGCAGCGCGGCCTCCTCCAGCTCGACCGGAATGGCGCGGAAGCCGTTGCGCAGGATGAAGAAGGCGAACGGGATGGCGAGCAGCGTGTGGGCGAGCCACAGGCCGAGCCCGGCCGGGTGGTTGTATAGATGCAGGCGAACGAAGATGACCGCGAGCGGCACCGCCAGCGCGATGGAGGGGAAGACGCGCGCGATCACCAGCGTCGCGTCGAGCGGGCGATCGAGGCGCGGGCGCCGGGCCGCGATCCAGGCCGCGGATACCGTCAGGCCGAGAGTCGAAACCATGGTGAGACTGGCCACCAGTACGCTCAGGCCGAATCCGCGCGCAAGCTCGACCGTACGGTGCAAGGTGCGGAAGTTCGCCAGCGTCACGGTGTGGGGAAACCACGTCGGCGGCCAGGCGAAGCTCTCGATCTCGGGGGTGAGCGCCTGCTTGAGGATCAGCGCCAGGGGGAAGAGGGCGAGCAGGGTGATGACCAGCCCTCCCAGCGCCAGTGCCGCGTTGCGCTTCACCGGGCCTCCCGGCGCCGCAACAGCGGCAGGCACACGAGGAGGCTCAGGACGGCGAGAGTGGTCGACGCGGCCGCGGCCGCGGCGTCGTTCCCGTAGTCGGACCACTGGTGATACGCATACGTCGACAAGACCGGCACGCCCTCCACGCCGGTGAGCACCAGCGGGGTGGCAAAGATGCGCAAGGCGTCCACGCCGCGCAGCAGCACGCGCCGCCAGAATGGCCGGGCGCAGCAGCGGTAGGGTGATGAAGCGCAGCCGCGCCAGGCGGCCGGCGCCGTCGAGCCGCGCCGCCTCCTCGATTTCGTCCGGGATCGCGCTCAAGCCGGCGAGCAGCATCAGGAAGACGACGGGCGTGACGTGCCATGCGTCGACCAGGACGACGGTGGCGAGCGCCAGCGGCTGCCCCGGGCGTAGCCAGTCGACGGCGGGAAGGCCGGCGGCGAGAAGAGCGGCGTTGGCGTAGCCGCGCGGTGCGAAGACGTAGCGCATCATGGTGAGGACGACGATCTCCGGTAGGGCGAACGGCAGAACGACGACCATGCGCAGCAGGCGGCGGCCGCGAAAGCGCTCCGACAGGAACAGCGCCAGAGCCAGGCCTAGCGCGATCTCGACGATCACGGACAAAAAGGGAAGCAGGGCGTTGTTGCGCACGGCGCGCCAGAACAAGTCGTCGTGCGCCAGGACGGCGAAGTTCGCCAGGCTGGGGAAGTGGCCGTTCAGGGGATCGGTGAACGCCAGCTTCGAGGCGTAGGCGATCGGGTAGACGAGGAAGAGGGCGAGGAAGAGGACGACCGGAGCGAGGAGCAGGACGGCGGGCGTCTGGCGCGGCGTCATGGTTTCACCTCCCGCCTTGGGCCAGCTCGCGCGCGGCGCGCGCCAGCGCCGCCGGCGGGTCGGCGCCTTCGAACACCGCGGCGCGAAACGCCTCCTGCCAGAGCCGGCTGAGGCGCGGGTAGTCGGGGCCCTCCGGGCGCGCGCGCACGTCGTCGCGCATGGCGGCGAAGCCCTGCAGCAGCCCGCCCGCGGCGTCGACGGGAACGTCGCGGCGGGCCGAGAACCAGCCCAGCTCGCGGCGAAAGCGCGCCTGCACGGGCCGGCTGATCAGATAGCGCGCCAGCCGGGTGGCGGCCGCCCTCTGCGGCGCGCGGCGCGGAATCGCGATGTAGCCGCCGCCGAGCACCGTCGCCTCGCCGGCGGGGCCGCGCGGCAGCGGCGCCGATCGGATCGGGTCCGGCGCCAGGCCCTGGCTCGCATAGAGCGACATGACGAAGGGCCAGTTGAGATGCAGGATGATCTCTCCGCGCGCCATGGCCTCGGCGATGGTCGATTCCTTGAACGTCGCGCTCTGCGGATGGAGAAACGGCGCCAGGCGGTGGAACAGGTCGAATGCCGCCCGCGCTCCGGCGTCGTCGAAGGCGGTGCCACTGCCTCCCCCTTCCCACACGAAGGGGAGCACGTCGCAGGTGAGGCCCTCGTACAGGGCGCCCTTGAAGGCGATGCGACCCGGGTGGGTGCGGGCGACCGCGATCAGATCCTCCCAGGTGCGCGGCGGGTCCTTCAGCACGTCGTGGTTGTAGATCATCGCCTGCCAGGCGACCCGGTGCGGCAGGAAGCGCAAGCCGTCGATGCGGCCGGCGCGCACGGTCTGCGGCGACAGGGCGTCGAGGTCGGGCTGCAGCGCGGCCTCGTCGAGGACGGCGACGTCATCGGCCGCGGCCGCCAGCGAGTAGACGTCGAGCTCGACCAGGTCCAGCGTCCCGGTTCCCGCCGCCGCCTCGGCCGCCAGGGCGCGGCGGATGTCCGGGTACTGCTGCGGCACGACGACGACACGGTAGCCGCTGCGGTCCTCGAAGTCCCGCAGCGCCGCCTGGTAGGCGGGAAGCTCGCTCGGCAGGAGAGCGGCGGCGATGGTCAGCGTGCGCTCGTCCGACCGACAGGCGCTGAGCGCCGACAGCAGCACGAAGAGGACAGCGGCTCGCCTGCGCATCGTTCCTTTCGCACCGGCCGGCGGCGGATGCGCGCGTTCCCGTGTCCGCGATCGCTCGCGGCCCGATCCGCCCGTCGCGGCTCGCCGTTCTTCTTTCAACTCTCCTGCGATCCGCCGAGCCAGGCGCGGCGGCAGCCGCGGTTGCGGCAGAACCAGTGCGCGCCGTCGAAGAACGCGGTCACGCAGCGCTGCTCGCCGCCGCGCAAGCGGACGATGGGATGAGGCTCGCCGCACTGGGCGCAGGTCACGATATTGCCGGCCGGCGTCTGACGCGGGTGGGCGGCGGGAACGTTGCGCCGTCGCTTGCGAGCGTCGAAGTCGATGACCGATCCCATGCTCCCTCCCCGGATCCCTCGCTGCGCCTACGGGCTATTGGGTACCGAAAGTCGAGCGAGAAGTACAGGCCCGAACGACCGGCTCGGCACAGGCGGGCCGGCGTTCGGGCGTGGCGCAAGCGGTGGTGCGCCGGCGGCGGATGTACTATGAATTCGAAGACGTGAGCACCGACGCGCCAGGCCTGTCCGGGAACGACTTTCTGGACGTTCGACGACACGGCTTCGCCCGCGTCGCCGTCTGCGTGCCGGAGGTGAGCGTCGCCAATCCCGACTTCAACGCCGGCGGCCCACCTGGTGCAGCTGGAGAAGGCGCACGCGGCGGGGGCGCACTACGCCCTCTGCCCGGAGCTCGGCCTGAGCGCGTACTCCTGCGGCGATCTGTTCTTTCAGGACACCCTGCTGCAGCACTGCCTCGCGGCGCTGCAGCGAGTGGCCCGCGAGAGCGCGGTCTGGAACATGATCCTCAGCGTCGGGCTGCCGCTGGTCGTCGACGGGTTGCTGTTCAACTGCGCGGTGACCCTGTACCGGGGACTGCCGCTCGTCGTCGTGCCCAAGGCGTATCCGCCGAACTACCGGGAGTTCTACGAGCTGCGCTGGTTTCACCCCGCTTGCGATGCGCGTTCCACGTCCGTGCCCCTTCTCGGGCACGACGTGCCCTTCGGTACGGACGTCCTCGTGCGCGCCCCACATCTGCCGGGCTTCGTGCTGCACACGGACATCTGCGAGGACCTCTGGGTGCCCATCCCGCCGAGCGCGCATGCGGCGCTGGCCGGGGCGACCGTTCTGGCGAATCTATCGGCCTCGAACATCACGGTGGCCAAGTGGGAGTACCGGCAGGATCTCGTGCGCGCCTCGTCGGCCCGCAATCTCGCCGTTCAGTTGTACAGCGCCGCCGGCTTTGGGGAGTCGACCTCGGATCTGGCCTGGGACGGGCAGGGACTGATCGCGGAGCGCGGCCGCCTGCTCGCCGAGACGGAGCGCTTCGCGCTCGCCGGCGGCTTCGTCAGCGTCGACGTCGACCTCCAGGCGCTGGCGCAGGATCGGATGCGGCAGTCGTCCTTCGGGGCGAACGCGGGTCGGAACGGCGGCCGGGCGTTCCGCGAGGTGGAAACCGGGGCCGGCCCGGACACGCGGCCCGCGGCGGTCTTCGAACGCCTACAGCGGCGGAGAGAGCCGCACCCCTTCGTGCCGGCCGAGGAGAACAAGCGCGACCAGCGCTGCCACGAGGTCTTCATGATCCAGGCGACCTCGCTGGCGCGGCGCCTCGCGGCGCTGCCCGAGCCGATGCGCCGCATCGTGATCGGCGTCTCGGGCGGACAGGACTCGACGCACGCGCTCCTCGTGGCGGCGCATGCGGTCGACCTGCTCGGCCTCGAGCGGGAGCGCATCATCGGCGTCACGATGCCCGGCTTCGGGACGACGCCGCGCACCCGCAAGAACGCGGAGCGCCTGATCCACGCCGTCCGCGCCACGTACCGGGAGATCCCCATCGGCGAGATGAGCGAGGCGGTCTTCGCGGCCGTCGGTCATGCGCCGGAAGTCGAGGATCGCACCTTCGAGAACGTGCAGGCATGGATGCGAAAGGTGCTGCTCTTCTCCACCGCATCGGAGGAGCAGGGGATCGACCTGGGGACGAGCGACCTGTCCGAGATCGCACTCGGGTGGGCGACGTACGGCGGCGATCACATGTCGCACTACGCGGTCAACATGGGGGTCCCGAAGACGTTGATCACCTTCCTCATGCGCTGGGCGGCGGACGTCGTCTTCCGCGACGAGCCCGACGTTCAGGCGGTGCTGCACGACATCCTGGCGACGCCGATCAGCCCCGAGCTGCTGCGCCCGGCGTGGGCGGGGAGATCACGCAGCGTTCCGAGGATCTGGTCGGACCGTACGAGCTGCACGACTTCTTCCTCTACCACCTGTTGCGCTTCGGCTCGGCGCCGCGGCGCACGGCCCGCCTCTGCCTGCACGCCTTCGAGGGCCGCTACGACATCGGCGCGATCCGCCGCTGGCTGCTGGTCTTTTTGCGGCGCTTCTTCGCCAACCAGTTCAAGCGTGAGTGCGTTCCCGACGGCCCGAAGGTGGGCTCGGGAGGCGCCCTGTCGCCGCGCGGGGACTGGCGCATGCCGGCCGACGCGTCACCGGACGCCTGGCTGGCGGAGGCGGAGTCGGTTCCCGCGGCACTGACTGTCGAGTGAGCTTTTTGCTTGCCCGTACGAACGACCGCACGCTAGGAATTGGACGTCACCCCACGGAGGATGCGAAGCCGGGAGCTGGGGACCTGACGGGTCTCGGCATACCCCGGCGTGGGTGAATCGGGCCAGCGTCAGAAACGGGGGGCGGCGAAAATGCGAGCGAGGGTCGTACGAAGCGTGGTGCGCTGCGGCGATGTGCGTGGCGCTGCTCGCTCTGGCGGGCGGGCGCGCGGCCGCCTGCGTCGGCGACTGCAACGGCGATCGCCTGGTCACGATCGACGAGCTGGTACTTGCGGTTCAGATCGCCCTGACCGGCGACGGTGTCGCCCGCTGCGAGGCGATCGACAACAACCTCGACGGCCTCGTTTCCGTCGACGAGCTGATCCTCGCCGTGAACAAGGCCTTGGACGGATGTGGCGCCGGACCGGAGGGAGAGGCGCTGTTCAGCGCCCAGGACAATCGACTCGACGTGTACGACCTGGCGACGGAGCACGCCCGGGAGCTGATCCCGTTCAGCCGCGAAACGGTCAACGGCCAGGCGTGCGCGTTCGGCGACGGATCGGGGCGTTTCGTTCTCGGGGACGACACCGGCCAGCCCGCGGCGCGACCGGGGTGGGGAATCTTCTCGCCCGACGGGACACTGCTGAAGAAGCTGCCGCTTCCGGAGCGGCCCGATGAGATGGTCGTCGGCGACCCGATCGGCTGCGGCTTCGACGCCGCCGGGCGGCTGTTCACGACGGCGATCGGCAGCCAGGGAGGTAGGGACGGCCAGCTCATCGTCTACTTCCCGCCGTCGTACGAGGAGTCGTGCATTCTGGACGACAGCCTGGGTACACCGGGCTCGATCGTCGTCGACGAAGACGGTGTATACGTCCCCGAGGCGACCCCTCCGGGACGCGTGACGCGCTTCGCGCCGCCGTTCCCGTCCGGCGCCGCCGAGTGCGGGCTCCAGGTCCCGCAGAAATCGACCTTCATCGCCTACACGGATCTGGTCGCCTCGCTGGGGTTGGCTCGCGCCGCGAACGGCCACTGGTACGTCGGGATCGTCACCGGGCTCGACGGCCCCCGTGCGACCATCCGCGAGCACGACGCCGACGGCACCTTCCTGCGCTCCCTGATCCCGCCGGGCACCGGCGGCAGTCCCTCGGGCGTGGCGGTCGCTTCGGACGGAACCGTCTACTACTCCGACATCGGCCTGGACGCACAATTCATGACCAAGCCCGGCGGTGGCAGCGTGCGCAAGATCGAGTTCGACGCGGCGGGAAAGCCGGGGCCGCCGGAGGTGGTGGCGCGCGGGACTGACCTTTCCCGATGCGGTGTCGATTCTCCCCGCCCGCAAGCCCGAGTCTCTCATGTTGGGGGGAAGCTTGCGCCGCACGTACTTCCAGCCCTTCGAGACGAGCCTGACGGCGGACAGCGTCGGCCATCTGATCCGCAAGTGGCGGTATACGACGAGCGCCATCATCACGGCGCAGGTGGCCGTCGCGTGGGTGGATCTGCCGGGCGAGGGAACGACGCAGGTCGTGTACGCCGTTTCCTGGGACCGTCACGTCTACGCGCTGCGCGCCGAAAACGGCAGCCTGGTCTGGAGCTACGCGATGAAGCCCCAGCCCGGAGCCTCGTATCCCTACTCCTCGTCGCCGACCGTCGAATGGCTGAACGGTCGCCAGGTGATCTACGTCGGCGGCGGCATGACCATGTACTGTCTCGACGCCGCGACGGGGGTGGACACCGCGACCGGCGAGGCGATCTGGGAGTTCGACGCCGGCACCGGATGCACGACCTGCGACGCGCGCACCGAGCGCAACGAGATCCTCGCCTCGCCGGCCGTCCTGAACGGCGTCGTCTACTTCGCCACCGACGTCAACGACCGCCCGGGCGGCAAGGGGGAGCGTACGCGGTGCGCGCCGACGACGGGAGCCTGCTCTGGTACTTCGACCTGGAGACGCAGTCGACGTGCCGACCGTTTGCGGACGACGACGTGCACCACTTCGACGGCTATCACAGCGCCGCCGAGCTGATGCTGCCAGAGGACTTCTTCGGCACCCGACCGGGCTGCGACTTCGACCGCACCGGCAATGGTTGCGGCAACATCTGGTCGTCCTTCGCGGTCGACGCCCGGCGCGGCCTCCTCTACACGGATTCGAGCAACTGCGACACGGACGACGATCCCAACACCCTGGCGCCGCCGCCACCCATGCCTCCGTATGACGAGGCGATCTTCGCCCTCCACCTGGACGGCACGCCGGCGTGGCGCTGGCGGCCGCGCGAGGTCGACAAGCAGGACTTCGACTTCGGCGGGGTGCCGAACCTCTTCGAGGCCGAGATCGGCGGCGCCATGCGCGACGTGGTAGGCGTCGGAGCGAAGGACGGCACGTACTATCTGCTCGACCGCGACGGGGTGAACGAGATCACCGGCGTCGATCGAGCCCTACTGGAAGACCAACGTGGTGCCCGGGGGGGACAACGGCGGCGTCATCGCGTCGGCGGCGGTCGGCGACGGCACGGTGTACTTCAGCACCGCGCCGGGGCTCTCCGTGTTCGACCCGCAGAAGCCGGCGGCGCATGCCCTGAACGCCGGCGACGGCTCGATCCTGTGGGAGAACCCAGACGTGCTTCCGAGCTTCTCGCCGACCGTCGCCACGCCGAACGTCGTGTTGATGGGGCAGACGCCGGGCACGGGCATCAACCTCTTCGACCCGGCGGACGGCACGCTGGTGGGCCATCTGCCGGCCAGCCCGCCGCTCGTATCCGGCGTTGCCTGCGCTCCGGTGGTCCTCGACGGGACGATCTTCTTCGGAGGCGGAACGGGGGCGGAGAACTCGGGAGCCGACGGCCACATCGCCGCCACTACCGACACCGCCGTGTCCGCGTTCTGTCTCGAGGGAACGCCAGGCTGCCAGGAGAACCCGTGCAACGACGGTAACCCGTGCACGTACGATTACCCGCGCGACGGCGAGTGTACGAGCGAGCCGGCTCCCGATACTCTCGACTGCAAGGTCGACTCTCTGGCCGGCCAGTGTGTCGACGGCGCTTGTATCGTCCCACCGGTCGAATGAGCGGCGCTGCGGGGGCACGCCGGGGAACGGGTGCCTCCGCAGCGTTCAGGAAACCGCCGGGTCCGGCTTGTCCGGGTCGATATCCAGGTCGCGGATGGCGCGCCGCACGTCCTCGACGTCGACGGCGCCGCGGCGCGCCAACTGGCTCAGCGCGGCGACGCAGATGGTCTCGGCGTCGACCTCGAAGAAGCGCCGCAGCGTCCGGCGCGTGTCGCTGCGCCCGAAGCCGTCCGTGCCGAGCGCATGGAGGCCGGCCGGAACGAAGCGCGCGATCTGGTCGGCGACGATCTTCATGTAGTCCGACGCGGCGACGATCGGCCATGGCTGGTCGGCCAGGACCCGGGTGACGTACGGAACCCGCTCCGGTTCGCCGGGATGCAGCAGGTTCCATCGCTCCACCGCCAGAGCGTCGCGGCGCAGCTCCGTATAGCTGGTGACGCTCCACACGTCGGCCGCGACGTGGCGCTCCGCGAGCAGCTGTTGCGCCCCGAGGGCCTCGCGGACGATGGCGCCGCTGCCGAACAGGTGCACGCGCGGCCATCCCTCGGGAGCCTCGGCGGCGGACAGCTTGTAGAGGCCGCGGCGAATCCCCTCCTCGCAGCCCGCCGGCATCGCCGGCATCCGGTACATCTCGTTGGCGACCGTCAGGTAGTAGAAGCAGTCCTCGCGCTGCTCGTACATGCGGCGCAGGCCGTCCTGAACGATCACCGCGATCTCGTACGCGTAGGCGGGATCGTAGGCGCGGATGGTCGGCACCGTGCTGGCCAGAACGTGGCTGTGTCCGTCCTCGTGCTGCAACCCCTCGCCCGAGAGGGTGGTTCGTCCCGCCGTGCCTCCGACCAGGAAACCCTTGCCGCGCGCGTCTGCGTTCTGCCAGATGAGATCGCCGATGCGCTGGAAGCCGAACATCGAGTAGAAGAAGAAGAACGGAATGATGTTCACCGCATGGGTGGCGTAGGCGGTGCCGGCGGCGGTGAAGGAAGCCATCGAGCCCGCTTCGGTGATGCCCTCCTCGAGCAGCTGTCCGTCCACGGCCTCGCGATAGTAGAGAACGACGTCGGAGTCCTCCGGGTCGTAGCGCTGTCCGAGCCGCGAGTAGATGCCGAATTTGCGGAACAGAGCGTCCATGCCGAACGTGCGCGCCTCGTCCGGAACGATGGGAACGATCAGCTTGCCGAGCTGCTCGTGCCGCATGAGGTGCTGCAGCAGCCGCACCACGACCATGGTCGTCGCCACCTCGCGCTCGCCCGAGCCTTCGAGAAACTCCGCGAACCACGACAGCGGCAGGGCCGGTACGGGCCCGACGCTGACCACGCGGTGCGGCACGTAGCCGCCGAGCGCTCGGCGTCG
This sequence comes from uncultured bacterium, assembly GCA_963721115.1. Lineage (GTDB taxonomy): Bacteria > Desulfobacterota > Binatia > HRBIN30 > CADEER01 > CAVRIA01. The sequence continues at coordinate 61,173 of CAVRIA010000018.1, forward strand.
CTCCTGCAGATACTGCGTCTCCTCGCTGTCTTCGGCCGGCCGGTAGAAGGGGGTCTCGAGCAGATCCCGGTCGGCGATCGGAATGCCGAAGCGATCGCGAAAATCCCGCAGCTCCTTCTCGTTCAGCTTCTTCTGCTGATGGGTGACGTTGCGGCCTTCGCCCGCCTCTCCCAGACCGTATCCCTTGATCGTCTTGGCCAGGATCACCGTCGGGGCGTCGCACTGCTCGACCGCCGCCTTGTAGGCCGCGTAGACCTTCTCGGGGTCGTGCCCGCCGCGCCGCAGCCGGCGCAGCTTGCTGTCGGTCATGTCCTCCACCAGCTTCAGCAGCTCGGGATAGGCGCCGAAGAAGTCCTTGCGGATGAAGTCGCCCAACGAGACCGTGTACTTCTGATACTGGCCGTCGGGGACCTCTCCCATCCGCCTGACGAGGAGGCCCGTCGTCGTCGCGGGCGAGCAGCGGATCCCAGTCGTCGCCCCAGATCACCTTGAGGACGTTCCAGCCGGCGCCGCGAAAGAGCGCTTCCAGCTCCTGGATGATCTTGCCGTTGCCGCGCACCGGACCGTCCAGACGCTGCAGGTTGCAGTTGATCACCCAGATGAGGTTGTCGAGGCCCTCGCGCGACGCCAGCGTGATGGCGCCGAGCGATTCAGGCTCGTCGACCTCACCGTCGCCGAGAAAGGCCCATACGTGGCAGCCGTCCGTGTCCTTGATGCCGCGGTCGCGCAGGTAGCGGTTGAAGCGCGCCTGGTAGATCGAGCAGATGGGGCCGAGGCCCATGGACACGGTCGGGAACTCCCAGAAGTCGGGCATCAGCCAGGGGTGAGGGTAGGAGGACAGGCCGCCGCCGCTCACCTCGCGGCGAAAGGCGTGCAGCTGCGCCGCGCTGAGCCGCCCCTCGAGATAGGCGCGCGCGTAGATCCCGGGCGAGGCGTGCCCCTGGAAGTAGACCTGGTCGCCGGTCTTGCCGTCCCCGTGGGCGCGGAAGAAGTGGTTGAAGCCCGACCTCGAACAGCGTGGCGTTCGAGGCATACGTCGAGATGTGTCCGCCGAGCCCCGGGTAGAGCTTGTTGGCGCGCACCACCATGGCCATCGCGTTCCAGCGCATGAGGCTGCGGATGCGGCGCTCGATGTCGCGGTCTCCCGGGTACGGCGGCTGCTCGTCGGCGTGGATGGTGTTGATGTAGGGCGTGTTGGCGGTGAAGGGCAGGGAGAAGCCCTTTCGATATCCGTATTCGATCAGCCGCGCGAGCAGGTATCTCGCCCGCGGCGATCCGTCGTTGCGGAGGACGGCATCGAACGACTCGACCCATGCGCTGGTGTCGGCGGGATCCTTGTCGGGATGTGCCAGGATGTCCATGTGGCGGAGTGTACCACAGGACCCTGGGCGGGAAACCGCAGCGCCGGCGACGCGTGCCGCGGTGGTCGCGCGGCGGGCCACCGGACAGTGGCGACCGCCGCGCGGCGGGGTGCGGTGAAGAGGGAAGGGGAGGTCGCGTTCAGGCGGCCGTGACCGCGATGCGGCGCGGCTTCGTCTTCTCGGAGCGCGGTAGACGAATGTCGAGAACGCCGTTGACCATGCGCGCGGTGATCGCGTCGCGATCGAAGCGCGAGGCGTCGCTGAGGGTGAAACGGCGCAGGTAGTGGCCGACGTTGTATTCGGTGTAGATCGGGCGCAACCCCTCATAGTCCTTGAGGGAGACGCGCCCCTGCAAGGTCAGGACGTCGTCGTTGAGCTCCACGTCGACGCTCTCGAGGTCCACGCCCGGCATGTCCGCCGACAGGTACAGGGCCTCCTCGTCCTCGAAGATTTCGACCTCCGGTACGTAGTAGCGCCCGGGGCGCGTCTGCTCTTGCTCCTTGAGCTCCTGCTTTTCCTTCGGTGTGAGTTCCTGGTCCGTCATGGCTGAATCCTCCTTCTCAGGCGTCGATCTTCACGTGCCGGGGCTTGGCCGAGGCGCGCTGCGCAATGCGAACCGTGAGCAACCCGTGGCGGCACTCGGCCGTCGCCTGCTCGCTGTCCAGTTGGTCGGGCAGCTGCAGGGAACGCGCGAACTTTCCGTGGCGGCGCTCGCGGCGGTGGTGGCTTCCCTTGCCGCGGGCCGGCTCCGGCCGTTCACCCGCGATCGAGAGCGTCCGATTCTCGATCTTGACGTGGATGGCGTTCGGATCGATGCCGGGCACCTCCGCGCGCACGATGACGGCGTCGCCGTCGGCGAAGACGTTGATCGGCGGGAATACGCCGACCCCGGAGGGGCCGAGATCGTACCCTTGGGGGTTGTGAGAGAGCCGGTCGAGCTCGCGTTGCAAGCTCAGTAGCCCCTGTACGGGATCGCTGAATGAAAAGAGCGTCATGTGACTATCCTCCTGCTTGCCGCCAAGGCGGCGAATTGTCTGAACCGAATGCACAGAAGCTAAGTGCGCTTCTGCCGCTGTCAAGTGCGACGCGCCGAAGGATCCGCCACCGAGGTCATTCTCGCGGTGGTGAATGACCTCGGTACGTGATATCTCGCACTCGTTGGAGTGATCGTGATGAGCCCGGGCACGGCCCGATCGAGGCAATTGTCGAAGCGCGCGGAGAGGGGACGGCGATGAGCGCGGTGCCCGCCGAGTTCGCCCGGCTGCCGCCGGTTCGCCTTTCCGCCGAGCCATGGACGGATTCCGTCCTGACGCAGTTGGGCACGGCCCTGGACTCCACGGTGCTGCGCGCCATGAGCCTGGTGATCGACGCCGTGCTCATGCCGAAGCCGGAGGACATTCCGGCCATGCGCGCCGCGGCGCAGCCCTTCATGGACGGGGAGCTGGCACGCGCTCCGGAGCGCTTCTTCGACTTTCTGGGCGGACGTGTGTCGCCAGTCGGGGTGGCCGAGCGCCGCCGGCGCGCAACCAGCGGCGGCTCGATCGTCGGCCGCGAGATCGACACGGCGTATCGGCCCTTCGGGGAGGAGAACGGGCCCGCCGGCGGCGGATCGCGGATCCCGCTGGAGCATTGGGTGCACGACCGATCCCCGCGCGGGACGGTCCTGGCGCTGCACGGGTTCAGCATGGGCCAGCCGCGCATCGACGGGATGGCGCTGATGGCGTCGCAGTGGTTTCGACGCGGACTCGACGTGGTCCTGATGACCCTGCCGTTCCACGGGGTTCGGACGCCGCGCGAGGCGCGCTTCTCGGGTGAGCGCTTCGCGGCCCCGAACCCCGCCGAGCTCGGCGAGGCCGTGCGACAGGCGATCTACGAGATCCGTCTGGTGAGCTCGTGGCTGCGCGCCGAAACCGACGCCCCGGTGGGGCTTCTCGGCCTCAGCCTGGGCGGATATCTCTCCGCCCTGATGGCCGGCCTGACCGACGATCTCGACTTCGTCATCCCCATGGTGCCCCCGGTCTGCATGGGCGACCTGGCCTTTGGTTTCTTCGCGCGCAGCCGGCGCGCCGCGCCGGGCTCGGCCTTGGCGTTCTCGTACGAGGAGCTGCGCGCGACGTATCGCGTCCACTCCCCGCTCGCCCACACTCTACGCCTGCCGAAGGAAAGGGTCCTGATCATCGCCGGGCGCGGCGATCGCATCGTCCCGCCCGAGCATCCGCACGCGCTCTGGCGGCACTGGGGGGAGCCGGACATCTTCTGGTTCAGCGGCAGCCATCTGGCGCCGTTCCGGCGCCAGCGCATCGTCGAAGCCGTGGTCCGGCATTTGACCAGCCTCGACGTTCTCTGAACGCCGGCAGGGCGGCGGGTTCCCGCGACGCGTCGACCGTGGGGGCACGTTGAGCCGCCGCGACTGACCGCTACCGCGACGGCGACGACGAGGAGGACGATGAAGACACCTCCCATGCCGAGCAGCAGAGCCAGGCCGAGGCGCCGGTCGAGCCGCTCGCCGATCATGGTGGTCGCGAACACCGCCGTCGAGATCGGATAGGTGCAGTGCAGCAGCGTGGCAAAGCCGGCTGCGGCGGACTCGATGCCGTGGTGGGGGTGGCGACTTCGCTCATCGAAGGGCTCGACTCTGAGGCGGCCGCACCATATCCGAGGCGCCGCCACGCCTCAGGATCTTTCGACGTTCGTCTGTCGACTGGCGGCGACGCGGTGCAGGAAGAACGCCAGCAGGGCGAACGGCAACAACGTCAGGACCCCTTCCGCTACGGGGCCGGCGGACGTGGAGCGCAGGGCCAGGACGCGATCCCAGCCGCTGACCACCAGTCCGGCGAGGGCGATACCGATCAGGGCATCGCCGGCGATCAGGCCCGATGCCAACAACGTGGCGGGGTCCTCCTCGTCGTCGCGCCGGCCGGCGTGCCACTTGGCGATCAGGCCGCCGGCGATGAGCGACGAGGTCGTGGTGATCGGCAGGTAGAGGCCGATGGCGAACGGGAGGCTCGACAACCCGAGCGCCTCCGCAGCGGCGGCGAGCCCGACGCCGAGCCACAAGAGGTTCCACGGCAGGTTGCCCTGCATGACGCCCTGGGCGAGCGTCGCCATCAGCTTGGCCTGCGGCGCGGGAAGCATCTCGGAGCCGATGGTGTAGGCCTGGTGCAGGAGAAAGAGCACCCACCCGGCGCGCAGCGCGGCAAAGGCCGCGCCGATCATCTCGCCCACTTGCAGCGCGCGCGGCGTCGCCCCGACCAGAGCGCCGCACTTGAGGTCCTGGCTGATGTCGCCCGCGACCGCGATGGCGACGCAGACCACGGCCGCCACGGACAACGTCGCCGCCATTCCCGCGCGCCCCGAGTAACCGAACGCGTGCAGGGTGAACGCGGTGCCGAGCAGCGCCGTGATCGTCATTCCGGACACGGGCTGGGAGGTCGTACCGATGAGCCCCACCATGCGGGCCGAGACGACGACGAAAAAGTAGGTGAAGACGACGGCGAGAAGGGCCTCGAGAAGGCTCATCTCGAAGGCGGGGACGGCCCACAGGGCCACGGTCAACGCCACCGTTCCGCCCAAGACCAGGCGCGGAGAGAGGTCGACCTCGGTTCGCTCGCGCCGCGCGCTGCCGTGCCGCCGCAAGAGCCCGGCCATGGAGCGGCGAAACGACTGCAGCATCAGCGGCAGGGTGCGCACGATCGACAGCGCTCCGCCGCACGCCACCGCTCCCGCGCCGACGAAGCGCACGTAGGTGCTCCAGATCTCCCGGGCATCCATGGCGTGCACGTTGGAGGACAGGCCGAGCCAGTGGCCGAAGCCGGTTCCGCCGCTCATGTCGAAGAGCGGGATCAGGACTGCCCACGCCAGCAAGCCGCCGCTCAGCATCACCGCCGCGATGCGGGCGCCGATGAGGTACCCGACGCCGAGAAAGAGCGGCGTCAGCTCGGCGCCCAGCGAGAGCTTGTGCAGTCCCGCGAAGCTGACGAACAGCGTCTCCCGCCACAGGTGCAGGCCGCGCATGACGAATTGATAGGCGCCGCCGATGCCGAGCCCCAGAAACACCGGGCGCGCCGCCGTGCGGCCGCGGTCGCCCGCGATGAGGACGGTGGCGCAGGCCGTGCCCTCGGGGAAGGGCAGCCGCGCGTGCTCGACGACGGTCAGGTCGTAACGCAGGGGGATCATCATCAGGATGCCCAGGAGACCGGCCGTGGCGGCGATGAGAAAGATGCGGAAGCCGCTCGGATCGGCGCCGATGAAGATCAAGGCGGGGATGGTGAAGACGACGCCGGCAGCCAGGGACTCGCCGGTCGAGGCGATGGTCTGCACGACGTTGTTCTCCAGAATCGTGCCGCGGCGCAGGATGCCGCGCAGGATTCCCATGGAGAGGACGGCGGAGGGAATGGAGGCGGAGACCGTCAGCCCCACCTTGAGGCCCAGGTAGGCGTTCACCATGCCAAACGCGACCGAGAGGACGGTGCCGAGGACCACGGCGCGAATCGTGAACTCCGCCATCGGCACACCCACCGCCACGTACGGAACGAGGCGGCGGGGCGCCGGCGTCCGATCTGCTGGGCGCGGCATCGTCAGCGGCCGCAGCCGCCGGTCTCCCGCCCCGCTTCACCGGGGGTCGAGCGCGCCATCGTTCAGGCGAGCGGCTCGAAGCACTCGTTGCGGACGATGTCCTGCACCGTGTCGCGGCGCGACATGAGAAACGGCGTGGCGCCCTCGAGCCACACCTGCGGCGCGCGCCCGATGGAGTTGTAGAACGAGCTCATCTGCACCCCGTAGGCACCCGCGTCGTGGAGAATCATCAGATCGCCCCGGCCCGGCATCGGCAGGAGGCGCGGGTCGAGGAGCTCCGACGCGTCACGCGTGAAGACGTCGCCCGACTCGCACAGCGGACCGGCCACTACCAGCGGAACCTTGGCGGCCCGCGGGTCGGCGCCGTGGACGCTGATGCGGTGGAAGGACCCGTACATGGCCGGCCGCACCAGGTCGACGAACCCGGCGTCGACCATGAGGAAGGTGTATCCGGGCCCCTTCTCGTTCTCGCGCGTCGTCTTGATGTCGGTGACACGCGTGACCACGGCTGCGCTCGGGGCCACCACGAAGCGTCCCGGCTCGATCTCGAGGCGCAGTGGCCGACCGGCGCGGCGACTGAGCAGCGCCTGCCCGTCCCGCAGCGCCCGCCCGAGCGGCGTCAGGTCCACCGCCGGCGCGTCCGGACGGTACGGATGAGGAATGCCGCCACCGAGGTTGATCGCCTCGACGTCCGGATAGTCGGCGATGCGCTCGGCGAAGAAGTGCGTCAGCCTGGCCACGTTGGCGTTGAATTCGTCGAGCGCCGGGCCGCTGCCGACGTGGCTGTGCAGGAGCACGATGGGGAAGCCAGCCTCGCGCGCGGCGCGGCGCACCGCGTCGGCGTCCTCGTACCAGATCCCGTGCTTGGAGCTCGGGCCGCCGGTATCGCAGGCGCTGACGTGGCCGTGGCCGAACCCGGGGTTGAGGCGAAGGCCGATCGGTCCCCGGTACCCCGCGTCCCGCAGCTCCGCGATCATCGCCGGGGAGCCGATGTTGGGGAGAATCCCCTCGCGCAGCAGCGTCTCCAGCGCGTTGTCACGGAAGACGTCGGCTGTCAGCAACACGACCGGCGGCTCGGCTCCCATGGGAAACCCCGACGCGCGGGCGCGCAGCACCTCGTTGCCCGAGACCGCGTCGATCCACAGACCCGCCTCGCGCACCACCTCGAGGACCTTGCGCGCCGAGCACGCTTTCATCGCATAGCGCGCCTGCAGTCCGGCAGCCGAGGTGATGGCGCACACCTCGGCGAGGCGGCGCTTCAGCACGTCGCCGCTGTAGATGTAGAAGGGCGTGCCCACGCGCCGCGCCAGCGACTCGAGGTCGACGTCGTCGAGAAAGGATTCGGACATGGTCGCGCTCTCCATGCCGGTCCGGTCGTGTATCGGAAGCGACCGTCGCCGGCTCCGCCCATCGGCTACCAGGGCTTCCGCGCCAGGGCAAGGTGACCTCGGGCGGTGCGGAAGAGACGGCGCCGCGTTGAGCGATTCCGGAGCCTGTGCCAATGTGCCGCTGATGCGCGCGCCCCCGTCTACCTGGACCGTCAGCGTCGTCATTCCGACCCGCGACCGGCGCGAGCTGGTGGTGGAGGCGGCGCGGTCGGTTCTCGCCCAGCGCGGTTGCCGGCCCGAGATCATCGTCGTCGACGACGGATCCCGCGACGGCAGCGACGCGGCGCTGCAGGGGCTGGGCGATCGACTGAGCTATGTCCGCCAGGAGCCGCGCGGCGTCTCCGCAGCGCGCAATCGCGGTGCCGGAATGGCGTGCGGGACCTGGCTGGCGTTTCTCGATTCCGACGACCTGTGGCGGCCGGACAAGCTGGCGCGGCAGCTCGAGCTGCACCGCAGCAGACCCGACCTGGCGGTCAGCCAAACGGGGGAGATCTGGATCCGCAACGGGCGACGCGTCAACGCGTGCCTGCACCACGCCAAGCCACAGGGCGATGTTTTCCTGCCCAGTCTAGAGCGCTGCCTGATCAGCCCTTCGGCGGTCTTGATCCGCCGCGATGTCTTCCTGGAGCTCGGCGGTTTCGACGAAAGCCTCGATGTGTGCGAAGACTACGACCTGTGGCTGCGCCTGGCCAGCCGGTATGAGGTCGGGCTCGTAGCCGAACCCCTGGTCGTCAAACGCGGCGGGCATGCCGACCAGCTCTCTCGCCGTCACTGGGGAATGGATCGCTTCCGAGTGGCGGCGCTGCTCAAGCTGCTCTGCTCGGATGCCATCGACGGTGCGCGCCGCCGCGCCGCGGCCGCGACTCTGCGGGAGAAGTGCGCCATTCTCGCCCAGGGCGCGCGCCGCCGCGGCCGCGACGAAGAGGCGGCCCGGTACCTTTCCCTGACCGGGGGCTGGGCCGATGTCTGAAGAACGCGTGCGCGCCCACGCGGCGGAGAAGAGGTTTGCCGCCGCGACCGTGGCTCGCTGGCTCGCCCTGCAGGAACCCGACCGGGACGCGCTGCTGGACCTGGCGTGCGAGCTTCGCCTCGGGGAGAATCAGTTCCGGGACTTCCTCGACCAGCTCTCCGACGTCGCCTCGCGGCGCGGCTGCTCGATGGCATCGCTCCTCGCCGATGGTCCGCTGCGCGAGACGCTGCGGCGCGGCCTGGCGCGCAACGACGCGATTCACGCTCTGAGACAAGCGCTGCGCCGCCTGCGCTACCCCAAGCTCACGGCGGTGGAGGAACGGCTGGCGGCTTTGCGGAAGGGGCTCCGGCTGCCCGCCGCCGTGCGCGTCGAGCTGCCCGAAAACCTCGAGGGGGATCACGTGACCGTCGTGCTGCGAGCCAGCTCCGCGGCGGAGCTTGGCGAGCAGGCCCGGGCAGTGGCGGCGGCCGCGCAGGAGCGAGCCGTGGACGAGATCTTCGAGCTGCTGGGGGGGCAATGGTGAGGCGCTACGCTGCCGAGGAGATCTGGATCGAGCGAGACGCGCTCGACTCGACACTGGCGCGGACCGTCCTCGCCCGCGCCGGGTGCTGTCCGGTCCGTGTCCTCGACGCGGGGGAAGCGCCGCCGTCCGCCAGCGTGCGGGACGGAAAGCGCAGGCTCCTCTTGCAGCGACACGCCGGGGCGTTCCTGCGCCACTGTCCCGCCGGCACGGCGGGCCTGGTTTGTTGCAACTATCTGGTCGTCAACCTGGCCAGTAACTGCCCGATGGATTGCTCGTACTGCTTCCTGCAGGACTATCTGGCCGGCAACCGGCAGCTCAAGGCGTTCACCAACGTCGAGGACGCGCTGAGCGAGGTCGATGACGTGCTGCAGGCCCGCCCGGAGCGCCACTTCCGCATCGGCACGGGCGAGCTCGGTGACAGCCTGGCCCTGGACCCCCTCACCGGCCTGTCGCGCCTGCTCGTGCCGTTCTTTGCGCGACGTCCCAACGCAACGCTGGAGCTCAAGACGAAGACCGACTGCGTCGACGAGCTGCTCGACCTGGACCCGGGAGGGCGGGTGGTGGTCTCCTGGTCCGTCAACGCCGCCGGCGTGATCGATCGAGAGGAGGCCGGCACGGCGAGCCTGGGCGAGCGCGTGGCGGCGGCCCGGCGGGTACAGGACGCGGGCTATCGCGTCGGATTGCACTTCGATCCGCTGATCGAGTTCGACGGCTGGGAGGCGGGCTACGGCGCCGCGGTCGAGACCATCTTCTCGTCGGTCGATCCGGACGCCGTCGCCTGGGTCAGCCTGGGCAGCTTGCGGCTCAGTCGGGCTCTCGGCCAGGCGATCCGCGCCCGCGGCCTGCCGCAGGCCGTGCTGGGCGGCGAGCTGGTCGAAGGGGCGGACGGGAAGGCGCGCGTCTGGCGGGGGCTGCGCCTGCGAATGTACCGGTTTCTGGTCGATCGTTTGCGCTCGGTGCATCCCCGCCTGCCGATCTACCTGTGCATGGAGCCGGCGTCGATGTGGAGCCGGGTCATGGGCGAGGTCCCCAGCGATCGCGAGCTCGGAATCCGCCTCGCGGCCGGAGCCCCGTGGTGAGCCGTGCGGCGACGGCGCGCCGGGCTGCGGCATCCGGCGCCGGCCCATCCACCCGCGAACGCGCCATCGGCGTGTTCGATTCCGGGATCGGAGGCCTGACGGTAGTTCAAGCCCTTCTCGAACTTCTACCGCATGAGCATCTGATTTATCTCGGAGATACGGCGCGGTGGCCGTATGGGACGAAGTCCATGGATGTCGTGCGGCGCTACTCGTTCGAGAACGCCGACTTCCTGTTCGCCAAGGGGATCAAGCTGCTGGTCGTCGCGTGCAACACATCGACCGCCGCGGCCATCGAGCCGCTGCGCGAGCGCAGCGAGGTGCCCGTCATCGGCGTCATCGAGCCCGGCGCCGCCGCCGCCGTCGCCGCTTCGCGCAACCGCAAGATCGGCGTCATCGGCACCGAGGCCACCATCCGCAGTGGCGAGTACACGCGGGCGCTGCGCCGCCTGCGCGGCGATCTGGAGATCTACACCCGCGCCTGTCCGCTCTTCGTGCCGCTGGCGGAAGAGGGCTGGGTCGACAACGAGGTGGCGCGGACGACGGCCCATCTCTACCTGGGCAGCCTGTGCCGCAGCGGAATCGACGCCCTGATCCTCGGTTGCACGCACTACCCGCTGCTGCGCGGTGTGGTCGGCGACGTCATGGGCGCCGGCGTCCGCCTGATCGACTCGGCCACGGCGACGGCGGCTGCCGTCCGCGATACGCTCGCCGAGCGAGGCCTGTTGCGCCGTCGCAGCGAGGGCAGCGTGTCCTTCTTCGTCACCGACGCCCCGGAGCGCTTCGTCAAGGTGGGGGCGCGCTTTCTCGGTGCCCGCGTCGATTCGGCCGTGCAGCTCGAACGCTGAGGCGGGCCGCCCGGCACCTTGATCTTTCCTCCTTTCGTGGGCACGATAAAGAATTCCAGAGCAGGTTGAATAGCGAGCGACTAGTCACCGAGGCATATGTTCGATTTCGGGAAACACGGCGCCCTGTGGGGCGCTGCCGGCGGCGTCATTCTCGGGGCCGTCATCGGCGGCTCGATCGGAGCCGTCCTCAATCCGGCCGACTTCATGGCCGCCATGCTCCTGTACGGCGGCATCGGCGCCATCGTCGGCATCATCGGGGGGGCGATCGCCGGCAACCCGAAGCGGGTCTTCGGCAGCAAGAACGACCGTTCGATCAAGCGCATGCGGCCGCTGGTCAATCAGGTGAACGAGTTCGAGGAGGCGATCGCGGCGCTCACGGACGAAGAGCTGCGGGCCAAGACCGATGAGTTTCGCGCCCGCCTGCGCGAGGCGACCCAGGTGGCACGCGAGCAGCTCGAGCAGCTGCGGCGAGAGTTTCACGAACCTCAGGACAACGCCCCCCCGGACCGGCTCGACGATCTGCGCGAAGAGATCAGCAAGCAGGAGGACGCCCTCTACGAAGCCGAAGGGGTGATTCTGGACGAGATCCTGCCCGAAGCCTTCGCCTGCGTGCGCGAAGCCTCGCGCCGCAGCATCGGGCTGCGGCACTACGACGTTCAGATCATCGGCGGAATCGTCCTCCACCGCGGCATCATCGCCGAGATGAAGACGGGCGAGGGCAAGACCCTCGTCGCCACCCTGCCTCTCTATCTCAACGCCCTCAGCGGCCGGGGCAGTCACCTGGTGACGGTCAACGACTACCTGGCGCGGCGCGACGTGCAGTGGATGGGCCCGATCTTCCACCGCCTGGGGTTGACCGTCGCCGCGATCGTGCACGAGGCGAGCTTCCTGTTCGACACGACGTACATCGTCAAGGACTACCGGATGCTGAACCTGCGGCCGGTCGAGCGCAAAGAGGCCTACGGGGCGGACATCACGTACGGCACCAACCACGAATTCGGCTTCGACTACCTGCGCGACAACATGAAGTTTTCGCTCGACGAGTACGTGCAGCGCGAGCTCACGTTCGCGATCGTCGACGAGATCGACAACATCCTCATCGACGAAGCGCGCACGCCACTCATCATCTCCGGTCCGGCCGAGCAGTCGACGGACAAGTATTTCAGCATCGATCGCCTGGTGCCGCGCCTGCGGCGCGGCGCCACCACGCAGGGCGACGTGCGGCAGGAGGAGCGCGCCGCCATCGAGGCGCAGGGCGACTACACCGTCGACGAGAAGTCGAAGACCGTGACCCTCACGGAAGCGGGAGTCGCCAAGATCGAGCGCATGCTGAACATCCAGAACCTCTACGACCCGAACCAGATCGACATACTGCACCACGTGAACCAGGCACTGAAGGCGCACACGCTGTTCCGGCGCGACGTCGATTACATCGTGAAGGACGGGCAGGTCATCATCGTCGACGAGTTCACGGGACGCCTGATGCCCGGTCGCCGTTGGTCGGACGGCCTGCACCAGGCCGTCGAGGCGAAGGAAGGCGTGCGGATCGAGCGCGAGAACCAGACCCTCGCCACCATCACGATCCAGAACTACTTCCGCATGTACCGCAAGCTCGCCGGAATGACGGGCACGGCGGACACCGAAGCGGAGGAGTTCCAGAAGATCTACGAGCTCGACGTGATCGTCGTGCCGCCCAACAAGACGATCGTCCGCCTCGATCACCCGGACGTCGTCTACAAGAGCGAACGCGAGAAGTTCGAGGCCGTCGTCGATCAGATCGCCGAATGCTACGAGCGGGGCCAGCCGGTCCTCGTAGGTACCGTTTCGGTCGAAAAGTCCGAAACGCTGGCCAAGATGCTGAAGAAGCGCGGCATCAAGCACAACGTGCTCAACGCCATCAACCACGAGGCGGAGGCGAACATCATCTCCCAGGCGGGCCGGCTCGAAGGAGTGACGATCGCCACCAACATGGCGGGCCGCGGAACGGACATCCTGCTCGGCGGCAACCCCGAGTTTCTGGCGCGGGCGGAGATGGAGAACGATTGGGTCCGGCGCGCCTCGTCCTTCCCGGACGGAGCGCTGCGTTACGAGGACGTGCTGACGCAGCTGCGCGAACAGTTCGAGACCTCGATCGAGCAGGCCCGGACGACCTACGAGCCGCGCTGGCAGGAGGCCGAGGAGGAGCAGGCCAAGGCGCTGGAGGATCTCACGGCCGCCCACCGGGCCTACCTCGAGGCGTCCTTCTGGCACAGTCGCGAACGCTACGACGAGTCGATGGAACGGCTGTCGCGAGAGTCGGCCGGGGCCGGCATGGAGGCGTGCGCGTCGGCGGTCGAGGAGTACAGCACCGCCCTTCAGGAGATCGACCGCGTCACCGGGCCGCACTTCGGCGAGGACGGCCTGCAGCGCTTCGACCAGGCGTTGCGCGATTTCTGCCAGGTGTTGCGCGAATCGGCGCAAAACGGCGACGGTTCGGCGGCGCGGCTGCAGAGCTCCCGTTCGACCTTCGAGCGTGCCCGCCAGGACTACGAGCGCTCCATGGTGCGCGTCCTGGTGGAGCCCGCCGAGACGGCCGACGTCGAGCAGGCGCGCCGCAGCTACGAGGATGCCGAGCGTATCTACCGGCAAGCCGAAGTCGCGTATCTCGAGCACCGCAAGCCGTTCGAGGACGCCGTCGCCGCGGCGCGGGAGTCCTACGAAACGGAGCGCCGCAAGTACACGAAGGTGATCGAGGACGTGCGCGAGCAGATGGAGGCGGCACCCGACGAGCTGCGCGGACGCTACAGCGACATCCTGAAGAAGTACGAAGGCCTGTGCGTGGACGAGCGCACGAACGTCGTCGCCGCGGGCGGGCTGTTCATCGTCGGAACGGAGCGGCACGAGAGCCGGCGCATCGACAACCAGCTGCGCGGACGCGCCGGCCGACAGGGTGACCCGGGAGCCTCCCGCTTCTACCTTTCGCTGGAGGACGACCTGCTGCGCATCTTCGGCGCCGAGCGCATTCAGGGCCTGATGACCCGCCTCGGCATGGAGGAGGGCGAGCCGATCGAGCACCGGCTCATCACGCGGGCGATCGCCAACGCGCAGAGCAAGGTCGAGGGACACAACTTCGACATGCGCAAGCACCTCCTCGAGTACGACGACGTCATGAACAAGCAGCGCGAGATCATCTACGGAAAGCGCCGCGAGGTTCTCGGCGGAGAGGCTCTCAAGGAGCAAGCGCTCGACATGGCCGAAGGGGAGATCCTGCGCATCGTCGAGTTGTTTGCCCGGGCCGACGCGGCGGCGGCGGAATGGGAGTGGCAGGCGTTCGAGGATGCGGTCTTTCAGCAGTTCAACTTCCACCTGCACGTCTCCGACGACGATCGGGAGGCGATGACCCCGGGCGCTCTCGAGGAGTTGCTGCGCGAGCGCGTGCGCGCCCTCTACGCGGAGCGCGAAACCGCGTTTACGCCCCCCGTCATGCGACAGCTCGAAAAGTTCTTCATGCTGCAGACCATCGACGGGCTGTGGAAGGACCACCTTCTGGGGATGGATCACCTCAAGGAGGGAATTGGGCTGCGCGGCTACGGCCAGCTGGACCCTCTGCAGGAGTACCAGAAGGAAGGGTTCGACATGTTCGGGGAGATGGTCGGCCGCATCCAGCAGGACTCGGTCCAGAAGCTCTTCACCGTTCAGGCGGCGCGCGAGGAGGACCTCTCCCGCCTGGAGGCGCGTCGCCGTCCGCAGCCCGCCCAGATGGTGATGAGCGGAGGCGGCCTCGAGGCCCAGGGCATCGCCAAAGGCGGACCGCAGAAGCGCGATGCGAGCAAGGTCGGCCGCAACGATCCGTGCCCATGCGGCAGCGGGAAGAAATACAAGAAGTGTCACGGCGCCTGAGGGGCGCCGGGCGGGCACCACGACGAGCGCGGACCGAGCGGTGAAGATCGACCTCCCACGGCCGCCGATTCGCGTTGCCGGCTTCCGCTTCGCCGGCGTCTGTTGCGGCCTGAAGGAGAGCGGCAAGCGCGACGTCGCCTTGATCGTCTCCGACCGACCGGCAACGGCGGCGGGCGCCTTCACGACCAATCGGGTCAAGGCGGCGCCGGTGGTCGTCGGCCAGGAGAGGCTGAAGAGGGGGGTGGTCCAGGCCGTTCTGGTGAACAGCGGCAACGCCAACGCGTACACCGGACGGGAGGGGGAGCGGGCGGCGCGACAGCTGACGGCCCTGGCGGCGCGGCGGCTGGGCATCGACGAGCAGATGGTGGTTCCCTCGTCGACGGGGCGAATCGGCGTCCCCCTGCCCCTGGCGCGCGTGCGTCGGGGCGTGAGCCAGGCGGCGCGGGAGCTGCGCGAGGACGGCTTCTACGAAGCCCTGGAGGGCATGATGACGACGGATGCCTTCCCCAAGTTCGCGCTGCAACGCGTCGACATCGGCGGTCGCACGGTGACGATCGCCGGCATGGCGAAAGGGGCGGGCATGATCGCCCCGCACATGGCGACGATGCTCGCCTACGTCCTGACGGACGCCAGCGTGTCGCGGTCGGCGCTGGGCCGTGCTCTGTCGGTGGCCCTGCCAGCGTCTTTCAACCAGATCGTGGTCGACGGCGACATGAGCACCAACGACACGGTTCTGCTGCTGGCCAACGGCGCCGCCGGAAACCGGACAGTGACCGCGCGGAGCGGGGAATTCCCGCTCTTCCGCCGTGCGGTGACGGATGTCATGCGGCGTCTGGCGCGCCTGGTGGTCAAGGACGGGGAGGGCGCCACGAAGGTGATCGACATCGTCGTGCGCGGCGCCCGCAGCGAGCGCGACGCCGCTCGCGTCGCCGACGCGATTGCGCGCTCACCGCTCTGCAAGACGGCCTTCTTCGGCGGTGATCCCTATGCCGGACGCATCGTCTGTGCGGCAGGCTACAGCGGCGCCCGCTTCGATCCCGCCAAGCTGGACGTCTTCCTCGACGACGTTGCGATCGTGCGCCGCGGCGTCGAGGTCGTGCGGCGGGTCGAGAAGCGGGCGGCGCGGATCGTCGCCGCCGACGAGTTCACCCTCACTCTCGACCTGCACGCCGGAAGCGCCGCGGCGCGTCGCATGACCAGCGACCTGACCGTCGACTACGTGCGCTTCAACTCCGACTACCGGACCTGATCGTCACTGTAGGCGGCACTGCGGAGCTGCAGCCGTCGCCGTCGGCGGTGTTGCCGTCGTCGCACCCCTCGCCGTGCTCCTGCATGCCGTTGCCGCACACGGGGGCGGGGCAGACGAGGCCGCCCTGCGCGTAGGTGTCTCCGGCCAGGCAGTCGGCCCGGCTGGCCATCTGCTGCAGGAAGGTGTCGATGTCGCGGCCGTAGACGGCGACGAACTCGTCGTCCGGGCAGACCGTGCGGATGCGATTGCCGAGCACCTGGCTGGCCCGCGCGATGAGGCGGTCGGAGCGGGCGACCAGCGCGGTCTTGCCGCGCGCCGGCACGGCGTTGCTCGCGATGCGATCGAGCACCAGCCGGCGCGAGCGGAACGAGGCGCGGAACAGGTTCGTGCGCGCATCGGCGGTGGCGACGATGCAGGTCCGCGCGGCGCCGTCCAGGGCCGCGGTCCCGGACAGGAAGGGCCCGTAGACGGCCGAGGTCGCCGCGTTCTCGAGGTCGCGACAGAAGCGAGTCACGTCGCTCTGGACCTCGAAGGGGCTGATGAACTGCAGCATCGACACGTCGCTATCCTGAGCACGCCGCACTGACGGCGTCGCGGGCGTTCTTGCGCGGCACCGCGTCGATGAAGTCGTCGACCGCCTGCTCGTCGCAGGTGCCGCCCTGCAGTTCCTCTCTGAGGCATGCCTCGCGCGCCGCCCAGGCGCCGAGGCCGCACTGCGCGCCGGCGTGGCCGATCTGGCGCTGGCAGCTGGCCACGACTCTGATGAACGGCCCCCAGTAGGCGAGGTCCACCGGAGCGCCGTGGGCGAAGGCGGGCGCCGGGGCGCCTCGCCAGAGGGCGGCGAGCAAAAGGAAGCAGAGAGCTGGAAGGGCAGAGCGGATCGCCCGGGGTATGCTTCTTCGAATCGGCACGCTCGCTGCTGTCTGGCGGCCGCCCGGCACGGGGGCTCGCTCGAGCCCCCGTGCCGGTGCCGGATCAGTTCGTGTAGTAGGAGCCAAGGAGAATGAACATCTCGTCTTCGGTGGTCACGCCTCCGCGCAGGGGGCAGGCGTCGCAGACCCCGTCGCCGGCGCCGTCTGTCGTGTCACAGGAGGCGTTCCGCTCCATCTCGCTGTTGCCGCTGCACGGCTCCCCGACCCGTCCCGCCGTGCAGCCGGTGGGCGTGTCGCACGGGCCACCCAGGATCCCGGGCGCCGAGATGCCGAAGGGGGTCAGGGGCGACGTCGACTTGCGCTTGACCGCGCTCGGGTTCGTGTAGCCGTTGTCGTAGAGCGCGCAGTAGGTCAGCGTGCGTTCGGCCGGGACCGAGTTCTTCCCCGGGAAGGCCATGGGGGGATCGAAGTTGACCACCACCGGGTCGTTGTAGATCAGGCTGGTGTAGAGCAGGCTCGCCTGCGGATCGCGGAAGGCGGGCTGGCTGGCCGATTTGACCGCCTTGATGAGCTCGTCGATCGACACGGCGTGGTCGTTGTTCGGATCCGCCCGTTTGCACTCCGAGCGCCGTGCGTTGCCGAGCGCGATGTTGACCCCCTGGATCAGCTCGTCGATGGTCACGACCAGGTCCCCGTTGCAGTCGCCGGCGTCGGGAGGAACGCGCGACTGGCAGGGCGCGCCGGCGCACAGGTCGGGGCTCGCCATGTCCGGTCCGAAGGGGGAGCAGGCGTCGCCGTCGTTGGGGCCGCCCTGGCAGGTGAAGGCACCGAGGAACGTGTGCCAGCGCTTGCCGCGCTGGTGCATGTGCGAGCTGAGCTGGAACAGCTGCGCGTTGCGCGGCAGGACGTGGAGGTTGCAGACCTCATCGGTGGCGAAGGCCGGGGCGTTCATCGCGAAGATCTTGCTGGTGTCGAAGATGCCCTCCACCGGGTGCTCTTGCTCTGGCGGAGGGGCGAAGTAGAAATTGAGCCACGCTTCCAGCTTTCCAGGCGTGTCGGTCAGGTTGAAGGCGTGCGAGTTCCAGATGATCATGCCCTTCATCGGCAGCTCGTTGTAGACACCGGGGGCGAGATCGAACTCGGCGCCGGTTTCCTGCGTGCCCAGGAAGCCGGCCGAGTTGAGCCCCAGGCTGGCATCGGGTGGGATGCCGGGGACGCTGCCGATGCAGGCGATGCTGCTGGCCGGCTGGTTGCCGCAGCCGCTCCCTTCACCGCAGCTCCCGATGTCGAGCGGCTGGCAGACGGCCCCGTCCTGGTCGCCGCCTTTGCAGGTGAACTGGCCCCAGACGGGGTCGGTCGGGGGAGTATCGCCGCTGTAGTAGTTGACGATCAGATGGTGGCTCAACGAATCCTGGCGGATCTGGCTGCGCTTGTAGCGGAAGGACTTCCCGTCCGGGCTGCGGTACTCCTCCGGCACCTGGTCGGTCACGTCGTAGTAGCTGGCGAAGCAGACTTCGTGCTCGCTGTGCGGCTCCAGGATCCAGCGCGGCATGTGGATCTGGATGCCCTCGCCGGGCGGCGGCGGCGCCAGAGGCTGCACCGGGATCGGCTCGGGCGGCGGCAGGCAGGCGTTCAGTAGCTCTCCAGTGCCGCGCACGACGCCGTCGCGCGGCGCGCCCGACCCGATCCACAAGCGCAAGGCTTCCAACTCGTCGAGCGAGAGGGGCGGCAGCCCTCCGGCCGGCATGGAGCGGAGGGGGGCCTGATACTGCTCCGGGATGGTCGCCGCCGCGACATTGAGCCAGAGCAAGCTCTGGTCCTTCTGGCCGGGAACCAACCTCGCGATGGCCGGCACCGTCTGTGCGGGCTGATCGACGAGTTGGTCGTAGGAGACGCCGGCGGTGAGATCCAGACCCCCGGCGGGAAAGGTGCCAGTGTGGCACGCGGCGCTGGTGCAGCCCTTGTTCTCGAAGATCGCCTTCTGGATCAGGTCGAACGTGCTGGAGAACTGCTCTTGACAGTCCTGGGCACGAGCCGGCAGCGCAGCCCCCAGCAGGAGACTGAGCAGAGCAACCGGTATCGCGCTCGTCCTCAAGCGGTTCTTCATTCAACCTCTCCTTCCAAAGTTTTCAAAACATTAGTCTATCGCGTCTGGCTCCGTGTCTCAAGGAATACGGGCTCATCCGTCATTCCCGGTGCTCAACTGGCTCGGGCAACGGCGGGTTCGCAGCTGCCCGGCTACCCCGCCGCCTGGTGCTGCTGGAGCAACGGATCGATGAGCTGCTTGAGACCTTCCACGGACCGGTTCTGGACCAGCCGGCCGTTGACGAAGATCGTGGGCGTGCCGCGGATCCCGACCCGCTGCGCCAGACGCATGTCGGCCTGAACCAGGCCCTTGACCTCCGGGGAGTCCATGTCCTTCTCGAACTTGTCGACGTCCAGGCCGATCTGTTTCGCGTACGACGCGAGCTGCTCGGGCGCCAGGGCGCGTTGGTTGGCGAAGAGGAGGTCGTGCATCTCCCAGAACTTCCCCTGCTGCTGGGCGGCCGCGGCGGCGTATGCGGCTCCCAGGGCATGTGGATGGATCGAGGTGAGCGGGAATTGCTTGTATACCAGGCGCACCTTGCCGGGGTAGTCCTTCAGCACCTCTTCGATCGCAGGCTCCGCGCGGGCGCAGAACGGGCACTGATAATCGGAGAACTCGACGATGGTGACCGGAGCGTCGACCGCCCCGCGCACCGGGGACTTGTCGACCGGCAGCCTGTACGGGTGGTTTGGATCGAGGCCGGGGCGCGCGCGCAGAGCGGAGCGGTTGTCCCTCTGGTCCAGCTTCTTCTCCAATCCGTCGAGCTTGGCGAGGATCTTTCGTTGCTGCTCCTTGATCTCCGCCAAGTCGTCCCCGCCCGAGGCGCAGCCGGCAAGCCCGGGCAGCAGCGTCGTCAGGCCGAGAAGCAGTAGCAGAGTCGTTTTCGCACTCCTTCGCATGTCGATCGTTCCTCCTGGGTCCCGGCAGGCGAACGGGCGCCCTGTGCCGCGTTGGAAAGATGTCATCGTTTTTAGCGGCGCTTCGCCCTTGTCTCAAGCTCCGGCGGGGAATTCCCGCCGCCTCGTTGCGGGGGCTATGGGCATTCACT
>CAVRIA010000019.1:0-96231 GCA_963721115.1 uncultured bacterium
CGGGGCTGACGATCAGCGCGAGACCGGCGACTACCTCGTCCGCGTGCTCGACGAGGATCGGCTGTCCAGCCGAAGCTCTTTCCGCCCGAGCTGGCTGGCAAAACCTGGTGAACCGTGGATTTCTCGGCTCCTCGGGATTAGAGTGAATCTGATGGCAACGCCAGTGCACAGCGATTCGTTCGGGCAGGAAGGTATCCCGGCCGAGCTGCGCCACATCGAGGCGGCGATCGAGTCCTCGCGCGCGCTTCTGACCGTCCACCTGCAACCGGATTGGGACGACGAGGAGTGCGAGCCGTACACCGACGCGGTCTGGAAGAGAGCGGCCGAGTTCGTGATGCGGCATGCCCTGTGGCTGTGGAAGTACCACCAGATCGTCAGCGAAGCGCCGGCGATCGAGCCCGGGCCGCATGGCAGCATCGACATCCACTGGAGCTCGCCGTCGCACGAGCTGTTGCTGAACATCCCGAAAGATCCGTCGGCGCCGGCCGGGTTCTACGGCGACGACCGCGGCCACATGACGATCAAGGGTACCCTCGATCCGGCGACCTACAACCGAGGCCTGCTCGTCTGGCTGATGAACAACGCGTGAGCCGGTGGCCGAAAGAGGAAGTGCCCGACGTCGACCGGCTCTTCATGCGTGTTCATCGCATGTGGATTCGTGACGGCGCCGTACTGCCCGGTGCGTTCAAAAATCGTGGCGCCGCAGGCGCCGCGCCGCTCGGCATGTCGACGAACTGGGCGAAGTACTCGACCGCCGAAGCCACCCGTAAGCAGGCGAAGGACCCCGCGGTTCCTTCGGTAGGGTCGCTCGATCGCGCTGTGTCCAAACCGATGAGGAACTTTTATCTCAGGTCGCTCCGCCGAAGCTCGGACTCAATCGTCTTCGGTATGGGCGAGCGGGACGAGGGCGTACCCGTCTTGCTGGTGCAATACGGCGACTTGGAAGTCGGTGCCCGGAAGGCCGGCTGTGGGACCGAACCACCGCCGGAGGATGACCGGTAGCTCATTCTCGCCGGAACCCTTCCGGCGCACGACGTTGAGGGCGACCTTGACGAAGTTGGCTTCGTACATCTCGCCGTCGATCGAGATGTCTGTCCAGCCGCTGGGCAGCCCTGGATAATCTTGTGCGGTCGGGGAGAAACAGCATCGGCCGCCTGTTCGAGTGGCTCACCTTGCACACGTATCGGCCTTCTCTGGCACCGGCATCGCGCTGCCGATACTCCGCGAGCCGCCAGTCGGTGATCTCGCGCACCAGCTCCTGAAACGCCTCGCGTTGGTCCGTTGCGATCTGTTTGGCGAATCGAAACTGGCCATCGTCATATGCGAAGTAGGACACGCCACCGGTGCCCTTTCCTCCCGTCAACGCGGCGATTGGATTCTCTTCGAGCAGTCGTTGGAGCTTTGGGGTGTCGTCGAGGGGCACCGTCACATCCTGTCGGAGCGTCGCAGATCGCCCAGCCGCTTCTGCAAAGGCTCGGGTCAGCCGGTCGATGGTGATCTCTCCGGGCAGCGCGTCCTCGTTCAACATGGCAAGGAGCAGTACCATCTTGTAACTCTTCACCATCGGGGTGATCTCCAGCGCGTCCAGGAACGCACCGTGAGCTTCGAGTACCTGTTCCTGCGACGCAGAAAGATCACCCGCGCCGCGAACGAAGCGGAGCCACGAGCCGTAGGCCCGGCGGGCCGAACGCGGCGAGTAGCCTTCGTGGAATGCCTCGCTTGCTCGCGGCCGGACGCCGGAACGCTGACGGAAGTCATCATAGTAGATCTTCAGTGCATCGTCGCCCTTCGGGAGTCGGAGCAGCCCGCGGATGATATCGACTGCTCTCGAGGTCGTAGGTCACCTCGCAGCCCGGCGGAAGATCGACCTCGCCGGCCAGCAGATGATTGAGCGCTCGCTCGATGGCGGCGTCGGTGGGGGCGAGCTCGAAGAGGGTCTGGGGCTTGAGCAGGAACGTGCGGTGGTTGCCGATGTAGTCGATCACGGTGAGGTGCGTCTTTGCCTTCGGCCTTGCGGAGGCCGCGGCCGAACTGCTGGAGCCAGAGGAGCTGCGATTCCGTCGGGCGGAGCATCAGGACGGTGTCGACGTGCGGGAGGTCGACGCCCTCGTTGAACATGTCGACGGCGAAGACGACGTCGAGCTCGCCAGCTCGCAGTCTCTCCAGCGAACTGCGCTCGCGGGTCGGCTGCTCGCGCCGGAGTGGACCGACGGCGGCGCGCATGCCCGGCATCGCGGAAGTACTCGGCCATGAAGTCCGCGTGGCGCTGCGAGCAGCAGAAGGCGAGGGTCGCGGCGTCCGGCCGTGCTTCCTGATACTGCTCGAGCGCGTTCTGCGCGCGGCTCTGCGTCGCCACGGCCTTGGTCAGCTCCGCCTCGTCGAAGCGAGAGCTGCGCCACGGGATATTCGTGTAGTCGACCTCGTCGGGCACGCCGAAGTAGTGGAACGGGCAGAGCAGGCCGCGCTCGATGCCGTCGACGAGGTCGCAGCGGTAGACGAGGTTCTCCTGGCAGAGCGCGAGGAGATCGCCGCCGTCGGTGCGCTCGGGCGTCGCTGTGAGGCCCGAGGAGGAAGTCGGGCTCGAAGTAGTCGATGAGCCGCCGGTAGGTGCGGGCGGCGGCGTGGTGGAACTCGTCGACAACGATGTAGTCGAACGCACGCCGGTCGAAACCCTTCAGATGGCGCATCCGCCCGAGCGTCTGGATCGAGGCGAAGAGCACGTCGGCGTCGGCGTAGCTTCTCCTGTGCCAGTGTAGGATCCCAGTGTGCGCGTCGGGCTGGACCCGGCGGAAGGTGTCCATGGCCTGTGCCAGGATCTCTTCGCGGTGCGCGACGAACAGGACGCGCCGGAACTCCGGGCGGTTGCTGTCGAGCGCCGCCAGCCAGGTCTTTCCGAGCCCCTGTTGCCAGGACCACCAATCCGGCGGAGTTGCCGGCCGCGCGCGTGCGCTCGAGGGCTTCGAGCGCCTCTTTCTGCACTTCGTTAGGCGGAGGGCCTTGCTGCGGCGGTTCCGGTGGGACCTCAATCGGCGGCGAGATCTCAACCCGCCGGCGCTTCGCATAAGCATCGATCCATTCGACATCGAGCGGCCGTGTTGCGGGGTGCTCAAAAAGCCTTGCGAAGGCCCGGGTCACCTCAGCGAAGCCGGCGGGATTGTCGCTCGACGAGACCCGGTAGTTCCACTCGATGCCATGCGTCAGAGCCGGTTTGGTGAGGTTGGAGCTGCCGACGTACGCCACCCCGTTCCCGGAGCGCCGAGTGAAAACGTAGGCTTTGGGATGAAAGCTCTCACGCGTACTTTCGAAGACTCGTCGCTCAATACTTCCTTCCAAGTCGAGGAGCCGTCGCAGCGCGCGCGGGTCCGTGGTGTCCATGTAGTCGCCCGTGAGGAAGCGGACGCTACCGCCGCGTTCCAGGACCTCGCGAAGGTGCGCGGCGATCAGCTCGACTCCGCTCTCGAGGACGAATGCCACGGCGATATCCACCTGCTGAGCTGCATCGAGATCGTCGAGCAGCGGACGGAGGAGCGCATCGCCGACGCCGCCCGTCACCAGCCGGTCCCGGGCTGGGTGGGGAAGCTGTTCCCCAACGGGGCGTTCCGACGTCGCGGAGGAATGAAGAGCCGTCGTCGGCGGTTGCGAGGTAGTTGGCGCCGGGAAGGACGTGTCGCACGCCGCCGCGCGGATCGGGGACATCGCCGCGGAAGCGGGGAATGACGTGCACGTGCAAGTGGAAAACCGTCTGCCCGGCACTCTCACCCACGTTCACCCCGATATTGAAACCGTCTGGAATCGGGAGGTCCTGCGTCAGCGTTGCGCTGCCGAATCGCTTCGCGTGCAACGGCCGTGGCTTCGGCGAGCTCGATGCGTTCCTGAGGGGTCGCGTCGAACCAGCTCGCCACATGCCGCTTCGGAACCAGCAAGGCATGTCCAGCTGAGACCGGGTGCGCGTCCCATATCCCGACCACCACCTCACTGCTGTGAAAAACCCGCAGTGGGTCGATGGCGCAGAACGGACACGTTGCGTCGCTCACTGTCGAGACCCCGTGCGTTTCGCAATCACCAGCTTGCCTTCCAGTCCGGCGTCGACGCAGGCAGCGCAGCGCCAACCTGGTACGGGGCGGTGCGCCGTCCGAGTCGCTTGGCAGACGGGGCAGTGGTGCTCGTATCGTGCGCGGGGCGGACTCCTACCTTGCACCCCATCGCGCACGGCGCGACGCAAACCCATGCGAACGCGTGGCTCGAAGCCTGCTGTGCGCATCAGCGCGGCCCACTCGGGTCCATGCGGGCGCACGTTCGGTCCGTGCAACTCGAGCGCGGCAACGTGGGCAACCTCGTGGCAGAGCACCTCGTCGAGCAGCTCTGGGCGCCCTTGCAGCGCCCAAGGGTTCAGGCGCACCACGCCTCGTGTCGGCACGCAGCGTCCCAGTGAACGGCGCATGCGGCGGCTGAAGCTGACCGAGACCCGACCTTCCAAACCGGGCAGGTTCCACAGCGTCGCCCACCGGGCAACCTTCCTACTGGACATTGCCGGTTCGGTCAGTCGTCGAGGCACGCGAGTTCCTATCACGGGCCGGGTAGGTGCGTCAGCATCAACCGGAAGCGCACATCTCGGCTCGTGGCCATCGTGAAGATCGATTTCGGCATCGTGGCCACTCGTCTCGGGTGGGATCAGGGGCGGACCCGACTGGTCCACCGGTCAGCTCTTCGAGCGGGTCCAGCCGCTTCCGAGGAGGGTAGCGGGCTCCATGTTCGTCGCCGCCAGAGCTTTCACTGAGCCTCAGCCGTAGCCTCAGCCTGAGCCTGTTCTGGGAAGGCTGAGGCTACGGCTACGGCTGAGGCTAAGCAAAAGAACAACTACTTTGGAGGGGGGAAGGGGGACAGGTACACTTTTCGTGAGAGAAATTCCTTTAAGGTCTGTTACTTACGACGGACGAAATGTACCTGTCCCCCTTCGTGCCCCGCGGGTTCTACGGCTACCTCCTGGTGAACCCGATGGATCGCGCCGTCTTCTACGTCGGGAAGGGCAAGGGTCATACGCTGGTCCAGCCGCTTCCGAGGAGGGTAGCGGGCTCCATGTTCGTCGCCGCCAGAGCTTTCACTGAGCCTGAGCCGTAGCCTCAGCCTGAGCCTGTTCTGGGAAGGCTGAGGCTACGGCTACGGCTGAGGCTAAGTAGAAGACTAAATACCTTGACAAGTAAGCAAAAAAGCTATTCCATCTTGTCATGCGTCCGTTCGATCATGAGCGCATGGAGGTTTATCGCGCTGCTCTGCGCTTCGTGCGGTCGGCGAGCGTGATCCGAAGCGGGCTGGGGGCGGGGCGCAATGCGCTGGCCGATCAGCTGGACCGGGCCAGCGTTTCCATTGCACTGAACATCGCCGAAGGTGCGGGCGAGGTCGCGAGAAGGGAGAAGGCGCGGTTCTATCGGATCGCTCGCCGGTCGGCGACGGAGTGCGCCGCCATCCTCGACATCGCGGGCGAGCTGCAGTTGGCGCCCGAGGACCAGCTCCGCGAAGGGCGGCAGCAGCTGCAGACCATCGTCGCGATGCTCGTCGGGCTGGTGAAACACATCGAGAGTCGCGAGAAAGGTGAGCCGGGGGCCGGCTGGTTTTTGGAGAGCAAAGGCTGAGGCTACGGCTGGGGCTACGGCTGAGGGGGGATCCGGAGAACTCAGCCTCAGCCGTAGCCGTAGCCTGAGCCTTCCGAAGACCGGGGCTGGGGCTGGGCTGAGGGGGGGATCCGGAAGTACTCAGCCTCAGCCGTAGCCGTAGCCTGAGCCTTCCGAAGATCGGGGCTGAGGCTTGGGCTGAGGGGGGAATCCGGAAGTACTCAGCCTCAGCCGTAGCCGTAGCCTGAGCCTTTCGAAGACCGAGGCTGAGGCTGGGGCTGAGGCTACGGCTGAGGGGTACCGCCCCGGCGGGATCGGTAGGTCGCCAAGGCCGGATGTGCTAAGCGTCTGGAATCGCGAAAGAGAAGCAACGGGGGATACGAGGACGAGATGAAGGGAGCTGCAAAGAGGGTGCTGCGAGCCGCGCGGGAGCTGCCGGAACCCGAACGCGTCGAGCTAGTCGAAGAGCTGCTCGCCGACCTGAACGGGTCCGATGAAGAAGTCGACGCGGCCTGGGCAGCGGAGATCGACCGCCGGACGCGCGAGATAGACGAGGGCAAAGTCAAACCGGTTTCTTGGGCCGCAGTCAGGCGAAGGATCGCCCGGCAGGCCGGTGAAAGCCGCTAGGCTGGTCTTCCACCCCGATGCTGCGGACGAGTACGTGGGTGCGGCGCGGTGGTACGGTGAACGAAGCGCCGCCGTGCGTGACTCGTTCGTGGCCGAGATCGGGAGAACTCAGCCGTCAGCCCGAGCCGTAGCCTGAGCCGTTGCCGAAGCCGCGGAGCCGCGAGAGCCGGACGGCTGAGGCTTGCGACTCGAGGCTACGGCTGAGGAGGGATCCGGACGGAACGTCACGCCGTCAGCCGTAGCCGTAGCCTGAGCCTTGCGAACGAAGCCGGAGGCTGAGGCTAGCGGCTGAGGGGGGATCCCGAAAGTACTCAGCCTCAGCCGTAGCCGTAGCCTGAGCCTTCCGAAGATCGGGGCTGAGGCTGGGGCTGAGGGGGGAATCCGGAAGAACTCAGCCTCAGCCGTAGCCGTAGCCTGAGCCTTCCGAAGATCAGGCTGAGGCTGGGGCTGAGGCTACGGCTGAGGAGGAGTGCGAAAGGGGGGACTTGAACCCCCACGGGTTTTACCCCACAGGATCCTGAATCCTGCGCGTCTGCCAATTCCGCCACTTTCGCGTGCGCGTCCCGGACGCCGGAGCACACGCAGATAGCGGCGTTTGGGGACGAGGTCAAGGTGAGGGGGGCCCTCCTCAGCCTCAGCCTCAGCCGTAGCCTCAGCCTTGGGATTTCATGAGAGGCTCAGGCTGAGGCTACGGCTGAGGCTGAGGTGGTGAGCGGTGAGCCAGTGGCTGCCGGTGAGCCGGTGCGCGGGTGGGGGAGAGGTGAACGAGGTGAGCCCGCGGAGCGGCGGGCGAACGGGAGGACCAAGACCCGGACAACCGCATACTCGCGCCCCTCACACCGGCACACCGGCTCACCGGCTCACCGGCTCAATACTCGTCGACGTGTTCGGCCAGGATGATCTTGAGCATCGTCTGGTAACCGAGTCCACGCTTGGCGCCTTTCTTGCGCAGCTTCTCCACCAGTGCAGGATCCAACAGAATCGATGTCGGCCGTGAAGGCCCGCGCAGAACGACCGGGGCGTCGGAACGGCGGATGTCATCGCCCAGGTCGCGCTTTTCGAACTCCTCCACCTGCCTGTCTGGCCGTGTGCGTTTAGTCGCGCTCTTGCGCCTGACCACCGATTGCTTCTTCATAAATCGCTCTTTCCTTCCGAAGTCCTCCGGCTCGCCAGGGCAGCCGCGTACCCGCGTACCAGCATACCTCAGCCGTAGCCTCAGCCGTAGCCTTAGCCTTCTCAGCCGTAGCCTCAGCCTCGGGATCTCATGAAAGGCTCAGGCTACGGCTACGGCTGAGGCTGAGGAGAGCCCACTTGAACGCGCTCGGACAATCGGCGAAAAGCGTGGGACACAATCAAGGCCGACTTCCGATCCCATGTCCGAGCTCGCCAAGACCTACGATCCGCAGTCCACCGAGCAGAAGTGGTACGACTTCTGGCTCGAGCGCGGCTACTTCCACGCCGACGAGAGCCGCGAAGGACCGCGCTTCTCGGTGGTGATCCCGCCCCCCAACGTCACCGGCATGCTGCACCTCGGGCACGTCCTCAACAACACGCTGCAGGACGTCCTGGTGCGCTTCGAACGCATGGAGGGGAAGGTGGCGCTGTGGATGCCGGGGACCGACCACGCCGGCATCGCGACGCAGAACGTGGTCGAGAAGCAGCTCGCCCGCGAGGGACTCGACCGCCACCGCCTCGGACGCGAGAAGTTCGTCGAGCGCGTCTGGGAATGGAAGGAGCAGTACGGCGGCACCATCCTGCGCCAGCTGCAACGCCTCGGCTGCTCGTGCGACTGGGACCGCACCCGCTTCACCATGGACGAGGGCCTGTCGAAGGCCGTGCGCGAGGTCTTCGTCCGCCTCTACGAAAAGGGCCTGATCTACCGCGGCCACCGCATCATCCACTGGTGCGTGCGCTGCCACACGGCGCTCTCCGACGAGGAGGCGGTCACCAGCGAAGGGGGCGAGGCGGGCAGCCTGTGGCACATCCGCTACCCGGGCGCCGACGGCGGGCCGGGGCTGGTGGTGGCGACGACGCGGCCGGAGACGATGCTCGGCGACACCGGCGTGGCGGTCAATCCGGACGACGAGCGCTACCGCGACCTGCTGGGCAAAAACGTCGTCCTGCCGCTGCTCGAGCGGCCGATCCCGGTGGTGCCCGACGAGCTGGTCGACAAGGACTTCGGCACCGGCGCGGTGAAGGTCACCCCGGCGCACGACGCCAACGACTTCGAGATGGGCCAGCGCCACAGCCTGCCGTCGATCTGCATCATGACGATCGAGGGCAAGATCAACGAGGAGGGCGGACCCTACGCCGGCCTCGATCGCTTCGAGGCGCGCAAGCGCATCGTCGCCGATCTCGAGGAGCGCGGGCTGCTGGTGAAGACGGAGCCCTACCGCGTGCCGGTCCGCCGCTGCCACCGCTGCGACACGGTGATCGAGCCCTACCTCTCGACCCAGTGGTTCGTGAAGATGGAGCCGCTGGCGCGCCCGGCCCTGGAGGCCGTGCGCTCGGGCCGCCTGCGCCTCATCCCCGACCGCTGGACCGGCGTCTACACGCACTGGCTGGAGAACATCCGCGACTGGTGCATCAGCCGCCAGCTCTGGTGGGGCCACCGCATCCCGGTCTGGTACTGCGACGACTGCGGCGCGGTGCTCGTGTCGCGCACCGACCCGACGTCGTGCGAGAAGTGCGGCGCGCCGCGCCTCACCCAGGACCCGGACGTTCTCGACACCTGGTTCAGCTCCTGGCTGTGGCCGTTCTCCACCATGGGCTGGCCCGAGGAGACGCCGGCCCTGCGGCGCTTCTACCCGACCGACACGCTGGTCACCGCCGCCGACATCATCTTCTTCTGGGTGGCGCGCATGGTCATGGCCGGGTACGAGTTCATGGGCGACTGCCCGTTCCGCGACGTCTACCTGAACAGCATCGTGCGCGACGACCAGGGCCGCAAGATGTCGAAGTCGCTCGGCAACTCGCCCGACCCGCTCGACGTGATCGACAAGTACGGCGCCGACGCGCTGCGCTTCACGGTCGTGTCGCTGGCGCCGGTCGGCCAGGACGTCCGCTTCAGCGCGGACAAGACGGAGTTCGGCCGCAACTTCGCCAACAAGATCTGGAACGCGACGCGCTTCGCCCTGATGAACCTCGGCGGCGAGCCGGTCGAGCCGTGGGGCGACGAGCGCCCCGCCGACCTGCCGCTGCCGGACCGCTGGATCCTGTCGCGCCTGCAGGCGGCGATCGACGACGCCCGCGCCGCGCTCGAGGCCTACCGGCTCAGCGACGCGGCGACGGCGCTCTACCGCTTCGTGTGGGGCGAGCTCTGCGACTGGTACGTCGAGCTGATCAAGCCGGCGCTGTACGGCGACGACGAGGCGGCGAAGGAGCAAGATGCGGCGCACGCTGGTGACGGTGCTCGACCAGGTCATGCGCCTCCTGCACCCGTTCATGCCCTTCGTCACGGAGGAGATCTGGCAGGCCCTGCCGATGCGGCGCCCGACCGCGTCGATCATGATCGCGCCGTATCCGCAATCGAGCGACGCGCGGCGCGACGCGGAGGCCGAGGCGGCGATCGGCCGGCTGATCGAGGCGGTGACGGCGCTGCGCAACATCCGCTCCGAGCTCGGCATCGCGCCGACGACGACGCTCTCCGTGCGCGTCGCG
This sequence comes from uncultured bacterium, assembly GCA_963721115.1. GTDB lineage: Bacteria > Desulfobacterota > Binatia > HRBIN30 > CADEER01 > CAVRIA01. Next base: position 9,897 of record CAVRIA010000019.1, read on the forward strand.
GCGGACGGCAACGCCGAGGCGGTGCGGCGCCTGGAGGGGTTCATCAAGGTCCTGGCGCGGGTCGGCGAGGTCGAGGTGCTGGCCGGCGAGGCGCGGCCCTCCGGCGAGCCGTCGGCGGTCGTCGCCGGCCTCGGCGAGCTGTTCGTGCCGTTGCGCGGCACGGTCGACGCCGCGACGGTGCTGGAGAGGCTGGAGCGCGACCTGGCCAAGGTGGCGAAGGAGCTGAAGGGGGTGGAGTCGAAGCTGGGGCGCAGCGACTTCGTCGAGAAGGCGCCGGAGGACATCGTCGAAAAGGAGCGCCAGAAGGCGAACGCCCTGCGCGACCGGCGCGCGACGCTGGAGCGGCATCTGGCGACGCTGCGCGCGACTTAGCCTTGATCTGACGAAAATTCTCGCGCCAAGACGCAAAGACGCCAAGTCGGAGACGGATTTCGAGGATCTGAGAGCGTGTAGCCAAGATCATTGTCGATGCGGGTCGAACGATCAGCGAGTGAATCACAGAAGGCCTTGTCCCGCTTTGCGTCTTGGCGTCTTTGCGCGAGAATTATTGTCCGATCAAGGTTAGTACAACGTTCCGGGATTACGGTGTCGTATGCCCCAGGGTTCCTTCTCCCGGATGGGAGAAGGTCAGGATGAGGGGATGAAACGCATGGCGCAGCCATCACCATTTTCGCCTTGTTCCGCGGCACGGAGTGGCAGGAGAATTGTGGCTTGCGGCGCCGTCAAATCCCCCTTGTATCCTCTCCCATCCGAGTCTGTCGATTTTCTCGAGGGTCGAGATTCCCCCCTTTGGAAAAGGGGGGCCAGAGGGGATTTTGGAATGGATTTGTTCGGCCAAATCCCCCTCAATCCCCCTTTTCCAAAGGGGGAAGTCGGAGTCGATCGTCTCTCGAAGAGAAAATCGACAGACTCGGAAAAGGGGGTCAGGGGGGATTTTGAGATGGATTCGTTCGGACAAATCCCCCTCAATCCCCCTTTTCCAAAGGGGGAAGTCGGAGTCGCTTCTCTCGCCGGGGGAAAATCGACAGTCTCAGGGAGACAAAGAAATACGTCACCCCATCCGTGGTGCAGAGTACTTAGGGACGACGGCCGATGAACGTGTTCGACCTCCCTTCCGTGCGCGCCCTGATCGAGGCGGCGCTGGCCGAGGACATCGGCCGCGGCGATCTGACCACCCGGCTGACGGTGGGCGACGACGTTGCGGCGCAGGCGCGCATCGTCGCCAAGCAGGACGGCGTCGCCGCCGGCCTGCCGCTGGTCGCGAAGATCTTCGCGGCGCTCGCCGGGCCGGCCGTTTCGGTGCAGCCGCATCTCGACGACGGAGAGTCCTTCGACGCCGGGACGGTGCTCGCCTTTCTCTCCGGCCCGGCGCCGTTCCTGCTGGCCGGCGAGCGCGTGGCGCTGAATTTCCTGCAGCAGCTCTCCGGCGTCGCCACGCTCACCCGCCGCTACGTCGAGGCCGTCGCGGGCACGCGCGCGCGCATCGTCGACACGCGCAAGACGACGCCCGGCCTGCGCGTGCTCGAGAAGTACGCCGTGCGCATGGGGGGCGGGCACAACCACCGCATGGGCCTGGACGACGGAGTGCTCATCAAGGACAACCACATCGTCGCCGCGGGCGGCGTGGCGACGGCCGTGCAGCGCGCCCGCGAAGGGGCGCCGCACACCGTGACGGTCGAGGTGGAGTGCACGACGTTGGAGGAGGTGGAGGAAGCCCTCGGCGCCGGCGCCACCGTGGTTCTGCTCGACAACATGACCCCCGAGCAGCTGGCGGCGGCGGTGCGCGTCATCGCCGGGCGCGCCCTGGTCGAGGCCTCGGGCGGCGTCACCCTGGAGACGGTCCGCGCCGTGGCCGAGTCGGGCGTCGATCTGATCTCGGTCGGCGCGCTCACCCATTCGGCGCCGGCGGTGGACCTCAGCATGCGGGTGACTCTGGGGTGAACGTGCCGGCGATTCGGCCGCGCTTCTTGGAGGGTGACGTGTCGTACCAGGCTGCTTCTCCCGGATGAGGCTAATTCCCCCCCTTTGGGAAAGGGGGTCAGGGGGGATTTTGAGATGGATTCGTTCAGACAAATCCCCCTCAATCCCCCTTTTCCAAAGGGGGAAGTCGGAGTCGATCCTCTCGGAACGAGAAAATCGACAGCCTCATCAGGGAGAGGAGACGCGACGTTCCTTCTCCCGGATGGGAGAAGGCTAGGATGAGGGGGATGAAACGAATGGGAGAGGAGGAAATACGTCACCGCATTTTTGAGAACGGGTACTTGGTTCGCCAAGTCCGACGTAGCCGGGCAACTTCCAGGACGATTCGGCGAGTGGCCGCGGCGGGGTAGGATCGTGGACGAGGAGGCGCGGCCGATCGAGGTTTCGGAGAATGCCAAGCGGCTGGCGGAAGCTTCTCCGCGGCGGCGACGCGGTGACGCGCGACGCTGCCGCCGCCCGGCTGGGCGTCGACGCCCCGTCCTGCGATCGCGCCGCCGCCGAGCTGCGCCGCCTCGGCTACGCCATCGACGACACCCCAACAACCAACACCCCAACAACCAACACCCGCCCTGTTACCTGCTCCGCCGGGTTCCCGATCGCCTGTTGCCGAACGAGATCGGGGCGCGACTCGAGACGCGCTGGCTGGGGCGTTCCCTGCACTGCTTCGAGAGCGTCGGGTCGACGAACACGGTGGCGCGCGAGATGGCGGCGGCCGGGGCGCCCGACGGCACGGCGGTGATCGCGGAAGGGCAGAGCCGGGGGCGCGGACGACTCGGCCGCGGCTGGGTATCGCCGCCCGGCCGCAACCTCTATCTGTCGGTCGTTCTGCGCGCCGGCCTGCCGGTGGACAGGCTGCCGCAGATCAGCCTGCTCGCCGGGGTGGCCACCTGTGACGCCGTGCGCGAGTGGCATGCGGCGACGATCAAGTGGCCGAACGACGTCCTCGTCGACGGCCGCAAGGTGGCGGGGATCCTCGCCGAGACGGAAGGCGGCGCGCAGGTCCGCTCGGTCGTCCTCGGCGTCGGGGTGAACCTCAACTCGGTCCTCGACGACTTCCCCGAGGAGCTGCGCGACAAGGCCGGGTCGCTGCGCCTGGCGACCGGTGTCCCGGTCGACCGCGTCCGCTTCGCGGCGCGTCTGCTCGGCCACCTCGAGCGCCGCGTCGAGCAGCTCCTCGCCGCGGGCTTTGCCCCGATCGCCGCCGCGTGGCGGGAGCGCTCCGATCTGATCGGCCGCACCATTCGTGTCCAGGAGCCCGGCTCCGTGGTCGGCGGAGAGGTGCTCGGCCTCGACGCCGACGGCGCGCTGCGCCTGCGCCTGCCCGGCGGGGCGGAGTACCGGGTCGTCGCCGGAGACGTCACCGTCGTCGGCGGCTACGGGGAGCCGGATCGCTCCTAGGACCGCACCGGCGCGCCTCTTTCGCTTTCCGCACGAAGCGATACTAGCCTTGATCGGACAGAAATCCTCACCACGAAGTTCGTCATGAGCTGCGCTCGCCCAAAGACGCATGAAAAAGGCAACCACGAAGGACACGAAGATCACGAAGGCAAGAGCGGAAACGCCGGACGGCCGATCTATCCGACTTCCCCTTTTGAAAAAGGGGGATTGAGGGGGATTTGTCTCGAACGAATCATCTCAAAATCCCCCCTGACCCCGCCTTTTCCAAAGGGGGGAATCTCGACCCTCGAGAAAATCGACAGACTCTCTTCTTCGTGCTCTTCGTCCTCTTCGCGGCCTTCGTGTTGAAATCTTTTGTCGGTTCAAGGTTAGATAGGCGCTGTCGGGTACGCTCGACTTCGCAATCCGCGATTTGGAGTCCGCAAACGGGTGACGAGATGCCAAAGCTGCTGGTGATCGACGTGGGGAACACGCACACGGTGCTGGGGGTCTATGCAGATCGGGAGCTGGTGCACCACTGGCGCATCCGGACGGATGTGGAGAAGACCGCGGACGAGTACGGCGTGCTGTTTCGCGGTCTCCTCGAGCGGCCCGGAGGCCGTCGAACCTCTCCGGCGCGGCGCTGTCCTGCGTGGTGCCGCCGATGACCGGCACGATCACCGAGCTGTGCCGCCAGCAGCTGCGGCTCGATCCGCTCATCGTCGGACCCGGCATCCGCACCGGGATGCCCATCCTCTACGACAAGCCCCAGGAGGTCGGCGCCGACCGCATCGTCAACGCCATCGCCGCCTACGAGCGCACCCGCGACACGACCATCGTCGTCGACTTCGGCACCACCACCGTGTTCGACTACATCTCGCACCGCGGCGAGTACGTCGGCGGCGTCATCTGCCCGGGCCTGCACATCTCGAGTCAGGCGCTGTTCTCCCGCGCCGCGAAGCTCTATCCGGTCGAGGTCGTGCGCCCGAAACAGGTCGTCGGGCGCAACACGGTGCACGCGATGCAGTCGGGCCTGGTGTTCGGCCACGTCTGCATGGTCGACGGACTGGTCGAGCGCATCCAGAACGAGAACAAGGTCAAGGCCCGGGTCATCGCCACCGGCGGCCTGGCGGGCATGTTCGCCGCCGAGTCGAAGACGATCGAGGACGTCGACGAGTTCTTGACCCTCGACGGTCTGCGCCTCATTTACGAGAGGAACAGCGAGTGAGGGGCGGGGAACGGGTAACGAGGAGCGGTAACTCGTAACGGGCAACTGGTAACTGGCAACTGGGAACTGGGAACTGGTAGCGAGGAACGCGCGTCAGGGCAGTGACGAGATTCGCAGCGAAATCCGTTAGCGGGAGGACCGTATGGCAGTTGAGGATGTCACCCAGGTACGCAACGTCGGCATCGTCGGTCAGGGCGGCGGGGGCAAGACCTCGCTCGCCGAAGCCATCCTCTTCGATGCCGGCGCGGTGACGCGTCTGGGCAGCGTCGACGACGGCAGCTCCAACTTCGACTTCGAGCCCGAGGAGACGCGCCGCAAGCTGAGCCTGACGACGGCCTTTCACCACGCGCCGTGGAAGAAACACGAGATCACCTTGATCGACACCCCCGGCTACGCCAACTTCCTGACCGACGCGCTGTACTCCATGCGCGCCTGCACCGGCCTGGTGATGGTCCTGGAGCCGGCGGCGGGCTCGGCCAAGGTCGAGGCGGAGAGGATCTGGGCGCGCGCCGAGGAGCTCAAGCTGCCGCGTCTCGGCTTCGTCACCAAGATGGACCGCGACCTGGCCGACTTCGAGGGCGCCCTGCGCGACGTCACCGAGCTGCTGAGGGGACGGGCGATTCCCATCCAACTTCCCATCGGCAGCGCCGAGAGCTTTCGCGGCGTGATCGATCTGATCCGCATGCGCGCCCTGATCGCAGACGCGGACGGCAAGGTCGAGGAGCAGGACATTCCCGCCGACATGGCCGACGCCGCGCAGGCGGCGCGCGAGAAGCTCATCGAGGCGGTGGCGGAAACCGACGACGCGCTCCTGGAGGAGTACCTGGAGAAGGGCGAGCTCACCGACCAGCAGCTCGACGATGCCCTGCGCAAGGCGGTTCGCGAGTGCCGGCTGACGCCGGTGCTGTGCGGTTCGGGGACGAAGAACATCGGCGTGCCCCCGCTGCTGGACATGATCGTCGACCTGCTGCCCTCGCCGGTCGAGCGCGGGCCGGTCGGCGGAGAGGACCCCGCCGGCGGCGAGCCCATCGAGCGCGAGCCCGGCACCGGCGCGCCGTTCTCCGGCTTCGTCTTCAAGACCATCGCCGATCCCTTCGCCGGCAAGCTGTCGGTGTTCCAGGTGGTGTCGGGGCGGCTGAACGGCGACTCGACGGTGGTCAACGTCAACAAGGAGGCCAAAGAGCGCGTCGGCCACCTGCTGCGGCTGGAGGGCAAGAAGCAGCAGGGGGTCGACCACCTGATCGCCGGCGAGATCGGCGCCGTCGCCAAGCTGAAGGACACCGACGCCGGCGACACGCTGGCCGACGAGAAGGCGCCCATTCGATACCGCGGCCTGAACCCAGTGTCGCCCTCGATCTCCTTCGCCATCGAGCCCAAGTCGAAGGGCGACGAGGAGAAGGCGACGCTGGCCCTGCACAAGCTGGCGGACGAGGATCCGACCCTGCACATCGAGCGCGATGCGCAGACCAAGGAGATCATTCTCTCCGGCGTCGGCCAGCTCCACATCGAGGTGACCGTCGAGCGCCTCAAGCGCAAGTTCGGCGTCGAGGTCGAGCTCAAGGCGCCGAAGGTGCCCTACAAGGAGACCATCAAGGGCTCCGCCAAGGCGCAGGGGAAGCTGAAGAAGCAGTCCGGCGGCCGCGGTCAGTACGGCGATACGTGGATCGAGGTGCAGCCGTTGCCGCGCGGCAGCGGCTTCGAGTTCGTCGACAAGATCGTCGGCGGCGTGATCCCGCGCCAGTACATCCCGGCCGTGGAGAAGGGCGTGCGCGAGGCGATGACCGAAGGCGTGCTGACCGGCAACGAGATGGTCGACGTCCGCGTCACCCTCTACGACGGCACCTTCCACGCCGTCGACTCCTCCGAGATGGCGTTCAAGATCGCCGGCTCCATGGGCTTCAAGAACGCCGTCGCCAACGCCAAGCCCATCCTGCTCGAGCCGATCATGAACATGGAGATCACGGTGCCGGACGAGTGCATGGGCGACGTCATCGGCGACCTCAACTCGCGCCGCGGCAAGGTGCTCGGCGTCGACTCCAAACCCGGCGGACAGACCATCCGCGCCCTGGTGCCGATGGCCGAGGTGCTGCGCTACGCTCCCGAGCTGCGCTCCATGACCAGCGGGCGCGGCTCCTTCTCGATGGAGTTCGCGCGCTACGACGAGGTCCCGCCGCACCTGGCCGAGAAGGTCAAGAGCGAGGCGGAAGCGGCGAAGGCCGCGGCGTCGTGAGGGTGGACGGGGATGAACGATCCCGAGGTCGAGGAGCTCGCGACCGAGATCGAGGAAGGGCGCGATTCCATCGTCGTGCCGGAGGTGCTGCTCGCCGAGACGGTGCCCGACAAGGATGTCGCCAAGAACCTGCCGTCGCAAATCCTCGCCATGAGCGTCGGCGAGCGCCTCAAGCTGGCGCTGAGGGGCGGCCGCGAGGCGCGCCAGCTCCTCATGCGCGACCCCAGCCACCTGGTGCAGCGCTTCGTGCTTCAGAACCCTCGCGTCAGCGATGAAGAGATCGTGATGCTGGCCAAGAACCGCAACGCCGACCGCGAGCTACTGGAGATCATCTGCAAGAGGAAGGAGTGGGTCTCCCATTACCAGATCCGCCTCGCGCTGGTCACCAACCCGAAGACGCCGGTGGTGCTCGCCATGCGCTACGTGCGCACCCTCCTGCCGCGCGACCTGCGCCAGCTCGCCAAGAGCAAGAACGTGCCGACGGCGGTGAACAGTGTTGCCAAGCGCCTGGTGATCGAGCGCAGCGGGTGAGTCGGACGGTTCGACGTGCAGAGGCGAGAAAGAACCCGACCCCGGCGCACCGGCGCACCGGCCCACTGGCTCACCGGCGCACCGATTTACCCGCACACCACCCCTTGTGAGAGGAAGCCATGACTGGACCCGTCTGTGCCGTGCCCTCGGATACGAAGCTGGAGACGCCCGAAGGGCCGTTGACGATGGCGACGGTGGCGAGGACGCCGACGTCGGTGATGACGCGCACGGACGACGGCGCGCTGCGGTTCACCATGACTGGCCAGGCGCAGAAGGCGGAGGGGCGCCCGGCGATCCGCATCACCCTCGACGACGGCCGCGCGCTGCGCGTCGGCGGGGAGCAGATCCTCTTTCGGAAGGGAATGCGGGAGGTGCGGGCGCGCGAGGTCATGGTGGGCGACGAGCTGGAGTCCGCCTTCGTCTTTCCGGAGGGGTACGCGTACCAGACCGACGACGGCCGGGAGGCGAGGTCGAGCGGCGCGGTCGCGGTCAGCGCAGTCGAGCCCGCGGGCGAGGCCGATCTCTACAGCTTTCGCGTCCACCTGACCGGGCGCTTCGTCTTCAGCGCCGGGGTGCTCGGCAAGGCCGAGGGCTCGTTCGAGGGGGAGGGCGCCAAGCCGGGGAGCTGAGAAACCCGCCTCAGCTGGCGGGCGCGTCGCCTGCGGGCGCGTCGCCTGCCGGCGCGGTGGTGGGCGTGGCCGACGGCTGGTCGGTGCGCGTCACGTTGATCGTGGCGGCGGCCTGGCGGTGCGGGAAGTTGAGGTCGACGTCGGTCAGCTCGACGCGGTCGCCTTCCTGCAGGTCGCGCAGCTGCTGCCCCGGATCGGAGAGCACCGCCATCGTGTCGCGTGCGTCGATCACCCCGTCGTGCTCGTTGTCCGCCAGGAAGACGACGGTGATCGTGCCGCCGGACGGGACGGAGAGCACGAAGGCGCCGTTCTGGCGGACGATGTCGACGCTCACCGGCACCTGCTGGGAGAGATCGCCGTCGGCGGGCAGATCGGCGAAGGCATAGGCCAAAATCGCCACGTCGGGCGGAACGTCGTCGGGGACCACGTTGCCGTCGATCTCGACGCCGGCCGAGGTGGCGCCCGAGGTGGTGGTTGCCGCCGGTACCTCGAAGTTGGAAGACGAGGACGAGTCGCCGCAGGCGGCGAACAGGAGGCAGGCCGAAAATGCCACGGCCGAGAGAGTCTGGGTGCTGCCACGCATCATGTCAGGATACCCCAGCCGGCCTCTTCTTCAATAGCATTCTCGTGCTCCCTTGGCTCATCCAATGTAGCTCCCGCCCGCCCCGCGACCGAACAATACGCGGCGTCGCGGCGTTTGTTAGACGTCCGGGAGAGGCCATCCATTCAAGGCGGAGCGCGGCCGGAATTCACATTCGGAAGCTTTTGCGCTACAAGGAAACGATTGATCCGCGCGTCCGCGCTTCCTCGCCCGACTCGACGATCGACCACAATACGACATGGAAAGGTGAACAGCGATGGCAGCAGCAAAAGCTCCGGCAGGAGACCCGATTCGCTCGCGAGACGGCCGCCTGGAGGTGCCCGACAGGCCGGTCATTCCCTTCATCGAGGGCGACGGCACCGGTCCCGACATCTGGCGCGCCTCGCAGCGCGTGTTCGACGCGGCCGTGGAGAAGGCATACGGCGGCAAGCGCAAGGTGGCCTGGTACGAGGTGCTGGCCGGAGAGAAGGCGTTCAACCGTCTGAAGACGTGGCTGCCGGACGAGACGGTCGAGGCCTTCCGGACCTACCTGGTCGGCATCAAGGGGCCTCTCACGACGCCGATCGGCGGGGGCATCCGGTCGCTCAACGTGGCGCTGCGCCAGAATCTCGACCTCTACGTCTGCCTGCGTCCGGTGCGCTACTTCAAGGGCGTGCCGAGCCCGGTCCGCAAGCCCGAGCTGGTCGACGTGATCATCTTCCGCGAGAACACCGAGGACATCTACGCCGGTATCGAGTGGGCGGCGGACAGCCCCGAGGCGAAGAAGATCATCGCCTTCCTCCAGAAGGACATGGGGGTCAAGAACATCCGCTTCCCCGGCAGCAGCGGCATCGGGATCAAGCCCGTGTCGCGCGAGGGCACCGAACGCCTGGTGCGGGACGCCATCTCGCACGCGTTGCGGGCCGGCCGCCGCAGCGTGACGCTGGTGCACAAGGGCAACATCATGAAGTACACCGAGGGCGCCTTCCGCGACTGGGGCTATGCGCTCGCCCAGCGCGAGTTCCGCGAGCAGACCGTCACCGAGCGCGAGAGCTGGGTCCTCGGCAACAAGGAGCACAAGGCGGACATCTCGGTCGAGGACAATGCCCGTGCGGTCGAGCCCGGCTACGACCTCATGACCGCCGACGCAACAGGCCAAGGTGCGCGCCGAGGTCGAGACGGCGCTGAAGCTGTGGCCCACCCACGGCGACGGGAAGTGGAAGAAGAAGCTGCTCATGCGCGACGCCATCGCCGACATCACGCTGCAGCAGATCCTCACCCGCGCCAACGAGTTCGACGTCGTGGCGACGATGAACCTGAACGGCGACTACCTCTCCGACGCGCTCGCCGCCCAGGTCGGCGGCATCGGCATCGCGCCGGGCGGCAACATCAACTACCAGAGCGGGCACGCGATCTTCGAGGCGACGCACGGCACGGCCCCCAAGTACGCCAACCTCGACAAGGTCAACCCCGGCTCGGTGATTCTCTCCGGCGACATGATGTTTCGCCACCTCGGCTGGACGGAGGCGGCGGACCTGATCATCAAGGGCATCGAAGGCGCGATCGCCGCCAAGACGGTCACCTACGATTTCCACCGCCAGATGGAGGGCGCCACGCTGCTCAAGTGCTCGGAGTTCGGCGAGGCGATCGTCGCGAAGATGTGAGGAGAGAGGGACGTGGGACGTGCTGACGTGCGGTGACGTGCTGTGACGTGCTTGGACGTGCTGACGTGCTCGGACGTGACTGACGTGCTGGAGCCTGGCCGACGAGCTCGGGCGAGCGGAAAAGTCCTTTGAAATCGGGGCGGGGTTCCGCTCATGCCGAGCCTGTCGAAGCATCAGGCGGTTTTTTCAACGAACTGCTGAACTTAGTACAACGTTCCGGAATTACGTTGTCGTATGGCCCAGGGTTCTTCTCCCGGATGGGAGAAGGTCAGGATGAGGGGGATGAACACATGGCGAGGCCATCACCATTTTTGCCTTCTGCCGCGGCACGGAGTGGGAAGACAACTGTGGCCTGCGGCGCAATCAAATCCCCTCACCTCGATCCTCTCCCATCCGAGTCTGTCGATTTCTCGAGGCGAGACCCCCCTCTGGAAAGGGGGGTCGGGGGGGACTTGAGATGGATTTGTTCAAAATCCCCCTCACCCCTTTTTCAGGGGAAGGGTCGTCCTCGCAGGAGAAATCGACAGCCTCATCGGGGAGAGGAAGAAATACGTCACCCCATTTATGGTGGAGAGTACCTAGGAGCCGCACGTCAGCACGTCAGCACGTCCACACGTCAGCACGTCAACACGTCCACACGTTCCCCCCCCATGCTCATCGCCGTCTGCATCAAACAGGTCCCGGTCGTCTCGGAGCTGCAGTTCGATCCGGAGACCAAGACCCTCAGGCGCGAGGGCGTGCGGACCGAGGTGAGCCCGTTCGACGTCCGCGCCCTGTTGCGGGCGGTGGAGCTGAGGAACGAGCACGGCGGCGAGGTGGTTGCCGTCACCATGGGCCCGCCGCAGGCGCGCGAGGCGCTGGCCGAGTGCCTGGCCCTGGGCGCCGATCGGGCCCTGCACCTGTGCGATCGCGCCTTCGCCGGAGCCGACACCCTGGCCACGGCGCGCGCCCTGGCGCTGGCGCTGAGACGGGAGCCCTTCGACCTGATCCTGTGCGGGCGCAACAGCGTCGACGCGGAGACCGGTCAGGTCGGCCCCGAGCTCGCCGAGCTGCTCGACCTCCCGCAGGCGACCGGCGCCTGCTCTCTCGGTCGATCCCGGCGCGCGGGTGGCGCGGATCGAGCGCGAGACGGACGCCGGCATCGACACCGTCGTCGTGCCGCTGCCGGCGGTGGTGACCGCGGCGGAGGACCTGGCGGCGGAGCGCTTCACGACCAAGGCGGAGCGCCAGGCCGCGGCGGCGAGACCGATCGAGGAGCTGACGGCGAGCGCCCTGTCGGACGACTCCGCGCTCTTCGGCGCCGCCGGCTCGCCGACCTGGGTGGTCGGGCTCGACGGCGCCGCCGTCGACCGCCAGGCGCGACTCCTCGAGGCGGCCAGCCCGGAGGAGGCGGTGAACGCTCTGGTGGCGCGCCTTCTCGATCACGGGCTGTTCGGCGAGTGGAAGGTGGAGGCGCGGCCCTCGGCCGGAGCGGCCGCCGGGGCGAGTGCGCGCGCAGGCGAGCGGGACATCCTGGTCGTGGCCGAGGTCGCCGACGGGGTTCTGCGGCCGGTCGCGCTCGAGCTGCTCGGCAAGGCCGCGGAGCTGGCGCCGCGCCTCGGCGGCAGCGTTGCGGTGCTGGCGACGGGAGCGGGCGCCGAGCGCTACTTCGAGACGCTCGCCGAGCACGGGGCGGAGCGCGTGTTCCTCGCCCGCGCGCCTCTCGAGGACGGCGCTACCGAGCCCTTCGCGGCGCTGCTGGCGCAGGTGATTCGCGAGCAGCGGCCCGGCCTGGTGCTGCTCGGATCGACCGTGTTCGGGCGCGACGTCGCGCCGCGGGTGGCGGCGCGGCTGCAGATCGGGCTCACCGGCGACTGCGTGGACCTGACGGTGGACGGGCAGGGGAGGGTGCTGCAGCACAAGCCCGCCTTCGGGGGAACCGTGGTGGCGCTGATCGCGTCGCGAACGAGGCCCGAGATGGCGACCATCCGGCCGGGCATGCTGGCGCCGGGCGAGGCGCGCCGGGGCCGCCGGGCGGAGATCGTCGAGGTCGACGCGCCCGCCGCGGTGAGCCGGGTGCGGGTCGAGTCGAGGCGGCGCACGGCGGAGGCGGCGGCGGTGCTCGACCACGCCGAAGTGGTGGTCGGATTCGGCAAGGGAATCGGCGGGCCGGAGAACCTGCCGGTGATCGAGGCGCTCGCCGAGGCGCTGGGAGGCGCTTTGTGCACGACGCGCGACGTCACCGACGCGGGCTGGATGGCGAAGCAGTACCAGGTCGGCCTCACCGGCCGGGCGATCGCGCCGAAGCTCTACCTCGCCGTCGCCTTGCGCGGCGCCTTCGAGCACACGGTCGGCATTCGCCGCGCCGGTCTCGTGGTGGCGATCAACAAGAGTGCCAAGGCGCCCATCTTCAAGGTGTGCGACTACGGCATCGTCGGCGACTACGCGGTGCTGGTGCCGCTGCTGACGGCGCGCCTGGCGGCGGCGCGGCGGGCGGGCGTGAGCCGGTGAGGCCGGTGAGCCGGTGAAGAAAAGAGGGGGCTACGGCTCAGGCTCAGGCTGAGGGGGGAATCCGGAGAGAACTCAGCCTCAGCCGTAGCCTCAGCCCGAGCCTTGCGAAGCCGCAGGCTGAGGCTACGGCTCAGGCTCAGGCTGAGGAGGAATCCGGCGAGAGCTCAGCCTCAGCCGTAGCCTCAGCCCAAGCCTTGCGAAGCCGCAGGCTGAGGCTACGGCTCAGGCTCAGGCTGAGGGGGGAATCCGGGCGAGAGCTCAGCCTCAGCCGTAGCCTCAGCCCAAGCCTTGCGAAGCCGCAGGCTGAGGCTACGGCTCAGGCTCAGGCTGAGGGGGGAATCCGGGAGAGAGCTCAGCCTCAGCCGTAGCCTCAGCCCAAGCCTTGCGAAGCCGCAGGCTGAGGCTACGGCTCAGGCTCAGGCTGAGGGGAGGAATCCGGGAGAGAGCTCAGCCTCAGCCGTAGCCTCAGCCCAAGCCTTGCGAAGCCGCAGGCTGAGGCTACGGCTCAGGCTCAGGCTGAGGGAGGAATCCGGAGAGAGCTCAGCCTCAGCCGTAGCCTCAGCCCAAGCCTTGCGAAGCCGCAGGCTGAGGCTACGGCTCAGGCTCAGGCTGAGGGGAGGAATCCGGCGAGAGCTCAGCCTCAGCCGTAGCCTCACCCAAGCCTTGCGAAGCGTTTCAGAGGAGTTCTTCCGCTCACCCTCAGCCTGTCGAAGGGCGTCTTCGCGTTTTCAACGGGCTCCTGACCGGCACACCGGCTCACTGGCACACCGGCTCACCGGCCCACCCCGATGTTTTGCCTTTTGACTCTCTCCGGGGCGTGATATCCGATGACGATTCATCGCATGTGCCCAGACCAGCCACCGTGAGCCCCTCCAAGCAGAGCCCCATCGCGTTCCTCTTTCCGGCGTTCCCGGTCCTGCACCAGACCTTCGTTCTGTGGGAGGTGCTGGCGCTGCGCGAGCGCGGCATCCCCATCGCGCTGTTCTCGATCAAGCGGCCGAGCACGCGCACGCAGCAGCCCGAGGCGGAGGCGCTGCAGCGCGAGGTGCACTATCTGCCCTCCGCTCTTTCGCCCGCCGTCCTGCGCGTCAATCTGGCGGCGTTGGCGCGATCGCCCGGGCGCTACCTGGGAGCCTACCTGCGGGTCGTCCGCGGCTGGTGGCGTGATCGAGAGGCGGGGCGGGAGTGGCAGAGCAGGCGCATCAGCGAGGACGCGCCGGATCGCCAGCTGACGCCGCTGGAATTCCTGCGCGGCCGCTTCAACCGGAGCCCTTTTCTCTATCTGCTGAAATCGCTGTGGCTGGTGCCCGGGCGCGGTCTACCTCGGCCGCGTTCTGCGCGATCGGGGCATCGAACGCATCCACGCCCACTGGGCGAGCTATGCCGCGACGATGGCCCTGGTGGCGCACTGGGTGTACGACATCCCGTTCAGCTTCACGGCGCACGCCTACGACATCTACCTCGTCCCCCGCCTGCTCGCGGTCAAGGTCGCCGAGGCGGAGTTCGCGGTCACCTGCGCGCGGGTCAACGTCTCTTTCCTCTCCGCGCTGGCCGGAGAGGACAGCGGGCGCCGGGTCGTGGTCAACTACCACGGCGTCAGCCTCGAGCGCTTCCGTCCGGTCGAGCACCGGGCGCCGGGCGACGTGCCCTGCGTCGTGACCTGCGGCCGGCTGGAGCCCTACAAGGGGCATCACGTGCTGCTGCGCGCCTGCGCGGCGCTGGCGCGCCCGGTGCGCTGCATCGTCGTCGGCGAGGGACCGCAGCGCCAGCGCCTCGAGCAGCTCGCCGCGGAGCTCGGCATCGGCGACCGGGTGGAGTTCACCGGGCCGCTGCCGCAGGCGCGCCTGGTCGAGATCTACGCGCGGGCCGACGTCTTCGTCCTCGCCAGCGTCGTGCTCGAGCGCTCCGGCAAGCGCGACGTCATCCCGAACGTGCTCGCCGAGGCGATGGCGATGCAGATCCCGGTGGTGGCGAGCGACATTTCCGGCATCGGAGAGCTGGTCGCCGACGGCGTGAGCGGCCGTCTCGTTCCCCCCAACGACGTCTCGGCGCTGGCCGCCGTTCTGGGGGAGCTGGTCGGCGACCCGGCGCAGCGCCAGAGGCTGGCGCGCGCCGGCCGGGCGAAGGTGGCGGCTGACTTCGACCGCGAGGTCAACATCGAGGCGCTGGCCGAGCTGTTTCGCCGCGCGCCGGCGGGGGCGGACCTCGAAGCCATGGACCGGGCGGCGCGGTCCGCCGGACGAGAGGGGCCGTGACGAAGCGCCGCGGACTGTCGCGCGACATTCTCGGAATCTTCGGCACCCGCGCCATCTGGTCGGCGATGGGTCTGGTCTCCGGGGTGATCCTGGCGCGTTGGCTCGGGCCGCACGACCGCGGCATCCTGGCCCTCATCCTGCTGCTGCCGTCCACGGTGGTGACGCTGACCAAGCTCGGCCTGTCGCAAGCCAACGTCTACGCCATCAACCGCGAGCAGCAGCCCGTCACCCAGGTGACCTCGAACTCGGTCGTGTTCGGCCTGGTCTCGGGAGTGCTGGCGGGGATCGTCGTGTGGCTGCTGCGCGACAACCTGCTGGCGACGGTGCTGCGCGACGTGCCGCCCTGGGCGCTGCTCCTCGCCCTCATTCGCGTGCCGCTGTTGCTGCTCGACAACTACCTGTACGGCGTGCTCCAGGCGACCGGCCAGTTCAGCGTCTACAACACGCGGTTGATCCTCAGCGAGGTGCTGCGCCTGATCCTCGTCGTTCTGCTCCTGGTCGTGCTCCACCAGAGGCTGTTCGCCGCGGTGGCCATCTACACTCTGGTCAGCACGGTCAACGTCAGCTGGCTGATGATCACCATGCGGCGGGAGATCCCGTACTCGCTCTCGGTCGACGTGAAGCTGATGCTGAGCCAGCTCGCCTTCGGGGCGAAATCGTACATCCAGGTGGCCACCGCCCATCTGCTGCTGCGGATCGACATCTACATGGTCTCCTACTTCCTCACCCCGTCGCACACCGCCTTCTATGCGCTCGCCCTTCACTTCACCGAGCTGGCCCTCGAGATCCCGCAGGCGGTGGGGCTGGTCCTCTATCCGCGCCTCGCCTCGCTTCCCGAGGAGGAGGTGCACGTCACGACCGCGCAGGCGTGCCGCCGCACACTGCTGGTGACCGCTCCGGTCGCCTTCGCGCTCGGCGTTCTCGGGCCCTACGTGATCACGCTGTGGTACGGACAGCCCTACGCGCCGGCCGGCGCTCCGCTGCCGTGGGCGGCGGTCGGCGTGGCGGCGATGTCGATCTTCGTGATCATCTCGCGCGATTTCACCAGCCGCGGCCGGCAGCGCGTGAACATCGCCTCCGGGTTGCTCGCCCTGGCGGGCAACGTCGTCCTGAACAGCATCATGATTCCCACCATCGGGATCGTCGGCGCGGCGATGGCGACGGCCATCTCGTACAGCGCCGCCTGCGTGGTGCTGATCGCCTTCTTCCTGCACGAGTCGCACCTGCCGCTGCGCTCCGTCCTCGTGCCCACCAAGGAGGACATCAACTACTTCACCAACTACGGGCGGCGCCTGCGGGATCGGCTGCTCGCCATGAGCGGAAAGCGAAGAGGGAGAAAAGAACAGATGGAGGGATGACGGTGCGTCGTCAAATGCGCTGACGTATTTCCTCCTCTCCTGGATGAGTCTGTCGATTTTCTCGAGGGTCGAGATTCCCCCCTTTGGAAAAGGGGGGTCAGGGGGGATTTTGAGATGGATTCGTTCGGACAAATCCCCCTCAATCCCCCTTTTTCAAAGGGGGAAGTCGGAGTCGCCTCTCTCGCCCGAAGAGTCGCGGCTGGGTGAGCACCCGCCTCAGCTCTCGTCTGGCGCCAGTATGCGGCGCAGATCGGGGAGCTTTTCCAGCACGTACGTCGGCTGCGGCCCGCGGGCGGGAGGCGGCTTCCCCGTCGGGTTCAACCAGGCGGCGTCGATGCCGGCGCCGCGGGCTCCGGCGATGTCGTCCGTCCAGCTGTCGCCGATGAAGAGGGCGTCCTCCGGCGCGGCACCGAGCCGGCGCAGTGCCTCTTCGAAGATGGCGCGGTGAGGCTTGCGGCGGCCGAACTCGATCGAGATGAGGGTGGCCGAGAAGAGACGGTCGATCCCGTGGCGGGCAAGCAGCTCGTGCACCATCCGACCGTGGTCGTAGTTCGACACCAGGCCGAGGCGGCGGCTGGCGGCGAGCTCCCGCAGCAGAGCCGCGTGCTCGGCCGGAACCAGCGAGTTGGCCGACTGGACCTCCGCCTGTCGCGCCGAGAGCCGCTCGGCGGCGGATGTCGCCCGCGGACCGTGGAAGCCGAGACGCGCCAGCGCCTGCGCGTAGCGCTCGGCGATCGGCACCTCGAGGTATTCGGGAGGACGCTCGTGTGCGATCTCGTCGCTGGCGGCGGTCAGGACGTCGAGAAACTTTTCGAAGTCCATCTCCGGCAGGAGCTCGGCCGCCAGGCCGCGCAGCGCCTGCATGGCGGAGGGCCAGGTCGGATCGTGGACCTTACCGGTCGGCGCCTGCGGCGTGAACACGACCACGGTGCGAAACAGATCGAAGAGGACGACGGGATAACGCATGGGCGGGAAGCTACATTTTTACTCCATAGACTCTCTCGACGCTACAGGTGCGCGGGTGGCCGGTGAGCGGGTGAGCCGGTATGCGGGTGTGCCGGTGCGCGGGTGAGCCGGTGTGCCGGTGCGCGGGTCTGATCGACAAGGGCCTGTCCGTCTTCGAGGTGCAGGGCTCGGCGGGATATGTGGACATCGTCAAGTTCGGCTGGGGCACCTCGGTGGTGATCGAGAACCTGGACGCCAAGATCGAGCTCTGCCACGAGCGGGGCATCGACGTGTACTGCTGCGGCAGCCTGTTCGAGCGCGTGGAAGGTCATCACCGAGTGCCGGTGCGCCGGTTGGGTCTTTGCCTGAGCGGTTGGGGGGTTGATTTCAAAGGACTTTGTCCGCTCACCCTTATGAGCTTGTCGAAGGGTGTCCTCGCATTTATCGACAGCCTCGAGGAGAGAAGATCGGGATGAGGGGGATGAGATCGATCGGCAAAGCCCGCCTTCGTCCTCGCCCGGCGGTGCCGACGGGTCCCGGCCTCTCGCTCTAGTCGCCCATGACCGCGCCGCTGCGCAATCCCGCCGTGGTGCTGAATCCGGGGACCGCGGGAGTCGGCATCATCCACGCTCTGAGCCTGGGGGACGTCGACATCGTCACCGTGGGGGCCCGGTGATGCCGTGAGGACCGCCGCGCGCCAGATGCCGGCCCGAGCCGCGGCACAGATTTCTCACAACTTTCCCAAGTCTTTCGCGACTCGGCGGCGCACATCTGCGACGGTACTGGGCGTGGAAAATCCAGAACCCGCCGATGATGGCCCGTGGACCTCCACCGAGAGTCCACCTTGATCGAGTGATGGAAATGCGAGCTTCGGCCGATCTTGCCCGCACGACCCTGCAGCTGTTCGCGCTCGGCATCCTGATCGCCAGTAGCTTCTGGATCGTACAGCCGTTTCTGGTCTCTTCGATCTGGGCGACCGCGATCGTCGTTGCCACCTGGCCGGCCTTGTTGCACGTGCAGGCGTGGTTGGGCGGCCGTCGCTCCATGGCAGTCGCCGTGATGACCGTCGCCCTGCTACTGGTTCTGGTCGTGCCGCTCTACTTCGGCATCGGGGCCATCGTGGGGAACGCCAAAGAGATCTCCGCCTGGTCGAAGTCGCTGGCGACGCTCACGATCCCGCAACCGCCCGAGTGGGTGAAGGAGTTGCCGGTGGTCGGGGCGAAGCTCGCGGCGGGCTGGCAGCAGCTCGCCGTCGGCGGTCCGGGTGAGCTGGGGGAGCGGCTGTCGCCCTTCGTCGACAAGCTCGTCCTCTGGTTCGTGGGCCAGGTCGGCAGCATCGGGCTGCTGCTGCTCCAGTTCCTGCTCA
This sequence comes from uncultured bacterium, assembly GCA_963721115.1. Taxonomy (GTDB): domain Bacteria; phylum Desulfobacterota; class Binatia; order HRBIN30; family CADEER01; genus CAVRIA01. The sequence continues at coordinate 28,530 of CAVRIA010000019.1, forward strand.
CGGTGGCCGTCGCGGCGATTCTCTACGCGAAAGGCGAGCCGGCGGCCCGCGGCGCCGACCTCTTTGCCCGGCGCCTCGCCGGCTCTCAAGGGGAGAAGGCCGTGCATCTCGCCGCTCAGGCGATTCGGGGTGTGGCGCTCGGTGTGGTCGTCACGGCGATTCTCCAGTCCGGGCTGGCCAGCATCGGGTTGGCGATCGTCGGCGTGCCCTTCGTGACGATCCTGGCCGCGGTGATGTTCGTCCTCTGCGTGGCGCAGGTCGGGCCCGGACTGGTACTGATCCCGGCGGTCATCTGGGTCTACGCGAAGAGCGGCGCGGTATGGGGCACGGGCTTCCTCGTGTGGGCGATCTTCTGTGGGACCATCGACAGCGTCGTGCGGCCCTGGCTGATCAGGCGGGGTGCCGACCTTCCGTTGCTGCTGATCTTTGCCGGCGTGATCGGTGGTCTGATCGCCTTCGGGGTCATCGGCCTCTTCATCGGACCGGTGGTGCTCGCCGTGGCGTACACGCTGCTGGTCGACTGGGTATCCGAAAGCAACCCGGACGGGCCGCCGCCGGGAGCGGTGCGCGAGGTGGGGAAATGAGTGGATCCTCCACGGCATGGAGATCGGCGAGCGGGCGGAGCCGAAGACCCTTCTGGCTGTTGTCACGCCCGGATCGCGTGGCCGACACGAGGCCAGTGGAGAGCGACATCGGGCGGCTCGCACCGACCGCCGGCGACCTGGGTGAGGATGTCGCCTGATGCATCTCGACCAGATCCTGCTCGCCCTCCTCATTCTGCTCACCGTGTCGGCGGTGTCCATCGCTCTGTTCACCCGTCTCGGCCTGGGATCGATCTTCGGTCTTCTCGCCGCGGGCTTCGTCGTTGGGCCGTCGGGGCTCGCGATCACACAGCGGGTCACCGAGTTGCGCCACGTCAGCGAGCTGGGAATCGTGCTCTTGCTCTTCATCATCGGGCTGGAAATGCACCCCGAGAAGCTGTGGTCGCTGCGCCGGGTGGTGTTCGGTCTCGGTTCGCTGCAGGTCCTGATCACCGGCCTCGCCATCGCCGCTTATGCATCGTTGACCATCATGTCCTGGAGGGGAGCACTGATCCTGGGGTTCGGCTTTGCGCTGTCCTCGACGGCATTCGCCGTGCAGATCCTCGAGGAGCGAGGTGAGATGGCGAGCGAGTACGGCAGCACCTCGTTCGGCATCCTGCTGTTTCAGGATCTCGCGATCGTTCCACTGTTGGCGTTGGTGCCCTTGCTCGCCGGCCCGGTCGAGACGGCGGAGTCGATATCGTTCCTCGTTCGTCTGGGGCGGGTGACGGCGGCGCTGGGAGGCGTCGTCGTCTTCGGCCGTTTCGTCGCGCCGTGGTGCCTCGACCGCATGGCACGACGCGGCAACACGCAGGTGTTCAACATCGTCGTTTTCGTCGGAGTCGTCGGCGCGGCGTTGGCCATGGAGTTGGCCGGGCTCTCGATGGCGCTCGGCGCCTTCCTCATGGGCATGCTGTTCTCCCCCTCTCCGTACCGTCACCAGATCGAGACCGTCGTCCTGCCATTCAAGGAGACCATGCTGGCCCTCTTCTTTCTGTCGGTCGGCATGGCCATCGACGTCGGCGTCCTGGCCTCGGTCGGGCTACTGATTGCTGCGCACATGCTGGTCTTGATGGTGATCAAGGCGCTGCTGCTCTTCGGTCTGAGCCGACTCTTCGGTGTCTCGCGCGCGGCGGCACTACGGGTCGCGCTCCTGCTGCCGCAATGTGGTGAGTTCGGCTTCGTATTGTTCGGTGCGGCAGTGACGGTGGGACTGATGACCGACTACGGGTTCGTGTGTGCGGCGCTGCTGATCTCGATGTCGATGGCCGCCACACCGCTCTCGGTGCGCCTGGGCGACCGGCTTGGATGAACAGATGGGAGCGCACTCGCAATCGTGCTCGTACACGGGGCGGGCTGTGCGCGGCTGTTGTTGTGGTGCGGGCGTCCCGCCTGCACGGGGGTGAGGGGGGCGGCCCGGTGGGCCGCCGTGCAGGCCAGAGGCCCGCACCACAACTCGAGCCGGAGGAGGGATGTTATGCTAGTATAGCTATCTGTATACATCGGTAGTCTACGTTGCTATAAGTACAAATCTATGGCGCCGGCATCTCGGCCGTGCCGCTTGACCATCTGATGAGCGATCGCAAACGAACTGCCGTCGAGTTCAACGACCCGCGCTCTCTTCCTTTCACGGCGTTGCGCGGTCGAGGTGACTTGCCGCATCTGTACAAGGAAGGCGGAAGCTACTTCGCGACCTTCCGGCTGTGGGATGCCCTGACGACGCCAGCGGAGGCGCGGCGCTGGATGGAGCTGCAGACCTCGGTGGTGCAGTCGCCCCGGGCGCACGGGGCGCAGCTTGCCCACGAGATTGCGCGGGCAAGCGAGCCACCGCTGGATCTGGGCTCGTGCGTTTTGCGCCGCGCCTCGATCGCCGCGCTGGTGCAGAACGCACTCCTCCATTTCGACGGACCGCGTTACCAGCTTGCCGCGTGGTGCGTGATGCCGAACCATACGCACGCTGCCTATACGGCGCTGGGAGAGCATACGCCGCGGGATATTCACCATTCGTGGAAATCGTACACCGCGAACCGGATCAACCGGATGCTGGGTCGACGGGGGGCGTTGTGGGAACGGGAGTCGTTCGATCATCTGATCCGCAGCGTCGAGCACTACGAGGCATACGTGGCGTACATCGAGCAGAATCCGGTGGCGGCGGGGCTCTGCGCTCGGCCGGAGGATTGGCCTTTCAGTAGTGCGGCGCACTTCCGTGGTCGTGATGTAGATTGGCAGTAGCCCTCTACAACAGGCCGACCGAGGCCGTGTTGCTGCGTATTGTGGTGCGGGCGTCCCGCCTGCACGGGGGGAGGGGAGCGGCCCGGCGGGCCGCTGTGCAGGCCGGAGGCCCGCACCACAAGTCGGGGCTGAGGCCCGTGCCGCAACTCGGCCTGAGGGCCGAGATCGGGTCGTCGCTGAAGACAGGCTGTGCGCGGCTGTTGTTGTGGTGCGGGCGTCCCGCCTGCACGGGGGGAGGGGAGCGGCCCGGTGGGCCGCCGTGCAGGCCGGAGGCCCGCACCACAATGGGGCCGGACGAGTCCGGGCGAGAAGCCCCATAGCTCGATGTGGTTGGGGAAAACCGACGGAACCAGGTAGAAGAGGAGCGCAGGGGACGAGGCCGCAGGATGTTTTCGGTGCATAGAGCGAGGTCCGGGGATTCCCTGGCACTGTCCGGGCGGCGGACCCGATATGCGCAGCTCGTCGTCTTCGGCCTGATCGCCGTGCTTCTCCTCGATGCCCTGCTGTGGACGCGCTCCGTCGTCGTCAATGCCCTTCACACGATGGCGATCGGGGAGGGCGAACGCTTCCTGCACGAGATCCGCACCGAGGAGCACGACATCCATCTCGACGTGCAAGAGCTCACGTCGATGATCGAGATCCATCGCGCCGAGGGATTGCGCTGCATCGTGCTCTTCGACCCCGGCCCGAAGGTGGCGATTCTCGCGGGCGACTGCTCGAAGAGCGTGCCGGAGATGGAAACGATGGCCAGGACGTGGCTCCCCGGCCATCTGGACGATCTCGGCGAGCGAGTGATCATGATCCATCGCCTGCCGCGTCCCCCGAGCCTGCCGCCCGTCGGCTTCGGACAGGCGCCCGAGCGCGGCCGCGATACCTTGATCGAATTCGTGCCGGTAGAGGCGATGGTCGTAGAGCGAGCCGCGACGCGCAGTCTGGCGATGGGCCTGCTGGCGACGGCCGCGTTGTTGGTGGCGACGGTCGTCTTCTGGCGGCTGTCGCTGCGCTCCGAGCGGCTGCAGGAGGCGATGGAGCGCGATCGTCTGCTGGCCAGGCTCGGTCAGATGTCGGCGGTGCTCGTGCACGAGATCCGCAACCCCCTCGCGTCGCTGAAGGGCCACGCCCAGCTCCTGCTCGAGCGCCTGCCCGAGAGCGACGGCGCGCACGAGCGCGCCGCCCGGGTGGTGCGCGAGGCCGTTCGCCTCGAACGGCTGTGCGAGGATCTGCTCAGCCTGTTCCGGTCGCGGAAGCTCGATCGCAGCGAGGTCGACCCGGCGGGCCTGCTCCGCGAGGTGGTCGACGCCGTCGGCGACGCCCGCATTCAAGTCGACGCGGCCCGGGCGCCGCGGCGCTGGTCGCTCGACCCGGCCCGCATGCACGAGGTGCTCGGCAACTTGCTGCGCAATGCGCTGCAGGCGGTGGAGGAGCGGCCGCCGGACGGGCAGAGGGTGGAGGCGTCGGTCGGCCGAGCCAACGGAGCGCTCCTGTTCGCGGTCCGCGATTCCGGCGCCGGTGTGCCGCCGGGGGACGAGGAGCGGATCTTCGAGCCGTTCCTCACCACCAAGGTCCATGGTACAGGGCTGGGTCTGGCGGTGGCGCGCCGCATCGTCGAGATGCACGGCGGCTCCATCACCGTCCGAAACCACCCCGAAGGCGGTGCGGAGTTTCGGGTCGCGATTCCACCGCCGTCCGAGACGTAGGGAGCGAGAGTGGCTCGAATCCTGATCGCAGACGACGAAGAAGGCGTGCGGTCGTTCCTCGCCGACGCCTTGGAGATCGACGCGCACAAGGTCGTCCAGGCGGCGGACGGACAGGAGGCGATCGAGCAGCTGACGCGTCACAGCTTCCACCTTCTGATCACCGACCTGCGCATGCCCCGGGTCGACGGCATGGAGGTCGTACGGCATGCGCGGCGCGAGCGGCCGGAGACCGAGGTGATCGTGCTGACCGCGTTCGGCACCGTGGACAGCGCCATCGAGGCGATGAAGCTGGGCGCCTTCGAGTATCTGCAGAAGCCCCTCAGCGGTCCGGCGGAGCTGCGCCTGGTGGTTCAGCGCGCGCTGGAACGCCGCGAGCTGCTGGCGCTCAAGGAACGCGCCACGCGCGAGGGCGCGGAGGACGTCCCGCTCTCGTATGGGGATCCGGCGATGGCGCCGGTCGAAGAGGCGTTGCGCAAGGTGGCCCGGACGACCGCGACCGTCCTGCTGGTCGGCGAGAGCGGGACGGGCAAGGAGGTCGCGGCGCGCCTGCTGCACCGGCTCAGCGAGCGCGCGGCGGGGCCGTTCGTCGCCGTCAACTGCGCCGCGCTGCCGGATTCCCTGCTCGAGAGCGAGCTGTTCGGGCACGAGGCCGGCGCCTTCACCGGCGCGGCGCAGCGCCGGCGCGGACGCGTCGAGCTCGCCGACGGGGGGACCTTCTTCCTGGACGAGATCGCGGAGCTCAAGCCCGAGCTGCAGGCGAAGCTGCTGCGCGTCATTCAGGAGCGCCGCTTCGAGCGCCTCGGAGGCACGCAGACCATCGAGGCCGACGTGCGCTGGGTGGCGGCGACCAATCGCGACCTGCACGCTCTGATCGAGCAGGAGCGCTTCCGCGAAGACCTCTACCATCGGCTGGCGGTATTTCCGATCGAGCTTCCGCCGCTGCGCGACCGGCCGCAGGACATCCTCCCGATGGCGGAATGCCTGCTGGCCAGACTGGGGCGGCAGTTCGGGGGCGCGCCGCCCGCCATCGACGAGGAGGCCAGAGCGGCGCTGGCGGCGCACAGCTGGCGCGGCAACGCCCGCGAGCTCGCCAACACCCTCGAGCGCGCGTTGATTCTCTCGGAGGGCGAGGAGATTCGTCTCGAGCATCTGCGATTCGAAGCTCCCACTCGGTCGTCCGCGCCGGCCACCCAGCGTCTGAGCGACCTCGAGCGCGAAGCCATCGTCAACACCCTCGAGTTCGTGCGCGGCAATCGCCGCCTGGCTGCCGAGCGCCTCGGCATCGGCCTGCGCACGCTGTACGAGAAGCTCAAGCGCTACGGCATCGAGTAGCGCCCCCGCGCCGCCCGCCGGCGACGCGGGAGGTGCCGATTCGGCATCTCCCGGCTGCGAGTTCCGCACGCCGGAGGGGTTCTCACTCGCCGATTGCGCGTACTTTTGCGGCCTCCGGTCTCATTGGCGTTGGAACGTCCCTTGCGACGCGGATGAGGACGGGCCCGTTCCCGTTCCGGGACGCGGCCCAGGGGAGGTTCGACATGCAGAATACGACAAGTGCATCGAATGGCGACGGCACTCGCCCGCAGGGATCCCGCCGGCTGCGCGTCGTCGTAGCCGACGACCACACGATGTTTCGCGAGATGCTCCTGATCGCGCTGCCCCGCGCCGGCGATCTGGAGATCGTGGGCGAGGCCGCCGACGGCCGGGAGGTCGAAGCCGTCGTCGATCGAGCTCGGCCGGATGTGGTTCTCCTCGACTACCGGATGCCGCAGGTTCGCAACTTCACGAGCCTGGTGCGCGAGATCCGCTCGCGTCATCCGCGCGTTCAGGTCGTCGTCCTGTCCGGGCTGTGCAGCGAGGAGGTCGCGGCCAGTGCGGGGGACGGCGGTGCTCGCGGGTACGTTCTCAAGTCCGCCCGCCTGAGCGCCGTGGCGGCCGCGGTGCGGACCGTCGGCGCCGGAGGCGTCTGGATCGACCCGGCTCTGCCGCCGGCGGTCTTCGAGACCTTCCGGTGTCACGCCGGCAGAGCGACCGGGATCACCGGCGCCCTGGGGAGATTGACGCGCCGGGAGCTCGAAGTGCTGGCGGCGGTCGCCGGCGGAATGAGCAATCACCAGATCGCCAAAAGGCTCTTCATCAGCGACCAGACGGTCAAGACCCATCTGACGCGAATCTTTGCGAAGCTGCAGGTGAGGAATCGCTTGGCCGCGGCGCTGGCGTTCTACGAAAAGCCGCTCGGCGTCGGACCGGTTTCGGAGATCGCCGCGCCCTTGGATTCGCCACCGCAGACGGCGCGAAGGACGCGCAGAGAGTCGAAGGACGAAGCCCCGAAGCGCGTCCTTCACTGAGCGGCCCCCCGGAGCGCCGCCGGGGTGCTACTCGTCGGGCAGACGTCGCGCGAAGGCGTTGACGAGGACGACGACGCGTTTCCGTTTTGATTGTCGGATCGACGTGATAGTTCACTCTGCCGAGAAAGGGGAGAGCGCTCGGTGTGCAGCCCAGGAACTGCTGGAGAACCGGGAGTTGGGGAAGCGGGGGAGTGGGTGTCGCTTCGGTCGATCGTCTGCCGGCTCGACATTCGGCTCATTTCGATTGTCGCGGCGCTCGGAGTCGCCTTCCTGGCAGGCTGCGGCGGTGGTGGCGGCTCGACGAGCGTCAACGAAACGGTCTTCCGGCGAACCCGGCGGATTGGGCGTGCCCGGAATCTCTGACGACGGCCACGCAGGCCGAGATCGACGCCTGGTGCGCGGCGCACCCCGATCGCGGCGATCCGTTGCCCGACGTCCTGCGCGCCCCCCGGCCGCTCTCCGAGCTGGAGGAGAAGAACGTCTACGACACCGCTCTCGAAGTCTTCGTCAAGGCGGAGGCCTACAAGCGCGACCTCGGCTGGCTCGGGGATCCGCACTGGCGCTTCACCGGCCCCTACGTCGGCGACATCGGCAGCGGCGCCAACTTCGGCACCCACCTGCCGGTCCGCGTCTTCTACTCGCCGGAGGTCGTCGACTGGCTGTGCGGCGGCCGGCAGGGCGAGCTGCCGGACGGGGCGATGATCATCAAGGAGATGCACCTGATCGACGACAACCTCGACGTCACCACCGACGACGAGGGATGCATGACGATCAACGCCGACGTGAAGCCGGAGGCGTGGGCGATGATGATCAAGAACGGCGCCAATTCCTACGACCGCTGGTACTGGCCCCTGATGCAACGCGAGCAGTTTCCCCTCTACCCGGAGGAGCGAGTCGATCCGCCGGTGGTCGACCTCAGCGCCTTCTCCGATCGTTCGGCCGCCGATGATGCCGCGTCGCGCACCAGCCCCGATCCGCTCTGGTACCCGACGGGATACGACTCCACCAACGCCGACAAGATTCCCAACGTCATCACGCCACAGAACCAATACGGCGCCTTCTGCATGGGCTGCCATTCCTCCGCGGAGCAGCAATCGACCTTCGCCTCGCTGGACAACCTCATGGGGCGCGAGATCCGTTACAAACGGTTCGAGTCGAACGGCGGCGCCGTCGAAGACGCCGGTGGCGGCATCCACGTTCTGCAGCTCGATGCGCCGGCGACGACCCCCACCCCCGGCGAGGCCGGCTTCGACACGCCGTTCACCGTCCCGCTCGCCGCCGCCGACCCCGACTTTCTCTCCTATTACGATCAGCTGGCGGAGGTGAGCTTCACCGACGCGTGGGGGCTGCGCCTGCCGGCCCAGACGTACGACCACGTGCTCTCGACCCCGGACGGCCCGACGTCGTTTCTCACTGCCGACCAGTGCGCTCCGTGCCACGATACGCTCAAGTACCTGTCGAGCGAGTCCAACATGCTGCTCACCGCCGAGCGCGACGGGACGACGCAGCGCTTCAATCTGTCGCCTTACGGCGAGTGGAACGTCTCTCCGATGGGATTGGCGGGACGCGATCCTATCTTCTTCGCCCAGCTGGAGAGCGAGACCAACCGCCTGCCGGATCTCGCCGAGTGCATCGAGAACACCTGCCTGCACTGCCACGCCGTCATGGGCCAGCGGCAGCTCGCGGCCGATACGCCGGATCAGGCCAATGACGCGTGCCGCGCGCTGTTCGGCGTGACCCCTCCCGACGGTGTGCCGTTCGGCAAGTCGCTGCGCCTCGACGTGTTGACCGAATGGCCGGGCGGCGACGAGAGGACGGAGCAGAAGTACGCGGCGCTGGGCCGCGACGGCATCTCGTGTACCGTCTGCCATCGCGTCACCGGCGAGGCGCTGGGCTCGGAGAGCAGCTTCACCGGCAACTTCGTCACCGGCCCGGTGGACGAGATCTACGGACCCTACCCGGACGTGGCGGAGAAGCCGATGCAGAACGCCCTCGGCCTCACGCCGCAGGGCGGCGACCAGATCAACGATGCCGATCTGTGCGGCAGCTGCCACAACATCCTGCTGCCCGTGTTCGCCAACGACGGAACCCAGTCCGGCTTCCGCTTCGAGCAGACGACGCATCTGGAGTGGCTCAACAGCGACTACGCGCCCGGCCGCCGCCTGGCGCAGACGTGCCAGGGCTGCCACATGCCCGGCACCTTCGAAGGGAGAGACCTCTCGTTCGAGGTGGCGAACTTCGAGTCGAACGAGTTCCCGCCGACCACGTACCGCCTGCCCGACGACGAGATCACCGCCACCGTGCGCGACGAGTACGGGCGGCATTCGCTGCAGGGACTGAACCTCTTCCTGAATGAAATGGTCCAGCAGTTTCCGCTGCTGCTCGGCTTCCGTCAGGCCGAGCGGTTCACCAGGACGAAGCTCGACTATCCGCCGCTGCTGCTGGCGCGGGATTCGATCGTCGACATGGCGCAGAACCGGACGGCGACGGTGGAGATCCGCTCGCTGCAGACCACGCCGGACGGGCTGCGGCTGGTGGTGCGGGTGACGAATCGGACCGGTCACTACCTGCCCTCGGGCGTCGGCTTTCGGCGCCTCCTCCTCGAGGTCGTGGTGCGCGACGCGAATGGCGGCATTCTCTGGGCGTCGGGGCGGACCAACCAACTCGGTGCCATCGTCGCCGGAGCGACCGACCGGGTGTTGGAGACAGAGCAGCCGCTGCGCTTTCCTCGGCCGGGGTACCAGCCGCACTATCAGGTCGTCACCCGGCAGGATCAGGCGCAGATCTATCAGGAGGTCGTCGAGGATTCCGACGGCAACGTGACGACGAGCTTCCTGCGACGCTACAAAGAGGTGAAGGACAACCGCATCCGGCCCGAGGGATACGATCCCGGTTTCTATACGCACTTCACCTCGGCCTACATTCAGGCTCTGGCGGAGACGCCCGGCGCCGCCGCCGCCGATCCGGACTACGTCGATCCGCAGCGCACCGGTGCCGACGAGGTCGAATACGACATCTCACTCGATGCCGCGGCGCAGGGGCATGCCGACAGCGTCGCCGTGACGCTCTACGACCAGGCGATTCCGCCGCCGTACCTCGCCGAGCGCTTCCACGACGCGAGCCAGGGGACGGCGCAGGATCAGGCGCCGGCGCCTCTACTACATGACGAGTCATTTCAACACCGACACCGCGGCCGGTAACGGCGACCCCGGCTTGCAGGGCTGGAAGCTCCTCGTCGCCAGCGATCAGTCATCAGTGATCAGTAGTCAGTGATCAGTAGTCAGTAACTGATCACTGATCACTGGCCACTGACGACTGATTCAATAGTCATCCGGCCGGATGAGCGCGTCGGAGCCGCCGTCGGCGAAGAGCACGCTGCCGCAGCAGAAGGACGACTCGGGGCCGAGCAGGAACGCGATCGCGTCGGCGATCTGTTCGGGGCGGCCGAAACCGCCCAGCGGAATCGGGAAGTTGCGGATCGCGTCGCCGTAGACGGGGTCATCGAGGCCTTCCTGCAGCAGCGGCGTCAGAGTCGCTCCGGGCGCGACGGCATTGAGGCGAACGCCGGCACCGGCCCACTCCGACTTCGGCGCGTGGCGGCGCACCCATCGCGCCAGCGCCAGCTTCGATCCGGCGTACACCTGCGTTCCGCCGAGGTCCGCGGCGAGCGCCCGCGCTTTCGCCTCGTCGCCTTCCAGGCACGCGGCGACGAGCGGCGTCTCCATGTTGGGGATCGTCGACGAGTTGGAGGAGATGGCGACGGCGGCCGACGGCGCGCCCGCGGCGAGACAGTCGCGCAGGCCTTCCAGCAGGGCGACCGCGCCGAAGTAGTTGACCGAGACCATCTGCACCCAATCGGCGCACTGCGGGCCGAGACCGGCGCAGGCGACCAGCCCGTCGAGCTTGCCGCCGGTGCGCTCGCGCACCTCCTTCACCGCGGTGCGCCGGCCATCCGGCGTCGACAGATCGGCCGCGACCTCGACGCCGCGCAGATCGATCCCGAGGACCTGGTGTCCCTCCCGCTCGAGCCTCTGACGCGTCGCGCGTCCGATGCCCGACGCCGCTCCGCTGATCGCCGATCACCCCCATCATCGCTCCTTCATTTGCGGTCTGAAGAACGCCGTTTACCCGTTGCTAGAATATATCGCCGCGGGCGGCTCCGGCCAAGCCGCGGAGCAGGGACGAGCGCTGTGCCCGGGGGGATGCAGTAAGAGGGTCGAGTGTACGACAGTGGCGACGGCACTCGGCAGATCCCGGCGCCCCGAGTTTCATTCGCGTATCAAGCCGTCAAGCAGAGAACCGGAGTTGTGGCATGTAAGGGCGGGATCGTCTCACCACGTGCCCGCGCCACCGGATCGGCCGTGGTTTGCCAAGTCCGGAAACACCGTGTTAGTGTGTGCCAATCACAACGTGTGAGTGCAGTTCATGTTGCCATTAGCGTCCTCATGCTCTTACGACTGATTCGCTGCCACAGCTGGCCTTATCTGCGCCAGCACCGCCTGAGAACGTGTCTCACGGTCCTCGGGGTGGCGTTGGGCGTGGCCACGGTGATTGCGATCTCCGATGCGAGCGAGTCGGTGCTGGCGTCGTTTCAGTACATGGTCCGCACCGTCGCCGGCGACAGCGAGCTGGAGGTCACGTCGCCGGTGGGCAAGGTGGCGGAGTCCGTCATCGCCCAAGCCGCCGCCGCGCCCGGCGTGCGCGCGGCGGCGGGAGTCGTCGAGAGCTTCCTTCCGCTTGCCGATCGTCCGTCGGACGCGGTTCTTCTTCTCGGCATCGACTTTCTCGGCTCGTCCGTCTGGGAGACCCAGTTCCCGCGAGCGGCGATCCAGATCCCCGACGAGCTGGGCTTCGTCAACCAGCTCGACTCGGTGGTGGTGACGAGGCGGTTTGCCGAGCGTCTCGGGCTGCGGATGGGCGACGAGCTCCGCGTCATCGGTCCGAAGGGCGTGGCGAAATTGCGGGTGCGCGGCATGCTCGGCGAGACGGAATCGACGCGGCTCTTCGATGGTGCACTGCTGGTGATGGACTTGCCGGCCGCACAGATTTTGCTCGACCGGTCGGGGTGGGTCGATCGCGTCGCCGTGCAGACAGAGCCCGCAACGGCGCGGGAAGCCATCCGCGACAGACTCAGCGATGCGGTAGGCACGGCGTACGAGGTGGGCGCGCCGGAAGGGCGCGGCGACCAGGTGGACAAGCTGCTCTTTTCCCTGCGGCTGATGCTGGCCTGCATGAGCCTGAGCTCGGTCGTCGTCGGTGCCTTCATCGTCTACCACACCGTCGCGGTGTCCGTGCGGCAGCGCCGGCGCGAGTTCGCCTTGCTGAACGCGCTCGGCTTCGGCCGTCCATTCCTGATTCGCCTCTGCCTCTTCGAGACGCTGCTGCTCGGCGTCGCGGGCGTCGTGCTGGGCGTCGCGGGAGGGAGCTACCTCGGAACCTTCGTCGCGGCGCTCGTCGGGCAGAGTGCTTCGGAGATCTGGGTCCGCGTCGACGTCACGCAGCACGTGCATGCGATCTCCGGTCTGCTTCTCGGCATCGCCGTCGGTTTGGGGACGTCGTTGCTGACGGCCTATCTCGCCGTGCGCGCGACGTTCCGTGCGCCGACCGTCGAGGCCCTGCGACCGGCCGCGGTCGCCAGCGAGCCGCTGCTGAATCGCAGGTGGCGCGTCGTCGGTGCGGCGATCCTTCTCGCCGCGAGCTGGTACATCGCGTTCGCCCCGGGAGGGATGGGTCTGGGCGCGACGACGAGCCTCATCCTGTCGTCCGTCGTCATCTCCCTGAGCGCGGCGGCGCTGCTCGCCCCCGCCCTGGTCAGCCTGGTGGGAGAAGCGGCGGCCAGGTTGGGACGGCGCGCGCCTTGGGTATCGGTTCGCCTGGCGCTCGAGAACCTTCCCCGTGCGCCCACCCGCGGAGGTGCGACGGTGGCGACGATCACCGCGGCTCTGGCGATCGCCGTGACCCTCGCGTGTCTGGTCGAGAGCTTCGAGACCGCGTGGCTCGGTTGGATTCACGAGCACTTCGCCTCCGATCTGTTGGTCGGCAGCGGCGGGCGGGTGCGAATCCTGGCCGGGCCTCCGATCAGTCTCTCGGTCGGCGACGAGATCGCGCGTATTCCGGGAGTCGCACGGGTGGAGCCGTTTCGGATCGTATCGATCCGATTGCGGGGACGGCCGGCCTTTCTGCAAGGGGTGTCGGTCGCCGATCGTCTGGCGCGTGGGGGACTTCCGATGGTTGAGGGCGACTTCGCCGACGCCGCGGCGGCGCTCGAAGACGGCAGCGGAGTTCTGTTGAGCGACAATCTCGCCGACCGGCTCCATCTTGGAGTCGGTGGCGAAATCGAGCTGTCGACGCCGGCGGGGGAGCGCCGGTTCCGCGTCGAGGGTCTCTTCACCGACTATCTCGGTTCCCTCGACATGGGTTCGGTGGCGGTGGCGCAGGACCAGCTCGAATCGGTCTGGGGGGATCGTTTCGCCAACCTCTTTCGCGTCTGGCTCGCGCCGCGGGCGTCTCCGAAGGAGGTGCGTGCCGCCATTCTGGCGCGTTTCCCGTCGAGCGAGGGATACTACGTCCTCACTGCGGGAGAGTTTCTTCAGGCCGTCCAGCTGGTCCTGTCGCGCTTCTTCGTCGCCGCCTGGGTGCTCGAGGTCGTGGCGGCCCTGGTCAGTGTCATCGGCGTGGTCAACGCGCAGGTCGCCACCGTCCTGGATCGGGCCACGGAGATCGGCACGTTGAGAACGATCGGTCTCTCCTCGGGAGACCTGACGCGCAGCGTGCTTCTGGAATGCGGGGCTCTGGGCGCTATCGGGGGCGCCAGCGGAGTCGCGCTGGGCGTGATGCAGGGAGCGCAAATGATGCACGTCTCGTTGCGACTGGCCACGGGCTGGCGAATCCCTTTCATCGTGCCCCCGGCACCGCTCGCTGCCGCTGTGTTGCTCGCAGCGGCCGTCTCCGCGCTGGCGGGGTATGTGCCCGCAATTGCGGCGGCGCGCCTGGAGCGCGGGATCCGCAGCGTGGACTGACCATGAACGCCCCCCCGATCGTCGATGTCCGCATGGTCTCCCGCGTGTACCGCAGGGGAACCGTACAGGTGCGCGCGCTCGACGAGGTGTCCTTTCGAGTCGATGCGGGAACGATGGTCGCTGTGACGGGACCGAGCGGTTCGGGCAAGACCACCTTGCTCAACGTCGTCGCCGGCCTCGATCGCCCCAGCGACGGCGAGGTGCTCGTCGCGGGCCAGTCGCTCGGCGTGCTCGACGCGAACGCTGCGACGGTCTTCCGGCGGCGCAACATCGGCTTCGTGTTCCAGTTCTTCAACCTACTGCCGACGATGACGGCGCACGACAACGTGGCGTTGCCGCTTCTCGCCGACCGTGTACCCCGGAAGGAGATCGATCGGCGGGCGCGCGAAGCCCTCGAGGCCGTCAAAGTGTCGCACCGCGCCGTGCATCGACCCGACGAGATGTCGGGAGGCGAGCAGCAGCGGGTGGCGATTGCGCGCGCTCTCGTCATGCGGCCGAAGCTCGTGCTCGCCGACGAGCCCACCGGTAACCTCGACAGCGCCAGCGGCACGGAGATCCTCGCCCTGTTCCGCCGCGCGGTGATCGATCACGCAGTGTCGCTGGTCATCGTGACCCATTCCGAGAGGGTCGCCGAGGCGAGCGACCGCGTGCTGGTGATTCGGGACGGGCGGCTCGAAGAGCGCTCGCTGGTGGCATGAATGCGGGTTTGTCGAGCGCGATGCGACCACGTACATTCTCGATTTGCATGGAGAGGCGCGGTATGAGGGCAGTCTCGCTGGCCGTCGTTCTTCTGAGCTTGCTGGCGGGCGCCGTTTCGGCCCAGGAGACGGCGCGACAGATTCTCGATCGCGCCAAGGCGCTCGACGACGGGCCGCGCTGGTGGAACGACCGCGAGCAACGCGTGAAGCTCGAGGTCGCCATGGGCGGGCCGTCGCGACTGCACCTCGAGCTGGAGACGTTCGACCGCAAAGAGCGGGGACGCCGGCAGCAATCGCTCATCGTGTTCCTCGCGCCCGCCGAGAAGGCCGGCATCGCACTTCTCGGCCATACCGTCGGCGGCGCGCCGGCCCGACAGTGGCTCTACACCCCCGCGACCAAGCGGGTGCGCGAGGTAGCGAAAGAAGGAAAGCTTCGCCGGTTCGACGTCACCGACTTCACCTATCACGACCTGGACCTGCTGACGGACCTCCTCAATTGGACCGACGACGAAGCGGGTTCGACACTGAAGGGCTCCGAGATCGTCGGCGGTGTGCCGTGCCACGTGATCGAGCTGGAGCCGCACCTGCCGTACGTGGTCTATTCTCGCGTCATGCTCTGGCTGGACAAGGCCGATCTCGTGCCGCGGCAAGTGGAGTTCTACGAGGCGCCGAAGAGGGCGGGACTCTTCGGACTGTTCGGAGATCGCTCCGCCGACGATGGCCGGCCCGTGCGCCGGTATCACCAGAGCGATATCCGCATGATCGGCCCCGTGCCCGTCGCTCATCGGATCGAGGTGGAGACACCTGCGGAGGGTTCGCGGACGACGGTGCAGGTCGAGCAGGTGCGATTCGATCAGGGGTTGAACGAGGCTTTCTTCGAGCCGGGTCGCCTCGAGATGCACGGGAAATAACCCTTTGCCGTTCGTCGACGAATGATTGCGGCCCGTTGCGCGATCGGGGGACGGCGGGCGATGATCGACGCCACGGAGGACGGCGATGGAGACGATTGCGTTCGGTCGCACCGGGCATGACAGCACGCGGGTGATCTTCGGCGCCGCGTCCCTGTGGGGGATGCGGCAGGAGAAGGCCGACCGGATCCTCGACCTCCTGCTCGAGTACGGCGTCAACCACATCGACACCGCGGCGTCGTACGGCGAGGCGGAGCTGCGGGTCGGTGCGTGGATGCCGCGCCATCGCGAGCGCTTCTTCCTGGCCACCAAGACGGGAGAGCGCACTGCGGCCGGCGCGCGCGAGGGCCTGCACCGCTCGCTCGAGCGCCTGCGCGTCGACCGCGTCGACCTGATCCAGCTGCACAACCTGGTCGAGGAGGACGAGTGGGCGACGGCGCTCGGTCCGGGCGGCGCGCTCGAGGCGCTGGTCGAGGCACGCGATCAGGGGCTGGTGCGCTTCATCGGCGTCACCGGGCACGGCACGCAGGTCGCGGCGATGCACCTGCGCAGCCTGGAGCGCTTCCCGTTCGACAGCGTCCTGCTGCCCTACAACTTCACCATGATGCGGGACCCGGAATACGCCGCCGCCTTCGAGCGTCTGGTCGCGCTGTGCCGGAGCCGCGGCGTTGCGCTGCAGACGATCAAGTCCGTCGCCCGCCGCCGCTGGCGGGATTCGTCGGAGCCGCACTTCAGCTGGTACGAGCCGCTGCGCGACGCGGACGCCGTCCGCCGCGCCGTCCACTTCGTGCTGGCGCGCCCCGGTCTGTTCCTCAACAGCTCCAGCGACGCGACGCTCCTGCGCACGATCCTGGCAGGCGGCAAACGAGGCCGCGACGGCTCCTTCGCGGGCCGCCCTGGAAGCCGACGTGGCGGGCTTCGCCATGGAGCCGCTGTTCGTTCGCGGCGTCAGCGACGCCATTTGACTGCAAGGTACAGGGGGCGGGGTTCGGGGTACCGACTCTGGGACCGCCGACTGCACGACTGCCGACTACTGACTACTGACTACTGACTACCTCCGCCGCGGCGCGCAGCCCACTCAGGTAGGCCGCTTCGACCGTGGCGGCGATGGGTGTCGATTCGGTGGCCGAACCCGCCCAGAACAGCGCTCCGGTGTCGGCGGCGGCGAGGCGGCGCCGAGCGCCGGCTCCGCCCGGGCGCAGGAAGGTGTAGCCGCCGCGCGCAAACGGATCGCGCCCCCAGTCGATCACCCGGTAGCCGGTGAGCCGGCGTCGCGGATCGGCCTTGGGGAAGAGACGGCAGAGGTCGCCGACGGCGACCTCTACCGCTTCCTCCTCACTCAATTTGGAGAGGCGGGCCGCGCGCGGGCCGGTGCAATAGGCGATCAGCACCGGCGGCTTGTCGTTCGCGCCGTAGAAGACCGGCCAGTAGAGGGTCACGGGTCCCACGCCGCAGCCCAGGTTGGCGAGCCAGTCCGGCCAGAAGGGCTCCCGGAACTGGAGGAGGACCTTGAGGACCGGTCCGGCCCCGAGGACGTTGAGGGCGGTGCGCTTGCTCTCGGGCAGCTCGGGGGTGAAACGCACGGCACCCGACTGGAGTACGCCGACCGGTAGCGTCGAGACGGCGGCGCGGGCGCTCAGCTCCTGCCCGTCGGCGCTGCGCAGGCGCACGCCTTCCGCCGACCACTCGACCGTCTCGACGGCGAATCCGAGTCGGAGATCGAGGTCGCGGGCGACGAAGGCCGGGAGGCGGTCGTACCCCTCCGCGACGCGGTGGTTGAGGCCCGTCTCGAGCTTGACGACCCCGTCCTCGAGCAGGCCGAGGACGCCGATCTCGTCGACGCTGCCGGGCAGGTGTGCGGAGAGCGTCATCTCGGCGAGTACGCGCGCGCGGCCGCGGTAGCCGCGGCGCTCGACGAACTCGCGAGCCGAGACGTCGGGTGGTTGGGCGCGGCGGATGGCGCGCAGGATGTCGAAGCTTCGCCAGCTGCCCGGGTGGAGCAGGATCCACGGCAGCCAGCGGGTTCCTCCGCCGACGTTGAACATGGTGTGGCGGATCAGCGGGCACGGACGCACGCCGAGCCCCGCGGCCTGCACTTCCGGCCAGGTGGCGGCTCCGACGCCGTGAATGAACTCCGCCCCGCCCTCCACCGGCTCGCTGCAGAAGTCGCGCACCGAGTACACCCGGCCGCCGACCCGATCGCGGCCTTCGACCACGCGACCGAGAGGCCCGCCCGCGCGAGCTCGCGCGCCGCGGTCACGCCCGCCATTCCCGCCCCGATCACCAGCACGTCGTTCATGAAGCAGATAGGCGAGCTACATCATGGGTGGAGCGGCGGTCAAGGAAGCCTCGGGGTGGGCTTTTTTTCACCACCAGACGGATGTATCACTAATAGCCAAGAGAAGCCGGCCTTTCTTCGCATCGAGTCTCTGTCCGAGCCGATCAACCGTAGCGAGCACAGCGGAGGGTACGATGAAATGGTCCATAGGCAAATCGCTTTCCGGTTTGAACGCGGTCTTGCGCGGCATTTGTGGACTGCGTTGGCGCATGGCTCTCCTGGCGGCGGCTTTCGTCGCGGCGGCTCTGGACGGTGCGCCTGCCGACGCCGACCTGAGTGACGACATCCAGGAGCTGCTCGAAGACAACACCGACGGCACCGTTGGGCTGTATCTCAAGAAGGTCGACGGGGGCGTGTTGGCGAGCTTCAACGAATCGTTCGTCACCTATCCCGCGAGCACCATCAAGGTCCTGGAGCACCTGCATGCGTTGCGCGCCGTCGAGGGGGGTCTCGACCTCGACACCACCATGCTCACGGTGTGTCGTGACTGCGGCGGTTGCGCGTCCTGCACGGCCTGCACACCGCCGCCGATGGTGTGCACGAGCGACGTCAACTGCAGCGACCAGTCCAACACCGACGACGGGTGCATCTCCACGACCGAAAGCCTGCGCTGCGCGTTGCAGCGCATGATGCTGGTCTCGAGCAACCAGAGCACCAACGCCATTCAAGAGCAGTTTGGTAGCGGCACGCCGAGCGCCGGCCGGACCGCGATGAATCAAACCGCCACCGACGTCGTGGGCATGAGCACCGACACGGCTCTGCAGCACAAGTTCGCCTGCGGCAACGTCAGCAACGACCCGTTCAATACGATGACGCTGCAGGACATGGGCCTGCTCTACGAGCAGGTGGCGACGAACCCGGCGGTGTTGATGAACCGTGCTCAGTTCTACTCCCTGATGCTGAACGAAACCAACGGAAGCCTGATCACCGCCATCGGCAACGGGGCGGACGCCGAGGCCACGCTGCTCGGGATGGCGCCGCCGAATACCGATGTCGCGGCGTTCAAGACGGGCATCAAGCTGGCCTACAAGGCGGGAAACATCTCGGCCGACAACATGGGGAACAACCGCTTTCAGTCGATGGCGGGCTGGGCCGAGCTCCCGTTCTCGTGCGGGGAGCCCGACATGCAGTACGTCTACGGCTACTTCATCGACGATGCGACGGTCACCTCCGTTGGCGGCAACACCGTGGTCAGCGAGTTGTTGCGCGAGGAGGTCGCCAGCGCTCTGCAGACCGTCCTTTGCCAACGTCCACCGGAAGTCACCGTTCCCTCCCCCCTGACCGTGGAATGCTCCGCCCTCGGAGGCGTACCCGGCGACGATGCCGCAATCGCCACCTGGCTCGACCAAGCGGCGGCTACGGATGCGTGCGACGTCGTCAGCGTCGGCAACGACGCGCCGGCCTTCTTTCCGGTGGATTGCCCCGAGGGGACGACCAACACGACGGTGACCTTCACCAGCTCCACCGACACGTGCGGCCAGAGCGATGCAGACTCGTCGACGGTTACGGTCGAGGACACGACGGCCCCGGTTCTTTCGGGCGTTCCCGCCGATGCCACCGTGGAATGTGACGCCGTTCCGAGCCCGCCCGTGGTGACGGCGAGCGATGTCTGCGCCGGAGCGCTCGACGTTGGCTTCGAGGAGGAGAAGACGGACGGCGACTGCCCCGGTAACTTCACACTCGATCGCACGTGGAGCGCCATCGATTCGTGCGGCAACTCGACGGAGGAGACGCAGGTTCTCACCGTCCAGGACACGACGCCGCCCGAGGTGACGCCGGGCGCCGAGGTCCTGTATTGCCTGTGGCCGCCGAACCACCAGTACGTTTGCTTCGGCCTGGAGGACTTCGCCCCGCAGATCACGGACAACTGCAGCGAGCCCGTCGACTGGGTTTTCGCCGGCTGCCAATCGAACCAGCCGGACGATGCCCAGGGGGCCGGCGATGGACATACGACCGATGATTGTGTCGTCGCCGGCGACGGGAGCGGCTTCTGTGTACGGGCAGAACGCGGTGCTTCGGTCGCCGATGCGAAGGGTGGTCGTCTCTACGCCGTCAGCGTGATCGCGACCGATGCCTGCGGCAACTCGAGCGACGCGGTTGTCATCGGTGAGGTGCGCGTCCCCTTCAAGGGCGCTGAGGCGAACGGCTGTGTCGGCACACCCTGAAGCCGTTTCTCCGCGCCTTCAAGGGCCCGGCGGGGCGGCTTGGTACGTGGGTGCGATGGCGAGCCCTCGCGGCCTCACGGCTCGACTTCGCGCCTCCAACGTCTGGCGGCCATGCCGTCGCTCGACTTTTTCCGCGACCCCCTCGCGCCGGGGGCTCTCGATCCTCGCCGCAGCCGCTTGGTGCGTGGCCGCGTTGTCGAGCAGTTGACGCCGGCCCTCGCTGGCAGTAGGGACGAATCGTCCAGCGCCCTGTCTGACAGACGAAGGAGAGGAGCCATGAAGAAGATGCTGATGATCGCGGCTCTGGTCGGCTTGGCTGGGATCGCCGCCGCGCAAGCGCCGCCCCCGACGCCTCGCCCGGGCGCGGGCGGTCCGCGCACGGATCTCCAGCACGATAAGGAGATCCGGCAGCTCTTCCAGGAGTTCGTCTCCGCCTGGAATCGCCACGATGCGAAGGCGATGGCGGCGATGTGGACGATCGACGGCGATCACATGGAGCCGGACGGCAAGCACCCCAGAGGCCGCGACGAGGTGGGCAAGCTGTTCGAGAGGGAACAGGCGACCGTGTTCAAGAACAGCAAGCTGAGCCTCGACGTGAATACGGTCTGGTTCATCACCGCGAGCGTCGCGCTCGTCGACGCCGACTACACGTTGGAGAACGTCGTCGATCAGGAGGGCAGGCCCGTTCCGACGCGGAAAGGGCACCTGACATCCGTCCTGTTGCACGAGAACGAAAATTGGCGCGTGGCGGCCAGCCGCGCCATGATTCCCGTACCCCTGGTCTGGCGCGAGCCGCAGGCGGAGCGGAGATGATCTCGGGCTGATGCAGCGGCTGCTCGCGCCTGCGGGCTCCGGGCGCGGCGCGCGTTCGACTTTTGCCGTGACGCGCAGTATGGGAAGCATGGGAGGTGTACGAGCGATGCTGCGATTCGCCCTTGTGCTCGTCTTCGCGCTGTCCGTATTGGTCCCGATCGGGGCTTCCCGGGCCGACGCCGGGGAGGTTGCGGAGGCGACGTGCTGCGCCTGCGAAGGAGACCCGGGACCGGTTCTGTATTGCGTCCGGGTCTCTCCGGGCCAGGAGACGTCGGCCGGCCAGAGCTGCCAGGCGCAGGGCGGTTCGCTCCTCTGTTTGAAGGGGGTGTCCGACGGGCGCTGCTCCTTCGAGGGCCTCGATTGCCCGCAAAGGCCGGCCCCGGCGATGGGAGGCACCTTCCTGGGTGCACTCGTCGCCTTGCTCGGCGCGGCGGGAATCGTCGGCCTGCGCCGCCGAACGCGGCGCTCCTGGACCGCCCGCCAGGTATAGCCGCTCGGTCCGGTGCGACCGGAGGGTCGACTCTGTCGACGAAGACGCGGTCCCAGAGGTATCGGGATCCCCTCCAAAGCTCGAGACTTCCAGGACATCCCTGGATTGAAGTTGGTGGCGCTTCCGCTGCCGTGACGTGATTGCCGGATCCGAGAGGTGCTGTCCTCCCAAATTAGGACAGCACCATCCGAGAGGCCGACTGGACTCTCGCGATCGGTTGCCTGGTGCGTACCCCCCTCGGTAGTCTCCGGCCTCGAAGTCGAAAGCTTTGCATTCGTTGGAGCAGAAGCGGGGGACCCGATGATCTCATTTCATCGCACGGCGGGAGCACTCGGCGCGGAGGTCAGCGGCATCGATCTGCGCCAGCCCATCGACGACGCGACGTTCGAAGCGCTCGAGACGGGACTCCTCCAGCACCAGGTTCTCTTCTTCCGCGAGCAGCGCATCGGCCCCGAGCACCACCGCGCCCTGGCCATGCGCTTCGGCGAGCCCGTGCCCCATCCCGCCTACCCGCACGTCGAAGGCTTTCCCGAGATCAACATCCTCGAGAGCACGCCCGAGAAGCCGAGCAAGATCGACACCTGGCACACCGACATGACCTTTCTCGCGCACCCGCCGCTCGGATCGATCCTGCGCGCACGCATCGTGCCCGAGCACGCCGGCGACACGCTCTTCGCGAGCTTGTTCGCCGCCTTCGAATCGCTGTCGGACCGCATGCAGCGCTACCTCGATGGTCTCTCCGCCGTCCACTCCTTCGCGCACGGCTTCCGCCACAGCCTGGCCGAGCCCGGCGGCTGGGAGCGCCTGGGGGACGCGGTGCGGGCCAATCCGCCCGAGCGGCATCCGGTCGTGCGCACGCATCCGAGGAGCGGCCGCCGCGCCCTGTTCGTCAACCGGCTGTTCACGACGCACATCGAAGGCCTGCGCGAGTCGGAGAGCGACGCCGTTCTCGCGTTCCTGTTCGACCACCTCGAGACTCCCCGAGCACAGCTGCCGTTTCCGCTGGCGCCGGGACTCCATCGCGTTCTGGGACAACCGCGCGACGCTGCACCGCCCGGTGAACGACTTCTTTCCCGCGCACCGGCGCATGGAGCGAATCACGATCGGGGGAGACCGGCCGCGATGAGCCTGCGGCTGCTGGTCCTCGACGCCTACGACGTGCCGGGCAGGAAGGCGCTGCAGGACGCGGGGGCGACGCTGGCCGGAGAGCTCTACCGGCGCATGCTCGCCGCGCTGGAGCCGGACGCGCACATCGACGTCGTCGCGCACGGCGAAGCCGGCTTCTCGTTGCGCGGCGATCTGAGCAGCTACGACGGCGTCGCCTGGACCGGATCGAATCTGACCGTGTATCGCGACACGCCGGCGGTGCGGCAGCAGCTGGCGTTCGCGCGCGCGGCGTTCGCCGCCGGCGTGCCGAGCTTCGGCAGCTGCTGGGCCGTTCACATCGCGGTCACCGCGGCGGGCGGCCGCTGCGAGGCGAACCCGCGCGGGCGCGAGTTCGGCATCGCGCGCAAGATCGTCCTCACCGAGGCGGGCCGCGCGCATGCGATGTTCGCCGGCAAGCCGATCGCGTTCGACGCCTTCGCCAGCCACGAGGACCACGCCGTGGAGGTGGGCCCGGGCACCACGGTGCTGGCGGCGAACGACTTCTGTGCCGATTCAGGCCGTGCACGTCGAGCAGCGACGGCGGGATCTTCTGGGCGGTGCAGTACCACCCGGAGTACGAGCTGCTCGACGTGGCGCAGCTCGGCGTGCTGCGCGCGCCGCAGCTGATCGAGCAGGGCTTCTTCGCCGACGCGGCGGACGCCGGCGGATACCTCCGGCAGATGGAGGCGCTGCACGCCGATCCGTCGCGCAAGGACCTGGCCTATCGCCTCGGCATCGGCGCCGACGTTCTCGACCGGCGCGTGCGCACCTGCGAGGTGCGCAACTGGCTCGACCGCCTGGTCAAGCCGTCGGCGCGGCGTTGATCCCGAGGGCGAGAGAATTCCCGCACACGGTCGCTGAGACGCCGAGGCGAGCCAGAAGAACGGATCCCGTCGCCGCGAGTCTCTGAGGGGGCGTTCTTCCCCTTTGATTGCGCCTCCGAAAGCCGCAAACCGATCATCTCTTCGGTGCAGGCGATCCCGGTCGACCGGCGGGAAGATAGGCGTCGTCGATCGCCTGCGGGACGCCGTGACCGCGGCCTTTGGGCGGAGCGTCTGACCGATGCCGCTACAAAGGAGAGGGGAGGGTTTATACCTAGGAGAGCAAGGGAATATCCCAATTGACTGACACAGCAAATATGATGTTCTAGAGGCAGCTCCCAATCGAAGCGACATCATAGAGCGCTGCCTTTCGTCCCTTCGGGGACGGGCGCGCCGCAAGGGGGAAAGATGAAGAGAATCGGCATCTCGTCGTCCGTCGTGACCGTCCTTCTCGTTCTGACGATCCTGGCCGGTGCGGTCCCGGCCCGAGCCACGCACTTCCGGTACGGTCACATCACCTGGGCGCCGGCAGCGAGCGATCCCACCCATCGTACCATCGAGTACACGATCCAGAACGCCTGGCGGGGAGACGCGTACACGAGCGGCAACATGCGCTGCATCGACCCGACGACCAATCCGCCGACGCGATATTCCCTGCACCGGCCCCGGTGGCGTGGCCGGCGTCGGGGACGTCAGCCAGGAGCAGCAGGGTGGCACGCAGTTCGACCCGGGAGACGGATCGGGGCTGATCGGGACTCCGGTCGCGATCTCGGGCAGCAGGGCGCTTCTGTACCTCGTGACCTCCGTCGACACCGTGAACAACTGGATGTTCGGCGTCGCGGTCGACGCGAGCAGCCTGCCACTGCCGGCCGGCTGCGGGAACGGAAACGCACCGAGTACCTGCGACACGATCATCGAGCACACGTATGCGAGTGCGGGGCTCGTGACGGCTCAGATCGAGGACTGTTGCCGTTTCAGCCCGTGCGTCGCCCCGAACGCGCACATCAACAACCCCGACAACGGCTACCGGGTGCAGACCACGGTCGACGTCGGCACGGGCAACAGCTCCCCGGTCAGCAGCCTGCCGCCGATCATCATCTGCCCGCAGGAGGGGGTGTGCACCTTCACCGTGCCGGTGTCCGACGACGACCTCGATCCCCTGTCCTTTCGCCTCGCGACAGATGCGGAGGCGGGATTCGACCAGGTCGGCAACTCCAGCGGTCCCGGCCAGGGGCAACCCGGCACGGCCGCGGGGTGCGCCGGCAACGCGTCGATCGATTCGTCGACTGGCGTGTACACCTGGGATACCCACGGCTGTACCCTCGCGGGAGATCCGGGCCCCGCGCCTCCCAACGGCGGTTGCAACAATTCCAGTCTCAACACCCTCTACTCGAGCCAGGTGATGATCGAGGAGACCGGGCGAGGCACCAAGGTGGCGCTGGACTTCCTGATCGAGCTCGTGCCGGTCTGCCTGGGCAACGCGCCCCCGGCCTTCGACCAGCCGCCGACGCCTCCTTGCGGCTCGGCTCTATCCGTCAACCCGCTGAGCCCTCTGACCTTCACCGTCCAGGCGTCCGACGCCGACGACCCGTCGGTCGAGATCAACGCCACGGCGCTCCCGTCCGGCGCGACGCTGACTCCGGCGTTGCCGGTGAACGGCAATCCGGTCAGCACCGTCTTCTCGTGGACGCCGACCCTCGCCCAGATCGGGCAGCACGTCGTCACGTTCACCGCCAAGGACCAGTGTCCCGAGCAGGTCCTGTGCTCCATCACCATCGACGTCAGCCAGGAGAACTGCACGGATGGCATCGACAACGACTCGGACTCTCTCGTCGACTGCGCCGATCCGGACTGTCAGGGAACTCCGTGCGACGACGGCGATGCCTGCACGACCAACGACAGCTGCAACCAGGGAACGGCCTCCTGCCTGGGCGGACCACCGCCGAACTGCGACGACGGGAACGTGTGCACGGGGGACAGCTGCGATTCGGGCTCCGGCTGCGTTCACCTCCCGCTCGACGGCAGCCCGTGCCGCCCCGCTGCCGGCGACTGCGACATCGAGGAGGTCTGCGACGGATCGACCTGTCCGGCCGACGTGAAGAGCACCTCCGAGTGCCGAGCGGCGAACGGGGCATGCGACGTCGCGGAGAGCTGCGACGGCGTCGGCGACGACTGTCCCCCCGATGGTGTCGCCCCGATGGGGTCCCAGTGCAGGGCCGCCGTGGGCGATTGCGACGTTGCCGAGAGCTGTGACGGGACCGGTGCCGACTGTCCCGCCGACGGCTTCGCGTCCGCCGGAACGGCCTGCGACGACGGATCGGCGTGCACGACCGACGAGGCGTGCGACGGCAACGGTGCCTGCGTCGGTTCGACTCCTCCGAATTGCGACGACGGCGATCCCTGTACGCGCGATTCCTGCGATCCGGGCCAAGGCTGCCAGAACGACGAGACGCCGCTCGAAAGCTGTCGCCTCGCGCAGAAATCGATCTTCATCGTCAAGAGCAGGGGGCAGGGGAAGGATCGGCTGATCTGGAAGTGGATCCGCGGCGACACCCCGGTGGGGGAGTTCGGCGATCCGACCGCGTCGACGGACTACGCGCTCTGCGTCTACGACGAGAGCGGCGCGGTGCCGGGGCTGTCCATGAAGTCCCTGGTCGCCGGTGGCGGCGACTGCGCGGGTAAACCGTGCTGGAAGCAGATCGGCAGCACGCCGCGCGGCTTCCGCTACAAGGACCGCAGCCTCTCCCGGGACGGTACCCTGGCGATGGTCTTGAAGGGAGGGAAGCCCGGGCGGGACCGGATCATCTTCAAGGCGAAGGGCGACAACATCCCGCTGCCGGTGCCGGCGAGCGCCGACCAGTTCTTCCAGCAAGACAGCGACGTCACGGTTCAGCTCGTCAACGGAGAGGGTGCCTGCTGGGGCGCCGTGTACACCCCGAACGACAAGATCACGAACCGGGGCTCTTTCTATCGCGGCAAGGTGAAGAGCCCTTGAAGATTGGAGGGCGGGGAGAGGGGCGTGCCCGGTAGCCGCTGACCAGAGGAGAGTCGAGGCACGGGCGCGAGGAGGAAATGCCTCGCGCCTCGTGCCAGGCGCCTCGTTCTCTCCGCCGACACCAGGCGAGCCGAAGGCGCGGGAGTGACGCCGCTCGCAAGATTTGCCAAGATCACCTCCCCGGTGTCTGACAAAAGCGTCGCATCAACTGTGGCCGTACAGCCGCAAGGGAGGTTGCCATGTCTGTGTTCGAAACGATTACCCAGTTCAACCGGATGCTGAAGAATCTCGACCAGTGGCTGCAGGCGGGGATCGCCTACGGCGAAAAGAAGAGCTTCGACCCCGACGTGCTCGCCCAGGCCCGACTGGCGCCCGACCAGTTCGAGCTCGTCAAGCAGGTGCAGTCCGCCTGCGATCAGGCCAAGTACGCCGCCGCCTATCTGAGCGGTCAGAAGGCGCCGTCGCACCCCGATACCGAGAAGACGATCGCCGAGCTGCGGGCGCGCATTGGGACCTGCACGACGTACGTCGGCACCTTCAAGTCGTCCGACTTCACCGGCGCCGAGGAACGACGCGTCGCGCCGCCGTGGATGGAAGGCAACTCGGTGAGCGGCGCTCAGTACATGACGCGCATCTCCGTGCCGAACTTCTACTTCCACGTCACCACGGCCTACGCCATCCTGCGCCACAACGGCGTCGACCTCGGCAAGCGCGACTTCGTCGGTGTGAAGAGCTGGACGGATCTTTCGGACTGAGAGGCGCGAGGCGTTGAGCGCGAGGCGCGCCCAGGGGGACAGGCGGTCGGCGACGTCGCCGACCGCCTGTCCCGGCCTCGACGCGCGGCGCGGTCAGGGCTCGCCGCACGCGACGAGGAGGGCCGCTAGGGCCAGCAGCGCGCAGAGCGGGACGTAGAGCCAGGTGTCCCACCGCGCGAACGGCGTTCCCGTCATCCGTTTGAACAGCCCGAACCAGTGGAAGTCGCCCACGACTCGCGCGCCGAACACCGCGACGAGTGTCCACGCTCCCGCGGCGAACGGCCAGCGCGGCAGCGACCGTCCCCAGATGCCGAGGCGGCCGAGCAAGACGAGCGCTGCGGCGCAGAGCAGCACGGCGACCAGGACGGTACCCGCCGGCCCGGGCTTGAAGAGAGGCGCGCCGTTCCGGGTCGGTATCGCGGCGTTGGTTCCCCAGTCGCCTCCCGTCGCCCAGTAGGCGTGCAGGGCCGCGAGCCCGAACAGTACCCCTGCCGCAAGTATGCCGACGACGCGCGTCATCTCCCCTGCCAGCTTACTTGTTTGCACCCTTCTGGACCTTTGCGCCAGCGTCCCCGCTGACGCGACACATCCGACCGTTTGGCGTCTTCTTCGTTGCCCGGTTCGACACGTGCGTGGTAGCGTGTGAAATTCACGCCGTCGTCTCGCCATACTGATCGTTCAGGGGGAATCCATGCACAATCGCTCGCTGCCCATGCTGGGCGCCGTGTTGCTCGCCGTCATCCTGGCGGGCTGCGGCGACGACAATGGTAACACCAAGGGGCCGACCGCGACGCCGACCGCCGTCGCCGCCACTGCGACGCCCCAGGCGACTGCCACCGCGGTGCCGACTGACACGACGGCGCCGACGGCAACCGCGCCGCCGACCCTCACGGCAACGCCGCCGCCGACGGCGACCGGCACCCCGTCGCTGGTCGACGAGCTGGTTGCCACCGGGGTGGGCCGCTACCTGGACGACAGCACGCCGGTGCAGACGGTGCCGAACGGAGCGTGGGATTCGCTGCGCTTCGACCCGGCCGATGCGAAGGCGATCTGCCTGCGCGGCGATCCGTACCAGGTCGAGGTGCACCACGGCACCAACAACAAGGTCCTGCTCTACCTCGAAGGCGGCGGCGCCTGCTGGAACAACCAGACCTGCTGGGTGGCGCCGAGCGCCAAGCTCACCGCCGACCCGTTCTTCGGCGCCGGCATCTTCGAGCTCGACAACCCCGCCAACCCGTTCAAGGACTGGAACATCGTCTACGCGCCGTACTGCGACGGCTCGGTGTTCAGCGGCGACAACCTCGCCGACTACGACGGCAAGCCCACCTACCACCACGGGCTGCAGAATCTGTCGGCGGCGGTCACCGCCATGCGCGCCGCGTTCCCGGATCCCGACGCGATCGCGGTCGCCGGCAGCAGCGCCGGCGGCTACGGCACCTTCACCGGCTACGGCGTCACCCGCGTCGCCTATCCGGACACGCCGATCGTCACCATCGACGATTCCGGCCCCGGCCTGCAGAACCCCGACGACACGGTGAACGCCGCCGAGCGCCTCAGCAACTGGCAGTTCATGCAGTTCATCCCGCCGAGCTGCACGCGCTGCAGCGAGCAGCTCACCTACCTGACCGAGTGGGCGCTGGATCGCGATCCGACGCTGCGCGTCGGCTACTACAGCAACCTGCGCGACGCCATCATCCGCACCTTCAACAACCTCTCCGCCGAGGACTACGAGGCGCTGCTGCTCGGCGTGACGGACGACATCCACAGCCGCCAATCAGAGCGCTTCAAGCGATTCTTCATCCAGGGCGAAGACCACACGGTGCTGGAGCTGCCGATCTTCTACACGACGGAGATCAACGGCACGACGGTGCGCGACTGGACGGCGGACCTGCTCAGCGACGGGCCGCAGTGGCAGGACCTGATCGAGGGGTTTGCCGATCTGTCGGAGGAGATCAGCGGCGGAAACGGTCCGTTCATCGGCGAAGGCAATCCCCCGAACTTGGAGCAGGCGGGATACGTCGAGCACGAGTACGTGGCGAAGGGCACGGCCTCGTCGTACACCGCGACGATGCCCCTCACGGGCGACGGTCGCTGGACGTTCGAGCCGGACGGCACGGCGCCGTATCGCACCCGAATCCTCGTCCGCTACCCCGCGGATCCCGCGCAGTTCAGCGGTACGGTCGTCGTCGAGTGGCTCAACGTCAGCGGAGGAGTCGACGCCGATCCCGACTACGCCAGCTTCGAAGAGGAGTTGACTCGCCAAGGGCACGCGTGGGTCGGTGTCTCGGCCCAGCTCATCGGCGTCGAGGGCGGCCCCGTGCTCGTCTCCGCACCCGGTGCGGAAGATCTCGCGGGCAAGGGACTGAAAGCGATCGACCCGGCGCGCTACGGATCGCTCGAGCACCCCGGCGACGGATTCTCGTTCGACATCTTCACGCAGGTGGCGCGGGCGCTGCGCCGGGGCGGACCGGCGTTGGGCGGCTCGAAGCCGCAGTGGGTGCTCGCGGCCGGTGAGTCGCAGTCGGCGATCGCGCTCACGACCTACTACGACGGCGTGCAACCGCTGACGCACGCGTTCGACGGCTTCTTCGTGCACAGCCGCGCCTCGTTCGGCCTTCCGCTGGTCGGGCCGGGCGAGTACGCCGACCTCGCCGGAGGGTTGGGCGGCACTCCGGCCATCTTCCGTACCGACCTCGCCGCGCCCGTAGTCGACCTCCAAGCCGAGAGCGACGTGACCGGGATCTTGAACTCGGTCGCCGTGCGCCAGCCCGACAGCGAAACGTTTCGGCTGTGGGAGGTCGCGGGAACCGCCCATGCCGACGTCCACCTCCTCGGTCCGACGATCGCCGGCATGCTCGACTGCGGTGCGCCGATCAACAACGGACCGCTGCATCTCGTCGCGAAGGCGTCGTTGCGCGGACTCGACGAATGGGTGCGCTCCGGCCAAGCGCCTCCCGGTGCACCCCGCCTCGACGTGACGTCCGGCGATCCGGTCGAGATGCGCCGCGACGCCGACGGCATAGCGCTGGGCGGCATCCGCACACCGCCCGTCGATGTACCGGTGGCCGTACTCTCCGGCGTCCCGGGACCGAAGCCCGACCTCCTGTGCCTCCTTCTCGGATCGACGACGCCGTTGCCTGCCGAGCGTCTCGCCGAGCTCTATGCGTCGCGTGCGGACTACGAGCAGCGTTACGACGCCGCGGCGGACCAGGTGATCGAGGCGGGGTTCGTGCTTCCCGAGGACCGCGACGCGCTGCTGGGGTTTGCCGACCCGTCCGGGATCGCGCCCTGATTCGCAAGCCGACGCCCAAGGGGGTACATCCCGGAGCGGATCGTTCCGCGACAATCAGACGAGGAGGGACGCGATGAGGGAATCTGCACGGGCTGGGTTCGGACACGACACGACCGCGACCGAGGTGCTCGAAGGGGTCGACCTGGATGGGAAGTCGGCGCTCGTGACCGGCGGCTCGGGGGGACTGGGGGCGGAAACGGCGCGGGCCCTGGCCTCGAAAGGCGCGCGGGTCGTGATTGCCGTGCGCGACGTCGCCAAGGGCGAGAAGGTCGCGCGGGAGATTCGGTCGTCGACGGACAACGACGGCGTCGAGGTCGAAGAGCTGGAGCTCGGGTCGCTGGCGAGCATCCGCGCCTTCGCCGACCGCTTTCTGGCGCGCCACGACGCCCTGCATATCCTGGTGAACAACGCCGGCGTGATGGCCTGCCCTTTCGGAAAGACGACTGACGGGTTCGAGCTGCAGTTCGGTACCAACCACCTCGGCCATTTCCTGATGACCGGCCTGATCGCGCCCGCGCTCTTGCGCGGAGCTCCCGCGCGCGTCGTCTCGGTCAGCTCGCGCGGCCATCAGATGTCCCCCGTCGTCTTCGAGGACATTCATTTCGAGCGGCGCCCGTACGACAAGTGGTCGGCGTATGGGCAGTCCAAGACCGCCAACATCCTCCTGGCCGTCGAGCTGGAGCGGCGCCTCGGCTCGCGCGGCGTGCACGCCAACGCCCTCCATCCCGGAGTGATCCCCACCGATCTCGTCCGGCATATGGTACCGGAGGACTACGAGCATCTGCGCAAGCGCGCGCCCGGCGGCAAGATGAAGATGAAGTCGGTCGAGTCCGGGGCCGCCACCTCCGTGTACGCCGCCACGGCGCCGGAGCTGGAGGGACGCGGCGGTCTCTACCTGGAGGACTGCGGCGTTGCGCAAGTGAACGACGCCGAGGACGCAGCCAACGGGGTGCGGTCGTACGCTCTCGACCCGGACGCTGCACAGCGGCTCTGGTCGATTTCGGAGAAGATGGTGGGGCAGAGCTTCCCGCTGTGACTCGAGCCGATCCCCTCTCTACCAGCTCTGTCCCCGCCGTGCCCCAAAATACTGCGCTCTGCCTCGAGAGTGTGGGCCGGGCGTTCTGTCAGCTCAAAACTCGAACTTCTCTACTGGAATGTGCCGCGCCTTCTCGCATTCGGCCTTGAAGTCATAGGGGACTTCATCGACGCAATCGGGCCATTTGCCCGTCGCCAACCAGAATTCGACGAGGCCCAGCCGCGCACAGAGGGGCACGAAGCGAGGATCGTTGCGCAATTCCGGCATTCCAGCATGGAACAACAGCGCCGTGCGGTAGCCGTCTGGGCCCATGATGTCGTCTTCGGTCCCAAGCGGCCCGAGGCGGGCGTTCTCGGCCGTCCGGTAGGCTTCATCGACGAGGCCCAGATGCGCGGCATACACGAGACGCGAGACGTCGATGCATCCCGTCTTGTCGAAATGCGCCTGCAGCGCGCTTCGCATGCCGTCGATGTTCTCCGGCGTGGGGTCGCGCTTGGTGCGGATGAACGCCAGACCGTCCTGAAACTCACGCAACGGGCGCTTCGCCGCGGGGTCCAACAACCTGTCAACCGCCGCCCAATCCTCGAGGAAGGCCTTCGCCCGCAGCAGGTTCGCAACGGGGAAGCTCATGTCGGGGACTCGCGCCATGAGGTCTTCGAAAACAGGTACGGCCTCCGCAACGCGCCCCGCCGCCATTCTCGCGAGAGCGACCATATTTGCGGACATCGGATTCAGCGCGTCAAATCGATAGGCGCGTTCCGTCTCCTCGGCGCTTTCGCGAACCCGCCCGACGTTGCGCAAGTACCAGCCGACGTACATTTGTCCATCGCTCGAGCCGGGCGCCCGCCTGATTCGCTCCACCACCCCGTCGTCCTCGACGAACCGTCCGAACGGCGGCATTGCGAAGAGCTGCGCCAACAGGGCGTCGACGTTCTGTGGATCGAGAGTCAGGGCCCGTTTCGCCTCGCGCGTCACGAGGTCGCCGCTCGCGGCGCGAGTGGCGAAGGGTTGATAGAAGCGCAGCCACGCCCGCGAGAATGCCAGCCGGCCCCAGGCCTCGGCGAAATGTGGGGCGCGCTGCGTGGCGACCTCCAGGAGCCCGACATTGGTCCGCAGCTCGTCTGGCGCGTAGGATCTGGGGCTGGCGCGCAGATAGAAATCATAGGCCGCCGGATCGATCGCCTTCGTCGAGGAGCTCATGAAGGTCTGGTCGAGCGCGGCCGCGATGTGCTCGGAGATCTCATCCTGCACGGCGAAAATGTCGTCGAGGCTGCGGTCGAAGCGGTCTGACCACAGGGTCGTCTGCGACGCCGCCTCCACCAGATGCGCCGCGATACGCACCCGTCCGCCCGCCCGGCGGATGGAGCCGTCCAAAATGTGCGAGCACTTCAGCTCGTGCGCAACTTTGCGCGCCGTCTTGTCCGCACCGCGGAACTGAAAACTCGAGGTGCGCCCGATGACTTTCATCTTCGCGCCGCGTGACAGACGCTGAATGATCTCCTCCGACACGCCATCCGAGAAGAACTGCATCTCCCGATCGTCCGACAGGTTGTCGAAGGGCAGCACGGCGAGAAGCGGTTCGTTGCTTTCGAGTGGCGGCGCGACAATGACCGACCCAACGGCAGCGAGGGAGAATGCCTCGACCGTCTCCGCCATTTTGTCGAGTCGAATGGTCCCACGCGAGACGAGACGCTCGGCGATGGGACCGCGGATCGTCTGGCGCACCGTGCCCGACACCAGCGCGGAGCCCGGATCGCTGCGCGCCATCAGCCGGGCCGCGACGTTGACGCCGTGGCCGAGCAGATCGCCGTCTGGCTGCACCACGACATCGCCCAGATGCACGCCGACGCGCACCTTGGGTTCGCATTGTTCTGCCAGCGCGAACGCGGCTTCGACGGCGGCCAGGCTCGAACCGAACTCCAGCATGAAGCCGTCGCCCGCGGTGTTGAACACGCGCCCGCCATGCGCCCCGGCGATGCCTTCGATCACGCTCCGGAGCGCCGCCACTTCGGCCGTGGTCTTCGCCTCATCGGCTTCCGTGCGCGCGGAATAGCCGGCCACGTCGAGTGCGACGATGGTGGCAAGTCTGCGGGGCTGGGCGTGATCGGCCATGAGGGCTTTTGAGTCGAGCGTACGGGTTCGGGGTGATGCTACGCTAGCGTCCGGTTGACGCCAAGCGCGGGCGCCTGGGCGCGGGCGCCTGGGCCCTCGACTGCGGGTCCAAGGTGGGCGTCCCGCGGTTTCGGGGCGTTGGTTCGAGCAACCTGGCCATTGCGCAGATCGGTACGATCCTCCAATGATGGCCCGATGACCCTACGCCTCGACGCCGTTGTCGACGGGCCGGATTCCGGCGAGACACTCGTCTTCATTCAGGGCTGGCCCGACGACGCTACGCTCTGGGACGTGCACGTGGCCTCTCTCTCGGCCCGGTACCGCTGCGTGCGGACGACGATGCCGAACTTCGACGGGCGGCGCTCCGTGCGTTGGGGCTACGGCACCGACGAAATCATCGAGGCCCTTGCCGAGATGGTCCGAGAGGTCTCACCGGATGCTCCGGTCACCCTCATCTTGCACGATTGGGGGTGCTACTGGGGGCACATCCTGCACCACCGATATCCGCAGCTCGTTGCACGCGTCGCCGGGCTCGACGTCGCGCCGCATGTGGAGCCGGGACCCGGTGCGATACTGGGGATCATTGCCTATCAGTGGTGGCTGATCGGCGCGTTCGTGCTGAACGGCCGGCTCGGCGACTGGATGACTCGCGCCCTCGCCGGCGCCATGGATGCCCCGTTGCCACGCGAACAGATCAACTCCTGGATGAACTACCCCTACCGCAATGTCTGGCGAGACATTCTCGGCGGACGCGCGAGGACCGAGATGGATGCCTACTGGCCGCGGGTGCCGTTGCTGTTCGTTTACGGCAAGAAGAAACCCTTTCCGTTCCATTCGAAGAAGTGGATCGAGCACGTCGAGACGACGGGAGGCAAGGTGGTTGGCCTGGACTGCGGGCACTGGGTGCCTCGGGATCCGGCCTTCGGCAAGATCCTCGCAGACTGGCTCGAAGCGAGCAGCTAGGCGGTGCCGAGGAACGAGCATCCCCTGAGTCCCGGCGCCTAGTACAACGTTCCGAAATTGCGGTACCGTATGGCCCAGGGTTTCTTCTCCCGGATGGGAGAAGGTCAGGATGAAGAGGATGAAATGCATGGCGAAGCCGTCACCATTTTCGCCTTTTGTGGTGGAGAGTACTTAGCGATCCAGTCGCTTTTCTGATATTCGAACCGCTGGAGGAGGGGAACCGCATGAAGAAGCGACTCGTACTTTCGCTTTTGCTCCTGCTGCTGACCCTGTCGGCATGTGGCGACGACAATGACAACGGTTCGCCCAACACCCCGACCGGCACGCCGACTATTTTGGTGACCGCCACCCCGACTCTCGCGCCGACCGGCACGCCGACGGCAACGCCCACCGCAAGGCCGACCGACACGCAGACGCAGGTGCCGACCGATACCCCGGCGCCGACCGAGACCCCGGCGAATGTCGAGTGTCCCGTCGTGGTCGCGGATGCCGACTGCGACCGGAGCCAGCGGCCCTTCGTCTTCGTGCACGGCACGTTCGGCTCGGGCGACAACTTCGCGCACGTGGCGCGGCTGCTCGGCAGCAACGGCTTCTGCCAGGACCGCATCATCGCGATCGATTACAATTCGCTCGGCGACATGCCCGGCACGAACGGACAGCTCGACGCCGCCATCGACGCGGTGCTCGCTGCGACCGGCTTCACCCAGGTGGATCTCGCCGGTCATTCGCAGGGCACGGCGCACTGCGGCGCGTACCTGAGCGATCCGGCCCATGCGGCCAAAGTCGCTCACTACATCAACTTTTCCGGCTCCCCCGACGTAGGAGACGTGGAGACGCTGAGCGTCTCTTCTCAGCACGACCTCGGAGGCATGCCGCATCACGCCACCGGAACGAACGTGACGAAGGTCACCCTCACCGACGAAGACCACTTCGCCGTCGCCGCCTCGACC
Organism: uncultured bacterium; assembly: GCA_963721115.1. GTDB lineage: Bacteria > Desulfobacterota > Binatia > HRBIN30 > CADEER01 > CAVRIA01. The sequence continues at coordinate 63,886 of CAVRIA010000019.1, forward strand.
CGGTCCTTCGTCGAGCTCTACAGGTACCTGCGCGGCGAGGACCCGCAGTACACCGAGGTTCAGTGCGGCGCGGAGATGGTCACCGTCGAGGGGGTCGCGGAATCGTTCGCGGACAACGTTCCGCAAACAGGGACCATCGAGGTCCGGGAGATCGGCGACACACCGCGCGCCGCCGCGGCGCCGCTGTATACCTTGGCACCGGACGCCGACGGCCATTTCGGGCCGGTCCAGCTGAAGCGCGACGCGTTCTACGAGTTCAAGGGATTCGACGCGCAAGGCGTTCTCATCGGCTACCAGTACTTCACGCCGTTCAAACGCAGCAACCGATTGGTGCGTATGCTCTCACCGTCGCCGAACGCCGTGATCGCGGCGGCGAGCACGGGTCTCGTCGTGCGCGGCCCCGGGCACGCGGCGCTGATCGCCGCTGGGATGGGGGCGGCCTCCGGGAGGACCTGGGTGCGAGCCTGAAGATCGACGGGATGGAGGTGCTGACGAGCGAGAACGCCGGCGAGGAGGCGTTGGCCCAGCCTGCGACTGGACGGCGGTGTCGTCGGCTTCTTCATGTACGACGCGAACACGAACGGCCAGACGGACCTCGGGCTCGTCACCAGCGCGCCCTTCCTGGCCTTCACCGACGTCTTCATGGACGCCACGGAGCCGCGCTTCATCGACGTCAGCTTCACGGCCGGCAGCGAAGACGAATCGATCGTCGACCGGAAGCTGAGGATCCCGAATTGGCCTTCCGATGATGCGTTGCTCCTCATGGTGCTCCAATAGCCCCCTGAAAGACGCGAGGCCCGAGCATGAGATCGGGCCTCCGTTTCTGGGCGGGCCGGCCACGTAGGTCTACTCGTTGCCGCCACAGCCCGATGCGAGGAGCGGACGCCCGCTGGGCGCGGGAAGTCAGGGATTCGATCGCGCCCAGGCATTTTTTCGCCGACGGCTGTCGATCCGGCGCCGGCTCGGGCGACCTCCGCCGCGCCCAGGGTCGGAAGCGCCGGGGCGGCGCGCTACAGACCGTGTGGGTCGGGGCGCGTCGGGAAGCGCGCCGCGGCCAGGAAAAAGAAGCCGCACAGCGCGTAGCCGATCGCCCAGGGCAGGCCGCTGGCGAAGCCGATGTCGTAGACCCCGCCGGCCGGCGTGACGCGGCCGGCGTGAATGAAGCCGAAGAAGGAGAGGCCCGCACCGATGCCGGCCCACACGGCTGCACGGGCGAATTCGCGATCGATGAGGTGAGCGCTCATCGCCGACCAGATCATGCAAGTGAGCATGAAGCCTTGCGAGATGGCGACGAACCCGTCGAGCCGCAGACCGACGGCGGAGAACGCGGCCGGTGAGCCGAGAACGCTTGCCGCCAGAGCGGCGTTCCCCTGCGCCACCGCGGCGGCGTTGAGCGACTGCGTCAGCACCAACAGACCCCAGGCGGCGATCGCCGGGAACAGCCCGATCGCCACCGCCGGCGCGTGCCGCACGTCCGTGACCTGAAAGGCCTGCGCGGTGATGATGATGCCGATCCACAGCACGATCGCCATGCCGGCCTCGATCGGGACCAACGAGCCGACGAAGTAAGTGAGGCCGCCGAGCGCCAGCACGGCGAAGAAAATGGCATTGAGAATCGAGTACCCCGAGCGCGCCCCGAGCGCCTTCCAACCCGGGTGGCCGATGTAGATGGTGGTCGGAAAGCACGAGCCGAGCATCGCGGCGACGATCGACCCGAGACCGTTGACGGCCATGCACGGCATCGCCCGGTAGGCGTCGCCGGCGGCGTCGGCCGACTCGATGTTCTGCAGCGATCCGAGGACGTTGAACAGCCCCATCGGTAGCACCACCGGAACCAGCGCATCGCGCATCAGCGGGCTGGTCAGCCCGGCGTACAGGTCGCCCAGCACCGGTACCGGCAGGTAGAGACCGATCGAGTTGCGTGCTTCGACGACGCGGCTCCAGTCGACCGGCGTCGCCTTTATTCCCGCCGCCCAGGCGAGCCAAGCGAGAGCCGTTCCGGCCAACACCGCCCAGGCGCCGCCGGGAATCCGGAACGGAAACACCACGCCGGCAAAGTACGTGGTCAGGATGATGCCGAGCGGCAGCATCGCGACCAGCGGCGCCGCCATGGTGCGGATCGCGAAGTCGATGGCGATGAAGCTGATGGCGATACCGGCGAGAGTCGAGAGCAATGCGGCGCGCGGAGTCGCACGGCGCACCGAGTCGCCGACCAGCGCGCCGGCGAGCTCGATGAGGCCCGACAATAGACAGGCGCCGAGCCCAACCTGCCAGGCCGCCAGCGCCGCCTCGGCCGCATCCGCGCCGCGCGCTTCGGCGGCGAGCTTGACCGGCAGCATGACGAGGAAGATGAACGCGAACAGCGACACGGTGTTGATGCCGTACGGCAATGCCGTAACGTCCGACCGCCCCTCGTGCCGCGACAGCTGTTGTGCCTGCCAGGCGTAGTAGAGGTTGCCGACGATCACGGACAGCGCCGCGCCCGGCAGCACCCGGCCGAGCAGCAGCTCGACCGAGAACCCCAGCACCTCCCGGCAGAGGCCGAGGATGAGCAGGAACTGGATCAGGTTGTCGATCGCCAGGCCGAAGAAGCCATCGAGATCGCCGGGCTGGTAGAGCGGCTGTGCCGTCCGGCGCGCCGCCGCGGGGTTCGAGTCCATGGTGTGGCGCCTCTACGCAAAAAATCCGCAAAACCCAACCCCCATCACCCGATCTGAAACTTCGCCCGATTTGCCTTGGATTCGTGGCCCGTCTCTTCTCCCTCTGCGTCTCTGCACCCTGCGCGAGAGATGATTGTCAGAGCAAGGGCGCTGCTGCTGCGAAATCGCCGCGCCACGCCCAAACTTTAGATGCGTCCGGGGTGGCCGGGGTCGGGGCCAGTGCGTCGATCTCGCCCCCTTCTGGAAGCCCGGAGTCGAAGGGCTGCCAGCTGGGCCCGCCGTCTCGGCTGAGGTGTAGCGCCAAACGCTACAAACCCGCGCGTCCCCCTCATTGTCCACCGTCCTGGCCCCCCGGGGTCGGCGTGCTGTGCAGCTCGTGCGGGAACGGTTCCCGGCGCATCGGCATCCTAAAAGTGGACACATTTGCTGACTTGTTATAGGCTCGCCGCATGAAGACGATGGCAGCGGCGAAGTTCAAGGAGCAGTGCCTGGCGGTTCTGGATTCCGTCGACGCCGAGGGAATCATCATCACGAAGCACGGCAAGCCGGTTGCGAAGCTGGTCCCGATCGAAGCGGAGTCCGGCGCGATGATCGGCAAGCTACGTGGTCGAATTCGAATCAAGGGAGACATCACCAGCACGGGGTTGAGCTGGGATGCTCAATCTTGACACGTACGTCCTCTTGTATGCTCTCTCTGGCGAGCTGAAGCCCGCCGAAGAGAAGCTTCTTCGGGGCGACTCTTGGAGTATCTCGGCGATTGTCCTCTGGGAGATCAGCAAGCTCGCGCAGCTCGACCGCATCGAGCTCGATATCGGTACCGCCGAGGTAAGAAGAACGCTCGCCTCGATTCACACCTGGCCGATCACGCTCGACGTCTGTGCGGCGATCCCTGACCTCGACTTCCGCAGTGATCCGGCCGATGAGTTGATCGCTGCGACCAGTGTGGTTCATCGAGTTCCGCTGGTCACGAGAGATCGCAAGATCCGGCGCTCGAAGCTGGTTCCGCTTGCGAAATGATCGGAATGCGCAAACCCGAAAGTGATTCACGTGGCCCCCACCACAATAACATCGTTTCGCTTCGCCGGTAAATCAATGCGTGATTTCGGTCCGCATCGACCTTTTCGGTCCGCGAATCGGCGCGCGGCGACAGCTCCCCGCTCCGCGCGACGGGCGAGCGCCGCGGCGATCCCGGGACCAGCGCGGGCGCCGCAGCCCGCCCGACCATGCCAACCCGCTCATCGCTTGACAAACACACCGAGGATGTCCGCCTTCAGTACTTCCAGTGCGGGTCGATCGATCGCGCGTTCGAAGAGCAGCGACCCGATGTACAGCGGCTTGACGAAGCCGAACGAGTGCGCCATCGACAGCCGCTCGAGACGCTCGACGCCGAACGACGCCTCTGCCGCCAGCGCCCGCAAGCGGCCCACCGAGTTGGCGCGGTAGAAGGTGGGAAACATGTCGTCTTCGTGGTCCACCCATTCGCCGCGCGCGAAGTAGTACGTGACCTTCTTGTACGCGAGGTGGAATCGGTACGGAGTCGCAGCGGCCACCAACATGCCGTAGTTGTAGAGGTTCGGCGTGTACACGACGAAGTGCGCTCCCGGGCGACAGATGCGCGCGACCTCGGAGAACACGACCTCGGGGTGCTCCAGGTGCTCGACGACCATCGAGCTGGTGACCAGCGTGAACGTCTCGTCGCGGAAAGGAAGCGCCGCCGCGTCGCAACGCGCCAGAGCGCTCAGGCTGGAGTGACCGCCGAGAGCCGGGTCGAGGTCGACTCCGACGGCGAAGCGCGCTTGCTTCGGCAGCTCGTCGTTCAGGCGATCGTCGGCGCAGATGCGCTTGCCGCATCCCAGCTCGAGCCAGACCGTCTGCTCGTCGACCAAGTCGTCGAGCAGCGCCTGGTACACCATCTTCGGCGAACGGTACCGCGGGAAATAACGCTCGATCAGCGCCGTGTTGCGTCCTTGCATGACAATCCAATCCCGTCGAAATCTCGCCCGCGAGCGCCGCGAACGACGACCTTCGCTCCTCGATCCCTACTCGAAAACAACTCGCATAGCCTCCGGACGACCCCCCGCACCGCGGCGAGATCGAGCTCCCCGCGCCGGCCGCCGGGCAACGGCCCTCCTGCCCCTGTCCCGGACGCGCTGTCCCGGCGGGCTCCAGCGACCCCCGCCCCCCCGCGCTCGCGACACCTCCAGAGGGCGTCGATAGTATGCGGCGAGAGCGGCGGTCAAGCCCGCGGGCCGGAGCGGATAGGCCGTACAAGCTGGAGATTTGACGCAACGCTCCACGATCGGACGCTGCAAACGGGTCTCGAGCGGGCCCCGCAATGGCCCTCGATCCCGCTCACGACTCGCCCCCCCCTCCATGGAGCTTGGATAGTACCTGCTTGTGGAGTCGGTCAAGGCCGAAAAACGCCCGGCACGGCTCGTTGTGGGCGCAGGGGCCGGGGCTCGCCGGCGAACGAGGCGATGACGACACACGCGTCGCCCTTGGGCAGATACATCAACGCCTTCGATCTTCAATCCGCGGTTCGCGTCCGTCGAAGAGCCCCTTTGATCTTCGAGATCACCCCATGTCTGGAGACGCGCCACGACGCGAGCAGCGTGCCGTGAGCGCGGTGGTCTCGCGACCCCAGGGGGCGATCCCGGCGTCGATCAGCGTGAGGCCGGGGTGTCCTCGTAGGCGTGAACGACTCGCGGCCGGTCGACCTTGCCGCTTCCCGTCCGGGGGAATTCTCCCTGCCACTGATGCACCTTGCGCGGCACCATGTAGCTCGGCATCTGGCGCACGCAATGCCGTAGGAGGGCCGGGACGTCCACGGCCGTTCCGTTTGCGGTGGTCACGGCGATCTCGACCACCTGACCCGACACCTCGTCCGGAGTACCGAAGGCCACGACGTCGGAGACCAGGCCCGAGTGAAAGACGATGTCTTCCACTTCGGTCGGACTGATGCGGAAGCCGCTCGCCTTGATCATGGCGTCCCGGCGTCCGACGAACCAGTAGAGGCCGTCTTCGTCGATCCGCACGATGTCGCCGCTGTAGACGACCTTCTCGTCGCCGATGAGATGCGCGAGCTGGGGGCAGGGTTTGATCTTTTCCGCCGTGGCCTCCGGCTTGCCCCAATAGCCGAGGCTGACGAGGCTGCCGCGGTGCACGAGCTCTCCCTGCTGCCCGGGCCCACAGACCCCGATCGCGGGATCGATGACGTAGGTCTCCGCGTTCGGGATGGCCTTGCCGATCGACCCCTTCTTCGCGTGGAACAGCTCCGGCCGAAGGTACGTGGACCGAAACGCCTCGCTGAGCCCGTACATGAGAACGATCTTGGACTGCGCGAAGACGCGCGGCATCAGCTCCAGGATGCTGTCGGGAAGCTTGCCGCCCGAGTTCGTCACGTAGCGCAAGTCCGGCAGCGCCGTGGGGTGCTCGGCGAGGAAGCGGACGATCGGAACCCACGCCGGCGGCACCGCGGCGAGCCCCGTGATGCGTTGCTCCGCCAACGTCTTCACCACCTCCGCCGGCATCATCACGGGGTGCAGCACGATGCTGCCGCCCACCAAGCACATCGTCGTCAATTGATTCAGCCCGTAGTCGAAGCTGAACGGCAGCAACGAGAGCAGGCGATCTTCCGCAACGTTCTCGAGGTACCTGGCGACGCTGCGCGCGCCTTGCACCAGGTTCAAGTTGCTGAGCATGACCCCTTTGGGCTGCCCGGTGGAGCCCGACGTGTAGAGGATCGCGGCCAGGTCGGCATCGATTCCGACCGGCGGAGGCACGGGGAAGTCTCTTGGCATCGCCTCCCACGCTATCATCCGGGGGTGGTCGGGGCACTTGCCGCGCACGACGACCTGCCGGAGCGTGTCGGGCAGCGGGGCTGCGGCCAACGTGCGCGCGGCGCGGTCGTCGGTGAACAGGACGCGCACCCCGCAGTCGCGCAGGACGTAGTCGAGCTGTCCGAGCGTCCATTGGTGGCTGATGTTGACGAAGACGGCGCCGAGACGCGCCGCGGCAAACATCGCCACGACCTCCTCGACACTCTTGAAGAGGTGCACGCCCACCCGATCGCCGCGCCACACCCCGGCCGCCGAGAGCCAAGCCGCCGTCGAATCGACCTCCGCCGAGACCGCGGCGTAGGTGAGCTGCCGGTCGCGGTCGACCACCAGCGGGTGCTCCCCACGGCGGTCTAGATTCTTCGTCAACAAGTCGTGGAAGGTGAGCGTGAACATGCGTGCGCTCGAGAATCTTAGTATTATGGATGGCTTGCTCGATCAAGGCGCGTTTCACCCGTCGCTTGCACTGCGCCGGTGAAATGTGCACGTTTCTCCTTCGAGGCGCGAGCAGTGACGAGGGCACGTTGAAGGACATTCTGAGTCAGGTCGCCCGCGATCATGGCACCCCCTGCTACGTCTACCTCATGGACCAGGTGCGAGAGCGTGTGGCGCTGGTCCGCGCCGCCTTCGGCAACCGCTTCCACGTCAGCTACGCCGTCAAGGCCAATCCCAACCCGGGCCTGCTGCGCAGACTGCGCGGCGTGGTGGACGGGCTCGACGTTTCTTCCGCGGGAGAGGTCTCCCGCGCCATTGCCGCGGGCTGGGAGCCCGCCGAGCTCGGCTTCACCGGTCCGGGAAAGACGCGCGACGAGCTGCAAGCCGCGGTGGACCATGGTCTGGGACAGGTGATCGTCGAATCCCTGGACGAAGCGGAGCTGTTGGCGGGCATCGCCGAACGGGCGCAGCGGCGGCAACGCGTGCTCGTCCGTGTCACCCCGACCAAGGTGCCGCGCGGCTTCGGGTTGAACATGAGCGGCAAGCCGACTCAGTTCGGGATCGACGAAGAGGATCTCGACGTCGCCCTGCGGCAGATCACGAGGCTCCCCCACCTCGAGGTCGGCGGCCTGCACATCTATTCGGGAACTCAGTGCCTGAACGCTGCGGCGATCGCCGAGAACCTGCAGATCTTCATCGAGATCTTCCGGCGCGTTTGCCACGCCCACGACCTCACGCCGCAGCTTCTGGTCTTCGGATCGGGGATCGGCATTCCGTACTACGAGGGCGATGCGCCGGTCGACCTCGCGGCGGTGACGGATGCCGTCAATCCGAGCCTGGACGCCCTCAAGGCCGAGCCGCGCTTCGCCGCGACCGTGCTGGCGCTCGAAACCGGGCGCTACCTCGTCGGCGAAGCCGGCTATTATCTGACGAGTGTGATCCGGACGAAACGCTCCCGTGGAACCGACATCGCCATCTGCGACGGCGGCATGAACCATCACCTGGCCGCGACCGGTCATTTCGGCAGCATCGTGCGGCGCAACTACCGCATGTTCAAGGTCACCGGAGACGACCACGGTGCCGGCGAGCGGGCGTACGACCTCGTCGGCCCCCTGTGCACGACCATCGACACACTGGCGCGCCAGGTCGCGGTCGGCCGGCTCGAGGCGGGGGACGTGATCGCGGTCCGCGGCAGCGGCGCCTACGGCCTGACGGCCAGCCCGGTGTACTTCATCTCCCATGGGCCGCCCCGCGAGATCCTCGTGGAGACCGTGGGCGGGCGAGTCTCGACGGAAGACGTGAGCCTGCTGAGGCCCACGGAGACCTCCGAGGCGAAAGGCTAGGGTTTTCCGCCCCGAACCGCGGCCCGGCTCGTCCGCCAGAAGGGCAAAGCAGGACTAGATAAACGCCCGGAATCTGCGGTATCGTTCTCGTTCGGGGGCGGGGGTCTCTCGCCCAGCAAGCAACCGGGAGGCTGAATGGGATACGAGAACAACGGGGCGGGCTTTGAAGAGATCGCCCACCTGACGACGAGTGTGGACCCTTTTGCCGGCAGACTGCCCTACGCCTCGCCCCAGGAAGCGGATCTGCGCATCAAAGCGGTTGCGATTCACACCATCGATCGCTTCGCCGGCCTCCCGCTCTGGCAGTTCTCCATGTCCTTTGCGTTGATCAAGACCTACCTGGCGAAGTTTCCGTTCCACACCAGGGCGAGCTTCGAACTCACCGACTTCTACCAGACCAGCGACGACGCGCACATCGTGGAGGCGGCGACGAAGGACAACCCTCATCTCGTCCTCTTCTCCGCGTACGTGTGGAACTTTTTGAAGTATCGAGGCCTGGCGCCGAAGATCAAGGAGGCGCTCCCCGACTCGCTCATCGTCCTGGGCGGTCCGGAGGTCGCCGAGGACACCAGGCAGATTCTCGGCGAGAACCCGGCGTTCGACATCATCGTTCGAGGCGAGGGGGAGCACGTGTTCTCCGAGCTCGTTCGAGTCCTCTTGGAGAGCGGCGATTACGGAGACGTGAAGGGCATCACCTACCGCAAGGGAGACGAGCTCCTTCGCACCCCCGATCAGGATGCCCGCATCCTGGACGGCCTCAACATGATCCCTTCAATGTACATGAACGACGTGTTCGACTGGTCCAAACTGAAGGGATCGTACGGTGCGATCGAAACCCAGCGAGGCTGCAACTTTTCATGCGGTTTCTGCCGCTACCGGAAGATCGGCGGTGGTGCTCGTTTCTTCGACGTCGAGCGCGTGCTTCGCGAGATCGACATCCTCGCCGACATCGGCGTCGATTACCTCTACTTGATGGATCCCACCTTCAACAACGACCTTCCGCGCGCCAAGAAGATTCTCCGACACATCATCGATCGAGACATGGGAGCCACGCTGTTCAGCGAGATGGTGCCCGAGTTCATGGACGAGGAGTTGATCGAGCTTTCCATTCTCGCCGGGACGAAGAACCTCGAGGTCGGGATCCAGAGCATCAACAAGACGGCCCTGAAAGTGATGCAACGGCCGCGCAGCGAGAAGAAGCTGCCGTTGCAGATTACCCGGGCCGCGGGCAGCCAGATCGACGGAAAGCGACTCAACGTCATCCCCCAGGTCATCTACGGGCTGCCGGGGGAAGGCCTCGAGGACTACCTCCGCTCGTTCGACTTCGTCTACGACCTGGACGTCGAAGAAATCGCCATGTATCACCTGCTCGTCCTGCGCGACACTCAGTTCTATCGCGACAAGGAAACCCACGGGTTCATTTACGAATCCGATCCCCCCCATCGTCTGCTCGCGAGCAAGACGTTTTCGCGAGAGGACATGATCCTGGCGGCAAAGATCTCGTGCCTCGCCATGGCGACGCAATACACTCTGCGGGACGTGATCAAGGAGCACTGCCGTACGAGACGGATCAGGCCTTCCAGCTTCTTCTTGGACCACGCGCGCGTGGGCGAGATGCCGGACGAGCTGGCGCAGGCGTTTCCGATCTACAAACCGGAGCACGCCACGTTGCTGCTCAAGGGTGCTGAAGCGATCTGCAACGTGATGAAGGACGGGGAGCTCCGTGCTCGGGCGGAGGAAGGCGCGAAGAACGCGAAATACCTGTACCGGAGCCGGGCTCTGATGCTGAGCGTGCAGCCCGGCTGAAGCCGCCGTCCGCGAGCGGACCTCTTCAGCGAGGGGCCGTCGTGATGCCGCTTCGGCGGTCGTCTTCCACCGGTTGGACGGTCGTCGTCGTGCGTCCGAAGCGCCGGCGAACGGTGATCCGCGCGACCATCTTCGAGCCGAGCAACCGCGTCATGAGAATCGAGCGCGTGTTCTTGGCGGCGATGATGCCGACGATGGTCCGCACTCCGGAGCTGGCCAGAGCGTCGGTTGCCGTTCTGCCGAGGACCCAGGCAGCTCCTTTGTCACCGGGTGCAACGAACAGATTGACGGCAAAGCGCGCGGGTGTTGCGAGGTGCGGTTCGACCACGCGATACCACGGCTGCTCCTCATTCACCGAATCCACGTACCAAGCAGCCCCCACGATCTCGCCTTCGCGGGTCGCGACCATCCCCTCCGCCAGACGGTAGGGGGTGGCGGGCTCGTGCCACAGCACGCGCGGGTTCTGCAGATCGCTCGCCTGCATCTGGCGCACGACGATCCCGTTCAGTTGCACCGGGAGGCGTACCGGCACGGTCGGGGGCTCGAGAGGGCGCACGAAGATGCATCCGACCCGTTCCCCGAAGAGCCTCGCCCAAACTCTCTCCAGGGTGCCGCGCACCCCTTCCAGACGAAGACTCAAGAAGAAGGATCGAGCTGTGCCGCGCGCCATTCACCGCCCGTTCCACTGGACGACGACGAGAAGGAAGACCCTCAGCAATCCCGCCCCGGGGTATCGTTCCTCTTTGCCTTCAGCCCGTGCAGGAGGAGGCCCACCTCGTAGCGCCGACGCGCCTCGTCGCTGCTGAGCTCCTCGTCGACCGTGACCGGCTGGTAGCCGCATGCCTGCAATGTCGGATTGCAGATGGCCGCCAGACGACCGACGGTGTCGCGCGGCAGCTTCTTCCACCGGTCGACGCTCGCCTCGTCGACGGTGCTGCGGGCGTACGTCTTCCAGTCACCCAAGCCGACGCCGTCGCGACGCGCCAGCGCGAGCTCCGAGAGCTCGGGACGCCACTCTTCGCCGACGAAGGACATGATTCGTCCCATGGTCCGGTCCGTGTGCGCGGCCAGATCCTCGTAAGTGACCAGCAAGGCGTTCTGTGGATGGCGCTGTGTGAAGGCCTGCAGCGCCTTGGCGAGGTCCAGCCATGCATGCGCGAACGCTTCGAGGATCCTCGGGTAACGGATAATGTAGGCGTGCAGCTCGTGCAGGTAGCCGCCGATCTTGTCGCTCAGATCCTGCATGCTGCAGGCGACGTCGAGACCGTGGCGTTGGATACACACGAACAATGCGTGATCGCCGCACAGCGTCTCGATCTCGTCGATGTAGAAGGTATCCAGTGCCGCCTTCGAGGCCCAACGCGGCTTGCCCTGCTTGGCCGCGTACTCGCGGTGGAAGGAGAAGGCGAACTCGCGCAGGCGGGCGAGAACCTCGTCGCGCGAGAAGCCCGCGTAGCCGAGGCCGTCGACGACACCGACCGCCACTCCCGCCGCGATTCGCTCGCTGCGCAAAAACCGGCCGCAAGCGCTGAAGACGTTCGTCTCGCCGGGGCAAGCGATGTTCGGATGCGCGTCGATCAACCGCCGCAGCAACGTCGTCCCGGAGCGCGGAGCTCCCAGGACGATGATCCCTTCCCTTCGGACGTTGCCCGGCACGGACTAGTCCGATCCTCCGCAGCCGAAACCAGCTGCCCCCCGTCGGCGACGTCCGGCGGGGCGAAACGACCGCGGCAAAGAGGACCTCGGCTCTCGCGTCACCCGGGCGGGCCGGAGCGGATCACCGTCACTGGCCATGTCGGGAATCGACGAAACGCAGGATGCGGCCGATCGTATCCAAGTGATCGAGCGTGATGTCGTCGGCTTCGAAGGATACGCCTCCCTCGCCCTCGACGTAGACGATGAGGTCGACCATGCTCTTGGAATCGATCAGGCCGGACGAGAACAGTGGGGTGTCTTCTTCGAGATCGGATGCGTCGATACCGAGATTGTTCGTGACGAAATCGAACAGGACTTCCTTGCTGAGCACCATGCGTGACCTCTCACGTCTCCGATCTTTGGGATGTCTGCGTCAGTTGTCCATGGAGCGAACGATGAGGGAATCGCTGAAGGCGCGATGACGGCCGATGCACAAGCCAGCTCGGCACACGGTTCTCAACGGACTCATCGTCGGGGACTTGGGCGTGTTGCGCACGTGCGGTTCAGCCCGGGCCGGTCAGCTCTTGCGCTGCCGGTGCGAGGGAGTTCGTCGTAATCAAAGGGGGGATGAGACCAAGGGGGATGGAGCGCGACATCTCAACTTCGAATTTAGCCCATGCCGTCGCCATCGTCCAGCGTTTGTTGCTTCCGACCCCGACCCGGGGCGATCCGACGCTTTGAACGTCGTGTGCGACAGGCTCCGGCGCGCCCCTTCCCTCGTTCATCCTGCCTCCTACACAGCGTCGATAGTACGGGGCGAAAGCGACAATCAAGCCCGAAATACAGTCGGAAAGGGCGTGTCCGGGCCCGTCATTTGGTGCGCGCCCCGATCGAGCGGCGGCTGCAGAGCAACCCGCGCATCGCCGCCATCGACCGCGCCGTCGGCAACGAGGGCCGCAAGATCGTCTTCCTGCTCCGGCTCTCGCCGGCATTTCCCTTCAACCTTCTCAACTACGCCCTCGGGCTGACCAACGTCCGGCGGATAGGCCGTACAAGCTGGAGATTTGACGCAACGCTCCACTATTGTTGATCTGAACCAGGGGGCCGACTGCAGCGATTAGCCACGCTCCTGATCGCATCGGCGGAAGCGTCGCGTTCTCGCGTTGTCGGCTGAGAGGGGACGTGAGGTATCGAGTATGACGAGTCGGCCGGAATCGTTCGACTCGTCATACTCGCGGGCAGCTGCTCGGGCGTCGCCCGCACGTGGGGCCGGCGATGCCGGCCCCGTTGGCGGCAATCCTCACAACCGCCGGTCACTTCACCTTGACGATCGCCGGCGGCTGCCAGGTCCCTTTGCCCGGGGGCAGGATGGAGGGCGGCGTGGTCTTGGGCCAATAGAGGCGCATGGCGAGATAGATCAGGTCGTTTGGCGCCGGCAGCCAGTTGGATTCCTTGTCCTTACCGGGCGAGTCCTTCTGGATGTAGAGCGTCAGCGACCCATCGGCGTTCATCTTCATGTCGGGGAGCATCGGCGAGTTGATGAGGTAGCGGTCGAGCGGGTTTTTGATGAGCAGCTGGGTCTTGCCGTCATATATGGTCACCGACCAGAAGGCGTTGACGGGCGGCAGTTGCCCGGCGGCAAAAGTCAGGGTGTAGTTGTGCTTGCTGCCGTCGAGCGGTTCGCCATCCGCCAGCGCCTTGGTCATGGGATAGGTGGCTTCCGCGGCGTCGTTGCCGTAGATTCCGGCCTGCGCACCCGCCGCGCGCAGTAACCAGTTGCCGGCAAAGAAGGCGCGGTCGCCGAAGAACGAGCTGATCTTCCAGCCGTTGATGATCTTCTGTCCGGTGGTGAGATACTGGGCGATCTTCGCTTCGCCCTCCTTCATGCCCTCTGCCAGCGCCACTTTGTTTTCGGCCGACAGGTCCTTGGCGGAGAATTTCTTTCCCGCTCCGATGCCGAGCCGGGCCAGTTTGGCGCGAATTTCCTTCTCCTCGGGTCCGGCGGGCGCGAATTGCAGGGCGAAGTCGAGGTAGCCGAAGAAGCCGGTCTTTAGCCGACTCCTTGTCGATCTTGGGGAAATCGATGGCAGGGGCAGCCGGCGGGGCGGGTTGCTTGAGGAAGGCCGACAGCGGCTGCGCCTTGTAGCCGTCCTGGACTTTGATCACGTTGGGCATGTCCGCCGGACCAAAGAGTTGCGTGCGGTATCCCGCCAGCGAGAATTCCGTGGTGGAATGAAACACCTTCTTGATGCCGGCCGGCGTTTCGCCTTTCCAGTTCGGGCCGACGACCATGTAGTCACCCGCATCGTTGCCGGTGGCGCGGCTGCCGATGTAGCCGTAGTTGAAGGTGTTGCCGTCCTCGAGCTGCACGGCGTAGTAGCGCGATTTTTCCACCGCCGGGACCGAGAGCACCATCGGCTCGGCGCGCAGGTCCATCCACAGGAAGGAGTAGGGCGTGTCGCTGTTGGGGGTGACGATCGCCGTGTCCTTGTATGTGAAGACACGCGGCTCGTTCTTGATCTCGTTGAACGGTGCCTTGTACTGGCCGGAGCTCTTGTCGACCGCGTACTCGTACATGACCGCGTAGTTCATCACGATCGGCAGACCGTAAATGAACCCTTCCTCGGCAATTGCTTTGGTTTCGGCGGGCGTGAGGTCCGCCGCGCGAGCGGAAGTGATAGCCAGCGCGCTCAGGAGCGCGGCGGCCAGTATGGAGGCTGTTTTCATCGTTGGTCTCCCTTCCTTCGTTTGTGTCGCTGCGATGCTCGTGGTCGGGTTCTTTCCGCGGTTGTCTACTTCACCGCCTGCAATGGCGGCGCAGTCCACTTGCCTTGCAGCGCTTCCTCCTTCGGCCAGTAGAGGCGCATGTACATGGCAAACGGCCCCTTCGGTGCGGGCAACCAGTTCGCATCCCGGTCTTTGCCGGGAGACTCGTTCTGGATCAGCAGCGTCACCCCGCCGTCGGCATCCCGCTGGAGGTGCGGCAACATCGGAGAGTTGATGAGGTAACGATCGATGGGATTGGCCACCAGCCAGCTCCCCGGCAGTTCATACATCGTCAGCGACCAGAACGCGTTGACAGGCGGTAGCTGGCCCGGCGCGAAGCGCAGGCGGTAACGGTTGGACCCCTCGAGCTTCTGCCCAGCGGAATCGACGCGATAGACCGGATACATCGCCTCCTGCTTGGAGTTGCCCCAGATGCCGATGGTCGCCAGCATGCGATACAAGTAGTTGTTCTTCATGAATTCGCGCGTGCCGAAGACATCGCCGGAGGTCAGCTTCCCGTCGTCCAGCAGTTTCACGCCTCCGGCAAAGGCAGCCCAGGCATCGGCGATGCCTTGATCGATGGCCGTCTTCACTTCGGGGGTCAGTCCGGCGGGGTCGAAGGTCTTTCCAGCGCCGACACCGATCCTGGCGAAACGCGCCATCAGCTCTGTCTCGGACGGATCGGTCGGACAGAATTGCAGCAGGAAGTTCAGGATATTGAACAACTGCAGCGAAGTCTTTTCTTCGGCGTGCGTGAGCGGCTTGATGAAATCGATCGCCGGCGCGGCTTTGGGTGCCGTGGTGCCCAGGAAGGCCGAAAGCGTCTGCACCTGGTAGCCGGCCTGGATTTTCTTCACGTTGTCGATGTCGCCGGGATCGAACAGTTGCGTCCGATAGACGGCGAGGATCAACTCCGTTTCGGAGCGGATCACCTTCTTGACGCCCCTCGGGGTCTCGCCTTGCCATGCGGGTCCGGCGATGAGGAAGCTGCCGCCATCGTTGCCGGTGGCGCGGCTGCCGAGGTAGTCGAAGTTGAAGGTGTAGAGGTCGATGAGCTGAACGCTGAAGTAGCGTTCCTTTTCGATCGCCGGCAAGGTGAGCACGATCGGTTCGGCGCGCAGATCCAACCCCAGCCAGGAATACGGCGTGTCGGAATTGGGCGTTTGGATCGCCCTGTCCGCCGGGGTGTAGACGCGCGGCTCGTTGTGGATCTGGTTCCAGGGTCCCTTGTACTCCGGATCCTGGCGGCTGACGAAGTAGCCGTACTCGATGCGGTAGCTATCCACCATCGGGTAGCCGTAGATGTAGGCTTCTTTGGCGATGGCGCGGGCTTCCGCTGGACTGACGTCCGTTTGGGCGCGGGCCGCCGTGAAGGGGAAGGACGCGAGCAATCCCACTGCGCATGCGAGGGCTTTCCGTTGGGTGGTTTTCCTCATCTTGGTTTCCGTTCTCCTCTCAATATCGAAATTGGATGAGTGGCCAGGTCGGGCTGGAGGTGGCCGGCGCCTTCTGGCCTTCTTCGTCTAGAAACCGCGAACTTACGAGGCGTTGATCCTGAGCGCTCGCGAACCCAGCCGAAGTGAGCGGAGACTCTATAAAAGTGGAGTGAGATGAGAAAGCAAAGTCGGTCAAATTGTCCACCGTGTCGCGAGGAAAGAGCTACGAAGAGATCGGGGAGTTCTGGGATGGCGGGACGAACGTCAGCGTGGTGGACACCACACCGCCGACGATCACCTGCCCGGCGGCCGCATCCCTCGAGTGCACGGGGAATGGCGGCGCGTTCTTCAGTCGCGCCGTCGGCAGCTCCGCCGCGCGCTTGTAGACCGCCTCAGCGAGCTCCATTTCATCCTCTACCGACACCAAAGCCGGCACGGCAGGAGGCGAGCCTGCGGCAACTGCCGGAAAGACGTATTGAAATATCGGTGCATTCCTTGGCAGACTCGTCTGCAAATGGGGGGTGTAACCAGTGTTCGAGCGTGCGAATCCAGCTCAGAGAGGGAAAATGCGGACAAACGGTCTTCAGGGAATCTATTCGGCGTTTATCATAGCTCTCTCCGCGGGAGTCGCGTTTGCCGGACCGACCGACGCAGAAAAATGTGAAGCCGCGAAAAACAAGATCGCCGGAAAGTACGCGTTGTGTCGCGCCAAGGCGGAAGCCAAAGCGATCAAGAAGGGGATAGCCCCGGACTATACCAAGTGCGACGCCAAGCTCGGCGCCAAGTGGACGAAGGCGGAGTTGCCCGCCGCTTGCCTTGACGCCGTGAGCGCGACCGCGATCCGGGAGTTTGTCACCGCCAGCACAGACGCGATCGCTGGCGCGCTGGTGGACGGCGGCGTGCTGCCAGAGTGCGGCGACGACTCGGTCAACGTCGCTGGGGAGCAGTGTGACGGTTTGGACTTAGACGGATATAGTTGCGAGTCCTTGGGGCACTTGAGCGGCAGCCTAGGCTGCGACGCTTCGTGCGACTTCGACGTCTCGGGGTGCTCCGATTGTGCTTCTCTCGGCGGCGTCGACGTCGGAGGATCTTGCTGGTTCCTCGGTACGGCCACCGACTGCAACGCGACCTGCGCAAGCGCCGGCCTGACCTACAGCACGGCGACCTTGACGTATGCCGGGAGCAGTGGAACTCTGGCCCATTGCTACGAAGTGATGGACGCGCTGGGGCAAACGGCTCCTCCATTTACCGATGCTGGCGACATCGACTGCCTCAGCAACCCGAATATCGCTGTGAGCGGAATCGGCTGCGCAGTGACCGCCCCTAGCTTCCCTCTTCGGATTCGCTGCACCGCCACGCCTACCGTCGCTTCAGCCAGCCATCCAGATCTTTCTCGCGCTTGCGCCTGCGAGTAGAGACGCCAGGCACCGGGGATGCCCTTGAGCTCGTGCTCACCGCGATCCTCGAACGAGTGCTCGCGGCGAGGCGGTCGTTCGCGTCCAGGGTGACGATGCTCTCGAGCTGGCGCTGGAAATCAGCTGGGCTCGCCGTCTGTCGCTGGAAGCGACCCGCCCAGCGCACAAACGCCGGGTTGCCGCTCTGACTCGGGCAGAACAGGTCGACCAGCGCTTGCGGGTCGCGCCCCCAGGTCTCCGCGACGTGCCCGAGCCGCGCGAGTCTCTCCTCGAGTTCCTCAAGCGGGTCGATCGGCTCGTCGCTGTACGCCCGAAACTCGGGAACGGCCGAGAGTCCGAACCCGGAGTTCACCAGAACCAAACGGTCGACCCGCTCGGGATGCATGGCTGCGAAGAGCTGCGACATCAGGCCGCCCTCCGAAAAACCCAGGAGACTGGCGCGCTCGATGCCCTCGGCGTCCATGACGGCCGTGATGTCGCCGATCCGCTCCTCCAGGGTCGGGGGCTGCGTGAAGCGATCCGAGCTGCCGATGCCACGCTTGTCGAAGTCGAGGACGTTCACGTATCGACCGACGTGCTCGCGCGCCCGGCGGTAGACCTCCTGCTCCCAGCCGAGCTCGACGTTGGAGACCAGCGGCGGAACGAGCACCACGTCCGGCCCCGCGCCGTAGCGCTGGTAGGCGAGATGCACGTCGCCGCTCTTGGCAAACTTCACATCGGAGATGTTCATCGTCCGATTCGAAGTCCTGGTTGGATATCCTGGACTACTGACGAACATGCAAGACATAGGACCTGGGGGGAAGCGGATAGCAATGTATCGAGCGTCTCCGGGCAACGCGTTACCGGTACAAAAACGCTCCAGAAGAGGCACGACGCCGGGTGGCCTTCGGAGACAAGTCTTGATGGTCGAGACACAGCGGCGTACCTTTGGATCATGCTGGACTGGAGCGAATGTCCCTCTGTGGAACGGGTGCCGGGCAAGGTGGGAGGGGCTTGGTTGTTCAAGGGGACGCGCGTTCCCGTGAAGGCTCTCTTCGAGAATCTCGAGAGCGGAGCTCGGGTCGATGATTTTCTCGAATGGTTTCCCGGTGTGACCCGCGAGCAAGTCGAAGCGGTGCTCGAGCACGCTGAGCGCAGCCTTGCGGTCGCCTGAATTGCCCGAACGATCGGTGGTGGCAACTTGAGGGTGCTTTTCGACCAAGGGACTCCCGTCCCGCTGCGGAAGGCTCTGACCGGGTACACCGTCAGCACCGCCTTCGAAATGGGATGGGCGGAACTCGCCAACGGAGAGCTTCTCGACGCCGCAGAGGCAGACTTCGACATTCTGATCACGACGGACCAAAACCTTCGGCATCAGCAGAACCTCAGCGGTAGACGGCTAGCCATCCTTGTCTTGCCGACGACCAGTTGGCCGGTCATCCAAATGCACACAGCCGAGGTCGCCGATGCCTTGAAGCAGTTGCGCGACGGCGACTATCGCGAGCTGCGATTCTCTGCTTCCTAGTTTCACCCACGGACGGTTGGACGGAACGTATGGGCGTCGAGGGCGACCTTGAGTAGCGCTCGGAACGCTCATACGACCCTCGATACTTCACCTCGTTGACAAAAACGTAGCGCCGTGAGCATGAGGCTAGCATTGTGCGAGGTAAGCGAACGCTCCCTTGGCGACCTTGGAGCGCCGAATCAGATCCGCCTCGCAGTCGCCCCGCTCGCCTCGGCCTGACCAATCGCCCCCCATCCTTCCCCCTGTTCCCGACCCAACTTCACCTGAACGTCGTGGCCGCAGTGGCGCTTCTCGCCTGCCCCACGCTGCTGTGGGCGGCAACGCCGCTGGCGTCGATCCGTTATTCACCGGACATCACCGTCGCGCTCGCCGGTACGACCGTGACCCCACAGAACGTCGCGGCGGATGATTTGGCCGGTACGGTGACGCTGAACGCGATCGGGACGGTTCCGAACTATACGAATGTCATCGCCTATAGTGTGCTGAGGAACGGCGATCAGTTGCTCGCGTTCGATACCAGCCTGAGCTTGTCGGCCGGATTGACGGTGCGCCCCGGCGACGTCATACGATTCGACGGTGTCGGCTACGGAGTGGAGTTCGACGCGGAAGCGAACTCCGTTCCCAACGGGGTCCAGACCGACGCGGTCGGGGTCATCGGACCCGGCGACTTGTTGTTGTCCTTCGATGTGACTGTGACGATCGGCGGCATCACGGCAGCCCCCGAGGACCTGCTGCGGTTCAAAGACGGCGCTCTCAGTCTCTTCTTCGACGGCTCGATGGCCGGCGTCCCCGCGGGACTGAATCTCGACGCCGTCCACTGCCTGACACGCAACGGTCACTTACTGATCTCGTTCGACGGCAGCGGCATGCTGGGCGGGGTGAGCTTCGACGATGAAGACGTTCTCGAATACGACCCCGCAAGTGGCAGCTGGGAGCTCGCGTACGATGGGTCGGCCGAACAGCTGGAATGGCCGGCGGCCGATCTGGCGGCGCTGTCGGTCACTGCCGCGCTCCCCGACGCCGGAGCGCCGGTGATCGGCGGGACGACGACCGATCCGAACGGTGGTGGCGGGACGTCCAGCCTGCAGTCCGGTACGCTGCGCGTCTTCGGAGCGGCGACGCCGAATGCCAAGCCGGGCGACACCTGCATCGCGATCTACGCGGTGGGACCGAACGGGAGACCGGATAGCCCACCCGGCAGCGTCGACGACGAGATCCTGGGCACCGGCGGCACCGACGAGCTCGGAAATCTGGTCGACGTGTCGGGGACGTCGGGCATCCCGTTGTCGCGACCGTTGGGGGGCGGCGACCGCGTGTTCGCCTACGACGCGTGCGAGGAGCTCAGCGGCGCGATCGTGACGGTGATCCTTCCGGCTCCTGCGTTGACACCAATCGGCCTTGGCTGCGCGGTCGGGCTACTCCTGATCGTCGCTTTTTCGGCTCGGAAGAGAACGCGCCCGAGCCCAGCCGATGGGGCGGGGCGCCGTTTGCTCCTCTGATCTGGCATCCCAGAATGTGAGCTCCAGGAGGAGAAGGAGGGCATCATGCTGAAGCAACTCGTGCGAGTAATGACGATCACGACGCTTTCAATCGCGGTGCTACTGGCCGCCATCGGTAGCGCCCTCGCGGTCGACGGCGTGATCGAGATCAACCAGGCGCGGGCCATGGCAGGCGGCGTGACCCCCGGAGACGCGCCGGGATTCCCCGTCAACATCAGCCTGCCGGGCAGTTATCGGCTGACGAGCAACCTCGATGTGAGCGGCGAGCCGAATCCGCAAAACGTCACAGCGATCTCCATCACCCCGAGCGAGGTGACGATCGATCTGAACGGGTTCGCAATCTTGGGGCCCGTCGTGTGCTTGGGCACGCCAACGGCGTGTAGCCCGTCGGGCGGTGTCGGTGAAGGAATCGCCGGGGAAACCGCCATTCGCACGACGGTGGTCAACGGCTCCGTTCGCGGGATGGGAAGCTACGGGGTTAGGCTAGGACCGTCCGCGCGGGTGGAGGGCATCCACGTGAGCAGCAACGGTGGACAGGGCATCAGCGTCGACGACGACAGCGTCGTCCGTGGCAACACGGTGGACAGGAACGGCGGCTTCGTCGGGCTCGGCTTGGGAAGTGGCGGCACGGCCAGCGGCAACACCGTTTCCTCCAACGCCAACTTCGGGGTATCGGCTGGCTTCGGTGTCACGGTGCTCGGCAACAGCATCCGCAACAACGGCAAGACGGGCCTCGCCTTCGGGAACGGCGCGGGGGCGTACGGGAACAACGCGCTGACGGGGAATGGCGGCGGCGACGACGCGCCCACGTATCCGCAAGTCAGCGGCAACGCCGTGCAGATCGGCACGAATCTCTGCGGCACCGACACGACTTGCCCATGAGCAGCTCTGGCGCTCGCTCGCCCACACGACGGCGGCCGAGCGGCCCTTCAGCACTGCGCCGGCGCGCGTGGGTGGCGGGGTGGTGGGAACCCTCGCGCGCGCACGTTCGCCAAGAAGGCATCATTTCAAGAGAGCTGGGCTGAAGTGGAGGCCGGCGAAAGTAGGCAACTGGTCGGTCAAGGTGCCCCCAATCAGTGATCAGGGCTCGGGGCCCTGGGAAGACAGGATCTCCCCGGAGCCGGCCCCTCCGTTCGAGCGCCTCGAGATCCTCGGGTCCTCCGTGGGCAGGCCTGCCCTTTATCGGTAGACATCTTTCCGGCGCCCGACTTTGACCACCCAGACGATCAGATCGAGATCTGCGATCGAGTAAACGATCCGGTACGCCCCCTGTCGGACGCGGTATCGGTCGTCCCGACCCGACAGTTTCTCGCATCCGGGGGGTCGTGGGTCGTCACCGAGCGCAGCAATGCGGCGCACGATGCGTTGCCGATCCTTTTTTGGAGATATCGCTTCGATCTCTCGGGCTGCGGAACGTTTGATGCGGATGCTATACTTTGCCACGCCGCTTCAGCCCCTTCACGAAGTCCTCGAAGGCAACTGACGGTTCGTGTTCCCGTTCCTCGAAGGCCTCGAGATCCTCGGCGTCCTCGGCGAGCGCACGCTTGACCGCGTCGTTTACCATCTCGGACAGCGTCCGATCGGTCGCCGCCGCCTTGAGTCGAAGCGCGCGATGGACCTCCGGATCGAAATAGACCGTGGCTCTCTTGTTCTCCTCCATCGATGGCAACATAACGTCACAACGCTAAAGCGTCAAGATGTTTCATCAGACCGCCAGACAACCAGAAGAACGGAGGAAGAAAAGGAAAGAACCCCGGTGTCACCAAAGCTTGGCATCCAGGATACGCTCCTTGGCTCTCAGCTGTCAGCCTGATCGCGGGTGCTGGACGCAGTACTCGCCGCCGCCTTGCATTCAAGGGTTGCGGAAGCCTAAACGATCCTCGCCACGCGCAATCCAGCACACGTGCAGCAGCTGCTCACGATGATCAGGGGCAGTTGGGTGGGGCGGCCCTCGACGGGCTGCGACCCGTCGCCGAGCTCATGTTCGTCGACTTTCTCGGCGTCTGCCTCGATCAGCTTGCGAACCACGCAGCCAAGCTGCGGTTCATGTCCGGAGGCCGCGCGCACGTCCCGCTCACGCTGCGGACCACCGAGGGGGCGTATTCCGGGCCGCAGCATTCGCAGGCGCTGGAGGCGTGGTTGACGCACACGCCGGGGCTCAAGGTCGCCATCCCGAGCACACCGCGCGAGGCAAAGGGGTTGCTCACGAGCTGCATCGAGGATGAGGACCCGTGCGTCTTCATCGAGCCGATGCAGCTCCTGCTCGCGCACACCATGCGCGGTCGGTTCCCGAGGGTGCGTTCCGCGTCCCCCTCGGCCTCGCGGACGTGAAGCGAACCGGCAAGGATGCGACCGTCGTCTCCTGGGGCGCGATGGTGCACGCGGCGCTGCAGGCGGCGGCGGAGCTCGCGTCCGATGGGCTCGACGTCGAAGTGGTCGATCTTCGCAGCCTCGTCCCACTCGATCTCGAGACGATCCTCGCGTCCGTCGGCAAAACGCGCCGGCTCGTCGTCGCCCACAGCGCGACGACATTCTCGGGTTTCGGCGCCGAGATCGCGGCGCTCGTCTCGGAGCGGTGCTTCGGCGACCTCGCCGCGCCCGTGTTGCGGGTCGGCGCGGCCTTCACACCCGTCCCGCGTGCGCTGTCGCTGCTCGGCGCCCACAGTCCGGGGGCACCGCAGATCGCGGCCGCGGTGCGGCAGTCGTGCCGATGACGGAGGTGCGGCTCCCGAAGACGGGGATGCCGTCGAGGAGGGCACGCTGGTCGAGTGGCTCGTCGCGGACGGCGCGCGCGTCGAGCGCGGCGACTCGCTGTACCTGCTGGAGACGGACAAGGTGGAGATGGAGATCTACGCGCCCTGCGCGGGGATCGTTTCACACGTCGGAACGCCGGGCGAGGTCCATCGCGTCGGTGCGCTGATCGCGACGATTGCCGAGGCCTCCGAGTAATGCCGGAAGACAGCACCACGTCGACAGCGAGCTCCAAGGGCGAGGTGCGCGTCGAAAGGCTCTCCCACATCCGTCGCCGCATCGGCCAGCACATGGTGACGTCGCGTGCGACGTCGCCGCACACCGTCATGGCGATGGAGATCGACTACACTACCGTCAGCGCGGGGCGCGATGCGGCGAAGCGGATGGGGAGGGCACTCTCTTACCTGCCGTTCGTCGCCTCCGCCGTCGCCGAGGCCATCGCCGACTTCCCGCGCGTGAACGCGTCGATCGTCGGCGACGATCTGCACGTCTTTCCGCGCCTGAACCTCGGCATCGCCGTCGATCTTGATTTCGAAGGACTGATCGTCCCCGTCGTTCGCGGTGTGGCGGAGAAGTCGCTGCCCGAGGTGGCGCGCGAGATGGAGGATCTCGCGGCGCGGGCGCGCGGGCGCTGCCTCACGCCCGACGACGTCGCCCACGGGACGTTCATGATCACGAATGCGGGCGGGTACGGAACCCTGTTCACCGCCGCGATCATCCATCAGCCGCAGGTCGCGATCCTCTCCACCGACGGCATCGCACCCAAGCCGGTCGCCGTGGCCCGTGACGACGGCGGCTACGCGGTCGAGGTGCGCCCGATCGGCGTGCTCACGCTGACCTGGGACCACCGCGCCTTCGACGGCGCCTACGCGGCCGCATTCTTGAGACGGCTCAAGACCGCGCTGGAGACCCGCGACTGGCGCGCCCACCTGAACATGGAGAATGACGAATGACGACGACCGATTGTGGCCCGTACGTGCACTTCGAGAAGGACGGCGCGGTGGCGCGCATTATCCTAGACGATCCGAAGCGAGCCAACGTGCAGTCCTCCGAGATGGTGTGGGGTGTCGAGGACGCGCTGACCGCCGCGCGCCGCGATCATGAGGTGCGCGTGGTGATCATCAAGGCGGCTGGGAAGGGCTTCTGCTCCGGTCACATCGCCACCGGCGACTATCCTGAGTTCCACGCCAATCTCGAGGCCAAGGGAACGGTATGGGAAGGCCAGACCGAGCTCTTCCTCACCCCGATGCTGAGTCTGTGGGAGTTCCCAAGCCGACCATCGCCCAGGTGCACGGATACGCACTCGGCGGCGGCTCCTACTGGGCCTTGCTGCCGGACATGACGATCGCGTCCGAGGACGCCTACTTCCAGATGCCGCTCGTGCAGGCGATGGGACTGCCGGGCGGCGAGACCATGATCGAGCCGTGGCTCTTCATGAACTGGAAGAAGACTGCAGAGTACCTCTTGACGTCGCAGACGCTGACCGCGGCGCAGGCGCTCGAGGCTGGGATCATCAACCAAGTCGTGCCGCGCGACGATCTGGAGCGGACGACCGAGGCGCTTGCCGCCAAGATCGCGACTGCGCCGGGATCGACGTTAGTGGCCACGAAGACGATGATCCGCCGCGCCTGGGAGCTGATGGGCATGCGCATCCATCAGCAGATGTCGAACGACATGGTCGCGGTCGTGGCCGGGCATCAGGACTTCCGCGCGAAGCTGAGTGAGCTCAGGGCGTCGGGCAAGAAGCCACGCGACGTGACGAAGGACGAACAATAGGTCGGGGACGAGGAGCCCAACAGATGGTCACGCAGGACCGCTTTTACATCGGAGGCAAGTGGGTCACGCCGGCGGGAACCGGAACGCTCGAAGTCATCTCGCCCTACACGGAGGAAGTGATCGGCCGGGTCCCCGAGGCGACCCCTGCCGACATGGGCGCCGCGGTCGCGGCGGCCCGCGAGGCTCTCGAGCATGGCCCCTGGCCACGCACGCCGGCGGGCGAACGGGCGGCGATGATCACCGCGCTGTCGCGCGAGATCGGGACGCGGGCGCAGGAGATCGCCGACCTGATCACGGCCGAAATGGGCAGTCCTGCGTCGTGGAGTCTCGTCGGGCAGGCGTTCTCGGCGACCCTGGTGCTGGATGCGTTTGGCGCGCACGCGGAACGCTTCCCGTTCGAGGAGCGCCGCTCCGGGCTGATGGGCGCAAGCCTCGTCCGCCGCGCGCCTGTCGGCGTGGCCGCCTGCATCATCCCGTGGAACGTCCCGCTCTTCCTCGCCTGTATGAAGCTCGGAGCGGCGATGGCCGCCGGCGTGCCCGTGGTGTTGAAACCGGCGCCCGAGACGCCGCTCGATGCCT
The DNA here is from genome assembly GCA_963721115.1 of uncultured bacterium. Lineage (GTDB taxonomy): Bacteria > Desulfobacterota > Binatia > HRBIN30 > CADEER01 > CAVRIA01. The sequence goes on from CAVRIA010000019.1 coordinate 89,327, forward strand.
ACGTCCTCGCCGAGATGGTCGAGAAGATCGGACTGCCGCCCGGCGTGGTGAACGTCGTTCCGGCTGGACGCGAGGTGGGTGAGCACCTCGTGCGGCATCCGCAGGTCGACAAGGTATCGTTCACGGGCAGCACCGCGGTGGGTCGCCGCATCGGCGCGATCTGCGGCGAACAGCTGAAACGCTGCACGCTCGAGCTCGGCGGGAAGTCGGCTGCGATCGTTCTCGAGGACGTCGATCTCGAGGCGGCGCTGCCGAACATCATGGCGAACGCGATCATCAACAACGGTCAGGCGTGCCTCAGCCAGACCCGAATCCTTGCGCCGCGATCGCGCTACGACGAAGTGGTCGATGCCGTGGTGACGTCCGTACGCGCAATGAAGGTCGGCGATCCAGCCGATCCGGAGGTCGGGATCGGCCCGGTTGCGTCACGCCGTCAGCAGGAGCGGGTGAACGGCTACATCGAGCTCGGCGCGAAAGAGGGAGCCCGGGCCGCACTCGGTGGCGAGGCGCGAAAGGTGCGCGAGCGCGGATGGTTCGTCGAGCCCACGGTCTTTGCCGACGTCGAGAATCGCATGCGCATCGCCCGGGAAGAGATCTTCGGCCCCGTGCTGTGCGTGATCCCCTACGAGGGAGAGGCCGACGCGGTTCGCATCGCGAACGATTCCGATTACGGACTCTCGGGCTCGGTATGGACGCGCGACTCGGGCGCGGCGTCGAGGTGGCAAAAGGCGTTCGCACCGGAACGTACGGAGTGAACGCCGTCGCGACGATGGACCTGCACAACCCCTTCGGCGGCTTCAAGGGCTCGGGCATCGGCAGGGAGTGCGGCCCCGAAGGCATCGACGCGTTCTGCGAGGTGCAGACCATCGTCCTGCCATCCGACTACCCGGCGGCATAGATGATCGTGTCGCGAGGTGTCCTCCTGGGTCGGGTGAACCTCGCGGGTGGGTCGGGCGCGTCGTACGTGCGGTGAATGGACAGCACCAACGCCCGCTGGCCGGGCGTTGCTCGATCAGCTGGATCCGGGTGCCGTCGGGGTACGGGGTGAACAGGCCGCGGTTACCGCTCTGAAAGACGGCTCGGGTGTCCGGAAGAACGCGGCCGCCGTGTCTCTGGATCGCGTCGGCGACGGCGTCCAGATCCTCGACTGCGAAGCTGAGGTGCGTCAAACCCAGCGCGTTCATCGCGCGACGTTCGCCGGTGCCCTCGTGCGGGCTCGCATAATGCAAGAGCTCGATACGCCAGCCGTCGTGTTCCAGGTAGACCAGCTCGAGCTGGGCGCCTTCAACCTCCAGGATACGAGCAGTTGCTGCGTCCCCGACATGGAGTCGCCCAACCTCGCGAAACCCGAGTCCATCGCGGTAGAAACTGATGGATCGATCGAGATTCTCCACGCAGATGCCCAAGTGGGTGAGCCGAAGCGGCGGCACGTCGTTCCCTCCTCAGGGCCTAAGCATATGAAGAGATCCGCCCCAGAGCCACCCCGGAAAGGTGTCGACCGACCACCGTCGATCAGCCAACAGCGACCCGACGACGGGCATAGGCTCGATATGAGCCCGGGGCGCAGGTCTCAAGATAGGCAGTGAACCTCCCAAAGGTCGGGATCCCACAAACGATGGAGAAGAAAGGGCGTCGGCACAGTCGGGCGGCCAACTCGATCTGCGTCTCAAGCTCTAGCAGCGAACCATAGGCAAGCCCGACGAATCGCTCGTAGTCTTTACCCCCGCGACCGTATCCCTCGGCGATGTTCGACGGCACTGAGACGGCGGCTCGATTCATCTGCGACGTGAGTCCGTAAATTCATCTCGACGACGGTCTTGGTGAGCCCGTACACCGCCTCCGCCAGCTCCATCGCGTCCCGCCAGACGCGTAGATCCCGATGCCCCGCCACGACGCGTCCTGGATCTAGTTCTTCCCCCTGAACCCCGTACCCCGAACCCGCAATGCCACGCCCCCAAGGGCGTGGCGAGCAATGAGCCGTGTTGGATTCGAACCATGGGGCTACCGCAGGAATCGCGCACCCCGATGGTCACGCCTTCCAAGATCAAGAAACGAAGCTTGTGCTTGAACGCCTCTTGTCTGACGCGCTTCGGCCGGACCGTGCCTTCGCAGTGCTCGCAGCGGTATCCGAACTCCCTCATTCGTCGGTGAACTCGTAGACTGTAATGATGAGCTTCAGTCCCGTTCGTGGAGGAGCAACTCGTCCACGTACCGCTTGAGCTCCGGCAATCGATTCTCGACCGCCGCCCAAACGGTTTCGATACGAACACCGAAGTACTCGTGAATCAGGACATCCCGCATCCCGGCGATCCGGGTCCACGGAATGTCTGGATGCCGGTCTCGGAGGCCGCTCGACAGGTTCTTGACCGCCTCGCCGATCACCTCGAGATTCCTGATGACGGCATCCTGAATCATCGTATCAGCGAGAAACGCTTCCCGGCCACCAGTGACGTAAGACCCGATCCGTGCAATCGCGTCGCGGATGTGACGCAGATACACACGGTCGTCCTTCATACGGGTCTGGCCTCTTGCAAGATCTTCTCGCGCAGATACGGGCTGAGCCCTTCTTCCTCGGCCACGTCAACGGGTCGACCGAGAAGTTCTTCGAGGTCCTGCTTCAGCGCCACGAGGTCGAGAAGGTCCCTCTGGGGCTCCAGCGCAACCAGAAAGTCGACGTCACTCGACGAGGACGCAGATCCGGTGGCATGCGAGCCGAAAACCCGAATACGCAGTGCGCCATGCCGGCGTGCGATACGACGAATCTCGTTTGCGTGCTGGTGGGTGATGCCCTCGTTCATGTTGGCTGAGAGGATACCCATTGGAGCGGCCGTACGCTAGCCAGAACGACGCACCGAGACCAGGGACCAAGATGGTTCGTCCACTGCGAGCATGATAGTCGCGTACCCGAGAACCGACGATGACGAATCCGTATTGCGATGCGCTCGGCATCCAGCTGCCGCGGCTAGAAAGGGTGCGAAATCATCCGGAGGCGACGACCTTCTCGCTTCTGATCGTCGCCCTGCTCGAGCGCGGCAGCCCGATGACGCTGGCGGAGGTTGCCGAACGTTTTGAGCAAGCCGGTGTCGGATGCGTCGAAGAGGTTCTGCAATCGCTGCGGCGCTGCCGACCCGCGCGGGCACCCGTCTGGCGCGATGGGGACCGCTACGGGCTCGATCCACACGATGCCGAGCTCGATTTGCGCGTCTTCATGCTCGGCCTGCGCCCCCCGCGGTTTTCGCCGCCGATGCGCCCGCAGCCGGTTGCGCTGCCGAAACCGGATCAGCGGCTCGCGCTGGCCGAGTTGGACGAGGCCTGGAAGAACGCGTCGCTGTACTCGCTGTCGCGCCAGCGCTTGGTACTGGCAGTTCTCGATGCACATGATGGACCGATGGCCCCCGAGAAGGTGATTTCCTTCGTCGCCGCGCGAACGGGCTACCACGGGCTGACGGCGGACTCGACGAAATTCAAGCGCAAGGGTTCCGGTGTGGAAGTCCGGACCGACGGACGATGGGCCATCGCTCCCGGTACCGACGCCCTCGTTTCAGCGCGAACTGCTGTTCGGCAGCGCTTGGCGATGGTTCGCCGCTGGTCGAGCTGCCAATCCGATCCCGCCGAGATCGAGGCGAGACAACGGGTCCTCGAGGAAGAACGTAACGCTCGCGCCGGTGACCTGGCGCGGCTGCGGCGCGTGATCATTCATGGCTTCCCGGCGCAGAGCCCGGCCATGATCGTGCTCCTCGACGTGGGCGAGCGGACGCTCCACACCTTCGGCCGTGAAGAGCTCGGTGCGGTCAGGCATCGACTGGAGCATTACGACGTCATTGCCGCGATCGACGTTCGCTCCTTTCTTCGCGCCATCGACTACGAGCCTGGTCAGCGACGTCTAGCCGATCTGGGGCCGCCGCAGAAAACCAAACAGATCAACAAGCGCGGCCGGACTCTCAAGATTACAACCGAGCTTCTGATCCAGGGCTCGTGCGGCATCAGCCGGCCGCTCGGTGCACCGGAAAAGCTTCGATCCCACTTGAGCGAAGGTAACCTGGGACGGCTACGACGGCGCCTCGAATCCGACGCAAAATCCCTCTACGCACTCTATCAATACGGGCGCCTGCACGGCTCCCTGCGCCTCCGTTGGGGATTTCTCGATGACCATCTACCCGCCCCGTGGGTTCACCGTGACGAACCGACTCTCTACATCCTGAAGCAGCAAGCCCTCGAGCTCGGCCTGCTGCTCGAAGTGGTCACGGGCAGTGCCCCCGGTTGGGAAGAACCGTGGTCACGCGCCCACCGGTGCTCGGTCCACAAGGACGATGAACGTTGGTGGACCTACATTGTCGACGAAGACGGCTACGTGATCGACGATGCCGATGTACAGCTCGCGCGCGTGGCCGCTGTGGTTCACTGATCGACGTCTGCGCGTTCGTCACCAGCCTCGCGATCGTACCGACAGATCGTTCGATCGAAAGCGCGTTGAGTTGCGGCCCATACTCGGGGTTCCGGGTTCGGGGTACGGGGTGCGGGGACTACGATTCCGGAGATTCCCGACGACCGCGCAGCCCGCTCCGCGGCGCGTTGCGTTGCCGCCCAACTTTGCCCGCGAGTTCGAGCAGATTGTCTACGCGATCCTTCTCCGTCAAACCCAGTCGGGCGGCCAGCTCGATCTGCGTCTCAATCTCCAGGAGCGAACCGTAGGCAAGCCCGCCAAATCGCTCGTAGTCCTTGCACGATAACCGCGCCATGCATGCGCATCCGCCAACATTTTCTGCCATAATTTGACAGGAAATGTTCCCGGCAGTATGCTGCTCGTATGAAAGCTAAGCAATCGGCCATCAACATTTCCCTACCGGCGCCGCTGCGCCAAAAGCTCGAACAGAAGGTGCATCGCCTCGGCGCCTATGGCTCGACGAGCGAGTACCTCCGCGAGCTCATCCGCCGTGATTTGCAACGGGACGCCATCGACCACGTTGACCAGCTCCTCCTCGATGGCGTGAACTCCGGCCCTGCCGAACCGATGAACGCAGCATGGAGAAAGGCCCGTCGCGCCGCGCTCACCAAACCGCCGCGCACTCGTAAACCTTCCCGCGCGTGAAACGTCCCGCACTCGTTGCCAACATCCGGCCGCGCGCCCGTGAAGACGTGGACGCGATCGCCGCCACCATCGCCAGCGAACACCCGAAAGCCGCGCTCCGCTTCCTCGATGTCTTCGACGCGGCCATTGATCGGCTCGTGCAATTTCCCGAACTCGGCCAGGTGTGGCCAACCAACCGACCCAACACGTTCGCGACCGTGCGCCGGCTCGTCCTGCGCGGCTTCCGCGTGTCCATTTTCTACCGACCTACCGACACCACGCTTGAAGTCTTACGCGTGCTTCGCCACGGCCAACATGCACCGCCGCTTTTGGACGATCTCTAGGCTTCCCCTGGGGATTCTGTAACGGCCCGACGGGCGTTTCTCCTCCGCTCCTTGTTGCTGGCGCGCTTCGCGATCGCCTTCGGTCCGTAGTACGCGCCGCACCCGTGCTTGGCGCCGGCGTGTTCCGTCTTCCGCTCGCGAATGGTCCAGGCCATCGCCGCACCGTACCACACGAAGGTCGCCGCTTTACAGATCTCCCGATCTGCCGTTCACTGTAGTCGCCTACTGGGCGCCTTTTCCTCGTCCTCCCCCGCGGCCGGACGCGACGTTGGCAGTTCGCCAACACCGACCGCCCGGCCGCGCCAGGAGGGCGACATGGTTCCTTCCAACGATGGCGACGACGTCGCCAACACCGTGCGCGAGCAACAAGACGATGAGGCTCTCGCTCGGGAGCTCGCGCGCCAGGCCCACACGCTCGGGGTTCCGGGTTCGGGGTACGGGGTGCGGGAATCACGATTCCGGAGTGGATCTAGTTCTTCCCCCTGAACCCCGTACCCCGAACCCGCAATGCCACACCCCCAAGGGCGTGGCGAGCAATGAGCCGTGTTGGATTCGAACCAACGACCCTCTGCTTAAAAGGCCGTTCCGGGGGTTTCAGAAAATCCAATGTTTACGGGGCTTTTCGTTGAGCGCCAACGATTTAGCCGACGCTCGGCTGTCCGAGGTGTTCACGGGTTATCACGCGTCTTCATTCCTCTACCGGTACAAAAACCGGTACAAGGTCAGCACAGGGTCCGACGGTCGACGTCGAATTCGATCGCCGACAGGCGTATGGTGGAGTACGCAGGAGTGAGGGATGAAGGCGAAAATGAAGGCAACCGGCCGCTATGTCGTCGTCGACAAACGAATCTGCCATGGAAAGCCGACCTTTCGCGGGACACGGATCTTGGTTGCGGATGTGCTCGAGCAGGTTGCCAGCGGGATGGCTTGGGAGGCGATCGTCGAGGAGTGGCGCGGCAAGGTGAGCCAAGAGGCGATCGCGGAAGCTGTTCGCCTTGCTCGTGAGGCACTAATCACCCAAGGCCCACGATCGGTCCGGATGACCGGTTCGTGAACGTTCTCGACGAGAACATCATCGAGAGCCAACGCCAGCTCTTGCGCAGCTGGCGCATTCGCGCCAAGCAGATCGGCCACGAGATCGGTCGTGCAGGAATGAAGGACGACGAGATCATTCCCCTCCTGCAACGAACCAGGCGAGTGACCTTCTTCACCCGCGACTCCGGCTTCTACCAACCGAGGAATTGCTCGTCGAACTACTCCGTCGTTTGCCTCGCGGTCGGACAGCAGGAAGTGGCGGTATTTGTACGCGACATCCTACGTCATCCACAGTTGGACACGCAGGCCAAGCGAATGGGCAGAGTAATCCGAGCCAACCAGACAGGGATTCGGGTCTGGAAGACATCAGCCGAGCACGAGATTCACCTCGATTGGACATCGTAGCAACACGGGAATAACGACCCTCTGCTTTGCTCGGGGTTCTGGGTTCGGGGTAC
>CAVRIA010000020.1:0-196528 GCA_963721115.1 uncultured bacterium
ACCCGAAGATTCCCGCCCCGAGGAAGTTCCAGAAACCGACCGACATGAGGAAATAGAACGTCCACTTGTGCGGGACGGAGACCTTCCTTCCGCAGACGTCGCACTCGGCACGCGTGAGCTTCACGAAGTCCCAGGCGTCGAGCGTGAGCAGCGTCAGCGGTACCACCTCCATCGCCGAAAACATGGCCGCGAGCGCCATGGTCGGCGTACCTTGCCCGGTCCAGTACCAGTGATGGCCGGTGCCGATGATGCCGCTGCCGAGGTAGAGAATGGCGTCGAGATACACCACCCGCGCAGCGGTCTGGTGAGAAATGATGCCGAGCTGGTGGAAGATGATAGCCACCATGACGGTCACGAACAGCTCGAAGAAGCCCTCGACCCACAGATGAATGATCCAGAAGCGCCAGGTGTCGACGACGGAGAAGTTGGTGGCGCTGCCGAAGAACATCGCCGGCAGGTAGAAGATCGGAATCGCCGCCGCCGAGTAGAGAAACAGCGAGGAAATCTCGCGGTGCCGGGGGTCGCGCCGCGCCGGCGCGATGCCGCGGAAGAGCAGAACGAGCCACAGCACCAGCCCAACCGCCAGCAGCCACTGCCAGGCGCGGCCGAGATCGAGGTACTCCCAACCTTGGTCGCCGATCCAGAACCACAGGCTGCCGAGCAACTGGTTGATCCCCAGGATCTCGCCGAGCAGGCTGCCCACCACCACCGACACCAGCGCCGCGAACAGCAGATTCACGCCTCTGACCTGCCCGGCGGGCTCTCGTCCTCCGAGCGACGGCGCCAGGAACAGACCGCCGGCCACGTAGGCGGTGGCGATCCAGAAGATCGCCAGTTGCAGATGCCAGGTGCGTACGATGTTGCTCGGTAGCCAGCGCGACAGATCGATTCCGTAGAAGATGCCGGGATCGGCGCGGTAATGCGCCGTCGCCCCGCCGACCAACGTCTGCGCCAGAAACAGCAGCGCGACGATGACGAAGTACTTCACCGTCGCCCGCTGGCTGGCGGTGGTGAAGCCGGGCAGCAGCTGCGGGTGCACGTGCTCGCCCTTTGCCTTCCAGCCCAGGAAATCGAAGCGGCCGAACGCGAACAGCACCAGCGCGGTCCCGCCCAGCAGCGTCATCAGGCTGAGAGCGCTCCACAGCACCGCCTCACTGCTGGGCGTGTTGCCGGCGCTGGGATCGTAAGGGAAGTTGTTGGTGTATGAGTAGAGCTTGCCCGGACGCCGCGCCACCGATGCCCAAGCCGTCCAGGCGAAGAAGGCGGTCAGCTGCTTCAGCTCCCGGGGGTCGCTGATGTAACGGCTGGGCAAGCCGGCGCTGCTGGCGGGATCGCGGAAGTACTGTGTCCAGTTGTCGACCTGCTGCAGGTAGGAGCCCACCTCGGCCTCGGTCAACGTCAGCGTCCTGGTGGCCGGACTGTAACGGTTCTCCTGCAGCAGCGCGGCGGTGTCGGCGTCAATCGCCTCGCGCTCGGGGCCGCTCAGCTCGCTGACGGCGGTACGATAGCGCTGCTGCGCCAGCCCCCTGCGGACATCGGCGGCGAGCGTGTGCAGATACTCGGCGGAGAAGTCCGGGCCCAGATACGCGCCATGCCCCCAAATGGTACCATTCTCCATCAGCCCATAGCGCAGGAACACCTCCTGACCGGCCGTGATGTCGGCGCCGGTGAACACCAACTGCCCGGACGGCCCCACCACCTTGTCGGGGATCGGGGGCGCGTCGCGATAGGTCTTGGCGGCCAGCCACAGCAGAATGCTCAGGCCAACGACGATGATCAGGATGACGGCATGCCTCCACCAAGGAGACAGGGAGTCGTCTGTTGCAGCGCCGTACACGTTCATCTCGCTCTCCCTCGGGACGCGTCCAAGGGGAGAGGAGGCGGTCATCGCTCGTCTCCGCAAGGAAACAGCTGTGCAGCTTCCCGCTCGAAACCGGCGCGCTGTAGGGCTCGCCGCGTCGCGGCGCGTATCTTCGGACCATCGACGTGAGGAGCCACCGGCACCTCTGCGGCGTTGCGCAAGCGGGTCAGCAACGCGTCGACATCGGCGCCGCCAAGCTGTTCGCACGCGTCGTACACTCCGCCGGGTTCCTCCTCGATGGAGTTGTGCCTCGCAAGAATCGAACGAATGGTGGCGATGATCGCATGGGTGGGCGACGGCACGAGCAACGCCGCGAGCGCGCCGTGGTCGAGCCGCAGCTTGGCGGCTACCGGCAAGGGCTCGCCGCCGCGCCGCCGTTGCGCTTCCGGCAACAGGATCTTCTCCTCCATGCCGATGTGTTTGAGGAGCCCAGCGCGGAACTGCGCGTATGCGGTCCTGTCGACGACATCCGGACCCACCGTCGCTTGTGCCAGGAAACCATCAAGCCGTGAGTGATCGTCGGCGAGAAAACGATGGAGCGGCCCAGGGCTTGGATCGGCGCTCTCGTGCATCCTCCCAGTCCTCCCTTATCTACTCGCCCGCACTGCTCATGTCGTTCGTCGGGCACCTCCTGCCGCGCGCCTTCCTCTCTTGCGCCATCTTCGTTTCCAGGTAGTCCTTCGGCGCGCCGGCGTCGTTGTGTTCCGTGTCCACAAAAGAGGTATTGCAACTACATGTTTCCGTCAAGAGGACCATTGGGGTTCCTCGTCGATTCGTCGCGATCCGAGTCCGCGGGTACGTCCGGCTTGCACGATCGTCAAAGATACGGGCATGATGCATCTATTCGGCTCTCATGCGCCTCACTCGTTTTACGGACTACGCGCTTCGCGTCCTCATCCTCTTGGGCCTCACTGAGGATCGCCTGGTCACGATCGACGAAGTCGGAGAACGCTACGGCATCTCGGCCAACCACCTGATGAAGGTCGTTCATCGGCTTGGCACGTCCGGATACATCGAGACGGTCCGTGGCAAGGGAGGGGGCATACGTCTTGCCCGCCCGCCCGATCGCATCCGCGTCGGCGACGTCGTACGCGATTTCGAAGGCGACATGGCGCTCGTCGAATGCTTCGACGAGGCCTCGAACACCTGCCCGATCGAGCCCAACTGCCAGCTGGAGCGCGTCCTTCGAGATTCCTTGCGAGCCTTTCTAGGAAAGCTCGACGAGCACACGCTCGCTGATCTCGTGCGGCCCCGCCAAAAGCTTCGCGGCCTCCTCAACGTCTCCTCGTGACGGCCTTCGCCCGCCCTGGCCGTGGACGGGCGCCGTGTCGGTCACCGTCATACCGCTCTCGAGCACCACACGAATCGTGCGGATCGAGCACACATCCAGCCGCCGATAGCCTGGCAGTCCGTTGAAAAACCCCGGACATGCTTCGACAAGCTCAGCATGAGCGGTGATTGGCCCTTGTCTCTCAAGGGCTCTTCCCGCTCGCCCTGAGCTTGTCGAAGAGCTTTCGACCTTCAACGGGCTGCTAGCCCGTTCTCTAGAACGTCTTCCAGAACCGCTCGAGTGCCGCGGCGGCTTCGGCCGGGCGCTCGAGCGGCCACCAGTGGCCGCAACCTTCCAGCAGCACGAGCTCGCCGCCGACGCGGGCGGCGAGCCGTTCGGCGAAGACCGGCGCCACGTAGGGATCGTCCTTCGCCCATACGATCAGCGCCGGCCGGGTGACTTTCTCGACGTCGGTCTGCCACTCGCGGCCCACGTGCACGGCCGAGCGGTACAGGCGCAGGATGGCATCCTGCATCGTCGCGTCGACGTAGCGCGCCGTCTCGCGGGCGTATTCCTGCGGCACGCCGCCGGCGGCGAGCCCGTCGGCGAGAGCTTCCGCCGTGAACATCGCCATCACCTGCTCGCCCACGCCAGGCGTCTGCCATTGCTGGGCCAGATCGTGCCACACGTACTCGACGTCCACCGGGCCGTCCCCGCAGGCCCACGTGCGGATGAGATCGGGCCGCAACGACACCACCCGCTGGACGAGAAGCGATCCCCAATCGTGCCCGACGAGATCCACCGGCACGTCGATGCGCTCGAGCTCGCCGATCAGCCAGTCGACGTATGTCTCCTTGTCGGCGGCGAAGCCCGACGGCATGGGTACGCCGAAGCCGGGAAGCGCGACGGCGACGACGTCCGTGCGCTCGAGGTGGGAGCGGAGCGGATTCCACAACCGATGCGTGTCGGGGACACCGTGAACCAGCACTGCGGGCATGATCTCCTCCTTCTCCTTGGCTCTCGCTGATCGGAGAGGATCAATCAAGCGCTCCGGGACGTGCTCGGCACGATGAAAGGAGATGCGCCGCCCGCCGACATCTCGACACGAGCCGAGATGTCGGCGCGATCGGCACGGGGCTTCACTGCGCCGGACCGAGGGCCGCAGCCAAGTCCGATCGAGTCTGCTACGATGGCGCCCGCTGCACCGGTACGGCTTGCACCGACAGGATACGCATCGACGAGAGGAATCGACCATGGGTGCACCTGCGCGGACGATCATCGAGACCCGATACGACCAGATGTTTCCCACCTTGGAGCCCGGCGGAGATCGATCGCCTGCGGCGCTTCGGCGAGCCGCGGACCTACGGCGCGGGGGAGCGCCTGCTGACGACCGGCGAGCCCAGCCCCGGCCTGATCGTCGTTCTGAGCGGCGCGGTCGAGGTCACGCAGCAGCAACCTGCTCGTCCACGAGCAGCCGATCGTCACGCACGGGCCGGGCGCGTTCATCGGCGAGCTGGCGCAGCTCTCGGGCCGGCCCTCCCTGGTCGACGCGAGGGCGACCAAGCCGGTCGAGGCGCTGGTGATTGCGTCGCGCCGGCTGCGCGACGTCATGGTGGCGGAAGCCGAGCTCGGCGAGCGCATCATGCGCGCGCTCATCCTGCGCCGCGTCGGCCTCCTCGAGGCGGGTGTCAGCGGACCGATGATCATCGGCCACGCCGGTGACGGCGACGTCCTCCGCCTGGCCGGATTCCTCTCGCGCAACGGGCATCCGCACCACACGCTCGACCCGGACACCGATTCGTGCGCGAAGACCCTGCTCGACCGCTTTCACGTCGAGGCCTCGCAGCTGCCGATCGTGCTGTGTCCGAACGGACAGCTGCTGCGCAACCCCAGCGAGGTCGATCTCGCCCACTGCATCGGCCTCGTTCAGGCGATCGATCCCACCAGGATCTACGACGTGGCCATCGTCGGCGCGGGGCCGGCCGGCCTCGCCGCGGCGGTCTACGGGGCATCCGAAGGTCTGTCGGTGCTCGTGCTCGACTGCCGCTCCTTCGGCGGCCAGGCGGGGGCGTCGTCGCGAATCGAGAACTATCTTGGGTTTCCCACCGGCATCACCGGCATGGCTCTGATGGCGCGCGCCTACAACCAGGCGCAGAAGTTCGGTGCGGAGATCGCGATACCGGACGAGGTCGTGCGCCTGCAGTGCCCACCGGCCGACGCCGCGGCGCGATTCCAGCTCGGCCTCGCCAACGGCGAACGGGTCAGCGCCCATGCCGTCGTGATCGCCACCGGGGCCAAGTACCGGCGTCTCGACGTCGCCAACCTCGCGGCGTTCGAGGGCTCGTGCGTCCACTACTGGGCCTCGCCGCTGGAGGGGAAGCTGTGCGCCGGGCAAGAGGTGGCGCTCGTGGGAGCCGGCAACTCCGCGGGCCAGGCAGTCGTGTATCTGGCGAGCCGGGTCTCCAAGGTCTGGCTTCTGGTGCGCGGACGCAGCCTCGAAGCGAGCATGTCGCGCTATCTGGTCGACCGCATCACCGGACTGCCGAACGTCGAAGTGCTGCTGCAAACGGAGGTATCCGCCCTCGAAGGACAGGGGAGCGTACTGGAAGCGATCCGCTGGCACCATCTTCCATCCGGCCGAAGTACGCGGCGGGCGATCGGCCATCTCTTTCTCTTCATCGGTGCGGAGCCGAACACCGCCTGGTTGTCGCCCTCCGACGTGGCACTGGACGACAAGGGCTTCGTGCGCGCCGGCACCGACCTGGCGCCGGGGCGGCGGCCGCTGGAGACCAGCCGCGACGGTATCTTCGCGATCGGCGACGTGCGCGCCGGATCGATCAAGCGCGTCGCCGCCGCCGTCGGCGAGGGCGCGCAGGTGGTCGCGGCGCTTCACTCCTTTCTCGCGGACGGCGGCGCTCAGGCCGCCGTTCCCACCAATCCCGGGAGGGTTTAGCAATGTCCGACGAATGCGCCCATGCGGCGGGCATCCGCGACGTGGTTCCCAGCGCCCTCGGCTGCGAGGAGTGCCTGCAGACGGGTGACGTCTGGGTTCATCTGCGCCTCTGTCGCACCTGCGGCCACGTCGGCTGCTGCGACAGCTCGCCGAACCGCCACGCCACCGCGCACTTCCACGCGACCGGCCATCCGGTCATCGAAGGCTACGACCCGCCGGAAGGTTGGGGCTGGTGCTACGTCGACGAGGTCTCCTTCGATCTCTCCGAACGCGCGACGCCGCACAACGGCCCCATCCCCCGCTACGTCTGAGTGACCGATCGCTCCATCGCAGGGATGACCATCGTGACCGACCGCTACGACGTCGTGATCGTCGGCTACGGGCCGGTCGGCCAGACCCTCGCCATCCTCCTCGGACAGCGCGGCTGGCGGGTCGGCGTGATCGAGAAACAGCCCGCCGCCTACCCTCTACCGCGCGCCGTGCACTTCGACCACGAGATCGGGCGCATCTTCCAGGCGGCGGGAATCGCGCGCCAACTCGAGGAGATGACCGAGCCAGCCTACACGTACGAATGGCGCAACGCCGCCGGCGAAACCCTGCTCCATTTCGGCCGCGAGGGGACCAGCCTGTCCGGCTGGCCCGAGTCGAACATGTTCTCGCAGCCCGACCTCGAGCGGCTGCTCGACGCGCGGGCGCGCTCGTTGCCGTCCGTCGAGGTGCGCCGCGGCTGGGAGGCGATCGGCATCGAGACCGCCGGCGATGGCGTCGAGCTCGCGTTGCGGGACGCGGGCGGCGCCACCCGCCGCGTCCGCGCGACCTACGTCGCCGGCTGCGACGGCGCCAACAGCTTCGTCCGCCGGCAGCTCGACGCCACGGTCACCGACCTCGGCTTCTTCTTCGACTGGCTGATCGTCGACGTCATCCCGCACCGGCAGCGGAACCTGGGAACCGCTCAATTGGCAGCTCTGCGATCCGGCGCGGCCGACCACGATCGTGTGCGGCGGGCCGGGCCGGCGGCGCTGGGAGTTCATGCGCCTGCCCGGCGAGAGCATCGACGATCTCGACGACGAGGCGACCGCGTGGCGGCTGCTGCAGCCGTGGGACGTCACGCCGGCCAACGCGACGCTGGAACGCCACGCCGTGTACCGTTTCGAGGCGCGCTGGGTCGACACCTGGCGGCGCGGCCGCCTGCTCATCGCCGGCGACGCGGCTCATCAGATGCCCCCCTTCGCCGGCCAGGGCATGTGCTCGGGCATCCGCGACGCCGCCAACCTGGCCTGGAAGCTCGACCTCGTGCTGTCGGGCCGCGCGCCCGAGGGGTTGCTCGACACCTACCCGAGCGAGCGCATTCCGCACGTGCGCGCCGTCATCGACTTCTCGATGGGGCTCGGCCGGGTGATCTGCGTCGCCGACCCCGCGGAAGCGGCCGCGCGCGACGCCGCCATGATCGCCGCCGCCAAGCAGGGACCCGCCCCGGCCCTGCCGCCGCCGGCGATCGGCCCCGGCGTCCTGCTCGAGGGCGACGCCCTCGCCGGCCGACTCTTCCTGCAGGGCCGCGTGCGGCGCGGCGCGGCGTGCGGATTGTTCGACGACGTCGTCGGCGCGGGCTGGATCCTGCTGGCGACCGATTTCGACCCGGCGGCGCATCTCGACCCGGACCTCGCCGCCTTCTTCGCCTCGATCGGCGGCATCGCCGCGCGCGTCGCCGGCGACGGGCCCGTCGTCGACGTGGACGGCAGCTATGCCCGCTGGTTCGCGAAGAGCGGCGCCGCGGCGGTCCTGCAGCGGCCGGACTTCTACGTCTTCGGAACGGCGGCCGCCGAAGACGGCGTCAACCGCCTCGTCGCCGCCCTGCGCCGATCGCTCGAGGCGCGCGGAGCCCTTCGCTCGGCGTTTCCGTTCTCGCCTTCGTGATCTTCGTGTTCTTCGTGGTTGCCTTTTTCATGTCTCTTCGGGCGAGCGTAGCTCATGACGAACTTCGTGGTTGCCTCTTCAGGCCCGGTCACTCGTAGCGCAGAGCCGCGATCGGATCGAGGCGCGAGGCCTTGCGGGCGGGATAGAAGCCGAAGAACATTCCGACGGCGCCGGAGAACAGGAACGAGACGACGATCGCCGTCGTCGACAGGAGCGTCGGCCAGGACGCGATGTACGAGATCAGTCGCGCCCCGGCGACTCCGAGCACGACGCCGACGAAGCCGCCGACCATGCTGAGCATCACCGCCTCGACGAGGAACTGCAGCAGGATGTGGCGGCTCTTGGCGCCGACGGCCATGCGGATGCCGATCTCGTGCGTGCGCTCGGTGACCGACACCAGCAGGATGTTCATGATCCCGATGCCGCCGACCAGCAGCGAGATCGAGGCGACGCTGAGCAGCAGGCTGGTCATCACCTTGCTGGCGCTCTCGGAGGCTTTCGCGAGGTCGTTGAGGTTGCGGACGGTGAAATCGTCCTCTTGGCCCGACTGGATGTGGTGGCGCTGGTGGAGAAGCGCGGTGATCTCCGCGCCGGCCTCGGGAATGTCCTCGCTCGACACCGCCGAGGCGAAGATCATGTCGACGCTGCCGATGAACGAGGTGCCCAGCACGCGGCGCTCGGCGGTCGAGAACGGGATGATCACCGTGTCGTCCTGATCCTGCCCCCACGTGGTCTGGCCCTTGGACTCCAGCACGCCGACGACGCGAAAGGGCACGTCCTTGATGCGCAGGGTCGCTCCGATCGGATCCTCGCCCGGCCCGAACAGGTGATCGACCACCGTCTGCCCCAGCACCACCACCCGGCTGGCCGCCGCGTCGTCCTGCTCGGTGAAGAAGCTGCCCATCGCCAGCGACCAGTCGCGCACCTTCTGGTAGGACGCCGTGACGCCCTGCGCCGCCGTCGACCAGTTCTGGTCGCCGTAGACGACCTGGACGATCTCGCGCTTCATGTAGGTCACCGCGGCGACCGACGGGCAATCGCGCTCGATGCCGTTCGCGTCGTTGACCGTCAGCGTCGACACGCCGCCCCAGCCGGAGCGGACGCCGGCGGAGGTGGTGGCGCCGGGGACCACCATCAGCATGTTGTTGCCGAGGCTGAGAATCTGCTGTTGCACGGCGGCGTTCGCCCCCTGTCCGATGCTGACCATGGCGATGACCGCGGCGACGCCGATGATGATGCCGAGCATGGTCAGCGCCGAGCGCAGCTTGTTGCGCCGCAGCGCCCGCAGCGCCGTGCGCATGGTCATGAGAAAGAGCTTCATGCGCCCCGTTCCCCCGACACCGCCGCGCGCTGAGACACGTCGGAGACCACCCGCCCGTCGCGGAAGGTGATGACCCGGTCCGTGTACGCCGCGATGTCCTGCTCGTGCGTGACCAGCACGACGGTGATGCCGTGCTCGCGGTTGAGGTTGCCGAAGATCTCCATGATCTCGGCGCTCGCCTGGCTGTCGAGATTGCCGGTCGGCTCGTCGGCGAGCACCACGGAGGGGCGGTTGACCAGGGCGCGGGCGATCGCGACGCGCTGCTGCTGCCCGCCGGAGAGCTGACTCGGCATGTGGTGCTCGCGCCCGGCCAGGCCCACGGCGGCCAGCGCCTCGGCGGCGCGCCGGTGCTGGTCGTGCAAGGGCACGTCGCCGTAGAACAAGCGGCAGCTCGACGTTCTCGAGCGCCGTCGTGCGCGGCATCAGGTTGAAGCTCTGGAAGACGAAGCCGAGGCGGCGGTTGCGAAGCTCGGCGCGCTCGTCCGCCGACAGGGTCGACACGTCGGTGCCGGCGAGCAGGTAGCGGCCGCGCGTCGGGCGGTCGAGGCAGCCGACGATGTTCATGAAGGTCGACTTGCCCGAGCCGGAGGCGCCCATGACGGCGAGGAACTCCCCCGCCTCGATGTCCAGCGAGACGCCGCGCAGCGCCTGCACCTCGACGTCGCCGAGCTCGTAGATCTTCCACACGTCGCGGGTGCGGATCAGGGGCGCGTCCATCTCGCTAGCCACTAGTGACGCCGCATGCCGAACGGAAGGGACGGGGCCTCGCGCTGGCGGCGCGCGGCGGCGGAAGGCGATCGCCAGCTCGTCGCCCTCGCGCAGGTCGCCGGAGACGAGCTCGGCGTACTGGCTCGTTGCGCACGCCGGTCTCGACCTCGATCTCGCGCAGCGTGCCGTCCGGTTGCATCTCCCAGACGGTCTCCGCTTTCCCGCGCGCGTGTGGGGCGACGGCCCCGGCACCGGACTTGGCCTCGGGATGAAAGCGCAGCGCCCGCAGCGACAGGCGCAGGACGTCGTCGCGCTCGGCGGTCGTGATCGCCACCGTCGCCGTCATGCCCGGCTTGAGCTCCATCTTCGGATTGTCGACCGCCACCACGACGTCGTAGGTGACGACGTTCTGCACCGTGATCGGAGCGTTGCGCACCTGCTTGACGACACCGCGGAAGGGTCTGCCCGGATAGGCATCGACGGTGAACGAGGCCGGCTGACCCGGACGGATGTCGCCGATGTCCGACTCGCTGACGTTGGTGTCGACCTGCATCTTGGTGAGATCCTGGGCGATCAGGAACAGCGTCGGCGTCTGGAAGCTGGCCGCCACGGTCTGACCGACATCGACGTTGCGCGCCACCACGACGCCGTCGACCGGCGAGGTGATGTTGGTGTAGGCGAGATTGATGCGCGCCGCCTGCAGCGCCGCCTCCGTCTGCTGGACGCTGGCGCGGTCGAGCGCCAGCTGCGCCACGGCCTGATCGTAGTTGCTCTTGGCCGTGTCGACGTCGTTCTGCGAGATGAGGTTTCTGCCGCCCAGCGTCCGGTTGCGCTCGTACGTCAGGCGCTTGAACTCCAGATCCGCCTGGTCCTTCTGCACCTTCGCGCGGGCGTTGGCGACGTCGGCCTCGGCCTGGCGCACCTTGACCTCGAAGGGGGCGGGATCGATCTTGGCGACCAGCTGCCCCTTGGTCACCAGCGAGTTGTAGTCGACGTAGATCGCCTGAATCGGACCGGAGACGTTGGTCCCCACCTGCACGGTGGTGACGGGGTTGACGGTGCCGGTGGCGGTGACGGTCGAGGCGATCGGGCCCCGGTCGACCGCGTCGGTGACGTATTCGTCCGCGGTCTCCGCGGCGCCGTGGCGCCAGTAGCCGTAGGCCACCGCCGCCGCCAGGACGGCGAGCGCGACGGCGGCGGCGACCAGCCGAACGCGACTCTTGCGCCGCGGCGCGGCGGCGCGGCCTCGGAGGCGTCCGCGTCGAATCGCAGGGAATCCGTCGGTCTTTCGTTCATCTCTTCTCGTCCTCGCGGGTCCGCGCGCATCGCCTTCACTCGTCGCCGAAGCTCTCCGAGGTCGCCTTCTCGACCGCCGCCAACGCCGTGCGGTAGTCGTACAGGGCGCGCACGTGACTGGCGTTGGCGAAGGTGAACGACGCCTGGGCGTCGGTGAGCTCGATGATGCTGCCGACGCCCGTCTGATAGCGGTTCTCGGCCAGATCGAGGTTCTCGCGCGCCTCCTCCAGCGCCTTTGCCGAGACGTCGATGCTCTCCGACGCCTGCTGCAGGTTGAGCAGCGCCTGGCGCACCTCGAGCTCGATGTTCTGCTTCAGCGCCTCCTCGTTGAAGCGCAGATTCGACAGATTGGCCTTGGCCTCGCCGATCTGCGCCGTGGTGAGGCCGCCGTTGAACAGGGAGAGATTCACATTGAGGCCGATGTTCCAGCTCGCCTGATCCGGGGAGCTGTTCCCGGTAAAGTCGTACGCGCCGTTGCCGGTCACGAAAGGAAGATAGTCCTTCTGCAGCGCCGCGATCTGCTCCGAATCCGCGCGCTCCTGCGCGCGGATGCTCCGCAGCTCCGGCCGCTTGTCGTAGGCGGCGTCCAGCGCCGCCTCCTCGCCGATCTGCACCTCGTGACGATCGAGGCTGTCGACGATGTCGAAGTCCAGGGGCGTGCTGAGGCCGAGCGCGTTGTGGAGCATGGCGTGCCCCAGGGCGACGTTGTTGCGGGCGGTGACGAGACCGAGCTCGGCGTTGGCGAGCTGCACCTTGGCCTGCGTGACGTCGAACTTCGCCGCCAGACCGACGTCGAAGCGTCCCTGCGCCAGATCCAGGTGCTGCTGGTTCTGCCGCACGGTCTCCTCCGCCACCGCCAGGAGGCGTTGCGCGGCGAGCAGACCGAAGTACGACTGCTTGACGTTGAGCACGACCGTCTCGCGCTGCGTCGTCGCGTCGGCCTGCAGCGACTCCTCGCCCGCTTGCGCCGCCCGAATCGAATCCAGATTCTGCCCGAAGTCGAACAGCAGCTGCGTGAAGCCGAAACCGCCGTTGAAGAAGTTGAACGTCTGCGACTGGGTGCCGACGTTGGTTCCCGTCCGCGCCGAGGCGCTGGTGTAGCGGCGGTTGGCGCCATAGGTGGCGCTGACCTGCGGCAGGTAGGCCGAGGTCGCCTGCCGGACACGCTGCTGGCCCGCCCGCACCGAGGCCGCGGCGGCGCCGAGGGTGGGATGGTTCTCCACCGCGATCGCAATGCACTCGGCCAGGCTCTTCACCGGCTTCGCCTCCGCCGCGCCAGCGGCCGCGGCCGTCGTCACATTCAACGCCACGAAGGCGATGAGGATTCCTTTCGACATCTAACGTCCCCCGTCGGACGCGAGCGCGAGCTTGCGTCGGGTCGCCGCCGTGCCCGCGCCGGCGAGGAAAATCTCGACCACCATCTGTACCAGGCCCTCCAGGGTGTCCTCCGGTCCGCGGAAGCGGTTCACGCCGCGCAGCATGCCGAACAGCATCTCGGTCGCGATGCGCGGGTCGACGGGCCGCACCACGCGCGCCGCCGCGGCCTCCTCGATCGCCCGCTGGACGATGCGCGACAGCTCCGAACGGCGCCGCATCCACTCGCGGTGATCCGGGTCGCCGGCCTTGTGCTCGTTGCGGTGGATGAGGGCGAAGAACAGCTTGCGGCTCCAGAAGTGGGCGAGCACGCAGTGCACGACGCGCTCGATCTTGCGCAGCGGCGGATCGGGCTTCTCCACGACCGCCTGCAGCTCGTCGCGCAGCTGCTCGATGCCGCGGAACATGACGGCCAGGTAGAGCTCGTGTTTGCCCGGAAAGTAGCGATACAGGGTTCCCTTGGCGACGCCGGCCGCGCCGGCGACGTCGTCCATGAGGACCTCGTGGAAGTCGTGCCGCGCGAAGATGCCCTCGGCGGCGCGCAGGATCGTCTCGCGCAGCCCCGCCGTGCGCGGGCGGCCGCGCCGCGGCGAGACGCCCGGCGGTATCGGAGCGGTGACCTGCATTTAGTGCACTGACCAGTCAGTTCACTAAATAGCCGACGCAACGGGCTCCGGCAAGTCGGCGCCGGCGGGCGGGGAGAGAGAGCGCGTGTTTCTCTGCTCGCTGCTATCGTAGGGATTCCCTCTCCCGGCGGCTGTCGATTTTCTGGTCTGGTCTGGTTCCCCCCTTTGGAAGAGTCTGTCGACTTTCTCGAGGGTCGAGATTCCCCCCTTTGGAAAAGGGGGGTCAGGGGGGATTTTGAAATGGATTCGTTCGGACAAATCCCCCTCAATCCCCCTTTTTCAAAGGGGGAAGTCGGAGTCGCTTCTCTCGCCAGGAGAAAATCGACAGCCTCATCCGGGAGAGGGAGCCGAACCACTCGCGCGCATTTTCATCCTGTGGAAAAAAGGCGGACTCGCCCTGTTGCCCCTATCTCAGGGCGGCGGCGCCGCGACCGAGATCTCACCGCTCGCGCAGCGGAGCCCGAGCGCGACGCCTCCCGGATCACTGGCAAGCGCCTCTTCGCAGGGGAGGGGCAGAGCGTCGCCCGCGGCGGCCTCGTCCGACAGCATCCACCGGCACGTATAGAGCACCGAGCCGGGGGGAATCGGGTCCACATTGTCGATCGCGAGAACCAGCGCTCGCATGCTCGTGCAGCCCGGGAACGCGCAGGCCGAAGGCAGAAACGCGAACGCCGTCGCCCCCTTGTCGATGGCGGGATTGACCGAGCAGTCGGGCTTGCCGTCCTCTTTGATCACCACGTGCGCGCCGGGCGGGAAGAGGATGTCGTTTTGGGTAGCGCTGACCTCGTACCCTTGCTCGACGTCCGCCAGGGTCACGTCGACCAGGATCTCCTCGCCCGGGGCGCCGGCGGCAGTGCCGAGTGCCAGCTCCGCGTGCGGCGCCACCGTGCGCGTCGGCTGGCGGGTCGGGGTCGGTGGTGCCGGCGTCCGGGTCGGCTGCGGGGTAGGCGTCGGCGGCAGTTCCCCAATCACCACCGAGTCCATCGCCACAGTGGGCGGGGAGCTCCTCGCCTTGCGGGTTGCTCAAGCCGGGGTTCTCGCACGCCAGGGGTACGGCATCTCCCAGCCGCGCCTCGGGCGCGATGGCGACGTTGCACGTGTAGAGAACGGAGCCGCTCGGGATCGGGTCGACATTGGTCAACGAGATCACGAGGACGCGCACCGCGGAGCAGTCGACGCCGGGGGTGCAGCCGGGGGGAAGAAAACTGGAGAAGGCATCTTTTTCGATGGCCGGATTTCCCGCGCAATCGGGCTCTCCGTCCTGGCGCGCGCGGATCGGCGCCCGCGCATCCAGGACGAGATCGTTCTGCGTACCGGCGACCGCGTCGAAGGTCGCCAGCGAAACTTCGATCGTCACGACGTCGCCCGGAAAGCCGTTCGTCGGCTCGATTTCTATCGCCCCCCCGTCACCGCCCTGCGGCAAAAGACCGGGTGTGCGACTGGGCGTGAAGACCTCAGTCGGCGGGGGCGTGCGCGTGACCTCGGGCCCGCCGCTGGCCGTCGCGATCGGCCCGAACGTCGCCGTCCGCGCCGCCTGAAAGGTCGGGGTCAGTACGACGCCGGTCGGCGAGGACGCCGGTGTTCCGGTCGCCGTCCGCGACGCGGCGGGCGTGGGCGCTCCCCCTTCGTTGTCGTCGCCGCAGGCGCCCAGACACAGCGCACCGAGGCTCAGCAGCAGCGGCGCCCAGCGAGCGACTCGACGCGGACTCGCGAGGTTGCGACTTCTCCTCATGACCCCCCCTTTGCCAGCGGATACAAGGGCCGCTCACCGATCAACTCGATCGTAGGGATGCAACGCGGCGCGACGTTGTTGCACCGTCGCGAAGCCAGGGACTCGACCGCTGACCGGGCTTCGGAGGCTGCCCGACTAGCCGCGGCGGTTGGTGACGGCGACCAGGAGCATGCTCAGGGCGGCGATCCAGGCGGAGAGCCCGACCACCGCGAAGGGCAGAACGATCGCGAGAGTGACGTCTCGAAGGGACATGAGATTGGGGCAGCTACATCCAAGCTACCCACCCCCGGCCGCAAAGGAAAGAAGAAAAAACAGCGATCAGTGATCAGTGACTGACCTGGAACTCACCCGGCTGCGCTCGGGTTCGTAGGCAAAGGCGAAGGCTCGGGCTGAGGCTGAGGATCGATCCCAAAGACCGCGCGAAGCGCGCACCGTCCTTAGCCCGAGCCTGAGCCTCAGCCTCAGCCTGTTCCGGAAGTCCGTGTGTTTCTTAGCTCGAATGATCCGGCGCAGCCCGGGGCGACACTGACAACTGATCGCTGATCACTGATTACTGTTTCACAGCTGCGGGCTCGCCGGCAGGTCGGTGTGGCCCATCAGGAAGCGGTCGACGCCGCGCGCGCATTCGCGCCCTTCCCAGATCGCCCACACCACCAGCGACTGGCCGCGGCGCAGGTCGCCGCAGGCGAACACGCCCGGCACCGTGCTCATGTAGCTCTCGTCGGCGACGACGTTGCCGCGCTGGTCGAGCTCGACGCCGAGGTCGCTGATCGGCCCCTCGCGCTCCGGGCCGAGGAAGCCGAGGGCGAGCAGCACGAGGTCCGCCTCCAGCTCGAACTCGCTGCCGGGAATCTCGACCATCTGCGGGCGCCCGTTGTCGCCCTGCTTCCACTCCAGGCGCACGCCGTGCAGCTTCTCGACGCGCCCGCCGTTCCCCGAGAAGTGCTTGGTGTTGATGCTCCAGTCGCGGATCACGCCCTCCTCGTGCGAGCTCGAGGTGCGCAGGATCATCGGCCAGTACGGCCACGGCATGTCCGGCGTGCGCCGCTCGGGCGGCTCCGGCAGCAGCTCGAACTGGTGCACCGAGAGGGCTCCCTGCCGGTTGGAGGTGCCGAGGCAGTCGGACCCGGTGTCGCCGCCGCCGAGAATGACGACGCGCTTGCCGCGGGCGCTGATCTGCCCCTCGACGCGGTCGCCCGCCACCACCTTGTTCTGCTGCGGCAGGAACTCCATCGCGAAGTGGATGCCGTCCAGCTCGCGGCCGGGAATCGGCAGGTCGCGCGGCTTGGTCGCGCCGCCCGACAGGACGATCGCGTCGAACTCCCTCTGCAGATCCGCCGTGGCGACGTCGAAGCCGACGTTCACCCCCGGCCGGAAGGTCACCCCTTCCGCCTCCATCTGCTGCATGCGGAGGTCGATGAGGTGCTTCTCCATCTTGAAATCGGGAATGCCGTAGCGCAGCAGGCCGCCGATGCGGTCGGCGCGCTCGAAGAGCGTCACCAGGTGGCCGGCGCGCGCCAGCTGCTGCGCGCAGGCGAGGCCGGCCGGCCCGGAGCCGACGACCGCGACCTTCTTGCCGGTGCGCCGCGCCGGGATCTGAGCAACCACCCAGCCCTCCTTCAGGGCGTGGTCGATCGATCTGCTTCTCGATCTGCTTGATGGTGACCGGGTCGTCGTTGATGTTGAGGACGCAGGCCTCCTCGCACGGCGCGGGGCAGACGCGGCCGGTGAACTCCGGGAAGTTGTTGGTCGAGTGGAGCCGCTCGATCGCCGCTCTCCAGCGCCCGCGATAGACCAGGTCGTTCCAGTCGGGGATGATGTTCCCGAGCGGGCAGCCCTTGTGGCAGAACGGGATGCCGCAGTCCATGCAGCGGGCGCCCTGCTCCTGCAGCTTCTCCTCCGGCAAGCTTGCCCTCCAGCTCGCGCCAGTCCTTGAGCCGCTCCTGCACCGGCCGGCGCGGCGGCAGGCTGCGATCGATCTCGAGAAAACCAGTGATCTTTCCCATTTTGTCCGAGCTCTTCCGTGGCTTGTCAGACGCTTGCCAGCTTCGCGGCGTCCGAGTCGAGGTGCTGCTTGGCGAGGACGCGGCGGTACTCGACCGGCATGACCTTCACGAACCGGCCGGCGTACTCCTTCCACCCGGACAGGAGACGCCACGCCACCGCGCTCTGCGTGTGCGTCGTAGTGCCGGTGGATCAGGTCTTTGCAGCGCGGTCGAGATCGTCCGTCGTCCAGCGGATCGAGCTCCACCATCTCCTGGTTGCAGCGGCTGGCGAAGTCGCCGTCTTCGTCGAGCACGTAGGCGATGCCGCCGCTCATGCCGGCGGCGAAGTTGCGCCCGGTCTTGCCGAGCACGACCACCGTGCCGCCGGTCATGTACTCGCAGCCGTGGTCGCCGACGCCCTCGACCACCGCGGTGGCGCCGCTGTTGCGCACCGCGAAGCGCTCGCCGGCCATGCCGCGGAGGAACACCTCGCCGCCGGTGGCGCCGTAGAGCGCGACGTTGCCGACGATGATGTTCTCCTCGGGCACGAACGTCGCCTCGCGCCGGCGGGCACGACGACGATGCGGCCGCCCGACAGGCCCTTGCCGAAGTAGTCGTTGGCGTCGCCTTCGAGATGCACGGCGATGCCGTTGGCCATGAAGGCGCCGAAGCTCTGGCCCGCCGAGCCGGTGAAGCTGATGCGGATCGTCTCCGGCGGCAGCCCGTCCGCGCCCCAGCGGCGCGAGATCTCGGCCGACAGCATCGTGCCGACGGTGCGGTTGATGTTGCGGATGGGCATCGCGATCTCGACCGGCTCGCCGCGCTCGAGCGCCGGCGCGCGCCAGCTCGATGAGCTCGTTGTCGAGCGCCCTGTCGAGGCCGTGGTCCTGCGGCTGCACGCAGTGCGTGGCGATCCTCGGGGCGACCTCGGGCTTGTGCAGGATCGCGGTCAGGTCGAGGCCGCGCGCCTTCCAGTGGTCGATGGCGTCGCGCGACGTCGAGGCGATCGACGCGGCCGACCATCTCGTCGATGGTGCGGAAGCCGAGCTCGGCCATGATCTCGCGCACTTCCTCGGCGATGAACATCATGAAGTTGACCACGTGCTCGGGCTTGCCCTCGAACTTCTTGCGCAGCACCGGGTCCTGCGTGGCGATGCCGACCGGGCAGGTGTTGAGGTGGCAGACGCGCATCATGATGCAGCCCGAGGCGACCAGCGCGGCGCTGGCGAAGCCGAACTCCTCGGCGCCGAGCAGCGCCGCGATGGCCACGTCGCGCCCGGTCTTGAGCTGCCCGTCGGTCTCGACGCGGATGCGGCCGCGCAGGTCGTTCATCACCAGCATCTGCTGCGTCTCGGCCAGGCCGAGCTCCCAGGGGATGCCGGCGTGCTTGATCGAGGTGAGCGGCGAGGCGCCGGTGCCGCCGTCGTAGCCGCTGATCAGGACCACGTCGGCCTTGCGCCTTGGCCACGCCCGCGGCGACCGTGCCGACGCCGACCTCGGCGACCAGCTTGACGCTGATGCGGGCGCGGTCGTTGGCGTTCTTCAGGTCGTGGATGAGCTGGGCGAGGTCCTCGATCGAGTAGATGTCGTGGTGCGGCGGCGGCGAGATCAGGCCGACGCCCGGCGTCGAGTAGCGGATCTTGGCGATGTACTCGTCGACCTTGTGGCCGGGCAGCTGGCCGCCTTCGCCGGGCTTGGCGCCCTGCGCCATCTTGATCTGCAGCTCGTCGGCGTTGACCAGGTAGTAGCTGGTGACGCCGAAGCGGCCCGACGCCACCTGCTTGATCGCGCTGCGCCGCAGTCGCCGTTCGGGTCGCGGCGTGAAGCGCACCGGGTCCTCGCCGCCCTCGCCGGTGTTCGACTTGCCGCCGATGCGGTTCATGGCGATGGCCAGGTTCTCGTGCGCCTCGCGGCTGATCGAGCCGAGCGACATGGCGCCGGTCTTGAAGCGCTTGACGATCTCGCTCGGCCGGCTCGACCTCCTCGAGCGGGATCGGCTTGCCCGGCTTGAACTCGAGCAGGCCGCGCAGCGTGCACGAGCTTGCGGCTCTGGTCGTTGACCAGGCTGCGTGTACTCCTTGAACAGCGCGTAGCTGCCCGCGCGCACGGCGTGCTGCAGCTTGGCGATCGTCTCCGGGTTGAACATGTGGAACTCGCCGCGCCGGCGCCACTGGTACTGGCCGCCGACGTCGAGGTCGCCGTCGAGCGACGGCGAGCACCTCGAAGGCGTGCGTGGTGGCGCGCCGCGCACTCCGCGCGCGATCACGTCGAGCCCGACGCCCTCGATGCGCGACGGCGGTCCAGGTGAAGTAGCGGTCGATCACGTCGTGATTGAGGCCGATGGCCTCGAAGATCTGCGCGCCGCGGTAGCTCTGCAGCGTCGAGATGCCCATCTTCGACAGCGACCTTGAGCAGGCCCTTGTTGACCGCCTTGATGTAGTGCTCGATCGCCTCCTCGACGTCGACGTCCTTGCAGCATGCCGTCGCGCGATCATGCTCGGCCAGCGTCTCGAACGCCAGGTAGGGGTTGATCGCGCCGGCGCCGTAGCCGATCAGCAGCGCGAAGTGCATGCACCTCGCGCGGCTCGCCGGTCTCGACGACGAGGCCGCAGCGCGTGCGCAGTGCCCTCGCGGATCAGATGGTGGTGCACCGCGCCGGTGGCCAGCAGGCTCGGGATCGGCGCGTGCTCCTCGTCCACGCCGCGGTCGGAGAGGATCAGCATCGTCGCGCCCGTCCTCGACCGCCTCGGCGGCCGTCGCGCACAGCTCGTCGAGCGCCTTCGCGCAGCCCGCTCGCCGCCGTCGCGCACCGTGAACAGCATCGGCAGCGTCGCGGTGCGCAGCTCGCCGTTGCGTCGATCTCGCTTGATCTGCGCCAGCTCGCTCGTTGGTCAGGATCGGGCTGCTCGAGCTCGCAGCTGGCGGCAGTGCTCGCGGCGTCTCCTCGAACAGGTTGCTGCTCGGGGCCGATGGTGGTCACCGGCGACATCACCAGCTCCTCGCGGATCGGGTCGATCGGCGGGTTGGTGACCTGCGCGAAGAGCTGCTTGAAGTAGTTGAACAGCAGCTGCGGCTGGTCGGAAGCACGGCCAGCGGCGTGTCGGTGCCCATCGAGCCGACGGCCTCCTGGCCGTTGATCGCCATCGGCGCCATCAGCATGCGCAGGTCCTCGAGCGTGTAGCCGAAGGCCTGCTGGCGCGGTGAGCAGGTCGTCGTCGGGCTCGTAGCGGCGCCACCTCGCGCGGCGCCGGCAGGTCCTCCATGCCGCACCAGGTTGCTCGTCGAGCCAGTTGCGGTACGGGCTGGCGCGCGGCCATGCCCTCCTTGAGCTCCTCGTCGTCGATGATGCGCCCCTGCGTCGGTGTCGACCAGGAACATGCGGCCCGGCTGCAGGCGGCCCTTGTGGAGCGACGTTCTCGGGCGCGATGTCGAGCACGCCCGACCTCGGAGGCCATCACCACGAGGCCGTCCTTGGTCACCACGTAGCGCGACGGCCGCAGGCCGTTGCGGTCGAGCACCGCGCCGATCACGCGTGCCGTCGGTGAACGCGATCGACGCCGGGCCGTCCCACGGCTCCATCAGGCAGGCGTGGTACTCGTAGAACGCCCGCTTGCTCTCGCTCATCGACTCGTGGTTCTGCCACGCCTCGGGGATCATCATCATCACCGCGTGCGGCAGCGAGCGCCCGGTGTGGACGAGCAGCTCCAGGGCGTTGTCGAACATCGCCGAGTCGCTGCCGTTCGGCTCGATGATCGGCAGGATCTTCTTCATGTCGTCGCCGAACAGCGGCGAGGCGAACGGCGCTCTGGCGGGCGTGCATCCAGTTGATGTTGCCGCGCAGCGTGTTGATCTCGCCGTTGTGCGCCATGAAGCGGTACGGGTGGGCGCGGTCCCACGATCGGGAAGCGTGTTGGTGCTGAAGCGCTGGTGGACGAGCGCGAGGGCGCTCTTGAAGTCGCGGGTCGACGAGGTCGGGGTAGAAGGCGGGGATCTGCTCGGGAAGGAGCAGGCCCTTGTAGACGAGCGTGCGCGCCGAGAGGCTCGGGACGTAGAAGAACTCGCGGTCGTCGAGGCTCGACTCGCGGATCAGTCGCTCGATGCGCTTGCGGATGACGAAGAGCTTGCGCTCGAGCGCCGCCTCGTCGGCGGTCTCGCGGCCGCGGCCGATGAAGACCTGGCGGATCTCGGGCAGGTTCTCGCGCGCCAGCGAGCCGCACTTCGAGTCGTCGACCGGCACCTGCCGCCAGCCGAGCAGACGCTGCCCCTCCTCGCGGACGATCTTGCTCGAACTGCTGCTCGCAGTGGTTGCGCTCGCGCACGTCGCGCGGCAGGAACACCAGGCCGACGCCGTACTCGCCGGGCGCCGGCAGCTCGATGCCGATCGACGCGCACGCCTTGCGCAGGAACTCGTGCGGGATCTGCACCAGCATGCCGGCGCCGTCGCCGGTGAGCGGGTCGCAGCCGCAGGCGCCGCGGTGGGTCGAGGTTCTCGCAGGACCTGCAGCCCCTTGCGGACGATGTCGTGCGAGCGGTCGCCGTTGATGTTGGCGACGAAGCCGACGCCGCACGCGTCGTGCTCGAAGAACGGATCGTACAGCCCCTGGCGCTCCAGCCGTCGTAGTCGTCGTGCGGTCATACGCCTCCCTCAGCTCGCCGTCTCGCCCTGCAGGACCACCTTGTCGCCGTTGCGGCGGACGCGCCTCTTGCCGGGCGTCGAGTCGAGCTTCAGCGAGATCTGCGAACGCTCGGTGTGGGTCGACAGCACCACCATCGTCTCCGTGCGCGCCACTCCCTCGACGGAACGGATCTGGCTGATGAGCTCCTCGAGCGTGCTGGTGTTGATCGTGCGGACCTTGAGAAGCAGCGTGTAACCGCCGGTGACGTGGTGGCACTCGAGGACCTCGGAGCGGCTGTCGATCTGGCGCTCGAACTCCTCGATGGTGCGCGGGTGGGTGACCGACACGCCGATGAAGGCGGTGATGTCGCGCCCCAGCTTGCGGGCGTCCAGCAACGCCGTGTAGCCGACGATCACCTTGCTGTCCTCGAGCTTCTTGATGCGCTCGATCACCGCCGGCGGCGACAGCCCGACCTTCTCGCCAATCTTCGCCAACGGCACCTTGCAGTGCTCCTGCAGAAGGATGAGGATCTGCAGGTCGATGGCGTCCAGATCGCATTGCTCGTCGACGAATTTCATAAGGGTAGTTGGCCGAATATCCGAATCAAACGCTGCTGACAAGCCCCTGGCCATGGAAAAATTAGGCCGAATGTGGATCCGGCAGAATAAAACGTGGGTGCAGTCGACTACGCTGCCTGGCGCGCCAGGAAGGCGGCTCCGAACACCCCCGCCGAGTCCCCGAGCTGGTTTCGCCGCATGGGCGTGCGCAGCTCGTCGTTGAAGACGTAGCGCGCCACCGCGTCGCGGCCGGCGGCGTAGATCTCGTCGACATTGGACAGGCCGCCGCCGAGAACGACGACGTCCGGGTCGAGGATGTCGATCACGTTGGCGAGGCCGCGCCCGAATCGGTCGAGGAAGGCGTCGAGCGCCGCCCGCGCCGCCGGCTCGCCGGCGCGCGCCCGGCCGGCGATCTCGTCCATTCTCGCCGCCGACCCGCCGAGGCGCCGGTAGCTCTCCTCGACGGCCGGGCCGGAGACGTAGCGTTCGACGCAGCCGCGCTGGCCGCAGTAGCAGGCGGGGCCGGAGGGGTCGATCGACTGGTGGCCCCACTCGCCGGCGATCGATTGCGGACCGCGCAGCAGGCGGCCGTGCGCCACGATGCCGCCGCCGACGCCGGTGCCCATGATCACGCCGAAGACGACCTCGGCGCCGCGCCCCGCGCCCGCCGTCGCCTCGGCGAGGGTGAAGCAGTTGGCGTCGTTCTCCACCCGCACCGGGCGGCCGAGGCGCCGTGCGACGTCGGTCGGCAGGTCGCGGCCGTTGAGACAGATCGTGTTGCTGTTCTTCATGCGGCCGGTGCGCCGCGACACCGCCCCCGGCGTACCGATTCCCACCAGAGGACAGCCGGGGGCGACCTCGAGCAGCGTCTCGGCCAGCTCGACGACCCGCGCGACGATGTGGTCGTAGCCGCGCTCGCTCTCCGTCGCCACCCGACGGCGCAGCAGCGGCTGGCCGTCGTCGTCCAGCACGACGCCCTCGATCTTGGTGCCGCCGAGGTCGATGCCGACGCAGCGCATGCGGGCAGCAATAGTGTGTCACCGGGGCGCGCTTCAAGCGGCGGCGTCCAAGGCTGAAACCTTAGCCTCAGCCGTAGCCGTAGCCTCAGCCTTGTGCTCCGGAAGGCTGAGGCTGAGGCTCAGGCTAAGGCTGAGGAACCGCGGCGGGTGGAGGTGGCGGAGCCGCTTCGCTATAGTCCCTGTTTTTGTCGGCACCGCCTGCGGCGGTCATCGGATCGGGAGCAGAGAAGGAGACTACGATGCCACAAGCCCGCAACCGCGCCACGCCCATCGTCGCGATCTTCGCCGTCGCGGTCGCTCTCGCCGCCGCCGACGTTCTCGCCCTCGTCGTCGTGGTCATGAACCTCAGCGGTCCGGGTCTGAACTTGACCAATCCGGGCATCGTGCCGCGCCTGGTCGACGCGCTCGGCTACACGCACTTTCGCGCCCCGGTCTACGTCTGGTTCCTTGCCTTCGGTCCGCTTCTCGCCGGCCTGGTCGTCGCCCTTCTGGTCGGCCGGCGCGGCGATGGCGCCGCCGTCGTCGCGCCCGCCGCGCAGCCGGCCGCGCCGCCGCCCCCCTCGCCGGTCTCGGCCCTGCGCCTGCTCGCACTGCTGCAACAGGAAGGGCGGTTGATCGACTTCCTCGAGGAGGACATCGCCTCCTACGGCGACGCCCAGGTCGGCGCCGCGGTGCGCGCCATCCACGGCGGCTGCCGCAACGCCCTGCACGAGCGCATGAAGATCGAGCGCATCTACGCAGAGGAGGACGGAGCCGAGGTCGAAGTCGGACCCGGATTCGATCCCGCCACGGTGCGGCTCACCGGCAACGTGCACGGCAGCCCACCCTTCCGCGGCACCCTGCAGCACGGCGGCTGGCGCGTCTCGCAGGTCGCCCTGCCGACGAGCGCGGATCTCGATCCGACCATCCTCGCCCCGGCGGAGGTGGAGGTTGCTTAGCCTAAGCCCAAGCCTGAGCCTTAGCCTGCTAGCCTTAGCCTTAGCCTCAGCCTCAGCCTATTCCGGAAGGCTGAGGCTGAGGCTAGGGCTCAGGCTGAGTACTTCTCAATCGACCGATGAGCGCGCAGTACATCGTGGGAATCGACCTGGGGACGACGAACAGCGTCGTCGCCTGTGTCGAGGCACAGGAGGAAGGCGCCGCCCCGCTGCGGGTCTTCGACGTCCCGCAGCTGACGGCGCCGGGCACCGTCGAGGCGCGTCCGCTGCTGCCGTCTTTTCTGTACATCCCCGCCGCCGGCGAGCTTCCGCCCAAGGCCCTGGCGCTGCCCTGGGGCGAGGAGCAGGACGTCGTCGGCGCCTTCGCGCGCCAGCGCGGCGCCGAGGTCCCGGCGCGCCTGGTGGCGTCGGCGAAGTCCTGGCTCTCGCACGCCGGCGCCGATCGGACGGCGCCGATCCTCCCGTGGGGAAGCCCGGAGGAGGTGCGCAAGCTGTCGCCCGTGGAGGTCTCCGCCAGGTACCTGGCGCACATCCGCCACGCCTGGGACGCCGCCTTCCCCGCCGCGCCGCTGGCCGAGCAGGACGTCCTGCTCACCGTGCCGGCCTCCTTCGACGCCGTGGCGCGCGAGCTGACGACGCGCGCCGCCGCCGACGCCGGCCTGCCACAGGTCACGATCCTCGAGGAGCCGCAGGCCGCCTTCTACGCCTGGATCGACGCCAACGGCGACGCCTGGCGGGAGGCGGTGCGAATCGGCGACCTGGTGCTGGTCTGCGACGTCGGCGGCGGCACCACCGACCTCAGCCTGATCGCGGTCCGCGAGCAGGACGGCGGGCTCGCCCTGGAGCGCGTCGCGGTCGGCGATCACATCCTGCTCGGCGGCGACAACATGGACCTGACCCTCGCCTACCGGGTGCGCGAACGGCTCGCCAGCGAGGGTACCAAGCTCGACGAGTGGCAGTTTCGCGGTCTCGGCCTGAGCTGCCGCGAGGCAAAGGAGCGCCTGCTCGGCGACGGCGCGGAGAACCGCTTTCCGATCGCCATCCTGGGGCGCGGACGCAAGGTCGTCGGCGGCAGCCTGAGCACCGAGGTCGAGCGCGCCGAGGTGGAGAGCACGCTGGTGGAGGGCTTCTTCCCGCGCTGCAAGATCGACGATCGGCCGCAGGCGCAGCGGCGCACGGCGCTGCAGGAGATCGGCCTGCCCTACGCCAGCGACCCCGCCGTCACCCGCCACCTGGCGCAGTTCCTCGCTCGCCAGGGCCAGGCGGCCGAGTCGAAGAGCGCCGGAGCGGCACGGCCGACGGCAGTCCTCTTCAACGGCGGCGTCATGCGCGCCGCGCAGCTGCAGCGGCGCCTGGTCGAGGTGATCGACGGCTGGTTCGGCACCCGCAAGGACGGCGTGCGCGTTCTCACCGGCGGCGATCCCGAGCACGCGGTGGCGCGCGGCGCCGCCTACTATGGGCTGGCGCGGCGCGGGCGCGGCGTGCGCATTCGCGGCGGCACCGCGCGCGTCTACTACATCGGCGTCGAGACGGCGATGCCGGCCGTGCCCGGCATGCGCCCGCCGATCAAGGCGTTCTGCGTCGTGCCGCACGGTCTCGAGGAAGGCAGCGAGGTCGACCTGCCGGCGCAGGAGTTCGGTCTCGTGGTCGGCGAGCCGACGGAGTTCCGCTTCCTGTCCTCGGCGACGCGGCGCGACGAAGTGGGGACCACCGTGGAGACGTGGGAGGACGACATCGACGAGCTGGCGCCTCTGGAGACGACGCTGGCGTGGAAGGGGCACGAGGGGACGGCGGTCCCCGTGCACCTGCAGGCGCGGGTGAACGAGGTCGGCGTTCTCGAGCTGTGGTGCGTCAGCCGCGACGAGAAGCAGCGCTGGAAGCTGGAGCTCAACGTCCGGCCGGCAACGCAAGGGGCCGGCGCTTGAGCCGCGCGCGCTACATCGTCGGCATCGACCTGGGCACGACGAACTCCGCCGTCGCCTACGTCGACACGGCGGACGCGCAGCGCCGCATCGTGCCGCTGCCCATTCCGCAGCTGGTCGCCGAGTCGACCGTCGCCGAGCGCCCCGCCCTACCCTCTTTCCTGTACGTCGGCGGCGAGCACGACGTCGCCCCCGGGGCGCTCGCCCTGCCCTGGGATCCGCACCGCACCTACGCCGTCGGCGAGTTCGCCCGCGCCCAGGGCGCCCGCGTGCCGGGTCGGCTGGTGACCTCGGCGAAGTCGTGGCTCTGTCACGGCGGCGTCGACCGCGAGGCGCCGATCCTGCCCTGGGCGGCGCCCGACGACGTCGCCAAGCTGTCGCCGGTCGAGGCGTCGTCGCGCTACCTGCAGCACGTCCGCGAGGCGTGGCAGCAGCGCTTCCCCGGCGCGCCCCTGGAAGAGCAGCAGATCGTCCTGACGGTGCCGGCGTCGTTCGACGAGGTGGCGCGCGAGCTCAGCGTCGC
Source organism: uncultured bacterium (assembly GCA_963721115.1). Lineage (GTDB taxonomy): Bacteria > Desulfobacterota > Binatia > HRBIN30 > CADEER01 > CAVRIA01. The sequence continues at coordinate 26,613 of CAVRIA010000020.1, forward strand.
CGCGGCCGAGCGCGCCGGGCTGCCGCACGCGATCCTGCTCGAAGAGCCGCAGGCGGCGTTCTACGCCTGGATCGACGAGAACGAGGGACGCTGGCAGGACCTGCTGCGCGAGGCCCGCCTGGTCCTCGTCGTCGACATCGGCGGCGGCACCTCGGACTTCAGCCTGATCCGCGTCGGCCGCGACGGCGGACGCCTGACCCTCGACCGCCTGGCGGTCGGCGACCACATCCTGCTCGGCGGCGACAACATCGACGTCGCGCTGGCGCGGCGGCTCGAGCCGCGCCTCGGCGAGCGCCTCGACAGCCAGCGCTGGCACGCCCTGACCAGCCTCTGCCGCGGCGCCAAGGAGGTGCTGCTGTCGGACGATCCGCCGGACGAGGTGCCGATCCGCCTCGGCGGCCGCGGGCGCGCCGTGGTGGGCGGCGTTCTCAGCGGCTCGCTGGCGCGCCGCGAGGTGGAGGAGCTGGTGATGGACGGCTTCTTTCCGCTCACCCCGCCGGACGCCGCGCCGCGCAAGTCGGCGCGCGCCGGCCTGCAGGAGTGGGGGCTGCCCTTCGCCAGCGAGGCGGAGGTGTCGCGCCACCTCGCCGCCTTCGTGCGCCAGCACGCCGGCGACCGCGCCGTCGACGAGCGACCAGCCGCTCGGCCGGCCCGACGCCATCCTCTTCAACGGCGGCGCGCTCAAGCCGGCGATCATCCGCGACCGGCTGCGCGACCTGCTCGCCTCCTGGGGCGACGGGACGGCGCCCGACGTCCTGCGCAGCACCGACCTCGACCTCGCCGTGGCGCGCGGCGCCGCCTACTACGGCCTGGTGCGGCGCGGGCTCGGCGTGCGCATCGGCGGCGGCAGCGCGCGCGCCTACTACCTCGGCCTGGCGGCGCCGGGCGCCGCTGCGCCGGACGCGATCCAGGCGCTCTGCATCGTCCACCGCGGCATGCACGAGGGCGACGAGGTCGAGGTGACCAGCCCCGCCTTCGACGTCCTCGCCAATCAGCCGGTGAGCTTTCCGCTCTACGCGTCGAGCACGCGCCTCGGCGACGCGTCGGGCGCCGTCGTCGAGGCGGCGCGCGATTCGCTGACCGAGCTGCCGCCGATCCGCACCGTTCTCCGCTTCGGCAAGAAGCTCGCCGCGCGCACCATTCCGGTGCACGTGGTCTCGCGCCTCACCGAGATCGGCACGCTCGAGGTGTGGTGCCGCTCTCTGGTCACCGACCACCGCTGGCGCCTGCAGTTCAGCCTGCGCGACGCGGGCCACGAGGTGGCGGAGGAGGAGCGCGGCACGGCCGAGAGCGCCGGCGAGCTGGAGGTCGCGCCGGAGCGACTCGAAGCCGCCGCCGCGCCGTTGCGCGGCCGTCTTCCCGCCCGAGGGCGCGCCGGGCGGCGGCGATCCGGTCGGGCTGATGCGCGAGCTCGAGGCGGCGATGGACGCCGGCCGGGACGCCTGGCCGCTGGCCGCCATCCGCAAGCTGTGGGACGTTCTCTGGGAGGGCCGCGCCACGCGCGGCGTCACCCAGCAGCACGAGGCGCGCTGGCTCAACCTGTGCGGGTTCCTGCTCCGTCCCGGCTTCGGTCACGAGCTCGACGAGTGGCGCATCCAGCAGCTGTGGAAGCTGTACACGGAAGGGCTGCGCTTCCCGCGCGCCGTGCAGTGCCGCGCCGAGTGGTGGAGCATGTGGAAGCGCATCGCCGGCGGCCTGTCGCGCGCCCAGCAGCAGGAGCTCTACAACCAGGTCGCGCCCTTCGTGCTGCCGCGCCTGAAGACGAAGTCGAAGGGAAAACGCTCCGCCGTCGGCCCGCAGGAGGTGCGCGAGTACTGGCAGCTGCTGGCGAGCTGCGAGCGCCTCTCCGCGCCGTCGAAGGCCGAGCTGGGAGGCGCGCTGCTGCCGCCCGTCGCCAAGGGCAAGGCGACCGACGCGGAGATCTGGGCCCTCGGACGCCTGGGGGCGCGGGCCCCCTTCCACGGTCCTCTCAACTGCGTGGTGGCGCGGCAGAGCGCCGAGGAGTGGGTCGAGGAGCTGCTGCGCCGCGACTGGCGCAAGCCCGGCCCGACCGCCTTCGCCGCCGTGCAGCTGGCGCGCTACGTCGGCGACCGGGAGCGCGACCTCGACGAGGACCTGCGCCGCCGCCTCGCCGAGCGCCTGCGCCAGACACCCGCACGGCGAGCGCGCCGCGCGCCTGGTCACCGAGTACGTCCCCCTCGAAGCGCAGGAGCGCGCCCGCCTCCTCGACGAGTCGCTCCCGGTCGGCCTGCAGATCCGCGACGGCGACGCGTGAGCGGAGGAAAAAAGCGGAGGAAGAAAGAAAGGCAACCACGGAGGAGGACAGAAGAGAAAGGCAAACCCGGAAGAAAGGAATGCAACCACGAAGCACACGAAGAGCACGAAGAGGAAGCAGGAGTAGTAAAGAGTAAAGCGAAGGGAAGAGAAGGGAAATCGTCTTCAGGATAGGGGATCGGTTTTGAGGCTTTCGCGCATTGGTGCAACGGGTGTTGCGGTGCAGCAGAGCCTATCCAGCTCTTCTTCCTCTTCTTCGTGACCTTCGTGTCCTTCGTGGTTGCCTTTCCTTCTTCGCAGTTTCCTTTCCTTTTTCGTACTTGCCTTTCTTCCTTCGTGGTTGCCTTTCCTCTTCTCAGCTCGCCGGTGACCAGCCGAGGATCGCCTTGACCTCGAGGAACTCCTCGAAGCCGAAGCGGCCCCATTCGCGGCCGTTGCCGGAGTGCTTGTAGCCGCCGAAGGGAGCCGAGAAATCGGGCTTCGCCGCGTTCAGCTGCACCTGGCCGGCGCGCAGGCGCGATGCCACCCGGCGGGCGCGCTCGAGATCGCCCGAGGAGACGTAGGCGGCGAGGCCGTAGGGGGTGTCGTTGGCGATGCGGATGGCGTCCTCCTCGTCCCGGTACGGCAGCAGCGAGAGAACCGGGCCCGAAGATCTCCTCGCGCGCGATCGTCATGTCGTTGCGCACGCCGGCGAAGACCGTGGGGCGCACGTAGTAGCCGCGCTCCAGCCCCTGCGGGCGCCCGACTCCGCCGGTGACCACCGCCGCCCCCTGGTCGATGCCGAGCTGGATCAGGCGCTGGATCTTCTTCCACTGCGTCTCGCTCACCACCGGGCCGATGCGTCGTGCCGTCCGCGAAGGGATCGCCGACCACCACCTTCTCCGCCGCCGCGCGGGCGATCTCGGCGGCGCGATCGTGCAGCGACTCGGGCACCAGCATGCGGGTCGGCGCGTTGCACGACTGGCCGCTGTTGGTCATGCAGCCGGCGACTCCGCCGGCCACCGCCCTCTCGAGGTCGGCGTCGTCGAGGATCACGTTCGGCGACTTCCCGCCCAGCTCCTGCGTGACGCGCTTGACGCTGTCCGACGCCGCCTTGGCGACCAGGACCCCGGCCCGCGTCGAGCCGGTGAACGACACCATGTCGACGTCGGGGTGCGCCGCGATGGCCTGCCCGACCGTGGGGCCGTCGCCGTTCACCAGGTTGAACACGCCCGCCGGCACGCCGGCGTCGTGGAAGACCTCGGCCAGGATCAGCGCGTTGAGCGGCGCGATCTCGGTCGGCTTGAGCACCATCGTGCAGCCCGCCGCCAGCGCCGGCGCGACCTTGCACATGATCTGGTTCACCGGCCAGTTCCAGGGAGTGATGAAGCCGCACACGCCGATCGGCTCGCGGCGGATCATCGTCGTCCCCTGCGGCTGCTCGAAGTCGTACGACTCCAGCACGCGCAGCATCTCGTTCAGGTGGGCGACGCCCGTGGCCACCTGCGCCGCCCGCGAGAGCCGCAGCGGCGCCCCCATCTCGCGCGACAGGATCTGCACCAGATCGTCGTAGCGCTTCTGGTACGCGGCGACGATGCGCCGCAGCAGATCGAGGCGCTCCTCGCGGCTGGTGCGCGAGAAGCTCTCGAACGCCCGGCGCGCCGCCGCCACGGCGCGGTCGACGTCGTTTGCGGCGCCGAGGGCGATGCGCGCGAACGGCTCCTCGGTCGCCGGGTTGACGACGTCGAGGACCCGGCGCTCGCCCGGATCGACCCAGCGCCCGTCGATGTAGAACTGCAGTCGCTCTTCCATGTCTCGCTCCTCGCCGAAATATCGCCGTTCCGCCCAACATGCAGCGAGGACGGATTCGCGGTCAAGACGCCCCCGGGCCGGGTGCTGTCCAAATTTCATCCCCTGGGCGATGCACTGCCTCGACGAAAGGGTGCTCCGAGATGCCGCTGATGATCCGGTCGATATCCTCACCCGCGTCGTGCAGCCGGCTCTCTGGCTGAGGCGACGATCATTCGTCCAGGGCGCTCACGAGCGCGCGTGCGTCTCGGAGATCGCGGGTGCCGAAGCCCTCTCCACCTTCGCCGCTGGGACCGTGAGCGCTCAACCCGGATCGGTCTCCACCAGCCAGCCGCGCCCAGTCAGGTCGTCCAGCACCGCGATCATGAACAAAGAGCTGCCGTCGGTATGGTCGTGGATCAGCCGGGAGAGCTCCGGCGCAGAAGATCAGCGGCTTGTGATGAAGCGAGAGCTCGTAGTAACCAGCGGAGCTCCAGCAGCGCGCAAGAAGGAGCAAGAAGGAGAAGGAAGGATGAGACAGGAACGGAGATCGCACCGATCGGTCGGCGCGCGGGCCATCGCCGGCGCCGCGTTGTCGGCGGGGATCTGGCTGGCGGCCAGCCCCGCACTGGCGCAACCGGCCGCCGCCTCCTCGACGAAGCCCAACATCGTCTACATCGTCTCGGACGATCAGGGATGGAAGGACGTCGGCTTTCATGGCTCCGACATCAGGACGCCGAACATCGATCGGCTCGCCGCCGGGGGGGCACGCCTCGAGCAGTTTTACGCGCAGCCGATGTGCACGCCGACGCGTGCGGCCTTGATGACGGGACGTTATCCGTTCCGCTACGGCCTGCAGACCCTCGTCATCTTTTCCGCGCACACTTACGGCCTGCCGACCGACGAATGGTTGCTCCCGCAGGCGCTCGGGGAAGCGGGCTACGAGACCGCGATCATCGGCAAGTGGCACCTCGGCCACGGCGATCGCAAATACTGGCCCCGCCAGCGCGGCTTCGATTACCAGTACGGCCCGCTGATCGGCGAGATCGACTACTTCTCGCACGAGCAACACGGCGTGGTGGATTGGTATCGGAACGACGAACCGGTCGCGGAGAAGGGATATTCCACGACCTTGCTCGGCAACGAAGCCGTGAAGCTCATCGACGCGCAGCCGGCGACGCAGCCCCTTTTCCTCTACCTCGCCTTCAACGCTCCGCACACGCCCTACCAGGCGCCGCAGGAATACCTCGACCGGTACGAGAACATCGCCGATCCCAGCCGCCGCGCCTACGCGGCCAGCATCACCGCCATGGACGACCAGATCGGCCGCGTGCTCGACGCGCTCGAAAGGAAGAAAATGCGCGACAACACGCTCATCATCTTCCAGAGCGACAATGGCGGCACCAGCAACGCCATGTTCGCAGGCGAGCACGACGTGTCGAAGATCAAGATCCCCTGCGACAACGGCCCCTATCGGGACGGCAAGGGGTCGCTCTACGAGGGCGGCACGCGTGTGCCCGCCGTCGTCAACTGGCCCGGCCACGTCAAGGCCGGCACCATCGTGGACGGCATGATCCACGTGGTCGACATGTACCCGACCCTGATCGCCCTCGCCGGCGGATCGACTGCCAAATCGAAGAAGCCGCTGGATGGAATGAACGTGTGGCCGACCATCAGCGCGGGCCAACCCTCGCCGCGCAGCGAGCTCATTTACAATGTCGAGCTGTTCCGCGCCGGGGTGCGTGAAGGCGACTGGAAGCTCGTCTGGCGCGTGCCGCTGCCGCAGGGAGTCGAGCTGTACGACATTGCGCAGGACCCGTCCGAGAAGAACAACCTCGCCGCGGAGAATCCCCAGAAGGTGGCGGCGTTGCAGAAGCGCGCCAACGAGCTGGCGGCCACGATGGCCCCGTCGCTGGTCTTACAGACGGAATTCAACGCCCTGCGCGCCCGACTCGCCCTGCCGCCGGCTCTCCCGAACACACCCCTCAACGAGGAGATCAACTTTGACGAAGAGCCCTGAGACACCGGTGCGTGGCGTTGAACAGAGTGACGCCCAGCCCGATATTCAACACCTCTCGGAGATGCCGAGCCCTATTCTTCTGCGCTCGCCAATGGGTTCTCCGTCCGCAGCGCGGGGAAGCGGCTGAAGTCGCGATCCGCCGTCCAAAGGGCCTGCACTCCGTGGGCGAGGCAGAGAGCGGCGATCCGCGCGTCGTGGACCTTGGGCCCGGCGACTCGCCCCGCCCCGATGAGCGGCCGCAAGGTCGGCCAATGCTCTGCCCCCTCACCGAGAAGCAGCAGGCTCGGTGATTCGATCCACGCATCCACCTGCTCGAGGGCGACCGCAATCGGTGTCGGCGGATCGTAGACTCGCGGATGGGTGACGATGGCGAGGAACTCGTGCACGCAGGGCCAGGGGATCGCCCACGCTGCGCGCGCCTCGGCCAAGGAGCGCAAACACCTGGCCGCCCGATCGTGCCACTCGGAGTCGCTGCGGTGCGCGTAGACCAGGACGTTGGTGTCGACGGCGATCACGTCCCCCGCCCTTCGTAAGCGGCCTCGCGGATGCGTTCCCAGTCCGCGCCGCGGAACTCGGGCTGCAGGCCGTTGCCTCCGAAGGCGACGTCGCGAAGCCGAAAGACACCCTTCTTCCGTCGCTCTCGCAGCACCGCGCGCAGGCCGGCCTCGATGAGCTCGCGCAGCGTCGTATGCTCCCGCGCCGCCAGCTCCTTTGCTTCCCGGGCGAGGGTATCTGCAATCTCTACGGTCGTCTTCATACGGGCACCCATATCATATGATCCATATTTCCGTACAGAGTTCGCGAACTCCACGACTGTGGCGCCACGGAGCCGGGGAAGACGGCGATCGGCTGCCCGCGCGGTCGCCAGGTCCCAACGACGACAGCGGCGCAGGGCGGCGGTACGGGCAGCTCAGCTCCCGCCGTCCTCGCCCGCGCCGCGCCGAGCCTTTGTCACATCGGGATCGCGTCCGATGCGCTGGCGCGTTTTGCGCTCGCGCAGGACTCGAAGGAACTCCGGAAGGCCGAAGAGCAGCGGGTGGCGGCGCAGGCGCGGCGTGATGCGCAGGCGCACCCCCGCCTTGCGCTCGGCCTCGTTGACGGCGAGATCCACCAGGTTGGGCTCGGTCAGCACGATGCGCGGCCAGCGCAGGTAGCCGCGCCGGCGGCTGCGCCGGAGCAGACGCCGCGCCCACCGCTCGATCTCCGCCCACTGCGGGTGCGCGAGCTTGCGAAACCCGCTCCCTTCGGCCGCGAGCAGTGCGGTCGATCGGGCGAAGGACTCGAGCAGGACGCCGTGTAGCTCGCGGTAGTAGTCCGCGTGAGTCGCATGGAGCGCCCGGACGTACTCCCAGCCCTCGAGCCGCGGCTCCGCTCGGTAGCTCAGACCGAGCAGCTGGAGGGAGAAGTCGTCGCCGTCGAAGCGCTCGGGCACGAACCCGAGCGCCACCGGCACGAGCGTCTGATGGGCGGCGGCGAGCTGGTCGATCAGCCAGGTGCGCGACGGCGCGTCACGCGCCCAGGCGAGCCAGACGAGCTTCGTCATGCGGCCGGCGTTGTAGAGGTCGCGCAGGGCCGGGCTGCACTCGCGCTCGAGGTCGGACGTGCTGATCACGTTGTACTTGCCGCGCACCTCGCGCCGCCCATCGCGCTCGTCCCAGAGGAAGTAGACGTTGGGAGGCAGCACCCGGTTCATCCAGGCATGCAGCCGCCTGCTGGTGATATCGCTCGTAGTCGTCGACGATCACATAGAGATCGGGAAAGCTCTGCGGCTTGCGCAGCGCCGGCTCGTACCACGACCCGTAGCCGACGACGGCTTTGGTGTCCTCGGGATCGAGTTTGCGCACCACCCCCGCGATGGCATACCACTCGGCCGCCCCCGTCCGGGCGGCGGCAGCCTCGAGCAGCTCGCGGATGCGGAGCGCGCCGTCCGGGGGAAGGCTCCAGGCGAGGGGCATGGGCGGGCACCATAGATGATCGCGGATCTGATATCACTCTCGCGGCTCGCACTCGCCGCCGCCTTCGTCCACTTCGCCACCCGCCCCGCGGTCGCCGTCACCATCCTTTGCGCCGCCGGGATCTCCGACTGGCTCGACGGCTGGGTGGCGAAGCGGCACGGCAAGGAGACCCGCTTCGGCGCCCTGCTCGACCCGATCTGCGACCGGCTGTTCATCATCCCGGTGCTGGCGACGCTGGTCCTCGTGCACGGCCTCCCGCTCTGGCAGCTCGCCGTGCTGATCGCGCGCGACGTGGTCAACAGCATCGGCGCCGCCGCGGTTTGGCTGCTGCGCCCGGACCTTCTCGGACAGCTGCACCCGCGGCGCTCGGGGAAGATCGTCACCTCGCTGCAGTTCTGGTGCGTGGTCCACATCGTGCTCCACCTGCCGCTGTTCGCGCTCACCTTCACCGCGGTGGCGCTGGCGACCGCCTGGGCGCTGGTAGACTACTCCCGGCAGCTGCTCCGACTGCTCGGCGCCTCGAAGTCGCACAGCACGCCGTAGTGATCGCTCGCCCACAGCACCCCTTCGCGACTCTCGGGAAAGGAGCTGTCGAGGATCAGGCGGCTGTGGCGCGGCTCCCAGCGCTCGTCGCCCGAGGGGACCGAGAACAGGAAGTCGATGCGGCTGCCCGCCGTCGCCGTCGCGGCGGTCAGCGCCTGCCCCCAGGTGTGTCCGGCCGACTCTCTGTCGAGGTGCCGGAACGAGTCGATCCAGCCCTCGGCCTCGGTGAGCCAGCGGATCTCGTGCGAGTGCTCCTCGGCGTTGAAGTCGCCGCCGACGATGACGGGGTGGGCGTGCGGGGTGGATTCGACCTGACGCAGCAACCGAGCGATCTGGCGCTTGCGGCTCGCCGCCGAGCGCGCCGATAGATGCACGGAGAAGACGCTGAAGCGCTCGTGCGCGCCCTCGAGCACCGCTTCGAGCGCGAGCCGCCGCTCGAACAGGCCGAGCGCCGACGACAGCCGGTGAACGCGGCGTTCGACGATGGGCAGCCGCGAGAGCACCGCCGGCCCCTCCTCGAACGAGAGCCGCCCGGCACCGGCGATCCGAAAGAGCGGGCTCGGGTTGGCGCGCGCGTAGGCGAATTCCATCCCCAGGTCGCGCGCCAGCGCGGCGGCCGTGTTCTCCTGCCCCGCGCTCGCCGAGGCCTCCTGCAGCAGCACCACGTCGGGGCTCACCTCGGCCAGGTGCCGGCTGGTCCACGCGAGGCGCGCCTGGAGCGAGATGCGGGCGTGCCGGCCGCCGGGGATGGGCGCCCCGTGCAGGAGATTCAGCGTGACGACGCGGATCTTCACCTCAGCTGCCTCTCGACGATGCGGCGCCTACCGTCCGGGCTCGCGATGCGCCCCGCTCGAGCGCCGCATGCGCCCGAGCGCCGCCCTAATTCAACCCCGAGACCTCTCCTTTGCAAGAACCGCCTGCCGGTCCCTGGCGCGTCGGCTTTGTCCAATGATTCGAGCGGTCGGCAACGACCGAGAAGTTGAGGTGCGCGACCTCGAACATAGCGCGGGCTCACGCCCGCAACCCAACAACGGGCAATGGATTCCCGCTTGAAGGTTGCGGGAATGACGGACTCTGCCCCGGACCGTCATGCCGGCAGTCCTTTAGCCGGCATCCAGGAGGGGGGCGGGCAGGGGACACGGATGCGAACGCGTTCTGCTGCTGCGAAATCGTCGCGCCACGCGCAAACTTTCGAACATAGTGGCTCAGGAGCAGATTCGTCCCGCTTCACGAGCTGGTTCGCGCTGGGCATGGTCGTTCAGCAATTACTGGCGCACCTCACGGTGGATCAATTGCAGGCCGTCAACCTACCACCCGCTTCATCACTTCCTCCGAGCCCTCCCAACCGCCGGCCTGCCAAGTCGGTGGCTTCCGACTCGGAGCTGCGATATCGTGCGCGGAATGAAACGTTCCGGTGACGAATCGAACGGAGAGCGCACCCACGAGCCTGCGAGCAGATCGATCGACGCGGGCGAAGTGTGCCTCGCGTGGGGCGATCCGGCGAGCTGGAAGGCGCGCTGGCGCGACGAGTCACTCCGGCGCCACCTCGAGCGCCCCCTCGACGCGCGACTTCGCTCCGCGCTCTCGCTCGTGCTGCCGCGATCGAATGGCGAACGGCGGCGAACCTGAGCTCGTGGGGGCCATCCTGGAGCGCGTCACGCGGGTGCTCCGGAGTCACCAGGTGCTCGACTTCGCATTCACCGGGGGCGTTGCCGTCGGAGTTTGGGCGGCGCCGCGCCAGACGATGGACATGGATCTCTGTGGCTCGCTTCCGGTGGAGGAGGTCGACCGGCTGCTCGCCCTCCACGACGGCATCCGCTCGGGCGCCGAGGACCTGCCTGACATCGTTCGGTTCCGCGTCGGCGACTGGGACGTGGACCTCTTCGTCAGCAAGGAGCCCTACGATCGCGAGTGCCTGAGGCGCGCGATCGCGGTGGAGATCGACGGCGTTCCCGTACGCGTCGTCACCGCGGAGGACCTCCTTCTCCACAAGATGATCAAGCTGCGCCACGACCGGAGGCGCCTCCTGCAGGACCTGGCCGACGTTCGCGCCGTGGTCGACGCGCGTGGCGACTCACTGGATTGGGAGTACATTCGCCGGTGGGCGCTGCCGGAGGAATCGGCGTGGCTGGAGGAGGTCGCCCGGTCCACGGACGAGCAGCTCGTGCGCCGACTGCCCGGAAGCTGAACGAACGGCGTCGAGCGCGCCACCCCCACCTGGATCTTTCCGGCGGCGAGCGTGGCACACTGCCCGGATGATCCGGTCCACCTTCTCCGAGCTGCAGCCGACGACCCGGCGGCTGCTGCTGATGCGGACGCTGCGCAGCGTCGGACAGGGGGCGCTGGTGGTGGACTTCGCCCTCTACCTGCACGCGCTGGGTTGGAGCGGCGTGGCGATCGGGCTGGTGCTCAGCGCGGGCGGCCTGTTCGGAGCCGCGCTGAGCCTGCTCGTCGGCGTCAGCAGCGATCGGCTGCGGCGGCGGCCGTTCCTGATCGGCTACGAGATCGTCTCGCTGCTGGCCACCGGTGTGGTCCTGATCACGGCTCGCCCCGCGGCGCTGGCGACGGCGGCGATCGTCGCCGGGTTCGGGCGCGGTGCCAACGGCGCCGCGGGCCCTTTCTCCCCGGCCGAGCAAGCGTGGCTCGCGGAGGCGGTGGCGCCGCTGCGGCGCGGTTGGGTATACAGCCTCAACGCCGCGCTCGGCTTCTTCGGCATGGGCGCCGGAGCGTTGCTGGCGATTCTGCCGTCGCTCTGGCAACCCTGGCTCGCCGGCGCGCTCGCGTATCGACCGCTGTTCGCGCTCGTCGGCGCGGCGTCGATCGGCAACCTGGCTCTGCTTGCCGGCGCGCAAAAGCGCTATCGCCGCCCGCTGCCGTTGACCGATCCGGAGCAGCGACGCCACGACCGGCGCATCCGCCGCCGCGAGAACAGCATCCTCGGTCGGCAAGATGGCGATAAACGGGTTCAACGGCGTAGCAGTCGCCCTGACTCGGCCGCTCCTCTCCTACTGGTTCGCCATGCGCTTCCAAGTCGGACCCGCAGCGATTGCTCCGGTCATGGCGGCCGCGTTCCTGATCACCGGCGTGTCGACGCTGTTCGCTGGCCGATTGACGCAGACGATCGGGCTCATCCGCTCGATCGTCTGGTCGCGCGTCACCGGCGTGATCCTTCTCCTCCTGCTGCCGTTGATGCCCACCTATGGGTTAGGCATCCCTGGTGTACCTGCTGCGCTCGGCGTTCAATCGCGCTTCGGTCGGCGCGCGGCAGGCGATGGCGGTCGGCCTGGTGCGCGACGAGCGCCGCGGACTGGCGACCAGCCTCAACGCCGTCTCGATGCAGATCCTTCTCTCGTTCGGACGCGAGCCTGGCGGGCTCATCGCCTCGACCATTGGGCTTCTTCACCTCCCCGTTCGTCGCCGGCGCCTTCCTGCAGGCGGCGTACGTGTTTCTTGACGCTCGCACGCTCCGCAACTACGATGCGGGTGGGAAGAAGAGCGTTCTGCCGCAGAGAACGAGAGGCGCGGAGAAGGAAGGCTTTTCGACGAATACGGAAGAGGAAGCGGAGACGCCCCTTTGAGGAAATCGATGTTCCCGAGAGCTCGACGAGCAAGCCGGAGTGTGCCGTCGTCTTCTTCCAGGCCGAGTAGTGCCTGGACGTTCGAGATCGACCTGTGACCTCGGGCAGCGCCGTGGTGAAGGCGTCTCCTCAGCCTCGGTCGGCCTCTCCGACGAGGGAACGCGCGGTGCAGGTGTCCGAGACGAGCACGTTGGCGAGGCCCGACTTCAGCGCCACTTCGAGCGGCTTGAAGCGCCGCCGATCGCCTCCGACGACGAGCACGACCTTGCGGCCTTTCGAATGGGCGATCTTGGAAAGGCCGTTCAGCCCGAGACCGATCGCGCAATGCGGTACCTTCAGCCTATCTCCCCGGTCGTTGAACAGCCAGTAGCAGATCTCGCCGATCGCCCCAGCTCGGAGAGCTTCGTCGACCAGTTGCCGGTTCATCTCGGGGTCGTTCGACAAGGTGATGTCCGCCGATCCATCCGTCGTGTCACTGACGATCGGTCCCATGCCCGTGACGACGATGTCGCAGCCGCGGATCTTGGAGAGCATGTCGCGAACCTGCGGCAGCTTGATGGTATCGTGGTACTGATAGGGGTCGAGGAACGCCGGGCAGGGTAGCTGCTCCGCCTCGCCTCCATACGCCGTCGCGATCCGCATGGCGACGATGTTCGCCTCCAACGGATCCTTGTTCTTGTTGCTGGTGATCCCGATGATCGGGAGCACCTCGAGCTGCTCGAGCTGCACGAGGCGCGGCTCGGCCGCGAGCTTTTCGCAGATCTCGTACATGGTGCGCCCCCAGGCGACGCCGAGACGAACGGGACGTGGCTCGGCTCCCGAGCCGCAGGCCTCGGCGTGCTGCTCGGCCATCTGCTCGATGAGAGTATCGAGCAGGGTCACCACCTTCCGAGCCATCGAGCTGAGCACACGCGCTTGAATGCCCCGCCGGCTGTCGCGATCCGTCGCGGTCAGCATCTGCGGCAGACCCGGAACGAGCAGAACCTGGTCGAGGCGGAACCGGTTCCGGACCGCGTTGGCCAGTCGCATGACGTCCTTTTGCTCCGCCGGAAGGCGGATCTCGGGTGTCACCAGGCCTTCGTTCACCGCGGCGCGAACGCACGCGGTGACCGCTTGGATGGTCAGGCCGAGATCGCTGAGATCCGCCCACACCTCACGGGCGCTGCGCCACGTGGGTCTCCCATCGTGAAGGAACATGGACATGGCGACGCGGCGGACGATCTCCGGATCCTTTGCGACGTTGCGCCTCTTGGCTCGTTTCGAGCCTCGAAGACTTCCACCGCCTTCCTCGCTTGCCGTGCGAGCGGAGTCGAGCGGCTCGTCTTTCGCGACGCCTCCGTTTGCTGTCTTCGTTCTTCTCCCTCCCAACCGCAAATCGTTTCGCGGGAATTGGACCCCGCGAGCCCGTGCTGCCTGCATGGAGATCCCCCTTTTGCCTGAAAGAATTGCGATCCCACCTGGAACGTCGAGCGGACTCGGCGCTGCGTTCTGCCGCCCTTCTAGTCCGCCTGCCCTTTACCCGCATTCGACATATGGCGTGGGTCGCCGTTTCGCCAAAGGAAACTCGATGACAGGTGTCGCGTCGATGTGCACCTGTCTCGCCAGACAGGTACCACTCGCGAGGTGCAGCTTTCACGCCTCTTTGATCACGACATTTCGCGTGCGCGGTGTTTTGCTCGGCGTGATGCACGAGATCCGCGTGAACGAAGCACGGCTCCCCGTTTCGAATGTAATGGACATCGCGCGCGCGAACGAACGACCCTTCGTGCGCCTGCACCGAAACGCGCAGGGAAACGTCGTCGCGATCGCCAACGGGGAGATACGCGCGACGGCGCACCCGTGCTCGGCAAGCTGAAGATCATCGGTTAGGGTGAAAGCCGCTTCTCCGATCGCACGGAAACGCGTCGCCGCAGTTTGTCGACTCGTCAGGAACGCCGAGCGCCGCCGGCGGGCGCGCGCTGCCGCGTTTGCTTCGGTTCTTTCACCGTCGACGAGATGGCCGTCGTTTGTCGTTGCGCCGGGGTCTTCGACGAAGACTGCGATCGCGTTCGCGTCGATTGCCCGGCTTGCGGCGCACCGCGAGGACAGGAAGTGGCTTGATGCACGAGCGCCCATTCAACGTACTCCTCGCCGGTGCCGGCGCGATCGGCTCGCGTCTGGAAGCTGCGTTGCCCGACCCGACCGTCGACGCGATCTTTGCCGACCGCGACCGGGTGGCGCCGGAGAACCTCGGTCCCGCGGCGTTCTCGGAGATCGACGTCGGGGAGGAGAAGGCCGTCCTGCTCGCACGGCGCCGGCGCTCGCGCGGCGGCTCCGGCCGAGCCCTGCGGGGCGATCTTCGATAGACGTGGGGGGGGGGGGGGGGGGGGGGGGGGGGGGGGGGGGGGGGGGGGGGGGGGGGGGGGGGGGGGGGGGGGGGGGGGGGGGGGGGGGGGGGGGGACCCATCGGAGGCGGCTGCTCCGCCGCGGCGGCGAAAGGACCCCCCGGGGGGGGGGGGGGGGGGGGGGGGGGGGGGGGGGGGGGGGGGGGGGGGGGGGGGGGGGGGGGGGGGGGGGGGGGGGGGGGGGGGGGGGGGGGGGGGGGGGGGGGGGGGGGGGGGGGGGGGGGGGGGGGGAAAAAAAAAAAAAAAAAAAAAAAAAAAAAAAAAAAAAAAAAAAAAAAAAAAAAAAAAAAAAAAAAAAAAAAAAAAAAAAAAAAAAAAAAAAAAAAAAAAAAAAAAAAAAAAAAAAAAAAAAAAAAAAAAAAAAAAAAAAAAAAAAAAAAAAAAAAAAAAAAAAAAAAAAAAAAAAAAAAAAAAAAAAAAAAAAAAAAAAAAAAAAAAAAAAAAAAAAAAAAAAAAAAAAAAAAAAAAAAAAAAAAAAAAAAAAAAAAAAAAAAAAAAAAAAAAAAAAAAAAAAAAAAAAAATTTTTTTTTTTTTTTTTTTTTTTTTTTTTTTTTTTTTTTTTTTTTTTTTTTTTTTTTTTTTTTTTTTTTTTTTTTTTTTTTTTTTTTTTTTTTTTTTTTTTTTTTTTTTTTTTTTTTTTTTTTTTTTTTTTTTTTTTTTTTTTTTTTTTTTTTTTTTTTTTTTTTTTTTTTTTTTTTTTTTTTTTTTTTTTTTTTTTTTTTTTTTTTTTTTTTTTTTTTTTTTTTTTTTTTTTTTTTTTTTTTTTTTTTTTTTTTTTTTTTTTTTTTTTTTTTTTTTTTTTTTTTTTTTTTTTTTTTTTTTTTTTTTTTTTTTTTTTTTTTTTTTTTTTTTTTTTTTTTTTTTTTTTTTTTTTTTTTTTTTTTTTTTTTTTTTTTTTTTTTTTTTTTTTTTTTTTTTTTTTTTTTTTTTTTTTTTTTTTTTTTTTTTTTTTTTTTTTTTTTTTTTTTTTTTTTTTTTTTTTTTTTTTTTTTTTTTTTTTTTTTTTTTTTTTTTTTTTTTTTTTTTTTTTTTTTTTTTTTTTTTTTTTTTTTTTTTTTTTTTTTTTTTTTTTTTTTTTTTTTTTTTTTTTTTTTTTTTTTTTTTTTTTTTTTTTTTTTTTTTTTTTTTTTTTTTTTTTTTTTTTTTTTTTTTTTTTTTTTTTTTTTTTTTTTTTTTTTTTTTTTTTTTTTTTTTTTTTTTTTTTTTTTTTTTTTTTTTTTTTTTTTTTTTTTTTTTTTTTTTTTTTTTTTTTTTTTTTTTTTTTTTTTTTTTTTTTTTTTTTTTTTTTTTTTTTTTTTTTTTTTTTTTTTTTTTTTTTTTTTTTTTTTTTTTTTTTTTTTTTTTTTTTTTTTTTTTTTTTTTTTTTTTTTTTTTTTTTTTTTTTTTTTTTTTTTTTTTTTTTTTTTTTTTTTTTTTTTTTTTTTTTTTTTTTTTTTTTTTTTTTTTTTTTTTTTTTTTTTTTTTTTTTTTTTTTTTTTTTTTTTTTTTTTTTTTTTTTTTTTTTTTTTTTTTTTTTTTTTTTTTTTTTTTTTTTTTTTTTTTTTTTTTTTTTTTTTTTTTTTTTTTTTTTTTTTTTTTTTTTTTTTTTTTTTTTTTTTTTTTTTTTTTTTTTTTTTTTTTTTTTTTTTTTTTTTTTTTTTTTTTTTTTTTTTTTTTTTTTTTTTTTTTTTTTTTTTTTTTTTTTTTTTTTTTTTTTTTTTTTTTTTTTTTTTTTTTTTTTTTTTTTTTTTTTTTTTTTTTTTTTTTTTTTTTTTTTTTTTTTTTTTTTTTTTTTTTTTTTTTTTTTTTTTTTTTTTTTTTTTTTTTTTTTTTTTTTTTTTTTTTTTTTTTTTTTTTTTTTTTTTTTTTTTTTTTTTTTTTTTTTTTTTTTTTTTTTTTTTTTTTTTTTTTTTTTTTTTTTTTTTTTTTTTTTTTTTTTTTTTTTTTTTTTTTTTTTTTTTTTTTTTTTTTTTTTTTTTTTTTTTTTTTTTTTTTTTTTTTTTTTTTTTTTTTTTTTTTTTTTTTTTTTTTTTTTTTTTTTTTTTTTTTTTTTTTTTTTTTTTTTTTTTTTTTTTTTTTTTTTTTTTTTTTTTTTTTTTTTTTTTTTTTTTTTTTTTTTTTTTTTTTTTTTTTTTTTTTTTTTTTTTTTTTTTTTTTTTTTTTTTTTTTTTTTTTTTTTTTTTTTTTTTTTTTTTTTTTTTTTTTTTTTTTTTTTTTTTTTTTTTTTTTTTTTTTTTTTTTTTTTTTTTTTTTTTTTTTTTTTTTTTTTTTTTTTTTTTTTTTTTTTTTTTTTTTTTTTTTTTTTTTTTTTTTTTTTTTTTTTTTTTTTTTTTTTTTTTTTTTTTTTTTTTTTTTTTTTTTTTTTTTTTTTTTTTTTTTTTTTTTTTTTTTTTTTTTTTTTTTTTTTTTTTTTTTTTTTTTTTTTTTTTTTTTTTTTTTTTTTTTTTTTTTTTTTTTTTTTTTTTTTTTTTTTTTTTTTTTTTTTTTTTTTTTTTTTTTTTTTTTTTTTTTTTTTTTTTTTTTTTTTTTTTTTTTTTTTTTTTTTTTTTTTTTTTTTTTTTTTTTTTTTTTTTTTTTTTTTTTTTTTTTTTTTTTTTTTTTTTTTTTTTTTTTTTTTTTTTTTTTTTTTTTTTTTTTTTTTTTTTTTTTTTTTTTTTTTTTTTTTTTTTTTTTTTTTTTTTTTTTTTTTTTTTTTTTTTTTTTTTTTTTTTTTTTTTTTTTTTTTTTTTTTTTTTTTTTTTTTTTTTTTTTTTTTTTTTTTTTTTTTTTTTTTTTTTTTTTTTTTTTTTTTTTTTTTTTTTTTTTTTTTTTTTTTTTTTTTTTTTTTTTTTTTTTTTTTTTTTTTATGCGTTTTGCCGCCGGCTCGAAGGCCGTCGCGCACTCGTTCGGTCGCTGCGCGACGGCGCCGACGGCACATCGCTGCAGCTCGCACTGGTCGAGGAGAGCGTCGATCTGGACGCCGTGGCGGCCGACGACCGCGTGCTTTGCTGGAATATGGACTCCGGCAACCTGCTGCTCGTCACCCGCCACCTCGGACCGCATCGGCCGAGCGTTGCGGACGAGGGCAGTACGCGCTCGGTGGCTCGTGACGACATCGTCGGGCTCGACGAGATCCTCGAAGAGGTGGAGTTGCTGTTTCTCGAAGGCGGCTCGCCCGAGGCCGCGGCGCTCCTCGAGCACGCCCGACGGGCGATCAAGGGTTTCATCCTGCAGGGCGTTCCCGGATCCGGCAAAACCCTGGTGGCGGAATACCTGGTCGGCGAGACGCGGAGGCGGGGCGGGCGCGCCCTCTATCGCACCGCCAGCTACTATCTGAGCAAGTGGGTGGGCGTGGGCAGCGCGCGCGTGCGCGACGATTTCGCCCTGCTCGAAGCCGCCTTCAGAGAGACCGGCGTTCGCCCGCTTCTGGTCGTCGACGAGCTCGAAGCGATCGCGCTCGACCGCTCGCACGCCTCGGGACTGGGCGGCGGACACTTGGACGTCCTGGATACGCTCCTCAGCTCGCTCAACGGAACCGAGGTGCGGATGATCGGCATCTCGAACGTCGCGAACCGGATCGTCGACACCGCCCTGATGCGCGCCGGCCGTCTGCGGGTCATTTCCTTTCCGTCGGCGCTCGACGCTGGGCAGACTGCGGCGCTGGTGGCCAAGTGCCTGTCGGGCGTGCGCCTGGAAGCGGCGGCGGGCCGCACGGTGAAGACGGAGGACCTCGCGCTCGAGATCGGCGAGGCGGTCAGCGACCTGATCTTCGCTCCCGCCGGCAAGCTGGCCGAGCTGCTGCGCGTTCAGCTCGCCGACGGACGGGTCCTCGGCTTCGGTGCCGGCGACCTCGCCTCGCCCGCCGCCGTCGCGGACGGTATCGTCCGGCCGGCTCTCGCACGCAAGGTGCAGCGCTGCGCCCGGGCAGGTGATCATCGCCCCGGTGGCGTGACCTTGAACGAGCTACGCGAAGCCACCGAACGGTACTTCGTCGAGCAGTGCAAGACGATCACACGCGAGAACATTCGCAGCATTCTCCCGGATCGGATTCCGGAGGATCAAACCGTGGTCAAGGTCGACAAGACTTCGACCCGTTCCTACTCGGCACAGGAGAGGTGAAGCATGGCGCAGAACCAGAGGCAGAGAGCCAACCCCGAAGGATCGACCCAGCAACGGCAAGCGACGCTCCCGCTGCCGATCGGGCAAACGGGGCAGGTGCGGGTGATCACCGGGGCCGACGTCCAAGACCTGGACCTCGGTGGCCGCACGGTCGGCGAGGCGCGAGCCGTCGCCGAAGCGGTTTTCGGAATCAACGAGGGAGCCGTCGCGGTCGTCGACGGGCAGGCGGCGGGCGAGGAGCAAGTGCTCGTTCCGGGGCAGATGCTGGAGTTCGTCAAGTACAGCGGGCAAAAGGGCGCGCCTCGGCGCGCGGCAGCCGCCACCCGATCCGATGCAGGGTCGGTAATCGAAGTCGTCGAGGACCAGGCGATCTGGCGACAGCGGGGGAAGCAGCTCGGGTCCATGCCTTTGCGCGACCTGTGGCGGGCCGGCAACGGCGGATGCGAGTCGCAACGCTGGCCGCTCTACCCGCGCCAGGTGCGTCTGATGGTCGAGCGGGGGCGCCGCGGCGTTACCGGCGTGGTCATCGAGATGCCGCCGGGGCCGCGCCAGGTTCGATGGATCGGTGACGACTCGGCCGATCCGTTCGGCCCCGACTGCAAGTACCGCGAATACCGCTTGAGCTTCCCGTGGGTGGTGCTCGTGATCGTGTTCGTCAACGGGCAACTGTCGAACTTGCAGCAGGCGTTCTACCGAACGAAGGCGATCGATTCGCTCGACGACGAGCTGCAGTTCACGAACCTGCTCAACGTCGCGCAGGGGTACGACCAGGAGAGCTGGGTGTGCCTCGTCAACCTCGGACACTGCCTCGGCGAGATGAGCTGGGAGGAGCGCATTCTCACCGTGACCGAGCATTTCTGGCGTGCCGCCTTCAACCGCAGCTCCGAAGAGCACGAGGGAAACTCGTTCTGGGAGAGCCTGCGCGGACTCGACGAGCGGCTCCAGACTCCAGAGAAATGGGAAGCGGCGACCCGCAGCGACCCCTACTTCACCCTTCGGGAAGCCTGGCCGCGCGCGCCGCGCACACTGGGCGGAACGCTCGAGCACATGCTCGAAACAGCTGCGCCGTCCCGTCCCATCGAACGGGTCGAGCAGTTGGTGACCCTGATCCAGGGAGCGGGGGCGCGAAAGTGAACGGCGATCCGATCTTTCCCGTCGTGCTCAAGGACTCCTCCTTCCAGCCGCCGTCACACCCCACGCACTACATCGTGGCCGAGAACGGAATCTTTCTGGTTCGCGAGACGCCGCTCTTCTCCGCCAGTGTGCCGGCGGAAGGCGTGCCCGGAATGCAACGCCACTTCAAGTGCCTTGTCCTGCACTTTCCACGCTTGCCAGAGAGCCTGCTCATGCATGCCATGGGATTCTTTCGCTACGCGCACGAGCAGTGGCGTGGCGAGGCGATCTTGATCATCTTCTACGCCCCTCCGAACGGAGAAGAGCCAGATCGTTTCCTGCTGCGCGCCCCGCCACAGACGATCCGCGGGCGTCGAGTATTCGGTCGCTTCCAGGCCGATCTGCACCTCGATTACGGCGCCTGCGAAAAGCCAGGTCCGGACTACGTCAAGCTCGGAACTTTCCACAGTCATTCGGACGTCAGTGCGGTCCACAGCCACACGGACGCCCTCGACGAGCTCTACGAATCGGGGCTTCACCTCACCGCCGGTTACGTCCACTCGCCGCTGCCCGAGTTCGAGGCGGCGTTCGTCGTCGGGCGCACGCGGTTCGCCCTGCCGGTCGATCGTGTTTTCGCCGCCCTTTCGCGGGATACGGCAACCGCCGCGATCCTGGATCAGGCAGATCACCGTGGTATGCGAAGACTGGAGCGGTCAAAAGACCCGGTGGAACGGCGCCGGCTGGAGTCCGCGGGAGAGCGTCCATGGCAGAGTTGCACGCTAAGCTCATCGGCTGCGGAGGCATCGGCGGCCATCTGGCACCCAACCTCTGCCGGTTCCTGTACGCACAACGTCGTGCGGCGCACCTCGTCCTGGTCGACGGAGATCGATACGAGGAACGCAACCGAGAGCGAATGCGCTTCGGCAACCTGGAGAACAAGGCGCTCGCCACGGCGCGCGAGCTGGCAGAATCCTTCGGCGACATCCTCACCGTGGAGCCGCTGCCCGAGTACGTCACGGCCCGCAACGTCGATACGGTCGTCGCGGAGGGGGATTACGTGTTTCTCGCCGTCGACAACCACGCGGCCCGGTACCTAGTCGACGTACGTTGAGCTGTGGTGCGTGATATCGTTCTCATCTCAGGAGGGAACGACGGCGTTACCGACGGGATGTCCGGTACGTACGGCAACGTACAGATCGTCCGTCGCGCCGGCGGTCGGTACGAGACGGGCTCGCTCGGACGCTTCCACCCCGAAATCCGCGAGCCGCAGGATCACATTCCCGACGAGCTCGGCTGCGTCGAGCTCGCACAGACCGCGGCGCCGCAGCTGTTGTTCACGAATCTCGCGGTGGCCTCCGCGATGTTGAACGGTTTCTACGCCGTGCTGCGAGAAGAGGCGGAGTACGAAGAGGTGTGTCTCGACATCGTGAAGAATCGGTACGTACCCATCTGCCGTCAGCCGTAGCCGGCGGAAACGGCCGGCATTTCGATTGACAGCCGCGAAAGACGTACGATCCCGGCCCCTTGAAAATCAGGAAACCGCCTTGCGCCGCACACGGATCGGGGGGCCGGAGCTGCAAGGATCCGTCGGGTCCCATGACGGCTTCGATCGGTTCCCCGTCGTCCGACTCCTCTTCCATCAGCTCCTCCGCAACGATCTCGAGATTCGCCTCTGAGGCGCTTGTCGTTCGGATCCAGCGCCAGCGCCTTGCAATAGTACGGAATCGCCTCTTTCCAGCGGCCCTCGAGATGGAGCGCGGTGCCGACGTTGGCCAAGACGCGCGCCTTGCCGGGCGACTTCGCCAGCGCGTCCTGCCAAAGCGCGAGAGGGCTGCGCCACACTTCGTTGCGGGCGAAGGTCAGAGCGGCGAGAACGAGCACGACGGCGGTTGCAGCGGCGAGCGCCGCGACCCGCCGGCGCCACAGCGCGACGGCGAAGACGTAGCCACCCGCCAGGGCGAGGCCGGCCATCGGCAGGTACATCCGGTGCTCGACCATCGGATCGCGGATCGGCAGCAGGCTCGACTCGACGCTCAGCGCGACGAAGACCCACAACACTCCGAAGCCGACGAGCGGCCAACGGCGCACGGCGTACAGGCCGAAAGCCAGCAGGCCGATCAAGAACGCCGCCCCGGCCAGCACCGCGCCGCCGACCTCCGTCACCGCGGCGACGTCGTGATCGACGTTGAAGCCCCAGGGCAGGACGACCATCCGCAGATAGCGCGGGATCACCAGGCACTGGGTCAGCAGATACTCGAGCGGCGTCACCTGGCCGCGCGGGCTGGCGCGGAAGAAAAGCAGGCTCACCAGGTCGGCGGCCTGCTGGGAGAGGGGACGCGTCGGATCCGGAGCCGGGCCGGGACGCGTTCCGAACAGCTTCCAGGTGAGGGGGATCACCAGGACGAGCGCGACGAACGGCAGCAGCCGCAGCGCCGCCCTCGCCGGCCGGGTGCCGGGATAGAAGACCCACTCGGTGAGCAGAATCGCCAGCGGCAGACTGGCGGTGTTCTCCTTCGAGAAGAACGCCGCCAGCGCGAAGCCCGCGGCACCCGCGTAGGCGAGGCCGGGCCGCCCGGTGTCGAGGCCCAGCTGCGCGTTGCGCGCGCGCACGTAGAGCAGCACCGAGCCGACGTAGAACAGGGCGGCCATGGCAGTCATGCGCTGGACGACGTACGTCACCGCCTGGATCTGGATCGGGTGGACGGCGAAGAGGAACGCGGCGGCCACGGCGAAGGGCAGCGGCTCCGCGGCCAGCCGGGTTCCGCGCAGCCGCGGCGTGCGGCAGAGCGCCAGGGCGAGGCGGAAGACGGCGAACGTCGCGGCGAGGTGAACGGCGAAGTTGACGACGTGATAGCCGAACGGGTTCTCGCCGCCGACGGCGTAGTTCAGCGCCAGGGTAGCGAAAGGCACGAGGCGGGTGCGCCCGAAGGCGAGGAAGGCGTGCCGCGAGGAGAGGCGGAGCGCGGCGTTGCCGACGACGACGTTGTAGTCGTCGAACTGGAACGGGGTGCCGAAGGAGCGCGCATACGCCAGCAGCGCCGTTGCACAGACGAGGCCGAACCAGAGAGCCGTGCGCCCCCCATGACCCGGCTTCGGCGACTCGGCGGCCGACGGCGACATCACGGCTTCGGCTCGCTGCGGGGGCTCTTCCGAGCCTTGCGGAGGAGGTCGGCGACCTCGTCGTTGTACCACTCGTTGGCGGCCCCCAGAGCGGTCGTCGTCGTCCATCGCCGTGAGGTCGGCTCCGTGGCCGAGCAGCACCTGCACCGACTCCCGATCCCCGTCCGCCGACGCCAGAATGAGAGCGGTGGTGCCCTTCTCGTCCGCCGCGTTGGTATCGGCGCCGTGTGTTGGCGATGCATTGTTCCTTTCCGGGCCGAGCTCTCGAACGTCGGGGAGCGCGGCGTTTCGCACCGTGCATGAGAGCGTCGGTGTCAGTCGTTTGTCAAAGCAGCGAGGAGCCGGTCCGGTGCCAGACGCGCCGCCGTGGCGCTCGGCTCGAGGCGGCGCCCGGAGTCGCCGAACAGTCGCACCGTCTGCTCGACTCCCGGCGAGCCCGCGAACCACCCGTCGGGGGTGAAGATCACCAGGCCCGCGGAACCGGCGATCGCCGTGACGCGCGTCCGGCCCTTCTCGTCGAGGAAGAGGACCGTGTCGCCGTTCGCCGAGACCCAGATTCCAGCGGCGTCGAAGCCGACCGCCTGAATGGGCAGACCAATCGGAAAGGTCTCGGCCCGCCCGGCCGGAAGCGTCCACACCCGCAGCACACCGTCGAGGCCTCCGGCGGCGAGCCGCTTCCCGTCGGACGAGATCGCCAGTCCGCGCCTCGCTCCGGCGCTCGGCTCGAGCACCGTGCCGTCCTCGGAGCCGTCGAACGCCACTGCTTCACGCTTCCATCGTCGCACAGCAGCACCAGGCGATCGGCAATCGGGGAGAAGGCCATACCGTAGATGATCTCGCGACAGGACCGGAACGGCGCGCTCCGCGCCGTTCCGTTTACGTCCATCACCTTCACCTTGCCGGGGCTGCCCGAGGTGGCGACGCGCCGCCCGTCGGGGGAAAAGACGACTTGATTGAGAAAGCTGCCGATCTGCGGCGCCAGGCGCTCTACCGCGCCGCCGGGCTTCCACAGGCGCAGCACGCCGTCTCCCCCGGCGGCGGCGACCTCGTCGTCACGCGGGGAGAACGCCAGCCCCAGCACCTCGCCGCGCGTTCCGCCGAGCGGGGCGACCGCCCCGGCGCCGCCGAGCCGCCACCGCCGCACCTCGCCGGAGCGTTCGGCGCTGGCGAGCACCGCGCCGCGTGGGGAGACCGCGGCGGTAGTGACGATGCGCGGCTCGCCGGCCGCCAGCTCGCCGAGCGGTGCGCCGGCAAGCGTCCAGAAGCGCACGTGATCGTCGCCGGCGACGGTCGCCAGGCGATCACCGCTGGGGAAGAAGGCGACGGAGAGAACCGGCCGCGGATGTTGGGTGATGAACCGGCGCCGGGAGCCACCGCCCCAGAGCTCCACGCGTCCGTCGAAGCCGCCGGCGGCGAGAACATCGCCCCGCGGCGAGTACGCGAGGGCGCGAACCTGATAGCGACCGGGAACGTTCAGAGCCGCCCCGCCGCTGCGCTCCGCCCCGCGCCACAGCCGCACGCCGCCGTCGAACGCCGCGGCGGCGAGGGCGTCGCCGCGTGGAGAGAAGGCTACGGCGTGGTCCCAGCCGAGCTCGGGGGCGTACTTCAACAGATGCGCCAGCTGCTCCTTCAGGGGCGCGTCCTGATGGAGAACGCGCTCGCGGTAGCCGCTGGCAGAGGACGGGTCGGGCTGCCACAGGCGGATGGCCTCGTCCACGCCGGCGGAGGCGAGCTCTCCGCCGGGCGAGATCGCGACCGAGACGACGAAGCCTTGATGCGCAGCGAGCGGTGCGCGGCGCGGCGTTCCTTCGAGCGTCCAGAAGCGCAGCGTGCCGTCCTCACCGCCGGACACGATGCCGTCGGCCCCGATCGCCAGCGCCCGCACCGGCCCGTCGTGCCCTACGGCCGAGGTCCAGACCAGTCGCCCGTTGCCGCTCCAGCGGCGCAGCCGGCCGTCCCAGCCGCCCGTCACCACGTCCTTGCCGTCCGCCGTGAAGCACGCGTCGATGGCGCCGGCCGGAATCCACGCCAAACGCTCGGGATGACCGAGATCGGCGACGTCCCAGATCCCGACCAGCCCCGTCGCCTCGAGCACCAGCAGGCGCTCGCCGCCACCGGGGGCGAAGGCGACGCGGCGCGGCTGCATCGGATCGAGCTGCGGAACCACGTGGGCGGGCTCCCCGCCGCCGTGCCGACAGGCGGCGCCGAGGGTCAGCAGGAGAAGCAACGGGAGGCCGCGCAGCCTCGGTGCGCCGCCGTCGGTGACGATATCCGCTCGGGTCGGAGCTTGCGCCGCAAAGGGAGTCGCGGCTCGGCTCGGTCGGGACGGGTCATCGCTATGCTCTGCTCAGCGGTTCGATCTCGAGCAGCCCTCGTCCGAGCCATCCACCGGCGCCGATCCTCGGACGTCACCGGCCGTCGAAGTCAAGGCGACGAAACCCGTTGCCGCCGTGCGGCGTCCGCGCGGCCCTTTGGGGCGACCCCTCTCGCCGCTTGCGCGGCGCGACCGGCTCTGCTTTGGCGAATCCCGAATGGCCCTTCGTAGACGACAACGACTCTCCCCGCGGGTGCGCGAAGCGGTCCGCCTGCAGGAGCAGCAGAACGAGATCCTCATCAGCTGGGTGCAAGCCGGGTTCGTTGCGCTCATGGCCGCGCTCTACTTCTCCTCGCCGCGGGCGTTTCAGGTCGCCGTACCGTTCGAGCCGGTGCCGCTCATCCTCGCCCTCTATGCTCCCTTCATTCTCATCCGGCTGATCCTCGCCCACCTGCGCTGGCTGAACGCCTTTTTCCTATCGCTATCGATCCTGGTCGACGTCACCGTCCTGGCGGCTCTCATCTGGAGCTTCCACCTGCAGTACCAGCAGCCCGCGCCCTTCTACCTGAAGGCGCCCACGTTCGCGTACTTCTTCATCTTCGTGGGCCTGCGCAGCCTGCGCTACGAGGCGCGCTACGTCCTGCTGACGGGAATCGCCGCCATCGGCGCGTGGTTGCTGCTGCTCTGGTACGCGCTGTCTCGGCCGGACACCGTCGTCACGCGCGATTTCGTCCAGTACATCATGGGCTACCACGTCCTCCTCGGCGCCGAGGTCGACAAGCTCGTCTCGATCGGCGTCCTGACCTGCATCCTGACCATCGGCGTCGTGCGATCGCGCCGGCTCCTGGCGGTGGCCACCTACGACGCCCAGGCGCGCCAGGATCTCACCCGCTTCTTCAGCCCCGACGTCGCCCGCAAGATCGTCACCGCCGAGAATCCGATCCGCCCCGGACAGGGCGAGCTGCGCGACGCGGCGACGATCAACATGGACATCCGCGGCTTCACCAAGCTGGCGGGGCACGAGACGCCGAGCGCCGTCATGCAGATCCTCGCCGAATACCAGAAGAGAATGGTGGCCGAGATCTTCCGGCACGGGGGCACCATCGACAAGTTCATGGGCGACGGCATCCTGGCGCACTTCGGCGCGGCGACGCCGAGCGAGACCTACGCCGCCGACGCGCTCCGCACCGTCGAGGCGCTCGCCCGAGCGGCCGATCACTGGGCGAACGAGCCCGACCTGCCCCCTCTCGGCTTCGGCATCGCCTGCGCCGCAGGAGAGACGATCTTCGGCGCGGTCGGCGACGAGGACCGGCTCGAGTACACGATCATCGGCGACGCGGTGAACCTCGCCGCCAAGCTCGAGAAGCACACCAAGGCTGCGATGGTGCGGGCGCTGACGACCCGCGACACCTACGACGCCGCCGTCCGCCAGGGATACGTGCCGGCCCACCCGCCGCGCGATCTGCGCGCCGCCCGGGTCGAGGGCGTCGCCGAGCCGATCGACCTCGTCGTCCTCGACGAGCTACCGGCGAAAGCGACCGACTCGACGACCGCGAGGAAGGGAGGAGAAGGCGGGGAAGGAACAGGCAACCAGGGAGGTCGCGAAGAGCACGAAGACGGAATTTGATTGGAAGGAAATGCGTTCAGCGGGCTCGCAGGTCGTCCAGACAGCTCAGTCTCGATGGAAGGAAAGATTCTCTGATGGTGAGGAGTGCGCGCTACGACGTTTCGCGGCGCAGGCGGTCGATCAGGGCGCGCAGGCCCTCGGGTGACTCGCTCTTGACCGCGCCGCTCTGCACCCCGCGCAAGAGTGCCTCGTAGAGGTCGAGGGCGCTGCCGCGCAGGGCGGCGGTTGCGGCCGGATCGTTCGCGGCGGACGGCTCGCCGGCCAGCTGCAGCGCCCGCACGCCGAGCCGCTTCATGAGCGCGTAGTCGCGCTGGTCGTGCGCCGGCGCGGCGACGAAGCGTTCGACCGCCACCCGCGCCTCGGCGTAGCGCCCGAGGTCGAGCAGCGCCGCCGCCCGCACCGCGCTCGCCTGCGCCTGCAGGCCCTTCTGATCGGGGAAGCGGTCGTCGAAGCCGTCGAGCCACTGGAGCGCGTGCGCGGCGCCCTCCGGCTCTTCGCCGCGCACCAGCAGCAGAGCGCCGAGCACACACGCCCGCGCCTCCAGCGGCGCCAGGACCGCCTCGTCGCCCGCCCGCTGCCCGCGCGCGGCCCGATACGCCTGCGCGGCGTCGAGAAACTTCTGCAACCGCTCGAGCGCCGCGCGCGCCGCCGCGTCGTCGGGCTCGGAGCCGGCGCGCGATTGCGCTTCCCACTCCTCGGCCCAGCACTGGGCGGACTGGAAGATCGCCTGTAGCTCGAGCTGCTCGTCGCCCTCGACGGCGTCGAACTGGCGCGCCGCCTCGCGCAGGTCGCCGCGCCGGCGGGCGAGCTCGCCGAGCCGGAAGTGCGCCTCGAAGGCCTGCGGGTGGTCGGGAAACTCGCCGAGCAGCTGCTCGGCGGCGGCGCGCAGCCCGGCGGCGCTCTGCTGCGAAGACTGCTGGCGGTCGAGCGCCTCGGCGACCTTGAAGCGCAGGTAGGCGGCATCGGAGCGGATCGCCGCCGCGCCCTTCGGCGGCATGCGCCCCAAGGCATCGAGCGCCTCCCGGTACTCCCCCACCCGGTAACGGCACTCGGCGAGGGCGAGCAGCACATCGGGGGCGGGCGTCTTCTGCGCGTCCGCCTCGGCCTGGTAGAGCGGCAGCGCGGCGCGGCAGTCGCCCTTGGCGCGCAGCGCCTCGGCCACCGCCCAGCGAACCGCCGGGGTGGAAGCGTCGGCCACCCACTCCTCGGGGCGGGTGATGCCGGCGGCGACGAGCTGGCGGGCGAGGCGCGGCCAGTCGCCGCCGCGGCGCTCGAGGCGCGCCACCAGGCCGGCGACCTCGCGGCGCAGCGCCCGCTGGCGTCCCGCATCGAGCTTCAGCGACACGAGCGCCAGCAGGGCCGCCTTGGCGCGCAGGAACTCGGACTCCGGCTTCGGCGCCTGCCGGAGCAAGGCGGCGCTCGCCGCCAGCGCGTCGGCGATCTGGCCGGCGTCGATCTGCGCCTCGACCAGGGCGACGCCGATCCGCTCGGCGAGCTCGGGCTGCGGGTGGAGATCCTGGGCGCGGCGCAGATCGGCAATTGCTTCGGCCGGTCGATCGAGGGCGCGCTCGCACAGGGCGCGGCCGAAGCAGCTCTCGGCGGCGATCTGCGGATCGCCGGCGCCGGCGAGCTGCTGGAACCCGGCCGCGGCCTGCTTCAACCACGTCTCGCGCTGCGGGCTCTTGGGCTCGAAGCGCGTCGCCGACTCCAGGTACAGCCAGTTGCGCAGGTAGAGGAGCTGCAGCGCGATCTGCTCGCGCTCCTTCCACTCCTCGCTCTGCTGCAGCGCCTCCAGGTCGCCGTCGGCGTCGATCACCGCCTGCTGGCGGCGGTGCAGCCAGTCCTCGTGCCGCGCCCGGGTGTCGTCGACCAGGCGGCGCAGCGCCGCCGCCGTGCTCGCGCTGCCGCCGTGCGCGCGCAGATCGGTCACCGCGGCGTCGAGCTGGTGCAGCAGCTGCTCTTCTCCGTTCGCGTCCCACGCCCCGCCCGCCAGCGCAGCCGCGTCGGCCCGCGCCGACGCGATCTGCGCCTGCAGGTCGCCGGCCGCAGCGGGCGCGGCGGCGAGCACGAGCAGCGCCGCGGTGCTCAGGACGAGACCGGAAAGACGACCTGGGAGAGTCCGAGCTTCAGACATTGGTTGTAGATTCGAATCACCGGATCGGTCTGCACCGCCGGCGCCGCGTCGATGACCACCAGCGTGCGCTTCGGCAGGCGGGAGAGCCGATCGACCAGCTCGGCGAAGCCGGTCACCGGCCAGTCGTCGACGAAGTACTGCACGCCGCTCGCTCCTCCCACCAGGCGAACGATCACCTGGTCGGGCGGCGGCTCCTCTTGCTGGCGCTCGCTGGCCTCCTGACCGAGCGCCAGCTTCGAGGGCAGCACGCCCTCCATGGCGGTGAGGTTGAGGGTGAACAGAAAGTAGGTGAGCAGCAGGAAGACGAGGTCGATCAGCGGCGTCATCTGGAAGCTGAGGCCGCCGCCGCTCGGCCGCGCGCGGTGCGGAACCCTCACGACCCCTTCTCCGGGAGCTTGAGGGCCTGGATCGAGATCCTCTCGACCCCCGCCTGCGCGGCGGCGCGCATCACGCCGCGCACCTTCTGGAAGGGCGAGCGCGCGTCGGCGCGCAGGACGACCTTCAGATCGGGATGGCCCTCGCTGCGCGATGAGAGCTCGCGCTCGAGCGTGTCGAGATCGAGCTGGCGTTCGCCCCAGAAGAGCCGGCCGTTCCGATCGACCACCAGCGTGACGATCGTCGGGTGCGACTCGTGCGTCGCCCTCGCCTGGTCGGCGCGCGGCAGCTCGACCTGGTGCCGGGCGCCGACGCTCAGGCGCAGGGTCATGACGAAGAAGGTGATCAGCAGAAACGACATGTCGATCATCGGCGTCATGCTCATGCCCGTCGAGCGACGGCGCGGCGCGTGGGGCAGGCGCATCGCCGCCTCAGCCGCGGCCCACCAGCGCCGCCGGCCGCACCGGAGCGGTGGGGGGCCGCAGCGGCACCACCAGGTCCTCGGCGATCGCCGTCGCCTCGGCCACCAGGGCGTCGACGCGGTTGCGGAAGATGCTGAAGGCGAAGAAGGCGGGAATGGCGACCACCAGCCCCATCACCGTCGTCATCAGCGCCTGGAAGATGCCGGCCGCCAGCAGCCGCGGGTCGGCGCCGCCGGCGGCGACGGAGATCTGGTTGAAGCACTTGACCATGCCGATGACGGTGCCGAGCAGGCCGAGCATGGGCGCGACGTTGGCGATCATGTTGAGGTACTCGATGCGGCGCAGCAGGCGACCGGTGAGCTCGTCGCCGCGATCTTCCATCGCCTTGACCACCGCCTCGTAGCCCCGCTCGCGCTCCGCCACGCCGGCGACGGTGACCGCTCCGACGAACGAGGCGCGCGGCTCGGCGACATCGTCGTAGCGCCCGGAGGCGAGCCGTTCGCGCAGCTCGTCGACCTCGCGAGGCGGAACCAGAACCTTGGGACGCAGCAAGAGAGCGTAGTCGACGATCAGAGCGACGGCGACGACCGAGAGCAGGATGATGACGTAGCCGACGACGCCGCCGAACCGCACGAGCTGAATGAGCGTGTAGTCCAGCCCGCCGGGGGCCGCGGGGGCTCCCTCCTCGACGGCGGGCTCGCTCTCCGCCGGCGCGGCCTGCGCCTGCGGAGCGGCGGGCCCGCCGGCCGCTTCCTCGACCGCCGGCCCCTGCCCCTGGGGAGCGCCCGCTTCCTGCGCGTACCCGCGGATCGGCATGAGGCGCAGCGACGGCGGCGAAGGCGAGCGAGCCAGGAAACGCTCCGCGACCGTTGCCTGTGCCTGTGCCTGCCGCCTTCCGAATCTGCTCGCTCTCAGCGGAGGCAAAGGCAAAGGCGAGGCACAGGCGCGGATCAAAAGAGCCGTTCTGTGCAAAGCCGCGGATCTCATCGGAACGGGTTCCTTTCTGCCGGAGGGAAGAGGCGCGCCGATCACCCGCCGCCTCCCGCGGCCAGCACCTGATCGCGCCAGCGCGAGCCGAAGGCGAAGACCAGGACCTGCTCGGTCAGCTTCTGGTCCCACTTCACCCCCGCCATCTCGCCGCCGCCATCGCGAGCGATCTCGGCATAGGTGTCGCGCACCTGATCATAGAACTTGGGAAGAGGCGGAAACGACGTCGGCTCCTTGCCGTGGGTCGACCGGTAGATCATTCGGTAGAACTCGCGGTGCAGGCGCTCGGTGATGTCGATGGTGCTGACGATGCCGCCGCGCCGGTGGAACGACTCCACCAGCTCGCGAATCGCCGGCATGTCCTCGCGGTGTGGCGGCGAGCCGCCGACCAGGACGATGACCTTCTTCGAGCGCTTTCTCCAGCTCAGGTCGTGCACCGCCGAGTCGAGGCCGTCGCGCACCCCTTCCTCCCAGTCGCCGCCGCCTTCCGCGCGCAGATCGGAGAGGAAGTCGCGCACCTTGTCGCCGTGGAAGCTGAGGTCGGTGTAGCGGACGACGTACTCGTCGCCGCGATCGCGGAACGCCACCGCGCCGATGCGCGCCGTCGGCACCAGCTCCTGCAGCCGGCGCGCCATGTCGCCCATGCGCCGGGTCAGCTCGTCGATCACCTGCTGCATGCTGCCGGTGGAGTCCACCACCAGCGCCACGTCCAGCCCGCTCTCGCGCAGGCGCCCGATCAGGCTGCCGAACTCCCCCGACAGGTTGCCGACGCCGCTCATCCGGAAGCGCGCCGAGACGTTCTTCAGACGCGCGGCATTGCTGATGGCCGGCGCGCCGAGGCTGCGCAGGCGCGGCAGCGGCTGCACCTGCCGCTGGCGCTCCGGGACCGCCAGCGGGTCGACCTTCATCTCCTTCAGCAGATCGCGCGCATCGAGGTCGGCGCGGAGCGCGTCGCTCACCCGGATCGACGCCTCGCCGAGCCCCGCCGCGCCGCGCCCGATGAGGCCGCTTCCCGGCCCGAAGGTCAGCGTGCCGAGGAGCAGCAACAGCGCCAGGTGGAAGAGCAGCGAAACGACAGCGCCGCTCAGGTGTCGCTCGCGATCGCGCCGCCACGGCAGCCAGCGCCGCCGCGAGCCCTGCGTCCGCCGCTCTTTGTTTCATCAATGCCCACGAGATGGTCGTCGCCAGCGGCGTCTACTCACTCGATTAGATTCGGGGACGTGGACAGTCAATCGGAGCGGCGCAAACGGCTCCGTGGAGCGGTCGAAAGAGACGCCCCAGGGTCGATCGGACCCGGCGGTCGGCGCGCGTGACGGGATACGCCCGGGTTTTGCTCTGCTTCCGAACCCAACAGCCAACAGCGTAACAGCGCCACAACCTGCACTTACAGTCCCATCAGCCGGCCGCCCTGGTACACCGCGAAGCTCGCCACCCAGGCCAGCGCCGTCATGTAGGCGAACATGAAGGCCGGCCAGCGCCAGCTGCGGGTCTCGCGTCGCGTCACCGCCAGGGTGCTCATGCACTGGCAGGCGAGGGCGAAGAAGATCATCAGGGAGAGGCCGACCAGCGGCGTGTACACCGGCCGCCCGTCGGGATGGCGCTCCTCCTGGATGCGCCGCCGCAGGGGGACCGCCGCTTCGTCCTGCTCGCCGACGCCGTAGATGATCCCCATGGTGGAAACGAACACCTCGCGCGCGGCGAAGGCGCCGATGATTCCGACGCCGATCTTCCAGTCGAAGCCGAGCGGCCGCAGCGCCGGCTCGATGGCGCGGCCCAGTCGGCCGCCGTAGCTGTTCTCGACCGCGGTCATGCGCTGTAGCGCGTCGCTCTGCCCCGGCGCCGGCGGCGTGCGCGGGAAGGACAGCAGCGCCCAGAGGACGACCGTGCAGGCGAGGATGATCGTGCCGGCATCGCGCACGAACACCCAGGTGCGCTCGAGCATCATGCGCACCGTGGTGCGCGGATCGGGCACGCGATACGGCGGCAGCTCGAGGATGAGGGGCACCTCCTCGCCGCGGATCACCGTGCGTCCGAGGACGCCGGCGGCGACCAGCGTGACGAAGATCGAGAAGAGGTACATCGAGACCATCAGCAGTCCCTGCACCGGCACCCGGCCGTAGAGCGGCGGAAAGAGCGCCGCGATGATCAGCGTGTAGACCGGAAGCCGCGCCGAGCAGGTCATCAGCGGGATGACCATCATGGTGCGCAGGCGGTCGCGCTGCCGCTCCATCGTGCGCGTGGCGAGGATGGCGGGGACGGCGCAGGCGAAGCCCGAGAGCATGGGCACGAAGGCGCGGCCGTGCAGGCCGAGCGAGCGCATGATGCGGTCCATCAGAAAGGCCACCCGCGCCATGTAGCCCGAATCCTCCAGAATCGAGATGAAGAAGAAGAGCAGCAGGATCTGCGGCAGGAAGACGAGGACGTTGCCGACCCCGCCGACGACGCCCTGGCGCAGCAGCTCGGTGAGGAGGTTGTCGGGGAGATGGGCGCCGATCGCGTTCTGCAACCCCCCGGTGGCGCTCTCGACCACCCGGATCGCCGGGTCCGCCCACGAGAAGAGGGCCTGGAACAGCACCAGCATCATCGTCAGGAACAAGGCGAAGCCGTACACGGGATGGAGCAGGACGCGATCGAGACGCGCGGACAGCGCGCGCTTGGGGAGGTGTTGGTCGACCTGGGTATGGATCGACGGCGCCTGGCGATCGAGGAAGGCGTAGCGCGTGGCGATGATCTCGTCTTCGAGATCGCGCTCGACGGCGCGACGGCGCATCTCGTGACACGCGGCGCGCAGGCGCGGCTCGATGCCGACGAGCTCGTCGTGCTCGTCGAGGCTGGTGAGGGCCCACAGGGCGAGGGCGCCGTCGCGCCCCGGCGTCGAGCGCCACTCGGCCGGCAGCGCGCCGGCCAGATCCTCGGCGTCCCGCGCCAGCGCCGGCGGGTAGGACAACCGCACGCGCCCCCGCGGCGGCAGCCGCAGGCCGGCGGCAATTCGGTTCTTCAGGTCGGCGATCCCGGTGCCGCGGCGGGCGCTGATGGGCACGACGGGAACGCCGAACAGGCGCTCCAATGCCTGCGCGGACGGCGGGTTCGCCGCCACCTCGTCCATCATGTTGAGGGCGACGATCAGCGGCACCTCGAGCTCGACCAGCTGCAGGACCAGGTAGAGGTTGCGGATCAGCTGCCCCGCGTCGACCACCACCACGGCGAGCGCCGGGCGCTCGTTGCCGCCGAAGCCGAGAACCGCGTTGAGGGCGATCTGCTCCTCCGCCGAGCGCGCGCCGAGAGAGTAGCAGCCGGGCACGTCGAGCAGCTCGACGACACGCAGCTCCCCGTCTTCCTCCAGGCGCAGCGTACCGGGGCGGCGCTCGACGGTCACACCGGCGTAGTTGCCGACGCGCGCGTTCTGGCCGCTCAGGCGGTTGAAGACGGTGGTCTTGCCGACGTTCGGGTTGCCGACCAGAACGACCAGCGGGTGCTCCTGGCGACCGCCCGCGGGCCGTGGCGCTGTCTCTTTCGCCACCGATTCGACGGCGGCAGCGGCGGGGTTCATCGGCAGCCGCGGCACGCGGCGGTGCTCGGACACGCCGCCCCGACCGGCCGCGCCACGGCCCCTTCAGGAGCCGCCGCGGCGCTCGCGTCGCAACGCACCGAAATCCACAGCGCCTCGCCCTTGCGGATCGACAGGCTGCAGCCGCGCACCAGCAGCTCGAGAGGGTCGCCGAGAGGCGCCACACCGACCAGCTCGACCACGGTGCCGGGCACCAGTCCCAGCTCCATCAGACGGCGCCGGAACGACCTCTCCCCCCCACCCGTTCGATGGTCAGACGCTCCCCGACCTGCGCAGCGGCGAGAGTCATTGCCATGACTGGACGATGGCACAAATGAGAATGCTTTTCAATTTCAGGGACACGCAGCATCCGCCCGAGATTCCCCGCCCCACCCCGTGCAGGCGGGACGCCCGCACCACAACCAGCACCAACGCAGCCGCCGCACATGTGTCGCCTTCAGCCCATCTTGTGGTGCCCCTCCTCCCGCCCATCTTCTCTTCTTCCTTGTGGTGCAGGCCTCCGGCCTGCACAGCGGCCCACCGGGCCGCTCTCCCCCCCGCCCCACCCCGTGCAGGCCGGAGGCCCGCACCACAACGAAGAGCACCAAGGCGGGCGGCGCTCTCGACCGCGGCGCGGGCGGACTGGTAAGCAGGTATCTCCCGCGCGAGAGAGTTCCATGCCCCTGATCGTCCGCAGCCGCGTGCCGGCATCCCTGGAGTCGGTCACCACCGTCCGCCCCGGCGCGGAGGTCCCGCCGCGCGAGGTCGGCTGCGACGCGTCCGCCGTCGAGGCGATCTGGCGAAACGTCGAGACGCTCTACCGCAGCGGCATCCACCCCGCGGTGCAGCTCTGCGTGCGGCGGCGCGGCGCCGTGCTGATCGACCGCGCCATCGGCTACGCGAAGGGGAACGGGCCGGACGACGCGCCCGAAACGCCCAAGGTGCTGGCGACACCCGACACGCCGTTCAACCTCTTCTCCGCCTCCAAGGCGGTGACCGCCATGGTGATCCACCTGCTCGACCAGCGTCGTCTCATCCACATCAACGATCCGGTGTGCGAGTACATCCCCGAGTTCGGCGTCAAGAAGAAGCAGTGGATCACCATCCACGACGTCCTCGGCCATCGCGCCGGCATCCCCAACCTGCCGCCGCAGGTCATGACCCTCGAGCAGCTCGAGGACCAGGAGGGGATCATCCGCCTCCTCTGCGAGGCGGAGCCGGCCTGGCGCCCGGGCAAGCAGCTCGCGTATCACGCCGTGACCGGGGGCTTCCTCCTCGCCGAGGTGGTGCGACGCGTCACCGGCCGCGACATCCGCACCTTCCTGCACCGGGAGATCCTGGCGCCCCTCGGCTTTCGCTGGATGAGCTACGGCGTTCGCCGGCGCGACGTCGGCCGCGTCGCGCTCAACTACTTCACCGGCCCCCCGCCGGTGCCGCCGCTGTCGACGCTGCTGCGGCGCGCGCTCGGCGTTCCCTTCCGCGACATTCCGGCCCTGTCGAACGACCGGCGCTATCTCACCAGCATCGTCCCTTCCGGAAACGTCATCGCCACCGCGAACGAGGCGAGCCGCTTCTACCGCCTGCTGCTCGACGGCGGCGAGCTCGACGGCGTGCGCCTCTTCGAGCCGCGCACGCTGCGGCGCGCCACCAGCGAGCAGTCCTACCTCGAGTTCGACCTCACCCTCGGCCTGCCCCTGCGCTACGGCCTCGGCTTCATGTTGGGCGGGAAGTGGGTGAGCCTGTACGGACCCGACACGCAGTACGCCTTCGGCCACATCGGGTTCACCAACGTCGTGACCTGGGCGGATCCGGAGAGGCAGGTCGCGGCGGCGCTCATGACCAGCGGCAAGCCGCTGCTCTATCCGGAGCTGTACCAGCTCTACAACGTCATCCGGCAGATCGGCACGGCCTGCCCGAAGGAGACACGTCGCAAGCCCCGCGGGCCGCGGCGCGGCGCGGCGACGGAACGACATGCAAAACGCGCCTGACGACCCGGCCGGAGGGTGGAAGGATCTGTTCCGCCCCGTGCCGCTGCCGCGCGGTCGAGCGGTGCTGACGGTGGTGTTCGCCGGCGCCGCCCTGCTGGCGGCCGGAGGCATGCTGGAGTTCGGCGGCGGCAGCCCGGCGACGCAGGGAACGGCGGCGGCGGCGTACTGGGCCGTCTTCTTCGGCCTCAATCTGCTGGCCTTCGGCGGCGCCGCCCTGCTCGGCGGCTTTCCGCGCCTGGCGATCCGCCCGATCAAGGCGATCTGGGCGGTCGCGCTGCTCGCCCTCTACGGCGTCGCCTTCTCGATCTGGTATCATCACATACCGGGTGGAACCGGCTCCGTCTTCTCCCGCTGGGTATCGCATTTTCCCCCGTACGTTCCGGCGGCGCTGGCGGCGCTGGCCGGCCTGCTCTGGGGCGTGCTGGACGAGGAGGAGCCGGAAGAGGCTCCGCGCTGAGCAAGGAGGTGCATCATGCAGGGACGGCGGCGCAAGTTCTGGGGCTGGGGTTGGGAAGACGAGGGGCCGAGCGAGGCGCAGTGCGCCAAGATCGCCGCCCTCCTCGCGGCCCGCTTCAACCTCGGCAAGATCGACGTTCACCACCCGCCGCGCCTCGACGAGCTCGACCTGCGCCCTCCACGCCCGCCGATTCCCGGCTCGCTCGCCGCCCTGTGCTCGACCGAGGCGTACGACCGCGCCGGCCACACCTACGGAAAGTCCTTCCGCGACGTCGTGCGCGCCTACCGCCGCGACTTCTCGAACCCGCCCGACATCGTCGCCTTCCCGCGCAAGCGAGAGCGACGTCATGGCGCTGCTCGACTGGTGCACCGACCATCGCGTGGTGGCGATTCCGTACGGCGGCGGCTCGAGCGTCGTCGGCGGCGTCGAGCCGCCGGCCGGCGACCGCCACGCCGGCAGCGTCAGCATCGACCTCTCGCCACCTCGGCCGGGTGCTCGAGGTCGATCGCGTCTCGCGCGCGGCACGCATCGAGGCGGGCGCGCTGCGGGCCGGCCCTCGAAGAGCAGCTGCGCCCGCACGGCTACACGCTGCGCCACTTCCCGCAGTCGTTCGAGTTCTCCTCGCTCGGCGGCTGGATCGCCACCCGCTCGGGCGGCCACTTCGCCAGCCTCTACACGCACATCGACGACTTCGTCGAGTCGCTGCGCGTCGTCACGCCGAGCGGCACGATCGAGAGCCGGCGCCTGCCCGGCTCGGGCGCCGGACCGAGCCCCGACCGCCTGTTCATCGGCTCCGAGGGCATCCTCGGCATCATCACCGAGGCGTGGATGCGCCTGCAGGACCGGCCGACCTTCCGCAGCTCGACCTCGGTGACGTTCGCCGGCTTCTTCGACGCGGCGCGACGCCGTGCGCGCCATCAGCCAGGCCGGTCTCTACCCGTCCAACTGCCGCCTCCTCGACCCGGGCGAAGCGCTCACCTCCGGGGCGGGCAACGGCAGCGAGAGCGTGCTGCTGCTCGCCTTCGAGTCGGCCGACCACTCCCTCGACGCCTGGATGGCGCGCGCGCTCGAGTGCTGCCGCGACCACGGCGGCAACGTTCCGGAGGGAGCGGGCAGGACGCGCGCCGACAGCGGCGGCGCGCGCGACGGCGCGGCCGGCGCGTGGCGGCAGTCGTTCCTCGGCGCGCCCTACCTGCGCGACGCGCTGGTCGGCATGGGCATGATCACGGAGACCTTCGAGACCGCCATCACCTGGGACCGCTTCGAGGAGTTCCACCGCGCCGTCATGGCCGCGGCGGAGGAGGCGGTGCAGCGCATCTGCGGCCAGGGCAGCGTCACCTGCCGCTTCACGCACGTCTACCCGGACGGCCCGGCGCCCTACTACACGCGTCATCGCGCCCGAGCCGCCACGGCAGCCAGATCGAGCAGTGGACGGAGATCAAGAGCGCCGCGTCGGAGACGCTCCTCGCGCCACGGCGGCACGATCACCCACCACCACGCCGTCGGCCGCGACCACCGCCCCTGGTACGACCGCCAGCGCCCGCCAGGCTTCGCCGAGGCGCTCGCCGCCGCGAAGCGCACCCTCGACCCGGGCGGCATTCTGAACCCCGGGGTTCTGATCGACGCCTAGGCGCGGCCGTGCGGCGCTGGTAGCATCCGAGGCGCAAGCGCCCGTCAAGGCCAAACGCGGCGGACGGCGTTCGGCGAAGAGCCGACGAGGAGGAGGTCGCGATGCGTTCAACGGACTCGGGTCGAATCGGGTGGATGAGGAAGGGCCTGTCGGCCGTCGCCTTCTCGGTTCTCCTGCTCACCCTCCCTCTCGGCGCCGGCGCCCAGCAGTGCGCCGGAGACTGCAACGGCGACGGCGAGGTGACCATCGACGAGCTCGTCCTGGCCGTCAACATCGCCCTCGGCAACCGCCAGGTTGGCGACTGCCTGGCGGTCGACCTCAACCTCGACTTCGAGGTGACGATCGACGAGCTCGTCTCGGCGGTGAACGCCGCCCTCTTCGGCTGCCCGGCGACGCCGACGGCCAGCAGCACGCGCATCGACCACCCCGACGCCCACCTCGACGGCCCCGGCAACCGCCACCGACACGCCGGCCGTCCCTCCGGTGCTGCGCGAGTCCTCGAAGTCGAGCTCGATCGCGATCTCCGACGACGACCGGGTCGTCGTGATGTCGAATCCGGACGACGGCTCGGTGTCGATCTTCAGCACCATCGACGACACCCGAACCGCCCGCGTGACCACCGGCCGCGAGCCCTTCGCGGTCGTCATCCATCCCGACAATCGAACCGCCTTCGTCGCCAACCGCGGCGACGCCACCGTGGTCGAAATCGACGGCATCGGCACTCCCGGCGCGCACGTCGCCGCCTCGGTCGACGTCGGCTCCGAGCCCACCGGGCTCGCCCTCTCTCCGACCGGCGCCAAGCTCTTCGTCGCCGAGTGGGCGGAGGGGCGCGTGTCGGTGATCGACACGGCGAGCATGACGGTGACCGCCTCGATCGACGGCCTGCGCAACCCGCGCGCGGTGGCGGTGACCAACAACGGAGACGACAGCGACGACGACGAGACGCTGGTGGTGACCGAATTCTTCGGCGCGCCCAACCCGGACGTCTCGGGCTGCGCCTCAGGGAGCGCCGAGACCTGCGACACGGGGCGCATCGGGCGCGTCCTGCGCTACGCCGTGAGCGATCTGTCGGCACAGGCCCCGATCGTCTTCGCCCCCTTCGACAGCGGCTTCGCACCGCCCGGCGTCGAGGCGGGCAGCGCGGCGCTCACGACGTCCCCCAACCAGCTCTACGCCGCCGCGGTGCAGGGCCAGAAGGTCTACGTCACCTCCGTCTCGGCCTCGCCGGCGCCGCCCGTCGAGTTCGACGCCAACGTCTTCCCCGTCCTCTACGTCGGCGACCTCGCCAGCGGCGCCGAGGACCTCTCGAACGTCGGCACCGCCGACCTCGCCAAGCTGGCGGAC
Source organism: uncultured bacterium (assembly GCA_963721115.1). Classification (GTDB taxonomy): domain Bacteria; phylum Desulfobacterota; class Binatia; order HRBIN30; family CADEER01; genus CAVRIA01. The sequence goes on from CAVRIA010000020.1 coordinate 66,270, forward strand.
GAGGCGGCCGCGCCCGGCCAGGCGCGCTTCTTCCTGCAGGAGATCGTCGACCTCGACTTCGCCGGACCGACCGACGTCGCCTACGTCGTCTCGCGCGCTTCCGACGCCGTCGAACGGGTGGTGTACGACGAGATGACCGGCATCCGCGTCGGCACCGCCGCCGTGCCGCAGATCGATCTCGCGCCGGGGTGCCGGGCCCCGATCGGCATCGTCGTCTCGAACGGGCCGCGCGCCTACGTCAACTGCTGGCTCAGCCGCGCGCTCGGCGTCGTCGACCTCAACGACCAGGCGCTGATCGACACGATCGCCTCGACCGACCCGCCGGCGGTCGGCTCGCCCGAGGAGGCGGTCCTGCTCGGCAAGCAGTTCTTCTTCACCGGCCGCGGCCGTTGGTCGGAGGGCGGCGAGGGCTACTCCTCGTGCGCCTCCTGCCATCCGGACGGACTGAGCGACGGCGTCACCTGGTCCTTCCCGGCCGGACCGCGCCAGTCCACCTCCCTCGACGGATCCTTCTCGCACGGGTCCGGGCCGCAGGAGCAGCGCGTCTTCAACTGGACCGCGATCTTCGACGAGGTGCACGACTTCGAGCGCAACACGCGCGGCGTCTCAGGCGGCCTCGGCGCCATCACCACCGCGCCCGGCGGGCAGTGCGGCGACCTCCAAGCGGAGCAACCGGCGCCCCTGCCGGCCGACGGTCTCGGACAACCGGTAAAGGAGATCCAGGACGCGCCCGACGTGTGCACGAACGACTGGGACGACGTCGAGGCCTTCCTTCGGACCATCCGTCCGCCACGCGCGCCGCGCGGCCTCGATGCCGCAGCGGTGCAGCGCGGCGCGGCTCTCTTCGGACCCGGCAACGGCGCCTGCAACGGTTGTCACGGCGGCGCCGGCTGGACGGTGTCGCGGCGCTTCTGGACGCCTTCGTCGCTGGCCAACGCCGCCCTCGCCGGCGCGCCGTTCTCGCCGCCGACCGACGATCCGTTCTGGCCGCTGCAGCAGACGCAGATCGCTCCCCAGCCGGCGCTCGCCGACAGCACCGGCGAGCCCATCGGCCCGGCCGAGGTGACGTGCGTCCTGCGCGACGTCGGCACCTTCGGCGCGCCCGGCGACGCGCCGGGCACCGACGCGTTCGAGCGCAAGGCGGACGGCTCGCGCGCGCAGGGCGCGGGCGGTTTCAACGTGCCTTCCCTGTACGGCCTCTCGGTCGGCGCTCCGTACCTCCACCACGGCGCGGCGCCCAGCTTGGAGGATCTGCTCACCAATCCCGAGTGGCGCGACCACCTGCAGGCCGGCAACCCGAGCTTCGCGCCGACGGCCGATCAGGTCGCAGACCTCATCGCCTTTCTGCGCTCGATCGATGCCGACACGCCCGAGCAGCCGGTGCCGGACGGGCTGGACGGCTGCCCGGCGGAGTTCCCCGCCCTGCTCGCCGATCTGAGCGGCGACCAGGAGGTGCCCGCCGTCGACTCCGCCGCCACCGGCAAGGCCGTATTCTTCCTCAGCCGCGACGAGAGCCAGCTCAGCTTCGAGGTGGACCTCTCCGGAATCGATCCGGCCGACATCCTGCAGGCGCACCTGCACGTCGCGCCGCCCGGCTTCAACGGCCCGGTCGTACTCTTCCTCGCCAGCGGACCGCCGGACGCTCCGGTGCTGCGCGGCACACTCAGCGCCGCCGACCTGATTGCGAACCCGGACGTCGGCGTGCAGACCTTCGCCGACTTCGTCGAGGCGCTGCGCGCCGGCGACGTCTACGTCAACGTTCACACCACCGCCCACTCCTCGGGCGAGATCCGCGGTCAGGTCCGCGCCCCGACCACCTTCGTCGCCGAGCTCGAGGGCAGCCAGGAGGTGCCGGCGGTCGCCGGCGGCGCCAGCGGCAGCGCCGCGTTCGTACTCAGCGCCGACGAACGCTCTCTCACCTTCGAGGTGGGCGCCGCCGGTCTCGATCCTTCCGACATCCTGCAGGCGCATCTGCACGTCGCGCCGCGCGGCTTCGACGGGCCGGTCGTTCTCTTCCTCGCCGCGCACGCACCCGCGTCGCTGCCGCTGCGCGGAACGCTGACGGAAGCGGACCTGCTCGCCAACGCGGACGCGGGAATCGTCGACTTCGCCGACTTCGTCGAGGCGCTGCGCGCCGGCGACGTCTACGTCAACGTCCACACCCCCGCTCACCCCGGCGGCGAGATCCGCGGCCAACTGCGCGGACCGGCGTCGTTCCCCGCCTCGCTGAGCGGCGACCGGGAGGTCCCGCCCGTCGCCAGCGACGCCGGCGGCAGCGCCGTGGTGACGGTGAACGCCGAGCGAACGCGGCTGCGCTTCGCCCTCAGCGTCACCGGCCTGAGCGCCGGGGACATCACCCAGGCGCACATCCACGTCGCCCCGCGCGGCTTCGGCGGGCCGGTGGTGCTCTTCCTCGCCGACGCGGGCTTCGGCGGCCTGCGCATCGGCACGCTCAGCGCCGACGACCTGATCCGCGGCCCGACGCGAGCATCGCCCTCTTCGGCGACGTGATCGACGCCATCGAAGCGGGCGACGCCTACGTCAACGTTCACACCCAGGCCAACCTCGGCGGCGAGATCCGCGGCCAGCTGCAGGCGCCGCTCGTCCTGCCCGTCGACCTGAGCGGCGACCAGGAGGTGTCTCCGGTGGTGACCGCGGCGAGCGGCCGCGGGCAGCTGCGCCTCAGCGCCGACGAGCGCTCGATGCGCTTCGCCCTCAGCGTCAGCGGCCTGACGCGCGATCAGATCACGCAGGCGCACATCCACGTCGCGCCGCCGGGCGTGAACGGACCCGTCCTGTTCTTTCTGTCCGAGAACGAGTTCAGCTCGCCGCTCCTCGGCACACTCACTGCGGACGACTTCCTGCCGGCGTTCGGCACCGGCGTGCTCACCTACGACGACTTCCTCGCCCAGCTGAAGGCGGGCAACGCCTACTTCAACGTGCACAGCGTCGCGCACATCGGCGGCGAGATCCGCGGCCAGGTGCAGGTGCCGCTGACCTTCTCGGCCACCCTCGACGGGGAGCAGGAGGTGGGCCCGGTGTCCACCGACGCCAGCGGCCGCGGCCAGGTCGTGCTGGCCCCCGACCAGAGATCGCTGCGCTTCGCCCTCGAGGTGTCGATGCTGCCCGCCGATCAGATCACGCAGGCGCACATCCACGTCGGGCCGCCGGGCGAGAACGGCCCGGTCGTCCTCTTTCTCGCCCACTCCTCGTTCGCCAGCCCACGCATCGGATCGCTGCGCGAGACCGACTTCATCCCCAGCCCGGGAGTGGCGGACACCTTCGCGGACTTCGTCGCTTCGCTCATGAGCGGCGACACGTACATGAACGTGCACACGATGACCAACCAGGGAGGAGAGATCAGGGGACAGCTGGAGTAAGCGTGTGATTCGGTGATTCAGTGCTGGGGTATTGAGTGGCCGCGGTGGAGTTCGTTGTGGTGCGGGCGTCCCGCCTGCACAGGGTTTGGGGTGGGCGGCGGTCAGCGGCCCGGGGGGCCGCTGTGCAGGCCGGAGGCCCGCACCACAAGCTGGCCGCGGCCGCGGCAGGCTGTGATTCAGGGCCGTGGTTCTCTCCGAAAACCACAGACGCCAACCCCCCCTCACAGGCACTCGTAGACCGCGTCGATCAGGCTCTGGCCGCGCTCGTTCAGCATCACGCCCGGGCCGAGCTGGTTCATCACGTAGGCGATCGCGACGCCCGCCGTCGGATCGGCCATGCCGAACGACCCGCCGGCGCCGACGTGGCCGAAGGCCGCGTCGTTGGGCCCCAAGAGCGCGCTGTCGCGCGGCCGGTTGTCGGCGCTCTTCATGAAGCCGGAGGCAAAGCGGGTCGGCAGCAGCAGCACCAGGTCCTCGCCCTCCGACTCCGTGCGGCTCATCGCCGCCACCGTGTCGCGGCCGACGATCTCGACGCCGTTCGACCGACCCGGGTCGGCCAGGGCCGCGTACATCCCGGCCAGGGCGGCCGCCGTGCCGATGCCGTTGGCGGCCGGGATCTCGGCGGCGTGCACGGCGCGCGAGTTCACCTGACTGGCGCGCAGCAGGCCGGGCGGATTGGCGAACGCCCGGGCGGTGAGCGAGGTCGGGATCACCATGGCGCGCATCACCCCGCTCGACTCGTGGCGCGGCGGCGCCATGCGCAAGCGGCAGACGCGCGGCTCGAGCTCCTCGGGCAGCCCGATCCAGAAGTCGAGGCCGAGCGGCGCCGCGATCTCGTCGCGAAAGAAGCGGCCAAGGGACCGGCCGGAGACGCGCCGCACCAGTTCGCCAACCAGCCAGCCGAAGGTGAGCGCGTGATAGCCGTGCGCGCTGCCCGGCGTCCAGTTCGGTTTCTGCGCGGCGAGCGCGGCCGCCATCCTGTCCCAGTCGAAGAGCGCCGCGGCCGGCAGGCGCCCGTCCAGCGCCGCCAGACCGGCCTGGTGATTGAGCAGCATGCGGACCGGGATCTCCGCCTTGCCCGCCGCGGCGAACTCCGGCCAGTAGCGCGCCACGGGCGCGTCGAGATCGAGCAGGCCGCGCGACGCCAGGACGTGGGCGCACAGCGCCGTGGCGCCCTTGGTGGCCGAGAACACGAGGCACAGCGTGTCGCGCGTCCACGGACGCTGCGTCACGGGATCCGCTGCGCCTCCCCACAGATCGACGACGGTCTTGCCGGCCGCGATCACGGCGACCGACGCGCCGACCTCGCCGCGCGCGGCGAAGTTCTCGCGCAGCGCCCGGCGCACGGGCTCGAAGGCCGCGTCGACCGTGCCGTCGATCCGCGCCGCTGCCGGCCCCGTCACCGCTCCACCTGCGAGTCCTGGGCGGGAGGCGCCAAGTGCCTCATCTGAAGACTCGATCTCGACAAGGACAGTCTCATCCGGGGGAGGAAGCGGGACCGATCGGGCGGATTTTCATGCCTCTTCCGGCGAGCGCATCTCATGGCGTTCTCCGGTGGCTTCGCGGTCCTCCCCGCACCTGCAGCGCCGCCCGCAGCGCCGGCTCCAGCATTACGGCATGAGACACTCCCACCGTCGCGAACACGCGCTCGTGTCCCGCCAGGGCGTCGACCAGACGGCGCAGCATGTGTTCGTCGCGCAAGCGATTGGAGAAGCGCGCGATGCGCTGCGTCGGCAGCTCGTCGCGCATCGGATCCGTCTCGGCCGCCGTCACGCGGCGCGCCGACAGCGGACGCCCGAGCACGCGCCGGTGCTCCCTCTCGATCAGCGGCCAGTCGATCGCCGCCAGCTCCAGCGCCGGCGCGATGAGCGCGAAGAAGTCTCCGAAGTACCCGTCGAAGTCCATGCGCGCGGTCTTGCGGTTGAACGAAGCCAGCTGGCGCACCACCAGGAACACCAAAGCATCGCCCTGCCCGATCTCGCGCAGCAGCAGTCGCGCTTCCTCCGCCAGCGGGATGTCCATGCTCGCGGTTTCGATGCCGGCGCGCGCCGCCAGGTGCCGCACCAGCCCTGCCTCCCCGTGCCGGCGGATCGCCACCTCGCGGTCGGTCTCGACCGCCGGCGGCGTGCCCTCGTGCAGGGCGAACGCCGGGGAGAGCCTCGAGAACGCCTCCTCGATCTGGTCGAACACCGGGTGCGCCGGATCCGAGCCGTGCGGTCCGCCGAAGAGCAGAAGCCGGGACCCGCCGCGCGTCACGTCGACGACGTACGGCGTGGGATGCCGAATCGCGGCGTACTCGGCGAAGCTCAGGATGTGGCGGGCCGGCGGCATGGGCGACGGTTTCAACGCGATCTTTGGGCCGTGGGAGAGCCGGGCGCAAGAGGAAACCGCAGGTTGTTGCGCTGTTGAGCTGGTGGCTGTCGGACTTGAAAAGAAATCAAAACTCCAAGGCCTCGACCTTTCGAAGAGGCGGGACAGGGCAGGTTGTTATGTTGTTAGGCTGTTGGCTGTTGGGTTCGGAAGGAAATCAAGCTCCAAGGCTTCGACCTTTCGAAGAGGCGGGAAGAGCGAGACCGGCAGAGAGCGGCGGAGGTGGCGCGGCGGGAAGCCGTGCGCGCGAGGAGTCGGCTCGTCAGTGGCGCGTAGATTCAGCGACCGCCAGGTCCGGTTCGGGGAGCGGATTCGCCTCGGAGCGAAGCCACCGGAGAGAGGGGCGCGGGGAGGGAACCGCGGCGTTGAGCGTTCCCTGGTGGCCTGCAGGGGCGCAAGCCCCGCACAGACAGACCGGTTCCTCGTGATCAAAGGGGAGGCGGAGGGCCTCTTCTCTCCGACTCCCGGGAAGACCCCGCCGCCCCTCGGGTGGACCCCCATTGGTGGTGCGGGGCTGTCGCCCCCGCTCCCCTCGAGGGCGAAACCTACGGTTGTCGCCCTCGAGCTCCCACTTCCCTTGAACGCTGCGCGGGCAAATAGGGTGTAGTGCTCGCCCCGCGGCCAGGTAACCGAGTCCCAGTGAGCCACCCGATCGACCACCACCATTCTTACGCGGCTCCGACCGAACCGCGTCCACGCGCGCGTTCGAAGAGAGCGTCGTCCTCGGAACGAGGCAGATGTTCGAAACGCCTCGATCGATCATGGCGCGCAGTGCGAGCGAAGTGCTTCATCGCGAAGCGAAAGAAGAGGAAATCAACCCCAGAGGCCTCGGAGAAGAAGCAGGTTGTCACCTTCGCGACCCGGCGGTCCTGAGCCACGCCCTGAAGCGTTCGGCCGAATGGGCGGTTCGCTGAGCGCCGACGCAGCGATTCAGCCGACCAGCGTCGCGTAGAGATCCGCGGTCCGCCGCGCGATCGCCGTCCAGCTGAACACCTCGACGGCGCGGCGGCGCCCCGCCGCGCCCATGCGCTCGCGCAGAAGCGGGTCGGCGACCAGCCGGTCGATCGCCGCGGCGAGATCGCGCGCGAAGCGCTCCGGGGCGCGCGGCTCGCCCGATTCGTCTGGCTCGATCTCGACCAGCAGCCCCGTCTCGCCCGCTACGACGACCTCCTTGATGCCGCCGACGGCGCTCGCCACGACCGGCGTCGAGCAGGCCATGGCCTCGAGGTTGATCAGGCCGAAGGGCTCGTAGATCGACGGGCAGCAGAAGACCGCGGCGTGCGAGTAGAGCTCGATGACGGACGGCTTGTCGAGCATCTCGCGGATCCAGATCACGTGCGGCCGTTCGGCCTGGATCGCGCCCACCGCGGCGGTCATCTCGTCCGCGATCTCGCGCGTGTCGGGCGCGCCGGCGCACAGCACGACCTGCACGTCGCAATCGAGGTGCGCAATGGCGCGCACCAGGTGGAGGATCCCCTTCTGCCGCGTGATGCGCCCGACGAACAGGACGTACGGCCGCCCCGGATCGATGCCGTATCTGACCAGGGCGTTCTGGGTCCGGACGGCATGGTACTCGGCGGCGTCGATGCCGTTGTGGATGACGTGCAGACGGTCGGCCGGCACGTCGAACAGGCGCGTGATGTCGCGCGCGGCGTCGGCCGAGACGGCGATGACCGCGTCGGCCATCTCCAGCGCCGTCCTCTCCACCCAGCACGACACCTCGTAGCCGCGGCCCAACTGCTCGCGCTTCCAGGGGCGCAGCGGCTCCAGCGAGTGGACCGTAATCACCAGCGGCTTGCCGTACGCCAGCTTGGCGACGATACCGCCGAAGTGGCTGTACCAGGTATGGCAGTGGACGACGTCGGCGTCGATCGGCACCGCGGCGAAGCTGACGCCGCGCCCCAGGGCGTCGAGAGCGCCGCGCAGGCGCGGGTCGGTCGCCTCGAAGATCGGCGAGTCCACCTCGTGACCGTGCACCTCGAGGCGGCCCTCGTGGCTCGCCTGGCGGCCGAAGCAGCGCACCTCGACGTCCATCGACTTGGAGAGCTCGCGGGTCAGGTAGTCGACGTGCACGCCGGCGCCGCCGTAGACGTTCGGCGGGTACTCGTTGGTGAGGAAGAGGGCTTTCACGGCGCCCTTGCTAACACGAGCAAAGGCAAGGGGAAATCCGGCTCCGGTCTTTGCCCGGCAATTCCCGGTGCGGCGCCAATCGGTCATTCCCGCGGAAGCGGGAATCCACCGTTGGGTTTGAGAAATCAAAACCCAAAGGCCTCGACCTATCGAAGAGGCGGGAGAGGGCAGGTTGTTACGTTGTTGAGCTGTTGGTTGTTCGTGTTGCCCCCGGGCTGCGCCGGATCATTCGAGCTGAGAAACACACGGACTTCCGGAACAGGCTGAGGCTGAGGCTCAGGCTCGGGCTAAGGACGGTGCGCGCTTCGCGCGATCTTTGGGATCGATCCCCCGCCTCAGCCCGAGCCCCAGCCTTTGCCTACGAACCCGGGCACAGCCCGGGCGAGTTTCAGGTCAGGCTGTTGGTTGTTGGGTCTTGATCAAACTCCAAGGCCTCGACCTTTCGAAGAGGCGGGAGAGCGAGATCGGCAGAGAGTGGCGCGGTGGTGAAGCCGTGCGCGAGACCGAGGGAGTCGTCTCCCGTCAGTGGCGCGTAGATTCAGGCAGTGAGGCGGATCCCGTTACGCGCGCCGACCGCCAGGTCCGGTGCTGAGCGGGGAAGCGGATTCGCCTCGGAGCGGAGCCACCGGAGAGAGGGGTGCGGGGAGGGAACCAGAACTGCGGGTTGTTACGCTGCTAGCTGTTGGCTGTTGGGTTCGGAAGGGAATTGAGATCCAAAAGCCGCGGCAGGGGCCAAGCCCCGCACGAAACGAACCAGTTCTTCGTGATCGACCACCACCCTTGTTGCGCGGCTCCGGCCGCGGCTGCATCGATTCCATCCTCAACGCCTGCCCGCCGGCGCCGGGCTCAACGCCTGGCGCCACTCGTCGGAATCGGCGATCCGCGCCGTCTCGAGCGGCGGATTGGCCGGCGCCGATCGCTCGCGCAACGGCCGCTGCCACCAGCCGACGTCGTGCCAGGCGCCGAGCTTGAAGCCGACCGCACCGTACACGCCGACCGGCGTGAACCCCATCGCCTCGTGCAGGCCGACGCTGCCGGCGTTGGGAAGGGTGATGCCGGCGTAGGCGTTGAAGTAGCCCTGCAGGACGAGAATCCGCAACAGCGCGCCGTACAGCGCGCGGCCGACGCCCTGGCGGCGGCTGCTCTCGCCGATGTAGACGGAAACGTCGACCGACCATCCGTAGGCGGCGCGCGCGCGGTGCTGGCCGGCGTACGCGTAGCCGAGGACCTCGCCGGCGCGGTCGCACACCAGCCACGGGTAGCGAGCCGTCACCTCGGCGATGCGCCGGCGCATCGTCTCGGCCGACGGCGGGTCGACCTCGAAGGAGATCGCCGTGTCGCGGACGATGGGCGCATAAATCGCCGCGATCGGCTCGGCGTCGGAAGGACGCTGCAGGCCGGACGATCGGTGGATTCATTTCATCACCCGCCTGACCGAGACCTACCAGTCGGCCAGCAGAAGAAGGCAACCACGAAATCGAAAGGAAAGAAGAAGGCAACCACGAAGGTCACGAAGAGCACGAAGATGGAATCGGATGATTCGTCCGTCTTTTCGATCTTCTTCTCGCTGCTCGTGACCTCCTCCGAAAATAGATCACCTTCGCCCGGCCCTGCCGTTCCTGCCTTCGTGTCCTTCGTGTCCTTCGTGGTTGCATTCTTCATTCTTCATTCTTCTTCTCTTCTTCCCTGCCTCGTTCAGGGCGCGAAGGGGTCGACGATCACCGGCACCTCGCCGTTCACCGCCGACTGGAAGAACACCACCCGCTGGTGGAGCGACTCCGCGGCACTCTGGGCGCAGTAATGCCCCTCGTTGGCGCTGCGCGGCGACAGCACGGTGCAGCCGGGCGTCGGATCGATACCCGGCACTCCGACGGGGACGTACTGGAAGAAGGCCGAGGTCGTGTCGGCGTCGATGTTGCCGCGCACCGGACCGGTCACCGGAGTCAGAAAGGGCACCGCGCGCTGTACCGGCTCGAGGTGCGGAATGGGGCCCATCGACCAGGCGAAGGACTCGGTGGCGTTGTTCGGCACCATGCTGTCGTTCAGGCCCTCGACCACCAGGATGCTGGGCTTGCGCGTCGTGCCGCCGACCTCGATCGGGTCGCGGTAGAGGAACTGCGTCTTGTTGTGCGGGTCCTGGCGGTCGAAGATCCCCTGGAACAGGGAGACGCCGACCCAGATGTCCGCCGGCGTCATGCTGGGGAACACCCCGCCGAGCTGCTCGATGAACAGAGACGCCTGCTGGTGGACCAGAACCTCGGCCAGGCGCTCGCCCCCCACCACGGCGGCCGCGGCGCGAATCTCGGGGGCGAAGGGCAGGAACGCCTGCGCGTGGTTGGCCCCCTCGCTGATGCCGACGTAGGTGCGCGGCGCGCCGGGGTCGAGCTCGGGCACGCCGTCGGGCGCGCCGATGGGCAGGACGTCGAGGTCGCCGAGACCGTCGAGCATGCGCAGGAAGGCGATCTGCTCGGCATGCGTCTCGACCCAGAAATCGGGCACCTGGTGATTCTGCAGGATGCCGATGATCACCGCCGTCGCCTGCGTCGCCACCGACTGGTCGTTGTCCTCGATCCCCGGGGCGACCTCGCGGTTGAGGATGTCGGTGAAGCCGATGACCGCGAAGCCGGCGGCGCCGAGGTAGCGCCGCGCCTGGCCCGGCACCTCGTTCTCGCTGCTGCCCGGATTGCCGTGCTGGTACATCGTGATCGGCACCGCGTGCTGGAGGGCCGCCGCCGGCAGGGCGAGCGTGAACGGTACCGGGCGCGTCCCGGTCTGCACCGGGCGCCCTGCGGCGTCGCGCTTCAGGTTCGACCCCTCCCTCCAATCGGGGGCCTCCCACGTACCGTGCACGATCGCCGCCACGTCGCTCGACGCGTCGGCCTCGACGTCGGTGATGGTCACCGCCGGCGGCGGCGCGGCGAGCACCTGCTCCTTGATGGCGGCGAGGTCGGCGGGGAAGTCGCCGACGCTGCGCACCGAGATCCGCACCGCCAGGGCGACGTCGTCGGCGAGGATCGGCGGCGCCGCCGCCGCGACGACGTCGAGCACGCCGCCGGCGAGCGCGCGCACGCGCGCCACCGGCGGCGCTTCGTCGGTCTCGGGCGGTGCGAGTACCGCCGCGAAGAACGGCGAGGGACCGAGCGGACGCGCCGGGTCGACGAGGGCGCGGCGCGTAACCACGAGCCCGTAGCGACGGCGCGGCGACAGCGGGATCGACGGGAAAATGAGCAGTGAGTGCGAGACGGCGCCCATGACGCTGGTGTCCTCCCGCACGCGAAGCTGGAACGGAATGCGGAGGCCGGGCTGCGGCCCGTCGAGAGCGAACAGGCCGATGGTCGCCAGCGGATCGAGCGACTGGGCGGCGGTCAGCGGCAGGGAGGCGGGATCGGGAGCGTCCGACAGCTCGACCACCAGCGGTCCGATCTGGCTGAACCCGTCGAGGCGATTGGTCTCCTCGGCGAGGGCGGAGAAGATGGTCTGCAGGTCCGTGGGACCGTCCGGCACCGGGAACTCGATGCGCACGCCGGTCGGCGTGGTCGAGTCTTCGACCAGCCAGTAGTCGTCGGGGTACGGAACCGTCAGGCGCGTGCTCGTCCTGTCGTAGACGACCGTGGCCGGCGTTCCTGCCTCCGCCGTGGCGAACTCGAGCCGCTGCGCGCGCGGCCAGGTCAGGGCACAGCTCGCCGCCGGCGGCAGCTCGCCGACCGGGTTGACGACGACGGCCGCGGGTGCGCCGGCGCCCTCCCCCGCCGCGCCCGCAATCGCCGATACGCCGATCTGCCGGCGGACGCCGTCGCAGGTCAGCGAGAAGTCGCGCAGCGAACCCGAAGCGACGACGCCGTCGAGCTCGAGGCGCAACCACGCCGTGCGCGGCACGTCCGCCGCCCCGGCCGCCGGATCGCTGTCGATCAGGGCGGGCAGTGGGCAGCCGTAGAGGAGGTTGTTCACGGCGCCGATCAGGTCCTCGATGCAGACGCTTCCCGGAGCGCAGCCGCCTTCGAAGGCCGGGCAGATGGAGGCGGTGGCGGCGCCGAGCGCGATGTTCACGCCCCTGATCAGCTCGGAGACGGAGACCTGGCCGTCGCCGTCGCAGTCGCCGTAGCAGCCGGTGTTGCGTCCCGGAAGACCGGCGCCGGCGGCGCGCGCCGCGACGGTGCCGATCAACGCTCCGAGCGCCAGCCAGGGCGCGCTCCGTCGGCGAACGATGTGAAACATGCGAATCCCCCCTCGCAGGCCTGCGCATACCAGATCGGCGCGGGCCCGGGAAAGACGCCCGCCGGGCTCTATCCAACAATCCGCCCCACCGGCACACGGCAACCGTCATGCCCGCGACAGCGGGCATCCAGGCGGGGAGGTAGCGGGGTAAGCCGTGGATTCCCGCTTTCGCGGGAATGACGAATTCGGGCCGGATCAGAAATTGTTGGGTAAAGCCGCGGCGCCGCTCACTCGACGTCGGTCAGCAGAAAGTCCAGGTCCTCGCGCGTGATCGCGCGCGCGAAGCCGCCCTCGCCGAGAACATCGCGCACCAGCCCCGCCTTGCGCTGTTGCAGCTCCCAGATCTTCTCCTCGATCGTGCCACGCACCAGCATGCGGTAGGCGATGACCGTGCGGTCCTGTCCGATGCGGTGCGTGCGATCGATCGCCTGCGCCTCCACCGCCGGGTTCCACCACGGATCGAAGAGGATGACGTACGACGCCGCCGTGAGGTTGAGGCCGGTGCCGCCGGCCTTCAGCGAGACCAGGAACACGCACGGTTCCGGATCGCCCTGGAACGCGTCGACGATCTGCTGCCGCTTCACCGTCTCGCCGGTCAGCATGTAGGAGCGGATGGCGCGCGTCTTCAGCTCCGGCTCCAGGAGCTTCAGGCAGCGCACGAACTGCGAAAAGAGGAGCACCTTGTGGCCTTCGGCGAGCAGCGGCTCGAGCAGCTCGAACAGCGCTTCGAACTTGCCCGAGCCGAGATCGCTCGGCGCGCCGACCAGGGCGGGATGGCAGCAGATCTGGCGCAGCCGCGTCAGCGCCGCGAGGATGGTGATCTTGTTGCGCGAGATGCCGCCGGCGGACTGGGCGATCTCCTCGACCAGCGAGCGGCTGCGCCGCAGCTCGGCCAGGTAGAGGTGGCGCTGCCCGCGCGTCAGCTCGCAGTCCTGGCGCTCCTCGATGCGCTCCGGAAGCTCGGGGGCCACGGCCTTCTTCGTGCGCCGCAGCAGCACCGGACGCAGCTTGGCGGACAGCAGCGTGCGGGCGTGCGGCGGCGTGTCGGCGCGGTCGAAGCGCGCCTGGAACTCGGTCCGGCTGCCGAGATAGCCCGGGTCGACGAAGCTCATGATGCTCCACAGGTCGAGGGCGCGGTTCTCGAGCGGGGTACCGGTCAGCGCCAGCCGGTGGCGCGCCTGCAGCTTCGACGCGGCGTGCGACACCGCAGCGTCCGGGTTCTTGATGTTCTGCGCCTCGTCGAGGACCACGGCGCGCAGCTTCATCGCCTGCCACGCCTCGATGTCGCGTCGCAGCAGGGCGTAGTTGGTCACGATCAGGTCGTGGCGCGGAATCTGGCGGCGCAGGCCGTGGCGCTCCTTGCCGCTGGTCAGGAGAAGGACGCGCAGGCCCGGCGTGAAGCGCTCGGCCTCGCGCGCCCAGTTGTGCACGACCGACGCCGGGCAGACGACCAGGCTCGGGCCGCCCTCGGGATCGCGCTCGCGCAGGTGCAGCAGCCAGACCAGCGCCTGCAGCGTCTTGCCGAGGCCCATGTCGTCGGCGAGAACGGCGCCCAGGCCGAGCGAGGAGGTATAGGCCAGGAAGTCGAGGCCGCGGCGCTGGTACGGGCGCATCTCCGCCGTGACGCCGGCGGGAACCGGGACCTCCGGCAATCCTCCGAACGACTGCACCTGCTCGCGCAGGCGTCGGGCCGCGCGCGCCGTCGCGGCGTCGGCGCCGATCTCCTCGAGGCGTTCCAGGGTCTGCGGGCTGGCGCCGGCGAGCTGCCAGAGCGTCAGGCGCTGCGTGCCCTCACCGGGGCCGACGCCGAGATCGGCCAGTACCTCGGCGACGCCGTCGTGCATCTCCGCCACGTCGCGGCGCACCCATCCGGAAGAGAGCTTCACGAAGCGGGTGGTGGCGCCGCGCAGCTGGGCGAGATCCTCGTCGGACAGCTTGCGCCCCTCGGCCTCCCACTCGGCCGAAACCGTCAGCCAGTCGACGCCGCTCGACTCGATGCGCAGCTTCGGCTTCAGGCCCAGGGAGCGCGACAGAAGGCGGCGCATGCGCTCGGTGCCGAAGAACGACACGCCCGAGGGCCGTCGCTCCCACGCCTCGGCGAAGGCCTCCATCTGCCGGCGGCCGGCGTGCATCCACCAACCGACGCGGCGGTCCTCCCAGCGGGGCTCGATGCCGCCGGGACCGCGAACGGCGCCGGGCCGCAACGGGGTCGAGTCGAGCCACTCGCACAGCGGATCGACCGCGCCGGGATCCGGCCGCTCGATCCACACCTCCGCCACCGCCGCCGGCGGGGCCGCCGGCCCCTCCAGCGCCTCCGTCGCGGGCGGGGAAGCTCCCTCCGGCGCCGCCTCGGCCCGCCGCTCCGCCGCGCCTTCTTCGATGCCTTCGTAGGCGGCGCCGCCACCGCCGCCCGCACTCTGTCGAAGCCACCCCTGGTCCGCCGTGTACTCGAAGACGGCGGCGCCGGCCGGGATCGGCTGGCCGGGCCGCCAGGACTCGGCTCCCGACTGGGCGAAGACACGAGCCTGCATCCAGTCATCGTCGCGCAGGTCGAGGGCGACGAGCGGAGTGACCGGGTAGACGCGGGAGTGAGCCGCCACCGAGGCTCGCAGATGGGGAAAGCGGGCGGCGAGAAAGCCGATCGCCCGCGCCCGATCCTCGGCCGGCAGCGGCAGGCCGTCGGTGTCGCGGAAACCGTCGAGCAGCGCCGGCGGTGGCTCCTCGATCAGGACGGACACCGCTCCGTCGGCTACGACCAGACTGGGGTGAACGCGGCCCCAGGTATCCGCGCCGCTGACGTAGAGCGCCTCACCGAGCGCGCGGCGCGAGCCGTCGGGCCACACGAAAGGACAGCTGAACCCACGGCTCGCCCCGCTCCGACACGAGGACGGGAAGAAGGCGCGCCGGCTCCTTGCGCAGATGGACGCCTCCGCCAGGCTGCACGCCGCCGCGCGCGGCGATCTCCGCCGGCAGATCCTCCGACCACGACGCCAGCGAAGAGTCGGAGACGCGTTCCAGCAACGACGCCATCAACGGCGTCGTGAGCCGACCGACCGACGGCGCGCCGGCGCCGCCGCGGCCGCGGACGTGATCGACCAACCACTCGAGCAGCGCCGCCTGCTCCGGCGGAAACAGCTCGGGGTTGCGGCGCAGCTCGCCGCGCAACTGCTGGATCTGCATCAGCGTGCGTGTCAGCGTCGCTGAGCCGGGGCGTCGTCGAGCGCACCTCGAAGCCGAGCACCCCGTTCCCCTCCCCGTCCCGCTCGAGAAAGAAGACCAGTCGCAGGCTGCGCCTGCGGTCGGGCTGGCGCTGCGCCGCCCAGCTCAACAGCTCGTGAGCCAGCGTCAAGCGGCCCGCGATCCTGATGGCGGGCCGCCAGGTCCGGCCGATCGCGAAAGCTCTTCAGCGACTCGGGCAGCCAGCCGTTGGCCAGCCGCGGAATCTCCTGGGCGAGGCGCCAGCAGCGCAGATCGGGATCGGCTTCGCGAAGGATCTCGATGAACGGCGGCATGTAGGGGTTGAGCTCCTGCACCGGACAGTGCGCCAGGAGGAGGTCGAGCGCGCCCTCCCTCTCCCACTCGTGTCGCCCGGTGCGCAGCTCGTCGAGCGCCGACTCCGGAAGCTCGTCGGACCGTTCCGTCTCGTCGCCGACGTCCCTGATCGAGTCCGCCGGAGGCAGACTCCTGTCGACCGAGGTAGCGCGCGGCAGCAGCGTCTCCAGGCGGCGATCGTCGAGCTCGCCCATGGCGCGGGCTCGCGCCAGAACGACGCAGGCCAGCGCGTAGGCGTGCTTGCAGTAGCCGCCGATCGGACAGGTGCACTCGGAGTCCCAGCCGTCTTCGATCCATTCCCAGTCGGTCAGGTAGACCTCGCCGCCGCGCACGTAGGCGGAGATGCGCTGCGCGGTGATCAGCGGCGGTCCGACGCGGCCCTGCACGGCGTACGTCCTCCCGCGCGCGCTCGCCCCGGCGCTGAAGTTCATCAGCTCCTGCGTCAAGGCGGCGAGTCGCCGGGGGTCCGAAGATGTGTCTGCCATGCTGGCACGCGGACGCGGCATGAACCTACGAGGCTGCCTCGCTTTGAAGCAGCTTGCAACCCGGCCGGGTGCTCAGATCGCGGTCACAGGCCTTTGCACGAGGATTCCCTGATGCGGCCCGAACTCGTCATCCCGGAAGCCGAAAGCGGGAATCCATGGGTGCCCCGCCACCTGCCCGCCTGGATGCCCGCTTTCACGGGCATGACGGTTGCTGTGTGCCGGCCGGAGCGAATTAGCTCGGTCACGCCCCTACCCGAGCCCCCAGCACGTCGCACGTCAGCACGTCGCACGTCGCACGTCGCACGTCAGCACGTCCGCACTCCCCTCGTATCGATTCAGCGCCGCGCCAGCTGGCGATGGCGGAAGCAGTCGACGACGTGGTCGTTGACCATGCCGACGGCCTGCATGAAGGCGTAGCAGATCGTCGGTCCGACGAAGCGAAAGCCGCGCCCTTGAGGTCCCGGCTGATGCGCGTCCGCCTCGGCCGTGCGGGCCGGCACCTCGGCCGGACGGCGCCAGCGGTTCTGGATCGGCGCGCCGCCGACGAACGACCAGACGAAGCCGTCGAAGCCGCCCGGCTCGGACCGAACGGCGAGGAAGGCGCGCGCGTTGCCGATCGCCGCCTCGATCTTCAGCCGGTTGCGCACGATGCCGGCGTCGCCGAGCAGACGCGTCACGTCGCGGCGCCCGAACGCCGCGACCGCCTCGGGGTCGAAGCCCGCGAACGCACGCCGGTAGTTCTCCCGCTTCTTCAGGATGGTGATCCAGCTCAGGCCCGCCTGGGCGCCTTCGAGGACGAGGAACTCGAAGAGGCGGCGCTCGTCGTGCAGCGGCACGCCCCACTCCTCGTCGTGGTAGCGCGTGTAGAGCGGATCTCTTCCCGCCCAAGCGCAACGCTTCCTCTGCGGCGGCATGTCGAGGCGTCGAATGCGACGGCGGTCCCGGAGAAGGGGCGCGCCTATCCGCGCCAGGAGCCGAAGATCTCGCGCACCAGCGGCTCGAAGTGCTGCAGCGGCAGCGTATCGTAGTGCGGATCGAAGGCGGCCTGGTCCCACTCGTCGGCAAAGCGCTCCGCCAGCGCATAGCTCGGATGGCCGCGGTGCTGCTCGCGGGCGTTCGGATCGCCGCCGAAATGCCCGTAGTAGTGCTTGCCCTGGAAGTCCTGGTGCACACGGATCATCCAGCAAACCTCCGGGCGCACGTAGGGCTTCAGGATCTCGGCGGCGATGGCCGGGTGGTTGGAGACCGAGACGGCCTTGCCGATGTCGTGGCACAGCGCCGCGACGACCACGTCCCGGTCCGCTCCGGCGCGCTCGGCGCGGGTCGCGGTCTGCAGCGAGTGCTCGAGCTGGTCGACCGCGAAACCGTCCGTGATCTCGGCCAGCGAGCGCAGAAGGCTCAGCACGCGGTCGACGACGCGCGGCTGATTCTGCACCGTCTCGCGTCCGATCACCCGCCACTGCTCGGCGGTCGATTCGTCCATGCGCGTGAACGTCGAGCTCATGAGCGAGACTTGCCACAGAGCGGAGCGGGCGGCAACCGGGGAGCGGTGAGCCAGTGAGCCGGTGCGCCGGTGTGCCGGTGCGGAGCGGGTCGATGCGCCTGGGCTCCTGCGGGTGCCCGGCCACGACCAGCCGTCACAGGGCGCAGCACCTGATTGAAACGCCATGGGATGAACCACGGCACCCACCGCCTCCCCCCCACCGGCCCACCGGCTCACTGGCTCACCGGCTCACCGGCTCACCTTCCAGCCATTCCTCCAGGACCTCGTTCACCTTCTCCGGCGCCTCCTGCTGGACCCAGTGCGAGACGTCCGGCAGGTAGCGCACCGTCAGATCGGGGACGTGTCGGTCGGTGCCGTACGTGGTCTCGACGCCGAGCGCGCTGTCCCTCTCGCCCCAGACCATCAGCGTCGGCGTCTCGATCACCGGGTAGCCGAGGGCGCGCTGGCGGTTGCCGCCGCCGCCGCGCACCAGCGCCCGGTAGTAGTTGAGCATCGCGGTGAGCGCCCCGGGGCGGGCGGCGTTGTCGCGGTAGACGCGCAGCACCTCGTCGGGGAAGCGGCTCTTGTCGACCGCCATGTTGCGAAAGGCGTCGCCGATCGCCCGGCAGTCGCGGGCGCGCAGCAGCGCCTCGGGCAGCCACGGGATCTGGAAGAAGAGCACGTACCAGGAGCGCGCCAGCTGCCGCCAGCCGCGCAGGGCCCGCTCCATGGCGGCGGGATGGGGAACGTTCATGATCACCAGCCGTTCGAGCGGTCGCACGCGGCGCATGGCGAAGTACCAGGCGATCAGGGCGCCCCAGTCGTGCGCCAGCAGGACCGTCGATCGCGCCCCCGAAGCGTCGATCAGGCCGGCCACGTCGTCCATCAAGCGCTCGATCGCATAGTCCTCGCGGCGCGGCGGCCGGTCGGTCTCGCCGTAGCCGCGCAGGTCCGGCGCCCAGGCGCGGTAGCCGAGGCGGGCGAGCAGCGGAAGCTGGTGGCGCCAGGAGTACCCGCACTCGGGAAACCCGTGCAGGAACAGCGCCAGACGATCGCCCTCGCCGCAGGCGGCGACGTGGAAGCGCAGGCCGTTCGCTTTTACGAACTCGTGTCGGATCGATTCGTCCTCGAGCATGGCGGGACTCTATCCGGTGAGGCCCGCCCGACGGAAGCGGTCGCCCCGCGGCCGCGGCCGGCAAGCCCGGCCCGCCGCAGGTATTTTGCTCTGTCACCCGCGCGGGCGTATGGTTCGCTTCGCAACCCTCCCTCGTAAAGGAGTCGAGAATGACGGCAACGCGGAAGCAAGGGCGGATCGGCGGCGTCTTCGCCGCGGCGGCACTGCTGGCCCTGGGCGCTCTCGCCGGATGCGACGGCAACGCCAAGGCGGCCCCTTCGCCGGGCGAGGTCGTCATCGGCGAGCGCCCCGCCCTCGAGCGGCACGTCGACCAGGCGGATCTGGTCTCGGGGGCCATCGGCGTCGACGAGATGTTCGACCTCGGCGAGAAGATCTTCGTCGCTCAATTCAACGCCCTCGACGGCGTCGGCCGCCCCGGCGCCACGGGCGACGGGGTACCGACGCGGCGCGTCCTCGGCAGCGCGCCCGACTTCGTCCGCACCTCCTCCCCCGACTCCATCTCGTGCGCCGCCTGCCACAACGAGCCGCGTGCCGGCGGCGGCGGCGATTTCGTCGCCAACGTCTTCGTCCTCGCCCAGGTGCGCGACCCGGTGACCTTCGACGTGCGCGACGCGGACGAGCGCAACACCCTGGGCATGATGGGGTCCGGCCCCATCGAGCTGCTCGGCCGCGAGATGACCGCCGACCTGCAGGCCATCCGCGCCGCGGCCCGGGAGCAGGCCGCCACCGAAGGGGCCGCGGTGACGGTATCGCTGCAAACCAAGGGGGTCGATTTCGGCACCCTGACCGCCATGCCCGACGGCACGCTCGAGACCAGCGGCGTGCAGGGCGTCGACGCCGACCTCGTCGTCAAGCCCTTCCATCAGAAGGGCGCCGTGCGCTCGGTGCGGGAGTTCACCGTCAACGCGATGAACCACCACCACGGCATGGAGGCGGTCGAGCGCTTCGGCCGCGGACAGATCGACAAGAACGGCAACGTCATCGACACCGACGACTTCGACGGCGACGGCGTCCCCAACGAGCTCACCGTCGGTGACATCACGGCCGTGACGATGTGGCAGGTCCTGCAGAACACGCCCGCGCAGGTCATCCCCGGCGAGCCGGAGCGCGCTCGGGCGGTGCTGGCCGGCGAGCAGCAGTTCGCCGCGATCGGCTGCGAGTCCTGTCACGTCGCCGCCCTGCCGCTGCGCGACCCGGTCTTCTGCGAGCCCGACCCCCTCAACACCAAGGGGAACCTGAGCGATCAGAGCCAGAAGGTCTGCGTCGACCTCACCAGCGACGGGCCCGGTCCGCGCCTCGAGCGCGCGGCGGACGGATCGATCCTGGTGCGCGCCTTCACCGACCTGAAGCGCCACGTGATCTGCGACGAGCAGACGCCGCACTACTGCAACGAGACACTCGTGCAGGCGGGCATCCCCACCGACCAGTTCATCACCCGCAAGCTGTGGGACGTCGGCAACTCCCCGCCCTACGGCCATCGCGGCGACCTGTCGACCATCACCGAGGCCATCCTCGCGCACGGCGGCGGAGGGGCGCCCGTCGCGCCAGGCGTTCGAGGCGCTTTCCGCGCAGCAGCAGGCCGAGATCGTCGAGTTCCTCAAGTCACTGCAAGTGGTGCCGGAGGGGACCTCCGGCCTGGTGGTCGACACTCTGGGCCGTCCCGTCGACAGGGCCGCTCTCGCCGTCCGCTTCGGCATCGACTGACGGCCCGCCGACGACGTCACCTTTTCGCCGTTGTCGGCCGAAGCGGCGTACCGGTCACCCGCGGCGGCATTTGCTCAGTCGCTCGCCGCCCGGTCACCCGGGCGACGGTCGCGGCGGGCACGGCTCTTGCGGTGAACTACCCCGGAAGGCGCCGACCGCGCTTGTCGTCACCGATAAACTGAGACCGGCCAGCGACGTCCAGAGGAAACCACAGCAACGCCATGAACCGGCAAGACGCAAACGGCGCACGGCAAAGCGGCGGCAACGCGCCCCGCGCTGGCTGGCAAGAGATCGGCCGGGTGGTCCGCCACAGGCTGCCCTACGCGGCGTTGGTGATCGTCGCCCTCACGGCCGGCGTTCTGATTTTCGAGCTGGACCGGCATGCCGATCACCGGCCCATCTATCTTGCCCTCGGTATTCTGCAAGTGCTCCTGTGGGGGGCGGTGGTCCTGTGGTCGCGCCAGACGATCGCCCTGGAGCGGGCCAATCGAGCGCTGCGCTCGAGCGAGCGCCGCTTTCGCTTCCTCACGGAGAATGCTCGCGACGTGATTTTCTCGTACCGGCTGACCGCGCCGCGGGGCGTCGACTACATGAGCCCCTCGTGCGAGACGGCGACCGGATATGAACCCGAGGAGTTCTACGCCGACCCCGACCTGTTCCGGAAGCTGATGCCCGGCGACGAGCTGGTCAAGTACTACGCGGCGCTGGAGCGCCTGGACGACCCGGCAAAGGGCGTCTTGATGCGCTGGATACGCAAGGACGGGTCGAGCTACTGGGCCGACATCCGCATCGTTTCGGTGCTCGACCCGGCCGGTCAGCTGATCGGGGTGCAGGGGATCAGCCGCGACGTCACGGCGCAAAGGGAAGCCGAGCTGCAGCTTCGCCTGCAGGGAAGCGCGCTCGACGCGGCGGCGAACAGCATCGTGATCACGGACCCCGGCGGCACCATCACCTGGGTGAACCGGGCGTTCACGAGGCTCACCGGCTACGCGGCGGAGGAAGCGATCGGCGAGAATCCGCGCCTTCTCAAGTCCGGCGTACACGACCAGGCGTTCTACGCCGCCCTCTGGCGGACGATCCGCGACGGCCGGGCGTGGTCCGGCGAGGTGACGAACCGGCGCAAGGACGGGTCCCTCTACACCGAGGAGATGACCATCAACGGCGTCAAGGGCAACGACGGCGCGATCAGTCACTTCATCGCCATCAAGCAGGACGTGACCGCCCGCAAGCGCGCCGAGGAGGCCCTGTGCCAGGCGAAGGAGGAGGCCGAGGCGGCGAACCGCGCCAAGGGCGACTTCCTCGCCACGATGAGCCACGAGATCCGCACGCCCATGAACGCGGTGATCGGGATGACCGGTCTCCTGCTCGACACGGATCTCGACCCCGGAGCAACGCGAGTGCGCGGAGACGGTCCGCAACTCCGGAGACGTCCTGCTCGCCATCATCAACGACATCCTCGACTTCTCGAAGATCGAGGCCGGCGGGATGGAGCTCGAGGTGGTGGACTTCGACCCGGCGCAGACGCTCGAAGAGGCCGTCGATCTGCTGGCCGAGTCGGCGAGAGAGAAGAGGCTCGACCTCGCCGTGCACGTCGCCTCCGCCGTACCGCGCTACCTGCGCGGCGACCCGGGCCGCCTGCGCCAGATCCTGCTCAACCTGATCGGCAACGCGGTCAAGTTCACGGAGCGTGGCTCGGTCTCCGTCGACGTCTCCGTCGTCGATCGGCGCGGCGGCGACGTCGTTCTCCGCTACGCCGTCAGCGACACCGGCGTGGGAATCCGCCCCGAGAACCGGGCGCACCTGTTTCAGCCCTTCGCCCAGGCCGACAACTCGACGACGCGGAAGTTCGGCGGCACCGGTCTCGGTCTGGCGATCTCGAAGCGCCTGGCCGAAGCCATGGGCGGTCGGATCGGTGTCGAGGGCGAGCCGGACGGAGGCACCACGTTCTGGTTCACCGCCTGCCTGGCGATCGGGGAGGCGCCGCCGCGCGAAGCCGAGATCGAGCCTCGTGTAAACGGAGTCGCGCCGGGTTGGCCCGCCGCCGGCGGGCGGCCACGCCTGCTCGTCGTCGAGGACAACGCCGTCAACCAGCGCGTCGCCGTGCGCATGCTGCAGAAGCTCGGTTACCGGGTCGACGTCGCCGCCAATGGCCGCGAGGCCGTGGAGGCGGTGGCGACGGTCCCCTACGACCTGGTGCTGATGGATTGCCAGATGCCGGAGATGGACGGGTACGAAGCCAGCACCGTCATCCGCCGCCGCGAACCGAGTTACTGCCACATGCCGATCATCGCCATGACCGCCAACGCGATGCAGGGGGACCGAGAGCGGTGCCTGGAGGCCGGCATGGACGACTACATCGCCAAGCCCGTCAAGATCGAGGCGCTGCGCGCGGCGGTGGAGCGCTGGCTGGCACCCCGCACCGACTCGAGCTACGGGGTGGCCGAGCCCGTCTGCGCCGCCGGTTGAAGCGACCCACCGCTCGACAAGCCGCCTCCCGTTCGTCTAATGGATGCCCCGCATCCGGAACAGGGAGGACATTCCATGAAGCTCGCGTACAGCCCGGAGCACGAGGCGCTCCGGCGGGAGCTGCGGCAGTACTACGAGAAGCTGCTGACGCCCGAGATCCGCGCCGAGGTCGCGCGCAGCGAGGGAGTCGGGCCGATCGTCCGCAAGGTCGTGCGCCAGATGGGCGACGACGGCTGGCTCGGCATCGGCTGGCCGCGGGAGTACGGCGGCCGCGGCATGACCCCGATCGAGCAGTTCATCTTCTTCGACGAGTCGATGCGCGCCGGCGCCCCCGTGCCAATGCTCACGGTGAACTCGGTGGCGCCGACGATCATGCAGTACGGCACCGAGGAGCAGAGGAACTTCTACCTGCCGAAGATCCTGAAAGGGGAGATCCACTTCGCCATCGGCTACACGGAGCCGGACGCGGGCACCGACCTGGCGGCGCTCAAGACCCGGGCGGTACGCGACGGCGACGACTTCGTGATCAACGGCCAGAAGGTCTTCACCAGCCTCGCCACCGACGCCGACTACATCTGGCTGGCCGTCCGCACCGACCCCGAGGCGCCCAAGCACAAGGGCATCTCGATGATCATCGTGCCCGGCGGCACCCCCGGCCTGCGCTGCGTGCCGATCAAGAACATGGGCGAGTTGAACACCAACCAGACCTTCTACGACGACGTGCGCGTTCCGGCGTCCAACCTGGTCGGCAAGCTCAACGGCGGCTGGAAGCTGATCGTCAACCAGCTCAACCACGAGCGCGTGACCCTGTGCAGCTCGGGGATGATCGAGGGCCCGTTCGAGGACGTCGTCCGCTGGGCGAAGGAGACGCGGCTCTCGGACGGCCGGCGGGTGATCGATCAGCCGTGGGTGCAGATCAACCTGGCGCGCATCTACGCCCGCCTCGACTTCATGCGCCTGATGAACTTCAAGATCGCGTGGACGGCGGAGCAGAACCAGCCTCTCAATCCGGCGCACGCCTCGACGATCAAGGTGTTCGGCACCGAGTTCTACCTCGAGGCGTTCCGCCTCATGCAGGAGATCCTCGGCCCGGCGGGCACCTTCCGCCCCGGCTCGCCCGAGGCCGCCCTGAACGGCCGCATCGGTTTCCTGCTGCGCTCGATGCACATTCTCACCTTCGGCGGCGGCACGAACGAGATGCAGCGCGACCTCATCGCCCTCTTCGGCCTGAGCATGCCCGTGCAGCCGAGATTCTAGGAGTGGGTCGTGCGCTCCGCGCACCCGAAGACGGGTGGAAAAGGAATCAGGAGGCCCCGCGGGCTTTGCTCGCGGGGCCGAGCCCATCGGAGCGCGTAGCGCGCACGGGGGCGAATTTTCGGAAGACGGGTGGAAAAGGAAACAGGAGGCCCCGCGGGCTTTGCTCGCGGGGCCGAGCCCATCGGAGCGCGTAGCGCGCACGGGGGCGAATTTTCGAAGGAGGAGTGGGGCATGCGCTCCGCGCACCCGAAGACGGGCGGAAAAGGAAACAGGAGGCCCCGCGGGCTTTGCTCGCGGGGCCGAGCCCATCGGAGCGCGTAGCGCGCACGGGGGCGAATTTTCGAAGGAGGAGTGGGGCATGCGCTCCGCGCACCCGAAGACGGGCGGAAAAGGAATCAGGAGGCCCCGCGGGCTTTGCTCGCGGGGCCGAGCCCATCGGAGCGCGTAGCGCGCACGGGGGCGAATTTTCGAAGGAGACCGCATGGATTTCTCGATCAGCGAAGACCAGCGCGCCATCGCCGACCTGGCGGCGCAGATCCTGGGCGACCACGGCGGATTGGCGCGTCTGAAGGGCGTCGAAGGCAGCGACGACCGCTACGACCGCGAGCTGTGGACGCAGCTCGCCAAAGCGGGCCTGCTCGGTGCCGTGCTGCCCGAGAGCGCCGGGGGCAGCGGCGGCGGCTTCGTCGAGGCCTGCCTCCTCCTCGAGCAGCAGGGCCGGCGCACGACCCTGCTTCCCCTCCTGACCACCCTCGTCTCGGCCGCCCTGCCGCTGGCGCGCTTCGGCAGCGCCGACCAGCGGCAGCGCTACCTGCCCGGCGTCGTCGCCGGCGAAACCATTCTGACCGCCGCCCTGACCGAGCTCGGCACGGACAGTCGCTCGCCGGCCGCCGCCGCCACTCCGGACGGCAAGAGCTGGCGCCTCAACGGCGTCAAGATCGCCGTGCCGATGGCGCACCTCGCCGCCGCGGTGCTGGTGCCGGCGCAGACCCCCGGCGGCGAGATCGGCGTGTTCCTCGTCGACCCGCAGGCGGCGGGAGTCACGCTCGCGCGCCAGGAGTCGACCAACTGGGAGGCGCAGTTCGAGATGAAGCTGACCGACGCCGTCGCCGTCGCCGACAGTGTCATCGGCTCCATCCACCGGGGGGCGCAGATCCTCGACTGGATCGTCGACCGCACCACGGCCGGGCTGTGCGCCATCGCCTCGGGCTGCTGCCAGGAGGCGCTGCGCCTGACCGCCGAGTACGCCTCCAACCGCAAGCAGTTCGACAAGCCGATCGCCATGTTCCAGGCGGTGGGACAGCGCATGGCCGATTCCTACATCGACAACGAGGCGGTGAACCTGACCATGTGGCAGGCCGCCACCCGCCTGGCCGAGGAGATGCCGTCGGCGAAGGAGATCGCCACCGCCAAGTACTGGGCAGCGGAGGGCGGCAGCCGCATCGGCCACGCCGCGCTGCACATCCACGGCGGCATCAGCATCGACGTCGACTACCCGATCCACCGCTACTTCCTGTGGCTCAAGCAGATCGAGTTCACCCTCGGCGCCGCCACGCCGCAGCTGGTGCGCCTGGGCGCGATGCTGGCCGAAGGTTGTTAGTTGTTGAGTTGTCGGTCGTCGGGCTGCTGTTCTTAGAACCAACAACCCAACACCCGACAGCCCGTCCTTGGACATGCCCCTTCGATGCTTCATACTGGGGCTCGGACGGGACGGATGAGGCACCTTGCGATGACGGTCCAGCGCTTCTCCCACGGCTTGCTGCTGGCCGTGCTGCTCGTGTCCGCGGCGGCGGCGATCGAGGCGCCCGAGGTCACGCCGGCGCCGACGGCGACCGCCACCTTCGCCGGCGGCTGCTTCTGGTGCATGCAGCCGCCGTTCGACGCCCTGAAGGGCGTGATCTCGACCACCGTCGGCTACACCGGCGGGCACCAGCCCGATCCCACCTACAAGGAGGTCTCCGCCGGCGGGACGGGCCACGCGGAGTCGATCCAGATCGTCTACGATCCCGGCCGTGATCAGCTACCAGAAGCTGCTCGAGGTCTTCTGGCACAACATCGACCCCACCACCCCGAACCGCGAGTTCTGCGACGAGGGATCCCAGTACCGCAGCGCCATCTTCTACCACGACGAGACGCAGAAGCAGCTCGCCGAGGCGTCGAAGGAGGAGATCGAGGACGGCAAGAAGCTCCACGTGGTGACGCAGATCGTCCCCGCCTCCACCTTCTATCCGGCCGAGGACTACCACCAGAAGTACTACCGCAAGAATCCGGTCCGCTACGAGTTCTATCGCTTGTCGTGCGGCCGCGACCGGCGGCTGCGCGAGCTGTGGGGAAGCGAGAAATGAGACGGGCGCCGAGAGACTGAGGGTTCGCCGGCGCCCCCTCGCCGGGGAGAGGTTCCGCATGTCGCAGAAGGACATCGAGGTGATTCTGCTTCGCCAGCTGGCGAGCTATCTGGCGACTCCCGTCTTCATCGTCGACCCGCAGGGCAACCTGATCTTCTACAACGAACCGGCCGAGAAGGTTCTCGGACGGCGATTCGACGAGACCGGCGAGATGCCCGCCGCCGAGTGGGGCGCCGCCTGGACACCGACGGACGAGAACGGGGACCCGCTTCCCGCCATGGCGCTGCCGCTGTCGCTCGCCCTCGTCGAGAGCAAGCCGTCGTGCCGGCGCTTCTGGATCGGCGGGTTGGACGGCGTGCGGCGCCACATCGAGGTGGTCGCCTTCCCCCTCATCGGCCAGGCGCAGCGCCACCTCGGCGCGGCCGTGATCTTCTCGGAGGTGGCGCCGTGAAGGTCAAGATCTGGGGCACGCGCGGCTCCCTCGCCGCGCCCGGCGCCGATACGGCGCGCTACGGCGGCAACACGTCCTGCGTCGAGGTGCGGGGCGACGACGGCACGGTTCTGGTCCTCGACGCGGGAACCGGCATTCGCGCCCTCGGCGCCGCCCTGGCCGGTACCGTTCGCCGCGTCGACGTGCTGCTCACCCATCTGCACATGGACCACATCCAGGGGCTGGGCTTCTTCGCTCCGCTCTACGACCCGAAGGTGGACGTACACATCTGGGGACCGTGCAGCCCGATGTTCGACCTGCGCGGCCGCCTCATGCGCTACCTCTCCCCGCCTCTCTTCCCGGTTCACCTGCGCGACCTGCCCTGCCAGCTCAGCCTGCACGGGGTACCGGGCCCGGAGCTCGCGATCGGGGAGCTCCGCATCGCCTCCGCCCTGGTCTGCCACCCCGGCCCCACCGTCGGCTATCGCATCTCGTCGCCGCGCGGCGTCGTCGTCTACCTGCCGGATCACGAGCCGGCGCTCGGCGTTCGCGACTTCCCCCAGCAGCCGCAATGGACCTCCGGCTACGACATCGCGGCGCACGCCGACCTCCTCATCCACGACGCGCAATACGACGACGACGAGTACGCGAGTCGGGTCGGCTGGGGGCACAGCACGGTCGAGCAGGCGATCAAGTTCGCCATTCTGGCGGAGGTCCGCCACCTGGTGCCCTTCCACCACGACCCCGCACACGACGACCGCAAGCTGGACAACCTGCTCGACGCCGCCCGGGCCAGCAACCCGCCGTTCCCGGTCAGCCCCGGCGCAGAAGGCGCGACCTTCGCCGTGGGAGAATGACGGCCTGCTCAGCCTCAGCCGTAGCCTGAGCCTTAGCCTTCCAAGCAACGGGAAGGCTTAGGCTAAGGCTTAGGCTAAGGCTGAGAGTTTAGGTTCACGATCAGTAGCGGTAGTGGTCCGGCTTGTAGGGCCCATCGACCGCCACGCCGATGTACTCGGCCTGCTGCGGCGTGAGCCTCGTCAGCTTGACGCCGAGCTTCTCGAGGTGCAGCCGGGCAACCTCCTCGTCGAGGCGCTTGGGCAGCATGTAGACCTGCTTCGCGTAGCGATCGCCGCCCTGCCACAGCTCGAGCTGGGCGAGCACCTGGTTGGTGAACGAGGCGCTCATGACGAACGACGGGTGGCCGGTGGCGCAGCCGAGGTTGAGCAGGCGGCCCTCGGCGAGGATCAGCACCGAGTGACCGTCGGGGAAGACCCACTCGTCGTACTGCGGCTTGATGTTGACGCGCTTGACACCCGCCCGCTTGGCCAGGCCGGCCATGTCGATCTCGTTGTCGAAGTGGCCGATGTTGCCGACGATGGCCTTGTCCTTCATGCGCGCCATGTGGTCGGCGGTGATGATCCCGTAGTTGCCGGTGGCGGTGACGAAGACGTCGGCGGTCTCGACGACGTCCTCCAGCGTCTTCACCTCGTAGCCCTGCATGGCCGCCTGCAGGGCGCAGATCGGATCGATCTCGGTGACGATGACGCGACAGCCCTGGCCGCGCAGCGATTCGGCGCAGCCCTTGCCGACCTCGCCGAAGCCGCACACGACGGCGACCTTGCCGCCGAGCATGACGTCGGTGGCGCGGTTGATGCCGTCGACCAGCGAGTGGCGGCAACCGTAGATGTTGTCGAACTTGCTCTTGGTCACCGAGTCGTTGACGTTGATGGCCGGGAACAGGAGCACGCCGCTCTTGGCCATCTGGTAGAGGCGATGCACGCCGGTGGTGGTCTCCTCGCTGACGCCGCGCAGGCGCGCGGCGACGCGCTGCCAGCGACCCGGGTCCTCCTGCTGCAAGCGGCGCAGCAGGGCCAGGATCTCACCCCACTCCTCCGGCTCCTTGTCGGCGTCGAAGGCCGGCACCGCGCCAGCCTGCTCGAACTCGAGCCCCTTGTGCACCAGCAGCGTCGCGTCGCCACCGTCATCGACGATCAGGTCGGGGCCGGAACCGTCGGGCCAGGCGAGGATCTCGCTGGTGCACCACCAGTACTCTTCCAGCGTCTCGCCCTTCCAGGCGAAGACGGCGACGCCCTTCGGGTCGGCGACCGTGCCGTCGCGTCCGACGGCCACCGCCGCGGCGGCACTGTCCTGCGTGCTGAAGATGTTGCAGGAGGCCCAGCGGACGTCGGCGCCGAGGTCGACCAGCGTCTCGATCAGCACCGCGGTCTGCACGGTCATGTGCAGGGAGCCGGCGATGCGCGCCCCCCGCAGCGGTTTGCTGGCGCCGTGGCGTGCGCGCAGCGCCATCAGGCCGGGCATCTCCTGCTCGGCCAGACGGATCTCCTTGCGCCCCAGGTCGGCCAGGCCGAGATCCTTCACCTTGAACGGCAGCCGCGCGGCCGCCTCCATCTGCTTCACTTTCGCTGCACTGCTCATGTGTCCTCCTTTTGGGAATTCGCCCCCGTGCGCGCTTCGCGCTCCGATGGGCTCGTCGATGAACAGATTCCATCAGCTGTTCGCGGTCGCGCGCAGGCCATGTCGCACCGCCGGTGACCGCCGCCGGCCGTTGACCGCTGGCTTCGCGCGCCGCGCCGTCGCGGCGAACAGGGCCGGGCCGCGGGCCGCGGACTGCGCCGGCAGCGGCTGTACGCGCGGCGTCTCGAAGCCGGCCTGCCCCAGCCAGGCGGCGATCTGCGCCGACTCGAAGCCGAGCCAGACGTGTCCCATCTGCTGGCGGTACTCGACCCGATCGTGCTTGCCCATGTCGATCAACAGCAGTCGTCCGCCGGGGCGCAGGGCGCGCCCCGTCTCGCGCAGGACCGCGGCGGGATCGGCGACGTGGTGCAAGACCAGACAGATCACCGCGGCGTCGAGCACGCCATCGTCGATCGGCAGCGTCTCCAGCTCGCCGCGCCGCAGATCGACGTTGGCCAGCTTGCCGAGCCGGCGGCGCGCCGCCGCCAGCATGGCGCGCGACGACTCGACCGCGATCACCTGGCGCACGAACGGCGCCAGCGCGGCGGCGATCTGGCCGGTGCCGCAGCCGAGATCAGCGAGCGTCCAGCCGTCGTCGAGCAGGCCGGCGAGGGCGACGAGGTCGAAGCGGTCGCCGAACATCTCGCGCCGCAGGCGATCCCACTGCCCGGCCGACGCTGCTGAAGAACGCCTGCGACTGCGTCTCCCGGCCGGCCAACACGCTGGCCAGGCGCAGATCGTCCTGCTCGGCCGCACTCCCCTGCGCCGTCTGCTCGCGCAGCAACGCCCACAGCCGGCGCGCCGCCGGATCGAGCTGATCGATCGCCAGGCGATAGAAGCGGCTGGTGCCCTCGGTGCGCACCGCCAGCCAGCCGTCATCGGCCAGCACCTTGAGGTGCCGGCTGACCGTCGACTGCGGCAGCTGCAGCACGGTGCACAGCTCGGCCACCGCCAGCTCGTGGCGCTCGACCAGGCGCAGGGCGCGGGCGCGCGTCGCGTCGGCAAGCGACGTCATCCAGCCGAGCATCGGGGGGGTCGCCATCATCAATCCGTTTATCCGGATTTACCGATAGACTGTGGCCCGACGAGAAGCAAGCGAAAAATGCCGCTCTGAACTAACCTTGATTGGACAATGATTCTCGCGCAAAGACGCCAAGACGCAAAGCGGGACAAGGCCTTCCGTGATTCACTCGCTGATCGTTCGACCGCATCGACAACGATCTCGGCTACACGCTCTCAGATCCTCGAAATCCGTGTCCGACCTGGCGTCTTTGCGTCTTGGCGCGAGAATTTTCGTCAGATCAAGCGAACTGCCCGTTGAAAAAGCCCGGACGCCCTTCGACAAGCTCAGGACGAGCGGAAAAAGTCGTTGTGAATCAAGGAGGGGATCCGCTCATGCTGAGCTTGTCGAAGCATGGGGTGGGGTTTTTCAACGGTACTAAGGGACCTGCGATGCGCTCGGCGGCGAGGGCGGCGCCGCCGAGGCGAGGATGGGGTACAGCGCCTCCGCCGCCACCTGGTGGCCGGCCGGCGTCCAGTGCCCGTCGTGCGGGTAGACCAGCCGAGCGCCGGCGGTGGCTCGGGTGCGGAACGCCGCGGTGAGGTCGACGAGGGGGATGTTCTCGTTGCGGGTCACGTCGCCGACCATGGCGCGCACGGCGCGCACGTACGGGTAGGGTGCCGCGTCCTCGATCTCGCTTCGCTGCGGGATGTAGGCGAGGATGAGGCGGGCGCCGTGCTGGCGCGCCAGGCGGTTCATCGTGCCGAGCAGGCGCGCCGTGACCGCGTACCCGGGCAGGTCGTGGAAGTCGATCGCCGGCGCGTCCCGGTAGCGCCGTTCGTCGCGGTTCTCGCCCTTCAGCCGGCGCTTCAGCATGGTGAGCTCGAAGTCCAACAACTGGTAGGCGCGGCTGTGGTCCTTCAAAAAGCGTTGCAGCGGGTTCATCAACGGCGCCGCCGGCCGGTTGTGGAGGACCAGCCGGTCGCCATCCAGCGTGAAGTAGGGGCGGCGGCCCTCCTTGGGGTCCGTGTCGTCCTCGACGTCGTTGAGAAAGAACATCACCAGCACGACGTCGTAGTGGGTTTCGGCGAGCTCGCGCTCGAGCAGCAGGTATTCCTGGGCGGTGCCGAAGCCGTTGACACCCCGGTTGTAGACGGCCACGCGCGGCGCCAGCCGGGCCTGGAGAAGATCGGTGAATACCTGCCCCTGGTCGACGCCCCAGCCCCAGGTGAAGGAATCGCCGAGCACGAGCACGCGGCGCGGCGCATCGGGGGGCGGAGACGGCTGCGGCCGGCGCCAACCGTTGGCGTCGTGCTCGACCACCGTGTCGAAGCCGCTGCGGTGGTAGCGCAGGCGCACGTTGGGCTTGCCCCTCCAGCCCAGGTCTGGATCGCTCTCGTGAAAGTGCTCGAGGGGGTTGGTCACCTCGGGTAGCGCATCGGTGCTGCGCAAGGCCACCTCCAGACCGAGGCATGCGAGCAGCACCCCGAACACCACCAGCCCCACATGGCGGACTACTCCATACATGCCTTGCGCCCGGAGCGCGCCGGCGGAATCAACCCCTTCTGCGGGGTTCCGATCGCCGTTACGCGGCCTTGACCCGATAGCGGATCGGCGGGACGGCCTCGGATCCAGCGAAGATCTGACCGCTGCCCGCCAGGGTCAGCTCGTCGCGCATGACGCGGAAGGAGTCGCCGTGATCGGTGCGAACGTAGGTTCCGTTGGTGCTGCGGTCGACGACGAGAAACTGATTTCCGCGCAGGGAGATGGTGGCGTGGTACCGGGAGACGATCTCCTGCGCGATCGAGATGTCGTTCGAGCCGTCGCGGCCGATGCTGAGCTTCGGGTGGTCGGGGTCGACGACGAAGTGCTGCGCGCCGCACTCCACCTCCAGGGTCGCGGTGGCGGGAAAGTCGACCGGCGCCTGCTGCATCGCGGTCGAGTCCTCGGGCGCCCACAGATACTCGTAGACCGGCACCTGGTGCGGTCGCCCGCGCAATACCGGGGAGTCGATCAACCGCGCCAGGCTCTGCATCGGCGGCGGCAGCCCGTCGCGCACCTCGCCGGAGAGGAAGATCTCGTCCGCCCCCGCCAGCGACACCAAGCGCGCCGCGACGTTGACGATGTCGCCGTAGATGTCGCCGGCGTCGTGCACGGCGGTTCCCCGACTGATGCCGGCGCGGACGTGCACCCCCTCTTGGCGCAGTCCACAGTCGGACGACTGCAGCGCCTGCTGCATGCCCTCGGCGGCGCGCACGGCCTTCGCGGCGTCGTCGAAGACGGCCAGCACGGCGTCGCCGGCTCGCTTGATCACGCGCCCCTGCTGCTGGCGGACATGCTCCTCGAGAAGATCCAGACACCGCGACATGATGGCGAAGGCCGCCGCGTCACCCCGCTCGGCGTACATCTGCGAGCTACCGCTGACGTCGGCGAACAGGACCGACACGAGCGAAGGATCGTTCGGCGAAGGTGCGTCCGTCATGACAGGAGCGGTATCAGCTTCCCCATCGCTGTCAAGAGAGATCGGTCGCGCACCGCGCCGGCGCGCTCCGCCGCCCGCGATCAGTCGCTCTGACCACGCGCCAGGTCCATCTCGCGGACGCCGCTTCCGTCCACCCGGAACATCTGCTCCACCGCTCGGTTGCGCGTCACCGGCTTGCCGTCGCGCGCGCCGACCCATTCGTCGACGCGGTCGTAGGAGGCTTTCGCCCGGTCGCTCCCGACCTTCTCGATCCGAACGTTGCTGAAGCGGACACGCAGGTCGTTCTGGTTCTTGAAAGTGTCCTGCAGCCTCTGCATCGTCTCCTGCTTCAGCCCGCGCAGCTCGGCGAGCGCCTTCGCGTCCTTGCGGTTCCACGCCGCCTGGTACGCGTCGAGCCAGCCTTGCACCTTCTTCACCACGCTGGAGGGGCGAACGTCCCAGGTGACCCGATGCGGCGAGTCCTGCCGGTAGTTGTCCTCGGCCCAGGCGACGACGCGGTGCTCCTGGTCGTCCTTCGCCCGGTACTCGAAGCGGCCGTCGGCGCCGCCCGCGGCGCGGCTGCCGTCGACCTCGTACACGACGGAGACCGCCTGGTCGCCGACCGGCGCCGACGGCCGCACCTCGAAGGAAACCGACTCGCCCGACTCGACCTCGACGGTTTTCTGCGACGGCGAGCTCGCGGCGATCGACGGCGGCGGCGGCGGAACGTCGACCTTCCACTCGTGCGAGAAGCTCAGCCCCGCGGCGTCCGTCGCCGTCGCGGCGACGGTGACCGGAGCCTTGCGCACTAGGTCGGGCCGGCGCGGCTCGAAGACGAAGCTCGCCCCCTTGCCGGCCGGCTCACCGTCGACGGTCCAGGCGTAGCGGAGGCCGGCCGCCCCGGCCGGCGGGATCAGCTTGAAGGTCTGCGCGGCTCCGAAGCGGACGTGATCGACGTGCTTCGGCGCGAAGTCGAGCGCCAGGCGGGCGGGGCGGATCGCCGCGATCCGAAAGTCGTCGGTCACCTCGGCCTTGCCGTCGCTGACGGTCAGGGACACGGCGCGGTCGCCCGACGCCGCGACCTGTAGCTCCGGTGCGTCGGTCCCGGCCTTCTCGCCGTCGACCTTCCACGCGTAGGTGAGCGGATCGCCGTCGGGGTCCTCCGCGCGGACGCGCAGGTCCACCGTCTCGCCGAGCGGCGCCTCGATCCGGGCGGCGGGCTTTTCGGCCAGCACCGGGGCGCGGTTCGCCGGCTGCACGTTCACCTCCCACGAGTGCGCCTGGCTCTTTCCCGACCCCCCGGCCACCGCCACCTGCAGCTGGCGCGCCACGCCGGCGGCGGCGCCGCGCGCCGGGTGGTACTCCCACTGCGCAACGTCCTTTGCCACCACGGTGCCGTCCAACCGCCACTCGACGGGCGCCTTCGCGCCGGCCGCGCCGCCTTCGACGTCGACCGAGAAAGGCTGTCCCTCCCCTTCCCGCACATCGACCGCGGCGGTCTCGGGTGAGAAGGACGCGATGCGAGCCGGCGGGGCCGCGGCGGGCTCGCCCGATTCGGCGGGCCGGGCGGCGGGCTCGGGTTGCTCGACGGCGGCCTGCGGCGCGGCGCCTTCCGGCCCCGCCTCCGGCGCCGTGGTCACGAGCTTCCCGCGCCCCGCCAGCCAGACGGCGGCGAGCAGAGCGGCGGCGGCACCCGCCGCCATCGCCCAGCGCGCCAGTGCGGGACGGCGCGCGCGCGGCGCCGCCGGCGCCGCCCCTGCCTCGGAGACGATCTGCCTCGTCGCATCCTCGTCCGCGGCGGGCAAAGCGCGCGTCGCCTCCTCCCGCTCGAGGACCGAGAGCAGGCAGCGCTCGAGCCGCAACACCACCTCGGCGGCGGGGGGCCGTTCCTCCCGCTCGTGGGCCAGGCATTGCTGGATGAGGGCAACGAGCTCGGGCGGGGGCGGCTCGCGAAACGTCAGCTCGGCCTTCCACGCCTCGCCGAAGCCGACGTGGTGCGCGATCTGCATCTCGGACATGTGCTCGAGAAACCGCTCGCCGGAGCACATCTCGTAGAGCACGACGCCGAGGGAGTAGACGTCGGCGCGGCCGTCGATGCGCACGGCCCTCTCGTTGCGGATCTGCTCCGGCGAACAGTAGCGGTAGGTCCCGATGAAGCTTCCCGTGCGGGTGACGTTCTCCTCGCTCTCGATCTGTTTGGCGATGCCGAAGTCGGTGACCACCGCGCGCTTGCTCTTCTCCTCGATCAGGATGTTCGCCGGCTTGATGTCGCGGTGGACCAGCCCGGCGGCGTGGGCGGTTTCGAGAGCCGAGGCCACGGCCCGCCCGATCTTCAGCGCCTCGACGACGGGCAGTCGTCCGTCGCGGCGCAGCAGCTTGCCGAGGTCGATCCCCTCGATGAGCTCCATCACCAGGTAGGTGCCGAACTCGGGCGCGGAATCGATGTCGAAGACGCGGACGATGTTGGGGTGCTGGAGGCGCGCCATCATCTGCGCCTCGTGGCGGAAGCGGCCGCCGATCTCCGGATTGTCCTCGAGCTCGGGGCGGAGCTGCTTCAGCGCATAGGTGGTGCCGAGCGCCTCGTGCACGACGGCGTACACCTTCCCCATCCCCCCGCCGCCGACTTCGTAGAGGATGCGGTACTTGTTGTTGATCGACCCGGGTTCCGCCATGGCGCTCGCGCGCGATCTCAGCCGTCCACGGCGCGCACGAGCACGGCGCTGGCGTTGTCCTTTCCGCCCGCCTCGAGAGAGAGGCGAACCAGCGCCTCGGCGATCGACTGGAGGTCGTCGCCAGCGCCGAGCTCGGTCTCGAGCACCGCCGGGTCGATCTGGCCGGAGATTCCGTCGCTACAGAGCAGGAACAGGTCGCCCGGCACGACAGCGCCCGAGGCCACAGCGACCTCGACCTGTTCGCTGACGCCGAGCGCCTGGATCAGCCGGTTGGTGTGGGGAAGGTCGGCCGGGATCGGGCCACCCTTGCGGTATTCGTGGCCGAACAGGGTGTCGTCGGCGGTGAGCAGGCTGAGGCGTCCGTCGCGCAGGCGGTAGAGGCGGCTGTCCCCGACGTGGACCCACGAGGCCCGGCGCTCGTCCGGCGCGATCTTCAAGACGACCACCGTCGTACCCAGCGAGCGCCCCGGCGACGCGCCGCCGCGACGCAGACCTTCCTCGTAAATGCGTTGATGCGCCAGCTCGACGGCGAGCTTTCAGGCGCTCGGCATCCGGACGCGCGCCGTCGCCGCGCTGCGCGAAGAACTCGTGGATGGTCTCGACCGCCATGCGGCTCGCCACGTCACCGTCCGCATGCCCTCCCATGCCGTCGGCGACGACGAAGAGGTCGAGCTCCGGAAAGCCGCCCACGAAATCCTCGTTGGATCTCCGGACCGGCCCGGTTTCCGAGATCGTACAGGCGCGCAGCTTCATGGAGACGGGGCTCACCTGACATTATCTCCCCGTCGCGGCGAACCGATCAAGTCAGACCGAGGGCGCTGCGGACGCACTCCTCGCTGCCCGGCTCGGCACCGCCGTTCGTACAGAGGAGAACCGCGCACGAGGCGCTCGGAACCCCGTCCGGGAAGGGGACGTCCGCCGAGACGTAGGACGCGGCCTGCTCCAGGTTGTTGATGTACGTGTCGTCGAGGGTGTTCGCGTCGACGGTCTGCAGGCAGTTGAGCTCCTCCGGCGCACAGGTCGGACGCACGACGCACCCGGCCTCGGCGTCCGTCATTCCCGCGGTGAGGAAAACCGCCCCCAGGCAGGCGATGTGCGTCGTCGGGTTGAAGGTCTTGTCGCCGGTCGCGCCGAGGCGCGCCGCGACGATGCCGCCGATCTGGGCGCCGCTGTCGTTGACGTCGGCGACGATGATGAAGGACTGCTGATCCTCTCCGCTGATGCCTTGTGAAGCCTGGAACTCCTCCAGCTCGGCCGAGATGTCGCCGGTGTTGTAGACGCCATTGACGTTCGTCGTCACCGTCTCGAGCAGCTGCGGATCGCCGTTCTCGACCAGGCCGAGGACGACGACCTGCACCCGCTGCGTCTGGCAGTTGTCGCAGTTCTGCGGGCTCGGCAGCACCAGCAGCCCGCTCACCACCGTGTCGCCGCCCTGAAAGCCGTCGCCGCTGCAAGCCGCCGCGCCGGCGAGCAGGGCGGCCGACAGGAGCCATCTGAAAAGTGCTCTCGTGGACATGATTCGTCTCTCCCTCTTCACGACTTCAGATCGGATAGTCGACGGCCAGCGAGAAGATGCCGTCCGCCCGGTAGCCGTCGCTGGTGACCGGCGCGCTGATGTAGGCGCTGACACTCATGTCGCCGTACGGCACGAAGCGCACGCCGCCTCCGACGCTCACCTGTTGGTTGCCGAGCGTCGAGTCGCCGCCCACGATCACCGTCCCCGGCAGGGCACGCGAGAAGTCCTTCGAGTTAAAGAGATCGACCGACTCGTGGTAGAGGTTCGCCCGCACGCCGATCTCGAGGTTGACCAGGCGGTGGGCGGCGAAGGTGACGCTGCTCGCGAACATGGCGTTGGACAGGAAGGCCTCGTTGAAGTCGTTCTCGTAGCCGCCGGTGAAGAACACGCCGAACTTTCCCAGCCGGTAGTCGGCCAGCACCAGACCGCGCAGGCTGGTGGAGTTGCGCCCCGTGAAGCGATCCTCGTTCCCGCTCGGCAGCCGCAGCACCGTCTGCACGCCGAGATTGAGATTCTCGACGCCGGAATCGAAGCCCATCTTGGAGTCGAGCTCGATGTTGCCGATGTCGACGTTGCCCCCCTCGTTGAAGCCGCCCGGAAGGGCGAGGTGATTGAGGGGCGTGTCGATCAGGCGGTTGCCGTCCGGATCCGGCGTGTCGATCCGCTGCGACAGGAAGCCGGAGATCTGCGCCGGCCCGTTCAGGACCTGCACGGCATAGCGGCTGCTGACGTCGACCGATACCAGGGGAACGGCGATGCCGACGTCCCACTTGTCGAGGATCGTGTAGCGGGTGCTGAAGCGGCTGACGGTGACGTTGGCCGCGGCCTTCGCGGCGATACCGAGGTCCACCCGGGGGCTGTTCGGATTGAAGCGATCCGACGGGACGTTGACCACCAGGGCGGTCGAGTTGTGCCCGTCGAACTCGTCGAGCCGGTAGTACGCGAAGGACAGCATGACGGAGAAGCCGCCCTTGCGGTTGAAGCGCGGCGAGACCACCATGCCGCTGCCCAGGTTGTCGCGCTGGGCGACGTAGCTGTCGATCTCCGGGTCGTACTTGTAGCTGAACGACAGGTTGGTCACCGGCGGCAACTGCGAGATGTTTTTCAGGTTCTCCCGCGCGATGGCCGCGCCGATGTTGACCGGCGCGAAGCTCTCGATCGGAATCGGAATCGACTGCGCCCGCACGCCGGAGGCGGAGCCGAGCAGCAGGGCGAACGAGAGCGCCTGCAGGGCCACCGACCGCACGAGAAGATTTCGGCTCATTTAGATCCCCCCCTCACCGACTTTTCCAGTCGATTCCAAATAGCTGCCGTGTTCGCCACGGAAGCGACCATGC
The DNA here is from genome assembly GCA_963721115.1 of uncultured bacterium. Lineage (GTDB taxonomy): Bacteria > Desulfobacterota > Binatia > HRBIN30 > CADEER01 > CAVRIA01. The sequence continues at coordinate 104,683 of CAVRIA010000020.1, forward strand.
CGCATGGAGAATGTCAAGGACCATCGGCCGGTCCCTCAGCCCCTTGCGGGTCATTTGCGTCCGGCCGTGGCCAACGCTAATCGAACCGTCGATGCCACGCCTCGGGGTCGCCGCGCTGTTCGCCTTGACGATCCTCTCGGCTTGCGGTGGCATGGAGATCCACGCCAGATACGACCCCGCCGCCGACTTCGCGCGCTACCGCACCTACGACTGGATGCCCGGCTGGCGGTCGTCGGACCGGCGGCCCCTGCCGGTCCGAACCGAGGTCGACGACCGGCTGCGCTTCGCCATCGAGCATGAGATGGCGGCGAAGGGGATCGTCAAGACGGACGTCCCCGAAGCCGACCTCCTCGTCGGCTACACGGTCGGCATCAAGGAAACGCAGCTCTCCTCGTTCCGCGACCTGCTGGCCTACCGCGAAGCCGGCGGTACCGACTCCGCGTTCGGAGCCTACGTGCGCGGCTACGAGCAAGGCCGGCTGACCTTGAACCTCTTCGACGCGCGCAGCCACGACCTGATCTGGAGCGCTTCGGCAACCGCGGTCGTCGAGCCCGAGAACGGCGACAGCAAGGTGGCGGAGGCCGTCCGTCTCATGCTCGAGCGCTTTCCGCCGGCGCTGCCCGAGTGACGGCGCGGCGGGCTAGGACTTCTTCTCGAGCTGCCCCGCGACCGCCTGCGTGGCCTTCTTCACCGCCTCCGGATCGCCGACGTAGAAATGTCGGATCGGGCGCAGATCGTCGTCGAGCTCGTAGACCAGCGGGATGCCCGTCGGGATGTTGAGGCCGACGATGTCGTCGTCGGAGACGCCGTCCAGATACTTCACCAGCGCCCGCAAGCTGTTGCCGTGCGCCGCGATCAGCACCCGCTCTCCGGCGCGCACGGCGGGGGCGACGGTCTCGCGCCAGTAGGGGAGGAAGCGTTCGACGGTGTCCTTCAGGCACTCGGTCAGAGGCAGCTCCTGGGGAGAGAGCTTGGCGTAGCGCGGATCCTTGCCCGGATGGCGCGGATCGTCCGGGGTCAGCGCCGGCGGGCGCACGTCGTAGCTGCGGCGCCAGACCTGGGTCTGCTCCATGCCGTGGCGCTGCGCCGTCTCCGCCTTGTCGAGCCCCTGCAAGGCACCGTAGTGGCGCTCGTTGAGGCGCCAACTGCGCTGCACCGGGATCCACATCAGATCCATCTCCTCCAGCGCCAGCCACAGCGTCTTGATCGCCCGCTTCAGCACCGAGGTGTGGGCGACATCGAAGACGTACCCCGCCTCGCGCAGCGCCCGCCCGGCCTCCGCCCCCTCCCGCATCCCCTTCTCGGAGAGACCAACGTCGGTCCAGCCGGTGAAGCGGTTCTCTTTGTTCCACGTGCTCTCGCCATGCCGTAGCAACACCAGACGTTTCATACGTTCCTCGCGCTGAGATTGTGGTGCGGGCCTCCGGCCTGCACGGGATTCCCGTTTCGCACGCCGCCGGTCCGCGGGCCGCCACCTACTTATCATGGAGCCATTCTCGAACAAGCGAGCTCGCTCCTCATACCTTGCCGGAGCGACGAAACCTGATAGACAGGCCCCCCGGGGATGAGACTGTCGATTTTCCCGCAAACGAGGCCCTTCGACTACGCTCAGGACAGGCTTCGACAAGCTCAGCCTGAGCGGTTGGGGTGTATTTCAAAGGACTTTGTCCGCTCACCCTGAGCTCGTCGAAGGGTGTCCTCGCATTTTACGACAGCCTCGGATGGGGAAGGAGATGCCGCCGATGAACCGAGACGGGCGATGGCTGCGCCAGTGTGCTTCGTCGATCGCTCTACTGGTCGTCGTATCGAGCGGCACGGGCTGCGGCGAGAAGCCCGTCGAGGAGAAGCCGGTCGTCCAGCCGGTCAAGATGCTGACGATCGCCGCGAGCGACGCCCGCGCGGAGCGCGAGTACCCGGGAACGGTGTCCGCCGCCCAGCGGGCGGACATGGCGTTCGAGGTACCGGGCCGCATCATCGAGTTCCCCGTCGACGAGGGGCAGAAGGTCGCCGAGGGGGCGGTCCTGGCCCGCCTGGACGGGCGCGACTACCAGGCGCGGCTCGACTCGGCGAAGGCGGTGCTCCGCAAGGCGCAGGCCGACTACCAGCGCAGTCAGAACCTGTACCGCGAGGATCCCGGCGCGATCGCCCTGACCACGCTCGACAGCGACCGGCGCGGCGTCGATGTGGCCGAGGCCCAGTCCCGCGAAGCGGAGAAGGCGCTGGAGGATGCCGTCCTGCGCGCCCCCTTCGCCGGCGTCGTCGGCCGCAAGCTGGTGGAGGACTTCGCCAACGTGCAGGCCAAGCAGCCGGTGCTGATTCTCCAGGACACGTCTCATCTCGAAATCGTCGTCAGCGTTCCGGAGCGCGATTTCGTCGCCGGGCCCCCGTCGCGGAATCTCCAGCAGGCGACGCAGGCTCTGCAGCCGCGCGTGCAGATCCCCTCCCTGCCCGACCACGCCTTCGCGGCGCGGTTCAAGGAGGTGGCGGCGACCGCCGACCCCAAGACCCGCACCTTCGCCGCGACGCTCATCTTCGACAACCCCGACGCCCTGACGATCCTGCCCGGCATGACGGCCAAGGTCGTCGTCCGCGCCGCCGAACGGCAGCGGCGCCGGCATCGCGGTTCCGGTCAACGCCACCCGGGCCGACGAGAACGGCAAGGCGTACGTGTGGATCGTGGCGCCCGACTCGATGACCGTGAAGCGGCGCGCCGTCGAGCTCGGACCGATCGTCCGCGATGCCGTGGAGGTGAAGAGCGGGCTGGCGGCCGGAGATACCATCGCCGTCTCGGGAATCGACGAGCTGCGCGAAGGCATGACCGTCCGGCGCTTCGAGAAATAGAGCGCGCATGAACATCGCCGAGCGTTCGATCGCCAACAGGACGGTCACCCTCGTCTTCACGGCCGTCGCCCTGGTGGGCGGCATCGTCGCCTACCAGAACCTGGCCCGCCTGGAGGACCCCGAGTTCACCATCAAAGATGCCCTGGTCATCACGCCGTATCCCGGCGCCTCGGCCGCGGAGGTCGAGGAGGAGGTGAGCGACCGGATCGAGCTCGCCGCCCAGCAGCTCGGTCAGCTCAAGGAGGTGGAGTCGAAATCGGATCGCGGCCTGTCGACCGTCACCGTCCGCATCAAGGACAAGTACGACAAGTCGACGCTCCCCCAGGTGTGGGACGAGCTGCGCCGGAAGGTCGGCGACGTGCAGAAGCAGCTCCCTCCCGGCGCGGGCCCGTCGACGGTCGTCGACGACTACGGCGACGTCTGGGGCATCTTCGTCGCCATCTACGGCCCCGAGTACAGCTACGCCGAGCTCGAGGAGGTGGCCAAGCTGCTGCGCAAGGAGCTGCTGCTGGTGCCGGACGTCTCGAAGATCGACTTCTGGGGTCAGCACAAGGAGGTCGTCTACGTCGAGACCTCGCGCGACCGCATGTCGCAGCTCGGCATCGATCCGGCCGTGATCACGCGCGAGCTGCAGAAGAAGAACGCCGTCACCGACTCGGGCCGCGTCCGCGTCGGGCCGGAGCTCCTCGCCATCTCGCCCACCGGCACGTTCCGTTCCGTGCAGGAGATCGGAGACCTGCTCATCGGCGGACAGGGCTCGAACGAGCAGATCTACCTGCGCGACGTGGCCGACATCCGGCGCGGCTACCTCGAGCCGCCGGACAAGATCCTCCGCTACGACGGCAATCCGGCCATCGGCCTCGGCATCTCGACCGTGGCGGGCGGCAACGTGGTGAAGATGGGCGAGGCGATCAGCCGGCGCCTGAAGGAGATCCGGCGACCAGATCCCGCTCGGCGTCCACGTCGGGGTGATCTCCCTGCAGTCGCGCGCCGTCACCACCGCCATCAACGGCTTCATCGTCAGTCTGCTCGAGGCCGTCGCCATCGTCGTCGCCGTCCTCCTCCTCTTCATGGGCCTGCGCAGCGGACTTCTGATCGGCTTCATCCTGCTGCTGACGATCGTGGCGACGTTCGTCCTCATGGCGCCCATGCACGTCGCCCTGGAGCGCATCTCTCTCGGGGCGCTGATCATCGCCCTCGGCATGCTGGTCGACAACGCCATCGTGGTCGTCGACGGCATGCTCGTCCGCATCCAGCAGGGGCAGGACGGCCGCGAGGCGGCGCGGGACGTCGTCGCGCAGACGGCCCTGCCGCTGCTCGGAGCGACCGTCGTGGCGATCATGGCCTTCGCCGCCATCGGCACTTCCAACGACAGCACCGGAGAGTTCTGCCGCTCGCTCTACCAGGTCGTGCTCGCCTCCCTCGGCCTGAGCTGGATCACGGCGGTGACGGTGACCCCTCTGCTCGGGGTCCTGTTTCTCAAGCCACCGGCGGCGGGAAGCGCCGCCGCGGACCCCTACGGGGGCGGCTTCTACGGCGCGTATCGCCGCTTCCTCGCCGCCTGCCTGCGCTTCCGCTGGCTCGCGACCGCTCTCGTCCTCGGCCTCTTCGCCATTTCGCTGTGGGGCTTCGGCTTCGTCGACCGCAGCTTCTTCCCGGACTCCACGCGTCCCCAGTTCATGGTCGACGTCTGGCTCCCGCAGGGGACGCACATCGAGCACACGAGCGAGCAGGCCGGCGGGGTCGAGCAATATCTGAAGGGCCTCGACGGCGTCACCCACGTGACCACGCTGGTCGGCGCCGGAGCCATGCGCTTCCTGCTGACCTACGCGCCTGAAAAGGCGAACAGCGCCTACGCGCAGTTTCTGGTCGACGTCGACGACTACACGAGGGTCGCAGCGTTGATTCCCGAGATCGAGCGGCACATCGCCGGCAACTTCCCGGAGATCTCCGTGTACGCGCGCCGCTTCATCATGGGTCCCGGCGACGGCGGCAAGATCCAGGCGCGCTTCAGCGGACCCGACCCCGACGTCCTGCGCAGTCTCGCCGCGAAGACCGAGAGAATCCTGTACGACAACGGCGGCAAGGCGATCCGCACCGACTGGCGGCAGCGCGTCAAGGTGATTCGCCCGCGGCTCGCCGAGGAGGAGGCCAACCTCGCCGGGATCACGCGTCCCGACGTCGCGAACGTGCTCCGACAGGGCTTCGAGGGACAGACCGTCGGCGTGTACCGCGAGAAGGACAAGCTCTTGCCGATCGTCGTCCGCGCCCCCGAGCCGCAGCGCAGCGACGTGGACTCGATTCGCGATCTGCAGATCTGGAGCCCCGCCGCGCAGCGCATGATCCCGCTGCGACAGGTGGTCGCCGGCTTCGAGACCGTCTTCGAAGATCCGATCATCATGCGGCTGAACCGAAAGCGCACGATCACGGTCCACGCCGACCCGGCCACCGGATCGGCGAGCCGGCTGCTCGACCGCGTCCGCCCGCAGATCGAGGCCCTGCCACTGCCGCCGGGCTACCAGCTCGAGTGGTGGGGCGAGTACCGGGGCTCGCAACGGGCGCAGGCGGCGCTCAGCGCGAGCCTGCCCTTCTTTCTCGTCGCCATGGTTCTGATCGTCATCACCCTGTTCAACAACCTGCGCCAGCCGGCGATCATCTGGATGTGCGTGCCGCTCGCCCTCATCGGCGTGACCGCGGGGCTGCTGCTCACCGCGCAGCCCTTCGGCTTCATGGCGCTGCTCGGGTTCCTCAGTCTCTCGGGCATGCTGATCAAGAACGCCATCGTGCTCATCGACGAGATCAACGCCCAGCTGGCGCAGGGCAAGGCCCCCTACGACGCCATCGTCGAGTCGGCGGTCAGCCGCCTGCGCCCGGTCGCCATGGCCGCCTCGACCACCGCGTTGGGCATGATTCCGCTCCTCGTCGACGCCTTCTTCGTCGCCATGGCGGTGACGATCATCGCCGGGTTGATGTTCGCCACGCTGCTGACGATGGTCTTCGTGCCGGTGCTGTACGCGATCTTCTATCGCGTGCCGAGCCCGGCGGCGCGGAGCTCCGCATGATCGGCCGTCGCGACGCAGCGCGCCGCGCTCTGACGCTGCTGTGCCTCGCCTCCTGGCTCGGCGGCTGTGCGATGATCGGCCCCGACTACCAGCCGCCCGCGGCACCGACGGCGAGCGCGTGGATCGAAAGCGCCGAGCCCGAGATAGAGAGCCAGTCGGCCGACTACGGCGCCTGGTGGACGATCTTCGACGATCCCGTTCTCGACCGGCTCGTCGACTCGGCCTACGAGCAGAACCTCTCCCTGCGCATCGCCGGGCTGCGCGTCCTCGAGGCACAGGCGCGGCGCGGCATCGCCGTCGGCAACCTCTTCCCGCAGAGCCAGCAGGCCTTCGGCGCCTACACCCGCCAGTCGCTCAGCGAGAACATCGCCAACGTGCCTCCCAACACGGGGTTCGGCACCTGGCAGGCCGGCTTCGACGCGGCCTGGGAGCTCGATTTCTGGGGGCGCTTCCGGCGCGGCATCGAGTCGGCGGACGCCGCGCTGCTGTCGTCGGTCGCGAGCTACGACGACGTCCTGGTCAGCCTGGTCGCCGAGGTGGCGCGCACCTACGTGCAGCTTCGCGTCCTCGAGGAGCGCCTCGCCGTGGCGCGGGAGAACGTGAAGATTCAGAGGCGGAGCTTCGAGATCGCCGACGCCAAGTTCCGCCACGGCAAGGTCACCGAGCTCGACGCCGCGCAGGCGCGATCGCTGCTCGCCGGAACGGAGTCGACCATACCGGTCCTGGAGGCGGGCGTTCGCCAGACGAAGTACGGCCTGTCGGTCCTGCTCGGGCTGCCGCCGCAGGACCTCCGCGAGATCCTGGTGGGCCCGCCGGCGATCCCCTCCGCGACGGCCGAGGTCGCCGTCGGCATTCCCGCCGAGCTGCTCCGCCGGCGCCCCGACGTGCGCCGCGCCGAGCGCGACTTGGCGGCGCAGAGCGCCCAGATCGGCATCGCCGAGGCCGATCTCTACCCGAGCTTCTTTCTGGTCGGCGACATCAGCCTGAGCAGCGAAGACATCGCCAGCCTGTTCGCCGGCGACAGCTTCGGCGCCTTCGGGGGCCCGAGCTTCCAGTGGCCGATCCTCAACTACGGCCGCATCCGCAACAACGTACGCGTGCAGGACGCCCGCTTCCAGCAGCTCGAGGTCGCCTACGAGAACACCGTCCTGCTCGCCCAGCAGGAGGTGGAGAGTGCCATCGCCGCCTACGCCGGCGCCCTGCGCCAGGTGAAGTCCCTGGCCGACAGCGTCGACGCCGCGCGGCGCTCGGTCCACCTGTCGAACCTCCAGTACCGCGAGGGAACGGTCGACTACATTCGCGTCCTCAACGCGCAGCAGGTCCTGCTCGGCCAGCAGGACCTGCTGGTCGACGCGCGCGGCTCGGCGGCACTCGACCTGGTCGCCATCTACAAGGCGCTCGGCGGCGGCTGGGAGATGAGCCGGGGGAAGGACCTGGTACCCGATTCGACGAGGGAAGAGATGAGCTCGCGCACCGGCTGGGGTAGACTCCTGTCGAGCGAGACGCAGTCGGCCGACCTCGAGGCCGCCTCGTCGGGCACGGAGAAGGAGCGCGGCTGGTGGCGCTGGCGCTGGTGGTGGCCGCAATGGTGAGCGGCGACTCCAGCGCGAACCCGGGCTACTCGGTGCGCGTCACCGGGCTCGCCCACTACATCGCATCGAAAGGCCTCTGACCATGAACAAGAAGACGTTGCGCGACGTCGGCGTCGCCGGAAAGCGGGTGCTGGTGCGGGTCGACTTCAACGTTCCGATCGACAACGGCGAGGTCGCCGACGACACGCGCATCCGAGCCGCGCTGCCCACCGTTCAGTACCTGATCGACAAGGGCGCCAGGTCGATCCTGTGCTCCCACCTCGGGCGCCCGAAGGGCACGCCGAAGCCGGAATTCAGCCTGGCGCCGGTCGCGCAGAGACTGGGGCGGCTGCTCGGCCGCGAGGTCGCCTTCGCGCCCGACTGCGTCGGCGCCGAGGTCGCGGCAACCGTCGCCCGGATGAAGCCGGGTGACGTCGTCCTCCTGGAGAACCTCCGCTTTCACAAGGAGGAGGAAGCGAACGACCCGCAGTTCGCCGCGCAGCTCGCGTCGCTCGCCGACGTCTACGTCGACGACGCCTTCGGCTCGGCGCACCGGGCCCACGCATCGACCGCCGGCGTCGCCGCCGACCTGCCCGCCGTGGCCGGCTTCCTGATGGAGAAGGAGCTCGAGTTCCTCGGCAAGGCGCTGGCCGCGCCCGAGCACCCCTTCGTCGCCATCCTCGGCGGCGCCAAGGTGTCGGACAAGATCGGCGTCATCGAGAACCTGCTCGGCAAGGTCGACGCCCTGCTCGTCGGCGGCGGCATGGCCAACACGTTCTTCAAGGCGCAGGGCGTGGACGTCGGCCGATCCCTGGTCGAGGACGACAAGCTGGACGTCGCCCGGGAGCTTCTCCGCAAGGGCGGCGACAAGCTGGTGCTGCCGGTCGACGTCGTCTGTGCGCTGGAGATGAACGCCGCGGCCGAGACCCGCACGACCGCGGCCGACGCCGTCCCCGGCGGCTGGAGGATCCTCGACATCGGTCCGAAGACCGTCGACCTCTTCAAGGACAAGCTGCGCGGTGCCCGCACCGTGATCTGGAACGGACCGATGGGCGTGTTCGAGATGGCGCCCTTCGCCCGCGGCACCACCGCCGTCGCCCGCGCCCTCGCCGAGCTGCCCAGCGACGCCACCACGATCATCGGCGGCGGCGACTCCGCCGCCGCGGTCGAGCAAGCCGGGGTCGCCGACCGCGTCACCCACGTCTCGACCGGCGGCGGCGCCTCGCTCGAGTTCCTGGAAGGAAGGAAATTGCCGGGCGTCGAAGCGTTGGAAGACAAGGGGTTAAAGGGTTAGGGGGTTACGCTGTTAGGGGGTTACGCTGTTAGGGCCACCCCCCCTAACCCCTTAACAGCCTAACCCCTCAACACCCTAGCCCCTACGGTTTCGTCATTCGCTCCGGCACCACCGCGGCGTCGAACTCCTCGCCGCTGAGCAGGCCGAGCTTGATCGCCGCCTCGCGCAGGCTGCTGCCGTCCTTGTGCGCGGTCTTGGCGATCTTGGCGGCGTTGTCGTAGCCGATCTTCGGGTTGAGCGCCGTCACCAGCATGAGCGAGCTCGCGACGTACGACGCGATGCGCTCGCGGTTGGCCTCGATGCCGACCGCGCAGTGCAGCGTGAAGGAATGGCAGGCGTGCGCCAGCAGGCGCACCGAGTTGAGGAAGTTGAAGATCATGACCGGCTTGAAGACGTTGAGCTCGAAGTTGCCCATCGAGCCGGCGATGCCGATGGCGGCGTCGTTGCCCTGCACCTGCACGCACACCATGGTCATCGCCTCGCTCTGCGTCGGGTTGACCTTGCCCGGCATGATCGACGAGCCCGGCTCGTTCTCCGGAATCGTCAGCTCCCCCAGCCCGCAGCGCGGCCCCGACGCCAGCCAGCGGACGTCGTTGGCGATCTTCATCAGCGACGCCGCCAGGGTCTTGAGCGCCCCGCTGGCCATGACGATCTCGTCGTGCGCGGAGAGGGCGGCGAACTTGTTCGGATGCGAGGTGAAGGGCTGGCCGGTGAGCTCGGCGATCTTCTTTGCGGCGCGCTCGGCGAACTCGGGGTGGGCGTTCAGCCCGGTGCCGACCGCCGTCCCGCCGATGGCCAGCGAGCGCAACCCGGGAAGCACGGAGCGCAGGCGTTCGATGTCGGCGTCGAGCAGGGCCACGTAGCCGGAGAACTCCTGGCCGAGAGTGAGCGGCGTGGCGTCCTGCAGGTGGGTGCGGCCGATCTTGACGATGTCGCGAAACTCCGCCTGCTTGGCGTCGAGGGCGTCGCGCAGCTCGCGCACGGCGGGAATGAGACTCTGATCGACCTCCGTGGCGGCGGCGATGCTCATGGCGGTGGGGAAGGTGTCGTTCGACGACTGCGACATGTTGACGTGGTCGTTCGGGTGGATCGGCTTCTTGCTGCCCATCTCGCCGCCCGCCAGCTCGATGGCGCGATTGGAGATCACCTCGTTGGCGTTCATGTTGCTCTGCGTGCCGCTGCCGGTCTGCCAGATGCGCAGCGGGAAGTGTTCGTCGAGCTTGCCCTCGATCACCTCGTCCGCCGCCTGGACGATCAGCTTGCACTTGTCATCCGGCAGCTTGCCGAGGTCGCGGTTGACCAGCGCCGCCGCCTTCTTGAGAATCCCCATGGCGCGGATCAACTCGCGCGGCATGACGTCGTCGCCGATGTCGAAGTGGATCAGCGAGCGCGCCGTCTGCGCGCCGTAGTAGCGGTCGGCGGGCACCTCGATGGCGCCCATGCTGTCGGTCTCCGTCCGGGTCTTCACGGTTATCCCTCCCGGCGCCAACATGTTCCGGCCGCTCCGCGGCGTCAACCGCCCTTGTTCGACCTCTGTTTCGCCTCGGGGTCGGGATCGCTATCGGGATCGGGATCGATTCCCACCACGAAGGACTCGGCCGGGGCCTCGCGGACTGTGTAGCCACGTCGACCGAGCGTCGTCAGCATGGCCGATGCTCATTAGCGCTGATTCGATTTCGATGATCTGATTCGATTTCGATCCCGATAGGGATCCCGACCCCGATTCAGTCACACCGAACAACCAGCTGAGCCACCGGAGAGAGGGGTTCGGGGAGGGAACCAGAACTGCGGGTTGTTACGCTGCTACGCTGTTGGCTGTTGGGTTCGGAAGGGAATTGAGATCCAAAAGCCGCTGCAGGGGCGCAAGCCCCGCACAGAACAGACCGGTTCCTCGTGATCAAAGGGGAGGCGGGGGGCTCTTTGTCTTCGCCGGTGTCTGGACTCCCGCGGAAAGACCCCGCCGCCCCTCGGGTGGACCCCCATTGGTGGTGCGGGGCTGTCGCCCCCGCTCCCCTCGAGGGCGAAACCTACGGTTGTCGCCCTCGAGCTCTAAGCTGCAGGTTGTTAGGTTGTTGAGCTGTTGGCTGTTGGGTTTCGGACCAGAACCCGATGGAGCACCACCATCTTGCGCGGCTCCGCCCGAACCGCGTCCACGCGCGCGTTCGAAGAGAGCGTTGTGCTCGGAACGAGGCATGCGGTCGAAGCACCTCGATCGATCCTGTCGCGCACTCCAAGCGAAGCGCTTCATCGCGAAGCGAAGAAAGAAGAAATGAAAACTCCAAGGCCTCGACCTTTCGAAGAGGCGTGAGAGAGAGATCGGCAAAGAGTGGCGCGGTGGTGAAGCCGTGCGCGAGGCCGAGGGAGCCGGTCCCCGTCAGTGGCGCGTAGATTCAGATCGTGAGGCGGGTCCCGCTACGCGCGCCGACTGCGATGTCCGGTGCTGAGCGGGGAAGCGGATTCGCCTCGGAGCGGAGCCACCGGAGAGAGGGGCACGGGGAGGGAACCGCGGCGTCTGAGCGGTTCCCTCCCCGGTGGGGCCGCAGGGGCGCAAGCCCCGCACGAAACAAACCGGTTCCTCGTGATCAAAGGGGAGGCGGGGCTCCTTGTCTCCGACCGAGGTTCCGGAATCCCGCCGAACCCCGCCGCCCCTCGGGTGGACCCCCATTGTCGGTGCGGGACTTCGTCCCCGCGCCCTTCGAGGGCGAAACCTACGGTTGTCGCCCTCGAGCTCCCACTTCCCTTGAACGCTGCGCGGGCAAATAGGGTGTAGTGCTCGCCCCGCGGCCAGGTGGCGCAGTCTCATTGAGCCACCCGATCGATCACCACCATTCGCGCGCGGCTTTGCCCGAACCGCGTCCACGCGCGCGTTCGAAGACAGCGTTGTCCTCGGAACGAAGCACGCGGTCGAAACACGTCGATCGATCGTGGCAGCGCACAGCGAGCGTAGCGTTTCCTCGCGAAGCGAAAAAAGAAATCAAAACTCCAAGGCCTCGAACCTTTCGAAGAGGCGGGAGGACAAGGTCGGCAATGAGCAGTGCGGTGGTGATGCCGTGCGCGAGACCGAGGGCGTCGGTGCCTGTCAGTGGCGCGTAGATTCGGGTCGTGAGGCGGATCCCGTTACGCGTGTCGACCGCCGGGTCCGGTGCTGAGCGGGGAAGCGGATTCGCCTCGGAGCGGAGCCACCGGAGAGAGGGGTTCGGGGAGGGAACCGCGGCGTCTGAGCGGTTCCCTCCCCGGAGGGGCCGCAGGGGCGCAAGCCCCGCACGAAACAGACCGGTTCCATGTGATCAACGGGGAGGCGGAAGGGCCTCTTCTCTCCGACTGCGATCGCGGGATCCCGACGGACCCCGCCGCCCCTCGGGTGGCTCCCCGTTGTCGGTGCTGGGGCTCCGCCCCAGCGCCCCTCGAGGGCGAAACCTACGGTTGTCGCCCTCGAGCTCCGAGCTGCAGGTTGTTACGTTGTTGAGCTGTTGGCTGTTGGGTTTGGAATCAGAAGCCGATCGACCACCACCATTCTTGCGCGGCTCCGACCGAACCGCGTCCACGCGCGCGTTCGAAGAGAGCGTTGTGCTCGCAACGATGCAGGAGGTCGAAGCACCTCGATCGAGCGTAGCTGCGCACGCCGAGCGAAGTGCTTCATCGCGAAGCGAAAGAAAGAAATCAAAACTCCAAGGCCTCGACCTTTCGAAGAGGCGTGAGAACGAGATCGGCAGAGAGTGGCGCGGTCGTGAAGCCGTGCGCGAGACCGAGGGAGTCGTCTCCCGTCAGTGGCGCGTAGATTCAGGCAGTGGGGCGTCTCCCGTTACGCGCGCCGACTGCGATGTCCGGTGCTGAACGGGGAAGCGGATTCGCCTCGGAGCGGAGCCACCGGAGAGAGGGGCGCGGGGAGGGAAGCTCTCTTGTGGTGTAGGCCTCCGGCCTGCATAGCGGTCCCCCGGACCGCTCTCTCCCCCTCCAACCCAGCCCCGTGCAGTCGGGACGCCCGCACCACAATCAACTGCCGATGCGGTCGCGGGGACCGCGGGACGAGTGGCGCGCCGGTGAACCCGGTTTGAAGAGCCCAACAACCAGCGGAGCCACCGGAGAGAGGGGCGCGGGGAGGGAATCTCTCTTGTGGTGTAGGCCTCCGGCCTGCATAGCGGTCCATCGGACCGCTCTCTCCCCCTCCAACCCAGCCCCGTGCAGGCGGGACGCCCGCACCACAATCAACTGCCGATGCGGCCGCGGGGACCGCGGGACGAGTGGCGCGCCGGTGAACCCGGCTCGAAAGCCCAACGCCATGCTTCAGCGGCGCGCCTTTCGGCGTGTCCGCGGCAAGCTGTTGTTCGGCCCCTCGTTTCGCCTCGGGGTCGAAATCGCTATCGATATCGGAATCGATCCCCACGAAGTACTCGGTCCGCGGCTCGGTACACATCCAGTCGCTCGTGCCCGAAGCTGATTGATCTGATTCGATTCCGATCCCGATGGCGATTCCGACCCCGATTCAGTCACGCCGAGCAACCAGCGCGGCCACCGGAGAGAGGGGGCGGGGAGGGAATCTCTCTTGTGGTGTAGGCCTCCGGCCTGCATAGCGGTCCATCGGACCGCTCTCTCCCCCTCCAACCCAGCCCCGTGCAGGCGGGACGCCCGCACCACAATCAACTGCCGATGCGGCCGCGGCGACCGCGGGACGAGTGGCGCGCCGGTGAACCCGGCTTGAAAAGCCCAACAACCAGCGCAGCCACCGGAGAGAGGGGTGCGGGGAGGGAATCTCTCTTGTGGTGTAGGCCTCCGGCCTGCATAGCGGTCCATCGGACCGCTCTCTCCCCCCAACCCAGCCCCGTGCAGGCGGGACGCCCGCACCACAATCAACTGCCGATGCGGCCGCGGGGACCGCGGGACGAGTGGCGCGCCGGTGAATGCGGTTTGAAAAGCCCAACAACCTGTTTGCGCTCGCCCTCGAGAGCGCGACGCGTGGTCAGCGCCTTCTCGACCAGGTGGCGCGGCGTGTAGCGCGGCAGGCCGGTCCGTTCGGGCGCGGTGCCCGCGCCGCCGTCCGGCGCGAGGGCCCGCCCGCACTGGTTGCAGAACCTCGCCCCCGTGGGGTTGTCGTGCGCGCAGGCCGGGCAGGACACGACGGCCGCCTCGACTCAGCCGCCGCCGGAGGGGCGGGACGGGAGCAGCCGCTCGCGGAACACGGCCAGCACCCGCTCCAGCGCCTGGCGCGTCGGGTGGCCCTCGCGGTCGACGAGGTCGGTGGTGAGAACCGAGTGGGCGCTGCGCTTGAGGCCGTTCGGGTTGCCGGGCCCGGAATCGATCTCGATGCCTTCGAAGCGGTCGCCGAACTCGCGCCGCAGGGTCGCGAAGCGCTGCGCCGGGCACATCGGGTCGGCGGTGAAGCGCAGGCCGAGCACGCCGCAGCCCTGCGCGGCGCGCCGCTTGGCGATCTGCAGATCGCCGTCGGAGAGGTGGATCGCCGCGCGGTGCGCGGACGTCAACGGGAACGGCAGCGACGGCTGGCTGAGCACCGGCGCCATCACCGACTCGTCGACCATCAGCGACAGCGCGAAGTTTCCGGTCAGGCACATGCCGACCGCTCCCACCCCCGGCCCGCCGCAGTCGGCGTGCGCCTTGCGGCACAGCGCCCGCAGCCAGTCGGTGATGGGGCTCGACTCGCCCTTGGCGAGCACGTGGAACTCGCGGCTCACACAGGCGCGCGCCATCTCCTGCAGGGCGTAGGGAACCGACAGCGGCTTGCCCGGCGTGCCGAACATGTGCGGCAGGTACGCCGTGAACCCCTCGCTGGAGACGCGGCGGGCGAAGTCGGCCACCTGCGGCGTGATTCCGGGGATCTCGTGCATGATCACCACCGCCGGGCCGGTGCCGCTGCGGTAGACGGTGCGCGTCGCGCCGCCGTGTGCGAACTCGAACGTCTCGAACCCCGGTAATGCCATCCTCTCTCCTTCCATCGCCACCTACCCGCACCGAGGCCAGGGCGGCATCTCGAAGCGCTGTGCCCGTCCCGCGGGCAGCAGCTCCCCCTCCGTGTGGAGGATGCGGAAGTCACGCGCCTCGATCCGCCAGCCCTGCGGCGTGCGCACCAGCGCGTCGCGGTAGGTCCCGTACACGACCCAGGTGGCGCGCTCGCCGTCGAGCCCGCGCTGCACGTGGATCGCCCGCAGGGCGGTGGCGGCCCGGGCGGCGTCCCCGGCGATCTCGATCAACGGCATGCCCATGAGGTGCTGGGTGAGATAGCAGGCCTCGACGAAGGAGCGGAAGCGGCCCACCATCTCGACACACGGACGCGCCTCGCCTTCGCTTTCGTCCACGGAGTAGCGCAGGACGGCGTCCGGCGTGAACACCAAGCCGAGCAGCGCCCAGTCCTTCTCGTCGATCGCCGCGAAGTAGCGCTGCAGCACCTGAGTGATCTCGGCATTGTCGGCACCGCTCTCCGGTTGCGCTTTCATGAATGATTCCCACCGAGCGCGGCGATGTAGAGGCGATCCACGAACCGAAGGAAGAGGCGCGTCGACGACGGCATCGGCCCGACTCTACCCGCAGGAGCGCCGGGAGCGCCAGCGCTCATTGCTTGCTCACCTTGCATTCGAAGCGAGAAAAACACCGACTTCCGGCCGCCGGTGATTGCGTTGGCCGCCACAGGCGGTATGTAAAAGAGAATCTCTCGGAAAGGAGGATCCCTCATGAAGTTCGAACTACCACCGCTCCCCTACGACAAGACGGCATTGGAGCCGTACATCAGCGCCCGCACGCTGGAGTTTCACTACGAGAAGCACCACAAGGGCTACCTCAACAAGCTCAAGGCCGCCATCGGCGACAAGCCCGAGGGCGAGAAGAGCCTGGAGGACATCATCCGCAGCGCCAAGGGCGGCGTCTTCAACAACGCCGCGCAGGTGTGGAACCACAGCTTCTACTGGAACAGCCTGGCGCCGAAGGGCGGCGGCAAGCCGACCGGAGACCTCGCCGCCGCGATCGATCGCGACTTCGGCAACGTCGCCGACTTCAAGCAGAAGCTGGCCGAGATCGCCGGCGGTCAGTTCGGGTCCGGCTGGGCGTGGGTCGTCGCCGGCAAGGACGGGAAAGTCCAGGTCACCAGCACCGCGAACGCCGACAACCCGCTGACCACGGCGAACACGCCCC
This sequence comes from uncultured bacterium, assembly GCA_963721115.1. Taxonomy (GTDB): domain Bacteria; phylum Desulfobacterota; class Binatia; order HRBIN30; family CADEER01; genus CAVRIA01. The sequence continues at coordinate 120,588 of CAVRIA010000020.1, forward strand.
TGCTCACCATCGACGTGTGGGAGCACGCGTACTACCTGGACTTCCAGAACGATCGGCCGAAGTACCTGAGCTCCGTGCTGGATCACCTCCTGAACTGGAGCTTCGCCGAGCAGAACTACAAGGCCGCGAAGAAGTGAGAGGGCGAGCTGCCGAGGAAGGCCGCCAGGCCTTCCCCGGCAGCCCCTCCCCTACCGGTCACTGGTCACCGGTCACTGGTCACGCTTCCTCCCTCGCACCCCTGCGCCGGCGGCGCGACGCCGAGAGCCTCGGCGAGGTAGGGCAGCGACTCGTCGGTGAGCGACAGCTCCGGCGCCAGGCGCTTCCCCAATCCCTCGGCCGTCATCAGCGCCAGGTTCACCATCGTCATGTGGCTGCGCGCGTGGATGCGGTGGCGGCGCAGGATGTCGAAGATGCGGCCGATCTCCAGGGTGACCTGCAGGTTGCCGAGGCCGCGCCGGTGCAGGCTCGATACCAGGGCGACCATCTCGGCTTCGTACGCCGCGTAGTCCGGCGTGCCCTTGTACGGGGCGTTCTCGTAGAAGAGGCGAGCTACCGTCCGCCCGTCGCCCGGTGGCGAACGAGAACAGCGTCTGTGCCGTCATCAGACGGTCGGCGTCTTCCAGCCAGCCGACCAGGCCGAGATCCAGCAGCACGACGCGACCGGGCGGGAAGAAGCGCAGGTTGCCGGCGTGCAGATCGGCGTGCACGAAGCCGTGCAGGAAGATCATCCGGCAGACGCAGCGCATTCCGGCCTCGACCACCCGCCGCACGTCGACACCGTTGGCCTCCAGCTCGGCCTCGCGCAGGCCGTCGACGAACTCCATGGTCAGCACGGCGTCGCAGCACGCCTCCGGATGCAGGCGGGGGAAATGGATGTCGGGGTCGCCGGCGAAGTTCGCCGCGAAGCGCCGGTTGTTGTCCGCCTCGCGCTCGAAGTGGATCTGCTCCTCGACCGCGTCGCAGAAGCTGCGCATCGCCCCCTCGAGCGAGATCAGTCGAAAGGACGGCACGGCGCGTTCGAGAAGCCGCGCGACGAAGAGCAGGATGGAGCGGTCCAGGCGGACCTTCTCCAGGATGTCGGGACGGCGAACCTTCACGGCGACGACGTCGCCCGTGCGGCGCAGCACGGCGCGGTGCACCTGCGCCACCGAGGCCGCCGCCACCGGCGTCGGGTCGAAGGCGTCGAAGATCTCCTCGAGCGGGGCGCCGAGGCCCGACTCCACCGTGCAGCGTACGGCCGCGAAGGAGAAAGGCGGCACCTGGTCCTGCAGCACCGAGATCTCCTCCACCAGCGGGCGCGGCAGCAGGTCGCCGCGCGTCGAGGCGATCTGCCCCACCTTGATGAAGGTTGCCCCGAGCGACGTGCACAGCCGCACCAGGGCGCGTCCGGCCGCGCGCGCCAGCGGCGCCGATCCGCGCCCGCGCAGCCGCCACCACTGGCGGGCGAACACCCAAGCGGCGACGGCCGTCGCGCCGGCCATGTGCGCCGAGCGAACCCCGATCCTCCCGGCGTGCCCGAGCCCCCTCTTCATCCCTGAAACTCACCCGGCTGCGCCGGGTTTCGTAGGCAGAGGCTCAGGCTGAGGCTCAGGCTGAGGATCGATGCAAAGGATCGCGCCGAGCGCGCACTCAGCCTTAGCCCTAGCCTTAGCCTCAGCCTTCGGCATTCCGGCAGCGCCCCTAACCCCCTAACCCCGTAACCCCCTAACCCCCTAATCTCCCCGCCTCATCCAGGCGCTCCAGCAACGTCCGGACGTCGACCGGCCGCGACGACTTGACTTGCAGGGTGAAGCGCTCGCGCGGGTCGGCGACGCGCACCATCTCGCAGCTCTCCTCGCCGTACAGCGCGGCGAGAAGTCGCTCCAGGGCCGGCCGGAAGGCCGCCATGGTCCGTTCGTCGTTCGGCGCCAGAAGACGGTCGTTGGCGATCACCTGCAGCTCGTCGCCGCGGAACTTCAGCCGCGCGCCGAGATCGGCCTCCTCTTCGAGCAGGCGGGCCGCCCGCAAGACGATGCGGCCCAGCGAAAGCAGCCGCTCCGGAAGCCCCCCGTCGAGCGGCTGCTTGCGGTAGTACAGCAGCCCCATGCGATCGTCCGCCCGGTCCAGGCTGTAGTTCCCCTCGTGCGCCACCAGCACCACGCCCGGCCCTTCGGGAACGTGCTCGTAGTCGGCGACGTCGATCAACATGCCGTCGACCGGCGCGGTGCTGAATCCAGCGGTGGAACACGGGGACGAATTCGCGCGGCCGCACCTGCGCGCCATCGGCGAGAAAGAGCTTGAGCCCGATGCGCTGGAGCTCCGAGATCGGGCCGCCCATCACGCCGGGGTATCCAGGCTCACCACCGATGAGGGCGCGGCCACCGCCGGCTGGGCGACGATGCGGGCGTGACAGGCATGCGCCGCCTCGAGAAAGAGCTGCGCTTCCTCGATGTGCTCGTGCGCCGTCTCCGTCGTCGCCGTGCCGCCCTTCGCGTCGTGGCGATGGAAGAGGTAGTGGGCGAACTTGCCGCCGGCGAACCGGTCGTTGAACAGGCCGGTGTCGTAGAACCGCTCGCGGAACTCCTTGACGATCTCGTCGGGATCGTCCGAGATGTCGATGAACTGCATCTTGATGAGCGCCTTCGCCGCCAGCAGCATCGACGCGTAGGCCATGTCGTCGGCCTGCTCGAAGTTGCCCTCCTCGAGGCGGATCTGGGCCTCGAAGACATCGGCCTCGGCGGCGGCCATGTCGAAGTCGGTCAGCGATACCACCTCGCCCGCGCACTCGCCGGTTCCCATGTCGCCGATCGTGAACTCGCGTGGATCGCCCCAGTCCGAGTAATAGCTGCGGTCCTCCTGGTAGCCCGGGACCTTGACCAGGTCCTCGAACATCTGCTTCAGGGCCTTCTTGCCGACGCGCTGGGTGAACGCCTGGAACGTCTCCCCCTTCTGCCGCTCGCGTACGAAGCGGTCGGTGATGCGCGACACCACCTCGGGAATGTTCTTGGAGGGAACCGCGCCGATCGCCAGCCCGTAGGAGCCGCCGTTCTCGACCCACTTGCCGCCCAGCACGACCTGGAAGTGCGGCACCGTGATGCCGCCGATGTTGCGGCTGACGCCGTAGAAGCCGAGGTCGGCGATATGGTGCTGGCCGCACGAGTTGAAGCAACCGCTGATCTTGATGCGCAGGCCCTTCACGGCGTCGTCGAGCTGGTGGGATTTCTCCAGAAGGCGGTTCCGCAGCTCCCCGGCGAGGCCGCGCGAGGAGGCGATCCCCAGCTTGCAGGTGTCGGTTCCCGGGCAGGCGACCAGATCGACCACCGACTCCGCGCCCGGCTGCCCGAGGCCGATCTTCTCCAGGTCGGCGTAGAGGGCGGGCAGGTCGGCCTCGCTGACCCAGCGGAGGACGATGTTCTGCTCGACCGTGGTGCGCACGGCGTCGCCGACGTAGCGACGCGCCACCTCGGCCAGCGCGCGCATCTGCCGCGAGGTCAGGTCGCCGAGCGGCAGGGTGACGGTGGCCACGCAGTAGCCCTGCTGGCGCTGCGGGTAGACGTTCGTCCGGCGCCACTCGTCGAACCCCCCAGGCAGCGCCGCGCCGTTCAGGGCCGCGGACGCCTTCACGGGCTCTTCCCTGTAGGTGGCGACATCGTCGAGGTACGACGTCCAGCGCTCGTCCGCCGCCAGGCCGGCGCGCTCCTCGAGGACGAGGCGGCGGAACTCTTCGAGGCCGAGGTTCTTGACCAGGAACTTGATGCGCGCGCGCGAGCGGTTGCGCTTCTCCCCGAGGCGGGCGAAGACGCGCGAGATCGCCTGGGCGATGGGCAGGATCTCCTCCTCGGGAACGAACTCGTCGAACAGCTTGGCCTGGTATGGAACCGTCCCCAGGCCGCCGCCGACGTAGAGGGCGAAGCCGCGCTTCTCGACGCCGTTTTCCGTCCGGGTCGCCGCGATGCACCCCATGTCGTGCATGTTGACCAGGCCGCAGGCGTGCTGGCGGCAGCCGGAGAAGGCGATCTTGAACTTGCGCCCGAAGTCCTGCGTGTCCGGGTGTCCGAGCATGAAGCGCATGGCTCCGCGCGCATAGGGGGTGACATCGAACGTCTCGTCGCGGCAGACGCCGGCCAGCGGGCAGGCGGTGACGTTGCGCACCGAGTTGCCGCAAGCCTCGCGGGTCGTGATCCCGACCGCGGCGAGGCGCCGCATGATCGACGGGGTGTCCTCGATGTGGACGTAGTGGAGCTGGATGTCCTGCCGGGTCGTCACGTGGCAGATGCCGTCGGAGTACTCCTCCGCCAGATCGGCGAGAACATCCATCTGCTCGGGGTTCAGGCCGCCGAACGGGATCTTGATGCGCTGCATGCCCGGCGCGTCCCAGAACGTCTCGGGTCCTTTGAGCAGCTCGCCGGATGGATACTGGAGCTGTCTGGTCGCGGTGCCGTCGTGGCGCTGGCCGTTGTCGTAGCGCTGCCCGTAGGTGCCGCGGCGCAGGCGCGTCTCGGCAAACACCTTGTCGTCCAGCTTGCCCTGCTTCTTCAGCTCGATCTGGGCTTCGTAGGTGTCGATCTCGTGCGCCCAATCGGCCGGCATGCGTTCCGTCAGCTTCTCTCTCCAGGTCTCCATGGACAAACCTCGCGTCGATCGCGCCGTGCTACCCGCCCGTGGCGCGGCCCGCAACGACTCGGCGTTCACTCGCGCGCGACCGTCAGTTGTACGTCTGTAGCCCCTACCTATCGTCCGTCGTATTCGGCAGCAACAGGGGGCGCGACGAGCCCCCTCCCCCGACCCGCACCATACTAGAATACGCCGCGGTCAAGAAGCCACGGCTCGGCGCGTCTCCTGCGAACCGAGACGCGCCGGGATGGCAGGCCTGGGAAATCCGCCGCTCGCCCGGAGCACGGTTGGGAACCCGCTTCCGCATGGACGCGGCCCGGGGGTTCCCAGAGCGTGGCACGCTACTTGTTCTCTCGGGTCATACAAACCCGCGGACAGGAGGAGAGGCAACCATGGCCTACTCGCACTACGACCGTCTGACGGCATTGGACACGACCTTTCTCGCCATCGAGGACGCGAACGCGCACATGCACGTCGGGTCCGTCGCGCTCTTCGAGGCCGGGCCGCTGCGCGGCCCGCACGGCGGCCTGGACATCGACAGGATCTACGCCATGTCGGAGTCCACCCTGCGCCACTATCCGCGCTTCCGCCAGAAGCTGGCCTGGGTGCCGCTGCTGAACCACCCCGTCTGGGTCGACGACGACCGCTTCAACCTGCACTACCACCTGCGCCACACCAGCCTTCCGCCTCCGGGCGACGCGCGCCTACTGAAACGACTGGCCGGGCGCATCATGTCGCAGGAGCTCGACCGCGGAAAGCCGCTGTGGGAGATCTGGTTCGTCGACGGCGTCGCCGGAGACAAGTTCGCCGTCATCACCAAGGCCCATCACTGCATGATCGACGGCGTCGCCAGCGTCGACCTGATGTCGGCGTTCATGCGCTTCGACTCGAACCCGAACATCGGCGTGGCGAAGCCGTGGATCCCGCGCCCGGCGCCGCCCCCGGCCGAGCTTCTGCGCGACGAGCTGTTGCGGCGCGCCTCGCTGCCCTTGAGCGCGGCGAGCGCCGCGCGCCGCGTCCTCGCGGATCCCCGGCGGGCGATGAGCACGCTGCGCGACACGGTCGAGGGGCTGCGCGAGGCGATCGTCGCCGGCATCGCCCCGGCCTCCCCCACGCCACTCAACCTCGGCATCGGGCCGCACCGCCGCTTCGACTGGGCGCGCTTCGACCTCGACGACATGAAGGACGTGAAGAAGCGCCTCGGCGGCACTCTGAACGACGTCATACTGGCGGTCGTCAGCGGCGCCATGCGCCGCTTCCTGCGCGCCCGCGGCGAACGCGTCGACGACCTCGACTTCCGCTCCATGGTACCGGTCAACGTGCGCGGCTCCGCCGAGCACGGCACGCTCGGCAACCGGGTCTCGTTCCTGCTCGCGCGCCTGCCGCTGGAGGAGCACGATCCGCGCGTGCGCCTGCAGAAGGTCATCGACGTCACCCGGAAGCTCAAGAGCTCCAAGCAGGTCATCGGCACCGAGGCTCTGGGGGAGATCTCCGACCGAACCTTCGACTCGCTTTTCGTGCAGTACGCCCGCACGGCGGCGCGTTCGCGGGCGTACAACATGGTGGTCACCAACGTCCCCGGACCGCAGATGCCCGTCTATCTGCTCGGCGCCCGCATGCTGGAGGTCTACCCACTGGTGCCGCTGTTCGTAAACCAAGCCGTCGGCATCGCGCTGTTCAGCTACGACGGCGGCCTGTTCTGGGGCTTCAACAGCGACTGGGACGCCGTCCCCGACCTGCACGAGCTGGTCGAGGCGGTCGAGCACGAGTTCTCCCTCCTACGACGAGCGGCCGCCACCCCGACCGCCGCCCCCCCCAGCCAGCTCCGCGACGGCGCCCCGCCGCCGCTCGCCGGCGTCCCGAGAAGGCCCCCGCCCACGGCCGCAAGAAAAAGGTGGCGAGAGCCGCCCGGCGTTGAGGCAAAGGCTTCGAGGAGCTTTGTGCGACAAATCCGCTGGGTTCCGAGTTCGTCATTCCCGCGAAAGCGGGAATCCACGGACCACCCACGCAACCTCCCCGCCTGGATGCCCGCTTTCGCGGGCATGACGGTTGCCGCGAGCCTGTAACCAGAATTGTCGCACAAAGCCGCTTCGAGGGGCACTTGAAGTGCGCCTCGAAGCCTTCTTCAGCCCAACAACCCAACCCCCTAACAACCAACGACTTTCTTCGACTCGAGGAGCGGGCTGCGCGCGGCGGCCGATTGCGCTAAGCGGATGGCGAGGCTCGGCGACAGGCGGTAGACCAGCCAGGCCAGGCGGGCAAAATTTGTGACGACGATGATCGGCCGGTTGCGGGCGACGCCGCGCAGGACGACGCGCGCGCATTCGTCGGCCGGGTGCAGCTTGAGGGGGAAGGCGCGCAGGGCGGTCTCCCGGTCGCAGTTGAGGAGCTGCAACGAGTCCTTGAGCGGAGTGTCGATGAAGCCGGGGCAGACGGCGCTGACGCGCACCCCGAAGCGCGCCGCCTCGCCGCGCAGCGAGGTCGAAAGGCCGACCACCGCGTGCTTGGTCATTGCGTAGGCGGTGGCGCTCGGCGTCGGCGCCAGGCCGGCCGCCGAGGCAGTATTGACGATGTGTCCGCCGCCCTGGCGGATCATCAACGGATAGGCAGCCACGACGCCGTTGACCACGCCGCGCAGATTGACGTCGATGATGCGATTCCAGTCGGCCAGCGCCATGTCGCGGGCCTCGCCGAACGTCGCCACCCCGGCGTTGTTGAACAGGTAGTCCAGCCGCCCCTCTGTCCCTACCTTTTCGACCAGCGCCCGCACGGCCTCGGCGTCGCGGACGTCCACGGGCGCGGACTCTGCCGCGGCCCCCCGGGCGCGCAGCCCGGCCGCCACCTGCTCGGCCTGGGCGCCGTTGATGTCGGCGAGAACGACGCGACAGCCGTGAGCGACCAGCTCCTCCGCCAGCGCCCGCCCGATCCCCGACGCGCCACCTGTGATGATGGCCACCCTCCCGTCGAATACATTCATCCGGCTCACTCCTTTCGACTGCCGTGCTCGTCTCGTCCTTCTTTGCCTGAGCCTCGCCTTTGCCTTTGCCTCCCCTTGCCCTTGGTCGCGTTCATTCGCCGGTGAAGACGGGCCGGCGCTTCTCGAGGAAGGCCCGCATACCCTCCATCTGGTCCTTGGTGCCCGAGCAGCGCTTCACGGCGGAGCGTTCCTCAGCCAGGGCTTCTTCCAGGGAAGCGCTGCCGGCCCCAACGACGCAACGCAAGACGCCGGCAACCGCCAGGGGGGGCATGGCGGCAATCTCCGAGGCGAGCTCGTGCGCGGCGGCCTTCAGCCGGTCGAGAGAGTGGATCTCGTGCACGAGACCGATCCGATGGGCCTCGGGTCCACTGATCTTCTTTGCACGCAGGATCATGTCGAGGGCGTGGTCGCGGCCGACGCAACGAGTCAGTCGCGCGGTGCCGCCCCAGGCGGGGACGGTACCGAGGTCGAGCTCGGGGAGTCCGATCTTGGCCCCCTCGGCGGTGGCGAGTCGGAAGTGACAGGCGAGGGGAAGCTCGAGGCCGCCGCCGAGGCAGTAGCCGAACAAGGTGGCGATGGAGGGCTTGGCCATGTTCTCGATGGCGGCCAGGACGCGCAGCCGTTGGTCGAGAACCGCTTCGAACCCGCCGCGGGCCCCTGCCCCGGTCAAGAGCTGCTTGAGGTCCATGCCGACGGAGAAGTTCTGATCGCCCGAGGCGGTGAAGACGAGCACCCGGACGTCGGGGTCGTCGGCAGCATCGTTGACGGCCCGCTCCACGGCGTCCATGTACTCGAACGTCATGCGATTCATCGGCGCGTGGTTGTTGGTGAGGGTGAGGACTCCACCATCGAGTTCGACGAGGAGCGGTTCGCGATCGGTCATTGGCAATCTCCTTGGTTCAGGGCGGTTTCGGGTTCCCGCCAGTCGAGGAGCTCCGACGCGCCGGCAGGGCGGGTCTCCGGCACAGATCCACGGGGACGCGATCCACGCTCAGGGCTTTTCGCCGGCGCTCGTGGGGTATTTCTTCGCTTTCCAGGCACCAAAGCCCTCGTCGAGCACGGTCACGTCCTTGAACCCCTTTTCCAACAGTAATCGCGCCAGCGTGCCCGACTCGGCGTGCGGGCACGCGCAGTAGGCGACGAGCCAGGCGTTCTTCGGCAGCTCGTCGTAGTACGGGCTCGGGTCGTAGAACGGCACGCTGACCGCGCCGGCGATGTGATCGCGGATGTAATCGGAGGGCGCGCGAGCGTCCAGGAGCGCCATGCGCGCGCCGCGGTCGAGCTCCTTCTTGATCACTTCGAGCGGCGTCGTGGATGGGTAGGTCTTGAAACCTTCGGCTGGCGGGCCGTCGGGGTTGAGCGGCACCGGGCCCAGGGGGATCGGCGGCGGGCGCACGACGTCGCGGCCGGCCGCGGCGAGTGGCGCCTTCCAGCTCTGGAGCAGGGCCAGGAGATCTTCGATGCTCGCGTCGCCGAGCTTGTCGGCGAATCCGGGCATCTCGGTGCCCGGGCGGCCGACGCGTATCGCGTAGCGGAGAAATCCGCTGCTCGCGCTCGAGAGCAGCTCGCGCCCGCCGATCTGGATGAACGGCCCGCCCGTTCCTCTGGCACCGTGGCAGCGCGCACACTCGTTGGCGAATACGGCCTCGCCACGGCGGGCGTCGCCCGCGACGGGGCCTCCGTCGAGCGATACGCGCGGGCTCGTTTCCCAGCTCCTCAGGAACGCGACCAGCGCATTCACGTCGCGCGCGTCGAGAGGGCCTCCGTGCAGCTTCGACCACGCCGACATCGTCGACCCGGTTCGACCGTTGGTGATCGCGTACTCGAGATACCCGTCGCTCACGGAAGCGAGGAAATCGGGTTGTGCGAGCCGCGGCGCCTGGTCGGCCGCATAGCCCTCGCCGGACTCGCCGTGGCACACGGCGCACATGTGAAGATAGAGCTCGCGCCCGTGTTGGGCTTCGGCGTCGAGCTCGGTTTCGTGGCCCTTGCACGCCGGCAGAGCGAACGCGAAGGAGCTCAAAAGAATGGCCAGTAACCCGAATCGACGCATCGACAAAATTCGCGTCGCTGGACCGACGCGAAAAACCTCAGCCAAAGATCGTAGGACGGCGAGACGCGAATGGCCAGCACCCGGAATCACGGCACGTAGAGGCGGCTGGACGGCGGTTCGTTCGGCGATCGATGCCATGCTATGCACTTCGACGAACGAACGGGGTCGATGCGGCTGGAAGCAGCCCCATTTTGCTGATCGATGACGAGGGGCATCGAGAGACGAGGCGGGATCAGAGCCCGTGGCAACCGCTGGCCGGGAAAGGCTCGCTGGCTTTGGGCGATTCTGCTTCTCCTCGTGGCGGGCTGCGGCCTGCTGACTTACGGGCCTACGCAAGAGGTGGAGATCCGGACCGATCCGGAAGGAGCCACTGCCTCTTTCCGAGGAGCGACGATCACGACGCCGGGAAAGGTGCGGGTGCCCCGCCACAAAGGCGTCTTCGTCCTGCGCGTCTCGAAGCGTGGCTATCATCCGGCGTGCAAGATCGTGGTGTTCGACAAAGACGCGCTCCTGGTGGTCCTCGACAGCCTTCCCGCGGCCATCCCGTTGGCGCTCGACACGATGGCCGGAAGCTGGCCCGGAGCCTACCCGTCGCCGCTCGAGGTCACCCTGACGCCGGCCGAGGGCACGGAGCCGATCGAGCCCCTGCCACCGGACGACGAAATCGTCCGCGCCCGGCTTTCGCGGGCCAGAACCGACCTCTGCGATCAGCAGGCCGGCCCACTCGAAACCTGGAGTGCCACCTACGAGGTCGCGCTCGTCTCGGTCGATCGGCCGGACCGGACCAGCGACGGATACGGGCCGGCGGTCCGGAGCGAGAACGTCAGGTGGGCCCATCGCTCAGTGCGAAGCTTCATCTACGAAGACGCCGACATCGAGCTGAGGGTGCTTCCGGAGGTCGACCAGATCGGCGTGAAGATCCGGAACGTCACCCCGTATGCCGCCAAGGTGCTCTGGGACGACGCGGCCTTCGTCGACCTCGACGCGACGTCGCACCGCGTCGTGCACAGCGGCGTGTCCGACGCCGATCGAGGTCATGCCCAGCCGGCCAGCGTCGTGGCGCCGCGCAAGGTGCTCGAAGACGTGATCGTTCCGGTGCATCGCGTCGGCGACATCGCGGACGGGCTCCCTCGCCTTCCGATCGCGGGGCCGTCGCATCGGGAATGCAGCGAGAGCGAGGAGCACTTCGAGTCGGCGGCGCGGGACGGCGCGGGGAAGTCCTTCGAGATTCTACTGCCGATCGAGATCGCCGGAACAATGCGGCGGTACGCACTCCACTTCCAGATCGAGAAGGTGGACTTCCAGTCGGCGAGAAGCTGCCCCTCCCCACCTCCTCCGAGTCGCGACACCCGCATCAGGGTCACCGGCTGGTAGCCGATCAGAGTCGGCGGTCGGCAGCCGGAGGTCGGCGGCGGCGAGCACGGTCGCCTACGACGCCGACCCGGGGACCGGAGGCACACGCTCGTCCACGAACGGGGCGCGGCGGTGCTGCGCGCAGCCGCCGCTCGGCCGCCGCGTCAGGCCGGCGGCCTGCCCGACAGTGCCGTCAGCGCGCTGATGGTATGATCGGCCGCCTTGCGCACGATGATGTCGGCGCGAGCGGCGGAGGGCGCGATGTGCTGGCGCAAGTTGGGGCCGTTGATCGATTCCCAGGTCGCCAGGGCCACCTGGCGCACCTGTTCGGGCGGCAGCGCGGCAAAGGAGCGGTAGAAGGACTGCGCGTCGTCGGTCGCCGCCGCGGTGAGGCGCAGGAAGCGTTCCACGAACCACGCCCGCACGACGGCCTCGGCCGCCTCGACGTACACCCGGACGTCGAGATGGTCGACGGTCGGCGGTTGCAGGGCGACGATGCCCTCGACGAGGATCACGTCCGCCGGCGCGATGGAATCGCTGGCGTGGGGCACGATGTCGTAGACGTCGTGCGAATAGACGTGCACCCGCGCCGCCGTGCCCGAACGCAGGGTCGTCAGGGCCCTGCGGATCGCGGCGTGGTCATAGGTCTCGGGGAAGCCCTTGCGCATCAGCAGCCCGCGATCGTTCAACGCCTCGTTGCAGAGGAGGAACGCGTCGGTCGACAGCACCTGCACCCGGCGGCCGCGGCGCTCGATCTCGGCGGCGAGGGCGCCGACGATCGTCGTCTTCCCCACCGCCACCGGTCCGGCGATGCCGGCCAGCAGGGGAACGGCGGTGGCCCGCTCGAGGATGAGCGCGGCGAGCCCCGCATAGGACGATGCCGCCTCCTTCTCTCGCTCGTCTCTGCTCACCGTGCTCGCCTTCCCCAGTCTCTCAGCGGGACGGTGCGGTGAAGTCGTTCTGGTATCCTTCCCAGAGCTCGGTGCGCAGCGCGCACTGGTGTGCGGCCGTGAGGATCCCGTACGTTCCGTTCCACGCACCGCGGCCTGCCGCCGCGGAACCTCCGCCACCGCCATCCGCCTGCCCGAAGCGGCGGAACTGGCCCTGTGCGAGCGCCCGGAAGACGACCACGTGGCGCGCGTAACCCGCGCTCAGCGCCGCGTCCGCGATGCAGGCGAGCTGGAACTCGGTGTACGGCGACTCTCCCCGCTTGTCGTAGGTGGACTCGCCGATCCCGGCGACTGCGCCGCTGCCGTGCATCTGCCCCGGGTCTCTACCTCGCTCGCTGCAACATATCTAGTTGGAACTTGCGTCAATACTGGGGATGCCTTCTCGGAAGCGAGAAGCTCGACCGGACTCCGAAAATGCGCTTCTGATCTACGCCAGCTCTGACGCTGCTCTGTCGCTGCTCGCTGCGCGCCCACCACGAAGCCGTCGCTCACGGCGGCGTCGTGCACGGGGTGCTGCACCGGGACGGTGCCGCGGCGCGAACACCCGCCGAAGTCGCTCTTGCCAACGCTGCTGCACTGATCGAACGCACTGGTGCAAAGACGCTCGTTCCCGCGCTCTGCGAGTGGCGGGCCGAGCTGGTGGCTGCCGTCGGCGGCGAGGCGCGAGCAACTGCTGCGACAGGCGCAACAAGACTACGACGAGATGGGCGCGCCGAAGCACGCCGAGCGCGTGCGGCAGGAGCTGGCGGCGGCGCTGAGGATTTCAACTCATGGTTGACGTCCTCGATCGCAATCGTATCGTGATCCAGGTCGTCCGGGTCGCGCACCGCAGGGAGGTTTATCGATGAGCGTCAAGATTTTGGAAGCGAACGGGAAGCCTGCCTTCGCGGTGCTGCCCTACGACGAGTACAAACCGCTGCTCGAAGTGGCCGAGGACGCCGACGACGTAGTCGCTCTGGCACGCTTTGCAAAGCGGTATGCCAAAGGCGCGGAAGAGACACTACCGGCTGGGGTCGTCGACCGCCTGCTCGCGGGCGAGAGCCCACTGCGGGTTTGGCGTGAGCATCGCGGCATGAGCGCGGCACAGGTTGCCGCAGGCGTGGGTATCACACCGGCCCACGTCTCGAAGCTCGAATCAGGCAAGGGCGATCCGTCGGTAGCCGTGCTGGTCAAGCTCGCGAACCTGCTGCGCACATCCGTTGAAGACCTCATCGGCTTCGAATCCGAGTGAGGTGTGGTGCTCGAAGACGTGATCATTCCGTTGAATCGCATCGTCGATCTCCCGGGCGGATTCCATCGACTTCCGATCGCGGGGGCGTCCTATCGGGAATGCGGTGAGAGCGAGGACCATTTCAGGGGGACGGCCGGAGACGTCGTCGGGAAGTCCCTCGGAATTCTCTTGCCGATCCAAATTGCCGGAACGGTCCAAGAGTACCAGCTCGAGTTCCAAGTCGAGAAAGTGAACTTTCAGTCGGCAAGGGACTGCCCCTCGCCGCCCCCACTCCTGAGTCGGGATGCCCGCGTCCGGACCACGGGGTGGTGGCGGGCAGTCAGAGGGGCGCGGCCCTCGACTGTCTTCATCGTGTTGCCACGTGCGTCACGCGCAACTCCGAGGCCAGGTCTGCGAGGTTGTCGTCCGCCGTCCATAGCGTGCAGCGCGCCACCAACGTGGACGCGAGGAGGTGAGCGTCGATCCATCCCAGACCGCGTCCACGAAGCTTCCGCGCCTCAACGAACTCCACGACTTCGTGATGCGGCACGGTGCGCGCCCGATGGATCTGCGCGTACGTCGCCAAAAGCTCGCGCCGCGCCCTCCCGCTGGCACCGATGAGCAGCTCCCCCTCGATGAGATCGTGGCGCAAGACCTCGTCAGTCGCCAGCAGGTCGTCCAGCCCACTCGCGTGAGGTTCTCGCCCGGCCAGGAATCGGATCCAGACAGAGGTATCGACGAGGACCATCCGGACTAGGCGGCTCGCCGTTTACGGGCACGCTTCTCGCGGCGGCGGGGCACCTCTTTGGCCGCGGGTTCGGTTCCGCGCAGCGCGCGAAGACGCTCGTACGCAGCCCGCCGCAAGAGCGCTTCGAGCCCGAGGCGGACGGCCTCGGTATCGGTCGCGGCGCCGCTGACCTGCCGAGCTTCCGCCAGCAACTCGTCGTCGATGTGGAGGGTCTTCTTCATATGGACGAAACTACCATCCACGTACATCTCCATCAACCATCACGATCAGAGACGGCCGACCCCGATCCGGTTCCGCGCCGTACGGAACGCAGGACCGACCCAACGCGTTGTGTCGCGTACGACCCGATGCCCAGCAGTTTCCTAGCAATCTAGTACCGGAGCCTTGCGCCGGCCCAACGCGCGCCAGGGGCGAAAGCGCCTCGCGCGGAAGGGGGGCGGCGCCGAAGAACGATTGACTTCCGACGGCTCTTACCGGCAATTCGAAGGAGGTCCCTGCTGCGGACCGCGCATCGAACAGGGGAGAGTGGGCATGGCGATTGTCGAGATCGGCGACGCCGACGGGCATCTGATCGAGCCAGGCGACCTCTGGGTCGAGCGCATGCCGAAGGATCTTCGCGATCAGGCGCCGCACTTCTACCGCGACGAACACGGTGTCTTTCACCAGCGCATCTACGGCATCGACATCGCCGACCTTCCGGCGATGTACGGCGGCATCAGCCCCAAGGACATGCTCCAGAACATGGGGCTCTCGTGTGCGATGGGCATGCCACTGGAGCGCGTGTTCGCGGTCGAGGAGCGTGACCGCCACACCATTCTCGACGCCTCGGAGTGGACCAAGGACGGCGCCAAGCGGCTCGAGTTCAACCTCGAGCACGGAGTGACGCGCGCCGTTCTGTTCCCGACCTTCATGCTCGCCGGCGGCTCGCTCTTTCCGAACATCGCGGCGGACGTCTGCCGGGTTTACAACGACTGGGTCCTGAACGACTACTGCGCCCGTTCCGGCGGGCGCCTGATCCCGGTGGCGGCGCTGCCGATGACGGACGTCGACGCGGCCGTCGGGGAGGTGCGGCGCGCGGCAGAGCTCGGCTTTCCCGCCGTCTTCGTCCGCACGAACGCCGTGAACGGAACCAAGCTGTCGAACCGCTCCTTCGATCCGCTCTGGCAGATCATCACCGACACTGGGCTGAAGCTGGGGCTGCACCCGCTTCCAATGTGGGATCAGGAAGGCACGTCGCTCGGCTTCCGCCTCCGCGACATCATGGCGGCGTCGGCGCTCGGCTTCCCCATGGACATGATGTTCACTCTGTACGACATGATGTCCGGCGCGGTCTTCGATCGCTTCCCCGCCATGCAGACGATGATTCTCGAGGCCGGCGTCGGCTGGATCCCCCCGATGTTCGAGCGCTGGGAGGAGCACCGCGAGCTGTTCGGAAAAGCGAAGGCTCCCGACTGGAAGACGCCGCCGATGGAGATCTTCGAGCGCCAGATGATGGTGACGATCGAGGCCTGCGAGGAGACGGACCTCCGCGTCGCCCTCGAGTTCCTGCCCGCCGACCACATCGCAGTTGCCTCCGACTGGCCGCACTACGACGGTACCCCCGGTCTGCTCGACGGCTTCCGGAAGGCGACGAAGGAGGTCGACCCAGCCGTCGCCGAGATGCTCGCGACGGGTACCCTCGAGCGCTGGTTCCCCTCGCGCTGAGCATCAGCTCGTGGAGAGCTCTCCGCTCCTCTCATTTCCCAATGGTAGACCCGCACGAGGCGGGATGAGAGCCCGTGGCTGGCCGGGGAAAGCTCGGTGGCTTTGGGCGATTCTGCTTCTCCGCGTGGAGGGCTGCGGCCTGCTGACTTACGGGCCTACGCAAGAGGTGGAGATCCGAACCGATCCGGAAGAAGCCACTGCCTCTTTTCGAGGAGCGCCGATCACGACGCCGGGGAAGGTGCGGGTGCCCCGCCACAAAGGCGTCTTCGTCCTGCGCGTCTCGAAGCGTGGCTGCGATCAGGGGGCCGGCCCACTCGAAACCTGGAGTGCCACGTACGAGGTCGCGCTCGTCTCGGTCGATCGGCCGGACCGGGGCGGAGCGGAACAGCACCTTGACATGCATGCACATGCATGTGATCGTGCCCGTCATGCGTACGACGATCGAGATTACGGCGGAACAACGGGCTCGACTCATGGAAATGGCGGCCCGCCGCGGAGAAAAGGGCTTCTCCAAGCTTGTGCAACAGGCTCTGGATGCGTTCTTGAAGGCACAACCGGGCGAACAAGAGCGGCGACGGCGAGCGCTGCTGCTCAAGGGCGCTCTCGACGCGCGTGACGCCGACCGCTTACGGGCGGCAACGACCGAGCTCCGCGAGTCCTGGCGATGATGATCGCCGATACGGATGTCCTCATCGACTACCTGCAAGGTCGAGGGGGCGCGGCGGAGCGGATCGCGCTGGAGCTGGAACGTGCGCAACTCTACACGACGGCGGTCACCCGCTTCGAGCTGCTGGCGGGAGCACGCTCGGCGCGCCAGGAGAAACTGGTCGCGCAACTTCTCGATGCCTTGCCGTGTTTGCCGCTCGACTCCACCGCTGCCGACCGGGCGGCCCACGTGCGTCGCGTACTCGAGAAGCGGGGCGAGGCCATCGGCATGGGGGACAGCTTGATCGCCGGGATCACGTTGGCAAACAAGGGGATCCTCCTGACACGCAACCGGGCGCACTTCGCACGGGTGCCAGATCTGTCCTTGGGAACCATTCACGGCTGAAGCCGCATAGCCCCATCACCTATTCCCATCAACCTGGTTCCACCGGAAGAAATAGTTGTCGTTGACCGGCAAGAGTAGTTGACGCGGCGCAGGCGGGTGGGGGGTGCGACGCCGGCATGTGGAACGTCCAAGCCGCGCACACCGGCGCCGCACCTATTGAGGATACACCGTTTGAGGATACACCGTCGTCAGCCGGCGTACCCGAGCAGCCGTTCGGCGCCCGCCACCAGCTCCGCAACGATGGCGGCGGCGGGTTGAACGGAGGTCACGTTCGCGACGGACTCCCCGGCGTAGAGGGCCATCGCGTCGACATGTCCGCTGGTGGATTTGTCCGGAGCGATCACGGAGAGCCGGGGAACCGGCACCACTTCCCCGGCATGGTGCGTCTCCCCGACCACGTTTTCTGTCAGCGCCTCCGCCGCCGCGATGGCCGAGCGTAGGACCCGATGGGGCGCGTTGGGCCACAGCACCGAAAAGGCCTGCGTCAGGCAGGTGTCCGCCGCCGAGGAGGCCAGGAGCGCCTTCACGTAGGACGGATGCGCTCCCGACTCGGTCGCGGCGACGAAGCGCGTACCGATCCGAGCCGCCGCGGCGCCGCAGGCGAGCACTGCCGCCAGGCTGCGAGCGGTCGCGATGCCCCCGGCGGCCACGACCGGCACACGGGCGACGTCGAGAACCAGCGAGAGCAACGGGAGCAGGCTCGTCTCGCCGCGAACGTGTCCGCCCGCCTCGGTTCCCTGAACCACGATGAAGTCGCAACCCGCGCGCTCCGCGGCAACGGCCTCGGCCAGCGACCCGACCTGCCAGCTCACCAGAGCGCCGAGCTCGTGACCCCGCTCGACCAGCCCGGGATCCGGTTCCCCGTAGAAGAACTCGACCACTCGCGCGCGCCGAGCCGCGACCGAAACGCACGCCGGATCGAGAAAGGGGAGGATGAAGTTGACGCCGAAGACGCCCCTGGTCCGCTGCGAGAGCTGCTCCAGAACCCCCTCGAGCACGGCGGCGGGCATCATCGGCGCCCCGAGCATGCCGAGACCTCCCGCATCCGCGACCGCGGCGACGAGCTCCGGGGTGGCGATCGCGGGCATTGCCGCAAGCTGGATCGGCGCGGAGACGCCCACGAGCTTCGTAAAGGATGTCGTGATCATCGCAAGGACTCCTCGGTTCACTGGATTTGTGGGGAACTCGGCCGCTGCACGCCGATCGAAGGGAGTGAGGAGTCGCGACGAGAATCTCACGGTTCAGCTTCAGTGACCTTCCTCATTCGCCGGGAATCGGCAACTTGTGCATGCGCAGGAACGACAGCTGGTCCCAATAGCCGCGCTGGAAGACGATGAGCCCGCCCTGCACCTGAAAGAACCCGCAACCACGCAAGCCGAGAGGATCCCGCCATTCCAATATCGCCCACTCTCCGTCCTCGAATATGTGCTCGGGAATGCAGTGCATGTCCGCGGCTGCGAACTCGCGGACGAACATTTCGCGGATGGCGCTTTGGCCGCACACGGGATCTCGAGTGACCTGATGGTTCGTGGCGGACTCGGCATACAAAGCCGCCAACCCATCGGGATCCGCGGCATTGAACCGCCGCACCCACTCCTCGACTGTGCGCCGTGGGGTCACGTCGGCCTGACGCTCCTGACGCTTAGCGGTCCGTTGAAAAAGGCTGAGGGCCCTTCGACGAGCTCAGGGCGAGCGGAAAAGTCTTTTGAAATCGGGGCGGGGTTCCGCTCATGCTGAGCCTGTCGAAGCATCGGGTGGGTTTTTCGACGGACTGTTAGATGGAGTCACCCCGCAGCGCGCTTTGGAACGGGCGGCGTCGGGAAATCCATCAACGCGGCGATCTCCGCGTCGCTCATCGACCGCAGTGCTTCCATCTCGGGTGGGAAGTGGAGGCCCGGAGGCGTGGCGGGGTCGGGCTGGGGCACGGCCCCGGCGCGGCCCGTGAAGGAGGAGGGCGCGCGATAGCGGGCCAGCTCCGTCTCGTCGATGCCGCACAACGCCACCACCTCCGGGTCGAGCCACTCGTCGGCCTCGATCGGAGCAGCAGAGCTCGCGAACTCGAGAACGATCCCCTCGGGCGCCGCGAGGTACATCGACTTGCACATGCCGTGGTCGATCGGACCCATGACCCAGTAGCCGCACGAACGGATGCGGTCGCGGAGCGCCAGAAGCGCCGCCTCCGAGTCCACGTTCAGCGCGACGTGCTGCATCGCGCCGGGCGCGGTCGGTCCGGCGGGGGAGCCGGCGTGCGAGACGCCCAGCTGCGGCTCGATTTCACGCATCGCGGGCATCTGCACAAAGGCCAGCGAGCAGGAGTCGTTCAGACGGAGGAAGCCATGAACCGTATCCGGGACGCCGTGCATCCAATAGAGCGCCACCAGCTCCATCCCCACGACCTGGGTGAAGAACTCGATCTGCGCCTTGATGTCACGAGTGCCGATGGCGAGGTGATGTACGCCGTTTGGAAGACCCATGAGTCTGCTCCTTTCTTCGAAGGTGGACGATCAGGCCGCGCGCTCGTCGTTGTGGTGGAAGTGCAGTCGCTCGAATCGTTTCGGCGCTGGAATCATTCGACGATCGGCCGACCCGAAAACCTTCCTCGATCGATCGTCGCAAGTCCAGCAGATGACACCACACCCTGAACGAGATCGGTCATGATGGATGTTCCAAAGGTGCTCATGGGAAGTCGGCAGGATCCAGTCGGCAGTCTGCAGTCGGCGGTCGGCAGTCGCCCGACCGATCTGCCCTTTGATCCAGAAACCGTCGACCTCGACGCGCTGCTCAAGCGGCTTCACCTGGCCTCCCTTTCGGTTGCTTCGCATCCGGGTATCCCAGCTCTTGCCCGAGTAGAGCTTCAATACCAAAAACGGGGGCCCGGCAAACGTTTTACTGGGGAGTCTGACCTGTGTGCTGTTGCTGAGCGCCTGTCGAGCGGGGTGGGGAGACGTGGGGGTCAGTCGGAGGGCGAGGCCGGCTCGCCCGTTCAAAGAGTGACCAGGTGTTTTCTCTCCGCACCCTTGATGGCAGTCCGCGGAATCGTGGAGTCGAACGATACGAAGCACCCCTCCCGATGGACGGCCAGGGCGAGCAGATAGAGGTCGGTCACCTGACGCGGCCCGTGAATGCGGGTACGGTCGGCGACCCGGGCATCGAGCAGACTTACATCGTCGGTCCAGAATTGGTGATGCGCAGTTGCGATCGCTTCACCCAGCCGTCCCATGATCGCTCCCACTTTCAGTGGGTTTGGATAGCTGGGATGAGACATGATCCGGACGCAGCCGTTTTGCGTGATCGGGCAGGACGCCCATCCATTGTCGGCTTTGGTGGCGAACCAGCGTCGGGCTTGTCCGTGCATCGAATGATCCTGATCGAGCAAAGCGATCAAGACGTTGATGTCGAGGAGCGCACGCATCAGAACGCGTCCTCCTCGCGCAGCCTATCGATTTGTTCGTTCGTGACGATGCCGCCGCGCTTCGGGAACGGCCGGAATCCGTACGCGGCCTTCGGCTCTCGGCCGGCCGGCGGTGGCGCCGTCAACGCGCTCCGCGCCAGCTCGGAGATGACCGCCCCGGTCGTCTTCTTCTCGCGGCCCGCCAGCTCCTTGGCGGCGCGCAGGACGTCGTCGTCGATATCCAACGTGGTGCGCATGCATTTGATGCTAGAGCATCAATTGTCTGCCGTCAACGCATGGCGCCGCTGCGTGATCTCCACCAACAGCACGAACAACGAACCACCGGGACGCAGATACTCCCCTTCGTCTCCCGTCTCCCTTCCAGCGCCTGCGCCCGCGCGGCGGGCCGGCCAAAGAAAGCCGTAATCCTCCTGCGCGAGTCGATCGCGGTGGCGGGCCCCGGCAAAAGTCGGTGTTCTTCGAGCAGCGAGCTCTCGCCGATCTGAGGTCCCGAAAGCGCCGATTGAAACTGGCGACCGTCAAAGGGCGAGCCCCTGGGCTGACCGGTCCCTGCAACTGGCCGTCGAGCACGGGCGACCCGCCCTCTGTCGTCGATCTCGTACAGGATGCGGGGGTCACCGACGCGGAGGCACTAGTCGTCGCGGCAATCAGGCTAGGTTTACTCGGCCTCGCACAGGAACTCGTCCAAGCCGGCGGTGTGTGTGTGAAGGTGAAGGACGGCGGCGCTGAGCTCGCCCAGGATCTCGTCCCGTTCCGCCTCCGACAGGCGTCCCTTTTCGAGGCGGCGGATGAGCCCGGCGACGTTCTCGCATTCCTCTCGAAGCTCGCGAAGAAGCACATCCGCCGTGGTCGATGGGGGATCCGATTCCCGTTTTCGTACTGCTTTCATCCTGTGCCTCTCAGCCGCTTCCGCGCGCGTTCGATTCCCTTCTCGAACGCCCGGATCTCTCGTTCCCAATAGCGAATCAACCGGTGGTCAGGGGGCGACTTGTGCAGCTCGACCCGGATCTTCGCTCGATGCTCGCGAACTCGCTCGCGAAGGCTTCGCTCTTGCCGCCGATACCGCCGCTTCCCCACTGCTTGCGAGTCTACCGGCCACTCCCTGGACCAGCAAGGACGAACCTCGACACCATTACGGAAACGCTTCGACCGCGCGGTTTCGATGCACGGCACGTTTCTTCTTCGTGCTCTTCCTTCGTGCTCTTCGTGCTCTTCGTGGTTGCATTCCTTCTTTGGGGTGGCGGGAGAGGGGACTCGATGCCGACGGCCGGCAATAGAAGGCGCGCCCGGGGTGATTCGAACACCCGACCCACTGGTTCGAAGCCAGTTGCTCTAGTCCAACTGAGCTACGGGCGCGTGCGGCGAACTTACAGAGGAAAGCCGCAAGAGGAAAGAGGACGGCCGCAGAAGTCCTTCCCCTTACCTCTCGATCTTCCAGCCGTGCCGGCCGGCGTGTCCTCGAGGACGATGCCCTTGGCCTTGAGCTCCTCGCGGATGGCGTCGGAACGCTTGAAGTCCTTCGCCTTGCGCGCCGCGGCGCGCTCCGCGATGAGGCGCTCGATCTCGGCCGGAGCGAGCGCAGAGTCTTCCAAATGCTCGTGCTTGGCGCGCTCGAGAGAGGCGCGCGCGTCCTGCGTGCCGACGCCGAGGACAGCACCGATCTTCGCGATCGCCGCGCGGCAGGCCGCCGCTGCGGGCCACTCCTCGGCGTCGAGGTGGCGGTTGAGGGAGCGCACGGCGTCGAACAGGGTCGCCAGGCCGCGTGCGGTGTTGAAGTCGTCGTCCATGCCCTCGCGGAAGTCGTCGACGATCGCCTTCTCGCGCTCGGCGTCCGCGGCCGCCGGATGCTCCGCCAGGGCCTCGTCGGCGCGGGCGAGCGTCTCGTACAGGCGGGCGAGGGCGCGCCCGGACTCCTGCAGGCGCTCCTCCGAGAAGTCGAGCGGACCGCGGTACTGGGTGCCGAGGACGAACAGGCGCAGCGCCTCGCCGCCGACCTGCGCCGCCGCCTCCTGCACGGTCATGAAGACGCCCGTCGACTTGGACATCTTCTCGTGCGCGATGGTGACCATGCCGTTGTGCAGCCAGTAGCGGGCGAACGCACACCCCTTGGCGCCCTCCGACTGGGCGATCTCGTTCTCGTGGTGCGGGAAGATCAGGTCGCTGCCGCCGCCGTGAATGTCGAACGGCTGGCCGAGGTACCGCATCGCCATCGCCGAGCACTCGATGTGCCAGCCGGGGCGGCCGGGGCCCCACGGGCTGTCCCACGCCGGCTCGCCCGGCTTGCTCCCCTTCCACAGCGCGAAGTCCATCGGGTGGCGCTTGTGCTCGGCGACCTCGATGCGGGCGCCGGCCATCATGTCCTCGAGACGCCGCTTCGAGAGCTTGCCGTAGTCGGGCAGCTTGTCGACGGCGAAGTACACGTCGCCGTCGGCCGCGTAGGCGAGCCCCTTGTGCTCGAGCTCGCGGATGAGCTCGATCATCTCGGCGATGTGCTCGGTGGCGCGCGGCTCCAGGGTCGGTCGCTCGCAGCCGAGCACCTTCACGTCCTCGGCGAAGGCGGCGATGTTCGCCTCCGCCACCGCCTGCGCCGAGCGGCCGGTGTCGTGCCCGCGCTTGATGATCTTGTCGTCGACGTCGGTGAGGTTGCGCACGAAGGTGACCTCGTAGCCGAGGAAGCGCAGGTAGCGGAAGATGACGTCGAACGTCACCAGCGCGCGCGCGTGGCCGATGTGCGAGCGCTCGTAGACCGTCACCCCGCACACGTACATGCGCACCTTACCCGGCTCGAGCGGCTCGAATTCCTCGAGCCCGCCGGAGAGCGTGTTGTGGACTTTGAGTGTCATGAGATCACATTGTCAACTTGACATTGAGCTCCCAGGAAGGGAGAAGAGGGATGCAACCACGAAGTGCGCGGAGACGGAGTTGAAGAATGAAGAACGGAGAGGGAATGCAACCACGAAGGACACGAAGAGCACGAAGGAGGAGCGGAGAAACGAAGAATGAGGAGGCAATGCAACCGCGAGGGACACAGGGAGGGAAATGAAGGATCAGAAATGAGGAACGAGGCGATGACGGACCTGCCGTGAGCTCTACCGGAGATTCCCAGGAAAAAGATGCAGGTGTCCCGCCGCCTCGGATCCCCAGGCCTTCCATCAAGCCATTCTTCTTCGTGCTCTTCGTGTCCTTCGTGGTTGCATTCTTTCTTCTCATGCTCTTCGCGGTTGCATTCCTTCTTCTTCGCAGCGGATGGAATTTGACGAGCTTTCGAATCGGGTGATCGGCTGCGCCATCGAGGTTCATCGCATTCTCGGGCCCGGATTGCTGGAGTCGACGTACGAAGCCTGCCTCGCTCGCGAGATGCAGCTTCGCGGGCTCGATTTTCACCTCGAATGGCCCCTCCCCGTCCACTACAAGGGGCTTCGGCTCGACTGCGGGTACCGAGTCGACCTCCTGGTGGAAGACCGACTGATCGTCGAGCTCAAAGCGGTGGAACAAGTCCTCGCGGTACATCGGGCGCAGATCCTCTCCTACATGAAGCTGGCCGGCATCCACACCGGCCTTCTCATCAACTTCAACGCATCCGCACTGAAAGACGGCCTTCAGCGCTTCGTCCTCTGAATCCCCTCGTGATTGCATTCCTTCTTAGAGGTCGCGGAGTCATTCAATCCCCCTCACCCCGGCCCTCTCCCATCCGAGACTGTCGATTTTCTCCTAGCGAGAGAAGCGACTCCGACTTCCCCCTTTGAAAAAGGGGGATTGAGGGGGATTTGTCCGAACGAATCCATCTCAAAATCCCCCCTGACCCCCTTTTCCAAAGGGGGGAATCTCGACCCTCGAGAAAATCGACAGACTCATCCGGAAGAGGGAGCCGAACCCTCGTGGTTGCGAACCCTCTTCTTCGTGCTCTTCGTGTCCTTCGTGGTTGCATTCCTTCTTCTTCTCACTCGTCCTCCTCCCGCAGCTTGGCGAGGACGGACAGGTCTTCGAGCGTCGTCGTGTCGCCGACGGTCTCGACACCGCTGGCGATGTCGCGCAGCAGGCGGCGCATGATCTTGCCGCTGCGCGTCTTCGGCAGGCTCTCGGCCCAGCGGATCTCGTCCGGCTTGGCGAAGGCGCCGATCTCGCGGCCGACGTGCTCGCGCAGGTCGCGCTTGAGCTCGTCGCTCCAGTGGTGCCCCGCCTCGAGCGTGACGAACGCCTCGATCGCCTGACCCTTGATCTCGTCGGGACGCCCCACCACCGCGGCCTCGGCCACGGCCGGGTGGCTGACCAGGGCGCTCTCGACCTCCATCGTGCCGAGGCGATGGCCGGAAACGTTCACCACGTCGTCGATGCGTCCCATGATCCAGTAGTAGCCGTCCGCGTCGCGGCGGGCGCCGTCGCCGGCGAAGTACACCCCCTCGATGTGGCTCCAGTACTGCTGCACGTAGCGGTCGGGATCTCCGTAGATGGTGCGCAGCATGCCCGGCCACGGCTTCTTGATGACCAGGAAGCCGCCCTGGTTGGCTTCGACCGGCACCCCGTCGCGGGTCATGACGTCGACCTCGATGCCGGGAAAGGGCCGCGTCGCGGAGCCGGGCTTGGTCGGGGTCGCGCCGGGCAGCGGCGTGATCATGATGCCGCCGGTCTCGGTCTGCCACCAAGTGTCGACGATCGGGCAGCGCTCCTTGCCGATCTCGCGGTGATACCAGATCCACGCCTCCGGGTTGATCGGCTCGCCCACGGTTCCGAGCAGCCGCAGGCTGTCCAGCCGGTGCTTGCGCGGCCACTCGGTGCCCCACTTCATGAAGCTGCGGATCGCCGTCGGCGCCGTGTACAACGTGCTCACCCCGTACTTGTCGACGATCTCCCAGAGGCGATCCGGATGCGGGTGATTGGGCGCCCCCTCGTACATCAAGGTGGTCGCCCCGTTGGCCAGGATGCCGTAGATGACGTAGCTGTGTCCGGTCACCCAGCCGATGTCGGCGGTGCAGAAGAAGGTGTCCTCGTCCTTGAGGTCGAAGACCCACTTGCTGGTGATGTACGTGTGCACCATGTAGCCGCCGGTGGTGTGGACGACGCCCTTCGGCTTGCCGGTGGTGCCGCTGGTGTAGAGGATGAACAGAGGATGCTCCGCGTCGAGCGCCCGCACGGGACACTGGTCGCTCGCCTCCTCCACGAGGTCGCTCCACCAGTGATCGCGGCCGTCGTTCATCGCCACGGTCTGACCGGTGCGACTGACGACGACGACCTTCTCGACCGACGGTGCCTGCCGCAGCGCCTCGTCGACGTTCGCCTTGAGCGGAACGATGCTGCCGCGGCGATACCCGCCGTCGGCGGTGACCACCACCTTCGCCTGCGCGTCGTTCAACCGGTCGCGCAGCGCCTCGGGGCTGAAGCCGCCGAAGATCACGCTGTGCGTGGCGCCGATGCGGGCGCAGGCGAGGAGGGTGATCGCCAGCTCGGGGATCATCGGCATGTAGACGCCGACGCGGTCGCCGGTCTGCACGCCCAGACCCTCGAGCACGTTGGCGAAGCGCGAGACCTCGCGCTGCAGGTCGGCGTAGGTGAGCACGCGGCTGTCGCCCGGCTCGCCCTCCCAGATGATGGCCGCCTTGTTGCGCCGCCAGGTGCCGACGTGGCGATCGACGCAGTTGTAGCAGAGGTTGGTGGTGCCGCCGACGAACCACTTGGCGAACGGCGGGTTCCAGTCGAGGACGCGTTGCCAGGGCGTGAACCAGTGCAGCTCGCGCGCGATGCCGGCCCAGAACTGCTCCGGGCTCTGCTCCGCCTCTCGCGCCAGTCGGGCCAGATCCTCGGCGCTCTTGACGTGCGCCGCGGCGCTGAACGCCGGCGGCGGCGGGAACACCCGATCCTCCTTCAACACCGACTTGATCTGATCGGAAGAACTCATGCTCTCCTCCGCTGGACCGCGCAGGGGCGCTCGTGCGCGCCCGGCCCGGGCGCGTCCCAGGATTCGGGATCGCCGGCGGCCGCGCCTGGCCCTACTTGCCGCGCACCTTCTCCTTCGCCTCGGCGGCGAGGTTCGCGACCATTTCCTTCGCCTCGGTGGCCCGGGCCCTCAGACGGTCGGTGCGGTTGCGCTGTGTGTTGAGCTTGATGTCGAACTCTTCCATCCGTTCCCGCACCTCTTCCATGCGGTCGTCGATCTCGTTCGTGGAGTCCGTCGCCAGCTGGTCGATCTTCGCCAGGACGTCCGGAAGCTGCTGCGGGCTGGGTTTTTCTTCGCTCAGCGCCCGCAGCTTGCGACGGTACTGGCGCACATCGCGGGACATGGTGCGGGCGAAGTCGCGGACGAGGTGCTCGGAGGCGGCGTACGGGTTCGGGCGGAGATAGGACCAGGCCCCGTATCCGATTACGCCCACGATCAAGACGGTCACCGCGATGATGAACGATGGGCTACTGCGGCCCTCCGAAGACAACATGGCTCGTCTTCATTACTGACACGCGCTTGCGGCGCCAGTCAAATCCCTGCCAGTCAAATCTCTTGCGCGGCGGTGGCCGCGTGTGCTCGCCTGGCACATGTGCACGCTCTCGGCCGCCCTGCTCGTGGCGCTCGTCGCCGGCTCTCCCGGTGCGACGGCGCCGGCGACGCCCGGCGGCGATTCGGCGGTGCGCATCACCCGCCAGGCGGCGCGCTGGACCGGCTTCGGCGGACCGGATCTCCTCAGTGACGGGAGCGAGTCGCTCTTCCTCATCAGCGGCGAGCTTCGAAACGGCGGCACCCGGCCGGTCGCCTACGTCAAGCTCGGCTTCGAGCTGCTGGACGACACCGGTCTCGTCCTGGCGAGCGAGTACGGTTACAACCGCAAGGCGGAGGATCTGCGCGGGCCGGAGTACGAGGCCGGCCGGGTGAGCCGCGCCGATCTGCACATCGAGCCGCTGGCGCCCGGAGCGACCGACGACTTCCGCATGATCTTCTTCCGCGCCGACGTGCCACGGTTCGAGAACTGGCGGGTGCGCGTGCTGGAGGTCGGGTATGAGTGAGCCGGTGCGCCGGTGGGCCGGTGCGCCGGTTTGCCGGTGCGCGGGTAAGCCGGTGTGCCGGTGAGGCGGAATCATCGCGAGCCGCGTATAGGCATATCCACTCACCGGCTCACCGGCTCACTGGCTCACCGGCTCACTGGCTCACCCGAATTCACTGTGGCGGGAACGGGCGCACGCGACTATAGTCTGCGGTCTTTGCGAGGGAAGGCATGAGCGCGAGCTGGCTGTTGATCGGAACGCTGATCTGGTTCGTTGGCGGCTACCGCTGGTACGGGCGGCGCGTGTCGCGCGCACTGGGAATCGATCCCGAACGCACGACACCCGCACACCGCATGGAGGACGGCGTCGACTACGTGCCCGCCAAGAACTGGCTGGTGCTCTTCGGCCACCACTTCTCCTCCATCTGCGGCGCCGGGCCGATCATCGGGCCGGCCCTGGCGGTGGCGTACTGGGGGTGGGCCCCTTCCCTGGTGTGGATCCTGATCGGCGCCGTCCTGATGGGCGCGGTGGCCGACTTCAGCAGCCTCTTCATCAGCGTGCGCTCCGACGGTCATTCGATTCCGGAGATCGCCCGACCGGAGATCTCCCCGCGCGCCCGCCTCCTGTTCTCGTGGTTCATCTGGGTGGCGCTCGTGCTGGTGATCGCCGTGTTCGCCATCTTCGCCGCCCGCACTTTCATCGAGGAGCCCGACACCGTCGTCCCTTCCTTCGCCCTGATCCCGGTCGCCCTTCTCACCGGACACCTGCTGTACCGAACCTCGGTCTCCAACGCGCTGGCGACGTTGATTGGGCTCGGCCTGCTGCTGGCGGCCCTGATCGGGGGCGTCGAGCTTCCGGTCGCCATGCCCGCCGCCTTCGGCATGAGCGCCGAGTCGCTGTGGATCCTGCTCCTGCTCGCCTACTGCTTCGTCGCCTCGGTGGCTCCGGTGCAGATCCTGTTGCAACCGCGCGACTACCTGGCGAGCTTCCTGCTCTTCGCCGCCATCGGCATCGGCGTCGCCTCGGTGTTCCTCTCCGCCCCCGTCATGCAGGCCGAGGCCGTGCACGCGTTCCGCCCCGTGGAATGGCCCGGCGCCGGGCCGATGTGGCCGATGATGTTCGTGACCATCGCCTGCGGGGCGATCTCCGGGTTCCACTCGCTGGTCAGCTCCGGCACGACGTGCAAGCAGATCTCGACCGAGGCGCACGCCTGCCGCATCGGCTACGGCAGCATGATCACCGAGGGTCTGGTCGGCGTGCTGGTGGTGATCTGCGTCGGCGCGGCGCTGGGGCGCGACGAGCTGTCCGGCATCCTGCGCAACGGCGGTCCGATCGCCGCCTTCAGCCAGGGATACGGCAACATGTCCGGGCCCATTCTGGGCACCTACGGAAAAGCCTTCGCGGTCATGGCTCTGAACGCGTTCATCCTCACCACGCTGGACACCGCCTCGCGCATCGGGCGCTATCTGACCAGCGACCTGTTCGGCATGAGCAACATGTACGCCGCCACGGCGGTCGTCACCGGCGCCAGCGCGGCCCTGGCGCTGACCGGGCAGTGGGCGTATCTGTGGCCGGCGTTCGGGACCTCGAATCAGCTCATCGCCGCGCTCGCCCTGCTGGTCGGCTCGTGCTGGCTGCTGCGGCGCGGAAAGTCCGTCGCGTACACGCTGGTGCCGGCCTGTATCATGCTGGTCACCACCCTCGGCGCCTTCGCCTACCAGCTGCACGGCGCGCTGACGCGACTCGACAAGAGCACCGGAGCCTGGGATCCGGACTGGTTCATCGCCGCCGTCGTGGCGCTTCTGATCGGCCTGTCGCTGGTCGTTTTCTGGGAAGGCGCCAAGTCGCTCACCGCCGGCTGGCGCAGCGCCGAGGCGGGAGCGGAGGGGACGGAAAAGGCGTGACCGCCCTTCCCGACCACAGGTTGTTGGTTGCTGGGTTGTTGGTTGTTGGTGAAGGAACGGTCGGTCGCCCAGCCTGACCAACGACGAACAACCGACAACGAGCAACCAACAGCCCGGACCAAGGTCACTGGCCACGTTCTTCTCCCATGGCGCACTACCTCCACCTGCTCGACGGCACCTACGAGCTGTTCCGCGCCTACTTCGCGCTGCCGGAGGCGAAAGCGCCGGACGGCGGCGAGGTGGGCGCGGTGCGCGGGCTCATCGCCACCGTGCTGGCGCTCCTGCGCGATCCGGAGCTCACCCACGTCGCCGCCGCGACCGATCACGTCGTCGAGTCGTTTCGCAACGACCTCTTCGCCGGCTACAAGACCGGGGCCGGCATCCCCGCCGACCTGTGGGCGCAGTTCCCCCTCGCCGAGGAAGCGCTGCAAGCCATGGGCGTCACCGTTTGGCCGATGGTCGAGTTCGAGGCCGACGACGCCCTGGCGACCGCAGCCGCGCGCTTCGCGCCGCGCGTCGATCAGGTGATCATCCTCTCTCCCGACAAGGACCTCGCCCAGTGCGTCGTCGGCCGCCGCGTGGTGACGCTCGATCGACGCCGCGGCCTGACCTACGACGAGGACGCGGTGCGGGCGAAGTTCGGAGTCGCGCCCGCGTCGATCCCGGATTTCCTGGCCCTGGTCGGCGACGCGGCCGACGGCATCCCCGGTATTCCCGGATGGGGTGCGAAGTCGGCCGCCGCCGTCCTCGCCATCTATGGCCACATCGAGGCGATTCCCGATGCGGAGGAGAAGTGGACGGTCGAGCTGCGCGGGCGCGCGCGGCTCGCCGGCGCGCTGGCCTCGCGGCGCGGGGAGGCGTCGCTCTACAAGCGGCTGGCGACGCTGCGCACCGACGTCCCCCTGCGCGAGAGTCTGGCCGACCTGCGCTGGGAAGGCGTTCCGCGACGGCGCTACCAATCCTTCTGCGAACGGCTCGGAATCCGCGATCTGCGCGATCGACCCGCGCGCTGGCGGGCGGATTGAGAAGCGCCGCAACGGCAATGCGCCGTTGACTCTTCGTCGCCTCGCATGCGCTGAATCAAGCCATGCTAAGAGACAGCTCGACCCCGCATCTGCGATCGAGGTGGTACAGGCATAGGACGGGGCGCCTGTCAAGTCACATGCTTCATCGGCATGTTCGGATTCTGCGACGTGATGTCGGCGCCTCCGCAACAACTGATGATGATTTTGCAACTGCCAACTGGCCTCGAGTTTGTTTCGCTGTGCAGTCAGCGTGGAACCTTTACCGGCATGTACCTTGCACTCTGCTGTGGACGCGAACAGCGTCGACGGCGACGCAGATTGGGTCTGGGAATGTCGAGCCGGGACAGGTCATCCGACCATTTGACGGGGCGCGAAGTGGGGTTGCACGATCTCGATCTGGATCTCCTGCGCCTCACCTCGCTCGGCGGCGGCGAGTCGCGCAGCGGACAGTACACCGGAACGAAGGCATTGATGCTCGCCATCCTCGAGGACGGCATCCGCAGCTACCTCAGCCCGGTCGGCCGGCTCCGCAACGAAGCGGAGTACTGGGTCCATGCCGCCCGCCAGAGGTCGCCGTTCTCGTTCGCGGTCGTCTGCGAGACCCTCGGCCTCGAGCCGGAAGCCGTGCGCACCGCGCTCGAACGGCTGCGCGGGAGGAAAGTCAATCCACGGCGCGCCATCGCGCGCAGTCGCCCGAACGTGCGGCGGACGGGACGCCTGGTCGGGCGTAAGAGCGACTGATCCGCGCAGCAGGCGGCGGCCGCCTGGCACGCACCGAAATCTTCTGCTAGCCCCGCGCCTATGCGTCGCCAGGGCATCGCGGTGGCCATTGCCGCCGCAACCATCGCAACCGCGGCGATCGCTCGCGGGGGCATCGCCTTCCAGACGCGCGACGACGTGGACATCGGGTCGGCTCCCGCCGACTTCGCGATCCTCGGTTCCGGCGACGTCGTGGTCGCCGGCGACCGCGGGGTGAGCGTTCTGCGCTCCGCCGGGAAAGGTCTCGTGTACGCCGGACGATTGGAGGCGACGGACTATGCGAAGATGGTCGCGGTGGGAACGCTGGCATCGCAGAGATACGTGGCGTATGGCGACCGCAGCACCAGGAGCGTCTCGCTGGCTCGCGCACGGCGAGCGGGACGGTTCGATCCCCCCGTAGAGATCGCGTTGCCCACGCCTCCCCGTCTCGTCCGCTTCGCGCACATCGGCAAGGATGGAACGGAGGCCCTGTTGGTGGCGCACGACGACGGAATCACGATCGTCACGGTGGACGCGACGGGACGGTTCGTCACCTCGGCGGTCGAGGCGCCGCGCCTCGCCAGCGATCTGGCGGTCGCGGACCTCGACGGAGACGGAATCGCGGATCTCGCCGTCGTCAACGAAAGCGAGCTCCACATCCTCACCGGGCGCCCCGACGGAAGCTTCGGCTCCGACGAGCGGCTCGCCAGCGTGCGCGGTCCGCGCCGCGTCGTCGCCGCCGATCTGGACGGCGACGGGCGACCGGAGCTGCTGGTGATCGGCAGCCCCGGCCTGGTCGTGCACCGCCGCGACCGGGAGGGTCACCTCGGCGAGGCCAGCCCGGTGCGGTCGTCGCCGCGCCTGTTGGGGTTGGCGACGGGCGACGTCGACGGGGACGGACGGCTCGACGTGGCGGTGATCGACGGCGGCCACAGCACGATCACGTTCCTCCTCGGCAAGCCCGACGGGTTCGAGGAAGGCGGATCGTATCTGGTCGGTCGCGAGCCAGGCGGTGTGATCCTCGCCGACGAGAACGGCGACGGCCGGCTGGATGCGCTCGTCCTCAACCGGCTCGACGCCAGTATCACCGTGCTTCGCAACCGCGACGGCGGTGATTTCGACGGCATCCGGTGCGTGCTGGGCGGAAGCGAGGATCTGGGCGCCATCGCGCTCGCCGACTTCGACGGCGACTCGCACGTCGACATCGCGGTGACCAGCGAGGAGAGCGGCCGACTGAGCGTCTTCCTGAGCAGCGGAACGGGACGCTTCACCGCCCGGCAGCCGGTGCCGATCGGGCAGCAGCCGCGCGCCCTCGTGGCTACCGATCTGGACGGCGACGGCAAGCCCGACCTGGCGACCGCGAACTTCGGTAGCGACGAGGTCGCGGTCATGCAGGGAGACGGGCGGGGCGGCTTCGCGGCGCCGACCTTGATCTCGGTCGGGCTCGGCCCGTCCGCCATCGTCGCCGGCAAGTTCAGCGGCTCCCGGCTGCCAGATCTGGCGGTGGCGAACCTGCTCTCGGACAGCGTGTCCGTTCTGTACGGAGACGGGCACGGAAGCTTCCCGACCGTCACCAACTTCCCGGTGGTCTCCCAGCCGAGCTTCCTGCTGGTGGGGGACGTCGATCAGGACGGACATGCCGACCTCGTCGTCGGCAGCAGCTTCAGCGAGTCGGTCTCGATTCTGCACGGCAACGGACGGGAGCTCGTCGAGCCGGAGACGACGACGTTGGCAGGGACCGCGAGGCCCTCCGTGGCCGAGGATCTCGACGGCGACGGATCGATCGACCTGGTGGCGATCGACGAGTCCGGCGACGAGGTCAAGATCCTGCCCGGGATCGGCGCCGGACAGTTCGGCGCGCCGATCAGCTTCCGCGTCGGCAGGGGCGCGCGCGCCGTTGCCGCCGCCGACTTCAACGGCGACGGACGCATCGACCTCGCCATCGTGCACGCGGCGACGCGGACCATCGCCATCGTTCTCAACCAGAGCGAGCGTGCGCCGGACCGCCCGCGCCGAGGCCGCACGGCGACTTGACAGTCCGCAAACCCCCTCACTACCTTGCGGCATGGCCATCGAAGAGGCGCAGGAGTACTCGGTCCAGATTGCGGCGGCGCCCGCCGCCTGCTTCGAGACGATCCTCGACTTCGACGCCTATTCGAAGTGGTCCTCGGCGATCGAGCGAGTCGCCGTGCTCGAGCGCGACCCGAAGGGCGTCGGGCGCGTCGTGGAGTTCCATATCAACATGCGTTTCAAGAGCGTCCGCTACGTCCTCGAGTACTCCTACAAGAAGCCGCACGAGCTCACCTGGACGTCGGTCGACGGCGACATCGAGTCGATCGAGGGCGCCTATCACTTCAGCAAGCTCAGCCCCAAGATCACGCAGGCCGCGTGCCGCCAGGTGGTTCGAATCGGCTTCTGGATCCCCGGTCCGTTGCGCCGACTGGCGGAGCGCAGCGCCCTGCAGCAGTCGGTCGACGAGTTCAAGGTGGAAGTCGAGAGCAGGACGAAGGGGTTACGTCGTTAAGGGGTTACGCTGTTAAGGGGTTACGCTGTTAAGGCGGTTACGCTGTTAAGGTGGCTTACGCTGGCTTAAGCGGCCCTAACTCCTCAACCACCCTAACCCCCTAACCCCCTAACCCCCTGACACCCTGCCTCACTTCCCCTTCTTCCAGTTCCGGTACTTGCGCTCGAACTCCGAGCGTTCTTGCTGGGGCATCTGCTGATAGCGCTGGTAGTTCTGGCGGATGCGATCGCGTTCTTGCTGCGGCATCTGCTGGTAGCGTTGGTATTCCTTCTCGACCTCCCTGCGCTTCTCCCTCGGCTGCTCCCGGTGACGATCGTAGTTGCGCAGGGCTTCGTAACGCTCCCCGGGGCTGTACTGCTGCCAGGCCTGGGCCAACCAAAGAGGAGCCGCGCGGTCGCCCGGCCGCGCGGCGGCGCGGCGCGGCCACCCCGCCAGCGCGGTCGCGATCACAAACAGCAGGACGGGAATCGTGCGCCGCATGTTCACCCGCGGGACGGCTGGGCGGACGAGGACGGGGGGGCCACCTTCTCCACCGTGTCGAAGTGCTCCAGTGCGTCCAAGTGTTCGAAAAGGGAGTAGTCCAAGAACAGCTCCGGCTTCTCCACCACTGCCTTCGGCGGCTGCTCCAGCCCGAAGGCGATGAGAGCCGGGCGGGAGAAGCGAGCGGCGGCGAGGACCAGCAGAACCCCTGCCAGGGCGGCTCCGACCAGCCCCAGACGGGCGCGGCGCGGCTCCGGCTCTGCCTTCTCGGCGATCTGGCGGCGCATGGCCGCGAACATCCGGTCGACCGAGACGACCTCGCCTGCCGCCGCCGCGGCGAGCCACCGTCTCTGCTCGGCGACGCTGTTCTGCGACGCGGCGCGCTCGGCGGCGCACCTGTCGCAGCGGCCGAGGTGGGCACGCACCCGTTCGGCCCGCCCGGCGGGTAGCTCGCCATCGATCAGCGCCGTCAGCTGACGGCGCGTCCACCAACAGGAAAGGCTCTCAGTCATACGCGGCCATGCGATCGCGCAACGTCACCGTCGCGCGGTGGATCAGACTCTTCACGGCGGATACCGAGCATCCCAAGGTGTGCGCCACCTCCTCGTACGAAAAGCCCTCGACCCGCGCCAGCCAGAGCGCTGCGCGCTGCTGCGCCGGCAGCCCCGAAAGGGCGCGGCGGATTGTATCCATCCTCTCCCGCGCCAACAAGTCGTCTTCGCCGCTGCGCCCGTCCGGATCGGCCAGGTCGCCGGGGTCGGGAGGGGGATCGTCCGCGCCGCTGCCGCGGGGCGCGACGTTGAGGCGGTGCTCGGCGCGGCGGGCCTCGCTGACGCAGAGGTTGGTGACGATTCGGTACAGCCAGGTCGCGAAGCGGGCGCGCGGCTCGTAGCGCCGGCGGGTGCGGTAGACCCGCACGAACGCCTCCTGCGCCAACTCCTCGGCGCGGGCGTTGGATCCGACCATGGAGCGGGCGAACCCGGCAACCTGCTGAACGTATTTGCGAAACAACGCCTCGAATGCCGCAACATCATCATCCCGCTGGACGGCCAGCATGAGCTGCACGTCCGGATCCTGGTCTGGATTCACCCTGCGTCTACTGCCTCAGGAACGCTCCAACCGGACGGAAGTTGCGCTTCAGGGTGGACATTGCCGGCACGACGCAGCGCGCCGATCCGCTGCGGCGGCGGAGCAGGGGCTAGCCGCGCGCGGCGCGAGACGAGGAGCGCTTCCGCACCGCCGGCCGCGTCCTGGCTGCGGCGCGCTTGCCCGCCACCTTCTTCTTTGCCGCGCTCTTCTGCTTGGCCGCGCTCTTCTGCTTGGCGGCGACCTTCTTGACGGGCTTCTTGGTCGACTTCTTCGTCGACTTCTTGGCGGCGGCCCTCTTGGGCACCTTCTTGGCGGCGGCCCTCTTGGGCACCTTCTTGGCGGCGGCCCTCTTGGGCGCCTTCTTGGCGGCGGCCCTCTTGGGCGCCTTCTTCGCGGCCGCCACCCTAGCGGTCGATTTCTTCGCTACCGGCTTCTTCGCCTGCGCCGCTACCTTCTTTGTGGGTACCGGTTTCGCGGCCTTGGCCGACGCGGCAGGCCGCGCGGGCGGTGGCGGCTCCTTGCTCTCCGCCTTGTTCGCGGCCGGCTTCTTCTGCACCGGCAGCTCGGCGCTCGGCACCCGGCGCAGCATCTGGTATTTGATCTTGCTCGCCAGCTGTCCGTAGAGCATGTTCAGGCGGTCGGAGTCGTAGCGGTGGAGGGCCTCTTCGAGACGCCGCTGGTGATCCTCCAGGTAGGTGACGAGGTACTCCCGCGCGCGCACGATGACTCGCTCCGGCACCTTTCGCTGTGCCTCGACGATACGCACGATCTCGTGCAGGATGCCGCTATCGACTGGCTGTGTCACCTAACTGCTCCGTCGTACGCTTCATGCGAGCACGGGTAGTAGCACGGAATCAACTCCCGGCAAAGAAGATCCCCCTTCGGCCCCTACGGGACCCGTCGTAGCGGCGCTCACCACCGGCGTCGCGGTGGGAACCGCAGTCGTGGGCGTAAACGTGGGCGTCCTGTCCTCGGCCGGCGGCAGGATGACGCCGATACTCGCGTCGCTCCCGCAGCCCGTCCCTACGATGCAACAAGCGAGCGCCAAGACAGCCATCAGTGCTCGTAGTCGCCCCCCGCCAAGTTGCCAAAACAGCATTTTATCGCTCGCACCGTTCCTTTCTCTACGTTTCGTCGATGCCGCCCGCATCCGTTACATCGCCGGAGCCCCCGCTGTCAAAGGCGATCGTCCGCACCACGTATTTTTCGGCGGACCGCTCGCTAGGCCGCAGCGCCGATCCCGAGGCGCACGATCGTCCCCGTCGGGACCGGGCTCTCGAGGACGAGACCGCGCACCAGCCGCGCCAGCTCGACAACCCAGGTCCGCCCCGGCGGAGCCGCCGTGCCCGTAACCAGGGCGTTGACCCGTACGGCCGCGGGCAGGGTTTTGGCAAGGCCCTGCGCCATGGTAACCAGGCCCGATTCGGTCACCCGACCCAGCGCCGCCGGTTGATCGAGGGCGGCAGACGAGACGGCGACGATCACCAGACAGCCCTGCCCCACCGCCGCCATGCGCAACCCGATCCCGCGAGCGAGAAAGAACGGCACCTTCAACGCCCGGTCCAGCTCCCCTCTCCAGGCGTCCAGATCCGTACCGAGTACCGATCCGCAACGGGGAGGCTGCGGAGCGAGCACGGCGGCGTCGAGTCCGCCCGCCGCCCGCCAGAGCCGGTCGACGAGCGCCTCGCCCTCACCGCCCTCCGACGACTCGATCCCGACCGCGACGATCCGCCCGCTCGCCTCGTCGCCCGCTCGGCCGGACGCCCCCGCATCGACCGGCACGAAGACCCGCGCGCCGCCCGCCGCCAGATGCCACGCGATCTCGCCGGCAATGCCACCCGCCGTGCCGCCGCAGAGCACCGCCGTTCGCACCTCCGCCATACCCCGACGATAGTGGATTCCGCGCGCGGCGAACAGGACGCGCCCTTGCGCCAATGCCCGTCAAGCGGAGCTCGAGCAACCTCGAAGAGGACAAAATCCGTCAGCCCAGGGCACCGCCTCGCCGCAGCACTCGAGCCCGAGGACCTCCGACGCGCCGGGCGGCGGCGGGTAGAAGCCCTGCCGCTGCACCAGATCCGCCCGGTTCACCGCCGTGGCCCGGACCCGAATGCGCAGGTCGTTCGGTCCGAGCTCCGGGCTCGGCGCCTCGCCGACGCGCAGCACGTTCTCGTCCCCCGGGTGATCGAAGATGATCGCCTTCATCTCTTCTCCTCGCTCCTCATGCCTTTTCGTCTCGACGTCCGATCGCCTCCGACTCAACGTATGGCAGCTCCTCGTCGCGCCCGCTATTGTCCGGGCCGGGGCGCAACCGGTGCATCCGACGGAGAAGAGCAGACCGCATCTGGTGATCGTCGGCGGCGGACATTCCCACGTCTTCGTCCTCCGCTCGCTCGCCATGCGGCCCGAGCCCGATCTCGACGTCAGCGTCGTTTCCCCGCACTCGTACGCGACGTACTCCGGCATGGTGCCGGGCTTCCTGTCGGGACAGTATGCTCTCCCGCAGGCGCAGATCGACGTGCGCGCCCTCGCCGCGCGCGCGCGCGCCGCGTTCTACGCCGACACGGTCGTGCGCATCGATCCGATCCGGCGCCGGCTCGAGCTGCGCGAGCGACCGCCGCTGTCGTACGATCTGCTGTCGCTCGACATCGGGTCGCGCCCTGCCGCCGGCGAGCGAGTCGCCCCCGGTTCACCCGCCGTCATGGTCAAGCCGATCGAGCTGGCTGCGGAGGGAATCCAGTCGGCGCTGCGGGCAGCGCCGCCGGCCGAGGGCCGGCGCGTGGTGGTCGCCGGCGCGGGGGCGGGCGGCACGGAGATCGCCTTCGCGCTGGCGGCGCGGCTGCGCGCCGAGGGCAAGGGGTCGGTGACCATCTGCGACGCCGCGCCACGGCCCCTCGCCTCGCGCGCCGCCCGCCTGTCGCACCTCGTGGGCCGCCTGTTCGAGAGCCACGACATCGCCTTCATCGGCGGAGCCTCCGTCGATCGAGTCGAGGCGGGCGGCGTTCTGCTGACCGACGGGCGCCAACTGCCCGCCGATCTCGTCGTCTGGGCCACCGGCGCCGCTGGACCGGCGCTCTTCGCCGCCTCCGGCCTTCCCGTCGACGAGCGAGGCTTCCTGCGAGTCGGCAACGATCTGCGCTGCGCCTCCCATCCGGAGATCTTCGCGGCCGGGGACTGCGCGACGCTCGCCTCCTATCCCGAGCTCCCCAAGGCCGGTGTCTACGCAGTGCGCCAGGGCCCGGTGCTCGCCAGCAATCTCCGAGCGGCGGCGCGCGGCCTGCACCGCCTGCAGGTGTACGTGCCGCAGCGGCGCTTCCTGGCACTGCTGAACACCGGCGACGGCAAGGCGATTCTCAGCTGGGGCGCCCTCGCCTGGCACGGCCGACTGGCCTGGCGGCTCAAGGACCGCATCGATCGCGCCTTCATCCGCAAGTACGCCCGGCCGCCCCTGCAGGACGCGGGATCGATGGGCGGCGAGATGATTCCCTGCGGCGGCTGCGCCGCCAAGGTCGGCGCCGACGTCCTCGACAGCGTGCTGCGCCGCATCGATGTGCCGCGCGCCGAAGGGGTGCTCGTCGGTCTGCAGGAGCCCGACGACGCCGCCGTCTTCGCCCAGCCCGCGGGAACGCTCGCCGTCGCCACCGTCGACGCCTTCCCGCCCTTCGCCGACGACCTGTACCTGGTCGGGCGAGTGGCGGCGGTCAACGCCGCGAGCGACCTCTACGCCATGGGGGCCGAGGGCAGCGCCGCCATCGCCCTGGTCTGCCTGCCGCGCCGCGACGCCCGGCGCGCCGAAGAGCACCTGGAGCTGCTTCTGCGCGGCGCCCTCGCCGCCCTGCGCGAGATGGGGATTCCGCTCGCCGGCGGCCATACCATCGCCGGCGAGCAGGCCATCGTCGGCTTCGCCATGCACGGCCGGGTGCGGGCGGAGGAGATCCTGCGCAAATCGGGGGCGCGCCCCGGCGACCGGCTCGTCCTCACCAAGCCGCTGGGTACGGGAGTCGTCCTCGCCGCCGCCCGCGCCGGCTTCGCGCCGCGCCGAGTGGGTGGAGGCCGCCTACGCCTCCATGCAGCGCGCCAATCGGGCCGGCGATGCGCCTGCTGCGCCGCCACGGTGCGCGCGCCTGCACGGACGTCAGCGGCTTCGGCCTCGCCGGACACCTCGGCGAGATGCTGCGCGCCGGCGGCGTCGGCGCCCGGCTCGCCGGCGTCGGCGCTGCCGGCGCTTCCCGGCGCGAACGAGCTTCTGCAGGCCGGATGGCGCAGCTCGTTCCACGCCGCCAACGAGCGCGCCTCACCGACCGGCGACGGCGCCGCTGCCGTCGCGCTGCTGTTCGACCCGCAGACCTCGGGAGGCCTGCTCGCCGCCGTGCCGCCGGAGTCCGCCGAGGCGTTCCTGGCCGCGGCGAACGAGAGTGGCGAGAGAGCGGCGTTGATCGGAGAGATCACCGACGGGCGCGCCGGTCTGGGAAATCGGGCTGAAGGAGCATCTGACCCTTTCACCGCCAGGCACGAATCCCTCAGCTCACGAGGCGGTCGACCGAGCGACGGCGTCCACCGCCGCGCCGCTGCGCCGATTCCGAAGAATACCGAGCGCGCAGATCGCCGCGTTGATCGCGCACGCATACGTGCCGGCGTGAATGCCGCCGATCCGGTCGACCCCCAGGATGACGGCGAGCAGCGCCAGCGACGAGCCCACCGCGACCGCTCGGAAGGCCGTGCGCGCATCGAGGTGCGCGGAACGGACGCCGAGGATGAAGATCGGCGCCACCTGGATGAGAAGCTCCATCTTGATCTCGATCAGGCGCCAGAGAGTCGTCGGCGGGCGCACGGCCATGACCACGAGGACGGCGATCAGCGCCCACGACGTCCACTTTCCGACGCGCGAGAGCGAGGCCTCGGTCAGCCGCGTTGCGGTCCACTCGGCGATCAGGTCGCGCGTCAGGATCGACGACAGGCTGAGAAGCGCCGAGTCGGCCGTCGACATGATCGCCGCCAGGCCGCCGGCCAGCACGACCGCCGTCGCCCACTGCGCCACCGTTCCGGTCTCGAACAGCGCGGCGAGGAGGGCCGGCATGACGCGGTCCGTCGACAGACCCGAGCGCTCCGCCAGCAGCCCGTGCGCGACGATGCCGAGCAGGAAGACGACCAGCGTCGTGAACAGGGGCATGAACACCATGACGCGCAACGAGCGCCGCAACACGGCCGCGTCGCGCGCGGCGTAGATGCGCTGAATGGCGTGCGGGTAAACGGCGGCGCCGAGGCCGAGGAGGACGATGGAGCTGACCCAGTTTCCGCACTCGCGCCACGATGGGACGCGGACCAGCTCCGGGCGGCTGCGCAGCAGCTGACGCGTCACCACCCCGAGATGTCCCACCTGCGGCCAGGCGATGACCAGAACGACGAGCAAGCCGACGAAGAGCATCAGGCCCTGCATCACGTCGCTCCAGGCGACGCTGCGCATCCCGCCCATCGTCTCGTACAGGCCGATCACGCCCGCCAAGCCGACGACGCCCACCCAGAAGGGCAGCCGCCCTTCCGACATGCCGACCACGACGTGCCCCATCGCCAGGAACTGCGCGTACAGGTAGTTGAGCAGGCTCACCGCCATGATGACGCTGACCAGCAGGGCGAGACGGCGGTCGCCGAACCGGTGGCGCACCCAGTCGCTCGGGGTCACGTAA
This sequence comes from uncultured bacterium, assembly GCA_963721115.1. Taxonomy (GTDB): domain Bacteria; phylum Desulfobacterota; class Binatia; order HRBIN30; family CADEER01; genus CAVRIA01. The sequence goes on from CAVRIA010000020.1 coordinate 161,046, forward strand.
TCGAAGCGGTGCGCGAGATCGTGCAGGGCGGGGGCGAAGAGCAGGTACACGACGACGACCGACATCATCATGCCGACGCTCATGATCCAGGCGAAGCCGATGCGGTACGCCTGTCCGGGGTAGCCGAGGAACGTGTTGCCGCTGTACTGGGTGGCGTACAGCGTGGCGAGCAGGACGACGAAGCCGAGACTGTTGCCGGCGAGGTAGAAGTCGCCGAGGGAGTTCTCGTCGCGCCGCACGTACCCCCGCCAGCCGAGGACCAGAAGGCCCAGGAGGTAGAGAGCGATGATGATCAGTCCCGGTCCCTGTAGAAACACCGGCGCCACCCAAGCGATCGCGAGGGGTCAGGAGCGCGGCGCGCCGGAGCCGCGCGACGCCTCCCAGACCGTATCCAGCCGCCACGCCGTCAGGAGGGCGGCGAGGACGTAGCAGGCGAGCGAAACGAAACACCAGAGCGGGAAGCCCAGCACCAGCGGCTCGCCGCTCCCCTCCGGAAAGTACCAGGGAATCGACAGGACGAGCAGCACGGCGTACGCCACCCAGGTCATCCGCGCATTCATCTCCGCACCTCTTCCTCTCGCCGACTGGTCATGACCGCCTCCGCCTCGCAATCTCCTCCGGCCTCCCCAGTGCGAGCCCCAGCCCATCCCGGAGCTTCCAGAAAGGCTGAGGCTCGGGCTGAGGCTGCGGCTGGGGAATCATTGGCCATCGCCGCCGCGATAACTGATCAGCAGGGGTTTGCACGGGCAGTCCATACCGGACCTCGCCTGAGCCGTTGCCTGTGCCTCTCTGAAGGCAAGCCAATCCAGGCAAAGGCGAGGCTCAGTCACAGTCACAGGCACAGGCAAAACCATCATCGGATCTCCCGATCTCCGTCTCTATTCCGAGTCGCCTCGTCGCCGATTCGAATCACGCCGGCCTCGCGACGTCTGCCCTCTCTCCCCGATCCCGGATCCACGACCGGATCACTGGTAGCAGGGCATAGGCGGGAAACGCCAAGACGAAAGTCACGAGAAAGTAGCCGGCATACCCGAGCCGCTCCGCGCCGACGCCGCTGGCGGCGCCGGTGAGATCGCGCGAGAACGCGAACAGGGCGGACAGAGCCGCGTACTGCACGGCGGCGTGATCCTTCTCGCAGACGTGCATCAGGAACGCGAGGAAGGCCGCCGTCCCCAGGCCGGCGGTGAACGACTCGACGATCGACGCGCCGTATACCATCGCGCGGGCGGGCTCGCCGAGGGCGGCGAAGACGCCGGCGAAGGAAGAGACAGCGAGCCCCGGGGGCGGCGGATTCGCCCATGCCACCGCCGCGTAGCCCAGGTTGGAGACCGCCTGTGCCAGGCCCAGCACCCAGAGGCCCCGGTAGATCCCCCAGCGGCTCGTCAGCCGCCCGCCGACCAACGCCCCGGCGATCGTCGCCACCACGCCGAAGCTCGTCGACACGATGCCGATCTCCGCCACGGTCAGTCCGCGGTCGAGCCAGAACGGTTTGATCATCGGCGCCATCGCCGCGTCGCCGAGCTTGTAGATCAGGACGAACAGGAAGACCGCCCAGGCGCCGGGTCGCGACAACCAGCGGCGCAGCGCCGCCAACCAGTGCTGGCGCTCGGCCGCGGGGACGACCGCGACCCGCGGCGCCCGCGCGGTCGCGGCGGCGAGCAGCACGAAGAGCAACGCGGCGCCACCGAACACGACGGACCAGCCGAGCCAGGGCGCCAGCAGCAGCAGGCCCCCGCCGGTAGCGATCAGCGCCACCCGATAGGCGGAGACGCGCACGCCGTTGGCGTCCCCTTCCTCCCCGGGATCGAGAAGCGCGATCGTGTAGGCGTCGATGGCGATGTCCTGCGTCGCCGACGCGACGGTGAAGCCGAGCAGCACCACCCACAGCCCGACGGCGGGGGACGCGGCGTCGAACAACGTCGAGCAGGCGATGAGCGCGGCGAGCGCGAGCAGGCAGCCGCCGATCCACTGCCGGCGCTCGCCGAAGCGATCGACCAGCGGCGACCAGAACACCTTCAGCGTCCACGGCATGCCGAGCAGCGACACCAGACCGATCTCGGTCAGGGATACGCCGTGCACGCGGAAGTAGACCGGTAGCACCTCCTTCACCACGCCGAACGGCATCCCTTCGGCGAAGTAGAGGATCGCCACCCACGTCAGCTTGCGGCGCAGCGTCACGGCGAGTCCGTGTATCGGATCGAGCCGCCAGCGCGAGCGCTTTTCGCCGAACTCGCCCGGCGGCGCCGGGCTCGTAGGCTGAGGCTGAGGCTACAGGCTGAGGCTGAGGGTGGGGACGAGACATCGCGCGCAGTGCGCGGCACCCTCAGCCTCAGCCGTAGCCGTAGCCTCAGCCTCAGCCTTTCAAGCGGATTGGTGAGCAGACCACCTCCCCCTTTCCGCGCCCGCCGCACTTCGATAAGACATCGGCATGGCCATTCTCAAGGTGGCGCGCCTCGGCAACCCAGTGCTGCGGCTCGTGTCGCAACCGGTGCCGCCGCGGGAGATCTCCTCGCCGCGCGTGCAGGGCTTCATCGACGACCTGATCGAGACCATGTACGAGTACGATGGGGCCGGTCTCGCCGCGCCGCAGGTTCACATGCCGCAGCAGATCGTCGCCTATGCCGTCGATGCCAACCCGCGCTACCCCGAGGCGCCGGACATCCCCCTGACGGTGCTCGTCAACCCGCGCGTCGTGCCGACGACCGACGAAGTGGAGGAGGACTGGGAGGGCTGCCTCAGCGTTCCGGACCTGCGCGGGCGCGTGCCGCGCTACACCGCGGTCGCCGTCGAGGCCTACGATCGCCAGGGGCAGAGGCTGCGTTTCGAGGCGTCCGGCTTCCACGCGCGCGTCGTCCAGCACGAGTGCGACCACCTGCTCGGCGTGGTCTTCCTCGACCGCATGCGATCAATGGAGTCCCTCGCCTTCGTCCGCGAGTTCCTCCGCTACGGCGCCGCCGAATCCTGACCGGGTTCGCCCGATCGCGGACCGCGTCGTTCTGGAACGCGCTGACGGGGCTGCCGCCCAGCGAGCGCAAGCGCGCCGGCACGGCGGTGGCACTCTCGCCGGAACAGCATTGACAAGCACGGCATCAGCGGCAAACATCCAAGGGCGTCGAGCCGACGCCCCGTGAGCGCTATGTGGACAGAGCCCAGTTCTCTCGCCCCGTCCCTGCTGGTGGCCATGCCACAGCTTCAGGACCCGAACTTCTCCAAAGCCGTGGTTCTGCTCTGCGAGCACGAGGAACAGGGGGCGATGGGCCTGGTGATCAACCGGGCCACGGATACGCTGGCCTCCGACATCGTGCAGCTCGAGCCGCCGATCGAGAGCGACAGCGGCCTCGCCGTCGGGATCGGCGGCCCGGTCGATCCGGCGCGCGGCTGGCTGCTGCTGGCCGAAGACCTCGGCGACGGCATCGAGATCAGCCCGGGGCTGTACCTGTCGGCTTCGCGGGACCTGCTGCGCCGGGTGATGGAGACCACTCGGCTCACCGGCCGCTGCCGCTTCCTGGTCGGCTACGCCGGCTGGGGGCCGAAGCAGCTCGACGCGGAGCTCGCCGCGTCGGCGTGGCTGACCGTGCCGGTCGACAACGACCTGCTGTTCGCCACCCCGAGCGACGACATCTGGGAGGTCGCGATCCGGCGTCTCGGCATCGACCCGGCGGCCCTCGCCATGGGCCCCGGCGTGCACTAAGGCATACCCCTCAGCCTAAGCCTAAGCCGTAGCCTACAGCCTTAGCCTGCTAGCCTTAGCCGAGCCTTTATAATATTATAATAATAGGCTGAGGCTAGGGCTAAGGCTTAGGCTGAGGTATGGCAACCTACCGCACCGGCAGGGTCGGGCTCGAGCAGCGCCCCGAGCCGGCATCGCCCGCCGAGCGCTGATCCGAGGCCGGGCGGACGCGTGTGAAGTCGCGCAGCACCTCGATGTAGTCGTGCACCTCCTGGACGCGCGCGTCACCCGCCGGCAGCAGCGGCTGTGCGCGCGCGTACTGCTGCATCGCCTTGTCGTAGTCGCCACCGAGGCGGGCCGCGGTCGCCAGGTGGTAGAAACCGTCCGCCTCGTCGCCGGAGCGGCCAGCCAGGATGCCGAGACCGTAATGCGCCGTCTCGAGGTCCGGCGCGAGCTGCACGGCGCGCCGGTAGGCGTCCATCGCCGCGCCGTTGTCGCCCAATGCCTCGTACGTCTTCGCCAGATCCGTCTGCGCGCCGGCGTCGCCGGGCTGCTGCTTCAGGTACCCGGCCAGCAGATCGCGCGCCTTCTCCGCCTGGCGCTGCCGCAGAGCGATCTCGCCCAGCTCGCGGCTCGCCGCCTCGATCCCCGCCGCGCGCGCCGCTTCGAGCGCCTCGCGCCCGCTCTCGAGCTGCCCCGTTTCCACGCACGCGACGCCGTACAGATAGCGCGCCATCGGGTCGGCCGGATTCTGCTCGACGGAGCGCCGGTACGACGCCAGGAAATCGGACGGGGGCTCGGTCTCGGAGCGGGCCAGGACCTGCACGCGTTGCAGCTCGAAGCTCGTCGGCGTCCGCGGGTGCTTCGCCCATTGCTGCGTGCGCAGCACCGCCTCGAGGTGGTTCAGTCGCTCGTCGGTCAGCGGATGCGACTGCAGATACGGAGGCGCGAACGTCGGCTGCGTCCGCGTCTCATCCGCCAGCTTCTTGAAGAAGTCGAGCATGGCGCGCGGGTCGTAGCCGGCGCGCTTCATGTAGCGCACGCCGAGATAGTCGGCCTCCTGCTCGAACAGACGCGTGTACTTGAGCGACACCGCGGCGTTGGCCCCCATCACCAGCGGCGCGACGGGGGGCGCGACGATCGACGCCAGCATGGCGAGCAACGTCGCGTAGCTGAGGAGCTGGGTGGACTCCTGCTGGCGCGCCATGTGGTGCGCGTGCACGTGCGCGATCTCGTGGCCGAGCACCGCCGCGACCTCGTCCTCGTTGGCGGCGCGGATGAGCAGGCCGGTGTTGACGTAGACGTAGCCCCCGGGCACGGCGAAGGCGTTGATGCCCGGATCGCGAACCACCGAGAAGTGATACTGGAACAACGGGTCGTCGAGCGCCGCGACGATCTTCTGGCCGATCTTGTCGACGTAGCCGACGACCTCGGCGTCGCCGACCATCGGAAGCTGGTGGCGCGCCTCGAGGTCGAACTTGCGGCCCAGCTCGCGCTCGGTCTCGAAGGAGATCCCCGCCCCGGCGGGCGTCACCGACAGCAGCAGCGTCGAGACGGCGCATCCGACAGCCAGCAATGCGCGCCGCCTTCGCCCCAGCCCGCAATTCGACGGCTTCTCCTTCATCTCCGGTCTCTCGACCTTCGGCTTCGGGCCCCCACTCCCGGCTCGCCTCAGATGTCGCGGACGACGTACTCGAGCAGCTCGGCGAGCTGGCGGGCCTGGCGCGCACGCACGAGCCGCTCCTCGACGGGACCGCTGGAGAAGAGCCGCAGCACCATCTGGAGATTGGCTTCGATGATCTCCACGCACGCCGCGGTGTACTCGCGCTCGCGGGCGCGGCGCCGTGCGCGAACGATATCGGTGAACGAAATGACCTCCGCCACGATGTCCTTCTCTCTTTCGTCTTTCCTCTGCCGCGCCCCGGGCTCGTGCCCAGTACCTGCCTCTACCTTTCCTCTCTGCGACCGCTCTTCAACTGCCTCGCGGCGCCAGCCGTCGCGAGCGTACCAGTCGATCTGCCGCGCCAGGCCGAGGAGGATGCGGACGTCGTGCCCTTCGAGGCCGGATCGACCGAGGATGCGCCGGAAGGCGAACATGATGTGGTCGGGGTTCTGCGGGTGGAGGAAGCCGATGCGCAGCAGGGCGGCCTGTAGGCGCTCGAGCATGAAGTCGACGTCCGCCGCGGGCGCCGGCTCGATCGGGTCCGCCGCCGCCCCGGCGCCACGCGCCGCCCGGCGCAGCTCGTAGCAGCAGAGCAGCACGGCCTGGGCGAGGTTGAGGGAGGGATAGGCGTGATCGGCGTCGATACAGACGAGGCGCTGGCACGCCTTCAGATCGTCGTTGCTGAGGCCGTGGTCCTCCGGCCCGAACACCAGGGCCACCGGGCCGGACCGAGCGCGCTCGAGGATCAGCGGCGCCAGGCACTCCGGGCTCTGCGCCGCCGCCCGATAGAGACCGCTGCGGCAGGTGGTGCCGACGACCAGGCCGCAGTCCGCCACCGCCGCTTCGATCGAATCCGCCTCGACCGCGTTCTCCAGGAGGTCGCGCGCGTGAACGGCCATGGTCGCCGCCGATCGGCGGCGCATGGCGGGTCGTACCAGGAAGAGCTCGCGCAGGCCCATGTTCTTCATCGCCCGCGCCACCGCGCCGACGTTGGCCGCGCCACGCGGGCGCGCCAGGACGATGCGCACTCGCCGCAGCAGCGGCACGGCGGCATCGGAGCCCTCCCCCGCCGCGCTGGGGCCGCAGGGATTCCGGCCGCCGTCTCCGTCGCAACGCCTCATATCACCTGCGGTGTCCTCGCCGCTCTGCGGCGCTTCGACCGTCGCCCCGCCGGGCCGCGTTTCGCCGTGTCGACGCGCCTACTTCTCCGAGCCGTTGTCGAAGGAGGCCGCCGTCGCCGTCATGCGGCGCTGCAGCTCACGGCTGTGTACCTGGGCGCGCAGGCGTGCGAACAGCTCCTGCTTGTTCACCGGCTTGGTCAGGTACTCGCTGACCCCGAGGCTCATGCCGCGGGCACGCGTTTCCATGTCGTCCTTGGCGGTCAGCAGCAGCACCGGAATCTGACGCCAGGACGTACTGTCGCGCAGCTTCTCGCACACCTCGAGCCCGTCCATGCCCGGCATCATCACGTCGAGCAGGATGACGTCGACCGGGTTGTGCCCGAGGGCGTCGAGGCAGGCGGGGCCGCTCTCGGCGCTGATGGTGGCGTATCCTTCGCGAGTCAGCCAGCGCCGCAGGATCTCCAGCGTGTTGGCGTCGTCGTCGACGATCAGGACACAGGGTCGTTCTTTGTCGGGTTGTTGCTCACTCATGCCGGATCTCCCGGGGGCCGCGCCTGCTCAGATGAGATACCCCTCCGCCTCGCCGCCCCCGCTCTTGCGCCGCAGCTTGGCCACCAGCGTGGTCCGCTTCAGCCCCAGCAGGCGCGCCGCGGCCTGCTTGTTCCCCTTGGTGCGCCGCAGGGCCTCGTCGATCAATCGATACTCGAACTCCTCGACCGCGCGGTTGAGATCGATCCCCTCCTCGGTCAGGGTCGGGCGCGGAATCTTCTTCTCGGAGATGAAGGAGCGGATGTTCGCCGGCAGATTGTCCACCCGGATGACCCCGTCGTCGTTCAACACCACCATCCGCTCGACCAGATTCTCCAACTCGCGCACGTTACCGGGCCAGTCGTACTCCCACAAGTGCACCATGGTGTCGTCGGCCACCAGGCACTTCCGCCCCTCGTGTTTGGCGTTGTACTTGTCGAGGAAATGCTGCACCAGCACGGGAATGTCCGACCGCCGCTCGCGCAGCGGCGGAAGGAGAATGGGAATCACCTGCAAGCGGTAGAAGAGGTCCTCGCGGAAGCGCCCCTTCTCCACCTCCATCGCCAGGTCGCGGTTGCTCGCCGCGACGACCCGCACGTCGACCTTCACCTGCCGGTCGGAGCCGACCGGACGCATCTCGCGCTCCTGCAGGACGCGCAGCAACTTCACCTGCAGCGGTGCGGTCATCTCGCCGATCTCGTCTAGGAAGATGGTGCCGCCGTTCGCGAGCTGGAACATGCCCATGCGAGTGCCGACCGCCCCCGTGAAGGCGCCCCGCTCGTGGCCGAACATCTCCGACTCCAGCAGATCGGGGGGGATCGCCCCGCAGTTCACCGCGATGAACGGCTGATTCGACCGCCGGCTATGGGCGTGGATGAAGCGCGCCACCAACTCCTTGCCGGTGCCGCTCTCCCCCATGATCAAGACGGTGGAGTCGGTCGACGCTACGCGCTCGGCAATGTTGAGGATTTTCTCCATCACCGGGTGCGAACCTTTGATCGTGAAGTTTTCCATAAGAACCTTCCGTCCCCTAACCGCCAAAAAAATAACACAGCCGGACTCAAACACAAGCGAAATGAGGTAAAAATTTGGCGCCGCATATTTTTGGCGCAGGAACGTGGGGGACGTGCGGACGTGTGACGTGCTGATGTTAGGGCGTGCGGCATGGCGTGAGGCGGCGGGGCGAGGCGAAAGGTGCGGCGCTGTTGAGAGGGCACTGGTGGGACGGTGTTGCGATGCGCTGCTTCGGTACCCACCCGTCAACACGTCAGCACGTCCACACGTCCACACGTCCGCACGTCAGCACGTCCACCTCCGACTTGACCCCATTTCCATACCGCGTATGTTAGGAACAACTTCAGCGAACCCAAGGTGAGTATAAGAAAGTTGCATAGTTGCCGGACGGCCTCCCGGGCGGAGACCGGCCGCTGCGGTCACCGCCGCTCGCGGCGGTGACCCCTCAACCGTAGCGGGGTCGGACGTGTCGAGCATCGCACGCTTTGTGTCTTCGTCGGTCGGGCGGAAGATCCTCATGGGCCTGACCGGGCTTCTGCTGATCGGCTTTCTGATCATTCACCTCGCCGGCAACCTGTTGATCTTCGAGGGCGCCCAGCCCTTCAACGATTACAGCCACAAGCTCGTGTCGACGCCCCTCATCTACGTCGCCGAGATCGTCCTCCTGCTGCTCTTCCTCGCCCACTTCGCCTCCGGCCTGATCGTCTACCAGAGGAGCAGCGCGGCGCGGCCCGAGCCGTACCAGGAGAAGAAGTGGGCCGGCTACAGCAGCCACAAGAGCTGGTCGTCGACCACGATGATCCTCACCGGGCTGGTCGTCCTGGTCTTCGTGCCGCTGCACATCTGGACGTTCAAATACGGTCCGTACTACGCCTCGGCCGCCGAGCCGGGCGTGCGCGACCTGCACCGGCTGGTGCTCGAGGTCTTTCGAAGCCCGCTCTACGTGCTGTGGTACGTCGTGGCGATGGTGGTGATCGGGTTCCACCTCTGGCACGGCTTCGGCAGCGCCTTCGAGTCGATCGGCGTCCACTACCGCAAGCCGCTGCGCCGCTTTGGCCAGCTCCTGGCCGTCGTTCTGGCGGTCGGCTTCCTGTCGATTCCGATCGTGGTCTACTTCATGGGAGGCAATCTGTGATCCTCGACGGCAAGGTTCCGGGAGGTCCCCTCGAGAGCAAGTGGGACCGGCACAAGTTCGCCATGAGTCTGGTGAGCCCCGCCAACCGGCGGAAACACACCGTGATCGTGGTGGGCACGGGCTTGGCAGGAGCGTCGGCGGCGGCCACGCTCGGCGAGCTCGGCTACAACGTGCTCGCCTTCACGATCCTCGACAGCCCGCGCCGCGCGCACAGCATCGCCGCGCAGGGCGGCATCAACGCGGCGAAGAACTACAAGAACGACGGCGACTCGGTCTACCGCCTCTTTTACGACACCATCAAGGGGGGCGACTACCGTTCGCGCGAGGCCAACGTGTACCGCCTCGCCCAGGTGAGCGTCGACATCATCGACCAGTGCGTCGCGCAGGGAGTGCCCTTCGCTCGCGAGTACGGCGGGCTGCTCGCCAACCGCTCCTTCGGCGGCGCCCAGGTGTCGCGCACCTTCTATGCCCGCGGGCAGACCGGACAGCAGCTGCTGCTCGGCGCCTACGGCTCGCTGATGCGGCAGGTCGACAGCGGCCAGGTCAAGATCTTCCCGCGCCGCGAGATGCTCGACCTCGTCCTGGTCGACGGGCGCGCGCGCGGCATCGTCACCCGCAACCTCATCACCGGTGCCATGGAGCGCTACGCCGCCGACGCCGTGCTGCTCTGCACCGGCGGCTACGGCAACGTCTACTTCCTGTCGACCAACGCCGGGAACAGCAACGTCACCGCCGCCTGGCGCTGCGCCAAGCGCGGCGCCTACATGGCCAACCCCTGCTACGTGCAGATCCACCCGACCTGCATCCCGGAGGGCGGCGAGTACCAGGCGAAGCTGACTCTGATGAGCGAAAGCCTGCGCAACGACGGCCGCGTCTGGGTGCCGAAGAAGAAGGGCGACCAGCGGGCGCCGAAGGACATTCCGGACGGCGAGCGCGACTACTTCCTCGAGCGGCGCTACCCGAGCTTCGGCAACCTGGTGCCGCGCGACGTGGCGTCGCGCAACGCCAAGATGGTCTGCGACGAGGGACGCGGCGTCGGGCCGACCGGCCGCGCGGTCTATCTCGACTTCTCCGACGCGCTCAAGCGCCTCGGCCGCCAGACCATCGAGGAGCGCTACGGCAACCTGTTCCAGATGTACCAGCGCATCAGCGGCGAGGACCCGTACCAGACGCCGATGCGCATCTACCCGGCCGTGCACTACGTCATGGGCGGTCTGTGGGTCGACTACAACCTGATGAGCAACGTCCCCGGCCTGCACGTTCTCGGCGAGGCGAACTTCTCGGATCACGGCGCCAATCGCCTCGGCGCCAGCGCCCTCATGCAGGGGCTGGCCGACGGCTACTTCATCATCCCCTATACGCTCGCCAACTACCTGGCCGGCGCGCGGCTGCAGCCGGTCAAGGTGGATCACGCCGCCTTCGACGAGGCGGAGTCAGCCGTGTCGAAGCGAATCGCGAAGCTGCTCGCCGTGCAGGGCAACAAGACCGTGCTCGACTTCCACCGCGAGCTCGGACACGTGATGTGGAACCAGGTCGGCATGGCGCGCAACGCGGCCGGGCTGCAGGACGCCCTGGGCCAGGTGCGGCGGCTGCGCGAGGAGTACTGGCAGAACGTCAAGATCGTCGGCCGCGACGCCGACCTGAACAAGAACCTCGAGTTCGGGCTGCGGCTCGCCGACTACATGGAGTTCGCCGAGCTGCTGATCATCGACGCCCTCAACCGCCGCGAGTCGGCCGGCTGCCATCTGCGCGAGGAGAGCCAGACGGAGGACGGCGAGGCGCTGCGCGACGACGCGAACTTCTCCTACGTGGCGGCGTGGGAATACAAGGGCGAGGGCGCGGAGCCGGAGCTGCACAAGGAGCCGCTGACGTTCGAGTTCGTCGAGGTCAAGCAGCGGAGCTACAAGTAATCGAGGAGTCTGATGGCGAATCTGACGTTGAAGCTGCGGGTGTGGCGCCAGCCGAACCGGAACGCCCCGGGCCGGCTCGTGGAGTATACGGCCAAGGACGTCTCCCCCGACATGTCCTTCCTGGAGATGCTGGACGTCGTGAACGACGACCTGATCCGCAAGGGCGAGGATCCGATCGCCTTCGACTACGACTGCCGCGAGGGGATCTGCGGCTCGTGCGGCATGATGGTCAACGGCTTGGCGCACGGCTCCCAGCGGGCCACGGCCACCTGCCAGCTGTTCATGCGCCACTTCGAGGACGGCGATACCGTCACCATCGAGCCGTGGCGCGCCCAGGGCTTCCCGGTAATCAAGGACCTGGTGGTCGACCGCAGCGCCTTCGACCGCATCATCGCGGCCGGCGGATACATCTCGCTCGACGCCGGAAGCGCCCCGGAGGGGAACCAAATCCCGATTCCCAAGGAGATCGCCGACGCCGCCATGGACTCCGCCGCCTGCATCGGCTGCGGCGCCTGCGTCGCCGCCTGCAAGAACGCCTCGGCGGCGCTCTTCGTCGGCGCCAAGATCACGCAGCTGTCGCGCCTGCCGCAGGGACAGGCCGAGCGCTACCGGAGGGTCAAGGCGATGGTCGACGCCATGGACGCCGAGGGCTTCGGCCCCTGCTCCAACGAGGGCGAGTGCCAGGCCGTGTGCCCGAAGGAGATTTCGGTCGCCAACATCGCGCGCATGAACCGCGACTACCTCATCGCCACGCTGAAGACCTGGTGGGGGTGAGGTCGTGGGTTGTTGGTTGTGGGAGCTTTGATTACCAACAACGAACAACCCAACAACTCGACAACCTGCTATTATCGGTGATGGGCGAGGCGCAGACGATGAAGATCGCCGTTACCGGATCGACCGGCCTGGTCGGCAGCACTCTGGTCCCGTCTCTGAGCGCGGCCGGGCACGAAGTGCGCCGCGTGGTGCGCGCGCGCCCCGGGCGCGGCTCGACGAACGTCTACTGGGATCCCGATGCGGCGGAGATCGACGCCGCGCGCCTGGAAGGGCTCGACGCCGTGATCCACCTGGCGGGGGAGAGCATCGCCGCCGGGCGCTGGACGGCGGAGAGAAAGCGGCGCATCCGCGACAGCCGGGTCGAGGGAACGCAGCTGCTCGTCGGAGCGCTCACCGCTCTCGAGGAGCCCCCCGCCGCGCTGATCTGCGCCTCCGCGATCGGCTTCTACGGGGACCGCGGCGAGGACGTCGTGGACGAGGACAGCGCGCCCGGCGCCGGCTTCCTCGCCGACGTCTGCCGGGAGTGGGAAGGCGCCGCGCAGCCGGTCCTGCAACGTGGAGTGCGCGTCACCCTCCTGCGCTTCGGCGTCATCCTCAGCCCCGCCGGCGGGGCGCTCGCCACCATGCTTCCGATCTTCCGGCTGGGCCTCGGGGGCGTCGTCGGCTCGGGCAAGCAGTACATGAGCTGGGTGGCGCTGGACGACGCGGTCGGCGCCATCCACCATACGCTCGGCCACGCCGAGCTGGCAGGACCGGTGAACGTCGTCTCCCCCAACCCGGTCACCAATCGCGACTACACCAGGACGCTCGGCCGCGTCCTCTCCCGCCCGACGATCTTCCCGGTGCCGGCCTTCGCCGCCCGTCTGGCCATGGGCGAAATGGCTGACGAGCTCCTGCTGTCGAGCACGCGCGTCGAGCCGCACCGGCTCAACGCCTCCGGCTACCCGTTCCGCCACCCCGACCTCGAGGAGGCGCTGCGCCACCTTCTCGGAAGAGCGGCGGCATGAGGTTGTCAGCGCGCGCCAGCCACGGATCCGCTGTGTGCGGATCCTGATCGTCGGAGGCGGGATCGGCGGGCTGACGGCCGCGCGGGCGCTGCGGCGCGCCGGCTTTCGGCCGCAGGTGATCGAGCGCGCACCGGCCTGGGCGCCGGTCGGCGCCGGCATCGCGCTCGGTGTCAACGCGATGCGCGTCCTCGACCGCCTGGGAGCCGGCGCCGCGGTGGCGGCGCGCGGCCGTGCGGTCGAGCACGGAGAGATCGCCGACCGGCGCGGGCGCCCGCTGGCGGCAATGGACATCGCTCCGATCGCGCCGGGCGAGACGCATTCCGTGGCCATCCACCGCGCCGCCCTACACGAGGCCTTGCACGAATCGATCGGCGACACGCCCGTGCGCCTGGGAACGACGCCGGCGGCAATCGACGCCGAAGCGGATCGCCCGCGCGTCGAGCTGAGCGACGGCACGGGCGACGAGTACGATCTGGTCGTCGGCGCCGACGGCCTGCGCTCGCAGGTGCGCGATCTCGTCTTCGGCGCCAACCCGCCGCGCTACGCCGGTTACACCTGTTGGCGCCTGATTGTGCCGGGCGTCGCTGGGATCGACCATCCGTTGGAGATGTGGGGAGCGGGCCGGCGCTTCGGTCTCGTGCCGATCGGGGACGGGCTTCTCTACTGCTTCGCCACCTCCAACGCCCCCGCGCAGGAGGCTGACCCGGAGGACGGGCGGCTGCAGCGGTTCCGCCAGCGGTTCGAAGACTTCGGCGGCGCGGTTCCCGCCGTGCTGGAGCGCCTGCAGCGTCCGGAGCAGCTCCTTCACAACGACATCGAAGATGTCGTTCAGGCCCCGTGGCACCGGCGCAGAGTCGTCCTGCTCGGCGACGCGGCTCACGCCCTCACTCCCAACCTCGGTCAGGGAGCCGCCATGGCGATCGAGGACGCCGCCGTGCTCGCCGAGAGTCTCGCTGGCGTCGCGCCGCTCGAGGCGGCACTGGCGGCTTACGAGCGCCGGCGCCGGCCGCGCGTGCAGTGGGTGCAGAACCGATCGCGTCGCCTCGGTCGCATCGCCCAGTGGCAGTCGCCGTTCGCCTGCGCCGCGCGCAATACCCTGCTGCGCCTGCTCCCCGCCGGTGCCAGCTCGTCCGGCTTGCGCCGGCTATTCGACGAGCCGATCTGACCCAGGCGCTCAGGCGGCGTGGCGATACGGCGTTCCCGGGCGCGTGCGCTCGGCGAGGGGCGTCGCCACCCAGCGCGCCACCACCTCGCGTACCCAGTCGGTGTCGAGCTCGAAGAGGGCACACAGCCGCACGAAGGAAAAGGGCCACTCGGCATCGTCCGCGTGGATCCACTCGAGATCCTCGGCCGTGCGCCGCCGGTAGTGCGGGTCTCCGTGGTGGTCGCGGATCTCGACCAACGCCGACGCCAGCACGGCCCCGCCCAGCTTCTTCTCGGGCGTCCAATTGCTCGCCGTGGAGACCTGCGCGGACAACATCTGGCCGCCCGCCATCAGGTGCTCGATCACATGCAGCTCCTGCGTGGGCAGGCTGCCCCGGTCCCTCCCCGTCGCCGCCGCCGTCCCCTCGACATCGGAATTTCCATACGCGTGTGCGTCGTTCATCGTCCCTCCGTACCCGGCCGTGCCGCGCCTCACGCGCGCAGCGCCGCTCTCTCCCGAATGCGTGCGATCTCGGCTTCCACCCGCTCGACCTCGTCCAGAACGAGCGCGCGTGTCCTTCTCGCCGCCGCCACGGCGCGCGCGTCGCGCCCGCCCAGCCAGACCTCGGTGGTCGCTGGGAGCTGCCGCTCCAGCTGCACGATCTGCTGCGCGGCGTGGCGGCGGTTCTCGCCGTTGACCACGCTCACGCCGACCACCATCGCGCCGGAGCGGCGCGTCGCTTCCACCACATCGGCCACCGGCAGGTCAGCCCCCAGGTAGGAGACACCGATACCGGCGTCGACGAGCAGAAGGGCGACTAGCAGCAGGCCGAACTCGTGCCGCTCCCCCGAAAGCGTGGCCAGCAGGACCGGCGGCCTCGCCACCTGCCCGCGCAGGCGCAGCAGGCTGCCGAGCAGGTTGTGCAGGAGGCCCGAAACGAGGTGCTCGTCGGCGACCGACAGCGTCCCCTCGCTCCACCGTCTCCCGACCTCCGTCAGCAGCGGAAACGCCACCCGCCGAATGAAGGGCCCGCTGCCCAGGGCGAGGAGTGCGTCGCCGAGCCGGCGGTCGAGCGCCTCCGCATCGAAGCTCGACACGGCGGCCAGCGCCCGCTGGACGACCTTCTGGCCCGGCCCTTCGGCGGCGCTCCCGCCGTCGGCTCCGGAGGGCGCCGGGGCGCCGGCCAGGGACTCGAGCTCTCGCCGCCCGAGCTTGGCGACGTCACCGATCGCCCGGCCCGACCCGACCACACGGGCGAGCAGGCGGAGGTGCGCGACGTCCTCGACCGTGTAGAGACGCGCCCCGCGCGGGCCGCGCTCCGGCGAGACGACCCCGTAGCGCTTCTCCCAGGCGCGAATCAGATCGGGCGTCAGGCCGGTCAGCCGCGCCACCGTGCGCAGCGGGTAGGAGTCGTGCATCTTCATCGACGGCCCCATGCCTGCCCCCACGCCGCCGCGGGCAGCGTTCCAACCGGTCGATGTCTGCCCATGGAGCCTTTCTTACCTACCCCACGAGCTTCTGTCAAGTATTGTCCAGACATTAATCGGGGCGCCGGGCCGCCGCCGGGCCGCGCCCCGCCGGGACCTGCCTGGCGCGCAGCGGGAAACTCCTGCGCGCGCGTCTCAGTCGCTCTTCGCCTTGAACTGCGACGCGTCGTTGCGCGATGGGCTCGAGAAGGTCGCCCCCCAGCAGCCGCCGCCGCTGCGCCGCAGTTGCACGACCACCGGCGACGCGAGACCGAGCGCCGGCAGCGCCAAGTTCGAGCCCTTCCCCTTCACCTTGACCAGCGCCTTGCCGGCGGCGCCCGGCTTGAGCTTGATCGACAGCAGGCCGTCCGGAGAGCGCGCGCGGTCCCGGTAGCGGTACCCGGAGCCGCTCAGCTTCCACTCGCCGCCCACCTGGGCGCGCGCTTCGACGAGGGGCTGCACCGCCGCCGAAGCGTCGTACACGCAGAGGGTGTAGGTGGTCGCGACCGTCGGGTCGGCGAACTCCGCCGGCGTCGTCGCCTCACCGCGCGTCCACTTCCAGAGCAGCAGGTCGCTCTTGTCGTTGCTCTTGTCCTTGAGGAGGAGGAGCGACTTGCCGCTGCCCGTCGGCATGCGACACACGGGCGCCGGCGCGGCGCTGCCGGCGCAAGCCCCGGCGCCGTCGCAGGCGTCGGCACTGGTGCAGACGTCGGCGTCGTCGCAGGCCGACCCAGCGCCTTCGAACTGGCAGGCCGCCGAGCAGCAGTCGCCGCCGCTCGTATTGCCATCGTCGCACTGCTCGCCGGCGGTCGCGATGCCGTTGCCGCACGCGGTGACGGTGCAGTTGCTGTCGCAGCCGTCGCCGTCGACCAGGTTGCCGTCGTCGCACTCTTCGCCGGGATCCATGCTCCCGTCGCCACAGACGGTGGCCTCGTCCGCCCCGAGGTCGACGCGGGCGCCGTTGACGCGCGGCGTGCCGTCGAGGTCGACCTCTCCGGCGCCGGGCACGAAGGCCGGATCGCCCGCGTTGATCGCCGGTGAGGTTCCCTGCAGATGGAAATCGCCGGCCGCGGCGTCGGAAAAAGCGGGGTCG
Source organism: uncultured bacterium (assembly GCA_963721115.1). GTDB lineage: Bacteria > Desulfobacterota > Binatia > HRBIN30 > CADEER01 > CAVRIA01. The sequence continues at coordinate 177,571 of CAVRIA010000020.1, forward strand.
GCGAACAGCGAGCTCGCGTCCTGGCCGGTCGCCGCCCGATACGCGGCGAAGCTCCCGTACGACGTGCCCTGCCAGACGAACTCCGCACTGCCGGCGCCCGCCTCGGTGTACCAGAGGTTGTAGTCGAGCGTGTTGTTGACGTTGCCCGCCTCCGAGTAGAGGAGCACGTTCTGCGAGGTGCTGTAGAAGACGTTGTTGCGGATCTGGTTGTCCTCGGCGTACTGGATCCACAGCTCGCCCAGCCCCTCGCCCAGAGTGTCGTTCTCGTAGCAGGTGTTGTTCAGGAACTGGCAGCTCTTGGTACGGCCGACCGAGCTCTTGTAGCCGCCGAAGACGATGCCCGCCTTTTCGTTGGCGAAGACCAGGTTGTCGCGCACGATCACGCCGCTGGCGACGATGCCCGAGTTCTCGGCCCCGATCTCGATGCCGAGATCGCAGCCGGAGACGGTGTTGTTCTCGATCACGATGTCGCGCCCGCCGTCGACGTAGATGCCGCCGGCGTAACCGCCTCCCTGCTCTCTGGCGCGCAGCACGGTATTGCCCCGGCAGACGCCGTTGCGCGCCACCTTGCTGGAGTCGGGCTGGATGTCGCTCTCGCCGCCGATGAAGTCGATGCCGATGTTGTTGACGTCGCGCACGACGTTGTTGGTCACCTGGAAATCGGTGACGTTGCCGTTCAGCGTCAGCGCCTCGCTGCGAAAGGGCTCGCAGTCGTGAATCTCGTTGCCGTCGATGATCAGGTTCGAGATCGGGGTCGCGCCGGTGCCGTAAACGGTGATCCCCATCGCATGCTGGCCGCGAATGTCGTGGATCTCGTTGTCGCGGATCTCGATGTTCGACCCCGATCCGAGGAAGCGCACGCCGGAGCCGTCGTTGACGCCCAGGTCGTTCCGGATCTCGAATCCGATCAGCTTCACGTAGCTGCGGTCTTCGATCAGCACCATGTTGCTGCCGCTCACCCCGGTGCCGTCGAGCACCGGCTCGTCGCCCGGAAACGCCTTCAGCGTGATGTAGCCGTCGACCGCGTTGCCGCTGCGCGGGAACGCGATCTTCTCGTGGTACACCTGCTGCCGGACCTCGATCGTATCGCCGGCCAGCGCCGCGTCGAGCGCCGCCTGGATCGTCGCCTGGTCGTCCGGAACGATCAAAAGCGACGCCCCGGCGGGCGTGGCGCCCCCCAGCAACAGGACGAGACCGGCCAGGGTCGCAAGCAGCCCGCCGGGCGCCACCACCCGCTTGAACAACCACCCTCCCACGCGAGTCGCGATGCGCACGTTCATGACTGCGATTTAGACCGTCCGAATATCGGCTTGTCAACGCAAACCTATCGCCGTTCCATCGTGCCACTTCTCGGCAGCGGTGGCGCGCAAAGATGCGGGGCAGACGCGGCGCTCCGCGAGGGGTTCATCCCGAGCCGCGTGTGCCGTATACTGCCGCGGCGACGAAAGGTCTCCCGTGAGCATCCGACATCTCGATTCTCTCCTTCGCCCCGGCTCCATCGCCGTCATCGGTGCCTCCACCCGGCCCAACAGCGTCGGCGCCACCGTGATCCACAACCTGCTGATGGGTGGATTCGCCGGCCCCGTAATGCCGGTGAACCCGAAATACCAGGCGGTGGCGGGTGTGCTCGCCTATCCCGACGTCGCCAGTCTGCCCGTCGCCCCGGATCTGGCGGTCATCTGCACGCCGCCCGCGACCGTTCCTCCCTTGATCGCCGAGCTCGGCCAGCGCGGAGCGAAGGCCGCCATCGTCCTCACCGCCGGCCTCGATAGCGGCGCGGCGTCCCTCCAGCAGCAGATGCTCGACGCGGCCCGCCCACACCTGCTGCGCGTCCTCGGTCCCAACTGCCTGGGCCTGCTGGTACCCGAGATCGGCCTCAACGCCAGCTTCGCGCACACCCACGCGGCGCCGGGGAAGCTCGCCTTCATCTCCCAGTCGGGGGCGCTGTGCACCGCCGTGCTGGACTGGGCGCGCGCCGCCGGGATCGGCTTCTCCCACTTCATCTCGCTCGGCAACGGCGCCGACGTCGACTTCGGCGACCTGCTCGACTACCTCGGCAGCGAGCCGTCGACCCGCGCCATTCTGCTCTACATCGAGTCGATCCGCGGCGCCCGCAAGTTCATGTCCGCCGCCCGCGCCGCGGCGCGCAACAAGCCGCTGATTGCCATCAAGGCGGGGCGTTTCCCGGAGGGGGCGCGCGCGGCGACCTCCCACACCGGCGCCCTGGCGGGCGCCGACGACGTTTACGACGCCGCCCTGCGGCGCACCGGCATGCTGCGCGTCTTCCAGACCGACGACCTGTTCGACGCCGTCGAGACGCTGGCGCGCACGCGTCCCCTGCGCGGCGACCGCCTCGCCATCCTCACCAACGGAGGCGGCCCGGGCGTGCTCGCCACCGACGCTCTGGTCGGGCGCGGCGGGCACCTGGCGGAGCTCGCCCCGGAGACGATCCTGGAGCTCGACGGGGTCCTCCCGGCGACCTGGTCGCGCGGCAATCCGGTCGACATCATCGGCGACGCACCGGGAAAGCGCTACGCCGACGCCTTGCAGATCATGCTCAAGGACCCCGGCGTCGACGCCGTCCTCGTCATGCACACGCCGACGGCCATCGCCTCCGGTGTCGACGCCGCCCGCGCCGTGATCGGCGTGGCGCGCCAGGCGCCGCGCAACGTCCTCACCAGCTGGCTCGGCGGCGAGAGCGCCGCTCACGCGCGGCAGCTGTTCGCCGAAGCCGGCCTGCCCAGCTACGACACCCCGGACAAGGCAACGCGCGCCTTCCTGCACCTGGTCGAGTACCGCCGCAACCAGGAGATGTTGATGGAGACCCCGGCCTCGGCGCCGGTCGACTTCAGTCCCGACATCGGCGCCGCACGGCGCATCGTCGAGGTCGCCCTGGGCGAGGAGCGCTCCCTGCTCAGCGAGCACGAGGCCAAGGAGGTGCTCGCCGCGTACGGGGTCCCGGTCGTCGAGACCCGGATCGCGGCAACGCCGGACGAGGCCGCGCGCATCGCCGAGGGCATCGGCTTCCCGGTCGCCCTCAAGATCCTCTCGCCGGACGTGACACACAAGAGCGACGTCGGCGGCGTGCGCCTCGACCTCGACACCGCCGACGCCGTCCGCGCCGCCGCCGAGGCGATGCGGGACCGCATCGGCCGCCTGGCGCCGCAGGCCAGCATCACCGGCTTTACGGTTCAGACCATGGTCCGCCGCCCCAATGCCCGCGAGCTCATCGTCGGCGCCGCCACCGACCCCACCTTCGGGCCGATCGTCCTCTTCGGCCACGGCGGCACCGCGGTCGAGGCCATCGGCGATCGCTCGATCGGGCTGCCGCCTCTCAACCTGGCCCTGGCCCGCCACCTGATCGCCCGCACCCGCGTCGCCCGCCTCCTGCACGGCTATCGCGACCGGCCGGCGGCGGACCTGAACGCCGTCTCCCTCACCCTTCTCCAGGTCTCGCAGCTGATCGTCGACCTGCCGGAGGTCGTCGAGCTGGATATCAACCCGCTCTTCGCCGACGAGGACGGCGTGGTGGCGCTGGACGCGCGCATGAAAGTCGCGCGGGCGAGCGGCAGCGGCGCCGATCGCCTGGCGATCCGCCCCTACCCGCGCGAGCTGGAGGAGTGGGTGACCCTGCGCTCGGGCCGGCGCGTCCTGCTGCGTCCGATCCGTCCCGAGGACGAGCCGGCTCATCAGAGGTTTCACTCTCGCCTCACGCCGGAGGACATCCGCTTTCGATTCTTCGGTCTGGTGCGCAACCTGCCGCACTCGGAGATGGCCCGCTTCACGCAGATCGACTACGATCGCGCAGATGGCGTTCATCGCCACGGCGACCGACGAGCACGGCGAGCCGGAGACGCTCGGCGTCGTGCGCACGGTCACCGACCCCGACAACGTCCACGCGGAGTTCGCCATCAACGTGCGCTCCGACCTGAAGGCTCAGGGGCTGGGCTTCCTGCTGCTCGACAAGATGATTCGCTACTGCCGCGGCCGCGGCACGGCGGAGATCGTCGGTCAGGTCCTCACCGACAACCGCACCATGCTGCGTCTGACGCAGGGGCTCGGCTTCACCAGCCGCCTGCTGCCCGACAACGACGCCGTCGAGGTGACCCTGTCGCTGCGCCACGGCGAGCCGCTCGGCAGAGAAGGGTAGGAACAGGTTGTTGGTTGTTGGGTTGTTGCGGTGTTAGGGGTACGGCCCGACAGCGAGTCTGGAACGGAGGAACAGCGATGTCGATGCAAGAGCTCGAGATGGTCGTCTCCCTGCTGCGCGCCCGGCAGACGGGGCAAACGCCCAGCCTGGAGGAGATGCGCGCCGGTGCCGAAGCGATCTCCGACGTCTTCGCGCTGCCCGCCGACGTGCAGGTCGAGCCGGTCGACGCCTCCGGCGTCGGAGCGGAATGGGTGGCGGCGCCCGGCGCCGAGGACGGTCGAACCATCCTCTACCTGCACGGCGGCGGCTACGTGATCTGCTCGATCAACACGCACCGCGAGCTCGCGTCGCGCCTGTCGCGATCCGCCGCGGCACGCGTCCTCAACGTCGACTACCGCTTGGCCCCCGAGCATCCCCACCCGGCCGCGGTGGAGGACGCCGTGACCGCCTATCGCTGGCTCCTCGCCCGGGGGACGGATCCGTCCGGCATCGCGATCGGCGGCGATTCCGCCGGCGGCGGCCTGACCGTGGCCACGCTGGTGGCCCTGCGCGACGCCGGCGAGCCGCTGCCCGCGGCCGGGTTCTGCCTGTCGCCCTGGGTCGATCTCGAAGGGCTCGGGGAGTCGATGCACAGCAAGGCGGACGTCGATCCGATGGTGCAGCGCCAGCACCTGCTGGAGATGGCGAGCCTCTACCTCGGCGGCGCGGACCCGCGCACGCCCCTGGCCGCGCCGCTGCACGCCGACCTCGCCGGGCTGCCGCCGCTGTTGATCCAGGTCGGCACCGCCGAGACGCTGCTCGACGACGCCACCCGCCTGGCGGAGAAGGCGCGCGCCGAGGGCGTCGACGTCCAACTCGAGCCCTGGGAGGGCATGATCCACGTCTGGCAGATCTTCGCACCGCTCCTCGAAGAGGCACGCCAGGCAATCGATCGCATCGGCGACTTCGTTCGCGGCCGGACGCCGCTGTCCTCCGCCGCGGCTCGCTGAAGGGCGCCGAGCCGGGCGACCCGAGGCCCATGGACGATCTCCAGATCGCCTGCGCCTGCGCCGCGACCGGCGTCCGCGCCGGACGCGCCATCCGCGCCGCCCTGCAGGCGCTGCCTCCCTCGCAGCGCGCCACGCCGAGCGCCTCGCCGCTCAAGCCCGTGGTGCGCGAGCTGGCGCGCTACGTCGATCATCTCGGCGACACCATCGGCATCGAGCACCTCGAGCAGCTCTCGCGCCGCGTCGGCCTGCGCGTCGACCTCGTCGTCGACCCCAAGAGCGGCACCGTCCAGTCGATCGGCTCGTCGGGCGGCGACCGGCGCGCGATCTTCGCCTACATGGACGCCGTCGACGGCACCATCAAGATCGGCGGGCTGGGCAACGACCTGCCCCGCCGGCGGCTGCGCGTGGTGAACGACGGCGGCTGGGCGGCGGCACTGGCGTTCACCCTCCCCACCGCCTCCCCTCTCGACGAGCTCCGCGTCGGCGACTTCACCGTCGCCGCCGTCGTCGACGGCAATCCGCCGCGCTACCGCGCCTACCCGTCCGAGCTGGCGGTCGTCCCCGGCGCCACCGGCTCGGTGACTTACGATGTCGCCGACGCCGCCGACTGGGACGGCGGCCCTCCGCCCGGCCGGCGCGTCTTCACCAGCACCAACACCAACCTGGCGCAGTCGATGGTCTACCTCGACTCCTTCCAGGCCTTCGACCGCGAGACCCGCCAGCCCGGAGACGAGGAGCTGGTCGTCGAGCTCTATCGCCTGCTCATCAACCGCCACGAGGGAGGCGCCTTCGACGTCCTGCGCCAGTACGCCAATCTCAGCGCCCTGCAGCGCGTCCTGCTCGGCTGGCGCGACGGCGAGGAGTGGATCGAGTCGCAGGGCGGCGGCTTCGTCGTCGTCAACGAGAACATGTTCAACCTCGTCCCCGCCGCCGCGGTCGTCGCCGGCGCCGGCGGGCGCTCCGTCGACTTCGACGGCCGCCCTCTCGGCGAGCGCCGCCTGCGGGACGACCGCACCAGCATCGTCCACGCCGCCAACGACGACATGGCGCGCGCCCTGCTGGCGATCGTCGATCAGGCGCGCCGCCGCGTGCGGGAGCGAGAAGGAGCGTAGGGCGAAAGGTCTTCTACGCGGGCAGTCGCGGGGAGGTCAGCGGCCCCCTGGGCCGCTGCGCAGGCCGGAGGCCTGCACCACAACAGGACTGCGACCTGAGATCGGCCAAGGTGCATTGCTGTTGCTGTCATCATTGTGGTGCGGGCGTCCGCGCCTGCACAGGGGTTGGGTCGCGGGGCGCCCCCAGAATAGGACCGCGACCCGGACATCGGGTCGTCTTCGGACCACGGCGGGCTGGTGACGACTTCATGGTCGTTCAACTCCCTCACCTCGCCGCGCCCGCGTCGAGACACGACAGCAGGGCGTGCAGCGTGCGGTGGATCGGAGCATCGACGGAGGCGCGCGCGGCGGCGCGCACGACGGCGCCGTTCAGCGCGTCGTGCTCGAGGCGCTTGCCCCGTTCGAGGTCCTGCAACATCGACGTGCGCAGGTCGGCCAGCTCGGCCAGGCTGCGCTCGATCTCCGGCTCGATGCGGGCGGGATCGAGCGCCACCCCGTTCGCCCGCGCCACCGCCGTCACCTCTCGCATCGCCGCGTCGATCAGGGCGCGGCCGTCCGGCTTGCGCAGCACCTCCCCGACCGTGGCCCGTGCGATGGCCGTCACCGCGTTGAAGGCGGCGTTCCACATCAGCTTGTCCCAGAGCAACACCTCGACGTGTCGTGACAGGTGCGTCGCGATGCCGGCGCCGCGCAACAGAACCTCGAGGCGCCGCGCGCGTTCGCTGACGGCCCCGTCGAGCTCTCCGAAGAGGATGCGCCCGCCCGAGACATGGCGGACGACGCCTGGGAGCCACCAGCTCCGCGCCGATGTGCGTCAATCCGGCCATCGGCGGAGGGCCGCCGAGCTCTCGCTGCAGGATCGCCTCGTTCTCGACTCCGTTCTGCAGCGACAGCACGATCGTCTGCGCGTCCGCGACCCGGCGCAGCTGCGCGGCGACCACGGCGGTGTCGTAGGACTTCACGCACACCAGGACGACGTCGCAGCGTCCCGCCTCCGCGACGGCGCCGACGGTGTGCACCGGCACCACCCGGAAGTCGCCGTCGATGCTCTCGACGCGCAGCCCGGTGCTCGCGCAGGGCCGCCAGGTTCGCCCCGCGCGCCGCGAAGATGACGTCCTCTCCGGCCGCGGCGAGCTTGGCGCCGAAGTAGCCGCCCACCGCCCCCGCACCGATCACGAGAATCTTCACCGCCGCCCTCCCCGGCCTGCTCTTTGGGCAACAATCCTCATCGCGATTTCCCATTTTGATTGCACTTTTCCGCCAATGCCAGCGCAACCCGGGTACCTTCCGCCGCGCCTCGAGTCACACGCCCCCCGGCGGCCTTTGCGGCTCGCCCCTGGTCTCACGAGAATCGGTTCGCGCGCTGTCCCGCACGCCGGCGGGCTGCTAGTCTGCGGCGCGTGCGACAGGAGGTCGGACGGATGTGGAGGATCGGGTGGCTTGCGGCGGTGTTGGCGCTCGGCGTGGCGCTTCGATGCGGCTCGGCGACAGCTCAGTGCGTCGGGGACTGCAACCGCGACGGCGTGGTGACGATCAACGAGGTCATCACCGGGGTGAACATCGGCCTCGGGCTGGCGCCGGTCGCCCTCTGCCCGGAGGCCGACGGCAACGGCAACGGCGAAGTGAGCATCGACGAGGTGATCACCGCGGTGAACAACGGTCTGGCGGCATGTCCGGCGACGCCGACGCCGACCCAAACGTTCCCCCGGCTGCCGACCCGTACGCCCACCGAGGAAACGACCCACACCCCGACCGCGACGGTGACCCCGAGCCGGACTGTCACTCCCACCGGCACGCCCGATCCGCGGGCGACCATCGTCTGGACCCTCACGGACGCCTGCGACGACGCGCGCGGCATTCAGTTTCGTATCTTCCAGGAAGACGGGCGGGTGTTCCCGAGCGCAGGCAGCGTGTACGAGACGGGAGTCTCGGGCACCGCCACGGTGGCGATCCGGTGCACGCGCGACAACATCGTGTGCTACGGCGCGACACAAGACCCGATTCCCCCGCCGCCGTCGACGCCGTTCTCGTGGGGTGTCGGCATCGACAACGAGTTCCGGTGCGCCGACTGCTGCGCCGAGTGCGACGACGTCCACATCGCGCGCGTGCTGCGCTGTGGCTGAAGAGCCTTCGCGACGATCGAATGGGAGGGCGAGCCATTTGGCCTGCGCAGCGAGGCTCGGCAGGAGCCTCGCCCTCCCCGTTCGCACCACCCGGTCCGTGAGTCCGATTGTGAGACACCACGCTCCCAGCCGCCGTTGAAAAACCCCACCCCATGCTTCGACAAGCTCAGCATGAGCGGATCCCCTCCTTGATTCACAACGACTTTTTCCGCTCGTCCTGAGCTTGTCGAAGGGCGTCCGGGCTTTTTCAACGGGCTCCTCGGCGAAGCCGATCGGCTTTCACCTCGACTCCCTGGCATTGGCGCTCGGCCTTCACGACAGCGCGGCGAGCCACGCGCCGGCGACGACGAGACCGGTGGCGAAGAGCAGCGCTCTCTGAACCGCGACGCCCGGGGGACGCCGCAACCCGGCCGCGGCGGCAGCGCCGAGCACGGCGCCGACCCAGAAGCCGAAGAGATGGGCGATGACGTCCGCCTCCGGGCTGGCGCCGAGAAAGGCGAGCAGGCCGAGTGCCGCGCCGATCGGCGCCCAGGCGCGCCAGCCGGCGACACGACCGCGCCGCAGGCGCGTCACCTGCATGGCGCCGAGCAGGCCGCAGGCGCCGAACACGGCCGTGGAGGCGCCGATGCCGATGTGGCCCGGCCCGCGCAGGAAGGCGTTGAGCAGGTTCCCCCCGCCCCCGACAGGAGAATCAGGAAGAGGCCGAGGCCGGGGCCGAGGGCGCGGCAGACGGCGGTCCCGAAGATGGCGAGGGCGACGGCGTTGCCGGTGACGTGGGCGATGTTGGCGTGCAGAGTGAGCGCGGTGACCACGCGCCAGACCTCGCCGCTCAGGATGCGCCGGGCGGAGGCGCTGCCGGCCTCGAGCCACGGAGAGGACATCGATTCGGGCCCGGCGATGCCGTAGAAGACGAACAGGAGCCCGGCGGCGGCGAGGCCGGCGAAGGTCGGGCCGTACTCGGGGGGCTCGGGCGGAGCGGGCCCGGGAGGGCGGTTCTCCCGCTCGTAGGCGTCGATCGCGCGGGCGGCGCGAACGACGTCGCCGGCCGGCACCACGACCACCCAGGCGGCATCGACCCTGTCGAGACGTGCGGGAATGCCGGCGGACGCCAGCACCAGCGCCCAGTCGTCCGCCTGCCGCCGGTCGCCGGTGACGCGCAGCGTCTTCTCGGTGTCGTCGCTCATCCGAGGACAGCCTAGGCAAGAGGCGAACAACACTCCAGCACGTCAGCACGCAGCACGTCCACACGTCCGCACGTCGCACGTCACACGTCAACACGTCCAGCACGCCACACGTCCACACTCTTCACCCCTTGACCAGCTCGACGGCGCCGCGGCAAATGACGCCATGGTCAAGCTCTTCTTTCTCTGCCGCCGGCGGCCGGACATCTCGCACGATCGCTACGCCCACCTGCTGCTCGACGAGCACGTGCCGGTCGCCCTCCGCCACCACCCGGCGATGCGCAAGTACGTCGTGAACATCGTCGAGCAGAGCCCGGACGGCGCGCTGCCGCTCGACAGCTTCGGCGAGCTCTCCTTCGCCAGCCTCGACGACTTCCGGCATCGACTGTACGACTCCCCCGAAGGCGAAGGCATCGTGCACCGCGACGTCGCCCGCTTCATGGGGGGCGCCGACGCCTATGCCGCCACCGAGCACGTGCACAAGGCGGAGCAGACGCCTTCGCCGCTCGGCACGCGCTCACCCGGGACCAAGCTCGTCTGCCCGCTGCGGCGCCGCGACGGCATGCCTCACAAGGACTTCGTCGAGCATTGGCTGCATCGCCACGTGCCCCTGGCGCTGCGCCATCACACGGGACTCGTCAAGTATGTAACCAACGTCGTCGACGACCGCGTCTCGGACGGCGGTGAGGACTGGGACGGCTTCGCCGAGCTGCACCTGGGGGGCGACGGCGACTGGCGCGAGCAGCTCTTCCCGTCTGCCGAGGCGGAGCGCGTCATCCGCGACGACATCGCCCGCTTCATCGGGCATACCTTCGCCTACCGCGTCGCGGAGTACGTGGAGAAAACAGTGATCAGTTAATAGGGATCAGTAGCCAGTGATCAGTGATCAGTTTATGATCTCTGACCACTGTCAACTGATCCACTGATTACTGATCACTGATTACCGATCAGTCCAACCCGTACAGCTTCACCGCGTTGCCGGCACAGATCTTTGCCCGCTCGTCGGCGGGAACGCCGGCGAAGAGCGCGTCGACGGTCTGGCGGGTGTGCGGCCAGTCGCAGCCGTGGTGCGGGTAGTCGGTCGAGAACATCAGGTTGTCGACGCCCATGTGATGGCGGTTCTCCACCGCGTAGCGATCGACCATGAAGGTCGAGCGCCAGTTGCGCCGATAGTAGAAGCTCGGCTCGTGCTGGAGCTGCACCGGCAGCCAGTGGTGGTTGCGGTGCCAGCGGTCGTCGAGCTGCTCGAGAATGTAGGGAATCCAGCCCGAGCCCGCCTCGACCATCACCCAGATCAGGTTCGGGAAGCGGTCGTGGACGCCCGACTGGATGATCTCGCCCATGTCGACGATCATGTTGGCGGCGCCGACGCTGGCCAGGCCGATCAGGTCGTCTCCTCGCACTCCCTTCGGCTTCGGCTTCAGCAGCTGGCGCATCACGCGGACGTGGAAATGAATGGCGACTCCGTTCGCCTGCGCCGCCTCCCAGAACGGATCGTCCTCGGGGCGGATCGTCGAGCCGACGCTCGGCATGGCGTTGATCCACACGCCGCGAAAGCCGAGCTTCAGGCAGCGCTCCATCTCGGCGATCGCCGCCTCGACCGACAGCGCCGGCATGCAGGCGAGACCGATCAGCCGCTTCGGATCGACCTTCATGATCTCCTGCACCATCCAGTCGTTGTAGGCGCGCACGCCGGCGAGCTGGAACTCCGGATCCGGGTCGGAGAAGAAGTGACTCATCATGCGCGCCGAGCCGAACATCACCTCGGCGTCGATGCCGTCGACGTCCTGCTCCTGCAGCCGCGGCTCGCCGCGGAAGTTGCCCTGGTTCGCCGCCGCGAAGGTGACCCCCGTCCAGCGGACGTCCTCCTGCGCCCGCCCCGCCGAGGCGTAGATGCCGATCGGCGCGGGGGGGATGCCTGGAGCGAACTGCCAGGCCTCGCCGCCCTCGCCGTCGGGCACCACGCGCGGCACCTTGTCGTGAAACTTCTTCGCCATGTACGTCGTCCACAGGTGGGGCGGCTCGAGAACGTGCGAGTCCGCCGAGATCAGCTTGTACTCTCGTGCCATTTCCGACCTTCCTCCTTCGCTGTGCCCGCCGCGGCGCCACGACTCGCATCGCGGCGCCGCGCCCGGCCGAGTTGTCGTCTTCGCTCTGGCGACGACGCCCTTGCGGCGGCCTCGTCCCCTTCACTTCGGCTTGCCTAATTCGCTATCGAATTATACGATTTCGCACATGCGATCAAGCCCGAATGACGACGAGCAGGACAAGGCGCGCGGCGCCGTGCCGGGGCTGGCAGGCAGGCGGTTGCGCGTCCCCAAGGCGTCGGAGCTGATCGCCGACGCGATCCGCGCTCAGATCGCCCGCGGCGAGATTCGCCCCGGCAGCCCGCTTCCCAACGAGAGCGAGCTGATGACCCACTTCGCCGTGGCGCGGCCGACGGTGCGTGAGGCGCTGCGCATTCTGGAAGCGGAGCGCCTCATCCGCGTCGTACGCGGGGTGCGCGGCGGCGCCCGCGTGCGCGAGCCGGACATCCGCGCCGCCTCCGGTCACTGCGCCCTTCTCCTGCAGCTGCAGGGCGCCACCATCGCCGACGTCTACGAGGTCCGCCTCATGCTCGAGCCGGCGGCGGCGCGGCTGGCGGCGGGACGCGCGCCACGCCAGGCGGCGCGCGCCCTGGAGGCGATCGTCGCCGAGGAGGAACGGCTCGTCGGCCGGGCATCGTCGCTTGCCGAGCCCGCCATGCGCTTCCAGGAGACGCTGGTCGAGGCGTCGGGAAATCCGGCCCTGGTGCTTCTCGTCCGCCTGCTGCACGACCTGGTCGCGCGCCAGGCGGTGTCGCGCGTGCCGATGATCGACGTAGACGACGCCGGACGCGATCGCCTGCGCCGCCGCCTCATCCGCGCCCAGCGCGACGTCGCGGCGGCCATCGCCGACGGCCGAGGAGCGGACGCCGAGCAGCTCTGGCGCCGCTATCTGTCGGGCCTCGCCGCCACCGTCCTCGGCGACCTGCAGGGCCCCGCCCCGGTCACGCGCCACGCCGCCGCAGCTCCCGAGAGCTGAGGCTCGCCGGGCGCTGCAGCAGCGGAGCCCGTTCTGCGGTCCGGGGATGTGGCGCTACTTCGGCGATCGGTCGGCATCGCCGGCCTGTGCGGCCGAGAGCTGCGGTTCGAGCGCGGCCAGCATGGCGCGCGCGACGAGCTCATCGCCGAGCGGGGCAACGTGAAACGGGTCGATCCAGACGGGCGCGTGGATGCCGTCGAATACGCCCGAAACGTCGTACAGATCCGGAGCCCGCCGCACCGCCTCGCTCATGAAGCGGTAGGTCGCGGCGTAGAGTTCCCGCTTCGCCGGATCGATCGCACGGTCGATGCGCCGCTCCTCGCGGGTGAACGGCTTCGCGCCGACCATGATCACCGGCTGCCAGAAGAACGCCGCCCGAAATCCGTACTCGCGCGCCAGGGCCGCGACGAGACGGCGCTGCGCCAGATACGTGTCCACGACCGCGCGCCCCAGCGACGGCGCATCGACCCCCAGGCTGCGATACGACACCGGCGGGCCGTGGGGATGTGCGGCGAAGTACCGTCGAAACAGGGCGAACCACGCGCTCGATCTCAGAAGACGAGATCCGAGACTGGCATCGCCGACACCGGCGAAGCGGTCGGCGATCGGACGGAGATTGATGTGCGCGCCGGCTCGCCCCGATTCGTAGCCGGCAGCGACGTCGTTCACGCCGTCGTAGAAGATGACCAGATCGGGTCGCTCCCCGGCGCGCAGCCGGAGCATCAGCTGCACCACCTCTTGCGTCGACGTGTAGGCGGTCTCGCCGAAGTTGCGTACACAGATCGGGCGCTTCAGCCGCGCGCGCAGCATCTCCTGCAGGTCGGCGGCGATCGTTTGCCCGTCCGCTGCGCCGGTGCCCCACATCGTCGAGCCTCCGAAGGTGAAGACCGTGAAGGCGCCCGGCCCACACTGCGCACCCGGTGTGACGCGCAAACCTTCGGCGTCGACGTGAATCATCGTGCCGGCAAACGGGGGACGTCGCCAGATCACCCACGGGCGATAGAGCACGGGGTGCGACCTCGAGAACTCGCGCCAGTACGCCGGCGCCCAGTCCTGGCCGGCATACGAGACGAATGTGCTCCGCTGCGCGGCATCGGGCCGCAGCGCCGGAACCAATCGCTGCAGCAGCCGCGCGCCGATCTCCGCGACGACGAGCAACACGACGAGATTGAGCAGGAGGATGGCGACGGCCCGATACCCCCTCGCCACGCGGCGCACCCAGGTCCGTCCCTCGTCTGAGCTCGCCATCGCACCCCTCCTATCACAAGAGCACAACGCCGTTTACCCGCCCTGGCGACGGAAGCCGCCTGCCGCGCTCGATTCGCGGGGATCTGCATGTCATGGTGTGGGCCCATGCACGACGCGCCGCTGACTGCACTGGCCCCCGATCTCTGGGTCGCCACCCGCCGCCTCGAGCTGGTCGTCGGCGACATCGGCACGCGCATGACCGTCATCCGGCTCGCCGACGGCGGCCTGTTTCTGCACTCGCCGGTGCGTCTCGACGACGCCACGCGCGCGGCGCTCGACGCCATCGGTCCGGTTCGCGCCGTCGTAGCGCCGAACAAGGTGCACCACTTCTTCGTCGGCGACTACCTCACCGCCTATCCGCAGGCGCGCGCCTTCGCCGCCCCCGGACTGCCCGAGAAGCGCAAGGACCTGCGCTTCGATGCCGTGCTCGACGACACGGCCGCGCCGGAGTGGGCGGCCGACGTCGACCAGCACCTGTTTCGCGGCTCCCCGACACTCAGCGAGACGGTCTTCCTACACCGCGCCAGCCGCACCCTGCTGCTCACCGATCTCGCTTTCAACGTGCCGCGCGATCGCACCGCGGGCGCTCGCCTCTTCTACTGGCTGAGCGGTGCCGCCGGCCGCTTCGGCCCGCATCGGCTCGTTCGCTTCTTCATGCGCGACCGCGCCGCGGCGCGCGCGTCGGTGAAACACGTGCTCGAGTGGGACTTCGACCGCATCACCGTCACGCACGGTGACGTGCTCGAAAGCGGCGGCAAGAAGAAGTTCGCGGCCGCGTTCGCCTTCCTCGGGTGACCGCCGGCGCGCGCTTTCCCTTGCGGGCGATGCAGGCATGGTCGGCGACAGTGAGCGTGGAGAGCGCATGATGGACGAAGGCGTCTATCCGGTCCGCGGCGGAGCGGCGGAGCGGCCCGCCTACCGCGGCATGACCTATTCCTCCCGCTATCTGACGATGCGCGACGGCGTGCGCATCGCCGTCGACGTCTACCTGCCCGCCGGGGTCGCGGGCGGCGCCAAGCTGCCCGCCATCCTGCACCAGACCCGCTACTATCGCTCGATGGAGCTGCGCTGGCCGTGGCGGCTCTTCCTGCGCGGCAAGCCGTTCGACCACACCGGCCTCTACGCGCGGCGTCGGCGCCGCTTCGTCACCAGCGGCTACGCGTGGGTGGACGTCGACGTCCGCGGCTCGGGCGCGTCGTACGGCACGCGTCTGTGCGAATGGTCGCCCGACGAGGTGCGCGACGGGGCCGAGGTCGTCGACTGGATCGTGCGCCAGCCCTGGTCCAGCGGCCGGGTCGGCGCGCTGGGGATCTCCTACGACGGCAGCGCGGCGGAGTTCCTGCTCGCCAACCGGCATCCCGCCGTGCGCGCCATCGCGCCGCGCTTCGCGCTCTTCGACGCCTACACCGACATCGCCTTTCCGGGCGGGATTCACGCCACCTGGTTCACCGAGAACTGGGGGCGCCACAACGACTCCCTCGACCGCAACGCCCCGCACGAGGTGGCCGGCTGGTGGGTGAAGCTCGCGGTGACCGGCGTGCAGCCGGTGCAGGACGATCGCGACCGGTCGCTGCGCGCCGACGCGATCCGCGCTCATCGCGACAACTACGACGTGCACGAGCAGGCGCTTTCGCTGATCTATCGCGACGACGTGGCGGCGTCGGACCCCTACCATCACGATCTCGGCACACCGATCGACCCGATCGGCACGCCGGTCGATCCGTCGGGCAGCATCGGCCTGTTCAGCCCGCACAACTACTGGCGCGATCTCGAGGCGTCGGGCGCGGCGATCTACGGCTACAGCGGCTGGCTCGACGGCGCCTACCCGCACGCCGCGATCAAGCGCTTCCTGACCGTGCGCACCCCGGGCAGCCGTCTGATCCTCGGCCCCTGGAACCACGGTGGCGGTTGGAACATCGACCAGCTGCACGGGCCGGCGAAGTCGCGCTTCGATCACGACGGCGAGCTGCTGCGCTTCTTCGATCACCACCTGCGCGACCGCGACAGCGGCATCGGCGGGGAGCCGCCGGTGCACTACTTCACCATGGTCGAGGGACGCTGGAAGGGAGCCGATACCTGGCCGCCGCCGGCGACGACGCTCACGTACTTCCTGGCGGCCGATCGTTCCCTGGCGCTCGAGCCGCCGGCCGCCGAGAGCGGAGCCGACGAGTATCTGGTCGATCAGAGCGCCGGAACGGGCGAGTGCTCCCGCTGGCGAACGCAGGCGGGCATCGACGCCGCGGTCCGCTACCCGGACCGCGTTCGGCAGGACGCCAAGCTGCTGGTCTACACGTCGCCGCCCCTCGAGCGGCCGCTCGAGGTCACCGGGCACCCGGTCGTCACGCTCTTCGTCGCCTCCAGCGCCACGGACGGCACGTTCTTCGTCTACCTCGAAGACGTCGCCGCGCCCGGCCGCGTCGCCTACGTCACCGAGGGGCAGCTGCGTGCCGTCCACCGCCGGCTCGGCGACGCGCCGCCGCCCTACCGGCAGGTCGTACCCTACCGCACGTTCAAGCGAAGCGACGCGCAACCGCTGGTTCCGGGGGAGATCGCCGAGCTGGTGTTCGACCTCTTGCCGATGTCGTACCTGTTCCAGGCGGGGCACCGCCTCCGCCTCGCCATTGCCGGCGCCGACGCGAGCCACTTCGCCATCCTCCCCGGTGGGCCGCCGACACTGCACGTCCACCGCAGCCGCCCGCACGCCTCGCGCATCGATCTACCGGTGGTGGGGTGAGGGGAGGAAGCAAAGGCAAAGGCTAAGGCTAAGGCTAAGGCGCCGTCGCCGAACAACCTGGCGGAAAATGTTTTGGGTGCTCAGGGGCTGCCACGGGGCAGAATTGCGTAATTCCAGTCGGGATGGAACTCGTAGGGTTTGATCCGAACGGCAGCCAGTTCGTCGTCGGAAACTTTGACACCGGTTGGATAGCGGGCCGGGTCGAGCGCCGCCTGGATGCGCAGGCCGGTAGTTGTGGTGGTGTTGGCGATCAGATTGACGACCACCTCATGGCTGGTCAGCGGGCGGCCACGCCAGTTGAGCGTAATCTGGCTGAACATTCGATGTTCGATCTTGTTCCACTTGCTGGTACCGGGCGGGAGATGAAAGACATGGAGCTCCAGAGCGCTCTGATCCGCTAGGCGCTGGAGATGGGTCTTCCAGGCGCGCAGGCGGCTGCCATTGCTGCCTCCCGAGTCCGCCGTAATCATGACCCGCCGGCTGTGAGGGTATGCGGGCTGGCCCATCTTGTTCCACCACTGGCCAATGGTGCTGACGGCGAACTCGGCGGTGTCATGATCGACCCCGACGCTGACCCAGCCGACGTTGCGTTGCGGCTCGTAGACGCCGTAGGGGATGCTGTGAATGATCCGGCCTTCGCCATCGCGATCACCGAAGTCGTGGGTGTCGACCGTCTGCGGTTGCCCTTGTGGCTCATATTCACGCCCGGCGTTCTTGTAGGTGCCGATCTTCTCCTTCTTCTTGGTGTCGACCGAGATGACCGGGTCGCCCGCCGCCATGAACTGTTGGCTGTGAGCGGCGATGAACTGAAACTGCGCATCGCGATCGGGATGCTGCTTGCCTTCGCGGGTCTTGCGGTTGGCTTGCAGATTGTACTTCAGCTCGCGTAGCAGATCGGCGACCTTGTCGGCACCGATCGCAAAGCCACGCTCGGTCAGCTCGGCGGCCAGGCGGCGCACGCTCTTGGAGGTCCAGCGCAGCGGCGATTGTGGGTCGCCGCGAGTGCAGGGGTCGACGAGTTTCTCGAGCTCTTCTTTGATGCGCGGAAATTTCTCGGTGATGGGTTTGCTGCCGCCACCGGGACGGCGGATACGGGCGCTGCGGGCGGGCGCCGCCGCCACTTCTTGGACTTCTCGCATGCCAGCCTCCACCGTGCGGTGACTGGCCGAGCACGCTTCGGCCACCACGCTGATGCCGCCGCGTCCATAGGCGAGCGCCTCGGCACCCAGCCAGTGACGGCGGCTGCGCTCGTCGAGGTGAGCGGCAAGCAGCTCGTAGCGGCGGCGGATCTCCAGCCACTTCTGGTTCGCGCGTTCCCCGCGATCCTTCTTCCACGGGCCAGCCATCTGGCTCCCTCCGGCACGATGGTGATGCACGCGGCGATCTTCTCGAAGAGTTTCTGTCGCCCGAGCGATCAGGGGATAGACCAATACCTGCTTGCGGGCGAGCTCACGGCGTTGGTGGTGGCGATCCATGCGCCCGCGCCCGGTGGTGTGACCCAGTGCAATCCAGTTGGCGGCGCGGTAGCACGTGCCCGAGCGGCCCGCTTCTACCAGCGTCTCGATCAGCACCGGCTCCACGCCATAGGCGCGCTGCCAGTCGGCGGAGAGCTGGCGGACCATGAGTCCCAAGACGTGACTGGCCAGCGAGGGGATGTGCACCCAGGGCAGAACCAGGAAACGACTGTTGCTGACGATCCGTTGCAGCCCAGCGCGGTGGGCCTGCTCTGCCCAGCCGATCCAGCGGTCACGCACCGCCATCTTCCAGGCCGGGCTCGACAGCTGCAGGCAAGCTACCACAGCTGGCCGCGGACGCGTGACCTCGACCAAGTAGCGCAGGCTGGCTCCGAACGGAACGCGGTGGCCTTGTGGGTGATAGCGCCCGACCAGCTCGCGCCAAAGCTGCCGATCCTCAGAGCTCTGGACCAGACGAAGTCGGATCGGCTCAACATCGTGCAGTGCCGCGCGCAGCTCAGCTTGCTGCTCGCCGCGGGCGGTGTGCGGCACACTGGTCTTCGACCCCGGTGGCCGACCACGCAAAGACCGCGGCGCAAGCTGCACACGGCCCAGGCTACCCAGCATCTCGAGCATCTCCCTGGCTTCCCAGGTCTTGAGGCCACCGTTCGGCCGGCGCCAGTTCAGCAGCTCGCAGATCGTGTTTGCCAGTTCCTGTCGCGAAAGGCGCGGGTAAGACGCCACGACCTTCTCGATGAGGCCCACCTCCTCCGGTTTAAAGCGCCGTCCCTTGAACGTGATCGTCGCCGCCTGCGTCACGGATTTCTCCATGACTAAACTATCCGGACAACCTCGAAATGTCCAGCGGCTTCTTCAGGTCGTCAGCTTATTCGGCGACGGCGCC
>CAVRIA010000021.1:0-346584 GCA_963721115.1 uncultured bacterium
GGGGTGCGGGAACTACGATTCCGGAGATTCTCGGCTACGGCGCAGGCCGCTCAGCAGCGCGTTGAGTTGCCGCCCAACTTTCCCGCTGAGTTCGAACAGATCGTCGACGCGCTTTTTTTGCGCCAACCCTAATCGGCCGGCGAGCTCGATCTGCGTCTCAATCTCCAGCAGCGAACCGTATGCAAGCCCGACAAATCGCTCGTAGTCTTTACCCCCTCGACCGTATCCCTCGGCGATTCGACGGCACTGAGACGGCGGCTCGATTCATCTGCGACGTGAGTCCGTAAATCTCATCTCGCGGGAAGGTCTTGGTGAGCCCGTACACCGCCTCCGCCAGCTCCATCGCGTCCCGCCAGACGCGTAGATCCCGATGCCCCGCCACGCCGCGTCCTAGATCTAGTTCTTCCCCCTGAACCCCGAACCCCGAACCCCGAACCCGCAATGCCACGCCCCCAGGGGCGTGGCGAGCAATGAGCCGTGTTGGATTCGAACCAACGACCCCGTTCAGGGTTCAGATCTCAGGGCTCAGGGCACAGTCGGTGATCAAGTCCTCCGAAACTGTGCCCTGCGCCCTGAAAACTGTGCCCTGGAATGAGCCGTGTTGGATTCGAACCAACGACCCCGTTCAGGGTTCAGATCTCAGGGCTCAGGGCACAGTCGGTGATCAAGTCCTCCGAAACTGTGCCCTGCGCCCTGAAAACTGTGCCCTGGAATGAGCCGTGTTGGATTCGAACCAACGACCCCGGTCAGTGTTCAGTTTTCAGGGCTCAGTGCGCAGTCGATCTGCCTGTACTCGACGCCTTCTTCGCGGATTGTGGTGTCGCGTTTCGTGTCCAGCGAGCGCCGCAGTCCGTTGAGAACCTTGCCGAGCTCAGCGGTGCGCTTGGGGTTGGTTGGGATGCAAAACCCTCTGCTTAAAAGGCCGTTCCAGCGCTCTCAAAAAGTCCAGTGTTTACGGTGCTTTTCGTTGAGCGCGAACGATTTCGCCGATGCTTCGCTGTCCAAGGTGTTCACGCGTCATCACGCGCTTTCACTCCTCTACCGGTACAAAAAACCGGTACAAGGTTCGTTCTGGGAGTCGGATCAGCTCGCCGCCCGCAACGAGATCACCGGCACCGGCACGGTCGCCTGGCCAGGCTTGTCCTTCTTCATCTGCCGGTCCATCTCGCGCACGGTGACGGCCGAGAAATAGCGCTCCCCACAAGCGGAGCATACACGTGCGGGAACGCGTTCGAAGATGAAATGCTTCCCTTTGCGGTGGCGGTAAACGGTGACGAGCCTTTCACTCGCGTCCACGAGCTCGCCGCAATACTCACATGGGTCCGAACGGTCCAGCATCATGCCTCCATCGCGTATACCGTGATGATACGCAAGCGTTCCGACGGAAGAAAGCGACATACGACCTCGACCTCCTCCTCGCGCCCGCGTAGCCTACCCCGAACCATGAAGCGGATCCCTCTCGGGTCGTTGGTCAGCTCGCGCACGACCCGTCCTCGTAGAAGAACTTCGCGGATTTCCTCCTCGGTGAGGTCGTCTTCATCCACCTCTTCGATGGCGTGTGCCGTGAACTCGTAGCGGTCTTCCCGCACGGCCTTACGAATGCGCCGAATACTCATTTGGGGATCTATTTGGCGCGTTCGGGACCGCGCCGTCTACGCTAGCTCCTCCAGCAGCGCCTTCGCCTCCATGAGGTCCTTGGTGTCGAAGCCTTCGGTGAACCAGGAATAGATCGGCTGAAGGAGTGCATGTGCTTCGTCGCGCTTCCCCTGGCGCTGCCAGAGCCGTGCGAGGCTCGTGGCGGTGCGCAACTCGAACGTCTTGGCCTCCTGGCGCCGGGCGATCTCCAGCGATTTGCCCAAGAGTGCCTCTGCCTCGTCGACCGCATCGCGGTCCATGTCGAGAAGGATCTCTGCCCGCAAGCGGTGCAAATTGGCATCATAGTAGTGCTGTTCCTGTTGCTCGGCTTGCGCGACTCCGAGTGCGATTGCATCCAGAGCATCGTCATGACGGCCGACTCTCCATAGGCCCTCGGCGAAGAGAGCCAGGGTCAGCTCGATCGTCTTCCGCCGCCGCAGCTCCGGGCTGGACTGAAGCCGCGTCGGCGGCGGCAGTCCGAGAAATTCCGCCATCAAGGCCACGTTCTCCGCCGACGCGAGCGCACGCAGCCCGACCTCTAGCTTGGCGAGCTTGTCGGCCGCGTTGTCCCGTGACGTGAACGCCAGCCCTTGCGAGACGAGCGCAATCACCGGGTAGAAAGGTGTCCCTTCCATATACGGTGTCGCGCCGCATTCGAGCCACGTGTGCGGCACCGCCTTCAGGTGCTCGTGTAGCTGGTAGACGAGGCGTGATTTCCCGACGCCCGCCTCGCCGAGAACGACGACATTCTGCCCCTCACCGTCATGCGCTCGTTCCCAGCGGTCCACGAGGGTTGCTAGCTCGACCTCGCGGCCGACGAAAAGCGTCAGCCGCCCCTCCGCGACATCCAGTCGGCTGCGCACCCCACTCGGCTGCACGACGCGGTAGAGCGCTACCGGCTCACGTACGCCCTTCAGCATCTGCGGGCCGCGGTCCTCGACCACGAACATCCCGGCGACCAGGCGCAGCGTCGCGTCGCTGATCAGCACCGAGTCGGGCTCAGCCGCGCCCTCGAGCCGCGCCGCGATGTTTGTCGTGTCGCCGAGGGCGAGCGTCTCGGTTTTGGCGCCGCCGCCCATCTCGCCGACGACAACGGGGCCGGTGTGGATCCCAACCCGAGCAGCGAGACGAACGTCGTACTCTGGTTCGAGTGACTCGTTCAATGTCTTCAGCGCTGTGAAGATCTCGAGACCAGCTCGCACCGCTCGTTCCGCATCGTCTTCGTGCGCTTGCGGATAGCCGAAATAGACGAGCAACCCGTCGCCCAGGTACTGCGCGATGTGGCCCTCGTATCGTTGAATCACCGAGGATGCTGTCTCTTGGTACGCACGCACGACTCCGCGCAGATCCTCGGCGTCGAGGCGCTGCGACAGATCGGTCGATCCCACCAGATCACAGAACATCATGGTGAGCTGGCGTCGTTCTGCCCCGACACTCGCAAGACGCTCCGACTGCACCTCGGGTGCTGGCTCCGGTGCCTCGACCGTCGCAGAGGCTTGCGGTGAAGGCGACCCGATCCACGAGAGCACCACGCCCTCGCGGAGGGCCACCCGTTGCACGTCGACGAGCTCCTCGATCAACTCTTCGAGGGCATTGTCGTCGAGGTCGAACTCGCGCTTCAGGCCGCGGAGGGAGACACGGTCGTGTTCGCGAAGGTACGTCTTCGCTCTGGCCACCGTGTCGAGAAAGCTCATCCTGGTCGCGTTCCCCAGCCTACGCGGGTATGCCTAACGCGACGATCGGCAGAAGTACAATTGCCAGCGCCTCGGGTCGGGAGGGGCGTGCCAACGTTCGAGTGTCTCGAGCGTTGCCGCGCAACTCATACCGGTGCAAAAACCGGCACACGGAAACAGGCAACGCTAACTGCCCGATAACGCGGTCCTTTTCCGGCGAAAAACGGGGACCCTCTGCCTCGATTGCAGAACCAAAGAACCGAGGTCACACACTCGACGGAACCTCTTGTGCCACAAGGAGTTACCCGCAATCGCGGAGATCGTGCAACGACCCTCTGCTTAAAACCGCCCTGCCAAACATCACGGGCGCAGAACGTGACGCAAACCGTTGTGCCGCAACGAAAAGTGAGCCGTGTTGGATTCGAACCAACGACCCCGGTCAGTTTTCAGTTTTCAGGGCTCAGTGCGCAGTCGATCTGCCTGTACTCGACGCCTTCTTCGCGGATTGTGGTGTCGCGTTTCGTGTCCAGCGAGCGCCGCAGTCCGTTGAGAACCTTGCCGAGCTCAGCGGTGCGCCGCTCCAGCCCGCGAACGTCGTCCAGCAGTCCGAGCCGTCGCGTGAGATCGATCGCTGTTTCCAGCTCCAACAGGGAGCCGTACGCGATGCCGATGAAGCGCACAAATTCCTTTCCGCCCCGCCCGTACCCTTCGGCCAGATTCATCGGCACCGAAGCAGCCGCGCGTTTCATCTGCGACGCGAGGCCATACCGCTCGTCCCCCGGCAACCGCGAAACCGCCTTGTACACCTCTTCCGTCAGCTCCATCCCCAGCTCCCAGGCCCGCAGATTCCTGTACCCGCGCATCGGTGCCTCCTTCTGACAACTGAGCCCTGCCAACGGAGAACTGAAAATGAGCCGCGTGTTGGATTCGAACCAACGACCCCGTTCAGGGTTCAGATCTCAGGGCTCAGGGCACAGTCGGTGATCAAGTCCTCCGAAACTGTGCCCTGCGCCCTGAAAACTGTGCCCTGGAATGAGCCGTGTTGGATTCGAACCAACGACCCTCTGCTTAAAAGGCAGATGCTCTAACCACCTGAGCTAACGGCTCGACGCGGAGTTCCCTCGGCGCTACCACGCGCAACTCGCGGGGGTCAAGGTGGCGTCGGGCGAGCGGAAGGCGCAGCGCGCGCGTTGCGCGCGACGCTGGGGGACCGCTGCGCGATTGCGCTCGTCGACGGCGCAGCAGGAGGCGCGGGAAGGGTTCCCGGTCTGAAAGGAGAGAGTTGTCCGGCCGGGCGGCTTGAGTTATACGCAGGATCACCCGACTGTGCGTATAACTCGTGATGGAGCGCCTTTCCCTGCAGATCCAGACGGCTTACGCCGAGCTCTTGGAGCAGCTGACAGCGCTCGAGGCGCAGCGCGCCATCGGCCACGCCGGCGGCGCGTTCGTCCGCAAGACGATCAAAGGGCAGGAGTACTACTACTACCAACACGTGCTGCCGAGCGGCGCCGTCCAACGCTACGTCGGCCGCTGTACGCCGGTGCTCGATCGGGTCGTCGCCCGCTTCGAACAGGGCCGCTCGGCGGTGGCCGTGGAGAAGGGCCGGGTGGAACGCCTCGTGGCGCAGCTTCGTGCCGGCGGGGCGCTCGCGGTCGACGGAGCTTCCGCCAGAGTGCTGGCGGCCCTTGCCGACGCGGCCGTGTTCCGCCTCGGCGGCGTGTTGGTCGGCACGAACGCTTACATCGTTCTCGGGAACGCGCTTGGCGTGCGCTGGCCGTTGGGGGCTCTTCGCACAGACGACATCGACGTCGCCGGCGAACGCACGCTCGAGGTTGCGGTGCCGCCCTTGAAGGCCGACGTGCCAAAGATTCTCGACAGTCTCGAAATGGGTTTCCTGCCCGTGCCCGGTCTATCCCCGGACGCCGTGTCGACCTCGTTCAAGGTGCGCGGTCGCGCGCTGCGCGTGGATCTCCTCACGCCGCAGAAGCGCGGTGGTATGAAGCCGATTCCCATTCCGCGCTTCGGAACGGCTGCGCAACCGCTGCCGGATCTGGATTATCTGATCCAGCAGCCGATGCCCGCGGCCGTCGTGGGTGGTTCAGGCGTCCTGGTCCAAGTGCCCGCTGCCGGACGCTTCGCGCTGCACAAGCTCCTGGTGTCGCGCTCCCGCCCGGCGAGCAGCCAGGCGAAGGGGGCGAAGGACCTGCTCCAGGCGGCGCAGATGATCGAGGTGCTGGCCGAGGACCGTCCGGGTGACCTGCGCGCCGCCTGGGACGCGCTCGGCGCCCGGCGTTCGTCGAAAGGCCTGCGATCCGCCATGGGGACGCTGGCGAAGCGGTATCCCGACGCGCACCGGGCGTTGGCGAGCGAAATGATGCAGTGACTCAAGTGACTCAGTGCTGGAGTGTTGGGGAAGATCGTGACCGGGCTTTGCACGGAAAGCCGAGCGACCTCCCACTCGTCATACCTGCGAAAAACGGGAATCCAGGACGCGGGGCACCACCGCCCCACCTGGATACCCGCTTTCGCGGGTATGACGGGCTCGAGTGCGCGAGGTTCTTCAAAGAACCAACAGCCAGCAACCCAACAACCCAACAATCTTATCCTCGTGCTTCATTCCCCGTGCTTCCCGACCTCCCAGCCCGAGGCGGCGAGGTGGCGTTCGGCGAAGGAGCGCGGGAGGCCTTCGAGCTCGGTCGACATGGTGTCGTTCCAGCGGTTGAGGAAGCCGAACAGCGCACACACGGCGACCAGCTCGACGATCTGCGGCTCGTCGAAGTGGCGGCGCAGCGCCTCGAAGTGCTCCGCCTCGACCAGGTTCGGCACCAGGGCCGAGTCGCGCGCCAGGCGCAGCGCGGCGCGCTCGGCGTCGGAGAAGGCGGGGTGCGTCTCGAACTCGAAGGCGTGCTCGATCTTCTCGGCCTGAACGCCGGCGTGCGAGGCGTGCGCCGAGGTGTGGGCCTGACAGTAGCGGCAGCCCGCCGCGTTGCTGGCGACGTAGGCGACGAGCTGCTTCAGGCCGGGGTCGACCATCCCGGGTCCGTTGATGGTGCCGGCGAGCATCAGGAAGGCCTGCAGGATCTCGGGGCGGTGCCCCATGGTGAACAGACTGTTGGGGACGAAGCCCCCCATCATCTGCTCGGCCATCTGGAAGAACGGCTCGAACTGGGCGAGGGACTCGCGGGGGAGCGGTCGCACGTGCGGCATGGGCTAAGCCCTCCCGGCCGCCGCCGCGATGGGCTCGATGTCGGGCCAGGCGGCTTCGCCGCTGGCGCGTAGGAAGGCGACGGCCTCCTCCGGTGCCCACTTGGCGACGGCGGTCGCGTAGCTCGGCCGCGCGCGCACGCGTTCGTACCAGTCCGCGAGGCGCGGCCGCGCGGAAGTAGAGAGCAGCGGCGCCATGCCGAGATGGTCGAGGCGCAGAACGTAGGGCAGGGCGGCCGCGTCGGCGAGCCCGAAGGAATCGCCCGACAGCCAAGCGCTGCGAGCCAGGTACGCCTCCATGCGGTCGAGCATGTGGATCATCTGGCCGAGCGAGCCGGCGAACTCCGGCGCCTTCACGCCGTGCTCGAGCACGCTGCGCCGCTCCGCCCGCGCCTTGGGATCGGGCATGCCGGCGATGTTCGCCTCGCGCACCTCCTCGGGCTGCTGGAGCAGGATGGCGCGCGGGCCGATGGCGAAGGTCACCGCCGCGACGACGGTGTGGACCTTCTCGTCGAGCATCTTCGTCCACAGGCGCATGGCGTGCCGGCCGGCCGGCGTCGCCGGCCGCAGCGGGATCTCCGGAAACGCGTCGTCGAGGTACTCGTTGATCAGGGTGGACTCGATGAGCACCGTACCGTCGTCGACCAGGGTCGGCACGACGTGGTTCGGGTTGAGCTTGACGTAGTCCGGATCGTGCTGCGCGGCGGCGAAGAGGTCGATCTCGTGCGAGACGAAATCGAGCTTCTTCTCGGCGAGGACGAGCCGAACCTTCTGTGAGCAGGTCGAGAATCCGAAGTGATAGAGCTCGAGCATCAGCGTTCTCCTTTTCTCGAAAGCCGGCGACCTCCTCGTCGTCGGGCTGGGAAGATGTCTCTTACGCGAGGCACCTTCGTCAACGGTTCAGAATCTTCCTCATGACCTTTCCGAGCGCGCCGGCCGGGTCGGCGACGGGCGCAGGGCAGCGCCAGGCGACGAACCGGTCGGGGCGAACGAGAACGCAGCCGCGGTCGGTGACTTCGCGGAGGCGCGTCCAGGCGCCGAGCACGTCGTTGTCGGTCTGCCCCAGGCCCACGGTGACCGGGGCGATCGTCACGCCGGTGTCGCGGGTCACGTGCACGGCCGCCTCGCGCCATTCCTCTCCGCCGATGCCGGTGATCAGCGTGAATCGGTCGTAGGCGCAGAGATCGAGGGTCGAGACGTCCTCGCTGCCGCGCTGCAGCCAGACGTGGGGCAGGTGGGCGCCGGGGTGGGTCGTCGGATGATAGTAGAGCTCGGGGTCGCGCTCGCAGGGAGGGAAGGGCGAGCCGTCGCCGACCACCGCGCCGGAGACGTAGCGCTGGCCCAGCTCCACGCCGTGCGCGTTGAACTGCCCGTTCATCAGATCGAGTCCCTTCAGCAGCGCCTGCCGCTGCTCCTCGCCCTCCGGACCGAAGAGCCGATCGACCAGCGCCAGCGCTTCGCCTTCCGTCTGACCGGGGCGAAAGCCGAGCGTCTCGAGCCAGGGGACCATCTCCATGACGCTCCGGTTGGCGCGGTCGACGACCTGACGACCGACCGGCTGGCGCTCGGCGCCGTAGCTGTCGAGCAGACTGTCGTCCGCCTTGCCGGAGGTCACCAGGGCCAGCTTCCACGCCAGGTTGTAGGAGTCCTGGATCGAGGTGTTGCTGCCCAGACCGTTGGCGGGCGGGTGGCGGTGGGCGGCGTCTCCGGCCAGGAACAGGCGCCCGTCGCGGTAGTCCGCCGCCACCACGTGGTTGACCTGCCATTCGCTGACCTTCTTGAGCTTGATCTCGACGTCGGGATCGCCGATCGCCTCGCGGACGCGGCGCATGACCTTCTCCTCGGAGAGGTCGTTGGGAGCGCCGCGGTGGTGCGCGAAGATGGTGCTCCACTCGGTCCAGGGCTCGACGCAGGTCCAGATGCTGAAGACGTCCTCGCTGCCGGGGGCGCAGACGAAGAAGAGCGCTCCCGAGCGGTGCTTCGCGTAGCGGGTCAGGTCGGCTTCGATCCAGACGGTGATGGCATTGCCCAGACCGGCCGTGCCCTCGAACTCGAACCGACCCTGCTCGCCGACGACGCTGCGCGCGCCGTCGCAGCCGATGGCGTAGCGCGCGCGGACCTCGAGCTCGCTCCCGTCGCGGCGCCGGCGCACGCGGGCGACGACGCCTTCGGGCGTCTGGCCGATCTCGACCACCTCGTGATCGAAGCGGATGTCGGCGCCGAACGATCGAGCCGCGTCGAGCAGGATCGGCTCGAGCACGTGCTGGGGAGCATTGCACATCTCGCACGGGCTCGCGGCCCGGTAGTCCGCCTGTCGGTCGTCGCCCGTCCCCCAAGTCATCAGGCGCGACAGCTCCCGCCCGGCGAACGCCGTGGCGAACACTTGCTTACCCATGAGGTGCTGGGGCAGGGCGCGGCGCATCACCCGATCCTCGATGCCCAGATCGCGGAAGATCTCGACCGTCCGCTGGTTCGTGATATGGGCCCGCGGCGAATCGGCCGTGCTCGCCGTACTTCGTGACGTTCAGGGAAGGCACGCCGAGACGGGCGAGCAGGGCGGAGGCGGTCAGCCCGGCCGGCCCGGCCCCCACCACGAGCACGTCGGTCGTCAATGTCTCCATCGTCACTCTCCTCTGCGTCGTTCCGGTCCGGTGTTTCGGCATCTTCGGCAACCGCCAAGTCTCGCGGTCGCAACTTGTTTTCGCTTGTCGAACGACCAATAGAACGTTTGCCTTTCACTTGTCAATCGAATAATGAATATCCATGGCGACGCGCGCTCAGCAGTACGAAGAGACCCGCCGGCGCATCATCGAGGCGGCGGCCGAGGCTTTCTCGGAGCTCGGTTTTCACGGCGCCAGCACGCGCGAGATCGCGGCGCGCGCCGGCGCGAATCAGGGGCTCATCACCTACCACTTCCGCTCCAAGGACGAGCTGTGGAGGGCGGCGGCGGACCGCATCTTCTCCCTCCTGCGGACCGCCTTCCGGTTCGACCCGGGACGGGCCGGGGGCGACGGCCGCGAGCGGGCGCGCGAGACGATTCGCCGCTACGTGCGCTTCGTCGCCGCTCATCCGGAGCTGTTCCGGCTGATGGTCGAGGAAGGCAAGAGCGCGGACGAGCGCATGCAATGGCTGGTGGACACCCACCTGAAGCCCCTCTACGCAGGCTTCGGGCAAATCCTCGGGCAACAGGTCCCGGCGGCGAACGGCGCCGGGGTCGAGTACGCTTTCTACGCCCTGGCCGGCGCCGCTTCTCTGATGTTCGCCGTGGCGCCCGAGTGCCGCCGCCTCACCGGCCTGAACCCGGCGCGAAAGCAGGCGATCGAGACCCACGCCGAGTTCGTCGCGCGCCTCTTCGTCCCGTGAGCAGGAGGCGAAACGTCTGCGCCGGAAGCCTCTTGTCTTGCGTTACCTTCCGAGGTAACAGTTCACAGTGGGGAAGATCCGGCGCGGCAACTTTGTGTTCCTGAGCTGGAAGGGAGACCACAGCCCCCGCCATGTGCACGTCTACCGCAGCGGACGACTGGTACTGAAGTGGAACCCGACGACCGCGTTCCCATGAAGGGGCGGCCGAATGCCCGCGTTCTCAGGCTCATCGCCGAGCTGGAAGAGGAAGGCGTTCTATGAAGATTCAGCGCGTGACCGTCAACAATCGCAAGGGTCAACTCGAGTTGAAGGTCCGTTCGGGAAGGACCTATCCGATGCCATACGTGAAGCTCACGCCGCGTCCGACGGCCGAAAATCGAATTCGCGACGCCTACGTCGACGAGGAGCTCGCCAAGGAGGGGGTGACGTACGTGCTCGATTCCGGTGCCGAAGGCTCCGTGCACATCGAGCAAGCGCTCGAATACAACCAAGATCCGTCCCACCTCGCGGAGCTGCTCGTTCACAAGCTGACCGTCGAGGCTCTGCAGCGAGTCGATCGATCCGGCCTCAGTCGCCGCGAGCTGGCACGGCGACTGAAGACATCGGTGCCGCAGCTCTATCGCCTCCTCGATCCGACCAACACCCGCAAGAGCGTGAACCAGCTGGTCAGCCTCCTCCACGTCCTCGACTGTCAGGTCGACTTCGTCGTCAAACCGAGAACCGCGGCCTAGCACGACGTTCCGAAGATTTCTGACAGAGAAAAGAGAAATGCAACCACGAAGTTGCCATGAGACTGCGCTCGCCCAAAGAGCAGGAAAAAATGCAACCACGAAGGACACGAAGTTCACGAAGGCAAGAACAACATCGCTTTGACAAAGGTGATACGGATCCACGACCTCCCCTTGCCCCTCCTTCGGGTTCCAATCGGTCCGCCCGTTTTTGCTTTCTCCTCTTCGTGTCCTTCGTGTGCCCTTCGTGCTCTTCGTGGTAAGCGTTTTCTTCACCTCTAATGACGGCTGCCATTATCTAGAAAGTAATGCCATAGAGAACACGAATCCGGACGCCGAAGGAGAAGGGGGATCCAGTTTTGGATGCAAGCTCCGGAAGCTTGTCAGGCGTCTCATTGAACGAGGCGAAAGCGACCGCCGCTCACGATCTCGACCCGTCGCCCGCAGAACTCCTCCCGCGTCATCGACGCCAGCAACGCCTCGTCGTCGGTCCTCGCCACGGTGCGCGCGCCGCCGGGCGTGTCGCAGAAGGCGATGCCGTGCGAGAGCTGCTCTCCATTGAAGACGACGGTATAGCCCGCGATCGTCGCCGGACCGACATAGTCGGCGTCGAGCGGCAGGGGCTCGTCCTCTGCGGCGACGGCCGCCGTGACGTCCTCGTAGGCGTAGCCGGCGTCGTTGGGCAGGTTCGACAGCAGCACGCAAGCCTGTTTGCCGAAGATGCCGCTGAGGTTGGAGACCAGGCCGACGCGTCTCTCCGATGCGTCGCCGCTGCCGGCACGCAGGACCTCCACCATCCTCGCCACCCCCTCGAGACTGAAGTGATTGAAGGGGCCGCCGCCAAACGCCATCGAGCCGGTCACTGTCGGCGGGCATCCATCCCTCAGCTTCAGGTCGCGCGCGAAGCAGCGGATGGCGGAAGGGAAGCAGCTGTACAGCTCCGCCGCCGTGATGTCTTCGGCGGAGACTCCGGCCAGGGCGAGCGCCCGCTCGCCGCAGACAACCGTTCCCGGATGACTGTGCAGGCGTCTCTTCCGGGCCGGGACCACCACGTGCCGCGACTGCGTCGCCGCGACCGGGAAGATCCACCCCTCGCGCGCCAATCCCAGCTCTTCGGCCTTCGCCGCCGAGCAGACGAGGATGGCGACGCCGTGGTTCACGTTCCACTGGCTGCAGTGGCGCTTGGTATAGGGGAACGCCAGCATGGGGTTCTTCGCCGTCGGGTCGCGAATCTCCTCCGCGCTCATCGGCGCGCGCCGCCAGGCGTGCGGGTTCGCCGCGGCGATCTCGCTGAACGAGCTGTAGAGACGCGCCACTTCGTCGCGGTGCTCCTCGATCCCCAGGCCCTGATGGTAGCGGAGGGCCGACTCGATGATGGCGAAGAACTGCACCGGCATCTGGATCCCGCGCTGCCCTTCGAGGTCGCTGCAGAACGGGTCGGGCGAGGTGTGGTGCACGTCCGGCGGCGGCGTGTCCTCCGGCTGCTCGGTGTCGGTGGCCGGCTGCCCGGTGATCATGCCGCGCAGGGCGCGGAACTGCGCCTCTCCGCCGGTGACCACTCCCACGTCCTGCTCGCCGGCGGCGATCGTCCGGCACAGATCGCTGAGGAGCGTCAGCTGCAGGACTCCCAGATCGGAGATGACGCTTTTGGCGTCCGGGCAGCCCAGCGCGTCGGCGACCAGCTTGCCGGGGTTGCGGTACTGCCACATCCCCTGCGGAACGGAGATCGACTCGATCTGGTGGAGCAAGGCCTCGGAACCGGCGTCTTCGGCCGCGTTGCGCGCCGCTCTCACCATCAACTGGTACGCCTCCGCGCATCGGATGGGATCGTCGTCCCGCTCCTGTTGAAACCCGACCCCGACGATTACGGGGGTGTTGGGCGCGACGTCGTTCATTGCTTCACCGGATCGACAGGAAAAATTTCACCACGAAGTCGCCATGTGCTTTGCAGGCCGAAGAGGATGAAAAATGCAACCACGAAGGACACGAAGGTCACGAAGGCAAGAACCGTTACTCGCCCGTGTACACCGGCTTGCGCTTTTCGGCGAAGGCCTTCATTCCCTCGCGGGCGTCCCGCGTGCCGAAGACGGGGCTGCCGTACTCGAGCTCCTTGGCCAGGGCGTCGGCCTCGCTGTAGCTCTCGTCGACCTCGCGCAGCATGTGCATGAGGGCTCGGATCGAGAGCGGGCCGTTGTCGCAGATCTGCGCGGCGATCTTCTTCGCCTCGGCGAGGGCCTGCCCCTTGGGAACCAGGCGCCCCACCAGGCCGAACCGCAGTGCTTCCTGCGCGGTGACGTGCCGCCCCGTCAGCAGGATCTCCGCCGCCAGGGTGTAGGGGATCTGTCGCCGCAGCCGAACGCTGGAGCCGCCGAGGGGGAAGAGTCCGCGCCGCGCCTCGGTGACGCCG
Source organism: uncultured bacterium (assembly GCA_963721115.1). Classification (GTDB taxonomy): domain Bacteria; phylum Desulfobacterota; class Binatia; order HRBIN30; family CADEER01; genus CAVRIA01. The sequence goes on from CAVRIA010000021.1 coordinate 13,011, forward strand.
AAGACCGCGTCCTCGGCGGCGACGCGAATGTCCGTGCCCTGCAAGATCTCCGTGCCCCCGGCCACCGCATAGCCCTCCACGGCGGTGATGATGGGCTTCAGCGGCCGGTTGTGCCGGAGAAGCGCCTGCCAGTGGATGTCCGGCACCTCGGACATCAGCTGCATGAACTCGTCGTCCGACTCGCCGGCGCCCATGGCCTTGAGGTCGGCGCCGGCGCAGAAGACGTCGCCGCGGCCGGTGAGGATCGCCACGCGCAGCTCGGGGTCCTCGTCGAGCATGCGCCAGGAACGGTACATCCCCGCCAGCATGCCCGAGCTGAGAGCGTTCTTCGCCTCGGGGCGGTTGAGGGTGACGACCAGGATGTGGCCTTCGCGTTCGATCAGGCAGTGGTCACGATTCATGCGTTCTCCTCATTTCAACTCGAAATCACCGAGGCGCGGCCGGCTCATCTCTTCTCGGAAGCGGTCGAAGGTCCACGGCCAGGCGGTCGGCAGACCGCTCGCGTCGAGATACCAGCTCTTGCAGCCGCTGTTCCATATCGTCGTCTTGGCGGCCTCCCGGCGATCGGCGTCGAAGCGTCTCATCGCCTGCCGCGAGGCGCTCACCTCGGCGCACGCGCCGGACCGAACCTGCGCGATCAGCTGCAGGACGTACGCGAGCTGCAGCTCGGCGACCTCGATCAGGGAGAAGTTCCCGACCGGCGAGTTGGGGCCGTTGAGCATGAAGAAGTTCGGAAAGTCGGGGACCGAGATCGCCATGTACGCAAACGGGCCCTCGTTCCAGACCTCCTCCAGGCACCGTGCCGTCGCGTCCCAGCACCTCGCATCGGGCGCACGAAGCGATCGACGCGGAAGCCGGTGGCGAGGACCAGCACGTCGAGCTCGTGCAGCTTCCCGTCGCGGGTTCGCACGCCGGACTTCTCGACCCGCTCGATCCCCTCCGTCACCAGCTTCGCGTTGGGGCGCTGGATGGCGTCGTAGAAGTTCTCCGACATGATCAGGCGCTTGCAGCCCGCCCGGTAGCTCGGGCGGAGCTTCTCGCGCAGCACGGGGTCCTTCACGCTGTTCTCGAGATTGGCCACGCAGGCGTCGTGGATCGCCTGCAGCTGGGGCGAGCTCACGTCGGCGAGGTGATTGGAGAATCCCTCCGTGATCATGCGCGAGACCTCGGATCGGAGCCGTTCGATGGCCTCGGGATGCTGCCGGAAGGCGGCCTTCTCCTCCTCGCTGTAGGCCGGGTTCTCGATCGGCGCGATCCACTGCGGGGTGCGCTGGAAGAGCACGAGCTCGGCGACCCGATCGACCAGCGCTCCGACGATCTGGATCGCGCTCGAGCCCGTTCCGACGACGCCGACGCGCTTGCCCGCGACCGCGGCGTCGTGATTCCAACGGGCGCTGTGGAACACCGCGCCCGCGAACGAGTCGAGGCCCTCGATGTCGGGATAGGCCGGGTGATGAAGGACGCCCGTGGCGGCGATGACGAAGTCCCCTTCGTCGGTCGATCCGTCGGCCGATTCGACCTTCCACCGCCCGTTCTCGAACGCGCAGCGGACGATCTCCACGCCGTATCGAATCCGCGACTCGACGCCGTGGCGCCGCGCGACGTCCTCGAAGTAGGCCTGGATCTCGGCTCCCGGCGGAAAGCGGCGGCTCCAGTCCGGATTCGGCGCGAACGAGTAGCTGTAGAAGTGGGAGGGGACGTCGCAGGTGATGCCCGGGTACGTATTCTCTCGCCACGTCCCGCCGAGGCGATCGGCCTTCTCGTACACCGCGAAGTTGTCGAGACCGGCCTCTTTCAGCTTGATCGCGCTGAGGATTCCGGACATGCCCGCGCCTATGATGATGAAGCGCGGCTCGGGACGAACCGAGTCGGTGGGTGGCAGCGGTACATCGATGGTCATCTCTCCTCCCGGCCGTTGAGGCTCGGGGTTCATTATCGGCGATCGAATCGCGTCGCAATGGCTGCGTGCAGACGCTCACGCAAGGTTTCCACCACACGCCGCTGCGGAAAAGGGGGGCGTTGGGCTCCAGGCGGTCGTCCTCAGCGTCCGCCACCCGGAGATCCCAACTCCGCCTCACGCAGGACCAGGGTTGCGATGGATTCGGGGATCTCCATGGGAAGGAAGTGCGTGCGGTCCGGAAAGTAGATTTCGCGACCGTTTCGGAACTTACCTACGAGCCCCGGCCAGGTCGGCGACGTCGAGAAGTCCATGAGCGATCGGTCGGCAGACGGTTCCTTCGCTCGCAGAAGGAGCACGGGGATGTGCAGCGCGCGGATGCTGTCGTGTACCCCCGGATTGCTGCGGCTGCTCATGTAGATGCCGGCTTCGATCTCGGGCGGACAGGCGAGTACGAATCCGGCGCCGTCTTCGGCCGGAAGCACGCCGTAGTTGCAGTAGTCGCGCAGCACGGCGCGATCGAAGAGGACGTACGGATCGCGTTCCTCGAAGCGTTCGAACATCTCGTCGGGCGAAGCAAAACGGTTCTTGCGCTTCGCGGTCGGGTGCTTTTCGCCACCCGGGTCGGGGACGGTCCAGCCGCCTTCTCCATAGGCTTCGGGCGAGCCGATCACCGGGTCGATCAGGATCAGCCTTCGGAAGCGCCGCGGGCAGCTCGCCGCCGCGTCGACCAGGGCGTGTCCGCCCATCGAGTGACCGACGCCGACGACGTCGCCCAGATCGAGCTCACGCGCCAGAGCGGCGAGGTCTCGCCCGAACACGTTCCAGTTGCCGATCTCCGTCTTCTCGCTGCGCCCATGGCCGCGTTGGTCGACGGCGATCACGTGGCGATCGCCGAGATGGCGGATCACCTGGTCCCAGCAGCGCGCGTGAAACCCGGTGGCGTGAGCCAGCAGGAAGGTGGGCTGGCGACCGCGGAGAGCACCACCCCACTCGAAATACGCGAGCTCGATTCCGTTGACCAGAGCGCGGCGCTGGTTTGGTTCCTCGGTCTTCGTCAAGGTCGTTCTCATGACGTTTCGGGTGAAAGTCCTTGGTGTTCCGGCTGCAGAGCGTGAAGCCCGGCGGCGCACGCTTTCGGAGCGGTCTCGTCACCGCCAAACCGAGCTACGTCGATGGGCTTCCGCACAGGCGGTAGCCGTTCGCCTCCTTGCGGACGTAGCCGGCGGTGGGCTCCGCGAAGTGGCTGCCGATCAACAGCGTGTCGCCGTTCGCGAGCTTTGCCAGGATCGCCCGTCGCGTGCCTTTGCCGCCTTCGCGGCTGCTGTCTGCAATCGTGAACAGCTCCGGCTTCGCGATCTGGACCGGGTGATGCATCGCGTCTCCCGTGATGAACGCCGTCTGCCCCTTCGAAGCGATCTCGACGCTCACGTGTCCTGGCGTGTGACCCGGGGTCGGAGTCAGCCTCACGCCGGCGCCTATCTGGTAGTCGTGCGGGACCAATTCCGACAACCCCGCTTCGACGATCGGGAGGATCGAGTCGAGCCGTGTCTGACGCATCATTCCATCGAGGAGGGCGTCGATCATCTCCGACTCCGAGGTCGCTCGGGCGGGGTCGAGCGCAGGCCCTTCGACGTACTTTTCCCAATGGCGGAACTCCTCCTCGGCGAAGAGATAGCGGGCGTTCGGGAAGGTTGGCTTCCAGCGGTCACCGTCGAGGTAGGTGTTCCAACCGACGTGGTCGAAGTGCATGTGGGTGCACAAGACGACGTCGATCGACCCCGGCGCGTAGCCCGCCGATTCGAACGTTTCGAGAAAATCACGTTGCTTGCGGTGCCACGCTTCGATGGCGGAGCGCTCCTTGTCGTTGCCGACGCAGGTGTCGACGACGATCTTTCGCTCCGGCGTCTCGACGACGAAGGCCTGGATCAGGCCCGTCATCTCGCCCCGCGCGTCGACGAAGTCGGGGCGCAGCCACTCGACTTCGTCGAGAACCGCGGGGGTGGCGCCGGGAATGAGCGTGGACAGATCGGCCAGGCCCTGCTCGACGATGCTCGTGATCTCGATCTCACCGATGCGCCATTGCATGGTCCTCCTCCTCCCTGCCTCTCGGGTTGCCGAGTGTGCGGGCCGCCAATCTAACCGACAGCCCGTTGAAAAGCTCCGAAGACGCCCTTCGACGGGCTCAGGGCGAGCGGAAAAAGTCCTTTGAAATCGGGGTGGGAGTCCGCTCATGCTGAGCTTGTCGAAGCATCGGGTGGGGTTTTTAACGGGCCGCTAAGGGGCGAGGTGAGCTCTCACCACGTGCTTGAGGCTCCAGCGGACGGCATCGAGATCGAGACATTTCGGCTCGGCCATCCACTGGTTGGCGATTCCGCGCAGCAGCGCCACGTACGTCGCCGCCTCGGTGTCGACGCCGATGTCGGAGCGGATCTCGCCCGCTCGTTGTCCGCGCTCGATCAGATCCGCGACGACGGCGCGCAGATCCCGATTGAGCTCGACGAAGATCTCGTTGATCTCGGAGAGGGGACCGAGCGCCTCGCCCATGAGGACGTAGATGGCTCGCATGCGCTCGGGGCGGAGCTGCAGCTCGTCGAGATAGGTGTCGATCATGGCGTCGAGCGCCGCCAGACCGGACTGCACGTCGGTGGCCGGTCGCAGCTGGTCCTGGTAGAAGCGCACGGCAATTCGACGCACCAACTCTCGCAGCAATCCCTCCTTGGAGCCGAAGTGATGGCTGACGAGGCCGCTGCTGTACCCCGCCTCGATTCCCACCCGGGCGAGCGTCGTCTGCGAGTAGCCCTGCCGCGCGATCAAGCGAATCGCCGCACGGATCATGCCCCGATGCGCCGCATCCCTGCGCTCCGCCTGCGTGCGGCGCTTCTTTGGCGTCGTCGCCGCGCCGTCCGTGCCTGCTCGACCCGCCCCAGCGGTCGTAGCGCTTGCGGCGATTCGTCTCCCGGCAGATCGTGCGCCAGGGCCGCGATGCGCGGCTCCGTCTGTACGGGCCTTGGTCACGTCCGGCCGTATCGCATAAACTTATTGACGCGTCAATAAGTTTATGCGATACGGCTCCCGTGCAGGAGGGCAGGTTGGCAATGGGGAATGACCGAGCCCGGGGGCGATCGGAGCTTGGATGAGCGATCCGGACTTCAAGTCGTTCGCGCTCCGTCCCAAGGGCCGCGCCTATCAGGATTTCGAGCCGGGCCGGGTGTTCGAGCACCACTGGGGCCGAACCCTCGGCGAGGGAGACAACGCGCTGTTCGCCACCGTGGCGTTGCGGTTCACTCCGCTCTACTTCAACGTCGAGTACGCGCGTGGGCACGGTCACCCGGGTGTCGTGATCGATCCGCTCCTCGTTCTGTGCACCGTCGTCGGCCTGTCGGTCGAAGATCTATCGGAGGCCGGGGGACCGTTCCTGGGCATCGACGACGTCGTCTTCCACCGCCCCGTCTATGCGGGTGACACGCTGACCGCGCGCAGCACCGTCGTCGGTATGCGTGAGTCGGAGAAGCGTCCCCGGTTCGGCATCGTCACCTGGCGCACCGAGGGCGAGAACCAAAAGGGAGAGACGGTCGTGAGTTACGAGCGCACCAATCTCGTCGCCAAGCGCCAGGAGTCGAAGTCATGAGCGCTCCACATCCCTTTCTCACACCCGAGCGCCTCGAGATCCAGGCGAACGCTCGCCGCTTCGCCGTGGAAGAAGTGCTGCCGGTGGCGAACGAGCTCGATCCCCGACACGCGGACATCCCCGACGGCTTGCTGCGACGTCTGGCGGAGCTCGGCTACTTCGGCATCACGATCTCCGAGGAGTACGGAGGGATGGGAAAGGGCGTCTTCGAGTACGCGCTCATCGCCGAAGAACTGGCGCGCGCCTGGATGAGCGTCGCCAGCATCATCGCCCGCGCTCAGGGAATGGGAACGCAGGTCGCGGATCCGGCGCGCCGCGCCGAGCTGCTGCGGCGGAGCGCGCGCGGCGAATGGGTCGGCGCGGCGGCTCTCTCCGAGCCCAATGCCGGATCGGATCTGGCAAGCGTCGAATGCCGCGCGAAGCGCGACGGCGACGAGTACGTGATCACGGGCGAGAAGCGCTGGTGCGGCAACGCCTTGAACGCCGACTTCATCCTGCTGCTGGCGCGCACCGAGAGGCCAGGGCCGAACGAGCACCGCGCCAAGGGCATCGTCAGCCTCCTCATCGAGAAGAAGCGCGGCGAGCTCCCCCCCGGCATGACCGGCGAGCCCATCCCGAAGATCGGCTACCACGGAATCACCAGCTACGCGCTGCACCTGGACGGCGTGCGCGTGCCGGCGGAGAACGTGTTGGGCCAGCGCGCGCGCGAGGACAGGCGGGGCGCGGGAACGGCGTTCAATGCGATGATGCAAGGTCTGGCGGTCGCGCGCATTCACACGGCCGCGCGCGCCATCGGACTCGCGCGCGGTTCCCTCGAGGACGCGCTCGAGTACTCCCAACAGCGCGTCCAGTTCGGAAGGCCCATCGCTTCCTTCCAGGCCCTGCGTTTCAAGATGGCGGACATGGCGACCGAGATCGAGGCCGCCCGCGCCCTGATGTACCTGGTCGCCGACCAGGTCGACCGCGGTCTGCCCGCCGAGAAGGAGGCCGCGATGGCGAAGCTCTTCGCCACCGAGATGGCGGAGCGCGTCACCAGCGCCGGGCTCCAGGTGCACGGCGGCAACGGTTACACGACCGAGCGCGCCGTCGAGCGCTACTGGCGCGACGCCCGCCTGACGACGATCTTCGAGGGAACCTCCGAGATTCAGCGCAAGATCATCTCGGACCAGCTGCTGCGGGCGGGAGGCAAATCCAATGTCTAGACCGGTTGCGACGCTGACGGGCACCGACAATTACTTCGAGGACTTCGCCGCCGGCCAGAAGATGCGCCACGCGCGCGGCACGACGGTGGACGAAGTGGAGAACCAGCTGCTCACGAAGCTGGTGATGAACAGCGCCGACGGCCACTTCAACGAGCAGAAAATGCGCAACCTCCCCTTCGGACAGCGACTGGTGTTCGGCCTCGTCACCGGCTCGATCGTGATTGGCCTGGCGACGCAGGACACGGCCGAAAACGCCCTCGCCGAGCTCCGACTCGACAAGCTCAAGTTCCGCGCGCCGGTCTTCCACGGCGACACCCTCACGGCGTACACCGAAGTCCTCGAGACGCGCGGCGCCGATCGCGAGGACGCCGGCGTGGTGCGCTTCAAGCACTGGGGGGTCAAGCAGGACGACACGATCGTGTTCGAGGGGGAGCGCGAGGTCCTGATCAAGCGCCGCTCGCACTGGGGACGTGACTGACATGGCGGAGCGCACGGGACCACTCGTCGACGTCCGCGTCATCGATCTCACCCAGGCCCTGGCCGGCCCGTTTTGCACCATGCTGCTCGCCGACCTGGGTGCGGACGTCGTCAAGATCGAACCGCCGCGGGGCGACATGGCGCGCTTCGTGGGCCCGCATCCGGACGACCGCGACGAATGCAATTTCGGGGGTTACTTCGCCAGCATCAATCGGAACAAGCGATCCGTCGTACTGAACCTCAAGGAGGCGGCGGACCGCGAGATCCTCTTGTCCCTGATCGATACGGCCGACGTCGTGGTGGAGAACGCTCGAGTCGGAGTGATGGATCGTCTCGGCGTGGGCTACGAAGTCCTGCACGAGCGCAACCCACGTCTCGTCTACGCGGCGATCCGCGGCTTCGGCGACCCCCGCACGGGAAGAAGTCCCTACGCGGACTGGCCCGCCTTCGACATCGTGGCGCAGGCGATGGGCGGTATGGTCGGCACGACCGGCCCGACAGGGAGCCGTGGCATGCCGGCGGGCGCAAGCGTCGGCGATCTCTTTCCGGGAACGCTGACCGCGCTGGGAATCGTAGCCGCGTTGCACGCCGCGCGCGGGAGCGGTGAGGGGCAGTTCCTCGACGTCGCCATGTACGATGCCGTCCTGCTGCTCTGCGAGAACATCGTCTACAAGTACTCGATGGCCGAAGTCGTCGAACGGCCCAAGGGCCATGGGCATCCCGCTCTCTGTCCGTTCGACATCTACGAGACCAGGGACGGCGCCGCGGCGATCGCCGCTCCGACGAACCCTCAATGGCGAGCCCTGTGCGAAGCTATGGGTCGTTTGGATCTGGTCGGCGAGGAGCGGTCGAGCGACGTCTTTCGTCGAGTCGCCAATCGATCCTTCGTGAACGAGGCGATTCTCGCTTGGACCACGACCCGCTCCACCGCCGAGGTGGTCTCCGCGCTCGCCGGCACGGTCCCGGTGGGTCCGGTCAACACGGCCGCCGATATCTTCGCCGATCCCCACATGAAGGTCCGCGGCATGCTCGCCGAAGTGGAACAGCCTGGGAGCGAGCGCTCGATCACACTCGCCGGACAGCCGATCAAGTTCACCGGGACACCGAGCGGCGTTTACCGGCGGCCGCCCAACATCGGCGAGCACACGGAGGAGGTCCTCGCCGAAGCGGGCATCCATCGAAATGGCAAGGAGCCTCGATGAGCCGCAGTGGCAGTCTATCGAGTCGAGGAGAAGCCGCGAGCTGGGCTTGCGGCGTCGAGCCCATCGGAGCGCGCAGCGCGCACGGGGGCAATTTCGCAAAGGGGAGTGGAGGAGAGGCCGCGAGCTGGGCTTGCGGCGTCGAGCCCATCGGAGCGCGCAGCGCGCACGGGGGCAATTTCGCAAAGGGGAGTGGAGGAGAGGCCGCGAGCTGGGCTTGCGGCGTCGAGCCCATCGGAGCGCGCAGCGCGCACGGGGGCAATTTCGCAAAGGGGAGTGGAGGAGAGGCCGCGAGCTGGGCTTGCGGCGTCGAGCCCATCGGAGCGCGCAGCGCGCACGGGGGCAATTTCCCAAAGGAGAAGCAATGACGGCGCGACTGAGACGATCCGAGCTCGCCGTACCGGCTTCCAGCACCAAGATGATCACGAAGTCGGCCGCAAGCGACGCGGATCTCGTGTTCCTCGACCTGGAAGACGCCGTGGCTCCGGCCCAGAAGGTCGCGGCGCGCGACAATGCCGTCGCGGGGCTGAACGATCTCGACTGGGGCCGTACCTTGCGCGCGGTGCGGGTCAACGGCGCGGACACGCCGTGGGCCACCGACGACGTCATCACGGTCGTGGAGAAGGCCGGTCGGAATCTCGACATTCTGATTCTCCCCAAGGTCAAGGCGCCGCGCGACGTCTGGTTCTTCGAAACCCTGCTCGATCAGCTCGAGGCAAAGCTCGGGCTCAGCCGCCGCATCGGCCTCGAGGCGTTGATCGAGGAGGCCGAGGCGCTCTCGCGTGTCGAGGAGATCGCGGGCTGCTCGCCGCGACTCGAGGCGCTCATCCTCGGCTTCGGCGATCTCGCCGCCAGTCTCGGCTTCCGCATCGGTCACGAGGCGGACCCGGCTCTCCGCTACCCGGGTGATCCGTGGCATGCGGCGCGCGCCCGCATGATCGCCGCGGCGCGCGCCCATGGCATCGCCCCGATCGACGGGCCCTTCGCGAACTTCCGCGACGCCGACGGGTACCGGCGCGAGGCCACCTGGGCGAGCACTCTCGGCGCCGTCGGCAAGTGGTGCATTCACCCGAGCCAGATCGAAGTCGCCAACGACGTCTTCGCGCCCTCCGAAAAAGAGATCGAGCTGGCGCGCCGGATGTGTGACGCGTACCGCGCCGCGACAGAAGGCGGCGACGGCGCCGCCGGCGACGGCGGGTTTCTCGTCGACGCCGCGTCGCTGAGAATCTTCGAGGCGGTTCTCGAGCGGGCTCGACAGACGGGCCGGCTCTGAAAGGGGGTCGATGATGCAGCCCAGATATCAGCATTGGATCGGCGGCGAGGAGTCGGCGCCGGCCACCGGGACCTACCTCGATTCGACGAACCCGGCCAATGGCGCGAAGGTCACGGAGATCGCCCGCGGCGACGAGCGCGACGTCGCTCGCGCGGTGGAAGCGGCGCGGGCGGCGCTGCCGGGCTGGCGCGACCGGAAGCCGATCGAGCGCGGCCGCATTCTGCTTCGCATCGCCGAGGCGATCCGGTCGAAGCAACAGGCCCTTGCCGAGATCGAGCAACTCGAGACCGGCAAGCCGAGCTACCACGCGCCCATCGAGATGGAGCTCGCCGCGCAGTACTTCGAGCTCTACGGCGGGCTGGTCAACACGCTGTACGGTGAAACGCTCGACCTCGGTCCCGGCTACCACAGCTATACGCGCCGCGAGCCGTTCGGTGTCGTCGGCGTCATCACTCCGTGGAACGCCCCTTTGAATCAGGCCGCGCGCGGCATCGCCCCGGCCTTGGCCGCCGGCAACACCGTCGTCGCGAAGCCGTCGGAGTTCACCTCGGCAACGACTCTCGAGCTGGGGCGCATCGCCGCCGAGTGCGGCCTGCCGCCAGGCGTGCTGAACGTCGTCACCGGCACGGGGGCGGAGGTCGGAGCGCCGCTGGTCGAGCACTCTGAGGTGCGCAAGGTCGCCTTCACCGGCTCCGTCCGTGCCGGCCGCGAGATCGGGCACATCGCCGCGGATCGAATCATCCCTTTGACGCTGGAGCTCGGCGGCAAGTCTCCCAACATCGTGTTCGCGGACGCCGACCTGGAGAAGGCCGTCCCCGGGTCGTTGCAGGCGTTCGTCATCAACGCGGGCCAGATCTGCATGGCGGGAACCCGGCTCCTGGTGCAGCGCGAGATCCACGACGCCTTCGTCGGCGGGCTCGCCAAGGTGATCGAAATGGCGAAGCCGGGAGGGCTCATCGGGCCGGTGACGACCGAGGCGCAGTATCGAAAGGTTCAGGAGTACTACGAGATTGCCGAGCGCGAGGGCGCCACGGTGGTCGCCGGCGGTCGCCTTCCCGACGATCCGGCACTCGAGGGCGGCTACTACGTGTCGCCGACGATCTATACGAACGTGCGCAACGACATGCGCATCGCGCGCGAGGAGATCTTCGGGCCGGTCGTCGTCATCATGCCCTTCGCCGACGAGGAGGAGGCGATTCGAATCGCCAACGACACGCCCTACGGCCTGGCCGCCGGGCTGTGGACACGCGATCTGTCGCGCGCCCATCGCGTCGCCGCGCGTCTGGAGGCCGGACAGGTCTACGTCAACGAGTGGGTGACCGGGCCCGTGGAGACGCCCTTCGGCGGTTACAAGCAGAGCGGCTACGGGCGAGAGAAGGGCGTGGAGGCTCTCCATCACTACACGCAGGTCAAGTGCGTCACGATCAAACTGTGAGGAGGAATCGAAGATGAGATTCAAAGATCGAGTCGTGATCGTCACCGGAGCCGGGTCGGGGTTTGGCGAGGCCATCGCGAAGCAGTTCGCGGCCGAAGGCGCCAAGGTGCTGGTCGCGGACGTCAACGAAGGGAACGGCAGGAAGGTCGCTTCCGCCATCGAGGAGGCCGGCGGGCAGGCGCTGTTCGCGCGCACCGATGTGTCGCGGTCCGGCGAGGTGAAGGCCATGGTCGACACCGCCGTCGCGAAGCTCGGGGGTCTGGACGTGCTGGTCAACAACGCCGGCTTCTCGCACCCCATGGCAGCGCTCTGGGATGTCTCCGAAGAGGACTACGACCGCGTGTTCGCGGTCAACACGAAGGGCGTCTTCCTCGGATGCAAGTACGCCGTGCCGGTCATGAAGGAGCGCGGCGGCGGCGTGATCGTCAACACCGCCTCCATCGGTGCCGTCGCGCCGCGGCCGGGTGTCACGCCATACAACGCCACCAAGGGAGCAGTCGTCACCATGACTCGGGGGCTGGCCGTGGAGGTCGCGCCGATGAAGATCCGCGTCAACGCGGTCAATCCGGTCGCCGCCGAGACCGGGTTCATCAAGACGGCGATCGGGCTCGACCGTCTCACGGACGACCTGCGCAACCAGCTGACGGCGACGATTCCGATGGGCAGACTCACCGAACCGAGGGATGTGGCCAACGCCGTCCTCTTTCTGGCCTCGGACGAGGCGAGCTTCCTGACGGGGGTCTGCCTGGACGTGGACGGAGGCCGGAGCATTTCCTGACATGGCGAACGAATCGACGACGCGGGCGTTGGTCGCGGCGACTCGAGGGCTCGTCGCGGCAGACATCCCCGAGGACGCGCGCGAAGCCGCGCGCCATTGCCTGCTCGACTTTCTCGGCTGTGCGCTCGCCGGTTCCCGTGAGCCGCTCGCGTCGATCCTCTTCGACACCGTCGTGCGCCCGGAGGGGGCGGTCGAGGCGTCGCTCATCGGGCGACCCGAGCGGGCGACGCGACTCAGCGCCGCGCTCGTCAACGGAGCCGCCGGCCACGCGTTGGACTTCGACGATACGCATACGACGATGACCGGGCATCCGTCGGTTCCCGTCCTTCCCGCGTTGCTCGCACTGGCCGAGACGGAAGGGATGAATGGGCGCACGCTCCTGATCGGATTGGTGACGGGCATCGAGCTCGAGTGCCGTCTCGGGGCGCTCCTGGGCATCGACCACTATACGAAGGGATTCCACGGGACCGGGACGCTGGGCACCTTCGGCGCCGCCGCCGGCTGCGCACAGATGCTCGGGCTCGACGAATCCGGCTGGCTGCACGCGATCGGGCTCGCCGGTACCCAGGCCGCCGGGCTGAAGGCGAGCTTCGGCACGATGGCCAAGCCGCTGCATGCGGGGCGTGCGGCGTCGGCCGGGCTGCTGGCAGCCTTGCTCGCTCGCGGCGGGTTCACCGGGCATCCGGAGATCATCGAAGCGCCGCAGGGGTTTGCCGCGACTCAGGCGACACGCGCGCCCGATCCAGCGCTTCTCGATCGCTACCGCAACGAGTTCCTGATTCGCGAAACGCTCTTCAAGTACCACGCCGCCTGCTACCTGACACACGCGGCGATCGAGGCGACGAACGACCTGCGCGCACGGCACGAGATCGTCCCCGAGACACTCGACAGCCTGCAGGTTCATGTGTCGCCGTTCGTGCTGGACGTTTGCAACATCGCCGAGCCGACGACCGGCCTGGAGGGCAAGTTCAGCTTGCGGGCAACCGTGGCCCTGACGCTGCTCGGCGAGGACACACGCGATGCGGCGACGTACAGCGATGCGATCATGGCCGATCCTCGCCTGGTCGCCGTGCGTGACCGCGTAGCGGTGCGCACCGACGATTCGCTGCAGCCGACGCAAGCTCGGGTGGTCGTGCAGACGACGACGCAGCGCGTGGAGGCCGCGGCCGACACGGGCGTGCCGGCCGCCGACCTGGGCGTTCAGCGCGAGCGCCTCTTGCACAAGTTTCACCTGCTCGCCGCACCGGTGATCGGAGACGCCGGCGCCGAGCGGTTGTCCGACGCAGTCCTGCATGTCGACGAGCTCGCATCTGTCGCCGAGCTCTTGCGCCTCACGCAGCCAGGATGAACGACCGCGGAGGGAGATACGTGTTACTCAACGGCAGAAGCACGGCGACGTATCTCGATGGGTCTCCTCTCCCGGATGAGGATGTCGATAAATGTGAGCACACCCTTCGACAAGCTCAGGGGGAGCGGACAATGTTCTTTGAAATCACCCCCCAGCCGCTCAGGCTGAGCTTGTCAGTAGCGAGACGGAGGAGAGCCCCATGACGAGCGACCGGAGGATTCGCGTTCTCGTAGGCAAGCCGGGGCTCGACGGACATGACCGCGGCGCCCGCGTCATCGCCTACGGCCTGCGCGACGCCGGCTTCGAGGTCATCTACACCGGGTTGCGCCAGTCCCCCGAGCAGATCGTCCAGGCGGCGATCCAGGAGGACGTCGACGTCGTCGGCCTCTCTATCCTGTCCGGCGCGCATCTCGGCCTGACCGGGAAGGTGATCGAGCTCCTGCGCGAACAGGGAGGTGGCGACATCCCCGTTCTCGTCGGCGGCCTGATCCCCGATGAGGACAAACCCGCCCTGCGGGCGATGGGCGTGGCCGGGATCTTCACGGCGGGCACCCCCATCGCGGAAGTCGCCGCTTTCATCGAGTCGTCCACTGCCGTTGCGTAATGGAAGAGGCACTGACTCCGAGGAGACCGATATGAGCATTCCTAATCAGGATCTCGAGCGAGTGACGGAGGCGGAGGAGGAGTGGCAAAGCCAGGTCGTCGAGCCGCGTGTACGGCGCTTCAAGGTCGAAAAGTGTCCGACGAGGTTCTACACGCCGGCCTCGCAACCCGATTTCGACTTCCTCGCCAAAGTGGGCTTCCCGGGACAGTACCCGTTCACCGCCGGCAACCAGCCGTTCGAAGCCTGGCGCGCCTACGCCGAGGTGGGCGCGAAGATGGGCGTGCGGGCCGACTACGGCGCCGCGAGCGCGGGGCGTTACAGCGGCTACGGCACCGCGGAGGACTACCGCGACTATCTCCTCGCCATGCAGGCCCGGGGAAGCCGCGGCGGGCCCAACGTGGCGTTCGATCTCGTCACCCAGTGCGGCTACGACTCGGACAGCCCGCACGCCTTCGGCGAGGTGGGTCGCGTCGGTGTGGCGATCGACTCGTTGCGCGACTTCGAGGTCATCTACGAGGCGTTCACCGGCGAGCGCGACATCGACAAGGTCGCCTCCAACTTCACCATCAACGCCCCCTGCGCCGTCATTCTCGCGATGCTCGCCGCCCTGGCGGAGGCGCGCGGCATTCCGCTGGACAGCCTGAGGGGCACCCCGCAGAACGACATCCTGAAGGAGTTCATCGCCCGCGGCACCTACATCTACCCGCCGCGCGCGTCCATGCGTCTGTTCCGCGACACGCTGGTCTTCTGCCGGCGGCAGATGCCGAAGATGAACGTCAACAGCATCGGCGGCTACCACATCCGCGAGGCCGGCGCGACGCGCGTGCAGGATCTGGCCTTCTCCCTGGCCAACGGAATCGCCTATCTCCAGGAGGGCGTGGACGCCGGACTCGAAGTCGACGACTTCGCGCCCATGTTCACCTTCAACGCCTTCGGCGGAAGCATGCAGGTTTACGAGGAGATCGCCTTCCAGCGCGCCGCGCGACGCATGTGGGCGCGCATCCTCAAGGAGCGATTCGGTGCGACGAACCCGCGCGCGATGATGATCCGACAGCCGATCACCGCACACATCGGTTGCACCAGCACGACCCTGCAGCGTCCGTTGAACAACCTGGCCCGCTCCGTCATGGGGGGCATGGCCGCGGGGATGTCGGGAGGGATGCCGGCCGCCTATCCGCCCTTCGACGAGCCGCTCGGGCTGGGGCACAGCCTCGAAGCGATGCAACTGCAGATCGACGCCACCCGCATCATGATCTGCGAGGCCGGCATCGCCGACGTGAACGATCCGTGGGCCGGCTCCTACTTCATGGAGTCGCTCACGGACGAAACGGAAGCAGCGGCTCGGGAAGAGCTCGGGCGCATCGAAGGCATGGGCGGAGCGGTGGCGGCGATCGAGAACGGCTACATGCCGAGGGCCGTCGCGCGCAGCGCCTACGAGCGGCAGAAGCGCATCGAGAGCCAGCAGGACCTGGTCGTCGGCGTCAACTGCTTCAACGGGGAGAACGAGCTGCAGCGTATCGCTCAACCACACGGTCGAGCAGCTGTACGACCCGGCGCATCTGCGCTCGGCCGAGGAGCGCCAGCTGGCCAAGCTGGCCAGACTGAAGCGCGAGCGCTCGGGGGTGGCAGTCGCCAAGACCCTCGAGGCGCTGGAGCGCCGCGCGCGGGACGCGGACGCCAACCTGATGCCGGATCTCATCGAGTGCGTGAAGAGCGAGGCCACGTTGCAGGAGATCTGCGACGTGCTGCGCGGCGTCTTCGGCGAGGCGGAGCCCGTGACCCTCTGAGTCGAGGAGCCCAGCGATGAACGAAATCGACACACTGCTGAGCGAGCGCCGAGGTCGCATCGGCGTCGTCACCTTCAACCGCCCCGAGCAACGCAACGCGTTGACTCCCGGCATGCTGATCCGACTGCACGAGACGCTCGGAGCCTGGGCTCGCGAAGACGAGGTGCGGGCGGTCGTCGTCACGGGGAGCGGGGAGAAGTCGTTTTCCTCCGGCTACGACATCACGGCCATCCCGACCGATCTCACCCCGGAGCAGCTCGAGCAACTCCGCCACGGCCATCCCCTGGGGCTGGGGGTCTCGAGCGTGAAGAGCTTTCCGTATCCCGTGATCGCCATGCTGAACGGCCACTGCTTCGGCGGCGCACTTCACCTGGCACTGAGCTGCGACCTCCGGATCGGCGTCGACGACGTCACGATCGGCATGCCCGCGGTCCGGCTCGGTCTGGTGTACGCCCCGGATGGCATCGAGCAGTTCGTGCACGTGCTCGGCATCGCGCGCGCGCGTGAGGTCTTCTTCACCGCGCGCAGCTACCGGGGGCCCGACGCCCACGCGATCGGCCTGGTCGACCGGCTCGTGCCACGCGGGGAGCTGGAGCGGACGACCTTCGAGCTGGCTGAGCAGATCGCCGGCAATGCGCCGCTGGCTCTACGGGGTACCAAGCAGGTCCTGAATCGCATCGAGGCGGCGGCGCCATTGTCCGCGGAGGCACGGAGAGAGGCCGAGGCGCTCATGGCGACGGCGCTCCGAAGCGAAGATGCCAAGGAGGCGCAGCGGGCCTTCGTCGAGAAGCGCCGGCCCCACTTCGCGGGGCGCTAGTGGATGGCGACGGTGCCGGGGTCGCAAGCAGGAGAAGAGGGATGGCGAAGACGACCTGGAGCGCCGCAATCGCCGTCACAACCACAGACGTCAGAGGAGGAGCTCGATGACTTGGAGCACTGCGAACATTCCGGATCGGACCGGCCGCACCGCGGTCGTGACCGGCGCCAACGGCGGCCTGGGGTTGGAGACCGCACGGGCACTGGCCGCCGCCGGGGCGCACGTCGTCATGGCCGCCCGCGATCAGGACAAGGCGGCACGAGCGGAAGCGGACATCCGCGCAGGCCTTCCCGACGCGAAGCTCGAGATCGCGCCGTTGGACCTCGGCTCGTTGGCTTCGGTGCGTGCGGCCGCCGATCGAATCCTCGCCAACCACCGAGTCGTCGACATCCTCGTCAACAACGCCGGCGTCATGGCCTGCCCCGAGCGCCGCACCGAAGATGGCTTCGAGATGCAGCTCGGGGTCAACCACCTCGGACATTTCGCGCTGACGGCCCACCTCTTGCCGGCGCTGCTGCGTGCCGACGCCGCGCGTGTCGTGTCGGTGACCAGCACGGCGCATCACATGGGATTCGCGATCGATCCGGCGAATCCGCACCTCAAAGGCAAGTACGGACCGTGGAAGGCCTACGGCCAGTCGAAGCTCGCCAATTTCCATTTCGGCATCGGCTTGAACAGACGCTTCGAGGCCGCGGGCGTCAAACCGAGAAGCTTGATCGCGCACCCCGGCCTGTCGAACACCGAGCTGCAGGCCGTGAGCGTTCGCGAGTCGCAAGGAGGCGCGCTTCAGAAGTTCTTCCACGTCCTGGCCGGCCGCACGGGCATGACGCCCGCGCAGGGCGCGCTGCCGCAGATTCGAGCCGCGACGGATCCCGCCGCGAAGGGTGGGGAGTTCTACGGTCCGCTGTTCGTCAACAACGGGCCGCCCGTTCGCAAGCCGATCTTCCGCCGTCTCGGCATGTCGAGTGCGATCGAGACGCTGTGGCTGGTGTCCGAACGCGAGACCGGCGTCACGCTCGACGTTGCGGCCGCCGACGAAAGGGAGTGGATCTGTACGCTTTTCAGAGAGGGCAACGTCACAGGCGAGGCGCGGAAGACACTTAGGGAGAGGGGCCGCGAGCGTCGCGCCTGCGCTGCGCCCCTTCCTGTGCTAGGCTCCGCGCGGCGGTGCCGCGAACGAGGTGCCGCGACGGCTGCACAAGGAGCGACGATGAGCGAGTACGGCGCCTGGTTCGAATGCATCAACGGCTGCGAGACCCACTTCAGCCTGTTCGAGATCATCTACCGCTGCCCGACGCTGCGGCGATCTGCTCGACGTCGTGCACGACATCGACGCCCTGCGCCGGCGCTCCCCGGCGGCGTGGATCCGCCTCTTCGACGAGCGCTACCGGCGCAACGACTTCCCGTACGGCTCGGGCGTCTGGGGCAAGAAGGAGTGGGTGGTGCCCTTCCTCGACGACGAGAACGTCGTCTCCACCTACGAGGGCGGCACGAACCTGCTCTGGGCGGACCGCTACGGCAAGATGATCGGCGTCGAGGACCTGTGGGTGAAGCAGTGCGGCAACTCCCACACCGGATCGTTCAAGGACCTCGGCATGACGGTCCTGGTCTCGGTCGTCAAGCAGATGATCGCCGAAGGCCAGCAGATCGCCGCCATCGCCTGCGCCTCCACCGGAGACACCTCCGCCGCGCTGGCCAACTACTGCGCCGCCGCCGGCATTCCCGCCGTCGTGCTGCTGCCGCGCCACAAGGTGTCGCCGGCGCAGCTCGTGCAGCCGCTGGCCAACGGCGCCCTGGTGCTGAGCCTGGACACCGACTTCGACGGCTGCATGGCCCTGGTGCAGGAGATCACCAAGGAGCGGACCGTCTACCTCGCCAACTCGATGAACAGCCTGCGCATCGAGGGCCAGAAGACCGTCGCCATCGAGCTCGTGCAGCAGTTCAACTGGGAGGTGCCGGACTGGGTGGTGATCCCCGGCGGCAACCTCGGCAACGTCAGCGCCCTCGGCAAGGGCTTCCTCATGATGCGCGACCTCGGCCTGATCCAGAGGATGCCGCGCATCGCCGTGGCGCAGGCGGAGAACGCCAACCCGCTGTACCTCTCCTACCTGACCCACTTCCAGAGCTTCCGGCCGGTGCAGGCGAAGAAGACGCTGGCCAGCGCCATCCAGATCGGCAACCCGGTGAGCTACAAGCGCGCCGTCCGCGTGCTCGAGCAGTTCGACGGCGTGGTCGAGCAGGCGAGCGAGACGGAGCTGGCCGACGAGGCGGCCCTCGCCGACCGCACCGGCATGTTCAACTGCCCGCACACCGGCGTGGCGCTGGCCGCCCTGCGCAAGCTCATCGATCGCAAGATCATCCGCCCCAAGGAACGGGTGGTGGTGATCTCGACCGCGCACGGGCTCAAGTTCGCCGAGCAGAAGACGGCCTATCACCTGGGCGAGATCGAGGGCGTCCACTCCAAGTACGCCAACCAGCCGCTCGAGATCGAGGCCAGGCTGGGCACGGTCACCGACGCGATCAAGCGCTACGCCGACAAGATCAAGATGCTGGAGGTCTGACGTGGCACCCGATCGTTCCAGGCCCGCCGGGCCGAGCACCCGCGCCGTGCACGGCGGCGAGGCGCGCACCAAGCTGGTCAACGCCGTCACCGAGCCGATCATCCAGACCTCGACCTTCACCTTCGCCGACTCCGCCGAGCTCGCCGACTACTTCGAGGGCCGCATCGAGCGCGAGGAGTACGGCCGCTACGGCAACCCGACGCAGCGCGTCGCGGAGCGCAAGCTGGCGGCGCTCGAGTCGGCCGAGGAGGGGCTGCTGTTCTCGAGCGGCATGGCCGCGATCACCACCACGCTGTTCGCGATGCTGTCGAAGGGCGCGCACGTCGTCCTCACCGACGATGCCTACCGGCGCACCCGGCAGTTCATGCTACAGGTCCTGCGCCGCTACGGCATCGAGGTGTCCGTCGTCCCCGCCGGCGACTACGATCGGATGGAGGAGGCGGTTCGCCAGACGACGCGGCTGATCTTCAGCGAGTCGCCGACCAACCCGTACAACCGCGTCCTCGATCTGCAGCGCGTCGCCGACATCGGCCGCCGACACCGGGTCAAGACCATCATCGACTCGACCTTCGCGACGCCGATCAACCAGCGGCCCCTCGAGTTCGGCATCGATCTGGTCATTCACTCCGCCACCAAGTACCTCGGCGGCCACAACGACCTGCTCGCCGGCGCCGTGCTCGGCAGCGCCTCGCTGATCGGCGGCATCCGCGAGCTGCACGGGATCACCGGCGGCGTTCTGGATCCGTTCGCCGCCTATCTGCTGATCCGCGGCATCAAGACGCTGGCGCTGCGCATCGCGCGGCAGAACGACAACGCCGAGCGCATCGCCGCCTTCCTCGACGACCATCCGAAGGTCGAGCGCGTGCACTACCCGAGCCTGCCCAGCCACCCGGAGCACGAGATCGCCAAACGGCAGATGAGCGGCTTCGGCGGCGTCGTGTCGTTCGAGGTCCGCGGCGACCTCGCCGCGGCGTCGCGCCTGGTCGACGCCTGCCGCATCCCGCGCATCGCCCCCTCGCTCGGCGGCGTCGAGAGCCTGATCGAGCAGCCGGCGCTGATGAGCTTCTACGAGCTCAGCACCGAGGAGCGCCTGCAGGTCGGCATCAAGGACGCGCTGGTCCGCTACGCGGTCGGCGTCGAGGACGCCGACGATCTGATCGCCGATCTCGAGCAGGCGCTGGAGCAGGTCTGAGGGCGCGCATGCCGGACACGGCTCCGGCCTCGAGATCGATCCGGTAGTCGACCTCGGCGCGCAATCCCTGGCCTCCTGCCGGTCGTGGCTCATCGGGATGATCGGCACCTGGATCGCCGCCGGGCGCGGCAGCACCAGGTTGAGCAGAATGAACGGCCGGCGTGAGAACGCGAGGCGGGTGCGGTTCTCATTGACATCGGCCGTGCTCCGGCTCCAATCTCCAGCTGTTTCATGAGGGGCCCGTGACGAAGGAAGGAGAGATGTCGAGACAGCCGTCTGCGGATGCGGCGGTCTCGGCGAAGAGGCTGGTGTCGTTGCGCGCGAGCAGCCTGCTTGCAGGGATCAGCGCCGCGCAGCTCGACGTCGTCACCGCGCAGGTGCGGGATTGCCGGCCGCGGGCGGGGGAGACGTTCATCCGCGAGGACGAGACGGGGGACTCGCTCTACATCGTCGCCGCCGGGCGCGTCGAGGTGTTCGGGCGCGAGAGCGCCGGAGACGACCCGGCGATCGAGGTCGTCGAGGCCGGAGACTGCGTCGGCGAGGTCGCCTTTCTGGAGCGAGACCGCATTCGCACCGCGTCGGCGCGCGCGCTCGAGGACGCCTACTTGCTGCGCCTCGATTACGCCGACCTTTGGCGACTCATCGAGGCAGCGCCGGTGGTGCTGAAGAACCTCACGGAGATCGTCTCGACGAGGTTGCGGCGCTCGAACCATCGCTTCCAGGAGACCGCGCTGAAGGCGCGCCAGTTCGAGCGCTCCTTCGCCACCTTGCGCTCTTTCGTCGATCTGTCGGAGATCTGGACCCTGCAGGTCGGCATCGAAGGGCTGATCGAGCGCGTCGTGCACGCCGCCGGCAAGATGATGGACGCCGAGCGGGCGACGCTCTTCCTGTTGGATCCGCTGTCCGGCGAGCTGTGGTCGATGGTCGCCGAAGGCGAGGAGCGGCACGAGATCCGCACTCCGGCCACGGCCGGCCTCGCCGGCTGGGTGGTGCAGAACGACGCGTGGCTGAACATTCCGGACGCTTACGCCGATCCGCGCTTCAATCCCGAGGTCGACCTGCGCACCGGCTACCGCACGCGTTCGGTGCTGTGCGGGCCGGTGAAGAACCTACAGGGCGAGAGCATCGGTGCCATCCAGGTCATCAACAAGCGCGTCGGCGCCTTCGACCCGTCCGACGAGCTGCTGTTTCGCGCCCTGGCGTCGCAGACCGCCATCGCGGTGGAGAACTTCCAGCTCTATCAGCGCATGGTATCGAGCCAGGAAAAGGTGATGACCCTGCTCGACGTCGCCGTGGCGGTCAGCCAGACGCTGGATCTCGAGACCCTGATGGGCAAGATCGTCGCCAAGATCTCCGAGGTGCTGCACGCCGAGCGCAGCTCCCTGTTCCTGATCGATCCGGAGACCGACGAGCTGTGGGCGCGAGAGGCCGAAGGGGAGGGGGTCAGCGAGATCCGCTTTCCGCGCACCCGCGGCCTGGCCGGCCACGTCGCCACCACCGGCGAGACGATCAACATCCGGGACGCCTACGCCGACCCGCGCTTCAACCGCTCGTTCGACGCCAAGACCGGGTTCCACACGCGCAGCATCCTGTGCGCCCCGGTGCGCAACCGCGATGGGCAGATCATCGGCGTGACACAGACGATCAACAAGCGCGGCCGCCCCTTCGAGACCGAGGACGAGGAGCTGCTGCGGGCGCTCTCCTCGCAGATCGCCGTGGCCCTCGAGAACGCCCAGCTCTACGCGCGCGCCCTCGACATGAAGAACTACCTGGAGAGCGTGCAGGAGAGCATCAGCAACAGCATCCTGACCCTCGACGGCGCGCACCGCGTGGTGACCGCCAACCACGCCGCGCACGAGCTGATGCGCCCGGCCGAGACGCGTTGGTCAAGCGCGACATCCGCGACTTGCTCGGCGCCGCCAACGAGGCTCTGGTCCGGTCGATCGACCAGGTGTACGCCACGCGGCGCGCCCTGGTGGACTACGACCGCGAGCTCCTGCACCCGGACGGCAAGCGCAGCTCGCTCAACCTCAACTTTCTCCCCCTGGTCGATCACGCCGGCGAGCACCAGGGGCAGATCCTGATCTTCGAGGACATCACGCGCGAGAAGCGCGTCAAGGCGACCCTGTCGCGCTATATGGCGAAGGACATCGCCGATCGCGTCCTCGAGGACCCCGAGCGGCAGATGCTCGGCGGCGTGCGCGGCAAGGCCACCATCCTCTTCTCCGACATTCGCGAGTTCACCTCGATCGCCGAGGCGATGAGCGCCGAGCAGACGGTGGAGTTCCTCAACCAGTACTTCGGCGCCATGGTCGACATCGTCTTTCGCCAGCGCGGGGTGCTCGACAAGTACATCGGCGACGCGCTGATGGCGGTGTTCGGCGTTCCCTACCTGCACGACGACGACGCCGTGCGCGCCCTGCGCGCCGGGCTCGACATGCTGGCGGCGCTCGGTCCGCTCAACGCCCGCTGGGAAGCGGTCGGGCAGCGGCCGATCTCGATCGGCATCGGCATCGCCACGGCGGAGGTCATCTCCGGAAACATCGGCTCCGAGAAGCGCATGGAGTTCACCGCCATCGGCGACGGGGTGAACGTCGCCTCGCGCCTGGAGGGGCTGACCAAGTTCTACGGCACCCGCATGCTGATCGGCGACTCGACGCGGCGCGAGATCGGCGGCGGCTTCGCCGTGCGCCTGGTCGATTGCGTGCGCGTCAAGGGCCGCAAGGATCCGATCGAGATCTTCGAGGTCCTCGGGGAAGGGGCGGTGCCCCGAACCGCCGGCCACGAGTGCTTCGAGGCCGGCATGGAGGCGTACCGGCACGGCGACTTCGCGCTCGCCTGCCGCCACTTCGAGCGCGGGGGCGGCGACGATTCGCTGTGCGGCGTGTTCCTGGAGCGTTGCCGGGAGCTGTGCGCGGCGCCGCCGGCTGACTGGACCGGTGTCTGGACATGGAAGGAGAAATGAGAGGGAGAGATGGAGAAGCCGCTCCATTGGCAGACGGCAGAGGATCTGGCCGGGCTGTACCGCGCCGGGCGGTGCTCGCCGGTAGAGGCGACCGAGGCGATCCTGCGCCGCGTCGACGAAGTGGATCCGAAGCTGCGCGCCTTCGCGCGACTCGATGCGAAGGGAGCGCGCGCCGCCGCGCGAACCGCCGAGGAGGAGATGCGACGCGGCGTCGACCGCGGGCTGCTGCACGGCGTTCCCATCGCGGTGAAGGAGCTCTGCGGGGTGCGTGGCCTGCCCCGCGGGGCGGGTACCGCGGTGCTGCGCGACCGAGTCGCCGAGGAAGACGCCGCCGTCGTCGCCCGCCTGCGCGCCGCCGGAGCCGTGTTGCTCGGCACCCTGGCGATGACCGAAGGAGCCTACATCGCCTATCACCCGACGGTGACGCCGCCGCGCAACCCATGGAACCCGGAGCGCTGGTCGGGCATCTCCTCGAGCGGCTCCGGCGTGGCCACGGCGGCGGGGCTGTGCTTCGGCTCGCTCGGCTCCGACACGGGCGGCTCGATTCGCTTCCCGTCCGCCGCCAACGGGGTCGTCGGCCTCAAGCCGACGCACGGCCGCGTGCCGCTGAGCGGCGTGGCTCTCCTCAGCGCCTCGCTCGACCACGTCGGCCCGATGACGCGCAGCGTGCGCGACGCGGCGGCCATACTCGGGATCATCGCCGGCTTCGATCACGGCGACGCGTCCTCCCTGCGCGCGCCCGTGCCCGACTACCTGGCGGGCATCGAGGACGGCGTGCGCGGCCTGCGCATCGGCGTCGACGAGCACTACGTTCGCGCCGGGCTGCCCGGCGAGATCGTCGATCCCATCCTTGCCTCGAGCGCGATCTTCGAGGCGGCGGGGGCGCAGACACGCCCGGTTCGCATGCCGGGCTGGGAGGAGGGGATACGCGACTGGACGACGATCTGCTGCGCCGAGGTCGCCGTCGCGCACCAGGGGCTGTTTCCCGAGCGGCGCCGCGACTATGGACCCGAGCTCGCCCTGTTCCTCGAGGCGGGCCGCGCGCTGCCGGCGTTCGACTACGCCCGCGCGCTCGAGTCGAAGAGGCGTTTCGCCCTCGAAGTCGAGAAGCTCTTCGACAACGTCGACCTGCTGCTCTGCCCGACGCTGGGCATCGCGACGCCGGCGGCGTCACCCGACTGGGGCGATCCCGCCGTCTCCGCCGCTCTGGTTCGCTTCACCATGCCGTTCGATCTCTCCGGCAGCCCGACCCTGTCGCTGCCGTGCGGGTTCGCGGCGGACGGCATGCCGCTCAGCCTGCAGCTCGTCGGGCGGCACCTCGACGAGGCGCTGCTCCTGCGCGCCGGCCGGGTTCTGGAACGGGGGACGGACTGGCACGAGCGGCATCCGTCCATTTAGGCTTCGCAGGCAGAGGCGGAGGCTGGGGCTGAGGCTGAGGATTCCTTCGCCTGAGCCTGAGCCTGAGCCTCAGCCTCAGCCTGTTCCAAGAGTTTCTCGCCGAATGATCCGGCCAGCCCGGGGACGAGACCAACGACTCCACAGCCTGCGGCCCAGCTCCGCGCTTGCCCCGGCGCCGGGAATGCGCTTGTATCGGCGACATGACGGGCGGCGTGCCGAGGCTGGAGCGGATCGACGACGGAATCTGGATCGCCGAGGGGCCGACGGTGTCCTTCTACAGCTTCCCGTACTCCACGCGCATGACTCTGGTGCGGCTCTCCGGGGGCGATCTGTGGGCCTGCTCTCCGATCGAACTCGACGACGACCTGGAGCGCGAGGTGAGGGATCTCGGCCCGCTGCGCCACCTGGTGTCGCCAAACAAGATCCACCACCTCTTCCTCGACGCCTGGGCGAAGGCGTGGCCGCAGGCGAAGCTCTACGCCTCGCCCGGGCTGGCGCGCCGGCGCCGCGACCTGTCCTTCGCCGCCGAGCTCGGCGACGACCCCGATCCGGCCTGGGCGGGCGACATCGACCAAGTGGTCTTCCACGGCAGCTTCGCAATGGAGGAGGTGGTCTTCTTCCATCGCGCCTCGCGCAGCGCCATCTTCACCGACCTCATCCAGAAGTTCGACCCGGCCCATCTCGGCGGATGGCGCGGCCTGGTCATGAAGCTCGACGGGCTGGTCGGGCCGAACGGCAGCACTCCACGCGAGTGGCGCCTGTCGTTCTGGAATCGCGCCGCCGCACGGCGAGCCCTGCACGCGGCGATGGCGTGGAACCCGGAGCGGTTGATCATCGCTCACGGCGAATGGGTGCGCCACGACGGGCGACGGGCGCTCGAAAGCTCGCTCGCCTGGATGGCGTAGGGGCTACAAGGGCTAGGGGGTTAGGGGGCTAGGGGGTAGGGTTAGGGGGGCTAGGGGGATTAGGGCCACAGCGTAACCCCTAGCAGCGTAACCCCCTGCCAGGGGTTGAGCTGTTAGGGGGGCTAGGGGGGGATTGGGACCCAACAGCGTAACCCCCTGGCAGCGTAACAACCTGCCCCTAAGCCGTCTGGGCTGACGCTTCGTCGTCGGCGTGATTCAGCGCCTTCAACCGCGCCTGCTCCTCCGGCTCGAGCTTCCCTTCGGCCAGCAGGTGGCGCAGAAACTCGATCTGGTCGGCGCGGTCCGCGGCGCGCGCACGCGCGAAGGCCGCTGCCCATCTTTCTTTTTCGTCGAATTTCATGGACCCCTCCTCACCCGAGGTGGACGGGTGTTCTGGATTTGGTGATGCACATCGCGCGCCAGGCCGCATCGTTCAGACACCGAAAGCGTTGCCGCATTGCGGCATCTCGGGAACCGGAATGCGCGTCTCGCCGCCCGCGGGCGAGCGGCCCGCACTTCCTACGACGAAAGTCGTAGACGGGCGGACGTGCCGGCGGAGAATCGTACCGGTCCGCGATACCGAGTCAGGCACCGCGGTGCGATGATCCAGCTCGATGCAAGAGCGCCGCGCCAGGAGACGTGGGGCGGACCGGTGGCGTTTGCCGGCCCTCCGCGATGAGCAGGGGACGTCGCTCGTCGAGGTGCTGGTGACGATCGGCATCGCCGCCCTGCTGACGGGGATCAGCGCCGCCGGGGTACGGCGCAACTTCCTGGATCTGACGACGGCGCAGCAGGAGCTGGTCAACGACCTGCGAACGACGCGCGTGCACGCCATGCACGGCGGCTCGCACTATCGCTTCACCGTCGAGGAGGAGACCTATTGGATCGAGCGGCTGACGGACGACGACGGCGACGGCCTGTGGCAGCTGGACACGACGGTGCCGGCGGAGGTCCACCAGCTGCCGGCGGATCTGCACCTGGCGGCGACCATGGCGGGCGGTGCCGACGCAGTGGAGTTCGACTCGCGCGGCATGGTCGTCGGGACCGAGGGCGGGCGCATCCGCGACATCGCCTCGATCGAGGTCGCCGACGTCAACAGCGGCCGGGTCGCCTACGTCGAGGTCTGGCCGTCCGGTCAGATCCACGCCACCTCGAGGGCGCCGGAGACGGGAGCATGAGAGGCTCGCAGGACGGCTTCACGTTGGTCGAGGTGCTGGTAGCGACGATGATCGTGGGCCTGGCCTTCGCCGCCACCGGGAAAGGGTTCCAGCAGACGACCAACCTGCTGGGCGAGAACGAGCTGCACGCCGAGGCGACCGCCGCCGCTCAGGCCGTGGTCGAGGACCTGCGCACGGTGCCGTACGAGGACATCGGCGCCGCGATCCACGTCAGCGCCGATGGAACCTTCGCCATCACCACGGACGTGCTCGAGAACTCGCCCGACCCGGGCATGAAGGAGATCGTGGTCACCGCGGCCTGGACGTGGAAGGGAAGATCGAGGAGCTATGCGCTGCACACGGTGTACTCGAAGCTCACCAAAGACTGATCACCAGCGCGCCGGCTACACGCTGATCGAGCTTCTCACCGCCATGGTGTTGAGCGGCGTGCTGCTGTCCCTGGTGGCGCGCGACTTCGGCTTCACCGTCCGCATGCGGCACGACCTGGACCTGCTGGCCGAGACACAGCAGGGCCTACAGGCTTCCCTCTCCGAGATCACCCGCGAGCTGCGTCAGGCGGGCGCCTGTCTGCCGACGTCGGGCGCCTTCGTCGCTCTCGGCGGCGCGGACGACGGCGAGAGGGACACGCTCACCGTGCGGGTCGGGCGCGTCAACCCAGCCAACGTCGTCTGCGTCCGCACCATCCTGACGGAGAAGGCCCAGACCGGCCTGTCCTCGGTCACGGTCGAGAATGCCGACGGGTTCGCCGTCGACGAGCTGGTCTACCTGACGCGGAGCAACGGCAGCGGACAGACGCTGCGCGTGGCGGGAGTGGGAGCGAACAGCCTCTCTCTGGCGGGGACACTGGACGGCGACTACGCCGCCGGGGACGGTGTCTTCGCCCTGGAGGAACGCACCTACGCGGTGGACGACACGGGCGCGACACCGATGCTCACGGTCGCCATCGACGGCGGCGAGCCGCAACCGGTGGTGGACGGTGTGGAGACCTTCGACGTCCAGTACCTTCTGGCCCCCTGTTCGCCCTGCCAGCCGGTCGGCCTGCCGGCGAGCGACGCGGAGTGGCACCAGGTGCGCGAGATCACGGTCGCCGTCGGTGTGGTGTCCGAGCAGCCGGGCGGCGGCGGGCAGCTCGTGCGGCTGTCGGGAAGCACGAACATCAAGCCGCGAAATCTGCTCTGACGGAAGGATCTGGCGACGGGCCGATGACGACACGACGGGTGGGGCGAGCATTCGCGGACGAACGCGGCGTCGCTCTGCTGAGCGCGCTGGTTCTCGTCGGGCTGTTGACGGCGCTGGCGGCGGCGTACGGGATGAACGTGCGGGCGACGATCCGCCTGCGCGGCGGCGCCGCCCAGCAGCGCATCGGCTTCTACGCGTCGGAGGCCGGGCTCAACGTGAGCATCGCCCGTTTCGCCAACATCTTCCGGCAGAGCTCGGTGCCGAAAGACGTCGACTTCGAGCAGACGCTGACGCTCGGCGACCGCGACGTGGACGTGGCGCTGGCGCCGGTCGCCGCTTGCTCGCCCTGCGCCCCGACCCAGATCCCGCAGGGCGAGACCTTCGCCGGCCTGAAGACGATTCCCTACCGCTACACGGTGCAGTCGCGCGCCTTCACCACGGCGGCCGGCGAGGAGGCGCACATCGCCGGCGAGTTCGACATCCACAACATTCCCATCTTCCAGTTTCTCGCCTTCATCGACGGCGACCTGTTCATCATGCCGCTGCCCGACATGACGCTGCACGGGCGCCTGCACACCAACAGCAATCTCTACGTCCAGCCCGACAACACCCTGCGCATCGAGGACCTCCCGCCGGTCATTCCGAACGTGCAGGTCAGCGCCGGCGGTGCCATCTACCGCGGCGGCCGCAAGTACGACGACTCGTGGCGCTGCTGGGGCGACGCCTACATCGACAAGATCGAGGACGTGGTCGCGCCGCTGAACGATCTCGATCCTCAGATCACGAGCTGCGCGGACGAAGCGCCGCTCTCCGACGCCACGCTGGCGACCTGGAAGGGCAGCGTTCGCGCCGGCGTCGACAGCATCATCACGCCGGACGTCGGCATCACGGCGCGCGGCAGCGGCGATTACTGGAAGCACGCCGACCTGCGCGTCGTCCTGCGTCTCGATCAGCCGCGCTCCTCGATCGACTTCAGCGCTCCGGATCTCTGTCCGACCGGTGCGGGGACGCTGCAGAGCCCGGCGCTGTACCCGATCGAGGTGCAGACCGCGGCGGGCGCGCAGGATCCGACGGCCACCCGCGCCCTGTGGCGCTTTCTCTGCGAGCGGCGCGGCGCGCTCTTCTACACGGACGTTCCCAACGCTCCGTCGAGCCCGCCGGGCAACGACTGGCAGTACGCGGTAGGCCGAAGCAACTACACGCCGCCCTTCACCTCCTCGGGAGGCGCCGCGACGCTCGGCAACAGCATCGGCTCCGCCGGCGCGCTCGGCGACAACCGGCGCGTCTACCGCCGCGCCGGCGACGACACCAACGGCGACGGCGCCCTGTCCCTGGTCGACCGCAACGACGCCACCTGTCCCGTCGGCAGCGGCGCTGCGCCGTGGTGGCGGCCGCCCTCCTGCCCGTGGCCGAACCTCCTGCCGTCGAGCGACTCGTGGTTCCTGGACACGGACTACCGGCGCGGCGCGTTCTGGAACCACCGCGAGCAGCAGTGGATGTACCTGCTCAACCTGAACCTGCGCGCGCTCATCGAGTGGAACGAGGTGAACGGCGATCCTCTGTTTCCGCACGACGACGACAGCGACGGCGGCCTGGTTCTGTTTTTCACCGTCCAGGGACCGCAGTCGCTCGCCAGGCAGAACAACTACGGGGTGCGCGTGTTCGACTCCGCCGACCTCGACATGCGCAATACGACCTTCCCCACCGGGTTGAGCGATCCCACCGGGGTCTCCGTCGTCAGCGACCAGGCGATCCTCGTCGAGGGCAACTACAACATCGCCGACAAGTCTCCCGCCGCGGTGATGGGCGACGCCGTGTGGATCCTGTCGCACGGCTGGGAGACGCCGATCGGCGGCGCCCCGAACGACCTGAAGAGCGTCTTCGACCTGTCGACCGGCTACCGCGACGTTCCGGCGAGCGACTTCCCGGGCGGGCTGGGCGGCGCCGGGTCGTTCTCCGGTTCCGCCTCGCTCGGCATCAACGCCGCCTTTCTGTTCGGGCTCGGGGAAAGCACGCGCGACCCCGACTGGTACAACGGCGGCCTGGAGAACTTCCCGCGCTTTCTCGAGAGCTGGACGGGCAGGACCTTCAACTACCGGGGCTCCTTCGTCAGCCTGGGCAAGCCGCAGCACAAGCGCAACGACTGGGCGTGTGGTTCGGGCAACGCCTGCAACGGCAGCGGCGTGTACGACCCGCCGCGGCGCGAGTACGACTTCGATCCGGATTTCAACCGCGTCGAGCTCCTACCGCCCATGACGCCGAAGTTCGTCTACATCCAGCAGCGCCTCTACACGCGCATCTTCAACTGAACGGCGAGCTGTTGGTTCTTGGGTTGTTGGCTGTTTGGGGGCCTTTCGGCAAACAACCAACAACCGACAACTCGCTTCCCGCCCCTTCCCTTGCCGATTTCCCGCAAGCCAGATAGCGTCTGGCCGGGACGATGCAAGCTGATTCGGACTCTGGCCCCGGCGCCGCGCTGCAGACGGTGCCCGGGGTGTACAGAATCGGCGAACCGGGCCGCGGTGGGGAGAGGTGAGCGGGCGGCGCCCTTCACCGTACCGCCGCGGTGAGGCCGGCTTCCCGCCCGAGCCGTCGCACGACGTCTCCGAGCCGCAGGAGGGCTCATGGAATCGCTGACCTATGTTCTCATTGTGCTGGCGTGCCTGGTGCTTTCCGCCTTCTTCTCCAGCAGCGAGACGGCGCTGCTGCGCGTGCGCGAGCACGATCTCGACCAGGACATCAAGGCCGCGCGTGGTCCGGGCGCCCTGGCGGTGCGCGACCTGTTGAGCTCGACGTCGCGCCTGCTGGTGACGATCCTGCTCGGCAACAACGTGGTCAACATCCTCGGCGCCTCGGTCGCCACCGCACTGAGCGTCCGCTATCTCGGAGAGCGGACCGGCATCATCGTGGCGACGGTCCTGATTACGCTCGTCGTCTTCATCTTCGGCGAGGTGGTGCCCAAGGCCGCCGCGGCCCGCTACCCGCGCCGCATCGCCTACGCCGTCGCCCTGCCGCTCTACCTCATCCACCAGGCGCTGCGGCCGATCCACCTGCTCTACGACAAGCTCCTCGAGCCGGTGCTCAAGTCCCTCGGCGGCGGCGCCGAGGGGGCGACGATGACCTCCGCCGAGGAGATCATGCGGCTCGCCCGCGGTGCCGTCGAGGAGTACCCGAAAGGCTCGCCGCTGGCGATCATCGGCGCCGTCGCCGAGGCCTCGGAAATGACGGTCGGCGAGATCATGATTCCGCGTACCGAGATCGTCTCGTTCCCGGTCGAGACGTCGCCCTCGGATCTGCTCGAGAAGGTGCTCGAAGAGGGGTATACGCGCGTTCCCCTCTACGAGGAGACGATCGACAAGATCCTCGGCGTGGTTCATCTCAAGGACCTCGTCCAGCTGGTACGCGGCAAGGGGGAGGACCTGCGCGGAATCCTCAAGCCGGTGGTGCAGATCCCGGAGCGCAAGGCGATCCTGCGCCTCCTCGCCGACATGCAGCGCGCCTTTGTCCACGTGGCGATCGTCAAGGACGAGTTCGGCGTGACGCTCGGTCTGGTGACGCAGGAGGACATCCTCGAAGAGCTGGTGGGCGAGATTCGCGACGAGCACGACCGCGAGGAGCTGCTGACCATTCGGCGCGTCGGCGAGCACACGTATCAGGCGCGGGGGCGGGTCAAGGTGCTCGACTTCAACCGCGAGACGGGCTGGAAGGTCACCGCCGAGCGCGGCGATACGCTCGCCGGCCTGGTGTTCAACACCCTGGCGCGAGCCCCGCGCACCGGCGAGTCGGTTCGCGTCCCCGGCTACGAGATCGTCGTCGTCGACATGTCCGGCAGCCGCATCACGCAGGTGCGCGTCGTCGAACGCCCGGAGGAGGCCGAAGACCACCGCGCCGCCGAGTGAGTGGCGGATGTGCTGACGTGATGACGTGCTGACGTGCTGATGTGCCACCGCTCACCGGCTCACTGGCTCACCCGCTCACCCGCTCACCCCTCCGGCACCGTACGCTCGCGCTTGCGCCGCCCGCGCGCCTTCTTGTCCGTCAGCCGGCGCTCGCGGGCGGCGGCGCTCGGCCGCGTCGGACGGCGACGGCGCGGCGCCTTCACCGCCTCGGCCAGCATCGCCCGCAGCCTTTCCAGTACGGCCTCGCGGTTGCGGGCCTGGTCGCGGTAGACCGAGCTCGACAGGACCAGCTCGCCGCCGCGCGTGAGGCGCGAGGACAGGCGCTCCAGGGCCCGCTGGCGGTCCGGCTCGGAGACCGACGGCGAGTCGCGCAGAGGGAAGCGCAGCACCGCCTTGCTGGCGACCTTGTTGACGTTCTGGCCGCCCGGGCCGCCGGAGCGAACGTAGCTGAGCTGGATCTCGCGCAGCGGAACCGACAGCCGCGAGTTGACCCGCAGGACGCCTCCTTCCTCCATGCGCTCCACGCTCTCAGCCGCGGCGCGCATCGTCAATAGAGACGAGTCGTTGGTTGTCGGGGTGTTGGTCGCTGGCCGATGGAGGGCTGCCCCGAGACCCTGAACCCCAACGACCAACAGCCCGGCAACCTGCCTTGAGCATTGCTGTGCAGAGTAGCGACCGGAGCGTTCGAAAATCGCCGCTTGGTCAGATCGTCAACGGCGCGACGGGGCGCGAGGGCGAATTGGCGACGAGGGGCGGCTGCCTTGCGCAAGTGGCGTGAGAATTGCCCATCAGTGCCCCGGAATTGGATCGCCCTTTGGGCGGCGGGAGGCAGGATGCGGACGATGGCCGTGAGGATCGTATCGCGCACCGGGTCGGGGGTCGATACCGTCCGGACCCGTCTGAACCGGGGCGAAAGAACGGCTTGATGGACGGATACGGCTCGCTTGCGAGCGCGGATCTGCGCGAGCAGGTCTTCTGCGTGGCGTCGGATCTGCGCAACCAGCTCGACCGACTGCTGGTGAATCTCGCCGATCGGGAGGCGATCGAGGCCGTCGTGCGCGCGGGGGCGTCGGTGACCGAGGCCGTCTCGCGCTGCGAGGCGGAGCCGGTCCGCAGCTGCGGCCGGGTGCTCGCGCGCATGACCCGAGTCGTCGGAGACGGTCTGCGCACGGGATCGGTGCGCGAGCCGAGGCCGCTGTGCGAGGGATTGTTCGACTCGATCGGGACACTCGAGCAGCTTCTCGACGCCGCTCTCGACGAGGCGGCGCCGGGGCAGCTGGCGCGCGCCTACGAGGCTTTGCCGGCGTCGTGGCGTTCCTACGGGGACCTCGACGACGTCGCCTTCGAAGCCAGAGTGGCCGAGATCGCGCGCAGCGGCGCGGCCGCGCGCCGGGCCGAGGCGCCGAAGGGCGACGACGGCGAGCTGGGGCGGCAGATCGAGTTTCTCGAGGCCTTCGCGGGCGAGTCCGAGGATCGCTTCGAGAGCTGCGAGGACCTGCTCCTGCGGCTCGAGCGGCAGCCGGACGACCAACGGCTGCTGAAGGAGTTGACCGAGGAGTTCCAGACCCTGCGCGAGGCGGCGGAGGCCGTCGGCCTGGACGCCGCCGCCGGGCAGCTGCGCCAGGGGGCCGAGCTCATGGAGGCGGTCTACGCCGACGTGGTCACGGTGGAAGGCGAGGCCTTCGTCGACTTCCTGTTGCGCCTGATGGACTCCATCCGCAGCCTGATCGGGCGCGCCAGCGGTCGCGGCGGGCCGGGGCGCCCGGTGCTCCAGGACGTCGCGGCGGAGATCGCCGCGCTCTGCGCCTCGTGCGGCGACTCGCGCGCCGGCAGCGCGGAGGGCGGCGGGGAAGAGGACGTATTCTCCCCGGGCGGCATCGCCGAGCTGGTGACGTTGGAGCGGGTCTTCCGCCGCCTGCGCCGGCCGGTGCGGGAAGCGGCGCGGGAAGAGGACAAGCTGGTCGACCTGGACTTGACGGGCGAGGACGTCCTGGTCGCGATCGACGTCGCGGAGCGGATCTACGATCCCTTGCTGCATATGGTGCGCGACGCGATCGCCCGCGCGATCGAGGCGCCGCCCGAGCGCGAGTCTCGCGGGCTGCCCGCGGTCGGCGTGATCGCCGTGCGGGCGGAGAGGGACGGTGGCCATCTGCTGATCTCGATCGAGGACGACGGCGCCGCGGCCGAGGACGAGGCCTCCGTGGACGACGACTTTGCGGAGGAAGGTGGAGCGGAGGGCGAGGAGCCGCTCGCGGCGCCGTCGAAGCCGGAGGCCTACCACTGGATCGACGCTTCCGAGCCGTCCAGCCGGGAAGAGCTCGAGCGCCTGGCGTATCGCCCCGGTTTCCTCAACGTCCTGCAGGTGCTGGCGGCGGGAGAGGCGAGATGAGCTGGCAGGAGAAGCTGCTCATCCTGACCACGGAGACGGCGCGGCAGGGCGCGGCCAAGCTGACCCGCAACGTTCCGGCCGACGGGCATCTCGGCAAGCTGCTCCGCAAGATCGCTGCCGAGGAGGTGACGCTGCCGCCCGAGGGGTCGCGCAACGGGCCGCCCGCCGCCCCGCCGCCGGATGGCTCGCCGCTCGTCGCCTCCGCCGAGCGCGAGGCGCCGGGCGACGGCCGGGGGATCGAACGGGCACACCTCGATGCTGCCGGCCTCTCTCCCCGGCGGGGCGGCGAGGCGGCTCTTTCCCCCGCCGCGCGGTTCGCCTGGCAGAGCAACGGCGGCAGCGCGGCGGCGATCGCCGTGCAGCCGTATGTCGTGCCGCGCGACGGCCTCAGCGAGCCCGAGTACAGCCTCGGCGACCTGATCGACGGCGCCTACGAGGTGACGGGAATCCTCGCGAGCGGCCGGCAATTCACCGTCTACCGGGCGCGCCACCGGAGCTGGGACGCCGCGGTGGCGGTCAAGGTCCCACGCGAGGAGCTGCTGAAGGACGCGGCCGCGCTGCAGGCGATCGTGAACGAGGTACCGCGCTGGACGGCGCTCGGGCTGCACCCGCACGTCGCCTACTGCCACCACGTGCACGTCGTCGGCGGCGTCCCGCTCATCGTGCTCGAGGACTTCGACGGCGGCAACCTGCGGCCGTGGATCGCCGACGGGCGCTGCGCGAACCTGCGCCAGGGCCTCAACCTGGCGATCCAGATCTGCCACGGCCTGGAGCACGCCCACGCCGCCGGCCTGTGCCACGGTGCGTTGCGACCCGAGAACGTCCTGCTCACGTCCGCCGGCCTGGCCGCGGTCAGCGACTTTGCGATCGCCCGCCGCGCCGCCGCCGAGGCGGCGGTACCGGGAAGCCGCGCCGGGGCGGCGGCCGGCAGGCGCGTCGAGCACGGCCCGGAGACGTACGTGGCTCCGGAGCGCTGGATCGGCAGCGAGCCGCCCGCGCCGGCGGGTGACGTCTTCGCCCTCGGCGTGTGCCTGTACGAGATGTTCTGCGGCTTCGCTCCGTACGAGATGGCGCGCGGCCCGCGGCGCGAGGCGCCGGAGCCGCGCGCGCCGCAGGGCGGTGCGCCGCTTCCCGAGCGCCTGGCGGCGCTGCTGAAGAGATGCGTCGACTGGGACGCCGAGCGGCGCCCGCGCGGCGTCGCGGAGATCCGCCGCGAGCTGTGCGCCGTTCACCTCGAGGGGCTGGGGCGCCCGAGCCCCTTCGCCGAGCTTCCGGACGCCACCTGGGAGCCGGACGGCTGCAACAACCGCGCCGTCTCCGCGCTGCTCTTCGGGCGGCAAGCCGATGCCGACGCGGCATGGGAGAGCGCGCTGAGCGTCGATCCCCGGCACCTCGCGACGACCTACAACTACGGGATCACGCGCTGGTCGCGCGGCGACCTCACCGACGAAGCGCTGGTCGAGAGGCTGTCGGCCATTCGCTCTTGCTCCGGACGCGACGTCTCGGCCTCGTATCTGCTCGCTCTCGTCCACCTCGACCGGGGCGACCCGGCGTCGGCGGTGGCGCTGCTGGAGCAGGCGGAGGCGCGCCGCCCTCGCCTGCCCGAGATCGAGCACGCGCTCGACCTGGCGCGTTCGCGCCTGTCCGGCGAAGCGGGGCCGCGCGAGCTGTGCGGCCATCGGGCCTTCGTCTCCGCGGTCTCCCTGAGCGAGGACGGCCGCTTCGTGCTGTCGGCGAGCGACGACTGCACGCTGCGCCTGTGGGAGACGCACACCGGCCGCACGCTGCGGAGCTTCGAGGGACACGCGAAGCGCGTCGGCGCCGTCGCCCTCGACGCCGCCGGCGAGACGGCGATCTCGGGCGGCGACGACTTTGCGCTGCGCTTCTGGGACGTCAGGAGCGGGCAGTGCGCCGACACCGTCTCGCTGGCCGGCAACGTCTTCTCGGTGGCGATCAGCGGGGATGGCAGCCGCGCCGTTTCAGCCAGCGGCGCCAGCGACAACTTCGTCGGCGTCGACAACACCGAGGTGCAGGTGTGGGACATGCAGAAGCGCCGCCTGCGCGCGAGGCTCGAGGGCCACGGCAACGCCACCAAGTCGGTTGCCATCACCGCTGACGGCCGCTGGGCGGTGACCGGCAGCGACGACCTGACGGTCCGCGTCTGGGATGCGTCGACCGGAGCCTGCCGGCGGGTTCTGCAGGGCCACGACCACTACGTGTCCTGCGTCTCCGTCAGGCCGGACGGGAAGGTCGCCCTGTCGGGAAGCTGGGATAAGACGCTGCGCCTCTGGGACACTTCGACCGGGTGCTGCCTGCGCGTCTTCAAGGCGGGCTCGGCCATCGTCACCGCGGTCTACCTGAGCGCCGACGGCCGCCTCGCCATCTCCGGTGGCTGGGACGGCACGGTCCGGCTGTGGGAGGTCGAGACGGGACGCTGCCTGCGCACCTTCGCGGGACACGGCAGCCTGGTCACCGGGGTGGCGCTGAGCGCCGACGGCCGCACCGCGGTCTCCGGCAGCTGGGACCGCACGGTGCGAGTGTGGAGCGTGCCGCAGGCGGCCGAGCGCCTGTGCTCGCCGCGCCTGTCCGTGAAGGTGCCCTACGCGCGTCTGCCCGCTGCCGAGCCGGAGGCGGACGAGTTGGTGGCGGAAGCCGATCGCGCCTGGCGCGAGGGACGGATCGCGGAGGCGCTGGCGACCGCGCGCCGGGCGCGTGACAAAGGAGGCGACGAGGGCGCCGAAACGCGCCGGCTGTGGCGCGATCTGTCGCGCTCGTGCCGGCGGGTCGGGCTGCGCGGAGCGCGCCAGGAGCCGCCTTTCGCCGCCCCCGACCGGGCGCGATCGGCGCGCCTGAGCGCCGACGGCACGTGGGCGATTCTCGCCTGCCGGGACGGGCGGCTGCGCATCTGGGACATGGACCTGGAGCGCTGCAGCCGGGTTCTCGAAGGTCACGCCGACCGGGTGCTCGACGTCCGTCTGAGCGCCGACGAGACCAGGGCGCTCTCTGCCGGCGCCGACGGCACCCTGCGCCTGTGGGACCTGAAGAGCGGCGAGTGCCGCAGAATCTTCGCGGGACACCGGGGTGTGGTCAGCGCCGCCAGCGTCACTCCCGCCTGGGATCGCGTCCTGTCGGCGAGCTACGACCACACGCTGCGCCTGTGGGACCTGGAGAGCGGCGAGTGCCTGCGCCTTTTCAAGGGGCACGCGAGACAGGTGTGCGCGGTCGCGGCGAGCGCCGACGGCGCGTCGGCGGTGTCGGGCGCGCGCGACGGTACCGTCTGCCTGTGGGACGTCGCCAGCGGGGTGTGTACGCGCGTGCTCGATGGCCACCGAGCCGGTGTCGCATCGGTGGCCATCGCCGCCGACGGAAAGCTCGCCGCGTCGGCCGACGGCGCGGGCGTGATCCGCTTGTGGGAAACCGCCACCGGCGCCTGCGCGCGCCTTCTCGAAGGGCACGCGGGTGGAATCGCGGCGATCGCGCTGAGCGGCGACGGTCGCTGGCTGGTGTCGGCGGGCGACGACGGGACCGTTCGGCTGTGGGACACCGGCGCAGCGACCCCGCCGAGCGTCCTGTGCCGCTCCGCGATCGGGTTCCTCAGCTGCGCCTTCGACGCGGAGGGGTCGTCGATCATCGCCGCCGAGGCGAACGGTCGCTCGCACGTGATCGCGCTCGACTGGGAACTGGCCGTCGAGGCGCCGCTGCCAGGGTGAGACCGGCGGCGAAGAAATCCCGGCGCGCGCAGCGCGTTTGACGCCGCACCCGGGGAACCGGTCGTCCTTCGCCCGAACTTTGCGCACCGTGTGGAGCGGCATGCGATTCGCTCTATCGGTCGTGCCGATGAAGGGACTGCCGCGCCGTCGAACGTCGAAATGCCTCGCGATCTCCGCCGTCGCTTGGGTGATCGCGACCTCGACGGCGTATGCTACGACCTTCGTGCGCATGGACGAGGCGGACCTGCGCGCCCGCTCCGTGGCGGCGGTCGTCGGCGACGTGACGCGGATCGAGGCGGCGGAGGATTCGTCGACCGGCGGGGTCGACACGTACGTTCACATCGAGCCCGAGAGAGTGCTCTTCGGAGACCTGCCGGCAGGCGAGGTGGTGCTGCGCGAAACCGGTGGTCGGCTGCCCGGGCGCGTCGAGTGGATCTTCGGAAGCCCGCGGTACGCCGTCGGGGAGCGGGTGCTGGCGTTTCTCAGCCAGAACCCCGACGGCACCCTGCGAACGACGGGCATGGCGATGGGAAAGTACACGATCCACGCCTCGTCGAGCGGGGCGAGCCTCGCTACCCGCGACCTCGGCGACGGTGTCTCGGTGCTCGACCCCGCGAGTGGGCGATGGCAGATGGGCGGCGCCCCGGAAACCCGTCGTCTGGCGTCGCTGGCGGCGCGGCTGCGCACGGCGGCGGCGCTGGCGCGCGCGGCTCGGCCGGTCGTCACCGTGCCGCCCGAGCTCTCGACGTCGCTGCTGCGGGAGGAGGCCGACGCGTTCACGTATCTGGGCGATCCGTCGCGCTGGTTCGAGCCCGACAGCGACCTGCCGGTGCCGTTCAAGGTCGACCTGCATGGCGACGACACCCTGGGGCCGATCCTTTCGCGCACCGCCGCCGACGAAGCTCTGGCGGCGTGGACCGCCGTACCGGCGTCGCGCCTGGAGCTGCAGGACGCCGGGCTGACCGACGCGGCGATGTTCGCCGGCTGCGGCGGGGAGAACCGCATCGTCTTCA
Source organism: uncultured bacterium (assembly GCA_963721115.1). Lineage (GTDB taxonomy): Bacteria > Desulfobacterota > Binatia > HRBIN30 > CADEER01 > CAVRIA01. The sequence goes on from CAVRIA010000021.1 coordinate 51,848, forward strand.
ACGATCCCTTCAACGAGATCGCCGCGCCGGACGGCTGCCGCGGCGTCCTGGCGGTGGGCGGATTCTGCGTCTCCGACCGGGAGACGCGCACGGTGAACGGCACCTCCTTCCAGCGCATCGTCCTCGGCAAGGTGACGCTGGCGAACGGGTGGGCGGATTGCTCCTTCTGGAACGAGTGCAACGTCGCCGAGGTCCTGACGCACGAGATCGGGCACGCCATCGGCCTCGGCCACTCGGAGGACCAGACCGCGACCATGGCGGCGACGGCTCACTTCGACGGCCGCTGCGCGGGGCTGGCGCCCGACGACGTCGCCGCGGTCAGCTTCATCTATCCGAGCCAACCGTCGCCGACGCCGAGCTGGACCGCACCGCCGGCCTGGACGCCGACGCCAACCGGCGTGCCGACCTCGACGGCGACCTTCACGCCGGCCAGCAGCCCGGCCGTGCCTACCTTCACGCGGACGCCGGCGCCGACCCGCACCGGGGCGGCGACGGCCACCCCGACCGAGCCGGTGAACGGCGTGGCGGGGCGCATCCGCTACGTCGGTACGGACACCGGCGTGCCAGGCGTAACCGTGCGCCTCCTCGGCAACTCGCCGCGGAGCGCGGACACGGCGTCGGCGGGGGTCTACGCCTTTGCCGGTGCCAGTGGCGGAAGCACCGTGCAGCCGGCGAAAAGCGGCGACCTCGGCTCCGGCGTCAGCTCGCTCGACGCCGCCTATGTCCTGCAGGCCGTGGCCGGGACGCGGGCGTTCGACGCGGCGCAGGCGCTGGCGTGCGACGTCACCGGCAACGGGACGATCAGCTCCCTGGACGCCGCGCGCATTCTCCAGTTCACGGTCGGCGTTCTGCCGCGCTTCGACGTCGCCGCGACGTGCCAGTCCGACTGGGCCTTCCTTCCGGCGCCGGCGGCGGCGCCGAATCAGGAAGTGGTGCCGCCGCTCATGCGCGCGGGTTCCTGTCAGCCGGGAGCGATCACGTTCGTCCCCCTGCAGGGGTACGCCGCGGGCCAGGACTTCGACGCCGTGCTGTTCGGCGACTGCACCCGCAACTGGCGCCCCAGCGCCGGCAGCGACGTCGTCCTTCAGGAGGCGCCGGCCGGCACCATGGCCCAGCTCGGCGCGCTGCGCCGCGTGCGCGGCGGACGCTGGCGGGTGCCCGTCTCGGTGCGCGCGCCCGAGCCCTTTCACGCGCTCGATCTGCAGCTCCGCTACGACTACACGCAGCTCCGCCTGCTCGGCGTCCGCGCCGCGCGCTCCGACGGCGCGACGATGGTGAGCTTCGGCTCCGACACCCCCGGCAGGATCCGGATCGCGCTGGCGAGCGGGCGGGCTCTCCCCGGCGACGGGCGCGCTTTCCTCGTCGCCGACTTCGCGTCGGCGACGGGGCAGCCCTCGGCCCGCCTGGTACGGCCCTACTTCCTCGCCGTCGACGAGAGGGTCGCCCCCGTCGCGGGACCCTGAGCCGCTGCCCGGGTCCGCCTCCCGGGGCCCGGAGTGATTCCTTGTCCCTGCACGCCGCCCGGAATCCGGCGTTTGGTCCTCGCCAGCTCAGTCGCTATAGAAGCGGTTCACGGACAGGGCAGGGGACATGATCGATCGAACGCTGGAGTTTCCACCCGACTTCGTCTGGGGCAGCGCCACGGCGGCGCACCAGGTCGAAGGCGAGAACCGCTACAACGACTGGTGGGCGCACGAGCACGCGGCCGACACCAATGCCGTCGAACCGTCCGGAATCGCGTGCGACCACTATCTGCGCTTCGCGGACGACTTCCGCCTTCTGCAGTCGCTCGGCCAGCGGGCGCACCGGCTGTCGATCGAATGGAGCCGTATCGAGCCCAGTGAGGGCGAGATCCTCAAGTCCGAGGTCGAGCACTATCGGGTGGTGCTGTCGACGCTGCGCGAGCTGGAGATCGAGCCCTGGGTGACCCTGCACCATTTTACGCTGCCGCTGTGGATGGCCCAGCGCGGCGGCTTCTCGAGACGCGAGAACATCGACGCTTTCGAGCGCTTCGCGGAGCTGGCGGCGAGCGAGTTCGGCGATCTGGTGCGCTACTGGTGCACGATCAACGAGCCGACGATCCACGCCGAGATGGGTTTTCGCTACGGCTACTTCCCGCCGCGCCTGCAGGACGACTCTCTTTCCGTCGAGACGCTGGCCAATCTCTTTCGCGCCCACGCCCGCGTCGCCGAGGTGCTGCGGGCGAAGGCGCGCATCGCGCCCCAGATCGGCATCACCCTCGCCCTGCAGGCGCACGAGCCGTATCGGCCACAGGCCGAGGAGGACCGCATCTACGCGGCGCGGCGCGATGCGGAGACCAACGGCGTCAGCTGCGAGGCGCTGCGCAGCGGCGTCTTTCGCTATCCGGGCCGCGACGCACTGGAGATCGCCGGGCTGCGCGGGTCCTCGACCTTCGTCGGCGTCCAGTACTACTCGCGCATGCGCTACGACGCCCGCAGCCCGGGCCTGGCGCCGCCCGACTTCGACCGCACCCTCACCCAGATGGGCTGGGAGATCTACCCGGAGGGCCTGCCTCCCGTCCTGCGCCAGGCAGCGGGCACCGGCCTGCCGCTGTACGTGACGGAGAACGGCGTGGCGCACGACGACGACCGGGTGCGGGTCGAGTACATCGCCGATCACCTGGCCGCGATCGAGCAGGCGCGCCGCCGGGGCACCGACGTGCGCGGCTACTTCTACTGGTCGGCGATGGACAACTTCGAGTGGAACTTCGGCTACGGGCCGAAGTTCGGGCTCGTCGAAATCGACCGCACGACGCTGGAGCGCCGTCCGCGTCCGAGCGCCCACTTCTTCGCAGAGATCGCCGGAGGCGCCGTCGTGACGCCCGAGCTCGTCCGTCGCTTCGCGGTTCGATGAGGGCGACGGAAGACGGCGCGCCGCCCGTCTCCCGTCCGGCGGCGATGCAGCGCTACGTCTCCTTCGTCGTCCGCCACCGGGTCGCCGTGGTCGTCGCGGTGCTCCTCGTCAGCGGCCTCTTCGCCAGTCAGCTCGGTCACATTCATCTCGAGATCCGCCGCCGCGCCAACCTGCCGAACCAGCACCGCTACGTCCGCATCCAGAACCGGATCTCGGACCTCTTCGGCGGCGAGGCGATCGTCATCATCGGCGTGGTGGCCACGGACGGCCACCTCTTCGAGCCGCAGACGCTGGCCAAGATCTACCGCATCACCGAGGCCGTGCGCGCCATCCCCGCCGCGATCGAGTCCAGTCTGGTGAGCATTGCCGCGCCCTCCGTCAAGGCCGTCTCGGCGGGGCCGGGCGACACGCTCGACATCCACCGCCTGATGAGCAAGGCGCTGCTGACGCCGCAGGAGGTCGGCGAGCTTCGCGACGCCATCCGCGGCGACGAGCTTTTGCGCCAGAGCCTGATCTCGGCGGACGAGTCCTCGGCCATCATCGTGGCCGAGTTCGACGACACCATCGCGGACAAGGACCTGGTGCACAGCATCGACGACATCGTGGCCCGCGAGAGAGACCCATCGGTGCACATCGCCCTGGCGGGCGCGCCGATTCTGCGCGCCGCCCTGGGCCGCTACACGGCGATGATCGCGTTTCTGTTTCCGCTCGCCGTGATCGTCATCGGGCTGATCCACTACGAGGCCTTTCGCAGCCTGCAGGCGATGCTGCTGCCGCTGGTGACGGCGCTGCTCAGCGTCGTGTGGGCGCTCGGCATCATGGGAGCGCTGCGCCTGCCGATGGACAGCTGGAGCGCCATGACGCCGGTGCTGATCCTCGCCATCGCGGCGGGGCACGCGGTGCAGATTCTCAAGCGCTACTACGAGGAGTACGCGCGCGTCGGCGACAGCCGGCAGGCGGTGATCCGCTCCGTGACCGCGGTGGGGCCGGTGATGCTGACCGCCGGCATCATCGCCGCGGTCGGCTTCGGCTCGCTGATGACCTTCCAGATCAGCAGCGTGCGCGTCTTCGGTCTGCTGCTGTCCACCGGAATCCTCAGCGCGGTGGTGATCGAGATGACGTTCACACCGGCCTGCCGCTCCCTGTTGCCGGTGCCGAAGCGTTACGAGGTCCGCCGCGAAGGGGAAAGAAGGTGGCTCGACCGGCTGCTCGACGCGCTGGCGCGCCTGGTCCTCGCCCGCCCGCGGCAGATCGTCGCCGCCGCGGCGCTGATCCTGGCGGTCGCCGCCGTCGGGATGCTGCGGCTCGACGTCGACAACAGCTTCCGGCTGTGGTTCGCGCCCTCGACCAGGGTGCGGCAGGACGACGCGGTTCTGAACGAGAAGCTGTCGGGGACGGCGACCTTGCGCATTCTCATCGAAGGGGATCGCCCGGGCGTCCTGCGCGACCCGGGCGTGCTGCGGGCGATCAGCGACCTGGACCACTTCCTCGCCGCCGATCCGGAGATCGGCGGTGTCGTCTCGCTCGCCGATCACGTCAAGCGCCTGAACCGCGCCATGAGCCACGGCGATCCCGCCGCCTATCGCATCCCGGACGACGAGCGCGTGATCGCCGAGTATCTGCTCCTGTACGGAATGGCGGCGGGCCCGGACGGGCTCGCCTCGCTGGTCGACGCCGACTACCAGAACACGGTCATCCGCGCCCTCAGCAAGACGGACAGCGCGGCCTTCTCTCGCGACCTGTTGAGACGGACGCAGGTCTTCGTCGACCGCCGCTTCGCCGGCCTGCCTGTGGAGGTCGGCGTGGCGGGAGGCACCCTCGGTGTGCAGACGGCGATGAACGACGTGGTGGTCGAGGAGAAGATGACCAACATGCTGCAGGTCGGCGGCATCATCGTGCTGCTCTGCGCGCTGGTCTTCCGCTCCATGGTCGGCGGGCTCTTCGTGCTCATTCCGCTGGCGCTGGCGGTCGTCGTCGACTTCGGCGCCATGGGGTGGACGGGGACGTGGCTCGACATGACGACCGCCGCCATCAGCGCCATGGGCATCAGCATCGGCGCCGACTTCGCGATCTACCTCATCTTCCGCATCCGCGAGGAGCACGCCGCCCGGGAATCCCTGCCCGACGCCATCCGCGCCGGTCTGGTGACGTCGGGCAAGGCGATCTTCTTCGTCTCCTCCGCGGTCGCGGTCGGCTACGCGGTGCTGGTGTTCTCGGGCTTCAGCATCTGGGCGCGCCTCGGCATCCTCACGGCGATCATCGTCTCGGTCAGCGCCCTCGCCACCCTGACCGTGCTGCCCGCACTGGCGCTGCTCGTGAAGCCGCGCTTCCTGACCTCGCGCCGCGCCTAGCCCGTGATCGACCTGGTCGTGGCGCGGGCTTGCGGCCTGCACGGAGGGCGGGAAGAGGTTCGCGGCCCGGCGGGGCGCTACGCGGGCCGGAGGCCTCCACCACAATGGGCCCGGGCCACGAAGTTGGGCGAGGCGTGCTTGGCGGAGCCGCCTCGGCCGCGTATGAATGGAGCGGTGGCGGCGACGCGGCTGATGCGCGACCTGGCAATCCCGGTCCGGAGCGCGGCGAGGTGGGCGACATGAGGAGGCGCGCATTTCTGCGGGCTCTGGCCGGCGAGCTCGGCATCCTGCCTTCGTACGTCGATGTGAAGGGCCGGACGCGGCGGACCTCGGATGCGACGCGGCAGGCCCTGCTCGCCGCCATGGGCATCGACGCCTCGACGGAGGAGGCGGCGCGGAGAGAGCTGGCCGGGATGGCGGAGGAGGCCGCGACGCGGATGCTCGATCCGGTTCGGGTCGTCCGCGAGACCGACTCGCGCACCGTGCGCGCGCGCGTGCCCGGCAGCGGCGCGACCTGGGATCTGGAGCTGCGCGAGGAGCGCGGTAGGGTGCACACCGCCTCCGGCCGCGTCGGCCCCCGGGCGGCGGGGCGGGCCGTGAGCCTGCGGTTGCCCGCTCCGCTGCCGCTCGGGTATCACGTGGCGCGCCTCAGGCTGCGGACGCCGGATGGCGCCACGCGCTCGGCGGAGCAGCGCCTGATCGTCACCCCGGGCCGCTGCAAGACCGCGCGGGAGCGCCTCGGCCCGAGCGGCGCCTTCGGCCTGCTGGTCAACCTGTACACGGTGCGCAGCGCGCGGAACTGGGGGGTCGGGGATCTCACCGACCTGCGCGATCTGGTCGCCTTCGCCGGCGATGTCGGGGCTTCCTTCGTCGGCATCAATCCGCTGCACGCGCTCCACAACCGCGGCGCGGAGATCAGCCCCTACAGCCCGGTCAGTCGCCTCTACCGCAATCCGCTCTATATCGACGTCGAAGCGGTTCCGGAGCTCGCCGCGGCGCGGCGCCGCGGCGTCCGCCTGTCCTCCGCCTCCTTGCGGGCCGATCTCGCGGAGCTGCGCGCCGCCCCGCGGATCGACTACGAGCGCGTGATGGATCTCAAGCGACCCGTCCTCGAAGCCCTGCACCGCGTCTTCGCCCGCCGTCACCGCGGTCGCGACACGGCGCGTGGGCGGGCCTACCGCGCCTATCTCGCGCGGGAGGGCGAGCCGCTGCTCGACTTCGCGACCTTTCTCGTCCTGCAGGGGCACCTGATGCGCGGCCGGGCGGGCGGCTACTGGCGGCGCTGGCCGGCGCGCTATCGCGATCCGCGCTCCGCCGCGGTGCTCGACTTCCGCGCCCGGCACGTCGAAGAGGTCGACCTGCACTGCTGGTTGCAGTTCGAGATCGACCGGCAGCTGACGCGCGCGGCGGCCACCGCGCGCGCTCGCCGGCTGCCGATCGGGATCTATCAGGACCTGGCCATCGGCTCCTCCGACGGGGGCAGCGACGCGTGGGGGTTCCCGGGGCTCTTTCTGCGGGGGGCGAGCGTCGGCGCCCCGCCCGACGACTACTCCCCCGACGGACAGGACTGGGGCCTGCCGCCGGTCGACCCGCGGCGCCTCGCCGCCGGCGGCTACGAGTACTGGGTGCGCCTGGTGCGAGCTGGCCTGGCGCACGCGGGCGCGCTGCGCATCGATCACGTCATGGGGCTCTTCCGGCAGTTCTGGATTCCCGCCGGGCGCTCCGGCACGGGAAGGCGCCTACGTGCGCTTCCCGTCCGCCGATCTGCTCGGTATCCTCGCTCTGGAGAGCGTGCGGGCCGGAGCATTGGTGATCGGTGAAGATCTCGGTACGGTGCCGCGCGGGTTACCGCGCGTGCTGGAGAGATGGGGAATTCTCTCCAATCGCGTCCTCTACTTCGGGCGCGACCGGCGCGGCGCGTTCTGGCCGGCGAGCAAGTATCCGGCGAACGCCCTGCTGTCGGTGAATACGCACGACATGGTGCCGCTGGCCGGCTTCTGGCGCGGGGACGATCTGGAGATCCGGCACCGGGTGGGATTGCTGGCGACGCCGGCCGCGCTCTCCGCCGCGCGGCGCGACCGCGAGCGCGAGCGCCGCGCTCTCCTGCGGCGCCTGCGAGCGGAAGGGCTGGCGCCGAAGGAGGGGCGGCGAGCGAGCGGCGGCGAGATCTGCCGCGCGGTGCACGCCTTTCTCAGTCGTGCCCCGGCGCTGCTGGTCGGGGTGGCGCTCGACGATCTGGCCGGCGAGACCTCGCCGGTCAACCAGCCCGGCGTGGGGGCGGACCTCTACCCGAGCTGGTCGCGCCGCATGGGGATCGGGCTCGAGCGCCTGCGCCGCGATCGCGACGTCGAGCGCACGCTGGCCGGCGTTCGCGAGTGCCGGGACGCCGCGCCGAGCGGACGCCGGCCGCGGCGGCGGCGCGGCCGGCGCAGCACGCCGGTGGGGGGCCGCGCATGATGGGCGCGATTCTCGATCTGGTGCGGGAGGTCCGCGTCGCGGACGTGGTCGACATCGCCCTGGTGACGACGTTCCTGTACACCGCCATCGTCCTCCTGCGCCGCACGCAGGCCGCCTTCGTCGCCATCGGGCTCATGATGCTGGGAGGTCTCTACATCGCGGCGCGGGCCATCGACCTGCGCCTGACGGCGTGGATCCTGCAAGGCTTCTTCGCCGTCTTCCTGGTCATCATCGTCGTCATCTTCCAGGAGGAGCTGCGCCAGCTCTTCGAGCGCATCGCCATGTGGAGCCTGCGCAGGCGCGGCCGGCGCCCGGTGCGGTTCGACTCGATGGACGTCGTCGTCAAGGTCCTGTCGGACTTCGCGCGCAGCCGCATCGGCGCGCTGCTGGTCATCCCCGGCCGCCAGCCGATCGACCGCCACGTGCAGGGCGGCATCGAGCTCGACGGCAAGCTGAGCGAGCCGCTGCTGAAGAGCATCTTCGATGTCCACTCCCCGGGGCACGATGGCGCCCTGATCGTCGAGCAGGACCGGGTGAAGCGCTTCGCGGTGCACCTGCCGCTATCGACGGACTTTCTGCAGCTGACGCGGGTGGGGACGCGCCACAGCGCCGCGCTCGGTCTGGCCGAGCTGACCGACGCGCTCTGCCTGGTGGTGTCGGAGGAGCGCGGGCAGATCTCCGTCGCGCACGACGGCAAGCTGCATCAGCTCTTCAGCGCGCAGGAGCTCACCGGCGTGCTGCAGAAGTTCATGCAGGAGACGCATCCGTCGAAGCAGACCCGCAAGGTGTGGTGGATGCTGCTGCGAGAGAACTGGGTGGAGAAGCTGGCGGCTCTGGCGCTGGTGCTCGGCCTCTGGTACCTGTTCGTGCCGGGATCACGGCCGGCGATCTTCACGTACGACGTGTCGGTGAACGTACAGAACCTGCCGCCCGAATACGTCCTGCAACAGGTCGATCCACCGAAGGTGAAGCTGGTGTTCTCCGGACTGAGACGAACGTTCTATCTGTTCGATCCCAATCGCCTCAGCGTCACGATCGATGCCTCGCTCGCCAAGGCGGGCCGGCGTACGTTCGCGCTCGACGACGAGGACGTTCGCTATCCCAAGGACCTCTCCTTGCAGGAGATCGATCCGCAGCGTGTGAAGATCACCGTGCAGCAGGCCGAGAGCGCCGGAAAGGAAGAGCAGAAGGGAACGGGCGGCAGCGGCGGCCCGTAGCGAGCCGCGCGCCGAAAGGCCCCTTGAATGACGGAACACCGGGGCGTAACAGGACGCAGTCTACGGCGGCCCGAGCCCCGCATGGATATCGCTGACATGACCGATATGGAAAGCACTTCTTCGAACGCGTCTCCGGCCGGCAACGGGCCGAACGACGGGCGGCGGGACGCGGAGCGGGCCGTGGCCGAGCTGGCCGACCGACTGCCCGAGCCGCTGGTGCCGCTCGCGAGCCTGGCGTTCAACTACCGCTGGTCGTGGCTGGCCGGCGGTGCGGCGCTGTTTCGCCACATCGACGTCGACTACTGGCGGCGCAGCGGCTGCAATCCGCGCTACGTGATCGAGGCGGTGGCGCCGCGGCGCTTCCAGGAGCTGGCGGGCGACACCGCCTACGTCGACCAGCTGCGCAGCGCGGCCGAGTGCGTGCAGGGCGACCTGCGCCGCCCGAGCGTGCCGAGCTCGATTCCGGCCGACCGGCCCGTGGCCTACTTCTGCTCCGAGTTCGGGGCGCACTGTTCGCTGCCCCTGTACGGCGGCGGCCTCGGCGTGCTGGCCGGAGACATGCTCAAGGCGGCCTCCGACATCGGCCTGCCGATGGTCGGCGTCGGCCTGCTCTACCGCGAGGGCTACTTCCACCAGCGCCTCGACCAGGAGGGGTGGCAGCGCGAGTACTGGGTGAACACGGATTTCGAACGCCTTCCCGTCGTACGGGTGACGGGGCCCGACCAGAAACCGCTCACCGTCGACGTCGAGATCCGCGGCCGCACCGTGCACAGCCACGTCTGGCGCGTCGCCTTCGGCCGCGTGCCGCTGTTTCTGCTCGATACCGATCGACAGGACAACGATCCGATCGATCGCTGGATCACGGCTCGTCTCTACATCGGCGACCGGCACGTGCGCCTGGCGCAGTATGCCGTGCTCGGCATCGGGGGCGTCCGCGCCCTGCGGGCGCTGGGCATCCGCCCGTCCCTGGTGCACCTCAACGAAGGGCACGCTGCCCTGAGCAGCCTCGAGCGCCTGCGCGGCTACCTGACCGAGGGGCGCAGCTTCGAGGACGCCATCGAGATGGTGCGGCAGGAGACGATCTTCACCACGCATACGCCGGTGCCGGCCGGCAACGAGGGCTACAGTCCGGAGGAGATCGAGCCGGTTCTCGGCGACTACGCTCGCCAGCTCGGTATTGCGCCGACGCTCTTCTACGATCTCGGGCGGGTGACGCCGGGCAATGCGAGCGACGCGGTGGGCATCACCTCGTTGGCGCTGCGTACCAGCCGGGCGGCGAACGGCGTGTCGCGGCGACACGGCGAGGTGGCACGCCTCATGTGGCAGCCGCTGTGGCCGGCGCGCTCGGTGGCCGAGGTTCCGATCGGCCACGTCACCAACGGCGTGCACACGGCGTCCTGGATGGCGGCGTCGATGCAGAGCCTGCTCGAGCGCCACCTGGGAGAGGACTGGCGCCAGCGCCAGGACGATGGCGGGCTGTGGGATCGGGTGGACGGCATCCCCGACGCGGAGCTGTGGGCGGTGCGCTGCCAGCTCCGGCAATCGCTGATCGACGACGTGCGCCAGCGCTCCATCCGCGACCGGCTGGCGCGCGGCGAGCTGCCCGACTACGTCGACGCCGCCGCGCGGGTGTTCGATCCCGGCGCTCTCACCATCGGCTTCGCCCGCCGGGTGGCGACCTACAAGCGCCTGTACCTGCTCACGCGTCTGGCCGAGTACGCGTCGCGCCTGCTCGGCGATCCGTCCATGCCGGTCCAGGTCGTGGTGGCCGGAAAGGCCCACCCGCAGGACCAGGAGGCGAAGCAGACGCTCAACCGCTTCTTTCAGCTCAAGCGGGCGCCGAACGTGAAGGGACGCGTGGTGTTTCTGGAGGACTACGACCTCCACCTGGCGCCGCGCATCGTCGCCGGCGTCGACCTGTGGGTGAACCTGCCGAGGCCGCCGCTCGAGGCGAGCGGCACCAGCGGTATGAAGGTGACCCTGAACGGCGGGCTGAACCTGAGCGTTCTCGACGGCTGGTGGGAAGAGGCCTACGACGGGCAGAACGGCTGGGCGATCGACACTCCCGAGACCGATCCGCAGACGCAGGACGATCACGACAGCATGGCGCTGCTCAATCTCCTCGAGTCGGAGGTGATTCCCCTCTACTACCGGCGCGACGCCGCCGGCATACCGGTCGAATGGCTGCGCCGCGTCAAGACCGCGATGCGGACGCTGATCCCGCGCTTCACGGCCGAGCGCATGCTGCGCGAGTACGTGGAGACCATGTACCTGGCGAAGGCCTGAGGCGGCACACCCGCCTCGGGCCTTCGCGCGAATGCGGCGCCGGTGCGATCACGACTGCTGCTTGGTGCTCTTGAAGACCACCATCCCGAGCGGCGGTAGGGTGACGTTGAGCGAGTGCGTGCGCCCGTGCCAGGAGACCGGCGTCGCCCTCAGGCCGCCCATGTTGCCCTGACCGCTGCCACCGTAGATCTGTGCGTCGCTGTTCAGCGTCTCCGCCCAGTAGCCGCCCCACGGCACGCCGAGGCGGTAGTTGTCGCGCGGCACCGGCGTGAAGTTGAAGACGGCGATCAGCGCTTCGTCGGGGGAGCGGCTCTGGCGGATGAAGCTGATGGTGCTCTGCTCGGTGTCGCTGCAATCCAGCCATTGGAAGCCGGCCGGATCGCAGTCGAGCTGATGCAGGCACGGCTCGCCCCGGTAGAAGGTGTTGAGGTCGCGCACCCAGCGCTGTACCCCCTTGTGGGTGGCGTACTCCAGCAGATGCCAGTCGATGCTCGAGTCGTGGTTCCACTCCGACCACTGCGCGATCTCGCCGCCCATGAACAGCAGCTTCTTGCCGGGCTGGGTGTACAGGTAGCCGAAGAGCAGCCGCAGGTTGGCGAACTTCTGCCAGTCGTCGCCGGGCATCTTGCGGAGCAGCGATCCCTTTCCGTACACGACCTCGTCGTGCGAGAGGGGCAGTACGAAGTTCTCGGTGAAGGCGTACAGCATGCGGAAGGTCAGGTCGTTGTGGTGGTACTTGCGGTGCACGGGGTCGTTCGACATGTACGCCAGCGTATCGTGCATCCAGCCCATGTCCCACTTCATGCCGAAGCCGAGGCCGCCGACGTAGGTCGGGCGCGACACCATCGGCCACGCCGTCGACTCCTCGGCGATCGTCTGCGCGTCGGGATGGGCCTCGAACAGCGCCTCGTTGAAGCGGCGCAGGAAGGAGATGGCATCGAGGTTCTCGCGTCCGCCATGCTCGTTCGGGATCCACTCGCCCTGGCGGCGCGAGTAGTCGAGGTAGAGCATCGAGGCAACGGCATCGACCCGCAGCGCGTCGACGTGGAAGCGGTCGAGCCAGTAGATGGCGCTGCTGAGCAGAAAGCTGCGCACCTCCTTGCGCCCGTAGTTGAAGATGAGGCTGTTCCAGTCCGGGTGGAAGCCCTTGCGCGGATCGGCGTGCTCGAACAGGTGCGTGCCGTCGAAGTAGCCGAGCCCGTGCTCGTCGGTCGGGAAGTGCGACGGCACCCAGTCGAGGATCACGCCGATGCCCTTCTGGTGCAACAGGTCGATCAGCGACATGAAGTCCTCGGGCGGTCCGTAGCGGCTGGTCGGCGCGAAGTAGCCGGTGGTCTGGTAGCCCCAGGAGCCGTAGAACGGGTGCTCCATGAGAGGCAGGAACTCGACGTGGGTAAAGCCCATGTGCTCGACGTACTCGGCGAGCCGGGGCGCCACCTCGCGATAGGTCAACATGCGGCCGTTCTCTTCGGGCACGCGCATCCACGAGCCCAGGTGCATCTCGTAGACCGCCATCGGCGCCTCCAGGGACTGACGCCCGCCGCGCTCCTTCATCCACGTCCCGTCCTCCCACGCGTGCTCCGGATGCCAGACGATCGAGCCCGTCTGCGGCGGCACCTCGCGATAGACGGCAAAGGGGTCGGTCTTGTCGACGCGATAGCCGTTGTGCCGAGAGACGATGTGGTACTTGTACTTCGTCCCCGGTCGCACGGCGGGAAGAAACCCTTCCCAGATGCCGGAGCTGCCGCGCGGTGTGAGGGAGTTGCTCTCCTTGTCCCAGTCGTTGAACTCGCCGATCACCGAGACGCGCTCCGCGTTGGGTGCCCACACGGCGAAGTAGGTGCCCTCCTGGCCGAACGCGGTCATCGGGTGGGAGCCGAGCTTTTCGTGCAGCCGGTAGTGCGTTCCCTCGTTGAAGAGGTACAGGTCGAGCTCGGTGAGCAGGCTGCCTTCGGGCGGCAGGCCGGCCGGCGGCCCCCCGGTGGGCGAGGCCTGCGTCTTCGGAGACTTCGGTCGCGCGGTCCGCTTGGCCGGCGCTCGGGTGCTCTTGCTTCCTGTGGCTTTCGGCATGTGTCATCGCCTCCGCAGAGTGTGTTCTTCGGGCGCCCGGCCGGGCCGCGGGCGCCGATCGTTGTCGGGGAAGCTCGCGACGGGCGTCACTGCGCCTCCAGCAGGTCCTCGATGCCGCGAATCGGAATGTGGACCCAGTCGGGGCGATTGTTGAGCTCGTAACCGAGCTCGTAGACGCTCTTCTCGAGCAGGAACGCGTTCAACAGCGCCTCTCGCTCCTCGTCCACGGCGGGCACGAACGAGGCGTCGCCGGCGTGTCTCAGGTAGGACTTGAGAAAGGCGGACGAGGCCCACCGGTACCAGAACTGGGCCCACGGCTCGACCAGCGGCAGGCTCTGCTCGTGGGTGAGCCTGCCGGCGACGTGGTGCGCCAGGACGGTGTGGGCGGCGTAGTGGAACGAGCGCACCATGCCGGCGACGTCCTGCAGCGGCGAGCGCTTGCGGCGCCGCTCGGCGAGCGAGCGGGCCGGCTCGCCCTCGAAGTCGATGATGACGAAGTCCTTCCCGGTGTAGAGCACCTGGCCCAGGTGGTAGTCGCCGTGGCAGCGGATGCGGGTGGCGGAGATCTTGCGATCGAGAATTTTCTTGAAGAGCGCCAGGATGCGATCCTCCAGGGCGATCGCGCGGCGCACCGGCTCGGCGGTGCTCTCGGACAGGTGCTTGAGACGATCGCGGGCGAGGCGAAACACCTTGCCGTTCAGGTTGCGCATCGACTGGTAGAGCGAGCGCTGGTAGAGGGCGCTCAGCGGCTCGGGGGCGAAATCGGGGTCCTCGAGCTCCGACGCCAGGGCGAGGTGCAGCTCCGCGGTGCGCTGGCCGAGCAGGCGCGCCGTCTCGAGGTGGGCGCCGAGCAGCTCGCGTGCCAGGGGCGACGGTTCCGTGTGGGTGAGCTGCAGCAGCGTCCCCTCCGGCAGCGGGATCTCGGGCGGCAGGGTCAGGGCATGGTCGAAGAAGCGCTGTACCTCGTCGAGCGTGTAGGCCCAGGCGTCTCCCTCGTTCGGCACGAAGGCCTGCAGGATACCCAGCGTGATCGGCTCGCCCTTGCTGCGACGGTACTCCAGCGAGCCGGCGACCGGGGAGATGTGGCGGAAGGAGGTCCTCTCGGTCAGGAAGCGGCCGATCTCGAGGTCGGGGTTGAGCCCCTCCTGCAGGCGCCGGTAGAGCTTCAGCAGCAGCTGGTGCCCGTAGTTGATCGAGGTGTTGCTCTGCTCGGCCTTGAGGATCGACGGCTGCAGGACCTTGTCGGCCGCGCCCCGCAGCTCGCGATAGGACCTCGTCGGCGTCGCCACCACCTCGCCGGCCGTGCCCTTCATCGAGCGGCGGCGCCCGATGTAGTCGAGCAGGGTCAGCGTTACATCGCCGTCCTCGACCGCGTCGAAGAGAACTCCCTCGACATCGCCGTCCTTGCCGCGCACCTGCAGCTCCGCGATCATGGCCTGCGGTGCCACCTCGCGCAGGTGCTGCGCCTGCGCCCCGGTGGCGAAGCCGAGCGGCAGGATGTACGTCTCCGGACCGGCGTCGGCGTAGTCGACGTGGACGAACGTCAGATACGCCGGCCCGTTGCCGGTCGGCACCGTCACCTGCTCGGTGAAGCGGGCGCCCTTGATGGTGAGTGCCTTGCCGCCGAACCAGCGGCGCGCCGGCAGGTAGGCGGGCAGGCACCTCTCGAGCGCCGCTCGCGCCTCGCCGCGCAGGACGGCGTCCCAGGAGCCGCGCACGGTGAGGGACGGCAACGGCTGTTGATCGGCGGAAGCGACGGCGACTCCGCCGCGTCCCTCCGGCGCCTCCAGGGAGAACCAGTAGAACGAGTGCGGCCCCATGGTGAGGAGGTAGGGCAGGTCTCCGATGGGCGGGAAGTCCGTACGCCCGAACAGCTCCACCGCCACCATGCCCTTGTACGCGGCGAGGTCCAGCTCGACGTACTGCACGAAGCGCGAGAGGTTGGCGACGACCAGCAGATGCTCGTCCTCGTAGTGGCGGATGAAGGCCAACACCTTGCGGTTGCTGGGCGAGAGGAACTCGATGGTGCCGCGGCCGAAGCCCTTGTGGCGTTTGCGCAGGGCGATCAAGCGCTTCATCCACCACAGCAACGAGTGCTGATTGTTGCGCTGCCCCTCGACGTTGATGGTCTCGTAGTTGTACTCGGGGTCGATGATCACCGGCAGATAGAGGCGCTGCGGGTTGGCCTGCGAGAATCCGGCGTTGCGGTCGGGGCTCCACTGCATCGGCGTGCGGACGCCGTTGCGGTCGCCGAGGAAGAAGTTGTCGCCCATGCCGATCTCGTCGCCGTAGTAGACGATCGGCGTGCCGGGCAGCGAGAAGAGCAGGGCGTTCATCAGCTCGATGCGGCGCCGATCGTTGCCGAGCAGCGGCGCCAGGCGGCGGCGAATACCCAGGTTGATGCGCGCCTTCAGATCGTGCGCGTAGACCCGGTACATGTAGTCGCGCTCCTCGTCGGTGACCATCTCCAGGGTGAGCTCGTCGTGATTGCGCAGGAACAGGGCCCACTGCGCGTTGTCGGGAATGCCCGGCGTCTGCTCGAGAATGTCGATGATCGGGAATCGATCCTCCATGTGCAGAGCCATGAACAGGCGCGGCATGATCGGGAAGTGGAACGACATGTGGCACTCGTCGCCGCTGCCGAAGTAGGGGACCGCGTCCTCCGGCCACTGGTTGGCCTCGGCCAGTAGCATGCGGTCCTGGAACTTGGCGTCGACGTGCCCGCGCAGCTTGCGCAGGAAGGCGTGCGTCTCCGGCAGGTTCTCGCAGTTCGTGTTCTCGCGCTCGTACAGGTAGGGGATCGCGTCGAGGCGCAGCCCGTCGACGCCGAGACCGAACCAGAAGTCGAGAACCTGGAAGATGGCCTTGTGCACTTCGGGGTTGTCGAAGTTCAGGTCGGGCTGGTTGGAGTAGAAGCGGTGCCAGTAGTACGCCTTGGCGATCGGGTCCCAGGTCCAGTTGGAGAGCTCGAAGTCGCTGAAGATGATCCGGGTGCCCTTGTACTTCTCCTGCGTATCGCTCCACACGTAGAAGTCGCGCCACTTGCTCCCCGGCGGGCGCGCGTCGGGCGCGCTGGAACCACGGGTGCTGGTCCGACGTGTGGTTGACGACCAGCTCGGTGACGACGCGGATGCCGCGGCGGTGGGCCTCGCGCAGGAAGGTCTTGAAGTCCTGCAGCGTGCCGCAATCCGGGTGCACGTCGGTATAGTCCGAGATGTCGTAGCCGTCGTCGCGCAGCGGCGATGGGTAGAACGGCAGCAGCCACAGGGTGGTGATGCCGAGGTCCTGCAGGTAGTCCAGCTTGCCCGCCAGACCGCCGAAGTCGCCGATCCCGTCTCCGTCGCTGTCGGCGAACGATCGAACGCGGGCCTCGTAGAAGATGGCGTCCTTGTACCAGAGGGGGTCGCGTTCCGCCGCCTGTGTCTTCTTGGTTGCGCGCCGTGCCATTCCACTCTTTCCCCGGGCCGCCGCCGGCCCGGTTCTCGTCGGTTCACTCGTAGTAGTCGAAGTCGCGTTCCGTGCGCTCGCGGTGGCGCACCCGGAAGACGTGCGCCGGCATCACCTGCGGGTCGAGCGCGACGTAGTTGCGCGCGCCGAGCCACAGATAGCGCCCCTCGCCGATCAGGTCGTGCATCTGGTAGGGCCGATCGGCGGGGATGCCGAGCGCCTCCAGGGGCAGCTCCACCCAGCCCGTCTGCGTGTGATGGGGGTCGAGGTTCACGACGACGACGACGACGTCGGACAGATCGGGCGTGCTCTTGGCGAAGCAGAGGATCTGGTCGTTGTCCACCGGCACGATCTGCAGGCGGCGGTCGTGGCGCAGGGCCGGGTGCCGCTTGCGGATCTGGTTCACGCGCGCGATCAGGTCGCGCAGGCTGTGGGGCTGATCGAGCTGCCAGTGGCGAATCTGGTACTTCTCGGAGTCGTGGTACTCTTCGGTGCCCGGCACCGCGCGGGCGTCGCAGAGCTCGAAGCCGGGTCCGTAGATGCCGTAGCTGCCGACCGAGGTGGCCGCCAGGATCAGGCGGATCTGAAAGGCGGGGCGGCCTCCGGTCTGCAGGAACTCGTGCAGGATGTCCGGTGTGTTGGTGAAGAAGTTCGGTCGCAGGTACTCGCGCACGTCGGTCTGCGTCAGCTCGGTGAGATACTCTTCCAGCTCCCGCTTGGCGTTGCGCCAGGTGAAGTACGTGTACGACTGGGAGAAGCCGCACTTGGCCAGGTAGCGCATGACCTTGGGACGAGTGAACGCCTCGGAGAGGAAGATCGCCTCGGGGTGCTCCTCGCGCACCTCCCGGATCACCCACTCCCAGAAGGGGAACGCCTTGGTGTGCGGGTTGTCGACGCGGAAGAGGCGCACCCCCTGCTCGATCCAGTGCAGGAAGACCCGCTTCAACTCGTCCCACAGCTCCGTCCAGCGCGGGCTGTCGAAGTTGAGCGGGTAGATGTCCTGGTACTTCTTCGGCGGGTTCTCGGCGTACTGGATCGTGCCGTCGGGGCGGTGGCGAAACCATTCCGGGTGCTCCTTGACCCACGGGTGATCCGGCGAGCACTGGAAGGCGATGTCGAGCGCCACCTCGATCCCGAGGCGGCGCGCCGCGCCGACCAGGTGGCGGAAGTCGTCGGCGCTGCCGAGCTCGGGGTGGATCGCGGTGTGGCCGCCCTCCTCGGCGCCGATGCCCCACGGGCTGCCCGGATCGCCGGGCCCGGCGCCCGGCGTGTTGTTCGGGCCCTTGCGGTGGGTCCGCCCGATGGGGTGGATGGGCGGCAGGTAGAGGACGTCGAAGCCCATCTCGGCGATGTAGGGCAGCCGCTTCTCGACGTCTTCGAAGGTCCCGTGCGCGTCCGGCGCCGCGGCGGCGGAGCGCGGGAACATCTCGTACCAGGCGCCGAACGTCGCGTAGGGCGGATCGACGGTAACGCCGTAAACGCCGGGGGCGTCGGTCGCACGGCTGCGGTCCGGATGGCGCCGCATGGCGTCCGCCAGTGTGGCGGCGAGGGCGGCGTCGACGCGCCGGACGCGGGCGCGCCCGCGCGTGTGCGCCAGGAGGCGGGCCTGCTCGTTCAACCAGGCGGCGTCGGCGCCGGTGGCGCGCTGCGCCGCCTGTCGCACCAGCTCCGCCCCTTCCAGCAGCTCGCTGCTCACGTCCTGCCCGGCGGCAACCTTCTTGGTGAGGGCGTCGCGCCAGGAGGCGAAGGAGTCGATCCAGGCCGACACCGTGAACTCGTAGCGGCCGAGGCTGGCGGCGACGAACTCCGCGCTCCAGACGTCGTTGACCTCCGGCTGCATGGCGATTTCCTGCCAGGCCGCCTCGCCCGCGTGCCGATAGCGCAGCACGGCGGCGAGCTTGTCGTGCCCGTCGGTGAAGATGTCGGCCGTGACGGTGACCGGCTGCCCGGCGCTGCGCTTGATCGGGAAGCGTCCCGCGTCGACCGAGGGCTGAACGTTCTCGACGATGGCGCGGCGCCGATCGCGCTGCACGCCGGCGCCCGGCAGCCCGCGCCGTGCCGCCGGCGGTGCCGCGGCGGTTCGCGGGCGCGGCGCGCGTGCTCGCGCCGCCGTCCTTGCGGCCTTCGGCCGAGCTGTTGTGGATGTCGTGCTGCGCTTGTTCATGCGTCGGTTCCCGTGTTCGTGTGGTCGGTGGCGATGGCGCGCGGCCGCTTGGTCGGGGTCTTGTGAGCTTGCGGGCCGGAGAGGACGGAAGGGGCAGCGGCACTGCTCGGAAACGCCATTTCGAAGGCGCTTCCCGCGGTTCTGTGGCTCGCCAGGCGGTGTCTGCCCGCGACCGCGCCCATCCTTCCACGTTTCCCCAGCTCGTCGGGCACTGGTCCTACTATTCGGGATTGAGGCGCCCGCCGCAAGGTAGCGACGGTCAAAAAAGTGAGGCCCGGCGTTCGAGGCCGTCAACGGCGCGGCGCGCGGGTGGGCGGGACGGCGTATCCGAGTCCGGCGGGGTATCTGGCAAGACCGTTGCATACTCGCCGTCTCGAGCGAGGTCTTGTCGCGCTCGGTTGGCGCGCAGGGCCGTGGGCCAGATCGAGGACGGGACGAGAAGACGGTGTGGCGAAGCCGCGAAGAGGGAACGCGATGGCGTCGAGCGAGATGATGTCGTTCCTAGTGATGTGCTTGGCATCGGCTGCGGTCTATGCCGCGGCGTGCTGGATCGGACATCTCTTCTGAGCGCGGGCTCGGATGGCCGCGTCGAGCCGACCCGGGTCCGGCTCGACGCGGCGAGCGCCGGCGCTGGTCAACCCTTGTGGATCTGTTGGGCGAGGTAGTTCTGCTCGCCCACTCGTTTGATGAGCTCGAACTGGGCCTCGAGCCAATCGATGTGCTCTTCCTCGGACGCCAGCATGTCCTCGAGCAGCTCGCGGGTACCGTTGTCGGCCACCTCGACGGCGAGGGCGATCGCCTTGTTCAGGCGCGGCACCGCTTCCTGCTCGGCCTTGTAGTCGAGATCGAGCTGTTCGGGGACCGTTTCGCCGACGCGCACCTTGCCGAGCCGCTGCAGGTTGGGAACGCCCTGCAGGTAGAGGATGCGCTCGATCAGCTGGTCGGCGTGCTTCATCTCGTCGAGCGACTCGGAGCGGTTCACGTGCGCCAGGCGGTGGAAACCCCAATTCTGGCACATCTTGCCGTGGATGAAGTACTGATTGATGGCCGTGAGCTCGCCGGTGAGGATCTCGTTGAGCGCTTCGATCAGCCTGGGGTCGCCCTTCATGCGTGCTCCTTCCGCGCCGATCCTAGCGCGCTCGGCCTTCAAGTAAAGGCGGAGGCGCGCTCTTGCCGTGGCGCGCTCACTCCGAGGCGGAGGGGCGGTGCCGGCAGAGGATGGCGGCGATCTCCTCGCGACACGGAGCGCAGCAGCCACCGGCGCCGGTGCTTCGTGTGATCTCGCGAACCGTCGAGGCGCCGTCGCGGATCAGTTGCGCGATGTCCGTTTCCGTGGTGCCCGTGCACTGACAGATGATCACGTTCGCCGTCCTCCCTGTTCCTCTCTTGCCACGTCTTTTCTATAGCTGATTCTGAAACTCATTTTCAAGACCGTCGGGGAAAGTTTTCGGCGGCCGAGTCGGGGCCGCCTCGATCTGCGGAAACGCGCCAGGGGAGCAGCCGCCCGGGCGCGGGCGCCGGGCGGCGACGGGAAATTCCGCGTTGGGTTCCTTGACGCGGACGATGGGGCTTGTGAAAGTCGGTGCCGTCGGGTCGGAGACCGTCCCGGGCGGTCGACGACAACCCAGGGGGATCGCGCTGCATGATCGAGGAGTCGAAGCGGGGACGCGGGGCGGTGGCATCGGCGGAACGGTTCAGCCCTGCGGAACGGGCGGCCTTCCGGCGCGACGGCTTCGTGCTGGTGCGGGGGCTCTGCGATCGCCGCGAAGCCGACGAAATCGGGCGCTGGATCGACGAGGTCGCCAATCGCCCGCCGGAGCGCGGCGGCCCGATGGTGTACCTGGAGGACAGCCGCGTCGAGCCCGGGCGCCGGGTGCTGTCGCGCGTCGAGAAGTTTGCCGAGGCACACGCCGGCCTGCGCGAGCTGGTGCGGGCCGAGAAGATCGTCGCCCGCGTCGAGGAGCTGCTCGGCGAGCCGGCGGTGCTCTTCAAGGAGAAGGTGAACTTCAAGCTTCCGGGGAGCGGCGGTTTCGAGGCGCACCAGGACATGCAGCCCGGCTGGGACGACTACGCGCCGTATTTTCTGTCCGTGCTGGTGACGATCGACGACAGCACGCTGGAGAACGGCTGCCTGGAGTTGGCGGCGGGCCAGCACCGGCGCGGCCTGTTGGGCGAGCGGTGGAAGCCGTTGCAGGACCAGCAGCTGGCGGGCGTGGAGTTCGTTCCCTACCCGACCGCGCCGGGCGACGCGGTGTTCTTCGACTGCTTCGTACCGCACCGGTCGTCGCCCAACTCGAGCGGGCGGCCGCGCCGCAACGTCTACGTGACGTTCAACCGGCGCTCGGACGGCGATCACCGCGAGAGGTACTTCGCCGACAAGCGGCGCAACTATCCGCCGGACTTCGAACGCGAGCCCGGCCGGGTGTACACGTTCCGGGTCTAGGACGGCCGCCAGGCCCGCCAGTGTCGAAACACATGGAATCTCCCGTCACCGAAGCCGTTGTCGCTTCGCCGGTCGTGGACCCCCCGGACGCCTGTGGCGCTGGATCCGGGCGGGCGTCGGCGTCGCCGTCCTGGCGACCCTCCTGCATCAGGTCGGAGACCGCCGCTTGTTGGACCAGGTGATGAACCTGGAGTGGCGGGCGCCGCTGGTGTTCCTCCCGTTCGGGCTCTTCGTCATCCTCGACGTCATGGGTTGGCGGCGCGCCTTTCCGCGCCGCAGCGTCGTGCCGCCTCTGCGCGATCTCTACGCCATCCGCCTGGCGGGCGAGACGGTGAACGACTTCACGCCCAGCGCCTCGGTCGGCGGCGAGCCGTTGAAGGCGCTGTTGCTGCGCGACCGCGGCGTTTCCATGACCGACGCGGTCGCGTCGCTCATCATCGGCAAGACGACGCTGACCGCGGCGCAGATTCTCTTCATCGTGTTCGGTCTCGCACTGCTGGTGCTGCGGTTCTATCCGAGCTGGAGAGGGGCGCTGGCGGTGGCGGCGACGGCGGTTGCCTCGTACGTGTTCGTGCGCTTCCTCGTGCACTGGCAGAGGCGCGGTCTCCTCGGCAGCATGACGCGTTGGCTGCAGAAGATCACCGGGGCGAGCGGAAGGCTGCAGCGGCTGGCAGCGCGCGGACAGGACGTCGACGAGGAGATCGCCGCCTTCTACGAGCACCAGCGGTCGGATTTCTGGGCCTCCTTCTCCCTGCACTTCGTCAGCTGGGTGTTCGACGGCGCCGAGCTGGGCGTGCTGCTCTGGCTTCTCGGGCACCCCGTCGACTGGCCGGCGGTGCTGATGGTAGAGGCGCTCATCCAACCGGTGAAGGCGGCCACGCTGGTCGTACCGGCGGGGATCGGCGTAGTCGATGCCGGCGGGGTGCTCGCCTTCACGCTGGTCGGCTATGACCCCGGACTCGGGCTGGCGGTGATGCTGCTGCGGCGCCTGCGCGAGGTCTTCTACGGCATTCTCGGGCTGCTGCTGCTGCGCCTGATGTGGCGTCCCGGCTCGATGTCGCCTCCCCGGCCGGCCTCCAGCGCCGCGGCGCGCCAGAGCCAGAGCAGATAGAGCCAGAAGACGTGGGCGCCGACGGCGGCGGCCCACAGGAACCAGGGCAGGCGTCCGGCGACGGCGAAGGCGGCGACCACGACCGAGGAGTCGCGGCCGCTCAGCAACTCGACGTAGCGCTGCAGGCGATCGAGAGCCGGACCGCGCCGGGCTTTCCGGAAGACGCGCCGCTCGAGATGGGTGATCAGGACGAAATCAATCAATGCTCCGGTGATCAGCAGCCCGCCTGCCAGGTAGAGGGCGCGCGGGCCGGCGGTGCGGGAAACGGAGACGGCGATCCCCGCGAAGACCGCCATGTGCGTCACCGTGTCGGCCGTGTTGTCCAGCATCTCCCCCCAGCTCGAGAACCGCAGCGTCAGCCGCGCCAGCTCTCCGTCGACGTCGTCGAAGATCACCGACAGCTGCAGGATCGCGGCGCCGCAGACTCCGGCCCAGTAACCGCCGCGCCCGATCACGACCCCGGCGGCGATGCCGAGAACGGCGGAGAGTGCCGTGACCTGGTTCGGCGTCACCGGGGTGCGCGACAGGAGCAGGGTGATGGGCCGCGACAGGAAGCGGTTGAAGTAGCGATCCGCGTAGCCGTCGCGCGGATTCTCGAGTCCCCGCAGACGCTGCCAGTCGCGCCGCCAACTCACGTGCCGTGCCCCGCGGTGGCATCCAGCGCCTCGACGCGCGGCAAAATCCGCGCACGGGCGCGCTGCACGTCTTCGGAGAAGTCGATCTCCGTCCACGGCAGGTCGTCGACCCGCTCGTATCCCACCGGGCAGCGGCAGAAGAAGGACGGGTAGGCCGACTCGTGTTCGGCGTCGCGGTCCCCGGCGGCGATGCGCTCCTCCAGCACCTGGCGCAGGATGGGAGCATGAGCGGCGCCCACCTTCAGGAACCCGACCGATTCTCCGAGCGCGTCGTAAGCGTTCACGCCGGCGGGGGGCGCCAGAACCTGGTCCGGCCCTCGCCGGACGATGTCCCAGACGCGTCCGCCGGCGGCGCACAGAATCATCTCCTCGCCGTTGCCCGTGACGCGCCCGTCGAGCAACGCGCAGCTCGCATGGGGCGATGCCGCCAGACGGCGCAGCAGGAGGCGCGGGAAGAGAACGTCGGCATCCATGATCAGGACGTCGCCGTCGAGCGCCTCGCGCGCCCGCCAGAGGGATACGATCGAGCCCCGGCGGAAGTCCGGATTGAAGACGCAGCGCACCCGGGAGCCGCCGTCGCGCGCCGCCGCGGCGCTCTCCACCTCGGCGGCGTCGTATCCCACCACGATCGTGACGCGCCGGATTGCCAGGTCGGACAGGGCGCGCAGAGTGCGTCCGAGCAGATGGTCTTCGCCCATCGACAGCAAGCACTTGGGCCCCTCGCGCCCTTCCAGGCGGCGACCGATCCCGGCGGCGAGCAGAATCGCGTCCATGGGCGGGTCAGCTCGCCCGCCTGCCGAGGACGGCGCTCAGCGCGCCGCGGAAGCGATCGAAGTCGGCGGTGGTGAGAGCGCCCATGTTGGCGACCCGAAAGATCTTGCCGCGCAGGCGTCCCTGTCCCTCGTAGATGACGAAACCCCGCTTCTTCAGACCAGCGTGCAGGCTCGCGTAGGAGACGCCGACCGGCAGACGCATCGACGTCAGGCAGTTCGAGCGCCAGGGCTCGGGTACCAGCATCTCGAGGCCGAGCGCCGCGAAGTGCCGGCGCAGGTGCAGGGCCGCGGCTCGGTAGCGGGCGATGCGCCCCGCGACCGTTTCCTCGAGAAGCTCCGAGAGGGCCTCGTCGAGAGCGGCGAGGATCTGCATGGCGGGGGTGAAGGGCACCGGCGGGGTGTCGTCGTCGCCGCAGTAGCGAGGCAGGTGGAGGTAGACGCTGCGCGGCGGCAGCCGGCGCAGGCGCCGAAGCTCGCGCCGCCGCACGAGGACGAAACCGACGCCGGGAAATCCCTGCACGCACTTGCCCGCCGTGCCCGCCGCCAGGCCGACCCCGCAGGTCGCCAGGTCCAGGGCGTCGCCGGCGAGGCCGCTCACCGCGTCGACCAGCAGAGTTCGCCCCTGGCGTCGCACCACGTCGCCGATCTCGGCCACCGGGTTGAGCAGGCCGACCGTGGTCTCGTGCTGCACCATCGCCACCACCTCGATGTCCGGGTCGCGGCGCAGCGCCTGCTCGACGGCCTCGGGGGCCGGCCGGCGCAGCCAGCCGGTGCGCACCTCGAACACCTCGATGCCGTGCGCGGCGGCCATCGCGGCGATGCGGGCGCCGTAGACGCCGTTGTCGACGACCAGCAGGCGTTTACCGGGCGAGACCGCCGACGACACCGCGGCCTCCACCGCCGCCGTGCCGGAGCCGGTGAGGACGGCCGCCTCGTATTCCTCGCCGCCGAAGGCGCGGCGCAGCTTCGAGCGCACCGACGCGAGTAGGCGCGCCGCCTCCTCCTCTCGGTGGCAGAGGTCGGGCAGCAGCAGCGCTCGGCGAACCCGCTCCGATACGTTGACCGGACCGGGGTTGAGCAGGGTCAGAGGACCGTCGGGCCGCAGGCCCGCCCGTGCCGAGCGCGAGCTCATGCGGGTGCGAACCGCGCGCGCACTCGCTCGGCGATCGCGTGCGGCTCGATGCCGACCCTGCCGAAGGGAGTTCCCTCCTCGCGCTCGATCTCCACCAGCAGCAGGTTCGGCCCGGGCGCGAAGAGCCACGAGAGCGTTTGGCGCAGCGCCTCGGCGCCGGCGGCGCGCTCGGCGCGCGCATAGCCGGCGCCGCGCGCCACCGCCGCCAGGTCGACGGCGCGGCTCAGGGTGGGTTGATTTCCGGTCGAGGCGTACGCTCCGTTGTCGAAGACGACGTGGTGAAAGTTGGGCGGCCGGTGCGCGGCGGCGGTGGCGAGCTCCCCGAGATTCATCAAGAGGTTACCGTCGCCGTCGAGGACCACGACGCGGCACTCGGGTCGGGCCAGAGCCAGGCCGAGACCGATCGACGAGGCCAGCCCCATCGATCCGATCATGTAGAAGTTGCCGGACTGGTCGGCGAGCGCGAAGCCGGCGCGCGAGATGTATCCGTTGGCGAGGATCACCGCCGCCCCTTCGAGCTCGGGGCGCAGGATCTCGACCGCCTCGGCGAGCTTCATCGCAGCACCTCCGGCGGGCTCAGCAGCACCACCGGCCCGGGCCGAGAGCGCAGCTCGCCTGCGGCCCAGTCGACCTGCGCCAGCACCTCGCCCGGGCGCAGCTCCCGATGCGGCACGCCGACGGCGTCGAGCACCGCCGGCATCGCCGGCCCCCACACCACGTGCTCCGGTGCATCGACACCGCGGTAGCCGCGCCAGGTGACCAGCAGCAGCGTCGGGATGCGGTAGATGACGTGCAGGGAGCAGAGCGCGTTCAGCGATACGCCGAGGCCCGAGCCCTGCATGATCACCAGCGGGCGGCGGCCGCCGAGATGGGCGCCGGCGGCGAGCCCCAGGGCGGCGTCCTCGCGGCTCTCGACGACGAACAGGTTCCTGGCCCGCAGCTCGGCGAGGACATCCTTGACCAGCGAGCACGGCACGCCGGTGAAGAAATCGAAGCCGCGCGACAGCAGGTGGTCGACGAAGGCGGCCGCTTCGCTCATCGCCGCGCTCCAGCGCGCGCGCCCGGCTCCGTCGTGTCGGCATCGAGCCCCCAGGCGCGCCGGTAGTCGTCGAACGTGTTCACCTCCATCCAGCCCTTGTAGACGTCGACGGAGTACACCGCCTGACCGCGGTCGATCATCTCCTGGATTGCGTCGGGAAAGCCGGCGAGGGACGGCGACGCCGCCTCGTGAAAGGGGCCTGGCCGTCCGCTCAGCTCGTCGTACACCGACAGCAGCCGGGAGGCGCCGCGGGCGGAGAGCATGGCCATACCGGCGAACTCGCCGTTCGCCTGCCGCTGCTCGAGCCGCTTGCCGATGCCCCTCACCCGAAAACCGCCGGCGCGCGGAACCACCCGATAGTCGGTATCCCAATTGCCGTCGCTGATCACCAGGTCCGGCCGCCGCTTCGTTCCGTTGACCGTTGCTCGATCGCGAAAGGCGCGGTCGACGACCAGGGCGACGTCGGCCGGCGAGCGCAGCAGCTTGTGCAGGATGGGATCGTCGAACAGGATGTCCGAATACAGAAAGACGAAGCCGCCGCCGAGCGCCTCGCGTGCGCGGAGAAGGGAGTACAGTTCACCGGTGCTTCCGAACTCCTCGTTGTCGTAATAGCGCACGCCGGCGATGTCGATGGCGTACCTCTGGTGGCCGCGCACGATCGCGATGTCGCGCACGCCGGCCTGGCGCAGCGCGTCCACCTGCTGCGCCAGGATGCTGCGTCCGTGTACCTCCAGCATGCCCTTCGGTCGGTCGAGGGTGAGGGGCATGAGCTCCGCCTCGAAGCCGGCGGCGATGATGACGGCGGTCAGGGGCTCTGCCCCGCCGAGGTAGCGGCGTTCGTCCTCCTGCAGCTGGGGCACGTCGACGATCTGGTAGACCTCCGGCAGCGACGCGATCCGATCCTCGACCGCGGCGGCGCAGCCGCTGGCGCGCAGCGTCGCCAGCGTCTCGCGCATCGAACGAATGGCGGCGCGCAGCGGCTGGTTGGCGAAGATCGCCAGTCGGAAGCCGCAAGCCGCCAGCTCGTCGAGCGTCACGCCGCTGTAGGTGGTCGGCACCGATACCAGCGGGCACTCGCCGCTCCAGTGGCGGGAGAACTCGCGCAGCTCCTCGAAGTCGCGCGATTTGGAGTGGACCAGGATCGCGTCGGCGCCCGCCGCGGCGTAGGCGCGGGCGCGGTGCAGCGCCTGTTCCAGACCCTCGCCGGCGATGAACGCCTCGGTGCGAGCGATGACGACGAAGTCCGGATCGACCTTGGCGCTCTGCGCGGCGCGGATCTTGTCCGCGTGCTCCTCCGCAGGCACCAGCTCGCGGCGCACGCTCGAGTAGAAGCTGCAGCGCTTCGGAAAGACGTTGTCCTCGAGACAGATGCCGGCCACCCCCTGGCGACTGAACTCGCGCACGGTGCGCATGGCGTTTATGGCGTTGCCGTAGCCGGAGTCGCAGTCGGCGATGATGGGGACGTCGACGGCCGCGAGCATGCGCTTCACCGCCTCCAGCATCTCCGTCATGGTGAGAATGTTGGCGTCGGGCACGGCGTTGACCGTGGAGATCCCGAAGCCGCTCGCCCACACGACCTCGAACCCGGCCGCGACCACCAGCTTCGCCGACAGGGCGTCGTGCGCCCCGACGGCGATCACGGGCTCCGAGGCGCTCAGCAGAGCGCGCAAATGCTGCGTTGCTCTCATCTCGGCTCCTCCATCGATTCGATCGACTCCGCGTGCTGGGTCTGATCCCGGCGCACCGCCGACCCGGGTGGCTCCGGCGTCGGACCGGGTAGTGTGCGAAGGCCGCTGCGCCTCAGCGGCGAGCCGAATGCTTGGCAGCGCGGGGAGCCCGCTTCGCGTCGGCCACGGGCAGCCCGCGCAGCCTGGTCCACTGCTGCTCGATCAATCCGTCCGCCTGGGCGAGCAGGGCCTTGTCGCGCCCGAACTTCTCGATCATGTAACTGAGGTCTCCCAGGTCGTGGATGAGGGACTGCACGGCCCGCTCCCTCTCGCGCTCGCCGCGCAGGGCGCTGAGCAGATCGAGAACGAGGTCCTCGATCTCCGAGCTCTCGATGGCCAGCGCGATCTCGAAGGCGCGCGTCAGGTTGATCCCGCTCGCCGCTTGCGCTTCCGCTCCGGAGAGCAGCTCGCGCAGGCGCTCCACGTGGGCGCGGGTGAGGGTCGGCGCCGCCGGCAGGGTTCGTTCCGGGCTGCTCTCGAGCAGGCCGGCCACCAGGGCGAGGGCGCCGAAGTGACGCGACTCGTGCTCGGCCATGTCGAGCCAGAAGGCGCGCACCTCTTCCGGCTTGGGAAACATGTTCTCGAACCGGCAGTAGAGTCTCATCGTGCGGCGCTCGAAGTCCATCGCCACGTCGATGAGCTTGCGAAACAGCTCCGGCGGCCGCTGCTTGACCGCCGCTTTTGATGGTCCCCCGGTCACGTCCTTCTCGCGTGCTCCGCCCATGGCCGCGTTCTAGCACGAGAAACGCGGAAAGCCGAAAGCGGGCCGCCGCTCCGTCTCCTGCGTCCTCCTAGCCTCGTGCCTGCGGGCCGATGACGATCACGTACTTCTGGTCGGGCGTCATCTCGAAGCCGTTCCAGCTCGGGTTGTCCTTCTTCTTCTGGTCGTAGTAGGCCCGATAGGCGCGGCCGGCGGTCACCTCGATGCCGGCGGCCTCGAGGCCGTCGATGGCGTTCTGCACCCATGACGGTGGGTCCTCGTCGGCCGAGAAGACGTAGATGCCCGGCTTGATCGGGAAGCTGGCCGTCTTGGTCGGGTGGATGGACCAGCCGGCCTCCTCGAAGAGCTTCTGGAGCTGCTGTTGGAAGGCCACCGCTTCGGGGTCGTTCGGCACCACCTCGAACCACACCTGGCCCTCGAAGATGGGCGCCTTGCGGAGCTCGGCCAGCAGGGCGTCGCGCTGCGCCTCCGTCAAAGTTCGCGGCCCTGCCGCGGCTGCCGGCGGCGCGGCTGCCGGCGGCGCGGCTGCCGGTGGTACCTGTGCCGGGGGAGCCGCAGCCGGCGGGTTCTCGGCCGTTGCCGGCGCCGGGGCGGCGGCGGTGACGGCATGGGTTCTCAGCCGCTCGTTCTCGGCCCGCAAGCGGGCGACGTACCAGATCCCCGCCAGAGCGGCTACGAGAACGACGGCGACGACGGCGATGCGTGACTGTCCCGATCCCATATCGAAGCATGTATCGCATGCGGGGGGAAACATGCCAGCACTCGCTGCGGGCGGGTGGAGTTGTTCCGGTCGGCGAACGGCTGCTAAACGAGCCCGGCGTGAAGTCCGTCGTCTGCTACGTTTCCGGGCACGGGTACGGACACGCCGTGCGCGTGATCGAGGTGCTGCGGGCGCTGCGCCGGCGCGCCGACGTACGGCTGTCGATTCGAACGCCGCTGCCGCGGTGGTTCTTCGAGGTCAACCTCGGCGGTGCCTTCGCGCACGCGCCGGTGCGGCTCGACGTCGGCGCGGTGCAGGCGGACAGCATCACGGTCGATCCCGCGGCGACCCTGCGCGCGTACGCCGAGATCGCCGCCGCCGCGGCGTCCGCGGTGCAGGCGGAGGTGGCGGCGCTGCGGCACGACGGCGCGTCGCTGATCCTGGCCGACATCCCGCCGCTCGCCTTCGACGTCGCCGAGCACCTCGGCGTTCCGGGTGTGGCGCTGACCAACTTCTCGTGGGACTGGATCTACGCCGACTACGCCGCGGACGTTGCGGGACATACGGCGATGATCGAGGACATGCGCCGCTCGTACGGGCGCGCGACGCTCCTGCTGCGCCTGCCGATGCACGGCGATCTGAGCGCATTCCCACGCCTGCGCGACATCCCGCTCGTCAGTCGCCGGGCGGCGTTGGCAGCGGCCGAGGTGCGCCGCCGGCTTCGCCTGCCGTGGCGCGAGCGCGTGGTGCTGCTGTCGTTCGGGGGCATCGGGCTGTCTCTGCAGCGGGCGTCGGGCGCGCCGCGCGGCGTGACCTTCGTCGCCACCGGCAACGGCGGCGACGAGGCCGCCCAGCCGCCCGGCACCCGGCTCCTGTCGCACGCGGCGCTGGCGGCCGCCGGAGTGCGCTACGAGGACCTGGTCGGCGCCTGCGATGCGGTGATGACCAAGCCCGGCTACGGCATCGTCGCCGAGTGCATCGCCAACGCGACGCCGGTGATCTACACGGCGCGCGGTCGCTTCGCCGAGTATCCGGTTCTGGTCGAGGCCATTCGCACCCACCTGCCGAACGCCTTCCTGGCCGCCGACGACCTGCGCGCCGGACGATGGGAGGCGGCGCTGGAAGCGGTCTTCAGCCAGCCGGGGCGGACGCCGCGGGTCGACACGAGCGGCGCCGAGGTCGCCGCCGAGGTGCTGCTGGACTTCCTCGCCTGACGGAAGCGCGGCGGTGTTGCAGTACCGCTCCGACACTTCCTTCCGCATGCTACCTGACGGGCCGCCTGGCGCGTCTGCTGACGCATTTCCCATGCGCTTGTTTTTGCGGTCAAAAAAGGCTCGAAACATGCTCTTGTCTATGTTTTCGTCGATTTACTCCTCGAGCTCGCGATGACTCGCTTCCGCTTCGTTCACGCCTCCGATCTGCATCTCGACACCCCCTTCGAGGGCGTCGGTCGGGTTCCGCCCGCCGTCGCCGAAGTGCTGCGCGATGCTTCGGTCGATGCGTGGGAGGCGCTGCTGAAGCTGACCATCGATCGCGATGCGGCGTTTCTCCTCCTGGCCGGCGACGTGTGCGAGGGGCCGGAGCGGGGGATCCGCGCCCAGCGTCGCTTGCGAGACGGAATCGAGCGCTTGAGCCAGCGCGGCATCCCGGTGCTCCTGGTGCAGGGGAACTCCGATCCGCTCGAGGGCTGGCCGGCGATCCACGCATGGCCGCCGGGGGCGACTCTGTTTCGGGGCGCCGCGGTCGCCTCCGTGCCCGTGATCCGGGAGGGCGCACGGCTCGCCACCGTGCACGGCGCCAGCGGCGGCGGCGCGCAGGATATCGTTCGCGGGTTTCGGCGCGGCGAGGAGGCGGGCCTGCACGTCGGTCTCCTCCACTGCAACGTCGCGGGACAGCTCGAGCACGATCCGATGAGCCCGTGCTCGGTGGACGATCTGCGTGCGGCGGGCATGGACTACTGGGCGCTCGGACACGTGCACCGGCGGCTCTACGTCGCCACCGGCGATCCGTGGATCGTCTATCCGGGGACTCTGCAAGGGCGGGCGCCGACCGCGGCCGAATGTGGACCCAAGGGAGCGGTGCTGGTCGAGGTCGACGGCGGAGCCGTCCGCCAGGTGAGCTTCGAAGCGCTCGACCGCGCGCGCTGCGTGCGTTTCGACCTCGACGTGTCGACCTGCGCCGACGCGGCCGCCGTGACGCGGGCGCTGTTGCGGCGCGCGGAGCTGCTGCGCGACGAGCACGGCGGCCGCGGGCTTCTCCTGCACGCCAGCCTCGCCGGCGAGGGCGCCGCCGGCCGCGATCTGCAGCGAGCCGGTCGCACCGCGTTCCTCGACGAGCTGCGCCGGCAGTCTGAGTCCTGGAGCCCGTTCGTGTGGTGGGCCGGGGTCGACGACCGGACGCGCGCCGGCGTCGCCGGCGGCGCGGAGGGGCCGCCCGATCTGGCGGGCATGGTCCGACGGCGAGGCGCCGAGCTGGTGCAGGACGCCGGCCGGCTGGGACGGTTTCTCGACCAGCGCTTCGAGCCGCTGTTGCGCAAGTGGGTGGCGGAGCTGGAGCCGGACGAAGCGTCCGAGCTCCTGCGCCAGGGTAGCGAGCTGGCGCAGGCACTGTTGAACGGCGAGGGGGGTCGGTGAGGATTCTGGGCTGGTCGATCGACGACTTCGGCCCCTTCTCGGATTTCAACGTTCACGACTTGCCGGCCGGCCTGACGGTCTTTCACGGGCCGAACGAGTCGGGCAAGAGCACGTTGATGGCGTTCGTTGCCGGCGTGCTGTTCGGCTTCGACCGCGCCTGGGGGGACGATCACGCGGCCGGACGAAGAAGCGGCGGCCGCCTGTTCGTCGCCGGGCGCGACGGCGAGTACACGATCGAGCGGCGGGCGGAGGCCGACGCCCAGCCGCGCCTCGTCCGTCCGGACGGGCGGCAAGGGGGGGCCGAGGATCTGCAGCGCCTGCTCGGAGGCGTGCACGGAGAGCTCTTCCGGGGGGTGTTCGCGTTCGGTCTGCGGGAGCTGACGTCCTTCGGCAGGCTGGACCGCGCCGAGCTGCGCGAGCGCCTCTTCTCCGCTCCGGTGGCCGGGGCCGGGCGCTCTGCACGGGCCGTCCTCGCCGATCTCGAGGACAGGTCCGCGGCGCTGCTCGCCGATGGTCGTGAGGCGCGCATCAACGCGCTGGTGGCGGGGCTCAACGACGTCCGGCCGCGTCTCGACGCGGCCCGCCGCGCCGCCGCCGGCTACGGCGAGCTGCGCGACGAGGCCAACTGGTGGAACGGTGAGGTCGAGCGGCTGCGGGCCGAGCTGGCGGACGGCCGCGCCGGGCGCCGCCGGGTGGAGATGCTGCTCGACCTGTGGCCGGCGTGGCGGGCGCTGGAGGCGGCGCGTCGGGAGTTCGCCGCGCTCGAGCCGATCGACGAGTTCCCCGACGATGCCCCCGCGCGCCTGGCGGCGGCGGCGGCGCGGCGCGACCAGGCGCGTGCGTCGCTGCGCGGGCTGCGGGAGGAGCAGCGACGCGCGCGCGAGGCGCGCGAGGCTCTCGGTTCGATCGAATCGCCACCCGCCGGCGAGGCGCTGGAGAGCGTGCGGGATCGGTTGCCGGCGCACCGGGACAATGCCGCGTTCGCGTCGCGCCTGCGCGCCCGACGCGCCGAGGCCGAGCGCGCGGCGGCAGACGGGCGCCGCCTTGCCGGCGCCGGGTGGAGCGAGGAACGCCTGGCGGCCTTCGACGCCTGCGGCGCGGCGCGCGACGGGCGGATTCGGGGCGAGGCGCTGCGCGCCGCCGGTGCCGAGGAGGAGAGGACCCGCCGCGCCGTGGCCGCCGCCGGTGATCGCTGGAACGCGATCGAGCGCGAGCGACTCGACGCCAGCGCCCGCCTGCCGGCGATGCCGCCTTCCCGACGCGGACGGGCTCGCCCGGCGCCGCCAGGCACTCGGGCGACTGCGCGCCAACCTGGCGGCCGTCCAGCTCGACCAGGCACAGGCGGAGGCCCGGGACCGTGGTGTTCACGAGCGCGAGCGCGCGATTGGAATGCTCGAGGGAGAGCCGGGGCCGCTCCCGTCCGCCTGGCCGCCTGCCGCCGCGGGCGCCGCGTTGCTCGCGGCCGCAGCGATCATGATGGGGCGCGCTCTGCGCGGAGACCCCTTCGCGCTCGGCATGCTGGCGATGGTCGTCCTGCTCGCGGTGACCGGCGGCTACGACGTCGCCCGGCGCCGCCGTCGCGGGCACGAGAGAGAACGGGCGCGCCAGTCGTCTCTGCGGGCTCTGCGCAGCGAGCTGCAGGAGCTGCGCCGCGCCCGCGACGCGCACTGGCAGTCCGCCGCCTCCCTGCGCGAGAGCGTGAGCAGCGACGCGGCGGAGCTGTCGCTGCCGCGCTTTCCGACCCCCGAGGCGATCGAAGAACGCGCTCTGGAGCTGGGCGACCTAGAGCTGGCGCGGGAGCGCTGGGAGATGCAGAGGGCTCGTCTCGACGAGCTCGAGGAGCGGGCGCGCGGCGCCTCGAGTGAGCTGCAGGCTCGCCAGGCGGAGCTGGCGGCGGCGGAGGACGCGACGCGGGGCGCGGCGGCCGCGTGGGAGGAGTGGAAGTCCGCCGCGGGTGTGGCGGGCGAGCTCGCGCCGGAGCTGCTGGCGGACCGGTTGTTCGAGATCGACGGCGCCCGCGCCGCCGCGGCGGACCTCGCCGCCGCGCGGCGCGCTTGCGAGGCCGCCGAGCGAAGCGTGGCGCAGTGGGAATCGGAGGCGCGCGCGGCGCTGCGCCGGGCCGGAATCCCGGCCGGCGAGGACCTGTGCGGCGAGGCGCTGATCGCGCGGGTGGAGGCGGCGAGCTCTCGTCCTCGCGCCGCGGACACGCGGCAGTGGGAAGCGGTCGCGCTGGAGGGCGAGCTGCGCTCGCTCGGTCGCCGCATCGACGCTCTGGAGGAGGATCTGCGCGGCGTCGAGGCCGCGGTCGACGCCGTCCTGAGGGAGGCAGGAGCCGCCGACGAGATCGAGCTGCGCCGCCGGGGAGAGATTCACGAACGCCGCCGGCAGATGCGGCTGGCGATCGAAGGCCGCGTGGAGGACCTCGCCGCGCGGCTCGCGCCGGGCGAGCGCGAAGCGCTGCTCGCCGCCCTGGCGGACGGAACGCCAGAGCGGTGGAGGGACGAGATCGAGGCGATCGACGCGCGCGCCAGGGAGAGCGAGCGCCTGCTCGCGCAGGCGACCGCGAATCTGCAGGAGACCCGTCAGGCGTGCCGCGCGCTGGAGGAATCGGCGGAGGTGGCAACGCTGGAAACCGAGTGGTCGGGGTTGATGGCGGAGCTCGACACGGCCGTCGCGCAGTGGCGGGTCTTCGCCATCGCCCTAGGGTTGGTGGAGGGCTCGCTACAAGAATACGAGCGCACCCGGCAGCCGGCCGTGCTGGTCGATGCGTCTCGGATCTTCGCCGCCGCCACCGGCGGGCGCTATCCTCGAGTCGTACAGGACGACAGCGGCCGTGCGCTGGCCGTCGTGCAGGGGGACGGGCGTCGCAAGCGCGTCGACGAGGAGCTCAGCCGCGCCACTGCCGAGCAGCTCTACGTCAGCCTCCGCCTCGGCTTGGTCGCCGACTTCGCACGGCGCGACGCGGCACTGCCGGTGCTCATGGACGACGTGCTGGCAAACGCCGACCCGGCGCGGGCGCGCGCCATGGCCGAGGCCCTCGGCGGCTTTGCGCGCGACGGCCAGGTCCTGTTCTTCACCTGCCACCCCGACACCCGCGACCTGCTGCAGTCCGGCGGCGGGGCGGCGCGCATCGTCGAGGTCTAGCAGCTCGGCTTGACGAAGAAATCGGCCGCAGCTACAGGCATGGGGCGATCTCGGATCGCGGCGGCAGATGGCGCGTAAGCCGAAACGCAACTCCGCGCAGGCGCTGCGCACCCTGCACCTGAACGAGGCGCGCTGGCAGGCCGTCCTCGACACCAACCGCGACGCGATCATCGGCATCGATGGCTGTGGCCGCATCCGGCTCTTCAACCGCAGCGCCGAGGAGACCTTCGGCTACGCGGCCCGCGAGGTCGTGGGGCACAACGTGAAGATGCTCATGCCGGAGCCCTATCGCGGCGAGCACGACGGCTACATGCGGCGCTACCGCGACACCGGCGTGGCCCGCGCCATCGGACGCATCCGGGCCGTCGAGGGCAGGCGCAAGAACGGAGAGGTCTTTCCAATCGAGCTGTCGGTCACCGAGACGCGGGTGGACGGCGACCTCATCTACACCTCCATCCTGCGCGACGTCACCGAACGGAAGGAAGGCGAGGAAGCCCTGCGCCGCGAGCGCGACTTCGCCGAGCGCCTGATCGACGCGGCGCCCATGATCGTCCTCGTCCTCGACCCGGAGGGCCACGTGGTCCGTTTCAATCGCTACCTGGAGGAGATCTCCGGCTACTCCATGGAGGAGGCGCGCGGAGCGGACTGGTTCGAGACCTTCCTGCCCGCGCACGACCGCGAGCGCAGCCGGCGGATCTTCTCGCAGGTGATCGGCGCCGACCCGGTGCGCAGTAATGTCAACTCGCTCGTCACCAAAGGCGGCGTCGAGCGCGAGATCGAGTGGTACAGCAAGACGCTCTGCGACGCGCAGGGGGGAGTCATCGGCCTGCTGGCGGTCGGACAGGACATCACCGGCCGGCGCCGTGCCGAGCGGCGTCTGTCGACGCAGTACGCCATCACCCGTGCGCTGGCGGAATCCGGCTCCTTCGCGGAGGCGGTACCGTGCCTGTTGGAGTCGATCTGCAGGGGGGGCGGGTGCGAGATCGGCGAGCTCTGGGAAATGGACGAAGGGGATGGGCTGCTGCACCTGCGCGGTGCCTGGCATGAGCCCTACGTCGCGGCGCCGGCCTTTCTGGCCGAGGAGCGCGCTCACCCGCTGGCTTTGGGCGAAGGCCTGCCGGGCCGCATTTTCGAGAGCGGCGAGCCGGCTTGGGTGAGCGACGTGAGCACGGAGGCGAAGGTCATCCCCCGGGCCGCGGCCCTGCGGCTCGGCCTTCGCGCCGGCTTCGGCTTCGCGATCCGCAGCCGCGACGTGACCGTTGGCGCCATGGTCTTCTTCAGCCGCCGGGTCCAGGAGCCGCAACGCGACTGGGTCAAGATGCTGGACGCCCTCACCCGGCAGATCGGCGACTTCATCGAGCGCAAGCGAATGGAAGGCGAGCGCTCCGAGCTCGCGGCCATCGTCGCCTCCTCGGACGATGCCATCATCGGCCGCACCCCGGACGGCGTCATCACCAGCTGGAACGCCGGAGCGGAGAAGCTGTACGGCTACTCCGCCGCGGAGGTCGTGGGCCGCTCGGTCGACCTGCTGGTGCCGGCGGAGTGCCTCGACGAGCTCGACCACATCCTGCGCCGCACCCTGCGCGGCGAGTCCATCGCGCAGTACGAGACCGTCCGGGTGCGGCGCGACGGCAGCCGCGTCGATGTGTCGCTCAGCGTCTCGCCGATCCGCGACGCAGAGGGCCGCGTCGTCGGTGCGTCCTCGATCGCCCGCGACATCACCGAGCGCAAGCGCGTCGAGGCGGCACTGAGCGAGCTGCAGCGCCTGGCCCAGCAGCGGGAGCGCCTGGCCGACGTCGGTGCCATCACCGCCAAGATCATCCACGACGTGGGAAACCCGCTGGCGGCGCTGTCCCTGCAAGCCCAGCTGATTCTGCGCCGGACCCGCCGCGACCCCGACCAGCCGGTCGCCTCCATCACCCGGACGGCGGAGCAGATGCTCGCCGAGGCGCAGCGTCTCGAAGGTCTGGTGCGCGAGTTCATGAGCTTCACCGGCGAGCAGCGGCTGGACATCACGCCCATCGAGCTGTCCCCGTTCCTGCTCCAGGTGGTCGAGGCCTGGCGCCCGTTGGCCAGGGCGCGCGCCATCTCGCTCGAGCTGGAGGCAGCGGAGAAAGTGGCCCCGCTCGGGGCCGACGAGGAGAAGCTGCGCCGCGTGTTCGACAACCTGGTGAAGAACGCCGTCGAGGCGATCGAGCGGGGGCCGGGCCGCATCGTGATCCGCCTGTCCGTTCCCAGCTCCGAGAAAGTCCGCATCTCCGTCGAGGATACCGGTCCCGGAATCTCGGAGGGACTGAAGGTCTTCAACTTGTTCGAGACGACGAAACCCGACGGAACCGGACTTGGCCTGGCCGTTGCAAAGGAGATCGTACTCGCGCACGGGGGCAGTATCGACTACTTCCGACGGGAGCCGCATGGGACGATCTTCCAAGTCGAACTCCGCAGAGACGGTCGCTTGTAGCGATCTGGCGATCTTGGTGATCGACGAGGACGACGGCTTTCGGAACGCGCTCGCCGGGACGCTGATGGAGGACGGACATCGCGTGGTGGAGATGAAGGTGCCGGCGGCGCTGCCCCTGGACGGCGCACTGGCGAACGTGGCCGTGGTGATCGCCGATCATCCGTCTGACGAGGTCAGCTTCGATTTCGCCGACCGACTCGTGCGCGCCCATCCGGACCTGTGGCTCATCTTGACCACCGCGCACTGGACGGAGCACCTGGCCGCGCAGGCGGAGCGGCGCAAGAACGTGTCCGTGCTGCGCAAGCCGTTCAGCTACGACCGCGTGCACGGCCTGGTGCACCGCCTCGCCGTCCCGCGGCGATGAGTGCCGCGCCGCCGCGCCGCGCATGAAGGAGGGCACGGAGAAGCTGCTCGGCAAGGCTCGCCGGGCGCTGGGCAAGGCGGAGACCGTGCTGGGGGCGGGGTCGGTCGACCTCGCCGCCGGGCGCGCCTACTACGCGATGTTGCACGCCGCCCAGGCGCTGCTCAACGAACGCGGTCTGCGCCCGCGCTCGCACGCGGCGGTGCACGACGCCTTTCGATCGCGCTTCACGGCTGCCGGCCTGCTCGATGAGAAGCTTCACCTGTGGATGGTCGAGGCGCACGCGCGCCGCGCCGCGGAAATCGACCTGGCGGAGAGCGATGCCGAGAGGCTGGTTGAACGGGCGCGAGAGTTCGTCACTGCTGCGGATGCCTGGGTCGCCGGGCAGTAGCGCCGCATTCCGTCACATGAAGCGGCCGCCGTTCGGGCTCATCACCTGGCCGGTGAAGAAGGCGGCCTCGTCCGAGACCAGGTAGGCGCAGGCGGCGGCGATGTCGTCCGGGGCACCGATGCGCCGCACCGGGGCGCCCCGCACGGCGACCTCGAAGATGTCGTCGGAGACGAGGCCCTGGCGGATCATCGGCGTGTCGATCAGGCCCGGCGCGATCGCGTTGACCGTGACGCCGGACGGGCCGAGCTCGTGCGCGAGCGCCTTGGTGAAGGCGACGATGCCGCCCTTGGCGGCGGCATAGTGCGACAGGCCGGGTCCGCCGCCGCTGAGCCCGGCCACCGAAGCGATGTTGACCACCCGGCCCCAGCCCGCCTGAATCATGTCGGGCACCAGGGCTCTGGTGCAGTTGAACGTGCCCTTCAGGTGCACCGCGATCATGCGGTCCCATTGTTCCTCGGTCATCTCCGCCAACAAGGCGAACTGGCCGATTCCGGCATCGTTGACCAGGATGTCCGCCGCACCGAGCTGCGCGTGCAGGCGCTCGACCGCCCGTCGCACGGAGAGAGAGTCCGCGACGTCGGTGGCGATCGGCAGCACCTGTCCGCCCAGCGCACGGACTCCTTCTGCCGTTTCGTTCGCCCCCTCGTCGTTGATGTCGAAAATGGCCACCGCCACCCCGTCGCGCGCCAGGCGCAGGCAGATGGCGCGCCCGATTCCCGAGGCTCCTCCGGTGATCACCGCCTTCTTGCCTGAAAGTCCCATCTCCCCTCTCCTCTACCGCGCGCAGCTCGAGGAAGGGAAGCCCAAAGTCCGGCCCGGCGGGCGGTTCGTTGTGGTGCGGGCATCATGCCTGCTCTGGGCTGGGTCGCGGGAAGGACAGCGGTCGGGGGGACCGCCGTGCAGGCCGGAGGCCCGCACCACAATCCAACCAGAGCGACCGCCGCGGGCGGGCATATAATGTCGGTTAGTCGTTCAGGAATCGCCAGCGGAGCCTTCGCCCGGGCCTTTCGGCTTTCCTTCCACATACCTGCGCAGCTGGCATGTCACTTGGATGAGCGGACCGGTGTCCAGTGATGCGAGTGAAAATGGCGAGCGCGAGTGACAGTGGCGGCGGTGGGGTTCGGCGCGGCGTCGCCGTCCGGCCGCGGTCGGCGTCGGGCCGCGACCGGTCGCGTAGAGGGAGGCGCGAACCGTGACTCCCGAGGCGCGGACCGTCCGCATGCTGCCCGAGTGGGCATCGCTCAACCGGCTGGTCCTCGACCTGTTTCGGATGTACGGCCCGGCCTTCGCCGTGAAGCGGCTGGGCACGGGCCTCGATCTCGATCCGGTTCTGCCCTTGACCTGGGCCGACCGCGCTCAGCTGGCGTACAGTCTGGGGGGGCTGCTGAGCCACGCCGTCAAGCACAGCCGCCACGGTGGGCTCATCGTGTGCCGGACAGCGGCCGATGGGGACTGGGTCAAGCTGACGATCGGTGACAACGGCCCCTGGGTGAGCGCCGAGGAGGCCTCTGCGCTGTTCCTGGCCGGCCCGGGCCGGGGCAACGGCGACGACCGCGGCGGGCTCTACTCCTCGCGCGCGATCATCGCCGCGCACGGCGGCCACATCGGTCTCGACACCAGCTACGACAGCGGCATGTGGTTCGTGGTCCGACTGCCCGCCATCGCCCAGCAGAACGCCCGTCTGTCCGAGGAGTTGGAGCAGAGCAAGCGCGGGCGCTCCGACCTGGTGGCGACGCTCTCCTACGAGCTGCGCACGCCGCTGCACGTCATCATGGGGTACACCGACCTGCTGCTCGAAGGCGCGTTCGGTATGCTGAACGCCGAGCAGCTCGACACGGTCCGGCGCATCGATCAGGGGTCGCGCGATCTCCTCGGCCTCATCGACGGCGCCATCGACCTGGGGAGCCGCGAGCCCCCCGCCGAGCGCTTCGACCGCGGCCGGCACCATCTGCCCGGCATGATCCGCGGTTTCTGTCAGCTGGCGACGGAGCTTCTCGGCTGCGACGCCAGTCACCTGTGGGCGTGGCAGCCCTCGGGGGACGTGTACGTTCCCATCGCCGGCCACGGCGACGATTCGGCGCAGGAGATGTGGATGCGCGGGGCGCGCATTCCCGGCCCACAGGTCACCCGCCTGCTCGCCCGCCGCGACCGTGCCGAGGATGCGCCGGCAATCCTCGTTCACCCGCGCGACCTGTTCTCCGCCGGCACCGGGCAGCACGGAATGAGGCGCTGTCTGCTGCTTCCGGTGCGCCGCAACGGCGAGCTGCTCGGCCTGCTCACCGCGTCCTACGGCGGATTGCGCCCCTTCACGGAGGAGCAGGCGCGGCTGGCGAGCGGTATCGCCGGGTTGGCGGCGCTCGAGCTCGAGAATGCCCACCTGGTCGATGAGCTCGATCAGGTCGAGCGTCTCAAGGCGGAGTTCGTCGCCACCATGTCGCATCAGTTCCGCATCCCGCTCAACATCATCATCGGCTACAACGATCTGCTGCTGGAGGGGGAGTTCGGCGCCCTGGCGCCGGAGCAGGCCGGCGTGCTGCGCAGCATGCGCAAGGGCGGCATGGAGCTGCTCGACGTGATCAAGCGAACCCTCGACCTGACGCGCGAAGCGCGCTGAAGCTCACCCGGCTGCGCCCGGGCTCGCAGGCAAAGGCGAAGGCGTGGGCTGAGGCTGAGGATTTCCTTTGCGCGAGTCCGAGCCTCGGCCTCGGCCTGTTCCAAGAGTCCATGCGATGCTGGCCCGGCTGGCCGTGGATCGGGACCGGCAGGGGGAGGAGGGGGTACGGGCCGCGTCATGCCGAGCGAGAGGTTGCTCTCGGACATGGGCAAGTACAACGACGATAGCCGCAACCCGACCGCTTTACCCGTCGAGCCTCGGGCAGGTTCGACAATCGGGCGAAGGACTACGCTCACATCCGGGCCGTGCCGCTGGCTGCGGCGATGGGCGCGGAAATTCAAGGGGTGGCGAGGGATGAAGTTTCACGGCCGTTCTCCGGCTTGAAGCTAATTCTCAAGGCGGCTCATAGTTGAGGATCATCGCGTGATGAGCATGTGCGATGGTCGGCACAAAGTGATTGCGAACTGGCCCTCGAACCCCTCAGGCAATACGCTAGCGCTTGCACCGCGGCACACGGGCGCACCAGGAGCCAGCTCGCGCCGAACTGCGAGCCCGTCACCAATGCGAGGCACATGGCGGTGACGAACATTCACCGCGATCCCCCATCCCACGACGACCGCCGGGACAAGTACAGCGGATTATGACAGTGCCGCCTCGTTGTTCATGCTGCCTCCTCGCTACGGTGTTCCAGTAGAGTCGGTGCGCAGGTGGCGTTCGTCCGGACCGAGATGGGGGCGGGGCGCGAACGGGCGCGGTGCTGACCGCTCGCGCCGTACATAGCGCGGGTATCGCCCGTAACCCATGTCGGGTGTCGGGAGCCGGGAGTCGGGCGTGACCGGTGGCGCAAATCTTCGCGCCGCGCCCAGACTTGCGGAAGTAGTAGATCAGGGTGCAGGCCGGTCGCGGAAGAAGGGGCCGCGTTTGCCTCCAGCGTCGCGGAGCGAGGAGGCGTTGAGCCGCCAAGGTCCACGGGCTAGTTTGCCGGCGGGAATCGCATGCGAG
This sequence comes from uncultured bacterium, assembly GCA_963721115.1. Taxonomy (GTDB): domain Bacteria; phylum Desulfobacterota; class Binatia; order HRBIN30; family CADEER01; genus CAVRIA01. The sequence goes on from CAVRIA010000021.1 coordinate 93,601, forward strand.
AGGAGGAACCCGTGGCGGAGCTAATCGTTCATCAGCTTCCCGGCGCCTGGGGGCTGCCGTCGATCAGCCCCTTCTGCCTGAAGCTGGAGACCTACCTGAGGATCGCGGGCATTCCCTATCGGGCCGTCGTCGACGCGACCCCTTTTCGCGGACCCAAGGGGAAACTCCCGTGGATCGAGCACGACGGCAAGAAGCTGGGCGATTCGGGATTCATCATCGAGTACCTCGATGCCCGTTTCGGTCCGCACCCGCGCGATGGCTTGACCCCTGCGCAACGGGCCGTCGCCCTCTTGCTGCGGCGCCTCATCGAAGAGAACCTGTACTGGACTCTGGTTTACGATCGCTGGGTGGTGGAAGAGAACTGGGGCGGTTTCCGCAACGTCGTCCTGGGCGGGCTTCCCGCGCCGCTGCGCTCCCTCGTCGCGCCAGTTGCGCGGCGCGGCGTGCGGCGGCAGCTCCACGGGCACGGCATCGGCCTGCACTCGCGGGAGGAGATTCACGGTATCGGCCGCAAGGATATCGGCGCGCTCGGCGACTTCCTCGAGGACAAGCCGTTCTTCCTGGGCGAGACGGCGACCGAGATCGACGCGATCGCCTACGGTTTCTTGGCGAACATCGTGAACGTGCCCATTGCGAGTCCGGTGAAAGACGAGGCCGAGCGCCGACCGAATCTCGTCGGCTTCATCGAGAGGATGCGGAGCCGGTATTTCGCGTGACGGTGAACACCACGCGGCGATGGGAGGGAAAACGAAATCGCCGCCCGCGATGCGAGAATACTTCTTCTGTGCATGAAACGGGACGGGGTGCCGTCGGCCTCCTGCTCGCGTCCGCGCTCTCTTCCTTGGTGTAAGCAATTGGCTGAGTTGGAGGAAGTCATATGGCCCTCGAGTTGTCCTGCGCTTTCGCCACGTCCGCGCACAGTCACGAGCACGCGCGAATCGCCGAGGATCTCGGCTACGCCCGCGCGTGGTTCTACGACTCTCCCGCCCTGTACCCCGACGTCTGGGTGCAGCTCGCCCGGGCGGCGGAGCGCACCAGCCGCATCCGCCTCGGACCGGGAGTGCTCGTCCCGAGCCTGCGCCACCCCATGGTCAACGCGGCGGCGATCGCGACGCTGGTCTCGATTGCCGGCGCGCAGCGCGTGGCGGTGGCGCTCGGTTCCGGTTTCACCGGCCGGGTGACGATGGGCCAGCGACCGTTGCGGTGGACGGACGTCTCCGCCTACGTGCGCGTCCTGCGCGCCCTTCTTCGCGGCGAGGAGGTGGAGTGGGAAGGCGGCGTCATGCAGATGCTGCACCCCGAGGGCTACGGCGCATCGCGCCCGATCGACGTTCCGTTCGTCATCGCCGCGGCCGGGCCGAAGGGAATCGCCGCCGCCCGCGAGCTGGGCGACGGCGTCTTCGGCGCCGCGGTGCCCGTCTCCGGCTTCGACTGGAGCGTCGTCTTGACTTTCGGCACCGTCCTCGACGAAGGCGAGGACCCGGGCTCGGCGCGCGTTCTCGCCGCCGCCGGCCACGGCGCCGCGGTCGGGTTCCATTTCGCCATGGAGAACCGCCGGCTCGACAGCGTGCCCGGCGGAGAGGCGTGGGCGGCGGCATATGATGCCGTCCCCGCGCGGGTCCGGCACCTCGCCCTTCACGAACAGCATCTGGTAGCGGTCAATCCGCGCGACCGGCCGTTCGTCACCGGCGAGCTGCTCGTCCAGCAAGGCCTGGCTCTGACGCGGAGCGGCTGGCGCGAGCGCCTCGCTACGCTCGCGTCGCTCGGGGCAACCGAGATCGCCTACCAGCCGGCCGGCCCGGACATCGCCCGGGAGCTCGAGGCCTTCGCCGCCGCGGCGCGAGGTTGAGAGCACCTGACCCATCCGGAGAGAAGGAACTGACAGAAGAGCATGTCCACCTCCCGCTCCAAGAAGGTCGGCGACGCGCTCCTGAAGATGGTCAAGCTCGACATCACGACCCTCGAGAAGGCCTACCGCTCCTGAGCGCGGTTGGGCGGACTGGCCTTCTGGATTAGGCCTGGGTTAGGCCCCTTGGTGGGAGTACCTGCGCTTGCCAGTCTCCTGTGCGGCGATTGGTAGCCCTATTTACCGCAGGAAATGCGGTGAATATTGCGAAATCAGGCGATCGCTGGTATCATTCACCGCAAGGTAAGCGGTGAATGTATATCTATCAGCGCCGGGACTGGCCGGAATTTCACTGGGATCGGGAGCAGCTCGCCGAGCCCCTGGCGGCCGTCCGTCACCAGCAGGGGCGGGTCATCGGTCATATGGAGGCCCTCGGATTTCGTCTCCGGCAGGAAGCCGTCCTCCAAACACTGACCGCCGATGTCATCGAAACCAGCGAGATCGAGGGCGCGAAGCTGGACGCGGAACAGGTGCGCTCCTCGATCGCCCGTCGGCTCGGCGTGGACGTGGGCGCCCTGAAGCCGGCAGATCGCGATGTCGAAGGCATCGTGGAGATGATGCTCGACGCCACGCGCCACTACGACACCCCCCTCACCGCCGACCGGCTCCACTCCTGGCAGGCCGCCCTGTTTCCCAGCGGCCGAAGCGGAATGACCAAAATCGCGGTCGGCAAATGGCGGGACGACCGCAACGGACCCATGCAAGTCGTCTCTGGTCCGATCGGCAGGGAGCGCGTCCACTTCCAGGCACCTGCCGCATCCCGCGTCGAATACGAAATGAGACGATTTCTGGACTGGTCCAACGAGACGTCGGAGACAGACCTCGTTGTCAGGGCTGCGTTGGCGCATCTGTGGCTCGTGACCATTCATCCGTTCGACGACGGCAACGGCCGGATCGCACGCGCCGTGGCGGACATGTTCCTCGCCCGTTCCGAAGGCAGCTCGCAGCGCTTCTACAGCATGTCCACACAGATCCGCCGAGAACGGAGCGCGTACTACGACATCCTGGAGCAGACGCAGAGAGGCTCGATGGACATCACGCCGTGGATGGGCTGGTTCCTGGCCTGTCTCGGCCGCGCCATCGATGGAGCGCAGGAGATCCTCGTCGGCGTCCTCGCCAAAGCCGGTTTCTGGAAGCGGTTCCACGACGTTTCCGTGAACGAGCGCCAGCGCTCGGTGCTGAACCTCATGCTCGATGGGCTCGACGGGAAGCTCACGACGTCGAAATACGCCAAGCTCGCGCATTGCTCACAGGACACGGCGCTGCGCGACATTCTCGCGCTCGTGAAGCACGGAATGCTCGTTCGCAGTCGCGCCGGAGGACGCAGCACGGGCTACGGCTTGCCGGTCACGGCGACGGACAGCTGAAGACGTAGCCGTCGGTGCGCGACTCTCTTGGTCGTTGGGCCCGATAGGGTTCAGAGCGCGGAGTGCGGGCGCTCATGGTGGTAGAGCTGGATGCCCGCCAAATGATTGCGGGCGTGATGTTTCTTTGAGTCCGTCCGTCTTCCAAATTCCGAAGGTTCGAAAGAAAAAGGATCAATGCTCGCGCAGAGGCGCAGAGGCGCAGAGAATTTCCGACCCATTCCACGTTCTTCCTCTGCGCCCCTGCGTCTCTGCGCGAGATCATTCCGGTTTCTTTGGTTTTGATCTCGGAAGGTGAAGGCGGCGAGCCGGGCCGGCCCAGTAAAGCGCGTGTGGCAATCGGTGCGGGCGTGTTGTAACCGTGGGCTCGCATGAGCGACGGCCTCGATAGGGACCTGTTTCGGCGCATTCGGGATCGGGTCGCCATCGTCGGCATCGGCCACCTGCCGTTCGCCAAGGACATCGGGCGACCGATCTCCGACACGGCGGTGGAGGCCATCCAGATGGCTCTCGACGACGCCGGGCTCGAGGCCGAGGACGTCGACGGCATGTCGATGTTCGAGATGGAGTCGACGCACGAGGTCAGTATCGCGCGCCGCCTCGGAGTGCGGAACCTGCGCTGGTGGGACAAGATCTCGTACGGCGGCGGCGCCTCCTGCGCGACGGTGATGCACGCCGCGGCGGCGATCGCCACCGGGCTGGCGACCACCGTCGTCTGCCACCGCGCCCGCAACCGCGGCGCGAAGACGTCGCGTCCGTGGTCGAGGGAGCAGGGCGTGATGCGCGACGACAAGGCGCTGCACGTGCCGTGGGGCCTGATCCGCCCGGTCGACGTGATCGGCATGTGGGCGCATCGCCACATGCACGAGTACGGCACCCGGCGCGAGCACTTCGGCAACGTCGCCATCGCCGCCCGCAAGCACGCCAACCGCAACCCCTACGCGATGATGCGCGACCGCTCGCTCGACATGGAGACCTACCTGAACGCGCGCGTCATCGGCTACCCCCTGCATCTCTACGACTGCTGCCTGGAAACCGACGGGGCGCTCGCCTGCGTGGTCACCTCGGTCGAGCGCGCCCGCGACCTGCGCCAGCGGCCCGCGCTCGTCCACGCCGTCGCGCAGGCCTCCGGGCCGAACCCGGTCCACCTGGCCAACTACAACACGCCCGGCATGCAGACGACGTCCGTGCCGTGCGCCGAGCTCCTATGGTCGCGCTCGGAGCTGAAGCCGAAGGACATGGACTGCGCCCAGATCTACGACGCGTTCACCCCGCTGGTGATCATGGGCTTGGAGGACTACGGCTTCTGCGGGCGCGGTGAGGGAGGGCCATTCACGGACGGCGGCCGCATCGAGCTGGGCGGCGAGCTGCCGGTGCTGACGTCGGGGGGCGGCCTCTCGGAGGCCTACGTGCACGGCTTCAATCTGATTCTGGAAGGCGTTCGCCAGCTGCGCGGCACGTCGACCGCGCAGGTCGAGGGATGCCGGGCGACGCTGATCACCGGCGCCTCGGGCGTCGCGACCAGCGCGATGGTGCTGAGGAGGGAGTGAGGAACGTGCTGACGTGCGGACGTGCTGACGTGCTGACGGGTTGGCCGATTGCCTTTCGCCTACGCCTCGACGGGAATGGGCCGCTCCCGTCGTCCAAAGGAGCACGCAAACCGCTCCTGACGCACGGCAACCTCCCCACGTCAGCACGTCAGCACGTCAACACGTCAACACATCCGCACGTCAACACGTCAGCACGTCAGCACATCAGCACGTCAACACGTCAGCACGTCAACACGTCAACACGTCAACACGTCAGCACGTCAACACGTCAGCACGTCAGCACGTCAGCACGTCAACATGTCAGCACGTCAGCACGTCAACACGTCAGCACATTTCGCCCATGACCATACCCCCCGACTACCCGCTTCCCGACGTCTCCGACCCGGTCATGCAGCCGTTCTGGCAGGCGTGCCGCGAGCATCGGTTGATCATCCAGCGCGACCGGCGGACGGGAGAGGTGCACTGGCCGCCGAAGCCGGCGTACTGGAAGGGCGGGTCGCCTGGAATGGTTCCAGGCGAGCGGCCGCGGCGAGGTGTACTCCTACGTGGTCGCCCACGCGCCGTTCCTGCCCGCCTTTCGCGACCAGCTGCCACACATCCTGGTCCTGGTGCAGCTCGACGAAGGGCCGCGACTGGTCGGCTACATGGTGGGCTGCCGGCCGGAGCAGATGTCGTTCGGAATGGAAGTCCGGGTCGTCTTTCGCGACCTGACCGACGAGGTCACCCTGCCGGTGTGGGAACGGGCATGAGCAACTGATGGTTGTTGGTTGTTCGTTTTTGATCTTGTCACCAACAACCAACAACCCAACAACCAACAACCCGGTGGGGTGGGAGAGGCCGGGGTGGTCAAGCCCGTCACATCATTCCCAGCTCCAGCTTGGCGGCGTCCGACATCATCTGCTGATTCCAGGGCGGGTCGAAGACGACCTCGACGATCGCCTCGGCGACCCCCGGCAAGCTCTCGATGCGGTGCCGCGCGTCCTGCGCGATGATGTCGCCCATGCCGCACCCCGGGGCGGTGAGGGTCATCTTGACCTCGACGCAGCTGCCGCCGCTCTCCAGGGGGGTGGTCTTCATGTCGTACACCAACCCGAGCTCGACGATGTTGACCGGGATCTCGGGGTCGTAGACCATACGCAGCTGATCCCAGATCAGATCCTCGTCCACCGGACCGCTGTGCCCTTCGCCGGCGTCCTCCGAGCGGGCGACAGGCTTGCCGATCGCGTCGGCGTCCTTGCCCTCGACCCGGTAGAGACCACCGATGGTCGGCACCTGGACGGTGTAGCTGTCTCCCAGGGACTGCGTGATCACTGCCGGCGTGCCGGCCGGAACGACCGTCGTCGTCCCGTAGGGGATCTGGATCACTTCGCAGTCGCGGCTGAACTCGACCTCTTCGTACGGCATGGGATCACCTCGGAGGGGCAGGTTGTTGAGTTGTTGGGTTGTTGGTTGTTGGTGATCGGAGCTCCGACAACCAACAACTCAACAACCAACAACGCGGCGGCGCGGTTGGGGGGATTGGGCAAACGTGCACTGATTCATTCCGTCGACACTGGCTCGTCTCTTCCTTCCAGGGCCGCGCGCAGGGTGTGCCAGCACAGGGTGGCGCACTTGACGCGGGTGGGGTACTCGCTGACGCCGGAAAAGACGGCGAGCTTGCCGAGCTCGATCGGATCCGGCGATCGCGTGCCGGTGACCAGGCCGTGGAAATTGCCGAAGAGCTCCTCGATCTGGCGTCGGGTCTTGCCCTTGAGCGTCTCGGTCATCACCGAGGCGGAAGCGGTGGAGATGGCGCAGCCGGAGCCCTGGAAGGATACGTCCCGGACCACGTCGCCCTCGAGCGACACGTACACGGTGCAGACGTCGCCGCACAGCGGGTTGAAGCCCTCGGCCTTCTGCCCGTCCTCCATCGGATGGAAGTTGCGCGGCCGCTTGCTGTGCTCGATGATGATGTCCTGGTACAGGTCTCGCAGATCGTCGCTCACGCGAACACCTCGATGGCCGTGCGAACCCCGGCGACCAGCGCGTCGACCTCTTCCTTCGTGTTGTAGAAGGCGAACGACGCGCGCGTCGTGGCGGGGATGCGGAAGCGCTGCATGACCGGCTGCGCGCAGTGATGGCCGGCCCGTACGGCGATGCCCTCGCGGTCGAGGATCGTGCCGATGTCGTGCGGGTGGATGCCGTCGACGACGAACGAAAGGACGCTGGCCTTCTCCTTCGCCGTGCCGATGATGCGCACCTGCGGGAGGCGCGACATCTGCTCGGTGGCGTAGGCGAGCAGCGCCTGCTCGTGCGCGGCCGCCGCGTCCAGGCCGACGCCGCTCAGGTAGTCGAGCGCCACCCCGAGGCCGACGCCGCCGGTGATGTTCGGCGTCCCGGCCTCGAACTTGGCCGGCAGGCCCTTGTAGAAGGTCTTCTCGAAGGTGACGGCGCTGATCATCTCGCCGCCGCCCTGGTAGGGCGGCATGACCTCGAGGATCTCGGCCTTGCCGTACAGCACGCCGACGCCGCTCGGCCCGTACACCTTGTGGCCGGAGAAGGCGTAGAAGTCGCAGTCGAGCGCCTGCACGTCGACGGCGAGGTGCGGCGCCGCCTGCGCCCCGTCGATCAGCACGGGGACGCCGTGCCGGTGCGCGACGTCGATCATCCGCCGGACCGGGTTGATGGTGCCGAGGGCATTGGAGAGGTGGACGAGGCTGACCAGCTTGGTGCGCGGGCCGATCAGACGCTCGTAGTGGTCGAGCAGCAGATCGCCGTCGTCGTTCATCGGGACGACGCGCAGCACCGCGCCGCGCTCGCGGCAGACCATCTGCCAGGGAACGATGTTGGAGTGGTGCTCCATGGCGCTGATCAGCACCTCGTCGCCGAGGTTGAGCACCATGCGGCCGTAGCTCTGCGCCACCAGGTTGATCGCCTCGGTGGTGCCGCGGACGAAGACGATCTCCTTGCGGTCGGCGGCGTTGAGGAAGCGCTGCACCCGGTCGCGCGCCTCCTCGAAGGCGGTGGTGGCGCGCTGGCTGAGGCTGTGCACGCCGCGGTGGATGTTGGCGTAGTCGGTCGAGTCGAAGTGCGCGACGGCGTCGATGACCTGGCGGGGCTTCTGGCTCGAGGCGGCGTTGTCGAGGTAGACGAGCGGCTTGCCGTGCACCTGCTGGTGCAGGATGGGGAAATCGGCGCGGAGGCGCCGGACGTCGAGGCCGCCGGCCTCGGCCCGCCGGTCGGGGCAGCGACGCGGCGTGAGGCGCGGCTCTCATCGGGACACCTCGGCGGCGGCTTCGCCCCGGAAGCGCGAGCGCAGGAGCTCTTCCATCTGCGCGCGCAGCGGCTCGACGCCGGTCCGTTCGATCAGCTCGTTGGCGAAGGCGTAGATGAGCAGCTGCCGGGCGGCGGGCGCGCCGATTCCCCGCGCCCGCAGGTAGAAGATCGCGTCCTCGTCGAGCCGGCCGATGGTCGCGCCGTGGCTGCACTTGACGTCGTCGGCGAAGATCTCGAGCTGCGGCTTGGTGTCGACGACGGCGTCCCGCGACAGCAGCAGGTTCTTGTTCATCTGCTGGGCGTCGCTCTTCTGCGCGTCGGGGCGGACGTACACCTTGCCGTTGAAGACGGCGGTCGAGCGCCCGTCGAGAATTCCCTTGTACAGCTCGCGGCTGGTGCAGTGCGGCCGCAGGTGGTCGATCGAGGTGTGGTGGTCGACGTGCTGCTCGCCCGCCGCCAGGTAGAGGCCGTCGAGAGTGCACTCGCCGCCCGGAGCGTCGAGAGCGGTGGCGACGGCGTTGCGCACCAGGGCGCCGCCGAAGGAGAAGGAGCGGGAGACGAAGCGGCTGTCGCGCTCCTGGCGGGCGGCGACGGTGGCGACGTGGAAGGCGCGCTCGCTCTCGCGCTGTACCTTGACGTGCGTCAGCGAGGCGTTCGCAGCGAGCGCGATCTCGGTCACCGCGTTGGTCCAGTAGACGTCGTCCGCCGGGCTCACGTAGTGCTCGACGACGGTCGCGCTGCTGTCCTCGGCGGCGACGATCAGGTTGCGCGGGTGATTGACGGTAGGCTGGTCCGGAGCGAAGGCGACGAAGAGCAGGTGGATCGGCTCCTCGACCACCGCGCCGCGCGGCAGGTAGACGAAGGCGCCGTCGCGAATGAAGGCGGTGTTGAGGGCGGCGAGGCCGTCTTCCTCGAAGCGGGCGTAGCGGGCGAGGTGCGGCTCGAGCAGGGCGGGCGTGTCTTCCAGCGCGGCGGCCAGGCTGCCGACGACGGCTCCCTTCGGCAGCGTGCCGGCGCAGGAGAGCGATGTGGCGTGACGCCCGTTCAGGAACACCGCCAGGGGGCCGGTTCCGAAGGAGAGGCGCTGCACCTCGTGGCGCGCCGCGGCGGTGGGCTCGAAGTCGGTCGCCAGGCGGAACGGCTGGCGGGCCAGCGGCGCGACGTTGGTGTATTTCCAGTCCTCCAGCCGGGTGGACGGAAAGCCCAGCTCGCTGAAACGCGCCAGCGCGCCGGCGCGCAGATCGCGGATCGCGGCGGGGGCGCCGTCGAGCTGGCGGAAGTTCTCCAGGTGAGTGCTCACGTTCTGCATGACTGCCGCGTCCCTCACGCCGACGCCGCCCGCGCCTCGAACTCCGCGTAGCCCTTTTCCTCGAGATCGAGAGCCAGGCTCTTGTCGCCGGACTGGACGATGCGGCCGTCGAGCAGGACGTGGACGAAGTCGGGCACCAGGTAGCTGAGCAGGCGCTGGTAGTGGGTCACCGCGATCACCGCGTGGTCCTCCTTGCGCAGCGCGTTGACGCCGTCGGCGACGACGCGCAGGGCGTCGATGTCGAGACCCGAGTCCGTCTCGTCGAGGATGGCGAGCTTGGGGTCGAGGACCGCCATCTGCAGTATCTCGTTGCGCTTCTTCTCGCCGCCGGAGAAGCCCTCGTTCACGGACCGGTTCATGAACTTCTGGTCCATGTCGACGAACTTCATCTTCTCCTTCACCAGGGCGAGGAAATCCATCGCGTCGAGCGGCTCGAGGCCGCGGTGCTTGCGCTGCGCGTTCAGCGCCGTGCGCAGGAAGTAGGTGTTGCCGACGCCGGGGATCTCGACCGGGTACTGGAAGGCGAGGAAGACGCCTTCGCGCGCCCGCTCCTCGGGGGGCATGGCGAGCAGGTCCCGGCCGTCGTACAGGACGCGACCGGCGGTCACCTCGTACGACTCGCGCCCCGCCAGGACGTTGGCGAGCGTGCTCTTGCCGGAGCCGTTCGGCCCCATGATCGCGTGCACCTGGCCCGGGTAGACCGTCAGGTCGATGCCGCGCAGGATCTCGTTTCCCGCCACCCGGGCGTGAAGACCCTCGATTTGCAGGATCGGTTGCTGCTTCGCCATGCTCTGCTTCTCTCTCCTCGTTGGTGAAATTGCGGGGCGTGCGCCGGCGCCGCCCGGCCGGCCTCTCTAGCCGACGCTGCCCTCCAGGCTGACGCCGAGCAGCTTCTGGGCCTCGACGGCGAACTCCATCGGCAGCTCCTTGAAGACCTGCTTGCAGAAGCCGCTGACGATCAGCGACACGGCGTCTTCCGCCGAGAGTCCGCGCTGCATACAGTAGAAGAGCTGATCCTCGCTGATCTTCGACGTCGTCGCCTCGTGCTCGACCTGCGCCGTGTCGTTGCGCACCTCCATGTAGGGAAAGGTGTGGGCGCCGCACTGGTCGCCGATCAGCAGGGAGTCGCACTGGGTGTAGTTGCGGGCGCCGGTGGCGCCCTTCATCACCTTGACCAGGCCGCGGTAGCTGTTCTGCCCGTGCCCGGCCGAGATCGCCTTCGAGAGGATGGTGCTGCGGGTGTTCTTGCCCAGGTGGATCATCTTGGTGCCGGTGTCGGCCTGCTGGAAGTTGTTGGTCAGCGCCACCGAGTAGAACTCGCCGACCGAGTTGTCGCCCTTCAGAATGACGCCCGGGTACTTCCAGGTGATCGCCGAGCCGGTCTCCACCTGCGTCCAGGAGATCTTCGAGTTCGCCCCGAAGCAGGTGCCGCGCTTGGTGACGAAGTTGTAGATGCCGCCCTTGCCCTCCTTGTCGCCCGGGTACCAGTTCTGCACCGTCGAGTACTTGATCTGCGCCCCCTCGAGGGCGACCAGCTCGACGACCGCGGCGTGCAGCTGGTTCTCGTCGCGCATCGGCGCCGTGCAGCCCTCGAGGTAGCTGACGTAGCTGTTCTCCTCGGCCACGATCAGCGTGCGCTCGAACTGGCCGGTCTTGGCGGCGTTGATCCGGAAGTAGGTCGACAGCTCCATCGGGCAGCGCACGCCGCGCGGGATGAAGCAGAACGACCCGTCGCTGAAGACCGCCGAGTTGAGGGCGGCGAAGAAATTGTCGTTGTAGGGCACCACCGACCCGAGGTACTTCTTCACCAGATCGGGATGCTCGCGCACGGCCTCCGAGAAGGAGCAGAAGATGACGCCCTTCTCGGCCAGCTTCGCCTTGAACGTCGTGGCGACGGAAACGCTGTCGAAGACGGCGTCGACGGCGACGCCGGCGAGCAGCTCGCGCTCCTGCATCGGGATGCCGAGCTTCTCGTAGGTGCGCAGCAGCTCGGGGTCGACCTCGTCGAGGGTCTTGGGGGCGTCGCTCTTGGACTTCGGCGCCGAGTAGTAGCTGATGTCCTGGTAGTCGATCGGCGGGTAGTGGACGTTCTGCCAGGACGGCTCCTTCATCGTCGTCCAGTGCCGGTACGCCTTGAGGCGCCACTCGAGCATGAACGCGGGCTCCTGCTTCTTCGCCGAGATGAGGCGGATGACGTCCTCGCCGAGGCCGATCGGGATCGCGTCGGATTCGATGTCCGTATAGAAGCCGGCCTCGTACTCGCGGTTGATGAGGTCTTCGATCTTGGTTGCGCTGCCCGCCATTCCTCTCACCTCGGTGCGGTCGCGGCCGTGTCGGCCGCCGCTTCGCCGTCCGGCGCCGCGGCGCCCGGACAGATCGGTTCTCGTTCCCCGGCCGCCGGCGACACGGTGCGGAAGAAGCCGGCGCTGGCGGGGGGCGTCATCTCGGAGAGTGGAATACTCTCCAGCGCCGCGCGGATCGCCAGGTTGATGCGGCGCCAGTGGCCGCGGATGGGGCAGACCGGCTCGTGCTCGCAGTCGCCGGGGGAGCTGGTGGTGCAGGTGGTCAGGGCGATCGGCCCGTCCAGAGCGCGGATGATCCCGGCCAGAGAGATGTCCTCGGGCCGCCTCGCCAGCAGGTAGCCGCCCTTCACGCCGCGCTGCGACTGCAGCAGCCCCTCGCGGGTGAGCAGGCGCAGCAGCTTGCTCACGGTGGGCGGCGGCAGATGCGCGTCGGCCGCCACTTCGGCGGCGTTGTGGACGCGATCGGGGTGGGCCGCCATGTAGCTCATCAGGACGATCCCGTAATCGGTCAGTCTGCTGATTCGAATCATCGGTTCGCGCGCCTTCCAAATTCGGACTGATTCAGTCTTATTTCAAGACCCTAACAAATTCGCCGCGGCGATCAAGTCGACCCCCGGTGCCGCGGTGTCGGACCGCTCAGACCGGGTTCGGCGCGTGCTCCGGTGCGAGGTGGGAGCCGATGAGGTCGCGGATCTGGTTGCTGAGGACCTCCACCGGCGTGTCGGCGAAGCTGGCGTGGGGGATGGCGTCGAGGATGCGGACGTGGATCGCGTGGCGGCCCTGCAGGACGAAGCCGCGCTTGGGAAGCGCTCTGGAGGTGCCCTCGACGACGATCGGCAGCAACGGGGCGCCGGTGCGCTGGGCGAGCGTGAAGGCGCCGGGCTTGAAGGGGCGCAGGCGGCCGTCCTGCGAGCGCGTTCCCTCCGGGAACATCATCACCGAGCTGCCGCCGGCGATGGCCCTCTCGCAGGCCGACATCATCTTCTCGACGCTTTCGCGGTCGCCGCGGCGCAGCTTGATGTAGCGATTCAGCGACATGTTCCAGCCGACGACGATGACGCGGAAGTTCTCGATCTTCGACACCCACTTGAAGTGCACGAAGAGGCGAAACAGGACGAGGATGTCGAGCAGCGACTGGTGGTTGGCCACCATCACGTAGGCGATGCCCTTCTTGATCTTGTCCTTGCCCTCGATGGTCACGCGCCAGGCGGGGTTGAGCCAGGTGTAGAGGGAGGCCCAGAAGCAGGTGAACTGGTGCAGCAGGGCGAGGCGCTTGTCGAACAGGACGGTGCTCGCCCAGATGAGGACGGCGAACGGGAACAGAGCGAACGAGCTGACGACCAGGAAGAGCCAGAAGGCGGTGGAGAAAAGACGGCGCAACAGCATGGGCGGATGTCTAGCCCATCTCCCCGGGTCGGAAGCCAGAGGGGCGGAAGAACCGGTCGACCTCCTATTGTGGTGCAGGCCTCCGGCCTGCGTTGTGGTGCGGGCCTCTGGCCTGCGTTGTGGTGCAGGCCTCTGGCCTGCGTTGTGGTGCAGGCCTCTGGCCTGCATAGCGGCCCGCCGGGCCGCTGGGCTCCCCCCATCCCAACCCCGTGCAGGCGAGACGCCCGCACCACAATACAGAGACAGGACAGAACAAGCGGGCACGGACGGTTGCGCGCGCGGCGGGGCTGCCGTATGCGGGAGACGCGGTCGGTCGCGGCCGCGAGGAGGTGCCATGAGCTTCGAGGTTCCCGAGCACGTCAGGCCGATCCGCGAGCGCGTCCGCCGCTTCGTCGAGGAGCGCGTCTATCCGGTCGAATCGCTGCTCGACGAGCGCGCCGACGCCGAGGCGCAGGCGGTGATGCGGCGCCTCATGGCGGAGGCGAAGGCGGAGGGGCTGTGGGCGCTCGGCCACCCGGCGGAGATCGGCGGCCAGGGGCTGCCGTTCATGGACTACGTGTTCGTCAACGAGGTGATCGGCCGCTCCGAGCACGCCATGGTGGCGCTCGGCACCCACTCGCTGCAGGACTCGATCATGCTCGATCTGCACGCCTCGCCGGCCTGGCGCGAGCGCTACCTGAAACGCCTCGTCGCCGGCGAGGTCTTTCCGAGCTTCGCCATGACCGAGCCGGACGTCGCCAGCTCGGACCCGACCCAGCTGCAGACGTCGGCGGTCCTCGACGGCGATCACTGGGTGATCAACGGGCGCAAGTGGTTCACCACCGGCGCCGACCGCGCCGCCTACACGACCGTCATGGTGCCGCACCGAGCCGCAGGCGCCGCCGCACCAGGCGTTCAGCATGATCGTCGTTCCCACCGACACGCCCGGCTACCGGATCGTGCGCGAGACGCCGGTGCTGGGCATGCGCGGCGGCCACTGCGAGGTCGCGTACGAGGACGTCCGGGTGCCGCGCGAGAACCTGCTCGGCCCGCGCGGGCAGGGCTTCGTGATCGCCCAGCAGCGGCTCGGCCCGGGGCGCATCTTCCACTGCATGCGCTGGCTCGGCCAGGCGCAGCGCGCCTTCGACCTGATGTGCGAGCGCGCCAACCAGCGGGTGGCGTTCGGCTCCACCCTGGGCGAGAAGCAGCAGGTGCAGCGGATGATCTTCGACACCGCCGCCGAGATCCAGGCCTGCCGCCTCCTCACCCTGGACGCCGCGCGCAAGCTCGACCGCGGCGACCCGGCGCGGGTCGAGATCGGCGTCATCAAGGTCGTCGGCGCCAAGATGGTGCACGACGCCATCGACCGCGCCATCCAGATCTTCGGCGCCAAGGGCGTCACCGCCGACACGCCGCTCGAGCGCATGTACCGCCAGGCCCGCTTCGCCCGCATCTACGACGGCCCCGACGAGGTGCACCGGGTCACCGTCGCCCGCCGCATCCTGCGCGAGTACCGCGACGGCCGCGGCTGGGACTTCGGCCTGCGCTGAAGCTCACCCGGGCTGCGCCCGGGTTTCGCAGGCTGAGGCGAAGGCTCCGGCGGAGGCTGAGGATCGATTTACGTCCCCGTTCCGCCCCGTCCCGATTCCGCCCTCGGAAGAGATCCTGAAACGAGTACCTTGACAGGGTCCTTTCTGCGAGTACCCTCTGTTCGATGCGGGCAGTGACGATCAAGGAAGCGAAAGCGCGCCTGAACGAGCTCGTCGAGGCGGCGACGCGCGGCGAGGACGTGATCCTCATGAAAGGGGCGAAGCACGTCGCTGCCATCGTGCCCATCTCCGCCGAGGATCTCGAGATCGCGCCACGAGTCACCGACGAGCAGGCCGCTCGCCTCTGGCAGCAGATCTCCGAGGAGCGACGTCGGGGCGGGCTAGCGGTGTTCGAGTCGCCCGAAGACGCAGCCGCCTATCTGCGCGAGCCGGCACGTCGCCGAGCAAAGAGCTCTCGCAGAAAACAGTGATGCGAATCGAGTTGACCGAGCGCTTTCGGCGCGACGTGCGCGCGCTGGACGCGGACGGTCGAGCCGCGGTCTTCGAAGCGCTTCTGAACTTGCCCGCGGCGATGGGCGACCTGCACCGACACGCCGGTCTCGGCCTGAGGAAGCTGCATCACAGCGGTGTATGGGAAGCGCGAGTCGGTCTCGGGCTGCGCATCCTCTTCACCGTGGAACAAAAGGCGTACACTTTCGTCCGCGCTGCAACGCACGACGAGATTCGTCGCTACCTTCGGTCTCTCTGAGGGAAGCCCAGGAGCATCGCTCTCCGCGAGATTGGAAGGATTGTCCGTCGCGTCCGGCGATAGCGAAGAACGGGATCTCCGGCTTCTGCCGCATATCCGCGGCGATGAGAAATCTCCTCGCGCAGAGACGCGGGGCGGCAGGGAAGAGCAGCAGCTTCCTTTACCCCTCCCAGTTGCCGACGTCGACGCCCAACATCTTGATGCCGTTGATGATGCGCTGGGGGTTCACCGAGACCGGCGGCCAGTCGTAGCGGTGCATGCGGTTGTTGCCGGTGTCGGCGACGAAGCGGCGCGCCTGCTCGAGGGTGAAGAGCACGCCGCGGCGGCTGATCTGCTTCTCGTACGCCTCGGCGTGGGCGGCGTCCCAGACGTAGTTCATGCTGTCGCACATCGACACGATGTTGATCTCGTTCCAGTCGTGCGGGCTCATGCTGACGTGGATGCGGACCGATTCCGGCTGCTGTGAGAGGAGCTCGCCGTTGCGGGTGACGACGGTCACCGGCTCGAGGCAGCAGGCGCAGTAGGACTCCAGCCGCACCTCCTTGTCGGCGAAGGGCGGCATCTTGGAGAGGGCGATGGACTCCATCGCGCAGCCGGCGAAGCTGTGGAAGCGCCCGTCGATGTGCACCTCGACCTGGCTGGGAAAGCTGGAGAAGGGCTGGATCTTCAGCATGTTGTAGTTCTGCGTCTCGTGGTCGACGACGCAGATCGTCCCCAGGTCGAGCTGCTTGTAGCAATCGATGATCTGCCGGCGGGACAGCCCCGTCGCCTCGTGCACGGTGCGCAGGTTCGGCCCCCGGCCGTGCTCGCACCAGTGCTCGTACAGGAACTGTCGCAGCTTGAGGGACTCCTCGCTGAACTGAAACGGCGGCACGTTCTGCGTCATCGCTCTCCTCCTGCAATATCGGGTGGCGGCTGGCGTATCAGAGGGCGGTGGGGGCGGCAAGGATGGGCTGCGCCGGCGCTTGTGCACGCGTTCGACGGGTGCGCCGGTGAGGGTTCCCTTGTTGTGGTGCGGGCGTCCCGCCTGCACGGCGTTGGGCGGCGGGCGAGCGGTCCGCTGGACCGCTATGCAGGCCGGAGGCCTACACCACAATTGTTGTGGTCGCATCGCCCGTCTCTTTGTAGAGAGACTTGTCAAATAATAGCGGCTGACGGCGGCTCCGCCGGCTTGCCGGGCGGCCGGCTCACTCCTCGATCGTGGTGACGTCGCCGGCGTCGAGCCCGAGCTCGTTCGCCTTCAGGACGCGGCGCAGGATCTTGCCGGAGCGGGTCTTGGGCAGCTTGCCGGGGAAGTCGACCGCGGAGGGAGTGGCGATCGGTCCGAGGACCTGACGCACGTGGGCGATGAGCTCGGCGCGCAGGGCGTCGCTCGGCTCGACGCCGGCGCGCAGCAGCACGAAGGCCTTGATCGACTCGCCCTTCACCGCGTCCGGCACGCCGATCACGGCCGCCTCGCCGACCGAGGGATGGCTGACCAGGGCCGACTCGACGTCGGCGGTGCCGATGCGGTGACCGGCGACGTTGAGGACGTCGTCGGAGCGGCCGAGCACGGCGATGTAACCGTCCTCGTCGGCGGTGGCGACGTCGCCGGCGACGTAGCGGCCGGGAATGCTGCGGAAGTATTCCTCGTAGCGCTGCGGCGCGCCCCACACGGTGCGGAACATCGCCGGCCACGGGCCGCGCAGGCAGAGCAGGCCGCCGGTGTTGGGCGGTACCGGTTCGCCGGTGGGCGTGAGGATCTCGACCCGGTAGCCGGGGAAGGGCTTGCCGACCTTGCCGGCCTTGGCGGGGTAGGAGGGGAAGGTGCCGATCACCGGCGCCGCGGTCTCGGTCTGCCACCAGTTGTCGAGCACCGGGCCGCGCCCCTGCATGATGTGCCGGTGCGCCCAGCGCAGCGCCTCCGGGTTGAGCGGCTCGCCGGCGCAGGCGAGCAGCGCGAGGCGCGACAGGTCGTAGCGCCTCGGCCACTGCTCGCCGAGGCGCATGAACATGCGCAGCGCCGTCGGCGCGGTGAACATCTTGGTCACCCCGTAGCGCTCGGCGATCTCCCACACGATGCCGGCGTGCGGGTAGTCGGGCGTCCCCTCGCGCACGACGACGGTCGTGCCCTCGCACCACGGCCCGTACACCATGATCGAGTGCCCGACGATCCAGCCGATGTCCGACGTGCACCAGTAGACGTCGTCATCGTGCACGTCGCAGAGAAGCTTCCAGAGGTGGGTGGTGCCGACCATGTAGCCGCCGTGCACGTAGGCGCAGCCCTTCGGCTTGCCGGTCGATCCCGAGGTGTAGAGGATGAAGAGCCAGTCCTCGCTGTCCATCACCTCGGCGGGACAGTGCGCGGCGCTGCCGGCGACCAGCTCGGCGAAATCGATCTCCCCGTCGCGCAACGCGCTGTCGGTGCGGCGCCGGTGGACGATGACGCGCTGCACAGGCGTCTTCTCGGCCAGCGCCTCGTCGACCATCGGCTTCAGGGCCACCACCTTGCCGCGTCGGTACCCGACGTCGGTGCAGATCACGGCCTTCGCCTGCGCGTCGAGGACCCGATCGCGGATGGCACCCGATCCCAGCCCGGCGTAGATGACGCTGTGGATCGCGCCGATGCGGGCGCAGGCGAGCATCGCCATGATGCCCTCGGGCGTCAGCGGCATGTAGATGGCGACGCGATCCCCCTTGCCGATACCGAGGCTCTTCAGGCCGTTCGCCAGCTTGCACACCTGGCGGTGCAGCATGGCGAACGTGTAGATGCGCTCCTGCCCGTCCTCGCCGAGCCAGATCAGCGCCGCCTTGTTCTTGCGCTCGGAACCCAGATGGCGATCGAGGCAGTTCGAGGTGATGTTGCCGCGCGCGCCGATGAACCATTTGGCGTTGGGATAGCTCCAGTCGAGCACCTTGTCCCAGCGCCGCTCCCAGTCGAAGCCTTCCGCGACTCGCTCCCAGTAAGCCTCGACGTCCTGCATGCTGCGCTCGTAGTAGAGCTCGTAGTCGGGGACCAAAGTCTGGGCCACGAACTCCGCCGGCGGCTCGAAGACCTCCTGCTCGTGCAGCAGCGTCTCTATATCGTTTCGCTCTGCCATCGTCGCTCGCCCCTCTCTCGATTCCATACAAGCGCAGGCGCGGGGGAGTCCGCAAGGAGAGGAGACTGGCGGAAGCGTTG
This sequence comes from uncultured bacterium, assembly GCA_963721115.1. Taxonomy (GTDB): domain Bacteria; phylum Desulfobacterota; class Binatia; order HRBIN30; family CADEER01; genus CAVRIA01. Next base: position 112,111 of record CAVRIA010000021.1, read on the forward strand.
TTGGGTTGTTGGTTGTTGGGGTCTCGCGAACCAACAACCCAACAACCAACAACCTGGCGTGGCGGTCGGGCGGATGGGCAAGGCCGGTGACCGGTTGGGTCTGGAAAGCGGGGAGGGGAGCTTGCTACAAGGGAGCGCTTCCCACTTCACACAACGCGAGGGCAATGCGATGGACACCCAACGTCTCTACTCGTGCGACGATCACCTCGATCTCTGGGTTCTGCCCAGGGACCTCTGGCAGGAGCGGCTGCCCGCCGCCTGGCGCCAGCGCGGCCCGCGCGTCGAGCGCCAGGGCGACGCCGACTGGTGGGTGTGTGACGGCTCGGTGATCGGGCCGAGCGGCCTCAAGATGCTCGGCGACTACAACGCCATCACCCGGGCCGGCATCGAGGACGACGGCTTCCGCGCCAGCACCCCGGCGCTGCGCTTGCAGGACATGGACCGCGACGGCCTGCACGCCTCGGTGATCTACGGCCCGTCCCTGTTCGGCCTGCCCATCGCCGACCAGGAGCTCAAGGCCGCCTGCCTGAGCGCCTACAACGACTGGGCGAACGAGTTCAACGCCTACGACCGCGAGCGCCTCGCGGTATTGCCGGTCCTGCCGACGCACGACGCCGCCGCGGCGGCGTCGGAGCTGGAGCGGGTAGCGGCTCTCGGCCACCGCGGCGCGATCATCAGCCCGTTCGAGTTCCGCGTCTCCGACCCGCAGTGGGACCGGCTGTGGGCCGCTGCCGCCGAGACGCGCATCCCGATCAGCTTCCACATCGGCCACGGTACCTCGACGGTGAAGGTGGCCTACCTGAGCTGGGAGATGGCGGCCTTCTCTGCCGTCGCGCCGATGCAGCTCGACGAGCCGCTGGCGATGATGATCTTCTCGGGCGCCCTGGAGCGCCACCCCGACATGCGCCTGGTGCTCGCCGAGTCGGGCATCGGCTGGGTACCGTACTTCGTGCAGCGCATGGACCAGCAGGCGGAGAAGCACGTTCCCAAGGCGCAGGACTACAAGCTGAAGGCGCGCCCGAGCGAGATCTTCCGGCGCCAGGTCTACGCGACGTTCGAAGAGGAGCCGCTCGGCCCGCAGCTGATCCCGCTGCTCGGACCGGGCAACTTCATGTGGGCCTCGGACTACCCGCACCCGGACAGCACCTTTCCTCGCTCGAAGGAGGCGATCGCCGAGGCCTTTGCCGGCCTGGGCGAGGATCTGATCCGCAAGGTGACGGCGGAGAACTGCGCGCGGCTGTACCGGTTCTGGAATTGACGGACGGTGAGCCAGTGAGCGGGTGAGCCGGTGAGCGAGAACGAGAGGACGCCGGTCGTCATCGAGGCGGCGATCAACGGGGTGACCAACAAGGAGCGCAACCCACGCGTTCCGCTGGCACCCGCCGAGATCGCGCGCGACGCTCTCGACTGCCTCGCGGCCGGGGCGGCGATCGTGCACAACCACATCGACAAGTACGGAATCGACGGCGCGGCGGTGGCGCAGCGGCAGCTGGAGGGCTGGCGTCCGGTGCTGGAGGCGCGCCCCGACGCGATCGTCTATCCGACCGTCGGCTTCGGCGGCTCGATCGAGGAGCGCTACGCGCACATTCCCCTTCTCGCGGAGTCGGGCCTGATGCGCATGAGCGTGCTCGACCCGGGCTCGGTCAACTTCGGCGGCGTCGGCGAGGACGGCCTGCCGGGTGGCGCGATCGACGTCGTCTACGTCAATACTTACGCCGACATCCGCCACGAGGTTGCGCTGTGCGAGACGCACCGCCTCGGTCCGAGCGTCTCCATCTTCGAGCCGGGCTTCCTGCGCGCGGCGCTCGCCTACCACCGCGGCGGCCGGCTGCCGCCCGGCGCCCTGATCAAGCTCTACTTCGGCGGCGACTTCGACTACCTCGGCGGAGCGGGGGCCGGCGTCGGCTTCGGCCTGCCGCCGACGCGGGCGTCGCTCGACGCCTACCTCGACATGCTCGAAGGGTGCGACCTGCCGTGGTCGGTGGCGGTCATTGGCGGCGACGTCGTCGACTCGGGCATCGCGCGGCTGGCGCTGGAGCGCGGTGGCCACGTGCGCGTTGGCCTCGAGGACTACGCCGGACCGCGCACTCCGGCCAACGCCGAGCTCGTCGAGGAGGTGGTCGCCCTCGCCGGCGAGCTGGGGCGCCCGGTCGCCGGCTGCGCGGAAGCGGCGCGCCTTCTGCAGCTGCCGCGCCGATGAGCGACGGCGCGGGCGCCATCGCCTGCTTCAGCTTCGACAACATGGGCGAGGCGGCGGAGGTGGGGACCGGATCCCTCGCCGGACCGCGGTCGCGCGGCGCGGATCCGTCGCTGGCGCGCGGCTACCCGGCCGTTTTCGATCTGCTCGAGCGCCATGCCGTGCGCTCGACCTTCTTCGTCGAAGGCTGGAACGGTGTCCATCATCCCGACGAGGTGGCGGAGATCGTTCGCCGCGGCCACGAGCTCGGCATGCACGGCTGGCTGCACGAGGAATGGGGCCGGCTCGATCCGGCCGCCGAGCGCGACCTGGCGGTTCGAGCCACAGACGCGTTGGAAAAGGCGAGCGCTGTGCGCCCGCGCGGGTTCCGCGCCCCCGGCGGCGCGCGCGGAGCGCAGACGGAACGGACGCTGATCGATCTCGGCTATCGGTACGACGCCAGCCTGGGCGACGGAATGAGGCCCGCGCTCCTGCCGTCCGGCCTGGCGCAGGTCCCGTTCGTCTGGCCGGGGGTGGACGGCTTCCACTACCTGGCCGGCGAACCGCCCGCGGCCCCGGAGCGCGTGCGCGACGCCTGGCTGGCGGTCCTGCGCCGCGCCGCCGACCGCGGCGGCCTGTTTCTCACCGTCTGCCACCCGTTTCTCACCGGTGTCGACGCGGCCCGCCTGGAGGCGCTCGAGGCGGTGATCGAGGCGGCGGTCGCACAGCCGGGTGTGCGCATCCTCACGGTCGGGGAGGTGGCGGAGACGATCGCGGCGCGGGCGTGAAGGGAAAGGCGCCGGCGTCGATTTCTCCTTTTCCCCGGCGCGGCGGCGCAGTAAGATCCGGGCTCACAGGAGAGGAGAGGTCGAAATGGCGGAGATGCCGGCGGTTGCGCGCGCCCTCAATCACGTCGCTTACCCCACCCGCGACACCGGGGCGACGTACCGTTTCTACACCGAGATCATGGGCTTCCGGCTGGTCGCCGCCGTGCAGGGCGATCGGGACCCGGAGTCGGGTACCAGCAAGCCGCACCTGCACACCTTCTTCGCCATGCGCAGCGGCGAGGTGATCGCCTTCTTCGATCTGGAGAAGGAGGAGCCGCCGCGCAAGGATCACCTGCCCACCTGGGTGCGCCACATCGCGTTTGCCGTCGATTCCCGCCAGGAGCTCGATGCCTGGCGGCAGCGCCTGCGCTCGCACGGAGTCGAGGTGACGCCGGTCGTCAACCACGACGACGTCTGGCACTCGATCTACTTCCAGGATCCCAACGACGTCCTGCTGGAGCTCACCTATCAAGCCAGAGCCCTCACCGCCGAGGACGCCTCCCGGGCGGAGAAGATGGTGGCCGAGTGGACCTCGAAGCACGGCCAGCGGCTCTCGGCCTGATCGCCGCCGGCCGGCGGCCTCAGTCTCCTACGCGAAGCTCGCTGCTCACCTTGTCCAGCCCGGCGATCATCTGAACCTTGGCCTCGAGGCTGCGTTTCTCCGCCTCGTTGGCCGCCGTGCCGTGCAGGCTCACCCGGCCGCCGCTGGTGATGATCTGGACGTTCTTCGCCTGCGCGGACAGGGAGCTGTCCGCGGCGAGGATCGTCTCGATGCGGTTCTTGAGGGCGAGGTCTCCCTCGCTCTGGCTCTGCTCGCTCGGCCCGGCCTGCTTCTTGACGGCGGGCGCCGTCTCGGCCGCCGGGCGGGAGCAAGCGGATCCGCACAGGGCCACGCACACTGCCATTGCGAGGACCGCGTGTCTCATCTCTCTCTCCGTCTGCGCCGCGATCAGGCGATCTCGATCACTCTGCGAAACGGAAGCCCAGCCCCGAATCGCACCATGCCGACGACTTTGCCGTCGCGCCTGACCTCGTACGCACGTTTTCTCGGTATCCACTCCAGAACGATCATGATCTTTGCAATGAGCAGTCTACATGCCATCTGATCCGTTTCAAAGCCGTGGTCAATTTGGGCGGGCCGCGCGGTCGAATTGTAAGATATGGGACATTGACTTGGCGGAGACCACGGCTTTGGATGGGTGGAAATGGACCTGCGCGCTTGGCACGAATGCGGCTTTCGTGGTGGAGCGGCATCATGAGCGACGCGGCGAACGGAGAGACGGTCATCGGCATCGCGCTGAGCAGCGGCGGCGCGGCGGGGTTGGCGCACATCGGCGTGCTGGAGGAGCTGAGCGAGGGCGGTATCGACGCGCGATGCGTCGCCGGCACCAGCTCGGGCGCCATCATCGGGGCGGCTTTCGCGGCCGGCCATCTGCGCGACCTGCGCGAGCGCATGACGAGCCTCACGCGCCGCGAGCGACTGGCGCTGTTCGATCCCGTCTGGCCGCGCAGCGGAATTCTCGAGGGGCGCCGTGCCATGGATCTGCTGCTGCGCCAGCACATCGGCGGGCCGATCGAGAAGCTCGAGCGGCGCTTTGCGGCGGTCGCGACGAACCTCGACTCGGGAGCAGAGGTGGTTCTGACGCGCGGCGATGTCATCGACGCCGTGCGGGCGAGCATCGCGATTCCCGGGGTCTTCACGCCGCAGCCGTGGGAGGGATCCCTGCTGGTCGACGGGGCGCTGTCGGATCCGATTCCGGTGCGGGCGGCGCGTCAGATCGGAGCGACCTACGTCATCGCGGTGAACACGGTGGGCCCGGTTCGCGCCGCCGGGGCAGCCCTCGATGGGCGCGAGAGGACGAGCTCTCTGATCGAGCATCTGCTGGCTCGGCTGCTCGGTCGCAACGGTGCGGAGAAGGCCGCCTCGGCTCTCGTCCCCGGAGCGCCGTCGCTCGATGCGCGGCCGGAGTGTCCCGCTGCTGAGGGGCTGGCGGGCATCCTGTCGAAGGCGAGCACCGTGATCCAGCTGAACATCGCGGCGTCGCGCCTGCGCGACGACCCGGCCGACTTCGTCATCGAGCCGGACGTCGCGGCCATCGGCCTCTTCGATCTGGACCGTGCCGCCGACGCGATCGAAGCCGGCCGTGCCGCCGTTCGCACCGTCCTGCCGGCGCTGCGGCAATCGATCGAGCGGGCGCGGAAGCAGCGCGCCGCGCGTCCGGCGTGGGCGTTCTGGACGCGCGCGTCGAGCCGCCCAGCCGCGTCGCCGTGCCCCGCGCCGCGCGTTGCCCCTGCGCCCTGAGCGCGCGGTCAGAAGCGGAAGAAGGCAACCACGCCACGAAGGTCGCGAAGACGGGATTTTGATGAACTGATTCGAGGACCAGGAACGTGAACCTTCGGCGTGCCGTACGCTTCACTCGAAGTCGGTGAGGGCGTGGTCGGCGTAGAAGGTCGGACCGTAGATGTCGCGCCCGGAGAAGTGAAGAGGGTCGCGGGCCGAGGCGAGCATGGCGCATACGCGGCCCGGGTTCTCGACCGGCAACGCCTTCGAAGCGTCGAAGCCGAACTCGCCGAGCTCGACGGCCATGCGCTCCGTGCCGACGAAGCCGGGCATGAGGCCGATGACCGCGATCCCGTGCCGGCGCAGCTCCTTGGCGAGCCCCGGGACCATGCGATTGAAAGCCGCCTTGGTGATCGAATAACCGAGACCCCAGCCTCCCTCGCCGATCGGCGCCGGTGTCTCCCGGTCGCCGGCGCTGGAGGTGATGTTGATGACGATGCCGCCGCCCTGGCGTTTCATGGCCGGCAGGCAGAGCTTGATCAGGTGCAGGGGGGCGATGGCGTTGCACAGCATCATCTGTTCGATCAGGTCGACCGGGGTGTCCTCGAACCAGTCCATGTGTCCGGGGCCGATGTACCGCCCGTTGTTGACCAGCACGTCGATGCGCCCGAAGCGCTCGAGCGCCGCGTCGACGCCGGCCGGCCAATCTCCCCGTACCGAGAGGTCCAGCTTCGCGACCAGCGCCTCGGCGCCGAGATCGCGCGCCTCGCGCGCGACGCTCGCGAGGCTTCCCGGCAGCGGCTGCGTCGCCGACTTCTTCACCGTCGACGAGTGCTCGTAGCGCTCCTCTCCGGTGACCGTGCGGGCGGTCAACACCAGGTCGAAGCCGCGCTTCGCCAGCTCCAGCGCGCAGCCTCTTCCGATTCCCCGGCTGGCGCCGGTGATGAACGCGACCTTCTTGTCAGGCATCGACCTGTCCTCGCGTCGTCCCTCGGACGTCAGCAGACGCCCTCGGCCCAGTTGCCGTGGAAGCCGTACGGGATGCGGTGCGGCAGCTCGATCGTGGCGAGCGGCGCGTCCTCGACGTTGGCGGCGTCGAGGATCAACAGGTCGCTGCGGTTCTCGGCGGCGCGATAGACGGCGGCGAGGAGGAAGCCCTCTCCCTCGGCCGCGTCCGGCGAGGCGGGGACGAAGACCGGCTCGGAGGTGAAGCTCGCGCCGCCGAGATCGTGTGCGCGGCGCTTCCCGGTGGCGTGGTCGTAGTGCAGGACGGCGTTGAACGGCCCGCCGTCGCCCGGCTCGCCGACGCGCCCGCCGGCGTAGCCGTGGCGGTAGGCGAGGCCGGTGCGGCGCTCGTCGAGGCGGGGGAACTCGATCGGTGCGTCGTCCAGCGGCTGCTGCTTCACGGTCCCGGCGTCGAGGTCGAGGGTCCAGCGCACCAGGTGCGCCGGCGTCGCGCGCTCGAAGCCGTCGGGGCGCTCGTCGCCGTCGAACAGCGGCACGCGCGCGTAGCGGGCGACGTCGGCGACGACGCGGCGCCCTTCGGTGAAGGCGTTCATCGGGTGGAAGACGTAGCACGGGTCGGTCTCGAACCAGCGCACGTCGGCGCTGCCGCCGTCGCGCGGCATGACCCCGATGCGCGTGCCGAGATCGGGCTCCCAGCGGATCGGCTTGTCGGTGGTCATGTTCTCGGGCCGGAAGGTGGCGGGGCAGACCAGGAAGATCACGTGCTCGCGGGTGGTGATGAAGTCGTGCATCATCGTCGGCACCGGCACCGCGATCTCCTCGGTGCGCCGCAGCTCGCCGTCCGCCGACACGACGTAGTAGTGGATGAAGGGGAAGGGGCCGTAGCCGAAGAACAGCATCTCGCCGCGCTCCGGATCGATCTTCGGATGCGCCGTCATCGCTCCCAGAAGACCGCCGCGGAAGTCGTACGCGCCGGCGGTCTCCAGGCTGCGCGGATCGAGCCGGTGCGCCGGGCCGCCTTCCCACAGCGCCAGCAGCTTGCCGGCGTGGTAGACGATGTTCGTGTTGGCGGCGTTGGGCGAGGTCTCGAGCGAGCGCTCGTCCGATGCCGTCATCGAGCTCAGGCCTCCGAACAGCGCCTCGCCCTCGCGGCGCTCGAGCGCGAAGCGCGCCGTGCGCACCCAGCGATTGCGATAGCTGGCGCGGCCGTCGCGCAGCGCGAAGGCGTGGATCATGCCGTCGCCGTCGAACCAATGGTAGGTGCCGCGCGGCGCGTACTGCGGATTGGGGCCGTTGCGGTAGAGCGTGCCGTTCAGGGAGCGGGGGATCTCGCCGCGGACCGCGAGATCGTGAATCTCTCCCTCCATCGGCCAGGGCGCGTAGTTGCCGCGCAGGAACGGATCGTCGCGAAAAGGTCGGCTCATGGTCGCTCCTCCTCGGCGCCATCTATATCACCGGCTCGCGGTCTGGAAAGGCGCCGGCCCGCGGCGACTTGAGACGGGACGCGGTTTCGTGATTGGTTGATCGGAGAGAGTGAGTCACCGCGCATCTGCGAGGAGGAATTCATGAAGGTCATCGTCGATTGGGATCTCTGCGAGTCCAACGCGGTCTGTATGAAGGTCTGCCCGGAAGTGTTCGAGCTGCAGGAGGACGACACCCTGCTGATCAAGAACGAAAGCCCTCCCGAGAGCCTGCGCGCCAAGGTCGAGGAGGCGGTGCGCCGCTGCCCGCGCCAGGCGATCTCGATCGAGGAGGAGTAGGGTCTCCGCTACGGCTTCACACTGATCCCGCCGTCGACCGGGATCACGGTGCCGTTGACGTAGGCGCCGGCGCGCGAGGCCAGGTAGATGGCGACGCCCGCCATGTCCTCCGGCTCGCCGATACGGCCGAGGGGGCAGGAGGAAACGATCGCGTCTCGGAAGCGGTCGAGCGTCTCCGCCATCATCTTGCTCTCGAACGGACCGGGCGCGACGGCGTTGACCGTGATGCCGCGCGGCGCCAGCTGGATGGCGAGGGCGCGCGTCAGGTGGTGCACGGCTGCCTTGCTCGACGGAGTAGGCGTAGGTCTCGAGCAACGGCACGCGCAGCCCGTCGATCGAGCCGATGTTGATGACCCGCGCCGGGTCCCCGGGCTGGGCGGCCTTCTCCAGCAGGGGCAGGCAGGCGCGGGTGAGGTGGAACACCGACTTGACGTTCAGCGCCAGCACCTTGTCCCACGCCGCGTCCGGGTACTCCGCCAACGGCGCGCCCCAGTTGGCGCCGGCGTTGTTGACCAGGATGTGCAGCGCCGGCTCGCGTTTCGCCAGCTCGGCGGCGAGCTGATTCGCCGCCGCCTCGGTGGAGAGGTCGGCGGGCAGGGAGAGACAGGTCCCGTGCTTCGCCAGCTCGGCGGCGACCCGGTCGCAGACGTCCTTCTTGCGCGACGAGATGTAGACCTTGGCGCCGTTCTCCACGTAGCCGCGCGCGATCATCAGGCCGATGCCGCGCGAGCCGCCGGTGACCAGCGCCACCTTGCCGCGAATCGAAAACAGGTCTTTCACCAGACGTCCTCCTCGAACATGGCGTCGAGCTTCGCCGCCCGCCGGCGCAGGATCTCGCGTTGCTCGGGATGGGTCAGGATGTAGAGATCGCCGCGCTCGATGCCGCGCACGACGCGCCGCGCGACCTCCTCCGGCGCGATGGTGCCGCCGGCCATGGCGTCCGCGGCCGGCAGGACGAGCTCCTTGCCGGTGCGTAGCTCGTTCGGCCGCATGCGCACCGAGTTCTCGTTGATGTTGGTCGCCACGATCATCGGGCACAGTACGCTCACCCCGATGCCGCGCGGCTTGAGCTCGCGGTGCAGGGCCTCGCTGAGGCCGACGACCGCGAACTTCGCCGCCGAGTAGATGCCGAGCCAGCGCATGCCGACCAGGCCGGCCATGGAGGCGGTGTTGACGATGTGGCCGCCGGCGCCCTGCTCGATGAGGATCGGCAGGAAGGTCTCGACCCCGTGCACGACGCCCCAGAAGTCGACGTTCATGGTGTAGACCCAGTCGTGGTGCGTGGCGTCGGCGATTTCGCCGAACAGCGCAATGCCGGCGTTGTTGCAGACGATGTGAACCGCCCCGAAGCGCTGGCGCGTGGCGGCGGCCAGGGCCTGTACGCTGTCGAGCTCGGTGACGTCGGTCCGTACCCCGAGCACGCGGGCACCGCTCGCCTCGAGCTCCTGCGTGGCGCGACCCAGGGCCTGCTCGTCGAGATCGGCCAGCACCACCGAAGCCCCGCGCGCGGCGAAGGCGCGCGCCACGGTGAGCCCGATTCCTCCGGCGCCGCCGGTGATCACGGCGACGCGATCCTTGAAGGCATCCATAAGGGAGGCGGTTACCACGCGGGCCGCGGGGGCGGCAAACAGAGGTGAGCGAGTGAGCCGGTGAGCCGGTGAGCCGGTGGGCGAGGAGAGAGGCATGACCGGTGACCGGTTGGGGAGGATGAACCGTGGGCCGATCGGATGCGCACGTCTCCATTGATTGTGCGGGGCTCGATGTGCGCAAGTGATGTCGGAACGGGGTGAGACGGGCCATGGGCGAGCACTACGATCTGTTGATTCGCGGCGGGCTGCTGGTGGACGGCAGCGGCGCTCCGGGTAGGCGAGGTGATCTGGCCGTGCGCGGCGGGCGTATCGCGGCACTGGGGGAGATCGCCGGGACGGCGGAGCGGACGATCGACGCCGGTGGCCTGGTGGTTGCGCCCGGCTTCGTCGACATCCATACGCACTACGACGCGCAGGTCTTCTGGGATCGCATGTTGACGATCTCGCCGTGGCACGGCGTGACGTCGGTGGTGATGGGCAACTGCGGTTTCGGCATCGCGCCGACGCGACCGGAGCACCGCGACATGATCATGCGCACGCTGGAGAACGTCGAGGGGATGTCGCTCGAGGCGCTGAACGCCGGGGTAGGGGAGCAGTGGCCGTTCGAGACCTTCCCGCAGTATCTCGATGCCATCGAGCGGCGCGGGACGGCGATCAACGTCGGGGTGCTCGTCGGCCACACGCCGGTGCGCATGTACGTCATGGGCGAGGAGTCGACGGAGCGCGAAGCGACGGCGGACGAGATCGAGTCGATGCGGCGTATCGTCCTCGAGGCGCTGCGCGCCGGGGCGATCGGCTTCGCGACCTCGAAGTCGATCACCCACGTCGGCTGGGCCGGCCGGCCGGTGCCGAGCCGCGCCGCGGCGGCGGCGGAGATCGAGACGCTGGCCGGATGTCTCGGCGAGAGCGGCGGCGGTGTTCTGCAGGCGACGATCGGGCGCGGCCTCTTCGTGAAGGAGCTGGCGGAGATTCAGAAGCGCATCGGCAGACCGGTGACCTGGACCGCCCTGCTCGCCGGCATGCTGGGACCGGACGGCCACCGCAAGGTGTTGGAGGAGACGCGGGAGCTGCAGCGCCGCGGCATCGAGGTGGTACCGCAGGTCTCCTGCCGGCCGTTGCTGTTCGAGTTCCAGTTCAAGGCGCCCTTTCCGCTCGAGAGCCTGCCGGAGTTCAAGCCGGTCTCGGCGGCCGACCTGGAGGGGAAGAAGCGGATCTACGCCGACCCGGCCTTCCGCCGCGCCCTGCGCGAGCGCGGCGGGCGGGGATTCGCCGCGCGTTTGGAGGACATGGTGATCGCCGACTGTCCGTCCGATCCCGCGCTGGCGGAGCGGCGGCTCGCCGACGTCGCGGCCGAGCGCGGTGTCGGAGCGATCGATCTCGCCCTCGACCTCGCCCTGCAGAGCGACCTCGAGGCGCGCTTCCGCATGGCGATCATGAACACCGACGAGCGCGCCGTCGCCGAGCTGCTGACCCATCCGAGCACCATGCTCGGCCTCTCCGACGCCGGGGCGCATGCCAGCCAGCTCTGCGACGCCTGCGCCCCGACGCATCTGCTCGCCCACTGGGTGCGCGAGACCGGCGTGCTCACCCTCGAGCAGGCGGTGCGGCTGCTCACCTCGCGCTCCGCCGACGTCTTCGGCCTCTGCGACCGCGGCCGTCTCGCGGTCGGTCTCGCCGCCGACGTCGCGATCTTCGATCCCCAGACGGTCGGCTGCTCGCCGCTGCGCCGCGTGCGCGACTTTCCCGCCGGCGCCGACCGCCTGGTGTCCGATGCGGCGGGCATCCGGGCCGTTATCGTCAACGGCGCGGTGATCCGCGAGGACGGCCGCGACCAGGTCGACCTCGAAGGCCCGCTGCCCGGCAAGCTGCTGCGAAGAGCTGTCGGGTGACCGCTCCGCGCCGGGCTCGCCCGTGCGGGCTGGAAGCTCGAGGTCGCCGCCCCGGCGGGATCTTCGAGCGCGCCGCGGCGCGGCTCCTGCATTCCCCGATCAGCCGCCCAGCTAGCGGCCCAATTAGCGGTTGACCACGCAGGCGTTCTGGCTGCGATCGAAGCAGAAGCCGGTGTCGCAATGGCAGAAGGCCAGTGCGCGTGAGGCAACCGGCGAACAGGAACAGGCGCCGAGGCCGCACGTGTCGGGAAAATCCGGCGCCGAGGCGCAGCAAAACTGCGTGGTCACCACGCCGCCGCTCGCGATGCACCCCTCTTCTTCGGGAGACGACTCGCAGCCGCCGAGGGCGTTGTTGACCGCCGTCACCAGCTCATCGATGGTCACTTGACCATCCTGGTTGAAATCTCCCTTGCAGGTCGGACTGCACTGCGCGCGGGCGGGGCCGGCGGCACACAACCCCATCGCCGCCACCAGGATCACCACGGTCGTCACGAGCGAGCTTCGCTTCATCACCGTGTCCTCCTGACGTGCCGCATGGCGAGTTCGGCGGAGCAAGTCAATAGCCGTCCATCCATCCGGCTTTCGCCGGCGCCGCCGCTCACTCCCGTTTGCGGGCCGGTCTGCGGGAGCGCCGTGCGACAGGCGGAGCAAAGCTCGCGGCCAACGTGGCGAACTCCTCGGCGCGCGGCGAGGTCGGGCGCCACGCGAAGCCGATGGTGCGCGTCGGGATCGGTCGACGGAAGGGGACCAGGGCGAGGGCCGCTCGCTGCGCCTCCACGGCAACGGCGAGCTGCGGCAGCAACGTCAGCCCCTCGCCGCCCGCTACCATCTGCACCAGCGTGGACAGACTGCCGGCCCGGAAGTCACCCACCTCCTGCAGGCCGGCCGCACTGCAGATCGACAGCGCCTGATCGCGCAAGCAGTGTCCGTCCTCCAGCAGGAGTACCTGGTTGCCGTGCAGATCGGCTTCGCCGAGGCTCTTGCGCCGCGCCAGCGGGTGGCCGGCGGGAAGCGCGACGACGAAGGGGTCGTCGAACAGCGGCAGCGTGGCCAGGCCGTCGAGAGGGGCATCGAGGGAGAGCAGCAGGAGGTCGAGCTCCCCGCGGCGCGCCGCGTCCGACGAGCTCGACCGTGGTCGCTTCGTGAAGGCGAACCCGCAGCTGCGGGTGGCACCGGCGCACCCTGGGCAGAACGCCCGGCAGCAGGTAAGGGGCGACGGTGGGGATGACGCCGAGACGCAGCAGCCCGCAGAGCGGCCGGTTGAGGCTGCGCGCGACGTCCTTGAGGGCGCGCACCTCCTCCAGAATGCGCTCGGCGCGGTTCACCAGCTGCTGCCCGGCCGTGGTGATCAATACCTTGCGCCGGTCGCGCTCGAAGAGACGGACCTCCAGCTGCGCCTCGAGCTGCTGCAGCTGCAGGCTCAGGCCCGGCTGCGTCACGTGGCAGGCGGCGGCGGCGGCGCGGAAGTTCCGCTGCGCGGCGACCGCAACGGCGTACTCGAGCTGGCGCAGCGTGATCTCCATGCCGAGGAGATTATCACAGAGACAAGTATTATCAATTTTGTAAATCAGCCGCGAGCGGCTATGACTTCTTCTCGTACTCGCCGATGACGGCGAGGAACGGAAAGGAGATACGAAATGGCCAAGACGACGCTTCGCACCGAGTCCGGCGCGCCGGTCGCCGACAATCAGAGCTCGCAGACGGCCGGTCCGCGGGGGCCGATCGTTCTGCAGGACCAGCACCTCCTCGAGAAGCTGGCACGCTTCAACCGGGAGCGCATTCCCGAGCGCGTGGTGCACGCGGTGGGCTCGGGGGCGCATGGCACCTTCGAGGTCACCAGCGCGGACGTGCCGCGTTGGACCCGCATGCGCATGATGAGCGAGGTGGGGAAGCGGACCGAAGTGTTCGCGCGCTTCTCGACCGTCGCCGGGTCGAAGGGCGCACCGGACGCGGTACGCGATCCGCGCGGCTTCGCGGTCAAGTTCTACACGGAGGACGGCAACTGGGATCTCGCCGGCAACAACACGCCCATCTTCTTCCTGCGCGATCCGATCAAGTTCCCCGACTTCATCCACAGCCAGAAGTACGACCCGTACACGAACCAGCAGGAGCCGGAGAACGTGTGGGACTTCTTCTCGTTGAGCCCGGAGACGACGCACCAGTTCACGTGGCTGTTCGGCGATCGCGGCATCCCCGCTTCGTACCGGCACATGGACGGCTTCGGGTCGCACACGTTCCAGTGGGTGAACGCCGCCGGCGAGCGCTTCTGGGTCAAGTTCCACTTCAAGACCGACCAGGGCATCCGTTGCCTGACGAGCGAGGAGGCGGCGCGCGCCGCCGGCGCCAATCCGCAGCACCACCAGCAGGATCTGGTGGAGGCGATCGATCGCGGCGAGTTTCCGTCCTGGACGCTCAAGGTGCAGATCATGCCCGAGGCCGACGCCGCCACCTATCGCTTCAACCCCTTCGACCTCACCAAGGTGTGGCCGTACGCCGACTACCCGTTGATCGAGATCGGCAAGCTGGTGCTCGATCGCAACCCGGAGAACTACTTCGCCGACGTCGAGCAGGCCGCCTTCGACCCGGGCAACTTCGTGCCGGGCGTCGGCCCGTCACCGGACAAGATGCTGCAGGCGAGGCTCTTCGCGTACGGGGACGCCCATCGCTACCGCCTCGGCGTCAACCATACGCGCCTGCCGGTCAACGCGCCACGCGGCGTCGCCGGCGGCGCGACCAACTACGGCCGCGACGGCGGCATGCGCTTCGACGGCAACGGCGGCCGGAGCAAGAACTACGAGCCCAACAGCTTCGACGGCCCGCGGCAGACCGACGCGCCGCTCTACGGCGGGCTGGAAGGCGACGGCATCTCCGGCACCTACGCCGCGGAGCGGCACGCCGAGGACGACGACTTCGTGCAGGCGGGGGCCCTCTATCGATTGATGAGCGAGGAGGAAAAGGTGCGCCTGGTGAACAACATCGCGGACAGCCTGTCCCAGGTTCGCCGGGACGACATCGTGACGCGCTCCATCGAGAATTTCCGCAGGGCGGACGCCGACTACGGCAGCCGCGTGGCCGCGGCCGTCAAGGCGCGGCGGGGTTGAGCTCCAGCTAAGCTAGACTACGGGGGCGGGACCATTCTTCGGTCCCGCCCCCTACGCGTTCGGCGGTATTCCCTGTGGCCGTGGCCTTGGGGTATATCGAGCCCAAAGGGTGCGTGATGTCGATGATGCTACGGAATTTGCTGGCGATCCTGCTTTTGCCCTTCGTCGTCGCTGTCGTCGTGCCGTGTTGGCTCCTCGGCAGTGCTGTTCCCGGATATACGCGATGGGCGAGCGCGCTGCCGGCGGTGTGGGCGTTGCGCTCGGTTGGTCTTGCGCTTCTCGTCGTCGGACTTCTGCTCTTCGGCTCCTGCGTGATTCTGTTCGCCAGAGTCGGGCGGGGAACTCTGGCCCCCTGGGACCCGACCCGCAAGCTGGTCGCCGTGGGGCCGTATCGGTTCGTCCGAAATCCGATGATCAGTGGAGTTCTGATGCTGTTGGCGGCCGAGGCATTGCTCTTGGGTTCATGGGTGATCGGCATCTGGGGGTGCGCCTTCGTGCTGATCAACCACGTCTACTTCGTTCTGTCGGAGGAGCCGGGCCTGGAGAGGCGATTCGGGGAGAGCTACCGCGTCTACAAGAGGAATGTACCGCGCTGGATCCCCCGAGTCAGACCATGGTCGGAGGAATGAGGCGGGCGATCGGACGAGAAGAGAGGATCGCAGCTCGTGTTGCCGACCCCGGTGGCCGACGTTTCCACTACGGAAGGTTTCACGGCGTGGTCCCGATCGCCCGGTCGGGCAACGAGCTGAAGCGCTGCGGTTGCGGCGCGGTCCGAGCCCACGCCCTCATCGCTGCGGCAGGCCGACGCGGATTCGTTCCGAGAAGTCGGGTCCCAGTCCGCCGCTCTTCGCCCGCTCGGTGATGTCGCTGCGCCGCCGCAGCTCCGCGAAGGGCAGGCTGGTGTCGATCGTGCCGCGCTCGTAGCCGAGCTCGTCGAGGTAGCCGTTGGCGAGCAGTCGCCAGTCCCACGGCCGGCCCGGCGATACGTTCTGCACGTGGTAGCGGATGGCGGTGGTACAGTTGTGCGTCAGGGCGTTGTACCAGCGCGGGTGCTCGGCGAGCTGGTTGATCTCGCGCAAGTAGTCGAGCAGGATCGCGCGCGCCGCGGCGGGCTTGGCCTTGGTGCGGTAGAGGAAGACGCGCTCGCCCCGGTAGTTGGTCCGCAACCCGACCACATCGCGCTCGTCCGCGACCACGTAGTAGACCTCGTACTGGCGGAAGAAGCCGCGCACGGCGGAGTACGACTCGCCGCGCTCCTTGCGCGTCTCGATCGAGATCGCGAGATGCCGGCCGTCGGCGAACTCCCAGCTGGCGATCGTGTGCGCGATCAGCGTCGGTCCCCAGAACGACAGGAAGAGGTCGACGCCGCGCAGCTGGTCGAGGTCGTACGTGCGGGTCTCCCAGTGGGGATCGTAGTCGTTCTCGCTGCGGTAGACGAAGTTGCGCACGTTTTCGATCGTGACGCGATCGCCGTCGATGGTCGCGCGCGGCAGGCGGGCGACGTCCGGCATCCAGTCGCGATCGTTGCTCGGCGCGATCCGACTCCACCAGACGACGACGAGGAGGAGCGGCAACGCGGCGGCGAGCAGGCCGCGGTGGAACGGGCGCACCAGTGCCGGCAGCGCGAGAGAGGAGACGGCGAAGACCGCGCCGAGCGCACCCGCGGCGAGGCGGGAGGTGGGGCCGTCGAACCACAGGGCGAGCACTCCCCAGCCGATTCCGATGAGCAGCAGCGGCCAGCCGACCAGCTTCAGGAGGAGACCCGCGGCGCGGCTCATTCCCGATCGTATGGGTTGCACGCGCTTCAATGGGTGACCGGGGACTGGTCGGGCTGGCGCGCGACTTCGCCGGGGACGACGGCCGGACCGATCCCGGCGTGCTCATAGAGGATGCGCCGCACCTCTTCGATCGCCTGCGGGTTCGCCTGCACCGAGTGGCCGGAGCGCACTACCAGCTCCGACTCGACGCCGTCGATGTGGGCGCTGCGGTACTTCACCACGCCGTCGTCGCCCTCTTCGATCGGACCGCCGCCCTGCACCGGGATGATCGAATGGGCGATGACGCCCGGCGCGATCGGCAGCGAGGCCAGCGTGCGCAGGAACGGCGTCGACCAGTCCATGTTGTCGATCGCGGTCGGCATGTGGAGGGCCGTCCTGGCCGCTTGCCCGGGCTGCAGCTGGACCAGCTCCGCGGTCACCTTGGTCACGGTGGCGGGCAGGCGGACGAGGCGCCGCGCGATGCGGCCGAGAAAGTTCTCGGCCAGGAAGCTGCCGCGGTGCGGCGTGGAGATGAAGACGACTCGCTTCACCATCGGCAGCGGCTCGATGAACAGCGAGCGGCGCACGAGATCGCGCGTCTTCGGGGAAAGGTCCGCCTCCTCGAACGGGACCGTGCTGATGCTGTTCCAGAACTTGCTGCCGCTGTTGATCACGGTCATCTTGGTCAGCAGACCGCCCTGGCTGTGGCCGATCACCACCATCCGCCGCAGGGCCTCGTCCGTTCCGTCGGGATCGAGATCGCGCACGGCCTCCTGGATGCCCTCGCGCAGGTGCATGGCGGACAGCGCGATCGGGTTGCCGCTGTTGTAGATGAAGAACCAGAGCTGGTAGTGATTGGCGATCTCCGGGTCGCCGAGCAGCTCGTTCGCCATCTCCGCCCAGCGCGCCGGGCTCGACGCGGTGCCGTGCACGAAGACGACCGGGATGCGGCCCGGCCGATAGGGCTGCAGCATGAAGAGCCCGCCTTCCTTCGCGCCGCTGAAGCCGAAGTCGCCGCGCCGGAAGCCCGCGATCTCGAAATCCCACAGCGAAGAACCCTCGAGTCGATAGGCGAGCGACGTAGAGGTCTCGGAAGTGAGCGGCACGCTGTACGGCCCGATCTGTACGACGGGGACGGTGTCGGCGTCGTAGAGCTCGATCTGCCCCTTGATGGCCCTGGCGCTGAGCCCGCGGCGCGGGTCGTCGAAGCGCACGAGGGCCGTGACCGGCACCTTGGCGTGCTCCGGCAGCCAGCGGTTGGCACCCTCGCCGCCGTGTCGCACCGTTTCGGCGACCAGCGCGGCGCCGAGGCCCTGCCGGTAGTAGCGGTTGCGCAGGCCGCGCACCTCGTAGTCGGCGACCGAGACGAAGTTCTCGAGGCCGAGACCGTCGTAACGGAAACCTTCCGGCTGTACCCCCAGGTCGAGCTCGCCGATCGGCAGTCGCTCGCGACGCGCGGCGAGACTCACCTCGGTGGTGGCGCCGACGGCGAGGCCCTCGGCGATGGCGCGGTTGTAGATTCCCAGCGCGGTGCGCAGGCGCGGGTCGAACGGCTCCGGCTCCTTGGCCGGGTTGGGCGGAAACAGGAAGGTGTAGGCATAGACGGCGGCGGTCAGATCGTAGGCCGGGTCGCCGCAATCGCCGGCGTGGATCAGGGACAGCTCCGCCAGGGCGAACAGGCGATCTCGTTCGTCCGGATGTCCCAGCCCGGATTCGATCTCTGCCAGCGTCCCCTCGGGATCTTTCGCGAAGCGCTCGGTGAGGCCGAGCCGCT
Source organism: uncultured bacterium (assembly GCA_963721115.1). Lineage (GTDB taxonomy): Bacteria > Desulfobacterota > Binatia > HRBIN30 > CADEER01 > CAVRIA01. Next base: position 130,231 of record CAVRIA010000021.1, read on the forward strand.
GCAACAGGCGCCGCGTCGCGGCGCTCGGCGCGTGGGTCGACAGAGCGCTGGCGTTGAGCTCGCGGTACACCGTCTGCGGGCTCACCTTGCGAACGCCGATCGGCGTCGCGCAGGCCGAGGCCAGCAACGCCGGGAGTACGAGCAGGGCCGGCAACCTCATCCGACGGGTTCGCGCCATGGGGCGACTGTGCCTTGGCAGCCCTTCTCTGTCATGCAGCTGACTCCCATACACGTCGCGTCTTCATCCTTCCAGCCGCAGAGAGTTGCGCCCGTGGCTCCCCCCTCTGCTTGCGCCTTCTAACCCAAGACCGCGGCAGGATCGGTATGGATCCTTTGCGCAAGTTGACGAAGCCGAGCTCCGGTAGGCTGAACAGGGCACCGCGCAGCGACGAGACGAGCAGCTCGCCGCCGTCGATCGGGATCCAGGCCAGGCCGGCGACGGCCGCCGCGGCCTCCGAGGCCAGGTTGAGTGCGCCGTACAGAGGGCGCGGCAGGAAGACGTCGTCGGTGAACAGGAGAAACAGCCCGTCGCGCGGACCGGGGTGGTAGAGCGTCGAGGTCAGCGTGTTGCACTCGCGCAGGTAGGCCTTCACTCCGCCCTCGCTCGTCTCCAGACGGCGCAGCTGGGTGAGGCGGTACGAGGTTCGCCGCTCGCGCTCGACGTGCCGGTAACGGCGCTGTACCGCCGCGGCCGACACCACGGGAATGAAGTTCAGGCCGCCTCGTCCGTCGACCCATCCTCCCAGCGCCCGCCGGGAAGCGCGGCGTCGAGCGTCGGCCGGGAGCCCGTCGCCGCCCGCCAGCGCCGCGTCGATGGTGGCGAAGATCTCGGTTGCGCAGTTGTGGCGCACGAGGTCGTAGGGGTACAGCTCGCCCAGGCGCTCCTTCACCGTGTCTCCTGGACGCGCGCCGCGGCGAGCGCCCCGGCCACTCGCGCCGGCGCCGGGTGCGGAATCGGCCAGCCGGAATGAAACTCCGCCTGTCGCGACGGCAGCAGCCGCGGCGGGTGCTGGCGCACCGTTCCGTTCGCGGCGCGCAACGCGCCGTCGAGCTCGAGGTAGAGATTGGTTGCCACCTCGAGGCGGCTCCACTCGGCCTCGCCTTGCAGTTCCGGTCGGATGGCGGCGGTTCGCGCCTCGCGCGCATCGCGAAGCCGTTCGTCGCGCAGCGCCAGTAGGGCGGCGCGCTGCGACTCCACATCTCCGATTCGAACCGTATCGGCGTCGGTCGCAAACGTGTCGACGACGATCAGCCGGCCGGAGTCCAGCGAACGCTCGAAGGCGACCAGCCGCGCCATGCCGATCAGCAGCGGCTCGCCCCAGTCGGGGCGGCGCGAGTCGAGAAGGCGCGGCAGGGCATTCTCCAGGGCCGAAGAGCGCGCGGCGAGCGCGTCGCGCTCCGCCGCGCTCAGCGCCAGCTGCGGATCCGTCCCGCTGCGAAATGCCGCGGAGCAGGGCGGCAGATCGCTGCGCAGGACGTCCACGGCGAGCCAGTCGAGCAGCAGCTCGCGGTAGCGGTCGGCCAATCCCGCGCCGCCGGTGGCCAGCAGGTCCCGCTCGACGGGCGCGACCGTTCGCGGCTCCGGTTGCAATGCCTCCACGGCTGCGCGCAGCCGCGCGGCGCGGCGGTCGAGAAAACCGGCGCCGCGCTTTGCGAGGATGCCGTCGCGAAGGCGCGCCAGCGCGGGTGATGCAACGGCGCCTCGCTCGTCTCCTTCGCAACCGAAGTAGCCCCCTCCACTCAGCCGGATTCCCGTCGCCGGCCAGCCTGCGGCAAAGGCTGCGTCGGAGCACTGATCATCGTGCAGCAGCGCGAGCAGGGCACGGTCCCGCGCGAGCGACTCGAGCAGCTCGAAGTGACTCGTCTGGGCGAGGTAGCGGCGCTCGAACTCGTCCCGCAGCGCCGCCAGGGAGGTGTCGTCGGCAGAGACGCGGCTCGCCACGATGCTTCGGTTGCCGAGCCCGCGATACGTATAGTCGAAGGACTCCGCGGTTTCCCGCACCATGCGGATGAGATCCGGATCGAGGTGCTGCAAGTGGTACACCGTGTCACCGAAGGCGATCGCGCTGTGCCCGCCGCTCGACTCGCCGGTGTCGGGCTCGATGTACAGGTAATCGAAGGATCCGCCGGCGTCGCGGCCCGAGGCCGGCATTGCGGACAGCGCGACGCCGGCGGCGATCAGTACAGCGAGGCGTCGCACCGAGCGCTGGAACACGGGAGCACTAACCTTTGATCGGACAGAAATCCTCACCACGAAGAACACGAAGAGCACGAAGGCCACGGAGGCACAAGAAACAGAAGGGAATAGACCGATCCAGATCTGAACCGCATCAGCGGTGACCTTCCATACGATCGGCTTTTCAAGCTCTTCTTCGTGCTCTTCGTCCTCTTCGCGTCCTTCGTGCTGAAATCTTTTGTCCGATCAAGGCTATTGCGTCGACTCGTAGCCCTGTTGGACCCAGTTCGACTCGGTCTCGGTCGCTCCGAGGCCGTGCTTGAAGGCGTCGACCTCGACTTGCTTGGCGCCGGCCTTGCCCAACCCTTCGCCGACGCCGCGGAAGGTCTGCTCGTCCGATTCCCAGTCCGAGACGCCGTGTTTTGCCGCCAGCTCGCCGATTCTGTAGCGCAGCTCCTTGGGATCGCCATTCGACTTGTAATACGCCGCCACGTAATCGCGCACGTCCTCGCGATACGCCTCTCCCTTGCTGCTGCTCTTGGAAAGCGAGGCGATCGGGCTCGAGACGATCTTGGACGAGCTCTTCGAGCTCGCCGAGAACGAGCCGCAACCGAGCAACAACACCAGAGACAACCCGCAGGGGATTGCCAGACCCGCGCAACTGCCGATTAGATGACGCATCTCGGTTCTCCTCCGTGCTTGGTTCTCAGCGCTGAATGTCGGGCAGCCAGCTCGCCGGCTGTTGGGAGAAGAGAGTCTTGGCGTCCCAGTAGTCTCGCCACAGCGAGATGCGGCCGTCGCTGAACTTGAAGACGGCCGCCACGCGCAGCGTGGCGCGCTCGCCGGTCGGGTGGTGCCAGACTTCGGTGCGCTCCACCAGGATCGTGTCGTCGCTCTCGAGCAGCTCGTGGATGGTCGTGGGGAGCCGCTCCAGCGTGCCGAGTCCGAGCGCGAGCTTGGCGCGGATCGCCTCGGGACCGACCGCGGTGGCTTCGGCGAAGGGGACGTCCTCGTAGACACAGTCGGGCGTGCAATGCGCCGCCACGGCGGCGAAATCCAGCCGCTCGAGATCGGCGAACAGCTGCCGCAGGCGCTCGGCGTTCCGACTCATGCCGGCGGATTACCCCGGCGCCGCGGCGATTTCAACCTCGGTCGGTTCAGAAGGCGGCGACGCGCTGGATGACCCAGAACATTGCCACGCTACCGATGGCGTACGGGACGAGTTGCGCCCATCGCAGCGCAGGCATCTCTGCGCGCCGCATCAGCGCGACCAGCGATAACGTCGCGCCGATGACGAGGAGGTGGCCCGCCTCGATGCCGAGGTTGAAGGACAACAGCGCCGTCGGAATATTTTCCCGCGGCAAACCGACCTTGCTCAACCCGCCCGCAAAGTCTAGGCCGTGCACCAGGCCGAAGGCGAGCGCGACAATCCACGGCGCGCGGGTGGCGATTCCTACTGCGCCGCGACGCGCGTGGACGATCTCAGTCGCCATGAAGGCGATGCTCAGCGCGACGACTGCCTCGACAGGCGCTTGCGGCACGTGGACGACGCCGAGCGCAGCGGCCGACAGCGCGATGCTGTGCGACATCGTGAAGGCGGCGACGCTCTCGACCAACGTCCAGCCGCCCTGCGTGATGATCAACAGAGCCAGAATGAAGAGCAGATGATCGATTCCGCCGAGAACGTTCTCGAAACCGAGGACGAAGAAAGCGTGGATGAGCTCGCGCGGACGCGGCGCGCCGTGCACGACGAAGGAGGGAGCGGATGGCGTGAGCAGCGTGACCTGCGTGGTGCCGTCCAGGCTTTGCAAGCGCACGAGTACATCGGTGGTCGTCGCGATGAGGCCAAGGATATGGATCGTGCCGCCGGATAGCCCGCCCACGCACTTTACGCTCCGGCGTTCGATGAAGGCGTCGTTGACGAAGGAGCTTCGCGTCGGGGTCGCACTCGTGCAGTCGGACGGTAGCTGCACGTAGAGGCCGAGCCGCATGTCCTCGCCGACTGCCGGCACCTTCCAGAGTACGTCGTAAGTCTCCGGGTCGGTCTGCTTGAGCTCGAGGTAAGCAGGACGCACCTCGTGTGCGAATGCGCTGCGCGCGAATGCGGCGATCAGCGCGAACGCCAGGCACGCACCTTTCATTTCGTTTTCGCCGCTGCGAGGTTGCTCACCGGCGCTGCCGGCTGGGGTGGCTCGACCACCACCGCGTAACGCTTGAGCGCCTCTTCGTAGAACTTCTCGTTCGCCTGCCGTCGACGGTCGTTGAGCCATTCGCGGCGGACCGCATCGCGCACCTCCGGCAGTTCAGGCACGCGCTCCTCCGTGCGCTCGCCGACGAAGACCAGATGGACGCCGTAGCCGGATTCGACCGGCCCCTGCCATTGGCCGAGTGGAAGGTCGCCCAGTTTCGCGGCGAACTTTTCGCCGAACTGCTTGTCGACCTCACCAGCGGGCACTGCGTCGAAGTCGTGCTCGAGCAGGAAGGGATCTCCCAGCCCCAACACGTCGGTTCCGCTGTCGACCTGATTCAGGCGCGCCAGCAGCTGCGCCGCGTCACGCCCCAGGTTTTCGCCGTGGCGTTCGGGGTCGAGGTACACCTGCCTGAACGTGAACCGGCGCTCGACGCGAAACGCGTCGGCGTGTGTTTTCAGATATGCGCTCAGCTCCCCGTCGGTCGGCTCCGCCTGGGCCGCGACATCGTCGGTGACGAACTCCAACTTTTGGCGCAGACGCCGGCGGATGATGGGGTCCTCCTTGTCCAAGCCCAGCGCGACTGCTTCGCGCCAATAGACTTCCTCGCGCACGCGATCGCGGATCAGGCCTTCCAATTCGTCTGTCGTGGGAGGGCGTTGCCAAGTGCGAGTGAAGCCCTCGACCATTGAGGCGATCTGACCCTGCGTGACGACGATCCTCGCCCTCTGGCCGGCGGCGCTCTTGCCTGCGACGTCGTAGACCGCAAAGACCGCGACCGCGAGCAGGAGAAAATGCAGCAGCGGCTCGCGCAGGAATTGCCTCATGAGCATGGAGTTGTCACTTCGACGGCGTGTACCAGATCGGCGACGTGTAGGCGCGCTCGCTGATGATCATCGGGACTTCCGGCGGCATCTTCACTCCGAAGTACTTCGCGTCGTAAGCGGTCCAGCGCGGCGTCGGGATCTCGATGACGCGACCGTAGTAGAAGGCGCGCTGAGTGGGGTCGAAGTCCGGGTCTTTCCACACCGCGATCAATTCCGGGGCGCCGATGGTGTTGGTCCAGGTCGCGTTCTCCACATCCACGGTGTTGCCGACCGACGGGAGCTTGCCGTCCGGCGCCGGGTTTGCGGTCGCCGCTCCACGGCGACGTCGTAGATCTTCTCGTGCGACTTGACCCTCGGCGTCGAGCCAGCCCTTGATGATCTGATATGCGGTCGAGGTTTGCGCCGATCGGGTCTTTGAGCGCGGCGACCAGGAACGTCGGCGCCTTGCCCTTCGGGTGCATCGCGCAAGTCGCCGCCCATCGGCACGCCCTTGGCGTAGCCGATCTCGGCCGGCATGCGATTGTCGGCGTCCGGGGCGTCGAAGTCCCAGCCGCCGAAGAAGCGCACGATCATGCGCGGGCCGGTGGTGGCATAGGCTTCCTTGCGCTGCATCGCGTCCCAGATCGACTTCCCGCGTGTTCTCCGTGGCCCAGACCGCAGCGTAGCCGGATGCGGTCATGCTCCCAGCCCATGATCGACGGTCCCCGTTGTGCGGATTGTTCACGAACGGATGCGAACGCGCGCGTCGCGCTGGGCTCGGCGCTGGAGGTCTTGCCCCAGAAGTTGTCCTCTTCGACCGCGGCAAGGCCGGTGTGCGCGTCGGTCGAGCCGATCATGCCGAACTTGTAGGGATTGATGCCGAGCTCCTCTTCGAGCTTCAGGCCGTTCTTCGAGCGCCGAGCGGGCGTACTCGAACTCGAGCATTTCTCGCTTCTTGGGTTCCGACAGGTCGAGGTTGCCCTTGTCCCAGCGTCTCGAAGTTCGCGAACTCGTCGTTGGGGGAGAGGAACGGATGCGTCTCGCCATCGCCCTTGATCTGCGTCACTTCGTACAGCCGTTCCCAGCGATCGCGCTGCTCGGCATACGCGCGATCGATCGGCTTTCCGGTGAACGACTCGATGATCGGGAACATGCGGCCGTTGCGCAGAGGTTGCCGTTGTGCGCGATGGCGAGCACCTGCCCGCCCGTCTTCTCCTCGTAGGCCGCCATCCACTTCCAGAGATCGCGCGGGTTGTCGCTGCCGAGCGGCTTCATGGTGGTGAACGGCTCGACGAGACTGGCCTTGTCGCCGGCGTCGCGGAAGATGACGTTGCGATGCAAATTGTTGCCACCGGTGTTCGAGGTCCACTCGTAGCCGATGAACGCCGTGAAGCGGCCCGGATCGTTCGCTTCCTCGGCCGCCTTGATGGTTTCGTCCCACGCCCCGCGATAGGCAGGCCGTGCCCGGGAACCGGGAAGGATGGCCTTGGAGATGGATCCCTTGCCGAAATTGATGATGATGTCGATTGCCGCCGCTGCCCCCTCGCCGGAGTTGATCATGTCGTTCCACTTGCGGCCCTGGGGATCGGCCATGATTTTCGGATCACCGGCGAGGATCAACGGGAAAAAGCCAAAGCCATCCGAGTGATCGGCGACCACGAGAAAATCCAGCGGTCGGGACAGCTTGGCCGGTTGCCCGCTGGAGGCGATGATCTCCGCGCCTTTGGCGAAGCGATACGCGTCGCGCGGTCCGAGGCGGCAACCGAACGCGCCTGCGTCCATCGAGAACGATGTGTGCAGATGCGTATCGCCGAAGAGCGGACGCGTTGGGTAGTTGCGTCCCGCATACGGCGAGTACGGCGCCTTCGACGGAAACGCCTTCTCGGCGGCTTGCTCATCGAGAGTGCCGATATCGGTCGTCGCGCTCCGCTCGGCGGCGAATCCCGGCGGCGCCAGGCTGGACATCAACAGCGCGAGTGCGATGACCGTTGGAACGGTCTTCATAGGCGTTCTCCTTGTCTGAGGCGACCCAATTCTTCGAGCGGTCGTCTGCGTCGGACGAGTGCGCGCCAGGCGGATCTGCTTGTATCTCCCCGTTTCACATTCTTCCAGTCCTCTCCGCGTGCGTCGTGGCGAGTCCCACGACTGGCGACCGGGATCACGTTCGACGGCGGCGACGCGGAACACAAGATCGCTCCGGCCAGCGCTGGCTCGCTGCAGCCAAACGCATGTTTGACTTTTGCGCGAACGTCGAATTAGCTTTGCGGCGACCAAAAATCCTCACCACGAAGGACACGAAGATCGCGAAGAGAAAAGAGCTCGAGCGCTCGACTGGTCTGAAGTGAACCGCAGGAAGGACCGCGGGTCAGCCTGCCCCGAGTGTCTCTGAAGGATGCCCTTCGCGGTCTTCGTGCCCTTCGTGGTGAATTTCGTTCGGTAAAACCATAAGCTGATCGGCTGCATTGTTCATGCTTCCGGGCGCGCGTCGCCGCGATCGCCGCGCCGGCCCGGGAGCGAGAGAGGGTATGTGATGCAGAAACAACTCACCACGATCGTCCTGGTTTCGATCGCCGCACTGTCGCTGTTCGCGTCGGGAGCGCGCGCCGCGCAGGACGGCACCAAGGCCGAGGACGGCGCCAAGGGAGAAGAGGTCGCGCCGGGGTTGCACGTCGGCGACATGCTGGATCAGAGCAACTGGCAGCTCGCCAAGGACCTGCTGCCTTCGGAGATCCTGCGGCACTACGGGGACGGCGAGTACAAGAACGTCATCGTCTCCTACCCGGTGGGGCAGGCGCACTGGGAGAAGTCGTTCCTCGAGGCGACGGAGAAGAACGCCGGCCAGCTCGATATCGACGAGCGGGGATCGGTCGTTTACTCGTCGACCAAGAAGCAGCCCGCCTACCTGTACGGCATCCCGTTTCCCAACATCGATCCGAACGATCCGAAGGCGGGGTGGAAGGTCGTGTGGAACCAGTTCCTCGCCTACTGGTACGGCGGCAACAGCTACAACCAGACTCTGGTGGCGATGTTGCAGGCGAAGGGAATGGACCGCGAGATTCACGCCAACGGCTGGTTCGAGTTCTGGGACGGCCAGACGCCGAAGTACCGCAAGGACAATCCGCTCAATCTGCAGAGTCAGTTCCTCGGCGTCTCGACCTACCCGACCGATCTGCAGGGCACCTCTTCGCTGACCTGGCGCTACCGCGATCCGGAGAAGCGCGACTCGGTGTGGGCCTACGTGCCGGCGTTGCGGCGCGTGCGCGCGGTCAGCCCGGCGAATCGCTCGGACGGCTACCTGGGCTCGGATCTCAGCGGCGACGACGGCTTCTTCTTCGACGGCAAGCCGGAGGACTTCACCTTCAAGCTGATCGGCAAGCGGGAAGGGCTGCGCATCGTCGATCCCGTCTCCGTGGCGCACCCGATCCAGGTGCAGCCCGCCGGGGGGAAGGAGGGCGGCTGGATCGCGCTGACCTACGACAATCCGCCGATGGCCGGCTTCCAGGACCCCAACTGGAAGGGCGTGGCGTGGGCGCCGATCGGTGCCGGTCTGGCCAAGCGGCCGTTCTGGGTGGTGGAAGCGGTGCCGAAGGACAAGTACTACCTCTACGGCAAGCTCGAGCTGTGGATCGACGCCGAGACCTGGGACGGCTCGTGGAATCGCAAGTACAGCTGGACGGGCGAGCTCGTGCACGACTACGGGGTCATGGCGCGCGTCAACCAGCCCGCCGGTCCGGAGGACGCGCGCGAGTGGCTGCCCGCCAGCACGCGCGTGTGGGCGTGCGCGGAGAACCTCAAGATGAACCGCGCCACTCTGGGCGGCATGCGCGCCAACCCCAAGTCGGCGTTCATCCGCCGGCAGAACACGGACCAGAACGTCTTCGACCCGCAGGCGCTGACGAGGTTCGGGAAGTAGGGCACGACCGCAGGTTGTTGAGTTGTTGGGTTGTTGGTTGTTGGCAATCAAAGATCCAGCAACCAACAACTCAACAACGAACAGCCTGGTGGAGCGGTTGAGCGGATTGGGTGAAGCCCCAACGGGTGGAGAAGAGGCGATGGACAAGGTCCGGGCAATTGCGCGCGTGGTGTCGAACTGGGGGCGCTGGGGTGCGGAGGATGAGCGCGGGACGCTGAACTTCGTCACGCCGGAGAAGGTTCGCCGGGCGGCGGCGTGCGTGCGGCGCGGCGAGGTGTTCAGCCTCGGGTTGACCTTCGGCGTCGAGGGCCCGCAGATCGGGCAGGGCGGCAGAGTCAACCCGCTGCACCTGATGAGCGCCGTCGGCGCCGGCTACGGGCCGGATCCGGAGGGCTTCCGCTACAACGACGACGTCGTCGTCATGCCGCTCCAGTGCGCCACCCAATGGGACAGCCTGGCGCACGTGTACTACGGCGGCCAGCTCTACAACGGCTTCCCCGCGTCGACGACGACGGCGGCCGGTGCCTCGCGCAACGGCATCGACAAGTTCGGCCCCGGAGTGGTGTCGCGCGGCGTCCTGCTCGACGTGGCGCGCGCCGCGGGCGAGAAGCGCCTGGCGCCGGGGCGGGTGATCACGCCGGCCGACCTCGAGGCGGCGGAGCGCGCGCAGAAGGTGAAGGTGGAGAGCGGCGACGTGCTCCTGGTCCGCACCGGTCACATTACCGTGTTCACGGTCGACGGCGACCGCGTCGGCTACATGCGGCAGATGCCCGGCCTGGGACTCGCCTGTCCCGAGTGGCTGCACGCGCGCCAGGTCGCGGCGGTGGCGACGGACACCAACGCCGTCGAGGTCATTCCGTTCGAGGATCCGGGCGCGCCGCTGCCGGTGCACATGCTCTGCATCCGCGACATGGGCCTCACCCTGGGCGAGATGTTCTACCTCGAGGAGCTGGCCGAGGACTGCGCCCGCGACGGCGTGTGGGAATTCCTCTTCAGCGCCCCGCCGCTCAAGGTGACCGGCGCCGTCGGCTCGCCGCTCAACCCGCTGGCGGTGAAATGACGGTGAACCGGTGCGCCGGTTAGCCGGTTAGCCGGTGCGCGAGAAAAAGAATCAGGACCGGCTCACTGGCTCACCGGCATACTGGCTCACCGGCGCACCGGCTCACCCTCTTCACGCCAGCACCGCGCGCTCGATGATGCGCCGGAAGCGGTCGGCGAGCGCGGCGCGGTCGGTCTTCATGCCGCCGGCGGCCCACTCGGCGAGCAGGACCTGGTCGATGGCGCTGAAGATCTTGGCCAGGAAGGCGGGGTCCTCGTCGGCGAACACGCCTTGCTCGACGCCGCGCCGGAAGACGTCCGCCTGCAGGGCGTGGATCTCGCTCCACAGGCGCACCTGGCTCTCGGTTCCCAGCGACGGTCCGAGCACCCACGAGGTGCCGAGGCGCAGGTACATGCGCAGGAAGCCGGGGTGGGCGACGAAGTAGTCGATGTAGGCTTCGATCAACGCCTCGAGGGCCTGACGCGGCGTGAGCTCCGGGGCCGCGACGCCGCGAGCGATCTGCAGCAGCTCTTGGCCGCGCTCGTCGAGAATGGCTCGGAAGAGATCCTCCTTGCCCGGGAAGATGGCGTAGATGGTGCCCATCGAGAGGTCCGCCGTCGCCGAGATCTCCGACAGCTTGGCGCTCTCGAAGCCGCGCTCGGCGAAGACCTGCTCCGCCGCCTCCAGGATGTGCTGCCGGTACAGATCGTTCTTCACCCGGCGCGCCTCGTCCTGCAGCTTGCGTTTGGCCCCCTTCATCTCGTCGACCTCGGACGAAAACTATATCAGCGCAGAAAACGATTGACAATTCTAAAATCCGAATGGTAATTCGTTTCCACGAATCATCATTTCTGTGGAGCCGAGCCGCAGGGACGGCGGCGCGGTCCAAGGAGGGCGACATGGAGTTCGGGATCTTCTCGCAGATGCACACCCCGCACGACGACACCGAGCACGCGCGCTTCATGCGCGAGGTCGAGGTGGCGCTGGCGGTCGACGCGGCGGGCTTCAAGTACGACTGGTCGCCCGAGCACCACTTCCTCAAGAACTACTCGCACCAGCCGGCGCCGGAGGTGTTCCTGACCTGGGTGGCCGCGCTCACCAAACGGATCCACGTCGGCACCGCGATCACCAACATCACCGCCGCGGTCAACCACCCGGCGCGCGTCGCCGAGCGCATCGCCACGCTCGACCACCTGTCGGAGGGGCGGGTCGAGTTCGGCACCGGGCGCGGCTCGTCATCGGCGGAGTGGGGCGGCTTCGCCATCCCGTCGGCCGCCGAGACCAAGCCGATGTGGCGCGAGTCGATGGAGCAGATCCCGGTCATGTGGCGCGACGAGCCGTACCAGTTCGAGGGCAAGTACTTCCGCATGCCGAAGCGCGACATCCTGCCCAAGCCCTACTCCAAGCCGCACCCGCCGCTGTGGGTGGCCTGCTCGAGCCCCAACACGTTCATCGAGGCGGGCGAGCTCGGCCTCGGCTCGCTGTGCTTCACCTTCGGCACGCCGGAGCAGATCGGCAAGCACGTGAAGAACTACAAGGACGCCATCAAGCGCTGCAAGAATCCGATCGGCGAGTACATCAACGACAACATCGCCGTGACCACCAACATGTTCTGCCTGCCCGACGGCGACGAGGCGCGCGCTCTGTTCTGCGAGGCGCGCACGGAGTACTTCACGCAGCTCTTCTTCGGCTGGCTGGACTCGATCCCGCGCCCCGAGGGCATGCCGAAGGAGGGGCCGATCCCGCAGCTGCCGAAGCCGACGCCGGCCGATCTCAAGGGCGGGCTGAAGGGCGGTGGACGCCAGATCGGCTCTCCGGAGGAGATCGTCGAGGTCGTGAAGATGTACGAGGCGATCGGCGTCGACCAGTTGATCTACTCGCCGCTGACCATGACGATGGACCAGAAGCACGTGCTGCGCTCGATCGAGACGTTCGGCAAGCACGTGCTGCCGAAGTTCGACAAGGACCCGATCCACAGCACGACGCGCCAGCGCCAGGCCGCGCTCGCCGCCAGGGCGGCGTGACGGTAGCCACCCCTCGGCTTCTGAAGTAGGATGGAAGCTCGCCTTCTCCCATGACCGTTCCCGTCTTCGACAAGGTACTGATCGGCGGCGAGTGGGTCGCCGCCGCCAACGGCACCTACCAGATCACCAACCCGGCGACCGAGGAGCCGGCGGGCTACGCGCCGCAGTGCTCGGTCAGCCAGGTTCGCGCCGCGGCGCAGGCGGCGCGCTTGGCCTTCGAGCGCGGGCCGTGGCGCCGCATGGGCGGCGCCGAGCGCGGCGCCCTGCTGCGCCAGGCGGCGGAGAAGTTCCAGCGCGAGATGGGCGGCCTGGTCGAGCTGACGATCGCGGAGACCGGGGCGCTCAAGCACGTCGCCGAGTCGCAGCAGGTCGGCGCCGTGGCGGTGCGCCTCGCCAAGTACGGCGGCCTGGCGGCTCTTCCGGAGCGCGAGGGCCTGCCGCCCACCGTTCTCTCCGGGCGCGCCGGCAGCGGCCTGGCGGGCGGCCTCGTCGTTCGCGAGCCGGTGGGCGTGGTCGCCTGCATCACGCCGTTCAACTTCCCGATGACCAACTGCGCCGGCAAGATGGGGCCGGCGCTGGCGTGCGGTAACACGGTGGTGGTCAAGCCGGCGCCGGCCGACCCGATGGCGGTCGTCGAGCTGTGCCGGATCGTCGACTCGGTGCTGCCCCCGGGCGTGGTCAACTTCGTGTGCGGCTCCGGGCCGGAGATCGGCGAGACGCTGACCACCGCGCCCGAGGTCGACATGGTGTCGTTCACCGGCAGCTCGTCGGTCGGGTGCCGCATCCAGGAGGCGGGCGCGCGCCAGATGAAGCGCATGCTGCTCGAGCTGGGAGGGAAGTCGCCGACCATCGTCTTCGCCGACGCCGACCGCGCCCGGTCGCTGGCCGGAGCGGCGAGCGTGTGGGCCTTCCACAGCGGGCAGATCTGCATCGCCGGCACGCGGCTGCTGATCGAGGAGTCGATCTACGAAGAGTTCACCGCCGCGCTGGCCCAGGTGGGGGCGCGGATGAAGGTCGGCGATCCGTACGAGCCGGGCGTGGTGGTCGGGCCCTTGGTCTCGGCGGCACAGCGCGAGCGCGTCGAGCGCTTCGTCGCCAAGGGCATCGAGGAAGGCGCGACGCTGGCCTGCGGCGGCAAGCGGCCCGCCCATCTGCGGCGCGGCTACTACGTCGAACCGACGCTGTTCACCGGCGCGCACAACGACATGACGATCGCGCGCGAGGAGATCTTCGGCCCCGTGATCACGGCGATCCCGTTCCGCGACGAGGAGGAGGCGATCGCCCTCGGCAACGACTCCGACTACGGCTTGTACGCGTACGTGTGGAGCGGTGACACGGCGCGCGGCCTGCGCGTCGCCGAGGCGCTGCGCAGCGGCACGGTGCAGATCAACGGCAGTCCGATGAACGCGGATGCGCCGTTCGGCGGATACAAGCTGAGCGGCATCGGCCGCGACGGCGGCCGCTACGCTCTCAACACGTACAGCGAGCTGAAGTACATCGGGTGGACGGCATGAGGGGAGGAGCGGCCCTCCCGTCCGGAGGGCACGGCTCTCCGGACCGCGCTGCCGCATTTGCGAAACGCCAGCACTGAGCTGAGGAGGCTGCATGTCTTTCGACACCATCATCAAGGGCGGACGCGTCGTCGACGGCTCCGGGCTGCCGATGCGCATCGCCGACGTCGGCATCCGGGACGGCATGATCACCGACATCGGCAACCTCGGCGGCGCCAGGCAGGTGATCGACGCCGACGGTCTGATCGTCATGCCGGGCATCGTCGATGCCCACACCCACTACGATCCGCAGCTCTCCTTCGAGCCCTACGGCACCTCCTCCTGCTATCACGGCGTCACCTCGGTCATCGCCGGCAACTGCGGCTACTCGATCGCCCCCTGCGCGAAGCAGGACCACGCCTACCTGACCGCGCTCTTCGCCAAGGTCGAGGGCATGACGCCGAGCACGCTGGAGCACGGTCTGCCGTGGGACTGGGACAGCTTTCCGTCCTACCTCGACGCACTCGACAAGCGCCTCGGCATCAACGCCGCGTGCTACGTCGGCCATTCGGCGCTGCGCCGCTTCGTCATGGGCGACGCCGCTTCGGAGCGCGAGGCGACCGCGGACGAGCTGATGAAGATGCAGCAGCTGGTCCGCGAGGCGATGTTCGCCGGCGCCGCGGGCTTCTCCTCGTCGCTGGCGCCGACGCACGTCGACCAGTTCAACAAGCCGGTGCCGTCGCGGCACGCCGCGTTCGAGGAGGTGGCGACGCTGATCGAGACCTGCGGCGAGGGCGGAGCGGGAAGCATCTCCTTCCTTCCGGAGACCGCCGTGCGCGGCCTCGACCAGCGCGACCGCGCCCGCCTGATCGATCTCGCCCGGCGCTCCGGTCTGCCGGTGGTCGTGCAGGGGATCAGCAAGCGGGCGGGCAACCCGGAGCAGTGGCAGGACTCGGTGCGCTTTCTCGAGGAGGCGCGCCGCCAGGGCGCGGCGATCTTCTCGGTGCTGCGCACGCAGCCGTTCATGCGGCCCTTCAACTTCCAGCGCGGCACCAGCCTGTTCGACGGCGTGTTCCACTGGCGCGATCTGTCCGGCATGCCCTTCGCGGAGCGCCTGGCGAAGATGGTGGACCCGCAGTTCCGCGCCCAGCTGCGCGACGGCCTCGACCACCCCAACACGGACGGCTCGAAGGGCTCGACCCTGCCGCCGCCGCCGCTCGGCACGGTGTTCGTCGACCGCTCCGCCGCCAACCCCGGCGCCGAGGGCAAGAGCGTGGCGCAGCTGGCGAAGGAGCGCGGCGCGCACGCGGCCGACGTGATCTGCGACCTGGCCGCCGCCGACCGGCTGGAGACGCAGTTCATGTGGAACAACGAGAGCGACGCCTGGGCCGAGGCCAACGCCGAGGCGCAGCGCAACCCGCACATGATCATCGGCACCGGCGACGGCGGCGCCCATGCCGACCGCGACGACGGCGCCGAGTGGTCGACGTACTACATTCGTTCGTGGCTGCTCGATCGCCAGGTCTTCTCCCTCGAGGAGGGAATCCGGCGCATCACGCATCTGCCGGCGATGATCACCGGCATCAAGGGGCGCGGCCTGCTGGCGCGCGGCTACCACGCCGACGTCGTGATGTTCGATCCCGAGCGCATCCGCCTCGGCAAGAAGGAGCTGGTCAACGACATGCCGGGCGGCGAGGCGCGCTGGCAGGTGCGCGCCGAGGGCGTCGCCCGCGTCATGGTCAACGGCGAGACGATCGTCGAAAACGGCGAGCTCAGCGGCGCGCGCCCCGGCCGCGTCCTGCGCGTCGGCAACCCGAAGGACTGAGGACGTGAAGGCCGCCGTCTTTCGTTCCGCCGATCGCCCCGTCGCCGTCGAGGAGGTCGAGCTGCGCGCCCCGCGCACCGGCGAGGTGGTGGTGGCGCTCAAGGCCGCCGGCCTCTGCCACTCCGATCTCAGCGTCATCGACGGCGTCATCCCGTACCCGACGCCGGTCGTGCTCGGCCACGAAGGGGCGGGGGTGATCGAGGCGGTGGGGCCCGGCGTCACCGCGGTGAAGGAAGGCGACACGGTGATCGTGTCCACCCTGTCGCACTGCGGCCGCTGCAGCGCCTGCGACGTCGGGCGTCCGACCGAATGCCGCAACGCGCCGAGCCCGAAGGACTCGCAGCCCTTCCTGGTCGGCGGCGTGCCGGCCTTTCAGTTCGCCAACGCCTCGGTGTTCACCGAGCGGACGCTCATCCGCGAGCAGGGCGCCATTCCGATCGACCCGCGCGTGCCGTTCGACCGCGCCGCCCTGATCGGCTGCGGTGTGATGACCGGCTTCGGCGCCGTGATCAACCGCGCCAAGGTCGAGTCGGGCGCCACCATGGCGGTGTTCGGCGTCGGCGGCATCGGGCTGAACTGCGTGCAGGGCGGCGTGCTCGCCGGCGCCGCGAAGATCATCGCCGTCGACGTCATGCCGCAGAAGCTCGAGTGGGCGTCGCGTTTCGGCGCCACCCACACCATCGACAGCTCGAGAGAGGACCCGGTGGCGGCGATCAAGGATCTCACCCGCGGCGGCGCCGACTACACCTTCGAGGCGGTGGGCAACGTCAAGGTCATCCAGCAGGCGCTCGACGCGCTCGGGCCGGGCGGCACGCTGACCATCGTCGGCGTGCCGAAGATGGGCTCGAAGTACGAGTTCGTCGTCCACCAGCTGTACCAGAACAAGGCGATCCTCGGCTGCCGCTACGGCGCGGCGCGGCCGCACCGCGACTTCCCGATGCTCGCCGACCTCTACCTGAGCGGCCGCCTGAAGATCGACGAGCTGATCACGCGCCACTACGCGCTGGACGAGTTCGACACCGCCATCGAGGACCTGCGCCGCGGCCAGCTGGCGCGCGGGGTGTTCGTGCTGGGGTGAACGGCGCAGACCGAAACCGGATACGCAACGGCAAGGAGTGAGAAGATGGGAAAGTTCGGCTACCACGTCATCGACGCTGACGGTCACGGGGGAGAGGCCGCCGACTGGCGCGAGCGCATTCCCGAGAAGTTCAAGCAGACGATGGACGCCTACCGCGAGCGCATCGCCAAGCATTACGGGCGGCTGACGCTGCCGGGCGGCGGCACGGCGCGCAAGGGGGACAAGTTCGACATCCGCCCGGGCATGAACGATCCGGTGGAGCGCCTGAAGGACATGGACCTCGAGGGCATCGACGTCACCATCAACTTCCCCGGCGGCGCCGGCGAGGAATGGGCGATGCTGGACCGCGACTTCGCCGTCGCGCTGTGCCGGACGATGAACGACGCCAAGGCGGAGTTCTGCAAGCACGCCCCGGAGCGCATCAAGGCCATCGCCAAGCTGCCGATGATCGATCCGCCGGCCGCCGCGGCCGAGCTGCGCCGCGCCGTGACCGAGCTCGGCCTGGTCGGCATGGTGACGCCCGCAGCACATCCGCGACAAGAACCTGAGCGACCCGAGCTTCGACGTCGTCTGGGCGGAGGCCGAGCGCCTCGGCGCCGCGGTGTGCGTGCACGGCGGCGGCCAGGCGCCGGACCAGTACCCGATCGGCGTCGATCGCTTCAACACGCGCCTCGAGGTGCACGCGATGACCCACCCGATGGGCAACATGATCGCCCTCGACTGCTTCACTGTCGGCGGCATCCTGCACCGCTTCCCCAAGCTGCACGTCGGCTTCATGGAGTCGGGCTGCGGCTGGCTTCCCTTCTGGCTCGAGCGCCTGGACGAGCACTACGAGCTGATGCCGGAGCAGGCGCCGGGCATCGACCGCAAGCCGAGCCAGTACTTCCTCGACGGCAACTGCTTCATCAGCTGCGAGCCGGACGAGAAGATGGTCGGCTACGTGGCCGAGCACCTGGGGGACAACAAGATCGTCTACGCCTCCGACTACTACCACTGGGATTGCCAGTTCCCCGACACGGTCAAGATCATCGCCGCGCGCGGCGATCTGAACGAGAGGTCGAAGAAGCGCATCCTGGGCGAGAACGCGGCACATATGTACCCGCTGGTCGGGCACGCCTGAGGGCGGAGAAGCGCCGGTGCCGCTCGCTCTCGAGGATCTGCTCGAGCCGTCCCGGGCCGCCGTGCTGGTCATGGAATGCCAGCAGGGCATCGTCGGCAGCGGCGGCGGGCGGCTCAGCGCCCTGGGGGAGGCCGTCGAGCGGCACGGCACCATCGGGCACGTCGCGCGCGTGCTGGAGGCGGCGCGGCGGGCGCAGGTGCCGGTGTTCTACCTGACGGTCGGCCGGCGCCCCGACTCGGGCGGCTCGACGGCCAACTGCCTGCTGCTCGCCATCGGTCGCAAGGGCAACGCCGCTCGTCCCCGGCTCGCCGCAGCACGCCGTCGTCCCCGCCCTCGCCCCGCGCGAGGGCGACTACGTGGTCAACCGCTTTCACGGCGTCACCCCCTTTCACGCCACCGAGCTCGACCAGATGCTGCGCAACCTCGGCGTGCGCACCGTCGTCGCCACCGGCGTCTCGGTGAACGTCGGCATCACGGGGCTGACCATGGAGGCGGTGAATTGCGGCTACCAGGTGGTCATTCCGCGCCAGGCGGTCACCGGTACGCCGGACGAGTACGTCGATGCCGTCTTCGCCAACACGCTGCGCCTGTTGGCCACCGTGGCCGACGTCGACGCCGTCATCGATGCCTGGGCGCCACAATAGAGCGCGGCTCGGCTGTCGCGGTTCCTCTCGGGAGGGATGAGAAAAAGCCGAAGAAGAAGAAAAATGCAACCACGAAGAGCACGAAGGTCACGAAGGCGAGAACGCAATGCGGATCTATTTTCGGACGATGACACGGAGATCGGGAATACGGAAGATGCCTTCTCATGCCGCCGATCCGACCGGGACGTCGTCCATGATGAACTGGGAACGATCTGACTCAACTACCTTTCCTGGCCGTTCTTCGCGGTCTTCGTGCGCTCCTTCGAAAATAGATCCGCCTCACCTCGAATCCTGCCGTTCTTGCCTTCGTGACCTTCGTGGTTGCACTTTTATCCTTCCTCGGGCGTGCGAAGGCCATGGCGACTTCGTGGTGAATCTCTTCTCTGGGATCGAGACTAGTCCCGCGCCCTGGAAGAGACGGAGCCCATCCCTGGAGGAGTGAGATGTCGTTTTCGCTGGCCGAGATCAACGAGGCGATCGCCGCCGTCATCCCCGAGCGCGAGGCGATCGTCACCGCGAGCCGCCGCCTCACCTGGCGCGACCTGCAGATGCGCACGCGGCGGTTGGCCAACCTGCTGATCGACGCCGGGCTCGGCTGCCGGCGCGAGCGCGACTCGCTGGCGCCGTGGGAGTCGGGCCAGGACCACGTCGCGCTGTACCTGTACAACGGCAACGAGTACGTCGAGGGCATGCTGGGCGCCTACAAGGCGCGCGCCGTGCCCTTCAACGTCAACTACCGCTACGTCGAGGAGGAGCTGCACTACCTGCTCGCCGACGCCGCGACGCGCGGCGTGATCTACCACGCCAGCTTCGCGCCGATCCTCGCCAAGGTGCTGCCGCGGCTGCCGGAGATGGCGATTCTCCTGCAGGTCGACGACGGCAGCGGCGAGCCGCTGCTGCCCGGCGCGCGCGACTACGAGCAGGCGCTCGCCGGCGCCAGCGACGAGAGGCCGGCCGTGCGGCCGAGCGAGGACGACCTCTACATCGTCTACACCGGCGGCACGACCGGCATGCCGAAGGGCGTGATGTGGCGGCAGCGCGACATCTTCTTCGCCGCCATGGGCGGCCGGCTGCCCGGCGGCAGCGGCGAAGTCAGCAGCATCGACGAGATGGTCGAGCGCGCGCCGAACGGAGAGCTGCTGCGTCTCCTTCCGGCGCCGCCGTTCATGCACGGCGCCTCGCAGTGGTCGTCGTTCATCATCCTGCACCAGGGCGGCACGGTGGTCCTGCCCAGCAACCCGCGGCGCCTCGATCCGCACGACATCTGGCTGACGGTGGAGAAGGAGCGCGTCGTCACCATGTCGATCGTCGGCGACGCTTTCGCCCGGCCGCTGCTCGACCAGCTGAGCAAGCGGAAGTACGACCTCTCCAGCTTGCAGATCCTCGGCTCCGGTGGCGCCATCCTGTCGCCCTCGCTCAAGAAGGCGCTGCTCGAGGCGATCCCGCACGTCATCCTCTTCGACGGCTTCGGCTCCTCGGAGACCGGGGCGCAGGGCTCTTCGATGAGCACCGCCGGCGCCGAGACGCCCAGCGCCTTCCGGATGGACGAGCACACGCTCGTGCTCGACGAGTCGCTGCAGCGTCCGCTGCGCCCCGGCGAGGCGCACGTCGGCTGGCTGGCGCGCGCCGGGTACGTGCCGCTCGGCTACCTGAACGACCGGGAGAAGACCGAGCGAACGTACCCGACGATCGGCGGCGTGCGCTACGCGGTGCCCGGCGACCGCGCGCAGGTGACGGAGGACGGCCAGATCACCGTGTTCGGACGCGACTCGGTGTGCATCAACACCGGCGGCGAGAAGGTGTTCGCCGAGGAGGTCGAGCAGGCCCTCAAGCATCACGCGGCGGTGTACGACGTCGTCGTCACCGGCACGCCGAGCGAGCGCTGGGGCCAGCAGGTGACGGCGGTCGTGGCGCTGCGCCCCGGCGAGCACGCCAGCGAGGAGGATCTGCGCGAGACGGCCGCCGCCGCGCTGGCGCGCTACAAGCTGCCGAAGGCCTTCGTCTTCGTCGACTCCATCGTCCGCTCCGCCAGCGGCAAGCCCGACTACCGCTGGGCGAAGGAGACGGCGGAGAGGAAAATGCGTGAACGGTGAGCCGGTGAGCGGGTGAGCCGGTGAACCGGTGGGCGGCTGGCCTATCAGCCCGTTGAAAAAGTCGAAACGCCCTTCGACAAGCTCAGGGCGAGCGGGAATTGCCCTTGAGAGACAAGGGCCAAGTACCGCTCATGCTGAGCTTGTCGAAGCATGTCCGGGGTTTTTCAACGGGCTGCTATCCTTCCAACCGGCTCACTCGCTCACTGGCTCACCGGCTCACCGCTCACCCGAGAATCGCGCACTACGCCTCCACCGGCCACTGATCGTCACCAGCGGTCACGTCCCCAGCAACCGCGCCACCGCGGCCTTGACGAAGCGGCGCTGGCGGGCGACGGCGGCGGGGCCGCGCGGGTTGTCGGGCAGGACCACCTCGAGCAGGCTGGCATTGGCGAAGTAGCCGAAGATCAGGTGGTAGAGGCCGGCGGCCAGGTGGGGGATCTCGGCACGGCTCCACTGCCCGCTGGTGCCGGCCAGTACCTTCAGCCCCTGGGTGGAGAGGGGGCGCACGAAGCGCTGCAGCGTACTGCGCAGCTGCTTGCTGTCGTCGAGGCCGGCGCGCTGAATGAGGCGCGGCAGGTTCGGATGCGCGGCCAGGTAGTCGACGACGCGGTCCAGGGCCGGATCGGCGTCGACTCCGGCCGAGTCGCTCTCGGCGACGATCTGGATGATCGGCTCGATGCCGCGCGCCAGCACCGCCTCGTACAGGGCCTTCTTGTTCTTGAAGTGGTGGTACAGGCTGGCCTGGTTCTTGAGACCCGCATCGGCTGCGATCTGGCGCACCGAGACGCCGGTGAAGCCGCGCTCCGCGAAGCGCCGCTCGGCGGCATCGAGGATCAGATCGCGCGTCGAGCGCGGCTCGCGGCCGCGCGCGCGGGCCGGACGGACACTCATCGATCGTGTCTACCCGAACGACTGTTTGGCGGTCAAACGCGCGCCGCCCACCGGCCCACTGGCGCACCGGCTCACCGGCTCACGCAGTTACTTCTCTCATCTCTCGCTGCTGACGATCCACATCGAGAAGTACTGGGCGCCGCCGCCGTAGGCGTGGCCGAGCGCGGTCTTGGCGCCGTCGACCTGATGCGCGCCGGCGCGGCCCATGACCTGCAGCGCCGCCTCGCCGAGGCGGAGCATGCCGGAGGCGCCGATCGGGTTGCTGCACAGGACGCCGCCGGAGGGGTTGATCGGCAGGTGGGCGCCGAACTTCTGCTCGCCGCGGTCGATGACCTTCCAGCCCTCGCCGATCCCGCAGAAGCCGAGGTTCTCCAGCCACATGGCCTCGAACCAGGCGAACGGCACATAGATCTCGGCGGTGTCGATCTGGTTCCACGGGTCGGTGATCCCGGCGGCGTCGTAGACGTGCTTGGCGCAGGCGCGCCCTGCCGCCGGGTTGACCTGGTCGCGACCCGGCACCCACATCGCCTCGGCGTAGGAGGCGCCCGACCTCACCCAGGCCGGCTTGCGCGGGCCCTTCTTGGCCGCCTCCTCGCAGGCGACGACCATGGCGATGGCGCCGTCGGACGACGGGCAGGTCTCGAGATAGCGGATCGGGTCCCACAGCACCGGCGACTGCAGGACGTCGTCGACGGTCATCGGCTCGCGCAGATGCGCGTACTCGTTGCGCCCGGCGTTGTCGCGCGCGTTGGCGGCGATCATCGGGCCGATGTGCGGCGGCGCCTTGGTGCGGGCGATGTAGGCGCGGATGTAGGGCGCGAAGTAGCCGCCGGCGCCGGCGACCAGCGGCGGCGTGAAGGGCAGGGTGGGGGACAGCGCCCACATGGCGTTGCCCTCCGACTGCTTCTCGAAGGCGACGGTGAGGACGCGATCGAACAGGCCGGAGGCGACGTGCGTGACCGCCGCCAGCGCCGTGGTGGCGCCGACCGATCCGGCGGTGTGCACGCGGATCACCGGCTTCATGTGTCCGCCGACGGCGCCGATGAGGAACTGCTCGGGCTGCATGACGCCCTCGAGCATGTCGGGCGCCTTGCCGAGCACGATCGCGTCGATGTCGCCGTGCTCCAGACCGGCGTCGAGCAGGGCGCGGTCGATCGCCTCGCGCACCAGTCCGGGGATGCTGACGTCGGCGCGCCGGGCGGCGTGCTTCGTCTGACCGACGCCGACCACCGCGACCGGCCGCTTCATGACCACCTCCGTTTGCGTCCCAGCACCCAGACGACGTTCTGCTGCAGGCAGTGGCCCTGGGTGGCGTGGGCGACGGCGCGCTCGACGCCGGATACCGCGTGCGCGCCGGCGCCGCCGCTGAGCTGCCGGAACGCTTCGCCGAGCCGAATGAGGCCGGTCATCATGATCGGGTGGCCGGCGATCGGCCCTCCCGACGGGTTGAGCGCCGTGCGCGTGTCGCCGCTCGGGTCGAGCCCCATCGCCTCTCGCACGATCATCTCCTCGACCGGCGTCGCCGCGGCGATCTCGATCACGTCGGCCTCCGCGGCGCCGCCCAGTTCGGCCATCGAGAAGGCGCGGCGCGCGGCGAGCTCGGTGCCGGCGCTGCGCGTCAGGTCGCGCGAGCCCAGGGTCTGCAGCTCGGCGCGCTGGTCGACGCCGTGGATCCACGCCGGCGACGAGCACATCTTCTCGGCCTTGCCCTCGGCGGCGAGGATCAGGCAGACGGCGCTCTCGCCGACCGGCGGCACGTAGCCGCGGCGCAGCGGCTCGACCGCCCACGGCGTTTGCATCAGCTCCTCGGCGCTGGCCGGCTCGCGCACCTGCGCGTCCTCGTTGCGCGCCCCCGCGGCGCGGTTGCGCGCGGCGATCTCCGCCAGGTCGCGGTCCGTGGCGCCGGTGCGCGCCATGTAGGCGCTGGCCTGCAGAGCGGCGGTCGACAGCGGCCCGAGCGCCAGCGGGGCCTGGTAGTACGGGTCGAGCTGCAGGTTGAGGACCCGTTCGGGCTGGCCCTCCGACAGCTTGCCGTAGCCGACCACCAGTGCCGTGTCGCACTCGCCGGCCTGCATGCGCACCCAGGCGTAGTAGGCGGCGAAGGCGGCGTCCATCTCGAGATGGGAGTCCTGCTTCGGCGGCCAGGTGCCCATGACGTCGAGGGCGGCGACGAAGCCGAAGGGGCGGCCGTCGATGTAGTCGGCCGAGCCGGCGGTCTGGTAATCGATCGCGTCCCGCTCGACGCCGCAGTCCGCCAGGGCTCGCCTCACCTGCGGGTAGAGCATGTCCGGCGCGGTGCGGTGCTCGTCGCGGGCGACGATCGGCGCCTGGGCGAAGGCCACGATGGCCACGTTGCGCAGCTTGCTGCTCATTCTCGGCTCACAATCGGTGGATGTAGGATTCTTGCGGCGCGTCCGGCTCGCCGGTCGGCCGGAAGTACGCGATGTCCTCGAACGATCCCTCGCGCTGGCCGTCCGGCTTCCACACCGCCTCGACCCGCATGCCCATGCGCACCTCGTCCGGCTTGCACTCCTGGATGGCGGAGAAGATGGAGAGGGCGGCGCCGTCGAGCGCGATCGACGCGGCGACGTAGGGCAGCTGCAGGTCGCGCCCGATCACCGGGATGTTGACGATACAGAAGGTGGTGATGACGCCGCGGTGCGAGAGCTCGACGAACTCGGGCGCCGGCGCGAAGCTCTCCGGCGAGGAGACCAGGGGCGGCACGAAGACCTTGCCGGTCTTGCTGCACTTCGAGCCGAGGATCTTCTTCTCCTTCAGGGCGCGCAGGAAGCGCGCCTTGTAGTCGCCGGCGTTGTAGCGGTAGGGCAGGTGGACCGTCGTCTCGACGTACTTGACCGGTTCCTCGGGAGGCTCGTTCATTCTCGCTCCTCGTTTCAGCCGACGACGCGGAAGGACGCGATATCGCGCACGCTTCCCTTGCGCTGATCGTCCGGCGCCCACACCGCCTCGACGCGCGAGCCGACCTTCAAACGGCCCAGCCCGCCGGCGACGACGTGCGCCATCGCCGTGTCGGCGCCGTCGAGCTTTACCAGGACAAAGGCGAAGGGCGACTCGAAGGGGTGAAACCCGGCGATGGGCTCGTGCACCACCGCGACGGCGGTGACGGTGCCGGTGTCCTTCACCCGCACCCACTCGCCGGGACCGGAGGCGTCGACCTCGGAGTAGCCGGGCGGCGGCACCACCACGCCCAGCCCGGCGACGCGCTGGCCCCAGATGGCCTTCTGCTCCTTCAGCCCCGCCAGGAAGCGCCCGATCACCTGTCCCGTCGAGTGCTTGTAGGGGAACTCCATGACGAAGTCCTGGTACAGCGGGGCGACGCTCGTATCCGCCTTCGGGCTGCTCATGCGAATCTCTCTCCGAATTCCGTTGCGGCGAAGTGCGTTGACGGTGGGCTCCGTCTGTAGCCCAACAAACGTTTGTTCGTCAAGGCGCGCGGTGCGCCAGTGGGCCGGTATGCTGGTGCGCCGGTGGTTTCATCGTGACACGGGCGTCTGCATACCCGCTCACCCGCATACTCGCTCACCCACTCACCGCACCTGGAACGCGACGCTGTCGACGGTGTCGCCGTCGCGATCCGACAGCTTCAAATGGTGGCGGCCGCGGTGCGGTGGCCATAGGTAGACGGCGCCGGCATCGGCGACGGGGTGGCCGTCGAGTAGCCAGCGCAGAGAGGCGGCGGCGGGCTCGGCCGCGAAGGCGACGCGCTGCAGGTCGGGCGGGATGTCGGGATCGACGGCAATGAGGGTGCCGCGCGCCGGGCTGGCGATGCGCGGCGTGCGCGCCAGGGCGCGGACGCGCGGCGGCTCGGTGCCGCGCAGGAACCACTCGTCGCGCGGCGGCTCGGCATCGCGCGCGAAGCTCACCGGCGCGGCGCGGACGCCGGGCGGCGGTGCGGGTGGCGCGCTCGGCGTGTCGCGGTGCAGCCAGGTCATGACGTCGTGCCACACCGGCGCGGCGCCGCTGACGCCGCTGACGTCGTGCATCGGCTCGCCGGAGAAATTGCCCACCCAGGCGCCGACCGTGTAGCGGCGCGAGTAGCCGACGCACCAGTTGTCGCGCATGTCCTTGCTGGTCCCCGTCTTCACCGCGCTCCAGAAGCGGGTGACGAGCGGGTTCTCGAGGCCGAAGGTGGTGCTGCGGGCGTCGCGGTCGGACAGGATGCTCGAGATCAGCCAGGCGGCGTCCTCCGTGTAGAGGCGCTCGCCCTGCCCGGCGCCGTCGGCCGGGGTCAGGTGGAGCGGACTCCAGACGCCACCGTCGGCGAGCGCCCGGTAGGCGCCGACCAGCTCCCACAGGCTCACCTCGGCGGATCCGAGGGCGAGCGACGGGCCGTAGTAGACGCCGGGCTTGCGGACACTGCGGAAGCCGAGCAGCCGCAGCTGGTGGACGAACGACTCGCCGCCGACCAGACCGAGGGTGCGTACCGCCGGCACGTTGAGGCTGCCGGCCAGCGCCGTGCGCACCGACACCAGACCGCGGAACTGCTCGTCGTAGTCGTGCGGCTGGTAGAGGCCGCCGGCGACGGCGATCTCCACCGGCGTGTCCTCGATCAGGGACGCCGGCGTCAGCAGCCGGCGCTGCAGCGCCAGGCCGTAGAGAAAGGGCTTCAGCGTCGAGCCGGCCTGGCGATGGGCGCGAATGCCGTCGACGTGCCGCGCGCTCGACAGAGCGCCGCTGCCGCCGACGTAGGCGAGCACGTCGCCGCTCGCGTTGTCGACCACCAGCACGGCGCCGTCGCTGACGTTCTCGGAGCGGATCGCCAGCAGATGCCGCCGCAGCGCGGCGCTGGCGAAGCGCTGCACGTCGGCGTCGAGCGTCGACGCGCGGTCGCCGTCGGAAGGATCGACACCCGCCAGCACGAGGTGTGCCGCGTGCGGGGCGAGATGCGCGCGTGGACCGCTGCCATGCGGTGCGGCGCAGATGCGGTCGAGGGCGGCGTCGACGGCGTCCCGTCCCTCCCGCTTGTCCGCGGAGTTCGCCATGAGGTTCGCATGCCCCGCAGGCGCAAGAAAATGCATGCGACCGATCCGGCTCCCTCTCCCGGATGAGGCTGTCGATTTTCTCCTGGCGAGAGAAGCGACTCCGACTTCCCCCTTTGAAAAAGGGGGATTGAGGGGGATTTGTCCGAACGAATCCATCTCAAAATCCCCCCCGACCCCCCTTTTCCGAGGCTGTCGATTTTCTCCTGGCGAGAGAAGCGACTCCGACTTCCCCCTTTGGGAAAGGGGGATTGAGGGGGATTTGTCCGAACGAATCCATCTCAAAATCCCCCCTGACCCCCCTTTTCCAAAGGGGGGAATCTCGACCCTCGAGAAAATCGACAGACCCGTCCGGGGGAGGGAGCTCGGAGCGCGAAGCGCGCACGCGGGCGGATTTTGCAGGAAGCGCCGCAGGGCCAGGGCGCGGCGCCGCAGGGTGGGGCGGTCCGCGTCCGGCTGGCGCAACAGCGCCGCCAGGACCGCCGCCTCGGCACCGCCGATGCCGCTCGGGACCTTGCCGAGCAGCACGCCGCTCGCCGCGCCGACGCCCTGAACCTCGCCGCGGAAGGTGGCGAGGTTCAGGTAGGCCTCGAGAATCTGCGCCTTGCTCCACGACCGCTCCAGCGCCCACGCGGCGCGCATCTGGCGCCACTTCTCGAGCGGGCCGCGGGGCCGGCCGCGCGGCCGCAGGTCGCGGTCGAGCAGGCCGGCGAGCTGCATGGTGATGGTGCTGGCGCCGCGGCGGGGCCCGCCGCTCAGGGTCGACCACGCACCGGCGAGCAGCGCCCGCGGGTCGACGCCGTCGTGCTCGTAGAAGCGGCGGTCCTCGGAGGCGATGACCGCTTCGCGCAACGCGGACGAGATGGAGTCGAGCGCCGCCCATGGCAGGCGGCGGCCGTGCATATCGATGCGCACCTCGTGCAGAACGGCGCCGTGGCGGTCGAGCAGGCGGACATCGGAGGGCCGATACGCCTCCCGAACCTGGCGGAAGGACGGAAGGGTCGCAGGCGAGCCGGCGCGGGGGAGCAGCGAGGCTGCGGCGATCGCCAGCGCGGCGAGAGCGCCGGTGCCCAATGCGACGCGCCGGCGCGCCCGTCTCACGGCTCGACCTCGAGCGGCGCGTTGGGCAGCTCGCCGTACATCTCCGGCGCGTACAGCGCCTCGACGCGCGTCGCCGGCAGGTGGAGCTCGCCGGCCTGGTTCAGCCGGATGACGTACTCGACCGAGAAGCGCCCCTTGGGAACGAAGGAGTAATAGGCGCGGTACGCTTCGAACGAGCGCTCCTCGAAGGTCGGTGCGTTCTCCACCGGCGCCTTCTCGCCGGCGCCGATCTGGCTGTCGCGCGCCAGGCCCGTGCCGAGGTGGGAGGCGCCGGCGGGAATCGGATCGTCGACCACGACCCAGGTCATGTCGGCCTGCGCCTCCACGTCGAGGTGGACCCGCACGCGGTCGCCGCGGCTCAGACGGCCCGCCGCGCGCGCCTCGATCGGCGTCACGGTCTTGGTGACGCGGTAGCCGCTGGCGCTCGCCTCGGCGAGCGGGACGGCGGCGCGCGACTGCACGGTGACCCAGGGGCTGCCGGTGCCCCGGTGCTCGACGCTCAGATCGGCCCCGGTCGCCGGCCACGGAAACCGCAGCGCCAACGGCTGCGGTTGGCTCCACTCGGCCTCCTGCGTCGCGCCGGCCAGCGACGCGGTCGTCGTCCCGGTCACCGGCGCCGACTCGAACGCTCCGGTGAACCTGGCGATGGCGAGCGCGCCCCACGCATTGGCCACGGTCGTGTCCCAGGCGCCGCGGCGCCGCCGGCCGAGGGCGCCGCGCATCAGGCGCGGCAGGTCGTCGCGCCAGCGCTGGGTGCGCAGCAGGTGCAGGACGAGGCGCACGGCGTTGGTGTCCGGCGAGGCCATCAGCCACCACAGGTCGTCGCCGCGCTCGGTCGAGAAGCCCATGGTCGTGCCCTGCACGTCGAGCCGCGCGCGCACGATCTGCTCCGCCTCGCGCTGGCGCGCCCGCTGGCCGGGGATGCCGGGCACCGTGTCGAGGATGGCCCACCAGTCGAGCAGCGCCGAGGTCGGCCACAGGTTGGGCTCGATGGCGAAGCTGCCGAGCAGACCGGGGTCGGCGGTGCCGGTCCTCGCCAGGGCCGCGATGGCGGCGAGCTTGCGCAGGGGCAGATCCGCCGCGCGCAGCTCGGAGTCGCGGACGATGCGCCCTTCGACGAACTGGCGCAGCCCCTGCGCCGTCTTCTGCAGCAGGTCGGCGGGCAGCACCCAGCCGGCCGCCTGGGCAACCGACAGCACGTAGCTGGTGAGCACCTCGCTGCCCTTGGCGGCGGTCGGGAAGTACTTCAGCAGGCCGTCCGCATCGAGGTACGACGGCAGGGCGGCGATGAGATCGCGGCGCATCCCCTCGTCGCCGAGGGCGACGGCGCGCGAGACCTTCTGCTCCAGACACGAGTAGGGATAGGCGCGCATCCAGTCGCGCACGCCGCCGAGCGTCGACCCCAGGCTCGAGTCGAGGGTGAGGCTCACCCCGCCGCGGCCGGGGAGCGCGTCCTTCGGTTGGCGCACGGCCTGCCGGAGCGGGCCCTCCAGGCGCAGCAGGGTCGCCTGCAGCGTCCGCACCGGTACGGCCGGGCGCACCGTCTGGCTGACGCGCAGGTGATCGCGCGGTCCCGACGCCGCCTCGGCCGATACGTCGTAGCGCAGCTGGTCGACGGCGGACGGCACGGTCACCGGCCAGCCGGCGACACGCGCCTCCGCGGCGGCGAGGTGGAGCGTCTGCGGCGGCAGCTCGGCGCCGAGGCCGTCCACGCTGGCGCGCAGCGTGACGTCCATCGGCTGCTCGGTGGTGTTGCGCAGCGTGAACTCCGCCCGCGTCCGGTCGCCCTCGCGCAGCAGCGGCGGCAGGCCGGAGAGCAGCATGAGGTCCTGCGTCGAGCGGATGCTGGTCGAGCCGCTGCCGAATCTCTGCGCGCCGCCGGTGGCGACGGCGACGATGCGAAAGCTGGTGAGCGAGTCGTTGAGCGGCACCTCGACGGAGGCGTCGCCCGCCGCGTCGAGCGGCACGCGCCCGCGCCACAGCAGGAGCGTGTCGAAGAGCTCGCGCGCGCTCTGCCGGCCGCCGCCGCCGCCGTGCGGCAGGGCCTTGAGGCCGAAGTGCCGCTTGCCGATCACCTGCATCTGGGCGCTGGCGTTGCTCACCCCGTAGCCGCGCCGGCCCATCATCGCGTCGAGCAGGTTCCAGCTCTTGTTGGGCATCAGCTCGAGCAGCCCCTCGTCTACCGCGGCGACGGCGACCTCGCTGCCGCGGGGCGGCGGTCCGCCGTCCGGCGTGCGCACCGAGATGTGGACCGCCGCCTTGTCGCGCACCTGATAGACGGGCCGGTCGCTCTTCACGTCGACGGCGAGCTCGTGTGTCCGCCAGCCGACCCGGATCTCCGCGATGCCGAGCTTGAAGGCGGGCTTGCCGAGATCGACCAGCGCCGTCGGCGGCGCGGCGCCGACCCGGCCGCGCAGCGCCAGCACCGAGACGAACACGTTGGGCGCGTATTCCCCGCGCACCGGCACCTCGACGAACGGGCGGCGCGTCGACACCTTGGTGACGAAGGCGTCGAGGATGCCTTCGCGCTCGATCGCTACCAGCGCCGTGGCCTCGCCGAACGGCATGCGCACCTGCAGGCGGGCGGTGTCCCCCGGCTCGTAGCGGCGCTTCTCGGGCAGCACGTCGATGCGATCGCCGGCGTCGACGTCGAATCGCCAGTCGCCGTCGCCCGCCACCCAAAGATCGGCGTGCGCGGCGCAATGCCGTCCCCCCAGGTCGGTGAGCGTCGCCTCGAGGATCAGGTGCCCGGCGTGCTGCGGCACGCCCTCGCAGCGCAGGAGCCCCTTGGCGTCGGTGTGTCCCTCGCAGAGGGTGCCGGCCGGGCGCGTCTCGCTGACGTGCTCGTACTCGTAGAACCCGCCGACCAGGCGCTTGCGGTGCGAGTACGTGATGCGCTCGAAGACGTCGACCCGAACCGGGCGCGTCGGCCACCGGTTGGCCGCCGGTGTCCAGCACCGCGACGTCGGCGGTGAGCGCCTTCTCCGACCCCGCCCAGTACTGCGGCCGGATCCCGGGCAGCCAGGCGGCGGGCCACAGCGGCACGGTGGAGGCGACCGTCTGCAGCTCGCCGTTGGGGTCGCGGAGCTCCAGCTCCGCCAGCAGCTCGCGCGGCTTCTCGTCGGCCGGCAGGTCGGTGATCGCGGCGCGTGCGGTTCCGGCCGCGTCGAGCGTCAGCGCGGTGCGCTGATGAACCCCCGGCGTCGCCGGTGAGGACTCCTCCTCTTCGCGGCGGCGCTGCATGCCTTCGTGAACTTCGCCGTTGCCGAAGCGAAAGCCCTCGAAGCCGTCGGGCGCGGCGAACGGCCGCGGCCGGATCTGCGAGCGCAGGACGACGGGCAGGTTGGCGGCGGGTCCGCCGGCGAGATAGTGCACGGCGACGCCGGCTTCCACCTCGCGCGCGTCGATCTGCGGCTCGGCCGGCAGCTGCACCTCGGCCGCGAGCAGGGGGACGCGAAACTCCTCGACGCGGAATGATCCCGACGACCAGTGCCGGTTCTTGCCGCCGCGGCTGAGCACGACCTCGTACCGGCCGAGCTTGGCGGCGCGCGGAATCTCCCAGGTGCTCTCCGCCAGCCCGTTGTCGTCCCACTGCAGGGGCAGGTCGTAGGTCTCGTCGCTGCCCGCGTGCCGGATGCTCAGCGTGTCCGGGCGTTCGTCCGCGCCGACCAGCGAGAAGCCCTCCAGCGTCTCGGCGCGCAGGACGTGCTTCATGTGCACGGTGTCGCCGGCGCGGAAGAGCGGCCGGTCGAAGATCGTGTGCGCGGCGACGGACGGCGTGCCGGCGGCGCCCGGCACGCGGAAGCGCCACGACTCGATGCCCTCGTTCCAGGACGAGTGCACGAAGCTGACGTCGGAATCGGTCTGCGCGACCACGAACAGCCCGGAGTCGAGCGAGCGCAGGGCGCGGTTGGCGTAGTAGTCGGCGTAGTCGGGCGCCTCGAACGATTCGAAGGCCTTCTCGTCGTAGCAGTTCGGGAGGTGCCTCGGCGTCCGGCAGCTGGCCGATGTGAGCGATGCCCTGGCGATCGGTCTCGGCGGTCGCCAGGACCCTTCCGTGGCAGTCCTGCACCGCGACGCGGGCGTTGGCGACGGGGCGCGCCTCGTCGAGGCTGGTGACCCACACCAGCGAGTTCGCCTCTCCCCACTTGAAGTGGACGGAGAGGTTGGTCACCAGCGCCGCCGCCGGCACGTACAGCGGCTGTTCCTTGCCGAGCAGCGCCTCGCCGAGGCGCGGGCTGGCGAGCTCGACGATGTAGAGGCCGGGGGAGGGGAAGGGAATGCCGACCACTTCGAACGCTTCGGCGCCGCCCGGCTTGGGCAAGGTGAAGCGATTCACGGTCCCTGCCGTCAGGTCGGTGCCGGCGAAGATCGACTTGTCGCGCTTGGCGACCGCGAGCCGCTGCAGCCAGGGCAGGATGCGCTCCAGCTCGGCCGGCGAAATGCGCACCGCGGTTCCCGTGATGCGCCGCAGCAGCTGGCGCAGGTCGGCGCCGTAGCCGACCTGACGCTCTTCGGTGACCCGGCTCTTCTGCCCCCGGATCTCGGGCTCGAGATTGCGCAGGGTGACCGGCAGCACGGGATCGGCTTCCCACTCGACGATGCCGAAGCGGGCGGCGAACTTGGCCAGCGGCGGAAAGGAATCGGTCGCGAGGGTCTGCGGAAAATCGTCGCGATTGATCGGAATGCGCCCCGCGTCGTCGTGCAGGCCGGCGGGGAGGCGCAGCTCGAAGCGCGCCTTCTCCGCGAACGGGCCGCGGAACTCGACCTCGTAGACGAAGGGCTCGGGCGAGTCGGGAGAGTCGGGCCGGCGCTCCACGCCGTCCGCGCCGACCAGGGTGACGAGCTTCGCCTCATCCCAGGCGACCGGGGCCGAGAAGGCCAGGCGGATCGGGGTGAGCGGAATGCAGTCGGAGCGCGCGTTGAGCCGCTCGCAGGACACCTCGGCGGTGAAGGCGGGGCGGGTCTTGAACTCGAGCGTCTGGTCGCGCTCGGTGGCGACGCCGCTGGCGGTGCGGATACCGCGTCCCCAGATCAGGGTTACCTTGGCGGCGCTCGGGAAGCTCTGGCGTGCCTGCAGCACCAGGACCGGTCCGCTAGGGCGCGCCCACTTCGGCAGCGCCTCCAGGATCATGTCGGTCCTGTTTTTCTCCAGCGAGGCGCACGCCGATGCGCTCCGCCACCCCCTCGACCGAGAAGGCGGCGTGATCGAGCACCGACTGCTCGTCCGGCGTGCCGTCGAGGGCGACGACGAAGGCCTGCTCCTCCTCGATCGAGTTGCTGCCCCGCGCCGGGGTGGAGGAGAGGATCGCCGGCCCGCCGGTGGAGAACGAGAAGGTCGTCTGCCCGCCGACCTCGTTCCCCGCCAGGCTGCGCAGACCCTCGCGCAGGCGGAAGGTGCAGCGCACGCCGGCGGGGAGATCGCGCTCGAAATCGTAGACCCAGTCGCTGCTGTCCAGCCACCGTCCGGCGCCGGCCTCGCGGCAGTCGACGCGGAACGGCGGCTCGGCGCCGCGCGGATCGCCGAGCGCCACCATGGGCTCGGAGAAGCGCGCCCTCGCCTGTCGGATGCCCTTCACCGTTCCCTGCGGTGTGAAGCGGGCGACGGTTGCCGGCGTTGCGGCCGGCGCGGCGGCGGGGAGCGCCACGAGCAGCAGCAAGGCCGCCGCGAGGCTCAAAAGACGAGTTGTTGGTCGTTGGTTGTCGGGTTGTTGGTTGTTTGGCCGGACGGGCATAACCAACAACCAACAACCCAACAACCGACAACCTTCTTCAGGTGCGCCGGCGCCGCAGCAGGGCGAAGGCGAAGCCGGTGACCAGGATCTGCAGCAACGGCGACAGGCCGGACGCCGGTGCGACCTGACACCCGAACCAGCCGCTGCCTCCACCGCTGCCGCCACTGGCTTTGGCCGCGGCTGCGGCTGGGGAGCCGCGGCCGGCTTGCCCGCGGCGGACGGCTCCTTGCCGTAGCAGAGCTGGCCGTTGACGCCCTTGGTGTCGAGCGCCTTGCCGTCGGGGGTGCTGGCGCCGATCCGGGTGACCTTGATGTCGCAGCAGCCGGGTTCCTTCATCTCCGCGCGGAAGGTGCAGCAGTAGAGCTCGCTGTCGGCGATCGGCTTGACGTCGCTCAGCGACAGGACGAAGGCGCGCAAGGGCGCCGAACCTGTCGCCTTTCGGCATGGCGCTCTGCAGCTGCTTGCCGTGCTGCTCGTTGACGACGCAGCTCGCCTTGTTCGGCAGGCTCGCGCAGGACGTGTCCCACTCCAGGTCGTTCTGCGTCCCGGCCACCGTCGAGCCCTCGGTCTCGAGCGCGATGCAGATCTGCGCCTGGTCTCCGGGTGCCGAGACGGTCGACGAGTTGGCCCGCAACGTGACGGCGCCGGCGGGCGGCGCGAGGGCGCAGGCGACTAGTGCGGGCAAGAAAGCCCGCGCCAGCGCGCGGGTGACGACAGCAATGCGCTTCCCGACCATTCATACCTCCGATCAGCGGTCGGCGGCCGTCCGCCGCCGGTGCGAGACTAGCGGTGCCGGCGCCGGAGCACCACGAGAAAGACGCCGAAGCCGAGCCAGGCGAGCGCGGCCGACCCTCCTGCGGCGCCGCCTTCGATCTGGCATCCCCAGCCGCTGCTGCTCTGCGGCGTCGGAACGGCGGTCGGCGGCGCGGTCGGCTGCTTCGTCGGAGCTGGCTTCGCCGTCGGCGTATCCGCCGCGGGCGGCGTCGGAACTGCCGTCGGCGCGGTGGTCGGCGCCACCGTCTCCCCTGCGGTCTGACCCTCCCCCTCCGCTGCGGCCTGACCTTCCTCCGCGCGCAGGCGGCCGCCCGGCGGCAGTCCCGCTTCACCCGGCGCCGCGCCGGGCTGTTGCAACTGCGGCTGCTGCGGCGCCGGCGGCACGGGGGCCGCCTCTTGCTGCGCGACTTGATTGTCGGGCACGGCCTGTCCAAGCGGTCCGCCGGCGGCCCCCGCCGCTGCAGCGCCCTCTTCGCCGCTTCCCGCGGCGGCCTGCGCTTGGGGCGCGGTGCTGCCCTGGCCCCCGGTGGTGGAGCCGGCGCCGGTCGTCGACGCGCCGGCGGACTCTGCGCCGGTGTTTCCCGTGCCGGTGTTTCCCGTGCTGGTGTTTCCCGTGCCGGTGTTTCCCGTGTCCGTGTTGCCCGTGCCTGTGTTGCCCGTGTCCGTGTTGCCTGTGCCGGTGTTGCCCTTGGCTGTGTTGCCTGTGCCGGTGTTGCCCGTGGCTGCGTTGCCCGTGCCTGCGTTGCCCGTGCCGCTGTTCGAGGTCGCGCTGTCGAAGCCGCCGGTGTTGACCCCTCCGATGGCGCCGCCTGAGCCGCCGCCGAAGCTCCCCGCGCTCGAGCGCGCCGCTGGCGCCGCCGTTTCCGCGCAGGCAGAGAATCGGGCTCCCCGCTCCGGTCGTGGTCGTGGTGCGCAGCGCCTTGCCGTCCGGCGTGCTCGCGCCGAGCCGCGACAGGCTGATGTTGCAGCAGGTGCCCGGCCGGGTCAGCTCCGAGCGGAAGGTGCAGCAGTAGAGCTGGGTATCGCCGATCGGGCTGACGTCGCTCAGCGAGAGGACGAAGGCGCGCAGCGGCGGGTGTCCGTCGCCGCTCGGCATGTTGCTCTGCAGCTGTTTGCCGAGCCCAGGGGACACGGTGCAGTTGCCCTTGCTGGACAGCGTGGCGCAGGTCTCGTCCCAGATCAGGTCGTTCTGTGTGCCCGCCACCAGCTGGCCTTCGGTGCTCAGGTTGACGCAGATCTGGGCCAGCTCGCCCGACTGCGAGACGGTGGCACTGGTCAGATCGAGGCTGACGGCGAAAGCGGGGGAGGCGGCGAGGACGACCGCGAGCGCGGCGAGGAAGAGCAGGGACGTCCCGCTCTTGCTCGTTCGGATGGAGTGGTGTGCCATCGGCGGAGAATAGCCGCGCTCCAGCGGTCATGGCAAGACGCGCGCGCCCGCGGCGTCTCGCGGCGAGTGGGTCAGGCGCGCCACTCGGGTCGGTGGAGCGGATCGATGGCGAGGCGGACGAGAAACAGGTAGAGAGCAGGGGTTTCGAGACAGCGGAGCTGGGGAATGTCACGGTGGTCGATTGTCGGAGTCGCCGTCTCGGCGCTCTTCTTCGCAGCGGGATTCGCCGCGGCGCAGGAGGCGCCGGCGCCGGACTGGAATCAGGTGGGCGCGGAAGCGGCCGGCCTGCTGTCGACGTACATCCAGATCGACACGCGCGACCCGCCCGGCCGCACGGTCGAGGCCGCCGCCTTTCTGGAGAAGCTCCTGCGCGAGTCGGGCCTGCAGGTCGAGATCACGGGAGGCGACCCCGAGAAGCCGATCGTCGTCGGACGGCTGGCCGGCACCGATCGCGGTGCCAAGCCCATCGTCCTTCTCAATCACATGGATGTCGTCCCGGCCGACGCGGCCGGATGGTCCTTTCCGCCCTTGTCGGGAGAGATCTCGGACGGGATGGTTCACGGCCGTGGCGCCATCGACATGAAGGGTTTCGGGATCATCGAGCTGATGGCGTTGCGGGCGCTGGCGCGGCGCGGCGAGAGACCGAGCCGTGACGTCGTCTTCCTCGCCGTCCCCGACGAGGAGGTCGGCGGCGGTATGGGGACGGGTTGGCTGGCGCAGAACCGGCCGGATCTGATGGACGCCTACGGCGTGTGGGACGAGGGCGGCATCGGCCTGTCGGACGCCTTGCCGGTGCCGGCGATGTTCATCTCGGTGACCGAGAAACAGGTCCTGTGGCTGAAGCTGATCGCCGAGGGCCCGGCGGGGCACGGCTCGCGGCCGATTCCGAACGCCGCCCCGCTCCGCCTGGAGGAGGCGCTGCAGCGCATCTTCGCGGACCTTCCCCCGCCCCGTCTGACATCGCTCTCGCGCCGGGTCTTCGAGCGCCTCGGCTCCGCCGTCGGCGGCTTCGAGGGGTTCGCCCTGCGCCGCCTGAAGAATCCCATCGTCTGGCTGTTCGCCGACGGCCTCCTGCAACAGGACCCGCTGACCAGCGCGCTGGTGCGCGACACGATCGCTCTCACCATGCTGCGCGCCGGCTACAAGCCCAACGTCATCCCCGAGCGCGCCGAAGCGGTTCTCGACTGCCGTCTTCTGCCCGACACCGATCGCAAGCAGTTCCTCAACTACTTGCGCAAGACCATCGACGATCCAGGGATTCGCATCGAGATCCTCCAGGACGCGCCGGCGCAGCCGGTTCCGGCCTCGCCGACGGACAATCCGCTGTTCGCGGCGATGCAGGCGGTCACGCAGGAGGTCTATCCGGGAGCGATGGTCATGCCGTTCATGACTCTCGCCGGCACCGACTCCCGCTTCTTCCGCCGCCGCGGCGTGCCCGCCTACGGCTTCATCCCCGTGCAGATCTCGAAGGAGCTGCTCGCGACCTATCACGGCAAGGACGAGCGCATTCCCGTCGACGTTCTCGGGCCGGCGGTGCGGGTGGTGTATGGGGTGCTGAGAAAAATGTGAGAGGGACAGGTTGTTGGGCTGTTGAGTCTGGTTGGGTTGGACCACCGGGCTTGGGCTCGCGCTGGTGGGCGGCATCCTCTATAGTCCATCTCTTGAAGTCCCCGAGCCGCACCGAGTACGACTGCGTCGCCTGCGGGCGTTGTTGTTACTACAACAAGCCGGACTACGCGCTCCTCTACCCCGAGGACATCGTGGCATTCGGACCCGCCCGGCTTGCCAGGCACACGACGAAATCGACGCTCTCCGGCGCGTCGCTTCGCGCGGGCGAGGACGGCTCCGAGATCTATATGAGGATGGAGAACGGCCACTGCTGCGCGCTCGACGTCACTCCGGGCGTCAGCTACACGTGCTCCATCTACGAGGATCGCCCGCTCCTTTGTCGGATGTTCGAGCCGGGAAACGCCGACTGCCTCGAGGCGAGGGCGCGGCCAACACAGGAGATGCCCCCGGACCCCTGCGTGGCACAGGGCACGCCGGAGTGAGCTGAAATCACTCGCTGTCAGCGAAACGACCCCCCGATTTAGGGCAGGCTCAGACGGCGGAAGCGGCGGGCGCGGACGTGGATGACGCCGTCGACCATCTGCAGCGGCCCCTCGACGAGTAGCAGGGATGCGGTGTGGATGAGGGCGCGGTGTCTCTGGAAGACGTCGGGGACGATCACGGCGTTGCTGATGCCGGTCTCGTCCTCCAGGGTGAGAAAGCAGAACCCCTTCGCCGTGCCGGGCCGCTGGCGCACGATGACCAGCCCCGCCACCTTGACCCAGGCTCCGTCGCGCCGCCGTGGCAGGTCGCGGGCGCGCAGCACGCCCTCCTCCGCCAGCCCTTCGCGCAGGTGCCGCAGGAGGTGGGGGCCGACGGTCATGCCGGTGCCCGCGTAGTCGGCGAGAGTGCGCTCGAGGAGGCTCATAGGGGCTAGGGGGTTAGGGGCTAGGGGGTTAGCTGTTGGGGGTTAGCTGTTAGGGGTTGGCTGTTAGGGGAGGGGAGGATGGGCCCTTAGCAGCGTAACCCCCTAGCAGCGTAACCCCTGGGGGCGTAGGGTTAGGGGTTAGGGTGTTGGCTGTTAGGGGAGGGGAGGAAGAGCCCTTAACAGCGTAACCCCCTAGCAGCGTAACCCCTGGGGTCAGGGGGTTAGGGGTTAGGGTGTTGGCTGTTAGGGGAGGAGAGGAAGAGCCCTTAACAGCGTAACCCCCTAGCAGCGTAGCATCCTTCCTCTCAGCGTAACCCCCTAACAGCGTAGCCCCTTTTCTTTTGTCAACGATTGGATCAGGCGGTTCAGCAATCTGGCCACGGATTGAATCTTTGCCAGAGGCGGTGTCGTGGCGTCGCGCTGAGCGAGATTCACCTCCGTTGCCAGAAGGAGGTAAGTTTCCAGCTCGCGCAGACTGCCCTGGGCGATTCGCAGGAAATGGACGTAATCCTTCCTCGTCGCTCGCCCGCTGCCCTCCGCGATGTTCGCCGGCACCGAAGTTGCCGCGCGGCGAATCTGGCTGGTCAGACCGTATAGCTCTTCTTGGGGAAACCTTCGCGTCAGATGATAGCAATCTCTCGCCAGCTCCATCGCCTGGCGCCACACCAGCAACCCGCGAAACGACCTTTTCGTCTCTCCGTTCATCGTGTTCATCATTAGCATAACCCCCTAACCCCCTAACAGCGTAACCCCTTGTCTTGAACAGCGGTTCCTTCGGCACGGCGGCGGCTTGCCACAGGGCCTCGCGCCGGGTCAGGCCGAAGGCGGCGAAGGCGCCGATGTGGGCGAGCGTCTGCAGCTCGGCGTCGCGCAGCCCGCAGCGGATCGCGACGTCGTCGATGGAGGCGAAGGGCGCTTTGTCCCGCTCCTCCTCGATGCGCCTGCCCGCCGCCTCGCGCAGCCCGGCCACGTAGCGCAGGCCGAGACGCAGGGACAGGGGGTTAGGGGCTAGGGGGTTAGCTGTTAGGGGGTTGGCTGTTAGGGGAGGAGGAGAGGAGGAGCCCTTAGCAGCATAACCCCTTGACAGCGTAACCCCTGGGGCCAGGGGGTTAGGGGCTAGGGTGTTGGCTGTCAGGGGAGGAGGAGGGGCCCTTAACAGCGTAACCCCCTGACAGCGTAACCCCTGGGGCCAGGGTGTTAGGGGCTAGGGTGTTGGCTGTCAGGGGAGGAGGGGAGGGGCCCTTAACAGCGTAACCCCCTGACAGCGTAACCCCTGGGGCCAGGGTGTTAGGGGCTAGGGTGTTGGCTGTCAGGGGAGGAGAGGAACGGCCCCTAGCAGCGTAACCCCCTAGCAGCGTAACCCCTGGGGGGAGGGGGTTAGGGGCTAGGGTGTTGGCTGTCAGGGGAGGAGAGGAGGGGCCCTTAACAGCATAACCCCCTAACAGCGTAACCCCTGGGGGCAGGGGGTTAGGGGCTAGGGTGTTGGTTGTCGGGGAGGAGAGGAGGGGCCCTTAACAGCGTAACCCCCTAACAGCGTAACCCCCTTCTCCAATCCGCATTTCCAGCCCGACCTCGTCACGTCGATCGGCAGCACGCGCAGGCCGTGGCGCTGGGCGTCCTTCACCAGGGTGGCGGGGTGGTAGAAGCCGAGCGGCCAGTTGTTGAGCATGGCGCAGGTGAAGGCGGCCAGGTGGTGGGCGCGCAGGTAGGCGGAGGCGTAGGCGATGAGGGCGAAGCTGGCGGCGTGGCTCTCGGGGAAGCCGTAGAGCGCGAAGGAGGTGATGCTCTTGGACGATGGCGTCGGCGGTCGCCCCGGTCGATGCCGCGCGCCGCCATGCCGCGCGCGCAGGCGCTCCTCGATCTCCCGCATGCGCTCCACCGAGCGCTTGAAGCCCATGGCGCGGCGCAGCTCCTCGGCCTCGCCGGCGCTGAAGCCGGCCATGCTCATGGCCATGCGCAGCACCTGCTCCTGGAAGAGCGGCACGCCGAGCGTGCGCCGCAGGATCGGCTCGAGCAACGGGTGGGCGTAGGTGACCGGGCTCGCGGCCGTTGCGCCGGTCGAGGTAGGGGTGGACCATCTGGCCGACGATGGGCCCGGGGCGGATGATCGCCACCTCGACCACCAGGTCGTAGAAGCGCTCGGGCTTCATGCGCGGCAGGGTCGCCATCTGGGCGCGGCTCTCGACCTGGAACACGCCGACGGTGTCGGCGCGCCGCATCATCTCGTAGGTCTTCGGATCGTCCGGCGGCAGGTGCGCCAGGTCGACCTCGATCCCCTCGTGCTCGCGCACCAGCGGAATGGCCTCCTCGAGCACCGCCAGCATGCCGAGGCCGAGCAGGTCGACCTTGATGATGCCGAGGTCGGCGCAGTCCTCCTTGTCCCACTGCACCACCACGCGGCCCGGCATGGTGGCCGGCTCCAGCGGCACCACCTCGTCGAGCCGCCCCGCGGCGATGACCATGCCGCCGGAGTGCTGGCCGAGATGGCGCGGCAGGTTCTGGATCTGCCCGACCAGGTCGACCAGCAGCCGGACCCGCGGCGCGCCGGGGTCGACGCCTCCCTCCCGCAGCTGCGCGGCCAGGTCGTCCCGGTCGTCGCGGAACTCGAAGCGCC
This sequence comes from uncultured bacterium, assembly GCA_963721115.1. Classification (GTDB taxonomy): domain Bacteria; phylum Desulfobacterota; class Binatia; order HRBIN30; family CADEER01; genus CAVRIA01. Next base: position 170,606 of record CAVRIA010000021.1, read on the forward strand.
GCAGCAGCTTGGAGAGCCTGTCCACCTGCTCCGGGCCGAAGCCGAGCACCTTGCCCACCTCGCGCACGGCGCTGCGCGCCCGGTAGGTGATGACGTTGGCGGTCATCGCCGCGCCGCGCTCGCCGTAGCGCCGGTAGACGTACTGGATCACCTTCTCGCGCTGGTCCCCGCTCGGCAGGTCGATGTCGATGTCGGGCCACTCGCCGCGCTCGTCGGACAGGAAGCGCTCGAACAGCAGCTCCATGCCGATGGGATCGACGGCGGTGATGCCGAGCGAGTAGCACACCGCCGAGTTGGCGGCCGAGCCGCGTCCCTGCGCGAGGATGCGCTCGGCGCGGCAGAAGCGCACGATGTCCCAGACGATCAGGAAGTAGCCGGCGAGGTCGAGCTTGCCGATGATGTCGAGCTCGTGCTCGAGCTGGCGGCGGACGCGCGGGGTGATCCTTCCGTAGCGCTCGCGGGCGCCGGTGCAGGCCAGCTCGCGCAGGTGGCCGATCGGCGTCTCGCCGGGCGGCAGCGGATAGTCGGGGAAGCGGTAGCCGAGGTCGTCGAGGGTGAACTCGCACCGCTCGGCGATGCGCCGCGTGTTGGCGAGCGCGTCCGGGCAGTCGCGGAACAGCGCCGCCATCTCGCGCGCCGGCTTGAGGTGTCGCTCGGCGTTGGGCAGCAGGCGGCGCCCGGCGGCGTCCAGGGTGGTCTTCTCGCCCAGGCAGGTGAGCACGTCGAGCAGCGCGCGCCCGCGCGGCAGGGCGTGGCGCACGTCGTTGGTGGCGACGAGCGGGACGCCCTGCCGGTGCGCCAGCGCCGCCAGGGCGCGGTTGAGTCGCTCCGCGGACGGGTCGAGGTGGCGCTGCAGATCGACGTACAGGCGGCCGGGGAAGAGGCCCTGCAGGCGGCGCAGGATCGCGCCGGCGCTCTCCTCGTCGCCGCGCCGCGCCGCCTCGGCCAGGGGGCCGTCGGCACCGCCCGCCAGGCAGACCAGTCCCTCGCTGCGCCCCTCGAGATCCCGCCAGAAGGCGCGGGATTGCCCCTTCGGCGCGCGCTGCTTGGCGTCGGTCAGCAGCCGGCACAGGTGGCGATAGCCGGCGCGCTCGGCGACCAGGAGATAAAGACTGGTGAGCCGGTGTGCCGGTGCGCCGATGCGCCGGTGAGCCGGTGAGCCGGTGAGCGGGTGACCGGTGACAGGTGAAATCGACAGGGCGCAGCCGATGAGGGCGCGCAGGCCGGCGCGGCGGGCGGCCTGGTGGAAGCGGGGGGCGCCGTAGACCCCATCGCGGTCGCCGAGGGCGAGGACCGGGTAGCCGAGCGCCGCCGCGCGGGCGACCAGATCCTCCGGCGGCGAGGCCCCGGCGAGGAAGCTGAAAGCACTGCGGCAACGCAGCTCGACGTAATCCATTCCTCACTTGCTCTTGAATCGTTGCGCGCATCGCGACATGCTAGTGCATGGCCGAATCGATCGAGGCAGCATCGACCGAGGAATCACCTACTCATCAGCAAGCCAAGCGTCCTTCCGATTCGAATCTGCGCGCCCTGCTCGGGTCGGCTTGGAGCCGTTATCAGACGGCGCTGAAAGGTCTGGCCGACCTGGGATTGGATCCCGAGTTCTACCGCTACAGCCCCAGCGGGGGCTGGGCGCTGCGGTTTCAGCTCAATCACGTCACCGGTTGCGCCCTGTACCTGGCCCAGTCGCTCGTCGGGCTGGTCGCCGTCGGGGCGCGAGCGGAATCGTATTTGCATCACAGCCCGAAGTACGACGATCACATCGTTCAGCTGGTGAAGGCCACGCCGCGCCGCGGCACGGTGCGCTGGGTCAAGATGCCGCTGCGCAGCCAGGAGGACGTGCGCCGCTTCCTGACCCTGGTCGATGCCAAGATCCAGGCGCGACAAGCTCCCAAGGTGGCGAAGGAGAGCAAGAGCGCGGCGAAAGACGGGAAGGCCGGGAAGGCCGCGGCAGGCGGTGAAGAAAAGCGCTGTCAGTCATAAACCCCGTCCACGAACCAGCGCTGCGTCCGCCGGTCGAAAAAAAGCCGATACAGGACGCCGTCACTCAACTGCACGTCGTAATAGTCGCGGCTGAATCCGCCCTCGAGCCACCATTCGCCCTGCGCCCGCCAGGGCCCGGCCATGCTCACGATCCGCCCGTTGCAGCGATAGGGGGAAGGGGCGTGACCGGTGACCGGTGTGCCGGTGTGCCGGTGTGCAGTGCGCCGGTGCTTCCTGATGGGCGAGGCGGAGGAAATCGGGCCGGCCGCGGTTGCAGAAGACCTCCAGCTCTTGCGGCGGCCGGATCGCGCGCAGGGCGAGCGGGATGTGGTCGCGGGGGGAGGAGGCGTGACCGGTGACCGGTGAGCTGGTGAGCGGGTGAGCCGGTGAGCCGGTGTTTCTGGCGCCATCGACGGCATTGCCTTGGAAGGGCGCTGTTCCGTAAGCGTCGGGGCGGTGCGAGTCGGCTACCAGCGGGGCGCCCAGGCGATCGGCTCCGCACAGGGCGGTGAGGCGGGCCAGGGTGAGGGCCAGGCGGGCAGGGGAGGGCCCGCGCGGGCGAAAGAGGTCGAGCTGGGCCGGGCGCAGCCGCTCCGGGACGGCGGCGAGACGAATCGATTCGACCGCGGCTGGCGGGGGGTGGGCCTCGAGGTGCAACCGCAGCAGGGTGAGCAGCGCCTTGCGGTCGTTGCTGGGGACCGCGACCGGCACCGTGCGCTCGTCGCGTCTCCGGTCGACCAGCCCGAGCGACAGGCGCAGATCGCCGCACAACAGGCCGCGCAGGGCGATGCGCGTCGTCAGGCGATCGAGCAGGGCGCGCGCCACGAAGACGAACGGCTGCAGGCTTTCGACACCGTAGTCGAGCTCGACCGTCTCCTCGAAGCGCATCGGCAGCGGCCTCGGCACCAGCGGATCTTCCTCTTCGCCGCGCGCTCGCCGCGCCAGCCGTGCTCCCTGCGGACCGAGCCGTGTCGCCACGGCGCTCGCCGGCAGCGCCGCGAGATCCCCCAGGCAGCGGATTCCCCAGCGGGCGAGGGTCTCCCGCAGCTCCGGTCCGGGCTCGAGGGTGTCGATCGGGAGGGGGGCGAGGAAGTGCCACTCCTGATGCGGCGAAATCACCGCCGTTCCGCCGCCGTCGCGCGCCGCGAGCCGGGCGGCGATCTTGCTCGACGCGATCCCCGCCGCGGCGTCGAGCCCGGCGAGAGCAGCGCGGGCGACCAGGTCTCGGGCCAGCTCCGGCTCGGAGCCGTGCACGGCGCAGAGCCCCTCGCCGTCGAGATAGACCACGCCGGGGCCGGCGTCCTCGATGCGGGGCGAGAACGAGTAGGCCACGTCGCACAGCGCTTCCTGCGCCGCCCGCTCGGCGTCCGGCGAGGCCGGGCGCAGGAGAAGGGCGGCGCAGATCGCCGTGCCCTGGGCGGCGCTCAGCCCGGCCGATACCCCGCGCCGCTCCGCCTCCGGCGAGCACGCCGCGATGCGGGCGCGCGGCCCTCGCCCCTCGGTCACCGCCAGTGGCGTTCCGCGCAGCTCCGGCTCGGCGCGGTACCAGGCGGCCAGGGGAAATCCCGGGACGTGCAGGCAGGCGAGGCGCATCGGAGTCAGCGCCCGGGATCTGGCCCGCAGCGCAGCGAGAGCAGGGCCGTCCGCCCGGGCGGTCCCACCTTGCTCCGCGCCAGGAGCACGCTGCTGGTCGATCCGTCGAGCAGGCCGCGCTCCCAGCGCACGCGCCGGCAGGTGAGGGCGATGCTGAGGGTGGCGAAGCTGCCGGCGACGCGGCGCGGGGCGAGGATGGCCAGGGCCGTTCCGGCCTCCCTGGCGATGCGGGTCAGGCGCGGCCAGGCGCGATCCGGCAGGCGCCGCGCTCCCGGCAGGCCGAGATCGAGAACGATCAGGCCGAAGCCGCCGGCCGAGAGGAGCAGCTCGGTGCACTGGAGGCCGGCGAGAGGGGAGGGCGGCCGCACCCACAGCACCCGTTCCAGGTCGGCGCCCGCCGTCCACAACGCCTGCGGGTGCAGGGCATTCGGCAGGTCGATCACGGCGGTGAGCTCGCCCCGGCGGGTGGTGGTCGCCAGGAAGGTCCAGGCCAGGGCGGTGCCGCCGGCGGGCGGCGCGCCGACGATCTCGCTCAGGTGGCCGCGCGGCAGCCCGCCGTCGAGCAGGGTGTCGAGGACGCCGATCCCCGACTCGAGCCGGCGGATCGGCTCCACCGGGGCCGGGCCGATCCGCACCGATCCCGGCAGCTCGAGGGCGGCGAGACGTGCGCGGCGAAGCGCGGCTGTGGGGGGTGGCACGCCCCTATTTTCGCTAAACTTTCGCTAAAGGCAAGAGCGCTTGCCCAACACCCCCCAACCACCCCGGGTTGTTGGTTGTTGGGTTGTTGGAAAAAACCAACAACCAACAACTCAACAACCAACAACCATTATATGATGTAGCCCTTCGGCCCCTGTGCCACCGGAATCGTTTCGAGGAAGCGGATGTCCTGGTCGGCGCCGATGCGGATCCGGTGCAGGCCGACCGTCTGGTGCTCGAGCGGACAGTACGCCAGAACGGCCAGCTCGGCGCCGGCCTCCTCCCGCACCACCGCCGGCTCGAAGCGTTCCACCGGCTGCCGGATCACCCATCCCTCTCTTTCGGCGGTGGCGGCGAACTCCTCCCCGTCCGCGATGATGTGCGAATGGATCCAGCGCGCACTCGCCCACATCTCCTGCATGGCCACCCAGTACTCGAAGTAGCCGGGCGCCGATCTTTCGAAGCGAAAGTGGCGGTAGAGGAAGTCGACGTCGCGCGCCGGCCGGTCGCGCAGCGACGCCGCGATCGAGTCCGGCGGCGCGTGCCAGTCGATGAGCTGGCGGATCGGGTCGACGTCGGTCGTCGCGCCGGCGACGAACGGACGCACCAGCAGGTCGCCGCCGCGCCGGTCGTAGAACCGGTAGCGCACCATTTGTTCGGCGCCGAGCTGCACGCGCTGCAACGCGCCGAGCACCTCGCCGGCGTTGACCTCGAAGACCTGCTCCCAGTACTGCGGGTCGTCCTCGCCGGCGGGCGGGGGCGGAAGGCGCTCTATCGCCCGCTGGCGCGCTTCTTCCACGCGCCGCATGACGTCGCGCACGGTGGCGGCGGGGACGAACTCGACGGACATCTTGGGGCGGGTTGTTGGTTGTTGGGTTGTTGGGTTCGTCAGTCGATCGTTGATTTGCCAACAACCAACAACCCAACAACCAACAACTTGCAACTCAGCCGCGTTTGCGTTCGGCCTGGCTGCGCGCCGCGGCGAGCCGGTCGCGCACGTCGGCGAGACTGACGACGTTGTCCTCCGAAGGCGCCGCCGGTGACGACGCGCCGTTCTCGAAGTACTTCTCCTCGGGCGCGGCGCTCCGGGCGGTGACCAGGCGCGACTGATGCTTGAGGATCAACGCCGCCTCTGCCGCGCTGATCGGGCGGCCGAACAGGCAGTAGCGCTCTCCCGGCTCCTCCCCGCAGTCGTTCGCCCACGCGGCGAACTCGGCCGCGCTGGGTGGACGACCCAGCTCCACCGCGCAGCGGCGCACGACGAAGCCGATCATCATCTTGGGAAGGCGGGACATCGGAGTGCTCATCGCGATTTTCGACCTTCAGCGGCCGACGAACGGCGACGGGTTTAGCAACGATCGGCATCCGCGCACAAGAGCCGGCGGCGGATTTCCGGTTGCTGGCCAGGTCTACGCGGCGCGTTCCTCGATGAGCCGGTCCAGCTCTTCGCGCAGGCGCGACAGCACCTCGCCGTAGCCGAAGGAGCCGATCTTCACGTCCTTCTTTTTCAGCACGACGGTGGAGGGGCCGCACCACAGCCCGAGGTCGGCGTCGTCGGTCTCGCCCGGGCCGTTGACCCTGCAGCCCATGACCGCGATGGTCAGGCGGTGGCCAGCGGCGTACTCGGTCAGGGCGCGCACCTCCTGCGCGAGGTTGACGAAGCTCTCGTTCTCGACCCGCGAGCAGCTCGGGCAGGAGATGATGTTGAGCCCCTGGCCGAAGTCGGGGACGGAGATGAAGCGCCCGGCGCGGACGTCCTCGAGGATGGCGTGCCCGACCTCGACCTCCTCGTGCTTGCGCTCGTTGGGCAGCGTGAGGGAGACGCGGATGGTGTCGCCGATGCCGCGCGCCAGCAGCTTCTCGAAGGCGAGGCGCGACTTGACGATCCCCTGCGGCGGCAGACCGGCCTCGGTGACGCCGAGGTGCAGCGGGACGTCGGGCCGTGCGGCGGCGAAGCGGGTGTTGACCTCCACTACCTTGGCCGGATCGGAGTCCTTGAGCGACACGACGAAGCGCTCGAAGCCGAGGTCCTCCATCAGGGCGCAGTGGTAGAGAGCGGACTGCACGATCGCTTCGAGCTGGTCGCCGGGATGGCGGTCGAGGAACTCGGGCGCCACGGAGCCGCAGTTGACGCCGATGCGAACGGCGCAGTCGTTGTCGCGCGCCACCGAAACCAGCCAGGCGACCTTCTCGGCGATCGTCTTGTGGCGCTCGACGTGGTGCAGGTGGCCGGGGTTGTAGCGGATCTTGTCGACGTAGGGTGCCACCGGCGACGCCAGGCGGTAGTTCTCCTGCAGGTCGACGACCAGTGTGGCGCGCGTCTGACGCCGGATCTCGCGCAGCGCCGCGACCTCCTTGTCGTTGTCGATGGCGATGCGGACGATCGCCGCACCGGCCGCGCGCAGCTGCTCGCACTGCGCCACGGTGGCATCGATGTCGCGCGTCTTCGTCGCGCACATGCTCTGCACGGGGATCGGCGCTCCGCCGCCGACGGTCACCGGGCCGATCGCGACCGAACGGGTCGCCGTCCTCGCTTCGGGATTGCTCATGCGCCTCACAGCCAACAGCGCGAAGCTATCCAAAGGCCGCCGCCGGCTCAAGGTACCCGGGAAGCTTGCCCAACAATCCGCCCAGCCGCCCCGCCAGGTTGTTCGTCGTCGAGTTGTTGGTTGTCGGAGCTTTGAGAACCAACAACCAACAACCCAACAACTCCCCCCCCCCCGCGCCCCACCGCCTCCATGAGCGCGGCGTCGCCGAGCAGGGCGAAGAGCGTGTTGCCGATGAGGCGGTAAGTGGTCTCGGCGCCGGCGGGGAGCAGCAGGCGCAGGAAGCAGAAGATCTCCTCGTCGCTGAGCCGCTCGCCCTCGACCTCGGCGTGCACCAGGCGACTGATCAGATCGTCGCGCGGCTCGGCGCGCCGCTGCTCGAGCAGAGGGCGCAGGAAATCGACCAGCTTCTGCGCCGCCTGGAAGCCCTTCGGCGGATCGTCGGTGAAGCCGATGATGTCGAGGCCCCAGTGGTGGAAGGTGCGGTAGTCCTCCATCGGCACGCCGATTACCCACGCGATCACCTTGATCGGGAGCAGGAAGGTGAATTGCGAAACCAGGTCGGCGCGTCCGTCGGCGGCAAAGGCGTCGATCAGTTCGGTGACGACGGCGCCGACGACCTGCGGCAGGTCGCCGCGCAACGCCTTGGGGACGAACGCCGGTGCGATCAGGCTGCGGTGACGCGTGTGCTCGACGCCGTCCATCTCCAGGATGGTGCGCCCCATGACCAGACCGATGCCGTTGGCGTTGGCGCGCGAAGAGTACGTGGCGGCGTCGGTCAGACCGCGCTGCACGTCGTCGTAGCGGCTGACGAGATAGCCCGGCCCCATCGGCAGATCGAGCAGCTTGACCGGCTCCTGGCGCCGCAGGTGGGCGTAGGCCGGGTACGGATCCGCCACCGGGCTCATGAAGTGTCCGCCGAACGTCTCGACCAGATCGGACATGCGTGTACGCCGCCGCGGGCTTGCGCCCGCGGCGCCGTCGATCCGGGTTGTGCTGCGGCCGCCGCAGCCAACACCCAAACAATGCCGCAGCCGGTTCCCTCCTTCGGCGAGTTGTGCTTGAAAAAGTAGCCGGAGGGTGTTCCGCTGGGACGGGACCGGGATCGTCGATCCGCAGGCGAGCGAGCCCCGCGTCAGGCGGTGATGGCCATCATCGAATTTCCCGACCCGCGCACGGCGAGCCCGGAGGGCATCGTCGCCATCGGCGGCGACCTGCATCCGGAATCGATCATGGCCGCCTACAGGCGCGGGATCTTCCCCTGGCCGGTGGAGAAGCTGCCGCTGCTCTGGTTCTGCCCCGCCGAGCGAGGAGTGCTCGAGTTCTCGGACCTGCACGTGCCGCGCAGCCTCGCCCGCGCGCGGCGGCAGAGTCGGCTGCGCTTCTCGGTCGACGAGTCGTTTGGAGCGGTCATTCGCGCCTGTGCGGAGACGCCGCGCCCGACGCAGGTGGGGACCTGGATCACGCCGGCGGTCATCGTCGCCTACATACGCCTGCACCGCCTGGGGATCGCGCACAGCGTAGAGGCCTGGGACGGCAGCCGGCTGGTCGGCGGACTCTACGGGGTCGACGTCGACGGCGCCTTCGCTGCCGAGAGCATGTTCTACGTGAGCCCGAATGCGTCGAAGCTCTCCATCCTTCATCTGGTGGACCATCTGCGCCAGCGCGGCCTCGAGTGGCTCGACATCCAGACCCTGACGCCCCACATGCAGCGGCTGGGAGCCAAGCTCATCGGGCGCGATCGGTTCCTCGCAAAGCTGCAGCGGACCCGGGAGCGGAGTCTGCATCTGTTCGGGCGCCCGGACGGCGGCCCGGTCTGAGCCCCCGGGAGACCACCGCCCTTCGGAGCGTCACAAAATCGGGCGGTTTCTCCAGATCAGCCGGTTCGTTGACGTTCCCGCCGCGCCGTGCGCGGAGCAGCGCGCGAAGCGCCCGGTGCCTGTGGTACGCGGCACGACGGATGCTGTGTTGCCAGTAGGAACCTTCGAGGAGCGAATGACGGTCATCGATAGCAAGACCTTGGCGAGCCTGCGCGAGCTGGACGGCGAAAACGGCGAGGACCTGGTCGGCGAGCTGATCGACATCTTCCTCGAGCAGGCGCCACAGCGGGTGGACGGGATCAAGAAGGCGGTCGCCACCGGCGACGCGCGCAGCGTGAGCTTCCAGGCGCACAGCCTGAAGGGCAGCGCGGCCAATTTCGGCGCCGACGATCTGACGGCGATCTGCCAGCGGTTCGAGACGGGCGGTCGCGCCGCATCGCTCGGCGATCTGCGGGCGCTGCTGCCCGATCTGGAACGCGAGTTCCAGGCGGTGTGCGCAGCGCTTCAGGACCAGCGCCACCCGCGCGCCGCGTAGGCCCGTCGAAGCAAAGCGTCGCCCTCGACCCGCGCGGCGGCGCGCTACCGTTCTCGCGGCGCCCCTTCATTCGGCGCCGAACCTCTCTTCCTCGAGCGGCCCGATGTTAGTAAGAAGCATCCCGGCGGCGCGGTCGCCGCCGGGATGTGGGGCCTGATGTTCAGAAGTGACGACCTTCGACAGCTCGAGGAGCGAGGGATCTCTGTCGACGAGGCGCGTCGGCAGATGCGGCTGCTCGACGGCCCGCCGCACTACATCGCTCTCGATCGACCCTGCCGCCTCGGCGACGGGATTCGGCCGCTCGATGCCGGCGCGCTCGAGGCCGCTCTGCGCGACTACGAGAAGGCGCGCCTGGAGGGCCGCCTGGCGCGCTTCGTGCCCGCCTCCGGCGCAGCGAGTCGCATGTTCCAGGCGCTGCTCTGGGCGCGTCACGAGTGCGCCGACAGCAGCCGCGCATCCCTGCAGCGCCAGGCGGCGGCGGGAAATGCGAACGCGGGCGACGTATTGACCTTCGCCGACAACATCGGGCGCTTCGCGTTCTATGACGATCTGCGAGACGTGATGGCGCGGCGCGGGCTCGAGCCGGCTGAGCTGGTGGCCCGCGGCGAGCTCGCCCCGCTGCTCGACTCCCTGTTGACAGAAGCCGGCCTCGACTACGCATCGCTTCCGAAGGGGTTGCTGCAGTTCCATCGCTATGCGGGCCGCAGCCGCACGGCCTTCGAGGAGCACCTGAGCGAGGCGGCCGAGTACCTGGCCGGAAACGACGGCGTCGTGCGGCTCCACTTCACCGTTTCGCCCGAGCACCGCGGGCGCTTCGAAGCGCTGCTGGAGGCGATCCGCCCAGTCCATCGGAGGCGTTACGGCGGGCGGCTCGAGGTCGGCTTCTCGGTCCAGAAGCCATCGACCGACACGTTGGCAGCGGATCTCGACGGCCAGCCCTTTCGCACCGCCGCCGGCCAGCTTCTGTTCCGCCCCGGCGGGCACGGCGCCCTGATCGAGAACCTGAACGATCTGGGCGGCGACCTGATCCACGTGCAGAACGTCGACAACGTGCTGCCCGAGACCCTGCGGCCGCGCGTGATCGACGTCAAGAAGGCCCTGCTGGGCCTGCTGGTCGGATTGCAGGAGAAGGTGTTCCTCTATCTGTCGCGGCTGGCGGGCGGCGAGGATGGCGCACTCGTCGATGAGGCGCTGCGCTTCACGGCAGGCGAGCTCTCGGTCGCCGTGCCGTCCGACCTCGGCGGCGCACCGGCAGGCGCGCGGCGCGCCTTCGCGGTCGAGCGTCTGGATCGGCCTCTGCGCGTGTGCGGCGTCGTGCCCAACACCGGCGAGCCGGGCGGCGGACCGTTCTGGGTACGGGGGAAGAACGGCGACCTGTCGCTGCAGATCGTCGAGAGCGCCCAGATCGATCCGGGCTCGCAGCGGCAGCGGGAGATCTTCGCCTCGGCCACCCACTTCAACCCCGTTCACCTCGCCTGCGGGGTGCGCGATTGGCGCGGGCGGCCGCACGACCTGCGGCGCTTCGTCGATGCGGACGCGGTGTTCATCGCCCGCAAGTCGAAGGACGGCCGGGCGCTCGAGGCGCTCGAGCGCCCGGGCCTGTGGAACGGCGCGATGGCCGGTTGGAACACGGTCTTCGTCGAGCTTCCGCCGCTCAGCTTCGCACCGGTGAAGACCGTGATCGACTTGTTGCGTCCCGAGCACCAGGCGGGCTAACTAACAGCGATCCGACGGCAGAAGATCCACCACGAAGGGCACGATGAACGCGGAGAACGGCCAGCACAAGCGCGCATGGACACGTTGATCGTCACCGGCGGTGCCGGCTTCATCGGCTCGAACTTCGTCCGCCTGGCGCTGCGCCGCACCGACACCCGTGTCGTGGTGGCGGACAAGCTGACCTACGCCGGCAGCCTGCTCAGCCTGGAGGACGTCAAGGGCGACGCGCGTTTCGAGTTCGTCCGCATGGACATCGCCGACCGCCAGGCGGTGGCCGACCTCTACCGGCGCTACCGCCCCACCTGGGTGGTGAATTTCGCCGCCGAGACGCACGTCGACCGATCGATCGACGGGCCGCGCGCGTTCCTCGAGACGAACGTCGGAGGCGCCTTCGAGCTGCTCGAGGCCGGGCGCGGCTTCTTCGCCGAGCTCGACGCGGCGGCGCGGGCGCGTTTCCGCTTCCTGCACGTCTCGACCGACGAGGTCTACGGCAGCCTCGGTCCCGCCGGCCTGTTCTCGGAGACGACGCCGTACGCGCCGAACTCGCCCTACGCGGCGTCGAAGGCGGCGGCCGACCACTTCGTGCGCGCCTATCACGAGACCTTCGGCCTGCCGGTCCTGATCACCAACTGCTCGAACAACTACGGTCCCTTTCAGTTTCCCGAGAAGCTGATCCCGCTGATGATCCTCAACGCGGTCGAGGGGAAGCAGCTGCCGATCTACGGCGACGGCGGGAACGTGCGCGACTGGCTCTTCGTCGAGGATCACTGCGAGGGCATCCTGCTCGTTCTCCAACGCGGCCAGCCGGGCGAGAAGTACAACATCGGCGGCCACAACGAGCGCACCAATCTCGAGCTGGTCGACCGCCTGTGTGCCGTTCTCGACGAGCTGCTGCCGCCGGCGCGCAACCCGGCCCTGGCGGACAAGGGCATCGGCGGCTACGCCGAGCTGAAGTCCTTCGTCGCCGACCGCCCCGGACACGACCGGCGTTATGCGATCGACTCGACGCGCATCCGCGAGCAGCTCGGCTGGCGCGCGCGGCACGACTTCGAGGCGGGGATTCGCGCCACGGTGAGCTGGTACCTCGAGCACCGCGACTGGTGCGCGGCGGTGCAGGCGGGGCGTTACGGCCGCGAGCGGCTGGGGCTGACCAGCGGTGCGACGTGAGGCGGATTCGGCCCGCCCCGATGCGCCGGCGCGGCGCCGCGCGGAACGAGGTTGGATGAGCGGCGCGTTCGCGCTATGAAGCGCCGCGGGGTGGGACGACGGTGAGAAAGGGCATCATCCTGGCCGGGGGATCGGGCACGCGGCTCTATCCGCTGACGCTCGCGGTCAGCAAGCAGCTGGTGCCGATCTACGACAAGCCGATGATCTACTACCCGCTGTCGACGCTGATGCTGGCGGGCATCCGCGAGATCCTGGTCATCACCACCCCGCACGAGCAGGAGGCGTTCAAGCGGCTGCTCGGCGACGGCGGCGAGGTCGGGCTGCGAGATCCGCTACGCCGTGCAGCCGCGCCCGGACGGCATCGCCCAGGCGTTCCTCATCGGCGACTCGTTCATCGGTTCCGATCCGGTGGCTCTGGCCCTGGGCGACAACATCTTCTACGGCCACGGCTTCCCCGACTTCCTGCGCCGCGCCGCCGGGCGCGACAGCGGCGCCACCGTGTTCGGCTACTGGGTGCGCGACCCGGAGCGCTACGGCGTGGTCGAGTTCGACCCGCGCGGGCGCGCCGTCGGCCTCGAGGAGAAGCCGGCCCAGCCGCGCTCCTCGTACGCGGTGACCGGCCTCTACTTCTACGACACGCACGTCGTCGACATCGCGCGCTCTCTGCGGCCGTCCGCGCGCGGCGAGCTGGAGATCACCGACGTCAACCTGCGCTACCTGGAGGCGCGCGACCTGCACGTCGAGAAGCTGGGGCGCGGCATCGCCTGGCTCGACACCGGCACGCACGAGGCGCTGCTGCAGGCGTCGAACTTCATTCAGGCGATCGAGGAGCGGCAGGGGCTCAAGGTCGCCTGCCTCGAGGAGATCGCCTTCCGCATGGGCTACATCACGGCCGCCGACGTCGAGCGGCTGGCGGCGCCGATGGGCAAGAGCGCCTACGGGCAGTACTTGCTGGAGATGCTCGCCAGGAGTGGTGAGGAGCGATGCGGTTTCTGCCCACCGGTCTGCCGGGCGTGATCGTCGTCGAGCCCGACGTCCACCGCGACGAGCGCGGCTTCTTCTTCGAGGTCTACCACGCCGCCAAGTACGCCGACGGCGGTATCCGCGAGACCTTCGTGCAGGACAACCACTCGCGCTCGAAGCGCGGCACGCTGCGCGGGCTGCACGGGCAGTGCCGGCGCCCGCAGGGCAAGCTCGTGCGCGCCCTGCAGGGCGAGATCTTCGACGTCGCCGTCGACGTGCGGCGCGGCTCGCCGACCTTCGGGCGCTGGGTGGGCGTGACGCTGTCGGCCGACAACCGCCGCCAGTTGTACGTACCGGCGGGCTTCCTGCACGGCTTCTGCGTCACCTCGGAGGCGGCCGAGGTCGAGTACAAGTGCACGGAGCTCTACGACGCCAGCGACGAGATCGCCGTGCGCTGGAACGACCCCGACATCGGCATCGACTGGCCGCTGCGCGATCCCGTCCTCTCGCCCAAGGACGCCGCCGCGCCGCGCTTGGCCGAGGTCGGGGACCGACTGCCGCTCTATACCGGCGAGCGAGGATGAGCTGCAGGTTGTTGGTCGTTGGGTTGTTGGTTGTTGGCTAAGGTCGCGCCGAGGGAGGGACAGCATGCCGATCGCGCGCGCCGAGGAGCTCAGCTACACGAAGATCCGCCAGCTCGATTTCAACCGCACGCTCTGCTTCCAGCCGGTGAGCGCACTCGAGGTGCACGGGCCGCACCTGCCGCTGGGGATGGACTACTACATGGCGCGCTGGATGGCCGAGGAGAGCGGGCGCCGCTTCGCCGCGGCGCACCCCGACTGGACCGTGGTGCAGCTTCCGGCGCTGCCGCTCGGCACCGACGAGCTGCCGCTGGCGGGATCCATGAACGCCAACCAGCGCACCGTCTACCGCGCCGTGCGCGCGCACGGCGACTCGCTGGCGCGCGCCGGGTACCGCTACATCGTCGTGACCAACGGACACGGCGGGCCCCGACACGCCGCCGCTCTGGAGGCCGCCTGCCGCGCCGTGAGCCGTGCCCGCGGCATTCACATGTTCACGCCGTCCATCGCGGTTCTGCACGCGCTCATCACGGGGCGTCGCTTCGCCGCGCTCGAGACGGCGCTGGGGCGATCGCTGACCGAGGCGGAGCGGAAGGGCTTGCTCGAAGGGGAGCACGCCGGCGGCTGGGAGACGTCCTTCATGCTGGCGCAGAACCCGGAGCTGGTCGAGCCCGGCTGGGAGAGCCTGGCGCACGACTGCCCGCCGCAGCCGCGAGTGTTGGTCGCGCTCGGCGAGGTCGGGGCGCGGATCGCGCGCCGGTTCGGAGGCGACGCGGAGAAACTGCGCGAGATCTTCAAGGGCCTGGCGGGCGGAATCGGGTGGCTCCTCAACACGCATTACGGCTACGGCGGGCCGGCGGTCAGCTATCACGGCACGCCGGCCGTCGCCTCGGTCGAGCTGGGGCACGCCTTCCGTCACGTCATGGCCGACGATTGCCTGCAGATCGTCGAGGCGGTCACCAGCGGGCTTCGCAAGGCGATCGACGTCCGCAGCATCGCCTCCGACGCGCGCGCGATCCAACCGCACTTCTGGGACCGGCTCGGAATCGCCGCCGCCGCCCTGCTGGCCCTGGTCCTGCTGGTCTGAGCTGCTTTGTGCGACAATTCTGGTTACAGGCTCGTAGCAACCGTCATGCCCGCGAAAGCGGGCATCCAGGCGGGGAGGTTGGGTGGGTGGCCCGTGGATTCCCGCTTTCGCTTTCGCGGGAATGACGAACTCGGAACCCAGCGGATTTGTCGCACAAAGCTGCTCTGAGCTTCAGCGCTGCCCGGGCAGCGGCTCACGCGCTCGTCGCTGCCGCCAACCGGGCCGCCGCCGCGGCCGGATCGGCGGCGGCGAGGATGGCGCGGACGACGGCGACTCCGGCGGCGCCGCTGCGGCGCGCCTCGGTGGCGCGCGCGGCGTCGATGCCGCCGATGGCATAGACCGGAATGGACGCCGCGGCGGCCTGCCGCAGAGCGGCGAGACCGAGCGGCGGTCCGTAGGGTCGCTTGGACGGTGTGTCGTGGATCGGGCCAAACACGGCGAAGTCCGCTCCGCTCTCGGCCGCGACCACCACCTCGTTTGGGTGATGCGTCGACACGCCGATCAGGCGCCGTGGGCCGAGCAGCGCCCGCGCGTCGGGCACGGCGAAGGAGCTGGCGGGCAGGTGCACGCCGTCGGCGCCGCAGGCGAGCGCGACATCGACGCGGTCGTTGACCAGCAGCAGGGCGCCGTGCTCGGAGGTCAGGGCGCGCAGGCGGGTGGCGAGAGCGAGCAGGTCGCACGTGCTCAGATCGCGTTCGCGAAGCTGCACGGCGCGAACACCGCCGCGCAGCGCGGCCTCGACGACCGCTTCGAGGTCGCGCCCGCCGGTCTCCCTGCGGTCGGTGACCAGGTAGACGGGCCCGAGCGACGAGGGGCGGACCATCGATGCTCCGTCGGCGGCAGCGCGCTCGTCGCGGGCGAAGGCCGCGGCGTCTACCGGATCACGCCTTCGAGCGGGCTCGAAGCCGTGGCGTAGAGCTTGCGGGGAATGCGGCCGGCCCGAAAGGCCTTGCGCCCCGCCTCGACGCCCAGCCGCATCGCCTCGGCCATGAGGACGGGGTCCTCGGCGCCGGCGATGGCGGTGTTCATCAGCACGGCGTCGCAGCCGAGCTCCATGGCGACGGCGGCGTCGGAGGCGGTCCCGACCCCGGCGTCGACGATGACCGGCACGCGGCTCTGCTCGAGGATGATCCGGATGTTGTAGGGGTTGCGGATGCCGAGCCCCGAGCCGATCGGCGCGGCGAGAGGCATGACGGCGGCGCAGCCGATCTCCTCGAGACGCTTGGCGGCGATCGGGTCGTCGTTGATGTACGGCAGGACGGTGAAGCCCTCGTCGACCAGCACGCGGGCCGCCTCGATCGTCGCCGGCACGTCGGGAAAGAGCGTCTTGTCGTCGCCGATCACCTCGAGCTTGAGCAGTGAGCCGACGCCGGCTTCGCGCGCCAGCCGCGCCGTGCGGATCGCCTCGGCGGCCGTGTAGCAGCCGGCGGTGTTCGGCAGGATGGTGATGCGGTCGAGGTCGAGGTGGTCGAGCAGGTTGTCGTCGCCGGGGCGGGTGATGTTCACGCGCCGCACGGCGACGGTGACGATCTCCGCGCCGGAGGCGTCGATCGCCTCGCGCGTCTCCGCGAAGTCGCGGTACTTGCCGGTGCCGACGATCAGTCGCGAGCGGTACGTCTTGCCGCCGAGCTCGAAGAGATCCGCATCCATGCGCTCAGCCCCCGCCGATGAAGTGCACGATCTCGATCTCGTCGCCGGTGCGCAGGGCTCGCACCGCGTACTCGTCGCGGGCCAGGATGTCGCGGTTGATCTCGACGGCGATGCGCCGCCCGTTCAGGCGCAGCTGCTCGACCAGCTGGCTGACGGTGAGACCCTCGTTCAGGTCTTGCGGCTCACCGTTCACAGTGACGCGCATGCGCGAAACTTAGACGTTCGACCCTTCCTTTACAACCTGGGAGGCGTCTGGTAAGCGGTCGGCGTTCTCGCCGCAACCGTTCCACGTCCAGAGGCAGTGAATGAGTTCCCGCAGCCCAGCCTGCATATGCCGCCAGGTTTCTGCGGACCATTCGCCTCGCCCGTTCGCCGCCGCCCTGGCGGCTCCGAGAGCGCGGGAGCGGCGATGAGCGGACGGCCGACGATCGCGTGGATCGACGCGCAGGCGCTGCGCGACAACTTCGCCCGCATCCGCGCCAGTGTGCCGCCGGGCGTGGCGATCCTCGCCGCGGTCAAGGCCGACGCCTACGGGCACGGCGCATCGTTGGTGGCACCGGTGCTGGCGGCGGCGGGCGCCGATCTGTTCGGCGTCGCGACGGTGGCGGAGGGAGTCGAGCTGCGCGAGGCGGGCGTCGCGCAGCCGATCGTCGTCCTCGCCGGTGCGGCGCGCGACGAGGTGGCGGAGGCCGCTGCCCGCGGCCTGAGCGTGGCGGTCTTCGATGCGCGACTGACGCGCGATCTCGCCGCCGCGCTCGGCGAGCGCGCGCTGAACGTTCACGTCAAGCTCGACACCGGCATGACGCGGCTCGGCGCCCTGCCAGAGGACCTCCCGGCTCTGATCGAGGCGCTGTGCGAGTGCCCGCGCCTGCATGTCGAAGGAGTGTTCTCCCACTTCGGCGACGCCGACTCGGTGGGCACGCCGTTCGCGGACCGCCAGGTCCGAGTCTTCCGCGATGGGGTCGACAGGCTGCGCGCGGCGGGCTTCTCGCCGCGCTGGGTCCATCTCGCCAACAGCGTCGCCACGCTGACTCGTCCCGACAGCTTCGGCAACCTCGTCCGCCCCGGCATCGTCCTCTACGGGGTGCCCCCCGCCGCCGCCGAGGACGGAGAGTGGCGGCAGGTCATGCACCTCCGCACCCGCGTCTGGCAGGTCAAGGCGGTGCCGGCGGAGTGCCCGGTCAGCTACGGGCAGACCTTCGTGACGCGGCGCCCGAGCCGTATCGCCGTCCTGCCCGTCGGCTACGCCGACGGCTACGACCGGCGGCTCTCCAATCGCGGCCAGGTGTTGATCCGCCAGCGCCGTGCGCCGATCGTCGGCCGCGTCTGCATGGACCTCACCATGGCCGACGTCACCGACGTGCCCCGGGTCGACGCCGGCGACGAGGTGGTCTTGTGGGGCGACCAGGGATCGGCCAACCTGTCGGTGACCGAGGTCGCCGAATGGCAGGGCTCGATCGCCTACGAGGTGTTGACGCGCGTCGGCAAGCGCGTTCCGAGAGTTCTCATGGAGTCGGTGTGACATGACAAGAGTCCAGCGAGCGTTGGTGAGTGTGAGCGACAAGAGCGGGCTGATCGAGTTTGCGCGCGGGCTACACGAGCTCGGCGTCGAGATCCTCTCCACCGGAGGCACGGCGGCGGCGCTGGCCAAGGCCGGGATCCCGGTGGTGTCGGTGAGCGTCTTCACCGGCTCGCCGGAGATCCTCGACGGCCGGGTGAAGACCTTGCACCCGAAGATCCACGGCGGCTTGCTCGGCCGGCGCGACGACCCGAAGCACCGCGAGCAGATGGCGGCGAACGACATCCGGCCGATCGACATGGTGGTGGTCAACCTCTACCCCTTCGAGGCGACGGTGGCGCGTCCCGACTGCACGCTCGAGGAGGCGATCGAGAACATCGACATCGGCGGCCCGTCGATGATCCGCTCGGCGGCCAAGAATCACCGCGACGTCACGGTGGTGATCGATCCCGCCGACTACGAGCCGGTTCTCGCCGAGATGCGCAGCGGCGGCGGGGTCGTCTCCGAGGCGACCAACGCGCGCCTCGCCCGCTCCGCCTTCGCCGGCACGGCGCGCTACGACGGCGCCATCGCCGACTACCTGAACGGCCGCGACGGCGGGGAAGGGAAGCGCCTTGGCGAGACCCTTCACCTCGGCCTGCGCAAGGCGCAGGACCTGCGCTACGGCGAGAACCCGCACCAGGGCGCGGCGCTCTACGGCCGCTTCTTCGACACCGTCGAGCAGCTGCACGGCAAGGAGCTGTCGTACAACAACATCGTCGACATCAACGCCGCGGCGTGGCTGATGCTGGAGTTCCGCGACGAGGCGCCGACCGTGGCGATCCTCAAGCACAACACGCCCTGCGGCGTCGGCACCGGGTCGTCCGTCGCCGAGGCCTACCGCCGCGCCTATGAAACCGACCCCGAGTCGCCGTTCGGCGGCATTCTCATCGCCAACCGGACGTGGACCCTGGAGCTGTCGAAGATCGTCGACGAGATCTTCACCGAGGTCCTGATCGCCCCGGAATTCGAGCCCCAGGCGCTGGAGTTCCTCAAGAAGAAGAAGAACCGCCGGCTGATGGTGTGGCATCCGGAGGCGATGGCGGGCGCGACGCGGGACATGCGCGCCGTGGTGGGCGGGTTGCTCGTGCAGGACATCGATCTCGCCATGGAAGATCCGGCGGCCGCCCGCGTCGTGACCAAGCGCGCGCCGACCGAGAGTGAAGTCGCGGCCATGCGCTTCGGGCTCAAGGTCGTCAAGCACGTCAAGTCGAATGCCATCGCCTTCGCGCGCGAGGACCGCACGCTGGCGATCGGCGGCGGCGCCACCTCGCGCGTCGATCCGGTGCACGCGGCGCGCGCCAAGGCGGGGCGCGTCGGCATCTCACTGCAGGGCTCGGTGCTGGCCAGCGATGCGTTCTTCCCGTTTCCGGACGGCGTCGAAGAGGCCGCCGCGGCCGGTGCGCGCGCCGTCGTGCAGCCGGGCGGCAGCGTGCGCGACGACGACGTGATCGCGGCCGCGGACCGCCTCGGCCTGGCCATGGTGCTCACCGGCGTCCGCCACTTCCGCCACTGAGCACCTCGCTTCCGAATTGCGATGACGCGTCGTACAGGAGTTCCTTCTCCCGGATGGGAGAAGGTCGGGATGAGGGGGGTGATGCTCTCCTGTCCGAGACTGTCGACAAATGCGAAGAAACCCTTCGACAAGCTCAGGGTGAGCGGAAAAATCCCTTTGGAATCAAACCCCCAACCGCTCAGGCTAATAGAGCGTTGTCGAAGGCCTCGTTTCGGAGAAAATCGACAGACTGCGGAGAGCCGGGCGTCATGAAAATTCTGGTCGTCGGCGGCGGGGGGCGCGAGCACGCGCTGATCTGGAAGCTGCGGCAGTCGCCGCGCGTCGACGAGATCCTCTGCGCGCCGGGCAACGCCGGCATCGACGAGCTGGCGGAGATCGCCGACATCGATCCGGCGAACGTCGACGACATCGTCCGCTTCGCCGGCGACCGGAAGGTCGACCTCGTCGTGCCGGGCCCCGAGCTGCCGCTGACGCTCGGCCTGGTCGACGCGCTCGAGGCGCACGGCCTGCTCGGCTTCGGGCCGACGCGAGCCGCGGCGCAGCTCGAGGGCAGCAAGACGTTCGCCAAGGATCTGCTGCGGCGCCACCGCGTGCCGACCGGCTTCTTCTCCAGCTTCACGGAACCGGAGGACGCCCTGCGCTACGTGCGCGAGGTGGGGGCGCCGATCGTCGTCAAGGCGGACGGTCTGGCGGCGGGCAAGGGGGTCCTCCTGTGCGCCACCGAGGCCGAGGCCGAGGACGCCATCGACAAGATCATGCGCTGGAAGCTGTTCGGCGACGCCGGCAGCCGCGTCGTCGTGGAGGAGTTCCTGGAAGGTGAAGAGGTCTCCTTCATGGCGCTGACCGACGGCAGCGCGGTGGTCCCCCTGGCCTCGTCGCAGGACCACAAGCGCGCCTTCGACGGCGACAGCGGGCCGAACACCGGTGGCATGGGGGCGTATTCCCCGGCGCCGGTGCTCACGCCGGCGCTGCACGAGCGCATCATGAACGAGATCATGTGCCCGGTGGTGCGCGGCCTGGCGGAGCGCAAGATCGTCTACCGGGGCGTGCTCTACGCCGGACTGATGCTCACGCGCGAGGGGCCGAAGGTGCTGGAGTTCAACGTTCGCTTCGGCGACCCCGAGTGCCAGGCGCTGATGCTGCGCCTGCGCGGCGACCTCTCCGAGCTCATGCACGCGACGGCGACCGGACGGCTGCCGGACGCGCGGATCGAGTGGGACCCGCGCGCCGCCGCCTGCGTGGTCATGGCGGCGGAGGGATACCCGGGGAACTACGAGACCGGCAGGGTCATTCACGGTCTCGACCGCCTGCGCGGCTGGGAGGGCGGCGTGGTGTTCCACGCCGGCACGAAGCGGCGCGACGGCGACGTGGTCACCAGCGGAGGCCGCGTCCTCGGCGTGACGGCGCTGGGCGACGACGTCGGGGCGGCCGTCGCCGAGGCGTACCGTGCGGTCGCCGCGATCGACTGGGAGGGAATGCACTACCGCCGCGACATCGGGCGGCGGGCCACGGAGCGGAATCCATGAAGACACGCAAGCCGCAGGTCGCCGTGCTGATGGGCAGCGACAGCGACTGGGAGATCATGTCTCGCGCCTGCAAGCGACTGGAGTCGTTCGGCGTCGCCTTCGACGTGCAGGTCATGTCGGCGCATCGCACCCCGGGGCGGGTCATCGAGTACGTGACGGTGGCGCGCGAGCGCGGCATACGGGTCTTCATCGTCGGTGCCGGCGCCGCGGCGCACCTCGCCGGCGTCGTCGCCGCCCACACGACGCTGCCGGTGATCGGCGTTCCGCTCGACGCGACCAGCCTGCGCGGCATCGACGCGCTGCTGGCGACGGTGCAGATGCCGGCCGGGGTGCCGGTGGCGACGGTGGCGGTCGGCGCCCCGGGGGCGGAGAACGCGGGCATCCTCGCCGCGCAGATCCTCGCCCTCGGCGACAAGCGCCTGGCCGCGGCGCTCGATCGCGGCAAGGCCGAGATGGCGCGCGCCGTGACCGAGAAGAACAAGCGCCTGCGCCAGCGTCTGAACGAGGCCTAGCGCCGCGATTCGGAGTTGCGACGCAGTGCCGAAGAGGCCTGAAAAGGCAACCACGAAGTTCCTCCCCAAACAGGAATGAAATGATTCGAATCCGCCCGTTTCGCGCCCTTCACTACGACACGGCGGCGGTCGGCGACCTCGCCGCCGTCATCGCCCCTCCCTATGACGTGATCGACGACCGGCAGCTCGAGCGGCTGTACGGGCGCAGCCCCTACAACGCGGTGCGCTTGATCCTCAACCGGTCGCGCGATCGCTACGCGGCCTCCGCCGCCGAGCTGATCGAGTGGCGCGCGCGCGGCGTGCTGACCCGGGATGCGCAGCCCTGCCTGTACTACTACGTGCAGGACTTCGCGCTGCCCGACGGCGGGCGCCGGCAGCGCGCCGGCCTGATGGCGGCCGTGCGCCTGGAGCGCTTCGCCGACGGCAACATCCGCCCGCACGAGCGCACCTTCGCCCGCGCCAAGGAGGACCGCCTGAAGCTCCTCGACGCCTGCCGGGCCAACCTGAGCCCGATCTTCGGCATCTATCCCGATCGCCTTCAGGCGCTGGAGCCGGCACGCCGGCAGAGCGCCGAGGAGGCGCCGTGGATCGACGTCGGCGACGAGGCGGGCGACCGCCATCGCGTCTGGCGTATTGCCGATCCCTCCCGCATCGACGGCATCGGCCAGGCCCTCTCCGACAGGACCGTGTTCATCGCCGACGGCCACCACCGCTACGAGACCGCGCTCGCCTATCAGGACCGCCGGCACGAGCAGGGCGACAGCGATCCCGAGGCGCCGCACAACTACGTCCTCATGTACCTGACGTCGATGGACGAGCCCGGCCTGGTGCTGCTGCCGACGCATCGGGTGTGGCGCGGCGAGGCCAAGGACTGGCTCGGCGCGGTGGGGGAGCACTTCCGCGTCGAGGACTTCCCGGCGACGCCGGAGGGAGAGCGAACGTTGCTGGCGCGGCTGGCGGGCGAACCGGCGCGCGGCGTCGTCGGCCTGCGCCTGCCGGATCGCGCCTGTCTGCTGCGCCTGCGGGACGAGAGGCTGGTCGACGAGGCGCTCGCGGACCTACACCCGGTGGTGCGCTGGCTCGACGTCACCGTCCTCGACGGCCTGGTGCTGCGCCGCCTGCTCGGCATCGACTGCACGCGTGCCGCCCAGGAAGGCGAGCTGACCTACACCCACGACGGCGCTCAGGCCCTCCACGCGGTGGCCCGTGAGGGAGCAGGGGCGGCGTTCCTGCTGCGCTCGCCGCGCATCCAGGAGGTGGAGTCGGCGTGCATGGCCGGCCAGGTGATGCCGGAGAAGTCGACGTACTTCTATCCCAAGCTGCAGACCGGGCTGGTGTTTCATCTGCTCGACGCGTAGTAGAAACGGGAGGTGGGGGTTGCGGTGGACGAGTTCAGCGAAGAGGAAAGGCGGGCGCTGGAGCCGTACTTCACCAACGTCGACCGTCCGGTCTTCGCGCTGCGCAACCTTCCCGAGGTGGTGAAGGCGGCGCTCTTCGCCCGCTACTCGCGCTCGCCCAAGAGCCTGCGCCGCCTGTTCCTCGACGAGTTCCTCGACGGCATCGGGAACGCGCCGGGCGGTAGAGCGGTCGGGGTCGAGCGCTCGGAGAAGCTCTTCCGGCGCGTGCTGTCCGAGTACGGTGACGACTCCGTCGCCCAGCTCGGCGGCGCCCACGTCGCCGTCGAGGGTGCCTCGAACCTGCTCACCAAGGCACTCGAGTGGGGCCGCCTGATGGCCTATCTCGAGCAGTCGACGCGCTACATCCCGTACACCCAGCGCGACGACGGCCGCTGGCGTTACGTCGTCGCGCCGGAGCTGCGCGGCTCGCCGCTGGAGGCGCGGTACGAAGCGTGTCTGGACCGCTGCTTCGAGGTGTACAGCGGCTGGATCGATCCGGCGATGGCCCACTTCGAGAAGCGCCTACCGCGCGCCGAGGGAGTCTCCGCTGCCGCTCACAAGGCGACCGTGCGTGCCAAGGCGCTCGACGCGTTGCGCGGGCTGCTGCCCGCCGCGACGCGCTCGAACGTCGGTATCTTCGGTAGCGGGCAGGGATACGAGCAGCTCCTCCTGCGCCTGCGCGCCCATCCTCTGGAAGAGGCGCGGCGCTGCGGCGATGCGATCCTGGCGGAGCTGCGCCAGGTGATCCCCGCCTTCCTCACCCGCGTCGACCGCGCCGACCGCGGCCAGGCGTGGAGCGAGTACCTGGCGGAGACACGCGCCGCCACGGCGAAAGTCGCCGAGGATCTGCTGGGCGGGTGCGCGGCGCAAGAGCGCGACAGCGTCACGCTCACCGACTTCGATCCGGACGGCGAGGTCAAGGTCGTCGCCGCGGCGCTCTACGCCGTATCCGCACTGCCGGACGACCAACTCCTCGCCCGGGCTCGCGCCCTGTCGGACGACCAGCGCGCCGCGGTGCTGCGCGCCTACGTCGGCGAACGGCGCAACCGCCGCCACAAGCCGGGCCGCGCCTTCGAACGCACGTCGTACCGCTTCGACGTCCTCGCCGACTACGGCGCCTTCCGCGACCTGCAGCGCCACCGCCTGCTCACCGTCGAATGGCAGCGGTTCCGCCCCGACCACGGCTACGTCACGCCGCCGGCGATCGTCGAGATCGGTGCCGCCGCCGACTGGCGCTCCGTCATGGACGAGACGGCTGCGCTGTACACCGAGATCGCCGCCGCCGGCCACGCGCAGGCCGCCTCGTACGTCCTCCCCATGGCCTATCGCGTCCGTTTCTATCTCGAGATGAACGCCCGCGAGGCCATGCACCTGATCGAGCTGCGCACGACGCCGCAGGGCCATCCGTCCTACCGCGACGTCGGCCAGCGCATGCACCGGCTGATCGCCGAGGAGGCCGGACACCGGGCCCTCGCCGCCGCCATGATCTACGCCGACCACAGCGCCGCCGACCAGGGCCGCCTCGACGCCGAGCGCCGCAGCGAGAAGCGGAAGGGGTGAGGAGGCGCCTGGAACGGGACCGGATGCGAATTGATTTCCATGACCTGCGCTGGTCCGACCCGCGTCGAGCTGGTACATCCAGGATCGTGCCGGCGTCGCGAAGCTCTTTGCTCTCCAAGGTTTCCTGCGCCGCCCTTCTCGCGACGGCGATCTGGCTCGGTGCGTCTCCCGGTGCCAACGCGCAGGACGTCCAGATGCCGGAGGCATTGAAGCGTGGCTTGCAGAACCGGGGACCGGCGCGGCCTGACGCGAAGACGAAGGAGGAGCTCCAGGCGAGCGAGAAGCGCAAGGCGCCGGTTCGGGTGCCGGCCCTCGTTCGCGCCGCACGCGCCGGTGACAAGGCGGCCGTCGAGCGACTCCTGGCGAAGGGGGTGTCACCCGACACCGCCGACGCCCTCGGCATCACGGCGTTGATCGCGGCGGCGGAGCGAGGACACACGGAGGTGGTCGAGGTTCTGCTGGCGGCGGGGGCGAATCCGAACCGGAGCGACAAGAACGGCGCGACGCCGCTCCTCCGTGCCGCGGGGGGCGGACACGTCGATACCGTGCACGCACTGATCGCCGGCGGCGCGGACGTCAACGCCAGCAGCCCGAAGGGCTGGACGGCGTTGATGGAAGCCGCCTTCCACGGCCGGACGGACGCGGTCCGGCGCCTGCTCGAGAGCGGCGCGAAGGTCGACGCTGCCGATGCCAGCGGCGCGACGGCACTGTACCGCGCCGCCGGAAACGGACACCTCGAAGTCGTGCGAACTCTCGCCGAGAAGGGCGCCGGCGTCGACCACGCCGACCGCCGCGGGATCACGCCGCTGCTGGTGGCCGCCGCGGGCGGCCACGGGGACGTGATCACGTTCCTGCTCCACGCCGGGGCCAGCCCGAGCGCCCACGACGAGGAGGGGACGACGGCCCTCATGGCGGCCGCGTGGAAAGGCCATGTCCAGGCCGTCGACGTCCTCCTCGCGGCCGGCGCGGACGTCCAGGCGGTCCGCAAGGATCGGACGACGGCCCTGATGCTCGCTGCCACCGAGGGCCACGCCGATGTCGTCAAGCGCCTCCTCGCCAAGGGGGCGAAGGTCGATGCACGCGACGGCGGCGGTTCTACGGCGCTGTCCTTGGCTGCAGGCGACGGGCATGCCGAGGTCGTGCGGCTGTTGCTCGCGTCCGGCGCCGCCGTGAACGCGGCGGACGACACCGGCACCACCCCGTTGATGGGCGCCGCCGCCGACGGCGACGTGGAAACCGTGCGAGCGTTGCTCGGTGGGGGCGCCGATCTGAACGCGATCAACGAGGACGGCGAGACGGCCCTCGGGCTCGCCAAGGATTCGTACAGCGACGATGTCGTCGCCCTGCTTCGCGCGGCCGGGAAGAAGCGGAAGAGGAAGTGAAGGACCGGGGCTGAACAAAAGAAAAGGGGGGAGACCATCGGTCTCCCCCCTTTTCTCGGTTCTTGATCCGGCACTACCGGACCGGCGTCTTCAGGAGCACGGCGCACGGATTGCAGATGAACTTCAGCTTCTTCAACTGAACGGTGCCGTTGATGAACTGGTCACTGACGCTGAACTGCGGAGTGCCCTTGAAGCCCTTGCACTGGTGGCAGCAGTAGTCCGCGCCGGCTGGGTTGGCAATCCCTTCGCCGTTCTTGTCCGTCTTCACGCAGACGTACTTGAGCTTGCACTTTTCGAAGACCCCGGCGCTCACGATGTCAGAGTGGGTGCCGGTCTGCTTGCTCGCCAGCTTGGCGGGGATCTTCAGATCCTTCGCCTGGTAGCAGGCGTAGTGGTTGTCCTGCGCCATCGCGGTCGATGCCATCATGAAGCCGACCGCCAGGGCCAGGGTCACCAGGAGAATTCTCGTCTTCATCTCTGTCCCCCCTTCGTTCCTGTTGGGAAACCGCTCCCTCCCGAGAACGGTTTCAGTTCTCACTTCAGTCGGCGTGTTACTACCACACTGGATCCAGTACGGAGCAAGAAGATTTCCTCTTTCGCCCACGAAGGGTGAATTGGGTATCTGAGGCCCAGGGCCGAGCGGGAAATAAAGGCCCAGACCCGGGAGGGAACGTCGTCTAGTGCACTCGCGGAACCGCTTTACCGGTCACTGGTCACGCCCCTTCCTTCCCTGTACCTTCCCCTCGTGGAGCAAGCCCTCCGACAGCGCTTCTACGAAGCCCTCGACCTCTACAACCGGGGCGACTACTTCGCCTGCCAGGAGATCCTGGAGCCGCTGCACGCGGAGAGCGATCCGGGCGACCGGGAGATGATCCGGGCGATGGTGATGCTCGCCACGGCGATGCACCTGCACTTCAAGCGCGGCGGCGGACGCGGCGTGCTCAACCTCATCCGCCAGTGCCTGCTGATCCTCGACGACCACCGGCCGGCGGACCTCGGCGTGCGCGTCGACGAGCTCTACGAAGCGCTGGAGGCCTACCTGCAGGAGCTGCAGGACCGCCGCAAGCCCGGCGCCGGCTTCTTCGACCGCTGGCTCGTCCCGCGCGTCCGCTACGCCCCGAACAGGGGTGATTCGAGACAGGCCACGAGGTCACGGCGACGGCGTGGCTTGCGACGGGGCCTTGGATCTCGTCGTAGCCAGCCGCACCCCAATCCCGCGCATGCCGGAAGCATCTCGGGCCGCTTTTGCCCTTGACGACTGCGAGCGATACGTACTATCGATGCTGTGCCGGGGAGGTGCCAGTCGTGAACGCCCTCAAGGTACAGGTTGCGTCAGCCCTGTTGGTGTCTGGTGCGTTCGTCGGTCTGCTCTGTGGCGCCGGGTGCGGCGGCACGGGCACCGCCTCGACGGCTTCGACCAGTCCCACGGCAGCGCCGAGCACTGGCGCTCCTGGCACGGCAAGCCCCACGCCGACTCGACCGCCGCCCGCATCGCCGAGTGCGACACGGCACCCGGCCAGCCCCACTCCTCCGGCCGCAACGCCGACGGCGCGACCGCTTTGTACGATCACCCCGGGCATGCTGCCGTTCGAGCGCACTGAATGTCGCCAGACGTGTGACCACTACGATCCGCTGAAGCAACCGTTCTTCGGCGAGACCCACCTTCATACGGGATACTCCTTCGATGCCTCGACCCTCGACACCCGCAATCTGCCCCCCGACGCGTACCGCTACGCCAAGGGTGATGTCGTCGGCCTGCCGCCGTGGGCCGATACGCGCAGCGGCACGCCGGCCCCGGGCTATGCGGGCCCCACCCTGGTGACCGAGCTTCCATACTGCCTGCCCGGCGAAGCTTGCCAGTATTCGGCGACCCGCACTGCACAGCTGCCACCGGGGCGCGCTCTCGACTTCGCGGCGGTCACCGATCACTCGGAACAGTTCGGCGAGAACAACATCTGTCTGTTCGAGGGCACAGAGCCCTGCACCTCCGACGCGGACTGCACGGTGTCGGGGCAGGTGTGCAACGGCATCGAAGTTCTGGGAACCACCGGAGTCTGCGTGCCCGACGGTTATGAAAGTCAGCTGTGCAAGGATGCGCGGCTCGGAGCATCGCGGCTGCGCTCCAGCCCGGTCGCCGGTGTCATCGCCGGCTTCGAGAACCTCGCCGAGAACCCCTCTCGGCCCCCCGGTATCTGCGGGGACGGCGGCTCTCGCTGCGCCCAGCAAGCTCAGCTCGTTTGGCAGAAGATCATCGACGCTGCCGAGGCGGCCTACGACCGCACGGCGGCCTGCACGTTCACCTCGTTCATTGGCTACGAGTACACCGCCATGGCGGCCAACGGCCGCTGCAGCGGTGACCTGCTCCCCTGTTGGGACCAGATGGGTACGGGCCAGCCGTCGCGCGACTGTACCGGATTCGCCGACCCGACGGTGCCGCAGAAGCAGACCTGCGAGAGCGACTTCGTCGGCTCGGCGGGCGGGGACAACCTGCACCGCAACATCATCTTCCGCAACGACGACGTCATCGATGCCCCCTTGAGCAACATCGAGGCACCCCTGGCGTGCGGCGCGGGAAGCGACTGCAACAGCAAAGGGCAAGTCGCCTCCCCCATGGAGATGCTGCGTGCGCTGCGGCAGCAATGCCTGGAGAACCCCGAGCATCCGCGCTGCGACGTCATCTCGATCCCTCACAACCCGAACATGAGCCGCGGCAGCATGTTCCTGATTCCCGAAACCCTCGACGAGGCGCAGATCCGCCACGACCTCGAGCCGCTGGTGGAGATCATGCAGGTGAAGGGGCAGTCGGAATGCCGCTACTCGCCGGAGACCGGAACGTATTGGAGTCAGGATCCGAATGCGCCGGACGAGCTGTGCGATTTCGAAAACATGAGCTACTCGCGTCTGAACGGCGTGTACGTAGCCGCGGATCAGCAGGACAAGGACTGGCTGCCGCCGCGGGCCTACGTGCGCGAGACGCTGAAGAACGGCATCGGCTACGAGGCCGCGAACGGCATCAACCCCTTTCGACTCGGCTTCGTCGGCGGGCTGGACAACCACAACGGCACGCCGGGCCAGAGCGAGGAAACCGATTACGCCGAGCACGGAGCGCACGGAATTCAGAGCTTCGCCGTATCTGGGGAGATCCTGAACGAGAAGTTCTTCCTCGGCTTGGAGACCAACGGTGGCGCCCTCACCGTCGCCTGGGCCGAAGAGAACTCTCGCGATTCGATCTTCACGGCGCTGAAGAATCGCGAGACCTATGCCACCAGCGGCACGCGCCCCATCGTACGTTTCTTCGGCGGCTTCGACCTGCCGCCGGACATGTGTGACACAGGCAGCTTCGCCGAGCGCGGCTATGCCGACGGCGTGCCCATGGGCGGCTGCCTGAGCGGTGCTCCGGATCCTACCGGGAAATGCGTCAGCGGCGACGGCGCCGAGAGCCCCCGGTTCGCGGTCAACGCCATCATGGATCCAGGCTGGCCCGGGCACTCGGGCACCATGCTGCAGCGCATCCAGATCGTGAAAGGGTGGGTGGACAGCGCCGGCGGCACACACGATATCGTGTACGACGTCGCCGGAGATCCCGACAACGGTGCGGGTGTCGATCTGCACACGTGCGCCCCGACCGGCGCCGGCGCGCCCATGTTGTGCGCCGTGTGGAGTGACCCGGACTTCGACGCGGCACAGCATGCGTTCTACTACGCGCGCGTGCTCGAGAACCCGAGCTGTCGCTGGAGCCAGTATTACTGCAATGCCCGCGGCGTGGATTGCAGCCTGCCGCTGGGGACGTGCAGCTCCATGGACCCCGCCGTGAACGGTCGTGATTGCGACGGCAACGATGAATGCGACGGGGGCGTGTGCACGGCTCCCGCCAGCTATACCGAGTTCGAATACCGGCAGTGTTGCGGCGACGCCGTGCCGAAGGCAGTCCAGCAGCGGGCCTGGACATCGCCGATCTGGTACAGCCCGACAGCCAGCGACTGATGGCTTGGCAGCGGCGACACCTGCTGCGGCGCGCGTTGTGCAATCCAGTCGTGCACTTCACCGTCATCGGCACCCTGCTGTTTGCGCTACGCGGCTTGACGCGAGCGCCGGTGGAAGGCGCGCCGTCGAGGGCGGGACGCGCAGCGGTCGTCCTCTCGGCCGAGCGTGTTCGGCTGCTTCGGTTGGATTTCGAGCAGCGCTGGGGCACGCTGCCAACGCGGGCGCAGCAACGCGCCATGGTGGAACGAAGCATCGAGGAGGAAATCCTCTACCGCGAGGCGCGCGCGCTGGCCCTGGGCTTTCGGGACGCCAGCGTGCGCCGGCGCCTGGTGGAGAAGGCACGCGCCGTGACGCGGCGGCCGGTCTACACCCCAGAAGAGCTGTACGAAGACGCTCTCGCTCTCGGGCTCGACGACGACCTGGTCATTCGCCGCCTGCTGGTCGAGAAGATGCGGCTGTTTCTGCAACACGACCCCGGCGACGCGCCGATCTCCGAGTCGGCGATGGTTGAATACATGCAGCGCAACCGCGAGCGTTTCCTTCAGCCCGAGACGGTCACCCTCACGCATGTCTTCTTCAGCGAGAACAAGCGGCACGAACACCTCGCTGCGGATGTAGCCGCCGCCTCGACCGCGCTGGCTGGACAACCGCCGTCACCAGCCGTCGTGGATCTGTCCGACCCATTTCCCCTCGGGAACCGGCTGCGCGCGTACTCGCCGCGCCAGCTCGTCGCGCGGTTTGGGAAGCCTTTCGCAGATCAGGTACTGGCGATGCAGCCTGGCAGGTGGTCGGCACCGCTGGTCTCGCCCTACGGGCTGCACCTCGTATGGGTGCATGAGCATGCGCCCGAACGGTTGCCGCCGCTCGACGCCGTGCGGGAGGCGGTCGAGCTGGCGATGCGGCAGGAACGCGCTGCGAGGAATCTACAGAGCGGTCTGGCACGGCTCCGCAACCTCTACGAGGTTCACGTGGAGGGCTCATCTTGAACGCGGCCCTGACGGCGCTCGCGGCGCTGACCTGGCTCTGCCTGGGGGCGCTGTCGGCGCTTGCGCACCCGCTCGATCCGGCCTTGTTGGAGCTGCGCGAGCAGCGCGATGCACGAGTGGAGGTGCGCTTCCAAGCGCCGCTGCCAGCGGGGTCGCTGCGGCCGGTGCTGCCGCGGCGCTGCATTGCGGTCTCGGCTCCGGTGTCGACCGTGACCCCGCGCAACGCGTTGCAGAGCTGGCAGGTCGACTGCGGCGCGGGCAGCCTGATCGGCGAACGCCTCGGAGTGGAAGGGCTGCGCGCGCGTCAGACCGATGCGTTGGTGCGCATCGAGCTGCTCGACGGCCGCCTGATCCAGAGCGTGCTGCGGCCGGATCAGCCGTTTATGACGATCCCCGAGCGCGCCGGCGTCGGCGCCGTGGTATCCGGGTATTTCAGCCTCGGACTTTGGCACCTCCTGTCCGGTCCGGATCATTTGCTCTTTGTGCTCGGCATCGTGCTGCTGGTGCCTGGCTTGCGGCGATTGCTGTCGACGATCACGGCCTTCACCGTCGGTCACAGCCTGACGCTGGCGCTGGCAGTGCTCGGCTTCGTGCACGTACCGTCCGCGCCGGTCGAGGTGCTGATCGCCGCGAGCATCTTCGTGGTCGCGGTCGAGCTCACGCGCGCCGCTTCGGGTCACGCACCGGGGCGCGCGGTGCCGGTAACCTTGGGGCTGGGTTTCGGCTTGCTGCACGGGCTCGGGTTTGCGGGAGCGCTGGCCCAGATCGGGCTGCCGGCAGGCGAAATTCCGCTCTCGCTGCTCGCCTTCAACCTCGGCATCGAAGCGGGGCAATTGGTGTTCGTCACCATCGTTCTCGCGGGCGCCGCCGCGTTGCGGCGCCTGGCGGTCCGCTGGCCTGCGGTCACCCAGCTGGCGCCCGCCTATGCCATCGGCTCGCTCGCCGTGCTCTGGATCCTCGAGCGCCTTGCCGTGATGGTCTAGTGGGCCGCACGCGCGGCCCGTCGAAGCAGGGTCGAAAGTTGCGCGACGTTCGGCGAGTCACGTCACTTTCCGCTATGCCCCGAGATAGACGGCCGTAGCGTCGGTGATCCGAGCCATCACCCCCTGCTCCCTCGCTTCAACGGCGCCTCCGCTTCGGGGCGCGCATGAGATCCGCGGCATCACGCTCCTCCAGCCACGCTCGCTCCTCGTCAGAGCGGCGCCTCAGACATCCGGCCGCACCTGGTCTTCGTTGCCTCGGTCGCCACGGTGTGATAGCGAGGCCGCTCATCGGCGCCGGGAAAGAGCCGGCAAACAGGTAGCTGGCGGTAGGCAAAGGAGGTCGGATGGCGAACTTCGGCTGGTCTCGGCGTGTTTCGCGTTGCGCGGCGGTTGCCCTCACGATCGTCATTGGCGGCCCCTTGGTGGCGGTGTCGCCCGTCCACGCGGTGACGTGCAGCTTGACCTGCCCCGCCGACATCGTCGCCAACACGCAGGACCCGGCGGGGCTGGTGGTGAACTACGACCAGCCGATGGCGGGGGTGGGCTGCACGACCACCCAGCAGACCTCTGGACTGCCGTCCGGAGATGTCTTTCCGCCGGGGACGACGCGCGTTGGCTTCCGGGATCAGAACGATATCGCGGCGACGTGCACGTTCGACGTCACGATCACCTTCTTCGACGGGAAGACCGCCCCGGTGCTCGACTTCGGGGCTCTGATCGCCTTGGCTGTCGTCCTGGCCGGGTTCGGCTTCTGGTCGGCGCGCCGCCGCGCAGGTTGATCTTCGCGGCGGCGAGGCCGGTGCCCTGGCACCGGCCCGCGCCCTGCGCCGCTAATCGATGCCTGCAGGGGAACGCATTCACCCCCGGGTAGCGTTCCCCGAACCCTTGCGGTCTTGCGAGACCGAACGTCGCAACTGCATCGAGGCATACGGCCCCGCGGATTCGGCCGGGTTCCTGGCAGGTCGCAGAACTGAACAGGCACGCTCGTTGCTGTCGCACATTGCCGAGAGGCAACCCGAGGAGGAGAGATGCGCAGCCGGGGGTGGCGTCCGGGCAGAGGCGGGGGGCTACGTCACACCGCCGGCGCCTGACGCGGCTGACGGCCGTTGCGAGCTGAGTGCCCCCGTGGGGGGTTGGGCGCTTTGCCTGTTTCCGACGAATCAGTGACATCGCTCTCTCTGAACCGTCCAGGTGTATATGTGCCCCGCGTGTTGGTATGCGCATTGCCCCATTTCGGATTGGTACGCCGAATGATCGAGAACGAGCAGGGAGTCACGAGAGACACCGTCCAGTCGCCTGCCGGCTCCCGCCGTATGGAGGGTGTCCGAAGCATGGGCCGGAGGGTTCGGGAGATGGACGCGTTGTTCGGCGTCACGAAGAGGACGAGGTCCTTGGCGGCGGTCGTCGCGCGCCCCGGTGCCTCTACTTCCCTGCTCGTCGCCGACAACCCGGCCTCGGTGTCGCGGCCGCTGCGCATCCTGCTGGCTGAGGACGACGAGGTGAGCCAGGAGCTGCTGCGATGCGTGATCGAAGGGCGCGGCCATGAGGTGACCATCGCCGACAACGGACACGAGGCCGTCATGGCGGTCCAACGACAGCCCTTCGACGTGGTTCTGATGGACGTCCGGATGCCCGAGATGGATGGCTACGAGGCGACCGCGACCATTCGGGCGTGGGAAGCGGCCACGGGGCGGCGGCTGCCGATCATTGCCATGACCGCCGCGGCGCAGCCGGGCGACCGTGCGCGGTGTCTTGCGGCGGGCATGAGTGAGTATGTGACGAAACCCGTGCGGCCGAGCGATCTCTTCGAGACGATCGTTCGCTGCCTGGAGAAAACCACTCTCTCCGATACCCAGGTCGAGCTGGTTGGAGAGGGGGACGAGTCATGAACCCCAAGGTTCTCATCGTCGACGACGAACCAGTCGCCTTGCACATGCTAGAGGAGGCGCTGAAAATCGGCGGCTTCGAGATCCTTCGCGCCTATGGCGCCGAGGACGCACTGCGTAAGGTGAAGCTCCGAAAGCCGGACATCGTGCTGACGGACCTGGAAATGCCGGGGCTCAACGGTGTCGAGCTGATCGCCATGATCAAACGGGACCCGGACATCCAAGGGACACCGGTCATTGCCGTCACCTCCCACACCTGGGATACGATTGGGCAGGCGGCCGCACAAGTTGGAGCGAACGGCCAGATTGCCAAGCCATTTTCCCCTCAGCAACTGGTTGAAAAGGTGCGCGAGTGTCTCGCGCTACGTCTCGCCGATCCAGAGCTCGGGTCTCTGCGGCTGGGCCTCCAAGAATCAAGGCGAGCGCGGGCGCCAGTGCCGCTTCTGCGCCCGGCGGTCGTCCCCGACGCTTCCGAGCCTGTGCCCCCCCCAGGGGCCGGCGCACCGATTTTCAACAGAGACGCCTTTCTCGAGTACGTAGACGGCGATCGAGCGAACGCGCAGCGGGCGATCGCCGTGCTCTTGGGCAATCTGCCCAGCCGTCTCGAGAGCATCCGGAGGGCCATCGCCTGCCGGGACGGGGAGGCGATGCGCACGACCGCGCACGCGGTCAAAGGGGCGGTCGCCTTCTTCGCCGCCCCGGTCGTGGTCGCTGCGGCCTACCGGTTGGAAATGATGGGAGACTCCGGCGATCTGACCGAGGCTGGCGCGGTGTACTTCGATCTCGAGCGAGCGATCGCAGACCTGACGGAGGCGTTGCAGGAGTTCGTGCGCGAGATCGCGAACGGGCCCGTTCCCAGGCTACATCTCGCTCGGAGCCGGTGACGACGATGATCGGAGTGGCGGCCGCCGCTGACGGCGACGATTTGGGTCACCTGCGAGCTTGCGCGCGCGCGGCTGCAGAGACCGGATCTCTTCGTCTGGCCGGAGAGCGCGCTGACATTCTTCCTGGCGCACGAGCCGGCCTATCGCGCCGTGCTCGCGCGCGGGCTGAGCGACATCGGCGCCGACCTGATCGTCGGCGCACCGCATCGCGAGAACGGCACGGCGTATTTCAACTCCGCCTTCTACGTCACCGCCGACGGCCGCGGTGTCTCTGCACCTCTGCATCCAACATGGGGTCAAGTCTTGAACGAGGAATTACCGCGTCCTTCTTCTTCTGGGGCGCCAGCGCTGGGCAGCGAGAGCGGAGAGCCACCACGAGCAGCGCTGCGCTGCTCACGAGTAGGTTTATCGTCCGGAGTCGGCTGCGGTTTCCACCGGGACGACCTCCAGCAGATCTTCCAGGCCTGAAAAGTCGCCGGCGTTGCGGGTGTACAGGGGGAGCCGCGCCGCGAGAGCCGTCGCCGCAATCAGCAGGTCGGCGAAGCGCCGGCCGCGGGCTTTGCGTCCCGCGCTGCGTACCGCCGCATAGATCTGGCCGTAGGCCCGTGCTGCGTCGGCGTCGAAGGGGATGGGATCGAACGTCACCTGAATCCGCTGCAGTCGATCTTGGCGGCGTGCGCGTTCGCGCCGATCGTCCGTCGCGTGCGGCCCCGCCGCCAGCTCCGCCAAGCTCACTGTCGAGACGGCGAGCTCCTCCGGCAGGGCTGCGGTCCCGATCGACTCCAACTCGATGAGGACAGAGGTGTCGGCCAAACCGCGGTCATGCACGGGGCAGGACCTCCTGATCGATCGACCGGTCGATGTCCGCCCTGAACCGCTTGGGATCGATTGCCGGAGCCCCGGCGCACGCGGCGATCGCAGCCCGAGTCGCGACGAAACGCCGGCGCTGCAAGGGGATGAGCTCGCCCACGGGCACCCCATTCCGCGTCACGACGAAGGACTCTCCCCTGTCGAGGCCCCGCATCACCTTCCCGCTATCGTTGCGCAACTCGCGTTGAGTGATCTCCCGGGTCATGTGTAGCACCTGTAGCACCAACGCCACGACCCTGCAACGAACGATTACACGCCGCGACGCCGCGGGGGTTCCCCGTCCAACCATGATCCCCGCTCCGGCATTGCTGGCGGTAGATCAGTCATTTCGGATGAATCTCCCGCAATCCCCCTTTTTCAAAGGGACAAGCAGGCCGTGCGGACGTTTTGGCGGGTCGTAAACGACCAACTCGTCGCCGCAGTCGCGCGCTGATGCAAGGGGCCAGCGGCGGCGAGTCAGGTCACTTTCCACGATGCCCCGAGATAGACGGCCGTTGCGTCGGTGATCTGCCAGGCGGCCCCTTGTCGCGCTTCGCCTCTTCGACGGTGCGAAGTCGCGTCGCGCCGCGTTGGATCGGCCGCCGGCGGACTCAACCGATGGACCCGATGATCTTTCGGTACTGGTCCTCGTCGAACGCCTTGAGGGTGTTGGTTCGGATGTTGCCGCCCTTGGCGATCGAGATGGCGAGTGCGGCGAACGCGTCATCGTTCGGTGCGTCGATGACGACCACCATGTCGTAGGCGCCCATCGTCATGTAGAAGGCGGTGATCTCCGCGCCGTGCTGGCGACACAACTGCCGTGCAGCTTCCAGGCGGTCCGGCGAATCCTTGACGCGATGGATACCCTGATCCGTCCAATTGCTGAGCATGATGTAGGTCGGCATGGGTCCCTCCTGTTGTTCGATGAAGAGCAGTGGAGATTCAGGCTAGGGCGAACCGGGCGTTTCTTCAAGAAGTGCGCTTCGCCCGCCACGCGAGCGGAAGACCCCGGCTTCGTCCGCGTCTCTTCGGTCGCGGGCCCCGGCCTGACAGCGGCCCGCCGGGCGCCTCTCGCCCACGCCCCCCGTGCAGGCGGGACGCCCGCACCACAATAGCGGCAATAACCGATTCCGCCCCTGCCCGCGCCGCTAATCGATGCTGCAGGGAAACGCGTTGACCCCTGGGTAGTCCGTGGTCAGCGTGCCCTCCTCGACCGCGTCGGGGAGGTTGTCGGGGTCGGTCATCGCCATGTCGAGCCAGTCCTTCATGAGGATGCCGTCCACGGACTTGCCCGTGAACAGGTTCTCGCGCGTCGAGATGACGTGCGTGCTGGCGGTGATCGCCGGCAGGAAGTAGCGCAGACCGTTGGTCCCCATCGTGTCGCAGTACGACTGGCGCATGGTGTTGATCCAGGTGACCAGGTCGGGGAAGTAGGTGGTGCTCACCTGGGTCGAGTCGACCTGGTTCGACAGGACCAGGAACTGCTGCTCGGGCACCGCCTTGAGGCGCTGGGCCGAGGCGGCGTAGAGCACCGGACCGACGCCGCAGTTGTTGGCGAAGCAGTACGGCGGCATGTAGGGCTTCGCTCCCCAGCCGTTGGGCGGCGTGGAGCTGGTCAGGATGACCCCGAGGTTGGCGATGCCGAGCAGCTGGCCGTTGTCGAGCGCCAGCGAGGCATCCGGCCACGCCGCGGTGTGCGCCCACTGCAGGTCGTCGAGAACGTAGTGGTAGTTGTAGAGGGTGCCGAAGCCGCCGGCCGAGGTGCCGCCGAACAGCATGCGGACGAGGTCGGGCCGGTAGCCCTCGGCGGTGGTCGCGTCCATCTCCCGCCACAGCACGTCGCGCACGTAGCGCAGCGCCGCGCGCGTGTTGATGGCGCCGAACCGCTGCACCGTGATGCTCGGGAAGTTGCTGGTCGTGCCGCCGCCGATGAAGACGTCCTGCGTGCAGTAGGGCAGATAGACCTTGGTCCAGTTGGCGAAGGGGCTGACCAGCGGATCGTTCGACATGATCCCGGTCTGCTCGGCCGGGTCGCTCTGCGCCTCGAAGAGGTCGGAGCTGACGCTGTTGCAGTCGCTCTCGAAGATGCACACGCCGCCGCCCTGCATCTGCAGGACGACGTTTTCGACCGGCTGGCCGACGGGCGCCAGTCGAATCCAGAACGCGTACGGGCTGCCGTCGCCGCATTGGGTTCCGAACTCGTTACTGTCGAGGACGACCTGGACGTACTGGCCGCGCGGCGTCGCTTCGAGAGAGTCGCGCGGCCCGCAGTCGAGCGCCAGCGGCGAGGGATCGGGATGCGCGATCGCGGTCATGCAGCGCGACTGGGCGGCGGCGCGCGCGACGTAGGCCGGCGTGTCGATGGCGATCATCGAGGCGAGCGGGATCGGGGGTTCCGCAGGCGTCGGCGATCTTCGCCTCTTCCTTCGTCTCCAGCGCCGCGATCTTGGCGTCGGTCTTCGCGCTGTCGCAGTTTCCCTTCTTGCGCTCATTGTCGACGCAGTGGTTCTGCAGCTTGGCGCGGCCCGCCAGCAGCTTGCCGCCTTCCTTGAGGAGGCTCTGCAAGCAGGCCTTGCCGGCATCGTCCGCCGCGGCCAGCGCGGCGCCCTGCGGGCCGCCGAAGGTGCGGGAGGCGAGCGACGATGTCTCGGCGCGGCACTCCGACTGCAAGCGCTCGGTCAGGGCCGCCGCCGTCATGGACGGCCCGTAGCCGGCGGCCTGGACCGTGGCGTCGTCCGGGCATTTCTTCGCCAGCTTCTTGGCGAGCTTGTCGAGGGTCTTGCCGATCTTCTCGTCGTCCGCGGCGCAGGCGGCGCCGGTCGCCGCGTAGCACTTGCCCTGCAGCTTCGCGACCTTCTTCACGCAGCTCACGAGGCTGGTTCCCGCAGCCTTCTCGCACAGAAGTGCCGGGTCCGTGCTCGCGTGCGCGTCGAGCGCGGTGAGGGTGAGCCCCAGAAGCGCGACGAGAGCGATCGTCGTTGTCCTCATTGTACCGTTCCCCCTTCGTTTCTCTGCCCACTTCGAGCGCGGACCACTGGACAGGGTGACCCAGCGGCGCGGATGAAGCAAGAAGAATGGCCGGTTTCGGCCGAATTCCAGTCCTAGAGGTCGGATCTCTCGCTCGACCCGAGCCGCCAGACGCCGCGCAGGTGATCGAAGGTGAGGATGAACCACACGATCACCGGGCCGCCGACGAAGGTGAGGAGGCCGAGGAAGGTGCCGGCGATCTCGGCCGCGGCGCTCTCGGCGACCAGGGCGGGGTAGAGCAGCAGGATGAGCAGGTCGAGGCCGAAGATCGCGGCGCAGCCGATGAGCGCCGAGCGGCCGAGCCTCCGCCAGCCGAGTCCCGGCGTGGCGCCGAGCAGGGAGAGGAGCGGGAGCAGCCCGAGCGCCAGAGCCGGGAGGCTGAGCGCCATCTTGAGCTGCTTGTCGCCGCGGCGGAACACGAGATCGGTCCCGCCGTCCGGCGTCGCGCGCTGCTCGAGCCACCAGCCGCCGACGACCGGGCTGATCGTGGCGGCGCTTCCCTGCAGGAGACGGGAGTAGTGGCGGGGGGCGTCGGTCAGCCAGCCGGCGACGGTGAGCAGCGCGAACAGGACGAGGAAGCGGGCGACGAAGGCCGGCTTGCTCGTCATTGTACGTGCTCGACCCAGGTCATGGCGTAGGCGATGACCAGGATCAAGAACAGCCCCTGCCACACGTACTCGTGCATGTAGCCGAAGAGGGCCGGCTGCAGCTCGGCGACGCGCACCAGGAACGAGATGCGGAGGACGTTGACGATGCTGAGGGCGACGACGCCAACGGCGGCTCCCGCCAGCCGTGAGCGCCACGAGGCCGGATAGGCGATCAGAAAGGTGAACAGGATCAGCAGGACATAGACGCCGGTGCACTCGTAGTTGATGTCGATCACCAGGCCGCCGGTGCTGATCTGGCTGCGCGTCGCCGAGCTCGGGCTGCCGACGAGGTTGGCGAGCGCCGTCGCGCCGCTGGCCAACCAGCGCTGCGGCAGCGCGAGATGGTTCGGGAGATTCACCACCCAGGCAAGGACGCTGAATCCGATCAACAGGATGAAGAAGCGGATTCCGAAGCGCTGTGCCTCGGACAGGCGGGGCCGATCCATCAACGCCGTCGTGTAGACGAGCGGGGAGGGGACATCAAGGTCGCGGGGAATGGGACGGGTGAGCCAGTGGGCCGGTGAGCCAGTGAGCCGTGAGCGGGTCGGCACAACGCGGCTGAACCGGCGCACCGGCAAACCGGCTCACCGGCTACCGGCGCACCTCCCCTGGCATCTCCTGGCTCGCGCGGATATGAGAAGGTCCGTTTCTTCAGCGCGCCGCCGTTCGGGCGGGGCGACCATCGACAGAGAATGGAGGAGTGAGCCAATGAAGATCGAAGGCACGGTTGCACTGGTGACGGGGGGAGCGTCCGGGCTCGGCGCCGCGACGGTGCGCGAGCTGATCGGCGCCGGCGGCA
Organism: uncultured bacterium; assembly: GCA_963721115.1. Classification (GTDB taxonomy): domain Bacteria; phylum Desulfobacterota; class Binatia; order HRBIN30; family CADEER01; genus CAVRIA01. Next base: position 210,439 of record CAVRIA010000021.1, read on the forward strand.
AGGCGGTGATTCTCGACCGCCCGCAGTCGGACGGCGCGAAGCTGGCCGCGGAGCTGGGGGCGGGGGTATCCTTCGCCGCGGCGGACGTCACCAGCGAGAGCGAGGTGGTGGCCGCCGTTCGGCACGCCATGGATACGTTCGGCGCCGTTCACGTGTGCATCAACTGCGCCGGCACCGGCGCCGCGACGAAGACGGTCAGCAAGGCCGGTCCGATGCCGCTGGAGATCTTCTCCAAGGTGGTGGAGATCAATCTGATCGGGACCTTCAACGTCCTGCGCCTCGCCGCCAACGAGATGGCGAAGAACCAGCCCAACCAGGACGGCGAGCGCGGCGTCATCATCAACACCGCCTCCGTCGCCGCCTTCGATGGGCAGATCGGCCAAGCGGCGTACTCGGCTTCCAAGGGCGGCGTCGTGGCGATGACCCTTCCGATTGCGCGCGACCTCGCGCGGCTCGGCATCCGCTGCATGACCATCGCGCCGGGAACCTTCGATACGCCGCTCCTGGCGCTGCTTCCCGAGCCGCAGAAGCAGGCCCTGGCGGCGCACATTCCCTTCCCGCCGCGCCTCGGCAAGCCGGAGGAGTTCGCTCTGCTGGCCCGGCAGATCATCGAGAACCCGATGCTGAACGGCGAGACGATCCGCCTCGACGGCGCCCTGCGCATGCCCCCGAAATAACGCGGGGCGCGGCGCAAGGGCCCACCGGCTCACCGGCCCACCGGCGCACCGGCTCACCTGAACCGCGGCATGATCTCCTTGCCGAACAGCTCGATCGATCGCATGACCTTCTCGTGCGGGATGCGATCCGCCTGCATCTCTCCTCCGTTGTGCTCCGGCGTCGCTTGTAGGATTTGTGGACGGAGCCGTGCAAGCGCGGCCGCAAACGCGGGAGGACGACGACGATGCCGAAGCCCAGATTGCTGCTCTCGTGGAGCAGCGGCAAGGACAGCGCCTGGACGCTGCACGCGCTGCGACAGCAGGGAGCCTACGAGATCGCCGGGCTGCTGACGACGATCAACGAGGCGGCCGACCGGGTCGCCATGCACGCGGTGCGCACCAGTCTGCTGGAAGCGCAGGCGGAGGCGGCGGGCCTGCCGCTGTGGAAGATTCCGATTCCGCACGGCTGCAGCAACGAGCAGTACGAGGCGGCGATGTCGGCCGCGATCGAGCGCGCCCGCGCCGAGGGCATCTCCGCCTTCGGCTTCGGCGACCTCTTTCTCGAGGACATCCGCCAGTACCGGGAGAAGCAGCTGGCGGGTACGGGCATGGAAGCCGTGTTCCCCCTCTGGAAGAAGCCGACCGGTCCCCTGGCCGAGGAGATGGTGGCGGCGGGGCTGGGTGCCGTCCTCACCTGCATCGATCCGAAGCAGCTGCCTGCCGCTTTCGCCGGCCGCCGCTTCGATCGCGATCTCCTGCGCGACCTCCCGGCGCAGGTGGATCCGTGCGGGGAGAACGGAGAGTTCCACAGCTTTACCTACGCCGGTCCGATGTTCCGCCGTCCGATCTCCGTCCGCGTCGGCGAGGTCGTGGAGCGGGACGGCTTCGTCTTCGCCGACGTGGTCGGCAGCGGGGAGGCGGGATGACGGGCCCGCGGTTCGATTCCGCCACGGGCTACTGAGCGACGCTCGCGTGCGGCGCTCGATCAAATGGAGCCTGCTGGCCGCCGGTGCCCTACTGCTGGTTTGGGGCGGCGTTTCGATCTTCTCCCGGCCACAGCGCGAGATCCTCTACCAGACGGAAGGGCCCAACAGCACTTGTGTCAAAGCAGGCTGCTACGCGCTGTACACCCTGCAGGTCGGCAACACCGGCGAAGAGGTGGAGCCGGAGGTGCGCCTGCGCTTTCATGACGCGGCACTGCAGCGGGCGTTGATGCGCCCGACGGTGCGCGCCTTCGGCAAGGTCGACCGACCGGCGGTGGTGCGCGAGCGCGCGGGGAGCGCGTCTACGTTCTCGAAACGGTGGCTCCGGGCGAGCGCGTCGAGGTGAGCTTCGTGTTTCGCTACGACGCCGGCGCGTCTCCGCCCGGCTGGGAAGATCTCTTCGTCGGCGCGGAGGCGGCGGCGGGAAGCGTCAAGCGGGGCGATCCGGCGGTGATCACCTTCGCCCGCATCCTGTATTCGCTCTTCGGACACCTGTGACGGCGAGCTCGTTCGGCGCGGTTCGGCCGGGTTTGACGATCGACGACCCGGGTGCGAGGAGTGCGCAGAGCCGTGCGCGGGGTGCGGCGGTCGATTCGAGCGAGGAGCCGAAGATGGAACTCGAGGGAAAGGTCGCCCTGGTCACCGGCGCCAGCCGCGGCGTCGGTCGGGCGGTGGCGGTGGCGCTGGCGCGGGCCGGCGCGGACGTCGCGTGCGCGGCGCGGGCGACGGACAGAAGCCCGCTCAAGCTGCCGGGGACGATCGACGACACGGCGCGACAGGTGCACGCCGAGGGACGCCGCGGCCTGGCCGTGCCGACCAATCTCGCCAACGAGTCCGAGGTCGAGGAGATGGTGCAGGCCACGCTCGACCACTTCGGCCGCCTCGACGTGCTGATCAACAACGCCGCCATCACCTTCCCCGGCGACCTCGATCTGCCGATGCGGCGCTACGACCTGATCATGAACGTCAACGTGCGTGCCGCGCTGCAGGCGACGAGGTTGGCGGCGCAGGACATGAAGCGGCGCGGGGAGGGGGCGATCGTCAACGTGTCCTCCGCGGCCGCTCTGCATACGTTCCCGGGTCTCATGGCGTACGGCATGTCGAAGGCGGCGCTCGAGCGGTTCACGCTCGACGCCGCGCGCCAGCTGCAGCCGCACGGCATCGCGGTGAACACCTTCCGCATCGACGTGCCGGTCGCTTCCGAGGGGTTCGTCGCCAACCTGCCGGACGTCGACCACTCCGACTGGGAGCCGACCGAGGTGCCGGCGGAGGGCATCCTCTGGATGCTGCGGCAGCCGTCCACCTACACCGGCAACAACGCCGGAATGGTCGAGCTGCGCGCGGCGCACGGCATCATGCCGTCGCGCGCGGCGCGTCCCTTCGCGCCGGCCGGCGATCCGGCGGGGATCTTCCGCAAGGTCTGAGTGCGCGAAGCCGCGGCGTCTCACCAGCAGAGAAGCGCCAGCTGGCCGTCCGCGCCGCGACAGTGTGGCGCCGCACGCAGTCCGGAGGGGCGGTCCTTTCGTGCGGGTGCCGTGTCGAGAGGAGCGAAGGAGTGCCCTTTGCTCCTCTTGGCTCGGTACACCAGAAGGGTCACCGTCAAGATGACCGCCGTGTAGCCGGCGATCGACGCGACGACGATCACCGCCGTGCTGACGGCGCGCGCCGGCGCCGGCCGAAGCGCCCCTGTCCCCAAGAAGACGGCGATCAGAACGACCACCAGGAACCTGGCAACAGTGCCGCGTCCGGTCATTTCGATCTCCCCCCTGGCGGAAACCATATCGGCAAACGGCGGGAAGGAAAAGGGGAAGGGGGCTAGGGTGGTTAGGGTGTTAGGCTGCTGGTTGTTGGGAGTGGAACTAACCCAACCCCTAACAACCCAACAGCTAACCCCTAGAGCTAACCCCCTCCCTCGACGTCTTCCTGCGCGGAAGCCCCAGGCGCGCAGGATGGCCGCTTCCTCCTCGGCGCTGCTCGCCTTCTTGAAGCGCGCTCCCGACTTTCCCTTCACTCGGCTCTCGCATTCGGCCCAGGTGCGGTGGCGCATCGGTCGTCCCGCCACGACGCTGAGGTACGAGTACGGCGGTCGCTTCCGCGCCGTCCCCGAGCGGGGCGCGGAGGGGCGCTCCTCGGAAGGCGGCGGGCCGTGCAGGTCGAGGAGCGAGACCGGATAGTCGGCGATCGGCCCGCGGTAGAGGGCCAGGGGCCGGCCGGCCGCGTGCTCGGTCGCGATGAGATCGGCGCGCTCGTTGCCGGGGATGTCGGCGTGCCCCTTCACGTAGTGCCAGCGCACGGCGTTGCGCCGGCCGCGCTCCTCGATCAGAGCGTCGAGCTCCTCCCACAGATCGCGGTTGAGAACGTCCTTCCCCGCGATGGTCTTCCAGGAGCGCTTCTTCCAGGCCTTGATCCAGCGGCTGATGCCGTGGATCAGGTAGGTCGAATCGGTGTGCACGTCGACCGGTCCCGGCGTCGATCGCAGGCTCTCCAACGCGGCGATGGCGCCGCTCAGCTCCATGCGGTTGTTGGTGGTGTGGCCGCCGGCGCCGCCGAGCTCGGTCACCTCGCCGCCGGGCGTCAGGACGATCGCTCCCCAGCCGCCGGGGCCGGGGTTGCCCTTGGCCGCGCCGTCGGTGAACACCAGCGTTCCCCCGACCGCGCCGGGCCTTTGCTCGTCGTCGCCGCTCATCGCTGCAGGGGCTTGAAGCGAATGCGGTGCGGCTGATCCGCGTCGACGCCGAGGCGGCGACGGTGATCCGCCTCGTAGTCCTGGTAGTTGCCCTCGAACCACTCGACGTGGCTGTCCCCTTCGAAGGCGAGCATGTGGGTGGCGATGCGATCGAGGAACCAGCGGTCGTGCGAGATGACGACCACGCAGCCGGCGAAGCCGAGCAGGGCCTCCTCCAGGGCGCGCAGGGTGTCGACGTCGAGATCGTTGGTCGGCTCGTCGAGCAGCAGGACGTTGCCGCCGCTCTTCAGGAGCTTGGCGAGCTGCAGGCGGTTGCGCTCGCCGCCGGACAGCACCCCGGCCGGCTTCTGCTGGTCGGAGCCCTTGAAGCCGAAGGAAGCTACGTAGGCGCGCGAGGAGATCTCGCGGCGTCCGACGCGGATGCGGTCCTCGCCGCCGCTGATCTCCTGCCAGACGTTCTTGTCGGGATCGAGCGTCTCGCGCATCTGGTCGACGTGGGCGAGCTGCACGGTGTCGCCGAGGCGCAGCGTTCCCGCGTCGGGGGCCTCCTGGCCGGTGATCATCCGGAACAGCGTCGTCTTGCCGGCGCCGTTGGCGCCGATGATGCCGACGATGCCGCCGGGCGGCAGGGAGAAGGAGAGGTCGTCGACGAGCAGCCGCTCGCCGTAACCCTTGCGCAGCTTCTGAGCCTCGACCACGACGTCGCCCAGACGCGGTCCGGGCGGGATGGCGATCTCCACCGTCTCCGGCAGGCGCTGCTCCTCCTCGCTGCGCAGTGCCTCGTAGGAGTTGATGCGCGCCTTGCCCTTGGCGTGGCGGGCGCGCGGCGACAGGCGGATCCAGTCCAGCTCGCGCTGCAGGGTGCGCTGGCGCGCCGACGCCTGCTTCTCCTGAACGGCGAGGCGCTGCTGCTTCTGCTCGAGCCAGCCCGAGTAGTTCCCCTGGTACGGGATGCCGCGCCCGCGGTCGAGCTCGAGGATCCAACCGGCGACGTTGTCGAGGAAGTAGCGATCGTGCGTCACCGCCACCACCGTGCCCGGGTACTCCTGCAGGAAGCGCTCGAGCCACGCGACCGACTCCGCGTCGAGATGGTTGGTGGGCTCGTCGAGCAGGAGCAGGTCCGGCTTCTGCAGCAGCAGGCGGCACAGGGCGACGCGCCGTCTCTCGCCGCCGGACAGGGTCTCCACCGCGGCGTTGCCCGGCGGCAGGCGCAGGGCATCCATGGCGATGTCGAGCGTGCGGTCGAGGTCCCAGGCGTTGGCGGCGTCGATCTGATCCTGCAGCACGGCCTGCTCGTCGAGCAACGCGGTCATGGTGTCGTCGTCCATGGGCTCGTTGAAACGGGCCGTGAGCTCCTCGAAGCGGTGCAGCAGGGCGCGGATCTCCGCCACCCCTTCCTCGACGTTGCCGAGCACGTCCTTGGCCGCATCGAGAACCGGCTCCTGCGGCAGATGACCGACCCGAATTCCAGGCGTCGGCCGGGCGTCGCCGGTGAACTCCGTATCGACGCCGGCCATGATGCGCAGCAGCGTGCTCTTGCCGGCGCCGTTGGCCCCGAGGACGCCGATCTTGGCGCCGGGCAGGAAGGCGAGGGTGACGCCGTCGAGCAGGACGCGGTCCGGGCCGACCGCCTTTCTCAGGTCGTGCATCGTGAAGACGAACTCAGGCACGTTCGAGAGGCTCCTTTCTTCGCGCGATCGGATTGGTAAGATGTGGGGAACCATCAACTAGCGCAAGAGGACCGGGCAGACCAGAGCGCCCCCGCGGCGGTCGGGACTACCGCCCTCGGCTGCGCTAGAATCTCCGTGCAGGGAGGTCCACCGATGAAATGGGCTTCGGTGGCATCGAACGACGAGAAGCTGGAGGCGGCGGTCGAGCGAACGACCGATCAGATACGCCGGGAGCTGGGGACGCGGGCGCCTGATCTGGTCGTCGTCTTTTCCTCCGTGCACCACGCCGAGGCCTACGACAGGATACCCGACCTGATCGGCCGCCGGCTGGACGGCGGACTCCTCATCGGCTGCACCGCCGGCGGCGTGATCGGTGGTGGCCGCGAGGTCGAGCAGGAGCCCGGCTTGTCGATCACGGCGGCCGTTTTGCCCGGCGTTGCCGTGCGGCCCATTCATCTGCGGGCCGACGACCTGCCGTCGCCGGCGGCGCCGCACTCCGTCTGGGAGAGCCTGCTCGGAGTGAGCGCGGCCGAGCACCCGCACTTCGTCCTCCTGCCCGATCCGTTCAGCTTCGATCCCGAGCCGCTGCTGCACGGCCTCGACCGCTTCTACCCGGACGGACACAAGATCGGCGGCCTGGCCAGCGGCGGGCGACAGCCAGGCGCCAACGCGCTCTTCCTCGCCGGCCAGGTGCATCGAAGTGGTCTGGTCGGCGTCTCTCTGAGCGGCGACATCGAGGTCGACACGATCGTCGCGCAGGGCTGCCGGCCGATCGGTCAACCGATGTTCGTCACCCGAAGCGATCGCAACATCATCTGGGAGCTGGACGGCGGGCGACCGCTGGACGTTCTCCAGCAGCTACACGACACGCTCGACCAACGCGACCGCGCGCTGGCCCGCCACTCTCTGTTCGTCGGCATCGTGATGAACGAGGACCGGCAGGAGTACCGGCAGGGGGACTTCCTGATCCGCAACCTGGCCGGGGTCGACGCCGCCTCCGGAGCCCTGGCGGTCGGTGCTCTGATCGCGGACAACTCGGTCGTGCAGTTCCACCTGCGCGATGCAAAGACGTCGGCGGAGGACCTCGAGGAGCTCTTGGCGCGTTACGAGCGCCAGCCGGCGGCGCGCCCGCGTGGATCGCTTCTCTTCTCCTGCCTCGGCCGCGGCCGCTTCCTCTACGGCGAGCCCGACCACGACACCGGCGCGTTTCGTCGCCACCTCGGGGACATCCCTCTCGGCGGCTTCTTCTGCAACGGCGAGATAGGGCCCGTGCACGGCACGACCTTCCTGCACGGCTACACCAGCGCGTTCGGTTTGTTTCGTCCGCGCAACTGACGCGGGGCGAGCGCCCGCGAGTCCCGACCTCTACTTCGACTGCAGGTGGTGCAGCATGGAGAGGAAGTTGGGCCGCTGCGCGCCCAGGGTCGCGTCCGGGCCGGTGGCCTTGAAGAACCACGGGCCTCCCGGTCCTTCGACGACCGCTCCCAGCAGGCGCGAGCTCGGCTGTGCCTCGCTGGGGCCCATTCCCATCGAGCTCGGCTTCAGCGTGCCGGCGACGTCGACCCAGGTGACGGTGAGCCCGTTGGCCTGGAACTGCTCGCGCGCCGGTGTCGTCCCCTGCGCAGGCTCGATCTGACCGATCCAGCGCTGGATGTTGGCGTCGACGCCGCCGCCCTGGCCCGGGCCGAAGTAGAACACCGCCAGCTCGCCCGCTCCGCCGGTGCCGGGAATGCTCGCCTGGGCGATGCGCATGGACGACTTCGGTGCCGAGCGCTCCCAGCCGGCCGGCAGATGGAACGAGAGTCGATCGGTGTCGATCGCGTCTCCGGACGGTGCGGGGGCCGCCGCCTCTCCCGCCTCGGCGTGTGCCGACGCCGGCACCGCCGCAGGGGCTTTGTCCGACTTGTCGCCGCTGCAGCCGCTCAGAGCGATACTACACAGGATCAGGGTCGCCGCAGTGGTTCGCATCATCGTCGCCCTCCAGCGAAACAGAAAATGGCAATCTCGGAGTCCTTGCGACCGGCGGGAGACGGAGCACATTCGGGACGCGTCGCACTGCCACCCCAGGCCGACACCTCGTCCGCCGGACGCGCCGTCTGACGGCTCCGCACCGTACACGCAGCGGCGCGGGCGGGTCAATCGCAGCGCTCCGAGCCTCGACGATCGGAAGAGGTCTCTGTCTGCAATGGCCCCGGATGGTTGAACGATCTGGTGCTGTATTGCTACCTGTGCGGCGGAGGTTGGATCGTATGAAGCTCGGACGCCTGGGAGTATGGACCTTCCTCGACGCGCACGCGGCGTCCGAAGCGGCGGCGCTCGCCAGCCGGATCGAGTCGCTCGGCTACTCGGCGCTGTGGATTCCGGAGGCCGTCGGCCGCGACCCTTTCGCGTTTCTCGGCTACCTCGCGGCGAGAACCGAGACGCTGGTTCTCGCCACCGGCATCGCCAACATCTACGCGCGCGACGCGATGACCATGAACGCGATCCGCAAGACGATGGCGGAGCTGTCCGGAGGCCGATTCGTCCTCGGCCTCGGCGTCTCGCACGCGAACCTCGTCTCCGGACTGCGCGGTCACTCGTACGGCAAGCCCGTCGCCACCATGCAGGAGTATCTGGAAGCGATGAATGCTTCCCTCTACCAGGCGGTGGCACCGGAACACGACGCGCCGGTGGTGCTCGCCGCACTGCGACCTGCCATGCTCCGCCTCGCCGCGCAGAAGGCGCGTGGCGCCCACCCGTATCTCGTTCCTCCCGAGCACACGGCGCGGGCACGCGAGATTCTCGGCCCCGACGCCTGGCTCGCCCCGGAGCAGAAGGTGCTTCTGGAGAGTGACGCCGCCAGGGCCCGCGCCGCAGCGCGCCAGGCACTGCAGATCTACCTCGCCCTCCCGAACTACCAGAGGAACCTCGCCTGGCTCGGCTTCGGCCCCGACGACCTGGCCGACGGCGGCAGCGACCGACTGATCGATGCCCTCGTCGCCTGGGGAGACGAGGACGCCATCCGCGCTCGGCTGCAGGCGCACTACGATGCCGGCGCAAACCACGTCTGCATCCAACCCCTGCGAGCCGACGGCGGGCCCGGCCCCGATATGCGCGCCCTGGAGAGGCTCGCTCCAACCTCGACCTCCTGATCGACAGCACCGAAATGCCTCGCTGCAATGGAGTCCGATGAGGGTATTCCCTTAGCTCGAGCCACCTCGTCTGGGCGGCGCCGATTCGAGTTTCGGATGCCGCTTCCGTCATAGTTCTCCACCGCAGCGCAATTTTCTCAAGAAAATTGAACGGATCGTGAAGCAAAATGGACCGTGCCGCAGATATCTATCGTAAGACGCTGAACTTGCTGCAGATTCAGCGAAGCTCAAAACGGCTAATAATTGTGCAATCCAAGCCGTTTCTTACAGCAGAAGGCATTAGCGGCGCGCAATCAACAGTTTATCCACAGGAAGCTGTGGTGGGAGATCCGGAGAGGCCAGTGAGGGCATTTCCGGGCGGTGGGCGAGGGGGCCGGAGGGGCGCCGGCGAAGGTGCAAGGGGAAAATTCGTGGGCGCTGTTTGGGGGGGGATTCGGCCGCCAGTCGGCTCGTTGCGGGGGGTCCCCGGGAGGTGCGAGTCGGAGGTCGGGTCGTGCGCTGGCTGCTGATCGCGGCCGTGATGGGTCTGGTTCTATGGGTGCGACTGCTGCCTCTCGAGCTGCGGTCGGCGGACTCGATCGCGGACCAGATGGTGCACCGGAGTCTCGGGGCGGCGGCGGCGCCTTCGAAACGGCCGCGATCGCGGGCGCAGGTCTTCCTCGAGCAGCAGGAGGCGCGTTGGAAGCGCGAGCATGCGGCGCAGCTCGAGACGAATCGACGCGAGCTGGCGCAGCGCCTGCGCGCGCAGCGGCGGTTCGAGGGGGAGGACGGTCGTGAGTACGCGTACCTGGGGGACTGGGACAGCTACGCCTGGCTGCGCCTGGCGCGCAACTACTTGAGCAAGGGGACGATATGCGATGCGGTCGACGACCGGGGGTGTCGCGACACCTATACGACCGCGCCGCTCGGCTCGCCGCTGATCTACGATCGCTCTCTGCATGTCGCGGCCATCGTCGGGATGCACTGGGTAGCGAGCCACGTCGATCCCGGATTCCCACTGCCGATGAGCTCGTATCTGGTTCCGGTTCTGGTCGGCGTGCTCGGCGTCATCCCGGCGTTCTTTCTCGGACGCCTGGCGGGTGGTGACCTCGGTGGCGTCTTCGCCGCGGTGATCATCAGTCTCAATCAGGTCGTTCTTGGTCGCACCATCGGCAGCGACAACGACGTTTGGAACATCGTCCTTCCGCTGTGGGCGGCGTGGGCGCTGGTCGCCGCCCTCGATACGCGCGACCGTCGCAACAGCGTCGCCTGGACGGTGAGCGCCTGCGTGGTGATGGTGCTGTACGAGGCCAACTGGAGCGGCTGGGTCTTCACCTTCGTGGTCCTGCTCGCGGGCGTGCTCGGCGGCCTGTTTCTCGAGGCCGGGCGAGCTTGGCTGCGCGGCGCGCGGCAGGGCGGCGCGCACGGGCGTGACTTCCGCCGTCTGGCCGTGGTCGGCGCCGTCTTTGTTGCGGCGACCGTCATGCTGATCGGCGTCGCCCACCCGCCGGCGGTTGGCGCTCTCCTGCAACGGTTGACCGGCCTCTTCTCCCGGCCCGCTCAGCTCGAGCCGCTGCAGCGGGCACAGGCCCTGTCGCCGAACGTGTTCGCGACGGTGAGCGAGCTGACGCAGCCGAACCTGACGATGATCACCGGCATCCTGGGAGGAAGGTGGCTGTTCGCGATCGGACTGGCGGGAATGGTGGCGCTCTTCTTCCCCGCGCGGGGCTGGAGGGGCTCGCATCTTCTGGTGCTGGCCGCCGCGGCTGTCTACTACTGGGTCGTCGCGGCGGCGCCCGTGGCCGGGGGGAAGGAGGCGGTCGCTCTGCTGGCGGCGCCCGTCGTCGTCGCCTTGCCGTTCTCGCTTCGCGAGGCGGACGGCGGCGCACTCGGCCGCCGGGTTCTCGGGCTCGTCGTGCTCGTCTGGTTTCACGCCGCCCTGTACCAGTCCTATGCAGGGGTGCGCTTTCTCATCCTGCTGGTTCCGCCGTTCGGGTTCGCCTGTGCGGCCGTCGCCGGGGGCCTGTACGAGACATTGCTGCGGGCGGCGCAGAGCCTGCACCGGATCCGCCACCCTCTGCTGCTGCGGAGCGTCCTCGCTCTTGTCATCGCCGCGCTTCTGATCCTACCGATTCACCAGGGATACGCGGCCGCCGCGAGCTACGTGCCGATGGTCAACGACGCCTGGTGGGACGCACTGTCGAAGATTCGGCTCGAGTCGAAGCCCGATGCGATCGTCGACACCTGGTGGGACTACGGGTACTGGGCGAAGTACATCGCCGAGCGGCGCGTGAGCGCCGACGGCAGCTCGCTGCAAACGCGCCTTCCGTACTGGCTCGCCCGGGCCTTCAGCGCTCCCGATTCCCGACAGGCGGCGGGACTGCTGCGCATGCTCAACTGCGGCTCCGACCTGCCGCCGGACCGGGGCAGCCCCGGCGCCTTCGGCGAGCTCGTGAACCTGGGGGTCGACCCCGCCATGGCATTCTCGACGGTTCTCGACCTGGCGAGTCTGGATCGCGGCGCCGCGGAGTCGCATCTGGAGCAGCTCGGGCTCTCCGCCGAGGCCAGGGGACAGGTCCTGCGGCTGACGCATTGCGACCCGCCGCAGTCGTTTCTGGTGCTGTCCGCCGAGATGGCGCGCAAAGCCAGCACGTGGATGTCGCTCGCGAGCTGGGATTTCGCCCGTTCCTACGGTCGCGACGGGCAGCGCCCCTCGCCTTCCGCGGCGACCGCCGGTGGGATTCGAGAGGCGAGGGATCTGGCCGAGCGGGCGATTCGCACTCTGACCTGGCTACCGTGCCGGCGGACGCCGGGAGACACGGGTCTCTTCTGTCCGATCGACGTCTCCGATCCGGCGAGCGGCGAGGTCCTGGTCTCGTTCAGCTACGACGGCGGCGATCCGGCGCGGAGCCGTCTCCACTTCCGCGCCGCGGGCGGCGGCGCGGCGAGCGGCCGCGATCTCGCTCCGGGCGCCCTTCTGATCGCCGCTGCGGAGGGACTGAACGAGATCCGGATGGGATCGACCCGACCGGAGCTCGGCGTTCTGGTGGACCCGAAGGAGGGGCGGATTCTGGTCGACTTTCCGGTCTTTCTGCGCTCGACCTTCGCCGATCTGTTCTATCTCGACGGGCGTTACGCGCCGCAGTTTCGCCGCTTCGACGATCGATCGGTCGAGGCCGGCGACCGCATCGCGACCTGGCAAATCGACTGGAAGGGCGGCGAGCGGCGCGAGGCTTCAGCGGCCGCGCGAGGTGACAGCTGAGTCGATCTCTGCGAGTCGCCTTTCTGCATCCGGACCTGGGCCTCGGCGGCGCGGAGCGTCTGGTGGTGGATGCGGCGGTGCAGCTGCTCGCGCGGGGCCATCGTGTGGTCCTCTTCACGACCCATCACGATCCGCGACGCTGCTTCGACGAGACGCGCGACGGGACGCTGGACGTGCGCGTGCACGGCGGCTTTCTGCCCCGCCAGATCGGCCAGCGGCTGCGCGCGCCGAGCGCCGTCGCGCGCATGTCGTGCTGTGCCGCGGCCCTGGCGCGCAGCGGCCGCTACGACGTTGTCTTCTGCGACGGCGTGGCGCACGTGATCCCGTTCCTGCGCTACCTCGCAGGGGCGCCGGTACTGTTCTACTGCCATTTTCCGGACCTGCTGCTGGCGCCACCGCGCCGGCATCTCTACCGCTGGTATCGCCTGCCCATCGACCGCTGGGAAGAATGGGCGACGGGACGGGCGGACCGCGTGCTGGTCAACAGCGACTATACGGCGGCGGCGTTCCGGCGTGCCTTCGCGCGCTTGCGCGGCGTTTCGCCCGAGGTTCTCCATCCGGGGGTGGACGTCGCGGCCTATCGGCGCGCTGCGAGTGCCGTGTCCGCCGATGTGGAGCGGACGACGTTGCTGTCACTCGGGCGCTACGAGCCCACGAAGAACGCCGGGCTCGCCGTCGAGGCGTTCGCCCGCCTGCGCGCGGAGATCCCCGCCGAGCGATTCGCGGCGCTGCGGCTGGTGGTCGCCGGCGGCTACGACGAACGCCTGGTGGAGAACCGCGACACGCTGCACGCGCTGGAACAGAGCGCGCGGCGGCTGGAGGTCGGCTCCCAGGTGAGCTTCCTGAAGTCGATTCCCGATCGGCAGAGACTGGAGCTGCTGGCGAGCTGTCTCTGCCTGATTCACACGCCGGTGGCGGAGCACTTCGGCCTGGTGCCCGTGGAAGCCATGGCGTGTGGCCGCCCGGTGGTCGCCGTGGATCGAGGCGGGCCGCGCGAAACGGTGGTGGACGGGGAGACCGGCCTGCTGTGCCGCGCCGATGCGGAGTCGTTCGCGGCCGCAATGGCCGAGATGATCAACGAGCCGGCCCGCGCCGATCGGATGGGTCGGGCGGCGGCCGCTCGCGTCGAGAAGCACTTCTCCCGCGCCGCCTTCGGTGCTCGCCTCGAGGCCATCCTGTGCGAGATGGCCGGAGGCGACTGATCGCCCCCGTGTCGCAGCAGTCTCAGGCTCGGGGCGGAGCGTCCTCGACCATCTCCGCCACCAGGACGCGCATCTGCTCGACGAAGCGGTCGCTGGAGAACAGGTGCCGACGCCCTGCCAGATGCTTGCGCAGCTCCGCCTGGCGATCCGCGTCGCCGAGGGTCGCGGCGATCTTTTCGGCGGCGTCCTCCTCGCCGTCGTAGGTCAGCTCGTCGCCGACGATCTCCACCTGACCGCCGCCGCGCGGAACGAAAGCGATGCAGCCACCTTGCACCATCTCGGCGACTGCCATTCCGAAGTGCTCCTCGAGCATACCGTGAATGCCGTAGCGGTGGCCGCTGACCATGGCGGCGAGCTCCTGACGCGAACGGTTCTCCTCCAGGAACACCCAGGCACCGTTGCGCCCCGCCAGGTCGCGGATGCGGTGATAGTAGGCTGCATCGTCCGCGGTGCCGACGATGTGCAGGTGGACGTCGTGTCCGCGCGAGCGGACTCTCGACAGGATGTCGACCACCCGCTCGATCCCCTTCTCCGGGCTGATCCGACCAATACAGAGGAAGCCGTTCTCTCGTTGCTCCCAGGGGACGTCGTCGAACTCACCCGCGACGGGCGGATAGAAGGTACGGGAGCCGATGGCGTGCCACTCCCTGACCTTGCTGCCGGTCCAGTCCGAGTTCGTCAGCGTGACGTTCCGCTTCATGCGCTCGAAGTCGAAACGTCCCAGCCGCTCGCACGTCGCGCGGTAGAGCCGCACCAGGACAGGTAGATGGTACCAGCGCAAGTCGACCATGGGCCGTGGCTGGTACGCCGACGGAAAGTGGATGTACTGAATGCCTCTCCGTCCGAAGTCGGTTTCGTTGTTGGTGCTGATGAGAACGTCGAACTCGTGCTGGTGCCGCTGGCAGGCACGAAAGAGCAGATTGGAGCTCAACAGGCCGAGGGGCAGGGGTAGCCGGCGGCAGATGGCCGAGAGCGTCGGATAGGCGCGCACGGTGGTGAAGTCACCCGGCGCGAGGGAGGTGCCGTAGAACCGGTTGATGGAGGGGAGGTGGACGGGAGAGAGGGTCAGTGCCGTGACGGCATAATCCGTCTTGAGTGCTTCGATGATCCAGGCGGCGACGCCGTTGCCGCCGCCTGGAGGCTGCAGGTTGGGCTGAACGAGGAGGACCTTCTTCATCTGCCGGCGGGAGGAAAGCTCACCCGTCGAGACTCGTCGCCCGAAGAATGGTCCGGCTGTCAGCGACGCCCGCGAAAACCTTGGGCCGGTCGAAAGAAGCCCCCTTCGGTCGTGGTGGCCCGCAGCATCTTCGTGTCGGCAACCGGTCTCGACTGGAATGACATTCGATCGAGAGCGCGCTTCAGGGCGGTGCGCACCTGCGAGCGGCGCATGGAGTCCTGGCGCGCGGCCTCCAAGTCTTCGGCGGTGATACTCACCGTCGTGTTGCGTTTGCGAGCGGATAGATTGACGGCCACGCCGGGCCGGTCGCCATCGACCAGCGAGATGCTGTAGTCCGCCTTCTTGTCGATGCTTCGGATGATGGTACGCAGCATTGCCTTCGCATCTTCGAGGACCAGGGTCATGCGCTCTCCTCTACGCCTCCCCGTGGCGTTCCTCTTGCTCCGGCGTGCGGGGATGGATTCGCCGGCTCGTCATTTTGCGCAAGAATGACAGCCTAGAAGTGGCAGCCCGGCGAGTCAACACCCGGCGGTTTCACCCGCCGTCTCACATGGTCCAATCGTCGGTCTCGGTCGAGTCGAACGGCGTCGGCGGCAGCGCCTTGGCCTCCGACTCGCCTTCGGCCTTGTCGGCGGCCGGGGGGTGATCCCTCCGTCGGCGCGCAGGGCCTTGGTCAGCTCCGGCACGGCTCTGCACGCCGCGGCGGCGCGCGTCTTGAGGAGCTGATGGAACTCCCCGAGGCGCCCCGCCCACAGCATCGGCTTCTCGCGATACTCGCTGGCGGTCGCCTGCAGGCTGCGCAGGAGGGTGTGAAAGTGCGCGATGCGGGCCGCCGTTTCGGGCCGGAACAGGGGCAGGTCGCGCAACGCCGCCTCGATGATCGGATGGTCTAGCGGGGCACTGGTCGACGGGGAGTCCTGCGTGATCATCTTGCGCAGGACTCCGTCGATGCGGCGGAGCTCGGCGAGAACGCCCGTCGCCAGTCCACGCCGCGCGTCGCGCCGTTCGGCGCGTTCGCGACTGCGACCGGCGCTGAATCCCAGCGCCGCTGCGATCAGCGCGACCAGGGCGCCGAGGAAGAACGTCACTCCGGCCCCTTGTGGCGTGCCGGGACGGAGGACGCGGCTCTCCAGGTCGCGCACCGGAGCCGCGCCGGACGGGGGGGACGGCGCGCCCCCCGCCGCGGTGTCGGTTGAGGTAGGTGAAGCCGACGCGGTCCTGGTCGAGCGCCGGGTCGGCGTCGGAGCGCGGGTGTCGGTCCGCGTCGGTACCGCCGCAGTCGGCGACGGAGGCTCCGCCGGTGCGGGCGCCGGCGAGGAGGTGGCCGCCGGCTGCCTCTCCTCTGGCGCGGCCGCGGGCTCGGCTGGAGCGGCCGGAACGGGTGGCGCGGCCCCGGGACCGGGCGCGGCCTGGCCCTGGGAGGGCGGGGTGGCAGCGACGGCGGCCGGTCCCGGTGCCGGCACTTCCCGGTCGGGCGCGACCGGCTGGGCGGGAGGCGGAGGGGCCGGCTCGGCGGACGGCGCCTGGGCGCCGGCGAGGGTGGCGAACAGCAGGACGACGGCGGCGGCGAGCGTCGCGCCCATCCCCCACCTCGAGCTTCCACTCCGCTGCACGCGCAAAACGCTCACGGGGGCCGTCTACTATGGACGGCCGATGCGGGACAAGGGGAGATCAGTGGAAGAAGTGCCCGCCGTTCACGTCGAGCGCCTGGCCGGTGATGGCGCGCGACAGGTCGGAGGCCAGAAAGAGGACGGCGTCGGCGATCTCCTCCGAGGTCGGGATGTGCCGCAGCGCCGTGCGCGCGGCGACCTCGGCGTAGACGGCCTCCGGATCGATTCCGCGCTGCTCGGCGAGGCTGCGGAAGTAGCCCTGCAGGGCGGGACCCCAGATGTAGCCCGGAACCACCGAATTGACCCGGATGCGGTCGGCGCCCAGCTCCTTGGCCAGTGTCTGGGCGGCGGTCATCAGCGCCCCCTTGGACGCCGCGTAGCCGCCGAAGTGCGGCTCGATGATGCGCATCGACATCGAGTTGATGAAGACGATCGAGCCGCCGCCCTGGCGCCGCATGTGCGGAATCACCGCCTGGGTGAGCTGCAGCGAGCCGAAGACGTTGACCTCGAAGATCTTGCGCCAGTCCTCCATCCGCCCTTCCTCGACGGTCGGCTCGATGCCGCCCTTGAAGGCGTTGTTGACCAGGACGTCGATGCGCCCAAACTCGCCGTGCGCGGCCTCGACCAGCCGCCGGCAATCGTCGTCTGCAGCGATGTCGGTGGGAACGCACAGGGCGCGCCGCCCCAGCCCGCGCACCTCGGCGGCGACCTCGTCGAGCCGAGCGGCGTTGCGCGCCGCCAGCACCACGTCGGCGCCTTCGCGTGCGAAGGCCAGGGAGATGTCGCGCCCCATGCCGGGGCCGATGCCGGAGATGATCGCAACGCGGTTGTCGAGCAGCATTCTCTTCTCCTCGTTCCTTTGGAAATTCGCCCCCGTGCGCGCTTCGCGCTCCGATGGGCTCGGCCCCACGAGCCAAGCCCGCAGGGCCTCCTCGTTCCCATTTCCACGAGTCTTCGGGCGTGCGAAGGTCATTCGCTCCTCCCGACAAGTACCGCGAGCTTCCTATTCCCGAGTCGGGATCAGCAGGGGCGCCACCTCGCGTCCGAACCTGTCGATCTGCTCGATCAGCTCGTCGCAGCTGCGGCTTCGAAAGCGCACGCCGCAGTGCTGGACGCCGAGATCCCGGATCGAGCGCAGAAGCGCCGCAATCTCCTCCGCCGATCCCGCGCGGGTGTTTGGGCCGGGGTCGAAGGACGCCTTGCCAATGTAGAGCCATGGCGCGTTCATGCCGATTTCGATCGGCGCATCGCCGCGCACCTTGCGGCGGTGCTCGAGGAGGAAGGCGATGGCGGCGGGCATGCCTTCCTCCGGCACTCCCTGCGGCAGCCACCCGTCACCGCGCTCGGCGGCGCGTCGGAGGGCGGCCTTGGTGGAGCCGCCCACCCAGATCGGCGGGCGCGGCCGCTGCACCGGGCGCGGCCGCTGGCCGACGTCGCGCACGGACCAGGCCGGACCGCTGTGCTCGGGAAACTCGTCGGTCCAGGCCGCCGCAATGCAATCGATCGCCTCGTCGAGAAGCTTTCCGCGCCGGGTGAAGTCGATGCCCAGTGCCTCGAACTCCCCCTGCAGGTGGCCGGCGCCGACGCCCAGGATGACGCGGCCGCCCGACAGGGCGTCCAACGTGGCGAAAGATTTGGCGGTCATCAGGGGGTGCCGGTAGGGCGCGACCCAGACGTAGGAGAGGAGTCGAAGGCGCCGGGTGGCGGCGGCGATGAACCCGAGGGTGGCGACGGTGTCGTACCAGACGGTCGACATGGCCGCGGCGTGGCTGCGGGGAACGCACACGTGGTCGGACACGCCCAGGTAGAAGAAGCCGGCGCGGTCGCAGGCTTCCGCGATGCGCCGGATCTCGGCGCTGCCGGCAGTGGCTTCCCACGGCGCGGCGAAGACGGTGCTCTGCGCCGCCACGGGCAGCTGCATGCCGTAGGCGAGGGTCCCCGCGGGGACGATCTGTACGGCGTCGGCCGGTCTCGTCATCGCGGCGGGCTAGCTCGACTTCTTCAGCGCCGCTTCGCGCATGCGCACGGTGCTGTGCACCGGGTCCTCGTCGAAGCGCGGGATCACGTGCTTGCCGAACAGCTCGACGGACCGCAGAGCGACGCTCTGCGGCTGCGTCGACGCGAGGATGCCGAAGATGAGCTGATCGCAGCCGACGTCGGCGTACATCTGCACCCCGCGCGCGCACTCCTCCGGGTCTCCGACGATGCGATTTCCGGAGGCGATGCGCTCCTCGAGCTGTGCGGCGGTGGGCTCGGGGATGAGCTGCGGCCAGGCCGGCACGCCCTGCGGGCGGGGGAAGGTGTCGAGGTAACGGAACACCAGGCTGGTGTGGTAGCCGCTGCCCATGTTCATCGCCATTTCGCGGGCCTTCTTGCCGTCCTCCATGCACACCAGCGCGGTGACGCATGCCACGTTGTCGTTGACGTAGTCTCCGACCGGCTCGGCGTGCTTGATGTTCTCCTTGTAGACCTTGATCAGCGGCTCGAAATCCTTCGGAGAGCCGAGGCTGAAGCACAGCGCTCCGAGGCCGAGGCGAGCAGCCTTCTCGAAGGTCGACGGGCTGCCGCACGCGACCCACAGAGGCGGGTGGGGGCGCGTGTAAGGCTTGGGGAGCACGTTGCGCTCGGGCATCGAGAAGTACTTCCCCTGATGGCTGTAACGCGTCTCCTTCCACATGCGCAGGATCTCGCGCAGCGACTCGTCGTACATCGCCCGCGTGGTGTCTCCATCGGGGATGCCGAACCCCTTGAACTCGGTGCTCGACGAGCCCCGCCCGGTGCCGAACTCGAAACGGCCCTCGCTCAGGTGGTCGAGCATGGCGACGCGCTCGGCCATGCGCGCCGGATGGTTCACCGGCGGCGTGATGTTGAAGATCGCCGAGCCGACGTGGAGGCGTTTGGTGCGTGCCGCGACGTAAGGCAGGAAGACCTCCGACGCCGAGATGTGCGAGTACTCCTCCAGGAAGTGATGCTCCACCGACCACACGTATTTCCAGCCGTGGCGGTCGCACGCCTCGGCGAGCTCGAGCTCGCGCATCAGCCGCGAGTGCTCGGCGTTGTCGGGATCGGCCTCCATCTCGTGTCGCGGGACGTGCGCCTGAACGAACAAACCGAATTCCATCGAATCTCTGCTCCAAGCCGACGAGCGCCGCGGGCGGCGCGCCGATTCTTCGTTGCGTGATGTGGGTTCTTCCGCGGCCCGCTGCCGGCGCGAGTCACCGGGACGGTGCGTCCGCGTGCATACTACAGAGGATCGCACGACGACAAGGAGGATCCCCCGCGCCGGTGCGGACGGCCAGAGCAATCCGCGTTCGCGGCGGAGCGGTCCGGCAAAGTTTACAATCGCCGCTTGTAAGAGTCGGCCGACACGCCGCTGTCAAGCCCCCCGGCGGTTTCTCTCGTCGAGATGCCCGTCCGTCGAGCGGCGTGGCATGTTTCTCGCTGTCCCGCTGCTCGAGATCCAACCAACGGCAACTCACGGCGTGCCGCGGGCAGACGCCCGGCCCGGCACCCAGCGGAGAAGGTAGGTGGTTATGATGTGGCCTGGTGTTCTGTCGGAGGACGTGTTGATCCCGGAGCTGATGCTGCCCGTTCAGTTCCAGGACATTTGGAATCGGTCGCGCGCCAGCTCGCCGGAGCGCGAGCTGATGCTCGCCGTCGTCTCGCAGGCGGTGGCGGACATTCAAAAGTATCGCTATGCGCGCCGCCGCGAGGGCCAGCGCCTCTACTTGGAGGCGTACAGCTGGATGTCGTCGACGGACACGACGTGGTCCTTCTCGTTCGAGAACCTCTGCCGGACGCTCGGCCTGGCGCCCGAAGCGTTGCGGGACGAGCTGTTGGGGGTGAAGGAGTTCCGCGGTCGGCCGGCGGTCGGAGCGGAGCTGCGGCGCGCGGCTTGATCGGCATACGGCGGCGGCCGCCCGGGGGCGGTCCGCCGCTCTTACTTGCCCTTCCAGACCGGCCGGCGTTTCTCGACGAACGCCCGTTGGGCCTCGCGGGCGTCTTCGGTGCGCCGCAGGGGACGACCGAGCTCCTCCTGGCGGCGGTACGCCTCTTCGAGCGGCGTGGCAAGGAGCTCGCGGACGCCGCGTCTGGTCTCGCGCACGGCGAGCGGCGCGTTGGAGGCGATGGCATCCGCCATGTCTAGCGCCTTCGGCAGCAGGTCCGCGGGCGCCACGACGTCGTTCACCAGGCCGATCGACAGCGCCCGCTGCGCGTCGATCGGTCGCGCGGCGAGCAGGAGCTCGTGCGCGTGTACCCAGGGGATCTGGCGCGCCAGAAGGACCGTCGCGTTGCCCGTCGGGTAGAGGCCGAGGCCGACTTCTTCCAGCGCGAACGTCGCCTGCGGGACGGCATAGCGGATCTCCGACGCCAGCATGAGGTCGAATCCCCCGGCCCGGGCGTGCCCGTTGACGGCGCAGATCAGGGGTGTGCCGAGGTCGAAGCCGGCGAGCAGCGCCGTCGCCGCCTGACGCAGGCCGGCGAACGACTCCTCGTCGATGCGCTCGCCCCGGGCGAGGCGCTGCGAGGCGGGAATCGTCGTCTTCATGTCCATGCCGGCGCAGAAGACGCGGTCGCCGGCACCGGTGAGCACGGCACAGCGGATCTCGGGGTCGGCGGCGATGCGACGCCAGGCCGCGGCGAGGGCGGCGAGCATCGGGGGATCGAGTGCGTTGGCCCGCTCCGGGCGATCGAGCGTCACCACGGCGACGTGAGGATGGGCTTCCGGAAGGTCGAATCGGACTGGCATGATCAGACCGATACGGGGATCGAAACGCTGAAGCAACTGCCCACCCCCGGCGAGCTGTCGACGGTCACCTCGCCGCCGTGAGCCTCGACGAGCGTCTTGGCGATGAACAGTCCCAGACCGGTGCCCTCGTGGGGATGTCGGGTCTCCACCCGGGCGTAGGGCCGAAAGAGGGAAGGGATGCTCTCGGGGGCGATTCCCGGTCCGCTGTCGGCGACGTCGACGATCACCCGTTCCCCGTCGCGCCGCGAGCGGATCTCGATACGTCCGTCCTCGGGCGTGAACTTGATCGCGTTGTGAATGAGGTTGCCGAAAACCCGCTCCATTGCCAAGGCGTCGCCGTCGATGGCCGGCAGGTCGTCGGCCAGATCCAGCTGCACGGCGATCCGCTTGCGGCGCGTCTCGCCGGCGTAGAGGCCGGCGACCTGGGTCAATTGCGCGTTCAGGTCGAGCGGCTTGCGGGTCAGGGTCAGGCTGCCGGCTTCGATCTGGCTGAGGCCGAGGTAGTTCGCCACCAGGGCAAGGACCGTCTGGGCATTGTGCCGCAAGCGTTCCAGCAGCTCGAGCTGCTCGGCGTTCATAGTGCCGAAGTCGGGCAACATGTCCGCGAAGCCGAGGATGACGGCGAGGGGGTTCTTGATGTCGTGGGTGAGCATGGCGAGGAAATTGGCTTTTTGTCGCGCCAGGTCCCTCTGCACCGTGACGTCGTGCGCGACGCTCAGAATCGCGGTCTTGCCCTCGAAGCGGATGGGCCGCTCGCGGACCTCGACCTCGATGCGTTTCTGCGAGCGGCTGACGTAGGCGCTCTCGAAGCTGCGAACATGTTCGAGGTCCCTCGAGTCCGCCGGCCGCGCCATGGCGAACTCGTTCAGATTGCGTCCGAGCAGATCGGTCGGGCTGCATTCGAGACGCTCCGCTCCGGTCTGATTCACGTGGCAGATGACGCCGCGCTCGTCGTGCACCAGAACGATCTCCGGGATCGCCTCGAACAGCGAGCGCCAGCGCGCCTCCGATTCGCGCAGCGCGCGGGTGCGCTCGTCGAGCAGCTCCTCGATCCGGATGAGGGAGCGCTGGCGGCGAACCCGTTCGCACAGCTCGATGACGTCGGCCGGCTCGAACGGGGTGTGTAGATATCCGTCGGCGCCGCGCCGCGTGATGTGAACCGCCTTCTCGGCGCTGTGGTCGGCGGTCACGACGATGGTGACCATGCGCGAGCCGGGGCGCGTCGTCCGCTCGAGCAGGTCGTCGCAGCTCAGGTCGGACAGGGCGTCGTCGACGATCAGGATCTGCGGTCGATGCTCCTCGGAGAGCCGCCGCCCCTCGGTTCCCGACAGGGCGACCTGGACGCTGTAGCCGGCCTGCTCGAACGGATGCCGCAGCTTCTCGGCATCGGCCGCGCGCGGCATGACGAGGAGGACGCGCATCGTCGGGCGGGGCGTCCGGCCGTCCAGGATGGCGCGCACGTATTCCTGCAGAACGGAGGGGGGAAACGGGCTGGAGAGGAAGCCGTTGGCGCCCATGTCGATCGACATCTGCTCCGGATCGGCGCCGGAGAAGGTGGCCGAGACGACCAGGATCGGAATCTTGTTGAAGGACGAGAACTCGGAGGAGCGCAGAAGCTGGCAGAAGCGCCACCCGTCGATGCCCGGCATGTGCAGGTCGGTGATGACGATGTCGACCCGCTCGGGCCCGTTCATCACCTGCAGCGCCTCCTCGGCCCCGAGGCAGCAGTGCGCGTCGATGCCGGCGTGTCTGAGGACCGCGGCGATCAGTCGGAGCTGGGATGGGTCGTCGTTGACGACGATGGCTCGGTGCTCCGGCGGGTTCATTGAGTGGTGGCGTCGGTCCGGCGCCTCGTTGGCCGGCGCGCCTGGCAACTCGCTAACAGATCGGCTCGCTTGTTTCTACGAGGCAGGTGAGTTGCCAAACGCCTGGCCGCCGTGCCGGTGCCGCCGCGCGGCGGATGGGTCGCGGGCCGGTGTGCCACGGGTCCTGCCGTCATGCCTCGTGCCCCCCTTGGCGCGATCGCCGTCGCCGGTGCTCAAAAGATGCGGTTGAGACCGTTGAGCGCCGCGACGCGGTACGCCTCGGCCATCGTCGGGTAGTTGAACGTCGTGTTGACGAAGTACCTGAGGTTGTTGGCATCGCCGCTCTGCGACAGGATGGCCTGCCCGATGTGAATGATCTCGGCCGCCTCGTCGCCGAAGCAGTGCACGCCGAGGATCTGCAGGGTGTCGCGGTGGAAGAGCAGCTTCAGCATTCCGACGGTGTGGCCGGTGATCTGGGCGCGCGCGATGCTCTTGAAGAAGGCGTGGCCGACCTCGTAGGGCACCGCGGCTTCGGTGAGCTCGCGCTCGGTGCGGCCGACCGAGCTGATCTCCGGTGCCGTGTAGATGCCGACCGGGATCATCTCGACCAAGTGATCCGAGTGGCCGAACAAGAGATGCGACATCGCGATTCGGCCCTGGTCGTAGGCGACGCTGGCGAGGGCGGGCGGGCCGACCACGTCGCCCACCGCATAGATGTGGGGCACGTCGGTCTGGTAGTGCTGGTTGACGCGGACGTACTGGCGTCGATCGGTGGTGACGCCGATCGCCTCCAGACCGAGGTCCTCGGCGTTGCCGATGCGCCCGTTCGCCCACAGCAGGGCGTCGGTCTTCAGTCTCTTGCCGGACTTGAGCTGCAGGACCACGCCATCGTCCTCGCCGCGGATCTCGTCGTACACCTCCTCGTGGCGGATGAGCACGCCCTGATCGCGCAGGTGGTAGGAGAGGGCGTCGATGATCTCGTCGTCGAGAAATTCGAGCAGCTTCTGGCGCGTGTTGACGAGGTTCAGCTTCATGTCGAGGGCGCGGAAGATCGAGGCGTATTCGCATCCCACGACGCCGGCACCGTAGATGGTCATCGAGCGCGGCGTGTGCGCCATGCGCAGGACGCTCTCGCTGTCGAAGATGCGCGGGTGGGCGAAGTCGACGTCGGGCGGGTGATAGGGACGCGATCCGCTGGCGATGACGATGGCCTCGGCCCGGTGGCGCTCGCGCGCTCCGTGCGGCTTGTCCACCTCCACGGTATGCGGGTCGGCGAAGCGCGCCTTGCCCAGGACCATCTGCACGTCGTTGCGCTCGTAGAAGCGATAGCGGACGTCGACCTGCCTCTGCACGACGTTGGCGGCGCTCTGCATCAGCTGTGGAAAGCTCAGACGCGTGGGCTCCACGACCTCGCGCAGCAGGGGCTGTCGGATCACCTCCATCATGCGCCGGGCGGCGAAGCGCAATGCCTTGCTGGGGATCGTCCCCAGGTGCGTGCAGGTGCCGCCGACCAGGGGGCTCTGCTCGATCAAGGTGACGGTCCTGCCGTTCTTGGCGGCCTGCATGGCGGCCCCCTCTCCTCCGGGGCCGCTGCCGATGATGATGACGTCCGATCTCCCTTCCACGCTTTCGTCGCCCGACATGAGCTCCAGTGTACCAGGAGTCGGGGGGAGGGCAAAAAAGCGGCGGAGCGGAGATGGTTCACCGACTTCGCCCTTTTCTTCTCTGCGCCTTTGCCTTTGCCCGAATCTACTCGTTTCCCGGCCGAGGCAAGGGCACAGGCGAGGCAAAGACCAGGATTGGAAGAGACTCTTTGCGCAGAGCCGGTTCACCCCAGGGCTTCGGATAGCGAGCGCAGCGAGACGTCGTAGCGGTGCGAGACATTCATGTGGCCGCCTTCGAACTCCTGGTAGACGTGCGGAATGCCGAGCGCCGCGAGCCGGCGCGTGTAGATTCGGGCGCCGTACTGGAGGTGGTGCTCGTCCCAGCGACCGCAGTCGAGGTAGTAGTGGCGCAGCGAGCGCAGGGCATCGGCGTGGCGGGCGACGAGATGGACGGGGTCGTGCTCGAGCCAGCGCTGCCAGACGTCGTCGCGCAGCTCTCCGGTGTGCTCGTCGAAGGGCAGGTCGAAGCCGATCGGCGAGGCGGGGTTCGGCGAGTAGCAGGACGACATGGCGAGCATGTTCACCAGGGTGAACCAGTGCGCGCCGCGCTCCGGCTGCGGATGTGGAAAGCCTTCCAGGAAGCGCGCGGCCGAGTGCTCGTAGCGCGCCAGCGCGGCGACGCAGCGCGGGATGTCCGCCTTGTAGCAGAGCTCGAAGTACTTGTCCCCGGAGTGATCCGCGGCGAGACCGAACACCTCGGGGTGGCGCATGGCGAGCACCGTGGCGCCGTACCCACCGGAGCTCTTGCCCAGGATGATGCGCCGCTCGCGCGCCGGCTCGCTGCGATACGTGGCGTCGACGAACGGCACCAGCTCGTCGACCAGGTGGTCCTCGTAGCGGCCGGTCGCGGCGGAGTTGACGTACTGGCTGCCGCCGAGGCGGGTGATGCCGTCGACCATGACGACGATCATCGGACGCATCGCGCCGCCGCCGATGAGCCGGTCGAGGCGCTGCGGCAGGTTCTCTCCCCACAGGGACTCGCCGAGGAGCAGCGCGCCGCCGCCGCCGAAGCCGGCGAGGAAGTAGGCCACCGGGTAGCGGGCGTCCGACGACTCGTAGCCGGGTGGCAGGTAGACGGGGATGTGCCGCTCGTGCGGATCGCGCATCGGATTGTCGCGCAGCACCTGGCTGGCGAATCTCTGCAGGGCGACGGGCATGTCGACGGTCCGGCCTCCGTGCGCAACCCTACAGGGTTCTTCCGCGCGAATCGAGAAATTGCCATAGTAAATGGGATGTCGATCGTCGACACGCTCGCGCGGCCGCTGCGCAACCTGCGCATCTCGGTCACCGACCGGTGCAATCTGCGCTGCCAGTACTGCATGCCGGAGGAGCACTACCTGTGGCTGCCGCGGGAGAACATGCTGCACTTCGAGGAGATCAGCTCTCTCGTCGACGTGTTCGCCGGCCTCGGCGTCGACCGCGTGCGGCTCACCGGAGGCGAGCCTCTGCTGCGCCACGACGTGTCGACGCTGGTGCGCCTGCTGGCCGCCAAGCCGGCGATTCGCGACCTGGCGCTGACCACGAACGGCCTGCTGCTTGCCGAGCAGGCGGAGTCGCTGGCGCGGGCCGGGTTGCACCGGCTGACGGTCAGCCTCGACACCTTGCAGCCGGAGCGCTTCCGGGCGCTGACGCGGCGCGACGGCCTGGACCAGGTGCTGGCCGGCATCGACGCCGCGCTGCGGGCCGGGTTCGCGGGAATCAAGATCGACACCGTCGTGATGCGCGGGACGAACGACGACGAGCTGGTCGCCCTGATCGAGTACGCGCGCCCCTTCGGCTTGGAGGTGCGCTTCATCGAGTACATGGACGTCGGCGGAGCGACGCGCTGGGCGATGACGGGCGTCGTGCCGCGCGACGAGATCCTGGCCCGGATCGGCGAGCGCTACGGCGCGATCGAGCCGTTGCGGGAGGAGACGTCGGCGCCGGCCGATCGTTATCGGCTGCCGGACGGCACGGTGTTCGGCATCATCGCCTCGACCACCGCGCCGTTCTGCCGCTCCTGCGACCGCGCCCGCCTCACGGCAGACGGCATGTGGTACCTGTGCCTCTATGCGCGCCTGGGAGTGGATCTGCGCGGCGCCCTGCGCGGTGGCGCGTCGCCGCGGGAGATCGAGGACCTCATCGCCGGCCGCTGGCGCCGGCGCGACGACCGCGGCGCCGAGCGGCGCCTCGAGGGGCGCGACCGCGCGCCGCTCCTGCAGGTCCCCGATCTGCGCGAAGATCCCCACCTCGAGATGCACACGCGCGGCGGCTAGAATGGCCGGGGCCTGCCGCCTCAGCGCTCGGACAGCGCCTTCGGTGGCGGCTTCTTCCACTGCCAGCCCTCGATTCCCAGTCCCTTCTTGCGATTGTACCCCGTCGCGTAGTGCTCGACCTTGCCGTTGGCGCCGATCAGGACGAAGGTCGGCGTGCCGCTGACGCCGTACGTCTGGAAGGTGGTCCGGTAGGGGTCGGTGGCGACGACGCCGGGGAAGGGCTCCTTGCGATCGGCGAGAAACTTCTTCACCAGGGCGGGGTCCTCGTCGGTGATCGCGATCACCTCGACGTGGCGCCGCCGGGCGAAGGCCAGCACCTCCGGCACCGAGAACTTGCACGGCTGACACCACGTCGCCCAGAAGAACAGCAGGCGCGGCTTGGCGGCGCCGAGATCGACCTTGCTGCGCACGAACTTCAGGTCGAGCGGCGGCGCGACGCTGCCGAGCTTGGGCGGGCCGGGTAGCGCGGGCATCTCCAGCGGATAGGGATCCGGCTTGAGCGTCAGCCGCAGCGGCTTGCGGCCCCGCAGGACGTCGATCGGCGCGGGCTCGGCGACCTCGCGGCGCATGGTCCACTCGCGCACCTGATTGGGCTCGACGAACGGATGGCCCGGGGGTCCGAGAATGACGTCGGCGACCTTCAGCCCGGCCTTGCTCGCCGCCGAGTCGGGAAAGACCGTCATCACGGTGACGGCCCCGGCGGCTGCATCGTCGCGCTTGCGCTCGTCGGGCGTCAGCGGCCGGTAGCGGATGCCCATCCACGCCGGCATCACCGCCTCGACCAGCTGCTGATCGTCGGCCAGAGACGGGAAGCGCGCCGGCGGTGCGAGATCGGCGGCCGAGGCCACCGCCGGTTGGAGCAGACTCAGATTCTCGCACGATTGGAGGCGCTGGAAGGCTCGGCGCTCGTCCGCCGTGCCGTAGCGGCGCAGGTACTCGCGGCCCGCGACGGTGGTGAGGAGAGAGCGCATGCGCAGCACGACGCCGAGGCGCACCTCCATTCGGTAGCGCGCCGCCGCGGCGTCGTCGGCCCGCTTCTTCAGCAGGTCGATGCGCGCCTGCGTCGCGTGGTCGCGGTGCGTGAACGGCGCCAGCTGGTCGAGAAGCTCGGCGGCGATGCGCCGCCGGCCGGCGGCGTCGAGCTTGCCGAGCTCCTTGCGCGATCAGGCGCTTCTTCCATTCGGGATGCGCCTCCAGGAAGCGCTGCAGGTTGGCCTGCAGGAGGGCGTCGAGGGCCTGGCGCCAGCGCTGCGAATAGGTCGCGAGGCGGTCGCTGACCACGGGGAGGACCTCCGCCTGCCGTTCCAGCTCGGCCAGCGAGCGCGGGCTGAAGATGCCGAAGGTCTGTCCGATGCGGTCGAGGAGGCGAATCTGCGGCTCCCACTCGGCCTTGTTCTTCCACGCTTCGGCGATCAGCTGGTCGGCGTACGCCGTTCGCTCCTCCCCTTTCTCCTTCGCGGCGCGTTCGAGCAGGCGGGAGAGGAAGAAATCCGTGCTGGCGTGCGGCACGTCCGGCGTGTCGTCGGTCGTGAGGACCCGATTCTCCGCCTCGGGCAGCGCGCCGAGGTTCTGCAGCGCTTCCAGAAACTCGTGCGAGTGGCCGATGCCGTCCTTGCCGCGGTTCTCCGGGTAGCAGCCGTACGCCGGGCGGTCGGCGGTCGAGGAGAAGTAGCCGCACACGTTCCCCGACGGAAGCAGATCGTCGGGGGCGCGGAAGACGGCGTTGCCGAACGAGCCCGAGAAGCACTGCGACATGAGCATGACCACGCGCACGTCGGGGTCGAGGAGGGCGAGCAGCTCGCGCAGCTCCGACACCTTGAGCTTCTCGTCCTTCCACAGAACGATGTCGTTGTCGGAGAGGTCCTGCTTGTTCTTCTCACCGTGGTCGGTGACGTAGAAGAGGAGCGTGTCCCCACTGCCGAGCTTGCTGCCCTGGTCGAGGAACCAGGCGCGCAGCGCCTCGCGCGTCGCCGGATGGAGGACGAAGCCGTCGAGTGTGGAGTCGACGTAGGTGACCGGCGGGCGCAGGGACCGCGCCAGGGCCGGCGGCAGGAGCCAGAACTGCGGCTCGTCCGGCGTTTCGCGCGTCGCCAGGTCGGCCTCCGGATCGGCACCGTCGCTGCTGAAGACGGTGATGTTGCGCGCCGGCACGCCGCCGTCCTCGAGCAGCTGGACGACGCCCCGCACGTGGGTCAGGTGCGATTGGTAGTTGATCTCGCGCCGCCCGCCGCCGTTGAGGAGGAGGGCGTGGAGGCGTTGCGGCCGGGGGGGCGCGTCGGCCGCGAGGGGCGCCGGCCGCCGCATCCCGGGCGGGCATCCGGTCAACAGCGCGCACACAACCAGCAGCGCCGCCAGGGGTATGCGGAGGGGGTTCGTCTTCACGGCAGTCATTGTGTCCGACCGCAGGTGCGGAGGCAACGAGACTTGGGGCGGAGAGGCGTTTCGGGCGCGGACAAGTTTTCGGGGTGCAGGTCTGTAGATCGCTCGCCCGCTGTGGCAGGATGCCCGTGTCATGAACAAGTCCGCATTGATCGTCGAGCAACTCATCCACCGTTACGGAGATCGCGAGGCCGTGTCGAACGTCTCCTTCGAGGTCGCGCCGGGAGAGATCTTCGGCCTCCTGGGCCCGAACGGCAGCGGCAAGACCACGCTGTTCAAGATCCTCTCGACTCTGTTGAAACCGACCAGCGGCCGCGTCGGTGTCTTCGGCCACGACCTGGCCACCGACCCCGAGGGAGTTCGGCGCCAGCTCGGCGTCGTCTTCCAGCGCCCCAGCGTCGACGGCAAGCTGACGGTGATGGAGAATCTGCGCCACCACGGCCGACTCTACGGTCTGAGCGGCTCGCTTCTCACCCAGCGATGCAAGGCGATGGCCGAGCGTCTCGGCGTCAGCGACCGCGCGCGCGACCGGGTCGAGACGCTTTCGGGCGGCCTGCAGCGCCGTGTCGAGCTGGCCAAGGGGCTCCTGCACGAGCCCAAGCTGCTGCTGCTCGACGAGCCTTCCACCGGCCTCGATCCGGCGGCGCGGCGCGACTTCACGCGCTATCTGGTGCAGCTCTGCGAGCAGGACGGCGTCACCGTCGTCCTGACCACGCACTACATGGAGGAGGCCGAGCGCTGCCACCGGGTCGGCATCCTGCACGAGGGGAAGCTGGTGCAGCTGGGGACGCCGGACACTCTCAAGGCCGCGGTGGGGGGCGACGTGGTCGTGATCCAGCCGCAGGACACGGCGAGCCTGCAGGCGCGCATCCGCGAGCGGTTCGGCATCGAGGTCTCCGTGGTCGACGGCACGTTGCGCACGGAGCAGCCGCAGGGCCACGAGTTCCTGCGCGACCTGGTCGAGGCGTTTCCCGCCGACGTCAAGTCGGTCACCTTCGGCAAGCCGACGTTGGAGGACGTCTTCATTCACCTCACCGGGCACCGGTTCTGGGCAGAGCAGACGGGGAGCGAAGCATGAGCAACGCGCACGAGGAAGCAGTCTGGGGAGCGGTCGAAGAGACCTCGACGACCTCGGCGTTGCAGTGGGGGGCGGTGCAGACCCTGTGGTGACGCGAGATCATTCGCTTCGTCCGCCAGCGCAGCCGCGTCACCGGCGCCTTCGCCCAGCCGCTGGTCTTCTGGCTGCTGCTCGGCGGCGGGTTCAACGCGTCCTTCCGGCCGCCGGGAATGCCGCCGACGGTGAGCTACATGGCGTACTTCTATCCCGGCGTCATCGTCCTGGTGCTGCTGTTCACCGCCATCTTCGCCACCATATCGGTTGTGGAGGACCGGCAGGCGGGCTTCCTGCAGGGCGTGCTGGTGGCGCCGGTGTCGCGCGGCTCGATCGTCCTCGGCCAGTCCCTCGGGTGTACGACGCTGGCGGTCGTGCAGGGCGTGATTTTCCTGGTCTTCGCGCCGGCGGTGGGCATCCACCTCCATCTGGAGTCCGTCGTCGCCGTCGTGCTGGTCGAAATCCTGGTGGCCTTCTCGCTGGCCAACCTCGGCCTGATCATCGCCTGGCGCATGGACTCGACGCAGGGGTTCCACGCGATCATGAACCTCATCCTGCTGCCGATCTGGTTCCTCTCCGGAGCGTTCTTCCCCGCCACCGGGGCGAGCAAGATCCTGACGTGGATGATGATGGTCAACCCGCTGACCTACGGCATGGCCGCGCTGCGGCGCAGCCTGCATCTCGGCAATCCCGCGGCCGCCGGACCGGTGCCGCCTCTGCTGCCGTCGCTGATCGTCGTCGTCCTCTTCGCCGCGCTCAGCTTCTGGTTCGCGACCCGGACCGCCCGCCGCACCGCCGGCGCCGCCTGAGCCGCTAGTCGCCGTCCTGCCCGTAGTCGTCGAGGCTCGGCACCTCGTCGTCGACCCACACGAAGTGGGCGCCGCAGTGAAGGCAGATGGCGTCGAGATAGAAGACGCCGCGCACGCTGCCGAGGGCGAGGCGCTGGCGGTGCGGATGGCCGTGTCCGTCCTGGCACTCGTGGGCGAACGAACGTCCCTTGCCGCTGACCGCGGTGCGCTGAGGCGACTGCAGGGGCGTGAAGGTGACGATTGTCGGCACGTGCTCTCTACCTGCGCAGCTCGGCCAGGATGGCCGCCGTCGCCGGGGACTGGTTCAGGGTATAGAAATGGATGCCGGGGACGCCGCCGGCCAGCAGCTCGCGGCATTGACGGCTGGCGTGCTCGATGCCGATCGCGCGCACCGCGGCCTCGTCGTCGGCGTGGGCGCGCATGCGTCGGCGCAGGTCCTCCGGAATGCGGGCGCCACACATCTTCGAGATGCGCTCGATCTGCGCGACGTTGGTGATGGGCATGATGCCCGGGATGATCGGCACCCGTATCCCGATGCGCCGCGCGCGGGGGACGAAATCGAAGTAGTCCGCGTTGTCGAAGAACAGCTGGGTGATGACGAAGTCCAGCCCGGCGTCGACCTTCTGGCGCAGGTGCTCGAGGTCCAGCTCGCGGTCGGCGCACTCCTGGTGACCCTCGGGGTAGCCGGCGCCGCCGAGGCAGAAGTCGTAGCCCTGCTCGCGGATGAAGCGAACCAGCTCGGCGGCGTAAGCGAAGCCGTTCTCCGGGGGCGTGAAAGCGCTCTCGCCCTGCGGTGGATCGCCGCGCAGGGAGAGGACGTTTTCGATGCCGCTGTCGCGCAGGCGGTCGAGCAGCTGAGCGATCTCGGCCCGGTCGTGGCCGACGCAGGTGAGATGCGCCATGGCCTCGATCCCGAAGTCGCGCTTGACTCGGGTGACGATTTCGATCGTCTTGTTGCGGGTGCTGCCGCCGGCGCCGTAGGTGACGGAGACGAAGCTCGGGTGCAGATCGCGCAGCCGGCCGATGGTCTCGAGCAGGAGGCGCTCTCCCTGTTCGGTCTTGGGAGGAAAGAACTCGAAGGAGAACAGAGGGCCGTCGGCGTCGAAGAGGTCCCGGATTCGCATAACTTTCGCACTCTAAAGGAAATGGCGGGGAAAGGGCAATCGCGATCTCGATCGCGACCGGGCCGTCAACGTCAAACGTGAATCAATGCCGCCGGCATAGCAATCCAACGCGCCGGCGACGAGGGGACACCATGAAGATCGTGTCGTTTTTCCGCTTGAAAGAGGTCCGCTGGGCGCTGGCCGACGCCGACGTGGATCGCCTGCAGAAGCGTTTCCCCGGTGTCTCGGTGGTCTCGATCGAGGACGAAGACCGGTTGCCGGCCGGCGCTCGCCGATGCCGACGTCTTCCTCGGCTGGCTCTTCCCGCCCGAGCAGTTCGACCGCGCCGCGCGGCTGCGCTGGATGCAGACGGCCTCCGCGGGGGTCGAAGGGAATCTCTTTCCGGCGATGCTGGCCAGCGACGTGATCCTGACCAGCGCCGCGGGACTGCACGCGGTGTCCATTCCCGAGCACGTGCTCGGGCAGATTCTGGTCCTGGCGCGCAACTTCCACGAGGCCCTGCGGCTGCAGGCCCAGAGGCAATGGGACCGCTTCGGGGTCATCGCCTTCGCCGGCGGCGTTCGCGAGCTCGCCGGCGGCAACCTCCTCGTCCTCGGCGCCGGCGCCATCGGCCGCAACGTCGCGCGGCTGGGTACGGCTCTGGGGATGCACGTGCGCGTCATCCGCCGCGACCCGAGCCGTCCGATGCCCGGAGCGGAGGAGGTGCGGCCGCCGTCGGAGCTGCACGAGCAGCTGCGGTGGGCCGACGCCGTCGTGCTCGCCGTGCCGCTGACCGAGGAGACGCGCGGCCTCATCGGCGCGGCGGAGCTGCGCGCCATGCGGTCGGAGGCCTTCCTGATCAACGTCGCGCGCGGCGAGGTCGTGGACGACGAGGCTCTGATCGCCGCGTTGCGCTCCGGAGGCATCGCCGGGGCGGCTCTGGACGTATTCTCCGAGGAGCCGCTGCCCGCCGAGCATCCGTTCTGGGGGATACCCAACCTCGTCCTCACCCCGCACGTCTCCGGGTACACGCCCCGCTATTTCGACAAGGTGTTGGCGCTGTTCGAGGACAACCTGGAGCGCTTCCTGACGGGCCGGCCCCTGCGCAACGTGGTCGACAAGCGGCTCGGCTACGCGCGCCACGAGGACTGATCGCCGCTAGATAGCTAGCGTAGCGTCTCACCATTGAGTTTACAGAGTGCCTGATGCCCCCTGGGAGGGCGAGGTTCCTGCCGAGCGGCACTGTGCGAGCCAACGACTCGCCGGCAGTGTACAGATAAACAATCCCCCTTCGGCGACAAGGCAATCCGCGTGTTATGGGTGCTTATAGGTGAATTTATGGCTTGAGTTTTTGGGTGCTTATGGGTGAAGATAGAGGTGGAAGGGGCTTGCGATACCGACGACGGACACCATCCAGATCACGCCGGAATTCCTGGCGCTGATCGCCGAGATTGATGAATTCAAGGGCGCCTGGCGCGCCTTCGGTACCTTGGCGCCCGAGCGGCTGAATGCCCTGCGCCGCGTGGCGACCATTGAGAGCATCGGATCGTCCACCCGCATCGAGGGTAGCAAGCTGAGCGATCGCGAGATCGAGCACCTTCTCTCCAACCTGCAAGTCCATTCCTTCGCCACCAGAGACGAGCAGGAAGTGGCGGGCTACGCCAAGGTCATGGAAACCGTCTTTCAGTCGTGGCCGGACATCCCGATCACCGAGAACCACATCAAGCAGCTGCACCGCGATCTCTTGTCCTACAGCACGAAGGACGATTACCACCGCGGCGCATACAAGACGACGTCCAACAGCGTCGCCGCCTTCGACGATGCCGGCCGCCAGGTCGGCATTGTCTTCGAGACGGCGACGCCCTTCGATACGCCGCGCCTGATGGCCGAGCTGGTTACCTGGCTGAATGAGGCGCGCGCGCTCGGCCGCCTGCATCCGCTGCTGATCATCGGCGTGTTTATCGTGGTGTTCTTGGAGATCCATCCTTTCCAGGACGGCAACGGCCGCCTGAGCCGCGTCCTGACCGCGATCCTCTTGTTGCAGGCCGGCTATGCCTATGTGCCCTACAGCTCGCTGGAGAGCGTGATCGAGCACAGCAAGGAAACCTATTACCTCGCGCTGCGCCAGACCCAGGGCACGATCCGCACGACGGCGCCGGATTGGCAGCCCTGGCTGCTCTTCTTCCTGCGCGTACTACAGCAGCAGAAGCGGCGCC
The DNA here is from genome assembly GCA_963721115.1 of uncultured bacterium. Taxonomy (GTDB): domain Bacteria; phylum Desulfobacterota; class Binatia; order HRBIN30; family CADEER01; genus CAVRIA01. Next base: position 244,887 of record CAVRIA010000021.1, read on the forward strand.
TGGCCGCAAAAGTGGAGCGGGAGAAGATTGTCATTGCCGCCTTGCCCGAGCTTGCCGTGCAAATCGTCGATCACGCGCGCCAGCATGGCCGCGTGACGATCGGCGACATGATCCGTATCACCGGCGCGAGCCGGAACACTCTCAAGGAGCATTTCCGGCGCCTGGTCCAGCTTGGCCAGCTGAAGCAGTACGGCACGCGCAAGGGCACCTGGTACGGCCTGGCATGATAACGGAGCCGGGTTATCTCATTGAGGGGGAGTGACGTCGTAAGAACGATCATGCCAAGACGGGTATCGCGTCACGTGGACCACCGTAGGCGCGCGACTACTCGCACCCGTACAGGGAAGCTGCCACGGCTCGGGTCAGGCAGCCGATGGTTGCGCCTGCTCCGCTGCAGTCGAAGGCGGGGCAGGCGGTGAGCGGGGCGCGGCCGAGGGCGATGTTCACACCGGTGATCAGCTCTCCGACCATCACCTGTCCGTCGCCATCGCAGTCGCCCGGGCAGGTGATAGTCGGCGCCTTCTGCGTCGGGGTGGCGGTCGTGGCCGGTGTGCTCGTCGCCTCGGCGCCGGCGCGGGCGGTGACCTCGATCGTCACGTCGTGGAAGACCTCGCCGCCGCCCTCATCGAAGGCCGCCATCCGCAGCACGTAGGTGCCCGCCTGCTCGGGGCGGGTGGGCCAGCGGAAGCTGGCGGTGCCGTCGTGGTGGTCGGTGATCACCGAGCCCGCCGGCACGTCGAAGCCGCCCTTCAGCTGGGCGAAGAAGCTGATCGGATCTCCGTCCGGATCGGTGGCGGACATCTCGAGGCTGAGCGTCTCGCCGGCGGCGAGCTGCTGATCGGCGGGCGCCTCGAAGTTGGGCGGATGATTGCCGGGGCGGCGGCGAACGATACGCAAGAGTCGAAGCCAGAATCCGTCTTCCTCATTGCGCTGCGGGCCATCCAGATGGCATAGCTCGACAGAGAAGCGCAGGAAGCCCTCCAGCGCGAGCACCGAGCCGTCCCGGTTGACATAGGGCCGGTACGACGGGCAGTTGCCCGGCGTGCTGCCGATACCACCCGTGGTCTCGGTAACTTGACTGAACTCGCCGCTCGCGCGGTCGTAGTAGAAGATCTCCATGTTGTGGTCGGCGTTGCCGACGCGCGGGTCGAGATCCGCCTCCGTAGAGATCACGAGGCCCCGGCCGTCGCCGGTGATGACGGAGTCGAAGCTGGTGAAGTTTCCGACGTCGACGGCTGGATCATGGACCTCGCCGGTTTGCAGATCGACCAGGGCGGGGAAGGAGCGGCTCCCGCCGCCAGACAGCGGGCGGGAGACGGCGAAGGAGAGCCAGCGCCCATCCTCGCTCACCGCAGACGTTCCCAGGGTCGTCGTCGACGGGAGGGCGGCGACGTGGCGCCACATCTCGCTGTCGACCGAGTAGGTGAAGATGTGGCAGCCCAATGACGGGTCTTCCGGCACGAGGCCCAGAGTGGCTCGGGTGATGAGCACAACAGTCGAGCCGTCGGCGGTGATTAATGGCGTCGAGCCGAAGAGTGTAGGACAGTGGGTTGTATCGCCAAGGGCGTTTATCGCGTCCGGGTCGTCCGTGAGCTGGCGTCGCTCCCCAGTGGCCTCGTCATAGAGGAAAAACTGCGTGCTGTGATCTGGAGCCGGTGCTTGGTAGACGATCCGTTTGCCATCGGCGTCGGTTGAATACAGGTATTGGCTGTTCCGGGCTATTAGGACAGCGGTTCGATTCTCAAGATCCAGAAATCCTAAACCGAGATCAGTGAATGAAGTTCCGGGTCGTGGGAATGTGCCCTTATAGAACAACCGGCTCGCATCGGACGAAATCTTCACTCCCTCTGACGATCCGAGCGCCACGATAGCAGACTGACGCTGGCCGCTCGGACGGTCGACCAAAACGATCTCGGCCGGATCGGCGACTGGCCCGGAATACATGAGAAGGTTTCCCGAGCCGTCGCCTCCGTATACCGTATAGACCCTTGTCGTGTAGTTCCCTGGAGAGAAGGGAATCGCAGTGTAGACGGGTTTCGTCACAAGGACAGTGACCTGCGCAGTTGCACTGTTGTCTCCGTCGGTCGCCGAGAGGGTGAGCGTGTAGCTCTTGCCAGCGATGAGCTGATCCGCCGCGAGCTCGACGACCGGTGTGTCACCCGTCACTGCCGAAGATCCGCGAGCGAGTTCCTCCAGGTCCCCTTCTCCGGCCATCCCCAGGTCGAGGGACCAGGATATTGCCGCTTGATCGCCGGTCTCGACTCGGATCCGGACGTCGGTAAGTCGCCCAGGCCATAGCTTCGAGGAAGCACCCGGTTCGAGGATCTGCGCCACCAGCGGCTCGGTGGGCGAAGCTGCCGCTGGCGGCCGGGAGTAATCGAGCGCACCGAGCGTCAAGAGTAAGACGAAAAACAGCCGCACGACTGCAAATCCGGAAGGGCAGCTACTGACACAGAACCTGATTACGGAGAAACCGACGGACTGCCGTTCGCTGCCTTCAGCGTCCCATGCCACTCACCTCTGTCGTTGATGGCGGGTAGCTCCCATTCACCCGAGATCGACTCCCCGCTGAGCGTACCGTTGAACGTGGCCTGATTTTCGCCCGCGACGATGAAGCCCAGCACAACGTCGTCGCCGTTGATCGTCCCACCGGCAACGCCACCGCCGAAAAGGGGAGAGCCTTTGATCGTAAAGGTACCACTCAGATCATCTCCCGAACGGGTGAGATCGGCTTCCCAAGTACCCTTCATGGCTGCGCCTGCGTGACTCTGCCATTCACCATTGCCGACAAGACTTTGCGCCCTTGCGGGACTACTCGGAATCAATCCGATACAAGCGAATGCGGATGTGATGACTACAACGAGGTTCAGGCGTTTCATGCGATACTCCTTTATCGATTGCACACTTAACCTCAATTGGAAAATATGAACGGCCAAGACGCGAAGTTGCCAAGATTTGATATGAGTTTGCCTACTTTTCGACCTGACGCGCCCCATGTACTCCTGGTGAGTTCGCGGTCCTTCCTCCCATATCCGGGCTCTCTTTCTATTTCTTGGGCGTTCTTGCTGTCTTGGAGGTCTGAGTTGTTCCGATTGAGGTCAAGTGTTTCAGTTGTTCAAACAATACGACTGTAAGTCGAAGGTTTCGACTCCAGACCCCTTCTTCTTGCCGGCTCGCACCTTTTCGTCACTACCCCCGACGCATTCGAACACGTCGCTCGGAACCTGACCGACGATCATCGTGGGCGTCACTCCGGTCACCGGAAGCTTGACCCACTGCCCGAGCGCGTTCTTGAGCGCCACGCAGTTGCTGTGGTCGTCGGGCGGCAGCGGCGGCGACCCGGGCGTCGTGTCGACGCAGACGTTGGCCTTTGCTGCCTTGCGGCAGCAGTTGGAGCTGGCGCTCGAATCGCCGAGGTCGCAGGAGGCATCCTCCGCAAGGGGGTTTCCGTCAATGGCGTTGAAGCCCGCCCCTTGCACGCGCACCGTCTGTCCCTTCAAGAGCGCGTTGCTGGGAGTGGCTGCGTTGCTGTCGAGCGTAACCGCGACATCTTGGTAGTTTTGGATCGGATCACAGACGACGCCGCTCGGGCTGCACAGGTCGGGCGATTCCGTGCAGGACGTCACGGCGTCCCGCCACTGGTTGTTTATCGCGTTCACGGTGGCGGAGGAGGCGTTGGCCAGGCCGCAGTCGCCGTTGGCCGTGAAGGCGGAATTGCCGTTGAAGTTGATCGCCGTGGAAGAGACGACTCCGTAAACGTTTAGACCGAGGTAGCGGTTGTACGCAGTGGTGAAGCCGGTGCCTGAAACGGCGGGTGTCACGCCCCCGCTATCCAGGACGTACACTCCCGTGTCTCCATTTCCGCACACATAGTCGTTCACGAAGGCCGGGCTGAAGGTCGTGGCCTCGACTTGGATGCCGTAGGCGGTGTTGTTCTGGATGATGTTGCTGGACGTGTCGATCTCGTTTCCGGTGTCTCCCTTCACACCCACGGCACCCGTGTATCGGACGGTTCCGGTCGCGTACTGTCGCCCCGAGAGCTCGACGGTATTGCGCGTCAGCTGTGCCCTGTCGCCGAGAACGCCGGCGCCGTAGTTGTGGTGCAGCCAGCTGTCCCGAATCTCCTTTGTCGCAGTGCCCGGATCGACCATCACGCCGTTCGAGAAGGCTGAGCGGCCCTCGACGTTGACCACCTCGCCCGAGCCCCCGCTGAGCTCGATGAGATCGACGTTCTGCTCGTAGCAGGTGCCGCATGTGCCGACGGCGCCGCCGTCGAGGCGAACCGCTTCGACCCTCGTATTGGTCATCGCGCTCGCGATCAACGTTTTGGATGGGTTGTTTCCCGTCGGGACCGTATTGACGATCGCCATCCCTTTGATGGTGACGTCGTTACCGCTGACGACGATCCTGGTCTTGTTGGCCATGTCGGCGATGCGGGGGAACTTGCCCTGGTTGCCCTGAGCGGCGGCGAGCGGATCGCCGACGATCGATGGTTCGCCCAGAGCGCCGGTGCCGTCAATCGTAATGGGTGAGGTGGCGGAACTTCCGACCTGCAGGTCGGCGGTCTGCGACATGACACCGGGCGCGAGAGCAAATTGAACCAGAGTGGCTGGGTTGACCAGAGCGAGCCCGGTTGCGTAGTTGAGCGCCTTGCGGAAGGTGCACAGCGGAGGACAGGTGCCGATGCTGCTGTCACTGGCCTGGTTCACGGTCACCACGGCGGGAAAGTAGGTCCAGCTCACGGTTGCAGCTGCTCGCTCACGTGCTTCGCCAAGGACTCTTGCGCGGCGCTGCTTGTGAAGTCCCCCACCCAAAGCAAAAGGCAAAGCAAAACCAGGCTGCTCATGCCTCGGCGAATCATTGCGCCTAGTCACTACACAGCTTGCCGAGACATTGCAAGAAAAATATTTGCTGGGCCGCGACGAGCTATGCTCCCTAGAAGTTTACTTTTGACCGTCCTCGGCGGCTCATGGGTGAGCTCCCTAGCACCGCCCTGCACACACTGCAGACGTCGCTCCTTGCACCTATACACGGCAGCAAACGACCCAATAGCAGTGACTTTATTCCTACCTGCTGGCGCTTGGGCCCGGCTCGCCGCAGTCGTGGTATGCCACGGCTATCTGGCCAACTCCGGCTTTCTCGAGAATCCGTGGGCGGCCGACCTGACCAACCTCGGGATCGCGGCGCTTTTCATTGATCGGCGCGGACACGGAAAAGGCCCCGGGTTCTGGTGGCCACCTGATCGGAACGGAGCTGTCAGACTCGACGACCTCTATCCGGACATTCGCGCCGCGGTGAGCTATCTGCGCGCTCAGGCGCCGCTCATCGACCCGCAGCGCATCGGGCTCCTCGGTCACAGCGACGGGGGGACGGGCGTCCTGATGGCGGCGAGCGCCGACTGGCAGGTCGCCGCGACGGTATCGGTGAGCGCCTCGGTGGCGCCGTGGGAGTTCGTCAATCACCGCGCTCCGCGGAACCTGCTTCTCCTCTATGGGCGCGAGGACCGCTTCATCCTCAACGACACGGACGTCCTTCTCCTCCAGAGCGCGACGCGCGGCTACCTCGACCGAGAGGGCGAGGCGGGCCGAATCGCCGACGGCTCGGCGCGCCGCCTGCACCGCATCCCCGGACGGGGCCACGTCGACGTCATCTTCAGCCGTCCGGCACGCCGTGAAGCGCTCCAGTGGCTGGCCGCCACCTTCGGTATCGAGCGCGCCATTCACCTTGTCCCACTGCGGTTTGCGAGCACGGCAGCGGGCATGGTGACGCTGGTGTTGCTGGTGCTCTTGTGGAACGGGCTTCCGGCGCGCGTCCGATGGCGAGGGACGTGGCTCGCGTCCGGCGCCAAGCTCGTCGTGGCCATGGCCGTGTTCGCCGCCGGCCTGGCGCTGGCGGGGCGGCTCGGGCCGCGTCTCGGCTGGGTGCCGGTAGAGGAGGGGAGAATCGTCGCCGCGGTGCTGATCATCGAGTGCCTGCTCATGACGGCCGTCGCGGCACCGAGTCTGTTGCGGCGCCGCGCGCGCATTGGTGGTTCGGACATCGGGCGCGGCGTGCGCGAGATGTTGCACGGCGCCGGTGCGGCAGCCGTCGTGCAGCTGGGGTTGGAGACGACCGTCCGATCCGTGTACACGACCGGCGTGAGCCTCCAGCGTTCCATGCTATTCGCCGGGCTCCTGGGTCCTTCGCTCCTGGCCTTCGCCGGCGTCTGTGTTGCGAGCAATTGGGTGAGCGGCGGGCGCGGACAGATCGCACGCGGGATTTCGACTGAGATGCTGCTGGCGGGCGTCGCGGCGCTGCTGGCTCCCGTTTCTTTTGTTCGCATGTCGATGCTGCCCGTGTATCTGCTCGCTCTCGTCCTGGTCTTCACGGGCGCCTACCGCTGCGGCGGGCGCAGCACGCCGGGGGCGGCCGCCTTCGGAGCGATCATGTACGCGCGTCTGGTGTCGGTAACCTGCGCGTTCTATTGATGGGGGGTCATTATGCTGCTTAGCGTCAGATGCTTGGGTGCGGAGGTAGCCAGGCGCGGCTCAACGCGCCGGGTCGGGCTCGGAGCGATCATCGTTCGAGCCGAGGTCAGAAAGAGCATTTTGCAGATTTCGGCAGCTCGGGGAGCGAGAGGCAGAACGGCGAATGCAGCAAATCGAGAAGCAAGACCATCATAGGAGGTGGCCAATGGCTCGACAGGCTCTGTTGCTATTGATTCTCTTCACGGCAGGCGCCGCATCTGCGCAGCCCGCGACGGACGGTGTCGGCCGCGACAAGGCCGGCGCCACCGCGCCCGAGGTCCAGGCCGCGCCGGGCGGCGGGGAGATGGTCGTGCTCGATCCCGAGCGCCAGTTCGTGGTGCGGGCGTGGACCGACGCCGGCGGGCGGATGCGGGTCGGCTGCTCCGACCAGCCGCCCGACGCGAAGACGCCCGGAGCGGCCGACAAGTGATGCCGCGCTGGGTGGTCGCCGCCGTTGCGGCGACTTGGCTGGGCGTGCTGGCGACCGGGGCGCGCGCGGTGCCGATCCAGGTGGACTACCTGGACTCGGACGGGACAGGCTTCTTCGACCCCGATCTGGGCGGCGCGCGGCGCGCGGCGCTCGAGGCCGCCGTCAATCAGTGGGCGGACACCCTGGCGGGGAACGTGCCGATCGTGGTCGCGGCGCGCATGATCCCGCTCGGCGGCTCGGGAGGGGGCGCCCTCCTCGCCTCGACCGGCGCGACCACAGTGCACCGCAACTTCGAGAGCGGAATCCCGGATACCTGGTACGTGGCGGCGCTGGCCAACGAGCTCACCGGCAGCGACCTGAACGGTCCCGGCACGCCGGAGATCGTGACGACCTTCAACTCCGACGTCGACGGACCGTCGGTCCTCGGCTCGCTACACTGGTACTACGGCCTGGATGCGACTCCGGGAGCGGACTTCGACTTCGTCACCATTGCCCTGCACGAGCTCGGGCACGGGCTCGGGTTCTCCGGCGGCATCGACCCCACCTCCGGCGCCTGGGCGATCGCCGACAGCCCGGAGATCTTCGATCGCATGCTCGCGCGGCCGGGGGTGGGATGGTTCGACCAGATCCTGGCGGCGGAGCGGCGCTCGGCGGTGATCACAGACCAGCAGGCTGGTGTGGGACGCGCCGTACGTCTTCGGGCTCGTCGGCGGCACCGTCCCGGTCTATACCCCCGATCCCTTTCAGGCAGGCTCGAGCGTCAGCCACTGGGACACGAGCCTCTTCCCCGACCAGCTGATGGAGCCGTTCTACACCGGCCCCAATCACGACCCCGGCCTGCTGCTGCCCGCCCTGGTCGACATGGGATGGCGGCTCGCCGGCACCGCGCTCATTCCGGCAGCGCCGACGGCGGAGGCCGAGCCTACCGCTACCCCGACGCGGCGCCCGACGGCGGTGCCTCCGGTCATCGGCGCCGGACAGACGCTCTTCGTCACCAACTTCGATTCGGCCACGGTGTCCGTGATCGACGTCCCGCCGGCCCACGTCAGCAAGACGATTCCCGTCGGCGACGGCCCGATCGGCATCACGGCCACCGCCGACGGCGGCACCGTCTTCGTCGCCAACTTCCACTCCGCGACGGTATCGGTGATCTCGGCGACCGAGCGGCGCGTGATCGACACGATTCCCGTCCAGGGCTCCGCCAACTCGGTGGCCCTGAGCCCGGACGAGTCGCTCCTCTACGTCACCGACACGTTCACCGAGACGGTCTCGGTCGTCGACACCGCAACCCATCGGGTCGTCCACGTCATCCCCGTCCATCCGCAGCCCGCCGGCGTGGCGGTGGTGCCCGACGGGCGCGCCTTCGTGACCGATTTCGGCAGCAACACGCTATCGGTGGTCGACGGCGGCCTCGGCGAAGCCGTGGCGTTGCTGACCCTCGACCCCTTCGTTGATGCCGGGGGGCCGATCAGCATCGCCGTCGATCCCGGACAGGGCGTGCTCTGGGTCACGGCGGCGATCGATTACCAGGTCGTCAAGGTCGATATCTCGGGGCTCGCCCGCGGCGGGCAATTTCCCGTCGGGCCGGCTGAGGCCATCCAACTTGCGCCGGACGGCAATACCGCCTACCTGGCCGGACGCTTCGGCGACGGCGTCGTCAAGGAGGTCGATCTCACGAGCGGAGAGCTGCGCCGGACGATCAAGATCGGCGGCGCGCCCGAGGCGTTGGCGATGACGCCCGACGGGGCGCGTGTCTACGTCGCCGATGCGGGCTCGAACCTGGTGTCGTTCTTCAACACCAGTGGCATCTACGTTCTTGGGCAGGCTTCAGGTCGGCGACGCCCCGATGGGCATCGCTCTCATTCCGGCGGTGCTCACCTCGACGCCGAGCCCGGTCACCACCCCGACGGCGATACCGAGCCCAACGCGGCCGGCGTCTTGTGTAGGCGACTGCGACGGCGACGGCACGGTCTCGGTCGCCGAGCTCGTCCGCGGGGTGAACATCGCCCTCGGCATCAGCAGCGTGGAGATTTGCCCCGCCTTCGACGCCGGCGGCGACAGAATGGTCGGCATCGACGAGCTGGTGCGGGCGACGGCGAATGCGCTGTCGGGATGCGGCTCGCCGGCGGGGATGTCCGCAGCCAGATGAGGGCTGGCAGAGCGACCGCTTCCAGTGTTGTGTCTCAGAAAAGCCTTTAGAGAGATCCGACAACGGGAGGGTGAGCTGTTTGGCTCGCACAGCTGCAGCTCGGCAGGGGCCTCGCCCTCCCAGGGGGCATCAGGCGGTCTGTAAGCTCGATTGTGAGACGCTACACTAGGTTCGCGGCATTTTCGCCGTGCCGCTGCGCCCGGTGGTCTGCACTTCGGGAAGCAGGCGCATGGTCAGCGGGTGCGGGAGGAAGCGCACCAGGAAGTCGCTCCAGTACTTGTCGGCCATGGCGTCGGCGACTCGCTCGGCCATCTCGGGGGCGGGCTCGGCGCGGACGTTGCGGAACTCCTCGCCGCCGATCTTGACGCTGACCAACGGCTTCTTCGTGTTCTGCTCCATCCGCTCGGCGGCTGGAGAGCCGAGTCGGATGTAGACCTGCCCGCCGATCACCACCAGCCACACCGTCGACCAGTGCTCTCCCTCCGCCGCGCCGACGGTCAGGAACTGCAGCGTCTCCAGCTCGCCATAGCGATCCGGATCCCAGGCGGCGAAAGCGGCCGCGGCGAGGAAGACCTGCAGGCAGAGAGCGATCGCGAGCCAGCGCGCCGAACGTGACGTCATCCTCGGCTCTCGAGTCCCCATTCCACATCCTATCCATTCTTCGTTTCGCGAGGACAAGGGATGCCGGCGGGTGTGGGCCGCGCATTCATCTATTTGTCGATAGACAAAGATGTTATCGCAGGAACTAACACACCGGGCTCCATTTTAACGCCTTCTCGGTGTGGGGCGGCAGGCCCCGAGAGGAGGTGGCCATGAGAAGGAGCGACGGCACCGGGCCGCACGGGCGGCCGGACGGTAGGGGTACGATGGGGATCGGGCAGCGGCTGCTGGCGGCGGCGGCTTTCGGCCTCGCCGCCGCAACGGTGTCCTTCCCGGGCAGGGCGGCTCCGGCCGTGCCGCCGCAGATGGAGGGGGCGCAGACTCTCTCGGCCCGGCAGGTCGAGGAGCGGCTGCAGTCGCGCCTGCTGGACATGCGAGAGCGGCGGGCGAGGCGCATCCGTCGGGGCGGCGGGAGGCGGCCCGCCCGGGCGCTGGAGGTTCCCGGGCTCCAGCTGCCGGCAGCGCCGGCTTCTCTCGCTCCGGGCGGGACCGCCGGGGGAGGCCGGCGATGAGGAGTCCAGGGGCGAAGGCCGCAGGGAACCCGATTCGCTTCGAAGGTCGGCGGGGCGCGGCAGCGGGCGTCGTGCGAGGGTTCGTGCGTCTGCTCGTCGCGGCGGCGCTGGTCATCGGGACGGGGCCGGCGTGGGCTCAGCAGCCGCAGGACCCGCCGCGGGACGCCAAGAGCCCGACCTTCACCGGCCTCGCCAGCGCCCCGGAGGCGAACCTGTTCGCCGGCGGCGCGACGACCTCGATTCCGATCGAGGTGCCGCCGGGGAGAGGCAAGATCACTCCGCGACTGGCGCTGGGATACTCGAGCGGGGCGGGGCCGAGCCCATACGGCTACGGCTGGGACCTGCGTCTCGGTCGCATCCAGCGCAGCACCAAGCAGGGCGTGCTCAGCTGCGCGACGACGTACCGGAGCGGCGACTTCGTGCTGGTGCTGCCCGAGGAATCGGTCGAGTTCCACGAGGACGGGACGGGCGAGTACGCCGCGCGCTTCGAAGAGTCCTTCCTTCGGATTCGCTTTCTCCAGTCCTCCAACTCATGGGAGGTATGGGACCGCGGCGGCCTTCGCTATCGGTTCGGAGAGTCCTACCAGGCGCGCAGCGGAAATCACCCCGGCATCGCCTACGACGGGTCGCCGTGCGCGGTCCCCGGCGCGTACGCCCCGCGCTACACCTTCAGCTGGGAGCTGACCAGTATCGAGGATCGAAACGGCAATCGCCTGGACATCGAGTACGAGAACGACGAGGGCGTGTCCTATCCGGTGCGCATTCTGTACGGCGGCAACTCGAAGGCGGGGCAGGCGCACCTGTTCGAGGTCGATCTGGTGTGGGGCGCCCGTCCGCCCGACGACGAGGTCGTCAACAGCACGGGAGGGTTTGCGGCGCGGCTGACCAGGCTCCTGCAATCGATCCAGGTTCGCTATCCGGTCGGCGGGCCGCGCGTGCGCTGGTACGGGCTCGACTATCAGCTCGCGATCGGTGCGGAGAGGCTGGGCCGCCAGTCCTTCCTCGCCGCCGTGACCATCTACGACGACGCCGACCGCGCCCTGGCGCGCTGGGACGGAGATCCCGCCTCGAGCACGTTTCTCTATCACGAGAACGATCCGGCACAGGGGCGCTTCGGCTTCAGCGACACGATCCAGAACGCCCCGAACGCGCTGGAGCGGCTGCGCAGCTGGAGACTGGATCCGCATACGGAGAAGGACATCCATACGTGGCGCGACATCTTCGACGTCAACGGAGACGGGATTCCGGACCGCATCGACTCGTACATCCTCGAGGAGGACTGCGTTCCCGGCCCGGGCGCCTGGACCGTCCACCTCGGCAGCGCGCAGGGCTTCGCCGCCGCATCCGTTCCCTGGACCGTGCCGGACAAGAGCGTGCTCTGCTACATCCGCTCCGAGCACACGCCGGGCGATCTGCGCTGGACCGAACGCGACACGGTGGATCTGACGGGCGACGGGATTCCCGACTACGTCGACACCACGCCGGGCGACACCGGTATCTGGAACGTCTATCCCGGCTACGCGACCTCGAGCGGCGGCGGCTTTCGAGATCCGCCGATCGAGTGGCCGGCGCCGGGGGCGAATCTGCGCGGCAGTCGGACGGACACGCAGTGGCCGGATCTCGGCTTCGGCGGCTCGGTCACGATCGATACGCGCGATCTGATCGACCTCGACGGCGACGGCCTGCTCGATCTGGTGCAGGCTCCGGACGGAGACTCGACTCTGCCGTGGTCCGTCTGGATCAACACCGGGCAGGGGTTCGACGCCGTCGCGCGCGAGTTCCCGGCGCCGTATGGAGTGCTCGGCTTCCGCAAGGAGAGCGACGAGATCGTCGCGCTGCGCGACATGAACGGCGACGGCCTGCCGGACCTGGTCGTCGCCTGGGACAGGCTCTCGCATCCCGGCACCCCCGATTTCTGGGAAGTGTACCTGCACAACGGCCTGGGCATCGATTCGACTCCCGAGATGTGGCCGGTGCCGCGCGACCGGTACGATTCGAGCCGAACGATCGGCGGTCGATGGAGTCTGGGCTTCTCGTCGTACGTCGCAGGTCTACCGGGCGATGATGGACATGAACGGCGACGGCCTGCCCGATCTGGTCGACGTCGGCGGCTGGACGGAGACGAACCCGTTCTGGCAGGTCGTCCTCAATCGCGGCGACGGCTTCTCGCCGGACGTCCTGACCTGGAGCGTACCCGCCCACGTCCGTGGCACGAGCGGCGGCCCCCCACCCCTCATCCGCGAGGGCGGGTCGTACGTCGTCAACGTCGACACGTTCGACGTCGACGGCGATGGTTTGCCCGACTACGTATCGGACTCCTCCTACCACTACCCGAACGTCCGCATCTGGCACAACACGGGCGGTGCCTGGTGTCCGAGCACCGATGGCCTCCACTGTAGCGACGACTACTCCGCCGACGCGGTCGCTCCCGATCTGGCCGGGATGCGGCCCGACCTGCTCGAGCAGATGGAGAACGGTCTCGGCGGCAGCACCGCGCTCGAGTACCGTCCCTCGACGCAATGGGACAACGCGGCGTCGAGCGGGGCGCCGGGCCTGCCGCTGATCGTCTGGACGCTGACGAGAATCGAGCGGGACGACGGCATGTGCGATGCCGACGGCGCCGGCTGCGCGACGGGCGGGAGCCACGTCGTGGCGACGGACTTCACGTACAGCGGCGGCCTTTTCGATCCCGTCGACCGCGAGTTCCGGGGCTTTCTGTGGGCCGAGAGCGAGGAGGACGCGCCGGCCGGGCGCCCGCATCTCTTGACGGCCACTCTCTTTCACCAGGAGCGGCCGTTCGCCGGCAAGGTGCACGCGAGCTGGGATCTGGAGGCGCTCGACGGCGTCGATCCGTGGAGCCGTCCGCTGCGCCGAGTCTTGAACTACTGGAGCTGTGCGGATCGCGACACGGGCCAACAGATCGTCTGCACGGACGGCTCATGGGTGCGATTGGACAGCACGTTCCAGACCGCCGCCACCGACTACTCCCTCGACCTCGGCCGAACGCGCGAGACGATCAACTCCGAGTGGGATCGGTGCAACGGAAAATTCTACGGCAACGTGGCGCACACCGAGACGGGGGAGGACGGCGGGGCGCGGACCCATGTCCACACCGAGTACGCCTGTCTGGACGACGGAACGCAGTACGTGGTCGACAGGCCCATTCACGTCGTGACCCGGGACGCCACCGACGCGATTCCCCTGCAGGAGCAGTGGTTCTACTACGACGGCGGTCCGCTCGGCTTCGTGGACGCGGGGAACGCGACCCGCTCGGAGTCGTGGCTCGACCACTGGGTGGTCGATCCGGGCGCCTGCACGGCAGACGCGGGCCGATCCTGCGTGCACACGTCGATGACCTACGATCCGTTTGGAAACCTGACGCAGGCCACCGATGCGCTCGGCCGCACGGCCTCGACGACATACGACGACGCCACGCACATCTATCCGTACGTCGTCACCGGTCCGTCGCCGTTGCTGCTCCGGACGGCCACCGCATACGATCCGGGTTGCGGAAAGCTGCTGTGGAAGACGATCACGTATCCGCCCACGGGCGGTAGCCCCGCGTCGCAGCCGCGCACCGAGCAGCGCTACGACGGCTTCTGCCGGCTCGTCAAACGGGCCTTGCCGGACGAGGACATCGACGGTCTCGCGCACGAGTACTACGGGTACGTCCTCGGCGGCCCACAGCGGCCCAGCGCCATCACCCGAATCTTCCGCGGAACCGACAGCTCGCCATACGGTTACAACCTCGAAGGCACTCTCGCCGACGCTCTGGGGCGAATCGTGGAGAAGAAGGAGCCCGCGGTCGTCGACGGCGTCTTGACGAATGTCGTGGTCGCAACGGAGTACGACGAGCAGGGGCGGCCGCAAACCGCTTACGCCCCCTTCACCGACGGCACGTCCGCCGACATCTATGCAGCGGTGCCCGCGGCGACGGGCAGGAGCACGACGGACTACGACGCGCTCGGCAGGCCGGTACGCGTCACTCATCCGGACGGCACCTACCAGGAGATGATCCACTCGACTGCGTGGCAGACCACCAGCCGCGACGAGTGCTACACGAGCCCCGGATGCACGGGGGCGCAGGTGGTCGAGGAGCGCGATGCCCTGGAGCGGGTGGTGGAGAAGCAGGTTCTCGATGGCGATGCGCTCGCAACGCGAACCCGATTCACGTACGACGCGCTCGGCCGGCTGCTCGCCACCGAGCAGGGCAACGGCATCGTCTGGAATCCGAACACCAGGGTCGAGATCGGCTACGACTCCCTGGGGCGGAAGATCACGACGTACGATCCCGACTCGGGCGAATGGCACTACGAGTACGACGCCGCCGGCAACCTGATCTACCAGGACGACCCGCGGTCCGATCAGCATCTCGAGTTCTGCTACGACGCCCTCGGCCGCCTGCGTCGCAAGTCGTACCTCGCGGGGGACGCTTTCCGGGGACCGGATCCCGATTGTGCGAGCAGCGCGCCGCGCCAGGTCGTGTACACCTACGACCAGGGCGGCATCTACGCGTTCGGCCGGCTGTCCCGCGTCGATGACCTGGCCGGGGCGTCGGTGTTCGATTACGACGTCCGCGGGCGGGCGCAGCGCGTCGAGAGGACCATCGACGTCGACGGCGCCGTCACCACGGCCGCCGTCTCCTACGTTTACGACGATGGCGACCACCTCACGTCGGTCACCTATCCCGACGGAGAAGTCGTGACGTACCGGTACGACGCCGCCGGCCGATTGGCCGGTGCCAGCGGGGATCTGCCGTATGTGACCGGGGTGACGTATGACCTCTTCGGGCGCCCGCGCGCCATTCAGCACGGCAACAACACGACCGACGAGAAGATCTACTCCTCCGATCCGGCGGACGCTTACCGGCTGCAGACGATTCGCACCACCGATCTGGTCGGCAACCTCCTGCTCGACTACGACTATGCGAGCTACACACCCTCGGGGCTTCTCGGCCGCGTCGAGGATCGCGCTCCACAGGGGACCGACGGCGCCACGGACGACACGGCCAGCTTCGTGTACGACGGCCTCGGGCGCCTGGTGACCGCGGCCGGTCCGAAGATCGGAACGCGCCTCTACGACTACGACGCCTTCGGCAACATGACCCTGAAGGGCAACGTCGTCATGGGGTACGACACGGCGCAGCCGCATCAGATGGTGAAGCTCGACAGCGGCACGCAGAACGTCACGCACGATGCCAACGGCAACCGCACCGGCAAGCCGGGCGAGACCTATTCGTTCGACGAGGACGATCACCTGACCCGCATCGAGGTGGGGGCGGACGTCGTCGGGTTCCGCTACGCCTACGACGGGCGGCGCGTGGCGAAGCTGGTGAACGGCGAGACCACGCGCTACTACGGCGCGCTGTTCGAGGCCAGCGACCAGGGCTGGGTGACCAAGTACTACTTCGCCGGCGAGACGCTGATCGCCTCGCGCCGGCAATGGAACCCGCAGTTCGCCGTTTCGGGCGAGCCGTTCGTGCATCTCGCCGCGATCTCGTTGGGGCGGCCGGCGCTGCTGCTCCTCGTCCGGCGCGACGTTCGCCTCGGAGCGGCGCTGGGCCTCGGACTGCTCGCGACGGTCCTGCTCTTCGCTCCGTGGCGGCGGCGGCGCGTCGTCGGCGTCCGTGTTCGCCACGGCCACGTCCTGCTGGTGGTCCTCGCCTTCGCCGCCGGCACGATGCCCTGGCCGCTGATCGTGCGGCCCGCCGAGGCGCAATGCTTCCCGCGGCCGACGCCGACGCCGACCGCCGATCCGCAGCTCGCGCACTATCATCTGGACGAGAAGGGATGCGTCCAGCTCGTCACCGGCCCGGGCGGCATGGTGCTCGAGCAGCTGCGCTACCTTCCCTATGGCGGCATCCGCGGGCGCTACGACGCGTCCGGCGCTCCGATGCCCGCCGACGAGTTCCTGCGCTACGAGTTCGCCGGCTACGAGACCGAGTCCGTCAGCGGCCTGCAGTACGCCGGCGCCCGCTTCTACGATCCCGATCTCGGGGCGTTCCTCACGCCCGATCCGGCGCGGCAGCTCGGCAGCCCGTTCAGCTACGGCGACGGAGACCCGCTCAACTGGGCCGATCCGAACGGCGAGTTCTTCTTCGAGCTTTTCGTCTCGATCGCCCTTGCCAGCGCGATCTCCGCCGCTTTCAACGTGGTTCTCGCCGCCATTCAAGGCGCGAGCCTGAGCCAGATCGGCAAGGCCGCGCTCGGCGGAGCGATCACCGGTGCGGTCGGCGTCGGGCTCGGGGTGGTGGTCGGCGGCGCCAACATCGCGCTCGGCAGCCTGGCGGCAACGCTACCTTCGAACGTCACCTTCAGCGAGGCTCTGGACGCTCTGAGCACGGTTGCTTATCGCTCGGCCTTCAGCACGGTGCTGGCGAACATCGCCGGCCAGACGGCGAGCGCGGCCGGGGCCTCGCCGGCCGTCGTCACGGCTGCCTCGTTCGTCGGCGGATACGCCGGCTCCGTCGGCTTACGACCAGATTTTCGCCGGTCCGAATGCGGCCCCTGCAGAATCCGCCGGACAGGATGGAGTTCAACAGGTCAGCAACAGCGCGACACACGAGCAGGTGACGCTCGGAGCCGCGCGAGAGGCCGGCTTCAGCGAAGACGAGGCGAAACAAATTCTGGCGGCGAACCTCGACGAGGACACGCATCCCTGGACGAACGCGGATCATTTCGACTTCGGATCGATGCGGGCCTTCGACGCGTTCGACGAAGCGGGCAATACGGCAGTGGATCCCCGTCGGTCCGTTCTGGGGCAGGGCTTCTTCGAAGCCGTCGGCCGCGCCTCGCATCACTTGCAGGACCTGTACGCCCTGGGCCATATATTCCCCGGTACGCATCTCCTGCGAGGCCCGATCGGAGCGCCGTTCCGGCTTCTGATTCACCAGACGTTCGGCGGCGAGGTCACGTTCCTGAACGCACAGAGCCGCGCAACGCTGCGATTCTTCCAGAGCATTCGGACGACGCAGGCTCTGTGAGAAAGGCGGCTACCTTGAGGTTCACGAAAGCGATCTTCCTGGCCGTCGCGATGAGCTTCGCGGCGAGCGGCATCGCAGGCGCGGCGATGCTGGGCTCGATTCCCGCGCACTGGGTGTCGCAGTCGGACGCGTTCGAGCCGATGGTCGGCGACTTCACGTTCGACGATCTCTGGTTCGCGACGCCGGAAGACGGTTGGATCGTCGGCGACCGCTTCCTGCTCCACGTGCGTGGTGACGATCTGGAGCTGACCTTCAGCGGAAGGTCCGGTGCGGTGCTCGAGTCCGTTCACTTTCCGTCGCCGGCGTACGGTTGGGCCGGCGGGTTCGACGTGCACGACCACTCGTCGGACGGGGTGCTCTGGCACTGGGAGCACGGCCGCTGGCAGCCCGGCCGATCTGTCCGGTGTGGGATTGAGGAATTGGCTGATTGGGAAGGTGAAATTCGCGGCGCCCGACGACGGCCGGGCGGCGGCGAAGGCCATCCTGAGCGGCAACAGAGTCCTGCCGCTCATGCTTCACTACGACGGCTCGACGTGGCGCCTCGACCCGGAGACACGGCTGGAGGGCAGGCGGTGGATGCTCTCGGACATGTGCGTCCGTCCTTCCGGCGGGATGTGGGCCGTCGGGAGCGAACGCGTGTCGGACGAGGACATTCATCGTCCATTGCTGGTCTCACTGGACGACGGGAAATGGCGGGAAGTGCCGCTGCCGCGAGCCGTCGCCGCGTTCGGCGGATTCAGGCAGGTGGTGTGCCTCGGAGACGGAGGGGCGATTGCCGCCGCCGTCACCACGGACGAGCCCGGGGAGGGCTCCGCGAAGCTGGGGAATCCAGGTGCTCCGGTTTCGGAACGGGTGGGAGGTCCTTTCCGCATCCAAGCCTCTCTCTGAGTTCAACCTTTCGGCCATGGCGCGCGGCGTCGACCGACGATTTCTGGTTCGCGGGAGGACGCGGTCTGAGCACCGTCTTTCTCCATTTTACCGGCGGCGAGTGGCGCGAGGTGCCGGGACCGGTTCTCCCCGGTGGGCGCACCGGTGGCTATAGCGTCAGCGCGATGCAGTTCACGTCCCCGGAGGAGGGCTGGGCGATCGCCAACGACAACGAAGGCCCCGGGCTCGTTCGGGGGCTGATCTTTCAGTACCGGGACGGCGTGTGGCGCAACCGCAACTGGAACTGGCACTTCTGGGACCAGCGCTGGTTCGGGCTTTTCGGCGACTGACGAGTCGGATTCCGGACGCGGCTGCGCGCGAGGCGTCGCGTTCGCCGTCCGTGGAGGTGTGACGATGGCGAGTCTCGTTCGTTCGCTTCCCGTCGTGATGGCGCTGGCGGCGGTGGCCGTCGCGGGCTGCGCCGGGCGGCGGCCGCGGGCGCGGCCGGCATGCAGCGTATCGAAGAGCAGCACCGCGTATTCCTTCTGGCGCCGAGCGGCGGGGGACGAGGAGGTTCTGCCGATCACGGCGCTGGAGGTGCGGCGGATCGCCGGCGGGCCGCGCGAGCTGTTGTGGTCGATCGAGGTCGATGGCGGCCTGCCGGCGTCCCACGTCACCTACGGTGACGTTCCCGAAGGCTTCGCGCAGTACTTCCCGAGCCGCGGCTTTCCCGCCAAGCTGCGCAGCGGCGAGGAGTACGAGGTGCGCTGCGGGAGCGCCCCGCAGCGCTTCTCGGGAGGCGGCATCGGATACGCGCGCTCTCGTTGACGGCGCCGGCCGTCAGGTGCCCGGCTCGATGTCGCCGGCGCCGCGCACCCAGATCTCGTAGCCGCTGAGCAGCTTGCCGTCGTCGGTGCCGTCGTCCTGGACGACGATTCCGACCAGGTCGAACGTTCCGTCACCGATCGCCTCGAGCTCGGTCACCGTCTCCTGCGTGATCGTGTTTCTCTGCAAGCGGAGAACCAGCTGCGTCGATCCCGCGTCGTCGCCGATCTCGACCTGCGTGCTCTTGCTGCCCAGGACCGGCCAGTCGCCGGAGACTTTGTGCACGCCGGTGACCCGCACCAGTGTCCCCGTGTACGCGTCGCCGTGCGCGCCGAGCTCGTCGAGGGTGACCGGCGCCGGTGTGGGCAAGGGGTTGCCCGCGCTCAGCACCTGCCAGGATCCCGGACGTGAGGTCGACGATCACGGTGCCGTTCGCCGGATTGGCATCCGAGGTCGGATCCGCCTGCAGGATGGTCCCCGTGACGCGCAGGAGATCGCCCGCCTGGAAGGCATCCACGTCGGCGGCCGACTGGTGGTAGACCATGATCCCGTCGCCTCCGTCCTGGACGAACACCTTGAGCTTGTTGTTGGCGAAGACGCCGGCGGAGACCGTCACCACGCCCTCGGTGGTCACGACCTCGCCCAGATGGATGGCATTGCCGTCGGCGTCGCGCGCGACCGCCTCGCTCAGGGTAAGGTCGTTCGCTCCACCGGAGCTGCCGCTCGATCCGCCCCCTCCGCAGGCGGCCAGCAGTCCGAGGCCGAGAAGGACGATCGTCGCCAGTCCGGTCTTGCGCGTGAGCTCTCCCATGACTCCTTTGGAAATTCGCCCCCGTGCGCGCTTCGCGCTCCGATGGCTCGGCCCCACGAGCCGAGCCCGCGGGGCCTCCCTGTCCTTTTCTCACGAGTCTTCGGGTGCGCGCAGCGCATGTTCCTCCTCCCTTGCGTCAGTATGTGGCGCGAAATCCGGCGTAGCCCCAGCGGCCGGGCTGCGGCGAGCCGAGCTTCTGCTCGTAGTCTTCGTCGAGGATGTTATCGACGCCGGCGAACACGATCAGGTGATCGCCGATCTCCTTGGCGAGCCGAACGTGGAACAACGTGAAGCCGCCGGCGCGGACGTCCGTTCCGAACTGGTCGACCTGATCCGACGTGTAGAGCCCTTCCAGGCGCAGCGTGAAACGCTGCGGAAGGAAGAGCCGCAGGATGCCGTTGAAGCGGTGGGCGGGCTTGTGCTGGACCTCGGCATGGCCCCCCGAAGGCTTGCTCGCGGTGGCGTCGAGGTAGGTGTAGTTGACGTCGATCCGCAGGCGCTCGAACGGAGCGGCGCCGGTCGTCAACTCGACACCCTGCAACACCGCGTCCTGCAGGTTCATCGCCGGGGCCGGGTTGCCGCCGCCTTCCATTGCGATCAGCCCGTCGACCTCGCTGCGGAAGAGGTTCGTGTCGACGTACCATCGCTCCCGCTGAAGGCGGTGGCCGACCTCGTAGGTCAGGCTCCTCTCGGCGTGCAGGTCGGGGTTTCCCTGCAGCGGGTCGAACAGCTCGCGCAGGGTGGGAAAGCGGACCTTGCGACTGACGGCGACGCGCGCCGCTCCGAAGCGGCCGAGGTCGGCGGAGACGCCGCCCTGCGGGTCGAGCTCCCAGTCCGTGCCGCGACCGCCGCCGGTCTGTACGTCGTAGCTCAGGCCGAGCAGGACGGTCACCCGCTGCGTGAGCACGAACACGTTCTCCAGCGCGGCGCTCGCGATCGTGACGTCCGGCTTGTTCAGCGTGCCACTCACGGTGTCCGAGATGTCGGCGTGATCGCCGCGGGCCTGCCCGCCCAGGGTCAGGGTGTCGCGGTCCGCGATGTCGAGCTCGACGCGTCCGATGCCGCCCACCTCGTCGCTGTCCGCGGTCGTACTGAGCAGCTTGTTGGAGAAGTCGGGCCCGTCGAACTGACTCTCCTTGCTCGAGTAGGTCGAATAGAAGACCGCGGCGTCGACGCCGACGTTCGGCGCGACGCGTTGGTCGAGGCCCGCCTGCAGATGTCCCAGCTCCTGGTGGTCGTTGCGCCGGAACACGGGAGCGAACCCGGTGGTGCTGGGCGGGATGCCGAACTCGGCCCGCGAGCCGAGAAACGCGGCGTGCACCTCGCCGTCGTTCGGCAGCTCGACCTTCAAGCTGGCGAAGGCGCTCTTCTCGTCCTGATCGCTGTTCAGACGGGTGCCGCCGTTCTCGAAGCGCTGCCGGGTCGCCGGCCGGTCGTCGAAGCCGTCCGACAGGGGGAAGCCCGGGCTGGTGAGATAGCGGCCGCCGAGGAAGCCGGAGAAGCGACCCCGTGAACCGCCGACGCTGGCCCGCGAGTCCCACGTGTTCGAGTAGTGCCAGAGCGTCGACAGCGAGCCGACCAGGGGCGCGTCGGGAATGTAGGTCCGCAGCTTGACGGTGCCGGCCAGGCCGTTGGGTCCGAACAGAGTCGATGAGGCGCCGCGCGTGATCTCGACCCGCTGCAGCATCTCGAGCGGAAACAGGTCGAGGTTGACGATGCCGTTGTACGGCTCGTAGACGGGAACGCCGTCGAGGGTGAACAGGACCGCGCGCTGGTCGAAGCCGCGCATGTCGAGGCGCGTCTCGCCGCGCCCGCCTTCGCGGACGTTCAGGCCCGGCGTCAGGTTGAGGACCTCGCTGAGCTCGCTGCGCTGCGAGTCGACCACCAGCTCCGGGCGGTCGATGATCGTTCTCGCCGGCAGATAGCGGTCCAGCCGACTGTCCTCGACCGTGATCTCCGGGAGCTGCAGCACCTCCTCGGCACGTGCGCGCGGTGCGAGCATGATCAGGAGGCCGAGCAGAACCGTCAGCGCTTCTCGGCCAGATAGGCGAAGTAGCCCGCGCGCCGCAGCGCGCGGATGACCAGGAAGCCGAGGTAGCCGCCGGCCAGGCCGAAGAGCGCATGCGTGAGCGCCGGATACAGCCTGCCGAGCAGAACGAAGCCGGTGGGGATTCCTATCCATAGTTCGAGCAGCACCTTGACGCCGAGCTTGGCGAGGTTTCCCGCCGCTCCGGCGAGAGCGCAGGACAGCGCGCCGGCGGAGCGGCCGGCGACGGCGGCGATCGCGTCCACGCCGATTCCGGCCGCCGCGTAGGAGAGCAGGGTATCCAACACGCCCTTGTCGCCGGCGCCGAGGAAGGCGGCCATGAGACCGCTGAGGAGCCCGACGACGGCGGCCGCTCCGGGCCTCGGCACGACCGCCCGGGCGGTGACGAGCAGAGCCATCCAGACGATGCCGGAGTGGCCCGGCATCTTGATGGGGAAGCGCAGGGCGACGTTCCCGGTGACCACGAGTGCCGAGAACATTCCCAACAGGAGCAGCTCGAAGGTGGAGAGGTAGCGCGGGCGCTGCGCTCCGATCGAAGAGTCCTCGACGACGGCATCTCGCTCCGGTCCGGCGTTGTCGGGGCTGCGATCGCTCACGAGACCCAGCCTCCGCCCGCCCTCCAGGCGAACAGAGCGATCAACAGCCCGGCCGCGGCGCCGAGCAGGGCCTGGTCCAGTACTGCGAGCCGGCGGCCTCGACCGCCTGGCGGGAGCGGTGCGTCGAGGCCGCGCAAGGCCGCGGCCTCGTGGGCGGCCCAGGCGCGCTGCGTGGCCAGGACGATGGCCGGAACGACCAGGGCCACCATTTCGGTCAGCCGCTGGCGCCAGCGGCGCCGGTCACCTTCGGGGAACAGCCCACGCGCGCGCTGCGCTTCGAGGATGCCGAGCCATTCCGACTGCAGCAGCTGGACCGAGGTGTGGGCGGTGGCGAACGCGAAGGCCAGGCGCCGCGAGAGCCCGAACCGCTCGACGGCGAGGCGGATCTCGTCCGTGCTGGTGGTGGCGACGACCAGGGTGAAGGCGGTGGCGAGCAGGGCCAGGCGAAGCGTGATCAGGACGGCGAAGGCCGGCCCGATGAACAGCCAGTCCGCCGCGAAGAGCAGGCCGAAGAGCGGTGCCATCCGGCGCAGGTGCGCCAAAGCGCGGCGAGCGACGCCGGCCGACGCGACGAGCGCCGCGTAACAGGCGAAGAACACGGCCAGCGGCGCCAGCGGCAGCATGACGGCGGTCGACGCGCACAGCCCCAGCGCCAGCTTGGTGCGCGGATCGACGCGACGCAGGAACGATCCTTCTACGACTGGCTCTGGGTGAGACATGCTTCGTCGGGAACGGGAAAAGGGCCGCTCGGGTGGCAGCGGCGCGATCCGGGCGCGGGGGACGATCGACGCTCGTCAAGCGGCCGTCCTGGAGGAGGAGAATCCGATCCGTCCACTCGGCGGCCCAGGCGAGGTCGTGCGTGGCGACGACGCACAGGTGACCGCGGCCGGCGAGGCGGCGCACGACGCGGCCGATCAGGCGCCGGTGGTACTCGTCCTGGCCGAGGGTGGGCTCGTCGAGACACAGCCCCGCCAGCTCGCTTCGCATCAGGAGGATGGCGAGACCGAGGCGCTTCTTCTCGCCCTCGCTGAGCAGGAGCGGCGGCGTGCTCTCATACGCGGCGAGGCCGAGCAGATCGACGACGCGGCGGTAGCGCTCCTCGTCGGGTGTCGCGTGCCCATACAGAATCTCCTGCCGCACGGTCGGGTTGAAGATCTGGCAGTCCGGGTTCTGGAAGCCCAGGCCCAGGCGGCGCGCGGCGTCTCCGCGCGCGGTGGCCGTCGCGATGCGCCCGCCGTGCTTCTGCAGCCCGGCGAGGGCGCGCAAGAGCGTGGTCTTGCCGGCGCCGTTGGCGCCGACGATGCCGACGACCTCGCCGCCGTCGAGCCGCAAGTCGACGTCGCGGAGAACGGTTCGTCCGCCGACGTCGACCCCAACTCCCTCGCCGACGAGCCGGAAGGCCGGAACGTCTCCGTCGAGCTCCGGCAGGGGACGGTCGCCCGGGTGCGCCGTACGCAGCTCCGTGGCGCGGACGCCGGCAACGTTCCGGAAGGGCGTTGCGCGGTGCTCGAAGGCGACCACCGCGGTGCCCTCGGCGCGCAGCTGCTCGAAGTGTCGGACCACGTCCGCCGTCGAGTCCGGGTCCAGCATGGAGAGCGGCTCGTCGGCGACGAGCACGCGCGGCCGTCGCGCGGTGACGGCGGCCAGGACGAGCTTCTGCTGCTCGCCACCGCTGAGCGTGCGCGGATCGCGGCGGGCGAGATCGCCGAGACCGAAGCGACGCAGCGCCGCATCGAGTCGCTGCTCGATCTCGGCGCCGCGCAGGCCGAGGTTCTCGAGACCGAAAGCGACCTCGTCGCGGGCACTACAGGCGAGCAGCTGCGCGCGCGGGTTCTGCGACACCAGACCGACCGTCCGCGCCAGCTCCCAGAGAGGCATTTGCCCGCTCGCACGGCCGTCGATCCGAAGGCGGCCGTCGAGATCGCCGCGGTAGAGGTGTGGGATGGCGCCGCACAGCATGCGGGCCAGGGTGCTCTTGCCGCAGCCGGAGAAGCCGCGCACGATGTGCATCTCACCGGCACGAACCTCGAGGTCGAAGGGACCGATCGGAACGGCGCCGCCCGCGTAGCGAAACGCGGCCGCCTCGACCGAAAGGAGGGCCCTTCCGTTCACGCTTCGTCCCCGTGCGAGTGCCCATCCGGCTTCTTGCGGTCGAAGCAGATCCAACCCTCCTCCGCCGGTTGCAGGAACAAGACCGGCCTCCCGCCGATGAGCCGCGGGCGTACCCAGTCCTCGGCGGCGATCCAGGCGTCGGAGGGCACCACCTCGCCGTTGCGGGAGATCGAGATCAGCGTGATGCCGCGCTCGCGCAAGGTGCCGGCGGGGATGCGGGCGCCGAGCTCGCGCATGCCGCCGGCCAGCTCGAGAAAGCGCCCGCCGTTCCCCTCCACCGTCAGGCCGACCGCCGCCAGGGCGCCGATGACGCCGTCGCCGCTGCCGCCGAGCTCCTCGAGCAGCAGCCCGCCGCGCGCGGCGAGGTCGACGGCCTCGGACTTGGCGACCACCTCGCTGCCGGCGCGGCAGGCAAAGCGCACGACCTCCGGTGGCACCACTTCGGGACGCGCCAGGCAGAGCCCGGGGTCCGAGCCGGGTGCGCAGCGGTCGACGACGTAGCGCGCCGCCTCGCCGTACAGGCGGCGCGCCAGCTGGTCGTCGTCGGCGCCGGCGTTCAGGATCAGACAGGCGGGGCTGTTGTGACTGGTGTAGGGGATGCGCGGGTCGACGAGGAGCTGGTGCCGGACGACTCCGGCCATGCGGGCCAGGGCCGCGCGCTCCAGGTGCGCACCCAGCTCGCGGGCCAGACGTCCGGTTCCCGGCTTGTGGCCGAGCTCGTCCGTGTCGTCGATGCCGAGGAGTAGCTGCATCGTTCCTCCGTTCAGTGAACGTCCGCCACGACGTCGCTCATCCGCCCCGTGTCGTAACCGGACAGGCGGCCCGCCGCGGCGCGAAACGCGTCCGCATGGATCGTCTCGAGCACGGGGCGCAGGCGCGGCGAGTCGAAGAGCCGACGCGGAATCGCCAGGTCGTAGCGCTCGCGGCCGAGGGGTACGAAGTCGAGGCCCCACGCCTCCGCCACGGCGCGGATTCCGGGGCCCGCGTCGGCGCCGCCGGATCGAATGGCCGCCGCCACCGCGCTGTGGGTCGGGACCTGGCGCTGATAGCCGGACAGCGAACGCGGGTCGATGCCGGCCTTGCGCAGGTGGTGATAGAGGAACAGGCGCGTGCCGGCGCCGGGCTGGCGGTTGATCAGGCGCACGCCGGGACGCGCCAGGTCGCGCAGGCGGCGCAGGTGCTTCGGGTTGCCGGCTGCCACCAGCAGCCCCTGCTCGCGCATGGAGAGGTTGACCAGGAGGACGCGCTCCTCGGGGAGCAGGTGGCGTACGAAGGGGACGTTGTACTCGCCCGACTCGGTGTCGAGCAGGTGAATGCCCGCCAGGTGGGCGCGACCTTCGCTCAGGGCGAGCAGTCCGGCCATGCTGCCGACGCGGCTGGCGGAGAAGCGCAGCCTCGGCTGGCTGGCCGAGAGATACTGGGAGAGAAGATCGAGCAGCAGATCGTCGCTGCCGACCGCGACGATCTGGTCGCGCTCGTCCGGCGGCCCCTGTGCGCCGCCTCGATGCACGACCGCCTCGCACGGGTCGAGGGAGGCGATCGCCGCGTCGAGCTGGCGGCGGCGCGTCTCGGCGACCAGCCAGCGACCGACGTCGCCGCGCCGATGCGCCTCGTCGCCGTTGCCGTGCGACTCGCCGCGGCGGCTGTGCAGCACGTCGCGGCGCTGCGCCACGATCTCGCCGAGCGAGCCGACGTTCGCCTCGAGGCCGAAGCGCAGCTTGAGCGGGAACTCGTCCCGCCCCCGCTCGGGAGCGCGTGCCGGTTGGTGCAGCCAGCGCCGCAGCTCGGCCCGTCCCGTCCGTGTCAGAGCGTAGGGCTTGCGGGCGGGACCGAGCCCTCCGCGCACGACCGCGGCGGCGGCGACCCAGCGCCGGCGCTCGGCCGACCCCAGCGCGCGATAGAGCTGACCGTAGTCGAGGCTCCACGCGGCGCCGAACTCCTCCTCCAGCTCACGCCGCAGCTCGTAGCCGCAGCGCTCGCCGCGCGCCAGCAGCCCCAGCAGGGCGTGTGCGATCGACAATCCCGACTCCCCCTCGCCAGCTATAGGCAAAACCTATAGCTGGCGGCAAAGAGCCGGGTCAAACCACGCGCCGCACGGCGATTCCGAGCAGGGGAGGAATACGGGGCCTGCGGGGGGTCAGAACGTGTACTCGATCTGGCCGCTGTAGATGACGTTGGCGCGCAGCCCGTCGCGGTTGAGCGGCAGCTGGAAGCTGCCGGCGACGACCAGCCCGCCGAAGGGATGGATCTTCAAGCCGAGGGCCGACTGCATGATGTTGTCGTTGATGCCGTCTCGTTTGTCGTCGTGGTAGCCGAGGAAGTCGGCCGACAGGGTCAGGTCTCCCCACTGGAACCGCGGCATGGCGGTCGTGCTGATCGTCTTGAGCAGATCGGCGGCGCGCAGGTCCGCGCCGGCGATCCACTCGGCCTGGCTGACGTCCTTGCCGCTGCGGAAGGCGTAGCCGAGGTTGAGGTGCGGCGAGACCAGACCGAACGTCTTCGACGCGATCAGCCAGGGCGTGAAGGTCACGTCGTGAAAGCCGAGGAAGTCGTTGGCGTTCCCGGTCGGCACGGTCAACACCCCGGCCGCCGCCAGATCCGCGTACTTCGTGTCCAGGAAGTGCCACTTGCCGCGCAGGAACAGATCGCCGGTGCCGAACGCCGACTGATCGAAGCCGTCCACGGCGCAGACGTTCGGGGTGTCGCATCCGGCGACCCCGCCGCCGGTGACGACACCCTTCTGATCGAAGGCGAAGACCGCCGTGCCGTTGCCGAGCGGATCGATGATCCTGGCCAGGGCGCGGCCGCGGATGTGGGCCCGGTTGATCGACAGCGCCATGCTGACGTCGATGTCGTCGGTCAAACCGTAGGCGGCGGTCAGATAGAAGAGGTCGAGGTTGAAGCGCAGATCGAGGTTCGTCTGCAGCACGTCGTCCGCGAACGCCATCTGGTCCTCGACCGGAAGGCTGGCGAGAAACTCCTGGGACAGGGCCGGCTGCGTACTGCTCAGCTTGCTGATGCGGTCGCCTCCGAGGGTGCTGAAGTCGATGTGCGTATACGAAAAGCCGAAGGTGAAGGTGTGGCGGCCGAGGGTCTGCGCGCGCTCGGCGACTGCCGAGCCGAGGCTCTGCTCGGAGCGGACGAAGGTGTCGAGGTCGGGGTCCCAGGCGAAGCGAAAGGCGCCGCTGGCGGAAGGGATCGGCGCCTGCGAGCGCGCCGCGGCGAGAGCCGCCGACAGACCTCGAAAGCGCTCCGCGACCAGAACCTGCTGCAGATCGGCCTGTGCGCGCGGGTCGATCGTGGTCGCCAGCGTACCCCCGAACAGCTCGGGAATCAGTCGATCCAGCGGGCGAGCCGAAGCCGGCACGGCGGCGAAGAGCAGCGCCGCGCCGAGCCCGGTCAATCGCAGGTAGCGGATCATGCGCTCATTTTCCTTCGCCAATTTTCCACGTACCGCCGGCGCGTACCAGGATCTTGGTCAGCCGAACCTCCAGCCGCACCGGCTTGCCGCTCTGGGCGTCGCTGAAGCGGTCGCGTCGCGTGAAGCTGACCACCATGTCGGGGGGGTGGGACATGACGCTCACGTCGGAGACCTCGACGTCGAGGTCGTTGGCGTTCTCGAGGTAACCGCGCAGAGCGGCGCGCTGGCGGTCCGAGAAGGAAGTGTAGAGGCGCGCCACGGCGTCGACGTCCTTGGCCTCGAGCGCCTTCGTGTACTGTTCCAGCACCTGCTGCGCCTGGCTCTCGAGGTCGGGTTGCGGCTCGGCGGCGAGCGCGATGCCGAACCAGGAGCCGGTCCAGTCCTGCGACGCGCCGCCGGGCCAGCCGAGGGGCGCCGCGGACGACTGTGGATGCGGCGCCTGAGAGGTGGCGCTGGGCGCCTGGGTGGGCGGCGGCGCGACGATGCCCTCGGCCTCCAGCAGCAGCTTGTAGGCGTCGACATCCGTGTTGGTGCGCGTCTGGATCGACTCCCCTTCCTCCGGAGAGACCCGCACGCGCAGGCGTCGCAGCATGCTCAGCACCAGCTTCTTCTGCAGATCGAAGAAATCGGTCAGTTGGCCCTCGACGCTGTCCGACGCCTCGTTGACGCCGGTGTCGGCGTCGACGATGCGGGCATCGATGCGCAGGGTGTTGTCGGTGACGTGAAACGCTCCGGTGAGCAGGCGGCCGATGCCCAGCTCGCGCGCCGTGTAGAGCGCGTCGGTGCCGCGGGTCTTCGCGGTGCGATCGATGAGCTCGGTCGAGTAGACGCGCAGCGCCTTCACCTTGCTCAGCTCCGTGTTGAAGGCGACGCGCAGCGCCTTGTTGATCCAGTCGTAGTGCGGATCGGCGCGCAGATTCTGAAACTCCATGACCCCGATGGTGTTGGGGGACGACTCGATGGCGAGCGGGCTCGGCACGATTGGAGCCTGGGCGCGGATCACGGGCCCGGGCGTCGTCTCGCCCGTGTAGGTCAGCAGCGTCAGGTCGGTGCCCTCCATCTTGTGATAGGGGTGCTGCTGTCCGCCCGTGAGCACGGGAACGCGCCGCGCAACGTAGCCGAACAGCTCCGACACCGTCAGGATACCGTCTCCGTCGGTGTCGGCGGCGCCGCGCAGGGCCTCGAGCACGGCGTACGTGAAAGCGCCGTGGCCGAGCTCGGCGGTCTCCCTGGATTCCTCCCCCGGCTTGGTCGCGGCGAGCAGGAAGAAGCCGTCGCCGGCGGTGATCTGAGAGGCCAGCTCGTCGCCGCGCCCCGCGCTCTCCGCCGGCAGCGGAAGGGCTCCCGCGTGACAGGTGTCGAGCATGACGACCACCGCCCGCACGTTGCGCCGCACCACCCGTAGCATCTCGTCGAAGTCGGTCATGCGCAGCCCCTCGGTCAGCAGGTTCTCCGGCGTGGCGGGGTAGGGCAGGAAGTAGTAGCTACCGCTGGCCAGATCGCGGACGCCGTGGCCGGCGACGAAGAGCACCACGACGTCGTTCGGGCCGGCGCCGCCGAGGAAACGGGCCAGACCGTTCAACACGCTTTCGCGCGTCACCTCCTCATCGGTCAGGACCTCGGTGTGCACTGTCGCGATACTCACCCCCGCCGGCGGCCGCGCGCAGGGTTTCCGCGAGAGCGCGCGCATCGGCGGCGGCGAAGTCGAGCCGCAGCTCCGGATCCTCGTAGCGGCTGACGCCAATGGCCAGCACCCACAGGGCCGGCGCGGCTACCGGTGCCGGGGGCACGACCGGCGCGCTGATCTCGATGCGCGCGCGGGGAAGATCGACGGCGGGCGACTGGTAGATCGCCCACGTCGTGAGCAGGCTCGCCAGAGCGCACGCGCCCGCCACCGCCAGCCGGCCGCCGGTGGTCATTGCGCCACCGTCCTCCTCCACGGCGACGCGGCTCTGCGCCACGAGATCCAAGCTCCCCCTCTGCAGGAGCGATGTGAAAAGCCGTTCCAATCTTGCATGCGCCGTGCGGGCCGATGCTCCGGCGCGACAGGGTAACGGGATTCGGGCCGCTTGTCGCCCCCGGCGGCGGCCGTCATCGCCATGCATTCGACCGCCGGGCGGGCGGACCGGGGGCCCGCCCTGCCAGCTGCGGGTACCAGGCCGCGGTGCTCTGGGCCACCGGCGCTCATCGCCACCGGTTTGCCCGGAAGGAAAGCCGAGTGCAATAAAACACTACGGCGGTGCATCCGTCCTCCTGAAGCGAGATGGACGCGCGATGGAGATGGCGGGTACGAGTCCGTGCGGGAGACGAGGGTGGACTCGCTGAGCGAGGCGCAAGAAGCTCAAAAGCTGATCGCACAATGTTTGTCGGGCGACATCGATGCCGCCAGGCATTTCCAGGAGCGCTACGGCGAGCTGATCTACGGATATCCGACCCGGGTCTACCGGGTGCCTCCCGACGAGGCCGGGGACTTCTACGTGTTCGCCTTCGATCAAGGCCGTATCTTCCGGCGGGTTCGAACCTTCGAGGGACGGGCGCCGTTTCGCGCCTACCTGTTGGGCTTCGTTCTCGATGATTTGGTTCTCGAATGGAAAAGACGCTCGCGAGAGATTGAAACCGTGTCGATCGAAACATTAGGCGAACTACCCGATCCGGCGCACCCCGGCAACCGGCACGAGGAGGACAACGGCAGCGCGATCGACCGCGTCGCGCTGCGCCAGCTGCTCACCGACCTGGCCCCCTCGAAAGCCGTGGTGATGAAGCTCCTCTACGTCGAGGACTACGAGTTCGGCCCCGCCGAGCTGCGCTATCTGGCGCAGGTCTCCGGCTCCCGGATTCCCGATGTCCTCGCCCGCATCGACCGACTGCGCTCCCGGGTGCGGGAGCGCGAGGTCGGCCTCAAGCGTATGGAGGACGCGCTCGATGCCGTGCAGGCCTGGATCCAGCTGTACGAGCGGCGGTTGCAGCGCATCGGCGACGACCTGGCGGCCCTGCCGCCGGGCACGACCGGAGCGGCACGGCTGCGCGAAGAGCGCGGTCAGCTCGAGGGCAAGATCGAGAGGCGCCGCCAGCAGCGCGCCAAGCTGCTCGCTCAGGCGCAGCGCCGCAAGGTGACGGCGCCGTACAAGGACATCGCCGCATTGCTCAACACCAGCATCGGCAACGTCGGCTCGCAGATCGCCCGCCTGCGGCGCGAGCTGCTGGCGAAGGTCGGCGGCATGCCGGACAGGCATCAAGAGGATCGGGACGCGTGTTGACGGCGTTCTCGAGGCACGTTTCGAACGGAGAGGATCATGAGCGATTCTAGGCTTCTCGACCCGACCGCCTCTACTTGCCCGGACTTCGAAGTCTTGTCGTGCTTCGCCGACGGCGAGCTCGAGCCGCCGCAGTCCGGCGAGGTGTCCGCCCACGTGTCGACGTGCATGCGCTGCGCGATGCTGGCCCGCCACCTGCGCGAGGATTTCGGCGTGGCCGACGTTCGCTGGGACGGCGGTGTCGGAGGATCGGGCTGCGCCGGAGAGGAGAGCCTCATTCTCTATCTGCAGGGAGAGGCTCGTTCTTCCGAAGTCGATGGCGTGGAGCGCCACCTGGAGAGCTGCGACGCGTGCGTGTCGCGGTTGACGATCCTGCACCGGCGGCTCGGTGTCGACGCGGTCGTCGACCGACCCATGCCGGCGGAGGTCCGGGAGCGAGCGGACCGTGCCCTGGCGATCGAGGCGGCGCGAGTGACGCGGGCGCAGCGCGCGGACCGACGCGTCGAGTCGTGGCGGCGGCGCCTGAATCAGCTTCTGCGCTTTCCCATTCTGATTCCGGCCGCTGTGGCGGCTGGAGCGCTGATGATGGTATCCGTCCAGGAAGGATGGATCGGACGCACCCCCCCGGTCGAACGAAGTCGCTCCGTCGGCGGCTACGATCAGCTCCGGGTAACGGTGCCGGAGGCAGTGGTGCGGCGCCAGCCCACCACGCACGGCGAGGTGGTGACGACTCTGCCGAAGGGAACGGTGGTGGCCGTGACCGGCGAAGAGCACGGCTGGTACCGGATCGCCCTGGCGGGCGACCCGCCGGGGTGGGTGGCGCGCGAGGCCTTCGAGTGAGCCGTGGAGAGGGTGAATTTCGGAGGACGCGCAGACACCCGAGCAACGCCGGTCTCGCCTCGCTCCGTTGGCTTCCGGCCCTGGCCGCGGTGACGCTTTGCCTCGGCGTCGTGGCGGGCTCGCCGGCCGGCGCCGACGAAGTGCTGACCTGCGGCTCCGTGCTCACCCGCACCCTGACGCCCGGGGCGGTGCACCGCTTTCGCTTCACGGTGCCGGCGGAGACGGGAGTGTCCATCCAGGCCAGCGACGTCTCCGGCGGTATCGGTCTGCTCAGGCTGCGGGTGACCGGTCCCGACGGCACGCGCGAGACCTGCCGCGGAAACCTCGATTTCGTCAGCGACGGGGGGGACATGACCCTCGAGGTGTCGCCCTGCTTCGGAACCGGGGGAGGGACCTATACCTTGACCTTGCAGGTGGTCTCCGGCGGTGCCGACAACTGCTCTCGCTCCTTGTCGTGTGGAACGACACCCGACGGTACCGCGTTCCGGGTCGCGGGGCAGGTCGACGCGTTCGGCTTTTTCGGCGAGGAAGGGCAGCGAGTGAGCCTCTCGTTCGACGACCTGACGGACTCGATCGGCGGGATTCGCCTGCGTCTGTTCGGTCCGGAGGGAGACCTGGTGCCGGACTCGGAGGTCTGCCGCGCGCTCCCCAATCAGCCGGGTACGAGGACCTTCAGCACCGAGCTGCCGGATACCGGCATGTACACGGCGCTGCTGAGCGCCTGCACGGCGCCGACGACGGGATCGTACCGGGTCACCTACCAGTCGAGCGGCTGCCCGATCGGGCCCTACATTACCTACTTCGGCGTGACGACCGGTGAAACGTTCCCGACCGATCCGATCGGAGTCGACGCGCAGGGGCGGTCCATCTACTTCCGCTCGCAGGGGGCGGGAACGTCCATCGTCGTCGAAGCCCGTCCCGGACCGAGCAACCGCGCGGTCGGCGCCACGACCTTCGTCGGCCAAGGGCTGCCCGACCTGCAGATGATCCTTTCGCGCCCCCTCGGCAACGGCGACCCGACCATCTGCGACATCGGGCCGCCCAAGCTGGGGGAGTACCGGCGACCCAGCCGTTTGCCTTCTCCTCCAAGCAAGACGTCGCCGATGCCATCAACGACCTCGGCTGTCGCTTCAACGACGGCCGGCCGGGGAGCTTTCTAGGCCGAGGTCCGACCAATGCGTGCACGCGCGCCAACGGGGGCTTCTTCGGCTTCGGCTTCGTCGACCCGACGTCGACCTTGCAGTACTGCGCCGAGGTCGCCTCGGACTGGCAGTTTCCCCTCGGCGATACGATCGTCGCCGCCCGGGTGACAGACGTAGCCGGCAACCTCGGCGCGCCGCGCGAGATCGTCGTGCGCGTCGGCATGCCGGGCACTCCTTCTCCGACGCGCACACCGACCCCGACGCGCCCGACACCCACGCGGACGCGTACGCGCACGCCGACCCCGACGCGCACACGGACCCGGACACCGACGCGCCCGCCGGCGAGCCCGACGCAGGCGATCTCGCTGACCGCGACGCCGACCGTGCCGATTCCGCCGTCGCAGACGCCCACGGCGCGCGCCACCCCGACGCCGCGCATCGGCCCCTGCGTCGGCGACTGCAACGGCGACGGCGAGGTGATGATCAACGAGCTCGGGCTGGCGGTGAACATCGCGCTCGGCAACACCTCGAGTGCGACCTGTCCGAGCGCCGATGTGGACGGTGATCTGGTCGTCAGCGTCGGCGAGCTCGTCGCCTCGGTGCAAAACGCCCTGCTCGGCTGCCCGCTGCCGCCGCGGGCGCTCTGAACCTCGGCCGGCGCGGCGAAGCTGTCTCCTCGGGACGGCGACGAATCGTTCGGAGGGCCTTTACTGGCGCGTCCGGCTGCTGGTAAGACTCGTCGCGTGTGAACGCGTCGCCGACTGACGAGTCGGGGAAGCGATATGGATGAGATAGATAAGATCCTCTATCGCTACGAACCTGGCCAGGAGACGGACCTCCTGCTGGCGACGTGGTGGGCCAAGCTGCACACGGCGGGCGACCTGTTCGCCGTGTTCCCCGCCGCGATCCACAATCTCAGCAGCTTTCTGCTCTGGTTTCGCTCGCCGCGCGAGCTCGCCTATGCGATGGACGGCGAGGGGATCTGGCTGGCTGCCTGGTTCGAGCCGATGTTCACCGGAGCGATCATGGGGCTGTGGGTGGATCCGCGCTACCGGCGCTCGCGGCATGCGGTCGAGCTGGTGGGGCGTCTCTACGAGGAGGCGCTGTCCAGGTATCCGGTGCTTCTCGGCGTCACCAAGCAGCGGCGGCTGCTGCGCGCCTACGTCAAGGCGGGATACGAGGTACTGGGCTCGGTGCCCTATCTGTTCGACGGCGAGGAGGGCTGGATGCTGGTCCTGACGCGGCGGGCCTTCGAGAACAGCTGGTGGTTTCGCCGCCGCGCGGTCGGCGCAGAGCAGCGCGCGCGCCACGTTCACTGAGCGCCGCTGTGGCGTGAGGCGGTACGAAGCGCGGGCTGCTTGCTCAGTGCTCGGAGGCCGCCTCGGGATAGCGCAGCAGGAGCTGGGAGTTGTACGCCGCGAGCACGTCGTCGCGCTTGACCAGGCCGAGCACCCGCCGCGACGTGGGGCTCTCCATCACCGGTAGCGCCGCCACGTCGCGCTTGGCGAGCAGGCCGATCGCGGTGCCCAGCGTGTCGTCCGGCGTCAGCCACACCAGATGCTCGTTGGCGACGTCCTTCGCCACCACCAGCTCCTTCAGCCCCTCCTCGAACAGCACCTCGCGCAGCTCCTGAAAAGTCAGCGAGCCGCTCATCATGCCGTTGTCGTCGACCACCGGAAAGTAGTCGTGCCGAGAGCCGGAGATGACCGGCAGGATGCCGCGCAGCGGCATGCGCTCGGGGATGACCTGGAAGTCGCGCGTCATCACCTCGCCCACCTTCACGCTCTGTAGGATCGAGGCCTCCTTGCCGGCCCGCAGGTTGATGCCACGGCGCTGCAGCTCGACCTCGTCGATCGACTCGACGCCGAAAGCGCGCACCACGACCAGCCCGGCGATGATGCAGAACAGGACCGGCAGCACGATCATGTAGCTGGCGGTCAGCTCGAAGAGCAGGAAGGCGGCGGTGAGGGGCGCCTGCGTGGTGGCGGCCAGGAAGCCGGCCATGCCCACCATCGCATAGGCTCCCGGGTCGGCGGTCGCGTGCGGCAGAAGGCGGTGCATGAGGGCGCCGAAGCCGCCGCCGAGCATGGTGCCGATGTAGAGGGAGGGGGCGAAGGTCCCGCCGACGCCGCCGGAGCCGAGGGTGAGCGAGGTCGCGACCAGCTTGCCGGCGACCAGCAGCAGCATGAGCCACCACACCAGCTGGCCGTCCAGGGCGCTCTGGATGAACTCGTAGCCGTTTCCCATCACCTGCGGCAGCGCGATGGCGACGCTGCCCATGAGGAGGGCGCCGATCAACGGCTTCAGGTGGATCGGCAGGGGCAGGCGGGCGAACAGGTCGCGGGTGCCATAGAAGAACGAGATGAAGAAGATCGCCAGAAACCCGGCGCAGATGCCGAGCAGGACGTACGACAGCAGCTCGATCGGGCTCACCATCGTGTAGACGGGGACCAGGAAGGCCGGGTGCAGCCCGAAGGTGGCGCGCGAGATGACGGTGGCGACTCCGGCCGCGAGCACCAAAGCGACGAACGACTGCAGCTGGAAGTCGCCCATCAGCACCAACTCCACGGCGAACATCACACCCGTGATCGGGGCGTCGAAGGTCGCCGCGATGCCCGCCGCCACGCCGCTGGCGATCAGGACGCGCAGGCGCGTGGCGGACGACTTCAGCCACTGGCCGATCGCCGATCCCAGGCCGCCGCCGAGCTGGGCGATCGGTCCCTCGACGCCGACCGATCCGCCGGAGCCGATGACCAGCGAGGCGGCGATCACCTTGGGGATGATCAGGCGCTTCTTCACCATGCCGCCGCGCACGTTGACCAGCTCGAGGAAGCCCGGAAAGCCGTAGCCGTAGATCTGGCCGGGAAACATCAGGGCGAATGGAATGACGAGCAGTGCGCCGGTCAGCGGGAGAAGCGGCAGCAGCAACCGGGTGCGCCCGAACAGCTCGATGCCGAGCTGGCCGGCCAGCCAGCCGCGGACGAGGTGCGTGACGAAGTCCACCGAGTAGCGGAAGGCGATGTTGCCGAGACCGCCGAGCACGCCGACGAGCAACGCCAGGAGGATGATGTACGTGTTCTCGTCCAGCGTGAAACGCCGGTGCACGATGTCTGCGGACGTGGGACTAGACATGCTGCATGGGGAGCGATCGAGGTGAACTACCCCGACTATTCGACCGGACCGGCCAAAGTCAAACTCGGAACCGCAGCCTGCGGCTCTGCAGACGTCGCCGCGGTGTGCTAACCGGAGCGACGACCACATGAGCCCACCGTCCGAATCCCGCCCGCCGAACGCCCTTCGCCGCCCGGCAACGCCGTGCCCGCACCATCCGGACTGCGCCGGCTGCCCGCTCATCGGCATGCCCTACGGCCTGCAGCTGGCGCACAAGCACGAGCGCGTCCGCGAAGCGCTGCGGTGTCACCCGGCACTCGCCGCGCTCGCCGTTCCCGCACCGGTCGGCTCGCCGCGGGCCTTCGGCTATCGCAATCAGGCCAAGCTCGTCGCCCGCCGCGCCCGGCACGGCCTTCTGCTCGGGGTCTACCGGCCGGGGACGCACGAGGTCGTGGACATCTCCCGCTGCCCGGTGCACCAGCCCTCGATCGCCGCGGTTCTGCCGCCGCTGAGCGCCGCGCTGGAGCGCCTGCGGGTACCGGTGTACGACGAGCGCACCGGCGCCGGCTGGCTTCGCTACGTCGTCGTGCGCGCCAGCGCCTGGAAGAAGTCCGTCCAGGTCATCCTGGTCGCGCGCGATCGCGGCTTCGCGGGCGAGCGCCAGCTGGTGCAGGCGTTGCGCCGCCTCCGCGGCGTGCAAACCGTCGTGCTCAATCTCAACCGCGACCCGGGGAACGCCATCTTCGGCGACCGCTTCGTGGGGCTGACGCCCGAGACATCCCTGATCGATCGGGTCGGCGGCCTGAAGCTGAAGAGCGGTGCCGGTGCCTTTCTGCAGGCGAACCTGGCCGCCGCCCGGCGCGTCTACGACTGCGTTCTCGCCTGGGCGGAGCCGCGCCCCGACGACGTCGCGGTCGATCTGTACGCCGGCGTCGGCGCCATCAGCTTCTACCTGGCCGGCCACGCCCGGCTCGTCTACGGGATCGAGGAGTCGCCGCGGGCGGTGCTCGACGCGAAGGAGAACATCCGACTGAACGGGTTCCACAACGTCCGCTTCCTCGCCGGCGCGGCCGGTCCTGCCCTGCGCGACCTGGCGCCGCGCCTGCAACGCGTCGACCTGCTGACCCTCAACCCGCCGCGCAAGGGCGCCGACGAGCAGGCGCGCGAGGCCATCGTCGCCTGCCGGCCGCGCCGCGTCGTCTACGTGTCCTGCGATCCCGACACGCTGGCGCGCGACCTCGCGTGGTTCGCGGAGCGCGGCTATCGCCCGCTTCGCCTGCAGCCCTTCGATCTGCTGCCGCAGACGGAGCACGTCGAGTGCGTCGCGCTGATGGAGAGGGAGTGATGCCGGCGGCGCGCTCCGGGCGATTCTTCGTATTGACCCTCAGCCTGAGCCTCAGCCCAAGCCTGTGCCTACGAAGCCGGGCGTAGCCGGGTGAGTTTCAAACGGATCGCGGTCAGGTCCAGCTGAGGAGGCGGTGCGCCCGGCTCAGCTCGGTGCGCATCGGGATCTCGAACGGGCAGCGCGCCTCGCACGGGGCGGGGCACCCCGCGCAGTGGTCGGCGCGGCGCCGCGGGTCGACGTCCGCATAGCGCCGCATCGCCTCCTTCTCCTGGCCGTAGCGGTCGGCGTACATCGCGTAGCGCAGGACGTCGTCGACCGGGACGCCGTACGGACACGCATCGAGGCATTCGCCGCAGCCCGGGCGACAGTAGCGGCGCGCGATCAGCCGGTCGTACTTCTCGAGCAGCGCGACGTCGTCTCCGCTCGGCTTCTTGCCCGAGGCGTACAGGTACTCGTCGATCTGGCCGAAGCGGGTCATGGTGACCACCAGGCCGCTGACGTCGTCGTTCGAGAGAACCCACTTGAAGGCCGCCTGGGCGAAGGACTCGCGCTCCGTCGGGGTGAACTCGGCAAGGTGGCTGTGGTAGGCGCCCTTCAGCGTCTTCATCGCCACGACGCCCATGCCGCGCTGGTGGGCGCGCTGGAAGATGTCGTGCAGATCGGGCCAGCTCTCGAAGTTGTAGGCGACCATGATGACGTCGAAGCGGCCGCTGTCGACGGCGTGCCGCATGACCGTCTCCAGGTCGGGCGTGTGGCTGGAGACGCCGAGGAAGCGCACCTTGCCGGCCTGCTCGAGGCGATCGAACGCTTCGTGGATGTTCGGCGCCATCAGTCGGTCGATCGAGTTCACCGCGTGGATGTGCACGAGGTCGAGGTAATCGGTGCCGAGCCGCTTCAGGCTCGCCTCGACCGCGGCGACGACCTCCGGAACCGGCGTGTCGCTCGCCAGGTGCCCCTTCGGCGTGCAGAACTTCGAGACCACGAACAGGCGGTCGCGCGGCAAACCGCGGATGCCCTCGCCGAGCGCCTTCTCCGAGGCGGCGTCCGAGTAGTCGGGCGAGGTGTCGAAGTAGTTGATGCCGCGCTCCACCGCGCGCCGCGCGACCGCGGCGTCGCTCAGGCCGGAGCAGCCGAAGGAGATGTCCGACATCCGGTAGCCGGTGCTGCCGAGGGTGCGGAATCTCTCCACCCGCGAGCCCTCCCAGGCGGGGTTCTGCGTGTCGGCCCTCGGCGGTCCGGACAACAGGAAGAGCTCCTTCCGGTACTTGCAGGCCGCCGCGATCGCCGCGCCCCCGGCGACGGCGCCGGCCGAGGCGAGGATGGCGCGCCGCGTCAGTTTGGACCGCTTTACCGCTTCGTCTTTCGCCATGGCGTTCCTCCGCCGCGAAGATGGTCGGACCCGCGTCCCGGATCGGCGCGCGGCTCGTGCTGCGCGCGCAAACAGACTACCGCGCAGTGCGGGTCGCGTGAAGGGCCCGACCGCATCGCGCAAAAGATCTCATCCGAACCTCGCCTGAGCCCTTGCCTCTGCCTGTGCCTCTCCGAGAAAATCCGGGCAAAGGCCAGGCACAGGTACAGGCCAAGGGTATCGGCAAATCCCCCCCACGTCCGTGTGAGGGGTGCTTGACTCGCGCCCGTTTCCGAACGAATGTCGGGCATGCACTGCGCGAGCTGTGGCACCGAGCTGTTGCCCGGCAAGCAGTTCTGCCATGCCTGCGGGGCGCGTGCGACGCTCACCTGTCCGAGCTGCAAGGCCGAGGTCGACGCCGGCTTCCGCTTCTGTCCCGACTGCGGCTTCGAGATCGCGGCCGAGCTCGCGCAGCCGGGAGCGGGCGATTCCCCGCGCCAACGCATTGCCAGCAACATGCCCGCCGGGATGGCGGACAAGATCCGCGCCTCCCGGCGCGCCATCGAGGGGGAGCGCAAGCAGGTCACGGTGATGTTCTGTGACCTGGTCGGCTCGACTGCGGTGGCGGGCCATCTCGATCCGGAGGAGTACCGCGAGGTGCTCGACCGCTACACGGCTCTCGCCATGCACGAGATCTATCGCTTCGAGGGCTTCGTGAACCAGCTCGCCGGAGACGGGGTGATGGCCCTGTTCGGCGCGCCGATCGCGCACGAGGACGCGCCGCAGCGCGCCGTCTGGACCGCCCTGGCCATTCGCGACGCGCTGGCGCAGTTCAACGACGAGCTCAAGGTCGAGCGCGGCTTCGAGCTGCCGGCGCGCATCGGCATCCACACCGGACCGGTGGTCGTCGGCACGGTGGGCAGCGATCTCAAGATGGACTACACGGCGATCGGCGACACCACCAACCTCGCCGCGCGCCTCGAGTCGCTGGCCCGGCCGGGCACGGTTCTGATCAGCGCGGCCACCGCGCGGCTGGTGCGCGGCTTCTTCGAGATGCAGCCGCTCGGGCCGCTGGAGGTGAAGGGGAAGGAGGAGCCGGTCAGCGCCTGCGAGGTCATCGGGGTCAGCCGCGAGGCGAGCCCGATGGCGGTCGCCGCGGCGCGCGGGCTGACGCCCCTGGTCGGTCGCGCCGAGGAGCTGGCGCAGCTCGACGCCTGCTTTCAGCGCCTGCACGGGCGCCTGGCGCAGATCGTCTCGGTGGTCGGCGACGCCGGCAGCGGCAAGTCGCGCGTCATTCACGAGTTCAAGCGCAGCCTCGCCGCGCAGGACGTGCTGTTCCTGGAAGGGCGCTGCTCCGCGCTCAACCAGATGGAGCCCTACTTTCCCATCGTCACCATGCTGCGCGCGTACTTCGAGCTGAACGGCGACGAGCCGGACGACGTCGAGTGCGAGAAGGTGGCGCGCAAGGTGGGGATCGCTTCGGAGCGCCTGGAGGAGGAGTATCCGCTGCTCTGCGATCTGCTCTCCGTGTCGCCCGGCCACGGGGCCGAGGGAGCGCCGGAGGAGCTCAAGCGGCAGACCTTCGACGCCGTGGCGAAGCTGGTGATCAGCGAGAGCCGCCGCCAGCCGGTGGTGATGATCGTCGAGGACCTGCACTGGATCGACGAAGCGTCGCGCGAGCTGCTGGAGATGGCGGCGTCGCGTCTGGTGCGGGCGCCGGTGATGCTGCTCGTCAGCCACCGACCCGAGTACCGGCCGGCGTGGCGGACCACGGCCGCGACGACGCAGCTCTTTCTGCGCCCGCTGTTCAACGGCGAGATCATCGCCATCACGGAAGCGCTGGCCGGCGGCAAGCTGCCGGAGGACCTGCGGCGGTCGATTCTGGAGAAGGCGGAGGGCAGTCCTTTCTTCGCCGAGGAGATCACCCGCTCGCTGCTCGAAGAGGGCTACCTCACCGCGGGCGACGACGGCGAGTGCCGGCTGACGCGGCCGGTCGAGGAGATCCGCATTCCGGGCACGGTACAGGAGGTGCTCGCCGCCCGGCTCGATCGGCTCGGGGTCGAGGCCAAGCGGGTGGTCCAGGTCGCCGCCGTCTTCGGACGCCAGTTCGGCCGGGTACGCCTCGAGCAGCTGCTCGCCGACGAGGGGCTCGACGTCGCCGCGCAGCTGCGCGAGCTCGAGCAGCGCGGCATCATTCACCGCAAGAGCATGTTCTCGACCGAGGAGTACCGGTTCGGCGAGAGCCTGACGCAGGAGGTGGCGTACGAGGGGCTGTTGATCCGGCAGAGGCGCCAGCTGCACGAGCGCATCGGGCTTTTGCTCGAGGGCGGCAGCGGCGACGGTGCCGAGCGGCCGGTGCTGATCGCGCACCACTTCGCGCACAGCGACAACCGCGAGAAGGCGGTGGAGATGCTGCTGCGGGCGGCGGTCGAGGCGGAGCGCCTGCCGTCGTACGGCAGCGCCCTCGATCTCTATCGCCAGGCATGGGATCTCGGCGAGGCGGCGCTGCGGGACAACGCCAACGGCGACGAGCAACTGCGCACTTGGCTCATCGAGGCGACTCTGGGCTTCGTCCGCGTCACGGTTCTCTACGGGTCGTCCGACGACCCGGACGCGCGGCGCGCGGTCGAGCGCGGTAGTACCGTCGCCCACGAGACCGGGGCGGAAGGAGCGGTGGCGTCGTTCTTCACGTACTACGGCATGATCCTGGCCGGCGACCGCGAGCGCTTCGCCGAAGCGTTGCCCCTGATCGAGCAGGCGGTGTCGATCGCGCGTCGGGTGGGGCCCGAGATCACCGCCATCAACATCTCGCGCGGCGTGGCCTGGACCTACCTGCTCGACGGCCGCTTCGACGAGGCGCGCCGCCACATCGAGAAGACCATGAGCGAGCTCGAGCGATTCGGGCAGCGTGAGCAGCTGTCGGATCTCTACCTCGGCGCGCGCTGGATGCAGGACAGGATCCTCTTCTACTCCGACGATCTGGAAGCGGGGTTGCGATCGGCGCCGGAGACCTACGAGCTGGCCGTACAGGCGGGCAACCGCACTATTCAGACTTCGTCGGCCACCGGCCTGGCGCACATGTCGTACCTGCGCGGACAGCCGCACGAGGCGAAGCGTTGGGCGGATCGCGGCCTCGAGATCGCCGAGGCGATCGGCAGCCTCGGTGCCATCCATCACGCCGCGGCGGTGGCTCTGGCGGCGCGGGTCGACCTCGGCGACCCGCACCCCATGTCGCGCTACGCGGACGTCATCGAGGAAGGCATCCACACCGGCGGCAACCTGCTGCTCAGCATCGGCCTGGCGGTGGAATCGTTGCTCGCCATCGGCGATTACAAGCGCGCCGAGCGGATGGCCCGCAAAGCCTACGAGCTCGCGGCCGGTCGCCTGCGCGAGATGTTGTGTACGGTGGCCCTCGGCGACGTCGCCCAGCACCTCGGGCCGGCGCACTACGCCGAGGCCGCGAGCTGGTACGAGCGCGCGCTGTCCCTGGCGCGCGCGCTGGGATCGCGCTCCGGCCTCGCCCTGGCGTCGCTCGGCGCCGCCGACCTCGCCTTGGCGCAGGGCAATACGGTGGGCAGCGTTCCCTACCGGGAGAGCGCCCGCCAGCTTTTCCTCGATCTCGGCATGCGGCGCTATCTGTGCCGCGCTGGCGAGAGCGCGCCGAGCGCGCCGCCTGCGTCCTACGGCGTACTGAACAGCGGCGAGCGTTCGGGCGCGGCGTAGCGGCAGGTTGTTGCGTTGTTGGTGTGGCCCCCGGGCTGCGCCGGATGATTCGAGCTGAGAAACGCACGGGCTTCCGGAACAGGCTGAGGCAAAGGCTCGGGCTCGGGCTGAGGACGGTGCGCGCTTCGCGCGGTCTTTGGGATCGATCCCAGCCTCAGCCCGAGCCCAAGCCTTTGCCTACGAACCCGGGCACAGCCCGGGCGAGTTTCAGGCTAGGTTGTTGGGTTGGGTGGTAGGGCCCAACAACCCAACGACCAACAACTCAACAACCCGCTTCATGCAGGGCGGCGCTGACCTGCTCGATGGCGGCGTCGTCCAGGTGCGGCGACATGGGCAGGGACAGTACCTCCGCTGCGCAGCGCTCGGCTACTGGGAAGGAGTCCGCGGCGGCGGCGAGGTGGCGAAATCCTTCCTGTTGATGAAGCGCCAGCGGGTAGTGGACGCCGCTGCCGATGCCGCGCTCGGCGAGGGCCGCGCGCAGCCTTTCGCGGTCGGCGGCGCGGATCGTGTACTGGTGATAGACCGATTCCGCCCCGGCGCGTTCGCGCGGCAGCAGCACCGGTAGATCGGCGAGCAGGCGCGCGTACGTG
This sequence comes from uncultured bacterium, assembly GCA_963721115.1. Taxonomy (GTDB): domain Bacteria; phylum Desulfobacterota; class Binatia; order HRBIN30; family CADEER01; genus CAVRIA01. Next base: position 288,158 of record CAVRIA010000021.1, read on the forward strand.
GCCGCCGACGCGGCGCCGCCGGGCGTTCCAGGCGTCGAGGTGGCGCAGCTTGACGCGCAGGACGGCGGCCTGGATGCCGTCGAGGCGGGAGTTGCCGCCGTTGGCGATCACGTGCTCGTACTTGCCGGCGTCGCCGTGGTTGGCGAGCAGCCAGACGCGGCGCGCGATCTCCTCGCTGTCCGTCACCAGGGCGCCGCCGTCGCCCATCGCGCCGAGATTTTTGGTCGGGTAGAAGCTGAAGCAGGCCGCGTCGCCGACGCTTCCGACGCGGCGGCGCTGTCCCTGCACGTTGCACCAGGCGCCGTGTGCCTGCGCGGCGTCCTCGATGAGGGCCGCGCCGTGCCGGCGGGCCAGCGGCAGCAGGCGATCGAGATCGGCCGGATGGCCGTACAGGTGAACGGCGATGATCGCCTTGATCTTCTGGCGATCGAGGGCGCGCGCGGCTGCGTCGACATCGATGGTGAAGTCGCGCTCGTCGATGTCGACGAGAACGGGCTCCGCTCCGACGCGCACGATCGCTTCGACCGTGGCCGCGAAGGTAAAGGGCACGGTCAGGACGCGGTCGCCGGGGCCGACGCCGAGCGCTCGCAGCGCCAGCTCCAGGGCGTCGCTGCAGTTGCCCAGGCCGACGGCGCGGCGCACGCCGACGAAGGCGGCGAGCTCGCGTTCGAAGAGCTGCATCTCCTCGCCGCCGACGAACGCGGCGCGCGCGATGACGCGGGCGATCGCCTCGTCGATCTCCGCCTTCAGCTCGCGGTAGTCGGCGGTGAGATCGATGAGCGGAACGGGCATGGAGGTTCGTCGATCCGGAGGGTGCGGGGAGAGTCGGGCGGCGCGGGTCAGGCCCGCGCCGCCGCACGCCTCTACTTCATCGGCGGGTGGTACAGCACCAGCATGGTGTAGAGCAGGGCGGGGCGGTCGCTGCCTGCTACGTGCACCGCGATCTCCTGCGTCACCTGGGTGCCCTTCGGCTTCGCGTCGACGGCGACCAGGCGCGAGTGCGCGTGCACCTTGCTGCCGGCCGGGACCGGGCTGACGAAGCGCAGCTTGTCGGCGCCGTAGTTGGTGGCGTTGCCGTAGCCGACGATCTTGTAATCGGAGCCCGAGCGCAGGACGGGCAGCAGGCTGAGGGTCAGGAAGCCGTGTGCGATCGTCGTCTTGAACGGGCTCTCCTTCTTGGCGCGCTCGACGTCGACGTGGATCCACTGGTGGTCGCCGGTCAGCTCCGCGAACTTGTTGATCATGTCCTGCGTCACCTCGACGTCCGGCCCCCACGGGCCGAACTGGTCGCTGACCTTGGCGCGCATCCCTTCGATGTCGTCGAAACGGATCTCCTGCATCAGATTCCTCCTCGTGGTGTTTCCGAGCGGCACGCCCGGCGGGTCCTTCGTGTAATACGCGCCGCGCGGCATGTCCAACAGCGGTGGTGTAGACGTCGCTGGAAGGGGCATGGCGGCGTCTCCGCCAGGGGATTGCGCCGGTGCGATAGGACTGGACCGGTGAACCGTTACCGCCGTCCCACGTAACGCCCGACTCGACGGAAGTACCGGCGGTACGGTTCCCCGTAGGTTTCCGCGAGAGAGCTCTCTTCGCGTTCGATCAACAGGTGGAAGAGGACGGCGTTCGCGAGCGCCAGCAGCAGGAGAACGAGCCGCCCCAGCACGAGGAAGGCACCGAAGAGAAGCAAATCCAGACTGACGTAGATCGGGTTGCGGGTCCACGCAAAGATCCCGTTGGTCACCAGCGGGCCGGGCTTTTCGCGGTCGATGCCGAGGCGCCACGAGTCGCCGAGGGTGTGCAGTGCCAGCGCGTAGATCACGACCGCAGTCAACGACAGCACAACGCCTGCGGCCTTGGCCGACGGCGTGTCGATGAGGACGACGCCCAGCGACGACGGGACCAGGTGCGCGGCGAGGGGCCAAGCGTAAGCGACGGCGGCATACCACCAGAAGAGCAGGGCGATGACCTGCGCCAGATCGGTCAGACCTTGCGCAATGGATCGCTTCGGGTCGATGGCCACCAAGCGCACGCCGTGAAAACGGAGCCGCAGTGCGCGGACGAGACCGAGGGCGCCTACGCACCCCAGAGATCCGAGCAACAACAGCTCGAAGCAGCGGGATACCGTCATGCCGTGGGTCCTGCAAAGAAGGCGGGCGCCGCGTGCATCAGCGCCCGACGAGCAATGGGGCCAGGACGATGCCGATGAAGTCCTGGAGGAAATGCATCGTCACGGGCGCCACAAGGCTGCCGCGCCACAGGTAGACGACGGCGAAGACGGCGCCCAGGGTCCCCACGGTGATGACGCCGGCCGACCCCTCGTAGCCGTGGCCGATGGAGAAGATCACCGCCGAAATCAGCACCGCCGCCGCCGGACTCTTCGTGATGGCGGTCAGGCGCAGCATCAGATAGCCCCGAAAGATGGTCTCCTCGGCGAGCGCGACGATGACGACCAGAACGGCGGCGAGGAGGAGTTGCGCGGGATCCGGCGCCGGGGTGAGCGAGGGCAGGGGAGTCGCCGGGAGGCTGAAGCCCGCGGCGTGCAGAGCGCTCTCGAGCCACGCCGCGCCGAGATACATGGGGACGAAGAGCCCGGCGCCGAGCACGACCTCGGACCATCTCCGCCGCGTGCTCCAGCCGATTGCGGCCACCGGCTCGCCGTTGCGCCAGGCGAAGAACAGGGTCAGACACACCAGGCTCAGGTCGCGCAGGATCGTCGCCACGGCGACCACGACGAAGCCGAGACTGCCCTGCTTGACGGCGAAGAAGGACAGCGCCATCGACGGGACGACGAGGAAGAGAAACACCGACAGCTCGATCGCCTGCTCTTTCCGGCTGGGCGAGCCGGCGCTGTCGGTGGACCGGCGGCTGTGATCTTCGACGTCCATGGATCTCTGTCCGTGGCTCTGTATCTCACTCCCTCGCGCTCCGAAACAGCCAAGGGCACTCGTCACCTCTTCGGCCGACGTCCCGAGCTGCCGGCCGAACCCGAGCCGGGGTCCTCGCGGGCCGGGGATAGTCGAGAGCTTCTGGCGTTGATTCGGCGCTCTTTGGCTGGACGACGACTCGGAGAGGTAGGCGACTGCCTGCGGGGCGGCTCTACGGGGCTCCGATAACCCGCCGGTGCCGGTGTGCTATCTACACAATGGACTTTCGACCAATTGTACCGTAAGGGGTGGAAGTGAGATGGGAAAGAGCGCCCAGGACTACCCCCACGACGAATCCCGTTTGGGAGCAGCGGTGCTCGAGTTTCTCCGTCGCTGCCTCACTGGAGCGGCGCCAGCGCAGGCCATCCGACAATGTCGTGGATGAGCGTCGCCAACAAGCCGTTGCACCTGACGGCCGCAACCGGCTGCAGGTGAACGGCAGGACGTTGGCCCACGTGAGGCATGTGATGAAACTTCCGATGTCACGCTCGTCTCGTTGATGGGACGGGGGCGCCAATGCGTGAGGCGGTGTCCATTCTCGTGAGGCACGGCCGCATCGCTGAAATTGCGCCAGACGTCTCGGCGCCCGATCTGCCGGTCCTCGATGTTCAAGGGGCGACGGTAATACCTGGCCTCATGAACATGCATGTTCACTTTCATTTTGCGCCGGACCAGGCGCAACGCGGAGAGTCACAAGAGGCGCTGCGCGAGCTGAATCGGCCCACTCTCCAGAGGAATGGATGCGTAGGTGACGTGCAGCCACAGGCGGGGGCCGCCTTCCACTGGACTCGACCTGCGGCGAGGTGACGCGGCTCAGTACATCCGGTGCCGGAACAGCCAGCCGGCGATGGTCAGGGTGACGACGGCAATGACGGCCATCGGCCAGAACTGCGACAGCAACAGGCCGAATGGCGTGCCCTGCAGGAAAACGCCGCGCAGTACGATCAGGAAATAGCGCATGGGATTCAGATAGGTCAGGTCCTGTACCGCGGGCGGCATGTTGGCGATCGGCGTGGCGAAGCCGGACAGGATGATGGACGGAACGAGGAAGAGAAACGCCCCCAGCAATCCCTGCTGCTGCGTCACGGCCAGCGACGAGATCATCAGACCGACACCGACGGCCGAGAGCAGAAACAGCACCAGACCCGCGTACAGGGTCCACAGGTGTCCGAGCAGCGGCACGCGGAACCACAGCGTCGCCACCAGGATGATCGCCGTGGCCTCGACCAGGCCGATGAGAAGACCGGGCAGGGCCTTGCCGATCAGGATCTCGCCCGGACGCAGCGGCGTCACCAGTAGCTGATCGAACGTCCCCTGCTCGCGTTCGCGCGCCACCGACAGCGCGGTCACCAGCATGGTGACCACCAGCGTGAGCAGGCCGATGATCCCCGGCACGAAGAACCAGTGGCTCTCGAGGTTGGGGTTGAACCAGGCGCGCGTCTCCAGGTGGGCCGGCGGAAGCGCCCGGCCCTCGCGCGCCGCCCAGTCGTCGCCGAACTGCGGCGACGATCTGGCTGACATAGTTGAGCACCAGCAGCGCCGTGTTGGAGTTGCGCCCGTCGACGATCGCCTGCAGAGGCGCGGCGCGACCGCGCGGCGGATCGCTGCTGAAGCGCGGTCCGAAGTGCAGCACCAAGAGCGCCTCCTTGCGGTCGAGCAGCGGCGCGACGTCGGCGTCCCGGGTGATGCGCGCGACCTCGCGAAAGTGGGGCGAGCCGGCGAAGCGGGCGAGCAGCCGGCGCGAAGCGTCGCCGCGGTCCTCGTTGTAGACTGCAAACGGCACGTGGTTGAGGTCGAAGGTGGCGGCGTAGCCGAACACCAGCACCTGCAGGATCGGCGGCACGACGAGCACCACGCGGCTCCTCTTGTCCTGCAGCAGGGCCAGGAACTCCTTCGCTACCAGCGTCAGGATGCGTCTGCCCATCGCCGTTACTCCAGCCGCTTGCGGGCCAGGCGGCGGCTGAGGCCGAGAAACACCGCCGCCATGACGATCAGGGCCGCGGCGTGCGGCACGATCACCGACCAGACGTCGCCGGCGAGGAAGACCGTCTGCAGGATGGCGACGAAGTAGCGCGCGGCGATCAGGTGGGTGATCAACTGCACCACGCGCGGCATGCTGCCGACGTCGAAGATGAAGCCGGAGAGAATGAACGCCGGCAGGAAGGTGACGATGATCGCGACCTGTCCGGCGACGAACTGGTTCTTGGCGACGATCGAGATCAGCAGGCCCATCCCGAGCGCGGCGAGCAGGAACAGCGCCGAGCGCCAGCAGCAGCACCAGCAACGAGCCGCGCAGCGGCACCGCGAACAGCCACACCGCCATCGACACGGAGAGGGCCATGCCGCCCATGCCGAGGACGAAGTAGGGAACCAGCTTGCCGAGCAGCACCTCGCGCATCGCCACCGGCGTCACCAGCAGCGCTTCCATGGTGCCGCGCTCCCATTCCCGCGCCATCACCATCGCCGTCAGCAGGGCGCCGATGAGGGTCATGATGACGGCGATCAGCCCCGGCACCAGGAAGTTGCGGCTGCGCAGCTCGCTGTTGAACCACACGCGCTGCTCGAGCCGGATCGGGCTGCCGGTCGCGATGTTCCGCACGTTCCCCTCGCGTTCCAGCCAGTTCGCCCACACCCCCTGCAGATAGCCCGTGATCAGACGCGCGTTGTTGGCGTCGACGCCGTTGACGATCACCTGGATCGTCGCCCCGCCGTTACTGCGCAGGCGGCGGCCGAAATCCGCTCGCAGGTGCACGATGCCGTCGACGCGACGCGCCATCAGAGCCTGCTCGGCGGCGCGCATGCTCCGCATCGGCACCGGGGCGAAGTAGCGCGAGCGCTGGAAGGCGCCGGTGAAGCCAGCGGTATCGGCGCTCGGCTGCTCGACGACGATGGCGAGGGGAACGTGCTCGGCGTCGAGCGACACGCCATAGCCGAACAGGAGCAGCAGCACGACCGGCATCACGAAGGCGATGGCGAGGCTGCTCGGGTCGCGCAGGACCTGCAGGAACTCCTTGCGGATCAATCCGCGCAGGCGCATCGCCGCGCCGCCGCGCGCGCCGCCGGCCCGATCGTCGCGTGCGCTCACGATGCCGCCCGGCTCTCTCCGTGCGACTCGATCAGGGCGACGAAGGCGTCCTCCATCGTCGGGTCGCGGACGCTCACGGCTGCGGGCCTGCTGCTTGATCTCGGCCGGGGTGCCGAGGGCGAGGATCTCGCCGGCGGCCATGATGGCCAGACGGTCGCAGTACTCGGCCTCCTCCATGAAGTGGGTGGTCACCAGCACGGTCACGCCGCGCTCCGCGAGCTCGTTGATGCGGCGCCAGAACTCGCGCCGCGCCAGCGGGTCGACTCCGGAGGTGGGCTCGTCGAGAAAAAGGATCTCGGGCTCGTGCATCAGCGCGCAGGCGAGCGCCAGGCGCTGCTTGTAGCCGAGCGGGAGGTCGGCGCTCACCGCCTCGGCGATGTCGCCGAGAGCGAGCTCGTCGAGCGCCCAGCCGACCCGTTCGCCGCGGCGCCGGCCGGAGAGGCCGTAGGCGCCGCTGAAGAAGCGCAGGTTCTGCCGCACGCTGAGATTGCCGTAGAGCGAGAACTTCTGCGACATGTAGCCGATGCGCGCGCGCGCCGTCGCCGCGGCGCGGCGCAGATCGACGCCGGCGACCTGCAGTCGGCCGCCGCTCGCGGGCAGCAGGCCGCAGAGCATGCGGAAGGTGGTGGACTTGCCGGCGCCGTTGGCGCCGAGCAGGCCGAACACCTCGCCGCGGGCGACGTCGAAGCTGACGTCGCGCACGGCGTAGAAGTCGCCGAAGCGCCGCTGCACGTGACTCACCTCGATGACGGGCCCGCCGCTGCCTTCGCCGCGGTGCCTGCGGCGCCGGCGCGGCAGGCTCCGGGCGGCCGTCCTGCGGACGCCGCAGCTTCAGTCGGGCGATGAAGCTGTCCTCGAAGCGCGGCGGGACGGCGGCGATCGCGGCGCCGGGCAGCACCGTCTCGACGTCGGGCGCGCCGGGCGCGGCGGTCACGACGCGCACGCGCTCGCCCTGGATCACCGCATCGACGACGCCGGGGGCGCCCGCCAGTCGCTGCTGCAGGGCGCGTTTCTTCCACCCCGGCGCCGTGACCGCGTAGGTGCGCCCGGCCAACTTCTCGCTGAAGCCGGCGGGCGGACCGTGGCCGAGCAGCTCGCCTTCGTGCAGCAGCACCACCTCGCTGCAGCGCTCCGCCTCGTCGAGGTAGGCGGTGCTGAGCACGACGCTCACCGCCTCTTCCCTCACCAGGCGGTAGACGATCGCCCACAGCTCGCGGCGCGACACCGGGTCGACGCCGACGGTCGGCTCGTCGAGCAGCAGCAGGCGCGGCGAGCGCACCAGCGTGCAGGCCAGGCCGAGCTTCTGCTTCATGCCGCCGGACAGGCGGCCGGCCAGGCGCGTGGTGAACGGACCCAGGCCGGTCATGTGCATCAGCTCGCGGTAGCGCGCCGGGCGGGCCGTTTTCGGCACCCCCTGGAGATCGGCATAGAGGTCGAGGTTCTCCTGGACCGTGAGATCCTCGTAGAGGCCGAAGCGCTGCGGCATGTAGCCGACCGCGCCCTGCACTGCCAGCGAATGGGTCGCCGTGTCCATGTCCAGCACGCGGATGCGGCCGCGGTCCGGCAAGAGCAGGCCGGCGGCCAGGCGCATCAGCGTCGTCTTGCCGGCGCCGTCGGGGCCGATCAGGCCGGTGACCACGCCGCGATGCAGCTGCAGGCTCACGTCGCGCAGGGCCTCCACCACCCGCGCGCCGGTGCGGAAGCTCTTGCCGACGCCGCTCAGCTCGAGGACGACGCCGCCCGTGTCGGGGGGCGCCGCGTCCGGCGCCATCACGATCCCCGACAGCGATCGGGTGCGCCGCTGGCGGTGGGAGGGCGAGGTTGATCGAGGGCGATGTGTACCGTCGCCGGCATCCCGAGGCGCAGCTCGTCGCGTGCGTTGCAGACGAAGACCCGGACCTCGTAGACCAGGTGCGTGCGGACCTCGCGCGTCTCGACCGACTTGGGCGTGAACTCGGCGGTCGGCGAGATGAAGCCGACCCAGGCGCGATAGCGCTCGTCCGGATAGCTGTCGGTGGTGACGGCGGCTTCCATCCCCGGGCTGATCTTGCCGAGGTCGGGCTCGTCGACGTAGGCGCGCACCCAGAGCGGGCTGGTCAGGGCGAGAGTGAACACCGGCTTCTGCGGCGAGGCCATGTCGCCCGGCTCGAGGATCCGGTTCTGGATGACGCCATCGGACGGCGCGTAGAGCTGCGCGTCGGCGAGCTCGCGGCGCGCCAGGGCGAGCTGGGCCTCGTAGGCGCGCAGCGTGGCCTTGGCCGCCGCCTTGTCCTCCTCGCGCGGGCCGGCGAGCGCCAGTGCCAGCGCTTCGCGGGCGGCCTTGAGCCTCGCTTGCGCCGCGTCGGCGGCGGCGCGGGCGTCGTCGGCGTCTTGCTGGGAGGCGACCTTCTTGGCGAGAAGGTCTTGCAGGCGCCGGTCGATGCGCTCGGCGTTCTGCGCCTCGGCCGCGGCCGCATCGACGTCGGCGCGCGCTTTGCGGATCTCCTCGGGACGCGAGCCCGCTTCCATGCGGTCGACCACCTGCCGCTGGGCCGCTACCTGGGCCTCGTCGTGCGCGACGGCGTATCTCCAATCGCTGCGTATCGAGGCTGGCGAGCAGCTGTCCCTGCTTCACCCGGTCGCCTTCCTGCACCAGCACGTGAGCAACGCGCTCGCTGTCGTTGAAGGCGAGATCGACCTGGCGGATGTCGACGTTGCCGTAGAGCGTCAGCTCGGCGGCCGGCGCGGCCGACTGCCTGCCGAACGCGAGCCACGCCCCCCCGGCCAGCAGGCCCAGGGCGAGGATGGCCAGGAGTGGTCGAAAGATCTTCGCCTTCATTCTGGGACGCGGCGCACAGAGCAGAGAGCCGATCGCTCAGTCGAAGGTCTCGCGCGTGGCATCGCTGAGCGGCATGGTATGAATCTACCTCGCAGGGGAGTTGATGCAAGCGAGGTTGCAGGCCATTCCTACAAGTGACGAAGACCGGCTTGCTTTCGAAGGGGCTTGGCAGGGAATCAGTGGACGGCACGCTTGCCCTGGAACGCTGGCGCGCCCGTTGCTTTACGAGAAAGCTCGGAGAGCGGAGAAGCATTCATGGAACGCCGCCCGGAAGCTCCTGAGCTGCAGACGAGACCGTTTGCGGTGAGGACGAGGCGATGAAGAAGCTGGCCGCGGGTCTGGTCGTCGTGGTCGCGCTGCTGGTCGCGGTTTCGGCTCAGGGACAGCACCACGGCGGACACGGCTGGCACGGCGGCTACCACGGCGGTTACCGCGGCGGCGGCCACTGGCGCGGCGGCGTGATCGTCGGTGGGCCGTCGTGGTGGGGCTCGCCGTGGCCACTCTATCCTTACTACCCGTACTACCCGTATTCGTATTACCCGCCGTATCCTCCGGTCGTCGTTGACGAAGGGCCGCAGGTCTACATCCAGAGACCGCAGGAGCCGGAGCAGAGATACTGGTACTATTGCCGGAGCGCGAAGGCCTATTACCCGGCGGTTCGCGAGTGTCCCGAGGAATGGATCAAAGTTCCGCCGGCGCCCCGATGACGAGCGGTTCAGGAGAGCGACGATGACGAAGCTGCGGCTTCTTCGGATGGCGGCCGGACTTGTCCTGGCGGGCTGCGCGACGATTCCCACCGGCCCGAGCGTGATGGTGCTCCCCGGTACGGGAAAGGACTTCCAGCAGTTCCAGGTCGACGACGTGGTTTGCCGCCAGTGGGCCCAGCAACAGACCGGGACGACCCCCGGCAAGGCTTCGGCCAATAGCGCGGTGAGCGGGGCAGCCATCGGCACGGCGGTGGGAGCCGCCAGCGGAGCGGCGATCGGAGCGGCGAGCGGAAATCCCGGCACCGGCGCCGCGGTCGGCTCGGGAATCGGATTGCTCGGGGGTACGGCCATGGGCGCCGACTATGCAGCCGGTGCACGCTGGTCGGCGCAGCGCCGCTATGACATCGCGTACATGCAGTGCATGTACGCCAAGGGCAACCAGATCCCGGTGCGCGCCAAGTTTCAGGGGCCGCCCGCTGCGGGGCGACGCGAGCCGCCCCCTCCGCCGATCGACATACCGCCCCCTCCGGCGGGGAGGCCCCCGCCGCCGCCCGGAGCTTGATCTGAGACAAGCCCGGCTACACCGCGCCTCGTGATCCCCTTTGCCTGTGCCTCGCCTGTGCCTGGATTTGTCTCCAGCGGAGGCAAAGGCAGAGGCGAGGCACACGCAAAGGTAGAACAGACCTTTTGTGCGAAGCCGCCGCGGTCAGAACTCGAACACCAACCGGGCCGGGACCTGGCTGGAGAGCACCTCGTCCATGCAGGCGTTGACGTCGTCGAGCTTGCGCCCCGCGGCGACCACCCTGGTGCGGCCGGCCGCGTGCAGGCGGAAGACCTCGGCGAGGTCGTTGCGGGTGCCGACGATCGACCCCTTTACCGTGATGCCCTTGAGGACCAGATCGAAGATCGGGATCGACATCGTGCCGTCGGCCGGCAGGGCGACGCAGACCAGCCGGCCCCCGCGCCGCAGCGAAGCGAAGGCTTGCTCGAAGGCGCGGGGGCTCGCGGCGAGCGCCACCGCGACATCCGCGCCGCCGAGCTTCTGGATCGCCTCGGCGGGGTCGGTCTTCGCTGCGTTCACCACGTGGTCGGCGCCGAGCTCGGTGGCGAGCGCCAGCTTCGGCTCGGTAATGTCGACTCCGATGACGAAGCCTCCAGCGACGCGGGCGTACTGCAGGGCGAGGTGGCCCAGGCCGCCGATGCCGAAGACGGCGACGGTCTCGGCGGGGGCGACCCCGGCGACCTTGATCGCCTTGTAGGTGGTCACCCCGGCGCAGCTGAGCGGTGCGGCGTCGAACGAGGAGACACCGTCGGGCACCGGCACGGTGTAGCTCGCGTCCGCCACGGCGTACTCGGCGAACGCCCCGTCCACCGAGTAGCCGCTGTTGCGCTGGCTCTCGCACAACGTCTCCCAGCCGCCGATGCAGTAGCGGCAGTGGCCGCAGGCGTAGCCGAGCCAGGCGATCGCCACCCGGTCGCCGACGGCGCGTCCTGGCCACCCCGGCCCCGACGGCCTCGACGATGCCGACGCCCTCGTGCCCGGGAACGAACGGCGGGGTCGGCTTCACCGGCCAGTCGCCGTGCGCGGCGTGGATGTCGGTGTGGCACAGGCCGCTGGCCTCCATCCGAACGAGGATCTGACCGGGGCCTGGCTTCGGAACCTCCCGGTCGTCGATGCGCAGCGGCGCGCGGAAATCGGTCACGACTGCTGCTTTCATGGGTCCCTCCAATCCGGGTATGCTTCGTCTTCCAGATTCCACGCTGGACGCTGCCCGTCAATCGCGATGGCAGCGAATTTCATCAGCGCGATGCCGGCCGCTCTGTACTGGCTGGCGCCAGGTTGGTAGGAGCCGTCACCAGCGACATCAGGAGGGATGAAGTGACTGACCGAAACGCGTTCCGGCGCGCCGTCGAAGCGCGCAACCTCGACGACATGATGGCCCCATTCGCGGAGGACGCCGTCCTCCACAGCCCCATCACCTTCAAGCCGTTCGAGGGGCGCGCGGCCATTCGCCAGCTTCTCGGCATTCTCATGCAGGTGTTTGAGGATTTCCGCTACACCGACGAACTGGGGTCCTCGGACGGGCTGACGAAGGCCCTCATCTTCCGCGCCAGCGTCGGCGACCGCGACCTCGAGGGGCTGGACCTGATCCGTTTCGACGACTCCGGCCGCATCCACGACTTCACGGTCATGGTCCGGCCGCGCTCGGCCATGGAGGCCCTGCTCGGCGAAGTGGCCCCGCGCTTGGCTGCGGCGCAGGGTGGCGTGTAGTGGCTTAGCTCGAGCAGCTCCGGCGTTGCTCATCGGCGGCCGTTCGGCTACACGCGGCGCCTATGGACGTGAGCAATCTGAACGGGAAGACGGTGCTGGTCACGGGTGCGGCGAGCGGTATCGGTAAGGAGACGGCGCTGGCTTTCGCGCAACGCGGGGCCAACCTGGCGATCTGCGACGTCGACGAGTCGGGTCTGGCGCAAACCGAGAAGCAGGCGCGCGATCTCGGCCGCGACGTGCTGGCGCGCCGCGTCGACGTCGCCGTGGCGGCGGAGATGAGCGCCTTCGCCGACGCCGTGCACGAGAAGGTCGAGGCGGTGGACATCCTGATGAACAACGCCGGCGTCGGCCTGGGCGGAGGATTCCTGCACACGACCCTCGAGGACTGGGAGTGGATCGTCGGCATCAACCTGTGGGGCGTCATCCACGGCTGCCACTACTTCCTGCCGCGCATGGTGGCGCGCCGCAGCGGACACCTCGTCAACGTCGCCTCGGCCGCCGGCTACGTCGCCAGCGAGATGCTGGCGGCCTACAGCACGACGAAGTTCGCCGTGCTCGGGCTTTCCGAGGCGCTGCGCGACGAGCTGGCGCAGCACGGCATCGGCGTGACCACCGTCTGCCCCGGCCTGATCAATACGCCGATCACACGGAGCTCGCGCATGCGCGGCCCCGACGCCACGGCGGAGGCGCGGCAGCGCATCGTCGACATCTATCAGCGCCGCAACTACGGGCCGGAACGGGTGGCGCGCAACATTCTGCGCGCCGTGCAGCGCAACCGCGCCGTGGCGCCGATCTCCCCCGAGGCGTGGCTGATGTACTACATGAAGCGTTTCACCCCGGGGCTGGTGGGGCGCCTCAACCGCTACATGGGGGAGCGCGGCCGTCGCGACATGCAGCGCAAGCGTTCCTGAGCCGCGATGGCGGGCTCGCAATCGCGGCGTTCGTCACGAGCCGCGCTCGCCCCGAAGAGGCAGGAAAAAGGCAACCACGAAGTTCGTTATGAGACTGCGCTCACCCGAAGACGCATGAAAATGCATGCGACCGATCCGGCTCCCTCTCCCGGATGAGGCTGTCGATTTTCTCGCAAACGAGGCTTCGACAAGCTCAGCCTGAGCGGTTGGGGGTGTTGATTTCAAAGGACTTTGTCCGCTCACTGAGCTCGTCGAAGGGTGTCCTCGCATTTATCGACAGCCTCATCCGGAGAGGGAACGCAGGGGCCCCGCACCGCCCGAAATTTCCGGAGGAGGACACGAAGGTCACGAAGGCGAGGATGGCAGGCTGAGCAATTACCGCTGGGCGTAGGCCGGCGAGTAGCGGCGCAGCTCGGCGGCCAGGTCTTCGAGCGCAAGCTGGCCCGGGGCGACGGCCTGGTCGAGGAAGCCGTAGGTCAGCAGCGAACCGAACAACGGGAAGAAAACGCGCGAGGCGCGGCCGTGCTCGCCCATGGCGACGACGACCAGCTGCTTGTCGCGGTACTCGCGCAACAGGCCGAGCAGGCGGTCCAGGTCGTGGACGCTCTTGGCCGTGACCGCGAGCTTGACGACGTCGGCGTGGTTGAGCTTGGCGGAGTCGATGATGGCCACCAGGTCGTCGTCGATCGGGGTGCGCTCGAAGTCGTGGTACGAGACGATCGAGAGCTTGTCCTGGGCCCTGGCGAGCTTGATGATCTTGTTGCGAACCTCGCAGTGGAACTCGATGTCGACTGCATCGACCAGCGGCATCACCCCTTCCAGGAGGGCGCAGCGTGCCTCGTCGTCCAAGTCGACGGCGCCTCCTTCCCGGGCCGAGCGAACGGTCGCGAGCAGCGGCACGCGATGGACGCGGGCGCGCTCGCACACCTGGCGAACGTACTCCGGGTCGTGCTTCTCGAACAGGTCGATGCGCAGCTCGAAGATGTCCGCCAACCCCTTGGCGCGCGCGGCATCCTCGCCGACCGCCGTATCGGTCAGCGGGACCGCGATGCGCGGAATCATCCCGAGCTCCGTGCCTCCGATGGTCAACATGAGCGTCCTCCGGGCCGCGAGTGTGAAGCAAGGCGCGGGCGAAATCCAGCCGGAGGCGCGGTCGCCGGTCAGCTGAGCTCGGGCCGGAGGTTTCTCGACATGCTCGGTCCGCATCGGTAAGTTGCCCCGGATGCGTTCGTCACCAGCCGAGACCAGGGGCGCGCGACGCGCCTACCGCGCGGTGCTGCTGGCCATCGTCGTTTTCGCGGCGGTCGTGCGCGTCTACGATCTCGGCAACCTGCCGGCGGGCCTCTTCTGCGACGAGGCCGACAACGGCTACCAGGCGTACTCCATTCTCAAGACCGGCGAGGACGAGAGCCGGCAGTTCCTGCCGCTGTACGTCTGGTCCTTCGGCGTCAGCTACAAGAACCCGGTCTTCATCTACAGCTCGATGCTGCCGATCCGGATCTTCGGGCTGACCGCGTTCAGCGTGCGTCTGACCTCGGCCCTGTGGGGCGTTCTCGCCGTGATCGCCATCGCGATGCTCGGCCGCACGATTCTCGGCCCGGCGGGCGGCCTGATGGCGGCGTTTCTGCTCGCCGTCTGCCCGTGGCACGTCCACTTCAGCCGCATCGCCTTCGAGTTGATCGCCCTACCGCCGCTCCTTCTCTTCGCCTTCGCCGCCCTCGCCGCCGGCGTGCGCGGGCGGCCCCGCCTGTTGCCGGTGGCCGGTGTTCTCTTCGGTCTCAGCCTCTACGCCTACGCTCCGGCCAAGCTCTTCGTGCCGCTCTTCCTGCTCGGCGCCAGCCTGATCTACATGCGCCGCCTGTGGGCGGTGCGCTGGTGGACGCTGCTCGCCGCGCTGCTGGCGCTGCTGACCGTCGTGCCGGTCGTCGTTTTCGACTTTCAGCACCGCGACCGCTCGCAGCAGTACTTCGCGCACACGACGACGCTGAACGCCAATCAGTCGGTGCGCGAGAACGCCGAGCGCGTCGTCGATCAGTACGAGCGCTTCTTCTCACGCGACTTCCTCTTCGACCACGGCGATCCGCTGCTGCGCCACTCGGTGCCCGGCTTCGGCGAGCTCTACTGGTGCATGCTGCCGCTTCTCGGCCTCGGGCTGCTGTGGGCGCTGTGGCCGGGACACCCGGAGGGCAAGCTGCTGCTGTGGTGGCTGTTCCTCTACCCGATCGCTCCCGCCCTGATGAACGAGGCGCCGAGCGCCTCGCGGGGCTTCATCGGCGTCGGCGCCTTCTGCCTGCTCGCCGCCTGTGGTGCGGCGGCGTTTCTGCAGGCGATCCGCTGGCTGGTGCGCTGGCCGCGCGTCGCGCTGGCTCTGCAGAGCGCGGCGGTCGCGGCGTTCCTGGTGTTCCTCGCCCCCGAGGCGTGGCGCTACTGGCGGGCCTACGTCGACAAGTACCCGGCCCAGGCGGCGGACGCTTTCCAGTACGGCTACCGGGACACCATCCATTTCATGGAGAGCCGGCGCTCCGACTACGACCTGCTCCTGCTCACCGCCAACAACGTCAATCAACCGCAGGTCTTCCCCCTCTTCTACAACGCGACCGATCCGAAGCACTGGCAGCAGACGTCCAACAACGGCTACCTGATCATCGACCCGTCGGAGTACGGCCGCTACCGGATGAACCAGCGCATCCTGGCGGCGCTGCGAGTCGACGACCTGCGCCTGTTCGAAGACTACGACGAGCTGCACCGCGTGCTGACGCCGGGCGGCAAGGTCGAGTACGTCATCGCCGCCGTGCGCAAGCGAAGGCGCTTCATCCGCAAGTGGTTGCTGCTCGGCCCCTTCGACAACCAGGGCTTCCGCGGCGCCAACACGGATTTCGTCGATCCGGTGGACGTCGAGCGGCGCGCCTACCCGAGCTTCACCGGTCCGGTGTACTGGCGCCGCGTGCTGCCGCAGTTCGTGCACATCGAGCTCAACGGCGTGTTCCGCCGCGCCGCCGAGGCGGCCGGCCATCCCGGCGAGTGGCTGTGCGCCTATGCGGTGACGCAGATCCGCACGCCGCAGCTGAAGGACGGAATGCTGGAGCTGATGGGGGCGAGCGAGCCGTTCCGCGTCTGGCTGGACGGACACCCCTTGATGCCGTCGTCCCCGTCTCCGACCCTGCGCAGGGTGCCGCAGTACGTTCCGGTGCACCTCCACTCCGGCGACAACGAGCTGCTGATCAAGGCCTGCAAGACGGTCGGCGAGTGGAACTTCACCGCCCGGCTAACGGACGTCCAGCATCACGACCTGGAAGGCATCGAGGTCGTCCCGGCACTGCGCCGCCCGCCACCCGCCGCGGCGGCGCAGTACGAGCGGCCCCGGCAGATGGTGGACGGGCTCGGCACGGTGCTCCGGTTTGCCGGGCACGCCGACCTGTTCTCGGACTACCGCGGCAACAGCGCGGCGTGGTGGGAGCACCTGGGCGACGCGGACGGAGCGGTGGTCTGGCAGACCGATCCGCCGCCGGCGAGCGAGCCGACCGTGTTCGTGTTCACCGCGTCGATGGGCGACGCGCCGGGCGAGGCGGAGCTTTGGGTGAACGGCAAATACGCCCTGACCTTCTCGACCGGTCGCTTTCCGGAGGTGCAGCGCTGGCGCGGCGGATCCTACCTGCTCGAATTCCACCCGCGTCCGAACGGCGGCGGCGTGTCGGGCTACTGGCTGCTCTTCGTCCCGCGCCACGAGATCACCGCCGGCAAGCCCGTCCAGCTGCGGGTCGCGCATATCAACGGTGCACCGAACTCGGTTTTCATGCTCAAGGGCTACCAGGACACCGCCGCGCACGAGTCGCTCACCCTGGCGTCGCTGGCGGAGCCGGAGGCGGGCAGGGGCGCGGATGCCGCGCCGCGTGCCACCGTTGCCCATCCACCGCCGCCGGCGGCTCCCTGATGCGCGACGTGTTCGAGATGTGGGGGAACACGCGTATGGTCGTGCTGACGGCCATGACGGCGTCGCTCTACGCGGCGATCCTGATTCCCTTCAAGGTGCTGCCGCTGATTCCAGGCGTGACCGAGTTCCGCCCGGCCAACGCGGTGCCGGTGGTGTGCTCCTTTCTGTTCGGTCCGGCCGCCGCCTGGGGAGCGGCGATCGGCAACGTCATCGGCGACTTCTTCGGGGGCATAGGCCCCGGCGACCTCTTCGGCTTCGCCGGCAATTTTCTGTACGGCCTCATTCCCTACAAGGTCTGGCGCGCGCTGACCGACGCCGATCCGGTGCCGCGCTCGGCAACGACCTGGCTCGCCTTTCTCGGCGCGGTCGGCCTCGCCGCCGCCGCCTGCGCCCTCACCATCGGTTGGGGGCTCAACCTGCTCGGCTTCGTGCCGTTCGCGGTTCTCGGCAACATCATCCTGATCAACAACTTCGCCGTCGCCGCCGTGCTGTCGCCCCTGCTGCTCGCCGCCCTCTATCCGCGTGTCAAGACGGCGGGCCTGCGTTACGACGACATCATGACGCCACCGCGCCGCCGTCGCCGGACGCGCTGGCTCGGTCTGTTTCTGATCGTCGTGGCCACGGTGGGCGGCCTGAGCGCCGGCAACCTGATCTCGACCGGCCGCCTCGTCCTGCCGGCGCTGACCGCCGATCCGCCGGGGACCCGCGCCGCCGCGGTGGGCGTCGGCCTCAGTCCCGCCATGCTGCTGCTGCTGATCGGTGTGGCGCTGCTCTGAGGCGATGAGCGGGCGGGAAGAGGTCCTCGGCGACGGCGCTCCGGCGAGCGAGAGCGCCCCGATCGTTCGCCTGAGCGACGTCACCTTCACCTATCGAGGCGGCGAGATCCCGGCTCTGCGCGACGTGTCGTTCGCCGTCGAGCCGCGGCGAGATGGTGGTCGTCATGGGCGCCACGGGCGCCGGTAAGACGACGCTGGCGAAATGTCTGAGCGGCGTCGTGCCGAGCTTTCAGCGCGGCCTGTTGCGCGGGGCCGGGGAGATCGCCGGCCGGCCGCTCGGCGCGGCGGGAGTGGCGGACCTCGCCGGCGTGGTCGGTCTCGTCTCGCAGGACTTCGAGGCGCAGCTCTTCGCCACCAACGTGGCGCAGGAGATCGCGTTCGGCATGGAGCAGATGGGCGTGCCGCGTCCGGCGATGAGAGAGCAGCTGCAGGAAGCGCTGCGCATGGTCGGCCTGAGCGGCTTCGGGCATCGCGATCCGGCGACGCTCTCCGGCGGGGAGAAGCAGCGCCTCGCCATTGCCGCCGTTCTCGCCCTGCGGCCGCAGGTGCTGGTGTTCGACGAGCCGACCACCGATCTCGATCCGCTCGGGAAGCTGGAGATCTTCGACGTGCTGGCGACGCTGCGCCGGCGCGGTCTGACCATCGTCCTGATCGAGCACGAGGTGGAGGCCGCCTCTCGTGCGGACCGTCTGGTTCTGATGTCGGAGGGACGCATCGTCGCCGACGACGGCCCGGAGCGGATTTTGCCGCGCGTCTCGCTGTTGGACGGCGTCGGCGTGCGTGCGGCCGACCTCGATCGCCTGCGCGAGATGCTCGGTCCGGGCGAGCGGCTGGCGTCGCTGGAGATGGCCGAGGCGGCGTTGCGGGGACGGGTGCGGGTGCCGGCGGCGGCGCCCGTTTCGACCCGGGAGGGGGAGGCGATCGTCTCCGTGCAGGAGATCTCCTATGCGTACGAGGGCGGAAGGACGGCGCTCGAGTCGGTATCGCTGACCGTTCGACGCGGCGACTTCCTCGCCCTGATCGGCCAGAACGGCTCCGGCAAGACGACTCTGGCCAAGCAGCTGAACGGCCTGCTGCATCCGGCCGTCGGCAGCGTGCTCCTGCGGGGCAGGGACCTGCGCGATCTCACCCTCGAGCAGGTCGCCGCCGTGATCGGCTACGTCTTCCAGAACCCCGACCACCAGATCTTCTCGTCCAGCGTGCGCGACGAGATGGCGTTCGCCCTCGACAACTTCGGCGTCGACGCCTCGGAGCGCGAGCGCCGGTCGAGCGCCGCGCTCGAGGCCGTGGATCTGCCCGGCCTGGAGGAAGCCGATCCCTTCCTCCTCGGCAAGGGCCAACGCCAGCGTCTCGCCGTCGCCTCGCTGCTCGCTCTGCAGCCCGAGGTGTTGATCCTCGACGAGCCCACCACCGGCCTCGACTATCGGGAGCAGCTGCGCATGATGGGGCTTCTGCGCCGCCTCCATCGCGACGGCATGACCGTGATCGTCATCACCCACAGCCCCTGGCTGGTGGCCGAGTACGCCGAGCGCGGCGTGCTGATGCGCGGCGGCCGGGTGATGTTCGACGGCTCCCTGCGCGACCTGTTCGCGCGCCAGCCCCTGCTCGAGAGCTGCCACTTCCGGGTCCCCGACGTCACCCGCCTCGGGCAGCGCTTCGGATTCGTCCCCCTCTCTCTGCAGGAGCTCGACGAGCACCTCGCCCCACCGGTGCCCGGGGCGGAGACCTGAGGGCGCATCGGCGCGATCGAAATGGCCCTCTACCTCTATCTCGACCGCGGAACCTGGGTACACCGCCTGCACCCGGTGGTTCGCGTCGCCGCCATGCTGACGGTCTTCGTGTCGGCCTTCGCGGTCGAGCGGCCGATCGCGCACCTGCCGCTGATCGCGCTGCTCGGCGGATTGCTCCTCTGGACCGGCTCGCTGACGAACGTCTACCGGCTGCGCTACCTCTTCGTCGCCATCTTCGTGATGACCCTCCTGATCTGGACGTTCTTCTACGGACCCGACGGCGCTCCGCCGCTGCTCGCCGCGGGGCCGATCCTGGTCAGCCACACCGCGCCGTGGTTCGCCCTCGGCATGGCGATCAAGCTCGACGTCTTCCTGGCCTCGGGAATCCTCTTCCTTTCGGTCACCCGAATCGAGGAATTCGCCTACGCGCTGACCCGCCTCGGGCTGCCCTACAAGGTCGGGTTCACGATGACGATGGCATTTCGGCTGGTGCCGGTGTTCCTCGACGCGGCCGCCACGATCGTTCAAGCCCAGCGCTGCCGCGGTCTGGATTTCGACCGGGGCTGTCTCTGGGAGCGGCTGCGGCGCTATACGCCGGTGATCGTGCCCGTCTTCATGGGAGGCCTGCGCCGCGCCGACAACATGGCAATGGCCCTCGAAGCGCGCGGCTTCCAGTCGCCGCGACCGCGCACCACGCTGCAGGCGTATCCGTTCGGCATCGCCGACGGGCTGGCCCTGACGACCCTGTTCTGCCTCGCCGCCGCCTACCTCGCCCTGTGGTGGAACGGCGCCCTGGGCGTGCGCTGACGCTTACTGGCGCAAGCGCCGGTCACGGCTCGATCAACGGGGTGGCACGGCGTCTTCGGCGGCCGCGCTCAGCCGTGCCGCCTCGGGCCGGTGCTCCGGAGCCGCGGGCGGGCACGCCACGGAGACCAGGTTGCCGTCTCGTCGGTAGATGAAGGGCTTGCCGGACATCGGGTCGATCGGCTCGACGGTCATGAAGTCCGGACGGAGCTCGGCCAGGGAGGAGGGCGGGGAGCCCTTCGCCTCCGTATAGTCGGCGACGGCTCGAGCGACGATCTGCATCCGCTCGATGCACGGATTCGACTGGGCCGGCGCGACGATCTCGGCGCGCGGCCGCGGCGGCAGCGCCGGTGCCCGGCTCGAATGGACCATGTAGAGCGGCGTCGCGACCGCCGCGATGCAGAAGAAGACGCCGCCGAGGATCCAATAGAGTGGCCCCCGCGTCGCCAGGCTCACCGTCTCGGAGAGGACGTTGACTCGCTCCTCCCGCATCTCCTCGACGAACTGTAGGGCGAGACGCTGCTTCTCCGCGGGCTTCAGGGGCTCCATCCTGTCTGCGAACATGCAGGACATGTGCCAAGGAGAGACGGTTTCCTTATCGGATGCGGAGTGGGAAGAGCGGGGCGGCGAGTACGCGAGGCGCGAGTAACGGTCTGGAGGAAAGTGGCGGGCCGACGCCAGCCACCCTTCAGCAGCGCAGGCAAAGGCAAAGGCGGGGATAAGGCAGGGATAAGGCGAGGCTCAGAGGAGAAGTCGGTGCAAGCCTCTCGCATGTCGCGGAATCTTCCTGTCGGGGGTTGGCCTTGATGCCGCTCCGGGCATGGTCTTTACTAATTGTTGGCGCCTCGGTGGTGGTGCAGTGCGCGAGGCCGGCATGCACACCGGGACGTTCGGCAGAGCAAGGTCGATGTCCGAGCTGTTCAAGGAGGGGAAGGCGGACGATCTCGAAGGAGGTCAGGCGGTGGCGGAGGAGCGACGTCAGGCGGCACACTTCAAGGCTCTGCTGCAGGAGAAGGAGGTTCTGCTGCGCGAGGTGCACCATCGCGTGAAGAACAATCTGCAGATCATCTGTAGCCTCCTCAACCTGCAGGCGGCGTACATTCGCGACCCGGAGGCGCTGGCGATGTTCCAGGAGAGCCAAAACCGGGTCCGCCTGATGGCGTCGATTCACGACGCGCTCTATCGTTCGGACAACCTCTCGCAGCTCGACGCGGGGGAGTTCCTGCGCGACGTGACGGAGAACCTGCTCCGCGCCCACGGCGGAGGGGAGAAGGTCCGCGTCGACGTGGGCGTCGACG
Source organism: uncultured bacterium (assembly GCA_963721115.1). Classification (GTDB taxonomy): domain Bacteria; phylum Desulfobacterota; class Binatia; order HRBIN30; family CADEER01; genus CAVRIA01. Next base: position 309,414 of record CAVRIA010000021.1, read on the forward strand.
GCGTGGCGATGTCGGTGGATCTCGCCGTGCCCTGCGGGCTCATCGTCAACGAGCTGGTGTCGGCCTCGTTGAAGCACGCTCTCGCCGCGGGGACCGCCGCCGTGATCCGGGTCGAGTTGCGCAGCTGCGGCGACGGGCAGTACACTCTCGAGGTGTCGGACGACGGTGAGCCCCTCTTCGGTGTGGACTGGTGGCGCGGTGGCCACACCCTCGGCTGGCAGCTGGTCGACACGCTGACCAAGCAGCTCGCCGGCCGGCTCGAGGTGAGAGCCGAGGGCGGAGCGCGGTGCACGGTGACCTTCCCCGAACGGCGATGAACGCCTCCATGGCCGGCGCCCGCATCCTGGTGGTCGAGGACGAGGGGATCACCGCGAAGGACATCGAGAGCCGACTGACACGCCTGGGCTACGAGGTGCCGGCGATTGCCCAGACGGGCGAGGAAGCGATCGAGAAGGCCGAGCAGGTTCGACCGGACCTCGTTCTCATGGACATTCAGCTGAAGGGGACGATGGACGGCGTGCAGGCGGCGCGGCAGCTTGCGGAGCGCTTCGGCCTGCCGGTGACCTATCTCACCGCCTTCGCCGACGACGCGACGCTGGCGCGGGCGCAGAACACCGCGCCCTACGGGTACATCGTCAAGCCGTTCGGCGAGCGCGAGCTTCACGCCGCCATCCAGATGGCGCTCACGCGCCATCGTCTGGAGCGGGCGGTCGAAGAGGGACAGCGCTGGCTGTCGACGATCCTCGGCGCGGTTCGCGACGGCATCATCGCCACGGATCGCGAAGGCGTCGTGCGTTTCATGAACCCCATTGCCGAGTCCCTGACCGGTTGGCATCAGGCCGAGGCGCTGGGCAAGGAGCTGGCGGCGGTTTTTCGCACCGCTCCGCTCGAGAACGCCGGAGAGGCGGTGCAGCCGACGCTGCACGAGGGAAAGTCCGATCGCGTACGCCTCCTGCGCCGGGGCGGAAAGGCGACGCCGATCGAGGTCAGCGCCGCGATGGCGCGCGACCACCTGGGAGAGATCGCCGGCTTCGTTTGGGCATTTCGCGACATCAGTGCTCGCCTGCGCGCCGAGGAGAAGCTGCGCGAGCGCGAGGTCCACTTCCGGTCTCTGATCGAGAACGCATCGGACATCATCGGCGTGTTCGACCCGGACGGAACCATCTATTACGCCAGTCCGTCGATCCAGCGGCAGATCGGCCGCGAGCCGGCCGATCTGCTCGGGACCAACGTCTTCGATCTCGTCCATCCCGAAGACGTGTCCGTGGCGATGAGCAAGCTGCGCGAGGCGGCGGGGGAGGCCGGCAAGGCGGTGATCGACGTGCGCGTGCAGAGTGCGGGCGGCGCGTGGCGCGTCTTCGAGGCGGTGGCCACCCGGCACGTGGACGAAGACCTCGGGCCGCGCATCGTCGTCAACGCCCGCGACGTGACCGCGCGCAAGGAGGCGGAGGCGAAGCTCAAGGACGAGCTGGAGCTGACGGATGCCGTGGCCCGCGTCTCGCGCGAGCTGATCGGCGCCCTCGGATCTCCGACCCTTCTCGACCGCCTGTGTCGGGTCATGACTGAGGTGTTGCACTGCGACTTCAGCCACACGTGGATCAAGGACCCCGACGAGGAGGTCTTCCTCACCGTCGCCGGCCATGGCGATGCGTCCGAGCAGTGGGAGTCGATGCGCGCCCTCAAGGTTCCGGCGGCGGTCGTCTCCGGTCTGGCGGAGCGGCTGCAGGCCGAGGGGTTCGCCGAGGTCGTGATGAGTCGGCCGCAGGACCTCCTGCCGCCGGCCCTGCCGATCAAGTATGGGATCACGCTGGCGCTGTATGTCGCCCTGCGCCGCGGCGGCGATCTGGTCGGCATCCAGACGGCGGGCTATCGCGGCCGGGAGGAGCCCTTTTCCGCGCAGCAGCGGCGCATCGCCGAGGCCGTGGCGCAGATCGCTTCGCTGGCGCTGGCGCAGTCGCGCCTGATGGAGGAGATGGAGCGCACCAGCGCTCTCAAGTCGGACCTGATGGCGGTCCTGTCGCACGAGCTGCGCGCTCCGGTCGGGAACATCGCCGGCTTCGCGGACCTCTTTCTGAACGGCGAGTTCGGCGCCTTGACCTCCGAGCAGCGGTCTCACCTGGAGACGATGAAGGAGAGCGCCATCGGCATGCAGGAGCTGATCCGCGGCACGCTGGAGGTGAACCAGGTCGAGAGACGGCGGGTGTATCTCGATCTGCGCGAGATCCCGGTGGCGGACCTGATGGCGGAGATCGAGCGGGAGGTCCGCGATCTGCCCCGGCATTCGGGCGTGGCCGTGACGTGGGAGATCGCCCCCGATCTGCCGATGCTGACGACGGATCCGTTGAAGCTGAAGATCGCGCTCAAGAACCTGGTGGCGAACGCGTTGAAGTACACGCGCGAAGGCTCGGTCCGGGTCTCCGCCCGCGCCAGAGGAGACGGTCTGGAGGTCGAGGTTCGCGACACGGGCGTAGGTATTCCCGCGGAGGCGCAGGAGTACATCTTCGAGCCGTTCCGGCGGGTGCGGGAAGCGGCGGCGGCGGAGGATGGCGTCGGCTTGGGACTGTACATTGCCCGGCGCATGCTGGAGAGCCTGCAGGGAGAGGTGACGGTCGAGAGCGCTCCGGGGCGAGGGTCCGTCTTCTACCTCAGGATTCCGCGGCAGGTACGGCAGAGGGGCTGATTCCGGGCCCGCGCCGGCCGAGCGGGCCTTGCCGCTGGCCGAACGATCCGCTCGCCGTCCGGATCGCTCAGGAGAGCCGATCGACGAGCTGGTCGATGAGAGCGAGAAGGTTCTTCCGGTGCGGGGATGCCGGCAGTGCCAGCAAGGCGTCGCGTGCCCGGTCGGCGTGCCGCGCGGCGAGACGATATCCCTCCTCGATGGCCGGCGCGCGGCGGAGCCGGGCGAGCAGCGCGCCGAGTTCCTCCTCGCTCAGCGACGGCCGTTCGAACAGGCGGCGCACCTCGGGGTCGGAAGGCATGGCGAGAACGATCGGCAGGGAGGGATTCCCGTCGCGCAGGTCGAGGCCGACCGGCTTGCCGAGCTGCGATTCGAGCGCCACGACGTCGAGCAGGTCGTCGATCATCTGGAAGGTGAGGCCGACGTGCGAGCCGCAGCTGGCGAGAGCCTCGACGACCTCCTCCGAGGCGCCGGCCAGGTGCGCGGCGGTCCGCGCTCCCTGCTCGAACAACGACGCCGTCTTGCGACTGACGATCTCCATGTAGTCGTCGTAGGTGACGGCTGGGTTGTGGCGGAAACGGCCCTGCATGATCTCCCCCTCGGTGAGGGCGATGCACGCCTCCGCCGCCCAGCGGATCAGCTTCTCCTCGAAGCGGCCGCAGATCTGGAAGGCGCGGCTGAACAGGAAATCGCCCGTGACTAGCGTCTGCGCGACGCCGTACTTGCACAGGGCCGAGTCGCGACCGCGCCGGATGCGGCTGCCGTCGATGATGTCGTCGTGCAGGAGGCTGGCGGAGTGGATGAGCTCGAGGGCGACCGCGACATCGACGATGTCCGCCAGGTCCGTTCCGCCGCAGGCGCGGAAGATCAGCAGAGTCACGGCGGGGCGGATGCGCTTGCCCCCTGAGCCGATCAGATAGTCGGAGATGTCGGTGATGCGCGGCTCGCGCGAATGCAACAGCTCGGTCAGCCGCTGCTCGACGAGCTCCAGCTCGTCGGCGACGAGGTTGGCGGGTGAGGGGTGCGGCGAGGGCGCACGACTCGTGCTTGCGACGTTCAAACGTCTCTCCGTGTCTACCGTCCGATGAGAGTCGGATAATGTCAGAATGCGGTACCCTGTCAAGGAAGCCCGAAGAGCGGTGGGAGAGCGGGAGGGCGCGTTGCTTTTCGACAGACGAGCCGTTACGGTCGCAAACGAATGACAGGCCGGTTGCCGGTTCCCGCAGAAATCCGCCGTCTGGGGGTGCAATCCGTTCGCATCGTCTGGGCTGACGGTCACCAGTCGGACTACGCGAATCGCTACCTGCGCGACCACTGTCCCTGCGCCGAGTGTCGAGAGCGTCCGCGGCGCCACCTGCCGGTGATCGCCGGGCAGGGCGAGGAGATCTACCCGGTCCAGATCGGCGTCGTCGGCAGATACGCGCTCAGCGTCCAGTGGAGCGACGGACACGATACGGGGATCTACGGCTATCACACGCTGCGCGGGCTGTGCCCCTGCGACGGCTGCCGCGTCGCGGGCGAGGCGGCCGGGAAGTCGGCATGACGACGATCGAGCTGGTGCGCGAACGGCTGGCGGAAGTGCAGCCGCTCGGCATGAAACGGGACATCGTCGCCGCCGGCATGGTGCGCGACGTCGCCCTGCAGGGCGGCGTGGTCACCGTGCAACTCGCCGTCGGTCCGCTGCCGCCGCCGGTCGTAGAGGCCACCGTCGCCGACATCCGCCGCGGCCTCGGCGCTCTGCAGGGAGTCTCCTCCGTCGATGTCCAGCTCGTCGCGCCGCCGGGCGCCCCCGAGGCGGGGCCGCTGCCCGGGGTGGCGGACATCGTCGCGGTGTCGAGCACCAAGGGGGGGGTCGGAAAGTCGACCGTCGCCGTCAATCTGGCTTGCGCTCTGGCGCGAGGCGGGCGGCGCGTCGGGCTGCTCGACGCCGACGTATACGGGCCCAGCGTGCCGATGATGCTCGGCCTGTCGGGTCGCCCACGCGTCGTCGAGCAGACGAAGGTGTTCCCGCTGGAGAAGTACGGACTGCGCGTGATCTCGATGGGTTTTTTTCTCGACGACAGCTCGCCGGTCATCTGGCGCGGTCCGCTCGTCACCGGGCTGCTGCGGCAGTTCCTGAAGGACGTGCAGTGGGGCGAGCTCGACGTCCTGATGATCGATATGCCGCCGGGGACCGGTGACGCGCAGCTCACCATCGCCCAGCAGGTGCCGCTGTCCGGGGGAATCGTCGTCACCACGCCGCAGGAGGTCTCTCTGCGCGACGTCGAACGCGGGTTGGCGATGTTTCAGCAGGTGAACACCCCGGTCCTCGGCATCGTCGAGAACATGAGCTACTACGTGTGCCCGCAGTGCGCCGAGCGCGAGGAGCTCTTCGGCAGCGGTGGCGGCGCTCGGCTGCAGCGCGAGTTCGGCGTTCCCCTGCTCGGCCAGATCCCGCTGGTGCCCGAGCTGCGAGCCAGCGGCGACAGCGGCAAGCCCCTGGTGATCGACCAGCCGGATCATCCGGTCAGCCGAATCTACGCCGAGATCGCCGGCAAGGTGCTCGACGGCATCGCGGCGGAGCGCGAGCAGGCGCCCGCGCCGCGCATCGTCGGATGACCGGGGTCGCGTCTTCGGTCCGGCGCGTCAGCGTTGCCGCGAAGCGAATCGCGGAGTCGCCATGATCTCGTCCGGAGGCGCATGGGAAAGTGACGAGGCGGCCCCGCGAGCTGGGTTCGCGGGGCCGAGCCCAGCGGAGCGCGAAGCGCGCACGGGGGCCAATTTTCGAAGGAGACCGTCGCGATGGCGACGATGATCACCGCGGAGTGCATCAACTGCGGAGCGTGCGAGCCGGAGTGTCCGAACACGGCGATCTACGAGGGCGGCGCGCCGTGGGCGTCGGAGACCGGGCCGCGCCCCGCCTTGCAGCAGGACATCTACTACATCGTTCCCGAGAAGTGCACGGAGTGCGTGGGGTTCTTCGATCAGGAGCAGTGCGCGGTGGTGTGCCCGGTCGACTGCTGCATCCCCAATCCCGACATCGTCGAGAGCGAGGATCAGCTGATTGCGCGGGCGCGCGCGCTGCACCCGGATCAGGACTTCGGAAGTCCCTTCCCGTCGCGGTTCCGCGCCTAGTCCAGTCCAGCCGGCGGTGCGACACGGCAACCCGAGCCGGAAAACTCGGATTGCCAGCCCACCGTGCCTCCGTTATAAGCCCAGGTTCGCGTGGTGCGGCCGAACGGCGATGTCCCGACAAGCCTTTGCCCTTTTCAACCTGGTGCTGATCTTCGGCGCCTTCTCGATCGGGATGCGAGCCTTCTCGCGCGCCCGGCCGGATCTTTCGGGGGTGCGGGGATCGCGTCTCCTGGGGGCGCGGATCCGCGCCTGGTACTTCAGCAACCTGCTGCCGTTCGAGAAGCTGGCGGCGCGCCTCGGGGTCAAGCCGATCACCATCACCTACGCGCAGGTCGTGGCCAGCATTCTCACCGCGTTCGCCTATGCGCAGGGCCTGGTCTACAGCGCGGGCTTTCTCGTCCTCTGCACCGGTACGATGGACATTCTCGACGGCAAGGTGGCGCGGCGCACCAACGGCGACAGCCAACGCGGCGCCTTTCTCGATTCGGTCATGGACCGATACGCGGAGTTCTTCGGCTACGCCGGCCTGCTGATCTTCTTCCGCCAGGGCTGGCAGGTGTGGGCGGTGCTGCTCGCCATTCTCGGCGGGACGATGGTGAGCTACACGCGCGCCCGCGCCGAGGGACTGGGGCTGCGGTGCGATATCGGCCTGCTGCAGAGGCCGGAGCGGTTCGTGCTGCTCGGCTTCGGATCGATCTTCAGCTCCATCGCGGCGCACGCTTTCGGCTGGGACCACGTTCTGCTGGGCCTGACGGTCGTGCTGCTGGCGCTGCTCACCAACCTCACGGCCGTACAGCGGGTCATATTCGCCAGCCGCCGGCTCGCCGGGGAGAGAGATGGCTGAGCTGCGCGGCAAGGGCTGGCGGGTGATCGGCTATTTCGTCTGGATGCTCGGCGCCGGCGTGTTGCTGGACGGCGACACGCCGGCGATGGGGCGCCTGCTGCTCGTGGCGGGAGCGAGCCTCTTTCTGGCCGGCGCCTGGCAGTCGCTGAGCGGCGCGGGCGGAGAGCGCGAGTGAGCCGCTCGGTCCGCATCGCCTTGAGCGTCGCGATCTCCGGGGTCTTCCTCGTTCTTCGCGGTTCGCAACGTCGACTGGCACGAGGCGCTGGAAACCCTGCGCAGGGCCAACTACCTGTGGGTCCTGCCGGTGCTGCCGGTGACCGTGTGGACCCTCTACATCCGCGCGCAGCGCTGGCGAATCTTCCTGCACGCCTTCGGCGAGCCACCGCTGCGACCGCTGGTGGCGGCGACCAACATCGGCTTCATGGCGAACATGGTGCTGCCGCTGCGCATCGGGGAGGTGATCCGGCCGGTGCTCGCCGCCCGCAAGGAGAACCTTCCGCTGAGCGGCGTCCTGGCCAGCGTGCTCCTGGAGCGCATCTTCGACATGTTCACCATCCTCCTGCTCCTGGGCGTATCGGTGAGCCTGGTCACGGTCGGCGATCAGGTGCGCGAGTGGGGGCTTTTGCTCACCGCCTTGGCCCTGGGCGTCGGCGGCGTTATCGCCCTGATTCGCTGGCAGGAAGATCTCGCCCTCGCTATCGCCCGACGGGCCTGCGCGCTGCTGCCCGCGCGCCTCGGCGAGCCCGTGTACGGCTTCGTGCGCGGTTTCGTCCAGGCGCTGGAGATGCTGGGCAGCGCGAGCGCCTTCGCGCGCGCCTTCCTGTGGTCGGTCTTTCTCTGGCTGGTGATCTCCACGGTCTACATGATGGCCTTCCTCGCCTTTCACCTCACCGTGCCGATGCTGACCGGAGCGGTCGTCCTGACGGCGACGGTAGCCATCGCCGTCTCGGTTCCCTCTGCGCCCGGCTACATCGGCGCCTTCCAGGTCGGCTGCGTGCTCGGCCTGGCGATCTTCAAGATCCCGGAAAGCGAGGCCATCGCCTTCTCGATCGTCGTCCATCTGACCCAGTTTGTGAGCGTGATCGGCGCCGGACTATACTCGCTGTGGATGGAGGGCATGAGCTTCCGAGACGTCGAGGCGGCCGAGCGCGGCGATGACGAAGCGGCTTGACGGCAAGACGATCGTCGTCGGCCTGAGCGGCGGCATCGCGTGCTACAAGGCGGCCGAGCTGGTCCGCCTGCTGCGCACGGAAGGCGCGCGCGTGCGGGTGGTGATGACGCGACACGCGACAGAGTTCATCACCCCGCTGACCCTGCAGGCGCTTTCGGGAGAGCCCGTCTCCACCGAGCTCTTCGACCTCACGCAGGAGTCCGAGATCGGCCACATCCGGCTTGCCGACACCGCCGACGCGGTCGTCGTCGCGCCGGCGACGGCGAACCTGATCGGCAAGCTGGCGGCGGGCATCGGCGACGACCTGCTGACCACCGTCCTGCTGGCGACGCGCGCTCCGGTGCTGATCGCGCCGTCGATGAACGTCCACATGTTCGAGAACGCCGTCGTCCAGGCCAACCTGGCGAAGCTGGCCGAGCGCGGGCAGCGGATCGTCAGCCCCGGAGTGGGCTATCTGGCGTGCGGCTACGAGGGGGCGGGGAGGCTCGCGGAGCCGCCGGTGATCGCCGCCGAGATCGAGCGCGCGGTCGGTCCGGGCGGACCTGGTGGGAGAGCGAGTGTTGGTGTCCGCCGGTCCGAATCGCGAGGCGATCGATCCGGTGCGCTTCATCTCCAACCGGTCGACGGGAAAGATGGGCTATGCGCTGGCGGCGGCCGCCTGGCGGCGAGGCGCCGAGGTCGTGTTGGTGAGCGGTCCGACGGCGCAGCCGGCGCCGCACGGCGTGCGCCTGCGGCCGACGACGACGGCCGGGGAGATGTGCGAGGCGGTGCTGCGCGAGTGCGAGGCGGCGTCGATGATCTTCATGGCGGCCGCGGTCGCGGACTACCGGCCGGTCCGTCCCGCCGCGCACAAGATCAAGAAAGGGCAGGGGCCGCTGTCCATCGAGCTCGAACGAACGGTGGACATCCTCGGCGAGCTGCGCCGCCGCAAGGGTGACCGTCTGCTGGTCGGGTTCGCCGCCGAGACCGAGAACGTCGTCGCCAACGCGGAGCGCAAGCGGCGCGACAAGGGGCTCGATCTGATGGTTGCCAACGACGTGTCGCGCGCCGACGCGGGGTTTGCCGCGGAGACGAACGAGGTGGTGCTGATCGACGCGGGCGGTCGCCAGGAGATCGGGCTGGCCGGCAAGGACGAGATCGCCGAGCGGATCCTCGACCGCGCCGTCGAGTTGCACAGGGGAGCCGCGGCCGGCGGCGGGAGTTCGCGCGTGCGCGAGCTGCGACGGCCGGCCGGTGCGGCGGTGCTGCGCGCCAAGCCGCGCCGCGGCCGCTGATCGGCGATCTCGTGCGCGCTCTGGAGAACTGGTGGGAACGCCGCGCGAACCGCTTCCGGTAACGACGATCGTCGGCGTGCTCGCCGCGTCAAGTGAGCTGCTGAGCGCGGCTGCCGGCGCGGTTGCCGCGGATATCGCCCCGGTCGCACTGGCGAGTGAGCCCGCCGCGTGGACCGCCAGTGACTACTATCGGGACGAGATGGGGGACGAGATCTGGCGTCAGTTCCTCTCGCTCGACGACTGCCGCGCTCCGGGCGAGCTGCCTCTACTCAAGCTGCGGACGAATCGGCTCGAGGACCGTTGGCGAACCCCGCACGGCCGCCAGGTCAACCTCGATCCCGGATACGTCGACCTGCTTCGCCTGGTGCTGGCGTCGACCAAGGATGCCGCCCACCGAATCTACCTCGCAAGCGGCATCTACGCGGAGGCGACCCTGCGTTACGCAAACGGACGCTTCGAGCCGTGGCCGCACACGTACCCCGACTACGCCGTGCCGGCGGCGATCGAGTTCTTCAGCCGAGTGCGCGAGCGATTGCGGGAGCGGCGGCGACCGGAAACACCTCTTCCAGATCGCCGCGCCCGTTGAGCTCCTCGAGCTCGGCTTCGATCTCCGGCGTGATCGCCTGTTGGCGCAACAGCGCCTTCAGCGAGCGGCGCACCTCCTTGGCCAGAGTCAGCGCCTCCAGTCCGGTGGGGTCGGCGCCCTGGCAGTCGGATCGCTTGCCGCGCTGCAGCAGGTCCAGGATGTTGCGATGGACGGCGCGGTTGTAGCGGCCGACGACCGGTTCGGGCAGGTGGTGGCGCGAGCGCGTCGAGACGTTTTGCATGAAGCGATGCCAGTTGTCCCAGTCGTGGAAGGCGAGCACCGAATCGAAGATGCGCTTGTTGGTGCGGAAGGAGAAGATGGTCCGCGCCACGACTCGCTTCACCAGCGCGTCGCACTCGGGGAAGCTCTGGCGTCGCAGATCGCTGACGATGCCGCGATAGTCCGGGTCCTGCATGCTGTCGAAGCGGGCCTCCCAGTACACGTGGCGCAGGGTCCGGGCCCGGAAGCTGACGACCAGCTGGGTGGGGACGAAGTGGTTGTGCGAGTACGTATCGGCCGCCAGGTGGCTCAGGTAGCCGTAGGCGAAGGCGCGCTCCGCGTCGGACTCGGCCGCGGCGACCACCTGCCACCCGACCTCCCACGAGTGGCAGTGCGCCTGCATGGCGTGCGTGTACTTCTTGCCCAACGTGATGTCGGCGCCGACGCAACCGTACAGGTACTCCATCGGGTAACGGGTCAACAATTGTTGTAGGCTCGGACCGAGAATGGTAAGTTCCCGCAAGATCTCCGAGCCGTGCGCGAGATGGCTGATCGGCCCCCAGGCCAATGCGGTATCGGGAACCAAGACCAACCCAACGACGAGGGCGCAAATCATCAACACGGAGGCTGATGCTACTACTCGGGAGGAGGCGCCTCAAGCAGCATTGCGCCGGCTGTTGCGCGTCCTGCGGGCCCACGCCGAGCGACAGCGCTCCTGTGGCGGCAGCTGGCCGGCGGTTCCGGCTTCCGCCGCGACGGTACCGGGAGTGAAGGCGGGGCCACCGGCTCGAGTCCCCGCCGGACAGCGCCCCGTAGCGGAGGCGCCACGACGGTCCGCGGCGGCCGCGGCCGAGGACCTGTTCGCCGAGCCCGGCGTTCGTCTCTGCGCAGAGTCTCGCCGCGCTGCGGGTGTTCATCGGCGACTGCCAGCGCTGCAAGCTTGCGAAGAAGCGGACGAACGTCGTCTTCGGCGTCGGCAATCCCGATGCCGACCTGATGTTCGTCGGCGAAGGGCCGGGCCGCGACGAGGACTTGCAGGCGGAGCCGTTCGTCGGCCGCGCCGGGCAGCTGCTGACCGAGATCATCACCAAGGGTATGAAGCTGCGCCGCGAGGACGTATACATCGCCAATATCGTCAAATGCCGGCCGCCCGAGAATCGGAATCCGGAGCCGGACGAGATCGCCACCTGCATGCCGTTCCTGGCCCGCCAGATCGAGCTGATCGCGCCGCGCGTGATCGTCGCCCTCGGCACCTTCGCGGCGCAGACGGTGCTTGGAGTGAAGACGCCGATCACCCGCATGCGCGGCACCTGGCACGAGTATCGCGGGCGTCAAGGTCATGCCCACGTTCCACCCCGCCTATTTGCTGCGCAATCCGGGCGACAAGCGCCTGGTGTGGTCCGACGTCAAGCTGGTCATGGGTGAGCTGGGGTTGGCTGTATGATCGGCCGGGGGGGGTGGCCGGTATTTGTCCTCTGCCTGCTGCTGCCCGCGGCCGCCCTCGGTGCCAAACGGCGGTCGCCCACCGTGCCTCCGTCCCCCACCGCCGCTGCCACGCCGTCGCCGCGCGCCGAGGCCGCCGGCGGCGCGTCGAAAGCCGGCGGCGGGTCGAAGGAGGTCCTGCTTCTGAGCATCGACGGCGGGATCAATCCGGCGACGGCGGATTACATTCGCGACGGGATCGAGGCCGCGCAGGAGGCCTCCGACGAAGCGCTGGTGATCGAGCTGGACACGCCGGGCGGCCTGCTCGAGTCCACCAAGTCGATCGTCAAGGACATTCTCGGTGCGCCGCTGCCGGTGATCGTCTACGTGGCGCCGTCGGGAGCCGGGGCCGCTTCGGCGGGCGTCTTCGTCACCATGGCCGCGAACATCGCGGCGATGGCGCCGGGAACCAACATCGGTGCCGCCCATCCGGTGGGCCCGCAGGGCGAGAGCATCGAGGGCGACATGCGCAAGAAGGTGGAGAACTTCGCCGCCTCGCTCAGCCGAACCATCGCGCAGCAGCGCGGTCGCAACGTCGAGTGGGCCGAGAAAGCCGTGCGGGAGAGCGTCTCGATCACCGAGCGAGAGGCGGTGAAGATGAACGTCGTGGATCTCGTCGCCGACGACGTTCCCGACCTGCTCCGCAAGATCGACGGTCGCGAGGTCGACGTGCAGGGCCGCCAGGTCGTGCTCGCCACCGGCGGCGCCCGCGGTGCGGCGCCTCGACATGCGCCTGCGCCAGAAGGTGCTCGACACCCTGGCCAACCCGAACCTCGCCTATCTCCTCATGATCGCCGGGATTCTCGGCCTGTACGTGGAGTTCACCCATCCCGGCGTCTTCTTTCCCGGCGTGGCCGGCGCCATCTGTCTGGTGCTGGCGCTGGCCGCTATGCAGGTGCTGCCGATCAACTACACGGGGCTCGTCCTGATCGTGCTCGGCGTGTCGCTGTTGGTCGCGGAGCTGTTCCTGCCCAGCTTCGGAGCGCTGGGCGTCGGCGGGATGGTGGCCTTCGTGCTCGGCTCGCTGCTTCTCTTCGACACTCCCCAGTCCACCGTCTCGGTGGACCGCGGCATCATCGCCGCCGCGGCCGTCACGCTGGGGGGCTTCACCCTCCTGGTCGGCTGGTTGGTGGTGCGGACGCAGCGCAGCCGATCGCGGGTCGGCGCGGAGGGAATGGTCGGGGAGATCGGCGAAGTACGCCGTCCTCTCGACCGGCAGGGTAGGGTGAAGGTCTTCGTACACGGAGAGTACTGGGACGCGACGGCGGACGAGCCGCTCGACGTCGGCGACGCGGTCGAGGTCGTCGGCGTGGAGGGGATGCGCATGAGGGTGCGCCGCTCGTCTCCGCGCGTTCGGGGCTAGGAGGGAAGCATGATCGGTCCAGCGGCAACCGTCGTCCTCTTTGTGGTGGTCCTTCTCGTCAGTGGGGTGAAGATTCTAAAGGAGTTCGAGCGCGGCGTCGTCTTCCGCCTCGGGCGTCTGGTGGCGCACCGCGGGCCCGGCATCATCTTCGTGATTCCGGTGGTCGAGCGCATGGAGCGCGTCGACCTGCGGACCGTGACCATGGACGTTCCAGCACAGGACGTGATCACGAAGGACAACGTGTCGGTGAAGGTGAACGCGGTGCTGTACTTCCGCGTCGTCGACCCCAGCAAGGCCATCGTCGAGGTCGAGCACTACCTGTTCGCCACGTCGCAGTTGGCGCAGACCACGTTGCGCAGCGTCTGCGGTCAAGCCGAGCTCGACGAGCTCCTGGCGGAGCGCGACAAGATCAATCAACACATCCAGGAGATCCTCGACCTGCAGACCGATCCGTGGGGGGTCAAGGTGACCACCGTCGAGCTGAAGCACATCGATCTGCCGCAGGAGATGCAGCGCGCCATGGCCCGGCAGGCCGAGGCGGAGCGCGAGCGACGCGCGAAGGTGATCAACGCGGAGGGCGAGTTCCAGGCGGCGCAACGGCTCGCGGACGCCTCGGCGGTGATCAGCCGGCACCCGACGGCGCTGCAGCTGCGCTATCTGCAGACCCTGACCGAGGTCGCCGCCGAGCACCAGTCGACCACCGTCTTTCCGCTGCCCGTCGATCTGCTCGAACCCTTCCTGAAGGCTCCGAAGAGCAGTGGGTCCTGAGCCCGGGCTGGCGGCGGAACGCCTCTGCCGGCGCCATTGACTCGGCTCCGGGCATGTGGTTTAGCGCCATCGATCGAGTTCGATCCGGGTACCCATCCCGGGCGCCTTCTCCGTCATCACTGCTCGAGAATCTCCCATGAATCTTGCCGCGCCGACCGAAGACGGCGTTCCGCAGGCGACGGGCCTGGCGGACTATGACTACGAGCTGCCGGCGGAGCTCGTCGCCCAGATGCCGGCGGCGGAACGCGACGGGGCGCGTCTCATGGTCCTCGATCGCGCCCGGGGCGTGCGCGAGCACACGTCGGTGAAGCGGTTGCCGGACTGGCTGGGCCGGGGAGACCTCCTGGTCTTCAACGACACGCGGGTGCTGCCGGCGCGGCTGTTCGGGCGGGCGGCGAACGGACACGGCGTGGAGCTGCTCCTGGTGCGCCCCAGCGCCGCCGGGACGTGGCAGTGCCTCGGGCGACCGGCGCAGCGCCTGCGCGCCGGCGCCGTCATCGGTCTGCCGGCGGGAATGGGTGCCGTCGTCCGCGAGGCATCGGGTGGGGGGCGCTACGCGGTGGAGCTCGAAGGCCCTCTGGGGGTGGCCGATCTGATGAAGGCGCACGGCGAGATTCCGCTGCCGCCGTACATCCGACGCGTCGACGGTCCGCTGCCGGTGGATCGCGAGCGCTACCAGACGATCTTTGCCGCTCGGGACGGCGCCGTGGCCGCACCCACGGCTGGGCTGCATTTCACCCCGGATCTGCTCGCGGCGGTGCGCCGGGCCGGCGTTGAGACGGCGACGCTGACCCTGCACGTCGGGCCCGCTACCTTTCTCCCGGTGCGTGAGGACGATCCGCCGGACCGCCCGCTGGAGGCCGAGTGGGCGGAGATCCCGGCCGCGACGGTCGAGGCGATCGAGAGAGCGCGCGCCAGGGGCGGCCGGGTCGTGGCGGTCGGTACCACCACCACGCGCGCCCTCGAGTCTGCGGCGCGGCGAGCAGAGGGCCTGCGGGCGGCCGGGTTCTGGGCCGACGCCTTCATCCGCCCCGGCTTTCGGTTTGGCGTCGTCGATGCCCTGCTCACGAACTTCCACCTCCCCCGGTCCACACTGCTGATGCTGGTCGGCGCCTTTGCCGGGTACCGTTCGATCCGCGACGCCTACGCCATGGCGGTGCGCGAGCGCTATCGGTTCTACAGCTACGGCGACGCGATGCTCATCTTCTGATGATCGGGCCGGCTACAGAAGCGGAGCGCGTCCGCGAGCCGGCGGCGAGCGAACCGTTCGAGATCGCGGTGCGCGTCGAGCAATCGGCCGCGCGCCGAGGACGACTGGCGACGGCGCACGGCGTCATCGATACGCCCGCGTTCATGCCGGTCGCCACGCAGGGCACCGTCAAAGGGCTCACGCCGCGCCAGCTCGAGGAAGTGGGTGCACACATCGTCCTCGCCAACGCCTATCACCTGTCTCTGCGGCCGGGGGTCGAGATCGTCGCCGCGGCGGGCGGGCTGCACCGGTTCATGGGCTGGCAGGGCGCCATCCTCACGGACAGCGGCGGGTACCAGATCCTCAGCCTGGCTCCCCTGCGCACTGTCAGCGACGAGGGCGTCGCCTTCCGATCTCACCTGGACGGCTCGCGGATCTTCCTCACGCCGGAGGACGTGGTGGACCTGCAGCGCCGGCTGGGAGTGGACATCCTGATGCCGCTCGACGAATGTCTGCCGTCGACCGCGGAGCGCGCCGAGGTCGCCGCCGCCATGTGCCGGACGACCGCATGGGCGCAGCGCTCGGTGCGGCGCGAGCTGCTCCCCGGGCGCCTGCTCTTCGGCATCGTGCAGGGGGGCCTGTTCGCCGACCTGCGGCAGGAACACGCGGCGCAGCTTGCCGGATTCGATTTTCCGGGATATGCGGTGGGGGGATTGAGTGTGGGGGAGGAGCGCGGAGTGACGCGGGAGACGGCAGCCGTAACTGCGGCGGCACTGCCGGAAGATCGGCCGCGCTACCTGATGGGTGTCGGTTTGCCGCAGGATCTGCTTCGGTTCATCGGGATGGGATACGACCTCTTCGACTGCGTTCTGCCGACGCGCAATGGGCGCAACGGCACCTGTTTCACGTGGACGGGCAGGCGCAATCTGCGTCTCGCCCGCTATGCGCGCGACGCCGAGCCGCTGGATGCGTCGTGTGCCTGCTACGCCTGCCGCAACTTCTCCCGCGCCTACCTGCGCCACCTGACCGTCGCCGGAGAGATGCTCGGCGCCGAGCTCGCCAGCCTGCACAACCTGCATTTCTACCTCGAGCTCATGGATCAGGCGAGGGCGCACATCGACGTGGGCGACTTCGCGGTCTGGGCGGTGGAGCGGGCGCGACAGATCGAGGAGGGAGAGCCGAAATGATCGGGACCGCCTGGGCTCAGGCCGCGAGCGGGGCCAGCGGGGCGCCGCCCGCCCTGGTGAGCTTCTTGCCGCTTCTGCTCGTCTTCGTCGTCTTCTACTTTCTCTTGATCCGGCCGCAGCAGCAGAAGGCGAAGGAGCTTCGAACGATGCTCGAGAACTTGAAGAAGAACGACGAGGTGATCACGGCTGGGGGGCTGTACGGGCGGATCATGGCATTGACCGAAGAGGTCGTCACGCTGGAGATCGCGCAGAACATCAGGGTGCGCGTCAGCCGTCCCCAGATCGCCTCCCTGGCGTCGTCCGTTCGAGCCGAGAAGCCCAAGGAGAAGGACAAGGAAAAGTGAACAACCGCAGCCTAATGTATCGAACTGCTCTGGTGCTCGCGCTGACCGTGGTGGCGGTGATCTACCTGCTGCCGTCGCTGCTCGGCTCGCAACCCAGTTGGCTGAGCTTCCTGCCCAACGACAAGGTGGCGCTCGGGCTGGACCTGCAGGGAGGGACGCACCTGGTCCTGGCGGTCGACGTCGACAAGGCGGTCGAGAACTCGCTCGACGTGAACGCCGACGAGCTGCGGCGCGAGCTGCACAAGGAAGGCGTCAACGCCAAGATCGAGAAGATCGCCGGGCCGGCCATCTCGGTGTCCTATCCGAACGACGCGCGGGAGAAGTTCACCAGCGTCGTCGACGAGCGCTTTCCGAATCTCAAGCTGGGCGAGGCGCGGACCGAGAACGGAGAGGTGGTGCAGCAAATCGCCTTCCCGCCGTCGGAGGAGTCGCGCATCCGCGAGGCGGCGGTCGAGCAATCCCTGGAGACGATTCGCAACCGCGTCGACCAGTTCGGCGTGGCGGAGCCGGTCATCCAGAGGCAGGGGGACACCGACGTCCTGGTGCAGCTGCCGGGGATCCAGGATCCGGAGCGCGCCAAGGAGCTGATCGGCCGCACCGCGGTCCTGCAGTTCAAGCTGGTGCGCGACGTCGACGCGCGACCCTACGCTGACGGCAAGCAGCCGCTTCCCGCCGGTACGCAGGTTCTGTACGAAATCCAGAAGGGGCCGAGCGGGGAGCGCCATCGCGGCACGCCGCTGCTGCTCGAATCGCGGACGCTGATGACCGGCGACGTGGTGACCGATGCGCGCGTGCGCCCGGGCGATCTGCCAAACAGCCGCGTCGTCTCGGTGGACATGAACGCGCGGGGTGGCCGCCTCTTCGACGAGATCACCTCCGCCAACGTCGGCCGCCGGGTGGCGATCATTCTCGACGACACGATCTATTCGGCCCCGGTCATTCGCGAGCGCATCCCCAACGGGCGGGCCATCATCAGCGGTAGCTTCACCGCCGACGAGGCTCGGGATCTGGCCATCGTTCTGCGCACCGGCGCCCTTCCCGCCCCGGTCAACATTGCCGAAGAGCGCACGGTCGGACCGTCGCTCGGCCAGGACTCGATCCGCGACGGCATCATGTCGTTCATCGTCGGCGGCAGCCTGGTCGTGATCTTCATGCTCGTCTACTACAAATTCGCCGGCCTCCTCGCCGACATCGCCCTGGTGCTCAACGTCGCCTATCTGCTCGCGGCCCTGGCCGCTCTGCACGCCACCCTGACGCTTCCCGGCATCGCCGGCATCGTGCTCACCCTGGGTATGGCGGTGGATGCCAACGTACTGATCAACGAGCGCATTCGCGAGGAGCTGCGCCTCGGCAAGACGGCGCGGGCGGCCATCGAGGCCGGCTACGACCGCGCCCTGCCGGCGATCCTGGACTCGAACATCACGACGTTCCTGTCGGGGGTCATCCTCTTCCAGTTCGGCTCGGGACCGATTCAGGGCTTCGCCGTGACCCTGTGCATCGGCCTGGTGAGCAGCGTATTCACCGCGGTCGTCGGCACACGAGTGGTCTACGATTACCTGCTGTCGCGGCGCCGCCTGCAGACCGTGAGTATCTGAACATGGAAATCATTCCTCCCGGTACCCAGATCGACTTCGTCACCGTACGCAACAAGGCGATGCTCGGCTCCCTGATCCTCATCCTGGTCGGGGTGGTCGTTCTCATCCTGCACGGCGGCCCGAATCTCGGCATCGACTTCGCGGGCGGCTCCCTGGTGCATGTCCGCTTCGCCAAGTCGACGCAGACCGCCGACGTCCGCTCGGCGCTCGCGGCAGCCCCCGACCTCGGCAGCGTCGACATCCAGAACCTCGGCGGCGGCAAGGACGAGTTCCTGATCCGTTTGCCCCTGTCGGCGGAGCAGGTGGAGAAGATCACGAAGGACGTGACGCAGACCCTCGAGAAGAAGTTCGGCGAGAACGACGTCGAGATCCTCCGTATCGAGGCCGTCGGGCCGAGGGTGGGGCAGGCGCTGCGCAAGCAGGCGATCCTGGCAGTCGCGTTCGCCACCCTGATGATGGGCGTCTACATCTGGGCGCGCTTCGAGTGGCGCTTCGGCGTCGGGGCGGGTGTCGCGCTGGTGCACGACGTCTTCCTCGCCATCGCGGCGCTGGTCGTCTGGAACTACGAGCTCGACCTGACCATCGTCGCGGCGTTGCTGACCATCGTCGGTTTCTCGGTCAACGACACCGTCATCGTGTCGGACCGCATTCGCGAGAACATGCGCAAGGACCGCCGCTCACCCCTGGCCGCGATCATCAACCGTAGCATCAATGAGACCTTGAGCCGTACCATCCTCACAACCGGTACGGCGCTCTTCGTCGTGCTTTCGCTGTACCTGCTGGGCGGCACGGTGATCCACGGCTTCGCCTTCACCCTTCTCGTGGGCTTCACGGTCGGCACCTACTCCTCCATCTTCATTGCCAGCCCGATCGTCCTGTTCTTCGAGGGGCGCAAGCCGACGGCGGGACGGCGGGTGACCTGAGACCGGAGCGCGGGCGGCGGGGAGCGAGCATGGGCGGCGGGGTGATGCGGGGCAGAAAATGGCGCGTCGCACCGCCCCGGCTCGAGCCAGAGCGCCGGCTCGCCGCGGACCTGGGAAGCTCGCCGTTCCTCGCGCGTCTGCTCATCAACCGCGGCATCAGCGACCCGGCGCGAGCCTCGGCCTTTCTGGACGCCCGCCTGGCCGAGCACCTGCGCTCGCCGATGCTGTTCCGCGACATGCGGCGCGCGGCCGAGCGGGTGGCCGGGGCGCTGACCCGCGGCGAGCGTATCGGCATCTACGGCGACTACGACGTCGACGGAATCAGCGGCAGCGCGCTCCTCGTCTGTTTCTTTCGCGCCCTCGGCGCCGATCCCGTCTTGCACGTTCCGCACCGCCTGCGCGAAGGGTACGGCCTGAACGAGATCGGGGTGCGCCGCCTCGCCGAGGCGGGGGCCCGCGTAATGGTGACCGTCGACTGCGGCGGTGTCAGTCATCGCGAGATCGCGCTGGCGCAGAGCCTCGGCATGGACGTGATCGTCTGCGACCACCACCAGGTTTCCGGCACCCCGCTCGGAGCGCACGCGGTTCTCAACCCGATCGAGGCCGACGCGGGCTTCCCGTTCTCCGGCCTCTGCGGCGCGGGCGTGGCGTTCTACCTGGCACTGGGGGTGCGCATGCGCCTGCGCGAGTCGGGGGGGGCGCTGCCGGACCTGCGCCGCTATCTCGACCTGGTGGCGCTCGGGACGATCGCCGACATGGTGCCGATCGTCGAGGAGAATCGGGTTCTGGTGAAGTACGGCCTGCGCGAGATCTCGACAGGTCGGCGACCCGGCCTGGCCGCGCTCAAGACGGTCAGCGGGGTGCGCGAGATCTCGACCGGAGCGGTGGGCTTCCGGCTGGCGCCGCGCCTGAATGCCGGCGGACGGCTGGCGGATGCGATGCGCTCGGTGGACCTCCTCACCACCGAGGATTCGGGCCGGGCGGACCAGCTTGCCGTGGCGCTCGACGAGGAGAACCGGGCACGCCAGACGATCGAGCGTCAGATGGTCGACGAGGCGGTGGCGATGATCGAGGCGTCCGGCGGAGTGGAGGGACGTCGAAGCATCGTCCTGGCCTCGGCGGACTGGCATCCCGGCGTGGTCGGCATCGTCGCCTCGCGAATCGTCGACCGCTACTACCGCCCGACGGTGCTGATCGCGATCGACGCGGAGAAAAACCTCGGCCGCGGCTCCGCCCGCAGCATCCGCGGCCTCGACGTGCACGACGCGCTGCAGACCTGCCGCGACTGTCTCGAGGCTTTCGGTGGCCACCGCATGGCGGCCGGCCTCAGCATCCGTCCCGATCGCATCGCCGCTCTCTCGGAGAGGCTCGAGGCGGCGGTAGCGGAGCGGACCCAGCCGGAAGACTTCGTTGCGGTACGAGACGTCGACGGCGAGATCGCCCTGCGCGATATCGCTGACGACGTGCTGCGAGACCTCGATCGCCTGGAGCCCTTCGGCATGGGCAATCCGCAGCCGGTCTTTCTGTCGCGCGACGTTCGCGTGCTGTCGAGCAAGGTGGTCGGAGGCTCACATCTCAAGCTGTTTCTCGGCCAGGAGGGGCGGCGGATGCCCGCTATTGCCTTCGGCATGGCGGACCACCTCCCCGAGGAAGGCGAACGGCTCGACATTCTCCACAGCCCCATGGTGACGCAGTGGAACGGTAGCTCGAGCACCGAGCTGCGGGTAATCGATTTGCGCCCGCACGGGGCCAGCTGATGGCCGGCGGGAGAGGCGGTGCCCCTTGACGGACAGCCGCGCGGCTGCGAAGCTTGACTGCTCTAACACGCTGTGTTACACGCGTTCGCTCGATTACTTCGGCTCATCTTGAATTTTTGCCCACGCTCGCAGGACAGTGCCATGGAAAAAGACGACGCGATTCTGAACAGCAAGGAAGTCGCCCGTATCTTGGACGTGAGTCCGGACACCGTGAACGAGTTTGCACGTAAGAGCATCCTTCCCGGCTTCAAAAAGGGGCGGCAATGGCGCTTTCGCCGACGCGACATCGCCTCCTTCAAGAGTCAGCTACGGGGTGCGACCGCAGCCTGAGCAGGCCGGTTGCCACGATTCATCGAGGAGCATCCATGCCCAGTCTGGAGACCACCACTCAGGCGTACCAGAGTAAGCTTTATTACGAATTTTCGCACCTTTACGACCTAGTTTTCGCGCGAATCTTTTATCCTCGAATCGTCTCCCTCATCCGCAGCTTGAACATTCCACCCGGAGCGAAAGTGCTCGAGCTCGGTGTCGGGACAGGCCTGTCGCTGTCGGCTTACCCGAGCCATTGCCAGGTGGTCGGAGTGGATCTCGCGCCGGACATGCTGGAGCACGCTCAGGAGCGCATCAATCGCAACGCCTGGCGCCACATCACGGTGCAGGAGATGAACGCCATGGACTTGGCGTTCCCCGACTCGTCGTTCGACTACGTGATGGCGTTTCACGTCGTCAGCGTGGTGCCCGACGCGGCTCGTCTGATGAGCGAGGCACTGCGCGTGTGTCGCCCGGGCGGGACCATCGGTGTGATCAACCACTTCCGCAGCGAGAAGAAGCTGCTGGCGGCGCTCGATCGGCGCATGGAGCCGCTCACCCGCCGCTGGGGGTGGCACACTCTGCGCCGCGTGGACGTCTTCGACGGCTTCTCGGTCGAGTTCGAGCGCATCTACAAGACGTCGCGGCGCTCTCTGTTCACGATCGCGGTCGCGCGCAACGTCAAGAGCGACGATGAGATCTCAGTTGTGGGACTTCAGCCCGGGATCGACGGGCACGATTCCGTGGCGCATTAGCCACTGCGCATCCTGCTTGCTGCGCGTGCGCAGCCAGCGCGTGTAGATCTTGACCATCTGCGACTCTCCGGGGAAGATCTGCGCCAGGCTGATCTCCGAGAATACGCGAACGAACTCGGGGAAGCGCTCGGAAATCTCGGCGAACACGGCGTCCTTCGAGGCGGCGCTTGGACGGTTGAGATGAGCGAGGTGACGATAGGCGCTGCGGCCGATCGACATGTAGTAGTCGGTCGAGGCGAGGCGCCGCTCGAGATGGTCCATGAAGATGCCGGAGAGAAACAGCGCGGTGTCTCCGACGCGCTTGAGCTTTGCGTACCGGTGCGTGACCGGGTTCTGAAAGGACTCCAGGTAGTCGAGCGCCAGAGGCCTCTCGTTCCAGTCTGCCGGGGGATGCGCAAAGCTTTCGAGCAGCCCGACCAGATAACACTCGGTGGACTCGCTCGATTCCACCTCGTGTGTGCTCATGGCACTCTGCAGCAGGTCACGGAAGAAGTCGGAAAGAGTGCGGCGTATCAATCCGGAGTGCGTCATGCGAATCGAACGGAACTCATTCTTCGCCAAGGCGGAGAGCAAAGCAAGCAGGACTTTCGAGGAGTGCCGCCACCGGCGGCTCTCGCCGAGAAGGGCGGATGGGGCGCAGCCCTGGCCCGGTCCGCGAATCGGCCGTTGACGGCGCGGTCCGGCGGCGTCATTCTACCTGTTCGAATTGTTGTAGGCTCGGGAGTGCGGTATACTCCTGCGGGTTGGAGGCCATGAGGACCTTGAAACGAAGAGCTGGAATCACGTTGTTCATCGCGGTGGTCTGCGCCGCGCTCACCCTGAGCAGCTGGCTGGCCCAGCGGGTCTCGGCGGTCGGCAAGGACGCCTATGAGAACATCGAGGCGTTCGCCAACGTTCTCACCATGGTCCAGAAGAATTACGTGGACCAGGTGTCTACGGAGCGACTGATCGATGGCGCCATCAACGGCATGCTGGCGTCCCTGGATCCGCACAGCGCGTACCTGACACCGGACCTGTACAAGGAGCTGCAGGTCGATACGCGGGGGAGCTTCGGTGGTCTCGGCATCGAGATCACCCTGCGCAGCGGGATTCTGACCGTCGTATCACCGATCGAGGATACCCCTGCGTTTCGCGCCGGCGTCAAGGCGGGCGACCAGATCATCAAGATCGAGGACGAATTCACCAAGGACATGACCCTCATCCAAGCCGTGAAGCGTATGCGCGGTCCGGAGGGTAGCAGGATCCATCTGACGATCCGTCGCGAAGGAGAGCCCGACTGGATCCAGCTGACGCTCAAGCGCGAGGTCATCCAGATCAAGAGCGTGAAGCACCGCTTGCTGGAAAAGGGGTACGGGTACCTGCGCATCACGCAGTTCCAGGAGCGCACCGAGCGCGATTCTCGCAAGGCGCTGAAAGAGCTCGAGGCCGAATCCGGAGGATCGCTGTCGGGCCTCGTGCTCGATCTGCGCAACGACCCCGGCGGCCTGCTGTCGCAGGCGGTGAAGGTCGGCGACCTCTTCCTCGACTCGGGCCTGATCGTCTACACCGAGGGGCGCCTCGACAATCAGAGGCAGAAGTTTTACGCGCACAAGGACGGGAGCGAGGTCGATTTTCCCATGATCGTCCTCGTCAACGGCGGCAGCGCGAGTGCATCCGAGATCGTGGCGGGCGCGCTCCAGGATCACAAGCGGGCGTTGGTGCTCGGCACGCAGACCTTCGGCAAGGGGTCCGTGCAAACGATTCTGCCGGTCGAGGGAGATGCGGCGCTCAGGCTGACCACGGCGCGCTACTTCACGCCCAACGGCCGATCCATCCAGGCTACGGGGATCACCCCGGACATCGTGATGGATCCGCCGTCGGTCGTCCGCGCCGCGCAGACGACGCGCGTCCCGACGATCCGGGAGGAGAACCTGCCTCGGCATCTCCAGAACAAGAAGGCACCGCAGCAGCAGGAGGAGGGGGAGCCGGAAGGCGACTCGGAAGCGGGCCCCCTGCAGGAGGACGCGGCCGATCCCCAATTGGACCGGGCGCTCGACCTGCTGAAGAGCTGGAACGTGTTCAAAACCGTGGTCGCCCAGGCCCGGTCGTAGCCAGTGCGACCATCCTGGCCGGGCCCCCTGGTTTCGACGGCAGGTGTTGCGTCGCGACGCCTGCCGTCACCTCGGCAGCGATGTCGCCCGCCCGCCGTCCGCCGGCACCACCAATGGGGCGAACATCAGCCCTGAGCGCGAGCTGATTGAACTCCATGGCGAGACGCAAGGCGCGCCAGCGGATCGGAATGGGCTGGGTTCTCACCTGGCCGTTGACGGTGGTGTTTGCGGCGATGGTCTTTCTCGCCGCCGAGGAGATCCGCCAGCCGGAGCAGTCGGTGCCGCAGTCGATCGGAGGGCCGAACTGGGAGGTGCGCTTTCACGATCGAGTCGCGTCCCTGAACGCGGCCCTCGAGCATTCCTCGCTCGGTCTGCCGGCGCCGAGCGAGGAAGAGAAAGGCTCCGGGGCGCTGCGCTGGACGCACCGTTCGTACGAGGTGACCCTGCCACAGAGCGAACAGCCTCGTGTCGAGTCGGAGATCGAGGCGCTGCGCGGCGTCGATCCGCGCGTGACGCTGACGACTCAAGTCACCTTCGACGGCACGGAGGTGCAGATCGGCATCGACGGGCTGCTCACGCACACGCTGCGCATTCACTGGCAGGAGAAGAAGACTCGTCCGCGCGTGGCGATGGTGGTCGTGAACCTCGGCGATGATCTGCGCGTCGCGCGCGTCGCCGTCGACCTCGACGGGCCCGTGGCGTTGGGAGTGCGACCGTACCGGCCCTTCTCCCGGGAGGTCGCTGAGCTGGGCAGCATCTTCAAACGGGATGTCGTCGTCGACCTGTCCTCTCCGCGGGACGACACCCCGGCCGATGACGCTCGCCCAGCCGAGCCCACCCGAGGCGACATCGGGGCTCTTCTCGCGTCCGCGCTGGCGGCAGTGCCGCACGCCATCGGCGTCATCGGCGACGTCGTCGGAGAGCCTCTGCAGGGTGACGGCGGTGCCGCGGTGCGCGCGGCATTGGAGCAGCATGATCTCTTCTACGTCGGGGCCGGAGCAGCGAAAGCCGTTGATACGGGAAGCGCGCCCGTGATTGACGCGCCGGCGCTGCCGGTGGGCGGCGGTGGCCGGCCCGGCGCCGCCTCGGAGCAGTTGGCGGCCGTCGTGACGGCGGCGCGCGAGAGCGGCAGTGCCGTCGGTTTCGCGCAGCCGGACCAGGAGACGCTCGATGCTGTGCGGGCGGCGTTGCTCGAGTGGCGGGGCACGGACGTCGACGTCGTCCCCGTCTCCTCGCTGGCCCCGGCGCGTTCCTTGTCCGAGCATTGAGAGGTCTGTTAGAGTCTCGCTCGATGCACGATCCTGGCGCGGGCGGCGAGCGCGTGCCGGTGTTGAGCGTGAGCGAGCTCAACCGGCGCTTGCGCTGTTCGCTGGAATCCGAGTTCGCTGACGTGTGGGTCTGGGGTGAGGTGTCGAATTTCCGCATGCCCCCTTCAGGCCACTTCTACTTCAGCCTCAAGGACGGGCGCTCCCAGATCGCCGCCGTCATGTTTCGCTCGGCGACCCGCGCGCTGCCGTTTCGGCCGCGCGACGGCCTCGAGTTGATCGCGCGCGGGCGGGTCAGCCTCTATGACGTACGCGGCGATCTTCAGCTCTACGTCGACTGGCTGGAGCCACGCGGCCTGGGCGGTATTCAGCTCGCCCTGGAGCAGCTCAAACGACGGCTGTCGGCCGAGGGCTTGTTCGAAGTGTCGCGCAAGCGGGAGTTGCCGGCGTGGCCGCGCGCCGTCGGCGTCGTCACCGCTCTCACCGGAGCGGCGGTGCACGACATCGTCACCACGTTGCGCGGCCGCATGCGAAACGTGCGCATCGTCGTGCGCCCCGTGCGCGTGCAGGGACAGCAGGCCGGCGCGGACATCGTCGCGGCCCTCGTCGACCTCAACGCGGTTCCCGAGGTCGACGTGATCATCGTCGGTCGTGGCGGCGGCTCGATGGAAGACCTGTGGGCCTTCAACGAGGAAGCGGTTGTGCGAGCGATCGCCACGTCGCGCGTGCCGGTCGTATCCGCCGTGGGGCACGAGATCGATTTCACGCTGGCGGATCTGGTGGCGGACCAGCGCGCGGCGACTCCGACGGCGGCCGCGGCGCTGGTGGTTCCCGATTGCTCCCAGCTGGCGCAGCGGCTGGCCGCGACACAGGTCGGTCTGGTCGTGGCCTTCGAGCGACGGCTGCGCGACTGGCGCGAGCGCGTCGCCGCCTTGGCTCGCCACGTGCGGGATCCGCGGCAGTCGGTGCGCGCACAGCGCCTGCGACTGGATGAGCTGTCGGAGCGCTGCCGTCGGGCGCTCGAGGGCATGCTTCGCCTGTCGCGCGAGCGCCACCGGGGTGCCGCCGAACGGCTGCACGCCCTCAGCCCGCTGGCGGTGCTGGACCGCGGCTACGCGATCGCGCGACGGGTCGAGGACGGAGCGGTGGTGCGAGCGGCCGGAGACCTGTCGCCGGAGCAGGCGTTGCGTCTGGTCTTTCGCCGCGGCTGGGCACGCGTTCGGGTCGAGGAGACCTACGACTGAGCGGGGCTCCCGCCGGCGCTCGAGGGCAAATGGACGACCAGCGAGACCCGCGCGATCTGCGTTTCGAGGAGGGGATGGGAGCCTTGGAAGAGCTCGTCTCACGTCTCGAATCGGGGGACCTGACCGTGGAGGAGGCGCTACGCGCTTTCGAGGAGGGGGTCGGTTTGGTGCGCCTGCTGAACGAGAAGTTGAACGAAGCGGAGCGGCGCATCGAAGTGGTGTCGCGCGGCGCCGATGGAACAGTGTCGCTGCGCATCGTCGACGAGGAAGAGCCGTGAATGTTCGCGGCTATCTGGAACGCAAGCGCCGCCTGATCGACGGCGCCCTGGAGGCGTACTTCCCCGCCCCTTCGGGTGCGCCGCCGCGGCTGATCGAAGCGGTGCGCTACAGCCTGCTGGGAGGTGGCAAGAGAATTCGGCCGATCCTGCTGCTCGCGGCGGCCGAAGCCGTCGGCGGTGGAGAGACGCGGCCGCTGCTGCCGTTTGCCTGCGCGGTGGAGATGATTCACGCCTACTCCCTGATTCACGACGATCTGCCGGCGATGGACGACGATGGGATGCGACGCGGCAAGCCGACCAATCACCGGGTGTTCGGCGAGGCGGTGGCGATCCTGGCCGGCGACGCCCTGCTCACCGAGGCATTTCGCGTTCTGGCCGCGGCCTGCGACGGGCCGAACGTACGGCGCTCCGTCCGCGCCGTCCGCGAGATCGCTGAGGCGGCGGGCGTCCACGGTATGGTCGGAGGCCAAGCGGCGGACATCGAGGCCGAAGGATCCGTCCCCGACCTGCCGACGGTGGAGTTCATTCATGTCCGCAAGACCGGGGCCCTCATCCTGGCGGCCGTCCGCAGCGGGGCAATTCTGGCCGGGGCCGGGGCGCGCGATCTACGCCAGCTCACCCGCTACGGAGAGTTCCTCGGGCTCGCGTTTCAGATCGCCGACGATATCCTGGACGCGGAGGGCGAGCCGGAGCTGACCGGCAAGACGCGAGGCCGGGACGAAGTGCGCCACAAGATGACGTTTCCCGCCGTGCTCGGCATGCCCGCGGCCAAGCAGCGGGTCCTCGGTCTGCTCGACAGCGCGTCGAGGGAGCTGTCGCCCCTCCCTCGATCGGCGGATCCGCTGCGGCAGATCGCCCGCTTCGTGGTCGAGCGGGCGTGCGAAACGCCGCGGTGAAACGAGAGCGGCTCGACAGGCTCCTCGTCGAGCGCGGCCTGGTGGCGAGCCGCGAGCGTGCCCGGCGGCTGGTGATGGCGGGTGCCGTGCGCGTCGACGAGCGGGTGGTGGACAAGCCGGGAACGCCGGTGGCGGTAGACGCCAGCCTGCGAGTCGATGCCCGGGACCCCCCCTTCGTCAGCCGCGGTGGCGTAAAGCTCAGCGGCGCTCTGGATGCCCTCGCCGTGCCGGTCGCCGGTGCCGTGGTGCTGGACGTCGGGGCCTCGACCGGTGGCTTCACCGACTGCGTTCTGCAGCGCGGCGCGCGGCACGTGATCGCGGTAGACGTCGGGTATGGACAGCTGGCCTGGTCGCTGCGCTGCGATCCCCGCGTCACCCTGCTCGAGCGTACGAACGTTCGGCATCTACCCGCTGCGGCCCTGCCGGTGGTACCGAGCCTGGCCGTGATCGACGCGTCCTTCATCTCCCTGCGGCTGGTGCTCCCCAGGGTCTCCGAGCTGATCGCGACGGGCGCGTACATCGTCGCCCTGGTCAAGCCGCAGTTCGAGGTGGGAAGGGGCCGGGTGGGGAAGGGCGGAGTGGTGCGGGACCCCGCCCTGCAGGAGGCCGCGGTGGAGGCCGTGCTTTCGTGCGCGCTCGAGATCGGTCTCGAATACGTCGGTCGATGCGAGTCTCCGATTCGCGGCCCGAAAGGCAACCGTGAATTCTTCCTCGCCCTGCGCAAGGCGCCGTCCGGGTGAGCCCCCGGGGGCGCGAATCCGATCCCCGAGGGTGCCGCGCACCTCAGTTGATGGCGTGCGGATCGGCGCGCGCGATCAGGGAGCGTAGCCGAGCCAGGTGAGCTTCGACACCGGCGGCCAGCGACTCGAGGGCCGTCGCCAGCGCTAGATCGGTCTCGTTGACGCGCGCGGCGAGCTCGAGCAGCTGGCTCCGTGCGGTGCGCTGCGCCTGCAGGTTCTCGACCACCCGAGCCCAGTGGTTGGGGCCCACCGAGGGCAGCGAGCTCTCGTCGCTCGGAGGCACGGTGATGTGCCGGCCCGCGAGCATCTCTCGCATCCGGTTCCCCAGCCCCGCGTGATCCTCGGCGAGCTGCAGCAGCGCGCGCTCGGCGAGATCGTTGGGTGCCTGCGCCGCGTCGTGCGTCAGGCGGCGGGCGCGCTCGAAGAAGTCGGCGCACAGGCGCAGGAGCTCCTCCCGGACGTCCTCGGCGCCCCCCTCCTCTCCGACGGCGAGGCGCCGTATGCGTGTGGCCCAGTTCATACGAGCGGCGGCAAGGTATCAGCTGGCGGATCGCAGTCAAGCATATCGACCGCGTGTCCGGGGCCGCCAGCGCGTTGACTGTCCGGTCGTTTTCGCTATTCTGCTCCAAAGGGGTCCATTCATGGCGCGAATTACGGTCGAAGACTGTCTCAACAAGGTGCCGAACCGATTCGAGTTGGTTCTGGTCGGGGCGCGTCGCGCCAAGCAGCTCTTGAAGGGCGCCCGCCCGCTGGTGGAGAGCGACAACAAGGAAGTTGTCACTGCGCTCCGCGAGATCGCGGCCGGGGAAGTCGGCCTCGAGTACGTCTCCGAATCCGAATAGGAACCGGCCGGCGAGACCGCGGAGCCGACCAGGGCGCCGCGCGAGTGACGTGATGCCGCGCCCGACAGATCAAGATGGACGAGAAGGATCTGTACGCCACGCTCGGCGTGGCGCGCACAGCCTCATCTGACGAGATCAAGAAGGCCTACCGAAAGCTCGCCCGCAAGCATCATCCCGACGTCAATCCGGGGAACGCCGAGGCCGAGGAGAAGTTCAAGGCGATCTCTGAAGCGAACGACATTCTCGGCGATCCCGAAAAGCGCAAGCTCTACGACGAGTTCGGGATGACGGGCGTCCAGTCGGGCTTCGACGCCGGACGGGCGCGCGAGGCGCGGACGTGGCAGTCGGCCGCCGGGGCGCGCTCCGCAGGACAGGGCGCCCGCGGATACTCGAGCTTCGAGGATGTCTTCGGCGACATCTTCGGCCCTGGCGGCGGCGGCTTTCGCGCCGCCCCCAGGCGCGGGGCCGATCTCGAGTCCGAGCTGGAGATCGGGCTGCTGGATGCCGTGCGCGGGCTGTCGACGGCGATCAGCATCCAGCGCGCCGAGCCGTGTCCGGTCTGCTCCGGCAGCGGGCTCGACCCGGCGAGCGTGACGCCGTGTCCGGACTGCGGCGGTCGCGGGCAGGTGCGCGTGGGCAAGGGGCCGATTGCCTTCACTCGCCCCTGCCCGCGTTGCGCCGGCAGCGGCCACATCGGTGCACGTCCGTGCAGTACTTGCGGCGGGGAGGGGCAGCGCACCGCGACGGAGCGCCTGACGGTGCACGTCCCGGCCGGGGTGGACAACGGGTCGCGCGTTCGGGTTGCCGGCAAGGGAGGAGTAGGGAGTGGGGGCGCGCCGGGCGGCGACCTGTTCATCCGCGTCCGCGTCCGCCCTCACCCGCTGCTCCGGCGCGAGGGCGACGACCTGGCGATGGACCTGCCGCTGACCGTCGCCGAGGCGGTGCTCGGGGCCAGCGTGACGGTTCCCACCCCGGACGGCGAGGTGCGCGTGCGCGTCCCACCGCGCAGCCAGTCCGGTCGCCGGTTGCGCGTGAAGGGCCACGGCGTGCCGCAGCTGCGGGGGAAGAAGCGCGGCGACCTCTATCTGCAGCTGGTGATTCACGTCCCCGATGAGGAGTCCGAGTCGGTCGTCGAGGCGAGCCGCGCGCTCGACGCGGGGTACAGCAAGAGCCCCCGCGACGGTCTGAGGCTGTGAGGTAGATCGTGCGGTACATCGACCTGCGCGAAGTGTGCACGCGTCTCGGCGTCGACGATGCGCTGTTGCGGGCCGTCACCGAGGAAGGGCTCATTCAGGTGAAGCAAACCCTCGACGCCGAGGAGGTGGTGACCGCCGAGGACGCTGAGAGGTTGCGGATCATCGCGCTGCTCTTGCGCGAGATGGACGTCAACCTGGCCGGCGTCGAGGTCATTCTGCACATGCGGGACGAGATCTGCTCCATGCAGAGACAGTTCGACGACATTCTCCACGTTCTGGTCGAGGAGATGCGCAAGCGGGTTGGGGTCTGAAGCGTCCGCGACCGATGCGGAACGCCCCCCCCGCCCTCCGCTTGCCGCGCTCGCGGCGAGCCGGTAACGTTCACCGATCGGCAGCGGCTGCCGAAAACCGATGGCACACGAACACGCAAAAGGTGACGACGACCTTCGCCCCGGAGACGAGGATGGCGAGCCCGACCCGGGCCCGGCCGAATTGAACGAAGAGGGCGATTCGGGCGAGGAAGAGGGGCCGCGTGCGGAGGACGGGGACCTGGAGTCGACGCTCGCCCTGGTGCCGCACGACAGCCTGCAGCGCTACCTGGCCGAGATCCGGCGCTATCCTCTCCTGTCACGCGAACAGGAACGTGAGCTGGCCATTCGCTATCGCGAGCAGCAGGACCTCAACGCGGCCTACAAGCTGGTGACCGGCAATCTGCGCCTCGTGGTGATGATCGCGCGCGAGTATCAAAAGGCGACGCGCAACCTCCTCGATCTGATCCAGGAGGGGAACATCGGCCTGATGGAAGCGGTGAAGAACTTCGACCCCTACCGCGGCATCCGCTTTCCGTCCTATGCGGTCTACTGGGTGCGTGCGTACATCATCCGCTACCTGATCAACAACTGGCGCATGGTCAAGCTCGGCACGACGCAGGCGCAACGCAAGCTCTTCTTCAACCTACAGAAGGAGAAGGAACGGCTCGAGGCGGAGGGGATCGCGCCCCGCCCCAAGCTCATCGCCCAGCGGCTGGACGTCAAGGAGTCCGAGGTCGTGGAGATGGAGCAGCGGCTCTCGTCGCGCGACCTGTCGATCGACGCGTCGATGGACGAGGATTCGGGCGGTTCTCTCCTCGACATCCTGCCGAGCGGGCAGGAGACGGCCGAGGAGCAGGTGGCCGACGCCGAGTTCCGGCGGCAGGTGGAGGAGAAGATCCAGGCCTTCGGCGCCGGCTTGAAGGACAAAGAGTCGGTGATCTTTCACCATCGGCTGGTCGCCGATAAGCCGTTGACGCTACAGGAGATCGGCGACCGCTACGGCATCAGTCGCGAACGTGTCCGCCAAATCGAGGAACGGCTGAAGAAGCGGCTCAAGGCTTATCTCCTCTCCGAGCTCAAGGACATCGAGGAGGCCGTGCGCGATCTGCCCTAGAGACAGCGCCGCGCGCGGCGCAGGAACCTTGCGGGTGGTGGTGGGGGATTGTATAGTCACGCCGTTTTCTCACCGACGCAAACTTCCGGAAAGACTGGAGAGAGCGATGGGAATGGTGCACGGCGGGCGATTGGTCGCGCGCGCGCTGAGGGCGGAGTCGGTACCCTTCGTCTTCACGTTGTGCGGTGGCCACGTGATGCCCATCTACGACGGATGCCTCGACGAGGGCATCGGTGTCATCGACGTGCGGCACGAGCAGACGGCGGCGCACGCCGCCGACGGTTGGGCGCGGGTGACGGGGAGACCGGGCGTCGCCATTGTCACCGCCGGTCCCGGTCTCACCGATGCAGTCACCGGGGTGGCGAGCGCTCATCGCGCCAACATTCCGATGCTGATCATGGGCGGTCAGGGGCCTCGCCCATTCGCGGACATGGGCTCGCTGCAGGACATGAACCACGTCGAGCTGATGCGTCCGATCACCAAGTGGGCCACTTCGGTGCCCGAGGGACGGCGCCTTCCCGAGTACGTCAGCATCGCCTTTCGCAAGGCGACGACGGGGCTGCCGGGCCCGGTGTTCCTGGAGATGCCGATCGACCAGTTGTTCGACCAGTTCGACGACGAAAAGATCTGGTTTCCCACCGGATACCGGACCGAGGCGGGAATCGCCGGCGATCCGCGCTATATCGAGAAGGCGCTGGCGCTGCTCAAGCAGGCGGAACGCCCCGTCGCTCTGGTCGGGAGTCAGCTCCGCTGGTCGGTGCGGCGCGAGGCGTACCCGCACTTCGCCTCGACGTTCGGCATGCCGATCTACGTCAACGGCCTGGGGCGGGGATCGCTTCCCCCCGGCGATCCGCACTTCTTCTCGCGCACCCGCAAGCCGGCCCTGCGCCAAGCGGACGTCGTTCTGATCTTCGGCACGCCGCTCGACTTCCGGCTCGGCTACGGCCGCGACTCGCACATCAACCCGGAGGCGAAGTTGATCCAGGTCGACCTCGACGGCCAGGAGCTCGGACGCAACCGCCCGGTCGACGTCGGCATCGTCGGCGACACCGGCCTGGTCATGGAGCAGCTGGTGGACGCGGCCCGCGCGGAGGGCTACAGCGCCAGCATGGTGAAGCCGTGGCTGGACGCGATGCGCAAGCGCGAGCAGGAGAGCGCGGAAGCGATGCGGCCGCAGCTCGAATCCGACAGCATGCCGATCAACCCCCTGCGCGCCTGCCGCGAAATCGCCGATTCCTTGCGCGAACAGGCGATCATCATCGGCGACGGCGGTGACTTCGTAGCTACGGCAGCATCGATCGTGCGCGTCTACCAGCAGGGGCACTGGCTCGATCCCGGTCCGCTAGGGACTCTCGGCGTGGGGCCCGGCTACGCGATGGCGGCCAAGCTGGCGAAGCCCGAAAGCGAGGTGGTGATCGTCTATGGGGACGGCTCCTTCGGACTGCACGCCATGGAGTTCGAGGCCTGCATCCGCCAGAAGATCAACATCGTGGGCGTGATCGGCAACGATGCCGGGTGGACCCAGATCCGTCGCGGGCAGGAGCAGCTCTACGGCGAGGAGCGCTCGGTGGCGACGAAGCTGGCGTTCACGCGCTACGACCGCGTCGTCGAGGCGCTCGGCGGACACGGCGAGTACTGCGAGCGGCCAGAGGAGATCCGCCCGGCGATGAAGCGTGCCCTGGCCGCCGGCAAGCCCGCCCTGGTCAACATCAAGATCGGTGGGAGCGATTTCCGCAAGGACGCCATCTCCATCTGAGCGAAGCCCATGGCGCGCGACAGAACCGCGGCGCTGATCGTCATCGGCAACGAGATCCTCTCCGGGAAAGTCGCCGATACGAACTCGACCTTTCTGGCCCAACAGCTTCGCGCTGCCGGAGTCTCGCTGCAGAGGATCCTCGTCGTTCCGGACGAGGTGGAGACCATCGCCGCGGCGGTGCGCGCCTATCAGCCGGCGTACGACGTGGTCTTCACCTCGGGCGGCGTCGGACCGACGCACGACGACGTGACCATCGCCGGTGTGGCGTTGGGACTGCGGCGGAAGGTGGTGCGTCATCCGATGCTGGAGAGCAAGCTGCGCGAGTTCTTCGGCCCGGGAATCAACGAGGCGCGCCTAAAGATGGCGGAGGTCGTGGAAGGGACCGAGCTGGTGCTGGAGGGCAACCTGAGCTTTCCGACCCTGCAGGTGCTGAACGTCTACGTCCTGCCGGGGATCCCGGAGATCTTCCGCGAGAAGGTACAGGCGATGTGCCATCGTCTGGCGGTGGATCCGTTCCACCTGCGCGTGATCTACACGTGCGAGCCCGAGAGCGTGATCGCGGCGTTCTTGAACCGCACGATGGAGTGCTTCCCCGACCTCCTTCTGGGCTCCTATCCGAAGCTCAACGATCCGGAGTACCGGGTGCGCATCACGCTGGAGTCGAAGAATCGGGACTACGTCGAGCAGGCGTTCGGTGCGCTGCTGGCGATGTTGCCGCCGAGTGCGGTCGTGCGGACGGAATGACGAGAGGAGGAGGTACGGAGAATGTGGAGGAAAGTGGTTGCGGCATCGGCGTTGGTGTGGTTGCTGCTAGGCATCGGCGCGAAGCCTGCGTTGGCCAAGGATGGGTACGCGGCGCAGATGGGCTACGGTCTGGCCGCGGTGGGCGCGAACCTGCTCTATGTGCCGGCGAAGATCGTCTACGCGGTGCTGGGGGGCGTCACCGGCGGCCTGGGGTTTCTGCTCACGGCGGGAAACAGCAACGTGGCGCAGACCATCTGGAGCCCCGCTCTGGGTGGAACCTACGTGCTCAGCCCGGGCATGTTG
Organism: uncultured bacterium; assembly: GCA_963721115.1. Lineage (GTDB taxonomy): Bacteria > Desulfobacterota > Binatia > HRBIN30 > CADEER01 > CAVRIA01. The sequence continues at coordinate 343,750 of CAVRIA010000021.1, forward strand.
CGGGGTGACGAACCCATCCTTTTCAGCGGGGAGAGCTACGAGCCTGCACGCCGCTGAGCGCCGTTGCGGCGCCCGCTGCGTAGCCGGATGCGGAGTTCTGATGGCGAAAGGGTAGCTCGCCTGGTAGCGAGCTCAGTTCTCCTTCCGCGACATCGGCCCGGGACGGGCCGAGGGCGGATCGGAGAGAAGGAGGGACCATGAACAAGAAGGTCATCGTCGGTGTGGTCGTCGGTATCGTCGTGGTCGCTGTCGGGCTCTATGTGTGGCAATTGCAGCGCGAAGCGGCGAAGTGGAAGCAGGCCAAGGAAATCGTCGAGGAGAACTTCAGCAAGGAAGATGGAGTGACGAAGACGCATCTCGTCTCCATGGTCAACGCGCCGCTGGACAAGGTGCAGAACGCCCTCTGGGACGTGGAGCACAGCGCGCAGATGGTCGAGAACGTCCACAAGTCGGACCTCGTCAAGCAGCAGGGCGACACCAAGACGGTGGACATCAATCTGCAGGCGCTGAATCTGCCGTTGCAGCATTACGTGATGGAGTTTACGCTTCACCCCGCCGAACACCGCATCAGCTTCAAAACCGTCCAGTCGCAGACCCAGGATCTCGAGGGCTCCTATCAGCTGGAAGCGTCGCCGGATGGTGCGCGCACGCCTTGCCGTTGGGCGTCGGCACGCCGAACTGCTTTAGGAGCTCTTTGGCCTGGTATTCGTGAATGTTCATGGGTCCGCCTCGTCGAGACTGATGCTTCAGGAAAACGGGCGGGCTTTGCGCCTCTCGTTATTTGCGCTTCCTCTGTGTGCTTGCCGGTCCTTGGATGCTCAGGCGCCGAGCTGCGGCGCGATCTTGGTGCAGGCGTCGACCAGGCCCTTCACGGCCTCGACCGACTTGATGAACATGGAGCGCTCGGCCGCGTTGAGATCGATCTCCACGATCCGCTCCGCACCGCCCGCGCCGATGATCACCGGCACGCCGACGTACAAGCCTTTGACGCCGTACTCGCCGTTCAGATACGCGGCGCATCCCCGAAAGTAATGCGCGGTAATTTCCAGTATATTCAGCTAATACATCACCTGGAAATACTTTTCTCCATCCGGAAGTTTCACATTCCATACAACGTTTTTATCAAATTTTTTAAAGACCATTTCGGCCACCGGAAGACCTGCAACTACAGCCTCTGCTTTAGCCACCAATATGGCTGTTTTGTTTTGTTCGGGCGGTATTAGGTTATTGGTTGTAATATCTCCATCGCCAATATCTTCAGCGTATGCCAGATCGAACAATACTTCGGCCGATTTTAATGTCTTGCTGTCCATGATTTACTTTCTAACTTGTTCAAATTGAATTTCTTCCTCTTTTTTTTGAATTGAATGTACTTCAAAATCAGGATTCTCATGCTGGAAGTCTTCACGAATATGTCCTCCCCTGCTTTCCTCGCGAATAAGCGCAGCCTCTGCTATTAGCGTGCAAATTGAGACTGTGTTTCTTATCTTCAGCAAGTTATATTCATTTTTATGATTGGAATGTTTGTTACCGATTTCTTTCAATCTTTTTAACGCTTTCTTAATGCCAGTTTCATTCCTAACAATACCGAGATTTTCTGACATCAATTCAGCAATCTCATTTTGGACGGTCAAAAAAACCGTTTCGTTGTTTTTGTCCAAATGTACAGGCTCAATGTTCTCTGGCTCAAATCCTGTTTTGCTTAACGATGCGGCTTTTTCACTGGCGCGTTTTCCAAAAACTAAACATTCAAGAAGCGAATTGCTGGCGAGTCGATTTGCCCCCATTACTCCTGTTGAAGCTGCTTCACCACATACAAACAATCCCGAAATATTAGTTTCGCCATCAAGGTTGGACCGAACACCACCAACCATATAATGTGCCGCCGGTGAAACCGGAATCAGGTCAGTTGTTAAATCCAATCCATATGTTTTCAATGTTTCATAAATGTGATTGAATCTTTTTTTGATTTTATCAGGATTAAGATGCTTCAGCGACAGATAGATGAAATTGGAATTCGTTTTTTGAATTTGCCGGAAAATACTATACGCCACTATATCCCGGGGGGCTAATTCTGCAAACGGATGAATATCTTTCATAAACCGTTCACCATCTTTATTGAGTAACCATCCGCCTTCGCCACGTACAGCTTCGCTTATTAAGTAGGCATCTTTTCCAGGTACATACAATGCTGATGGATGAAATTGAATAAATTCAAGATCGGCAATTTTGGCTCCTGATTCCCATGCCAAAGCAATTCCTTCGCCGGTTGCAGTGTGCGGATTTGTAGAACGGGCAAAAACTCTCGACAAGCCTCCAGTGGCCAGTATTACTGCTTTTGCTTTAAAAATAATATTTTCTCCTGATACAAAGGCGTAACCCTGCACACCATAAACACGATTATTTTTAATAAGTAATTTAACAACAGCAACATATTCAAATGCGGTAACCGATTTTTGTTCTTTTACTTTCTGTAACTTAAAACATGTTAGTTCTTTACCAGTTGCATCGCCACCTGCATGTAAAATGCGGCGTTTGGTATGTCCTCCTTCCAGGCCAAGAATAAATTTGCCATTTCTTTTATCAAATAGCATTCCCTCTTCTATCATTTCAAGAACTCTTTCGCGCCCTTCATTAACAAGGATTCTCACTGCATCGACATCGCATAATCCACGACCTGCAACCAACGTGTCATGTAAATGTTTCTCTGGTGAATCGCTGCCGGCAATTGCCGCTGCAATTCCCCCCTGGGCATAATAAGAATTACTGGTATCTAATTGCGATTTAGTAACAATTGCAACTGTTCCGTATTTCGAAGAATGGTATGCGGCAGAA
>CAVRIA010000022.1:0-98653 GCA_963721115.1 uncultured bacterium
GGTCGGAGCTGCGCCAGAAAGGTGGTGCTCCATCGGGTTCTGATCCGAAACCCAACAGCCAACAGCTTAACAACCTAACAACCTGCAGTTCATAGCGGGCGCAGGGGCAGAGCCCCAGCACCGACAACGGGGGTCCACCCGGGGGGTGGCGGAGGTCCGTCGCCGGGATTCGCGGCCAGAGACAGGAAGCCCCTCCGCCTCCCCCTTCGATCACATGAACCGGTCTATTCTGTGCGGGGCTTGCGCCCCTGCGGCCCCTCCGGGGAGGGAACCGCTCAGACGCCGCGGTTCCCTCCCCGCCCCCTCTCTCCGGTGGCTCCGCTCCGAGGCGAATCCGCTTCCCCGCTCAGCACCGGACCTGGCGGTCGGCGCGCGTAACGGGAGACGCGCCACTGCCTGAATCTACGCGCCACTGACGGGAGACGACTCCCTCGGTCTCGCGCACGGCTTCACGACCGCGCCACTCTCTGCCGATCTCGCGCTCGCGCCTCTTCGAAAGGTCGAGACCTTGGATTTTCGATTCCAAACCCAACAGCCAACAGCGTAACAGCGTAACAACCTGCCCTTTCTCGAAAGGTCGAGGCCTTTGGAGCTTTGATTCCAAGCCTAACAACCAACAACTCAGCAACGTAACAACCTGTAGTGAATCACTCGGTATCCGCGATGCCGAAAACCCGCCGCATGAGCTGCCGGCATGCCGTCGCCCCGGGCAGCTCCACGTCGTGCCGGCGCGCCATCTCCAGTGCCAGGCGCAGATCCTTCTCGGCCAGGTCCACCACGGCACGCATGCGGGCCTGGAACGGCTCGGCGGCTCGGTCGATGTCCGCCCTTCGCCCCGCCAGGTAGCGGCGCATCTGATCGCTCAGGTAGCCGCTCGCGCCGGTCACGGCGTCGAACGCGTCGCGGGAGAGGCCGGCGCGCTCGGCGAGGTGGTCCGCTTCGAAGGCGGCGAGGAAGCCGAGATAGCCCAGCACGTTGTTGCACAGCTTCAGCGCGGCACCGGCGCCGAGAGGGCCGGCGTGGACGATCGTCGCGGACGGCGGCTCGAACACGGGGCGGCAGCGCTGGAGCAGGCTCGCGTCGCCGCCGACGATGTAGCAGAGCGTGCCGTTCTCCGCCCCGGCCTGGCCGCCGGTCACCGGAGCGTCGAGGACGCCGACGCCGCGCGGCTCGGCGGCGCGCGCGATCTCGTGGACGGTGTCGGGGAAGATGGTGCTGTGGAGAGCGATCACGGAGCCCGGCGCCGCACCGGACAGCGCGCCGTCGCGCCCGAGGACGACCTCCCGAACCTCGGCGTCGTCGCGCACGACGATGCCGATGACGTCCGCCGCGGCAGCCGCCTCGCGGCACGACCGCGCCGCGACGGCCCCCTGCGCCGCCATCTCGTCCACCACCTCGCGGCGCAGATCGTACACCGCCGTCGGCACCGACGCGCCGAGCAGGGCGCGGGCCATCCCCTTGCCGATGATTCCCAGTCCGATCACTGCCGCGCGCGTCGCCATCGCTTTCTCCTCCCGAGCGCTTCTACCCGGCCCGGCTTCGCAGGCAAAGGCGAGGGCTCAGGCTGAGGCTGAGGATCGATCCAACGACCGCGCGCAGCGCGCATCATCCTTAGCCTGAGCCGTAGCCTGAGCCTCAGCCCTGTTCCGAAAGTTTCTCGCCGAATGATCCGGCGCAGCCCCGGGGGGCGAGACTGACAACCAACAACCCGGCGGAGCAGCCGAGCGGATTGGCCCCTGCTTCGACACTCCAGCACTGTTGCTTGACTGACGAATGTCATCTGACGTATGTCAGGCGCCGCGTCGAGCACGGGGGGCGTTTCACCGTGCGTCACTTTGCGCGCCCGGACATCATTGGGATGCGCGGGCGTCACAGGAGGACGGATGAAGTTCGCGCTCTTCTACGAGATTCCCGTTGCGCGCCCTTGGAACGACGAGAGCGAGCACCAGGCGTACAAGAACACGCTCGAGCAGGCGGTGCTGGCCGACAAGCTCGGGTTCGAAGGCTTCTGGACGGTGGAGCACCACTTCCTCGAGGAGTTCTCGCACTGCTCGAACCCCGAGGTACTGTACGGCGCCGTCGCGGCACGCACCAAGAACCTGCGCATCGGCTACGGCGTGCGCCTGCTGCCCAAGCCGTACAACCATCCGGTGCGCTCCGCCGAGTCGGCGGCCGTGCTCGACCTGTTGAGCGACGGGCGCGTGGAGTTCGGCACCGGTCGCTCGGCGACGCGGCCGGAGCTGGAGGGGTTCGGCATCGACCCCGCCGACACGCGGGCGATGTGGCAGGAGGCGATCCGGCACATCGTCGGCTGCTGGACCGACGACGAGCACGAGTTCGAGGGCAAGTACTGGTCGATGCCGAAGCGCCGCGTCCTTCCCAAGCCGCTGCAGAAGCCGCACCCGCCGCTGTGGGGCGCGACGGGCAGCCCGGAGACGCACCGGCTGGTCGGGGAGATGGGGCTCGGGCTCTGCTCGTTCGCCGTCGGCACCCCGCCCGAGGACATCAAGAAGCGCATCGACATCTACCGCGAGGGCATCGCCGCGTGTAAGCAGCCGTACGGGAAGTTCGTCAACAACCGCGCCTGCGCCTTCGCCATGGTGAACTGTGCGCCGACCAAGAAGGAGTCCTACGCCGTATCGGCGGAGTCCTTCGAATGGTACGGCAAGTACGGCGCCGAGCTCATCGCCACGCTGCCGAAGTGGCTCGACGAGCAGAAGAAGGGGCTCGGCACCTACGACTGGCTCGGCGAGCTGAAGGACATCGTCAGCTCCGGCACGCACAATCTGCTGACCTTCGACTACCTGCGCGAGACGCACGGCTGCGTCGCCGGCGACCCCGAGGAGGTCATCGGCCACTTCAAGGCCTACGAGGCCACCGGCGCCGACCTGATCCTCTGCCTGGTCAACCCGTACAAGATCCCGCACGACAAGGTCATGCAGACGATCGAGCTGATGGGAAAGTACGTCATTCCGGAGTTCGGGAAGTAGCTGGTCGCAGAGGCCCGCCCTTCGGTCGTCGGTACGGCGTCGTAGGCAGCGAATCGTTTCGAAATAGATCGACGCCCGCCGGCCGATCGCGGCCACCTCGATCCGATGGCGCGATTCACGGTAGACGATGCGCAGTCGACCGACCCGGAGGCTGCGCCAACCGGCGAGCTCTCCCTTCGGTGCTTTTCCGGCCTCGGGCTCGGCGCAGAGCAGGTCGATGGCCGCACGCACGCGGCGGGCGTCCTCTGACGTGAAACGCGTCACCGTCGTGGTTCTGAAGATCGGTCATCGCAAGGACGTGTACCGCCAATCGTGAGGCGCTCCCGACCCGACCAGCGCGTATCAGAATTGCCATTACCGGGGTAATGTGCGCATACATGGTCCATGACACTCGCCCAGTCGAAGTTGACGGCGCAGGGGCAGATCTCCGTTCCCGCGGAGGTGCGGCGGAAGCTCGGCCTCAGCCCGGGCTCCGTCCTGGAATGGGAAGAGGAGGATGACAAGATCGTGGTGCGGAAAGCGGGTCGCTACACCTCGGAGGAGATCCATCGGCGGCTCTTCGCGAAGGCGCCGAAGCCTCGCAGCACGGCCGAGCTGAAGGAAGGGATACGGCGGTACGTGCGGAAGAGGCATGCGCGCCGTTGATACCAACGTCCTGGTGCGGCTGCTGACCCGGGACGACCCGAAGCAGGTGGCGGCGGCGGAGTCCTTCGTGGCGAAGGGGGCGTGGATATCGCACCTGGTCCTGGCGGAAACACTGTGGGTCCTGGAGTCGGTCTACGAGCTGGACGCGAAGCGACGCGCCGACGCCGTCGACATGCTTCTCAATCACACGAGTCTCACGCTGCAGGATCCGGACGTGGTCGCGGCGGCCCTGGCGAATTTTCGCCGCGCGCCATCGCTTGGCTTCTCGGACTGCCTGGTTCTCGAGATCGCCCGAAAAGCGGGCCATCTCCCCCTGGGAACGTTCGATCGCAATCTGGCCAAGCTCGACGGCGGCGAACGGCTGTGATCGTCAGCCGAGCAGCCCGGCCTTGGTCAGAGGATCCTCGAACTCGGTCAGCTCGCTCCAGTGATCGCGGATCAGCTCGCGGAGGCGGCGCAGCGCGACGAGCTCGAGCCGGATGCCGTCCGGGTCGGTGAAGAAGGAAGCGTAGTAGTCGGGAGCGTACTCGGGATAGATCCCCGGCTCCGAGATCTCCACGCCGAGGTCTCGAAGCGCGCGCGCCGCGGCGTCGACCTGAGCGCAGCTGTCGAGCCGGAAGCAGATGTGGTGAAGGCCCGGGCCGTACGGGTCGTGAGGCTTCCCGGATCGCTTCGCCGGGCGGAGCGTGTACTGCGTGACGCGGTTGAAGTAGTGGACGTGCGGCTCGCCCGCGATCGGCTTCGTGCCCTTGCGAAACCCGAGCAGCTTCATGACCGGGTCGTAGAACGCCGTCGATCGCCGCAGGTCGGCGACGGTCACGTAGATGTGATCGACGGCAGAGACCTCGATGTCCATGTCGTACCCTCCGTGCGCGGTTCCGACGCTTCCAATCCCCTTGATCCCGGAAGATCACTCCCGGCGGACGAGCCACGTCCTTCCCGTCTGCAGCGCGAGGAAGAAGCGAAGGAGCGAGTCCCGGCCGCGGATCTCCGTGCGGCGAAGTCGGAAGAGAGGTGTCGCCGGATCGTTCAGGCCGTATGCGATCCCGCAGGCCGCTGAATATCCGGCCCGCGCGACCGCCGCTTCGCTCCGCTCGTCGCACTCGCCGTAGGGATAGGCGAAGAGGCGCACCGGGCCGCCGATCGTACGCTCCAGGTCCGCGCGCGACCCGTGAACCTCCTCCCATGTCTCGCTCTCGCTCAACCCCGGCAGGCTGAGATGGCTCCTCCCGTGGGAACCGCACTTCACCCGCGTCGACGTCATCTCGCGGAGATCCTGCAAGGAGAGCCGGGGGCGATCACCGAGGGCGTCGCGGCTCCGCCGGGCCGCTGCCTCGCCCTGCGTCATGACGAATACCGTCGCCGGGAGTGCGTACCGATCGAGAATCGGCCGGGCGCGCGTTCGAGCGTCCTCGTAGCCATCGTCCATGGTGAGGATGACACAGGGCGCGGGAGGCAAGGCGTGCTCCTGCCGGCAGCGAACGTATTCCTCCAGACTGATGACGTTGTAGCCGCGGCGTCGCAGCCAGGCCATCTGCCGCGCGAAACGTCGCTCCGATATGACGTAACGGCTCTCCCGCTCTCCCGGATTCCCGATCGCGTGATACATCAGAATTGCTGCGCCCCCCGTCAATCGTCGCCACTGGTCGCGATCACGGATTACACTCCCGGCCCCCCTCCAGTACAAGCAATCGTAGAGCGATGCGTACCAGTACACCTGGGCGCGGCGAGGCAGGCGGTCGGCCAATTTGCTTAGCCAGGTCACCCACCAGGCGGACAGCGGCGTCCTCAACGCAGCGCGCCGTGCCAGCGTGAACCAGAAGCCTCTCTGATTGAAGCCGCCGAGCTGGAGGTGTGCCAGGAGGGAGGGGTAGCGTCGATAAAGCTCCACCGCTCCCACGCCGTTCACCTCGCAGTCGCGCACGATCGCCGCAAAGCTCTTCGCGAAGTGTTGATGACCCACCGCGTCCGCGACGTACGTGAAGGACAGGCCTCGCTTCGAGAGTCGGTAGCCGATCTCGATGTCCTCGTTGGCGGGTAGATCGGCAGCGAATCCGCCCACCGCCTCGAGCGCGCTTCGCGGGGCGCACAGGTTTCCCGTCCAGCAATCCATGAAGGTCGCGGGCCGAACCCCCGCGGCGAGCTCTGCGTGATGTCGCGCCCAGCTTCCTTGCAGGTAGTGCGCGAACCGCGACGCGTCCGGGGGAAGCCGGGTGTCGATGTGGCCGAGGGTCACGGTGTTCACTCGCTTGCGTTGAACCTCCAAATGGCTTTTCACCAGGTCGGGCGCCGCCGCCATGTCGTCGTCGAGAAAGAGGCAGTACACACCGCCGGCCGCTTGGATGCCGGTGTTTCGGGCGGCGGCGGGGCCGGCGTTCTCCTGTACGAGCACGCGCAGCGGGAAGCGGGTGCGGAGGCTCGACAACCGCACCTCCGTGTCGTCGGTCGAACCGTCGACGACCACGATCACCTCGAAGCTCTCCGCCGCCTCGGTCTGGTGCCCCAGCGAGCCGAGGCAAGCGAGCACCATGCGGCTGCGGTTGTAAGTCGGGATGACGATGCTGAGCGGGATCACGCCGTTGCCATGCTGGTTTCAACCTGCTCCGCACCCAGACTGAAGCAGGCTTCCTCGTTGGAGACGAGCGAGATCAGAGCGGTGCCGCGGCGACCTGCAGCTCCGCCCGGAACGGGACACGCTCTGGTGGGGCGGTGGCATCGAAGCCGAACAGGCCGGCAATGAAGCCGAGGGCGGCGTCGGGCTCGAGGCCGGCGAGGTTCTGGGCCACGGTGACGATGTCGGCGATGACGATCTCGCCGTCCATCTGCAACGGGCTGCCGATCGCCTTGCCGTTCAGCACACCCGACCACGTGGCGCCCACCAGGCGCACCTTCATTCCACTCGGCTGTCCACCCGCACCGGTGAGCTCGACCGCCATGTCGACGGGACCGGTCGTGAATGCGCCGGTGTCGTCTGCGCTCAGCCCGGCGACGGCGACGTCGGTGAACGAAAAGGCGCCGCTGCCGGTCGGGTCGCTGGCGACGGCGAAGCGGTCGGCGTCGAGGGCGTAGTAGAAGGCGGGCATCAGCCCGCGAATCACCTGCACGACGACGTCGTCGTCGGGCTGCGTCAGCGTCAGGCCGTTGAGTGGCGTCACGGCGCGGACGTCGGTACGCGCGACGGCGCCGGCGAGCTCGCGGCGCTGGCCGCCGATCTCGAGCGAGCCCATCACCTCGTAGATGGCGTCGACGGCCGCGTATGCGTGCTCGACGGTCTCCGGTCCGACGCGCGTGCCGTCGCCGAGGTCGACGATCCCGACGAGTGAAGCGACCTCCGGCCACGCCAGCATCAGCGGGACTCCCGGCGCGGCGAACACCGGCGACAGCTCGAGGGGCGGGCGTTCCTCCGTCGCGGCGCGGGTCGGCGTCGGGGTGGGCGTCGGAGTGAGGGTAGGCGTGTGCGTCGGTCCGCTGTAGGGCACGAAGTCGATGGTGGCCAGGTAGATCTGCGTGCCGCGGTCGCTGGTCTGACCCTGCAGCCAGCTGATGTCCGGATCGTCGAGAGGCGAGGTGTAGTTGGCGAGCAGGAAGGAGTGCGGTCCGGTCTGCCGTACGGACGGGAAGGCCGTGTCGCCGACGCCGGGGAGGTCCATGACGTGCACGACGCGGCGCGCCGTCCTGTCGATGCGGTACAGCGCGGTGCGCTTGGGGCGCAGGGAGTAGTCGATCAGGTAGCGCCCGCGTCGCTGGGCGAGGGAGAGGTCGGTGTCGCGGCGGTCGTACGGACCGCCGACGTCGCGCCGCGCGACGAGGTAGATCTCGCCCTCGTGGCGGAACATCTTCGGCGAGTCGTAGCGCTCGGGATCGGTCTGCGACGGGCAGTCCCACGCCGACAGATCCTCTGCCGGCGCCCGGCAGAGATGCGAGCCGAAGCCGCTCGCGTCGCCGTCCTCGTTGCGCGTCACCGCCCACAGCGAGCCGTCGAGGTCGAACTCGAATGCCACCTCCGAGACGCCGCCGAAGTAGACGTGGTCGCGTCCGCCGACGTCGGTCCAGGTGGTGCCGTCGGTGGACTGCTTGAAGAACACGGCGATCTCCGACGTGTCGCCGGCGCCGTAGTGCTCGCCCATGTACGAGGTTCGATAGGCGACCCCGTCGTGCACCTTGACGTCCCAGGGCACTTCCCCGGCGTCGGTGAGGACCTCCAGATCCGACCACTGCGCGGGGCCGAGCCGGCGGGTACGCCAGAGGCGCATGGGCTCGAACGCGCCCGGGTTGGTCCCGGCCTCGAAGAACATCAGCTGCAGGTAGCCGCCGATGGCGACGAAGCGCGGCTCGCGCATGTCGGCGCCGAGGAAGATGTCGCGCTCGAGCTGCCAGGTCTCGCCGCCGTCTGCGGAGGAGATGATGTAGAGGTGCGTGTCCGGTCCGGCGAAGTGGTTCGGCGCCGTGCGCCAGGCGAGAAAGAGTCGGTCGTCGTAGAGGAAGATGTCGACGTTGTTGTTCGAGAGCAGCGCGGTCGTTTCGGGCGGCAGCGCTTCCGACGGGATGACGAAGCGCGGCGCCGAGACCGCGATCTCGTAGCTCACTTCGGCGGCGGTTGCCGTGGGGATGGGACTAGGTGTCCCGGTTGCCGAGGCCGTGGCCACTGCCGTTCGTGAAGGGACCGGCGGGGTTGGCGTATCCGCCACAACCGTCGTGGCGGTCGGGGTCGCGGCAGGCGAGACCTCGTTGTTGCCGCAACCCGCGGCTGCGAGCGCCAGTGCGACGCCCGCCCAAAGCCGCGCTCTCGTGGTCACCGACATCGTATCCCTCCCCCGAATGCGGCATCCCGCAGTTGCGGTGACGCGTTCGGGCCTACGCCAAGATCTCGCTCACCGGCTGGGTCGCCTGCATCGACTGCGTCCCCCACGCGTCGACCGGCAGCCCCATGACCTGCTGGACCGTCAAGCCGACGCGCGTAACCGGCTCGCCGTTGCCGCGGACGTGAATGCCCGGCCGGACCCGGCCTCCCGCCCGGCCCGCGATCATCACCGGAAGCTGCGTGACTTGATGCGACTTCGCGAACGAGCTCTCCGAGTGCGCCATCACCAGACAGTTGTCGAGCAGCGTTCCGTCCCCCTCCGGCGTCTCCGCCAGGCGGCGGACGAAGGACGCCCAGGTGTCCATCGAGGCGATCACGAAGCTCGTCGCCTCGGGCTGGTAGCCGAGGACCGGGTCGACCAATTCGTCGTGGGTCAATTGATGGTGCGCGGTCTGCGCCCCGCTCTTCCGCAGCGCCGACGTTCCCCACGAGAAGAGCATGCTGAAGACCCGCGTCTGGTCGCAGAGCAGCGCGAAGACCAGCAGCTCGGTCATCAGCCGATGCGTGGAGCTCGCCTGGTCGAGATCCGCTCCCACGGTCTCCCCCTTCGGTGCCGCCGGCCGCCGGCACGCTTCGAGGTCGGGCGGGTGCAGGGACACCTCGATCTGCTGCTCGAGCTGCCGGAGCGAGGTGAGGTACTCGTCCAGGCGCTGCCGGTCGTGACTCCCCAGCACCCTTTCGAGCCGTGCCGTATCCTCACCGACCACCGACAGCACGCTCTTGCGCAGCACCGTCTTCGGATCGGGAACGAAGGGGCCGCCCTTCGGATCGATGAAGTCGGGTCCGAAGATGCGGGTATAGAGCTCCAGGGGCGAGACGCTGCTCGAGTTGATGATGCTCTGGCTCTCGCGGCTGTAGCTCTGCGTGGGAACTCCGGTGCAGGAGATCTCGATCGAGCGAAATCTCGTCGACGCGCCGATCCGGCGCGCGATCAGCACGTCGAGGGTCGGGGCGGGAACCTCCGGCTCGACGCTCGGCACGGAGCCGGTGAGCGTTGCCATGACGCCGGTCCAATGGGGAAGGTTCGAGCGCCCGTCGAGAATCGTGTTGAAGCCGCTGAGGACGCTGACCTGATCCTGCACGCCGTCGAGCGCTTCGAGCTCCGGCGGCAGGTCATAGTCCGGCCCCTCGATGCTCGGGGCCCAGCGGTCGGGGTTCATCCCGCAGCCCCAGAACCAGGTCCCGAAGCGCACCGGAAGCGGCGCGCCGCCGGCCAGCGCCGTGCCGTTGTCGTCGAGGAAGATCTCGAGCAGCGGCAGTCCGACGGACACGGCGACGCCGCCCAGCATGCCGCGCAAGACCGTTCGTCTCGTCAGCTTCTTGGTCATTCCCCGTTCTCCCGGTCCGTGTCGTTCACGGGACCGCTCCGGTGAGGATCCAGGCGCGGACCCGGTCGATCTCCTCCGCGTTCAGAGGTGCGCCCGTCAGCGGCATGCGCGCGCCGTAGGCGCTCCCGGGCGGCCCGACGAGCTTGGTGATCAGGAAGCTGTTCCCGGGAGCATAGGGGACGACGCGCAGCATGCCCGCGGCTCGCGCCGCGCTGTTGCTCGCCTCGGCTCCGACCAGGTTCGCGAACGCCTCTTCGCCCTCCAGAACCAGACCGCCGGTTCGCGCCTGGCGGCTGTGGCAGAACTGAGTCGCGCAACGCGGCGCGAAGAGCTCGGCCTGCAGCTGAGCAAAGGTGATCGGTTGCGGCGTCGGGGTCGGAGACTGGTTCGGCTCGGGAACCGTCGCGGTCGTCGAGGGCCCGGTCGGACGCGGCGTCGGCGTGTGCGACGGCTCACCGTCCGGAGTCGGCGTGCCGGTCGGCTCCTCCGCCTCCAGCGGTCCGGAGGTCGTCCGGAAGGCTTCGCTCATCACGATCATGCGCAGCACGTCGCGCAGGCGGTAGCCGGTATCCGCGAGTCGCTCCTGCAGGTCCGCCAGGAAGGCGTCCTCGCTGCGAACGACGTCGCGGCCCATCGCGTACTTGTAGATGTTCTGCACGAAGCAGGGCCCGAGCAGCGGATCCTCGGAGAGCGTCTCGCCCAAGCCGATCGCGTCGTCGAAGGCGCGTCCGTTCAGCTCGCCCGACGGATCGATCGCCTCTCCGTTCTCCGTCTCGCGATAGGCGCCGATGCTGTCCATCTTCTCCAGGGCGAGGCCGATCGGATCCATCAGGCTGTGACAGCCGGCGCAGACGGAGCTGGCGACGTGCGCCTCGAGCCGCTCGCGCGCGGTTCTCCGCATGCCGCCCATGTCGGCGAACATCGAGAAGTCGATGTCGCCCGGCGGCGGGGGAACGTCCTGACAGAGCAGCACCTCGCGCACGAACTTGCCGCGCAGGGTGGGAGAGCTGCGCCCCGGATGGGAGTAGAGCGCCAGCAGGCTCAGGTTCGTCAGCAGCCCGGCGCGCTCGCTGCCGGCGGGAAACTCGAACGGCTGCCAGCCCGTCGCGGCCGGCACCGGTACCCGGTAGACCAGACCGAGCGTCCGCGTCATGAAGGACTGCCGCGTCGTGAAGAGGTCGCGGTAGTCCCCGTCGCGGGCGAGAAGGTGATCGGTGACGATGCGCAGAGTCTGCTCGCGCGCGTCGTCGATCAGCGCCTGGCTGAAGGCGGGAAACAGCATCGGGTCCTTGCGGACCAGTCCCTGCTCGATCTGGTCGAAGCCGTAGAGGTCGGAGAAGAAGGCCCGCACGGCGTTCTCCAGGCGCGGCGAACCGAGCAGGCGCTCGACCTGGCGCGCCAGGCCGTCGTCCTCCACCAGCTCGCCACGCTCGGCGGCGGCGAGCAGCTCGTCGTCGGGCGTCGTGTTCCAGAGCAGATAGCTGAGCCGCGAGGCCATCGACAGGGAGTCGAGACGCAATCTGCCGGGATCGTCCGGATCGCTCTCGGCGACCTCGACGCGGAACAGGAACTCGGGCGACAGCAGGAAGGTCGTGAGCGCGCTTTCGAGACCGCCGTAGAAGTCGCCCAGCGCGAGTCGCCGACTCGCGCGCGATCGCGACGCGCGACTCGACGTCGTCGTCGGTCAACGGCCGGCGCAGCAGCCGCCGGCCGACGCCGCGAACGAATTGCTCGGCGCAGTCGTCGTCCGGCGCGTCGATCGCCTGCGGCTCGCAGGCGACCAGCGCGCCGCGGTGGTCGGCATCGAGCGCCTGCTGCGCGACGCTGCGCGCGACGGCGTCGTACTGCTCGAAGCCGGACGACGTCACGCTGACGTACGACGAGCCGACGGCGAGCAGACCCGAGCGCCGGTTGTCGGGCTCGATGCGGCCGGCGACGACGATGTCCTCGCCGAGCACGTCGGCGATGCTCGCCCGATACTGGGCCGTGGTGAGCCGGCGCATCGCGATCGGCCCTCCGACGCGGGCGAGGGGCGGCGTCGGCGCGCTGGTCGCCGTGCTGGTCGGCGTGCCCGTGGGCGTCGCGCTCGCGGCGATCGCCGTGCTCGTTGGCAGCGTCCGTCGCCGTCGCAACGGGGGTGGCCGTGTCGGCGACGACGGTTGCGGTAGGCGTCGCGTCGCTGCCTGCGCCGTTGCCGGCGCAGCCAGCCAGCATGATGACAATCGGCACACAAAGAGGTGCCAGCAGGGGTTCGAGGAAGCGGATCCGGCGAGCTCGTCTCGGATCGTGGCGTTCACGGCGCATCGTCGCCCTCATCGCGCGATGAACGCCGGCACCGCCTCGAAGTGGTAGCCGACGGAGATCGAGGAGCATTGCCCGGTGGCGGGATCGAAATCGCCGTCCGCCTGGCTGGAGAGCGCGCGCATACAGACCCGAGCACGTGTAGCCGATGGCGGCGGCGCCGTCCTGTCCCGCCTGCCGTCCGAACAGGTCGTAGAACTCGCCGATGGGCTGGAAGCCGAAGATCTGTCCGTGCGCCGTCCCGTCGGGTCCGAGCTCCATGCGAAGCCGGGCGTCGTGGAACGTCAGGTCGCCGGCGACGATCTGGATGTTGAGACGCACGCGGACGTCCATCGGGCCGGCGGTGAGGACACCGCTCTCGATCCGCCCGGCGCCGACCTCGCTGTGGTAGCGGGGGTCCTCGTGCGCGCTCAGCGTGCCGTAGGGCAGCACGCTGCCGTCGCCGCCGAGCGGGGGAGCGTCGGTGCTGGCGAACACCTGGACGCGCACGGAATCGTCCTCCTGCCAGTCGTCCACGCCGCGCACCTCGATCAGGATCGTCATCGATCCGGCGCGCACCGACTGATCGACCACGACGTCGGTGATCTCGCCGGGCTGGAACCCGCGCACGCAACCGACGGCGCGCCACAGCTGGAGGTCGATTCCGGGCTCGCCGTCCGGACCGACGAAGTCGTCGTGGGCACACTCCCCGTCGCCGGCGGACGTCTTGGTCGACGACCTTCCGTCCATGTCCACGCCGTCGACGGTTCCGGGAGCGTCGAGGGTCTCGAAGTCCGGATCCTCGTACGCCTCCGGGTGATCACAGTCGTCGGGGAGCGCCGGAAGCCCGGCGGTCTGCCTCTCGATCGGGCCCAGGTTGAAGCCGCCCGGACACGGGTCCCCGTCGTGAGTCGCGGTCACGGCACCGAAACCGGAGACGACGAAGCCCATGACGTCCCGGGCGGGAGCGGTGCCGTCATCCTGGCGGTAGTGCACGGTCACGTCGCCGAAGGCGCTCGCGACACCGTCGCCGAGGCCCACCGGGGACGGGTCGAGGCCGAAGGCCGCGCGCAGCTGGGCGACGGTGAAGTGCTGCGCCACCTTCCAGAACTCCGCCGGGGCGAGGTTTTCGGGGCGGCAGCCGTCCATCGCCAGCTCGAGCAGGTCCGGCGGGATGGGAAATCCGGCCGCGACGAGATCGACGAGGAAGTTGTTGCCGCCGTAGATGATCGCGCACTGATCGGTGAAGCTGTTGTGACCGGCGCGGCCGACGGAGACGAAGCGCTTGACGGGCGTGAGATCGTCATAAGCGTCCTCGAGCCTGCCGGCGCCGGCGTCTTCCGCGCCGGCGAGCAGGAGGATCGGCTTCGAGGTGACCACGCCGCCGGCGTTGCCGGTCGCGTAGCCGATCATGGCCTTGATCTCCGGCCGGTCGGGAAGCGCGAAGGCGGCACGCCCGCCGGCCGAATGGCCCGACGTGGCCACTCTCGTCGCATCGACACCGCCGAAGAGCGGCGAGCTCCCGTCGGCGTTCGCCTGCGAGAGTCGCTCGATCGCGGCGAGCACGACCTCGCCCGGATCGCGGTCGACTCCTTCCGGCAGGAGGCCGACCTGGGCGAGCAGGCCCCACTCGAGGTGGTCGAGAGAGGCGACGACGAACCCGTGCGACGCGATGCCGGTGAGGAATCCGGAGTAGGCCTGTCGAAAGCCGCCGGCGCCGTGGCTGAAGGTGAGAATCGGGAACGGCCCGGCGGCGCTGACCGGCAGATCGCGGTACGCGTCCATGGTGACGATGATGTTGAGATCCGCCGGCAGGAGCATCTCGATCGCGTCCGGAAGCACGTCGAAGGAGGCGTAGCTGGCCTTCTCGGCACCCCTCTCGCTGCCCGGATCGATCGGGTACCAGACCTCGACGTCGCGATCGCCGAGATCGAGCGTGGTGACGCCGACCGAATAGGGTCCCTTCTCTGCGAACTTCGCCACTGCCGACTCGTCCGGCGTGGCCGTCGCGGTGGCGGTCTCGCCCGGAGTCGAGGTCGCCGTCTCGGTGGGCACGGCCGTCGCCGTCGCGACCGCGGTGGGCGTCGCCGTCGAGCTGGCGACCGCCGTGGGTGTCGCGCTGGAAGTCGGCGCTACAGGCGTCGCGGTCGGATCGGAGCCGCCACCGCTGCCGCTACAGCCGCCGATCGAGATCAGTGTGAGCGCGACCACCAGGATCGCAGCGAGTCGACCGAGATCACGCACCGTGAGGTCGATCCACGAGCTGGCCATCTTCCGTTCCGCTCCCGGCACGCCCCCGCAGACCGGCATCGGCTCCCCCCTTGCCGGCGGACTACCAGGCGCGTTCTCTCCGCGTCAAGCCAGTTATGCGAAGATCGCGATCGCCCGCTGCCAGCACCAGAAGGCCGCCAGCGAGCCCATGCCGTACAGCGGCACCCATGCCACCCAGCGCGGGAGGGCCGAGTAGAGCGGGCGGACGATTCGCCAGGTGCCGAGCAGGAGCAGGACGACGAGGAGGTCCCCCGCTCCGATGCCGGCGTTGAACGAGAGCAGAGCGAGCGGAACGTCGCTCTGCGGCAGCGCGTTGCGCGCCAGCGCCGAGGCGAAGCCGAGCCCGTGCAGCAGGCCGAACGCGGCGGCCATCACCCACGGCCAGCGGCCGAGGAGGGAGGGGCGATCCGCGTCGGGGCGCGAGGCTTCGACGGCGAGGACGAACACGCCGAGGGCGATCATCAGCTCGACCGGACGCGGCGCCACCGCAACGGCGCCGAGAACGGCGAGCGACAGCGTCACGCTGAGGCCGACGCTGAACGCGGCGATCGTCTCCACCAGGCGGCGGCGCCTCAGCGCGACGAGGACGAGACCGATGACGAAGAGCACGTGAGGCAGAGAGCTCACGGTGTGCTCGATCCCCAGCCGCGCGTAGTCGCGCAGCAACGATGTGGGGCGGTTTCGCCGCGGGACGACGAAGAGCGGAGACGCGGCGCGAACCACGCGCCGCACGCTGCGACCATCGGCCAGTCGCAAGGAGACCAGCCCGTCCGTTCGCGCCGTCTCGAGACCGGCAAAGCCGACGAACCCGCCCGCCAGTCCGCCGCGGCCGCAGTCCACGCTCCACCGTGCCGTGACGCTCTCCGGGGTCCGTGTCGTTACCGGTTGCGACAGCAGGCGGCAATACGGCGGCAGAACCGGGCGAACGCGCGCGCCCGGGGTCTGCATGGGCGGCATCTTCCACTCGACGGCGGCGTGCCCGTCCGCCGATTCGGCGATCTGCAGGAGCGCCGGCGTCAGGCCGTGCGCCAGCCCGATCGCCGGCGCTGCCGCAATGGCGAGAAGGAAGGCGGCGGCCGCCTTCTTCATCCCGGCCTCCGCTCCGCTTCGGAGCGGAGAGCGCCGCCCGCGGCGGTCTGCCGGCGCTCGAAGCGCACCCGGTAGAGGTCGCGCAGCCGCTGCATGCGCTGCGCGACCAGCTGTTCGCGCTGCTCGGTGAGAAGTCGCTGCCGAAGGCGCGAGCGCACCGCGTCGAGCGGCGGCAGACGCGCCGGCTCGATCGCGTCGATCCGCACCGCGTGGAGGCCGAGCGCCGAAGGGATCGGCCCGATCCACTCGCCGGGCGAGAGCGCGAGCACGCGGGCCGCGAAGTCGGCGCCGAAGACCTTTTCCAGGTCGCGCCGGGTGGTGGAGCGATAGTGCCGGCCGAGCGGAAAGGGGTCGCCCGCGGGAGCGGGCGCCGCGCCGGAGCGCAGGCGCGCCAGCAGATCGGCGGCGTCCCTCTGCAGCCGCGAGCCGTGTCTCTGCGCGCTCAGAAAGACGTGCGAGAAGCTCACGCGCGCCGGCTGCGCGTACTCGTCGCGGTGGGCGGCGAGATAGCGGCGGAGAGCGGCGTCGTCCGGCTCGCCGCCGGGCGGTCTCATCGCCAGCAGCAGACGCATCTTCTGGATCAGCAGCCCGCGCACGATCAGGTCGTCGCGATCGAGGCCGAGGTCGACAGCGTCGTGGTAGAGCTGGTCGGACGAGCGCTCTCCCGCCTCGTTGAGGAAGCGCATCTTCTCGACCAGCCGCCAGCGCACACTCTGGTCGGCCTTGTCCAGGCCGCGCGCCAGCGCCTCGCGATAGAGGATCTCGTCGTCGACGAAGCCGCGGACGAGCGCCTTCTCCTCGGACGGGCGCAGGGTCAGCCCCGTCTGGCGTTCGTACTCGGCGCGCAGCTGGCCGACGCGTTCCGCCGTGATGACGATCGGCGGGCGGGCGCGGGGCGCGTCTTCACGGCGCGCGCCGTGCCAGCCGTTCAGAAGAAAAAGGAGCGCGCCGCCCAGGGCGAAGTGCAGCGACGGGGCTCGCGCCCATCGCTGGAGCGCCGTACTTTGGAAATTCGCCCCCGTGTGCGCTTCGCGCTCCGATGGGCTCGGCCCCACGAGCCAAGCCCGCGGGGCCTCCTCGTCCCTTTTCCGTAAGCTTTCGGGGGTGCGAAGCTCATGGCGACTTCGAAGGCGAGAGCTCATCGCACGCTGGTGATGAAGCGATTGCCGCGCGCTTCCCATAGGCGATCATGCGACGCGGAGTACGTTCCGCTGTCCACGCCCACGTGCACCATGTGATCGCTGCGGTCGGCGTTGGAGAGGTCCATCGGCACCGTCTTCAGGCCGAGGCGAACCTCGCCGCCGCGGGCGAACGAAACGACCGCGCTCTTGAGGCCGTTCAGACTTCCCGAGGCGTCGCGATAGACGAAGCGCCTGCCCTTGTCCTTCATCGTTCCCGCCGGGATCGTCACACGGTAGATCTCGTCGTCGTCGCTGACGCTGATGGTCAGGTCGCGCGTGTTCGGATCGAGCTCGGGCGACGCGGCGCCGATCCGCGCCACCAGCTTGAGCACGTCGGTGCCCGGGCTGGTGCCGAAGCGCACCCGGGCGCGCAGCCGCGCGATGCCTTCCGGGCGGTACCAGATGGGAGACGTCCAGGACCGTTCCTGGATGGACTTCGGGAAGGCCGGATCGCAGCACGTCTCGTACTCCGGCGGAACCGAGCCCGGGTCGGAGCAGTCGACACCCAGCCTGTTGCACAGGTACGTGCTCCAGCGGCAGCTCGGGTTCTCGATCACCCGCGCGTAGTAGAACGCCCGCTGGCTGCGGTCGAACTCCGGATCGCGCCAGACGGTGCACAGCGAGTCGAAGCCGGCGCCGCTGGTCTGGCAGGTCGCCAGGTCGACGGACGCGCCGTCGTCTGGGTCGCCGGCGACGTCGAAGACTTTCTCGTGTGACGCGCCGGTCTCGTCGACCCAGCCCTTCACGATCTGGATCCGCTGCAGGGGTGTGCCCGGCTTGCCCGGCGGTCCGGGATCTTTCGACGCCATCACGGCGAAGCGCGGGCTGCGGTTGTTGAGCACCGGCCCGATCTCACCGCCCATCGGCACGCCGCTCTCGTAGCCGCTCCTGGCGAGGTCGCCGTCACAGACGCCGGAGGGAATGCGTCCGCCGAAGAAGCGGACGATGTGGCGCGGTCCGCTGGTGCCGTAGACCTCGCGCCGGCGCAGGGCGGCGAACAGGGCGTCGCGAGAGTTCTCCTCCGCCCACACCACCGCCAGGCCGCTCGGGCCGGCCTCGATTCCACCCGGCGCGAAGCGCGTCAGCTGGTAGACTGGTGTGCTGTCGCGCGTGCCGAGGTGTCCCTTGAAGTCGTCCTCGCGCACATTGCCGGGAGTGGCGTTGTGCGTGTCGCTGCTGCCGAGCATGCCCAGCTTGAAGGGGTTGACGCCGGTGCGCTGCTCCTCGGCCAGCCCTTCCTTCAGCACGTTGCGCACGAAGGAGAGGGGAGCGAAGGTCTGGTTCGGGTTGGAGGCGCCGAAGAGGGTCGTGCGGTTCAGCTTCTCGAACGAGCAGAGCTCGTCGGTCGTGTCGAGGCCGGGCCGGCACTCCGAGTCCCCCTTGTGGTTGATGATCTCGACCAGCGGCTCCATGGCGGAGCGGTACGCCGAGTCGGCGGCCGTGAGCGGGCTGCCGTCGGCGTTCTGCGGCAGGAACATCAAGCCGCCGCTGGCATTGGGGTTGTGCGGGATCGCCAGGACGTCACAGCCGCTGCCGGCGTCCAGGCACTCGCTCTGCAGCTTCGCCCACAGACCCTGGGCCGTGGTTTCCTCCATGTAGCTGGTCGGCAGCGCCGGCACGTTCTCGTTGCGGAAGATGACGTTGCGATGCAGGTTGAAGCCGTTCGGCGTGGCGCTCCACTCGTATCCGACGAAGGTCGTGAAGGTGCACGCGGACGAACGGTCGTAGAACTCCTCCGCCGCGTCCTGCGTGTCCTGCCACACCAGGGAGGCGCGCGACAGGCAGTTGGACCCGTCCGGCCCGCACCAGTCGAAGCGCTGCGGGTTGGTGGTGAACGCGTAGGGGATGAGAAAGTTCAGCGCCGCCGGCGGGGGCAGCGCACCGGGAGCGGCGGGCAGCGGCGCGGCGATCAGGTCGCGCGCGTCGGCGCACTGCGAGGAGTCGTGTCCGGACAGCCCCGGGGTCAGGCAGATGTCGGTCTCGCCGAACCCTTCCGCGTGATCGGTGACCGCGGTGAAGTCGAGCGGCCGGTCCAATTGCGCGGTGCCGGTGGGAAGGCCGAGCGGCGAGTAGGGCGGCAGGCCGAGGGGCTCTCCGAGGGCGAACCGGTAAGCGTCGCGCGGACCGTGGAAGGTGCTGACCAGCCAGGCGTCGGCGGAGTAGACCGTGTGAACGTGCGTATCGCCGAAGTAGGGGCTGCGCAGCATGTTGAAGCCGCTGCACGGCTGGCGGGATTCGGTCCGCGCCCATGGCGGTGGTCCGTTCTGAGCGCGGAGCGGGACACTCCAGCCACAGGCGATGAGTAGAGCGATGACAGCGGCCACTTCGGATCGGCCGATGATTCGGCAACGAGCCATACTGCGCCTCCAATCCCCCGGAAGAAGGTTTCGGCGGAGCACCCCCCTCGTGGCTTCTCCGCTGTGGACTCCGCTATACGAGCTAATTGAACGCTCAGTCAAGGTTGTTTTTTCTGACGGTTCGTGAAAAGCGAAGCGACATGGCTGCGGCTGGGAAAGACAGTTCGAGCGTCGAGGCGAAGATCGGTCAGTCCGCGGCAGACGACGGGGTGATCTCCGGTCGCCGCGAGGAGATCCTCGCGGCGGCCCTCCGGGTCTTCTCCGACCTCGGCTACGCGCGCGCGACGATCAAGCGCATCGCCGCCGCCGCCGGTCTGCGCTCACCGGCCTTGATCTACTGGTACTTCCCCGACAAGGCCGCTCTCTGCCGCGAGGTCCTGCTGCGCTTCGGCCAGCTACCGGTGACGCTGAACGATCCGCCGCTCGACGTGCCGCCGGAGCGCTTTCTGACCGACTTCGCCAACCAGTTCGTGGCGTTCTTCAGCGACCCGAACGTTCAGCAGGTATACCGTCTGGCCATCGTGGAGCCGCGGCTCCTCGACGAGGTCGGCCTCTCGATGGCGCGAGACATCCCGCGCAACGGCTTCACCATGCTCGAACGCTACTTCACCCACCTGATCGAAACGCGGGTCGCCCAGCCGCACGACCCGAAGGTGGTGGCCCGGGTGCTCATCGGCACTCTGTGGGCGCACGTCGGCTCGCACCATTTCTTCCCCGGGCTGGTGCCCGGAGCGCTCGACAGCGATTCGTTCATCCGCGACATGGTGCCGATCTTCCTGCGCGGGATTCTCGCGCGCGACTGATCAGCCGCGCTCGAGCTCGACGGCGAACAGAACGGAGCGGACACCGACGCACAGGGCGCGCGCTGTGCCCAAGCGCCGATCCGCTGCGGGCAGATTCGGCCGACGCCGCGAATTCGTCGTCCGCGGATCAGACCGGCACCGTGCCGGTGGCCGCGACCTCAGCGGCGCGAGCCCATGAACAGGCGCAGCACGTACCAGAACATCAGCGCCACCGACGCGAACAGCTCCAGCGCGGCTCCGACGTAGCGATCCTCCTCGAAGTGGAGCAGCACGTTCGACGTGTCGTGCAGAATCGCCGCTCCCGCCAGGCCCACCATGCCGACCGAGAACCACGTCCCCAGCTCGAAGCCGAACAGCACCCCGGCCACGATCGCCACCAGGGCCACCACCAATCCCCACCGCACCAGTCCGCCGAGAAACGAAAAGTCCTTGCGGGTGGAAAAGGCGATGACCGTCAGGCCGGCGAAGCCGAGAACGGTCGTCGTGGCGGCGCTCTGAATCGCCCCCGGGGCGACGGTGTTGGCAATGTAGAGCAACGGAACGAAGATGATCGACTCGGCGAAGACGAACCCCCCGAGCGCGAAGTACTGCGTCTGCAGCGACGGCGAGGTGTGCGCGGCGCGACTGGCGAACCAGCTCACGATCACGAACGCCCCCAGCACGAAGAGCCAGTTCACGCCGAGCATCGTCAAGGCGATCGGCTTGGCGATGCCGGTCTCGAAATACACGACCTCCAGCGCCGTGAAGGCCAACACCGCCGCCAGCAGGTGGTTGTAGGTACGGCTGATGAAGATCGCGCGCGAGCCGACACCGAGCGCCGGCGCCCGCAGGGCGTCTCCCGTGTAGTACGTCTGTTCCATCGCCATTCCTCCTTCCTGTGGACAGCGCCGACGTTGCACCGGCACCGCAGCCAAGAGAACGCCGTGCGAGCAACGGCCGTGCCGGCCGGTATGCCGTACACGCTCTACATGACACCCATTTACGATCGCCTCAATAGCGTCGCAATTTTGCTTGCATGATTGGTCACCATCTCCCCATCTCCCTGTAGCCTTTACCTGCTCCGGCTCCGCTCTCTCGGGAAGATGGCCCGTTCCTCACGGTCCAGTCAAACCGATCTGACTGGCACAGGACTTGCCGCTTCTCATGACCGAGGAGGATTTGCAATGAAGGATATTCGCATCGTCGTCATGACCTCGGTCATCCTGGCCCTGGTGCTGTCGTTGGGGCCGCAGCGGGCTGCGGCCGAGTCTGTGGGGACGGCGGATCGGGTGATCACCGGGGAGCTGGTGCCCACGAACGCGGCGGCAAACCGATTCCGCCTCGTCGGCCACGGCGGACAGTTCACGGCGCCAGCCGGGACGTCGGTCGAAGCGCTCGATGGAAAGCCCGTGCGGGTGACACTCTCGCACGGCGGTCGCGTGCTCGCGATCGACCGCGAGGCGATTCGGTACGAGCCCGTCACGCACGGCTTCGAGATCGTCACCGGAAAGCTGATGCCGCGTGCCGAAGTGCCGGGCGAGTTCACTCTGGTGGGTGACGACCATGCCTATGTCGCCCCGGCGCGAATCGATGTGCGGCGCTACGCCGGACGCGTGGTGCAAGTGTCGCTGGACGATCAGGGTCGAGTGATGAGCATCGAACCAGCCGCCGGCTCCGCGGCGGCGCGGTCTGCGGCGAACTGCTCCTACGGGGGGAAGGCGTACTCCGAAGGCTCATCGCTGTGCCAGGCCGGGGCGCGCTACCGTTGCGAGTCCGGAATGTGGGACAGCCTCGGCATGCCGTGCACGAATGGCAGCGCGCAGCCGTGCGACTTTCGCGGAACGAGCTACGCGGTCGGCACGACGCGCTGCACGGCGGGGGCCCAATTCGTCTGCGAGGCCGGCCAGTGGCGCAACCTGGGGACGGAGTGCAAGGCTGGAGAGACGGCGTCGACGCGCACCTGCACGGTCGGCGGCGCCACGGTCGCCGCGGGCTCGTCGATCTGTCGCGGTGGCACGGCCTTCCGCTGCGTGGACGGCGAGTGGATCAACCTCGGACGGGCGTGCAGCTGATCGACCCTTCGCTGGAACGCGCTTGCTTCGCGCGCGCAGTAGCCGCGACTTTGCACAGCAACCTCTGACGATCCTCTGAGCCCTTGCCTCGCCCGTGCCTGCCTTTGCCCGTCTTCTGCGGAGGCACAGACACCGGCGAGGCAAAGGCGGGGCTCAAGAGGCGCCGCGGTCGGGCCAGCGGTCCGCCCACGGGCGGGCCTGCTCGAAGGCGAAGGCGGCCTGGAGCACGAGATCGTCGCGATGGCGCGGGCCGACGATCTGCATCCCGACCGGGAGGTTCGCGCTCGAGAAGCCGGCGCGGACGGTCGCGGCGGGGTGCCACGACAGGTTGAAGGGGATGGTGAAGGAGGCGACGCTCGGCCAGGGGGAGCTTTCTCCCTTCCAAGGTCTCCGGGAACGGCCCACGCGCCGGCGGCGGATCGTAAGGCACGGTCGGAGTGACGAGCAGGTCGTATTTGTCGAACACGGCGGCGCACCACGCGGTTGAGCTCCTCGCGCCGCAGGCGCGCTTCCGCCCACAACCTCGGCGTCATCCGGGCGCCTACCTTCACGCCGCTCAGAAACCCGCGTCCGAACTCGTCCCCGCGCTCCGGCAGATACGGCTCCAGCTCGCCGAGCAGGTGGAACGCGCCGACGATTCCCCAGTCGTAGCCGAGCTCGGGCGGACCCCCTTCGATCGTCTCCACAGGGCTCCCGACCTCTTCGAACGCCCGCACCGCGCTGGCGACCACGGAGGCGACGTCGGACTGCACCACGGCGTGTCCCAGCTGCGGAGAGAAGGCGATCCGCAACGGCCGCGGCAGGTCGCGCAGAACCTTGCGATACGAGACGCCGGGATGCGGCAGCGAGTTCGGATCGAGGGGGTGCGGTCCGGAGACGACGTCGAGAAACAACGCGGCGTCCTCCACGCGGCGGGTCAGCGGCCCGTACACCGCCGTGTCGTCCATGATCCAGTAGCGCGTCGGGCCGTGCGGGACGCGCCCGTAGCTGGTCTTCAGGCCGAAGCATCCGGTGAAGGAGGCGGGAATGCGGATCGACCCACCGCCGTCGCCGGCGGTGACCAGCGGCACGAGACCGGCGGCGATGGCGGCCGACGAGCCGCCGCTCGATCCGCCCGGCGTGCGCTCGAGGTTCCACGGGTTGCGGGTCACACCGAACAGCGGGTTCTTGGTGATCGCCGTGGCGCCGAACTCGGGGGCGTTGGTCTTGCCGACGACGATGGCGCCGGCGGCGCGCAGCCGCGCGACCTGAATCGAGTCGTGCTCGGCGACGTTGTCCCGGAAGGCCTTCGAGCCGTGGCTGGTCACCATCCCGGCGACGTCCTCGAGGTCCTTGACGCCGAGCGGCATTCCCTCCAACGGGCGGCCCTCGCCGCGCCCGATGCGTTCCTCCGCCGCGCGCGCCTCCCGCAGAAGGTCGCCCTCCTCCTTGAGCGCGACGAAGGCGTTCAGATCGCGCTCGGCGTCGATGCGGCTCAGCGCCTCGCGCATCAGGTCGACGGGAGACGCCTCTTTGCGGGCGAGGCACCGCGCGAGCTCGCCGAGCGGGCGCGTCAGAAGGTCGGCCATGTCATCCTCCTCTCGGCGGGCGATGGTATCGATTGGGCGGCGCCGAAGAAAGCGAATCGTCGCCCGCTCGCCGAGCTAGGTGGCGAAGAAGCGTGCGTCGGCGTTATACGGAGGCATGGAAATCGGTATCGAAACCTTTCCCCCGCTGGGGCGGGCCTCCGAAACGGCGCAGGGGCTGGAAGCCCTCGGCTTTGCGCACCTGCTGCTGCCGGACAGTCAGAACCTCGCCCCCGAGGTCTGGGGGCAGCTCATGCTGGCCGCCCGCGCGACCTCGAAGATCCGCCTCGGAACCGGTGTGACCAACCCCCTCACCCGCGATCCGGCGGTGACGGCTTCCGCCGCGCTGTCTCTTCAGCTCGAGAGCGGCGGGCGGGCGATCTGCGGAATCGGGCGCGGCGACTCCTCGGCGCAGCGCATCGGTCGGGAGGCGGCGCGACTGGCCGACTTCGAGACCTACGTCCGTTCGCTGCAGACCTATCTGTCGGGCGGAGCGGTGCTGCGCAACGGTTTCGAAAGCCGCATCGAGTGGCTGAAGGCGGCCGGCGTGCCCAAGGTGCCGGTCGAGATCGCCGCGACCGGACCGCGCGTGATCGCGCTGGCGGCGCGCGTCGCCGATCGCGTCGCGTTCGCCGTCGGCGCGCACCCGGAGCATCTCGCCTGGGCTCTCCACACGGCGCGGGAGGCCGCCGCGGCGGCGGGTCGGGATCCCGCCTCGCTGCGCTGCGGCGCCTTCGTCAACTGCGTGATCCATTCCGATCGGGCGCTGGCGCGCGACGGCATTCGCGGAACGGTTGCCACCTTCGCGCGCTTCTCCGCGTTTCCCGGCTCGCCGATGTCCCGGCTGCCGGCGCCGCTGCAGAAGGCGGCGCAGTTCCTGCGGGAGCACTACGACATGAAGGAGCACACGCGGGCGTCCGCCGAGCACGCGCGGGCGCTCGAGGACGAGTTCATCGACTGGTTCGGAATTGCGGGACCGGTAGAGGTGGCTCTCGAACGCTTCGAGCAGATGGCCGCCCTCGGCCTCGACTTCTGCCACGTCGTTCCCGGATCGAGCAACACGCCCCGGGAGGTCACCACGGCG
Organism: uncultured bacterium; assembly: GCA_963721115.1. Taxonomy (GTDB): domain Bacteria; phylum Desulfobacterota; class Binatia; order HRBIN30; family CADEER01; genus CAVRIA01. The sequence goes on from CAVRIA010000022.1 coordinate 24,506, forward strand.
TCGCTACGCCTCCTGGCGGAGAAGGTCGTTCCGGCGCTCGCCTGAAACGACCCTGAACGTTTCCGGCGGGCGGGGGGCACGGCTTCTTCGTCGACGCGAGGCGCCTCCAGCTCAGTGCTCGGGTCCGTGCCGTTCACCGCGGGATTGTCGTGCTCGCGCTACTGACCAAAGAAGCAGAGCGCTCAATCGCGCCGCCGATCGCCACCCAAGCCGCCCGACCCGTACTGATCGGCCGGACCGGAGCCGCCGGGACCGAGCCGGCCCTCCGGGCCCAGGTGGCCCTTGCCGGGAACGTGGTTGACCTCGACGCGGATTCCGTCCGGATCCTCGAAGAGGATCGAGTAGTAACCGGGGGCGAAGTGGGATGCCTCCTCGGGTGGATGGACGATGCGCGCCCCGAGCTCGTCGACGAGGAATCGATGGATCGCGTCGATATCCTCGCGACTCCGGGCGCGAAAGCAGAAGTGGTGCAGGCCCGCCCGATCCTGGTCGAACGCGACCGCGCGCTTCTCCGGCGGCGCTCCGCGCACGAGAATGCCGGTGCGGGCGCCGATGCAGTAGACGATCTCGTCGGCGCGGATCAGCGTCTTCATCCCCAGGAAGTGGCACAGCTTCTCCCAGAAGGGCACGCAGCGACCCGGGTCGTTCACCGTCATCTGGATGTGGGCGATTCCGTTCACCTCGACGCTCATGTCGACCTCCGGAGCATGGCGAACGCTCTACCAGAGCTGCAGCCGCATGGGGAGACCGCCGCGCGGCCGCAGCGTGACGAGCGGCTCCGGGACGACCTCGCGGTCGTCGACGGGTTGGAGGCGAAAGCGCTGCGCCAGGGTGCCGAGGACGAGCTGCGTCTCGGTCATCGCGAAGCCGCTGCCGATGCACTGGCGCGGCCCGGCGGCGAAGGGAATATACGCGAAGCGCGGCCGCTGCGCCGCGCGCTCCGGCGTGAAGCGCTCCGGATCGAAGCGCTCGGGGTCCTCCCACACTGCCGGGTGGCGGTGCGTGATCCACGGCGACATGATCACGACCGCACCGACGGGCACGTCGAATCCCTGGATCGCGTCCGGCTCGCGCGGCGTGCGCGAGAAGGTCCACACCGGCGGGTAGAGACGCATCGACTCCTCGATCACCATGCGGCAGTACTCGAGGCGCGGCAGGTCGTCGACCGTCGGAGCGCGGCCGCCGAGAACCTCGTCGAGCTCGGCGCGAAGCCGCTCGGCCGCGAAGGGATAGCGGGAGAGAAGATGGAACGTCCAGGCCAGCGCGTTGGCCGTCGTCTCGTGCCCCGCCAGCAGCATCGTCATCACCTCGTCGCGCAGCTGGCGATCGCTCATTCCCCCTTCCTCGTCGCGCGCCTCGAGCAGCATCGACAGGAGGTCGTCGCCGGCGCCGGGCCGGGCGCGCTTTTCGACGATGATGCGGTGCACGACCGCGTCGAGCTCGCGCAGGGCGCGGCGCGCGCGCAGGTTGCCCGGCGTCGGCAGGCTGCGCGCGACCGGCAACGTCATCCAGGGCCGGCTGAAGAGCTCGATGACGCGCCGGTTGACGACCGTGAACTGCTCGCGCACGACGGCCGCCAGATCGCCGCCCTCGACCCCGAAGAGAGTGCTCGTCGCGATCTCGAGGGTGAGCCGCATCATCTCGGCCGCCACGTCGAGCGGCGTGCCGGCGCGCGCGGCGCGCTCCCAGGTCTCGGCGACGCCGAGGGCGCGCTCGGTCATGAGCGTTCCGAAGGCCTCGACGCGCTGGCGGTGGAAGGCGGGCTGGATGAGGCGGCGCTGGCGCCGCCACAGGTCGCCGTTGGCGGTGACCAGACCGTCGCCGAGGATGGGCCGCAGCATGCGGTAGTCGGGGTTGTCCTTGTGGTAGATGACGTGCCGTTCGTGCAGAACGTGGCCGACGCCGTCCGGGTGGAAGGCCATGATCATGTCCAACCAGCCGAGGCGGGCGCCGACGACGTCGCCGTACTCGGCGCGCAGCGATTCGTACATGCCGAGCGGATCCGTGGAGATCACGCGCGCCGCGCGCAACAGGGCCAGACCGCGCGGGCCGGGCGCCTTTTTCGCCGGCATCGCGCCGGCCGATTGCATCGTCTCTGCAGTCGTTCGGGACATGGTCGACCTCCCTACAACGAATCACGGGGTGAACGGATGATGCCCGCCAGCAGCAGGCCGAGCGCGGCGTCGGCTTGCGCGCGCCAGTCGATAGCCTTCGGCTCGGTCGCCCACAGCAGGCCCAGGCCCTCCCAGACGGCCAGGATCGCCAGCGAGGTCGTTGCCGGGTCGACATCGCGAAGCTCTCCCGCGGCGACGCCCTGGGCGACCAGAACCTCGAGTCGCTCGCGGATGGCGCCGAAGTAGCGGCGTACGAGGGCGCGCGCCCGCCGTTCGCGCAAGGCGAGGGCGTAGAATTCCCAGAAGAGCGACGGCGGAACTCCGAGCTCGCGGTACTGGCGCTGGACGAGATCGTCGAAGGCGAGCAGCCGCTCGGCGACCGTGCCCGGCGCTTGCTCGAGCTTCTTCAGATCGGCGACCTCGAGCTCGAAGAGGCGCTTCATCAGCTCGGCGACGATGGCGTCCTTGCTCTCGAAGTACAGGTACAGAGCCGGCTTGCTGAGCTTCGCCTCGGCGGCGATGTCGTCCATGCGCGATTGCTGCACGCCGCTGCGCGCGAAGACGGCCGTCGCCGCTTCGAGAATCTGTGCCCGGCGGCGCGTGCCGGTGTCTGTCGCGGCAATCTGGGGCATAGTTACTGACCAGTCAGTAACCTACCGGCGGCGCGCTTGTCAAGCAATCCCGTCCGCAGGGCGGCCGCGCGGGGCGGAGCCACCGGAGAGAGGGGCGCGGAGAGGGAACCTCTCTTGTGGTGTAGGCCTCCGGCCTGCATAGCGGTCCATCGGACCGCTCTCTCCCCTCCAACCCAGCCCCGTGCAGGCGGGACGCCCGCACCACAATCAACTGCCGACAACTGCCGATGCGGCCGCGGGGGGCGCGGGGAGGGAATCTCTCTTGTGGTGTAGGCCTCCGGCCTGCATAGCGGTCCATCGGACCGCTCTCTCCCCCTCCAACCCAGCCCCGTGCAGGCGGGACGCCCGCACCACAATCAACTGCCGACAACTGCCGATGCGGCCGCGGGGGGCGCGGGGAGGGAATCTCTCTTGTGGTGTAGGCCTCCGGCCTGCATAGCGGTCCATCGGACCGCTCTCTCCCCCTCCAACCCAGCCCCGTGCAGGCGGGACGCCCGCACCACAATCAACTGCCGACAACTGCCGATGCGGCCGCGGGGACCGCGGGGAGGGAATCTCTCTTGTGGTGTAGGCCTCCGGCCTGCACAGCGGTCCATCGGACCGCTCTCTCCCCCTCCAACCCAGCCCCCGTGCAGGCGGGACGCCCGCACCACAATCAAGTGCCGCAACTGCCGATGCGGCCGCGGGGACCGCGGGCCGGTGGCGCCCTACCGCTTAAAAGCCACAAGCCGCAGTTGACTCCATCATCGTCGCCGTTGTAGATGAGAATGAGTTTCACAATCATTTTCAGGCAAGCGGGGGCGATGACGAGATCGACACGGCGGGCGAGCGCACCGCATTGGATGGGGACGGCGGCGTTCGTGCTCGCGGCGAGCCTGCTGACCTGGCGCTCCCCCTGCCGCGGCCAGGAAGGGATGTTCCTCAGCGAGGAAGAGGCGCCGCACGCCGTGTTCCCCGACGCGGACCGCATCGAGCGCAGCGACATCGTCGCCACCGAGGCGTTGCGGGAGAAGATGCGCGCTCACCTCGGCTCCACCGCTCCATCGATCTGGGAGCCGCGCTACCCGACCTTCACCGCCTGGCACGGAGACGTACTCCTGGGCCGCGCCTTCCTCGTCGAGGAGATCGGTAAGCACCGGCCCATCACCTTCGTCGTCGGCATCCGCCCCGACGGGAGCGTTGAGGACGTCGCCGTCGTCGCCTATCGCGAGGCGTACGGCGGCGAGATCCGCCACAAGCGCTTCCTCGCCCAGTACCGCAAGAAGGGCCCCGGCGAGTCGCTGCAGCCGGGTAGCGCGATCGCGAACATCGCCGGGGCGACCCTATCGGTCCAGGCCGCGAGCCGCGCGGTGAAGAAGGCGATGGCCCTCGCCGAAGCGACGGTCGCGCCGGCGAGCCCGCCGGCAACCGCGGCACCGGTGGCGCCGTGAGCGCGAAAGCGATGGCGACGCCGGCCGGATCGAGGAGCCGCCGCGCCGGGGGGGATCTCCGGCTCGTCTTCGCCCTGCTGGCTCTCGTGTTCGCGCGCCCGGCGGGCGCCGCGCCGGTCACCGAGGTCCACTACACGATGGGGACCTACTTCTCGATCGAGGTCGACGGCCTGCCGGCTCCGGCGGCACGGCGACTCATGCGGCGCTGCTTCACGGAGGGGCACCGGCTGGAGTCCGTGTTCTCCCGCTTCGATCCGAACAGCGAGCTGAGCCGGCTCAACGCGCGGGCCGGGAACCCGACCGAGGTGAGCGCGGACATGGCCGAGCTGCTGCGGCGGTCGCAGCGACTGAGCGCCGCGACCGGCGGCGCCTTCGACGTGACCATCGGATCGCTGACCCGGCTCTGGCGCACGTCCGCCGGCTGGCCGTCGCCCGCGACGATCGCGGCCGCCGAAGCGGGCGACATCGGCGAGCGGGTGCGATTCGACGGCGAACGCCGACTGCGGTTGGCGCCGGGCGTACAGCTCGACTTCGACGGCATCGCCAAGGGGTACGCCGTCGACCGCTGCGTGGCGCTGCTCCGCGCCGGCGGCGTCCGCCGCGCCCTGCTCAGCCTCGGCGAGAGCAGTCAGTACGCGATCGGCGCCCCCGCCGGCGCCGGGGCGTGGCCGGTTGCGGTGCGCGACCTGAACGGCGATTGCGCGCTCGGGACGTTGCACCTACGCGACCGAGCCCTGTCGGTCTCGTCCGCCCTCGGGCACCAGCGGCGCCTCGGCGCCCGCCGCGTCGGGCACATCGTCGACCCGCGCAGCGGAGAGCCCCTGAGCGAACCGGCCGCCGCGGTCGTGGTTGCAGCGTCGGCAACCGATGCCGAGGCGTGGTCGAAAGCGCTGCTGCTCGCCGCCGCCGGCGGGGCGTCGCAACCGTTCGAAGGAGCGCTGCGGATCACGCCGCGCGGCGTGCAGCGGCTCGGCTCGATCGCGTTCCGCGCCTTCGCTGCACCGCGCCCGATCCCGGCCGACGCGGAGCCGCTGCGATGAAGGCATTCGCCAATCGCGGCTACCTGCTGCGCAACGCGCGCCTCGAGGTGCGCTTGGTGTACACCGCCTTCCTCGTCTTCGTGTCGATCGGGATGGTCACCCTGGCGGCGTTCGAGTTCGGCCACGTCGGGCCGCGCCCGAGCCAGGTCGCCTCCTACTACCGCGGCGGCGAACGCAACGGAGAGATGACGTTCGCCAAGACCTCGCGCCAGCTCGTGGAGACGACCCACTTTCACGCCTTCATCATGGGCATCGTATACCTGGTGCTGGCGCACCTCTTCATCGCCACGCGCCTGCCGCTGGGAGTCCAGCGGCTCTTCATCCTGCTCGCCTTCGCCGGGTTGGCAGGCGACCTGGTCGCGCCGTGGCTGATCACCTACGTTTCCGGCGGCTTCGCCTACCTGGAGGTGGGAAGCTGGCTGGCCGAGTGGATCGGTTTCGGCGCCTTCGTGGCGGTGCCGCTCTTCGAGATGTGGTTGACGAGCAATGGCTCTGACGACTGAGCAGCGAGCCCGCCGGGCGCAGCCGCGCGCCCCCGCGGAGGCAGAGCGATCGGGGCCGGCGGCGGAGGTGCGCTGCCACTGCGGCAGCCTGATGGCGCGGCTGGTCGCCAACCGCCTCGAGCTCAAGTGCCGCCGCTGCAAACGCGTCGTGGTGATCGCCGAGTCGCGCGCCCACCGCGGCTGGGTGGCGATTCCGCCGCACGGAGAGGACCGATGAGCGGCTGAGCGCGCCAACCGATCACCAGAAGCGAGACCGCCTGCACCCGCAGGCGAGAGGCCCGCGACCAGATGCGTCCAGAGCCCGTCGAGAGATTTCAACTCGCCGGGCTCTTTCTTTTTCGAGACCCCGGCGAAGCGGACGAAGGGAGAGAGCGCAATGAAGGGCAGGCTGATCGTTTTCGCCGCGAGCCTGTGGCTCGCCACCGCGGCGGTGTCGCCGCCGCTGCCGGCCCGGGGGGAGACCCTGGAAGACAGGGTCGAGCGTATGGAGCACGAGCTCCAGGAGCTGAAGGACGAGCTGAAAAAACAACGGCAGGCGGCACCAGCACCACCTGCCCCGGCGGCCGCGCCGGTGCCTGCCGAGGTAGCGGCGCCGGCGCCGGAGCCCGCTGGCGAGAAAGAGCCCTTCTACCGCACCGCCCTCGACCGCGTGAAGCTCGGGGGATACGGATCGTTCCGCTTCGAGCACAACAGCCTCGACGGCATCCACGACACCTTCACGCTGCGGCGCGTCGTCCTGACCGCGGACGCGAACATCGCGCCGCGATTGCGCTCGGGCATCGAGCTGGAGTTCGAACGCTTCCGCCAGCTCGAGGTGGAGAAGACGCTCAGCGGCACCGACGGAGGGCTGCGCGCCGAGCAGGCGATCGAGGCGACCAACGGGTCGGAGATCTCGCTCGAGCAGGCCTGGCTGCAGTTCGACCTCTGGGACTGGCTGCGCCTGCGCGGCGGGGCGCTGCTCGTCCCGGTCGGCCGCTTCAACCTCAACCACGACGACAACCGCTGGAACCTGCCGCGCCGCCCGCTCGTCGACCGCGGCGCCCCGGTTCTGCCGACCACGGCGGCGTGGGACGAGCTCGGCGCCGGGTTCAACGGCGACCTCGAGCTCTCGGACTCTCTTCTGGGCAGCTACCAGCTCTACGTCGTGAACGGCGTCAACCTGGACACGGAGATCGAGCAGGTCGCCGAGAGCCGCGTCGGCGACACGACGCTCAACGCCACCGAGGTCAAGGTGTCGCCGTCCACCGGGACCTTCGGCATCGACAGCAAGGACGCCAAGGCGGTGACCGGCCGCTTCTCGCTCAGCCCGCAGATCGGCAGCGAGATCGCCACCTCGTTCTACTGGGGCCGCTACACCCCCGACTTCCTGCCCGACCAGAGCCTCTACTCGATCAGCGGCGACGGTCTCTACACCTACGGCCCGTTCGAGATCGAGGCCGAGTACGTGTACACGCACTTCGGCGGCATCCAGAGCGTCGCCCGGGGCTTCGCCGAGCGCGCCATCGACACGGAAGGGGCGCTGGAGAACGACCACGTCGAGAACGAGGTCGAGTTCGAGCTCGCCGGTCTCGCCGAGTCCAAGCAGGGCTACTGGATCGAGCTGCGTTACTCGTTCTGGCCGCAGCTGCTCAACCGCACCGTGCTCGGCCGCCCGTTCGAAAACCCCCGGCTGGTCGCCGTCTTCCGCCCCGAGCAGGTGTGGTTCAGCGGCCTGGTCGACGGGATCGATTTCCGCGACGGCGTCCTGACGCGCTTCGACAAGAGCAGCCCGCATCTGACCCGTCTCACCTGGGGCCTGGCCTATCGGCCGATGCCCCTCGTCGCCTTCCAGATGGCGTTCGAGTGGTACCTGGCATCGGACGGCACCAGCCTCTCCCAGGTGACCAACTTCCTGCCCGCCGGTCCCGGCCAGAACGAGGCGAACGCCTTCCTGGTCGGCGCCGCGTTCGGGTTCTGATCCGCCAACCGATGGAGCACCGGATGACCAGGAATCTTCTCGTTCTTCTCGCCACCGGCGTCCTCGCTCTCGCCGGCTGCGCAGCGACCCGCAGGCGCAGCCGCGGGAGGCGCCCGATCCCCCCGAGGTCGCCGCCGGCGAGCGCCTCTTCCTCGAGACGCGCTTCGCCCAGTTCTTCTACGCCCACAACCGCGGCCGGGTGAACGATCCCCTGTCGCAGGGCGATCCGGTCATGGACCTCACGCAGACGACGCGGGCGCCGCTGCCCGGACCCTTCCAGGGCCAGTCGATGAACTGCCGGGCCTGCCATCTGGTCGACGAGCAAGCGGACTTCCGCGGCGGCGGCGTGCGCAGCTATGCGGACTTCGCCCGCCGCAGCCCGGTGCCGGAGCGCGAGGACGGGCGGGTGACGGCGCTGCGCAACTCGCCGGCACTGGTCGACGCCACGCTGGTGCGATCCGGCCCGTTCCTGCTGCATTTCGACGGCGAGTTCGCCTCGGTGGCCGATCTCGTCAAGGGAACGCTGACGGGGCGGAACTTCGGCTGGCTGGCGGACGAGTCCCCGACCGCCGTGGCGCACATCGCCGCCGTCGTCCGCGGCGACGACGGCCGCGGCGCCCTGGCGGCCGACTTCGGCGCCCTGCCCTACCCGGTGCTGCTGAGCGGAACGGACCCGAGCATTCCGGACAAGCTCCGCCTTCCGCCGGCGTTCCGCATCGACGCCGGCGACGCCTCCGACGAGCAGATCCTCGACGCGGTCGCCGACCTGATCGGCGCCTACGTCGAGTCGCTGGTCTTCGCTCGGGACACCAACGGCGAGCTCGACGGCTCACCGTACGATCGCTTCCTGCGCAAGAACGGCCTGCCGCGACGTCCCGAGACCGGCGAATCGGATCTTGCGTACAGCCGGCGGCTTCGCGCCCAAATCGAAGCGCTCTCCCGTCCCCGCTACGTCGATCTCGACGACGGGGCGTTCGAGCTCCACGCCCAGGAGTTCATCTTCGGACCGCGCGAGCTGCAGGGCCTGCGGATCTTCTTCGCCGAGCAGGAGAACGCCGCCGGCGGGGTGGGGAACTGCATCGCCTGCCACGCCGCGCCGAACTTCACGGACTTCTCCCTGCACAACACCGGCGCCGCGCAGGACGAGTACGACGCCGTTCACGGGCCGGGCACCTTCGCCGCGGTCGCCGTCCCTGGCCTCGAAGAGCGCAACGACGCGCCCGAGGTCTATCTGCCGCCGTCGCCGTCGCATCCCGACGCGGTCGGCATCTTCGCCGGCGTTCCGACCGCGGACGCCCCCGGCCGCACGGATCTGGGAATGTGGAACGTCTTTGCCAACCCCGCCCTACCCGCACCGCAATCGGAGCTCGAGGCGCTGCTCTGCGAGCGCAGCGGCCTGCCCCCGGCGCAATGCGACGACGCGCAGCTGCTGCCGGCGGCGATCGCCCTCTTCAAGACGCCCGGCCTGCGGTCGCTCGGCCAGTCGGCGCCCTACCTGCACACGGGCCGGGAGGACACGCTGGAGGACGTGATCGACTTCTACATCCGAGAGTCCGCACTGGCGCGGGCGGGCGCGGTGCGCAACGCCGCTCCGGAGCTGAGCGGGATCGCCCTGACGGCGGACGATGTCGAACCGCTGGCGGCGTTCCTGCGCGCCCTGAACGAGGACTACGATTAGGAGGGCGGCACCGACTCAAGGAGACGGCGCCCCGAGGTCCTCGATCTCCTCCGGGCGGCAGCCGGGCGGCGCGCTGATCGGGTTGCACCGCGCCGGCATGCCGCCGGGGATCGTCACCTGATAGCCGGTGCCGAAGTCGGGGTTGGGCACGGGATAGTCGGTGCTGACCCACTGCGCGCCGCTGGCCAGCGCCATGTCGCGCATGGTCGTGTCGTCGTTGCGCGCCTGGATCGTGTCGGCGTCCGCCCGGGTGCGGACGACGAACCCCTCGGCCACCACCTCCTGGATCATGTCGAAGTCGCCGATCGGATCGTTCAGCTTGACGAACGCGGCTTCCGGCTCGCCCGGCGCCGAGCTGGTGAACATGACGCGGCCCGCCAGGGACGGGTGGCCGTCGATGTAGGCGGCCTTGACGGACCCGCCGTTGTCGAGGGTGAACAGCACCTTGCCGCGCGACTCGTCGACGGTGGGCCAGCCGTCCGTCCGCACGGCCTCTTCGAGCGTCGCCCGATCGCCGCGCACGTCGTCCGGCGTGATGATCCGATCCTCGGGAAAGACCGAGCGGATCTCGGCGTCGATGCCGTCGAGCTCGGTCGCGCCGATCGGGACCGGCACCACGAACTCCACCACGTCGGGGATGTTCGGAATGGCCTCGTCCTTGGCCTCCACCAGGATCATGATCGGCATGTGGTCCGGGTGCGCGTCGGACCACGATCTGATCGTCTGCAGACATTCGACGAAGGTCTGGCAGGTCGTGTTGTAGTCGATGTCCTGGACGTGCAGAACCTTGAAGCCCGGCGCCTCGAGCTCCGGAATGGTCGCGTCGGGATTGCCGGTGATCGCCCGCAGGCCGAACGGGCTGGCGTACAGGCCCCCATCCGGATCGGCGAAGACGTCGAGCTCCACCTGCCGTATGCCTTCGCTCTCGAACTGCTCGTCGAGCGGCAGGTGGCTGTACTCGAGTGTCATGGCGATGGCGGCGCTGAAGTCGTAGATCAACTTGAAGAGGGCCGGCACCGCCTGCAAGTGGTAGCTGTTGTGCGTGCCGAGGACCTGGAACTGGTTGATGCGCAGGGCGGGCGCCGGACCGCAGCCCTCCAGCGCCCGCTTCACGGCGGCGACCAGCTCGTCGATCGTGATCGTTCCGCTCCCGTCGGCGTCCGCCGCGAGGCAGTCGCCGGCCGCAGTGCTCCCGAGCGCGATGCCGACGGCTTTGATCAACTCGTCGATGGTGACCACTCTGTTGCCGTCGCAGTCGCCGCTGCAGGTCTGCGCCTGCGCCGCCCCGGCGCCTGCCATCAGCAGCGTGGACACGAACGCCAAAACGAGACCGATCCGCATCTGTCTTGTCTCCCCCCTGTCGACGCGCCTGCGGTGCGACATTCGACGCCGGCGCTCGATTTTCCGGGTTGTTCCCCGCGCGTGACGTGACACGTCGTCGGGGGAATTTCAATCGCGTTCGCCCGGCACTCTCGATCCGCGGAACCTCGGGGAAGAGTCCGCGCTCCGCGTTGTTGACTTCGCCGCCGTGAGTTGGCTCTATGCCTGGGCGCCGCCCCCGGCGCGATCATGGGATCCTCTGTCGAACAAACAGAACGTCCCGCACTGTCCGTCATCGTGCCCGTTTTCAACGGTGAGGCATTCATCGCCGACACCGTGCGAGCCCTCCTCGACTACCTGCGGACGCTGGGACGGCCCGCCGAGCTGATCGTCGTCGACGACGGCAGCACCGATCTGACCGCGGCGCTCCTGGAACGGATCACGGCCGGAGCGGCGACTCCGGTGCAGGTGATCCGGAGCGAGCGCAACGAGGGCAAGGGGGCGGCGATCGTGCGCGGCATGCAGGCGGCGCGCGGCGATGTGCGCGTCTTTCTCGATGCCGATCTCGCCTATCCGCCGAGCGAGATCGAGCGCGTTTGCCGGTCCCTTTCCGCCGGCGCGGACGTCGCCATTGCCAACCGGGTGGACCCCTCCTCGCGCTACGTCGTGAGCCCGTCCTTCTTCCGCTACCTCTACACGCGGCACGTCGCCGGACGTCTCTTCAACTGGATCGTGCGCCTGCTGCTGCTGCCGCGAATCCGCGACAGCCAGGCGGGCCTGAAGGGCTTCACCGCGGCGGCGGCGGAGCGCCTCTTCGCCGCGCCGTTACCGAGCGGCTTCAGCTTCGACCTGGGGCTGTTGCACCGCGCCCGGCGCCTGGGCCTGAAGATCGACCAGATCGGCGTTCTGTACCGCTACGACAGCGAGCCCACGACCTTCCGGTTCCTGCTCGACACCGTCATCGTGTTGCGCGATCTGCTGCTCATCCGCCTCGGGTTCGTCGACAAGCTGCCTCCCGCGCTGGTGCGTCCGAACCGCGGGCGCGTCGCGCGGGCTCTGCAGACGGACGTCGCTCGCGCCGTCCTGATCGCGGTCACCGGCCTGTCGATGATCGCGCTCGTCGTCACCCGCGTGCCGTTTCCCCGCCCGACCGTGGCCCTGCTGGCGTGGATCGCGGCGCTGGCGGGCATCGCGCTCCTCGCCTGGCGCGCCGATGCAGGCGGGGCCGATCTGCGCCCGCACCTGTTCCACCGCCGCGGCGAAGCGCTGCTGTTCGCGCTCGTGTTCGCCGCCTGCGCCGTCCTCCGCTTCGCGCGCCTCGGCGAGCTGCCGCCCATGGTGCACCTCGACACCGCCGAGTGCGGGCTCATGGGGCTCAATCTGTTGCACGGCCAGGTGAAGGACGTGTTCGATTTCTCCCCCTGGTACAACACTCCCTATCTGAGCTTCCTGCCCTACGCGGCCAGCTTCGCGCTGGTCGGGCCGAACATCATCGGCCTGCGGCTGCCGTCGGCGATCCTCGGGACGCTGACCATCGTCCCGCTCTACCTGCTGGTGCGCACCTGGTTCGGATCCCGGGCGGCCCTGCTCTGCACCGCGCTGTACGCCGTCTCCCACGCGGCGATCCACTTCAGCCGCATCGGGCTGTGGAACATCCAAGTGCTGTTCTACGAGATCACCGCCTTCGCCGCGCTGGCCGTCGCCTTGCGCCGCGGCAGCGCCCTGTGGGCGGTCGGCGCCGGCGTCGTCTCCGGGCTGGCCCTGTACTCGTACACGGCGGGACGGCTGATCCCGATCGTCGCCGTCCTGTTTCTTGCGCTGCAGATCCTGCGCGGCGCGTGGCGTCACACCCTGCGCACGGCGTTCTGCTACGCGATCGGCCTCGCCGTCGCCGCGACACCGCTGGTGCTGGACTACGTCAAAGATCCGAGCGTGCTCGAGATCGACCGAACCGGCTCGGTGTCGGTGCTGGCGGAGATCAACCGGCACCACGTCGAGGCGACGCTCGGCACCGTGTCGACGCCCGGGGTGCTGTGGGAGCAGACGAAGCGAACGCTCCTCGGCTTCGCGACTCTCGGCGACACCAGCACGCAGTACGGCACCGGCCAACCCCTGCTCTCTCCGTGGATGGCGCTGCTCGCCGCCGTCGGCTTCGCTCTGGCGCTGTGGCGCATCCGCGACCGGCGCTACCTCTTCCTCGTCCTGTGGACCGTGCTCGGCCTCGTCCTCGGCAGCATCCTGATTCTCGACCCACCGTCGTACACGCGGCTGATCATCCTCTTCCCGGTGCCCTTCATCTTCGTCGCCGTGTGCCTGGAGGCGCTGCTGCGGAGGAGCGGCCGCTGGATCCGCCTGCGCCGCGCCGACGTCGCGGCGATCTACCTCCTGCTCATCGCGGTGGCCACCTCCTTCAACCTGATCGGCTACTACCGCTTCGTCCGCTTCATGAACGACATGCCGCGCGAGTGGGACGTCCTGCGGGTGCTCGACCGCATGGGCACGACATACGACTACTACCTGTTCACCGGCCCCTTCCTGCTCGCCGACTCTCCGATCTTCCAGTTCTTCTCGCACGGCACCCGCGCCGTGACCGGCTTCTCCGAGCAGGACCTGCCCGAGCACCTGTCGCGCGATGCCGCGTTCGTGCTCATTCCCGAGTTCCGGCGCATCGGCGAAACGATCAGCGAGCTCTACCCGGGCGCCGAGCGCGAGGTGATTCAGCAAGACGGGAGGCGCCAGATGTTCATCTATCGATGCACGGCGGACGACGGCTGCCGGAGGGATCTACACGAATGACGAACGACAGCGCACGCACCCGATCCCGGCGGCGCATCGGGAGAACAGAGCCCGCAGATCGCCAGCGCCTTCTTCGCAAGGCAGGCGCCCTCGCCGCGCTCGTGCTCCTCTCGCTGCCGGCCACCGCGCGGGGCCAGGACACGGCACACCTGGCGGATCTCATGCGAGCCGGTCACTACGGGGAAGCCTACGACGCGATCGTGCACGCCGGTCACGAAAAGGACCCGGCCGCCCTGGAGAGCGCGGCGCGCACCTTGCTCGCCCTCTCGATCCAGAGCGAGGATTCCTTTCAGCGCTGGGCGGGCTTGCGGGCGGCGCGCTTTCTCGACGACGCCGAGCTGGCCGGCGCGGCGCGCAAGTACGTGCGCGACGGGGGCCGCTACGAGCAGGCGCTGGCGCTCGAGATTCTGGCCCGCTCCGATCCGAAGGGAAGTCGCGCCGACTTCATCGCCGCCCTGGACTCGCCCTATCGGACGGTGCGCATCCGCGCCCTGCGAGCGCTCGCTTCGCTCGACGAGGACCGCCCGGTCGACCGCGTCGCCACCGTCCTGACGGAAGATCCCGATCCCGATGTCCGCGCCCTGGCGGCGCGCGCGTTGCGGGTCTGGAACGCTACGCAGGCGATACCATCGCTCCGAAAGGCGCTCGACGACGAAGCCGACACGGTGCAGCAGGAGGCGGTGAAGACCCTCGTCGCCTTGGGGGACGACGGGATCGCGGACGAGATTCGCCACCGCCTGTCGGAGACGCCGCCCGATCAGCGCGCCTCGGTCATGCGCCTGGCCGCCCTCGTTCCCGACCCCGATCTCATCCCCGACCTGGGTCCCGGTCTGGCCGACCCCGACCCCGACGTGCGCGCCGTCGCCGCCGGCGCCATCCTCTCGATCCTCGCGCACGTGCCGGACGAGAAATAGGAGACCGATGAGCGTCGCCGAGCACTTCGAGCGCGCCGCTCGGGACTACGGCGCCCTGCGCGGCCGCTGGCCGCTGGGGGCGCTGCGCGAGCAGGAGCAGCGCGCTCTGCACGATCTGGTGCGGCCGCGGCCCGGAGAGCTGGTGCTCGACGCCGGCTGCGGCGACGGCGAGACGCTCGCCTGGCTGCGCGACGAGGGTGCGCGGGCGGTCGGCGTCGACGTCACGCCGGCGATGGCCGCTCACTGCCGCCGTCGCGGCTTCGCCGTCGCGATCCAGGACATGCAGCAGCTCGGCGTGCAATCCCGCTTCGACTGGGTCCTGTGCGTCGGCTCGCTCGAGTTCGTACTCGACCCGGCGGCGACCATCGCCGGGTTCGCCTCCTGGCTGCGGCCCGGCGGCCGCCTCGGGCTTCTCTATCCGCGCCGCCACCTGTTGGGTTGCGGTGTACGCCGCGTATCACGGCTTGCACGGCGTGCGCATCCATCTCTTTTCCCGGCCGCAGATCGAGGCGTACATGCGCGGCGCCGGACTGCGGCCGCTTCCCGACTGGCGCGACGGCGCCCTCTCGTCGATGTGCGTCGCGGAGCGACCCGCAGAGCGCGCCGGCGGCGGGACGTTGGAGGGGACGGCCGGGTGAAGCGGCTGCTGCTCACCTTCGACGTCGAGGAGTTCGACTGGCCGGTGGAACGCGGGCACGCGCTCGACGCGGTCGTGCAGATGGACGTCACCTCGCGCGGTCTCGATCTCATCCTTCCCCTGCTGGCGAAGCACCGGGCGCGCGCCACGTTCTTCGTCACCGCGACCTACGCCCGGGCGCGGCCGGAACGGGTGCGGGCCCTCGCCGAGGCCGGGCACGAGGTTGCCTCGCACGGGCTCGGCCATCAGGACGATTACGGGCGCATGGACGAGAGCGAGGCGCACGCTCGCCTGACGGAGGCGCGCCGGGTGGTGGAGGACACAACCGGCGGGCCGGTGTACGGCATTCGCACGCCGCACCTCCTGCCCTGCCCGCCCTCGCGGCTGCTCGAGGCCGGCTTCTCCTACGACGCCTCCGCGCACCCGACCTGGGTGCCCGGTCGCTACAACGGTCTGCGCCGGCCGCGTGTTCCCTGGTTCGAAGACGGCCTGCTCCGCATTCCCATCTCCGTCCTGCCGGCGATCCGCCTGCCCGTCTCCTTCCTCTGGTACCGCGCCGCAGGCCCGCGCCTCGGTCCAATCGCGGCACGGCTCGCTGCGACCGGCTGCCCGTACCTGCACCTGTACTTCCACCCATGGGAGGCGGTCGACGTCCGTCCGTTCGGCATCCCGAGCTGGCTCGCCGTGCGTACCGGCGCTCCGTTCCTCGGCGCCCTCGATCGTCTCCTGGCTGGCTCCGAATCCCGGTTCCAAGCGGCGACGCTGGCGGAGCTCGCACGCGAGATGAACGAGACGAAAAGCGAGTTGTTGGGTTGTTGAGTTGTTGAGTTGTTGGGGGAGGCGGAGGATGCTTCCCAGCGCGCCGGCCCGGGTCTATCGTGGCCCGCATGCGCTCCCCCGAGGTGTTTCTCCCGGTGATCTTCCTGGCCTTGCTCTGTGCCGGCGTCGCCGCCGCGCAGTCGGCGGAGGACCTGGGCGCGAAGCGCCTTCCCACTCCGGGGGAATCTGAGGTTCTGCACAGCCAGCTCTTCAAGGTCGACGCGTCGCAGGTGCCCTTGCGCGCGCCGGAGGGCTTTCGCGTCAACCTCTTCGCCGAGGATCTCTCGATGCCGCGCGAGATGGCGCTTCTCCCGTCCGGCGACGTGCTGGTGGTGGAGAGCGCCGCCGGCCGTGTTCGCCGCCTGATCGACCGCGAGGGAGAGCAGTTTCCTCCTTCCTATCGGGGCGCGCTGTTCGTCGGCTTCCACGGAAGCTGGAACCGCGAGCCGCTGACCGGGTACAAGGTCGTCGCCTGCGCTTCGAGAACGGGAAGCCGGCCGGCCGGCCGCAGGACTTCCTCACCGGGTTCATCAAGGACGAGCAGCGCGGCTTCGTCTACGGGCGCCCGGTGGTCCCCTTCGTCGCCCGCGACGGATCGCTGCTGGTCAGCGACGACGACGCCGGTCGCATCCGGCGGGTCGCCTACGGAAAGAAGACATCTTCCGGTGCGCGTGGCTCAGAGGCAAAATCACGACCGCCTCGTTGATCGTTCGACCGCATCGACGATGAACATCCAGGAGCGATTCCACTCCGCCGGAGTCGAGATCGCGCCGCCGTCGCCCCTCTACAGCGTGCCTCGGTTCGCGTCGAAGAGTCGCTACTCGTCAGACCGCGCCGCCCACCGCACGCCTCGTCACGCCGCGCGGCGTGAGAGCGCCGAGCACCACGGCGACGAGAAGAAGGGCAGGCACGTCTCCGAGCAGATGGCCGTGTTCCGCCGGGTCGACGAGCGCTTGCACCAACATGATGCCCCCGTGCACGGCGCTCGACCAGACCGTGAACCAGATGAGACTCAGGTGCGCATCGGGCTGTCGCGACGCCCAAATCAGAAAGATGCCGAGCGTCGCGTAGACGCCGACGATCATCTGCTCGTATTCGTGCTGGCCGGGCTGCCATGCCCAGCCGGATGGCCACACGACCATGAGCGGGTACACCAGGAGAAAGGCGACTCCGAAGACGACCAGTGCGACGCGGAGCATCTGCTGGCGATCGTTTGCCATCGAGAACCCCCCCTTTGTTGGCGTCAAGACGCAGCTTAAACGCCTTGGCGCTGAGCCGTCAACGCAACGACACGCAACGACGGCTATCAACATATCCCCCACCCCGATGACGATCGGCCGCGCGATGGAACAAGAGCGGGGCGGCAGTCCTGCATCGAGACCCTTACCAGCCCGTTGAAAAACCCCGGACACGCTTGTCGAAGGGCGTTTCGATTTTTTCAACGGGCTGTTACGCCGGCTCGAGCCCGATCAGAGCAGCTTGAGCTGCCGGGAGCGGACCCGCCGGCGACGTTGGGGCGCTTCGTCCTCGGGCTCGGCGGGGCCGAGGACGGTTCTGCCGCCGTAGTCGGCCGAAGCGGCCCGCTCCGCTTCGATGAATTCGTCGAAGCCGGGGCCGCTTGCGGTCTGCTCGAGGAGCCGCGCCTGCCGGTCGAGGCGGCGGATCGCGGCGAGCCCGTCGTCCTGGCCGAGCTTGGCGCGACGTACGGCGGCGCGCAGGACGCGAATGGTCTCGTCGTAGACGCGAAGCGGCACCGGAAACGGATGGCCGTCCTTGCCGCCGTGCGCCATCGAGAAACGCGCCGGATCCGAGAACCGGCACGGGGCGCCGTAGACCACCTCGCCGACCATGGCCAGCGCCGCCACGGTGCGGGCGCCGACTCCGGGCAGGAGCAGCAGCTCGGTGAAGTCCTCCGGGCCGCGCTCCGCCGCCGCGGCGAGCGTGCCGCGCAGGCGGCGCAGCAGAACATCGGTCGGCCGCACGTCGTGGTGCGCCGGCAGGGACAGATGTGGAATCGGCGCGCGCGCGCGATCCATCGACTCGCGGATCTTGTGCAGCGCCGCCATCACGCGCTCCGGATCCCCGCGCGTCAGCTGCAGCTGCCAGAAGCGCGAGTCCTCGGCGCGGCGATCCGCCAGGTTCACGATGCGCCCGCGATTGGGCCCCTCGATCGCCGTATGCGGCTCGTCCAGAAAGCTCTCCAGACCCTCGGACAGCCAGTGATAGCGCCGCGCCTGGCGGCGCACCGCGTCCATCCCCTGCTGAACCACCGCCCACTTGCCGTCGTCCGTCACGACGAAGCTGTGCAGGTAGAGCGTGAAGCCGTCCTGCACGGCGGCGCTGTCCACCTTGGCGACCAGGCGGCTCGTGCGCGCCAGCCTCTCGCCGTCGACGCCGGTGCGCTCGGCCAGATCGATGAGCTCGGCGGGCGTTCGAAGCGAATGGGCGCCGCGACCGCCGCAGACGTGGATGCCGAGCTCGTCTTCCAGCGGCTGCAAGCCGCGCTTGAGGGCGCCCATGACGCTGGTGGTGATGCCCGAGGAGTGCCAGTCCATGCCCATCACCGCGCCGAAGGACTGGAACCAGAAGGGCTGTGCCAACCGGCGCAGGAGCTCGTCGCGCCCGTACTCGTGCACGATGGCCTCGGCGATGACGCGGCCGAGGCGCGTCATGCGATCGGCCAGCCAGCGCGGAACGTGCCCGCCGTGCAACGGCAGATCGGCGCTACCGGTGCGTCGTCCCATCACGGAGAGAGTACCGGCATGCCCGAGGCACGTAAACCCGGGGGACTCTGGTGAAGGATCCGATCGATCGGACCCATCGGACCGATCCGTCCGATCGAATCCACCGCCGCAATTGACAAGGCGCGCGGCGCGGCCCTATCGGGTGGGCGTGACTGCGTGGCGTGCTCGATTGGCAGCGGGGCTGCTGGCGGCTCTGTGCGCCGCCTGCTCCTCGGCCCCGGAGGCGAAGCGCTCGAAAGGCCCGCGATTGCCCGAGGGCGAGGCGGGAAGAGTGCTGGCGCGGGCCATCGACGCGGCGGGGGGATGGAATCGGTGGATGGCGCGCCGCGACGTCAGCTTCATTTCCACCCTGAACGTGATCGACCGCGGCCGGCAGATTTCGTCGGAGAGCATCGGCTGGTACAGGGCCCCGCTGCACGCCGGGGCGAAGGCCCGCATGGACTCCATCGGCCTGCCGAGCTCGGTGATCTTCGGGATCGACGGAGACCAGACGTGGATCTTCAGCGACGGGAAGCCGATCGTCGACAGCGACCAGCTGGCGGTGACGCGCTTCGAGATGGTCAGCGGCCTGTTCTGGTTCTCGCTTCCCTTTCTCGCCGCGGAGATTCCCGCCACGGTCACCTCTCTTCCCCCCGTCGACGACGCCGACGGCCACTGGGAGCGCCTGAAGATCGTCTTCGACGATCCGAACCCGATGGTCCCGGGGCCGTGGTTCGTTCTCTACCTGAACCACGACACGGGGCTGATCGACCACGTCCACGCCGAGCTCGAGGCACCGTTCCTGCGCCAGCGACTCTGGGTCGGCAAGTGGCTCCGCTACCGAGACTGCGACGGCATCGAGAGGGAACGGCAACGGCAGTTCTTCCCCGCCGACGCGGACGGGCGCATCATCGGTCCGCTGGTCGCCGAGCAGTTTGTCGAGCACGTGCACTTCGACAACGGCTATCCGGCGGCGTTGTTCGAACGCCCGGGTGGCGAAACGGTGCACGAGGCGCCGGTCGCGAACCCCCCAACGGCGCCGGCGGACGAGTCGGGCCGGCCGGCCATCTGACGGCGTTGGCGGAACCGCGCCGCGGTCACTAAAGTGGAAGTCGCGGTGCGACACGACATGACCGACGCGGACGAGAACGAGCGCCCGCCCGGACCTCCCGGCAGCGGCGCCATCGGCGACAAGGAACGGGCCGCCCGCGCCGTCGTGCGCGAGCTGCGCGCCCGCGGCCACGTCGCCTACTTCGCCGGCGGTTGCGTGCGCGATCACGTGCGCGACGAGCCGCCGGCGGACTTCGACGTGGCGACCGACGCCTCCGCCGACCGGGTGCAGAGCCTCTTCGCGCGCACGGTGCCGGTCGGCGCCCAGTTCGGTGTCGTGCTGGTGGTGATCCAGGGCCAGCCGATCGAGGTGGCGACGTTTCGCGCCGACGCCGAGTACCTCGACGGGCGCCATCCGGTCAGCGTCCGGGCGGCGGCGCCGGAAGAAGACGCGCGGCGGCGGGATTTCACCATCAACGGCATGTTCCTCGATCCCGAGACCGGCGAGGTGTTGGACTTCGTCGGCGGCCGGGCCGACATCGAGGCGCGCCTCGTCCGCGCCATCGGCGATCCGGATCAGCGCTTTCACGAGGATCGCCTGCGCTTGTTGCGGGCGGTGCGCCTCGCCGCCCGCCTCGGCTACGCGATCGAGCCGCGGACCTTCGCCGCCGTCCACCGGCGCGCTCCGGAGATCGTCGGCATCGCCTGGGAGAGGATCGGCGACGAGATCGTCCGTATCCTCACGGAAGGCAGCCGCTCGCCGCGGCTTCGAGCTGCTCGACGAGTCCGGCCTGCTGGCGCAGGTCCTGCCGGAGGTCGCGGCGCTGAAAGGCGTCGAGCAGTCCCCGGACTTTCACCCCGAGGGCGACGTCTTCCGGCACACGCTGCTCCTGCTCGAGCAGCTCGACCGGCCGTCCGAGTCGCTCGCCCTCGGCGCCCTGCTGCACGACATCGCCAAGCCGCGCTGCGCCGAACGGCGGGCCGAGCGCATCACCTTCTACGGCCATCCCGAGGTGGGCGAGGAGATGGCGGTGTCGATCTGCAAGCGGCTGAAGCGCAGCCGCGAGGTGTGGGAGAGGGTGGGCTATCTTGTGCGCAGCCACCTGCGCCTGATCCACGCGCCCGAGATGCGGCGCAGCACGCTGAAGCGCTTCCTGGCCGAGGAGGGCATCGAGGAGCTGCTCGAGCTGGCGCGGCTCGACGCCATGGCTTCGCACAAGAACCTCGCTCCCTACGAGTTCTGCCAGGCGCAGCGGCAGCTTCTGGGAGCCGAGCAGATCAAGCCGGCGCCTCTCCTGCGCGGGCGAGACCTGCTGGCACTCGGCTATCCGCGCGGGCCGCTGTACTCGGAGATCCTCGCCGCCGTCGAGGAGAAGCAGCTCGAGGGCGAGCTGACCTCTCCGGAGGGCGCCCGCCAATGGGTGGAGAGGACGTATCCGCTGCCGGCGCAAAGGCCGGAGCGCGCCTAGCGAAGAGCCGAGGGATGGCGAAAGGGAGAGATCGGAAGCCTGCCGAACCGGCATGGGAGGCGCCGGCGCTCGATGCGGGTGGGGGCGGGTTCCTGGTGACCGTCGACGACGAGCATCTGAAGCGCGAGCGGGACAAGGCGCGCGAGCTGCGCGCCTCCGCGTGGTGGAAACGCCGCCGCTCCGACGGCGTCTGCCACTACTGCGGGCGGCGGGTCGGGGCCAAGGTGCTGACCATGGATCACGTGGTCCCCCTCATCCGCGGCGGCCGCTCGACCAAGGGGAACGTCGTGCCGGCCTGCAAGGAGTGCAACGCGAAGAAGAAGCACCGGCTGGCGTTCGAGTTCGAGTGAGCCGGATCGGCGCGGCGCGCCGCGGGGAAACGGCTCGGTTCTCGCTTGCCTTAGTCTCGCCCGTGGGGCTATGCGAGATGCTGGTGGGCCGCGCGAGAGAGCGACCGGCCGCAGCGCGAATGGGGGGACGCCAATGACACCGCGGATGACGTCGAGAAGGGTGCTTCTGGTCTCGCTCGCCGTCCTGCTCCTCGCCGCCGCTCCCGCCGCAGCCGCCGACGCGTTCAAGTGCTACAAGGCCAAAGTTCTCAAGCCGCCCAAGTTCCTCACCACCACCCGCATGCTGAGCGACCAGTTCGCCGTGAACGACGGTGAGTTCACGGTCAAGAAGCCGCTCCTGTACTGCAACCCGGCGAGCCAGAACGGCGGGCCCGTCCAGGACTCCACCACGCATCTCACCTGCTACAAGATCAAGGGGCCGAAGCTCGACAAGGGCGCCCGGCCGATGGTGGACGCCACCGACGAGTTCGGAACCCTGCGCCTCGAGGTGCAGAAGCCGTTCGCTCTCTGCGCCCCGAGCAAGACCGTCGCCGAGGAGCGCCAGGCGTGTGCGTACGGCGCCGGGGCGCTGCCGGGCAACACTCTGGAAGCGGATATCCCGCAGGGCGATCAGATCCCGATCGACCACATCGTCCTGCTCATGCAGGAGAACCGCTCGTTCGACAGCTACTTCGGCCAACTGCCCGCCGCCGGTCACGCCGGCGTCGACGGGCTACCGGTCAATGCCAGCAATCCCGACGCGTCGAACCAGCCCGTCTACGCCTTCCACTCGACGCAGTATTGCATCGACGACGTCTCCCACAGCTGGAACAACAGCCACACTCAGTTCGACGGCGGCCTGAACGACGAGTTCGTCGTCACCAACGACCCCAACGGCGAGCGCGCCATGGGCTACCTCGACGAAGGGGACCTGCCCTTCTACTACGGCTTGTCCAAGACCTTCGCCATCGGCGACCGCTTCTTCTCCTCGGTCCTCGGTCCGACGTGGCCGAATCGCTTCTACTTTCTCAGCGCCACGTCCGACGGCCGCATCAACAACAACATCGTGGCGTACACGCGCGAGAGCATCTTCGACCGGCTGAACGATGCCGGCGTCTCGTACAAGATCTACGCGTCCCAGATCGCCTTCGCGCTGATCATGGGCCAGCAACAGCACACACTGGCCGAGTTCTTCGCCGACGCCGCGGCCGGCACCCTGCCGCAGGTGTCCTACATCGATCCCGCCTTCTTCGGGGCGGGGGAGAACGACGAGCATCCACCCGCGAATCCGCAGCTCGGGCAGCAGTTCGTCGAGAGCATTTACAACGCCATGGTGGCCAGCCCCGACTGGCCGAGCTCCGCTCTCATCGTCACCTACGACGAGCACGGCGGCTTCTACGACCACGTCCCGCCGCCGCCCGCCTGCATTCCCGACAACGTGCCGCCGCAGCTGGGGCCCGGCAGCTTCCAGGCACAGTTCGACCGCTACGGCTTCCGCGTCCCGGTCATGGTCGTCTCGCCGTGGGCGAAGCCGGGCTACGTCTCCCACGAGGTCTACGACCACACGTCGATCCTGCGGCTCATCGAGGCGCGCTTCAATCTGCCGGCGCTCACCGCGCGCGACGCCAATGCGACGCCGCTCACCGACATGTTCGACTTCTCGCAGCCGCACCTGCTCACGCCGCCGGCGCAGCCCGCGGCGGTGATCGATCCCGGGCAGGCGGCGATCTGCAGCACGTTCCAATAGGGGGACGGAAAAAGGGCGCGACCGGTGACGGGTGACCAGGCTTTGCCCATGAATTCGAGCTGTCGGTGCAACGGCGGAAGGTTGTTGAGTTGTTGGGTTGTCGGTTGTTGGTTCTTGAGGCTCCCACAACCAACAACGTAACAACGAACAACCTGGCGGGGGGCGGCTGGGTGGATTGTTGGGCAAAGCCCGTGACCAGTGACCGGTAATCGGAGGGAAGGCGGAGGGTCTTCGCCGCGGGGGTTCGGGCGCGCGGGCACATGCATCGACTGGACGAGCCGACCATACGCGCGGCGCTGCGCGAGCACGAGATGCGCGCCGAGCACCGGATCAACCGGATCCGCGCGGCGGCCATCGCCACGGCGAGCGTTCTCGATCTGACCTACGCGACCCTGGCCCGCACGCTGAGCAGCCGCTTCCTCGTCTTCGGCGCCCTGGCGCTCGCCTTCTCCGCCGTGTACGTCGCGGTCGTCCACCGCCTGACGCGGGACGAGACGTATCGGCCCTGGCTGAAGTACGTCACCATCACGCTGGATTACGTCCTGCTGCTGGCCATCTTTCTCGAGTACCGGCACATCGGCTTCTTCGCGCGCCGGGTCGACGCCGGCATCGGCGAGATGATCGTCACGCTGCTGCTGCTCAATCTCCTCAGCGCCTTCCGCTACAGCCGCTCGGCGATCCTCTACAGCAGCGCGGTGGCGACCGCGATCTCGCTCTACGTGTCGCTCGAGCTCACCGACTCGCTCGACACCGCCGTGTACGCCCCGATCATGCTAATCGGCGCGGGGCTCCTGACACTGTCGCTCTCCTCGCGCCTGGCCGATCTGTTTCTGCAGGCGCGGCGGCGGGAGCTGTTGATGCGCTTCCTGCCGCGCGAGGTGGTCAACGGCGTCGACGCCGGCGAGGTCGACCTCGAGCTGGGGGGACGCAAGCAGGAGGTGACGATCCTGCTCTCCGACCTGCGCGGCTTCACCGCGCTCGCCGAGCACCGCGATCCACAGCAGGTCGTCGCCGTGCTCAACGAGTACTTCACCGCCATGGCAGCGATCATCTGGGAGTGCCGCGGCACCATCGACAAGTTCATCGGAGATGCGATCCTCGCCGTCTTCGGCGCGCCGGTGGCGCAGCCGGACCACGCGCTGCAGGCCGTGCGGGCGGCGCTGCGCATGCAGGAGGCGCTGGGGGAGCTGAACCGCGGATGGAGCGAGAGGGGCAGCCCGGTCCTCGCCATGGGGATCGCGCTGCACACCGGCACGGTGGTCGCGGGCAACGTCGGATCGCCGCAGAGGATGGAGTACACGATCATCGGCGACCCGGTGAACCTCACCGCCCGCATCGAGGAGCTGAACAAGACGTACGGAACGCGGGTGCTGCTCAGCGAGACGACCTACGACCTGGTGCGCGATCACTTCGCTGCCGAGCTGGTCAGCGCCGCCCCGGTGCGCGGCCGCTCCGATCCGGTGCGCGTGTACAAGCTGGTGGGTTGGTGAGCCGGTAAGCGGGTGAGCCGGTGATCGGGTGAAGGAAGCTTGCAGTCCTTGGAGCGCTGGCGTGATGAAGGACTGAGTCACTGAGTCACCAACTCGTCGACTCACATTCGCGTATCGCCGCCGTACCCGCCCACCGGCGTACCGGCTCACCCCCTCCCGGGGGTAGCCGAGCACCGGCAGATCGCCTAGTTTCGGGCCTCATGGCCCCCAAGGACCCCAGGAGCGCCAAGAGCCCCAAGAACAAGGCGCCGCGCGCCCGCTTCAGCCTGTTCTACTACGCCTGGGGACTGGGGCTGATCCTGCTCCTGGACACGCTCCTGTTCTCCGGCGCGCAGCCGTCTCCCATCGCGTACAGCGATTTCCTGCAGCGCGTGCGGGACGACAAGGTGGCGAGCGTCGTCATCACCGACGACCACATCTACGGCGAGATGAAGCCCGCCCCGGAAAGGAGCCGAGCGCCAAGCCGGCGCCGCCCGCGAAAGTGCCCAGGTCTCACACGCCGTGGAGCCTGAGCCGCTGGCTCGAGCCCCTGCGCGGCGCCGAGTCGCGCGTGCAGCAGGAGGAGCGCGCGGCGGCGGCGAAAGCCCGGCGCAGCTTCACGGTCGTTCCGCTGCCGGATCAGGATCCCGACCGCGATCTCGTCGAGACGTTGCAGGCGCACGGCGTCACCTTCCGGGCCGAGGTCGAGTCGCACTGGCTGCGCGACTTCATCTCCAACTGGATCCTGCCGATCGGCATCATGGTGCTCATCTGGGTCTTCGTCATGCGGCGCATGGGCCGCGGTCCCGGAATGCTGAACGTCGGCAAGAGCAAGGCCCGAATCTACGAGGTCGACCCGCACAGCGCGGTCCATTTCAGCGACGTGGCCGGGGTCGACGAGGCGGTGGAGGAGACGCGCGAGATCGTCTCCTTTCTCAAGGAGCCCGGCAAATACACCAAGCTCGGCGCCAAGCTTCCCAAGGGGGTGCTGCTCGTCGGGCCGCCGGGGACGGGCAAGACGTTGCTGGCGCGCGCCGTGGCGGGCGAGGCGGGCGTGCCGTTCTTCAGCCTGAGCGGCTCGGACTTCGTCGAGATGTTCGTCGGCGTCGGAGCGGCGCGGGTGCGCGACCTCTTCGACGAGGCCAAGCGCAAGGCACCGTGCATCATCTTCATCGACGAGCTGGACGCCGTCGGCCGGTCGCGCGGGCAGGGCGCGCCGATGGGCGGCTACGACGAGCGCGAGAACACGCTGAACCAGCTTCTCGTCGAGATGGACGGCTTCGACGGCAGCGCCGGCGTCGTGCTCATCGGCGCGACCAACCGGCCCGAGGTGCTCGACCGCGCGCTGCTGCGGCCCGGCCGTTTCGACCGCCAGATCCTGGTCGACCGGCCCGCCCGCGAGGGGCGGCTGGCGATCTTCAAGGTGCACACCCGCCAGCTGGTGCTCGACGGCGGAGTCGACCTGGCGCGCCTGGCCGGAGAGACGCCGGGCTTCGTCGGCGCCGACATCGCCAACCTCTGCAACGAGGCCGCCATCGTGGCCTCGCGCCGCGGGCGCGCGCGGATCACCATGGCGGACTTTCAGGACGCCCTGGAGCGCATCGTCGGCGGCCTGGAGAAGAAGGGCAAGATCGTCAGCGAGCCCGAGCGGCGCATCGTCGCCTACCACGAGTCGGGGCATACGTTGGTCGGGTACTTCACTCCGGGCGCCGATCCGGTGCAGAAGGTATCGATCGTCCCGCGCGGTCGCGGCGCCCTCGGGTACACGATGCAGGCGCCGCTCGAGGACCGCTACCTGATGTCGCACGACGAGCTGCTCGGGCGCATTCGCGTTCTCATGGGCGGCCGCGCCGCCGAGGAGGTGGTGTTCGGCCAGATCTCCACCGGCGCGTCGGACGACATCGAGAAGGCGAGCCGCATCGCCCGCGACATGCTGACCGTCTACGGCATGAGCCGCCGTCTGCCCAACCTCTCGCTGGTGACCGACCCGACCCCGACCTTCCTCGGCCAGGCGCCGCCGAGCGCGCCCCACTCGGCCGAGATCGAGCAGCTCATCGGCGAGGAGCAGCTCGAGATCCTGCGCAAGTGTTACGACGAGGCGAAGCAGTTTCTGACCGAGAAGCGCGACCTGCTGGAGACCCTGGCGCAGCGCCTCCTGAAGCAGGAGAAGCTCGAGGCGAGCGATCTCCTGGAGATCCTCGGCGCCCACGCCCCGCCCGCGCCTGGCTCCTCGGCTGCTTGAGCGACGTTCAACCGGCTCACCCGCTCACTGGCGCACCCGCACACCTTCACCGCCGCTTGAAGCGATAGCGGACCGGGACGTGCTTCGGGCCGCCGACGAAGCTGGCGTGCAGGCGCTCGACCGGTGCGGTGAGCTCGATCGACTCGAGGCGCTCGGCGAGCTGGCGGAAGAAGACCTCGAGGTCGAGGCGCGCCAGGTGGGCGCCGAGGCAGAAGTGCTCGCCGACGCCGAAGCCGAGGTGCGGGTTGGGGTCGCGGTCGATGCGGAAGGCGAAGGGATCGGCGAAGACCTCCTCGTCGCGGTTGGCCGAGGCGTAGAAGAGCGCCACCGAGTCTCCCTTCTCGATCCGCTGGCCGCGCAGCTCGTAGTCGGCCGTCGCCGTGCGCGAGAAGTGGTTCACCGGCGTCGTCCAGCGCACGATCTCGTCGGCCGCGGTCCGCACCAGCGAGGGGTTGCGGCGCAGCTTCTCGAGCTCGGCCGGATGCTCGAGCAGGGCGAGCAGGCCGCCGGAGATGGCGTTGCGCGTGGTGTCGTGGCCGGCGACCATGATCAGGAAGTAGAGGGAGAAGAGCTCGAACTGCGGGACGGGCTCGCCGCCGAGCGTCGCATTGGCCAGCACGCTCGAGAGGTCGTCGCGCGGGTTGGCGCGGCGGTCGGCGGTGATCTCGGAGAGGAACGCGAACGCCTCCTGCAGGAAGCCCAGGCGCGCCTCGCGGGTGTCGCCCTGGCGCTCGAACTCGGGATCCTCGATACCGAAGTTCTCGTTGGTCACGCGCAGGACGAAGTCCTCCTTGTCGCGCGGAATGCCGAGCATCTCGGTGATCATGCGAAGCGGCTGGCGGGCCGCGACGTCGGTGACGAAGTCGCACTCGTGGGCGCCGCCGTCGCGCGCCAACTCGTCGAAGATCTCGGCCGTGATCTCCTCGAGCCGCGCCTGCAGGCGGCGGATCGCCCGCGGCGTGAACCAGCTGCTCACCAGCTTGCGGTAGTCGCGGTGCTCGGGCGGGTCCATGTTGACCAGCATGCGCAGCGGCGGCTCCTCCTCCATGGTGGGGCCGAAGCCGGTGGTCGCTTCCGGGAAGAGAATGAAGCGCCCGGCGCTCCTGAACTTCTCGGGCTGCGTCGATACCTCGATGATGTCGGCGTGCTTGGTGATCGCCCAGAACGGCCGGTAGCTCTCCGGCTGACACCAGTGCACCGGCGACTCGCGGCGCAGGCGCGTCCAGGCGTCGTGCGGATAGCCGCGCTCGCCGTAGAGCCGCGCCGTGATGACGTCGAGCTGATCGAGTGGGACTTCCTGTAGGCTCACGATGTTCCTCCCTGGGATCTTCAAGGCGCTCCCGCGCCGCGCGGACTCGGAAAGGGACTCGAATAGCCTGGTCCGCGGGCTTCGGCAACGCCCCTCCGCCTCCCCTTTGATCACAAGGAACCGGTTTGTTCTGTGCGGGGCTTGCGCCCCTGCAACCCCTCCGGGGAGGGAACCGCTCAGACGCCGCGGTTCCCTCCCCGCGCCCCTCTCTCCGGTGGCTCCCCTCCGAGGCGAATCCGCTTCCCCGTTCGGCACCGGACCTGGCGGTCGGCGCGCATAACGGGAGACGCGCCACTAGCTGAATCTACGAGCCACTGACGGGAATCGACTCCCTCGGTCTCGCGCATAGCTTCACAACCGCGCCGCATCTTGCCGATCTCTCTCTCACGCCTCTTCGAAAGGTCGAGGCCTCTGGGTTTTGTTTTCTGACTTCCGAACCCAACAGCCAACAGCTCAACAACCTAACAACCTGCCCTGTCCCGCCTCTTCGAAGGGTCGAGACCCCGGGTTTTGATTCCTTCCGAACCCAACAACCAACAGCTCAACAACCTAACAACTGCCCTACAACCTGCCCTTCAGGCGCATCAGCGCTCCCCCGCGGGAGGAACGCCCCAGTCGACGGTGGGCCAGCCGCGGCGGCGGGCGAGGCGGCGCAGGCGGGGATCGGGATGGACGGCGACCGGGCGTCCCACCGCCTCCAGCATCGGCAGGTCCGAGTGCGAGTCGGTGTAGAAGGCCGCATCGGCCAGGTGGAGGCCGATCTCGCCGGCGTAGCGCTCGGCGAGCTCCACTTTGCCGGGGCCGAAGCACAGCGGCTCGATCGCCCGGCCCGTGTAGCGTCCCGCCTGGTCGACCTCGAATCGGTTGCAGACGAAGTGGTCGAGCCCGAGGTCGCGCGACACCTGCTCCGAGACGTAGTTCGACGAGGAGGTGAGCAGGACGAGGTGGTCCCCCGCCTCGCGGTGCTCGCGCAGCGCCGCCAGGGCGCCGGGTCGATAGAGCGGGCGGACGAGCTCCTCGTAGAACACGCGCGCCCGCTCGCGCAGCTCGTCCTCTCGTTGCCCGGCGAGCGACGCGACGCTGCGCCGGATGGGATCGCTCATGTCCGACACGGCGCCGACGCTGTAGCGCAGCACCCACGCCAGAGCCTGCACCGTTTGGGTGCGCGTGACGCGGCCGGCGCGGCGCTCGAAGCGAATCCACAGGGTCGCCGAGTTGCGGCTGATCAGGGTCTTGTCCAGGTCGAAAAAGGCGATTCGGGTTTCGGGCGCCATGGGCTTCGCCCCATGAAATCATCCCGGAACGCGATGGCAAGCCCAGAATCGGCGCACCGGTTGGCCCGGGAAACGACTATTCGATTGCTCCGCCCTGCGCTATGAACGGGCAGCGGCCATGAACGAGAATCACCTCAGCTTCGGCGCCCAGGCGCTGCGCTACTTCGATCGCGAGCAGGAGGAGATTCGCCGCGACCCGCTGCAGGTTCCGGCCGCCTGGCGCGGCTCCGAGCTGGCTTGCCGCGAGGACTGGGTCGTCCGCCTGTCGCCCGATCAGATCGGGGAGCTGGAGCGCGCCGCCGCGGAGGTCGAGGGGCGCGGACTCGGCCTCGCCGAGGTCCGGCGCGAGGACTTCCGGCTGCCGGCGCTGGCGCCCGAGATCGGCGGCTGGGCACGCGAGCTCCGCCGCGGGCGCGGCTTCCTGCTGGTGCGCGGGCTGCCCGTCGAGCGATGGGGCGAGCAGCGCTCGGCGCTGGTTTTCTGGGGACTGGGGCAGCACCTGGGCGAACCTGGCGCGCAGAACCCCGACGGCGATCTGCTCGGGCACGTGTTCGACACGGGGGAGGACGCCTCCAATCCATTCATCCGCCGCTATCGGACCGCCGGCGACATCGCCTATCACTGCGATCTGGCCGACGCCGTCGGCCTCCTCTGCCTGAGCGCGACACGCCGCGGCGGCGCCAGCCGCATCGTCAGCTCGGTGTCCGTCTACAACGAGCTGCTGCGCCGTCGGCCCGACCTCGTAAACCGTCTCTACGAGCCGTTCTGCCTCGACACGCGCGACGAGCAGGGCGAGGGCCGCCTGCCGTACGTTCCCGTCCCCCCGTGCCGCTACGCGAAGGGCGTGCTGCGCACCTTCTACCACAGCGACTACTTCCGCTCGGCGGTGCGCCATGCGGAGGTGCCGCCGTTTACGGAAGAGGAGCGGACGCTGCTCGACCTGTACGAGGAGATCGCGAGCTCGCCCGACCTCTATCTCGACATGCAGTTCGAGACCGGCGACATCCAGCTCGTCTCCAACCACTTCGTCCTCCACGCCCGCACCGCCTACGAGGACGAGCCCGGCCACAGGCGTCATCTGTTGCGGTTGTGGCTTTCTCTGGGAGAAGATTGCTAACGGAGTCTCTCACCATTGGAGCGGCGGGAGGATTCGTGGGCGCGTGGCTCGCACATTCCCAACCCGCAGCGGATCGAGTATGGAGCGGGGCATGATCCTGCTCAATCCCAAGAAGCACAGCCGCGAGTATCCCGACGCGCGCTCCACCGAGGTGATGCGCAAGACCATCGAGTTCTTCGAGCGCAAGGGGAAGCGCAAGCTGAAGGAGGACGACCACGCCCGGGTCTGGTACGCCGACTTCCTCGAGTTCGTGAAGCGCGAACGGATCTTCGCGACGATGCTGACGCCGGCGGGCTATGGCGACCCCGCGTCGCGGTGGGACACGTGGCGCATCTGCGAGTTTGCCGAGATCCTCGGCTTCTACGGCCTGCAGTACTGGTACACGTGGCAGGTCTCCGTGCTCGGGCTGGGGCCGATCTGGATGAGCCGCAACGAAGCGCTGAAGCAGCGCGCCGCCGGGTTGCTGGAGGACGGGGCGATCTTCGCCTTCGGGCTGTCGGAGCGGGACGCACGGCGCCGACGTCTACTCGAC
Organism: uncultured bacterium; assembly: GCA_963721115.1. Classification (GTDB taxonomy): domain Bacteria; phylum Desulfobacterota; class Binatia; order HRBIN30; family CADEER01; genus CAVRIA01. The sequence continues at coordinate 55,607 of CAVRIA010000022.1, forward strand.
CGAGATGACGCTGACCCCGGTGGGGGAAGGCGTCTACACGGCCAGCGGCGGCAAGTACTACATCGGCAACGCCAACGAGGCCGCCATCGTGTCGACCTTCGGCAAGCTGGCCGGCACCGACGACTACGTCTTCTTCGCCGCCGACGCCGCGGCATGCGCGCTTCGAGCTGGTGAAGAACATCGTCAACAGCCAGAACTACGTCGCGCAGTTCGACCTCCGCGAGTATCCGATCACCGAGGCCGACATTCTGTCGAAGGGCGACGAGGCCTGGAACGCCGCGCTCAACACCGTCAACATCGGCAAGTTCAACCTCGGTTGGGCCTCGATCGGCATCTGCACGCACGCCCTCTACGAGGCCATCAATCACGCCTCCGCCCGCCGCCTCTACGGCATGCTCGTGACCGACTTTCCGCACGTGAAGCGGATGTTCACCGACGCGTACGCGCGCCTCGTGGCCATGAAGCTCGTCGCCCTGCGCGCCGCCGACTACATGCGCTCGGCGTCGCCGGAGGACCGGCGGTACCTGCTGTACAACCCGATGGTGAAGATGAAGGTGACGACTCAGGGGGAGGAGGTGATCGACCTCCTGTGGGACGTCATCGCCGCCAAGGGCTTCGAGAAGGACATGTACTTCGAGATGGCCGCCCGCGACATTCGCGCCCTGCCCAAGCTCGAGGGGACGGTGCACGTGAACATCGCGCTGATCGTGAAGTTCATGCCCAACTACTTCTTCGACCCCGCGGACTACGCCGCCGTGCCGAAGCGCGACGACGCCGCGAACGACGACTTCCTCTTCGACCAGGGGCCGGCGAAAGGGCTCGGGCAGATCCGCTTTCACGACCCGGCGCCGGCGTTCGCGAGCTACGATCTGCCCAACGTCAATCTCTTCGAAGAGCAGACGGCGGTCTTCCGCGAGCTCCTCGCGGCGGCGACGCCGTCGGCCGATCAGCGCAAGGACGTCGACTTCGTGATGGCGGTCGGGGAGATCTTCGTGTGCCTGGTGTACGCCCAGCTCGTCCTCGAGAACGCCCGCCTCTACCGGCTGTCGGAGGACCTCGTCGACCAGATCTTCGACTGCCTGGTGCGCGACGTGTCGCGCTACGCCGTGCAGCTCTACGGCAAGCCGAGCACGACAGCGCAGCAGATGGACCATTGCCTGCGGATGATCCGCAAGCCGGCGGTCGACGACGCCCGCTACCAGCGCGTGTGGGCCGAGGTACACGCGCTCGCGGGCGCGTACGAGATGAACCCCTAGGCGCGCCGATCATGCAGGCCGCCTCTGTCTCGACCTGACTAGAACCCCGCTCCGCTCCGCGCTAGATTCCTGAGTTCGGGGCTCGGGGCCGCCGCGTCCCGAGATGGAGGACCAATGAAAAAGACCTTGCTCGACAAGGTGTGGGAGGCGCACACCGTGCGCGAGCTGCCGAGCGGGCAGACGCAGCTCTTCATCGGCCTGCACCTGATCCACGAGGTGACCAGCCCGCAGGCGTTTCAGATGATGCGCGAGCTGGGCGCCACGCTGGCCTATCCCGAGCGCACGGTGGCCACGGTCGACCACATCATCCCCACCGATACGCAGGTGCGGCCCTTCGCCGACGACCAGGCCGAAGGCATGATGCGGGCCATCGAGCGCAACTGCCAGGAGTTCGGCATCCGCCTCTTCGACCGCGCCACCGGACACCAGGGCATCGTCCACGTCATCGGCCCGGAGCTCGGGCTGACGCAGCCGGGCATGACGATCGCCTGCGGCGACAGCCACACCAGCACCCACGGCGCCTTCGGCGCGGTCGCCTTCGGCATCGGCACCAGCCAGGTGCGCGACGTGCTCGCCTCGCAGTGCCTGGCGATCAAGCGGCCGAAGATCCGCCGCATCGAGGTCGTCGGGCCGCCTGCCGGAAGGCGTGTTCGCCAAGGACGTGATCCTCCACATCATCCGCACGCTCGGCGTGAAGGGCGGCGTCGGGTACGCCTACGAATACGCCGGCGAGGTGCTCGACCGCATGTCGATGGAAGAGCGCATGACGGTCTGCAACATGAGCATCGAGGGCGGCGCGCGCTGCGGCTACGTCAACCCCGACCGGACGACCTTCGAGTACCTGCGCGGGCGCGAGTTCGCCCCGCAGGGGACGGCCTTCGACCGCGCCGTCGCCTGGTGGGAGAGCATGGCCTCCGATGCGGGTGCGGACTACGACGAGCTGACGCGGATCGACGGCGGCGCGCTGTCGCCGGTGGTCACCTGGGGAATCAACCCCGGACAGGCGATCGGCGTGGACGAGGCGATCCCGCGCCCCGAGGCCTTTCCGGCAGACGAACGGGAGACGGCCGAGGACGCCTACCGCTACATGGACTGGAAGCCCGGCGCGCCGATCCGCGGCACCAAGATCGACGTGGCGTTCATCGGCTCGTGCACCAACGGCCGGCTGTCCGACCTGCGCGAGGCGGCCCGCATCGCCAAGCTCGGCAAGGTGAAGCCGGGCGTCAAGGCGCTCGTCGTGCCGGGCTCGCAGGCGGTGGCCGAGGCGGCGGAGAAGGAAGGGCTGGACGAGATCTTCCGCCGCGCCGGCTTCGAGTGGCGGCTGCCGGGCTGCTCGATGTGCCTGGCGATGAACCCGGACAAGCTGCAGGGGCGCCAGGTGTGCGCCTCCTCCAGCAACCGCAACTTCAAGGGGCGCCAGGGCAGCCCGTCCGGGCGCACCCTGCTGATGAGCCCCGCCATGGTCGCCGCGGCGGCGATCGAGGGAGCCGTCGCCGACGTGCGCGAGATGCTGAAAGGAGGCGACGCATGAGCGTACTGGTTCCCGTCCGACAGGTCACGCGGCCGCCCCATCCTCCTGCGCGGCAACGACATCGACACCGACCGCATCATCCCCGCCCGCTTCATGAAGGCGATCACCTTCGACGGCCTCGGCCAGTACGCCTTCTACGACGTGCGCTACGACGCCGAGGGGCGCGAGACCGGTCACGTCATGGACGACCCGCGCTTCCAGGCCAAGGGGCCGCGCGTTGCCGTGGTCAACAAGAACTTCGGCTGCGGCTCCTCGCGCGAGCACGCCCCGCAGGCCCTGCTGCGCTGGGGCGTCAAGGCGCTGGTCGGCGAGTCCTTCGCCGACATCTTCTTCGGCAACTGCGTCGCGCTCGGCATGCCCTGCGCGACCGCCGACGAGGCCACCGTCGCGGCGCTGATGGCGGCGGTCGAGGAGGACCCGGCGCACGATCTCACGGTCGACGTCGACGGCGCTGACGGCCACCTATCGCGGGCAGACGTACCGGGTCTCGATACCGGACGGCGTGCGAAAGCAGCTCCTCGACGGCACCTGGGACGCCACCCGCGTCCTGCTCGCCGCCGCGGAAGACGTCAAGGCCACCGCCAATGGGCTTCCGTACGTCGGCGGATTCCAATCCTGAGAAGGTTGTTCGTTGTTGGGTTGTTGGGCCTACCGCTCACCGGCATACCGGCTCACCGGCTTACCGGCTCACCCGCCCACTGCCACTCCTTGCACCGCCCGGCGACCTGCAGTATGCGGGCGAGCGTCGCGTCGGCCGGCAGGCTTGAATCGGCGGCCCGCCGGCTGGCACTGTAATGGATAAATCGCAGAGAAGGGGAGACATGCCATGGCCGCGATCGATCTCATCAAACGCCGCCTGAAGGAGGAGCGCATTCCCGAGGCGCCCTTGCCGGAGGAGGTCGCGGAGAAGAAGAAGCGGCCGCGCGAGGTGGCGTTCATGGACGTCAACCTCTGCTTCCCGTGCGGCAAGTGCCCCGAGTTCTGCCCCGTCCAGTGCATCGAGTACCTGCCCGACAACAGCGTCGTCGGGCGCGGCCTGCAGCCGGTGCAGGACCGCTTCCGCGAGTGCATCGGCTGCTACATCTGCGTCGAGGTGTGCGCCCTGCTCACCGACTACGACGCGGTGCGGATGTACAACGTCGACTTCGTCGAGGAGCTGCTCGGCATCGAGATCGGCGACAAGAAGCCGGACGAGTACATCCCCGCCGACGCCTACGAGCGCCTGTTCTCGGAAGGGGGCGCCGAGAGCGTCCGCCACCTCGGCAAGGGCTCGCGCCTGCGCGAGAAGATGAACACCGAGGAGCGAAAGCTGCTCGACTGGGAGCGCGTGCGCGGCTAGCTCACTCCCTGCTCGCGCATTCCGAGCAGGGACAGAGCTCGCGCAGGTAGCGGTAGCTGTAGATTCCGGTCTCGTGGCCGTCGCCCCACTTGAGGTTGAGGGCGTAGCTCCCGACCACCTCGATCTTGGCGAGGTCGGTGTCGGGGGCGTGGACGTAGCGGCGGTCGCCGCCGTGTCCCTGGCACCCGGCACACGGACACCAGCCGCGCACGTACGCGAAGGGGTAGTCGCTCACGTGGCCGTCGCTCCAGGTGACGCGCAGCAGTCTCTCGTCGACCATGCGGCGCACCTCGACCGGGTGGGGCGGACGCTGCCGGGCGGTCTCGCTCATCTCGGGCCGCTCGAGCGGAGGCACGACGGCCTCATTCCTCGTGCTCGTCGCCGTGCGGTGCGTTGGCCATGACGTCCAGGTAGGCGCTGAAATGGCGGGCTCGCCGCTCCAGGACCATGCGGCGGTCCTCGACGGACAGCACCAGCTCGTCGCCTTCCTGCAGGTCGAGGCTGTTGCGAAAGCGCCGCGGCAGGATCACCTCGCCGCGCTTTCCGACCTTGACCACGTCGATCAACGGCTTCCGCATCACGCATCGATAGTCGGTCATACCCGGGGCGATTGCAAGATGTTCCGGGAGCGGCGCCACGTCGTTGCGCGTCCGCCGAAGCGCGGTGTAAGCGAGCGGCATGACACCGCCCGTGACGCTTCGAACCATCCGCCCTTCCGAGCGCGACGACGTCCTGGACCTGCTGCACGGCTGGCTGGGAGACCGCTCCTTCTTCGCCCGCTACTTCGCCCACGACCCGAGCTTTCGCGACGACCTGTGCTTCGTCGCGGTCGAGGGGGAGCGCCCGGTGAGCACCCTGCAGGTGTTTCGCAAGTCCGTGCGCGTCGACGGCGCCGTGCTCGACGTCGGCGGCGTCGGCAACGTCTACACGGACCCCGCGCACCGCGGCTCGGGGCTCGCTTCGGAGCTGCTCCGCCTGGCGTGCGACGCGATGCGCGAGCAGGGGTTCGACATGTCACTGCTCTTCGCCAGCCTGGTCGACTTCTACGCGCGCCTGGGCTGGCGCAGCCACGTGCGCTGCCTCGGCTTCCTCGAGCCGGGAGGAGGCGTCCCGCCCCCTGCGGTCGAGATTCGGGCCTTCGACGCGGCGCGCCACCTGGACGCGGTCATGCGCATCTACGACGCGCAGAGCGCCGCGCTGGCCGGCACCACGGTGCGCGACCGCGCCTACTGGGAAGGCCAGCTCCGCTACGCCGGGAACCCCGGCGAGACGGCGGTCGTCGCCCTGGAAGGGGACAGCGTCGTGGCCTATGCGCGCGGCACGACGCTCTACGACTTCCACGTCGTCCTCGAGTACGGTTGCCTCGATGGCCGGGCCGGCGAGCTCGCCGATCTCGTTGCCCACCTGCACGGCGGAGCGGCACACCTGCCGGGGACGCTGATCCAACCGGCGGTGCCGGATCTCGGCGGGGAGCTGCGCCGCCGCGGGCTCGATCTGCGTGTCATCGAGGACCACATGTGGATGTGGCGCGTGATCGACGCCGAGCGCCTAGCCGCGAAGCTGGGGATCGCCCCGGCCGACACGCGGCGCGACGACTTCCTGGCGCGGCTCTTCCCTCCGGAGAGGAGCGTCTACTGGTTCTCCGACCGGTTCTGAGCAGTGCTCACTGCTGCTTGCCGGACTTGAGCTGCTGCTTCCACTCGATGACACGGCCCTTGGCCGCCCACTCCTCCGCCTTGGGCACGTCGTCGGCGCGCTGGTAGATGCGCGAGACGTTGGTGTAGGGGAGCTGGTCGTCCGGGTTGAGCTCGACGACGCGGAGCGCCGCTTCGATCGCCTCGTCGAAGCGCCCCAGGTCGGCCAGCGCCATCGACAGCCCCTCCCAGACGTCGGCGTACTCGGGATCGAGCTTCAAGGCCTCGCCGTAAGCAGTGACGGCGTCCTCCAGATTACCGTCGGCGACGTGGTCGACCGCCTGGTCGTAGTAGTCTTCCTTCGTCGGCATCGGCTTTCCCCCACGGTCACGCTACCGAATGCTCCCCCGGGCGACAAGGGCGCCTTGCGGTGCTGAGTGCGGACGTGCTGAAGTGCGGACGTGTGGACGTGCTGGAGTGGTGGAGTGGCGAGGTACTCTTCAGAGTCACTGAGTCACCAGCCGCGCGAGCGCGGCCGTCAGCGTCCTGGCGTCATGGGCGCCGAGCAGCAGGTCGACGTGGCGCGCGTAGGACGACATGACGCTGTCGCCGGTGTTCCAGCGCTCGGGGCTTTCCGGGTTCAGCCACACCAACACCCGCGCCCTGCGCCGCAGAGCGGCGAGAAGGTCGGCGCGCGGCGGCCGGCGGTTGTTGCGGGCGTCGCCGAGGATCAGGAAGACGGTGTTGCGCCCGATGGCCGACCGGTGGCGCTCGGCGATCCGAGATAGCACCTTGCCGAAGTCCGACCGGGCGTTGAGATCGAGCGGCTGCTGGGGGATCACGTGCCCCCCTTCGAAGGAGATCTCCACCGGGGTGTCGACGTAGCCGAACAGGGCGACGCGCCGGAAGAAGGGGCGCGCCGGGACCAGGACGGCGAGCAGGAACTCCGCTGCCGTCGCCGTCGAGAACGACAGGTCGACCAGCGCGAAGAGGTCGGTCCTGCCCGGGCGCGGGTGGCGCGACAGGAGCTCGAGCGGAACGCCGCCGCGTGACAGGGCGCGGCGAATCGTGCGCCGGATGTCGAGCCGCCCGCGCCGGGCGCGCCGCTGCCGTCGCGACCAGCGCGCCCGAAAGCGGCGCCCGAGGTCGTCCGCCAGATCGCGCAGCTCCTCCACCTCGCGCGGCCCCATGTCGCGAAAGGGCATCGCCGCCAGCGCGCGCCGCTCGGCGAGGCGCCGCGCCGACCGCGACGCCTCGCCCTCCTCGCCGCCGCGCTCCTCCTCGCGCTGGCGCTCGCCGCGCCCCGGCGACTCCTTCGGCTCACGCGCCCGGCCCGCCCCCGTCCCGCCGCGGCCGGTCCCCTCTCCCTCGCGCGGCGCGCCCCTTCGCTCGCCCCGACGGCGGTCGGGCTGCGGCAGCGCGAAGTAGCGGTCGAACACCTCGTCGAAGGTCGGCCGATCGGCGTGATCCTTCACCAACGTCGCCGCCAGGCACTCGCGCAGCCACGGCCGCTCGACGCCGGCGGCCGCAATGGCGCGCGCCGCGTCCAGCGACTCGGCGACGCTGGGGCAAAGCCCGGCCGCTCGCAAGGCATCGACGAACCCGAGGAGTCGGTCGCGCATGCCCCGGCTACTTGGTCGCGGTGGCGAGCAGAGCCGACATCTTCCCCTCCGCCTTGCGCAGGTCGTCCTCGTGCTTGAGCACCAGGTTCAGGGTCTGGCGCACGGAGGCCGGGTTCAGCTCCTTGATCTGCAGAGCGCGCAGCGCCCGCGCCCAGTCGAGCGTCTCGGCGATGCTCGGCTGCTTGTGGAGATCGAGCTTGCGCAGCGCGTGGACGAAGCGCGCCACCTGGGCCTGCAGCTTCGCGTCGAGGTCGGGCACCTTCAACGCCACGATCTCGCGCTCCTTCTCGATGCCGGGGAAGTCGAGCCACAGATAGACGCAACGGCGCTTGAGCGCCTCCGACAGCTCGCGTGCCCGGTTCGAGGTCAGCACCACCGCCGGGCGGTACGCGGCGCGCACCGTCCCCAGCTCGGGAATGCTGACCTGGAAATCCGACAGCAGCTCCAGCAGGAAGGCCTCGAACTCCTCGTCCGCCTTGTCGATCTCGTCGATCAGCAGCACGACGCGGCGCGGCGCCGTGATGGCGCGCAGCAGCGGGCGCTCGAGCAGGTAGTCGCGCGAGAAGACGTGCTGCGTCACCTCTTCCCAGCCGAGGTCCTGGGCGCGGTCGGCCTGAATGCGCAGCAGCTGCTTCTGGTAGTTCCACTCGTACAGCGCCTTCGCCTCGTCGAGGCCCTCGTAGCACTGCAGGCGGATCAGCTCGGTGTGCAGCGTCTCGGCCAGAACCTTGCCGATCTCCGTCTTGCCGGCCCCCGCCGGCCCCTCGATGAGCAGCGGCTTCTCCAGCGTGAGAGCCAGGAAGAGCACGGTCTCCACCGCCTCGGTGGTGATGTAGCGAGAGCGCTCGAGCCCTGCGCGCACGGTATCGCGGCCGACGTCCACGGCCGGGGATCATGGACGGCTGCACGACGGGGCGTCAAGGGATCTTCGCCCGGTGAAATCGTGCGGCGTCGGCTCGGCCGCCAGCGGGCGGGCCTGCCTGCCTTGCCTCGCGTGGTCGTTTCGGGGGAGAATGAAAATCTCCCGGTTACGGCTCGCGCGGGTCGTTCGGCCGGAATTCCCCAGAACGAGGAGACGATCCATGGCTCAGACGGCACAGCTCCGCAAGCTGGAGGCGATCGAGAACGAGGCGCAGCGCGTGTTTGCGCTGCAGCGGCAGGCGTACCTGCGGCATCCGTACCCGAGCCTGGAGGAGCGCCGAGCGAACCTGACCAAGCTGGAGAAGATCCTGGTCGACAACGTCGACGCCATCGCCGAGGCGATCAACCGCGACTTCGGCAACCGCAGCGCCGAAGAGACGAAGATGCTCGAGATCTTCGGCTGCGTCGACGGCATCCGCCAGGCGCGCCGCAAGCTGAAGAAATGGATGAAGCCGCAGCGCCGCCACGTATCGATGCTGTTCGCCACCGGCAAGAACCGCGTCATCCCGCAGCCCAAGGGGGTCGTCGGCATCGTCTCGCCGTGGAACTACCCGCTCTTCCTCACCGTCAGCCCGCTGACCAGCGTCCTGGCGGCCGGCAACCGGGCGATGATCAAGATGGCGACCAACTCGCAGAACCTGTGCCGGCTCCTGGCCGAGAAATTCGCCGCGCAGTTCGCGGAGGACACGGTCGCGATCCTTCCCGGCGTGCGCGCCCAGGACTTCTCGACCCTGCCCTACGACCACATCATCTTCACTGGCTCGGCCGACGCCGGCCGCAACGTCATGCGGTCCGCGGCCGAGAACCTCACCCCGGTGACGCTGGAGCTGGGCGGCAAGTCGCCGACCATCATCTGCGACGACTTCGACGTCGAGACCGCCGCCTCGCGCATCCTCTACGGCAAGTACATCAACGCCGGGCAGACCTGCCTGGCCCCCGACTACCTGTTCGTCCCCGAGGGCAAGCGCGACCAGTTCGTCGAGGCGGCCAAGAAGATCATGGCGGAGCGCTACCCGGACACCAACGACCGCAGCTACACGTCGATCATCGACGAGAAGTCGTACAAGCGACTGCGGGCGACGCTGGAGGACGCCGAGAAGAAGGGGGCGAAGGTCGTCCCGCTCGTCCCCGGCGCCTCCTTCAACGACGAGATGCGCAAGATTCCGCCGCACCTGGTCCTCGACGCCAGCGAGGACATGACCATCATGCGCGAGGAGATCTTCGGGCCGCTCTTTCCGGTCAAGACCTACCGCAGCCTCGACGAGGTCATCGAGTACGTCAACTCGAAGGACCGCCCGCTCGGGTTCTATTTCTTCACCAACGACAAGGCGCGCGAGGAGAAGCTCCTGTACGGAACGATCTCCGGCGGCGTGACCGTCAACAACTGCGTCCTGCACGTCGCCCAGCACGACATGCCCTTCGGCGGCATCGGCGCCAGCGGAATGGGCCAGTACCACGGCTACGAGGGCTTCCTCGAGTTCAGCAAGCTGCGGCCGGTGTTCACCAGCCCGAAGATGAAGGGCGTCGAGATGTTCTACCCGCCGTACACGAAGCGCCACTCGCGCCTCTTCAATCTGCTGCTGAAGTTCAAGCGCTAGCGAGTGAAGCCTCTACAGAGGTAATGGGAGGGCGAGCCTCCCGGCGAGCTTGGCTTGCACAGTGCGGCTCGGCAGGAGCCTCGCTCTCCCGTTCACTACGCTGGTGAGGCTGTCGATTTTCTCCTGGCGAGAGAAGCGACTCCGACTTCCCCCTTTGGAAAAGGGGGATTGAGGGGGATTTGTCCGAACGAATCCATCTCAAAATCCCCCCTGACCCCCCTTTTCCAAAGGGGGGAATCTCGACCCTCGAGAAAATCGACAGACCCTGGTGAGAGGCGGTCCTCAGTCGTCGTCCTCCGTCAGAAAGGAGGCGATGGCGGCGTGCGTCTGCGCGGGGACCTCCACCTGGGGGACGTGCCCGCAGTCGAGCACCAGCTGGCGGGCGCCGGGGAGCGCGCTGCGCACGTGCGCGGCGAAGGCGACGGGAACGAGCGTGTCGCGTTGGCCCCAGACGAAAAGGGAGGGCGCCTCGAGCCGCGAGAGGCGGGTCCAGAAGCCCTTCGCCCCGTGCGGCTCCTCGAGGTAGATCTGGCGCGCCGCGGCGTAGAACGCCATGCGCCCGCGCGGCGTCAGATAGGTGCGCAGGAACTCGTCGACGCCCGCCTGCACCCAGTTGGATTCCGCGACGGGAATGATGCGGTGCACGATCGCCTCGACCACCCGGCGCGGCGCGATCTGAATGAGGCCGAGCTCCGGGCGCAGCAGACGGACCAGCGGCGCCCACGGCCGCTCGCGCCGCCAGGCGAGAGAGGGGGCCAGCAGGACCAGCCTGCGCACCCGCTCGCGATGGCGCAGCCCGACTTCGAGGGCGGCGCGACCCCCCATGCTGTTGCCGATGACGTGCGCCCGGTCCAGATCCAGGGCGTCCATCAGGTGAACGACGGAGCGGGCGAAGAACGGTGGGTGGTACCCCGCCCGCAGGGGCTTGACCGAGTCGCCGAATCCGGGCAGGTCGAGCGCGACGCAGCGAAAGGAGCCCGCCAGCGCGGAGACCGTCGGCAGGAACGATCCCTTCGTCGCCCCGAGACCGTGGATCAAGAGGACGGGCTCGCCGGTGCCGGCCTCGAGAATGGAGATCCGCCCCGATTCGGTCTCGACGCCCCGGAAGCGCAGCCGCTCGGGCCCGGTAATTCCGCTGGTCGCGGCGAGAAACCCGACTCCCAGGTGGAGATTGCGGCGAATGAGGAGGCGACCGCTGCGGTACGCATCCATGCCGCCGCGCAGATCGCCCGCGATGGCCTCCCACGTGGCGCGATCGGCGGTGAGGGAGGCGTCGGCCTCCACCCGGGCGTCGGCCTTGGCGATCGACGCGCCGCCGGCGCCGGCGATCACGTCCCATTGTCCCTCGCCGAGAGCGATCAGGCGGATGCGAGCGCGCCCTGCCGGTGCGTCGAAGACGCTCGCATCGAAACGCTCGAGGAGAACGTCAATGCTTCCGAGTGGTGAGCCGGAAGTGCCGGCCGCGCCGATGTGCGCCGAAGCCATGCTGCCTTCGCCTTCGCCTTCGTCTCCAGATCGTGGTCCGCCCGCCCCTGTCGCTCGCGCCGCCACGCCACACGGCCCTGCCCTTGTCGGGCGGTTGAGTCGTCAGGTCGGGGACTTGCCGGCGTCCCAGATCATTCCCTGTCCCTTCCCGCCGAGCAGGTCGATCGGGTCGGTCTTTTCGATGTGGCCGATGAGGCCGTTGTAGACGCCGTAGCCGCACAGGCGCTGCAGGCGGCGGGAGAAGCGAGCGGCGATCTCGAGCGGGATGCCGAGCTGCTGATTCTCCTGCTGGCGGATGTAGCCGGCGCAGTAGTTCATGGCGATGCCGATACGGGGCTTCTCCGTCCGGTTGGCGCCGCCGCCGTGCCACAGGCTGCCGTGCCAGACGAGGACGCTTCCCTTCGCCATCTCCGCGGCGACGCTGTCGTAGTGCTGCCCGTAGACCGGCGACTGATCCGCCAGATGGGAGCCCGGCACCAGCCGCGTCGCGCCGTTCTCTTCCGTGAAGTCGGTCAGTGCCCACATGGAGTTGCAGACGAAGGGCACGTGCGGCTTGGCGACCGGCATCAGCTGGTCGTCGGCATGAATCGGCTGCGCCGTCTCGCCCGGCAGGATCTTGATCGACGACAGCGAGGAGATGAGACAGCCGGGATCCAAGACCCCTTCCACGACCGGCAGCACGTTCTCGTACACGGGGACGCGTTCCCACACCACGCCGTGCACCAACAGGTTGTACACGCGCAGCGTGCGGTGCCCTTCGAACTCGTTCTCCGCCGGCACGACGTCGCGCTCTCGCTCCAGGCGCTCGAGATCCTCGGTGAGGGCGTCGATCAGCTCCGGCTCGATGGCGTTCTCGACGATGGAGTAGCCGTCGCGTCGGATCCGCTCCAGATGTCTTTCGATGTCTCTACCTTCGAGCAACGGCCATCCCTCTGCGAGCGGCACGCATCATAACCGAGCCACGAACGCTTCGCCAAGGCCGAGAAGTCCCTATGAGGTCGGACGAACTCGGCTCTTTTGTAGTTTCCAACCGCCGGGCGCGATTGGTCGATGCTGCGCCGGGGTGGCGGCGAGGCGCCGGAGAGCGGAAAACTTTGCGGCACCTGAGCAACGCCATGCACAGTTCCGGAGCACCGCGGCCGCTCCCCGGCAGCATTCTCGATTTGCCGTGCATCGTCGTTCGACGTGGCACGAGAGCCGCTTCTCCAAACGACAGCAGAGCCTGTGACAATGCTGGTGATTCGCACGGGTAATCGGGAAGGAGGTTTGGCATGACCAACGCTCATTCGTCCGAGAGAATTGCGAGAGGGAGGATCACTCGGCAACCCGCGCGTACGCCGGTGGCGCGACGCGGACGCCCCCCGGCCGGCCAGCGATCACCGGGTTTCCTCGGACGACAGCTCGGAGGCGATCGTTTTCTGGGACGAGGTCTGAGCTTCGTCAGAATGCCTCGGCCGCTTCGAAGCAGCCGTGCATGTGCTCCATCCACATGGTCATGACGGCTCGCTTCGGCAGGCCGAGGCTGCGCAGCTCGTCGGCGATCGGGTGTTGGCCGAGGGCGATCTCCGCCCCGCCCAGACGGAACCCCACGCCGCGCCCGCCCGAGGAGAACGCCGTCTTGTGCGGCACGCCGTCAATGAACGAGTAGGTGACCATCGTCGAGTCCGGCAGCTCGCGTGTGCCGCCGCGCGGCAGTGACAGCGTCAGCACGTGTGATCCGTCGGAGACGAGCTTGCACACGGTGCGGCTCTCCTCCTTCTTCATCTCGATGGTTTCCACCGTCTTCGGAAATCCCCAGATCGTGCAGCCCGCGTCGCGGGTGAAGCTGCCGGTCACCGGCAGCCTGTGAATGTATGTCGCCACCCGGCCGCGCACGAAGTCCATCACCGTCCCCAGATAGGGCACGCCGCCGCTTCCCTTCTCGCGCACGAAGAACGCGATCGAAACTTCGTTGTACTCGCCGAGGTCGTTGTCGCGATACTCGATCGCGGCGATGCTGCACAGGGCTCGGCCCGGCAACACCTCGGGCACCTCCAGCACGTCGCCCGGGACCAGGCGGCGCGCGGCCGCCGCTGGCACCACGAAGGTGGCGGCTCCCGAGGAGGCATCGCGCACGCGGACGGGCAGGCGCACTTCCCGTCCTTGAATGGTGAACGTCGGCGTGTTTCCGGCTTTCGGCGCGGCCATGGCAGTCATCGGCGTAGTCTCCTCGTCCACACACCTTCCCACGATCCGCCTGCGCCAGGCAAGGCGCTTGACGCGCGCCGACGTCCCGTGAAAGGCCTGCGGCATGCACCGGCCTGGCGGCACCTCGGTACCGATTGCGCGGGCGCTGACGATCGCCGGGTCGGACTGCAGCGGCGGCGCCGGAATCCAGGCCGACCTCAAGACGTTCACCGTCTTTCGGGTCTACGGCATGAGCGCGATCACCGCGTTGACGGCGCAGAACACACGCGGCGTCAGCGGCATCTTTCCGGTCAGTCCCGAGTTCGTCCGCGCACAGATCGACGCCGTCGTCACCGACATCGGCGTCGATGCCGCCAAGACCGGCATGCTCGCCAGCCGCGAGGTCGTGTCGGCGGTGGCGGCCGCGGTGCGGGCCCACTCGATCTCGCCGCTCGTGGTCGACCCGGTCCTGGTGGCACAGAGCGGCGCGCCGCTCCTCGAGCCGGACGGGTGCGCCGCCCTGCGCGACGAGCTGCTTCCTCTGGCGGCGCTGGTGACGCCGAACGTTCCCGAGGCCGCCGCGCTGCTCGACATGCCGGTTCGCTCGCTCGCCGACATGCGCGAGGCGGCGGCGAGGCTGGTGCGGGCCGGGGCCCGCGCCGCTCTGGTGAAGGGCGGGCATTTGCCGGACGGTGACGCGGTCGACGTTCTCCACGACGGCAGGGAGCTGCGCGAGCTACGCGCGCCGCGCGTGCACACGTCCGCGACGCACGGCACCGGTTGCCTGCTGGCGGCGGCGATCACCGCCGGCCTGGCGCAGGGCCGCGGACTGCACGAGGCGGTGGCACGCGCCAAACGCTTCATCGGCGTCGCCATCGCGGCGGGGCTGCCGCTCGGCGGCGGAGACGGCCCGGCCAATCCGCTCGCTTGGCTGGAAGAGCAGGAGCGGAACGGGTAGGAGAGGGCGCGAAAGACGAGCGAGCCCTCGCAGCGCCGAACGGCGCGCGGCGGGGACCGCTCGGAAACCGAAGGGGGAAATCGCATGGCTGTCGAGTTCGGAGTGACGCTGCCGCAGATCAAGCGGACCTGGCAGGAGACCCGGACCGCGGCGGAGGAGATCGAGAGGCTCGGCTTCCACTCGGTCTGGTTCAACGACCACCTGTACGGGGTGCCGATGCCGCAGCTCCCGATCATGGAAGCGTGGACCGCGCTATCGGCCGTCGCCGCCGTGACGTCGCGCGTCCAGCTCGGCACGCTCGTCTCTCCGGTGGGTTTCCGCAACCCGGCGCTGCTGGCGAAGATGGCCGCCACGCTCGACCAGATCAGCGGCGGGCGGGTGATCGTCGGCCTCGGCGGCGGCTGGTTCGAGCAGGAGTTCCGCGGCTACGGGATGGACTTCCCGCCGCTCCGGCAGCGGCTCGAGCAGCTCGACGAGGCGGTGCAGCTCATGCGCCGCATGTGGACCGAGGAGCAGGTGACGTTCGAGGGCAAGCACTTTCGCACCGATGCGGTCTACTGCGAGCCGAAGCCGGTGCGGCGCCCGCCGGTGCTGATCGGCGGCGGCGGCGAGAAGGTGCTGATGCGACTGGTGGCAAAGCACGCCGACATCTGGAACAACCTGGCTGTGCACCAAGACCAGCTCGGACGAAAGATCGAGGTGCTGCGCGCGCACTGCCGCACGCTCGAGCGCACCCCGGCGACACTGGTCATCTCGCAGCAGACGATGGTGATCATCGGTCGCGACGACGAGGACGCGCGCGCCAAGACGGAGAAGGCGCAGCGCATCTACGGAGGCCACATGGGGTCGGGCATCGCCGGCACGCCTGAGCAGTGCATCGAGCACATTCGAGAGCTGCAGGCCCTCGGCTGCAGCCTGTTGATCATCGAGTTCTTCGGCCGCGACATCCGCGAGCCGGCCAGGCTCTTCGCGGACAAGGTAATGCCGGCGTTCAGTTGAGCGCGACTGCTCCAGGGAGGAGTCAAATGATCCGAGTTTCGCTGGCATTGCTCGTTTCGCTCTTCGTCCTGTGCGCTGCCGTGGCGTACGCGGGTCAGGGCGACGCCGGAAAGGTCGAGAAGGCGCCCTCGACCGCGAAGGAGGGGAGCCCGGAGGTGAAGCAGGGCGGGCGGGAGATCGGCGCCGGCTTCCGAAGCCTGGGCCACGGCATAAAGAACTTCTTCACCGGCAAGAGCTCGAAAGAGGACTTCAAGGAGACGAAGAAGATCGGCACGGGCTTCGGGGACATGGGCCGCGGCGTCGGCCACGATGTCAAGAAGGGCTTCAAGAAAGGTGACGAGACGAAGCAGACGGAAGAGTCCCGGTAGCCCCGGTACGGCCAGTGGTCCCGGGGGAGAACCCCTCGTCGCCATTCATTCGCCCGCGCGGCGCTTGCCCCGGCTGCGAAGCGGGCTCGTTTTCCTGGTGCTCGCCGGCGTGGCGCTCGTTCCGTCGGCGCGCGCTCTCGACCAGTCGCTGGGCACGATCCGGTTCACCGGGCACTCGATCTTCGGCGCCGCCGGCGGTGAGTTCCGCTCCTGGAAGATCACCCAAGCGGTGATCGACGACCGGCATCCGGAGCGCAGCAGGGTGAGCCTCGAGATCGACATGACCAGTCTGGAGACGCAGAGCTGGATGCGAGACACGCATCTGAAGGGCTCGCGCTTCTTCGACGTCTCGAACTATCCGACCGCGTCGGTGACCCTGGACAACGTGGAGTTGAAGGACCGGCATCACTTCGTCGCCAACGTCGAGCTCGACCTGCACGGCCAGTCGAAGACGTTTCCGATGTGGTTCGAGATCGCCGACCGCGCCGCGCGCCGCATCACCGGCGAGGTCACCCTGCGCCGCAGCGACTTCGCGGTGGGCCCGTCCTCCCGCGGGCCCATGCTCCTCGACGACGACGTGCTGATCGTCGTCGACGCCGTCGTCCCGCCGGCCGGAAGGATTCCCTAGCTCGTGTCTCTCGGCAGCGCCCTGTTCCGACTCAATCGAGACACCGTAAAGCTCTTCGCCGGCGGCGGAGAGGCTTGCCTGCATTTCCGTGCAGCCTCCTGCTAGACGTACCGAATGGGACAATCGCGACGGACTCGGCCGTCCCTGCAAGGGGCGCCTTTCACCGCCACCTTGATGGCGATCTGTGTGCTCGTCTTCCTCGCCGGCCTGACCGGCCCAAACGTTCAAGAACAGATCTTCCTTCGCTTCGCCCAGATCAACGTCGCGGTCGGTGCCGGCGAATGGTGGAGGCTCCTGACCGCCGCCTTCTTGCACGCCGGCCTCGCGCACATCGTCTTCAACATGTGGGCCCTGCTTCTGCTGGGTCCTCCACTGGAGAGGCAGCTCGGCTCGCTGGTGTTCGGAGCGACGTATTTCGCCTGCGCCGCCTGGGGCGGCGCCGCGGCGTATCTGCTGGCCAGCCCGCGCAGTGCCATGGTCGGAGCGTCGGCCGCGATCTTCGGCGTGTTCGGTATCTGGCTCTATGCCAGCTATCTCTCGCGCTCGACCCAGGTGGGGCAGGCGCAGTTCCGCAACCTCATGACGCTGCTGGCGATCAACGCGTTCCTCAGCTTCGCCGTTCCGCGAATCAGCTGGCAGGGGCACGCCGGCGGCCTCGCGGCGGGCATTGCCATCGCCGCCATCTGGCGCCGGCTCCCACCCCGGGCGACATCGGCTCAACGCGCCCTGGTGGCGACGCTGGCGGGGGCGATCGCTCTTGCCGTCGTTCTCGTTCATCGGACGAGCGGCCTTGCGATGTACGCGCCTTGACCAGATAGCTAGTTTACAGCTAGACTTAGGCGCCATGGCTGACGGCGATGGCTCCGGATCGGACGGATCGGTCCGATCGGACCGATCGGTCCGATCTCGTCATCTCCGGCCGAGTGGCGGCTACCGTCAGCTGCGCTCGTTTCAGGTGGCCACGCTCGTCTACGATGCTACGGTCTCGTTCTGCGCGCGGTTCCTCGATAAGCGCTCGCGTCTGGTGGATCAGATGGTGCAGGCGGCGCGCAGCGGCCGGCAGAACATCGCCGAAGGCAGCCGCGCCGCCGCTACCTCGAGTCAGACGGAGCTGCGTCTGATCAACGTCGCTCGGGCCAGCCTCGACGAGCTGCTGCTCGATTACGAGGACTTTCTGCGCCAGCGGCGAAAGCGTCAATGGGAGAAGAACGACGCGGAGGCGCAGGCCGTGCGTGCGATGGCGCGCCGGGATCGAATGGGGCGGACCGATCCATCCGATCCAGCGGCCTACGCGACCTGGCTCGCTCACGAAGATCCGGCGGTCGTGGCCAACGCGGCGATCTGTCTGATCCACCAGGCCAACTACCTGCTCGACCGGCAGATCGCCGGGCTGGAGCGCGACTTCGTCCGCCATGGCGGGTACAGCGAGCAGCTGGCCGCCGCGCGTCTCGAGCAGCGGCGTCGAGGGTCGTCCGCCGATACCGCCCCCGAATGCCCGGTTTGCGGTCAGCCGATGATCGTGCGCACCGCCCGCCAGGGAAAGCGATCCGGTTCGCAGTTCTGGGGCTGCTCGCGCTACCCGGAGTGTCGAGGCAGCAGAGAGTTTCCCTGATCGGACGGATCGGCCCGATCCGTCCGATCGGCCCGACGAAAACGGCCCGAAGGGCCGCTTCCGCGACTGAAAAGCGACCGGGCGCCGGGTTCGACGCCCCGGCCGGCAAGGGACGTGGTGATGCGTACGCTTCTTGCTGCGTCCGGTCGCATGGCGCTCGAGCCGAGGTGGCGATGGAACATCCGGGCTCTGGGGACTGGGATCGCCTTCTCCGTCGCCCTGGGCGTTTTCCCTCCGCGGCTGGCGGGGCAGACACCTCCTTCCCCTTCCAGGCGCGAGCGGGTCGTCCGAATGGGTCAGCTGCCGCTCCAGAAGGCCGGCCAGTTCATCGACTTGACGGTCAGTCCCGACGCTTCGCGCCTGGCATATAGGATCGATCGCGCCGGCGGACAGGTCGTCGTGCTCGACGGCGTGGAAGGCCCGGTGTGGGAGCATGTCGATCGGCTCCTCTTCAGTCCGGACTCCGTCCACTTCGCCTACGTGGGAAAGAGGGAAGGCCGGACGGTCGTGGTGCGGGACGGCGTCGCTGGCCGTCCCTACGAGTGGGTGGGCAATGTGTCCTTCAGCCCCGACTCGCAGAAGCTCGTGTACTCCGTGCGCTCGAACGGCTCGGACTTCGTGGTCGTGAACGGAGAGGAAGGGCGGCGTTTCGAAGGCATCGGCGGCGGCAGCGTGCGGTTCAGTCCCGACTCGCGGCACCTCGCCTACGGCGTCCGCTCGGGAAGTACCTGGAGCATCGCCGTCGACGGCGTCGCGGGACGAGCGTACCCGTCGATCGTGCTTCCCGGCCCGGTCTTCAGCCCCGATTCGAAGCGCCTGGCCTTCGCCGTGAAAGACGGCGCGACGTCGTACGTGGTCGTCGATGGGAAGGCGAGCGATCGCTACGACGGCATTCTGCTCCCCGGAGTCGTGTTCAGCCCGGACTCCTCGCGCGCGGCGTGGGCCGCCCGTCGATCCGGACAGTTGGTCGTCTCGGTCGACGGGGTCGAGGGTCCTCCGTTCACGGCGCTCATCGAGCCGGGGGTCCTCTTCAGCTCGGACTCACGACACGTCGCCTATGCGGCGCGTTTCGGCGCGAAGCAGCGCGTGATCGTCGACGGGAAGGCGGGTCCCGAGCTCGAGCGTGTGGTGCCGGATACGCTGTCCTTCAGCCCGGACTCGAGGCGCCTCGCCTACGTCGCCGTGCGCGAGCGCAAGTACGTCGTCGTCGACGGAGACCGCACGAGTGTGCCCTATGCGCGCGTCGAAAGCCCGCCGGTCTTCAGCCCGGATTCCTCCAAGCTCGCCTGGGTGGCACGTGACGGGGACGCATTCGTGGTGGTCGACGGCAAGCCGGGCCCGCGCTGGGCGGAGATCAGGGGCGCCCCGGTCTTCAGCCCCGATTCCAGGCATTTCGCCTACGTCGCCAAAAAGGAATGGAAGTGGCGCGTCGTGTTGGATGGCGAGGAGGGCCCATCCTACTACAACATCGGAACCGGAACCCTGGCATTCAGCCCCGACTCCGCGCACCTGGCGTACACGGCCTGGAAGTCCGGCGCCTGGCGACTGGTCGTCGATCAGCGACTGGGAGAGGTCGAGTGGCAGGGCCTGGTCAAGGACGGATCTCCCCTGTTCACGATGCCCGGCCGCGTTCGCGCGCTGGTGCGCTCCGATCCGGTGACCAGCGTGGCGCGCGTCGAGATCGACCTGGACTAGAGGATGCGCGGCAGGGATCACTACGCGCGGCTAGGCGTGCCGCGCAACGCCGACGCGAAGCGCATCCGCGACGCGTATCGCGACCTCGCGCGCCGCTATCATCCCGATCTCCACCCGGATGACCCGGAGGCGGAGGCGGTGCTCAAGGAGATCAACGAAGCCTACGAAATACTCTCCGATCCCGACAAGCGCCGCAGCTACAATCTGCTGGGAGAGGACTGGGAGGAGATCGTGCGCGATGCTCGGACGCGGCGCGAGGAGTCCGCGTTCGAAGAGGCCGAGGAGGCGTCGTCCTGGGCCGACACCGGCGGACGCACGGAATCGAGCTGGGCACCTCCCTCCGCTGGCGAATCGAGGCGGTGGGGAAGGATCCCGGCGATCCTCGGGGTCTTCGCGATCCTGCTCGTCGCGGGCACGGCCTCCATGCACCGGCGCGCCGAACGACTCCGGCAGGAGGAGCGCCAGGTGGAGCGGCTGTGGCAGGCGACCGGACACATCCGCGAGCTGCAGGGCGAGATGCACTCCTTGACCAACATTCTGACCGAAGGGGTGCAGGTCTGGATCAAGGTCTGCCCGGAGCGCACCCCGGAGCGGGTCGACTTTCTCGACAAGACGGTGCGGCCGAACTACGAGCGGCGCTACCACGCGGCGGCGCGCGCGGCGACGGAGGGCATCGACCGGGCCGACGCGGCGGGGGTATTCGAGCTGCCGATCCAGCCGACCGATGCGGCGGTCCTGGAATCGCTTCGCGACGTGCGCCAGTGGCTGGAGAGCCGGGCCGACGAGGATCTGCGCCTCGCCTGCGACCGTGAGGAGGTGGTCGACCACCTCGACGCCGCGGTCGACGTCATCGGCGCGGCGGAGGGGTGTCTGGACGCGCTGTCGCGCCTCGGCGCCAGGCCGATCCGCCAACGGGTGAGCGACGGCCTCGACGTCTGCAAGCCGTCGTCGGCCCGCCTCCCGGCGTCGGAACGGCCTGCCGCGTCCCTCTAGGGCCGGCGCCGTCCATCGCAAATGGGAAAAGAGAGAGCGGGTGTGCTCGGTGTCTTGGTGGTTCGTTTGGTGGTAGTGTCGAAAGCGTTCTGAAGATGGAGGTCCCCGATGGACGAACCCCAGGTCCTCGAAGAGCGCGCCGAGTGGCGCCACGACGACGTCGCGGACGCCGCGGCGTGGACGGAGAGCCTGAGCGAAGCGGAGGTAGGCGAGCTCGACGCCGCGCTGCGGCACGCGCGTGCGAAGTCGGCGGACCTGCTCGACATCGAACGGGACGACTTTCCGCTGCCTATCCTGGGGGCACGGCTGCGACGCATCGAGAAGGAGCTGATCGACGGGCGCGGGTTCGTGCTGATTCGCGGCATTCCGCGCCGGCGCTACGACAACGACGAGATGTGCATGCTCTACTGGGGCATCGGCATGCACCTCGGCAAGCCGTGGCCGCAGAACAAGCGCGGCCACGTGCTCGGGGACGTCATCGACCAGGGGAAGCGTCCCGACGATCAAACGTCGCGCGGCAACGAAATCGGCGGCATCGCCTTCCCCTACCACTCGGACGGCGCCGACCTGGTCGGGCTGATGTGCCTGCAGACGGCCCGGGAAGGCGGCACGTCGACCGTGTGCAACGCGGTCGCGATCCACAATGACCTGGTGCGCACCCGGCCGGAGCTAGCGGCGGCGCTGTACGAGCCGCAGCCCTACGACTTCCGCGGCGAGGAGCCCGAGGGGGGCAGGCCCTGGTACGAGGTCCCGGTCTTCACGCGATGGGGCAAACGCCTGTTCGTCCGGTACATCCGGCCGTACATTCTCGCCTCGCAGCGTCACGACTCGGCGCCGCGCATCACGCCGCTGGCGGAGGAGGCGATGCAGCTCGTCGACCGGATGACGTACGACCGGATCTACAACGTCCACATGGACTTCCAGCCCGGCGACATGCAGTTCGTCAACAACTACCACGTCCTGCACGCGCGCACGGCTTACGTCGACGATCCGACCTCCGGAAGGGTGCGCCACCTGAAGCGCCTGTGGCTGGAGACGGAGTCGCTCGCCGATCGACCTCCGTACTTCCGGAACAACGTCGGACAGCACTGGGGGCGCCAGCGGGTGGTCAGCCGTCTCGATGCGGCGGCGCGGTAGGGCCGTAGGCGGTACGGGGTGAAAACGGCTCGCGAGGGGCAAGCACGCTTCGACCTCCTGATCCTCGATCTGGACGGCACGCTGGTCGACAGCGAGGCCTTGCTCGTCGGCATGGTCGGCGAGACCCTCGGCGCGCACGGGTATGCACCCCCGTTCCCCGGCTCGATCGCCGCCTCGATCGGGCTGCCGCTCGACGAGGTGTTTCGCCGCGCCGTGCCGCATGCCGGCGCAGCGGCGATCGAGGAGCTGTGCGCCGACTATCGGCGAGGCGCCGATACCCCGGAGTTCGTCGCGCGCTTTTGCCTCTACGACGAGGTCGCTTCGACGCTGGCGGAGCTTCGCGCCGCAGGTGCTCGAGCCGTGATCGCGACGAGCAAGGGGCGCGCGACCTCTCTGGACATCCTCGAACACTGCGGAATCCACTCGATGATCGATGAGGTCGTCGGAGGGGACTGCGTCGAGCGCGGCAAACCACACCCGGAGATGGTCGAGCGCGCTCTGGCGCAGTTCGCCACGCCGCCCGAGCGCAGCCTCGTGGTGGGCGACACGTGCTTCGACATCGAGATGGGCAAGGCTGCCGGAGCCGCCACCTGCGCGGTCACCTACGGGATGCAGGCGGAATCGGCCTTGCGAGCCATGCGGCCGGAGTTCGTCATCGACCGATTCGCCGCCCTGCGCGGCCTTGTCCTTCGTCGATGAAGGCCCTGACCGCCGGCTGCGTCGGAGCATGAGGGGCGCGCGCCGGCGCGCGGCGAGGTCCGGGTCAGGGCTCGTAGCCCAGCGCGCGGAGTCGCTCGATCGTGTCCGCGTCGACCTTCCCGGCGACGCGATTGCGGCGGTCTCGCCCCAGTGCCGCGATCTCCCCGAGCAGTCGCTGCCGCATCTCTTGCTCGGCCGGTAACCCGGTGCCAATCAGGTCGTTCACTTCGTACGGGTCGTCGGCAATGCGGAAGAACTCGTCGTCTCCGGCGGTGCGGTACAAGTATTTGAACTCGCCGTCCTGCAAGGCATACGCCTCGCCGTCCTCGTATCCGGCCTTCTCCGGATCGAAGGGCTTCGGCCGGTGGCGCGGGTCGAACAGGCGCCGTTCGGCGTACACGTAGCGCTTGGGCGGAGTGTGCCCGCCGCTCAGGAGGGGCAGGAAGGATCTGCCGGACATGTCCGGGACCCGACTTTGGATGTCGAACGACAACAGCTCCGCGATCGTGGGGAAGAGGTCCACGGTCTCCACCAGCTCATCGACTCTCTTCACGGGCGCGCGCCGGGGCGAGAAATGGAAGATCAGCGGGACATGAAGCTGCTCGTTGTAGATGTACTTCCCGTGAGATAGCCATCGATGGTTGCCGAGCCCTTCCCCGTGGTCGGCAGTGACGATCCACAGGATCTCGTCCGCGGGGCGAACCTGTCGGAGGCGCCGGAACAGACGTTCGAGAGCGCGATCCGCGACCCGGATCTCGCCATCGTAGTTGTCCATCAGCCACAGAAGCGAGGCCGGCTTGTCGTGAAAGAAATCGAGGTCGATATGGTGCTCGTCGACGAAGAAGCGCGCCAGCGACTCGGCGTCCTCTCCGCCCGGCTGAAGCACGTCGGCGCGATGGTACGGAGGGTGTGGATCGAAGAGGTGGACCCAGACGAAGAGCTTCCCCGTGTGGTCTTGCCCCGCCAGCCAGTCGATGGCGCTGTCGACCGTTTCGCCGGCGCGACGGTACTGGAAGCGAGGCAACGAAATCTCGTCGAAGTGGTCGAATCCCTGTGCCATGTTGCCGGGGCCGAAGTGGACGTCGGTGCTGACGAAGGCGGCGGTGACGAAGCCCTGCCCGCGCAGGGCTTCCGCAAGGGTCACAAACGAATCGGCGAGGACCTGTCCGTTCTTACGGACGCCGTGCTGGAGAGGGTAGAGGCTCGTGAACAGGGAGGCGTGCGAGGGAGAGGTGGTGGAGATGGGGGCGAAGGCATGCGTGAACAGGATGCCCTCGCGGGCCAGCCCGTCGAGGAACGGGGAGGTCGGTCGCGGATAGCCGTAGCAGCCGAGGTGATCCGCCCGAAGCGTGTCGATGGTCACCAGGACGATCGTCGAGGGAGACGGAATCCTCCCGCGCCCGGCCCACCACAGGGTCGCGCCGGCAACGAGAGCGGCGGCCAGAGCCCAGGGCCAGACCCGTCGCACGATGGCCCCTCTCGACCGCGTCGCCGGCGCCGTGTCCGACGATGTCATGGTCGATCGTCTCCATGCCATGGGCGCACCCTAGCGTGGATCGATCCTGGAATTCCAGAAATGATGTCAGTGCGGAGCACGGGCACGACTGGCCATGACCCGACGCCCGGTCAGTTTGTCTCTTGCAAACCGCCCCTCGCATGAGCGATCACTCGTCGGGATCGACACGCAGATGCAACAGCCCTTGCCTACCGAAGATGGTCCGGCTCGTTCCGCACCCGAAGCTGTCGCCGCGGCGGAGTGGATGCTGCAGCTCGTCGTGGATTCGAGTGGCAGGATTCTCCGGGTCGAATCGCCGGGCGAGGAGGTGCTCGGGCGGCCCAGAGGCGAGCTTCCCGGGCACACGCTGGACGAGATCGTGATCTCCCAGACGGACCCGTGCCGGGGCGGTTGCCTCTCCTTGTCCTCCCGAGGACACGGTGTCGTCTCCACCCCCGGTGGTGAACGCAGTCTCGTGTGGTCGGTGCTGCGGCTCGACGACTGCGGACTCCCCGATCACTTCGTCCTCTCCGTCATGGATCTGACCGCGCTGGAGCGCTCCCGCGCAACCAGCGACGAGATGTTCCGCGCGCTGGCGGCGACGACCGCGGCGGCGATGTTCATCCACCGCGACAACGTCCTGCTCGAGTGCAACGCCGCGGCGGAACAGCTCACGGGCTATAGTCGCGAGGAGCTCCTGACGTCGCGACTTCTGGGACGTCCTGCATCCCAGCCAGCGCCTGCGCGCACGCCAGCAGAGCGCCGCGCGGCTGCGCGGCGAGACGGTGCCGACGCACAACGAGATCCGCCTGGTAAGGGCGGACGGCAGCTCCGTCTGGGTGGATTTCACCGCCACCGTCATCCGCCTCCAGGGCGAGCCGGTCGTGCTCGGCACCGCGTTCAACATCACGGCACGCAAGCTCGCCCAACGCGAGCTTCGACACAGTGAACGCCGCTTTCGCGCTCTGATCGAGCACAGCTCCGACACCGTGGTTGTCGTCGACTCGGAGGGGAGAATCAAGTACGCGGCGCCGGCCGTGCGCGGCAGCGGCTACGAACCCGACGAGCTCGTCGGCCGCATCGGGTTCGACCTCGTGCACCCCGACGATCGAACAACGTGCGTCGAGTCGGTCCGGCAGCTCCTCGAGCGTCCCCGGGAGACCGTGACGATCACCTACCGGCTGCGCCATGCGGACGGCTCGTGGCGCTGGATGGAGGGGGTCGGGACCAATCTCCTCGCCGAGCCCGATGTCGACGGCATCGTCTTCAACCATCGCGACGTCACCGACCGTCGCGACGCCGAGGAGCGGCTGCGCGCCAGCGAGGAACGTTTCGCCCTCGCTGTCGCCGGCGCGAACGACGGCATCTGGGATTGGGACCTGGCGACCGGCGGGATCTACCTGTCACCGCGGCTGCGCGAGATGATCGGCATAGCGGCGGACGCGCCGGCCTCCGTGGAGCAGCTCGGCATGGGCGTGCATCTCGAGGATGCGCGCGCCGTGCAGAGGGCGTGGACGGATTTCGTGGCGGGACGATCCAGCTTCTTCCAGAGCGAGCATCGGGTCCGGCGGCCCGACGGTACGCTCCGTTGGGTTGCGGCGCGCGGCGCTTCGGTTCGCGCCGCCGACGGAACGCCGGTGCGCCTCGTCGGATCCCTGTCCGACATCAACGACCGCAAGCTGGGCGAACAGGAAGCGCAGCAGCGGCAGAGCGAGCTCGCCCACCTGCACCGCCTGCGCGTCGTCGGGGAGATGGCCTCCGGTCTGGCACACGAGATCAACCAGCCGCTGGCGGCGATCGCGAACTTCGCCAACGGATGCATACGGCGCCTCGAGCAGCAGGGCATATCGGAAGAGATCCGACACGTCATGGAGCGTATCTCCGCCGAAGCGCTGCGCGCCGGCAAAATCGTGCACGGGCTGAAGCGTTTCGTGCGGCGCGAGCCGCCCCGGCAGACCGAGGTGGACGTCAACGATCTGGTGCGCGATGCGATCCAGCTCGTCGGGGCCGAAGCGCGCGATCACGCCATCGAGGTCAGCGTCGATCTCGCCGCCGATCTGCCCCGCATCCGCCTCGACGGGATTCAGATCGAGCAGGTGATCATCAATCTCCTTTGCAACGGCATCGAGGCAATCGAGCCGCCGGGCGGTCGACTGATCGTGCGCACGACCCCGACCACCGGGCCGTCGATCGAAGTGAGCGTGTCCGATACCGGGAGGGGCATCTCGCCGTCGGAGGCGGAGCGCATCTTCGAGCCCTTCTACAGCAGCAAGCCGAACGGCCTGGGCATGGGCCTGTCGATCAGCCGCACCATCGTCGAGGCGCACGGCGGACGGCTGTGGGCGGCCGTGAATCCCGGCTGCGGGCACTACGGTGGCCTTCCGTCTGCCGCTCGAGCTGTAGCGCGATCCGGGGCGCGTCCGTTCGAAGGAAGAGGTGCTCTCCACGCAGAGCCCGTCGCCGCGGCAATCGCGATGGCTACTCGCCGCTGCGCTCGCAGATCATGCGGATGGTTTCGCGGTCGCGCTGCCCGCCGGCCTGGGCGAGCACGCGCAGGGCGGTGTGGTTGCGTCTCTTGCCGTCGAGCGAAATGGGAACGTGCACGGCGGGTCCGCAGGAGCCGGGTCGAGCGCCCGCCGACGATGCGAGGGTGGCCAGGCTGGCGCTCAGCGCCGCGGCCACGGCGGGGTCGGAGTTGGGTCCTCGCTGGCGAATGCGGGCCGTGTCCGGTGCCGCGGGCGTGCAGGCGGGAAGGCGCGAGTCGCTCACTGCCGCGCAGGGCGAGATCTCGATCGTGCACTGCCCCGGCACGTCGTCCGTGTCGCACGCTGGATCCCCGTCGCGGCACAGAAAACGCGCCGCCGGCACGCCGCGCGCGGCGCGCGCGAGCGGCGCGGTGGCGGCCCACTCGACGACGCAGTCGCTCGTCTTCCCCTGACGCCCCGCGGCGAGCAGGCGGCGATTCGGCGCGCCGGCGCTGACCGTGCGAAAGCGCGCCGTGATCTCGGGCCACGGCTCGTCGGTGATCTTCACCAGGCCGAAGTTCTGGTTTTCGCCGTCGAAGCGACCGGTCGCCGGTTGATCCATGTACTGGAACCAGTGCGCGCCGACCAGATAGGGGCGCGCCAGGACGCGCCGCAGGTACGTTCCCGCCGCCTGGGCGCGATCGGCCTGCGTGGCGAGGATGGGAAAGAAGGGGGGCAGGGTGTTGGGCAGGCCCGCGTCGGCGGCGCGGTAACCGAACTCGCCGATCAGCATGGGCTTGCCGGCGATGCGGTACATGGCGTCGAGATCGTCGAACATGTTCGCGAACGGAATGCCGTAGTCGGACGGATAGTCCGGCGCCAGGGCGAGGATTACGGGGGCGATCTCGTAGTAGTTCACGGTCAGCACGTCGACGTACGGCGCGATGGCTTCCACCACCTCCGGCCGCGTCGAGAGGATGAGCAGGCGGCTGCCGAGAATGAGCACGTCGGCAGCGAGGGCGCGGATCGCCTCGTAGGTGACGCGGTGAAAACGCGCGGCGACGTAGGCATCGAAGGCGCGCCGGTCGGCGATCTGCGCGTCGCTTCCGGTCGGCGACGCCGGCGGCACGGCCGGCGCCGGCGACAGCGCCGAGAGGTTCTGCAGGTCGGCGAAGCTCGACAGCGACAGGCCCCAGGTGGCGTTGAAGGCAGCCAGATCGCCACCGTAGCGCGTTTCCAGGAACTGCTGCGCGGCTACCTTCCCGGGCGCGCCGGCGGGGAGCAGCAGATAGGCGTCGAGATACGGCAGCGTCGCGGCGAGGCTCTGGTTCAGGCCCAGCTCGTTGTCGGTGAAGACGCCGATGCACCACGGATCGGCCGCGCAAGGTGTCACCCGCTGGGCGACGTCGGAAGCGACGCCGCTCTCGAAGGCGGGGTCGAAGTAGTCGCGCGTGACGCGGTCGACCGGCGGTGTGGGAACGCCCGGTACGGCGGGCGCATTCGATGCCAGGTCGAGCCGCACCGTGTAGGCGATCGCGTTGGGGAACAGATCGGGCCGGCTGAAGGCGCCGATGGTGTTGAAGCCGAAGTCGCGCAGGCGAGCGAGGGTAGCGGTCGCCCA
This sequence comes from uncultured bacterium, assembly GCA_963721115.1. Taxonomy (GTDB): domain Bacteria; phylum Desulfobacterota; class Binatia; order HRBIN30; family CADEER01; genus CAVRIA01. The sequence goes on from CAVRIA010000022.1 coordinate 83,829, forward strand.
GCCCGCCTCGCTGCCGTACAGGGCGAGGATGTTGTCCGTGTAAGGCGACGTACCGAGCGGCGGCGAAAAGTCGCCGGCGGGAGTCAGATGATCGACCCCGACGGAGAAGAAACCGTGGCCGTCCGGAGTGATCAACCACCAGACGCCGTCGATCTGCTCGACCCGGAAGCGGCCGGTGGGGGCGGCGCTGACGCCGCGCCACCCGCCCCACGCATCGTAGCCGGGATCGGGCTGGGCGGCCGTCGCGGCGGACGCGGCCAGGACGACGAAAACGGCGAGAAACCAGCGGGCCATCCCTATTCGCTACCGCGGCGGCGGAAGTTCGTAAAGACAAAATCCCGGGAGGTTGCCGCGTCGATTCCGGACCGTTGGGCGCGTTTCCGTGGTGTGAGCCGCGGCGATCGTGTACAGGACAGGAGCCCGCCCGCCGCCGCGTTCATGTCACCTTTCCGTCCGAGCCTGCGCACGAAGCTCCTATACGGCTTCGGATCCGTCGCCTACGGCGTCAAGGACAACGGCTTCTCCTTCCTCTTGCTGCTCTACTACAACCAGGTGCTCGGCCTGCCGGAGCGCTGGGTCGGCGCCGGCATCATGCTCGCGCTGGTGCTGGACGCCGTCTCGGACCCGATCGTCGGCTATGCCTCCGACCACCTGCACTCGCGCTGGGGCCGCCGCCACCCGTTCATGTACGCCTCCGCCGTGCCGGTGATGATCGCCTATTTCCTGCTCTGGAATCCACCCGCGGGGCTGTCGCCGCCGCAGCTCTTCGCCTACTTCGTCGTCATCGCCGTGCTGGTGCGTACCTTCATCACGTTCTACGAGATTCCGAGCTCCGCGCTCGCCGCCGAGCTGACCGACCAGTACGACGAGCGCACCTCGCTGCTCGGCTTCCGCTTCTTCTTCGGCTGGTGGGGCGGGCTCACCATGGCTGTGCTCGCCTTCGCCGTGTTCCTCCAGCCCGACGCCGCCCATCCGGTCGGCGTGCTCAATCCCGCGGGGTACCACCGCTACGGCATCGCCGCATCGCTGCTCATGGCCTTTTCCATTCTCGTCTCGACGCTCGGCACGCACGCGGCGATTCCCCACCTGCGGGAGCCTCCGGTACGGCGCTCGCGCGGGCTCGCCGTGACCCTGGGCGAGATGCGCGAGACGCTCTCGAACCGCTCCTTCCTGGCGATCTTCGGGGCCGGCATCTTCTCGGCCATGGGTGCCGGCATCATCGCGGCGCTCAACATCTACCTCAACACGTTCTTCTGGGAGCTCGATTCGAACCAGATCTCGCTGCTGGTGGTCGGGAACTTCGTCTCCGCCGCGCTGGCCCTGCCGCTGGCGTCGCGGCTCTCCGGCCTCTACGGGGGGAAGAAGTCCGCCGCCGTGCGCGCCGGCATCGCCGCCGGTCTGCTCGGCCCGGCACCGATCGTGCTGCGCCTCCTCGACCTCTTCCCCTCCAACCATACGCCTTCGCTCGTGCCGACCTTGCTCGTCGTGAACACGACGGTGGTAACGTTCATCATCGCGTCGAGCATTCTGGTCGCGTCGATGGTCGCCGACGTGGTGGAGGACAGCGAGCTCAGCACCGGGCGACGGTCGGAGGGGCTGTTCTTCGCCGCCAACAGCTTCGTGCAGAAGTCCGTCTCGGGCATCGGGGTGTTCGCCTCGGCGCTCCTGCTGGCCGCGATCGGCTTTCCGCGCAATGCCAAGCCGGGAGAGGTCGACCCTTCCGTCGTCCGCGAGCTCGGCTTGGTGTACGTGCCGCTGATCGCCGGGCTCTACACGTGCGCCCTGGCTTTCCTGCTGTCCTACCGCATCAGCCGCACCGCCCATCAGGACAACCTCGAACGCCTCGGGCGTTCGCCGGGTTGAATCGGTCGTCCTTGCATTCCGGGCCCGCCGGACTCGGCGAGAAGGGCGGGCTTGACATGGAGCGGCGGCAGGCGTTGTGCTGCCGTACACGACGGAGGGGGAGTCATGGGCATCGTCAGCCTTCTGCGCACCGGAAAGGGACCGATGGACGGCTGGGTGGCGCGCGCCTACGACCGCGGCGTTCAGGCGGCTTTTCGCGAGATCTTCCCGCGGCTGGTAGCCGACTTGCTCGACGACGTGCGCGGCGTGAAGCGCGCCCTGGACGCGGGCTGCGGGCCCGGACAGTTCACGATACTGGCCGCTGAGGCGGCTCCGGAAACGGAGGTGTGGGGAATCGATCTGGCGCCGACGATGATCGAGCTAGCCCGCGGGCACGCCCGGCTGTCGCCCGCAGCGGCGCGGCTTCACTTCGAGGTGGCGGACATCGCCGCCTTGCCGTTTCCCGACGCGCACTTCGACGCCGTCCTCAGTAGCGGCTCGATCAAGCACTGGCCCGATCCCGTCGCCGGCCTGCGCGAGATCCATCGCGTGCTCGTGCCGGGCGGTCGCGCCTTCATCGGCGAGATGAACCGCCTGGCTCCACCCGCCGCCGTCGAGGCCAACCGCAAACGGCTGCGGCACTGGATGTTCCGGTGGATCTACCCGCGCGTCTTCACCCACGCCCTGAGTCCGGACGAGGCCCGCGCGGTCTTCGCACGGTCGCCGTTCGGCGCCCCGGCGAACGAGCGCCTGCTCCTCGGCGGCGTCTTCTGGCTGTTCGAGGCGAGGAAAGCCCCCGCCTGAGTCTCGTCGGGATGGCGGGGATCGAGCCGTGCCTGCAGGGCGTGCCGCGGAGAGGCGACTCGTGACCGACCGGCGCGGCCTCAGCCGACAGACGAGGAAACCGAAGCCAGAGCGCTACAGGTTTGCGCGCAAACGCGCCACGACGTCCGGATGGGCGCGGACGCGCAGGCGGGCGCCGCTGTCGTCGTACGCCTCGGACAGCACGCGGCAGCTGGCGTGGATCTCGCTCACCATGCGCTGCCGGGCGTAAGGGACGAGCAGCTCTTCCTCGATCATTTCGACCTCGAAGAAGGCGACGATGCGCTGGTGCAGCATCGCGACGTCGGCGGGCGACTTGGCCGACAGCAGCACGGCCTCGGGGTACGTCTGCGCGAGCGCGGCGCGGCGCTCTTCGTCTATCTTGTCGATCTTGTTGAGCACCAGCATTCGCGGCACGTCGGCGGCATCGATCTCCGCCAGCACCTGTTGGGTGACTTCGATCTGCGCCGTCATGGCGGGGTCCGCGGCATCCGCGACTTGCACCAGCAACGCCGCGTCGCGCGCCTCCTGCAGAGTGGAGCGAAACGACGCCACCAGGTCGTGCGGGAGCTTCTTGATGAAGCCGACGGTATCGCTGATCAGGATGCGCGGCCGGGTCTCCGGCTGCAGCGCGCGGATCGTGGTGTCGAGCGTGGCGAACAGCTGGTCGGCGACCAGGATCACGCTGCCCGTGAGGGCGCGCATGAGCGACGACTTGCCGGCGTTCGTGTAGCCGACGATGGCCACGGTGGGCTGCGCCGCGCGGCGCCGCCGCCGCGTCGCGCCTTCCCTCTCGATCGCCACCAATTCGCGGCGCAGCTCCGCGATGCGGTCGCGCACCTTGCGCCGATCGAGCTCGATCTGCGACTCGCCCGCGCCCTTGCTGCCGATGCCGCCGCCCCGGCGGTCGCGGCCGCCGCCGCTCTCGCGCAAGCGCGGCGCCAAGTAAGCCAGGCGCGCGATCTCCACCTGCAGGCGCGCTTCGCGCGTGTGCGCGTGGCGCTGAAAGATTTCCAGGATCACCGCCGTGCGGTCGAGGACTTCGGCGCCGGTGGCGCGCTCCAGGTTGCGGGCCTGCGACGGCGTGATGTCGTGGTCGACGAGCACCACGCTCACCTTCTCGCCTCCCTCCTCTACATCGGACACCGGGGCGTCGTCCTCGGCGCTACCTCCGCGTCTACGGTAGGCAGGCACCCCGGAGGGCACCACTCCGCTGCCGCCAGTCAGCTCGGCCAGCTCCTTCAGCTTGCCCTCGCCGACCACCGCCGCCGCGGCCAACGACGAGCGCTTCTGGGTGATCCGCGCGACGACCTGCAACCCCAGCGTCTTCGCCAGCCGGCCGAGCTCGGCGAGAGACGAAGCGTGCTCGTCGTCCTCGATTCCGGGGAGCTGAACTCCCACCAGCACCGCCCGCGGCGGCTCGTCCTGCGGCATCTGTGAAAGATGACCTTCAGCCCGGCAACATGCAACGGTTGGGTCGGATGCAGATGTCGAATCAACCGGCGCCCGCCCGGCGTGCAGCGCGGCATGGCCGCAGGCGCCGATCTCTCCAGTGACGCCTAAAAGCTGTCGCCGCAGCAAGTCGAGGAGCTGCGCAAGACGCTGTACAACCAGCGCACCCGGCCGGCTCCGGAGGGCGGTCTGCTGTAGGGAAGGGAGGCGACGCCCGTTCCGGGCCGGGTGGTCGCGCTCGATCTCTCCGTTTCACCGCGACCTCGCTACACGGGGCGGCGTTTGCCCCACCGCCGCGCTCCGCAAGGCGACATCACACCGTCCGTGAGGCATAGCTGCTTTCGCCTCTCTCTGTGCTTGCCTGAATCCCTGCGACGTGCTTATGGAAAACGCCGTGCGACTTGCTGGAGCGAAGTGAAAGGGGCGCGGCCGCACGCGTGACAGGGCGAACGGAAAGACATCTTGGCTCACTGGAGCGAAGCGATGCCTTGGTCTCGGGCCATGGATCGGGGGGCTACGATGGCAATCGCAGGCGCATTCAGGCTGGCGGGGGTCTTCTTCTGCGCGATGCTGGCGGCGGGCCCGTCGTGGGCGCAGTGTGTCGGCGACTGCGACGCAAGCGGGGCGGTCGGCATCGCCGAGCTGATCCGCGGTGTCAACATCGCCCTGGGCCTGGCGCCGTTGTCGCAGTGCCCGAGCTTCGACACCGACGGCAGCGGCAGCGTGGAGATCGGCAAGCTGATCACCGCGGTCAACGCGGCGTTGCGCGGCTGTCCCACGATGCCGACGGCCACGCCGACTCCTGTCGGCGGCAGCCCCGTGCCGACCACGCCCGCGGGCGTTCAGACGCCGACTCCACCTGAAGGCGGATCGACGGCGACGCCCAGCGCCACCGTCGATCCGACGCCGGGAATCCCTCCCGACCCGGGCGAGATCGCTCCGCTGGTCGACGAAAGTGTTCCCACCGATCTGAAATCGGCGACCGAATTCCTCTACGCGCCGCCCGCGGGAGTCGCCCCCGTGCAGACCGGCGTGGCCCCGGGCGCGATCGAGGCACGCCGCGCCGCGGTGGTGCGCGGGCGGGTCCTCGATCGTGCCGGGCAGGGCCTGTCGGGAGTGACGATCGCGGTGGCCGACCATCCGGAGCTGGGCCAGACGCTCTCACGGATCGACGGGATGTTCGACATGGCGGTCAACGGTGGCGCATCGCTCACCGTGAGCTATGCCAAGGAAGGCTTCTTCCCCGCGCGGCGGCGCGTCGCCGCCAGCTGGCAGGATTACGCCTTCGTCGGCGACGTCGTGCTGGTGCCGCTCGACGCGCGCGTCACGTCGATCGATCTGAGCTCCGGGCAAGCACAGGTCGCGCGCGGCAGCGCGATGAGCGACGCCGACGGCACGCGTCAGGCGACGCTGCTGTTCCCTTCGGGAACCGGCGCCGAGATGGGTCTTTCCCGACGGCAGCAGAGCGCCGCTGCAATTGCTGGACGTGCGCCACACCGAGTTCACCGTCGGCGAAAAAGGTCCGCTGGCGATGCCGGCCGAGCTCCCGGTCGAATCCGCGTACACCTACGCGCTGGTGTTCACGGCCGACCAGGCGCTGGCGGCGGGCGCCGAGAATGTCTACTTCTCCCAGCCGCTGCCGTTCTATGTCGACAACTGATCTCGCCTTTCCGGTCGGCATCGGTGCTCCCTCTCGGCGCCTTCGATCGCAAGAAGGGGAGCCATGAGGAATTCTGAAAACGGTCGCGTCATCGAGATCCTCGGCACGCCGGGTGGCCTCGCGGAGGTCGACAGCGACGGCGATGGGTTCGCCGACGAACTGCTCGGCATGACGACGGAGGAGCGCGCGCAGCTGGCGGCGCTGTACGCGCCGGGCAAGACGCTGTGGCGCGTGGTGATCCCGCACTTCGACGATCCTTGGGACATCAACTGGGGCTTCGCGCCGCCGGACGATGCGGAGCCGCCCGATCTTCCCCCGCCCAGCGAGGAGACCAACATCGTCGGCGCCTGCCTGCGGCAGGGGTCGCTGATCGAGTGCCAAAATCAGACTCTGCGGGAACACCTGCCGATCGTCGGCACTCCCTTCGAGCTGCACTATGCCAGCGACCGCGTTCCCGGGCGCGGCGCGTCGGTCGAGGTCGAGGTACCGCTGAGCGGCGACTCGGTTCCCGCCAGTCTCGAGTCGATCGAGCTCCGTGTCAGCATCGCCGGGCGCGATCTCGTCTCCAGCTATGCGCCGTTGCCCAATCAAAGCGCCACCATCGTGTGGGATCGACGCGACGTCTACGGCCGCATCCTACAAGGGGCGCAGGCGGCGACGGTGCGCGTGGGGTATGTCTACCGCGGCGTCTATCAGCAGGTGGAGCGCTTCGGGTACAAGGGCAACGGCCTCAAGATCCTCGGCAGTCGCACGCGTCAAGTGGTCGTCTTCCCGCAGGAGTTTCACCTCCGCGTCGGTGGCTTCGACGCGCGCGGACAGGGTCTCGGCGGTTGGGACCTCGACGTCCACCAGGTCTACGATCCGCTCGGCCGCACTCTCTTCGGCGGCGACGGCGAGCGACGCACCGAGGTCGACGCGCTGGGGGCGACCATCGAAACGTTCGCTGGCAACGGAGAGTTCGCCGACAACGGCGACGGCGGGCCGGCGCGCGCTGCGGCGATGCGCGAGCCGCGCGCCGCGGTCGTCGGCGCGGACGACTCGGTCTACGTGGTCACCGCCTCGCAGCGCGTGCGGCGCATCGACGCCGACGGCATCATCAGCACGATCACGACGCACAACCCCGCTTGCTACGCGCCATGCCCGACCTCCGGTGGCATCGACATGCAGGAGGTCTGCGGCATGGCCGTCGACGAGCGGTCACGTCTACTCGGCGAACCGGCTTCACGCCATTCGCCGGCTCGACGCCGACGGCGTCTGGCGAATGGTACCGGCACCTCGATCGGCCTGGTTTCGCCGGTGACGGCGGACCGGCGAGCACGGCACTCCTCAATGCGGTGGAGGACATCGCCGTCGGGCCGGACCGCAGCATCTACGTCCTCGATCGCGAAAACAAACGCGTGCGCCGCATCGGGCCCGACGGATTCATCACCACCATCGCCGGCAACGGCGCCGACGACTGCACGATGGCGGGCTACGATCCCTGCGGGTTGGAAGGACCGGCGACCGCGGTTGGCCTGGGCACCGGATTGAGTGGGGTCGCCGTGGATGCCAACGGCAGTGTGGTGTTCGGTTGGACGGGTGGCCGCAACTCGTGGCGCATCCTCCGCATCACTGCGGACGGCCGGCTGCTCAAGGTGGCGGGTGGCGGGGACACCATCGATGAAGGCAACGCACCCTTCGACGAATCGGTGTTCTTGAGCGGGCACATCTCCTTCGGCCCCGACGGGACTTTGTACTTCGGTCACGGGTGGAGCGAGCGGGTGCGCGCCCTGCGCGGTGGTACATCTCACCGCGGCCAACAATGCTGACGGGACGAAGGGGCGCGCCAGGCGCGATGGCGGTGCGACCCGCAACATCGCCGGCACGACGTCGTCGCCGCGGGGCCCAACGGCGGCCTCTTCGTCGGCGGCATCGATCGATTGCGCCGCGTCGGTACACGCTTTCCCGGTTTCGGCGCCAGCGGGCACCTGATTCCATCGGGCGAACGGTTCGCTGCTCTACCGCTTCGACGCTACCGGGCGCCATCTCGACACGCGCCATTCGCTCACCGGCGAGGTGCTGGTCGCTTTTGGGTATGACGCCGCGGGCCGGCTCGCTACGATCACCGAAAAGACGGGCGGCATCGACAATATCACCACGATCCAGCACGACGCCGCGGGCAGGCCGACGTCGATCACCGCGCCCTTCGGCCAACAGACCCAACTCGGCGTCGATGCCAACGGCTGGCTCGATCGGGTGACCAATATGGCGAACGAGACCACGACCTTTGCTTATACACCGGACGGGCTGATGACCGGCATGACGACGCCGCGCAATCACGCGTACGTATTCGGCTACGACGGCAAGGGCCGCCTGATGAGCGATGCGGATCCCGCCGGCGGCTCGCAAACGCTCACCCGCTCGGAGATCGAGCCGGTGGGGGACGTGCTGGCCGGCCGCGAAGTCGCACTCGAGACCGGCCTGGGCCGCGTCAGTCGCTACCGGGTCGAACATTTGATGCGGTGGTCGCCGGCGCGAGATCAACACCACCGCGGCGGGGATTGCCACGTCGACGCTCTTCGCTACCGACTCTCGCAAACGACGACGGCGGCGAGCGGTCTGGTGCGGACCGATCAGGATGGTCCGGATCCGCGCTTCGGCATGCTCGCGCCAGTGGCGAAATCGGCCGTCTAGCGACAGCCGAGCGGTTCCTCACCTTGAGGCCAGCAGCGGAGACGGCGATCCTGGCCGACCCCGGCGACCTGCTGAGCGTCGTTGCGGCAACCGACACGCTGATCTTGAACGGCCGCAACTTCGTCCACGTTTATGACGCCGCCACCCGGACCTTCACCGACCGGGGCCGTGCGGCCGCGTCGGCACCCTGACCCGTCGATGCTGGGGCGACCCTGCACGGACACCGTTCCCGGGTTGGCGGCCGTCACCTACGAATACGACGAACGCGGGCGGCTGGCGCAGCGGACCGTCGGCAGCGGTGCGCAGGCGCGCGTCACGAAGTACACGTACGACGTGCTCAGCTATCTGGAGACGATGACCGATCCGCTCGGGCGGGTGACCGCTTTCGACTACGACGGCGCCGGACGACCGACCGCCATGACCTATCCGGACGGTCGCGTTGTCCAGTTCGCGTATGACGCGGATGGCAACGTCGCCTCGGTGGTGCCTCCGGGGCGGCCAGCGCACACCTTCGCCTTTACCCCGATCGATCTGCAGGCCATCTACGATCCGCCCGACCTCGGCCTGCCCGAGGAACGCCGGCAGATGGCCTACGACATCGACCGCCAGACGACCGAAACGACGTTCGCGGACGGCAGGACGGTCACCGTGGGCTACGACGACGCCGGACGCCGGCAGACGATCGAGCTCTCGCGCGGCGCTCTCGGCGTGACCTACGACGCGGCGGGCCGAGTCGAGCAGATCGCCGCGCCGGGCGGAATTGCCGACACCTTCTCGTACGATGGCAATCTGTTGGTCGGCGATGCGCGCAGCGGTCCAGTGGCGGGGACGGTGAGCTGGGGCTACGACGCCGACTTCCGCATCGCTGCGCAGGGCGTCGAGGGTGGGCAGGCGGTGAGCTACGAGTACGACGCCGACAATCGGCTCACGCGGGTGGGCGATCTGACCTTCGTGTACAGTGCCGACAACGCGCTCATGACCGGCGCCCAGATCGGTCAGATCGAGGAGACGTGGGCGTACAACCAGTTCGGCGAGGCGACGCAGTACGACGTGCGCTTCGACGACCTGCCCATCTATTCGCTGGCGTTGAGCTACGACGCCCTCGGTCGTGTCACGCGCAAGGTGGAGAACATCGAAGGCGCCACCACCACCTACGACTACTCGTACGATCTGGCCGGGCGTCTCTCCACCGTTGCGACCAACGGTACGACATCGGCGACGTACACGTACGACACGAACGGCAACCGGCTCACGCGCAGCGCCGGCGCGACCGTCGAGACCAGCACCTACGACGCGCAGGATCGACTGGTGTCGACGCAGCAAAGTGGGCCGGCGGGACAGCGGACATACAGCTACAACGCACACGGACAGCTGCAGAGCGCGACGGTCGACGGCCAGGTCACCGCTTACGTGTACGACGAGATGGACAACCTCGTCGCCGCCGAACGACCCGATGGGAGTGAGCTCGCATACCTGGTCGACGGGCTCAACCGGCGCATCGCCCGGCGTGTCGACGGCGCCCTGGATTTCGGCCTGCTCTACCAGAGCCAATGGAAGCTGGCCGCCGAGACCGACGGAGCCGGGCAAGTCGCGGCGCGCTTCGTTTACGGTGACCGGGCGAGGCCGGAGTACCTGCTGCCGCGACGGGCACACCTACCGCATCGTCGCTGACCACCTCGGCAGCCCCCGATTGCTGGTCGACGTAGTCGACGGCACGGTCATGCAGCGCATGCGTCACGACGAGTTCGGGCGCGTCGTCGAGGACACCAATCCGGGCTTCACTCCCTTGGCTTTGCCGGCGTCTCTATGACGTCGCGACGGGTTTGGTGCGCTTCGGGGCACGCGACTACGATCCCTCCCCGGCCGCTGGACGTCCAAGGACCCACTCGGATTCAGCGCCGGCGATCCGAACCTCTACGTCTATGTCGGTGGCGATCCGATCAACTTCATCGATCCCGATGGTCGGGAGTCGTGCGGCTGCCAGGAGGGGTCGTGCGGCTGCCCGCAGCCGGTGGCTCGGATCGTTCAAGTCGGCGGCTACGCGGGTCCGCAGCGCCGGCACAGTGGCACCGAAGTGTACGTCCGCCGCCATGGCACGGCGACCTTCGTCAGGGCAACCTTGGGCATGCCGCTCTTCGTGGGCGACGAGATCATTTCGAATCCTGGATCCACCGGCGCCTTTGAGTTCGACGTGGGAGGTAGGGTGGGCACCAACTGGGGTTCGCGGCTCTTCATCACCGGCGAACGAAGTGTCCGAGGAACGCGCAACGAGGCCCTGTTGAAGAAGGGAGGGGTGTGGGCCAAGTGTGAGAAGCTCAAGGAGCCGTTGGAAATCCAGACCAACGGAGGTGTGATGGGCATCAAGGGGTAAAAAATGGCAAACGGATGCCTGATCGTTGTGTTTTTAGACTCTGAAAACTGTAAGATATTTAAGCTCTGGAAGACATACGGACGTTTCAAGAGATCCGTCTTTCAAAGTAAAAGCTATTGGTTTTGATGCTTTCCCAGACGCTACCCCCAGTATCTGATACTCTCGCATTACGTCAAAATCGCCCGCTTGTACGGCCTATCCGCCTCCACCACGACTGACTCATGCTCCACTGCCCGCGTAACGGCGCGGGGTGTCGCCGGTCCAGCGTTTGAAGGCTCGCGAAAAGGTCGCGGCATCGGAGAATCCTAGCAAATAGGCAATCTCCTTGATCGTGTATCGTCCTTCTCGAAGATAGCTGCGAGCGAGCTCCGCACGTGCCTGGTCCAGAAGTGTCCGATAGCTGGTGCCCTCCTTGCCGAGTAGGCGATGCAGGTGCCTTTGGCTGAGACATGTGCGACTCGCGATGGTGGCCTCATTCGGGCGTTCCGGTAGGATCCTGACCACCTCATGCAGTACGCGGGCTGACAATGTCTCCCGGCCGATTCCTTCGAGCTGACGAGCCATGATCTGATCGTTTTTCTGCGCGACGGAGGCATCCGCATCGGGCAACGCTCGGTCGGCATCGACACGGCTGTACTCGAGAACGTTCCTTGCTGACCCGAATCCGACCCGGTGGCGAAACGCCTTGTGGAAACGCTCGGACCCTGGCGGCTCCGCACGCCGAAGGTAAATGGCGAGCGGTTCCACCTTCCACTCCCCGGTCAAGAATTTCGCCATGCGTACGATCATCAGAAAGAACGCATCGATCGATGCGTCGGCAGGTTCGTGGCTCGAATCTACGATGCAGGTGAAGCGTACCCGATCTGTACCGATCTCGAACCGAGGAATCGCCCCGCTCGTGACGAACGCGTGGTAGCGAATGATGCGCCGGAAGACCGCTGAGAGGCTCGGGCTGGCGAACAGGCTGTAAGCAAACGCTCCGAAAGTGTTCGGTGTGATGTAGCGCGGAACCGTCAGCCCAAAACAAGGGTCGCCCGTCGCCTCGACGGCCGTGTGCCAAAGCTGCGTCACGGCGTTTTGCGGCACACGGATCTCCGGGTTGCGGATCGCTTGAGGCCTGACTCCGGCTCGCAGCGCGATCTCAGTACCGTCGATCCCCTGTGCATCCAAGCAGCGAACGATTGCATGGACCCAATTCCCCATCGTGGACGTCGTCTTCGAGGGTTCTGTCATACGTGGCTGCGCTCCATCGCAGAGCATGAAAAGCAAAAGATGGCGACTTCGGCAAAGAAAATGTCTGAATCCGACAAAACAAGCGTCTTCAGCGCCGCCAATGGATGAGTTATGCTTCGCGTCGGCGAGGAAGTGCCGTACACTGTCGCCTGCGAACGAATCGTCGGTCGACGCCGCGACAAAGGGGAGGGATCATGAGTAGGCATCTTGCTATATTCGGACTCGTGCTGCTGGCCTCGGGGTGTGGCGACGGCGGACCATCGAATGCGTCCTCTCGTTCGTTTCTGCACGATTCGTCGTGGCCCGTACCGACAGCCGACACTTGGCGGTCGAGTACGGTGTCGAGCGGGGGCCTGCCCGAGGACGCCCGAAGCGAAGACCTCATTGCCGAGTCAGTCGAGTTGGGCGCGATTCCGTTTTTCGCAATCACATATTCCGACGACACTCTGTTCGTATTGGGGGGCAGTCCATTCCTGCTCGAGCTCTTCACGTTGGCGCAGGGCAACACTCCGCCGGATCGAAACTTGTCGACCTTGCTCGATCTGCTGGAGAACTTCGCGGGCAACAGCGCAGTCGAGCCGTACGTTGCAAAGATCGATACGAAGACGATGACGGCGCAGTACCTGCCGTTGCAAAAGCGAGTCACACCGAACTATCCGGGTGGAATCGTTGCCCATCAGAACGGCAACCTGTATGCGGTGGCGACGGCGACGTTGTACGAGATCGATCCCAATGGCTTTCAGATCTTGCGTTCGCTCGAGTTGCCGCGGGACGCCACGACTCCCGCACTGACGATATACAACAGTCTGCAGATCTCGACGAGAAACGGCGATCTCTTTCTCAAGACCAGCACGCAGGCACCGACCGGTCTCTTGCTGAGCGTCGACACCGAGAGCTTCGAAATCCGGCACATGATCGAGGCCGAGCTCGGAACTGCGCGCTTGACCACCGCGATGCAGGGATCGACCGAGTACGTCTATGTGCCGGGGCTGACCCAGACTCTCAGGTTCGCGGTCACGGACGAAGGATTCGAGCCGGACTCGGCTTGGTCGAAGACCTATCGCGCCGACGACGATGGAACCACTGCGGGAGTTGCAATGCTGAACATGGGGTCGGCGAACGCGGTCATCTTCCCGAACAACAACACGGTCGTGTACGGTGTCACCGCGCCTCTCGAGCTTTTCTCTCAATCCACCACGAACGATACGGAGCTTCCGCAAAGCGTCAATGCCACCGGGACATCGGCACCCGGCGGCAGCTTTACTTTGTGCGCGGGCAATCCTGTCGCGAACGGGATCGTCGTCGCTCAAGACGCCGTCAACGGGCGTCTCGCTGCGTGGCGGGTCGGCGAGGGGGGCTCATTCGAGAACCTATGGATGAACGAGGATCTCCACGTTTCGCTGGGGGCGGCGGTCGTCGTGGGAACCGATCGACTCTACACCGATGACCGGACCTGCCCCGATTCCTCGCAAACCGGATGCACGGTGTACCTGGTCGTAGTAGACCTCAGTTCGGGCGAAGAGCTGGCTCGGGTCGAGGTCGCCGCCACCGAGCCCAGCCTCGCGCACATTTTGGTGGGAAGGCACGAGGTCTACTACGTCGCCTCCGAAGCGGGTCGCGACCACGGCTTTGTGACAAAGGTTTCGGCGAGGTAGCGGACAAGGATCGGAAAAGGGGACGTACTCAGTTTCTTAGTTTCCGCTGATGATTTTGGGGCGGTCGCGTGAGGGCCTCAGCAACCAACAACCCAACAACCAACAACCCGCCCCTCACTGATTGTACCGCGGCCCCAGGTCGGCCCACTTCGCCGGGTACCGGCCGCCCTTCTGGTCGTAGCGGCCGAGCGCGTCGACATCCTGCTCGGTCTTGAGCAGGGCGCCGATGAAGGGGATGTGCGTCTCCGATCTTCTCCATGCTGATGCCAGAGCGCAGCAGGGCGCTGATCCAGTCGATCAGCTCCGAGGTCGAGGGCTTCTTGCGCAGCTCGCCCTGCTCGCGCAGCCAGTAGAACTTGATCAGCACCTGGTCGAGCAGCTTGGCGTCGAGGTGCGGGTGGTGCACGGCGATGATCTTGCGCATCAGCGCCGGGTCGGGGAACTCGATGTAGTAGAAGATGCAGCGGCGCAGGAAGGCGTCGGGCAGCTCCTTCTCGTTGTTCGAGGTGATGATCACCACCGGGCGGTGGCCGGCGACGATCTCCTCGCCGGTCTCGGTGATGCTGAAGCGCATCTCGTCGAGCTCGCGCAGCAGGTCGTTGGGGAACTCGAGGTCGGCCTTGTCGACCTCGTCGATGAGCAGCACGTGGCGCTCCTCGGCGGCGAACACGCGGCCGAGCGGACCGAGCTTGATGTAGCGCTTGATGTCGGCGACGTCGCCGGTGCCGAAGCGGCTGTCGTTCAGCCGCTGCACCGTGTCGTAGACGTACAGGCCCGTCCGCCGCCTTGGAGGTCGACTTGATGTGCCAGGACAGCATGGGCATGCCGAGCCCGTCCGACACGTGCTGGGCCAGGACCGTCTTCCCGGTGCCGGGCTCCCCCTTGATGAGCAGCGGCCGTTCCAATGCGATGGCGCAGTTGACGGCGTCGACCAGCGGGCCGGAGGCGATGTACCTGGCGGTGCCCTGAAAGCGGAGAAACCCGTCATTCTTGCTCATCCGCAAACGACTATCGTCCCTGGCGCGATCGATCAAGGGATGGGTTGGGTTTGCCGGCTTGTGCCAATGAGCCGAGCGTCCAAGACTCCGCCACCTCCCCTTCGATCACAAGGAGCCGG
>CAVRIA010000023.1:0-104237 GCA_963721115.1 uncultured bacterium
TTTTTCCGCCATCCGGCCGCACGGACGTGTCGCGAGTGGTGCGGTGACCGCGTGGCCGGATGGCGGAAAGGCCCCGTTGAACTGAACCGCTGATCACCGTCGGCTATCCCCAGGAGGCGTTGATATGGGATTCTATTCTTTCGCTGTTATGGCGGGCAAGGGCGAGACGCGATCTGGAACGGAGCGATGATCTCGACCACACGCATTGTCCCGCCGCAGGCGGGCGGTGTCGGGCGTTCGTTACCCGCGATAAACTAAGAAACCAATTACGTCCCCTTTTTGTCCCTTTCCCGCGGATCGTGGAATGGACCGGCTTCACGCCCCTCGCCAACGCCTCGGTAGTCCGTCAATCAGCCTGCCGCTCGGCCACGACGCGGCCCTGAATCTTCCGATCGGCATGATGTTCACCGCCGCCCCCGGTCAAGACGGTCTCCTGCTTCAGCTGGCGCTCGAACTCGAGGATGCGGCCCCCTGGCGGACGCTCGCCAGGGCGGAGGCACCGAGAAGCAAGTGAACCGGTCCGAAAGATGAAGTCGGATCGGAGGCACAGAGGGACGATGGTACGATCCGTCCGATCCCGCCCACGGGTGCGACATTCGTCCGCAACGTACCATCGTCCCCCAGGGACCCCCCTCTCTCCCATCCGTACAGGGAGAGGGAGTCTGATCGGTCGCGCGCATTTTCGTTCGTCTGCGGGCGCGTGAAGCACATGGCGACTTCGTGGCAAGTCTCTTCTCGCATCGAAGTCGGCGATTCACTTCCGCCGCTTGGCTTTCGCGCGCCGGCCCTTGCCGGGCCGGACGACATGGGCGCGGCGCGGCTGGCGCGTGCGCGGGGCCTGGCTGTAGTCGCCGAACGGCCCGTCGCGCTGCGCGACGGCGGCGCCGACGCCCTCGGTGGCCGCGGTCTCGACGAAACGCAGCGCCTCGGGGGTGTTGCGCATGAAGCCGTCGAGGACCGGACCGAGCATCTGCGTGCTGTGCAGCCCCATGTTCTCGTACGCCTGGTTGACGATCAGCTTCATCGCCGCGAGCTGCGAGAGCGGAATCTGCGCCAGGCGTTCGGCACAGCGCCGCACCTCGGCCTCCAACCGCCGGAAGGGCACGGCGCGGTTGATCAGCTCCACCGCAGCCGCTTCCGCGCCGCTCAGCGGTTCGCCGGTGAGCGCATGCCACTTGGCGCGCGTCAGTCCGAGGCGATAGAGCCACATCCCGGTGAGGTAGCAGCCCCACACCCGCGAGTACGGCGTGCCGATGCGGGCGTCTTCCGCGGCAATGACGATGTCGGCGCACAGCGCCATGTCGGATCCGCCGCCGACGCACCAGCCGTGCACCTGCGCGATCACCGGCTTGGCGCTGCGCCACAGGCTCATGAACTTGGGCACCGGCCCGAGGAACGGGGTGGTGGTGTAGACGAAGTCCTTTCCCGGGTCCCAGCGCCCGCCGGTGGACAGCAGATCTTTGAACTCACCGACGTCCTCGGAGAAGTCGAAGCCGGCGCAGAAGGCGCGCCCGGCGCCGCGCAGGACGATGACGCGGATCTCCGCGTCGCGGTTGGCGGCGATCACCGCCTGCTCCAGCTCGTCCGGCATCGGCGGCACGATCGTGTTCAACCGCTCCGGCCGGTTGAGCGTGATCGTGGCGACCGCGCCGTCGCGCTCGTACAGAATCGTCTCGTAGGACATGCACACCTCTCCTCTGCGGCGTCGGGGGACAACCGGGCCGAGACCGGCGATGCCCCCGGTGGATCACGGCAACACGCCCATGCGACTGCCACATTCCGCTCCGTCTTTCGAGGCGGAACCGGATCTCGCGGCCGCACAGTCTCATCACCCGCGCACCGGCGCACCGGCTCACCCGTCCCGGTCACCAGTCGCGCCCCTGCTGTCCCGCCTTGTCGCCCTCGCGCCCAGCCTCTATAAGCAGTCACGTAAGTGGAGGTCCCGGCATGGCGGCAATGAGCAGCGTCCCGAACCCCGGCGCCACCCTTGGTGCGGCGGGAATGTCCGGCAAGGCCATCGACGTGTGTATGCTGGACGGAGTGGATCTCTCCGCTCCGGAGGTGCGACAAGAGGCGCTGGAGGCGCTGGAGAACGGCGGCGTCGTGTGCCTGCCCCGTTCGGGGTTCGAGCCGCTCCCGAGAGAGAGGGAGCTGATCTCGGATATGCGGAACTTCCTGGTCGAAGAGCCGACCGCCAGCAACGGCAGGCCGACGATCATCTTCGAGCCGGCGCGCGGCCGGATCACGAAGCTCAACTACATCTTCCAAGGGCGTAAGCTGGTTCGTGCCGAGGTCAAGAGCTCCGCTCTCCCGGACATCGAGGGCATGATGGTGCGGTTCGGCAAATGGGCCGATGACCTCATCGCGACCCTGTTCCCGCGCTACGTGTCGGTGCTGGATCGCGATCGCATCACCTATCGGCCGAACCGACGCGACAAGGTGCAGGCGCGCCACGTCGATTCGGTCTACGGCTATCCGACGCAGGGCCGCGGGATGCTGCGCCTGTTCTGCAACATCGACCCGCTGAATCGACCGCGCGTCTGGCAGGTCGGCGAACCGTTCGAGCCGTTCGCGCGCCGATTTCTCCCCACGGCCAAGCCGGCGAAGCCTCGCTGGACGGCTTCCGCGCTGGCGCGCCTGGGCCTGGTGAACGGGGGCAAGACGGCGTACGACCTGCTGCTCGCCGACCTGCGCCGGCAGGGGAAGCGCGACGAGGAGTATCAGCGCACCGGTCCGCAGCGGATCGTCGAGTTCCCAGCCGGCGCATGCTGGTTCGCCATCACCGACCTGGTCCTGCACGGGGCGATGTCCGGCCAGCACAGCCTCGATCAGACGTTCTTTCTGCCGGCGGAGGGAATGCGCGACCCTTCCCGTTCGTCGCTGCGCATCCTCGAACGGCTGACCGGCCGCCAGCTGGTCTGAGCGCGGCTCGGAGGTCTCGCGCCGCCATGCAGACCAAAGGCGCCGACGCAGGAACCCCGCGGGCGGGCGATTCCGCCGAGGCGACGATCGTGTTGCTGGCGGGCCCGGTCAAGGTTCCGGACCGCGTCGGCCATCACGACTATCTCGCCGGCTGCTCGCTGCTCGGCTCGCTTCTCGAGCAGACCCCCGGCGTGAGAGCGATCGTGGTTCGAGACGGTTGGCCGCAGGACGAGCGGGTGCTCGACAGCGCCCGATCGGTGGTCGTCTATGCCGGCGGCAACCGCAAGCTGCCGCTTCTCGAGTCGCCGCAGCGCATAGAGAGCATGCAGAGGCTGGTCGCGCGGGGCGCCGGAATCGTAATGATCCACCAGGCGGTCTCCTATCCGCCCGACCGCATCCGTCTGGCGGCGAGTTGGATCGGCGGAGCGCATGTGGCGGGGAAGTCGGCCCGAGGACACTGGAGGACGCACCACCGGGAGTTTCCGGAGCATCCGGTCACGCGCGGCGTCGAGCCGTGGCAGATCCGCGACGGTTGGCTCAGGGAGATCCAGTTCCCGGACGGAATGCGCGGCATTACTCCGCTGGTCTGGTCGGGCCCGGAGCACGGGGGATCCAGGCTCGGCGGCGACGCGGACGTGGTCGGCTGGGTCTACGAGCGGCCCGACGGTGGGCGCTCGTTCTCTTTCACGGGTCTCGACGCCCACTCCAGCTGGTCCGCGGCAGGGGTACGCCGGCTGCTGGTCAACGGAACGCTCTGGGCGGCCGGACTCGCGATACCCGAGACCGGCGGCCCCTGCGCGGTCGATGCGGCGGCGCTGCGAAGCTACCTCACTCCGCGCGGTTCGCGCAGCGCATGGGCCGTGAAGCTGCTGCGGCGCGGCCTGCGCAAGTTGGCCGGGTAGCGCCAGGGTTGGGTCGTTGCCAGGCAGCGGAGCTTCGCCCTAAATCAAAAGGGGCATTTGACAGCCTCCGCCTCCCCTTTGATCACAAGGAACCGGTTTGTTTCGTGCGGGGCTTGCGCCCCTGCAACCCCCCGGGGAGGGAACCGCTCAGACGCCGCGGTTCCCTCCCCGCGCCCCTCTCTCCGGTGGCTCCGCTCCGAGGCGAATGTGCTTCCCCGTTTGAACACCGGAGTTGGCGGTCGGCGCGCGTAACGGGATCCGCCTCACTGCCTGAATCTACGCGCCACTGACGGGAATCGACTCCCTCGGTCTCGCGCACGGCTTCACCACCGCGCCACTCTCTGCCGATCTCGTTCTCACGCCTCTTCGAAAGGTCGAGGCCTTGGAGTCTTGATTTCTTTCTTTCGCTTCGCGATGGAGAACTTCGGTTGGCATGCGCGGCATGATCGATCGACGTGCTTCGACCGCATGCTTCGTTCAGGGCACAACGTTCTCTTCGAACGCGCGCGTGGACGCGGTTCGGGCAGAGCCGCGCAAGAAGGGTGGTGGTCGATCGGGTGGCTCACTGGGATTGCGCTACCTGGCCGCGGGGCGATTACTACACCCTATTTGCCCGCGCAGCGTTCAAGGGAAGTGGGAGCTCGAGGGCGACAACCGTAGGTTTCGCCCTCGAGGGGCCGCGGGGGCGCAGCCCCGCACCGACAAGGGGGGTCCACCCGAGGGGCGGCGGGGGTCCGGGGGAGATCTGAAATCCCGGTCGGAGACCAGGCACCCCTCCGCCTCTCCCTCGATCATGAGGAACCGGTTTGTTCTGTGCGGGGCTTGCGCCCCTGCAACCCCACCGGGGAGGGAACCGCTCAGACGCCGCGGTTCCCTCCCCGCACCCCTCTCTCCGGTGGCTCCGCTCCGAGGCGAATCCGCTTCCCCGCTCAGCACCGGACCTGGCGGTCGGCGCGCGTAACGGGATCCGCCTCACTATCTGAATCTACGCGCCACTGACGGGAATCGACGCCCTCGGTCTCGCGCACGGCTTCACCACCGCGCCGCACCTTGCCGATCTCGCCCTCGCGCCTCTTCGAAAGGTCGCGGCCCCGGGTTTCTGATTCCCTCCGAACCCAACAACCAACAACTCAACAACGTAACAACCTGCCCTTTCCCGCCTCTTCGAAAGGTCGAGGCCTTGGATTTTGATTCCAAGCCCAACAACCAACAACTCAACCGTGTCCTTCGTGGTTGCCTTTTTCACGACGCCCGGCGGCCGACGCCGATCACGAAGTCGCCGAAGAAGCGGTGCACGAAGTTGCCTCCGACGGCGATGCCCTGGCGTTCCAGCTCGTCGACGAACCGGCGGCCGTCGAAGCGGTCGTGCACCGGGTGCTCGAGGAAGGTCCGGTACGGCCAGCGCGCCAGCGCGTGCGCGGTCACCTCCTCGAAGAAGAACCGCCCCGCCGGCTCGAGCACGCGGCACACCTCGGCAACGGCGGAGCGCCAATCGGGAACGTGGTGGATGATGCCGAAGTCGAAGACGGCGTCGAAGGAGGCGTCCTCGGCATCGATCGCCGTGGCATCGCCGACGCTCAGCAGTAGGCGATCGCCCACGAAGGGCTGTAGGCGGTGCCGCGCCTGCTGGACCATGTCTGGATCGAGATCGAATGCGTGCACGAACCGGGCGCCGAAGCGCCGCAGGATGATCTCCGTACCAACGCCGCGCCCGCACCCGATCTCGAGCACCCGGAGCCCGTCGACGCGCCCGCCCAGTCGTTCGAGCAGAGGTGCCTCGTAGTGCGTCTGGATGAACGCCCGCACCGGGTTGTTCATCAGCGCCTTCTCGATCCGATTGAGCTTCACGCGCGGGACCCCTCCATCTCGCTCAGTCGACGCCGCAGGGGAACGGGTCGATGCTGGGATTCGTCGCCAGCGTCCCTTCCTCGACGCGATCGGCCACGTGGTCCGGGTCGATCATCGCTTCCGCGAGCCAGTCGCGCAGCACGATGCCGTCGCTGGAGATCGTCGTGAAGCGCGAATCCGACTGCAGCATGCCGTGCATCGAGGTGGCGCCGGCCGGAAGGAAGTAGTGGAGACCGTTCCTCCCTTTGTTGGAGCAATAGGCCGTCCGCGCCGCGTTGGTCCAGGCGGCCGAGCTGGAGAAGAACGTGGTCGACCGCTGCGTGTTGTCGACCTGGTTGGACAGGGTGAGGATCTGCTGCAGCGGAGTCCGCTTCAGGCGCAGCGAGGTGAACCTGTCTCGGTACGGAACCACCGCGCACGCGGGTGTCAGGCAGTACGGCGGCTGGTACGGCAGGCCGCCCCACCCCGAGACCGTGCCGAGCATGAGGATGCCGAGCCCGGTCACTCCCTGGAGGCTGCCGTTGTTCAGCCCCAGCGCCGAGTCGGGCACGGCGGTCGTGTTCACCCAGCGCAGGTCGTCGAGCAGGTAGTGGTAGTTGTAGACCACGCCGAAGCCGCCGGCGGAGAGTCCGCCGAAGAGCACCTTCAAGCGATCGGGGCGGTAGCCTTCGCTCGTCACCTGGTCGAGCGCTTGCCAGAGCACGTCGCGCAGGTAGCGCAACGAGGCACGGACATTGAGGGCGCCGAAACGGTGCACAGTGATGCTCGGAAAGACGTTGGTCAGACCGCCTCCCGTGTAGACGTCTTGGTTGCAGTACGAGAGCGCCATCATCGTCCAGTCCCAGAACGGATTGACGGCGGGGTCGGTCGAGCGATAGCCGCCCGACGGACCGTTCGGCTGATAGTTGTCGGTGGCTTTGAAGAGCCCGGCGCTCACGCCGGAGCACTCGCTGTCGTTCGTGCACACGCCGCCGCCTTGGAGATCGATCAGCACGTTCTCGAGCGGCGAGCCCTCGGGCGCGAGGCGCAGCCAGAAGGCGTAGGGGCTGCCGTCGCCGCAGCGCGTACCCCAAACGGCCTCGTCGAGGACGACCTGCACCCACTGCCCGCGCGGCGGCACCGGCACCGCGGCGCGCGGGCCGCAATCGAGAGCCAGCGGCCCCGAGTCGGCGTGCGCGGTCGCCAGCATGCAACGCGTCTGCGCCAGCGCGCTCTCGCCGTACGTGGACGAGTTGGTTCCGATCAGGGCGCGCAGGTTCGAGCACGCCGCGTCGATCGCGCCGAGCGCCTCGCCGCGTTCCTTCTCCAGAGCGGCGTCGAGCCGATCGGTCTTGCACAGCCGCCCACCGTGCTGCTTCCGCACGCAGTTGCTCTGCAGCAGGAATGCCTTGCGCATCATCCGCGCCGCGCTGGCCGCCGCCGCCGCGAGACAGGCCGCGTCTTCCGGTGCCGCGCTGGCGAGCACCGCGGCTTGCGGCCCGCCGAAGGTACGCGCCGCCAGCGCCTCGGCCTCGCCGCGGCAGTCCTCGCGCAAGCGGGCGACCATCGTCTGTACGGTGAAGAGCGGACCGTAGCCGAGCTGCTGCAGGTCCGCGTCGGTGCAGCGCCTCCGCACGCGGCGCTCGAGCCGGTCGAGCTCGCGGTCCAGCTCGGCGTCTGGACAGGGCTGGCCGCTGCCGAGATAGCAGGCGTTCAACCGCTTGCTCACCCTGTAGAAGCAGTGCCCGAGCCGGCTGGCGATGGTGCGCTCGCAGCGCTTGATCGGCGGCGACAGCGCCGGGGCCTGATCGGCGAAGAGCACGACTCCGACGCCCGCCACCGCGAGGAGGGTTGCAGGCAGCACATGGCGGAGCCTCTGCCGTGGAGTCGCGTAGCGCATTCTCTCCCCGGATCCGTCGCGTGGGCCAGAGGTCACTGAGGTCACTATTCAACACCTGTCGATGCGGGAGCAAGACCAGGTGGCGATCGACCTGTTCGTGTGGGGGAGAGAGACCGACGGGGCTGCGGCGGGGAATCATGCAGATCTGAAAAGGGGGAGCGAGCACGCGCGCCGCGGGCGTCAGCGTTTGAACCGGGACTCGCGCGCGGCTTCGCCGATTTGCAGGCTGTACTCCTCGTAGAAGAGCTCTCGGCCGAGCTGCTGCGCCCGGCGATGCTCGGGGTGCTCGCGCCAGGCGCGCAGGTGATCGGCGGAATCGAACTCGATGATGCTGCACCGCTCCCCGTTTTCGGCCGCGAACACCTCGTACGAGAGAAAGCCGGGCATCGACCGGGCCAGCTCGAGCATCCTGTCCGCCAGCTCGCCGAACTCGCCGGCGTGCTCGGGGCGAAGACGCGAACGAAAGACGGTGATCATGCGCGGAGAGATCTCGTGCGGGAGTCCATGGCGATCGGAGCGCGGAGCGCTCGTTTCCGGCAGAGCGTCTCGGCCGGGAGCCTCGGCGCCGGGTAGGCGCAGGCCGCACTCCGCCAACCGTTCCTCGAGCAGGGGAATGCGGTCGTGTCCCCAGAACGGCTCGCCGCGAAAGAGGAAGATCGGGACGCCGAAGACCCGGTCGCCGTGCGCCTCCTCGATGCACCGCTCGAGATCGCCGCTCCCCTCTCCACCGAGATAGCGCCGGTACTCCTCGGCCGGATGGCCGAGCGCGGTCATCAGCCGCGCGATCTCCTCGGGCTGGTCGATCTCGAGCTCGCGTTCGAAGAAGCGCGAGTAGACTTCGGTGGTGTAGCGCCGAAAGAAGCCATGGCGCTGGGCGAAGAGTCCGCCGACGAGCGCCGGTGAAGAGTCGTAGACCTTGAGCGGACCCTTGATGGGAAATCCCCCTCGCCGGTTGGCCCAGCGGCGTGCGTCCATGTACGAGTATCTGGCCTTCCACTCCGAGTACTGGCTGCGGTCGCCCTTGCCCTTGATGCGCAGCAGGAAGGGGATCCAGCGAACCTCGACGGCGAAGCGCTCCGACAGCTCGAACGCCGGCTCCGCCGCCAGAAACGCGAACGGGCTCTTGTAGTCGAAGTAGAGCTTGATCTCTTCGCGCCGCGATGGACGCTCGGCGAGGTCCGGGGACACGTCAGCGCTCCGATCAGAGAGAATGCCCTCGAGCGCTCGTCACGTGGCGACGATCTCCGTCAGCTCGATGACGTTGCGGTCGGGGTCGCGGACGAAGACGGCGATCTGGCCGCCGCGGTCGATCGGCCCTTCGGCGATGGGGACGCCGTTCTTCTTGAGCGCACGCATGGTGTCGTAGGCCGAGGCGACGCGAAACGACACGTGCGTGTAGCCGGGATACCGGGCCGCCGCGTCCATGAGGATGTTCTTTCCGTCGTTGGCGTCGTCGGCGTTGACGATGAGGTTCAGCTCGATCCCCGCCGCGTTGCGCAGGCAGGCGACCTTGTGCTGCTCGCTGTACCAGGCCTGCTCGAACCCGAGGCGGCGGTAGAACTCGACCGACTGGGCCAGCTCGGCGATCCTGATCCCGACGTGGTTGATGGCGGTCAGCTCGATATCGGCCATGACTTGGTCCTCGCTCTCACGGGTCGACGATGGCGCAACCCGCGCCTGCGCGCAACAAGTTGCAGGTTGTTGGTTGTTGAGTTGTTGGTTGTTGGGTTCGGAGGGAATCGAAATCCAAGGCCTCGACCTTTCGAAGAGGCGCCAAAGAGCAGGTTGTTACGTTGTTGAGCTGTTGGCTGTTGGGTTCGGAAGGAAATCAAAACCCCAAAGGCCTCGACCTTTCGAAGAGGCGGGAGAGCGAGATCGGCAGAGAGCGGCGCGGTGGTGAAGCCGTGCGCGAGACCGAGGGAGTCGATTCCCGTCAGTGGCGCGTAGATTCAGGCAGTGGGGCGTCTCCCGTTACGCGCGCCGACCGCCAAGTCCGGTGCTGAGCGGGGAAGCGGATTCGCCTCGGAGCGGAGCCACCGGAGAGAGGGGTGCGGGGAGGGAACCGCGGCGTCTGAGCGGTTCCCTCCCCGGAGGGGCCGCAGGGGCGCAAGCCCCGCACAGAACAACCCGGTTCCTCGTGATCAACGGGGAGGCGGAGGGGCTTGGACATTCCGACATTCCAACCCTCCCACGCACTGCAAGCGCTGTGATACAAGCCTCGCCACGATGATCGCGTTCGGCACGCAAAGGCGCGCGGCTGGCACGGCCTGCGAGGAAGAATCGCCGTGAAGATCGCGCTCGGCGCCGGCGCCGTGCTCGCCGGCGGAGTCGCGTGGTGGGGCTGGGAGAAGACGCACCGCAAGACGCATCCGGTTCCGCCCGGCCATCGGCCGGAGATCGACCTCCCCTACCAGCGGGAGTTCGAGCTCTACCACAACGCGCTCTCCCTGTGCTCCATGAAGGTCCGCGTCTGCATGGCCGAGCTTCGCGTCCCCTACGAGAGCCACCATGTCGACCTCATCGAAACCGGCGCCTACGAGAACATCCGCCGGCCTTTTCTGGCCGTGAATCCGGGCGGCACGGTTCCGGTGCTCGTGCACCAGGGACACCCCATCTACGAGTCGCACGAGCAGATCCGTTACGCCGCCGCCCACGCCCCGCCCGGCAGCCCCTCGCTCGTTCCCGCCGACCCGGCGCTGCGCGGGGAGATGGAGCGTTGGATCGATCGCTCGTCCCTCACGGACGACCCGATCAACCACGGCGACGACAGCGCCGGCAACGCGGTTCCCGGCCTGACGTTGCCGCTCTTCGCGGCGATGATCGACGGCATCCCCTACTGGAAGATTCTCGAGGGAGCCCTCTTCCACTTCGACAAGAAGCGTCCGTTCATGTTCCTCACCTTCAAGGTGCTCGGCTTGCGAAAGGTCGGCGCGCTGCGGCCGGCCATGCAGGTGCTGGAGCGCAGCCGCCGCCAGATGGGCGTCCACCTCGATGCACTGGAGAAGCGGCTGCGCGACGGTCGAGGTCCGTGGATCCTCGGCGAAGCGTTCAGCCTGGCCGACGTGAGCTGGCTCGTGATCTTCGAAAGGCTCGTCCAGGTCGACGCCCTCCACGTGTTCGTCGACGAGCAGCAGCGGCCGGAGTGTGCGGCCTACTGGGCACGGCTCCAGAGCCGGCCCAGCTACCGCGAGGCGATTCTCGAGCACTCTCATCCGACGGTCACCCGCGGCACCGAGCGCCTGCGCCAGGCCAAGGCGGCCGACCCAGCGCTGCGGCAGGCGTTGGAAGGGCCAGGGCACTAGCCTCGATCCGACGGGATACTCTCCACGGGGACACGAAGAGCTTCTTCATTCCTACGCATCAAAACTGTGGCATTCGCAGGGTCCCTGGAAGATGGCGCGTCCTCGGCCGCCGAGGACAGCGGCAGCGGGCTCTCGCCGGTGATCAGGCGGGCGCCGCGGTTCCAGGTGAAGTAGTTCCACGCCCACTGCACCAGCACCAGCAAGCGATTGTCGAACTCGACGAGATAGAGCAGGTGCACGAACAACCAGGTGAGCCAGGCGAGAAAGCCGTTGAAGCGCAGGCCGTGGATATCGGCGACGGCGGCGCCACGGCCGATCACCGCCAGACTGCCCCTGTCGGCGTAGTGAAACGGCGGCGGTGGCGGGGCGCCGCGAAGCCGCGCGTCGAGCAGGCGCGCCACGTATCGCCCCTGCTGCATGGCCACCTGGGCCACCCCTGGCAGCGGCTCACCCCCTTCGACGAAGCTGGCGAGGTCGCCGATGGCGAAGATCTCCGGATGGCCGGCCAAGCTGCAATCGGGCTCGACGATCAGCCGCCCACTCCGATCGAGCGCCGCCCCGGTGCGCTCGGCCAGGAGCCGACCGAGCGGCGACGCTCGAACGCCCGCCGCCCAGAGAACCGTGCGCGCCGCAATGACTTCGCTGCGATCGCCGCTGCGCACCTCGACGGCATGCGCATCGATGCCGGTCACCATCGTCTCCGTCCTCACCTGCACGCCGAGACGCTCGAGCACCGCCGCCGCCTTTCGGGACAGCTCGGCGGCATAGGGTGGCAGAAGACGATCGGCGGCCTCGAGCAGGAGGATCACCGCATCGCGCGGATTGATCGACCGGAAGTCCTCCTTCAACGTGTGGCGCGCGATCTCTCCGAGGGCGCCGGCGAGCTCCACACCGGTGGTGCCGCCGCCGACGATGACGAAGGTCAGCCAGGCGCGCCGGCGCTCGTGGTCGAGCTCGCGCTCCGCCGCTTCGAAAGCCAGCAACAGGCGCCGCCGGATCTCGGTCGCATCCTCGATCGTCTTCAGGCTGGACGCGAAGCGTTGCCACTCGGGATGGCCGAAGTAGTGGTAGCTGGCGCCGGTGGCGACGACGAGCGCATCGTACGGCAGCTCGCCGTCCGTGAGGACGACGCGGCGGCGCTGCGGATCGACGTCGGACACCTCGGCGAGCACGACGCGCGTGTTCTTCTGCCGCTTGAGCACGGCGCGCAGCGGCGAAGCGATCTCCCCCGGCGACAGGCCTCCCGTTGCAACCTGGTAGAGGAGCGGCTGGAACAGGTGGAAGTTGCGCCGGTCGACGAGCGTCACCTCCGCCGGCGCCCGCCGCAACGCTTGCGCGGTGTAGAGGCCGCCGAACCCGCCGCCGACAATCACGATTCGTTGCGCCGCAGTCGCCATCACGTCCTCCCTCGAGCTGAGCAGCGTTCCATCCGACACGGTCCGCCTCCTCCGCACGCAGAATACACCAGCGGCGGTGGCGCGACAGGCGCGATGCAACTCGGTCTCGACGCCGATCGAAGCGCGGCGACTTTTCGCCTTGACAGCCACCGCACTTGTCGTGCTAGCAAAAGAGCAGCTCACATCTCGACTCGCCGTGCGCCGCCTTGCGGCGTCGGCTGAAGACGAAGACGGAGGTCCTCATGCGCGCCCGCATCGCCGTTCTGTTCATGTTGCTCGGCAACGTCCCGCTGTCTGCGACGGCGGCCGACGCGCAGTCCTGCGCCGGAGACTGCAACGGCGACGGGGTGGTGGCCGTGAACGAGCTGATCACCGCGGTGAACATCGCGCTCGGCTCGCAGCCGCTGTCGAACTGCCCCCAGGCCGACGCGGACGGCAACGGCAGTGTCAGCATCAGCGACCTCATCCAGGCGGTCAACGCCGCGCTCGACGGCTGCGAGCCCGGTGGCGAGGCGCGACCGGTCGTACCCCTCGGGCGGGGAGTTCCAGGTCAACAGCTTCATCGAGAACTTCCAGGACCGTGCCAGCGTCGCCGCAACCACGGTGGGCGATTTCGTCGTCGCGTGGGAGAGCTTCCTCGTCGATGGAGTGGGTTTCGGAATCGCCGCGCAGCGCTTCGCCGCGAACGGCGACCGGCTCGGAGAGGAGTTCGTCGTCAACTCCTACGCCAACAGCGCGCAACGCTACCCCGCTGCAGCGGCAAACGACGAGACGAGTCAATTCCTGATTGCGTGGCGGAGCGACGCCAGGCCGGAGGGGCCGAATACCCAGGCCTTCGTCAGCCAGCTCTACGACGCGGATGGCACGCCGGTCGGCGGCGAGAGCGAGCTGGCCACCTTCGGGGGGAACGCCGGCTTGAACGTCGACGTGGCCGCGCGAGACGCGGGTTTCGTCGCCGTGGGGGAACGTCTCGAAGAGGGATACACCGACGTGATCGCCCGCCGGATCGACGGCTCCGGGATGCCGGCTGGCGAGGCGTTTCTGGTCAACACCTTCACCAACAGCATTCAGTCCACCCCTTCCGTCGCCGGCCAGCCCGGGCACGGCTTCGTCGTGGTCTGGCAGAGCCTGAACCAGGACGGCAGCAACCTGGGAATCTTCGGCCAGCGCTTCGACGACGACGCCACCCCTCTGGGCGATGAGTTCCAGGTCAACACCGCCACCCAGGGACAGCAGGCCGAGGCCGACGTCGCCATGGATGGGGCCGGCCGATTCGTCGCCACCTGGGTCTCCGCCACCGGCGGCCTCGATGCCGGCATCTCCGTGCAGCGCTTCGACAGCAACGGCACGCGCCTCGGCACCGAGTTCAAGGCCAACTCGGGTCCCGACAACGGCGGAGGCTACCCCGCCGTGGCAGCCGACCCGGAGGGCGGATTCCTCGTCGCCTGGCAGAGCTTCGGGCTGGAAGGGCCTCCCACAGAGACGGGCATCTTCGCGCAGCAGTTCGACAGCGGCGGCATGGCCGTCGGCACCGAGTTCCAGGTCAACACCTACACGCCAAAGTCGCAGAGCTTCCCCGATGTCGCGGTCGACGGTCAGGGCCGTTACGCAGTCGTGTGGACCAGCAGCGGCCAGGACGGCGACGAAGGAGCGGCGGGAGGTATCTTCGGCCAACGCTTCGCGCCCGCCCCCTGACCGACCTGGCCCGCGATGGGCAAAACGGACAGGAGGCGGGCAACCGCCTCCCGCCCACAACTTCCTGTGACCGAAGCTGTCGATAATTGCGAGAACACCCTTCGACAAGCTCAGGGTGAGCGGACAAAGTCCTTTGAAATCAAACCCTGGACCGCTCAGGCTGAGCTTGTCGAAGCCTGTCCTGAGCGTAGTCGAAGGGCCTCGTTTCGGAGAAAATCGACAGACTCGACCGCGGAGGGAACGCTTCTCGGGCCTCTTGTGATTGCCCTTCCCCTGGTCGCTCGGTTCCTCTAAACTCCAGTATGATGTACCATGCGCGCGAACGGCTGACGCTCGGCAGGATGCAGAATCCCGTGCGTGGAATCCTGCACGGCACGGCAGCCGTCGCCTCCGCGGTGGGTGCGGTGTTCCTGTACAGGCATTGCACCGAAGATCCGTCGCGGCGACTGGCGGCGCTCGTCTTCGGGCTCAGCCTCGTCGCTTTGTACACCGGCAGCAGCCTGTATCACTCCGTTCCGTGGAAGCGCGTCTGGAAGGAGCGGATGCAGCGCATCGACCACTCGATGATCTACATCCTCGTTGCCGGAACCTACACCCCGTTCGCCTGCATCGTCCTCGACGGCTGGCTGCGGTGGGCGGCCCTCGGCACCGCGTGGGGCATCGCGCTGGTCGGCATCCTCCAGAAGATCTTTCTGCCGAAGGTCGGCGACTGGTTCTCGATCACCTTGCAGACCACGCAAGGCTGGCTGGCGCTGCCGCTGTTCGTGCCGCTGGCGTACCGGCTTCCCTACCCGGCATTGTTGCTGACGGCGCTCGGCGGGATCCTCTACACAGTCGGGATGGTGTGTCTGGTCACCGAGCGGCCCCGCCTGTGGCCGCGGGTGTTCTCCCACCACGAGGTCTTCCACGTCTGCGTGGTGGCGGGCAGCGCCGCCCACTACGCGATGACGTTCCTGTACGTCGTTCGCTTCCCCGGAGCGTAGGCCCCGCTTTCTCGCGACCTCCTCCGAAAATCGAGGTGGCGCAGCTACGTCCGCCTCCCCTTTGGTCACCGGTCACCGGGCTTTGCCCGACAATCCGCCCCGCCGCCTCGCCGGGTTGTTCGTCGTTGAGTTGTCGATTGTTGGAGCCTGAGAACCATTCCCAGCACATCCGCACGTCAACACGTCCGCACGTCCGCACGTCAACACGTCAACACGTCATTCTCACGCCCCTCGCTCGGGGCGCCAGCGCATACCGAGGTTGATGATGCGCTGCAGCAGATCCCGATAGGAGATCCCCGCCTTCTCCGCCGACTCGGCGAAGTCCTCGCCGTAGGCGAGCTGCGGGTTGGGGTTGGCCTCGAGGACGTAGATCCGGCCGTTCTCGTCCAGCCGCATGTCGATGCGCGCGTAGCCGCTCAGATCCAGGGTGCGGTAGACGCGCTTGCACAGCCGGTGAATCTGCTCAGCCATGCCGTCGGGCAGCCCCTTGGCCTCCGCCGTCTTGACGCCGCGCTTCTTCTGGTAGTCGCGGTTCCACTTCACGCGGTCGGTGGCGATGTGCCACGCCTCCTCCGGCATCTTGGTCAGGTGCAGCTCCCAGACCGGGAGCATCTGCAGGCGCTGGTTGCCCAGCACCCCGACGTAGAGCTCGCGCCCATCGATGTAGTGCTCGGCGATGGCGTCGGTGCCGATGGCCTGGTGCACGAAGCGGACCCGCTCCCGCAGCTTCTCGTCGTCCGTCACGACCGACGCCTGCGAGATCCCGACCGACGCCTCGGCCGTGAGCGACTTCACGATGAGCGGGAAACTGGAGCCGCTTCGGGCGGCGCACGGCGCGGCCGATCTGGAAGACGGCGAACTCCGGCACCGGAATGCGATGGTAGGCGAGCAGCTTCTTGGAGAGCGCCTTGTCGCGCGCCAGCAGCAGGCCGCGCGGGATTGCAGCCGGTGTACGGGATGCGCAGCAGCTCGAGGTAGCTGACGACGTTCTGATCGAAGACCGCGACGTCGTGGAAGTCCTCGAGCAGGTTGAACACGACGTGCGGCTTCAGGTCGTCGATCGCCTTGCGCACGACGCCGAGATCGTCGCCGACGCCGAGGTTGTTCACCTCGTGGCCGGCTTCCTTCAGGGTGATGGTGACGTCGAACTCCGTCTTCCAGTCGACGTTGGTGACGTCGATGCCCTCGACGTCCTCCGGCGGCACGAGATCGTCGTGCATCAAAGCGAGAATGCGCAGTTTTTCTCATAGCCACACCCGGTGACGGCCGCTGTGCAGGTAGTTCATCGTCTGCACGGTGAGGAGAAGCGTGAAGTCGAGCCTGGTCTGCTGCTCGGAGCTGACGAGGCGCAGGCTCGAGCTCGCGGCAGCGGACGATGATGTCCTCGATCACCTGCTTGATCGTGTACTGGTACTCCCCGGTCCAGCGCGCCACGGTGGCGCGCACCTCGTCGCGGATGCGTGTGATGAAGCGCGCCGCGGTGATGTTGCGCCGATACTCCGGAGCGTCGGAAAACAGGCGGCGCAGGTCGCGG
Organism: uncultured bacterium; assembly: GCA_963721115.1. Classification (GTDB taxonomy): domain Bacteria; phylum Desulfobacterota; class Binatia; order HRBIN30; family CADEER01; genus CAVRIA01. The sequence continues at coordinate 16,463 of CAVRIA010000023.1, forward strand.
TCGTAGACGTTCGGGTAATCGAGGCCGTAGCGGTCGCGCTTCTCCTGGTAGTGCTGCCGCAGGGTCTTGCGCAGGCGCGGCAGCGGAATCGACCCGCCGGTGTGCCGTCACCGGCGGCTTGCGGCCGCGGATCTCGCCGATCAGCTCGTTCATGTACTCGAGCTTCTTCAGCGCCGGCCAGTCCGCGTAACGCCGTCGCCAGGGAAGGCGCGGGTGCAGCCACACGGCGAACGTCTCGGCGAAATCCTCGTCGGGATGGCTCTGCGCGTACCAGGGCTCGAGGTAGACGACGAAGCTCTTGCTGTAGGGGCGCGGCGTATAGTACTCGGGATACGGCTGCGTCGAGCGGCCGAACAGCTGCTGGCGACGCCGGCGCCGGCGCAGGCCGTAGGCGTTGTCGATCGCGTGCCCGGTCTCGTGTCGCAGGATGCGCATGCACCACTCGGCGGTGCCGCCCTCGACCTCCAGCATCTGCCGGCGCTCCAGCCGCGCCAGCCGCGGGTGAGCCAGATAGAACGGAATCGCGATGCCGGGCACGCCGTCGGGGGTGAACCAGTCGTCCGAGAGCCAGAAGTGGGGCCGGAACTGGATGCGCCGGTACTCGAGCTCGCGGTAGAGCTGCTCGATACGGGCCTCGAGGCTGGTGCCCTCGATGCGCAGGTCGAGATCGCAGAGGCGCAGGTCGAGGAGCTTCTCGTCGGACCAGCCGGCCCACTCGGGCTGCCGCGGGCGCCGGACGCGGGACGAGCGAACGGCCTTGCGCAGCGGAGACTTCGTCCTCCCACTCATCCTGGCGATGGTTTCCCTCTCCCGCCCGGCTCGACGCGCCGGACGCAGCCCCGTCTCTGGATGCCCTGTCGCGCCACTCGGGTCAATAGCTCGCCTCGATCCGATGAGACCATTCTCGTGCAGACGCGGAGATGCAGAGGAAGAAAGAACGCTTTGCCCGACATCCTGTGAATCGGGGGGCATGGGCATGGTCGCGATAGGGACGCCGGTTTCCCGGCGCCCCCCGCGCAGATCCGGAAGCCGGCCACACCGGCGAACCCCCCGAGCAGGACGAACCCACCTCGTTCCCGACAGGCCAGAAAATCCCGGTCGCGCGGGAACACGCCGTACGGGAATCGCACCATGGCGGTTTCCCCATTCTCGTTACGGAAACACCATACCTTTCGCATTCCGCGATCCCATTTCAGTTCCTTCTTCGCACCTGGCATGCCCCATGCTGCGTCCCTCGGTCGGGATGAGACGAAATCGGCGTGACGACATCCGGAGGCAGAGCCGCGAGCAGGCGGACCGACTCCTCGTTGACCGGATCCGCTCGGCGGTCCCCATCGTCGTGCTCATCATCGGGATTGTCGCGCTCGGCGACGTTGTCGTGGGGCGCCCCCATCTCGGCATCCTGTTCCTGATCAAGCTCTTTCAGATCGGTCTGCTCGGGTGGGGGGTGTGGGTGCTGCGTGCCCCTGCGGCAGCCGGCAGGGCGGTATACACGGCATTGATTGGCGGGGCAGGCCTGTTCGTCAGCAGCGTCGCCGGCGCAATCCTCGTTCAAGATGCGGTCATGGTGCCCCTCTTGCTCACGACTCTCGTCGTCGGCGCTGCAACCGTGCTTCCGTGGGGTTGGCGGGCGCAACTCGTCACCGCGGTGACCGCGGCGGCGGCGATGGCGTGGAACGTCTATGCCGTAACGGGCGATCTCTGGACGGTCCTTCCGTATCCGGGGCTCGTGGTATTGATCGCTCTCGCGGGATCCATCTACGTCGCGTACGAGGACGAGCGTTCCCGCGCAGCGGTGATGAAGCGCGACCTTGCCCTCGTAGCGAGTGAGGCGCGCTACCGCCAGATCCTCGATCACGCCACCGACATCATCTATCGGACCGACCCCACCGGTCACGTGACCGCTTTCAATCCAGTTGCCCTCCGCCTCATGCGCTACAGCGAGAGTGAGATGATGGGCATCCACTTTCTCGAGTTGGTCCGGCCGGATTCGCGAGAACGCATTGCGCGCTTCTATGCGCAGCAGGTCGTCGAGCAGATCCCGAGTACCTATTGCGAGGTTCCCGCGGTCGCGAAGGACGGCACGGAGCTCTGCCTCGGACACAACGTACAGCTCATCGTCGAAGACGGGCAGGTGGTTGGCTTCGCGGCGGTGGCGAGAGACATTACCGAGCTCAAGCGGGTAGAGGAACAGCAGCGTCTATTGGCCGCCATCGTGGAGTCCTCGGAGGAGGCCATCATCAGCAAAACGCTCGATGGCACGATCCTCAGCTGGAACGCCGGCGCCGAACAGCTCTACGGGTACACTGCAGAAGAGGCGATCGGAATGTCGATTTCCGCGCTCCTGTGCCCCGACTCTGAAGATGCTCTCCTGGAAATTTGCGAGCACCTGAAACGCGGAGAAGGGATGGACCACCGCGAGGCCCTGCGCCGGCGCAAGGACGGCGCCACAGTCGCCGTCTCGCTGACGATTTCCCCGGTCCGAGACACGGAGGGAAGCACCATTGGCGCTTCGGTGATCGCCCGCGACATCACTCAACGTCGGCGAATGGAACAGGGTCTGCACGATAGTGAAGAGCGGTTCCGCTCGATCGCTGCGTCGGCCCAGGATGCCATCGTCATGATGGATGCTGACGGACGCGCGGCGTTCTGGAATCGTTCGGCGGAAAGAATCTTCGGCTACTCGGAGGCTGAAGTGCTGGGGCGCGATCTCCACGACCTGTTGGTGCCGGCAGCATTCCGGGAGGCCGCGAAGCGAGGCTGGTTGGCGTTTCGGGACACGGGCGAGGGCGCGGCCATCGGCAAGACGACGGAGCTCATCGCACAACGCAAGGGCGGCGGTGAAGTACCCATCGAGCTGTCCCTCGCGGCGCTCCACGTTGATGGCTGCTGGCAAGCGGTCGCCATCCTCCGCGACGTCACCGAGCGCAAGCAGGCAGCGGACAGATTGCGCGAGAAGGAGCAATTGCTCTCCGAATCGCAACGCCTCGGTCACGTCGGCAGTTTCCTCTACGACATGAGAGGCCCAATACTATGGTCGGAGGAAATGTATCGCCTGTACGGGGTTTCGCCGGATACGTTCAGCCCGACCGTGGAGTCGTTGGTGAGTCTGCTGGTTCCGGACGACCGACCGGCGATGCGGGCGTGGATAGCCGCGTGTGCGGCAGGAGACGAGGTCGACGAACTGGACTTTCGCGTCCCCATGCTCGACGGCACGATCCGTTTCTTGAGAGGTCGCGGCGAGGCGGTCCACGACGGCGGCGGTAGCCTGGCCTACATGGCCGGCACGGCACAGGACGTCACCGAGCGCAAACGCGGCGAGGAGCAGCTCCAGGCCGCCAAGTTGTCGGCCGAAGCCACCACCCGAGCGAAGAGCGAGTTCCTGGCCAACATGAGTCACGAGATCCGTACGCCGATGAACGGCATCATCGGCATGACGGAGCTTGCCTTGGAAACTTCACTGGCCCCCGAACAACGGGAATATCTGGAGATGGTGAAAGTGTCGGCCGACTCGTTGATGTCCGTCATCAACGATATCCTCGATTTCTCCAAGATCGAGGCCGGCAAGTTCGAGCTCGATCCGATCGACTTCAACCTCCGTGACGTCGTCGGCGACGCCATGAAGGTGCAGGCGTTGCGCGCGCATCAGAAGGGGCTGGAGGTGACATGGCGAGTCCTGCCGGATGTACCCGAGAACCTCGTCGGCGATTCCGGGCGTCTGAGGCAGATCATCGTCAATCTCGTCGGCAACGCGATCAAATTTACGGCGCAGGGTGAGGTCGCGGTGGAGGTCGAGCCCACAAAGGCGAGGGGACGCCCCGCATCTCGGAAGGTGGGAGAGACGCGTCTCACGGACGGCCAATCCGAGTTCCAAGTGCCAGGGCAGATCGAGTTGCGTTTCACCGTTCGCGACACGGGGATCGGCATTCCCGTCGACAAGCAACGATCGATCTTCGAACCGTTCGAGCAGGCGGATGGTTCGACGACGCGCGCGTATGGCGGCACGGGCCTGGGGCTGGCGATCTCCAGGCGACTGATCAACTTGATGGATGGAGATATCCAGGTGGACAGCGTCGTTGGACAGGGTAGCAGCTTTCACTTCACGGCGAGCTTCGGGGCCGCCGCGTCCACCACAGTCAGCCTGCCGGTAGCACTTCGCAATCTGGCGGTGCTGGTCGTCGACGACAACGCCACCAATCGCCGTATCCTCGAAGAGATGTTGGTACGGTGGCAGATGCGGCCCGTCGCTGTCGACAGCGGCATCACCGCCCTCACGGCACTCGCGGAGGCGGCGCAGGCTGGTCGGGGCTTCGCCCTGGTGTTGCTCGACGAGCAGATGCCCGGAATGGATGGGTTCACTCTTGCCGAACGCGTTGGTCAGAGTGAGTTCCAGAGCCCCCCGGTACTCATCATGCTGACGTCTGGTGGTCAGGTCGGTGATGCAGCGCGGTGCAAGGCGGTAGGCATTGCGGCGCACCTGATGAAGCCCATCAAGCCGGGCGATCTGCTCCATGCCATCGAGCGCACGATACAACCATCCGGTGCTACGGTGAATCATCCGGCTGAAGGTGGTTTTCGAACCTTCGCGCCCGATGGTCAGAAGCACCTGCGCGTCCTGATCGCAGAGGACAACCGGGTGAACCAACACCTCGCCGTTCGGCTGCTGGAGAAGCACGGGTGCACGGTGGTGTTGGCCAACGATGGGGTGGAAGCCCTAGCCGCCTTTCGGCGCGAGCCGTTCGACGTGGTACTGATGGATGTGCAGATGCCCGTGATGGATGGCTTCGAGGCGACCGGTGCGATCCGGCGCGATGAGAACCAGCCCGAAAGGACAGGGAACGGCGATCGAGCGCAAGCCATTCGAGCTGACGGTGTCACCTCGATACGAGAGATCACTCCTTCGTGCGAGACCTCCGTTCACATCCCCATCATCGCGATGACCGCACATGCGATGAAGGGCGACCGCGAGCGCTGCATGGCAGCAGGAATGGACGGTTACGTCTCGAAGCCGATCCGAGCGAAGGAACTCTTCGAGGTCGTCGAGCAAGCGGTCCGCCGATGCCGCGGCGAAGAAATCGGCCCACTGCTGAATTGATCAAGCCGCCCACGGCCCGCGGATGAGCCTCACCGGGCCGGGTCGAGGAGCTCCTTGAAGGCGTATCGCGCGTACGGGCCGAAAGCGATCTGCTCGAGCACGCCGACCCCGACCTCGTCGCCCACGGCCGAACGAGGGTTGGCGGGTTGGTTGAGTCACGAGGTCGTGGCACGAGCCTTGGCGGCCGCCGGCGCGAATCTGCGCATCGTGGGTACGGGCGCTCCAGGTTTCGCCGGGAAATCGGCGGCCAAACTGGCTCGCGCCCGTGGGGTCGAGGCGCTTGCTGCGCTTTCGGCACCTGAGGCTGGCGTGGGTACCTGACTTCACGCTGGAGCCGGCTCGACCTCGGCGAACGATCGGCGTTCATGACGACGCGCTCGTGGAAGGACGACACGTTGTCCATGAAACGGGCGTCCCATAGCGCCGGACAGTTGTCGACGGATCGGAGAAATTCGCTTGCAGATCAAAGCACGCGGTCGAGCGAGCCTTCGAGCGGCTCCTCGAAATGCCGTCGGCTCCAAGCACTTGTTCTAAACCGGCGTTTCGCCGGCGATGGTGGTGCGGTACATCTCGCGTCGGTAGCCGTCGTGGTCGTTGAACGCCTGATGCAGACAGAGGCGGTTGTCCCACATCGTCAACGTTTTGGGCGCCCAGCGCAGGCGACAGGTGAGGGCGGGTTGCGTAATGTGCTCGCCGAGAAAGCGCAGGAGCGGTTCCGCCTCCGCCTCGGTCATGCCGTCAATGCCCACCGCATAGGTCTGATCGCAGTAGAGCGCCTTTTCACCCGTCACCGGGTGAGTCCGCACCAGCGGGTGCGGGCTACCCTCCACCTTTCTCTTGATCTCTTCGTCGAGCTGCCTCGCGTGCCGCGATGCCGCCAGCCGGCCCAGCGGGCTGTCATCGGGTTCCATCAACGATTGCGCCGCCGCCAGCACGTCACGCATCGACATGCGGACTTTGAGCGGGGCGATCATTGCCTTCATGGTGTCGCTCAAGAGCGCGTAGGCCAACGCCGAGTTGGCCCACATCGTGTCACCGCCGAAGGGCGGAATATCGACCCCGTACAACATACTGATCGCCGGCGGCCGGGCGAGAAAGGGCGAATCCGTATGCCAGCCCGAGCCGAAGATCATGGCCACGCGGGCATCGGCTTCCTTGATCACGGGTTGGACGTTGACGTGGCCTTCCACACCCTTGGTGTAAGCATCCTCGGCGAAGTCGCCGAACCTCAGGCTGAACGCTTCCTGATCCGCGTGAGTGATGTCCTGGTCGCGAAAGTAGATCATCTTGTGCCGGAACAACGCGTGCCGGATCTCCGCGAACTGCGCATCCGTTGGATTGCCGACCTGCACCCCTTGAATTTCCGCGCCCATCGCCGCAGCCAGCGGTACGGCTCGAATGTGAGCGTAGTCCTTCGCCCGATTGTCAAACCCGCCCGCAGAATGAAGTTTCACGACCGTTCTCCAGCTTGAAGCTTATTCTCGAGGCTGATCATAGTCGAGTGGCATCGCGCGATGAACACGCGCATTGATCGGTTTGGATTCGGTTACACCGCAGCGCATAGGCCGTACTGGTAGGGTTCGGCGCGGTCGGCGCGGGGTCGGACCACGCTAGGGATTCGACAGTGCAGCGGAACTCATCTATGCTATAGGTATATGTGGTCGTTAGGCTTCATTTCCGGTGCCGAAAATACGCCACGGCGGTGGAGAGTGGCGAGCATCTGGCGCGCTGCGTGGTGTACGTCGACCTGAACATGGTGCCGGCCGGGGTGGTGGGGCACCCGCGCGAGTGGACGGCGGGCGGCTATCATGAAATCCAGGGGCATCGGCAGCGATACCGTATCGTTGACCGGGTGGCGCTGGCGGAGGCGCTGGCGGTCGACGTGGAGAGGCTGGCGGAGGTGCATCATGGATGGGTCGAGGAAGCGCTGCGGGGGCCGGTGACACGACAGGCGCAGTGGAGTGAGAGCGTGGCAGTCGGGGGACGGTCGTTCGCCGAGCGGGTGCTGCGTGACCTCGGGGGGCGCGCTCGCGACCGTCACGTCGAGGCGTTCGATGGTGCCTATGTGGTTCGCGAGCCTCCTCTGGCTTACGCTCCTCATTTCGCCCCCGAAAACGCGTGCTAAGCTCGGCGGGCAGCCTTCCTGATCAGATGAAATCCAACAGTTCCATCTAGTTGTGGAGGTCCGAACTCCCCGACGTCGATTCGCTTCGTTCCCACGCCGTCGCGCTCAGCCGCCGTATTGCGCCGTCAGCTGGGCGTCGACGGCCGCGTCGTGCGTCTCGATGAGGCACCCGGTCGTGCCGTCGGGCGAGACGATCTCGTCGAGCGTCTCGCCGCACGTGGCAAGAGCGCCGATCAGTGCGTCGGTGCACTTGGCAGCGCCCACCGTCCGCGTCGATCCTCGCATGATTACGCCAGATCACCCTTTCTCATCACTTGCGCTGGTCAGGCGAGGTTGAGTCGCTAGGGCGCTTTCGGGACGTACGTCCCCGCCCGCCGTGCTCCGCATCTACTTCACACCGGCCGCCTGCCGCTCTCCTGGTGCCTCACCACGGGTTCCGCGCCAAGGGCACGGGCAGACGGGATAGGGTAGCTGGGCCGATGTTGACAATATTCGCCCAGCCGTGAGACCATGACTGATGGCCTCGTTGAACGTGAACATGCCAAAAGACCTTCGGGAATTCGTCGACAAGCGGACGCAGAAGGGTGGGTTTGGGACCCCAACGGAATACGTCCGTCACCTCATCCGGAGAGACCGAGACGAACAAGGGGAGCGAGAATTCGAGAGACTCCTTCTCGAGGGCCTCAAGAGCGGGAATGCGAGGGGCGACGTGAAGAGCCTTTTCAAGCGGCTTCACGCGCGAGTGGACGAGCTAGAGGCGGAGCGGAAGCGGAATGCCAAAGCGGCTCGTCCGAAAACGCGCCGCTGAGCGTGACCTCGCCGAACAGGTGGAATACATCGCCGCTGAGCATCCGCTGGCGGCCCGGCGCTACCTGCTCGCGGTCGAGCGAGCCTTCGAGCGGCTCCTCGAAATGCCAGACATGGGAGTCCAGCGAGCTTTCAAGAACAAGAAGCTCGAAGGCCTCCGGATGTGGCCGATCCCCGGCTTTGTCAACTTCCTCATTTTCTACCGAGTGACGCAGCGAAGTGTTCAGATTGTCCGCGTTCTCCATGGCGCCCAGGATGTCCCCCGGGTTCTCGGTGAAACGGGAAGAGCAAAAAAACGTTGACTTCTGGTAAAGGGCAACCCCTTCGTCGCTCCTCCTCCGAAAATTGGGCTTACGGAGCTCCGTTCCCGGCCGGGGTCGGCGTCTGGGTCCCCTCTCCGGATGAGACTGTCGATTTTCTCCGAAACGAGGCCCTTCGACTACACTCAGGACAGGCTTCGACGAGCTCAGCCTGAGCGGTTGGGGTGTTGATTTCAAAGGACTTTGTCCGCTCACCCTTCTATGAGTGCCGCTGTCAAGTGGCACGACGCAGGGGGGGTGAAAGTTGTTCTGGGGAGCTCGCGGGGTGGTGGACGGCGACGGCCGGCGTCGTTCGTACGGAGCAGCATCGGGGCGATGGCTGAGGCATGCGGTCCCGCAAGCGAAGGTCGGTACCCATCGAGGCACCTGACGCCACCTTCTATTCGTGTCGGTGTGATCATTCTCACCGTGCACCAGATTCCCTATTCGCTGTGCGCAGGACCGAGGGAACATACGCTCCTTCTGAGAGCTGCGGCTCGCACAAGGCGGGCCCGGGTGAGCGTCGAGCTGTATGTTCGCCTCAGTGTTCTCCATGATGCATTCCGTTTGAATCGGCGCTGGCAATCTCCTCTGCAACTCTCGCGGGCTCTGCCTTGGCTTACGAGATCAGGCCGCTCTCAACACATACGTTTCCATCTCGCCCGTGATGGCATTGGGCAGCGTTGCCCCAAACGCACAGCGCCACAGTGCAATAACCAGCCTGCGAGCCACAGCCACGATCCCCACTCGTCGTTGCCGCCGTCCCGCGTTGGCGAATCTCTCATTGAACCACTGGGTCAATGCACTGTGTGGCTGCCAGCGCACCCATGACCAGGCGATCTGGATCACCACCCGGCGCAGCCACCGGTTCCCTGCCTTGTCGATTCCCTGCTCATGCAGAGTGTCCCCGCTTTGATATGGCGTCGGTGTCAGCCCCGTGCTCCCTCCCACCTCGCGGCGGTTGCGAAATTCTCGCCACGCAAACAGCTCCACCACCAGAATGCGGGCCCCCTGGGGCCCGATCCCGCGCAGACTCACCAAGCGCTGCATCATATCGATGGCGCTGCCCGACTCGGCCGCTTCCTTTAGCTCCGCCTCCATCTCCTCCTCGATGCCGTGAATCTGTCGCTCGAGGATCTCCATTCGCTCGATCTCCCGCTCGAGCCGCCGGCGCAGTCCCTCCCCCAGCACCGATTCATCCCACAGCCGCAGACTCGCCACTTCCTCCCGCACCTTGCTCCAGCGCCTGACCGATACTCCGTGCACGGCCAGCAGACCACGGATGCGATTGCGAATCCGGGTGCGCTCCTCGACCAGCGTGGCCAGATCTCGATGCAGCTGGCGGGCATCCTCGATCTGCGGCGGTGGAACCCGCACCACACTCCACACCTTCGGCTCGCCCATCGTGTGACGACACAACAGCTTCAGCAGGCTATCGACGTCGAGCCCGTCGGACTTCGCGCGCCGCTTGCGGCGGTCGACTTCGATGCTGGCCGAATCCACCACCACGTTCTTCACCCCAATCGACTCCAGCCAGCGGTGCAGCCAAAACCCATCCGGTCCTGCTTCGTAGCAGCTCACTACCGGCGCATCCTCGGGCAGCCCGAAGCGCCGCTTGGCCGCGGCAATCTCCTCCTGCACCGCCGCCCGGTCGCCGGCATCGACGTTCTTCTTGCGCGCCTTCTGCCCCAGGCCGGTCGTGAACCCGAGCTTCCACTTCCGGGCTCCGAGCTCAAAGGTCATGTGCAGGATCCTGCCGCTCCTGCTATTGGCCATCTCCGCGGTTGCTGCTGTCATCTCTGGTCTCCTTTCATGGGTGTGAATGTCGGCCATAGATAGACAGCAGCAACCGCTCCTTCCAGCGCTCATGGTATCTGAGCTCGTCGAAGGGTGTCCTCGCATTTATCGACAGCATCATCCGGAGAGGGAGCAGGACCGATCGCGCTCATTTTCATGCGTCTTTGGGCGAGCGCAGCTCATGACGAACTTCATGGTCTCTAGCGCCCCCTCGGCCTGGGCTTTGGCGCGAAGACGCTGCACCGCGTCCATCACCTCCGACTGCTGGGCGAGGAAGGCGTCGCCGAGCTTCTGCGTCCAATCGAGCTTCTCGTTCATCATCTGGTTTCGACTACCGATTCCCGGCTTTACGCGTGGGCGCTCATGCCAAACCATGCATCTCGTGGTGCGCGATCGGAGAGGGGCGAGGTGGCTGCGAGCATGCAGCTACTCGAAGGGTGCACGGGACAGGCGTACAAGCGACGCAAATAACGGCTCGGGGCATTTTGGCAGGACCGGCATCACGCCACGGCGGTGGAGAGTGGCGAGCATCTGGCGCGCTGCGTGGTGTATGTCGACCTGAACATGGTGCGGGCCGGGGTGGTAGGGCACCCGCGCGAGTGGACGCCGGGCGGCTACCATGAAATTCAGGGGCATCCGGCCGCAGCCGATCTCACGGGCGCGCGTCGCTTCCGCCATGGCGTACTTATGGCGGCACGAGAAATCGTTTTCCAGGTCGCGGCGCCGCTGCGCAGCGGCTGCGACCGGACCGAAAAGACGCGGCGGCGTCACACGCCGGGGCCGCATTCCAGATCTTCCGGCCGCAGCCGCCCGCGTACCTTCAGGGCGGCGCCGAGATTGCGCAGCGCGGTCCGAATGCCCTCCTCCAGCACCGGATGGTAGAAGGGCATATGCAGGGCTTCTTCGACCGTCATCCCGCGCTGCACCGCCCAGGCGAGCAGATGGGCGGTGTTCTCGACACGCGGCCCGAACATCTCCGCACCGACGATCGTACCGTGTTGGCGCTCGGCATAGATGCGCACCAAGCCGCGATTCTTGCCGATGACGCGCGCTCGCCCCTGGTCGTCGTAGCTCGCGGCACCGATCTCGATCGCGTCGCGATCGAGATCTCGAAAGGTGGTACCGACCACGGCGATCTGCGGATCGGTGAAGACGATGGAGAGCGGCGTGCGGCGGACGGCCGCGCGCACATCGGGAAAGCGCGCCGCGTTGCCTCCCGCGATGTGGCCCTCGTCCGCGGCTTCGTGCAGCACCGGGCGGTAGCTCGACGCGTCGCCGGCGAGGAAGATCGGGAGGTCTTCGATCTGCATCGTACGCGGGTCGAAACACGGGCCGCGCCCAGGCTCGATCTCGACTCCGGCCCGCGGCAAATCGAGCCCCTCGAAGTTCGGATGGCGGCCGATGGCGGCGAGGATCCGGTCGAACGTCTCTTCGCGCATCGCGCCGTCGCCGTCGCCCCAGCGCAGGACGATCCGGCCATCCACCGATCGACAGCCGCGCACTTCCGCCTGCATGCGCATCTCTAGCTCCGCGCCGAGCACTGTCGCCACTTCGCCGTTCACCTCCGGGTCGGATACGGGCGCGAGCTTCTCGATCACGTCGAACATGACGGTGCGCACCCCGAGGCGATGAAACGCCTGCCCGAGCTCGAGCCCGATCGCGCCGGTGCCGACGATGGCAAGCGACGGCGGCAACTGCTCGAGCTCGAAGAGATTATCGGTGGTGAGGACGTCGCCGCGAATCCCTTCGAGCCCCGGCGGGATCTTCGGTGCGGAACCGGTAGCGACGACGAATGCTCGCGCTTCGACCTCGATATCTTCGCCCACTCTGAGCGTCGTCGGCGCGACGAAACGCGCGCGACCGCGCAGCCGCTGCCCGGCGGGGATCTCCTCGGTTGACTCCAGGACGAAGTCGACGAACCGGTCGCGCTCGCGACGCACGCGCTTCAGCACGGCCCGCCCAGCGATGCGCGGCGGAGCGGGGAGCTCGATCCCGAAACGGTACGCACCCTTCACCGCGTGCGCGACGTCGGCGGCAGCGATGAGCAGCTTCGACGGCATGCAGCCGACCCGCGCGCAGGTGGTGCCGTACGGCCCCGATTCGATCAGGACCGGGCGCGCGCCGTTCTTCTCCGCCTCGTGAAACGCTGCCAGGCCGGCCGTTCCCGCGCCGATCACCGCCACGTCGAACTTGCGCTTCTCCATCGTGCCTCCCCTCGATTCCAACCATGGGGGCCAGGGTCGGACGGTTCAAGGGTCAGAGGCTATGCAGTTCGCCCCGTGCGCCGAGCGTATCGCCTCACTTCCCGTGCCGTGCGCGCCGACAGCTTCACCGTGAAGACCACCTTCGCATCCGGCACCCGTAGCTGCCCTCCGTCGCGAGCCCGTTCGACGTAACGGCGCGCCTGGCGCCCGAGCCGCGCCTGGCCGCCGGATCGAAGCTGGCAGAGCCGCTGGAATCGCCAGGGTTCGCCCGCCCCAATGCGCGGCGGGCGAGGGCGGTCCGTTCTCAGTCGGGAATCTCCGGCTCGACGAGTCGCGCCAGGCTGTCCAGCGACTCCTGCCAGCCGAGGTAGCAGAATTCCGTCGGAATCGACTCGGGAATGCCCTCCTGCACGACGGTCATCTCCGTGCCGCAGGCGACCTCGCGCAACTTCACGGTCGTCATCATCTCGCCCGCCCTAGCTGGATCGTCGAACTTGTCAGTGTAGCGAATACACTCGCCGGGCACGAGGTCGAGGTAGGTACCGCCGAAGGACTCGTCCTTTCCCGTGGTGAAGTTGGTGAAGGACATGTGGAAGGTGCCGCCGACCGAAGCCTCCAAGTGGCCCACTTTGCAGGTGAAGCCATTCGGCGGCAGCCAGCGAGCCACCGCGTCGGGCGTCAGGTAGGCGCGATAGATCTTCGCTGGCACGGCGCGCAGCACGCGGTGCAGACGGACGGTACCGGTGGGCATGGGGTCTCTCCTTTTCTCGTTCGAGTGGGCGTTCACAGCATAGTCGCACGGCGGTCGCCGAATTCGACCCTGGCGTGAGAAATTTCTTCGCCCCCCGGCGGTACGAGAAGGTCTGGATCTCCACGCTGGTCGGGGCCTCGACCGGCGGGCCGACAAACGACGTGATCGCCTGGTCGGCATCGGCGATGTCGACGCGACCTCGCCGGCCGACTGCGACCAGTCGTAGCCGTAGTTGCCATAGACTCGATGATGTCGAGGTCAACCTTCAGCAGATGGTCGCGCAGCGCACGCAGCAACGATAGGGCGCGCGGGCGCGCGGGGCCGTCGGTGGTCGCCACCGCCTTCAGGCTCGCCAGCCCGGCCCGGGCGACCGGCTCCCGCCGCTCGGGCGGCGGCTGATGCTTCATGTCGATCGCCATGGGCGCACTTGTAGCCCACGTCCGACGGCGCTTCGAGCGCTGATTGGCCGTCGACGGCCGTACGCCGGCGAGCAGGCGGGAGGTTGAGCCGAGTGGGCCGAGTCGACAGGCTCAGCTCGGCCGCGCGACGCCCGTCAATGCCGTCGAGGCGGCCATGCGGCAGATCTGCTCAGCGACGCGATGCGGGGGGCGCACCCGGCCCAACGCGCCGTGGTCTGCCTCCGGTTCGGGTGCGCCACCGCAGCGCCCACGCCGCCAGCCCACCGAGCACCACCGCTCGGCGCGGGGTCGGACCACAGCAGATGAGAGATCCAACGGGTCCAGCTGGTTGTCGAGACCCCGACGCCGCCCGAATTCCGGCACCGCCGTCGCCGTTGCTTCACTGCGTCGGCTCTGGTGTGGGCGTCGGTGGCGTCGGTTGCGGGCAGCCGTCGAGGCTGTTGGCCACCGCCTGGGTCATGGTGAGGATGTTCACGCCGAGGAAGTTCCCCTCGGAGTCGAAGAAGCCAGGGCAGCTATCCGCCGACTTCTCACCGAGCGCGATGTTGACGCCGGTGATCAGCTCATTGATAAGTACTGCGCCATCACCGTTGCAGTCCCCCACACAGGGATCTTCTTGTGCGCGAACCAGCATCGGCATGGCCAGCAGGCCGCAGGCGAGCAACAGGAACAGCAGCGACCGCCCACGGCGGCGCAGGAGCAGGAACAACGGGGCCAAGAGCAGCCACCCGCCTCCCGCTCGGGCCGGACCGAGCTGGCAGCCGTCCGGGGTCCAGCTACCAGAGCGCGCGTACGGTTTGGGAATGTTGGGTGTCGTACCTGGAGGGGGCCACAGCATGTGCGTGAACCAGACCCAGCCGCCTTTCGCATTCAGGCCGTGGTTGTAATCCCCGAGAAAGCTCTGCGCTTGGAGGGTCGGCTCGGTGGACAGGAAGATCGGATCACTGATCTCAACCGGTGTCGTCCAGGTCAGTCCGCCATCGGGCGAGCGAGAACACACGACGTGGATCGTGTGATCCCCCGCGTTCCCCACGGGCACCTCCCGTTGGTACCAGCACAGGCCGGGGCGCTTGTTGCCCCAGTCCACCATCGGGAGGAACTGGTCGGGGTTGTAGCCGTTCGTCTCCGGCGCAAAAGTGGCGTCCGACCACGTCGCTCCACCATCGAGTGTGGTGGTGTACATCACTCGTGCTTGATAGATCGCGCCCTGAAACTCACCGAATTGCGCCATCCACGCCACTGTACACCTCGTGTCCGTAGGATCACAAGCCGACACTGGCATCGAATTCAACCGGGTGTAGGGTAGCCCGTTCAGCTTGGCGTGATCGGATTGCGTGGGCAGAAAGATGTTGTGGAAGTCCTTCAGCGTGATGCAGTGGATGCCGCCTGTGGCGTCACAGCCGACGATGTCGAGATCGGTATTTGTGCGCCAGTACCCGAACACGGCACGGCCATTCTGGCGGACCGTGACGTTCGTTGGGGCTAGGTGATCCTGGCCCACTTCGTAGGGGACACTCCAGGTATCCCCGCAGTCGGTGCTCGTGGCCAGGTACACGGCCTTCGCGCTTTCGTCGCAGGCGCCGTCGCTGTCGGGCACATAGCCGTTGAACATCGCCCAGCATCTGGCACTCGCCGGATCGCATTCGAGCATCGGCCGATCCCGGAAGAGGCCGGGTCCGGCATCGATCGCGTGCACCCTTCTCCAGTGGACACCAAAATCTTGCGTTGCGGTCATCGCCATAGTGTTGTCGGCCGTGCAGTTGAAGTGGCCAGGTACCGCGGACTGCAGGAAGTCGTTCCCAAAGGTCACAAAGGCGCCCAGGAAGAGGTGGTGGCCGTAGCCGGTGGTGCAGGTTGTCGCCGACGGGTCGGAGGAATAGATCTGGTCTTGATAAGCCGCATAGGGGTTGGCCAGGCTGACCGGCGTGTATGCCACCCGCCAGTCCTGGCCAGCGTCACGCGAGATGACGAAGCTTACGTTGTTGGTCAGGAGGCCAGTGTTGTTGTAGCCGACCATGATGTCCACGCCGCCCATCGTGGCGCTGGCGATTTCGTTGACGTAGTTGCCCCGTTGGCCAACGATGTACTCGGCGGTCACGTTGACCGCCCACGGGTAGTTGGGGTCGGGGTCCGGCCCCATGGGATCCACCGCCGCGGTCTCTGCAGCCAGGCCCGGATCGTCATCGATGCTCAGGTCGGTGACGACACTCATGGCGTGCATCGCGGACGACCACCAGACGGTGGCCAGGATCAGGAGCGAGACACGGATTGTTTTCATGACGACATGATCACGCTGTTCGACATGAGGTCCTCTTCGTCCCCTGTTTGGCCGAATTGGTCGCGTCGACGGGTACGGGGTCTTCCTTGCCGATGCGCGAACGATTTCGGATCTACGTAGAGTTGGCGTTAATTTCGCCGCTAGATCGTTAAATTGCCGATAACATCTGCTCGTCCACGCCATGTGGCAGGCGCGAAGTCCCTCGAGGACGGACCGCGGTCTGCGTGTAAGCCCTCGGAACTCAAAGGGAACCGCCGTCAGCGGCCAGACGGGTCAGGACGAGCACTTACGGTCAAACGGCATGCCGATTCACAGGCTGCCGCCGCCCGAGCCGTGCCGGGGCTCACGAGCGCGACTTCAGCAGAACCGCGCCGGGACGGGCGAAATGGATGACGGGCGCGGCGCCGCCGAGCTCGATCCGGGGCGGGTGCGGGTCGGAGCAGTAGCGCGGGTCCTCGGTATCGAGAACGAGCCGCCAGCGCCTCTCCGCGGTCTCGGGAAGAGCGGAGGACACGTCGGCGACACCCGCGCCGCGCAGCCGGACGATCGCCAGGATCGATTCCGCGCCGCCGCGGCGCAGCAGCAGGAGCTGGTCCTCCCCGGCAGCGGCCGCCTCGAACGCGTCGCGGCCGTCCGGCCGGAGCGCGGGCTCCGCCGCCCGCAGGCGGAGCAGGTCGCGGTAGAGGCGCAGCACCGCGTCGTGCGGCGGAAGCGCCGTCTCCTCCCAGCGCAGCCGGCTGCGCTCGAACGTCTCGACCGCCTGCGGATCCGGGATTCGCGCCCGCACGGCGGGGTCGGAGAAGGCCGAGAAGGCGGCGAACTCGCGCCGTCTGCCCCTGGTCACCAGCCGCCCGAGCTGGCTGTGGTGATCGGTGAAATAGAGGAACGGGGTCGTCGCCGCCCACTCCTGACCCATGAACAGCAGCGGCGTCTGCGGGGCGCAGAGGAGCAGTGCGCTCGCCGCCCGATAGGCGGCGAGGTCGATTCCGTGGTGCAGGCGGTCGCCGAAGGCGCGGTTGCCGACCTGGTCGTGATTCTGCAAGCAGATGACGAGCTGCCGGGGCGACAGCGCTTCCGGAGCGGTGCCGCGCGGAGCATCGAAGTTCTCGGAGTGCTGCCCGCAGTAGAACCACCCGCGGCGCAACGTTGCGGCCAGATCGGCCGCCGAGCCGCTGAAGTCGCGGAAGTACCCCTCGTGGTCCCCCGCCAGGCCGCGCCGCACCTGGTGATGGAAGTCGTCCGCCCAGATTGCGTCGAGCCCCCACCCTCCATCCTCTTCCGGCTGCGCCATGGTGGCCAGGTTGCGATGGTCCTCGGCCATCAAGAGCACGGTCCGGCTGCCGCCGACCGAGGCATGCACACGGCTCGAGAGCTCGGCGAGGAAGTGCCGCGGGCCGTCGTCGACCAGGGCGTGCGTGGCATCCAGGCGGAGGCCGTCGACGTGGTACTCGTGCACCCAGTGCAACGCGTTCTCGATGAGGAACTCGCGCGCCGGGCCGCTGCATGGGCCGTCGAGGTTGACCGCGGCACCCCAGGGGGTGCGGTGGCGCTTCGAGAAGTAGTCGGGGCTGAAGGTGCCGAGATAGGCGCCGTCCGGACCGAGGTGGTTGTACACGACGTCGAGAATCACACCGAGGCCCAGCCGATGCGCCTCGTCGACCAGGCGGCGCAGGTCGTCGGGCCGCCCGTAGCAGCGGGCCGGGGCGAAGAGATCGACGCCGTCATAACCCCAGCCGCGGCTTCCGGCGAAGTCGGCCAGCGGCATGAGCTCGAGCGCCGTGACGCCGAGGTCGCGCAAATGGGGCAGGCGGCGGGTGACGCCCTCGAAGCTGCCGCGCTCGTCGAAAGCGCCGACGTGGAGCTCGTAGGCGACGAGGCGCGCCAGCTCGACGCCGCGCCAGCTCGCATCCGACCAGAGGAAGCCACACGGATCGACGATCTCGGACGGCCCGTGCACGCCGTCCGGCTGAAAGCGCGAGGCGGGATCGGGGAAGGATCCCTCGCCGTCCAGACGGTAGCGGTAGCGATCGCCGGCGCCGGCGCCGGCCACCTCGCCCGAGAAGAAGCCATCGCGGGTCCTTCGCCAGCCCGTGCTCGCCGGCGGCCGGACCCGTCTCGACGACCACCTCGACCTTGTGCCGGCGCGGCGCCCAGACGCGAAAACGAGTCGCGCCGCCGGCGCACACGGCCCCGAGGGTGGGCCGGTATTCGTCACCGCCGCGCATCATCTCAGTCTAGACGGCAAGGGCCTCGAGCGGAACCCGTGCTCTGCCCATCCGCCCGGCCGCCGCACCGGGGTTGTTGGTTGTTGGGTCGTTGGTTGTCGAGGTTCCGATTACCAACAACCAACAACCTGCAGTCACTATTTCCGGCGGTAGGAACGGAAGACCGCCACGGCGCGCCCGCGCAGCCGGTAGCGCTCGCCGCGCAGCAGCAGCGAGCGCCCCCAATCCGGGTCGCCGGTGTCGAGCAGGCGCTCCCACTGCAGCTCGGCGCGGTGCCACGGCAGCTTGAACGTCGTTCCCTCCGGATGAGCGTTCATGAGGAACACGAAGTCGTCGTCGACGATCGGCTCGCCCTTGGAATCGAGCTCGTGCAGGCTGTCGCCGCCGAGGCGGACCATGATGCTGCGGATGGAGTGGGCGTCCCAGGCCTGGTCCGTCATCTCCTGGCCGTTGGGCTCGAACCAGGTCAGGTCCTTCACGTCGGCACCGCGGATGCGACGCCCCTGGAAGAAGCGGCGGCGGCGGAACACCGGGTGCTGCAAGCGGAGGCGAATCAGATGCTGGCAGAAGACGAGGAAGTCCTTCTGTGCCGGCGTCAGATCCCAGTGGAGCCAGCTGATCTCGTTGTCCTGGCAGTAGGCGTTGTTGTTGCCGCCCTGCGTGCGGCTGAGCTCGTCGCCGCCGCAGAGCATGGGGACCCCTTGCGAAAGCAGCAGGGTGGCCATGAAGTTGCGCTTCTGGCGCTCGCGCAGGGTGGCGATCGCCGGGTCGTCGGTCGGTCCCTCCACGCCGCAGTTCCAGCTCAGATTGTTGCTCTCCCCGTCGCGGTTGTCCTCGCCGTTCGCCTCGTTGTGCTTCTCGTTGTAGCTGACCAGATCCTGCAGCGTGAAGCCGTCGTGCGCGGTGATGAAGTTGATGCTGGCGTACGGCCGCCGCCCGTTGTGCTCGTAGAGGTCGCTGCTGCCGGAGAGCCGGGTGGCGAGCTCCGACACCTGCCCGCCATCGCCGCGCCAGAAGCGGCGGACGCTGTCGCGGTACTTTCCATTCCACTCCGTCCACAACACCGGAAAGTTACCGACCTGGTAGCCGCCCGGTCCGACGTCCCACGGCTCGGCGATCAGCTTCACCTGCGACAGCACCGGGTCCTGGTGAATGACGTCGAAGAAGGCGCTGAGCTTGTTCACCTCGTACAGCTCGCGGGCCAGGGCGCTGGCGAGGTCGAAGCGGAAGCCGTCGACGTGCATCTCGAGCACCCAGTAGCGCAGGCTGTCCATGAGGAGCTGCAGAACGCGCGGGCTCTGCATGTTGAGCGTATTCCCGCAGCCGGTGAAGTCCTCGTAGTAGCGCGGCTCCTCCTGCACCAGCCGATAATAGGAGGCGTTGTCGACGCCGCGCAGCGACAGCGTCGGTCCGAGATGGTTTCCCTCGGCGGTGTGGTTGTACACGACGTCGAGGATCACCTCGATGCCGGCGGCGTGCAGCGACCGGACCATCATCTTGAACTCCCGCACCGTACCGGTCGGGGTCGGCGTCAGGGAGTAGCGGACGTCCGGGGCGAAGAAGCCCAGCGTGTTGTAGCCCCAGTAGTTGCTCAGACCGCGCTCCACGAGATGGCGGTCGTAGGCGTGATGGTGCACCGGCATCAGCTCGACCGCGGTGACGCCGAGGCTCTTCAGGTGTCGAATGCCCGCCTCCGACGCCAGCCCCGCGTACGTGCCGCGCATCGGCTCGGGCACGTCCGGATGGAGCTTGGTGAAGCCCTTCACGTGCAGCTCGTAGATCACGGTCTCGTGCCACGGCGTGCGCGGGGCGCTGTCGTTGCCCCAGGTGAAGGCGGTGTCCACGACCGAGGCAAGAGGTGCGAAGGCGGCGCTGTCGCGCTCGTCGAAGGAGAGGTCCTCCTGCTCGTCGCCGAGCCGGTAGCCGAACATCTCGTCGCCCCACCGCACCGTACGCGCGATCGCCTTGGCATAGGGGTCGAGAACCACCTTGTTGGCGTTGAAGCGATGGCCTGCCTCCGGCTCGTACGGGCCGTGCACGCGGTAGCCGTAGAGCTGCCCCGGCCGGACATCGAGCAGATAGCCGTGCCAGACCATGTCGGTCCGCTCGGGCAGGGAGACGCGCTGCGACTCCGCCGTCGCGTCGGCCGAGTCGAACAGGCAGAGGTCGACGGACGTGGCGTTCTCGGAAAACAGAGCGAAGTTCACCCCCATTCCGTCCCAGGTCGCCCCGAGCGGATACGGCTGGCCCAGCTGCACGCGCATACCCGGTCGTCCCCTCCCTTCGATCTGCCGTGTAACCTTTCCATATTTCCGCGCATTCGGCGGACACGCAAGACGAGAATCGAGCCGGAGCCGCCGAGAGGGCGGCGAGTGCTCCCGGCGCGCGGATTCAGCCACGCCGGCTGATCATGAGGAGAGCGCACGACGTTTGGCGCGCGATCTGCAAGGCAACCTCTCCGATCATCTTGCGGCGGCGGTGCAGGCGCTGCACGCCGAGGATCACCAGGTCCGCGGTGGCGGCGCGACGGTTCACCTCCTCGGCCACCGACCGGGCGCGCACCACCTCGACCTGCGGCAGCACCGGGGCTTCGTCGGCGGCCAGCTGGAGCAGGCGCCGCCTCTCCCACTCGATGGACCCGTGCGCCTCCGCTTCGTCCAGCACGCGCAGGAAGGTGAGCTCGCGGGTGCCGAGGCGACACAGGCTGCCGATCAGTCGCGCGCGCAGCACGTCATGGCCGCCCCTCCCTCCGACCGGGATCAACACCCGCCGCGTCTGCGAAAGCTGCCAGCCGGGCGGCGCCCGCAGCACGGCGACATCGGTGTCGAGAGAGCTCATGAGCTCTTCGATGGGGGCGCGAAGGGGCTCGGCGTCGAGATTGCTGAGACCGATCAGGAGGCTCTCGCAGCGGTAGGTGCGGGCGACGCGACCGATCTCCTCCCACGGGCGGGCCGCGACCGTGGTCAGGGCCTCGGCGGGCAACCCGGCGGCAAACGAGGCGGTGAGCGCCTGTCGCACGACGTCCTGCACGTTGAGAAGCTGCGGCGGAGGCGCATCGGGCAGCCACGAGTCGGGCGCCGCGACGACGGAGAGGAGAACGACGCGCCCGACGCGGGGCGTGGCGAGCGCGTTGGCGACGCCGACCATCGCCTCGGCATTGGCCGGGTTGGCGATCGGCACCAGAACCAGCGGGCTGCGGCCGCGCAATTGGACCAGGTACGGATCGAGCGCCTCGGCCGAGGCATCGGCGACGCGTGCCCCTCGCGCCAGCAGGAAGAGGTAGAGAGCCGCCCCGACGCACAGCCAGACACCCGCGACCAACCCCGCCGACGGCACGGCCACGCCCTGGAAGAGGGCCAGGGCGGCGCAGGCGAGACCGCCGGCGACGGGGACGAACGGAAACCACGGCACGCGGAACTGCGCCCGGCTGCTGTCGCCGCGGCGGCGCGCCAGGATGGCCGTCCACTGCGCCAGGGCGAAGCACATGAGGAAGATGAGGCTGGCGGCGGCGCCGGCGGCGGCGACGTCCGGAATGACCATCACGATGACCACGACCGCCGCGGACGTCGTCGCGATCGCCCCCACCGGCGTGCCGTCCGCTCGCACCCGCCTGAGCAGGCGCGGCAACGTGCGGTCCTGCGCCATGGCGAAGGCCAGGTGGGACGCCGCCAGCAGATTCGCCTGCAGCGCCGAGAGCATCGACAGGACCGCCGCGACGATCACCAACCAGAAGCCCGTCGGCCCCAGATAGTTCTGCGCGGCCGTCGCGACGAGCGTGTCGGGCTGCCGGGCGCTGAGGGCGGTGATCGAGTCGCCGGCGGGCACGCCGACCGTGGCGATGAGGAAAAGCAGCGGCAGGTAGACGAGCATGGCGATGGCGAGCGACAGCAGCATGGCGCGCGGAATCGTGCGGCCGGGGTCACGGACCTGGCCGGCGACGGCGGCGATGAGGTCGAACCCCTGCAGGGCGATGAACGTGTACCCCATCGCCTGGAAGACGCCGAGCGCGCCGTGGGCGAAGAAGGGGGTGAGGGCAGACAGCAGGCGCGCCGGCGGAACCCGCGCGACGACCGGCAGGCCGCCGGCGATGAGAACGGCGAAGGCGACGACCTTCCCGATCGTCGCCCATCGGCCGCCAGCGGAGCGCCGGCTCATCAGGCCCGCCGTATAGAAGAGCGTCGCCCCGACCGCGAGAACCGCCATGGTGATTCGCCCGCCCAGCCAGTGCGGCGCGGATCCCCCGACGCCGCGCCACAGCACCTCGACGACGACGACTCCGTACGAGGCGAAGCCCAGGGCGTACAACACGCCCGCGACGATGGATGCGAACCAGACGATCCAGCCGACCGCGAACGCGGACTGCACCGACAGCACCTTCTTGGCGAAGGTGTACGTTCCGCCGGATTCGGGAAAGGCGGTGGACATCTCGGCGAAGCTCAGGGCCGTGAGGACGGCGATGCCGCCGTTGACCGCGAAGGCGATCATCGCCGCCGGGCCGGCGGCGGCGAACGCCACGCCGGCCAGCGCCAGGATGCCGCCTCCGACGATGGCGCCGACGCCGATCGACGTGGCGCCCACCAGCCCGATGGAACGGGTGGCCGAGGAGGCTCCCATCTGCACCGTCTCGCCCACCATCCAGCCCGGAGCTACTCGCCGCCGCCCACCAGGACGGCCACCGGCGAGGTGCGCAGGACGTCGGCCAGGCGGAGGCCGCCGCGCCCGTCTCCCTCCTGACTCACGCTCTCTCCGGTGAAGAGATTCGTCAGCGGCCGATCGGGAGCGGGCCCGGGCACCGTCAGGCTGGTGTCGCCCCAGCACGGAACACCGATCGGCAGCGCCTCCTCCGCCGGCGCCAGGGTCGACGGGAGTCGGGGGACGACGGCGATCAGGAGACGGCCGCGGTGCCGGCGAACCACGCCGACCGCGTTCTCGGCCCGTTCCCCGTGCGTCTCGGCCGCATCGTACGCCCCTTCCAGAAAGAGATCGGGCAGCCGGCGGCGCAGGCGCAGGAGCGCCGCAGTCAGGAAGAGCTTGATCCGCCCGTCCGGCCAGGACTCGAGCAGCGCTCGCACGACCGGCGCGCGCTCCGCCTCGCCGGCCCCCTCCGCCAGATGCGGCTCCAGATCGTGCAACAGCAGGCGCCGGTGCGCGTAGTCCACCGGGCGCCGGTTGTCGGGATCGACCAGGCTGAGGTCCCACAGCTCCGTACCCTGGTAGAAATCCGGCACACCCGGGCAAACGCCCTTGAGCACGAGCTGAGAGAGCGAGTTGATCATGCCGAGCGCCGCGATGCGCCGCTGCAGGGGAAGAAAGGCGGAGAGGAAACGCCGCGCGGTGGGCCCGGTCATGGTGCGCTCGACGAAGCGGACCAGCGCCCGCTCGTACGGCTCGTTCTGGGTGATCCAGCTGGTGTGCACCTTGGCCTCGCGCGCCGCCTTCAGCATGTACTCGCGCAGGCGCGGCAGCAGATCCTCGCCCGAATCCGCGCCGTGCGGCCAGATGCCGAGCAGCGACTGGTAGAAGAGGTACTCGTCGTTGCGATCCGGCGCCGGCTCTCCGTCGACCGAGCTGCGGTTGCTGGCGTTGATTCGCGCCCACACCGACAGGTAGCGGCCCCACTCCTCGGGCATCTCCGACAGGACGTTCAGACGCGCTCGCGCGTCCTCGCCGCGCTTGGTGTCGTGCGTCGCCGACGCCAGCATGGCATGCGGCCAGGATTCGCGGCGCCGTCGGCTGGCGGCGTGGAACTCGGCCGGTGCCGTACCGAAGTGGGCCGGGTCGCCGCCGACCTCGTTCAGGGAGGCGAGCAGGTTGTAGCGGTAGAAGGCCGTGTCCTCGACGCCCTTCGCCTGCACCGGTCCCGTGTACTGCTGCAGCTTCATGGCGAACATCAGCCGCTGCGCATCCTCGCCGGCGCCCGCCCCGTCTCCGGGGGCGGGGAGTAACAGGCCGCTCAGAAAGTCGAAGATCGACGACTCTAACGTCGGGTTGCGCCGCCGCGCCTGCCGGACCGCGGCGTCGATGGCGGCTCGGTCGTCGTCGGTGCAACCGCCGGCGGACACATAGGTACGGTAGATCGGAAAGCAGGCGACCACCTCGCGCAGGGCCTCGCGCAGGCTGTTCAGCGTGAAGTCGCGGGTTCGCCGGTCGCACTCCGACAACCGGTTGAGAGCCTCGGCGAGGACGTTCAGCTCGCTCGCCATCGGCGTGTCCATGATCAGCTTCTTGCACTCGTAGACCAGGTCGGCGAACGCGTCGCGACGGCCGGTGAAGCGCCGGTACACGCGCGCCAGGGCGCGCTGGTTGCGCCGGTCGACGAACAGGCCGTTCAGCTCATTGAGGAAGTCGTAGCCGCTGGTGCCGGCGATCGGCCAGTGATCGGGCAGCGATTCGTCGCGGGACAGAATCTTCTCGGTGACGACGTAGAAGCGCCGGCCCGGGCCGTCTGGCCGCCCCGCCCCGCCTTCGCTCTGGCGGTGAATCGCTTCCTGCAGCTCGAGCAGGTAGCGCCCGGGGTCGAACAGGCCGTCGATGTGATCGAGACGCAGCCCCGTGATCCGGCCCTCGGCGACGAGCCGCAGGATCAGGCCGTGCGTCGCCTCGAACACGGCCGGGTCTTCCATGCGCAGGCCCGCCAGATCGTTGATGTCGAAGAAGCGGCGGTAGTTGATCTCGTGCGAGGCCGTGCGCCAGTACGAGAGGCGATAGGGCTGCGCCTCCAACAGCTCGTGCAGGCGATCGAAGCTCTCCCGCTCGCCGACCCGGCCGTTGAACGCCGCCAGCGCCTCCTCGACGTGGCGGCGCACGCGGGGCGAGGACCCGATCAGGCGCTGCAGCCGCTCGCGCGCCACCTCCTTCTCCCGATGTCGCTCGGTCACCCGCGCCGCGTCCGTCTCCGTGTAGGCGGGCAGGTTGCGCAGCGACGTCGCGATGCTCAGCAGCTCGAGGACCTGGGGATCCTCTTCGCCGAGGTCCCCCTGCAGCGACTCCAGGTCGTGCTCGAGAATCCGCGGAAACTGCCTCGGGTTGATGGGAAGATTGCGATCGAAGTAGCGCAACACGAACGAGCCGTCCTCGTACACCACCCGCAGCTCGCCGCGCTCGAGCACCAGGCCGTACTGGTCGCCCAGCACGGGGAGCAGCACCTTCTCCTCGAGCTCGGACTTGATGGGGTCCCAGTCGACGTCGAAGAAGGCCGCGAACGCAGAGCAGGGGCCGTTCTCCAGAACGTCGCGCCACCAGGCGTTGGTGCCGGCGTCGATGCCCATGTGGTTGGGAACGAAGTCGACCACCTGGCCCATGCCGTGAGCCGCCAGGGCCGACGTGAAGGCGGCGTATTCGGACTCCGTTCCCACATCCGGGTTCAGCTGATTGTGATCGCAGATGTCGTAGCCGTGCGTGCTACCCGGGTTGGCCTTCAGATGCGGCGACGAATAGCAGTCGGTGATCCCCAGAGCGGCCAGATAGGGAACCAGGTCGCGTGCCTGCGCGAAAGTGAACCCGCGGTGGAACTGCAGGCGATAGGTGCTGACCGGAACGCGCCAGCGGCTCCCCGGTTCGGTGTCGGTCAAATGCCCGTCCATGGTTCCCATCGCAGCGAAGCGCCCAACCAACTGAGACCACCCACCCCTCGCTCGTCAAGCCGCAGCGGCACCCGTCTTTGCACAAAAGGTCTTTGTGGTGGGGAACCTCGCTGATTCAAACCCGTCATACCCGCGAAAGCGGGTATCCAGGTGGGCTCCCGATCTCTCCGAGATTGTCAGGGCTGCAAAGGCCCGCCGGCGCACCGAGACACATTTGCACGCAAGAGAATGGCGACCGCCGTCATTTCTCGCGACGCAAGGGGGATCTGCCCGGCACGCTTCTTGTTCCGAGCCATGCGCAGCGCTTCTGCCGGGAGTACGAAAGAATGCGACGCCTCGCGATCCCAGTTCTGGCCTTCTGTCTCGCCATGCAGTCGATTCTCGCCCCCGCGACGGCGGCCACCACCTCGCCTCGAGCCGAAGCAGTGACGAGAACGGAGGCGCCGTCGCCGATCGTCAAGCGGGGTCTCACCATCGGCTACATCGACTCCTCCTGGCTCGACATCACGGCCGTCGGGATTCTGCTCCTCATTTTTCTCGGGGCGACACTGGGCCGAGACCGGACGTCCGAGCGGTCCGCCGCAGCGAGCGAGACGCCTACGCCTCTCGGCGCTCGCGCGCACCGGGCGGTGCGGCTTCTGAGCGCGACCCCGGCACGCACCGGCGCGGCGCGCGCGAAGGGGCTCCCCGTGTACGTTCTTCGCGACGTCGTCGAGGACGGCCGGGGCGGCTGAAAGGAGCAGCACTGCGACACTTCCTCACGATCGCGGTGTTTCGACCGCTTGTCTCGTTGTGAGCATACTGATCTCGTCGAACATGCACGTGGACGCGGTTCGGGTGGACCGCGCAAGAAGGGTAGTGCTCGATCGGGTTCTGATTCCGAACCCAACCGCCAACAGCTCAACAATGCAACAACCTGCAGTTCGGAGCTCGAGGGCGACAACCGCAGGTTTCGCCCTCGAAGAGCGCGGGGACGCTAGTCCCGCACCGGCAATGGGGGTCCACCCGAGGGGCGGCGGGGGTTGCGGGATCTCGGATCTCGGTCGGAGACAAAGAACCCCACCCCCCTTTGATCACAAGGAACCGGTCTGTTCTGTGCGGGGCTTACGCCCCTGCAGCCCCACCGGGGAGGGAACCGCTCAGACGCCGCGGTTCCCTCCCCGCACCCCTCTCTCCGGTGGCTCCGCTCCGAGGCGAATGTGCTTCCCCTTTGAGCGCCGGACCTGGCGGTCGGCGCGCGTAACGGGAGACGCCCCACTGCCTGAATCTACGCGCCACTGACGGGAACCGACTCCCTCGGTCTCGCGCACGGCTTCACCACCGCGCCACTCTCTGCCGATCTCGTCCTCACGCCTCTTCGAAAGGTCGAGGCCTTGAAGTCTCGATTTCTCTCTTTCGCTTCGCGATGAAGCGCTTCGCTTGGTACGCGCGGCAGATCGATCGACGTCTTTCGACCGCTTGCTTCGTTCCGAGCACGCCGCTCGTCTTCCAACGCGCGCGTGGACGCGGCTCGGGCAAAGCCGCGCAAGAATGGTGGTGCTCCATCGGGTGGCTCACTGGGACTCCGCAACCTAGCAGCGGGGCGACCACAACAGCCTAACAGCCTGCAGCTCAAGGGAAGTGGGAGCTCGAGGGCGACAACCGTAGGTTTCGCCCTGGAGGGGCGCAGGGGCGCAGCCCCGCACCGACAGAGCGGGGTCCACCCGCGGAGCGGCGGGGGTTCGGGATCTCGGATCTCGGTCGGAGACAAAGACCCCCTCCGCCTCTCCCTCGATCATGACGAACCGGTTGTCTTCGTGCGGGGCTTGCGCCCCTGCGGCCCCTCCGGGGAGGGAACCGCTCAGACGCCGCGGTTCCCTCCCCGCACCCCTCTCTCCGGTGGCTCCGCTCCGAGGCGAATGCGCTTCCCCGCTCAGCACCGGACCTGGCGGTCGGCACGCGTAACGGGATCACGCCTCACTGCGTGAATCTACGCGCCACTGACGGGAACCGACTCCCTCGGTCTCGTGCACGGCTTCACCACCGCGCCACTCTCTGCCGATCTCGTTCTCACGCCTCTTCGAAAGGTCGAGGCCTTGAGGGTTTTGATTTCCTTCAAGACCCAACAACCAACAGCTCAACAACCCAACAACCTGCCCTCTACCGCCGGAGACAAGAAGCTCTTCACGCCCCCAGATAGAATTTGATCGAGCAGCCCAGCGCCTTGGTCGTCTTCACCTGGATGTCGTGTCCGGCCGTCAACGCCGCCAGAGCGTCGCGCAGGTAGTGCTCATCGGCCTTTTCGGCGTCGTGTGCGTTGTCGTCGATCGTGCCGTGGTACACGAGCTTGCCGCTGGCGTCGAACAGGAACGCCTCGGGCGTTCGTTCCGCTCCGAAGGCGCGCGCCAGCTTCGAGCCCTCGTCGACGACGTAGGGGAACTCGAAGCCGTGCTGGCGCGCGCGCGTCTTCATCTGCTCGTACCCGTCCTCCGCGACGACGCTCGGATCGTTCGAGTTGACGGCGATGACCCCGACGCCTCGCTTGCGGTAGGTGTTGCCGAGATCGGCGATGCGATCCTCCCAGGCCTTTACCCAGGGACAGGCGTTGCACTGAAAGATCACCAGCGTGCCCTTCTCTCCCGCGACGTCGCCGATCGATACTTGGCGGCCGTCGACGTTCTTCATCTCGACGTTCTTCAGCACCAGTGCGTCGCCGATCTCGAGCGCGGCGGAGGAGCGGGCGGCTGCGGCCACGCCGAAGCAGACGGAAAGCGCCAGCGCCGTGCGAAAACACATTTCTCTTGCTCCGATCATCTCTTTTCTCCTTCGACGTTCGATTTTCCGTCCGCCGCGAGAAGCTCGCGGACGGCGCTTTCCAGCCGATCGTAGCTGGACTTGCCGAACAGGGAGCGGCGGCGGATGCCCCTCCGATCGTACAGGAAAGTCGCGGGCAGGGCTCCCGACCACTTCGGATCGAACGCGTCGATGAACGCCATGTCCTTTCCCTGCTTCAAGTAGGTCGGGAAGTCGACCCCCTGCTCGGCGAGGAATCCCTTCACCGCCGGCAGCTCGCTTTCGAAGTCGCCCGACACGAAGAACACCCTCAACCCACGCCCCTGCCAGCTGTTGCGCAAGCGAACGATGTCCGGGAACTCCTGCCGGCAGGGCAGACACCAGGTGGCCCAGACGTTCACCAGGACGACCGGTGCGTTCGAAGCGCGTACGGCCTGCAGGATCTCGGCCGCCGTCGCGGACTTCACCGAGACATCCCCGACGGGCAGCGGGGACGCTGCCGGACGGCTCTCGCCTTCGCCCGCCCACCCGGGTCGCGCCGCGACCGACAGCAAGCGCAGCGCCGCCACCAGCGCCCTGCGGCGGGCGGATCTCCCTTCAACCGAAGCCATCTCCCAAATGTTCCTCGCGCGATCGCGCTGAGGCAAGTGTGGACGATCCCCCGGCCGGCGCAACAGGCCACCGGCCTCGATCGCCGCTTCGCCTCTCCGCACACCGCGAGTGCTATTGATTTAGTGTACACTATAGCTATTTAACTGATGCATGTGCCCGATCTTCCACGGCGACGTCCACTCCTACGCATTCTTCCTGGCTCTCGCCGTTCTCGCCGGCGGCGCCGTCCTTGCGGCGGCGGGCCGCCGCGCCCATGTGCCGCCGCGCAACTTGGCCCTGCTTCTGGCCGTCGCCGCGGGCGGCGCCCTGGGCGGCGCCAAGCTGTACTCGGCGATCGAGCGTGGGGGAGAGCTCTCGACGTGGAGCGTCGAGCTGTTCAGCGGCTATCGCCATCCGGGCGGCGTCTTCGGTTTGGTGGTGGCATTGGCCTGTCTGCGCTGCCTCCGCGCCCTGCCGCCGGCAGCGGCGCTGGCCGATCTGATCGCACCGGCCTTCGGAGCGGGAGGGGCCGTGGCGCGGATCGGCTGCTTCCTGCACGGGTGTTGCTTCGGACGGATCGGTGGCGGTCCGTGGGGCGTCGTCTTTCCCGCCGGATCGCCGGCCTGGATCCTGCACCGCGAGCGCGGCTGGATTCCCGTCCATGCGGCCGGCAGCCTTGCGGTCCACCCTCTGCAGCTCTACTTCCTGCTGCTCTGTGCGGTCCTCGGCGGTCTCGCCTGGTACCGGCTGCCGCGCAAGAGGTTCGACGGCGAGGTGGCGCTGGCGTTTCTGGCGCTGCACGGATTGGCGAAAGCGGCGCTCGAGTCGCTGCGGGCGATTCCGGCGCCCCACCTGCAGATCGCGTCCCTGTCGGTCGGCCTCGCCGCCTCCGCCGCCTGGCTGTACGCGGTGCGCCGCAACGACACGGGATCCGGGACGAACGACTCCGATCTGACCGAACGAAAGGATTTCACCGCGACAGTCGCCATGGGCTTCGCACGCCCGCAGACGGATGAAAATGCGCGCGATCGGTCCTGCTCCCTCTCCCGGATCGAGGCTGTCGATTTTCTCGAGGGTCGAGATTCCCCCCTTTGGCAACGGGGCGGTCAGGGGGGATTTTCAGATGGATTCGTTCGACAAATCCCCCTCAATCCCCCTTTTTCAAAGGGGGAAGTCGGAGTCGCTTCTCTCGCCAGGAGAAAATCGACAGTCCGGATCCGGAGAGGGAGCTTCGCGGTGGGAATTTCATCGCCTCGAGATCGACTCAGTCGTCCGGCAGGATGGGCAACCAATGGACACGCACGCGCCTCCGGTTCCTCAGGATCGCCGCGTCCTCGGGGCTGTCGGCCGCGGCGCGGTCCATCTCGGCCCGCGCCATCTTCCACTTCCTCGCTCGGGCGTAGATGAGCGCCAGATGCTGCCGCGCCGCCGTCAGCTTCGGCTGCAGCGCGAGGGCGCGCCGCAACGAGTGGATGGCCTGGTACACCATGTGTTGTTTCTCGTGCGCGACGCCGGCCCGGTAGTTCGCCTCGGCGGCCCGGGAACCCAGTTGGCTCCCCAGCTTCGGGCTGTAGTGGATGGCCAGGTTGAACTGCCCCGCCGCGTCGATCCAGTCGCCCCGCTTCGCATATAGCTCGGCGAGCCGAGTCCGGGTCGAGGACCATCGCGGCTGCAGTCGAACGGCCTCCGCGAACATCGCCGCCGCCTCGTCGCGGTCGCCCCGCGCCTCGT
This sequence comes from uncultured bacterium, assembly GCA_963721115.1. Taxonomy (GTDB): domain Bacteria; phylum Desulfobacterota; class Binatia; order HRBIN30; family CADEER01; genus CAVRIA01. Next base: position 47,140 of record CAVRIA010000023.1, read on the forward strand.
AGACGGAACCGAGGTTGAGATACGCGGCCGCCGCGACGCTCGCCTCCCGGAGCTTCGTCGCCGGCTGCAGAACCGCCTCCGCATCGTCCAACCGCCCGCGGCGGAGGTACAGAGAGCCGAGCGTGACGCGCGGGGGCCCGTGGTGCGGATCGAGTCGGATCGATTCCTCGAGGGCGGCGATCGCCTCGTCCGGGCGGTTGTCGTTCAGCAGGGCGTCGGCGAGGGCGAAGTGGTTACGCCAGTTGCGCGGAGACTTCTCGACCGAGTCGCGCGCCAGCAGGAGCGGACTCTGAAGAATGTGGTTGCGGTGCACCGTCGCCGCGGCGAGCAGCGCCACCCATACGCCCGCGGCCACGGTTCCGAGCCACAGGAGGCGGGACCTGGTGGCCGCGGCGGCGCCGCTCCATGCGCTGATCGCGTCGTACGAGCCGACCACCACCAGCCACGACAGGCCGGCGACCGCGAGATACATGCGATGCTCGAAGGCGACGTCCTTCAAGGGGATGACCGACGACGAAGGCGCGAGGGTGAGAAAGAACCACCCGAGACAGAAGGTGGCGAGTCGGTAGCGCCGGAAGCTCGCCACGGCCGCGGCCCCGATCATCAGCAGGTAGATCATCGGAATGACGACGTCCGCTTGCCAGAAGCTGCCGGCGACGGGCCATCCGTAGTCGAAGCATTGCCAGGTGGGCAGCGCGTAGAGGCGCAGATACCAGAGCACGACACCGAACTGGGTGATCAGATAGCTCCAGGGAGACATCCCCTCGACGCCGAAGCCGGCCGTCGGGTTGCGCATCCAGGAATGCGGGGTGTCCGCGGGCGGTGTGGCGGCCGGGAACAGGGACTGCCACGAGAGGGCGAACGCGTAGGCGACCGGGAGAAGCAACAGAGCGCCGAAGACCCAACGCCGCCACTTGGCACGCGGCGCGGCGTCGGGCAGGAAGCACACCGAGAAGAGCAGCAGGATCGCCGGCACGGTGACGACGGTCTGCTTGGTCCACATGCCGAGAAAGGCGGTCAGGACCGCGCCGCAGTAGAGAGCGGTCTGCTTTCCCCGCGAGCCGGCCGTCGCCGCGTGCAGGAAGAGCACGACGGTCGCCAGGTAGAAGAAGGCGGCGAGGCTCTCCGTGCGCTGGACGATGTAGCTGACGGCGCCCGTCTGCAGCGGGTGAACGACGAACACCAGGGCAACCAGCAGGGCCAGAACCGGAGAGGACGTCCGGTAGCGATCGCGAAAGAAGGGCAGGCGCAGCGTCCCCAGAACCAGGAAGTAGACCAGCAGCCCGTTGGCGAGGTGAACGAGGAGGTTGACCAGATGGAACCCCCATACGTCGAAGCCCCCCATCTGGTAGTTCAGCGCGAAGGACAGCAGCGCCATGCCGCGGGGGCGCGACAGATACGCCAAGGGCCCGCCCAGGTGCGTGACGACCGGGTTGCGGCTGATCTCGACGTAATCGTCCAACAGAAAGGGGACGGAGAAGCTGTTGGCGTAGGCGAGGACGCCGGCCGCGACGATCAGAAGGGGCGCGATGACGAGCACTCGCCGCCCGACGGCCGGGCGGCTGGCGCGGTGCTGCGGCTTGGAAGGCGAAGGCGCCGGGCGAGTCGCGGGACGCTTCTGCTTGCGGCTTGCCTTTCCCACCGCTCGCCCCTAGCGGGTCGGCATTGCTAGTTCAACACCCGCCGGCGGCGCCTCACCTCCCTTCCCCGCCCGCCGTGTCGTCCGTCCGCTCCGCCTGCACGACGAACCGCAGCGGGCCACCCGGGAGCACCGCGTCGAAGGGGTAACAGGTGACCAGCGTCAGGAGAGGCTCGTCTCGGTCCTGCAGGACGAAGACGTCGGAGTCGCGGACGATGTGGTACGCCGTCACTCGATAGCGCCGCAGCGGACCGGCAACGGGCTGCAGCTCGAGGATGTCGCCGAGCCGGACCTCGCGCAGAAACCGGAAATGGGTGTCGCGGTGGCCGCTGATGACGCAGTTGCCGATTCCGCCGGGCTGCGCAGTTCCATCGACGTGGCCGGGCCCGAAGGCCAGCGTTCGGCCGCTGGCGCCCGCCAGAACGATGAGATCCAGATCCAGGCGCGCCAGGCGCAGGCGCGCGATCGGCCAGGTATCCGCCCACGGCCACGGCTTGACCTCTGCTTCGCCCGACCGGGTCCGCTCCCAGGAGTTCCGCAGCAACTCCTGAGCGAGCAGCGCCTTGACCGGAATCCAGGCGCCGTTCACTCCCAGAGCCCCGCCGACGAAAGTGACAGAAGGAAGACCGCGCGGCGGAACCCCGCGGTCATCGCGCCTCCCCCGGGCTGACGGCCGAACCACGCGGCCGAGCGAGCAGCGCCACGCCGAAGAGCAGGATGGCAACGCAGAGGTAGAGGGGGGCCGGGGTCGCGGTGGTGGGGAGAATGCCGATCGCGCTTCCGGCGGGAAGGTTGACGGGGACGGACATCGTCGACGGCACGGTTCCCTGTGGAGCCGTGGGCGTGACGTCGACCGCGACCAGGCTCGTGTAGCGAGTGACGAGGTGGTGGGCGAGACCGAGCTCGACGACGGCCTGCCGTACCGCCTCCCGGTCCGCGCCCTCGATCGCCGCCATCCATGAGGGCGTCGATCTTGCGCCGCGCCCACAGCTTGGCGACGGCCGAGCGCTCGGGCGGATCGATGTCGCGCGGACCCGCCGGCGAGCGCAGGCGGAGGACCTTCTCCCAGGGGCCGCTGCCCGCGATCTCCGCGCACGCGGATCCGGTCGACCGGACCGGTCAGGCGGGCGGTGACGACCAGGGGCTCGCCGGCGTACAGGTCGGGGATCTTCGCCGGCCAGGCCTCGGCGGCCGGATCGTCCCAGCCCACCTCGAGATCGGTCAGGACCGGGCTCTCGAGCTTGCGGAACAGAGCGTCCATACGCTCGGACACCTGCAGCGGGCTGCCGATGAAGGTGAACGTGCCGCGGCCGAACTGCGCCGCCTTGCGCATGAAGTAGCTGTTCGGTGCCGAGCCGATGCCGACCGGAAACAGCCGGCTCGCGCCGAGATGCTCGCCGATGTAGGCGAAGAGGGCGGACTCGTTTCCGACCGCGCCGTCGGTGACGAAAATGACCTGGCGCACGAAGCCCCGAGGCGGATCGCCCTCGAGAGCCGCCGCCAGCGCGTCGGCCATCTCCGTTCCGCCGTTGGCGTCGAGCGAATCGATGAAGTGTCGGGCCTGCTCGATGCTCGCCGGGTCCGCGCCGACGCTCTCGGGGAAGAGTCGGCGGGTGACGGAGTTGAACTCGATGACGTTGAACCGGTCCCCGGTAGCGAGGTCGTCGAGCGCGATGGTGAGGGCCAGCTTGGCCTGCTCGAGCGACGCACCCGCCATCGAGCCCGACGTGTCGATGACGAAGACGGTCTCGCGCGGCAGGCGTGCTTCACCGGCGTCGCCGGGGTCGGGCGGAATGACCATCAGCAGCGCGTAGGTGTCGCCGCCCTTCTCCTCGGTGAAGAGGGCCGCCTGCGGCGTCTGGCCTCTCTGCGGCGCCCAGTCGAGGACGAAGTCCCGATCGGCCGGAACGGCGTCGGGATCGAGCCAGACCTCGTACACCGTATCGCTCACCCGCGAGGTTTGGATCCGATGCGACGGGCTGTAGAGCGAGCTGAGCGCGAACCCGGCGTCGATCTCCACCGCCAGCGTCACCGGAGCGACCGGGGCATCGGCGTAACAGGCCGGCGTGACCGGGCTGACCGGCTCGGCTTCGAAGACGTCCGGCGTCCCGGCGGGAGGCCCGCCGGGAGTGTAGCGCGGGGTGATGGCGAGCGGAAAGCGGAGCCGGAACTCGCCGTCGTCCCAGCGCACGACCTCCTGGTACTCGAGGACGATCTCCACCGTCTCCCCCGGGCCGATGTTGGCCACACTGGCGGTGAAGACGTTGGGCCGCTCCTGCTCGAGCAGCGAGGCCTTCTTGCCGGCCGCCTTCGCGGCGTCGTAGAGGCGCCGCGCCCGGCCGCGCTCGCGGATCTGCCCCTCGATGACCCGCGGTCCCGACCAGCATGCGCAAGTGGTCGACCGCCGCGGCATCCGGCAGGGGGAACACGTACACCGCCTCCACCCAGTCGTCTCCCGGGTTGCGAAAACGCTGCGTGACGCGCGCGCGGGCGACCACGCCCGTGACCCAGATGGCGACGTCCGTGTCGAGCACGGGCGCCGGCACGTAGCGGCCGTCCGCGCCGGCCGGCAGCAGGAGCTCGCCCCCGTCGACGTCGGCCGAGCCGACCCCCTGCCCGCCCCGCGCCGGGCGCGCGATTGCCGCCCAGAGCAGGGCGGCGCCGATCAGGCCGAGGCACAAGCTCTCGACCCGGCGTTTCGATGTGGGCTTCACGTCTCTCCTCCTTTGTTTGGGGAACCCCGTCAGGGATTCCGCGACCTCGCTCCTTCTCGTAGAGCGCCGCCGAGGAGGGCTGGGGGCGAGAACGGGGAAAGACGGTGAAAAGATGTGGCGAAGATGTGACAAGTGAAGAGGAAAGCCGCTCGGCGGTGTAGAATCCCCGACCAGAGAAGATGGCGGCCGGCACGGGCAGCTCGATTGCGTTGATCGACGACGAGGAGAACATCCTCGAGACGGTCGGCTACGCCCTCGCCAGGGAGGGCTACGCGGTGGCCAAATACAGCGATGGGGTGGCGGCGTGGGCCGCGTTCCAGGACCGAGTTCCGGACCTGATCGTTCTCGACATCATGATGCCCCGAATGGACGGTCTGGAGCTCTGCCGCCGCGTGCGCTCGCTGTCGGAGGAGGTGCCGATCATCTTCCTCACCTCGCGCGACGAGGAGTTCGACCGCGTGCTCGGGCTCGAGCTGGGCGCCGACGACTACCTGTGCAAGCCGTTCTCGACCCGCGAGCTGCTGGCGCGGGTCAAGGTCCTGCTGCGGCGTCTGGCCCTGATCCGGGAACGCGTCCCGCAGTCCGCCGAAAACCTACTGGACGTCGGCCTGCTTCGCCTCGACCTGCAGCGCTACCTGGCGACCTGGCGCAGCGCTCCATTGCCGTTGACCGTCACCGAGTTCATGATCCTGCGCGCCCTGGTCCGCCACCCCGGCCACGTCAAGTCGCGACGCCAGCTCATGGAGGAGGGCTACCCGCACGACGCCTACGTGAGCGAGCGCACGATCGACAGTCACATCAAGCGCGTGCGCAGGAAGTTCGCCGAGGTCGATCCGGATTTCGCCGGCATCGAGACCGTGCACGGCCTCGGCTATCGCTATCACGAGCCGTGATCGGGAGGAGGGAGGAGCATTGACACCGACCGAGCCGCTGGCGAGGTTCCTGTCGCGGATCTCCATCCGCCTCCTCGCCTTCAACCTGCTGCTGGTCTTTCTCCCCGCCGCAGGCCTCCTCTACCTCGATACCTACGAGCGTCACATGCTGCGGGCGCAGGAGGGCGCCATGGTGCAGCAAGGGCGCCTGATCGCCGCCGCCCTCGCCGGCCCGGACGGAATCGACGTGTGGGAGGCCGAGCGCATTCTGCTGGAGCTCCGCCAGCGACACCAGGCGCGGCTGCGCATCGTCGACGCCGACGGGCGTCTCGTCTCGGACTCCAGCCGCCTCGGCCCGGAGCGCCGGCCCGACGACGCGGAGGACGACGCACCGGCGGCGCAGGGTCAGGGATGGCTCTACGAGCTCGGTGCGCTTCCCTTCCGCATCTATCGGCGAGTGCTGCGTCCTCCCGACGAGCCACCGGAGAGCGGCGAGTTCTACTCGACCGCCGAGCGCCTGACCGGGCCGGAGGTACTGGCGGCGCTGGCGGGCCGCTACGGCGCCACCACCCGCATCTCCGGCGGCCAGCGCTCCGTGACCCTGTACGCCGCAATTCCGATCCGCTACGGGCGCAAGGTCATCGGAGCGGTCCTGGTCTCGCAGTCGACGTACGCCATCCTGCAGGCGCTGTACGCGGTGCGGGTCGACATCTTCCGGGTCGTCCTGGCGTCCGTGGCGGTCGCCGCCGTGCTCAGCCTGTTGGTCTCGACGACCATCGCCCGGCCGCTGCGCCGCCTGCGCGACCAGGCACGCGCCATCACCGATCGCCGCGGGCGCCTGCAGGGCGACTTCGCGCCCGCCGGCGGGCGCGACGAGATCGGCGACCTCGGCCGGGCGCTGGCGGAGCTCACGGCCCGGCTGCGGCGCCACATCGAGTTCATCGAGGGGTTCGCGTCCGACGTCTCGCACGAGTTCAAGAACCCCCTGGCGTCGATCCGCACCGCCACCGAGGTCCTCTCGGACGTCGACGACGCCGGGCAGCGGCGGCGCTTTCTGCGCATCGTCGAGCGCGAGGTGGCGCGCATGGAGAGGTTGCTGACCGGCGTGCGCGAGATCACCCGCATCGACGCCCACCTCGGCGGCGAGGAGATGTGCTCGGTCGACCTCGGCTCGCTGCTGGGCGCGGTTGTCGAAGCCTTCCGTCTCAAGAGCAACCACGGGGTGGCGTTCGATCTGGAGCGGAGCGAGCGCACCGTGCGGGTGCACGGCTCGCCGGATCGGCTGGCCCAGGTGTTCGAGAACCTGCTCGACAACGCGCTGAGCTTCTCGCCGCAGGGGGGAAGCATCCGGGTCGAGGTCGCGGAGACGGGTGGCGAGGCGATCGTGTCGATTGCGGACCAGGGTCCCGGCGTCCCGGCCGAGATCCAGGAGCGCATCTTCCGCCGCTTCTTCAGCTATCGCCCCGGGGCTCCGGGCGCGAACGGGCACGCCGGTCTCGGCCTGCCGATCGCCAAGGCCATCGTCGAGGGCCACGGCGGCACGATCGTCGCCGCCTGTGGCGAAGCCGCCGGCGCGATCTTCGAGGTCCGGCTACCTGGGGAGGCAGGGGGTTGAGGGGCTAGGCTGTTACGTTGTTGGGGGAGTCTTCCCTGACCCCCTAACCCTTGCCAGGACCGAACGCTCCTGCAAGCATGACGCAGGAGGATCGAACGATGCGCTACGCCCTGATCGCCTCGCTCGCTTTCGTATGGCTCTGCGCCGCTCCCGTTCTCGGAGAGACCATCAATCAGAAGTTCGAGCTCTCCGGTGTTCACTGCCACGATGGCAAGCACGCGGTGACGCTCGCGGTCGACGGCGTGGAGGGCGTCGAGCAAGCGCGCGTGCTGGTAGCGGCGAAGGAGCTGCAGGTCACCTATGACCCCAGCAAGACCAACGCCCAGGCCATCATCGACGCGGTACGCGCCGCCCCCGCCGTCGGCCAGTCGGGAAACTACGACGCAGTACCGAAATGAAAAAAGGCAGGGTGTTAGGGGGTTGGCTGTCAGGGGGTTAGGGGCAACGGCCCTAACAGCCAACAGCGTAACCCCTTAACCCCCTAGCTTCTCGTACTGATCGACGAGGTCCGCATAGGTGTCGAGGATGCGGGCCGCGTAGGCGACGGGCGCGCGCTTGCCGCTCTGTAGCATGCGGTTGAGGTGTTCGGTGCCGACGTTGTAGGCGGCCAGGGCTAGCCGCCACTTGCCGAACCTGTCCTTCATCTCGGCGAGATAGGCGGCCCCGAGGCGGATGTTGGCGACCGGATCCTTCAACTGTTCGGCCCCGCGCCACTCGATGCCCATCTGCTTCGCCATGGCACGCGCCGTGGGCGGACGGATCTGCATCAACCCGACGCTGCCGCTCCGGCCGCGCGCCGTCGGATCGTAGCCGCTCTCGTGCTCGATGACGGCGAGAATCAGCAGGGCGTCGACACCCTGCGCCTCCTCCGCCTCGAGCAGCGCCCCCGCCAGCCGTTCCCGCGCCGGGGCGTCGAGCCGCTTGGCGTCCAGCAGGGTCTGTTTGATCAACAGCTTCTTCGCCCCGGCGCCGTGCCGCGCCGAGGCGCCCCGTCCGACCTGGGCTCGACAGGTGCGGGCCGTCGGCAGGACGGCCGCGCCGATCAGGGCGATCGAGCCGATCGCCGCCGCTCGCAGCAGCGCGGAGCTCTGGAATCTCTCGAGTTGGTCGAATGGCATGGGGGATGTCGCGAATCAGCCGACGCGTAGGCGAGCGGGCGCGGAGCTCACTCGCCTGGTTTCGCGGTTTTCGACTAGAATCCGTGCATGCTGAACCAGGCGGGAGGGCATTGCAAGGCTTATCCGAGGCGGGGTGCGGAGTCCCGGCAGTCGCGCACGCCTGTGGCGGGGGCGTCGGCGGCCGCGGTCGCGAGGGGAGAGAGATGACGAGACCGCAGCGGATCAAGCGCTTCTCCATGCTTCGCGACTTCCACTTCGCCGACCTGCTGACCATCGCCAACGGCTGTTGCGGCGTGGCCGCCATCTTCTTCGCCATGCGCGCCCTGCGCGACCGCAGCGAGGGGTGGTTGTACGTGGCGGCTGGACTGATCCCGCTCGCCATCGTCTTCGACGTCCTGGACGGACGAGTGGCGCGCTGGCGGCACTACGCCTCGCCCATGGGACGCGAGCTGGACTCGTTGGCCGACGTCATCTCGTTCGGCGTCGCCCCGGCGGCCATCGCCTTCGCCGCTGGGCTGCACACGGCGGTGGACCAGATCCTTCTCATCTACTTCGTGGTCTGCGGATTGAGCCGGCTGGCGCGCTACAACATCACCGCGGAATCCCTCGCCGGATCCTCGGGCAAGGTGGAGTACTTCGAGGGGACGCCCATCCCGACCAGCGTCCTCCCCCTCGCCCTCTTGATCGTGGCCCACCGCACCGGGTTGCTGCTTCCCGTCCGCTGGTTCGACCTGGACTTCCACCTGGTGGCGTTGCTGTTCGTCCTCTCCGGCAGCTTGATGATCAGCAAGACGATCCGCATCCCGAAGCCCTGAGATGCGCTGCGCCGGCGGAGAGGGCCGCCGCGCGGCGTTGAGAAGACATATTTTTCCTAACCGACGCTGGCCGGTTGTCGGTGTCACCCCCGGGCTGCGCCGGATCATTTGGCGAGAAACTTTCGGAACAGGCGAGCTCAGGCTGAGGCTCAGGCAAGCGAATCCTCAGCCTCAGCCCGAGCCGTCGCCGCTGCCTACGAACCCGAGCGCAGCCGGGTGAGTTTCAGGTAATCAAAGCCCGAACAGCCAACAACTCAACAACCAACAACCCGGCGGAGCGGTTGGGTGGATTAACTTGCCGCCCTCCCTCCGCTACATTCGGGCGCCATGGCCAAGAACGATCCCGGCGCCGATACCGAGGCGCTGCTGGCGAGTGCGCGGCGCAAGCCGGCGCCTGTCTACCTGCTGATCGGCGAGCCGTACCAGACCGAGACGGCGGCGCGGGGGCTGATCGACGTCCTCGTCCCGCGCGAGCGGCGGAGCTTCAACCTCGAGACCTACGACGGGCGCAACGCCGCGATCGGGCCGATTTTGGACAGCCTGCGCACGCCCGGGCTGTTCAGCGGTACCAAGGTCGTGTGGGTGCGGGAGCCCACCCTGTTCCTGTCCGGCGAGAAGCGATCCGACGTCGTCACCGACCTGTTCGCGGCCTGGAACGAGGAGCGTCCGGCGGAGGCGGCCGAGCGCCTGCTGGCGCTGGCGGCTCTGGCCGGCTGGACGCAGGAGCAGTTCGCCGCCACCGACTGGCAGGCCCTCTCCGCCACCGGCGCGGCGGCGATCTTCGGCCGCACGATCACCGCCGTCGAGCGAGACGCGGCGCGGGCCATCGCGGCGTACTGCGCCGAGCGCCAGGCCACGGTCGGCGCCCACCGCGACGAGAGCGGCCTGGTGGAGGAGTTTCTCGCCGCCGGCGTCCCCGCCGGCAACGTCCTCCTGTTCACGGCGGCTGCGGTCGATCGCCGCAAGCGGCTGATCAAGGTCATCCGCGAGGCCGGGATGGTCGCCGAGTACACCGTGCAGCGCGAGCGCAGCGGAGCGCTCTCCGCCGAGAGCGTGGGGGAGATCATCGACCGCGTCGCCGCGGCGCACGGTAAGAAGGTGGCGCCGGCGGCGCGCCGCGCCATCGTCCAGCGCGCCGGCCGCGATCAGGCGCAGCTCGCCATGGAGCTCGAGAAGCTCTGCCTCTATGCCGCCGATCGCGACGTCGTGACCGAGGAGGACGTGCGGGCCAGCGTGCGCGACCTGGCGGAGTCGTGGGTCTTCGACTTCACCCGTGCCCTGGCGCAGCGCCAGGCCGCCCCGGCCGTCGCCCTGCTGCGCGCCCTGTTCGAGCAGGGCGAGCATCCGCTGCGGCTGCTCGCCCTCATCGCACGCGAGGTCCGCCTGTTGCTGCTGGCACGCGACTGTCTGACCGACACGCTGGCCGGCGCGTGGGCGCCGGGAGTTCAGTACAACGCCTTTCGCGACCGCCTGCTGCCTCGACTCAGCGATACGCAACGGGAAGCCTTCGGAAACATTCACCCCTACGCGCTCTACCAGTGCCTGCAGAACGCCGGCCGCACGAGCACCGTCGCCCTGCAGCGGGCGGTGCTGGCTCTGCAGCGGCTCGACGTGCGCTTCAAGAGCAGCGGCGGCGATCCCAAGCTCCTGCTCGAGTCATTCGTGCTCGACATGTGCCGGCCGTCGGGACCGCGATGAAGCGAGCCCGCGACCGCCGAGCTTGACAGGGGCGACCGAGAGCTGCGCGGAGAGGAGCGAACGCTGGATCCCATGCAACCCCGCACCGCCGACCACTGGAGTGTCGAGACCCTGACCACGGCGCTGATCGCGCGGCCGTGGCTACCCGCCCCGATCGTGGTGGTGCCGCTGGCGCTGATCCGCTTTCTCCACCACCAGTGCATCCAGTGGGCGGCGGCGCTCGCCTACTACACGCTGATCGGCCTGGTCCCGCTCCTTGCCGCGACGTTCTCGCTGATGAAGGGCTTCGGCCTGCACCACGGCCTGACCCCGTTCATCATGAACACGGTCGGCGCCGGCTCTCCCGAGGTGGCGCACCAGATCGTTCGGTTCATCGACCAGACCAACGTCCGCGCCGTCGGCGTCCTCAGCGCCATCGCCGCTTTCCTGGCGGTGAGCGGCATCATGACCAACGCCGAGATGTGCTTCAACTCCATCTGGGGCGGCGTTCCGGGACGCTCCTGGCGGCGCAAGATCAACATCTTCGCCAAGGTCGCCGTCATCGCGCCGCTTCTCCTGCTCGCCGCCCTGGCGCTCACGGCCGTCCTGCAACCCGGCAGCCGCATCTACGCCTTCTTCGACTCCCTGTACCTCGGCGACGCGGTGCTCGTCCTGCTCCGCCTGCTGCCGTACGCGCTGCTCTGGCTCAGCTTCACCGTGCTCTACACGGTGCTGCCCAACACGCAGGTCCGCAAGCGCTCGGCGATCCTCGGAGCGATCGTGGCGGGCACGCTCTGGCAGTTCGCGCAGTGGAGCTACGTCCACTTCGTCATTCGCCTGGTGCGCTACAGCGCCGTCTACGGGGCGCTCTGGCAGCTCCCCATCCTGCTCGCCTGGATCTACATCGCGTGGTGCGTGATGCTGTACGGGGCGGAGTTCTCCCGCGCTCACCACGAGGTGATCGCGCAGCGCCTCACTCGGCGTCGGCCCGCACCACGAACACCGGGCACGGTGCATGCCGAATGATCTTCTCGGCGACGCTGCCCATGACCAGGTGCGAGAGGCCCGAGCGGCCGTGCGTGGCGGTGACGATCAGGTCGACCTTGCGGTCTCGGGCGATGTTCAGGAGCTGGCCCGCCGGATCGCCGAAGTCGACCACCATCTCGCACTTGGGATAGCCCTGCAGCCGCGAGCGCCGCACCTCTTCCAACAGACCCTCCACGTGGTGCCGGGCCTCCTGGAAGTTCAGGGTGTACGACTCCTCGCCGAGGAGATCTCCCGCCGGCACGTGCACCATGTGCGCCATGATCACCGTGCCGTCGGCGTTGCGCGCGAAGCGCAGTGCGTAGTCCAGGGCGTGGTAGGACGTCTCCGAGAAATCGATTCCGCACAGAACCTGCTTGAACTCACGCGGCATCATCCCCTCCCTCGCGAAAGATCCCTTCCCCTTCGATCCAGGAAAAGCTTACCACGAAGGGCACGAAGGCACACGAAGAGCACGAAGGCGATCCCTCTCGTGCCGACCAGAGCAGTCTCATTGCCGGCCGGCTCCGATCAGCTGAACCTTCATGTTTTTTCTTCGTATCCTTCGTGGCCTTCGTGGTGAACTCTTCTCCGACGTTTAATCCGCGGCTGCGGTCTTTTCAAAGGGCAGCATCGATCATCCGCTTTCCCCCACGACGCCGGCGCGGCGCAGGCGATCGATCTCCTCGCCGTCGAGCCCCAGCAGCTCGCGCAGTACCTCGTCGGTATTCTCTCCGAGGAGCGGCCCGGGAGCAGCGACGAAGCCGGGCGTGTTCGACAGGCGTGCCGCAACGCCGTCGTAGACGAGGGGCTCGCCACCGGGACCGCGGACGGTCGCCCAGTAGCCGCGGGCGCGCAGGTGCGCGTCGCGCTCGCACAGGTCGGCCGCGCTGGCGACCAGCCCCGCGGCGACGCCCGCCTCCTGCAGGCGGCGGACGACGTCTTCCGCATCGTTGCGCGACGTCCACTCGGCGACCAGCGCGTCGACGACGGGCTCGTGCGCCAGCCGCAGGGCGAGGCTGGCGAAGCGCCCGTCGGTCGCCCATTCCGGATGGCCCATCGCTCCCGCGCAGCGACGCCACTCCGCGTCGTCGAACACCGCGATCGCGCACCAGCGCTCGCCCCGCGGTCCCTTGCCCTCCCGGTCGCGACAACGATATGCGCCGTGCGGTGCGGCGCGCCCTTCGGCAGAGCCGTTGCCGGGCCGCGGCGCGGCCGCCCCGTTCAGCACCTGCAGGAGCGGCGGGCCGATCGACGCGGCGAGGGCCTCGAGCTGGGAGACGTCGATGTACTGCCCTTCGCCGGTGCGGGCGCGGTGCCGCAGCGCCATCAGCACCGCCAGGGCGGCGCTGTAGCCGCCGACCATGTCGGAGTACGAGAAGCCCCATCCCGCCGGCTCGCCCCCGGGGTGGCGCATGTGAAACGTGTAACCGCATTCGGCCTGCAGGGTCGGGCCGTAGCTGACGCGGTCGCGGTACGGCCCGCTGCGCCCGAAGCCCGACATCCCCACCGCGATCACGTCCGGCTTGATGCGTCGCAGCGCTTCGTAGTCGAGGCCCCAATTGTCCATGACCCGGGGGCTGAAGTTGTCGATCACTACGTCGCAATGCCGCGCCAGGGAGCGTACCAGGTCGACGCCGCGCGCGTCGGACAGGTCGATCGCCAGGCTGCGCTTGCCACGGTTCAGGTTGCCGGCCGGACCGCCGCGGCGGTCGCCGTGCGCCGCCGCGTCGCGCCGTTCGACCTTGATGACGTCGGCGCCGTGATCGGCGAGCACCCGCGTCGCCACCGGACCGGCCACCACCCACGTGAAGTCGAGGACCCGCACGCCGGCGAGGACACGCCGGCCGGCTTCCGCCGCCGGCCGCGGCGCTCGATCGCCGAGCGCGCGAGAAGAGGACGTCCCCGCCTCGGTGAAGACCTCCGCCGTGTGCTCGCCCGGACGAGGCGACGGACGGCGCAGGCGCCAGGGAGTGGAGCCGAAACGGTACGGCGCCCCCGGGTAGGTCATCCCCCGAATCTCCCGGAAGAAACCGCGCGCCCGCAGCTGCGGGTGGTCCGCCACGCCGGACAGTGAGCGCACCGCCGCGAAGGGCAGGCGCCGGAGCTGAGCGCCGTCCGCCAGATCGCCGGCGGTGTAGCCGCGCGCCCACTCGTCGAGGACGTCGAACAGGTGCTCGCACTCCTCGCGGCGCCGTTCGGCATCTTCCCAGCCCGGTTCCGCCAGGTCGCCGGCCGCGCCGTCCGCCTTCACCCACTCGACGAGAGAGGTCCAATCGCCGGCGCTGGAGAGGAGAGCGTAGCCGTCGCGGCAGCGCCCAACCCGGAACGTTCGGCTCCAGTGCAGGGTGCCGCGGCGGACGGCGACCTCGCCGTTCTGGCGGAAGGCGGCGCTCGCGTGCTCGACGTGGGACAGCACGCTCTCCTGCACGCTCACGTCGATGACCTGGCCGCGCCCCGCTGCGCTGGCGTTCGATCAGGGCCAGCAGCGCGCCGATCGCCGCGTGCAGCCCCGCGGCGTGGTGGGATTGGGGTCCGAGCGAGCGCTGCGGCGCCTCGCCCGGGTGGCCGTTGACGAACAGCATGCCGCCGGCCGCCTGCGCCACGAGATCGCAGCTGCGCCACTCGCAGCGCGGCCCCGACTGCCCGAAGGGAGAGATCAGGGCGATGATCAGATGCGGATGGCGCTCGGCGAGCGCCGCGGGCTCGAGGCCGCGCGCCCGCAGCCGCGCGGGCGTGCCCGTCGCCACCAGCACATCCGCCCCGCGCGCCAGGTGGTGCAGCCACTCGTGGCCGTCCGGCGACGCGAGGTCGAGCACGGCGCTGCGCTTGTTGGCGTTCTGGTGGCGGAAAGGGAAGCCGGCCTCGTCGAGGCCGTCGGCGGGAAACGGACCGACGCGGCGCGCTGGATCTCCCCCGGGCGGCTCGAGCTTGACCACGTCCGCCCCCATGTCCGCCAGGAGCTTGCCGCAATAGGCCCCGCTCTCGTCGGCGAGGTCGAGAACGCGAACGCCGGCCAGGGCTTCCCGCCGGGAGTCCAACGTCAGGAGTCCGAGCTCTCGCCGGACCGCTCGGGTTGAAGTCGAATCAGCTTCGGTCCGGGGGCCTCGATCTGCCAGGTGGGGAAGTTCGAGTTGGAGGCCCACACGCCTCCATCGGCGTCGAAGTCGATCTCGCGCGTGTAGGTGACGCGTGTCGGCAGCGGGTAGACCGTGAACTTCTCCGTCTGCGGCTGGAAGCGGATCAGCGTGTCCGAGTTGGTGCCGCAGATCCACACCGTGTCGGTGCGGCGGTCGACGTTGAGCGCGTACGGTGTCTCGACGCCCTCGATGGGGAGCTTCCAGGTCTCGAACTGTCGCGTGGCCGGCGTGTAGCGGGCCAGCACGCCGGCGCTGAAGCCCGGGATCCAGAGGTTGCCCTTCGAGTCGAAGCGCAGCCGGCGAGGACCCGCGAACGGCGTGTCGACCATCTCGATCGCTTTCGTGTCGGGGTCGATGCGGCCGATGCGGCGCTCGTTGAGCTGGCTGAACCACACCCCGCCGTCGGGAGCGATGTCGATGCCGTACGGAACGGGCAGGCTCACCCCCTCGCCGGAGGGCGGCTCGTCGACCGAAACGAGCTTCGCCAGCCACAGGAAGGCCGGCAGCAGGCGAACCACGGCCGCCTGGGTCCACGTGCGCGCCGGCAGGCGGATGGTATCGCGCTCCCCGGTCTTCGGGTCGATCATCGCGACCTGGTTGCTGATCGCCAGCGTGTACCAGAGGCGCCCGCGGTGATCGAAGCGCAGGGTGTGGGGATAGAGCCCCTCCTGCTGCTCGAGAATCCGCCACTGCTCGGTCTTCGGATCGAAGCGGCCGACCTTGTTGCCGAGGCACATGGTGACCCAGATCGCGCCGTCCGGTGCGACCTGCAGGCTGTGCGGCGCGACGTGGGAGTTGCTGTTCGGCGCCAGCAGGGCTCCCGTGCCGGCGAACACCCCGCCGAGGGGCGAGTCGCCGCGCGGGATGTCGAACACCTTGCGCTCGCCGGTGCGCGGGTCGAGGCGGTAGAGCTTGTCCTGATTGGTGTCGACCGAGTAGATGCGGCCGTCCGGGTGAACGGCGAGGTCGTGCTGCATCGACGCCGGATGGCCGACGTCCCACTCGGTGATGACCGCCTTCAGTGCCGCTCCGCGCGGCCACGGCGGCGGCTCGAAGGGATGCGTCAGGGCCGGCAGGTAGCTGTCGTCGGCGTAGGCGGCGTTGAAGGCGCCGGGCAGCTCGGCGCGCAGGCCGCTCGAGATCACGCCGCCCATGCGGCCCATCAGCGTGAGAATCTTCTCCCAGTCCTCGCGGCTGCGCGTCACCCGCGTCGCCCAGCTACCCTGCTGGTGGCAGAAGGTGCACTGGCGGGTGAACTCCTCGCGGTGCTCGTCGCTCGACAGGCGCGCCAGCAGTAGCGGCATCCAGCGGCTGGCGGGAAGCTGCCAGGCGAGCTCGCGCGGGTCGGTCTCCACCGCCACCGCCAGATCGAGGCGATTCGGGCCCTCGGTGAGAACGACGCCGCGGCGTTCGAGGTCGTCGTAGCCGACGCGGCGGACGCGCAGGTCGTACGGGCCGATTTCGAGCGGTGGCAAGCGGAAGCTTCCGGTCTCGTCCGTGTAGACCGTCGTGGCGCGCCGCAGGCGCGGATGGGTCGCGGTCACCAGCGCGCCGCGAACCGGAGCGCCGGTCGCGTCGCGCACCGTTCCGGTGAAGCGGCCGACGGCGGCGGAGGCCGGCGCGATCGCAACGACGGCGAGCAGCGCCGCGACCGCCGCAGCGATCGCGAGACGGCAGCGCGCGCGCATCCCCACCCGGGCGCTCCGTCGCCGCACCGCGCCCCGGCTCATTGGCTCTTCGCCTTTCCCTCTGCGACGGGGGCGACCAGCCGCAGCGATCCGTCGTCCGTGCGCCGCAAGGCGAAGTCGAGGGCGATGACGTCGAAGTGCTCGAGCCGAGCGACGCCGGAGGCCTCGCGGCGCTCGCCCCGCCAGTCGACGGCGATGCGAAACGGCGCCTCTTCCACGCCGGTTTCACAGGCCTCGATGAAGTCGACACCGACGCGGTAGACCCCCTCGATCGGCTGCGGCACGACCGCTCGCTCCGCCACCGGAGTGCCGAGACCGGGACAACGGACATCGCCCTCCAGCCGGGCTCCGGTTCGGGTCGGGCTGTTGCCGAAGTACAGGCTCTCCCAGGTCGGATCGGTCACGTACAGGTCCAGGTCGACCGGAGCGTTCCACGCCAGGGTCACCGTCAGTGCCGACGGATCGGCCGGCGGAGGCGCCGGCAGCGGCCGCACGGCCGGTGAGCGGGCCGTACAGGCCGCCAGGCTCGGCGCCAGGAGAATCGCGCCGAGCGCCCGCCAGGACCGCCTGCAGCGGATCCCGTCGCGCCGGCTCAGAAGCGCGCCCACCAGGGCGGCTCCTCCGGCTTCGATTGCTCGACGACGATGTTCAGCGAATCGAGCAGAGTCCCCTCGGCGCGCCGCAGCTCGGCCAGCGCCGTGTTGTAGCCGGTGAGCGTCTGCACCTCGGCGGCCGCCGCCTGGGTGAGGCGGTCCTGGAAATCGAGCAGGTCCTTCGTCGTCGCCAGGCCGACGTCGTAGCGCGCCTTCTGGTTGCGCAGGTTCTCCTCCGCCGTCTCGCGCGCGAGGCGCACCGCGTCGATTCCCTCGCGCACGGAGATCAGGGTGGTCACCGCCTGCTTGACCTGGAGGGTGACGTTCTCCTCCAGCTCCTGCAGGGAGAGGAAGGAGCGCTGGCTGTTCACCTTGGCCTGCGCGTAGTCCGCCTTGGCCTGCGCGTTGGCGATCGGAATCTCGATCTGGGCACCGGCGCTGTACTGGTAGAAGTCGCCGTCGGTGAGCAGGTCGAGCGACTTGCCGTAGCCGCCGAGGACGCGCGGATTGGACTGGAATCCGGACGCGAAGCTGCCCGAGCCGGGCGTCGGCTGGGGGATTCCCGCGTCGTCTCCGCCCAGGCCGTTGAGCCCGATCGACCCGGCGAAATCGAGGCGCGGCAGAAGCTGGTTCTCCGCCACCTTGCGCTGCAGCTGCTTGCCCTGCACGTCGAGGCGAGCCGCTTCGATCTCCGGCCGCCGCTCGAGGGCGGTTTTCAGGCTGCGGTCCAGATCGACCTTATACGGCACCACGGTCGGAGCGTCCGCCGGCTCGACCATCAGGATCGCGGCACTGTCTTTCGGGCGGTAGTTCATGATGGCGCGCAGGTTGTCCTGGGCGATCTTGCGCTCGGCGCGCGCGCGCACCAGCAGGGCTTCGCGCCGCGCCACCTCCGCCTGCGCCTCGAGGACCGCCGTCTTCGGCAAGGCGCCGACGTTGAAGCGTCCCTCGTTCTGGCGCAGCACCTCGCGCGCCAGATCGAGGCCCTGCTCCTCGACTCGCACGTTCTCGATGGTCTGCACGAAGGTCCAGTACGCCTTCACCACCCGGTCGACGAGGTCCGAGATGCCGGCCCGGTACTGGTAGTACGCCTGCTCCTGGCCGAGCTGGGCGACGTCGACCAGGAGCAGCGAGTAGCGCCAGCCGAAGTCGCGCAGCAGCGGCTGGTTCAGCGACAGGCCGAGCGTCGTCACGTACGACGGAACCAGCTGGTTGACGATCGTCGGGTTGCTCTTGATTCGGTCGTTCGTCCACTGCAGCGAGAGCTGGCCGCCCGACAGGAGCGTCTTGCGCAGGCCGGCGGTGGCGTTGAAGTCCTGATTGAAGGTGCTGAGGGACGTCGAGGTGAACTCGCTGATGGTTCCGACGGGGTCGACCTCGCGCAACTTCGCGATGTTGCCGAAGAGCTGGGGATCGAACACCGAGCGCGCGCGGCGCACCTCGGCCTGCGCGGAAAGCGGATTCAGTCGCGCGATGCGCAGGGTCGTGTTGTTCTGCAGGGCCAGGGCGATGCTCTCCTGCAGGGTGATCGGCCGGTTCGGCCCGGCATCGATCAGGCGGCCGTAGTACTGGGTCGCCGCACCGATGTCGATCTCGCTGCCGGGCACGCCGGAGCTCCACTGGTGCACCAGGATCTCGGCGTAGTTCGGCACCTCGTCCAACAGCTTCACTTCGGCCAGGTCGGGGGTCGGCGTCGGGAAGGCGCCCGGCTCGAGCGCCGTCGCGGTGGCCGAGCCCCGGGGGGGAGTGGGCAGGACGGCCTCCTGGGCGACGCCCGTCCCGCTCCAGGCGAGCACACACACGACGAGGATCCGCGCCAGTTTCATGTTTCCCTCACCTCTCTTCCATGCGTCGTTGCCGCAGAGCCCTATCACCTCGCTCCCACCCCGTCACGCCCGGCGGCGCCCTCGGCGGCCTGCGCGCGCAGCTCGCGGGCGCGCATCCAGGCTGTCCATCGCGCCAGCGGATGCAGGCGGCCCAGGTCGTCGAACAGCGAGTACGCCACCGGCGTCATGAGCAGGGTGAGGAGCAGGCACAGGGTCTGGCCGCCGATGATCACCTTCGCCATCGCCGCCCGGCTGGCCGCGCCGGGGCCCTGTCCGAGCGCGATCGGGATCATGCCCGCCACCAGCATGACCGTGGTCATCAGGATCGGCCGCAGCCGCACGTGATTGGCCCGCAGGATGGCCTCGTCGCGCGGCAGGCCCTGCGCGCGCAGCGTGTTGGTGTAGTCGATCTGCAGGATTCCGTTCTTCTTCACGATCCCGAAGAGCATGAACAGGCCGAGGATGCTGTAGACGTTCAGCGTCTCGTGCAACACCAGCAGCGACAGCAGGGCGAACGGAATGGACAGCGGCAGGGCGAGCAGAATCGTGACCGGGTGGACGAAGCTCTCGAACTGCGCCGCCAGGATCATGTACATGAAGACGACGCTCAGCAGGAAGGCGAGGAGGAAGTTCGTTCCGGTCTCCCCCAGCTGCTTGGCGCGGCCCGAGAACTCGGCCGTGTAGGCGGGCGGCAAGTCGAGGCCGGCGACGATCGCCCGCACGCGCTCCACCGCCGTGCTCAGCGGTATCCCGGTCAGGTTGGCGACGATCGTCACCTTGCGGCGGCGGTTGTGGTGGTCGATCTGGGAGGGCCCCCGCTCCTCGCTCAGGGTGGCGAGGTTGGCCAGGCGCACCAGCCTGCCGCCCGGCGCGGCGATCTCGAGGTCGCCGATGGCGCGCGGATCGTCGCGGTCGCGCTGCTCGGCGCGCAGCCAGACGTCGTACTGCTCCTGGTCCTCCCGGTAGGTGCTGATCGGCTCGCCTCCGACCAGCGTGCTCAGCGTGCCGGCGACGTCGCGCACGTTGATGCCGAAGTTGGACGCCTTCTCGCGCGAGATCTGCACGTGCAGCTCGGGCTGGCGGACGGACAGCGTCGTGTCGACGTCGACGAAGCCCGGCGTCTCCCGCAGGCGCTGCAGGACCGCGTCGGAGTATCCCGCCAGCTTCGCCAGGCTGGGGCCGGCGAGGTCGAACTCCATCTCCGTGTAGCGCTGGCCGCCGCTGAGGAAGAGGTTGACGTTCTGCACGCTGGCGCGCAGGTCGGGAAAGTCCGCCAGCGCCGCGCGCGCCTTCTTCATGACGTCGAACTGGGAGAGCGGGCGCTGGTCGAGCTCGCTCAGGCGGACGTAGATGCCGCCGCTGGTGACCGGGCCCTCGCCGGCGCGCAGCCGGCCGCTCGCGTCGCCGATGGTGGTGAGCAGGTGGGTGACGTACGGCAGCTTGCGCAGCCGCGCCTCGATGGCGCGGAAGGTCTCGTCGGTGCGCTCGAGGCTGAAGCCCTCCGGGGTCTGCAGGATGACCTCGAACTCGCTCTGGTCGTCCTGCGGGATGAAGTCCTTGCCGAGGGCGCGAAACAGGGAGCCGGTGGTCAGCAAGGTGAGGACCGACGCCAGCACCAGGACCCAGCGGTGGCGCAACGACCAGCCGAGGATGACGCCATAGGCGCGGTCGATCAGCGCGTAGGCGCCGCGCTCCTTCGTGTGCCGGCCGCTCTTCACGCGCAGGAATCGCGAGCACAGCATCGGCGTCAGGGTGAACGACACCAGCAGGGACACCATGATCGAGACGGCGACGGTGATCCCGTAGCTGTTGAAGAAGCGGCCGACCTGCCCTTCCATGAAGGCGACCGGGAGGAAGATCACCACCAACGACAGCGTCGTCGCCATCACCGCCAGGCTGATCTCGCGCGTCGCCGCGCTCGCCGCCTGCATCGCCGACGCGCCGTGCTCCTCCATGTGGCGGAAGATGTTCTCCAGCACGACGACGGCGTCGTCGATCACCACGCCGGTGGAGAGGACCAGCCCGAGCATGGTGATGTTGTTGATGGTGAAGCCGAGCCAGCGCATGACGGTGAACGTCGAGATGATGGACGCCGGAATCGCCACCGCCGCGATCAGGGTGGCGCGCAGGTTGGCGATGAACAGCATCACGGTGAGGCTGACCAGAATGGCGGCCAGAACGAGATGGAGCTGCACCTCGTCGATCGAGCGCTGGATGAAGCGCGAGTGGTCGCGGATGACCTCGACGCGGATGTCCGGTGGCAGGGTGGGGAGGATGGTCTCCAGGCGGCGCTTGACCGTGTCGATCACCTGAACGGTGTTGGTGCCGGTCTGCTTGCGCAGCAGCAGCGAGACGGCCGGCTGGCCGTCCAGCCGCGCCCGATTGCGGGGCTCGACGAAGCCGTCCTCGACGCGGCCGATGTCGCCGACCGTCAGCGGCTGGCCTTTCACGTTGGCGACGATGAGCTTGGAGAAGTCCCCGACGCGCTCGATGCGGCCCATCGTGCGCAGGATCAGCTCCTTCTTGCCCTGGTCCACGTGGCCGCCCGGCACCTCGATGTTCTGGGCGCGGATCGCCGCCTTCACCTGGTCGATCGAAAGGCCGTAGGCGGCCAGACGGTCGGTGTCGAGAACGATGTTGATCGCCCTCTCCAGGCCTCCGACCAGGGTCACCGAGCCGACGCCGTGCAGGGTCTCGATATCCTCCTTGATCTGCTTGCGGGCGATCTCCGTGACCTCGCGCAGGTCGCGGTTGCCGGACACCGCCAGGCTGAGAATCGGCGTGCTCTCGATGTCGAACTTCTCCACCACCGGCGGATCGGTGCCCTCGGGGAGATGCGACACGATGGCGGCGACCTTGTCGCGCACATCCTGGGCGCCCGCTTCGCTGTTGCGTTCGAGGACGAAGAACACGATGACGCGCGACAGCCCCTCGTGCGTCTCCGAGCGCAGCTCGTCGATGCCCTCGATCGTGTTGAGCGCTTCCTCGATGGGCTTGGTGACGCCGCTCTCCATCTCCTCGACGCTGGCGCCGGTCAGCGTCGTGGTCACCGTGACGATCGGGAAGTCGATGTTCGGGTAGAGGTCGACGGCCAGCCGGCGGTAGGAGAAGAGGCCGAGCACGACCAGAAAGCCGATCAGCATGACCGTCGTCACCGGCCGCCGGATGCAGATGTCGACGAGGCGCATCAGCTCTCGCTCGAACGGACCGTCACCGCGGTGCCGTTCTCCAGCTTGGCGAGGCCGGAGGTCGCGACCACCTCGTCGGCCCGCAGCCCCTCGACGATCTCGACCAGCCCCTGGTCGTCGCGCGTGCCGGTGCGCACGTGCCGCTCTTCGGCGACGCCGTCGCGGACGACGAACAGCTTGGTGACGCCGGCGAAGCTGATCACCGCCGTCTCCGGCACCATCAGGGCCTCGTCGTCGGCCCGGGTGACGATGCCGGCGCTGGCGAAGAACCCCGGCTTGAGCTGGTGCTGCGGGTTGTCGACCAGGGCCTCCACCGTCACCGAGCGATTCTCCGCGTTGGCGGCCGGGCTGATGCGGGACAGGCGGCCGGCGAACACCGCGCCGGGGTAGGCGTCGACCGCGATCTGCACCGGCTGGCCGGTCGCCAGCTCTTGCGCGAAGCGCTCCGGCACGTCACCGCGCAGCTTCAGCGGCTGGTCGGCGACGAGATCGAACAGCGCCGTTCCGGCGCGCACGTACTCCCCCGCCGAGATCATGCGGCGGGCGACCGACCCGGTGAGCGGCGAGCGCACCTTGGTGTGGCGCAGCAGGACGTTGACCGTGTCGCGCTGCGCTTCGCTCACCGCCACCGCGGTCTGCATCGACTCGTACTCCTGCGGCGAGATGACCTTGCTCTCGCGCAGCTCCCGGCCGCGCGCCTCGTCGGCGCGCGCCTTGTCCAGAGTCGCCTCGATCTCGCGCAGGCGCGCCCGCAGGTCGTCGTCCTCGACCTCGGCCAGGATCTGCCCTTCGGTCACCCGGTCGCCGAGGTCGACGTGAATCGACTCGATCTGCCCCTCCGCCTGGCTCGACAGCGTGACCTCCTCGTTGCCGTACAGCGTGCCGACGAACTTCAACAGCCGCTGGGTGGGGCGGAAGATCACGGGCGCGACGGTGACCGCGACCGGATCGGCTACGACAGCCGGTGCCTCCGCGGTCTTCGGGTCGCTCGGCCGGGCACAGGCGAGAAGGTGGAGCGCGCCGGCCAGGGCCAGCGCCGTGCCGATGGAACGGTGCATGCGATCAACCTCGGGAAGCGGTAATGCGGGGCGGCGCGGCACCATCGGCGGGAGCGGAGTGACCGGACAGGGCGCCGTGGACGAAGACGGTCGTGACCAGCCGCGCCAGGTCGTCGACGCGATCCGACTCGTCGCGGTACAGGCAGACGGCGCGGATCATGCCGAGCAGCATCTCCGCCGCCAGCCGCGCGCGGATGGGGCGCTCGCCGTCGCGCGGCAGCTCGGCCGCCAGCTTGCCGGCCACCAGGCCGATCAGCTCCTCGCGCCGCTTCTGCCACTCCGCCCTCTCTCCGGGCTCCAGCTTGGGCTCCTGGCGGTGCAGCAGGACGAAAAAATCGCGCCGCTCCCAGAAGAAGCCGATGACGGTGCGCGCCAGCCCCTCGACGGTCCGCTCCAGGGGAGCCTCCTGCAGCAGGACCTCGGCGATGGCCTGTTGCATGCCCTGCAGCCCGTCGACGATGGTGGCGAAATACAGGTCCTCCTTGGACGCGAAGTAGCGGTACAGCGTCCCCTTGCCCATCTTCAGGCGCGCGCTCAGGTCCTCGGTCAGCACCTCGTGGAACGGGCGTTCCGAGAATACCTCCGCGGCGCAGCGCAGGATCGCCGCGCGGGTCTCTTCACTCTTTTTCCTGCCTCGCATGTTCGTGCCCGAATTCCGGTACTGACCGGTCAGTTCTACCAGGGAACGAGGCGGAGTCAAGATGGGAAAGGCGCTCTGCCTGAGCCTTCGCTCTTGCCGTGTCTTCCGAACGATCGCCGCCCGCAATCTGACGGTGCAGGCAAGGCAAAGGCAGAGATACGGCAAGGGAGAGAGGGCTCAGCCGTGCCGCCCGGCGAGGGCCTCGACCCGTTCCCGGGCCGGGATCGCCGGGCGGCCGCCGAGCTCCGTGCACTGGAGGGCGGCGGCGGCGGCAGCGAAGCGAAGTGTGGCGTCGACGGTCCACCGCCGCAGCAGGCCGTACAGGCAGCCAGCGTGGAACAGGTCGCCCGCCCCGGTGCTGTCGGCCACCGCCACCGGAAACGCGGCGGCATGGTGGAAGCCGTCGCCGTCGAGCGCCAGGGCGCCGCCGGCACCGAGCGTGACGCCGACCAGCGAGGGGCCCATGCGCCGCATGCGCCGTAGGGCAGCGCGCAGGTCGGCCAGCCCGGTGAGCCGCTGTGGGAAGCGGCCCGACACCACCGCGACGTCGGCCAGCGCCAGGAGCTCGGCGCTGCGCGGGTCCGGTTCGTCGACGTCCAGGACGACCAGAACGCCGACCTCTCTCGCCGCCCGCGCCGCCTCGATGGCCGCCGGCACGTCGGCCGCGTCCATGAGCAGAGCGCGTCCGGCCGTCAGGAGGTCGGGCTCGATCTCGTCGGGGCGCAGCGCCAGCCCGCCCGGCCGCCACCACAGGACCGTGCGTTCTCCGGTCACTCGATCGACCAGGATCACCGAGGTCTGGCTGCCGACCCCCGCTCGCGTGCGAGCGCCACCGAGATCGACCCCCTCTCGCTGCAGGGACGAGCGTTGCAGGCGACCGCCTTCGTCGTCGCCGAACGGTCCGACGTACGCGGTGCTCATCCCCCAGCGCTGCAGCGCGACCAGGGCGGTCGGAACCTGCCCACCGGGATGCCGCTCGTAGAGGCTCAGCTCCTGCTTGGTGCCGGCACCGGGCGGGCGCGCGGCGAGGCACACGTGGTCGAGCGTATTGAACCCGAACCCGACGACGTCGAAGCGCTTCCTCTCGGGCAGGTCGAACGGCGCCATGCTCTCCTCCTGCGCGTCAGCTCGAGCTCGCCGCATCCGGCAGGCTCGCCGCGGGCGACCCCTCCAACGGCGCGGCGAGGTCGGTCACGCGCGCGGCGACGGGGATCTCGACCACCGGCTGGCTCGAAGAATCGGTGCGCAGGAGCAGAGCCGCGCCGACCGCGCCGGCCCCCAGCCGGTCGCTGAGGGTGACCCGCACCCGGTACCGATACCCCTTGCGCAGCGTCTCCACCTCGGCCGCGCCGAGGTGCTCGTCCCACTCCCGGCCGGAGATCTCGACCGGCGCCTCGCCGTGGTTCTCGATCAGCGCCAGGCGCGTCGGCGCGACGCCGCGCGCAACCTCTCCGAAATCGAGCCGCGCCGGAGAGGCCGTGATCTCCTCCTCCACCCGGCCGCTCACCGCGACGCGCAGCAACGGGTGTCGATCGCTGCTGCTGCGAACGCGTACCTCCTGCGCGAAGGCGCCGAGCGGCGCGTCGGCGGCGACCCGCAGGTCGAAGCTGCGGCCCTCGCGACCGTCGCCGAGGTCGGTCGGCACGATCGAGAAGTAGGGGCCGTCGGTCTCCATCCCCTCGACGCGCGTGCCGGCGCCGGCCAGGAGCGCGACGCCGGACGCAACCGCGCCGCCGCGCGGCACCGCACCGACCCAGGCGCGCGGCGGATCGGCCGCGAGGTCGAGCTCGACCTCGCCGGTGAGCGCCAGCACCAGCGAGCGGTGCCCGGGGTCGTTGCTGTAGACGGTCACGGTGCGGCGCTGCGGCCCGTGGGCGGCGTCGGTGTCGCACTCGACCTGGACCGCGGCGGTGCCGCCCGGCGGCAGCTCGGCCGGCGCGTCGGTGCTGGCCTTGCAATCGCAGCCGCTGCGCAAATCGAGGATGGCGAGCGGCAGGCCTCCGTCGTTGGTCAACGCGAAGTCGTGTGCGACGACCGCCCCCTGCGCGACTCGGCCGAAATCGTACTCGGTGTTGTCGAACGCGAGCCGCGGCGGCTCGGGCGGCGCGCCGCCGGACCCCGGACCGCCGCCCGCACAACCGCACAGGAGCAGCGGACGCGATCCAGAACGCAGCGCAGATTCCCGATCTCACCGCCCGCGCCGCCTGCGCCGCCGCTCGGCTCGACTCGCGTCCGGCTTTCGGGACGCCGCCGGTGCGGGTGCCGGCAGGCGGCCCCCGAGGAGCTGCCGGAAATGAATGCCGGCCCAGATGGCGACCGGAAAGAGCTGCGTGTCCCAGCTCTGAAAGAACGCGTCGAGAAACTGATAGACCTCCGCCTGCCACTTGCTCCAGTAGCCGAGGAACAGGTGGGAGTAGAAGACCTTGATGCCGACGATGATGTCGGCGACCTGCAGGAGCAGAGCGACGCCCAGCGCCACGCCGAGGCGGACGAAGCGCGCCCGCCAGCTCGGGGCCGGGGTCGCCAGCATGAGCGGCACGAGCAGGACGAGGTTGGCCATCACCCACTCGGCCGGGATGCCCTGCGGCTGCAGTGGCGGGTCGAAGGCGGCGAAGTTGCGGTGCGTGTAGAAGATGGCCGTGCCGCGCGACATCAGCGTCGTGCCGTGGCTCCACAGCGGGTCGCTCGAGATCTCGGTCAGCCACACGCCGATCTTCGACGCGAACAGCAGCACGTGCGTGTACGCCGGAGCGAGCGGAAGCCAGAGCAGATAGGCGGCGGCGAAGAAGACGAGCAGACGGCCGAGGAACGCCCACGGACTAATGGGCAGGCGCATCGGCGAACCGGGTGGCCCAGTACAGCCACAGAGCCACGGCGACGCAGACGACGAGAGCCTGCGCCACGTAGACATGGGTGTCGTGAAAGGCCTCGTGAAAGTAGATCCCGATCAGAAACAGCGCCGCGACGCGCACCAGATTGACCATGTGGATGGCGACGATTCCGAGCCCCGAGCCGATCAGCTTGGCCCGCCACGTGGTCGGGTAGGCGAGCACGGCGGACAGGTAGATACTCGTCGGGACCGCGCCGGAGCAGGCCGGAGCGACGTCGACCTCGAAGTTTCCCGAGCCCATGATGGTGCCCATGATGTGCATGTCGAACCCCAGGAGGGCGCTCAACGGACGCAGCAGCCAGTAGCTCATCCACGCCGCCAGGTGGGCGAGGCCGGCCCCGATGTCGACCCGGTCGACGATCGGCCCCCAGGTGAGGATGAAGAAGAATGCCGTGATCAGGAAAAGGAAGGTCCCGATCACGCGCAGGCTCACCCAGTGCGTTCTGATCGTCGCGATGATTCGACCGAGCATGCCGTCGCCGTGAAATCCCCGGCCGCGACGACCCGCCGTCGAACGCCCCGCGCGGCGCGCTCTTCCCGGTGACCTCGGCGACCGCGCGAATTCTACGGGGCGCCGGAGGCAAGTCAAGCGAACCTCCGCGGCCGCACGCCGAACGAGCGAGTCTGCTCCTCGTCTGGTCGCGATCCGGGCCGACCGCTATACTCCGGACGCGATGCGCCCGCGCGATCTCGACGCTCTGGAGCTCCCGCGCGTCCTCGCGCGGCTGGCGGACTTCGCCGCCTCGACGGCCGGCAAGGAGGCCTGCCGCGCCCTGCGACCGAGTGTCGACGCAACGGCGGCGGAGCGCCAGGTCGAGCGCACCTGGCAGTGCTTCCGGCTCCTCGAGGAGCACGGCGATCCGCCCCTGCGCTCCTTCCCCGACGTGCGGGCCCACCTGCGGACGGCGGCGCACGAGGGATTCGTCCTCGACGGCAAATCCCTGGTCGAAGTGCGCACCGCGTTGCAGTGCGTGCGCGAGCTCGGCGCCTTCTTCCGCCGCCACGTGCGCGAGGCCTCGGCGCTGGCGGACCTTCCGGCGGCGCTCACCGCCTTCCCCACTCTGGAGTCGACGCTGGCGCGGGCGCTGGACGACGAGGGCGTCGTCCTCGACGAAGCGAGCGACGAGCTGGCGGCCGTGCGCGCCTCCATCCGTCGCCTGCGCGACACCCTCACCCGGCGCCTCGAGGATCTGGTCGCCCGGCGCAGCATGGCGGACGTCGTCGCCGACAGCTACGTCACGCTGCGCAACGATCGCTTCGTCGTACCCGTCCGCTCCGCCGCGGTCGGCCGCATGGGGGGCGTCGTGCAGGACCGCTCGATCTCCGGCGAAACCTTCTTCGTCGAGCCGCTGTTCGCCGTCGAACTCAACAATCAGCTCCTCTTGGCCGTGCGCGAGGAGGAGGCCATCGTACGCCGCATCCTCGCCGACCTGACCGCGCTGGTGCGCGCCGAGCGGGAGGCGATCGAGGGCGCCATCGAGGCTCTGGTCGCCGCCGAGTGCCTGATCGCGCGCGCCCGTTTCGGCCGCGCCTATCGCTGCACGCGGCCGCGCTTCAGCGGCGGCGCGATCCGCCTCGTCGAGGCGCGCCACGCCGGCCTGCTGTTCACCGACCGGCCGGTCACGCCGATCGACGTCGTGCTGCCCGCCGACCGCGCCGTCCTCGTCGTCACCGGCCCCAACACCGGCGGCAAGACGGTCGCCCTCAAGACGCTCGGGCTCACCGCTCTCATGGCGCAGAGCGGCCTTCTGGTTCCAGCCGCGGAGGGAGCGCAGATGCCGTGCTTCGCCGCCATCTTCACCGACATCGGCGACGAGCAGAACATCGAGCGCGACCTCTCCACCTTCTCCGCCCACATCGCCAACCTGTGCGAGATCCTCGCCTCCGACGTCCGCGGCCCCCTGGTCCTGCTCGACGAGCCGGGCGTCGGCACGGACCCGGAGGAGGGCGCCGCGCTCGCCGTCGGCATCATTCAGGAGCTCGAGCGGCTCGGCGCGCGCCTGGCGGTGACGACGCACTACACCCCGGTCAAGACCTTCGCCCTCGAACGCGAGAGCTGTGTCGTAGCGGCGGTCGACTTCGACGTCGAGACGCTCACCCCCCACTATCGTCTCGTCTACCACTCCCTCGGGCGCAGCCTGGCCCTGCCCATCGCGCGCCGACTCGGTCTTCCGGAGACGGTCCTGGAGAGCGCAGAGCGGGCGCGCTCGGAGCAGTCGCGCGCCTTCGGTACCGCGCTGGAGCAGCTCGAGGCCACCCGCCGCCGGCTGGAGAGCGAGCTCGCCGCCGCCGCCCGGCGCGCCAGCGAGCTGGCGGCCGAGGAGGCCGAATCGCGCCGGCTGCTCGACGAGCTGCGGGAACGCCGTCGCAGCGCCTGGCGCGACGAGCTGCGCGAGGCGCGCGAGTTCGTGCGCGAGCTCAAAGCGGAAGGACGGGAGCACCTGAAGGCGATACGCGGCGCCGCCGAGCAGCGCGCCGGCTTCGAAGTCTTCGTGCGCCGCCAGGAGAGTGAGATCGCCGAGCGCGAGGCGGAGCCGCGCGCCGAACGGGCGGAGCCGGCGTCGCCCGGTCCCCTGCGGCCCGGAGACACGGTCGAGGTGGGCTCCCGGCACCTGCGTGGAGAGCTGCTGTCGGTGGACGGGGCGCGTGCCTGGATCCAGCGCGGCACGCTCCGCTTCGAGGTTCCCGCCGATCAGTTGCGCCGGGTGGGCGGCGCCGCGCCGGCGCCGCCCGTTCACGTCCGACTGGCGAGCCGCGACGAGGCGCCGCTCGGCGAGATCAGCCTGATCGGCCTGCGTGCGCGCGACGCCGTGGCACAGCTCGATTCGTTCCTCGACCGAGCCGTGCAGGCGCAGCAGGAGAGCGTGCGGATCGTGCACGGTCTCGGCAGCGGCGCCCTGCGCCGCGCCGTGCACGACTATCTGTCCACCTCGCCCTACTGCGCCGAGTTCCGGGGCGGCGAGGGACAGGAAGGCGGCGGCGTCACCGTCGCCCGCATCGCCCGCTGACGCACCTTGACGCTGCCGGGAGAACGTGGTCAACGGCAACAAGGACCAATCACAGGAGGCGAGCCATGGCCAAACGACGCGGAGATCGAATCTCGCAGCTGATCAAAGACGTGGAGTCGTCGACGAAGCGCCTGCGCACCGACATCCGGAAGCGCGCCAACGCCACCGGGCTGCTGAAGAACCTGCAGACCGCGGCGGCGCAGTTGCGCAAGCGCGCCGCCGCGGCGGCGGGGCAGGTCGAGAAGTACGTTCACGAGCTGCGCAAGGAGCTCGAAGGATCGGCCGGGCAGGCGGCAAAGAAGGCGAAGGCGGCAAAGCGATCGGCGTCGGCCACCAAGGCGGCGGCGACGCGCCGGCGCACCGCGGCCTCTTCGCGCAAGAAGTAGACTCGCCCGCGATCGCGGTCCGCAAGAGCCTGCGGCGCGGATGGTCTCGCGTAGGAGGCCAGTGAAAATGCAGGCTGGCCTGGGCGGGCCATCGGCGCCTGCACCCGGGATCCGGTGAGAGATGCAGGCTAGTTGACACCGTTCGGTTCCGGCTGCGATGTTGCGTCGTAGAGGCGCCTGAATTGTCGCGATCTGAAACGCCGCTGGCGACCCAGCGCGACGATCTGATGGATGACGTCGAGAACGACGATCGACTCCTTCTCGACCGTTCTCGATTGGGTCTGAAGCTGGTCCTCGCCGGCATCGTCATCGTCTTCGTGGGCGAGCTCTTGGTCAGGACAACCGAACGCCCCCTCGTCGGCCTCGTTCAGGCGATCAATCTCGTCGCCGTCGCGGCGGCACTGCGTTTGCTGCACGACCCATCGCGCCGGAAGTACAACCTCGCGGTCGGATTCGCCGCCTACGCCGTGACCGTCGTCTCGGTCGGGGCGGTCGGAATCCTCGCCGCAGACGCGACGACCTCCGTCATCCTCCTCGTCGGCCTGTCGCTGGTCACGGCGACGCTGATCCCCTGGAGCCCCTGGTGGCAGGCGCTCAGCGTGCTCCTGATCGTCGCCACGGCGATCTGGACCGTCTCGACGGTCGTCCAATGGCCGCGGCTCTTCTGGCTCCAGAACGTCGGGTCGATCGCCCCCACGCTGGCGGCCACGGTAGTCATCTCAGAGGCGCTGCGCCGCCAGCGAGCCGCCGAGGCGAGTGCTGAGCGGGAACGGCATCGCGGGGAAGAAGAGCTGCGAGAGAACAACCGGAAGCTCGAGCAGGAGATCCAGGAGCACCGCGCCACCGAGACGACTCTGCGCTTTGCACTGCGCGAGCTCGATCACCGCGTGAAGAACACGTTGGCGACCGTGCAGGCGGTGGCCGAGCAGACGCTGCGCTCGTCGAGCTCGTTGGGGGAGTTCGGCGAGGCGTTCCGCGGCCGCATCCAGACGATGGCCCGTCTCCACATCGCCCTGGCGGGGCGGCGTTGGGAAGGGCTGACCCTGGTCGACCTCATCGAGCTGGTCGTCGGACCGTACCGCGACCACGCCGGCAGCATCTCGATCGAGTGCGACGGCGCGCGCGTGTCGCCTGAGCTCGGGCGAGTGCTGGGAATGGCATTGCACGAGCTGGTGACCAACGCCGCCAAGTACGGCGCGCTGTCCACGAAGGAGGGTCGCGTCGTCATCTCGTCGCGAACCGAATCGAACGCGACGCCGCTGCTTCGCATCCGGTGGAACGAGCACGGCGGACCAGCCGTGCACGAGCCCAAGCGGCGCGGCTTCGGAATGAAGCTGATCGAGGACGCGCTCGCCCACGAGGGCGGCGGGAACGTCGTGGTCGAGTTCGCCGAATCCGGCCTGCACTGCGAAATCGCGGTTCCCCTGCCGGGGCCGGCATGACGGCGCTCTCGCTGCAGGGTACGACCATCCTGATCGTCGAGGACAACTTCGTCGTGGCCGACGCGCTCCGCTACTTGCTCGACGGATACGACGGCTCGGTGACCGCGATCGTACCCAGCCTGGAGAAGGCGTTCGAGTCGCTGGCCGCGCAACCCGTCGACATCGCCGTTCTCGACATCAACCTCAACGGCCAGAGCGTCGTCCCGCTCGCCGAGCATCTGCGGACGCAAGGCACCCCGTTCGTCTTCCTGACCGGCTACGGGGACGAGGAGCTCATCCCCGAGAGCCTGCGCGGCCACCCGAGATTGGACAAGCCGGTCGAAGCGGAACACCTGGTGCGGACGATGCTGGCCCTGGTCGGGTTGAGCGGCTAGCCCAACTTGAACACTTGAGAAAAAGTTGGGGTTGATTTCACTTTTTTCTCCGCCGTCGCGTCCGAGATATTGGCGAGGACTTGGCGGTGATGAGGATGGCACGAAGATCGCGCGGGTGGAATCCCGGATGTAGTGCCGACTTTCGTGGTTGAGGTGGTGGACGCGGGAGAGGAAGATGCGCGCATTGGTGGCGGTGGAGGCGGTGCGGGATGTACCTGCGACACTCGACGCGGCGCAACAACGGCAAGAAGTACACGTACTGGAGGCTGGTGCGCTCGGTGCGTACCGGGGCGAAGGTGCGTCAGGAGACCGTCGCCTACCTCGGTGAGA
Source organism: uncultured bacterium (assembly GCA_963721115.1). Lineage (GTDB taxonomy): Bacteria > Desulfobacterota > Binatia > HRBIN30 > CADEER01 > CAVRIA01. Next base: position 79,176 of record CAVRIA010000023.1, read on the forward strand.
TCGATGCCGAGGGTCGGGCGAGCGCGAAGGCGCTGGCTCGAGAGGTCGCCGGGGGCGAGGAGTGCAATGCGCAGCGCGACCTGTTCGGGGGAGAGGACGCTGAGCCGATTTCGGTACGGCTCGATCGCATCCGGCTCGAGCGCAGCCGTGCGTTCGGCAACGTATGGCTGGGGCGCAAGCTGTGGCGAGCGTTGAAGCTCGACGAGCTGTTCGGTGAGCTACTGCCGGCGGGTCGTGAAGCTGTCCGGTGGGCGGACCTGATCGAGATTCTGGTGATCGGTCGGTTGTGTGAACCGTCGAGCGAGCTGCACGTGGCCGAGAAGTGGTACCGCACGACCGCGCTCGAGGATCTTTGCGGTATCGACGAAGAGCGGATCCACCACGTGCGGTTGTACCGCACGCTCGACCGACTCCTGCCACACAAGGAGCAGATCGAGAAGCATCTGGTCGAGCGGCTGGGCGAGCTGTTCGAGGTCGACTACGACCTGCTCCGGTACGACGTGACGAGCACCTACTTCGAGGGGCAGGGTTCAGCGGAGATCTGCAGGCGCGGCCACAGCCGCGACAAGCGCCCGGACTGCGTGCAGGTCAACATCGCGATGGTGGTCACCCGCGACGGAATGCCGCTGGGCTACGAGGTCTTCCCCGGCAACACGACCGACGTGAATACGGTTGAGCAGATCGTGGGAACGATGGAGGAGCGCTACGGCCGTGCCAACCGGGTGTGGGTCATGGACCGTGGCATGGTGAGCGCGAAGAAGATCGCGTGGCTACAGTCGACCGGGCGCCGCTATGTCATCGGCACGCCGCGCAGCGAGCTCAAGAAGTGGGAGCGCCAGCTGACCGAACGCCAGGGCTGGACAGAAATCCGCGCGGACATCGAGGTCAAGATCTGCCCGGGTCCCGACGGGGTCGAGAGCTTTCTGCTGTGTCGCTCGGCCTCGCGGGCCGAAAAGGAGAAGGCCATGCACGCGCGCTTCTCCGAGCGCATCGAGCAGGGACTGCTTTCCCTGCAACGTCGGATCGCGCGGGCGAAGAAGCCGATCGACCGGGGGAAGGCCGAGCGGCAGATCGGCCGTCTGCTCCAGCGCAACAGCCGAGCGGCGGGCCGGTACTCGATCACCGTGACCGACGATCCCACGCACCCCAGTGGGATCCGGCTCGCCTGGACGACCGACGATCGCTGGAAGCAACACGCCGAGCTCACCGAAGGGACCTATATCCTGCGCACCAACGTCGCCGAGTGGACTCATGAGGAATTGTGGAAGACCTACATCCAGTTGACCGAGGCTGAGGCGGCCTTCCGCATCCACAAGTCCGACCTCGCGGTTCGCCCGGTATGGCACCAAAAGGCTGACCGCATCCGAGCCCACATCTTTGTCTGCTTCCTCGCCTACGTCCTGTGGAAGACGCTGCAGAAGTGGCAGTCTCGAGCCGGGCTCGGGGACTCACCGAGAACGCTGTTCACCGAACTCTCCCGCATCCACTCGACCGACATCGTGCTGCCCCTGGCCGATGGCAGCGGGCGAGAGATCCGACTGCGATGCGTCGTGCGACCCGAACCGGCCCAGGCAATTCTCCTTGACCGGCTCGGCCTCACCCTGCCCGAAAGGATTGCCCCACCACGACTGATCGCCAACTCATCGACCAGCAAAATGTAGTGCCGACTCGGAAGGAAAACCTATTGGAAACCCTGGATTCTACCCTCCGAAGTGTTCAAGTTGGGCTAGCCGCCGTGCGCGAGACGAGGGCGGCGGCCCCGTCGGTGGCACGCAGCGTCGGGAGGCTCAGGCGCCGGGATCGTCGCGGCGCTCGGTGCTCTGGATGACTTCGTGAATCTCGAGCACGTTCGGCCCGGCGAACATTTCCGCCGGTGGCCGGTTGCTGTGCGCGAGTCGGAACGATTCGCTGTTGGTCCAGTCCCAGAACGCCTGCTCGCTCTCCCAGTAGGTCTGCACCAGGTAGTAGCCCTGCTCGGCGTTCTCCTCCCACTGGCCGGTGCGGTGGTTGAACCGCCGCTGCACCGGGCGCAGGACGAGGTTCTTCACGAACCCCGGCGAGCGGTCGATCAGGTGCGCCCGCTTCTTGAAGCGGTCCTCGAAATCCGCCTCGTGACCGGCCGCCACCGGTATCCGATTCGTCACCACGAACACGCCATTCCCCTCACGTCAGCACGTCCACACGTCAGCACGTTCACTTCCTCGCATACATCGCCACGACGCCGGCGCCGCCCAGCCCGAGGTTGTGCTGCAGGGCGACCTTGGCCCCTTCCACCTGCCGCTTCTCGGCCCGGCCGCGCAGCTGCCAGACCAGCTCGGCACACTGCGCCAGACCGGTGGCTCCCAGCGGGTGGCCCTTGGAGAGCAGCCCGCCCGACGGGTTCACCACCCAGCGGCCGCCGTACGAGCACGCGTTCTCCTCGACCAGCTTCTCGCCCTCGCCCTCCTTGCACAGGCCGAGGCCCTCGTAGGTGATCAGCTCGTTGCTGCTGAAGCAATCGTGCAGCTCGATCACCTGGGCATCTGTGGGCCCGAGGCCCGCGTCCTCGTAGACCTTCTTGCAGGCGCGCTCGGTCATCCCCATTCCGATCATGCCGATGTTGCCGCGCCCGAAGTCCTCGAAACGGTCGGTGGCCATCGCCATCGACAGGATCTCGATCGCTGCCGGGTGCGGGTGCCGGCGCAGGTAGTCCTCGGAGACGACGACCGCCGCGGCGGCGCCGTCGGAGGTCGGGCAGCACTGCAGGACGGTCAGGGGCTCGTACACCATGCGGGAGGCGAGGATCTCGTCCAACGTGAACGCCTCGCGGTACTGCGCGCGTGGGTTGTTCACCGAGTGCTTGTGGTTCTTGACCGCGATCTTGGCAAAGGTCTCCTTCTTGGTGCCGTATTTCTCCATGTGGTCGCGACCGCCGTTGCCGAACATTCGCGCCGCGATGGGCGCCGACTTGGTCTTCTCCGTCTCCGCCCGCACCTGCTCGAGCCCCTGCAGCTGGTTCTCGAGCGGCCCCTTCTGCATCTTCTCGAAGCCGAGCGCCAGGACGCACTCGCTCTGCCCGAAGCGAATCGCGTTGTAACCCAAGAGCAGAGCGGTCGAGCCGGTCGCGCAGTTGTTGTTCACGTTGAACACGGGAATGCCGGACATGCCGACGTTGTAGACGCACTGCTGGCCGAGCGTGCTCATGCCGTTGACGTAGCCGCAGAACGCCTGCTCGATGTCCTCGAACGGGGTTCCGGAATCATTCAGCGCCTGCGTCAGGGCGTCCTTGGTCAGATCGCGGACGTCGAGCTCACAGCGCTCGAACTTGGTCATGCCGACGCCGATGACGAAGACTTTCCTGCCGGTTCCCATGGGATCCTCCTTGCTCACTGGGCTGCTGAGCGGATAGCCGGCCGACCCCCGGCCCGTCAACCCGCGCGATTCCGGCGCGACCCGGATCGGCCCCACGGCCGATCCCCAAGGGCCTGTCGCGTCGTGTCGCGACGGCAGCATGGATCACCCGGGAGACTTTTTCGTTCAGAGGACGATGCGTCATGTGGTATAACAGTTGCTGAGCTCGTTCTAACAAGGAGTGACTGGAACGATGGCGGCGCACATCCTGGTGATCGAAGACAGCGTCGAAACGGCGAGGTTGCTCGGCAGCGCCCTGCGGCGCGACGACGATACGATCGAGGTGGTGGCGGTGTCCTCGTCCGTGGCCGGCTTGGAGCACATCGGCAGGGCGCAAGTGGACTGCGTGCTGCTCGACTACCGGCTGCAGGACGGCAACGGCGTCGACTGCCTGCGCAGGATTCGCGAGCGGTGGCCCGCGATCCCGGTCATCATGATCACCGGAGAGGGCTCCGAGGACGTGGCAGTGGAGGCCATGAAGCTGGGCGCCTTCGACTACGTCGTCAAGCACGGGCACTATCTGAGGAAGGTCGTCGAGGTCGTCCGCGAGGCGGTGGCGAAGGAAAAGGTACGGCGTACCCGGGCGCGCCTCGCCCACGGCGTGTTCGTCGGGCGGGAGGTCGAGCTGGGCTCGCTCCGCGCCTGCATCGACGACGCCCTCACGGGTCACGGCCGCATCCTGCTCCTCGAGGGCGAGGCCGGAATCGGCAAGTCGACGCTCGCTCGCCAAGTCGTCGCTCACGCCCTGAGCCGCGGCCTGTCGGTGCACTGGAAGCGATGTCACGAGACCGGCGGGGCGCCGCCGTACTGGCCCTGGATTCAGCTGCTCCGCGATTGCGTTCAGAGCAGCCCGGCCGACGACCTGCAAGAGGATCTGGGCCCCGCCGCCTCGGCGATCGCCCAGCTGGTCGGCGAGATAGCGCAACGGCTCCCCGGCCTCGGCGCCGCGTCGGACCTCGAGCCCGAGCAGGCGCGCTTTCGCCTCTTCGACGGCATCACGCTCTATCTGAAGAAGGCCGCCCGACGCCGTCCCGTCCTGATCGTGCTCGACGACCTGCAGTGGGCCGACCGGTCTTCCCTGCTGCTTCTGCAGTTTCTGGCGCGCGAGCTGGGCAACGCCGCCCTGGCCGTCCTGTGCCTCTACCGTCCGATCGAGATGGCGGCGGACGGGGCCGCGACGGCGGCGATGACCGCACTGCGGCGGGAAGGCGAGGCCTTGCACCTGGGCGGTCTGACCGAGAGCGAGGTGCGGGACCTGGTGACCGAGGTCTCCGATCAGAAGGTTCCGGCGACGTTCACCCGCGCTCTCTTCGAACGAACCGCGGGCCATCCATTCTTCCTCGTCGAGATCCTGCGCCACCTGAACGAAGAGGGGATCCTCTATCACGACGGCGGGCGCTGGACGATGCGCGTCAGCCCGCAGGAGATGAGGATCCCCGAGGGTGTTCGCGAGGTGATCGGCCGCCGCCTCGATCGCATCTCGGCAGGGTGCCGCGAGCTTCTCTCGGTCGCGTCCGTCCTCCATCCGGAGTTCGGCGTCGCCACCCTCGCCGAGGTGAGCGGCACGGGCGCGGAGCAGGTCTGCGCCGCTCTCGACGAGGCGCTGGCGGCGCAAGTGGTGGACCGCGTCCCCGGACCCGTCGGCGACTTTCGCTTCGGCAACGAGCTGACCCGGGAAGTCCTCTACGAGAGCCTCGCGACGCTGCGGCGCGCCGAGCTCCACCGGCTGGTCGGAGAGTCGATGGAGCGCCGCCACGCGCCCGAGATCGACCTCTGCGCCGCGCAGCTGGCCTACCACTTTCTGCGCGCGACGCCGCCGCAGGGCGTCGCCAAAGCGGTCGGCTACGCGATACGCGCCGCCGCGCACGCCGGGGCCCTCATGGCGCACGAGGAGGCGGCTCGACAGTACGAGATCGGGCTGCGCGCCCTCGAAGCGACGCACTCCGGGGGGAGTCCACGGCGCCTCGAGCTGCTCCTGCAGGCGAGCGAAGCCTGGTGGCGGGCGGGCGAGACCGAGCGAGCGAGGCAGGCCGCCCTGCAGGGAGTCGAGATCGCGCGGGCGACCGCGGCGCCGACCGAGCTCGCCCGCGCCGCGCTGGCGTACGGAGGTCGGTCGCCGGGCCTGGGAGCCGTGGTCTGCGATCAAATGGTCGTCCAGCTACTGGAGGAGGCGTCGACCCGACTGGGGGACGAAGAGAAAGCACTGCGCGCCCGCGTCATGGGGCGACTGGCGGAGGAGATGACCTTCTCGAACGAGCGCTCGAGACGCCGGCAGCTGGCGCGCGAGGCCGTGGAAACGGCACGACAGCTGCGAGACCCGATGACCCTCGCCGCCGTCCTCAAGAACATGCACTGGGCCCTGTGGACCCCCGAGGAGGTGGAGAATCGGCTCGCGCTGGCGGACGAGGTGGTGTCGCTCGCGGACGCGGCCGGGGACCAGGCGATGTCCTTCGACGGTCACCTGTTCCGCTGCTTCGCCAAGCTCGAGCTCGCGGACATGGCCGCGGTCAGCGAGGAGTACGCTGCCCTGACGACCCTCACCTCGGGACTCCACCAGCCGTACTACTCCTGGCTCGCCGCCTCGACACGCGTCTGTCTCGCCTTCACACGCGGCCTGCTGGACCGAATCGAGCCGCTCGCACAGCAGTCGCTGGACCTCGGGCGGCGCGCCCAGAACGCCAACGCCCTGCTTTTCTACGGCGCCCAGATGGCCCACCTGCTCTGGCTGCGCGGTCGCTTCGCCGAGGTCGAGGTCTTCTGGGATGCGATGCGCAACGAGTACCCGCTGCTGGGCGCCTCGCTGCAGTGCGCCCTCGCCATCACCCTGGCCGAGCAGGGAAAAGAAGACGAGGCGCGGGCGGTCTTCGAATCCGTCGCCGTGGACGAGTTCAAAGGTATTCCGCGCGACGTGATCTGGTCCCAGAACATCTGCTTCCTCTCCGAGACCTGCACCTTCCTCGGAGATGCGGAGCGCGCCGCGATTCTCTACCGCATGCTGAAGCCCTTCGAGGGGCGGATCGTCATGCTGACGCCTGCTGCGCCGTGGGGCGCCGCCGGCCAGTACCTGGGCGGTCTCGCCACTGTGATGGGCGAGCGGGAGGCGGCTCGCCGCCACTTCGAGGATGCCATCGCAACGCTCTCCCGTGCAGGAATGCGACAGTGGTTGGCGCGGGCGCAGCTCGCGTACGCCAAGTTGTTGTCCGAGGACGACAACCCGAGCGACGGCGAGCGCGCGCTTGCCCTGCTCGAGAAGTCGGCAGAGACGTGCCGCAGCCTCGACATGCCCGTCCTGGCCGAGAAGGTCGAGGCCGTGCGGGCCCAGGTTTCGCGGCGCCACGTCGCCGCGACGGCGACGTGCGGCAACGGAGACAACGGGCGGCGAGAGCACCACGGGGAAACGAACGGCACTCGGCAGTGCGTCTTCCGCCGCGAGGGCGCGTACTGGACCATCGAGCGCGAGGGCAACGTGGGGCGGCTGCCCAACCTGAACGGGATGCTCCTCATCGCGTACCTGGTGCAGCGCCCCGGGCAGAAGGTGTACGTCCTGGAGCTCAGGGCTCTCATCCATCCACCGGTAGCTCCGGATTCTCCTTGGAACCCGGCGGACGTGGACGAGCTGACGCACGTTCGGTCCGAGACTCCCCTGGGCCCGCAGCTCGACAGGAGAGCCATACTGGACATTCACGCGCACATCCGTGACCTCGGCCCCGACATCCAGGAAGCGGAGCTCAATCACGACCTCGGGCGGGCGGAAAAGCTGAGGGAAGAGCGCGAACAGTGCCTCGAAGAGCTGACCCGCGCCCGGGGAAAGGGCGGGAGGTTGCGAGGCAAAGCTACCGAGGAGGAACGCGCTCGGACGGCCGTGCAGAAGGCCATCATGAAGACCGCTGTGCCGAGGATCGAACAGCTCGACCCGATCATCGGTAACCACCTCGCCCTTCACATCAAGACCGGCACCTACTGCCACTACGAGCCCGACCGGGTGCATCCGATCACCTGGATCTTCTGACCCCGCCGGCGTCGGACGGCACAATGTTCCGTCCGATCTCACGGTTCTCTTGATGACGGCGGAGTACCGCTTCCGGCCGCGCTGGGGTGCGCGGCCGAGTCGGACACGAAGGGGGATCCATGTGGCAGAAGACGGGCGATCTCGTCGTACGCCATCGGTGGCTGCTCCTGGCCCTGATGGCAGTCTCTCTGGCCTGTGCCGCTCCGGGCCTGCGCCATCTCGAGCTCGATCTTTCGTTCCGCGGCCTGACGGCGGGGGCCGACACGGCGGAAGCCGACCCTCCGGCTTCCTACCTGGTCGCCATCCTGCGCGGCGACGACGTCTTTCGCGGCAACGTGCTGGCCGCCTTGGAGCGGATGAGCAACCGGATCGAGGCCATCCCGCAAGTCGGCACCGTCTACGGCCTGGCGACCACCCCCTTCATCCAGGGGGATCCGGGTACGCGGCCCTTCCGGACCCTTCCGGCGCTGGCCCGCGCCGGCGAGGATCCCGCCTCGCTCAGGAAGGAAATGCTCGCCAGCCCCCTCTACACCCGCTGGCTGGTGTCCGCGGACGGCTCGGCGACCACCGTCGTCGCCCGCCTGCGCCCGGGCGATGCCGGCATCGCCGCGCGGCGGCCGATCATCGCCGCCTTCGAGCAGGCGGTCGAAGCGGAGCTGCCGGCCGGGTTCGAGGCGCAGTACACGGGCCTCCCCGTCGCGGAGGCGGCGTACGCCGACCTGATCTGGAGCGGCTTCCTGACCGCCCAGGCGGTTGCCGTCCTGGTCATGGGCGCGGTTCTCTACCTCGGCTACCGGAGCCTGGTCGCCGTGCTCCTGCCGCTCGGTATCGTCGGCGTGTCGACCCTGGCCACGCTGGCGTTCATGCAGATCGACGGCCAGAAGGTGACGCTGATCAACGCCAGCGTCCCGTTGCTGCTGCTGGTCATCGGGGTCGGCGAGGTCTGCTTCTTCCTCGACCGCTACCGCGAGGTGCAGGCCGAAGGCTCTGCGTGCGGGCCGGAGTCGGTGCGGCGGGCGGTCTCCTCCGTCCTGCCCGCCGCCCTCGCCGCCTCGGCGACGACCAGCATCGGCTTCGCCTCCATGGTGCCGGGTCACATGCGGGTCACCAGCGACTTTGCCCTGACCATGGCCTTCGGCGTCGCCGCCACGTTCGTCGTCACCCTGTGTCTCTTGCCCGTCTGCCTGTGTCTGAGCAGGCGCCCCTGGCCTGGGCCGGTATCCGGTGGCGCATCGGGCCTCTTCTCGCGTCTGCCCGAGGCGATCGCCGGGCTGAGCCTGTCCCGCCGCCCCCTCGTCTGGCTCTTGGCTGCCGCCCTCCTGCTCGCGAGCTTCGCCGGTTGGCCGCGCGTGCACGTGATGCAGTACGCCACCAAGGAGCTCAGCCCCGAGCACCCCGTGCGGGTGGCCGAGGCGGCGATCGACAGAGAGTTCATGGGTGCGTTTCAGACCCGCGTGGACGTGCGCGCCGCCGACGGCGGCTCGGTCCTGCGGCCCGGGGTCCTCACCGCGATCGACCAGCTCGAACGGCGTCTGACCAGACAGCCGGGAGTCGTCAAGGTCTGGTCGGTCGCCGACTTCCTGCGCCAGCTCGACGCCGCCCTCGAGGGACACGCCCCCGAGCGCGCCGAGCTGCCGCAGACCGAGCAGCTGGCCGCGTTCCTCTTCCACCTGATCGAGAGGGAGCCGGAGGTGCGCGACCTGCTCGACCGCGGGCGCACGACCGCGACCATCGTCGTCGGCATGCGGGATCTCGGCACGGGCCGCATGCTCGAGCTCGGGAACGCCGCGCAACGTCTCGCCCCCGCCGGGCTGAAGGTCGCGCTGCGCGGCGACTACTGGGACGTCTCGCAGGGCGCCGACCGCATCGCGCGCGACGTCGCGGTCAGCACCGCGACGTCGGTCTTCGTCGTCTTCGCCCTGATCGCCTGCTTCCTCGGCTCCGCCGAGCTGCTGGCGCTCAGCATCCCGCCCAACCTTCTGCCCCTGTGCGCCGCCGTCGGCCTCATGGGGCTGGCCGGCTTCGACCTGCGCGTCGGGACCTCGATCATCCTTCCCGTCTGCCTCGGCTTGAGCGTCGACTCGACCGTGCACTACCTCATCCGCTTCCGCGAGGAATGGCGTGTCGACCACTCGCACGAAGCCGCCGTGCAGCGCGCCCTGCGCGGCACGGGGCGGGCCATGATCGTCTCCTCCACGGTGCTGATCGCCGGCTTCGCGTGCCTGACGATCCCGCAGTTCCTGGTCTTCCGCCACGTCGGCCTGCTGGCGGCGGCGACGATCTTCGTCGCCCTGCTCGCCGACCTCTTCTTCCTGCCCTCGCTGCTGCTCTCCTTCCAGCCCCTGCAGGCGGAGACGGCGGCGGCCCGCCTCGACTCCCCCCTGCCCGACGGAGACCGCGCCGCCGACGCGGAGTGCAACGTGCTCCTCACCGCCGGCATCGTCGCTGTCTTCGTCGTCTTCCTCTTCGCCATCCACGCCCTGCACTGGCTGTCCTTCCGCCTCTGGCCGCCGGTGCTCGCCCTGTGTGCCGTGATCCTGCTCAACCTGCTCCTGGCGGCGACGGCGCGCCGCTGGTCGAGCGCGCGCCTGGCTCCATGGGCGTACGCGGCCGTGCACGTGCCGATCCTCACCTTCATCCTGCACTACGTCGGCGGCGCCCAGCTCGGCCTCTACCTCCTCGTGTACGGCTTCGTCATCCTGCACACCGAGGTCTTCCGCTCCCCCCGTGCCGCCTTCTTCGCCGCCAATCTCGGGGCCGCGTTCTACGGGCTGCTGGCCTGGGTGGAGCAGAGCGGTCTCGTGCCGAAGGAGAGCGTCCTGCCGGGCGAGCTCGGAAGCGGTCAGCAGGCCACCTTCGTCGTCTTCGCGTTCCTGGCCTTGAACTTCATCGCCCTGTTCGCCCAGCGCTACGGGCAGCAGCTACGCGTCCTCGCGCGCCGGCTGAAGCACGACGTCGACGAGCGAACGGCGGACCTGCGCCACGCGAACCTGGAGCTGGCGGCGATGAACTACAGCCTGGAGCAGCAGGCGCGGGTTCTCGCCAAGCACCACGACGAGCTCCGCAACTTCGCCTACATCGTCAGCCACGATCTCAAGAACCCGGTGAACGCCATTCTGCTCAACACCGATCTGCTCAACGAGCGCGAGCGCTCCGCGCTCAGCCCGGAGGGTAGAGCCATCGTGGATCAGATCGCGGCACTGGCCGAGAAAACAGAGGACATGATCCGGGATCTGCTCGGGCTCTTCCGGGTGGTCTCGTTGCGGGAGGAGGCTCGCTTGGTCGACACGCAGACCCTGGTATCGAACGCGGTCGACACCCTGCGACCGCAGATCCAGAGCAAGGGGGCGCGCATGCGGGTCGGGCCGCTTCCCGCTCTGTGGGGCCAGCCCCGTCAGCTGTCGCACGTAGTGATGAATCTCCTGAGCAATGCGATCAAGTACGTTCCCGCGGGTCGCGGCGAGATCGACATCCGCGGCGGCACCGAAGACGGGCACGTCGAGCTGCTCGTATGCGACAACGGGATCGGCATTGCGCCGCCGTATCAGCGGGGGATCTTCCGCCTCTTCGGCCGCGTGCCGGCCGAAGAGCAGCTCGTCGACGGCGCGCCGGTCACAGGGAGCGGCGTCGGTCTGGCGATCGTCAAGCGCATCGTCGAAGGCCACGGCGGCACCGTGGACGTCGAGTCGGAGCCGGGCCGGGGAAGCCGCTTTCGCATCCGCCTGCCGTCGGTGCGCAACGGAGGAGGCGGCGGGAAGAAATGAGCCCAACACCCTTCGTGCTCGTCGTCGACGACAACACGGCATTCCTCGATGTGGCGCGAAGCCTGCTCGAGTCGGCGTGCCCGGCATTCGCGGTGCAGACGGCGGCCAGCGCCACGGCGGCGCTCGTCCTTCTCGAGCACCGCCATTCCGCCGCCGGCGCCCCGCCGCCCACTTTCATCCTGCTCGACTTCTATCTGCCCGATATGAACGCGCCCGCTCTGCTCCGCCGGCTGCGGGCATCGTCGCGGCTCGAGCAGATCCCCGTCCTCGTTCTCAGCCAGGCCAATTGGGCCGGGGAGGAGGCGGAGGCGAAGGCTGCGGGGGCGACCCGCTTTCGCGTCAAGCCGTCGCGCTCCCATGCATTGCGCGACGTGCTGGTCTCGTTCTGGAAGGAGGAGGTCCATGAACCCGACCGTGCTGCTCATCGAAGATGATCCAACCCACTCGAGCCACATCACCGACCATCTGCGCGGCGCGGAGCCGGGCTACCGCGTGATCGCAGTGGCGTCGGCGCACTCCGCCTCCGACTTCCTGCAACGGGAGAAGGCCGACTGCGCCCTGCTCGACTACCAGAACACGAGGGCCGCCTTGCCCGCGTCGCCGAGGAGCTGACCGTGACGGTGCGAACCGTCCAGCGGTACCTGGTCCGCTTCGGCCTGTCGCGCCGCGATCGGTGAGGGGTGGAATGAAACGATCTCGGTCAAAGGGAGCGCGCAGCGAAAAAATCGGGCCGGCGACCGTCCCGTGCCCTGCGTCGCCACGTTGTGCAGTGAGAGTTCACGCATTCCCAAGTGCAGAAGGAAGAGAACGTTGCAGCGCCGAAAGAGAGAGAGAGTCAGATGAGCCACTGCGTCGAGAAGCGGATCGGCGCCGCAGCCGGACGGCGGATCCTGGCTGCCGCGCACGGCACCACTACCCTTCCCGAACGCGATCCGAAGCTGGGCGATGGGCCCGAACAGGGTACCCCCCTTCCCTCGCCCACGCCGCCGGCGCGGGCAAGCGAGACATCCTCCGCTTGCTCGCGCCGGTGTCCCGCCCACTGTATCGCCCGGGCCCATGCGATTCCGGGCCGGGAGATCTTCGCCATCCTCGAATCCGCTCGAACGCAGAGCCCGCATCCGCGGCTGAAGGAGGTCCTCGAGCGCTTCCGGAGACAGTGGACGGTCTTGGCGCGCAAGCGCTACCGGACGTGCACGGAAGACGTGGAGGACGCGATACAGGAGACCCTGGACACGATCACGCGGGCCGAGATCCTGGAGAACGTTCGCAGCCCCGAGGCGATCGAGTTCTTTGCGACGCGCACCTTCGCGAACCGCCTCCTCGACGAGATAAGGCGCTGGAAGCGAATGCACGACGGGCCGGATGTCTCCATGAATCCCGCCGTGGATCGCGACGCGGATCCGGCCGAGGAGGCTCGGCGCCGCGAGCTGCTCGAGCTCATTCGGCCCTTGATCGAAGAGTGCCCGGCCGCCAGGCTCAGATACATCGAGGGGCTGCCGATCGCACAGGTCGCGAAGGAGACAGGGCTCAATCCGCGGACCGTTCATCGGAGGCTGGCCCGCTTTTTGGACATGCTTCAGGAAGCAATGGATGACGGGACCGAAAAACGAACGGGGCCGCTGAGCTTTCCCGATTGAAATCCTCGCCGGATCGCCGGATGGTGGGCCGCGGGCTCGACATGTTCCGGAACCTACCCAGTCGAACGGCAGAGGCGGTCTGCTTCATGCGCGCGCACGAGCACGCGCAATCGGCGAGACCGCGGGTCCTCGAAGATCCCTATGCGCAGTGGTTCCTGCGGCCGATGGCGAGGGCTGCGCTGGCCTCCGAGGAGGCGGTACCCGAGCTCGGCCGCTACGCCGAGCGGGCCAGCGACGGCCTGTTGCATTTCGTCGTCGCGCGACACCGCTACATGGACGACGCACTCAAACGCGCCTTGCGCGCAGGGGTGGAGCAGCTCGTCCTGCTGGGCGCGGGATATGACATGCGCGCCTACCGCCTGGCCAAAGAGCTGCGCGGCCGGCCCGTCTTCGAGGTCGACCACCCCGCCACCAGCCGGCGCAAGGCTCGCATCGTCGCGCGCCACGCGAACGAGCTTCCGACGGCCAACGTGCGGCGCGTCGAGGTGGATTTCGAGACGCAGTCCTTTCGCCGGGAGCTGCGCAAAGCGGGGTTCCGCGAGCGGCGGAAGACGTTCTTCGTCTGGGAAGGCGTCTCGATGTACCTGACGCGGGCCGCCGTGAAGAACACGCTCGAAACCTTGCACGCGATGAGCGCACCGGGATCACACGTCGTCATGGATCTCTGGTATCTGCCCGACGAGCACCACCTGCTGGCGACGGCGCGCCGCTTCTCGTCCAACCTGCTGGCGCTGCTCGGCGAGCCCGTGACGTTCGGCATCCATCCGGAGGACGTCGGCCCGTTTCTCGCGCGCCTCGGCTTTCGCGCCCGCGACGTCGCGGACGCCGACGCCCTGCGCAAGCTCTACTTCGACCGCGAGATCCACATCTATCCGACCAACTACGTCGTCCACGCCGTCACTTGACACTGCGACAGCCGCGGGTCCATGTCTACGATGATGATCCGCTTGTCCATGTCACCCGTCGCCGCTTTCCTCCTCGGCGCGATCGTCGGCGCGCCCATCCCCGTCGATGCGGACCAAGCGCTGGGCGCGACCTCCGTGCTGCGCGAGTCTCCCGCGACGGGCGCGGCCTCCGGCCTCGTTTTTGCCGGTGACGTCGAGGCGGAGCGCGCCTATCTGCGCACCGGGGGCAACAGCGGAGCTACGGTGACGACTCCGGCCGCCGGCCAGCAGGTCGTCTTCCATCTCGATTGGAACGTGACCGGAAACCGCGGGCCGATCCAGCTCGCCGTACGCGCCGTGCGCGACGGACAGACCTTCTGCGCGACGGTCGCCACCGCGTCGCCGGGCGACCTGGTCACCACCTTCTGCAACGCGCCCTGGACCGCGACGTCGGGAGCGCACACCCTGCGCTGGGAGCTGGACTACACCGAGCTCATCGACGAGACGGACGAGGGCAACAACTCGGCAACGCGCGCGTGGCGGACCGGCACCGAGCTGGATCTCGCGGCGGAGCGCGCCTTCCTGCGCACCGGACCGAACACCGGTGCGGAGGTACTGGCACCCGTGGTCGGCCAGAACGTGTACGTTCACCTCGCGTGGCGGGCGATCGGCGTGCCCTCCGACCTGGCGATCCCGCTTCGCGCTGCGATCGACGGTGCAACGATCTGCAGCGGTACGCTGACTGTCGGAGCGGTCGATCAGACGAGCTGGTGCAACACGCCGTGGCAAGCATCGGCCGGCGAGCACCTGCTGGTGTTCGAGCTCGATCCCGGAGACGTCATCGCCGAAAGCATCGAGTCCAACAACCTGGCGCAACATCTGTGGGTCTCCGGAGCCGTTCCGTCGCCCACCATTGCCCCGTCGCCCACCGGGTCGCCGACACAGCCATCGGAGACGCCGATTCCTCCGACGGCGACGCCGCCACGGACCAGCACGCCGACGGCGGTGGTGGCATCGAGCCCCAGTCCGACCCTGGGAAGCGGGCCCTTCGACGTGTTCGAGCGCGGCGACGGCAACTGCAGCCTGGCGACGACGGCCGCCGACGTCGTGGCGCATCTAGCCGGCCTCGGCGGCGCCAGTCTGTGCGACAACGACGACTGTGACCGCGACGGCGACGTCGACCCCGACGACGTCGCCTGTGCAGCAGGCTGCCTCTTCGGCCCGTGCCCGGTCCCGCCCAATGCGCCCGAGGTGACGTCGGTCGAGGCGGTCAGCGTGCCGCGCGTGCGGCCTCTTTCCCTGGTCCGCATCTCCGCGCTCGGCCTGGGGGACAGCGAGGTGCGGCTCGGGGTCTCGATCGGCGGTCGGCGCGGGGAAATCGTCGGTCTCGAGGGCGATGGAGCTCTTCTCGCCCTGGTGCCCAACGTCGGGCCCGGCCCGCACCCCCTGACGGTGTCCGTCGGTGAGATAGCGAGCGCACCGTTTCCCGTCGACGTCGATCCGGCCGAGCCGGTAGGGGCTCCGGACTCCATCGCCGACGTCGTCGACGACGTGGTCGCTCTCGTCGACGCCGCCCTCGCCTTCGATGCCGAGTCCGAGTTCGGCGATGCGGCGGGCATCGTCACGGCCGAGCTGGAGCGGGTGCGCGCGGAGCTCCCGCAGGCGCTTCTCGCACTCCAGGAGGACCCGGCCTTCACGCAGGAGTTCGAACAGCAGCTCGGTGAGCGTATCGACGCCTCCGGTATTCCGGAGCTGCTGCGCGACTCGCTCGCCGAACTCGCGGCGAGCGGTCAGGCCGCGACAGCCGTGGGACCGAACGGCACGATCATCGCCCAGGCCGGACGCACCGTGATCGCCGCGGGACGAGCCGTCGGGGCGGCGGCCACCGCGACGGCCGAGGCCCTCGGCGCAACGGTCGAAGCCGGGGCGGCGGGCGCCGGCGCCACGGTTGTCGGCACGGTCGCGACCGCCGCGGGCGTGGTGCTGGTCGTCGGCGTCGCCGGTGCCGCGGTGATCCAGGATGCGCCCCTGCCGAGCGCCGTCGAGCCGTTCATCGTCGAGCCGGGAGAAGAAATCGTGATTTCGGGAGCGAATCTCGGCGGCCTGCTCGATTTCGAGCCCGATCTCGTCCTGCGTAACCGGAAGGGCCAGACGGTGATCGTGCCCGAATCGGTCGCGGCCGGCGAGGGCTTCCTGCGCTTCGAGATCCCGGATGCCGCCGGGGTGTGCGGGCGCATGGACGCCTACCTGCGCGTTCCCTTCCTCGGTACGACCTCTCCGAACTCCCTGCCGGTCCTGATCCGACCGGTGCTGGAGGAAGCCACGCGCGAGCTGGTCGCCTCTCCCGCGGAGAAGCGGCTGGAGCTGCGCGTCAAAGGGGTGGCCGGGTGCGAAGACCGATCGGAAGCAGGCTACCGGTCCATGGAGGGCTCGATGGCTTCCGCAGGTGTCATTAACGAGCCCCAGGGAACGCCGGCGAGCAGGAATCTGATCTCGTACTTCCTGCCGCCGCTGGTGCCGGGGCTCTTCGAGGCGAGCTTGACCACGCTCTTCGAGCCGATGCTGAACGGGCGCGGCACCGCTGCCTTCGCCGTCGAAAGCTCGCTGACCGACTTCCCTTTCCAATGTCCGTCGGTTCTTCGACTCGGCAGAGAATTCTACCAATGCGCCGCCGACATCCCCTACCTGGGCGGAGGCAATTCCCAGATCCTCTTGGAGCTCCACACCCTCGAGCCCGGTGGCGTCGCTCCGGAAGACATCGTCGAGACCAGCGGCGGGACAAACGGGAGGTTCGTCGACCTGATGCCGCGCGCACCTGGTAAAATCAGTGTATCGGCCGAGCTGCGCCGCGTCGACGGCGGGCTCGACCGCCTCATCGGCCGAGCCCGGGAGAGCGCGATCGTCGAGGTCGTCGACGACACTCCGCCGACCGTCGCGCTCGAGCGAGACCCGGTCTCCCCCGCCGTCGTTCGGCCGGGCGACACGATCCAGGTCATCGCCACCGCCCGGGACAACCATTCGATGAAGGAGATCTCGCTGGCCGCCACCGGTCCCGTCGAGGCCGTCGACGAGATGCAGACATACGGATGCAACCCGCTGTTTCCCTTGCAGACGAGCCGCAACTGCCAGACATCGTTCGCCCTGCGGGTGGTCGCGTCGGGACGCGACCCGGTCGTGGTTGCGGCGACGGCCGTCGACGAGTCCGGCAACCGCAGCGCCCCGGCCGAGCTGAGCTTTGCCCTCGCCCTGGGCGACGTCGGCGGTACCGTGTACGATGCCGCGAGCGACGAGCCGATCCCCGGAGTGACCGTGCAGCTCCTCGATCTCGGCGGCTCGGTCGTCGACGAGGTCGTCTCCGGCGGCGGCGGCTTCTTCTTCGGGGACGTCCCGGCGGGCAGCTACACGCTGCGCGCGACGGCGTCGGGCTATCGCTCCGGAAGCGAGACGGTGATGTTGGAGGCCGGTGACGACCTCGATCTGGCGATCCTTCTGCAACCCCTGAACGGACCGGGACGGCTGCGCGTCCTGGTGCGAATGAGGCACCCGGACTCCGCCGCCACACCGGTCGCGGAGGCGACCGTCGCCGTTCTCGACCGCGATCTGGTCGCGATCACGCAGGGCCGCAGCGGCAGCGACGGGGAGGTTCTGCTCGAAGGCCTTCCCGCAGGCGAGTACGTCTGGCTGGCCGGAGCTCCGGGGCTGGCCCAGGCCGTCCGCCGATTCGACGTCACCGACAGTGGCGGGCTCACCAATCAGGCCGCCGACCTCTACCCGGCCAACCCGTCCTGCGCCAGTGATCTGTCGCGGTTCAAGGTGACGAACGGCCGCACGGCGTTCGGCAATCTGCTCGACTTCTTCGAGCTCGATGCGACCGCGCTCTTCCAGCTTCGCTTGACCCAGATCCTCCATCACCCCGACGCGGCGGTGGTGTGCGTCGACGGCAACCCCCTTCGACCGACCGTGGGCTGGCACCGCCCCTGGGCGAACGACCTGAGCCTCCACCCCCCGGTCGACGTGCTGCGCTTCAGCGCGTTCGAGAACGTCATCGGCAGCTCGAACACGTTGTTCAATCTCGTTTCGGACGGCGAGATCCTGCCGCCGGTCGCCTACGGCGACGCGAGCCAGGGGCGTGACGAGGGCCCGTTTGGCGACGGTACGCCCCCCAACCTGACGCCGGGCAAGCCCTACTTCATCACCGTGGACTCGATCACCGTGACGCTGGAGTTCGAGCCGCGCTGAGGCGATCGGCGACGGCTCCGGACCGCCATGGGTCTTTCACTGTCGTGCGGTCTACATGGCGAACGCGAGGAGCGCCCACACCGGTACCGTCATCGATGAATCCTCCACTGGAGTGATCGTCTATCCTCGGCCGCCGTCCCGGCCAAAGGAGCGAGAAAACGACCAGGTTCCCCCGACACGGCTCGATCTCTCCTCCGCGCGCCGAGCGTACCACAAGCCGCCGGCCCGGTGCGGAATGAGGTGTCCCATCGGGGGTACGACCTTCCGCGACTCCCGCGTTGTCAGCGCGACGGTGATGCCGAACACGAGGTGAAGGACCAAGCTGGGATAGACGGTGCTGAAACCGAGGCTCCACGGAGTCGGGTCCCCGAACGCAAGAGGCAGGAAGAGCGAGTTGACGCCACAGTAGAACGCGATGCCGTACAGAGCCCCGACGAGGACGCGCGGCTGGTTCCGCATTCTTCCGAAGAGGAAGAGTAAGGGAACTGCGGCGAACCAGCTGATGACGATGTGCTGGAGGAAGGTCAGGAGATAGTGAACGGGAGGCGACTGCGCTCCCACCAGGAGAGCGAGCGTCTTGCGCCCGTACTCGTTCACCCGCAGTCCGCAGAGCTCGAAACACGGCCGCGAACGGGATCATCGCGAGCACCCGCGATGGTTCCGGACCACAGCACGTCACGAAGGCGAACGGCGCACGTCATTTTGCGCGCCCCGCTGGGCTGCAATGATTATGCATGCCGCCGCAGTCGTCCTCAGCGTCTTCGCGTCTCGGCGCGAGATTCATTCCGCGGATCTCGTCAGACCGCGGCGGGCGCGGGGCGAGAGCGCGGCGACGATCGCCACGGCGATGCCCGCGCCGATGCACGACTCGATGAAGCGCAGCGCCGCGTTCAGCTTCGGATCGAGCCCCGGGTCCCGCGCCGAGATGACCATGATGACCGCCACCGTGATCGAGGCGAGGCGCGCGTGGTCCGGGACGCGCAGCCCCTGACAGAGGAGGACGGTGGCGCCGATCGACGCGGCCATTCCGACGGTGCTGAACGGCAGCAGCGACAGGTAGACCGCGCTGACGATCGCTCCGATCAGCGTGCCCAGGATGCGCAGCCCGGCCGAGGCCAGGGTGTCCTGCCGCGTCGTCTGCAGGACGACGAGCCCCGAGATCACGGCCCACAAGGCCCCGATGGTCGACGACCCACCGCCCAGCAGAGCCGTCACGTAGAACCCGCCCAGATAGGCGAGAAGCGACACCAGGGCGTTCTCGGCGGCGACGCGCAGGGCGGATCTGAATCCTCATCGGGCGGCTCCCGGCATCGCGACGCTATACCACTCGCCGCTGCGCCGGAGTAAAGCCCGGTGGCGCGGTCACTCGATCTCACGAGCCGCGCGTCCCGGCGGCTGGCATTGATCCGCCGCCTGTAAGACAATTGGGACACGTCGGGCGTCAGGCCGGCGATTTTCGGACATTCCCAAGGAGCCTTCATGCGACGCGACATCTTCAGCGAGGAGCACGAGCTGTTCCGCGATCAGTTTCGGCGCTTCGCCGCGAAGGAGATCGCCCCCAAGGTCGAAGGGTGGAACGCGCGCGGGACGAGCGACCGCGAGACCTGGCGGCGCGCCGGCCAGGCCGGCTTCCTCGGCGCCGCCGCGCCCGTCGAGTACGGCGGCGCCGGCGGCGACTTTCTCTACGACGCCATCGTCATGGAGGAGATGGCGCTCCTGCGCGCCCACGCCATGATGATCTCGCTGCACTCCGACATCGTCCTGCCCTACATCGAGACCTACGGCAGCGAGGAACAGAAGCGGCGTTACCTGCCCGGCGCCATCAGCGGCGACGTCCTGCTCGGCATCGCCATGACCGAGCCGGGCACCGGCTCCGACCTCGCCAACGTGCAGACCAAGGCGCGCCGCGACGGCGATTTCTACGTCCTCAACGGGTCGAAGACCTTCATCTCCAACGGCCAGATCGGCGACCTCTTCGTCGTCGTCGCCAAGACGGATCCGCAGGCGAACCCGCCGCACAAGGGCATCAGCCTGCTGCTCGTCGAGGCGGACACCCCGGGCTTCGTGCGCGGCCGCAAGCTCGACAAGCTCGGCCTGCGCGGCCAGGACACCAGCGAGCTCGCCTTCGAGGACTGCCGCGTGCCGGTCGCCAACCTGCTGGGCGAGGAGGGGCAGGGCTTTCGCATGCTGATGGAGAAGCTGCAGCAGGAGCGACTGACCATCTCCGTCGCGTCGGTCGCCTCCTGCCGCCGCGCCCTCGACGACACCATCGCCTACGCCAAGGAGCGGCGCGCCTTCGGCCAACCGATCGCCGCGTTTCAGAACACGCAGTTCAAGCTGGCGGAGCTGGCCACCGAGGTCGAGATCGGCCAGGCCTTCGTCGACAAGCTGCTGGTCGCGCACGTGCGCGGGGACGAGATCGTCTCCGAGGTCAGCATGGCCAAGTGGTGGACGACCGATCTGCAGAAGCGGCTCACCAGCGAGTGCGTGCAGCTGCACGGCGGCTACGGCTTCATGCTCGAGTACCCGATCGCCATGGACTACGCCGACGCAGCGGTGCAGTCGATCTACGCCGGCACCAACGAGATCATGAAGGTGATCATCGCCCGCCGTCTCGGACTGGGTGAAGACCGGTGAGCGGGTGCAGCCGGTGCGCCGGTGCGTCGTGGCGCGGCGGCGGGCGCGAGGCTATGAAAGTGTCGAGGATGGTGAGTCGGACTGGTGGCGCGCTGCCCGCGCTGTTGCTCCTGCTGATCGCCGCGACCTCCGGATGCGCGGCGAGGATCGGCCGGGAGGAGCTGTTGAAGCAGATCGAGGCGGGACACCCGCCGCTGATCATCGACGTGCGCAGCGACGCCGAGTACGATCGCGACCACGTGCCCGGCGCCGTGCACATTCCCTTCTACTCCGTGTACGGCGAGCGCACGGAGATCGAGCCGCCCGACGAAAGGCCGATCGTCGTCTACTGCGAGCACGGTCCACGAGCCGGCATCGCCTCCTTCGCCCTCTGGGCGGCCGGGTTCGACTCGGTCTACCTCGACGGCCACATGAAGGCGTGGAGGAAAGCCGGCCTGCCGATGCAGTCGGGAGCAAAGCCGGCGGGCGGCTGACGCCGCTTTGGCTGCAGGCCGCCCCGCCACCCCGCCGGGTTGTTGGCTGTTGAGTTGTTGGTTGTTGGAGGCTCGGGGACCAACAACCCAACAACTCGACAACCTTCCACCACCGCCCCCTCCCTTGCTGACGGGCGTCCGATTTGTCATTGCTGAGCGGCCGGGACGCAGGCGCATGCCGCGCCGTACCACCTCCCGGCAGACCCATCGATTTCGAAACTCGTTCCAGGGAGGAAGAACCATGCGTACCAGACGTGAAGCAGTCGTCGTGGCCACGGCGCGAACCGGTATGGCCAAGTCGTTCCGCGGCTCGTTCAATCTGACCCGGCCGGACGACATGGCGGCCGAGTGCATCAAGCAGGTGATGAAGAAGACGCCGAAGCTCGATCCGGCCGAGATCGACGACGTGGTCATCGGCACCGGCTTCCCCGAAGGGCCGCAGGGATTCAACGTCGGCCGCAACGTTGCGGTGCAGGCCGGGCTGCCGATCACCGTGCCCGGCTCGACCGTCAGCCGTTTCTGCTCGTCGGGGCTGAACGCCGTCGCGGTGGCGGCGCACATGGTGGAGAACGAGGGAGCCGACGCGGTCATCGGCGGCGGTCTCGAGTCGATCACCATGATGCAGAACGACTTCAACAAGAACAATCTGTTCAACCCGTGGCTGATGGAGCACAAGAAGGCGATCTACATGCCGATGGGCATGACGGCGGAGGTCGTCGCCGATCGCTACAAGGTCAGCCGCGAGTCGCAGGACGAGTACGCGCTGGCCTCCCAGCAGCGCACCGCCGCCGGGCAGCAGAGCGGCAAGTTCAACGACGAGATCTTTCCGATGACGGTCACCATGGAGGTGACCGACAAGCAGACGGGCGAGAAGTCGAAGAAGCAGGCCGTCGTCGACCGCGACGAGTGCAACCGTCCCAACACCACTCTGGAGGGCCTGCAGAAGCTGCCCGGCGCCTTCAAGGAGGACGGCAGCGTCACCGCCGGCAACTCCTCGCAGTTCTCCGACGGCGCCTCGGTCAACCTGATCATGTCGTACGACCGCGCCAAGGCGCTCGGCATCGAGCCGCTCGGCTTCTTCCGCGGCTTCGTCGTCTCCGGCTGCGAGCCCGACGAGATGGGCATCGGCCCGGTCTTCGCGGTGCCGAAGCTGCTGAAGCGCGCGGGCATGAAGATCGGCGACATCGACATCGTCGAGCTCAACGAGGCCTTCGCCTCGCAGACGGTCTATTGCCGTGACAAGCTCGGCATTCCGATGGAGAAGCTCAACCCGAACGGCGGCGCCATCTCGATCGGCCATCCCTACGGCATGACCGGTGCGCGCATGGTCGGCACCCTGCTGCTCGAGCTGCGCCGCCAGAAGAAGCGCTGGGGCATCGTCACGATGTGCATCGGCGGCGGCATGGGCGCGGCGGGTTTGTTCGAAGCGGCGGTGTGATTCGCCGCGTGCTGACGTGCTGACGTGCTGACGTGCTGATGTGCTGACGTGCTGATGTGCTGATGTGCTGACGTGCTGACCGGCGATGCAGTGTTCGGTGTTCGGCGTGACTGAATCGGGATCGGAATCGCTATCGGGATCGGAATCGAATCAGATCAATGAGCGGTGCTCGACCGCATCGTAGCCATGCTGACGAAGCTCGGTCGACGTGGCTACGCAGTCCGCGAGGCTCCGGCCGAGTACTTCGTGGTGGGAATCGATTCCGATGCCGATAGCGATTCCGACCCCGAGGCGAAAAGAGGGCGAACAACAGCTTGCAGCGGACGCGCCGAAAGGCGCGCCGCTGAAGTACGGCGTTGGAGTGCTGAACTACTGAATCACGGCATCACCGGTCACACCCCGGGCTCGCCGCGGATGACGAACTCCGTCACCTGGTCGTAGGCGTAGCCGCAGAGCGGGTCGGCCAGCGCCATGTCGCGTACCGGCTGCTCGTACCAGGGGTAGCCGCGGCAGACGAGGGGGCGCGTCGCGTGCGCCTGGCAGCGGCCGTCCTCGGCGAGCTGGTCGCACCAGTACAGGTGCGCGTCCTGCGGCAGGCGGCGCGTGTAGAAGGGGTTGCGCCGCATGGCCTCCTCGCGTGTCAGCGGATGCCAGTGGCGGGCGGCGAAGGCGTGGTCCGAGGGAATGCCGAGCGCGGTGGTCAGGGCGGCGATGGCCTGCACCTCCTGCGCGGACTGCTCCAGCGTCAGCACGCGGCAGCAGGCGCCGCACTGGTTGCACAGGTTCGTCTCCATCGCCGCGGTACGAGGCGTCGCCGAATCACGCCCGCGCCTTCTCGTTGCGCAGCACCCTTCCCGGATGCGCGCCGCTGTGCACGCCGCCCCGCATCAGCACCTTTCCGTTCACGACCGTCATCTCGTAGCCGCGCGCGCTCTGGTGGAGGTGCGGCGCGCCGGCGGGGAAGTCGTGGAGAACCTCCGGAGGCCGCAAGTCGAGGCGCTCGAGGTCGATGACGTTGAGGTCCGCGTAGGCGCCCGCCCGCAACACGCCGCGGTCGCGCAGGCCCCACAGGGTGGCGGGATCGGCGCTCAGCTTCTTCACCGCCTGCTCGACGGACAGCAATCGGCGCTCGCGCACCCAGTACGCCAGCGTGAACGTCGCATAGCCGGCGTCCGACGTCTGGCTGGTGTGCGCTCCGGAATCGCCGAGGCCGATCGTGGTGTGCGGGTTCTTCACCATCTCGCCGGCGGCCTCCAGGTCGCAGTTGAAGAGAGGGGCCAGGAAGAAGCAGCGCGCGTCGCTGCGAACGATCAGGTCGAGCATGACCTCGAGCGGATGCACGCCCTGGCGCCTGCCGATCGCCACCAGATTGCGGTCGGGCGTCGTCTCGTAGGCGCGGACGCCGATGTCCTCGAGCGGGAAGACGTGCTCGAGCGTCGCCATGCCGCCGAGGATGTCGCCGCTGGTCTCGGCGATGCTCTCCCGCAGCCGGGCGATCACCTCCGGGCGGTGCAGTGCCGCGCGCTGCTCGTCGAGTGGCTTGCCGAGTAGCTCCCCGGCGGCCGGGTAGAGGCTCAGCGGCGATATCGAGATGCCGAAGCCGAACAGCAGGCCGACGCTGCGCACGGCGATCTGCGGCGCGATCTGTGCGCCGCGCGCCGTCGCCTCCTCGGCCATGCGGATGGCGTCGCGCCAGCCGTCCGGGTAGGCGATGTTCTGCACCACCGTGAGGCTGAAGGGCCGCCCGCAGCGGCGCGCCACCGGGGCCATCCACTCGAACTCGCGCGCCACGCCGGCGGCATCTTCTCCGGCGCCGCCGTACGGCACGATCTCGAACACGCCCGCACCCTCGGCCGCCAGGGCATCGGCCAGGGCGTCGAGCTCGCGGCGATCGGCGAAGGTCCCCGGCACCGGGTCCCAGGACGGCGTCCGGTGCATCGTCGTCCGCCCGGTGGCGAACCCGAGCGCTCCGGCGCGCACCCCTTCGCGCACCGCTCCGCTCATCGCCGCCAGCTCCTCGTCGCTGGCGGGCGTATCGGTGGCACCGCGCTCGCCCATGGCATAGATGCGCAGCGGTGCGTGGCTCAGGTAGGCGCCGACGTTCAGCCCCAGCGACTGGCTGTCGAGGGCCCGCAGGTACTCGGGAAAGGTCTCCCAGTTCCAGCGCAGGCCGGCCTTGAGTGCCGCGCCCGGAATGTCCTCGACCCCCTCCATCAGGAAGATCAGATAGTCGCGGTCCTTCGGCTTGCAGGGGGCGAAGCCCACGCCGCAGTTGCCGACGACGACCGAGGTCACGCCGTGCAGGTTCGACGGCGAGCCGAGCGGGTCCCAGGTGATCTGAGCGTCGAGATGCGTGTGCACGTCGACGAAGCCGGGGGTGACGATCTTCCCCCTGGCGTCGACGACCTCCGCGGCGGGTCCATCGTGCCGTCCCACCGCGGTGATGCGGTCCCCGACGACCACGACGTCGGCCTCGAATGGCGCCGCCCCGCTGCCGTCGACGACCGTTCCCCCTCGAATGACGAGATCCGCTTTCACCATCGACCCTCCCGCCGAAACGTACCGAGCCCGGGGGGAAGTTGAAAGAGCGA
>CAVRIA010000024.1:0-100645 GCA_963721115.1 uncultured bacterium
GATCGTTCCTCTCGTCCTGTGTGCCGCGTTGGCGGCGGGATGCCGCGCCGGCGCCGACACGCCCCTGGGCGTCGCCGAGCACTTCGTCGACGAGCACTACGTGCGCATCGACCTGACGGCCGCCAAGCAGTACTGCGTCGGCCTGGCGCGCGAGAAGATCGAGAACGAGGAGAAGTTGGTCGGGGATCAGAAGATCGACGCGTCGACTCGCCAGCCGCGGGTGAGCTACCGGCTGCAGGAGAAGCGAGAGGGAGGAAGCGACCGCTTCTCCTTCGTCTTCGAGGGTGACATCCGGCCCGATGGCGCCGACGCCTTCACCCGGCGCTGGCTGGTGTCGACGCGACGCGAGCCGAACGGCCACTGGAAGGTGTCGAACTTCGAAGAGTTCGACTGAAGGCGGGAGGGAGACGATGAGCGACGCCATCCCGGTGACCGCGGGGCTATTCGACCTGTCGCACGGCGGGGGCCACCTGATCGGGGGTCACTGCGCGTCCTGCGACCGTTTTCATTTCCCGCGTACCGGTACCTGCCCGTACTGCTCGGCGGCGGACTGCGCGGCGCGGGCGCTGAGCGATCGCGGCACGCTGCGCCTGTTCACCACCGTGCGCAACCGCCCGCCGGGATACCGCGGTGAGGTCCCTTTCGGATTCGGCGTGGTCGAGCTGCCCGAAGGCGTGCAGATCGTCAGCCGCCTGGGCGAGGCCGACGTCGCACGGCTACGCTTTGGCATGCCGATGCGCCTCGCCTTCGATCCGCTGCACGTCGACGAGGAGGGACGGCAGGTTGTCACCTACGCCTTCGCATCCCGCCGAGGACGGCGGATGAGCGCCGCGGTCGAGATCGGCGGCGTCGGCATCCATCCCTTCGGCCGCTTCGGCGACAAGAGCGTCGTGGAGATGGGGGTCGAGGCGGTACGCGCCGCCCTGTCGCGAGGCGGGGGTCGGTCGCGGCGGCTTCCAGGCCGCGTACTGCGGCACCGTGTACACCGGGGTCGCGGCGGGCCACAAGGTGCTGACCGCGCTCGGCATGACCGGAATGCCGATCATCAACGTCGAGGCCGGCTGCGCCAGCGGCGGCGCGGCACTGGCGCTCGGCGTCGAGTCGATTCGCTCGGGACGCTACGACTGTGTGCTCGTGTTCGGCATGGAGAAGATGCCGAAGGGCATCATCCGCAGCTCGTTCTTCGAGCCCTGGCGGGAGGAGGCGGGCCTCGCCGCGACGCCCGCCTACTTCGCGCTGCGCGCGCAGAGGCTGATGCGCGACTCGGGAGTGACGCGCCAGCACCTGGCGCAGGTGTCGGTGAAGAACCACCGCAACGGCGTCGACAACCCGTACGCGATGTTTCGCAAGGAGTTCACGCTCGAATCGGTGCTCGCCTCGCCGCTCGTCTGCGAGCCGCTGACTCTGTACATGCTGTGCTCGCCGAACGAGGGCGCCGCGGCGATCGTGCTGCGGCGGGCGCGCGGCGGGGGGGAGTGACGGTGGCCGCGGCGGCGCTGCGCTCGCACCTGCCGGGCAGCGTTCTCGGCGAGCACACACCGCTGTGCGGCCTCGCCGACGATGCGGTTCCATCGCCGACCGAGCTGGCGGCGAGGGCCGCCTACGAGGAGGCGGGCCTCGGTCCGGAGGACCTCGACGTGGTCGAGCTGCAGGACACGGACTCGGCGCGCGAGCTGCTCTCGTACGAGGAGCTCGGGCTGTGCCCGAAGGGCGCGGCCGGGCGCCTTCTCGACGAGGGCGCGACGGAGAGGGGCGGGCGCCTGCCGGTCAACCCGAGCGGCGGTCTGCTCTCGAAGGGGGAGCCGCTCGGCGCCTCGGGCCTCGGCCAGATCATCGAGCTGTACTGGCAGCTTCGCGGCGAAGCGGGGGCGCGACAGGTCGCCGGCGCCAGGGTCGCGCTCGGCCACACCGTCGGCCGCGGTGCCAACGCCTCGGTGGTTCTGTTGCGGCGCTGAGGGGGCCGGCGGGTCGCTCGTTACTCGCCGCGGAACTTCGGGGCGCGTTTCTCCATGACGGCACGGATGCCCTCGCGGGCGTCGGCGGTGGTGAACGTCACTCCCTGCTGCAGGGCCTCCAGGTCGAGCATGTCGTCGAGATCGTGCTCGACGCCGCAGTAGATCGCCCGCTTGACCATGCGCAGGGCGATCGGCGCAGCGCCGGCGATCTCGCGCGCCAGACCTTGCACGGCGGAGGAAAAATCGTCGCGCGACTCGACTCGATTGACGATGCGCAGGCGCAGCGCCTCCGCCGCGTCGAAGACGCGGCCGGTGAAGAACAGCTCGCATGCGTTCGCTGTGCCGGTCAGGCGCGGCAGGAAGTACGTCGCTCCCATGCCGGGGTGAATGCCGAGCTTGGTGAACGTCATCCCCATCTTGGCGTCGGCCACCGCGATGCGGATGTCGCAGGCGAGGGCGAAGCACAGCCCGGCGCCGATGGCGTGGCCGTTCATCGCCGCGATGGTGGGGATCGGAACGCGGCGAATCGCCAGATAGCGCGTGTAGAAGTCGCGCGACGAGCCGCCCATGGTCGGCCCCTCGTCACTCAGCCCGGCGTCGCGCGCCAGCATGCCGAGGTCGCCTCCCGAGCTGAACGCCTTGCCCGCGCCGGTGACGATCAGCACGCGCGCCTCCGCATCGGCGCGCACCTCCTCGCAGGCCCGCGTCACCTCGTCGCCCATCGCGGGGCTCATCGCGTTGCGGCTCTCCGGTCGATTCAGGGTGAGCGTCACCACCCCCTGCTCTCGCGTCAGCTGTATGTGCTCGAAGGCCATGCCTCCTCCTCGCCGCTCCAGTATCGCCACCGCCGCGAATTGACAACCGCGCCGACCCGGGCGCCGGCTGGGGCGGCGTCCCGACGCTCGCTTGCCGCGCGCAGCGAAGGTCAGTATTAGACGGAAGGTCACCAAGGGAAGAGGCGCAGCGGTGCAGCGGCGTGGGCCGGCTCGGCTCGCGTTCGGCCCCCCACACCCAAGAAGAAAGGAAGAAGCAAGGAAGATGGCCAGACGCAGACTTGCAATGATCGGAGCCGGGATGATCGGTGGCACGCTCGCTCATCTCTCCCTTCTGAAACGACTCGGAGACATCGTCCTGTACGACGTGATCGAGGGTATGCCGCAGGGCAAGGCGCTGGACCTCGTCGAATCCGGCCCTATCGACGGTTTCGACGCCGACGTCAGCGGAACGAACGACATTGCCGACATCAAGGGAGCGGACGTGTGCATCGTCACCGCGGGACTTCCGCGCCGGCCCGGGATGAGCCGCGACGATCTCCTCAGCACCAACGTCAAGGTGATGAAGGGCGTCGCCGAGGCCATCAAGCAGAATGCGCCGAACGCCTTCGTCATCGTCATCACCAATCCGCTCGACGCCATGGTGACGGTCATGCGCCGCGTCACCGGTTTCCCGAAGCAGCGCGTCGTCGGCCAGGCGGGCGTCCTGGACTCGGCCCGCTACCGCACCTTCATCGCCATGGAGCTCGGCGTCTCGGTCGCTAGCGTCTCGGCGATGGTGCTCGGTGGCCATGGCGACGACATGGTGCCGGTGCGCAGCCATTGCCACGTCGGAGGCGTGCCGGTCGAGAAGCTCATCAAGCCGGAGCGGCTCGACGCCATCGAGAAGCGCGTTCGCGGCGCCGGCGGCGAAATTATGAATCTGATGAAAACCGGCTCCGCGTTCTACTCGCCGGCCGCGGCGGCGATCCAGATGGCCGAGGCCTACCTCTTCGACAAGAAGCAGATCCTCCCCTGTGCGGCGCTGCTCGAGGGCGAGTATGGCGTCGACGGCTTCTTCGTCGGCGTGCCGGTCCAAATCGGCGGCGGCGGGGTGGAGAAGGTGATCGAGGTCGAGCTCAGCGATGGCGAGCGCAAGCAGCTGCAGGGCTCGGTCGAGCACGTGCGCGAGCTGGTGACCGCGTCGGAAAAGTTTCTGACGCAGGGCTGAGCGGGGGGTCGATGAACGTTCACGAGTTTCAGGCCAAGGCGCTGCTGAAGAGATACGGGGTCGCGGTTCCGTCCGGGCGCGAGGTCGTCAGCCCGGAGGACGCGGCCAAGGCGGCGCACGAGCTGGGCGGCAGCTGCGTGATCAAGGCGCAGATCCACGCCGGAGGGCGCGGCAAGGCCGGCGGCGTGAAGGTGTGCCGCAGCCCGGAGGAAGCCGAGGACTTCGCCCGCGGCCTGCTCGGCCGCAAGCTGGTCACGCACCAGACCGGGCCGGCGGGGCGCGAGGTGAAACGGCTGCTCGCCGAGGCGGCGAGCGACATCGACCGCGAGCTCTACCTGGGGATGGTCGTCGACCGCGGCACCGGCCGTCCGGCGATGATGGCGTCGGCCGAGGGCGGCGTCGAGATCGAGGAGGTGGCGGCGCGCTCGCCGGAGAAGGTCCTGCGCGAAAGCATCGACCCGGCCGTCGGGCTGCAGCCGTTTCAGGCCCGCAAGCTCGCCTTCGGCATCGGCATCCCGAAGGAAGCGGTGAGCAAGGCGGTGAAGTTCATGACCGCCCTCTATCGCGCCTTCGTCGATACCGATGCCTCGATGGCCGAGATCAACCCCCTCGTGCTCACGGCGCAGGGCGACCTGCTCGCCCTCGACGCGAAGATGGGCTTCGACGACAACGCCCTCTTCCGCCATCCCGAGGTGCGCGAGCTGCGCGACCTGAACGAGGAGGATCGGAAGGAGATCGAGGCGTCCAAGTTCGATCTCAGCTACATCGCTCTCGACGGCAACATCGGCTGCATGGTCAACGGCGCGGGGCTCGCCATGGCGACGATGGACATCATCAAACACTTCGGCGGCGAGCCGGCGAACTTCCTCGACGTCGGCGGCGGAGCGACCGCCGAAAAGGTGACCGAGGCCTTCAAGATCCTGCTCTCGGACGAGAAGGTGAAGGCCGTGCTGGTCAACATCTTCGGCGGCATCATGCGCTGCGACGTGATCGCCAACGGCGTCGTCGAGGCGGCGCGCCAGGTGCAGCTGCGGGCGCCGCTGGTGGTTCGCCTCGAGGGCACCAACGTCG
Source organism: uncultured bacterium (assembly GCA_963721115.1). Classification (GTDB taxonomy): domain Bacteria; phylum Desulfobacterota; class Binatia; order HRBIN30; family CADEER01; genus CAVRIA01. The sequence continues at coordinate 5,010 of CAVRIA010000024.1, forward strand.
ACCTGGGGCGCAAAATCCTCGACGAATCCGGGCTCAACATCATCTCCGCCATGGACATGGCCGACGCCGCGCAACGCGTCGTCGAGGCCGCGCGGGGGCTGTGAGGGCAGGTTGTTGGTTGTCGGCTTTCTGCCCTGGTGACCGTTGATGCCCCTCGCCCACAACCGACAGCCGCAACAGGGTAACAACCTCCTGTGGACAACCTGTCGATTGCGAGCCGCGAACCCCACTCTGTCTAGGCGCAGTTTGCAGTGCACCTATCTTGGGCAAGGCGGCGGTAGCGGATATTGTAACGAAACTAGGTAGTTAGGCGGGCTTTCGAGCTTGTCTCTAGGATTGCCCCGAAAAAACCGCAGCGGGTAGGCACTTATCGGGCGGTTGTGGATAAACGTCGAGGCGCGGCTCAGATGTCCGACTGTACGACGACGTCGTTCTTGCTCGTCTGTGTGTCCTTCAAACGGCCGTCGATGTACAGCTCGGCGCGCAGGACCACGTCGCGATCCTGGTCGCTGAACTTGGTGAAGATGGCGCTGACGGAATCTTTGGCGTTCTCGAGGAAGAACGTCGCCGGTGTGCGGCACGCTTCGGCCAGCGGGCGGAGGTTGCAGCTGGTAATGTTGGAACCCTTGCTATCGCCGATGCTGGCGAAGAAGCTGACGTTGGGGTCGGCGGTCGTCTGGTCGCAGGGGACCGAGGCGCCGGACTGATTGCTGGCGGCGCAGACTTCGACGCGGATCTCCTTGCTCGTCACGACGGGCTGCAGGATGCCGTCGGTGTCGGTCCCGACCGTCGCGCAGGTGCCGGGCGCGACCTCGCCGGAGGTCGTCGCCTGTACGTTCGTGCCGAGGAACAGATCGACGCCGATGCCGATGCTGTTGTCGGGCGGCACCTCGAAGACGCCGCGCACCGGCTGCAGCGCGTTCTCGAGAACGAACAGGTGAGGAGTGAGGAAGACGCGGTCGCCGAACTGGTGGTCGCCGTTGGCGGCTTGAATGCCGACGCCGTCGCTGCCGCAGTCCGGCTGCGCCTGCGCCGCGGCCTGGAACTCGGTTCCGGTGGGGCCGGAGACGAAGAACAGGACTTCGATGGGCCGGTAGTCGGCCGTGCCGCTCTCACCGCAGCCGGCACACATCAGAAGAGCCACCGGAAGGGCGAGGAGGAGCGTCTTGTCCAGACGGATACGCATCGGCGCTATCTGGCAGGATCCCCCTGGGCGGTCAAGCTGCGTCGGCACCGCTCGCCCGACTCGGCGGCGCCACGGGCTGGTGTCGCGGCGGTGGAATTCGATATGCTGGGGCATGACGCGAGAGCGATTCCGCGAGCTCGTTGCGGAAGCGTTGGATGAGCTCCCCGAGCCGTTCCTCAGCTGCTTGCAGAACGTCCAGATCGTCGTCGACGACGAGCCGGAGCCGGCCCTGTTGCGCGACATGGGCCTCGACCCGCGGCGCGACGTCCTCTTCGGTCTCTACCAAGGGGTGCCCGCCGACGAGCGGGGCGACACCGACAACCTGCTGCTGCCGGATCGCATCTCCGTCTTCTACCGGCCTCTGGTGCGCGCCTTCCGCACGCCGGAGGCGATCCGCCGCGAGGTGCGCAAGACGGTCATCCACGAGATCGCGCACTTCTTCGGCATGAGCGACGAGGAGATCGATGCCGAGGGTTACTAGCACGGCCGCCTTGATGGAAGCTTCGTGCGCGGGCAGGTGAGGGGAGGGGCTTTGCAGGCGCCGGGCGATGTCTGTGTCGAGGAAGTGGAGATCGCCGTCGCGCGGACGACTGTTCGCCTGCTGCGCGCTACCGGGTTGGAGGCCGCGGTCGACGTTTCGGCCCTGCTCGGGGCCGAGCCCGTTGCCGAGCCGCCGTATTGGATGCACCTGTGGCCGGGGGCATTGGCGTTGGCGCGGCTGCTGGCCTCGGCACCGGCGATCGGCGCCGGTGTCCGGCTTCTCGAGCTGGGGTGCGGCATGGCACTGCCGGCGGTGGTGTCGGCGACGCGTGGCGCGCGGGTGGTGGCGGCGGATTGGAAAGGCGAGCCGCTGCGGCTGGCACGGCGGAGCGCCGCGCTCAACGGGCGGCCGATCGACGTCCTGCAGATGGACTGGGGAGCACCGGCGTTGCGCGGCGGGTTCGACGTCTGCGTCGGTGCCGACATCGCGTACGACCGCGGCGCCGAGGCGGGACTGGCGGAGGCCCTGTGCCGCTTGTTGCGCCCGGGCGGCATGGCCTGGCTCGCCGATTCGGTCAACACGCATCGGGAGGGAGTCGCCGCGCGCCTGCGCGAGTGTGGCTTCGAGGTGCGGACCTGGCAGGTGCGCGAGGAGGAGGAAGGCCGGGCCGTGTGGGTGAGGATCGTCGAGGCGCGGGCACCGTCATGAGCTTTCTGGTCTTCGACATCGAGACGCGAATCGACAAGGCGCTATTGCGCGCGACCCAGTGCCGCGGCGAGTCGATCAGCGACGAGGAGGCCTTTCAGCGCTTGCGCGAGGAGGTCAGCCAGCAGTCGGGCGGGCGCAGCGACTTCCTGCCGCTGTCGTTCCACGTCCCGATCTCGGTCGTGCTCGGCGGCGTCGGCGACGACTGGATCCTGCGCGACGTCGACGTCCTCGGCGCCGACGTCCTCGGCGAGGCCGGAGTGACGCGGGCGTTCTGGGAGCGCCTCGAAGGCTTCGACGGCACTCTCGTCTCGTTCAACGGCCGCGGCTTCGACCTGCCGGTGCTCGAGCTGCGCGCCCTTCACCACGGCTGCGTGGCGCCGCGGTACTTCAACGAGCGGAACGGCTTGCGGGCACGCTACGGACGCCATTACGACCTCTACGACTTCATGACCAACAACGGCGCCCTGCGACTGCGCGGCGGCTTCGATCTGCTCGCCCGGCTCATCGGCCTTCCGGGCAAGGGCGCGGTCAGCGGCGGGGACGTACAGGCTCTGTGGGAGGCGGGACGCTGGGAGGAGATCCATCGCTACTGCCGCGCCGACGTGATCCAGACGTATTTTCTGCTGCTGCGCGTCGAGTACATGCGCGGCCGCTTGAGCAGTGCGCTCCTGCACGAGGTCCACGAGGCGGCGCGGGCGTTCCGGGACGAGTTGGCCGTTTAGCGCAGCGCCGGTATCCGATTGGTCGCAACGCTCCGGGGTGCGCTGCGGTGCGGCGGCGGATCTGGTATGAACGCCGGCGTGCCGGGAAGCGAACGATTTCGTCTGGCGGCCGATTTCGAGCCGCAGGGAGACCAGCCCAAGGCGATCGCCCAGCTGGTCGAAGGAGTCGAGGCGGGTGATCGCTACCAGGTCCTGCTCGGGGTGACCGGCTCGGGCAAGACCTTCACCATGGCGAACGTCATGGCCGCGGTGAACAGGCCGACGCTGGTGATCGCCCCCAACAAGACGCTCGCGGCGCAGCTCTATCACGAGTTCAAGGCGCTCTTCCCCGACAACGCGGTGCGCTACTTCGTCAGCTACTACGACTACTATCAGCCGGAGGCCTACGTCCCGAGCACGGACACCTACATCGAGAAGGACGCCTCCATCAACGACGAGATCGACAAGATGCGGCACTCGGCGACCAAGGCGCTGCTCGAGCGCAACGACGTCGTCATCGTCGCCAGCGTCTCCTGCATCTACGGTCTGGGCTCGCCCGAGGCGTACTTCGACATGCTGGTGTTCCTCGAGCGCGGCGAGCGCGTCGACCGCGACCGATTGCTGCGCAAGCTGGTCGACATCCAGTACGAGCGCAACGACTACGACTTCCACCGCGGCACCTTCCGGGTGCGCGGCGACGTGGTCGAGATCTTCCCCGCCTACGAGGAGGCTCGGGCGCTGCGCATCGAGCTGTTCGGCGACGAGATCGACCAGATCACCGAGATCGATCCGCTGCGCGGCAAGGCGCTGCGGCAGCTGGTCAAGGTGGCCATCTATCCGGCCAGCCACTACGTGACCAAGCCCGATCAGCTGAAGCGCGCGATCGACGCGGTGCGCGTCGAGCTGCGCGAACGGCTGCAGGGGCTGCGCGCCGAGAACAAGCTGCTCGAGGCCCAGCGTCTCGAGCAGCGCACGATGTACGACCTCGAGCTGCTGGAGGAGATGGGGTTCTGTCCGGGCATCGAGAACTACTCGCGCCACCTGACCGGACGCGCTCCCGGCGAGCCTCCGCCGACGCTGATCAACTACTTTCCTCCCGATTACCTGCTCTTCATCGACGAGAGCCACGTCACGGTCCCGCAGATCGGCGGCATGTACCGCGGCGACCGCTCGCGCAAGGAAACGCTCGTCGACTTCGGCTTCCGACTCCCGTCCGCCCTCGACAACCGGCCGCTCAACTTCGAGGAGTTCGAGGCGCTGACGCGCCAGGTCGTCTACGTCTCCGCAACGCCCGGCGATTACGAGCGCTCCCGCGGCGGTGCGCCGGGTGATCGAGCAGCTCATCCGCCCCACCGGTCTGACCGATCCGGAGGTGCTGGTGCGGCCGGCGCGCGAACAGGTCGACGACCTGCTGGACGAGATCCGCTCCCGGGTCGCCGCTGGCGAGCGGGTGCTGGTCACCACCCTCACCAAGAAGATGGCGGAGGACCTGACGGACTATTACCAGGAGCTCGGCGTGCGCGTTCGCTACCTGCACTCCGACATCGAGACCATCGAGCGCGTCGAGATCATCCGCGACCTGCGCCGCGGCGGCTTCGACGTGCTGGTGGGCATCAATCTCCTGCGCGAAGGTCTCGATCTGCCCGAGGTGTCGCTGGTGGCGATCCTCGACGCCGACAAGGAGGGATACCTGCGCTCCGAGCGCTCGCTCATCCAGACCATCGGCCGCGCGGCGCGCAACGTCAACGGGCGCGTCATCCTCTACGCGGAGCACGATGACGCAGTCGATGCGCGCCGCCATCGGCGAGACCGACCGCCGGCGCGCCGTCCAGAAGCGCTACAACGAAGAGCACGGCATCACGCCGCAGACCATCCGCAAGGCCATCTCGGAGTCGCTGGTCGAGGCCGTCGAGGCGGACTACGTCGACCTGCCCGCAGCGGTGGGGGAGGCGGCCGGGGAGTACGTGCCGCTGGCCGAGATTCCGCGCCGCGTCGCCGCTCTGCGGCGCGAGATGCGCGAGGCCGCCGCTGCCCTCGAATTCGAACGCGCCGCGGATCTGCGCGACGAGATCCAGCGCCTGCAGGACCACGAGCTGGCGCTGCGAGATGCCCCCTGAAACGCAGAGCATTACGTCAGCTTATTGACTTTTTATGACGGATGAGGTTTTTTGAATTGACTTTGACCATGTTTGAACGGTTAAAGGAAAAGGCTTCAGTGTAGGCGGACAGGCCGAAAAGGGGAGCGACGGAAAGGGTTTTTGGGACTCGACTCGGGCGGAAGGGACGCAGCGGGGCTTGGCGGGAAGGCGGTGAGTCAGTCGATTCACTCGACCTCCGGCTCGGATCCGAAGCGTGGCAAGATTCGGAACGGGCCGTCACGGCAAGGGGCGAAGCGGGGGGATCCAGAGCATGCAGAAGGTGAGAAGCACGGTCTTGGGCCTGGTGGCTGCGACGCTGTTGGGCGTACCCGCAGCGTTTGCTCACCCCGTCTCCCAAGTGACGCGGGGCACGTGCTCGATCACCGTCAACGCCGGCCGGGCGGACATGCTCGTTACGATCGAGAACATCGCGAACGAGTCCTTGAAGGACGTTACGCCCTCGGATCTGCTGGCCGGCAACACGGGCACGGCGTCGATTTTCTTGCTGACCACCCCGCGTCCCTTTCGCGAGCTGCTGCCGGGGAAGAGCACGACCTTCAAGTGGAAGGGGCAAACCTTCGGCGACGGCTACCTCGACCTCTCTCTCGAAGTCACGGTGAGCTTCGAAGACGGCCACACCGAGTCGAGCGGTATCATCAATTGCAACCGTCTGACGCTCGGCAACGCGGGCGCACCGGATCCGACCAACACGCCGCGGGTCCCTACGCCGCCGCGTCCGACGTTCACGGCGGCCGAGAGCCATCCGAGCCCGACCCGTACGGTGCGGCCGACGCGAACCTCGCGTCCGACCCGTACCTCGATCCCTCCGTCGCCGACGTATACTCACGGTGCCCCGACCGCGACCAGAACGAAGCCGGCGCTGCGGCCGACGCGCACACCGCGCCACCTGCCGGCCACCGCGACGCCGCGGCCGACGCGCACGTCGATCGCGTCCCGCCCCACCCGCACGCCGGTCCACACCCGCCCGACGCGCACGCCGATCCACGCCGACCCGACCCGCACCCAGGTAGGGAATCCGGTGCCGACGCCGACCCGCGCCAGACAGATTCGTCCCACCCGGACGCCCATTGCCGCCCGCGCGACGCGCACGCCGATTCCGCGCCGGCCGACGCGCACGGCGGCACCGACCTGGACGTCGCGTCCGACGCGCACCCCGATCGATCCGCGACCGACCCGGACGCCGCGCGGAAGTCGCGCGCGGAGACCCCTTCGATCCCCACGGTCTCAAGGCGAGCTGTAGCCTGCGCCGCACCGTCGACCTCGTGGCGATCACGATGGTGGTCGAGAATCAGACGGGAGCGAACGTGACCGGCCTCACCGGGGGCGCGCTCGGCTTGGCTCCCGAGGGCGGCTCGCTGTTCTTCGACCGCACGGGGCCGAGCCCGGCTTCGTACGCCCTCTTGAACGAGGACTTCGATGCGACGTTCCAGTGGACCGGCCGCTTGAACACCGGCGGTACCATGGGCTTCAGCGCGTCGGCCAGCGCCACCGGTCCGGACGGTCAGGTGGCTGATACGGGACCGGTCGACTGCGGCGTCGCCGTCGCGGAGTCGGAGCAGTTCGACCCGTCCGGATTCAGCGGCACTTGCACGATCACGATTGGGGACGCGGGGGGACTCAAGCTCGAGGTGCGCAACGACACGGGCGACGATCTGACGGACATCCAACCGTCGTTCACCACGTCGACGTCGACGGGAAGTGCCCAGGTGCTCGGCCTGCGCGGGCCCGGACCGCGCAGCGCTCGCAGCCTGCCCGCCGGCCAGGTGCGGGATTTCTCCTGGCGCGCCAGCATCCTGGGGCGCGGCGACGTTTCGATCCAGCTGCAGGCGACGGCGACGCGTCCGAACGGGACGCGCATCTCGACCGGTTCCGTCGAGTGCATGGCGACGTTGACGTCGCCGGGCGGAAATCTGCCCGACCTGGCGGTCGACGAGGCGGATCTTCGCAGCTCCGCCCAGCGAGCGGACGCCATCGTGACGAGGAACTTCGCGCCGGACGACTGCGCCATCGTCGAAGGGTGCGTCAACGCACCGGGCCGGCGGCGTCTCCTGCGCTTCAACATGACGACGCCGAACCTCGGGCCCGGAGACGTGTTCCTGGGAGATCCGAGCCACAATCCCAACATGGTCTTCTCCCAGTGCCACCAGCACTATCACTTCGAGCAGTACGCCGATTACCGGCTGCTCGACCGCCAGGGCAACCTGGTCGCGGAGGGGCACAAGCAGGCGTTCTGCCTGGTGGACCTCTGGCAGCTCGACCCGAATCAGTGGCCGGTGGCGAATCCGCACCGCAACCCGCAGTTCACCGATTGCGGCTTCCAGGGCATCAGCTCCGGGTGGGCGGACATTTACAGCCGGGATCTCCCTTGCCAGTGGATCGACATCACCGGTGTGCCCTCAGGCGTCTACACGCTTTCCGCTCGCGTCAATCCGGCTCGGGCGGTGGAAGAGAATGATTACTCGAACAACGAGGGGGAGGCGCAGGTCTTCATCCCCCCCGACGACGGCCGGTGAAAGCATGCCGTCTCGCATGACAAACAATTTGCTTGACTAACCCGTGCACCGAAACATACTTTCCAAATGCTGAACTCGGTAGACTGACACTTGGACCATTGGACAGGGGGGACCCGGGATGGATCGTGCGGACAGCGCGCACTTGGCAGATGAAGGTTCGGGGGACACGACCTCGTCTGCGCGCGCGAGCAGAGGCCCTGCTCGGCACGGTGTATCTAGAAAGGGAGGGACAGGCATGTTGAGGGTGAAGGCGTCACAGATGCTCACTGCGCTCTTCGCGAGCGTATTCCTGGTCGGCACGGCATACGCCCAGGGGGGGATTTCGACCCGCAAGCCGACCAGCACGGTGCGTCCGACCGGTACGCCGATCACGCTGCGGACGCCGGCACGCAAGCCGACGAAGACGACGCGGCCCACCAGGACGCCGATCGTCGCAGACACGCCGGTGCGCAAGCCGACCAGCACGGCGCGTCCGACCAGCACGCCGATCGAGCTGCGCACGCCGGTGCGCAAGCCGACCAGCACGGCGCGTCCGACCAGCACGCCGATCACGCTGCGCACGCCGGTGCGCAAGCCGACCAAGACGACGCGGCCCACCAGGACGCCGATCGAGCTGCGCACGCCGGTGCAGAAGCCGACCAGCACGGAGCGGCCGACCCGCACCCCGATCGAGCTCACCACGCCGCAGCGCAAGCCGACCAAGACGGAGCGCCCGACGCGGACGCCGATCGAGCTGCGCACGCCGGTGCAGAAGCCGACCAGCACGGAGCGGCCGACCCGCACCCCGATCGAGCTCACCACGCCGCAGCGCAAGCCGACCAAGACCGCGCGGCCGACCCGCACGCCGATCGAGCTCACCACGCCGCAGCGCAAGCCCACCAGAACGCTGCGGCCGACGCGCACGCCGATCGAGCTCACCACGCCGCAGCGCAAGCCGACCAAGACCGAGCGGCCGACCCGCACCCCGATCGAGCTCACCACGCCGGTCCACAAGCCGACCCGCACGGCACGCCCGACGCGTACGCCGATCGAGCTGACCACGCCGGTGCGCAAGCCGACCAGAACGCTGCGGCCGACTCGCACGCCGATCGAGCTCACCACGCCGCAGCGCAAGCCGACCAAGACCGAGCGGCCGACCCGCACCCCGATCTCGCTGACCACGCCGGTCCACAAGCCGACCCGCACGGCACGCCCGACGCGTACGCCGATCGAGTTGACCACGCCGGTGCGCAAGCCGACCAGAGCCGCGCGGCCGACCCGTACACCGATCGAGCTGACCACGCCGGTGCGCAAGCCGACCAGGGTCGCGCGGCCGACTCGCACGCCGATCTCACTGACCACGCCGCAGCGCAAGCCGACCAAGACCGAGCGGCCGACCCGCACACCGATCTCGCTGACCACGCCGGTCCACAAGCCGACCCGCACCGCGCGGCCGACCCGCACCCCGATCTCGCTGACCACGCCGGTGCGCAAGCCGACCAAGACCGCGCGGCCGACGCGCACGCCCATTCCGGTGGCGCCGTTCTCGGCCGGAGACGTAACGGTGACCTGCACCCTCGATCAGAAGGGGACGCCGAAGGACTTCGATCTCGTCTTCGTGATGGTCACGGTCGAGAACAACTCGGGCGGCGCAATCACGAACGTGGTCAGCAACATCGACGTTCAAGCCAGCCCCGGAGCGGACGTCCAAACCGTGAGCTCGCCGGGGGCGGACAACCTACTGGCCAACGGGCGGTCGTTCGTCTTCGGATACCGAATGCAACTCTCGAACGGTACGATCAGCATCGGCGCCTCGGCCAGCGCTACGGGACCGAACGCCGAGTCGCTCGATACCGGAGTGACCGCCTGCGGGGTGGCGACGAACTAGAGAGCAAGCGCCGTTTCGAAAGGCTGAGAGAGGGGGCTGGTCGCACGCGACGCAGCCCCCTTTTTCGTGGTCGTGGCAACGATCTCGGGGCAGGGCTCGACGCAGTGATACGGGGAATGGTAAAGGCGTGGACCGCGGCGGCGAACGCCGGGTGAAACGTGTAGGAAGGAAGAGCCAGCTCGATGATCGATCTGGCAAGCAGATCGGAGCCGTGGCGCGCATCGCCGGCAGTGGCTCGTATCTCGCGTTTCTCGTGTTGCTGCTCGTCTGCGTCGCGAGCGGTCCGAGCCGGGCGCAGACGCCCACCCCGACCCCCGGCGGCGACTGCTGCGCCGCACACGGCGGGCCGGGTTGCGACGACTCGACCTGCGAGAGCTGCGTCTGCAACGTCGATCCGGTGTGCTGCCTCAACCCATGGGACGTCATCTGTTCCGCCGAGGCCGCGAACGATTGCGCGACCGACTGCCCGTGCGGCGTCACACCGACGCCGACTCCGACTCCGGGCGGCGATTGCTGCGGCGTGCACGAAGGCACGGGATGTGACGACCAGGGGTGCCAGGCCTGCGTCTGTGCCATCGACGCCCCGTGCTGCGGCCGCTCCTGGGACGCCACCTGCGTCTCGGAAGCGTCGGACGAATGCCTCGACAGCTGTCCGTGCGAGCCGCCGCCCACCGATACGCCCGGCCCGACGCCCACCCCGGGCGGCGACTGCTGCAGCGAGCACGCCGGCGTGCAATGCGACGACGCGACTTGTCAGGCGTGCGTGTGCGACATCGACTCGACTTGCTGCGACATCCAGTGGGACAGCACCTGCGCGGACGAGGCGGGAGTGGAGTGCGCGGTGAGCTGTGCGTGTCCGCAGGCCGGCGACTGCTGTACCGAACACGCAGGGGTTGGCTGCGACGAGCGGTCGTGCGAGAGCTGCGTCTGCGACATCGACGACACCTGTTGCAGCGACAGCTGGGACTCCACTTGCGCGAGCGAGGCGGGGGCGGAATGTGCGATCAGTTGCAGCTGTGCGGTCAAGGGGCCGTGTTGCACGCAGCACGATGAGGTCGGGTGCGAGGAGGCGACCTGCCAGCAGTGCGTGTGCACGTTGGACGAGAGCTGCTGCAGCGATACGTGGGACCAGACGTGTGCCGACGAGGCGCAGGTCGAGTGCGCCGCGCGCTGCACCTGCGACACGGCGAGCGACTGCTGCGGGGAACGCGACACGCCGGGGTGCTCCGACTCGACCTGCGAATCGTGCGTATGCGACCTCGACGGCGCGTGCTGTACCGGTATCTGGGACGCCACCTGCGCCAGCGAGGCGACGGTGGAGTGCGCCGACGCCTGCTTCTGCCAGGCGAGCAGCGGCTGTGCCGGCGACTGCAACGGCGACGGCGAGGTGACCATCAACGAGCTGATCACCGGGGTCAACATCGCCCTCGGCAATGATTCGGTGTCGAGCTGCCCGGCCGTCGATACGAACGGAGACGGCGAGGTGGCGGTCAACGAGCTGATCCAAGCGGTCAACTCCGCCCTGAACGGCTGCAGCTGAAGGGGCGCGGCGCCGAGCGCGCGGCGGGGGCTCTACGGAGAGAGCGCCTCGGGGGCGACAGCGGCGGCCGACCGGGCCGCCTGCATCTTGAAGATGAGGTCGGTGACGCGCATCGCCAGCTTGAGCTTGGCGGAAAGCTCGCGATTGCGCTGGTGCTCCTCGTCCAGCCGCACCTGAAGGGCGGAGTTCTCGCTGCGCACGCTGGAGATGGCCTCTGCCAGGGAGATCGCGTCCGGTCCTTGCGTCGTCTGCAACGTCAGCCGCAGCTCCTGTTCGCGCTGTTGGCTGGCGGCGAGCTCGCGCCGGATGCCGGCCAGGGCCTTCTCCTGGCGGGCACGCAGGGCGGCGATCTCCTCGGGCTCGCTCGCCGCCGCCTCTGGCGGCTGTTCGCCGACGCTGCGGACCTTCTCCTCGAGCGCGGCGTAGCGGCGGGCGAGATTCTCTCGCGCACGCCGTTCCGCTTCCAGGGTCACCTTCAACTTGGCGATCTCGTCGCGCGCCTCACGCAAGGCTCGGGTGGGCCCGTTCTCGAAGGGGCCGGCGGCGGTCTCCTGCTGCAGGCTCGCCAGATCGGACTCGAGCTGACGGCGCTTCGCCCGCTCCTGCTCGAGGTGAGCACGTAGGCTGGCAATGATCTGGGGGCCTTCACCGGAAACGGACGCGGCCGCCTCCGCTGCGGTTGCCGCAGCCGCGGGCGATGTCCGCGCGGCGGGAAGATCGTCGGCGGGGGAGGTCGTCGCCGCGGCGGTGTGTGTCTGGGTCACGTGTTGCAGCTCCTCGAGGGCGCGGCGCGCCTGCTGCTCTCTGGCGCGCTGCTTCTCCACGTCGGCCCGCACCGACGCAACCTCCCGGTCGCGGTCGGCCAGGCGCGCCTCGAGCTCGCGAACCTGTCGCTCCGCGTTCTCCAATGCGCCGTGCAGCGCCTCTACCTGACCCGGCGCGCCGCTCTGCTCGTGTTGCGCCCGCGGCGCCGCGGCGCGCTCGGCCACCGGGCCGCTCGCGCAAGCGGGCAGTAGAAGTGCCAGCAGCGCCGACGATAACGGCCAAAGAGTTCCTCGTCTCCGCATCACCCCTCCGCGACCGCGCGCAGAGTAACGCGCCCGGGCGCCCGTTGTCCAGAAAAACGGGGGGAGGGTGCAGCGCAGCCGGGTCCGGCAAGCGTTCAGCCGGGCAGGGGGATCTCGGTGTAGGGAAACCGACAGGGCGGCCCGGCGGCATCCCAGAAGCGAGTCCGCCGCGCGGCGGCGAAATGCGCGATGACCGACGACGACCTCGTCCCGTAGCCCTCGCGGTGCACGCAAAGTGTATCGTACGGCGCCTCACGCGGGTCCAAGGCAGTGCCGTGGTCGGACAGGATCGCGCGCAGGCGGAGAAGCGTCTCCGTGAAGTGCTCTGCCGCAATGTGCAGCGGCACGGCTCGAAAGAGGCGAAGCGACTTGGCGATGCGGGGGCAGGTGGGGTCGTCGAGCTCGAGGTTGGTCAGCAGGTGTACCCCCGGAGAGAGGGCGACGAGGTCGAGGCGGTCTCGCTCGTTGGACGCGACGAACGCAGTCTGAGCCGTCGCTACCAGCAGATTGAACCCGTTGTAGTCGCGACCGCAGGTGCGCTCCAGCAGGCGAGCCGCCTCCTCGGGGCTGCGCGTTTGCAGGACCTCGAGACAGAGCAGGCCGCGCGAGCGCCGGCCGGGATCCGGGGCCGCGGGCCGCCTCCGGTTGAGCAGGCCCGCCACCATGCCGTGCTGGTTGAGGCCGAGCCAGGTACCGCCGGCGCTCAGGTCCTGCCCACCGACCACCCACGGATCGCAGCAGATCTGGCGCGGCCTCGCCGTCGGGCGCGACAGGATCTCGTCCCGGTTTGCCGCCACCACGAGGGGCAGCTCTCCCGAGACGCGAAAGTGGATCGCCAAGGTGCACACGAGCGTGAAATTACAGCAATGCGCGCGGGCAGGCGACAGCGCACGCATCAATTGTCTTAGCGGGATGGCTGTGTTAGTCGGGATGAAATGCCGCATTGCGCCCGCCCGCGCCCAGCTCTTCCTACGAGGAATTGATGTTCAAGACGATCGACGAGGTCATCGAGCGCTTCGCCGTGCAGAAGTACATCTGCGACCGGCGCATCGCCACGGTGATCTACCTGGCCACGCATCTCGAGAAACCGATTCTCATCGAGGGGCCGGCGGGGGTGGGGAAGACCGAGCTCGCCAAGGTGGTCGCCGCGGCTCTCGATCTCGACCTGATCCGCCTGCAGTGTTACGAGGGGCTCGACGAGGCCAAGGCGCTGTACGAGTGGGAATACGCCAAGCAGCTCCTGTATACGCAGATCCTGAAGGACAAGATCGGCGAGGTGATCGGCGGCGCCTCGTCGCTGCGCGAGGCGGTGGACCGCATCGCCAGCGAGGACGACGTCTTCTTCTCCGATCGCTTCATCCTGCCGCGGCCGCTGCTGCGCTCGATCACGTCCGACCGCCGCTGCGTGTTGCTCATCGACGAGATCGACAAGTCCGACACCGAGTTCGAGGCGTTCCTGCTCGAGGTCCTGAGCGACTTCACGGTCAGTGTACCCGAGCTCGGAACCCTGCGCGCGAAGCACATCCCGATCGTGCTCCTCACCAGCAACAACGCGCGCGAGATGTCGGACGCGCTCAAGCGCCGCTGCCTGCACCTGTACATCGACTTTCCGCCCGCCGAACGCGAGCTCCAGATCGTGCGTCTCAAGGTGCCTGGCATCGGCGACCGCCTGTCGGCGCAGATCGTCGAGGTGGTGCAGCGCGTGCGCCAGCTCGATCTGAAGAAGTCGCCGAGCATCAGCGAGACGCTCGACTGGGCGAAGACGCTGACGCTGCTCAACGCCGAAGAGCTGGACGAACAGGTGGTGACCGACACGCTGAGCGCCATCCTCAAGTACGAAGGGGACATCCGCAAGGTGCAGGACGAGCTCAAGGGATACCTGCAGACCCAGAAGGGGCGCGCCGAGGCGGCAACCGGCGACGACAAGGACCTGCTGCACTGAGAGGCGTGGCAGAATGCCGGCGATGGACGGCAAGATCGTCGAGTTCACGGCGCTCCTGCGAGCGAACGGCCTGCGCGTCTCGATGTCGGAGCACCTCGACGCGTTCCAGGCCCTGGAGTGCCTGGGCATCGACCAGCGCGAGAGCTTCAAGATCGCGCTGCGCGCGACGATGGTGAAGCGCGCGGTCGACGTGCCGGTGTACGACGAGCTCTTCGACCTCTACTTCTCCGGCCTTGGGCAGGCCATCCAGCGCAGCACGGATACGCTGCGCCAGTCGATGCAGCTCAGCGAGGCGGACCTGCAGAACTTGATGGACCGCCTCGCCGAGGTCCTCGAGGAGCTCGGAGTCGAGCTCTCGGAGCTGGCGCGGGCGTTGCTGCAGAACGACACCGGGCAGCTCGAGCGCCTGCTGCGCCGGGCCGCCGAGCAGGCGAACGTGCAGGGGATCGAGCGCTCGTACCAGGAGGGGCGCTTCAGCCACAGCACGGCGCAGACGATCGGGCTCGGCGCTCTGGCGGAGGAGCTCGATCGGTTGAAGGATCAGCTGGGCAGCGCCGATCTGCCGTCCGAGGAGGCCGAGGCCATGCGCCGCTTCCTCGAGCAGAGGCTGCGAGGACCTGCGCGACATGATCCGCCGCTCGGTGCGGCTCGAGCTGGAGAAGCGCGACCAGAGCCAGCGTGAGCGCAATCGGCTCGCCACCCTGGCGGAGAAGAGCTTCTACTACCTGTCGGAGGAGGAGATGCGGCGGATGAAGGAGGCCGTCGCCAAGCTCGCACAACGCCTCAAGAACGTCGTCGCCATCCGCCACCGCAAGGCCAAGCGCGGCAAGTTCGACGTCAAGGGCACGCTGCGCAAGAACCTCCAGTACGGCGGCGTGCCGTTCAAGATCCAGTTCGACCGGCGCATGCGGGACAAGCCGCAAGTGGTCGTGCTGTGCGACGTGTCGGACTCCGTGCGCAACGTCTCGCGGTTCATGCTGCAGTTCGTCTACTCGCTGCAGGACCTCTACTCGCGCGTGCGCAGCTTCATCTTCGTCAGCGAAATCGGCGAGATCACGCAGCTCTTCGAGGAGAACGACACGCAGGACGCGATCGAGCAGGCGCTGACCGGCAACCTCATCAACGTGTTCGCCCATTCGGACTTCGGGCGTGCCTTCCGCGCCTTTCATCGCGATCATCTCGCGGCGGTCAACAACCGGACCACCGTCATCGTCCTCGGCGACGCCCGCAACAACTACAACCTGCCGCAGGAGTGGGTGCTGCGCGACATCGCGCCAACGCGCCAAGCAGTTGATCTGGCTCAACCCGGAGAGCCGTCTCACCTGGGGCTTCGGCGACAGCGAGATGGACCGCTATCTGCCGTTCTGCCACGTGGTCGAGGAATGCCGGAACCTGAACCAGCTCTATCGCGTGATCGATCGCCTCGTCTCTTGACGACGGGAGATGCCGGTGCGGGGTGGCGTACGGCTTCAGACGTGCTGCGGACGCACTCGGACGGGGGCGTTGTCCCGTAAAGTGATTGACGGACCGTTCCGTTTCGGTGCACAATTCCGACTGATGGTGCACGGAGTATGGTGAATGAGCGTTGACGACGCGATTCTGATGAGCGTAGGCGGTTTGACGCTGGACCCCGCGACCAAGACGCCCATCGTCGTCCTCAGGGACTCCGACAACAAGCTCAACCTGCCGATCTGGATCGGGCTGCTCGAAGCCACCGCCATCGCCACCGAGCTCGAGGGCATCAAGATGGCGCGGCCGATGACGCACGACTTGCTGCGCAACCTCCTCGGCGAGCTCGGGGCGACCGTCGAGCGGGTCGAGATCACCGACCTGCGCGACAATACCTACTTCGCGCTCATCCACATCCTGGTCGACGGCAACGCACGCACGATCGACTCCCGGCCGAGCGACGCGATCTCTCTGGCGCTGCGCTCGAAGAGCCCGATCTACGTGGCCAAGCGCGTCCTCGAAGCCTCCAGCGTGCTGCAGCAGAGCGAGGAGGCCCCGGATACCAATCTCTCCAACGTCTCGCGCGACAAGTGGTCGGAGATCCTGGAGAAGATGGATCCGGACGACTTCAAGTACAAGATGTGATCTTCCCGCGCCCCCGTTACGGGCGCCATACCTTTCCTCGTTTCCCAACTGAATTGAGAGGGCCAGAGCTGTGGCGAGAGTTCGCATTCGACGCAAGGATCTCAAGAAACCGGATGAGTTCATCACCCTGACCACGCGCGGGCTCGATTGGCTCCGCGCCCACACGCGCACGGTCGCCTGGGTCGGCGGCGCCCTTGCCGTGGGTCTGGCCGCGCTGGCCATCGTCACCGGCGCGCGGGCGGCGCGACGACGCGAGGCCAACGCCGACCTCGGCCGGGCGATGGCCGTGCTGCGCGGGCACGACCCGACGGCCGCCACCGGCGAGCTGCAGCAGGTCATCGACCGCTGGGGCAACAGCTCGCTCGCACGGCTGGCACGCATCCTGGCCGCCAATGCCGACCTCGACGCGGGAAAGCCGGACGACGCAATCAAGCTGCTCGGAGAGGTCCAGGCTTCGTCGCCGGATCTGCCGCCGTATCTGCAACAGCAGGTCCAGTACGCCTGGGGCACGGCGCTGGAGATGAAGGCCAGTTGGTCCGAGGCGGCGGCGAGGTACGAGGCCGCGTCGACCCTGAGTGGGCCGTACACCGCGCAGGCCATTCTCGGCGAGGCGCGCTCGCTCGAGCAGGCGGGGCAGGTCGACCGCGCCAAGGAGCTCTACCGCAAGGCCTACGAGCAATTTCCCGGATCTGCCGGACCGGGATTTGGTCGCGTCCAAGATCGCGTGACCGGGCGCGCATCTTTCATTTAACATAATCTATCTTATCAGACGTTGGGTATTGACGGCCGGGCGCGGGCGTGGCGCCAACGGCCGGATTCGCTCAGACCTTCTCGAACGGATCGAAGAGCTTCCGGTAATCCTCGAAGGCGAAGCGGTCCGTCATCCCGGCGATATAATCGGCCACGACGCGGGAAATCGGCTCTCCCTTGTGGTGGCGGTCGAGGATGTGCGGCGGCAGCTGGGTCGGTTCCGCCATGTAGGCGGCGAACAGCTCGGTCATCACCTTTTGCGCCTTCACGGTCATGCGCACCACGCGGTAGTGCCGGTATAGGTTCTCCATCAGGAACGCCTTGAGCTGCAGGCGCTGCGCCTCCAGGGCCGGGCTGTGGGCGGCCAGAGGGCGGCCGAAACGCCGCAGGTCGTCGAGGGTGCGTATGCCGTGCTCCTCGATGCGCGCCTCGATGGTGGTAATCAGGTCCGTCACCAGGCGGTCGATGATGCGGCGGATGGCCTGGTAGCGCCAGATGCGCTGGGTGGCCGCCGGATGGCGGAGCCGCACCTCGTCGTAGCACTGGCGCCACAGATCGACGCCGTCGAGCTGCTCGAAGCTGAGCAGCCCAGACTTGAGGCCGTCGTCGATGTCGTGGCTGTTGTAGGCGATCTCGTCGGTATAGTCGACGATCTGGGCCTCCAGGCTGGGCGCCTGGCTGGGCTCGAAGTCGGCGGCCAGGGGCTTGTCGTACGGCGGGGAGTGCTTGACGATCCCCTCCCGCACTTCCCAGGTGAGGTTCAGGCCGTGAAAGTCCGGGTAGCGCTCCTCGAGCTCGTCGACGATGCGCAGGCTCTGGGCGTTGTGCTCGAAGCCGCCGTACGGGGCCATCAGCTCGTTGAGGACCCGCTCTCCGGCGTGTCCGAACGGGGTGTGCCCGAGGTCGTGCGCCAGCGCCACGGCCTCGGCCAGATCGGGGTTGAGGCGCAACGCCTTGGCGATGGTGCGGGTGATCTGCGCGGCCTCCATGGTGTGGGTCAGCCGCGTCCGGTAGTAGTCGCCTTCGTGGTTGACGAAGACCTGCGTCTTGTACTCGAGACGGCGGAACGCCGTGCTGTGGATGATCCGATCGCGGTCGCGCTGGAACGGCAGCCGAAACGGGTGCTCGTCCTCGCGGTGGATGCGCCCGCGGCTCACCGCGTTGCGAGTCGCGTACGGGGCCAGCTGCTGGTCCTCGAGGGCTGTCAGCTCGCTTCGTTGCAGCATCGAAGTTGAAGTTATACGCCGCTTGTAATCGGGCGCAATCCGACGGCGCGTCCCCGCGCCGGGCGTGGCGTTGCACGCAGCCTGTGCGACGGGCTCTCCCCGCGCGGAGTGAGGGTCGCGGGTCGTCATCAGCGGCATTTTTCAGACGCGCGGCGCCCATCGTCAAACGGAGGCACGCCTCGATCGGGCCCATTGCGTGCCGCGCGAACGAGATGGGCGCATGGCATGCCAATTGCCCGACGAGTATGCCGTGAGCACGTCGAGCGAAGGGCGCTGCTGGCGCCGATGGTCCTTATGGTCCCTGATCCTGCTGCTCCTCGCTCCGGAGACGGTGGCCTTGGCGCAGCGCCTTCCCCGATTGCGAGAGCGCGCCAGACTCGTCGTCCACGAGCGGGCGGGAGCGCCGGCGCGCGCCCTGGAGCGCGTTCTACGGCAGACGGGCGCGAAGCGCCTGCGCGGCCTGGATCGTATCGGCGCCACGGTCGTCGAAGTGCCCGAGGACCAGCTGGTGCACGTCCAGCGCGCCCTGGTCCGCTCGGGCCTTTTCAAGAGCGTCGAGCCTGACCATGTCGCACGTACCGCCGAGGTGCCGAACGATCCGCTCTACGGCTCCCAGTGGGGCCTGCCACGGGTCGGCGCCCCGGCGGCGTGGAGTCTGACGACGGGCTCGCCCGACATCACGGTGGCCGTCCTCGATACGGGCGTCGAGCTGGACCACGCCGATCTGGCCGGGCGGTTGCGGCCCGACGGCTACGACTTCCGCAACGCGGACGACGATCCGACCGACGACAACGGCCACGGAACCCGCATGACCGGAGTGATCGCGGCCACCGGCAACAACGCGATCGGCGTCTCCGGCGTGGCGCCGGACACGTCGATCCTGCCGATCAAGGTCCTCGACGCCGGCGGCTACGGCCCCTACAGCGCGGTCGCCGACGGCATCATCTATGCCGTCGATCACGGAGCGCAGGTGATCAATTTGAGCCTGGTCGGCGCCTCGCCCTCGAGCGTGTTGCAGAGCGCCATCGACTATGCCACCGCCAGTGGCGTCATCGTCGTCGCCGCGGCCGGCAACTCGGGTATCTCCGATCCCGTCTATCCCGCCGCATCGAACGGCGTCGTGGCGGTGAGTGCCATCGATCAGTCGGACGCACGTCCGGCCTTCTCCAACTTTGGCGGCTGGATCGGCTTCGCGGCGCCGGGGGTCGACGTGCTCACGACCACGATCGGCGACGACTACGGCAGCTCCACCGGTACATCGCCGGCGGCGGCGTTCGGCTCCGGAGTTTTCGCCCTGCTGCTGGCCGCCAACCCGTCGATGTCGCGCGACACGGCCATTCAGCGCGTTCTCTCCGGCGCCGTGGATCTCGGCAGCAACGGCTGGGACGCCTACTTCGGCTGGGGCCGTGCCGATGCCTACGCGGCCCTGGTGCCGGGACAGATCGGCGCCATCCCGCCAGACCACACCCGCCCGACGGTGAGCGTCCTCAGCCCGGTGAAGGGCAGCCTGGTGTCCGGCATGGTGCCGATCGAGGTCGCGGCCAACGACAACCTCGCCATCCAGCGCGTCGAGCTCTTCGTCGACAATCGACTGTGGGCGACCGAGACCTCGCCGCCCTTCTCGTTTGTCATCGACGCCTCCCCGTTCAGTGCCGGCAAGCACAAGCTGCGCGCCTACGCGTACGACACCAGCGGCAACTACGCGCGCAGCAGGCAGGTCGGGGTGCGCTTCACCCCGGGCGTCGGCCTGCTGGTCAACCGCGCCGTGGCGCGCTCGACCAGCGCCTCGATCAAGGCGCTCTTCGCCCTGCCGGACGGAGTCGCCTTCGATCCCAACCGCGACGCGGTCGCGGTGACCCTCAGCACGGCCGACGGCATCGTCTTCTCGGCCAGCGCCGCGGCGAGCGAGCTCGACGTCAACTCGAGCGGCCGCGCCCGCGCCACCGTGTCACCGGTCGTACCCGCCGGCGGCAAGGTGCGGATGATCGTCGGGACCTCGAAGGCGGTGCATACGATCAAGGTCTCGGCATCGAATCTCGCGCCGCTCGGCGGCGTGGACACGGTCGCAGCTCTCACCGTGCAGATCGGCGACGCGGTGCTCTCGCAGAGCATCACCTTCCGCTCCAAGGGCGGCTCGCGCCTCATCTATCCGTAGGCCCGGGGCGCGCCGCCGTCTTTGCCTCACCTCTCGATCCATCGGGCAAAGCCCGGTCATCGGCCACGAATCTCATCGCCCTTCCGGCAGCGGCTGCCGCATGAGTTGCGGTGCGGCGCAGGCGGCTGTAATAGACGTCATCAGACCCGGCCGCTTTTTCGAGAAGGAGAACGCACGACGATGATGCGAGGCTGGACCGTTCGCGACAGTCTGGAGCTGTACAATGTCGCCGCCTGGGGAGCCGGTTTCTTCACGGTGAACGGCAGCGGCCACGTCGAGGTCCATCCGCGCGGCCCCGAGGGGCCGGGCATCGACCTGCTCGATCTGATCCTCGATCTCAAGCACCGCGGCCAGCGCACGCCTCTGCTGGTGCGCTTCTCCGACATCCTGGCGAGCCGCGTGCAGGGCCTGGGCGCGGCCTTCTCCCAGGCGATGAACGAATACGGGTACAACGGCGGCTTTCGCGGCGTCTACCCGATCAAGGTCAACCAGCAGCGGCCACGTCGTCGAAGAGATCGTCCAGTACGGTGCCGCGCAGCACGTTGGGCTCGAGGCCGGCAGCAAGCCCGAGCTGTTGATCGCCCTCGCCCTGCTCGATACGCCGGGCGCCTTGATCGTCTGCAACGGCTACAAGGACCGCGCCTACATCGAGACCGCCCTGCTCGCCCAGCGTCTCGGCCGCAGCCCGGTCATCGTCGTCGACCGCTTTCGCGAGGTCGAGCTGATCATCAAGATCTCGCAGGAGCTCGGCATCCGGCCCCACATCGGCGTGCGCGCCCGGCTGACGCACCAAGGGCGCCGGCAAGTGGATCGAGTCGACCGGCGACCGCTCCAAGTTCGGCCTCACGGCGGTGGAGATCGTGGAGGCGGTCGACCGCCTGCGCAGCGAGGGCATGCTCGATTGCCTCGAGCTCCTGCACTTCCACATCGGCTCGCAGATCACCGCCATCCGCGCCCACAAGGACGCCCTGCGCGAGGCGCAGCCGCATCTTCGTCGGCCTTCACGAGATGGGCGCCCGGCCGCGCATCCTCGACGTCGGCGGCGGCCTCGGCGTCGACTACGACGGCTCGCAGACCAACTTCCACTCGTCGATGAACTACTCCATGCAGGAGTACGCCAACGACGTGGTCGCCTCGATCCAGGAGGCGTGCGACAGCCGCGGCATCCCGCACCCGGACATCGTCACCGAGTCCGGGCGCGCCATGGTCGCGCACCACTCGGTGCTCATCTTCGACGTCCTCGGCGTGCAGCGAGATGATCTCCGGCAAGCCGCCGGACCCGGTGGCGGAGGACGACCCCAAGGTCATCCGCGACCTCGCCGAGATCTGGTCCACCGTCTCGCAGAAGAACGTGCAGGAGGCCTATCACGACAGCCTCCAGATCAAGGAGGAGGCGTCTTCCCTCTTCTCCCTCGGCTACCTCGACCTGCGCGCCCGGGCGCGCGTCGAGCGGCTGTTCTGGGACTGCTGCGAGAAGATCCTCCGCATCGTGCGCGATCTCCCCTACGTGCCCGACGATCTCGGAGCCGCTGGAGAAGGGGCTGGCCGACACCTACTACGGCAACTTCTCGGTCTTCCAGTCGGCGCCCGACCACTGGGCGGTCAAGCAGCTCTTCCCGATCATGCCGATCCACCGCCTCGACGAGAAGCCGACCCGGCGCGGCGTCTTCGCCGACCTCACCTGCGACAGCGACGGCAAGATCGACAAGTTCATCGACCAGCGCGACGTCAAGGACGTCCTCGAGCTGCACACCTGGACCGGCGATCCCTACTACATGGGCGTCTTCCTGGTCGGCGCCTACCAGGAGATCCTCGGCGACATGCACAACCTGTTCGGCGACACCGACGCCGTGCACGTCCGCCTCGGCGCCGACGGCCGCTACAACATCGAGCACGTCGTCGAGGGCGACGACGTGACCGACGTGCTGCGCTACGTCCAGTACGACAAGGGCAGCCTGATCGAGAAGGTGCGCATCACGATCGAGGAGGCCATGCGCCGCGGCGACATCAGCCTCGAGGACTCCGCCCGTCTGCGCCGCCACTACGAGCAGGGCCTGCAAGAGTATACCTACCTGGCGCGGGACGACTGGCGTCCCGTCGGATGACGCCACCCTGATCCAGCCGGCGCGCCGGGCGGCTGTCGACAGACGCCGCGGCCCCATCGCCCCGCAACGGCGGACCCAACAGCAAGCGCCCGCGCTTCCGCCGATTTCCGAATTCGGGTGGCAGCGGAGCGAATCGAAAGCTAAGGAAATACCTCGCATGAGCGACAGAAGAGACCGATTGCAGATGGAGATCCAACGCCGGCGCACCTTTGCGATCATCTCCCATCCGGACGCGGGAAAGACGACCCTGACCGAGAAGCTGCTACTCTACGGCGGCGCCGTGCGTCTCGCCGGCTCGGTCAAGCAGCGCCGCGCCGAGCGCTACGCGACCAGCGACTGGATGGCCCTGGAGCGCGAGCGCGGCATCTCGATCGCCACCAGCGTCATGCAGTTTCCCTACGGTGGCTATCAGCTCAACCTGCTGGATACACCGGGCCACAACGACTTCAGCGAGGACACCTACCGCACCCTGGCGGCCGCCGACTGCGCGGTGATGCTGATCGACAGCGCCAAGGGCGTCGAGCCGCAGACCATCAAGCTGTTCGAGGTCTGCCGCATGCGCCGCCTGCCGATCGTGACGTTCATCAACAAGATGGACCGGCACGGGCGCGAGCCGCTCGATCTGCTCGACGAGATCGAGCGCGTGCTCGGAATCCCGTGCAGCCCGGCCAACTGGCCGATCGGCTCCGGGCCCGAGTTCCAGGGCGTGTACGACCGCTGGAGCCGCCAGCTCCTGCGCTTCGACCGGGCCGAGTCGGGCGCCCACAAGGCGGCCATGCAGATGGCGAGCCTGGAGGACCCCGCCCTGCGCAATGCCATCGGCGGACACGCCCACGGGCAGCTGACCGAGGAGCTCGACCTCCTGCACGGGGCGGGAACCGGCTTCGATCGCGACGCCTTCGCCGCCGGCGAGCTCACGCCGGTCTTCTTCGGCAGCGCCCTGACCAACTTCGGCGTCGAGCCCTTCCTCGACCGCTTGGTCGAGCTCGCCCCCCCTCCCCTGCCCCGTTCCACAGAGAGCGTCACCGTCGACCCGGCGGCGCCGTTCTTCTCCGGCTTCGTATTCAAGATCCAGGCGAACATGGATCCACAACACCGCGACCGCGTTGCGTTCGTGCGCATCTGCTCGGGGCGCTTCGAACGCGGGATGGAGGTCGTGCACGTGCGCACCGGGAAGACGCTGACGCTCAGCAAGTGCGTCCAGTTCCACGCCCAGGAGCGCCTGCTCGTCGAGGAGGCATTCGCTGGCGACATCGTCGGCGTGTGGGATCCCGGATTGCTGCGCATCGGAGACTCCCTGAGCGAGGATCGTTCGATCGAGTTCTCGGGCATCCCGCGCTTCTCGCCGGAGCACTTCGTGCGCGTGCGTCTGACCGAGCCGTTCAAGCGCAAGCAGCTCAAGAAGGGCCTCGACCAGCTCTCCGAAGAGGGGGCGGTGCAGGTCTTCTTCGATCGCGCCCGCCTCGAGCGCGAGCCCATCCTGGGCGCGGTCGGCGTGCTGCAGTTCGACGTCATCCAGTACCGCTTGAAGAACGAGTACGGCGTCGACGTGCGCTTCGATCGCCTCAAGTTCCAGCACGCGCGTTGGGTCGACGGCGAATCCTTCGACCCCGACCAGTTCGAGCGCAACAGCGGCGCCACCTGCCTGCTCGACGTCGAGGGGCGACCGCTGGTGCTGTTCGAGTCCGACTTCCGCCTGCAGCGCGCCATCGACAACAACCCGCAGCTGCGCTTCATCGCCGCCGTGCAGCCCGGGCGCAGCAGCCGCGCCGCCGCCTGAAGCGGAGCCCCGCGCCGCGCCCTTCGTCCCTCGTTTCGGAATTGCGGTGACGCGTCGTACGAGGACCCCTCAATCCTCAACATGCGACCGCAGACGGTCGCTCGTACAATTGATTGGACATCCGTTCCGCTTTGACGCTAGCTAGTACACAGTCCATTCATTGGGTTGCATGGATTGCACGCACCCTGCTAGTTCGAGCGAACACAGACGACCAGGAGGACAAAAGGATGGCCAAGCTGCTGAATTTCGATGAGATGATCACCCCGAAGATCATCACACTCGTCTACTGGCTGGCACTGTTGTCGGCGATCGTATCGGGGCTCGTCTCTATGTTCGCCGGCTGGGGTGGGTTCACTTTCGCGAAGTTTCTGATGGGCGTCGGCATCATGGTGGGCGGCGCGCTCGGGGCGCGGATCTCCTGCGAGCTGATGATCGTTCTCTTCAAGATCAACGAGAATCTCCACAAGCTGGTGAGCGAATCGGCGCACGTCGAGCGCGCCCCCTGACGACACGACCGGTCGGCGTCGCATCGATCCGTGTGAGGACGCCAGAGCAAGGAAGAGCCTTGCGGGAAGGAGGGAATCATGGAGCGCTACGATCCGGATCTTGCGATCCAAGAGGTGCAGAATTTCCTACGCGGGATCAAAGGCTGGCGGATCGCCGCCGGTATCCTCGGAGCGCTCCTCCTGATCTTGCTCTGGTCGACGTGGTTCACGGTGCAGCCCGAGGAAACGGGCATCATCCAGCGTTTCGGCGCGGTGGCCCGGACGGTGGGCCCGGGCCTGCACTTCAAATTCCCTTACGGCATCGAAATGGTCCGCCTGGTTCCCACGGCGCGGGTCCTCAAAGAGGAGTTCGGGTTTCGGACGGCGGCCGCGGTCCCGGCCAGCGAACGCAATACCGGGCCGGCAAGGCCTTCAAGGACGTGTCCCTGATGCTGACGGGCGATCTCAACGTGATCGATGTCCAGTGGATCGTCCAGTACCGGATCGAGGATCCGATCCGCTATCTCTTTCGGGTCCGCGAACACGCCGCAGACGATCCGCGACATCGCCGAGGCGGTCATGCGCCGGGTCGTCGGCAACCGCCTGGGGAGCGACGTCCTCACCGTCGGGCGTGTGGCCGTTTCCACGAGGTGAAGGATGAGATGCAGAAGATCCTGACCGCCTACGAGACCGGGGTCCGTCTGGTCACGGTGGAGCTGCAGGACGTCACTCCGCCGGACCCCGTCAAACCGGCGTTCAACGAGGTGAACGAGGCCCGCCAGGACCGGGAGCGGACGATCAACGAGGCCCAGGAGCAGGGCCAACCGGGAAATTCCCAAGGCCCGGGGCGAGGCGACCCGAACCATCACCGAGGCCGAGGGCTATGCCCTCGAGCGGGTCAACCGGGCCAATGGCGAGGCCACCGATTCGCGGCCGTCCTCGACAGAGTACCGGCGCGCTCCGGAGGTGACTCGCCGCCGTCTCTACCTGGAGGCCATCGAGCAGCCATCCTTCCCGAGGCCAAGGCCATGTACATCGTCGACAGCGACCAGAAGGCCCTGGTGCCCTGGCTCCCCATGGAGTCGGGAGCCGCGAGCCGGCGCGCGGAGGGAAGAAGCCATGAAGAAGGGCTGAAATGTGCTCGGGTCTCCTGGTCGCTGGCGATCCTCCTCGTCGCTCTCCGGGCGCCTTCTACAGCTCGAGGAGGGCCAGCAGGCCGTCATCCTCCAGTTCGGCCGGCCCGTAGGCGAGCCGGTGACGGAGGCGGGTCTGCACTTCAAGACTCCCCTTCGTCCAGGACGTGCGCCGCTTCGAGAAGCGCCTTCTCATCTGGGACGGGATCCGAACCAGATCCCGACCAAGGGGCGGGAGTTCATCTGGGTAGACACGACGGCGCGCTGGCGGATCGCCGACGCGAAGAAGTTTCTCGAGAACGTGGCCACGGAGGCCGGAGCCCAGTCCCGCCTGGACGACATCATCGATTCCGTCGTCAGGGACCAGGTCTCCGGCCAGCGAGCTGGTAGAGCTGGTCCGGAGCGCCTCGTGGGAGGTGCCCCGGGAGAGATCCTGGAAGAGGTCCCCGCCGAGGTGCGGGAGGAGCTGAAGAAGCGGATCGCCCGCGGGCGCGAGGAGATCACCCGGACCATCCTGGCCGAGGCCCGCAAGGTCATTCCCCAGTACGGCATCGAGCTGGTGGACGTCCGCATCAAGCGCCTGAACTACGTGGAGAGCGTCCGGGAAAAGGTGTACGCCCGGATGATCTCGGAGCGGAAGCGGATCGCCGCCCGATTCCGGTCGGAGGGAGAGGGCCGAAGCGCCGAGATCCTGGGGACCATGGAGAAGGAGCTGCGGAAGATCCGTCCGACCGCCTACCGGCAGGTCCAGGAGATCCGGGGAAAGGCCGATGCCGAGGCCACGCGCGTGTACGGCAGGCCTATGGCCGCGATCCCGAGTTCTACGCCTTCTCGCGCACGCTCGAAGCGTACA
The DNA here is from genome assembly GCA_963721115.1 of uncultured bacterium. Taxonomy (GTDB): domain Bacteria; phylum Desulfobacterota; class Binatia; order HRBIN30; family CADEER01; genus CAVRIA01. The sequence goes on from CAVRIA010000024.1 coordinate 31,755, forward strand.
AAGAGGGGCAGAACGAGAACTCGGTGCTGATCCTCACCACGGACAGCGACTACTACCGGTACCTGAAGGAGGCCGCACCGCGAAGTTCCGCATCGCGCCGCCTCGCGCTTCCCGACTCGCTGGCGCGGTGAGTCACGGGTCGGGGTGCGGAGGAGCGGCGTCCCGTCGGTGGGTGACGGATGCTCTGGTCCCCCTTCGGGCGGCTGACGCGAGGACGCCGTCAGAACGCCCAGAACCGGCGCCGCCGCCGGCCCCGCAGGCGGGTGAAGCTCAAGGGCGTGGTCACGGCGAGATTCAATATCAGAAACAGCGCCAGACGACCGTAGCTCCAGGGACCGACCTCCGCGCACCAGGCGTGGCCGAGAAAGATGTCGCCGCGCAGGCACAACCGTCCGAACGACGCCCACAGCAGCCCGGTAACCGCCGCGGCTGTCAGCGCGGCCAACAAGGCGTCGCGGCCGCGGGTCCGTTCGAGCTCGTTCACCAGCTCCGCCTGCCGCTGCTCGAGAATCGACTCGGACAGGCTGGTCATGCCGCCGTGCATACAAGACCTTCACGGTCTTCTCCAGGGGAAACGGAGCAGGTCGTTTGGTTGTGGTTGTTGGGTCGTGCCGGAACGAACAACCAACAACTCAACAATCTGCCCACTGTCCATGCCGGCCGCACTCGGATAGATTGCGGCGCTCATGGGCTGGGACGCGTGGATCTCGGTAGGCCTTGGTGCTCGCCAGCGTCGCCGCCATGGCGCGCGGTGTGGCGGGGCCGGACCTCGTCCTCTCCGGGGCGATGACCGCGCTGGTCCTCCTCGGCATCATCTCGCCGAAGGAAGCCGCGGAGGGCTTCGGCAACGAGGGCATGCTCACCGTGGCCGTGCTCTTCGTCGTCGCCGCCGGCGTCGAGGCGACGGGAGCCATGGACTGGATCGCCAGCCGCATCCTCGGTCGGCCGAGGACCGTCGCCGCGGCCCAGATCCGCATGATGGCCCCCGTCGCCGTCATGAGCGCGTTCCTGAACAACACACCGGTCGTCGCCATGATGCTGCCGATCGTACAGGACTGGGCCAAGCGCATCGGCGTGAGCCCCTCGAAGCTGCTCCTGCCCCTGTCATGGGCGACGATCCTCGGCGGCACCATGACGATCATCGGCACCAGTACGAACCTGGTCGTCACCGGTATGGCGACACAACGCCACCCGGAGCTGGCGTGGAGCGTCTTCGAGATCACGCCGATCGGGCTCGCCGTCGTGCTGGTGGGCCTGGCGTACATCGTCATCGGCTCCGGCTGGCTGCTTCCCGACCGCCGCGCCAGCGTTCCCGACCTGACGCACGCGCGCGACTACAGCGTCGCCTTCACGGTGGAGGCTGCCGCGCCCATCGTCGGGCGGACCATCGAGGCGGCGGGATTGAGACATCTGCCCGGCCTCTACCTGGTGGAGATCGAGCGCGACGGCGAGACCCTGCCGGCGGTGTCGCCGGAGACGAAGCTGCGCGCTGGGGACATCCTGCTCTTCGTCGGCCTGCTCGAAGGGGTGATCGACCTGCGCAAGATTCGCGGCCTGGTTCCGGCAGCGAGCGATCAGGTGGAGAAGCTCGGCCTGCCGAACGCCAATCGCCTCCTGGTCGAGGCCGTCGTCGCCCACAGCTCGGCGCTGGCCGGCAAGACGGTTCGCGAGCTGGGCTTTCGCACCCGCTACAGCGCCGCGATCATCGCGGTTCACCGCAACGGCGAGCGCCTGCCCGGCAAGGTCGGGGACATCGAGCTGCGCTTCGGCGACACGCTGCTGCTCGAGACCCGGCAGGACTTCATGGACACCTACCGCAACGACAGCAGCTTCGCGCTGGTCAGCACGGTCAGCGGCAGCGCCCCGGTGCGGCACGAGCGCGGCGGGATCGCCCTGCTTCTGCTGGCGGCGATGATCGCGTCGAATGTCAGCGGGTGGCTCTCCCTCTTCGCGGCCGGCCTCGGATGCGCCGGCGCGATGATGCTCACCCGCTGCATCACCGGCCCCGAGGCGCGCCGCGCCCTCGACGTCCGGGTGCTACTCGCCATCGCCGCCTCCTTCGCGGTCGGGAAGGCGCTGGAGAACACCGGCGCCGCGCAGGCGATCGGCGCCGGCCTCGTCGCGGTCACGGCCCCTTTCGGCAAGCTCGGCCTGATGGCGGGGGTGTACCTGGCCGTCATGCTGCTGACCGAGCTGGTGACCAACAACGCCGCCGCCGCCCTGCTCTTCCCGGTCGCCGTCGCGGCCGGCGGCGGCGCCGGCATCGCCGTCAAGCCGATGTGCTACCTGGTCATGTTCGCCGCCTCGGCGAGCTTCATGACGCCGATCGGCTACCAGACCAACCTCATGGTCTACGGCGCCGGCGGCTACCGTTTCACGGACTTCATCCGCTTCGGGGCGCCTCTGCAGGTGCTGGTCGGCACGGTCACGGTGCTGACCACGTACTTTCTGTACGTGCGCTGAGCACGCCCGGGGGGTACTGAACACCACGGGGATCGGGCGCAAACGGATGGACAGCTTGATGAAAATCCGCTAAGTCCGCGAAAAACCAACACGCCCCCGTAGCTCAGGTGGATAGAGCACAGGATTCCTAATCCTGGGGTCACGCGTTCGAATCGCGTCGGGGGTACTCACCTCTGGAAAGCAGAAGCTCCTGGTCCTCGTGGCTCTCGATGAGCTCGAGGATGCGCAGCGCTTCGGGGCGCAGCTCCTCGGCGCGTGCCGCGTCGTACGACGCGAGAAGGAGGCTCTCGACCGCGAACAGGATCCGCCCGTGCTGCTCGCGCAGGCGCACGACGAGCCGCCGGAGATCGGGACGGGTGTCGAGCGCGCGCAGCAGGTGGCCGCCCCGCTCCTCGAGCTCGAAGTGGCGGCGCAGCGTGCTCCGCAGATGCAAGAGCCGCTGCCTCAGCAGGTCTCGCGAACCCTCGCCGGAGAGGTCGATCTCGGCGCACACCATCTGTCGGAACGTCACCAGACTCGCCTGCAGAGCGGCCCGCTGCCCGGCCATGTCCTCGTCGTCTGCAGCCTGCTTCCACCCCGCCCCGCCGGCTGCCGCGCCGATTTTCCGTTGGGACGGCATGGGCGCCTCTAGGGCACAGGGCGTGCCAGGGCTTTCGGCGCTGATTCAGTCGGGCGACCGCGGGGCCGCCGGCGCGGGGATGCTGAATCCGGCGGCACGCGGTCCGTTCGTGCCTAATCCGTGAGCGGCGGACCCGACGGCGAATTTCAGCCGGGGCAGCCGCTCACCGCGTTGCCGATCGCATTCACCAGCTCGACGATGGTGACTTGGCGGTCGCCGTCGAAGTCACCGGCGCACACGCCGCTGGCCGGGCAGCCGTCGAGCGCGTTGTTGACGGCGGTGATCAGCTCGCTGACGACGACGACGCCGTCCCCGTTGAGATCGCCGCGGCAGGGGGCCATTCCGGACACGCACGCACCACTGCCGAACGAGCAGAACTGTCCCGCCGGGCAGGAGGCGGCGGCGCAGCAGACGCCGTCGACGCAGAAGCCCGACTGGCAGTCCTCCGGCTCGCCACAGAGAGCCCCTTTGCCGCGCGGCGTCGGCGTCGCCGTCGGCGTCGGAGTCCCCGTTGCGGTAGGCAGGGGTGTTCCGAAAAGACGGCACGTGCCGCCGTCGCAGAACTCGGAGGCGAGGTCGCACTCGCGGTCGCAGCAGACCTCGTCGAATTGGTCGCACACCTGCGAGGCGCACTCGACGTCGGAGCGGCAGCCGGCGCCGTTTGGCAGCTCGTGCCGGCACATTCCCAGCCCATCGCAGGCGCCCGGGCAGGCACCCGAGCAGCAGAAGCCGCCGCGGCAGACACCGGAGTCGCACTCCTGGTCGAAGTCGCAGCTGTCTCCGGCCGACAACGGCTCGAGGCAGATGCCCTCGAAGCCGCTCACGTCGCAGCGCCCGGGGGCGGAACAGTCCTGGTCGCAGCAGAAGCCGTCGCGACACTTTCCAGACGGGCAGATGGCGTCTCCGCCGCACTGGATCGGCTGCTGAACGCGAATGCAGGTACCCTCCCGGTTGGGAACGTTGCAGCGCTCATTGGACTGGCAGCGACTGACGCAGCAGCGCCCGTCGACGCAGGCGGAAGACGAGCATTCGCTGTCGAAGAGGCAACGGCTGCCGTCCGGCTCGTCGCCCGGCGTCGACGTGTTGATGAACGCCTGGATCTGCGGATCTTCACCGGAGACGATGACGATGTCGGGCACCCTGTCGCCGTTGACGTCCGCCGAGGCCATCGCCACGGGGGCCTTGCCGATGGTGAGAACGGCGCCGAACGAAAAGCGCCCGTCGCGCCGGCTGCCGAAGATCTGCAGCGCGTCGTTGTTGGCAAAGGGACGCGGGTCGTTCAGGGCCACGGCCAGATCCGCTGCGCCGTCCCCGTCGTAGTCGCCGGCAGTGGCCACGCGAGCGCGGCAGAAAAGCCCGCCGGTGAAGAACGGGCATGGGACCTCGAAGGTCAGGGGCGCCGCGAACTGGCCGTTTCCCCGGTTGAGGAGGACGTTTACGTTGCTGTTGGTCGAGGTCAGCGGGCGGTTGAGGGCGTAGACGTCGGCCAGCCCGTCCGCGTCCACGTCGGCGACACCCGCCGACTCCGGCTTCTCGCCGACCACGAAGTTGTACGGCGCCGAGAACACCGGCCGGCTGTGATCGACCTGTTCGAAGAGCACAAGGCCGATGTCCTTGACCTGCGGCCCGCCGAGGTCGATCGCTGCGAGGTCGAGGTGCCCGTCGCCGTCGAGATCACGCGCAAAGACGTCCGCTGGGCCCTGGCCGATCGGGATTTCCGACAGGCGCGTATAGGTCGGGACGCTGGACCCGGAGTTGAGGAGCATCTGGATCGCGTTGCGCCGGCGGTCGGCTGCGGCGATGTCGTTGCCGTGAGCCCCGTCGAAATCCCCGATCGCGACGGCGACCGGATTGCGTCCCAGCGGAATCAGCCTCGGCACGCCGAAGCGGCCGTCGCCCTTGCCGGTGACCACCCAGACGCCGCGCGCCCGCTCGTCGGCGACGACGAGATCCGGGTACCCGTCGTTGTTTACGTCGCCGATCGCCGCGCCGCGCAGCGAGCTGCCGAAGACGAGGTTGCGCCCGACCTCCAGCCGGGACGCCGACTGGGACGACCCGAGAAAGATCCTGACCGAGCCGCCCGCGCCGGCGACGACCGCGACGTCGTCCTTGTGATCCCGGTTGAAGTCGCCGATCGCGATGTAGGCGCCGCGCGACGGCAGCGGCAGTGGGTCGGCACGGGAGAAATCGATCCCCGCCGCCGCGGGCCGCACGCCGAGCAGCACGAGAAGCGCGGCGCCGGTCAGTAGTGCCGCCCCGCGTCGGTAGGATGCTCGCCCCACTCTCTGCACGTTGTCTCTGTTCCCTCTCGAGTCGGAAGAACCGGGCTGGAAAACGATTATGGCCGTACTCCGTCCCCGATAGTCAAGCAAGAAGCGCACGACCTGGGCCGCCCGGGGAGGCGACCTCAGCGCTCCCTCAGCATCTGCTTCATCGTCGTGGCGTTCATCACGCCGAAGTTGGCGTAGCAGTTGTTGAAGATCACGTGCGCGGTACGCGCGTGCAACCGCGCAGGCGGCCGTTCCACTCGGACAGCTCCGCCTCGCTGTACAGGTACTGGTAGCGCTCGGCGGCGGAGATGCCCTTCTTCGACCAGCTCTCCGCGTTGCGGCCGTGAAAGCGCACGTAGGCGTCGTCGGTCGTGGTCTCGCAGACGGCGGGCACGGCCCCGGGCACGGCCGGCTCGTCGACGATGACGTACGCGAGCCCGAGCGAGCGCAGGAGGTCGAACGCCCGCCCTCTCCTGCCCTCCTGCAGCCAGCTCGGGTGTCGGAACTCGACGGCAACGTCGTGCTCCGGCAGGCGATCCCGGCACTGCTCGATGTAGCCGGCGTTGCGCCGCGTGGCGGTGAACCAGGGCGGGAACTGAAAGACGAGGAATCCGAGCTTGCCCGCCCGGCGCAGCGGCTCCAGTGCCTGTGCGAACATCCGGAAGGAGAGGTCGCGCACCTCCTCGCTGGGGCTCGACAGGCGCGGCTTGGCGAGGTCCTCCTCGGCCAGCAGGTCCTTCACCGCCCGCGGCAGCCGCGCGGTCTCGGCGCCGTGCCCGGTGAGCAGGGCGAAGGCCTTGAAGTGAAACACGAAGTCCGCCGGCGTGCGCTCGACCCAGAGAGCCGCATTCCGCTCGGAAGGCAGCGCGTAGTAGGTCGAGTCCACCTCCACGGTGTCGAAGGACCCGGCGTAGAAGCGCAGTCGCTCCTCCGCGCTGCGAGCCGACGCCGGATAGAAGGCGCCACTGGCGATCAGCGTGGGATCGGTCCAGGAGGCGGTGCCGACGCGGAATCGGGGCGCCGAAGCCATGCCCCACCCATACAGGGCCGCTCCACCCTTGCCCACTCGTCAGAGCCCTCGCGGCAAGGGAATGCCGCCGACTCTCGCCGGCGGCGCGGACGACACGGTCTCGTCCTTCGCGCATGCTTCTTGCTCAACCAGGGCGCGATGGGCGCCACCGATCGTTACGCCGATCTCGAGCTGATCGGAGAAGGGGTTTCGGCCCGGGTCTACAAGGCCATCGACCCGACCAACGGAACGGTCGTGGCGATCAAGGTCCTCAATCCACACCTGCGCGCCGACCCCATCAGCCTGGAGCGATTTCGGCGTGAGATCCGCATCACCCGATTCCTGAACCACCCGCAGATCGTCTCCATCTACGACCTGGTGACCGAGAGCGACGGCACCTACCTGGTGATGGAGTACATCGAGGGCGGCGACCTCAAGAAGTACCTCAGGCTCAACGCCCCACTCGAGATCGACGCCGCCCTGGCGATCGTCACCCAGGTGCTGCGCATCCTCTCGGCCTGCCACGCCAGAAACGTCATCCACCGGGACCTGAAGCCTCAGAACATCATGGTCGACGAGAACCGGCTGGTCCGATTGCTCGACTTCGGCATCGCCCGTATGACGTCTCTCGGCGATCTGACGCAGACGGGAACCTCCCTGGGGTCGCCCGAGTACATGGCGCCGGAGCTCTTCGCCGCCAACACCTTCGACCCGCGCACCGACCTGTACGCGCTCGGAGTCATCGCCTTCGAGCTGCTGACCGGAGAGCTCCCCTTTCGTGGAGACTCTCTGGCGGTCCTCTACCACCAGCACCTGCGCGCCCCGCTGCCGCGTCTCGACGCGCATCGGCCGGACGCTCCGGCCTGGCTGCAGGATCTCCTCGAGCGCCTGCTCGCCAAGCAGGGCTACGATCGCTACCAGTCCGCCGACGAAGTGCTGGCGGACATCGAGCGCCGCCAGGTCGTCGCCCGGGAGCTCCCCGCCCTCCCCCGGCGGGAGTGCGTCCGCTGTGGCGCCGAAACGACCGCGGAGCTCCCCGTCTGCGCGTTCTGCGGATTCAACCGGTTCGATGCCGGAAAGGCGGGAAATTGGCAGCTCCTGACCACCGACACCCAGGACCGCCGGAAGCTCAACCGATACTTGAAGTCCGCGCTCGGTGTCTCCCTGCCGCCAGCTTCGCGCCCGACCCCTCTGCTGGTATCGGGTCTCGATCGCTTCTCGGCCGAGATCATCAAGAGCAGCGCCCAGAAGCACGGCATCTACCTGGAGGCGGAGCAGATGACGCGCGCACGGCGGGCGCGCCGGCCCCTCGTCGTACTGCTGCTGGTGCCCGGCCTCTTGAGCCTGGCGGCGACCTTCTGGGCACAGGCGGTCCTCTTTTCTCCGTGGAAGGCCATCGCAAACGCCTTCCGGTTCTGGAGCGGTCCGGAGCGGTGGACCTGGCTGATCAGCGGCGGGCCGGAGACGGTCACCGTCATCGAGATCGCCGCCTTCGGCTTCCTGACCTGGGCCGCGATCGGGATCTACCGCAAAGAGCGTCGCAAGCCGGTCTTGCGCAGCGACCAGCTCGTGCGTCGGGTCGACGAGGCGTACGGATGGCTGCGCGATCTCGTGCCCTTCTTCGCGTCGGCCGCCAGCACCTCACTCAAGACGCACATCTCCCAGATGGTCGAGAAGTACCTTCTGGTCCGGAAGCTCGGCGGCGACGCCGGGGCCGATGTCGCCGGCAAGCTCGAGGATCTTCTGAGAACGGCCGCCGAGGTAGCAAACGCGATAGCGGCCATGGAGCCGGGACTCGACCCGGCGCGACTGGCGCAGCTGAGCGATCGCCACGCGGCGCTGGAACGCGAGCTGGAGGCGTCGCCCGAGCCGGCACTGGTCGAGCGAAGGGAAGAGCTGGGGAACGAGATCGCCGCCGCCTGTGCCCTCGAGGAGAAGCACTCGCGCCTCACCAATCGACTCGTCCACCTGCAGTACGTCTTCAACTCCCTGCTCGGCCGGCTGCTCGTCCTGCAGGCGCCGCTGCAGGAGCCGGAGCGCGAGCTGCTCGAGGGGGCGGTGCGCGACCTCGCCGGCGACATCGAGCTGTCGCGCGCCATTCACGCCGAGCTGGGGGCGTTGCCGTGAATCGCTACGACTCGCTGCCGCCCGGCCACGAGCTCGCCGGCCGCTTCACCGTCGAGCGGGTGCTCGGCCGCGGGCGCAGCTCGACGGTCTACCGGGCACTCGACCGGCAGACGCAGACGCCGGTGGCTCTCAAGGTGCTCGACCCGTTCCTGGCGCCGGACCCGGCTGCGGTGGAACGCTTCGCCCGCGAGGCGCAGATCATCCGCTCGCTGCGCCATCCCAACGTGGTGCGCGTCTACTCGGTCCACCAGGACGGCGACCTGTCCATCCTCTGCATGGAATGCTGCGACGGCCTCGACGGCAAGAGGTACATCCAGCAGCGCGGGCCGATGCCGGTCGGAGAGTTTCTACCGGTCGCGCGTGCCATCGCCGGCGCCGTGCAGGACTGCCATCGGCTCGGCGTGCTGCACCGCGATCTCAAGCCGCAGAACGTGCTCATCGGTGCGGCCGGCGAGGTCAAGGTGGTCGACTTCGGCATCTCGAAGGTCAGCACCATGTCCGACCTGACGAAGACGGGCACGATCATCGGCACGCCGGAGTACATGGCGCCGGAGCTCTTTCGTTCGCCGCGCGCCGACGCGCGCTCGGACGTCTACGGCCTGGGGGCGATCTTCTACGAGCTGCTGGCGGGGCGCCCCCCGTACCCCGCCGGCTCCCTTCCCGCCGTCCTGGCGCAGCAGATCCGCGGCGAGCTGACACCGCTGGGCCTTCTGCGTCCGGACGCGCCCCCCTGGCTGGCCGCGGTCGTCGCCAAGTGCCTGCGCCTGGACCCGAACGCGCGTTACCAGAGCTGCGACGAGCTACTCGAGGACCTGGAGCGCGGCGAGCGCGCGACCGCCCTGGGCGAGGAGACACGCGGCCGTTCGATCTGCCTCGGCTGCAAGACCGAGATCATCCCCGGTCTGCCCTTCTGCCACGGCTGTGGACGGTTCGTCGCCGACGTCTACGCGCGCGGGCGCTACTCTGTCATCCTGCGGCGCTGTGACGACCCGGCGGCTCTGGCCCGGCACCTGCGCGGCACCTTCGCCGGCGCCCTGCGGGTCGACCCGCAGCGGCTGCGCCCGCCGGTCATTGTCGTCCGCGGCGTCAGCCGCCAGACCGCGGCAAGCCTGGCGCACGAGCTCTCCGCCCTGCCCTGCGATCCGCGCGTCACCGACAGCCTGTCGCGCGACCTCGAGCTGCCGCGCTACTCGCTGGCGCTGGCGCTCCTGCCGATCCTGCCCGTTCTGGCGGCGGGCACCACCTTGCCCATGCTGGTGAAGATTGCGCTCGTGCTCGCCGGAGAGCTGATCCTGATGGGTCTGTACCGCCTCCGCACCCGACCGCTGGTCAGCGTGCGCCGCCTGCGCCGGCGCAGGCACGCGGCGATCGATCCGATCGTGCTCGGCCTCGCCGGCGGCATCCGCCGCCTCCGCGATCCGAATCTGGCGACGCTGGCCGGCCGCGCCGCGGCGAGCTACCTGCGCCTGCGCAGTGCCCTGGAAAACGGCTCGGCGCCGATCGATGCAGACGGGTTGGCGCGAGTGGTCGGCGCCGGTCTCGAAGCGGCCCGCACCCTGGAGCGCTACGAGGCCTTCCTCTCGTCGCGCAGCCTGAACGACATCAAGGAGAGGCTGGCCGTGGTCGAGGCGCGCCTGCAGTCTTCGAATGGCGCGGCGGCTGTCGACGAGCTGGTTCGGGCCAAGGTCGCCCTGCAGAGAGACTTCGCCGCCTATCTCGACGTCCAGGAGCAGCACGCGCGGCTCTACAACGGGCTGTTGCAGCTGAACGCGGTGCTGCGACGCCTGGAGGGCTCGCTGAGCGTCGCCGGCGCCGGTAACGACGGCGCCGCGGAGCTGGCGCACCTGGAGAACGAGCTTCGCTTGGCGGAGGACGACCCGCTGCAGGCGGAGGCACGGGACGGAAGCCCGGGCTGAGATCAGACGTGACCTTCGGCCAGTCTCGCCTTCAGCTGGTCGAGAGCGTCGCCGCCGCGCTTCGCCTTCTCGAGCGTGGCGAAGCGCGCCTCGAGATCGGCGTCGACCGTCTCGCCCCCCATCTCCAGGGCCGCCTCCGTCTCCGCCTCGATGACGCGGATGCGCTCGCTGAGCTTGTCCATCAGCTCCATCGGCGAGTCGTCCGAGCGCACGGACAGGGACTCGTGCACCTTTTTCGTCGTCTCCGCCGAGCGGTAGCGCGCCAGCAGAAGAGTGTACTTGCGCTTCGCCTCGGCGACCCGATCCTTGCTCGCGCGCAGGGACTGCTTGAGCTTCCCGGTCGCCGCCTTCTGCTCCTCCCAGCTCTTCTGCAGGACGAGCGAGCGAGCCTCCAGCTCGTCCTTCTTCAGCAGCGCCTCGCGCGCCAGGCCGTCGTCGCCGGACTCGACCGCCAGGACGGCGCGCTTCTCCCACTCCGCCGCCTGCGCCATCAGATCCTCGATCTCCATCTTCAGCCGTTTCTCGTCGGCCAGCGCCCGCGCCACCGCCTTCTGCAGGTCGCGCATCTGCGCGTTCAGCTCGTTCACGAACACCGCCAGCTGCTCCTCCGGATCCTCGAGCCGGTCGAGCAGCTTCTCCGTCTTGCCCCGAACGATCAAGCTGAACCTTCGGAAGACCTTCATCGACGTTCCTCCTTGTGCCGGCGGTATGGCGCCGGGCTTATTCTAGCAAAGCACACGCCATTCAACGGCCAGGACGCCGATCGGTCCGCCGCCTCGTCCGAGGCTCGGCCGGCTGGTCGCGGTTTTGCCACAACCCGTACGTTTGCGTCGGCGGCGGCGATTGGCGAATGATCGGGGGAAGCCGATGGGTCCCTTTCCTCAGAATGCGTTCCGCGCCGGCGCCGGGCGCCTCGACCGATGAAGCCGCGCGTGATCGTCGTCGACGACGAGGAGCGCATGGCGAGCGTGATCGCCACCGCCCTGGGGCGCGCCGGGTACGAGTGCGCGACCTGCTCGAGCGGCGCGGCGGCCTTGAAAGAGGTGGATCAGCGAGGTGCCGACGCCGTGGTGACCGACCTGAAGATGCCGGAGATGGGCGGCATGGAGCTCTTGCGGGAGCTGCGCGCCCGCCGGGCGTCGCTGCCCGTCATCCTGATCACCGCGCACGGCAGCGTGCCGTCGGCGGTCGCGGCGATGCGCGAGGGGGCGTTCGACTACGTCACCAAGCCGTTCGACAACGACGAGCTGCGCGCCGTGGTGGCGCGCGCTCTCGAGCTCACCCGCCTCGAGCGCGAGAATCGCTATCTGCGCCAGGAGGTGGCCGGCCGCTACGCCCCGGCCGAGGTGGTGGCGGAGAGCCCGCGCAGCCGCGAGCTGCTCGATCTCGTCCGCCGCGTCGCGCCGAGTCGCTCCACGGTGCTGATCCAGGGCGAGAGCGGCACCGGCAAGGAGCTGGTGGCGCGCCTGCTGCATTACTGGAGCGACCGCGTCGGGCGCGCCTTCGTCGCCGTCAACTGCAAGGCCTTCGCCGAGGGCGTCCTCGAGAGCGAGCTCTTCGGGCACGAAAAGGGATCGTTCACCGGCGCCGTCGCGGCGCGGGCGGGCTGCTTCGAGCGGGCCGACGGGGGAACGCTCTTTCTGGACGAGATCGGCGAGACGACGGCGGACTTCCAGGCCAAGCTCCTGCGCGTCCTGCAGGAGGGCGAGGTGTTGCGCGTCGGCGGCACGGAGCCGCGCCGCGTCGACGCCCGCGTCGTCGCGGCGACCAACCGGCCGCTGCGCGCCGAGGTCGAGGCCGGCCGCTTTCGCGAGGACCTCTTCTTCCGGCTCAACGTGATCCCGATCCAGCTCGCTCCGCTGCGCGAGCGGGGCGAGGACGTCCTACCGCTCGCCCAGCGCTTCCTCGAGCGCCACGGGCGCGAGGCCGGCCGGCGCCTGGCGCTGACCGCCGCGGCGGAGCAGGCGCTGGCGCGCCATTCGTGGCCGGGCAACGTGCGCGAGCTGGAGAACGCCATCGAGCGCGCCGTGGTGCTGGCGCGCGGCGAGGCGATCGGACCGGACGACCTCCTCCTCGAGGAGCGGCCGCGCGCCGAGCAGCCGACCGGTGAGGGAACGCTGCAGGAGGCGCTCGACAGCGCGGCGGCGGTGCGCATCCGCGCCGCTCTGGAGGCGGCGCGCGGGCAGCGCGCCGAGGCGGCCCGCGCCCTCGGCATCGATCGCACGACGCTCTACCGGATGATGAAGCGCTTCGACATCGAATGACCGGTTCTCGGCCGCTCTCGCCCGGTGTACGATGTGCACTGGAGGAAGAAGACATGCCGAAGGCGACGTGGAAGGGAGCGGTCCTGGCGGAGAGCGCCCACTGCGAGGTGGTCGAGGGCAACCAGTACTTCCCGCCCGATTCGATCCGGCGCGAGTACTTCCGCGCCAGCGAGACGCACACGGTCTGCCCCTGGAAGGGCACCGCCAGCTACTACGATGTGGTGGTCGACGGGCAGACGAACAAGGACGCCGCCTGGTACTACCCGCAGCCGAAGGACGCGGCCAAGCAGATCAAGGACCACGTCTCCTTCTGGCACGGCGTCGAGATCGAAATGTAGCAGGGACGCCCATGCGCTTGACTAGTCGAGCTCGAATCGACCGCGCATCATCGTGAGAATGCTGCCGGCCGGGAACTCGTAGGCGCTCAGGGCGCCGCGCAGGTTCTGCCACCAGGCGGGCGGCGGCCCGAAGACGCGCGTGCCGAACAGCTCGATCAGGCGCTCCCCGAGCCCCTTCTGCTTCGGGTAGAAGACCAGCTCGACCTTGCGCGACACGGGAATGCCCACTGCCGTCTTGGCGGCGTCGAGGGCGGCGAAGAAGCCGCCCGTCTCGTCCACCAGGCCGTTCGCCAGCGCCTGCTCGCCGGTCCAGACGCGCCCCCGCCCGATCTCGTTGACCCGCTGCGGCGTCAGCTCGCGCCCTTCCGACACGCGCTGCACGAAGACGTCGTACACGCGCTGCATGCTGTCGACCAGGTGCGCCCGCGCGCTCGCGGTCAGGGGCGTCGTGAGCGACGTCATGTCGGCCAGCTCGCCGCGCTTCAGTGTCTCGCTGTTGATGCCCAGCTTGGCGAGGAGGCCGCCGATGTTGGGCCTGGTCAGGACGACGCCGATCGATCCGGTGAGGCTTCCCGGCTGCGCGAGGATGCGTGTCGCCCCGGCGGCGATGTAGTAGCCGCCCGACCCGGCGACGTCGGACATGGAGACGATGATCGGCTTCTTGCGCGCTGCGCGCCGCGTCGCCCGCCAGATGAGGTCGGAAGCCAGGGCGGAGCCGCCCGGGCTGTCGATGCGGAAGACGATGGCCTTGACGTCGTCGTCGTCGCCGGCTTTGTCGAACGCCTCGACGATGGTGTCCGAGCCCATGGCGACGCGGCCGGTGACGGCGCTCGACTCGCTCTCGCCGGTCACGATCGGCCCCACCCCGTAGACCACCGCGATCTTGCCGTCGGGCCAGACGTCGCGAGGCTCCAGACCGCCGGCTGTGCCGTACTTGTCGGCGGGCAGGAAGTCGCGCTTTTCCCCCAACAGCTCGGTGCGGAGCTGGTCGAGGAAGTGCACGCCGTCGGCGAGGTGGCGCCCCTGCAGCTCCGCGGCGCTCGCCGGGCTGGCGTCGATCGCCGCCCGTACGGCGTCGGGGTCGAGATTGCGGTCGTTGGCGATTCCGCTCACCAGCTGCGAGTAGAGGCTGTCGAGGAGGGAGTTCTCCATCTCGCGCTGGTACGGAGACATCTCCTTGTTGGCGATCATGTCGCCGAAGGTCTTGTACTCGCGGATCTTCTCGACGTTCATCTGGATGTCGAGCTTGTCCCAGACGCCGCCGAGAAAGACGTATTGCCCGACCAGGCCGCTGAGCGGCGCCGTGCCGGCCGGCGGCAGGTCGATGGTGTCGGCGGCGCTGGCGATGTAGTACTCGAGCGTGCTGTTGGCGAACTCCTGCTCCAGGTAAGCGCGCAGTGGCTTACCGCTGTTCCGAAAGCGGAGGAGAGCGTCGCGGATGTCCTGCGCCTTCGCCCAGCCGATCTCGAGCGAGCGCACGCGAATGACCATGCCCGCGACGCGGCTGTCGTCGGCGGCCTCGCGGATGACCGCCAGGACGTCGAAGAGCGACGGCGACGGCTCGCCGAACAGCCGCTTGAGCACCCCGTCGGGTGCGCGTTCGGCGTAGTTGCCCTGCAGGTCGAGAAGGACGTAGCTCCCTTCCGGCACGGCCGGGCCGGCCCACCACGGGCGGCTGAGCCACACGCCGATGAGCACGGCGATCAACACGATCATCCAGCGCCGTCGCCGCCGTCTCCGCCTCCTGCCGTCGTCCATTGTCCCCCATCATTGGCGGATGAGCGCAGCGGCGCAAGCGCCGCGGGCTCGGGACCGAGCTGGATCCGTCCGATCGGTCCGATTGGTCCGATCGGTCCGATGAGACGAGAGGCGCGGTCAGGTGTGGGGACGGGCGGACTTTTCGGCCGGCGGCGCCGCAGACCGACGCTCCTGCCGTGGGCGTCGGTGTTGCCGCGAGCGGTGTCGCCGTGACCGCTCCGGTGGTCGGGAGCTGGCTGCGCCACCTCGCCAACCAGCGCGGCATGGAGAAGGATGCGGGTCACGGCTCGCAAGTGGCCCCGACGCGCACAATCGCGGCGGCGGAGACGTCTCCTGCCTCGTCGAGGGACGCGCCTCCGGCAACGGCGCGATCGAGGGCTGCGTCTGCTCGGTCGACGAGCACTAGCCTGCAGTCTCCACCCGGTCAGTCACAGTAACTTCCCCGACCTCTAACAGAGCCGGAAAGTCCCCGTAACACGGGCGGCGTAGGCTCTTCCCCGTGAACCACAATCGAGTTGGCGGTCTGGCCGCGGCGGCGCTCGGGTCGTTCCGTCCAGTCGCCGGCGCCGCGAGCCAGCTCGGCCGGTGAGCCACCGGCTCGCCGTTCCGACGACGAGAAGGAGAGGACTCATGCAAATGCCAGTGGCCGATTCACTGCCGGGAGCGGGGGCGCGCCTCGTTCTCGTCCTCAGCTCCGAGCGCTCCGGCTCCACGCTTCTGCGCGTCATGCTGGGCGAACACCAGAAGGTCGTGGCGCCATCCGAGATGTTTCTCCTGCGTTACCCGGACTACGATACCTGGCGCGCCCGCAAGCCCGTGGCGATGGAGAGCGTGTTCGAGTTCTTCGACCTCATCGGGCGGCCGAAGCGCCTCGGAGAGATCGACGACGCGTGCCGGGGGCATTCCACTCTCGACGTGTACCGCTGGCTGCTGAGCTTCCTGCCCGCGGACGCCTTTCTGGTCGACAAGACTCCCGCCTACGCGAACGAGCTCGAAACCCTGGCTCGCGCGCATGCCCTGCGCCCCTTCTGCATCTGGATCCTTCGCCATCCGATGGCCGTGATCGACTCGCATCTGCGCCTCAAGTTGCGCGAGCGAGAGCAGCGGCACGCGCGCCTCCATCCGCTGCGCCAAACCGTGCTGCGCTCCGCCAATCGCGCCGTCGAGCGGCTCTACCGCGGCATGACTCCCCTGGCGCGCGATCGGGAGACGAAGTGGGTGATCCAGCAGATGAACATCCGCTTTTTCCTGCGGCACGTACCCGCGGAGCGAAAATTCGTCGTCCACTACGAAGGCCTCGTCGGCGCCCCGAAGGACGTCCTCTCCCAGCTGTGCAACGGGATGGGAATCGACATCGATCGCGGCATGCTCGATCCGGAGACGCGAGAGCGGGTGATGAACCCGCATCTCGGAGATCCGAACTTCCACACGCGGAACGGAATCGACCCGAGGCTGGCGTACGCGCGGACGGAGTGCCTGTCGGAAGCGCGGCTGCGCACCGAGACCATCCAGCTCATACGGCAGCTCCGCATCCCCTCTCCACGGCGTCCCCGCACAGCGCCGCTGCAGCCTCAATTGGCTCCGGCGACCCGTTGATCGGAAGGATACCGACCCGCTGATGCAAGCTGCGAAGGCGAGGCTCCTGCCGAGCCACGCTGGGCACGGCAAACGGCTCACCGGCAGGCTCGCCCTCGCGGCGTCGGATCGTCCGCAATCTGAGTACGAGCCTTCTCTACACTAGGCGAGGTCGTCCGCTCCGTCGAAGGCCGGGAGGTAGAGGCGCACGCTGGTGCCGCGGTTGACCTGGCTCTCGATGCGCATCCAGCCGCCGTGCGCCTGCACGATGTGCTTGACGATCGCCAGACCGAGGCCCGTGCCGCCGAGCTCGCGCGAGCGCGCCTTGTCGACGCGGTAGAAGCGCTCGGTCAGACGAGGGAGATCCTCGGGCGGAACACCCACCCCGGTGTCCGTCACCGAAAGCTCGATGAAGCTCGCCTTCTCCGCAACCGACGCTCCTTCCGGGACCCGAGCCCCCGGCGCCGCGCAGGCGCTGAACGTGACGCGCCCTCCCTGCGGGGTGTACTTGATGGCGTTGTCGACCAGGTTGAGGATCGCCTGCTCGAGTCGATCCTCGTCCGCGTCCAGCTTCGGGGTTCCGGGCGCGATGTCCTGCTCCAGGGCGATTCCGGCGGACACCGCCTTGTGGCGCAGGACCTCGAACGTCGCTTCGGCGATCGAGACGGCGGCGACCGGAGCGCGCCGCAACGCGGTGCGCCCGAGCTCGAGGTCGGACAGAGTCAGCAGGTCGTCGACCAGGCGGCCGAGGCGGTCGGTGTGGCGTTCGATGATGCCGAGGAAGCGGCGCGCCCGCTCGGCGTCGTCGAGGGCGCCGCCGAGCAGCGTTTCGGTGTAGCCGCGGATCGCCGCCAGCGGCGTGCGCAGCTCGTGCGAGACGTTGGCCACGAAGTCGCGCCGGATGCGCTCCAGGCGCTTGAGCTCGCTGATGTCGTGGAAGACGAGGATGTAGGCGCGACCGCCGTCGGTTGTGACCGAGAGTGGCGTCGCGGTCACCCGCAAAACCTGCTGCCGAGAGCCATCGAGCGCGATCTCTCGCGCCGACGGTCGGGCCAGCCCGCCCTCGCTCATTACCCACTGCACCAGCTCGTGCAGATCCGGGTGCCGGGTCAGCTCGATGAGAGACCGCCCCGAATACCGTCCGGGTGCCAGGTCGAGGATTTGCTCGGCGCGCCGGTTGATCAGGACGACGGTGCCGGCACCGTCGATCACCAGCACGCCTTCGACCATGCCGCCGAGCACCGCCTGCAGCCGCCGCTCTTCGGTGCGAACGCTGCGCAGGCGTTCGCCCTGCGCCGCACTGATCTCGGTCAGACTCTGCTGCCAGTCGCCCAAGGAACCGCGCAACGCCGGCGGCAGGGGGGGCAGGTCGGTCTCCTCGGCCACGGCCGCCGCGAAGCGCATCAGCGTCCGCGCTCGCCGGCGGCCGCGGTCCCAACGCCACAGCGCGGCGAGGCCCAGCCCGCCGGCGGCCGCGAGCAGCAACCAGACGGTCACGGCGTCCCCGTGTCGCTGCACCGGCCCGGCTCCCTCGCCCGGTCGCGGCGCGCGAAAGTGGGTCCGCTCATGCGCCGAGGGCCTGGTCGTTGAACTTGTAGCCGACACCGCGCACGGTGTGGATGAGCTCGGGGTTGGCCGGGTCGCGCTCGACCAGCAGCCGCAGGCGGCGCACGTGCACGTCCACAGTGCGCGGCTCGACGTAGGTATCCTGGCCCCATACCAGGTCGAGGATGGTGAGGCGGTCGAAGACCCGGTTGGGGTTGCGCACGAAGAACTTGAGCAGCTCGAACTCGCGCAGGCTGAGCTCCAGCGGTCGTCCGTCGAGCCAGGCCTCGTGACTGTCGAAATCGATACGCAGCCGGCCCCGCTCGAAGACATCCGCCGGCCGCTCGCCGTCGACGCCCTCGGCGCGGCGCAGGACGGCGCGGACCCGAGCCACGAGCTCGCGCGGGCTGAAGGGCTTGGTGACGTAGTCGTCGGCGCCGAGCTCCAGGCCGAGCACCCGGTCGACCTCCGCCGCCTTGGCCGTCAGCATGACGATCGGCAGAGCAGCCGTCTCCGGGCGGCCGCGCAGGATGCGGCAGATCTCCATACCGTCGGCCTCGGGCAGCATCAGATCGAGGATCACCAGAGCCGGCTGCTCGCTTCGCGCCAGCGCCAGAGCCGCCTCGCCGTCGTGCGCCTCGACCACCTTGTACCCGGCGCGCTCGAGGTTGTACCGCACCAGCTCGCAGATGTCCGGCTCGTCCTCGACGACCAGGATCTTCTTTCGCGCGCCTTCGTTCACAGCGAAACGGGGAGTCGATCGAGGTGGCGGATGCTCTTGCCCCGGACCATGAAGATCACCATCTCGGCGATGTTGGTGGCGTGGTCGGCGACGCGCTCGAGGTACTTGGAGACGAACACCAGGCGCAGGGCCCTTGTGATCGTTCGCGCGTCTTCCATCATGTAGGAGATCAGCTCGCGGAAGATCTGCGCGGTCAGGTCGTCGACCTGGTCGTCGTCGCGGCAGACCTTGAGCGCCAAGTCGACGTCCTCGCGTACGAACGCATCGAGGCTTTCGCGCAGCATGTCCTGGGCAATGATCGCCATGCGGGGCAGATCGATGAGAGGCTTGAGCTGCGGCTCGCCGCTGAGCTCGATGACCCGCTCGCAGATGTTCTCGGCCATGTCCCCCGCCCGTTCCAGGTCGGTCGTAACCTTGAGTGCCGTCGTGATGAGACGCAGGTCGCGTCCGGCGGGCTGGTGCAGGGCCAAGAGCCGCAGGCAGATGTCGTCGACTTCGACATCCATCCGGTTCACGGTCCGGTCCCGTTCGATGATCGCCTGAGCCGCCGCGCCGTCGCGGTCGACCAAAGCCTGCATGGCGTCGGAAATCTGCTTCTCGACCAAGCCGCCCATCTCGAGAATGCGATGGCGCAGCTCGCGCAGCTCCTCCTCGTAGTGACGGTCCACGTGCGGTCTGGCTTCCACAGCCCACCCCCCTCGGTTACCCCGGCCGATTCCTCGTCGTCATAGGCCCGTGCATCGCTCCTCGATTCGCCTGGCCCCGGCCGCGACTGTGTCTTCCTCGGAAGCGCGCGGGGCCGGACGCCAACCTGTACGTATGTTATGCGGTGCGAGGGCGATCGTAAAGTCATGATCGAAGAGGGGCCGCGTCCGTCCGGGCTGCCGCCACCTTAGCTGCAGTGTAGCGGCGAAGTGTTACCAGGACGCTGCGCGGACGTTACGGGGCCGTGAAGCACGTCGACACTACGCGCGGTAGTGAAAAGGGGAGGGATCTCTCGGCCCTCCCCTATGTGCCTCGCTGCAAGGGCAGCCCGTCGGCGACGGCGGCCGACTTCGGTTGCACCGTCGAGGGTTGCGCCGGGAGCACGGGGCCGATCGACGGCTGTACCTGCAGTGTCGTTCCGTAGATGTCGCCGCCACCGCCCTGGTTATTTGGGACCGCGTCGTGGCGTCGCGATCCGTTTGTGCTACAAGAGAGCGGGACGTGTTGAGGTGGAGGCAGGGGTAAGGTTCGATATGCGCATCGCCGCCGTCGACGTCGGCACGAATTCCATTCACATGGTCGTCGCTCAGGTCGAGTCGGACGGCCGTTTCCACGTTCTCGATCGAGCCAAGGAAATGGTCCGGCTCGGCAAGCGCACGCTCAACAAGGGGCGCCTCTCCCCGCGCGCCATCGACGCGGGAGTGCGCACCCTCTCCGCTTTCCGCACTCTCGCGGAGCGCCAGGGGGTGACGCGCATCAAGGCGGTGGCCACCAGCGCCGTGCGCGAGGCCGCCAACGGCGGCGACTTCATCCGCGAGGTCGAGCAGCAGGTCGGCCTGCGGGTCAACGTCATTCCGGGCCGCGAGGAGGCTCGCCTCATCTTTCTCGGCGTGCGCCACGCCATCGATCTGCGTGGCAAGCCCGCGCTGATCGTCGACGTGGGCGGAGGCAGCGTCGAGCTCATTCTCGTCGAGGACGGCGAAGCGGTGGAGATGGAGAGCCTCAAGATCGGCGTCGCCCGCCTGAGCGAAAAATTTCCGACCGGCGACCCGCCGGCGGCAAAGGCGCTGGCCGACCTCGACGCCTACCTGTCGGAGAAGCTGGACCCGGTTCTCGACCGCTTCGCCAAGCGCCGCGTACGCCGGGTGGTCGGCACGTCGGGAACGATGCTCAACCTCATCTCCATGGCCGGTCACTTGCGCGGGGATCCGCCCAACGGCCACCTGAACAACTTCTCCGCCACCCCGGCCGAGATCGCCAAGCTGCGCCGGTTGCTCGCCAAGAGCAGCCGGGAAGAGCGCCTGCGCATACGGGGCCTCGACGCCAAGCGCGTCGACCTGATTCTGGCCGGGGCCTGTCTCGCGGATCACGTGCTGGCGCGGCTGCGCGCCAAGGAGCTCATCGCCTGCACCTACGCCTTGCGCGAGGGGGTATTGCTGGACTTCATCTCCCGGCACCGCCGGGGCATCGAAGAGATCGAGATCATCAGCCACCCCCGGCGGCGCAGCGTCGCCCGATTGGCCCGCCACCTCGGGGAGACCGGCGACCACGGACCGCGGGTGGCGCGCCTGGCGCTGCGCCTCTACGACCAGCTGGAGGAGCGCCTGCGTCTCGAGCCGGCGGCGCGCGAATGGCTCGAGTTCGCGGCCCTTTTGCACGACGTGGGCCATCACATCGACCACAAGAACCATCACCGCCATTCGTACTACCTGGTCACCAACGGCGAGCTGCTCGGCTTCCGGCGCGACGAGCTGGAGATCATCGGGCTCACCGCCCGCTACCACCGCAAGGGTGGCCCGAAGGACTCGGACCCCGAGTATCGGAGTCTGGCGCGCCCCGCCCGGCAGACCGTGCGCGTCCTGAGCTCCATCCTCCGCATCGCGGACGCCCTCGACCGCAGCCATTTCGGGGTGGTGCACGACCTCTCGGTGACGGCCGGGGAGGGCCGGCTGAGAATCGATCTGCAGACGGGCAACGACGATGCGGCACTGGAGCTGTGGGAGGCCAGGAGCCGGGCCGGCCTGCTGGAGCAGGTCTTGGGCCTTGACGTCGAGTTTCGGGTCGTTCCATAAGGGTCGCTCCGCCATGCTGTACGAGCCACATCCACATCCGGGTAAGCTGATCGTCGTGGAAGGAATCGACGGATCGGGCAAGTCGACACAGCTCACTCTGCTTTACCGGTGGCTGCTGTCGCGCGGGTACAAGGTCTTCTACACCGAGTGGAACTCGTCGGAGCTGGTGCGGCGCTCGATGAAGCGCGGCAAGAAGAAGGATCTCCTGACGCCGACGACGTTCAGCCTCCTGCACGCGGTCGATTTCGCCGACCGTCTGACCTACAAGATCATCCCTCCGCTCAAGGCCGGGATGGTGGTTCTCGCCGACCGCTACGTGTACACCGCGTTCGGACGCGACGTGGCGCGCGGCGTTCATCCGGAGTGGGTACGGCAGGTCTACAGCTTCGCTCCCAAGCCCGACCTGGCGCTCTACTTTCGCGTTCCCATCGAGGTCTCCCTCGAGCGCCTGCTGACCGGGCGCGCCAAGCTCAAGTACCACGAAGCCGGTATGGACGTCGGCCTGAGCCGGGATCCGTCCGAGAGCTTCCGGCTGTTTCAGAGCCGCGTCCTGGAGATCTACGACGGCCTGGTCGACGAGTTCGGGCTGCGCGTCATCGACGCCACCGGAGACATCCACAACCAGCAGCTCCTGGTGCGGCGCATGGCTCGCGACACGCTGCGCGGCTTCCGGGGGACCGTCGCCGACCTCGGGATCTCGGAGATCGCCTGAGATGCACGGTCAGGACAAGCGCTTCTACGGTCAGGGTCTACCCAACCTGAAGGTGGGACCGATGCGCGGCAGTCTGATCGTCATCGAGGGAACGGACGGCGTCGGCCGTTCCATTCAAATGGACCAGGTGATCCCGTGGCTGGAGCTGCAGGGATACGCCGTCGCCAAGACGAGCTGGACGCGATCTTCCCTGCTGTCGGAGACGATCAACGAGGCCAAGTCCGGCCACGAGCTCACGCTGACGACGTTCAGCCTGCTCTACGCCGCGGACTTCGCGGACCGGCTCGAGAACGAGATCATCCCCGCCCTGCGCGCCGGGTTCATCGTCGTGGCGGACCGCTACATGTACACCGCTTTCGCCCGCAACGCGGCGATGGGAGCGGATCGCGAGTGGACGCGCCAGCTGTTCGGATACGCTCTGGTGCCCGACCTCGTCCTCTACCTGAAGATCGACGTCGAGCACCTGATCCCGCGCGTCCTCGAGGGAAAGGGAATGGACTACTGGGAATCGGGCATGCACCTGGCGCTCGGCAGCGACATCTTCGACTCCTTCCGCCGCTACCAGACGCGGCTGATCCGCGAGTACAACCGCCTGGCGCGCGAGTTCCGCTTCGTCTGCGTCGACGCGCGCCAGTCGATCGACGACATCCAGGGAGAGCTGCGCCAGCATGTCGCCGCGTATCTGAACCGCAGCAAGCAGCAGACCGGATCGGCATCGCCGCCCGAGCTCATCGCGCTGAAGGGCTGACGACGGCTGCACCGGCCGATCTCCCCTTCCCGCGCCGCTTGATCGGCTTCTGCGATGTGCCACAGCCATGGCGAAGTCATCCATACCCAGCGAAGTCGAAGTCAAGCTGCTGATCCCCAGCGCGCAGCTTCTGCGCGCCATCGGGCAACTCGAGGCAGTCGGCGCCCACCCGCTGCGCGCCCGCCCTCCGCAGACGCTGCATTCCCTTTATCTGGACACGTCGGATCTGGCACTCACCCGTCGCGGGGTGGCCCTGCGATTGCGGCGCGACGGGCGCCGCTGGGAAGCGACGGCGAAGTGGAGCGGAACGGAACGGCAGGCGCTGCACGAGCGCCCCGAGCTCAACGTCGCGCTCGAGGCAAAGCCCGTCCTTCCGTTTCGCCTGCCCCCCGGGCCGCTGCACAGCCACCTGGCGGCACTGGTCCGGGGGCGGCTCCTCGAGCCCCTGGTGATTACCGATATTCGCCGGCGGCGCTTCGACGTCATGCCGGCGCACAGCCGCGACGGCGAGCCGATCGCCGAGCTGGCGCTCGACACGGTGCGCCTGCGCGGCCCGGGCGGCGATCTGGCGGCGCATCCCTATTGCGAGCTCGAGATCGAGCTCCGGCGCGGCAGCCGGCGCACGCTGATCGGCCTCGCACGATGGCTGCAAGAGCGCTACGACCTCGCCCCCTCCCGCGGCTCCAAGTTCGTGCGCGCGCTCTCGGCTGTCCGCGGTCCCGAGCTGCCGATCTCCCCGCCGGTGGAGCCGGTGCGCCCGGACGACTCCTTGTACGACACGGTCTGCAAGGTCGCCGCGGCGCAGCTTCGCCGCCTGCTGCTGAACGATCCGGGCGCCCGGCTCGGTCGCGACCCGGAGGCGGTGCACGACATGCGGGTCGCCACGCGGCGCCTGCGCGCCGCGTTGCGTGCCTTCGAGGCAGGAGTACCCGGCCGGCTGCGATCGAGACTCGGTCGGGATCTGAAATGGCTCGCCAGGTGCCTCGGTCGGGTACGAGATCTCGACGTGGAGCTTCAGAATCTGGACGATAGCGAGGCCGCCCTTCCCGCCGCGCGCCGGCGCGGGATCGAGCCGTACAGAATCCATCTGCAGGCACAGCGTGCGCAGTGCCATCGGGATCTCCTCCAGGCGCTCGACTCGCCGCGTTACTTCGATCTGCTCGCTCGAGTAGAAGATCTCACGGCAGGCGCGGTGACGCCGCCGCGCTCCGGCGAGGCGCGGGCGCGCACCGCAGCCGTCGGCAGGCGCTCCATCAAACGGGCTTTCCGGCGTCTTCTCGACTGCGGCGCGGCCATCGGTGGAGAGCCCGCGGCGGAGGACCTGCACGCCCTGCGCATTCGCGCCAAGCGGCTGCGCTATGTCTTGGAGTTCTTGCGCGAGCTGACCGGCGGCCCCGGGCGGCGCCTGGTGAAGCAGCTCGTCCGCTTGCAGGACCTGCTCGGCACCTTCAACGACGCACAGGTCGCGACGCGGCGGCTCGCCGCCTTCCGGTGCCAGAAGCCACCCTCAGTCGGGACGCCGGTGCTGCGGGCGCTCGACGCTCTCGACCGGGAGCAGCGCCGCCGTGCCGAAAAGGCGCGCTCCGAATTCCACGCCGCGTGGAATCGCTTTTCGGCCCCGCGAACGATCGCCGAGGCCGAAAGCGTTCTCCAGCGACTGAAGGGATGACCGACGGTGCTTGACGACGGTGCCGGCGATCTGGTCTGAGGCCTGCATGAGTGCCGTGATCTTCCTGCTTCGGCACGGCATCGCCGCCGACCCGTCGCCCAAGATGAGCGATGCCGAGCGCGCACTGACAGCCGATGGGGTGCTCAAGACGGCCGCCGTCGGCCGGGGGCTCGCCGAGCTCCGGGTCGCTCCAGACGTCGTCCTTTCGAGCCCGCTGCGGCGCGCGCAAGAGACGGCCCACCTGGTGGCCGAAATTCTGAATCCGACAGTGACGGTGGAGATCTACCCCCCACTGGCCCCCGGCCACAGCCCGGAGGACGTCCTCAAGGGTTTGCACGCCTTTCGACGCTCCGGGCAGCTCCTTATGGTCGGCCATCAACCCGACCTCGGCATCCTCGCGTCCTATCTCCTCACCGGGACCACTAGCCTGGTCCCGCTGCCGTTCAAGAAGGCGGGAGCCGCCGCCTTCAGCGTCGGCGGCGTCCCACCGCGCGCCGCGGCCACCCTGGAGTGGTTTCTCACTCCCACGCAGCTGCGCGCCATCGGCGGCAAGCGACGCTGAAGCGGCTTCACGAGACGTTCATTCGCCGGTCACCGCGCCGCAACATCGGTTTGCGATGGTACGACCATACCCGCCAGGGTCGGGAGACCCCACCTCCCAGACCCGTCTGCCCCGGGAGGGGTCGCGTTGTCGGCCCCTCCCTTCCCTTCTACCTCTCGCCGCAAAGCAGCTCGAGCTCCCGCCTTTCTTGCTCAGGCAAAATGTGCATCCACACGGAACTTTCTCTCCGCGCGACGCGTTTCTCAGGACATGCAGCCAGGAAAGCGAGCCACCGAAATGGCCGATGCTTCGCGCGCGGAAGAGGCGAGCATCCTACTTCCGGAGCAGTTCTGGGGCAGCGGCACGGACCCCCGGCCCGATCCGGAGAAGCGGCTGATGGCCGCCGTGCTCGAGGAAGCGATCCTGTTGATCCTCAACTACGCCGACAGCTCCTCGATGCAGCGGCGAAAGCTGGTCGCGGAGGCCTATGCGTGGATCACCAGCGACGATCGATCCGGACCGTTTTCCTTCGCCACCATCTGCGACGTTTTCGGCCTCGACGTCGAGCCCGTACGGCTGGCAATTGCCGACCTGCGGCTGGGCCGGCGCTGCTACTCCAACGGTCGGCGTCTGCAGGCCGGCCGCGGACGCCATCGCGTACAAGGCAGCTCGCGCCGGGCGGCGTGAGACCCCGAGCGCTGCGGGCCGGTGACACGTCGCGTCGGGTCAGGCAACGTTCTACGAGGTGTGCCGGCCCGCCGCCGTCACCGCTTCGCGTGCGCCTGGCCGCGGCCGGTGCGTCTCCGCCCGCGCCAGGAACGGGACGTCGACGTCCGCACCCCTTCCCGCGTGGCGCAGATACCCCCGACAACGACCGAGCTCGTCGAAATAGTTGCCCTGGGCGTCCACCCGTCCGCGGTAGGCGCCCTGCCGATCATAGAGCTTCTGCCCGCTCACCAGGCTTCCCACCTGTCTCCCTCGCACGTCGAAGTAGCGACCCCGCTCATCGAGATAGCCCAGGTAGTTTCCGTGTCGGTCGAAATGATAGCGGATCATTCTTCACCCCCTTTCGTACTCGACCCACTCGCACGTCTTGGTTGCTGCATCCGGCCTTGACGTTATCGTCGCCCGCCAGTGTCCCCTATCTCTCTCCGCCCTCGCCAGGCGAACTCTCTTCACATACTCTAGAAGGAACGTCGACTTTTGGTAAGCTTATACTCCCTGCGCGGCCGGTTGCCTACCCCGAACGACGTCAGGAGCATTCGATCCGACATGGCAGAGCTTCGCCGCCGGGCACCTTGAAACCGGGCGGCGGGGAGTGGCAAATGGCTGCCGAGGAGAACGTCATGCCAGAGCTCATCGCATCGCCCACGCGCATCGAGGCCGCGGGAACCAAACCGAAGCTCATCGACGAGTACGTCGGCCGAGTGAACTCGAGCACCGAGAGCGTGAGCATCGCTCACATGAGGTCGCCGGCGGGGTGGACCGAGCCGCGACAGCGCCCGGAGTTTCACGAGTACACCGTCGTCCTGCGCGGCGTGCTGCGGCTGGAGCACGATGGGGGTTCCATGGACGTCCGTGCCGGGCAGGCGGTGATCGCGGCGCCCGGCGAGTGGGTCCGCTACAGCACCCCCTCGCCCGAAGGTGCGGAGTACGTCGCTGTCTGTGTCCCGGCGTTCTCTCCGGCCACGGTACATCGAGAGGAGTAGCCGCCGGGGAATTCGCACTCCGCGGAGAAAGGAATGCCCTGGGGCGGGACGACCAAGCGGTTCACAATGGAAGGGAGTCCGGAGCGATGATCGACACCCTGGTCATGGTCATGGCCGGCGGCAAGGGCGAGCGCCTCTACCCGCTGACGCGGGACCGCGCCAAGCCGGCGGTGCCGTTCGGCGGACGCTACCGGATCATCGATTTCGTGCTGAGCAACTTCATCAACAGCGGCTTTTTTCGGGTCAAGGTCCTCACCCAGTACCGCAGCAATTCACTTCTCATCCACCTGTCGCGCGGCTTCAACTTCGGCTCCATGACGGAGCACTACGTCGACGCCATCCCGGCCCAGCAGGGAGTGGGGGACTTCGGCTGGTATGCCGGCACGGCCGACGCGATCTTTCAGAACCTCGGCGTCGTCCACGACGAGGTGCCGCGGACCGTCGCGGTCTTTGGCGGCGACCACATCTACAAGATGGACGTCCGTCAGATGCTCTTCTACCACCGACAACGCGAGGCTGCCTGCACGGTTGCCGCGCTGCCGTACGATCGGGATGCCGCGGCGGGACAGTTCGGGATCATCGAGGTCGACAGCGACTGGCGTATCATCGGCTTCGAGGAGAAACCGATGGATCCCAAGCCCATTCCGGGGATGCCGAGCAAGGCACTGGTGTCGATGGGAAACTACCTGTTCGATACCCGCGTGCTCGGCAAGGTCCTGTCCGACGATCACGCCGACCCGCACTCGAGTCACGACTTCGGCAAGGACGTCATCCCGGCGATGATCCGCCGCGACCCGGTCTACGCCTACAACTTTCTCGACAACATCGTGTCGGGAGAAGACGAACGCGGGCGCGGGTACTGGCGGGACGTCGGTACCATCGACGCCTACTTCGAGGCGACGATGGACCTGCGCAGCGTCTCCCCATTCCTCAATCTCTACAACTACAACTGGCCGATCCGTTCTGCCCTGCTCCAATACCCTCCGGCCAAGTTCGTCTTCGACGCCGACGGTCGCCGCGGCCTGGCCATCGACAGCATCATCGCCAATGGCACCATCGTCTCCGGAGCGCGGGTGTCCAACAGTGTGATCTTCAACAACGTATTCGTCCACAGCTACTGCCAGATCGACGAGAGCATCCTGATGCAGGGCTGCAACGTCGGGCGCAGCGTCCGTCTGCGGAAGGTGATCTGCGACAAGTACGTGACGATCGAGGACGGCACCGTCATCGGCGAGGATCCGGCTGCCGACGCACAGCGCTTCTACGTGAGCCCCGGATGGAGTGATCGTCATTTCCAAGGGCGCAATCGTTCCACGCCGCGGCCCCGTCATGCAGAGCACCTCTCTGCCTCCGCCGGGCAGCCTGCAGCCGCGCTTGCATGAGCCGGGGGCCGTGATCATCACTCCGGAGACGCACGAGATGTGAGTCGCCGTTCGGCCGCCGTGCTCCCGCGCCTCGAGGAAGCACACACGGTGCCGGGGAAAGATGGACGGCTGGTCGCGAAGACGACGCGCAGCCGCCGCTCCCCTCGGCCTGGGGGTGAGCGCCGCCTTGCATCGACGCCTGCGAATCGATAGCGCGATGGCGTGACGAGCGCGGTCCACGTTCCCGTCCTGTTGGACGAGGTACTCCACCATCTCGCTCCGCGTTCCGGGGCGCGCTACGTCGATGCCACGGTCGACGGTGGAGGGCACTGCGCCGCGCTGCTCGAGGCCAGCGCTCCGGACGGGCACGTGCTCGGCATCGATCGCGATCCGGAGATCGTGACAGCCCTACGCGTGATGCGTTGCGCGGAAGTCGACGACGGCCGCCTTGCGCTCGCGGTCGGGAACTTCCGCGAGCTGAGCCGCATCCTCGCTGCGCATCACTTCGTCCCCGTCGACGGTGTCCTCTTCGACCTCGGCCTCAGCTCGTTTCATCTCGAGGTCAGCGGGCGCGGCTTCAGCTTCGCGCGCCGCGAGCCACTCGACATGCGTTTCGACCCGGAGGACGATCGGCTGGAGACGGCAAAGGACATCCTCGCCACACGCGACGCCGAGGAGCTGACCGCCGTCCTGCGCGATTACGGAGAGGAACGCTTCGCCTCGCGCATCGCCCGGACGATCGTCGCGCGGCGGCGCGAGCAACCGATCGAGAGCACCGAGCAGCTCTTTGCCGCCATTCAGATGGCCCTCCCCGCCAAGGTTCGCTGGCGCGCCGCGCGCCACGCCGCGCGTGTCTTCCAGGCCCTGCGGATTGCCGCCAACGACGAGCTCGACGCCGTCGCCGAGGTGCTGCCGCAGGCGCTGTCCGTTCTCGCGCCGGGCGGGCGGATGGTGGTGATCGCCTTTCACTCCCTGGAGGATCGGCTGGTCAAGAACTTCTTTCGCGACGAGCAGAAAGCGGGTCGCTTGCGGGTGCTCACCCGCAAGCCGGTGCAGCCCACGGCGGAGGAGATCGCCGCCAACCCTCGCGCGGCGAGCGCCAAGCTGCGCGCCGCCGAGCGGTCGTGAGCGGAGCCCCGGGGTCAGCCGCCGGCCGCCTCGCGCAGGATGGCGGCGACATGCTCGCGCAGGCTGCCGGTGCGGCGACCATAGCGGCTGCGCGTGGAGAGAGCGATCTCCTTGCCGACGACGTCCGCTGCAATCAGATCGCTGATGAACCGACACATGGCCTCTCGCATTCGCTGCTGGCGCAGGCGCACCCTCGCGTCGCGCTGCTGGGGGGTCAGGCCGGCCGCGCGCGGGTCCGGCAGAGACTCCTTCATCAGCTCCTTCAGGACACGGCGCAAGCGCAGCTCCCAGCCCGGGGGCAAGCTCACAACGAACTCGCCGGTTCGTCGGCCGGGGCGTGTCTTGATCGGTGTTGCGCGGGTCATGAACGTTCTGTGGCTAGCAGAGTCGCCGAGTCTTTGTCCATTGAAATCACCCGGTTCTCAACGCGTTCCCTCTTCCGTCTCGAGACCGAGACGATAGAGATCGCGCACCGACCAGCCGCTCTCCGCGGCCAGCAGTCGCGCCGCCTGTTTCAGGCCCAGGCCCTCGGCGCGCAAGCGGCGCAGGCTGGTTCGCATGTCCTCCGGCGTTCGCTCCGGCACCGCTTCGCCCGCCGCCGCGATCAGGAGCACCACCTCGCCGCGCCAGGCGCGATCTCCCGAGCGCGAGGCGAGGTCGATCGCCGTGCCGCGCAGGAACTCCTCGTGCAACTTGGTCAGCTCCCGGGCGACCACCACGTTGCGTTCTCCGAGGGCGGCTGCCAGGTCCTGCAGCGAGGCGGTCAGGCGCCGCGCCGTCTCGAAGCATACGACCGTGCGCGCCTCGGGGCGCAGGCCCGCGTAGAAGGCCCGGCGGGCCGCCGGCCGGGCGGGAACGAAACCTTCGAACGCGAAGCGATCGGTCGGCAGCGCGGACGCGCTGAGCGCCGCCGTGACCGCCGACGGTCCGGGAATGGGCGTCACGCGCAAGCCGGCGGCGACGGCCGCACACACCAGTCGATAGCCGGGATCGGCAATCCCGGGTGTGCCGGCATCGGCGATGAGGGCGATGCTGTCGCCGGCCTCGATGCGCTCGACCAGGCGCGGTGCCTTCTGCCGTTCGACCTGGTCGTAGTAGCTGATGAGGGGCGTGCGGATGTCGTAGTGCGCGAGCAGCTTGCGGCTGTGTCGGGTGTCCTCGGCGGCGATCAGAGCGACCTCCTTGAGGATCCGCACCGCACGAAAGCTCATGTCCTCGAGGTTGCCGAGCGGCGTAGCGACGACGTAGAGCGTCCCGGACATTGTCCGATGACACTTCACGGCGTGAAGCAATGCAAGCCGGCCGTTCTGTGTGGCAACCCCTTCCGAGCGGAATCGCTTCCGCCAACGACCCGGCGCGACCGCCCCGATGCCGTCATGTTGGGCCGCCTCAGTGGAGCGCCATCGGATGGGCGTCGGCGCGCGGCAGCCGTCGGCCTTCGCCCCAGACGCCCGGGATAGGGGTCCGGCAGGTGCTACAACGACCGTCGTCGATCTGCAGGAGAGCGACGCGGAACCCGCGTCGCGCGACGACGACCGTGCCGCAGGACGGGCAGCGGGTGTCTTCCAGATCACCCACCTGGCCGGGGAGGTTGCCCGCGTATACGTAGCGCAAGCCCGCCTCGCGTCCCAACGCGACGGCGCGCTGCAAGGTCGGCGGGCGCGTCGCTCGGCGGTCTATCATCTTGTACTCGGGATGGAAGGCCGTGACGTGCCACGGGATGTCGCGCGACACGGAGGCGAGAAACTCGGCCACGCGGCGGAGCTCCGCATCGGAATCGTTGAAGCCGGGAACCACGAGAGTGACCACCTCGACCCAGAAGCCCCGGCCAACCAGCCCGCAGATCGTGTCCAGCACGTTCTGTAGCACGCCGCCCAGCTTGCGGTAGCTGCGGTCCTCGAAGCTCTTGAGGTCTACCTTGTAGAGATCGACCCACGGCCGCAGATAGTCCAGAACTTCCTCGGTGCCGTTGCCGTTCGAGACGTATCCGGTGGCGAGGCCGCACGCCTTGGCGACGCGAAAGACCTCGACCGCCCACTCACTGGTGACGAGGGGCTCGTTGTAGGTGCTGACCAGGATCTCGGCTCCCTGGGCGAGCGCCAGGTCGACGAGCTGCTCGGGCTCCATTCGTCGGATGGGTGCCAGGGCGTCGGGATCGCGAAGGGCCTGTGAGGTCACCCAGTTCTGGCAGTACGCGCAATGGAGGTCGCAGCCGAGCATGCCGAAGCTGAGCGCCAGCGCGCCGGGCCGGACGTGGAAGAAGGGCTTCTTCTCGACCGGATCGCACTGCAGGGCGCCGACGTAGCCCCGTGGGACGCGAAGGCGGCCGGCACGATTGAAGCGGACCTTGCACACCCCGACCTTGCCCTCGGGCAGGTAGCAGCGGTGGCCGCAGGCCACGCACCGAAGCGCCTGCTCCGGCAGCCGCTCGACCAGGGTGCCGTTCGCAGTCTCGCCCTCGAGCGCGGATCGCAGCGGCGTCGTTCCTCGATTCACGGACGAAGCTTAGAGATGGGGGTCCTCAGCCGCAATGGCTCGCGGCGCGACGGCTTCGACCCCGGCCTCCGCCCCGGCACGCGCCGCGGCGTAGCACGCATCCGCGACGGCGACCGCCCTCAACCCTTCCTCGATCGGGACGGGCATCCGCTCTCCGGTACGCAAGGCCAACGCAAAGTCGCGCAAGACCTCGCGAACGGTGGCCGCCGGCTCCCCGAGTCGAATCGGCCGCGCCTTGGCTCCGACGACGAGCTCGGCGCGGTGCAGCACGTGGTCGCCGCTGAGAGTCCCCTTCTCGCCCGCCAGCTCCAAGTGCCCGTTGCGCCCGCCGGCGGTGCGGGCGCAGGACACGGTGGCGAGCGCGGCGCCACCCTGCAGGCGGATCGAGGCGGCGAAGTTGTCTTCCGTGCGACGGGTGTGGACCGAGCCCATCTGACACGTGACCCGCTCCGCCTCCAACCCCGTCAGGACGTGCATCAGGTCGAACGCATGCACGCCGGTGTGGAGCGTGATGCCGCCACCGGACACGGCGGGATCGTCGAGCCAAGCGAGCGGAGAGGGCTCGAAGCGCTGCGTGAAATTGAGCGAATGCACGGGACCGATCACTTCTCGGTGCGCCGCGAAGGCCCGCACGACGGCGTTGTAGCGCAGCGTCTGCGCCACCATTACCCGCACCGGGTAGGCGCGCAGCACGTCGAGCAGAGCCCGACCGGCCTGCAGGTTCGGCGCGGCCGGCTTCTCCAGCAGTACCGGAAGACCGGCGCGCGCCGCGCAGGTCACGACGGCGAGGTGGAGGGTCGGCGGCACGACGGCCACGACGCCGTCGATCCCCCCGGCAGCGATCAGCTCGCGGAAATCGGCATACGGACGGGCACCGAACTCGCGCGCGGCGGCTGCCAGCTTCTCCGGATCGCGGCGCGAAACCGCAGCCAGCTCGACCCCCGGCAGATCGTCTCGGATGTGACGGGCGTAGCGCGAGCCGTGCTTGCCCGTTCCGATCAGGCCGAGTCGCAAGATGCGTTGCGCGGGCACCTTCTCTCCCTCTCACCGAGCCGATCACGCGGGCGCGCGCGTTCGCCCGAGGTCGCGGCTCGTCGCCGTGATCACGCCGCCCCGGCCTGGCGCCCGCGCCGCGCCGCAATGAGCCCGACGATGTCCGCGATGATCGCCGTCAGCGACGACTCGCCGGGCGTGTAGATTCTCGCCACGCCGCACTCCTCGAGCTGCGCGCGGTCGGCGTCGGGAATGATGCCGCCGACGACGAGAGGGACTCCGCCCGCCCCCTTCTCTCGGAGCAGCCGGGCGATGCGGGGAATCAGCGTCATGTGCGACCCGGAATGAATGGAGAGACCGATGGCGTCGACGTCCTCGTCGACGGCCGACGCCACGATCTGCTCCGGAGTCAAACGGATTCCCTGGTAGATCACCTCGAATCCCGCATCCTTGGCGCGCACCGCCACCTGCTCGGCCCCGTTCGAATGACCGTCCAGGCCGGGTTTGCCGACCAGCAACCGCAGGGGATGTCCGACGCTCGCCGCCACCGCCGCGGTTCGCTCCCGCAGTGCCTCCAGCGAGTCGCTGCGCGGCGCCGGGCCCGCCCCCTGCAGGCCTGTCGGGGCGCGGAACTCGCCGAAAATGCGGCGCAGCGTACCCGCCCATTCTCCGGTCGTGACTCCCGCCTTCGCCGCCTCGATCGACGCCGGCATGATGTTGGTGCCTTGGCGGGCGGCGTCTTCCAGAAGTCGCAGCGCGCCGGCGACCGCCGCGGCGCTGCGCTGCCCGCGAAAAGCGCGCAGCCGTTCGACCTGACGCCGCTCCGCGGCCGGATCGACCGTCAGGATGCTGTCCAGGCCGCTGGCCACCAGTGGCGATGGCTCGTGCTCGGTGAAGACGTTGACGCCGACCACCGGCAGCTCTCCCGCCTCGATGCGGCGCTGCCGCTCCGAGTGGCTCGCCACCAACGCCTGTTTCATGACATCGATGGCGTTCTCCGCGCCGCCGAGCGCCTCGATTCGCGCCAACTCCGCCACGGCATCGCGCATGAGCTGGTCCACCTTCTCCTCGATGACCGTCGACCCGGCGAAGAGATCGGCATCGTACTCGAGCAGGTCGGTTTCGTACGCCATGACCTGTTGGATGCGCAGCGACCACTGCTGATCCCAGGGGCGCGGCAGGCCGAGAGCCTCGTTCCAGGCCGGCAGCTGCACGGAGCGAGCGCGCGCCTCCTTCGACAGAACGACCGCGAGCATCTCCAGCACGATGCGCTGCACGTTGTTCTCCGGCTGCTGTGCGGTCAGACCGAGCGAGTTGACCTGCACACCGTAGCGGAAGCGCCGCTGCTTGGGGTCCTCGACGTCGTAACGCTCGCGCGTCAGGCGGTCCCACAGGCGCACGAACGCCTTCATCTTGCAGAGCTCCTCGACGAAGCGGATGCCGGCATTGACGAAGAAGGACAGGCGGCCGACCACCTCGGAGACGGATACGTCCGGGCGAGCGCGGACCCGATCGAGCACAGCGAACGCGTTGGCCAGCGTGAACGCGATCTCCTGCACGGGCGTGGCGCCGGCCTCCTGCAGGTGGTAGCTGCAAACGTTCATCGGGTTCCAGCGCGGCATATGCCGGACGGTGAACTCGATCGTGTCGGCGGTGAGTCGCAGCGACGGCTCGGGCGGGAAGGCGTACGTGCCGCGCGACAGGAACTCCTTCAGGATGTCGTTCTGCGTCGTTCCCCGCAGCTCGCGCGGATTCGCCTGCTGCCGCTCGGCGACCGCGACGTACAGCGCCAGCAGCCACGCCGCGGTGGCGTTGATGGTCATCGAGGTGTTCATCTTCGCCAGCGGAATGCCGTCGAAGAGCGCCTCCATGTCGGCAATGTGGCTGATCGGAACGCCGACCTTGCCGACCTCGCCCGCCGCCATCGGCTCGTCGGAGTCGAAGCCGGTCTGCGTCGGCAGGTCGAAGGCGACACTCAATCCGGTCTGGCCCTTGCCGAGATTCGTACGGAAGAGAGCGTTCGCCGCACGCGGGTCCGTGTGTCCCGCGTAGGTTCGCATGAGCCATGTTTCAGGGCGGTGCACCATGAGGTCAACTTATCCGCTTCACCGTTCCGCGCGCAACCCGACCCTGCCGCGAAAGCCGCCCCCGGAGCACCCGCCGGAGCGCCGCGACGGGGCTCGTACGGACTTGTCTTGCCCCGAAAAACGTGCGACTACGTGCACTCTTCTTCAATTTCCTTCCGGGGGGCAGAAGCGCAGATGAACGAGATCAACAACGTGGTCGTCTTGGGGGCCAACGGCGCCATGGGCGGGGGAAGCGGTGAAGTTTTCGCCGCCGGCGGGTGCCGGGTCACGATGCTGGCGCGCACCGCCGAGAAGGCCGCGGAAGGGGTCGCGACGGCCCAGGGCCTCGCCAAGTCGGAGCGCATCGGCGACCTGATGACCACCGGCTCCTACGACGACCTGGCCGCCGCGGTGAGCAAGGCCGACCTGGTCTTCGAGGCACTCGCCGAGGACCTCGAGCTGAAGAAGAAGTTTTTCGCCGAGGTGGATCGCCATCGGCGTCCCGACTCATTGGTAGCGACCGTGTCGTCGGGCCTCTCGATCACCGAGATGGCACGCGACAGGAGCGACGGCTTTCGCCGTCATTTTCTCGGCATCCATCTGTTCAACCCGCCGAACGTGATCGTCGGTACGGAGGTGATCCCGCACGCCGGGACGGATCCGGACCTCGTGCGGGAGGTGGTGGAGCTGCTCGAGAGCCGCTTCGGACGCGTCGCCATTCTCACCGACGACAAGCCCGCCTTCGCCGGCAACCGGGTCGGGTTCAAGGTGCTGAACGAGGCCGCCCTCCTGGCCGAGGAGCACGGCGTGGCGTTCACCGACTACCTGATCGGGCCGTACACGGGGCGCGCCATGCCGCCGCTGGCGACCGTCGACCTGGTCGGCTGGGACGTCCACAAGGCGATCGTGGACAACGTCCACGCCAACACGGCGGACGAGGCGCACCAGCAGTTCGCCATGCCGCGGTACATGAACGACCTGCTGCAGCGCGGCCACATGGGGAACAAGACCCCGCAGCTCGGCGGTTTCTATCGCCGCGTGAAGGACGGCAAGCAGACGCGTAACATGGTGCTCGACCCCAAGTCCGGCGAGTACCGGGAGGCGACGGCGAGCCCGGTTGCGCCGGTTCCCTTCGTCGAGCAGATCAAGCGCCTCAACCACGTCGGCAAGTACAAGGAGGCGTTCCGCGTCTTCGCCGCGGCCGAAGGGGACGAGGCCCACCTGGCAAAGCGCGTGATCCTCGGATACATTAGCTATGCTTTGAACCGGGTGGGAGAGACGGAGGTCGTCCGCAGCGCCCGCGACGTCGACCGGATCATGGGTTTCGGCTTCAACTGGGCGCCGCCGACCGTCCTGGTCGACCTGATGGGCGTGGAGACCACAACCCGTCTGCTGGAAAAGAACGGCCTTCCCGTGCCGGCAGTTCTGAAGCAGGCTGCGCAGCGCCCGACCGCACGCCTGTTTCGCGAACCGAATGTCAACATCGGTCGCTTTTTCGCTGGATGACCAGCTAAGGAGGATTCCCTCATGGCCGCGCCGGTCTACGTTCTCGGAGGATACCAGACGGATTTCGCTCGCAACTGGAGCAAGGAGAACAAGCACATCGTCGCCATGCTGCTCGAGGCCGTCACGGGCGGCCTGGAGGCGACGGATATCGCCCCGACGGACGTCGAGGTCGCCCACGTCGGCAACTTCGCGGCCGAGCTCTACTGCATGCAGGGACATCTCGGGTCGATGGTGCTGGAGGCCGAGCCGAGGCTCTCGGGCATTCCAACCTCCCGCCACGAAGCCGCCTGCGCCTCGGGCAGCATCGCCATCCTGGCCGCGTCGGCGGAGATCGAGGCCGGGCGATACGATCTCTCGCTGGTGGTCGGGGTCGAGCAGATGAAGACGGTCGATCCCAAGACCGGGGGCGACTATCTGGGGACCGCGGCGTGGTACGAGCGCGAGGCGGAGGGAATCGAGTTCCCTTTCCCCAAGCTGTTCGGGCGGCTCGGCGACGAGTACGATAAGCGCTTCGGCCTCAAGGAGGAGCATCTCGCCCACATCTCGGCGGTGAACTACTCCAACGCCAAGCGCAACCCGCTGGCGCAGACGCGCAACTGGTACATGACGGAAGAGCACGCGTGCTCGACGGACAAGTTCAACAACGTCATCGGCGGCCGCATCAAGGTTTCCGATTGCTCGCAGGTCACGGACGGCGCCGTCTCTCTCTTCCTGGCCTCCGAGAAGGCCGCCGCCGCATACGCGAAGCGGCGTGGCCTCGAGCTGAGCAAAATCCCTCGCCTCCTCGGCTGGGGACACCACACGGCGCCCATCGAGTTCGACGCCAAGGTGGCGGAGAGCCGCGACAATCCGTACG
Organism: uncultured bacterium; assembly: GCA_963721115.1. Taxonomy (GTDB): domain Bacteria; phylum Desulfobacterota; class Binatia; order HRBIN30; family CADEER01; genus CAVRIA01. The sequence continues at coordinate 68,946 of CAVRIA010000024.1, forward strand.
TGCTGCCGCACACGAGGCAGGCGATTCTCGACGCCTTCCGCAGGGCGGGCGTCGCGGACGTCTGGAAGGTGAACGCGATCGAGACCCACGACTGTTTCACGACCTCGGAGTACATGGCGATCGATCACTTCGGCCTGACCAAACCGGGAGAGTCCTGGAAGGCCGTGGAGGACGGCACCATCGAGCTGGGCGGCAAGATGCCCATCAACCCGAGCGGTGGGCTGATCGGCGCCGGTCATCCGGTCGGTGCAACCGGCACGCGTCAGGTGCTCGATGCATACCGGCAAGTGACCGCGCAGGCCGGCGACTACCAAGTGGAAGGCGCCAGCCGCATCGCCACCCTCAACATTGGGGGCAGCGGAACGACGAGCGTCTGCTTCGTCATCGGCGTCTGAGTCCCCGTCCGGCCCGAGGCTGGCTCCGGGCTCCCGGGGTCGGTACACTACCGGCATGCTTCGATCCCGGACGAGGTGGTGGCTCGCCTCTTGCCTGTGGCTGGGAATCGCCCTGCCGGCGGCGGCACAACTTCAGCTCCACTCGGCGCCTGTGAGTCAGGGAAGTCGGCCGCTTTCTGAGAGCAGCACCAATCTCGGGGCCGGAAGTGCTCCGGTCCACGACGGCGCGCGGACGATCGGCGAGAGCAGCGTCGGCTCCGTCAAATCCCGGCCGGTCTCCGCCCCGGACACACGCAGCATGCTGAGCGGCCCCGTGTCCGAGGTATCACGCGGGCCGGTGACCAGCGGCCGCACCATGACCAGCGGCTCCGTTCACAGTATCTCGGCGGGTGCGGTCAAGAAGGACATCGACCGTCCGCTCGGCGAGCGCATCTCCGACCCGCTCACCGAGCTCGAGCCTCTGCAGGAAACGCTTCGCGCCCTACGCGAGGGACGCGTACCCGCCGAGGCGGTCGAAGACGAGGAAGCAGCGCCGAGCCTTCCGGCCGTAGCCCCGGCACCCGTGCCCGATCTCGGAGCAGCCCCGGCTGTGGGGGAAGACCTGGGCGAGGGACCGGACGGGGAGACCGCCGGCGCCGGCGCGGGCCCGCCCGTCGCGGGAGACGAATTCCACCCACGGGGAGCTGCCGAAGGCGCCGACCCGACCGGGCAAGACGCCCTGTCTCCGGCCGCCGACTGAACCGGCCCGTGCGGCTTGGGGATCCGGGAACGCCCACATGGCGACACGCCGCGGACTCTGGTAAGGCAACGATCGTGACAACGAACCTGCGACACCAAGTCGTACTGGTGACGGGGGCCGGCCGCGGCATCGGCCGCGCGATCGTCCGCCGCCTCGCCACCGCCGGCTGCCGGATCGCGGCCGTCTCCCGTACCGAGAGTGATCTCGCCGAGACGGTGAACGAGGCGAAGGCCGCGGGAGCTCCAGAGCCCGTACTGCCGGTGCCGGCCGACGTCACGCGCGATGCGGATCTCGAGCAGGCCGTTCGCGTGATCATGGAGCGACTCGGCCGGATCACGATCCTGGTCAACAACGCGGGCTTTGCGCCGCCGCGCAGCTCTCTCCTCAAGACCTCGCTGGCGGACTGGGACCGCACGCTCGGGACCTGCCTGCGCGCCCCCATGGTGCTGACCCGGCTGGTGCTGCCGGACATGCTCGCGCACGACCACGGCTCCATCGTCAACGTCGCCTCCATCGCGGGAAAAAAGGGCCGCGCGGGTGAGGCGGCGTACGCGGCAGCCAAGTTCGGGCTGCTCGGGTTCACTCAGTCGCTGTTCGAGGAGGTGCGCGAGCACGGCATCAAGGTGACGGCGATCTGTCCCGGCGTTGTCGATACCGATTTGATCCCGCCCAACAAGAACGTCGACCGGGTCAAATTCCTCCAGCCGGCCGACGTCGCCGACATCGTCCATAGCGTACTGACGACACCGCTTCGCATGTGTCCCACCGAAGTCGTCGTCGAGCCCCAGTACGATCCGGAGCGGCGGTAGCCGCGGCGTCCGTGGACCTGCGCGGCACCAAGGCCCTAGTCACCGGCGGGGCCCACCGTCTCGGACGGGAGATCGCGCTCCGCCTGGCGGAGAGGGGCGCAGACGTCGCGATCAGCTTCTTCCGATCCGCGCAGAAGGCGGAGGCCACCCTCCAGGAGCTTCGGCGATACGGCGTCGACGTTCTCGCTGTGCACGCCGACGCCGCCGAACCCGCTCAGGCAAAGCGACTCATCGATGCGGTTCTCGATCGCTTCTCGCGGCTCGATGTCCTGGTAGCCAACAGCGGGGCGTTTCGGCGCACACCACTCGATGCGGTGAGCTCGGTCGACTGGGACGACATGATGCGCCTGAACTTCGAGACCCTGCTCGTGCCCGTTCGTGAGGCCGCCGCAGTCATGCTGCGGCAGCGCCGAGGCTGCATCGTCGCGATGGCCGACGTGGCGGCACTGCGACCCTGGCGCGACTACCTCCCGTACTGTGTCGCCAAGAGCGCCGTCGTCGCCCTGACGCGCGCCCTCGCCGTCGAGCTCGCGCCGCACGTTCGCGTCAACGCCATCGCCCCCGGTCCCGTCCTCTTCCCGCCAAGCTTTCCGGTCTCGGCCGCGCAGCGGGAGATCGGCCGCACGTTGTTGCGCCGCCAGGGGGATGCGCGCGATATCTCCTCCGCGGTGCTGTTCTTGGCCGACAACGACTACGTCACCGGCAGCGTCCTGCCGATCGACGGCGGCCGCCTGCTCGGCTGAGCCCTCGATGGGGCCTCTGTGGGCGTCCCGACCCCGGTGCTGTCGTGAATCTCGAAACGTGTTCCCTCCCCGCGCATCTCTGGCGAACGATCTTCGACAACGACCGTCCGGTTTCCGTCGAGATCGGACCCGGACGGGGCGAGTTCCTCGTCGAGATGGCGGTAGCGCACCCGCACCGGAACTTCTTCGCCGTCGAGCGCTCCGGCTCTCGTCTGCGCGCCATCCGAGCCTCGATCGCCGCGGCAGGCGTGCAGAATGTCCGCGTGCTGCGCGGCGACGCTACGTGTGTCCTGGCGTTGCTGCCGGACGCCTGCGTGGCGACGTACCACATTCAGTTTCCGGACCCCTGGTGGAAGCGGCGCCACCATCGCCGGCGCTTGTGGACACCCGAGTTCGTCGCGCTGCTGGCGCGCACCCTGCTCGACGGCGGCACGATCGAGTTCGTCACCGACGTCGCGGACTACTTCGAGGTGGCGCGGGCACTCTTGCGCAGTGATTCCAGCCTCGAAGAGATGGCCCTCCCGGAGGCCGCCATTGCCGCCGGCTCCACTTCGTTCGCCCGCAAGGCACGTCAACGGGGTGCGGCAATTCGCGCTGCCGCGTTTCGCCGCAGGCTGCGCTAGGCGGTGGCCCTTCGCCCCGCGGCGGCCTGCGCGGCGATCTCTCTCGCGCGCGCCACGATCGCGTCGTGGTCGATCCCAAATGCATTCAGCAACTGCTCCGGCTTGCCGGAGCGGGGGACCTTGTCGACGGCCAACTTGGTGACCCAGCTGCGTTCCGTGGCGAGAGCGTTCAACACCGCGTCTCCCAAACCGCCCCCCGCATAGTGGTCCTCGACCGTGAGCACGCGACCTCCGGTGGCACGGGCAGCCGAGCGGACGGTCTCGACATCGAGAGGCTTGACCGAATAGGCGTCGATGACCCGGATCTCGATGCCCTCCGCGCGCAGAGTCTCGTAGGCGCGCACCGTCTCGAACAGTGTGATGCCGGCGGCGATCACGGTGACGGCGTCGCGCGGTCCCGAGCGCAGGACCTTGCAGCCTCCGATGGGAAATCTCTCGCCGGCTGCGTAGAGAATCCGGCTCTTCGGACGGGTGAGGCGGATGTAGTGGATACCGGTGTCGCGCGTCATCGCTTCGACCAGATGCTCGGTGGAGACGGCGTCGGCCGGATAGAGCACTACCGAGTCCGGGATGGCCCGCATCATCGCCATGTCTTCCAGCCCCATCTGCGACGGTCCGTCCTCCCCGATCGAGACGCCGCAATGAGAGCCGGCGATCTTGAGATTGGCGCGCGAGATCGCCGCCATTCGGATGTGATCGAAGCCGCGGGTGAGAAAACACGCGAACGACGATACGAAGGGGATCTTGCCGGCCGCCGACAACCCGACCGCGGCGCCGATCATGTTCTGCTCGGCGATGAAGGCCTCGAGATAGCGCTCGGGATGAGTGGCGAGGAAGCGCTCGGCGTAAGTCGAGTTCTTCGTATCCGCGTCGAGAGCGACGACGAGAGGGTTCACGGTCCCGAGCTTCGCCAACGCGGTGCCGTACGCCTCCCGAGTCGCGACCTTCGCATCGGTTGCGTACGCCGGGCGGCTCCATCGGTTCGGCGGCGCGCGGGCGGGACATCACACTGCGCTGCGGTCCGCGCGCGACAACCCGAGGCAGGTCGCTCAGGACCCTGCCCCGTCGTACCTCGGCGAGGGCCTCCTCGAGCTCGGAACCGCTCTTCAAGGCCTTGCCGTGCCAGTTGTCCTGATCGACCAGCCGCGACACGCCCTGCCCCTTCTTGGTGCGCGCGACAATGGCAAAAGGACGATCGCGCTCGAGGACCGCCTGCCGTAGGGCCGCGACGACGGCCACCATGTCGTGTCCGTCGATGGCGACGGCCTCCCATCCGAAGCTTCGAAAACGTTCGGCGTAGGCGTCGACGTCGAAGCCGTACATCGTACGCTGGCTCTGCCCCAGGGCGTTGACGTCGACGATCGCGGTCAGGTTTCCCAACCGATTGTGGGCAGCGAGGGCGATCGCTTCCCAGACGGACCCCTCCGCCATCTCGCCGTCGCCCAGCAGAACGTAGATGCGTTGGTCGGTGTGGTCGATCTGCCGGGCGTTCCACGCCAGGCCCAAACCGATGGACAGCCCTTGCCCGAGCGAGCCGGTCGCCGCCACGGTTCCGGCGAAGTTCGGCGTCGGGTGTCCCTCGAGATCGCTGTCGAACCGCCGCAGGGTACGCAGGTGCTCGACGGGAAAGGCTCCTGCCTCGGCCCACGCGGCGTACAGCAGGGGAGCTCCGTGTCCTTTCGACAGAACGAAGCGATCACTCAGCGGGTTGCCCGGATCATGCGGATCGTATCGCATCACCTCGAAGAACAGGGCCGCCACCAGATCGGCAGCGGAGAGACAGGAGCTGGGGTGCCCCGAGCCGGCCTCGGACGTCGCCACCAGCGAGTGCTCTCTGAGTCGCGCTGCGCGGGTTTGCAGCCGGGCGATCAGCTCGCCCTGCTCCACCTTCGATTCCGAACCGGCCTCACTCATCGCTCGTCCCGCCATACTCTCTGCGCCGCCGCCGTCCGAATGTCCTGGCGGGTCACACTCCACCTGCCAGTGGCGGGTAGAGATCGACCTGCTGGCCGTCCGTGACGAGCGCGCTCGCTTCTAGATGCCGGTCGCCCGACACGATCATCTTCGTATGTTCCGTGGGGATGCCGAGGCGCCCCATTACGTCGGTCATGGTGGCCCCGTCGGGCACCTCGACGACGACCGTGCCGTCGGTCGCACCCGGCGGCAAGTGCTTTCGCAGCGTGGCGAAGAGCTTCACTGTCACTCTGATCATCGATCACTCAATCCAGCCGCTGGCACTCTCGGCGAGGGAGTGAACCCGCTTGCAACCGCCGACGGCGTCGGACGCGCAACCAACAGCCTCCGTCCCCTGAGGAAGCCATTATCAAAATCAGTTTTCCGGTCAAATCACACGGAAACGTTCGGCAGGTGGAGCGGCGCCACCGGACGCCGGCCGCGTGGCGAGCGAGCACGGCGAGCCTCGAGGGACGGCGCTCAAGCGGGCGTCGTCGCCGCATGCTCGCCGCCCGATCCCGCCCGCAGGCCGCAGAACTCCTCGTAGTCGATGAGCTCGGTCACCGTCGGGTGCTCCCCGCATACGGGGCAGTTCGGGTCCCTGCGCAGCTTGTGGATTCTGAGCTCCATGCTCAGCGTATCGAAGTACACCATGCGGCCGATGAGGGGCTTGCCGATGCCCAGGAGGAGCTTGATCGTTTCCAACGCCTGCACGCACCCCACCAAGCCGGGCAGGACGCCGAGCACACCGGCCTCCTGGCAGCTCGGCGCGGCACCGGGAGGCGGAGGCTCGGGAAACAGGCACCGATAACAGGGACCGCGTCCCGGATAGAAGACGGAGGCCTGACCTTCGAACTGGAAAATACTTCCATGCACGTTCGGCTTTCCGGTCATCACGCAGGCGTCGTTGATCAGATACCGAGTCGGGAAGTTGTCGCACCCGTCGACGATTACGTCGTAGTCGCGGATGATGTCCATGATGTTCTCGGACGACAGTCTCTCCTGATATCCGACAACGTTGACGTCCGGGTTGAGGGCGGTCAGGGTCAGGCGCGCCGACTCGACCTTCGGTACGCCGACCCGGTCGTTGGTATGGAGAATCTGTCGCTGCAGATTGCTCATGTCGACGACGTCGTGGTCCACGAGACCGAGCGTCCCCACCCCTGCCGCGGCGAGATAGAAGGCCGCCGGCGATCCCAGGCCGCCGGCGCCGATCAACAGGACCCGCGCGTCGAGCAGCTTGGCCTGACCCGCTTCGCCGACCTCCGGTAAGATGAAGTGACGGCTGTAGCGCGTCAGCTGCTCGGAGGTGAACTGGCGGTCCTGCACCCAAGGGTGCCCGGCTCCCTTCCACGCCCCGTAGCCGCCCGACATGGAGATGACGTTCTCGTAGCCCAGCTCCTTCATGGTACGGCCCCCGAGTAGAGAGCGCGTGCCACCCGCGCAGTACAGCACGACCGGGCTGCTTTTGTCCGGTACCACCTCCTCGATGCGTATGTCGAGAAACCCGCGCGGAACCGACACGGCTCCCGGAAGGTGACCCTCCCGGAACTCGTCGCGCTCGCGCACGTCCACCAGCGTGAACCCTCCACCGTTGGAGATGCGTTCCTTGACCTCGTCCGGCGTCCACTCCGGAACGACCCGCCGTGCGTCTTGCATCAACTCCTTGAACGTCTTGGCCATTGATCCTCTCTCGCCTCTCTCGTTGTTGCCGAATCGCCCCCGCTGCGCCAAGGGCCATTCAATCGGGGAGGCCGTCTTCTTTCGTTGCGGCGGTCAAGTGCCGTCTCAACTCGCGGATGATCCGGTCGCTCTGCGCTGCATGGACCATCGCGACGAAGTTCGCCGCCAGCACACTGAGCAATGTCGCCATTGCCCAGTAAAGGTGCGGGGCGACATCCCCTCCTCGCAGGATGCCCATTCCTTTGCCGAAGGTGACAAGAAGAATTACGGTGGACGTCGCCGTCAGGGCGATGGTCACCTTCCCCATGTCACCCCCGTCAGGTCCGGGTCGCGGCCGACGCGGCCCGGTCCAGCTCCCGGTACTCCTTCAACAGGTCCTCCATGAGCGCATCGCGGCCGCGCTGCGCCAGAACGTGGGAACGCCCAATGAGGACCTCCTTCGTCTCGATGAAGTCGGCGCGGTTGTAGCCCCAGATCTTGGGATGGACGTAGGTGTCCATCCGGATCGCGTCACAGGGGCACGCCTCGACACACATGCCGCAGTAAATGCAGCGAAGCGTGTCGATCTCGTACCGCAGAGGAAACTTCTCGATCGCCGGATCCGGATGCTCTCCCGCTTCGATGAGGATACAGTTTGCCGGGCAGGCCGTGGCACAGAGGAAGCACGCCGTGCAGCGGACCGAACTGTCTTCCTTCAGCGTGAGCCGATGACTGCCGCGGAAGTTGTCGGGATAGCGTTTGTGCTCGTCGGGGTACTGAACCGTCACGGCGGCAAGCCGACTCCGGGCCAGCCCGACGGCGTGCAGGAGGTGGAGGGACAGGTTGCGCCAGAACCGATAGTTGGTCACCATCAGCCCGCGAAAGATTTCGGGAACGTACATGCGTTCCCAAAAGGTCAGTTCCTTACGTTGCATCATAGCGATTCTCGGGTTCCACTATCACGGGGCGCCCACCAAGAATCAAGGCAGGGCCCGTTCAGTGGTACGACTCGTCTCCCGGCGTCCCCGCTCCTCCAGCTTCCATGGCGAAACGCACGACGTCGCACAGCCGCGTGCCGCGGTCCGCGAGCGAGCGCGCCTCGAGCAATGCCTGCTTCTCGATGGGGGAAAACTCCAGTGCGAAACAGAGGAAGTTGACCAGCAGATCGTCCGACACCGATGTGTCGTCGAGGATTCTCCGGGCCAGGCGGATCTCGCGGTTTCCGAGAAACCGCTGCATGAGCTCTCGAATCTCCTTGCGGAGGGCGGCGCCGAGGACGGCGCCCTCATCGCCTTGCCAGGTTACCACCGCCCGGCGGTATTCGCAGTCACTCACCTCACTCTGGATCTCGAACTCGCGCAGCCCGTGCAGCAAAATGTTGTAGCGGCCGTCCGCAAGTTCCTCGATGCTCACCACGCGTCCCGCACAGCCCACTGCGAAGACGTCGGGGTTGCCGTAGTAGTCCTTCCGCCAGTCGCCGCGCAGCAGCACCATGCCGATCACACGCTCGTCACTCGCCTGCGCGTCGCGAACCATGGCTCGATAGCGGGGCTCGAAGATGTGCAACGGCAGAGGCACGCCGGGAAAGAGCACCGCATTGGGCAACGGAAACACCGGGATGACGGTGGGGAGGTCAATCATGGTGTCTCGCCGTCGACGCCGCTGCCTTCGCCTGGCACCGCCCCCGCTTTTGGCGCTGCCGTGCGCAGGTAGGACAGACGCCGTAGACGGCGGTCGTCTGCCAGCGGACGACGTAACCGTTGCGCCGCAGACCGCGATGCGGCTCCATCTGCGCCGCGGCGCCGCGAGACGCCGCCAGGTCGAGCACGGCTCCGCACGCTTCGCACACGAAGTGGTCGTGCGGCTCGAGCACGGCGTCGTAGTGCGTCACGCCGCCGCCTAGCCACACCGTGCGGAGGCGGCCCTGATTCCGAAGCTTGTCCAGATTGCGATACACGGTGCCGAGGCTCACGCGAGGAATGGCGCGGCGGACTCGCTCCAGGATTTGCTCGGCCGTCGGATGATCCTTGGACGTAGCGAGCACTTCGTACGTGGCGGCGAGCTGACGTGTCGACCGCTGATTCATCGGGCGTCGCGCAGATCCTCGATCAGAGACGCGCGCACCCCTCCCGCCAGCGGCGTCCGAGCCCGGTAGTTGCGGTGGTCGACGACGAGCCCGGCGGGGCGCTCCGGGTCGAGAAAAGCCACCCTCGCCGGGGGCGAAAAGGGAAAGCGCACGTACTGCACGGCGCTCAGCCTGTCCTCGCGACTCCGCCCGGGCTCGAACTCCGCCGCAACCACCTGCTCACCCACTTCGAGGCGGACCGTTTCGTCGATCCCGAGCAGGCCGAGGAGCCGCTTCTCGATGTCGACCCGATCGGTGATCTCGATCAACATCGTCGCACTGAGCTGGCCGGGGAGAGGCAGAAGAGCGTTGTACACCTCGAGCTCTTCCCGAATCGCGTCGAGGTCCGTAATCCGCTCCGCTCGGAGCATTTCCTGGACCTGAAAGAACATCGTGTCGTGGTTTTCGAAGACGAACGTGATCGAATCGCCGACCGGCACGCGCCGGTTGCGCTTGAGCTCGATCGTCCGCCGGCGGATCTCGTCGCGTAGGCTCTCGTAGCGCTCGAGGCCAAGGACGTCATCCAGGGTCACGGGTCGGATTGAAGAGGACATGTCCGGAACCCGGTACGGGTGCGGTGGGTTCGCGCGCCCAATGGCGCGCGAACCCATCCCGATCCTAGAGGTGCAGGCCGTCGAGCTGCTTCTGGAAACGGCCGGCGTGCGACTTCTCGGCGCGTGCCAGGGTTTCGAACCACTCGGCGATTTCCTCGAAGCCCTCCTCGCGAGCGGTCTTGGCGAAGCCGGGGTACATCTGCGTGTACTCGTACGTCTCCCCTTCGACCGCCGACTTCAGGTTCTTCGACGTGTCGCCGAAGGGTGCTCCGGTCGCCGGGTCCCCCACTTCCTTGAGGAAGTCCATGTGGCCGAACGCGTGACCGGTCTCCGCCTCGGACGTGTCGCGGAACAGACCGCCTACGTCGGGATATCCCTCGATGTCGGCGCGACGCGCGAAGTACAAGTACCGCCGGTTCGCTTGGGACTCTCCGGCAAACGCGCTCTTCAGGTTTTCGTGCGTCTGCGAGCTCTTCAACGATTTTGCCATCTCTGCTTCCCTCCTTTATCAGGAACAATTCCTAATTGTGATCCACTGCTAGACGCCGCCTTGCCGCCTGTCAAGGGGCGGCCGATCTAGGGTTTCTTCTCCAGCATCCGGCGGATGACCGGCCCGCAGCGCTTCGATCCGCATGGACCGGTGCCGGCGCGTGTGCGTCGCTTCACGTCGTCGAAGCTGCGCGCCCCGCCCCGGATCGCCTTCTCGATGACACCTTTGCGGATCTTGTTGCAGATGCAGACCGTCCTGTACGAATCGACGATCGCCCGGCGCAGGGCTTCTTCGTCGTCATCGTTCACGGCGACTCACAGTCCGAGGACTTGCACACCCGGTCTCTGGCGGAGTCGCTCGATCCACGCCGTGACCTGCCGCAGGCGCGGATCGACCTCCACGCCGAGCCGGGACAGGATCAGCGCGGCCGGAACGAAAGAGACGTCGGCCAGGGAGAAACTGTCCGCCAGGTACTCCTTGCCCCCGAAGAAGCCTTCCAGCCGTGCCAGACCGCGGGCGAGCTCACCCTGGTAGCGTTTCAATCGGTCCTCGTCCTGGTCGGCTTGGGGCTTGCTCAGCTCCGCCAGGACGAACCCGGCGGAGGGCAGAAAGGAATTGTCACAGAAATCCTCCAGAAGCCGAACTCGGGCACGGCCGGCGGAGTCCTCCGGCATCAGATTCGGGTGCGGGTATTCGTCCTCGAGGTACTCGTTGATGATCGTAGAATCGTAAACAACGACATCCTCGTCGATCAGGACGGGCACCCGTCCGTACGGGTTGAGCTTCAAGAACTCGGCGGTCTTCTGCTCCCCCGCGCGCAGGTCCACGAAGGTCGTTTCGTATTCCAGCTCCTTCTCCGCGAGCACCACTCGAACCTTCTGGCTGAAGGGGCAATCGGGGTAATCATATAACTTTATCATGCACCGCCTCCCATGGGACAACCCGGTTGTTATCGAGGCAACATCGCAAAAAAGGACAGCGGTGTAAACCGAGTTTGGCAGCTAATTCACATGTTTCCACGCGTGGTAGGAGCTGCGGACCAACGGTCCCGCCTCGACGTGACGGAAGCCCAAGGCCAGGGCTTCCCGCTGCAAACGAGCGAATTCGTCCGGGTGGACGTATCGCTCGACGGGCAGATGCCCGCGGCTCGGCTGCAGATACTGCCCCAGCGTCACGATATCGCAGTCGACGCCGGCCAGATCGCGCAGAACTGAGAGCAGCTCGTCTCGCTCTTCTCCGAGGCCGAGCATCAGCCCGGTCTTGGTCAGAAGCTCCGGTCGTCGCGTCTTGGCGTCGCCCAGAATGCGCAGCACGTTCTCGTACTTCCCCCCCGGTCGAGCCCGTCGGTAGAGCCGGGGGACCGTCTCGGTATTGTGGTTGAGGATGTCGATCGGCGAATCGATCACCGTCACCAGCGCCGCCGGGTCGCCCTTGAAGTCGGGCGTGAGGACCTCGATCGTGCACGCTGGCATCTTCGCCTTGATGGCCCGCGCCGTCGCTGCAAAGTGCTCCGCTCCCCCGTCCGGCAGGTCGTCCCGGTCGACGGACGTGACCACGACGTGGCGCAGCCCCAGTCGGATCACTCCCTCCGCGACGCGCAGCGGCTCGAGCGGATCGAGCGGCGCCGGGCGGCCGTGCGCCACCGCGCAGTAGCCGCAGTTTCGGGTGCACACGTCGCCGAGGAGCATGAAGGTCGCCGTCCGATGGCTCCAGCACTCCCCGACGTTGGGGCACTGCGCCTCCTCGCACACGGTGTGCAAGCGCAAGTCCTTGACGATACGACGGGTGTCGGTGAATCCGGCCCCACTCGGGGCACGGACCTTGATCCAGTCCGGGTGGCGTCTGTTGGCCGTCACGAGCCGGGCTCCTCGCCGACCCCGGCGTACCCACTCTGCCGCGCGAACGAGCCAACGAAGGCGGTTGCGACGGCGGCGAGCTCCGGGGCACGGCCGAGCACCCGCTGCATGGACGTGGTGGACAGACCGGCCATCCGGCACGGAACGATGTGCGCGAAGTAGGTGACGTCGGTCGTTACGTTCAGCGCCATTCCGTGAAACGCGATTCCCCGCCGCACGCCGATGCCGATCGACGCGATCTTCTCGTCACCGACCCAGGTGCCGGTCAGGCCCGGACGCGTCCTCGCCTCGATACCGAAGGCGGCGCAGGTCTCGATCAGGCTTCCTTCCAGCCGGCGGACGAAGGGCAGCACATCGCGGCCACTCGGACGCAGATGCACGATTGGATAGCCGACGAGCTGACCCGGGCCGTGGAATGTCGCTCCCCCGCCTCGCCCGACGCGGAAGACCGGGACTCCGAGGCGTTCCGGCACGCCCATGAGATCGGCTTCATCGGCGCCTCGTCCCAGAGTGTAGACGGCGTCGTGCTCGAGCAGCAGCAGATCGTCGATCGGGTCGCCGGCGACCTTCTCTTCGACCAGCCGTTCCTGCAGGGAGAGAGCGCGGTCGTAGGGCATGCGGCCCAAGCGCCTGACTCTCAAGTGGGGGGCCAATTCGCCGGTCGGCGCTGCAGCGCAAGTCAGTGCCATCTGCTCATTCCAGGATCAAGGTCACCGGGTTCTCCAGGATCGATTTGAGCTCGGCGAGAAAGCGGGCCCCCTCGACGCCGTTCAGGACGCGGTGATCGCAGGAAACGGTGGCGCGCATCGTCTTCGCCACCTCGAGGCGGCCACCCCGCACGACCGGCCGTTCCCTGATCGCCGCAACGGCGAGAATCGCCGCGTGCGGGGGGTTGATCACCGCCACGAGCTCGTCGACGTCGAACATGCCGACGTTCGAGATGCTGATCGTGGCGCCGGAAAGGTCGTCTCCGCTGAACTTGCCTGCGCGGGCGCGCTCGACGAGCGCGACCGCGCGCTGAGCCACCTCGTGCAGGGTGAGCTGTTGAACCCGGTGCACGACGGGCACGATGAGGCCGTCGTCGAGGGCGACCGCGATCCCGACGTTGATATCGTCATGGAGCTCGACGCCGTCTCCTTGCCACGACGCATTCGCTCGCGGATGGCGCTCGATTGCCGTCGCCAGCGCCTTGACCAGAAGATGAGTGACCGTGAGTCCGGGAATCGCGGCGCTCCGCTTGATCGACTCACGCAGCCGTACCGCCTCCGACATGTCGATCTCGGCACCGACGTAGAAGTGGGGAATGTCGCGCTTGGCCTTTGTCATGCGGCGGGCGATCGACTTGCGCATGCGCGACAGCTCTTCCACGCGCGTCCCCGCCGGAGAAGGCTGCGGCGCCTCCTCCTTCGCCTCCCGGGCTTGCGGCGATTGGGCGCCGCGGGGTGGCGACGCCTGTCGGGATCCGGCTCGGGTCGCCGCCTCCACGTCTCGCTTGAGGATCCGTCCGCCGGGGCCGCTTCCGTCGATCGTCGTCAACTCGACGTGCTGCTCCTCCGCGAGGCGCCACGCCAGGGGCGACGCCCGCACCGGCGCCGGGCCGCGCGCCTTCTCCGCACGAGCCTCGCTCGCTCGTGCCCCCCCTTCCTCGTCGACCTCGACCGGCTTGGCGCTCTTCTTCTCGCGCTGCGTCGCCGGCACGGGGTGTTTGGGGTCGGTGCCATCCGGCTCGCCCGCCTCCTGCTCGCCTTGCGAAGACGCCGGTGTCTCCGCCCCTCCTTCGTGCTTCGCCGCCGGCGGCGAGCCGCCATCTCCGGCCGCGCCGCCGGCCGAGAGGCGCGCGATCACGTCCCCCACTCCGGCGCTCTGTCCCTCCCGGACGAGGATTTCGGCCAGCATACCGGAGTCAGCGGCCTCGAGCTCGACGTCCGCTTTGTCCGTCTCCACTTCGGCGAGAGGCTCGCCTGCCTTTATCGCGTCACCGGGACCCTTGAGCCAGCGTACGATCGTGCCCTCTTCCATACTGTCACTGAGCCTCGGCATCCTGACGTCGATCGACATGAACTCTCCTCTACTACCCCTGGCCGTCGCATTATAGGCGCAGAACGGCCGCGGGTTCGAGACACCGGGCGCGCTCAGAGCCCCGGGAGTCTCGGCTGCGACACGGGAAGGCAGGACCGCCGGTGGGCGGGCGACGGTCCGTGGCGCTCGAGTGCCGCCAGATGGGCGATGGTCCCGTACCCCATGTGGCGGCGAAAGCCATACTCGGGATACACCGCATCGAGCTCGCACATCATGGCGTCGCGCGTGACTTTCGCGATGATTGACGCGGCGGCGATCGAATAGCTCCTGGCGTCGCCGCTGACGATCGAGAGCTGCGGAATCGGAACCGCCGGCAAGCGGCGCGCGTCGATGAGGAGTTGCTCGGCAGCCACGGGGAGAGCGCCGATCGCCCGTCGCATCGCCTCCAGCGACGCCCGTAGAACGTTCAGACGGTCGACCTCGGCGACGTCGACGACCCCCACCCCGACAGCAACTGCATAGGTCCGGATCTCGCCGGCGAGACGTTCGCGCCGCGCCGCCGACAGCTTCTTCGAGTCGTCGATGCCGAGAACCTCGACCTCGGGCGGGAAGATGACCGCTGCGGCGACCAGCGGACCCGCCAGCGGACCCACGCCGACCTCGTCGACGCCGGCCACCCTGGTCAGCCCCCGGCGCCACAGCTCCCGCTCGTATTGCAGGAGCTCTTCTCGCCGCCTCTCCAGCCGTTCGCCCATCCGATCTCCCCGCTGCGCGTCCATCTTACGCATCGCGTCGGCTGTCAAGCTCGGGGGCTGCTCCCGCCGCCGCGACCGGAGACTCGACGCCGGGACCCTCGTTGCGTACGATCACGGCCGACATGAGTGCGAGCTCTGGCGAGACGGCGGCCCATCCTGTAACCAGCACCATGATGTTCTTCCCACCTCGCGGCGACTCCCACGAGTGAGCCGATGAGCACCCGCGCGATCTTCGCCGTCCTGGTCACCTGCTTGGTCGCCGTTATGCTCCTCGGCCTGTGGCTGCGGCGATACGGCAAAGGGACCGTGCCGGTCGAAGCGCCGGCTACGGTCGCACCGGTCACGCCTGCTCCGCCCACGGAGCCTCCCGGGACGCCGACCGCATCGGTGGTGTCCGAATCGCGCCGCCATCGCCTCGCCGGCACCGTCGTAGGCGACGTGAGCTACGTGGTCATCGAGGGACCGGACGGTGCCAGCGAGCTGTATCGGCCGGGCGAGACGGTTCCGGGTCTGGGGCGCGTCGTCGACATCGGGCCGGACCGCGTGACGTTGCAAGGCGACCACGGGCGGATCGAGTTGCAGCTGGCAGCGGCCCCCACCCCGACCGCCGGCTCGCCCTCGCCGGAGCCGCGAGAGACCAGAGAGCCCTGGACTACGCGGACGCCTCGCGGCTCGCCCGACCAGTCAGAGTCCGAAGCACCGCCTTGAGACGGGCCGGGTCGATCGGCTTTTTGAAGATCACGCTTTCCAGACCTTCGAGGCGGCTGCGCTTTATGACGTGATCGCGGTCGTAGTAGTAGCCGGTCATGAGGACCATCGGCGTCGTACCGCGGCGGCGGACCTCCATGAAGAGGTCGTAGCCGTCGAGGTCCGGCATCACGACATCGCTGATGACGGCGTCGACCGACGTACGGTTGAGGATCTCGAGGGCGCGGAGTCCGTCGGTGGCCACCAAGACCTCGCAGCCCTCGGCGACCAGCAGATCGCGCAACGACCGGCACACCCCCAAGTCGTCATCCACCACCAGGATACGCAGACCGGCGAGCCCTTCGGCATCGGGCTTCGCCTCGGGAGCCGGGGCGGGTCCGAAGTCCGTCATCTGTTGCCCGGTCAGGTACTCCCGTGTTTCGTACTTGCCGTGGCGCGCCATCTCGACGAGACGATTGACGATCTCCTGGATCTTGACGACCTCGCGACGAACCGCGTCGACGCGCTCCTCCTCGACCACGGCCTCCTCGTCCGAGGCGGAGCGGCGCACGAACTGCTCGAGCAGCTCGACCTCGTTGAGAATCACCTCGAGGGGGCTGTTGATCTCGTGGCACAGCGCGACGGCGACCTCGCCGAGCGTCGCCAACCGGTCGCGGTGGCGGATGTCGCGGATGTCCTTCGCGAACCCGATCGAACCGGTCTCCAGACCGTTCTCGTCGTAGAGAATCGATCCCGAGATCGCCACCGGAATCTGCTCGCCCCAGCGATTGACGAAGGTGGTCTCGAAGCTCTTGACCTTCCCCGGCCCGCCGTACTCTTCGCTGCGCATGGCGGCCATGACGCGGTGCCCTTCTTCGTCCGAAGGATAGAGCTGGCGGACGCTCTTTCCCAGAATCTCCGCCGCCGCGTAGCCGAGGTTCCTCTCGGCGCCGTCGTTGTAGAAGATGACGGTGCCGGCGCGGTCCACGGCGACGACGATGTCCGGTGAACTCTCCACCAGACGTTCGAAGTACTCGGTCGGAAAGCGTTCCAAGCGCGCATCCGTTGCCGTCGCGACTCGTCGCGCAGGCATCATCCCCCCCGTCAGTGCGGGTTCGCGAATCCCTCCGGCCGGACGAAGGTCTCCGTGCGACCGGGAGGAAGCGGAACCCGCTGGCGTTGCTTGCGCGTCAGTCGCAGCAGCACCTTCATCGAGGTCTCGAACTCGTCCATCGACCGGACCTCGAAAACACCGTCGCGCGACCGCCCGATCGAAAATCTCCTCGCCGAGCGGCGTGCGCAGAACGACGATGGTCCAGTCCATGGCACCGACGCCACCGCAGGAGATGTCCGCGAGCTCGGCCGAGAAGTCACCGCAGTGATGACACTCCGGGCGCGCGTATTCCTGCGCCTGCCGCAGGTTCATCTCGACGACCTCGCCGTCGTGCTTGTAGATCAGCACTTTCCCCTTCACGTTGAACTTCTTGATCTCACCGAGCGGGATCTTCATGTCGCCTTCGATCACGTCCCGCATCAGCCCGTCGAAGGTGAAGACCTCGCTGCACAGGAGCCCGACGTTGAACGCCACGCGGGAGCCGAAGCCTTTGAGGAACTTCGTCTGGCGCTCGATGTGCTTGTCCTTCTTGCGCCCGTTGTCCAGGTAGGACGGGTCCGTAACCTGCATCTTGCGCACCGGCGTGACCTGGCAGGGAACGCCGACGAAGGCGACCTTCTCGAGCCCGAGCTTTTCCGCCTCCTCCAGCGCCAGGTTGTTCGGGCAGTAGGTGTACCACGAGCTGGCGCTGCCGATGATTTCCTCCACCGTCGTCACGGCACGCGGAATCGGCGCGCAGGGGCTCGCTGGGTCGACCGTCGA
The DNA here is from genome assembly GCA_963721115.1 of uncultured bacterium. GTDB lineage: Bacteria > Desulfobacterota > Binatia > HRBIN30 > CADEER01 > CAVRIA01. The sequence goes on from CAVRIA010000024.1 coordinate 86,232, forward strand.
CACCACGGCGCCGTCGATGATGCCGCTTCTCCGCGCCCAGGCCAGGAGACCGGTGACGACACCCCCATCTTCGCAGCGTGCCAGCACCTCGGGATCCGTGCAGCGTGCCGCCACGACGCGGCGATAGACGCCGAAGGCGCCTCGATACGCATCGTCGAGATCGCCGAAAACCCGCTCCGCCAGGCGATGCTCGCGCTCCCCGAGGCGCGGGCACACCTGCGCGCAGACGTCACATCCGATCCCTTCGCTGATGCCGCAGTAGTCCGCCGCGGCGCTCGCCTTGGCGACTTGGCGGGGCTTGCCGGCGACGTAGTCGATGACGTTGTGCGGGCAGACGAGAACGCACGAGCCACACTCACAACAGCTGCCGTAGAGCACGACCTCGTTCATCATCTGCTTGAAGGTCGGATTCATCCTCTTCTCCAACCATTAAAAAAAAAGCAGGGCCTCCCGGTTGCCCCGCTTGACCAGAGATAGTCCTCGCCCATCCGGGAGTCAACGCCCATTCTCTCCCGCGCCATGTGGCTCAACCTCTGCACCCTGCTCCGCCGCCTTCCCTCCGTCCGTGTCGCCGCTCAGAGGCTTCGTTTCGATCGGTACCAGGCGCAGCCGACGGGTGTCAATCGGCCGTTCGGTGGAGGGGGCCCGGTCCAGGGCGGCGCGAATCGTTTCGGCCAGCGAGTGCGAGATGCCCGGTACGGCGCCCAGCTCTGCAACGTTGGCCTCCCTCAGCTTCTTCACGCTGCCGAAGGCGCGCAGCAGACGGCGCCGGCGCTCGACACCCACGCCGGGAATGGCGTCGAGCGCCGAGCGCAGGCGCTGCTTGCCACGCAGGTTGCGGTGGTAGGTGACGGCGAACCGGTGCGCCTCGTCGCGCAGGCGCTGCAGCAGGAACAGCGCGTTGGAGTTGCGCCTCAGGACCACCGGATTGCGCCTGCCGGGCAGGAAGACGCGTTCTTCGCTGCGCTCCACGGCGCTGTCGCGCGGGGCGCGGACAACGCGCATCTTGGCCAGGCCCACCGCGTCGACCGCGTCGATCTCGAGCTCGCGCAGCACCTCGAGCGCCACGTTGAGCTGCCCCATCCCGCCGTCGACGACCAGTAGGTCCGGGTACTCGCCGCTCTCCTTGGCGCGACGAAAGCGCCGCTGCAGCACTTCGTACATCATCCGGAAGTCGTCTGCGCCCTGCACGGTCTTGATGCGGAAACGGCGGTAGCGACCGGTGTCCGGTTGACCCTCGTCGAAGGTGACCATCGAGCCGACCGCGAGCCGCCCTTGGAAGTTGGAGATGTCGAAGCACTCGATGCGCTTGGGGGCGTTGCGCAGGTGGAGCTGACGGCGCAGCTCGTCACTGATGCGTTCGTACTGCCGCTCGCCGTCCTGCCGTTCGCGAAAGCTCTGCTCCGCATTGTCCCGCGCCAGATCGAGAAGCCGAACCCGGTCGCCGCGCCGGGGGCGCACGATCTCCACGCGGCGTCCCTTGCGCTCGCCGAGGTATTCCGCACGGGCTCCCTGGTCCTCGATCTCGATGGGCAGGATGACCTCATCGGGAACGTAGCGCGATCCCTGGTAGAACTGCGTGACCAGGGCCCGTACCACCTCCTCGTCCGGGAGCTCGAAATCGTCGACGCGATACGCCTGGTTCCCGGTCAGCTTCCCCTGGCGCACGAAGAGCACCTGCGCCTCGATGAAGCCGCCCTCGCGGTACAGCCCGAAGATGTCCTGGTCCCCTCCCCAATGGGAGACGGCCTGCTGCCGCTCCTGCGTCTTCTCGATGGCACGCAGCCGATCTCGCAGCCGTGCCGCGTCCTCGAAGCGCAGATCTTCGGCCGCCCGGTTCATCTCTTCGCGGAGCTGTCCGACGAGCTGGGTTCTCTTCCCCGCCAGCAACAGCATGGCCTCGTGCAGGTGTTCCTCGTATTGCGCGCGGTCGACGGCGAGGCAGCACGGGCCCAGGCAACGCTTGATCTGGTACTCGAGGCACGGCCGCGAACGGTTTCGAAACACCGCGTCGCTGCAGGTTCGCAGCGGGATCGTCTTGCGGACGGCATCGAGCGTCTCTCGCACGCTGTACGCAGAGGCGAAAGGCCCGAAGTAGCGACTGCCGTCCTTCACGACCTTGCGCGTCACCAAGATGCGCGGCCACGCGTCCCGGACGGTGACCTTGACGCTGACGTACGACTTGTCGTCCTTTAGCCGGATGTTGTAGCGCGGCTTGTACTGCTTGATCAGGTTGTTCTCGAGGATGAGCGCTTCCTTGTCGGTGGCCGTCACCAGGCTGTCGAAATCGGCCACGCGACGCATCAGGAAAGGGACTTGCGAGCGTTCGTCCCCGCCGCGAAAGTAGCTGCGCACGCGGCTGCGCAGGCTCTTGGCCTTGCCGACGTAGATCACCTTGCCGTGCCGATCCTTGAGCAGGTACACCCCCGGACGCACCGGCAGCGTATCGAGCTTTTGATCCAGGGCGTCCCGTGTTCCGGGGGTAGGCGATCCGTCGTCGATCATTTGATGAGCCCAATCTAGCGTCGTCCGTGGGGTGAAGCCGACGCGGTCTTCCTTGCCGCGACGGGGGGACCTCTGTTAGACAGCCGCGGGAAACATGAGCAGAGAGAACCTGTTCGCCGCGTTCTTCTTCGTGGCCTTCGTCTTTCTACTCTACCAGTTCTACCGCATTCTGTCCTTCTTTCTCGGCCCGCTGGGCTGGGCGGCGCTCCTCGCGCTGGTCTTCCAGCCGGCTCACCAGGGTCTCCGCGGTCTTCTGCGGCAGCGCGAGAGCTTGAGCGCCTTCGTGATCACCACGGCGGTGATCCTGATCGTCATCGTACCGACCATCTCGCTGACCACCGTGCTCGCACGGCAGTCGGTGGAGCTCTACCAGGAGGTGAAGGCCTTCGTCGGCTCGGGGCATCTCGACGAATGGATTCGACAGGTGCGGCAATCCTCCCTCGGACGCCTTTGGCAGGGGTTCACTCCGATGCTGGAAAACTGGAATCTCGACCTGCCGACTCTGGCGCTGCGGACGAGCAACGCCGTCAGCGGTTTTCTGGTCGCGCAGGCGCCGCAGGCGGCGGCGAACGTGGTGCGCTTCGTGACCAACCTCTTCTTCACCACGATCGCCCTGTTCTTCTTCTTCCGCGACGGGGAGCGCATGGTCGGGGCTGTGCGCGAGCTCATCCCGATGGAGCCCGAGCACAAGGAGGCCGTGCTCGCCCGCCTCTACGAGGCGCTGTCCGCGGTCGTGCAGGGCTCCCTGGTCACCGCGCTGGTGCAGGGAATCCTGGCCGGCGCTGCCTACTGGGCGCTCTCCGTCCCCTTCGCCCTCCTGCTCGGTTGCGCCACGGCCTTCCTCTCGCTCCTTCCCTTCGGCGCGCCCGTCGTCTGGCTGTCCGTGGTCGTCTACCTGGGCGTGACGGCGAGCTACGTGCGGGCGGTGATTCTGCTGGTTTGGAGTGCCGTGATCGTCAGTAGCGCCGACAACGTGCTGCGGCCGCTGATCATCGGCGGCCGCACACACATCCCGACCGTCTTTCTCTTCTTCGGCATTCTCGGTGGCCTGCAGGCCTACGGCTTCCTCGGCGTGTTCCTTGGCCCCGCTCTGATCGCGATCCTGGTCGCGTTCGTCCGTATCTACCGCGAGGAGTACGGAGGTGGCTCGGTGGACGGCCTCCCGCCGACAGCCGGCTGACGGGACACTTCGTCCGGCGACGAGGTCTCGCGTGAACGCCTCCCGATTCCCACACCTACAACTGCGTCTGCGCCGCCTCGCTCTCGCCGTCGCCCTGCTCGGCTGGTGTGGCTGCTCGGATTCCTCCGCCCCTCCGCCGCGCCGGACCGACGTCACGCCGGTCGACGTCTCGACGGCGGCGGGTCTCACCGTGCGCGTCCTGTACTCCGGCGCACCGCCGCCACCGCAGCAGCTCGACATGAGCGCCATACCGCCGTGTGCCGCAGCGCACGCGGCACCTGTCTTCCACCGCGCCCTCCTTGTTCGCGATGGCCGCGTCGCCAACGCGGTCGTGTACATCGACAAGGGGCTAGGGGATCGCGCCTTCGCGCCACCCACCCAACCGGTGGTTATCGATCAGAAGGGTTGCCTCTACGATCCGCGGGTCGCTGCCGCCATGGTTGGGCAGCCGGTCGATTTCCACAATGCCGATCCCGTCGCTCACAACGTACACGGCCGGCCGCGGGTGGGCGGCGCCTGGAACTTCCTGATGAGCCGGCCCGACTCGACGCGAACGATGTACTTCGAGAAGCCGGAGACGGGAATCCGCATCGGCTGCGACATCCACCCCTGGATGGTCGCGTACTTATCCGTGTTCGACCACCCCTACTTCGCGGTGACGCCGGCGGACGGGACGGCCGTCCTTCGGCCTCTTCCGCCCGGCGATTACGTCGTTGCCGCCTGGCACGAGACCCTGGGCACGATACGGCGCCCCGTCACCTTGGCAGCGCGCGAGTCGCTATCGGTCGACCTCAACTACGGGGTGCCGTGATGCGGCGCCCGATGCCCTGCCCGCTCACACGCCCCCGACCGTCTTGGCCTTGCCGTACAACCAGTAGACGGCACCCCAGCCGATCAGCACGACCAGGCACAGATAGATCGGATGCGCGGCCCAAGTGGCGTGCTGGCTGATCATCATGAAGACGAGGGGCACCGACATATACGTGTTGTGCTTCGAGCGCGTCGCGGCCAGGGCCGACAGCTCGGGGTCGGGCGCCGCCCCCTCCTTGATGGCGCGAATGATCTTGTCCTGCGCCGGCCAGATACGGAACCAGACATTGAACGCCATGATGGACCCGAACATCGCCCCGAGGTGGATCGCGTACCCGCGGAAGCTGAAGCCGGCGACGTAGTCCAGGCAGAACACGACGCCGGACGCCAGGACCACGCCGACGATGAAACCGGCCGCCGGGTCTCGGAGTACGCTGCCGTACAGCCAGTCGTAGGCGAACATGCCCAGGAAGACGACCGCGATCATGATCACCGCGCCGACGTTCCAGGTGTGGCCCGCTTCGAACAGGAGGATGCGGCTGTGGTAGTAGATGAGAACGAGCAGCAGCACGCCGGTGATCCAGGTGTATGCCGCGCCCCAGCGAAACCAGTAGAGCGCGCGCGGCATCAATTCCGGCACGACCTTCCTCTTGGTCTCCGCGTCCATCGTCGGGGCGAACGACGAATTGACCCAGTTGAAGAAGTACAGCAGGCCGATCCAGGTGATGCCCGCCACCACGTGGACCCAGCGAAACAGCGATTCGATCACCTCGTTCTGCATGCCTTCTCCCCGGCGGTCAGTTGCGAGATCCGCGCGCCTCGTGCCTCGAGCGGCATTCGCGTGCCGAACCATTTCGACGACGATGGCTGGCACTAAAAGAGGCACCGCCGTCTTTGTCAAGGCACGGTTCGGCTGTCGCGACGCCGCCGCACCGATCGTCCCGGCACGCACCGGGTGCGCCCGCCTTGCGGCATGGGCTGCATCACTGTTACCTGGGCCTCGCATGCGTTACGAGGATCGATCCGAGGGTGGCACCGGGCGGCGCGCCCCGGTCGCTGGTCTGCGCTGATGTCGTCGCCAAGTCGCAAGCGACGCTGGCTGCTGGGTGGCGTCGCGTTGGCCATCATGGTCGCGCTCGGCGTCGGCGGCTATCTGCTGCGGCGGCGCGAGTCGCCGCCCGCTGCGCTGCTCGAGCAGGTTCCCGCGCCCCTTCCCACTCCCGCGGCCGAGGCCGAGCCTGCCTTCGCAAGCTGGATGCGCTTCGAGCCCGAGCAGGTCCGGGCGCAGCAGGCGGCCCGCTCCTTCTACGTCGACGCCATGCTCGGCCACCAGGTGTTTCGCTTTCCGCCCCGCAACCTTCCGCCGCAGATCGCTCGGCAGCTGCTGTTGGACGACGACAAGCTGTTGCTGTCCTCGGGGCGCCGCCTGTGGAGCCGCGAGCTGCGCCATCAGCCCGGCATGGTCGGTGAGTTCTGCTACCTCCACTCCACGTACTGCCTCCCGCGTCTCTTCGAAGTCAGCTTCTCGATCGACGGCACTCCCGCCGTCATCTACGACAATCAGTACTGGGTCGAGCGCTACCCCAGCCATACCCGGGTCCACTACGAGCTCGGGCCGGTATCCATCGACGAGAACAAGTTCATCACCTGGGACGACCGTGCGGCGGCGGTGTACGAGGTCCGCTCGAGCGACGGACAGGCACATGCCGTGACACTCGAGGCCTTCGCTCCCTATCCCACCGTCCCCGCCGGCAGCGGCCGTCCCGGCTTCCCGCTGCTCGGCTCGGGAAACTTGCAGGGAATCCCCCTCTATCTCTACCTGGATGCACCGGGATTTCGGCGTCTCGACGCACATGGTGTCTATGTGCAACGCACCCTGCAGGTCGCGCCCGACAAAGCGGCCGCCGCCGTCACCGCCTCGCTCGCCTACCGCTTCGACAACGAAAAGCGAGCCGTTCCACCTCTACCGCTCGGCGACGATGCCGTCGAGCGCCAGGTGCGCGAGTACAACCGGTGGTTCGCGGATAACGTCCCCTACTTCGATGCCTCGGACACCGCCTACAAGAAGATGTGGTACTACCGATGGTGGGTCGTTCGGTTCAACCTCGTCGAGGCGAATTCCCCCGATCTCTCGGGCTACGCCTTCTACGAGGGCAAGCTCGGCTTCGACAACGAGATCGGCTTCGCCGTGCCCGTTCAGATGAAGGAGCTCACCTACCTGCGCGACCCCGCCTACGCGCTGTCTCAGGCCGAGAACAGCTACCGCAATCTCGCCCCCAACGGTGCCGTCGTCGATCCGCCCGGCAGCCCTTATTGGGGCGAGACGTACTCACAGTGGATCGGCATGGCGGTGGCGGAGCTCAACCGCATCCATCCCCTTCCCGCCGACGCCCTGCGCCGCCTCCTGACGGGCATGGCCTCCGACGTACGCGCCTGGCTCGACGCGTATGACCAGGACGGGGACTCCCTGCCGGAGCGCGATCGGCCCCGCGTCACGGGATACGACCTCGACATTCTCTCCTACTGGTTCTTCAACGGGAAGATGCTCGACCCCACTTCTCCGCCGATCGCCCTCGAGCGCGTCGACTTCGCCAGTTTCGTCTTCGCCAACGCCGCCGCGGTGGCGGAGCTGGCGGCGGCGGTCGGCAACCAGGCACTGGCGGACGAGTTCTCGGCACGAGCGGAGCGGATCCGACAGGCGACGCTGGCCGAGCTCTGGGATGACCAGGATGGATTCTTCTACCCGCAGCGCGCCCGGGACGACCAGCGCATCCCGATTCGGGAGCTGCACGGCTTCTTCCCCTTCACCACGCTCCTCGCCCCCGATCAGCCGCGCTACACGGCCGCCCTGGCAAAGCTGGTCGATCCGGCAGAGTTCTGGGCGCGCTTTCCGCCGGTGATCACCAGCCTGCAAGAGTACCGGAAATGGACCTGGGAGATGGACGGCCTGACGCGCAACATCGCTCCCCACCCGATCAGCATGGGGGCGCGCACGATCATCCAGGCGATGAAGCACTACCACCACCATCCGATCACGGCCGAGCACTTCATGCACCTGATGAGCCGTTACAACGCGCTCGTCTACCCCGGCGTGAACCCCGGCGACCCCCTTTGGCGGCCCAACGTGCACGAGTACTACTCGAAGTGGGAGCCGCACTCGATCTCGGCCCTGCCCAAACCCTCCGACATCTCACACGACTTTCACTCGATGTACTGCTCGCTCATCGTCGAGGGGGCCGTCGGTCTCACCCCACGAACCGACGACAAGATCGAGCTCCAGCCGCTGGCGCAGGATTGGTCGTATTTCGCCCTCGACAGGTTGCGCGTGCGCGGCCGGAACCTGACCATCGTTTGGGACAAACCGGACGGGAAGGTGCGGTACGACGGCTATCCGGAGGGGTTCTCTCTCTACCTCGACGGCGTGCACGCGTTCACGCGCGCCTCGCTCGACCACGTCATCTACGATCCGGCGACGGGCGATCTGCAGGTCGTGAACGCGGTAACACCGGCCGCCGCGCGCTGAGCGCGTTCCCGGTTTTCGGTAACTTCCCGGCCCTGATCGTCCTGTTCAGGGAAGCCTTCCGCGGCGGCGCCCGGCCTCAACGGCTCCGCGGCGGGCACTGTCTTGCGCCGTTCGCCGGTGCCCGCCGCGGGTCTTGATGCTCAGCGGATCAGCGGCGCAATCACCAGCGCGACCACGGACATCAGCTTGATGAGGATGTTGAGGGACGGCCCGGCGGTGTCCTTGAAGGGATCACCGACGGTATCTCCCACGACCGCCGCCTTGTGGGCGTCGGATCCCTTGCCCCCGAACTGTCCTCCTTCGATGTGCTTCTTGGCGTTGTCCCATGCGCCACCGGCATTGGCCATGAAAATCGCCAGCAGCACGCCGGAAGCCGTGACCCCGGCGAGCATGCCGCCCAAGGCGTGCTTGTCGAGCAAGCCGACCACCACCGGGGTGATCACGGCCATCAATCCGGGCAGCACCATGCGCTTGATTGCCGCGGCGGTGGCAATGTCGACGCAGCGCGCGTAGTCGGCGCGCGCCGTGCCTTCCATCAGACCCGCGATCGTACGGAACTGGCGGCGGACCTCCTCGATCATGTCGTACGCCGCCTCGCCCACGGCCCGCATGGCCATGGCGCTGAAGAGGAACGGCAGCATGGCCCCGACGAAGAGGCCCGCCGTAACGAAGGGGTCGGTGACGTCGATCGACTTGATTCCGGCGGAGGCCTGAAAGGCCGCGAACAGCGCCAGGGCGGTCAGCGCCGCCGAGCCGATGGCGAAGCCCTTGCCGATCGCGGCCGTCGTGTTGCCGACCGCGTCCAGCTTGTCGGTGCGCTCGCGCACCTCCTTGCCGAGCTTGCTCATCTCCGCGATGCCGCCGGCATTGTCGGCGATGGGGCCGTAGGCGTCGACCGCCAGCTGGATGCCGATGGTCGAGAGCATGCCGAGGGCCGACATGGCGATTCCGTACAGGCCCGCGAAGTAGAAGGCGAGGACGATCGCCGCGGCGAGGAACAGTACTGGCAGCGCGGTGGACAGCATTCCCAGGCCGAGACCGCCGATGATGTTGGTGGCCGCCCCGGTAAGGGACTGCTCGGCGATACGCCGCACCGGAGCCCGCGCTTCGGACGTATAGTACTCCGTGATCATCCCGATTGCCGTGCCCGCGATCAGTCCAACGACGGTGGCGAAGAAGATGCCGCTCGCGGTCAGTGTGTGGAGGGTTCCGGTGATGTTGGTCACGGGCGCAACGGACGACGGGAGAAGCATCTTGATCACCGGGTACGTGAAGATGAGCATCAGGACTCCGGCACCGATGGTGCCGATGTTGAGGGCCTGCTGGGGGTTGCCGCCCTCCTCGGTGCGGACGACGAAGGTGCCGGCGATCGACACCAGGATCCCCACACTGGCCAGCACCAGCGGCAGGAGGATCAGATTGGCGTTGTCGTAGGCGACGCCGAGAACCATGGCGCCGATGATCGACCCAACGTAGCTCTCGAACAGATCGGCACCCATGCCCGCGACGTCGCCGACGTTGTCGCCGACGTTGTCGGCGATGACCGCCGGGTTGCGGGGATCGTCCTCCGGAATTCCCGCCTCGACCTTGCCCACCAGGTCGGCTCCCACGTCGGCCGCCTTGGTGTAGATCCCTCCCCCCACCCTGGCGAACAGGGCGATCGACGATGCGCCCAGGGAGAATCCCGTCAACACGTTCAGCAGCTTGGTCATCTCCGTCATGTCGTCGGCGCCGAAGATGCCGCGGTAGAAGAGAAACAGGACGCTGAGGCCGGCCACGCCGAGGCCGGCGACGGCCATTCCCATCACCGTGCCGCCGGAGAACGCCACCTTCAGCGCGCTGACCAGGCTGGTGCGCGCGGCGTTGGTCGTGCGGACGTTGGCCTGTGTGGCGACCCGCATGCCGACGAAGCCGGCCAGCGCCGAGCAGCCCGCGCCGACGACGAACGAGAAGGCGATGAGCCACGAGGACTCCTCCTCAATCGCGCCGGAGACCGCGAGCAGAAAGGCGACGACCGCGACGAAGATCACCAGAACGCGATACTCGCGCGTCAGAAAGGCCATGGCGCCTTCCTGGATACTGTTGGCAATCTCCTTCATCTCGTCGGTTCCGGGGTCCTGGAAAGAGACCCACTGTGCCTTGCGATAGGCAAAATACAGCGCTGCGGCCCCCGCGAAGGGGATGAGGTAACTCAGCATCTTCGTCGATCTCCTTTGCTCTTCGTCAGTCGGGACGTTTCGAAGTTTGGCAGGCCTCGAGGAGCACCACCGGAAGATTCCGGCTTCCTTTCCGCCGTCGCGCCCAGAGACTGCAACCGCGCCTCCTTCCGGCGGAGGCCCCAACGATCGGGGGTGGTATTGCCAAAAACCGCTGCGAAACTCAATCGGTGCGGACGCCCGCGCTGGCCTTCTCCCAGAAAAGTGGCCCGCCCTTCTGCCGGCCGTCCGAACCCGAATTGGCCGCCGCGCTTCCCGCCGCCGTGCAGAAAAGCGGAAAAGCGGCGACCACGGACCAGGCTTTTGCCGCTTGACCCTTGCGGTTGAGGCATTTTTGTGGAATTAGGTAAGCACGGTGCTGCCCCGTAAATCTTGAACTGAGGCAGGAAGGAGGGTAACCGGAATGAAGGCTTCAAACAGTGGAATCGTGGCGGGTGCTCTGGGATTGTTCCTGATCGCCGGCGTCTCGAGCGGCTGCGCCGCCAAGAAGGCGGAAATCGACCCCGCCCAGATGGCGCGCATCGAGGCGGCCGCCAACAAGGCGGAAGCGGCGGCCAACAAGGCGGAAGCGGCGGCGCGCAGCGCCTCCGAGGCCGCCCAGCGTGCAGACGCGTCGGCGCAGAAGGCTGAGGCCATCTTCGCCAAGTCCATGCACAAGTAAGACATCGTCCTTCCTAGACGGCACGAGAAAGAGAAGGCGGCTTCGAGAGCCGCCTTCTCTTTCTCGGTGGCCCCGCTCGATGAACCGGCGGTTTGCCCTGTCGGCTTCGCTTCTCCTTTCCCGGCGTCTCGCCCTCAAGGACAAGTGGCGGCCTGTGAGATCGCGTCATCCGGCGGCGGGTGCGAACGTCACCAGGGTCTTGACCGACGACTTGTCAAGCGCTGCCGTGCGATAGGCCTCGGCGGCTCGCGCCAACGGAAAGCGATGCGTAACGACGTGCTCCGGGCTGACCACGCCCGCCGCCACGAGTTCCAGGGCTCGTCGCGTATCGATGGGCCCGCACGAGTAGCTCGGAATCAGGCGTAACTCGCGGAAGTAGTAGTCGAACGTCGGCAGCGCCAGCGATGTCCCCGGCTCGGTTCCCATGAACTGCACCACGGTTCCACCGCGAGCCGCGCAGGCCAGCCCCTGCTCGAGAGCCGCTACCGTCGCCGGACCGGCGATCACGACCTCGGCGCCCTCGCCTGCGGTGAGCTCCGACACGCGATCGACCAGGTCTTCCGTGTCCGCGTCGATGATCGCATCGGCCCCCAGGCGCTTCGCCATTCGGCACCGTTCGGCGATCAGATCGGCTGCGAGAATCTGGCGCGCGCCGTAGTGGCGGGCCAGCAGGACGTGCATTTGTCCCATGACCCCGAGGCCGATGATCAGGACCGACGCGCCCTCGACCGGGCCGGCCCTGCGCAGCGATTTCACGACGCAAGCCAGGGGCTCGATCAGCGCGCCGGCCTCGTCGGAGACGTCGTCCGGTAGGGCCAAGGTGTCACCGGCCAGGTTGATGGCGGGAACGCGATAGTACTCCGCCATACCGCCGGGGACGATGTTCGACGTGCGCCAGGTGTCGCACTGGACGAACTCACCGCGCGCACAGCGACTGCATTCGAAGCAGGGGGCGTGATGATGGACGAAGACGCGATCGCCGGGGCGAAAGTCGCGCACCCCCGCCCCGACCTCGACGATCTCCCCCACCGGCTCGTGCCCGAACACCAGGGGTGCCTTCTTGCGAATGTACCAGGGGACGACGTCGCCGGAGCAGATGCCGCAAGCGCGCGCCCGAACCAGTGCCTCGCCCGGACCGATCCGCGGCACCGGCTCCTCCTCGATTCGCACGTCGAGAAAGTCGTAGAGCCGCGCGACCTTCATGTCGCGTTGGGAATGATCGCGAACTTGGCGCCGTCGCCGCGCAGATGGCGACGCAGAGCTTCGGCGAGCCCTTCGAGGGGGTACTCGGCCGCCACCAGGGCGTGGCCGCCGAACTCACCCGTGCTCAGCATCTCATGGGCCGCCCGGACGTCGCGCGGGGTGAAGTGAAACGGGCTCACGACCCGTACCTGGTCGTAGTGCAACCGGCCGGCGTCAAAGCGGGCAAACGTACCGCTCGGACAGCCTCCGAACAGAACCACCTGACCGCCGCGCCGCGCCAATCCCGGGGCGACCTCCCAGACGTCGACCTGGCCCGTGCACTCGACGACCAGATCCGCCCCTCGCCCGTCGGTCAGCTCGAGGATCGGTTCGAGAGCCGCCTGCGCATCGTCGACCACCAGGGCGATCGCCCCCAGAGCGCGCACGTGCTCGGCTCGCCTCTCGCTCCGCGCCACGACCACGACCCGCGGTACACCGCGACCGCGAAGGACCATCGCGTGGAGCAGCGCGATGGCCCCGGCCCCGAGCAGGACCACGGTGTCGTCCGGCAGTACCCGAACGTGGGACAGCCCGTGCAGAACACAGGCGAGCGGCTCCAGGAGAGCTGCCTCGGCATACGAGAGAAAACCCGGCTTGTGGTACAAGTTCGTGTTCACGATGGAGGCGGGCAGCTTGATGTACTCGGCATACGCGCCAAGAACCATCGTGTCCATGACCTGCCCACAGAGGTTCTCCTCCTGTCGAGCGCAATGATAACAGGCCCCGCACGGCGCCGTCGGTGCCGCCATGATGGAGTCCCCTTCGCGGAAACCGCGGACGTGCGAGCCCACTGCCGCAAGCTGTCCGGCGAACTCGTGCCCAAAGGGCGTCGGGATCGGGAAACTTCGGGTGGCCGCGGAGAAACATCTTGAGGTCGGTACCGCACGTCAAGGCTGCCTGGATGCGGACCACGACACCGTCCGGATCGGGCGTCGGCAGCGGCAGATCGCACAGCTCGATCTGGCCAGGCCGGAGCAGCACGTGCCCCCGCATCGCCGATCCATTGCCCGGCGCGGCGCAGGTCAACTCCGTGTGCGACATTCACCACCCGTATCGGGCCGCCGAAACCGTGTCAATCAAGCCCCGCAGAGCCCGGACGCGACACCGCGACGAGCCATCCGGCATCGCTCTCCCGGGCTGCCGTTCGCCGCCTTTATCCGCGCGGGAACTTCTCGCTCAGCCGGCGGTGGACGATCGGCGGAACCAGGTTGGCGACATCGCCGCCCAAGCTGGCGACTTCTTTCACCAGCCGCGACGCGGTGTAGAAGTACTCCTCGCTGGCCGTCATGAAGAAGGTCTCGACACGCGGATTCAAGTGGCGGTTCATGAGCGCCATCTGGAACTCGTACTCGAAGTCGGAGACCGCCCGCAGCCCGCGGATGACCGCCTTGGCGCCCACCCGGTCGCAATAGTCGACCAGGAGGCCCTGGAACGTGTCGACCGTCACGTCCTCCGCCACATCCGTCAGCGCCTCGCCGATCATCGCCACACGCTCGTCCGCCGTGAACAGGGCTGCGTCCTTGGCCGGATTGTAGGCCACCGCGACCACCACCTCGCCGAAGATGGCGAGCGCCCGGCGGACGATGTTGAGATGTCCGTTGGTAATGGGATCGAAGGATCCCGCGTACACGGCCTTTCCGGTCACCACAGTACCATCCGGTCACTCGATTTCCGCCACCACGAACAGAGCCAGGCTCGTCTTCCCATAGAGCCGGTTCTGCGTCAAACGAAGCGCCCCGTACTCCTCCCCCAGCGCTTCGTCCGCGTGTCGCTCCGCCACGACCCACGCCCGGCTCTTCAGAAGGTCTCGCTCGCCCAGGCGGCTCAGACACTGCTCGAGCAAACCGTGCTTGTAGGGAGGGTCGAGCAGCACTCCGTCGAAACGGGCTCGTGCGGCTTTCAGATCCTGCAGGGCGCGATCCGCCGGCACCCCGAGAACCCGCGCCCGCGCCGAGAATCCGCACATCGCCAGGTTCGCCTCCAGGATCCGGCGCGCCGCCCGGTCTCGCTCGACGAAGAACGCCCGTTCCGCGCCGCGGCTGAGAGCCTCGATCCCCAGCGCCCCCGTTCCCGCGAAGAGATCGAGCACTTCGGCGCCGCGCAGATCGAAGCGGCTCGCCAGCATGCTGAACAAGGCCTCCTTGACGCGGTCGGCCGTCGGGCGGGTGCTCATTCCGCTCAATGTCTTGAGCCGGCGTCCCTTGGCGCTCCCGGTGATGACCCGCACGTGCTGGTCCTGTCCGCGCAGCGCCCCGCACGCCGCGAGTGCCCTAGCCT
>CAVRIA010000025.1:0-94318 GCA_963721115.1 uncultured bacterium
TTTCAGCGTCGCGGGACGGGCACAAGGGTCGATCCAGGCGTCGATCCGCGCCCACTGGCCGTCGAGCCATTCGACGCGGGCGTCGGGGGCGTGCGGAATGGCGGCGCTCGGCACGCGCCAGAAGCGCAGATGAATGGTGCGGCCGACCAGCTTGCCGTTCCAGATGTCGCTCAAGCTTGCCGTGCCCTCGAAGCCGACGTGAGCGAGAAATGCCACGTCGACGTCGGGACGCGCTTCCAGCAGTGCCATCACGCCACCCAGATGCGGCGGCAGTACGTGGCGCAGGAGCCGCAGGCGCTCGCAGCGCCCGCGTTGGCCGCTCTCCGACAGACGGGCCAGGGCTCGGTCTCGCTTCGCCGGCGAGAACCGGGTGCCCTCGGGGAAGATCAGGATGCCGTCGCGGTCGCCCAGATCCGTGGCGAGCTGACGGACGATGGCGATCTCTTTGTCGGGGGCGCCGGAGACACGGCGGATGAAGGCGTTGCGCGTGCGCTGCCCCACCACGTCGAGACACGGATCCCACAGCAGTTCCCGTTTCATCACCCAGCGCAATCGCAGCGTCCGAGGGTGTGACGCGAACACGGCGGGCAGCAACGTGTCCAATGTGCTGGCGTGGCGACTGAAGAGGAAGAGTGGGCCGCGGCTTACCGCCTCGCGGCCTGCAACCTCCGTCCGCATGCCAAACAGCCGCGTCGTGCCACCGAAGAGCGCGCCCGCCCAGATGTGTTGCAGGACCAGGTTCCAGGCAACGAAGCGTTCGCGATTGCCACCGGCCCATACGCCGCTGGCTATCCATACCAACAGGCTCGCGACGAGGCCGAGCGCCTCACACGCAAAATAGAGCGTCAATGCCAGGACGCAGCGCACCGTCGCCAGGTGGCCGGTGCGCCGCGCCGCGTCGATCGCCAGTGCGAGTGACACGCAGACGGGCAACAGCGCGGCGGTCAGGATCCCCAGACACAGATAGAGAGGAATCGTGACCACCCGCCGGCCCCAACGCTCCGCGAAGCGCTCGTCGATGGTTGCCGCGTGGCTCATGCGTCAACCGACCGCACCGCGGCGGATCCTTTTTCGACCCGAGCGATCACAGCAGAGCAGCCACACCTGCGCTGCGCGGGCCGCCGGGGCCGTCGCGGTGGCGAGACCAATCCCCGAGTTGGCGCCGGTCACGAGGCAGACGCGTCCGCTGAGATCGACCGCCAGATCCCGCGCGTGGAAACGGCGCGCGTGCCGCGCGAAACCGCTGCGGTCGAACGCCAAGACGATCGTACGATCGAGGAGGCCGTCGAGCAGACCGAAGTTCATTTCAAGCGAAGCCCACGCCCTCCTTCTATCCGTGGCTCGCCCGCACGTCAATCCTTGTCCAGACACTACTTGACGGGCTCGATCGCCCGGGTTAGGAAGGTGTCACCGGTCACAAGGAGGATCTGATGTCCATTTCCACAGTCGCCCTGCCGCGCACAAGCAATGAGTCCGAGTCCGGCCGGGGCGCGTCTGAAGTTGTCGGTTTTGACCTGCCCCGTATCGAGCGGGCGGTGCGGGAGATCCTGTTGGCGCTCGGGCTGCTGCGGCAGCAGGCCTGCGCATGTTGAAGTCCGCCGCCAGCGGCTGGCGCGCTGCGCCCACGCTCGCATCCCGTTTCACCATTTGGCGCGTCGCGCTCGTCGTTGTGAGCACGATCCTGTTGATCGGTCCCATGCCCCGTTCCGGAAAGGCCGCGGACATCGAGGGCGTGCACTTCGCGGAGCAGTACCAGCGCGGCGACCTCATCCTCGAGCTCCATTGCGTCGGTCTGTTGCGCTACAAGATCCTCTTCAAGGGCTACGTCGCCGGCTTGTACCTTGGCCCGGTCGCAGACCCCCCGGATGCCCTCGCGGACGTTTCGAAGCGTCTCGAGATGAGCTATTTCTGGAGGATCGACGGTGCCGACATCCGCGAGGCCGGGGACCGGATTCTGGCGCAGAACGTCGCGCCTGACACCCTCGCGGGATTGCGGCCGCGCCTCGAACAGATCAACGCGCTCTACGACAGCGTCGAACCGGGCGACCGATACGCGCTGACCTACGTTCCGGGGCTTGGAACCGAGCTGGCACTGAACGGCCGGAGCAAGGGGGTCATTCCTGGAGCCGATTTCGCCGCCGCGTATTTTCGCATCTGGCTCGGTGAGCGGCCGATCGATACGGCACTGAGGGATCAGCTGCTGACCTGCACCGACCGGTCCGTGGCGCGAGCCGACCCCGGCGCCGCGCGCACGGATATTCGATGAGGTTCACCATGGATCGACAACGATGCACGATGGCGTGGCTGAACATCGTCGGCGGCATCGCCGTCCTCGGCAGCTACGGGTATGGATTCGCGACACACCCGCAGAGCGGCGAGGCCTTGTGGGGCGGCGTGCCACTCGGTCTCCGGCCGCTCTACACCGCCTCGATGCTGCTTGCGGCCGCAGGGTATTTCCCGCTGACGGCGTTCCTGCTGTTCCGAGCCGACCCCGATCGCGTGCGCATCGCTGGGCGGTTCGGGTACGGCTGGCTCAACGTCCTGTATGCCCTCATCCTCCTGCCGTCCGCGTTGTGGATGCCGCTGACGTTCCGCCTCATCGCCGGCTGGGATGTCACGTTGTGGTGGACGATCCGCGTCGTCCTGGCCCTGGTCGGGCTCGGATCACTGGGGTTACTGGCCGCCCTGTTGATGCTGACACCGCGCCGACCCGCGCTGGCGTATGGGCTCGCGGTGGTGGGCGCGGTGCTGTTCTGCATTCAGACCGCGCTCCTCGATGCGCTGGTGTGGCCGGCGTTCTTCCCGTCGAGCTGAGAGGAGCGCGTGGGAGCGGTCGCTCCTACAGATGCTCATCGACGCCGGGTTCGCTGAGGCGAAGCTCCACGGCCGGACCGGCTACCGGACGTTCGGCCCTTGGCTTCCCACTTGCGATGACCATCGCGGTCGGATAACCCATCCTACCATGGGTACGAAGGTCAAGGTGTCGGTGACGATCGAGCGAGACCTTCTCAAAGAGGTCGAACGGCTCTCCGAACACAAGAGCCGTAGCGAGGTGTTCGAACGCGCCCTGAGCGCCTGGGTTCGAAACCAAGCGCGTGTCGCCCTGGACCAGGCCATCGAGTCCTACTATCGGTCGCGTGGCGCCGAGGAGCGCGAGGACGACGAACACTGGGCAGATCTGGGCGACGAGGCGATCCGCAAGAGTTGGCGTGGTTGACGGAGCCGGCTCCATACCCGCGCCGGGGTCATCTGTACTGGGTGCGCATCCCAGACGAGCCCGCTGGGAAGCGACGTCCCGCCTTGGTCGTGTCGCCCGACGCTCGCAATCGCCTGGCCACGGACGTCCTGGTCGTACCGGTCTCGAGCGTACTGCGTGACGCCCCGACCCACGTCCGTTTGCGCAAACGCGAAGGCGGGTTGAATCAGCAGTCCATGGCGAAGTGCGAACAGATCACGACCTTGCGGCGTGACCGGCTCACACCGCGTCCGATCGGCGGCTCCCTGTCCGCGCATCGAATGCTCGAGATCGAGAAAGCAATCTTGCGCGCCATCGGGGTGCCCGTCTCGTAGGTCGTGGCGCTTCCGGCGAGTCGCTTCGGCGGGTGATGAATGAAAGATCCGTCGCTGGCCCGATCTGGAGGAAGCGCCGCAGCCGAAGGTCGTTCTCCGCACTCCGAACCGGAGAAGTCGAAAACCAGCGTTCGAGGAACGTCTGCCGCAGGGCCGGCGGCGTGGGGTGGGCCGTCAGGGCAACTCGTCGTAGCGGATGCTGAGAATCTCGAGCTCCTCCGGGCCACGTGGGGTGCGCATGGTCACGGCGTCGCCGACCGACGCCTTCAGCAGGGCGGTAGCGATGGGCGAGATCCAGGACACGCGCCCGCGGCCGGGGTCGAGCTCGTCGACGCCGACGATGCTCACGGTGCGCTCCGCGCCGGATTCGTCGACGACCGTGACGGTGGCGCCGAAGTAGACGCGATCGTGGCTCTTGCCCGCGTTATCCACCACCACCGCGCTGTCGAGGCGCTTGGACAGGAAGCGGATGCGGCGGTCGATCTCGCGCAGCTTCCGCTTTCCATAGATGTAGTCACCGTTCTCCGAGCGATCGCCGTTACTGGCCGCCCACGCGATCGTGTCGACCAGCTTCGGGCGGTCGACCGTCCACAGCCGCGCCAGCTCGTCGTTCAGCCGCTTGTGGCCGGCGGGCGTGATGTAGTTGGTGAAGCCGCCGGGGAGGGCGGCGGCACCGACATCCAGCTCGTCGTCGCCGTCAGATTCCTTGGTGAACGCCTTGCTCATCTTCTCGATCGCGCTGTCTACCACAGCTGGCGCAAATGTCAGCAGGCAGCGGGCGGGCGCGCACTACAGTACGTGCGCGGCATCATGTCCAGCAACGACAAGGACCGGCGAGCGGGCAGCGGGTTGCTGGCGCGGCATCAGGAGAAAAGCGTCACTTCGTTTCGGGCAAATGTGAAACGGCCGGGATATCGATTGCCTTGCCCGCTGAAGGTCTCCGGAAATTTAGGCAAGGGCAAGAAGCATACGTGCTCGACCTTGACGGCATGTCCATCTCTCGCTAAGGCACGAACGCTTCATGAGGGCAAAGTAGTGATGAGTATCGCGACCAGGACGCTGCGGTGTACGGCGCTGTTTGCGGCGCTCGGCGCACTGCCGATGAGCTCAGCGGCGCGGGCCGAAGATCAAGCTGCCCGGACGCTGGTCGAGCACGCCCTCGCAGCGCTGCCGAAAGTTCCCTTCGTGGCAACTCTGGATCTGTCGAGGAACAACGCCGAGCCGAGGCGGCTCAGCATGCGAAGCAAGACACTCCGCGGTGCTCGCGCCAGCTACCTGGAAGTCGAAGCACCGCAAGAGTTCAAGGGGATGAGGTTCCTGTTCATCGAACGCCCCGACGCCCCGCCCCAGCAGTTCATGAAGGCAGTGTTCACCCGTAAGCCGTTGGAGATTCTAGGGGAAATTCGACAGCGACCCTTCCTCGGTTCGACCTTCTACATCGCCGATCTCGTCGAGCCGCGTGTGGACGATTACACGTACGAGTTCGTCGGTTCCGAGGAGATCCTCGGCCGGCAGTGCAGTCTCGTCGAGAGCGTTCCGAAGAAGATGCGCGACGGGCTCTACGGCAAGACCGTCATCGCCATCGATCCAAAGGAGCTGGTCGTCCTGAAGCGGCAGTTCTTCGACAAGAACGGCAAGCCGGCCAAATTGTGGATCGTCGAGAAGGTCGAACACGTCGACGGCTTCTCGCCCTTGACCGTGCAGCGCATGACCGACTTGCGCACCAACGAGGAATGGGTGCTGCACATCCACGACATCCACTACAACGTCGACATACCGGACAGCATCTTCGATCCGGCTTACCTGGCCCGCAGCGTGGACTGAGCGACCTGACACCTGCCGGCCCACGCCGCGGCGTCTACGTCTGCACCCTCGGAATGCCGAGATGCAGCCACTCTACAGCCAGGTAGAGCATCAGGAAGCTGCCGATGGTGCCGGTGCCGCCCATCACCGTGGCGACGGTGATGACCCGGCCTGCGGCCTCGCGCCAATCCACCTGTTGCCGCTCAGGCCCCGGCTCGAAAGCGTTCCACGATGGCGTCCAGGTGGCGTACCCGGGCGCCCAGCGTCTGGTCGAAGCTGCGGGCCCGCTTGACGAAGAGGTGGGCGTCGCACTCCCAGGTAAACCCCATGCCGCCGTGGTTCTGGACGTTGTCGGCGGCATTCCGGATGTAGGCGTCGGCGCAGAGGATCTTGGCCACGGAGGCCTGGAAGGCCGCGTCGGCAGCCGCGTCGCGCACGGAGACGGTCGCGTAGATGGTGGCGGAGCGCGCCACCTCGGCCCGTACCGCCATGTCGGAGCAGCGGTGCTTCACCGCCTGGAACGAGCCGATCGGCTTGCCGAACTGGTGGCGCACCTTGCCGTACTCGACCGACATCTCGACCGTACGCTGGATGGCCCCCACCGCCTCCGCACAAGCCAGTACGGTACCCTCGTGTCGCAGTCGCGACACGGCGGCCGCATCGGCCGAGAGCGAGACCGCGCGGGCGCCATGCAGGCGTACGTCGGCCAGCGAACGAGTCGGATCCATGCTCGGGCGCGATTCCACCGCCACCCCCGCACCGTCGGCCGGGACGAAGAGAACGTCGCTCTCGAGCAGAAACAGAAAGGCGGCGGCGCCGCTCCCGTCGATCACCGCCTTCCATTCGCCGTCGAGGCGCTCCTCGGTGCGGCGGACGGACCCCGCGGGAGGGCGCTCGATCAAGGCGACTGCGAGAGCGCCGGCCACGACGTCGCGGCGCCAGGCGGCGGCCTCGCCGCCTTCTTTGTCTGCCAGCGCATGTGCCGCCAGCACGCTGCCGAGCCAGGGCCCCGGAGCCAGGCTGCGCCCGAGCTCCTCGAACAGGATCATCTCCTCGGTCAGGCCGTACCCCGCACCGCCGGCGCTCTCGGGCAGCCCGAGGCCGAAGAAGCCGAGCTCCGCCGCGCCGCGCC
The DNA here is from genome assembly GCA_963721115.1 of uncultured bacterium. Classification (GTDB taxonomy): domain Bacteria; phylum Desulfobacterota; class Binatia; order HRBIN30; family CADEER01; genus CAVRIA01. Next base: position 6,506 of record CAVRIA010000025.1, read on the forward strand.
AGATGCCGGCGAGCGCCGGCACGCCGGCCGGGCCGAGCTGGCGCACCCGCTCCATCGGCAGCTCCTTCTCGAGGAAGTCGCGTACCGTCTGCTGGATCGCGTCCTGATCCGCCGTCTGCATCAAATCCATTCGTCGTCCTTCACGGAACCCGGCGAGTCGCGATTCGACCGCGACGCCGTCCCACGCTTCGCCTGCGGTCTCTCACCGCGGCAGCCCCAACACGCGGTCGCCGATGATGTTGCGCTGAATGTCCTTCGATCCCGCGGCGATCGTCGCCGAGAAGGCGAGCAGCCAGCGGAAGACCCAGGTCTCGCGCACCCGCTGGCGGGCGCCGGTCTCGCTGGAGTCCTCGCCGTTCCACTCCAGGGTCTCGGCGCCGAGGATATCCATGGCGAGCCCGAGAACGCGCTGCTGCAGCTCGGAGAAGAAGAGACGGATGAGCGACGCCTCGGAGCTCGGCATGCCGGTGCGCGCGGTGCGGCTGACGCTGCGGTAGGTCATGGCGCGCAGCGCCTCGACCTCGGCGCGCGCCAGGGCGAGCCGCCGCGCCGTCTCGTCGTCGTCGAGGGCGGTGCGGCCCCCCTCGCCTTCCATCGGCGTCGCGCGGGCGACGTCGACCAGCTCGTCGACCAGACGAGCCAGGCGCACCTGCTCGGAGAGAAAGGCAGTGCCGCGCTCGAAGCTGAGCGTCGACATCGCCACGCGCCAGCCGTCGTTGAGCTTGCCGACCACGTTGGCGCGCGGAATGCGAACGTCGTCGTAGAACACCTCGCAGAAGTCCTGGTGCCCGGCCATGGTGCGAATCGGGCGGATCTCCATGCCCTTGGCGTCCATCGGGCAGATCACCCAGCTGATGCCCTTGTGCTTCGGCGCCTCGGGATCGGTGCGCACCAGCAGCTCCTGGTACTCGGCGATCTGGGCGAAGCTGGTCCAGATCTTCTGCCCGCTGATCACCAGATCGTCGCCGTCGATCACCGCGCGGCACTGCAGGCCGGCGAGGTCCGAGCCGGCGCCGGGCTCGGAGAACCCCTGGCACCAGACCGTCTCGCCGCGCAGGATGCGGGGCAGGTGAAAGCTCTTCTGCTCCTCGTTGCCGCAGGCGATCAGCGTCGGCCCGCCGTGGTTGAGCCCGACGAAGAGCGTGTTCGGCTCTTGCGCCTTGGCGCGGGCGAACTCCTCGTACCAGATGAGCTGCTCCATGAGCGAGGCGCCGCGGCCGCCGTACTCCACCGGCCACGAGATGCCCGCCCAGCCGGCGTCGTACATCTTGCGCTGCCAGGCGAGGTCGAAGTCGCGCCGCGCCTTCAGGTCGTTCTCCGGCGGCGGCTCCACCGGCTTGTTGGCCTCGATCCAGTCCCGCGCCCGGTGTCGGAACGCCTCCTCCTCGTCGGTGAATGCGATGTCCATCGCCGGGGCTTATTCACCGGACGGCGTCGCGGTGCAAGTCGCGCCGGCCGGGGGCGGAGATCCAAGGAGCGCAGCCTCGCAAATCTCTTGTTGATTCGGGACTGCCCGCTGGTATAAGCCTTCGCCAGGGAGGGACATGCCATGGGTCGATTCGCTCGCGCGATGTTGTTCAGCGCCGCTGCCGCGCTGCTTCTGGCCTCGTCGGCCTGGGGACAGCCTCAGAGCAAAGATCAGCAGAAGTGCATCAACAAGCTGAACAAGGACGGCATCAAGGTCGAGGCCCAGCAGGGCAAGGACAACACCGAGTGCGTCAAGCGCAAGGCCAACGACGAGCTCGGTCCTTCGGGAACTGGCACGCAGGCCGAGGACTGCATCACGTCCGACATCAAGAGCAAGGTGTCGAAGAAGCAGGGCAAGACGAGCGCTGACGACAGCAAGTTCTGCGGGGTCGATGTCCCCGACTTCGGCTACACCGGCTCCGCGAACGTCAACGACGCGGCGCAGCAGGCGGAGTACGATCTGATTCACGACATCTTCGGCAACCCGATCGACAGCGGCCTGTACTCCAAGAACCCGAACGTGTTCGAGGCGGTGTGCCAGCGCAACGTCGTCAACCGCGTCGAGAAGCTGATCCAGACGATGGGCCGCGAATTCGTCAAGTGCAAGAAGAACGCCCTCAAGACGAAGAAGCTGCCCTACCTGACCGGCGCCGCGTCGGCGTCCGATCTCAACGCCTGCGTCGACGACGCCGGGACGCCGAACTCGGTCGAGGCCGACACCAAGGGCAAGATCGCCAAGCGTGTGCAGAACCTGCAGGACACGATCACCAAGCAGTGTGAGTCGTCGGGCGTGTCGGCTACCTCGTTCCCCAACCTGTGCAACGGGCTGACCAACACCGCCTTGCGCGACTGCCTGAACGCGCGCGCCCGCTGCCGCTTCTGCCTGATGGCCAACGACATGGACGGGCTGAGCGTCGACTGCGACGCGTTCGACGACGGGCTCTCCAACACCAGCTGCCCGTAATTGCAAGTCGCCAATCGCTTGCGCGCAAAAACGAGGGAGGAAGAGCAATCTTCCTCCCTCGTTTGCTTTGGGCCGATCCTCTGCGACGCTCGACGGTTAGGCACTTCATCAACTTTATTACTAGGTAGATCTGCTATCTGGCTTGACAGCAGAGTCGCAGCGCGGTACGGGGACGGCGCATGAGCAGCCACGATCCCCGTCCCAGTGCCGGCGGACGCAAAGATCCTGGAGGTGTTGCGCCGCTACTGGGGGTACGACAGCTTGCGGCCGCTGCAGGCGGAGGCCATCGGGCGGGCCTCGAGCGCTCGCGACTCTCTCGTGGTGCTGCCCGACCGGCGCCGGAAAATCCCTCTGCTATCAGGTGCCGCCCGTCGTGCAGGCGCGGACGGACGTCGTCGTCTCTCCGCTCATCTCCCTGATGAAGGACCAGGTCGACGGCCTGCGCGCCGCCGGCTACGCCGCCGCCGCCGTCCACAGCGGCCTCGACCCAGAGGAGCGCCGCGCCGTCGAGGCGGGAATGTCGGCGGGAGCGTATCGCCTGGTCTTCGTCGCCCCGGAGCGGCTGCTCGCGCCGCGCTTTCTCGAATGGGTCGACCGGGCGCGCGTGCAGTCGTTCGCCATCGACGAGGCGCACTGCATCAGCCACTGGGGGCATGACTTCCGGCCCGAGTATCGGCAGCTCGCGGAGATCAAGTCGCGCCTTCCCAACGCCAGCGTGCACGCCTACACCGCCACCGCTACCGAGCGCGTGCGCGCTCGACATCGCCGAGCAGCTGCGGCTGGTCGACCCGCTGCTGCTGGTCGGCACCTTCGACCGCCCCAACCTGACCTACCGGGTCGTGCCCCGCGTGGATACGCGCCGGCAGACCCTGGAGGTCATCGAGCGACATCGAGGCCAGGCGGTGATCGTCTACTGCCTGAGCCGGCGCGAGACCAAGGAGCTGGCCGACTGGCTGGTGGCCGAGGGCGTGCGTGCGACGCACTACCACGCCGGCTTGGAGCGCGAGGAACGGCGGCGCGCCCAGGAGGCGTTCATCGAAGAGCGTATCGATGTCGTCGTCGCCACCGTCGCCTTCGGCATGGGGATCGACCGCAGCGACGTCCGCTGCGTCATCCACGCCGCGCTCCCCAAGTCGGTCGAGCACTACCAGCAGGAGACCGGGCGCGCCGGACGCGACGGGCTGGAGGCCGAATGCGTCCTGCTCTACTCCCCCGCCGACGCCATTCGCCTCGAGTCCCTCATCCAGAAGAGCGCCCTGGATGCGGAGGTTCCCGACGGCGTGGTCGCGGCGGGACGCGAGCTGCTCGGGGAGATGCGCCGTTACGCGGGCGGCCTGCGCTGCCGCCATCGGTCGCTGTCCGAGTACTTCGGCCAGGCCTACCCGGCGCCGAGCTGCGGCGCCTGCGACGTCTGCCTGGAGGAGATCGAGGGGGTGGACGACGCCACCGTCACGGCGCAGAAGATCCTGTCGTGCGTGGCGCGCGCCGGCGAGCGCTTCGGCGCCATGCACATCGTCGATGTCCTCGCCGGGGCCGAGACGGCGCGGGTCCGCCAGTGGGAGCACGAGCGCCTGAGCACCTACGGTCTGCTGAAGGACGTTCCGCGCAAGGCGATCACCAGCATGATCTACCAGCTCGTCGACCAGGGGTTGCTGGCGCGCACCCCGGGCGAGCGCCCGGTTCTGCACCTCAACGACGCCTCCTGGGAGGTCCTGCGCGGCAAGCGCAGCGTCCGACTCCTGCAACCCAAGGCGGGGCCGGTGAGCAAGACCCGATTCGACGAGGCGTCGTGGGAAGGCGTGGACCGCGGTCTGTTCGAGAGCCTGCGCGGGCTGCGCAAGCGCCTCGCCGAGGAGCGACAGGTTCCGCCCTACGTCATTTTCAGCGACGCGACGCTGCGCGACCTGGCGCGCTTGCGGCCCTCCTCGGCCCTCGGCCTGAGCCGCATCCGCGGCATCGGCAAGCGCAAGGTCGACGATCTCGGCCCCTTCGTCCTCCAGCACATGGCCGACTACTGCTCCAGCAACGGCCTCGAGGTCGACGTGGCCGCCGAGCCCGCCCGCCGCCCCGCCGCCGGGCCGACCCGCGGCGCCCGCGACCTGGCCTTCGAGATGTTCGAGCGCGGCGCGCCCGTCGAGGAAGTCATGCAGACCCTGGCGCGCGCCCGCAGCACCACCACGGCCTATCTGGTCGCCTACGTCACCAGCCACAAGCCGGCGGCCATCGATCCATGGATAGACCCGCACACCGAGCGGGCGGTCGCCGGCGCCGCGGCCGAGCTCGGCAGCTCCCTGACCCCCATCTTTCAACGGCTCGGCGGACGCGTCTCGTACGACGACATCCGCGTCGTCCTGGCGCACCTGCGCAATCGCAGCCCCGCGAAGGCCGCACCGCCGCACGCCGTCTGACGCATCTCATCGGTCCGCCATACTCGACTTCGATCCGCCGGGAGGAACAGCATGAAGACGGCCATCGGTCTCGCCATCGCGTTTGCCATCGGCGCCGCCTGCCGCTGGTTCGAGCTACCCGTTCCGGCGCCGCCGAAGCTGCTCGGCGCCCTGCTGATCATGGCCATCACTCTCGGCTACGGTTTCGCCGATCGCTTCGCCGCTCGCTCGGCGGGCAATGCGGTTCACGCCGTCGAAAGGCCCGGCCGCTGAAGTCGGTCTCGCTCGCGGCTCAAGATACCGCGCTGCGAAGAGGGGTGACCGCCTGGCTGGGAATCCATCCCCGCCGGCCGTCGCCTCGGCGGACCTGAAGCCACTCGTCGCGCCGCTCCGTGACCTCGAGCAGAGTCCCCTCCGTCACCGGGAAATGCTCGGTGCCGCTCTCGGCGGGCTCGAAACGCACCGCGGTCTCGCCGGCCCTCGTCACCACCACTTCGCGGCGAAGCTCGAGCTCCGCAAAGCGAAAAAGCAAGCTGACGGTGACCACGGCCCACAGCACACCGGCCACCCAGCAGCCCCGGCGCAGAGCCACGCCAAGACGGGGGAGGACGAGGCGCGCCGCCAGAGCGATCCAGAGGGCGAACCAGAGAGCGGTCGCGAGCACGGCCAGCTCCGCGGCGGACATCCGCAAGGCCAAGGGGAAGGCGAGGCGCTGCCACATGGGGCGTTCGTCCACCGGCACCTTCGCCACCTCCTCCGCGTAGTCCAGATTGGCCCGCACGTCGGGATCGCGCGGTAGGAGGCGGCGCGCGCGCTCGTACTCCGCGATCGCCAGTCCGATCCGGCCGCTCTTGAAGTAGGCGTTGCCGAGATTGAAGTGCAGCGGCCCGCTCTCCACGCCGTGATCGAGGACCCCTTCGTACGCCCGCGCCGCGTCCCCGTAGCGCCCCTCGGCATACGCCGTGTTGCCCCGAAAGAAGCCGGTGTGAGGATCGGCACGCGCCGTCGAGCCCGCTTCAGGCCCGCCACCGGCACGCGCCGCCAGAGAGCTCGACAGCAGCAGCGCCACCATCAAGCCGGCTGCCAGGCGGCCGCTCGCCGACCGCGACCGCTCCAGGCGGTCGACGATGCCGCGCGCCAGATCCAGGGCGCGCTCGCGCTCCTCCTCCGCGGTGCCGCTGGGCGCGTAACGGATGTGCTCGACGATGCGGAAGAACTCGTCGACCTTCTGCGGCAGGTCGGCCGAGGTTCCGTTGCGAGACAGACAGGCCAGGACGCGCTCGCGTTCGACCGCCCCCGGCGGCAGGCCGAGCTTGGCGGCCAGATAGGCGGAGACTGCTCCCGCCAGGCCGTCGTAGAACTGCTGCGGGTCCGAGGACCGCGCGCGAATCGCCGCCAGCGACCGCCTGACCTCGCGGCCCGCGTTGCGGAAACGCAGCAGGCTCGGATCGGCGGCGAATCGCTCCCGGCGGCGGACGAAGAACAGAAGCGCGCAGAAGACCGCCATCGGAACGAGCTGCAGCACGAAGAACCAGGGCTTCTCGAAGAACGACGCGCCGCGAGGGGAGAGGCTTCCCGCCACGTCCTTGATGTAGACGATGTCGCGGCCGACCGGCGCCGGTGCCGCCGCCGGCTCGGCCGGCTGCTCGGAAGCGAACACGTGTGGCGCCGCCTCGGCGGCGGCGGGCTTGACGTCCAGCGCGATCGGGCCCCGCGTGATGGTGCGGTAGGCGCCGGCCTCGGGATCGAAAAAGCTGAAGCTCACCGGCGGCAACTGCTTCACGTCCACCCGTCGCGGGATCACCACCTGCTCGAAGACGCGGCGGTCCGGCGCATCCTTGTCCTTGTCGTGCGTCGGATCGTAGGCGCGAAAGCGATCGCCTGCCGGTAGAGCCGGTGCCTCGACGCCGCTGAGGTTCCCCTTCCCGCTCACCCGCATCTCGACGGTCACCGGGTCGCCGACCGCGACCTGCGTCGGCTTGGCCGAGAGCGCAAAATCGAACTGCCCCACCGCGCCGCTGAAGCTCGCCGGCCGCCCCGCCTCGGGAAGCGGCCGTACGGTCAGATGGACCGGATCCGCTCGCACCTGCACCTGGCGGCGCTCGGTCTGGCCGAAGAACTGGTCGAAGAGCGGATCGCCGCGCCCCCGCCGGTTGACGAGAACGCTCATCGCCATCGTCGCCGGGATGTCGATCTCGCCCGGCTTGAGGGCGGTCATCTCGGTGTCGAAACGCAGCGTCTGCCAGCGCCGCCCCTGCAGGATCTCGTTCTGCCGCGCCGGCTGTTGGAGCTTGTCGAGCACGATCGCATCGCTGTTCATCTCCGGGAACTGCAGGTCGTCGACCCGCACGTTGCCGACGTACAGCTTGATCTGAATCGGGACGCGCTCTCCCACATAGGCTTGCGTCTTCTGCGGCACGACCGCCAGGCGCAGCTGATCCACGCCGCTCGGGCGCGGCAGGTTGCCCCCCGCGGCCGACGCCTGCGCCTGAGTCAGCACCCGCAGCGGCACCGGATTCGAGGTGTAGGTCTTGCCCTGGTACTCGACCCGGAACGGGCCGAGCCTGAACTGGCCGGCGCGCTGCGCGACCAGCCGGAAGCGATGACTGACGCTGGCGGAGACCTGTCCGTTGACGATGGAGACCTGCGTCGACGGTCCGAGGTACTGGGCGCTGAACCCGTCGAGGTTGCCGAGGTCGGGGACCGGCACGTCCTGACTGCCGGAAGACTCCAACGTCAGCACCGCTGAGTCCCCGACGGTCAAGGGGTTCGGCTCCACGCTCGCCACGAGCGAGATGTCGGCGGCAGCGGCGGGTCCGGCGAGCGAGAGGGCGACGCACGCCGTCACGCCCGCCGCCAGCGCCAGCAGGGCGCGGCGGCGGGCGGCAATCGGTCGTGTGAACCGTTGCCGGAATCGAGGTGGAAAGCCTTGAGGCGAGAGCGGCACCGTGATCCCTAGAAAGTCCTTCCCCTGACTACCAGTCCTCGGCCGGCTCTCCAACGCCGGCCACGCCCACCTGTCGCTGGACGTCCTCCGGGCCGAGCTCCTCGTCGCGAGCCGTGTCGAGCACCGCCTGCGCCGCCTGCTGTTGCGCCGTCTTCTGCTCGTCGTCGGAAGTGACTCCCGTGCCGCCCGGCTGCTGGGCCGCCTCCTGGTCTTGCGGCTCGCCCTGCGGCTGGGCATCCGCAGCCTGCTGCTGCTCTTGTTGCTGCTCGGGCGCCTGGTTCTGCTGCCCGGCCTGCTGTTGCTGCTGTTGCTGCTGTTGATCCTGATTCTGCTGATCCTGCTTCTGTTGCTGGTCCTGCTGATCTTGCGCCTGCTGCTGATCCTGCTGCTGCTGATCCTGCTTCTGCTGATCCTGCTTTGCTGGTCCTGGCTCTGCTGTTGATCCTGATTCTGTTTCTGTTCCTGTTTCTTCTTCTGTTCCTCGAGCCGCTTCTTCAGCTCGTCCAGCTTCTCGGCGACGAACTCGTGATTGAATTTCGCGTCGGAATCGCCGGGGTTGGCGGCCATGGAGCGCTTGTAAGCGGCCAGGGCCTGCTCGTAGCTGGCGATGGCGGACTGGGGATCGGAGGTCTCGGCGTTGGACCCGAGGCGATAGTAGGCGTTGCCCAGATTGTAGGACACGCGATCGGTCCACTTCGCATCGCCCTCGGCTGCGACCTTGCCCAAGGCCTTGACGGCTTCGTCGTACTTGCCCTGCTTGTAGAGCGCCGCGGCCATGTTGAACTGCAGCAGCGGCGAATCGGGAGCGTCGACCAGACCCTCGCCGTACTTCTGCACGGCCTGGTCGTACTTCTTCGCATCGAAGAACCTGTTCCCCTCCGCGGCCCGATCCCCGGGGGGGTCGAACCAGCCGACCAGAAACGGCATCAGGACCAGCAGGGCCACCGCCGCCCGGGGAGCTCGCGCTGGCTCCCGGCGGCGCCACCTCCACCAGCGGCGCCGCGCTCCCGGGGCCGGCTTGCGGTCGCCGACCAGGCTCTCGACGACGAGGGCCAGCAGAACGCAAGGCGAGGGGAATCTGGAAACGGTCCTCGTAGCGGCGCTCGAGGCTGCTCTTCAGCTCCCGCTTCTCCATCTTGGCGATGTGGTCGCGAAACACCTCGTCGAGGCCCAGTGCCGGACCGAGCCCGCGCACATAGGCCCCACCTGTCGCCGAGGCGATCTTTTCCAGCACCTCCTCGTTGAGCCGCGACTTGACCACCTGACCTTTGCGGTCCTTGACGAAGCCGCTGCCCGACTCCCGAGACGGGTATCAGCTCTCCCTGCTCGGTTCCGATGCCGACGGTGAAGATCTCGACTCCGTGCTCGGCCGCCGCCTGCGCCGCTTTCTCCACGTCGCCCTCGTGGTCCTCGCCGTCGGTGATCAGAATCAGCGCCTCGTGTCTCCCCTCGTGCGCCTCGAACCCGTCGAGGCTGGTCTCGATCGCGCGCGCCAGCGCCGTGCCACCGCGCGGAATGAGCCCGACCTGCACGGAGCGCAGAGAGCGTTCGAAGGCGGCGTAGTCCAATGTCAGGGGACACTCCAGGAAGGCGGTCCCGGCGAACGGCACCAGGCCGATGCGATCCCCCTTCAGAAGCTGTACGAGATCCATCACCGCCAGCTTGGCCCGCTCGAGTCGATCCGGCTTGACGTCCGTCGCGAGCATGCTGCGCGAGGTGTCGATGGCGACGATGAGGTCGATGCCCTCGCGCTTCACCTCCTCCCAGTGAAAACCCCATTTGGGACCCGCCAGGGCGACGACCAGCAACGCCAGCGCCGCGATGCGCAGCGCGGCGCGCCAGGCGCGCCGCCCCGGCGCCACGTCCGGCGCAAGCCGCGCAACGAGGTCCGCCTCGGCAAAGGCGCGCAGCTGCCGACCACGGCGCCGCAGCGCGGCGATCAGCACGACCGCGACGCCGAGGACGCCCAACAGAAGCCAGAGCAGGTTCGGATCACGCCACAGCACGCTTCGATCTCCCGGCCTTCGCGTCCGACCGCTCCCTCACGGCAACACCCGCAACCACGTCTGCGAGAGCACCGCCTCCGCCGCCAGAAGCAGGAGCGCCGGGAAGGCCAGCCACCCGTAGAGCTCGTCGTACTCGAGGTACTGCAGGCCTTCGTGCGAGGTCTTTTCCAGCTGATTGATCTCGTCGTAGATCTTGCGCAGGCTGTCGGTGTCGGTGGCGCGGAAGTAGCGCCCGCCGGTCGCCTGCGCGATGCGCTTCAAGGTTTCCTCGTCGACGTCCACCTGCATCGGCACGTAGATGCGGCGGCCGAACATGTCCGTCTGGGGAAACGGTGCCAGCCCACGCGTCCCGGCGCCGATGGTATAGACGCGATAGCCGAGCGTCTTGGCGGCCTCGGCCGCGGTCAGAGGCGGCACCTTGCCGGCGTTGTTCTGCCCGTCGGTCAGCAGAATGACGATCTTGCTCTTCGCATCCGACGCCTCCAGCCGATTGACGGCCGTCGCCAGGGCCGACCCGACCGCCGTGCCGTCCTCGATCATCCCGACGTGGGCGCGATCGAGGTTCTCGACCAGCCAGCCGTGGTCGAGGGTCAGAGGGCACTGGGTGTACGGGCGCGCCGCGAACAGCACCAGCCCGACGCGGTCCCCGGGTCGATTCTGCAGGAACTCGCGAACCACCGACTTGACCGCGTCGAGGCGGTTGTCCCGCTTGCCGTCGACGGTGAAGTCCTCGGCCAGCATGCTGCCCGAGACGTCCACGGCGAGCATGATGTCGATGCCCTCGCTGTAGACCTTCGTCGCGGCCTTGCCGAGCTGCGGCCGCGCCAGCGCAGCGACCAGCAGGACCAGGGCGGCGGCGCGGGCCGCGGCGAGCAGCCAGCGCCAGCGGGTGCGCCGGCCGCTGCCCACCGCCCGCAGCGCACCCACCAGCGGATAGCGCAACGTCGCCCGCGCCGCCCCGCGCGGCCAGCGCACCAGCCACGGCACGAGGAGCAGTAGCGCCAGCGCCCACGGATCATGCAGCTGCACGGCTCTCCTCCGGCTTCTCCGCGGTGCTCTCGATGAACTGCCGGGCGGCGACGTAGGCGCGCTCCGCGTCCTCGGCGGCGGGAAGATAGCGGGCGAACTTCACCAGATCGGCCTCGGCGAGGAACTGCGCCAGCAACGTGCGGTGGTTGGCGGCCAGCTGCGGGTTGCGCTGCGCCGCCTGCAGGAACTCCTCGCTCGTCATCTCCGGGGCGCGCAGCCTGAAGCGCCCTTCGAGATACGTGCGCACGATTCCCGAAAGGCGTACGTAGTACTCGCCGTGCCGCTCGGACTCGAGAAGGCGCGCCGCCCGCAGCCGCGCCAGGGCCTCGAGGGCGACCTCGTGCGGCGGCGGCGCGGCTCCACTGCTTGCGGCGCGAGCGGTTCAACAGCCAGTACAGGCCGGCCCCGGCGCCGGCGAGAGCCAGAAGCGCCGCCAACGCCCACCAGAGGGGCCGGTAGTCGCGCGGCACGGCGACCGGTCCCTTGATGTCGTGCACGTCCTTCACCGCCTTCATTCCCCCGGCCTTGTCGAGAAGGCTCTGCACGATCACCAGGGCGTCGGGAGCGTCGACGCGCTGCAGGTCGGACCCGGCGACGCGATACTGAACGGTGGGACCTGGGACGAGCTTGTCCCCCGTCTCGTACGTCACGAGGGTGTACCAGCGCTCCACGACGAGGTGTCCGTTCTCCTTGTGCTGCGGCACCTGACCGAAGTCCGTGATCGAGAAGTCCCCGAGCCTCTCGGCCAGGACCGGCACGACGCAGCTCCACGTCGCCGGTCGCCTCGACGCGCATCGTGTAGCGGAAGGGCGTCCCGATGGTCACCGTCTTGGGCTCGACACGCGTCGTCACGACGACCGGGCCCGCCGGGGTCGGTGCCGCATTCTGAGCGAGCACGGGGCGCGGCCCGACCAAGGTCACCAGGAGCAGGACCGTCCTTCCGACACGCATCGCCATCGGCGTCATCCGTTCACTGGCGCCGCTCGCGTTCTCGAAAGAAGCGCAGCAACGGCTTGGTATACGGAACGTCGGTTCGCACGTTGACCACGTCGATGTCGAGCGAGCGCAGGAAGCGGTCGCGATCGGCGCGCGCCCCTTGCTGCCGCCGTTGAAACTCGGCGCGCAGGCTCGGGTCCGAGGTATCGACGATCACCGTCTCCGCCGTCTCGGGATCCTCGAGGGCCACCATCCCCATGGCGGGCAGCTCCATCTCGCGCGGATCCTCGAGGACGACGGCGATCAGGTCGTGACGGCGATTGGCCACCCGCAGCGAGGGGCGGAGATCCGGAGCCAGGAAATCGGACAGCAGAAAGGTGACACAGCGGCGCCGCGTGACCTTGTTGAGATGATCCAGGGCGAGGGGGATGTCCGTTCCGATCCCCCGCGGGACGTGATTGAGGATCTCGCGGATCACGCGCAGGACGTGGCGCGTGCCCTTGCGCGGCGGCAGGGCGAGCTCGATGCGATCGGAGAAGAAGACGAGCCCGACCTTGTCGTTGTTGCTGATCGCCGAGAAGGCCAGCAGCGCGGCGATCTCGGCCGCCAGCTCCTGCTTGAACTGTCGCACCGACCCGAAGTGCGTCGAGGCGCTGGCGTCGACCAGCAGCATCACCGTCAGCTCCCGTTCCTCGGTGTAGCGCTTGACGTGCGGCACCCCGGTGCGCGCGGTCACGTTCCAGTCGATGGTCCGCACCTCGTCACCGGGCAGGTACTGCCGCACCTCGGCGAACTCCATGCCGCGGCCCTTGAAGACGCTCTGGTACTGGCCCCCGAACAGGTCCGTGACCAGGTGGCTGGTTCGAATCTGGATCTTGCGGACGGCCTTGAGCTGCTCCCGAGTCAACATGGCAAGCGGCAGGGGCCAGTGGCGAGCCGCGGATGCGGCCGGCGGCGCGACGTCATCGTTTCGGCCTTGGCGAAATCCCGTCCCTTCTACGGAACCGGAACGCCATCGAAGATGCGTTGGACGATCGCGTCCGAGGTCATCTCCTCGGCCTCCGCCTCGTACGAGACGATGACACGATGGCGGAGCACGTCGGCGCCGATCGATTTCACGTCCTGCGGCGTCACGTAGCCGCGGCCGGAAAGGAAGGCGTGCGCCTTCGCGGCGAGGGTCAGATAGAGGGTCGCGCGCGGCGAGGCCCCGTACTGGATGAAGGGGGCCAGGTCGAGACCGAATGCCGACGGGTCGCGGGTCGCCACGACGAGATCGATGATGTACTCCTTCACCTTGTCGTCGAGGTAGATCGAGTCCACGAGCGCTCGCGTCGCCATGATGTCGCGCGGGTGGGTGATCGTCTCGGCCCTGATGTCGGCGTTCGTGGAGGCCATGCGGTCGAGAATCAACCGCTCCTCCTCGCGGCTCGGGTAGCCGACCGACAGCTTGAGCATGAAGCGGTCGACCTGCGCCTCCGGCAGCGGGTAGGTGCCCTCCTGCTCGATCGGGTTCTGGGTGGCCAGGACCAGGAACGGGGACGGCAGCTCGAAGGTCTCGTCGCCGATCGTCACCTGGCGTTCCTGCATGGCCTCGAGCAAGGCGCTCTGCACCTTGGCGGGCGCCCGGTTGATCTCGTCGGCGAGGATGATGTTGGCGAAGATGGGGCCCTTCTTGGTGGTGAAGTTGCCGTCGCGGGGATTGTAGATCAGAGTGCCGATGAGGTCGGCGGGGAGCAGGTCGGGAGTGAACTGGATACGGCGGAAGACGGCGTCGATGGTCTGTGCCAGGGTCTTGACGGACAGCGTCTTCGCCAGCCCGGGCACCCCTTCGAGAAGGATGTGACCGTTGGCCAACAAGCCGATCAAGAGCCGATCGACGACGTAGCGCTGTCCGACGACCACCCGGCCGATCTCTTCGCGCAAGCGATAGACGAACGCCGAAGCTTCCTTGACCTGGTCGTTGACCGCGCCGACTGCCTGCTCCATATCCGCCTCACCTTCGATTTCGAGAAAGACACGAGTCGAGTGGCGGAGGCGCGCTCAGCGCGCGGCATCCGCCCCCTGATGTAGACGCAGCGGATCGCCGAGGCTTCAAATTTTCTTGCACGGGCGACCGCTTTTGGGGCGTCCGTGCGGTCCGCCCCGCTGCGGCGCGACCTCGCCGGCGCCTCCGCGCCGATCGAGCTCTCTCAGCCGCTCCAGCCCCACTTCGCCTTGTTGGCCTCGATCTCCTCGGCGCTTGGCTTCCCATGCTCTTCCGATGGCGATACCTCGAACTCCCCGGAGCGTTCCATCATCTTGTAGTTCAGGGCGATGTCATCCTTGAACACTTCGGGAACGGCCGCTTCCTCGAAGATCGCCTGCCAGGGGCACTCCGGCTCGCAGGCCCCACAATCGATGCATTCGTCCGGGTGAATGTAGAGCTGCTTCGGGAAGGCAGCATGATCGACGCCCGCGTACCGGTAGATGCAGTCCACCGGGCATACCGCCACGCATGCCGTGTCCACACAGTCTCGGCACAACCGGGTGATGATGTACGCCATCGATTCCTCCTTCCGAATCGCCTCAGGGGCGCGACTACGGACCTCGCCGCACGTCCTCCAGGCGCGCCACCAACCCCCTCTGATCGACGATGGCGCCGATCGTGATCCCGTCCAGGTAGTCGATCAGGACGCGCTGCGCACCCCGCCAAACTTCGCGCTGCGCGCAGAGACCGGCGAAGCAGCAAAAGCCCTCCCGCTGCTCCACACAGTCGATCAACGAGAGCTGGCCCTCGACGCACTCGTACACCTGCCGCACGGAGATCCGCGGCGAGGGCCGCCCGAGCCGAAAGCCGCCGCGCGCCCCGGCCACCGACTCCAGGATTCCCGCCGCCACCAGCCGCCGCAGGATCTTGGACAGGAAGTGCGGCGGAATGGCTTGTCGCGTCTGGATCTCGACGCGCGTCACCACGCGCCCGACGGGCTGTGCGGCCAGGTAGCAGAGCGCGCGCAACGCGTAGTCAACGCGGCGCCCGACGTTCATGAGCGAGCTGCGCGTGCGGGCGCTGCCCCGCAGCGCTTCACACGCGGAACGCGGCTGCGCCGGCCCTTCCGTGTCTGGCGCGCCCGCTTCCGTCACGCCGGTGCTTCCGCCGAGCATTCGAGGGCGCCGCCGACGCCGTTCGAGGCCGCCGACGTGCTCTGCTGCCGCGACCGTGACCGGCCGCATCGAAAAACGAACAGACAAGCAGCGGTGCAGAGGAGAAATCCGTTGTCGCGCACGGCGGATAGGATATAGACGCGCCCCGACGCCGCTGTCAACGCGACCGGAAGGCGCCGGAAGGCGCGCCGGCCCGAGGCGAATGCGCCCCCCATTGCTCCATCGGACGGCCCTCCTAACTCGACCGGCGGACGCCTGCGGGACCGCGCCGCGCCGCGCGCTTTCACTCTCGGCTTGCACCGACCATGAAAATCGGACAACGTGAGACATCAGCCCATAGGGGAAGAGAATGTATCTGGTGGAGATTCTCGCTCGCTGCAGCGAGATCGAATCGCGCATGGCCAAAGTCTATCGCAAGCTCTCCGAGCGCTTCAGCGATGGCGGGAAAATCACCCAACTCTGGCGCGAGCTCGCACTCGAAGAGGAGACGCACGCCGACGTGTTGCGCCGCGAGCTGCGCGACTTCGACGACGACGGCGACAGCGGCGCCTTCATGCCCGAATTCACGGATCGTCTGGAACAGGCCGACCGTGCTCTGGGCGACCTGGAGCGGCAAGCCGGCAGCCTGACCTCCCTCGACGACGCGACCGCCCTGTCGGTCGCGCTCGAGCAGGCGGCGCTGGAAGATCTGTACGACGACTTGGTCGTACAAGGCCCTCCCGGCTTCAAGCTGCTCTGCGAGCGCATCGAGCGCGCTCTTTCCGAACGGCCCGCGATCAACTTGCCCGGGCTTCCCCGCCGCCAGCGCCTGGCGCGCCGCCCCTCAACGATGCCCTAGCCTGTGTCGCACCGAAGCCGGATCAACGCTTTCTCGACCTCTCCCCCGGCACGGTCACATCCGTCTGCGGTCCGGAGTCGCCCGATTCGGGCTCCTGGCGAACCTCGCTACCACAGCGTGGGCAGCAGCCGTCCGGAGGGCGCGCCGTGAAGCGCTCGCCACACTTGGGACACTCGTACCTCATGGATGACCGGACCGAGGGATCGCTCAGAAGGAGTCCCGTGTCAAGGAAGCGGCCCCTCGAGGGTGCCGCCCGCGCCGGCGCGGCGTGCCGCGGCCTCTTTGCCATCGGGCTCTTTGCCGTCGGGCTTGACGCCGAAGGCCCTGGAAGCATACAAGAGCGCGTTTTGTGCGGCGAATGATGCGGTCGGGTAGCAAGACAAGAACCGCGCCGGGGGGCGGGTCGACGCGCCGCGCCACGGACATCGGCTGAAGCGACCGGCCGCATCGAACCTGCGAGGGGGGGAATGGCATTCGACCGAAGGAGAAACGGGCGCAGAGTCCGCCTCTGCACGGTGGCGCTGGCAGTTCTCGTCCTCGCGCAGCACGGCTGCGCGACCATCCAGAAGCCGTCATGGAACAAGCCCATCGGCAAGGGAACGTGGATCCCCGCTCTGGTGTGCGGCGCGATCGGAGCGGGAGTCGGCATCGCCATCCAGAGCCAGCGTCCCGGTACCTCGCGCGTCGTCGTCGACGGCGTGGAGCGCAGCGTGTCGGACAGCCAGGATCTGTGGAAGGGGGCCGTCATCGGGGCACCGATCGGAGCCGCCGTCTGCGGCCTTCTCGGTCACGTCTTCCTCGACCCCACGCCGGCGGTCGCACCCGCCCCCCACCGCCGACGCCGGTACCGACACCGGAGCCGCAGCCGCCGCCGGTGGTCAAACGGCGCATCGTGCTGCGCGGCGTGCAGTTCGACTTCGATTCGAGCGAGATCCGATCCGACGCGAAGCCGGTTCTCGACCGTGCGGTCGAGATGCTCGGCGAGAACGGTGAGGTCAACGTCGTGGTCGACGGATACACCGATTCGGTCGGGACGGACGAGTACAACCTGGCGCTGTCGATCCGGCGCGCCGAGGCCGTGTATCGCTATCTGGTCAACCGGGGAATCGCCCCCGAACGGTTGCGCGTTCAGGGTTTCGGCGAAGCGCGCCCCGTCGCCAGCAACGACACGGACAGCGGTCGAGCGCAGAATCGCCGCGTCGAACTGCGGGTCATGCCGTGAGAGGAATTCGCGACATCGCTAGGAGAGGCCGGCCGTCGGGGAGGCGGACCGGTTGGGTATTGACGCACCGGACGAATGACCGTAGCACAGGAAATAGAGAATCCCGGTGGGTCGATCGAACTGCGTGCATGGAGGGTACGATGAAATCTGATCTATCGCGTGTCTGGTTTTGCGGCGCCCTGGCGCTGCTCATGCTGACGGCTGCAGCCGTGAGCGTCCGCGCCGACGTCGAGCCGGGGATGACGGTCAACAAGTCGAACGCCGATCTGGTCAAGGACCTCGTCTCTCCCGGCGTGATGTGGTGCATCAATCACGGCATGGAAATGAAGATCGTGCCGTATCAGAAGATCGAGTGGGATCCGGCCTACAAGGAGGCGACGGAGAAGAACTCCGGCCAGGTCAAGCTGGCGCCGGACGGCCGTTCGCTGGTCAACTACGTCGCCGGCATGCCCTTCCCCAACGTCGATGCGAACGATCCGCAGGTCGCGCTCAAGATCATGTGGAACTACGAGCACAAGCCGTTCGTGACGGACGACGTGGACCTGCGCAACTTCGACGCCGACACCGGAACCGTCGGGGACGGGCCCATGGACGTCGAGCGGCACTTCATCCTCGACCACCTGCGCACCCTCTTCTACACCGGACGCCAGTACGTCGATCCCAAGCCGGTGCTGTTGCCCAACAGCGACGGTGTCCGCGCCAAGCAGTCGCTCCACCCCATCCTCGAGCCCTTCGACCTGAAGGGTGTCGGGTTGACCAGCATCCGCTATCTGGACCCCGATCGGCAGGACGACACGTGGCTCTACCTGCCGACGCTGCGCCGCGTACGCCGTCTGTCCAGCGCCCAGCGCTCGGACGCCCTGTTCGGACAGGATACGGACGTCGACAGCTACGGCGGCTATGCCGGGCAGATCCCGTGGTTCGACTGGAAGTACCTGGGTGAGAAGACCATTCTCGCCACCATGCACGCCGAGCACTTCCCGGTGAAGTACTGCGACGGCGTCGGCGAGTTCGTGTACTGCGACAACTGGGAGAAGCGCGACGTCTACGTGCGTGGAGGGCGTCCCCAAGCAGGCGCAGTACGCCTACGGCAAGCGCCTGCTCTTCATCGACAAGGAGAGCTACTACATCGCCTACAGCGACATCTTCGACCGCGCCATGCAGCTCTGGAAGGTGTGGATCAACGAGTACGGGTTCCGCAAGCAGGCGATCCCCGGCTCCATCGTCTACCCGAGCGACATGCCGTTCGCCCACAGCATCACCATGGTCGACATGCAGCTCAATCACGCCACGCGCGCCGCGCTGCCCAGCTCCAAGTACCCGGGCGAGGCCGGCTGGTACTTCAATCAGGGCGAGAAGACGGGCCTCACCGAAGAGTTCTTCACCATCGCCCACCTGATCGAGTCGAGTCACTGATCGTCGCGCGGGTGGCCGGCGCCGACCCGGTCCGGCCGCCCGCGTGTCCCACTCGCCCCTCGCTCATGGGGTGAGATCGATTTCCGGGAGCAGCGTCAGCGCGACGCGAGCGGCCTGCTGCTCTGCTTCCTGCTTGCTCGAGCCCTCTCCCCGCGCCAGGCGACGCCCGGCCACCCACACCTCGAGAGTAAACTGGCGCGCGTGCGCCGGCCCTCTCTCCTCTGCCAGGCGATATTCGGGCACGACGCGCAGTCGGGCCTGAATCCGCTCCTGCAGGAGCGTCTTCCAGTCCTGTTCCCCGAGCTCCTTGCCGCCTCCGATCTCGTCCCGAAAGTGGCGCGCAATCAGGGCCCGCACCGCACCGAACCCGGCGTCGCGAAACACGGCGCCGAGCACGGCCTCGTACGCGGCGGCGAGAATGGATCTCTTCGTCCGCCCCCCGCTGCGCTCCTCGCCGCGCCCGAGTCGGATCGCCTCGTCGAGCCCGACCTCGCGCGCCTTCGCTGCCAGGGTTCGCGTCCGCACCAGCGAGGCCCGACGCTTCGAGAGCTCGCCTTCGTCGGACTGCGGAAGCGCGTCCAGCAGGAGCTCGGCGATGGCAAGATCCAGCACCGCGTCGCCGAGGAACTCGAGCCTTTCGCTGACCCGAACGACGCCGGCGGGCATCGCCGAGGAGTGCGTGACTGCGCTGTCGAGGAGGCTGCGGTCGCGAAACGCGTAGCCGAGTCTGTCCTCGAGCATCTGAACGTCAGCCGGCGTGCGTCGCTCCGCCATGGTCCGCCGCCGCGCTTCCCAGCGCGCGATCGCCGCGGGTCCCGGTCAGGTGCACTGCCAGCTCGCGGTTCACCAGCGAGATCGGCCCGTCGAGCAGCACACGTACGTAGTTGCGGCTGTACCCGACCAGCCGGCCGCTCTCGCGGTCGCGCGTCCGCCTCGACCAGCACCGGCAGCGACCGCCCGACGAAGCGGAGGGCGAAGGCGCATCGTTTGTCTGCCCCCAGTCTGCGCAGCTGGCGGGCGCGCGCCGCGACGGCCGCGGCGGGAACGGGGTCGGCCGCCTTCGCCGCGGTCGTGCCCCTGCGGCGCGAGTACGGAAACACGTGGAAGTAGGTGAACGGCGCGTCCCGCAGCAGCTCCTTGCCGGCGGCGAAGTCCGCCTCGCTTTCGCCCGGAAACCCGGCGATCACGTCGGTGCCCAGACCCGCGTCCGGCAAAACGCGCTGGATCTCCGCCAACACGTCCCGCACCAGGGCGCTGTCGTACTGCCGGCGCATACGCCGCAGAACCGGGTCCGCCCCCGACTGGACGGGCATGTGCAAGTGCGGGCAGAGGACGTCGCTGCGAGCGATCAGATCGAGCAGCCGCGGGGTGACCTCCGGCGGGTCGATCGAGCTCAGACGAAGGCGCGGCACGGGCGCCGCCTCGGCGATCATCTCCACCAGATCGGCGAGCCCCATCGCGGGCCGCAGATCGCGACCGTAGCCGCCGAGATGAATGCCGGTGAGAACGACCTCGCGGAACCCGCGCGCGGCGAGCCGGTGCAGCTCGGCCAAGACGCGGCGCGGCTCGACGCTGCGGCTGCGCCCGCGCGCGAAGGGGACGATGCAGAACGTGCAGAACAGATCGCATCCCTCCTGGACCTTGAGGAAAGCGCGCGTCTGACCCGCAAAGGCGTCCGCCCCGAACGTGCTCACGCTCTCGGCGCGGCGCAGGTTGTCGACGAACACGCGTCCCTCGGCGGCGGAGATCTCGCCCCGAATCGCGCGCAGGACGTCGGGCAGGCGGCCAATGCCAATGACGTAGTCCACCTCGGACAAGCTCGCCACCCGTTCCGGGCTGGTCTGCGCGAAGCAGCCGGTCATGACGACGCGCGCCGCCGGGTTGCGGCGCCGCGCCCGGCGGGCGAGCTGGCGGCTCTCGGCGTCGGCCCGATCTGTGACCGTGCACGTGTTCACCACGTAGACGTCCGCCTCCTCCCCGAAAGGCACCAGTCGGCATTCCTCGCGCAAGGCACTCTGCACGGTAGCGGTATCGTATTGATTCACCTTGCAACCGAGAGTCGTGAAGGCGACGGTAAGCCGGCGCCCCGTTCTCTTCTCCGGATCGGCGAGCCCGTCGCGCCCCGATCCGCGCAATTCGGTCTCCACTCGCTCGTTCACGCCTCGCCTCACTCCCTGTTCGTCAGCCCGCGATTCGCCGCCCCCTCCGCGTCGCGAATCGCCTCCCGGATCCAGCCGCCGCCGACCACGCGGTCGCCGTCGTATAGTACCGCGGCCTGTCCCGGAGTAACGGCGCGCAGGCCAGCCGCGGCCCGCACTTCGAAGCCGTCGTCCGTCACCTCGACCACCACCGCCGGCTGCGGCGCGAAACGGGAGCGGATCTTCAGGGTCAGAGCCTGGCCGCGCCGCGGCGGTTTGCCCAACCAGTTCACCCCCTCGGCACGCAGCCCGTCGCTGGCGATCGTCTCGCTACCTCCGAGCCGCACGACCCCGCTGTCCGGGTCGATGCCCGTCACGTAGCGGGCGCGGCCGCCTGTCGCGATGCCCAGGCCTCGCCGCTGGCCGACCGTGAATTGGTGCACGCCCCGATGCCGGCCGACGGTCCTGCCGTCCTCGTCGACGATCGGCCCCGCGCGAAGCGGAATACGCGAGGCGCGCGCCTCGACGAACGAGGCGTATGTGCCGCGCGGCGCGAAGCAGATCTCCTGGCTGTCCGGCTTGTGCGCCACCGGCAGACCGCGGCGCTCCGCCTCGCGACGCACTTCCGGCTTGGTCGACGAACCGACGGGAAAGCGAACCCGCCCGAGGACCGCGCGGCCGATCGAGAACAGGTAGTACGACTGGTCCTTGTCCGCGTCGACGCCGCGCAGAAGATCCACGCCCTCGTCGCCGGCATGCACGCGCGCGTAGTGGCCGGTGGCGATGAGGTCGGCACCGAGCTCGCGGGCGCGATCCCAGAACGAAGCGAACTTGACGAACTGGTTGCATCGCACGCACGGGTTCGGCGTTCGCCCGCGCCGGTACTCGTCGACGAAATCGTCGACCACCGAGCGGCGAAAGTCGGCGCTGAAGTCCATCACGTAGAACGGGATGCGAAGACGCTCGGCGACCAGCCGGGCGTCGAGGAAGTCGTCCAGCGAGCAGCAGCCGCTCTCCTGCGTCGCCTCTCCCTCCCATAGGCGCATGGCCACGCCGACGACGTCGTAGCCGCGCTCGACCAGCAGCGCCGCCGCCACCGAGCTGTCGACGCCGCCGCTCATGGCGACGACGACGCGTTCCTTCGCCTTCCGCATCGGACTCGTGTCGCCTCTCGTGATCCGCGCCTCACCCGGCGGCAGCCACGCGCGACGGAACGCGCTGCATCCGCTCGACGACCGCCTGCACCGTCCCGATCGCGTCGTCGATCTCTCGCTCCGTCGTCTCCAACCCGAGGCTGAAGCGGACTCCGTCCCGCGCCTCCTCCGCGTCGCGACCGATGGCTCGCAGCACGTGTGACGGCTCGCCCGCGCCCGCGGCGCAGGCCGAGCCGACCGAGGCAGCGATCCCCTCGAGGTCGAGCGCCGCGACCAGACTCTCGCCGCGAATTCCCGCGATGCTCACGTTGAGGGTGTTCCACAGACAGCCCGCCGCGGGGCTGTTGCGCCGGCAGCCGGCAAGATCGGCGATCCCACTCCAGAGTCTCTCCCGCAGAGCGGCGTCGATCGTTCCCGGCCGGCCACGCGCCTTCGCTGCGGCGCCGAACCCGACCAGCGCGACGGCGTTCTCCGTCCCCGGGCGCAGCCCGCGCTCCTGCCCGCCGCCGAAGAGGAGCGGCTGCAGCCGGACGCCGCGGCGAACGAACAGCGCTCCCACGCCGACCGGAGCGCCCAGCTTGTGGGCCGAGACGGTGCAGAGGTCGACGTTCGCGACGTCGACGAGAATCTTGCCGAAAGCCTGTGCCGCATCGACGTGTACGGGCACACCGCGGGAGCGGCACACGGAGGCGATCTCCGCGACCGGCTGGATGGTACCGATCTCGTTGTTCGCCCAGCCGATCGAAACGAGCGCCGTGTCCTCGCGCAACGCCGCCGCCACGTCCGCCGCCCTGACCCGCCCCACCCCGTCCACCGGTAGCCACGTGACTTCGGCACCGCGTCGCTCGAGCTCCCGCGCGCACGACACCACAGAGGAATGCTCGACCGGGGAAACGACGAAGTGCGCGCCGGCTCGGCCGGCCACGACGCCGAAGAGGGCCAAATTGTTGCTCTCGGTTCCACCGCTCGTGAACGCGATCTCCGCTGGGCGCGCACCCAGCGCGTCGGCGACGGCGCGCCGCGCCTCTTCGACGGCGGCCCGTGCGTCGCGACCCAGGCCGTGGGCGCTTGACGCGTTGCCGAAGGGCCGCCGCAGCCACGGCGCCATGGCGTCGAGCACGCGCGCGTCGAGTGGCGCCGTGGCATTGTGATCCAAATAGATCATGCCGGTGACGGGAACAGCTCCGCGAATCTCATCCGGCAACCTACCCGCGCTCACGGCCTGTTCGCAAGCGGGGCGCGCGACTCCCCCCCGCCACATTCGCCGATCCGGCCCGGGCAGCCCGGCGGTTCCTCTGGGACTGCGGCGTCAGGCCTGCACGGCAGCCCGCCGCGACCCGGTGTCCTTGCCGGCGGCGCGCTTCTCGTCCTTGTACAGCTTGTACTCGAAGCTGTCGACGAGGGCCTGCCAGCTCGCCTCGATGACGTTGTGCGACACGCCGACGGTGCCCCACCTCTCCCGCTCGTCGCCCGATTCGATCAGGACCCGCACCGTCGCGGCGCTTCCCTTTCCGCCGCCGAGGACGCGCACCTTGTAATCGTGCAGCTGCACTTCCTGAACCCCGGGATAGAAGCGCCGCAGGGCGCGCCGCAGGGCCGTGTCCAGCGCGTTGACCGGCCCGTTGCCCTCCGCCGCGGTGTGCTCGATCTCGCCGTCCGGCCCCGCAACCATCACGGTCGCCCAAGCCGAGGCCGGATCGTGCTCGGCCCGCTCGTCGGTCCGCACCTGGAAACCGCCCTCCTCCCCGAACACCAGACGCATGTATCCCTTCTCGTCGACGACGCGGAACTGGATGAGCTTGAAGTACTCGCAGCGGCCGTTGAGGACCCGGTGCATGCGCAGCTCGAGCGATGCGTCGGCGCCTTCGAACTGATAGCCTTCGTGCTCGAGCCGCTTGACCTCGTCCACCAGCCGGCGCACGTGCGGATCGAGACTCTCCAGGTCGACGCCGAACTGCTTCGCCTTGTACAGGATGTTGGCGCGCCCGGAGAGATCGGAGACCAGGACCCGCTGCTGGTTGCCGACCACGGCCGGATCGATGTGCTCGTAGGTCAGGGGATTCCTCTGCACCGCGGCGACGTGCACGCCGCCCTTGTGCGCGAAGGCGCTCTGGCCGACGTAGGGCTGGCGCTTGTTGGGCTCTAGGTTGGCGAGCTCGTACACGAAGTGCGACAGCTGTTGCAGGCGTTGCAGGTTCGCCTCGCGAGACCACCTGGTAGCCCATCTTCAGCTGCAGGTTGGCGATGACCGAGCAAAGGTTGACGTTGCCGCAGCGCTCGCCGACCCCGTTGATCGTACCCTGTACCTGCACCGCGCCGTTGCTGGACCGCGGCCAGGCTGTTGGCCACGGCGACGTCGGAGTCGTTGTGGCAGTGGATGCCGATGCGGCGTCGCAACCACCTCCCGAACGGCGGAGACCCCGGCCGCGATCTCGTCGGGCAAACGGCCGCCGTTGGTATCGCAGAGGCAGAGGACATCGGCCCCGCCGTCGGCCGCGACCTTGACGCACTCCAGGGCATAGATCGGGTTGTGATGGTAGCCGTCGAAGAAGTGCTCGGCGTCGAAGATCACCTCGTCGACGCGCTCCTTCAGGTAGCGGACGGTGTCGTGGATGATCTCGAGGTTCTCCGCCTCGGGGATGCGCAGGTCGTCGCGCACGTGCAGGTCCCAGCTCTTGCCGAAGATCGTCACCACCGGGGTCTCGGCGCGTAGCAGCTTGTCCAGGTTGCGATCCTCGTTCGCCCGCGTGCCCGCCCGCCGCGTCGAGCCGAAGGCGGCGACCCGGATCTGCTCGAGCGGCAGCTTCCGCACCGCCTCGAAGTAAGCCTCGTCCCGCGGGTTCGAGCCGGGCCAGCCGCCCTCGACGTAGCGAATACCGAAGGCGTCGAGCCGCTCGGTGATGCGCAGCTTGTCGTCCAGGGTCAGGGAGATATCCTCCGCCTGGCAGCCGTCGCGCAGAGTCGTGTCATAGATGTGTAGCACGGTTCCCATGCTCACCTCTCCCCCGGCTGCTGTTCGACGAGCGCCTCGTGCAATGCCCGCACCGCGAGCTCGCCGTACTTGGCCTCGATGACCACGGAGATCTTGATCTCGGAGGTCGAGATCATCTGGATGTTGATGCCCTCCCGCGCCAGCACCTCGAACATGCCCGCGGCCACGCCGGCGTGACTGCGCATGCCGAGGCCGACGACCGACACCTTGGCCACGTTCGTGTCCGACGTGCAGCCCTGCGCGCCGATGTCCGCCGCCACCTTCTCGATGATCTGCTCGGCGCGGCGCTGATCGGTCATCGGCACCGTGAAGGTCATGTCCGTGTCCCCCGCGGCGCTGACGTTCTGGATGATCATGTCGACGACGATGTGGGCCCCGGCGATCGGCCCGAAGATCTTGGCCGCCAGACCCGGCCGATCCGGAACGCCGCGCAGCGTGATCTTCGCCTGGTTGCGATCGAGCGTGATTCCCGAGACCAGAACTTCTTCCATTCCCTTGTCCTCTGCCACGACCCATGTGCCGGAGCGGTCGTCGAAGCTGGAGCGCACGTGCACCGGAACCCGGTAGCGCATGGCGAACTCGACGGAGCGGATCTGCAGCACCTTGGCGCCGAGGCTCGCCAGCTCCAGCATCTCATCGTACGAGATCCGCGCCAGCTTGCGAGCCCGGGGGCAGATGCGCGGGTCGCTGGTGTAGACGCCGTCGACGTCGGTGTAGATCTCGCACCCGTCCGCTTCGAGCGCGGCGGCCACGGCCACCGCGGACGTATCGCTGCCGCCGCGTCCCAGCGTCGTGATGTTCGAGCTCTCGTCCACCCCCTGGAAACCCGCCACGATGGCCACTTGACCGCCGGCCAGAGCGCCGTGCAGCGTCTCCGCGTCGATGCGGCGGATGCGCGCCCGCCCGAAGGCGCTGTCGGTGGAGATGCGGATCTGGTGGCCGAGAAACGAACGGGCGGGTACCCCGAGGGCGTGCATGGCGATCGCCAACAGAGCCGCCGAGGCCTGCTCGCCGGTGGAGAGCAGGACGTCGACCTCGCGGTCGTGCGGCAGCGGCGCCAGCTGCCCGGCCAGATCGAGCAGGCGGTTCGTTTCACCCGCCATCGCCGAGACCACCGCAACGACCTGGTTGCCGGCGCGCCGCGAGGTCGCGACGCGTTCGGCCACGGCCTTGATGCGCTCGATGCTCCCCACCGATGTGCCGCCGTATTTCTGTACGAGAAGAGCCACCTACCTCGCCAGCTCCTGCAACGCCGCCATCGCCGCATGATAACCCAGGCCGTGTCGGACGGCCACCAGACGCCGCGTCTCCGATCCCACGAACGTCAGCGAGAGTTCCAGGAAGTCCTCCATCGGCTCGCTCAGACGATCGAACCACTCGACCGCGCAGACGCCGTCGCCGTACAGGATCTCGCGCAGTCCGAGCAGCTCGGCATCGGCCTCCTGTAGGCGGAAGAGGTCGATGTGGTAGAGCGGCAGGCGGCCGCCGTCATAGGGCAGCAGGATCGGGAAGGAAGGGCTGCGGACGCGCTCAGGCGGAATTCCCAGCCCCTCCGCCAGGCCGCGCACGAAGCACGTCTTGCCCGCCCCGAGCTCGCCCGACAGCCCGATGCGCTCCCCCCCGCGCAGCTCGCGCGCCAGGCGCCGGGCGACCGCGCGGGTCCCCGACTCGCCGCGCGTCTCCAGGACCACCCGCTCAGACATCCAGATGCGCTCGCAGGGCCTGCAGGCCGGCGGGCAGACCGCCGATCAGGTCCGATGCGAGCAGCCCGATCTCACCGCCCTCGGCCGCCGCCCGGTCGCCGACCGCGCCGTGCACCCAGACGCCGAGAAGCGCCGCCTCGGTGGGCGGCACGCCCTGCGCCAGGAGCCCGCCCAGAATGCCCGCCAGCACGTCTCCCATGCCCCCCGACGCCATGCCGGGATTGCCCGTGGGGTTGACCCAGGCCCCACCGGAGCCGTCGGCGACGACGGTCCGCGCTCCCTTCAGGACGGTGGTGCAGCGCTGTTCGGTGGCGAAGCGGCGCGCCGTGCCCACGCGGTCCTGTTGCACGGACCCGGCACTACTGCCGAGAAGGCGCCCCATCTCGCCCGGGTGCGGGGTAACGATCACCCGCGCCGACGCCTTGCGCAACGCGCTCAGGTCGCGCGACACGACGGACAGGCCATCGGCATCGAGGACGAGCGGGATCTCCACGTTGCGCAGCAACCAGCGCACGGTCTTGCCCGCGTCCGCATGAGTACCGATGCCCGGGCCGATCACGACCGCCGCCTTGCCCTCGACGAGCTCGCGCAGGTGGCGTTCGTCGAAGCGGATGCGGCCGTCGCGGTCGGGCAATGCATCGGTCATCGCCTCCAGCACGCCGCCGGCATAGATCGGGTACAGTGAGCGCGGCCCCGCCAGCGTGACCAGACCGGCGCCTGCCCGCAGCGCCGCCCGGCTGACCAGCTGGGCGGCTCCCGTCTTGCCGAACGAGCCGGCGATGACCAGCACGTGGCCGGTTGTCCCCTTGTGCGCCTCGGCATCGCGCAGCGGCAGGAACCGGGCCACATCGGCGGCCTCGAGCAGCGCCGTGCGCGGCGGGCTCTCGGCGACCGCCTCGGGCGCGATGCCGATGTCGACCACCGCCAGCGCGCCGCAGAGGCGGGCGCCCGGATAGAGGACCTGCCCGATCTTGGCGAAGCCGAAGGTCGCCGTCGCCTCCGCCTGAATCGCCGTTCCCAGAGGCAGTCCGGTGTCGGCGTCGAGCCCGGACGGGACGTCGACCGCGAAGACCGGAACCCCGGAGGCATTGATCAGGTCGATGGCCGACGACTGCGGATCGCGCAACGCGCTGTTGAGACCGGTGCCGAAGATGGCGTCCACCACCAGATCCGCCTCCTTCAGGAGACCGATCAGCCGGTCGAGCCCGGCGACGCTCGTAAGCTCGTGCACCGCGCCGCCGCCGCGCCGGTAGGCACGCAGGTTGCGGAGCGCGTCGCCGCCGACCTCGGCGGCGCGGCCGAAGAGCAGCACGTCGGTACGCACACCGCGGCGACGCAGCAGACGTGCGATCACCAGGCCGTCGCCGCCGTTGTTGCCCTTTCCGGCGCAGATCAGGGCGCGCCGCCCTCGGCGCCGCATGTGTGGAAGAGTCTCGAGAAGGGCTTGCGTGGCTCCCTTGCCGGCACGCTCCATCAGGACGTGCCCAGGGACCCCGAAGCGCTCGATCGTCAACCGGTCGAGCGTCCGCATCTCCTCGGCGGAAACTAGGAGCATTGAGCCGTCGCGGCGGCCGCGCGCGCGACCCGCATCCGCTCCTTCATCTCGCGGGTGGCCTGCTCGATACCGACGAACAGCGCCCGCGCCACGATGCTGTGTCCGATGTTGAGCTCGTGGATCTCGGGCCGGGCCGCGATCGGATCGACGTTGTCCAGAGTCAGCCCGTGTCCCGCGTTGACGATCAGGCCCAGTGCGTGCGCATCGGCCGCGGCGGCGCGGAAACGCTCGAGCTGCGCGTCGCGCGCGGCAGCGGTTCGCGCATCCGCGTAGGCGCCGGTGTGCAGCTCGACGGCGTCGGCGCCCACCGAGCGCGCGGCGGCGATCTGCGTCTCGTCGGGATCGATGAACAGGCTCACCCGCATGCCCGCGTCGCGCAGGCGTTGCACGGCGCCACGCACCACGGTCGTGGCACTCGCGACGTCGAGGCCGCCCTCCGTCGTCAGCTCCTCGCGGCGTTCGGGAACCAGGCACGCATCGGCCGGGCCAACGCGGCAGGCGAAGTCGACCATCTCCGCCGTCACCGCCATCTCCAGATTGACCTTGGTCCGCACCGCCGCGATGAGCGCCTCGACGTCCCGATCCTGGATGTGGCGGCGGTCCTCGCGCAGGTGGACGGTGATGCCGTCGGCGCCGCCGCGCTCCGCCGCCAGCGCGGCGGCCACGACGTCCGGATAGGACGTGCCGCGGGACTGGCGCACCGCGGCCACGTGGTCGACGTTGACGCCGAGCGCGATCATCCGGCCTCGAACCCGACTCCGACGTGCTGGCGCAGGGCCGCCGCGATCTCTTCGCAGAAGGCCTGCACCTGCACGAGTCGCTCGCCCTCCACCATGACCCGAACCAGGGCCTCGGTGCCGGAGTAGCGGACCAGCACGCGCCCGCGCGAGCCGAGCTCCCGCTGCACGCGCGAGATCAGTCGCTGCACGGCGGGCAGGGAGTCGAGGTCGCGGCGCTCGCGTACGGGAACGTTGACGAGAACCTGCGGGAACTTGCGCATCACGCCGCGCAGCGCGCTCATGCGCTTTCCGGACTCGACCAGCAGGGCCAGAACCGCCAGCCCCGTGACCAGACCGTCTCCCGTGGTGCCGTGCTCGAGAAAGACGACGTGGCCCGATTGCTCGCCCCCGAGGGCGTAGCCGCCGCGCACCATCTCCTCGACCACGTAGCGATCGCCGACCTGGACGCGCACCAGATCGATTCCGTGTTCGCGCAGCGCGACGTCGAGCCCGATGTTGCTCATCACCGTGGCCACTACCCCGTCGTTGGGCAGGCGCTTCTCCCGATGCAGATGGACGCCGACCATCGCCAGCACCTCGTCTCCGTCCACCACCTCGCCCCGTTCGTCGACGAAGATGGCACGATCGCCGTCGCCGTCGAGGGCGATGCCGATGTCCGCCCCGTGCTCGCGCACGGCGACCGCCAGGTTCTGCGGATAGAGAGCGCCGCAGTTACGGTTGATGTTCTCTCCGTCCGGCTCGACCCCCAGCTCGACGACCTCGGCACCCAGCTCGGCGAGCACCTCCGGAGCCACCCGGTAGGCGGCGCCGTTGGCGCAGTCGACGGCGACCTTCAGGCCGTCGAGAGTGAGATGGCGCGGGAAGGTACTCTTCAGGAAGACGTTGTAGCGCCCCAGGGCATCGTCGATGCGGAAGGCCTTTCCCACCGCCGAGGCGGTCGGCCGCAGGTGCACGATCGCGTCGTCGAGAACCAGCCGCTCGATCTCCCGCTCGACCTCGTCGGGCAGCTTGAAGCCGCTCTGGGCGAAGAACTTGATGCCGTTGTCCTGGAAGGGGTTGTGCGACGCCGAGATGACCACTCCGGCGTCGGCGCGCATGCTGCGAATGAGGAAGGCGATGCCCGGAGTGGGCAGAGGGCCGACCAGGAGGACGTCGACCCCCATCGAGCAGATGCCCGAGGTGAGGGCGCTCTCCAGCATGTAGCCCGACAGCCGGGTGTCCTTGCCGATGATGATCTTGTGCCGCCGCGGCCCGTTCTGCACCACGTGCGCGATCGCGCGTCCGAGGCGGACGACCGTCTCCGAGGTCATCGGCTCGACGTTGGCGACGCCGCGGATGCCGTCCGTGCCGAACAATCTCGGCAATGACCCGTTATCCCCCATCCGCCCTCCGCTTTTCTCGCAAAACCTGTAGTTGCACGGTGCCGGGCTCGACCTTGATGAGCTCGACGTCGGGCGGCAGATCGACCGCCGGCGGCAGCTCGTACCGACCGGGTCCATGACCCGTGGCGTCGATATAAACCGCGCCGTGGGCCAGCTCAAGCGCATCGATCGACGACTGCGGCCCGCGCACCGTGACTCGAACCGTCTCCGGCCGGAGCCGCGTCCGGTAGACGCCATTGCGGACCACCACTGGAATCCCCTTGAAGACCCGGGTCTTCTCCGGCTCCTCGAGCTGCGCCTGAACGTGGACCAGAGTGGCACTGTAGGAGAGGTACTCGCGTGGCGCCTCCAGCGTCACGTCGCGCTCCAAGAGGCCAGCCGTTGCGTCGGAGAGGTCGATCGGGTTGGTCTCGGCCACCTTGACCGTCTTCACCTCGTCGGCCGGACCGATGATCTCCACCACCTCGGGCGCCACCTTTGTATCCGTGATGCGCAGGTCGCCGGGAGGCTTGCCCGAGAAGGAGGGGTGAACGGGGACCTTCTTGCGCATCACGCGGGCGAACTCGAGCGTGATCTCCGAGGGAGTCATGCGCACGACGCTGACGCCGCGCGGCAGATCCAAGCTGTCCGCCATGACGCGGAACACGGCCGGCCCGGGCCGCACGCCGCTCAGGTCGAGGGGCAGCGACAGCTGCTCCTGATCGATGCGGCTGAGGAGCGTGCGGGGGCCGCTGACGCGCAGGTCGACGAAATCGATGCGCGGGCTGACGATCATCAAGCTGGACGGGATGTTGCGCAGCTCGAGAGGGACCTGAAACTCGGCCTCCGTGTCGCGCTCACCGGCATTGACGAAGAACCAGAGGCCGAAGGCGAGCAGGATCGAGATCAGCTTCCACCCCAGGTTGTGGGTCGCGGCGCCGCGCAGTATCTGCCACACACGTCCGACCCCGGAACCCCGACTCGGGAGACGATCGCCCGCCGTCATCCGACCAACAGCTTCTGCAGAGTGCTGCGCAGCGTCCCCGCGTCCAGGTCGCGCGTGATCCTACCGTTCGTGACCAGCGAGATGCTGCCCTCCTCCTCGGAGACGGCGATCACCACGGCGTCCGTCTCCTCGGTCAGGCCGATCGCCGCGCGGTGGCGCGTTCCCAGAGTCTTGCTCACGTTCGGATTGGTCGTCAGCGGCAGGAAGCATCCGGCCGCGCCGACGCGCCCCTTGCGCACGATGACCGCCCCGTCGTGGATCGGCGACAGGGTGATGAAGACGCTCCAGATCAGCTCCTTGCTGATGCGCGCGTCGAGATTGGTGCCGCCCTCGACGTACTCGTTCAGCCCCACCTCGCGTTCGAAGACGATCAAGGCGCCGATCCGCTTGCTGGCCAGCGTCACTACGGCGCGCACGATCTCCTCCAGGTCTTGGCCCTGCCAGCGGTGATCCCCGCCGAAGAAGGGACGGCTGCCCACCTGGATGAGCGCGCGCCGGATGTCCGCCTGGAAGATGATCACGACCACCAGCAGCAGGGAGCTGATGAAGTTGTCGAGGATCCAGTTGAGCGCGTAGAGATCGAAGAACTGCGAGCCGAGGTAGGCGATGAACACCACCAGCAACCCGACCAGCATGCGGGCCGCCCGCGTCCCGCGGATCAGGTCGATGACGTTGTAGATGACAAAGGCGACGATGCCGATGTCGAGAGCGTCTTGCAGGCGGAAGTTGGCGAGCAGCTCGAGCATGCTGGCAGATCCCGAGCGGCGCCCACTCTGCGTCTGGGAACCCGCTCGCGTCCGTTCGTGAGCTGGACCACGCCGCTACGTCGACACCACCCTTCCGATTTCTCACTCTCGAGGCCGAAGCGCCGCCTCGAGAAAAGCCGGCCTTCAGCGTCCGCCGTTCTGCGCGACGCTGGCGCCGTTGTCTTCCCTCAACGTCCGCACGATCTCGTCGATCTCCCCCGAGTCGAGCACCTCGCGCTCCAGGAGCAGCTCCGCGACTCGATGCAGAATGTCGATGTTCTCGGCGAGGAGGTCCTTTGCGATCCGGTAGTTCTCCTTGATGATCGAGCTCACCTCTTCGTCGATCTGCATGGCCGTCTTCTCCGAATAGTCGGCCACCTGCGTGAAGTCGCGCCCGAGAAAGATCTGCTCTTCCTTCTTGCCGAGCGTCATCGGGCCCAGCTTCTCGCTCATGCCCCACACGCAGACCATGCGGCGCGCCAGCTCGGTCGCCCGTTCGATGTCGTTGCTGGCTCCCGTGGTCGTCTGAGAGAGGACGATCTCCTCCGCCGCCCGCCCGCCGAACATGACGCGCAGCATGCCGACGATGTAGTCGCGCGACCAGCTGTGCCGCTCGTCGATCGGCAATTGCTGGGTCAAGCCCAGCGCCATGCCGCGCGGAATGATGGTGACCTTGTGCAGCGGATCAGTGCCCGGCGTCAGCTTGGCGACCAGCGCATGGCCGGCCTCGTGGTACGCGGTGTTGCGGCGTTCCTCCATGCTGATGATCATGCTCTTGCGCTCGGAGCCCATCATCACCTTGTCCTTGGCGAGCTCGAACTCCGTCATGCTGACCCGATCCTTGTTCTGGCGCGCCGCCAGCAACGCAGCCTCGTTGACCAGGTTCTCCAGATCGGCGCCGGCGAAGCCGGGCGTCCCGCGAGCGAGGAGCGAGACGTCGACGTCGTCGCTCAAGCGGCAGACGCCGCGTGTGAACGCGCAGGATGCCCTCGCGTCCCTTGACGTCGGGGCGCGGCACCACGACCCGGCGGTCGAAGCGACCGGCGCGCTGCAGCGCGGGGTCGAGCACGTCGGGCCGGTTGGTCGCGGCGATGAGGATGACGCCCTCGTTCATTTCGAAGCCGTCCATCTCGACGAGCAATTGATTGAGGG
Organism: uncultured bacterium; assembly: GCA_963721115.1. Lineage (GTDB taxonomy): Bacteria > Desulfobacterota > Binatia > HRBIN30 > CADEER01 > CAVRIA01. Next base: position 39,406 of record CAVRIA010000025.1, read on the forward strand.
TCTGCTCGCGCTCATCGTGGCCGCCGCCGAGCCCGGCGCCGCGATGCCGGCCGACGGCGTCGATCTCGTCGATGAAAATGATGCAGGGGGCGTTCTTCTTCCCCTGCACGAACAGGTCGCGCACGCGCGAGGCGCCGACACCGACGAACATCTCGACGAAGTCGGAGCCGCTGATCGAAAAGAACGGTACGCCGGCCTCCCCTGCGATGGCGCGGGCGAGGAGGGTTTTCCCGGTGCCGGGAGCACCGACCAGAAGAACGCCCTTCGGAATGCGGCCGCCGAGCTTGGTGAACTTCTTCGGATCCTTGAGGAAGGCGATGATCTCCTCGAGCTCGTCCTTGGCCTCGTCGATGCCGGCGACGTCGCTGAACGTCACCTTCTGCGTGTTCTCGCTCAACAGCTTGGCGCGGCTCTTGCCAAACGACATGGCCTTGCCGCCGCCGATCTGCATCTGGCGCATGAAGAAGATCCACACGCCGATCAACAGCAGGACGGGGAACCACTGGATGAAGGCGATCACGTACCAGGGATCCCCCTCCTCCGGCTTGGCCGTGATCTTGACGTCCTTGCTTCGCAACAGGGGAATCAGCTCCGGATCCTCGGGCGCGTACGTCTTGAACCTCTCGCTCGAGTGGTATTTACCGGTGATGTTCTGGCCCTGAATGGTGACCTCGGTCACCTCCCCCTTCTGAACCGAAGAAACGAAGTCGCTGAAGGGGACTTCGGGCGGCTTGGCCTGTTGCTTATTGAGAAGATTGAAGAGCAACAGAAACATCAGCCCCAGTACCAACCAGAGCGCGACGTTTCTTGAAAACTGATTCACAGAACCCCCAACCGACAGAAAATTACCATGGAGCTTAACACGGAGGGATTTCTGCAGCAACGTCTCATCTCGGCCCGCTTCGCAGCCCCGAATCGCGCCCTGCGGCCCGCCGCCGAGCCCATCGCGGATGCTCCAGGGCTTGCAGCCACAGCCCCCGTCGCGTCCCGGCCGTCAGGGCACGAACCTCGCTCCGCACGACGCCGGGAATCCAGACGATCTCCCCGCCGACCTCCACCACCGGATAGGACCAGCGCACCGCCGACGGGACCTTGCGGTCGGTGAAGACGTCGGACAGCTTGCGCTGGCCGTTCAGCCCCAACGGGCGGACGCGCTCGCCGCGCCGCGCCGGCCGCACGACGACCGAGCCTCCCGCCCCGTCCGCCGCGCAGACCGCGCTCCACAGATCGTCCGGCAGCGGCAGCCCGTGCCCGCCGGCGACCGTCCTGACCACCAGACGCCATCCGCCGGGCAGGTCGATCTCGCAATCCGGGGTCAACACCTGTGCAGCGTACGCCGCCGCATCCTCGGCCTCGTCGGACACGACCAGGTCCTCGCCTTCGCGCCGCACCCGCCAGCCCGCCGGCAGCGCGATCGCGGCGTCGCCGCGGCTCTGCTGCGAGGCCAGCCCCAACACCCCGTCGACGAGCCGCGAGGAGAGTCCCCGCTCCGGCACGCCCCGCTCGACGAGCCAGCGGCGCACCAGGTGAGGCGCCAGATCGGGTTCGAGCTCCGCCAGGGCGGGAAGGCACAGCCGGCCGTCGCGCGTCACCCCGGCCAGCTCGACGGCCAGGACCCTCGCCAGCAGCGAGCGTTCAGCACGTAGCAGGGCGGCGGCGTTCGCCAGCGCGCGGCGGACGGAAGGGTTGAGCTCCTCGAGGATGGGCAGCACCCGATGGCGCACGACCGTGCGCTGGAAGCGCGGGTCGTGGTTCATGCGGTCGACTCGGTATGCCAGCCCGGCTCGCCGCACCACATCCTCTACCGCCGCGCGCGCGCAGTCGATGAGCGGCCGGACGACACCGTCGCCGCGTCGCGGCTCGATGCCGGCCAGCCCCGGGGACCCGGCGCCGCGGACCAGACGCAGCAGGAAGGTCTCCGCCTGGTCGTCCCGTGTGTGTCCGGTAGCGATCTTTCCGCAGCCCTGTCGCTCGGCCAGCCGCCACAGAGCGGCATAGCGCAGGTCGCGGAGACGCGCTTCCAGGTTCCCCTCCGACGCCAGCCCGGCGGGGAGGTCGGCGCGCTCCCAAGCGACGCCGAGACGCTCGGCCGCGGCGGCGGCGCAGCTCTCGTCGGCGTCCGACTCGGCGCCGCGCAGCTGGTGATTCACGTGCGCGGCGACCAGTTCGATGCCGAGCTTGCGACCGAGGTCGCCGAGCAGCAGCAGCAGACCGATCGAGTCGGGTCCGCCCGACACCGCGACGAGGACACGATCGCCGGCCTCGAACATCGCGTAGCGCCTGATGCTGCGTTGCAACACTCCGAGAAGCCGAGCGCGCGCGTGATCCACGGCGCAGAGTCTGGCAGGCCCGCTCGCGGATGACAATTGCGGGAGGCCGCCGGCCGCGCCCGGTACCCGGCGGCCTCCCGCCCGACTCAGAAGGCGGCGACCAGGGGGAAGAGGATCTCGAAGCGGCGCACCGCGTTGGTGGAAGGACGCGCCCCCTGTCGTTCGACCGGCAGATCCGTCGTGCCGATCCCGAGCAGCACCGCGCTGGCCGAGACCGGTAAAGTGGCGCGACCGGTCACCCACCCGACGAATCGCGGATCCGTCGAGCTCAGCAGGCGCGAGACGAAGAAGTACTTGAGCCCGCGCGGTGGAATCGAGAAGTCCGCCGATCCGGCGGGATCTCCATTTTGATCATACGCCGCGAGCCGCACCTTGACCTCCCGCCCCCAGGTGTTGGTGAACACCAGCGCTGTGTTCACCGCCGGCGTTGGCGGGCGGATCTCCAACATGTCGAGCAGCGCTTCCTTGTCGCTGGCCGCGACTGTCGCATCGACCTGCGCGAGGGCTGCGCCGGCCGTCAAGGCGATCAACGCGGCACCTGCCAGAAACACACGCATCTTCTTCATCCTCTTCTTCTCCTTCCCCGTCTCCAAGGTTGGGGCCGTGAGGGCGACTCCCGCAGTGAGGCCGCAGTCATCGGCCGTTCGACCGAGGACCAGAGGAAGAAGCGTGCCAGGCGAGGCGCGCCGCGCGCCCCTCCGGCCGCGCCGCAGCAACGGCAGCGGGCCGCGAACGTAGGGACGGGGCTCTTCTTGGACCTCTATGCGCTGGACCGCGCGGGCACTGCTCGACCAGCAGCGACGAACGCTTCGCACCCAACCCGGCACGAACGGGCGTGTACGGGTGGACCCAACCTCAGGTGAAGTCCGAGCCGCCGTCGACGTTCACGTCCGCTCCGGTCATGTAGCTGTTGCATCGCGAGACGAGGAACGCGATGACCGCGCCGATCTCCTCGACTCGGCCGGCACGACCGAGATCGGCGGGCGAGCCGTATTCTTCGGCGATCCACTGATTGACCGCGTAGGGGTCCTCCGGATCGATTCCCCTCTCCTCCAGAATCGGTCGAAGCTGCTCGCTGAACGCGGCGGACAGAAAAGTGCCCGGGCTGACCGTGTTGACGAGAATGTTTTCCGGCGCCAGCGTCCGGGCGAGGTTCTTCGAGATGCTCGTCAGAGCCGACTTCGCCGCCGTGTACGAGATGAGGCCCGGGGACTGTCGCTTGGTGGAGTGCGCCGAGATGTTGACGATGCGCGCCCAATCCGCCTTGCGCAGCAGCGGCAGGGCGGCGCGGATGCAACGCACGGCGCTCATCGTCCCGATGTTGAAGTGCGCGAAGAAATCCTCGTCGCTCAGCTCGAAGAAGTGGCCGGCGTGAGGACCGATGGTGTTGACCAGACAGTTGATCTCTCCCCAGCGCTCTCCGATACGCAGAAAGGCGGCCTCGATCTCGTCCGCTCTCCCGAGATCGACCGAGAGGCCGAACGCGTCCGGGCTGCCGGCGGTCTCCAGCATCGCCACCGTCTCGTCGAGCGCCTTCTGCCCGCGCGCGATGACACAAACGCGCGCGCCGTCCTCCGCCAGATACGTGGCCGCCGCGCGTCCCATGCCCTTCGAGCCGCCGGTCACCACCGCGGCCGCCCCGTCCAGTCCCAAATCCATCGCAATCTCACCCCACCCGAACCCATCTCACGGCTGCCTCTCTCTTTTCAACTTCAACCGCCGCCCCACCCGGCGCGGCGCCGCCGGGGTCGGCCCCGGGTCCCTCGACCCGTGCCAGATCCGCGCTCTCATGCTATCGGTGCCGGGACATGCCCAAACCACCGATCGCGGCAGGTCCCGCCGCGGCACGGCAAGGCGACCGTGCCAGCGGAGAGGAGCCGACGACGAGCCAGCGCCAGGAGCTACAGATCATCCTCGATTCCGTCCCGGCGTTCATCTGGTACAAGGACCGCGAAAACCGCATCTTGCGCGCCAACCGCCTCGCCGCCGAATCGATGGGAACGACGGTTGCCGACCTCGAGGGCCGATCGACCTACGACATCTATCCGGAGGAAGCCGCGGAGTATCACCGCGACGACTTGGAGGTCATCCGCTCCGGCCATCCCAAGCTGGGTATCCTCGAGCGCCTCAAGGTCGGCTCGGGGGAGCAGCGCTGGATCCAGACCGACAAGGTCCCCTACCGCGACCAGCATGGAGAGATCATCGGCGTGATCGTCTTCTCGGTGGACGTCACCGAACGCGTCGAGGCCGAGACCGCCCTGCGGGAAGCGCGCGACGGCCTCGAGCGGCGGGTCGAGGAACGCACGCGTGAGCTGGCCGCCGCCCTCGACGACCTGCGTTGCGAGAGCGGGGAACGATTGCGCGCGGAGGAGAGAGCCCGCCAGCAGCAGTCGCAGCTCGCCCACCTTCTGCGCCTGCAAACGGTCGAAGGGATGGCGGCTCAGCTGGCGCACGAGATCAATCAGCCGTTGTCGGCTGTCACCAACTATGCGAGCGGACTCCGCAGGTGGCTCGACAAGGAGTCGCTCGATCTCGCCGCCGTGCGATGGGCAGCGGAGCAGATCAGTCAGCAGGCGTTGCGCGCGGCAGAGATCGTCCGCCGACAACGCGACTTCGTCCGCAAGACCCCTCCGAGACGGGACCCCTGCGATGTCGTCCAGGTCGTCCGCGACGCGGTCCACCTGATCGAGGCCGACGCGCGCGAGCAAGGCGTCGAAATCCGCGTCGTTCTGAACCCAGGGCTCGCGCCCTTCGGGATCGACCGGATCCAGATCGAGCAAGTCGTGCTGAACCTGCTCCGCAATGCCCTCGAGGCGATGGACGAGCGCGCTGAAGGGGAGCGCGAAATCGTGGTCCAGGTGGGCCCGCAGGATGACGACTACGCCTTGGTGAAGGTCCGCGACACGGGCAGGGGCCTGCCGGCCGGCGGCGAAAGGACTCTCTTCGAGGCCTTCTTCACGACCAAGAAGAACGGGCTCGGCATGGGCCTCGCGATCAGCGAGTCCATCGTCGCCGCGCACGAAGGCACGCTGTGGGCGGAAGCGAATCCGGACCGCGGAGCGACCTTTTCCTTCACCCTGCGCCGGCACGCCGGGGATCGAGATCGTTCGACCGCAAGGTTCGCGCCGCGGACCGTTCAGACCAGCCGCAACATTCGAAGAAGGACGTAGACCGGCAGGTAGAACCCCGCCGCCTCGAAGAGGATGCTGTATCCGTACAGAACCGCGATCTGTTCCGGCATGCCGACGGGCAGGTAATGGCCGCCGCGCAGCTCGGCGATGACGCGTCCTCCCGATACGAACAACGGCGTGTACCAGAGGGCGGCCACCGCCGCGACGGCGAGGTACCAAAGGAGCAGGCCGCGGCGCGCGCGCCGATCCGAAGCGCGCACCAGGACGTAGCCGACAGCGACGGCGTAGCAGAGCGCCAGAATCGCCAGCGATCCCTTCGAGAACAGTGCCCGCGTCGTCACGGTCAGCGCCCCTGGATCGGCCGCCAACTGCACGCTCATGCGCGCCGCGCCGAGCGAGATCATCGCGAACAGGCCGGCGGCGAGCACGAGCGACAGCCGTAGGGCGGACCGGTCGCGATCCATGAGCCCGCTCGACGATGCCGTACCCCGTGAGCAGCAGCACCCCACCCTCGAAGAAGCCGAGAATGAACGGAAGGGCCGGGTAACCGACCCGAATCGCTCCGAACAACCGTGCATCGGCAATGCCGCGCACGCCGCTGCCCTGCGCCAACAGCTCGACGATCGAATCGTAGACGCCGCCGATGACGTACACGACCGCCCATCTCGCGTCGCCGCTCCGCGCCCACAGGGCGAGGGTCACAATCGCCACCGCCACGGCGATCGAAAACTCGAACGTGTACAGCGCCGGCGTCGAGTAGCGCGTCATGTAATCGTCGAACGGGTTCACCCGCATCACCTCCCGCGCAGCGGCCGCTGTGCGGCTGGGAAGAGAACGGCGGACCCGCGGAGTTGTCAAGCGCGGCCCCCGCGGGCGCGAACGGGCGGCATCCGCAGGCGCGGCCCCCGCGCGGCGCTTGCTTCCCGGGCGCCGGGGCGTCATTGAACGGAAGCCGCGCCCGGCAGCACCGGCCGCGCCACCGAGCACGAAAGGACGACGCCATGGCCATCGACTTCAGCTTTCCTCCGGAGATCGAAGAGCTGCGATTGAAGGTGCGCGAGTTCATCGCCCAGGTGGTGCGCCCGGCGGAGCAGCGCATCGCCGAGCGCGAGGGAGACCGCCGCTTTCTCATTCAGTCGATCATCGAGATGCGCGTGGCGGCCAAGGACTGGGGCCTGTGGCTGCCGCACATGCCGAAGGAGCTCGGCGGCATGGGCCTCGGGCACGTCGCCATGGCGGCGGTGTCGGCCGAGGCCGCCAAGTCGGGGTTCGGTCCCTTCGCGCTCAACGCCCAGGCGCCCGACGAGGGCAACATGCACACGCTCCTGCACTGGGCGACCGAAGCGCAGAAGGAGACGTACCTGCGCCCGCTGTGCGACGGCGTCGCCCGCTCCTGCTTCGCGATGACCGAGCCCGAGGTCGCCGGCTCCGACCCGACGCTGATCCAGACGCGTGCCGTCCTCGACGGCGATACCTGGGTGGTCAACGGCCACAAGTGGTTCATCTCCGGCGCCAGCGGCGCCAAGTTCGCCATCCTCATCGCCCGCACCGAGGACGACCCCGAGATCCCGCAGGCGGCCAACTCGGCCTTCCTCGTCGACCTGCCAGCCAAGGGCTGGAACGTCGTTCGCGACATCACCACCATGGCCGGCCACCACAACCACGCCGAGATCCGCATCGAGAACCTGCGCGTGCCCAGAGAGAACATGCTCGGCGGTCGCGGCCAGGGCCATCTGCTCGGTCAGGCGCGACTGGGTCCGGCGCGCCTGGCGCACTGCATGCGCTGGATCGGCCAGGCCGAGGTCGCGCTCGATATGATGGTCGACCGCGCGCTCAACCGCTTCGCGCACGGCTCCCTGCTGTCCGACAAGCAGGGCATCCAGTGGATGATCGCCGACTCCTCCGTGGAGCTCTACCAGTGCAAGCTCATGGTTCTCCACGCCGCCTACAAGATCGACCGCGGCGAGGATTTCCGCAGCGAGGTGTCGATGGCCAAGCACTTCGTCGCCAACTCCCTCAACCGCATCGTCGATCGCGCCATCCAGGTGCACGGCGCGCTCGGCTACTCGACGGACACGCCGCTGGCGCAGATGGCGCAGCAGGCGCGCTGGGCTCGCTTCGCCGACGGCGCCGACGAGGTGCACCAGTGGCGCATCGCCCAGCGCGCGATCGACGCCTACAAGCGCGACAAGTCCACCCGCGCCGCAACCGGCAACCTGCCGCTGTGAGGGCTGCGCCCGCTCAGCCCAGCGGGCCCTGATAGACCTCGGTGAAACGCATCAGCAGCTCGAGCGGGATCGACAGGTTGGCCTCGCGGTCCGTCCGCAGGCAGACCACGGCCGGACCCGCCGCCTCGCGGGCGCGCCGCAGCGCCGGCTCGACGTCCTCGAGTCGCTCCGCGTACTCGCCGTGGCAGCCGAGGCCCTCCGCCACCCGATCCCATCTCACCGTCCCCTGCTCGGTGCCGAAGGTGCGCCCGTACAGCATGCGCTCGTTCGGCTCCTCCATCGTCCAGGAGCCCTCCGCGAAGACGATCGCCGTGATCTTCACGCCGTCGCGAGCCGCCGACTGCATCTCCATGAAGTTGAAGCCGGCGGCCCCGTCGCCGGTGACGCACACGACCTCTCGGTCCGGCGCCCCGAGCTTGGCGCCGATGGCAGAGGGGATGCCGGTGCCGAGCATGCCGAGCTCGAGGATGCTGTGGTACGAGCGCGGCCTGGTCGGCGGCAGACCGGAGTGCGCCCAGAGCGAGGTGTTGCCGCCGTCGGCGACGTAGACCGCGTCATCCCCGAACACCGCGCCGATCACCTGCATCGCGTGAGCGGGGTGGAGGCCCGGGCCCTTCCAGCTCGCGATCGGCGCCACCTGCTCGTCCCACCACGCCTGCGCCGCCGCACGGTAGCGCGCCAGGTCCGCCCCGTCGCGCGGACCAGCTCCTCTCTCGCGCAGCCTGCGCGCCACGCCCTCGAGCGCGTTCTTCACGTCGGCGACGATCCCCAGGGTGATCGGCCGGGTGACGCCGATGTGGCGCGGATCGACGTCGATCTGGATCAATTTCTGATGCGCCGGATCTCCCCAGTACTTGTCGTACGGAAGATCCAGATTTCCGAGCCTCGACCCGGCGACGAGAACGACGTCGGCCTCCCGCTTGACGACGTCGCCGCCACGGCCGAAGCCGAAGATCCAGTTTGGATGGTCGAGGGGAACCGACGACCGCCCCGCCATGGACGTCAGCACCGGACAGCCCAGCAGCCCGACCACGTCGAGCAGAGCGGCGTTCGCCTCGCCGCGATCGACGCCGGACCCCGCGACCACGAGCGGCCGCCGGGCAGCAGCGAGCAGCTCTGCGGCCTCTCCCAACTGGACCTCCGACGCCTGCGGGCGGGGCGGGCGGTAGGCGGACGGGGGCAGAATCGGCGCCGTCTGCTCGTCGCCCTCCGCATAGAGCACCGGAGCCGGGAGCTCGATGTGCACCGGCCCCGGCCGCCCCGTCCACATCTCGCGGAAGGCGAGGCGAACGACCTCCGGGATTCTGTCCCAGGAAAGGACGGGACCGCCCCACTTGACCACCGGCTTGAAAACGTCCAGCTGGTCCTGCCCCTGGAAGGTGGCGGGCGACGACGGATAGACGATGCCGAGGCGGTGCTGGGAGGTGATCGCCACGACGGGAACCCCCTCGTGCCGCGCCGTGATCACGCCCGGCAGCAGGTTGGCCGACCCGGGGCCGGGGTTGCCGAGGACGACCGCCACCTGACCTGTCGTCTTGTACAGACCCTCCGCCATGTGCACGCCGGCCGCCTCGTGCCGCACCGGCACCAGACGGATCCCGTTCGCCCCCAGACGGGCGAGGAAGGGATCGATCTCGGGAGACGGAAGGCCGAAGACGAACTTCACTCCTTCGTTGGCCAGACAGCGCGCGAGGAGCTCACCACCGTTGATTGCGCTCATTTGGTCCTCCCTCGGCCGCCGCCGGCGGCCGCATTCCGTCCGCACTCCAGTGATCGACATACCACATGCCGACCGCATTCCGGCAGGGCGGCAACCGCCGACGATCGTGGTGACGGATCGCATTGACACCGGCTCGTCGCCTCGGCCAAGCTCCGAGCCGCCATGAAGATCGAGCCCGTCGTCCTGGAAGGCCGTCATGTCCGCCTCGAACCGCTCTCCCCCGAGCATGCAACCGCCCTGTGGGCGGTCAGCGACGACCCCGAGATCTATCGTTTCAAGCCCTATGTCCTGCGCTGCGAAGAGGACCTGCGGCGCTTCATCGGCGTCGCCCGCGCCGAGCTCGACGCCGGACGCGGGCTCTCCTTCGCGACGATCCTGAAGGAGACGGGTGCGCCGGTGGGCTCGAGCAGCTTCGCCGCCGCCGATCCGCCGCACAGGCGCATCGAGATCGGAGGCACCTGGGTCACCCCGCCGCGGCAGCGCACCCCGATCAACACCGAAGCCAAGTACCTGATGCTGCGGCACGCCTTCGAGAGCCTCGCGCTGCCTGCGGGTCGAGTTCAAGACCGATTCGCTCAACGCCAAGTCGCGCAACGCCCTGCTTCGCATCGGCGCCGTCGAGGAGGGAACGCTGCGCAACCACATGGTGATGCCGGACGGGCGCAGCCGCCACAGTGTCTACTACAGCATCATCGCCGGCGAATGGCCCGCGGCGAAGGCGCGTCTCGAGGACATGCTCACCCGTTGAGCCGCCGGCGAGATCAGCGCACCCGCCCGGCGCGCAGAGCCTCGACCGGATCCATGTCGCGATAGGCCCGGCTGCCGTACCACGCGGCGGCGAGGAAGAACGCGCCGCTGATCGCGTTGAAGACGGCGATGGCACCGCTGTGACCGCCGCCGGCGGCGCCGAAGTTGGCAACCGCAATGCCGAGGTGGATGAGGAAGAACAGCAGACAGACGAACTGCACCAGGCGGATCCCCGCCCGCTGCCCCCACATCGAGGTGGGAAAGAGAGTGAACGTGAGCAGCAGGTGCCAGCCGGCCATGTGGACCGCCATCTTCAACGCCCAGTCGCCCGGCTCGCCCGCGGCACGCAGCACGTAGAGGTAGCTGGCGACGAAGCCGGCGCCCGATGCCGCCAGCGCCAGGGAGGCGTGAATCCAGGCCGAGCGGCTGGGGCGGGCCCGCAACGCGTCCTGCCGGCGCGCGGCGCGGCCCGACACCGTCACCTGGACATCGGGCGCGCCCCGTTCCGTGCTGGCCAGGCGCAGGGTCACGGACTGACCGCTCGCCGGCAAGCTCCCCTCTACCCCGCGCTCCAGCTCGCCGCGATTCCGCGCCTCGACGATCGCGGTGCCGTCCAGCACCAGGCGCCCGCCTTCGTAGCCGTAGTCGCTCTCGAAGGTCGCGCGCGGCCACCCCGGCAGCGGCAGGAGAAATCCGACCTCGAGCTCCGCCCGTTCTCCCGGCCGCTCCCGAGCCATCGCCCCGCCGCCCGCCAAACCTGTCCTCGCTCCGTCGCTCATTCCCTACTTCACGCCCGCGCCGCCTCGGCCCCTCCGCGCGCCTACCCCGCGCCCCCCCTTCGCCGACCGGATCGGCGCTCCGTCGGCTGGCGGCCCGATGGACCACCTAACGCACGAGACCCCGCATGCGGTCAATCATCGGCTGGCGGCGTGGAGTGCAGCACTTTGCGCATCTCAGCCGGGTAGCGACGGGGTTTCGTCCCCGCGGACGTCGCGCTAGAAGTGCGGAGAGGGAGGATGTGATCGTGAATCGGACGCCAGCAGCAGAGGAGCCTACATCGCCGGGGAAGACGACCACCGTGGCGATCATCGGCGCGGGCTTCTCCGGAATCTGCCTCGCCATCCGGCTCAAGCAGGCGGGCATCGAAACGTTCACGATCTTCGAGAAGTCCGACGGCGTCGGAGGCACGTGGCGGGACAACAGCTATCCCGGTGCCGCCTGCGACGTCCCCTCGTTCCTCTACTCCTTCTCATTCGAGGTGAAGACCGACTGGTCGCGCAAGTTCAGCCCGCAACCGGAGATCCTCGAGTACCTCGAGCACTGCACGGACAAGTACGGCGTGCGATCTCACATTCGTTTCGAGACCGAGGTCGCCTCCGCCCGCTTCGACGAGGGCGAGGGAGTGTGGCGACTCCGAACCGCCCGCGGCGAAGAGCACACGGCAAACGTTCTGGTCAGCGGCGTCGGTCAGCTCAATCGCCCCTACTACCCGGACATCCCGGGGCTGGCCGACTTCCAGGGCACTTCCTTCCATTCGGCGCGCTGGAACCACGCGCACGACCTCTCGGGCGAGAACGTCGCCGTCATCGGCAACGGCGCCAGCGCCGTCCAGATCATCCCGCAGATCGCGCCGCAGACGGCGCGGCTCTCCGTCTTCCAGCGCAGCGCCAACTGGATGCTGCCGCGCATGGACGCGGCATACAGCGAGAAGGAGCACCGGCGTCTGACCCGGCACCCGCTGCTGGCGCGTCTCTATCGGGCGTCGATCTGGGCACGTCTGGAAGCCCGCTGGCCGGCCTTCTCCAAGGACAGCTGGGTGGGGCGGAAGTTGGAGCGGTTCGCCCGCGAGGAGATGAGCCGCCACATCTCGGACCCGCATCTGCGCGAGGTCCTCACACCGACCTACCCGGTCGGGTGCAAGCGGATTCTGATCTCCGACGACTACTACCCGGCGCTGGCGCGGGACAACGTCGAGGTCGTCACCAGCCCGATCCGCCGCGTGACCCCGCACGGCATCGTCACCGAGGACGGCAACGAGCGTCCGGTCGACACGATCATCTTCGCCACCGGCTTCCGGGCCAGCGACTTCCTGGCGCCCATGGACATCCACGGCACCGGGAACAGGACCCTGAACCAGGTCTGGAAGGACGGGGCGGAGGCCTATCTCGGCATGACCCTGGCCGGCTTCCCCAACTTCTTCATGCTGTACGGCCCGAACACCAACCTCGGCCACAACTCGATCATCCTGATGATCGAGTGCCAGGTGCGGTACGTGATGCAGTGCCTGCGCCTTCTCGCGGAGCGCGATCTCGAGTCGATCGACGTGCGCCCGGAGACGATGCGGCGCTACAACCAGGAGGTACAGCGCAGCCTGAAGAAGTCGGTCTGGGACACCGGCTGCGAGAGCTGGTACAAGAACGAGGCCGGCAAGATCACCAACAACTGGCCGCACAGCACCGTCAGCTACTGGTGGCGGACGCGGCGGCCCGACGTCTCCGCCTTTCGGCTCGAGTCGCGCCGCGCGCGCCGCGACTCGATGACGCGCGCCGCCTGAGGACCTACCCCCGGGACACCCGGGTGGCCGCGGCGAAGACGCCGGCGGGAAGACCGCCGGGTCGAACGACCTCCCGGCGCCTGAGCCGGTCGGGCCGCCGGCGAATCCCAGAACTCGGACGGACGCAACCGAGCCCATCCCAGCGGTGATCCAAGCGGGCCGGTCCGGCATCACGCAGCCGCGCGCTGCCGGCTGGCATGTCTCTGGCACATCTCCACGGCATCGATATGTACCAGGTGCCTTCATCAGCGCGGTTCACCAGGAACGGGGCAAACGGCGGGCGGCTCGCTCGCCCGCCGGGCAGCAGAGATGCGGCGCTCGCCGTTCGCGGGCGACCGCGAGTGCCGATCCCGATGCTGAAGCCGCTCATCGATTCGCTCGACGCGGCGGTTCGCGCGCAGATTCACGTCGATCCGTTCCAGCGCGATCCGGACTCCATCCGGCGAGTCATGCCGCTGGTGAACGCCTTGAACACCTACTACGGAACGGAGGTCCGTGGCTGGGAGAACCTGCCCGCGCGCGGCCCGATGCTCGTCGTCGGCAACCATTCGGGAGGGGCGGAAACCTGCGATTTTGCCTTCTTCCTGCAGAAATGGGTCGAGGTGCGCGGGGCCGAGGCGCCGCTCTACTCGCTCGCCTATGATCTCCTTTTCGCCAACCCGCTCCTGGCGTCGTGGTTCCGCCACTGCGGTGTGGTGCCCGCAAATCCACAAAATGCACGCCGAGCTCTGGAGATGGGCGCGGCGGTGCTGGTCTTTCCCGGCGGCGACTACGAGGCCTACCGGCCGTGGAGCGAACGCAACACGATCGACTTCGGCGGCCGTCTGGGCTTCGTCGAGCTCGCCCTGCGGAGCGGGGTGCCGGTCGTTCCCATGGTCATCCACGGCGCGCATCAGTCGACCATCGTTCTGACGCGCGGAAGCCGCATCGCCCGAGTCACCGGACTGGGAAAGCTGCACGTCAAGATTTTTCCCTTCATCTGGAACCTGCCGTTCGGCCCGACACCCGCCTTCGTGCCATCTGCGCAGCTCCCGGCGAAGGTCACCGTCCAGATCGAGAAGCCGTTGCGCTGGCAGCGCTCCGCCGGAAACCACGCACCTGCGCCGGCCGTGCTGCGAAGTCGCTATGCGGAGATCACTGCGCTCATGCAGAGGCGCCTCGATGCTCTGGCCGCGGAGCGGCCATATCCCGTTCTGTCACGGCTCGAGGAGCTGAGCCCGCTGAGCCTAGCCGGGCGCGCGCGCAAGTCGCTCGGATGGCGAAGGCGCCACCGTCCGGCGGAACGCTCTGTACGGACCGGGCACCCACCACGCCTCGCCTCCGCCTGAAAGCCCCCCTGTTCGTTGCGCCGGGCGGTGAAACATGTGACTAACAGCGCGCATGGAGAGGCGCGCGTGTCACGTCTGAAGCTCGGCCTGCAGCTCGGCTACTGGGGCGCCCTGCCGCCGCCGGATCTCGTCGGCATCGTCCAGGAGGCCGAGCGGCTCGGCTACGACTCGGTGTTCACCGCCGAGGCCTGGGGATCGGACGCCTTCACGCCCCTGGCGTGGATCGGCGCCCACACCTCGAGGATCCGCCTCGGCACCGCCATCGCCCAGCTTTCGGCCCGGACCCCCACGGCGACGGCCATGGCGGCGCTGACCATCGACCACCTGTCGAAGGGCCGCATGATTCTCGGGCTGGGAGTCTCCGGCCCGCAAGTGGTCGAAGGCTGGTACGGTCAGCCCTTCTCGAAGCCGATGGCGCGCACGCGCGAGTACGTCGGCATCATTCGACAGGTGCTGCGCCGCGAAGCGCCGGTGACCAACGCCGGGCCGCACTATCCGCTGCCCTACACCGGGCCCGGCTCGTGGGGCCTGGGCAAGCCGTTGAAGCCGATCACCCACCCGCTGCGCCCCGACCTGCCGATCTTCCTCGGCGCCGAAGGGCCGAAGAACGTCGCCCTGGCGGCCGAGATCGCCGACGGCTGGTTTCCCCTCTACTACTCGCCGTATCGCACGGAGGTCTACGCGGAGTCCCTGCGGCACGCCCGGCCGGGCTTCGAGATCGCGCAGATGGTGGTCACCAGCGTCAGCGACGACGTGCCGACCGCGCTGCTCCCGGTCAAGGCCATGCTCGGCTTCTACATCGGCGGTATGGGCGCCCAGAAGCGCAACTTCCACAAGGACCTGATGGCCCGCATGGGCTTCGAAGCCGAGGCGGCGAAGATCCAGAGCCTGTTCATGGACGGCAAGCGCGACGAGGCGATCGCCGCGGTGCCCGACCGCTTCGCCGACGAGATCTCTCTGGTCGGGCCGATCGAGCGCATCCGCGATCGCCTGCAGGCGTGGAGGGAGACGCCGATCACCACGCTCCTGATGGCGACCCAGGAGAGGTCCCTGCTCGCCACGATGGCCGAGCTCGTGCTCGGGTCGTGAGAGCCTTGGCCCAATCCGCCCAACCGCCCACCTCGGTTGTCGGTCATTGGGTTGTTGGTTGTTGGAGCTTCGGATTACCAACGACGAACAGCCAACTACCGACCAACAAGCCGACATCCTCGCGCGCCTCGACCTTGACCCTCCCGCTCTCCTGTGAACATCTCTCGTCCCCATGAGAGCCTCGATCTGGGCGGTAATCGCCGTAGCTCTGCTTCTCGGGATCGGCCTCGGCGCCTATCTGTTCGGCGGCGCGTTTCGTCACGAGGGAAGGCGGCGCATTTTCGTCTCCAACTACAAGAGCAATACCGTCTCCGTCGTCGACGACGATCTGGCGCGCGAGATCAAAGTGCTCGACGTCGGTGACTCGCCGGACGGCATGGCGATCCGGACGAACCCTCCGCTCGTCGCCGTGGCAAACGGTACGGATGACCGCGTCACCTTCATCGACCCGGTGTCCATGGAGATCGTCGGCACCGCCCCGGTCGGCGAGGCGCCCGAGGATGTCGCCTTCGGCGCCGGCGGCAAGCTGCTGTTCGTCGCCAGCACCAGCGACCGGGTGGTCAACGTCATCGATCCGGACCGACGCCAGTCGGTGGGCGATCCCATTCCCTTCACCGACAAGCCGCGGCAGCTGGCCGCCTCTCCCGACGGCAAGCGCCTCTATGTTCTCCTGAGCGCCAAGGAAGGCAAGGTCGCCGCCGTCGATACGGCGACCCGGGCCGTGGTCGGAAAGCTCCAGATCGGCGGCTCCATCCGCAGCCTGGCCGTGACGCCGGACGGCCGCTACCTCATGGTCGGGCGCTTCGACAACGACACGGTGATCTCGGTGGACACGGCGTCGATGCTTCCCGCTCGCACGTACGCCGTCACCACGGGCTACGGCATCGTCGTCCATCCGACCAGACCCCTTCTGTACTCGATGGCCAGCTTCGACGATGAGGTCGAGGTGCTGAACCTGGACAGTGGCAAGGTCGCCGGGCACTTCTCCTACGGCGGCTGGCCGACTTACAGCGCCATCACGCGCGACGGTCGCTACCTCTACGTCGTGCACGAGGATTCCGACAACGTCGCCAAGATCGACACCGCGACCAACCAGCTCGTCGTCAAGATCGCGGTCGGCGCCCAGCCCGGCAACGCGGTGATCTTCGAGCCCTGAAGCTCACCCGGTTGCGCTCGGGTTCGCAGTCAAAGGCGAAGGCTCGGACTGAGGGCTGAGGATCCTCGCGCCACAGACAAAAAAAAGGGGGCACTCGCCTTCGCGGGCGAGCGCCCCCTCGTCACCCGAGCCGCGGCGATCCCTCGGCACGGCAGCCGAAGGATCGGGCTCGTCCTGTCTTCGCTCAGTTGGCGACCAGCAGTCCTCCCGCCATGATCTTGCCGGAGACGCCGGCGGTGCCGGCCGGCAGCCCGAGCTTCACGCCGTCGATCGTGATGCTCACCTTGTCCGCCGGGTCGACGGCGCCCGGCAGCTGCGTGTTCAGCGTGGTCTTGATCTTCACCTTCCCCTTGCTGATCGCCGCGCAGCCGGCGCCCAGCGTCACCGGGAAATCGGTGAGCTCGACCGTCGTGCAGTCCGCCCCTACGGTGCAGTTGTCGCTGGTGGCGTTGAAGCTGGCGAACACGCACACGGCCTCACCGTCGCAGCCCTGGATGCCCTTGGCCTTGGCCTTGATGTCGATGTCGCCGTTCTTCGACTTCGCCTGCACCTTGCCGCCGCCCTTGGTGAAGTCGATCAGGCATGGGCCGCCGGAAGGTATTGCCGGAGAGCAGGCCGGCAACCCGAGCCCCCCCGTCGTGTCGTTCACACTGCCCACCGGGCAGGCCTCGTACGCACCGACCAGCGTCATCTGAACCTTGTTGGCCTTCTTCGGCTCCTGGCGCCCGGCCATCGAAACGGTCGCAAAGAGCGCCACTCCCGCCACTGCGCCTACCGCGATGAATAGTTCTTCCGCATAGTACCCCCTTTTCTGTTGGTTGAAGGTGGAATGACTTCGGCCGTCCCTAGCCTCTGGACGCCATTACTAGCGGCCGGTCGCGGCCGAGGTCAATGGAATAACTCTTACCTTCTCGGGTAGTTGGATTAGATTTCGGAAATTTTACTTTCCCTATTGCGCGGCCCTCTCCGATGGGCCTTCTCGGGGGTTCCGCTTCCTTTCGCTCGGCTTCTTGCGGGCCTTCTTGCCGCCCGTCGGCTTCGCCGGTCCGCGCCGCGGGCGCGCGCCGGTCCGGGCTAGAGCATGAATGCCGCGGCCATCGCCTCGATCTCCTGGCGCGGCACGCCGTCGAAGCCGCTCGCGATCCGCCGTTGCGAGCGCCGCAGGCGGTTCGACAGTTCCGCCCAGTCGACTCCCACCAGCGCCCCCGACCGTTTCACCGGCCGGCCGGCGACGAGCACGGTGTCGACGTCGTGAATGTTGGCGTTGAGGACGAC
This sequence comes from uncultured bacterium, assembly GCA_963721115.1. GTDB lineage: Bacteria > Desulfobacterota > Binatia > HRBIN30 > CADEER01 > CAVRIA01. The sequence goes on from CAVRIA010000025.1 coordinate 56,964, forward strand.
GGCGCCGATCGGATCGCTGATGGGCACCATGTTGATGGCGTCGGTGCGGATCAGAATGATGTCCGCCTGCTTTCCCGGCACCAGACTGCCCGCGCGCGACTCCAGGCCGAGGGCGCGCGCGCCGCCGATCGTCGCCAGCTCGAGCACCTCGCGCGCCTTGAAGCGGACGGCGCGCGGCGGAGCCTCCAGACGAGCATTGTCCAGGCCGCGCTGCACCTGCAACTGGAGGCGCATCGGCGCGAACATGTCGCCGGCATAATTCGAGACGATGTCGACTCCCAGACCGATCTTCACGCCGCGCTCGAGCGCGCGCGCGGTCACCGGATGACCCATCCCCATCTGCAGCTCTGTCTCCGGCGTGGCGACGATCGCCGCACCGGCCTCGCGAATCGCCTCCAGCTCCCCCTCGGTCAGAGCGGAGCCGTGCACGAACAGCAGGTCGTCGCGCAGCAGGCCGGCCTGCGCGAGCTGCGCGACCACGCGACGTCCGCGGTCGTACGCACCCATCGCCACGTGGCAGGAGATGCGCCGCGCCCCCAGCTCGCGCGCGAAGGCGATCTCGGCGGCCAGATCCTCGAACGGCATCGCCTCGACCTCCGTCGGCGCGATGCCGAACTCCAGCAGCGCGCCGGCGGCGGAGAAGTGCTCGCGGCGGACGCGGCGGGCGTCGTCGAACCGCCAGGTCGGAGCGGATCTCCATGCGGAACGGGTGCTGGGTCGGGTTCGGGAACAGTCCGTAGCAGAAGATGCCGCGGATCCCGGCGTCGCTCAGACCGCGAACGGCCTCGTCGGCATGCCGCGGCGAGTTGATGATGTGACAGTGGTCGACGATCGTCGTGATGCCGGCGTTCAGCGCCTCCAGCGCGCCCGCGTAGTTGCCGAGATAGGCGTCCTCCGGCTCGTAGAATGAGCTGTAGATCGAGCGCATGCGGCTGAAGTAGTCGAACAGGCTCCAGTCGGTGGCCACCGTGCGGAGCTGGGTCTGCCAGACGTGGCGGTGCGCGTCGACGAAGCCCGGAAGCACGATCATCCCCGCCGCGTCGATCGACGGCGCGTCCCCGGCGTCGACCCGGGCGGCGACGGCGGCGATGCGGTCGCCCTCCACCAGGACGTCGGCCTCGCTCGAGATTCCCCAGGCAGGCATCCATGGTGAGAACGAGCCCGCCACGAATGAGCAGTCTCCCTCGATGGGTCATTTGCCTCTTCCTCCTCGCGGCATGCGCCGGCTCGCGACAGCTTTCTTCGAGAATACACCGTTCCGGTCTTCTCTCGATCCGAGAAGTTTCGCTCGAAAGGCAGTCCTTTCCTTTCTTCCGAAAAGTCGCGGCATCGTTAGTGTTTCAAGAGTACTATGGGGGGTGGGCCGAATGTCGTCCCGCGAGAGAATGCAGACCGTCGACCCGTCGGAACGAACCGGATCGTTCACCGAAGTCAATCTCGGCCTGACGCCCGAGCAGGCGGTTGCCGAGGCGGCGCGGTGCCTGACCTGTGCCAGCGCCCCTTGCGCCGACGCCTGCCCGCTCGGCAACGACATTCCGCGCTTCGTCACGGCCATCGCCGAGGGGCGCACCGAAGATGCCGTCTTCGAGAACAGCGTGCCGTTGACGGCGGTGTGCGGTCGCGTCTGCTACCGCCCCTGCGAAGCCGCTTGCGCGCTCGGCGTCAATGGCGAGCCCCTGGCCATCAATGCCCTCGAGCGCTTTGCCGCGGACGCCCGCTCTGCCGTCGAGATGGAGGCGAGAACCACGCGGCCGGAGCGGGTGGCGATCGTGGGCTCCGGACCGGCCGGGATCGCCTGCGCCTACGAGCTGCGCCGCGCCGGCTGCCGCGTCGCGGTCTTCGAAGCCGCCGGCGTCTGCGGCGGCATGCTGGCCCTCGGCATCCCGGCCTATCGGCTGCCGCGCGACGTCCTGGCGCAGGAGCTGGATGCCCTGCGGCGCATCGGCATCCACTTCGTGCCCAGCCAGCCGGTGGGATCGGCATTCTCGCTCGAGGCGCTGCACGAGCACTTCCACGCCGTCTTCATCGCCGTCGGGGCGCACCGCGGACGCCGACTCGACATTCCCGGCGACGAGGCACCCGGCGTGACCGACGCGGTCGCCTTCCTGCGGCGCGTCAATCTCGGCGACCTCACTCCGCCGGGGCAGCGCGTCGTCGTGGTCGGCGGCGGAGACTCGGCAATGGACGCGGCGCGCACCGCCGTCCGGCTGGGCTGCGCGGAGGTCATCGTGCTGTACCGCCGCTCGCGCGCCGAGATGCCGTGCAACCCGGGCGAGTTCGACGAAGCGGAAGCCGAGGGAATCCAGGGCATCTTCCTCGCGGCGCCGGTGCGGGTGTGCACGGGACCCGACGGGCGCGTCAACGCGCTCGAGTGCATTCGCATGCGCCTCGGCGCGCCGGACAAGAGCGGCCGCCCGCGACCCGAGCCCCTGCCCGGTTCGGAGTTCCTGCTCGAGACCGATTGCGTCATCCCCGCCATCAGCCAGGACCCCGACCTCGATCTCCTGGCCAACAACGGCGCGCTGCACACCAGCCGGTGGGGCACACTGGCGGTCGACGACGACACGCTGCAGACCTCGATGCCCGGCGTCTTCGCCGGAGGCGACGCCGTCAGCGGTCCGCGCACGGTCGGCGAGGCCATGCTGATGGGCCGCCGCGCCGCCGCCGCCATCCTCGCCCATCTCGACGCGCACCGGTGAACCCGCTTCGGCCCTCGGACAGACAGCGCCGCGAAGATCGCGCCGGTCGCCTCCTTTCAATGCCGGATCCGGCCCGTCTCCACCTCGTCGCTGCCGGCGGGAAGCGACACGAGTAGCCCGTCCTCGCCGAGGACGACCCCGCGCGGCCGCACCGCATCGACCCCGCGCAGAAAGACCCGCCGCGCGATCGCGTTGGGCGGCGGCGGGGTCAGGTGCGTCAGGACCAACAGCTTCACGCCCGCCTCGTTCGCCACCTCCGCCGCTTCGACGGGGGGCGTGTGGTACGATGGGATGTCGGCCATGAGCTTGGCGATGCGGTCGCGCCCCACCGCTCGCGCGACGGCGCCGATCTCGGCGACCAAACGGTTCGCCTGCGCTTCGTGGACGAGGACGTCAGCGCGTTTCGCCGCTTCGACGACGTTCGGACTCTTGGCGGTGTCGCCGCTGACGACGACCGAGCGACCGTGGTAGTCGAACCGGTAGCCGACCGCCGGAACCACCGGGCGATGGTCGACTGGGAAGGCGCTCACGGTGAGGTCGCCGTCGCGAAATACGACGCTGCGGCCGCCGGCCTCGACGTCGAAGGGAACGGCAATCATCTTTCCGATCTGCGGATCGACGAACGCGGCGCCGTGGTGGGCGATTCGATACCCGGAGTCGAGCGCATAGGCCTCCGTGAACCCCGCCACTACGCCCTCCACCCCGCGCGGGCCGAAGACGCGCAGCGGCACCGGGCGGCCGGCGACCCAGGTCTGCAGGTTGAACTCGCCGAGCTCGCCGATGTGATCGGAGTGAAAGTGCGTCAGCAGAACGGCACCGATTCGCTCGCCGGGAATCCCCCACAGCGCCAGGTTGTTCCACGAGCCGGTGCCGACGTCGACGACGTACCACTTGCCGCCCGCCATCACGAGGGTACAGGGGCGCGCCCGATCCGCGCTCGGAAACGGCGACGACGTCCCGCAGAGCAGGACGCGCATCCCGTCGTAGTCGAGCAGAGGCGCGTTGGAGAAGGTGAGCTGGCGCTCGATCGCGCCCCGAACCAGCCGATCCTGAACGGTCTGCGTCCCGAGCGCGAAAACCCCAAGAAGGCACACGCCGAAGATGCCGAGTACGACCAGCCCCAACTTTCGATTTCGCATGGATCCTCCTGGACGCGCGCGCCGTCCATGCAGCATTTCCCTGCGCAGCGCAACCGGACCCGCCGCGCCCCACGGCTCTCTACCGGCGCATCGATGGCCGCCAATTCGCGGCATTCCGCCACGGGATCGCCCTCCCGGATCGGGCACGAGCCCGCGCTTCGTCGAGTCCAACCGGCGGTACGAAATCTGCTCTGCACTCGAATGATGTCACGCGTCCGCCGACAGGCGCTGATCGCTCTCCATGTCCTCTGGTTGCTCGCCGGCGCGCCTGCCGGCGCGGCGACCTACTACGTCGCACCGGCCGGCAGCGACGCCGCCCCAGGCAGTGCCGCGCAACCCTGGGCTACGCTGCAGAAGGCCGGCGACGTCGCAGATGCGGGCGACACGGTCGTCGTCCGCGCCGGCACCTACGCCGGCTTTCGGCCGCGCCACTCGGGCACGGCCGCGGCACCGATCCGCTTCCGCGCCGATGCGGGGGTCGTCGTCGCATCGCCGGGGCCGAGCAACAGCAACGGCGACGACATCTGGGTACGCGACGTCCACTACGTCGTCATCGACGGCTTCGAGACGACCGCCGCGCCGCGCGCCGGCATCGCCGTGCAGGGGGAGCCGGAGGACAACGCGACCGGGGTCGAGATCCGCAACTGCTACTGCCACCACAACCAGCGCTGGGGCATCTCGTAGAGGAGGTTGTTGCGGATCAGCGACGATCGCACCGACGCGAGATTGATACCGGCGGCCCCGCCCGCTCCGTTGTCGTGGATGACGTTGTCCTCGATCAGGGCGTCCTCGATGATCCCGTGCGCCCTGCGGAATCGTTCGGATCGGGGCCCTGCTGCGCCGGATCGGCGTTGAGCTGGATGCCCGAGGCGTGGTTGTCATGAACGCGATTCGCGCGGACGATGGGGCGGTCACCGCTGTTGGAGACGTAGATGCCGTGCTCGATGGCGGAGTGCGAGGTCTCGTTGCCCTCGATGACGAGATCGCGCGCGATCGAAGGCCGTCTCCGACCGCAGGGGACCGGCTTCGAGTGCGACGTCACCGCAAACGGTGCCGTCACGTCGTTGGACGCAGCCCGCATCCTGCAGTTCGCGGTGGGGCTTCGGCCCAGTCTGCCCGCCGGCGAGTCCTGCGCCTCCGATTGGCTCTTCGCTCCCGAGCCGGCCTCGGCGGCCGATCAGTCGACCACCCCGCCGCGGCTGCAGAACGGCTCCTGCCAGCCCGGACAGATCGATCTGGCGCCCCTCGCCGCCGACGCGGCATCACAGGACTTCGCCGCCGTCGTCATCGGCGACTGCACCGGCAACTGGGCGCCCTGAGGCCGCTCCTTGGCGAGCCGCCCCGACGGCCTGAGCCGTCGCCGCCCTCATCGATGGGGATCCCCCAACCCGTCGTCGATCCGCACGAGGTCTCCGCCGGCGGCTGATTTTGGACCGCGGCGGCCTCTCCGTGCGCCGCACGGTTTATTTTATTGACATTCGGGAGCCGCGCTGGATAGCGTCGTGGAGCTTGCGCCTTCGGGCGGGAGCCCCGACCGTGGGAGCACGGGCGGGTCAGCGCGAACGTCGCCCACTCAGCGACATCAACGACATTCGAGGGAGTCCGAACGATGCGCCGCCTTTTGCTCGCTGCCACGCTGGTGTTCCTCCTGCCGCCGGTCGCACACGCGACCGACCAGACCGTCCTCGGCAAGCTGCTACTGGTGAAGGGGTCCGACACCCCCGCCAAGCGCAAGATCGTGTTGAAGGCCAAGGAGTCCGGCAGTGACGACAGCATCGTCGGCGACCCGCTGGCGAACGGCGCGACCCTGTCGGTCAGCGCCTACGGCGGCACGACCAGCAGCGACACCTACACCCTGCCGAACACCTTCTGGAGCGGCGACGCGACGAAGGGCTACAAGTACAAGGACAGCCAGGGCGCGAACGGCCCGGTCAAGCTGCTCAAGATCAAGAAATCGGGCGGCGGCGTCTTCCAGATCAAGGCCGTCATCAACGGCAAGCTCGGCGCCGTCTCGGTGCAGCCGCCCGACGACGGCACCGGCGCCTGCGCCCTGCTCTCTCTCGGCGGCGGTGATTCGTACAGCGTCCGCTTCGCCGACGGCACCATGAAGAACAAAGGGGCGAAGCAGTTCAAGGTGCTGAATCCGACCACCGAGGGGACCTGCGTTCCGTGCGGCAACGGATTTCTCGACGCCGGCGAGCAGTGTGATCCCAACGGCCTGTCGTGCGGCGCGGCGGCGTGCGGATCGGACTGCACCTGCCCCTGCGACTTCCTCGATACGAGCGAGTGCATGTTCCCCTTCCCGAGCGACTTCCTGACGGAAGAGGACGGAACCACCGACACGGGTCGGCGCGTCCACTTCCAGAACGCCGGCATGCCGCGCAATGTCTCGAACGTCCCCATCGAGTCGAGCGATTACAACCTGAACGACGGCTTCAGCCCCGGCGCCAGCATCCTCCTGCACGTGCCGAACGTCGACCTCGACATGACCGGCGCGGCCCCGATCACGGACATCGAGCGCTCGCTCTACGCCGACGCACCCGTGGTCGTGGTGAATGCGTCGACGCTCCAGCACCACCTGCTCTGGGCGGAGCTCGATTCGAACGCGACCGCCGAGGCGTCGCGCGCGCTGATCATCCATCCGGCAGTCAATTTCGACGAGGCAACGCGCTACATCGTCGCGCTGCGGAACATGAGGGACTCCTCCGGCACCCTCATCTCGCCCCCAGCCGATTTCCTCGCCTACCGCGACGGGACGCCCACCGGCGATCCGGTGAAGGAGGCGCGCCGCGCGCACATGGAGGACCTGTTCAGCACGCTCGCCGCCGCCGGCATTCCGCGCGACGATCTCTACCTGGCCTGGGACTTCACGGTCGCCAGCGAGCGCAACCTCACCGAGCGCCTGCTCTTCATGCGCGACGACGCCTTCGGGCGCCTCGCCGGCACGGCTCCGGCCTTCACGGTCACCTCGGTGGAGGACGATCTCGACGCCAAGATCTTCCGCCGCGTTACCGGCACGTACGATGTCGAGCGCTACGTCGACAGCACCACGTCGCCGGCGCCCGCTTCAACTTGGGGCCGGACGGCCTGCCTCTCCACCAGGCGACGCCGCAGCCCGCCTCCTTCATCTGCCTCATCCCGCGCGCCGCGCTGGCGACCGACGGCGCCACCGCCGTCCCGGCGCGCGCGTCGATCTACGGTCACGGTCTGCTGGGATCGAACACCGAGGTCAACGCCGGCAACGTCAAGGACATGGCCAACGAGCACAACTTCGTCTTCTGCGCCACCAAGTGGATCGGCATGGCGGACGAGGACGTCCTCAACGCTTTCCTCACCCTGCAGAACCTCTCGAACTTCCCCACCATGACCGACCGCCTGCAGCAGTCGATGATCGACCAGCTCTTCCTCGCCCGCTTGATGATCGCACCCGAACGGCTTCGTCTCCGACCCGGCGTTCCAGGACGACTCGGGAGACCCGGTGATCGACACCAGCGCCGTCTACTACGACGGCAACAGCCAGGGCGGAATCTTCGGCGGCACGGTGATGTCGATCGCGCAGGACATCACCCGCGGCGTGCTCGGCGTGCCGGGCATGAACTACTCGCTGCTGCTGACGCGCAGCAGCGACTTCTCGGACTACGCGCTCGTCCTCTATCCGTCCTACCCGAACGAGTTCGAGCGACCGCTCGGTCTCGGCCTCATCCAGATGCTGTGGGACCGTTCGGACCCGAACGGCTACGCCCATCACATGACGAGCGATCCCCTGCCCGGCACGCCGCCGCACAAGGTGCTGCTGCACCTGGCGTTCGGCGACCATCAGGTGGCGAACGTCACCACCGAGATCGAGGCGCGCACCATCGGCGCCTACGTCCACCAGCCGGCGATCGCGTTCGGGCGCCACTCCGACGTGGAACCCTACTTCGGCATCCCGGCGATCCCGACCGACCCCTTCGACGGGTCCGCTCTGATCGTCTGGGACAGCGGCGCGGACACGCCGCCGACCACCAACACGGCGCCCATGACGGGAGCGGATCCGCACTCCGACCCGCGCAGCTCGGCGCTCGCACGCCAGCAGAAGTCGGACTTCCTGCAGGCCGGCGGCACCGTGGTGGACGTCTGCTCTGGCACGCCCTGCGTGCCCTAAGGGGGGGACAGGGGCGTTACGGGTGACCGTCCCTCGCCGCCGAGGGACGGTCACCGCGCCTTCGCGACGCGAATCCGGCGAGAAGGCGGCGCAGAGGAGGCGCCCGACGCGCTCGGCTCGCCGTCAGCGGTATTTCCGCAGCTCCAGGCGCGCCACCATGCCGCGGTGCACCTCGTCCGGTCCGTCGGCGAGCCGCAGCGCCCGCGCCATCCCCATGAGGCGGCTGAGCTCCGGGTCCGCCACCCCTTCGCCGCCGTGAATCTGAATGGCGGCGTCGACCACCATCTGCAGCACGTTCGGAGCGACGACCTTGATCGCCGAGATGTCGGTGAGAGCCTCGAAGACGCCGTGGCAGTCCAGCTCCCATGCGGCCTTCAGCGTCAGCAGTCGCGCCTGATCGATCGCCATTCGGCAGTTGGCGATGACGTCGCGGTTGCCGCCCAGGTTGGCCAGTGGCTTGCCGAAGGCGACCCGTCCGACGGCTCGCTCGCACAGGCGTTGCAGCGCCCGCTCCGCGGCGCCGATGGCGCGCATGCAGTGATGGATGCGCCCCGGCCCGAGCCGTCCCTGGGCGACTTCGAAGCCGCGCCCGGGCCCGGCGATGAAGTTGCTCTTCGGCACCCGGACGCCGTCGAACACGATCTCGCCATGACCGTGCGGCTCGTCGAGGTGACCGAACACCGGCACCATGCGCACGATCTTCACCCCTGGGGCGTCCATGGGCACGATCACCATCGAGTGGCGCTGGTGGCGCTCGGCGCTCGGGTCGGTCACGCCCATGAAGATCAGGAACTTGCAGCGCGGGTCTCCCGCGCCGCTGGTCCACCACTTCTGGCCGTTGACGACGATCTGATCGCCGTCGACCTCGCAGGTCGCCTTCATGTTGGTGGCGTCGCTCGACGCCACCGCCGGCTCGGTCATGGCGAAGCCGGAGCGGATCTCGCCGTCGAGAAGCGGCTTCAGCCAGCGCTCCTTCTGCTCCGGCGAGCCGTAGCGGACCAGCACCTCGGCGTTGCCGGTGTCCGGGGCGCTGCAGTTGAAGACCTCGGGCGCCAGGAAGCTCCTGCCCATGATCTCCGCCAGCGGCGCGTAGTCGCGATTGTCGAGGCCGGCGCCGTATTCGCTCTCGGGAAGGAAGAGGTTCCAGAGTCCGGCCGACTTCGCCTCTGCCTTCAGCTCGTCGAGGACGGGCGGGATGCGCCACTGCCGCCAATCGTCGCTGCGGACGAGCTGGCCGAGATAGGTCTGCTCCCGCGGCACGACCCGGTCGCGCACGAAGCGCTCGACCAGCGCGATGTACTCCCGTGCCCGCTCCGAATGCTCGAAATCCATCCGACCCTCCCCTCGCGGTGCGTTGGCACCCCGCCCGGCCGCACGGCCGGCGGCAGGGGCAGCCGAACGCGCCGTCAGGCGAGCGCGTCCATCGACGCTATGATGCCGCTCACCAGCCCGTACTCCTTCGCCTCCTCGGCGGACATCCAGAAGTTGCGCTCGGTGTCCTTCTCGACTCGCTTGATCGACTGGCCCGTCTTCTCGGCGATGATGCGGATCAGGCGCGCGCGCATGCGCAGGATCTCCTGCGCCTCGATCTCGAGGTCGGTCGCCCGCCCTCCGGCGCCGCCCCAGGGCTGGTGCAGCAGGAAGCGCGTGTTGGGCAGGCAGTAGCGGTCCTTGAGCGGCGCCGCCAGGAAGATGTGCGCCCCGGCGCTCGCCACCCAGCCGGTGCCGATCATGCGCACCCGCGCCTTCACGAAGTTGATCATGTCGTAGATCGTGTCCGCCGACTCGACGTGCCCGCCCTGCGAATGGACGTACATGGTGATGTCGTCGCTCGAGGCGGCCGACAGGACGATCAGCTGCTCCATCACGTCGCGCGCCAGACGCGAGTCGATCTCGCCGCAGATCACGATCGTGCGGCTCTCGAAGAGCTTCTCGCCGACCTTGCCCCGCCAGGGAATGTCTATGACCGCCGGGGGAGTATCGTTGGTCTCCGTCATCTCGCTCCTCACTGTTGCTTCCGTTGCGTATGATACCTGCCGGCCGCGCAAAGAAAAAGCGGCCGCCGAGCAGCCCCGGACCGAGCTCCCCCGATCCACTCCGCCGCGCCGCCAGGTTTGCGACGAATCGCGTTCCGTGCCACGACTACGCCGATGATCCGACCCATTTGGCTCCTGAGCCTGGACACCGACCAGTTCTGCGCCCCGCCACTGACCACCGGGGCTCTGAAGGCGTTCTTCACCGCCAACGGCCGCAGCGCCCCGCACAGCGAGGTCGACCTCGTCCACTTCGCCAATCGCGACGGCCTCGACCGATGGCTCGCCGGCCCCTGGCGGCGACAGGTGCGGCCGCGGGCGGAGACCGCCGCGCGCGCCGGTCTGCAGCCGGTTCTCGGTGTCAGCTGCTACACGTGGAACGCGGCGGAGTTTCTGGAAGTGGTCCGCGTCGCCAAGACCGCGGTGCCCGAGCTGATGGTCGTCGCCGGTGGCCCGCACGTCCAGCGCGCCGAGGACTTCCTCTACGGCGATGGGATCGACGTGGTCGTGCTCGGCGAGGGCGAGGAGACGTTCACCGAGCTGCTCGACTGCGCCACGCGCGACGACTGGAGCCGCGTCGCCGGCATCGCCTACCTGTCGGCGGACGGCGCCGTCCACCGGACCGAGCCGCGCCCGCGCTCCACCGAGCTCGACCGCTTTCCCTCCGCCCTCGACGTGGTGCCGCTGCGCGACGCGGCCGGCGCCCCGCTCTATCGCCAGGTCGCCTACGAGACCAGCCGCGGATGCCCTTACCGCTGCTCGTTCTGCGAGTGGGGCACGGGCGCCATCGGCACGAAGATGGTCCAGTTCTCCCTCGACCGCATCCGGCGCGATCTCGAGCGGCTCGTCGAGGGTGGCGTCAACGACATCTGGTTCGCCGATTCGAACTTCGGCGCGCTGCGCGAGGACCTCGGCAAGGCCGAGATCGTCGTCGACCTGCGCCGGCGCACCGGTCTGCCGCACACCTTCGCGACCTCGTGGTCGAAGAATCACAACCGGCGCGTGCAGGAGATCGTACGGCTGCTGCACCGCAACGGCCTGCTCTGGCACTACCACCTGGCGCTGCAGACACTCACCCCGCTCGCGCTCGAGCTCTCCCACCGCACCAACATGCGGGCGAACGACTACGAGCCGGTCGTCAAGGCACTAGCCACCGAGGGCGTGCCGGTCACCGCCGAGCTCATCTGGGGACTTCCGGGCGACAATCTCGCCGACTTCGCCGCCAATCTCGACCATCTGTTCTCGGTGTTCCCCAACATCAACATCTTCGCCTACACGCTTCTCCCCGGCACCGAGTTCTTCGACCGGCGCGAGGAGTACCGCCTGCTCACGCTGCCGGTAGCGGGCTACGGCAAGGCGAAGGGTGAGTACGTGGTCGGCTGCCACACCTTCCCGCGCGAGGAGGGGGAGGAGGGCTACGTCCTGGTCGCCAGCCACGTCATGTTCTCGCGCGGCCACGTGATTCCGTACACGCTGCGCCTGCTGGCCCTCGACCGGCGGACCTCGGTGTCGGCCTTGCTGCGGAGCGTCGTGCGCGATCTGATCGCCGAGTTCGCGGAGGAGGTGCCGGACGAGGCGCGACGCACTCGCATGGCGATCTACGAGAGTCGAGCCGCGCTCTACCTGGCGTTTCTCCGCGACGCCGACCGCGCCTACGCGGTCATCCGGCGTACCGTCCGCCGACACCTGACCGAGGCCGGTGCCGCGGATCTCTGGGAGCAGGCGGCGAAGGTGCTGGCCCTCGATCAGGCGCTGTGTCCGCGCACCGGTCCGAGCCGCACCATCGTCGAGAGCTTCGACTTCGACGCCGATCTGGTTCTCGCCGCCCTCGGTGAGATGGAGCGACCCGACCCCGCCCTCCTCGCCTTCGGGGCGGGGGTCGAGCTCGAGATCCAGCACCCGGCCCGAGTGGGAGAGGTCCTGCTCGACCCGGACGGCGGCGCCTGGATGCGCGGCCGCATCCGTTCGGCGCAGCGCGACGGGCGCCGCGTCGCTGCCCCGGTCGCCTGGTTCGCCGAACAGGGCGGAGGAGTCGAGGCGAACGGGTTGCGAGGGTCTTCCACGGCCGTCGAAACGCGACGCCGGAAAGCGGCGCCCGAGCCGTTGACCGCGCTTGGCGCGAAGAGCTACAGCACACCGTACGAGTGATCGCATGAACGGACGACCCGAGCAGAGAATCACCGATACCGAAAACGCGCCCGTCGCCGGCGTCGTCGTCCCGGTCGTGGTGGTGGTAGGCCGCTGGAAGCGGACCTGCCTGGCCCCCGTCATGTGACGCGATCGCTCTCGAGCCAGGTGCCCAAAGGCCCGCTTCCGAAAAGGAAGCGGGCCTTTTTTTTGCCCGCAGCGGAGAGAGTCCACCGCCAACCACGAGAAAAGGAGACGAAATGCACGCCATAGCCACAGCGATCCCCAACCCCCCGGCCAGCCGCCCCGGCGAGGGACGGACCGGAGCCCGCATCATCTGCGACGCCCTCAAGGCGAACGGGGTGCACACGGTCTTCGGCTACTCCGGCGGCGCCATCCTCCACTTCTACGACGCGCTGCACCGCGACCCCGACCTGTACCACGTCATGGTCCGGCACGAGCAGGCGGCCGCCCATGCCGCGGCCGGGTACGCGCGCGCCACCGGACGGCCCGGCGTCTGCGTGGCCACCAGCGGCCCCGGCGCCACCAACCTCCTCACCGGGATCATGGACGGCCACATGGACTCGACGCCGATGGTGATCCTGTGCGGCCAGGTCGACTCGCGGCTCATCGGCAAAGACGCCTTTCAGGAAACCGACGTCATGTCGATCACCGCCTCCGTCACCAAGCACGGCTTCCAGCCGCGCCATGTCGACGAAGTCGAGGGCATCCTCCACGCCGCCTTTCACATCGCCGCCACGGGCCGCCCGGGACCGGTGTTCATCGATCTGCCCAAGGACGTCCTCATGGCGATCACCGAGCGGCGCTCGCCGCGCCCGCTGCCCCTGCCCGGCTATCGCAACCGAATCGATCCCGATCCCGCCGCCATCGCCGCCGCGGCCGATCTGCTCCGGGGGGCCGAGCGACCGCTGCTCCTGCTCGGCGGCGGGGCGCTCATCGCTGACGCCGGCGCGCCTCTTCTCGCCCTCGCCGAACGCCTCGATCTGCCCGTGGTCTCGACCATCAACGCCAAAGGGGTGATCCCCGAGAGCCACCCGTCGTCGCACGGCATGATCGGCATGTACGGGCGCAAGTCGGGCGTCTGGGCTCTGATGAACACCGACCTCCTGCTCGCCTTCGGGTGCCGCTTCACCGACCGCATCACGGGAGACGCCGCGCGCTTCGCGGCCGGCAAGAAGATCGTCCACGTCGACGTCGACGCCTACGAGCTCGGAAAGAACGTCCCCGTCGCCCTGGCCATTCAGGCGGACGCCGCCAAGACCGCGCAGGCGCTGCTGCGGCCACCGCCGGGCATACGCCCGGCGAGCCGCGGCGGCGCTGGGCGCGGCAGGCCCGCGCCGCGCGCGAGATGTGCGTTCGCTGCGTTCCCCATACGGCTCGCAGTGGCGTCCATCCCAAGCTGGTCATGGACGAGCTCAACCGCGTGCGCCGCCCGGACGACATCGTCACCACCGGCGTCGGGCAGCACCAGATGTTCGCCAGCCATTTTCTCGTCCACGATCGGCCGCGCACCTTCATCAGCTCCTGCGGAGCGGGCACCATGGGATACGGGCTGCCGGCCGCCATCGGCGCGGCCTTCGGGCGGCCGGACGCCGCGGTGTTCGTGATCGACGGCGACGGGAGCTTTCAGATGACCGGGCAGGAGCTGGCGACCGTCGCGCAGGAGGGACTGAAGATCGTCATCCTGGTGCTCGACAACCGGCAGCTCGGCATGGTCCGCCAGTGGCAGGACCGCGTCTACGAGGGCCGCCACGAGGCGGTTCACTTCGGCGCGCGGCCCGGCCATCCGGACTTCGCCCTGCTCGCCCGCGCCTACGGGCTGGCGGCGGACGAGGTGTCGAGCCCCGAGCACCTTCGCCCGGCGCTCGACGCGGCGCTGGCGCGCGACGGGGCGACGCTGATTCACATCACCGTCGATCCGCTCGTCGACAACCTGCCGATGATGCCGGCGGGCACCGACTTCTCCCACTTCCACGGCAACTGCGTCCTGCGTCCCGGCGAGCCGTTCACCGGCGCGGAGGCGCGTGCTCTGGCGGAGGCGGCCCATGGTTGAACGCGGTTTGCTCGAAGACGCCGACGTCATCCTCGTCGCCTACGTCCACAACCGACCCGGCGTCCTGGCCAAGATCGCCAGCATGTTCCATCGGCGCGGTCTCAACATCCGGACGCTGACGGTCGGCACCACCCACGAGGCTGAGCTTTCCAAGATCGTGGTGCGCGTGGCGGGGCCGCGTCCGGAGCTGGAGCGCCTCGTCCCCTCCGTCGCCAATCTCGTCGACGTGCTCTCGGTCGAGCTGTCCGACGCCACCGCGTTGCGCGCACAGGAGCTGTGCCTGGTGCGCGTCGCCGCCGCGGACCGCGGCCGGCGCGAGGCGATCCTCGCGGCGGCGGCGCCGTTTCAAGCGGCCCTCGTCGATGGTGGCGGCGGTACTGTTGTACTCGAGGTGGCGGCGACGCCGAGCGCCGTCGAGCTCTTCATCGAAACGCTGGGCCGCTTCGAGATCCTCGACATCAGCCGCACCGGCGTGACCACGATGCCGGGACCGCGCGCCCCGACGCTTCGGCTTGCCGAGGCGGTGCCCGGGCCGTCCGACGGCAGCTCTTGATCGGCCGGACGCGGCTGCGGCTGGCAGCCGCGCTCCGGCGATGGCATCCCGCGCAACAGCTTCGCGTCGGGACATTCCGTCAGGTTGACGCGGCATACGGCCCCCCTCTACACAGATGGTCTGCGATCCGTATCCTCGGTCGGGGAACGCCGAGGAGAACAAACGAGGGGGGATGATGTCTCGAACTGGGCATTCGCTGCGGAATCTCATCGTCGCGCTCACCATCAGCCTCGTCGCCATGGCCTGTGGCGACGACAACGACGGCTCCACCCCGACGCCGACGCCGCCGGCGACGGCGACGGCGACCGCCGAGCCGAGCGCGACGCCGAGCCCGACCGCGACCGAGGAGCCAAGCGCCACGGCGACGGCGACCGAGGAGCCCACGGCCACCGCGACGGCGGGCAATCCCGTGCTCGCTCTGCCGGTCGACGCGACCATCGGTCTGCCGGGCCTGACGTCCAGCATCGACGTCGCCGTCGACTCGATCGGCGAGCCGCACATCTACGGAGTCGACCAGAGCTCGGGGCTCTTCGTTCAGGGCTACGAGACCGCCAAGGTGCGCTTCTGGCAGATGGACGCCTTCCGTCGCGTCGCCGAGGGACGGCTGAGCGAGCTCTTCGGACGCCTCACCCTCGGCATGGACGCCGAGATGCGCACCGTGTTCACGACGCGCAAGGGCCAGCGCATCGAGGAGGCGCTGTGGGAGCGCCTGGTCGACGAGGCGCCCGACTCCGCCCAGCTGGCACAGGCGTTCTCGGCCGGGGTGAACGCGTGGCTCGCCGACCTGCGGGCCGGGCGCAACGGCGCCACCCTGCCGCCGGAGTACGGGATCGTCGGCCTCGGGCCGGAAGCGCTCGACGACTGGCGCCCGCAGGACTCCCTCGCCATCGGTCGCCTGCAGGCATGGTCGCTGTCGGAAACACTGGGCGAGGAGATCGGCGCCGCCGAACGCGTAGCCGCCCTGCCCGACGCGCTGCTGCGCGACGTGTTCCGCAGCGCCCCGGCGGCGCCGGCCACGGTGCTTCCGGTGGGAGGCTCGGCGCAGGCTGGTGGTGCGGGTGCAGCCGCCGCTGCGCGAGTGCCGGCGATGCCGCCCCTCGAGACCCTGCGCCTGGTGCGCGAGATGCTCGACCGCAACGCCGACCTCAATCCGATCGGGCGGCCGCAGCGCGGTCTCGGCAGCAACAACTGGATCGTTTCGCCCCAGCTGTCCGCCAACGGCTTCGCCATGCTGGCCAACGATCCGCACCTG
Organism: uncultured bacterium; assembly: GCA_963721115.1. GTDB lineage: Bacteria > Desulfobacterota > Binatia > HRBIN30 > CADEER01 > CAVRIA01. The sequence continues at coordinate 72,985 of CAVRIA010000025.1, forward strand.
CAGCTCTTCAATCCTCCGATCTGGCACATGGTGCAGCTCGACGGGGGCGACGGCCTGCGCGTCAATGGCGTGAACTTCCCCGGACTGCCCGGTGTCATTCTCGGCCACAACGACTTCGGCGCCTGGGGCGCCACGGTGGCCGTCTTCGACGTCACCGACGTCTACGTCGAGACCATCACCACTCCCCCCGACTACCCCGCGTCGCCGCGCACCGTGCTGTTCAACGGCAAGCAGGTTCCCGTTCTGCGCATCGACGATTCCATTCGCCTGAACGACGGCACCAGCGTGCCCCTCGTCATCGAGGTCGTCCCCCACCACGGGCCGATGGTGCCGGACCCGGATCTCGGCGACGGCGTCGAAGGGCTGGCGGCCACCGGCATGAGCTTCCGATGGACGGGGCAGGAGGTGACTCTCGACTCGCTCTTCCTCAACCAGCTCAACCGGGCGCGCAACGTCGACGAGTTCAAGGACGCCATCCGCCACTTCGCCGTCGGCGCGCAGAACTGGGTGTGGGCGGACATCCACGGCGACATCGCCTACTTTCCGTACGTCCTGGTTCCGCAGCGCCCCAAGGGCACGGTGCCGTACCTGCCCATGCCGGGCACGGGAGAGGCCGAGTGGCTGCAGGATGATCAGGGGAATCCGCTGTGGCTGCCGGAGGACCAGTTTCCGCAGGCGGTCAACCCGCCGCTCGGCTACCTGGCCACCGCCAACAACGACCAGATCGGCAACACACTCGACAACGACCCGCTCAACGACCCGCTCTATCTCACCTTCACCGCCGATCTCGGCTTTCGCGAGCAACGCATCCAGGACATGCTGTCCAACCGCGCCAAGCTGCGCCCCGAAGGGGCCAAGATCACCATGGCGGACATGTCCGCCTACCAGTACGACACGGTCAGCCTCGAGGCATCGCGCCTGGTTCCCTTCCTGTTCGCGGCGGCCGACGAGCGTTCGGATCTGGTGACGCCGTCGATGGCCGACGCGATCGAGCGCCTGCGCGTCTGGGGTGCGGACAAGACCGGTTCGCCGGCCTGGAGGATGACCTCGGGCATCGACGCGGCGACGGAGCGCGACGACGTCACGCCGCGGACGCAGCCGGTCACGGACGAGGAGCGCGCCGACGCGGTCGCCTCGTCGATTTACGCCGCGTGGACGACGCGCCTCAGTCGCAAAGTGTTCGCCGACGACTTCGCCGGCACCGGCATCGGCGTGCCCGGCGGGGACGATGCCACCAAGGCGCTGCTCCACATCCTCGAAGACGTCGATCGCACCGACCCCGGCTTCGTCGTCCACACCAAGGGAGACGACGGGCAGAGCACGCTCTGGGACGACAAGAGCACGCCGCAGGTCGAGACGCGCGACGAGGTTCTGCTCGCCGCTCTGGGCGACGGCCTGGACTTCCTGCAGTCGAAGTTCGCCGACGCCGATCCGAACGGCTGGCTATGGGGCAAGATCCACCAGGTGCGCTTCCAGCACTTCTTCGGCCAGGCCGGAATTCCCACCTTCGATCTCGGCAACTTCGCCGCGCCCGGCGGCCGCTTCACCGTCAACGTCGGCGACTACAGCTTGAACTCCGACAACTTCGTCTTCTCGGACGGCCCGTCGCAGCGCTTCGTCGCCGTCCTCGATCCGTCAGGCGTCCGCGCGGTGAACATCCTGCCCGGCGGCAACAACGGCGATCCGGGCAGCGCCGCCGCCTACAATCGCATCGACCCGGACATCCACTACGGGGATCTGGTCCCCGGCTGGATCAACGGTGACACCTTCGAATATCGGGTCAGTCGGCAGGCCGTCGCCGACGACACGCAGTTGCACGTTCGCTACGTCCCGGCCGAGCCCGACCCGTCCTCGGCACCGGCCTACGCCGGCAGCGGCCCGTACCCGGTCGGCGTCACCACCCTGGACCTCGGCGACCGCAAGGTCGAGGTCTGGTACCCCGCTGTACCGGGGAGCGAGCAGGGCGTACCGCGGGCGACCTACGACACGCTCGACCCGTTTCCCGAGGCGATCCGCAAGCTGCTGCCCGCGCTAGACTCCATTTTCGAGATGACCGCCTATCGCGATCTTCCCGCCAGCGCCGACGGCCCGTTCCCCGTGGTTCTCTTCAGCCACGGCTACGGCGGCTTCCGCTTGGCCAATACGCGGCTCACGGCCGGCATCGCCTCGTGGGGCTTCGTCGTCGCCGCGCCGGACCACCTGGAGAGAGGGCTGGCCGCGGTGTCGGGCTTTCCGCCGCCGGGACCGCCACGTACCGATCGCGAGGTTCTGCTCTCGACGCTGCAGCTCCTCGGCGACGAGAACGCTACCGCCGGCGGGCCACTCGAGGGACGAATCGACACCGGGCGCGTGGTCGCCAGCGGCCATTCCGCCGGTGGCGGCGCGGCGCTCGATCTCCTCGACGTGCCCGAGGTCGCCGCGGTCATCGGCTACGCGGCCGCGGCCGGATCTCTGGGCCAACCGCCTGCCAAGCCCGTCCTGCTGATCGCCGCCTCGGGCGACTCGGTCGTCACGCTCGACGTCGATCGCGCCATCTACGATTCGTTGACCGGGTCGCGGCGTCTGGTGGTCATCGACCAGACCGGCCACAACTCGTTCTCCGACTCCTGCCTGCAGATTCGCGCCCTGGGCGGACTGAGCGGCCTCGACCTGCCGATCCCCCCCACCCTGTTGCAGCTGGGCGAGAACGGTTGCACGGCCCGCTACCTGCGTCCCGACTTCGCCTGGCCGATCATCCAGCACTTCTCCGTGGCCGAGATTCGCTACGCCCTGGGAATCGATCCGCAGCCGATCGGCCTCGCTCCCGACGTCGCGCGCGCCTTCCCCGTCGCCGTCGACTACACGCAAGACGAGTGAGATCACCGATGCCGGGCGGGCCCAGGGCTAGATAGCAGCCCGTTGAAAAACCCACCCGATGCTTCGACAGGCTCAGCATGATCGGAACCCCGCCCCGATTTCAAAAGACTTTTCCGCTCGCCCTGAGCTCGTCGGAGGGCCCTCAGCCTTGTTCAACGGACCGCTAGATCCCGCAGCCGTTCAGCGCCCGCGCAACCGCCGCCACCAGCTCGTTGACGGTAACGCGGCCATCACCGTTGACGTCACTCGCCGCGCACTCGCTCGGCGGCGATGCGCCCAGCGCGACGCGGACGCCCGCGATCAGCTCGCCGATGATCACCACGCCGTCGCCGTCGCAATCTCCGGCGCACGGCATCGGCGTGGCGCTCGGGGACGGAGACGCGGTCGGCGTCGCGGTCGGTGTCACCGTGGGGACGGTCGCGGTCGGCGTCGCGGTCGGCGTCCCGGTGGTGGTCGGTTCGGCCACGAGAACGGTGCCGTCGCGCTGCTCGCAAGAGATCAGGCCGGAGAAATCGCAGAGCGACTTCAATCCATCGCCCGACACGGCGAGCTTGTCCGCCGTCAGGGGGAGGCCGCCGGGAACCGCGTCGGGCGCCACGTGGAACGAGCACGTGAACAGATCGCCCTCCGGAAACTGATCAATGGGCTCGGAAAAATCGAGGAGCGCGAAGCGCACGCGGCGCTTCGGCGGGTCCGGCTGCAGCGTCGGGTCCACTACGATCAGGACGTGCTCGGGGAGGCGCGCCGATTTGCGGCAGTCCGCCGGGTCCAGCACCAGAGCATCGCCGTCGAACAGGATGTCGAGCTGAGCGGTCTCGAGCTGGACGCCCGGGGCGCCGACCCGGACGGTGACCTCGGCCACGCCGCCGGGGATACCGACCGCGTCGCCGACCGCGATCTGTGGCACCCCGCCCGCCTCGCCTCCTTGAGCCGCCCCGAACAGCAGGGCCAGCGCCGCGATCACTTCCATGATCAGGCGCAAGGCGTCGCCGGCCCCTGGCCAGGGAAGCAGCGGCTTGGCGGGCCCACTCATGGAGATGCCCATACGCCTCGGCGACAGGTGAAGCAAATACGCCATCGGTGGCGGCTGCGTCGCTCTGTCGCCGCTTCGGGCCCAAGCATGACACCGAGACAGCATCGCGACGCCGCCATCGCGAAACGGCCTAGCCAGCGGGACGATCGCGGTCGGGCACATGCCTTGCTGTGACGCAAAAGGGAAGATACGGAGGGTACGGCGCATCGAAGAACAGGCGAACGGTTGGGGAGAAATCAATGACTGAAGTGAGCCTTGGAGTTCAGCAGCTCGGGCGCTTCCTGCCGATCGTCGGCGCGGAGCGCGTCCGGGCCATCGACGAGCTCAGCGCCGCGCTGCGCCAGCGCCTGGCGGGAAGGACCGTGTGGAACGTCAACAGCACGGCGGCAGGTGGTGGCGTCGCGGAGATGCTGCAGTCGCTGGTGCCGTATGCGCGCGGGGCCGGGATCGATGCTCGCTGGGTGGTCATCGACGGAACATCCGCATTCTTTCACGTCACCAAGCGGCTGCATCACGCCCTGCACGGCTCGCGCGGCGACGGCACTCCGCTCGGTCCCGAGGCGCACGCCGTCTACGACGCCACTATGCACAGCAACGCCGCGGAGCTCGCCAGCGCCGTGCGGCCGCGAGACGTCGTCCTCCTGCACGACCCGCAGACCGCGGGGCTGGCCTCCTACCTGCTGGAAGCGGGCGCGCTGGTCATCTGGCGCTGTCACATCGGACACGACTCCACCAACGCCGAGGTCGAGCGCGGCTGGCGCTTCCTCGCCCCCTACCTGCGCGACGTACCCGCCTTCGTGTTCTCCCGCCGGGCCTACGTCCCGGAGTACTGCGATCACGGCAAGTCGACGATCATCACCCCCAGCATCGATGCCTTCTCGCCCAAGAACCAGGAGATGGAGCCGGAGGTCGTGCGCGCCATCCTGGTGCACGTCGGCCTCGTCGAAGGGCCGGCCGGAGACGGCGTCCCCATGTTCACCCGCGAGGACGGCTCGCCCGGGCGCGTCGATCGCCGCGCCGACATCATCCGCCTCGGGCGGGCGCCGAGCTGGGACACGCCGCTGGTGGTCCAGGTTTCGCGCTGGGATCCGCTCAAGGATCCGATCGGCGTGATGGAGGGCTTCGCCGCCATGGCCGACGGCGCCACCCCCGCCGGCGCGGAGCTCGTCCTGGCCGGACCGAACGTCAAGGCGGTGCCGGACGATCCCGAGGGCGCACAGGTTTTCGACCAGGTGTTCACGGCCTGGCGCGCGCTGCCGCACGCCATCCGGCAGCGCGTCCACCTGGCGTCGCTGCCGATGAACGACATCCAGGAGAACGCCGCCATCGTCAACGCCCTGCAGCGCCACGCCGCCGTGGTCGTGCAGAAGAGCATTCACGAGGGCTTCGGCCTCACCGTCACCGAGGCCATGTGGAAGGGCCGTCCGGTGCTGGCGAGCGCCGTCGGTGGCATTCAGGACCAGATCGTCGACGGCCGCGAGGGCGTCCTGCTCCGCAACCCGACCGATCTCGACGCCTTCGCCGCGGCGCTGCGCCGCCTGCTGGAGAACCCCGAGGCAGCGCTGCAGTTGGGTGAGGCCGCGCAGCGCCGCGTGGCCGGCGAGTTTCTCGGCTTCCATCACCTCGCCAAGTACGCCGAGCTGATCGAACGGCTCGAGGCGGAGCGCGACGACCCGCGCCGCGCACGACCCGCTGGTACGTGACGCGGTTCGCCGGCGCCGGCTGGACGCCCGCCGCAGGCGGCGCTACCCTCGCCAATCTTCTCGGTCTCGCCGCCTTTGCGGCGTCGAGATCGGGTACGGAGCAGCGAACAGGGAGCCATGTCCCGCGGAAAGAGAACGAAGCCTCGTATCGGTCTGGCTTTGGGCAGCGGCTCGGCGCGCGGCTGGTCCCACATCGGCGTGCTGCGCGCGCTGGCGGCGCGTGGAATCGCGCCGGACGTGGTGTGCGGCACGTCCATCGGCGCTCTCGTCGGCAGCGCCTACGTGACCGAACAGCTCGACACACTGGAGAGCTGGGCGCGGTCGATCCGCCTCTTCGACATCGTCGGTCTGATGGACATCACGCTGGCGCGAGGCGGCTTCATCGCCGGCGCCAAGCTGTTCGATGGCCTGCGCAGCATCCAACGGGACACGATCATCGAGGATCTGCCGAAGCCCTTCGTGGCGGTCGCCACCGACTTCACGACGGGACGCGAGATCTGGCTGCGAACCGGCTCGCTGCTGGACGCCGTCCGCGCCTCCATGTCCCTGCCCGGTCTGTTCCCGCCGCTGCGGCGCGACGATCAGTGGCTGGTCGACGGCGGATTGGTGAACCCCGTACCAGTGTCGGTGTGCCGCGCCCTCGGAGCGGAGGTCGTCATCGCCGTGAACCTGAACGGCGACCTCACCAGCCGCAATCTCCCGTTGCCGCCCGCGACCGACGCGGCATCGGAGCGCGCTTCCGCCCCCTCCGCGGACATCTTCGAGCGGCTCTCCGCGAAGATGCGCCAGGAGTTCCGCAACACCGCCAGCTTCCTGACGACGCGCCTGCGGACCGCGAAGACGGACGCGCCCGGCTACTTCGAGGTTCTCGCCGGGGCCCTCTACATCATGCAGGACCGCATCACCCGCAGCCGCATGGCGGGCGATCCTCCGGAAGTGGCGCTGGCGCCGCGCCTCGGTCACATTCGCCTGCTCGACTTCGACCGCGCCGACGAGATCATAGAAGAAGGCGCCGACTGCGTGAAGGGCGCCTGGCCCGCCCTCGAGAGAGCCTTCGAAATCGCGGACGAAGAGCCCCCGCGCGCCGGGCGAACGACAGCGCGCGCCCGCTCGCGCCGAGCTTGACTTCGCACCGCCGGCACGGCTGATATCCTTCAAATGATTCGCTTCTTCCGCGGCTCACCCGGCCTGCATACACCGATCGCCCTCCTCGCCTTCGCCTGCGGCTGCGGCCTGCCGATCAAGTGGGGCCGCGAGCCCGACATCCGGCCCAGCACCGAATGGCAGAGCTCGACGCGAGCCGGAGCGCGAGCGTTCGAGAAGGGGCGCTACGACGAAGCGGACGAGAAGCTGGCCACCGCGACGAAGCAGGCGGTCGACCTCTCGGCCGACCAGCTGGCGGTGGCGCGCAGCCTTTCCAACCTGGCGATCGTGCGGCGCGCCGAAGGCGACAACGCCGCCGCGCGCTCGCTGTACCAGCAGGCATTGGCGATCCAGGAGAAGCAGCTGGGCGAGAACGACCCCGCCATCGCGTCGACGCTCAACAACCTCGCCGCGATCATGGCCGCCGACGGCGACTACGCCGGGGCGGAACCGCTTTTCGAGCGCTCGCTGGCGATCCGCGAGAAGGCCCTGGGAAAGGACAACCGCCTCACGGCGCAGACCCTCAACAACCTCGGCCTGCTCTATGCGGCGCAGGGCCGTTACGGGGAGGCCGAGCCTCTCTACCGGCGGGCGCTCGCTGTTCTCGAGAAGCAGCCCGAGCCGAACCGCGCGGACGCCGTCAAGACGCTGGAGAACTACGCGGCGTTGCTCAGCGACACCGGCCGCGACAAGGAAGCGCTCGAGATGGAAGAGAAAGCGCGCGGCATCCGAGCGCAAACTTTCGGCGACTGAGCTCGTGTAGCGTCTCACCATTGGGCTTATCGGAGCGGCGGCGCAGAACTGGGAGGGCGAGGCCCCTGTCGAGCAGCACCGTGAAAGCCAAACGGCTTGCGGGAGCTCGCCCTCTCGTTCTCGGATCGGGAAAGGCCGCGGCGTGCCAAAGGCTACTGGGGCGCCTTCGCGAGGTGCTGTTCGATGCGCGCGAGCTGCTGCTTCATCGCCCACAGCTTGGGCTCGTCCGGGTGCTTCTCGATCACCTCGCGCATGACGTCCGCCGCCTTCTCGTACTGGCCCATCCCCTCGTAGGCGCGCGCCAGGCCGAGTCGGTTCTCGACTGCGTAGATGCTCGCGGGGTGCTCCTGGATGGCGCGCTCGAACGCCGCGGCTGCCTCGGCGTACTGGCCGAGCGCCAGATGGCAGCGGGCGATCCCGAGCGGCAGCTCGGCACGCAGATCGAAGAAGGCGTCGAAGGCCGCCCTGTTCGCCGGTGGCGGACTCTTCTCGAGCCGCTCGAAGATCTCCAAAGCCTGCGCGGGCTGCTTGTTGCGCAGCAGGTTCCAGGCGTGCTCGAGGTCGACGATGTGAGTGAAGTCACCGTTCGGATAGCGGCGCCGCAGCTCCTCCAGCGCGTCGTGCGTCGCCTGGAACTGGTCGTGCTCGAGCAGGCTGCGGGCCTCCAGGTACTGATAGATGTCGCGGAATCCATCCGGCGCCGACTTGGCGAGCTCGCCGAACGTCTCGCTCACCCCTTCGTCGCCGCGCGCGTAGCGCTCGAGCTGGTTGGCCAGCACAGAGTACGCCGGCACCTTGTCCTTCACCGAGGCGAACATGTGCGCGAACGCCTTCACCGTCTCCATCGGCTCGCCGTGCGTCCAGTGAATGCGAGCGATCATCGCGTACGACAGCGGAACGAACTCGCTGTCCGGCTGCTCCTCGATCATGCCCTCGAAGTCGGTCTCCGCCTCGGCCAGCTTTCCCGCCTGCATCTCATCGAGGCCCTTGCGCAGAAGCGGCGCCTCGGTGCCGAGGTAGCCGGCGTAGTGCTTGATCAGGACGTCCAGCCCCTGCAGAGCGCCGCTGCCGTCCCCGGTTCGCAGGCGGCTGCGGGTGAGATTCCACTGCGCCTCACCCGCGTGCGGGCCGGCGGGATCCTGCTGCACGACGAAAGCGAAGTCCTTCGCCGCCGCCGCATAATCGCCGGCGCGGAAGGCCTTCTTCGCGGCGCTGAAGCGGCGCGACACCTCTTCTTCCGCCGCCGGCGCGGCCGGTGGGGGTGGCGGCTTCTCGCCGACCTGTACGGGGGCAGTGAAGAACTGATGCGCCTCCTGCACCGGCAGGTGCCGGGCGCCGACCCAGACGGCGGCGCCGGCGGCGATGACGAGGAGTCCCGCAAGGACTCCCAGCCACCGCCACCGGCGCCCCTTCTTCACTGATTCTCCCACGGGTTGCTGTTCGGATCGGCTGGATCGGTGCCGAGCGTCTCCTCGGTTCGGTCGAGCCACGTATCGCGGTCGCGGTCGATGCCCAGACGCCGCCCCGCTCCGAGCGGGACGCCGGTGTAGACGAGGATGTCGCCGGTCCCGACGCTGAGACGCAGAGCCGTCGACGTCAGCGGCGTCTCCAGCAAGCTGTCCGGAATGAACATCTGCTGCGCGGGATCGAAGTAGTATCCCTTCTTCACGCCTCCGATGACGCCCTTGGCGATGACGTCGCTCTTCCCGCCGATCGCGTGGTTCGTCAACGCGTTGATCTCGCCGATCGTCGGCACGTCTGCCCGGTTCGCCGTGGTCAAGGTCACCTGATGTCCGACGACCGGCGGCGTCTCGGTGGGGAAGGCGAGCATGAACGCGTACATGTCGCGCGCCTGCTGGGCGTTCATCGTGAACACGGAGGCGGCGAGGAACTCGGTCAGGCTGACGCTGCCGTCGTGCAGGAAGCCGAAGCCGCGCTTCTGCTGCGGCAGAGCGATGTTGTTGCCGTTGCCGTTGGTCAGATTCGGACGGATGAGGTCGAAGCCGATCTTCTCGTACATGTTGCGGAGCTGCGGAATCTTGAAGTCCTGCGTCTCCTGCTCGGCGCTGCCGTTGAACAGCTTCCGGTTCGACCCCGTCGGCAGGGTGTGACAGCCGTTGCAGCTGATCGCCCCGGCATCGAACAGCTGGTTGATGTAGCCGGTGCGGCCGTCCTGGGCGTTGCCCGTGCCCATCACGCCGCCGCCGGTCTGCAGCGGCACGGGCAGCGAGGTGGGCAGCGTGTCGTTGAGATTGTCGTACGGGTTGGGCGGGAACTTCACGGTCATGATGAAGTCGGTGTAGGCGTCCATGTCCGTCGGGCTGATGCCGAGGCACAGCTGACCCGAGGGGCAGTCGGAATGGCGGACACAGGCCTGCAGAGAGACCTCGCAGAAACCCTGCAGCCCCATCAGGCTGGCGAAGGCGCCGTTGAAATGTTGGAAATCCTGCATGTCGCCGCGCCAGTGAAGGGGCGACAGATCCTTGAGGCCACGCAGCGTCTGCGTGGTCATCGGGCCCTTCATGGGATCGAAGCCGCTGGTGGACGGGCCGAGGAGCGGCCCGAACTGCACGAAGGGCGCGTTGTTGTAATTGACGAAATCGCCCTGCGGATCGCCGAGATCCCAGGCGACGTTGTCGAAGTTGCCCGACGTGTGACAGGTCGCGCAGGCGATGTCTCCGTGGCCGGAGGTCAGCTGGGCGTCGTAGAGGAACTTGCGCCCGTTCTTGATGACGTCGGGGCTGGGATCGAACTGCGACGGGCCAGCCACGCCGGTGACGGCGATCTGGCTGTTCGTGCCGGTGTCGACAGTCGAAATGGTGTTGTCGATGCGGTTCAGAACGTAGAGGCGGCCGTCGGCCTCGTTCAGAGCGACGCCGCTCGGGCCGTTACCGACGTCGATCAGATCGGTCACGTCGCCGAAGGCGTCGAGAACCCCGACCTTCCGCGAGCTGAACGCCGTCAGATAGAAGGTCGAGCCGTCGGCGCTGAACGCGCCATCCCCTGGGTTGGCCAGGCTCTCGGCGATCTCCTGCGCGGGTCCCGGCGAAACGGCGTAGTTGATGTGGGGATTGAGATCGACCGGCGTGACGCCACCGCTTCCGGGGTCGACGATCGAGACGCGCGTCTGCACGAGGTGCCCGCGCAGATTGGGCTCGAAGCGGACCAGGTTGCGGGAGTCGATGTTGGGAACCCATACATCGCCCGTACCCGGCTGCACCTCGGCGTCGAAGAGCATCGTTCCGACGTGGCTGACCGTGCTCACCACCGAAGGAGTGGGGGCATTGGCGGAAATCACGAAGAGATCCTCGTCCGGCATCGAGAAGTCGACGTAGTTGCTCCAGTTGTGGCCGGTCTCGTCCTCCCATCGCCCGTTGGCGGGGTTGAACTTCACGATCAGGCCGACGTTGGGAGCCGTTCCCAGACCGGACTTGCGCGGCGGGTTGGGCGGCGGTGGGCCGCCGCCGTTGCTGACGAGGTCATGAAAGAGAGTGGTGGTCTGGTTGCCGGACTCGAGCACGACGGCGTACACCTCGGTGCCCGCCGCGTTGACGGCGAGGGCCCGCGGATCGTCGCCGAAGATGTCGAGCGACACGACCTGACCTCGCGTCGCCGCATCGTACACGTTCACCTTGTCCTGATTGCCCGCCAGCGAGACGAAGGCGCGCCCGCTGGCGAAGGCGACGTCGGTCGGCTCGTCCCCGCACGCGATGGTTCCGATCACGGAGCCAGCGACGACGTCGACGATGCTGACGGTGTCCGAGAGGTGGTTGACGACCCAGACTTCGCTCGTCCCCGGTCGCACCGCGAGGCTGACCGGATCGAGGCCGACCTCCACGTCTCCCGTGAACGTCAGCGAGCCATCCGCCTCGACGTTGAAGATCGCGAGGCGATCGTCCGGTGTATTCACCGCATAAAGCCGGTCTCCCGCTTCCGACAGAGCCACTGGGTGGACCTGCGAAGATTCGAAGTTCTCGAAGTCGACGTCCGGCGGCATGATCACCGCCAGCTGGCGGGTCGCCGGGGTCGGATCCCCCGCCGCGAAGGCGCGCTCTGTGGCGACGAGGTTTCCCTCATCGAGCGCGGACGCCTGCAGGTCCTGCTGCTTGGTGGAGCGGGCGCGGACGGTGAAGGAACCGGCCGCCTGGAACGTGGCGGTGACGGGCGATCCGGTCGCCGGCGCCGCCCCACCGTCGAAGTTCCAGCTCACGCCGTCTCCCGAGCCGCTGCCGGCGAACGTACCGTTCTGCCCCGCATTCAGGCTCGATGGACCGCTGCTGATCGACGTGTCCGGCAGGGTGACGTTGACCGTGGCCACCTGCGACGTCATGCGACCGTTCGCGCAGGCGGAGAAGGGCAGGAAGTTGGCGGCCGGTATCGTCACGCCGTTGATACTGACGGCGAGCGTGCCGGTATCCACCGTGCACTCGGCGCTCAGCTGGAGGTTCACGGCATTGATCGTGACCAGAGAACTCTCATGCGGCGTCGGTCCCACGAACTCGAGTGGGCCGGGTGCCGGTAGTCCCAGAACGGTCGCCGCCGACAGAAGAGAAAGGCCCAGGACGAGTCCCGAAAGCTTGCCGACCTGCTGGAACCGTGCACTCATCTGTTCCCCCTTCCCATTATGGGTAGAAACCCTAATCTCCACATTTATGGCAGCCATGCAGCCCCGGGGTCAATGCTTTTGTGATTTGCGAGTCAAGCGGACAAGTCCTCAGTGAACACTCGCATTTTGCTGTATCGCAAGGGAGATCGCCGATGACGAAGCACTACACCGCCGTGATCACCGGAGCCGGCAGCGGCATCGGGCGGGCCTTCGCCGAAGCGCTGGGCCAGCGCGTCTACGACCTGGTGTTGCTCGACGTCGATGAGGCGGGGCTGCGGGAGACGGCGGCGGCACTGAATCGGCGCAACATCGAAGTATCGACGATTGCCGCCGACGTCACGGACGCCGCCCGCATGGAGAGCGCGTTGGCGCCGCACGTCGAGCGGATCGACCTGCTGATCAACTGCGCCGCTATCCTCGGGCCCGGCCACTGGTCGGCGCAGCCCGCCGGGGAGTTCGAACGGGTCCTTCATGTCGATCTGATCGGCACCGCGAACACCATCCGGGCCGCGCTCCCCGGCCTGCGCGCGGCCGGAGGACACGTCGTCGTCCTCGCCTCGACCGCCGCCGTTCACGGTTGGCCGCAGCTCGCCGCATACTCCGCGGCCAAGTTCGGCGTCGTCGGCTTCAGCGAAGCGATCCGCGCCGAGCTGGCGGCGGACGGGGTGGGGCTCACCGTTGTGTTTCCGCTGCTCATCGACACGCCGCTCCTCGACCGGCCCGGCACGCCGCCGATTCTCCGCAGCGGCCGCCGCCTACCGCCCCGCCTCGTCGTGCAGAAGGTTCTGCGCGCGGTCGGCCAGAAGCAGCGCCGCGTCTATGTCCCCGGCAGCGTCCGTTTGATCGCCGCCCTGCACGCCCTCGCGCCATCCCTCCTCGACTGGTACGGCACCCGCTTCGGCCTCCCCCGATAGCCTGTTCGGCTCACTTCCCCTTCCACTCGGGTTTGCGCTTCTGCGCGAAGGCCATGACTCCCTCCATCATGTCCTCGGAGCCGAACAGGGCACCGACCAGCGGATAGGACTTGTTCATCGCCTCTTGCAGCGGCAGGCCCTGGCTCTGCAGAGCTACTTGTTTGGTGGCGCGCACCGAGGTCGGCGAGCACGCGAGGACGTCGTTCGCCCAGCGTTCCGCCGCCGCGGGTAGCTCCTGCAGCGGCACCACTTCGTTGACGATCCCGAGGCGATGCGCCTCGTCCGCCGCGATCTGCTTGCCGGTCAGCATCAGGCCCATGGCGATCTTGGGCGGGACATATTGCGGCAGGCGCTGCATACCGCCGGCCAGCGCCGCCAGGCCGACGCGCGGCTCGGGCAGGCCGAAGCGCGCACTGTCCGCGGCGATGATGATGTCACAGGCCATGGCGATCTCGAAGCCGCCGCCGAGGGCGAGGCCGTTCACGGCGGCAATCACGGGCTTGAACAGATCGAAGCGCGCCGTGATGCCGCCGAAGCCGCCGTTGCCCATCTTGACCGCCCCCATGCCGTGCTCGGCGCTGTACTTCAGGTCGTTCCCGGCCGAGAACGCCTTGTCGCCGGCGCCGCTGATGATCGCCACCCACGAGTCGGCGTCGGCGGCGAAATCGTCGAAGGCGTCCGACAGCTCCTGGTTCGCCGGCGGGTGCAGCGCGTTGCGGACCTCGGGCCGATTGATGGTGATGAAGGCGATGCGATCTCTCTTCTCGTAGGTGATGAACTCGAATGCCATGCGGGGCTCCTTTCCACGGATCGTCAGCGGTGTCTGATGTGCTTCAGCCGGCCAGCAGGTTGCGGGCGATCACCTTCAGCTCGAGGATCGGCTTGACGCCTTCGAAGATCGGCAGGACCTGGGCGTCGACCACGTAGCGCGAGATCGGGAACTCCTCGGCGTACCCCCAGCCGCCGTGCAACAGCTGCCCCTCCTGGCTGGTCCAGACGGCGACGTCGGAGGCGAGCAGCTTGGCCATGGCCGGCTCGAGGGCGATCGACTCGTCCGCGTCCATCGCCCGGGCGGCTGCGTACGTCAGCCAGCGCCCGGCCATGATGTGCGTCGCCATGCGGCCGATCTTGTACTGGGTGAGCGGAAACGCCCCGATCGGCCGGCCGAACTGCTTGCGGTCGGCGGCGTACTCGGCGGTGCGCTCCAACGCCGCCTGCGCCAGACCCGTGGCGCGGCCGCCGGTCTGCAGGCGTCCGGCGGCGAAGCCGTTCATCTGCAGGTAGAAGCCCTTGTTGAGACCGCCCGGCCCGCCGATCAGGTTCTCCGCCGGCACGAAGTAGTTGTCGAAGCTGAGCGTGAACGAGTGCATGCCGCGATAGCCCGGCGTGGCGTCCGCCTTGCCCTCGAGCACACCCCCTCCCGGCTGCTTCATCGTGAAGCTGTGCCCGTCGAACGCGTCCTTCTCGACGATGAACAGCGACAGCCCGCGCGCGCCCTTCTTCGGGTCCGGGTCGGTACGGGCCAGCACCGCCAGCACGTTGGCGCGCCCCGCGAACGTACACCATGCCTTGGCGCCGTTGATCAGATAGCCCTTGGTGCCGCCGACCTCCGCCTCGTCGGCGCGGCACTTCACCGAGGCGACGTCCGATCCCGTATCGGGCTCGGTGACCGAGATCCCGACCATGAGCTCGCCGGCCGCGATGGGCGGCAGCCACTTCTTCTTCTGCTCCTCGGTGCCCCCCTTCAGAAGGGCCTTGGTGAGGATCTCGGGCCGCGTGATCAGGCTGCCCGCCGCCGCCAGCGAGCAGCGCGACAGCTCCTCGGTGGTGAGGATCATCACCAGGTTGCCCATCCCGCCGCCGCCGAACGCCTCGGGCACCGACATGCCGAAGAAGCCGAGCTCTCTCATCTTGGCGATGATCGATTCCGGCACCAGCTCGTCGTGGCGGTGGATGCGCTCGGCGATCGGCGCCACCTCGCTCTCCGCGAACTGGCGGACCGAGTCGCGCGTCATCACGGCCATCTCGTCGTCGATCCAGACGTGATTCGCCCCTCTCTGCTCGATGACGTGGCGGCCGATGGCACAGACCGTCTCGTCGGCCGCCGCCCGGCGCTCCAAGTCCTTGATCGCCGCGCTCCCGAGGGTGGCGTCGAGCCGGCCGGCCGCGAGACCGAACGCGTCGAGATGCGCATCGATCTGGCTGCCCAGACGCTGCGCCACCTCGGCGGCGAAGAGGCCGGCCATCGCCTCGATGCTGGGATCGCGATGCCCGTGCGCCGCGGCCCCGGCGTAGCTCAGCAGCTCGCGCGCCGCCGCCACCTCCGTCGCCGCGTAGGCGAGACGCTCGCAGTGCACCTGCTCGTCGTCGACGCGCTTGCCCCCGTCGGTGCGCTTGCTCGCCACCTCCAGCGCCTCGCGCACCAGCCCGTCCGTCGTCTGCACGAGTTTCTCCACTCCGGCCAGGTCGACCGGGTTCACGATCGCATCCGCCATGTCGCCGTACTCCCGTCGGTTGAAATGAGTGGTCGATGTCCTATCACCACACCCGCGGCGAACCAACTGCCCCCGCTGTCCGCAGTCGGCAAAAACAGCTCATCCGATCTCATTAGGGCGCACCGAAAAGCGCGGCTGAACGGCTAATTTGACGTTCCATCCGCTAGGTAGTACGCGACGTCCATCTTCCCGAACGCGTGCGCCGTCCGGCGCGGAGAGAAAGGGCCACCGATGTTCCTCATCGAAGGCGGAAAACGCTTCGTCATCCCGCGCACCGAGATGACCTACCCCGGTCACAACGCGAAGCTGCACCAGAATGCGGCCGACGCGCAGAAGTCGCCGGTCGATCACGTGATGGCCGACTTCGAGGACGCGTGCCCCTACGAGTTCAAGGGCGAGAAGAGCCGCAAGGTGACGGTCGAGGCGCTCAACGGGCTGGACTTCGGCCACAAGGTCGTGACCGTGCGACCCAACAACATCCACTCGCCCTTCTTCTTCGGCGACATGGAGGCCGTCGTCCTCGGCGCGCCGAACCGCTTCCACGGGATCGTCGTGCCGAAGACGCGCGGGCCGGAGGACATCATCTACGTCTCGAGAGTGCTGGACGATCTCGAACGGCGCGGCGGCTGGAAGCACCGCCTGCAGATCGAATGTCTGATCGAGACCCCGCACGCCCTGATCAAGGCCTACGAAATCGCCACTGCCTCCGATCGCATGTGCGGCCTGATCTTCGGGATCGCCGACTTCGCCGCCAATCTCGGCGTGCGCGAGGTCGTCGACGGCCAGAACCAGAACTTCCACTACGCCAAGCAGGCGATGGCAGTAGCTGCCAAAGCGGCCGGCCTGCACGCAATCGACAACGTCTATCTCAAGCTGGTGCGCAAGGGCGACTCGCCGGAGAAGGTGGCCGAGGTCGAGCGAGGCCTGCGCGAGAAGAACGTCGGCGCCCACAACCTCGGAATGGACGGCACCTGGGTCATCCACCCGCAGCAGGCGCAGATCTGCAACGAGTGCTACAGCCCCAACGCCGAGCAGATCCGCTACGCCAAGCGGGTGGTGGAGCTGTACCACGAGAAGGGCGGCGGCTCGATGGCCGACCCGGAGACCGGCGAGATGATCGACGAGGCGACGATCAAGATGGCCCTCGTGGATCTCGCCAAGGCGGTTCAGGCCGGAAACGTCAGCGCCAAGTACCTGGCCGGGCACGCCCGCAAGTCGGCGGCGGTCACCGGCTACGACATCCTGGCGCTGATGGGCCGCGTCGGCTGAGGACGCGGTGCGGCGCGCAGGCGGAGGGGATTCGCGACGCGCCCGGCCGGAGGCCTCGCTCCTGACCTTGCGCGCGGGCGATGTCCATGTCTGGTACGTCCGCCCCGAAGCGTGTCGGACGCGGCGCTGCTGCGAGCCTGCGAGGAGACCCTGTCGGCGGACGAGCGCGGGCGCCGGGATCGCCTTCGTCTCGAAGAAGTCCGACACCAGTACCTGGTCGCCCACGCCTTGGTCCGCACCTGCCTGTCGCGCTATGCGGACGTGCGGCCGCACGCATGGGTGTTCGAGACCGATCCTCATGGGCGACCGGAGATCTCCGCCCCGGACGGGGCTCCCCCCTGCGCTTCAACCTGTCGCACACGGCGGGGCTCGTCGCCTGCGCGGTGACGTTGCGCGCCGCCATCGGCGTCGACGTCGAGGACACCCACCGCCGGGGACACGCCATGGAGGTCGCCGAACGCTTCTTCTCGCCACCCGAGGTCGCCGATCTACTCCGGTTACCGGAGTCGCGCCGGCCGCGCCGCTTCTTCGAGTACTGGACTCTGAAGGAGGCCTACATCAAAGCGCGGGGACTGGGCCTCGCCCTGCCGTTGCAGCGCTTCTCGTTCCGGTTGCGGCGCGGCGTCGCGATCTCCGCATCGTTCGATGCGTGCCTCGACGACCGCCCGGAGAGCTGGCACTTCGCCCTATTCCGGCCGACGCGACGACACGTCCTCGCCGTCGGCGTCGAACGACCGCCGGGAACGATCTGCACCGTGGAGGTCCGGGAGTCGCCTCCGTTTTCTCCGGACCTGCAGACCAGCCGGCGTTGAACCTGAAGGGAGAGGCCGCGCCGGCTCGCGCTCCGGCACGGCCTCCGATGACGGGACCGGGGAGGGGGATGAACCCCGGCCCCTTGCAAGGTGCACGAGAGGGTGTGTCGCGCACCCTACTCTTTGCTCCCGGCGCCGTGCGCCGGGGAGAATTCTGCTCCTGACCTACTCTCTTCTCTTCCGCCTCCGACTCGGGGCAACGGCGACAGCCCGGACCGGGAAACGGTGACGCGAAGAAGCGGGAGGACGAGGAGAGCAGACCGTGAATGGGAGACAGGAAGCTGCCCTCGACTGGGCCGGCGCTCGGTCGCTCTGTTCTCCAAAGTGACTATACGGGCCGCCCCCCGGCATGTGTCAACATACTTGAGTCGAACTCATCGATTTCTCCTCTACCCGTAGCTGAGCTAATTCAATGCCGAGCCCAGGGAGAAGCGTCTCGCAGCCGACCGCGGCAGCGCGCGCCGCGGTTGACACGGGCGCGGCATCGCAGCAAGGAGGTTCTCATGGACGAGACAGGGCGAGAGGCCTTCACGACCCACGAAGTGCTCAATCAGCCGCCGCCGCTCGAAGGCTACAACCTGTTCGAGCAGGATCGAGCCCTCGGCGAGGCGTTGCGCCGCGAAGGGGGCGGTTGGGCCGAGGAACGCTGCCGGCGCTTCGGCGAGATCCTCGGCGGCGAGCCCCTCGCCTGGGGCTCTCAGGCTAACGAGAACCCGCCCCGGCTCCGCACCCACGACCGCTACGGCCACCGCATCGACGAAGTGGAGTTTCACCCCGCCTGGCACCGGTTGATGGACCTCGCCGTCACGCACGAGCTGCACGCGCTGCCGTGGCGCCAGCCTCGCCCCGGCGCGCACGTGGCCCGGGCCGCCCTGTTCGTTCTCCTCTCCCAAGTGGAAGCCGGCGTCGGCTGCCCGCTGTCGATGACCTACTCGGCGATCCCCGCCCTGCGCGTCCAGCCCGAGGTGGCCGAGGAGTGGGTGCCGCGCCTCACCTCCGACCACTACGATCCGCGCCTCGTTCCGTCGCCGCAGAAGTCCGGATGCCTGTGCGGGATGGCGATGACCGAGAAGCAGGGCGGCTCGGACGTGCGCGCCAACACCACCAGAGCGGTGCCCGTCGGCAAGGGCGGCCCCGGGGGCGAGTACGAGATCACCGGGCACAAGTGGTTCTGCTCGGCGCCGATGAGCGACGCGTTCCTGGTCCTGGCGCAGACCGGGCGCGGTCTCTCCTGCTTTCTGCTGCCGCGCTGGCGGCCCGACGGCACCCGCAACCGCTTTCACATCCAGCGCCTCAAGGACAAGCTGGGCAATCGCTCCAACGCATCGAGCGAGGTGGAGTTCCAGGCCGCCTGGGCGCGCCTGATCGGCGAGGAGGGGCGCGGTGTTCCGACCATCATCGAGATGGTCAACCACACCCGGCTCGACTGCGTCATCGGCGCCACCGCCGGCATGAGACAGGCGGTCGCACAGGCGACCCATCACGCCGCCTACCGCTCGGCGTTCGGCAAGCGCCTGATCGACCAACCGCTGATGCGCAACGTTCTGGCCGACCTCTGTATCGAGTCGGAGGCAGCGACCATCGCGATGATGCGCCTGGCGCGCGCCTACGATGACGCGCCGGAGAGCGATCGGGAGCGCCGCTTCGCCCGCCTCGCCACCGCGGTCACCAAGTACTGGGTCTGCAAACGCAATCCGCCGCACGCGGCCGAGGCGCTCGAGTGCCTGGGGGGCAGCGGTTACGTCGAGGAGTCGGGAATGCCGCGCCTCTATCGCGAGGCGCCACTGAACTCCATCTGGGAAGGGTCCGGGAACGTCATGTGCCTCGACGTCCTGCGCGCGATGGGACGCGAGCCGGAAGCCGTCGAGGCCTTTTTCGACGAAGTCGGCCTCGCCGCCGGCCAGGACTCCCGACTCGATCGCTTCGCCGAGTCGATCCGGGCCGAGCTCGCCGACTTCGCCGAGATCGAGGTGCGCGCGCGGCACATCGTGGAACGACTGGCCAAGGCGCTGCAGGCCTCTCTGCTGGTCCGCCATGGCGATCCCGCCGTGGCGGACGCTTTCTGCGCCTCGCGTCTCGCGGCCGACCGCGACCTGGCCTTCGGCACCCTGCCGCGCGGAATCGATTTCGAACGCCTCATCGAGCGGGCTCGGCCGCAGACCAGCTGAGAGACCGGCCGCCGCAAAGCCGTGGGCCGGGCGGGTCGTGCGGCCGTCCACCCGCCGAAGCGACTCGCCCCCGTAGGGGGAGCGTCGCCCCGGCAATCCAGGAGGCAGATCCGGCCGATGAATCTTCGCATCGCCCCGCCTTTGTCCCGGCGCTGACGTGGTCTACAATGTCGGCAGGTTCACGGACATGCCGCTCGGCTCATTCCACCCGCTCGGGTCCTCCTTCGATCCGCCATTCGATACCCCAGAGGGCTCGATCCCCCGGTCATCAAGGCAAGGCTGCGGCATTCCCGGAGGCGCCACGAGTCGCCGGACTCCGAACAGGGTCCGTCCCGCGACACCGAGGCCGCGTTGCGCGAGGCGCCGCAACGCCCCGATCTCGCCCTGCGCCAGAAAGAGACGGCCCGCGCTCTGATGGAGCGCGTCCTCATCGTCGAGGACGACGTCTCCTCGGCGGCCAGCATGTCGCTTCTGCTCGAGCTGAGCGGCTACACGGTGGCCGTGGCCCACGACGGTTCGAGCGGCATCGAAACGGCGCGTCAGTTCCGGCCCGAGGTCGTCGTATGCGACATCGGACTTCCGGGCGAAATGGACGGCTACGCGGTCGCGAAGGCGTTCCGCGCCGACCCGTCGCTGCGCCCGGCGTTCCTCATCGCTCTGACCGGCTACGGCCAGCACGAGGACCGGCGCCGGGCCGAGGCGGCCGGCTTCGATACCCACATGACCAAGCCCGCCGATCCATCCGTTTTGAAGGCCCTACTGAGCGAGGCCGCGATTCTCTCCCCCGACGCCTGAAGGCGCCGTCCTCAGTCCGCGGCGGCGGCGCGCACGGCGCGCCACAGATCCTCCACCCCCTCCCCGGTCAGGGAGGAGAACGGGAGGAGCGTCTTTCCCGGCCGTCTCGCGGCGATCTGCGCCATCCGCGCCGCCCGCCGGCTGCGCCCGATCTTGTCGATCTTGGTGGCCACCAGAATCGCCCGGATCCGGTGCGCCTCCAAAAAATCGAGCAGCAGGACGTCGTCGTCCTCCAGGCCGCGTCGAGCATCGACGATGACGACCACGGCCCGCAGCGCGTCGCGCCGCACCAGGTAGTCGTCGACCAGCGCGCGCCAGCTGTCACGCAGCGCCAGGGGAACGCGGGCGAACCCGTACCCCGGCAGGTCGACCAGAACGAGGCGGTCGTCGACGGCGAAGAAGTTGACCTGCTGGGTGCGCCCCGGCGTCTTGCTGACCCGCGCCACGCGGCGCCGGCCGGTCAGTCGGTTCAGCAGCGACGATTTCCCGACGTTCGATCGCCCGGCGAACGCCACCTCCGGCGCCCGACCGGGCGGAAACTGCTCGGGCCGAGCGGCTCCGAGAATGAACTCCACGTGCATGGGGCGAGCGGCGGAAAAGGCCGGCGCGGTCTCCTCCCTCGACCTCCGTCGCGCGCCCCCGTCACTCCTTCACGGCGGGCGCCGCGCCCGTGTACTTCTCGACGCCGCGGATGGTGTTGACGAAGGTCTCCCGGTTGGCGCTGTTCAGGACCGACTCGGGAAACGGCACCGAAACCTTGTCGCGTGCCTTCGACTCGTAGACGATT
>CAVRIA010000026.1:0-52793 GCA_963721115.1 uncultured bacterium
TCATGCCCATCACCTTGGCGAACGCGGGCCGCCCGGTGCAGCGGCTCATCCAGGCGCCGACGTTGGCGGCCTTGCTCAGATCGATGCCGGCCATCGGCGCCCAGGCGAGAACGGAGGCGACGTTGAGATCGGCGACGGTGAAGTCGTCGCCGGCGAGGTAGGTCTTGCCGGCGAGCTGGCCGTCGAGAACCGCGAGCGGCGTCTGGAAGCGCTGTGCGGCGTCGTCAGCCTTCGCCTTGTCGCGCTGCGCCTCCGGGAAGAACATGCGGTTCAGAAGTACCGTCAGCACGGGTTCCTCGGCCTCGGTCATCGCCCAGATGCTCCACTTGAACGCGTGCCCCTCGGCGGCGACGGTCTTCGGCCACAGCCCCTTGTCGTACTTGCGGGCGAGGTAGAGGTTGATTGCCAGCGATTCCCACAGAATCAGGTCGCCGTCCTGCAGGGCCGGGATGTGCCCGTTCGGATTGATCTTCAGATAGTCGGGCTGGCGTGTGTCGCCGGTGGCGAAGTTCGTCTTGACGCTTTCGTAGGGGACGCCGAGCTCCTCGAGCATCCAGAGGCAGCGCATCGCGCGCGAGCCGGGAACGCCATACAGCTTGATCATCTCGATTCCTCCTTTGCGGTCGTCTCGTGAAGTGAATAGCACTGTTCACTGTTCACTGATTTTCGCCGATCACGCCCCCTCCGGGGGGTTCTGCACTCCGACTTCGGCACGGGCGAGCCGCTCGCGGGTGCGCCGTATGTGCTCCGCCGAGCGCCGGCCCTGCGGCGTATTCTCGGCGGGGAGCAAGGTCGACCAGACGCGGTCGAAGGGGCCGTTGTAGAAGTAGTAGCGGAACCACGATTTGCGGATCAGGAACTCGACGACGGAGAACGCCCCGATCGCCGCGTACATCATCCAGCCGGTGTACTCCTCCCAGGCGGAGCTGGGGCCGACAAAGGAGAGCCAGGAAATGACGCCGACGTTGATCAGAAACAGCACGCACCACGCGATCGTCACCTTGCGACAGTAGGGGCGGATGAACTCCGGTGCGTGGGGCTCGATGAGCCGTGCCATGCGCTCGATGATGGAGATCGGCTCGCGCAAGCTGGCGGCGAAGAGGAGCGCCAGGATGAGGTTGATCAGGGCCGGGATCAGACGCAGAAAGCGCTCGTCGTTGGCGATTGCCGCGGCCACTGCGAAGCCCGCGATGGCGAAGCTCGGCGCGGCGCCGAGCCCGAGCACCGCGCCGAACTGCCGGCGCACGAGGGCGTAGCCGGCGATGCCCAGGACGGCGAACGAAAGCGCCGCGGCGCGCGGCCCGTAGCTCTCGATGGCCGCGTCGGCGAGGAACGGATAGGCCAGGATCAAGAGTCCGTAGGCACCCCACAGCGCGATGCGTCCCGGCGTCGGCCGCAGATCGGGGGTCATGATCGACGGGTCCGCAGAGGCTCAGCCGAGTGGTTGGTCGGTCATGAACGAGGTGAGGGGGAGTCGCTGCGCGGACGGACCCGGCGGCGGCAGGTCCAACAGCTCGAGCGCCCGCCGCCGTACGTCGTTGAAGATCTGCGCCGTCTTCTCCAGCACCTGACGGCGGGTGCGCGGCATGCCCACCTCCTCGACGAAGTCGATGTTCTCGAGACCGTAGGAGAAGCGGCCGCGATTGCAGCGGTGGAACAGGCCGCGCTCGTGCAAGCTCGCCCCGAGCTTCAAGAAGAGCTCCGCGAAGTTGCGCAGCGCCTGTAGCACGTACTCCTGCTGGCGCAGCTGGCGGCGCAGGAAGTGAAGGTCCAGGTACTCGTCGCGGAAGTACGGAGAGACCCACAGGTTGTAGTAGCAGCCGATGTCGAAGTCCCACTTCAGGCGCATCAGCTCGTAGCTGGCGTGCATGGGGTACATGCCCCGATACAGGAGCATTGCCGCCTCGTGGCGAAAGCGCATGAAGCCGTCGTAGAGCGCGAAGCGCTCGGCGAGCTGCGCCGCGCTCTCGCCGCCCAGATCGCGCCGCACCAGGTCGGTCAGAAAGTCGTTCTCCAGGGCGATGAAGTCGCTGCCCGGGCTGTAGAAGGGATCCGCCGACGTCGCGGCCTCGCCGCTCAGCCCCCAGCGGTCCGGGTGGAAGAAGCGACTGCGCTCCATACGCGATCCGCACGTAGCTCCCGAGGTCGATCCGCTTGGCGCCGGCGAGCAGGTCGGAGACGGCCCGGTGACGATCGAGAAAGGCGCGAAAGCCCTCCGGGGTGCGTATCGCCTGCTCCTGCGCGACCACGTCGCCGACGATGCCGACGCTGGTGATGCCGCCGCGCAAGGGGATGAACCAGATCCAGTACCCCGGGTACCAGAAGTGCAGAGTGGAGAGGCGGCGACAGGTATGGCGCACGCGGGCGCGGAACGCATCGGACCCGAGCTCGTCGACTTCGGCGACTCCTTCGAAGCGGCCCCACACCGCGCCGATACAGTGCGACTCCTCTGCCACGCGCAGGTTCTGCTGCCGCGCGATCAGCCCGGCGCGGCCGCTGGTGTCGATCAACCAGCGTGCCGCGTAGCGGGTCGTGCCGTCATCGTCCGTCACCTCGAGATGGTGCGGCGCGCCGCCGCTCCCGAGCTCGATGCGGCGCACGCGGGCGCCGGTGCGGACCTGCACCTGCTGGGCGCGGTTCATCTCCAGCAGATCGGCTTCCAGCCGCGCCCGATCGATCTGAAAGGCCGGGTGGAATGGCATGTTGATGGTGCCGATCTCGCTCATCTCCTCGAGCGGCGCGGATCGATCGGGGTCGTCGAAGAAGTAGCGCAGGCCGTTCTTCGGCAGATGGTGCTCGTACAGGTAGCTCTGCAGACCCTGGCGCCGGATCAGGTAGTTGCTGGCGATCTCGACCAGCGACTCGCCGACCTTGAACGACGGCTCGGTGGTCTTTTCCAACAGCGCAATGCTGGCGCCGGGCAGGGTGCGGCGAAGCTGACGGGCCAGCAGGTTGCCCGCCAGGCCGCCTCCGGCGATGGCGACGTCGACCTTCACCGGTGCGGCGGACGAGGTTCTCATATCATCCCCCCGTTCACCGAGATCACCTGCCCGGTGATGTACGAGGCGCCGGCGGAGAACAGGAACGCCACCGTCGCGGCGATCTCCTCCGGCCGCCCGAGCCGCCGCATCGGAATGATCTTCTGCAGCTCCTCGAGCGGCGCCCCGGCGATCATCTCGGTCTCGATCAGTCCCGGCGCCACGCAGTTCACGGTGATCTGCCGTTTCGCCAGCTCCTGGGCCAGCGACTTGCTGGCGCCGATGAGCCCCGCCTTCGAGGCGCTGTAGTTCACCTGGCCGCGGTTGCCGGTGATGGCGGCCACCGACGAGATGGCGACGATGCGGCCGCCGCGGTGGGCGCGCACCATGGGCATCACGAGGGGCCGCAGGACGTTGTAGAACCCGTCCAGGTTGGTGTGCAGGACGTGATCCCAGTCCTCGCCGGACAGGGTCGGGAAGGGGGCGTCGGCGTGCACGCCGGCGTTGCACACCACGCCGTAAAACGGACCGTTGACTTGGACGTCGGCTTCGAGAGCCTGCGCGCAGGCGGCCCGATTCGACACGTCGAAGGGCAGCAGGTCGGCCGTCCGCCCGCCGGAGCGGATCTCGCCCGCCACCGCCTCGGCCGCCTCGCGGCTGCGGTTGTAGTTGACGGTAACGTCGAAGCCGTCGCGCCCCAGGGCAAGGGCGATCGCGCGGCCGATGCCGCGGCCCGCTCCGGTCACGAGCACGCGTCGCGGCCCGTCCCCGTTCTTTGCCCGTTTGCGCTCGATCGTCATGAGATGGCCCGGTCGCCCATCGCCTCCAGCTGGTCCAGGATGTACACGTTCAGCTCGCCCTCGGCCAGCACGCGGGCGTCTTCTCCGCGCCGCAGCGCGCAGGCGAAGGTGAAGAACCGACCGTTGCCGCGTACGTGCCGCGCACTGGCGCGCAGCAGCGCGCCCGGAGTGAAGGCGGCCGTCCACAGGTCCAGGTGGCGGGTGCCGAGGAAGAGCCCCGGCTTCGCGACCCCGCCTTGGGCGCGGCCCCGCAACCCGCCGTGAGCGGCGATGCACTGGGCCATGTACTCCAGCCCCACCCAGGCCGGAATGCCACCGTCCCGGTCGCGAAAGAGATCGCTGGCGTCGACGTCCACCGCGCATACGGTGCGCTCGACGTCGTGGGCGAGAACGCGGTCGAGCAGGAGCATGTGCCCGCTCTGCGGCACGAGATCGGCGACGGCGGGAAACGCGCCGTCCGGCGTGAGGGGCATCTCGTCGCCGTCGCGGGCCGCCGCCGCGGCGGGCTCCAGGCGGCAACGTCCGGTACAGAAGACGCGCTCGCCGTCGTCGAGGCGGAAGCGCAGCCCGCTCCGCTCCGCATCCGTTTCCAGGCTCATCCGGAACCGCTGCCCAGGGCGCAAGACGTTCTTGAACTTCAGGCCCTCGAACGTTCGCGGGTGGAGAGGGCGCCGCAGCCACGAGGCGGCCGCGCGCATGATCCAGTGGACCTGCACGACGCCGGCGACGATCGGAAAGCCGTCGAAGTGCCCGGCCAGAAAGGCGAGGTCCTGCGGCACGACCAGGCGGCTCACCAGCCGGTTCTCCAGACGGGTCTCGTCCTCGACGACCGGGTCGACCGTCGCCGCTGCCGCCACGTGCCCTGCTCGACTGTTTAGCAAATTGACTTCCCCTGGGGCGGATTATGCAAAGCGGAGCGGCGCCGCTCAACCGGTTGGATCCGGAGGGGGGATGAAGGGCGTTCCCTGCTCTGGCCCGCGCGGCAGGCGCACCTCGAGGGCGTCGGGAACGGCGCGGATGCGGTAGGAGGCCGCCGGGGGCAGCTCCTCACCGTCGACCTGGGCGGCGAGCGGCTCGTCGAGGTCGACGGCCAGCTGGCGGAAGCGTTCGATCCGCGGGGGGGCCGCCACCGCGATGCCGCGCGAGTAGCGCAGGTGGCGGATCCAGGCGGTCGGATAGCGGCGCAGGTAGTCGGCGCCACCGTGGAAGAGGTGGAGGTCGAGGCGACCGTCGTCGCAGGAGTTGGCGGTGTCGAAGCGGAACTCGCCAGCGTAGAGCGGCGTGTTCGTGACCAGAAGGTTGTAGACGAATGGGGCCCGTTCGATGCCGTCGGCGCGCAGGCGAGCCCGGGTGCCGTGCCGGCGCAGGACGTTGACGGCGCAGCTCCACAGGTACAGCGGATAGCCGCCCACCGTGCCGTCCAGCGCCAGGCGGTGACGCAGCCGGTTGCGGGTGAGCAGGATGTCGGCGTCCATGCCGATCGCCAGCGATCCGACGAAGTAGCGCTCTCCGACGGCGCCGAGATCGATGCGGCGCCCGCTGCCGCCGAAGATCGCGCCCAGGGCCAGGTCGGCGGCCGGCTCGCCGCGCCGGAGCAACGACTCCAGGCCGAGCGATCGGGCGACGTTGTTCGCCGTTCCCAGCGGCAGGATCGCCAGCGCCGGAGGGTTTCCGGGCGGCGCTTCCGCGATGGCTCGCGCCGTGTCGCTCACGGTTCCGTCGCCGCCGGCGGCGACGACAACCGCCGGTTGCACCTCCCCGATCATGCGCCGGATCCGTTCGACGTTGGCGCCGTCGGCGGCCGTTTCGACCTCGCCCCGGACCGCCCCGCGCCGATGCAGCTCCCGCGCGGCGCGGCTCCAGACGGCCGCCGCGCGCCCGGTCGTCGAACGCGGGTTCACGACCAAGGCGATGGTTTCGACCTTCTTCTGCACCGAGCCCGGCTTTCCCGATTCCGCGTCCGAAAACAACAACTACAGGTTGTTGGGTTGTTGAGTTGTTGGCTGTTGGGTCTCTTCTTCGGCTACCGGTCACCGGTCACACCCCTCCGACCCGGTAGGACCTACGCGAGCTCAATTCTGCCGCAGGCGCGTCAGGGTGGCACGGGCACGGGTCGCGGAGGAGCTGCCGGGGTTGGCGCGGATCGCCTGCTCGAACCAGTGCGCGGCCAGGTCGCGTTCGCCTTGCGCGAGGTGGAGGTTCCCGAGCAGGAACGCCGAGCGGGCGTCGTGCGGATCGACCCGGAAAGCGCGCTCGAGCAAATCTCCGATTCGAGCGCGCACCCGCGCGTCTTCCCCGCGCGGCCACAGGCACTCGGCGAGACCGCGGTACGGGCCCGGAAAGCCGGGGCCCGCCTCGACCGCGGCCCGGAACAGGGGCTCCGCCTCGTCTCTCCGCCCGCGCCGCAGCAGAAGCCAGCCGAGGTTGTTCTGGACCACGGCTCGCTGCGGCGCCGACAGGCGGGTCTCGAGTGCGCTCTGGTCCATGGCCTCGGCCGCGCTCGCGTCGCCGCTGCGGTCGAGGGCGACGGCGAGCTTGATGCGCGCGAACCCCTCGGCCGGGGCCGCGGCAACGGCATTGTTCCAGAAGTGCAGGTCGTCCCTCCAGATCGCCGAGTCCTTCACGGTCAGGGTCGCCCACGCGAGGAGGGCACCGGCGGCGACCGCAAGACCCGCTCGCTCCCAGCGCCGCGGCAGCCGCGCCAGCGCCAGGGCGACGAGCAACGCCATTCCGACCGAGGGCAGGTAGAGGTAGCGCTCGGCGACGGGGGTCTCGGAGATCGCCCGCACGACCAGGGCGAGAGGCGGAACCAGACCCAGGGCGATCCACGCGAGCGCCCAGAGGGCAATCGGCGAGCGCCGGTAGACGGCGAGCAGGGTGCCGGCGGCGAACGCGAGGGCGGCGAGGATGCCGAGGAGGATGTCCGGCGGGTCGGCGGGCACCGTTGTCAGGACGACGCCGGTCGTGCGCGGCCAGAGCAGGGAACGGAAATAGAAACCCAGCGCGCCGAGCAGATCGACGGCGCGAGCCGACGAGGCGGGACGTACGCCGGCAGCGAAGCCGGGTCCGGCGGCGCGCAGCAGCAGATAGAGGAAAACCGAGGAGGCGATCGCGGTCCAGAGAATCACGGGCGTCCGCCGGGTCGCGGCGGGCGGCGCCGGCGTTGCGGCCGCGGCGCCGGCGACCCAGGGCAGGGCGGCGGCGAGCGGGATACCGACGATGGCGGACTCCTTGGCGAGCAGCCCGAAGAGCAGCCCTCCGACACCCGCCGCAAGCCAGACCGCGCCCGACCCCTGCAGCCAGCGGCTCCACGAAAGCAGGGCGACCAGAACCCCGAGGGTGGCGAGGGCGTCGCCGCGTCCCGCCATCCACGCCACCACTTCGGCGTGGACGGGGTGGACAGCGAAGGCGAGAGCGCCGATCAGGGCGGGAACAAGGGCGGTCCGGCCGAGCAGGCGCAGAAGGAGGAGGAACAGGAGCGAGGCGACCGCGGCGTGGAGCAGAATGGGCGTCAGGTGAAAGGGCAGGGGCGCGCCCCCGCCCAGCGCGTTGTCGGCCAGGTAGGTGAGAACGACGACGGGCCGGTAGTAGAAGGGGCTGTACTGTGGGATGTTCGCCGGCGGGAAGAAGACCCGACCCAGCGACTGAAAGGCGACGAGCTGGCGGGAGAGGATGAGCCGATCGTCCCACACGAACCCGTTTCCGAGCGCGCGCGCGTAGGTGGCGACGGCGGCGACGAACACCGCGAGCGCGAGCCAGGTCGGGCTCGCCATGGCGTGCGGCGATGCGGCGCCGCGCCTCGGCCGAGTCACGTCTCTCCCAAATGACTTTCTGGAAGCGTAAGCGTTGGCCTCGATGTCGGAGAAAGCTTCCCTACGAAGTCTGTCATGAGACTACGCACGCCCAAAGAGACAGGGAAAAGGCAACCACGAAGAACACGAAGACGAGAATGGCAACGCTGGGCGAACGCGATGCGGACCCATTTTCGAAGGAGAGCACGAACGACAATGACCAAACTCTCTCGAGCTCGACCGGGCCCGCCTTCAACACCAGCGCGATTCGGTTGGGTCCAGTCGAGCTCTCATGCTTCTTCCTTCTTCGTGGTTGCCTTTTTTTCTACCTCTTCGGGCGCAGCTCACGTCGATTTCGCAAGTCGATCCTCGGTGTTCGATTCGCACTACGGGATCCCGCGCTCCCACCTCCAGCGGCGCCGCGCCGCGCCGAGAGTGAGCGACTTCTCGTCCGACAGCAGCCAGCGCAGGAACTCGAGGGCCTCGGGCCAGCGGAGAGGTCGCGCCTCGTCCGACTCGTTTCCCGGCGCGAAGCACAGCGGCGTGCCCTCGCCGCCGCCGGCGAGGAGCAGGGCCAGGGCGTAGCTCGCCACCGGCTCGTCGACCAGCGGCGCGAAGGTCGGCGCCAGCGGCACGTCGCCCATCACCAGCAGCACCGGCCGTTGCGGCTCGCGCTGGAGATGAGTGAGCGCCTCGACCCAGCCGCAGGCGAAGGTGTCTTCCTGCGCGGCGAGGGAGGACGAGGGGCGGCGGTTTCCCGCCGCGATCGAGAACAGCCCCGCCTGGGCGTTGTGCACCGTGTGGCTGAATTTCGTCGGCGAGATCGTCCCGCCGCGGACCACCGCGTCGATGAGCTCGATCGATTCGTTGATGCTGCCGTGCCTGGAGGCGAAGACCGTGCGCACGTCCGACCGCTCGTCGTCGGTGCAGCAGTCGAACGCCGCCGCGAGCACGATCTTCGTCAGCGGTGTGCAACGCCGCCGCAGCAGCGGCGGCAGGAAACGAACCTCCGGGATGCCCTCGGCCGCGATCGGTGCCGGCCCGCCGGCCCAGATCCGCCAGCTCTCCCGCGTCTCCAACCCCGGTGCCCAGGCGGACCACCGTCTGACCGTCGCCGTCAGCAAGGCCCCGTTCCCAGGATCAACGTGCAGTCGTTGCCGCCGAAGCCGAAGGAGTTGCTCATCACGCGCACCCGCTCCCCCACCGCGACCCGCTCTCCCCGCCCAACGAGCCGGATCGGTGCCAGGGCGGGGTCGCGCTCGCCGTCCCACGCGTGCGGAATCAGCGCCAGCTCGCCGCCCGAAGCGCGTCGCAGCATGAGCCAGCAGAAGGCGGCCTCCACCGCCCCCGCGGCGCCCAACGTGTGCCCGACCAGCGATTTGGTGGAGCTGCACGGGACCGACGTGCCGAGGACGCGCGCCACTGCGGCGCACTCCATGCTGTCGTTGAGCGGCGTTCCGGTGCCGTGCAGGTTGAGGTACGCGATCTCCGCCGCCTCCACCCCGGCGTCGCGCAGCGCCTCGCGCATCGAAGTCTCCGCGCCGGCGCCGTCCGGGTCGGGCGCCGACATCTGGTAGGCCTCGCTGGCCTCGCCGACACCGAGAAGCTGAATGCCGCCGGGATCGCGGGTGACCAGGAACAGGGCGCTTCCCTCGCCGAGCGTGAGCCCCTTGCGGTTGGCGCTGCACGGGTTGGTCGCCTCTTCCGAGATCGCCTGCAGGACGCTGAAACCGTTCGTCGTCAGCCGGCACAGCGAGTCCGTGGCGCCGGCGATCACCGCGTCGCACAGACCGAGGGCGAGCAGCGACCGCGCCGACGCCAGAGCCCGCGCTCCCGACGAGCAGGCGGTGGACAGCGTGTAGGCGGGACCGCCGGCGCCGAGGTAGTCGGCGACGAATCCGGCGGCACCGCCGAACTCCAGCTGCGCGTATTCGAACGACGGCGCCAGACGATCGGTCTCCTGCCGGTGGCGGATGGCGTCTTCCGCGCTGCCGACACCCGACGTGCTCGTTCCCATCACCACGCCGATCCGCTCGCGCCCGACCGTCTCCGCCACCGCCTCGATCTCAGCCTCGATCTGGCGCAGGGCGAGCAGGGAGAGGGCGCTGTTGCGGCAGGCGTAGCGGCGCAGGGCGGCGGGGATCTCCGGCAGGAGTTCCCGCACCTCGCCGACGAGCAGCGCCCGGTTCGGAACCAGCCCTTCGCGCCGGCTCAGCCGCGACTGGTCGGCGGCGAGCAGCCCGTGCCAGATCTCGTCGAGGCCGGCCCCGAGGGCATTGACCATGCCGACGGCGGCGAGCGCGCACGGCGGGCGCGCTCGTGAAGTTCCCTTCATGTCCTGGACCGCCGCCGGGATCATCGCGATTCCTCGTCGCGGCCGAGCAGCAGATTCACGATCGGGCCCGCATAGCACAGCGAGCTCACCATCACTACGCGCGCCCGCGCCAGGTGGCGCGCCGCCGAGT
This sequence comes from uncultured bacterium, assembly GCA_963721115.1. GTDB lineage: Bacteria > Desulfobacterota > Binatia > HRBIN30 > CADEER01 > CAVRIA01. Next base: position 10,035 of record CAVRIA010000026.1, read on the forward strand.
CGGAATCGAGCCGGCGTCCGGCGAGATCGAAGGCCAGCCCCGGCGCCAGGCGGGCGGGCTCCCGCATCAGTCCAGCGGCCAGCGCCAGCGCCAGCCCGCCGCTGGCCGCGAAGCTCTCCCCGTGCGCCCGCTTCGGTGCCAGCAGCAGCGAGCCGTCGCCGTCGCCCAGCACCTCGGCGAGCGCTTGGAGCTCGCAGGTGTCGAGCGGCGTACCGTGCGCGCTGGCCAGCACCAGGCCGATCTCGTCCGCTCCGCGCCCGCCGAGGTCCAGGGCGCGCCGCACCGTCGCGGTCAGCCCGCTACGCTCCACGGCGCCGCGCGTCAGCGTCGGCTCGAAGCCGGCGGCCCACCCCTCGACGCATCCGTACACGCGCGCACCGCGCCGGCGCGCCAGGTCGAGCCGCTCGAGCACGACCACCACCGCCGCCTCGCTCGGCCACACCCCCGGCGTCGTGTCGACGAAGGGTCGCGAGCGAGCCCGCGTCTTGAGAAGGCCCATGTCGCGCAGCCCGTCGACCAGGGCCGGCCCGGTGACGTCGGCCGCGCCGGCGAGCACCGCGTCGGCCTTGCCGGCCTGGATCAGGTCGAAGCCGTAGCCGACGGCGCCGAGGCCGGCCGCCAAGCCGAAGTGCGCCGTCGCGTTCGGGCCGTGGATGCCGAAGGCGATCGACACCTCGCCCGCCGCGGCGCTGGAGACGGTGTACGCGAACAGGCGCGGGCTGGCCGCCGCGGGCCCCTGATCGACGATCCTCTGATTGTACTCCGCGTCGGTGAGCAGGCAGCCCAGGCCGGTGCCGAAGGAGAGGCCGACGCGATGCGCGGTCTCGGCTCGAATCTCCAGGCCGGCCGCCTGCACCGCCCGATACGAGGCGGAGAGAAAGATGCGGCTCAGACGGTCGAGCCGACCGAGGCGAGCGCGCCGCTCGGCGGGCACCGCGTCGAGGGGAATCTCGCCCACCTGGACGCCGCTGCGCTCGCTCTCCGGGCTCTCCGCGCACTGCTCGCCGGCCGCGAAGCGCGCGGTCCATTCCTCCACCGAGGAGCCGAGGGGAGAGACGATGCCGAAGCCGGTGATGGCGACGCGGGGCATCGTCGAACGAGCGACCTCCGTCATACCCGTCCCGGCGGCGCGAAGCGGCGCAGCACCAGCGCCGCGTTGTTGCCGGCGAATGCCGACGAGGTGGACAGCACGGTCGTCGCCGACACCGAGCGCGGCGCGCCGCGCACGATGTCCAGCGGACAGTCGGCGTCGAGGTCGTCGCAGTGCACCGTGGGCGGAATCACACCCTCGGTCAGCACGCGCGCGCAGAGGATGGCCTCGAAGCTGCCGGCGGCGCCGAGGGTGTGGCCGATCGCTCCCTTGATCGAGTTGACCGGGATGCGGCGCGGCGCCGGCGCCGAAGACGGCGCTGATCGCGGCGATCTCCATCGCGTCGTTGTAGACCGTACCGGTGCCGTGGGCACTGATGAAGTCGACGTCGGCCGGCTCCGCACCCGCGTCCGCCAGGGCGGCGCGCATCGCCCGCGCGGCGCCGGCGCCGTCGCGCGCCGGGGCGGTCATGTGCGTCGCGTCTCCCGACAGACCGCTGCCGGCCACCTCCACCGCGGGACGGGCTCCGCGCCCGTCGGCGTGCGCGGCCGACTCGACCACCAGCATGGCGGCGCCCTCGCCGACCGACAGGCCGTCGCGCCGCGTGTCGAAGGGGCGCACCGTGTCTCCGGTCGTCGCCCGCAGGCAGTTGAAGCCGCTGACGACGAACTCGCACACGGTCTCCGCGCCGCCGACGACGAAGGCGTCCGCCTGCCCGCGGCGGATCAGCTCGAGGGCCAGGCCGACGGCCTGGGTGCCGGAGGCGCAGGCGATCGAGGGGCTGATCACCGGGCCGCGCACGCCGAGCTCGCGCGCCAGGCAGGTGGCGGTGGCGTAGTACGGCAGGCGCAGAAGGCGGCGCGCCGCGAACGGCACGCCGTCCCTGCGGCTGCGCTGGTAGTCCTCGCCGATGCGGATGCCGCCGAGGGTGGTGGCCGCGATGACGCCGACGCGCGTGCGGTCGGCCGCCGTCAGGTCGAGACCGGCGTCGCGCAGCGCCTCGCGGGCGGCGACCAGGGCGAACTGCCCGATGCGGTCCAGCCGCCGCCGCTCGTCCTCGGACAGCCCGGCGGCCGGATCGAAGCCCGCGACTTCCGCCGCCAGCCGGTGCTCGTAGGCCGACGCGTCGAACGATCGAATCGGCGCGATGCCGCTGCGCCCGGCGAGCAGGCCTTCCCACAGAGCCGGCACCCCGGCGCCGAGTGGGGACACCGCCCCACATCCGGTGATCACGGCCTGACGCGCCCAGAGCTCCGACATGAGGGTGAGAAGAGCCGACTCCCCTGCGTTTAGCCGACAAGCGCCGCGGCCGGCAAGGCGGGCGCAGTGGGGCAAATGCGGTGAATGGCTCGTGCAGGCGAGACGCCCGCACCACAAGGCCGGTTCGGCCCGTAATCTATTGTGGTGCGGCCGTCCCGGCTGCACGGATCAAACTGACCGACTACCCGGTCGCTCACCGCCGGCCGTCTTGGAAATCCCGTCGCGAGCGGGTACTAGAGGCTTCTACCTCGAGACCGACCAGCAAAATGAAGGGAAACGCCGCAGTTGCGCCACGTCCCGAGACGGATGCCGGCGCTGGAAAACGCGATGGCGTCGGGAAGCCTCGAGCCCGCCGCGTTTGACACCGATCGCGTCATCGGACGCGATCCCGTCACCATCGAAGGCATTCTCGCCCTGGCCCGCGGCGAGAGGCGCGCCGTGCTCGACGGCGATCCCGCCTACCGCGCCCACCTGGGAGCGGCGCGGCGCGCCGTCGAGCAGAACCTGCGCGCCGGCGCCGCGATCTACGGCGTCACGACGGGGGTCGGCGCCTCGGTCGGAAACCAGATCCCGGAGGCGATGAGGCGTCGAGCTGCCGCACAACCTGCTGCGCTTCCACGGCTGCGGGACGGGCCGCCTTCTCGGCGAGGTCGAGGCGGCCGCCGTCGTCGCCTGCCGGCTGGTGTCGCTGGCGCGCGGCTACTCCGGCGTGCGGCCGGTGGTGCTCGAGCGCCTGTGCGACCTGCTCAACCACCGGCTGCTGCCTCGCATTCCCGAGGAGGGCTCGGTCGGCGCCAGCGGCGACCTGACCCCGCTCTCGTACGTGGCCGCCGTGCTGGTCGGCGAGCGCGAAGTGACGCTGCGCGGGCGCGTGGCGCCGGCGGCCGAGGCGCTGGCCGAGGTCGGGATCGAGCCGCTGGCGCTGGAGCCGAAGGAGAGCCTGTCGCTGATGAACGGCACCGCGATGATGACCGCCCTGGCCTGCATCGCGTTCGACCGCGCGCGGCGCCTGGCGCGCCTCGCCTCGGCGGTCACGGCCATGGCCGTCGAGGCGGTGCACGGCAACCGCGGCCACTTCGACGCCCGCCTCTTCGAGCTCAAGCCGCACCCCGGCCAGCGCCTGTCGGCCGCTTGGATCCGCGCCGATCTCGAGCACGACGGCGGGCATCCCGTGCCGGCGCCGGCGCGCCTGCAGGACCGCTACTCGATTCGCTGCGCGCCGCACGTCGTCGGCGTCCTGCTCGACGCCCTCGGCTTCGCGCGGCGGACTCTGGAGATCGAGATCAACGGCGTCGACGACAACCCCATCGTCGATCCCGAGCGCGGCGACGTCCTGCACGGCGGCAACTTCTACGGCGGCCACGTCTGCTTCGTGATGGACGCCCTCAAGACCGCGGTCGCCAGCCTCGCCGATCTGCTCGACCGGCAGCTCGTCCTGCTGTGCTGCCCGGAGACCAGCGGCGGGCTGGCGGCCAACCTGGTCGCCGGCAGCGTCGTCCACCACGGCTTCAAGGCGATGCAGATCAGCGCCTCCGCCCTGACCGCCGAGGCGCTCAAGCTCACCATGCCGGCCAGCGCCTTCAGCCGCAGCACCGAGTCGCACAACCAGGACAAGGTCAGCATGGGCACCATCGCGGCGCGCGACTGCCTGCGCGTTCTCGAGCTCGCGGAGACCGTCGCGTCGATCTCCGTGCTCGCCGTCTGCCAGGCGGCCGACCTGCGCGAGGGAGAGAGCGGGCGCCGCGGCCGGGCGATTCACGACGCCGTGCGCCGGCACGTTCCCATGCTGCGCGAGGACCGCCGTCAGGACCGCGACATCGAGCGGGTGCTCGCCCTCCTGCGCGACGGCGAGCTGCCGTACGGCGAGCTGGACGGCGTGTGAGGCTTCTGATCGCCGCGTTCGCGGTCGCGCTCGTGTCCACCGCCGCCGCCGAGAGCCCGGTCGCGACCGCCATCCCCGACCGGCTCACCCTGGAGCAGCTCATGCGCGGCATGGCCGGCACCAAGGGTGTGGTGGCGGACTTCCGCGAGCGCAAGGACCTGGCGCTGCTCGACGCGCCGCTCGAGAGCCGCGGCACGATCTACTTCATTCCACCCGACCGCCTGGCTCGCCACACGACCAGTCCCAGCGTCACGGACCTGATCATCGACGGCAACCGCTTCCGCTTTCGCGATCAGGCGGGAGGCGACGACGTGGACCTGTCGCAGAGCCCGGTGGCGCGCCAGTTCGTCGAGAACTTCGTCGTTCTGTTCAACGGCGACCTGAAAGCGCTGCGCCAGCGCTACGAGGTCGACTTCCACGCCGACGGAGATCGCTGGGAGCTGCACCTGACTCCGCGGCACGCGCCGATGAAGAGCCTCATCTCCTCGTTCGTCCTGCGCGGTGCCGGGCGCGCCCTGCGCGAGATGGTGATGGTCGAGACCGACGGCGACCGCACCACCACGACCTTCGACCGCGTGGAAACCGACCACGCGTTCGGCCCGGACGAGATCCGAAGGCTCTTCGCCGCCCCCGGCCCCGACGGTTCCCGGTGACCGCTTTGCCCAACCCACGCGCCGCCGGAAGGTTGTTGGTTGTTGGGTTGTTGGGTTGTTCGTCACCAACGACAAACAACCGACAACCCAACAACCTTCACGCGCCGCAGACCCTGGTGACCCATTGACCTCTCTTCCTTCCCGCCTGGCGCTCGCGGTGATCGTGCTGGCGATGGTGGCCTTCTGCGCCAGCCGCCTGACCTTCAGCACCAACATCACCAACTTCATGCCGCGCGGCCAAGCGCAGGACCTGGCGACCATCTCCGTCGAAGCTGGCGGACAGCGAGCTCAGCCGCACGATGATTCTCTCCATCGGCGCGCCGCAGACTTCGGTCGCCGTCGCCGCCGCCGGCGAGCTGGCCGAGAAGCTGCGCCGGAATCCGGTCGTCGCCTGGGTGCGGACGGGCATCGACCCGGAGCAGATCCGCAACGTCTACGAGATCTACTTCCCGCGCCGCTACTCCTTTCTCTCCGACCGCCCGCGGCGCGAGATCCCGGAGCTGCTCCGGCCGGAGGCCCTGCGCGCGCGCGCCGCCGAGGCGAAGCGCCAGCTGGCGCAGCCGACCTCTACCTTGTTCGGCAAGCTGATCGCCGCCGATCCGCTCGGCGCCTTCCGGCACATCGTCGAGCGGATCCGCGGCGACCGCCCGTCGCTGCGACTCGAGGACGGGCAGTTCGTCTCCGAAGACGGGCGCTGGGCCATCGTCTTTCTCGGCACCCGCGTGTCGGCCTTCGAATCGGGGCCGCAGTCGCGCCTGCTCGACGACATCGCGGCGGAGTTCGCCGAGATCTCGAAGCGCCACGGCGGAGACCTCAGTCTCGAGGAGAGCGGCGCCAATCGCTTCGCGGTGCGTTCCGAGCGCGGCATCAAGCGGGACGTCTGGGTCATCGGCGCCTGCTCCTTCGGCGGCGTGGCGGCCCTGTTCCTCGCCTTCTTCCGCTCGCTGCGCGGCTTCGCGCTGGCGGCCCTCGCGCCGCTCCTCGGCGCGCTCGCCGCCACCACGACAGGGCTTCTCGTCTTCGGCCACCTCGATGGGCTGACGCTGGCCTTCGGCACCTCGCTGATCGGCGTCGCCATCGACTATCCGATCCATCTGCTCAACCACCACCGCCTCGCCTCTCCGCCGGAGAGCCCCACCGCCACCGTGCGCCGCCTGCGCGGGCCGATCGCCCTCGGCGCGCTGACCACCATGGCGAGCTTCGCCGGCCTGAGCCTCACCTCGTTCCCCGGCTTCCAGGAGATCGGCTTCGTCGCCGTGGTCGGGATCGGCGTCGCCCTGCTGGTGACCCTGCATCTGATTCCCGGGTTTCTCGGCGCGGAGCGTCCGATCCCGGCGCTTTCCGGCACCGTCGCGCGGCGGCTCGGCGCCGGCGTGCTGGCGCTCGATCGCCATCGGCGCTGGCTGGCCGCGGTCCCGATCGCCTGCCTCGCCGTCGCGGCGGTCGCCGTTCCCCACCTGCGCTGGGTCGACGACCTCTCCAAGCTGGCGAATCTCGACCCCAGCCTGCTGCGCGAGGACCAGCGCGTGCGCGAACGCGTGTCACAGTTCGACAGCGGCCGCTTCGTCATCGCCACCGCCGCGACGCCGGCCGAGGCAGTGGCCCTGAACGACCGTGTGTACGAGCGGCTGGAGGACGTGGCTCGCGCCGGGCAACTCGACGGCATGCGCTCCCTTCACGCCATGCTGTGGTCGGCGGATCTGCAGCAGCGGAGCTGGAAGGTGCTGCACGACCAGCCCGCCGTCTACCGGCGGGTGGTCGACGCCTTCGCCGCGGAGGGATTCCGGCGCGACGCCTTCGAGCCCTTTCGGGTCGCGCTGGAGTCGCCTGCTCCGCAGCCGTTGACGTACGACGATCTGCTCCGCTCGCCGCTCGCCGATGCCGCCTCCTCGCTCGTCTTCCGCCTCGGCGACGGGATCGCGGCCGTCACCTACCTGCGCGGCATCCACTCGCTGCCGGCGATTCGCGACGCCGTGGCCGGGCTGAAGGGCGTGTACGTCATCGACCAGGGGGCCTTCATCAACGACATCTACGCGCAGTTCCGCACCACGACGCTCGAGCAGATCCTGGTCGGCAGCATCCTGGTCATCGCCGTTCTCGTCGCGCGCTACCGCCACTGGCGCCCGACGCTCGCCGCCTTTCTGCCCTCGGTCCTCGTCGCCGCCATCCTGCTGTCGGCGTTCGCCCTGTTGCGGGTCCCCACCAACCTGTTGCACGCGATCAGCCTGATGATGGTCATGGGGATGGGCGTCGACTACGGCATCTTCATCGTCGACAGCGTGCATCACCGCGGCTCCCTCGCCGCGACGATGCTCAGCATGCTCGTCGCCTGCCTGACCACCGTCTTCGTCTTCGGAACGCTGGCGATCTCCGACAACCCGGCGCTGCGCGCCATCGGCGTCACCACCGGCCTCGGCGTCCTGCTGTCCTTCGTCCTCGCCCCCGTGACCCTCGTCCTCCTGCACGACGGAGGCAGGGGTGCTCCTGAGTCACCGAGCGGAACAGAAGAAGCATGAAAAAGGCAACCACGAAGGACACGAAGGTCACGAAGGCAAGAACGGCAGGGGGCGAGGGGGGGTGTAATCATTTCAGGAGAGCACGAAGGATACGAAGAGAATCAGAGGACGAACCGCTGAAGTCCATCGCTCAGTTCATCAAATCCCAGTTTCGTGTTCTTCGTGCTCTTCGTGGTGAAACTTTTCCGTACATCAAGGTCGGGTGGACGCTCAGCGAGGGCCCCTGGTCACCGGTCACCGGTCACCGGTCACGCTCCTTCCTTCTCCTCCTCCCCGCCCTGGCGCTCGCCGGCTGCTCCCTTCTCCGTCACGCCGCCGGCCTGCCGCCGTCGCTCCCCGACTGCCCGGGGCGGATCGTGTCGACGGCGGACATGGGCGGCGACTTCCTGCTGCGCCAGCGCCTGCGCGTGCGCGGCGACGGCGTCGACGTCGGCTTCGAGCTGGTGACGCAGAAGAAGGGCGCCGAGCTGACGATGGTCGGGCTGACGTCGTTCGGGGCCAAGGCGTTCGCGCTGACGCAGAAGGGTACGGACGTGCGCGTCGACTCGTTCATGGGGCCCGCCTGGCCGGTGCCGCCGCGCAACGTCCTGCGCGATCTGAACCGGATGATGTTCCTCGCCGTGCCCGGCGGCCCTTTCCCGAACGGAACGGTCGAGGCGGCGCTGGGCGGCACGCGGATCACCGAGCAGTGGCGCGACGGCGAGCTGCTGTGACGCTCCTTCCGCCGGGTGGACGGCGATCCGGCGGGGACCGTGACGGTCGACTTCGCACGGGCGGAATCCGGCACGCCGGGAAAGACGGTCCGCATCCGCAACGGTTGGTGCGGCTACGAGGCCACCGTCTTCACCGTCGAGCGGCGGCCGTGAGGGCGCCCACCTCCATGTCGGACGACTCCGGCCGCACCTTTCTGCGCGCCGCGTTCTCCCTTCTCGCGGCGCTGTACTTTGCCGCGATGTTCTTCGTCGCCTTTCCCGCCGCCCTGCTGTGGGCGACGCACGCCGATCTGGTCCCGCACCTCGGCGGCGCGCGCGCCCTGGGGCTGGTGCCGATCGTCCTCGGCAACCTGGTCGTCGTCCGGCTCGTCGCCCGGTTCGTCCGCGACGGCCGCGGCACTCAGGTCCCCGTCGCGCCGCCGAAGGTTTTGGTGCACGAGGGTCTCTTCCGGTGGACGCGAAACCCGATGTACCTCGCCTATGTCGTGATCATCCTCGGCGAGGCCATGCTCTTCGCCTCCTGGACGCTCGTCGCCTACGCGTTCGCGTGCTGGGCGCTGGCGCACTTCTACGTCGTCCGCTTCGAAGAGCCGCATCTGCGCCGGCGCTTCGGTGCCGCCTACGACGACTACTGCCGCGCCGTGCCGCGCTGGCTGCGGTGGAGGTGAGCGAGAAGGAGAAGAGAAGTCTCGCGCAGAGACGCCGAGGCGCGAGGTCCCCTCCCTCCGAACCCCAACAACCAACAACTTAACAACCCAACAACCCGCAGTGTACACTGCCGCATGGCCGAGCATCGCAAGCATCGACGGGCGACGAGCAAACGCGTGGCGCGGAAGGGGCGGCGAAGGCCGCCGCGGGAGGTGGCGCCCGCGGGCCTGGTGTCCGACCTGCGTCAGCTCGAGGCACCGCTGGTCCAGCTGTTTGCCGACCTGACCGGGGACCTGACCAGCGGCGTGCTGCGGCTCGCCGCCCGCACCGGCGAGGCGCCACTGCGCATGGCCCGTGCGCTGCTTCCGGTGTCCCGGCAGGTCCGCCTTCCGCAGCCCGAGCAGCTCGAGATGATGCGCGAGACCGGCCTCTATCTGCGCGACATACGCCAGCTCGCCGGGCTGACCCTCAACGAGCTCAGCGAGGCGATCAATCTGCAGGACCGGACTCTGCTCGAGGCGGTCGAGAACGGGACCGCGACGTTGTCCTTCGAGCTCATCCTGCGCCTCGCGGCGCTGCTCGCTCGCCACGACCCGATCCCGTTCGTCATTCGTTTCACCCGCACGTACAACCCGGCGATCTGGAAGCTCCTGCAGGACTGGGGCATCGGGCGGCTGCCCGTGCAGTACGAGCGCGAGCGCCAGTTCCTCAACGTCTTCCGCCGCCACGACGCGGCGCGTGACCTCTCCGACGAGGGGTTCGACAAGGTGCTCGGCTTCACGCGCGCCGCCTTCGAGCTGTCGCTGCACTTCATCGCCGAGCAGGAGGGCGTGCCGGACGCGCCGCCCGCCGAGCCGAAAGGCGACGCTACGACCCGCCGCCGGCGTCCGCCGCGTCGAAGGTGAAGGGCCTCGGTCGCGGCGGGCTAAGAGAGCGTTTGAAGCTCCGGCCAGCCGAGCGCGTGTCCCAGGGCGCGCTTGACCTCGTGCTCTCGGCGCGGTGCCAAGCTGCCGAGTCGCGCGCCGATGATCGACTTCGGAATGACGTGGATATTGTCGAGATTGGCAACCGAGGCGCGGCCCAAGCCTTCCGCGTTGCCCAGCACGACCTCTTGGGCGATCTCCCGGATTGTGGTCGTGACCTCGGCGACGATCACCTTGTTCAGAATCATCGAGCACGGAAAAGGCGATACGCGGATATGTGGGACAGCCCCTCTCCCTCACTTTGATCACAAGGAACCGGTCTGTTCTGTGCGGGGCTTGCGCCCCTGCGGCCCCACCGGGGAGGGAACCGCTCAGACGCCGCGGTTCCCTCCCCGCACCCCTCTCTCCGGTGGCTCCGCTCCGAGGCGAATCCGCTTCCCCGCTCAGCACCGGACATCGCGGTCGGCGCGCGTAACGGGATCCGCCTCACTACCTGAATCTACGCGCCACTGACGGGAATCGACGCCCTCGGTCTCGCGCACGGCTTCACCACCGCGCCACTCATTGCCGATCTATTGCTCACGCCTCTTCGAAGGGTCGAGGCCCCGGGTTTGATTCCTTCCGAACCCAACAACCAACAACTCAACAACGTAACAACCTGCAGCTCGGAGCTCGAGGGCGACAACCGTAGGTTTCGCCCTCGAGGGGCGCAGGGACGATAGTCCCGCACAGACAATGGGGGTCCACCCGAGGGGCGGCGGGGTGCGTCCGGCGGGATTTCCGGAATCTCGGTCGGAGACAAAGAGCCCCTCCGCCTCCCCGTTGACCACGAGGAACCGGCTTGTTCTGTGCGGGGGTGGCCATTTCTTCGCCACTCTCATCCTCGGCACGGTTTACAGGAGAGGAGCGCCCGGACTAGGAGTAGGTTGAACTCAGTCATCCGATCGGCAACCCCAACCTCGGTGAGGGCACCATGACGACACGCGCATACGATCGACTCAGCGCGCTCGACAACTCGTTCCTCGTCTTCGAGAGCCACGACACCCACATGCACGTGGGCTCGACGATGATCTTCGAAGCGGATCCGCTGCGCGGCCCGGACGGCGGCGTCGACATCGACCGCGTCCGCGCCTACATCGCCTCGCGCCTGCACGAGATCCCGCGTTACCGCCAGCGCCTCGACTTCATCCCCATCGAAGGGCGGCCGGTATGGGTCGACGACGAGCGCCTCAACCTGCACTACCACGTGCGTCACACCAGCCTGCCCCGCCCCGGCGACGAGCGTCAGCTCAAGCGCCTGTCGGCGCGGATCATGTCGCAGCAGCTCGACCGCGGGAAGCCGCTCTGGGAGACCTGGGTCGTCGAAGGGCTACAGGGCAACCGCGTCGCCCTGGTGAACAAGACCCATCACTGCATGATCGACGGGATCTCGGGTGCCGACCTGATCTCCGTGCTCATGCGGCCGGAGCCCGACGACACCTTCGAAGAGGCGCCGGACTGGATCCCGCGAGCGCGCCCGAGCCGCCTCGGCCTCTTGCGCGACGAGCTGCGCTGGCGCGCCCGCGGCCCTCTGTCCCTGCTCGAGGAGATCCCAAACGCCTTGCGCGACCCGCGCCGCGCGCTGGACAGCGTCTGGGAGAAGATCGAAGCGGTCGGCGAGACCGTCGCCGCCAGCATGAACACCGCGTCGCCGACGCCGCTCAATCGCCCCATCGGCCCGCACCGGCGGTTCGACTGGCTGCCGATGGACCTCGCCGAGCTGAAGGAGGTCAAGAACCGCCTGGGCGGAACGGTGAACGACGTCGTTCTCGCCACCGTCGCCGGGGCGCTGCGGCGCCTGCTCGAGGGGAGGCGGATCAACGTCGACCTCCTGCACGTGCGTGCCATGGTGCCGGTCAGCGTGCGCGGCGCGCAGGAGCACGGTACGCTCGGTAACCGCGTCGCGGCGTGGATGACCGACCTGCCGGTGGCGGAGCGCGATCCGCGGCGGCGCCTGGAGGCGGTGCGCGAGACCACCGCCCATCTGAAGGAGTCGCGCCAGGCGCTGGGCGCCGAGCTGCTCACCCAGGTGACCGAGTGGACGCCGTCCACCGTGCTGACCCTGGCGATGCGGCTGTCGACGCGCGCCCTGCCGTTCAATCTCGTGGTGACCAACGTTCCGGGACCGCAGGTTCCCCTCTACCTGCTCGGTGCGCGCATGCTGGCGGCGTATCCCCTCGTCCCTCTGTGGGTGAACCAAGGGCTCGGCGTCGCCCTCTTCAGCTACGCGGGAAAGTTCTTCTGGGGCGTGGCCGCGGACTGGGATCTGGTGCCGGACCTGCACGAGTTCGTCCTCGGCATCGAGGAGTCGTTCCGCGAGCTGCGCGAGATCGCCGCAAAGACCAAGCCGGCGTCGATCGGCACGCACAAGCGGGAACGCGAGAAGACGAAGCTGAAGGTGGCGGCGCGCCGGCGCGCCGCCCGTCGCGTCGGCACGCGATGAGGAAGGCACTCGCGGCCTGACGAGGGGGAGGGAGAGTATCGCACGAGCGAGCTGGTGCATGAGCTCGAGGGGCGCACGCCCGGAGAGTCGTGAAAGACTGACTCGGAGGCTGCGCGGGCTTGGTTCGCGGGCCGAGCCCATCGGAGCGCAATGCGCGCGCGGGCTATCTCGAAACGTCAGTCGTGCGACGGGCGGGGCCGATAGGCGGGGCGGCCGCGTTCGGTCCATTTCGTGTACAGGTCGAAGAACTCGGGCGAGGCCATCGGATCGATGCCCAGGATCGGCATCGCCGCGCGGCGCACCGTGAAATCGTCCGGCGACAGCTCGCCGGCGCGCTCGAAGTGGCGCGCCGCCTCCTCCGTCCTGCCCTGGCGGTGCAAGTGCCAGCCGAGCGCGAACTCCGCCTTGGCGAGCTGCTCCTCCGGAGTCGGCATCATCTGCTGACGCTTCACCTCGTCCGGCTCCAGCGGCGTCCGGTTCTCCTTCACCCAGGCGCGCAGCGAGTCCAGGTAGGGACCGGAGTCGAAGCCCGTCAGCTCCTTGAACGTATCGGTACCGAAGGCGACCTCGTTGGGCCGCGCGATACGCCCGCGCTCGTCGATCCAGACCAGTGTCGGGACGTTGATCATCCCGTACAGATCCGCGACCTCGTGCTCGGTATCGATCAGGCTCGGATGCTCCGGTGCCGCCGCCTCGATGAAGGGGCGCGGGTCGTCGGGGTTGCGGTCGAGGGCGACGGTGACCACCGTGAACCCGTGCTCGCGGAGCTCGGCGTAGAGAGCCTGCCAGACCGGCAGGTCGTAGCGGCACCCTCACCAGGAGGCGTAGGCGACGAGGAGAACTTTCTTGCCGCGCTGCTCGGACAGCGAGTGCGGTACGCCCTGCAGGTCGGGCAACGTGAAGTCCGGCGCCTCGAGGGTCGCCAGCCGCGCGCCGCGCTCGGCCGCCGACGCACCCAGGCAAGCCGCGCGCTCGCCGGCGTCGAGCGCCAGCGGGCGGCCGATCAGCCGCGCCAGAGCGGAGAGATCGACGCCGTTCGCATCGGCCAGTTCCGCCGAATCGCGCACCGGAACGCAAAGCTCGTCCTTACAGAGCCCCTGCGGCTTGATCTCCCAGCCGAGAGCGCGAGCGACGTCGTCGCGGGAAAGGCGCACCGAGTCGCCGTCGACCCGCGCCGGCATCGTCTCGATTCGCCCGTCGGCCAGCAGGGTGAAAGTGCTCTCCATCGATGACCTCTTCCGACACCATACGGGAGACCGCAACGTTGCGGCAAGTGGCATGTGTCATTTTGGGAAAGGCACAACGACTCACACCGGGCGGTGGCGGGTGCCGGCGCCACGGGTGATGTGGAGCACGTCGCTCGGTGCGTGGACGACGGCGCGGTGCCACAGGCCGCGGGGAACGCGGCACGCCGCGCGACCGCGCAGCTCGACCGTGCGCTCGCCGCTCTCGGTCTCCAGGATCAGATCGATCGAGCCGGACACGAGGTAGACGATCTCGTCGCCGGCCGGGTGGCATTCGACTCCGACACTGAATCGCTGCAACGCTGCCCGGAGTTGAAAGAATCAACGCCAAAGAGGAAAAGGGCGTCATCCGCGCGAGCCATGACGGGTGACGCGAGGGAGGCCGAGGTGGGTGTGATCGAGCTGAGCGAGGAGCACGAGATCTTTCGCCGGACCGTACGCGAGTTCTGCGAGAGGGAGGCGCGACCGCTGGTCGAGCAGGCGGAAGCGCAGCGGCGCTTCCCGCGCGAGAAGCTGCTTCCGGCGATGGCCAGTCCGGGCTTCTTCCGCATTCGGGTGGCGCCGGAGGACGGCGGCGCCGGCGGCGATGCGCTCATGCAGTGCCTCTTCGCCGAGGAGCTGGCGCGGGTGTGCGGCGGCTTCGCCGTGTCAGTGCTGCCCTCGGTGGTCGGCCCCGAGCTGCTGATCCGCCTCGCCAGCGAGGAGCAGCGCGAGCAGTGGCTCGAGCGACTGATGAGCGGCGGCGCGCTCGCCGCGATCGCGCTCACCGAGCCGGACGCCGGGTCGGACGTCATGGGGATTCGCACCATCGCGCGGAACGAAGGGGAGCACTGGGTTCTCGACGGCACCAAGACGTTCATCACCAACGGTCCGTCCGCCGACCTGTTCCTGGTCGCCGCGGTGCTCGCGGAGATGGCGGACCGCCACGGCATGGAGCGCGCCGCGGGCCTCAGTCTTTTTCTCGTCCCGGGCGACGCTGTGGGCCTGCAGCGGACGCGACGGCTGGAGAAGCTGGGCATGCACTCGTCCGAGACGGGGGAGCTGGTGTTCGACGGCTGTCGCGTTCCGGCGTCCAGTCGGCTCGGCGGCCAGAAGGCGAACCTCCTGGCGCTGATGAAGGTCCTCGACCACAGCCGCATGTACGTCGCCTCGATCTCGCTCGGCCTGGCGCAGGCGGCGTTCGAGGCTTCGTGCTCGTACGCGAAGGAGCGCAAGACCTTCGGCAAGCCGATCGGGCAGCACCAGGCCATCGCGTTCAAGCTGGCGCGCATGGCCACCGACATCGACGCGGCGCGCCTGCTCGTGCAGCGCGCCGCCGCTCTCCACGAGCGGGGCCGGCGGTGCACGAAGGAGGTCTCGATGGCGAAGCTGTTCGCCACCGAGACCGCGCTGCGCGTCACGGGCGAGGCGGTGCAGATCCACGGCGGCTACGGCTACATGACCGAGCTGCCGGTCGAGCGCTATTTCCGCGACGCCAAGGTGGGCACGATCTGGGAGGGGACCTCGGAGATCCAGCACCTCCTCATCGCGCGCGAGCTCGGTTTCGTGTCGTGAGGTTCGCCTGCGGATCGACGCCACGGTAGACAGTCTGGTCGGCCGTGCGTTAAGGGGTGGGCAGTGCTGACGTGCTGACGTGCTGACGTGCTGACGTGCTGACGTGCTGACGCGCTGACGTGCTGACGTGCGGAGGGCTCATCACCGCAGCACTTCCGCCCTTCCTACAGGAGGCAGCCATGAAGACAGCGTGGACGGTCGCGATGCTCCTCGCGTTCACCCTTGCGGCAGCGGCCGTACCCGCGGCGCCGCTCCCGGAAGACGGAGAGACGGCGAGCCTGGCGGCGAATTGCGGCAACGACGCGGTCGACCTCGGAGAGGAGTGTGACGGCACGTCGGACGTCGCCTGCCCCGGCATGTGCAACGATCTGTGCGCATGCCCGCCAGTCACCACGATCGACATCCCCAGCAGCGCGCAGCCGCCCGACACGCCCGGCAGCCCCGGCGTCGAGGTCACCAACCCGAAGCTGCTGGAGCAGTTCGGTGCCGACCTCGACCTGAACAGCGCCCGCTACACGCGCTTCGAGCTCGACGATTCGGGCGCCCAGCCGGACGCAATCCTGATCCTCATCCCCGGCTTCGAAGGCGGCGCCAACAACTTCCGTATTCTCGCCCAGAACCTTTTGCGGCGCGCCAAGGCGGATCACGACCTGCGGCTCGAGGTGTGGGCCTTCGACCGGCGCACCAACCAGCTCGAGGACACCTCGGGCCTCGATCTCGCCGAAGCGGCGCACGACTCGTTTCTCGCCGAGAACTGGCTGTTCGGCGCCGAGCTGAGCCTGCCGCTCGACCCGCGCCTTTCGCGGCGCGCGGTCTTCTACAACCCGCAGGACGACGTGCCGTTCCTCGCCAACTGGACCAACCTCGTCTTCTCGCGCGACATCGACGCTGTCGTCACGGCGGCGCTCGCCCGGGCGCGCAACGGCAACGTGTTTCTCGGCGGCCATTCCGCCGGGACCGGATTCACGGCGCGCTACGCCGCCACAGACTTCGACATCACACCGGGCTGCGACGGCGTCCCCGATCCGGGGTACGCCAAGCTGCGCGGCCTGGTGCTGCTCGAAGGCGCCGGCGGATCGACGAGCGGTGCGGACCAGGTGACCGACGACACGCTCGATCGCGTCATCGCCAAGTTCGACGGCGGTCTGTACGGGGCCGTGCGCGACAATGCGCCGCGCTGCGTCGACGGGACGACGCCGTGCACCGTCGACACCGAGGCAGTCGACTGCGCCGGCCAGGTGCCGCCGAAATGCACCCCGACGACGACGTCGTACGCATTGGTCCCCGGCGCCCTCAACCCGCGCGTTCTCGCCTCGTCGGAGGCGACGGCGATTCAGGCAATCACGGACCTGAACGGCGGCGCGTCCATCGGGCAGCTCGACGTCGGCGCGCCCGGCAACAAGCCGACCGCCAAGGTTCCGGACATCGCCAGCCTGGGAATCATTCCGCTCGGAACGGTGGAGGCTGGATTCGGCACCTTCCTGAACAAGAACGGCTTCATCGCGCCGGTGCTCAGCTTCGTCGCCATGTCGGTCGGAGAGCCGGGGCCGACAGTGGACGGGGTGCTCACCTGGAAGGACATCCTGCACGGGCCGCTGATGCCCGGACCGGACCTCGGCCCCGCACCGACGACGCTGCCGGCGGGTCGCTGGGGCATGGACAAGGAAGTCACGCGCCTCGACCGCGTCGTCTGGACGTTCTTCGCCGGCAGGACGAACTTCAGCGACTGGTACTACCCCAACGCCGGCCCGAGCACGACCGCGGGGATCAATCTCGACTCGACCAAGCTGTCGGCGCCGCCGCCGGCGGGACGCGGCCGCTGCGACATCGAGAACCTCACCCAGGCGGCGGGTATCGACATTCCGGTCATCGCCTTCTGCGGCACCGCCGGCCTCGCCACGGTGCCCGGCGTCTACGCCGCCTTCGCCCAGAGCATCGGCACGTGCACGGCACCGAGCTGCGACGGCAGCACGCCGCGCGTGGTCGACGCCGCCAACCCGAACGCGGCATTTCCAACCTTCGGCGGCGTCGACGGCGGTTTCGAGGTCTACGTCAACGAAGGCTTCGCGCACCTCGACGTCGTGACCGCCGAGGACAATGCCGACAATCACGTCGTCGGGCCGATCTCCGACTTCATCGCGCGCAACGCGGTCCTGCCCGCCGCCAACCCGTGTGTCGGCGACTGCGACACGAGCGGCATGGTGACCATCGACGAGCTCGTGCGCGGCGTCAACATCGCCCTCGGCGCTTTCCCGCTGAGCGAGTGTCCCTCGTTCGACTGCAACGACACCGGCGCGGTCGACATCTCGTGCCTGGTCGGCGCCGTCAACAACGCGCTGAGCGGCTGTCCTTGAGGAGGCTACGTGACCGAGCTTTGCCCCACAATCCGCTCAGCCGCCCGCCAGGTTGTTCGTTGTTGAGTTGTTGGAGCCTTGAGAACCAACAACTCAACAACCTTCGACCGTCGCCCCGACGGGGTCACCGGTCACGCGGCTTTGCGCAAAAACTCGCTCTACCGGCGTACAGCAACCGTCATGCCCGCGAAAGCGGGCATCCAGGTGGGGAGGTGGCGGGGTGTCCGATGGATTCCCGCTTTCGCTTTCGCGGGAATGACGAATTCAGCCCGCATCCGGATTTTTGTGCAAAGCTCGGTCACGCCCCTCTCCACTGCCGGCTCGACGGTGACGGGCGTGCCGAAGAGGACCGCGGTGCCGCTGGCTCGGTCGTAGGCGCTGTCGTCGGTGAGAATGTTGGCGTTCACACCCGGATGCGCCTTCGCCACCGCCAGCTGCGAGCCCTCGACGTCGTGTCCCCAGCCGTGCGGGAGGCTGACGACGCCGGGCATCAGATCCTCGCTCACCTCGACCGGTGCCACGATACTTCCGACGCGGCTGGTGACGCGCGCGGCGCCGCCGTCCGCCAGGCCGAGGCGCGCGGCGTCCTGCGGCGAGACCTGCAGCGTGCAGCGGTCGCGCCCCTTCACCAGGGCCGGCAGGTTGTGCATGAACGAATTGCTGCAGCGCAGGTCGCGGCGGCCGATGAGCACCAGGCCGCCGGCGTGCGCCGTCATGTGTTCGCGCAGGCGGGGGAGGTCGCTCGTCATCACCGGCGGCGCCAGCTCGATCACGCCGCTCTCCGTGTTCACGATCTCGCGCAACCGCGGTCGGAGTGGGCCCAGATCGACCCCGTGCTCCGCCGCCTGCAGCTTCGCCAACGTCAGGCCGTCCGCCCGGCCGAAGCCGTCTCCGTACGGGCCGATGCGCAGCAGCATGTCGACGATGCGCTCCGGGCCGATCGTCCCCGCGAGCTTCTCGGCCACCTCGTCTACCGTCAGCCCCGGCCACCGGCCGTCCGCGGCGACCGCCCCTTCCGCGAATTTGCGAAAGACGAAATCATCGACGTCGGCGGCGGGCACGCCGCCGAGCCCCATCAGCCGCGCGGCGAGACTCGACAGCACCTGCCACGTCTCCGGCACCTCCCGCGGAGCGGGAACGGCGGGATCCGACCACTTGGCGACGTTGCGCACCGAGAGCAGGTAGAGCCCCAGCTCGTAGCTCGCCAGCTCGGCGGGCGAAGGGGTGGGGAGGATGACGTGCGCGTGGCGCGTCGTCTCGTTGACGTAGAAGTCGACCGCGACCAGGAAGTCCAGACGGGAGAAGGCGCTCTCGAGCTGGGCGGAGTTCGCGGCGCTGCGCACCGGGTTCGTCATCAGGAGGATCATCGCCCGCACCTGCCCGTCGCCCGGGGTGAGCATCTCCTCCGCCATCGTCGATGACGGGATCATCCCGCCCACCTCGGGCTGGCCGCTCACCCGGCTCTTCCAGCGCCCGATCTCGAAGCCCTTGCCCGTCGGCAGCGCGGCGTCGATCGGGGCCGCGGGGCTGGTGAACATCACGCCACCCGGGCGATCGAGGTTGCCGGTGAGGATGTTGACCAGGTCGCATCCCCAGCTCGCCAGGGTGCCGAACTCCTGAACGCAGGTCCCCAGGCGGCCGTAGCACGCCGCCGATTCCGCTGCCGCCAGCTCGCGCGCGAGGCGGCGGATCACGGCTGCCGGGATTCCGCAGTGGTCGGCGACCGTCTCCGGCGCGAACTCCTCGCCACGCTCCGCACCGTGTCGAGCCCGCCGACCAGGCCGGCGGCGGCGCCGAGATCGACGAGCCCCTCTTCGAACAACGTGTGGACGATCGCCAGGAGAAAGAGCGCGTCGGTGGCCGGGCGGATGAAGTGGTGCTCGTTGGCGATCCTCGCTGTCTCGGTGCGGCGCGGATCGACGACCACGATCTTGCCGCCGCGCGCGCGGACCGCCTTCAGGCGCCCCGGCGCATCGGGCATGGTCATGAGGCTCCCGTGCGAGACGACGGGGTTGGCGCCGACGATGAGCAGATAGCGGGTTCGATCGATGTCGGGCACCGGGACGGCGGTCGGGAAGTGCCGCCCGAACATCAGGCCGGTCTGGACGATCTTGGGCAGCGTGTCGATCGCCGAGGCGTTGAACATGCTGCGGCTGTCGAGAGCGCGCTGCAGGACCGGGCGGTAGAGAAGCGCTCCCAGGTCGTGAACGACCGGGTTGCCTGTGTACATGCCGATCGCGTCGTTGCCGTGCTTCTCGCGCACCGCGAGCAGCCGCGAGGCCACCTCGTCGTAGGCCTCCTCCCAGCCGATTTCCTCCCAGCCACCGGCCGTGCGCCGCACCGGCCGGCGCAGCCGGTCCGGATCGTGATACAGCTCCTTCAGGCCGTAGGCCTTGGGGCAGAGAAAGCCGCGCGAGAACGGGTCCTTCTCGTCGCCTCGAACCGAGACGATCGAATCGCCCTCGACGGCGACGGCGAGACCGCAGGTCGCCTCGCAGAACGGACAGACGCGGTGAGCAATGCGCCGCCGGCTGTGTTCGCCGGTCGTTTGGACGTCGGTCATTCGCCCTCCTCCGTAGTTGCCACGTAGAGCATCCTGCGCCGGTTGCAGTGGCTCTTGCAAGATGCCACTTTATGCTGAATGCGTAGTGCCACTTGCGGAAGTGTTGGAGTGTTGGAGACATGTTCCTGAAGCTCGACGGCGACGGCCCGCTCTACCACCAGGTGTATCGCGCCCTGCGTGCGGCAATTCTCTCGCGCCACTTCGCGCCGGGTGCGCGACTGCCGTCGACGCGATCGCTGGCGAGCGATCTCGGCGTGTCGCGCAACGTGGTCATGCTGGCGTACGACCAGCTGCTCGGCGAGGGCTACGCGCAGGCCCGCCGCGGCTCGGGCACGGTCGTCCCTCCGGCCCTACCCGGGGACTGGGCGTCGACGCCGACCGGTGCGCGCCCAGGTCGCATCCGGGCGGCGGCCGCGGCGGCGCCGCGTCTGTCGCGCACCGGAGAGAGGGCGGTTGAGATCGCGCGCGACATGCCGCTGCGCTGGGATCTCCGCGACCGGCACCTCCCGCACGACTTTCGCCTCGGGCGACCCGCCTTCGGCGACTTCCCGCAGACCGTGTGGTGCCGGCTGCTCGGCCGCCGGGCGCGGCACGCCAGCCGGCGTGATCTGGACTACGGCCCGCCCGAGGGGCGGCCCGAGCTGCGCGAGGCACTCGCCGAGCGCCTCGGACGCCTGCGCGGCGTCGACACCAGCGCGCGGCAGATCGTAGTCGTCAACGGCTCGCAGCAGGGGCTCGACCTGGTGGCCCGGGTACTGCTCGATCCCGGCGACCGCGTGCTCATCGAGGAGCCGCACTACCTCGGCGCGCGCTGGGTCTTCTCCGCCGCCGGTGCCAGGCTTGTTCCGGCGCCGGTCGACGCCGACGGCATGCGGGTTCCGAAGCCGCTGGCGTCCCGCACGGCGCCGCGGCTCGCCTACGTCACGCCCTCTCATCAGTTTCCGACCGGCGCCGTACTGCCGCTCGCGCGCCGCCTCGAGCTGCTCGACTGGGCGGCGCGCAGCGGCGCCTTCGTGGTCGAGGACGACTACGACAGCGAGTACCGGTACGCCGGACGGCCGCTGCAGGCGCTCGCCGGGCTCGACGTGGAGGGGCGCGTCCTCTACGCGGGGACGTTCTCGAAGCTGCTGTTTCCGGCGCTGCGGCTCGGCTACCTCGTCGTGCCCGAGGCTCTCGTCGCGCCGATCGTCGCCGCCAAGGCCATTGCCGACACGGGAAGCTCGGCACTCGAGCAGCTGGCGCTGGCCGACTTCATCCGCGAAGGGCACTTCGAGCGCTACCTGAACCGCTCCCGCAGGCGCAACGCGGCGCGGCGAGAGGCGCTGATCGGCGCCTTGAGCGACCACTTCGGCGATCGCGCCGAGGTGCCCGGGGCCGCGGCCGGGCTGCACGTGCTGGTGTGGCTGCGCAGCCGCACAGGCCGGCCGATCGCATCGGTAGCGCGCCGCGCGGAGGCGGCGGGAGTCGGGCTGTACTCGGTCACCCCGTACTACCTGCGCCCGCCGCAGCGCACCGGGGTGCTTCTCGGCTACGCGCCGCTGAGCGAGCGCCAGATCCGCGAGGGGATCGCTCGTCTCGCCGAAGCGCTCGATTGAGCGGGGTGGGCGAGGCGAGCGGTCCGGTGGACCGCTATGCAGGCCGGAGGCCTACACCACAAAACGAATCAATGGGCAAAACCCGGTCACTGAGCAACGGTCACGCCCTTTCACGCCCGCAGGGCGCGGATGCGGCGGTTGGTGAGCACGAAGACGAGCGCGCAGGCCATGATGGCGGCGTTGAGCGCGTAGGGTCCGATCGGGTTCATCTCGTACAGCGTCGTCCCGATCAGGGGACCGAAGATGTTGCCGATGACGCCGATCGCCCCGGTCAGACCGGCGACGGCGCCCTGCTCGTTCGCCTCGACGGACAGCGAGGCGCCGGCGGCGTAGCCGGGCCGCACCAGCCCCAGACCCATACCGAGCAACACCAGCGCGGCGAGCGAACTGACCGAAGCCGCCGCGCAGGACGAAGAGGACGAAGGCACCGAGCGACAGGGGCAGGCCAGCCCCCATCATGAAGCGAGCCGACGGGCGAAAACGCTGCACCAGCACGAGCTGCGCGAAGAGCCCCGAAACGGCGAGAACGGAGAACGCGATGCCGGAGTACTGCACGGTCTGCTTCGCGCCGAGATGCAGCGTGTCCTGCAGGAAGAACGCCAGCGTGATCACGGTGGTCGCCCGCACCGCCTGCTGGCAGGTGGCGACGAGCAGGAACGGCAGAACCCGCCGGTCGCGGAAGCTCATCTTCGGTGGCCGCTCCTCGCCGTGCTTCACCGGGGGGCCGTCCTCCGGAAGATACGCCCAGATCATCACCGCGCTGAGCACCGCGAGGGCGGCGGAGAAGTAGAGCGGCGCCAGCAGGCCGATGATGGTCAGACCGGCTCCGATGGCCGGGCCGATCGTCTGGCCGGCGCCGAGCGCGGCGCTGACCAGGGAGACTCCCGCGGTACGCTCGGTCCGGCTGGTGCGATCGGCGACGTACGCCTGCGACGCCGGTCCCGTACCCGACCCGAGCAGGGCGAAGACCGAACGCGACGCCACCATCAGCGGATAGACCAAGATCATCGGCAGCAGGCCGGCCAGGCCGATCTCGATCATGGCGGCCAGCAGGGTCATCGACAGGGCGAACCCGAGCAGCCCGATGAGGATCACTGACCGGCGCCCGGCCACGTCGCTGCGCCGCCCCCACATGGGGCTCAGAAACACCCAGATCGTCGCCGAGGTCGCAAAGATCGTCGAGACCTGAAACGGGGTCAGTCCGATCTTGCGCGCCGCCGGCGGCAGGATCGCGAACAGCATCGACTGCCCGATGCCGATGCAAACGAGGCAGGCGAACAGGATGCGGAAGCCGCGTGGATGGGACATCTTAAAGGCAGGGTGTTACGTTGTTGGGTTGTTGGTTGTTGGGTTGATGAGACTGATGCAAAGACCGCTGGACACCGGCTCACCGGCTCACCCGCGGACCGGCTCACCCTTTCCTGCTTCGCTCGATCCAAAGTAGGATGCAAACCGATCGTGGCGACGTCGGATCAGGAGTTCATCCAGCGGGCGGTGCGGGTCGGCATCATCGCGCTGGTGTGCGCGCTGGTCCTGATCGCCCTGCTGTGGGTGTTGAAGAGCGCCCTGACGCCGCTGGCGGCGGCCTTCATCCTCGCCTACCTGCTCGATCCGGTGATCGACCGATTCGAAGCGCACCGCATCCCGCGCCCGGTGGCGATCTTCGTGCTGCTCGCGTTGATCGGCTCCGGCACGGCGATGTTGCTCATCTTCCTCGTCCCGCGCATGCAGGAAGAGGTGACGGCAATGGCCACGAAGCTGCCGGCCTACCTTCAGAAGGCATCCGCCGAGTGGCTGCCGTGGATCGAGCAGACGCTGCACGTCGACCTGCGGGAGTCGGCCTTCGCCGACCTCATTGGCAAGGCGACGAGCGGCTTCGCCGTTCCGCTGGAAACGGTGCAGAGCGTGCTGCAGACCGGGTTCGGCTATGTGGCCGGTACGGTCGGCACCCTGGTCGGCGTGCTGGTGATCCCGGTCATCGCTTACTACTTCCTCGTCGACTTCGATCGCATCAGCCGGCGCCTCATCGATTATGTCCCCCGGCCCTACGTAGCGTGGGCGACCGAACGGGCGCGCAAGGTCGACGAGTTGGTGGCGGGATTCATCCGCGGCCAGCTGACGGTTTGCCTCATCCTCGGTATCCTCTACGCGGCGGGGTTCACGATCATCGGCATCGACCTCGCCCTGCTGATCGGCCTGACCGCGGGATTCCTCGCCATCATTCCGTACGTCGGAAACGCCGTCGCCCTGGTGAGCGCATCGCTCATGTGCATGCTGAAGTTCGGCATCGACGTGCACCTGGCGCTGGTCTTCGGCTGGTACGCGATCGTGCAGACGCTGGAAGGCTTCGTTCTCACGCCGAAGATCGTCGGCCGCAGCCTCGGACTCCATCCGGTGACGGTCATCGTCGCCCTGCTGATCGGCGGCGATCTCCTCGGCTTCCTCGGTCTGCTCATCGCCGTTCCCGTCGCCGCGGTCCTGCAGGTGTTCGTGGCGGAGATCCTGCAGCACTACCGAGCCTCGAAGCTGTATCACGGCGGGGAGGTGTGAGCCGGTACGCCGGTGAGCCGCTGTGTCGGTGGGCGGGCCCTTCACACCCCTAGCCCCTGACCCCCAACAGCTAACACCTTTGCCCCTATTGTCATTATTGCTTCGCCATGACAGTTCGAGCCGCATGGCCCGTGCAACCTCGCGTCCCCGGCGTCCGAAGGACCAGATCGTCGGACGACTCAAGGCGGCGGACCCGTTCGAGCTGATTCGCTGGCTGGCGCGCTCGCAGCCCGACCCGCGCAAGGCGCTGGCGGAGCTGGTGCAGAACTCGATCGACGCGGGAGCGCGGCGCATCGAGATCTCGCGTTTGCGCGAGCGCGGCGTGACCGCGCTGCACGTCGTCGACGACGGCGAGGGAGTCATCCCGGAGCTCGATCGGGTCGAGGCGCTGACGTACATCGCCACGCACATCGGCCACTCCCGCAAGCGCAACCTCACGCCGCAGCAGCGCCGCGAGCTGATGATGCAGGGCAAGTACGGCATCGGCCTGCTCGGGTTCTGGTCGATCGGGCAGATGTTGGAGATGCGCACGCAGATTCCCGCCCAGCCGGCGCAGCTGCTGCGCCTGTTCGAGGACTCCCCCCGCTACGAGATCGAGCGCGCCCGCAGCCGCCTGTCCTTCGGCGACCGCTACACCGAGATCGTCGTGCGAAGCCTGCACCGCTCTGCCTTCCTCAACCTCAGCGCGCGGCGCATCGCCGACTATCTGGCAGCCGAGCTGCGCGGCCAGCTCCTGTCGCGCGACCTCTCGATCCTGGTGCGCGACCGCATCGCCCGCGGGCGGGCACCGAAGGTGCTCGAGGTGCAGCCGGCGCGCTTCTCGGGCCAGCGTCTGGCGCTGCCGGCGGAGATTCCGGTGCAGGGCTTCGCGCCCATTCGGATCGAGATCTACCTGCGCCCGCCGGGCGGCGCCGAAGAAGGGCAGGTGTCGATCTCGTCGGGCGGAACGATCGTGTACGACGAGGTGGCGCAGCTCGATGCCGCGGACTTCCACCATCCGCCGTGGCTCGACCACCGGCTGTGCGGTCTGGTCGAGTTCCCCGACTTCGAGGTGTCGCCCGGAACGCGGCGCGGCGTCTTTCCCAACCAGGCCGCCTTCGCTTTCGCCGCCGCCCTGCGCAGTGTCGAGCCCGCCATCCTCGAGCAGGTGAAGGAAGCCGAGGCGCGCACGGCTGCGGCGCTGGAGGCGGACGTCCTCCGCCAGCTCGAGAAGGCGTTCCGCGACCTGCCGCGCCTGGCGCCGGAGTACGATTTTTTCGCCGTCCGCGCACACGACAGCGCACCGCTCGGCGGCGCGCCGGGAGACGGACGCGGCGAGGTCCGCGAGCCCGAACCGGAAGGCGGCGCGCCGCCCCCCGACGGGGTGGCGATGCCGGAGCCGGGAGGAGAGGAGGCGGCGCCCGAGCAAGAGATGCCATCGCTGCTTCCGCCGGGGCCTCTGGCCACCCTGCAGATCGTGCCGGCGGTGACGCGTGTCGAACGGCTGGGTGAGCGGCGTCTGCGCGCCGATGCGCGCGACGCGAGCGGCACGCGCATCGATCGCGCGCTCGAGATCGAGTGGACCGCCGGCGCCCTGGGCCACCTGGATCCGACCCGCGGCGCCGTGGTCGTATTCCATGCCGGCCCCGACACGGGTACCGTCGAGATCGCCGCCGTCGCGCGAGAGAACGGAGCGGAGGCGCGCGCCGCGTCGTCGATTCGTATCGTCGAGGCGAGTGCCGCCGAGGAAGCGCGCCGGGCGGGCATTCCGGAGCCGATTTTCGTCGACGACCCGAACGGATCGTGGCGCTCGCGCATGCGCGACGAGCACTGGGAGGTCAACAGCGCCCACCCCGATTTCGGCATCGCCTCCGAGGCGCCGCGCCGCAAGCTGCGCTATCTGGTCACGCTTCTCGCCAAGGAAGTCGTGCTGCACTCGTTCCCCAGCCCGCAGCTCGGGCCGGCCCTCGAGCGCCTGGTCGAGGTCATGACCATCGCCGATCGCCGCCTGGAGAAGACCTGAAGCCGGAAACGGGAAGCCCCCGTCCCGGGAAGAGCACTCCAAAACTTCAACGGTGAGGCTCTCTTCAGACCAGCCCGACGGCGAACTTGAGTGCGCGGTCGATCGCCACGAGCTTTCCCGGCTCCAGGGTGCCGATGTGATCGCGGAGTGCCGCTTTGGGGACCGTCGTGACGACATCCAGGTTGGCGACGCACGACTTCGACAAGCCTTCGGATTTCCCCAGGGAAACCTCCGTCGGGATACGGCGGATGCGCGTCGTCACCGGCGCCACGATCACGAGCTGCCGCACGGCGTAGGCCTCGTTGCGCGACAGCAGGACGACGGGGCGGCGCCCTGCGGGCGGCGGCAGGTAGGCCCACCACACCTCGCCGCGGCGCATCACCACTCGTCCTCGTCGCCGAACAGATCGACGGCAGCTTGCATCGCCGCCTGGATCTCGCGTTGATCTTCGGGGCGCCTGCGATAGCCGGCTTCGTACTCCCTCACCAACTCGGCCTGGGCTCGGCTCTTCAGCCACTGGCGAAGCGCTTCCTGAACGGCTGCGCTCCGGTTCTGCCCGGCTTGCTTCCTCGCCGTCTCGACCGCCCGGAAGAGGGCGGGCGGAACACTCACGGCAATCTTGACCGCACCCTTCGCCATGAAGAACCTCACAGATTGGTACGACCATGGTATGACCAGATTACCACCCTGTCAAATGCCCGCAAGGGGGCGAATCGCCCGCGTTCTGAGACGAGCTGGCCGCTAGAGACGGCGCCGTCGCGTGCACCGGTCGACTCGGACGAAGGGGCGCATTTTCACGCCCTCATCATACTTTAGTGGGAAATATTCCCACGGTGGGAAATATTTCCACGCAATAATGCGTCTCTCCTACCGAGATGCCCACAACCGATCGTAGGCCGGGGTCCCGGATGCGGGACCGGCCCTGGGGACACCCGGGGCGACGCCGACAAAAAGGGAGGAACAGCAGATGAAGGGGAGCTCCAGATCGATCTTCGCCTCGGCGGCCGCGCTCGCGCTGGTCGCCACTACCGCGACCGTCGCGGAGAGCGCGCATACGCGCAATGGTTCCGCCGGCATTCGCCGGGACAGATTCGCCCATCGCGGCGCGATCGACGACGAAGGCCCTGCCGCGGTCGACGCAGGCGCCAGCGGCGCCGGCGAGGCGCCCACCGGCTTCGACAATCTCACCAACGGCTTCACGGAGCAGGGCCCGGCGTTCGACAGCCTCGACGAGGACACGGTCGTGCCGCTGCGTTCGTTCAATGACGACCGGTTCCTCTTCGAAGAGGTGGAAACGGTCGCCGACGGGCTGGGGCCGGTCTACAACGCGGACAGCTGCGCGAGCTGTCACCAGAGCGTCGTGACCGGCGGCTCGAGTCAGGTGGCCGAGCACCGCACCGGGCACCTGGAGGCGGAGCGGTTCTTCGAGTCGACCGGCGGCTCGCTGATCCAGTCGCGGGCGACGAACGCGGAGATCGTCGAGCACGTCTCCTTCGAGGACGACATCCGAACCTTTCGCCTGTCGACCAACACGCTCGGCAACGGCTTCGTGGAGTGCATCGCCAACAGCACCCTGCTCGCCATTCGCGACCGGCAGCCCCCGGGTCTGCGCGGCACGCCGCTCATCGCTTCCGTCCTGGAGGCGAACGGGCTGGCCCGCATCGGGCGCTTCGGCTGGAAGAGCCAGCACGCCAGCCTCGAATCGTTCTCAGCCGACGCCTACGTCAACGAGATGGGCATCACCAGCCCCTTCTTCCCGGAGGAGAACACCTCCAGCGGACTGTTCGTCGGGTTCGGCACGCCCTACGATCCCGTTCGGGATCCGGAGGACGACGGCACCGACGTCGTGGCGTTCGCCGACTTCATGCGCTCGACGAAGGCTCCGCCGCGCGGGCCGATCACCGCGGACGTCGAGGCGGGCGAGCAATGGTTCGCCGATGTCGGCTGCGCCGGATGCCACGTTCCGTCGATCGTCACCGCCGCCCCCGGCACGGCGATCAACGGCGGCACCTTCATCGTGCCCGACGCGCTGGGCAACAAGATCATCCATCCGTACAGCGACTTCCTGTTGCACGACGTCGGCACCGGCGACGGCATCCCCGTTCTGCCCACGGCGGAGCTGCAGTCGACCGCCAATCAGATGCGCACCGCCCCGCTGTGGGGGCTGCGCACGCGCAATCGCCTCATGCACGACGGCCTCACCTCCACGGCGCAGGAAGCGATCTTTCGCCATGCCGGGCAGGCGCGGGGCGTGACCTCGGCCTACCGCCGGCTGCCCGCCGACAAGCAGCGCCAGCTGCTGGCGTTCCTCGCCTCGCTCTGAAAGGGCGGGTTGTTGGTTGTTGGGTTGTTCCTTGTTGGTCATCAATGCTCCAACAACCAACAGCTCAACAGCCCAACAACCTGCACTTCAGGATACCTGGCCGAACGTGGCGAATAGACGAAAATCGCCGCCGACGCCCTCCCCTCCGCGCATTCCCCCGCCCCCCCCGACGCGGCCCCCTTCCAGATCGCATCTCGTCCTTTCCCAACAGCGAACGAAACGAATGGACTCCCAATAATGCCTGGGGATAGCCGACGGTGATCTGCACGGCTACGAAGAGATCGGCGCACCGGAACATGCGGAAGGAATCAGCCGCCAGTGTCAGCAACCAACGGTCAGCAGAAGGATGCATGAGGCAACCACGCCACACCGTTCGGCGTGCGGGCCCGATTGCTTTGATCGGGTGCTTACGCCTACTATCTTAGATGCGCTCTGTTGGAGGTGACTATGGACAAGGTGTTTTCCACCCGCATCAGCGAGAGCGTGCTTCACGAGCTCGACCGTCTCTGCCAACGCCTGGGCCGCACCAAGAAACAGGTGATTGAAGAAGCGATTCAGTTGCGGGCCGCAGGCCCTGAGAAGGGTGGGCGGGACGTCTGGGCCGAGACATGCGGCGCCTGGCAACGCCGCGAGAAGCCTGAGAAGACGATCCAGCGCTCCCGGAAAATCTTTGAACGTTCCGTGACCCGCGATCACCGCCGCGCGCGCGCGTAGCGCGACGCTCATGCGGGTCTACGTCGATAGTGACATTCTGATTTGGCATCTGCGTGGCGAGCGCCGCGCAGCCACATCCCGCTGCTCCCGATGGTGGAGCTGATGCGGACCTCCTTCGCGATCGACGAGCGCGACAGCGATCTCGTCGCCCGCGAGAAGACCCGACGTTGTCGTACAGACGGCTCTTGCCCGTTCCGGCCTGGGTCACAACGCCGACCGTTACGGCCGGGTCCAGATCGCCAGGCGCGTCCTCGGCCTGGACGAGTGGCGACGAGCAGGCGCTCTCGGTGCTGATCTGCCACTACGCGACGCTGCGCCAGAGCGCGGGCGACCTGCCCGAGTATCTCGCGCTGATGGAAGAGGCCATGACCATCGCCCGACGTGCCGGTGACCGGGCAACACGCGCCGCGCTCGCGCTGGATCTCCTCTACGCACGGCTCTGTCACGGATCCCTCGCAGCGGCTGTCGACGCCGACGACGAAGCCCTGTTGCTGGCTGGCGCCGACTTGCAGATGGGTGCCGACATCGTCGGCTACCAGACTGGAGCCCGCGCGCTCCAGCCGCTGATTCACGAAGGGCGCGCCGCTCTGCCGGCGCGGTACGTGAACGCTGCTTGCGCGCGGCGCATCGTCTGTACGAAGAGATGGGAGCAGCGGGGCACGTGGCGCGACTGGCGAAAGAGATAGGTTGTTAGGTTGTTACGTTGTTAGAGTGTTAGGGGGAGCCGCAAGGTGCGGTGCACGGCGTGCGGACATGAGAATCGAGAGGGCGCCAGGTTCTGCGGCGCTTGTGCGACGTCGCTGGTGAGCGAGCCCGTTTGTTCGTCGTGCGGCGCCGAGAATCCAGCTGGCCAAAAGTTCTGCGACCAATGTGGCGCGCAACTGCAGGCGGTTCAGGGGTTGGGGGGTTCGGGGTTGAGGGATTCCGATTCCTCCCTGACCCCCAACCCCGTATCCCCGAACTTCTTGGCCTGCACGCCTCGCCACCTCGCCGAGAAGATTCTGCACAGCCGCAGCGCCCTCGAGGGCGAGCGCAAGCAGGTCACCGTGCTGTTCGCCGACGTGAAGGGCTCGATGGAGCTGGCGGAGCAGCTCGACCCGGAGGAGTTGGCACGCCATCATGCAACGGTTCTTCGAGATCCTCTCCGACGGCGTCGACCGCTTCGAGGGCACGTCGAACAAGTTCACCGGCGACGGCATCATGGCGCTCTTCGGTGCGCCGATCGCGCACGAGGACCACGCGCAGCGCGCCTGCTACGCGGCGCTGCACCTGCGCGAGGCCTGAGCCAGCTACGCCGACGAGCTGCGCATCGCCGCGGGCGTCAACTTTTCGGTCGCGCATCGGCCTCAACTCGGGCGAGGTGGTGGTCGGCAAGATCGGCGACGACCTGCGCATGGACTACACCGCGCAGGGGCACACGGTGGGTCTCGCCCAGCGCATGGAGCAGCTGGCGCCGCCGGACGGCATCGCGCTCATCCGAGCACACGCCGAGGATCGTCGACGGGCTACTTCGCCTTGCGCGAGCTCGGGCCAGTGCAGATCAAAGGAGCCCGCGAACCGGTGCGCGTCTTCGAGCTCGAGGGCGTGGGCAGCCACGCGCACGCGCCTCGACCTCTCGCGCGCCCGCGGCTCTGTCGCGCTTCGTCGGCCGCAGCGGCGAGATGGAGGCGCTCGAAGCGGCGCTGGCGCAGCGCTCGAGGGCACGGCGCAGTCGTCGGCGGCGGTCGCGAGAAGCCGGCGTCGGCAAGAGCCGGCTGTGCCCGAGTTCGTCGAGCGCTGCCGCGCCCGCGGGCTCATGGTCTACGAGGGCCCACTGCCCGGCGCACGGCAAGAACGATCCCGTTCCTGCCCGTGCTCGAGACTGCTGCGTAGCTTCTTCGGCATCACCGAGCAGGACGCGACCGCGCGGGCGCGCCAGAAGATCGCCGGCGAGCTGGTGCTGCTCGACGAGGCATTTTCGGACGACCGCTGCCCTGGTGCTCGACTTTCTCGGCGTCGGCGACCCCGGGTGCCGCCGCTCCAGCTCGAGCCCGCGGCGCGGCAACGCCAGCTGTTCACCTTCCTGCGCCGCCTCGTCCGAGCGCGCAGCGAGGCCGAGCCGATCGTGCTGCTGATCGAGGATCTGCACTGGATCGACCCGGCAGCGATCTCTTCCTGGCGCAGATCGTCGAGGCCGTGAGCGCGACAGCCGCACCTTTCTGCTGGTGAACTTCCGTCCCGAGTATCAGGCGGATTGGACACGGAAGTCGTCGGTAGCTGCAGCTGCCGCTGGCGCCGCTCGGCGCGGAGGCGCTGGCGGAGCTGGTGCGCCGATTGTGGTGGGTGGGAGCCCGTCGGTTGCGGCACTGCCGGCGCTGGTCGGGGCCCGCACCGGCGGCAATCCGTTCTTTGTCGAGGAGATCGTGCTCTCGCTCATCGACGCCGGCCGCCTCGTGGGTACGCGGGGTGCCTACGAGCTGGCGACGGTGATCGACGCGCTCGAGGTGCCGGCCACGGTGCAGTCGTGCTGGCAGCGAGGATCGACCGCTTGGGCGATCGGGAGAAGCAGGTGCTCTACACCGCGGCGGTGATCGGCAGGGAGTTCCCGCGCCCGCTGCTCGAGTCGGTGATCGAGATCGGAGGTGACGACCTCGAAGCCGCCTTGTCGGCCTTGCTCACCGCCGAGCTCGCGTATGAGCGCGCCATCTACCCGGTAGCGGAGTACGCCTTCAAGCATCCGCTAACGCACGAGGTCGCTCTCGGCGCGCAGCTGGCCGCATCGCGGCGGGCACGGCACGCTTCAGTGGCCGAGGCGATCGCCACCGCTGAGCCAGACCGTCTCGACGAGCACGCCGGCCTGCTGGCGCATCACTGGACGGAAGCAGGAGAGCCGCTGCGGGCGGCGACGTGGCACGCGCGCGCGGCTCGCTGGGTGCGCGCCAACGACCTGGCGGCGTCGCGTCGCCATTGGGCCCAGGCACGCGCGCTGCTGGGCAAGCTGCCGGACTCGCCCGAGCGCACGTCGCTCCTCTTGGAGGTGTACCCCGCGTTGATCGATATACTCGATCGTCTAGGCGCCGAGGCCGCCGAATCCGAGGCCGTCTTCGCGGAAGCGATCCCTCTCGCTCGACGCGCGAACGATCGCCGTGCGGAAGCCCTGATCGAAGCGGCGTATGCCTGGCTCAAGACCGGCCAAAACCAGTGGTCGTCCGTGGTCGAGCACGCCACGCGCGCCATGACGCTCGCGGATGCCGAGGGTGATCGTTCTCTTCAACTCTTCGCGCGCTGGTCGCTGGGGCGCGCCGTCGCGTGGCAAGGGAAGCCGCACGAGAGCGAGCAGATCTACAACCAGGCTGTCGAGATCGGCGGAGGCGACGCCGCTGCAGACATCGAGGTTCTCGGTTGGCGGCTCTATGTCGAGTGTCTTTCGATCCGGTCCGCCGTGCAGAGTGTGCTGGGGCGGCCTCACGAAGCGCTGGAGTTCGCGGAACGGTTTCCCGTGTTCTTGCGCAGATCCCGGTTGCGGGCGGACATGGCGCAGGCCGCCACCGACCGCATCTGGCCCTGCTGGATCATGGGCGATGCGGAGCGAGCCCGACGTTACACCGGTGAAGCGCTGCAAATAGCAGAACGTTTCGGCGCGGACCGCAACGTGGTGTACGCGCTGGCGGCTTGCGGCGTCGCGAGCTGTCTCGCGTTGCGCTGGGACGAGGGTGACGCGCTGCTCGAACGCGCGCGCCAGCGCATCGCTGCGACCGGTGCTGGCCGCGAGTGGAGCATGCTCGTCGACGGCTTCCAGGCGCTCTGCCGGGCAGGGATCGGGGATTGCGATCGCAGTCTCGGGCTGGCGCGCCGAGGTATCGAGCAAGCAAACGCCAACGCCTTGGACTGGCCGCGCGCCATGCAGGGGGCCCTCGCGGCGCGCGTGTTCCGCATGCTCGGTGCCCGACAACACCAGGGTGAGATCGAAACGCTGATCGCCGTGACACTCGATCTGATTCGGCGCACCGATATGAAGGGCATGCTCCCCTTGATCCTGCTCGAGCGGGCCGGGCTCGCTCGCCTGCGCGGCGACGCCGAGGGCATGGCACGCGACCTTGCCGAGGCGCGGCGTCTCTTCGCGCAGATGGGTGTCACCGGCTGGGACGAGTACGCGAGGTCGATCGAAGCATGAGCTGCGCTGCCTGCGGACACGAGAACCCCGCCGACAACCGCTTCTGCGGCGGCTGCGGCGCCGCGCTCGAGAGTCGCTGTCCGTCGTGCCAACACGCCAACCCGCCGGACCATCGCTTCTGCGGCGCGTGCGGCGAGCCCTTGGGAGGGCGAGGGGCCGGCCGAGCCGCAGGCGGGGCGGCAGAAGGCTCAGCGGGAGCTTCGCCCTCCCACCGATCGCCCGCCTCCTACACACCCAAGCATCTCGCCGACAAAATCTTGCAATCCAAGTCCGCCCTCGAGGGCGAACGCAAGCAGGTCACCGTCCTATTCGCCGACGTCAAGGGGTCGATGGAGCTCGCCGAGCAGCTCGACCCCGAAGAGTTCGGCGCCATCATGCAACGCTTTTTCCGCATCCTCTCCGACGGCGTCGAGCGCTTCGAGGGCTTCGTCGACAAGTTCACCGGCGACGGCATCATGGCGCTGTTCGGGGCGCCGATCGCGCAGGAGGACCACGCCCAGCGCGCTTGTCACGCTGCGTTGCCTCTGCGCGATGAGATCGCGCGCTACGCGACCGAGCTGAAGCGCGAGCACGGCGTCGGCTTCTCGACGCGCATGGGGCTCAACTCCGGGACGGTCGTCGTCGGCAAGATCGGCGACGATCTGCGTATGGACGATCCAGTGCGAATCCTCGATGAGCGCGACGGTGTCCTCCGCGCCGCGTTGCAGCTGCCGCTCGCACCGCTGAGCACCGAGGGGACGCGCAGTGCGGCGGACACGTCGGTCGCTGCCGCGTCTCGCGGCGCGACGTCGGCGAGCACCTGCGTCAACACCGGCTCGCTGAACTCCTTGCCGATCACCGCGGCGGTCTGCAGACTCCACCGCGCTGAAGACGCAGCACGGCGACCAGGCGGTCGGCGACCTGATCTCGGCATCGGGGTGTGCGCGCACATCTCCAGCAGCAGAGCCCCGACGACCTCGCTGTCTCCAGCATCACCATCGCCGAACTGTGGTATGGCGCCGAAAAGAGTAGCAGCCCGGTACGCACCCGTGAGGCGTGGAAATCGGTGATAGAGCCGTTCCAGGTCCTCGCGTTCGATCGCGACGCTGCAGAACACCACGCGCGGATTCGACATCACCTGCGCCGCAGACCGATCGGCGAGCGCGATCTCTTGATTGCGGCAATCGCGCTTGCCCATGACCTCACCTTGGTCACTCATAACGCCGCAGAGTTTTCTCGTGTGCCACGACTTCGGGTAGAGGACTGGGCCGCGAAGTGAGCGCCGTGTGTTGCCAGAAGGGGACGTTGTGGACGATGGTACCTTGCGAATGAACCCCTTGGGGAGCGTACTCAAAGTATCATCGTCCCTCAACAGCACACTAGTTATCGGACACGACACTGGCACCACAAACCGTCTGTGTGGAGGAACACCGTGACGAAACCCAGATCGTCGTCCAAGGTCCAGACCGCAGTTGGCTGCGGGCTCCTCGCCGTGGGCGTCGCCGTTTTCGCGGTGCGTCTCCAGCACGAGGGCCCCTACGCGGTGCCGCGCGGCGCGAACCTGTTCGGCGGGCTGGGTGCGCTGCTGCTCGGCGGCGTGGTGGTGTGGCCCGCCGCGCCGCGCTGGCTCGGGTGGCTGGCGCTGGCGGCCAGCCCCGTGGTGCTCTTCCTCGGGCTCTACGCGACGATGGCGGAGCTCGAAGAGGTGGTGTCGCTGTACGCCACCGACAGCGCCGGCAATCCGGCCGAGCTGCGCCCTGGATCGTCGACCGCGACGACGGCGAGTGGGTGGGGATGCCGCGTTGGAAGGCGGTCGAGCACTCCCTGGATGGAGCGCGCGTCCAGCTGCTCCGAAATGGGGAGATTCGGTGCGTGGTGCCGGTGCTTCACGAGGACCGCGCGACCGTCAGGGCGATCCACGCACTCAAGCTCGAGAAGTACGCGGTAGCCCGCGGCGCCGCCGCGATCGGTCTCTACCCCCGCGAGGCCAGGGACACCGCCGTCTCCCTGCGCCTCGATCCGTGTCCGGGTGGATGAACGGGTTCCGCTGCTTCGAGCGCGTTGTGAACGTGGCGTGAACGACGTGACGTATTCTGCCTTGGGGAATGGGGACGTTGCTACGCTCCAACAACCAACAGCTCAACAACCCAACAACCTGCACTTCAGGATACGTGGCCAAACGTGGCGAACAGGCGGAGGTCGACTTCGAACCAGCAGGTCTCGCCCCGCGCGTCGGCGTCCGCAACGGCGCGCCGCACGCGCTCGATCCCCTGCCCGTAGGCGTCGTCGCTCAGCAGCGCGAGCTGAGACGTCGACCTCTTGCTGAGCCGATCCTCCTCGAGGACCTTGCGGCCTTCCATTCGAAACAGCAGATGCTCGACGACCTCCGAGCGGCAGTCCGCAAACCCGGCGTCGCTCATCCACTCCCGGATCGAGGCGGTGGACGGGTAGCGCCGCTCGTCGGCTTCCCGCGTGCCCGCGAAGAAGTCGTAGATGGACCAGCGATCGAGCCCGGCGAGCGGGTCGAGCCCGGCGACCATCAGGGCGCCACCCGGACGGAGAAGTCGCCGCGCCTCGCGGAGGAAATCTCGCTTGCCCTCGAAATGGTGAACGGCGTTGATGCAGAACATGCGATCGAAGCACGCGCTGCGCAACGGGAGACGTTCCGCTCGACCCCGGACGAGCGGTGCGGGGCCGAGGTTTCGGCGCGCCTCGAAGAGCATTTGCGCCGATGAGTCGACTCCCATCGCCCGCCATCCGCGACGCCGCAGAGCGGCCAGCCAGTGACCGGTTCCGCAACCGACCTCGAGCGTCGCCCCGCCGGCGCCGGCGAAACGGACGAGGGCCTGCTCGAGACCGGGGTACTCGTTCAGGCTGTAGCGCCGGTCGTACTCGCTGGCGACATCGTCGTAATCGACCGCAGAACCCATCGCTCACTCCGGATGCATTTGGTGTCTCCACTTTCCCTCATCCGAGCCTCGTCGCGCCAGTGCGAATCGCGCCGCGCGGGGGCTCGCCGATCATCCCTTGACGCGGTTGGACGCCCGGGCATATCGGCAAACCGATGCCTCGTTCGACTGCTGGCGTGAAACGTTCACAACCGATCTGCTCGAGTGAACGGTGGGCCTCTCGATGATCGTGCCACGCGAGCTCCGCACGGACCGGCTGCGGCTTCGGCGCTGGCTTCCCGGTGACCGGGACCCGTTCGCGGCACTGAACGCGGACCCGAGAGTCGCCGAGCATCTCCCGAAACGACTGTCGCGAAAGGAGAGCGACTCACTCGCCGCGCGCATCGAGGCCCACTTCGATGAGCACGGCTTCGGTCTCTGGGCCGTGGAGGTTTGCGGCGTGGCGCCCTTCATCGGGTTTGTGGGCCTCTCCGTGCCGGGCTTCGAAGCGCACTTCACGCCGTGCGTGGAGATCGGATGGCGCCTGGGCGCGGCCCACTGGGGGTACGGTTACGCCACGGAGGGCGCGCGGGCCGCGCTGGCCTTCGCCTTCGAGGTGCTCGGGCTAGAGGAGATCGTCTCGTTCACGGTGCCCGCGAATGCACGCTCTCGCCGCGTCATGGAGCGGATCGGAATGACCCACGCGCCGGCGGATGATTTCGACCACCCGCTCGTGCCGGACGGCCACCCGCTCCGGCGCCACGTCCTGTACAGAATCGCGCGCCGGTAATCAGTTGTCAGTAGTCAGTAGTCAGTTGTCAGTAGTCAGTCTCACCCTCGGGCTACGCCGGATCATTCGACGAGAAACACACGGACTTCCGGAACAGGCTGAGGCTGAGGCTCAGGCTCGGGCTAAGGACGGTGCGCGCTTCGCGCGGTCTTTGGGATCGATCCCCGGCCTCAGCCCGAGCCCCAGCCTTTGCCTACGAACCCGGGCACAGCCCGGGCGAGTTTCAGGTCAGTGATCAGGAGTCGGTTACCGACAACTGAAAACTGACCACTGATCACTGATCGCGGTTGAACACACCGCGAAAAACAGGCAACACGGACGCATGCATCGCCACTCGTCTCTCGCCTGCATCCTTCTGGCCGCCGCCCTCGCCATCGCCGGTTGCGGCGACGACGGAGAGGGGAACGGTCCCGTGGTTCTCGGCGCGATCTACAATCTGACCGGAGCCCAGTCCTCGCTCGACATCCCCTCATCGCGCGGCGCACAGCTTGCGGTGGACGAGGTGAACGGCTCGGGCGGCGTGCTCGGCCGGCGCGTCGAGCTGGCGTTGGAAAACGGCGAGACGGACACGAACGTCATCGCGACGAAGACCGCCGACCTGCTGAGTCGCTACCCCTCGATGCCGGGCCTGATCGGGCTTTCGGACACCGATCAGGTGCTCGCCGCGGCACCCGTGGCCGCGGCGAGTGATCGCCTGTTTCTCACCTCCGGGGCGACGTCGCCGGAGCTGCCGGCCCAGGTTCCAGAGTGGCTGTTTCTCGCCTGCTTCGGTGACAACGTCCAGGCCGCCGCCGGCGCCGAGTGGGCGTACGGGAAGCGCTCCGCGCGCACGGTATCCATTCTCTACAGCACCGCTTCCTCGTACACGGTCCTCCTGCAGGGATACTTCCGGACGCGCTTCGAGCAGCTCGGCGGGCAGATCGTCTCGGTGCAGACGTACACACCGGAGGACCTGAGCGAGGACACGATTCGCGGCGTCGAGCCCGCCGACCTGATCTACCTGGCGGCGCAGCCGGACGACGCGCTCGCGGCGGTCCAATTGCTTCGCGCCGCCGGCGTCACGACGCCGATTCTCGGGGGCGACGGCTTCGATTCCGGGGACCTGTGGAGTGCGCACCCGGAGATCGGCGACGTATTCTTCACCACGCACGCCTATCTCGGCGCGGACAGCCAGGATCCCCGCGTGATCGCGTTCCGCGACGCCTACGAGAAGGCCTATCCGGGCAGCACTCCCGACGCGTTCGCGGCGCTCGGGTACGACACCGCGCGGCTGCTCGTGTCCGCCATCGACAGGGCCGGCAGTGAAGACGCCGACGCGGTCCGAACCGCGCTCGCCGGCACGCAGGACTTCGCCGGCGTCACCGGCACGATCAGCTACGCCTCGGGCAGCCACATTCCGCTGAAATCGGTCACCATCCTCGAGATCGCCGACGGAGTTCGACACTTCGTCGAGCAGCTCGTGCCCGCCGAGGTACCGTCTCCATAACAAGCCGCCCGCCCGGGCCGAGCGTGTTTGCCAAGCGCGAGTCGTCTGTTGTTTGCTGGCCGCGGCGGTCAGCTCATGCAGCCTTCGCGTTTTCTCTCCGCTCCGTACGAGCAGATCGAGCCTCTGTTGCCCGCTCTTCTCTGCGGGCTGGTAGCGCTGTGCCTGGCGGGCATCGCGATCGACCTTGCCACCTCCGAGGCTCCGGCGCGTGGACGGCTGGCGAGCTTGTGCGGCGCGGTCGCCCTGGTCGCCATCGGACGCGGCTGCTTTGCTCTCGATTCCTGGGCCGCCACGGGGTTCGTGCTGGCGGCGTACGCCGTCCTGATCGCTCACACGGCGCGCTTCGGCTGGACGCGGACCGACTCCGGCGAGGCGAAGAGCCCGGTGTGGGTGGGGCTGGCCATCGTACTGATTGCGGTCGCCCTCGAGTGCGTCGCCCTCGGCACGTGGCCGGCGAACCTCAACACGTATGCGGCGATGACCGGCGAGGAGGGTCTGAAGGCCCTCGAAGGCAACTGGCCTTCGCCGTTCTTCGGGATTCGTGACTACCCGCTCGCCGGGGGAGGCCAGTCGCCTCTGCATCTGCCGATCCTGTGGACGTCGATGAAGGTCTTCGGCGGCACGGTCTTCGCGGTGCGCTTTGCCGAGGTCGTCGGCTCCACCGCGCTGTTGCTCGTCCTCTGGATGTGGTTGCGAACGGCGCTACCCGGCCTTTGGGCGCCGGTGGCGCTGGCGTTGTTCGCCTTCTCGCCCTGGCAGCTCATGCAGGCGCGCTTCGGTTCCTTCTACTGCGTGAGCGCGGCTCTGGCGCTCGCCCTGTTGTGGCTGGCCGAGCGCACGCGGGGAGAGGGCCGCCACACCCGCGTGGCATGGTTGGCGCTCGGCGCCGGCGCCGGAATGATCAGCTGGGCCTATGCGCCGCTGCAGGTGTTGTATGCCTTTTTCGCGGTCGTCGTCCTCATCGGGTTCCTGCGCGCGGGGCACCGCTGGGAGCCGCTGCTCGCCGTCGCGGCGTTCGCTCTGATCGTCGTCGTCCAACTCTCACAGAGCGAGAGCAGCGCGTTGATGCGTTCGAGCTTCGGCCACCTCGCGACCGACACCGTCATCTGGCACAAGAACACGGCCCACGCCGTCACGCCGGAGAGGCAGCCCCTCACCGTGATCGTCGACAACTTCGCGCGCAACGTCGACTGGTGGTTTCGCGACGTGTTCGGGCAAACCGACATTCTCGTCTGGTGGGCGCCCGCGCTCGGCCTGGGCGTGCTCTACGCGCTCGTCGATCTGGCGCGGCCGTCGAGCTGGACGCGCTCGGTGTACTACCTGATCGGCATGCTGCCGCCGCTGCTGATCTTCCCGCTCAACCGGAGAGCCCTGATCGTGTGGCCCCTGGTCTACTTCGCCGGGGCGCGTTTCTGCCGGGACCTCGTCGCAGCCGCCAAGGGCTGTCGCTGGCAGCCGTGGACGGGACGGCTTGCCGCGGCGGCGGTCGGCGCCGCACTGGTTCTGGCGTCGCTTCGCGGCCTGCGCTCGTACGCCGTCGGCAACCCGGCCGGCTTGGTCTACCCGTACTTCGGGCCGGTGTACCGCCATCTGATGATCGAGGAAGCGGAGCGCCTGTTGCCCCGGTACCATCTGCTGTTCGTCAACCCCGACATGCTCTCCCACGCCATCACCATCGGCATGTACGAACCGGCGCGGGCGACGCAGCGGCCGCATCCCTACGACTTCGTGACGATTGGCCGGCAGCAAACAGACTTCTCGCCCCTCGTACCGCCCGGTCGCAAGAGTTGCTTCGTCTACATCAACGACCAGCCGCACGCCTGGGTGGGCGAGCGCCTGCGCGCCGGACTGCCCGGCGGCGAGTTCGTCGAGGGGCGCGGCGCGAATGCGAAGAACCCGCCGGCGTACTTCTTGTACTTCTTCCCTTCGCAGTGAATGAATCTCTGCAAGCGAAAGGGCAGGTTGTTACGTTGCTGAGCTGTTGGCTGTTGGGTCTTGAAGGAAATCAAAACCCTCAAGGCCTCGACCTTTCGAAGAGGCGTGAGGACGAGATCGGCAGAGAGTGGCCGGTGGTGAAGCCGTGCGCGAGACCGAGGGCGTCGGTTCCCGTCAGTGGCGCGTAGATTCAGGTAGTGAGGCGGATCCCGTTACGCGCGCCGACCGCCAGGTCCGGTGCAGAACGGGGAAGCGGATTCGCCTCGGAGCGGAGCCACCGGAGAGAGGGGTGCGGGGAGGGAACCGCGGCGTCTGAGCGGTTCCCTCCCCGGAGGGGCCGCAGGGGCGCAAGCCCCGCACAGAACAACCCGGTTCCTCGTGATCAACGGGGAGGCGGAGGGATTCTTTGTGTGCGACCGAGATTCCAGAATCCCCGCGGCAAGACCCCGCCACCCCTCGGGTGGACCCCCATTGTCGGTGCGGGACTACCGTCCCCGCGCCCTTCGAGGGCGAAACCTACGGTTGTCGCCCTCGAGCTCCCACTTCCCTTGAACGCTGCGCGGGCAAATAGGGTGTAGTGGTCGCCCCGCGGCCAGGCGGCCGAGTCCCAGTGAGCCACCCGATCGACCACCACCATTGCTGCGCGGCTTTGCCCGAACCGCGTCCACGCGCGCGTTCGAAGAGAACGTTGTGCTCGGAACGAGGCAAGCGGTCGAAACACGCCGATCGATCATGTCGCGCACGCAAGCGAAGCGCTTCATCGCGAAGCGAAAGGAAGAAATCAAAACTCCAAGGCCTCGACCTTTCGAAGAGGCGGGAGGACGAGATCGGCAAGAGAGAGGCGCGGTCGTGAGGCCGTGTACGAGACCGAGGGAGTCGGCTCCCGTCAGTGGCGCGTAGATTCAGGCAGTGAGGCGGGTCCCGTTACGCGCGCCGACCGCCAGGTCCGGTGCTGAGCAGGGAAGCAGATTCGCTTCGGAGCGGAGCCACCGGAGAGAGGGGTGCGGGGAGGGAACCGCGGCGTCTGAGCGGTTCCCTCCCCGGTGGGGCCGCAGGGGCGCAAGCCCCGCACAAAATAAGCCGGTTCCTTGTCATCAAAGGGGAGGCGGACGGGCTTCTTCTCTCCGATCGGAATCCGGAATCCCGACGGACACCCGCCGCCCCTCGGGTGGACCCCCGTTGTCCGTGCGGGGCTGCGCCCCCGCGCCCCTCGAGGGCGAAACCTACGGTTGTCGCCCTCGAGCTCCCACTTCCCTTGAACGCTGCGCGGGCAAATAGGGTGTAGTGGTCGCCCCGCGGTTAGGCGGCCGAGTCCCAGTGAGCCACCCGATCGACCACCACCATTCTTGCGCGGCTTTGCCCGAACCGCGTCCACGCGCGCGTTCGAAGAGAACGTTGTGCTCGGAACGAGGCAAGCGGTCGAAACACGCCGATCGATCATGTCGCGCACTGCAAGCGAAGCGCTTCATCGCGAAGCGAAAGGAAGAAATCAAAACTCCAAGGCCTCGACCTTTCGAAGAGGCGTGAGGACGAGATCGGCAAGAGAGTGGCGCGGTGGTGAAGCCGTGCGCGAGACCGAGGGAGTCGGCTCCCGTCAGTGGCGCGTAGATTCAGGTAGTGAGGCGGGTCCCGTTACGCGCGCCGACCGCCAAGTCCGGTGCTGAACGGGGAAGCGGATTCGCCTCGGAGCGGAGCCACCGGAGAGAGGGGCACGGGGAGGGAACCGCGGCGTCTGAGCGGTTCCCTCCCCGGTGGGGCGCAGGGGCGGAAGCCCCGCACAGAAACAGACCGGTTCCTTGTGATCGAAGGGGGAGGCGGAGGGGCTTCTTGTCTCCGACCGAGAATCCGGAATCGCAACAGACCCCCGCCGCCCCGCGGGTGGCCCCCCCTTGTCGGTGCGGGGCTGACGCCCCCCGCTCCCCTCGAGGGCGAAACCTACGGTTGTCGCCCTCGAGCTCCCACTTCCCTTGAACGCTGCGCGGGCAAATCGGGTGTAGTGGTCGCCCCGCGGCCAGGTAGCGCAGTCCCAGTGAGCCACCCGATCGAGCACCACCTTGCTGCGCGGCTCGCCCGAACCGCGTCCACGGGCGCGTTCGAAGAGAGCGGTGTGCTCGGAACGAGAGAAGCGGTCGAAACACCTCGATCGATCATGTCACGCACTGCAATCGAAGCGCTTCATCGCGAAGCGAAAGAAGAAATCAAAACTCCCAAGGCCTCGACCTTTCGAAGAGGCGTGAGGACGAGATCGGCAGAGAGTGGCGCGGTGGTGAAGCCGTGCGCGAGGCCGAAGGAATAGGTACCGTCAGTGGCGCGTCGATTCAGATAGTGAGGCGGATCCCGTTACGTGCGCCGACCGCGAAGTCCGGTGCTGTGCGGGGAAGCGGATTCGCCTCGGAGCGGAGCCACCGGAGAGAGGGGCGCGGGGAGGGAACCGCGGCGTCTGAGCGGTTCCCTCCCCGGTG